>NZ_CP150313.1:5740000-10492500 GCF_051525245.1 Sorangium sp. So ce128 | reverse complement strand
CGGAGGATCAGGTCGCCCACGAGGGCAGTCCAGCCGGTCTGGTGCGAGGCGCCGAGCCCTGCGCCGGTGTCGCCGTGGAAGTACTCGAAGAAGAACAGGCGATCTCGGAATCGAGGATCACGCTGGAAGAGGGGGTGCTCGCCGTAGACAGGGCGGCGCCCCTCGCGGTCGCGCTCGAAGATCGCGATCAGCCGGCGCGCGATCTCGTGCGCTCCGTCGCGGAGCGTGCGAGGGCCGTGGCCGCCGAGCGACGGGATCGTGAGCACGTCGCCGAAGCCGTGGTCGAGCCGGAGGAGCGAGCGGTAGAGCAGGTAGCCGAGCGGGAACCAGATCGGGCCGCGCCAGTTGGAGTTGCCGCCCTTCATGCGCGTGATCGACTCGCCCGGCTCGTAGCCGACCGTGTACTGCGCGTCGCAGGGCTCGAGCCCGAGCGAGACGGGCGCGGCCGCGTGCTCCTTGGAGAGCGAGCGCGGGCCGAACGGCGAGAGGAACTTGTCCTCGTCGAACAGGTGCGCGAGCACCCGCTCGAGGCGCCCCGGCGGCACCGCGGAGAGCACCTGGCGGCCGTCTGGACGTACGGTGATCGCCTCGGCCAGCGCGGGGTTCCTGCGGAGGAACCACTCGGTCCGGCGCCGGAAGTTCGCGAGCTTGCCGTAGGTCTCCGGGGTGATCACGTGCACCGCGCAGAGCGGTATCAGGCCGACGGCCGATCGGATCTTCACGTGCCGCGGCTTGCCTCCGGCGGTGAGGATGTCGAAGTAGAAGCCGTCCTCCTCGGACCAGAGCGGCAGCCGGCCGTCCGCCGTGTGGTGGAGCGCGTGCGCGATCCGCAAGAAGTGCTCGAAGAACTTGCTGGCGAGATCCTCGTACGCGGAGTTGTCGAGCGCGAGCTCCAGCGCGATGCGCATGAGGTCGAGGCAGTACATCGCCATCCACGCCGTGGCGTCCGCCTGCTCCAGGCGCATCCCGGGCGCGAGCCGCTCGCTGCGATCGAAGAGCGAGATGTTGTCGAGGCCGAGGAACCCGCCTTCGAAGACGTTGTGCCCCTCGGCGTCGCGCTTGTTGACCCACCAGGCGAAGTTGATGAGGAGCTTGTGGAACACCCGCTCCAGGAACACCCGATCCCCCTCGCCCCGCTGCTTCCGCTCGATCTTGTAGATCTGGTAGGTCGCCCAGGCATGCACCGGGGGGTTCAGATCCGAGAACTCCCACTCGTAGGCAGGCAGCTGCCCGTTCGGGTGCTGGTACCACTCCTTGACCATCATCTTCAGCTGGGCCTTCGCGAGATCGATGTCGAGCGAGGCCAGCGCGACCGCGTGGAAGGCGAGATCCCACGCCGCGAACCAGGGGTACTCCCACGCGTCGGGCATGGAGAGGACATCGGCGACGGAGACGTGCCGCCAGTGGGCGTTTCGGCCGCTCAGCCGCTCGGGCGGCGGCGCGTGCGCGTCGCCGCGGAGCCAGGTGTCGACGTCGTAGTGGTAGAACTGCATCGTCCAGAACAGCCCCGCCGCCGCCTGACGCTGGATGGCGCGGCGATCGTCGGACAGGGCAGGGCCCTGGACGGCGAGATAGTACTCGTCCGCTTCCCCGCGCCGCGCCTCCAGGAGCTCGTCCGCGCCGTCGAAGGGGCAGTCCACCGGCTCGGGCGCGAGCCGGAGCAGGATCCGCCGGCTCCCGCCGGCCGGCACCTCGAAGCGATGCCAGCTCGCGGCCTTCGTGCCGCGGCGCTCGGCGTTCACCCGCGCCTCGTCGCCGTGGACGACCCGGTGATGGAACGCGTCCTTGACGTACGGTGTCCGCGAAGGGGCGCCATAGAGCCGCTCGCGGTTCGTCTCGTTGTTGGTGAAGAGCAGCTCCGGGCTGCCCTCGATGTACAGGTGATGCGCGCCCTGCTCGGGGTGCGCCGCGCGCAGCATCACATGATCGGCGTCGGTCTCCATGGCCCGGATCTCCGGGATCGGACCCGGAGGCTCGGTCCAGGACCATGTGTTGCGGAACCAGAGGTGCGGGAGCACGTGGATCGGCGCGGCCTCCGGGCCGCGGTTCACCACGGTGATGACCATCAGGATGTCGCTCGGGCTCCGCTTCGCGTACTCGACGAAGACGTCGAAGTAACGATCCCCGTCGAAGGCGCCGAGATCGGGGAGATCTGCCTCGCCCTCCGAGAGTCCGCGGCCGCGCGCGGCGGCGACGAGCGCCTCGTAGGGGAACGGCCGCTGCGGGTACCGGTAGAGATAGCGCAGGTAGCTGGAGGTCGGCGTCGCGTCTTCGTAGTAGTAGATCTCCTTGACGTCCTCGCCGTGGTTGCCTTCCGGCCCGGTCAGGCCGAAGGCCCGCTCCTTCAGGATCGGATCCCGCTCGTTCCAGACGGCGACGGCGAGACACAAGATCTGGTGTCGGTCACAGATGCCGCCGAGCCCGTCCTCGTTCCAGCGATAGGCGCGGCTCCGGGCATGGTCGTGAGGGAAGTGCGCCCACGCGTCCCCGTTCGCGCTGTAGTCCTCGCGCACCGTCCCCCAGGCCCGCTCCGACAGGTAGGGCCCCCAGTGCTTCCAGCGCTGGAGGCGCTCGCGCTCTTCCTCGATGCGGCGGTGCTCGGCGGTCGGCGCAGCGCGGACGGTCCTCGTCATGCGCGCCACGCTAGGCGACGAAGGCCGAGGCGTCGAGCCCGCGGCCGGCGCGCGACGACCTGGAGCAGGCGCTACTCGGTGCGCTTGATGATGTGGAAGCCGAACGGCGTCTCGATGATCTCGCTCACCTCGCCGATCTTCAAGGCGAAGGCGGCGTCGGAGAAGCCCTTCACCATCATGCCGCGCTCGAACACCCCGAGATCCCCGCCGCGCTCGGCGGCGCCCGGCTCGTCGCTGTACTCCGCGACCGCCTCCTCGAAGCTCGCCCCGCCGCGGATCTTGAGGAGCGCTTCCTGCGCTCGCGCGCGGGCCTCGGCGCGCGTGCGGCGGAGGCCCTCGGGCTTGCTCTTCGAGCCCTCGTGCATGACGAGGAGATGCCGCGCGCCGATCTGCTTGGGCTGACTCGCGAGCACCGCGCGCTCCCGCTCGATCGCGGCGTCCTCCTCGGCCGCCCGGATCGGCGCGGAGACCGCGAGGCCGCCGCCGACCCACGAAGGCGAGGTGGCGAGCGCCCCGCAGGCGGTCGCGCAGAGGAGCGCGAGGGGCGAGCACGCCGAGAGCGCGTGAACCAGCACGGCGCGGAGATGAGGGCTACGCATCGGCGCGGAGACTGCCGCGGGAGGAGTGCGCCCGCAACCCTCCCGTCCGCGCGCGCCGCTCAGCGGAGGACCATCACCGGGACGAAGGCCCACCCGCCAGCGGCCACGCTCACCCGGGCGCGCCTCGACTCGCCGCGGACGCCGACGACCACGTCGTGCGTGCCCGCGCGGACGCGGGTCCGCGCGATCGCGATGCGCGCGGGGAGCGTCGACCACCCGCGCGTGTCCGGCGTGTCGAGCGCGGTCAGCGTCGCGCTCGTCAGCAGGCCGACGAGCAGGCCCAGCGGCCCGGAGTCCTCCGCGGCCGCCTCGGTGGCGCCCTGCGCGGCTTCGCCGGCCGCGATGCGGGCGACGGTCCTCGTGATGGCCGACAGGACGACGGTCCCCTCGCTCTTCTTCCAGGTCGCGCGCACCTGCGCCTCGACGTCGAGCGCCTGCTCCATCGGCTGAGAGCGCCCGTCGAGCTTCAGCGTGGGAATCGAATAGCCGCCCTTGCCCAGGGCGAGCGTCGGGTAGTTGACCCAGGTCACGAGCCCCTTCGCCGCGAGCTCGCTCGCCCGCGCGCGATCCGTCGGGCTGATGTCGTTGGCTACGAGCGTGAGCGCGAGGCCGATCGGAAGGCGCTGCGGCACCTTCTGCGGGACGCGCCCGAACCCGACGACGACGATGAGCTCGGCCTCGCCGGTCTCGTCGAGGGGCGGCGGCGGGGCCTCACCTTCGATCAACGAGGCGATGCGGGGCGATCTGGGCTCGCCGCGCGTGAGCGCGCGGAGCGGGCGGCGGAGCGACGGATACGACCCGTGGCGGAGGGCGTCGTCGTAGTGGAGGAGCGCCTCGTCAGCCTGGCCGCTCTTCTCGAAGGCGAGGCCCGCAAGGTAGCTGCCGAGGCCGAGGAGCGCCGTCTCGCCCTCGTGATCCCGCAGGTATCTCTGCATGATCGCGAGGCGGCGAGCCTCGACTCTGGCCCCGCTGAGGTCGCGCTGGGCCAGGTAGTTCATCATGTTGATGGTGTTGATGAGCAGCTTCTCGTAGGCAGGCGCCTTGTACGGGCCCACGTCGTCCGAGAAGAGGTACTTGCCGAGATCGTGGGCGGCCCCGCGCGACATGTCGAGCAGGTCGATCGACTTGTCCGCGGCCCCGAGATCGCGCGCGGACAGCCGGTAGCTGTCCATGCTGAGGAGGATGTTGCCGCGGTCGAGCAGGAGGAGCGCGTTGTCGCCCCGGAGCGCCGGGAGCTGAGCCGCGGTCTCGACCTCGAGCTGCTCGTTCAGCGCGGCCACCGCCTCGGCGGGAGCGCCGCGATCGAGCGCCTGGAGCGCGGTGCGCACGCGATCTTCATGCCCGCCGCAGGCGGCCTGCCAGAGGCCGAGGAGCAGCGCGAGAGGAGCCAGGGCCGCACGCTTGCGCCCCGCGAGGCCCGCGTGCCGCCGGCGCATCACTCCTGGATGAGCGCCTTGGTGAAGGCCGCCCTGTTCTGCCAGGCCACCGCGCTCGTGGCGACCTCGATGAGCTGCATGAACATGAAGTACTGGACGCGGCGCTCGTCCTCGGTGCGCTCATCGGCGGTGAAGACCTTGCCGGTGAGGTAGTACTTCGCGCCGAGCTGGCGGTTGTACTCGGCGATGTGGTTCGGATCGAACCCGCCGCCGTGCTGCTTCTCGACCTCCGCGACCATCTGCTGCTGGCGCTCGACGCTCACCACGGTGACGAGGCTCGCCCGGGCCAGGTACGTCTCGATATCGGACAGGAGCGCCTGAAGCTGGCTGTCGATGTGCTCGCTCGTCTGGTTCGACAGCGGATAGATGGCGAGCGTGGGCCGCGAGCCGTCGTGCGCCCACGCCTTGGCCACCGGAGAGGCCATCAGCGACGTCAGGTTCTCGTGGAGGAGCTGCTCGATGTCGCGCCTGTCGATTCCCGTGCTCATCGCCGCGTCGTCGAGCCCCTCGACCTGATTGCCGCGCACGTAGGTGGGGCCGCAGCCGATGGGAAGCGAGGCGAGCGCGAGCGCCGCGAGCAGCGCGGCCGGACGGATGCTGGGCGAAATGGGCATGGACACTCCGCAGGGCAGGACGCCCGCATCCTAGCAGGCGAGGTCTGCGCTGGAGCTTCGATCAGGCGGAAATCGTGCTCTGCGGCGCGGCGCGCGCGTGGCGTGCGCGGCATGCGCGGCATGTCAGCCGCGGGACGTCCTGGCTCGCTTCCGCGCGAGCAGCGCGAGCATCGCGAGCAGCGCGCACGCAGCCGCGGCCCCGCCGTCGTCGCCGATGAGGGGGCCGTGCGCGCACGAGAGCCAGCGCTCGTCGAGCGGCCGGCGCGAAGGCAAGCGCTCCGCGGGGTCCGACGCCGTGGCCCACCAGGGCGGGTCGTAGTCGCCGACGTCGGCGGCGCGCCTCGCCTCGGTCACGAGCCAGTCGCGATGGGCGATGAGCCCACCATAGATGGGGTCGGCGCAGCCGGCTGGCCCGCGCGACGTCACGCCGATGATCCGCCCCGCGGCGTCGAGCGCCGGTCCGCCCGAGTCGCCGCTGCAGATGCCGTTCTCTCCGCGCCACTCGCCTCCTGTGACGCGCTCCTGCGTTCCGCACCCGTACCCGACGCACTCGACGTGGAGCCCATCGCGGCGCCTGCGGACGCCGCCGCCGCGCGATCTGCCCTCCGTGTCGCCGAAGCCCACCGCCGAGTAGACCTCGCTCTCCTCGGGCGGCCGATCGAGGCGCGGCGCGAGCGGCGTGACCTCGCTGCCGCCGAGCGGGGAGGACAGCACGACGAGCGCGATGTCGCGCCCGCAGACGGCGTTGCCGTCGGGCGGGCTGAGCAGCGCGCGCGCGCCGATCCACGGCGTGTCCGCAGCCCACAGGGCCCCGCCGAGCGTGGCGTAGACCTGCGAGGCATCGACCGGCTCACCGAACGTCGCCGTCTTGCAGGCGATGAGCTTGGGAGCTTCCGCGACGCAGTGCTGCGCGGTGAGCACCAGGTTGGGCGCGATCACGGTGCTCGAGCAGGTCCGCGCGACGCGTCCTCTGCGATCGGTGATGAGGAGCCCGGCGACCGCGCGGTCTCCAGCGTCTAGATACCCTCCCTTGATCTCCAGCGCGGCCTCGGCCGCGTCCTGCTCGTGCAGGTCCGCTTCGTCCGCGTCTCCAGCGCAGCCGGCCAGCGCGGCGGCGAGGAGGCAGCCAGCTCGGGTACACCATGCGGTGCTGTTCCGGCACACGGCCAGCCGCCTTTGCACGGCACCTGCCAGCCTGGGCTGTGCACCACCGCGCGCCCCGAAGGAGGAGAGGATTGCTTCCGGGGAAGCTCACGCGTCGGCGGAGCCACCCCGATGCGCTGTGGTGCGGGATGCGGTCAGCGCGCCGATCGGGCTCATGTACACCCGAGCTCCGACCCTGTCGTCAACCGAGCGCAGAACGCTGGAGCCCGAGGCTCCAGCGAGCAGGCGGCGTGGGCGCGGGGCCTCGCGCGCCGGGAGCGCCTCCCTCGCGCTGCTATCCCACGCGTCCGTTCGCGACGTCGCCGCGCTGCGAGCGCTCGTTTTCTCCCGGCGGCGCCGGAGCTCTCCGGGCGGCGCCGGAGCGTCAGCCGACCACGATGTTCACGATCTTCCCCGCCACGTAGATGAACTTCTTCAGCTGCTTGCCCGCGGCGAGGGCAGCCACGGTCTCCAGGCCGAGCGCGGCGGCTCGTGCCTCCTCCTCCGATGCCGCCTTCGCCAGCATCACGCGACCGCGGACCTTGCCGTTCACCTGCACCGGGATCTCCAGGACGTCGTCGACGCAGAAGGCCTCGTCGTAGGAGGGCCATGGCTCGTAGCTGAGCGAACGCTCGTGGCCGGTGAGCCGCCACAGCTCCTCCGCGAGGTGCGGCGCGAAGGGGGAGACGAGGAGGATCAGCCGCAGGACCGCCTCGCGCGGCGGCGAAGGCAGCGAGCTCAGGTGATTCACGAAGACCATCATCGCGGAGATGGCGGTGTTGAACGCCATCCCCTCGATGTCGCCGGTCACCTTCTTGATCGTCCTGTGGAGCTGCCGGCTCGTCGCGTCGTCCATCGCGTCCGAGAGCGGTCGCGTGCACGTCGCGAACACGCGGTCCCGGAACCGGACCACCCCCTGGATCTGCCCTGATTGCCAGGGCTTCACCGCCTCGAGCGGGCCCATGAACATCTCGTACATCCGCAGCACGTCGGCGCCGTGGGCCCGCACGATGTCGTCGGGGTTGATCACGTTGCCCCGCGACTTCGACATCTTCTCGTTGTCCTCGCCCAGGATCATCCCCTGATGGACGAGCTTCGCGAAGGGCTCGGGGTGCTTCACATGGCCGAGGTCGTAGAGCACCTTGTGCCAGAAGCGCGCGTAGAGGAGGTGCAGCACGCCGTGCTCCGCGCCGCCGACGTAGAGGTCGACGGGCATCCACGCGTCGTACGCGGCCTCCGAGAACGGCTCCGCGTCGTTCTGCGGATCGAGGAAGCGGAGGTAGTACCAGCACGAGCCCGCCCACTGCGGCATCGTGTTCGTCTCGCGCGCGTACCACTTGCCGTCCCGCTGGAAGAAGCGCCAGTCGACGGCGCGCGCCAGCGGGCCCGCAGGGTCGTCGCCAGGGCGGAAGTCGGCGAGCGGCGGCAGCTCGATCGGGAGGCTGGCTTCGTCGACCGCGATCGGCTGATCGTAACGGATCGTGTGCGCGGCGCCCTTCCTGGGATCGCCCTGCGGATCGGCGAGCTCGACGGGGAAGTAGATCGGGATCGGCTCGCCCCAGTAGCGCTGGCGGGAGAAGACCCAGTCGCGCAGCTTGTAGTTCACCTCGCGCTTGCCTCGCCCGAGCGCCTCGAGGCGCGCGATGACCGCGCGCTTGCACTCCTCCGTCGTGAGCCGGTCGAACTCGCCGCTCCGGACCGCGACGCCCGGGTCGACGTAGGCGGCCTCGAGCTGGTCGTGCAGGGTGCCGTCGGGGCTCACGACCTCGACGATGGGCAGCCCGTAGGTGCGGGCAAAGGAGAAGTCGCGCTCGTCGTGCCCTGGCACCGCCATCACGGCGCCGGTGCCGTAGCCGCCGAGCACGTAGTCGGCGACCCAGATCGGCACCTCCACGCCCGTGATGGGGTGGACGGCGACGAGGCCGGTGTCGACGCCGGTCTTCTCCCTCGCCGCCGCGGCGAGCCGCTCGCGATCGCTCTTGCCCGCAGCGGCCGCGACGTACGCGCGCACCGCCTCGCGGCGCGGCTCGGACGCGCCGCTCTCCGCGCTCGTGAGCCATGCCGTGAGCGGGTGCTCGGGCGCGAGCACGACGTAGGTGACGCCCATCAGCGTGTCGGGGCGGGTCGTGAACACGCTCAGCGCGCCCTTGCCCCATCCCTTGACCTCGAACGTGATGAGCGCCCCCTCCGAGCGGCCGATCCAGGAGCGCTGCATCGCCACCGTCCCTTCAGGCCAGTCGAGGAGGCGCAGATCCTCCGCCAGGCGGTCGGCGTAGGCGGTGATGCGGAGCATCCATTGCCTGAGCGGCGTCCGGTAGACCGGGTGCGAGCCGCGCTCGCTCTTGCCGTCGATAACCTCCTCGTTCGCAAGGACGGTCCCGAGCGCCGGGCACCAGTTGACGCTCACCTCGTCCTGGTACGCGAGCCCCTTCTTGAAGAGCTGGAGGAAGATCCACTGCGTCCAGCGCACGTAGCGCGGATCGGTCGTGGAGAGCTCTCGCGACCAGTCGTAGCTGAAGCCCAGCATCTTGAGCTGGCGCTTGAAGGTCGCGATGTTCCGCGCCGTCGTGTCGGCCGGGTGCGTGCCGGTCTCGAGGGCGTGCTGCTCCGCCGGCAGCCCGAAGGCGTCCCAGCCCATGACGTGCAGCACGTCGATCCCGCGCATGCGGAAGTAGCGGGACATGATGTCGGTCGCCGTGTACCCCTCGGGGTGGCCGACGTGCAGCCCCGACCCCGACGGGTAGGGGAACATGTCGAGCACGTAGCGCTTCGCGCGGGCGGGGTCCGCGCTGCGGACGGCGCGGAAGGTCTCGCCTTCCTCCCACGCGCGCTGCCAGCGCGGCTCGACGGCGGCATGATCGTAGCGCGCGGGCTCACGCGGCTCGTTGGGAGAAGGTTCGGTGGAGGCGCGGGGGTCCATCGTCTCGGCGGCCATATCGCGACGTGCCATAGCACTGTGCTGCCGCGGTCGACAGCCGCCCCGCGGCGGCAGACGCCCGCGCCCCGGCGGGAGCGCCACGCCCGTCCACGGCGCGCCGCGGCCATGTCGAGAGTTCCCGACAAGCGTGGACAGCGCCTCGGTCCGAGCTCTGCCGTCGGAGACGCCCGCGCCCGAGAGGGCTGACCTCGCGCGCCGCCTCGCGCTCTCGAGCCACCCGCGCGCCGGAGCGTCGTGCGCGCCCCCTGCTCGCCGGTGGCGCTGGCGAAAGCGCGCACCTCGTGAGCGCCTCGGCGGCGGGACGAGCTCGCTCTTCATCGCGCCGACCCGAGGAGCGCACCCCTGGCGTCGCTATCCTGCGTCCGCGACGGGCGGTGTCGTCACGGCGCGGCGCTGCGTGGCGCCAGCGCCGACGAGCGGCAGCGCCTCGCGGGGCGGGGCGACGCGTCAGAAGGATGGCCGCACGCCGAGACTTGGGGGTAGATTGAGAGCGCTGTTCCGCTTCAGTGTGAGGCGGAGGGGTCGCGTGGGCGGTCCCTCCGAGGCGCGCGGATGACCGACAAACACGTTCCATGGGGAGCCCCCGAGAGTGAGAGGGCGGCGCAACCAGGCCGGCCGCTCCCGTCGGCGCACGGCTCGGGGATCCCTTTCCGGCCGCTGCCCGTGCCGCCGCTGATGGCGCCGGGCGCCCTGCGACCGCTCTCCGCGCAGTACGCGCTGAGCCCTCATCTCCAGCAGCAGAGCCCGCCCGCGTTCTCGGGGCCGATGCCGTCGGCGCCCGCGTTCTCGGGGCCGGCGGCATCGGCGCCCGCGTTCTCGGGCGCCATGCCGGCGCCGGCGTTCTCAGGGCCAGCTCCCGCCGGGTCCGGGTACACCCAGCCGCCGACGGCGAGCGTCTCGGCGCGCGGAGGGACCCTTCCGCCCGGGCTCGTCTCGCAGCAGGACGTGCTCTCGGCCAGCGGCGTCTTTTCTCCGAGCGCGCTCCCGTTCATCTCGGCGCCGCCGCAGTCGGATCCGGTGCCTCCGAGCCAGCCGGCCTTCCAGCCGGCGCCGATCACGGACCGGATGGGCGCGAGCGCGGCGCAGCCGCCTGCGCCGGCAGCGCCGCCCGGGTTCGCGAGCCCTGGCTTCGGTGCGGCCGCGCCCGCTGCGCCAGAGGCCGCGCGCGCGCCGATGCCCTCGCTGCACGCCGGCCAGCCGCCTGCTCCGGCGGCGCCGCCTGGGTTCGCGAGCCCTGGCTTCGGGGCTGCTGCGCCCGCCGCGCCAGAGGCCGCGCGCGCGCCGATGCCATCGCCTCACGCCGGCCAGCCGCCCGCAGCGGCGGCGCCGCCCGGGTTCGCGAGCCCTGGCTTCGGTGCCGCCTCGCCCGCCGTATCAGCAGAGGCCGCGCGCACGCCGATGCCCTCGCTGCATGCGGGGATGTCGGCACAGGCCGGGCCGCCACCGGCCGCGGCGCCCGCGCCGGCGATGAGCGCAGCTCCCGGCGCGTCGGCGCACGGCGCGCCCCAGGCGGCCGGCGGGTGGGACGGAGCGGCCATGCCCCCGGCCGAGAGCCCGTGGGCCACCACGTCGGCGCGCCTCGAGATGCCGGCGCTCCCGTCGACCTTCGTCCAGGAGCGCCCGGAACCGCAGAAGCCACCCGCCGCCGTCGCGCCGCGGCGGCGGGAGGGCGGCAGGACGCTCATCATCGTGCTCAGCGTGATCCTGGCGGTGGCCTTGCTGGCGCTCATCGGGATCACGCTGTGGCAGAGCATGGGCGGCGGAGGACCGATCGCGATCGACTACAAGGAGCCGCCGCCCGCGGCCGCCGAGGCGTCGCCAGAGCCCACCGTGAGCGTGACGGCGGCCCCCAGCGCGCCCGCCGCGCCCCGCCCAGCCGCGCGCCCACGGCCGAAGAGCGACGACATCTACGACGAGGTCGAGAAGGAAAAGACCCGGCGCTGAGGCGGCGCGACGCCGCACAGACGGGGCGCGCCGCAGGCGATTCGTTGGCCCCGCGCCCCGTTCCGTGCTGGTGATCGCCCGCGATGGCGACGCCGATCCCGCACAACCTTGCCCCCTTCTCCCTCGACGAGCTGGCGCGCGCGACCGGCGGGCGCGTGCTGAGGAGCGGGCCGGACGCGCGGGGCGTCTCGACCGACAGCCGGACGATCGCGCCAGGAGCGGCGTTCGTCGCGCTCGCCGGCGAGAGCTTCGATGGCCACAGGTTCCTCGACGCCGCCGCGCAGCGCGGGGCGGCCGCGTTCATCGTCTCGCGGGAGGTTGCCCTGCCGCCCGGAGGAGGCGCGGTGCTCGTGAACGACGGCCTCGCGGCGCTCGGGGCGCTGGCCAGAGCGCACCGCGAGCGATGGCGGACGGGCGCCCACCCCGACGGGCCGCGGGCGATCGTCGCGATCGGCGGCTCGGCCGGCAAGACGACGACGACGCGAACCATCGCGGCGCTGCTCGCAGGGGCGGGCCGCGGCGAGGTGCACGCGACGGCGGGCAACCTGAACAACGCCATCGGGCTGCCGATGACGCTGCTCGGGCTCGAGGACCGCCATCGCTTCGCGGTCGTCGAGATCGGCACGAACCAGCGCGGCGAGGTCGCGGCCCTCGCGCGGATCGCGGGGCCGGATCTCGCCGTGCTGACGTCCATCGGCGTCGAGCACACCGAGGGGCTCGGCACGCTGGAAGACGTCGCCGCCGAGGAAGGTGATCTGCTCGCCGCCTTGCCGGCCGAGGGGGTAGCCCTCGGCAACGGCGACGACGCGAAGGTGGTCGAGCAGATCGAGCGCGCCGGCGCCGCGCGGCGGATCACCTACGGCTTCGGGGAGCGCGCGCGGATCCGGATCGCGGGGAGGCGGCCGGTCGGGGTGCGCGGCACCTCGGTGCGGATCGAGCGCGGAGGCGAGGCGCTGGAGCTCGTCGTCCCGCTGCTCGGCGAGGCGGGTGCGCTGGCGGCGGCGGCGGCCGTCGCGGTCGTGGAAGAGGCGGTCGGCGAGCCGCTCTCGACCGAGCGAGCGGCTCGCGCCGCCGCAGGGCTCGCGCCGCCGGGGGACGGGCGCCTGTCCGTCCGCGAGCTGCCGGACGGCACCGTGGTCATCGACGACAGCTACAACGCCAACCCGCTGTCGATGCGATCGTCCCTCAGGACGGCCGTCGAGGTCGCCGAGGCGCTCGGGAAGCGGCTGGTCCTGCTGCTCGGCGAGATGCGCGAGCTCGGCGCGCTGGCGGCGGCGGAGCACGACGCGCTCGGCGAGCAGGTCGGCGCCGCGCGCCCCGCCGCGCTCATCGCCGTCGGCGGCGAGGCGGCGCGGATCGCGCGCGCCGCCGAGGCTGCGGGCGTGCGGGCGTGGTTCGCCGTAGACGCGGACGCCGCGGCGGCCCGAGCGCAGGAGATCGTCGAGCGCGGTGATCTGGTGCTCGTGAAGGGCTCCCGCGGGATCAGGATGGAGCGGATCGTGAATGCCCTCGTCGCCAGCGCCGGGCGCGGCGCCAGCCCGTTGCCCTCGCCGTGAGCGCGCGCCCGCCGGTCGAGCGCGCTCGCCTCCCGGCGCGACGGGCCGCGGTCACGCGCCGAGCGCAGCCCGCGCCTCGGCGACGGACAGGCTGAGCAAGAGCTTCGCCTCCTCGTTGCTGCAGAAGGAGCGCGTGACCATGCGATCGACGTACAGCGTGCCGCGGAGGTGATCGACCTCGTGCTGGAGGATCCGCGCGGGCCAGCCCGTCGCTTCCCACCGGACCTCCTTGCCCTCCTCGTCCACGCCGCTCACCTCGACGGACAGATCTCGCTCGACCAGCGCCATGTAACCCGGGACGCTCAGGCAGCCCTCGAAGAACGTCGTTCGCCCCGCGCCTGCCGCGTCCTGGAGCGACGGGGCGAGGACCCTCAGCGTCGGGTTGATGATCACCCTGAGCGGGAAGGGCACGCGGCCGCGCTCGGCGCGCTGGCCCGCCGTGAGGCGGGACATGAGCTCCTCGCTGTCTTCGAGCACGATCACCTGCTGGTCGACGCCGATCTGCGGCGCCGCGAGCCCCACGCCGGGCGCCTTGCGCATGACGGAGACCATCGTCGAGACGAGGTGCTTGAGCCGCTTCGTCCCGATCTCCTCGGGCGGGACGGGCGCGGCGGGCTTCCGCAGGACGGCTCTGCCTGCGAGGACGATCGGGGGGAGCTCCATGCTGCCGGGATGAATCGGCGCCCTCGTGAGCGCAAGCGTCGTGAGCTCGGGAGCATCGTCCGTGTGGGGGGCCTCGCGGCGAGGCGGGCGTGAGGGTGGATATCCTCGCGGCGAGGCGGGCGTGAGGGTAGAGGAGCGGCGCCGGGCACGGCCCGGCGTTTCCATGGCAGCACCTCCTCCGCCTCCGTCGGCTCGTGCGGACGCCCCCCGCCGGCCGCTCCGCCTTGTCGTCGTCGTCGTCCTCGCGGCGCTGACGCTCGCCGCCTTCGCCGCCGTGACGCTGCGGCTACAGCTCGAGCCGAACGTCGCCTCGCTCCTGCCGGAGCGCGGAGACGCCGCGGCGCTGCGCCGGTACGTGCGCGGGTTCGGGGGCGGCGACCTCGGCGTCGTGATGGTCAAGGGCGACGACCCCGACGAGAACGCGGCCGTGGCCGCAGAGATCGCGCGGGCCCTCGCGGCGCGCCCGACCGTGCAGCGCGCCGCCGATCGGATCGACGTCTCGCGCTCGCTCGATCCGTGGGTCGCGTTCCGGCACGCGGACGCGCGCGTGCGAGAGCGCCTCGCCGCCGCGCTCTCGCCCGAGGGGATGCGGGAGCGCCTCGCCGAGACGCGCGCCATGCTGCTCGCGCCGGGCGGCGGCGCCGCGGCGGAGACGATCGCGGCCGACCCGCTGCGCCTCTCGCAGCTCGTCTTCGAGTCCGCGGACATCGGATCCGGGGTGCGCACGCAGGCGGACGGCGCCTTCGCCACGGACGACGGCAAGGTGCACCTCGTCCTGGTGCAGCCAGCGGGGCAGGCGCTCCGCGGCGCCGACGCGCGGGCGTTCGTCGCGGACGCGAACGCCGTCCTCGGCCCGATCCGCGCGGCGCACCCCGGGCTCACGCTCGGGCTCACCGGCGGGCACGCCATCGCCGCGGCGACCGAGGCGATGCTCACGCGCGATCTCGCGATCTCGGGGTCGCTCTCGATGCTGCTCGCCTCCGTCGTCTTCGCGCTGCTCTTCCGCCGCCTGCGCGCCCTCGCCGCGGTGATGCCGCCGCTCGTGCTCGGGACCCTCTGGACCGCGGGGCTCGCCACGGCGCTCCCGGGCGGGCTCAGCGCGATCGCCGTCGCCTTCATGTCGGTGGTCGTCGGCGTCGGCGTCGACACCGGCGTCCACGTCTACGCCGCGCTGCTCGAGGCGCGGCGCGAGGGCCTCGATCCGGAGGCGGCCGCGCGCGCGGCGAGGGCGCGGACCTCCCGCGCGGTGCTCATCGCTGCCGTCACGGCGGCGGCGGCGTTCGGGGCGCTCGCGCTGTCGGACATCAACGCGCTCCGGCAGCTCGGGCTCCTGTGCGCCGCGGGCGAGGTCCTGACGGCGATCGCCATCGTCCTCGTGACGCCGGCCGTGGGCGCGTGGCTCGAGCGGGGGACCCCGCCGACCGAGGCGCCGGCGCGCTGGCCCGACGGCATCTACCGGCTGACCCGCACCCGGGGCCGCGCGCTCGCGCTCACGGGGCTCGCGGCGCTCCCCATCGCGGCGGTGTCGCTTGGCGCCTCCCCGCCGCTCGCGGAGGCCATCGTCGCGATCAGGCCGGCCGAGCTCGAGCCGCTCAAGGTACAGCAGGAGATCTTCGACGCGTTCGGCGGGCGGCGAGGGCAATGGGTGGTGCTCCTCGCGGACGGCGACCAGGAGCGCGCCCGCGCGCGCGGCGACCGGATCGCGGAGCGCCTCGCCTCGATGAAGGCCGACGTGGAGGCCGTCGACGCGCTCACCGCGCTCGCCCCCGCCGCCCCGACGCAGGCCGAGCGCTTCGCCGCGCGCGACGCGCTCGACCTGCCCGCCAAGGCCGACGAGCTCGCGCGCGCGCTCCGCGACACGGGCTTCGCGCCCGAGCGCTTCTCGGCGGTGCTCGACGGGATGCGCGCGCCGCCCCGGCAGGAGGTGGCGCTCTCCGATCTCGAGCGCGGCCCCGCGTCCATCCTGCTCTCGCGCTACCTCGGGGCGGACGGGGGCGAGGCGCTCGTCGCGCTGTACGTGCGGCCCCGCGAGACCGGCTCGGTCGCGCAGATCGAGCGCGCGATCCGCGAGGAGGATCCGGGCGCCATGCTCACCGGCTACAGCCGGCTCGAGGCGTCGCTGCGCGAGACGCTCGCGCACGACATGCCGAGGATCGCGCTCGTCGCGGGCGCGCTCGTGCTGCTGGCGCTCTCCGCTTCCCTCCGCAGCGCGCGCGACATCCTGCTGGCCGCGCTCGTCGTCGCCTCGGAGATCTCCCTCGTCCTCCTGCTGATCCGGGTGCTCGGCATCCCCCTGCACGCGTACGACGCGCTCGTCATCCCGGTGCTGCTCGGGATCACGGTGGACGAGGGCATGTTCCTGCTCCACCGCGCCCGCGACATCGAGGCGGCGGGCGGCGGCGACGCCGTGATCCGCGAGACGCTGCGCCGCGAGGGGCCGGCGATCGCCGCCACGGCGCTGACCACGGCCGCGGGCTTCTCCGCGCTCGCGTTCTGCGGCTTCGACGGCCTCCGCGACCTGGGCCGGGTCGGAGCGCTGGGCAGCGCGGTCGGCCTCGTCGTCGCGCTCCTCGTGGTGCCTGCGGGGCTGCGGCTCTGGCCCCGGGCCCACGGACGCGCATAACATGTCGCCGTTGTCGCCCCGGGGCCTCCTCCTTGTCGCTCTCCTCGCGCTCGCGCGTCCCGCCGAGGCGCAGCCGTCTCCTCCGCCCGCTGCGGCGCAGCCTCCTGCATCGCCGGCGCCGAGGCCGCCGCGCTCGGCCGTGGCTCGCGCCGTCGACGCGCTCGTGCGCTCGCTCGACGCCGTGGACGGCCGCGCGCTCGTGGCCGCCGCGCCGCTGGTCTCCGACGCGCCCGCGCCGCGCGGCGCCCAGCTCGTGGCCACGCTCGCCGCCCAGGTCGCCGGCAAGCTCGGCGCCGGCGTGCGCGCGCAGAAGGACCCGATCCCGCTGCCGCTCGCGCGCGAGGCGGCGCGCGACGACGCGGCGCTCGTCCACCTCGTCGTCGAGATCGCGGCGGGGAAGCTGCGCGTCACCGCGGACGTGTACCCGGTGCCGCGCACCGTCTGGGCGCGCATCCGCGACCCGGCGCCGGGGCCCATCGCCCACGCCTACGCCGAGGCGCCCCTCGACGCGGAGATCCGCAGCTTCCTCGCGCCGATCCCGCTCGTCGCCGCCAGGGTCGACCGCGCCAAGAACTTCGAGGGCGACGTGGTCGCGCTCGCGTGCGGCGATCTCGACGCCGACGGGGCGCTCGAGCTCCTGAGCGTGAGCCGCCGGCGCGTGACGACGCTCCGCCTCCGCGGCGGCCGGGTCGTGCCGCTCGCGTCGCGCCCGTGGCCGGACGTGGTCGCGGTGCACCCGGCGCCGCTCCGCGAGCCGCTCGCGTTCGCCACGCTCGTCGAGCGCGCGAGGGACGGCGAGCGCCTGCCGCCGTTCGCCGACGTCGGGCTCACCGACCGCGCGCGCAGCGTCCGCTTCGACGGCGAGCTGAAGGCGCTCGCCGAGCTGCCGGGGCTGGCGATCCCGGACGCGGGCGGCTCGGCCTGCACGACGGCGTGGGGGACGCTCCTCACGGGCCCGCTCGGGCCGTGCGCCCCGGCCGATCCCCCGCCGGCGACCGCGTCGCTCTCCGGCCGGTACGACGCGCTCGCGTCGGCGCAGCTCCTGTCCGCGCAGGGCGAGCCCTTCGCGGTCTGGGCGACGCGCGAGCGCGGCGCGGTCGAGCTCCGGGACAGCGCGGGCCGCCGCAAGGTCGTGGGCAGCGCCGGGGCGCAGCTCGCGGTCGGCGATCTCGATCAGGATGGAGAGCCCGAGCTGCTCGCCAGCCTCGACGTCCTCGATCCGCTCGAGGATGCCGTCGTGGTCTGGTCGTGGCGGCGCCGGGAAGGCGGCCCGGCCCGCGCGGCGCCAGAGGAGATCCTGCGCTTGCCGGCGCCGGCGGGGGTGCGCGCCCTCGCGGTCTGTCCGCCCGACGGGGCCGGGCGCGCCCCGTTCGCCGTCGCGACGGCGGACGAGATCTGGGTGGTGCGGTGAGCCTCCCGCGCCGCGCCTTCCTCGGCGGCGCCGGCGCGCTGCTCGGCGCGGCCGCCCTCCCGGAGGGCGCGCGTGCGATGGGGCGCACCCCGCTCGGCGGCCGCCTCTCGATGCACCTCCCGTGGCCGACGAGCTCGCTCGATCCGCACGAGCTGAGCGATCCCGCCGCGGCGCTGTTTGCGTCGGCGATCGCCGACAGCCTCTACGGGCTCGACGCGTCCGGGAACCCGTACCCGACGCTCTCGTCCGCGCTGCCGTCGCGCGAGGCGGATGGCGCGGTCGTGCGCCTCCGCGAGGGGTTGCGCACCGCGCGCCTGCTCAAGCTCGACGGCCGCGACATCGTGAGCTCCGTCGAGCGCGCCCGCGCTCGCGGCGCCGCCGCGGCGCTCGCCGACATCCCGAGGCCCGAGCGGCACCCGAGGGATCCGCTCGCCGCGGTGTTCCCGCGCGCGGATCCCGCCCGCGTCGCCCGCGCGCTCGCGTCGCCGATGGTCGCGCTCCTGCCGCGTAGCTTCGACGCTGCGGCGCCGGATGGCACCGGGGCGTTCCGGGCCGACGTCGGCCCGGGGCAGATCACGCTGACGCGCAACGACGTCGCCGCGCGCGGCGCTGCCTTCCTCGACGCGATCGAGGTGATCCGCTCCGAGGACCTGACGACGTCGCTGCGCGCGTTCGAGACCGAGCGCGACGATCTCGGCTGGCTCGGCGCCGGCCTCCACACGAACCGCCGCGGCGCCGTCCGCTTCGATCTGGGCGTCGCCGGGTGGATCGTGCTCACGACGGGCCCCGACGCCGGGCTCTTCGGTCAGCCTGGCGTCGCGCAGCGGCTGGTCGACGCGCTGCCGCCCGAGCGCCTCGCGCACCTCGGCCTCGTCGGCCTCCCGAGGGCGCACGGCGATCCCGCGTGGGGAGGGCCCCCGGCGTCGCTGCTCGTGGACGAGTCAGCCGCCCACCTCGTCGAGGTCGCCGAGGCGGTCGCGCCGATCCTCTCGCGGCCCGGGCACGAGGTCACCGCGGAGCCGGTGGCGCGGGCGGAGCTCGGGCGCCGCCGCGCCCGCGGGAAGGCGACGCTCGCGATCGAGCTGGTGCGCCCGCTCGGCCCCGGGCCCCTCGGCGCGCTGCTCGCCCTCGCGACCGCCGACGATCGCAGCCGCGCCCTCGACCTCGCCCGTCACCCGCCCCGCCTCGTGCCCGGCGCCGCCCCCCGCTCGCTCACCGCGACGCTCCGCCTCGGCGTGGTCGCCGAGGTCCGGATCGCGGGCGGCGTGCTGCCGGACGTCGCGCTCGCGCGCGCCGCCAGCGGCGAGGGCTGGGATCTCGGCGCCACCTTCCGCCGCCCAGCGAGGCGCTGATGTGTGCCTACCCCCGCGCGGAAGCGAGCGCGACCGCGCGGCGGCTGTTCGGGACGTCCGGGCGAGCGTCACGGCGATGGGGGCCGCTTCGAGTGCTTGCGCGGTGGGGACATTTGGTTACTATCGGCTGGTCACGAACGTCACTGGCACTCGACACGACGCTTCTCTTCTCGGGGATCGCGGATTGATCGCGGACTGGACGACGCAACGTGTGGCGCACCGGGGGCTCCTCCCCAGCGCCGCCCCCCCTCGATCCCCCACGGCTCCATCGGGGCGGCAGGGCACTGTTCGGCACCGAAGCTGACGCATCTCGCAGAGCCGTGAAGTGAATCAGTGTCATGGGTACTCGCCTCTACGTTGGTAATCTCCCCTTCTCCGCCACCAAGGCCTCCGTGCAGGCCGCGTTCGCTCAGAGCGGCGAGGTGACGGATGTACACATCGTGACCGACCGCGAGAGTGGTCAGTCGCGTGGCTTCGGGTTCGTCACGATGGGCACGCCTGAGCAGGCCCAGCAGGCGATCGAGAACATGAACGGCGCCATGATGGACGGCCGTCCGCTTCGCGTGAACGAGGCGGAGGAGCGGGTCCAGCGCGGCGGCGGCGGCGGTGGCGGCGGTTACGGCGGCGGTGGCGGCGGTGGTTACGGCGGCGGCGGCGGCGGTGGTGGCCGCGGCGGTCGTGGCGGTGGCGGCGGCGGTTACGGCGGCGGTGGTGGTGGCGGCCGCGGCGGTCGTGGCGGTCGCGGCGGCGATCGGTACTGAGCCGGGCTAGGCCGATGTTTTAGCGGCGGTGCCTCTCCCCAGAGGCGCCGCCGTTCTCGTTCGTGCGCTGACTTGTGCGGCGACCGCCGTCACGCGCTCCGAGGCCCCGGTCGATCAGTACTCCGTCGATGCCTCCGCCTCATCGGCCGTCGCGGCGATCTGGCCTGCCTCCGCGGGGCGGAGCACGAGCTTGCCGACGGCCATCCCGACAAGGGCCGAGAACAGCGACCCGAGCAGGACGGCGAGCTTCGCGACCCCGAGCCGTTGCCCCGTTCCGAACGCGAGCCCCGCGACGAAGATCGCCATCGTGAAGCCGATGCCCGCGACGCATCCCACGACGAGCACGCCTCGCCAGAGGACGCCGCGCGGGAGGGCGGCGAGGCCGAGCTTCACCGACAGGAAGCACGCGACCATGATCCCGAGCGGCTTGCCCATCGTCAGGCCGAGGACGACCCCGAGCAGCAGCCGCGTCGAGCCCGCCGCGCCGAGGTGCACGTCGCCGAGGCTCACGCCCGCGTTGGCGAGCGCGAAGAGCGGCATGATCCCGTAGGCGACCCACGGATGCAGCGTGGCCTCCAGGCTCACGACGGGCGGCAGCGCCTCGCGCCGCGCCTGCGCGAGCTGCGCGAGCGGCCCGGTGAGCTCGCGCGCGTCATGCCCGCCGGTCGCGCGCTCCTGGAAGTCCTGCAGCGCCCTCCGGGCCTCGGCGAGGAAGCCCTCCTCGCCGAACCAGGGATGCACCGGCGTGAGCAGGCCGAGCAGGACACCCGCGATCGTGGGGTGCACGCCGGCGCTCAGCAGGCCGGCCCAGATGACGACGCCGGGCGCGGCGTAGACCGCAGGCGAGCGGACGCCGAAGCGCTGAAGCGCGAGCACGCCCGCGATGCCCAGGGCCACGAGCCCGAACCCCGCGACCGAGATGCTCGACGAATAGAAGATGGCGATGACGAGGATCGCGCCGATGTCATCGATGATCGCGAGCGCGAGGAGCAGCACGCGCAGCGCCGCCGGGACGCGGTTGCCGAGCAGCGCCAGCGCGCCGACCGCGAACGCGATGTCCGTCGCCATCGGCACGCCCCATCCGCTGCGCTCCGGCGGGCTCGGGTTCAGCGCGAGGTAGATGAGCGCCGGGAAGAGCATGCCCCCGAGCGCGGCCGCGACGGGCAGCACCGCCCGCTTCAGGACGGAGAGCTCGCCCTGATGGATCTCGCGCCGGATCTCGAGCCCGACGACGAAGAAGAAGATCGTCATCAGCCCGTCGTTGATCCAGAAATGGAGATCGCGCTCGACGACGTAGGAGCCGACGCCGAGCCTCACCGGCGTGTGCCAGAGGCGCTCGTACGAAGCTGCCCAGGGAGAGTTCGCCCACGCGAGGGCCACCGCGGTGGCGATGAGCAGGACGATGCCGCTCGCCGCCTGGACGTGGAGGAACCGCTCGAGGGGCTGGAAGATCCAGAGCGCCAGGCGGCGCGCGGGCAACCAGGTTCCGGGCGGAGCGTTGCGGAGGTCCGAGGTGCCCATCCCGCGCGTACGGTAGGGCGCCCCACGGCGATCGAGAAGCGGCAATGACCCGAGCTCCGCGCTTCCGGGGCGCGGAGCTTGCTCCTTTGCCTGGCGGGCGTCAGAGACCGGCACGCTGAACGCCCCTCGCGCTCGGGGCGGGCCGCTCACAGCCGATGCCTCCTTCCATCCCTTCAGAGCACAGGCCGTCGCCGCGGGCGATATCGCTTTACTACTTCGGTATCTTCGCCGTCCTCGGCGTGTACCTGCCGCTGTTCCCGAGCTGGCTGGAGGCGCGGGGGATCCAGGGTCTCGCGATGGGGGCGATCGCGGCGACGCTCCCGGCGATGGGCCTCATCGCGCCGCCGGTGTTCGGCTTGATCGCCGACTCGCTCGGCGTGCGGGTGTGGCTGATCCGGGCGGCCTGCGCCGGCGCCTTCGTCGTGTTCGCGCTGCTCGCGCTGTCGTCGGCGCTCGGCGTGTCGCTCGGCTTCGCCGGCCTCTTCGTCGCGGCGCTCGCGTTCGCTTTCTTTCGATCGCCGATGTTCATGATGGCCGACGTCGTCGCGGTGGAGGCGTCGGCGAGCTCCGGCATCGCCTACGGCAGGCTCAGGCTCTGGGGCTCGATCAGCTTCGCGCTGATGGCGATCGCCAGCGGAGCCCTCGTCGATCCCGCGCGGCCGGCCGCGTTTCCCGCCACGATCGCTGCCTGCCTGCTGATCGCGTTCGCCATCTCGTGGGCCCTTCCGGCGCGCGGCGAGGCGCCCTTCCGTCGGTCCGGCCTGCGCGACGGAGCGGCCGACGCCGCCGGCGCTGCGCGCTCTCCGGTCGCCGGAGGCTCCGTGCGGCAGCGCGCCCGTGCCCTCCTCCAGAGCCACGATTTCCGCCTGTTCCTCGCGGCATCGTTCCTGGCCCAGAGCGCCACGTCTTCGTACGATCTCTGTTACACGCTGCACCTGCGCGACATCGGTTTCCCCGAGTCGCTGGTGGGGGTCGCGTGGGCCGTCGGCGTCGCCGGCGAGATCGCGCTCATGGCGTTCTCCGGTCCCCTGCTCAAGCGGTTCGCTCCGCCCACGGTGCTCGCGTTCGCCTTCGCGGGCGCCTCGCTCCGCTGGGCGTTGCTCTCGTATGTGCGCTTCTGGCCCGCCCTGCTGGCCATCCAGCCGCTCCACGCGGTCTCGTTCGGCATGATGTGGGTCGCCTCGCTCGCTTACACGAGGGATCGCTCCCCGCCTGAGATCCTCGCCACGGCGCAAGGGCTCTTTTCGGCGAGCGCCGGCGCCGGATCCGTCGTCGGGATGCTCGTGTGGGGTGAGCTCTACAAGCGCGGGGGCGGCACCCTCACTTTTGGGGTCGCCTCGATCACGGCGTTGATAGCATTCGTCCTGGCTGTGACCTTCGCGCGATCAACGCGGCGTTCACCGTCAGGGGGCTCAATTTTCTCTGTCAGCTCCCGGTGCCAGGAGTAACGTTCCATTTTCCGCCGCACGCGTAGGCGCGCGCGGGCACTACCTGAACGAGGCGAGCATGTGCGGGATCGTCGGATACGTTGGGTCAAAAAAGGCGGCGCCGATCATCGTCGAAGGGCTGCGGAAGCTCGAGTATCGAGGCTACGACTCGGCCGGCATCGCCATTCATGACGGCAAGGGCATCGAGATCGTCCGGACGCTCGGCAAGCTGATCAAGCTCAGCGAGGCGCTCGAGAAGCGGACGCTCGACGGCACGACCGGCATCGGCCACACGCGGTGGGCGACGCACGGCCGCCCGAGCGAGGTGAACGCCCACCCGCACTCCGCGGGCCCGGTGGCCGTCGTGCACAACGGCATCATCGAGAACCACGTGGCCGTCCGGCAGCAGCTGGAGAGCCAGGGGGTCAAGTTCCTCTCCGACACGGACACCGAGATCGTCGCTCACCTCGTCCACCGCGAGCTCCAGAAGGGCGCGAAGTCGCTCTTCGAGGCCGTGCGCGGCGCGCTCCGGCAGGTCCACGGCGCCTACGCGATCGCGGTCCTCTCGCGCGATGAGCCCGACGTCATCGTCGCCGCCCGGTACGGCTCGCCGCTCGTCGTCGGCGCCGGCGAGAACGAGATGCTGTGCGGCAGCGACATCCCCGCGCTGCTCGCGCACACCCGCGACATGATCTTCCTCGAGGACGGCGACATCGTCGAGCTACGCGCGAGCGGCGTCCGCATCGAGACCGTGACCGGTGGCGAGAAGGTCGAGCGGCGCGTGAAGCGCATCGACTGGAGCCCCGTCCAGGCGGAGCGCGGCGGCTACAAGCACTTCATGCTGAAGGAGATCCACGAGCAGCCCGACGTCGTCGAGGCCACGCTGCGCGGCAGGATCGATCTCGCCGCCGGCGACGTTCACGCGACCGAGATGGGGGTCACGCCCGAGTTCGCGAAGGAGCTGCGCCGGGTCTACATCGTCGCGTGCGGCACGAGCCACCACGCCGGCATCGCCGGGCGTTACTGGATCGAGCAGCTCGCCAGGGTCCCCACGGTCGTCGAGCTCGCGAGCGAGGTCCGCTACCGCGAGCCGATCTTCTTCCCCGACGATCTCGTGATCGCCATCAGCCAGTCGGGCGAGACCGCCGACACGATCGCGGCGCTCAAGGCGGCGAAGGCGCAGGGCGCCAAGGTGCTGGCGCTCTGCAACGTGCTCGACAGCGCGATCCCGCGCCTCTCCGACGGCGCGCTCTACACGCACGCGGGCCCCGAGATCGGCGTCGCCTCGACCAAGGCCTTCACCACGCAGCTCGCCGCGCTGCTCCTGCTCGCCGTCTACCTCGGCCGCCGCCGCGACTCGCTGCCGGCGGAGCGCGGGCGCGAGATCCTCCAGGCCCTCTGGGAGATCCCGAGCCACATGCGCGAGGTGCTCGGCGACGCCGACTACGTGCACGCGATCGCGAAGCGCCTCGTCCACGCGAAGGACGTCCTGTTCCTCGGGCGCGGCCTCGGCTTCCCCATCGCGCTCGAGGGCGCGCTCAAGCTGAAGGAGATCTCGTACGCGCACGCCGAGGGCTACGCGGCCGGCGAGATGAAGCACGGGCCGATCGCCCTCATCGACGAGGCGCTCCCCGTCATCGTCGTCTGCCCGCGCGACGCGCACTACGACAAGACGTTCTCCAACCTGCAGGAGGTCCGGGCGCGCGAGGGGCAGGTCGTCGCGATCGCCACGAAGGGCGACGAGTCGATCCTCGAGATCGCTCAGCACCACGTCTGGATCCCCAAGGTGCCGGACGAGGTCGGGCCGCTCCTTACCGTGCTCCCGCTCCAGCTCATCGCCTATTACGTCGCCAACCTGAAGGGCAACGACGTCGATCAGCCGCGCAACCTCGCGAAGACGGTCACCGTCGAGTAACGAGCAACGTCGCTCTCGCGGCGCGGCATCCCCGCCGCGGCGAGCGGCCTCCTCTGCCGCGCGCAGCGCTCCTCCGCGGTGCGCGCCCCTCCTTCTTCAGCGCGGGCGCCCCCGCGCCGCGCCTGCGCGCCCGCGCTGGGCCGCGGCTATGCTGCGCGCATGCGCATCCCCGGCAGGACGGAGCGGCGGGTCGTCGCGGCCATCCTCGTGACCGCCCTGATCCCGCTCGTCGCCAGCATCGTGGTCGCCAGGACGGTGATCGCGCGGGTGTCGGCGACGGCGTTCCAGCCCGAGTTCGGCGTCCACCTGGACAGGGCGCTCGGCGTGTACGCCGAGCTGGCCGCCGCCATCAAGCAGGGCATGCGCTCCGAGGCCGACGCGATCGTCGCGGCGGACCCGCTGCGCGAGACGGCCTTCACCGGCGACGCGCAGCGCCTCGACGCCGAGCTTGCGCGCATCATCGCGGCCCACCCCGCGCTGGTCTCCCTCCGCGTCGAGCGCTGCGGCGGCGATCTCGTCGGAGCGCGCGAGCGCGGCCGCCCGGTGGATCCGGCGCACGAGAAGACGCTCACGGTCCGGAAGGCGATCGCGCGCGCGCCCGGCCACGCCGCCGAGCCCGGCGATCCCGCGCCCGACGACGGCGGCTGCGACGGCGACGCGCGGACCCTCGTCGCGACGTTCGCCGCGCCGAGCGCGCGCTTCGACGAGCTCGACGCGGCGCAGGCGTTCGCGCAGGCGTACCACGCCCTCGAGCGGGAGCACCGGAAGGAGTACCTCGACGAGAGCTACGGCGACGCCTTCGCCGCCCTGCTCGGCGCGACGATCGTCCTCGCGATCCTCGCCGGCGTGCTCGTGGCGCGCCCCGTGGTCGACCGCATCGCGCGGCTCGCCGCGGCGACCCGGCCCGTCGCGGAGGGCGACCTCTCGGTGCGCGTGGGGCTGCAGGGCGACGACGAGGTCGCCGATCTCGGCCGCGCCTTCGACCGCATGCTCGAGGAGCTCGAGGGCAGCCGCGCGCGGATCGAGTTCCTCAAGCGCATGGGCGAGTGGCAGAAGATGGCGCGGCACCTCGCGCACGAGATCAAGAACCCGCTGACCCCGATCCAGCTCGCCGTCGAGGAGTGCCACCGGCGCTATGCGGGCAGCGACCCGGCGTACCAGCGCTTGCTCCAGACGACGCTGGAGGTCGTCGAGGAGGAGGTCGGCACCTTGCGCCGCCTCGTCGGCGAGTTCTCCAATTTCGCGCGGCTCCCGCGGGCGGAGCTCGAGCCCTCGGATCTCGCGGAGTTCCTGCGCGAGCAGGGCGAGCGCTTCGCCGCGGTCGAGGAGGCGGGGCGCGAGCACGCCTCGGACGAGGCGCTGCTCGGGCGCGTCGATCTCGAGTTCGATGTGCCGGATGTCCCGATGCCGGCCGCGCTCGATCGCGAGATGCTCCGGCGCGCGCTCGGCAACATCGTGCGCAACGCGGCGCAGGCGCTGCGCGACGCGCAGCGAGCGGCGCCCGGCGGAGGAGCCCGAGGGCGCCCGGGCGCCGCTGTGTGGGGCAGCGTTCGCGTCTCGGCGCGGAGCGAGGGGCAGAGCCACCTCATCGCGATCGACGACGACGGCCCGGGCATCGATCCCGCCGTGCGGGACTCGGTGTTCGATCCGTACGTCACGACGCGGTACGACGGCACGGGGCTCGGCCTGAGCATCGTGAAGAAGATCGTGGTCGATCACGGCGGCACCATCGACGTGCTCGAGTCCCCGCTCGGAGGCGCGCGCTTCGTCGTCCGGCTCCCGCGCGCAGGCACGCCTGCGGCGCGCGCCGCGCTCGGGGCCGAGGCCTTCTCCGACGGCGATCGCGAGCCTGCGTCCGAGGGGGCCGCTCCGACGCGGCCAGCCGCTCGCGGAGGGCAGGCGCCGCGCGGGGCGGGGTAGGGCCGCGCCCGCCGGTGCGGCGCCGCGGATCCTGCAGCGCCAGACAGCCGCATGCTGGACGACGAGCGCTGCCCGGGAGCGCGCTCCGGGCTGCTGGCGGGAGGCCTCGGCGCCGAAAGCGCACCTCCAGACCGGTCGGTGGTCAGGAGATGCTTGACCAGCCGGCCCCGCTTTGCCATGTTCGCCGGCGGAGAGGTGACCGAGAGGCCGAAGGTGCCTGATTCGAAATCAGGTGTACCCGCAAGGGTACCGCGGGTTCGAATCCCGCTCTCTCCGCTACGCTTGGCTGCTTGCCCCCGTTGAAGCAGGTGGGCTCTGACCGCCCGCTCTCTCTCGAGCGGCGCCGGTCCGGCAGAAGCGGGGCGCGTTGAAGTTGTATCGGGAGAGGTGACCGAGTGGTCGAAGGTGCACGACTGGAAATCGTGTGTACGGCAACGTACCGCGGGTTCGAATCCCGCCCTCTCCGCTGAGCTGAACCGTCGATCGACTCCTTGCCGTGATGAGCTCCTTCAAGCGAGCCAGCAGGACGTCGGCGACCGATGTGACGTGAAGGATGAGCGATGAGACGGATCGGCCGGTCGCTCGACCGCCGCGTCTGCTCGCCGCAGTGTTGCCTGGCGCGGCGTTCGGGGGGGAGCTTTGGGCTCGTTCGCCGTCGATGCGGCCGAGAGGCTGCCTGGTTCAACGCCTTGGCGAGCTGGATGATCGGGGAAATAAGAGAAATCTGGGACCCCGAGACAAGCCAGCGGTGCAAGGCGGGACCGACAAAACCGGCGGAACGGACGGAACGCCGACGGAACGCCGACGGAACGCCGACGGAACGCCGACGGATTGTCGACAAACCCCGCTTGACCAACCCTCGCCGGACGATGACGATGCACCCGCAGAAGCCTGAGATGCTTGACAGGCGAAGGGCCGCCTTGTAGAAGTGGCGCCCCTTTTTGGCAGGCGCACTTCCGGAGTTTTTCGCCCAATGAATCCTCAGCCCAAGTCCTTTTCCGCCAAGCCTGCGGAGGCCCGCAACGAGCGTACGTGGTGGGTGATCGACGCGGAAGGCAAGCCCCTCGGCCGCCTTGCCAGCCGCATCGCCACGGTGCTCCGCGGCAAGAACAAGCCCACGTTCACGCCGCACGTCGACACCGGCGACTTCGTGATCGTCGTGAACGCCAAGAAGGTCCTTCTGACGGGCCGCAAGCTCCAGCAGAAGAACTACGTGCGGCACAGCGGCGAGCCGGGCGGCTTCCGTTCCGAGTCGTACGGTCACCTGCTCGAGCGCAAGCCGGAGCTCCCGATCCAGAAGGCCGTGAAGGGCATGCTCCCGAAGAACGTGCTCGGGCGCGAGCTCCTCACCAAGCTCAAGGTCTACGCCGGTCCCGATCACCCCCACGCGGCGCAGCAGCCGCAGCCCCTTAGCTACAGCTGAGCAAAGCCATGACGGAAACGAGAACGTACGCCACTGGTAAGCGTAAGACCGCCGTTGCGCGCGTCTTCCTCTCGCCGGGCACCGGCAACATCAAGGTGAACCAGAGGCCCGCCGACGATTACTTCGTCCGCGAGACCTCGCGCATGGTGATGCGTCAATCGCTGGAGCTGCTCGAGCTGCTCGAGCAGTTCGACGTGAACGCGACCGTGGTCGGTGGCGGCCACAGCGCGCAGGCCGAGGCGATGCGGCACGGCATCGCGCGCGCCCTCTGCGAGCTCGATCCGGAGCGCAGGCCGTCGCTCAAGCGCGCGGGCTTCCTCACGCGCGACGCGCGCAAGAAGGAGCGCAAGAAGTACGGCCAGCCCGGCGCCCGCAAGCGCTTCCAGTACTCGAAGCGGTAGCAGGCCTGGGCCGCCGCCCATCGGGATGGACGGCATGGCAAGGACATCGAGGGCGCGAGGGTTTCCCCCTCCGCGTCCTCGGTGCGTTTTGTCTGCCCGATGCCGCGAAGGCGCCGAGGACGGGACAGCTTGTCCCTCGGCGTCTCTCCTCATCTTCATCGAGCGGACCTCTCGGCCCGCTCGGCGTCACATCGCTTCCGGCGGGCTCTTGAGATCGGCGCCTTCGATGAGCTCGCCCTCGTCGTCCCCGGCGCCTTCCGGCGGCTGCGCTTCTTGCTCGTTCGGTCCGCTCGGTCCGACGTCCGGTGCCGCGGCGGCCGAGGCCTCGCTGCCGGTGGCCGCGGGCGGCGGCGAGGGAGGCTCTGCCGCCTCCGGCTTCGTCGGTTCGGGCGGAGGTTCGGGCAGCGGAATGGCGTCGAGCCGCTTGTCGAGCGCTTCCTTCGTCGCGGCGAACGCCGCGCGATCGATGCCGGGCATCACGCGCTCTCCATCGAGCTGGAGCGTCTCGGCATCGAAGTACTTGCCGTCCCTCTTGGCGCTGAAGTGAAGGTGAGGGCCCGTCGAGCGGCCCGTCGACCCGACGTAGCCGACGAGCTGGTGGGTACCCACCTTCATGCCGGCCTTGATGCCGGGGGCATACCTCGACAGGTGCGCATAGCCGGTGGTGACCCCGTTCGCGTGCGTCACCGTGACCAGGTTGCCGCTCGGACCCGCCGGACCGACCCAGTCGACCACGCCGCGATACGCCGAGTACACAGGCGTTCCCATCGGCGCGCCGAAGTCCGTCCCGTTGTGGGGCATCTTCTTCTTCAGCACCGGGTGCATCCGCTGCGGGTTGAACCTCGACGTCACGGGCGCGCCCGGGACCGGCGCGCGCCAGCCGCCGGCGTGCGGCTGCCGGCCGCGCTCATCGAACGTGCCGCGGGCCTCTTGCCCCTTGAAATCGTAGATGCGCACCGGCTTCTCCGCGGGATCCGCGGGCCGGTACTCGAGCGCGATGACCTTCTTGTACCGGGAGAACATCCCGAGCGCCGTCTCTTCGACGGCGATCAGCCGGACCGTGCTCCCTTCCTCGAAGCTCTCCGTCGAGAGGCGCCCGTTCAGCGCGTCGTCGATCACGTCGAGCACGCCGGGCTCCAGGCCCCCCGCCCGGATCGCGTTGGCGAGATCCTTCCCCACGTAGAAGGAGGCGACGACCTCCTCCTCGGCGATCTTCATGTCGAGCGTGGCGCCCGTGAGCAGCCCGGCCGCGTCGTCCCTCGCCTGGTAGATCTCGCTCGCCGAGACCTCGTACTCGAAGGCGCGGACGCGGCGCGTGGAGCGATCCATCGCGACCGTGAACCGGTCCTTGCGGCCGCACTTGTCGAACTTCCGCAGCCCGTCGAAGGCCTTCATGATCCGGTAGATCTGCGCCTTCGGTACGCCCTTGTCGTCGAGGGCCGCGATGAACGACCGGCGGTCCATCACGTCGCTCACCAGGAGCATGGAAGGATCCTTCCCGAGCTCGGAGATCCGCCATGGGCCGGGCAGCGGGGTGCGCTGCTTGGTCTTCACCTCGGGCACGGAGGACGGCCTGGCGGTCCCGTCCGTACCTGCTGCCGAGGTCGCCGGGCTCGCCGCGACCAGCGCGCGCTCGTCGCGCACCGGGACGCCCTGGATCAGCAGCGCGATGAGCGAGGTGAGCGTCGCGAGGCCGAAGATGCCGCCGAAGACCGCGGTCATGCGCGGCGACAGGTGCGGTCCTGGAGGCGGCCGGCTGAGGCCGGGTGGAAGCCGCGGGCCGTCCGTCGAACCGGGGCCCGCGTGGGGACCGCCGTCCATGAGCGACGGCGTCCGCAGGGGCTGCACGCGCGGATCGCTGCCGCGCGACCAGGGCGCCGATGCGCGCCCGCGAGAAGAAGGAGGAGGGAGCTGCGGCGGCCACGTCGACGCCGCGCGCGCGCGAAGCTCGCTGCTGCGCGACCAGGGAGCGGCCGGAGCGCCCTCGCCCCGTCGATTGCCCTGAAGCGGCGCCGTCAGCGGCGGCGTGGCCGGTCTGCTGGGGGCGTCGAGCGCGTCGTCCGCGACGTCCTCGGCCGCGCCGATGCGCACGATCTCCGCGCGCGGCGCGTCCTGCGGGACAGCAGCTCCGGGCTCCACGCGCGGCGCGTCTTGCGGGACAGCGGCGCCAGGCTCCGCCGCGCTGCCGGCCTCGCCGCTCCGCCCCCTGGCGCGGTCCTCGGCGTCCGGCGCTCCGGAGGCCTCGAGCGGGTTCTGGGGTACTGCACTCGGCACGCCGACGTGCGTACCAAGGCATCGACGGCGTTGCAACCGCGCGACTCCCCGGCCGACGCAAGGGTTGCGCGGAAGGCGGATCCCATCGTACGCCGGTCGCGTAAGCTGACGGGCCTGATGGACGACCGGCTGAAGCAACTTCTGGTTCTCGGCAGGGAGCACTACGAGCGGCGCGAGTACGATCTCGCGGAGCACGCCCTGCGGCAGATCATCGAGAAAACCGACCGCTTCGCGGACGTCTACAACATGCTCGGCGTCATTCTCCACGAACGCGGTGATTTCCTCGCGGCCGAGGCCCACTTCGAGCGCGCGGTGCAGCTCAACGCGCACTACACGGAAGCGCTGCTGAACCTCGCCGTCACCTACAACGACCTCGGCAAATACGAGGCCGCGCGGCAGGTCTACTCTCGCATCCGCCGCGGCGAGGGGGGAGGCGGCATCCTCGACCCGTTCGCGCGCGGCAAGATCGCCAACATGCACGCCGATCTCGCGCAGGCCTATGCCGACGCCGGCTGCGCGCAGGAAGCGATCGCCGAGCTCACGCGGGCTGTGGCGCTGTGTCCGACGTTCGTGGATCTTCAGCTGCGCCTCGGGACGATGTACCGCGACGCCGGGAATCTGGCGCTCGCTCGCGAGCATTACGCCGCCGCGCGCGACGCGAACCCGAAGTACGCACCAGCGCGCGTGCTGCTCGGGGTCGCGCTGCTCTCCCTTGGCGCGCCCGATCAGGCGAGCGCCGAGTGGCGCGAGGCGCTCGCCATCGATCCCGACAACAGGACGGCGAAGATGTACCTTCGCACGCTGGAGGCGCAGCGGAGCAGGCGCGCCGCGGGCGCTGTGTCAGGCGAGCCGGCGCCGGCCGCCGCGGCGGGCGGTACGTGGGACGCGCTCGACGAGGCGACACCCACGACCGTGAGCGACATCCTCTCCAAGACGACGGCCGATGCAGCAGGTGAGACGGATCGTGCTGCACGGGAAAGCAAACCCTGAACGTTGGCGAAATACTCTCTCCTCCGAGAGGAGGCGCGCCGCGCGTGGCGTGAGCTCCGTGGCAGCGAGCTGTCCGCCGGCCGCACCGCTGTGGCGGTCGCGATCGGCCTGTTCATCGGGTCGCAGCCGATCTTCGGCTGCCACACGCCGCTCGTGCTCCTCCTCTGCCTGTGGTTCCGTCTGGATGCAGCGATTGCTTGGGTCGCTGCGAATATCTCCAACCCCTTGTTCGCGCCAGCGCTGCTCACGGCGGAGGTCCAGGTCGGAGCGTACCTCCGCACGGGTCGCTGGCTGCGCCTTTACGAAAAGATGAGCTGGGCGCAAGCGCTTTCGGACTTCCCCGAGTACATGTTCCTCGGCGCCCCGGTGGTCGGGCTCGCGCTCGCGGCGCTCGGCGGCGGCCTGATCTTCGTCCTCGTCACGCTGAAGCGGCGCCGCGCTCCCTCGCAGCAGAGCAGCAGGATGGAGCCGTATCGGCTCCCCGGGGATGCGCCGCCGTGGGTCCACGCGGTCGAGCGCGTCGCCGGGAGGTACAGCCCGCCTGAGGGCGCCACGCCGGCGCAGCGTACCCGCTTTCACTATGTCCGCTTCAAGCTGCTCGGCGACCCCATCGCCCGGTTGATTGCCGACATCGCAGGCGACCGCCCCGGCGCGCTCGGGGAGGTCCTCGATATCGGGACCGGGGCTGGCCAGCTGCCGATTCTCCTGCTCGAGCTGGGGAGGGCCGAGCGCGCGCGTGGGTTCGACTGGGACCGAGCCAAGATAGAGGACGCCCGGCGCGCGGCCGGCGAGGGCTCCGGCGCATCTCTCCCGCGCTCGTCCGAGTCGTCCGGCCCGCCCGGCCCGCAGCGCGCGGCCCACGCCCGCCCTCCGCTGGACGCCGAGTTCTGGTGCGCAGATGCGCGCGAGGCCGAGCTCGGAACTGCAGACACCGTGCTGCTCATCGACCTGCTCCACTACTTCCGCGTGGAAGAGCAGGACGCGATCCTGCGGCGCGCGGCGGCCGCGGTTCGTCCGGGCGGGCGCCTGCTCGTCCGCGAGGCGGACACCGACCGCGGCTTGAGGAGCTCGATCACGCTCCTTGAGGAGCGTGTCTTCACCGCGCTTCGATTCAACCGGGGCGAGCGTGTGCGCTTCCGTCCCGCCCGAGAGATCGCGGCGCTCCTCGAGCAGCTCGGCTTCTCCTGCGAGACGGTGCCCGCCTGGGGGAAAACGCCCTTCTCGAATGTCCTCATCGTCGGGAGCCGAGCCCAGCGCTGAGCCCGAGTCGCCCTTCCCCGGAGCTCTCATCCTCCCACCGCCGTCACCGCGCCCCGAGCGTCAGCGGTCGTTGCCGGGGTGTCCGATCCGGCGTGCGGCCTCTTGTGCATCGCCCAGTTTCTCGATCACCGCGGATGGTTAGAACCTGTCCAGTCGGTTGACGCGTTGGTCTCGCGGCTCCTTTCGGACCATGAGCCGCGCTGTCGGGTGGAGCGACCGCCCTGATGGCACAGACCATGCTTGTCCCACGGGCTTGGCGGCGGAGCGCGCTGTCCATGTCCCTTCCTGATCGCTAGAGGCCGATAGGCCTCCGGTGGCTCCTCCTTGCCAGGCGTCCGGCTCGCCCACATTGCAAGCCCGCATTATCCGCCTGGGGCGTCCTGTCCAGGTGTCCGTGAAGGTGCGTTGAGCTCCGGGCCGGCCAGGTCCAGTGGGGCTCCGAGGGCGCCGCGTGATCGTCGAGAAGGGCGCCGGATGGGCGGAGCGGGTCAGGCGTTCACAGCAACGACGCTTGCGCGGCGCCGATCGTGCTCTGCCATGTCGGCAGTCCCGGCCACGCTCACGGCCCCACGGAGCGAGCACCGCCCGGCGGGAGTCCGGCCCTGGATGACCGGACTCCTGCGCCGCGTCGCGCCGGTGACGCTCCCTTTCGTTTCCTTGGAGCTCCGCCCCGCTTCACGCCCCAGCGTCCGTTTCGAGGCCGCGTCATCGCCACGCGACAGGAGACCCGACGCGATCGCTGATGCACGAAACTAGATGTGGTGGTCCTTCGATGATGCCCCACGATATGTTGGGGGCTCAGGGGGGCATGACGTGGTGGTCTCTCCCGATCCGAGGTCGACAAGAGCACGGGCATGGCGGCTCGGTAACCCAGCGTCCTGGGCACCAGAGCGGACATGTGTGCACAGACGCGATCGCGGAGCGCCGCCGCCTGTGTCGTGTCACCAGGCGGATCCGCTCAGCAGCGGTCGGGCGGCAGTTGACGCGCCTTACGCCCGGATTTCTCCGTCGTCCTACGAGGAGACGACATGGCTTGGCGGGACTTCCTGAGGGGCATCCAGCGGCGTGTACGGCTGCGGAGCTTGCTCCGCTCCGAGGTGCGACGTCTCCGCGCCTGCCGGGACAGCTCCCGGCTCGCCGCGATTTCCCCTGCTGGGCTTGCGGGAAGGCGGGACGTCGACCTCGGTCGGTTTGGCCGGACCCTTTTGGAGAGCGTCGATGCCGGCTTCAGCGGGAAAAGTACTTGGTAGCCCGCTTCTCTCCTTTCGACGTGATCTTCTTCTCGACGAGCAGCTTCCGAATCGGGAGGGTCAGCTCCTTCGTGGTGGTGCCCAGATCCTTGGCGATCTGCTCGACGCCCTGGCCGCTGTTGCTCCGGATGTGCTCCAGGACCTTCTGCGTCATGGCGGCGAGCTCTTCCTTCGAGCGCTTCTCGCCCTTCTTGCGGGTGGGCTTCGCAGCGCGAGCGGGGCGACCGACCGCCTTCTTGACCTCCGCAGGCTGCTGGGGAGCGGCCTTGGCCCGACCCACCTTGCGCGGCGCGGCGGCCGCAGCGACCGGCTGGCCCTCGCCTCGCAGGGCGTTGGCGACGGCCTCGAGAGCCGCTTTGCGGACAAGTCCGCTCAGCTGAGAGACGAATGCATCAACGTGGCTTTTGATCTCGGTTTCGACGTTGTTCATTGGATCTCGCGTCCCATGAATAGCTAGAGTTGTCAACTGCTGAACAGCACCTTGCTTGAAAATAATTCGAGAGGTGTCCCCTCAACGTGCGTCAAGAACCCGCGCTCGCCACCTCCCCGTCGGGTCATCGGATGCTGGGGGCGACCGGTCGAGCCGGACTCCAGCCACCTCGTCTCCCTGGCGACGTCGCGCCGCGAAGCCAGGCTTCGCCCCAACCCAAGAGGGTGCGATGGACAGCGCCGTGCTCCTCTCTGCACCGCGCTCCCGCTTTGGATGCCGCAGCGCGCGTGCCGTGGGCAGCCCCGTAACCGAGGGGAGCCAGCGACATTCCCATGAAGATCTGCTTTCCTGTGCTCCGGACACACGCGCCCCACCGCGCAGCGGCCGAAGCGGGCGCCTGACCGAGGGACCGTGGAGGAGCCCGACCCCCCGGGTGGAGCGCCCGCGATAAGGAAAGGTGTCATGGCCGAGGTCGCCGTTCCAGGCGACCCCGGTGAGCTGGAGCGGCAGCCTTTCACTTCTGCACCCCACCCTGCTCCGGCGGCGTAACCGTATGCCCCGAGCTCTCGTCTCCCGACCGAGCCGCTCTCCGGGATCGACCGCAACGTGTCGGCCACCGAGCCGCCCTCCGGCGGTGTCGACGTCATGAGGGCTACCCCACCCACCTGCCAGGACATCCCCTGGCTGATCGGCGCGGCGGCCCGACGCGGTTGCTCCCACCCACGTTGCAGCCCCCAGGCCATGTCGCCTCCGGTCTGGCTGCGTCTTTTTGCGGCTGTGCTGGAGCTGCCCAGCCTCCGGCCGAGTCTCCCAAACCGCTCGCCGTGCCCGAGCTCCGACGGCCGCCCCGGCAAGCCGGAAGTCGTCCTGCGGGAGGCCACGAGGCCGCCGCTCCTGCTCAGCCGCTCATCCTGATTCAGGGGGTGACACTCGTGCTGGGCACCAGGGTGACGCTCGCCCGCGGCTCGCCCCCGTGCGAGGGGGCAAAGCGCACCGTCGCCGCCGAGGGCGACATCGATCCCCCGAGCGGGGCGGTGGTGATGGACGCTGGTGGACAGTTCGTCACTCCTCGGCTGTTCGACGCGCACTCCCACCTCGGGGGCCGCCCGATACCAGGCGCGGCGGCGCACCTGGACGGCAGCGAACGAAAACCAGACACGGGGCCGGTGGCGCCGCAGGCTCAGTCCGCCGATGCCTTCTGGCCCCAGGACCCGGGTATCGAACGGGCAGTCGCTGGTGGTGTTACGACCATACAAGTCCTTTCGGGTTCAGGCAACCTGATTAGAGGGTGCGCGGTAACGATGGAGCTCCGACCGGGCATCAGCCGTCCCATCGCCCCTCCCAGGTTCCTCCCTGATTCCTGCCAGATGCTTCCCAGACGCTCGCCACCGTGGCGCCCGGCGGGCTGAAAGTGGCTTGCGGGGAGAGCCCGAAGCGCAGCTACGGCGGGGACAAGCGGGCACCGATGGCCGGTACGGGCAACCTCGCTCTCCAGCGGGCGACCTCTCTCAAGGCCAGGAAGCTCCAGACGGACTGGGCGCGATGGAGCGACCGGGAGTCGCGCCGGATTGCGACCGAGGCGAAGACGCCGTCGTCCGCCAGGCCACGAGGCAGGAGCGCTCGACACCCGAGACCTCCTCCCGCGAAGATCCTGCCGTCGAGCCTACTGCCTGCTCGAGGGCGTGTCTCGCGTCGACGTGGGCGCGGCGCGCCATCACCGCAGTCGCCAGCGCCGCCTCCTACACGGGCGATCGCGCGACGTGTGACGGCGGCGCACCATGATCGGGTGGCCTCACGAGAGCGACGCGTCAACACGCGGCGCGCGCGGCTCACGTGATCAGGGCGCTCGCGCGCGCTGCGCGGCTCACGTGATCAGGGCGCTCGCGCGCGCTGCGCGGCTCACGTGATCAGGGCGCTCGCGCGCGCTGCGCGGCTCACGTGATCAGGGCGCTCGCGCGCGCTGCGTGGCTCACGTGATCAGCCCGCCCGCATGCGCCTCGCGCGGCTCACGTGATCACGACGCCCGCGTGCGCGCGCCGACGGCAACGCGGTGCGCGACGGACTCCGCCGCGCCGCGCGGCGGTGATCGCCCGCAGTCCGGCCGGCGCGTTCGTGTCGCCTTCGCTTCGGCTCGAACCTGTCCTCGCGAACGTCGCGGTCGGGTCGGGCGACTCGCCCGACATCTCGACCTGGGCGTTCTGCCCCGTCGCACCGAGGCGAGCGGCGCCGCGTCACATGACGGCGTTTTTCTAGATGTAAAGGAGAACCGGCGCGCGCCGCGTCGGCCGCTCTCCACGGGAGCAGCCGTGATCGCGGCGCTTGCTGCCGGCGCGCGCGACTTCTAGATCGTTCCGGCCGTGGTCAACCCGAGCGCCAAGCAGGATCCCGAAGCCCTCCTCGCCGCCAAGCTCGCGTCGCTCCCGACGACGCCGGGCTGCTATCTGTTCATCGACAAGGCCGGCGCCGTCGTCTACGTCGGCAAGGCGAAGAGCCTGCGCTCGCGCGTCCGCAGCTACTTTCAGGAGAGCGGGAGCGACGCCAGGTACTTCATCCCGATACTCCGGAAGATCGTGGCCGATCTGGAGACGGTGGTGACCGCCACCGAGAAGGAAGCGGCCGTACTGGAGAACGAGCTCGTCAAGCAGCACAAGCCGCGGTTCAACGTCAAGCTGCGTGACGACAAGGACTTCCTTTGCCTCAAGCTCGACACGCAGAAGGCGTGGCCGATGCTCGAGACGGTCCGCCGTCCCGCCCCGGACAAGGCGCGCTATTTCGGGCCCTACCACTCGGCGACGAGCGCGCGGCGGACGCTCCACCTGGTCAACAAGCACTTCCAGCTCCGCACCTGCTCCGATACCGAGATGGCGTCGCGCCGGCGTCCCTGCCTGCAGTACCAGATCAAGCGTTGCCTCGCGCCCTGCGTGATGGATGTGGACCGGGAGCTCTATTCGGAGATGGTCCGCTCGGTCGCGCTCTTCCTCGAAGGGCGCCACGACGAGCTCACGGGCGAGCTCACCACGCGAATGCGGGACGCGTCGCGGGAGCTCGAGTTCGAGCGCGCTGCCATCTACCGCGATCAGCTCCGGGCGGTCGAGGCCGTCCGCGAGGCCCAGCGCGTCGTCTACGTGAAGGACGTCGATCAAGACGTGGTGGGCATCTACCGCGAGGGGACGCTCGTGGAGGTCGAAGTGATCTTGGTGCGGAGGGGGCGCGTGACAGACACGCTGTCCTTCTCGCTCCGCAACATGGAGCTGCCGGACGACGAGGTGCTCGGCGGCTTTTTGAACGAGTACTATGGCGTCGCGTCCACCACGATCCCCGATGAGGTCCTCGTGCCGGTGTTGCCCGACGGCGCGGAGGGTGTTGCGGAGTGGCTCGGCGATCGGCGCGGCCGCAAGGTGGCGCTCTTCGTGCCTCAGCGCGGGCCCCGCGTCGATCTGCTCAAGATGGCGAGCGAGAACGCGGCTCACGCGTTCCGGGAGAAGCAGCGGAGCTCCGACGATCTCGAGGCCCGGCTCGAGGAGATCAGGGAGCGCCTTCGTCTCCCGACGCTCCCGCGTCGCATCGAGTGCTGCGACATCTCGCATCTCGGCGGCGGGGACACGGTGGGATCGATCGTGGCGCTCCTCGATGGTCAGCCGGACAAGAAGCGCTACCGCAGCTTCAACGTGAAGAGCGTGGCCGACGGCGACGACTACGCCGCGATGTACGAGGTGCTCTCACGGCGCTTCCGCCGCGGAAAGGCCGCCCGGCAGGCGAGCCCCGCGTCCATCGCAGACAGCGAGGCCGCCCTCGGCGCCGAAGGCGCGCCCGAGAGCGACGTGATGGAGGGCGTCACCGAGAGCGACGTGATGGAGGGCGATCCGGCGGAGAGCGACGCGCTCGAGAGCGATGCGACGGAGGGCGACCTGGCTGACGAGGACATCGGCTCGGCAACAGCGAGCGACGCTCCGCCGGAGACGGAAGGGACGCCGGTGTCCGCTGCCGCGGAGCGAGAGAGCGCCGCCTCGGGGGGTGATGTGTCGAGGCGCGCCGAGGCCGGCGGAGGCGAGTGGGATCTTCCAGATCTGTTCGTCGTCGATGGTGGGCGCGGCCAGCTTCAGGTGGCGCTGTCGGCGGCGCGCGATCTCGGCCTGCACGGTCTCCCGATCGTCGGTCTGGCGAAGGAGCGGGAGACGCAGACCGGGGAGAAGCTCGTCGACCGCGTCTACCTGCCTGGCCAGAAGAACGGTATCCCGCTCCGATCCACGAGCTCCGCCCTCTTCTTCCTGGCGCGCGCGCGCGACGAGGCGCACCGCTTCGCAAACCACGCACGCAAGCGGCTCGGCAAGGCGCGGCGCCTCCGGTCCGAGATCGAGGACATCCCAGGGCTTGGCAGCGCGGTGAGGACGGCGCTCCTCCGGGAGCTCGGTTCCATGGAAGGAGTTCGTCGCGCGACCGACGCTCAGATCCTGGCGGTGACAGGGGTCACCAAGCGACACCTGTCAGCGCTGCGCAAGGTCATCCCGTCTCCCGAGTCCTCGCAGCCCGACGCGCCGCCCGAGGACACCGGTGATCTATCCAAGGCACGGGGGCTCACGCGCTGAGCGCGACCGGCCCGTTCCGCGATGGATCGGTGAAAGATCACGCTGCGACCTGAACGGCGTTCCGGGTTGAGCGCCAAGGCGTTCTCTGCGACGATCCGAACACCAGGCGCCCGGTCGCATTCCGGACGCACGCGGTCATTTTTCGATCAAGAGCACCACCTGGCACACCGAGCGCTTCTTGCGGACCCGACTTCGTGGGCGGGCCGCGGCGGGCCGCGCTCGGGGGGCTCGATTCCCGGCGGGCGCTGCCTCGCTCCGGGGTTACGCGGCACGTGAGCACCATGGGAGAAGTACGCGCTGGCCACACGCTCGGTCGCTATGAGCTCCTCGTCCCCATCGCGCTCGGGGGCATGGCCTCGGTGTGGGCCGCTCGAACGGGCGGCCAGCTCCCCAGGATCGTCGCCGTCAAGCTGCTGCGCGCCGAGCTGAGCGACGATCCCGACTTCGAGGCGATGTTCCTCGACGAGGCCACCCTGGTCTCGCAGATCCATCACCCGAACGTCGCGGAGACCATCGATGTGGGCGAGGAGGACGGCGTCCTCTACCAGGTGATGGAGCTCATCGACGGCGAGCCGCTCAACCTGGTTCTCCGCGAGAGCAAGGCGCGCGGCGGTCTGCCGCTCCCCTTCGCGCTCCGCATCGTGGCCGAGGCGGCCCTCGGCCTGCACGCCGCGCACGAGCTGCGCGGCCGCGACGGCAAGCCCGTCGGCCTCGTCCACCGCGACGTCTCGCCGCAAAACATCCTGGTCGGATACGACGGGTCGGTGAAGATCCTCGACTTCGGCGTCGCCAAGGCCGCCTCGAACCTGCAGCGAACCCAGGTCGGCCAGCTGAAGGGCAAGTATGCGTACATGTCGCCGGAGCAGGCGGGCAGCGAGCCCATCGATCGGCGCACCGACGTGTTCACGCTCGGGATCGTCTTCTATCAGCTCGTGACGGGCAAGCACCCCTTCCACGCCGAGAACGATCCTGCGACGGTGCGCCGCATCTGCGACAAGGCGGCAGCCGAGCCGCCGCGGACCCTCGTCCCGTCGCTCCCGGAGGACGTCGGGCGCATCATCATGAGGATGCTCGCGAAGCCGAGGGACGAGCGCTTCGCCACGATGGCCGAGCTGCGCCAGTCCATCGAGCAGCTGTCGCCAGCGACGCCCATCGCCACCTCGGATGAGCTCGCTGTGCTGATGCAGCAGATGCTCGGCCCGCGCGGTGAGCGGCGGCGCGCCGCGATCCAGGAGGCCATGCAGATCGCGCGCGAGCGCGCGATCGACTTCGACTATCCGCAGTCACAGCAGAGCTCGCCGCAAGCCGCCGCTCAGCCCGGGCGCGCGAGCGCAGAGCGCGGCGCCGGCCCACCGCAGGGCGCTCGGCCGGCGCCGCCGACGTCCGACGAGGGCCGCGCGCGGCGCTGGCTCGTCCCCGCGACCGTCGGCCTCGTGGTCCTCGTGGTGCTCGCGGGCGCGCTCCTCCTGCGCTCCTCGCCGCACGGCGGCCCGCCGCGCCAGCGGGGCTCTCTGCTCGTGCCCGGGGCGGGCTCGATCAAGGAGCCGCTCCTCAGGGCCGCGCGCGCCGCATCGAAGGCGCCGCGCGGCGGCTCCGATGTGACGCGGGCCGCACCGTAGCCGCGCCGCGCGCCCGCGTTCGCTTGACGGTTCGGGCAACGCTTCTCAAGATGGCCGCCCTCGCATGGATCTTCGCCGCTCGCCGGAGCTCTGGCGGTTCGCCGCGCTGGTGGCGATCTTCGTCACGAGCGGCCTGGCCATCACCTACCTCGTGCTGCCGCCCCCGCCGGACGACGGCCCCAAGCCCCCGCCGGTCCTCCGCGTGGCGCAGGTGCCGGTGCCGACGGGCGGCGACGTGGTGGCGAACGCGCTCGACCTCGTGCGCCGCTACGCCACCGGGGAGATCCGGATCGTGCTCCCCGACGGCTCCGCGCGCGCGCTCCGCCGCAACGATCTCGGCGTCGAGATCAACCGGGTCCGCCTCGCCGAGTTCGTGCGCGAGGCGCTCCGCCCCGAGAGCGCGCTCCGCCGCGCGCACGAGCGGGCCGGCGATGGCGACAAGAGCGACGAGGACGCGCCGCTCGACATCCCGATCCCGCTCCTCCTCGACTCCGAGCGGGCGATCAGCAAGCTGCTCGACCTGAAGGTCGAGCTCGACGCGCCCGCGGTCGACGCGTATGTCGACCTCGAGGGGAAGCAGCTCAAGCCCGAGAAGATCGGGTATCGGCTGGACGTCTACGGCACGCTCGCGCGCATCGACGCCGCCCTCCGGGCGGGCGAGGACACCGCGCAGGCCAGCGTCGAGACGATCGCGCCGAAGCTCGTCGCCGAGCAGCTCGGCAACGTCAAGTTCGATCAGGTGCTCGGCTACTTCGAGACGCGCTACGCGACCGGCGCGAGATCCAAGGAGAGGACGTACAACCTCAGGCTCGCGGCGTCCAAGCTCGACGGCGTGGTCGTCATGCCGGGCGAGATCTTCGACTTCAACGAGACGGTCGGCCCGCGCGACGAGGCGCACGGGTACCGCGTCGCTCCGGTCATCGCCCAGGGAGAGCTCGTCGACGGGCTCGGCGGCGGGACCTGCCAGATCTCGGGCACGCTCCACGGCGCCGCGTTCTTCGCGGGGCTCGAGATCGTCGAGCGCTACCCGCACTCCCGCCCGAGCTACTACATCAAGCTCGGCCTCGACGCGACCGTCGTCTACCCGACGATCAACTACCGCTTCAGGAACCCGTTCGACTTCCCGATCGTGCTCCACGAGACGGTGGCCGGCGGCGTCGTGCGCGCCGAGATCCTCGGGCCCTCGCGCAAGCTCACGGTCACGTACTTCCGTCGCATCGACGAGGTCGTCCCGTTCGAGGAGCTGGAGCGCCCGACGCCGAAGCTGCCCGAAGGGACGCGGGCGCTCGCACAGCGCGGCATCCCCGGCTTCAAGACGACGAGCTCGCGGGTCGTCCGCGACGGCGCCTACGCGGTGCGGGAGAAGTGGAGCGACAGCTACCCGCCGACCGCGCAGATCGTCCATGTCGGGAGCGGCCCGCGCGACCCCGAGGCCAAGACGGCCGACGACAATCACCCCGAGTACGTGGCGGACGAGTACCTCGTTGTGACGCAGGGGCCGGACGTCCGCACGCCAGGCGTGACCGGCCCGGAGCCGGGCGGCGGCACCGTCGAGAGCCGCGAGCCCGGGCTCACGGGCGAGCGCGGCTGGACCGAGCGCGCGGGGTTCGGCACGTTCCGCGCGAAGGGGGAGGAGCGCGCCGAAGGGGAAGGCGGCCGCGCGCGCGGCGAGGACGCGCCGCCCGCCGAGGGGATCGCCGTCGCGCAGGCCCCGGGCGCGTCGGCGCCGGAGGCCCGTGGCCAGCGGGACCCCGCGGCGGACGAGGCGAAGGGCGGCAAGGGCAAGAAGCGACGCCAGAACCAGAAGAAGACGACAACGAGCGACGGCGGCTGAGCGGGCGGCCTCGAACGGAGCCGGCGGCGGCTGCTCGGCGGCGCTCGCCGCGCGCTGGCCGCGGCGAGCTCCGCTCGTCCTCCGCCGCCGCGGCCTTCAGCGCGCGCCGATCGCCCGGCGCACCTCGTGGAGCGTCGGGCCCGCGAGCGCCCGCGCGCGCTGGGCGCCTTCCGAAAGCAGGGCGTCGACGCGGGCCGGGTTGGCCATGAGATCGGCGTAGCGGCGCCGCGGCTCCTCGAGCGCGCGGTTCAGCACCTCGAACACGGCCTCTTTCGCCTCGCCCCAGCCGATGCCGCCCTGGTAGCGGCCGCGGAGCGCCTCCGCCTCTTCGGGCGTGGCGAACTCCCTGTAGAGGTGGAAGAGCGGCGAGGTGTTCGGATCCTTCGGCTCGCTCGGGGGCGACGAGTCCGTCTTGTACTTGAAGATCGTCTTGCGCAGCTTCTCCGGCGGCAGGAAGAGCGCGATGGTGTTGTCGTAGCTCTTGCTCATCTTGCGGCCGTCGAGGCCCGGGATCACCGCCGTCTCGGCGCTGATGCGCGCCTCGGGCAGGACGAGGGTCGGGCCGTAGATCGCGTTGAAGCGCTGCGCGATATCGCGGGCGATCTCGATGTGCTGGACCTGGTCTTTGCCCACCGGCACGACATTCGTCTTGAACAGGAGGATGTCGGCCGCCATCAGCACCGGATAGCCATAGAGGCCCATGTTGATCCCGGCGTCGAGGTCGTCGCTGTCCTCGGCGCCCGCGGCGCTCGACGCCCCGGCCCGGGACTCCATGTTCTTGGCGACAGCGGCCTTGTAGGCGTGGGCGCGGTTCATGAGCCCCTTCGCCGTGAAGCAGGAGAGGATCCAGCTGAGCTCGAAGATCTCCGGAACGTCGGATTGCCTGTAGAAGATGACCTTCTCTGGATCGAGGCCGAGCGCGAGCCACGTCGCGGCGACCTCGTGGACCAGGCTCCGGAGCTTCTGCGCGTCGTGGATGACGTTGAGCGCGTGATAGTCCGCGACGAAGTAGAGCGCGTTCGACGCGGTTCCTGCGAGCGCGAGCGCCGGCTTGATCGCCCCTACGAAGTTGCCGAGGTGCGGCGTTCCGGTGGGCTTGATGCCGGTGAGGACGGTGCTTGCCATCGTTGTCGTATTCCTCTGAGGGAGCTCATCCCATTACGCGCTCCCGGCGGGTGATGCCACTGCCACGCCCCAAAAACCAGCGGGGTTTCTTGCTGCGCGGGCGCGTTGGCGCGTGTCGGCGCGCGCGCGGTGGTGCGCGCGTGCGCGCCAGCGCGAGCTCGCTGCCTGCAGCGCGGCCCCGGATCGTCCGCCCGCGGCGCAGCGTGTCCCGTGTCGTGGCCGTGTACGATCGGCGATTTTCGTGCCACGGTGCACGCCGGACCGACCCCCCGACCCACGCTGGCACCTGCGCCATGTCTGGCCGAACGCCGTCATCTCCCGCACCTCGCCCCGAGGCCTCCGCCCCGTCGCCCGCTGGCCAAGCCCCCGAGGGCGCGCGGCCGACCGTCGCGCTCGCCGTCTCGGGCAGCATCGCCGCGTACAAGGCCGCCGAGGTGGCCCGGCTGTTGATCCAGGGCGGCGCGCGCGTGCTCCCGATCATGACGCGCGCGGCGCAACAGTTCCTCGGGCCCATGACGCTGAGCGGGCTCTGCGGCGAGCCGGTGCGCGACACCATGTGGGATCCCGGCTTCGCGGGCGAGCTGCACGTCGCGCTCGCCGCCGAGGCCGATCTCGTGCTGCTCGCGCCCGCGACCGCCGACGTGATCGCCCGCCTCGCCGCGGGGCGCGCCGACGACCTCGTGACGGCGCTCGCCCTGTGCGCGCGGGGGCCGGTGCTCGCCGCGCCGGCGATGCACCCCCGCATGTGGGCTCACCCCGCGACGGCGCGGAACGTCGCCACGCTCGAGGCCGACGGGCGCGTGCAGCTCGTCGGCCCGGTCTTCGGCGAGGTCGCCTCGGGCGAGCGCGGCCTCGGGCGCATGGCCGAGCCCGCGGCGATCGCGGCCGCGGCGTTCTCGCGGCTCGCCCCGCGCGACCTCGCGGGTCTCCGCGTCGTCGTCACCGCGGGCCCAACGCTCGAGGACCTCGATCCCGTGCGCTTCCTCGGCAACCGGTCGACCGGCAAGATGGGCTTCGCCGTGGCGGAGCGGGCCGCGGCGCGGGGCGCGCAGGTCACGCTCATCGCCGGCCCCGTATCGCTCTCCACGCCGCCGGGCGCGCGCCGGGTCGACGTGCGCGGCGCGCTCTCGATGCGCGGCGCGCTCTGGCAGGCGCTCGGCGAGGACCTGCGCGGCGCCGACGCGCTCATCATGACGGCCGCCGTGTCCGACTACCGCCCGGCCGAGCAGCACGCGACCAAGCTGAAGCGGACGCCCGACCTCGCGTCGCTCCCGCTCGTGCCGAACCCTGATTTGCTCGCGGAGATCGGCGCGGCGCGAGGCGGCCTGGCGGACGCTGCCGGCGCCGACGGAGCGCGCTCGCCGGTGCTCGTCGGGTTCGCGGTCGAGACCGCCACGGACGAGGGGGTCATCGCCTATGCGCGGCACAAGCTCGCGAGCAAGCGCGTCGACATGATCGTCGCCAACCACGCGGCGGACTCGTTCGGCCGGGACGACAACCGCGCCACGATCGTGACCCGCGACGCCGCCGACGCGCTCGGCGTGTTGCCCAAGCCGGCGCTTGCGGACCGCATCCTCGACCGGGTCTTGCAACTGTGTCGGACGAGTCGGACGAGTCGGACGAGTCGGACGAGTCCGACGGGTCAGGCGAGCGCGCGATGATCCCGGGCGAAGGCCGCGCCGCGGCTCCTTCCGCCGCGGCTCCTCCGGCTGCCTCTGGCTCGGCCGCCCCGGCCTCGTCGCGCGGTCCGCGGGCGATCGATCCGCGCGATCCGCCGCGCTCTTCGCGCCGCGAGGCCGCGCTCATCGCCGCGTCCGTCACCGCCTGCGTCGCGCTCGCCGTCTCGTTCGCGTTCGATCCCGGTCGCGCGGGCGCGCCTGCCATGCTCGCGGCGCTCGGCGCGCTCTACGCCGTCCTCACGGCGATCACCGTGATGTGGCTCCGCCGGCGCGGCGAGCTCCGCGCGGCGCTCCGCCCCCTGTCCGGCGATCTCGCGCGCGGCGCCCTGGTCGCGGCGGGGCTCTACGGGCTCGCCATGGCGGTGCAGCTGCTGCTCGCCCCGCGGGGCTCGCCTCGCGAGGCGTGGGTCCTTCGCCTGTACCTCCAGCTCGGCGACCCCTCGGCCGACGCGCGCGTGTTCGTCGGCGCGCTCGTCTTCGTCATCGCCGCGCTGGAGGAGATCGTCTGGCGCGGGCTCGTCCTGCGCGCCCTGGAGGGGCCGCTCGACCGGGGCGCCGCGTGGCTGCTGTCGAGCGCGCTGTTCGCCGCCGCGCACGCCCCCACGCTGTTCCTGCTCGGCGATCCGGTGGCCGGGCCGAACCCGCTGCTCGTCGCGGCGGGCTTCGGCTGCTCGATCGTGTGGGGTCGCGTGGTGCACCGGACCGGGCGCCTGGCGCCGGCCGTCTTCGCCCACGCGTTCTTCTCGTGGGCGATCGTGAGCTTCCCGATCTGGCGGCCGTGACGGGCTCGCGCCTGCCGCGGGATCAGCCCTCGAGCTTCGCGAGCTCCTCGTCGGGGACGTCGAAATCGGCGTAGACGTTCTGCACGTCGTCGTGGTCGTCGAGCGAGTCGACGAGGTTCAGGCAGACCTCGGCGTCGCGGCCCGCGACCTCTTTCTTGTTCTTGGGGACGTAGCCCGCGGAGTTCGACTTCACCGCGATCTTCGCGTCCTCGAGCGCCTTCACGACGGTGTCCATCACGTCGACGCTGGAGAGCACCTGCCACTCCTCTCCCTGGTCGCTGTAGTCGTCGGCGCCCGCGCCCACGGCGGTGTCCATCAGCTGATCCTCCGTCGCCGCGTCCTTCGCGAGGAGGATGATCCCCTTCCTCTCGAAGGCCCACTGCGCGGAGCCGCCGGCGCCGAGCTGCCCGTTGTTCTTCTCGAAGATCTTCCGGATCTCGGCGACGGTGCGGTTCCGGTTGTCGGTCATCGCCTCGCAGAGGAACAGCGTCCCGCCGGGCCCTGTCCCTTCGTAGAGGATCTCCTCGTAGTTCGCGCCCTCGATCTCGCCGGTGCCGCGCTGGATGGCGCGCTTGATCGTGTCGGCGGGCATCGCCTGGCCCTTGGCGTCGTTGATCGCCTTACGGAGCCGCGGGTTGCCGTTCGGGTCTCCGCCGCCCATGCGCGAGGCGACGGTGATCTCCTTGATCAGCTTCGTGAAGAGCTTGCCGCGCTTCGCGTCGAGCGCGCCCTTCTTGCGCTTGATGGTGGCCCACTTGGAATGGCCGCTCATGCCTGTCTGCTCCGTGATGACGGGGCGCCCGCTCGCGGCGCGCGCCCAGGGGGAAGGTTCGGCGCAAGATGGAGCACCGTTCGGTTCGAGCGTAGAAACCGTCAGGGCGCCGGGAGCGCCAAGAGATTGTCGAGCTCTCTTGGCGCTCTCGGCGCCTTTCGGTTCGAACCGTCCGTCGCTCTAGCGGTGCGCCCCGGGGGAGGCAACAGCGACGGCACCCCCGGCCGCGCGGTTCCCTCCTCACCGGGAGGACGAGCGCGGCCGGGAGCCCTTGTCGACCTGGGTCTGTGGCTGCCCCCTCTGTGTCGCTACAGCGCGTAACCGGTCTCGCCGTGCTCGGTTGCGTCGAGGCCCTCGCGCTCGTCGCTCTCGGGCACGCGCAGGCCGATCAGCTTGTCGACCAGCTTGAGGAGCACGAAGGTCACGATCGCGGCGTACAGGCCGACGGCCGCGATGCCGACCAGCTGCGGGACCATCTGCCCCGGGTTGCCGGCGATCACGCCGTCACGGCCGGCCTCGTTCAGGGCCTTCTCGGCGAAGACGCCGGTGAGGACCGCGCCGAGGAGGCCGCCCACGCCGTGGACGCCGAACGCGTCGAGCGAGTCGTCGTAGCGCAGGCGCTCCTTCGAGACGACCGCCGCATAACACACCACGCCCGCGAGCAGGCCGATCACGACGGCGGCCCACGGCGCCACGAACCCGGCCGCGGGCGTGATCCCGACGAGCCCGGCCACGATGCCGGACGCCACGCCGAGCGCGGTCGGCTTGCCTCGCTGCGCCCACTCGACGAGGAGCCACGCCGCGCCGCCCGCCGCCGCCGCGAGGTGCGTGTCGAGCAGCGCCAGCGCCGCGAGCCCGCCCGACGTCAGCGCGCTGCCGGCGTTGAAGCCGAACCACCCGAACCACAGGATGCCCGTGCCCGTCAGGGTCATCGTCAGGTTGTGCGGCACGTGCCGCTCGTGCGGATATCCCGTGCGCTTGCCCAGCACGAGCGCGCAGATCAGCGCCGAGATGCCCGCCGCGAGGTGAACCACGGTGCCGCCCGCGAAGTCGAGCGCGCCCATCTCGAAGAGCCAGCCCTTCTCCGCCCACACCCAGTGCGCCACCGGGTCATAGACGAGCGTGGACCAGAGCAGGATGAAGACCAGGTACGCCGAGAACCGCATCCGCTCGGCGAACGCCCCCGCGATGAGCGCGGGCGTGATCACCGCGAACATCATCTGGAACGCCGCGAACGCGATGTGCGGCACCGTGCCGCGCTCCACCGTCGCGATCCCGTGCAGACCGACAAAGTCGAACCCGCCGATGAGCCCACCGTGCGAGGTCCCGAACGCGAGCGAGTACCCGACGGCCACCCACTGCACCGAGATCACCGCGAGCGCGGCGAACGAGTGCATGAGCGTCGCGAGCACGTTCTTGCGGCGCACCATGCCGCCGTAGAACAGGGCGAGGCCCGGCGTCATGAAAAGGACGAGGGCTGTCGATGCGAGGAGCCAGGCCGTATCCCCAGTGTCGATCTTCATGGCACGGGCGTAACGTGCCCAATGTTTCAACGAGGTTTCGTCGTCGCGGCAGGACGCATTTGACAGGAAGTCGGGAAATTTCTAACGCCCGGTTCGGCGGCCCTGGACACTGGAAGTGATGGTTTCGTGATGTCACATACATCAGGCCGGTTGTGGTCCCCGTATCGACAGGACCGGGACCTTTGCCGATCTCACCACCCGCTGCGCCACGCTGCCGAGCAGCGCCCGCGCGACCGCCCCGCGCGCGTGCGTCCCGATCACGATCATGTCGGCGCCGATCTCGTCCGCGAGGCGGCAGATCTCCTCGTCGGGGACGCCGGCGCGCAGCACGCCCGAGATCTCGACGCCCGGCGCGGCGCGCCGGCGCTCGAGCACCTGATCGAGGCTCCGCTGCGCCGCATCGGCGATGCGGGCGGCGTCCTCGGCCGAGGGGATCAGGGACGAGCCTTCCGGGAAGCTGTAGACGGGCACGCTGTACACGTGCGCGACGACGATCTTCGCGGACAGCTTGCGGGCGAGCTCGATCGCCGTGTCGAGGGCGATCTCGGAGGTCGCGTTGAAGTCATGGGCCAGGAGGAGGGTCTTCATCTTGCTCCGCGGTGGTGGAGGGCGCAGGCGGCGCGCCGCCGCCCTTTCGGTCCGGCTTTCGTAGCTCCGGGGGCGGGTCTCCGGTAGGGGGCTCGTCGGAGGCCGCCGGGGCCGGCGGCTGCGCCTTCGACGGCGGCTTCACCCGCTTGAACAGCGCCAGCTTCTTCAGCCGGCTGAGCTCCTCGAGCTCGCCGCGCTTCACCGCCGCGTTGTGGCGCTCCAGGTCCTTGCCCTTGAGCTCCCCCTCGTCGAGCAGCACGTACTGGACGGTCGCGGCGCGGTCGCCCGGATAGAAATAGGCCTCCTTCCGGTTCGACACGTGCGGTCCCATCTTGCTCGTCGCGCCGACGATGGCGCTCTTCGGGATCGCTTCCACCTGCTTCCGGACCCAGGCGTAGGTCGCCTCCTGGTCGGGCGTCAGCTTGCGCGCCACGCGGGAGAAGCCGCCCCTGAACGACGCGTTCTCGACGAGGCCGCCGAACTTCCACGACATCAGCGCGGCCGCCACGATCATGGCGGCGAGCAGCGCGCGCGACAGGCGCCGCCCGTCGAGCCCGTAGTACGCGGCCGGCCCGGAGCCCTCGATCCGCTTGAGCGCGATCGGCGTCAGCACGAACGCGATGGGGAAGAGGATCGACGAGTACTGGAAGTGGATCGAGAACACCGCGTCGCGCGAGGCGAGCAGGCAGAACAGGAGCCCGTAGGCCAGCATCCAGCGCCCGGGCTTGGCGAGGAAGGGCAGGAAGCAGAGGGGGACGAAGAGCTGGAGCAGGAAGATGATCTTCGGCTCCTCCAGCAGGACCTTGAGCGCGAAGACAGGGTTCGTGAGGAGGGAGACGAGCATGCCGCCGAGCCCGCTCCGGTTCGGCATGAGCTCCTCGTAGTAATAGGCGAACGAATAAGCGTCCTTGCCGGACATGATGATGCCCGCCGACGTCATGAAGAACAGCTTCACGATGACGAAGTAGACGAGGCTCGTCGCGATGGTCACCCAGCCGAGGCGGGTCCTGCCCGGGCGCCGGTCGAAGATGGCGTAGAGCCCGATGAAGCACATCAGCAGGGAGACGTCCTCCCGGCAGAGCAGCAGCACGGCGAGGGTGACCCAGTACAGCCTGTCCCTGCCGGTCTCGTAGAAGTAGAGGAGCCAGACGACGAGCGGCGAGATCAGCGCGAGCGAGTGGAACTCGTACATGTTCGCGCCGTGCAGGGCCGGATAGATGGCCCACACGGCGGCGAGCAGGAGCGCCTTGCCGCGGTGATCGAGCTTGTCGCGCGCGAGCAGGTACACGGGCACGACGCCGGCGCCGAGCCACGCGGACTGGAGGATGAGGAGGAACTCCGCCCTCGGGTAGATGAGGTAGAGCGGCGAGAGCAGGATGAGGATCGGGTCGAAGTGCGCGGAGCCGTGGTAACCGGCCTTGAGCCAGGAGCAGCCGAGCGGCCGTCCGTGGATCGTCTGGTAGAAGATGTTGTCGTAGTACCCGAGGTCGGGCGTCCTGGTGTGCAGCGCGTGGTGGTTGGTGATCGCGAGCCGGGAGAAGAAGAGCGTGTAGCCCGTCCACATCGCGAGCAGGGCCAGCGGCGGGAGCCACCGCGCGACCGTCGCGAGCGCGCGGCCTCCGCGAGCGGGCGCGCCATCGAGCTCGGACGCATCGTCGAGCCCGGGCGAGAGCCGCGCGCGGCGGCCCCAGGCGTAGACGCCGGCGCCCGTGGCCACAGCGGCGAGGGCGGCGAAGAAGATCGTGCTCTTCGGGCTGTCCTTCTCGATGTTCGGGAGCTTGAGCGCGGCGACGAACGGGAGCGCGAGCAGGGGGATCAGGGCGCGGTTGAGGCGGCCCACGGTGCTCATGAAGTCCCACGAGCGGGTGCGGGCCCGCCGCGCCAGCATCACGAGGAAGTAGACGAGCCCGACCCCCACGATGGCGGCGACGGCGCCGCCGGCCATCCAGCGGCGCTCCACCTCGGTCAGCTTGTTCGTGTCGAGCTGCGCGTGCCGGCTCGGGTGGGTGAAGACCCAGGCCGTCACGGCGATGCTCATGCCGTAGAGGATCGGCCACGGCGCCAGCGTCAAGGCGGCGCGTGCGAGCCGCTCGAGGGCGCCGTCGAGCTTGGCGAGCGCGCTGTTCAGCCTGGTGCGGTGGTTCTCTAGCATAGGTGAGGCGGGTCCTCGGCTACTTGACCCCACCCCCCGCTGTCAAGGAGCGGGGGGAACATCGCGAAAGGACGCGGAAGGGCGTGTAACGACGCGAGGGCGCGGGAAGGGCAGGGCGCCACGCGCGGCCCGCGGTAGAATGGCGCCATGTCGCACTACCGGGATCATCTCGATGCGGCTCGCGCGCGCATCGAAACCCTCGAAGCCAAGCTGAAGGAGCGGGATGCGGCGCTCGCCGCCCGGGACGCGGAGATCGCGGAGATCCGTGCGGAGGTCGAGCGGTTGCGTGACGGATCGAACGATGATGGGCCGCCCGACGGGCCGCTCGGGCGGGGCGGTGGGCAGCGGGCCCTGCTGGTGGCGCTCGCGGTGTGCAGCTTCGCCACCGCGACGGGCTATGCGATGGTGCGCCCCTCGCACTGCCTGCAGCGCGGCGGGGCGTACCCCCCCTCTGCCGAGGTGTCGCTGCGCTCTCACGAGGGGTACGACACCTGGTCGAGCCGGGTCGACGGGGCGCGCGTCCGGGTGGGCAAGGCCGCGGGCGCGGCGCTTGAGCACGGCCGTGTCCGGGCGAAGCGCTGCTGGCAGCCGGGCGGGCCGAGCGGGGAGGGGAGCGTGACCGTGACCTTCGCGCCGAGCGGCGAGGCCCACGTGGCGCTGGACGGGGCGCCCTTCGCCGGGACCGAGGTCGGCGCGTGCGTGGTCGACGCGTTCCGAGCCGCCGCGGCGCGGGTGCCGGCCTTCGAGGGGGAGCCTCTTCGGCTCACGACCCCGATCTCGCTCTGAGTCGATCGAAGGAGATCGTCGCTCGCGCTCGCCCCTGCGGGCGACCGAGGAGCTCGGGGCGCTAGCCGGATCGGGGGGTGGATGGGGCCGGGGAGGTGGGCGGGGGGGCCAGCTGCCAGCTCACGAAACCGACGGCGACGACGATGAGGTAGATGACGGCGAAGATCAGCAGGCCGAAGCTGACGCCGTGCTCGGCGGTGAAGCCGAGCGAAGGGAATACGAGGGAGAAGAAGAGCTCTCGGACACCTACGCCGGCGATCGAGATCGGCAAGAGACCGAGCAGGTTCGCGATGGCGAGCAAGCAGGTGACGTCGAAGAGCGAGAGCGGCACGCCAAGGGCGCGCGCGATGAGGTAGCCCTGCGCGAAGTTGACGACGAACGTCGCCACCGTGACCGGGAGCGTGAAGAGGAGCCCGCGCCCGACATGAGCGCGCAGCGCGACCAGGAAGCGGCTCGCCGCGCCGGGCTCCGCTCTCTCCGACGGATCCTTCGCGAGCTTGCGCGAGAAGGCGAGCAGCAGCCGCTCGGCCAGCCCGGGGATGAGCAACACGAGGGGCGCCAGGACCGTGAGGGCGATTCCACCCCACGTCAGCCAGGCCAGGCGGCCGGCGATCACCGCGCTGTAACGGGCGACGCCGACCGCGACGAACGCGGCGAGCACGTAGAGATCACACAGCCTGTCCATCACGACGGTGGCCAGCCCCTCCGCGTAAGGGACGCCGAGGTCGTGGCGCAGGTAGCGGATCCGGAGCAGGTCGCCGACCCGCCCGGGGGTCAGCATGCCAACGTAGAGCGACGTCGCGTAGGCGCTCCACGCACGCCGAAGCGGATAGACGATGCCCCGGGCGCGCAGCAGCGCGTCCCAGCGGACCACCTTGAGGTGGATGTTGAGGACGTTCAGCGCCGCCGCGAGCGCGAGCGGGCCAGCCGAGGCCGATACGACCGCGCCGAGCACCGCGTCCCGGTCGTCCATGCGCACGACCACGAGGACGAGCAAGAGCGGGCCAATCAGGCGGACGAGGGCGCGCAGGGCGGTGCGGCTCACGACGGCGAACCCCGGCCGCGCGCTCAGCGCGGCGCCGTGGAGCAGAGGGCCTGAAGAGAGGGGAGGCGCCCGGACGCGGGGACCCGGGACCGATCGAGGCGAGGCTCGGAGATCACTCGAACTCCTCGCGGATGGGCGGCTCGTCTGCCAGGTGGCGCTGCTGCATCTGGAAGGTGAGGAACTCGCCGATGAAACCCATCGAGAAGAACTGGATGCCGAGGAGGATCATCAGCACGCCGAGGAGGAGCAGCGGCCGGTCTCCGATCTTGTGGCCGAGCAGCCAGAGGAACGTCAAATACGCGTTGATGGTCACGCCGGTCGCAGCGAAGACCAGGCCGATGAGGCCGAAGAGGTGCATCGGCTTCTTCGAGTAGCGCGTCAGGAACATGACGCTGAGCAGGTCGAAGAAGCCCCGCAGGATGCGCTCCAGTCCGTAGCGCGAGGCGCCGTACTTGCGAGCGTGGTGGCGCACCGGGATCTCCGTGACGCGGAAGCCTTGCCAGGCGGCGAGCGCCGGGATGTACCGGAAGAGATCTCCGTAGATCGGGATGGTGCGCAGCACCTCGCGACGGTAGGCCTTGAAGCCACAGTTCATGTCATGGAGCTTCACGCCCGTGACCGCGCGGACGGTCCCGTTGAAGATCCGGGACAGGACGAGGCGATTGGCGGGGTCGAGGCGGTTGACCTTCCAGCCCACCACGACGTCGAGGCCCTCCTCGACCTTGGCGATGAAGCTCGGCAGATCGGCCGGGTCGTCCTGGAGATCGGCGTCCATCGTGACGACCACGGCGCCCCTCGCCTTGCGGAACCCGGCCGTGAGCGCCGTCGCCTTGCCGAAGTTCTTCCGCAGCCGGATCCCCTTCACGACCGGGTTCTCCGCGCGGATCCTGGAGATGACGCCCCAGCTGTCGTCCGTGCTGCCGTCGTCCACGAAGATGAGCTCGTAGGAGAAGCGCCCTTTCAAGGCCTGATCCACCCGCTGCGCGAGCTCCGTCAGGCTCTCCGCCTCGTTCAGCCCCGGGACGACCACCGAGACGTGCGGCGCCGCCGAGGCGGCCGGCGCGATGGAAGGCGCCATGAGGCTCGGGCGAGGATCGAAGGCGGAGAGCCCGAACGTGGCCCGGTCCTCCGGAGCCTCGTGAGGGGCAGGTGTGGGGGGTTGGTCCACAATCACGGCGGCGGAGGATAGCAGAACGTCACGAGAAGGCGCGGTTCCGTCCGAGAACGCGCTGCAAGCGCGACGGCAACGAGGGCAGGACGTGCTGCCGGTCACCGGCAGGGGAGAGGGAAGCGCTGCCGGGTGCTGGCAGGGGGGAGAGGGAAGCGCTGCCGGGGGCTGGCGCGGGGCGAGGCGCGCGTCTTCAGGTGTCGGACGCCTCAGGCGGGGGTGCTCTCCGGCCTGCCGAGCCGTGGCAACGGTGGTTCCACGGTGGCCGTGTCGCCCTTCTCGTCGGCCGTGAGGGCGCGCTGTGGGCTCCGCTCGAGCAGCGCGAGGAAGGGCGCGTGAAGCGCCTCGAGGAGCTCGCGCTGCTTGCCGCTCGGCGTGTGCTCGATCAGCCAGCTGATCTCGTCGTGGATGGCGTTGAACGCCGACGTACACGCGGTCATCGCCTCGCGGATGCGCTTCGAGCGGTCGATCGCGCGCGTCTGGCCGGAGCTCCGGCCGAGGCCCCTGGCGAGCGCCGTGGTCGCCTCCTCGATGCGCTTCAGGTACGCGCCGGCGCCGATCTTCTTCACGTCGGCGGAGCGCGGCGCCTTGCTCGCGATGGCGACCTGGTGCCAGCCGAAGTCGACCTCGGCGTCGTACCCGTACTGGGTCTGCGCGGTGCCAGCCCCCGCGAGCAGCGCGCCGCGCAGCCGGATCGCCGCGTCGCGGTGGGCCGGATCCCTGCCCTCGGCCGCCGACGCCAGGAACAGGTGCAGCGCTCGCTGGGCAGCGTCCCACTCCGCGTCGAGCTCGGCGAGCGCCGTGGCCGACGCCACCCCGAGCGCCTCATCGAGCGCCGCGATGCTCCAGAGCGCGCGCACCTTCCAGACCACCGGCCTCGGCGCCTCCAAGAGCAACGCCGTCGGGATGCGGCTCGGGACATCGTACCTGCCGATCGAGACGCCCTTCCACGCGCCGTGCTCGAGATCCCGCGCGAACGCGCTGAACGCCTTGTCCGTGACGAAGCTGTATCCGTGGGCTGCCATCGCTCTCTCTCCGCTGCTCCCAGAAACGGGGCAATTTAGCGAGGCGCGCGCGCTCTGCCGCAAGCGCTTTTCTCCTGGCGCTCGGTCGGGACCTTGCTCGGTGCGTGCCGGGCGAGCGGGGCGTCGAGGTGTGTCCCGTGCAGGAGCGCACGCTGCTGGAGGAGCTGCTCCTTGGGCGGAGTCTGCTCGCTCGCGGCGATCGACGCGCGTACCGACCAGGCGACCTCCGTGATACGAGCGCTCGGAGACGACCCGGGTGTGGTAATCGAGTCGTGTGGGGAGCCGACGGCGTGACGGCGTGCTGGTGCGCCGCGGAGGCGGGTGACGTGGCGGGCGAGCACAGCGGCGCGCCGCGCGGCGGACACCCGGACGATGAGCGGCTGTTCGGCCCCGATGCCGTCCGGACGCTGCGCGTGGCCTTCGAGGAGGTGACGTGGCTCCTCGGCCGCGGCTATCCGCTGCGCACCGCGATCCGGACCGCCGGCGACCACCACCAGCTGGCCGCACGCCAGCGCCTCGCGCTGCAGCGGGCCGCTTGTTCGGACGCGCAGCGGGCGTCGCGCCTCGCGCGCTGCGCGCCGTCCTCGTCGCTCCAGGGCGCGGAGGCGAACATCGACGGCTTCAACCTGATCATCACCCTGGAGGTGGCCCTCGCGGGCGGGCTGCTCGTGCGCGGGCCGGAGGGGGCGCTGCGCGATCTCGCGGGGCTGCGCGGCAGCTACGCGCCGATCGCGGAGACCGACGCGGCCATCGATCGGATCGGCGACGCGCTGTCCGGCGCCGGCGCGGCGCGCGCGCGCTTCCTCCTCGACGCGGCCATCCCCAGCTCCGGGCGGCTGCGCGCGCGGATCATGGAGCGGCTCGGGGGCGCGCCCCTCTCGATCGAGGCGACGCTCGTCCCCGATCCCGACCGCCTCCTCGCGGGGGCGGCGGGCGTGATCTCGTCCGACAGCGTCGTCCTCGATCGCTGCGTGCGCTGGGTCAACCTCGCGGACGAGATCGTGGGCGCGCGCGTGCCGGCGGCGCGCGTGGTCGAGCTCGTCCCTCGCGGAGGTGATGCCGGCGCTTGAGGGCGCGGAGCGCCCGTCACCGGCAGAGCCCGAGCCGCCTCGTTTGCCAGGCGACCTGCGCCGCGAGCCCCTCGCGCAGGGGCACCCGGGGCACGTACCGGAGCGCCGCCTGCGCGGCCGCGGTGTCCGCCCAGGTGCGCCGGACGTCGCCGGGCTGCGGCTCTCCCCGCTCGACGCGCACGGGTCCTGCGAGCTCCCCCAGCAGCCCGAGCGCGTCGTTGAGGCTCACCCGCGAGCCACCGCCGATGTTGAACACGCCCACCGCGCCGCCCTCCATGGCGTCGACGTTGGCCTGCACCACGTCGCTCACGTACGTGAAATCGCGCGTCTGCTCGCCGTCGCCGTACACGCGGACCGGCTCGCCCTTCAGCACGGCGGCGATGAACCGGTGAAACGCCATGTCGGGGCGCTGCCTGGGGCCGTACACCGTGAAGTACCGGAGCGAGATCGTGGGCAGGCCGAAGTTGCGCCGGTACAGCTCGCAGAGCTGCTCGGCGGCGAGCTTCGTCACCCCGTAGGGTGAGTGGGGGGCGGTCCGGCTGGATTCGTGCATGGGTACATCCCCCGTGTCGCCGGAGGGGTCGCCGTACACGGAGGAGGACGAGGCATAGACGAGCTTGCGCACCTGGCCATGCGCCCTGGCTGCCTCCAGCAGCCGCTGCGTCGCGAGCACGTTGTCGCGCAGGTAGACCTCGAAGCTCTGTCCCCAGCTCGGGCGCACGCCCGCCTGCGCCGCCTGGTGGAAGACGACCTCGCGGCCCGAGAGCAGCGGGCGGAGATCGTCTGTCGCGAGGTCGGCCGTCGAGAGCGAGAAGCGCGGTTCGCCGCGCAGCCGTGCCAGGTTCCCCTCCTTGAGCTCGCGGGCGTAGTAGTCGGTGAAGCGGTCTACCCCGAGCACCTCGTGCCCGAGCTCGATCAACCGCTCCGCCAGGTGGGAGCCGATGAATCCGGCCACCCCCGTCACCAGACAACGCATCCGCCTTCCGTCCTGGTCCTGCCGCGTCGCGGCCTCGCGTCCTCGTCCAGCCGCGCCGCGGCCTCCGGTCCCGGGCCTGCCGCGTCGCGGCGCGGCGATGCTAGCACCTCGGGCCGTCCGTTGAGTCGGGCAGCAGCCGGCCGCGCGAAGCCCGCCGCGCCGCTGAGCTCGCTCTGGGGTTCGGGAACCGACTGGGGACCGACCGGGGTTGGAGATCGTGGACCGACCGTGGACCGACCGAGGTTGAGGACCGACCGAGGTTGAGGACCGACCGAGGTTGAGGACCGACCGAGGTTGTGGATCGACCGAGGTTGTGGATCGACCGAGGTTGAGGACCGACCGATCGGCTCAGGACCGGGACCGACCGAGGTTGTGGACCAGCGGACCGACAGTGGCGGACCGACCGAGGTTGGGACCGACCGAGGTTGAGGACTGACCGAGGTTGAGGACCGACCGACACGGGAAAGGTCGGCCTGAGCACCGGCTCCGCGCTTCCTGCCCTCTGTCAGCCTTCTTGCATCAGCACGCCCCCTTTCTTGCAAATACGCCCACCTTTCCGATGTGTATTTCTGAATCTGGTTGCGCCTACCTGCCCGGCAGGCGACGCTGGTGCGCGCTCGGGCCCCTCGCTTTTTCTGCCCGAGGAGCGATCGAGACGGGTCGGAAGGCTAGCTGTTGCTTATGGGAATTGTTGTCGAGCGGCTCACGAAGCGGTTCGGTCCGAACAAGGTGGTCGATGACGTCTCGTTCGAGATCGAGAGCGGCGCGCTGGTCGCGCTCCTCGGGCCGAGCGGAGGTGGCAAGAGCACCGTCCTGCGCATCATCGCCGGGCTCGAGAGCCCCGACTCCGGCGAGGTCGTCCTGAATGGGAAGAACGCGACCACCACCCGCGTCCAGGACCGGAATATCGGCTTCGTCTTCCAGAACTACGCGCTGTTCAGGCACATGAGCGTGCGCGACAACATCGGCTTCGGCCTCAGCATTCGGAAGCGGCCACGGAAGGAGATCGCGACCACCGTCGACGAGCTCCTCAGCCTCGTGCAGCTCGACGGGCTCGGCGGCAGGTTCCCGCACGAGCTGTCGGGCGGCCAACGGCAGCGCGTCGCTCTGGCGCGCGCGCTCGCGCCAGGCTCGTCGCTGCTCCTGCTCGACGAGCCGTTCGGGGCGCTCGACGCCAAGGTCCGCCTCGAGCTGCGCGAGTGGATCCGGAGGCTCCACAAGGAGCGAGGGATCACGAGCGTCTTCGTGACCCACGACCAGGAAGAGGCGATGGACCTCGCCGATCGGGTCATCGTGCTGCACAAGGGGCGGGTCGAACAGATCGGCACGCCGGAGGAGATTTACGACCGGCCGGCGACCGAGTTCGTCGCGAGCTTCGTCGGGTCGATCAACGTGCTCAAGGGGGAGGTGCGCGACGGCCAAGCGGCGCTCGGCACCCTCGCGGTGCACGCCCCCCCCGGGACCGGCGACGGCGCGAGCGTGCACGCCTTCGTACGTCCGCACGACATCGAGGTCCACACCCGGATCGACTCCTCGAAGACGCCCGCCGCCGACGACGCCAGCGTCGCGCGCGTCGAGCGGCTGTCGCGGGTCGGGTGGATGGTCAAGGCGGAGCTCCGCCTCTCCGACGGCCAGCCGCTCTCCGTCGAGCTGACCAAGGATCGCGTCGCCGAGCTCGGCCTGTCCGAGGGGGACAGGGTGCTGGTAAATCTCCGAGACGCCAAGATCTTCGTGCAAGATTACTCCATCTAGCCCGCTGGCCGGCGCTCCCGTCTGGCCAACGGCCATCACGGGAGGCGGCACGTGGCTTCAATCTTCGACGACATCGCGGCGACGATCGGGCGCACCCCCCTCGTCCGCCTGAGCTCTGCGGGCAAGGGGCTGCGCGCCGAGCTGATCGGCAAGGTCGAGAGCCGGAACCCCGGCGGCAGCGTCAAGGATCGTATCGGCCTCGCGATGGTCGAGGACGCGGAGCGGCAGGGCAAGCTGAAGACCGGGAGCGTCCTCGTCGAGCCGACGAGCGGCAACACGGGCCTCGCGCTGGCGATGATCGCGGCGGCCAAGGGCTACCGGCTGATCCTCACGATGCCCGAGTCGATGAGCCCGGAGCGGATCGCGCTGCTCCGGGCCTTCGGGGTCGAGGTGCTGCTGACGCCCGGGTCGCTCATGGTGCAGGCCGTCGCGCGGGCGCGCCAGATCGTGGAAGAGACGCCCGGCGCGGTGATGCTCCAGCAGTTCGAGAACCCGGCGAACCCCGCCGCGCACCGCGTGACGACCGCGCGCGAGATCTGGGAGGACACGGACGGGACGGTCGACGTCGTGGTCGCCGGCGTGGGGACCGGCGGGACGATCACCGGCGTGGGCGAGGTGCTCAAGCAGAAGAAGCCGGGCGTGAAGATGATCGCGGTCGAGCCCAGGAACGCGGCCGTGCTGAGCGGCGGCCGCGTGGGCGCGCACCTGATCCAGGGCATCGGCGCCGGCTTCGTCCCGAAGATCCTCAGGCGCGAGCTCATCGACGAGGTGGTGCCCGTGTCCGAGGACGAGTCGTTCGACGCCGCGCGCCGGCTCGCCAAGACCGAGGGCATCCTCGTCGGCATCTCCGGCGGGGCGGCGATGGCGGCGGCGCTGTCGATCGCGGCGCGCGACGAGATGCAGGGAAAGAAGATCGTGGTGATCCTTCCCGACGGCGGGGAGCGGTACGTCACCTCGCCGCTCTTCAAGGAGCTCGTCGGCTGCGCTCGCGCGGCCGTGCCCCGCTGAACCGCTAGGGAAGGCAGCCGCACATCGGGTCGCCTTCCCTGCAGAAGCACTCCGTCTTCCTGGGCGCTTGCGGCGCCGCCGGCCTCGCGGCCTCGATCACTCGATGCGGACGGCGACGAGGACCTTCATCCACACCCCTTCGGGCGGGATCGTCTTCGTCAGATCGACCTTGCCTTCCCAGTCGACGTGCACCGTGTAATCGCCGCTCTCGTCGTTCTTGTAGAAGAAGGGCCGGATGTCGTCGTGATAGACCCGATCGAGCGGGACGATGCGCTCCCCGGTAGGCATCGGCGCCTTCTTGGCGACGACGGTCGACTTGCCGTCGACGACGGCCGAGGCGGAGACGCTCTTGAGGAAGGTGAGATCCGGCACGTTGTCGTCGCGTGCTTCCAGCCGGATGTACATGAGCTCGGCCCTGTCGACGGAGCTCGGGTCCTCCGAGACGGAGAGCTCGCTCCATCCGGAGAAGGTCGACTGCGAGGTGGGCTTCACGAGGAACTTGGTCTCCACCTCATGCTCACCGACGACCGAGGCACAGGCGCTCGCGCCGAGCGACAGCACCACGGTGAGCGCCGCGCCGCTGCGCGCGGCAAGGCAGAGCGAAGCGAGCCCACGGCGACAGGTCAACATAAGCATCCTCATTCGCAAGACATAGCATGGCGAGCTCCGATCGACGCGCGGGGCGCGGCCGGCTATCGTCGTCGGCCGAGGGCGACCAGATGGCGGCGGAATCAGGCGCGGGTATTGACGGCGGGCAGGGCACGGCCCCTGCGTCCTTCGAGGCGAGGCTCGAGCTCGCCCAGCGGACGAGCGCGCGGCTGCGAGAGGCGATCGGGCAGGCCGTGGTCGGGCAGGACGACGTCATCGAGCAGACGCTCTGGGGGATCCTCGCGGGAGGGCACGTCCTCCTCGAGGGGGCGCCCGGGCTGGGCAAGACGCTCCTCGTCAGGACCATCGCCGGCTGCCTGGATCTCGCGTTCTCGCGCATCCAGTTCACCCCGGATCTCATGCCGAGCGACGTGACCGGCACGAACGTGCTCGTCGCGTCGGCGGACGGCTCGCGCCACTTCTCGCTGCACAAGGGGCCGATCTTCGGGCAGGTGATCCTGGCCGACGAGATCAACCGGGCGACGCCGAAGACGCAGAGCGCGCTGCTCGAGGCCATGCAGGAGCACGCGTGCACCATCGCGGGCACGCGGTACGCGATGGAGGAGCCGTTCTTCGTGCTGGCCACCGAGAACCCGATCGAGATGGAAGGGACTTACCCGCTGCCGGAGGCGCAGCTCGATCGGTTCTTGCTCAAGGTGCTCGTGCCGAGCCCGACCGAGGATGAAATGACCGAGATCCTCGCCCGGACGACGGGCCACGATCGCGGGCCGCCGCCGCGGGTGCTCACCCGCGACGACGTGCTCTCGCTGCGATCGCTCTGCCGCGACATCGCGGTCGCCGAGCCCGTCATGCGGTACGCGTCGCGGCTCACCCGGGCGAGCGATCCGGCCGCCGAGGGGGCGCCCGAGATCGTGCGGAGGTCGCTCCGGTTCGGCGCCGGCGTGCGCGGCGCGCAGTCGCTGGTGCTGGCCGCGAAGGCCGTGGCGCTGCTCCAGGGAAGGGCGCACGTCGCCTTCGCCGACGTGCAGTGGGTCGCCAAGCCGGTGCTCCGCCACCGGATGATCCGGTCCTTCGAGGGCGAGGCGGAGGGGATCACGACGGATCAGGTGATCGCGGCGCTCCTCTCCGCGATCGAGGCGCGGCCCGAGCCCGTGGCGCAGGCGATCCGGCGATGAGGCGCGTGCAGGAGCCGCGGGGGCAGGCGATCCGGAGCGGGTCGCTGAGGAGAGGCGCGAAGGGCCTTGCGGGGGCGGCGTCGCTCGCGGCGCTCTTCTCGGCGGGGCCCGCGTTCGGGCAGGCGCCGCCCCTGTCGACCGCGACGGCGCTCGTCGTCGACGTGGCGCCCGTGCTCGGGACGAGCGGCGGGATGCCCTGGGGCTGGAACCAGGTCGTCGTGCGCATCCAGAACAACGGCGGCCGGGCGGCCAGGGGCGAGGTCGAGGTCGAGTCGAAGCGCTACTCCGATGACCGCGTCTTCGTCGCGTCGGCGCCGTACGCCGTCGGGGCTGGCGCGTCGGTCGACGTGCGCGTGCCGGTGCACGTATCGCCTTTCGGCGACGTGCAGGTGCGGGCGCTCGATGAGGGCGGAGCCCAGGTGTCGTCGCAGGGGCTCTCGTCGACCTCGCAACACGCGGTGGTGCTCTTCGACGTCAGCGAGAGGTCGCTGCTCCGCGGGGGCCTCCACGACGCGCCGATCGCGCCGCTGTACATATCGACCAGCCGCGCGCCCGGGGGGACGCCGAGCCCTGTCCTCTGGGTCGGGCAACCTCGCTTCGACAGCGCGACCGGCGACCCGCTGCTGCCCGACCGGGCGGCCCTGTACAACGCGGCGGACGCCGTGCTCATGCACACCGACACGCTGTCCAGGCTGGGCGGCTCCGAGCTCGAGGCGCTCGCCGGCTTCGTCCTCTCCGGCGGCACGCTGGCGCTGTCCGTCGCCCGCCCCGAGGATCTGCGGCACCCGACGCTCGCGGCGTTCGTCGGCGGTGAGGTCGCGAGGGCCGCCGTCGCGCCGCCCACCCTCGCGGAGATCGCGCCGCCCGGCGGCTCCGGCGGCTTTGGCAAGCAGGGCAACGTGCTCCTGCCCGCGCCGAGCGCGACCCCCGCGGTGGCCGAGTCGCTCTGCGGCTGGTCGGGCGGCAACCTGCGCGGGAGCGCGTATGGCAGCTCGGCGTTCTACGGCCTCGGCGAGGTGCACCTGCTCGCCTTCGACCCCACGCGCTCGCCCGCGGCCAGCGACCCGTGGGTGAAGATCCGGGTGGCCGATCTCGCTCGCCGAGCCTACGACCGTCGCTCCACGGTCGCCTTCCGCCCGGGGGAGGATGCGATGGGCGTCGACCTCGATCCGGTGCGGCGGGAGCTCGATCCGAACGAGAGCTCCCGCTGGGCGATCGGGGTCTCCGCGCTGCTGCTCTGCATCTACGCGGTGCTCGCCGGTCCGATCAATTTCTCGCGCGCCGCGCGGCAGGGGAGGCCGCTCCGCGCGCTGTGGCACTTGCCGGCGCTCTCTGCGGTCACGTTCGCGATGATCGTCGGCGTGGGCTTGCTCGCGAAGGGGGTGCGCGGCCGGGCGCGCCACCTCACGCTGATCGAGGCGGGGGCCGGCATGACGAAGGGGGCGGTGCGCCGGTTCCGGGGCTTCTTCGTCGCCAGCGCGGAGGAGCTCACGGTCCGCACGACCGACGCGAGCGGCGTGATCAGCACGGCGGTGGTCGCCGAGCTCTCGGAGCGGCGCGACAGGCTGCTCGTGGACCGCGACGGGGCGCGGCTGACGAAGGTCGCGGCGCTCCCCTGGCAGACGGTCATCGTGCGTGAGGACGGGGCCGCGTCGCTCGGGGACGGCATCGCGATCGTCGCCGATCCGAGCGGCGACGTCGTGGTGAGCAACCGGAGCGGCCGCGATCTCCGGGGCGGCGTCCTGTGGCTACCGGAGGGCGCGGCCCGCTACTTCGCCCGCATCGGCGACGGGGAGAGGGTCTCGTCGCGCGCGGGGATCGATCTCGCGGCGCGGAGCGAGGGGCAGGGCTGGCTCTCGCACGCGGGCTTCGGGCGGCGGGTCGGCGGCATGGACGTCCACGACCTCGGCGGGAGGCTGCTGGCTCCGCTCCTCGAGCCCGACGCGCCGGGGCTAGGCGCTGCGTGGCTGGCGATCGAGGAGGCGGCCGGCGGATCGGTCGACTGGTTCCCGGCCGGCGTGCCTGTGCTGTTCGGCCAGCTCGACGGCGGCGAGGGGCGCGCGAGCGACTCCGGGCTGCGGATCGACAGCGATCGCGTGCTCGTGCGGATCGTGGGCTACGGAGGCCGGCCGTGAGCGCGGCGCTCGGCGGCGCTCCGCCCTCCGGGGCGCAGATCGAGCGGCCTCGGCCGACGATCCGCGTCCGGCACCTCTCGCACCGCTTCGGCGCGCTCGACGTGCTGAAGGACGTCACCTTCGACGTGGGCCCCGGCGAGATCTTCGGCTTCATCGGGCCGAACGGCGCGGGCAAGACGACGACGATCCGGGTCATGGCGACCTTGCTGGAGCCCATGGCGGGGCGGGTCGAGATCGACGGCGTCGACGTGACGATCGACCCCGCGGCTGTCCGCCGAAGCATCGGGTACATGCCGGATCACGCCGGCGTCTACGACAGGATCACGGTGCGCGAGTACCTCGAGTTCTTCGCGGACGCCTTCCGGGTGCCGTCGCTCGACGTGGTCGACGCCGTCCTGGAGCTGACCGACCTCGGCAAGATCCAGGACCGGATCGTCGCCACGATGTCGAAGGGGATGAAGCAGCGCCTCCAGCTCGGGAGGATCCTGCTGCACGATCCGAAGGTCCTTATCCTGGACGAGCCGGCGAGCGATCTCGATCCGCGCGCGCGCATCGAGATCCGCGATCTCTTGCTCGAGCTCCGGAGCCTGGGGAAGACGATCTTCCTCTCGTCGCACATCCTCACGGAGCTCTCCGACGTGTGCACGTCGATCGGCATCCTCGAGAAGGGCCGCCTCGTCGTCGCCGGGCCGATCGGGGAGATCGCCGCGCGCCTCGAGGCGGTGCGCGCGGCGCAGGCGCACGGGCACGCGCCGCCGCGCCATGGCGCCGCGCCGGGCGCGTACGGGGCGCAGGCGCATGGACACGCGCCGCCGCGGCACGGACCCGAGGCGGCCACGCCCGACGGCGCGCCGGTGGATCCGGCCGCCGTCGATCGCTCGCAGGCCGGCGGTCCGCCGCCCGGATACGGCCAGCACCCGCCGCACGCCGCTGCGCCGGCGAGCGCGGGGCAGGCGGCCTATCCGGCGCTCTCGCCGATCTCCCGGCGCAAGGTCAAGGTGCGGGTCCTCGGCGATCCCGAGGCCGCGGCCTTCCTGGTCAGGGGCGGGCCGGGGATCACCGACGTCGACATCGTCGCCGGAGCCGTGCACGTCGGTTACGTGGGCACCGACGTGAAGATCGCCGAGATCGTCCAGCACCTCGTGCGCAGCGGCGTCGGCGTGATCGGCGTCGAGCCAGAGCGCAATGAGCTCGAGAGGATCTTCCTGGAGGTCACGCAAGGAGAGGTGCAGTGAGCGTGCAGACTGGCACATCGCCGCCCGCCGGGCCGGCGTCGCAGCGGCTCGTCGATCGGGCGCGGCATCGCGTGGGGCGCATCCTGGGCGAACCGAACCCGATCTGGATCCGCGAGCTCAAGCAGGCGGCGCGCCTCGCCCGCACGCCGATCATCCTGCTCGTGCTGGCCGTGCTGATGGCGCTGCTCGTGGCGGCCATCGGCGGCATCGCGGCGAAGGAAATCGCGCCTGCGAAGACGGGCGTGATCCTGTTCCAGGTCTTCTTCTCGCTCGCGTACTTCGTGGTGGCGCTGGTCGGGCCGGCGGTCGCCGCGAACAGCATCGCTTCGGAGCGCGAGGGGCGCACCTGGGAGGCGGTGCTCCTGACGGGCATCCCGCCCGGTGAGATCGCGCGAGGCAAGTTCCTCGCGGCTTACACGGCGATCTCGATGTACGTGGTGATGCTCGCGCCGGTCGGGGCGCTGCCGTTCCTGTTCGGCGGGATCACCGCGATGGAGGTGGTGATCGCCTTCCTGTTCCTCTTCTTGATCGCGCTGCTCAGCGTGGCCTTCGGCCTGGCGATCAGCTCGAAGATGGGGAGCCTGCGCGCGGCGATCCTGGTCACGCTGCTGCTCGCGTTCCCGCTGTCGATCGGCCTGTTCTCGGCGGGTGGCTCGGGGCTCTCGTACGCGGCCCACCTGGCCTGGCCGGAGGTTCCCGAGGGGCCGCCCATCTGGCTCCCGATCGCCTACCAGCGCGCGCCGCTCGGCCTCGATTACGTGCTCTTCCTGATCCTCCTGCCGCTCGTGGCGATCGGCATGCCCGCGTGGTTCCTGTACCAGGTGACCGTCGCGAACCTCACGAGCGAGAGCGACGATCGCTCCTCCGGGTTGAAGACGTGGTTCACGGTCTGCGCGCCCGTGACGACCGCCGCCGTCGCGGTGCCGGCGTTCTCGGTGGACGCCTCCGATCGCCTGCCCGCGATCGTCGCGGGCGTGTGCGCGGCGCTCTCGTTTCTGATCTTCTGCGTGTTCCTCTTTGCCGGAGAGCCGATCGGCCCATCGCGCCGCGTCGAGGTTCACTGGGCTCGGAGCCGCGCCAGCCGGCTGCGTCGCTTCTTCGGCCCCGGCGTGATGCGCTCGGCGTACCTCCTCCTCGCGGTGGGGGTCCCCGCCATCACCGCGCTCTGGGTCGTCGGGCACCGGCTGAGCCTCGGCGCGCCCGTCCCGACGCCGGAGATCCATGCGCAGCAGGTCCAGCACGTCGCCGTCTACGCGCTCGCCGTCTACGTGTTCCTCGTCGGGCTCAACGCGTTCCTTCGCGCGCGGATTGCCTCGCCCCTGGTCACGCGGGCGCTGCTCCTGACGCTGCTCTTCACGATCGCGGTCGGCCCATGGATCGTCGCCGCCATCGCCGGCCTCGTCGCGGAGCTCGACACGAGCGAGAGCGCTCTCCTCGTCGCGGCCCCGTCGCCGTTCTATGCGTTCGTGATGCTCTCCAAGGCTGATCAGGGCGACGCGGGGTCGCCTGTCATCGCCGCCGGGTACACGGCCGCAGCTGGCTGGGTCGCCATCGGGCTCGGCCTGCTCTCCGCGGCCCGCGCGCGCTGCGCTGCCGTCATCGCGCAACGCGAGGCAGCCTTCGCCGAGACGGACGCGCTCCTCGCCCGGGAAGACGAGGCGGCGCTCGCGGCGGAGCAGGCAGCGCCGCCGCACGCGGCCAGGCCCGAGCACGCGGAGCCAGGGAGCGCCGCGGGCACCGCCGCCTGATCACGGGGGCATGATCGCGACGCGCTCAGAAATCGTACGCGCACGTCTCTTTGTGTGGAAATTTGGAACGCGTCCGGGGAATGCGTCAGGATGCGCTGCGCGCGGATCTGTCGAAATCTTGGGCGCCCCGTGGCGAGCGTGTGAGAAGAGCGCTCGCGCGCTCGAGGTCCGGGAGCGAGAGGGGATCTCGATTCCTCGCGTCGTGTGACGACGGCGGCACCACCTCGACCCGCAGAGGATGGCCTTGCCTTCGCACGAAGACTGCCGATGCGCGGCGCCTGAGCTGAGCGATACCTTGCTGGATGGAACGCCGTACCGGCCCGTGCGCCGGCTCGGCCGAGGGGGAATGGGCGAGGTGATCGAGGCGGCGCACGTGGGCCTCGACAAGCCGGTGGTGGTGAAGCTCTTGCACCGCGACCTGAACCGCGAGCCGCGGCTCGTGGAGCGGATGCGCGTCGAGGCGCAGTCGCTGGCGCGGCTCGCCCACCCGAACCTGGTGACCGTCACCGATTTCGGGCGGACCGCCGAGGGGAGGACGTTCCTCGTCATGGAGCGGCTCTACGGCCGGACGATGCGCGAGGAGCTCGCGGCGCGCGGCGCTCTGCCTGCGATGGAGGCGCTCGATCTCGTGACGCAGACGCTGGCGGGCCTCGCCGCGGCGCACGGCGCGGGCATCGTTCACCGCGACGTGAAGCTCGAGAACCTCTTCGTGTGCGACGCGGATGCGCAGGGTCGGCGCGTGGTGAAGGTGCTCGACTTCGGGATCGCCAAGGTGGTCGCTCCGCGCGGCGATGGGCGCGCGCCGGCGCCGTCGCTCTATCAGACGGAGGAGGGGGTTCTCGTCGGTACGCCGCGCTATCTCTCGCCCGAGCAGGCTTGCGGGCTCGCCGTCGATGCGCGCACCGACGTGTATGCGGCCGGCGTGGTGCTCTACACGCTGGTCGCCGGTCGCGATCCGTTCGAGCATGTGAGGCGCGTCCACGAGCTCGTGCGCGCCCATGCGAGCGAGGTCCCCGCGCCGCCGTCGAGCCACGCGCCACGAGCGGTGCCGCCGGAGCTCGACCGCGCGATCATGAGGGCGCTGGAGAAGAGCCCGGAGCTCCGTTTTCCGGACGCAGCGGCGTTCGCGGCGGAGCTGTCGCGCATCGCCGCGGGGCTTTCCGGAGGGGTGGATGGTGGGTCGGTCATACCGTCCGGGTCGTACTGGCAGCGTACGGCGCCGCTGACGCTGCCGCCGGTCCGGGCGCCGGTGCTCCCACCGACGTTGAGCGCGACCGTGAAGGCGTTCGGCCTCACGGCGCCGTACATGGCAGCGCGGCCCGCCCCAGGGTCTGCGCTGCAGCGGGCCTCGGAGGCGCACAGAAGCCGGCCGCGGCGCGCGCGACGGCCCGCGCGCGCTCAGGCCAGCTGGGCGGCCATGGGATTGCTGGTGGTGAGCGTGGTGCTCTTCGGCTTCACCCTGGCGCTTCTGGTGAGCTTCCTGGGTTGACAGGCGGGTACGGCGTCGTCGCCGCGGATGCCAGGAACGTCACCCGGTGTGACGAACCCGCTACGATGCGGGCTGCGGAATGGGAGCGCCGGCGCTGAGAGGGGCAACCTGGGTCGGAAGGGTCAACCTCGGAGGGGTCAACCTCCAACCTCGGAGGGGTCAACCTGGTCAACCTCAGGCGCGCGGTGGAGGTCAACCGGAGGTCAACCTGGGTGCGGGCCACGAGGCAGCTCAACCTGGGTGCGGGCCAGAAGGCAACCTGGGTGCGGACCGTGGACCGTGGATGCTGGATGGGTGCAAAAAATCGATGTCGTGGCACACGGGAATTTTGGCAGCGGAGTATTGGACAACACGCGCGTGATTCGGTGAGGAAGCAAAAAAGTGGCCAGGGGCAACTTTGCGCGCCGTCGAACCGCGGAGCCGCGCCTTGCGCGACGTCATGGTCCGCGACACCGGCGCCTTCGAGCATCGGGAGCCGCCGCCGTCAGGGACGTGACCGCGGCGGCTCCCGATGCCTGCGCCCTGCCATGGAGCGACCTTGGCATCGCTCCGGAGGGGGTGGTCACGCTTGGGTGCGTGGTGGTGGCGGCCGGGTGGAGTATCTTCGGGTCCATGCCGTGGCCCTGTCCCCGAGCGAGCTCCGAGGTACCGTGCGCGGACCAGCGCACGTTCGACGCTGGCCTCCGGCGCCCCCGGGCTTGTCGGAGCGCTGCCGCGGCACCCGCCACGCCGTCTGCGGTGCAGCGGTCGAGGCAGATCACCTCGGGAGCGCGCCCATGACAGCGCGGCATCTTGTACCGGGGGCTCGATGCGCTGCTGCTCACGTGGGGCAGCAGCGCGCCTTTTGCGCGTGGCGAGAGGGGCAGGCATGACCAACAGGAACGCGAACAAGAGCTCGCCAGGCCAGCCGGCGGCTCAGGGCGCTGCGGGCGACGCCGCGCCGCAGCAACCGACGCTGCCGCAGCAGCCGCCGCGCGGGTACGACACGCCGAATTTTGCATCGCAAGAGCACCCCTCACCGGCGCAACAGCGAGCGCTTACGCAGGAGCCGCGCCGCAGACCTGAAGAAGGGAACACCGGCCCCGCAGCGCCGCCCGCGGAGCGGATGGTGCAGTGGGGTGAGCCCAGGCCGCGGCGCCGCCAGGATCGCGAGGCGGGACCGAGCGACAAGCAAGTGTATGTTCCTCCGGTCACGCTGCCTCCGAACCGAGAGCACCAGGCGATGGATCAGCAGAAGATCCAGGTAGCGCCGTCGCTGTTGAAGGGCGTCGACGAACGGAACCGGCCGACGATGCGCAGGATCCCTGTGCAGGGCATGCCGGGTCCGCCGACGGGTGCTCCCGATGGGCAGGGCGGCGCGCGTCCCGGTGGCGTCCGCACGGCCCGCGTCGGTGTGGGCAGCGGCGTCTGGCCGCCGCCCGAAGACGAGTCGTCCGGCTCGCGCGGGCAGTCGTCCCGGAAGCAGCGGCCGATTGCAGCGGCCGCTCCCCCGCCAGCAGCCGGCGCGCCTCGAGCGGGGCTGCAGCCGACCGCGGCGCGGCCCGACGACACCGCGGTGACCGCAGCGGCCGCCGCGGCGGTGCTCGCGGCGCGCCGCCGCAGGGCCCCGCTGGCGCTCTTCGCGTTGCTCGTGTTTCTGGGGAGCGCGACGGTCGCAGGCTTCTGGGTGCTGTGGCGCGCCGCCAATCCGACGAGCGAGCAGGATCCGGCGCTGGCCGAGGGCGGCCGCGCTCCCACGCCCGATCCCGCTGGCCTCGCGACGCCCACCCCGAGCGCGCAGCCCGAACATCCGCCCCCGGTGGCGATCGAGCCGCCGCCCACCGCAGAGCGACCCGTTCCCGCCGCGCCCGAGGTTCCGACAGCGTCGCCCACGGCGGAGCCGAGCTCGCCGCCCGCTCACTCCGCGGCCACGGTCGCCGCCCGTCCGTCATCACCGCGCCCTGCTGTGCAGGTGAGGCGCCCGGTCAAGCCTTCGACGGCGGTGGACGACTTCTACGACTCGGCTGTGAGCCCTCCGATCCCCCCCTCGGTCCCGCCGTCCGCGCCCTCTGCGTCGCCCACAACGCCCCCGGGGACGACCGCTCCCCCGCGTCCGTTCCCCTGAGGCGTCGCCTCTCCGGATTGCATTCCTCCCGCCAGCCACCATGCGAAAGCCATTCTTGAAATACCTGTCTCTATTCCTCCCGTGCGCGGCGGTTCTTCTGGGGCCGAGCATCGCGAGCGCGACCGGAGAGGCTCGGCTGATGCCGAACTCTCCGACCGACGCCCCGCCTGCGACGTCGCGCGCGGGCGAGCGCGCCGCGCAGCTCTACCGGGAGGGGAACAGGTTCTACGATGAAGCGCGATTCGCCGAGGCCGAGGCGCGTTATCAGGCGGCGTGGGATCTCCAGCAGAGCTTTGACGTGGCCGGCAACCTCGGGAACGTCGAGCTGGAGGTGAACCAGCCCCGCGAGGCGGCCGAGCACCTCCTGTACGCGCTCAATACCTTTCCGCTCGGCGAGAAGGCCGAGAAGAAGAGCTTCCTGCAGAAGCGCCTCGCCGTCGCCAGGTCGCAGGTCGGCGCGCTTCGCATCAGCGTGAACGTCGACGACGCCGAGGTGCTCGTCGACGGCAAGGTCGTCGGGCATTCGCCCCTCGACGCCGAGGTGTTCGTCGATCCCGGCAAGCGCAGGATCGAGGCACGCCGCGCTGGCGCCAGGACGTCGACGTCGCTGCTCGTGGCGAGGGGCTCGGACCAGAGCATCGCCCTCAGCCTCGATTCGGGCCCGAACATTCCGCTGGTGGTCGCGGGCGGGGCCGTCGGGCTGCTCGGGCTCGCGTCGGGCGTGACCTTCGCGATCCTCTCCACGGCAAAGGGCGAGTCCGCAGCGACGGAGCCGTTCGGCAGCGCGAGGCGCACCGACCTGCGCGACGCCCAGACCACGCTCGCCAACGTCTCGTTCTGGAGCTTCCTCGGCGGCGGCGTGGTGCTCGCGGGGACGGCCTTGTACGCGCTCTCCACGTCGAGCCGCACGCCGGTCACGAAGGCCGGGCTCCCCCGGCTGTATGCCGCGCCTTTCGTGAGCGCGGAGGCGAACGGCCTGCTGCTGGGCGCGAGCTTCTAGGCCGGTGGGCGCTGCGCGCTCCACGTCTCGTCCCCGGACTCAGCGCGGCTGGAAGTAACGGCCTACCTGCTCGCGGTACTCCTCGGGGACGTCGCTGCGCTCGACACCGCCGACCTCCTGGGGACCCACGACCCCGAGCGCGCTCTCGCCGCGCACGTTGGCGGTGTCTCCGGCGCGCCCGGCTGCTCGGCCCGTCACGATCCCCGGCATCGGCCTACCCGGGTTGAGCCTCGCGCTGGCCCGTGAGCGCAGCTCAGCCCCGGCGATCGCGCCGGTCTGCCCTTCGTGGCTGCCCGAGCCGCCGCCCTCCGAGTGACCTGGCTGCGCCGACCCCTGCTTGCCGGCCCCGCCCCCCGACGAGCCCTGCTGCCCGCCCTGTCCGCGCTCCTGGCCGCCCAACCCCGGTTGGCCTGACCCGCCTGCGATCGGCATCGGGAGCGGCGTCCCCCCGAGCTGCCCCTCGGCCGCGCCCGCCCCGCGCTGTGCATCGTCGAGCGCTCGTTGGCGCTTCGATTCCTCGCTGCTCGGGCTCCCCTCCTGGGCCATCTGGCGCAGCTGTTCCTCGAGCTGCTGCTGTCCGTCCGGCGTCTCGAGCTGCCGTGCGAGCTCGCGCATCTGTTCCTTTGACATGGTCTCTCCGAGCGCGCTCTCGGGCGACTGCGCCATCCGCTGCTTCAAGCGGTCGGCGAGCCGCTTGCGCTCCTCGGGGCTCAATTTTTCGAGCGCCTTCTCGAGGCTGCCAGCAAGCCGCCGCGCGTCGCGGTCGCTGCCGGTCCGGGCGAGCTCGCGGAGCGCGTCGCGCCCCTCGTCGCCGAGCCCGTCGCCGAGCGCCTCCGCCAGCTCCCTCAACGCGTCGGCCTGCTCGCCGCGCTGATCCAGCAGCTTGCGCTGTTCCTCGAGCGCCTTCGCCACGCCGGGGGCGCCGGCCCTCTTGGCGGCTTCGGCGGCCTCCTCGAGCACCTTCCTGGCCCGTTCGCGGTCGTCCCGTTCGAGCTTGTTCGCGAGCCGCGCCATCTCCTCGTCGAACGCCACGAGGTCGCGATCGCCGAGCGCCTTCGCAGCCCGCTTCAGCTGAGGGTCTTCTCCGAGCTTGCCGAGCGCCGACTCCATCCCATGACGCTGCTCGCCCTCGCCGAGCGATAGCCGCTCGGCCGTGATCGCGTCGCGGAGCCTGCCGAGCTCGGCCTGCGCTTCGCGGCGCTCGACGCCGCTCTTCAGCTTTTCGCGGAGCCTCTTCGCGTCGTCGGAGAGCTTTTTCAGCCGATCGTGTTGCTCCGCGTCCCGAGCGTCGATCTCGGAAAGCTGGACCACCCGCCCGAGGCCGGCGATCTCGGCGACGCGTACCTGCTCGGCCCCGGGTGGGGGCGCTGCTGCCGCGGGCGCTGGTGGCAGGGGAAGCCAGCTGAGATAGCCAATGGCCGCTGCCGCGAGGGGCGCTCCTGCATGCCAGCGTCGCCCCAGGGGCGTGCGGACCTGCCGGGCGGTTGCGGCATCGAGGGCCGCGGTCGCGTGGGCGAACACCACCTCGCGGGCCGCGGATGCGCTGGCACCGGGCGCGGCGTCCTCGGCTGCTGCGAGCTCAACGGCCGTGGAGACCGACTCGGCGGAGCCGAGCTTGCCGTCGAGAAACAACGCGACGTTCGGGTCAGTCCACCGGCGCCGGCGCGCCACCGCTGCGCCAGCCACGGCGCCGAGCAGGCCGCCCGCGGCCATCCAGGGGCGCAGCGCGCCTTGCCGCATGTGCCAGGCGCCCGCCGCGCCTACCGCGCCGAGCATCATCCCAGCGGCGGCGCCGGTGAGGACGAGATCGAGCGCGAGCCGCCGTCGGACGCGGCGAGACCACCGAACGAACGCGGCGCTGAACCTCCGCCGGGGAGACGCATCGACCATGGATCGAGGTGTACCTGCGGGCCGACGCGCCGGCCAGAGCTGCTTCGGGCACTCCTCCAAACCTCATTACGGCACGCCGTGCCCGACGTCGCGCCCGGTGCGAGCGCCTCGCGCGCTATCGGGACGCCCTGTGGAGTGGCGTCGGTCATGTGCGCCACGACGCGCCGCGGAGGAGCTGTCCTTGGACATATCGCGCTCCGCCCCCCTCAGGGGACGAAGCACCCTTTCAAGTGGAATGACGCGAACTCGAGGCGCGCTGGGACAACGTCCTGGGCAGCGCCGAGCAAGTTCAGGCCACAGTCAGCGAAAGAGAACTTGCATTCGTGCGAGTCCTCGGACGATGTCCGGAGCGTCGCGTGGCAAGAGCCATAGAAAAGCGCATCGTCGACGTACATTCGCATGTTCACGACAGCAGCGTCGCCGCCCTTGCGCTCGCTGCCGAGCAGATGGAGATCGAGGTAGTAGAAGCCCCTCCTGTCCTTCGAGTGATCCACCAGCTCCAGATTGGTTTCGCCATTGAGGCGGGAGCAGTCAACGTCCCAGCTGTCGTCGAATCCGGCGACAGGCAGCTTGCCGCTATCCCCCGTGTCAAGCACCAAGCTCTCCCCGTTCACGGTCATGACCGCCATGCCGTACGCTTCAGGAATTTCCGGGCTAGTAGAGCACCCGAACGGCGAGAGCGACAGCACGAGGCCTTGGGCGAGGAGGGGTCGGTGCATGGGAGTTCTCCAGCAGCATGGCGGGCGAGAGCATCGCACGAGGTCGACAACCATGAACGCGCGCAATGTGGTTGATCCATGCGCCGTGCCAGATGTCAACCGGAAACGGAGGCCGCTGTTGGGCCCGTGCCGAGCTGACTGCCGGACTGACCGACGTTGCCGTTGCCGGGCTGACCGACGTTGCCGTTGACTGTCGACCTGACCGACGTTGCCGGTCTGCCGGCCCGGCCGGCCGGTCTGACCGACGTTGCCTTGGTGGTGCCTTGGTGGTGAGACCCGATACGTGTTGTCTATGAGGCGGTCCCAGGCATAGGCCATGGCGGGCGCCGGCGGAAAACAGAAACCGCCAGGATCTCGAAGATTCAAGTATGCGAAATCATTGGCCGTAAGCCACGGCACGCGTTTGGCATAGTCGGCAGCGATGAGCCAGCCTCGCGCTATCGTTGCAGGTGCCACCTATCTCCTCACACGACGCGCGTTGCGGCGACACCTCCTCTTCCGACCGGATGCCGCGATGACTCAGCTGATCATCTATGCGCTCGCGGTTTCGACCAGGCGCTACGGCATTCGCCTGCATGCGTTGTGTGCCATGTCCACGCACCTGCACATCGTCGTCACTGACGTCGAAGGCGTGCTTCCGCAATTCCTGCAGCTGTTTCATCGCCTCGTGGCGTTGGGGACCAAGGTGCTCCGAACCTGGGAGGGGCCGGTCTGGGGCCACGAAGCGACCAGCGTTGTTCGCCTCTTGACGCGGGCGGCCGTGGTGGAAAAGATTTCATATTCACTGGCGAACCCGGTCGAGGCGGGATTGGTGCGACGTGCGAAGGAATGGCCGGGAGCGAAGGTGCTCGTCAACGAAATCGGCCGCGGTGAGCTGCGGGCGAGGCGTCCTGACGTCTACTTTGCTCCGAGCAATCCTGCATGGCCCGAAGACGCTGCCATTGCGATCTCGCTTCCGCCAGCTGTGGCGGATGATGACGCTGACGCCTTTCGGCGCGAGGTGGCGGCGGAGCTGGAGCGGAAGGAAGCCGAGGCGCACGCCGCGATGCATCGAACTGGCCGCGGTTTTCTCGGCCCCGAGCGAGCACGCACGGTATCGCCCGACGCTCGCGCGACGAGCTTCGAGGCGCCTCGCGGCCTCAATCCGACGTTTGCGGTGGGGAGAGGACATGCAGACGCACGAAGGACCGCGGTTGCCGCTGTCCGGGCATTTCGCGCAGCGTACCGAGAGGCGCTTCAACGATGGCGTGCAGGGCTGCGCAGCGTGGTGTTTCCGGCGCAAACGTGGTGGATGCGCGTATTCCATGGCGTGGCGGTGAACGATGATCCGCTCGTGTCGTAATCGTAAAAGGAACGATCGGGATGCCGACGCGGCACCTGGGCTGCTGAACGAGGGCGAGTGAACGGCAGACGCCCTCCGTTCGCGTGCATGAACGCGCACCTGGTTTTCGTGTGAAACTACACGTCAAGGGCGCCGGGATTGCGTGAATCCGCCTCGTGGTCGAGGAGGCGCGGGCGGTCCCTGCGCGTCGCTACAATGGTAGGGGGAGCTCGATATACGGCTCCGTGATCCGGCCGACGACGATATCGCGCACCTGCGTCCCATAGTAGGTCGATCCCGATTGCGTGCTCCAGGCGTGTCCCACGATCGTCCCGTTGCTGTTGGCATAGAGGCGCATGACGCCCCTGCCAACACCCGCGTGCCAGGATCCGTCCGCCTTGCGCCGGGTGTCGGTTGTCCCGTGGCCCGTGGTGCTCGAGTCGAGGACGAGGAGCGAGTACTGGATTGTCCCCGTGACGAACGGATAGGTCGCCAGGCGTGGCACCGCAGCGCCTGCCGCGATGGCGACGTGCCCGCTCGCCGTGCTCCCCGCCGGATACTCGATCGCGACGATATCGCCGGCCTCGATCTCGCTCACCGTCACGATCTGCTCGAAGCCGACCTCCTCGATGATCCTGTCGTGGTAAAGCGCGGCGTTCGGGCTCATGCTGCCGAACCATGTGTTGATGTCGTAGACGGACAGCTGATAGGCCTGCTTGAGGACGTTCGTGACGAACGATGCGCACAGGCTGCGGCTCCGGTAATCCGTGGCTCCTCCGACGCCGGCCCAATAAACATAGGTCGTTCCATTTCCATATTCGTTATTTACCGGTGCGATGTGGGTCACGAGCGTGTCGGCCCAGTAGAGATGGCCCGGCTCTCCGGCCGTCTGGCCCTCTGCCGGGCGCGGCGCGAGCAGGCTCACCCCGGCCAGAACGACGGCCGGGAGCGCGCGAACAGCGGCTCTCGAGCTCATGCGCTTCAATGCATTCATGATTTCCTCCCGTGTGGAATCGATGGCCCCGCGTAGGCTGGTCACACCGGTGTCGGCCTCATCGCGGGCATCGCCGCGGAGCGCCGGCAAAGCGAAGTTGCGCACCAAGCCATCGAACATACGCCGAACGAACGATCTCTTCAATCACCGGCACGAAGGCGGTACACGGGGCGTGCGCGATCCTGCGCGGATAGTGTTCCCCTCATTTCCACAGGCTGTCTCCTCGGGGCGACCTCCGTGCACGTCTTCGTAGATCCGCGCGTCGATGCCCACCGCAGGGGCGGCGCGGCGGTGGCGCGGGGATCACGGCCGGTACGGAGAGGGCGCGGCCGGAGAGGGCGCGGCCGTCGCGACCGACGTTGCGCCCGACGCGGCCGTCGCGACCGACGTTGCGCCCGACGCCGACCGTCGCGACCGACGTTGCGCCCCACGTCGACTGGAGGGCGGCGATGTCGTACGGATCGGCCGATCCCGGGCGCTTGGGGCTCGCGCTCGGCGAAAGCCCGACGCGCTGGCGAAGCGCGCCCCGCCCGCGCCGCCTGGCGCGCGAGTCCAGGCGGCTCGCGGGGGCCGAGCTCCGCCGTTTTGTTGACAGATCCGCGCAGTTCGATTGGATGGCCGCGTGTCCCCCGTGAAGCGCGCCTCGACCACCCTCCACCCCACCCTGACGCTCGGCGACGCGCTGGAGCACTACGCCTCCTGGCCGAGACCCACCGTGATTGTCTCCGACGGTGCTTATGGCGTCTCCGGTTTTCCCGGCGATCCCCCGACGCACGACGGGCTCGCCGCGTGGTACGCGCCCCACGTCGCCGTCTGGTCGGAGCGCGCCTTGCCGTCCGCCACCCTCTGGTTCTGGGGGACGGAGATCGGCTGGGCGACGGTGCACCCCCTGCTCGAGCAGCACGGCTGGGAGTACCGGACCTGCCACGTCTGGGACAAGGGAATCGCCCACATCGCGGGCAACGCGAACACCCGGACGCTGCGCAAGTTCCCCGTGGTGAGCGAGGTGTGCGTGCAGTACGTGCGCAAGGTCCTCCTGGAGAGCGCCGGCGTGCGGCTGCCCCTCAAGACCTGGCTGCGGCATGAATGGGAGCGCTCGGGCCTCCCCCTGCGCCAGACGAACGAGGCGTGCGGCGTGAAGAACGCGGCCACGAGGAAGTACTTCACCCGCTGCCACCTCTGGTATTACCCTCCGGCCTCGGCGTTCGAGCAGATCGCCGCCTTCGCGAACGCGCACGGCCGCCCCGAGGGGCGACCCTACTTCTCGGTCGATGGCAAGCGGCCGTTGACGGGCGAGGAGTGGGCTACCCTGAGAGCCAAATTCCATTGCGAGGTCGGCGTGACCAACGTCTGGCACGAACCGGCGGTCCGCGGCCCCGAACGCTTCAAGGAGGACACCCGGTCGATCCACGGCAACCAGAAGCCCCTCAAGCTGCTCGATCGCATCATCCGCGCATCGTCCGATCCAGGCGATGTCGTCTGGGAGCCATTCGGGGGGCTCTGCTCGGTCGCCGTGGCGGCCTTCACCGCAGGGAGGCGCTGCTACAGCGCCGAGATCGCGCCCACGTACCACGCCGTCGCGTCGCGCCGCCTCGCGAAGTGCGCGCCGCAGCCGCGCGTCGAGATCTCGGCGGCCTGACGGTCGGTATCGGCCCCGCTCGTCCGCATGGTAGCCTGCTCCCCCATGGCGACGCCGAAGATCGTGACCGTGGGAGGGGGGACGGGCCATTACACGCTCCTCACCGGCCTGCGTGACCTGAGCGTCCGCATCACCGCGATCGTGACCATGATGGACTCGGGCGGAAGCTCCGGGAGGCTCCGGGACGAGTACGGCCTCCTGCCCCCAGGCGACTTCACGCGTTGCCTCGTCGCCCTGTCCGAGCACCCGGAAGCGCTGAAGGAGCTGCTCGGCCACCGCTTCCGCTCGGGGAGCCTCGGCGGGCACACCCTGCGCAACCTGATATTCACCGCGGTGCAGGAGATCACCGGCTCGCTCCCCCTCACGGTCGAGCGCCTGCACGAGATCTTCTCCGTCAAGAACCGCGTCCTCCCGGTCACGATGGATCACGTCGATCTCGTGATGCACCTCGAGAACGACCGGACCATCCGCGGCGAAGCGTCGATTGACAACCTCTCCGACATGCTCGATGCGCCGGTGCTCTCGGTCTATCTGGATCCTGAGGCCCAGGCGTATCCAGCGGCGCTCGACGCGATCGCGGAAGCCGATCTCATCATCCTCGGGCCGGGAGATCTTTACACGAGCCTCGTGCCGAACCTCCTGGTCAAGGGTGTGCGCGAGGCCATCGCGGCGAGCCGCGCCCGCGCGATGTTCGTGTGCAACCTGATGACGAAGCCCAACGAGACCCCCGGCTACACGGTCGAGGACTTCGTGGGGACCATCGCCATGTACCTCGGCGAGGCCCGGCTCGACGCGGTGCTGGTCAACGACGTCTGGCCCTCCGAGGGCCTCGAGGAGTACGCCTCCGCCGGCTCTGACCCGGTCGTGACCTCGCCGGACAAACCGCTCGCCTCCGACCTCCTCGTCCCTGCCGACCTGCTGTTCGGCGGCAAGCTGATTCGCCACGACCCGCGCAAGCTCTCCGCCGCGATCGTCTCGCTCGCCCGCCAGCGCTCGTGGTGGTGAGGCCCGGGCCCGGCTCCGCTGCGCCTGGCCCTACGCTCGACGGCCACCCGGGGCGCGGCGCTGCCGCGTCGGCCGGGCGGCCTCGGGCCGGCGCGGCCGCGCACGACGATCAGGCGGTCTCCGGTTCGTCGGGCAGATAAAAAGGCGTGTTGACGATCACGATGCCCTTCCCGCCCCGGAAGAGAAGGAGCCATTTGAGGATCGACGCCGTGTGGTTGTGGAGCAGGTAATGGTACCAGCGTGACTCGACCACCTCGGGTACGACGACCGCCACCTGCCGGTCCGGGTGGGCGCGCGCGAGGGTGGTGACGAAGCGGAGCAACGGCCTGAAGAGCCGCCGGTAGCGGGACCGCACCACCGAAAGCCGCGGCGCCGGTACCCCCTTCTCCTTCGCGGGCTCCTCCACCAGATGGTGCCATTCGCCGCTCAGGTCCTCGACGCGAGGATCGTCGAGGAGCACCTGGAGCGCGTAGACCTCAGGCGAGAGGCGGAGCGCGAAGCGGAGCCCCTTCTGCGCCACGAGGTCCCAGCGCCTGATGGGGACCACCACGATCGGCGGCGGAGGCGGGGTGAGGTCGAGCGGCGCGCGGGCGCGAACCACCTCGTCGATGTGCTCGTAGTGGCGTCGCACATTGCAGAAGATGAGAAAGGCCCCGAGCAGGAGCAGGGTCGAGATCCACGCCCCCTCGGTGAACTTCGAGATGATGATGACGACGAGCGTGGCGGCCGTGGCCGTGGCGCCGGTCGCGTTGACGGCGAGGTGGAGCCGGGAGCGCGCGCCGCCGACCCTGCGCCAGTGCGCGGTCATCCCCGCCTGCGACATCGTGAAGGCGAGGAACGCGCCCACCGCGAAGAGCGGGATGAGGGCGTCGGTGATGCCCTGGAAGACGACGAGCAGGAGGGCCGAGAGTCCGGCGAGGACGCCGATGCCGTAGGAGAAGGCGAGGCCTGCCGCGGTGGATGAAGGGCTCGGGCAGAAAGCGATCGAGCGCGAGGAGCCGACAGAGGCGGGGGAAGTCGGCGAAGCTGGTGTTGGCCGAGAGCATGAGCACCGCCACCACGGCGGCCAGGGTCACGTAGTAGAACGCGCCGCGCCCCACGACCGCGCCCACGATCTGCGAGACGATGCTCTGGTAGCCGCTCTTGCCGGGCTCGGTGGCGGTGATGCCGTATGCCCGTGCGAGGATCGCGATCCCGGCGAGCAGGATGCCGAGCGAGGCGACGATGTACGAGAGCGTCCGGCGCGCCTGCTCGCTGCTCGGCTTGCGAAAGGCAGGGACGCCGTTGCTCACCGCCTCCACGCCGGTCATCGCGGTGCACCCGCTCGCGAAAGAGTGGCAGAGGAGCGCCAGGCTCGCGGTCCCGAGCGCGACGGGCAGCGAGGGCGGCGCGACCACGGGCGGCGGGTGCCCTCCGTGGAGGATCGTCTTCCCGATCCCGATCCCGATCACCGCGAAGAGACAGCCGAGGAACGCGTACGTCGGCACCAGGAACACGAGGCCTGCGGTGCGGAGCCCGCGCAGGTTGGCTGCGGTGAGCACGACGAGGACGGCGAGGCAGAGGCCCAGGGTGTGGGGCAGGAGCGCGGGCACCGCGGAGACCATTGCGCCCACCCCCGCGGAGACGGCGACCGCCACGTTGAGCACGTAGTCGATGAGCAGCGCCGCCGCCGCGACGAGGCCGGCGCGCGTGCCGAGGTTCTCCTTCGCGACGATGTACGAGCCGCCGCCGCTCGGGTACGCTGCGATCGTCTGGCGGTACGAGACGTAGACGATCGCGAGCAGCCCGATGACCAAGGCGCTGAGCGGCACGATGTAGTGGACGCCGAGCGCGCCGAGGGGGAGGAGCACGGTGAGCGCGGCCTCGGGGCCGTACGACGCGGAAGCGAGCGCGTCGAGGCCCAGGACCGGGATGCCGGAGAGCGGGCCGATCTGTTCCTTCTCCTCTTCATCCGAGGCCAGCCGCCGGACGAACAGCACCGTCGTGAGCGACATGGGTGAGGCAACTCACGCAAGGCATGTGCCGGGAGCGAGCTCCGTCGCGCGCGCGTCGGTCGGAGCCGCGTCGTGCAACCGGTGCTCCAAGCTCGCGCCGAGCGCTCGTCAGCGGTGCTGATCGAGCACGAGCGTCGCCTGTATGAGCGTGGGTGCAGCCCGCCGCATTCGAGGTTTGCACGGCCGTCCTCTCCTCCGATGCGAGCCGATACCGTGTGAGCCGATCGAGGTGGGATCATTTGCCACGCCCGGCCAAGTTGCCTCATCGCAGGCGGGCGCCCTCGCCTGCGAGCGCGCTCGCCGCTGGAGCAAGCGGCTCGCCCGCTGCCGCGCGAGCCGCGCGGGCTCACGCGTGGCTGCGCGTCGGCCGCTCCGGCGCTTGCTGCTGGTATGTGCTTCGCATGGCGCCGGGGAGCTATCGCCACTTCCGTGGCTGATCATCTCAGGACGAGGTAGAGCGCTATGAGCATCAGTAACGACCAGTACACTTCGGGCGGGTACAAGAACGGGATTTACGAGGGCGGCTCGCAGGAGTCCGGCTCGCACGAGCCTGGCGCGCCGCAGACGCAGGGCGGCGAGGGCGCGGTGAGCCTCGACATGCTGCTGAAGTTCGCCAAGGACATCCAGACCAAGGTCCAGGACGTCCCGTACATCGTCCCGATCGCGATCGGCGGAGCGGCATTTGCGATTGGCGTGCTCGCCAGCTCGAAGATCCTGCGCCAGCTCACCCTCCTCGCCGGCGGCTACGCGGTCAAGTACGCGATCCAGAACGTCCCCAGGGAGCCGATCATCGACTTTGCAAAGAAGGTCGTGTCCGACTCGTACCGGGCGTCGTCGAGGGCCTGAGCCGGAGACTCGCTGCGGCGCGCGCAGGGGCGCTCGCCCGCCTGCAGCCGTGCGTGCTCCAGCGGAAGGCAGCCCGACCTGAGATCCTACCTTCGCCGCGCCGGCGGCACACGTGCCCCGTTTCTGGCATCATGGAGGCGGTGGTGCGGACGCGCCGCCGGCGCGCGGCCGGGAGGACGCCATGGACATCCGGGAGAGCATCGAAGTCCGCTGGTTTCTGCCTGCGGACGACGCTCGGGCGGCGCGGCTCGTGTCGTGGTTCTCGCGTGCGTTCTCCGAGGCGCCCCGGCATGATCGCTATCGGCGCCTCCGGCGCGCCGATCTCGGGATCAAGAAGCGTGGCGGGCGGTCGAAGGGCCTGGAGGTCAAGTTTCGGGTCTGCGCCTTCGGATCCATCCATCTCTCTCCCACGGTGCTGGGTGAGCTGGAGCGGTGGACGAAGCTCACGCTCTCGTCGACGGACGCCGATGACAGCGGGTGGACGACCCTCACGAAGGAGCGCCGCGTGCGGGTGTTCGGGCTGGTGGGCGGACGCGCCGTCGAGGTGATGGACGGCGCGCACCCCGGAGCCGGGTGTGCTGTCGAGCTGACGCGCGTCGCCGTGGCGGAAGGCGAGGGCGCGGCTGCTCCGGCGGCCTGGTCGCTGGGCCTCGAAGCGTTCGGTCCGCCAGAGATCCTCCTCGAAGCGCTCTACGCCGTGGGCCGCGCGGTGTTCGTGGAGGTGCCCGACCTCGGCCTCACGTCCGTTGAATCGAAGGGGTATCCGGCGTGGCTCGCCGAGCGGTCGGCGGAGCGGTGAGCGCAATCGCGTCGTAACCGGGGCTCCGTGGCATAAGCCGGCAGATGAGCGCCGTCGGTTCGTCGCGATCGGGGACGAAGTCGCGACCGTAGCCCAGGAAAGCGTGGGTGTTCTCACGCCCCCAGTCGCCTGCGCTGCGCGTATCGTCGTCCTCTCTCATACGTCGTTGTATATGTCGTCGTACGTGCCCCGCCGCCATGAGCCGCTGCGGCCGAGTGCCTTCCCTCGAGAGCGTCGCGTGCGATACCCTGCTGCCTTTCTGATACCCAGGGAAAGTGCTCGTGTGATGAATGTAACTTCGGACGCCCTGTTTGCGGAATTTTTCGCCCGCTGTCCTGAGCTGCTCTTCGTCGCCTCGGCCGCGGGCGGACTGCTCCACGAGAGCGATGCCCTGCGGGAGGTCATCGGCCCTGCGAGCGAGGGAGGCGCGACGCTCGCAGAGCTCGCTCACCCGGAGGATCGCGCAGCGCTGCTCGCGGCGTGGGCGAAGCTCGAGCAGACCGGTGAACCCGTCTCTTTTCGCGTCCGCCTTCGCGACGCGCGCGGGGCGTACCGTCCGCTGTCGTGCAACGCGAAGCGTTCGCCCGATCGCAGCGCCGTCTTCGGGTCGCTCCGGCCAATCTCCGAGATCGATGACAAGGAGCTGGCGACCCTCCGCAGCAAGGCGCGCATCCTGGACAGCATCGCCGAGCACGTGGACAACATGATACTCTGGGCGATCGACATGGATGGAGTCTGTTTCTATCACCACGGCAAGGGGCTCGCGAACGTCGGGCTCAAGCCCGGGCAGCTCGTCGGGGCCAACTGGTTCCACATCTATGCGAACCAGCCAGAAACGACTGGCGTCAATATCTCCGTCGACGATATGCGCCAATGGTTCGACGGGGCGGTGCGCGCCTTTCGCACCGACGCGTTCGGTGTCTACTGGGACAACTGGATCACCCCGCTCCAAGACGAGCGCGGCGGGCCCGTGTGCGGCGTGCTCGGGCTGGCGTTCGACATCTCGGAGTCCAAGCGCACGGAGCAGGAGCTGCGCGCCCAGCTGCAGCAGATCGAGGCGCAGCAGAAGGTCATTCGCGATCTCTCGACGCCGATCATCGAGGTCTGGGACGGCGTGCTCACGCTGCCGATGGTGGGGACGGTCGACAGCGTGCGCACCGCGGACGTGATGGATAGCCTGCTCTCGAAGATCGTGGAGAAGCAGGCGCGCTTCGCGATCCTCGACCTGACCGGTGTCGAGGTGGTCGACACGAAGGTCGCGAGCCACCTGATCGAGCTCATCACCGCGATACGGCTGCTCGGGGCCGACGGCATCGTCGCGGGCATCAAACCGACCGTCGCCCAGACGATGGTCGCGCTGGGGCTCGACCTCTCGCAGCTCAACACACAACGTAATCTCCGCGCGGCGCTCCAGCATGCGATCCGGAGCATGACCCGCCCGGAGAACCCCCCGCGTAACGGCGCCGCGACGCCCGGCCGGCCGGCGCGGGGCTGATCGCGCCGCGCGTCACGGGAGCTCGCTGCCGCAGCAGAGCAAGCACCTGAGCTGGAAACGGCAGCCGTGCAATGGGCCCTTCCCGCGAGGGCTTCGCGTGCGATACCCTCGTGTACTTCTCATGCCCCAGGGAAGAGGCTTGTGTGATGAGTGTTACTTCGAGCGCGCTGTTCGCGGAGTTCTTCGCCGGCTGTCCTGAGCTGCTCTTCGTCGCCTCGGCGGCGGGCGGCCTGCTCCACGAGAACGATGCCCTGCGGGAGGTCATCGGCCCTGCGAGCGAGGGAGGCGCGACGCTCGCAGAGCTCGCTCACCCGGAGGATCGCGCAGCGCTGCTCGCGGCGTGGGCGAAGCTCGAGCAGACCGGTGAACCCGTCTCGTTCCGCGTCCGCCTTCGCGACGCGCGCGGGGCGTACCGTCCGCTGTCGTGCAACGCGAAGCGTTCGCCCGATCGCAGCGCCGTCTTCGGGTCGCTCCGGCCAATCTCCGAGATCGATGACAAGGAGCTGGCGACCTTCCGCAGCAAGGCGCGCATCCTGGACAGCATCGCCGAGCACGTGGACAACATGATACTCTGGGCGATCGACAGGGATGGAGTCGTTTTCTATCACGACGGCAAGGGGCTCGCGAACATCGGGCTCAAGCCCGGGCAGCTCATCGGGGCCAACTGGATCCAAATGTATGCGAACCAGCCAGAAACGACTGGCGTCGATATCTCCGACGATGATATGCGCCAATGGTTCGACGGGTCGGCGCGCTGCTTTCGCAGCCACTTGCTCGGCGTCCACTGGGACAACTGGATCACCCCGCTCCAAGACGAGCGCGGAGGGCCCGTGTACGGCGTGCTCGGGGTGGCGCTCGACATCTCGGAGTCCAAGCGCACGGAGCAGGAGCTGCGCGCCCAGCTGCAGCAGATCGAGGCGCAGCAGAAGGTCATTCGCGATCTCTCGACGCCGATCATCGAGGTCTGGGACGGCGTGCTCACGCTGCCGATGGTGGGGACGGTCGACAGCGTGCGCACCGCGGACGTGATGGATAGCCTGCTCTCGAAGATCGTGGAGAAGCAGGCGCGCTTCGCGATCCTCGACCTGACCGGCGTCGAGGTGGTCGACACGAAGGTCGCGAGCCACCTGATCGAGCTCGTCACCGCGATACGGCTGCTCGGGGCCGACGGGATCGTCGCAGGCATCAAACCGAACGTCGCCCAGACGATGGTCGCGCTCGGGCTCGACCTCTCGCAGCTCATCACGCAACGCAACCTCCGCGCGGCGCTCCAGCATGCGATCCGGAGCATGACCCGCCCGGAGAACCCCCCGCGCAACGGCGCCGCGACGGCCGGCGCCGGCGCCGGCGCCGCGACGCCCGGCCTGCTGGCGCGGGGCTGACCGCTGCGCGTCACGGGAGCTCGCCGCCGCCGCAGAGCAGCGCGGCGAGCTCCTCCGTCCGCTCCGGCGTCGCGAGGTCCCCGGCTGTGACGGTGATCGCGCGGATCCCCTCGGCTCTCCAGCCGCCGTGCTCGCGCTCCAGGGCCGCCGTGATCCGGACGCGCATGAGCTCGCCGGACGCCACGACCGCGAGCTCCACGCCTTCGCCCTCCGGCCCGTCACCGCGGCGGATGGTCACCGCCACCGCGCCGCGCGCCGCGAGCGCCCGCGCGAGCCGGGCCTCCGGCGCCGCCGCTCCGCCGAGCGGGTAGAGCGCCGTGGCGAGCTCCACGGACGCGATCGCCTCGGAGGCGCGCGTCCCCGCGTCGCGCACCGCCCGCCGCAGCCGCTCCGCGCGCTCGCCGTCGCGGTCGAGCGCCGCGCGATCCGCTGGATCGAGCCGCACCACGCAGCGCACCAGCGCGGCGCCCCCGCTCGCGACCTGCGCCGCCTCGAGCCGCGCGCGGCGGAGCATCGCCGCGCCCCGCGCGTCGCCCGACGCCTCGAGCAGGGCCGCCGCGCCGCCGAGCACCGCGTCCGGAGCCGGCCGCTCGGGCGCCGCCGGGAGGGCGGCCTCCCGGTAGATCTGGCTCCACCCGCGCCCGACGCCGGGCAGGCGCAGCACCAGCGACAGATCGGCAAGCTCCGTCTCCGGCGTGCGGACCGCGCTCGCGAACGCCTCCTTCACCGCCGCGAGGCGGCTCGGATCCGCGGTGAGCGCCGCGAACTCGGGCGCGTCGACGGCCAGCGAGAGGCGCGACGCGCTCACCTCGCGCGACCCCAGCGTCCACCGCTGGGGCGGGGCGGCGAGCGCGAGCTCCCCGCCGGCGACGAGGGCGGAGAGCCCGCGCTCGCCCCGCGCCTCGAGCAGCGCCGCGACCGCGGCCTTGAGCGCGGTCAGCGCCGGGATCACGCCCCGCCCATGCGCCCGCGCCGCGCCGTCCGCTGCTCCTCGAGCGCCGCCTCCTCCTCGAGGGCCGCCTCGGCCTCGCGCTGCGCCTCGGCGTCGACCGCGCGTTGCCCCTGCTGGACGCGCACGGGCTTCGCCTCGGTGACCGCCGCCTCGGCCATCGCGACCGCCGCGTGCCGCACGTCGTCGTACGGCTTCGCGAGGTCGAAGATCACCTTGGTGTTGCCCTGGCTCAGGTTCGCCAGCGCCTCGAAGCGGCGCAGCTCCATCGCCCCGGGCGAGCGCGCGAGGATGCCCGCCGCCTCCGCGAAGTTCTTCGCGCTCTCCACGTCGGCCTCGCTCTTGATGACCACGTAGCGCCGATCGCGCTCGGCGATCGCGCCCTTCGCGAGCACCTCCTGCATCTGGGGCGGCAGCGCGATGTCCTGGAGGCCGATCATCTCCACGTGCAGGCCCCACGCGGCCGCCACCGCCTCGACCTGCGCGCGCACCTTGGCGGCGACCTCCTCGCGGTGCGCGAGCAGCTCGTCGAGCCGCGTCTCGCCCACCACGTCGCGCAGCACGACCTTCGCGCGATCCTTCATCGCGTTCTCGTAGTTCTCGACGGCCAACGTGGCCTTCTCCGGATCGACGACGCGGTAATAGACGACCGCATCGACCATCGTGGTCACGTTGTCGCGGGTGATCACCATCTGCTGGAGGAGATCGCGGTTCTTCATCCGCGTGTCGATGCGCCGCAGCTCCTGGATCCCCGGGAGGAACAGCGTCACCCCGGGGGATACGCGGCCGGTCAGCTTGCCGAGCGTGAAGCGCAGCGCGGCTTCCCACTGGTTGATCTGCCGCAGCCCCGACAGCAGGTAGAGCACGGCAAACAGCCCGAGCACGGTGAGGATCAGCGACATCGCTCGCGACTCTAGCAGAGCGGATGGCGCGGGCCGCGTGAGCGGTGCGCGTCGGCGGGCGTCCGGACGTCCGGACGTTCGCGCGCGCTCGCGGGCGCCCAGGCGCGGCTTCGACCTGGTGTCGTTGCCCCGGCGGTGTACTCTCGCTCCCTCGATGGGTGCCGAGCCGAGCCAGGCGTTGCGCGACGGCCGCTACGTGATCACGCGCGCCCTCGGCGAAGGGGCTCAGGGGCACACGCTCGAGGCGGTCGACAAGCGGCTCGGCAAGCTCGTCGCGATCAAGCGGTTCCAGATCCGCGGCGCCTCGAGCTGGAAGAGCGTGGAGCTCGCCGAGCGCGAGGCCCGGGTGCTCGCGTCGCTCTCGCACCCGAGCCTGCCAGGCTACCTCGATCATTTCGAGGAGGACGGAGCTCTCTTCCTGGTGATGGAAAAGATCGAGGGCGAGAGCCTGGGCGCGATGCGCCGTCGCCGCGCGGTGCTCGGGCGGGACGACATCCTCCGCTTCCTGCGGGACGCCTCGGCCGTGCTCGACTACCTGCACGGCCGCGCGCCGCCGGTCATCCACCGCGACATCAAGCCGAACAACGTGATCCGCCGGCCCGACGGCTCCTTCGCGATCGTCGACTTCGGCGCGGTCCGCGATCGCATGCGTCCCGAGGGCGGGAGCACCGTGGTCGGCACGTTCGGGTACATGGCGCCGGAGCAGTTCCAGGGCCGCGCGCTGCCCGCGTCGGACGTCTATGCGGTCGGCGCGACCGCGCTCTGCCTGCTCACCGGCGAGGAGCCGGAGAACCTGCCGCACCGAGGGCTCGCGATCGACGTGCCCGCTGCCCTCGGCGATCGAGCCGATCCGCGCCTCGTCCGGGCGCTCTCCGCGATGCTGGAGCCCGACCCGGACCGCCGCGCCGCGCGCATCGCTCCGCTCCTTTCGGGGCTCGAAGCGGGCGGCGCGCCCCCCCGTACGCCGCGCGCTGGCGAGCCCGCGGAGGGCTCCGCGGAGCGCGGGGCGCGCAAGGAGGAGCGGCGCACGCGCAAGGACGAGAAGCGCGCGCGCAAGGACGAGCGCAAGGAAGAGAAGCGCGCGCGCAAGGAGGAGCGACGCGCGCGCCGGCACGAGGGGCGCCCGTCGCTCGATCGCGGCCTGGTGGGCCTCCCGCTCGTGGCCGCGCTGTTCGGCCTCACCGTCGCGCGCATCGCCGTCGGCCTCGCGCTCGGGGTGATCGTCCCGACGGTGCTGACGCTGCTGTCCCTGGTGTTCGGCCGCGTGCTGCGCGAGAAGGCCGCGCCGAACGTGCGCAGGGCCGGGCGGGTCGCCGATCTCGCGCTGCGCCGCGCCACACGCGTCGTCCGCGGGCACCCGGCGCCAGAGGACGCTGCCCAGCGCGGCCAGGCCGCGGCGGCGCGCGTGCGCTTCGAGGAGCAGGAGGCCCCCGGTCGATCGCGCATCCACGACGGCGACGTCGCGCTGGACGAGGAGCTCGACGAGCTGGAGATCGACGAGCCGGGCCGCACGCACGCCGCCTCGCGGCCGCCTCGCGCGGGGGAGCGCTGAGCGCAGCGCGCGCTCGCGCTCCGGCGGGGCCGCGCGATCAGATGCGACCGCGCGCGGCGTCGAGCTTCAGGCGGAAGACCTCGACGATCGCCTCGGCGAAGATCCGGCGGCTCATCTTCGAGCGGCCTGCGCGGCGGTCGACGAACACGATCGGCACCTCGACCACGCGCAGCCCTTTGCGCAGCGCGCGGTAGGTCGTCTCGATCTGGAAGGCGTAGCCGTTCGAGCGCACGCTGCCGAGATCGAGCGATTGGAGCGCGCGCCGCGTGAACGCCTTGTAGCCGGTCGTGAGGTCGCGGATGCCGACGCCCAGGATGGTCCGCGCGTAGAGGGAGCCGCCCTTCGAGAGCACGTGCCGCCCGAGGCCCCAGCCCTCGACGCCGCCACCCGGCATGTTGCGCGAGCCGAGCACGACGTCGGCGCCTTGCGCGATCGCGTCGAGGAACGCCGGCAGGTGGCGCGGGTCGTGCGAGAGGTCGGCGTCCATCTCGAACGCGACGTCGTAGCCGCCGTCCAGGGCGCGCTGGAAGCCCTCCAGGTAGGCCGTGCCGAGCCCGCGCTTCGCCGCCCGGTGGAGCACGCGGACGCGCCCGTCGCGCGCGGCGAGCTCGTCGCCGAGGGCGCCTGTCCCGTCGGGCGACGCGTCGTCGACGACGAGCACGTGCGCCTCCGGGGCCGCCGCGAGGACGGAGCTCACGAACTCGGCGAGGTTGTCTCGCTCGTTGTACGTCGGCGTGATGATGAGGGTTCGGGGGGCCATCCTGGCTCGGCGCCGCGCGAGGGGGCGCTCGCACGCGGGATCGTGCGCGCCGTGCAGCGTCGCGCGCCAGGTCCGCGGGCGTCCGCTCGCGCTCAGGCCTCCGCTGCGTTGGCCAGCACGGGCGCTCCGGCGCCGGGCGATCTACCAAAACGACGGCGCAGGCGGAAGGTTCCGCGGGTGCGCCGCGAGCGCCTTGTGGGTTGCCGGAGGCGTGCGCGCCGGGTACTTTCCTTTCCCGACAGGGCGGTCCGCTCTGCATCGGGCCGACAGGCCGGCGCGGCCTCGGTCAACTCACGGGGCGCGCTCCGCGCACGACAGGCGCGGCCCCGAACATGAACAGCGCGGCACCGACGGAGACAATCATGGCAGGCGAGCACGTCGTCACCTTCACCAACGAGAATTTCGAGTCCGAGGTCATCAACTCCCCGATCCCGGTGCTCGTGGACTTCACGGCCACCTGGTGCGGACCCTGCAAGCAGCTCGCGCCGATCGTCGAGACGATCGCCAAGGAGTCCCAGGGCACGCTGAAGGTCGGCAAGCTCGACATCGACGCGGCGCCCAAGCTCGCCCAGAAATACAACGTCCGCGCCGTTCCGACGTGCATCCTGTTCCGGGGCGGCGAGAAGGCGGGCTCGTACACCGGCGTCGCGAGCAAGGAAAAGCTCCTCCGGGAGCTCGGCGTCTGATCCGCGGCCGCGCGTGACGCCGGCGTGACAGCGCCCGGCGCGACAGAGCCCGAGCGCGCCGGCGCTCCCCTTCCCACAGACCGAAACCACCCCAAATACCGACCGAAAGCCCTCCCGGCGAGGCGCCGCTCCGGCCAGCCGGCCGCGGCCCCGCCGCCGCCGGCGCTCCACGTCGCCGGCGCCCCGTGGCTGAGGCTTTGCTTGACCGTCGCGCGCGAGGTGACTACGACTCGCGCCGGCCACTTTCCCAGGAGTTCGCGATGGCGACGAAGATCGCAATTAACGGTTTTGGGCGCATCGGACGCTGCATTGTCCGCGCGCTTTACGAGCGCGGCGTGAAGGATATCGAGCTGGTCGCCATCAACGACCTGACGGATCCGGCGACGCTCGCCCACCTCTTCCAGTACGACTCGATCCACCGCGAGTTCAAGGCGGCGAAGGTCGGTCACGGCGACAAGCACATCAGCATCGGCGATCGGAAGATCGAGGTCCTCGCGCTGAAGGATCCGGCCGAGCTGCCGTGGAAGAGCCTCGGCGTCGACATCGTCCTCGAGTGCACGGGCCTCTTCACGGACAAGGCGAAGGCCGCCGGCCACATCAACGCGGGCGCCAAGCGCGTGATCATCAGCGCGCCGGCCAAGGGCCACGACCTCACGGTCGTGATGGGCGTGAACGACGAGCTCTACGACGCGCAGAAGCACACGGTCATCTCGTGCGGCTCCTGCACGACGAACTGCCTCGCCCCCATCGCCAAGGTGATGCTCGACAACTTCGGCATCGTCCGCGGCCTGATGACGACGGTCCACTCGTACACGAACGACCAGCACCTGCTCGACATCCCGCACCGCAAGGGCGACCTGCGCCGCGCGCGCGCCGCCGCGGTCAACATGATCCCCTCGAGCACCGGCGCCGCGAAGGCGCTGTCCGAGGTCATCCCGGCGCTCAAGGGCAAGTTCGACGGGCTCGCGATCCGCGTCCCCACGGTCGACGTCTCGCTCGTGGACCTCACCCTCGAGACCGAGAAGCCGATCACGAAGGAGAGCATCCACGCCGCGATGAAGCAGGCCGCCGAGCAGGGGCCGATGAAGGACGTCCTCAACTACACCGATCGGGAGCTCGTCTCGGGCGACTTCATCGGCTCGCCCGCGTCCAGCACCTTCGACTCGACCATGACGTCGGTCCTCGGCGATCGCTTCGCGAAGATCTTCTCGTGGTACGACAACGAGTGGGGCTTCTCGAACCGCATGATCGACCTCGCGCAGCTCGTGGCGAGGAAGGGCGTCTAGCGCCGTGAAGCTCACCGGAATCCGCTCCGTCGAAGACCTCGCCGCCGCCGGGGACGCTGCTGGCCTCAGCGGCAAGCGCGTCTTCATCCGCGTCGACTTCAACGTCCCGCTCGACAAGAAGACGGGCAAGATCACGGACGACTCGCGCATCCGCGAGGCGATCCCGACGATCAAGCTCGTCATGGAGGCGGGCGCGAAGGTGATCCTCGCGTCGCACCTCGGCCGCCCGAAGCCGGGCAAGACCGAGGGGCTCTCGCTGGAGCCGTGCGGGGGGCGGCTCAGTGAGCTCACGGGCTACGAGGTCCACCTGCCGGACGACTGTGTCGGCGACTCGCCCAAGAAGGTCATCTACGACCTCAGGGCGGGCCAGATCTGCCTCCTCGAGAACCTCCGCTTCCACGAGGAGGAGGAGAAGGACGACGAGGGGTTCGCGCGCCAGCTCGCCGAGCTCTGCGACGTCTACGTCGACGACGCCTTCGGCGCCGTGCACCGCGCCCACGCGTCGGTGCACGCGCTGCCGCGCCTCATGCGCGAGCGCGCCGCCGGCCTCCTCCTCCAGAAGGAGCTCAAGGCGCTGACCCGGCTCGTCGATCGCCCGGAGAAGCCTTACGTCGCCGTCCTCGGCGGCGCCAAGGTCTCCGACAAGATCGACGTCGTCGAGGCGCTCCTCAACGTGGTCGACACCCTGTGCATCGGCGGCGCGATGGCGAACACCTTCCTCGCCGCGCAGGGCAAGAACCTTCAGAAGAGCCGGATCGAGGAGGACAAGCTCCCGCTGGCGCGCACGATCATGAGCAAGGCGCGCGATCGGGGCATCCAGCTCCTCCTGCCCGTCGATGCCGTCGTCGCCTCGAGCATCGACGCGACGCAGGGCGAGCCCGCGTCCGTCGACGCGATCCCCGAGGGCACGATGGCGCTCGACATCGGCCCCCGCTCGATCGAGCAGTTCGGCCAGGCGATCGAGCGGGCGAAGACGGTGTTCTGGAACGGCCCGATGGGCCTCTTCGAGACGCCGGCCTTCTCCAAGGGCACGTTCGACGTCGCGCGCATCATGAGCGGCGCCTCCGGCTTCACGGTGGTCGGCGGCGGCGACAGCGCGGCGGCGGTCAAGCAGGCCGGCGAGCACATCGCCAAGGGCTTCGATCACATCTCGACCGGCGGCGGCGCTTCGCTCGAGCTCATCGAGGGCAAGCGTCTCCCGGGCGTCGAGGCGCTCCGGTCGGTCGAGGTGAGCGAGTGAAGGCCGTGAACGATGGCGGCACGTCCGCGGAGGCGGGCGCCGCCCCGCGGGCGGCCTCGCGTCGTCCGCTCATCGCCGGCAACTGGAAGATGAACGCCGGGGGCCAGGACGCATGTCCTCTCTCGGCGGCCGTCGCCAAGGCGACGCGCGAGCTCACCCGGGCCGAGGTGGTTGTCGCTCCGCCGTTCACGGCGATCGCCGCCGTGGCCCACGAGCTCGCGGAGGCGAAGAGCGAGGTCGGCATCGCCGCGCAGAACATGAGCGCCGAGGTCTCCGGGGCGTTCACCGGCGAGGTCTCCTCGGGCATGCTCAAGGACGCGGGCGCGACCTGGGTGATCCTCGGGCACAGCGAGCGGCGGCAGCTGTTCGCCGAGACCGACGAGTCGGTCGCCCGGAAGGTCGCCTCGGCGATGGCCGCCGAGCTGCGCCCCATCGTCTGCGTCGGCGAGACGCTCGAGCAGCGCGAGGCGGGTGAGACGCTCGCCGTGGTCGAGCGGCAGGTCCGCGCCGTCCTCGACGAGCTCGCGAAGCAGCCCGGCTTCGGCGTCATCGCCTATGAGCCGGTCTGGGCGATCGGGACCGGCAAGGTCGCGCGCGCCGAGGACGCCCAGGAGGTGCACGCGTTCATCCGCGGCCTGCTCGCGAAGGCCTCGGAGGACCTCGCGGGCGTCACGCGCATCCTCTACGGCGGCAGCGTCAAGGCCGACAACGCCGAGGCGCTGCTCGCCCAGGACGATATCGACGGCGCGCTGGTCGGCGGGGCTTCGCTCGACGCCGCTGGCTTCGCCAAGATCGTCGACGCCGCTCACCGACTGGCGGAGCGCGCGGAACAGGGGTAGATCGCAGGCCGCTCCCGTCTCGCCGCGGGAGCGCCGGCCTGCCCACTTGCCCCTTGGGCCCCTCGCGCGGTCCAGACTCACCCAGCTGAAAGACGCCGATGCTTCACACGTTCCTCAACATCGTGCACGTGTTCGTCTGTCTGTTCCTGATCCTCGTCGTGCTCCTCCAGCAGGGCCGCGGGGGCGGGATGGGCTCGGCCATGGGCGGCGCGACGGCGCAGGTGTTCGGCGGCCGCGGTGCGGGCAACTTCATGACCCGCCTCACGGCCATCTGCGCCGTCGTCTTCATGGCGACGAGCGTGTCGCTCGCCTACCTCTCGTCGGCAGGCGACCGCGAGCTGCGCGAGTTCGAGAAATCCCAGGAAAAGTAGGCTCGCGTGCTAGGGCCCGCCTCCGCGCCTGGGAGGGAAGCGGGTAGGGCGCTCGACGCGAGGCCGTCCGTGGAGGCGGCGTCGGCCGTCTCCGTCCCTTTCGCGCGCGACCTTGCCCTCGTCGCGCTCGCCAAGGCGGTCGTTTCCGCCTTGGTCCTCGCGCTCGGCTTCCGGGCGGTGAGCGATGACGACTTCGCGCGCGTGGTCCTCGCGCAGGCGTGGGCCCACGCGCCCCGGCTCGACCCGACGGGGACGAGCTGGCTGCCTGTCCCTTTCTGGCTCAACGGCGCGCTCTTCTGCGTTCTTGGGCGCCTCTTCGCGCCGACCCTCGAGGTCGCCCGCGCCATCGCGTTCGCCCTCGGCCTGGCTTCGGCCGCGCTCGTCCACCTCGCCGCCCGCTGGATCACGGGTGACCGCCGCGCCGCGCTCGCCGGCGCGCTGCTCGCCGGCGCCTTCCCCTGGAGCGCTTGCCTCGGCGTGGCGACGGTCCCCGAGCTGCCGACCGCCGCCCTCTCGCTGTTCGCGGTGGCGTCGCTCGTCACGCCGCCGGCCGGGCCTGCGCCCCCGGCTGGGCGCGCCCTCCTCGGCGCGTTCGCGCTCGTGCTCGCGACGCTCTCCCGCTACGAACCCTGGTCCGTCGCCGTCGCCTTCGCGGCGATGGCGCTGCTCGCTGCCGCCCGCCTCGGCCAGGGCCGCGGCGCGCAGGCGAAGCTCGCGCTCGCCGCGCTCGTCGCGCTCGCCGGGCCCGCCGCGTGGATCGCGTGGAACCGCGTCGCTCACGGCGACGCGCTGCATTTCCTGGCCCGCGTCGCCTCCTACCGCAACGCGATCGGCCCGGGCGGCGACGGCTCGCTGCTGCGGCTCTTCGCGTACCCTGCCGCGATGGTCCGCGAGGAGCCGGAGCTCTTCGTGTGGCCCATCGCCATCGCCCTCGTCGCATGGCGTGCCCGCCGCGGCGCTGCGCCGGGGGCGGCCCGACCGCTTCCACCGCTCCTTCGCGCGGCCCGTCCGTACGCGCTCCCCGGCGCCGTCGCCGCCTTCCAGATCGCGGCGCTCTCGCTCGCCCTCGTGCGCGACGGCGCGCCCACCCACCACCCCGAGCGAGCGACCCTCCTCGCGTTGCTCTTGCTCGCCCTCGCCGTCGGAGATCTCTCGGCGCGCGCCTTCCGGGGCGCCTCGGCCGGCGCGCGGCGCGCCCTCGGCGGCGCGCTGCTGGTGGTGCTGGCTCTCGGCGCCCTCTTCCGCCCGCACCTGCGCCGCGAGCACTTCAATCCGCGGAGGGACGAGGTCGCCATCGGCCGCGCCGCCGCGGAGCTCACGCCTCCTTCCGCGCCCCTCCTCCTCGAGGTCGTCGACTATGGCCACCTCGCGGCGCTCGCCGCCCTGGGGCGTCCCGAGGGGGTGCACCCCGATCGCTCGATCGATCCCCGTGAGCCGCCTGTCCGCTCGAGCTTCGAGGACCCCGCCTCGCTCGCGCGCCGCGCCGCCGGCCTGGGCGCCGCCTACCTCATCGGGCGCGTCAGGCCGCCCGTCATCGATTTCGCCGGCCCGCCGCTCGCGACGCGCGGCGCGTGGGGGATCTGGCCGGTGCCTCCGGCAGGCGGCGCGCTCGGGGCCTTGCCGGAGGGTGGCTCCAGGGGCCCCGCGCACCCGGCGGACAGGGAGCCATGAGCGAGCCCGCAAAGCCCTTCTTCGCGCACCCGTCTGCGTGCATCGACGAGCCCTGCGACATCGGCGAGGGGACGAAGGTGTGGCACTTCTGCCATGTCTCGGCGGGGGCGCGGATCGGCCGCGCCTGCGTCCTTGGCCAGAACGTCTTCGTCGCGGGCACCGCCGTCATCGGCGATGGCGTCCGGATCCAGAACAACGTGTCTCTTTATGACGGCACGCTGGTCGAGGACGACGTGTTTCTCGGCCCGTCCGCGGTGCTCACCAACGTCGTCAACCCGCGTGCCCCGATCGACCGACGCGCGTTCCTCGATACGACGCGCATCCGTCGCGGCGCCACCGTGGGCGCCAATGCCACCATCGTCTGCGGCGTCACGATAGGGCGCCATGCGTTCGTCGGCGCCGGCGCGGTCGTCACGCGCGACGTGCCCGACTATGCGCTCGTCACCGGCGTGCCGGCCCGGCGTACCGGCTGGATGAGCCGCCACGGTCACAAGCTCGTCGCCTCGCGCGACGGCCTCCTGCGCTGCCCCGAGAGCGGCTATCGCTACGAGCGCCGCGGCGACATCGTCCGGTGTCTCGACCTCGACGAGGACGCGCCGCTCGCCCGGCCCCGCGCCGCGGCCACGCGCCATTACCGCGATCCCCTCTCCGCGGAGGACACCGACGGATGACCGCGCCTGTTCCCTTCTTCGATCGGGTCCGCGGCGATCTCGCCATGCAGGACGAGCTCTCCGCCGTGTTCCAGTCGGTCCTCCGGAGCGGCCACTACATCCTCGGTCCGGAGGTCGAGGCCTTCGAGTCGGAGTGCGCCGCGTACCTCGGCGTCCGGCACGCGATCGGCGTCTCTTCCGGCACCGACGCGCTGCTCGTCGCGCTGATGGCGCTCGGCGTCGGCGCGGGCGACGAGGTCGTGTGCCCCGCCTACACGTTCTTCGCGACCGCGGGCGCCATCCATCGCACCGGCGCCACGCCGGTCTTCGCGGACGTGCTCCCTGGCTCGTTGAACCTCGACCCCGCCTCCACGGCGCGCGCCGTGACGGAGCGCACCCGGGCGATCCTCGCCGTCCACCTCTTCGGCGGCTGCGCGCCCATGGACGAGCTCCTCGCGATCGCGGGCGGCCGCGGCCTGCCGGTCATCGAGGACGCGGCCCAGGCGTTCGGCGCCGAGCGCGGCGGCCGCCGCGCCGGGGCGCTCGGGCTCATGGGGTGCTTCTCGTTCTTCCCGACCAAGAACCTCGGCGGTTTCGGCGATGGCGGGCTCGTGACCACCGATCACGACGAGCTCGCCGAGCGCGTCCGGACGCTCAGGGCGCAGGGCGCTCGGAAGAAGCACCATCACACCCGCATCGGCGGCAACTTCCGGCTCGACGCGCTCCAGGCGGCGCTCCTCCGGCGCAAGCTCCCGCGGCTCGACGCGCTCCTCGAGCGGCGGCGCGAGCACGCCGCGCGGTATGCCGCGCTGCTCGGCGGGCGAGATCTGCCCCTCGCGCTGCCGGACGCCGGCGCTGCGGGGCGTACGTTCAATCAGTATGTGATTCGCCTGAAGGATGCCTCTCTGCGCGATCCGCTGCGGAGCTCGCTTGCGGAGCAGGGCATCGGCACCGAGATCTATTATCCCGCGCCGCTCCACCTCCAGCCCTGCTTCGCGCGCCTTGGCCCGCCGGAGGGCTCCCTTCCGGTCGCCGAGGCGGCGGCGCGCGACACGCTCGCGCTCCCCATCTTTCCCGAGCTCACGGGCGAGGAGGTCGCCCGCGTGGCGGCCGCTATCGCCTCGTTCTTCGGTTGAGCCGGGCGCCTCGGCGCAGCGGCGTCAAGGCACCTCGGCTGCACCTCGCGTCGAGAGCGGCGCGCGTGCGCCACGGCGCCGGGCTTCGGCTTGCCGGATCGCGCGAGCGGGTGCTAGCGTGCGCCGCGCTGACGATGCTGCCGGCTCGCGCCATCACCCCGACTCCTTCCAGCGATCACCTCGCGCTGGGGGTCTCTGTACGGGAGCGGGCTCCGGCGGTCTCGACCGTGCACCACCTCGACGCCGACGGCACGGTCTGGGCGAGCCATGGGCGCGTCGTGCTGCGCCGCGCCCGCGGCGTCGGCGCGTTCGAGCCGTTTTGTCGGTTTCCCGCGGCGATGCCGCGTGACGCCATGGCGTTCCAGCGCCTGCTCGTCCGGGCGGCGCGCGCCGACAAGTGCAATGTGTACCGCACGTCGCGCGGAGTCGTCATCGGGGTTCGCGCGGGGACGATTTACCGGCTCGAGGAGGGGCGCGATCCGGCGCCGCTGGGCGCGATCGCTGGCGACTGCGTCCTGCACCGCGGGATCGCGGAGGACCCTCTCGGCGCCGCGTACCTCGGCGAGTACACGAGGAACGAGCGCCGTGGTCCGGTGCGCGTTCACCGGGTCGCCCCTGACGGCGACCGCGTCGATGTAGCCCACGAGTTCTCCGCGGGGTCGGTGCGGCATGTTCATGGCATCTTCGCCGACCCGTTCGACGTCGGCGCGGCGTGGGTGACCACCGGTGATCTCGACGGCGAGTGCTACCTGTGGCGAACGCGCGACTGGTTCCGCACGATCGAGAGGTTCGGGGACGGCACGCAGCGCTGGCGCGCCGTGCAGCTGTTCTTCACCGCGGACCACGTGTGCTGGTTGACCGACTCCGAGGTGACGCAGAACCATGCATGCCGCGCCGATCGACGCTCGCTCGCCCTCGAGGTGGGCTGTGCGATCCCCGCCTCGGCGTGGCACGGGGCCCAGCTCCCAGGTCCGGTGCTCATCGCGCTCACGGTCGTCGAGCGCGGCGCCGGGGTTCACCGCGACACGGCGGCCGTCCTCGCGAGCCGCGACGGGATCACCTGGCGGGAGCTCGCCTGCTTCCGCAAGGATCGATGGAGTCCTTACTGGTTGTTCAAGAACGGTGTCCTCACGCTGCCGTCTGGACATCTGCGTCAGGACGATCTCTGGTTGAGCGGAGAGGCGCTCGTGGGGCTGGACGGGAGCAGCGTGCGTATCGCGATCGACGGGGGTTTGCCGTGACCCTGCGCGATCGCGTGCTGGCGGGCGTCCGCGCCGCCGCGGTGTGGCTCGATGATCCCGCCCGGGGGCGCGAGCGCCGGAGCCGCCTCGAGGCCGCGCTGCGACGGGCGGCGTCCGGGGTGACCCGCGCCGCGCCGGCGCGCGCCGAGGGCGCCCTTCGCCCGGCGCTGGAGCAGCGCCGGTGGCGCGCTGGCGCGTGCGCCGACATCGAGGCGGCGCTCGCCGCAGGCGACGCTCGGGGAGCCGAGGAGCTCGAGCGGCTGCTTCGTCATGTCGAGCTGCGTCGCGGCGACGCCTTGGCGGAGATCGAGCCGCCGCAGGATCGCGCCGGCGTCGCGCGTGAGCGCGCCGCGGTCTGCTCGCTGCTCGCGCGGCAGGCGCCAGCGCGCCGCGACTGGCGGCTGCTCAACGCCGCCCTCAAGCTCGCGGATCGGTTCGCGCCGGGGATGTCGCGGCGGGTCGGACCCGAGGTCGCCGCGGACTGGGCTGCGGCGCTCCGCGACGTCGAATCCGCCCTTGCGGAGCTGGAGGCGCAATGCGCATCGCGCTCCTAGCGCCCGTGCATACAAGCATGTACGCGCGCCTGCTCGCGTGGCGGCTCGGTCGCACCGACGGCATCGAGCTGACCGACGTCCTGCTGCGAGCGCCTTACCAGCTCGACCGGCTCCGCGACGAGCTTCGCCTCACCACGCCCGGCCGCGTGCTCGCCAAGGTCACCGGCAAGGTCCTGGTCGGCAGCCTCTCGTCCCCTCGCGAGGGGGAGCGATCGGTGCGGGACATCGCCGCCGAGGAGGGGCTCCCGGGGGCGTCCCTGCGAGACGTCGCTGCGGCGATCGGCGCGCGGTTCCACGTGGTCCAGAACCACAACGACGACCGGTCGCTCGCCGCGCTCCGGGCCGCCGCGCCCGACCTGATCGTGTTCGCGGGCGGCGGCCTGCTTCGCGCTCCGCTGCTGGCGATTCCCAGGATCGGTGTCCTCAATGCCCATGCGGGCGTCTTGCCCAGGTACCGTGGCATGGACGTCGCGCTGTGGCCCTTCCTCGAGGACGGCCCGCCCGAGCTCGGGGTCACCGTGCACCTCATCGACACGGGCGTAGACACAGGGCCCGTCCTGCTGGTCGAGCGGTTCGCGCTCGAGCCCGGAGACGACCACCCGGCCGTGATGAGGCGCGTCGAGCGCGTCGGGCTCGAGCTCATGTGTCGCGCGGTGCGCGGCCTGCGCGACGGGACCTTGACGCCTGCCCCCCAGGCCGCCGACGCGGGGCGCCAGCATTTCGTGCTGCACCCTGCGATCGCGGCGATCGCGGCGCGGCGGCTCCGGGCGCTCGCCGGCTGATCACGCCCCCGCATCGCACGCGCACCGCCGGCTCCTCGGCTGCGAGAGGCTCTCCTCGCCGGGGCCCCGGGTCGACGACCCGCCGCGCGCCCTCATCCGGCGGCTCCTTCGCGCGGCGCTTCGCGACCGGTGAACCTGAGCCCCGGAGCGTACAATCGGCGCGTGAAGGCGAGGATTCATGAGCTCGGTTCATCGATCGACCCGTCCGAGGCCGCGCACGCCCTGCGGCTCCTGGTCGCGATCGCGGATCTGCGCTCGTTCTCCGCGGCGGCCGAGCGGCTGGGCCTCACGCCTTCGGCGGTGAGCAAGGCCGTCTCCCGCGCCGAGGCTCGGCGTGCAGCTCGTGCAGCGCACGACGCGCCGGGTCTCGCTGACCGATCTCGGCGAAGCGTACGTCGCGCGAGGCCGGCAGCTCCTCGCCGACGTCGAGTCGCTCGAGCGCGACATCGCCGCGCGCGACCAGGCGGTGCGCGGTCCGCTGCGCGTCGCGGCGCCCGCGGTCTACGGCGCGTGCCGCGTCGCCCCGCTCTGCGCGCGCTTCCAGGCCGAGCACCCGGGCGTCACCGTGGATCTCCGCTGCGGCGATCGGCTCGCCGATCTGGTCGAGGAGCGCATCGACGTCGCGGTGCGCATGCTCTCCGCGCTCCCGGCCGAGCTCGTCGCGCGGCCGCTCGAGGACGACCGGCGCGGGCTCTACGCGAGCCCGGGCTACCTCCGCCGCCACCGCGCGCCGCGCGGCGCGGCGGAGCTCGGATCACACGCCGGGCTCCGCTACGGCGCGGGCGGCGCGTCGCACGTCGCGTTTCGCCTCGTCGAGCCCGGCGGCGCCGCGGCGACGGCGCGCTTGCCCGCGGTCTTCTCGAGCGACAGCGTCCTCGCCGTGCTCGAGGCGACGCGCGCCGGCCTCGGCCTGGCCGAGCTGCCCGCGTACCTCGCCGCGCCCGACGTCGCCGCGGGCAGGCTGCGCGAGGTGCTCGCCGGGTGGCTCCCGGTGCGCCGCCAGGTCGTCGCGGTGTACCTCCCGTCGCGCTTCCTGCCCGCGCGGGTGCGCGCGTTCGTCGACCACCTCGTCGGCGCCCTCCGCGCGCCCGGCCGCGCGCGGCGCTGACGGCGGACGGCGGCGCGGGCAAACCGGGAATCTCGTTTGGCGTTTGGCGCTGCGGCGGTGCTGCCCACGGGGCCGGGCCGCGCGACCCTGCCTGTGCTAGACGTGCGCGCCATGAGCGTCGAGGTTGGCATCGTCGGACTGCCCAATGTGGGCAAGAGCACCCTGTTCAACGCGCTGACGGCCGCCAAGGCCGAGGCGCAGAATTACCCCTTCTGCACGATCGAGCCCAACGTCGGCGCCGTCCCTGTCCCTGACGACCGGCTCACGACGCTCGCGAAGTTCATCAAGACCGAGAAGATCATCCCTGCCATGGTGCAGGTGGTCGACATCGCCGGGCTCGTGCGCGGCGCGAGCACGGGCGAGGGGCTAGGGAACAAATTCCTGAGTCATATCCGTGAGGTAGATGCCATCCTCCACGTGGTCCGCTGCTTCACGCTCGCGGACGTCGTGCACGTCGACGGCGGGGTCGACCCGCTCCGCGACATCGACACGATCGAGACGGAGCTGATGCTGGCCGACCTCGGCTCCCTCGAGGGGATGCTGGAGCGCACGCGGAAGCAGGCCAAGGGCGACAAGGAGCTCCTCCCGAAGATCGCGCTCATGGAGAAGTGCCTCGAGGCGCTCCAGGCCGGCAAGCCCGTCCGCGGGCTCTCCTTCGACGACGAGCAGCGGAAGGTCGTGAAGACGTTCGGCCTGATCACGGCGAAGAAGGTCCTCTACGTGGCGAACGTCGACGAGTCCGACGTCTCCGGCACGGGCCCGCTCGCGACGAAGGTGCGCGAGCGGGCCGCCTCCGAGGGCAGCGGCGTCGTGCCGGTCTGCAGCAAGCTCGAGGCGGAGCTGAACGAGCTCGCGCCCGACGAGCGCAAGGAGATGCTCGAGAGCCTCGGCATGAAGGAGCCCGCGCTCTCGACGCTCGCGCGCGAGGCCTACCGGCTGCTCGGCCTCCAGAGCTACTTCACAGCCGGTCCCAAGGAGATCCGCGCCTGGACGATCCCGATCGGGTGTACGGCGCCGCAGGCCGCGGGGGTCATCCACACCGATTTCGAGAAGGGCTTCATCCGGGCGGAGGTCTACAAGGTGGACGACCTCGTCGAGCACAGGACCGAGGCCGCCATCCGCGCCGCTGGCAAGCTGCGCGTCGAGGGCAAGACGTACGTCTTCCAGGACGCCGACGTCGCGCACTTCCTCTTCAACGTCTGACCGTCCGTCCCACGAGCGCGCCCGCCGCCGTCGCTCTCCCTGAGCGCGCCCGGTGCGCCCCTGCTTCGCGGGCGGCGCGGCACCGCCGTTGCTCCTCCGGCGTTCGCGCAGGCGCGGTGTGCCGGCCACGACCGCCGGCGCTCCGCGGACCTCGCGCTTCTCGGACGGAGGCAGGACGGTGCCCAGGGCGAGCGTCGGCGCGTGGTGTGTGCTGGTTCTCCTCTCCTCGTGGGGGAGCGCCGCGGCGGGCTGCGTCGCGGATGCCACCGACGTCCCGCCCGAGGAGGCGGGCGCCCCGGACCCGGGCGGCGGCGCGGCGCGGGCGCCTGTTCCGCCCGCGCTATGCGATTTGCCGCGCGGGTTCTCGGAGGGCGCGCCGCCCCGCTTTCCAGCGGTGCCCGCGCCGGCCATCGGCCACAGGCCATTTGCGGAGCCCGGCGACGACGTCTTCGGCCGCTTCCTGCGATCCACCGTCGTCTTCTGTGGGCCCGACGAGCAGCCGTATTTCCTTCACTATCGCTTTTACCTCACTGGCCCGTTCTCGGGCCGATGGCTGCGCCCGCCGCTGGTCCAGCCGCTCTGACCGCGCCCCACTGCCCAGCCCGCCTGGCGGCCGGAGCCGTCGCCGTTCGTCGCCGTTCTTTGGACGATCGCGCCGATGGCCGCGGCGCCCCGTCCGGTTTTTTGACCCCCTGGATCCGCTCGGCTACCTCCTTCGCCTTCACGGGACGAAAGGACGATCATTTGGGCGCACTCAAAGGATCCATCTCATTCTCGAAGTTCTATGTCCGCGGCGAGCTCACCGAGGGGTTCCGCGACAGGTTCGTCGAGCGAATCCAGCTCCGCGCGTTCCGGCCGCTCACGGTCGAAGAGGACGCGGAGCAGCGCGCCGGGTGGTGCTCCATCGAGAACCCGCTCGATTGCGAGCTCGATCACGGCAAGATCTTCTTCAACTCGTACATCAACCTCGGGCTCAGGACCGATCGCTGGCAGGTGCCCTCGGCGCTCTTCAAGGCGCATTTCGCCGAGGCGGAGCGGGAGCACCTCGCGAAGCGCGGGCGCGAAAAGCTCGGGCGGCGCGAGAAGGAGGAGCTCCGGGCCGTCGTGTCGAGGAAGCTCCGCGCGCAGCTCATGCCGGTGATGAAGGTCGTGGATCTGTCCTGGAACCTGGAGGCCGGCGTCGTCCGGTTCTGGAACCAGTCACCGCGCGCGCACGAGGGGCTCTCGGAGCTCTTCGAAGAGACCTTCGAGCTCGATCTCGTGCCGGAGAGCCCGTATACCGCCGCCCGTGAGCTCGGCTTGTCGGCCGAGCAGCTGGCCGCGTTCGAGCTGCTCAAACCCACGGTCTTCCACGCTGAATCGACCCTTGGAGGTGCCCTGTGAGCCTCGCTGAGCTGATCGAGCAGCGCCGGTTCGTCGGCCGCGAATTCCTTGTCTGGCTCTGGTTCGAGAGCGAGCTCTTCGAGGGCCGCTTCTCCCTGGACGCCCTCGGCGTCTGCGAGCTCTGGCTCGAGGGGCAGATCACGCTCGTCCAGGAGAAGGAGCAGAGCCGGCTCAAGGGCGCGGCGCCGAGCAGCGCCCCCGAGGCCCACGAGGCGCTGCGCCAGGGCAAGCTCCCGTCGCACGCGCGCGTCCGCGTCACGCGCGGAGAGCTCGAGTATGCCTTCCTGTTCAACGCCGACGCGTTCTCGCTCTCGGGCGTGAAGATCCCGAGCGTCGTCAAGGACGCCGCGGACGAGCAGTTCTACGAGCGCATGTACCTCATCGAGGAGCTCGAGACGCTCTTCACCGCGCTCTACGGCGAGTTCCTCGCGCTCCGCCTCGGCGCCGCCTGGGAGTCCGGGGTGGCGCCGTTCATCCGCACCTGGGTCCGGGGCGAGCCCGTCGACACGGCCGCGTATCAGAAGCTCCGGGGCAAGCTCGCGCCCGTCCGCGGCGCGGCGAGGTCGAGGACGACCCCGCCGCCAGCGGAGAGGCCCGAGCGCGCGGCGCGCGTCGTCGCCTGAGCGCGCCGGCCGCCGTGCGCCGGCCACGCCGCGCAGGGCCGGCGCGCTCGCGCAGCCACGTCTACTTCACCTTGTCATAGACCTGCCTCGCCATCGCGAGGTGCTCCCGGAGCAGCGGCAGCCCCGTGGCGGCGAAGCGCCTCACGTCGGCGTCCTTCGCCTCCTTCGTGGCCTCCTCGAACTCCTCGACGTCGTCCTCGTGGTCGTCGACCATCTCGCTCATGTACTTCCGGTCGAACTCGGCCCCTGTCTTCCTGGACAGCTCGTCGACCTCCTCGCGCTGTTCCTGAGAGAGCTCCTGCGGCACGGGCACGCCCTTCTGCTGCGCGAGCGCCGCGAGCCGCTTGTTCATCGCCGCGTGGTCGTCGATCATCCGCTGCGCGAAGCGCTTCACGTCCGGGCTCGCGGCGCGCTGCTGCGCGAGCTGCCCGAGCCGCACCTCCAGCAGCCCTCCCTGGCCGGCCTCCTCCACGAACTCCCGATCCGATTCGTTGAGCTTGGTCTGGTTGGCTCGGGCTTGCTCCCTTGCCGGGCGCTGCCCCTCTGCAGCTGTGGAGACCGGCAAGGACGCTGCCGCCATCATGATGGTGAATAGAACCGGCTTGAGCATCTCCTTCCCTCCTTGTCCTGGCGGTCGTCCACGACCGCGCCGAGCGATCCATCGTCCCGCGACGGCCGCGCTCCACGGCTCGGCGCCTCCGGTCGAGCCGCCCGCCGTTTGTCGTGAGGTCGGGGCGCTCTGGCAAGGGGCGCAGCGAGCAGGTGATCGCCTCCGACTGGAAGGGCAAAAGGCTCCCGAGAACTGGGCCCCGGCCGATCGCTCCATCTACGGTTGGCGCCTGTGGTCGGCGAGTTCTTCAAGCGCCTCACGAACGGCGTCGTCTTCCTCCTCGCCGCCCTGACCTTCTTCCTCGTCCCCATCGGCAGGAAGACGGCCGCGCAGCACCTCGTCGCGATCGTCTCGACACCGCCGGCCAGGGAGGCCGCCTCGGCCTTCGCCCACATCGCTCGGCGCATCGCCACCGAGGCGAGCACCGAGCTGGACAAGCTCCGCCGCCCGCCGCCCTCGCAGCGCGAGCCGAAGCCGGCGACCGCGAAGGTGAGGCCGCCGCCGTAGCCGTCCCCGCCGTCGTTGCGGGTTGATCGCGCCGGGCGGCTCGCGCTGCTCGGCCCGCGCCGGGGGCTCAGCCCTTGCGCGGATCCTTCACGTTCGGGTGCTCGTTGTAGAAAGCGTCGAGGCTCTCGCGGGAGATCTCCGCCTCGATATCGCCGTCTCTCAAGATCTTCGCCTGACAGCCGAGGCGGCTCGTCGACCGGACGTCGAAGGCCTTGTCGAGGATGTCCTCCTCGTCCTCCTCGGCCTCGCTGAGGAGCTCGCGCCCCTTCGTGACGTAGACGTGGCAGGTGGAGCACGCGCAGACGCCGCCGCATGCGTCGCCCTCGGGCGCGCCCACGGACTTCGACGCCTGGAGGACGGACGAGCCCACCGGGGCCTCGACCTCCCACGCGCGTCCGTGCGCCAGAAATCGGACCTTGGCCATCAGCTCCTCCTCGCCTCGACGCCGGCCTTCGCCGCGCCAGCGCCGCCCGCCTCGACCTGCGCGTGGCTCGCGTCGTCCCCGCCGTGCTCGGCCAGGTGCGCGTCCACGCCCTTCGCCGCGGCGACCTTCGCCTCGACGTCCTCGACCTGCTTGCCCGCGATCGCCCTGGCCACGGCGCGGTCCATCCGCCGCCCTGCCCACCCGTGCGTCGCCTCGTCGAGCGCCTCCGTGCGCGCCAGGATCAGCCCCGGCTTGTCCCCGCGGATCGCCGCGTCGAGGCCCTTCAGCGCGCCCTCGATCGCCTCGCGCTCACCGGGATCCAGCAGATCGGCGTCCGCGGAGAGCGCCTTGCGCGTCGCCATCGCCACGCGCTCGCCCTCGACCCGCGCCTCGACCAGCCGGCGCTTGAGAAGGTCCTCCTCCCCGTGGTCCAGCGCCGCGAGGAGCATGGTCTCGACCTCCTCGTCCGTCAGCCCGTAGCTCGGCTTGACCTCGACCTTCTGCTCGACCCCCGTCGTCTGCTCGCGCGCGGTCACGCCGAGCAGGCCGTCGGCGTCCACGCGGAACGTCACCTCGAGTCGCGCCATGCCCGCGGGCATCGGCGGGATCCCCTTCAGCACGAAGCGCGCGAGCGAACGGCAGTCGGCGGCGAGCTCCCGCTCGCCCTGCACGATGTGCAGATCGAACCCGGTCTGGTTGTCCGCGTAGGTCGTGAAGACCTGCCGCGCCCCCGCCGGGATCGTCGTGTTCCTCGGCAGGATCTTCTCGGCGACGCCGCCCATCGTCTCGATGCCGAGCGACAGCGGCAGCACGTCGAGCAGGAGCACCTCGTCCGCGCGATCCATCGAGCCGGCCAGGATGTCGGCCTGGATGGCCGCGCCCAGCGCGACGACCTCCTCCGGATCGATGTCCTTGAGCGGCTCCTTGCCGAAGAGGCGCGCCACGTAGTCGCGCACGTGGGGCACGCGCGTCGCGCCGCCCACGAGGATCACGCCGTCGAGGTCCGCGGCCTGGACGCCCGCGTCGCGGAGCGCGCGGCGGCACGCGACGCCGGTGCGCTCCAGGAGCGGCGTGATGAGCGCGTTCAGCTCGTCGCGGGTCACGGTGACCAGCTTCGACGCCGGGCCGCCCGTCGCCTCGGCCGCCTGCACGGGCAGCTCGATCTCGATCTGCGTCGCGTCGGTCAGCGCGTGCTTGATGCTGCGGGCGGTGTCGAGCGCGAGCCGCACCACCTCGGGCGTGCGCCGCGTCGCGCCCATCTCCTCGAGCAGCCGCTCCGCGAGCGCCCTGTCCATGTCGTCGCCGCCGAGCGAGCTGTCGCCCCCCGTGGACTTCACCTGGAAGACCCCGTTGTCGAGCAGGAGGACGGTGACGTCGAACGTCCCGCCGCCGAGGTCGTACACCGCGAACAGGCCGTTCTGCTGCTTGTCGAGCCCGTACGCCAGCGCCGCGGCGGTCGGCTCGTTGAGCAGGCGCAGCACCTCCAGCCCGGCCAGCCTGCCGGCGTCCTTGGTCGCCTGCCGCTGGGCGTCGTCGAAGTACGCCGGCACCGTGATCACCGCGCCGCCCACGGAGCGGAGCTCGCGCTCCGCCGAGGTGCGGAGCTCCTTCAAGATCTCCGCCGACACCTCGACGGGCGTCACGACCGCGTCCCGCACCTTGAAGCGCACGCTCTTCGCGTCGTCGGGGCCCTTCGGCTCCGCGAACTCGTACGGCCCGAGCCGCCGCGTCTCCGGATCGTTCGCGCCGCGGCCCATGAAGCGCTTCACGCTGACGATGGTCTCGCGGGGGTGGCTCTGCGCGAGCCGCCGCGCGCTGTCGCCCACGACCGCGCGGCCGCGCTCGTCGTAGTGCACGACCGACGGCACCAGCCGCTCTCCATTGCAGTCGTCGATGACCACCGGGCGGCCGTCGCGCACGCGGGCGACGAGCGAGTTCGTCGTCCCGAGATCGATGCCGATCGGGCTGGGCCTTGCCTTGGGGTCGAAAATTTCGAGGAGGGTCATTTCAATCTGCGAGCTCTTCTTCGATGGCGCTCACTTCTTCGAGGAACCGCCGGATGTAGCGGAGCTCGCTGAGCAAGGCGAGCACGCCCTGCAGCTGCTCCGGATCATTCCCTGCGGCGGCGAAGGCGCCCTGGATCGCCGTGAGGGTCGCCTGCTCGCGCGCGAGCATCGCCTCGCCTAGCCGCGCGATCCGCGCGGGATCGTGCCCCTTCGCCGCCTCGGCGAGCTCTTCGCGCGATTCCATCATCTCCATGAGCAGGGCGGGGGAGGCCTTCTGCTCGCCCTCCTCGCCCCGCGCGACCCCGGCGCGCTGGAGCAGCGCCTCGGCCCGGCGGATCGGATCCTTGAGGACGCGCAGGGCGTCGTTCGCCTCGATCGCGCGGCCGAGCGCGAGCCGGCGCTCGGCCGCTGGGGCGCCCGCGTAGCGATCGGGGTGGAGCGCGCGGGAGAGATCGCGGTGGCGCTGCTCCAGCGCGCGCAGGTCGAGGTCGAACCGCGGCTCGACGCCCAGGGTATCGAAGGGATCGGTCATGGCGTGCTCTGGGGAAGGCGCCTCGGAGACGGGGCGGGCGCTCCCTGCGGCGGCTCAGGCCACCGTGAACGAGTGTCCGCAGCCGCAGCGCGTCGCCTCGTGCGGGTTCTTGAACTTGAAGCCCTGGAACATGAGCGTCTTCTCCCAGTCGAGCACCGAGCCGCCCAGGTAGAGGATGCTCTTCTTGTCGCAGAAGACGCGCACGGTCGCCTTGTCCGGCTCGGCGAACTCCAGGACGAGGTCGCCGGACCGGGGCGGCTTGTCCTCGAACTCGATGACGTAGGAGAACCCGGAGCAGCCGCCGCCGCGGATCCCGACCCGGATGGCGCCCTCGGGCGTGCCGCGCTTGGCGAGCTGCGCCCGGATGGCCTGCACCGCGGCGTCGCTCACCGAGAGCGTCCGCTTCGACTTTGCCTCCGGCTCGCCCGAGGCCCCGTCGCTGCGCGCGGGCGCGCCGTCGGCCGTCGCGGCGGGCGCGGCGTGCGGCCCGGTGTCCGCCGCCTTGGTCGTGGTCTGCTCACTGCTCTGCATGCGTCGTTCCTTCTCCGGTTCCGGTTCCGGTGCTGTGGGCCGCCTCCGCCCCGAAGCCCCGGCGCTGTTACTCCGCGCTCGCCGTCGCGGCGGCCGCGGCGGGGACCGAAGGCGCCGCGCCCGCGAGCTCCCTCTTCGCCTGCTGCTTGGCGCGGAAATCGGCGATGGCGCTCTTGATCGCGTCCTCGGCGAGGACCGAGCAATGGATCTTCACCGGAGGCAGGTGGAGCTCCTCGGCGATCATGCTGTTCTTGATCGTCTCGGCCTCGTCGATCGTCTTGCCCTTCAGCCACTCGGTGGCGAGCGACGACGACGCGATGGCCGACCCGCAGCCGAACGTCTTGAACTTCGCGTCCTCGATGACGCCGCCCTCGCCGACCTTGATCTGCAAGCGCATGACGTCGCCGCAGGCCGGAGCGCCGACGAGCCCGGTGCCGACGCTCTCGTCATTCTTGTCGAGCGTGCCGACGTTATGGGGGTTCTCGTAGTGCTCGATGACCTTATCGCTGTATGCCATGGCTCTCTCCTCGACCGTTTCCTTTCGTCTCGAAACCTTGCTCTGTCGGGCCGGCGGCGCCCGCGCCGCTCGTCAATGGGCCGCCCACTGCACGGTGTTCAGGTCGATCCCCTCTTTGTGCATCTCGTAGAGGGGCGACATGTCGCGCAGCTTGTTCACCTTCCGGATCACGAGGTCAGCCACGTAGTCGACCTCCTCCTCGGTGGTGAAGCGCCCGAGCCCGAACCGGATGGACGAGTGGGCGAGGTCGTCGCCGATGCCCATCGCGTGGAGGACGTAGGAGGGCTCCAGGCTGGCGCTCGTGCACGCCGAGCCGCTCGAGACCGCCACGTCCTTGATCGCCATCATCATGGCCTCGCCCTCGACGAAGCTGAACGACACGTTGAGGTTGCCCGGCAGCCGCCGATCGGGCGAGCCGTTCAGCTGGATGGCGTCGAGCTCCTTCCAGAGCCGGTTCCTGAGCCGCTCGCGCAGCGACAGGATGCGCGCCGACTCCGCCTCGCCCTCCTCCATGAGGATCTCGGCTGCCCTGGCGAACCCGACGATGCCGGGCACGTTGAGCGTGCCGGACCGCATGCCGAACTCGTGGCCGCCGCCGTCCATCTGCGCGGTGATGCGGACGCGCGGCTTCGACCTGCGCACGTACAGGAAGCCGATGCCCTTCGGGCCGTAGATCTTGTGGGCCGTCACCGACGCGAGGTCGACCCCCATCTGCTCGACGTTGAACGGGACCTTCCCGACCCCCTGCACCGCGTCGGAGTGGAGGAGGATGCCCTTCGATTTCGTGATCTTTCCGATCTCGGCGATGGGCTGGACCGTGCCGACCTCGTTGTTGGCCAGCATGATCGAGACAAGGATCGTCTTGTCGGTGATCGCCCGGGCGACGTCGTCCGGGTCGACCATCCCGTACTTGTCGACCTTGAGGTAGGTGACCTCGTAGCCCTGCTTCTCGAGCCGCTTGCAGGTGTCGAGCACCGCCTTGTGCTCGATGACGCTCGTGATGATGTGGTTGCCCTTGTCCTTGTAGAACTCGGCGACCCCCTTGATGGCGATGTTGTCGCTCTCGGTCGCGCCGGAGGTGAAGACGATCTCCTTGGGGTTCGAGGCGCCGATGAACCTGGCGAGCGTCTCGCGAGCGTGGCCGACCGCCTCCTCGGCCGTCCAGCCGAAGACGTGGCTCCGGCTCGCGGCGTTGCCGAATTTGCCGTTGAAATACGGCAACATCGCGTCGAGGACACGCTGATCGACGGGCGTCGTCGCGTGGTAGTCCATGTAGATCGGAAGCTGGATAGCCATGATGTTTCTCGCTCAGCGGTGATTCGAGCCGTGGCGGCAATGCCCATTGCCGCGGATCCCGGCGACGAGCTCGGGCTCAGCCGTGCTCTTGTCGTGGAGGTTACAGTTCGTACAGGCGGCGACGAGCTCTGCCGGGTCGCACGCCTCGCAGGTGTCGAGGTAGGCGAGGCTCGCCACGAGCTCGTGCTCGAGGGTCTTGAGGTGCGCGACCTGCTCCCGCACCTCTTCGAGCTTCTGCTGGTAGACGTGGCGGATCTGCGCCATCGCGCCGGGGGCCGAGGGGGACGACTCCCAGGTCGAGACGATCTGCTGGATCTGGCTCAGCGACAGGCCGAGGTCGTGGAGCTTGCCGATCCACCGGACGCGGGTCAGGGCCGCGTGATCGTAGAGCCGGTAGCGCCCCTTGGAGCGGGCGTGCGGCGTGAGCAAGCCCACCTCTTCGTAGTGGTGGATCGCCCGCACGGTTTTCCCGGTTGCCTTGGCGATGTCCCCCACCTGAAGGAGGCGCTCCTCCTCCTCGGCGCCACCGAGAGCCCCCACCAGGTCGTCCGTTCGGGACGTGCCGGACGTGACGGGCCCCGCGATGCTTTGCTCGTGGGCTAGCGGAAGGTGGTGGCGGGTGGTCATCGGATGGTCATCGGCCCGTCGCGCTCGAAACCGTGCTCGGTTGAAACCATGACCCTTACGTGCGCGTGAGGGTTGGGGACCTTGTAGGTCGGAGCGCCAAGACTGTCAACCGGGTCGTACGGGGCCAGCGTGAAACAGCGGAAGGAGGCGGAATCGGTGGCCGCTCGAGGTGCCGGAGGGCAATGTCACGGGCCACCGGCCGCGGCCGCGAGAGGCGGCTGCGCCGCGGCTGGTCGGGGCGGGAGGGCGCGCCTGCAGAGCCCGCCTCCATCGCCCTGTGCCGAGGCAGGCTGGCTGCTTTCCTGGGGTCGCGGGCCGTTCGGCGCCGATCCGGCGCTGTCGGCCCGGCGCTCCGCGAACGGGCGTTCCCGCCATCCATCGCCGCACAGGTATGGTATCACCTCCGCGACGATAGCGACGCGATGGCAGACAAGAAACGAATCCTGTTCGTGGGCTCGTTCAATCCCCCGGCTGACGGGAAGATGGGTGGGCAGTACTTTGCTTGTCGCTCTCTGATCGAGAGCGATCTGAAAGACGATTTCGATTTCCTCCTCGTCGACTCCACCCTCGACAGCATCCGGGTGCAATCGGCGCGCCGCAGGCTGCACAGGATCGCGCCGAGGGTGCTGAGGTGCGTCAGGGCGCTGCTCTTCTCTAGGGTGGATGCGGTCCTCTTGTTCTCGAGCTCGGGGCTGAGCTTCGTCGAGAAGGGATCGATCGGGCTCCTCGGCAAGCTGCTCGGCAAGAAGGTCGTCATCTTCCCTCGCTCGGGGCCGATCGTCGACAACGTCGCCAGGAGCAGGCTGTACAGGTCGTACCTGAGCGCCGTCGTGAGATCCTGCGATGTCGTGATATGCCAGAGCGAAACCTGGCGGAGCTTCTTCCAGAGCCTGGTCCCCGAGGCGTACGGGGACAAACTCGTCGTCATCGAGAACTGGCTGCCCGACTCCAGCTTCGGCGACGTGGGACACAAGGCATACCCTCGGGCCATGGACAGGCCCTTGAGGCTGCTCTATTTCAACCGGATCGAGCGGCAGAAGGGTATTTACGATTTCCTCGAGGCCATGCTCCTCTTACAGCGGGCGAACGCCTCGGTCAGCGCCAAGATCTACGGAGACGGAAGCGAGCTGGACAACGTGCGCAGGTTCATTGCCGAGAACCAGCTCGCGAACACCGAGTACATGGGCTGGCTCTCGACGGACAAGAACGAGGTCATCTCGTCTTTCGATCTGTGCGTGTTCACCTCGCACAGCGAAGGGTTCCCGAACGCCTTGCTCGAGGTCATGGCCCTCGGGGTCCCCGTCGTGTCCAGCAGGGTGGGCGCCGTGAACGATCTCGTGGTGTCCGGGAGAAATGGGCTCCTGGTGGACGTCGGGAGCCCGGGCCAGATCGCCGAGGCGGTCCTGACCGTCCTCCGCGAGCCGGCGCTGCTGGAGGAGTTCTCGCGGCGCTCGCTCGAGAGGGTGAGGCAGACCAACAGGATGGGTCATGCCGTGACCAAGTTCAGAGACCTGTTATCGACGCTATGAAGAACCCTTCTGTGCTGCTGTATCGGCTGGGAAACTTCTTTTATCGAAACAACCTGACCTTCGTCGCCACGCTCATCACGTGGTTGAACAGGTTCGTGTTCGCGGTCTTCGTTCCCTCCTCGGCCACGATCGGGGCGAATTTCAGGCTCGCTTACTGGGGGCTCGGGGTCGTGATCCACACGAGGACGGTCATCGGCGACAACTGCCTCGTCTGCCAGAACGTCACGATAGGGAGAAACTTCGGCAGCCAGGGCGTCCCGCGCCTGGGCAACGACGTCTATGTCGGAGCGGGGAGCGCGATCTTCGGCGACATCGCCATCGGGGATAACGTGATCATCGGAGCCAACAGCGTCGTGAACAAGGACGTGCCGTCCAACTCCGTCGTCGCCGGGAATCCGTTCAGGATCATCGCGTCCGACAGGAAGCTCAAGTACTACGAGCTGGATAACCCGAGCGCCTGATCCGCAGGATCGGGTCGGCCGGACCGCGTGACCGGGCGCATCTCCACGCGCGCCCTGTTCCATGGCGCGCGTCCATGGCGCGCGTGGCCCGCGCGCGCCTGCATCGCCACGGGCGCCCTGGCTTCGCCGGGCCGGGGAGCGCCCGGGGCGACGCGCTGCGACATCCGTCCAGATTTGTCCTGGACCGAGCTGGGAAACCGTGATTCCTTTCGCGAGGCACCCGCCCCGCCGGCGGCCCTGCCCTAGCGAGGACGTGATGAGCAACGCGGCGTCGTCGGCCGGAGACAAGGCAGGAAAAGCGCATTGGAATCAAGTGTGGTCGAACCGGTCGCTCCCGAAGCCGGTGGATCCGCACGCGCGTGGGCTTCGGCAATACGTGCGCCAGGCATTTCATCGGGAGTTCGTCCGCGCGTTCGAGGGCATGGACACGAAGGGGCAACGCCTGCTGGAGATCGGCTGTGGTCGTTCCGCCTGGCTCCCCTACCTCGCGCGTGAGTTTGGCTTTCAGGTCAGCGGGCTCGACTATACCGAGATTGGCTGCGCGCAGGAGCGGGACATCCTCGCGAGCGCCGGCGTCCCTGGCGAGATCGTGTGCGCCGATCTGTTCGAGCCTCCGGAGCGCTTCGTGGGCGCCTTCGACGCGGTGGTGTCGCTCGGCGTTGTCGAGCACTTCGAGGACACGGCGGGCTGCCTCCGCGCGTGCGCGCGCTACCTGCGCCCAGGCGGGCGCATCGTCACGGAGATCCCGAACATGCGCGGGCTCGTGGGGTGGGTGGCCAAGGTCACCGACAGGCCCACCTACGACGTTCATGTTCCGCTGGATCGCGAGGCGCTGGTGAAGGCGCATCGCGACGCGGGCCTCCATGTGCTGCGGAGCGACTACATCCTTCCGCTGGACGTCAGCCTCTTCGGCGTGGGCAGCATCGGGTCACGCTGGCTCCGCCTGCCGGCGGTCGGCGCTGCCTCCGCCGTTGCTGAGCTCGTCTGGGCGCTCGACGCACGCGGCCTGGCTCCCCGACCGAACGCCGTCACGTCCCCGTACATCTTCTGCGTCGCCGAAAAGAGCTGATGGCCCGACTCCATCACACCATGGAGTCTCGGGCCAGAAAGCGCACACCAGGCGCGGGCTCCATCGCTGTTATGGAGCGCCACGCGCCTCGCGAGGGGCTCCAAGCCCTGCGGGGACGAAAAGGGCCCGCCGAGGCCACGTCTCTGTCCCGATGAAGGCGTTTCCGCTTTCACGGCAAGCCCCGCCACGGCCGAGTCCGGCATAACGACATTGTCACCAGGTCGACGCACCATGGTAGACACTCACAGGTAAAATTGTTCGATGTGACTGTAAATTGTAAGCGGCAGCGGAACATTCCAGATGCTCGCCGCATTCCAAAGCCTGCTCCTGGGTTGTTCCGTGTGCTGACTTGGGGTACTAGGTGCGCACCAACAACGGGCTGTCCGCCATGGTGATGAGCTATGAATGTCGCCCGCCGCGCCGCACCTTAGGGGTGCGGGATTTCCAGAGGAGCGAGCGATGGTAAGTACGCTCACGGCGGTCATTCTGGCGCTGGTGCTCTCGTGGGCAGCGACGCCGCTCGCGCGCCGCTTGGCGGTGACGGTGGGGGCAGTGGATGAACCGACCGCGCGACGCGTACACACGCGGCGCGTCCCGCGCCTGGGCGGGCTCGCGATCGTGGCGGGTTTCGTGCTGCCGCTGTTCATCCTGGTCGCGCTGAGGACGCAAATCGGGCTGATGTGGTTCTCGCAGCACTCGCTGGTAGTGGGGCTGCTGGCTGGAGGGCTGGCGATCGCCGCGGTCGGCGCCTGGGACGATACGAAGGGAATGCGCGCGCGGCACAAGCTGGCCGCGCAGGTCCTCGTCGCGTCGATCGCCTGGGCCTTCGGGCTCCGCCTCGAGTGCGTGACGCTGCCGTACTTCGGGCATGTATCGTTCTGGCCGCTCTCGTTCCTGGTGACGATTCCGTGGTTCGTCGCCATCATCAACGCGGTCAACCTGATCGACGGGCTCGACGGGCTCGCGGCGGGCGTCGGCTTCTTCGCCTGCGTCGCGAACTTCATCACCGCGTACCTCGGCGGCTACCCCGGCAACATGGTGATCTGCCTGCTCGCGGCGACGCTCGCGGGCGCGATCGTGGGGTTCCTGTTTCACAACTTTCACCCCGCGACGATCTTCATGGGGGACACCGGGAGCATGTTCCTTGGGTTCATGCTGGCCGCGATCCCTCTCTTCGGCGTGGGCACGCACAAGGGCGGCACTGCGCTCGCCGTCATGGTGCCGCTGCTCGCGCTGGGCCTGCCGATCTTCGACATGATCTCGGCGATGGTGCGGCGTTATGTCGCTCGCCGGCCGATCTTCTCCGCCGATCGTTCGCACATCCACCACAAGCTGCTCGACAAGGGCCACTCCCATCGCAGCGCGGTGCTGATCCTGTATGGGCTCAGCCTGCTGTTCACCGTTGTCGCGCTGGTGGCGTATGTCGGCCGCTCGCTCGAGATCGGGTTCGCCCTCGTCGCCTGCAGCGTGGTGCTCTTCATCGTGGTGCGCACGGCGGGCTCGCTCCCGCTCTTCGGGGCGCAGCCGCAGGACCCCCGGCGCGCCCGCGAGGCCACCGTGGAGGCGCTGCGCCGCGCTGTGCCGTGGGCGCTGATGGAGATCGAGGCCGCGAGCGGCGTGGACAAGCTGCGCCCGGTGCTCGAGCGCTTTGCCGAGGAGGCGAAGCTCGTCGCGCTCGAGGTGAGCTCCGCCGGGGCCAACGGCAGCGCGCGCGTGAAGCCCTGGAGCTGGGAGCAGGACGCGGCGACGGCGCAGCAGCTCCGCGAGGCGGTGGTCGCGGTGTTCCCGATCCAGCTCGAGGGCGAGACCGTCGAGCTGCGCTTCCGCTGGGACAGCGAGGAGTGCGCGGTCAATCCGCAGGCCGACATGCTGCTGCAGCTCGTCGTGGACTCTGCAGAGCGCCTGCTGCTGCGCCGGCCGCCGCCCCGCACGCGGGATTCGCGCCCGCACGGGCGCTTCTCGGTGGTGTGAGGGCCGCTATCCCGCGCTGATGTGTTCGTGCCGCCGGACTGATTGAGGAGATATCGTGGATATTGCCCGCAAGATCGTTGGTCTCAACTGCAAGACGAACGAGCTCTATTATCGTTTCAGCGATCATGCGCATTACTGGAAGGTCTACCAGGGCATCGTGGACGAGGCGGTCGCGCCGGCGACGGACATCATCCACCTCGGCTGCGGGCCGCTGTGGTTCGGCAAGGTCGCGACGGTGCCTCTCGACGGCAAGACCATCTACGCGGTCGATCCGGATGAGGAGGCGCTCGCGCGCAACCCGGCGCAGCGGCATATCTGCGCGTACGGCGAGTCGATCCCGCTGCCCGACGGCTGCGCGGACGTGATCGCCGCGGACCACCTGCTCGAGCACCTCGAGCGGCCCGAGGCGGTGCTGCGCGAGGCGCACCGCCTGCTGCGGCCGGGAGGGCGGTTCGTGTTCACGGCGCCGAACCTCCTCTCCTATTCGGGCCTCGCGACCCACCTCACGCCGCACTGGTTTCATACGCTCTACGTCGGGCTGCTGCGCGGGACGAGCGGCAGCGACAATGCCAAGCCGTACCCGACGTACTTCCGCATGAACACGGTCTGGGCCGTGAAGCGCCTCGCGAAGGCCGCGGGCTTCCGCGTCGACAAGCTCGCTACCGGGGTCGACCACCCGAGCTACACGGTGTTGATCCCCGGGCTCCACCAGGCTGCGCTGGCGCTGCACCTCGTGCTCGACAAGGTCGAGGCGCTCGCCCCTTTTCGCATCACGCTCACAGGCAGCCTCGTCCGCGAGTAGCGCACGAAGACGCGCCCGGTCTAAAAGCGGATGCGAAAGCCGGCGCGCCAGGCGTCGCGCACGTCACCGCGCCCGGAGAACACCGTGGCCGCCTGGGGCTTCCGAAAGCAGGAGTGCCACACGCCCGGGCTCCGCTCGGGCGTGAGCTGGATGCCCTCGATCTCGATGGGCTGGCGTCGCAAGACGGCCTCGTCGAGCCTGAGCCGGGAGCAGGCGCTCGTCCTGCCGCCCAGGATGTCGTCGAGGACCACGAGCTCCCGAGCGGACAGCTCCACCGTCCGGCGATGCCGGGGGGCTCCGGGGAGAGCTCGATACCCGTCGTGCTCAGCCTCGACGGCGACGTGCGCCGAGGCGCGCTCGAGCCTGCGCACCCCGGCGCGCGCCCGGCGGCCGACGCGGAAGGCGCTCCACACCTCGCTCGAATCCACGTCGCCGAGCTCCACCGTGTTGTGGACGCGCGTGGAGCGGGTGGTCTGCCGGTCGCCGTCGGTCTTGTAGCTGGAGACCCCGTAGTCGACGACAGCGCGCTCTCCGCGGAGCCATAGCTCGAAGGTGAGCGCGTCCGCGTGCACGTGCCCGGGCTGATAGGAGGCTCCATCCATCCCCGCGTCGAGCGCGAGCCAGGCCCGGTCGCCGAACCGCAGGATCACCCAGCCGGTGGCCGCGAGGTGGTCGAGCGACGGCGTGTCGTCCGGCGGCGCGCCGGGCGCTCCCCGCCCGCCACCGGAGGCCCTGCCCGGCGTGAAGAGGCCGAGGTCCTCGCCGAGGGCGAGGACGTGGTCGAGCTCCGGCGCGGCGTCGAGCGACGCATCGTTGAAGAGCGGGTACGAGCCGTCCGGCGCGCGCACGGCGGCGGCCCACTCGAGCGCCCTCTCCGCCGTGGTCCTCCAGCGCTCGGGCACCTCGCGGCCGGCCGCCTGCGCGAGCTCGATGGCTTCGAGCAGCCCGGCCGTCAGCGCGAGGTGGTACGACGCGGAGAGCTCGAAATGGCCGCCGTCCGCGAGGAATTGCTCCGGCAGCTGCCACGCCAGGATCGCGGAGCCGAGCCGCCACCACGCCTCGGCCTCGGGCCCCTGGGCTACGGCGCCGCCGCACACGAGCCCGATCGCGTTCTCCAGGAGGTGATTGGCGAGCAGGTGAAGCTCGAGGCCAAGCGCGATGGCCCGACACGCGCGCGCCAGCTCGGCAGAGAGCCCGGGGCGGCCGAGGCGCGCCGCCGCCGCGAGCCGGCGGGCGCGCACCGACGCGGGAAACGGGTGTGACGCGATCGGATCGTCCCACGCGCTAGGGGCGGGGAGGGTCGGCTCGGCACCGAGCTCATAGCCGTAGGCGCGCTCGTAGGCGTGCAGGAGCGACCCTTCGGGAATGGCGGCCAGCCGCGCGCGCCCGCGCTCCTTCTCCGCGTCGGCGAAGGCCGCGAACCGCGGGCTCGACGGGGCAAAGCCCGGCCGGAGGCGAGGCGCCAGCGCCGCGCTCGGCCCCCCGCCGAGCGCGCGGTGGCCGAGCGCGATCGGGCGGGCGAGGACCTGCAGTGGATGGAGCTGGACGAGGGTGCGGGCGATCCGCGGGAGGTTCATCGCTTGCTCCTGCTCCGGCCTTCACGAGAGCGCGAGCGGGAGAGCACGCGCTCCAGCACATCGACATACTCGCGCGCGAGCATGTCGCGCTCGAACGAGCGCATCACGTAGGCCCGCCCTGCCGGCCCCATGCGCCTTCGCCGCTCGGGATCAGAGGCGAGCTCGACGATCGCCCGGGTCATGGCCGGTACGTCTTCCGGGGGAGCGAAGACGCCGGCGCTCGCCTCCTCGACGATGGACCGCGCTTCTCCGTCGACCGAGATCACGATGGGCCGCTCCATGGCGAGGATCTCGAAGATCTTGGACGGGATGACCGTGTGAAAGAGCTCGGTCTTGCGCAGGGGAACGAGGCAGATATCGGCGGTCGCATACACCTCGGTGACCGCATCGCGCGGGAGGGGGCCGAGGAACGTCACGTTGGAGAGCCCGAGCTCCCGGGCGCGCGCCTCCAGGCTGGCCCGCTCCGCCCCCTCGCCGACGAACAGGAAGCGAATGTCGTCGCGGGCGCGCAGGCCGCGCGCCACATCGAGCACGGCGGAGAGGCCGTGCGCCATGCCGTGCGTTCCGACGTACGCCACGACGAGGCGGTCGCCGAAGCCGAGCTTCTCCCGGAGCGGCGTGTCGCGCGAGGCGGGGGTGAAGCGCCCGAGGTCCACGCCGTTCCTGATGACGTCGATCTTGTCGGCGCGGACTCCTCGCTGGATGAGCCGCTCCCGGAAGCTCTGCGTGACGACCACGATCCCGTCGGACGCCTCGTAGAGGTGCTCCTCGACGCGCGTGAGCCCGCGCACGACCGCGTGCCCGGCCGACAGCGCGCCCACGGCCACGATCGACTCGGGCCAGAGGTCGCGCACCTCGAACACGAACGGCAGCCCGCGGAGCCTTGAGAGCCCGTAGCCGGCCACGGCCGCGAGGAACTGGGGGCTCGTCGCGATGAGGATGTCGGCCTGCGGTAAACCGAGCTGCGCGAGCGAGAGCGCAGACAGGGCGAAGGACCCATACGCGAGCGAGCGGCGCACCTTGCCCCGGTTGGCGGCGGCGTAGATCCAGGTGCGGAGGACCCGGACCCCGTGGAAGTCCTCCTCCACGCGGAGCCGACCTCGATAGGCAGCCGGGATCACGCCTGTCGGGTGGTTCGGCATGCCCGTCAGGACCGTGACCTCGTGTCCGGCACGCCGCCAGGCCCGGGCGAGCTCGGAGACACGCGCGGCGGGGGCCCCGGACTCGGGGGGAAAGTAGGGAGAGACGTAGAGGATGCGCATGAGGGCTTCAGGAGGTCCGTGCGTGGGAAGCGAGCTTCGCTGCCGATGAACGAGGGGCTTCAGCAGCTCAGGATGAGCTCCTTGATCTCGGTTCCGCCATGGATGCTGTCGATGTGCCCGAAGCCGCCCTCCGTTCGCGCGAACAGCGAGGCCTTCTCGGCGTCGCGGTTGTCGATCACAAGGAGCAGCCCGTCAGGCGCGAGCGCGCGCCAGAAATTGCGCGCGGCTCGGCGGATCTGATCGTCGGAGAAATAGGCGCGGTTCAGGATGTTCGCTGCCTTGACGACCGTCGGCGCGGGGCCGTCCCACGGCTGGAAGATGTCGTGGGGCCTGAGGCGCACGCGCGCGTCACGGCGCGCGATCTCGCGGAGCCGCGGCTGGACGAGCGATACCTCCGGATAGGCCGGGTCGAACGGCGGGATGGCGCCGCGCCACCCGGGGAGCACCCAGCGCGGCCAGCGGCGCGAGCCCGCCGCTACGGGATAGAACAGCAAGCGCGGGGTGGCGGCGAGGACGCAGGCGCCGTCCGCATCATAGAAGAACGCGCGCCCGCGGTCGTCGGCGCGCACCCGGAGCGAGAGCGCCCTGTCCGTCACATAGTACGCCTCGAAGGCGTCGCCGAGCGCGGTGATCAGATCGAGCGCCGTGCTCCCGTCGGAGGCACCGACATCGAGGACGACGGGGCTCTTCTGGCGGAGCGCTCCCACGAGGAGGGCGTCGCTCTGCCGGTGCCTGCCCGGCCGCGTCGTCTTGTAGGTGCCGCCCAGCAAGAGGACGGAGATCCGCTCCGAGAACACCTCGGGCGACGTGATCTCCTCGGGCCGGAGAAGGGCCCGCGGGTCCGGGAAGCAGACCCTGCGAGGCAGCATGCGCGCCGGCCAGCCTGAACGGTTCAAACGAAAGGGAAATCTCATGACGATAGGGACCTGGCTTCTCCGCTCTTCATGTTCCGACGCCGCGCGCCGCGCGGTCCATCCTGCGGCTTGCGGGCGCGCGGTCCCGCGTTGTCCTCGCGCCGGCCAACCCCGGTCGGCGCGGCTACCGCCCCAGCGCCGACGAGGGCCCGAGGCGCGGATCGCGCGGGCGCTGCCCGGAGCTCCGGCGTGTCGGGCCCAGGGCGGCCAGCCCGCGCCGCAGGTGCGCGACCACCGAGGTGAGCACGACCGCCGCGAGCAGCGCGATCCCCAGCGACACCGTGATCTTGAGCAGCGCGGTCAGCTCGCCGCGAAACTGGTTGTACGCGAACGAGGCGAGGTTCACCGCCGCGGCGCGGGCGAGCAGGGGCGAGCCGCGCGCGCCGGCCACGAGGAGCGGCATCATGAAGAAGAGCGAGCTGAAGACCGCGATCTCGATGGCCGTGCCGGCGAGCCCGAAGTTCAGGTACCCTTCGGCGGCGGCGCCCATCGCGAAGCCGGCGCCGCGGCGCGCGAGGTCGGGGGCCGTCCACATGGCATATCGCTGCGCGAGGCCGAGCGGTCGCTCGCTCCAGAGCGGCTTGGGCACCAGGATGAGGAACGCGTTCACCCAGCTCTCGCCTGGGTAGCTGATGATGGGCGGCTGCTCGTTCACGACGCTGACGAGGTTGGCGTAGACGCGCTGGAGCTCTCCGATCTCCAGCGGGTTCTCGATCCGCTCGAGGTACGCGCTGGCCGACGATATCTGCGCGTCGAGCCCGCTGCCCTGCTCGGCGCGGGCGCCTTCCACGACGATGCCGTAGAAGAGGACGCCCACCATTCCGATGGCCAGCCATACGCGTCGGATCTGGATGCCGAAGGCATGCACGGCGAGCGCGACGGAGAGGACCGTCCAGACGAGGGGGCCACGCCGGCCCATGATCGTGTTGAGCAGGAAGCTCACGAAGAAGCAGAACCCCGCGAGCGAGACCACCCTCGGCACGGCCAGCCCCGCCTTGCGGAGCGATACGACCCGGAGGAGGAGGTAAACGACGGCCACCCCGATGAGATGCCAGCCGCCGGTGAGCAGCCCTTTGCCATCCGCCTCGAGGTGATTGGAGGCGTAGTTCATCGAGAAGAACCGCCCCACGCCGATCGTGGCGATCCACGTGACCACGAGCCCCAGGCCCACCATGCCGACGAGGATCGTGGCCCAGTCCTGGTCCAGCGTCGCCTTGGGCCTGTGCGCCGGGACCAGGCGCTGCAGGTCGGGTGCTTCCTGGGGCCGGCTCAGCGCGGTGCAGGCGAGGGCGCACCCGACCGCGCCGGCATAGGCCACCCGCATGGCTGCCGTCTCATGGCTCGACAGGGAGAACTCGCGGGAGATGAGGAGGCGCAGGATGGGTGAGTAGGCGACGCTGAGGAAATAGGCGGCTGGTATGTAGGTCTCTGGATCCAGCGGATGGAACCGGGGGCCGCTGGCGCGGGCGAACGACGGGGCGGCCAGCAAGAGCAAGAGGCCGATCGTCCATCCGCGGCCGTCGCCGAGCGCTCCCTCGAGGATCGGGCCGAGGGCCGCCAGCGTCCCGACGAGGAGCGTCGCGGTCATCCGGCCGAGGGGCGTCTTCGCCCGCCGCGCGGGCGCCGCGCCGGGGGGGCGCGCAGCGCCGCGCGCGCGGGGGAGTCTCAGCGAGGGCAACGGCGGCGCTCCTCAGTTCGGCAAGGGGGGTGGAGAGGGGGGCGGAGGAGCGTCCGTCGGGGCCGGGGGCGCCGGCTCGGAGGGCGCGTGGTAATAGCCGTCCTTCCTGTCGCCATAGTAGTGGTAAACCCCGTACTCTTGGCGCTTCAGATCGACGGCGTTCAGCACGACGCCCACGGTCTTGCCGCCGACGTCGAGCAGCGCGCGGATCCCATAGCGCGCGAAGTCGTGCCTCGTCGAGGAGGCGCGCACGACGAGGACCGTGCCGTCGACCAGCGTCGACAGCACGGCGCCGTCGGTGACCGCGACGATGGGAGGGCTGTCGATGATGACCCGGTCGAAGCGGCTCTGGAGCTTCTGGAGCAGCGCCTGGAAGCGAGCGCTGTGCAAGAGCTCCGCCGGGTTCGGCGGGATCGGGCCTGCCGGGATGACGTAGAGGTTCTCCACCTCGGTCTTGAGCGCGCTCTCGTCGTCCACCACGGAGTCGTCGAGCAACGCGCTGGTGACGCCGAGCTCCGGGCTCTTGCCGAAGATCTGGTGGATGCGCGGCTTGCGGAGATCGCAATCGATGAGGACGACCTTCTGTCCGGCCTGCGCCATGGCGACCGCGATGCAGCAGCACACGGTCGTCTTGCCCTCGCTGGGGCCGGCGCTGGTGATGAGGAGCGTCTTGTAAGGCCGGTCGGGCGACATGAAGAGCAGGTTGGTCCGGATCGCGCGCGCCGCCTCGGCGATCCCGCTCGTCGGCTGATCGTGCACGACGAGCTCGCGCCGGCCCAGCGGGGGCGCGGCCTTGCCGCGGTGGCGCGCCCTGCGGCGCTGGGCGTCCTTCTGGTCCCGCTTGTCGAACTCCGGGAGGAGCCCGAGGAAGGGCAGCCCGAGCTCCCGCTCGACCTCATCCGGCGTCCGCAGCGTGCGATCGAGCATCGCCCGCGCCAGCGCGGCGCCGATCCCGAGGAGCAGCCCGGCGAGGATGCCTATCCCGATGTTGACGCCGACGCGCGGCCGCAGCGCGGTGAGCGGGAAGTTCGGCCGATCGAGGACGTGGATGTTGTTCACCCGCAGCATTCGCTGGAGATCGCTCTCCTTCGTGCGCTCCAGGACGAGCTGGTACAGCTTCTCTGTGTTGTCCTTCGTCCTGCGGAGTCGATCGTACTCGATCTTGAGTGAGTTCAGCTCGAACGCCTGCTTCTTCGCGTCCTCGAGCAGCCCCACGAGGCCCCCCTCCTGGCGCTTCACGATGGCGAGATCGCGGTTGACCGCGCCCTGAACGTTCTTGATCTCGGCGACCAGCGCGCTCCTGTTGGCGGCGACCCGCTCGGTCGCGGCGCGGACGTCGGGGTGGTTTTCACCCTTGCCGGAGCCGATGAGCGCGTCGCGCTCACGGACGCACTCCTCCTGGCGCGCGCGCAGCATCTGGAGGACCGGGCTCTGGATGAGCTCGGAGGCGGGGAGGTCGAGCGGGGTGTTCGGGTCGAGCTTCGACAGCTCGTGGCTCCGGGCCGCGAACTCTTCACGTTTCGTGCGCACGGACGTGAGAGCGTCGTTGATCTGCTTCATCTCCTCGCGCAGCAGGTTCGTCTTGTCCTCGAAATCGACGTCGAGGATGTTCTTGCTGAGCTTGTATTCGTGGAGCGACGTCTCGCTCGTCTCGAGATCGTTCTTCAGCTTGTCGAGCTGCGCCCGGAGCCAATCGACTGCTGAGTTCGTCGAGGCGACCGCGTCATCGAGGTTCTGCTCGATGTAGATGTCCATCAACGTGGTGAGGATGCGCTGAGCCCGCTCGCGATCCGCGTCGTTGTAGCGGATCACCGCGAGGCGGCTGTCCTTCACGGGCTCGACAACGAGCCGCTCGCGCAGGAGCTCCGCGGCCTCCTCCGGGGTCACGGACATCGGCCCGGGCGAGGCCGCGTCCTTCGGGAGGTCCTTCAGAAAATAGGCATCGTTCTGCAGGTTGAGCTGGGCGACGACCGCCAGCGCCACCCGGATGGACCGGATGACCTTGTACTGGGTTTCATAGTACTCGCGGTTATTCCAGTACGAGCCGGCGCCCATGTCGACCACGGTGTCGACCCCGCGGCCGAGCGGCCGAGGAGGGTTCGGATCGAACTGCACCGTCGCCGCGGATTGATAGATCTTCTTCTGCCCGAGCGTATAGAACGTGACGCTGAGCGCGACCAGGAGCAGGGTGGTCAGCGCGATGGCCCAGTGCTTGCTGACCGTTCGCCAGGTGACGACGAGGTCGAACGCGCGCTCGCCTGCGGTGTCGTCGCGGAGAGCGGTCGTGGAGGGGGCTCTGGATTCGTCGGCCATAAGTCATGCGCTCGAAGCGCCTTCGTGGAGGGTAGAGGTCCGCGCGGAGGGCTAAGGTGCCCGCGGTGTCTCCAAAATTCAAGCCGGGGTTCTCAACAGGGGGACGATGTAGCATAATGTGCGCATCGTGACAATGCGCGGCCTGGCGGCGGGGAGGCGGGGTGCGGCACATTCTCGCGCGGTGCGACGCTCGCGCCGATGGAGTACACTCCGGCCGCGCGTTCGGAAGCGGAAAACGCGCTCAGGCAGTCAGAATGGAACGATCGTCCTTCATGGCGCGCGGCGCGGTCGCGAGCGCGGTTTGCTCTGCGCTCCTCCTCGAGGGGGCCTCGGCCTTCGCTGACTGGCCATCTGCCCGTCACGACGCGCAGCGCACGGGCGCCACGTCGTCCACGAGCAATATCGTGAAGCCGGCGCCCTACTGGCGGGCGTACCTCGGCGGTGTCCTCTCGACAGGCCGGGTGCTCGCTGGGGACGCGAACCAGGACGGCGATATCGACCTGCTCTTTGTGTCCGGCGGCCGCGTCGTCCTCTCCGATCCGCTGGGATTCGTCCGCTGGAGCACCCCATCGCTGGGAATGCAGACGCTGCACTCCGTCGACGATCTCGACGGAGACGGGCGGGTCGAGATCGTCGCGCTGAGCGGCGCGGGCGCGGCGGTCATCGATGGATCGAGCGGAGCCATCCTGTGGCGCGAGGACGCCTCTGAGCTCGGAACGCTCGGGGCCGCGCGCCTCGCCGATTTCAACGGCGACGGTTATCTCGATCTCTTCCTGGACGAGTGTGGCTGTTGCACCGTGCGCACGGACAGCCCGGGTGTCATCTACAGCTTCGCGGGGGGGTTCGGCGCTGTCGAGCGGTTGCCTCCTCCTCCGCGGCGCGTGCATTGCAACGCGACGATCGACACGGTGGGCGACTGGAACGGAGACGGCGCGGACGATCTCCTCGTGTCCTCCTATGACCAGCTATTCCTCGTCTCGGGATCGGGGGACGTCTTCGCGGAGTCGGCCAGCATCGGCGTCCACCTCGGCGGGGCCGTCTGCGAGGCGGTGACCATGGGCGATCGGGCGAGCCCCGGTCAGCACGCGCTCTGCTTCCAGAATCGGGTCCGCGGCAACCAGGGCGCGCGCGAGGTCACCCTGCTCGCGTACAGGCCGGACGAGAGCCCGTCGCTCGCTGTGGTCTGGCGAAAGACCCTCAGCCCCAATGACGGCGGCGACGCCCGCGCCCCGACGCGCCTCGCGTGGGATCTCGACGGAGACGGCGCGCTCGAGGTGCTGGCGAGCGGCAAGGTGGGCGAAACCTGGACGTCCTTCGTGCTCGATGCCGCCACGGGCGCCGCGCTCGCCACCATTCCCGACGCGATAGCGCAGGGCGCGGTCCAGGGAGACGCCGGCTCCGAGCAATGGATCGTCACGTCGCGCGAAGAGCGCGTGTCGGCGTACCGGTTCAGCCGCGCCGCCGGAGGCTCGCTGGAGCGGCTCTGGTCGCTGGACGGCGAGCGGGTGCGCACGCGGCTCGACTGGGCGAGATCCCGCAGGACGAACCTCGCCTTCTCGCTGGTGACTCCGGATCTCACGGGCGACGGACGCGGCGAGCTCGTGCTCGAGTCGACGTCGGAGCCCGTCGGGCTCACCGCGGTCGACATGCAGGGGGGCGGGACGACGGTCGCGGCCGTCTACTCCGTCGAGCCCGGAAGCGGCATCGCGGCGCTCGAGCTGCCCGTCGCGAGCGCTCCGTCGTGGCCGCGGCTGGTGGTCTCCCGGGCCGATGGGTTCCTCACGCTGCTCGACGCGTCGTTCGAGCCCTCGAACCTCGTGCGGGAGGGGCGCGACGTCCTGCCCGGGATGCGCGTCGGCGGCTTCTACACAGGCCCGGGCGCCTTCGTCAATTTTGGCCGCGCCCCGCTCGCCGCGAGGTTCTCCCCGGAGGACGCCGCCGCCAGCGTCGTGGTCGTCGACAGCCGGGGCGACCTCGTCCGGGTCGCGTCCGACGGCGCGAGCAACGTGGCGCCGGCCAAGCCCGCCTGGCGCGTGAGGGACGCGTTTGGCGCGTCCATCGCCCCCGCCGAGGGGAGCTCGCCCGCGACGCTCGCGTGCTTCAGGCGGCTGCACCCGCTCACCGACCCGGTGAAGTACGCCGTCACGACGCTCGACGCGAACGGCAGGCAAACGAGCGAAACTCCGCTCGAGAAGCCCCCCGCGTGGGACGTGCTGCACGGGGATCTCGACGGAGACGGCGCGCGCGAGCTCGTGGCGGTCACGGTGGATCCGAGCCTGCACACCGAGGTCGTCGCGATCGATGGGGGCGGCGGAGAGCGGTGGAAACACCGTATCGACGCCTCCGCCGGCACCCAGGCCGTCGCGATCGCCGACTGGAACGGCGACGGCGCGGAGGACGTGGCGGTCGCGATCAACAGGGCCAAGGTGCTCTCGGGTCGGAACGGCAGCCCCCTCGGCGAGAACCCGGAGACGCTGCTCTATTTCATGCCCATCCTCGCCGATGTGTCGGGAGATCATCGGCTCGAGATGACCCTGCAGGGGGGGTATGCCCCCGCGCGGGCGCTGCCGCACGACCTGAGCGCCGCGCTGTGGAGGGGCGCGGAGGACATCCGTCCCTACCCGCACGGCGCGATCGCGAGCTGCGACGGCAAGACCGTCCTCGTCGAGGGGTCGTTCATGAATCCGGCGCGGCTGACGTTCTCCGTGCTGGACGCCGCGAGCGGTGGGCAATCGAGCTTCATCGTCCTCGCGGGCGACGGCGCGTTCGACGCGGAGGACGCCGCAGCACAGGCGGGCGCCCCGATGGGCCAGCTCGGAGATGTGGCCATCTCGCGGAACCTGACCGGGCGCGCGTCCGCCGGTCCGACCGCCCTCGTCGGCTCCACGAACGGCTTCCTTTATGCGGTCGACGCGTGCTCGGCGCGCCTCGTGTGGTCTTATGCTTTCGGCAGCCCCGTCGGCTCACCGAGCCTCGCGGACACCGACGGTGACGGCCACGACGACATCCTCGTGAGCGTGGCAGATGGCTACCTCTACAACATGCGACACGAGATCCTGCCGGCCCCCGAGTTCGTCTGGGATGTCGATCCGGGCAGCGGCGAGCGGGACGAGGACATCGACGAGATCGAGACCAGGGACACGCTCCACATGAGGTGGTCGAAGGTCGATGGCGCGACGTCGTATCAGGTGACGGTCGTGGGCGGGCAAGGCGATTACCTGAGCTCGCCTGCGTGGCAGGACGTGGGCGACGTCGTCGAAGCCTCGGTCGGCGGGCTGCCGCTCCTCGACGGGGCGAAGTACTACGTCGGCGTGCGCGCGGTCTCTGCCGCCGGGCTCTCGCCGGACCGAGGGTCGGACGGTGTGATCGTGAGGATGCCGCAGGGCGAAGGGGGAGGCGGCGGTGGAGCCGGAGGCGCTGGCGGCGGCGGAGCAGGAGGCGCCGGCGGCGGAGCAGGGGGCGGCGGCGATGGCGCAGGGGGCACCGGCAGCGCAGGTCCTGGCGGAGCCGGCGCGGCCGGATGGGACGACACGCTCCTGTACGGCCGTGGTTGCGTGTGCACCGAGGCGCCGGGGCAGCGCCCGGCCTCGTGGACGGCCGGCCTCGGCGCTATCGCCCTGGCGCTCGTCGCGCTCGGCAGGGCCCGCGCGACGTGCGGCCGGCGCGTTAGAAGCTCACGCCCCCGCCGAGCGCCAGCGTGAGCGCGAACGCTGCGATCAGCAGGAGCATCGCGCCGAGCGTGTACCGCCGCACAGGCGCGTCGATCACGAAGGCGAGGCGCGCCACGCCGACAAGCACCGAGGGGCCGAACACACCGAAATGGCGGACCAGGGGCGCCGGCGCCAGCAGGAGCCATCCGGCCACGCACGCGCTGCTCAGCACGCTGCCCGCCGCGAGCACGCGGCGCGAACCCGGGCCGGAGAAGTAAATGCACATGGCGTCCGTGACGAGCGGAGCCACCGCAGAGACCAGCATCGTCATCGTCATGGCGTCGCGGGCGGCACCCGAGTGCGGCAGGCCGGGGATCCGGACCGTGAAGATCACATAGATGGCCGCGCCGAGGAGCGAGAGCAGGGCGGCCGGAGGCAGCCAGGCGCGCACGGCGCGCGCCTGCCAGGTCGCCTCGTCTCCCGACCTGCTCGCGCCCGCGACCGCGCGCGCCGCGAACGCCTGCGACGCCTGGGAGAGCACCGCGGCGAACGACCAGTAGAGCACCTGCTGCCCCACGCGATGGTCGCCGATGAGCTTCAGGTTGGCGCTGAGCGAGATCGGGTAAACGATGACGGTCGAGAAGTTCGCGATGGAGTACGGGACCGCGCGCCGGACGACGAGCATCGCGTAACGCGCGGCGCGCCGGAGCCGGGTCGGGCGCAGGAGGAGCAGCGCAGGCGAGGCGCCGGCGATCCCGATCGCGACGGCGACGGCATCGGGGCGCCCCGCAAGCGCGGCCAGCATGGAAGCGCCCGGGGAGAAGACGAGGAGCACCGCGAGCGCGCGCAGATACCGCCCCTGGAGCTGCCAGCTCGGCCAGATGCTCGGCGCGGCGGCGGCGAGCAGCGAGCACGCGCTGAAGAGCGCGGTGACCAGACCCGCCGTCCCGCCCAGCCCGGTGGTCAGCTCATGGGCGAGCGTGCAGCTGAAGGCGAACACGGCGACGAGCGCGAGGGCGCCGCCCACGAGCGCGCGGCCCCCCCTGGTCGCGAAGGCGCGCGCCCGGCGCGCGAGGGTCGGCGCGAGGCCGGCGGAGACCAGCGCGACGACGACCATCCCGCGCGACGTGTAGTTGGCGAGCGCGGCGAGCGCCGCGGGGTCGGCCGACAGCGCAAGCACCCACTGGGCCGCGAGCGAGACGGCGCGAGGCAGGATGACCGCGAAGGCGACCCCGGCGCCGCCGTGCATCCCAGCGCGCAGCAGCGACGACAGCTTCACAGGGCGATTCGAAGGAGAGGGAGGAAGGCGAGGATGGCCACGATCGTGCGCAATCTACCTACGGGCTGAGCGAAGGCGCCAGCGCCTTCGCTTTCTCCTCGAGGACCCGCTTGCGCAGCGCAGGGTCCTGCCCCCCGCGCCGCTGCAGCAGGCGCTCCAGCGCCTTCGACGCCTCGATGTGCGCGCCCGCGCGGCTGGCGGCGTCGGCCAGCTTGAGGAGGCGCTCCTCCGTCGGCTCGTCCTGCGCTGCCCGCGCGTAGTAGGTCACGGCCGACGGATGGTCTTCACGCGCCGCGAGCAGGTCGCCGGCCCAGGTCGACGTCGCCGCGCACGCCGCGAGCGTGGTGCACGACGCGGAGAGCAGCTCGCGGAGCGCGGGGAGGAGCTTCTCGGACGAGGCCATCTGCGCCGCCGCGACGACCCGCAGGCGAAGACAGCCGGCCCGGTTGTCCAGCCGCTCGCAGCTCCCCGAGAGCAGCTGCTCCGCCTCCGCGCTCTTCTTGCCCAGGAGGAGGAGCCGCGCCCTCAGCTGGACCGCGAAGAACGAGTCGTCGTCGAGGCCCTGCACCGCCGCCGCGTGCGCCTCGATCTCCCGCTCGCAGGCGGCCCTCCGCCCGTCGTCACCGCCGCAGCGGGCGGAGCCCGGGGCCTCCAGCATCGCGAGCAGCGCATCGCCGGCAGCCCAGTGCGCTCCGACCCGCGCGCGGTCGCGCGCGATCGCCTCCTCCGCGCAGCGCAGGCGCAGGTCGACCTCTTCCCGGCGGTCGCCCGTGGTGGCCATGCGCTCGAGCACCTCGACCCCGGCCTTGCCTTCCGGCACGGCCCGCAGCAGCTCCTCCCACGTGTGGGTCCACTGCCGGGCGAGCCCCGCGGCCGTGTCGGTCACGCGGGGGTCGTCCTCCACGGCGAGCCGCAGGCTCAGGAGCGCCTGCTCCTTGGCGCCGCGCGACGCGAGCACCTCCGCGAGCAGGAGGTGGGCGCGCCCGTGGCGGCGTGAGCGCTCGAGCGTGCGCTGGAGCCATGGGATGGGGCTCTCGCCGCTGCCCCGGAGCGCGGCGACCGCGCCGAGCAGCGGGAAGTACGGCTCCGCGGGGTGGCGGAGGATCGCCGCGCGGAGCTCCTCGCGGAAGGGTGGCCAGCCGGCGCCGCTCGCCGCGCCGGCGTCGCTCTGCGCGCGCAGCGACCGGCGGTCGTGGTCGACGTCGCGCCAGCCGAAGCGCACCATCAGGGAGACGAGCGCGAGCGCGGAGGCCGCGGCGCAAGCCGCCGCCTGCCACGGCCGCCACCGCTCCGGGCCGGGCGCGCCTGCCGGAGCCTGGTGCCGCGGCCGCTCGCCATGGGCCTCACCCCAGAGCGAGCCCAGGGTCGCCGCGAGCGCGATGCTGACGCCTGGCACCTCGAGCCCGAGATCGAACAGGTTCTGGAGGACGAGCGCCGCGCAGCCGACCCAGGCGCCCAGCGCCGCCGTGCTCGCGCGCAAGGCGATCTTGCCCGGGCGAAACGCGACGCCGAACGCGACGAGCGAGGCCGCCGCGACCGGAGCACCCCACTCCGCAGCCCACTGGATCACGACGTTCTCGGCGTGTGTGAACACGATGTTCCCCGGCGACTGTCGATACGCCGGGAACACCGTCTCGAACGCGCCGCGCCCGATGCCGAGGAGCCAGTGATCCGCGAGCAGCGGGAGCGTCGAGCGAAAGAGCGACAGCTTGTCGAGGTTGTCGTCCGCCATCTCCGCGAGCGTGCGGTTCGTCGCGGCGAGCGCGGCCAGCAGCGCGCCGCCGCCGATGGCCACGCTCAACAGCCACGCCGCCGCGCCCCGGCCGCGGGCGCCGGAGCGGTGCCTGCCGCGCCGCCGCCGAGAGAGCAACGCGAAGAGGGCGAGGCCGAGCGGCAGCACGAGCAGCCCTCCGCGGGACGACGCGATGATGCCGACCCCGACGATCGTGGTGAGTCCGACGCCGGCGACCCAGGGCGGCAGGAGCGGCCTGCTCGTGAGCAGCAGCCCGACCCCCGAGAGGATGCCGAGGTTCAGGTAACCGGCGAGGTTGTTCGGGTTGAGCAGCGGCCCGACGTGCCATGACGCCACCGAGAACCGCGGTTGATACAGGCCGAAGACGGTCGTCGCGCCGAGCAGCCCGTGGGCGATCGTCGTGAGCGCGGCGAGGAACGCGCTGCCGAAGACCAGGGTGATCCCGAGCTTCGCGCCGCGCCGCGCGCCGACGAACGCGGCCGTGAGGAAGACGCCGGTATAGGTCAGCCATTTCACGGCCTCCACCAGCGTGGCGCCGGGGTCGAGCGAGACGCTGGCGTACCGCGGCGCCGCCTCGCCGAGCGGCATCAGGGAGCGCGACCAGATGTCGGCGCTCGCCGGCGAGAGCCGCTCGAGCCACGCGAGCGGCAGCGGCGCGGCCTGCAGCAGCGTGTACGCGGTCAAGCCGAGCAGCGTGAGCGCCGGCAGCGTCTTCACGGGAGACGGCTCGCCGGCGAGCGCGCTGGCGCGGAGCGAGAGCGCGGCGGCGATCGCCACGACCGCGGACACCAGGGCCAGCGTCGGCGCATGGACAGCGCCGATGGCGAGCACGGACCCGGCGACGATGGCCCCGAGCAGCCACGGGATCATGCGCTCGGCGAGCGGTGGTGCGGCGCCTCCCGGGCGGCTCCGTGCCGCGGCGCCCATCGAGCGCCGGAGCTCGGCGGGCGACCTCAGCTTCGGGCGTGTGGAGTCCGTCGTCACGGCCGGCCAGGGTAGTCGATCTGCGCCGCAGAGGGACGGGATCGCTCACCGCACCATCGAGTCGACCTGCGCACTCGCGGGATTGACCGAGAGAGTGTGAGATGACGAGCATCCATCCAGGAGCGCTGTCGCGCGGCGGCGCACGGCGGCGCGCGCCGCCGCGCATCAATGGGCCTTCCTTCGCGTTCAACGCCGAGCGGTTGATCACGAAGGGGTCGTCCAAGGCGCTGATCGAGCTCGCGCCCAACCACGCCTCTGGCGAGCAGCTCGCCGATACGACCTGCGCCGAGGAGGCGCTCGCGCAGCCTCGCCGCTCGTGTAGAGTGCGCCGCGTGCTCACGCTCTCGGCGCATCCTCTGCTCGAAGTCGCCGCCTTCGTCACGACGTTCCCCGCGCCGCTCGGCGAGCTGCAGGGGAGCGACGCGCTCCGCGGCCTCCTGTCCGACAAGGCCTCGGCCCCGTTCCGCTCGGACGACGCCGTGCGGTCGGCGGTCCGCGATCTGCTCCGGCACGGCGGCTACAAGCCGACAGGCCGGGGCAAGCCGGCCTCCGAGTACCTCATCCGCGCCGCCGAGGGGGGATCGCTCGCGGCCATCAACGCGGCCGTGGACGCGTGCAACGCCGTGTCGCTGCACACGGGCCTGCCCATCAGCGTGCTCGATCTCGATCGCGCCCGCCCGCCGCTCCGCATCGAGGTCGCGCCCGCTGGCTCCCGCTACGTGTTCAACGCCTCGGGGCAGGAGATCGACCTCGAGGGGCTCCTCTGCGTCTTCGACGCGGACGGCCCGTGCGCGAACGCCGTGAAGGACGCGCAGCGGACGAAGACGCACGCGGGGACGACGCGCGCGCTCTCGGTCCTCTGGGGCAGCCGCGCGCTTCCGGGCCGCGCGGCGGGAGCGGCCGCCTGGTACAAGGAGCTGCTCGCCGGCGTCGGCGCGGCGACCTCGGACGCGCCGATCGCGGCCTGAGCGCCCGGCGCGCGGGCCATCGCCTCCCACGCACGCCGGCGCGCCGCCGCTGCCGCCATGCGCCCTACGGCGCCGGCGCAGGGGGATCGGGCAGCGTGATCACGCTCTCGTCCTTGTCGGTGAGCCACCGCCAGTTGTCGACGAGCCCGGTCGAATCGAGCTGATGGTCTCCGGCGTCGTACGCCCCCCATCGGATCTTGATCTCCGTGTTCGGCTCCACGGGCACCGACGTGACCAGCCAGCTCGTACCCGCGCGGCCCTCGAACCCCGTCCCGAGCAGCTCCCGGATCCCGCGGGTGCACGCGTACACCCTGCCGTCGAGATCGCAGGGAGGGCCGCTCTCGCAAGCGCAGACGTCGATGAAGGTGCTGTTGACGCTCATCGCGTTCCACTGGCTGTCGAAGAGGATGTGACCATCGAGGAGGTTGGCCGGCCGCGGCGAGAGGAACGCGACGAAGTAGTCGTTGAAGCTGTCGCAGACGACGGGCCAGTCGAACGTGACGTAATTGACGTTGAACGCGAAGCCGCGGACGTTCGACGGGACCCGGAGGGTGATCTCGACGGCGGTCGGGTCGGACGGCTTCGCGAGCACCAGATCGTCACAGCCGCGGGGGTCCTTCGGGAAGTCTTCGGGGAAATCACCTTCGTACTTCTTGTCGAAGCCTTGCGGGCTCTCGAACCCCTCGTCGCCGTCCTGCCGCGCCGTGCCGCTCGAGAGGGCGAGCAGCCGCGCGCCCGCCCTCGGCGGGACGTTGCGCCCGAACGCGGGGAGGATGCCGTGCCCGAGGTGGAAGTTGGCGAGCAGCTCGGCTTCCTGCGGCGGCGGCGCGCCGTCGACCATGACCCAGGCGGCGGAGACCACGCCCCAGTCGCGGGGCCCGGACGACATCTTGCACAGCTCGACCGCCCTCGCAGCGTTGAGCGGATCCAGGTCGTCGAGCGGGATCCCGTCGTCGCACGGCTCGGGCACGTTGTCGGCGATGCCGTCGCAGTCGTCGTCCACGGGCTGCGGCGAGGCTCCCCCTTCTCCACCGACCGTCGGGAGCTCGAGCGCTCGCGGATTGATCAGCGCGTTGCAATCGTCGCAGTCGCCTTCGAGCTCCGTGAAGCCGTCGCCGTCGTCGTCGGCGTCCGGCGAGCCGCTGCAGCCCGCGCCCCCCGCACCCACCCCCGCGGACGTGGCGACGGTCGTCGCGTCGGCCGTCGTTTCGGCTGTCGTGGTCGGTATCCCGCCGGTGCTGGAGGCGCTCGCGGCGCCGCCCTCCCCGACATCAAGGCCGCCTACCGGTCCGATGTTCCCGGTGCAGGCCGTGCCCAGACACCCTGCCGCAGTGATGAGGCTCAAGAAATTCAACCAAGGTTTCATCGGTGCTCCTCGAGGTCGCATGGAACCAGGGAGGTTCGGTCGATCCGGCGATACGGGAGTCGTCGATGATTTTATCAGCAGAAGCGGCCGCAGCAGTCAGCTCATCCCGGCAAAGGCTGGTGCTTTTTTGTGAGGTGAATGCCCACATCGTGGCACCCGTATCCGACCCAGGCGCCATCGTCACGCGCGTTCCAGGAGACGCGGGTCGTGGCGACAAAACGCAGAACGCCGGCGCTTCCACAGCGCCGGCGCTCTCGGCCTCTCCGAGGGGCCGTCCACGGTTCGCCCCGCTCACACGCAGTGGGCGGAGCGCTCTGAACGATCAGGCCTGGGCGCCCACTTCCTTCTTGCCCTTGCGCTTCGGCTCCTTCTTGCTCCCGGAGCCGTTCGTGGTCGCGGGGACCGCGGCGAGCGTCGGGCGCAGCAGGTCCTCGGCCAGCTTGGCCGCGCGGTCCGTCTTCTCCCAGGTGAACTCGTCACGCCCGAAGTGGCCGTACGCGGCCGTCTTTCGGTAGATGGGCTTCAGCAGATCGAGCTGCTCGATGATCGCCTTCGGCCGCATGTCGAAGTTCTGCATGATGTACTTCTCGAGCACGTCCTCACCTACGCGGCCCGTGCCGAAGGTGTTCACGTGGACGCCGACCGGCTGGGCGACGCCGATGGCGTAGGCGATCTGCACCTCGCAGCGCGCCGCGAGCTTGGACGCGACGACGTTCTTCGCGACGTAGCGCGCGTAGTAGCAGGCGGAGCGGTCGACCTTCGTCGGGTCCTTGCCGCTGAAGGCGCCGCCGCCGTGCCGGCCCATGCCGCCGTAGGTGTCGACGATGATCTTGCGGCCGGTGAGGCCGGCGTCGCCGAAGGGGCCGCCGACCACGAAGCGGCCGGTGGGGTTCACGTAGATCTTCGTGCTCCGATCCATCAGCTTGGCCGGGATGCACTTCTCGATGATCAGGCTCCGCACCGCGTCGACGATCGTCTTGTGCTTGACCTCGGGGCCGTGCTGCGTCGACACGACGACGGCGCTCACGCGCACGGGCGTCTGATCCTCGTACTCGATCGTGACCTGGGTCTTGCCGTCGGGGCGCAGCCAGTCGAGCTTCTTGGATTTGCGGAGATCGGCGAGCTTCCGGGCGAGGCGGTGGGCATAGCTGATGGGGGAGGGCATCAGCTCCGACGTCTCGTCCGTCGCATATCCGAACATGAGCCCCTGGTCGCCTGCCCCCTGCTCCTTGAAGAGGCCCTCGCCCTCGGTGACGCCGCGGGAGATGTCGGGCGACTGCTTCTCGATCGCCGTGAGCACCGCGCACGTCTCGTAGTCGAAGCCCATCGCGGCGTCGGTGTAGCCGATGTCCTTGATGGTGTTGCGCACGACGACCGGCATGTCGACCCACGCCGAGGTGGTGATCTCGCCGGCCACGACGGCCATCCCCGTCTTCACCAGGGTCTCGCACGCGACGCGGGCCGTCGGATCCTTCTCGAGGATCCCGTCGAGAATGGCGTCGGAGATCTGGTCGCACACCTTGTCGGGGTGTCCTTCGGTGACGGACTCGGATGTGAACTGGTAACGGCGCATGAATCGCTCCTTCGGCGGACTCGAAATCGGACCTCTACGCATAGTTCGAGCGCGGGGCACCGTCAACGCGAGCCGCGGCCTTCCGCGGACAAAAGCGCCGGCCGGACGAGCTGCCTCCGGGCTGTCGGTGTGGACGCGAGGTGGACGCGAGACCGGACGAGCGGGGGGCGTCGGGCCGTCGATCCGGCGCGCTCCCGGAGGCGCGCCGTCAGAGGCTATGATGCCGCGCATGACGTTCGACGAGATCAAGGCGTGCCTCGAGCGCGAGGGCTGGGCTGTGGAGGTCGTATCCAGCGACACCATGCGCAGCGACTTCCAGGGGGCCGAGCGGCTCTTCCCGCTGTTCGTGCGGCTCTCGCCCCCCTTCGTCGTCTTCGCGGTGATCCCGTTCGTGCGGCTCCCGATGGAGCTCGAGGAGGGCGACGGGATCGTGCGGCGCCTGCTCCAGCTGAACCGCGAGATCAACATGGCCAAGCTCTCGGCCGACGAGGAGGGCGACGTGATTCTCAGCGTCGAGTACCGCCTCGAGGACCTCGATCCGAGCGAGGTGCGCGACGCCGTCGATGTGCTCTCTTTCTACGCGAACAAGCACTATGCCGAGCTCGTGGCGCTCGCCGCGCAATGAGCGGTCGCCGGCCCCGCTTCAAGGCAGGATCTGCTCTTCTCTGGGCTTGAGCCCCTCGTGCGCCCTTAGCTCGGTGCGCACGACCCGGACGCGCCGCACGTCGCGCCCGCGGACGACGGTGAGCTCGACGGCGCTCCCGACGGCGCCGCGGAGCCGATCGCGCACCGCTGCCGACGAGAGATCCCGGACATACACGCCATCAATCATCATGATCTCGTCGCCCGGGATCAGCCCCGCTCGCTCGGCGGCGAGGCCCGGCGGCACGTCGCGCACGTAGAGCGCCAGCGACTCGTTATCTCGCCCAAGGACAGCCCCGATGGATCCCACGCTCGCGGTGCACCCCGCGGCCACGAGCAGGAGCGCCGCGCTCCAGGACCTGTTTGCCACCGGGGCACCATAGCGCCGAGGAGCCCCGGCGCGCCGCCATTCTCGCAGGGCGCTCCCGGAGCGCGCGGCGGGACGCGGCCGCCACGTCAGACCGGCTCCAGCGGACGCGCGCGCTCGTCGAACGTCGCAGCGCCGCAGGCGAGAGAATGCGATTTTACAGGAAGGGAGCGCCCGAGTGTGCCTGTCGCGTCCGCACGCGGGGTGCGAAACTCGGTTCTCGGTGGGGCTTCAGGAGCGCAAACGACTACGCGGCTGGTCGCCGGAGGCGCGGGATACGCCCCTGGAAAGCGCGGTGTGGCGCCGGGACGCGGGCTTGCAACGATCTGTCACGTCATGTCCATCGAGAGGTCGCAATCCAGTTGGTCTCCGGGGGCGGCTGCCCTAGAGTCCGGGCCGGGATCGCCGATGCCTGAACCGCGCGCTGCTGCCGAGAGCTCGACACCTGCCGCCCAGTCCGGCGGTGTGCCCGGCGGCTGGAAGATGCGGATGGAGGACCCGCTCAATCGCTACTATCGGTACCCGATCGCGCGCTGGATCGTGCGGGCGCTGATGAGGACGCCGGTCACGCCGAACCAGGTGACGCTGGTTCAGCCGCTCTTCGCCGCGCTGGCCGGTTACCTGGTGACGTTCGATGATCCGAGGCACCTCATCGCCGGGGCGCTCGTGTTCGAGCTCCGCTCCATCCTGGACTGCGTGGACGGCGCGCTGGCGCGGGCGAAGCGGATGGTGAGCCCCGCCGGGCACGCCATTGACGGCCTGGCCGACTGGCTGGGCGTCGTCTTTCTTTATGCCGGCATCTTCTGGCACGTTCACCTTCACCCGCCGCCGGAGGGCCCGTGGAGCGCGACCGTGTCCACGAACGCACTCCTGCTGATCGCGCTGCTCCAGGGGGCGCTGCGCTCTTTCTCCGCGGACTACTTCAAGCTCAAGTACTGCTCGATCTTCGAGACGGGCACCGACGAGACGGCGGACGTGCTGCGCCGGAAGATCCAGGCGCTCGGCCCCTCCTCCTCGTTCTTTGCCCATTTCGATGTCTTCATCGGGCGCATGGGGCACCTCGCGTTCGAGCACGAGTGGTTCGACCCGCGGCGGAGCCAGTCCTCGACCAGCGCGGATCAGGTAAAGCAGCTGATCCGGGAGGAGGCGTCGCCGCTCACGCGCCTCATCGGCGCGCTCTGGGCGATATCGAACGGCGACGCGTTCCTGTCGATGGTGGTGCTGACGCTCCTCGTGAACCAGCTCTGGCTGGGTCAGGTCTTCTTCGCGACGGGCGGGGTCGTCTGGATCGTCGCGGTCGTCTGGCTGAACGGCTGGTTCCTCCGCGGCGCATCCCGGCGCGCGAAGCTGGCCGTGGCCTGAGCTCGGCTCCCGGCTGCGCCGCCGAGCTCAGATCCGCGTAGTCCCCCTCAGAGCCCGCTCCTAGAGAGCGCTTGCCAGGCGGCGGGCTTTCTCCACGTCTTCTTCGAAGTCGATCTCGGTCCAGGGCAGGTCGTCGACGCGCTCGATACCGAACGGTACCTCCTGGAAAGCGCGGTCCATCGCGGCCTCGTACTCCTGGTCGAGGCGTCCGGCGGAGACCTCCTCCTCGAGGAGGCGCTGCATCGTGCGACCGCCCTGCGGGCCGACCTTGGCGAAGCCGACGGTCTCGCCGGCGATGTCCCAGTCCTTGCCCACGCGGCGCGCGATCTTGAGGACGCGGCCGGCGCGGACGCCGACCATCATCTCTTCGCCGCTCTCCTCCGAGCTCGCGTCGACCAGCAGGCAGTTCTCGTGGGGCGAGCTCACGAGGCGCCGCAGCAGCGCGGCGGGATACAGCACGTCGGCGTCCATCCACAGCCCGCCGCCTGACAGCCGGTCGGCCGCTACGTGGAGCGAGACGATGCTGCCGTGGGTGAACCGCGGGTTCTTGACGAGCTCGATCTTCAGCGAAGGGCGCAGCGAGGCGAGCGCGTCCTCGATCATCTCGTGCCGGAAGCCGACGACGATCGTCAGATCGGTGACGCCGCTCTCGGTGAGGTTCACGAGGTGGCGCTCGAGCAGCGTCTTGCCCTCGATCGAGATGAGGCACTTGGGCGCGTCCCGGCCGATGCGCCGGCCGCGGCCGGCGGCGAGCAGGATCGCCCTCATCGGCGCGCCTCGGCCGCGAAGCGGGAGGCCAGCTCCTGCGGGGTCTCTGCGACGCGGCCGATGCCCTTCACGGTGCCGCCGTCGACGAGGGCGAGGACCATGACCGGGCCCGGCTGCACGAGCGCGACGCGCAGCGACGCCTCGAAGGACTCGACGGACTCGGCGCGGTGCGTGGCGCGGTAGCCGACCGCGCTGGCGACCGACTCGAGCCTCACGTCGCCCGAGATCGTCCGCTGCCCGCCCGTCGAGGCGTGGGAGCGGTTGTCGAGGACGACATGCACGAGGTTCGCCGGCCGCTCGCTGCCGACGCTGGCGAGCGCGTTCATGCCCATGAGGACGTTGCCGTCGCCGTCGAGCACGAAGATCCGCTTGCGCGGCTGCGCGAGCGAGAGCCCCAGGCCGATCGACAGGCCGAGCCCCATCGAGCCGATCATGTAGAAGTTCGAGGGCCGGTCCTGCGTCGTGTAGAGCTCGCGGCCGATCATGCCGTTGCAGCAGACGACGAGGTCGTCCTTGCCGACCGCCGCCGTGAACACCTTCAGCGCTTCGAGCTTGTTCATTCGAGCACCCCCGCGGGCACGATGAGCGCCGCCGGCTGCCTGGTGGAGAGCATGACGTCCTTCGCCCACTGCACCTGGGGCCCCATCGGCTCGGCGGCGCGGAGGACGCGGTGCTGGATCTTCATCAGATCGAGGATGGGAAGCATGATCTCGCCCATCATGATGTGCTCCGGGGCGTCGTTGCCGCCCTCGCCGCGCCAGGAGATGACGAGCAGCGCGGGCACCTCGTACATCGTGCTGAGCGAGGCCAGCGCGTTCACGGAGACGCCGAGCCCGGAGTTCTGCATCAGGACCATCGGCAGCCTGCCGCCGAGCCAGGCGCCGAACGCCATCCCGATGGCGCTGTCCTCGCGGGTCGCCGAGATGTAACGGGCGCTCGCGTCGGCGTCGAGCAGCGAGACCAGGCCCTTCAACAGCGAGCAGGGCACGCCCGCGAAGAAGTCGAACCCCGCCTCCTTGAGCGCGGCGACGAACTCGGGCGCATACGATTTGCCTGAACCGTGGGACATCGCCTCACTCCTTGATGAGCGCCCAGGCGCGACGGTAGTCCTCGAACGTGTCGATCTCGAGCCACCCCTTGTAAACGTCGATCGCCTGCACGTCCGCGCCGCGGTCGACGAGCTCCTGGAGCAGGTCGGTGAAGGTCGCGCTGCGGAGCGACTCGGCCTCGTGGAAGCCGCCCTTCGCGCGGCTCTCCTGCAGCTGGTGGTAGCAGTCGGTGAGCAGGCGCGCGCCCTTCGCGGTGAACAGGGCCATGCCCACGAACTCGCCGTGCGCCTCGCCCGCGGGGATCGCGCGGCCGACGCGGGCCACCCGGTGCGGCGCCTCGGCGCCGACGAAGCGGTAGCCGGCCTCCTGCGCATCCTTCAGGGCCACGAGGTCGGGCACGCCGCGCGCGTCCTTGGGCCGCTGGCCCTCGGCGTACGCGCGGTCGACGACGATCGAGATGTCCGCCGGGCTCTTGAGGAGCTTCTCGAGGTGGCCGCGCTCGAACACGATGTCGCCGTAGAGGAAGAGGAACGGCCCGCTCAGCTCCTTGGAGGCGCGGAAGAGCGAGAACACCTCGTTCGTCGTCGCGTACTCGTCGTTGTCGTAGAAGCGGGCGTTCGGGACCTTGATCGCCTCCTTCTTGTACCCGCGCACGACGGCGACGTCCTTGACGCCGCACGCGTTGAGCACGTCGATCTGCCGCTCGAGGATGCTCTTGCCCTTCAGGTCGAGCATCGGCTTCGGCAGCTCCTCCGTGAGCGGCAGGAGCCCCTGGCTCTGGCCGGCGGCGAGGATGACGGCGGTGACGCCCGGGCTGCCGGAGGGCAGGAAGCTCGACTCCTCCTGCTTCATCTTGTCGACGCCCACGAGCTGGTAGACGCGCTCGAGCGGCACGACCTTGTCGTCGACGCTGCCGGTGTACATCTCGCGCTTCAGCGTCTGGAGCGTCTCCGTCATCGCCTTGATCGACGAGCGGATCGCGTGGTTCGCGAAGATGATCAGCTTGAAGCCGGCCTTGTGCAGCGTGTCGACGCTCGTCGTGCGGTAGATCGTCGGCACGCAGACGAGCGGCGTGTTCGGGCGGTCCCACGCGCGGGCGAAGGAGAGCACCTCGTCCGGGTCCTTGCTCTTCGAGTGGATGAGGACCATGTCGGCGCCCGCGTCCGCGTAGGCGCGGCCGCGGCGGAGCGCCTCCTCCATCCCCCAGCCGGCGATGAGCGCCTCGGTCCGCGCGATGACCACGAAGTCGCGATCCTTCTGCGTCGCCTTCGCCGCGCGGACCTTGAGCGCGTGCTCCTCGACGTCCGCGAGCTCGCGCTTCACGCCGGCGTAGAAGCTGCAGCGCTTCGGGAAGATGTTGTCTTCCATGCAGATCGCCGCGATGCCCGCCGCCTCGTACTCCTCGACGCAGCGGACGACGTTGACGGCGTTGCCGTAGCCGTTGTCGCAGTCCGCGACGACCGGGAGCGACGTGCTGTTCATCATCTTGGCGGCCTGGAGGTTCTCCGCCATCGTGAGGATGTTCGCGTCCGGCACCGCGTAGCTCGCGGAGATCTCGAAGCCGGAAGCCCAGAGCCCGTCGAACCCTGCCTCTTCACCGATCTTTGCGGAGAGCCCGTTGTGCGCGCCGATGATGACGATCGGCCCGGGGCGGGCCATGAGTTCGCGCAGCTTCCTGGCTTTGGTCACGTCTCCTCCACTCCTTCGCGCGGTGTTTCCATCCCTGCCTGGCGGGCGACCGCGTCCGCATGCGCCGCGGTGCGCGTCCCCGGCGAGCGGCATCCCGTCGTCACCGCGCGCGGGCAGCTCCGGGGGGCGCCTGATCTCGCTCTCCTCCCCGAGGAGCCGGGCCTCAGAACGGGGGCTGCCTTAACACCGTTCGCCAGTGCCGCCAATGGCAGGGCACGACCGGAGCAGACGATCGCGAGGGCGACGGAGCGCGCTCCGCCGCGTGGGGACGTGCGCGCTGCGGCGGTGCCTGATGGCGGGCGCGCGCGATGCTCGCCGCGGGCTCCCCCGGCCGCTCAGCCCTCGCGGCCGACGATGCCGCGCAAACGGACCAGCCCGGGGCCCGCGCGGAGCACCACCTGGCACGCGAGCCGGAGCCGCGGCGGGGCGCCGAAGCGCTCGAGCAGATCGCGCTCGCCGCGCGCAGGCGGCTCGAGGAGCTGCTCCCCTTCGACGACCTCGACGCGGCACGTGGCGCAGCGCGCGTCGCGGCACGAGAACACGATCGGAGCGCGCGCGTCGTCGCAGACATCGATGAGCCTGCCGGCTCCCGTCTCCGCGGTGACGGCGGGGCCGAGCGCGCCGTCCTCGAACACGACCGTGGGCACCGCCGAACCCTCCCTCCTCCCTACCTGGCGCGCGACGCCGAGAGCGCATTTTCTCGGGCGTCGGCACGCACTATACGACGAGCGATGACGGATCGCTGGGACGCAATCATCCTCGGCGGAGGGCCGGGTGGGTCGACGCTCGCCGCATCGCTGGCCCGCCTCGGCCGCCGGGCCCTCGTGCTCGAGCGCGAGAGGTTCCCTCGCTTTCACATCGGCGAGTCGCTGCTGCCGCTGTCCCGCGAGGTCTTCGAGCGGCTCGGGCTGGACGAGGAGCTGGACGCGCGCTTCCTCCGCAAATACGGCGCCCGGTTCCTGTGCTCGTCGACGGGGCGGACGCGGACGTACAGCTTCGCCGACGCGTTCGATCCGAGGTTCGAGTTCGCCTACCAGGTGCAGCGCGACGCGTTCGACCAGCTGCTGCTCCGCCACGCCGCGGAGCGCGGGGCGGAGGTGCGCGAGTCGTGGGAGGCCGTCGAGGTGGTGTTCGAGGGCCCCCGCGCCGTCGGGGTGCGCGCGCGGCCCCGCGCTCGACCCGACGGCGCCGGGCCGGAGGAGGCCGCGGCCGCGCGCGCCGACTCGAGCGACGTCGTCGAGCTCCGGGCGCCGGTGATCGTGGACGCGACGGGGCGGGACACGCTGCTCGCGTCGAGGATGCGGCGGAAGGCGCAGCTGGCCGAGCTCGACAAGACCGCGCTGTTCACCCACTACGAGGGTGTGCCCCGCGAGGAGGGGATCCACCAGGGCGACATCCAGATTGTCCTCTTCGAGCACGGGTGGTTCTGGTTCATCCCGTTCCGCGGCGAGGTGACGAGCGTCGGCGCGGTGGTGTCGTCGAGCTGGATCCGGAGCCGGGCGAAGGGGGAGCGGCTCGACGAGCTCTTCGATCGCACCGTCGCGCAGAGCGGCTGGGCGCGGGAATTCCTCGCGAGCGCGCGGCGCATCAGGCCGGTGGGGGCGCTCGCCGATTTCTCGTACCGGATCGACCAGCTCGCCGGAGATGGATGGCTCTTCGTGGGCGACGCGGGCGGGTTCCTCGACCCGCTCTTCTCGACGGGCGCGCACCTCGCCATCAAGGGCGCCGATCTGGCCGCCACGGCCATCCACCGCGCGCTCGACGCCGGGGACACCTCGCGCGCCGCGTTCGCGGCCTACGAGGCGGAGATCCGCTACGCCGTCGATCTCTTCCTGGGGGTCGTTCAGGGCTTTTACAAAGGCCAGTTCCGGGAGACGCTGTTCGCGCCGAACCAGCGGCCCACGATGCGCAAGCTCATCACGAGCATGCTCGCGGGCGACGTGTTCCACGCCGAGCGGCGGCCGCAGTGGGCCTCGTTCCTCCGGCAGCAGTATCCGGCGGAGGTGCCCGCTTTCGCGTGAAGCGCGGCGGGCGGCCGAGCGTGTGCCTCGCCGCGTGCACGCTCGCCCGGGCGCTCGGCCGTCCGGCGCTCAGCGGCCGCACGCTTCGCGGTCCAGGACCGCGTCGCTCATCTGCTTGCAGGCGGCCGCGAGCGCGACGCGCGCCTCCGCCCTCGCGTCGCCCTCCAGCGCCTCGTCGTCGGCCTCCGCCCTGGCCTCGAGCACGTCGCGCGCGATCCGGATCGCGGCCTCGTGGCTCTTCCTGCTCTCCGCGGGCAGCTTGCTGGCGCAGGTGGTCATCGTGGCCAGGGTGCTGTCGCAGGCGTCGACCCCCGTGCTGTCGAGGTCGGCCTTTCCCGGATCGCCGCCTGCCTTGCCGCAGCCGAGGGCGAAGGTGCCCAAGAGAAGAAGTGCCAGGTGAGCTCTCGCCATCGTCGCGCGCGCCGGAGCGCCGCGCGCCGCAGGAGGCCGGTGCTGGCCGCCTCGCGCGCTGCCCGACGCCGGCGCACCCTGCCATGAGCCCGCGCAGCGGGGCAATTTTCGGTGGCTCAGGCGCGGCGGCGCGCCCTGCGCATGCGCCTGCGCCGCGGGGAGAGCCTGGCGGGTCAGGCGCGGATCAGCAGGATGGCGTGCTCGTGGCGCGGGCGGCGCTGGAAGGCGCGCGCCGTGGGGCGGTGGAAGTGGGGGCGCGGCTGCGACGCGACCGCGCGGACCGCGAAGCGCGCGCCGGACGCGGCGGCCCTGACCACGTCGACCGCGTAGACCGGCGCGCCGGCGACCACGCTGTCGGCGATCAGCAGCACGAGCGGCGCGCCGCTCCGGAGGACGCGCGCGAGCGCGGTGAGCACGCCGCCGAGCTCGTCGCGCCAGCGCGCGCGGCCCGCCTCGGGGCCGAGCGGGTCGAGGTGCCGGCGGGCCCCGATCTCGTCCTGCTCGAAGCGGGCGCTGCGGAGCCGGAGCCAGCGCAGCCTCGCCTCGTGGTGGGCGAGGTAGTCGTACACGCCCGGGTAGGGCGGCGACGTGATCGCGAGGTGGACGGAGCCGGCCTCGACGCCGCGGAGCACGCGCGCGTCTCCCTCCTCGACGAGCGCGGGCGGGCTCGCTTCGAGCGGCGCGGCGACCTCGGCGAGGCGCTGGGCGAGCTCCTCCGCCTTGCGGATGAAGAGCCGCGCCGGATAGCCGGCGGCGATCCGCCGCGGCAGCTCGTGCTCCGACGTGTCGGACGTGCGGCGGCTGAGCTTCGTCAGGATGGCGGAGAGGACGAGCTCGAGATCGGCGCGGAGCGCGTCGGCGCCGTGGCCCGCGAGGCGGTCGAGGCCGACGCGGAGCCCGTCGAGCTCGAGGAGCACGTGCGGCTCGAACAGGGCGACGTCCTCGGGGCCGTACCGGCGGCTCGGACCGGCGCGCGCCTTGCGGCGCTCATCGGCCGCGGCCGCGACCTCGCGGGCGGCGGCGACGAGCCGCTCGCGCTCGCCGGGGGTGCTGCCCTGCACCTTGAGGCGGGCGAGGCGCACGGCCAGCGGGTTCGCGTCGACGCCGATCGCCGCCCGGCCCGAGAGCCGGGCCTCGACGAGGACGGTGCCGCTGCCGCAGAAGGGGTCGAGCACCCGCTCGCCCGGCCTCGAGAGGCCCTCGATCAGCCGGCGGGCGGTGTCCGGGTGCATCCGGGCCGGGTAGCTGTGGAACCCGTGCACGTGCGCGCGCGCCGCTTCCTCCGCCGTGCTCGAGCTGGCCACGTCGAGCGCGTGGGCGAGCTTCGCGGCGCTTTCGGGGTCACCCTCGAGCACCGTCGCGCCGCCGATGTGGGTCAGGGCGCGGCGCTCCTGGGGCGCGGGCCGGCTCGCGCGGGCCTTCTGCTGCGGCGGGCCTGGCTTCGGCTTGGGATCAGCGCTTCGCGGGGTCGACATGGGCGGTCCGTTGCGTCAGGGGCTCGGCAGCGAAGGCTTCCTCTTCGGCGGCGAGGGCGTGCGCCACGCTCTCGGCCCCCGCCTCGCCCCGGTCTTCGTCGCGCGCCGCGCCGACGCGCAGCTTCGGCGCATAGCCGAACTCGCCCGCGGGGCTCACCGCGCCGCGCACGACGTCGTTGACCTCCAGCAGGGCGAGGAGCTCCTCGGCCTGGGACTCGGCGATGCGGAGGGTCGAGGCGAGCCCGCCGGCGGTGAGCGGGCCCTCGGCCTGGCGGGCGACGTCGGAGGCGACGGAGACCCAGGCGGCGTCGAGCGCGGGCGAGATGTCCCGGCTCCGCGACTTCGCCCGCCGGAGCGCCCAGAGGGCGAAGGCGCCGACGGGCGCCATGGTGAGGAGGCCGGCGGTGAAGAGCCCGACGCTCGCGCTGAGGACGAGCAGCAGCACGGCGAACAGGAACAGCTCGAAGCCGAGCAGCGCGCTGGCCGCGACGCCCGCGGCGCGCCAGACCGAGCGCGCCGAGGCCGCCGCGCGCGCCTTCTGGAGCAGCGGCACCTCGCGGCCGGATCGCTCGACGCGGTCGTCGACGACGGGGACGCGCGGGCCGCCGCAGGCGTCGCACGCGAAGCGCAGCTCGAGGTGCGCCGAGACGCCGGTCACGCCGCCGCAGTGCGGGCAGGCCTCGGCGCGCGCGGCCGCGCCGCACTGCGGGCAGCGATCGCCCTCCGGCGCGAGCGCCGCGTCGCACACGCGGCAGCGGGCGGCGCCGGGCGACGCGTCGCTCACGGCGCGCTCGCGGATGGGGCCGAGCGGGCGCCGCCCACGCTGCGCAGCACGGCGTCGAACAGGGCGCGCCCGTCCGCGCAGCCGTGGCCCTGGAAGGGCTCGCTCATCCGCTCGGGGTGCGGCATCAGCCCGAGCACGTTCCGCCGGGGCCCGCCGTAGATGCCGGCGATGTCCATCGCCGATCCGTTGGGGTTCGCGTCGCCGCCGACCAGCCCCTCCCGGTCGCAGTACTGCAGCGCGATGGCGCGCTCGTCGACGAGCTTGCGGAGCGTCTCCGGATCAGCCTGGTAGCGCCCTTCGGCGTGGGCGATCGGCAGGCGGAGTACCCGCGGCAGGCCGGTCGTGAACGGCCCTTCCGCGCGCGGCGTCACGAAGACGTCGCGGCACTCGAAGCGGAGGTGCGCGTTGCGGGTGAGGGCGCCCGGGAGCAGCCCTGCCTCGGTGAGGATCTGGAAGCCGTTGCAGACGCCGATCACCAGGCCGCCGCGCTCCGCGTGCCGCCGGATGGCGGGGACGATCTGGCTCGTGCGCGCGATGGCGCCGCAGCGCAGGTAATCCCCGTAGGAGAACCCGCCGGGGATCGCGACGAGATCGGTGCCTGCGGGGAGCTCGGCGTCGCGGTGCCAGGCGGTCGACGTGCGGACCTGGAGCACGTCGCGGAGCGTATGGATCATTTCGGCATCGGCGTTGGAGCCCGGGAAGATGACCACGGTCGCGTGCATGGCCGTCGACGTACTCCGGTTGCCGGCGCTCGGCCAGGGGTCCTGACGGCGCGCGCGGCTTCACCGGCTTCTTTCGGCGTGCCATGATGGGACATGGCGTCGCGATGGGCGCGGACCGGTCGAACCGACGCGACGGTGCAGGCGGCGTCCGGCTATCTCCTCCTCGCGGCGCTGGCGATCTCGCTGGGCCTGGTGCTGCGGGATGGATGGCCGTGGATCCACCCGAGCCCGTGGCTCGCGCTGCCGCCGCTGGCCGCGGTGCTGATGAGCGCCGCGCTCGGCCTCACGCTGGCGGCCGGCGTCATCGTGACGACGCGCGTCGCCGTGGCCCGGTTCAGCTGGGCCCGGCGCCTGCACGCGGAGCTCCGCCCGGTCGCGCGCGACTTCTCGCTCGGCCAGATCCTGCTCCTCGCGGGCCTCTCGAGCCTGGGGGAGGAGCTGCTCTTCCGCGGGCTCCTGACGCCGCTCCTCGGCGTGCTGCTGAGCGCGATCCTCTTCGGTCTGATGCACCAGATGCGCGGTCCGAGCCGCTGGGTGTGGATCGGCTGGGCGGTGGGCGTGGGCGCGGGGCTCGGCGCCATCTTCGCGGCGACCGGGTCGCTCGTCGGGCCGGTCCTGGCGCACGCCGTCGTGAACGCGGTCAACCTGAGCTACCTGCGCGATCACGATCCGGGCGAGGTGGAGCAGCAGCCGACGCTCTAGATCGGCGCTTCCGTTTCTTCTTGTGCCCGTTGCCCGCCGTCAGCGCTTCTTCGCGTCAGGGCGGGGAGGCCTGGCCGGCGCCGGTCTCGGGGGGATCGGGGTCGCACGCGGCGGGCCTTCGTGGCTTGCCGGCTGGGTCTCCGGGGGAGCGAGGGTCCCGCGGGAGAGCTCGCCCGTGTCCACGGCGCTCTGCCGCTCGCGCCCTGGCGAGGACGGTCGCGAGGGCGGCGTTCGGCTCCCGCTTCGCGGGAGCGTCGGAGGCTCGGTCTCCTCCACGCGCATGCCGCGCTGGCTCGACGGCTTCGCCGTCCTGCGGGCCAGCGAGGGCAGCGTCGGCGGGGCCGCTGGGGTCGCCAGCTCGAACTCGAAGTTCAGCTCGAGCGACGGCGGCCCATCGGCGATCGCCACGGCGGGATCGGAGCCCCTCTGTGGCAGAGGGGTGGGCCCGCGGCGCAGGCGCTCCTCGGACACGACGCGCGACGATGGCGGCGCGACGTCGTCCAGAATGGACGACGGCCCGCCGAGCGCCGTCGTCGCGCTCCGGGGCTCCGGACGGCGTCGCGACGGCGGGAGTGGCAGCTCGACGCGGGCGCTCTCGTCCTCGAGCCGGGTCGCCTCGAGCAGGTACGCAGCGATGGATGTCCGCTGCGCGGGCAAGGGGCGGACGCCTGGCACGAACGCGAACCGTCCGACCTTCCAGCTGAGCATGGTGCGGAGCGCGGCGAGCGCCGAGGCGCGCGTGCCTCCCACGGTCCCCTCGACGATGCACCCTTCGGCGATGTCCAGCTGAGCCCGACGTTTCTTGCTGCTCACCTCGAACACGCCCGACCGCCGCTCCATCTCGAGCACCGTGAGGACGGTCGCGATGGACATCTGGCTGAGATCGCCCTCGATCGCGGTCTGATCGACGGAGGTCGGGATGGACATGAGGCTGTCCCGCCGCAGGCGCAGGCGCGACGCCATCTGCACGAGCGCGCCGATCTGCGCGACGACCTCGCCGACCCGGAACGGCTTGGTCATGTAGACGTCGGCGCCCACGTGGAACCCTTCGAGGCGGGCCTCCTGGTCGTCGAGCGCGGAGAGGAACAGGAACGGGGTGACCGATACCCGGGACGGCTGGGTGCGCACGTTGCGCGCGACCCAGTAGCCGTCGTGGTCGGGCAGGCCGATGTCGCAGACGATGCACTCGGGCTCCAGGGTGCAGGCGGTGGAGAGCCCGGCCTCCGCGGTGGCGCAGAAGATGACCTCGTAACCTGCCTCCCGGATCGCGGTGGCGAGCAGGTCCGCGATGTACTCCTCGTCCTCGATCACGAGCACGACCCCGCTCGGCATCTGGCAGACGGTACACGCGCCCTGCGGGGGTGGCCAAGGGTGAATGGCGGAGAGCCAGCCTGATCATTCATTCGCCGGCGCGCCGCCGTCCCGGCTCCTCGCGCGAGCCCTCGCCGCGGCATCCCGCGCGGGTTCGCCCGCGGCGTCCGGCCGCGGCGAGGAATCCACGCTATAAGAACGGAAATGGCAACTCTGGTCCGAGAGGCCGATGGTACTGCGCGGCCCGGCGAGCGGGCCTCATCGAGGGCTCGCGTCTTCATCGCGATGAGCGGCGGAGTCGACTCGTCCGTCGCGGCGGCGCGCCTCTGCGACGCTGGATACGAGGTCGTCGGCGTGACGCTGCACCTCTGGGACTACCCCGACGACGGCAGCGTCAAGAGCCGCTGCTGCGCGCCCGAGGATCAGCACGACGCCCGCCGGGTCGCCGACCACCTCGGGATCCCGCACTACACGTTCGACCGCCGCGCCCTGTTCCGCGAGCACGTCGTCGACCCCTTCGTCGAGGCCTACCTCGCGGGTGAGACGCCGAGCCCGTGCGTGGCCTGCAACCGCTCCGTCAAGCTCCGGGAGCTGTTCCCGCTGGCGGAGCGGCTGGGTGTCTCGTGGGTCGCGACGGGCCACTATGCGCGGGTCGTCCTGGAGGAGGGCGGCGCTCGCCTCTACCGCGGCCGCGATCGGCACAAGGATCAGAGTTATTTCCTGCACATGCTCCGGTCGGACGAGCTGTCGCGGCTCCTCTTCCCGCTCGGCGACTCGACCAAGGACGAGGTGCGCGCCGAGGCGATCGCCCGCGGGCTCCCGGGCGCCGAGAAGGGGGAGAGCCAGGAGCTCTGCTTCATCCCCTCCGGCCGTTACGCGCCGTTCGTGGCCGACCGCGCCGCGGACAGGCTCCGCCCCGGCCCCATCGTCGATCGGGACGGCCGCGTGGTCGGGTCGCACGGCGGGGTGCACGGCTTCACGGTGGGCCAGCGCAAGGGCATCGGCGTCTCGCTCGGCCGGCCCGCGTTCGTCGTGGGCCTCGACGCCGCGTCCGGCGCGGTGCACCTCGGCGACGAGGGCGATCTGTACGCCGCGGGCGCCGAGATCGCCGACGCGGTGTGGTGCGACGACGCGGTCTTCCCCCTGGAGGCCGAGGTGCGCGTGCGCGCGCGGCACGAGGCGGCGCCTGGCATCATCGAGCGGCGCCGCGACCCCGCGACGGGCGCGGAGAGCTTCGTGGCGCGGTTCGCGAGCCCGGTGCGGTCCGTCTCCCCCGGGCAGATGGCCGTGGTCTACCGGGGCGATCGCGTCCTCGGGGGAGGCCGCATCAAGGCGGCCCTTCGCTCGCAGGCGGCGTCATGAGGGCCCGTGCGCTCGCGCCCCTCGCCTGCGCGTTCTCGCTCGGGTGCTCGCTCGGGCAGGGGGAAGGCGAGGTCGTCAGCGAACGGCTGCGCGCGGCCGGCTGCTGGGACGACAGCTACGACATGAACCCGGACTTCTTCGCTGCGGTCCCCTACCGCTCCACCTTGCAGGTCCGGGTGCAGCGGGGGAGCGACCTGCAGGAGATCTCGGACGGGCTCGCGGTCCTGATCGATGACGTCGACCTCATCCGCGGGGACGGGACCGTGAACAAGCTCGACGTCGACCTGAGCGTCGGGCTCCCGCCCGGCGTCGAGCTGCCGGGCTCGCCTCCACCGACGCCGAAGCCGGAGGGGCTCGCGCCGCTCGTGCACATGGCGCTTTACCTCCAGCGGTCCTGCCACAACCAGAACATCGTGCTCTACGCCGTCGATGGGACCATCAAGTTCCAGGCGCTGTTCAGCGGCGATCCCAACGAGACGGACGCGGTCGACAAGTACACCGACGCGACGTTCGACGTCTGGGTCGGCGATCCGCGCGACGCAGGGCTCGGTCATCCAGCCGACGCCATCCCTCGGGAGCTCCTCTCGCGGGTCACCGGGGGGTTCCGCTTCTACTTCGAGCGGGGTCAACCTGGGCAACCGTTCCCCTGAGCCCGTCACGACTCCGTCCTGGGTTTCAGGTGGTGTCCTACCTGTCGGGACAGGCGCCTTCAGCGCCCCGGTGGATTGAAGCTGACCATCTGGAAGGTGTCCTGGCCGAGACGACATGGCAAAGCGCCGCGAACTCGCGGTAAAGTAGTGACCGCTCATGCCCCAACCCCCGCCTCGACCCGCATCGCGAATGGGCGGACCTCCAAGCCCCGGGTCGACCAATTCATCGCTCGAAGCGCGCGCGAAGGAGTCCGAGAAGCAGCAGGGGACCTACTTCCTGGGCCGTTACCGTGTGGTCGACGAGATCGGGGTGGGCGGAATGGCGAGCGTTCACCTGGCTCGCATGGATGGCCCGGGCGGCTTCCAAAAGTGGGTCGCGATCAAGCGGATCCACCCTCATCTGGTCGAGGACGATCAGTTCGTCGACATGTTCCTGGATGAGGCGCGCATCGCGGCTGGCATCAACCACGCCAACGTCGCGCAGGTCTTCGATCTCGGGAAGGACGACAACACCTACTGGATCGCCATGGAGTACCTCCACGGCGAGCCGCTCCGGGAGGTGATGCGCCGCGCGGAGGAGCGCCGGCTGCGCATCTCGCCCGAGCTCGCCGCGCGCATCTGCTCCGATGCCGCAGAGGGGCTCCACGCCGCTCACGAGCTGCGCGGAAAGAACGGCCAGCTGCTCGGCCTGGTGCATCGAGACGTCACGCCGCACAACCTGTTCCTCACCTACGACGGCTACACCAAGGTCGTGGATTTCGGGATCGCCAAGGTGGCCGACCGGCTGTCGTCCACCCGCGCGGGAACACTCAAAGGCAAGTTGGCCTACATGTCTCCCGAGCAGGTGCGCGGCAACGAGATCGATCGCACGACGGACGTGTTCGCCCTCGGGGTCGTCCTCTGGGAGCTCACGACGAACCAGCGCCTCTTCCGGATGGATACGGATCTCGACACGCTCGAGAAGGTGCAGGCCTGCGTGGTCCCGCCGCCGTCCACGATCGTGCCCGACTATCCGATCGAGCTGGAGAGCGTGGTCATGAAGGCGCTCGCCAAGCACAAGCAGGACCGCTTCCAGACCGCGCGTGAGTTCTCGCGAGCCCTGCAGAATTTCCTGATGAGGAGCGGGGTCTTCGTTGGCTCCGAAGAGGTCGCGCAGTTCGTGCAGCAGGTGTTCGTCGATCGCATCCAGAAGCGCGAGGCGCACCTCGCGTGGGCCGCCGAGGTGACGTCGACCATCAACGTCGAGCAGGTGCGCGCGCGCAGCTCGACGACGGCCACGGACAGCGTCGGGCTGCGCAGCCGCGGTCGAGAGCCTGAGCCGCAGCAGCGCCTCACGCCGCCGCAGATCCTGCGGCACAACGCTCCGCCGGCGAGCGGGATCGCGCCGGTCGGGCGCCCGCAGCCGAGGGACGCGGACGACAGGCAGATGGTCGCCTCATCGCTGATGGATGACGATGAGGATGTCCCGACGACGGTCGCGACGCGCGAGCAAGCCGAGCCGGTGCGCTCCCTTCCTCATGGCGAGCGCCCGATGGTGCGCCCGGCGGCCGGCATGGTGCCCGAGCCGGCGCCAGCGCAGCCTCGCCAGGCCGGCGTCCAGTCCGGCATTGCCACGGTGCGTCCTGGTATGCCGACGGCGCGCCCCGGCTTTTCGCCGGCCTACCCGAGCCCACCGCGCGTGCCCGGCGGTCGCGATCCTGCTCCGCCTCCGCTCTCCTCGAGCCCGTACCCTCCGCGCGACTTCGACACAGGCGAGCTCGCGCCCCTCCCCAAGGGAGGCCTCCTGGACAGCGATCTGGGCAACCCGCTCGCGTCCACGCTCGCGCTCCCGTCGCAGGATCCACCGCCGGTTTTGCAGAGCGCGAGCGAGCCTGCGCGTCACGCCCGGATGACCAGGACCCCTGCCGTCGCCGCGCCGTCGCCGGCGCACGCTGCAGTCCCGTACGCGCTCCCCTTCAATGGCCAGGGCTATGCCGCAGCCCATGCGCCCCCTGTCAGCTCGCCGGTGCAGGCGCCTCAGGCGCCGATGACCGTGGGGCAGGCCCAGCTGTTCGCGTCCGCGGCGACAGCGCAGCCTCCACAGTCGCAGATCGAGACCGCGCTCTCCCTGCCGCGCCCGGATCCGGCGGCCATCTGGGCCGCCACGCAGGACGCGGCGTCCAAGGGGAACGGCAGGAACACGCTCGTGCTCGTCGCCGTCATCACCCTCACCGTGCTGTGCGTGCTCGGTATCGGCGCGCTGATCTACATGAAGACGAGCGCCGTGCAGCCCTCGCCTTCCAGGGGGGTGGACGCTGTCCCTGCGTCGCCCGCCTCGACGGACGCGACCACCACGGGCCAGTCGAGCTCCTGCGTGCCGGGGAGCTCCGCGGGGGACGGGCGCGCGCGCGGCCTCGCTATCCGCGACCGAGCGTCCGTCGTCCACCCCGGCCCGATCCGCCTGCAGCGCCTTACGATGAAGGGATGAAGTCTCTCCACCGCCGCTCGAACGGTGCCAGGGCGCGGCACCGCCCCGGCGAGCGAGCTCAGCTGCGTATCGAGGCGCTGGCCGCCGGAGGCGCGGGGGTCGGTCGGCTCGCGGGCGAGGTCGTCTTCGTTCCTGGGACCGCGCCGGGTGATCTCGTCGAGGTCGAGCTCGACAGGAGCGCACGCCCGGCGAGGGGCAGGCTCCTCGGCGTCGTCGAGCCGAGCGCCGACCGCGTCGCTCCGCCGTGCCGCTTCGCTGACGCCTGCGGCGGCTGCGACTGGATGCACGTCCGTATCGAGGCGCAGCAGGCCGCGCACGAGCAGATCGTCCGGCAGGCCATCGCGCGGGCGACGTCGCTCACCGAGGCCGATCTGCCGCCGATCCGCGTCCATCCGGCCCCCCTTCCGCTCGGCTACCGGTCGCGGGCGAGGTTGTTCGCGCGCGCGGAGCGCGGCGAGGTGCGCGTGGGTTATCGCGCGCCGAGGACACACGCCGTGGCGGCGGTCGATCGCTGCGTGGTGCTGGTCGACGCGATCGCGCCGCTCGCCGGCGAGCTGCCCGGCGTCCTCCATGGAGCCGTGGGGGAGGGCGATGTCCTGATCTCGCTGGGCGCCTCGAGCCGCCCGGTGGTCGAGGTCCTGTGGCGTGGCCAGCTGCCGCCGGCCGTGTGGCAGCGGCTGGACGAGCGCACGGCGCGCGGCGAGTGGGCCGGCGCCCGCGTCACGCTCGACGGTGCGCGCGAGGCCGCGTCGTTCGGCGATCCGCGGCCCGCGATCGTGGGAGCGGACGGCCTGTCGCTGTTCCTCGCGCCGGGCGGGTTCGGGCAGCCGTCCGAGGAGGGGGCAGCCGTCCTCGCCCGCCGCGCCGCCGAGCTTGCCCACCTCGACTCCACCCGCCCGCCGCACGTCCTGGAGCTGTTCGCCGGGAGCGGGACGCTCTCCGTGCTGCTCGCGCGCGGCGCGCTGCGACCCTCCCCGGCCGCCGAGCCCGGCGGGGCCGCGGCCTCCGGCCCCCCGGGGCCCGCGTCCTTCACGGCCGTCGAGCTCTCGCCCGGGGCGGTCGCTTGCTTGCGGCAGAACCTCGCCGCTCGGGGCCTCGCTGGCAAGGCGATCGAGGCGGACGCCGATCAGTACCCGATCCCGGCCCGCACCGACGTCGTGGTGCTGGATCCGCCGCGCAGCGGGGCTCCCGGCGCGGCGCGCGCGATCGCCGCCTCGAGCGCGCGCGTGGTCGTGTACGTCTCCTGCGATCCGGCCACCCTCGCGCGCGATCTCGGCGGGATCCTCCGCGGCGGCTTCGAGATCACGGACATCGAGGCGGTCGAGCTCTTTCCCCAGACGAGCCATATCGAGTCGATAGTGCGGCTCTCCCGCGCCCGCAGATCCGCGCGCTGATCCGCGCGGGAATGCCGGCCTGCTCTCCGCGCCGAGCGCTGCTCCGCCGAGCTCGGCCGGAGGGCCGCGCGCGGCCGTGTGGCGCCGTCGCCCGGCGGCTTGCGCTACGCTGCCAGGGATGATTCACCACCTCGACGATCAACTCCGCGAAGAGGCGCGGCGCTATCGGCTCGTGTTCGCCTGCCCCGATTGCGCCTCGTTCGACCCTGTGGTCGCCGACCCCGACGAGGCGGGCGCCGGGCCGCCTGGCCGCGGGCCTCGTTGCTCGCTTGGCTACCCGGTCGCGCCGCACCTGAGCACATCGCTCGAGGATCGCCACGAGATCATCTTCTGCAAAGCGTTCGAGCTGCGATGAGCCCTCCGGCTGGACCTCCCCCGCCGCCCAGGCGGGGCCGGTCGCACCCCCCGTCGCTGATCCGCCTCGCCGAGCGGCTGATCCGGGACGAGCGGCTGCTCGCTCGCGGCGACGTCGTGCTCTGCGCCTGCTCCGGAGGCCCCGACTCGACCGCCCTGCTGCACGTCCTTTCGCTGCTCCGGCGGCGGATCGGCCACGAGGTGGTCGCGCATGGCGTCGACCACGGCCTCCGCGCCGCGGCCGCGGCCGAGCTCGCGATCGCGCGCGACCTGTCCGAGCAGCTCGGGGTCCCTTACGCCGAGACCCGCGTGAACGTGGTTCCCGGCGCGAACCTCCAGGCCAGGGCGCGCGCCGCCCGGTTTGCCGCGCTGGCAGCCGCCGCGGCGGCGCACGGCGCCCGCGCGATCGCGACCGGTCACACCGCGGACGACCGGGCCGAGACGGTGCTCTTGCGCCTGCTGCGGGGCGCGGGGCCGCGTGGGCTCGCCGTCCTGCCGCCGCGCGCCCCGCTCCCGTCCGACGTCGCCGGCGCGGCGTGCGGCGGCGCAGAGCCGGGCTCGGCGGCGAGCATCGAGCTCATCCGCCCCTTGCTCCAGGCCCGCCGCGCCGACGTCCTGGCTCACCTCGGCAGACATCGACTGGCGTTCGCCGAGGATCCCAGCAACCGGGATCCCCGTTTCACCCGCGTCCGCGTCCGCCGCGAGCTCCTCCCGCTCCTCGAGGACCTGTCGCCGGCGATCGTCGACCACCTCTGCGCGCTCTCGGACATGCTCGTCGCCGGGCGAGATCGGCCGCCTGGCGGCGATTCAGACGTCCTCGACGGCAGCGAGCCGCTGTCGATTCCGCTCGGTCGGGCGCAGCGATTCGCGATCGAGCGAGCTCGCAAGCTGGGGCGGCCGCTGCGCGTCCGGGTTCGCGGCGGCGAAGAGATCGCCGTGGGCTTTCCAGAGGAGTCCAGCGTGCTTATCGAGGACGGGTCTGCGCGTCGCGGGACCTGACCGCATGCACCCCACCCGCGGCCCCTGTCGAGTCCCCTTTTTTCGCCGTGTCACCACGGTGGAGACCCGCGGTCGACGACCGAGCTGACGGGTGGCATGCTGACTGGAACACGCGTACAATTTCAGTACACGCCGGCTCGCCGCGCGAGCTTAGAGGGTCCTCGTGAAGCAATCGCACAAGACGCTGCTGCTCTGGGTTCTGCTGATCATGATGTTCTTGGCGATCTGGCAGTTCTTGAGCCCGGATTCCCGGCCCGCCACGCAAGTCGCGTTCAGCGAGTTCATGGCCCAGGTCCAGGTCGAGGCCAAGGACAAGGATCCGCACGTCGAGTCGGTCACGATCAAGGACCGCGAGTACACGTTCTGGGTCAAGGACCCGAAGAGCGGGACGAAGACGAAGAAGGTCACGATCGGGCCGGACAACGCCGACGAGATCACGAAGACGATCGTCGACAACAAGGTCGCGGTGTTCTTCGAGAAGGAGGAGACGTCGCCGTTCTGGCCGGGGGCGATCATGTACCTCCTGCCGACGGTCTTCCTGCTCGTGATGTTCTATCTGTTCATGCGCCAGCTCCAGGCCGGCGGCGGCAAGGCGATGAGCTTCGGCAAGTCGCGCGCCCGGCTGCTCAGCGAGGCGCAGAACAAGGTGACGTTCGCCGACGTCGCGGGCATCGACGAGGCGAAGGACGAGCTCGAGGAGATCATCGCGTTCCTCAAGGACCCGAAGAAGTTCCAGAAGCTCGGCGGCCGGATCCCGAAGGGCGTCCTGATGATGGGCCCCCCCGGGACGGGCAAGACGCTGCTCGCGCGCGCGATCGCCGGCGAGGCGGGTGTGCCGTTCTTCTCGATCTCCGGCTCGGATTTCGTCGAGATGTTCGTCGGCGTCGGCGCGAGCCGGGTGCGCGACCTGTTCGAGCAGGGCAAGAAGCACGCGCCGTGCATCATCTTCATCGATGAGATCGACGCGGTCGGCCGCCACCGCGGCGCGGGGCTCGGCGGCGGTCATGACGAGCGCGAGCAGACGTTGAACCAGCTGCTCGTCGAGATGGACGGCTTCGAGTCGAACGAGGGCGTGATCATCGTCGCCGCGACGAACCGCCCCGACGTCCTCGACCCTGCGATCCTGCGGCCTGGCCGCTTCGACCGGCGCATCGTCGTGAACCGCCCCGACGTGCGCGGCCGCGAGGGCATCCTCCGGGTCCACACGAAGAAGGTCCCGCTCGGTCCGGACGTCGACATGGAGATCCTGGCGCGGGGCACGCCCGGGTTCGTCGGCGCCGACATCGAGAACCTTGTCAACGAGGCGGCCCTCCTCGCGGCGCGTCAGGACAAGGATGTCGTCTCGATGGCCGACTTCGAGATGGCCAAGGACAAGGTGCTGATGGGCGCCGAGCGCCGCAGCATGGTCATCAGCGACGAGGAGAAGCGGACCACGGCCTACCACGAGGCCGGGCACGCGCTCGTCGCGAAGCTCCTGGAGAAGCTCTCGGATCCGGTCCACAAGGTGACGATCATCCCGCGCGGCCCGGCGCTCGGCCTCACGCAGCAGCTGCCGAAGGAGGACCGGCTCAGCATGTCGCGCGACTTCGCCAAGGCGCGGCTGTCGGTGCTGATGGGCGGCCGCGTGGCGGAGGAGATCGTGTTCGGCCAGTTCACGACGGGCGCGGGCAACGACATCAAGCAGGCGTCGAACCTCGCGCGGCGCATGGTGACCGAGTTCGGCATGAGCGACGTGATCGGGCCGATCTCGTACGGCGCGGACGAGGAGAGCGTGTTCCTCGGGCGCGATTTCACGAGCCGGCGCCGCGACTACTCGGAGACGATCGCCAACCAGATCGACGACGAGGTGCGGCGGTTCATCCTCGACGCCCACGCCGAGGCGCGGCAGCTCCTCACGGACAACCGCGAGATCCTCGAGCGGCTCGCCACGGCGCTCCTCGAGCGCGAGACGCTGGACGCCGAGGAGGTCGACGCCATCGTCGGGGGCCGCGAGCTGCCGCAGCGCCAGCGCGTCGTGATCCCGAGCTACAGCGATCGCGATCGCGCCGCCAAGGAGAAGCGCCGCGCGGCCAGCATCTTCGGCACCCCGAAGCCCGCCCCGAGCACCTGATCCCGAAGCGCGGGGCGGCGCCCGATGTCTCGGGCGGCCCCCCGCGTACCTGCGGCGCCACGCGGGACGGCGCGGCGCCCCGAGCCCCCTCGATTCCCTTCCCCAGCAGAAAAGCGGCGCGCGCAGCCGGCGCGCTCCCCGCATCGCCTCAGGGGGCGGTCAGCGTTGCCTGCAGGAACGCCCACTGCTGCAGATCCGCCGGGCGGCCGTCGTCGTGCGCGCGGTTCGCCTTCGTGAAGATCGCCTGGGCGCCGTCACCGAAGATGAACAGGCCGTAGCCGAGCGCGAGGCGCAGCGGCTCCCATGGCTGCAAGGCGAGCGAGACGTCGATCTCGTGGCCCAGCGTCCGGCTCTCGTTGTCGCTGGCGGCGCCGACAGGGAGGAGGCGCGCTGTCACCCACCTGCCTGCTGGAGAGGCGAGGCCGACGAACGTGTATCCGGCGGAGACGGTCAGCGGGTCGAAGGGTGAGGCGCGGACGCTTCCGCCCCCCTCGATCACGTTGGACCACGCGTAGAGCCCCATGGGGCCGTGGTTGTTCTGCGCGTCGGGCAGGATCGGATCGAAGCGGCGCTGCGCCTCGCCCACCGGGAGCGCACCATCGTCGCCCGTCGCGTAAGCGGCGCGGGCGCTGAAGGTGAGGTGGGCGGGGAGCGCTGTCTCGAGCTCTGCCCGCGCTGCGGCCGCGAACGCGCCGAGAGCGCGGTCGGCAGCGAACGTGGCCACACGACCGAGCTCGTACGCCCCCTCGATCGCGTAGCGAAAGCCCCGGCGGTCGCCGGAGACGCGCGCGTCGAGGACGACGGTGTCGCCGGGCGTGAGCCAGGTCGGGCGCGGCTCCCGGGTGATGCGCGCGAGCGCCGTGGCCTCGAGGTGGAGCAGGGGAGCGAGCCGCCAGATCGCGTTCAGGCCGTAGAGCTGGGACCCTGTCCCGGCGGCGATGGGCTTGCGCGTCCCCGCCACCTCGGGCGGAGCGCCTCCCGGCGCGGCGAGGAGCACGGCCATCGCCTCGAGGTCGACGTTGCCGAGCTGCAGCCCTGCGCGCACCGCATCGAGCGATCGCCCGGTGAGCGTCTCGTCGTCCGCTCCGACGAGGCGGCCATCCCCCCACGCGATCCGCTGCCGGCCCAGCCGGATGAAGGCGCGGCGCCCCGAGCGCGTGCGCAGATCGATGTACGCCTCGTACGGCGCCGTCTCCGGGAGGGCCGGCTCGCCCGGCCCGACGAAGATCGCGTCGTCGTTCCCCCAGAGCCGCGCGTCCTGCAGCGTGACGACGCCCGTGACGGGGCCGCGCCCGACGGTCAGCCCGAGGCGCGCGCGCTGGGCGAAGAACCACTGCGTCTTGACGACGCTGCCCGTGTCGCTGAGCGGCGGCAGCGCGCCTCCGAAGCCCTCGGCGAGCACCGCGTTCGAGCTGTAGACGTCGCCGCCCGTGTCGACCGGGTACCGGCGGAACTCTCCGCGGAGCCGGAGCTCCACCGAGGGGCGGAACGTGAACCCGCCGACGGCCAAGCCCTCCGACTGCGGCGACGCCTGCGCCGCTGCCCTCCTGGGCGCGAACGTGAGCGCGAGGAGCGCCGATCCCAGAGCGATGGAGGCGAACGGCAGGGATCGGATCATCAGCGAGGAGGGCCGGAGCGCGGGGGCGTCGAACTGCAGATGTGCGGCCAGGACCGCGGCGTTCAGGCGGGCCGCGCTCCTGGATCGCTCGCGCGAGGATAGGCGTCCCGATGCGCGTCGGACAAGTGGGGAAGCGGCACCGCTCCCCCCCGGCGGCCCCGGCGTCCGGCGGGGTCAGCTCGCGCGCCGCGCGCCATGCGAGCGACGTCAGGGATCGAAATCGTCCTCGCCGTGCGACGTCGGTGGCTTCGGCGGCTTCGGGGCGGCCCCCGTGCTGCTCCCGCGCCGCGGCGGCGCCTTCACGCTCGCGGCGGGTTGCCTCGTCGGCGGTCGGCTCGCCGCGCCCCGCCGCGCCGGAGCGTCGCCCGAATCGACGGCGAGCACCAGATCGAGCGCGAGCTTCGACGCCCTGCCGGCGTGTCGATCCGCGGCCGCGCCCGCCTCCGCGATCACGCGCTCGGCCGCCTCGAGCTCGTGCTTCACCTCGCGACGCTGCGGATCGTCCGCGAGCGCCTCTGCCCACGCGGCCGAGAGCGACGCCCGCTTCTTCTCGAGCTCCGCGGCGCGGTTCGACAGCTCGCCGAGCTGCTTCGACGTCGCGAGGGAGCTCTTCAAGGACGCCTCGAACGCCGCGATGGTGTCCCTGTCCTTCGCGTCCAGCGAGCGCCCGCCTCGGGCGCTCACGATCCGCGCCTCTGGCACGAGCTCGACCTGGAGCAGCACGCCCGCCGCGCGGAGCTCCGCCGCCCGCGCGCGCGCCGCTTCGAGCGCCGCCTTGCCGTCCGATTTCGGATCGAGCCCGAGCGCGCGCGACAGCTCGGCCGGCGCCGCGTTCGAGAGCTCCTCGGCCTTCAGCGACTCATCGCGGAGCGCCCGGGTGGCCTCGAAGAACTCGTCGTAGGGCTGCTTGCCCGTGCGCAGGGCCTGTCCCTGATCGAGCAGCGAGACCTGCGCGGTGCACGCGGCGAGCAGGGGTGCGTGCGGCGCGACCAGCAGCAGCGCGAGCGCCGCCATGCGGATCCGGCTCGCGCGGTCCGGCGGCCTCGTCACCCACATTGGAGGATGACCCCCCAGAGCTCGTAGCTCGCGGCAGGCTTCGAGAGGAACACCACGCCCACGTAACCCGAGCGCGACGATACGCCGAGCACGCCTTGTCCGAAGTTCCCGGCCGGCGGCGAGAGCGCGATCGGATCCCCGATCGGGGAGAAGTTGGCGGCCAGGGTCTGCGCGCGCATGGCGCGGCTCCCCGGAGGGCCCTCGGTCCACACGAGGAGCCAGCGTCCATCTCCGAGCCCCGCGATATCCGGCGCGAAGGCGTCTCCCCCGGGGCCGCCGGAAGGGAGCGGGATCACCTGGGTCGACCCGGGGATGGACCCCGGAGCGGCCTGCCCGGCGCGGATCTCCCATCGCCCGTCCGTTGGCCGATCGGCAAAGACGACGGCGAGCGCGCGCTCGTTCCATCCGAGCGATGGCTTGCCGATCGAGCCTCCGGAGCCGGTCACCCGGGTGAGCTCGCCGACGGGCTTGCGCTCGGCGTCGAGCCAGCCTGCCCACACGGCCTTCTCGCGGCGGAACGCGACGGCGTAGCCGCCGGCGCCCGCCGCGAGCGCGCGCGGCGCCTCGAGCGGCTCATCCCCTTGCACCGGCCAGAGCGGGGAGGGGGCGGCGTCGGGAGCATCGGCCGCCACCAGAGCGCCGTCCGCCAGACCGACGACGAACGACCGCGGCCCCGGCACGCTGACGGGAGAGCGGATGGCCTGCTGCGCCGCCGTGAGGACGGTGAAGCGCTCCTCGACCGGCGAGATGCTCACGATATCGGCGGCCTCTCGGTTAGAGAACCGCTCGCTCCGCTCCCCGGTAGCGGGATCGATCTCGAGGCCGACGGCCTCCATGGGGCTCTTCGCGTACCCCACCACGAGCTTGCCGCCCTTCGTCGCCGTGACCTCGAAGGGGATGCTCTTCGCAACGAGCGGCGCCCATGGCTGCGGCTGACGCGCCACCCAGCAAGGCTTCGGCGGGACGGGGATCGCCGAGCGCGCAGCGTCCTGCGCTGCGCCGAGCGTCGTGCGCGCCGTCCCGACCGGCGACTGGCGCGCGGTCGTGACGGAGCGGCGGCCCGCGAAGAAGGCGACCACGCTCATGAGCACCGCCGCTCCGCAGAGGCCGACGAGCGACGAGACCGGCACGGTCACCGCTGCAGAGAGCCCCTTGCCGTCGCCGCGTCGCGCCGCGAGCGCGCGCGGGTTGAGCGCTTGCGGGCCGTTGCCCGATCCCGGGACAGAGCCCCGATCCGAGCGCTGGCCCGACGCCTGGAGCGCGTCGGCAGCCGTCGCGCTGCGCTGCGGGTTCGACAGCCCCGGCCACGAGCGCATCGCCGGGTGCCCCTGCGACGCGCTTGCTCCGACGCCGACCGACGGGATCGTCGCGTACTCGCGGCGCCCCATCGGCGCCTCGGCGGCCAGAGGAGAGCGCTTCGTCTCGCTGGGCACGGGCGGCGTGGGGAGCTCCGGGCTCTCGCGGCGCAGCACCGTGGTGGAGGGCTCCGGGGCGTCGCTGCGATCGCGGCTCGCCGCGGGATCGCGGCCGTCGGCGGCCGGCGTGTCCTCGGCGCTGCGGGGCGAGGGGCCGTCGGTGGACGTCGCTGGGCTCGCAGGGCGAGAGCCAGGCGATGCCGTCGCCGTGGGGGCGGCGCCCGTGACAGGCGCAGGTTCGGCCGGCGCAGTGAGGGGCAAGGTCGGCGTCGCCAGCGGGGCCGACGGCGCGGGGGGCGCTGCCATCAAGGGCGTGGCGCGGGGCGCGTCCGCAGGGGGGCGCGGAGGCGGCGCGGGGAGCGCTCCGAGACGGACGAGGGCCTTTGCGCCGGCCGCCGTCTGAGCCGACGCGTCAGGCGCGCGCGGGCCTGCAGGCCGCTTCGCGGCGACCGCGGGGAACCGGACCGGAACTGGAGGCGGCGGCACGGAGCGCTTCCCCGTGGGCGCGGGGCGCTTCGTGGCGCGGCCGGGGCTCGACGGCGCCGGTGGCGTCGCCGAGAGCGGCTTGCCGGCGCCCTGATCCGCGCCGGTCGTCGCTCCGCCGCGTCCATCGTTCTGCGGTGCAGCGCCCGCCGGCGCCGCGTCGCGATCGACGGGGAGAGGCGGCGGCCGGGGTGGTCTCGCCTCCGCGCGCGACGTCGTACCGCCCGCGGCTCTCGGCGCTGTTCCCGGGCTGCTGGGCGCGGCAGCGCCCGCCGCGCGCCTCGGCGGCGCCGGCTCATCGCCGTCCGTCGTCGCGCCGGCGCCGCCCGCGGCGCTGCCTGTGTCTGCGGCAGGGCGCTGACCCGCGGAGGTCTCCTCGGGGTCCTCCGCCCCCGAGGGGAGCTTCGGCGCGCGCGGGATCTCGGTCGTCCCCTGGTCGCCCGGCGAGGGGCCGTCGTAACGGGGGAGCTGGGTGATCGCGCGGGCGACCCCCGCATCGAACGTTCCACCCGCGGCTGGCACGACGATCGGCGCGTTCTGTCCGCTGGCCGGCGCGTCTGCCGGCGCCTCGACGCCCGTGAGCGTCGCCATGGACTCTCGCTTGCGCGGCGGCAGGGGAGGCGGCTTCGGTCGCGTGGTCGCCCGGCTCGCGTGCGGCGCCGCGGGCCTCCGCCCGTTCGAGGACCTCTCCGTGGGCGCCGGGCCGATGGGCTGACCGCTGCGGGCGGGCGCCGGACCCAGATCCTCGATGAGCTCGATCTCCAGCGCCGCGCCGTCCTCGCGAGCGGCCTCTTCAACCGCGGCGGCCGGCCCCTCGGGCGCAACGGTGCGCGCCTCGGGCTTGCGTCGGAGCTGGGCGGCGTCGGCGAGCTCCGGCTGCCTGGACGCGGGCGCCCAGGCGTCCATGCCCTTGCGCCAGACGAGCGTGGAGCCTGGAATGATCCCGGCAGCCAGCGCGCTGCGCAGCTCGGCGGTGCTCAGGCTCCGCTGGACGCCACGCTCATCCGTCCATCTCCACGCGCTCAACGGGGGCCCCTCCGCCAGCTGGTAGAGCGCCGGAATTTCAGGACGTGAACCACGACGATCGCGATCGTACCGCGCGTCGTTTGCAAAGAGATCTTCTTTCGTGCGCCCACGCAACCGCACGTCCACTCACGACGAAGATCGCGCTGGTAGCTCATGAGCCTTTCCAGCGCCCTCGCCGCCGCAGTCCGCTCCGTGGTCGCCGCCGCTGCGCGCACGCTCAGCCCGCCGGCCTGTGCGGGCTGTGACACCCCGATCGCCGATGCCTCGGTGTTCTGCGCCGATTGCGCGCGGACCTCCGTGCCTTACGCAGAGGGGGCGCCGCGAGGAGGAGCGGGCACGCGCGTCGCGGCGGGAGCACCTCTCGTCGCGTTCGCTCCGTTTGGCGGGGCGGTTGCAGAAGGTATCCGGCGCTTCAAGTACGGAGATCGTCCGGATCTCGCGCGCCCGCTCGGCCGGTTGATGCTCTGCGCGGCGCGCGATGCGGAGGTGCGCGTCGACCTCATTGTCCCGGTGCCGCTGCATCCGCGTCGTCTCGCCGAGCGTGGGTACAACCAGGCCGCCCTGCTGGCCGCGCACGTCGCTGACGGACTCGCGGTGTCCTTCGCGCCACGGGCCCTCTGCCGTGTCCGTCCCACCGCGCAGCAGGCGCAGCTCCCGCGCGATCTCCGCCTGCAGAACGTGGCAGGTGCGTTTCGCGTGCACGCGCCCGAGCGCGTTCAGCGCCGGAGGGTCGCGCTCATCGATGACGTGGCGACCACGGGGGCCACGCTCGCGGCGTGTCGAGATGCGCTCCTCGGCGCGGGCGCAGCTTCGGTGACCTACCTCGTCCTCGCGACCGCCGAGAGCGGGGCGGACGAGCTCAGAAGCTCACCTCCGTCAGCACACCGCACTTGACGCGGACGGTCCTGCCCTCGGTGAGCCATCGCGTGCCGTCGCGCGTCGGCTCGCCGAGTCGAACGAAAAAGCGCCCGCAACGCACCTCGACGGGTCGCTCGCTGGGCCCCACCGGCACACCCGTCACGTAGACGGTCGCATTCCGGGAGGAGTTGAGCTTGAGCAGGCCGTGGCCCTTTCGCGGGGTCGTCGGAGTCGTCGCTGCAGCGTCGACGGATGTCTGTTGTTGAAGGGCTGCCGTCTCGGTGGCCGGTGGTGCTGGAGGTGCCGCCGTCTCGGTGGCTGGTGGTGCTGGAGGTGCCGCCGTCTCGGCATGCGGCGTCGAGGATGCTGTCGGCGTTGGCTGCGCCGTGGCGTCGGTCGCGCTCGCCGGGGGCGCGGCCGCCAGCTGCACGGAGACGGCCGCCTGCTTTGAAGCCACCGCGGTGATGCTTTCAGGACTGCCGGTGGCCACGATCGCCGGTCGAGACGCTCGGTTGCGCGCCGCCAGTTCGGGCAGGCTCGTCTCGACGGTGTACACCCCCAGCGCAAACAGGATGGTTGCAGTCGCGAGCGCAACTCCAGCGGTGCCGAGCGGCGAGAGCGGCTTCGACAGAGGGGCCTGGGCTGAACCAGGTCCGGGGGAGGGCGGCTTCGACGGGGGGCCCTCGTCCGACCCAGGTTGAGGTACGTCCACGCCCGTCGACCCAGGTTGAGGTACGTCCGCGCCCGTCGACTCAGGTTGAGGTACGTCCGACCCAGGTTGGGGGGCGTCCGGGGGGGCGTCCGTCGAGAACATCGGGCGCCACTTTAGCGGGATCACTGCCGCGCCGGATTCCCCGGTCGGCGGCCCACCCGCCGGAAGCGCAGGAGCTTCGCCGTCGGAGCCGGTCTCGAGAGCAAGCACGAACGTCGAATGTGTGCTGGAATACATTCGTGTACGTCGTCGCACATCCACTGACGTGGATTCGCAGGAGGTTGCCACGCGGTCGTCGTGTGCTGGCTGCCGGGGTGCTCGACACCCTCGGGCTCCTGGATCGCTTTCTCTGGCTGCGCGCGAAGCTTCGGCTGCCCGTGCTCTCCGTGTTCACCTACCACCGCATCGCGGACGTCTCGGAGGTGGACGAGCTCGATCCGGGGGTCGCCGAGGTGAGCGCGCGCGAGTTCGAGGAGCAGCTCGCGGTCATCAAGACGCACGGCACCGTGGTGTCCCTCCGGGATGTGCGGCTCCTCGCGAAGGGACGGAAGCTCCCGCCGAACCCCGTCATGGTCGCGTTCGACGACGGCTACCGTGACAACCACGACGTCGCGTTGCCCCTCCTCGAGCGCGCGGGGGTCACGGCCACGTTCTTCATCGCCACCGGGTACCCCGACAGGGGCCGCCTCTTCTGGTGGGATCGCGTCGCGCTCCTCATGCACCGGTGCCGGCGGGCGCGCGTCGAGATCGCCTACCCAGCGACGCTCGTGCTCGAGCCGCTGCGCGACCCGATCGCCGCGGCGATGCTCGTCTGCCAGACCATCAAGCACACCTCCGGGGTCGACATCGGGCGCCTCTGGGACGAGATCGAGCGCGCCACGGGGGTGTCGATCGACCTCGGCGAGGAGCGCGCGCTCGCGACCAGGACGATCATGGACTGGAACGCCATCGGGGCGCTGCGCCGGGCGGGCATGGACGTGCAGTCGCACTCGCACAGCCATCGTGTCCTCCAGACGCTCTCGCCCGAAGAGGCCACTCGCGATCTTGCGCGCTCCCGCCGCGTGCTCTCCGACGCCCTGAACGAGGCCGTGTACGCGGTCGCGTACCCCGTCGGATACAGCCTGTGCGGCGCCTTCCATCGCGCCGTGAAGGACGCCGGCTTCGAGATCGGCTTCACCAACAACTCCGGCCTTTGCATGCTCTCGTCCTTCGACCCCCTGAATTTCCCGCGCATTGCCATGGACCGCGGGCAGATCGGCGCGCTCTTCAAGCTCAAGCTGCTCATTGGCCAGCGGCCCGGCTCTCGGTCTGGCCGCTGATCGAGCAAAGACCGCGCGCCGCTCCGCCGCCGCGCGCCCCGAGCGCCTCCGCTCGCCCGACGCCGCCTCGGCCGGCGCGCGTGTGGCCTGGGCTGTGCAGGTGCACGTCGCTGGGCCGGTTCTGCACGCGCGTGGCCTCGATGGGCCAGGAAAGCTGCTGCGCAGCCTGTTCGACGAAGGGGGGGCTCCCGTGAAAGGCACAATCCATGAACGCAGCTTCCGCGCCGCCGTCTCCATGCTCGGCGCGGCCTCGCTGATCTCCGCGGCCCTCGCGTCGGGATGCGGCGGCGCGCCGGCGCCCGCCGCCTCCGCGAAGGCGCCCGCGCGACCCGCGCAGGCATCGCCCGACGGGCAGGGCGCGCGGGGCGCGAGCGTCGAGCAGCGCGATCAACGCGAGGCCCAGCGCGCCTGGTGCGTGTACCTCGAGGCGCTCTACCAGCGGGCCACCGAGCAGGCGAAGGGCTGGCCGAAGTTCGAGCAGTGCACGCAGATGACGACGATGGCCTCGCCGAAGATGCTCCGCGCGACCTCGGAGTGCTCGCTGGCAGCGCTGCGGCGCTTCGAGGGCGATCCCTTCACCGCCGCCTATGCGGAGGAGGTGAGCCGCTGCGGCTCCGAGGCCATGACGGCCACCACGCTCCCGCGCGCCGACCTGGCGCCGTACATGGCCGTCCTCTGCGGCCGCCTCGCGGGGTGCGGAGACCTCGACTACGACACCTGCCGGCAGAGCCTGGAGGACGGCCTCGGCCCGCAGCTCGAGCGAGCGATCGGCGCGATGAACAGCCGCGGCCGGCACGAGGTCCGCGCCTGCTTCGGCAAGCTCGCGTGCGGCGGCGATCTCGGCCCCCAGATCTCCGCGTGCCTCGAGCCCATCATGGACGACCTGCTCTGGCTGCCGGGGTGACCGGCCGCCGCGCCGCGCTCAGGGCGGCGGCGCCGCGCGGCGGTCAGCCGGCGGCGCCCGGCAGGCGGCAGCGCGCGATCAGGGGGACATGATCGGACAGCCCTGCGAACGCGCCCCTGTGCCCGAACGGGTGCGTGCCCGTGAAGTCCAGCCACTGGAGGCGCTCGGACGAGTAGACGTGGTCGAGGTGCATGCGGAGGTTCATGAAGCCGGCCGTCGGGAAGGCGCGCGCCTCGGTCTCGGAGAGGCAGCGGACCTTGGCGAACGCGTCCACGAAGCCGATCTCCTCGCGCAGGAAGCGATCGACCGGCGAGCCTGGCAGCGAGTTGAAGTCGCCGACCACCACGAAGTTGTCGCTCCGGCGCTCGCGCCGGACGAAATCGGCGAGCACCCTCGCCTCCTCGATCTGATTGGGCCCGAACCCCATCCGCGCATCGCCTGTCCAGAACTCCCGCGAGAACACGCTCGGCAGGCTGAGGTGGGTGTTGAACACATCGAAGCTCTGCCCGCTCTCGTGCTCGAACGACACGTGCGCGCAGATGCGCGTCTGCTTCAGGCTCTTGACCCCCCGCCGATGGGTGATGTCGTGCGGGCGCTCCGCGTTGTGGTGTCCGATGTGGAATGTGTCGCGCGCGAGCACCGCGAGCCCGGTCGTGTAGATGTTCGTCCGCGAGGTAAGCCTGTAGGTGTGCGCGGGGAAGTAGTAGGCGACGTAGCGCTCGCGCCGCTCTGCCTGCGCCAGCGCCGCGTGCAGCTCGGTCATCAGGCGATCGAGCTGGGTCTCCTCCGGGTGCCAGCGCGGGTTCATCGTCGAGGACCTCAGCGACTGGGTCTCGACCTCCTGGAGGCACACGAGATCGGGCAGCGGGGACATCCGCGCGAGCGTCGTCGCGATCCGGGTGATGGCGGCGCTGGTCGAGGCGATGCCCCGCGTCCCGTGCCCGAAGTAGCGGACGTTATAGGTGACGATCCTGAGCGACGTGGCGTCGTCGCGCGTTGTCCCGGGGCCGCGGAGAGCGCCGGACGCCGCGCGTGTCGAGGTCGGGTCCGGTACCCGCTCCGCCGGTGTTGGGCCGCTCGAACGAGGTGGGAGGCGTCGCTCGGTCATGTATCCTCTCGCCCATGGGCAAGAACATCATCGTTTCCGAGGATACCATTCGTGACCTGCTGGAAGCGCATGCCTCCCTCTCCGCCTGGTATTACGAGCTCTGGTCGGCGCTGCGGGTCGCGAAGGCCTCGGCGAGCGCCCCCGATGATGCGGCCCGTGCGGCGTTTGTCGAGCGGATGGCCATGAGCTTCCCCGAGGTCGCGTCGATCGCCCGCTCGATCCAGGTGCCGAGGATGTTCGTCCCGCCGCCGCCCGCGGTGAGCGTGCCCCCCATCGCGCAGGGCGAGCCGGGAGGAGATGAGGCCCCGACAGCGATCGAGCCCGCGCCCGCTCGGCTGCGGGAGCTCCATGGCCAGCCACCCAAGAGCCAGCCAGGCTCGGGCCCCATTGATGAGCCCGCCCCGGCGCCGTCGCAACCCGCTATCGCTCCTCCACCACTGGTGGTCCCGTCGACGGTGAAATACGACACCTGAGGTCGAGTCCCCGCTCGGCCGGACTCGCGAGCTCTCACCACAAGGCACGCCTCGCGAGCTCACCCTCAGCGCGCCTGGCGCGCTGCTCCTCGATCAGGCCGTCAGCGCGCCGGGCCGCGGGGGGCGTTGCGACGCGCGAGGAGCTGCTCGGCCTCGGCGGCCCCTGTCATGTCGAACCCGGGGTTCAGATCGAGCGCGTCCCGCACGAGCCGCTCGCCGCGCGCCACGTCCCCCAGGGCGATCCGGATCGCCCCGGCGTGGTAGAGCAAGCGCGCGTCCCTCGTGCCGAGCGCCAGCGCCCTGTCGCTGGCCGCGCGCGCTTCGGCCAGCTTGCCCGCGCGGTACAGCGCCCAGGCGTGGGTGTCCTCGGTGTAGATGTCTGCGCGGACGGCGCGCTCCGCGTCGGCGAGGCGGAGCGCCTCGTCGCGCTCAAGGCCCTTGGTCGCGTAGTACAGCGCGAGGGTCCGGCGGTCCGACCGCTGCCCCGCGTCGACCGCGCCGGCGTAGGCCCGCGCTGCGCCGGCGTGATCGCCTGCAGCCATCCTGGCGTCGCCGAGCAGCCACGCGGTCTCCGCGTCCGGGCTCTGCTGGTGGGCCCGCTCGAGGAGCTCGACGGCGCGGCCCCACGCGCCGCGGGCCAGCGCGACGCGCGCCCTGCCGGCGAGCGCCGGCGGATACCCGGCCTGCGCGGCGAGCGCCCGCTCGAAGCCCAGGTCTGCGCCGTCGTGGTCGCCCTCGTGCCAGAACATCATGGCCGCCTGGGTCAGGGTCCACGCGAGCGCCTCGGGTTCGCCCGGGTCGCCGGCGTCGATCGCGAGGCGGATGATCCGCTTCGCCGTCGCCGCGTCGCCCTGGAGCCACCGCAGGTGTGCGGCCCGCGCGTAGGACGGCAGGCCGGGCCGCTGGTCGACCATCCGCTGCGCCGCGTGCGCCGCGACCTGGAAGGCGCCGAGCGCGAGGGCGGCGTCGCTGAGCGTCCCGAGCGCGAGCGCGTCGCCCTCGTCCCGCGAGAGGACCCGCTCCGCCGCGTCGCGCGCCTCGGTGAACCTGCGCTCGTGGATCAACACGAGGCCGAGCAGGTTGAGCGACGCGCGATCTCCTGCGGCCAGCGCGAGCCCGACCTCCGCGCACGCGTGAGCTCGGCCGTAGAGCGACGGATCACCCGAGGCGCGCGCCTTTCGGAGCCACGCGTGGCCGAGCGCGCTCCAGAGATCCGCGCCGCCGGGCGCCGTCGCGAGGCGTCGGGACAGCGCCTCGATCTCGCGATCGACAGCGCTCGCGCCCGCTGGGGCCGCGAGCGCGAGCGCGCGCGCCGCGTCGAGGCTCGAGGGCGCCGGCGCCTCGGCGGCGCGCCCGGTCGATACCGTCGCGGCGGGGACGGCCTCGGCGCGCGGGCGCTCGGTGCAACCGAGGCTTCCGCTCAGGGCAGCGCAGGCGAAGAGGCAACCCGTTCGTCGCAGCATCGGAGCGCTCACCTCCCCTCGCGCTGGAGCTCCGCCCTGGGCGCGCCGCGGCTCACCCGGGGGCGTCACAGGCTCGATCCGATCGCGAAAGAGCTTGCCTCGCCGGCCTGCGCCGGCAAGCTCGCCGCTCCAGCGCATCGTTCGATCGACCAGCAGCGCGCAGCGCGGAGGAGATCGCATTGCCTGTCCAGACGGATGGCCACCGCCTGCAGCGGCTCTGCGCCGCGGCGCTGATCGTGCACCTCTGCGCCGCGTGTGCTCGCCGCACCTCGCCGGAGGCGGGCGCGACCGCGGCGCCCTCGCCGGGGGTGGATGCGGCCGCGGCGCCCTCGCCGGAGGCAGGCGCGATCGCGGCGCCCTCGCCGGGGGCGGATGCGACCGCGGCGCCCTCGCCGGCAGGGCCCGCGGAGAACCTGCCGGGCGACGAGATCACCCCCGTCTACGGGAAGGCCGAGGGCGCGCCGGAGCCGCTCGCGGCCCGGCTATGCGACGCGCTTCATGCGTTGCCCGCGCGGCGCAAGGCGGCGTGCTGCGGCGGCGCCGCGGGCTTCCAGGCTGCCGCCGAGTGCGCGCGCGCGCTGAGCGTCGCGGTGCGCGCGCGGGCGGTGACGCTATCGACCGACGAAGTGGGCCGCTGCGTCGATGCGATGGAACGATCGCTCGATGGGTGCGACTGGGTCTCTCCGCTCGCCGCCCCGGTCCCGCCCGCATGCGAGGGGATCGTGCGGGGCGCGCTCGACGAGGGGGCCCGGTGCCGGTCGTCGCTCGAGTGCGCGGGCGGGCTGCGCTGCGAAGGCGCCGGCCCCACCGACGCGGGCACCTGCCGCGCCCCGCGCGCCGCGGGGCCCTGCGGCCTCTCGGTCGACGCGCTGGCCGCGGTCACCCGGCAGACGCGCTACGCCGAGGCGCACCCCGAGTGCCGCGGCCACTGCGCCGGGCGCGCGTGCGCGGACGACGTCCCGCTCGGCGGCCGCTGCGATGCCCACGCGGCCTGCGGGAGGGGCCGCCGCTGCGTCGACGCGCGCTGCAGCGAGGCGGCGCTGCCCCCCGCCGGCGCCGCCTGCCTCGGCGGGCTCTGTGCGGCCGGCGCGCGCTGCGTGGACGGGCGCTGCGCGGCGCCGAAGGCCGAGGGCGAGGCCTGCACGCGCGACGGCGAGTGCCGCGCCGCGTGTGTTCGACGAGCGCGCGGGGGCGCCGCACGCGGCGTGTGCGGGATGCGGTGCGCTGCGCCGTGACAGGCGAGCTGCGCGCGCTGCGCCACGCCGGGCGGCTCAGGGCCGGAAGTGGCCCTGGGTCGCGCCCTCCCAGGCCGTCGCGAGGTAAGGGAAGGCCGGGAGGAACCGCGCGTCGTTCGCGCCCACGCCGTCGCCCGCCGTCGCGCCGAGCGCGCCGGTCAGGACGAGCGTGAGCAGCGCGTCGGTGACGTCGGTCTGCTCGTGATCCGCGCCGGGGACCAGCGCGCGGCCGTTCGGGAAGCCCGACGGCATGCCCAGATCGATCCGGAGCACGTCGCCGACGGTCTCCAGGCTGTGCCCTCCGAGGCTCGCGGGCTTCAGGTTGAAGGCGTCGATGAGGTCGGTCCGGCTCTGCTTCAGCGCCTCGGGATCGAAGGCCGCGAGGGGCTGGCCTGCCTGGTAGAGCCCGGCGAACTCGGCGTCCCGCACCAGGATCGGGTTCAGGAAGTAGGCTCCGAAGTTGGCGAGATCGTCGCGCGGGTGCGCGCGGTTGTACTTGTCCTTGTCCTGCAGGCCGATGATCCAGGTGTTGATCAGCGGCAGGCCGACACGCGACACCTGGACCCAGGGACCGAGGCCATCTTCCTTGCCGTTCGCGCGCAGGATCCGCACCTTGCGGCGGCTCGCGGAGGCCCAGACGCCGAGCGTCTGCCGGTCGCTCGGCCCCGGCGTCGGCTCCGCGCCGCCGTTGACCGCGGCGAGCGGGAGCTCGAGCGCGAGCGTGTGGACGTTGAAGCCGGCGAGGTTGTCGCGCGCGGTGCACGACGGGTTCGGCGCCGCGAGGAGCGGGCACAGCCCCGCCAGATCGGACGCGCGGCCGAGATCCGCGTAGAACCCGTCGTCGCGCGGCCCGGCCCAGGCGCGCCCTGCGCCGCCCGCCATCTGTTTGAGGAACTTCGAGGACATTGCGAAGGCCGGGTAGCCGCCGCCGGTGATCCGGTAGGCGAGCTGGTTCGTCCTCCTCCCGATGTTCGGCGGCGCGACCGGGGCGTCCCTCAGGAGCACGGTCGACGCGCCGCCCTCGATCCTCGTCACGGTGTACGTCTGCTCTCCGCCGGCGAGCTGCGAGAAGAACTCGTTGCCGCCGCTCGGCGGCGGCGTGTGCCCGGCCGGATCCGCCGCCACGTACGGCCTGGTCGAGAACCGGAACTGATAGGTCAGCGCGTCCTCGAGGCTCGACGGCCCGCGCGCGATGTGCACCTCGTAGAGCACGTCGTCCGAGAAGCCGTGGAAGTTCGGCCCGCTGGCGGGCTCCTCGAGCGGAATGTAGCTCGCGAGGATCACGAGGTTGCCGCCTTCCACCCACGCGTACAGGTCGGTGTTATCGGCGGCCGGATCCCTCGCGATGGCCGGCGCCTCGCGGTGGCTCGACGCTGCGGCGAGGCTGGGCGCGCTGAGCGCGACGGACGCCGTGAAGACGGCGACGGCGCGCGACGGTCGGTGGATCATGCGTGCGGGTCCTTCCATCGCTCCTCTGCGGCTCATTGCCTGAGCAGGAACACCGAGCCTTGCTCCTGGGCCCTGTGATCGACGAACGCGAAGACGTCGGCGCCCCTCGCCCGGTGCAGCCCCCCGGGCTCGTCGTGGCCAGGCGCGCCAGCGGTCGTCGCCGAGCGCGCTCCGGACGCCACCTCGATCCACACGACCTCGTCGGCGCCTCGGGTCGGGTCGCGCGTGAGCACGAGCAGCGCCGCGTCGTCGCGCGTCAGCGCGATGCCGCACGGAGTACCGACGTGGAGCCCGGTCGCGAACGGGCTCACGAAGCCGTCCTCGATCCTGAAGATGGTCGCCGTCTTGTCGGGGCTCGCGAGGGGGTCGCACACGAAGACGTCGCCCCGGCCGGCGACCGCGATCCCGCTCGGGTCGACGAGCGGGCTCCCCTTGGCGAGCGCCGACACCTCGCCGCCGCGCGCCGGCAGCGAGAACACGCCGGGCTGGCCATCGTCGCGATCGCGCCCCGAGAAGATGATCCGCTCCTCGTTGTCCGCGCCGCGGGCGACCTCGAGGCCGCGCGCGCGCAGCCCCTCGCCGCCGTCGATCGGGGCGACGGCGCCGCCGGGCAAGTCGATCGCGAAGAGGGCGCCCGCGTCGTCGAGCGCCGGGCCGCCCGCGCCTGGGTCGGCCACGAAGACGCGACCGCCGTCCGCGCTCGTCGCGATCCCGAGCGGCGCGACGAGCGGCGGACCGGCCGCGATCTCGGCGGCGCCCGCGCCGCCTTGCGCGCCGATCCTGAAGACGCCGGCCCTGCCGTCCGCGCCAAGACCGGTGAAGTACACGTAAGCCCCGGCGACATCCGGCGTCGCGTCGAACGCGATCGCCGGGACGAGCGGCAAAGCCGCATAGGGAGCATCACCCCCCGCGCCGCCCCCGCCTCCCGTTCCGCTCGCCGCGGTCGTGCCTGGCGCTCCGCCGGTGGAGCCCGCGCTGGTCCGTCCGGGCGGATCCTCCGCGCGGCTGCAGCCCGGGTTGCTCGCGGCGGCCGCGAGCGACGCGACAGCACACAGCACACCGGCGCTTCGCCGGAAGTCCCCCCTGGCTTCCGTCATGCCTGCTCCTCCCGAGGGCGCCGTTCGTGCGCTCGGCTCGCGCGGCGCGCGCTGGCACGCGACGCGAGCCGCACGGCGATCGCGCGGCGCTGGACGCTGCCCGTTCTGCCACGTGCCTCCCGGATCGAGTAGGCCGCGGCCGCGCTGCGCGCGACAAAGCCGCGTGCACCCTGCCTCCCGTGTCCGGGGTCGCCTGCTGGCGCTCAGGCCCATGAGCAGCGCCGCCCTGGGTGTCCGGACGGCGTTCCCCCGTCGACCGGCCGACAGCCCCGTTTTATAACGACGTCATGTTCGATGTCGCTCGGTCACTGTACGTACGGGCGTTGGAGGACATCCGTGCGGCGGGTCTCTACAAGGAAGAGCGGATCCTCGCGACGCCGCAGGGGCCGGTGATCCGGACCGAAGGTGGCGCTGGGGTCCTCAACTTCTGCGCGAACAACTACCTTGGCCTGTCGTCGCACCCGGCGGTCATCGCGGCGGCGAAGGAGGCAATCGACACGCACGGCTTCGGCCTCTCCAGCGTGCGCTTCATCTGCGGCACGCAGGACCTTCACCGGCGGCTGGAGTCCAGGATCGCCCGCTTCTTCGGCACCGAGGACGCCATCCTCTACTCGTCGTGCTTCGACGCGAACGGCGGCCTCTTCGAGACGCTCCTCGGCGAGGAGGACGCCGTCATCTCGGACGCGCTGAACCACGCGTCGATCATCGACGGTATCCGCCTCTGCAAGGCCGAGCGGCACCGCTACCCGAACGGGGACATGGCCGCCCTCGAGGACATCCTCCGCGCGACGGCCGGCAAGCGGCTCCGGCTCATCGCCACCGACGGCGTGTTCTCGATGGACGGGTACCTGGCGAAGCTCGACACCATCTGCGATCTCGCCGACAAGTACCGCGCGATGGTGATGGTCGACGACTCGCACGCGACCGGGTTCATCGGGCCGACGGGGCGCGGGACCGCGGAGCTCTGCGGGGTCATGCACCGCGTCGACGTGATCACCTCCACCCTGGGCAAGGCGCTGGGCGGGGCGAGCGGCGGCTTCACGACCGGCCGGCAGCCGATCGTCGACCTGCTCCGGCAGCGATCGCGGCCGTACCTGTTCTCCAACACGCTCGCCCCGGCGATCGCCGGCGCCTCGATCGCCGTGTTCGATCTCATCGACGCGGAGCCCTCGCTGCGCGCGCGGGTGATGGAGAACGCGCGCCGGTTCCGGCAGGGGATGACGCAGGCCGGCTTCACCATCAAGCCCGGCATCCACCCGATCGTGCCCATCATGCTGGGCGAGGCGCAGCTCGCGAACGAGATGGCGAGGGCGCTGCTCGCCGAGGGCATCTATGTCATCGGCTTCTCGTACCCCGTCGTGCCGAAGGGCGAGGCCCGCATCCGGGTGCAGCTCTCCGCCGCGCACGAGCCCGAGCACGTCGATCAGGCGATCGACGCCTTCCTGAGGGTCGGCCGGCGCCTCGGCGTCGTCGCCTGAGCGGCTCAGTAGCGGAGGATCACCTTCGGGTGGCTCGAGATCGCCTCCTGGAAGGCCGCCGCGTCGTAGCCCTCGAAGTCGAACACCGTCCCCTCGCCCCGGTTCAGGATGACCTCCCAGATGAGGTCGTGGATGTTCGGATCGCGCGACTCGAGCAGGTGGCGCGTGATGTGCCACGTCTCGAAGATGCGCCGGCCGATCACGCTGTGGAGGCTGATGCCGTCCACGATGAGGCGGTCGAAGTTCTCGATCACCGCGTCACCGCTCTTCAGGCCGAAGAGGATCACGTCGCCCCCGCGCCTCGCCGCGTGGATCGCGTTGTTGACGCTGCTGTTCACGCCGCTCATCTCGAGCACGACGTCGACGCCGACGCCGTCGGTGAGCTTCCGGACCCGCTCCGTCAGCTCGGGATCGCTCGCGTGGGGCCGCTCCGGGCTCGCGCGGTGCGGGCGCAGGACCGCGTCGGCGCCCAGGCGGCGGGCCATCTCGGCGTTCCGCTCCGCCGGCTCCACGCCGATGACGTAGATCGCCCCCATCGCGCGGGCGATCGCGATCGCGAACAGGCCGATGGTGCCGCAGCCGAAGATGGCCACGCGCTTGCCGCGGAGGTTCACCTTGGTGCACGCGTGCACGGCGTTGCCGAACGGCTCCTGCACCGCGGCGACCTCGGGCCGGATCCTCGCGATGTCGGTGCGCCAGAGGTTCTTCGCGGGCAGCTTGACGAGCTCGGCGAAGCAGCCATCCTCGCTGATCCCGATGATCTTGTCGTCCGCGCACACGTGGGTGTCGCCGACGCGGCACTGGTAGCAAGCGCCGCAGGCGATGTGGCTCTCGGTCGACACGATGTCGCCGATCTGAAGCCCGAAGGACCGGCGCGCGTCGGTCCCGAGGTCGACCACGCGGCCGAGCAGCTCGTGGCCGATCGTGCGCGTCGCCTTCCGATCGCGATCGAGCGACGAGAGGATCATGTCCTTGAAGGCGCTGCGGAACCAGATGCCGCGATCCGAGCCGCAGAAGCCCGTCATGATCGGCTTGACGAGGACGCTCGCGCGGTCGTGGTAGTCCCTGGCCTCGTCGATCGCCGGGCGCTCGACCTGATCTTTGGACAGCCCGACGGTGGACTCCCACGGCTGCTTCTCGCGGTTGTACGTCAGCGCCCACATCGCGTCGCTCATGCACCTGGCTCCTGTTCGGGGTTCGAGGCGCACGCAGCTCACGCAGCTGGCGCACGGGCGCCTCGGGCATGGGAAGCGTGGCGCGTGAACGAGCGACCGCCCATCAGAAAATTGCGCTCGGGCTGCTCCCGTCTCCGGCGTCTCTCCTCGGCCTCTTCGGCTCGATCCCGCGGCGCCCCGGGCGCACCGTCTGCTCCGTCGCCCTGGACCGGATGACTCGCCGCGTCGACCTCGAGGAGACAAGACCGCCCACGCGCTGTCGGGGAGGCTGCGCGCCCACGCGCTGCCGGCGCGGCTTCAGCGGCGCTTCGACTGAGGGCGCGCGGGCGGGGGCGGCGGGGTCGTCTCGGAGACGGGGGGCCGCTCGCGGAGGCATTTCTCAAGGCCGTCGTGCAGGGTCGCCTCGTGGGCGCCGGGGAGCTTCGGGCGCCCCATGACGTTCACGAAGAGGCGATCCTGCGCGATGCCGCCGCCGGGGCCGAAGCTCATCCACACGAACATCGCGCGTCCCTTGATGTGATCGAAGGGCACGCCCGCCCCGAGCCCGCCGCGCCAGCTGCGCGAGTCGTGGCTGTTGTTGCGGTTGTCGCCCATCACCCACGCCTCGTCGGCGGCCACCTTGAAGGGGCCCTGGAGATCGCCACAGATGCCGCCCCGGCACGAGGAGCCCGGCGTGCAGTCGTCGCTCTCCACGCACATCATCCCGTCGGGGTTCTTCTCGTAGAGCGTGAAGTACGACTTGTCTCCGAGGTACTCGACGAACAGCTCCGCTTGCCGGCCCTCGTAGTGGTAGGGGCCGACGTGACAGTGGGGGACGAGCCAGCCGTTGATGACGGGGCGGCCGTTGATCGCCTCCAGCGTGTCGCCGGGGATGGCGATCGTCCGCTTGATGAAGTCCTGCTCCTTGTTCTCGGGGAACTTGAACACCATCACGTCCCCGCGCGACGGCGGCAGGCGAGGGAAGAGGCGCTGGTCGGTCCACGGGATGAGCGGGCCGTAGGTGAACTTGTTGACGAAGATGTGGTCGCCGACCATGAGGGTCGGGATCATCGAGCCGCTCGGGATCTTGAACGCCTCGACGACGAAGGCGCGCAGGAGGAGCGCGACGGCGACGGCGATGCCGATCGACTCCGCGTACTCGCGCATCTCGCCCTTGCGCCAGCGGCCGAGGTGCTCGCCGACCGCGCGATCGGCGCGGCTGTGGGCGGCGTCGAACTCGTCGGCGTCGAACGTCTCGGCGCTCATCGCGCGCTCGAGGGCCGCGATCGCCTGCGTCACCTGCTCACGCTCGCCGCTCGTCAGCTCGCGCTCGACGTCACGCTTGCGGCCGCGCAGGATCCGGTGGGCCTCCTCGAGCAGCGCCGCGGCGTCCTCGAAGCGAGCGCGCGCCTTCGGGGGGATGTCCCGGCGGCCGCCCACGCCGATCGCCGAAGCGAACGGCAGCTCGTGGCGGAACCGCCAGAGGATCATCGCGAAGATCGTGAAGAGCACGATGCCCGCCGGGATCTGCTGCTCGCCGACGAAGACCCGGAGCGGCTGGGAGCTCCCTCCCTCGGCCGGCGGGGTGAGCAGCCAGACGTTCAGGACCGCGAGCGCGAAGGGAACGATGCAGATCCACACGAGGTGGAACAGGAAGCGCAGCGGCGCCCGGCCGTCCCTGCCCCCTGGCGGAGGAGAGCTGCCAGTCGAGCGCGGATCTGCGCCGCCTGTCGACTTGGCCGCGCTGGCGCGGGGCTCCGAGCTCGCGCTTCCCCTCATCGAGGGTCTGAACTCCGAGCTTGCGGGCCGGCTGGCCGCGACCGACGGGACGCTCTGGGGTTGATCATCGGGGCGCGGCGGCAAGAGAGAGCTTATGTATACGCCGCCCCTCGCCGCGGCAAGTGCGCAGGCGTGGCGGGCGACGCGCGGTCCGTCGGCGTCGTCGCCCGCGTGTCCTCGTTCGCCCTCGTTGCCCTTGTTCGCCCCTCGTTCGCCCCTCGTTCGCCCTCGTCAGGGCGCGTCTCCGACCTCGACGGCGTAGCTCACGAGGGCCGCGCGGTCGTCGCGGGCGTACGTCGTTGGCTGCGTCCGCCCTGCGGCGCTCGTGTTGTCGATGACCAGGTAGTATTGCCCCTTGGGCAGCGGCACCGTTCGCCGCCAGGGGGCGCCGGAGTACACCGGCTCGTCGAGCAGGGCCGCCGCTGTCAGGGGCGCCGGCGCGGGCTGCGTCAGGTACGCCTGGAGCCACGGCTCCCCGGTGCCGCGAGGCACGAGGATGACGTCCACGCCGGGCGCGCCCTCGACGGCGACCGTGAGCGTCAGGGCCTCGTCGCTGCCCGCGATCTCCAGCGGGCCGATGATATCGCGCTGCTCCTGGTGCACCTCGGTGCGCTCGTTTGCCAGGAGCAGCTTGCCGTTGTCGCGGCGCTCGTACGGCGCGTCGGGCCGCTTCCCCTTCTCGATGATGCCGAGCCCGAACTGCACGGCGCCGTCGTCGTCGCGGATGACGGTGAACCCCCGGGCGATCTCGGTCTTCAGGAGCTGGGCGCCGAGCGCGTTCGCGTACGCGCTGCCCTGGGCGAGCGACACGCCGCCGAGCGAGATCGCGGCGGGCTGCTCGATGAGCTTGGTCGTGAAGCTCGCCGCCGTCGTCGAGCGCTGGCGGAAGTACACGTACATCGTGTCGCCATCCATCAGGAAGTCGTGGTCGTACTCGACGGCCGCGCTCGCATCGAAGCTCATGCGCTTCGTCAGGTTCGTCCAGACGACGCCGCTCCCCCCGAACTGGAGGAACAGGTGCCCGTTCGCGAGCTCCTGGGCGACGCACGAGCCCGGGTAGAACCGGCCCGTCACCGGATCCTCGTCGCGGAGGCGCAGCGGCACGCTCCGCTTCCGCATCTCGGTGCAGAGCTGGCTCGTCGCGAAGGCGAGGATGGCCCTGCGGAGGGACAGGTTTCCCGGATCGTTCACGACGCCAGGCATCACGCCGAGCGCGCCTTGGCCGCATGCGCCGCACACCGTTCCGAGCAGCGAGAGGCAGAGCGCGAGGCCGAGCGCGCGCAGCGCGGCGGTGCGGAAGAGCATGGGCGCAGCATAGTCGAAACACCGGCGGGTCGAGCGGCGCGCCGGCGGGTCGAGCCGCGCGCCGTGAGGCGCGCCGCCGTCGGCCCCCGCGCGCGGGTGGTGATAGGGTCACTGCCATGGCGAACGTCGCAGTCATCGGGGCCGGCGCGTGGGGGACGGCGCTGGCGAAGTTGCTGGCGGACAAGGGCAACCCCACCGCGCTCTGGGCGCACCACGGCGAGCTCGCCGAGCGCATCGGCCGCGAGCGCCACAACGACCGGTACCTGCCGGGCGTGGAGCTGCCCGCGAGCCTGCGGGCGACGGGCGATCTCGAGGACGCGCTCCGCGGCGCGGAGCTCGCCGTCGTGGTCGTCCCGTCGCACGCGCTGCGCGAGGTCGTCCGGGAGGCAGGGCGCCACATCCCCCGCGACGCGCTCGTGTGCAGCGCGACGAAGGGCATCGAGAACGACTCGCTGATGCTGATGAGCGAGGTGCTGGTCGACGAGCTCGGGCGCGAGGCCGAGCCGCGGCTCTCGTACCTGTCGGGCCCGAGCTTCGCGCGCGAGGTCGCGGCCGGCCAGCCGACCACGGTCGTGGTCGCTGGCAGGAGCGAGCGGGAGACGCACGCGGTGCAGCGCATGTTCGCGACCGACAGGTTCCGGGTCTACTCGTCCGATGACGTCGTGGGCGTCGAGGTCGGCGGCGCCCTCAAGAACGTCATCGCCATCGCCGCCGGCATCTGCGACGGCCTCGGCTTCGGCCACAACGCGCGCGCCGGCCTCATCACGCGCGGCCTCGCGGAGATCGGCCGCGTGGCGGCGGCGAAGGGGGCGAACCCGCTCACCCTCGCGGGCCTCTCCGGGATGGGCGACCTGGTGCTCACGTGCACGGGCGAGCTGTCGCGCAACCGCACCGTCGGGATCGAGATGGGCAGGGGACGGAAGCTCGACGAGATCCTCGCCGGCCTCGGCCATGTCGCCGAGGGCGTGAAGACCGCAAAGAGCGCGCACGACCTCGCGGACAAGCTGGGCGTGAGCGCGCCGATTACGGTCGAGGTGTACCGGATGCTGTACGAGGGAAAGCCGCCGCAGCAGGCCGTCGTGGACCTCATGACCCGCGCCCTCACGAGAGAGTGAGACGCGGGGCCGGCTCGCGGGAAGGCGCTTTCTCGCGCCGTCGCGCGCCTCGCCTCTCGCGAGCGTGTAAAGTGGCGGCGCGATGCACACGCGACCTCTCGTGAGTCTCCTCTCCGCGCTCCTCCTGTCGAGCGTCAGCTCGACGGCCGCTGCCCAGTACGGCGCGCCGCCCTACGGTGGTCAGCAGGGCGGCGCGTACGGCGGTCAGTACGGCGGCGGGTACGGAGGCCAGTACGGCGGCTACGGGTACGCCCCGCAGAAGAAAAGCGAGCCCAAATCGACGCCGCTCGAGGTCGGCTACCTCTACGCCACCTCCGTGGCCTACGGCGTGGGGACCGGTATCTGGATCGACGCGCTCGCCGGCATCGACGATCCCGGCGCGCAGTTCATCGCCCCCGCGCTCCTCGGCGTCGCGGCGCCGGTCGGCGTCTACTTCCTCGACTCGCCGCCGATGCCGCGCGGCATGCCGTCCGCGATCGCCACGGGCATGGTGATCGGCGCGGGCGAGGGGCTTGGCATCGCGTCCTACCAGTACGTCAGTGCCCGGAAGGGCAAGGAGTGGGGCTTCCTCGGGCTCGCGACCGCCGAGGTGATCGGCTCCACCGTCGGCGGCGCGGCGGGCTGGGGTTTCTACTATCTCCTCCGGCCCAAGCCGCAGACCAACATGCTCGTCGCCTCGGGCGCGGTGTGGGGCTCGCTCATCGGCAGCGCGTTCGGGGCCGCCGCCAGCAACGGCGACTGGAGCGAGTCGAACGACAGCATCTCGCTCGGGGGCCTCATCGGGTTCAACGTCGCGACCGCGGGCGCCGTGGGCCTGTCCGTCGCGTGGACGCCCTCGTGGAACCAGCTCGCGTGGATGTGGGGCGGGCTCGGCATCGGCACGGTGGTGTCGTTGCCCATCTACCTCGCGTACATCGGGAGCGATCATGACCCCCGCCGCGGCCTCATCGCCCAGGGCGCGGCGGGCACCCTCGGCCTCGTCGCGGGCGCCTTGTTCCTCGGGAGGCCGGACTCGAGCGCCTCCGTCGCCCTGGACGACCAGGAAGATCGTGGCCGTCCCCCGTTCGCGCGCGTGCTCGGCGGCAGCCTCACGCCCTATCGAGGCGGGCTCGGCGCCGTCGTCGTCGGAGAGCTCTGGTAAGCCGCGGTGTGCCGTCCAACACGGCTGCATGAGGCCGCGGCACGCCTGCTATGCTGCCCTCGATGCCGACCCTGAAGTATTTCGCCTCCGAGGGCGCGCCACGCCTGTACAGCGTCCACAAACCGGTCACGACGATCGGCAAGGCGCTCGGAAACGACGTCGCGGTCGCGGGGGCAGGGGTGCTGGACCATCACGCGCAGATCGTGTTCGACGGACGCGATTTCGTGCTGGAGGAGTGTGAGCGCGACGGGGAGATCGCGATCAACGGCAAGAAGAAGCGGCGCGCCCGCCTGGTGCACGGCGACCGGCTCCAGCTCGGCACGGTCGAGGTCGGCTTCTCGATGTTCGCCGAGGCGCCGACCGTCCAGGAGCGGCTCCCGGCGAGCGACGGCGGGGCGGAGCGGCCCGCGCCGCTGCAGGGCTCGTCGGAGCTCGCCGGCGTCCGCAAGCTGTTCGCCTTCAGCGAGAAGCTCATCAACCGGCGCAGCGTCGACGAGCTCCTCGAGGCGATGCTCGACGACGTCATCGAGCTGACGCACGCCGACAAGGGCTTCCTCCTGCTCCTCGAGGGGGCGGAGGCGGCGGCCGACACGGCGGTCTGCGGCGGCGCTCCGGCCGCGGGCGGCGATCGCAAGCTGGCGGTGCGCGCGTCGCGCAACATCCGGAAGGAGGCCATCACCGACGCGGCCGGGGGGATCTCGGACAGCATCGTGCGTCAGGTCATCGTCTCGGGCCGCCCGGTGATCGTCTCCGACGCGCTCGCCGACACGCAGTTCGGCCGGAGCGACAGCGTCATCGCGATGAAGCTCTCCAGCGTGATGTGCGCGCCGCTCCTGTCGCAGGGCCAGATCATCGGCGCGCTCTACGTCGGCAACGACAAGATCAAGCACCTCTTCGACCGCGCCCAGCTCGACCTGCTCAGCATCTTCGCGTCCCAGGCCTCGCTCATCCTCCAGAACGCGATGCTCCTGAACGCCCTCAGGGCCGACAAGGCCAAGCTCGTCGCCGAGCTGCACGACAAGAAGTTCGGCGAGATCATCGGCGCCTGCCCGTCGATGCTCGAGGTGTTCCGCAAGCTGCAGAAGGTCGCGGCGACGGACATCAGCGTGCTCATCACGGGCGAGACGGGGACCGGGAAGGAGCTCATCGCGCGGGAGCTGCACCGGCGCAGCCCGCGCGATGGCGGCCCCTTCGTCACCATCAACTGCGGCGCGATCCCCGAGAACCTCATCGAGAGCGAGCTCTTCGGCCACGTGAGGGGCGCCTTCACCGGCGCCATCGCCAGCCGCCCAGGCAAGTTCCAGGTCGCCGACAAGGGCACGCTGTTCCTCGACGAGATCGGCGAGCTGCCGCTGAACCTCCAGGTGAAGCTCCTCCGCGCGCTCCAGGAGCGGGTCGTCTTCCGCGTCGGCGACTCGAAGCCCGAGAAGGTCGACATCCGCATCGTCGCCGCCACGAACAGGAACCTCGAGGAGGAGATCCGCGCCGGCAATTTCCGGGAGGATCTCTACTACCGGCTCAACGTCGTGAACCTGTGGCTCCCGCCGCTCCGCGAGCGCGGCGACGACGTGCTCATCATCGCCAAGGTCCTTCTCTCGAAGTACGCCGACGAGCTCGGCAGCGCCGTGCGAGGCTTCAGCCCGGCCGCGCTCTCCGCGATCAAGAAGTACCCCTGGCCGGGCAACATCCGGCAGCTCGAGAACCGCATCAAGAAGGCGCTCGTCCTCTGTGACCAGGCGCTCCTCGCCGTGGAGGACCTCGATCTCGGCCCGGGCGCCGAGACGGCCGTCATGCCGCTGGAGAAGGCCAAGGAGGAGTTCCAGCGGCGGTACGTGCTGGAGGCGCTCGAGCGCAACAACGGCAACCGCACGCAGACGGCCCGCGACCTCGGCGTCGACCCGCGCACCATCTTCCGCTACCTCGAGAAGGAGCAGAACCCGATGCCGAGCGGGGCCGGCGGCGTGGCCCGCGATCCGACCGAAGCGTGATGGACTACAACCCCGAAGGGCCCTTCGCAGATCCCTGTCCCACCAAGACCCGCGCCGACCTGGAGTGGGATCGCGTCCTCGAGGCGCTCGCGGAGCGATGCGCGTCCCGGGGCGGGAAGCGGCTGGCCCGGGCCCTGCCGTTCGCGTCGACGCGCGCCGAGGCCCTCACCGCGCTCGCGGAGGTGCGCGAGGCGGTGGAGCTCGCCCGGGCCGGGGAGCCGGTGCCGGCGCGCGACGTCGCGGAGCTCGAGGACGCGCTCGATCGGGCCCGCATCGGCGCGGCGCTCGCGAACGAGGAGCTGCGCGCCGTGCTCGGCCTCCTCGAGGCCGCGCGGACGTCGCGGCAGTACCTGCAGAACCGGCGTCAGATCGCGCCCGCGCTCCACGCCGCGTGCGCGACCGACCCCGAGCTCGACGCCGTCGCGCGCGAGCTCGCGGCGGCGTTCGATCCGGACGGCACGCTCGCCGATCGCGCGTCGCCTCGCCTGGAGGCGCTTCGCGCGGAGCGGCGCGCGGTGCGCGAGCGGCTCGTCCGGCGCCTCGAGGACCTCATCCAGAAGCACGAGGACATCCTCCAGGACCGGTACTGGACGGAGCGCGACGGGCGCTACGTGCTGCCGGTGCGATCCGACGCGCACGAGCGCTTCCCCGGCATCGTCCACGCGACGAGCGCGAGCGGCGCCACCGTGTTCGTGGAGCCCCGGGTGCTCGTCGAGACGGGCAACCGGATGAAGATGGTCGACGCCGAGGTCGCGCGGGAGGAGCAGGCGATCTACGCGGCGCTCACCGCCCGCGTGGCCGAGGACGTCGAGAGCGTCGCGGCCGCCGCCCGCGCGCTGGCCCACGCCGACGTGCGGGCCGCGGCGGCGCGGCTCGCGGAGGACCTCGACCTCACCTTCCCGGACGTCCCGGAGGACGCCTTCGGGGCCGGACGGGGCGCCTCGGAGGGCGGATCGAGGCCGACCTCCATCGAGCTCATCGGGGGCCGCCACCCGCTCCTCGCGCTCGACGGCGTGAAGGTGGTCGCGAGCGACCTCGCGATGAGCGCCGGCCGCGCGATGATCGTCTCCGGACCGAACGCCGGGGGCAAGACCGTGGCCCTGAAGACGCTCGGGCTCGCCGCGCTGATGGTGCGCGCGGGCCTGCCGGTCGCGGCCGGGGAGGGCTCTCGCGTCGCGCTCTTCGACGTCGTGCTGACCGACGTCGGCGACGAGCAGAACCTCCACAAGAACCTGTCGACCTTCAGCGCCCACGTGAAAAACCTGGGGCGGATCCTCGGCGAGACGCGCCCCGGCGCGCTCGTCCTGCTCGACGAGCTCGCCGGCGGCACCGATCCGCGCGAGGGCGAGGCGCTCGCCGCGGCCGTGCTCGACGCGCTGTGCGCGCGCGGGGGCACCGTCGCCAGCACCACGCACTACGAGGGCCTCAAGGCGCTCGCGCTCGGGGATCAGCGCTTCGAGAACGCCTCGGTCGGCTTCGATCTCGCCACCATGAGCCCGACCTTTCGGCTCGTCGTCGGCGTGCCCGGCGCCTCGAGCGCGCTCGCGGTCGCGCGGCGGTTCGGCATCCCGGGCGCCGTGCTGGAGCGGGCCGAGCGCTTCCTCACGAAGGAGGCGGTCACCTTCGAGCAGATGGTCGAGAAGCTCTCCGCCGAGCGCCGCGCGCTCGAGCTCGCGCGCGAGGACGCCGAGCGGGAGGCGGCCGCCTCCCGCGCGAAGCGGCGGGAGCTCGAGGCAGAGATCGAGCGGCTCCGGGACAAGGAGCGCGGCGTGATCACGCGGGAGGGGGAGGCGCTGCTCGCCAGCCTGCGGCGCGCGCGCGAGGACCTCAAGGCGGCGCAGGCGCGCCTGCGCGGCAAGCCCACCGAGGAGGACGTGCGCGCGGCCGCTCGCGCCATGGACGCGGTGGGGCAGAAGACGTCGATCGGCGGCGAGCTCGAGCTGCGCCCGAAGGACGAGCCGCAGGCGCGGCCGGCGATCGATCCGGCCGCCATCCGCGTCGGCACCCGCGTCTACGTACCTCGCTTGCGGGCCGAGGCCGAGGTGGTGGAGGTCCTCTCGGGCGGCCAGCTGCGGGTCACCGCCGGCTCGCTCAAGCTCACGACCTCGATCGCCGAGCTGCGCGGCACCGGCGCGCCGCCGGCCGCCGCGGCGCCCCCGCAGCGCCGCGTCGATCTGGACGCTGCCGCCGACCCCGACGTCCCGATCCAGACGGCGGACAACACCGTGGATCTCCGCGGCCTGCGCGCGCACGAGGCGGTCGCGATGGCCGAGCAGTTCCTCGACCGCTCGCTCGGCGCGGGCCGCAAGGTCACGTTCTTCGTCCACGGGCACGGCACGGGCGCCCTGCGCGATGCCGTCCGCGAGGCGCTGCGCGGGAGCCCTTACGTGGCGCGCCTCCGGCCGGGCGGCCCGAGCGAGGGCGGTGACGGCGTGACGGTCGCCTGGCTGAAGTGGTGAGCGAGGCGCGCGCCTGAGCGACAGCGCGCCGTGACGCTCAGCGATCCCGGTCGACGCGGCCGAGGTTCTCGGCGATCCGGTCGAGCACGCCGTTCACGAAGGCGCCGCTCTCCTCGCTGCCGTAGCGCTTGGCGAGCTCGACCGCCTCGTCGAGGATGACCGCGCGCGGCACCTCCGGGCGGTTCATGAGCTCCCACGCGCCGAGCCGGAGGACGTTCCGATCGACGCGCGCCATCCGCTCGAGGCGCCAGTTCGTGCTCGCCTTCCGGATCGCCTCGTCCACGGCCGCGAGATCCTCGGCGACCCCGACCACCACCTCGTCCGCGTAGGAGCGTCCCTCGGGATCGCCCGGCGTCTCGCGCCAGAAGGTCGCGACGACGCGGGGCGCCGAGCTTCCACCAGCTTCCACCGCGAACAGCATCTGCAAGGCCGCTTCGCGGCCGGTAGAGCGCGCACCCATCTCTCAGAACCTTCGTTTACAGGCCAGCTGTGTCCAGCGCGGCGCCGAGCGCGAGCATCTCGATCGCGCTGACGGCGGCCTCCCACCCCTTATTGCCATGCTTCGTGCCTGCCCGCTCGACCGCTTGCTCGATCGAGTCGGTCGTGAGCACCCCGAACGTGACCGGCACCCCGGTCTGGAGCGACACGGTCGCGATCCCCTTCGTGACCTCGGCCGCCACGTAGTCGAAATGCGGCGTCGAGCCCCGGATCACCGCGCCCAGGGTGATGATCGCGTCGACGCTCTTCTTGTGCGCGAGCCTCCCCACGATGGTGGGCATCTCCCACGCGCCCGGGACGCGCACGATCGACGTCCGACCGAGCGCGCCGCCGTGCCGCGCGATGGCGTCGAGCGCGCCCTCGACCAGGCGGTCGACGATGAAGTGGTTGAAGCGGCTCGCCACGAGCGCGAAGCGCGCCCCCGGCGGGACCACCAGGTTCCCTTCGATCACCCTCGCCTGTGCCTGCCCGACCGCTTGCTCTGCCATCCGCCGTTCCTCTCTCCTGCCGCGCGGGATGCGCGATCGCCGCGATCGCGATCCTGTCCGAGCGTCCTTTTACCAGCGAACGAGCGCGCCCGTCTGTCAGGCATCGCCCTTCATCGAGACGAGCGGCACCCGCTCGATCACGGTGAGCCCGTACCCGGTGATCCCTGCGATCTTCGGCTGGCTGTTCGTGAGGAGCCGGATCTGGTGCACCCCGAGGTCCGCGAGGACCTGCGCGCCGAGGCCGAACTCCCGCAGCGTCCACGGCTGCTGCGTCTTCACGACGGGGAGCGTCTCGTCGGAGCCCGAGCCCTTCAGCAGATCCAGCTCGCGGCCCAGGTCCCCTCGCGACGGGATGTAGACGACCACCCCGACGCCGGCGCTCTCGATCGCGAGGAGCGCCTCGCGCAGGTTCGAGCCGCCGTCGAGGGGCGTCGAGCTGAAGAGGTCGGCGATGGTCGACCCGGAGTGCACGCGGCACAGGATGGGGTCCGGCGTCGCCACCGCGCCCTTGGTCAGCGCGAGGAACTGCCGCTGCTCGTTGATCACCTCGTAGACGTACACGGTCCACTCCGTTCCCGTCAGGTCGAGCCGCAGCGTCCGCTCGCCCACGCAGCGGACCAGCCGTTCGGTCTGGAGCCGGTACTGGATGAGGTCCGCCACCGTCACGATCAGCAGGCCGTGCTTCGCGGCGAACACCTCGAGATCCCGCATGCGGGCCATGCTGCCGTCGTCGTTCATGATCTCGCAGATCACGCCCGCCGGCCGGAGCCCGGCGAGGCGCGCGAGATCCACGGACCCCTCGGTCTGCCCCGTCCGCACGAGCACGCCCCCGCGTCGCGCCTTCAGCGGAAACACGTGCCCCGGCGTGACGAGATCCTCGGGCGCGGCGTCGCGCGCGATCGCGACCCGGATCGTGTGCGCCCGATCGGCGGCGCTGATCCCCGTCGTCACCCCGGTGCGCGCCTCGATGCTGACGGTGAAGGCGGTGCCGAGCGGCGGTCCGCTCCGCCCTGGCGCGGACATCATCGGCAGCTCGAGGCGCGCGACCTGCTCCTCGTCGAGGGCGAGGCAGATGAGCCCGCGCCCGTGCATCGCCATGAAGTTGATCGCCTCGGGGGTGACCGCCTCCGCGGCCATGCAGAGATCCCCCTCGTTCTCGCGATCCTCGTCGTCGACGAGGATCACCATCTTGCCCGCGCGGATGTGATCGAGCGCGGTGTTCACCCGGTCGAGGACCGCTTTGTCGATGGTCAGCCGATGAGGCATCGGGCCCCCGGAGGTCATGTCCTGGTCGAGCCTGCCGCTCGAGGCGGCTGACACAGCCTCACCAGAATCCCCCCGCGCGCAGCTTTGCGAGGAGTCGTTCGTCGTGATCCGCATGCTCTCCCGTATTTCCGCGCTCTTCGCCGCGCTCGGCGGAGGCATCGCCGCCGCGCGTGTCTTGGCTCGAGAGGCCCTTCACGCTGGCGAGCGATGCGACCTCGAGCGCCCGCGCCACGTAGCGCGCGAGCACGTCAACTTCAAGGTTGACGGCCGCGCCGGGGCGGAGCTCTCCGAGGAGAGTCCGGCCGATGGTGTGCGGCACCAGCATCACGTCGAACCAGATCTCGGCGGCGCCCGGCGTGGACACGGCGTTGAGCGTGAGGCTCGCGCCGTCGACGGCGATCGAGCCCTTGGGAGCGAGGTACGGCGCGAGCTCGGGAGGGGCGCTCACCCGGAGGCGGATCGCGTCGCCGGCCCGCGCGTGCTCGACGACGCGGCCGAGCCCGTCGACGTGGCCCAGCACCACGTGCCCCCCCATCCGCGCGCCGAGCGGCGTCGCGCGCTCGAGGTGGACGCGCGCGCCGACCGGCAGCGCGCCGAGCGTGGTGCGGCCGAGGGTCTCGGCGGACATGTCGCACTCGAAGCCGCCGGGCGCGATGCGATCGACCGTGAGGCAGGCGCCGTTCACGCTCACGGACTCGCCGAGCGTCAGCGGCCCGAGGCTCGCCTCGACGAGCGCGCGGGCCACGGCGCCGCCGCTCCGGCGGCGGAGGACCCCGATCGTCTCGACAAGCCCGGTGAACATCGCCGACGCCCCTCTGCCTAGCCCTTCGAGGTGCGGTGCCCCTGGCTGGTCAGGAGCTTGTCGATGAGCCCCTGCGAGTAGCCCGACAGCTCGGTGAAGACGACCCCCATCCCCTGCGGATCGTCGTGCACGCGCACCACCTCGCCGACGCCCTCGATCGTCTCGATGTCGTCCATGATCACGGTGAACCGCAGGTTCACCTTCGTCCCGACGGCGAGCGGCGTCTTCGAGCGTACGAACACGCCGGTCCGCGAGATGTTCGTCACGTACTCGTTGATGAACGCGTCGTAGGACTCGAACTCCTTGTTGATGGTGACGCGCTCTTCCTTGCGTCCCGTCTTCGCGTCGCTGCTCTCCGGAGAACCCTGATCGTCCACCATGACGCCTTACCTGCCTTGCAGATCGAACTGCTCGAGGTGGTACTCCTTCCGGGGCACGAGATCGATCCGGCGCTGGAACAGCCGCTCCGCCTCTTGCACGGCGATGCGCTCGTCGTTCTTCAGCAGGTCGATCACGGCCGGGTGCGCGTTGACCACGACCGAGTAGCCGGGCAGGTTCATCCGCTCGCGCCGTATCTGCCGCAGGATCTCGTAGGCGACGGTCTGCTTGGATTGCAGCTGGCCCGTCCCGTCGCAGTAGAAGCACGGCTCGAGGATCGTCCGCCCGAGGCTCTCGCGCGTCCGCTTCCGGGTCATCTCGATGAGGCCCAGATCGGAGATCCGGTTCAGCGTGGTCTTCGCCTTGTCCCTGGAGAGCAGCTCCTCGAGGCGGCGCCGCACCTTTTCCCGGTTCTGGGCGCGCTCCATGTCGATGAGGTCGAGGATGATGAGCCCGCCGATGTTGCGGAACCGGAGCTGGTAGGCGATCTCCTCGACCGCCTCCAGGTTCGTGGTCAGGATCGTCTCCTCGAGATCCTTCGACCCCTTGCCGACGAACCGCCCCGTGTTCACGTCGATCGCGGTGAGCGCCTCGGCCTGGTCGATGATCAGGTGCCCGCCCGAGGGCAGCGGGACCTTCCGCGACAGCGCCCGCTGGATCTCGTCCTCGATCCCGTACGCGTCGAAGATCGGCTCCGTCCCCTCGTAGAGCTCCACCGCGTCGGCGCGCTCGGGCATGAACATCTCGACGAAGCGCCGCAGCCGGATGTACTCCTCGCGGTCGTCGATCACGATCTTCTCGATGTCGTCGGTGAAGAGGTCGCGGGCGGTCTTCAGCACGAGGTCGAGCTCGGTGTAGAGCACTGCAGGCGCCCTCACGCCGCTCTCCCGCTTCTTCGCCACCTCGCCCCAGAGGCGCACGAGGTAGCCGACGTCGGCCTTGAGCTGCTTCTTCGTGAGACCCTCGGCGAGCGTGCGCACGATGAGCCCGCCCTGCGGGGGCTTCATCGCCTCGATGGCGTCCCGCAGCCGGGATCGCTCCTTCTCCGAGCCGATACGCTTGGAGATCCCGATGTGATCGACCGTCGGCAGGTACACGACATAGCGGCCGGGCAGCGAGATGTGGCTCGTGACCCGGGCGCCCTTCGTCCCGATCGGCTCCTTCGAGACCTGGACGATGACCTCCTGCCCTTCGCGGACGACCTCGCGGATCGGCGTCGACTTCGAGATCCGCGGCGGCTCGTTCTGCCAGCTGCGTGAGCTCTGCTGGCCCCGCGCTGCGCTCTTGCCCTTGCCGTCCCGCGGCTGCTCGCGCCCGCGCTCTCGCGTCCGCTGCTCGCGCCCGCGTTGCTCGCGATCGCGCCCCTCGCGTCCGCCCTGCTGTCCTTTGCCGCCCCGGTCGCGCCCTTCGCGGCCCTCGCGCGGCGCCTCGCGCCCCTCTCGGCCCTCACGCGGCGCCTCGCGGCCTTCGCGCGGGGCCTGGCGTCCCTCGCGCGGCGCCTCGCGGCCTTCGCGCGGGGCCTGGCGTCCCTCGCGCGGCGCCTCTCGGCCCTCGCGCGGCGCCTCGCGGCCTTCGCGCCCCTCGCGTGCTTCCGCGGGGGCCGCCTCCGCGAGCGCGGCGCCGCCCTCGAGGTTGGCGCGCCGGTCGCGCGTCCGTCCCGATCGGCGCACGCGCGCCTCGCGCCGTCCGCGCGCGCGCCCGCTGCGCGCACGCGCCGCCGGCGGGACGTCATCACCCGGGGCCGCTGCCGCGGCCTCCGGGACCGGCGGCGCGCTCGCCTCCTGTCCGGCCGGCCAGTCGTCGGCGGCGCCGTGCGCGGCGGGCTCGTCCGACGCGCTCGCCTCCTGCACTTCCGTCTCGCCGCTGTCCGCGGTGTTGCTCAGCGCTTCCGGATGCTCCTCGGCCGCGCTCCACGCGTCCGCGGCATCCTCCGGTGGCGGGGAGGCAGGCCCGACGTCGTAACCGGGCGCGTCGAGCTCGTCGTCGTCCTCGATGCTCGCTTCGTCGGGGCCGGATTCCTCGTCGCTGGCCTCGTCGGCGTCGCTGTCTCCGCCTGGCGCGACCAGCTCCTCGTCGTCGTCGTCCGCGCCGTCGTGCTCGTGCCCGTCGTCGATCTCCGGCTCCGAGTCGTCGGCCTCGTCGAGCGCCACCATCGTCCCCACGCCGGCGAACGCCTGGCCGGAGGGGCTTCCGAGCACATCGAGCGCCGTGGGCAGCTCGATCGGCACGTCGCTCCCTTCGTCGAGCGAGCCGCCGGCATCGAGCGAGCCGCCGGCATCGAACCCTTCTTCCGCCCCGAAGTCCCCTCCTTCCCGGAGCTCGTGTCGTCCGGGAGTCAGGTCGGGGCTCTCGGGCGCGGCTTCTGCGCCCGATAGCTCATGCACCTCGCTTTCGTCAGGTCTAGGCGCCTCGCTGCCACGCGCGGCGCGGCCTCGCGAGGAGGCGCGCTCTTCCTCAACAGTCCGGCGGTGCCCAGCCAGGTATGCCTCGAAATCGTCGGGCCGGATGAGGTCCTCGACGTGCAGGAAGGCTGCTCGCTCGAGCCCCACGTCGATGAACGCGGCCTGCATTCCGGGCAAAACGCGGCTGACCTTGCCGAGGTAGATGTTTCCGAGCGTCCCCTTGGAGCTCTCCCGCTCGAGATGCAGCTCAGCGATGATCCCGTTTTCGATCAGCGCGACGCGTGTCTCGCGGATGTCCACATTGATGACGAGAAGGTTCTTTCCCATGTCGGATGCCGCACATCGGCGGCGCCGCCAAGCGTTACCACGGGTTGCCCGGCCCATGAAGGCGCAACCCGGAGTATGCTGCGCGATTGGGGCCCGGGACCGGAGGTCGCCGAGGCAGGCCGGCCGCCAGTCCGTGAGCTACCTCGCGTCTCCGCCGCTCTGCCTCGGCGTCGCCTGCCGCCTGGCCTGCGGACCGGCGGCTCCTGCCGCTGGGCCCAAGGCCCTGGCCCGGAGCGCCGGTCGAGGCGTCCGCACGGCGGCGAGGGCGCGCGAGCTGGGGCGACGTCCGTCAGGAGGCGCACCTGGCCCTCGCTCGGGACCGCCCCGTTCCCTCGCCCCCGCTGGCGCGCCGCCGCTTCCGTGCTGCTCCGGAGCCGCCGGTGTCGTGCCCTGCGTCGCCCTCCGCCGGCGGCCGAGCCGCGACGGCTGGCGCGGGCGACCCGTCCGTCGCGGCTCGGCCCGCATAAAGGCCGAAGGGGGCGGCCATCTGGCGCCCCCTTCGGAGATGCGCTGCTGTTGTCAGAAGCTCACAGGCTACACACCGGCTCTCCGGCGGCATCGCAGCTCTCGGCGCACTCCTCGCAAACAGTGCACGTGATGAGGGCGTCGTAGGCCTCGACCCCGGCCGCGTTGTCCGTGCGGCACGTCTCGATGCACGTGGCCGGGTCTTCCTCCGCGGCGCAGCCATCGATACACACCACCACGTCAATACAATCGCTGCTGCCCACGCAGGCCTGGCGGACCTCTTTGCACGGACCATCGACGGCGCACTTGTAGCAGCCCGTATTCGTGTCGCGGCCGCACGTGTCCTCGGTGTCATCACAGGTCGGGGTACCCGTCGAGGAAGTGCTCGTGGCGCTCGTGCCTCCTTCTCCGCCGGAGCCGCCGTTGCCGCCGTTGCCGCCGTTGCCGCCGGAGCCGCCGTTGCCGCCGCCGCCAGAGCTGCTGCTCCCGCTGCTGCTGGTGGTGCTGGAGCCCGACGACGTGTTGCCGTCGTCACCGCAAGCCACGAGGGCGCAGCCGGAAATCAAAACCGCAGCGAATACCCAAGATTTCATGCTCAATACCTCCACAGAACCCAACCGACCCTTCATTCGTGTACTCGGCGCCCCCCCAACGCTCGGCATGCCTGCCAAACCACCCGTTTTCCTGCGACCGGCCCCCGGGTGCACCTGTGCAGATCGTCGGTCAGAGAGAAGCATCGCGCGTGGAGTTCAAAGAAAAACAGCCACGCAAGTCGTTTCTACACGCTCGGGATCGGCCGCGCAACGGCGTCGCTCGCCCCAGCACCCACCTGCCGTGGCGCTCTAAGCGGTCTGCTCGCTGATCTCTCCCAGAGCACGCCTCTCGCGGGCTGCCAGCTGCCGCAAAATTCTGCTAAAGCGGGATGTTTCCGTGCTTCTTCGGTGGGGTCTTGTCCCGCTTGTCGCGCGGGAGGTCGAGGGCCCGAGCCAGTCGAGTGCGGAGCATGCGCGTGTAGATCATCTCGTCTATGAAGCCGAGCTCGGCCGCCTTGTACGGGGCGGCGAATTTCGCCTTGTCGTCGCCGACGAAGCGTGCGCGGGCGACGGCCGGGTCGGCCGGTTGCTGGATCTCGCTGCGATACACGATGCTCACGGCGCCTTCCGGGCTCATGACCGCGAGCTCGGCCGTCGGGAAGGCGAGGTTGTAATCGATCCCGATGTGCTTGGAGGCGATGACGTCGTAAGCGCCGCCGTAGGCCTTGCGGGTGATCACCGTCGCCTCGGGCACGGTGGCTCCGGCGAACGCATAGAGGAGCTTCGCTCCGTGAGTGATGATCCCGCCCTATTCCTGGTCGAGCCCCGGGAGGAAGCCGGGCACGTCGACGAACGTGACGAGCGGGATAGTGAAGCAGTCGCAGGAGCGGACGAAGCGCGCCGCCTCGATGTCGAGGCAGCCGGCGAGCACCTGGGGCGGGTTCGCGACCACCCCGATGGGCGCGCCTCCGATCCGGGCGAGCCCGACCACGATGTTCTGCGCAAAGCGCTCGTGGATCTCGAGGCGGCGGCCGTCGTCGGCCCCGGCGCCCCACCATGCCCCCCCGGAGGGATCGAAATCCCGCCGCGCGCGACCGCGCGACGCCATGGCAGGGCGACGACCCCTTGCGGCCTGTACGCCAAGGGAGCGAGGCCGGCGGAACCGTGCGAACCGTGCGAACCGTGCGAAACATGCGAAACATGTGAAACGCGCGCGACCTGGAGACGCGGGGACGTGCGAGGCGCGCGGGACCTGCGACGAAAAATGACCGCGGTCCTCGAGCGGCTCCGCCCTACTCTCTTGCGCGGGCGAGGGGACACCACGTACGCTGAGCGGCGCTCAGCTGCCGATGGTAAATGCAGGAATTCCCGATACGTAGACCATCTGAAGACCGGGACGCGGGGGCCGCCATCGCCGCTGCGGACCCGCCGCGCCGCGACTTCGAACGGGGCAGCTCGGGCCGGCGTGGCAGCAGAGCGGTCGCCTGCCACGGCAACTGACGTGCGGCGCCTCGTGAGATGCGCACGGAACAGCGTCACCGGCAGCCCTCGATCGTTCGCGGGAGCGCCACGCGCTCCTGGCTCGCGGCGCCTTGCGCCCGACGGCCTCAGCGTGGCCTTCCGCCTCGCGTCGCGGGGTGAGATCGTTTCGGACGAGAGGTCGCTCGAGTGAAGCTCGCTCAGACTCGTGAGGCTCGTGCCCTGGCCGTCGCCGCCGTGGCGCGAGGGCTCATCGAGCCCAACGCCCTTTGGGATATGGCTTGCCGATGGACCCTCGGCGGCGCGTCGACGCCCCAGGAGCTCTTCGAGGGGATCCTCACGCCGGAGCAGCTGGCGGCGCTGCCGGAGCTGCTCGCGCAGGAGGGCCGCAGCCCGCCCGTCGCGCGCGCCCTCTCGCCGCAGAGCGAGGACCAGGACGCGCTGCGCTTCGACACGCAGCGGGAGATCGACCTGCCCGGAGAGGACGTCGGGGCCGATTTCCCGACGCTCGCGACCTCCGCCACGCGCGCCGTGAACTCCGGCGGCACCCGGTACGAGGTGGGCGAGGCGCTCGGGGCCGGGGGCGCCGGGAAGGTGGTGAAGGCGCGCGATCGGGAGATCGGGCGCGTGGTCGCGCTGAAGACCTTGAAGCCGGGGGCCGAGGAGGACTCCGCGGTAGGCAACCGCTTCCGGACCGAGGCGCGGATCACGGCCCAGCTCGAGCACCCGAACATCATCCCGGTCTATGACCTCGGCACGCTGCCGAACGGTCAGCCGTACTACTCCATGCGGGTCGTCAAGCGGCAGAGCCTGCAGAACGTGCTGACGAACCCCGAGCTCCGCAGACAATGGCCGCTCGTCCGGCTCATCGGCGCGTTCGTGCAGATCTCCCGGGCGCTGGCCTACGCGCACCGGCGAGGCGTCGCCCACCGCGACATCAAGCCGGAGAACGTGCTGCTCGGCGACTACGGCGAGGTCTACCTGGGCGACTGGGGCAACGCGAAGCTGCTCGCGAGGGCGGAGGTGAGCGAGCCGATCTCCGTCGATCCGAGCGGGCAGGACTTCGGCCGCAGGCGGCACGAGGCGATCGCGAGCGCGCTCTCGGGCACGCCCGGCTACATCGCGCCCGAGCAGATCCGAGGGGACCACGCGCGGATCGATCACCGCGCGGACATCTTCGCGCTCGGCGTGGTGCTCTACGAGATCCTCACCGGCGAGCACCCGTTCGACGCGCCGACCGTCCTCGCCGTGATCCTCGCGACGCAGACGCGCGACCCCAGGCCGCCGCGTTCGATCGCGCCGAGCTGCCCGCTGCTGCTCGAGGACCTCTGCCTGGCGATGCTCGCGAAGGACCCTGATCAGCGGCCGCCGACCGCCGACCGCGTCGCGGCGGAGGCGGAGGCGTTCCTCGAGGGCGCCAAGGAGCGGATGCGCCGCCGCGAGGAGGCCATCAAGCTCTGCGAGCTCGCCAAGGCTCCGCTCGAGCGTGACCGGCGGCTCGACGGCGAGCGCGAGCGGCTCGTCGAGGAGGCGCGGCGGCTGCTCAAGGACGTGAAGGAATACGAGGCGATCGAGCGCAAGCGGGCGGGGTGGCAGCTCGAGGACAGGGCCGCCGGGGTCGAGCGCGAGCAGGCGCGCGCCGCGGCGGAGGCGATCGATCTCTATACGAAGGCGCTGGCGTACGATCCGGACCTGGTCGAGGCGCGCGCCGGGCTCGCGGACCTCTACTGGTCGCGCGCGGTGCGGGCGGACCAGGAGCACCAGCACGCGGCGCGCATCTACCACGAGGCGCTCGTGGCGGAGTTCGACGTCGGCCGCTACGCCGCGCTGCTCACCGCCGATTCGGTCCTCTCGTTCGACTCGTCGCCGCCCGGCGCGAGCGTCGTCGCGTACCGTTACGTCGAGAAGGATCGCATCCTCGTGGCGAGCGACGAGCGCTCGCTCGGCCGCACCCCGCTCCGCGAGGTGCACCTCAAGCCGGGCAGCTACCTCTTCATCCTGAAGCGCGCCGGCTGTCGGGACGTGCGCTATCCGCTGCTGCTCAAGCGGGGCACCCACCACCGCGTCGAGGTGAACCTCTACACCGACGCGGAGATCGGCGAGGGGTTCGTGTACATCCCGGGGGGGACCTTCATCGCCGGCGGCGACGCGCAGGCCGACGATCCGCTCCGCCGCGCCGAGCTCCACGTCCCCGACGTCGCGATCGCGAAGTTCCCCGTCACCTTCCGCGAGTATTGCGAGTTCCTGAACGAGCTCGAGACGCGCGATCTCGATCTCGCCCTCAAGCGCGCGCCGCACGGGACGCGCGGCTCCGAGGGTTACGTCGCGCGGCCCGCCAGCAGCGGCGGCTGGGAGCCGTTGCCCAGCGTGGTCGAGGGCGACGCGCAGAAGCGGTTCCCGGCGGAGGAAGGGCACCTCTGGAACCTGCCGGTCATCCTCATCGACTGGTTCGACGCCGTGGCCTACTGCCGTTTCCGGAGCGAGCGCGACGGGATCGAGATCCGACTGCCCACCGAGCTGGAGTGGGAGAAGGCGGCTCGCGGGACCGACGGCCGGTTCTACCCGTGGGGAGATCACTTCGACCCGACGTTCTGTCTGATGCGCTCGTCGCGGCCGTTCCTGGCACAGCCAGAGCCGGTAGGGACCTTTCCCATCGACACCTCGCCCTACGGCGTGCGCGACATGGCGGGCGGCGTGCGCGAGTGGGTCGCCGATGTGAACGGCGAGAGATCGTGGGCGGAGACGTCGGGTGAGCTCGAATCGACCGCCGACGCTGGCGGAGACGCGCCGCCGTGGCGCATCGCCCGCTCCGGGAGCTGGGCCGCGGACTCGCAGCAGTGCAGGAGCGCGTCGCGCACCCGCTTCTTCGGGATCGCGCGGGCGCTGAACCTGTCGTTCCGGGTCGCGAAGCCGCTCTCGCGGGGCCCGGGTCGCTGAGCGGGCGGCTCAGCCGCCAGGCCCCGCCGGGGGGTCGACGTACTCGACCTCGACGCCGCGGTGCGTGCGGAGGACGGTGCGCCCCGGCCGACGGTCGACGACGTAGTCGGGCCCGATGGGCACCTTGCCCATCCCGCCGGGCGTATCCACGATCAGCTTCGGCAGCGCGATGCCGGTGAGCCGGCCCTGGAGCTGCTCCATGAGGGAGACGCCGGTCGCGAGCGGCGTGCGCAGGTGCGCCGTGCCGCGCACGGGGTCCATCTGGAGCAGGTAATAGGGGCGCACCCGCCAGCGCACGAGACCCCGGAAGAGCGTGGCCAGCGTCGTCGCGTCGTCGTTGATGCCGCGCAGCAGCACGGTCTGGTTCATGACGGGGAAGCCGTGATCCGCGAGGCGCTTGCACGCGCGCTCGGCGGCGGGCGTGAGCTCCTTCGGGTGGTTGAAGTGCGTCATCACCCAGAGCGGGTGATACGGCTTGAGCGCGCGCACGAGCTCCGCGGTGATCCGCTGCGGCAGCGTGACCGGCACGCGCGTGGCGATCCGGATCGTCTCCACGCTCTGGATCTGCCGCAGCCGAGCGATGAGCCGCACGACGCGGTCCGTCGAGACGGCGAGCGGATCGCCGCCGCTCACGATGACATCGCGCACCTCCGGATGCGCCTCGAGGTACGCCATCGCCGGCGCGAGGCGCTCGAGCGCCACCGCGCCGCCGCCGTCGCCGACCATGCGTGATCGGGTGCAGAAGCGGCAGTAGACGGCGCAGCGGTCGGTCGCGAGGAGCAGCGCGCGATCCGGGTACCGCTGCACGAGGTGGGGGGCGACCTCGTGCGCGACCTCGCCGAGGGGGTCGACCAGATCGCCTGGCACCTCGGCGGCCTCGTCGGCGAGCGGCACGCACTGCCGCCGGATCGGGCACGCCGGATCGCCGCTGTCGCAGAGGCTCAGGTAATAGGGGGTGACGCGGATGGGCAGCCCCGCCTTTTCGGCGCGCCTGGCGCCATCGAGCTCCTCCGGCGTCAGCGACAGCGCCCGGTGGAGCTCATCGGCGCTCGAGAGAGCGTGACGCAGCTGCCATGTCCAGTCGCTCTTCCGCGTCTTCACGCGGGCTGGTCGCGCTCCCTGCTGCGCGCTCGCGGCGAGCGGCCCCGGTCGCTCCGGCAGCGCGACGGCGCGGGCGTTCGCGCTTTCCTCGCCGGGTCGCCGGGCGAGCCGCGCGGCGGCGACGAGCTCGCTACTTGCCCGCATCGCTCGACGGCGCCGCGACAGCGCCGGACCGCTCCGGCTGTGGCGTGCGGGGCTTCGCGGGATCGGGCTGCGCCGCGCTCCCGGTCTCCATGAGCTGCTCCGGCAGCTTGACCGAGGAGAGCGCCGCCTCGTTGATCTCGACGGGGAACTTCTTCCGCAGCTCGTCCTCGAGAGCGCGCTCCTGGTCCTGCATCTTCTGCTGCATGAGCGCGACCCGGATCGAGCGTTCGGCCTCCGCGAACTCGCGCCGGTGCCCGCTGGTGAGCCCGTTCAGGCGGACGATGAAGAACCGTCCGTCGGCCTCGACGACCTCCTCGCCGACCGCACCCACGCCGCCGATGCGAAAGGCGGCCGCGCGGACCGGCTCTGGGACGCGGGGGTGGGCGCCGCGCGGATCGCCGGGCGGGCTGACGATGCCGAGCTCTCCGGCGAGATCGAGCGGCGAGGCCGCGCTCTTGTCCTTCGGCGCCGTGAGCGAGTGCTTGAGGAAGAGCTCACCCCACGCGCTGCTGCTCCCGGCCTTCTGCGCCTCCTTGAGGACCTTCTCCCCGAGCGCTCGGTCGCCGACGACGATGGCGGCGACGCGCCTGCGCTCGGGCTCGCTGAACTTGTCGGCGTTCGCCTCGTAGTACGCGCGCACCTCGGACGCGGGGATGTCGGCCGGCGCGGGCAGGCCCTTTCGCGCCCGGGCGATCATCGCCTCGCGGAGTATCTGCCGGATCGTGTCCTCGACCGCGGGGTCCTTGTCGAGGCCTCGGCGCCGGGCTTCCAGCGCGAGCAGCTCCGCGTCGATGAGCTCGCTGAGCAGCTCGCGGCGGCGCTCCTTCGTCTGGTACCGGAGCCGATCGAACTGGTCCATTCGCTCCAGCGTCCTGCCGAAGTCGCCCAGCGTGATCACCCTGTCCCCGACCTTCGCGAGCACGCGCGCCGACTGCTCGGCGGTGAGGCCGAAGACCGGATCCCCCGCGTCCGAGGGGACCTGGAGGGCGGGCTCATCGCAGCCCGCGACGAGCGCGACGAGCGAGATGGCGAGCAGGGGTCGGCGCACCGGAGCTCGGGTCATTGCTGGCTCGGGGTCTAGCACGGTTTCCGCGTGGCTCGAGGTCGCAGCGCCTCGTTCGGGCTGGCGCGTCGGCGGACGCCTCGGCTCGTCGCGCGCCCTGAGCGCTCGAACGCGCGCTCAGTCGACGACCGTGCCGATCTCTTCGCCCCTGCAGACGCGGAGGATGTTGCCGCGGGTCATGAGCTTGAACACCCGGATGGGCATCTTGTTCTCGCGGCAGAGCGTGACCGCCGTCGAGTCCATGACCCCGATCCTGTCGGCGAGGAAGCGGTCGTAGCTCAGGTGCGCGAACATCTGCGCGCCTTCGTGGCGCACGGGATCGCGGTCGTAGATGCCTTCGACCTTGGTCGCCTTGAACAGCGCCTGCGCCTGGATCTCCATGGCCCGCAGCGCTGCCGCGGTATCGGTCGAGAAGAACGGGTTGCCCGTGCCCGCGGCGAAGATGACGATGCTGCCCTTTTCCAGGTGCCGCATCGCCCTGCGGCGGATGTACGGCTCGGCGACCTGCCGGATCTCGATCGCGGTCATCACGCGCGTCGGCACGCCCGTCTTCTCGAGCGCGTCCTGGAGGGCGAGCGCGTTGATGACGGTGGCGAGCATGCCCATGTAGTCGCTCTGGGAGCGGTCCATCCCCGCGCTCGCGCCCTTCAGCCCGCGGAAGATGTTGCCGCCGCCCACGACGACCCCGATCTGCACCCCCATCCGCTGGAGCTCGGCGACCTCGCCGGCCACGTGGTGGAGCGTCTCGGGACGAATGCCGAACCCCCCTTCCTCGCCGCAGAGCGCTTCGCCGCTCAGCTTGAGCACGATGCGGCGGTACTTCAGCCCGGGGGCCGGACGAGGGGGAGGGGGAAGGAGAGAGTCCTGGTCAGCGGCCACGGTGCGACCTCGTAGCCGGGACCTGCGTGGAGGGCAACGAACAACGTGAACCATCGCTCGGGCGAAGCGGCAGCGCGCGCCTCAAAGGAGGAAGAGCGGGAGGCAGAACCAGAGGCAGCAGAGCAAGCACAGGAAGCAGAGGGAGCAGAAGGAGCAGAGGAAACTGAGCAGGAAGACCCGCCGGGGCGGCATGCACCTTGCGCTTGCCGGGGCGGGGAGCTAGTCTCGGCCCCCCTATGGCGCGTGTGACTGTGGAAGACTGCCTCGAGCGCGAGGAAAACCGTTTTGCTCTCGTCGTGCTCGCGGCCAACCGGACGCGGCAGCTCATGAAGGGCTCGGACGCTCTCGTGAAGACGAAGAACAAGCCTGCCGTGACCAGCCTCCGAGAGATCGCGGCGGGCAAGGTGCACTTCCACCGGAGCTCCCACGAGGTCGTATCCGAGTGGCTCCAGCAGATGAACGCTGGCGGCCAGCGCTGATGCCGCATCGGAAGAGCGCGCGTCCGGTGATGCGCGCCTCGCTAGGGGCTCCGTTTCGCAGCTCGCTCCCTTGACCGTGCCAGCGCTGCGCTTGATCTGTTGCCTCGCATGAGCGGGACGGGCACGAGGCGGCCGGCGCGCGTTTCGGGCTCCGGCCAGCGTCGCGATCCGGAGCTCGAAGCAGGGACGTCGGCCCACTACGAGGATCCGGCGTACTACGCGAAGACGTACGCGCGCCGTAAGGATGACGTCCGCTACTACGTCGACCTCGCCGTTGCGTCTGCGGGGCCGGTGCTCGAGTACGGCTGTGGTAACGGGCGGATCACGCTGCCTGTCGCGAGGGCGGGGGTCCAGATCACCGGCGTGGACCTGTCGGCGCCGATGCTCGGCGATCTGCGCGTGCAGCTTGGACGCGAGCCGCGCGGTGTCTCCTCTCGCGTGAGCCTCCGGCGGGGCGACATGCGGGCGCTGCGGCTAGGGCGCCGCTTTCCGCTCGTGATCTGCCCGTTCAACGCCTTCTTGCACCTGTACACGCGCGAGGATGTGGAGCGGTTCCTCGCGCGAGCGCGCGAGCATCTGACGCCGAAGGGCGAGCTCGTCTTCGACGTTTCCATGCCCGAGCCGGCAGAGCTCGCGCGAGATCCGGATCGCGCTTATTCCACGCCGCGGTTCCGGTACCCCACGAAGGATGGCCCTGGCGAGTTCGTCCGGTACACGGAGCGGTTCGACTACGACAAGGTCCGGCAGATCCTGTTCGTCTCCATGGAGTTCTCGCCCGTCGACGGCGGCGAGCGCTGGATGACGCCGCTCGCCCATCGTCAGTTCTACCCGCAGGAGCTCGAAGCCTTGCTCCACTACAACGGCTTCGAGCTCACGGAGCTCCGCAGCGATTTCTGCGCCGAGCTGCCCGACAACCAGACGAGCATGCTGCTCTATCATTGCCGGCCACGCCGTTCTGCCAGGGCTCGCCGCCCTGGACATGACGGGGGCCGCTGAGGGCGCGCGAACGCCCGGCGCCTGCTGCGCCTCGCGCCGCCCTGCGGCATCAGGCCATACGCGACGTGTCTGCGCACGAGCACGCGTGTGCCCCTCGGTCCTGCCGCACCGAGCGTGCGCCAAGTGCCGCCGTTGCCTGGAGTCTCAGACCCCGATGTAGAGGCGGTGGGCGAAGTTGCGCTCGAGCTTGGCGCGCAGCACCTTCTCGGCCGCTGTCTCGATATCGTACTCGACGCGCTTGAACTCGAAGCGCTTCGTGTCGCTGTCGTAGACCGTGTAGCTCGCGCGGTTGTCGTAGTCCCGCGGCTGTCCCACCGAGCCGACGCTCACGATGTACTTGCGACCCTGCTCAAGCTGGAAATCCACCGCAGGGAGCTCCTCGACGCTGTTCGGTGTGAGCGCGAACACCTTGCAGAGGTGGGAGTGGCCGATCAGCGTGATGTGACCGAGCTCGTTCCACATCGGGAGGCACTCGCGCGCCTGCTCGGGGGCGAAGATGTACTCGAACTCTTCAAGCCGGACGGGCGAGCCATGGCAGAGGTCGACGTTGATGTCCGTCAACTTCTCCTGGTACGTCAGGCTCCGGAGCCAGGCCGCGTTCTCGGAGGACAGCATCGCTGCGTGGGTGTCCAGCGCCTGCCGGGCGGCCTCGTAGTAATACGAGTAATCCATCCGACCCGCGACGGCCGCGTCGTGGTTGCCGAGGATCGTCTTCTTGGCCACCTTGCGGACGAGATCAGCGCACTCGTTCGGCGAGCCGCCGTAGCCGACCGTATCCCCGAGGCAGTAGTAAACGTCGATACGTTCGTGGCGGTAGGACTCGAGCACAGCGCTGAGCGCCTCGTAGTTGGCGTGCGTATCGCTGAAAATCCCGAGTCTCATTTCGACGCGAGGGCGGAGCTTAGCACGAAGGCCTCGACTTCCGTTAGGAATTCAAACCTGGATCCACAGATGGGCCGGTAGGACCGGCACCGAGCTTTGTCGGCTCGTTGGCGTTGTGTCGGCTGGCTCGTCGGTTCCTTTAGCTCCGGCGGTTCGTCTAGCTCCGGCGGCTCCGCTAGCTCCGGCGGTTCCATCGGGTCCGTCAGTTCCATCAGTTCCGTCGGTCTCGTCAGCTTTGTCGGCTCCGATGGAGCGTGCTTCCGCTGCGCCCGGGGATCTGCAGAGGACGGTCGAGGGCCGGACACGGTCCTTGCGGAGCTTGCCGAGGCGCTCCCAGCACGACCACGTTGACGAGCGGCCACCCGCACCGGAGAAGAATAGCGTGGAGCCCATGAATACCAAACAGAACGGTGCAGGGACGTCTCCGATTTCTGCGGAGCAGCCGGCCGAGTCTGCGCTGTCCGCTGCAGCTGTCGAACCTGTCGCGCCGCCGCCGTCCAACGTGGAGGATCTCGCCGATGGGTGCGTGCGGTTTGTGGAGCGCGCCCTCGGCGTACGGCTTGACTATCGGCCGGAGACCTTGCCCCTGCTCGACCACTACCTCGACCAGGCGCGTGGTGCGACGTCGGAGCGGGTCGAAGCGTTGCCGATGATCGCGCACATGGCAGGCGCATACTTCGGCGAGGTGATCCGGCGCCGGCACGCGTCGTGGTGGCGCCTGGATGGCGAAGACCCGACCTACTGGCAGGTGCAGTTCGGCTCGGTTTACCTCGCGTTCAGCCCCGTCCTCTTCGTGCGCGAGGCGCTCACGCGCGGACATCGAGCCGACGCCGTGCTGGACCTTGCAGAGGACTCCCTGAGCGGCGATCCGGCGGCGCTCGAGCTGGAGGAAGGCGATCGCGAGGCGGTCGCGGCCAGGCTCGCGGAGCTGCCGTCGGTCTCGGAAAACGAGTACTACGCCCCCTCGACGCGGCTCGAGGTGATCGACATCGCCGTGGACGCGATGCGTTCGCGTCGGCTCGAGGCCGGCGAGGATACCGACGCCGCGCTCGAGCCGGGCGACTACGAGCGCGGCGGCGGCTGACGCGGGGATCGCGGCGCGCGGGCGCCCACGCTCGCTCGGCGGCGCCGCGTGGACGTGCTCCGGAAGCGGCGACCGGTGGTATCGTCGCTTCCGTGTTGTGGGTCCTCTTCGGGCTGTTGTTCCTCATCTCGTGGGCGGCGTTCTTCACGTTCGACCTGCCCACCGCGATCCCGATCGCGACGAGCGTCGTCATCGCGCTCGCCGCGATCGCGCTCTTCGTGTACCGCCGGATCAACGCGCGCCGCGCCGCGTCTGCGCTTGAGCAGGCCATCGTCCGGCAGGGAGCGCAGCAGGCGCTCAACGCGCGGCCCGAGCGCCGCGCCGAGATCCAGGAGCTCCAGCGGCAGGTCCAGGGCGGCATCAGCGCCCTGAAGAGCTCGAAGCTCGGCAAGGGGAAGGAGCACGGCAACGCCGCGCTCTACTCGCTGCCCTGGTACGTCATCATCGGCCCGCCCGGGGCGGGGAAGACGACGGCGTTGAAGCACTCGGGCCTCGTCTTCCCGTACGCGCACCCGAGCAACGGCGGCGGCGTGCGCGGCGTCGGCGGCACCCGCAACTGCGACTGGTGGTTCACCAACGAGGCGATCCTCCTCGACACCGCGGGGCGCTACACGACGGAGCAGGACGACCACGAGGAGTGGATCGCGTTCCTGCAGATGCTCCTCAAGCACCGCGCTCGCCGCCCGCTCAACGGCATCCTGGTCGCCGTGAGCGTGGCGGATCTCATCGACGCGAGCGAGCAGCAAGTCGAGCTGATGGGGAAGAAGCTCCGGGCGCGCATCGACGAGGTGATGACGCAGCTCCACATGGTGCTGCCCGTCTACCTCCTGTTCACGAAATGCGACCTCATCGCGGGCTTCTCGGAGTTCTTCGGCGACATGCGCAAGAGCGACCGCGCGCAGGCGTGGGGAGCGACGCTCAAGCTGAGCGCGGACAAGGCGAACCCAGGGAGGCTCTTCGACGCCGAGTTCGACGCCCTGGCGAAGCAGATCCACGGCCGCTCGCTGAAGCGGCTCGTGATGGAGCGCAGCCGCGAGGCGCGCGAGCGCGTCTACCAGTTCCCGCTCGAGTTCTCGGGTATCCGGCGGAACCTCTCCGATCTGGTCTCGACCGTCTTCATGGTCAACGCGTTCCAGGGGACGCCCATCTTTCGCGGCTTCTACTTCACGAGCGGCACGCAGGAGGGCAGGCCGCTCGACCGGGTCCTCCAGCGCATGGGCCAGGCGATGGGGATCCGCACGCACGAGGCCGCGGCGCAGCAGAACGTGGAGTCGAAGAGCTACTTCCTCCACGACGTCTTCATGAACGTCGTCTTCCCGGACGGGGACATCGCCGCGAGGAGCGCGAGCGAGATCCGGCGTCAGCGGCTCGTTCGCGGCGCGATCAGCGCGGCGGCCGCGGCGCTCGGGGTCATCCTCGCGATCCCCAGCGTGGTGTCGTTCGCCAACAACCGCGCGTTCCTGCGCGACGTGGAGGCGGACGCGCGCACCGTCAGCGCGCTCCGATGGGAGGACACGCGACCCCTCTCGGAGAAGCTCGCCGCGCTGCGGCCTGCGCTGGATCGGCTGAAGGAGATCGACAAGGCGCGCGAGGAGGGGCCGCCGGACGGGAAGGGGTGGACGATGTTCCAGGGCGAGACGGTGTACCCGCCGCTCGTGCACGTCTACGTCGCCAGCCTCCAGAACGGCTTCGTGATCCCGTGCAAGCAGCGGCTCGAGGATCGCCTCAAGCTCGCGAAGGGCGACCACTACCTCCGCGAGCGGAACGACCTCAAGCTGTACCTGATGCTGAGCGACGTCGAGCACCTCGACGTTCCGTGGGCGAAGGACAGGTTCACCTCGCTCTGGGCCGAGGTGCTGCGGGCGACCTCGAACCTCACCGAGAGCGAGCTGAAGAAGCAGCTAGAACGGCACGTCGAGTACTACCTGACGCTCATCAAGGAGAAGCGGGTCACGCCGATCGCGCGCAAGGAGGATCTGGTCGCGAGCGTGCGCGCGACGCTCCAGGCCGTGCCACCGCGGAAGCGGTACTACGACTTCTTCGTCAACGCGATCATCGAGGAGAAGTACGACGAGACGGGTGACAACAGCCGCGCCAACCGCAAGTACCCTCCGCACACGCTCGGCGACATGTTCGCCGACCGCCCCGCCGTGCTGAAGATCATCGGCAGCAAGCTGTACGCGAAGGAGAAGCGCTGGAAGGAGGTGGACGGTCCGTACACAGAGAGGGGGCACTTCGCGGTGCTCGAGAGGCTCGAGAGCGGCGCCGGCAGCTTGATGGCTGAGCGGTGGGTCGTGGACCTCGCGCCCGGCGAGGAAGCCTCGATCAACAAGAACCTGGACGGCCTCGCGGCCGACTACGACGTCAGCTACATCGCGCAGTGGACCGACTGGATGGCGGACCTCACCGTGCGGCTCCCGGCCAACCTGAAGGAGGCGAAGGAGACGTACCAGGCGCTCACCCAGGCGGATTACCCCTACCTCCGCATCATCCGCGCTCTCGAGGACAACACGCAGTGGAAGCGGGATCGCAGCGCGATCGAGGACTCGGCCCTGGCCAAGCGGGGGAAGGAGTACCTCGATCGAAAGATCGAGCAGAAGACGAGGCTGAAGGTCCCCGTCAACGTGAAGCTCATAAGAAACCGGCCGAGCTCTGTGCCGGATGAGTTCAAGCGGACCGTCGAGTTCGGCGTGCCGGCCGCGCCGAGCGGCTCGGCGCCGATCACGGACACGCCCCTGGCGAGGTACATCTCGTTGCTCAGCGCTCTTCGCGACGAGATCCAGCGCCTCGAGGATCTGAACCCCAACGTCGACGCGCGCCTCATGGCCGATCGGTTGGTCGAGGCGACGCGACAGGCCGACGCGCTCCTCCAGCCCTTCGACGAGCGGGCCAAGACGTTGCTCCGGCCGCTGTTGCTCACCCCGATGCAGGTGGTGGCGGCGCGGCTGCCGCCGCTCGCCGCGGTGTCTCGCTTTCCCGCGGCGGCGCCTGCTGCGGGCTCGCGCTGAGCCACGCGGCGCGGTTCAGATCTCGATGCGGATCTCGTCGTGGCCTGGTTGCACCGCGCCGGTCGCTGGATCGAGCGTGAGCACCATCTCGATCGCATCCTCGCCGTTGTCGCTGTAGTACCGAGGGCGTACCCCCATCGCGGTGAAGCCGAGCTTCCGGTAGAGCCGGATCGCTGCCCGGTTCGAGCGGCGCACCTCGAGCAGGATCAGCCGCACTTGCTGCTGCTGCGCATACTCGAGCGATCGATTCATCAACGCCGTCGCGAGCCCGCGCCGCCGCGCGGCCGGGCAGGTGGCCACGTTCAGCACGTGGAGCTCGTCGGCGACGTGCCACGCGATGAGGAAGGCGAGCGCGCGCCGCTCTTCGCGCGCGACCCAGCAGCGCGTCCAGGGGCGGCGCAGCTCTTCTCGCGCGGAGAATTGCGGCACGTCGAAGGCCGCGGACGCGACGGCGTCGATCTCGTCGAGCGCAGCCTCGTCCGCAGCGTCGGCCGTCAGCTGGCTCAGCGAGGCCGAGAGCCTCGTCGCGTCGCGCTTCACCTCGCCACCTCCGTGGGACAGCCGGAGACGATCTGGACTTGCCCCACGCGCCCGCTCTTGAGCTTCGTGCAGGCTTCCCCGAGGAGCTCGACGACGGCGGGCGACTTCCAGCGCCAGCCGTTCTCCGGGTCGTAGGCGACCAGCTCGTCGTCCAGGTAGACGTTCGTCTGTCCCGCCTCGGGAGGCGGGTCGACCAGGTCGAACTCGCAGGAGACGACGATGCTGGCGATCTTCGAGAGGACGTTCCCCAGCGTGTCGAGGTTGTCCACCTTGAAGTAGAACGGGCTCACGAACTGCGCCGTGCCGCCGGCGAGCGCCATCTGGTCGAGGACATCGCCGTAGAACTCGCTCCCCGGGATGCCGACGACGTAGACCTCGATCCCGCTCGCCGCGAGCCGCTCGATCGCGGCGACCGTATCGTCGCGATCGAGGCACCCTTCGGGGCCCGAGGGGCCCAAGGGCGAGCAGCAGTTCTCCTCGGGGTCGGGGCACTGCTGTTCGATGTTGGCGATGCACCCGTCGGCCTCGCATATCGCCGAGCTGTTGCAGTTCGGACCGCCGTCGGTCGCGAGCACGACGATGGTCTTGCCGGGGAGCTCGACGAGCTTCGGCGTCAGCGCCGCGAGGGTCGCCGCGGTAGGCGTGCCGCCGAAGGGCGTGGCCCGCGTCGCCGCGCGGAACCGCGATGTCGTCGTGGAGCCCTCCTGTCCCTCTGCGAAGGGAGCCCCCGGCGTGACAGCGAAGACCTCGCCGCCCGGCCTGCACGGCGCCTCGTCGGTCGCGTCCAGGGGGAACACGGCGGCGCCGACGTTGATCAGCGGGCCCAGGTTGCGCACGAGGTCGACCGCGGCGTCATGGACCCGGTCGTATCGGGTCGCGTTCGAGCTCGAGGAGGCGGGGCTGAGCATGCTGCCCGACGCATCGAGGACGAAGTAGATGTTCGGCGCTTCGGCGATCTCGACCTGGTGGATCCGGTTGCCGCAGAGCCCTCCCGCATCTGCGGCTGGTGGTCCGCTCGGCTCTTCGGTGTCCGGATCGAACCCGCCCTCCGGCTCCTGCGCCTCCTGACCGGCGCCGCTGCGCGGGCGCTGCTTCGTGACCTCGTCCTCGCATGCGGTCATCGCCGCGCCGCCGAGCGCGAGCGCGGCTAGGATGCAGAGGAGCATGCCGCAGGCGCCGGCTCGCTGCTTCACGGCCGTCTTCATGGCGAGCAGCGTATCACGCCCGTTCGAGCCGGCAGCGCCAGCGCTGGCGCCGCCGCGCGCGGTCAGGGCTCGCGGTAGAACCTGGGCACGCGGCGCGAGATGCTGGTCAGCACCTCCCAGGCGATCGTCCCCGTGAGCCCCGCGATCTCTTCAGCGCTGATCGTGCCGCGCCCGAGCGGCCCGTCCTGCGTTCCGAGGAACACCACCTCATCGCCCAGGCGTGCTCCCGGTACATCCGTCACGTCGAGCATCGTGAGATCCATCGACACGGCGCCCGCGATCGGCGCACGTTGACCGCGCACGAGGGCGGCCCCGCGGTTCGAGAGCTGGCGGCTCAGGCCGTCGGCGTACCCCATCGGCACGGTGGCCACGACGCTCTCCCGGGAAGCTTGCCAGGTGTGGCCGTAGCCGATCCTGTCGCCCTTCGCGATCGTGCGCAGCGCGACGATCTCGCTGCGCACCCGGATGACCGGCTTGAGGTCGGGCGCGAGCCCCGCGCACGGCGATATTCCGAAGAGCGCGACCCCCGGACGGACGATGTCGAGCAGCGCCGCAGGGAGGCGCAGCATCGCCGCGCTGTTCGAGGCGTGCCGCACCCGCGGCGTGAGGCCGAAGCTCTTCGCTCGCTGCTCGATCTCCCCGAAGAGGCGCATCTGCTCGATCGTCACGCCGAGATCGTCGGCGTCCGCGCAGGCGAGGTGGGTCATGAGCCCGTCGAGCTTCACCTCCGGGTGCTTGGCGAGCGTCGCGAGCACCGCCTCGATCTCCGAGCTCGCGGCCCCGAGCCGTCCCATGCCGGTGTCGACCTTGAGATGGACGCCCACGCGACCGCGCTGCTCGAGCCGCACCACGCTCGCGAGGCGCTCGATCTGGCCAGCGTCGTAGACGACGGGCACGAGATCGCGCGCGATGATCTCCTCGAACCCGTCGCGCCGCGGGCCGTAGTAGCCGCCCATGACGAGGATGGGCAGCCGGATGCCGGCGTCTCGCAGCTCGATGGCCTCCTCGAGCAACGCGACGCACAGGCCGGGGATCCCTGCGCGCTCGAGCGTCCGTGCGACCGCAGGCGCGCCGTGGCCGTACGCATCGGCCTTGAGCACCCCCCAGATCTGCGGCTTCATCGCGCCGGTCAGCCCGCGCTCGAGGACGCGCAGGTTGTGCCGCAGGTGCGCGAGGTTCACCTCGGCGCGGGTCGGCCGCACGGCGTCCGCGGGCGCCGCTCGCCGTGGTCGCAGCACCCGCATGGGGCCTGCGCTCGCACCGAGCCCATCGAGGGGCGACGCCGTGCCGTTGCGATCAGGAGTCGTGCTGCTGAGCTCTTTGGGCGCGTGCGAGGCGGACATCGTGTACGCCGATAGCTCTACGCTCGATCGCGGGTCAAGATTCCAGGCCATCTTGGTGTGACAAGGTGAGGCATCTGCGCGGAGAGCAGACGACGTCGATCAGAAGCAGCGACGCATGCACCGCGTGTACTTGCCGGAGCATCCTTTTTCGCAGGCGGCGGATTTGCAGTCGTCCTGGCATTCCTTCCAGTCCGTCTGGCACGACGTGCTGCACTTCGCTCCCGGCGGCGCAACCTCCTCCGCGGTGTTCGACGCCGAGGCCGCAGCGCCGCCGTCGTTCGCGTTTGGGTCTGCATGGGCCTCTTCCGTTGCCGCCGGCGCGGCCACGTCGGCGGTCAGGAGCCTGGGCGGCGGAGCGAGCGCGCTGGTCGGCTCAGGCACGGCAGGGGCTCGGCTGCTCGACGGAGTCCACTCGCCTTCGTCAAAATCGCTGGCGTGGCTGAGCTGCCTGGCCCGCAGCGTGGCGTACTCCACACGGTCGCGCGTCTGGCCGAACGTACAGAACTGAAGCCACTCGTCCCAGCACGCGCGCCGCAGGGTCGGCTTGACGTCGGCCAGCGAGTCAAGCGCCATGCAGTGTTCGAAGCGTACGTCCCCCTCGTAGACCGCGTTGATGCTCGCGCCGCATGCGGTCACCGAGGCGGCGGCTAGGCAGAGGAGGGTCCTGAACCGCACGTCGTGGAACACCGATAGCAGAAAAGCTCGGCCCTGGTGCCAGGGCCTGTCCTATCCGCCGCGGGAACCTGCCGGTCGCCCGGTCGAGGTGCTCTCCGGTTGAACTTTGGCCCGTGATGCCGTACGTTGCCGCCCCTTCGCACCGGCGGCGGCGGCACGACGCCTCCGCGCCGGGCGCCTCAACGGAGCCTGTTCATGTTCCTCATGCTGTCGAAAGGTCCTCGGAAGACCACGCGCTCCAAGTCGAAGCGCCACCGGTCCAAGCTGAAGGCGAAGAACCGCAACCGGCGCAACCGCATCTATCAGCGCACCTGATCGTTGCACCGAGCGCGAGCGAGTCCACGGGCTCGCTCGCTGCGCGTTCTTCGATCCAGTCTCTGGGGCCGGCCCTTGGAACCTAGGGGCCGCCCTTCTTCAGCTCGGTCAGCACCAGCTTGGCGACCGCCTTGAGCGTGTCGAACACCCCGACGCCGGTCCGCGCGACCCCCTCGAAATCGGGGACGTTCGTCGGGTTCAGCAGCGAGCGGAGCTCCTCGACGGTGCCGATCTCCGGCAGGTCTCGCTTGTTGTACTGGATGACGTACGGGATCTTGTCCAGCGAGTAGCCCTGCTCGGCCAGGTTCGTGCGGAGGTTCTCCACCGACTCCTGGTTCGCCTCGATGCGGCCGAGCTGCGAGTCTGCCACGAAGACCACGCCGTCGACGCCTTTCAGGATGAGCTTGCGGCTCGCGTCGTAGAAGACCTGCCCCGGCACCGTGTACAGGTGGAACCGCGTCTTGAAGCCGCGGATCTCGCCCAGCGCGAGCGGGAGGAAGTCGAAGAAGAGTGTCCGGTCGGTCTCCGTGGCGAGGGAGATCATCTTCCCCTTCGCGTCCGGGTTGGTGCGCTCATAGATGTACTGCAGGTTCGTCGTCTTGCCGCAGAGACCCGGGCCGTAATAGACGATCTTGCAGTTGATCTCGCGCGCCATGTAATTGATGAAGCTCATCGACCGCGCTCCTAGTCGTTGAAGAGGTTGTCGATGTCCTCGTCGGTGATCTCGGCGAACGGCGAGTCGGCGCCCGGCTCCTGCACCTTCTTGAGCAGCGCTTCGAAGATGTGGTTGAGCTCCTCGCTCGCCTTTCGCACCCGGAGCCTCACCAACCCGAGGCTCGACTTTGAGTCGAAGATCACCACGAGGATGACGCGGTTCCCGACCAGCTGGATGTGGATGTTCGCCTTTTCACCCTCGTGGAACTGAGTGGCGAACTCGTTCTCCTTGAGGAGCTTCGCCATCCCGCCCGTGGCGGCGATGTTCCCCGCCGTCAGCGAGGCGAGCGACGTGGTGTCGAGGTTGTCGACGTCTCCGCTCGCGGCGATCAGTTGCCCGTTTTTGTCAACGATGAAGACGACCTTCGCATTGGCGTCCTTGACGAGGCGATCCACCACGCTCTGGATCTGATTGAATTCCTCCTCGTACATCACCATCTGAGGGTTGACCATCGTTCCTCCGCCAGCGCTCTCGCGATGGGGCCCTGGGCATTGCGGGCTCTGTCGCCCTTGTCATCACCGGGCGCCGCACGTGCGGTCCCCGACCATCGTCATCCAACTGGCTTCCCGCTGCGCGGGCTTGCCTTACCACCGGTACCACGTTCGCGGCGTGACGCTCACTGCCTTGGGACTTGCATGGCTGGTTCGCAGCGCGCAGTGCGGCTGCTCATCGACCGTGCACCCGTACGTCTTGGGACGTTTCTATCCGAAGCAGGTGCGGCGGAGCAAGGCGGCCCTTTCTGGAAGTTGGAGGATCGCACGGCCGAACCTCGCCGAGCCTTGTCGGGCCCCGACGGAGCTCGCTCCCCCTGCCCCTAGGGGAGGCTTGGTTCCGGACCTTTTCCAGGCGCCCGTCCGCCCAGAAGGCCTGCATGATAAATATCGAGAATTGTTATTGTTTCCTTCGTTGAATGCGGTCCGACGGCGCAGCGCCCTCTTCCGAGGGCGCTGGTGTGGGGCGCGCTGCGTGTCATCGCTCTGTACCCGCAGAAGATCGACAAAATTCGCGGGATCGGCGCGCGTGGCGCGGCGAGCTCATGAAGCGGCCCGATGAACGCGGCCTTGAACGCGGCCTTGGGGGACGACCTCCTGCCGGCGTGTGTTCCGCCGGCTCGTGGGCAGCACCCCCTTGACCTCGGCCGGTGCGACGCCTCTGCAGCCATGGCTTGTGCTTGACCGATGGCTTCGGCCACGGGATAGCGCCTCGGATGCGTGACGTGCTCAGCCGGGCCGAGCCCCGTGAGATCGAGCTCAACCCGGGGACGACGAGGGGGCGCTCCTTCTGCGCGCTCACCGTGGGGACGGCGGCCTTGGCGTGCGCCATGTCGCTCGGCGCCGACGCGCGCGCGGAGCTCGGCGCGGTTCACCCTGAGGTGCTCTCCGCGCACGTGGCTGTCCGCGCCGCGAGGGGCCCCGAGGTCTACGGCGCGTTACGTGAGCTCTGGCGCACGTGGGACCGCGCGGATCCGACCCAGGTCGAGGAGGCGATCGCGTCGATCGCTGAGGCCGGCGCGACCAGCGCGCCCACCCAGGTCTATGCGGAGCTCCTCTCGGCGTACGCGCGCAGGCGTCGAGGTGATCTCGACGGAGCGGTCGCGAGGATCCAGAAGCTCGGGTTCATCGGCCGCTGGGCGACGATCGGACCGTTCGACAACGAGAACAAGGGGGGCTTCGAGCGGGCGTTCGGGCCCGAGGAAGATCTCGAGCAGCCGGTGGCTGCGGGCAGGACGTACGACGGCAAGGCGCGCGCGGTCCGCTGGCGCGTGCCCCCCGAGGCGCCCCAGTACGGGTGGTTTGATTTCGGCGATTTCATCCGTCCGGTGGAGAGCGTCTGCGGCTACGCGACGACGTTCGTCCGCGCGAAGGCTGGGACGCGCGCTCCTCGGCCGATCTCGATCTGGGTCGGGGCAGACGGGGCGTTCAAGCTGTTCTGGAACGGCGCGAAGGTCCTGGCCGATCCGGGGTACCGCGAGCTCGACATCGATCGGTTCGCCGCGCCGGTGACGCTGCGGCCCGGCTACAACCGCTTGACGATCAAGGTCTGCGGAGGTGCGTCGGCGCCCAAGTTCGCGCTGCGCATCGGCAACGAGAAGGGGGCGCCGGATCTTGATCTGGATGTGACCTCGGACATCGGAACCCAGGTCACGGCGCCTCAGGGGGAAGCGGCTGACGCGAGGCGCGCGGGCGGGGCGCGGGCGCAGGCCGAAGGGTCAACTTCCGGCGCGAAGCTCGCCGCGCGCGCGGCTGCCATCGAGGGGCCGATGCAAGCGTTCGAGCGAGCCGCGAGCGCCGCTCGACCTTCGCCCGCCGTGTTGGAGGCGTTCGCGCGGTACCTCATGCTCACCGGCGGCGACGCCGAGGGGGAGCACAGAGCGCGCGATCTCGCTCGGCGCTCCGCCGAGGCCGAGCCGAGCGTGCGTCGCTACCTGCTCGCGGGTCAGCTCTCCGAGGACAGGAACCAGCAGCGCGCGTGGATCGAGCGCGCCGCCGCGCTCGCGGGCGGTCGTGAGGACATCGACGTCCTGCTCTCGCAGGCTCGGCTCGCGCAGACGAGCCCGAACTGGCGGGAGGCGGCTCCGATCTACGAGCGCATCCTGGCCTCCGATCCCGATCATGTCGCGGCCGTCCTCGGGCTCATGGACCTCTACGTGGAGGCTGGGCTGAAGCGCACCGCGCTCGCCACGCTGGAGCGGGCGCTCGCGCGCCAGCCGAGCAGCGTCTCGCTCCTCCGCGCCTCGGCGGCGCAGCTGCGCGCGCTCGGGCGCGACACGGAGGCCGCCGAGATGGAGGCGCGCTACGCCGCGCTGCGGTTCGACGACTCGAGCTTCCTTCACCAGCAGGTCGAGCTCGCGGTGGCGCGCCGCGACCCTGCCGGCGCGGAGCGCTGGCTCGAGCGCTTCCTCCGCAGCGAGCCTGACTCCGTCTGGGCTCGCACGGTCGCGGCGCGCACGTACCGCGCGCTCGGCCAGGGCGACCGCGCCCTCGCGGCCCATCAGCGCGCGCTCGCCATGGCGCCCGAAGACGTCGGAACGCTGCGCGCTCTCTCGGACCTCTACGGCGAGGAGGGAAACCGAGAATCGCAGCTGGAGATGCTGCAACAGATCCTGGCGATCAGCCCTCAGGCGAAGGATGTGCGCGAGTACATCGAGCACATCGAGCCGCCGAAGCCGCGCGCTGACGAGGCCTACGCCTGGGCGCCCGACCGCTTCCTCCCGATGCGGCGCAACGCTGACCGGCAGTATCCCAAGCGCACGCTGCGCAACCTGACGGTCACCACCGTCTTCCCGAACGGCCTGGCGAGCCGGTTCCGGCAGGTCGTCTTCCAGCCGCTGACGGACGAGGCTGCGGCGAGCGCCCGGCAGTACGCGTTCGAGTACCAGGCCGATCGCCAGACCGTCAGCCTCCGTGCCGCGAAGGTCTACCGAGCAGACGGCAAGGTCGACGGGGCGATCGAGAGCGGGGAATCGGGGGCGAACAACCCGGCGCTCGCGATGTACACATCGGCGCGCACGTTCTACGTCAGCTTCCCGCGGCTCAACGCCGGCGACGTCGTCGAGCTGCGCTACCGCGTCGATGACGTCAGCCCTCGCAACGAGATCGCCGATCACTTCGGCGAGATCGAGTTCCTCCAGGGGGATGAGCCGATCGCCAGCAGCGAGTATGTGCTGATCACCCCGAAGACGAGGCAGTTCCACCTCTTCGCATCCGACCTCCCTGGCCTCGTGCGCGAGACCAAGGAGGACGCCGAGCGGCGCATCTTCCGCTTCTCTGCCGCCTCGGTGCCGCCGGTGGCGCCCGAGCCGGCGATGCCCGCGTGGTCCGAGATCCTCGCGCACGTCCACGTCTCGACCTTCAAGACCTGGGACGAGGTCGGCTCCTGGTACTGGGGCCTCGCGCGTGAGCAGTTCGATGTGGATGATGAGGTGCGGAAGCGGGTGCGCGAGATCACGAAGAACCTTGCCGACGATCGGAGCAAGGTCCGCGCGATTTACAAGTACGCGACCGAGACGCGCTACGTGGCGCTCGAGTTCGGCATCGAGGGGATTCGCCCGAGGAGGTGTGCGCAGACGCTCGCTCGTGGCTGGGGCGACTGCAAGGACAAGGCGACGCTGATCGTCACGATGCTCCGCGAGATCGGCATCCCAGCGACGATCGTGCTCGTGCGCACCCGCATGCGAGGCGACATCGGGCCGGAGCCCGCGAGCCTTGCTCCGTTCGACCACGCGATCGCGTACGTGCCGTCGCTCGACCTTTACCTCGACGGAACGGCGGAGCACTCGGGCTCGACCGAGCTTCCGATCATGGATCGCGGAGCGATGGCGCTTCAGATCAACGAGGGCAAGCCGAAGCTCGTTCGCCTCCCGGAGCCTGCTCCCGAGGCCTCGGTCGTGCACCGGAACGTCGACATCGCGGTCAGCGCCGACGGATCAGCTCAGCTCGGGGTCGACATCCAGGTGGCCGGTGCGTCCGCGCCGGAGTGGCGGACCCGCTACATGGCGGAGGGGACGCGCCGCGACCGAGCAGCTCGTGACCTCGCCACGGATTTCGGCGCGGTCGAGCTGGCCCCCGGGAAGGCCGGGGTCGAGGTGAACGATCTCGAGGACATCGAGCAGCCGGCGAAGCTGCGGGCTCGAGGAAGAGCCGTCGCGCTTGCTCGAAGGGAGGGCGACAGCCTGTCGGTCCCGGCTGTCCCCACGCAGCGTCTCGCCACCGAGTTCGCCTCCCTCTCGGCGCGCACCCGCGACGTGATCATCCCCGCGCTCACCACGCGCCGGGATGAATGGACCATCCGGATCCCTGCCGGGTGGCGTGTCACCAGGGCGCCTCTGCCCCAGGACGTGGACACCCCCTTCGGCAAGTTCTCGCTCTCGGTCGAGCAGTCCGCGGGGAAGATCGTCGTCCGCAGTCAGATCTCCCTCACGAAGTCCCGGATCAAGCCGTCCGAGTACATGGCCTTCCGAACGTTCTGCGAGACGGCGGACCGCGTCTTCGGTCAGCGGGTGGTGTTCGGAAAGTGAGCGACTGAGCGACGCCCTGACCCCCGGCCCTTCGGCGCGCCGACCGGCCCCTAGCCGCTGCCTGGGCACTTGACAACCCCACGCCGGATCGCCATAAAGCGCCCCCTCTACGCATCCCTGCGGCGCAGAACAGCCTCTCCGGTGGTTCGGAGCGGTGGCCGCCGGGAGCGATAGGCATTCGGATCGAGGGCATCATGCCGAAGATGAAGACCAACCGCGCCGCGGCCAAGCGCTTCAAGGTGACCGGCTCCGGCCGCATTCGCCGCAGCAAGGGCGGGCTCAACCACTGCATGCAGGAGAAGAGCAAGAAGCGTCTGCGTCGTCTCCGCAAGAACGACATGGTCGATTCGGCGATGGAGAAGCGCGTCAAGCTGCTTCTTCCCTACGGCTGACCCTGGAGCAGTGAGGTAAATTACCGATGCCGCGTGTAAAGAGAGGCTTCAAGGCCCGTCGCCGTCGCAACCGTGTCCTCAACCAGACCGAGGGCTACTTCCTCGGCCGAAAGAACCGCTTCCGCCAGGCGGTTGAGGTGCTCCGCCACGCCTGGGAGTACGGCTACATCAGCCGCAAGCTCAAGAAGCGGGATTTCCGTCGTCTCTGGATCACCAGGATCAACGCTGCCGCGCGCCTCAACGGCACGACTTACTCCCGCCTCGTCAGCGGGCTCAAGAAGGCAGGCATCGCCCTCGATCGGAAGATCCTCTCGGAGATCGCGATCCACGATCCTGCGTCGTTCGGCGCCGTGGCGAAGCTCGCTTCGCCCGCAGCGGCGAAGTGACGGCTCCGCGGGGGTGGTCTTGAGCCCGCCGTTCGACCACCCCGATGCGGAACGGTCGAAATTGGCCAAGGCCGCCTCCCGTTCCTTGTCAGTGCCCGATTATCCTAATATTTCGTATATTTGACTCGCCTCCGTTGCGAGCGCTCCCTTGGGTTGCATCGCAGACGTAGAGTTCGGGTGCATCCCTCAGGCGGGGACGTGCGGCTGCCGTCGCTGACGCTGATCAGCATCATCAGTGTGAGGCAATTAGGCACCGAGCAAATGCGCAGCGTGCATTCCGTGCGCACCTGCTATGCACCACCGATGGCACCCTATGATCGTGCGATCAGGGTAAACTCCGACCCAGCCCAGTCCACTGGCGACTGGCCGACCGTTCGTTGTCTCTCAGGGGCTCTGCGTCCCAAGCCGAGGCCTGACCGACCTAAGGCGTGATCCCGGTCCCTTCCCAGGGGACAGACTTAGCGATAAATTCCGCTGAGGCTAAACAAATTGCCGGAATTTCTAACTTTCCAGGCGGTCTGTCGCGAAAAATAACCTTCTCCGCCTTCGTCCGTCGGGTGAGGGCTCGACATTGCCATCGGGAGGCCCAGGTTCAGGAAACATCGAAGCTCACTGAGAGAACGGCCTCAGCGGCTAGGTGCGGGTTCCTACACGCTGGAAAAGACAGCGAAATTCCCCTGCCTGTGCTTGCGAGGGCGGACCCACCGAACCGCGGAACGCTGGCGAGCTCGAGGTGTCCCCAAGGAGTACAGGTTGCCGATGTTGTTGCGTCCCCGAAAGCGTACCCAGCCATGCAGTTCGGCTCGGTCGCAGCGAAATGTCTCGCTCGACAGGACATGGACAGCGCCTTCCGCTCTACATAGCGCACCCAGGCCGAGCTCTCAAACAGGAGAAGCGGGAACGCACGCTAAAAAAGGCACTGTTTTTGCTTCTGAAGCTGGGCTGCTACCGGGGACTGGCGCAGGAGCATCATTCTGCAAGAGCAGACCTGCCTCAGGTGAGAAGAGTTCGACCGGAATCAAAAGAAAGCACCAGCGGTTGCCAGTTTCAACAGGGGCTCCTTCGGTCAGCTCCTCCCCTCTGTTTGGCACGAAATCGTCTCGCCTGCCGTCAAAAGGTGGCGAGACATTTCAATCTCGCAAGGTCAGCCGTTTAGAAGTGAACGCCGACACAAAGACCAAGATGAGCACGTCGACCGCCCGCCGTCCAGAAACTGCGCGGAGAAACGCCAAGTCCTCTGCTGTAGGTGCCTCTGCGCGGCTCGCGGCATCCAAGAGCTCGCAGGGGGCCGAGACCGCATCGGCTCCCCGGCGGGGGGCATCGCAGACCACCGAGTTGGAGGTCTCCGAGGTCGAAGATTTCGGGGACAACCAGTCGCCGCGCTCGCACTTTCAAGGAGCTACCACCGTGGAGGGAGCCGCCATGAGGTCGACCAAGAGCAACGCCACTGTAGTGAAGGGCGACCCGCTCGCTCAGGGTGGGACGGCCACGCCGGAAATCGCAGCGCTCGGCCTTCTGGAAGACGACCAGACGGAGGAGACGGCTGTGCGACCCCGCCCGGCCGAGATCCTCGATGAGGAACGGGCGGCTGACTTCATCGATCTGGACCTTGGACCGCTCGATCGGCTGCCTCAGCCCGAGCGCGCGAGGAACCAGGATCGGGAGCTGAAGGATGTCGAGGACGGGGGCGGTGACTCGATGCTCGCCCGCTATTTCCGCGACATGGCGCTCCACCCCGTCATGGGGCCGGACGAGGAGCTCGACACCGCGCGGGCGGTCGAGCGCACGGAGGTGGAGCACTGGGTGGCTCTCCTCTCCTACCTGCCTGCGGCCGAGTACATCCTCACCGCGCTCGAGGAGGATGTCGCCAAGGCGGGTGAGGACGAGGTGAAGGCTCCTCAGATCGCGGAGATGCAGAAGCTCGTTCGCCTGGCGAAGAAGCAGAAGGGAAAGCTGCTCGCCGAGCAGGAGAAGCCGTGGACCCAGCTCTCCGAGGAGCTCGCTGCGGCTGTCCGCCTGCCTGACTCGGATCGCCTCTGGATGGCGCGTGCCTTCAGCATCGCGCGCGATCTCGTGCGCGAGCCCGACTTCGAGGACGACGTGAGCGATCCCGAGGAGACCCGCCCCACGCGGCCGAGGCTCCCGATGTCTGGCTCCTACCGCCGTTACCTCGATCGGGTCGAGCGATCCTTCCAGGCGCAGCACGACGCGAAGAACCGCTTCGTGAAGGCCAACCTGCGGCTCGTCGTGTCGATCGCGCGGCGCTACAACCGCGGGCGCCTGCCGCTCATCGATCTGATCCAGGAAGGCAACATCGGCCTGATGAAGGCGGTGGAGCGCTTCGACCACAGCCGTGGCTACCGCTTCTCGACGTATGCATCGTGGTGGATCAGGCATGCGATCAGCCGCGCCTTGGCCGACAAGGGCCGCGCGGTCCGCATCCCGGTCCACATGCTCGATACGTACAACCGCGTGGCGCGGGCGACGCAGGCGATCATCGCGCGCACGGGGCATGAGCCGACCATCGAGGAGCTCGAGAAGGAGACGGGGGTTCCGCGCGAGAAGCTCGACAAGGTGAAGGACTTCTACGCGGAGACGCCTTTCTCGCTCGATCGTCCGGTCGGTGACGAGGATGGACGCAAGTTCATCGACTTCCTTCAGGAGGAGAACGCGCTGTCGCCGTTCGATCACCTGGCCAACAGGAAGTGGAGCGACGAGGTCCGGCGTCTCCTGACCACGCTCACGCCGATCGAGTCGCGGATCATCCGCTGGCGCTTCGGCCTCGACGACGAGGACGAGCTCACGCTCAAGGAGATCGGCGACAAGTACAACCTGTCGCGCGAGCGCATCCGTCAGCTCCAGGAGCAGGCGCTCGGGAAGATCCGCAAGCAGATGCGCGACTACTGAGCGACGAGCTCAGCACGAGTCGGTGAAGCGGCCGCGCGGCGTCATGCTGCGCGGCCGCTTTGCGTGAGCCGCCCGAACACGCCCCTGCGTGGGGGCGCGCCGAGGTGAGCGGGAGCCGGAGCTCACCGCAGCCCAGCGGGCCGACACGAGACAGCCCGCGCTCTCACGGCGTGCGTGCGTCCTTCCAGAGCTCGTCGGCGAGCGACTCGACGAAGTGGTCGATGGCCCTTCGCGCGGGGTCGATCTTCCCTGGGACGTCGGAGGCGAGCACGGCGAAGGCGATCGGGGAACGACCAGGGGGCGCGAGGATGTAGCCAGACAATGCGACGACCGAGGCGAGCGTTCCCGTCTTGGCACGGATGGCGCGCTCCTTCGACCACCCACGGAAGCGGCTGCGCAAGGTGCCGTCGACACCGCCGATCGCGAGCTGCGCGGTGAAATCTGCGCCGAGCGCCGGATCGAGAAGCGCGGCGCGCAGCAGCCGGACGATGGCCTCCGGTGATGCGCGAGCGGCGTCGAACAAGCCCGAGCCGTTCCTCAAGACGACGTCCTGTCCGAACGCATCGAGCTCCCTGAGGGTCTCGCCGACCACCTCCGCGGCACCCTCGGCCGTGCCGGGGCGCCCGCGCTTCTCTGCGGCGAGCGTCTTGAAGATCGTCTCCGCGTAGAAGTTGTCGCTGTCCTTCCCGAGGGCGGAGAGGAGCTCGCCGAGCGGCGCCGAGCGGTGGGCCACGAGGAGCCGCTTCTGGCGCTCACCGCCGAGCCGCACCTCGCCGGAGACGTCGACGCCCACCTCCAGCAGCATCTCCTTGAGCGCATACGCTGCGACCAGGCGGGGATCGTCGACTCGCCTCGCCAGGCTCACCGCGCGGCCGCCCTCTGGGATGTGCCCGCTGAGGTGCGCGACGAGGCGCTCGCCGTTCGGTTCGAGCCGGACCCCGAGCTTCTCTGGTGTGCCGCGCCTCGCGGTGGTCACCGTGCCCTGGAGCAGCGTGAAGCCCGGGGGATCGATCGCGACGGAGGCAGCCTGCCCCGCCTTCGACGGGCGCACCGTGAAGAGCAAGGCGTTCGCGTTCAGCGAGGCTGCCGCGACCGGGGCGCGGAAGGCCGCCCACTCCTCCGGCTGCTGTTCGAAGGCTGGAGGCACGTAGCGCGTGTCAAAGTAGCCTTGGTCGATCGCGATCGCCGCGACCTTCCGGACGCCGGACGCCCTCAAGGAGCGCGCCATCTCCCAGAGATCACGCGTCCTGAGGGAGGGATCGCCCGAACCCCGGAGCACGAGCTCGGCGACGGTTCCGTTCGACGCGTCCCCATAGAGGCCGGTCAGGTAGCGGTAGCTCGGCCCGAGCAGGCGAAGCGCGGCGGCTGCCGTGAAGAGCTTCGCGTTGGATGCAGGGTTGTACAGGCCGCGCTGATCGAAGGCCGCGAGCGCTGCGCCGCTGGCGACGTCGAGGGCGAGCACGCCGACCCGTCCCCCCAGGCGGCGCACGTCGGTAACGAGCGTCTCGATCCGCGCTCGAGCGCGCTCAGGGTCGATTTTTCGAGGTTCGTGCGACGCGAGGGGCGCTGGGGGCGCGCTCGGAGAGACGGGGGCTCCCTGGGTCGGCCTCGCCGTGGGGGTCGAGCGGTCAGCGGGAGCGGCGCCGCTGTCGAGCGGCTGGGAGCCGCCGGGGCGGGCGAGGAGCGACGAGAGCACGAGCGCGACCGCGGAGACTGTACGGCGGGGATGTCGAGGCATGAGATGTCTCCGCCTCTACAACGCCTCCACCGCGGACGCCTCCTCCGGTCGACCGGTCGTCGCAGCCCGGCGTCGCTCATCGGTGCGCGCGTGTGCGCTCGGGGTTGTCCTCGGAAAGGAGAGCTTGCTAGGGTGCGCGCAGACGCTCCTTCACGCTCTGTTCGAAGGGAGGACACCGTGTCCCAGCAGCATTCGACCCGCGCGCTCTTGCCGCTCATCATCCTCGCGGCTGCAGCATGCTCCGGCGCCAAGCCCAAGCAGGCAGGGGAAGACTACAACTTCGATCAGGCACCGTCTGATGTTGCCGCACCCGCTGAGACGGGGAGCTCCGGCGCCGAGGCGGGGAGCTCCGGCTCCGAGGCGGGCGCGTCGGCGGACAGCGGGGGCGGGCTCAACCCCGATCAGAAGAAGCAGATGGAGATCGCCCTGCGACGCGGAGGGGACAAGGCGGCGAACTGCGCCGAGGTCGTGTCCAACGCGCCGACGGGCGAGGGAGAGGTCAAGGTCGTGTTCGACGGCCAGAAGGGACGCGTGACCGACGTGTTGGTCGGGCCGCCCTTCGCAGGGACGCCCGCCGAATCCTGCGTGAAGCGCGCCTTCGTCGGAGAGATCGTGCTGCCGTTCGAGGGTGATCCGCTCGAGGTCCCGTACACCGTGAAGCTGCCGTCCAAGAAGTCGGGCGCGGGAGCTTCCGGAACGAAGACGCCATGAAATTCGCCTCGATCGCCGTCGTCGCCGCGCTGGGGTTGGCCGCTGCCTCTGCCGGCGCGGAGGAGCCGGCGGCGCCTCCGCGGTACCCGCCGTCCTCGGCACGCGTGAAGGTCATCGTCGGCGGGGTGGCCGTGACGGCGCTCGCCTACGGCGCGGCGTTCCTCGCCGCATCGTCATGGCCGGAGGTCCCTGGGGCGAGTGAGCTGAAGATCCCGATCGCTGGTCCATGGCTCGCGCTCGCCAAGAACGGCTGCGCCGCGGACGATCCGGACTGCGGAGCGACGCTGTACGTTCGCGGGGCTCTCACCGCCATCGGTGGGCTCGCGCAGCTCGCCGGTCTGGGTCTCGTCGGCGAAGGGATCTTCATGACCACGGAGGCGCGCTCGGCGCAGCCTTCGACCCCTGCGGCGCTGACGGTGCGGCCGGCCCCGGTGATCACCGCGACCGGCATGGGCATCGGCGTCGTCGGCACGTTCTGAGCTACCGAGAACCACGCGGGCCGCGCGGTGATGCGCCGACGCTCGCTCACCGGCGGCGCCATGGCAACAGCGCGGGGCCGCAGACGGGCTTGCCCGTCATCCGTCCGATGCGCTCGATCATCAGCTCGACGCTGGCGCCGTACGGTACGCGCTGATCAGCGCTCCCACCGAAGACGCGGCCCGCTCCGATCACGTCGCCCGCGCGCAGCTCGATGTGGTTGCTGATGTACGCGACGGACTCTGCCAGCGAGAAGGTCCACTCGCCAACGCGCGAACAGGAACGCGTCTCGGCGTCGACGCGGACCTGGGTCCGCAGCGCCTCGACCGAGCCGAGCTCGTCGGGCGTGACGAGCACCGGGCCGAGCTGCGTCGCAAAGTCCTTCGCCTCCGACGGTGGGAGCCCGCGCACCAGCGACCGCGCCTCCAGGCTGCGCGCGGTCCAGTCGTTCAGCACGGTGTAGCCAGCGATCGCGCGCTCCACCTCTTCCGGGGTGGCGCGCCGCAGATCCTCGCCGAGGACCACCGCGAGGTTCAGCTCGTAGTCGGGCCTGTCCTCGAGCGGGGGGAAGGGGATCTCGGCAGCATGTCCAAGCAGCGCGCGGCTGTTGCCGAACCGATACCAGGGGCGCTCGGCGCCGTGCGCGTAGGGGCCGAGCTGGATGTACGCCGCGCGGTCGGTGGCGCAGGGAGGCAGCCACAAGATCGTGGCTGGGTGCAGATGCGTCGACGCGGGGCGATCTCCGCTGAGCAGCCGATCATCCAGCGCGTGAAGGCCGGCGCAACGGAGCGCCACCACGCGCGTGTGAAAGTCCGACACGCCGCGGATGTCCGCGAGCTTCGTCCCGAAGTGGCGCTCTAGCTCCGCGACGTCGTAGAGCGCTCCGTCCCGTTCGAGCGCTACGATCGGGGTGGACGTCGCGAGCTGGAGCACGTGCGCGATTCTCATGGCGTGACCAGGCCCGCCGGGAGCCGGCGGAGCGTACCATCCCGGTCCGCCGAAGCTCTCAGGCCGGCGGAGCCCCCAGCACCTACGCCTGCGGCCGGCGGTCGGCGTCCGATCCCGAGGGACTCGACCCTTCTTGGGACATCGGATTGTCCTTTGCATTGACGCGCTGGGAGAGCGGCCTAGAATGCCGGCGGATTCAGAGCGGCATCACGTCGCGCAGGCTTGCCGTGGGTCCCTGCCGGTTGCAGATGGGCTCGTACGGCAGGTCAGGTTCTGTTGCCGGCGCGGGGTTCCCCGTCTCGGGGTTTCCTCCGGCTTCGGTCCTGCTGACGGGGCCGTGCGGCTTGTAAGCCGGGCAAGGTATTTGCCGTGGACAGCCGACCCTCGGCGGCGCTCACCTTGGAGCGCCGCTCGAGGGACTGGTTACAGGCGCGCACACGGCGCAGCGGAGCGATGGGTCATGAGCAAGCGGACCAAATTCGTCTTCGTCACAGGCGGAGTCGTATCGTCGATCGGCAAGGGACTGGCTGCGGCCTCGATCGGGGCGCTGATGGAGTCCCGTGGGTTGAAGGTCACCCACCTCAAGCTGGACCCGTACATCAATGTCGATCCCGGCACGATGTCCCCCTACCAGCACGGCGAGGTCTTCGTCACAGACGATGGGGCGGAGACCGATCTCGATCTCGGGCACTACGAGCGCTTCACGCTCGCCCGGATGAGCCGCCAGAACAACTTCACCACCGGCCGCGTCTACGAGGCGGTCATCTCGAAGGAGCGCCGCGGCGAGTACCTCGGGGCGACGGTGCAGGTGATCCCGCACGTCACGGACGAGATCAAGCTGCGCATCCGTTCTGCTGCGGACGGGGCTGACGTCGCGATCGTCGAGGTCGGCGGCACCGTGGGTGACATCGAGTCGCTTCCGTTCATCGAGGCGATCCGCCAGCTCAAGGTGGAGTCGGGCGCGCAGAACGCGATCTCGGTGCACGTCACGCTGGTGCCGTTCATCGCGACAGCGGGCGAGCTGAAGACGAAGCCCACCCAGCACTCGGTGAAGGAGATGCGCGAGATCGGCATTCAGCCGGACATCCTCCTCTGTCGCTGCGATCGGCCGCTCCCGCGCAGCATGAAGGAGAAGATCTCCCTCTTCTCGAACGTCGCCGTCGACTGCGTGATCGCGGCCGTCGACGTCGACTGCATTTACGAGCTCCCCCTCGTGCTCCATGCCGAGGGGATCGACGAGAAGATCACGGAGCTGCTCAACATCTGGGCGAGGCAGCCGGACCTGTCGCCGTGGCAGCGCATCGTCGAGCGATTCAAGAAGCCGTCCCGCGGCATCGTGAAGATCGGCGTCGTAGGCAAGTACGTGCACTTGCGCGACTCCTACAAGTCGCTGCACGAGGCGCTCGTCCACGGCGGGCTCCACAACGACGTGCGGGTCGAGCTCGAGTACATCGACTCCGAGCAGATCGAGGCGCGCGGCGCGCCCGAGCTGCTGTCGAACCTGGACGCCATCCTCGTGCCCGGCGGCTTCGGCGATCGCGGGACCGAGGGGAAGATCGAAGCCATCCGCTACGCGCGTGAGGAGAAGATCCCGTTCTTCGGGATCTGTCTCGGCATGCAGCTCGCGGTCGTCGAGTACGCGCGCCACGTCTGCGGCATGACGGGAGCCAACTCCGTGGAGTTCGATCGCAACGCGGTCGACCCGGTGATCGATCTGATGCCCGACCAGAAGGGGGTCGTCGAGAAGGGCGGGACGATGCGCCTCGGCGCGTACCCGTGCGTCCTGGACAAGGGCTCGATCGCCGCGGAGGCGTACGGGCAGACGAGCATCAGCGAGCGGCACCGGCATCGGTACGAGGTGTCGAACAAGTACCGCGAGGCGATGGTGCAGAAGGGGCTCGTGCTTTCCGGGACGTCGCCCGACCAGCGCCTCGTCGAGATGATCGAGCTGCGTGAGCACCCGTACTTTGTGGGCTGTCAGTTCCATCCCGAGTTCAAGAGCCGCCCCCATAGCGCGCACCCGCTCTTCGCGCGCTTCGTGCGCGCCGGTCTGGAGCGCCAACGCGAGCGCAACAAGGCCGAGAAGCCGAAGCCCGGCGATTCTGCCGCCGCCCACACCCAGCAAGCTGCCTCGTCCGTCAACTAGAGCGGGGTGCACGGGTTCGTGCGCTACGGGCTCAGTCGCTAGGCGGGCGAGTGAGGCGTACGAAGCTACGCCGCAGCGAGCCGAACGACGCGGATGAGCGCGCAGCGCGCGAAGATGCGCCTGCGCTCTAGCGGCCGGCGCCAGAGCTCACGAGGGTCTCTGGCCGCCGCATCGACGGCGAGACGGGCGGCGCTGCGATGGTCGTCGAGGGATTTGTCGCGAGCTCTTGCGGACGAAGGCGGCCGTGCAGCCTCCGTCCGCAGATCCTCGATGACGAACGCCGCGCGCGATCAGACGTCGCCGAGGCTCGGCCGGCCCAGCGGCGGGGCGTCAAGGGGCTCGGCGTTTGCTGCCTGAGGGGCGAGGAGCGGCGAACGCTCACCGACCTCCTTGATCAGGTTCCGCTGCAGCACGTGCGCCGGCGCGGTCCTGAGCTCCCAGATCAGGCCGAGCTTCTCCATCGCGCGCAGGACGTAGAAGCTGACGTCGATCTCCCACCAGAAGAAGCCCTGGTTCGCGCTGCTCATGTAGTGGTGGTGGTTGTTGTGCCAGCCCTCGCCGAGGGTGATCAGCGCGAGCCAGAAGTTGTTGCGGCTCGTGTCGGTCGTTGCGTAGCGCCGCGAGCCAAACACGTGTGCGAGGGAGTTGATCGTGAACGTGCCGTGCATGAGCGCGCACGTCGACACGACATAGCCCCACAGGAACGCGTCGTAGCCGCCCACCGCGAAGAGCAGCGCCATCATGCCGAGCGGCCCGACCACGTGGTAGCGGTCCAGCCAGCGGAGCTCAGGGAAACCCGCGAAGTCAGGGATGCGCTTCAGGTCGAGCTCCTCGTGCTCGCGGCCGAGCCACCAACCCATGTGCGCGTACCAGAACCCCCTGCGGAGCGGGCTGTGGACGTCGCGCTCGGTGTCCGAGTACTTGTGGTGGACGCGGTGCGTCCCCCCCCACCACAGCGGGCCCTTCTGGGTCGCCGTGGTGCCGAGCAGCGCAAGCAGGAATTGCAGGCCGCGGCTCGTCTTGTAGCTACGGTGCGAGAAGTACCGGTGGTAGACCGCCGTGATCGCGAACATCCGGACGACGTACGTGGCCGCGGCGAGCGCCGCGAGCTTCCACGTGGCACCTCGGAGGATGGCGACCACGGTGCCCACGTGGATCGCAGTGATCCCCAGCACGTTGAAGATCTGGCCGAGGCTGGGGCCAGGTTTCGGTACGACGACTCGTGTAGGGCTCGATGCAGGCGCTTGCGTCATGGGTTCCAAAGTGGATGGAGCATCGAGCACGCGCGTCACTGGGGCTCACGACGCTGGTCATGATTCCGTCATGCGATGCGGCAGCCGGCTCGCCGACGGATCGGCGCAGGGCGTCGACGAGCGCGCGATCTCAGGGGCGCAGGGAGAGGACGTCGATGGCTGGCCCGGCGGAGACCCGGATCTTGCTCGCTCGGAGGGGATCGCCGTCGAGGATGTAGGGGCCGTCGCCGAGCGAGGTCGCGCGGGCCTCGGCGCCGAACCGGACCGTGAAATCTTGGACGAGGTCGTCGAAGTGGTCCTTGCCGCCGATCCGGCGGCCCGCGAGGACGAGCGGAGCGCGCGGCCCGAGCTCTCGAGGGGGCAGGGCGCTGGCGACGAGGTGAGGGCGATCGAGATCCTCCCCTGCCCGGTAGGTGACCAGCATGTGGATCCCGAGGTCACGCACTGCAGACGAGCAGATGAGCGACCAGGCGCGTGGGGCGAGCTGCCGCCCCTCCACCTCGATCGTGCAGGGCAGCGGGTCGAGGACGCGGCGCGCGTAGGCGCCGCCGTAGAAGGACTCGATGAACACCCGCGCCACGATGCGCGCAGCGGCGCCGTAGCCGTCGCCTCCGCGCTCGTAGTAGACATCGAAGAAGCTGGCCACGAGCCCGGTGCCGAAGATGAAGCCGATGCGCTCCTCGACGCCGCTGCGGGTCGTCGCGCGCACGCGCAAGGTGGGCCGGCGGACGGCGCCATGGATGGCCGCGCCGCTCGGGAGGCCGCGAACCTCGCTGACCGTCCGCGCGAGGAGCACAGCCGGATCGCCGGCCATGCCCCAGTTCCGCGCGACGGTCGCCACGGTGCCGCCTGGCAGCAGGACAAGAGGCGGCAGCGAGCGATCGCCGAAGGCGCGCGCGAGGGCCGTGACGCCGGCCATGAAGCTGCCGTCGCCGCCCGAGAGCGCGACGAGATCCGTGCCTCGCTGGGCGAGCCGCTCGCAGACCTCCGCGAGCTCCCCGACGTTCGAGGTCGGATGGAGCTCCGCCGCGCCAGCGCACGCGGCCGCCATGCGGTCGATGAGCGACGGCCTCGCGCGGTACCGGCGCGCCGTGGTGTTGACGATGACGTCGATACGCATGGTGCCGGAACGTGACCGCCCTATAAAACGGATTCCCCGGGTGGTCGAGCCGAAGGGGCTTCGAACGCGAACTTCGGCGCGGTAAGAGGCGCGTCATGCGCCGCGTGCTCTCCCGGTCGATCCTCGCCGGCCTCCTCTCGTTCGCCGCCGTCACCGGCTGCGCGAGCTCGGCCTCCCTACGCGCAGCCGAGGCGGGCAGGTTCGACGAGCTGCGCCGCACGTTGAGCGACGAGCTCCGCCGCGGCACGCTGGACAGCGACGACGCACGAGCGATCGCCCGCGCGGTCGCGCAGGGGGAGATCGCGCGCGCGACGCCGCCATCGGGGGCCGATCGGCTGCGCGAGCTCCGGACGTGCGCGCGCGCGCTGGAGGACGCGCTCGCCGAGCGCGCCGCGGGCTCGGACGCGATCGCCACCGCCGCGGCGATGATCCTCCTCGAGGCGGGGCTCACCGACCCGGAGAGCGTGAAGCGGTACGCAAGCGACGCGGCGGCGGGGCGATACCCCGGCAAGGACACGGCGCTCCGCGCGCTGGAGACGCGGGCGCTCATCACAGCCGAGGACGGCGCGGTGCGCCGCTCGCGGATGCTCGACGGAGATCAGGAGGTTCGCGTCTCGGCGCTTCGCGCCGCCGTCGCCGCGGCGGACCCGAGCGATCGGGAAGCGCTTCTCGAGGCGGCGCGGCTCGACCCTTACCCGCTCGCGCGGACGCTGGCGATCCGCGCCGCCGGGGCGCTCGGCGGTCAGGACCTCGTGCTGGCGCTGCGCGATGTCTGGACCCTCTCGGATGAACCCGGGCGCGAGGCGATCGCCGAAGCGTGGGCGACGCCGCGCGCGCTGGACGGCGGCGGACGCGCGCAGCTGCGCTGGGCGATCTCCACCCAGCGCGGCGCGCCCGCGATCGCCGCCGCGCGCGCGCTGGTCCGCGCGGGAGGCGAGGGTGCCGGCGAAGCGGTCTCCGTCCTCATCGGCTCCATCCGCTCCAGCCAGAGCCGGGATCGCGTCTACGCCATCCTCTCCGCGCCGCTCCAGGACCCGGCGGTGCGATCTGCGCTCATCGAGGCGCAGGGCGATCCGGATGAGGCCGTGGCCTTCGCCGTCCATAGCCGCCACGTCGACGCCGCGCCGCGGGACGTCGCGGCGCGCGAGCGCTCCGCGGCCGTCGCTTGGCTGATGAAGCTCGCCGCGGGGACGTCGACGCGCGCGGTGCTCGCGCGGGGAGTCCTCGCACGTGCGGGAATCCGCGCGGTCGTGCCGCTGCTGGAGCGCGACGTCCGATCCCGCGAGATCCCGGTGCGCGAGGCGGCGGGGGCGGGCTTGGTCGCGCTCGGCGAGATCCCGCGCGCCGCATCGCTCCTCGCCGACGCCGAGCCCCAGGTCAGGACCTCGGTGGCCTGCGCCATCCTCGAGGCGTTCTGAGCGTTGCCGAGGCGGCGCCCGAGGTGGTCCGGTCGCTCAGAACCTGGAGACGAGCTCGAGCCGCGCCCCCTCGAACGGTGGGAAGTTCCGGCACACGCCCGAAACGCAACGTAGGCCCGCGCGCCGCTGCCCTACGAAGAGCTGCACCGTGTCGACGACCTGGTCGAGCGCTGTCTCCCTCGACCCGGCTTTCCACTGAAGTCCCCCGTTGAAGTAATGGCAGAGCTCGCTGCCCTTGCCCGGCGCACACCCAAGCGCGTTCGTGTACTCGTAGCCAAAGATCGCAGCGAGATGGGGCGACCACTGGAGCGCGACGTAGTTGTCCCCTTCGACCCAGGACGATTCGAAATTCTCTGGCCTGTAGCGCCGGCGGCTGTTGCCCTGTGCCTGGAGGGAGAACGCGCCGGCGAGGTGCTTCACGATGTCGTACCGGACGTAGCCTTCGCTGTAGAAGACGTCGCCGGTGTCGGCCGCATCGGATTGCCGAACTCCAGCCCAGGCGCGCACGTGCGAGCGGCGGCCATCGAAGTCGATCTCGGTGCCTGCCGCGGTATCCCAGGTATCGGTCCGATTGATATCCGCCGTGTCGCAGTCGATGTTGTCCCGGCGTTCCGAGAAGCTCACATAGCGCCCGAGCCAGGCGTAAATGGCCGCGCTCCGGTTGAAGCGGTAGTCCACGCGGGCGCGACCGCCGGTCACGCAGACATTGGGGCTCCCGATCGGCTCGACGTAGATGGGCTCCGCCGTCGGAGGCTGGTTGTATGCCACGCCCGCGAACTCCGGCGCATTGAACCCCGGGTTCGACAGCGGAGAGACGTCGATGTTGGCCGAGAGCGGGAAGAACCGCCGGTAGTGCTTCCCTTCGAGGGCGACGGCGAGCGGACCTCCGCGCCCGTTCGCCGCCAGATAGATCGCGTAGCCGGATATGTCCTTCTCCGGGTTTCCATCCCGATCGGGGCGACCGCTGCGGAGCTGCTGACCGGCCACCTCGACGTAGACGTCCCCGCGCTCCGCGATGGACGGAATGCTCACCGAGCCGCTGAAGGTGCGAATCGCGTTGCGCTGCCGTTCGGGGGCGTTGTTGACGAACTCCGGGAACTCACCAGCGCACAGGCGTCCCTGCTCCCTGCGCGCATCGACGTCCTCAATGAGCTGAGCCGCGGCCATGCATCGGTTGAACTCCTCGGTGTGTGACGTGCGCAGCAGCAGCGCGCCGTTTGCTGCGAGCTCGACGCCCTTCACTCCTGCCTCCAGGCGTCCGCCGAACACGGTGTCCTCCAGGTAGTTCGGCCGGGCCCCCTCGATCGCATCGTAAGGCCGGTTGCTTTGGTTGAAGTCGATTGTGGCCAGGTCGCTCGCGCCAGGGAAGGCGAAGAAGAGCGGCGACCCGTCCCCGTGGAGCCGCCTGCCGCTCGCGTCGTCGACGCGCAGGGGGTTCATCTGTCCGGCGAAGGCGGTGGCCTCCAGCCTGAACAGCTGGAAATCCTTGTCGAGCACGAGCCTGCCGCCCCTCACGGTCGTGTCGATGGCCAGCTCGTCCATCTTCCGCACGCTGAAGACGAGGCCGCGTCCGAGCTGTGCGTAGAAGTCGCCGACCGTGGCCTCGATGCCCGGCTGCGTGTAGGTGAGCCAGAGCTTCGCCGGGTAGACCGTCGTCAAATACCGGGAGTGGAGCTCCCGCGCGGCGTCGTCCAGCTTGAACGAGACCTCTTTGTTCAGGACCTTCCGCTGCAGATCGATGTCGGTCGCCGAGGGCCTGGGCACGTAGAAAGAGCCGTTGAGCCGCATACCGAGCTGCAGGCGCCACCAGTTGAGCTGGGCGTCGAGCCGATCGACGATCTCTCCGTAGTTGTCGTCGAGATAGCGCGAAGGATAGCGGCCATCGTCGTTGCGATTGTCGAAGTGGTAGCTGATGGCCGTGGTGTTCACGACATCGAGCGAGATCGGTTCGCCGCCGACGTTCGGGAGATCGACCGCCGCCGCCGGCGAGGCCGCGAGGAGGAGCGTCGCTGTCAGGCAGGAACGGACGAGGCGGAGCGGGCTGCGCACCGCCCGATCTCTACCATGGACCTCGCCGCCGTGGAGCGAGCGAGCCGTCGATCGCGCCGAGAAGGCGCGCCGGACGGCCGCCCTGGCGCTATAGGCCAAGCGCCTTCTCGACCTGCTCGGTGAGCGCCGCCTCGTCGCCGGGCTGGTACCCGCCGCGCTTGTGAAGAATCGAGCCGTCTCGGCCGATGAGCACGGAGAACGGAAGCTCGCGCTTCGGATTGTACCGGGCGGCCACGGTCGTCTCCTCGTCGAGGAGCACAGGGAAGATCATCTCCCTGTCGTGGACCGTGCTGCTCACCTGCGCCCGCGACTCCGGTCCGTCGAGCGACACGGCGAGCACGACGAACCCCTTGTCCCTGTGCTTCTTGTAGAGCTCGACGAGGTGGGGCATCTCCGCCAGGCACGGATCGCAGGTGGTCGACCAGAAGTCGATGAGCACCACGCTCTTGCCGGCATAGTCCGAGAGCCTGACCGTCTTGCCGTCGAGGGCGGGGAGCGAGAAGTCCGGGGCCGGGCTCGCCGATGAGCCGCCTGAGGCCGCTCCGCACGAGGCGGCGGCGAGGCCGAGGACAATGAACGCCAGCGAGAGCGCGCAGCGGGTTTTTCGGTTCATTGGGTTTCCGTCGCGAAGGGGCCGGCCTGAGCGGCCGACCGGCATGAGGGCTCAACGTCGCGGGCGCCCCTCTGCGGCGCCCTGGCAGATTCTCCCTACACGCGCGCGCCGACCGGTGGTTCGACGACGCGCCCACGGCGAAGCTCGTTCAGAGCTCGCCGTTCATGATCTTCTCAAAGGTTCGCCAGAAATTGCTGTTTTCCTCGGGCACGCCAGCGACGATCTCCATGATCGTCATGTCCTGCGTCCTGACGATCATGTTCGCCGGGAACGCGTCGGCCTGGAAAAGCGCGCCGAGCTTGTACGAAGGGTCGATCGCCGACGGGTACTGCACGTCGTACCGGGTCGTCCAGCGGTACAGGTCGTTCGGGACCGCCGCCTCGCCCGGGGTCCTTCCGTCTGCGAGCTGAACAAGGAACTCGCCGCCCTGGGGTTGATACTTCTTGTAGAGCTCGGGCAGGACGGACTCTGCCTCGATTTTGCAGGGGCCGCACCATACGGACGAGACGTCGATCAGCAGCACCTTCGGCTTCGGCTCTCCCGCGCCGTAAAGCGAGCCTTCCGGAAAGACCTCCGTCCCGGTCGGGTTGTAGAAATCGGCGAGCTGAATCGGCTGCATCGTGTCGTTGTGTTCGGCGGCGTTGGCGTACCCGACGAACTGATAGTTCGCGATCACCCGGTGGAGGCTCACCCCATACGGCCCAGCCGGATATCGAGCGTTCGCAGCTTGACCCGTCCCCTCGGGAAAGGGAGGCGCAGGAATGGGATCCTCTTCTGCGCAGCCGACGAGCCCTAGAGCCGCCACGACGAAAAGGCCCATCCCACCGAGAACCGCGTCGATTCGCATGATGCCACCGCCTGAAGTATGGTGTAGGAGTGCTCATTCTTCTGGGCGGCACGGGGGGCGTCAAGGGCAACCTTGGCGTCGCCGCTTCGCTCGGGAGCGCGTTTCCGCAATCTCCGGCCAGGCCCGCCGTGCCTGCCCCGATCCGCGGGTGTTTCCCGCGCTGAGGTCCTATGCAGCAGGTTGTCGCTTCTCACAGCGCCCGTCGGCCCCGTCTCCGTAGTATCCACGCCTTCCTGATGCTGTGCTGCCTGGCGAGCGGGGCGGCCATCGCGAGCGGCGCATGCTCGTCGGGCACGCCACAGGACAAATGCTTCGGGGGGGTCATCGTCGACGGCGTCTGCGAGGGCAAATGCAAGCCAGAGCTCTGCCAGGAGGGCAACACCTGCGTCGGCAACCGCTGCGTGCTCAGGTGCAGCAGCCACCGCGAATGTATTCCAGGCATCCAGGACTGTGCGCCGGCCGCGGAGGACGACACGAAGGCCGAGATCCTGGTCTGCACGCAGAAGGAGAAGATGGTGGGCTTCGGTGCGCCCTGTCCATTCGGCACCGAGTGCGGCCAGTTCGGGCGCTGCCCCGACGAGACGCCGTGCGATCCGAGCCAATGCAACGGGAACCCAGGCGAGTGCCAGCGCGACACGGAGCGGTGCGGCGACGACCCCGCCTGCTCCGCCGGCAAGTGCAGCGACGGCAGCGCCTGCGTCGTCCCGGCCTGCTCTCCCGACCAGTGCACCTCGCTCGGCCTGGAGTGCCTTGGCAAGGGGCAGGGCGACGCCGAGGCCTACTGCACGATGCCGCACTGCATGGGCGATGCGGACTGCCCCGGCGGCTTCGAGTGCGCCGTGTCCCGCGATCCTCACGCGATCTGCGGCACGGACAAGGGGGATGACGGCTTCTGCGGTGAGACCGACGAGGAGTGCATCGACCCGTCAACGTTCGGGGACGGCAACACCTATGTCGAGGGCCCGGTGTGCCTGCTGCGCAGCACCTGCGTCAAGCGCACCCAGTGCGCGCCGTGCAGCACCGATTTCGACTGCTCGTTCGCCGCAGAGCAGCGCTGCGTCGCGATCGACGGCGAGCGCCGGTGCGCCAGGTCCTGCAGCGCGGACTCCGACTGCGACCTGGACTACCGGTGCGACGAGGGCGCGTGCATCCCGCGGTTCGGCGCCTGCACCGGCAAGGGCAACTTCTGCGAGCCGTGCCGCAACGACACCGACTGCGGCGACGCGGACTCCACGATGGAGTGCACCACCACGCTGCGCGGCGAGCGGGCGTGCCTGGACGCGGCGCTCCCCATCCGGTGCACCGCGGAGAACGCGGCTGAGGTCTGCCCGAAGTCGCCCAGCGGGCTCGTCGGCGCGTGCGTGTGCGTCGAGCAGAACTCGAGCGGGGACTGTGTAGACTCGCGGTGCTACCTGCCGTCGCGCCAGCTCGATCGCGGCGACCCCGATTCCAGCGTCGTTACCTGCTGGTAACGGCGCCGGCCGGGCGCAGGAACGGCCTTTGTCGCGCCGCGCCCGGCCAGGCCAGAGCGAGCGCCCGCGGCGACGCCGCGCTCGCCGGTTGACGGGAATCCCGAGCAGTCCTAACTCCTTCGCCCCATGCCCATCACGAAGGACGCCGCGCTCGCCGCGCTGGCAAAGGTCATCGCGCCGGACCTCCAGCGCCCCATCACCGATCTCGGTCGCGTCCGGGAGCTCTCGGTCGAGGGCGAGGCCGTCTCGCTCACCGTCGAGCTGACCAGCTACTTCAAGCAGCGGCTCGCGGCGGACATCGAGGCGGCTCTGAAGGGCGCCGGCGCGAAGGGCGTCCAGATTGCGTGGGACGTCGGCATCCCCGCGCGCACCATCCTTCAGGACGACCCGTCCCCGGGCGTGCGGAACATCGTCCTCGTGATGAGCGGCAAGGGCGGCGTCGGCAAGAGCACGGTCGCCGCGAACCTCACCCTGGCGCTCAGCCGCGAGGGGGCCAAGGTCGGCCTCCTCGACGCGGACATGTACGGGCCGAGCGTCCCGACCATGCTCGGCGTGATGGGCCGCCCGACGTCGGCCGATGGGCAGAAGTTTCTGCCGCTCGAGCGCTTCGGCGTGAAGCTCATGTCGATCGGCTTCCTGCTGGAAGATCCGAGATCGGCGGTCGTCTGGCGCGGGCCGATGCTCCAGAACGCCCTGATCCAGTTCATGCGCGACGTGGAATGGGGTGAGCTCGACTACCTCGTGCTTGATCTTCCGCCCGGCACCGGCGACATCGCGCTGACGATTTCCCAGAAGATGAGGACCACGGGCGCGATCGTCGTGACAACGCCGCAGGAGGTGGCCCTCCAGGACGTGTACAAATCGGTCTCGATGGCCCAGAAAGTCGGGATCGCCCTGCTCGGCGTGGTCGAGAACGAGAGCTACTTCGTGTGCGACGGGTGCAGCAAGCGGCACGAGCTCTTCGGGGCCGGCGGCGGGCAGAAGATCGCGGAGTTCGCGGAGGCGCCGCTGCTCGGCCAGATCCCGATGGATCCGGCCATCCGGGAGTGGGGCGACGCCGGCACGCCGGTCGTACAGGCTGCCCCGAGCAGCCCGATTGCGCGCGCTTTCGTGGATGTGGCGGAGCGGCTGGCCGGCCAGGTCAGCGCCCACAACCTCGCGAGCGGGGGCGGCATCCGCATCGATCGGAGCGGGGGGACCAACAAGCACCTGCCCATCATGCGGTAGGCTCTCGCGTAAACGTCCCGGATACGATATGGTTCCGGCCCCTTCCCCCATTCAACCGAGGGGGCCGTTGGAGAGAACGCGAGCACGTTTCGCCCCCATCGGCATGCGTTGTCGCGCGAGGCGCGGATGAATACCCACGAAAATACCACCACGCCGGCGGACGCGCCGGGAGCTCCGGCCGACCAGGGCGGCCCGCTCGAGTCGTCGAACGCTGCGCCCGAGCAAGCAGCCCAAGCCCATGAAGGGGGGTCCACCCCCCCAACCGAAGCGAGCCACGAGCCCGGCGGAGAAGCGTCGTCGCAGGCGAGCTCGGCCCAGTCCGAGGCGACACCGGCCGCGGCGGCGAGCGCCGCCCCGGCGCGTGATGCCGACGACGAGTGGGAAGAGCAGCCGGGCGACGACATCGGCAACCGCGTTCCAGGCCTGCCGCGGGATGATATCGGCAACCGCAAGCCGGGGTTCTCGTCCGGCAAACGGACCCCTCCGGCGGCCGCGAAGCCCGCGCCGGCCGCGAAGCCCGCGCCGGCCGGAGAGGCCGGTGCGGCCGCGCAGACCGAGGGTGGCGCTGGAAAGAAGCGCCGTCGCCGCCGTCGCCGCAAGGGCGCGGAGGAGGCCGGCCAGCCCGAGGGCGAGGCAGCTGAGGCGGCCGAGGCCAGCGGCGCGGAGGCGGCCGACGCGGCAGAAGAAGACGAGGGCGCGGAGGAGCAGGCGGCCGACGAGGCGGGCGGGCAGCCGCAGCCCGGTGGCGAGAAGCGCAAGCGGCGCAAGGGGCAGGGCGCGCCGCCGCCGCGCGAGCGCCCGGCCTTCAGCATCGGCGAGGAAGTGTTCGGCAGGGTCAGCAAGACCACCGACCATGCCATCTGGATCGACATCGCCGGGAAGGCGACGGGGCTGTTCGACCGTCGCGAGATCCTCGAGGAAGAGCCGCCCGTCGAGGGAGATCAGTTCATCGCGACGGTGGCGAGCACCGGCGTGCGCGGAGGCATGCTCCTCCTGTCGAGGGCGCCGGTGCAGCTCGATCAGGCGCGCGCGCGCGCCGAGGCTGCGCTCCAGAGCGGCGAGTCGATCGAGGGGTTCGTGACCGGGGCGGTGAAGGGCGGGCTCGAGGTCGACCTCGGCGGCCTCCGCGCCTTCGCGCCGGCGTCGCACGTCGATCTGCGCCACGGCGCCGACCTCAACTACCTCGTGGGCCAGCGGCTCGACTTCGGCGTGACCCAGTTCGCGAAGAAGGGGCGCGACATCGTCGTGTCCCGCCGCAAGATGCTCGAAGAGGAGAGCCGGAAGGCGCGCACCGAGGCGCTCACGTCGATCGAGCCCGGCTCGCTGCACAAGGGCATCGTGCGCAAGGTCGTCGCGTGGGGCGTGTTCGTCGCGCTCCCCGACGCCGGCGGCGTCGAGGGGCTGGTCCACATGAGCGAGGCGAGCCACGACCGCGGCGCCAAGCTGGCCGACCTGTTCAAGCCGGGCGCGGAGATCGACGTGAAGGTCCTCCGCGTCGACGACAAGGGCAAGCTCTGGCTGAGCCGCAAGGCCGCCACGGTCGACCCGTGGGACGCGGTGAAGGAGAAGTACGCGGTCGGCACGCGCCACAAGGGCAAGGTCGCTCGCCTGCAGCCGTTCGGCGCGTTCATCGAGCTCGAGCCGGGCATCGATGGGCTCATTCACACGGCCGACCTCTCGATGAAGCCGATCCAGCACCCGGACGAGGTCGTGAAGGTCGGTGACGACGTCGACGTTGTCGTCGCGACCTGCGACGCCGCGGGCCGGCGCATCGGGCTCCACCCTGCACCGCCCGAGGGCGAGGAGAGCGAGCCGCGCCAGCGCGTTCAGCAGGGCAAGGCGGTGAAGGTGTCCGTCACGCAGGTGACCGAAGGGGGGCTCGTCGTCCGGGTGCTCGGCACCACGGGGCGAGCGGCTCGCGGCTTCATCCCGGCCGGCCACACCGGTACCCAGCGTGGCACCGACCTCCGGAAGGAGTTCCCCATCGGGACCCAGCTCGACGCGAAGGTCATCGAGGTGGATCCGCGCCGGGGCGAGGCCAAGCTGTCGATCCGCGCCCTCAAGGAGGACGCCGAGAAGCAGGCGTACCAGCAGTACCGCGCGGGGGTCGCGCGCGAGGCCAAGTTCGGCACGTTCGCCGACCTGATGAAGAAGAGCTGATCCCGGGGAGGCGCGCGCCGCCCGTGCGGCGGCGCCTCCGCCTCCCTCCTCCTCCAGCCACCGCCCGCGGTCCGGCGCGCTTCGCGCTACTCGCGCCCTAGCGCGTTCACGGGATCCATGCGCGCGGCCCGCCGCGCCGGGAAGAACCCGAAGACGATCCCGATCGCCGTGCTCACCCCGAGCGCGACCGCGAGCGCAGCCGGCTCGAGCCTCATCGGCCAGTCGAACGCGCGCGAGAACCCGAGGATGACGCCGTACCCGAGCGCGCTGCCGACGATGCCGCCCAGCGTGGCGAGCACGAGCGCCTCGAGCAGGAACTGCAGCAGGATGTCGATCTCCCGGGCGCCGATGGCCATCCGGATGCCGATCTCCCGGGTGCGCTCGGTGACGCTGACCAGCATGATGTTCATGACGCCGATGCCGCCCACGACGAGCGACACCGCCGCGATGCTGACGAGCAACGCCGAGAGCGCCGCGAAGATCGCGTCCTGCATGGCCTGGAACTCCGCCTGGCTCCGGACGGCGAAGTCGTCCTCGTCGTTCTCGCCGATGCGGTGCCGCTGGCGGAGGATCGCCTCGGCCTGCTGCCTGGCGCGCTCCGACGTCTCGGCCGACGTCGAGCTCAGCAAGATGGCATGAACCTCCCCGGGTCGCGTGGCGATGACGTGCGACCGCATCGTGGTGATGGGCATCAGCACGATCTCGTCCTGGCTCTGCCCGAAGGGCGACGCTCCCTTCTCCTCCAGCACGCCGAGCACACGGTACATCTGGCGGCCGATCCGCACCATCCGGCCGACCGGATCGAGCGATCCGAACAGATCGCGCGCGGTCTGAGCCCCGATCACGACGACCTTCTCGGAGAGGTTCTCCGAGGCGGGGCTCCACGGCTCTCCCTGCGCGACCTTCCAGCTCCGGATCTCGAAGTAGTTCAGGCGCGTCCCGACGAGCGTCGGGCTCGCGTTCTGGCCCTCGTGGATGACCTGGGCGCTCGACCTGAGGAACGGCGCCACGAGCCGGATGCTCGTCGACTCGCGCGCGAGCGCCTGGCCGTCGAGCTCCGAGAGCTTGGCGCCCGCGGTGCTGCGGACGCCCGAGGCGCGGGCGGATCGGGCGAAGACGATGAGCGAGTTGGAGCCGAGGTTCGAGATCTGCGCGTTGACGTTGGCGCGCGCGCCGCTCGCCAGCGCCGTGACGGTGACGACGGCCGCGACGCCGATCGTGATCCCCAGGATCGTGAGCCCGGCGCGGAGCTTGTTCCGGCGGACGGCGCGCAGCGCGATCACGACCGCCGAGAACACCCGGGTGAGCGTGGCGCTCATTCGTGCCTCAGGGCGGCGATGGGATCCTGACGGGCCGCGCGGCGGGCCGGGAAGAACCCGAAGACGATCCCGATCGTCGCGCTCGTCCCCACCGCGACGACGACCGCGCTGGCCGGCAACGTCATGTTCCAGCCGAGCGTCGCGGCGAGGGCCTTGATGACGCCGAGCCCCGCGCCGAGCCCGAGCACGCCCCCGATGAGCGACAGGGTGATGGCCTCGACAAGGAACTGGACGAGGATGTCTCCCTCGGAGGCGCCGATCGCCATGCGGATGCCGATCTCGCGCGTCCGCTCGGTGACGCTGACCAGCATGATGTTCATGACGCCGATCCCGCCGACGAGGAGCGACACCGCGGCGATCGAGGACAGGAGCATCGTCAAGGTGTCCAGGATCCGCTCCTGGGACGCGCGGAACTCCGCCTGCGTGCGGATCACGAAATTCGGCTCGTCGTCCGGCGCGATCTCGTGGCGCTGCCGGAGGATCCTGTCGATCTGCTCCACCGCGCGATCGACGGTCCGCTCGCTCGTGGCGGCGGCGACGAGCATCTGCACCCTGCCCGGCGCGCTCGGCACGATCCGCGACCGGAAGCTGCCGATCGGCATGAGCAGCCGGTCATCCTGGTCCTCACCGAAGGGCGATTGCCCCTTCTTCGCGAGCACCCCGATCACCCGGAACGGGTGCTTGCCGATCCGGATGTACCGGCCCACGGCCTCGCCCGAGCCGAACAGGTTCTCCCGGACGGTCTCGCCGATCAGGCAGACCTTCGCCTTGAGCTGCTCGTCGGCCTCGGTCCAGCCCTCGCCCATCCCGACGCTGTACGAGAGGATCGAGAGGTAGCTCCGGGTCACGCCCATGACCTGGGTCGCGACGTTGGCCTCTCCGGCCACGACCTGCGTCGACGTCGAGCTGAACGGGCTCAGCGCGGCCACGCTCGTCGACTCCTTCAGGATCGCGATCCCGTCGGCCTCCGACATCCTCGCGTTCTCGCGGCGCTTCAGCCCCGACGCCTGCGTCGACTGCGGGAAGATGTAGATCGAGCTCGCCCCCATGCCCGAGATCTCGCCCAGGACGCGGTTGCGCACGCCCGTCCCGAGCGCCACGACGATCACCACGGCCGAGACCCCGATCAGGATGCCGAGCACCGTCAGGGCGGCGCGGAGCTTCGACCGGACGATGGCGCGCAGCGCGATCCGGACGGCGGCGAGGTAGCCGCTCATGGCGAGAGCTCGTCGCTCTCCGCCGCGGAGAGCGGCAGCGCGGCCAGCGCCGCGGCCGCGTCGACGGGGCGATCGTTCCTGAGATCGCTGCGGATCTCGCCGTCGCGCATCGTGATCACGCGGCTCGCGCAGGCGGCGATGTCCGGCTCGTGCGTCACGAGGACGATCGTGATCCCGTCCCGGTTGAGCCGCTGCAGCAGCCCGAGCACCTCGTAGCTCGTGCGCGTGTCGAGGTTGCCCGTGGGCTCGTCGGCGAGGAGCAGCGGCGGCGAGGTGACGAGCGCCCGCGCGATGGCGACGCGCTGTTGCTGTCCGCCCGAGAGCTGGTTCGGCGTGTGGTGCAGGCGCTCGGCCAGCCCCACCGCGCCGAGCGCCTCGAGCGCCCGCTTGCGCCGCTCCGCCGCGCCGACGCCCCGGTAGACCAGCGGCAGCTCGACGTTCTCGAGCGCCGTGGTGCGCGGCAGCAGGTTGAAGCCCTGGAAGACGAACCCGATAAGGCGGTTCCTGACGATCGCGCGCGCGTCGTTGCTGCGCCGGGTGACGTCGAGGCCGTCGAGCCGGTACGTGCCATGCGTCGGCCGGTCCAGGCACCCGATGATGTTCATCAGGGTGCTCTTGCCCGAGCCGCTCTGCCCGACGATCGCGACGAAATCGCCGTGCTGGATGGTCAGATCCACGTGCCGGAGCGCCCTCACGATGACGGCCTCGGTCGTGTAGTCCTTGCCGACGCTCGCGAGCTCGATGAGCGGCTCGTCTCGGGGCGCCGCGGCGACGCCTTGGCTCTGGGGCAGCATCACGCCTAGAACAGCCGAGGGCCGCGCCCCCTGCCGCCCGCTGACGGATCGTCGTTCTCGTCGGTGACGACCTTGAGCGGGCCGAGATCGGACCCGAGCGCGGTGAAGATGCCGTCGGTGATCCCGACGTCGACGACGCGCGGCTCGATCTTCTCCGCGCCGGGCGTCGCGTCGGTCAGCACGTAGATTCGGCCCTTCTTCGGCGGGAGCGGATCGAGGGGCGGCGCCTTGATCTCCTTGCCGTCCTTGTCCCGCGCCGGGGCTGGCTTGAACCGGAGCGCCGCGTTCGGCAGCCGCCGCACCCCCCTGGCCTCGGCGGACCGGACGCTCACCGTCGCCGTCATCCCCGGCCGGAGCTTGACGTCGGGGTTGTCGACCTCGACGACCGCCGCGTACGTCACGACGCCGGACTGGCTCAACGGGCTGTAGCGCACCTGGCTCACCGTCCCTCGGAACGTCTCGCCCGGGAACGCATCGACGCTCACGTCCGCCGTCATGCCCTCGCGGAGCCGCCCGACGTCCGCCTCGTCGATGTCGGCGAGCACGCGCATCTTGCGAAGATCCTGGGCGATCACGAAGAGGGTGGGCGCCTGGAAGCTCGCCGCCACCGTCTGCCCGGGGTCAATCGCGCGGCTGATGACGACGCCGTCGATGGGCGAGAAGATGCGCGTGTACTGGAGGTTGGTCGTGGAGGAGCGGAGCACCGCCCTGAGCTGCGCCACCTGCGCCTTCGAGGCCGCGAGGTCGGCGAGCGCGACGTCGTAGGCGCCCTGCGCCGTGTCCAGATCGGCCTGCGAGCCCACCCCCTCCGCGACCATCTTCCTCGCGCGCTCGAGCCGCTGCTTGGCGGTCCCCAGCGACGCCTCCGAGCGCACGACGCTCGCGTTGGCCGCCGCGATCTGCGCCTGGTTCGAGTCGATCTGCGCCCCGAAGAGCGTCGGATCGATCTCGGCCAGCACGTCGCCGGCCTTCACGATGCTGTTGAAGTCCACGTAGACCTTGGTGATTCGCCCCGAGACCTGGGCGCCGATCTGCACCTCGGTGAGCGGCTTGACCTGACCCGTCGACTGGACCACTTCGAGCACGTCGCCCGTGGTGATGTCGCCCGTGACGTAGCGCGGCGGCGGCGGGGGCCTCGTCCGGATCCTCCAGACGACGAGCCCCGCGACGAGCGCTGCGATCGTCGCGAGGACGCCGAGGCGAGCGAGCCAGCGCTTCGTGCCTACCCGGGAGAGCTCCTGCTCCAGGCTCTCTCCCCCGCGTCGAGGACGCGGTCCGCCCTCGCGCAGGCCCCGGGCTGCCGCGCCGCCGGGGGGCGCCGGCGCGGTCGAGGCCGGTCGCGTCTCGCCCGGCGCCGCCTCTCCGGGACGGAGGCGCTCCGTTTCCGTGGTGGCCTGCGCAGCAGGGGGCGACGCGTCGAAGGGGTCGCGACCGGTCGCCCGAGCCATGGTGTCGGCCATCGGACGTCCTCATAGCATGCTGCCGCGCAAGCGCGCCTCGCTTGAAACCGCGGAACCGCCGTGGCAGACCAACCGCCGCCCATGGAGTCGCTGCCCATCGCAACGGATACGGTCGTCACGCTGTCCTACGTCCTCTTCAACGAAAGCGGAGAGACGGTGGATGAGGCATCGACCGCAGAGCCGCTCGTCTACACGCACGGCTACGCTCAGATCGTGCCTGGGCTGGAGCGCGCGCTGGAAGGTCTGCGCGCCGGTGAGCAGCGCGAGATCACCGTCGAGCCGGAAGATGCGTTCGGCGAGCGCGATGACGCCGGCGTCTTCGAGGTGGACAAGGCGGATTTCCCCGATGGGGGCGCTGTCGAGGTCGGCGACGAGTTCGTCGCCCAGGGCCCGGACGGTTCGCCGATCGCGCTCCGGGTCATCGAGATCCTCCCCGAGGGCTTCCGGGTGGATACGAATCACCCTCTGGCAGGCCAGAAGGTGCGCTTTCAGGTTCAGGTCAAGGACGTGCGCGCCGCCAGCGAGGAGGAGATCGCGCAGGCTCAGACCGAGCTGGAGGAGCGCATCGAGGACTCCGAGGGCGAGGGCTGCTGCGGTCACGACCACGACCACGACCACGACCACGACCACAGCCACCATCACGAGCACGGCGATGGTGGGGTGCTCGTGACGCTCTCGAAGAAGTCGTCATAAGCCCACCGCGAACGGGTGGGTTGTCCGAGGAGATCACATCATGACCGTAGGTGAGAAGGGCAAGCTGACGGAGCTGCAGCTCGATCGCCGGGTGCGCGAGCGCCTCCTGGCGAGCGGGACGCTCAGCGCGGGGACCATCGAGGCGCACCTCGCGGGCTTGCAGGACCTGGAGGAGCACGCCGAGGGGATCGCCGTCGACCAGCCGGCGCTCGGCGCGTCAGCGCAGGGGTCGCGGATCGAGCCCGACCTCGACGACGAAGGGGCAGAGTGAGCGACGCGAAGAATCGGGAAGAGCTCCCTCCGCCAGGGAGCCCCCCGGAGCTGCCGACGCTCGACTTCTCGACCTTCGTGCTGTCGATCATCGGCTCCGCGTACGTGCACCTCGGCGACGCGCCCAGCCCCGACGGCAGGGAAGAGCAGAACCTGATCCTCGCGCATCAGGACATCGATTTGCTGTCGCTCCTCCAGGAGAAGACGAAGGGGAACCTCTCGGGCGACGAGGAGAGGTTGCTCGAGCAGGCGCTCTACGATCTGCGGATGCGCTACCTCGAGGTCTCGAAACGATCGTGACCGTTGGCGCCAGGGCTCTCTTGGGGGTCCTCCTCGCCTCGCTGGTCGCCTCGTGCAGCAAGGCCTCTCCGGGCCACTCTTCCAGCGCAAGCAGCTCCACCGTCCCCTCGGGCGCCGTGCCGGTGGCGACCGCGCCGCTGCCTCCATCCGCGCCGCCTCCTCCTCCGATCGTCCGCTCCGAGGGCATGCCCGGCTCCTTCGCGCCGCTCGCGCGCAGGGCCGATCCAGCGGTCGCGACGGTCAAGGCGCGCGTCGAGCGGCAGCAGCAACCGGGCGGCCGCCGCCGTACGGTCGCCGAGGGGCTCGGGACCGCCTTCGTCTATGATCCAGAGGGCTTCCTGCTGACGAACAACCACGTGATCGAGGGCGCGACCGACATCCTCGTGAGCTTCGTCGACGGCCGCGACATCAAGGCGACCGTCATCGGCCGCGACAAACACACGGACGTCGCCGTGCTGAAGGTCGAGGAGAGGGGGCTCCCGTCGCTCCCCCTGGGCGACTCGGATACCATCGAGGTCGGCGACTGGGTGGTCGCGATCGGCAACCCCTTCGGCCTCTCCCACACGGTCTCGGCGGGCATCCTCTCCGCCAAGGGCCGCACCCGGGACGACGTGAAGGGGCTCGACCCGAGCGGCTACTTCAACTTCCTCCAGACGGACGCGAGCATCAACCCCGGCAACTCCGGCGGCCCGCTCCTGAACCTCAAGGGCGAGGTGGTCGGCATCAACGCGGCCGTGCGCGCCAACGCGAACAACATCGGGTTTGCGATCCCGATCAACATGGTCCGGCAGCTGCTCCCGATGCTGCTGCGCGACGGCAAGATCCGGCGGAGCCAGGTCGGGGTGATCGTCGACGTCCTCAACTCGATCGAGGCGGGGCGGCTCAAGCGCCCCGATCGAAAGGGGGCGTGGGTGAAGACCGTGGTGGCGGGGGGACCCGCGGACCGGGCCGGCATCGCGCCGGACGATGTGATCATCGGCTTCGAAGGAAAGACGATTTCCGACCCGAACGAGCTCCGGTGGATGGCGAGCATCGCCGGGGTGAACAAGGTCGTTACGCTCCGCGTCGCGCGGCTGGAGCGGGTCTTCGATGTCCGCCTCACGCTGGGCGAGCTGCCCGAGCTCAGCGACGAGGCCGATGAGCCGTGAGCCGAACGGCCGCTGTCTGCCGCCCGGCACGTCCGCCGGCAGCCGCGCGCCGTGCGTGGCCGCCTGCTCCGCGACCTCCCTCGTCCCCCAGCCTCCTCAGGTAAGCTGACCCCGTGGCCACTGCACCTTCTCACCCGGACGAGCTCGAGCCGGTCGCACCTCCCGGTGATCCCGGCGAGGGCGATGCGGAAGGCGACGACCTGTCCGCGGAGGGCGACCACCCCGAAACGAAGCAGTTCCACCCGCGCCTGAATAGCGCTCCCGCCCGTGCGTCCAATCGCGAGGCGAGACGGCGGGAAGCGGAGGAAGATCGTGAGCTCATCGAGCGAGCGCAGAAGGGGGACCAGGCGGCTTTCCGCTCGCTCGTGGAACGGCACCAGCGCAGGGCGTTCGCGATCGCGATGGGGCTCGTCCGCGACGAGAACGACGCGCGCGAGCTCGTGCAGGACGCCTTCCTCCGGGTCTACAAGGGCCTCGGCTCCTTTCAGGGGGGCTCCTCGTTCTTCACCTGGCTCTACAGGATCGTCACGAACCTGGCGATCGACCTCATGCGGAAGCCGGGACGCCGCGACCTCGAGCTCCAGGAGAACCAGGCGGCGGACGAGCAGTCCGACTTCCCGCTCGTCGCTCGGATCGACGGCGCGGACCCCCTCAACGTCGTCCGGCGCCGGGAGATCGCCGGGCGCATCCAGGCCGCGCTCGACGCGCTGCCGCCCTACCACCGAGGCGTGATCCTGATGCGGGAGGTGGAGGGTATGTCGTACGAGGAGATGGCTCAGGCCATGGGGGTCTCGAAGGGGACGATCATGAGCCGCCTGTTCCACGCCCGTCAGAAGCTTCAGCGCGCCCTCGCCGACTGTTACGCGGAGGAAGAGGGCAAGGCCCCAGCAGAAGACCCGGAGGAGATCGCGTGAGCACCGCCAACAGCAGCAAGGCGAATCACGGGGAAGCGAGCGCCCCGCCGACGGATCTGGAGCTGATGCTCTATGCCGACGGTGAGCTCGATGAGGCTCGCCACCGGCAGGTGGAGGAGTACGTGCTCCACGACCCGCGCTGCCGGGCGAAGGTCGCAGCGCTCGTCACCGCGGCCGACATGGTCCGGGACAGCGCGCTGGCCTCCAGCGCGGCTGACGGCATCGCCGATGGGGTGATGGCGAAGATCCTCGAAGGGCAGGCGGGCGCCGTGCGGGCCGACGGGGGCGGCGCCGTGCGGCCGCTCGCGGCGCCGCCGTCGGGCGAGCCGCCCCGCGCTCGGGCGCGGCTCCAGGGATCGCCAGCGAACGACAACGCGCGCGGGATCTTCGCGCTGACGGCGCTCGCCGTGGCGGCGGCCGCCGCCTTGATGGTCTGGGGCAAGATGGGCGTGGAGACGCCCACCGCGGAGCTGACGACGTCGGCGCCCTCCGCGTTGCTCGCCCCGCCGCCCGAGACGCCCTCCGCGTTGCTCGCGGCGCCGGCGAAGGAGCCGGACGCCGCGCCGAGCTTCGAGGGGGAGGTCGAGCCCGGCGTCGAGATCGCCGCGGTCGACTTCGGGGCACGCATGGGCACCATCTTTTACGTCCCGCAGGAGGCCGTGGCTTCAGGCCCGACGACCACGGTGGTCTGGCTCTCCGATGACGGTCCGGGAGGACAGTGATGAGATTTCTTGCGAGTGCGATCACCGCGACCATGGCCCTGGCGCTCGGCGTGAGCCCTTCCCCTGCCGTCGCGCAAGAGCAGGCGCCGGCCCCCCCGCAAGCGGCGCCGTCGGACGCCGAGGTCACGTCCGAGATCGTGATCCTCCACGCGACGAACGATGGGAAAGGCATCGACCCGAAGATCGGCAAGATGCCCGAGCTCGGGAAGCCGCCGTTCTCGGCGTACAACAGCTACAAGCTCCTCGAACGGCTGAAGGTCACCCTGCAGAAGGGGAAGCCGACCACGACGAAGCTGCCGAACGGCAGCGTCCTCATGGTGTCGCTGAAGGACGTGGTCGCCGCGAAGAAGAAGGACGAGCCGAGGCGCTTCGTCGTCAGCGCGAGCATCCAGAAGCCAGGTGGCACCACGTTCCTGCCCCTGCTCGAGGTGAACGCCAAGGCCGGCGAGAGCTTCTTCGTCGCGGGTCAGCAGCACATGGGCGGCGTGCTCGTGCTGGGCATCAAGGTCGCGCCCTGAGTCGAGGGGAGCTCGCCCCTGCTCAGCGGCGGGCCGAGGACGGCAGCGCGATCGGCAGATCCAGAGAGAAGACCGTCCCGCGCGGGGCGCGCGCATCCGCGCGGATGCTGCCGCCGTGCGAGGCAACGATGTTCCTTACGATGCTCAGGCCGAGCCCGGTGCCGGTTCCGTCGGTCTTCGTCGTGAAGAAGGGGTCGAAGATCCTCGGCAGGTGCTCGGGCTCGATCCCGTGCCCGTCGTCGCGGATCGTCACCGTGATGTAGCCGTCCTCCGGCGACATCGCGGTGGAGATGCCGAGGCAGCCGCCGCGCTCGTTCATCGCGTGCGCGGCGTTCGTGAACAGGTTCACGAACACCTGCGTCAGCGGATCAATGACGCCGCAAACCGGAGGGATCTCGTCGAAGCGCCGCTCGACGGTGACGCCCGTCTGGTCGAGGAGGTGCTCGCAGAAGACGAGCGCGCGCTCGATGATGTCGTGGAGCGAGACGGCGCCCGGCTTCTCCGTGGACGGCCGCGCGTAGGCCATCAGGTCGCGCGAGAACCGGCGGATTCGATCCGCCGCGTCGTTGATCCTCGCGAGCCGCTCGATGTCCGAGGGGTCGAAGCCGCCGCGCTCGCCCTTGCGGCGCAGGTACTCGGAGTAGGCGAGGATCGAGGTGAGCGGGTTGTTGAGCTCGTGCACGACGCCTGCGGCCATCTTCCCGAGCGAGGCCAGCTTCTCGGCCTGCATGACCTGAGCGCGCAGCGACTCGTGCGCGCGCGCCTCGCGGAGCGACGCACCCAGGGTGAGCACGAGCCGGTCGACCAGCGCCTCTACAGGCGCGCTGTCGAGGTACGCGGCGTCGTCGGCCGCGATGTGCATCGTCGAGCGACCTCCGGGCTCGATCGCCACGACGCGCTCGAAGGCGAACTCCGGGAGGAGCCGCGCCGGATCGTGGCCGTCGTCGCGGCGAGCGCGCGGCGAGACCCGGACGGCCACCTGCGCCCCCGTCGCGCCGGGGATGTAGATGCCGAGCCCGCAGGCCGTGAGCACCTTCGCGGCCGCGCCGAGCAGCGTCGATGCGCGCTGCTCGATGGAGGCCGACGGATCCAGCTCGCTCGACGCGATGAGCAGGCTGTCCACCCACTCGAGCGGGATGTCCCGGGTGAGGGGCTTCCGGAGCGTGACGGGAGCGTCGGACAATGGCTGCTCCCCCAGGCGCTCCGCGGTCTTTCCGCTCACCCGATCACCCTGTTCGGGTCGTCGCCGCTCGATCGGTCGAGATCGATGATCTTCGCGGCGCCGACATAGGATTTCGTCTCATAGCGGGTGATCTTGCCGATCTTGCGGACGATCTCCGCCATCCGCTCGGCTTCGCTGCGGATCGTGGTCGCGGCCCCCTTGATGGGGGACGCGTCGTCGATCCGGCGACAGATCAGCTCGGCGTAGCCGAGCACGCTGGTGAGCGGCTGGTTCAGCTCGTGCGCGGCCGCGCCCGCGAGCTCGGCGATGATGGCCTGCTTCTCGCGAGCGCGGAGCTCCTCCTGCGCCTCGGTGAGGCGGGCCTCCATCCGCATCCGCTCCCGCAGGTCCGTGAAGATGCCGACGGAGCCGACCGGGACGCCGTTCTCGAAGATCAGCGCCGCGGAGAGGTGCACCGGGATCCGCGACCCATCCCTGGCCAGGACCTCGGTCCGGTAGCCCTCGAGCCGGCCGGGACCGCCGTGCTCCTTCGCGTGGATGAGCCTCATGATGTGCTCGGCGTTGTGGTCGGGGTAGAGCGCGCGGGCGTTCATCACGCCGACGACCTCCTTCGCGTCATACCCGTAGATCCGCTCGGCGGCGCGGTTGAAGAGCAGGACGACGCCCTCCATGTTGGCCGAGACGATCGCGTCGACCGAGCTGTCGATGACGCGCTCCAGGAACTCCTTGGTCTTGGTGAGCTCCGCCTCGGTGGCGCGCTCCGTGGTGACGTCGCGGAAGCTGACCAGGACGGCGCCGCTCTCCTCGCGAAGGACGCTGCTGAAGCTGAAGCTCAGGATGAGCCGCTCGTGCTCGCCCCGCCGCACGGTGAAATCCACCATGTGCGGGAACGATCCCCTGGCGAAGCCGGCCCGGATCTCCTCGAGGAGAGGGTGCTCGCGCGCGTCGACGAGATCGGCCAGGTTCGCCCTCTCGAGGTCCTCCGCCGTGCGCCCGGTGATCGCCTGCGCGCGCGGGTTGGAGAAGAGGATGTGGCCATCGGGATCGACGACGACGATGCCGTCCGCCGTCGAATAGAAGAAGTCGGCGTAGCGCTGGAGCGCCTTCAGCCGGCGCTCCGCCTCGAACCGCGCGAAGGTGCTCTGCTGCGTCTGGTCGCGGAGCGACTGCAGGATGCGCGCGTTGCGCAGGGCGATCGCGGTGGCGCTCGCGACCGTGCGGGCCAGCGAGAGCTCGTGCGCGTGGGGCGCCACCGGCTGCCGGCCGCGCAAGAAGAGCACGCCGAGCGGCTTGTCCTCGAACAAGATCGGCAGGAGCGCCAGCGAGCGGAACGCGTTCTCCGGGAGCTCCGCGCGCACGATGTCGAACAGCGGGTGCGCCTTCGCGTCGTCGATCACGAGCACGTCGCCCGTGCGCATGACGCGCTGGATCTCCGGGTACTTGCCGAGATCGATCGGCAGATCCCGCAGCTCCTTGTCGTCGCTCGCGGCGACCACGTAGCCGACGTCGCCCGCGTCGCGCACGAGGACGATGCTGCAGCGGTCGACGCGCGCCACCTCGGCGATGCGCCGCACGACCGTGAAGAGGATGTTCCGGAAGTCCAGCGTCGAGGAGAGCGCCTGCGTGAGCTCGAGGACCACCTTCGCGTCGTGCTCTTTGCGCGCGAGCGCGTCGACGTAGTCCCGGATCCGGAGCTGCCCGCGGATGCGCGCGATCAGCTCGGCAGGGCGGAACGGCTTGCGGATGAAATCGTCGGCGCCGAGCTCGAAGGCGCGGGCGACGTCCTCGTCCGCGTCGAGCGCGGTCAGCACGACGACGGGGACGTCCTGCGTCCGGGGGGCGTCCCGAACGGCGCTGAGGACCACGTAGCCGTCAGGGGGCGGCATCACGAGGTCGAGCAGCACGAGCGCGGGCACGCTCGCCTTGAGCCAGGCGAGCGCGTCCGCGCCCGAGGTGACCGCGACGGCCTCGATGCCCGCGTCGGCCAGCGCGTGCAGCAGCATCTGCCGGCTGACGGCGTCGTCGTCCACGACGAGCACAGGATCACGGCGAGGCACACGCCAAGCTTAGCGACTCCAGGCTTGAGCGATGAGAGAATTCCGGGTCTTGGCGCGGCGTTGCGCGCGGCGTTGCGCACTGCATTGCGCTGCCCGCGCGGCGCTGGGATCAGGAGAAGAGATCTCCCTGCTTCGTCGCAGGAGCCGCGAGGCCCAGGTGCTCGTAGGCGCGGCGGGTCGCGACCCTGCCGCGCGGCGTGCGGCCGACGAAGCCCTGCTGGAGCAGGAACGGCTCGTACACGTCCTCGATCGTGTCGCGCGGCTCACTGAGCGCCGCGGCCAGCGTGTCGATGCCCACAGGGCCGCCGTCGTAGTGATCGACGATGACGCGCAGCAGCCGGCGATCCATCTCGTCGAGGCCGGCCGCGTCGATCTCGAGCCGCTCCGCGGTCTTCCGCGCGATCTCCATCGTGATCGCGCCGTCGCCCAGCACCTCGGCGAAGTCGCGTACGCGGCGCAGGAGGCGGTTGGCGACGCGCGGCGTCCCCCGCGCGCGCGCCGCGATCTCGCGCGCTCCGCCGGCGTCGATCGGCACATCGAGCAGGCCGGCGCTGCGCTGCACGATGCGCTCGAGCTCCTCGACGGGGTAGAAGTCGAGGCGGACGACGTGGCCGAAGCGCGACAGCAGCGGCGCGGTGAGCAGCCCGGTGCGGGTCGTCGCGCCCACGAGCGTGAAGGGCTTCAGCGCGAGCTGGATCGTCGTCGCGTAGGGGCCGTCACCGGTCATGATGTCGATGTTGAACGACTCGATCGCGGGGTAGAGGCTCTCCTCGACCGCCGGCGTGAGCCGGTGGATCTCGTCGATGAACAGCACGTCGTTGCGCTCCAGCTTCGTCAGCAGGCCGGCCAGCGCGCCCTTGTGCTCGACCGCCGGTCCGCTCGTCACATGGAGGGCGACGCCCATCTCGCGGGCGATGATGTGGGCGAGCGTGGTCTTGCCCAGGCCGGGCGGACCACAGAACAGCATGTGGTCGAGCGGCTCGCGCCGCCGGCGCGCGGCTTCGACGAAGACCTTGAGGTTCTCCGTGTGCTTGACCTGGCCGACGTACTCGGCGAGCGAGGCAGGCCGGAAGAGGCGGTCGAAGCGATCGTCGTCGCCTGTCTCGGCAGGAGAGAGCGCCCGTTCAGGCATGCCACGGGCGTACCGCGTGCAAGCAGCGAAGGGAAGCGATCCGCGCGGCGGCGTGGGTCGCCGCGGGGCGCTGGTCGAGGTCAGCCGAGCGCAGGGACAGAGGACAGGCGGGGACGGCGGGGGGGCGGGATGCGCGGCAGACGAGCGCGGCAGAGCGGCCGGCCGTCGGGGGCGCCGTCCACCTCGAGAGAGCCGCCGTGGAGCTCGATCACCGATCGCGCGTGGCTGAGGCCCAGCGTCAGGCCGCGCCCGCGCGCCGTGGTCTGCCGGCTGAACAGGGCCTCGAGCTCGTCCGGCGGCACGTCGCGGCTGCCGTACTCGATGTCGATGCGGACCTCGTTGTTGAACTCGCCGGCCATCGTCGCCGTGAGGCGCACGAGGCGCGCCGACGGGTCGGCCGCGCCCGTCCGGAGCGCGTGCGCGACGATGACCGCGATCGCGCGCGTCGCGTAGGCTTGATCGACGGGGATCAGCGGCAGGGTGTCGCCGACCTCGATGACGACCTCGCCGCCGGCGTCGCTCGCGAGCTCGCGCGCCTTGCGGAGCGCGCCCGCGATGAGCCAGCCGACGGACGTCGGCTGCGGCTCGAGCGTGAGCTGCCCGGCCTCGACGCGGGCGGCGTCGAGGATCGACTCGATGAGGCCAAGGAGCTCCCGGCCGCGCGTCGCGATGAGCTCCAGGCTCTCGCGCTGCGCGGGGGTCAGGTCCTCCTGGCCCACGAGCTCGGCGAACCCGAGGATGGCGTTCAGCGGGCTCTTGAGATCGTGGCTCACGCTCGCGAACAGGAGGCCGCGCATGCGCTGCGCCGCCTCGCGGGATTCGAGCGCGCGCTCCTGCGCCGCGGCGAAGACGCGGAAGCGCTCGGCGAGGTCCTCGATGGCGTGCCCGAGCCGGGCGACGACGGCGAACCGGGCGGGGCGCGCGATCTGGGTGGCGCCGCGCAGCACGCTGTCCGTGCCGAGCAGGCGCACCTGCTTCGTGGCGTGCACGAGATCGGCCGCGAGGACGCGGCCGAACAGGTTGCCGAGCGCGCCGGCGACCAGCACCGCGAGCAGCGCGACGAGCGCGCCCCAGATCGCGGCAGAGGGCTCGAGGTCGGCGGAGAACCGGGTGTTGACGCAGCCGTAGTCGAGCGGCGTGATCACGGCGATCTGCCCGTCGGCTTCGCGGCCGAAGGAGGGCTCCGAGCCCACGCAGTCGTGCTCCAGGCGCGCGAGGAACCCGAACTCCGCCGCCGAGGCCACGACGTCGTTGCGGCCGGCCGCGTCGATGGCCCCGAGCGACGGGTCGAGCGCCGTGCGCGCGATGAGCCCCGCGGTCGAGCGCCGGCTGCGCTCGATGAACGTCTGGAGGTGCGCGTTCGCGATGAGCACCGCCCCGACGCCGACGAGCAGCACCGGCGTGGCGACGGCCAGGAGCAGCTTGGAGGTGACCCGCCGGCGCGGCGTCTGGTAAAGCTCGGCGGTCTCGAGCAAAGCGCCGATCGCCTCGGCCGGGCTGATCTCGAAGAGGCTGAACGCCGCGGCGCGCGTCAGCACGTAGTGCGGGATCGCGGACGCGCTGAGGATCGTGATCGCGAGGATGAGCAGGCTGACCGCGCGGCCGTCGTCGAGCTTCTCTGGCCTGATCCCGGGGATCATCATGAGGCCCGAGATCGTCGAGCTCGCCAGCACGAAGCGCAGCGCCAGCGAGGTCGGGAGCCCGGCGACCCGCTCGAGCTCCTCGTGATCGATGTCGCGCGAGCCGATCACGAGCGAGCGCAGCAGGTTCTCGTGGGTGCGCAGCCGGAGCAGCGTCAGCAGCGTGGTCGCGCAGATCGCGGCGAGCGCGATCTTGGCGCCGACCGAGAGCACGCTGGCGGCGACGCGCGGCTCCAGGATGAGCAGCTTCGGCGCGAGCGCCGCGATCGCCCCGAACGCGGCGACGCCGACCAGCGCCTGGCGGACGAGCACGCGCCTCGCGAAGTGGATCGCGTCGTCCCTCATGCGCTCCTCGGTCATGCGATCCTCCCCTGGGGGCCGCCGGCGCCGGGGTCGTTCCCCGGCGGCGCCGCCACGTCGGGTGCGGGCGGGGTCGGCGCGAACAGGGGTCGCTGCACGATCCACATCGGCAGGGTGATCGTGAAGGTCGAGCCCCGCCCGAGCTCGCTCTCCAGCTGGATCGTCCCGCCGTGCATCAGCACGAGGCGCCGCGCGATCGAGAGCCCGAGCCCCGTCCCGGCCCGGCGCGAGCGCACGTCGCCGGTCTGCCGGTACTCCTCGAAGACCGCCGACGTCTCCTCCGGCGGGATGCCGGGGCCGGTGTCCTGGACGACGATCGCCGCATAGCGGCCGCGCCCCGTGATGTTGACCGTCACCGAGCCGCGCGCCGTGAACTTGACGGCGTTCGAGACGAGGTTGGTGAGGATCTGCCGCACCCTCCGCGGATCGGCGTGCGCGACCAGGGCGTGGTCCCCGGTGACGCGCAGCTGGAGGGGCTTGTCGCGCGCCGCCGCGGACGCCTCGCGCATCACCTGATCGACGAGGGCGCGGAGGTTGACGGCCCGGCGGGAGAGCTGGAGCTTGCCCGTCTCGAGCGCCGAGAGGTCGAGGATGTCGTCGATGAGCGTGCGCAGGTGCTCGCCGCTCTGCCGGATGACCGACAGCGCCTCGCGCGCGTCCTGGCTGAGCGGCCCGTCGACCTCGCTCTCCAGGACGTGGGCGAACCCGAGGATGGCGTTGAGCGGCGTGCGCAGCTCGTGGCTCAGCCCCGCGAGGAACGCCGAGCGCTCGCGGTCCATCGCGGAGGCCTGCTGGAGGTCCGCCCGGTAGGTGCGCTCCGCCGCGGCGAAGCGGGTGATCAGGAGGTTGAAGGCCGCCGTCAGGAGGCCGACCTGGTCGAGCGACCTGATCGGCACGGGCTCGGCCTGGATCACGTCCGTGGGCAGCGCGCTCTGGCCCTGTCCGCGCGCCATCGCCGTGATGCGCTCGCGCAGGTAGTCGACATCGTCGCGCGCCGACTTGGTGAACGAGAGCGCGACCGCGACAGCCACGCCGAGCAGCAGCACCGTGAGCGCCGCGACGGCGTTGCCGAGCGCGATCGAGTCGGGCGGCGGGCTCGGCGCCGAGACGAAGGTGAGCACCGAGAGGTGAGAGAGCGGCGGGTGCAGCGGGCGCGCCGCGAACCGGACGCGGCCGAGCGAGGTCGTCGTCTCGCCCTTGCCCAGCGTGAGCATCTGGACGAGGCCGGCCCTGGCCGGCGCACTGAAGCTCTCGTTGATCAGCACGTGGCCGCCTTGATCGACGAGCAGGATCTCCGACCCAGCCCGCCGCGCCGCCTCCCTCAGGAGCGCCGCCCGCTCCCCCTCGATGGTCCCGCGGAGCCGCGCCGAGAGCGTCGCGGCCAGCACCTCGGCGCGCAGGCTCGCGGCCTGATCGCTCATCTTCGCGAGCTGGCCGATGCCGATCAGCGCGATCGCCACCGCCGTGGCGATCCCCACGACGATCACGATCGCGGGCGCGAGCGGCACGAGCGGCGTCGTGCCGCGGGGCCAGCGGATGAGGCGACGACGGCGGGCCAAGGCGGAGTCAGGATGCTAGCGCGCTTCGGGCGGCGCACGGGCCACCTCGGTCGCCCGAAGGGAGCGAGCGCGCTCGTGGGCGGTTCTACCTGGGATCGGTCGCCAGGAGCGCGAAGACGGAGTGGTCGAGCCAGCGACCGTCGCACCACTCGGCCTGCCGGGCGATGCCCTCGAAGCGGAAGCCGAGCCGGCCGATGACCGCGAGGGAAGGATGGTTGTCCGTCGCGGCCGCAACCCGCACCCGGTGCGCGCCCATGTGGCCGAACGCGAACCCGAGCGCGGCCCTCGCGGCCTCGGTCATGAGTCCGCGCCCGGTCGCCTCCTTGCGGAGCCAGTAGCCGAGCTCGCAAGAGCGGTGCAGGTGTACGCACGCCTCGAGCCCGACCACCCCGGCGAGCGAGCGGTGCGCGCGCTCGCGGATGACGAAGCGCAGCGCCCTGCCGTGATCCCAGTCGGCGGCGCACGCCTCAGCGAAGCGCACGCTCGCGGCCGGATCCGTGTGGAACTGCACCCAGGGAAGCCAGCGCTGGAGGATTGCGCGCGAGCCGTTGACCGCGAGCCAGAGCTCGGGCCCGTCGGACGGGTCGATCGGCACGAGGATCAGCCGCTCGGTCTCGATGGGACGGGCGCGAACCTCGCTTCGAGGTGGGAGGATGAGCATGGGGTCACCGGCACTGGATGCGAGCGGCGTAGGGCTCGAGATGACCCGCCTCGTAGTCAAGCCAGGCGACATACCACTCTCCGGGCTTCGCGCCGGGGCTCATCGAAGGCGCCGGCTGATCCCCGCTGATGCGGGCGAATTTCGTGGGCGTGCCGATGCCGTCGCGGTTGATCGACGCGGTGAGCATGCGGCCCCCCTCGAACCAGACCAGCTGGGCCTGCCCGCTCGGCGCGATCGCGATCGACGGGCGCGCGCCCGACTTCGAGAACCGCTTGCGCCAGAGCGGCTGGCCCTTGGCCGGATCGATGTAGGCGGCCGATGCGCCCCCGAGCGGCGCCTCGCCGTGCCAGACGACGAAGCAGCCGCCCGCGCCGCAGGCGAGCGAGGGGCTGTCGCTCCGGACCCGATCGCTGTTCACGAGCGACAGGTCGCCGAGCGCGCGGTCGGCGCGCTTGCCGGGGCTGGCCGGCGGGAGCCCCTTGCCGGCGTTCGCGAGCGGGAGGCGCATGTACTGGATGACCCGCGTCGGCTCGCGATCGAAGCGGAAGGCGAGGTGCATCACGTCGTTCGCCACCGCCACCGAGGGGAAGCGGACGCGCGGCTTCGAGGGGCCCGTCGGGGTGACGTCGGTCAGCCGGATGATCTCGCCCGCCGGATCGAGGTTCGGCGAGAGGCGGCGCATGAAGAGGTCCTCGGAGGCGTTGTCGCCGTCGTCCGACCACGTGATCAGGAACCCCTCGGCGGCGCGCGCGAGCGAGGGCCACGAGTTCCCTCCGCGAGGGAAGGGCGCGACCATCACGGCGGGGCCATCGATCCGCCCGTTGGCGTCGAGCCAGCGCACGTGCACGCCGGCCTCCGGCCCCTTGCCGTCCCAGTACGTGAGCACCAGCCGATCGCCTGCGGAGGTCAGCTCGGGGCGCCCGATGGCGCGGCCCTCGGGCGTCACGTCGAGCGCCGGCGACGACGGCCGCATCGCGCCGTCCAGCGTCGTCGTGTAGGCGTGCTCGGTGCCCTCGTGCGAGTCCGTCCAGGTGACCACCGCGCCGCGCGGCCCGAGCGCGATCGAGGGCCGGCTGGCCCCGACGGCGCGGCCGCCCTCGCGCACCAGATCGTGCGTGCGCGGCCTCGCGAGGCCGGTGAGCGCGCAAGGCGCCTTGCCGCTCGCGTCTTTCAGGGCGACCTGCACGTGCTCGATCAGGGTCCGCGGCACGGGGTGGTTGCCCTTGTCCTGAGCGTCCTTCAGCAGCCTGAGCGCGGCCTTGAGATCGCCGGCGGCGACCGCCTCCTGCGCCTGCGCGACGAGCGGCGGCCACGCCAGGGCGGGCGGCTCGACGCGGGCGTCGGTGCGCGCTGGCACGTTGGCCCCGGCGGACGCCGAGGGGGCGCTGATGGCCGGCGGCGCCGCGCTGCTCGACGAGACGGGCGGCAGGGCCGTCGGCTTGAGGAACTGGCGGTAACCCGCGTAGGCGCCGCCCGCGACGAGCGCGAGCACGCCAAACACGACGAGCGCGCGTCCCGCGCCGCCTCGCTTCGGCGTTGATGCGTGCGCCAGCGGATCGGGGACCGAGGTCTCGCCCGAGCCCCCGGAGAACGTGATCTGCTGCCCCGCGCCCTGGCTCATGCGCCCGGCGATCGCGGCGCCGGGCGCGCCCGAGGTGTCCAGCCCGGCGAACGGATCTCCCCCGCGCTCCGCCGGACCCGACGGGACGGTCCGCCGCGATTCGTTGGGGGTCACACGGACGACCCCCGGCGGGTCGAACGACAGGTCGGCCGGCGCGTCGCCGCCCGGCATGACGAGCCCCGCCTGGGACGGCTCCGCGCCGCGCGGCGGCTGCGCGACGCCGAGCGCGACCGACAGCTCGTCGGCGAACTCCTTCGCGGTCTGGAACCGGCGATCGATGGAGCGGTCGAGCGCCTTCTCGAACCACGTGGTGAAGCTCGCCGGGAGGTCGGGGCGGAGCGCCGCGGGCTGCGGCAGGGGCGCGTTGGCGATCTGCGCGAACGTCATCGCGACGCCCTGCTCGGTCTGCCAGACGGTGCGGCCGGTGAGGCACTCGTAGGTGATGCAGCCGAGCGCCCAGAGATCCGCGCGGTGGTCGACCGCTCCCTGGCCGCGCACCTGCTCCGGGCTCATGTACGCCGGCGTTCCGAAGACCGCGCCCTCGCGGGTGAGGCGCGCCTGCGCGTCGCCGCCGTCGACCGGCGCGTAGAACTTCGCGAGGCCGAAATCGAGGATCTTCGCGCAGAGCCGGCCCTCCTCATCCTTCGTGAGGAAGATGTTCTCCGGCTTGAGGTCGCGGTGGACGATGGAGGCGGCGTGCGCCTTGGTGAGCCCTCGACACACCTGGGACACCACCGTCACGGTGGTCTCGGGGTCGAGGTACCTGATGACGGTCATCCGCTCGTACAGCGACTCGCCTTCGAGGAGCTCGAGCACCAGGAAGGGCCGCCCGTCGTCGAGCTTGCCCGAGTCGTAGACGTCGCAGATGAAGGGGCTGCGGATCGACGCGGCGGCCCGGGCCTCTCGGAGAAAGCGCTCGACCACGACGGCTGAGGTCGTCAGCTCCTGGGCGAGCACCTTGATCGCCACGCGTTTGCCGATGTCGATGTGCTCGGCCTCGTACACGGCAGCCATGCCGCCGCGCCCGATCTCGCGTGTGATGCGGTATTTTCCGGCGAGGACCGTGCCTACCGGGATCTTCGCTTTGTTCGGCAAAGCCATCAGGCAGGGCTGTCCCGCGACTGGATTCGCCAGCGCAGCCTATTCGAGCCGCGTCACAAGAACAATGGCGAGCGCAGCATGACCGTCGGGGAGGGGCCCGATCCTCTCCCTGGCGCCGCGCGAGCGGGCTCAGCGCTTCCACGAGGGCACCGTGAAAGCGGATTCCACCCCGGGCCGGTCATGGACCAGGGCGGGGCCACCGCTCTGGTGGCGCGGTGCGTAGGCAGGTTCCCACCCCCGGCGCCATCGCCGCGCAGGCGAGCTCTGCCTTGCTCAGGTAGAGCTGTGAAAAAAGTAAGCAGGCTCCGATTTTCTGACGCCCGATGCACTTTTCTCACGCTCGCGCGGTGCGCGAAACATTCCGGAAACATGAGCTTGGGTACACCAGCCTGGACCTTCGGTCGCGCGCCAGCGTCCGGGGTGAAGGGTCGCCGATCCGGCTCCGCTGGATGGGTCCCTGAGTCGTTGACAGTGTCGGGCAAGGCTCGGTGGACCGGGCCGCCCCCGTCACGGATCGGAAGCCGGGCGGCGCCCGGCACATCGATGGGAGGCCGCCGGCGGAGGTGTCCCCCCTTTACCAGCTCTGCTCCAGCGGGGCCTTTCGGGTGAGCGCCCGGGTCTTCTACCCTGGCGCGCACCCGGTCACCACAGGCGTGCGCAATGAAAAAGGTCGAGGCGATCATCAAGCCGTTCAAGCTCGACGAGGTCAAGGACGCCCTCGCCGAGGTCGGGATTCAGGGCATGACGGTGACCGAGGTAAAGGGCTTCGGTCGGACCGGCGGCAAGAAAGAGGTCTATCGAGGGTCGGCGTACGTCGTCGACTTCGTGCCGAAGGTGAAGGTCGACATCGTCGTGCCGGACAGCATGGTCAGCGACGTGATCGACGCCATCGAGAAGAGCGCCAAGACGGGTCGGATCGGCGACGGCAAGATCTTCGTCGTCCCCGTCGAGGAGGCCGTGCGGATCCGCACGGGGGAGCGCGGCGAGGACGCCATCTAGGAGGCGCGCCGCCGGCAGAGCGTCACAGGGCATTCGCGGCGGGTCACAGGCTCGAGGATCGAGAGATCGAGAGATCGACAGATCGATAGATCGATAGATCGACAACCGAGAAGCGAGCACGAGCCCGCACACCGTCGAGTCACATACAGCGAGAGCAGCGAGTCAGCGAGGTAGAGAAGATCATGAAGGCGAAAGATGTCGTCGCGTTTGCGAAGGAAAACGACGTAAAATTTGTCGATCTCAAGTTCATCGATCTGCCCGGCATCTGGCAGCACACGACCATCCCGGCGTCCCGCCTGAACGAGGATCTCTTCGAGGAGGGGATCGGCTTCGACGGCTCGTCGGTGCGCGGATGGCAGCCGATCAACGCGAGCGACATGCTGATGACGCCCGATCCGTCGACGGCGAAGCTCGACCCGTTCCATGCCCAGAAGACGCTGAGCATGATCTGTAAGATCAGCGATCCGGTGACCGGCCAGCCCTACGGCCGCGACCCGCGCTACATCGCCCAGAAGGCCGAGAATCACCTCCGCGCGAGCGGCATCGCCGACACGTCCTACTTCGGGCCCGAGGCCGAGTTCTTCGTCTTCGACTCGGTCCGCTACGAGAGCTCGCAGCGCGGCGCCTTCTACGAGATCGACAGCGACGAAGCGGTCTGGAACTCCGGCAAGGCCGGCCCGAACCTCGGGCACAAGATCCGGTCGAAGGAGGGCTACTTCCCCGTCGCGCCGACCGACACGCTCGGCGATCTGCGCGGGCAGATGATGTCCACGCTGATCGAGACCGGCATCGGGGTCGAGGTCGGCCACCATGAGGTGGCGTCGGCCGGCCAGTGCGAGATCGGCATCAAGTTCTCGACGCTGACGGCGATGGCCGACAACCTCATGTGGTTCAAGTACGTCATCAAGAACGTCGGCCGCAAGAACGGCAAGTCGGTGACGTTCATGCCGAAGCCGCTCTTCGGCGACAACGGCAGCGGCATGCACTGCCACCAGTCGCTCTGGAAGGAGGGCAAGCCGCTCTTCGCCGGCGACGGCTACGCCGGGATGTCCGACACGGGCCTCTGGTACATCGGCGGCATCCTGAAGCACGCGAAGGCGCTCGCGGCGCTCACCAACCCGACGACGAACAGCTATCGCCGCCTCGTCCCGGGCTATGAGGCGCCCGTGAACCTCGCGTACTCGAGCCGCAACCGCTCGGCGTCGATCCGCATCCCGCTGGCCCCGGGCAACAGCCCGAAGGGCCGCCGCATCGAGGTCCGCTTCCCGGACGCGAGCTGCAATCCGTACCTCGCCTTCGCCGCCATGATGATGGCCGGCCTCGACGGCGTCCAGAACCGGATCGATCCGGGCGACCCGCTCGACAAGGACATCTACGCGCTCTCGCCCGAGGAGCTCAAGGAAGTGCCGCACATGCCGGGCTCGCTCGACGAGGCCCTCGGCGCCCTCGAGCGCGACCACGAGTTCCTGCTCCGCGGCGACGTCTTCACCCGCGACATCCTCAAGACCTGGCTCGACTACAAGCGCGAGCGCGAGGTCGACGCGGTCCGGCTCCGCCCGGTCCCGCACGAGTTCTTCCTCTACTACGACGTCTGATCGCCCCCACCCCCGAGGGCAGCGCAGGGGCCGGCGCACAAGAAAATTGCGCTGTGCCCCTCGCTGCCCAGCCTCTTCATCGCTCGCCGTCGTGTCCGGCGAGCGCCGGTGACGCCGAGTCGAAGCGTCGCGGTATCGGAAAATCCCACGGATCTCTGTGCCCGCGGAGGCGGCGAGGCGGGTTGTCGCCCCTCGCGCCGCGAACTTTTGCTTCCTTCTGGAGCGCGCCGCACCGCGGTACCGCTCGTCCATGGCTCGGGTTATCCTCCGGTCCGGCTCCGATGGGGGCGGCGTAAAGCCAGCTCCTCCTCGGTTCCCTGGTCCCGCGGTCCTCCGGTCCGCCTGTTTCCTCGGTTCCCTCAGTTCCTTCGGCTCCCTCAGTTCCCTCAGTTCCCCAGCGACACCTCGGCGCAGCAGTGAACCCCGGCGATCTCATCCAGTCTCGCTACCGGCTCGTGAAGCTCCTGGGCCAAGGCGCCAGCGGGTCGGTGTGGGCCGCGAAGAACGTGCTCATCGACCGCGACGTGGCGCTCAAGGTGATGAGCCCCGAGGTGGCCGGGGACGCCGTCGCGCTCCAGCGCTTCTTCAACGAGGCGAAGGCGAGCGGGCGCCTGCGGAGCCCGAGCATCGTCGAGATCCTCGACCTCGGCCAGGCCGAGGACGGCTCTCCGTTCCTCGTGTTCGAGCTGCTCGTCGGCGAGGGGCTCGACGAGTGGCTGCGGCGCGAGGGCACCATCGAGCCGGAGGTGCTGGTCGAGCTCTTCCTCGGCCTCGCGCGGGCGCTCGACATGGCCCACCAGCAAGGGATCATCCACCGCGATCTGAAGCCCGCGAACATCCATGTGCATCGCAACCACCTGGGCGAGCTCGTGGGGAAGATCCTTGACTTCGGGATCAGCAAGGTCCTGGAGAAGGAGCACAACTTCTCGCTGACCCGCACGGGCTGCGTCGTCGGCTCGCCGGCGTACATGTCGCCCGAGCAGGCCGCGGGGCGCGAGGACGTGGACGCCCGCGCCGACATCTGGTCGCTGGGCGTCGTCATGTACGAGGCGTTGACCGGGACGACCCCGCATCAGGCGCCGAACTACAACGCGCTGATGGTCCGGATCCTGAGCAAGGACTGCGATCCGATCGCCGCGCGCAGGCCAGGGCTCCCGCCGCGCCTCTGCCAGCTCGTCGAAGCGTGCCTCCGCCGCGAGCGCGACGAGCGGATCGCCTCGGCGGACGCGCTCGCGAAGGAGCTCGAGGCCGTCCTCCGCGAGCTGCGCGCCGAGCGCTTCCGGGGACAGAAGGGGCGGCGCGCCTCGGACATCGGCCTCGGCGGCGACGTCGGCCTCGCGCCCGAGAGCGCGGCGGCGCGGAGCGGCGACGCCGCCGGGACGCTGGGACGGCTCGTGCAGCACGGCAGGCGCCTGCCAAAGGCCATGCTCGTCGCGGCGGGCATCGGGGTGGTGCTCTGGGCAATGGCGCTCGTGCTCATCGGCAGGTACTGGATCCGCTGAGCGCCGCGGCGCCGCAGGGCGAGCGAGCGTGGTCGGCGCGCCCACGGCATGCGCGCCAGGTTGCTCCTTGCGGCGGTGCGCGTCGGGGCCCCATGTTGGCCCCACGTCGAGCCGTTACCCGAGCTCGAAGCGAGCATTGATGGAAAGGATGCAAGTCGATGGACGACCACCAGACGCATGAAGCGCACGCCCATGTTCATGGGCAGGGATGTGGACATCAGGCGTTGCGGCATGAAGGCCATGTCGATTACCTGCACGACGGACACCTGCATCACCCGCACGGCGATCACTTCGATGAGCACGTGCTCTCGGTCGGCAACGAGAACCCTGACGCGTGCACGCCGAGCCATGCATGCGCCGATCACGAGAAGGCGCACACGCACGGGGCAGGCTGCGGCCATCAGGCCGTGCCCCACGGCGATCATTTCGATTACCTCGTCGGGGCGCACCTGCACCATCCGCACGGCGATCACTGCGATCACCACGGCTCGGTCCAGCTAGGGTGATCGCCGCGCCGCCCCGCGCCGGAGCTCCGGCGCGTGAGGTGGAGGCCGCGGGACGACGCGCGAGGGAGAGCGGCGAGCGGCGCGTGAGGGAGAGCGGCGAGCGTGAGCTCCTGGAACGACGTTCCGGGGAGCCCGGCGTCACGCGGGCGGCGCGCCGTGGTCGTCCGGTGCGCCGCTCGCGCTGCAGCGATGTGCGTGTGCGCAGGGCGCATGCGGCCCCTCTGACCCGGACGCACCGGTGTCGCCGGCGCCACGCATGCCGCCGAGCCATGCGCGAGGGCCGAGCCTCATGAAGCTCGAGAGCAGGAGCGCGCCGAGCGCGGCCGCGCAGACCCACGCGATGGTGGAGTGCTCCTGCGACGCGAGGTCGTGGAGGTCCGGGATTGCCGAGAGGGGGACGAAGGCGTTCGCGACGAGGCCGAGCGCGACGGCAAAGGTGACGCTGAAGAGCGCGGAGGCGGCGGCGGCGCGCGCTCCGAACGCCCGATGCAGGCCGCCGAGCGCCGCGATGTGGGTCGCCGGCCCCGCCACGAGAAACGCGAGCGCCGCGCCGACCGGCAGCCCCTTGTGGATCATCACCGCGGCGAGCGGCGCCGCGCCTTGCGCGCACACGTGAGCGGGCACCGCGAGGAGCGCGCTCACGAGGACGTCGTCCGGCGCGCCGAGCGCGCGCGCTGCGGCCGGCGCGATGGCCGCCTCGAGGACGGCGGCGAGCACCAGGCCCGCGACGTACCAGGCGGCCATGTGATCGAGCGCTGGACCGACGGCCTCGGCGACGGCGGCGCGGAGCCGCGCGCCCGGCGATGCCACGGTCCCGGCGACGACGGGCGGCGCGCCGCCGGAGGGCGCGGCGCTCGAGCCTTTCGTCCTGGCCACCCTGGCGACGAGGAGCGCGACCAGCACGGCGAGGAGCGCGCCGCCCGCGACGCGCGCCGCGGTGAACGGCAGGCCGAGCATCCGCAGCGAGAGCAGCGCGCCGGCAGGATCGAGCGCCGGCGCGCAGAGGACGACGGCGACGACCGAGGCGACCGGCGCGCTCGCGCGCGGGAGCCGCTGCATGCGCGGCGCAACGCCGCAGGCGCAGAGGGGCAGCGGCGGCCCGGACGCCAGGCTGCGGGCGGCCCGGGGCAGCGCCGCGCCGCCGCGCAGCGAGCCGATCGAGCGATGCAGGACGCTCGGAGAGAGCGCGCGCAGGAGCCCCGCCATGGCGAGCCCGGCGAGCACGGCGGGCGCCGTCTCGATGAACAGCGGGCCGAGCGACTCGGCGAACGACAGCTCGGACGCATGCGCGCTCGTGAAGGAGCTCTCCGGGCTGGGGAGCGCGAGCGCGACGCAGAGCCCCGAGGCGAAGGCGATCGCGCTCGCCGTCCGCGCGCGCGCCCCCCGAGGCGGCGCCTCGTGCGTGTGGACCACGAGCCGCAGGAGGACGCCGAGGCCGAACGCGATGAACACCTCGAACGACTCGTGGGGGAGGCTCTCCACGGCGCGCTGGCCAAGGAGGGCGCCGAGGACGGTGAGCAGCCCGAGGAGCCCGAGGCGCGCGGCGAGCTGCCGCCAGCCCCAGGCGGGCAGGAAGCGCGCCGCGAGCGACAGCCCCTCGGGCAGCCGGTGCACGAGGACGGCGCTCGCGAAGAGCACCCCGTCCGCGCTGCTGTCGGCCGCGGCCACGGCCAGCGCGAGCCCGGCGCCGTCGAGCAGCCCGTGCACGGCGAGCGCCGAGAACGCGATCTCCCGCCCCAGCACCTCGCCGGTGTCACGCCGCCGGTGCTCCGTGAGCCCGAGCGCCGCGTACCCGAGCGCCGCCCAGAGGAGCGCCTGCGCTCCGATCTCCTCGACGACGTGCGGCAGGTGGCGCGTGAGGACGAGCGCGGGCACGAGGCCGAGCGTCAGCCCGTCGAGCACCGACGTCGGCAGCGCCTGGCGCCGGCCGAGCGCCACGAGGAGCGGCCCCACGGCGAGGCCGGCGATCGACAGGACGACGACGAGCGCGAGCATGGGCGCGGTGGGCTATGCCCGAGCCACGTAGCCTAATCAATATCAAATTGGTGTTGCAACCAGGATGCGGACAGCAGTCTGTGGTCGCTGAGCGCCGCCGAGCGCCGCGTCATTCACGCGGCTCGGGGCTGCTGGTGGCCGGGGGTCGCCGATGACCGAGGGCTGCTCCGCCGCTCAGGCCTGCACGCACCGATCGCAGCGGCCCTTGAGCTGGATCTGGAGTCCCTTGCGCCGCAACGCGCGCGGCGCGCCGCGCGCCGCCTTGATTTCGATGCTCTCGTCAGGGAGGCAGAGCACATCGCCGCATGTGTCGCACATGAAGTGCGGGTGCTCGTCCGCGGCGTGGGTTCCGGTGGACTCCCGCAGCTCGAACCGCCAGAGGTGGTCGCCCATGTCGGTGCGGCGCACGAGCCCGGCGTTGGTCAAATCGATCAGGTTCCGGTAGATGGTGGCGCGATCCCACCCTTTCGGGGCGAGCTCAGCAGCGAGCTCCGCGTGGCTGACGGGCGTCCGCGAGCGGCCGAGGCTGTGGAGCACCGCGATGCGCGGCGAGGTGGCCCGCAGGCCGGCCGCCCGGATCTGCTCACGGAGCTCCTCCGCGGACTGACCTGCTTTCGTACGCGCCATGCCAGACATCTACCGTCGCCAGGAGAGTACTGCAATCACGATGCATCGCGCCCGTCGGCCGCGCAGCGCCCGGGTCGGCCGCGTGCCAGTGTGAGCGAGATCGCAGGACCGCCGCCGAGCCCGCCGCGCCACCGCCCGCGAGAACGCAGCGCCTGCCTCGTTCGGACCGCGTGCGCGCGTGCCCGGCGCGGCCCCGACGAGAGGGCCGGCGGCGGCGAGCGCCGACCCGGCTCCGAGAGGATGTGGCAGGCGGAGAGTTTGGATAACGTCGTGCACCTGGCTTCGAGCGTCGCTCGATCTGCACAGACGAGGCGGATGGGCGCGCGGTGCGGCGCTCCTCGGGAAGGCGCCTCGAAATCGGGGTGAGCTCCGCGGGCCCTGATCCCGAAGGCGCGGAGGACATGGAACAGGCGGAACAGCCAGGTCCCCGTCGTCGTCTGATCTCGAGTCGAGGGGCGCTCCCTCGGTCCGCGCCGCTCTCGACGTGTGCTCCATAATGGAGCGATCGATCCAAGTTGGAGCAATCGGCGTGTCCGTTCCACGCGGGCCGCTGCGCCTCGTCATCGCTCTGCATGTCCGGGGGGCCTGTCGGCGTTCGGCGAGAGAGCGCAAGACACGCAAGACGACCAGAACGACCAGAACGACCAAGACATGGAATCTTCCTTGGTCGTCGCGAGTGGAATCAGCCCTTTTGGAATTGAACCGATTGTGATCGCGGATATATATTCATGCTTCCTTTGCGGGGAAATGAACCAAGGAGAGTGTCCATGCGAGCTCGGACGTGTGCGGAAGTATTTGCCTTAGTCTTGATCGCTGCCTTGGGCGTCGCGTGCGGCGCCGACCCCTCGACCCCCGTGGAGGATGCGCCGGCCGTCGTCGACGTCGAGCCCGAGCAGGTCGAGGCGGCGCCGGCGCCCCTGCGGCGCGGCTGCGCGACCGCCGAGCTGAGCGACGTTGAGAAGGAAGCCGTCGAGCAGTTCGTCCGCAGCCAGATGGCGCTCGGGTTCTCGGCGGGCGCGGCGGTCGAGATCCCCGTGCATGTCCACGTCATCAACAAGGGCATCGGCGTGTCGAACGGCGACGTGACGGACGGGATGATCGCGGAGCAGATAGAGGTGCTCAACGAGGCGTACGCGAACACCCGCTTCAGCTTCACGCTTGCCTCCGTCGATCGGACGAGGAACGCGACCTGGTACACCATGTCGTCGGGCTCTTCGGCCGAGCGGCAGGCCAAGGCCGCGCTCCGCATTGGTGGGCCAGACCACCTCAATCTCTACACGGCCAATCCGGGCGGCGGTCTGCTGGGCTGGGCGACGTTCCCCTCGAGCTACGCGGTCCGTCCGACCGACGACGGCGTCGTCCTGCTCCATTCCACGTTACCCGGCGGCAATGCGGCGCCGTACAACGAGGGAGATACGGGTACGCATGAGGTCGGTCACTGGCTCGGCCTCTTCCACACGTTCGAAGGCGGCTGCAACAAGAGCGGTGATGGCGTGGCGGACACGTCGTCCGAGCGCAGCGCCGCGTATGGCTGCCCGCTGAACAGGGACAGCTGCCGGGGAGGTGGGCTCGACCCGGTCCAGAACTTCATGGATTACACCGACGACTCCTGCATGGATGGGTTCACTGCAGGGCAGGCCGATCGCATGTCGGCTCACTGGAATACGTATCGTTGATCGGTGGATGATGTGACGGCGGGCGGCGGGCGACTCCGCCGTTCGCCGGCCGGACAGGCGTCCGGCAGAGCTCGATCACATCGACTTGATCTGGGCCCGGCGCTCGAAGCTCCGGCTCTCGGTGAGGACGCGCGGCGCGGGCTCGGCAGGCGCCGGCCCCGCGCTCGAGTCCCTATCTCCCTGCGCCAGGCGCTGCTGGCGGCGGGTACCGGCCTGTACGCCGAAGTACACGCCGAGGAACGTCACGACGCCCCAGCCGAGCAGGCCGATGGCGATGAGGCCGGTCTGGCGCGACGCATCGCCCCCGAGCTGGCTGATCTCCTCCATCGGCGCCGACAGCTTGCTCACCTCCTTCATCGGCTCGCGCAGCGTCGCGACCTGCTCCATCGGCTGCTTCAGCCCGGCGACGTCGCGCATCGGCGCGTCCAGGGCGGCGACGTCGCGCATCGGCGCGTTCAGGGCGGCGACGTCCGTGAGCGGGCCGCGGATGCCCACGAGGCTCTCGTTCATCGCGGCGATGGTGGCCTCCATCTCGCTCAGCCGATCCATCGACTCCTTGAGGCGCGCGGTCTCCCGCATGCTCTGCTGCATTGCGTCCATCGACCCCTTGAGCTCGGCCAGCCGCTCCATCGCCGCTTGCATCTCGGCGAGCTTCTCCATCGGCTGACGCAGCTCGGCGAGCTGATCGATGCTCTCCTGCGAGCTCCGCAGCGTCTGATTCGAATCCTCGATCGTCGCGCGGGTCCGCCGCATCTCCTCCGTCGTTGCCTGGATGGAGCGCGTGTTCGTGTCGATCATCGTCGCCATGCCGCAGCCCGCCGACACGAGCGCGAGCAGCATCATCGGCGCAATCCGAAGGATCCTTTCGCAGTGCATACCTGATCGTTGGTTCCTCGAAGGCGGCGCGTCAATGTGTGCTTGACGCGGTGCGCTGAAATATGACATAGCCGTGTCCGAGGGGTGAGGCGCTGTGGGAGATCGCGCGCGTTCGCCCGCGATCCGCTGGCGCGGCACGTGCTCTCACGGCGCTGTGAAATGTCGGTGTCGGTCCGGTGGATGTGACGCGCCGAGCGCTGGAAACCGGACGCCGGCGGTGGAAAGGAGAGGCCGAGTGCGCAGCTGCGATGGACGCGGCGCCGCCAGCGCCGATGTCCGGAGCTACAACGCGGGTGCGGCGCGCTTCATGCCGGCGCGGCGGCGAGAGCTCCGTGGCGGCCGCGCGGGGCGGGGGCGCTTTACCGTGCTGGACGGTCAGGCTGCAGGGCGCCGGCGCGGAGGGTGAGCGCGGCGAGGATGGCGAGCACGGCCGCGCCGAGCCAGGCAGGCGGGCCGAAGGCCTGCGTGCCCGAAGCGAGGGCGCCGTCGATCCACGTGGCGTCGAGCAGGGCGCCGCGCAGACCTGCGCCCGCGAGCGCGGTGAAGCTCGCGTGGACGGCGACCGCCGCGAACACGCCGCGGCCGCGCAGGAAGAGCGCCGCCGCGAGCGCGCCGAGCGTGGTCGCGAGGGCGAAGCTCGACGGGGACGCGCCCGGCGCGAGCCCGAGCGCGGCGCCGTGCGCGAGGGCGGAGAAGACCAGCGCGGGGCGGGGCGAGAGGCCGGCGCGCGCCGCGGCGGCGAACGGGATGCCGGTGAGCAGGAGCTCGTCGCGGACAGCGAGGGCGATCGCGCGCGCCAGGGCGAAGCCGAGGCTCGCCGAGGGCGCCCCGGCCTCGACGGTCACCCACCCGAGCACCGCGGAGACGCCGAGCGTGATCAGCACGGCGAGCGCGCCCAGCGCAGCGCCGAGCCCGACGCGACGGGCGAGGCGCGCGCGGCGGCCTGGGCCCTCCGGCTCCAGAGGATCGGTCCACTGCACGCCGGCGCGCGCCGCGACGACGTCGGCGACGACCGCGCCGGCGAGCGCCGCCGCGAGCGGGCTCGACGACAGGAGCACGGACACGATCTGCAGGGCCGCGGCGAGGCCGATGAGCCAGGCCGCGCCGAGCGCGAGCTCCGTCAGGCGGCGCTGCGGTCCGGCGGGATCGGGCCGAGGAGGGGTCTCCTCCGTGGCGTTCAGTGGAGCGTGTGCCACTGGCCGTTGTGCTCCACCTTCGGGACCTCCGCGTCGCCGTCGACCTCGTTGCGGTGACGCGCGCCCAGGGTGGCGACGAGCTGGACCGTGGACGGGCGCGCGGGCCGGTGGCGTACCTCCGACGCCGCGCGGAGCCGGCGGCGCGGCGCGGGAGGCGGCGGCGACCTCCGGCTGCGGAGCCGCTGCACGGCCAGCCGGCCGGAGACCAGCAGCCCGATCGCCAGCAGCGAGCCGGCCAGCACCGGGACGAAGCCGTAGCGGCGCGCGACGTTGGCGCGCCACGCGAGCTCGATCTCGCGGCCCGTCGAGACATAGGCGGCCCCGAGCGCGGCCTCGAGCGGCACGCCGCCGCGCGCCTGAGCCAGCGCGCGCACGAAGCTCTGCCGCCGCTCGTCATCGACGAGGAAGCGGACGATGTCGGCCGCCTGCGCGTAGGGCAGCGAGCCGGCCGTGTCCTCGGCGGCTGTCAGGTTCGCCTCGAGCTCGTCGAGCGGGAGGAGGCGCCCCCGGAGCGCGGCGACCGAGAGCACCTGCGCGCGACGAGCGCCGCGGTCTCCGGCCACGTGGGCGGCGAACCCCTCGTGGAACCAGCGCGGGACCACGGCGCCGCCCGTCACCTCATCCAGGGCGAGGTGCGCGAGCGCGTGACGGAAGGCGCCCTCGAGATCGGGCGTCTCGGCGCCGAGCCGTGGAGAGGCGCTCAGGACCGCGAGCCGCAGCGCGCCGAACGAGATCGCCGTCACGGGGCCAGCGAGGCCCCCGGGGACGAGATCGTCGAGCTCGGCGGGCACATCCGCGATCCGGACCTTCACGGGGGCGGTCAGCACGTCGCGGCCGAGCAGGGCGCCGAGCTCGGCGCGTAGGTCGCCGGCGCGGGCGATCAGCGGGCGGACACGGTCGCGGGTGGACGGGTGATAGGCGAACTCGATCCAGCCGAGATCCTCGGTGTGGTACGCCGGCGGCGGCGGCGGCACGGGAAAATCGGCGCTGCCGTCGCGCGACGCGGCGGGCGCGTCGTAGACGCGGGGCGCGGCGCCGGCGAGCCGCGCGGGCGCGGCGATGATCGCGACGCAGAGGAGCGCGGCGAGCCTCAGCCCCAACCCCGCCGGGTTGCGCCGGGAGGAGCGCGTCATGGCGCGATCCGGCCCCGGAGGTGCACGGTGTCGCCGTCATCGCCGCCCGTCTGGGCCAGCACCAGCACGACGATCCCGGTCGCGACGACGCCAGCGAGCGGCCCCCAGAACCAGGGGGAGCTCCACGTCGGGCGCCGCTCCGACGGCCCCGACGAGCTGGCGCCGCCGTCCGCGGACCTCGGCGCCGCCTGGGCGACGTCGGCGCGAGGTCCGCGAGGTCCCGAGGAGCCCTGTCGCGATGAGGTCGGCGCGGGCGGCGTCGCGGCGCGACCGGCCGCGCCTCCGCTCCGTTCGTCTCCGGCGAGCAGCGCGCGCACGGCCGCGCCCGCGCCCGGCCAGCCGAAGATCGCCCCGGCGGGGGCGGCCGCGCCGTCGGCGGTCCGCTGGACCGTCGCGCCGAGCTCGAGCGGCGCGTAACTCGCGCCCGCGACCCGGAGCACGCGCGCGACGGGGTGGCCGTGCGCCGTGCTCACCGCGACGACGAGCGCCGCGCCTGCGCCCGCGCCGAGCGACGCGAGCAGCCCGCGCGCGACCGGCTCGGACTCGGCGCGCCCGGCGGAGCTGCGCACCTCCGCGAGCTCCTTCACGGCGGCCGGCGCGTCCGGGCGCGGCGGATCGCCGGCGAGCACCTGCGCTGTCGCCTCGTCGATGGGCGGGCGGAGCGCGGGGTCGCCGTAGATCGCGCGGGCGAGCGAGCGAGCCGCCTCGGCGCTCGCGTCGTCCACCGCCACCACGACGGCGCCGCGCAGGGCCGACCGCGCGGCGGGCGCGTCCGGCGCGCCGCGCGCAGCCGGCGCTGCCGCCGCGCTGCCCGCGTCCGGAGCCGCCGCGGCGGCGCCGTCTCGAGGCGGCTCCTGGGCCTGCGCGGGCGCCGCCGTCAGGCCGAGCGCCATCGCGACGAGGCCCGGAGCAACCGGCGGACAGCGGAACATGCATTTACGGTACGGAGGCCGCGGGCGAGCGTCAAACGGCGCGCGGCGCGGCGTCACGTCACAGCCAGCCGTGCTCGCGGTACCAGGCGACCGCGCGGCGCGTCCCCTCCGCCCAGCTCACCTCGGGCGCCCAGCCGAGCTCCCTGCGGGCGTCGCTCGAGTCGCAGACCCAGTGCGACGCGGAGAGCTCGTTCAGCTTGTCGCGCGTGAGCATCACGGCCTTGCCGGTGAGGCGGCCGAGCCCCTCGCTCGCGAGCGCGGCGCCGCGCACGAGCGAGAACGGGACGCCGAGACGGACGAGCGCCCGCGCGCCGAGCGCCGTCTCCACGTCCGCCAGCATGTCGCGCCACACATACACGCTTCCGTCGTCGATGAAGTAGGCGCGGCCGCTCGGCACGTCGCTCTGGATCGCCCGGATGCACGCGGCGGCCGCGTCGGAGGCGTAGATGACGCTGAGCGTGTTCCTGCCGTCGCCGAGCATCGGGAGGAAGCGGCGCGCGACGCTCTGGAAGAACGCGAACGACTCCTGGTCGCGCGGGCCGTAGATCATCGGGGGGCGCATGACGACCACGGGCAACGCGCCCTTCTCGGCGAGGACCAGCCGCTCGGCCTCGAGCTTCGAGCGCCCGTAGCGCGTCACCGGGGCCGGGCGCGCGTCGGCGGCGATGGGGCGCCCGTCCAGGCTCGGGCCGATGGCGGCGAGGCTCGAGACGAACACGAACCGCCGTATCGTCCCCGCCGGCGCCGCCTTCGCCGCGTCGAGCAGGTTCCGCGTGCCGTCGACGTTGATCCGGAAGAACTCCGCCTCGTCGCGCGCCTTGACCAGCCCGGCCGAGTGCACGATCGCGTCGACGCCTGGCGGGCCGACGACCGCGCGGCGGACGCTCTCCGCGTCCTCGACGGCGCCGTACGCGAGCTCGACCCCGCGCAGCGACGACAGGAACCTCGTGTCCGACGAGCGCCGCACCAGGGCGACGACGCTGTGCCCCTGTTGCACGAGCTGCTCGGCGACGTGCGAGCCGAGGAACCCGCTCGCGCCCGTGACCAGCACCCTCATCGCTCCGCTCCTCCTTTCCGGTCCCGGCGCGCGCCGCTCGGCGCTGGCGCGCGCGTCCATCACAGCGCCCGCTCGTAGACGCGATATTTCTTGTGGACCCGGCCGCCCATCAGCCGGATGCCCGCGTTGATGGCGGCGTTGTCCTCCAGCGTCCACCCCAGCTCGCCGCCCTCCATGCCGAGCAGATGCGCCGCGCGGTTCATCTCGACGTAGAGGAAGGCGCTGAGCCCGGCGTAGCGCCGCACATGGCGCCACTTCTTGCGGATGCCGAGCACGACGAGGCGCCCGCGCTTCGGGCCGCGCACGCGCAGCCGCCACAGCAGCTTGAAGATGCCGCCAGGGAGGAGCTTGCCGTGGAAGTCCTTGATCAGCTGGTTGAGGTCGGGCAGCCCGAGCGACACGGCGGCCGGCTCGCCGTCGATGAACGTGATCTTGGTGAGCTCGGGCATCAGGATGAGCCGCACGTCCTTCGACCACTTGACGAGCTCCTTCTCGGTCATCGGGACGAAGCCCCAGTTGTCGCTCCAGGCGTCGTTGTAGACGTCCATGAGGATCCGGATGTCGCGGAGCAGGTTCTTCGGATCGCCGCAGCGCGTGTGCACCTCCGGCATCGCCAGGACCTCGGCGTGGGCCTTCTGCGCCCGGGCGGGGACCTTGCCGACCTCGTAGCCCCACGCGTAGAGGTCCTTCACCTTCTCGAGCCCCGCCTGCTCGATGAGCCGGCCCTGGTGCGGCCGGTGGTAGGGCATCATCATCACCGGCGGGAGCTCGAAGCCCTCGATGAGGCAGCCGATCTCCTCGTTGGTCGAGAGCGAGTAGGGGCCCCGCATGCGCTTCATCCCGCGCGCGCGCAGCCAGCCCGCGGCCTCGGCGAGCAGCGCCCCGGCCGTCTCGGCGTCGTCGATCGTATCGATGAACCCGAACGAGCCGGTCTCGTCGCGGTGGACCCGGAGGTGCTCGTGATCGACCTGCGCGGTGATCCGACCCGCTGGCCGGCCGTCCTTGTACGCCACCCACGCCGTCCCCTCGGCGTGCTCGAAGAACGGGTTCTTCTTCTTGTCGAGCCGATCGGAGATGTCCAAGTCGAGCGGGCGGATATAGTTGGGCTCACCCTCGTAGACGGTGTCGACCACGTTCAGGAAGTCCTTCAGGACCTTCTTGTCGCCCTTCCGGAGCTCGCGGATCTCGATAGCCATAGGGCTTGAGCCCGTACCTTCCGAGACGCGGCGCTGCAAGGGGCTCGCACCGACGTGGCGGCGCGCGCCGCGCTGATCGCACGACGCCGCGCGCGCGAAGCCGGTAAGCTCTCGCGGAGGGCCTGTCCGGCCCCCGGCAACTCAGGTGGACGCAGCATGATGACCCCGAAGGAGTTCCAGAGGCAGTTCAAGCGGCTGCTGATGAGCCGTGTGGAGGGCATGGACTGGGAAGACAAGCTCGCCCGGGTCCGCCAGTACCTGCGCCAGCTCGAGGCGCGCCAGAGCCCGGAGGAGGAGTCGGCCGAGCTCTCGCCGTCGCTGGAGCTCATCCCGTTCGAGCCCGGCAAGCGGCCTGTCGACGAGGCGCTCTATCCGGGGCACGGGTGCAGCGAGCGCGTCGGCTGCATCAACACCTCTGGCGACCCGTCGGAGCTCGGCGACGAGGTGTGGCTGCTCTACCGGCTGCGCGATATCTACGCGTTCGTCGCCCCCTTCGAGCGCCCGTTCGAGGTGACCATGTCGGCGTGGTTCCTCCCCGCGAGCCCCGACGGCGGCGAGCCGTGCCCGGTGCCCGGCCTGATGGACGTGCCGCTCAGCCCGCAGATCGTCTCGACCTCGTCCTACCCCGTCCCGAAGCTCGAGCCCGCCCCGTGGAACTCGTTCCACCAGACGGTCTACGTGGCCACCATCGTGCCGGCGCGGCAGCTCGTGCCGCACCCCCCCGGCGAGGAGACCGGCGGCGGCTATTTCTGGGGCGACCTGCCCGAGTCGTTCCGGCGGCGCGTCACCGACGGCTTCGAGCCGTTCACGTTCGCGAGCCTGTTCCGGCAGCAGCTCCGCGTCGAGATCAAGCTCAGCGAGGCGGGCAGGACGGTAGCCTCCGAGTCGACGGACATCGAGATCTTCGACACCGGCCGCTTCGGCTCGCTCTACGCGCGCCTGCTCGACCGGCTCGTCAAGGCGGACACGGAGATCCAGCAGCGGGCGCTCGGGATCGACGAGCTCCACGTCGGCTATCACCCGTGGTTCCCCGTGCTGACCATCGGCATGGACAAGGCGCTCCTGTACCTCCGGGCCATCCATCAGGACCTCGAGCAGCACCGGCGCAACCTCCCCGACCCCCGCTGGCTGCTCCGGGTGGGCCTCTACCTCGAGCTGCTCACGTGCCTCGGCATCTTCGAGGCCGTGAAGCACGACTACCCGGACATGCTCTCGCCGGGGGAGCGCGAGGCCTTCGAGGAGGGCGCGGCGTTCGCGCCGATCCGCGCGTCGATCGACGTCGCGGCGTGGGCGCAGGTCTGGGACATGCGGCACATCGCGCCGCGCGCGGCCGGCTTCTTCGCGGCCGGGCCCGTGAGCCTGACGAACCTGATGCGCAAGCAGAAGGCCACGCTCGCCTTCCTGCACGCCCACCACGCGGACCTGCAGAAGGCGATCGAGCTCGCCGGCCCCAACCTCTGGAACGCGCAGGAGACCTGGCACCGGGTGTTCCGCGACGCGGAGCGGGCCGTGCTCAAGAACAACGTGCTCGCGTTCCCGGAGCTCGCGCACATCGATCCGCGGTGGCGCGACTTCGCGCTCTGGCACCAGCGGGGGGACATGCGGCTGTTCGGGATCAACCTGATGCCCGAGGCGCTGACGGGGCTCTTCGGCGACCAGGACGGCATCTTCCCCGCGGCGTGCCGGCAGTACCGGAAGTCGATGAACGACGTCGCCCGGTGGGCCGCCGAGCGGAACCTCATGGATTACACGGGCGACGAGTGCATCCCGCGGAACGCGAGCCTGCTCGAGGCGTACATGGAGAAGAACCCGTCGCACCTCGCCGCGCTGCAGCGGCGTGACGGCCACGGGGCCGCGCCGTCGATCGAGCTCGAGGAGCCGAGCAAGGCGGCGCGGGAGGCGAGCGCCGAGGACCTCATGATGCTGCTCCGGCGGACGCCGGTCTTCAAGCCGCTGCTCGATCGCGAGCTCCGCAAGCTCGCGACGAAGGCGCGCCGGATCGAGTACGGACCGCTCGATCGGATCGTGCTGCAGGGGCAGCGGGACTCGTCGATGTTCGTCGTCGCGTCCGGCACCGTCGAGGTCCTGGTGCGGCACCCCGACGGGCAGGACGCGACGGTCGCCGCGCTCGAGAAGGGCGCCGTCTTCGGGGAGTTCGCGCTGCTCACGGGCGAGGAGCGCACCGCGACGGTGCGCGCCGTCGACGAGGTGGTGCTCTACCAGATCACGAAGGAGGCCCTGCAGCCGATCATCGAGGCGCGCCCGCAGCTCGTGATCGAGCTGAGCTTGCTCATGGCGTCGCGCCAGGCCCACCTGCGCGACGCGGCCGAGCGCTACCTCGAGGCCGAGGAGAAGGTGCGGAGCCTCGCCGGGCGCATCCGGCGGTTCGTCCTCGGCTGAGCGCGCTCAGCCCTTCGTGGCTGGCCTCGCGCTCGGCCCTTCGTGGCCGGCCGGCGTCGCTCGGCCCCCTCGCGCTCAGCCCTTCAGGAGCCACGCGACGGCGTCGGCCTCCGCGGTGAAGAACGAGTACTCGGGCAGCCCCATGGCGGCCGACAGGCGGGAGATCTGCATCTTCGAGAGCGCGCTGTTCACGAGGTTCGCCGCCTTGCGCATGCCGTGCTCGACGGCGTAGGCCATGGTCTGCTCGACGTACGGGCTCACCTCGGGCTTCTGCGGGGGGAAGTCCGCGATGTCGGCGAGCACGTACCAGGGCTTCCCGAGGTTGAGCAGCGTCGATGCCTTCTGGCGGAACTCGTCGAGGTACGCCTTGCCCTCGTCGATGTCCCAGAACCCCCACACCTTCACGTGGAGGACCCCCGTCGACGTGTCGGGCCTGATGTTGAAGCGCCGCTGCGGGGCGCGCTCGCGCTTCGACGTGAGCTCGGACCTCCTCGACGGCTCGCTCCCGGAGAGGCCCGTCCGGCCCGGCGGGTCCAGGGGGGGCGGCGTCCGGGGTCGGGTCTCCGCGAACTTCGAGGCGGCCGACGGCGCGGGCGGCGCGGAAGAAAACGAGGGAGGGACGGAGCGCGAGGGCGGATTGGGTGCCGACGGCGTAACGGAGCGCGAGGGCGGGCTGGGGTACGAGGCCGGACCGGGGCGTGAGGGAGGCGTCTTCGACGACAGCTCCGGCACCGTGACGGTCGGCACCTCGGCGAAGCCCTTCGCCGTGCCGGGCTTCGAGGGCAGCGTCGGGTCGGTCGGGCTCGGGTTCGCGCTCGGCGCGGGCGCCGCCGGCTCCGGCAGGAGGATGACGCGCGAGGCCCGCGGGAGGGCGACGTCGAGCGCGGCGGCGAGCGCGCTGACCGCGACGGACGCGCGCTCGAAGCGGTCCTCGGCCTTGAGCGCCGTCGCCTTGAGGAACCAGCCGTCGAACTCCTTCGGCAGCGCCGCCGAGGACCGCCGCGCCGCGCGCGCGCTGGGCGCCTCCATCGCGCCGCGCAGGAGCTCCCCCGCGAGCATGTACGGCGACGCGGTCGCCTCGGCCTCCTGGGCCCAGTACGACTCGCCGACGAGGAGCGCGTACGCGACGTGCCCGAGCGCGTAGATGTCGGCGCGCGGGCCGACGTTGCGCTCGGCGCGGATCTGCTCCGGCGCCATGTACACGGGCGTGCCGAGCATCTGCCGCGTCAGCGTGGAGGCGTGGTGCTGCTCGATGACCTTGGCGATCCCGAAGTCGAGGATCTTCACGCACGGCGAGCCGTCGTCGCGGACCGTGACGAACAGGTTGTCCGGCTTGAGGTCGCGGTGGACGATGCTCGCCGCGTGCGTCTTGTCGAGCGCGAGCGCGGCCTGGAACAGGTAGAGCGCGACGTCCTCGGCGGGGAGGGCGCCGCGCTTCTTGACGAGGCTGCCGAGCTCCTCGCCGCGGAGCAGCTCCATGACGAGGAATGGGGTGCCGGTCTCCTCGTCGACGCCGGCGTCCGAGGTCCTGACGATGTGGTCGCTCTCGATGACGCCGGTGATGCGGGCCTCGAGGGCGAAGCGGGCGCGCAGCTCCTCGCTGTCGAGCAGGCTGGGCAGCATCACCTTGAGCGCGCGGCGTGTCGCGGTGACGTCGTCCATCACCTCGTAGACGGCGCCCATGCCGCCCGCCTTGATGACGCGCAGCACCTGGTAACGGTTGCGAAACCGCGTATTCGGCTGCAACAGGCCGGGCGAGGAGCTCATCCTGCGGCCCTCGGTTCAGGCATGGTTTGCACCACGCTACCAGCGCCGCTTCCCGCGTCGCAAGGCGGTCGGGTGAGGAACGTGTTCAGCGCAGGATCGCGCCTCCGTCGGTAGGCTCACCGCCGGATCGATCGGCGTGGTCGAGGTGCGGCTCCAGCGCGCTCCAAAGCGAGCGGACGTCCTGGAAGCGCTCCTCGGGGGCCACGGCGAGCGCCCGCGCGACCCACGCGTCCACCTCGGGGAGCAGGTCGGGCCGGAAGGCGTGCAAGCTCGGCCGCGGGCCGCGGGCGGCGGCGAGCAGGATGTCGACCCGGCTCGCGCCGGCGAACGGCACGCGCCCCGCGAGCGCGCGGAAGAGCACCGCGCCGAGCGAATAGATGTCGATCCGGTGGTCGATCTCCTGGGGCCGGCCCTTCCATACCTCGGGCGCGATGTAGCTGGGCGAGCCGGGGATCGCGCCCTCGCGGGTGAGGGGGTCGGCCTGCATGACCTTGACAAGGCCGAAATCGAGCAAACGCACGCGCCCCCGCCCCGCCGTGCCGGCGCGGGCCGGCGCGCTCCCGCGGTGCGGGGAGGTGGAGGAAGGAACGCCCGTGTCGTGGTCGAGGACGAAGATGTTCGCGGGCTTCAGATCGCGGTGGACGATGCCGCGCGCGTGCGCGGCGTCGAGGGTGTCGACGATCGGGCGGAACAGCTCGCGGATCTCGTCGAGCGGGAGCCGCTGGTTCCGCGCCTCCAGCTGGCGCAGCGCCGTCTCGAGATCGCTGCCCTTCAGGAACTCCATGACGATGTAGAGGGTGCCGTCGGGCGCCTCGCTGAACGCGAAGACGTGCGTCGCGCTGGTGCCGGCCAGCTCCCCCATGGCGCGGGCCTCGCGCCGCAGGCGGGCTTTCAGGGCGGGATCGCTGGCGAACTCGGGCCGCAGGTACTTGACGGCGACGTGCGCGCCGGTTTCCTGGTCCAGGGCGCGGTAGACCACGCCGTGGCCTCCCTGACCGACCACCTCGATCAGCGTGTACCGGCCGTCGATCACGTCGTCGATGTCGTGGTCCATCGGCAAGTCCTCGGTGCTTGAGCGCGCTGCGTCAGCGTGCCGCACAGCGAGCCCAGGTTGTAGCCGCTTCGGCGCGCTGGCGGTAGGGACGGTTGGGCGCCGACCTGACTCGCCGGCCGGGGGCGGACCGGAGGCGGAGAGGGGCGGGGAAGCGCGGGCGACCGGGGGACACGGCCCGCGGGAAGGCGCCTGCAGGGGGAAGAGGCCTGTGGCGAGCGAGCCTGCGGGGAGCGAGCGTGCGGCGAAGCGCGCTGGGAGGAAGCGCGACCCTGGTCGGAAGGGCGAACGCGTCGAGGGGGAAAGCGAATGCGACAGGGACGTCACGGATCGGGTTCAGGCGATATCCTAGGAGTGACGGAAATCGCCTGATGATTGATCACACTCATCATGACGCAGCGACGAATTTGGTTGGTTTGCCGACCCTGAGATCCCGTGTAGAGTGGCGCCCATCCTCCTATGAGATCCGTCCGACAGAACAGCGACCTTCCCCGGGTGAACGGCGCGCTGCCGGTCGCGCTCGACGTGCAGCCGGCCAGGCCCGGTGCGCAGGAGCAGGAGCTGGAGGAGGAGTGGACCTATGAGGTCGCTCACCACGACTCGCCGCCGGATCTCACGCATGTTGTCGGGGAGAACCTTCGGCGGTTGAGGACGCGGCGCGGCCTCTCGCTGGAGCGGCTCTCGAAGATCTCCGGCGTGAGCCGTGCCATGCTCGGCCAGGTCGAGCTCGGCCGCAGCGCGCCCACGATCAACGTCGTCTGGAAGATCGCCCGCGCGCTCAGCGTGCCGTTCTCGGCGCTCGTCAGCGCTCGCTCGGCGAGCGGCCCGATGCTGCTGCGCGGGGATCGCGCGAAGCGGCTGACATCGCACGACGGCAAGTTCACCTCGCGCGCGCTCTTCCCGTTCGATGCGCCGCGAACGGTCGAGTTTTACGAGCTCTGCCTGGCCCCGCTCGGCGTCGAGAATGCCGATCCCCACCCGCCCGGGACGACCGAGAACATCGTGGTCTGTCAGGGGACCGTTGAAATCAGCGTCGACGGACAGCGGTTTCTGCTCGCGACGGGCGACGCGCTCGTGTTCCAGGCGGATGTCCCGCACGTCTACCGCAACCCGGCGAACGTCGACTCGCTGATGTACCTGGTGATGACGTATTCGCTGCCGGCGCCCTGAGGCGGGGCGCGTTTCTCGCCGAGGAACGGGGGAGGGGAAGGGGCGGAGCAGCGCGAGGACGCCGGTGAGCGCCGACGCTCCGCTGCTCCGAGGAGGTTTGCGGCCGCGCTACTTGGCCATGGCGGGGGTGCACATCATCATGGGCATCCCGCCGCACATCATCATCATGGGCATCCCGGCCGACATCATCTTCGTCATGGCCTCGCAGCGCTCCTTGAGCACGTCCATCGACATGCCCTCGGGCGGCATCATCTTGCAGATCATTCCGTCCTTGGTCATCTCACACGACATCTTGCACATCATGGGCGTGCCCATGCCCATCATGCCGGGCATCATGCCCATCATACCTGGCATCATGCCCATCATGGGCATCATCGGCATGCCCATGCCCATCATGCCGGGCGTCATTGGCATGTTCATGCCCATCATGCCGGGCATCATGCCCATCATGGGCATCATCGGCATGCCCATGCCCATCATGCCGGGCATCATTGGCATGCCCATCATGCCGGGCATCATGGATGCGCCAGCGGCCATCTCCGGCGTCGACATCATGGGGGACATCGTCTGCGGCATCATGGGCATCTGCGTTGCAGTGGTCATGGGGGCTCCTGTCGTCAGCGCTCGTTGCTTCCGGGGAGCCGTTCTAGCCGGTCGGCGTGCCGTCGCAACGCGTTAACACGGGCGCATGTCGCTTTGCTCCAGTCTAGCGGAGGCGCCTCCACGGCGTTGGAGGCGCCGGCGCCCTGGGCGGACGAGTCTCCACGATAGCAACGGCCGCTCCGCCAGGAGCGCGCTGGAGCAGCGTCCGGGCGAGGCCGGGTGTGTAGCGGTCACGGGCATCGAGGTGGCGACCAGCGGGGTCGTGCGAGCGTCAGCACAAAGGGCTCGGCGCTGCTCCGGTACCGATGATGCTGTCTCGTGCATCGACTCGCCTTTGATTTGAATGCAATCCAGCGGACGGGCGGAGTCATGTCGGCGCATAAGAGCCACGGTGACAGGACTGGCAGGCTCGTCCGCTCCGGGAGCGATCGAGTCCAGATCGCCTTTCATGGGTCACGTTGCCGTCGACACGGCCGGCGACATCATGCTTGCCGCCAGGGCGCAAGCGCCATGGACTTCGGAGCAGACGTGTGGGAGATAGCTCCTCGAACTCAGCATCGTTGATCAGTTGATCTGCAGGTTCGCGGCCGCCTTACCTTCCTGCCCCGCGCCCGCGGCGCCGCCGCTCGGGGTCGTGCCGCCGGCGCCGCCGTACCCGGGGGCGCCGGTCGAGCAGCTGTTCTCTCGGAACGTGAAGGTGACGCTCGCGGATCGCGCCAGGCAGGCGCTCGGGCCACCCCCGCCGCCCGCGCCCGGGCCGCCGTCGCCGCCATTGCCACCTTTTCCGCCGACGCCGCCGCTGCGGCCGTCATCAGGACCGGGGCCGCCAGGGCCGCCGTTCCCGCCGAACTGCGGCGCTCCGCCGTTGCCGCCGCGGCCGCCGTTGCCGCCCTTCCCGGATGTGATCTCGTTGCGGGAGACCACCACCCGGCCAGCCGCCGCGAAAACTCCAAAGCTCCCGGCGCCACCCCGGCCCGCAGTGCCGCTGCGGCCGCCAAGCCCGCCGCATCCACCGCTGCCGCCGCCACCGCCGCGATCGTCGATGCCTACAGGACACGTCCCGCCGCCGCCGCCGCCCGCGCCGCCGCCGCCGCCGCCGTTCGTTCCCGGTTGCCCGTTGGTGCCGTTCGCAGGCTGGTAGACGCCGGAGGCGATGCTGCCGAGATTCGCGCCCCCCGTCCCCGGCGTCCCCTGCGACCCAGCCGTGCCCGGTGTGCCATTGGGACCCGGCGGGCCTGGGTCCAGGCAGCTCGATGTGGCGCCGCCCGCGCCGCCCGCCGCGCCCTGGCTGCCGGGATGGCCCGCCGCTCCGGTGTTCGAGCCATGTCCGCCATATCCAGCTCTCCCGCCAGGCTCGTCGCATGTGGGCGCCGGGCCTGCATTGCCGAGGCCGCTGCAGTCATTGCAGCCCCGCTCTCCCGCATTCCCCGCCGTTGCCGTCCCCACCATGTGCGCCGCCCCGTTCGTCCCCGCGGCGCCGGCCCGGCCCTCCTCCACGTCGATCTGGTTGAACCGCACGAAGAGATCCGCCGTCCCCCCGCCGAGGCGCACTCCATAGGTGCTCGCGCCGGCCGACGACGGGCTCAGCGCTTCTATCGAGAGGCCCTCGATGTGCGTCGGCTGCGTGATCGACGGCGCGTGGAACACCGTGCCTGTCGCGCGCACGGTGGTCGTCACCGAGCTCGTCCTCCGGAACTTGAAGTCAGCGTTGGCGTGATCGAACCCACCGTAGATGCTGATGCCGGACGCGACCGTGACCGCCTCCTGGTACAGCTCGCCCGACAGGCAGATCGCCGGCACCGCGCCCGCCTGCGCCACCTGGATGGCCTTGGCGATCGTCTCCACCGGCGCGTTGCGCGTCCCGCTGCTGGCGTCGTCCCCCGTGCTCGCCGAGACGTAGATGCACTGCTCCACGAGCCCGTCGCCGCCGTCGCAGTTGTCGTCGATGAACTCGGCGTCGATCGGATCCTCGCCCGCCTCTCCCGCAGCGGTCGGCGTACACGCGTATTCACAGCCGCACTCGTCCCCCGTGAGGGGATTGCCGTCCACGTCGTGTGTGCCCGGCAAGCACCCCAGCGCGCATCGATCCGTGCCCCCAGCGCCGCCGCCGCCCGCCTCTTCGCTGCCCCCCTCTCCACCCGAGCCGCCCTCACCCCCGCCCGAGCCGCCCTCACCCCCACCCGAGCTGCCCTCGCTCCCGCCCGAGCCGCTCGCGGCGGCGGCGCTGCTCGATGACGCTGTCGTGGTGCTGCTGCTCGCGGAGGACTCGCCGCCCGCGCCCGAGCCGCCTCCCGTGCCCTCGAACGGCCCGATGGGGTCGTCGATCGAGCTGCTCTCCGCGCAGCCGATCGCCGAGAGAAATGCGAGCAGAGATGCCGTCTCGAGGAAGAATTGTGCGCGCATGCTTAATTCTGCACCTTCACGCGCTTTTCGAAAAGACTTTGTCTTGCTCGTTCCCAATCACAACGGGGCTGTGCGCCACATTGCGGCCGGCATCAACAGCCGTCCGCCCACGCCGTTATGTGCTGCGCCGGCGCGAGCCAGCTCACGATTCCGCGATTCGCCCCTCGCGCCTGTCACCGTCTCCGGTACTCTGTGTCTGCGTACCTTCCCGCTTCCGCGCCGTCCTCGCTGTCCTCTGTTCATCCCATGCGCCTCGAATCGCTCCACCCCACCTCGCTCGCTTCCATGGTTGGGCTCGCCGTCGCCATGGGACTCCATGGCGCGTGTGCACCGGACTCAGGAGCTGGCCTTGTCTCGTCCTCTTCCTCTTCGGACGGAGCTGGCTCGGGCGGGACCTTTGATCCGGATGGCGGGCTGTCGACCGACGCGCCTGTCGAAGTCCTCGATCCGGACGCCGCGTGTGGCCTTGTCACCGAGGAGGCGATCGCGGTCCCGCTCAATCTCTACATCATGATGGACAAGTCGTCCTCGATGGCGGGCAACGACCCCATGGTGGCCGACAAGTGGACCAGCGCGAAGGCCGGCCTGACGGCGTTCGTCAACAGCGCGAGGTTCGCCGGCGTGCGCGTGGCGCTGCGCTTCTTTCCGCGGGTGGCGGACGACGTGCCGGCCTGTGACCACGAGGCGTACAGGGAGCCGCTGGTCCCGTTCGGTCCGCTCCCCGACAACGCGGGCGCCATCGTCGCGGCCATCGAGGCCGAGTCGCCGAACGGAGCGAGCACGCCCGTCTATCCGGCGCTGGGCGGCGCGCTGCTCCAGGGCATCGACGTGGCGAAGAACCACCCCGGCGAGGCCTCGGCGGTGCTGCTCGTCACCGATGGGCAGCCCCAGGGGCCGGCGGCCCAGTGCGCCGGGGTGAACCCGGAAGACCCGGACGCCATCGCGGATCTCGCGGCGGCGGGCGCGCGCTACGGCACCCCCGTGCGCACCTTCGTGATCGGGCTCCCGGGCGTGAACCAGAGCTTCGCCAACCAGGTCGCGGCCGCGGGAGGCACCGACGCCGCCGTCCTCGTCGGGGCGACCAACATCGCCGTCGAGTTCCAGAACGCGCTCGCGAAGGTCACGGGGCAGGCGCTCCCGTGCGAGGTCGAGGTCCCTTCCCAGGTGGCCGGCGGACAGGTCGCGTTCGACGACGTCAACGTCCTCTTCGGGCTCGACGGCGCATCGCAGGAGATCCTGCCGCAGCGCCCCGGCTGCGACGGCCCAGGCTGGCGCTACGACGACCCGGCCTCTCCCGCGGCCCTCGTGCTGTGCCCCGATACCTGCGAGGCCGCCAGGGGCGCCTCCATCGCGAAGATCCAGATCCTCCTCGGCTGCGAGACCGTGATCCTCTGACCGAGCGCAGCAGAAGGACCGCTCGATCTCGAAGGAGAGAGGGCGAACCGCCGATGTCGTGGAGACGACGGCGGGAGCGACGGAGAGGCCCAGGAACATGCGGCGCAGACGCGAAGCGTCATGGGTGAGGCGGCTCACCACGCTGACGGCGTGGAGGCGCGGATCGTGGGGCCGGCACGAAGGCGTCGGACCGGCGCGCGCGGGCGGCGCCCGGCGGCGCCCGGCGCGGTGAGCGCCGCCTTGCAACTCTGCACTGCGCTTTGTGGACTCCGGGCCCCCAGAGCCGTAAGAGGACGGAACCATGACGAAGGAGTCCTCCCTCGCCGCCGCAGGCTCGCCGCGGCACGCCGCCCCCGCCGCGCTCCATCCCGCCCTGGTGCTGAGCGCCTACCTCGAGCCGCTCGTGCGCGGCCGGCGGGTCGCGGTGGTGGGTGACGCCACCATCGGCCTCGCTGACCGGCTGCTCCAGCGCGGAGCCCGCCTCGTCCATGCCTACGACCCGGACGCCGCGCGCGTCGCCGAGAAGCTCGCGCGGACGGCGCCCACCCGGCAGCCGCACCCGAACGTCGCCGTGTTCGACGGCGACCTGGGCGTGCGCGACGGCGCCTTCGACACCCTCGTCATCCCCGATCTCTCCCTCTTCGGCGATCCCGCCGAGGTCGTCCGGCGCGCCCGACGCCTCACCGCCGCGAGCGGCGTCGCCGTCATCGCGTCGCCGAACCCGGAGGCCGCGCGGGGCCTGCTCCCCGCGGGCGCGAGCCGCGGCGCGGCTCCTGGCTACTACGCGCTCTACGACCTCGTGGCGCTCCAGTTCAAGCAGGTGCGGATGGTCGGCCAGGCGCCGTTCGTCGGCTACACGGTCGCGGAGTTCGCGCCGAAGGGCGAGCCCGAGGTCAGCGTGGACACGTCGATCCTCGACGCGTCCGAGGAGCCCGAGTGGTTCATCGCCGTGGCCGGCGAGCGCCTGCCCAGGCTCGACGCGTTCGCCGTGATCGAGCTGCCGTTCGCCGACTTCCCGGGCGCGAGCGCCGGCGCGTCGCCCGAGGCGCTCAGCGAGGCCGAGGGCCGCGCGCAGCGGCTCGGGGGCGAGCTCGCGGAGCTGCGCACCCGGCACCAGCGCGACCGCGAGGACGCCGGGGTCCGCGCCGAGAGCGCGGTCGCCACGGCCGCGCGCCTCGCCGAGGCGGAGGCCGAGATCGAGGCCAGGGCGGCGCGCCTCCGCGACGTCGAGGCCAGGGCGGGCGACGCCCACGTCCGGGCCGAGCGCCTGTCGCACCAGATCCGCGACATGGAGGAGGAGCTCCGCAGCCAGCGCGATCGCGCGACCCGGCTCGCCAAGCAGCTCGACGACGAGAAGCGGGTGCGGACCAAGGTCGAGCTCGAGCTCGGCATGATCCGCAACAAGCCGGAGATCGCCGGCGCCCGCGACCGCCTCGACGCCGTGACCGCCGACCTCGAGGCCGCGCGCGCCCGGATCGCCGAGCTCGAGGCGCGGCCCGCCGTGGCGGCGCCCGACCCGGCGCTCGCGGCGCGCGTGGGGGAGCTCGAGGCCGCCGCCGCGGGGGCGCGGCGGGAGCTCTCGAAGCTCACGTCGGAGCGGGACACGGCGCGCAGGCGCGCGCAGGAGAGCGAGCGCGCGCTGGAGGAGGCGCGGCGCGCAGGGGGCAGGGTCGAGGAGCTGGAGGCAGCCCGCGCCGAGCTCGCGCGCGACCGCGACCGGCAGAAGGAGCGGGCGGACCGGAACGAGCGCGAGAGCCGCGCGCTGGAAGACCAGCGGAGCGCCCTCGACGCGCGCAGGCTGCTGCTCGAGGCGCGGATCGTGGAGCTCGAGCAGACCGTCGTCGCGCTGGAGCAGCGGGCATCGGAGCTCGAGAAGCGCGACGCAGGCGAGGCGGCGGCCGCGGAGATCGCGGGCCTCGAGGAGGCGCTGCGCGACCGGGGCCACGTCATCGCGTCGCTCATGGCGCAGCTGCGCGAGAGCGAGCGGGTGGGCAAGGAGCTCGTCGACGAGCTCGGGACGGTCTTCGCGTCGGCGTCGGCCGACGACGGCGGGCCGGGCCAGGCGGCGGACGGCGGGCAGGGTGGAACGCTCGCGGGGCAGGGCGGGCCGGGCGGCGCGGTGGAGGCGCTGCGGCAGCAGCTCGACGCGCTGGCGCGGAGCGCCGCCTCGAGCGAGGCCGACCTGCGCGCCGCGGGATGGAAGATCGCGCAGCTCGAGCGCGAGCTGACCGAGGCGCGCGACACGTCCGGCTCTCCGCCGGCGCTCCACGAGGCGCTCGAGCAGGCGCTCGTCGCCGCGCAGGCGGAGATCGCGGCGCTGCGCCGGGCGGCGGAGCGGGACGACGTGGCGGTGGCGCGCGAGGACGTGGCGGTGGCGCCCGAGGATGTGGCCGTGGCGCCCGAGGACGTGGCGGTGGCGCGCGAGGACGTGGCTGGCGCGCGCGGGGATGTGGCCGTCGTGCGCGACGATGTCGGCGTGCCGCCGGAGGTGATCGAACAGACGGTGCTCCTCCAGCAGGTCGCCAGCGCTGTCGAAGCGAGCGTGTGAGCCGCGGTCTGGACCGGGGCGGGCGGTGCCCCCGGTCCAGATCCGAAACCGCGGCCTGCGCGCCGCATCGATCCGCGCGCCCGCCGTGACGCCGACGCGTGGGCCCGGGCGCAGCCCGACGCGCGGCGCGCGACGTCACGCCGGGCCGGACAGGTTCGTGCTCTCGGCCGGCGACGCGCTGGCGAGCGGGGAGCGCTTCTCGCCCGCGAAGGCCTTCTCCACGAGGTAGTCGCCCGGCTCGCCGCTGTTGCCCTCCTCGAAGCCGCGGGACTCCAGGAGCGCGGCGGTGTCGGCGAGCATCTCCGAGCTGCCGCAGAGCATCAGCCGGTCGTGCGCGGGGTCGAGCGCGGGCAGCGCCAGATCGGCGAAGATGCGGCCGGACTCGATGAGCGCGGTGATCCGGCCCTCGGTCTTGAACGCCTCGCGGGTGACGGACGGGTAGTAGCGGAGCTTGGGCCGCACGATCTCGCCGAGCAGCTCGTCCGCCGCGAGCTCGTGCTCGAGGTAGCGCGCATAGGCGAGGTCCTGCACGCGACGGCACGTGTGCGTGATGACCACGCGCTCGAAGCGCTCGTACGTCTCGGGGTCCTTGACGACGCTGAGGAACGGCGCGAGGCCGGTCCCGGTCGCCAGGAGCCACAGGGTCCGGCCCGGCCGCAGGTTGCCGATCGTGAGCGTGCCCGTCGCGCGCTTGCCGACGAGGATCGTCTCGCCGACGGCGATGTGCTGCAGGCGCGAGGTCAACGGGCCGTTCGGCACCTTGATCGAGAAGAACTCGAGCGTCTCCTCGTGGTTTGCGCTCGCGAGGGAGTACGCACGGACGAGCGGCTTGCCCGCGACCACGAGCCCCATCATGCAGAACTGCCCGTTCGCGAAGCGGAAGCTCGGCGAGCGGGTGGTCTTGAGCGTAAAGAGCTTGTCCGTCCAGTGGTGGACCTCAAGCACCGTCTCTTCTGTGTAACCGGGTACCATGTCGTTCATCCTTGTCGGTGCGAAAGCATCGCGGCGAGGTGGTTCGAAAGAGCGCGCTCCCCGATCAAGACAGCGGGGCGGCGCCGCGGTGCGCGAGCGCGCCGAGCTCTACCGCAAGGTCGTCTTCCATGAGTTCGCCGCTTCACATAGCAATGATGCAAATGATAATCAAGATCACCATCGACCCATGGGGCCGTCCTCGGTGGCTCCGCAGAGCGTCGCCACGTTGTCGCGCACGACCTCGTGGCGCGCCGTTCTCTAGGGGCGACGGCGCTCCTTGACGATGCCCCTGGAGCCGCTGCCCACACGCCGCGGAGACCGCATGCCGCGGGTCGGGCGACGACGGCGGGCCGGGCGGGGCGCTCACGGGCCGGGCGGGCCAGGAGCGCTGCGCCGCGCGGCGTCTCTGTGCGCACGCGGTCGCTCGCGCTAAGGACCGGGCCGATGCGCGCTCCTCGCCCCCTCTCCACGCTCGCCCGGCTCGCCGGCGCCGCCGCCCTGGCCCTCGCGCTCGGCGCCTGCGGCGCGGTCACCGCGCCCGGCGCGAAAGACCCCATCGCCTCGCTCCGCGACGCCGGCGCGCATTCGGCCGACGGCGAGGTCGTCGGCCGCTGGCTCCTCGGAGAGCTCCTGGTCCCGGGCGGCACGCCTGCCGGCGCCAGGGAGGCGCGCAAGCGCCTGGAGGGGATCGGCGCGAAATCGATGCTCGCGTCGCTCGGGCGCGCGATCGACGACCAGGGGCACGGCCGCAACGCGCGCGCGGCGGCGGCCTACCTCGATGCGCTGGACGCCGCCCGGGTGAGCGCGCACCCCGACGCCCCGCTCGTGGGCTGGTTCGCCGCGAACCGCCTGCTCGGCCTGCGCTCCAGCGTCGCGGGCCTCTGGAAGAAGTCCCGCGAGGTCGTCCTTCGCGCCATCGACCACCCGGGCAAGCTGGGCTGGCGCGCGCGCGGAGAGCTCGTCGAGTGGTGGAGCCTCGACGGGCTGCCCGACGAGGCCGCCGCGGCGCGCCCGGACGGCGCCGCCGGGACCGCCGACGACGCCCGCGGCGCCGCGCCCGCCGTGCCGCTCATCGACCACGCGGCGCGCCGCTACGGGTGCATCGAGAACGCCCGCTTCGCCGGCCCGTTCGGCCACCTGGCCGCGAGCGACCACCGCGTCCACTACGAGGCGGAGCGCGCCGGCCCCTGGCCGCCCGTGTTCCCGCGCGATCCCCACCGCAGAGGCCCGCCGCGCGTGCTCGGCGCCGAGCGCCGCGGCTGCCAGCTCTCGGCCGTCGCGCCGGAGGGGCCCGGCGAGGGCGGGGCCAGCGGAGGCATCTTCTACGTCGAGACCTTCGTCGACCTGCCCGCCGAGCGCGAGATGCTCATCGCCGTCCAGGGGGCCTACGCCATCCTCGTCGACGACGTCGAGGTGCTGACGCGCGACACGAAGCAGTGGGGGATCTGGCCCCGCTTCGGCGTCCGCCTGCGCCTCGGCCCCGGCCGGCACCGCATCCTCGCCCGCGTCGGGGGCCGCGACACCTCCATCCGCCTGCTCGCGCCCGACGGCACGCCCCTCGGCGTGGCCACGTCCGCCGATCCGACGCCGCCCTATTCGCTCGTCCCGCCCGAGGTCCTGCCGGATCCCAACCCCATCGAGCCGTTCCTCACGGCGCTCGGCGTGCCGCCGCAGCCCGCGCCGAAGGTGGCGCGCGCGCTCGGCCTGCGCGGCGCGCCCCCCGCCGAGCGCGACGTGGGCGATCCGATCGCCCGGTACCTCGCCGCGACCATCGCGCACCTCGAGGGCCAGGACGACGTGAGCGCCGTGCTGATCGAGCCGCTCGTGGCCGATCCGGCGCGCGCCACCGGCCCCGCGCTCGCGGCCCAGGCGGTCTTCCTCGAGAAGGACCCGATCTTCCCGGCGTCCGACGGGCAAGACCTCGTGAAGGACGTGCGCGCGCGCGCCGCGGAGAAGGACCCGGAGCTCTGGTTCCCCCGCCTCTGGCTCGCGCTCGAGGAGGCCGACAAGGTCGGCCTGTCCGAGATGACCCGCACGATCGAGGCCCTCGCCGACCGCTTCCGGGAGGTGCCCGACCTCCTGAAGACGCTCGCCGGGATGTACTCGCGGCTCGGCTGGCGCGTCGAGCACGTCCGCACCGTGAAGGAGGCCGCCGCGCGCTTCCCGGACGACATCGAGGTGCTGGGCGCGCTCCTCCGGATCCACGACGGCGACGGGCACATCGCGCAGGCCGACGCCTTGGCCGCGCGCATCCGGGAGCTCGATCCCGACGCGGAGATCGAGCTGGAGAGGGCGATCGATCGCCGCGACTACGCGGCGGCGATCAAGGAGCTCCAGCGCCTCGGCTCCGCCCGCAAGGACCGCAAGGACATCGCCGCGCGCATCGCCGACCTCCTGACCCGCGCCGGCAAGCGCGCCGAGTCGTTCGAGCAGCTCGAGCGCGCGCTCGCGAAGTCGCCGGACGACGCCGACGCGCGCCTCGCGCTCGCGGACGCGCGCTTCGCGCGGGGAGAGCGCGACGCGCTCCAGAAGGCGCTCATCGAGGCGATCCGCACCGGCGCCGACACCTCGGGCCTGCGCGACGCGATCGAGCTGCTCGACGGCACGACGGAGCTCAGCCCGTACCGGCTGGACTCGAAGAAGGTGATCGCCGAGCACGAGGCCTCGGGCGAGGTCATGCCGGGCACGGCGGCGCGCGTGCTCGACTATGCGGCCATGTGGGTCCACGAGGACGGCTCGGCGCGGATGCTCCAGCACGAGATCATCCGGATCCAGTCGCGGGAGGCCATCCAGGAGCACGCCGAGCAACGCATGCCCGAGGGGCTCGTGCTCAAGCTCCGCACGGTCAAGCGCGACGGGTCGATCCACGAGCCGGAGTTCATCCAGGACAAGCCGACCGTGACGATGCCCCACCTCGAGGTGGGCGACTACATCGAGGTGGAGAACCTGTTCGTGCTGCGCGGCGACGGGCAGGGGGGCCTCACGTTCCAGGGCCCGCGCTGGTTCTTCCGCGAGGAGAAGGTCCCCTACTGGCGGAGCGAGTTCATCGTCGTGTCGCCGAAGAGCCGGCCGCTCGACGTGGAGGCCTCCGGCGCCGTCCCGGCGCCGGAGATCGTCGAGTCCGGCGCGCTCGTCACGCGCCGCTACCGGGTCGACAAGAGCCCCGCGCTCCCGGAGGAGCCGGCGAGCGCGCCGATCTCGGAGTTCCTTCCGAACATCCGCATCGGCTGGGGCATCCGCCTGGACAGCACGATCGCGCGCATGGTCGACGCGGCCGCCGACGAGACGCCGCGCGATCCGCGGCTCGTGCGCATCGCGCGGGCAATCGCGCGTACGCCGCTCGCGCCGCGCTCGCCGGCAGCGGGCGGCGGCGAGCAGGGGAAGGCCGCCGGCGCCGCGGAGGGTGCGCGCGGCGAGGGCGGGGGAGCGGCGCCGTCGAAGGACGAGCAGGCGCGCCGGATCTACCGGTGGGTGCTCGCCAACGTGGAGCCGGGGCGCGAGGACGACGGCCGCCGCGTCGTCATCGGCAAGAGCGGCAACCGGACCGAGGCGTTCCTCTACCTGTGCCGCCTGGTCGGCATCGACGCCGGCTACGGCGTCGTGAGCGACCGGCTCACCGCGCCGCCGCGCGGGCCCATGAGCGAGGCCGAGACGTTCAACGCGCTCGCCGTCCGCCTCGACACCGGGGACAAGCCCGGCGCGGGCGCGGTGCGCTGGATGTTCGTGCGCGACAAGTTCGCGCCGTACGGCTACCTGCCGAGCTCCCTCCGCGGGCAGCCGGCGATCGTGCTGAAGCCGGGGACGCCGCGCGAGGTGACGCCCTCGTCCGGCGCGCACGACGGCGTGGTCACGGAGGGCGTCGCCGAGGTGGCGAGGGACGGCTCGGCCTCGCTGGCGATCGAGCAGCGCTACGAGGGCAAGCTCGCGATCGCGCTGCGCTCGGCGCTGGAGTCGCTCCCGGACGCCCAGCTCAGGGACGCCGTCGAGTCGCGCCTCCTGCCGCAGATGGTGCCGGGGGCGCGGCTCCAGGCGATCGAGATCAAGGAGCTGAGCGAGATCGACCGGCCGCTCACGCTGAAGATGAAGATCGCCGCCGCGAGCTTCGCGCGCGCGCAGGGAGGGGAGCTGGTCATCACGCCGCCCTTCGGCGTGCGCGTGGCCAGCCTCGCCAGCCTGCCGGTCCGCGAGACGCCGCTCTACCTGTCGGAGCAGATCGCGACGCGCTCGGAGGTGCGGCTCCGCGTCAAGCTCCCCGCGGGCGCGCGCGTGATCACGAAGCTCGCTCCGTCGACGGCGGACGACGCGGGGCGCGCCGTGCGGGTGAACGATCGCATGGAGGGCGGCGCGCTGGTCCTCGATCGTTTCCTCGAGCTGCCCGCGGGCCGCGTGCAGCCCGATGCCTATACGAAGTTCCAGCAGTTCGCCCGCGCGGCGGACAGCGCGCTCGACCGGGACATCGTCGTGCAGCTCGACCGCGACGGACGCTGAGCGAGGCGCTCCGTTCGCCCTGCGCCGGGCCTCGGTCGCAGGGGATTCCTGTGTGTCAACCCACGCGGGATGGATTACTCTTTTGTTCCCTACCGTGAGCGATCTGGATTCCCAGTACGCGCAGGATGCTGGCCGCCAGCCCATGGATCCCGTGAAGGCTCGGGTGGCGCGCGCCTTCCGGCTCTCCTCGCTGTTCGCGCAGGTGGATCGCGAGGTACGGGAGGCGGTCACCGACGCCGCGGTGCTCGAGGTGGTGGCGTCCGACGCGGCGATCTTCGAGCAGGGGGCCCCCGCGGACACGCTGGTGGTGCTCGGCCGGGGGCGCGCGCGGGTCGAGCGCGTCAACGAGGCGGGGGCCGCGTTCCCGCTCAGCTACCGCGGCACGGGCGACGTGCTCGGCGAGTCGTGCCTCGGCGGGCTGGAGACGCGGACGGAGCGGGCGATCGCGATGGATGAGGCCGAGGTGGTCCGGGTGCCGCTCGCGCTCGTCCGCGAGCTCTGCGCCCAGCACCCGGGGCTCGGGGGCGCGGTGTTCGCGCTGCTCGTCGCGCGGCAGCGGGAGACCGAGGACCGGATCGAGTCGATGCTCTTCAAGAACGTGGGAGGGCGCCTCGCCGAGTTCCTCCTGCACGCGGCGGAGCGGTGGGGCGTGCCGACGCCGCGTGGGACGCTGATCTCGGCGCCGATCACGCACGCGGAGATCGCCCAGGTGATCGGGTCGACGCGCGAGACGGTGACGCTGACGCTCGGGGCGTTCCGGAAGGAGGGGGTGCTCGACGCGGCGGGGCGGCGCCTCATCGTGAAGGACCGCGAGGCGCTCACGCGTAAGCGCTAGGGATGGCGTCAGCCCGCGGCGGCGCGCGGCGGCTCCTGGAGCGTGGCGCGCAGCTTGTCCAGCGCGCGCGAGAGGCGGGATTTGACGGTGCCCACCGGCACCGCGAGGCGCTCGCCGATCTCCACGAGGGAGAGCCCCTCGAAATAGGCGAGCTCGAGCACCGTGCGCTGGTCCTCCTGGAGCGCTGCCACGACGCGCCCCGCGACGGCGGCCTCCGCGTCGGCGAGCCGGCGCGCGCGCCGTTCCCAGTTGACGTGGCGCACGAAGCGTCGATACGCCTTCGCGAGTCGACCCCGCAGGAAAGGACCGCTCATGCCGAAGCTCAGCTCCGGGACAGCCATCGCCGTCGCATTTCTTTTCGGTTGCTCTGCGTCGTACGTCGCGCCGCGCTTCCTGGTGCCACCGGTGCAGGCGGGGACCGATCCGCCCCGGTGGGAGGTTCGGTGCGTGGACGTGGAGACGGCGCGCGTCAGCGACAGTCAGGTGTTCGAGGTGACCACAACGGCCGGATGGAACCCGGTCCTCAAGCGGTTCGGGCAGGAAGGCTGGGAGCCGGTGCAGTTCCTGCGCAGCGAGATGACCGCGAAGATCGAAGCCGTGTGCTTCAAGCGGCCTCTCCTCTGACGTGGCGCGCAGCCGCCGCGCGCCTGGAGGGCGGTCGCGCCGGGAAGGCCGCCCGCGCCGGGACACGCCGAGACGGCCGCCGCGCGCCGGGAAGGCCGCCCGCGCCGCCGAGACGGCCGCCGCGCGCCGGGAAGGCCGCGGCGAGCGGGCGAGCCTGCCGCCTGGCATTCTTGCGGCGGAAGCCGGCCGGAAGGCGTGCTAGGGGGCGCCGATGGAGTCCGCGATCCAGACGTACCGGATCCGCCTTGACGGCATCCGCTTTCGCGCCAAGCACGGCGTGTCTCGCGCCGAGCGCGACCTGCCCCAGGATTTCGTCGTGTGCCTGGAGGTGGAGCTCCCGATCTCGCTCTTGCCTCGAGCGGACACGCGCGCGCGCGTCTTCGATTACGACAGGCTCGCGAACCTCGTCGTCGAATCGGGCACGAGCGCGTCGTACAAGCTGCTCGAGACGCTCGCCGAGCGCATCATCGAGCGCGTGCTCGACGACACGCCGGCCCTGCTCGTGACCGTTCAGGTCAAGAAGTTCGGCCCCCCGACGTCGGTGTCGGTGGATGCCGCATCCGTGGAGCTCTCGGGCCGCAAGGTCGGATGAGCTCGCTCTTGCAGGCGTCCAGAGCTCTCGCCATGGTCACGTCATGGGGGACGACGCGGGGCGGCGGGCGAGGTCGTTGATCGAGCGCAAGCAGGCGTTCGCCGCGCGGCAAGCGGCGCGCGGCAAGGGCGCCTTCGACGGGCGCGCGCCGATGGGCAGCGGGCCGCCGAACCGGCACGGGATGCCGAGGCTGCCGATCGGTCAGCGCGAGGTGAAGAACTGGCCGGTGCTCGATCTCGGCGATACGCCGGACATCCCGATCGAGCGCTGGCAGCTCGAGATCGACGGGCTCTGCGAGGCGCCGCGGACCTACTCCTGGGAAGAGTTCATGGCGCTGCCGCAGACGCTCGACGTGTCCGACTTCCACTGCGTGACCACCTGGAGCCGCCTGGACAACCACTGGATCGGCGTCCGGTTCGCCGCCCTCGCGGAGCGCGCGCGCCCGCTCGCGGACGCGCGCTTCGTGCTGATCGAGGCGAGCGACATCGCGCCCGGCACGCAGACCCCCTACACGACGAACCTGCCGCTCGAGGAGGCCATGCTGCCCGACGTGCTGCTCGTCCACACCTGGGAGGGCAAGCCGCTGCCGCGCGAGCACGGGGGCCCGGTGCGGATGATCACGCCGCAGCTCTACTCCTGGAAGGGCGCGAAGTGGATCCGGCGGATCACGTTCACCGCGGCGGATCAGCCGGGGTTCTGGGAGGTCCGCGGCTACTCGAACACGGCGTATCCGTGGTTCGACGATCGGTACGGCCGCTGCTGAAGCGGGGCGCCGCGCGACGAGGAGGGCGAGCCACCATGCCCGGCGAGGAGAGCGTGAAGCGCACGGAGGCCTACGCGAGGGAGCACCTGGCCAACGAGCGGACGCACCTCGCCTACGTGCGCACGGCGATCGCGCTGCTCAGCTTCGGCATCACGCTCAACCGGGTCAGCCTCTACTTCCTCGAGGTGGGGCCGCCGGCCGCGCCGGGAGGGCCGCGGTCGTTGCTGCGCGAGGTCGTGGGCGTCGGCGCGGGGATGGTCGTGCTCGGGATGGCGCTCATCGCGTGGGCCGCGATGCGTTACCTGCGCGTCGCTCGCGCCATCGATCGGGGGGAGTATCGCCCTGACCGGACGGCGATCCTGATCTTCACGGCGGCGATCTTCCTGGCCGGCGCGGCGAGCATCGCCTGGCTGTTCGCCTCGTGAGCCGGAGACGAAGCGTCCCAGCGTGACGCGACGCGACCCGGTGAGCAGGGGCGCGCGGCCACGCACGTCCCCTCCTCGCGGCCCGGCGGAGAACACGGTGTCCGTCAGCGGCTTTCCGTTGACGAGCACCGTTTTTCCTCCCGTCGACAGCGCGCCTGCCCTGCTGGAAGACCGCCTCGCCAGCGGCGCATTCTGGCGAAAACTTGCGTGACGACCGCGGGCCCGACGCGGCATAGTGCGCGCCTCGGATGACAGGCAAACGACACCCCGGCGGATTGGGGCCGCCAGGGTGCCGGCGCCTCAGCCTCGTGCCGGAGGACTGGAGCATGGGTAGGCCCATCGCGCCTTGGTTCGTTGGTTTCATTCTTCTCATCGGCCCAGCGACGTTCTTTGCATGTAGTGACGTGCCCTATATGGGCGGAGACTGCGCGGTCACGGATGACTGCGAGTCGAGCCACCAGTACGTGCCGGGCACGGTCTGCGTCGATGAGCGCTGCGTGTGCGGCGAGCCGGGCAAGGTCATCTGCTGCGCGCGCGGCGAGGAGGGCTCGCGTGGCGAGCAGGGCTCGGAGTGTTTCAAGGAGTGCCTCACCTGCGACGAGTGCGCGGAGGGCACCGAGGAGGGCACCGAGAAGTGCTCCGGGGTGCCCGTGCCGCCCCTCGGTTGCGAGAGCGACGCGGGGTGCCCTGGCCCGCCCGACCCGCGGTGCGGCGCGGGGCGGTGCGTGGACGGCGCGTGCGCGGTGGAGATCCACGAAGGTCCGCTCGCGTCGCAGCTCCGGGGCGACTGCAAGATCGAGGAGTGTACAGCCGATGGCCGTGTGGTCAGCGCGGCGGCCCAGGACATCTACGATGATGGCAACCAGTGCACCCTCGACGTCTGCGAGATCGATGAGCCGCGGCATCTCCTGTTGAACGAGGTCACGTGTCCTGCCTCGGGCGAGGGGCGGTGCCATGAGGGCGCCTGCGTGCAGTGTGTCGACACGGACGCGTCGCTGCTCTGTCCCGGCGGGCGCGCGTGTGACGGCGTCTGGTGCGTGCCGGAGCACTGCGTGAACGACGTGCAGGACGCCGGTCGCGGAGAGACCGGCTTCAACTGCGGTGGCCCGTGCCGGCCCTGCCAGGCGGGGGACCGCTGCCGCGCGGCCACGGACTGCATGAGCGGCGTGTGCATGAACGAGACCTGCATGATCCCGACCTGCAGCGACGGGGTGAAGAACGGCCGCGAGTCCGGCGTCGACTGCGGCAAGCAGTATTGCCCGCGCTGCGCGCCGGGCCGGGGCTGCCAGACCGGCGAGGACTGCACGAGCGGCGTGTGCTGGGCTGGCGTCTGCGAGGCCCCTACCTGCACGGACGGCGTGAAGAACGGCGACGAGGCCGGCGTCGACTGCGGCGGCGTGGGGTGCGTCGGGCCGTGTCCGGAGTGAGCGTGTCGCCGGCGGTCACCTCGAAGACGGCGACGCCGGGGCTTGCCGGATCACTCTCTGAACCGCGGGCGTTCACCCGCGGGCGTTCAGCAGCACCTCGACCGCATCGGAGAGCGAGCGAGTGGCTTCTCGACAACCTCACCCTTGATTGCCCATCACCGGGGCGGGCCGCTCTCTGACGCCCGCATCGGGAGCTCTACGCCGCCTGCCTCCGCGGCGAGCGCCTTCCAGGAACCAGCTGCCCTGCTCGACGCAGCGGAGGCGGCGCCGCCGCTGCTTGGCGCCTGAGAGCACTCGCGCCTCGCAGGCCGGCGCGCGACGGGCGCAATCTCTGGACGGTACGACCCACGTCCATCGGGACGTCCCCGCCAGGATCTCGGTTGACGTCCAATTTCACCGTCAGTAGGACGGCTCGCGTCGTCACGTCGCTCGTCCGCTGGGGGAAAGGGGAGGTACCATGGGCACAAGAGGCTGGCAGAAGATCCCATGGGCGGCTGTGGTCGTCCTCCCGCTCCTCGCCGCACCGGCGCGAGCAGGAGCGGCCGAAATCAGCGCCGGTGCGAGCCTCGGGTGGATTCAGATCGGCGCCGATTCTCGCCCCGCGGTGGGTCCACAAGCGGCGATATCGTGGCCCTTCGAGCGAGACTTCTTGTTCACGGTCCACGACCTGTGCACCATCCTCCTGGCGACCCGGGACGGGGGGCTCGGCGTCTACAATCAGACATCACTCGACGTCGGCGTCGCGTGGGAGGACGGCAATTTCAGTCTGGGGCCATCGGTCGGGCTCTACGACATGCCGTCGTGCGGCGTCGCCTTGTGCGGGCGCGTCGCCGGGGTGGCGATAGGCGGGCATGCGCAGGTCAACTCGTACTTCGCAGGGCCGCTGGGCTGGTCGACGAGCGCCCATGTGCAGTGGCTCGGCGGGGATAGTCCTGTGCTTCCGGGCCACGCGGCCTTCGTCGTCGTCGCTGGTCCCGTGCTTCGATGGATCATCGAATGAACACGACGAGACCTCTGTCGTTGATGGCGGACGTCATTCATCCTCCGTCGCGCCGCTTGCCAGCACCGTCTCTCCACCATTCTTGCCAAGCTCGATGAGCCGGCAGGGCGTCGCCTTCCGGATCCGCTCCGCCAGCGGGCGGGAGTGCGTCGTGATCCACAGCTGGCTCCGGGATGCCGCGTGCACAAGGAGATCCCCGAGCGGCCCGAGCAGATCCGGATGCAGGCTCGTCTCCGGCTCGTTCAGCGCCATCAGCAGCGGAGGCCTCGGGCTCAGCAGCGCCGCCAGGAGGCAGAGATAGCGCGCCGTGCCGTCCGAGAACTCGCGGGCGTCGAGCGGCCGCGACATCCCTGGCAACCCGAGCTCGACGCGGAACCGCCCCTGCGTCGAGGAGACCTCGAGCGACGCGCCAGGGAACGCGCTGGAGACGGCATCCTTCAAGGCGCCCCTGTCGCCGATATCGAGGATCGTCGCCAGCGCCGCGGCCAGATCGTGGCCATCGGTGCTGAGCACAGGCGTCCGCACCCCGACCTGCTCGACCCGCAACGGCGCGCCGGAGTCGGTGCGGAAGTGGTGATAGAACCGGAAGTTCATCAGCTTTTGCCGCACCACCGAGAGCAACGGAAAGCGGTGCGGCTCCACCACCTGCGCCAGCACCGACTCGGAGCCCCAGAGCGAGAAGGGAAAGGTCACGCGGTGGCCGTCCGCGTCGCGCGCGAAGGCCGAGCCCGCGGCCCGCTCCAGCATCGGCAGGCGGCGGCGCTTGTCGAGCAACCAGAGGCCCTCTTCCTTGATGTCCGGGTCCAGCTCGAACGGCCCTCCAGGCGGCGGCGTCAGCCCGCACTGAAGCTCGTAGACGAGCTGATCCAGCCGCACCCGCAGCGTCATCCGCACCGGGCCTTTTCTGCGCTGGCCAGCCCAGAGCACCGAGGGCATCCCCCCCTCCTCGGCCAGCGTGCGCGCAAAGGTACCGCTCGCCGCGGAGCCGAGCAGCACCATGGTGCGATAGAGGTTGGTCTTGCCGACGCCGTTCGGTCCGACGATGACGTTGACCTGCGCGAGGGGGAGGGTCAGCTCCCGGATCGAGCGGTATCCCGCGACGTGGAGCTCCTGGACCGTCATCCCGCCCAGGATAGCGTATCGCGGTCACCGGCCTTGCTACCGCAGGCGGTGCTCGCGGAGCACGTCGGCCGGCACCGCCTCGCGCGCGAGCTCGCAGAGCCGCGCGTGGTGCGTGAAGAACAGCACCTGCGTCGTCCCCGCGAGCTCGCCGAGCACCGCGAGGGCGGCCCGGGCGCGGTCGTCGTCGAAGTGGATCAGGATGTCATCCAGGATGAGCGGTATCGGCTCGCCCGTGCGGGCGTGGTGCTCGAGGCTCGCGAGGCGCAGCGCGAGGTAGAGCTGGTCGCGCGTGCCGTCGCTCAGGCCCGTCACGTCCACCTCGCGCTGCACCGGCGCCCTCGCGGGCTCCGCCGCTGCGTCCGCGGGCGCCTTCGCGGGCTCTGGCGCTGCGTCCGCGGGCGCCTTCGCGGGCTCTGGCGCTGCGTCCGCGAGCGCCTTCGCGGGCTCCGCCGCGCCGTCCGGCGCGGGCGCCCTCGCGGCCGATGCTCCGCCGACCGCCGCGCCGGACGCCGCGCGGACGCAGCGGAGGATCGCCTGCTCGCTCTCGTCGTAGCCCACCCGGAGGCCGGCGAAGGCGCCCAGCGTCAGGCGGTGGAAGAGCGCGCTCGCGCGCGCCAGGATCGGGCCCTGGTTGCGCTCGCGGTAGCGCTCGATCTCGCGCTCGAGCAGCACCGCGGCGAGGCGCGCCCGCACGTAGCGGCGCACCTCGCCGCGCAGGTGCGAGAGGCAGATCTGCGCCTCCGCGGCGGCCTCCGCGGCGCCCACCGTCGCCCGGAGGTGCTCGCGCTCCTGCTCCAGGCTCCCGAGCGCCCTGTCGATCCGGCGCCGCTCGTCCTCGAGCGCCGCGAGGCGCTCCTCCGCCCGGTCGAGCTCGAGCGCGAGCGCGTCCCGCTCCACCCCGGCGGTCTCCTGCTCGAGCGCGGCGATGCCCGCGCCCTCGCCCGCCTCGAGGAGCTTGCCCTCGTTCTCGACGAGCTCGCGGTCGAGCCGGCGCGCCTCGCGCGAGCGCTCCTCCGCCAGGGAGAGCGCGGCGACGTCGTCGGCGTCGTCACCGCCGCGCGGGACGCCCGCCGCCTCGAAGAGCTTGGCGAGGCGCGCCTCGGCGGCCGCGCGGCGCGCCTCCTGCTGATCCAGCTCGCGGCGCTTGTCGGCCAGGCTCCGCGCGATCTCGCCGCGCTCGCGCAGGTCGGCGCGCGCCTTGTGGTGGCGCTTGATCAGCTGATCGGCGGCCTGATCCGCCGGCAGCAGGGCGAGATCCGGCGCGTGCCGGGACGCGAGCTCCGCGACGTCGGCCCCGAAGGCCCGGGCGTCGCGCTCCATGCCGCGCACCCGGCGGCGCTCGTGAGCGGCGCTGTCCGCCTTGCGGAACAGCGCGCCGAGCTCGTCGAGGATCGCCGTGGCCTCGTCCGCGGAGGCATCGCCGGGCAGGCCGAGCGGCCGCACGCCCTCGGCCCACTCGGCCCGCCACGCCTCGAGCGCGCGCGCGTGCTGCGCCTGCTCGCGCTCGAGGTCCTCGATCTCGCGCTCGAGCTCCTTGCGCTCCCGCAGGAGCTCCTTGCGCTCCCGGGCCGCGCCCTCGATGGCCGCGAGCTCCTGCTCCGCGGCCTCGACGAGCGCCGGGAGGCGCGCCGGCGCGTCCTCCAGCGCTCCGGCCGCGTCGCCGCGCGAGCCCGCGCCGGCCGCGTCGCCGCGCGAGGCGCCCGGCGCGGCGCGGGCGCCCTGGAGCGCCGCGTGGAGCTCGGCGGCGTGCGCCTGCATCCGGGCCCGCAGCGCCTCGGCCTCGGCCTCCGCGGCGCGCAGCCGGTCGACCGTGGCGGTCAAGGTCGCGTAGCGGCCGAGCCAGCCGCGCATCTCCTCGGGGGAGCGCGGGGCGACGCCCGCGGGCCGCCACAGCTCGATCCACGCGGCCTCGGCCTCCTCGGCCCGGCGCGCCAGCGCGGCGCGCTCCGCGGCGAGCTGCGCCTGGTCCGCCTGGGCCCGCGCCTCGTCCGCGAGCAGCCGCGCCAGGCGGGCGACCCGGTCGGCCTCGCGGCGCAGCCGATCGGCGAGGGCGTCGGCGGCGCGGACCAGGTCGGCGTAGTCGTCGGGCTTCCCCCGGGCGGCCGGCGGCTCGTCGCGCGCGGCGAGCGACGGCCTGCGCCGCCCCCCGGGCGAGGCGGGCGCGTCCGCGCCGAGGTCGAAGAGCGAGGCGGTGTGGATCGACGCGGCCGCCGCGCGGGCGCCCGCCTTCGCCTGGAGGGCGCGCACCAGCGCCTTGAAGGCGGCGTCCCGGCGCTCGCGCGCCTCGGCGAGGTCGGCCTCCGTGGGGACGGCGCCGGCGCGCTGGAGCGCGTCGATCTCGCGGGCGCTCTCGCGGAGGCGCGCCTCGATCTCGGCGGCGCGCTCGCCGAGCCGCTCGCGCTCCCGGGCGAGCGCGCCCCACTGCGCGGCCGCCTGGTCGACCGTCTCGGGGAGCGGGACGGGCAGGGCGCTCGCCTCGGCCGCGGAGAGCGGCCGGCCTTCGGGCGCGTCGCCAACGTCAAGGCGCGCCCGCTTCGCGGCCGCGTCGCTAACGTCAAGGCGCGCCCGCTTCGCGGCCGCGCCGAGGCCGAGCCGATCGCGCTGCACGTCGGCGTCGCGGGCGAGCTGCGCCGCCGCGGCGGCGGCCTCGCGGAGGCGGTGCTCGAGGTCGCCCTGCTTCTGCGCGCGAGAGAGCGCGCCGCGGAGCGGGGCGGGGTCCTCGCCCGGCGGCAGCTCGGCCAGCCTGCGCGCGCAGGCGTCGCGCCGCGCGCGGTGCGCCGAGAGCAGCCGCTCCACCTCGCGCGGCTTGGCCTCGGCGGCGCCGCGCTCGCGGGCGAGCTTCTTGATGCGCGCCTCGGTCGCGACGTCGACGCGCATCGCCTCCAGCCGCTCGGGGTCGTCGCCGCCGGCGAGCGAGGCGTCCCGCCCGAGCCTGCGGAGGATCGCGCGCGCGTCATCCTCGACGCCGTGGAGCTCCGCCCGGACGCGCGGCAGGTCGACGGCGGCCTTGCGGTGGCTGCCGAGCCGGGTCACGAGGCCGTCGATCGCGCTCGCGTCGAGGTCGGCGAGCGACGCGGGGACCTCCAGCGCGGCGTGGCGGGCCTCGAGCTCCGCGATGTCGGCGCGGAGCCGCGAGGCCTGGGCGCTCGCGTCGGCGGCGCGATCCTGGGCGTCCTCGCGGTCGCGTTGCGCGCTCTCGGGCAGCAGGACGACGTGGCCGAGGGCGGCGCGCCGGCCGAGGATCGCGCGCCGCGCCTCCAGCAGCGGGAGCACCCGGAGCGCGCGCCGGAGCCGCTTGTCGGTCGACCGGAGCGCGCGCAGCTCCGCGTCGACGCGCTCCTGCTCGGCCCGCTGCTCGTCGATCTCCTGCCGCTTGCGCGTCCAGTCCGCGGGCGGGTGAGCGGCGCTCCTCGCCCCGTTGCGGGCCGCCTCGAAGGCCTTGATCGCCTCGTTGAGGGGGCGGGTCCTCGCCTGGGGCGTGAAGATCTCGTCCGCCTCCTGGCGCAGCGTGGCGAGCTGCTGCTGCAGCCCCGGCCCGCCGAGCCCCGCGCCGAACAGGCTCTGACCGACGTCGCCCTTGCCCTGGAGCAGGGCCTCGGCGCCCTGGCGGAGCGTCTCGTGGGTGAGCCCGAAGGAGGTCCGGAAGAGCTCCTCCGTCACGCCGCCGAGCACCGGCGCGAGCGCGGCGTCGTCGAGGGGGTTGTCGTCCGGGTCGCGGAGCGTCTTCACGCGCCCCTTGCGGCGGACGAGCGCGAGCGCGGCGTCGCCCCTGCCCGCGAGCCGGCCGCCGACGCGGAGATCGGTGTTGTGGTGCACGTGGGCGTCGGGCGTGATGTGCGGGATGCCGTAGAGCAGGCCGCGGATCGCCCGGAGCGCGGTGCTCTTCCCGGCCTCGTTGGGGCCGTAGACGACGTGGAGGCCCGGCGACGGCGAGGAGAAGTCGAGCCGGAGATCCGTGAAGGGGCCGAACGCGAGGAGGTGGAGCTCTAGGATCTTCACGAGATCGCTTGCCGGGCGCAGGGGGGCGGTGCCCTCCCCTGAACGGATAGCAAGTGCGGAACCTCCGGGCGTTGTCAAGCCGCACCGCGCGGCGCCGGGGCGCGTTGCGCGGCGCCCGTCCGTCCGGTGAGGGGAGCGCCAGGTCGTGTCGTGCTGGAGGCGGCGGGCGGGCGGGCGGACGGCACCGAGCGTCCGCTCGGCGGCGCTGCGCCGCCGGATCAGCGGGGATGCGTCGCCGGCGTGTGGAGGAAGGCGCTCCACGAGCCGCGCCGCGGCGCCTTGCCGAGCAGCACCTCGGCGAGCGCCTCGCTGATGGGGAGCCCGGGGTTCCGCTCCAGCCAGAAGAACTCGCCGGACGGGTTGACCTCGAGGAAGACGTGCCGGCCGTCCGGCGTGCGGAGGATGTCGATCGCGCCGTAGTTGAGGCCGAGCTGATCCATCAGCCGGAGCACGCCCGTCTCGACGTCGGGCGGGAGCGTGTCCTTGCGCCAGGCGTCGATGAGCTCGAGCCCCTGCCGGCGCCAGTCGACCTCGGCGCCGGGCGCCGCCTGCGAGTCGACCGAGGCCGTGAAGACGCGCTCGCCCACGACCGTGACCCGCAGCTCGCGCGCCTTCGGGATGTTCTCCTGGAAGGTCATCGGGCAGAGCGAGAGCCCCCGCATGTCCGCGAGGTCCTTGGCCTCGAGGGCGTTCGTGAAGACCACCTGCTCCTCGCCGTCGCGGTAGACGGCGAACGACGAGAGCATCTTGGCGATCACCCCGCCCGGGCAGGTCGCGGCGAAGGCCCGCGCCGCCTCGGCGTCGTTGGTCGTGAGCGTGCGCGGCGTGTCGAGGCCGACCTCGCGCGCGATGTCGAGCTGCACCTGCTTGTTCGACGCGAAGCGCACCGCCGGCAAGGGGTCGACCTGCGGGACGCGGAACGCCGCGAGCATGCCCTCCGCTGTCTGCTTCGCCTCGTGGACCGACGCGCTCCGGAGCTGCGGATCCATCGACGAGGGCAGCCTGGCGCCGTAGGCGACCCGGCGATACCAGACGGCGGTCACGTCGCCGAGGTCGAGGGCGCCGTCCCGGGTGGTCAGCGTGGAGCGGCCCGCCCCGGCGCCCGACGAAAGCGAGAGCCGCGCCCCCGCCGGGAAGGCGTCGGTGTCGAAACGGAAGGCCCGGCCGCCCAGGCTGGCGATCGCGGCGGCGACGCGGTCGATGCACTCGTTGTCTTCGCTGTGCGTGATGATGAGGACTGTCACCGGTTCTCCGTCGGAGCGAGCAGCGCCTCCGCCAGCGCGTCGGCGATCGGCAGGCCGAGATCCCGCTCCAGCATGCCCCACTCGCCGGCGGGGTTCACTTCGAGAAAGACGTGCTCTCCGTCCGGCGTCCGGATGAGGTCGACGGCCCCGAAGACCAGCCCGAGGGCGCGAAGGAGCGCGCCGAGCTGCGCTTCGACGTCGCGCGGGAGGGCGTCCGGCTCCCACCCGATGCCGATCTCGCTCACGTCCGGGTGGCGCCAGTCGACCGCGACCGACTCGTAGCGGGTCGCGTCGAGCGCGCCCGGGAAGCACCGGCCGTCGACGCAGGCGACGCGGAGCTCGCGCGCCTTGGGGATGCGCTCCTGGAAGACCATGGGGCTCTGGCGCAGCCCCGCGAGGGCGCCGAGGTCGGCCTCCGCGACGGCGTGCGTGAAGACGAAGGGCGCGCCGCCAGCGAGGCTGGTCGAGAAGGGCGTGAGCATCTTGGCGACCACGTTCCCCCCGAGGCGCGCGAAGAGGCCGCGGACCTCGGCCGGGTCGTTCGTCACCACCGTCTCGGGGACGCGAAGGCCGACCGACGCGGCCGCCGCGAGCTGGCGCAGCTTGTCCTGGGCGCGCTCCTCGGCCGCGGGCTCGTTGATCCAGCGCCGCGCGGGGAGCCCGCGCAGCCAGCCGGTCAGCGCCGCCATCGACTCGCGCACGCACGCGCCGCGGTACTCCTCGGGGATGCCCTCGCCGAGGTCCGGCGCCCAGAGGCGCCGGAGCCAGACCGCGGAGATCTCGTCTCCGCCGATCGCGGCCCCGGCGTCCTCCAGACGGCGGCGCACGCCGCCCGGCCCGAGCGCCGTCGAGAGCGTGATGTCGCGAGGGAACCGGTCGACGTCCAGGCGGACGGGGCGAGCGCCGCGCCTTCGCAGCGCCTCCGCCACACGCCCGATCCCGAAGTCGTCCTGTGAGTGCGAGACCAGGAGGACGCTCGCGCTCGCCATCGTCACGTCAGGGTACCTCTCTCGCACGGGCGCGGGCGGTCCATGCGGTGATCAGGCCTCGTCGCCGTCCGACGGGTACTTCAGCGTGGTAAAGATGGGGTCCTTCCCGCCGCCCCCGCCGTCCTCCTGGTCCGACGGGTACTTCAGCGTCTGGAAGGGCGGCCTGCCGGCCTTGACGCCGGTACGGACGCGCTTCTGATCCTCCAGGAAGCGAGCGAAGAACGGCACCGCCTCGGCGTCGTCCTTCTGCTCCTGCTGCTCGGGCTCACGGTTGTCGATATCGGCCATGGGATACCTCCAGATGGTTGCGTTGCCGCGGCGACGGAGCCGCCGAGGGCAAGAGGGCTAACATAGCGAGCCGCCAGGCGGGGGCGCAAGCCCGAGGGCGTTCTTCGGCGCCTTTCAGCGCTTTTCAGCACGATTGCAGCGGCTCGACGTCGCAATTCCGCGATCCCGTGATTCTTTGATTCCGCTGCTGCGGCGATCTTTCAATCACGGGCGCTTTACTGTGTTGAATCGTGTTGAGCTTGGTTACGCGTCGTCACGCTTCGTTAAGCGTCGTCACGCGTCGTCACGCGTCGTCACGCGTCGTCACGCGTCGTTGCGGAAGGGACGCGATGTTGCGGGCGATTTCGGTGGGTTCCGCTCGGCCGCGGGCGGTTACCCGCCGCGCGGCGTTCGCGGTTCACTTCACGGCCAGCTCTTCGTCGCCGTCGGAGGGGTACTTCATGGTGACGTTCTCGTCCCGGTCCGACGGGTACTTGAGGGTCTGGTAGATGCCGCCGGCTTTGACGCCGGTCCGGATGCGCTTCTGATCTTCCAGGTAGCGAGCGAAGAAGGGCACCGTCTCCGCCTGCTCCGTTTGCTCGTTCTGCTCGTGATTACGATCGATATCAGCCATGGGGGACCTCCAGATGGAATGGAATGACTATCTCGCGGCGGAGCCGCGGAGGAGAGCATTCATTCAATCGGCCCGCGCTGCACGTGAAGTTTTGCCAGGCTCATCGCCTTCGCCCCGTCGATGGGTGCGACTTCCTGCGCATCCTTCGCTCGTGTACCTTGGCGCGACCCCTCATGCCCGCCGGGTTCTCACGCTCGATCCACGCGATCGCGACCGACGGCCATCGCGGCTCGATCGCCGGCGCCGCGATCGGCGCGCTCCTGCTCGGAGGCTGGCTCGCGTGGTTCTTCCTCGCGCGCGTCGGGCAGTACGAGGCGAGCGTGAGCGCGCGCCTCGAGGTGGGGCAGGCGGCCCACCGCGTCGAGGCGCCCCTCGGCGGGAGGGTCGCCTCGGTCCGCCTCGACCTCCTCGGGGCCGAGGTCGCCGCGGGCGACGTCCTCGTCGAGCTCGACGTGGAGCCGCTCCGCCGCGACATGGACGACAAGCAGGCCCGGCTCTCGGCCATCGCGGGGCAGATGGGGCCGCTCCGGGCCGAGATCGCGGCGCGCTCGCGGGCGCTGCGCGACGGGGCGGAGGCGGCGCGCGCCCGCATCGACGAGGCGAAGGCGCGGCTCAAGGAGGCGGAGGCGGGCGCGCGCTTCCAGGAGCTCGAGGCGGCGCGGGCCGTGCGCCTGCGGCAGGACGGGCTCGTGTCCGAGGCCGAGGCGGCGCGGCTCGCGGCCGAGGCGCTGTCGCGGCGCTCGGCGACCGAGGCGCTCGACCGCGCCGCCGCGCGGGCCGGCGTCGAGCGACGCACCGGGCAGAGCGAGCAGCAGGCCGAGCTCGCGCGGCTCGACCGCGAGGTGGCCTCGCTCGAGGGGGAGCGGCTCGTGCTGGAGGCGACGATCGCGGGGCTGCTCGCCGAGATCGAGCGGCGCAAGATCCGCTCGCCCATCGCCGGGCGGGTCGGTGAAATCACGGTGCTGCGGGCCGGCTCCTTCGTGCGCGAAGGGGACGTCGTGGCCGCCGTCGTCCCGCGCGGCGAGCTCAGGGTGATCGCAGAGTTCCCGCCCTCCTCCGTCGGGCGGATCCGCGCGGGGCAGGCGGGACGCCTGCGCCTCGACGCGTTCCCCTGGACCGAATACGGCACCCTGGCGACCACCGTCGAGCGCGTCGCCAGCGAGGCGCAGGAGGGCCGCATCCGCGTGGAGCTCGGCGTACGCCCCGATCCCGCGTCGCCGATCCCCATGCAGCACGGGCTCCCCGGCAACGTCGTCATCGAGATGGAGCGCGTCTCGCCGGCGTCGCTCGTGCTGCGGGCAGCAGGGCAGATCGTGAGGGTCCGCGGCGGAGCGGACGGGTGAGCCAGGGCGCCGATCGACGATCTTCGCCACGATCCGCGCCGGAGCGAGCAGCGAGCGCCGATCCCCGCCGCCGGCCGCCGAGCGCGAGGCGGAGGCTCCTCGCGCCGGAGGTCGTGCAGACGTCGGCGATGGATTGCGGGCCAGCCACGCTGAAGTGCGTGCTCGAGGGCTTCGGCGTCGGCGTGAGCTACGGGCGCCTGCGCGAGGCCTGCCAGACCGACGTCGACGGCACCTCCATCGACACCCTCGAAGACCTCGCGGAGCAGCTCGGGCTCGTGGCCCAGCAGATCCTCGTGCCGCCGGAGCACGTGCTCCTCGACGAGGCTCAAGCGCTGCCCGCCCTGGCGATCGTGCGGCAGTCGACCGGTCCACTCCACATCGTCGTGATCTGGCGCCGGCACGGCGGCCTCGCGCAGATCATGGACCCGGGCACGGGGCGGCGCTGGGTCACGCGACGGCAGCTCGAAGCCGAGCTCTACCGGCACGAGCTGCCCCTGTCCGCGGCGGACTTCCGCGCGTGGGCCGCGAGCGACGGGTTCACGCGGCCGCTCGGGCGCCGGCTCGCGTGGCTCGGCGCAGGGACGCGGCCGATCGAGGCGGCGCTGTCGGACCGGGACTGGCGAGCGATCGCCGCGCTCGACGCCGGCGCGCGCCTGGTCACGTCGCTCGTGCGCTCCGGCGGCCTCGGGCGCGGACGCGAGGCCGCGCGCGTGCTGGGCGCGCTGCTCGACCGAGACGCCGAGGCCGACCGGGAGGAGATGATCCCGCCCGGCTTCTGGACGGCGCGTCCGGGGCCGGCCGACCCGTCCGGGGAGGAGATGGTCCTCACGCGGGGCGCCGTGCTCGTGCGGATCCGCGGGCGGCGGCCGCTCGGCTTCGCCCGCGCGCCGGCAGGCCGCGACGACGCGCCGGGCGCCTCCGCCCCCGAGCCCCCGGTGCACGCCGAGGCGGTCGCTCGCGGTGAGGTGGCTGCTCGCGGTGAGGTGGCTGCTCGCGGTGAGGTGACTGCTGGCGGCGAGACGGCTGCTCGCGGCGAGGCGCGCCTGCCCCCCGACCTCGCAGCCGCCCTCGCGGAGCGCGAGATCCCGCCTGCGCGTGCGCTCCTCCGGATGATCCGCGAGGACGGCCTGCTGACGCCCGCCGTGCTCGCCGGCGCGCTCTTGCTCAGCGTCGCCACGGTGGTGCTGGAGAGCCTCCTCTTCCGGGGCCTGCTCCAGATCTCGAACGATCTCGCGCTGTTCGAGCAGCGCCTCGCCGCCCTCATCGCCCTCGCGGCGTTCCTCGCGGTGGAGCTCGCCCTCGATCTCTCGCTGACCACGGGGATGATCCGGCTCGGGCGCCACCTCGAGGTCCGGCTGCGGATGGCGTTCCTCGCGAAGATCCCGCGCATCGGCGATCGCTACTTCCAGAGCCGCCCCGCCTCGGACATGGCGCAGCGCGGCCACAGCTTGCACGTGCTCCGCGGCCTGCCCGCGTTCGGCGGCCAGATCGCGCGCTCGGCGCTCGACCTCGCGGTGACCACGGCCGCGATCGTCTGGATCGATCCCGGGAGCGCGCGCCTCGCCGTGCCGGGCGCCGCGCTCGCGCTGGCGCTGCCGTTCGCGGGGAACCGCGTCCTCGTCGAGCGAGACCTGCGCGTCCGCACCCACGCCGGCGCGCTCACGAGCTTCTACCTCGACGCGCTCCTCGGCCTCGTGCCGATCCGGGCGCACGCGGCGGAGCGGGCCGTGCGGCGCGAGCACGCGGGCCTGCTCGGGGAGTGGGCGCTCGCCGGCCGCGCCCTCCTCCGCGCCGCCCTCGCCGTCGACGGGGCGCAGGCGCTGATCGGCTTCGCGCTCGCCGCGTGGATCCTCGGCGATTTCCTCGCCCGCGGGGGCGCCCTCTCGCGCGCGCTCCTGCTCTTTTACTGGGCGCTCGCGCTGCCCGCCATCGGGCAGGCGCTCGCGAGCACGCTGCTCCAGTACCCAGGGCACCGCAACACGGCGCTGCGCTTGCTCGAGCCGCTCGGCGCGCCGGAGGAGCTGCGCGCCCGCGCTCCCGTGCGCGCGCCCGCGGCAGCGGCGCCGCTTGCGCAAGGGGCCGCCGGCGGCGCGGGCTGCGCGATCGCCTTCGAGCGCGTGCGCATCCAGGCGGCCGGTCACGTGATCCTCGACGGGGTGGATCTGAAGATCGCGGCGGGCAGCCACGTGGCGATCGTGGGCTCGTCGGGCGCGGGGAAGTCGAGCCTCGTCGGGGTCCTGCTCGGCTGGCACCGGGCGAGCGAGGGCAGGGTGCTCGTCGACGGCCGCCCCCTCGACGGCGAGCGGGTGCGCGCGCTGCGCGAGGAGACCGCGTGGGTCGACCCGGCGGTCCAGATCTGGAACCGATCGTTCCTCGACAACCTCCGCTACGGCGCGCCCGACGACGCGGCCGACTTCGGCGCCGTCGTCGAGGAGGCCGAGCTGCGCGAGGTGCTGGAGCGGCTGCCGGAGGGGCAGAAGACCCTGCTCGGCGAGGGCGGAGGGCTCGTCTCCGGCGGCGAGGGGCAGCGGTTGCGCCTGGGCCGGGCGATGCTGCGGAGCGAGGCGCGGCTCGCGATCCTCGACGAGCCGTTCCGCGGACTCGACCGGGAGCGCCGCCGGGCGCTGCTCGCCCGGGCGCGGCGGCGCTTCCGGCGCGCGACGCTCCTGTGCGTCACCCACGACGTCGGCGAGACGCGATCGTTCGAGCGGGTGCTCGTCGTGGACGGCGGGCGCGTGGTCGAGGACGGGGCGCCGTCCGAGCTCGCTGCGCGCCCCGGCTCGCGCTACCGCGCGCTGCTCGAGGCCGAGGCAGCGGTGCAGCGAGGGCTCTGGTCGAGCGGCGGGTGGCGCCGGCTGAAGGTCGCGCGCGGGCGCATCGCCGAGGCGGCGGAGGAGGGCGCCGAGGCGGCAGGGGAGGGCGCCGAGGCGGCAGGGGAGGGCGCCGGAGCGACGGGGGAGGGCGCCGGAGCGGCAGGGGAGGGCCAGCGGAGGTGACCGCCGAGGCGCAACCCGGGTGGGAAGCCCGGCCGGACGGGGCGGAGGCGCAACCTGGGTGGGGGGCGAGGCCGCAACCTGGGTGGGGGGCGCGGCCGGACCACGCGGTCGATTCGCTCGGCGCCCTCGAGTGGCCGGCGGAGCGCCTCGGCGACGCGCTCGAGGCGCTCGCGACGCAGAGCGGCCTCGGCCCGCGCGCTGTCGCGGCGCCCGTCCCGGCCGCCGGGCACCTCCGCAGCGCGGACGCGCTCGGGGCGTGGATCGATCAGGCCGCGGCGTACCTCGGCGTCGAGGCGGAGCCGATCGCGGCGCGCTACGACGAGATCGGCGAGGCGCTCCTCCGCGTCGCGCCCGCGCTCGTGTGGCTGCGTGACGGCGGGGCGCCCCGCTTCCTCGCCGTCGTGGGGCGCAGGGGGCGGGACCTCGCGGCGCTCCGCGCCGACCGCTCCACGGCGCGCGTCCCGGTCGAGGCGCTCGCCGGCCGCATCTGCCGCCCGATCGAGGCGCAGGTGCTCCCGGAGATCGAGCGCGTCCTCGCGCGCGCAGCCGTGCGGCCGCGGCGGCGCGCGCGCGCGCGGCGGGCCCTGCTCGACGAGCGCCTCGGGCCCGTGATCGTCGACGGCATCTGGAGCCTGCGCCTGCCGCCGGGCGCGCCGCTCGCGCGGCAGGCCATGGCCGCGCGGATCCCGCGCCGCCTCCTCGGCCTGCTCGCGGCCCACGCGGCGGCCTACACGCTCTGGATCCTGGTGTGGATGACCGTGGGGCGCAGCATCCTCGACGACCACCTCGACGAGGGGTGGCTCGTCGCCGGCGCGCTGCTGCTCGCGACGGTCGTGCCGCTGCGCCAGCTCATGTCGTGGCTGTCGGGCCTCGTCGCGATCGACTCGAGCGCGCTGGTCAAGCAGCGCCTGCTCTCGGGCGCGCTCGCGCTCGACGCCGAGGAGGTGCGCAGCGAGGGCGCGGGCCGCTTCCTCGGCCGCGTGATCGAGTCCGAGGCGATCGAGGGGCTCGCGATGGGCGGCGGCGTCGCGGCGGTCGCGTCGGCGTTCGAGCTCGCGGCGGCGGCGGCCGTGCTCGCCCAGGGCGCGGCGGGCGCGATCCATGCGCTGCTGCTCGTCGCCTGGGCGGCCCTCGTCGTCGCGCTCTGCGTGCGGTTCTACCGGCGGCGCGCGCGCTGGACCGCCGCGCGGCTCGCGATGACGCACGACCTCATCGAGCGCCTGGTCGGCCACCGGACCCGCCTCGCCCAGGAGCGCCACGGCCGCTGGCACCACGGCGAGGACGAGGCGCTCGCCCAGTACCTGCTGCTGTCGCGCGACATCGATCGGAGCCAGATCGAGATCGGCGCGCTGATGCCGCGCGGCTGGCTCATCGCGGGCATCGCCGGCCTCCTGCCGCCGTTCCTCGCGGGCACCGGCTCCGCCGGGGCGTACGCGGTCGCGCTGGGGGGCGTCCTGCTCGCGAGCCGCGCGCTCCAGGGCCTGTCGGGCGGCCTGTCGAGCCTCGCCAGCGCGGCGATCGCGTGGGAGCAGGTCTCCACGCTGTTCCAGGCGGCCGCCCGCGGCGGCCCGCCGCCGCCGCCGCTGCCCCCCGACGCGGGGCGATCGCCGGCCCGCGCGCGCGAGGGGGACGCCGAGGCCCGCGCGGCGGTCCTGGAGGCGCACGAGCTGTCGTTCCGGCACAAGGGACGGGCGCGCCCCGCGGTCGTCGACGTGTCGGTGCGGATCGCGGCGGGCGACCGCATCCTGCTCGAGGGGCCCTCGGGCGGCGGCAAGTCGACGCTGAGCGCGCTGCTCTCGGGGCTGCGCGCGCCCGACGCGGGGCTGCTGCTGCTCAACGGGCTCGACCGCCACATGCTGGGCGCCGCCGCGTGGCGGCGCCGCGTGGCCGCGGCGCCGCAGTTCCACGAGAACCACGTCCTCGCCGGGACGTTCGCGTACAACCTGCTGATGGGCAGGCGCTGGCCGCCGAGGCCCGACGACCTCGCGGAGGCCGAGGAGATCTGCCACGAGCTCGGCCTCGGCGAGCTGCTCGGCCGGATGCCGGGGGGGCTGGAGCAGGTGGTGGGCGAGACGGGCTGGCAGCTCTCGCACGGCGAGCGGAGCCGGCTCTACATGGCGCGCGCGCTGCTCCAGGGCGCCGAGGTCGTCGTGCTCGACGAGAGCTTCGCGGCGCTCGACCCGGAGACGCTGGAGCGAGCGTTGCGCTGCGTGCTCCGGCGCGCGCGCACCCTCGTCGTCATCGCCCACCCGTAGCCGCGGAGAGCGCGCTTCATCGCCTTCTATCGCAAGGTCGTCAAGCCCACTTCATGGCATCTCCCCATCTCGATGGGTCGACTCCTGTCTCGTTTTATCTCCTTCGTGTTCACGAACACATGCCTTGGGCAAGGAGGAAGCCCAGCGGCGCGCGAGCTTCAGAGCGAGCTCACGTCGCGCAATTTCGCCACACGGACACCGCCGACCTCGATGTCGGTTTGCTCCTGATCGCTCTCAGGCAGCTCCGTAAGGCACGTTGCGCTCGACAACTGAGCAGTGGCAGCGGTAGCGTCGTCATGTGCATATCGGCGCTGGACGTCATCTGTGTTGCGCCTAGAATTCATTTCAATGCTGGAGTTCAAGACGGAGAGGCGGTTGCCCATCGGCGCAGAGGTGCTCGTCGGGAAAGGAGTCCACTTCCGTGTCTGGGCGCCGGCCAGGCGCAAGGTCGAGGTCGTCCTGGAGGCCGGGCCGGGGAGCGGCGGGGCCGCCCCGCTGCGGCCCGAGGAGGGCGGTTATTTCGCGGGGCTCGTCGCGTCCGCGGCGAGCGGCACCCGCTACCGGTTCCGGCTCGACGACGGCGAGGCGCTCTACCCCGATCCCGCCTCGCGGTCGCAGCCGGAGGGGCCGCACGGGCCCTCCGAGGTGATCGATCCCGGCGCGTTCTCATGGAGCGACGCGGCATTCCGGGGCGCCCCGCTGAAGGGGCAAGTCGTCTACGAGATGCACATCGGGACCTTCACCCGGGAGGGCACATGGGAGTCCGCCGCCCGCGAGCTGCCGGAGCTCGCGCGGATCGGCATCTCCCTGATCGAGCTGCTGCCCATCGCCGAGGTCCCCGGCCGCTTCAACTGGGGGTACGACGGCGTGAACCTCTTCGCGCCGACGCGCCTCTACGGCAGCCCGGACGATCTCCGCCGCTTCGTGGACGCGGCGCACCGCGCCGGGATCGCGGTGATCCTCGATGTCGTCTACAACCACCTCGGCCCGGACGGCAACTACCTCGGCCAGTTCTCCGGGGACTACTTCACCGATCGTCACAAGACGGACTGGGGAGCGGCGATCAACTTCGACGGCCCGAGATCCGAGGCGGTGAGGGAATACTTCATCGCCAACGCCGGCTACTGGATCGACGAGTTCCACCTCGACGGGCTCCGGCTCGACGCGACGCAGAACATCTACGACGGCTCGAAGGACCACATCCTCGCCGCCATCGCGCGCCGCGTGCGGGAGGCGGCGAAGGGCAAGGAGACGTTCCTCGTGGCCGAGAACGAGTCGCAGGAAGAGTGGCTGATCCGCGCCGCCGAGCGGGGCGGCTACGGGCTCGACGCGATCTGGAACGACGATTTCCACCACAGCGCCAAGGTGGCGCTCACCGGCCGGAGCGAGGCCTATTACGGCGATCACGAGGGCTCGCCCCAGGAGCTCCTCTCCGCCCTGAAGCACGGGTTCCTCTTCCAGGGGCAGCGCTATCACTGGCAGAAGCAGCGGCGAGGGACGCCGGCGCTCGGCGTCGATCCGGCCCGCTTCGTCCTCTTCCTGGAGAACCATGATCAGGTCGCCAACACCGCGCGAGGCGAGCGGCTCTGTCACATCGTGAGCCCCGGCAAGCTCCGGGCGATGTCGGCGGCCCTGCTCCTCGCCCCGGGGACACCCATGCTCTTTCAAGGGCAGGAGTTCGGGGCCTCGGCGCCGTTTCTCTTCTTCGCCGACCACAACCCCGAGCTCGCCCCGCTCGTGCGCAAGGGCAGGGCGGAGTTCCTAGAGCAGTTCCCGTCCTGCTCGTCGCCGGAGGTCCGCGCTCAGCTCGACGATCCGAGCGACCCGCGGACGTTCGAGCGCTGCAAGCTCGATTTCTCCGAGCGCGAGCGGAACGCCGCCCTGTACGCCCTCCACGAGGACCTCATCGCGCTCCGCCGGCGCGACCCGGTGATCCGGGCCCAGCGCCCGCGCGGCGTCGACGGGGCCGTCCTCTCGGCCCACGCCTTCCTCCTGCGCTACTTCGGCGACGACGGCGACGACCGGCTGCTCCTCGTCAACCTCGGGCGGGACATCCATCGAGGGTCGTTGCCGGAGCCGCTCTTCGCCCCGCCGCCGGGGCGCCGCTGGGAGACGTCGTGGTCCAGCGAGTCCCCCCGCTACGGGGGCCAAGGCAGTCCACCTGTCATCACCGAGGAGGGCGTCCACATCCCGGGCGAGGCGGCGATCCTCCTCCACCCCGTGGTCGGGACGCCGGTGCCCGAGAAGACGAGCGCGAGCCCGCGCCCAGAGGAGCCCAAGAAGCATGTACGCTGACGAGATCTGCCGGAGGATGGTCTGGTCCCGGGGCGCCGCCCCCACCTCGCAGGACGACGCCGAGCGCGGCTCGGACCCGCTCACGCGGGAATGGCTCGTCACGAACGGACTCGGCGGTTACGCGTCGGGCACCGTCTCCGGCGCGGTGACCCGCCGCTTCCATGGACTGCTGATCTCCGCGCTGCCGGCCCCCCTCGGCCGCACCATGATGCTCAGCGATCTCTCCACCCGGCTCTTCACCGCGGAGGACAGGGTGTACCAGGTGGGCGGTCAGGAGCCCTGGCTCGACGACGGCGCCGCGCAGGTCATCGATCTCGCCGAGTTCCGCCTCGAGGCCGGGCTCCCCGTCTGGCGCTACGAGGGCGCGGGGATGGCGATCGAGCGGCGCCTCCTCATGCCCCACGCGCAGAACACGGTCCATGTCACGTACACGCTCGTCGAGGGGACGGGCCCGGTGCGGATCGAGCTCCAGCCGTGGGTGAATTTCCGGCCGCACGAGGGCGCGCTCGATCGGCCGGTGGCGGGCCCCTATGCGCTCACCGTGGTCGAGGATCGCTACGAGCTCGCGTCGCCGGGCGACCTGCCGCCGCTCCGGCTGAAGGTCCAGGGCGCTCGGGCCGAGTTCAGGATCGAGAGCGCCCGCCTGCGCAACGTGCGCTACCGGATCGAGCAGAGCCGCGGATACGACGCCGTCGGCGAGTTCTACAGCCCTGGCCGCTTCAGCCTCGAGCTCCCGGTCTCCGGCAGCGCGACCCTGATCGCGTCCACGGAGGCCTGGGAGACGCTCAACGCCCTCTCCACGGACGAGGTGCAGCGCGCGGAGCGCAAGCGCCGGACGCGGCTCCTGCTCGCCGCGGCGCCCGAGGTCCGCACCGGGCCGGCGGCGGAGCTCGTCCTCGGCGCCGATCAGTTCCTCATCAGCCCCGCGGGCCGCGTCGAGGACGCCGCCCGCGCCCGGGCCGCCGGGGACGAGGTGCGCACCGTCATCGCGGGCTATCACTGGTTCACCGACTGGGGCCGGGACACCATGATCAGCCTCGAGGGGCTGACGCTCGTCACCGGGCGCCACACCGAGGCGGGCTACATCCTGCGCACGTTCGCCCATTACGTGAAGGACGGGCTCATCCCCAACATGTTCCCGGAGGGCAAGAACGACGGGCTCTACCACACAGCCGACGCCACCCTCTGGTTCTTCCACGCGCTCGATCGCTACCTGGCGACCACCGGGGACCGCGAGACGCTCCGGCTCATCCTCCCCACGCTGATCGATATCGTCGAGCACCACACCCGCGGGACGCGCTTCGGGATCCGCGCCGACCCGCAGGACGGCCTGATCCGCCAGGGGGAAGAGGGGTACCAGCTGACCTGGATGGACGCGAAGGTCGGCGACTACGTGGTCACGCCACGCCGGGGGAAGGCCGTCGAGATCAACGCGCTCTGGTACAACGCCCTGCGCCTCATCGAGCGCTGGGCGCGCGAGTCCGACGGCGACGGCGCGGCGAATCGCTACGGCGCGGTCGCCGAGCAGGTCAAGGCCTCCTTCAACCGGCGCTTCTGGTCCGAGAAGCACGGCTATCTCTACGACGTGATCGACGGCGAGCAGGGCGCCGACGACGCCTTCCGGCCGAACCAGCTCCTCGCGATCTCGCTGCCTCACCCCGTCCTCGAGCCCGCGCGCTGGAAGGGGATCGTCGATCAGGTGAAGGAGCGGCTCTGGACGCCCGTGGGCCTCAGGTCGCTCGCGCCGGGGCACCCGGACTACAAACCGAAGTACTTCGGCGACCTCCGCGCGCGGGACATGGCCTATCACCAGGGCACCGTGTGGGGGTGGCTCATGGGCCCGTTCATCGACGCCTGGCTGAAGGTGTATTCCACCGATCTCGGCGGGGCGCGGCGCCTGCTCGAGGGCTTCGCGCCGCACCTCGACGAGGCCTGCGCCGGCTCGATCAGCGAGATCTTCGACGCCGAGCCGCCGTTCACGCCCCGCGGGTGCGTCGCCCAGGCGTGGAGCGTGGCCGAGGTGCTGCGCGCCTACGCCCGGACGGCCCCCTCGGGGGGCTGAGCGCGTCCTGCCGGCAGGGAGCGCCTCGGCCTCACTTCAGCGCCGCGCGCAGCGCGTGGACCGCCTGGGTCTGCGTCGGCTGATCGAGGAACCCCGCGAGCCACGCAGGATCGAGCTCGGGAAGGAACGCGCTTCGCGCGCGGGGCTCGTACCGCTCACCCGAGAGCGCGAAGATGCGGAGGCCCTCGTCGCGGTCCCACACCCAGACCTCGGCGACGCCGAGGCCACGGTAGATCTCCAGCTTGTCGAGACCTCCGTGCGTCCAGACGACCTCGAGCGCCAAGTCTGGCACTTCTTTGTTCGTGTCACCGACGATGTAGCACTCGTCGGGCTCGGCCCCGCGCTCCTTCGGCGCATTGCGGAGCGTCCACGCGCCGTATCCGCTGAGCTCGATGCCGCGCCCATCGCAATAGGCTTCGAGGAGCCGCGCGATGGTCTTCTTGACCCCTTCATGACTGCGGGACGGGCTCATCAGCTCGATCGCTCCGTTCAGGTAGTACATGCGCACGCCGGCCCGGTCCCCACGCACAGCGAGGAGGATCTCGTAGTCCTTCCACGTCATCCCATAGAGGATGACGTGCTGGTCGCTCTCCTCGTGACGGGGCCGCGGTCGCTCGGCCTCGGGTGCGGCGTTCGTCGGGACAGACTGCATGGGCCAGAGGATACCCGATGGTGGAGCCGGCGGCGAGCGCTGGCAGGCGCCGGGCGCTTGCTTCCATCATTGCGTGGCGACTCTGCGTCACCGCTCTCCTCCCGGCGCGCTGATGGCGGGCCGCTCGCGGTTGGAGGGGATTCTCATCACGAAAGCCGCTGCGGCGCAGCAGACCGAGTGACCTGAAAGATGTCCGACAAGTCGGCGTCCAAGGAGCTTTATGTGCTCCTCAGAATGCCACAGGCACCGCCGCCGGGCCGCGGATCATGGGCCATTCGCTCCATACGATGTCGCGCGGCGAGGTGGCGAGCTCGATGCGCGGCAGCCTCCGGAGGAGCGTCGAGAAGGCGATCGCCGCCTCGATCCGCGCGAGCATCGCGCCCAGGCAGAAGTGGATCCCGCTCCCGAAGCCGATGTGCCGGTTCGGCGAGCGGCCGATATCGAAGCGGTCCGGATCCGGAAAGTGCTCCGGATCCCGGTTCGCGGCCAGGAGCCCCGCCGAGACCCCTTCTCCCGCCGGCACGCGGGCGCCGAACAGCTCGATGTCCTCGAGCGACCAGCGGATCGTCGAGAGCTCTGCCGGCCCCTCGCAGCGCAGCACCTCCTCCACCGCGGAGCCGACGAGCCCGGGGTCCTCGTCCAGCCGGCGCCGCTCCGCGGGGTGCGAGAGCAGGAGGAACATGCCGCTCGCGATGAGGTGCACGGTGGTCTCGTGGCCCGCGACGATCAGCAGGAACACCATGCTCGAGAGCTCCGCCGGGCTCAGCTTGTGCTCCTGCTCCTCGGCGAGCAAGAGGCCGCTGATCAGATCGTCGCGCGGGGCCTTGCGGCGCGCGTCGGCGAGCGCCCGGAAGTACGCCGCGAACTCCTCGACCACGGGCTGGGCGCGCTCCACGAACTCGCGATCTTTCGCGGGCGCGAGGAGGATCTTGGTCCACCGGCGGAACCGGTCGCGATCCTCGAGGGGGAGGCCGAGCAGCTCGGCGATCACCGCGGTGGGGAGCGGAAACGCGAAGTCTGCCACGAGCTCCATCCGGCGCCTGTCGATCACCGCGTCGATGAGCCCGTCCGCGATCGCCTGGATGCGCGGGCGCAGCCCTTCCATCATCCGCGGCGAGAAGGCCCGCTGGACGATGGCCCTGAGCCGCGTGTGATCCGGCGGATCGGCGTCGAGCATGTGCTGATCCATGAAGGTCGTCCGGTCGCTGAGCGGGAAATAACGCCTGCGCACCTCGTCGGGGAGCTTGCGGAAGTCGCGGATCAGGCGCGGATCCTTGAGGAGCTCCACGCAGTCGTCGTAACGCGCGGCCACCCAGATGGGCACGTCGAGGCGGGGGTGAATGAGGCGATGCAGGCGCCCCGCGGCCCGCATGCGCGCGTAGATCGCGTGCGGCTCGGCGCGGCTGCTCGGATGGAACAGCTCCGGAAAAGCGTCCTGGTCGACCATGATTCCCCCGTTTCATGGCGTCCGGACGTTCGAGGTGATGCTCGCGTCACGCCGGATCGCGAGGTGTGCATGGTGGAGAACCGCGCTCCGTCAAGCGGCGGTCGGAGGGCTGCGCGCCGTCAGGTCGCGGCGTCGGATCTCGGGCGCGCCGCGGGAGCGCGCCCGACCTTCAGGGCGCGTCGCTCGCGCCGAGCAGCCGAGAGATCAGCGTGTGCTCCACGTCGTCGAGCGCCTCGCGCAGGAACGCCGGGTCGTCGAGGCGGATCGCGTCGTCCCCCTCGCGCGCCTCGACGGGCAGCTTGTTCCTGAGGCTCGCGAACTCGCGCAGCAGCGAGGACAGGCCTGCCTCGTCGTCGCGCAGCGCGCGCAGCGACCTCGTGAGCTGGCCGATCGCGTCGTCCCGCTCCTCGAGCGCGCCCACCTGGAGCGGCGAGATCGTCCGGGAGAGCACGCGCTCGATCCAGAGCGCGCCGCCGAGATCGTTGGCGATCGCGCGGATCTGCCCCGTCCATCGCTCGAAATCGGCGCGGAGCGCGGCGTGCGCCTTCGTCGCGCCGCACAGGAAGACCCGCGCGGCCAGCGTGCGCCCGTCCGCCTCGGCGAGGCGCCGCTCGAGCTCCTCTCGCGTCAGATCCACGATGTCGTCCGCGCTCGCGGCCGGGGAGAGATCGACCTCGCAGGCGCTCCAGCGCACGACGTCGAGGGGGCGGTGCTCGACCGAGGTGATGCGGCCGTCGTCCACCGCGACGAGGAGGGCGCCCTTCTCGCCGGTCTCGCGGGCGTGGCGGCCCTGGAGGTTGCCGGGGAACGCGATGTACGGATCGCGCGAGAGCACCTCCCGGGTGTGCACGTGGCCGAGCGCCCAGTAATCGTATCGCTTCCCGACGAGGGTGTTCAGGCTGCAAGGAGCGTAGTTGTCGTGGCCCTCGCGGCCGCCCAGGCAGGTGTGGAGCATGCCGATGTTGAAGAGGCCTGCCCGCGCGTCCGGATAACCCGCGGCGAGATCGTCGGTGACGGCCTTGGTCGCGAAGCTCTGTCCGTGGACGGCGACCCCGAGCCGATCGAAGACGATGGATTCGGGGCGGCGGGGATCGAGCCGCCGGGCGTTCTCGGGGAGCTCCAGGTGACGCGTGATGTTGCTCTCGGCGTCGTGATTGCCATAGAGGAGCACGACGTCCACCCGGGCGGCGCGCAGGCGGGAGAGCTGCGCGGCGAAGAACAGGCCCGTGCTGTAGTCCTTCCAGTCGCCGTCATAGATGTCGCCCGCAAGGAGCAGGAGGTCGACCTCCTCGGCGAGGCAGAGGTCCACGAGGTTCTCGAGCGCGCGGCGGGTGGCCCCGCGGATCTGCTCGACGGGGGCGCCCGGGTAACGGTCGAGCCCGCGGAGCGGGCTGTCGATGTGGAGGTCGGCGGCGTGGACGAACTTCATGACTGGCGCGGCCCGAGCTTAGCCGCTCGGCGCCGGGAGCGCTGCTCATCCGATGAGGATCGCGCTCGCCTGAAGCGGCCGAGCCGCGCTCTGGCGAGGAGGCAGGCGGAGCGCGCCCGAGGAGGGCGGCTGACGCGGGCGCTGGGCTAACGGACACACGTGCAGGCGGAGTGCTCGGAGTCAGGCGTGTCCTTGCCCTGCTCGCCCGCCCTGTCGACGACCCGGGCGTCCATGCCGAGCTGTTGCAGGAGCTCGGTCACGAGCGCGATGGCCTCCTGCTTGTCCGCCTGCGTGCGCGGAGAGGACCACGTGTCGCTCTTCGCGACGAGCGTCCTCACAAGGGCGTCGATCGACGCGGCGTCGAGAGCAGCCGGCGCGCCGGTCGCTCGCGTGTCCGGCGCCTCGCGGATTGCGCCGTCTTCCCGCGAGCCCTCGACGCTCGTCGTGGGAGCGGTGGTCGCGGTCTGTGCCCCGTCGCTCCTGCCGCTCGCGGCGTCCTGGGGCCGGTACCCCGCGCCCACGTCCGCCGGGCTCGTGCCTGCAGCCGTGGGACCCTCCGGTCCGGGGCTCACCGGGGACGGCGGACCCGAGAAGAGCTCTTCACGGCCGAACTCCCTCCGGATCTGCTCGGCCGACAGGACCTTGCCGCCGATGCTCTGGAAGCCGCCGGGGACCTTCGCGAGCTTGCTCACCTCGCTGGGCAGCGGGAAGAGGAACTCCGCGCCCTCGTCGACCCGGATCTTCGTCGTCTTGCGGACGGTCGGCTCGCGCGGGTTGACGGGCGTCATCCTGTCGGCATTGAGCTCGAGGAAGAGGTTCATCAACGCCGGCGTGAAGGTGAAATTGAACCGCTTGCAGTAGCCGTCGAAGACGAGCGTATACGGCGTTGTGTGCTGCCCCGCGTGCCTGCTGGAAGGCGGCCGCGTCCAGCGCAGCACGGCGCGCGACGTCCCTGGGCTCCCGGCCTGCGCGCCTTGCGAGGCGGCCGCGCCCGCCGCGCTGGGCACCGCGCGCACCCCCCACGTCCCGAGCGATCTCTCCGCCGGACCGGGGTCCCACGACTGGAAAGCCCTCCCGTCGAGCTCCGACAGGTTGAGGGTGGCGACGAGATCCGAGGGCGAAAGCGGCTGCTGGAGCCGCTGGCCTTCGAGCGTCTCCCTGAACAGGCGGCGCGCCACGTCCTCGGGTCCGTGCTCGCCGGCTTCCCTGGGCGCTGCGTCGATGTCGGGGTGATCGTGCAGCCTGGCGATGTGGTCCATGCTCGCATCGGTGAGCGGCATGGCAGCGATCGAGCCGAGATCTCCCAGCGTCGGCAGCGCCAGGCTCAGGTCGCGGCGTGAGCTGAGGATCTTCTCGACCTCGGTCTCGCTCGGCGCGTGGTTGAACTCGCTGGCCAGGGATTCTGCCAGCTGCTCCTCGGTCGTCGGGGGCACGCCGAACCCGCTGAACATCTGCTCGCCGGACGCGCCGGCGCGCCCCAGGTACATCGCGTTCTCGCCGCTCCAGAAGCCCTCTGGGTGGCGCCTGACGTAGAGCTCGTGGTTCTTGATGTAGTACCAGCCGCCGCGCTTCGCGGGGCGGGAGCTCGGCGCGTTGCGCGTGTCCGCCTCGCCGTCGCCGGTCATCTCCGCCCGCTCCTCGTCATCCAGCGTCGCGGCCTCGGGCGCGAAGAAGCGCTGCAGGGGGTTCTGGGCGCTGAAGTCGCGCTGCAGCATCAGGCGGTCCTCGTTCGAGACGCTGGAGCCTTCGCCGCCGAACCTCCGGTCGAAGTCCTCGTCTCCGACCGCGCGCAGGAGGGTGCGGTAGTTGATCGCCTGCATCGTCGTCCCGCACTCGGCGATGGTGAGGTGCTCCTCGGGGTCGAAGAACTCCCGCAGCGCCTTGCTCGCGCTCACGCCGGGCTTCAAGCGCCAGGTGAAGCTGCTCTGCTTCTCGAAATGGTCCGGGTTGAGGAAGCCGGTCCGGGCGTCCGCCAGCTCCTCCTGGACGCCGGCGTTCCGCGCAACCGCCGTGAGGGCGTCCAGGCGCGCGCTGGGCACGTTGAACGAGTAGTGGACCTTGCCCGCGTGGTGGAGCTGGTTCATCCCCTCGACGTTGGCGCGCGCCAGCCGCGCCGGCTCGGACATCCCAGCGTCGGAGTCCCCGGACTCCGATCGTTCGGACCCGGCGTCCTCCGGCTCTGACGGATCGCCGTCGAGCTGCGCGCGCGCCCACTGGTCGAACTCGTCCTGCGCGCTCTCCCACGCGTCGAGCTGGTCATGGAGGGCGTGGAGCTGATCCAGGTCGAGCGATTCAGCGTCGGACGCCTCGCCCTCGCTCCGGGCCTGCTCGACCGCCTCGAGCTCGGACAGGAGCTCCACCTCCATCAGCTCGGTATCGGATGGCTCGGATTCCGAGAGCCTCTCCAGCACCTCATTCAGCCTGCGCGTGTCGTTCATGCTGAAGCGGCCGAGCCGGCGCAGCTCGACGCGCGCTGTCTGGGGATGGTCGTCGTAGAGCCGGAGCAAGAGCCTCGCGGCCTCGGGGGAGAGCACGTCGATGGCCCCGCGCAGATCGTGGGGCTGCCGGATGCGGTGGATCTCGCCGAGCCAGGGGCGCACACCCTCGTTGAAGCGGCGCCAGTCCGCCCGGCTGTCGAAGTCCTGCACGCGGGGGGCCATGCCGGTGAGCGCGTCATCGGCGCCGCCCGGGGCCTGCGAATTCACCTCGGCGGAGGCGCCCGTCTGCGGCGTCCGCGACGGGGGATACGTGCCATAAGCGAACGCCGCGAAGAGCTTCGGCATGTCCTGCCTGGCCACCCGCACGGGGAACGCTCGCCCCCAGGACTGGATCGGCACGATGAAGGAATCGCCGTGGACCGTGATCGGCCCGTCGATCGCGACCAGGTGGGGGCTCGAGGCGTCGACCTCGCCGAGCCGCGGGATCGTCTCGGGATCCTGGGGTGCAGAGGCGGCCGCCTCGTGCTTCGCCGCTTGCTCCCAGAGCGCCTTGCCGTTCATCACGGTCGCGAGCGCGAACCCCGCCTGATCGGGCTTCGCGAGGGCCTCGTTGATGCGCGCGACGTCGTAGCCGCCGGGGGAGTCGCTGGTCATGATCTTCGCGTTCGCTCCGAGCGCATCGTTCATGAGGGCCGCGGTCGATCTCGCCGAGACCAGCAGATCGCCTTGCGTCGCGGCGACGCCGGGCTCCTTGGCGTCGTCGGTCTGCTTCTCGAGCACCGCGACGGCCGTCTCCCCGAGCAGCTCGACGAGCCCGCGGGCGAGCAGGTGGTCGAGGAGGTGGCCGTCCAGCTCCTGGGTGGCTGCGCCTTGCCCCTTCAGGCGGTCGCGCTTGGCCTTGGCGGTCTTGAGGCCGTTGAGGAGCGGTCTGTTCGGAGTCGGCCCGTGCGCTGGCAGGACCTCTCCCTTCATCTGGCTCAGGAGGAGCTCCAGGCCGTGGCTGAGCGCCCGAGAGCGCGAGCCTTGCTGTCCGAAGGTGCCGGCGCCGGGCGCGCCCGCGAGCCGGCCGAGCGGCCTGCCGGTGAAGAGCGCGACGACCACGTGCGATGCCGTGGCGAGGTCGTTCTTGAGCGTCGTGTAAAGGACGCTGTGCAGCGCGCAGTTGGTGAAGGCCGATTGCGACAGCGAGGCAGGGTCCTTGATGAGCGTGCTCAACCGTTCGACGAGCGAGCTCCTCACGCCCTGCGCATGGAGCAGCTGGCTCAGGAGCTGGGCGGCCTCCTCCCTGTGCTTGCCGTCCGCCGGGCGGGGCCATGTGCTGCTCTGCTCCTCGATCGTGCGGATCAGATCCTCGAGGGGGCTCCCCTGGGGCCGCGCGGCTTGCTCGGCGCTGGAAGGGCTGCCGGACGTCGTGGCGGCGGTCGGGGCGGCTGCATGATCGCGGCTGTTCGAGGCGTTGTACCCTGCCAGCATGTCCTCCGGGGCATTCCGTGAGACGCTCGCGGCGGGGTTGAAACCGGTGGTGATGGCGCTCGGGCTCGCTGCGCTCGCTGCAGGCGGGGTGCCGGTCCCCGCGGTCGCCGTACCGGCGCTGCCAGCGGCGGCGTCTGCCGGCGTAGCCTTCTTCTCCTGGAGGTCGATACCGAACCCGCTGTCCGCGGAGACGACCCGCCAGGCGGTACCCGCCTTGTCGCGAACCACGATCTCCTCGGAGTAGGGGAGATCGTCGACGTAACCAAGGATCTCGTCGGCCGCGGTTTCGCCGAATTGCTCGACGATTTTCGGTCGTTGGCCGACTTCGAAGGACACCTCTTTCGGCTTCGCGTTCAGCTTCTCCTTGATGCGCTCGGAGGCTCTTTCGAACACGGCGTCGAGCTCGTGTGGCGGGAGCGCTGTGGGCGTCACCTCGATCTCGCGGAAGCGCTTGCCGTTGTGCTCCCGGTCGGTGACCCTGGTGATGGTCATGCGCGAAGGCACCAGGAGGACCTCTTTCTGGTCCTGGTTGTAGGCGATCGGGTCCCCGTCCCGCTGCTGGTCGGGGTAGGAGAACATGACCGTCGGGTAGTGGCTCGTGGTGTTGATCTTCATGACGAGCCCGCCGTCCTTGACCCATTGATTCAAGGCCAGATCGGGGGTCCATGAGGTCGAGCTCGGGAGGAACTCGTCGAGCGTGCCGCCCTCGCTCAACGCGCTGGTGTCGAGATCGTTGATGACCCTGTAGAGGGTGATGTCCTCTTCGTTCAGGTCCTGGGTCGCTGTGAGCAGGTCCTGAGCGACGCGGGAGAAGTCGTCGATCTTTTGGCGAAGGGTGTCCAGCTCGTCCGGGCGCAGAACGGTGCTCAGCTCACCGTCTTCGCCGCGCTTGCTGGTGAACGCCCCTCCGCCAGGGATCCCCCGCATCGTCTGCGCTTCAGGGGTCGTGTTCGACATGTTGCGCATCAAGCCCTGGAGCGCGTCGATGTGCCGGGACGCCAGGAGACCGGTGCCGCTCCTCTCGGGCGCGGGCTGAGACGCCTGCGACGAAGACGAAGAGGAGGGCTGCCCCGAATTCTTGGCTCTCTTGGAGCTCGCTGGGGCGTCTTGCTCGTCGTCACCGAGCGCCTGCGCGGCTTTCCGCTTCGTCGCGCTCTCGGGCGCAGGGGTCTCGTCGGGCAGCATTCCGGTGACGCTCGCGGCCTGGTCGTGGCCTGTACCGGACGCAGCAGGCGCCGTCGTCTGCCCTGGCGCCGTGGTGAAGGAGCCGTAGGTAACGACGGTGAAGAGCTTCGGCATGACCTCCTTCTTCACGTCGATGGAGAAGGTCTGCCCCCAGGAATAGATGGGCACGGTGTAGTGCGTGCCGCTGTCCGTGATCTTGCCGTTGATGACGACCTGGTGCGCGCTCGACGCATTGAACGTGCCCGCGTCGTCGAACGGCCTGGACTTCTTCGGATCCTTCGCGAACTCCTTCGCACGTTCGGCGAGCGCCTTGCCGTCGAGGACCGTGGCCAGGGCGAACGGGGCCTGGTCGGGCCGCGAGAGCACGTCGTTGATGCGGCTCACGTCGTAGTCGTTCCCGGCGACCATGGTCTGGGCGTCGCCGCCCAGGATGTCGTTGAAGAGCGTCACCAGCGAGTTCGCCGACAGCAGCAGATCTCCCCGCTTCTTGGACGGGCCGGTGGCGTCCTTGGGCCTCGTGGCTGCCTTGTCGAGGTAGCCGGGGATGGCGCTGGCGGTATGCTCGGCGTCGGTCTTGTATTGCTCCGGGGCGAGCTTGCTGAGCATCTTGCCCATGCCTCGGGCAAGGAGGTAATCGAGGACGTGCTTGTCGGAGAAGGCGCCCCCCTTGCGCTCGACGTCGGCGCGCTTGGCCCCGGCCTTCTTGATGCCGTTGTGGAGCAGCTTGTTGCCGGCGGGGGCCTGCTCCAGCGGGATCTCGCCGCGGATGACACGCTGGATGGGATCGGCGACCTTCGGGCTCGTGGCAGCGCCGTGTTCGCCCTGCGCGGGCAGCGAGAAGTCGGCGCGCAGCTTGCCTTTGCGGTCGAAGAGCTTGCCGGAGAACTCGGCCGCGACCACGCGCGCGAACCCGCCCAGATCGGAGGTGAGCAGCGCGTGGAGCACGCCGTTCAGCGCGCAGATGGCGAACTGCGACTGGGAGAGGGAGTCGGGGTGTTTGATGAGCTCCGCGAGCCTCTCGATGAGCGACTCATCCACGTTCTGAGCTCGCATGAGCTCGCCGAGCAGCGCCGCGGCCTCCTGCTTGTCCTCGTCCGTGGCCGGATGAGACCATTGGGCGCTCTTCTCGTTCAGCGCCTCGAGCGTCGCATCGATCGAAGCCTTGCCATCGGTCGTGGGGGTGCTGCCGGTCGCGGCGAGGCCGCCGGTGGTGGTGGAAGCGGCGGTTTTGCCTGGCGCTGGGCCTCCGGTGGCGGCGGCACCCTGGTTCGCGGCGCTCGGAGCGCCCCCGAACTGCTTGGTGGTAGCGGCGCCGTCGGCCTGGGGGGGCGCGTGGGTCCAGCTGGGCCCCGGGGCCCCGGTCACCGTATCGGCGCTGCCAGCGGCGGCGTCTGCCGGCGTAGCCTTCTTCTCCTGGAGGTCGATACCGAACCCGCTGTCCGCGGAGACGATCCGCCAGGGGGTACCCGCCTTGTCGCGAACCACGATCTCCTCGGAGTAGGGGAGATTGTCGACGTGACCAAGGATCTCGTCGGCCGCGGTTTCGCCGAATTGCTCGACGATTTTCGGTCGTTGGTCGACTTCGAAGGACACCTCTTTCGGCTTGGTGTTCTGCTTCTCCTTGATGCGCTCGGAGGCTCTTTCGAACACGGCGTCGAGCTCGCGCGGCGGGAGCCGTGTGGGCGTCACCTCGACCTCGCGGAAGCGCTTGCCGTTGTGCTCCCGGTCGGTGACCCTGGTGATGGTCATGCGCGAAGGCACCAGGAGGACCTCTTTCTGCGCCTGATTGTAGGCGATCGGGTCCTCGTCCCGCTGCTCGTCGGGGTAGGAGAACATCACCGTCGGGTAATGGCTCGTGGTGTTGATCTTCATGACGAGCCCGCCGTCCTTGACCCATTGATCCAAGGCGAGCTCGGAGGTCCATGACGTCGAGCTCGGGAGGATCTCGTCGATCGTGCCGCCCTCGCTCAACGAGCTGGTGTCGAGATCGTTGATGACCCTGTAGAGGGTCAGATCTTCTCGGGGTAGGTCCTGGCTCCTTGTGAGCAGGTCCTGAGCGACGCGGGAGAAGTCGTCGACCTTTGGGCGAAGGGTGGCCAGCTCGTCCAGCCGCAGGTCGGCGCGCAGCTCGCCGTCTTCGCCGCGCTTGCTGGTGAACGCCCCTCCGCCGGTGATCCCGCGCATCGTCAGCCCTTCAGGGCTCGTGTCCGACATCTGCATCAAGTCGTGGAGCGCCTTGATGTGCCGGGACGCCAGGAGGCCGGTGCCGCTCCTCTCGGGCGGGGACTGAGCCGCCTGCGACGAAGACGAAGAGGAGGGCTGCCCCGAATTCTTGGCTCTCTTGGAGCTCGCAGGGGCGTCTTGCTCGTCTTCGCTCTGCGCCTGCGCGGCTGTCCGCTTCCTCGCGCTGGAGGGCGCGCGGGGCTGCAGGTCGCCCGCATCGTCCTCGCCGTCCAGAGCTGGATTGTACCCTGTCGGCACGTCCGCCGGCGTCGCCTTCTTCTCCTGAAGGTCGATACCGAACATGCTGTCCGCGGAGACGAGCCGCCAGCGGGTACCGTCCTTGTCGCGAACCACGATCTCCCGCTCGCTGGGGTCGGGGAGCTCGTCGACGTGACGAAGGATCTCGTCGGTCACGATATCGCCGAATTGCGCGGCGATGTCCGATTGTTCGTCGAGCTCGAAGTGCTTCTCCTTCGGCTTGGTGTTCTGCTTCTCCTTGATGCGCTCGGAGGCTCTTTCGAACACGGCGTCGAGCTCGCGCGGCGGGAGCTGTGTGGGCGTCACCTCGACCTCGCGGAAGCGCTTGCCGTTGTGCTCCCGGTCGGTGACCCTGGTGATGGTCATGCGCGACGGCACCAGGAGGACCTCTTTCTGGTCCTGGTTGTAGGCGATCGGCTCTCCGTCCCGCTGCTGGTCGGGGTAGGAGAACATCACCGTCGGGTAATGGCTCGTGGTGTTGATCTTCATGACGAGCCCGCCGTCCCTGACCCATTGATCCAGGGCCAGATCGGGGGTCCACGAGGTCGAGCTCGGGAGGAACTCGTCGATCGTGCCGCCCTCGCTCAACGAGCTGATGTCGAGATCGTTGATGACCCTGTAGAGGGTCAGATCCTCTCGGGGCAGGTCCTGGGTACGAGTGAGCAGGTCCTGAGCGACGCGGGAGAAGTCGTCGATCTTCTGGCGAAGGGTGTCCAGCTCGTCCGGGCGCAGATCGGTGCTCAGCTCGCCGTCTTCGCCGCGCTTGCTGGTGAACGCCCCTCCGCCGGGGATCCCGCGCATCGTCTGCGCTTCCGGGGTCGTATTCGACATGTCGCGCATCAAACCCTGGAGCGCGTCGATGTGCCGGGACGCCAGGAGGCCGGCGCCGCTCCTCTCGGGCGCGGGCTGAGCCGGCTGCGACGACGAGGAGGGCTGCCCCGCATTCTTCGCTCTCTTGGAGCTCGCCGGGGCGTCTTGCTCGTCGTCGCTGTGCGCCTGCGCGGCTGTCCGCTTCCTCGCGCTGGAGGGCGCGGGTGTCTCGTCGGGCGGCATTCCGGTCGCGCTCGCGTCCTGGCCCTGGGCTGAACCGGACGCGGCGGGCGCTGGCGCCTGCATCCCCGTGGTGATGGCCGTGGGGTCCACGGGGCGCCCCGCGGGCGTCGCCTTCTTCTCCTCCAGGTCGATACCGAACATGGTGTCCGCGGAGGCGATCCGCCAGGGGGTGCCATCCTTGTCGCGAACCACGATCTCCCGCTCGCTGCGGTCGGGGAGCTTGTCGACGTGACGAAGGATCTCGTCAGCCACGGCATCGCCGAATTGCGCGGCGATGGCCGCTCGATCCTCGGCGTCGAAGCTCTTCACCTTCGGCTTCGCGTTCAGCCGCTCCTCGATGCCCTGGGACGCTCTCTGGAACACGTCGTCGAGCTCGTCCGACTCAAGCTCTCTGGGCGTCACCTCGACCTCGAGGAAGCGCTTGCCGTTGTGCTCTCGCGGGGTGACCTTGGTGATGGTCATGCGCGAGGGCACAAGGAGGACCTCTTTCTGGTCCTGATTGTAGGCGATCGCGTCCCCGGGCCGCTGCGCGTCGGGGTAGGAGAACATGACGGTCGGGTATTTGCTCGTGGTGTTGATCTTCATCAAGAGCCCGCCGTCCTGGACCCATTGATTCAGGGCCAGATCGGGAGTCCATGAGGTCGAGCTCGGGAGTAGCTCGTCGAGCGTGCCGCCCTCGACCAGCGAGCTGGTGTCGAGATCGTTGATGACCCTGTAGAAGGTCAGATCCTCCTGAGGCAGGTCCTGGGTGCGTGTGAGCAGGTCCCGAGCGACGCTCGAGAAGTCGTCGACCTTCTGGCGAAGGGTGGTCAGCTCGTCCGGGCGCAGCTCGGTGCTCAGCTCGCCGTCTGTGCCGCGCTTGCTGGTGAACGCGCCGCCTCCGGGGATCCCGCGCATCGTCTGCGCTTCAGAGCTGGTGTTGGACATGTCGCGCATCAGGCCATGGAGCGCGTCCACGTGCCGCGACGCCAGGGCCCTCCCCGGCGCGGGCTGAGCCGTCTGCGACGAAGAGGAAGAGGATGGCGCCCCCGTATTCTTCGCTCTCTTGGAGCTCGCCGGGGCGTCATGCTCGTCGTCGCTCTGCGCCTGCTCGGCTGCGCGCTTCCTCGCGCTGGACGGCGCGGGGGTCTCGTCGGGCAGCATTCCGGCGACGTTCGCGGCCTGGTCCTGGGCAGTACCGGATGCGGCGGGCATCGGCGCCTGGCTCTGGGTGAGGTCGTTCGCGGCCGGCGCTCGCGACGGGAGGTAGGTTCCATACGTGAAGACCGGGAAGAGCGACGGCAAGACGTCCTTCTTCACCTTGATGGAGAAGCTCTGCTGCCAGGTGTGGAGGGGCACGACATAATGATCGCCATCCTCGGTGATCTTGCCGTTGATGACGACCTGGTGCGTGCTCGAGGTGTCGATCGCGCGCGCATCCTCGAACGGCCTGGATTTCGTGGGGTCCTTCGCGAACTCCTTGGCACGCTCGGCGAGCGCCTTGCCGTCGAGGATGGTGGCCAGGGCAAACGGCGCCTGGTCGGGCCTCGCGAGGACGTCATTGATCCGGCCCACGTCGTAGTCGGCCCCGGCGGCCATGGTCTTGGCGTCGCCGCCGAGGATCTTGTTGAAGAGCGTCACCAGCGAATTGGCTGACAGCAGCAGATCGCCGTGCTTCTTGGACGGGCCGGTGGCGTCCTTGGCCCTCGGCGTCGTCTTGTCGAGGTAGCCGGGGATGACGCCGGCGGCATTCTCGGCATCGTCCTTGTATTGCTCCGGGGCGAGCTTGCTGAGCATCTTGCCCATGCCCCGGGCGAGGAGGTAATCGAGGACGTGCTCGCCGGAGAAGGCGCTGCCCTTGCGCTCGCGGTCGGCGGATCCGGCCTTCGCCTTCTTGATTCCGTTGAGGAGCAGCTTGTTGCCGAACCCGGCGTTCTGCACCGGGAGCTCGCCCCGGAGGACACGGTGGATGGGATCGGCGACCTGCGCGCTGATGGCGGCGCCATTTTCGCCCTGCGCGGGCAGCGAGAAGTCGGCGAGCAGGTCCCCCTGGCGATCGAAGAGCTTGCCCGTGAACTCGGCCGCGACCACGCGCGCGAACCCGCCCAGGTCGGAGGTGAGCAGCGTGTGGAGGGCGCTGTTCAGCGCGCAGATGGCGAACTGGGACTGGGAGAGGGAGCTCGGGTTCTCGATGAGCTCCGCGAGCCGCTCGACGAGCGCCTCATCGACGCCCTGAGAGCGCATGAGGTCGCCAAGGAGCCTTTGGGCCTCCTGCTTGTTCGCGCCCGTGGCTGGATGAGACCATTGGGCGCTCTTCTCGTTCAACGCCTTGATCGCCGCATCGACCGAGGCGTTACCGTCGGCCGCCGGCGGGCTCTGGGTCGCGGCGAGGCCGTCTTTGGTGGTGGAAGCGCGGGGGTCGCCTGGAGCGGGACCGTTCGGCGTCTGGCCTGTCGCCTGCCTGCCGAGCTCTGTCGCTGGGCGCCCGGGCGAGGCTCCGGTCACCGCCTCGGCGCTGCTCCCGGCGACGTCAGCGGGCGTCGCCTTCTTCTCCTGAAGGTCGATACCGAACCGCTCGTCCGCCGAGACGATCCGCCAACGGGTACCCTCCTTGTCGCGAACCACGATCTCCCGCTCGCTGGGGTCGGGGAGCTTGTCGACGTGACGAAGGATCTCGTCGGCCACGGCATCGCCGAATTGCTCGACGATCTCCGGTCGTTCGTCGACCTCGAAGGACACCTCTTTCGGCTTCGCGTTCAGCCTCTCGTCGATGCGCTCGGACGCTCTCTGGAACACGTCGTCGAGCTCGTTCGACTCAAGCTCTCTGGGCGTCACCTCGACCTCGAGGAAGCGCTTGCCGTTGTGCTCCCGCGGGGTGACCTTGGTGATGGTCATGCGCGAGGGCACAAGGAGGACCTCTTTCTGGTCCTGGTTGTAGGCGATTGGCTCTCCGTCCCTCTGCTGGTCGGGGTAGGAGAACATGACGGTCGGGTATTTGCTCGTGGTGTTGATCTTCATCACGAGCCCGCCGTCCTGGACCCATTGATTCAGGGCCAGATCGGAGGTCCATGAGGTCGAGCTCGGGAGGAGCTCGTCGAGCGTGCCGCCCTCGACCAGCGAGCTCGTGTCGAGATCGTTGATGACCCTGTAGAAGGTCAGCTCCTCTCGAGGCAGGTCCTGGGTACGTGTGAGCAGGTCCCGAGCAACGCTGGAGAAGTCGTCGACCTTCTGGCGAAGGGTGGTCAGCTCGTCCGGGCGCAGCTCGGTGCTCAGCTCGCCGTCCGTGCCGCGTTTGCTGGTAAACGCGCCGCCTCCGGGGATCCCCCGCATCGTCTGCGCTTGAGGGCTGGTGTTGGACATGTCACGCATCAAGCCCTGGAGCGCGTCCATGTGCCGGGACGCCAGGGCCCTCCCCGGCGCGGGCGGCGCCTGCTGCGGCGAAGAGGAAGAGGATGGCTCCCCCGCATTCCTGGCTCTCTTGGAGCTCGCCGGGGCGTCTTGCTCGTCGTCGCTGTGCGCCTGCGCGGCTGTTCGCTTCCTCGCGCTGGCGGGCGCGGGGTCCTGGATGGGCGCCATTCCGGTGACGGTCGCCAGCGCGCCTGCATGGTCCGTGGAGGCGCCGTCGCTCTGGGCGGGCGGGCGGGTCGGGCTGGGCGCCGGGGCCCCGGTCACCGTAGCGGCGCTGCTCCCGGCTGCGTCAGCGGGCATTGCCTTCTTCTCTTGAAGGGCGATACCGAAATCCTTGTCCGCGGAGACGATCCGCCAGGGGGTACCGTCCTTATCGCGAACCACGATCTCCCCCTCGCTGGGGTGGGGGAGATCGCCGACGTAACCAAGGATCTCGTCGGCCACGGTATCACCGAATTGCGCGACGATTTTCGGTCGTTGGTCGACCTCGAAGGACACCTCTTTCGGCTTCGCGTTCAGCTTCTCCTCGATGCGCTGGGACGCTCTTTCGAACACGTCGTCGAGCTCGTTCGACTCAAGCTCTCTGGGCGTCACCTCGACCTCGAGGAAGCGCTTGCCGTTGTGCTCCCGCGGGGTGACCCTGGTGATGGTCATGCGCGAGGGCACAAGGAGAACCTCTTTCTGGTCCTGATTGTAGGCGATTGCGTCCCCGGGCCGCTGCGCGTCGGGGTAGGAGAACATGACGGTCGGGTATTTGCTCGTGGTGTTGATCTTCATCAGGAGCCCGCCGTCCTGGACCCATTGATTCAGGGCCAGATCGGAGGTCCATGAGGTCGAGCTCGGGAGGAGCTCGTCGAGCGTGCCGCCCTCGACCAACGAGCTGGTGTCGAGATCGTTGATGACCCTGTAGAAGGTCAGATCCTCTTGAGGCAGGTCCTGGGTGCCGGTGAGCAGGTCCCGAGCGACGCTCGAGAAGTCGTCGACCTTCTGGCGAAGGGTGGTCAGCTCGTCCGGGCGCAGATCGGTGCTCAGCTCGCCGTCCGTGCCGCGCTTGCTGGTAAACGCGCCGCCTCCGGGGATCCCCCGCATCGTCTGCGCTTGAGGGCTGGTGTTGGACATGTCACGCATCAAGCGATGGAGCGCGTCCATGTGCCGGGACGCCAGGGCCCTCCCCGGCGCGGGCGGCGCCTGCTGCGACGAAGACGAAGAGGAGGGCTGCCCCGAATTCTTGGCTCTCTTGGAGCTCGCCGGGGCGTCTTGCGCATCGTCGTTGAGCGCCTGCTCGGCTGTCCGCTTCCTCGCGCTAGAGGGTGCGGGGGTCTCGTCGGGCAGCATTCCGGTGGCGCCCGCGGCCTGGTCCTGGGCTGAACCGGACGCGGCGGGCGCCGGCGCCTGCATCCCGGTGGTGACGGCCGTGGGGTCCACGGAGCGCCCCGCGGGCGTCGCCTTCTTCTCCTCCAGGTCGATACCGAACATGCTGTCCGCGGAGGCGATCCGCCAGGGGGTACCCGCCTTGTCGCGAACCACGATCTCCCGCTCGCTGCGGTCGGGGAGCTTGTCGACGTAATCAAGGATCTCGTTGGCCACGGCATCGCCGAATTGCTTGGCGATGGCCGCTCGATCCTTGACTTCGAAGCTCTTCTCCTTCGGCTTGGCGTTCTGATTCTCCTCGATGCGCTCGGAGGCTCTTTCGAACACGGCGTCGAGCTCGCGCGGCGGGAGCTGAGTGGGTGTCACCTCGACCTCGCGGAAGCGCTTGCCGTTGTGCTCCCGGTCGGTGACCCTGGTGATGGTCATGCGCGACGGCACCAGGAGCACCTCTTTCTGCGCCTGGTTGTAGGCGATCGGCTCTCCGTCTCGCTGCTGGTCGGGGTAGGAGAACATCACCGTCGGGTAATGGCTCGTGGTGTTGATCTTCATGACGAGCCCGCCGTCCTTGACCCATTGATCCAAGGCCAGATCGGGGGTCCATGAGGTCGAGCTCGGGAGGATCTCGTCGAGCGTGTCGCCCTCGCTCAGCGAGCTGGTGTCGAGATCGTTGATGACCCTGTAGAGGGTCAGGTCCTCTTGGGGCAGGTCCTGGGTACGTGTGAGCAGGTCCTGAGCGACGCGGGAGAAGTCGTCGACCTTCTGGCGAAGGGTGTCCAGCTCGTCCGGGCGCAGATCGGTGCTCAGCTCGCCGTCTTCGCCGCGCTTGCTGGTGAACGCCCCTCCGCCGGGGATCCCCCGCATCGTCTGCGCTTCCGGGGTCGTATTCGACATGTCGCGCATCAAGCCCTGGAGCGCGTCGATGTGCCGGGACGCCAGGAGGCCGGTGCCGCTCCTCGCGAGCGCGGGCTGCGCCGCCTGCGACGAAGACGAAGACGAAGACGAAGAGGAGGGCTGCCCCGCGTTCTTCGCTTTCTTGTTCTCGGCGCTCGATCCGGGGCCTTGCTCGTCGTCGCTGAGCGCCTGCGCGGCTTTCCGCTTCGTCGCGCTGTCGGGCGCCGGGGTCTCGTCGGGCAGCATTCCGGTGACGCTCGCGGCCTGATCCTGGGCTGTACCGGACGTGGCAGGCGCCTGCGCCTGCCCTTGCGCCGTGGCGAATGAGCCGTAGGTAACGACGGTGAAGAGCTTCGGCATGACCTCCTTCTTCACGTCGATGGAGAAGGTCTGCCCCCAGGAATAGATGGGCACGGTGTAGTGCGTGCCGCTGTCCGTGATCTTGCCGTTGATGACGACCTGGTGCGTGCTCGACGCGTCGAACGTGCCCGCGTCCTCGAACGGCCTGGACTTCTTCGGATCCTTCGCAAACTCCGCCGCGCGTTCGGCGAGCGCCTTGCCGTCGAGGACCGTGGCCAGAACGAACGGGGCCTGGTCGGGCCGCGAGAGCACGTCGTTGATGCGGCTCACGTCGTAGCCGTCACCGGCGACCATGGTCCGGGCGTCGCCGCCCAGGATGTCGTTGAAGAGCGTCACCAGCGAATTGGCCGACAGCAGCAGATCTCCCCGCTTCTTGGACGGGCCGGTGGCGTCCTTGGGCCTCGTGGCTGCCTTGTCGAGGTAGCCGGGGATGGCGCGGGCGGTGTTCTCGGCGTCGGCCTTGTATTGCTCCCGGGCGAGCTTGCTGAGCATCTTGCCCATGCCCCGGGCGAGGAGGTAATCGAGGACGTGCTTGTCGGAGAAGGCGCCCCCCTTGCGCTCGACGTCGGCGCGCTTGGCCCCGGCCTTCTTGATGCCGTTCTGGAGCAGCTTGTTGCCGATCGGGGCCTGCTCCAGCGGGATCTCGCCGCGGATGACACGCTGGATGGGATCGGCGACCTTCGAGCTCGTGGCAGCGCCGTCTTCGCCCTGCGCGGGCAGCGAGAAGTCGGCGAGCAGCTTGCCTTTGCGGTCGAAGAGCTTGCCGGAGAACTCGGCCGCGACCACGCGCGCGAACCCGCTCAGGTCGGAGGTGAGCAGCGCGTGGAGCACGCCGTTCAGCGCGCAGATGGCGAACTGCGACTGGGAGAGGGAGTCGGGGTTTTTGATGAGCTCCTCGAGCCTCCGGATGAGCGACTCATCCACGTCCTGAGCTCGCATGAGCTCGCCGAGCAGCGCCGCGGCCTCCTGCTTGTTGTCGTCCGTGGCCGGATGAGACCATCGGGCGCTCTTCTCGTTCAGCGCCTCGAGCGTCGCGTCGATCGATGCCTTGCCGTCGTTCGTGGGGGTGCTGTCGGTCGCGGCGAGGCCGTCGGTGGCGGTGGAAGCGGCGGCTTTGCCTGGAGCTGGGCCTCCGGTGGCAGCGGCACCCTGGTTTGCGGCGCTCGGAGCGCCTCCGAGCTGCTTGGTGGCGGCGTCGCCTGCCTGGGGCACGGTCGGCGCAGACGTCATCGTGCCGGCGTTCGCCGAAGCGGCGTCGTCCACGTTGCTGGTGGCGGCGCCGTCGCCCTGGGGGGGCGCGTGAAGCCAGCTGGGCGCCGGGGCCCCGGTCACCGTATCGGCGTTGCCCGCGGCGGCGTCTGCCGGCGTCGCCTTCTTCTCCTGAAGGTCGATACCGAACCTGCTGTCCGCGGAGACGATCCGCCAAGGGGTACCCGCCTTGTCGCGAACCACGATCTCGCCGGAGTGGGGGAGGTTATCGACGTGACCAAGGATCTCGTCGGCCACGGTATCGCCGAATTGCTCGGCGATGGCCGCTCGATCCTCGACTTCGAAGCTCTTCTCCTTCGGCTTGGCGTTCTGCTTCTCCTCGATGCGCTGGGACGCTCTCTGAAACACGTCGTCGAGCTCGCCGGACTCAAGCTCTCTGGGCGTCACCTCGACCTCGCGGAAGCGCTTGCCGTTGTGCTCCCGGTCGGTGACCCTGGTGATGGTCATGCGCGAAGGCACCAGGAGGACCTCTTTCTGCGCCTGATTGTAGGCGATCGGGTCCTCGTCCCGCTGCTCGTCGGGGTAGGAGAACATCACCGTCGGGTAATGGCTCGTGGTGTTGATCTTCATGACGAGCCCGCCGTCCTTGACCCATTGATCCAAAGCGAGCTCGGAGGTCCATGAGGTCGAGCTCGGGAGGATCTCGTCGAGCGTGTCGCCCTCGCTCAGCGAGCTGGTGTCGAGATCGTTGATGACCCTGTAGAGGGTCAGGTCCTCTTGGGGCAGGTCCTGGGTACGCGTGAGCAGGTCCTGAGCGACGCGGGAGAAGTCGTCGACCTTCTGGCGAAGGGTGTCCAGCTCGTCCGGGCGCAGATCGGTGCTCAGCTCGCCGTCATTGCCGCGCTTGCTCGTGAACGCCCCTCCGCCGGTGATCCCGCGCATCGTCAGCCCTTCAGGGCTCATGTCCGACATCTGCATCAAGTCGTGGAGCGCCTTGATGTGCCGGGACGCCAGGAGGCCGGCGCCGCTCCTCTCGGGCGCGGACTGAGCCGCCTGCGACGAAGAGGAGGGCTGCCCCGAACTCTTCGCTCTCTTGGAGCTCGCAGGGGCGTCTTGCTCGTCGTCGCTGTGCGCCTGCGCGGCTGTCCGCTTCCTCGCGCTGGAGGGCGCGGGGGTCTCATCGGGCGGCATTCCGGTGGCGCTCGCGGCCTGGTCCTGGGCTGAACCGGACGTGGCGGGCGCTGGCGCCTGCATCCCCGTGGTGATGGCCGTGGGGTCCACGGGGCGCCCTGCGGGCAGCTGCGGGGCCGCCTCTGGCCGGGGCTGGCCGGGTCTCTCCGGCGCCTTTTCTTGGGCGCCCTGCGTCGGCAAAGCGCCCGGTTGAGGACTCGAGGCCTCCGGCGCCTTGGCCGTCGTCTGCTCCGGGGCATCACCGGGCAGCTCGCGTGGCTCGTTGTCCTGGGAGGTTTGCTCTGCCCCTCGCGTCGGCTGCTCGGGGGCGCGCTGCTCGGGGTCCTGGGCATCTTCCTTCGGTGACGACGCGCGATCCCCGGGCGGATCGCGGGGCTCGTCGTCCCGCGGCTCCTGATCGGGCCCTCCCGACCGCTGCTCGGAGGCACGCTGCTCGGTGTCCTGGATGTCTTCCGGCGGCAGGGTGCGCGGGCCGACGAGCTCGCCGATCGCGTCTTTGCCCCTTTCCGCCAGGTCATGCTCGAACCTGTCCGCTCGGTCCTTGAGGACCCCGGCCCAGTCGTCGCCGAGCTTGCCCAGGTCGACGGTGCGAGCATTCTTGATCTGGTCGTCACCGATCTTGTCCTGCTTGAGGCCGCCGACGCTGGAGATGGGGTTGGCGGTCTTCTCGGTGGAGCGCCAGTTGTGGATGTAGCCGACGGTGCTGGGCGCGTTGGGCCCTGTCGTCTCGATGCCGATCTGGAGGGCGCCCGGCCTGTCCGACCTGGGCGGCCGGTGGCCGATGAAGATGTGGCCGTGAGCGCCGTCTGGCAGGATGACGTCGCCGTTGAAGTCCTTGAGGCCGAGGCCGCCGATGGCGAGGTTCATGCCGTAGAGCTCGGTGTCATCGAGCTTGGACTTGATGGCGGCGACGTGTCCTCCTTCCTCCTTGAATTTGCCCTTGCCGAGCGCGATGTGGTGCGTCCCGAAGGCGCGCGGGAACACGCCGGCCTTCGGGTTGCCGTGCCCGTCGGTGATGCCGAGGAGCTCGGTCACCGCGTACGGAGGCGTGCCCGCGGGGATCTGGATGTTGACCCGGCCGCCGTGGGAGAGGAGCTTGGCGACGGGGACGTCGCGGAGCGGGACATGGCTCTTTGCGCTGTCGTCGTAGATCTCGGCGCCTTCCTGGAGCAGGTGAAAGACGTTCGTGAGCACCTCGATCGACTGGTTGTACCTGTCGAGGACATCGTCGTTCGAGAGGGTGCCGCTTCCCGTCGGGTTCGGCACGGCGCCTTGCGCGATCGCCTTGGTCGCGTCGTCGTTCGGCGCCGTGTGCTCGAGCGTCTTGGCCCATTCTGCCGCGATGCCCCGATCGATCTCCTGCTTGAGCTCGTCCCGCCTCGCCGGGTCGCTCGCGTGCCTCGCCTCCATCGACAGGGCCACCGCGGCTGGAGGGGTGCCCTCGAAGCGTTGCCCGCCCTCGCCGCTGTTCCTCTGTCGAGAGACGTAGCTCGCGAGGACGACCTTGCTCGGCTTGTGGAGCTGGTGGAAGCCGCGGAACTTCTCGGGATTGTCGTCCTTGTCGTCCGACAGGTACTGCTTGACCTGGTCGAGCGTGAGCATGCCGGAGGCGTTGAGCCAGCGCTGTCCCTGAGGGGTCGAGGAGAGCTGCTCGAAGGCGTTCCACTCGGCTTCGTTGAACAGCGGTCCTTTCGGGAAGCGCTTCCCGAGATCCTTCTTCGCCTGCGCGGGATGGGCGGGGAAGCCGCCGCTGGTCAGCTGGTCGGCGATGCTCGGGAGGCCTCGCTTCGCCTTCTTGCGGCTGCCTCTACCCGTTTGAGTCCTCCATTCGGACTTCTTGACGGCCTTGTCCGCGATCCATGTCACCTTGCCGTCCTGCGCTGGGTCGGCCGTGGTGGACGAGTGTCCCGGCGTCGGTCCCGAGCCGCCGGCCCCCGGCTGCCGGGAGCCCTGCCCCGCGGGCGGTGACTTCGAGGTGGAGGGCTTGGCGGGCGTGGGCTCCGCGGTGGCAGCGGGTTTAGGGGCGGGGGTGCTCTTCGCGCCGGTCTCGCCCGTCTTGGGGGAGGTCTGAGCTGACGTGCTGTCCTTTGCGACCGTCTCCTTCGCGGGTGTCCCTCCGGGCACCTCGCCCCCCTTGGGAGCCGTGCTTCCTGGCTCCGTCGCCTTGGTGTTCCCTTGGGGACCCTTGCCGAGGCCTGGAGATGGCTGGTCGGTAGGCTGGGTGGAGCCCTTGGGGAGGCCGCCATCGGAAGGGGCGGATTGAAGCCTGGCGGTGGGCTCGGTGGTCTGAGGCTGGGTGGAGCCCCTGGGGAGGCCGCCATCGGCGGAGCGAGGCCTGACGGTGGGCTCGGTGGTCTGAGGCTGGGTGGAGCCCTTGGGGAGGCCGCCATCGGAAGGGGCGGAGCGAGGCCTGACGGTGGGCTCGGTGGTCTGAGGCTGGGTGGAGCCCTTGGGCAGGCCGCCATCGGCGGAGCGAGGCCTGACGGTGGGCTCGGTGGTCTGAGGCTGGGTGGAGCCCTTGGGCAGGCCGCCATCGGAAGGGGCGGAGCGAGGCCTGACGGTGGGTTCGGTGGTCTGAGGCTGTGTGGAGCCCTTGGGCAGGCCGCCATCGGCGGAGCGAGGCCTGACGGTGGGCTCGGTGGTTTGAGGCTGTGTGGAGCCCTTGGGCAGGCCGCCATCGGCGGAGCGGGGCCTGACGATGGGCTCGGTGGTCTGAGGCTGTGTGGAGCCCCTGGGGAGGCCGCCATCGGCGGAGCGGGGCCTGACGATGGGCTCGGTGGTCTGAGGCTGTGTAGAGCCCCTGGGGAGGCCGCCATCGGAAGCGGCGGATCGAGGCCTGACGATGGGCTCGGTGGTCTGAGGCTGTGTAGAGCCCCTGGGGAGGCCGCCATCGGAAGCGGCGGAGCGAGGCCTGACGGTGGGTTCGGTGGTCTGAGGCTGTGTAGAGCCCCTGGGGAGGCCGCCATCGGAAGCGGCGGATCGAGGCCTGACGGTGGGCTCGGTGGTCTGAGGCTGGGTGGAGCCCTTGGGGAGGCCGCCATCGGACTGGGCGGATCGAGGCCTGACCGGATCCTGCAGGTTCCCGGCGTTGGAGAGCGGCGGCCTCGGCGTCGCGGTCGGGGAGCTTGGCGCGCTGGTGGGGGCTCGACCGACATTGGGGTTGTTGTTGCCGGTCGTCGTGCTCCCGAACTGGCTCCCTGATGGACTGTGCGGCGCGGCCGTCGTCGTGGTCGTCGGGCCGGGCGAGCTCGGTTTGCTGGTGCTCTTCCGCGTGACGGGATCCCAGCCGGAGAAGGGGTCTGGCTTCGGGGTCGGGCTGGGAGCCGCGGCCTGGTTCACGGCGCTGGGCGCGGCCGCGCTGCTCGACGTGCTGCCGGCGTCGGTCAGAGGATGCGCGAAATTGCCCGCGCTCTTTACCTGGGCGCGCAGCCCCGAGCGGACACCTGTGGCTTTCGACGGCGAAGGCGAACGGCTGCGCGAGGAGCTGCGCGAGGAGGGCATGCGCCATGAATGACGCGAAACTCATGCGCTGCCAAGCGCCTCGATCCTCGCCTGGAGGCGGGATATGCCGTGCCATGTCGCCCAGCTCGGCCAGCAGCGAATCTCTCGGGATCCGCCTTGTGGACCGGGAGATCCCGCACCTTCGCGCCATTGTGGCGCTCCGCCGGGACCGAATCCGCGCATGCATCCAGGGCGACGCGGCGACAAGCATCGCGATTGCGGTCGGTCCGCCGAGCAGGTAACCTGGCGCTCTAATTGCACGCACGGATGTGTCAGTTTCACTGAAATGTTCCGTTGTGGGTGAGCGCTCGCTGCCTCTCCGCTCACGCGTCTGGCGCACGGCCGTGCGTCGGCGCGCCCGACGAGGTCGAGGTGCCGCCGAGGCGATTCCAGGGTTGAGCCCGCTCGCTGCGCGGTTGCCGCCGGCGCGAGTTGTCTCGCGCGGCGCGCTTGTGTACGAGGTTCTATCTACGGCAGCGCTGGCCCATGAAGCCGTCGCGCAGGGCCAGGAGGACGAGGAGCCATGAGCGTCACGACGATCGACGTTGCCGAGGTCGCGCCTTCGACGGCGCCCCTGCCCGCGTTCGACGAGGAAGCGACGGTGCAGAGCCTGCTCGTCTCGCCCGTCGAGGCCGCCTACCGCCATCGCCTGCCCCTCGTCGGACGCACGGACGTGCACCCGCTCGTCCAGGCGGCCTACATGGCCTATACCCAGCGTTATCCCCTCGTGCTGTCACCCGACGTGGTCTGGTTCTGCCTTGCCCGGGGGTTCACGCTCCACGTCGCCGCGAACGAGGCGCAGCGGCGTCAGGTCCTCCTCGACGACAGCGACTTCGAGCTGAGGATCGATCGGCCGGATTTCACGCTGGGTGAGGTGAACCCGTGGCCCGTCGCGTTCTCGGATTTCTCCACCCTGATCGCCGCGCGGGTCGGCAAGCTGCGGGAGCTCGTGACAGCCAGTTTCTCCACCACGGGACCGGTGGAGCGCGTGGCGTCGGAGCTCACGGTGATGACGCCGTTCGTGCCGCACTTCGAGTGGCAGCCGCCCTTCCCCGCGGACATGAGCTTTCCGGAACGTGGAATCCCGCGCATTTACCTGCTCGGCACGGCGGACGACTGGCGCTGGGTGCGCCACCGCGCGGCGGCGTTCGTCCCCTTCGGGGCGGAGCGCTGGACTGACGTGCTCCTGCCGGTGCTCGACCAGATCGTCGCTGCGGCGGAGGGGCGTCAGGATCCAGCGTTCTGGCGCGCCTTCTTCCGGTACGAGAACTCCGCGGATGAGCTCACCGGGTGGATCCACGTGCTCTTTCCGTACCTGCGCGCCTGGCCGGCCGACCACTTCGTCTGGAATGCGTATCTCGACGGCTGGCTCGATCGCTGGAAGGCCGCGGAGGCCCGGCGCAACCCGCTCTCCGCGCTGGCGGCTCCGGAGGGACCCGGGTTCGCGCAGCTCCCGCCGGGGCTGACCAGCGTGCCCTTGCGCTTCATCGATGCGCAGCGCCGGGAGCACCCCCTGGAGTTCGTCAGCGGCCTCATCGGCGTCACGCAGGACCAGCACTCGCTCGCGCTCATTCCGGAGTTCGTGTGGGCCGTCGTGCACGGTGAGCCCGGCCCCGAGGTCGAACAGCCCGCCGGCGCGGGCTGAGGGGCGCAAGGCCGCTCGGCGAGGGCTGCGCCCGGCCCCCCTCTCGGCCGGCTACCCGAACCGCACCTCGAGCCCCGCGCCCCCGCCCGCCACCACGACCTCTCGATCCCGGCACCCCGGATCCTCCGCCATGCGCGCCGCGATCGGCGTGATCACCCGCTCCTCGATCACCCGCTTCAGCGGCCGCGCCCCGCGCCTCGGATCGAACCCCGCCTCGGCTAGCCAGGCCCGCGCCTCGGGCAGCACACGGAGCCTCAGGTTGCGCCGCACGAGCCCGGTGCGCGCCTCGGCCTTGGCCAGCTCGAGATCGACGATCCTGAGCACGCTGTCCCGCCCGAGGCCCCGGAACTGCACGACGTGGTCGATGCGGTTCACGAACTCCGGCCGGAAGTGCTCGCGCACGCCCGCCGGCGCCGCGCGCCGCGCGCCCGGGGGCAGGGCGCGCTCGTCGTCGCCGCCGAAGCCGACCGGCGCCCGGTCGGCGACGCCGAGGTTCGAGGTCATCACGATGAGCACCATCCGGAAATCCACGTGGCGCCCGTCCTCGTCCGTCAGCCGCCCCTCGCCGAGGATCGCGAGCAAGAGGTCGAACACCTCGCGGTGCGCCTTCTCGATCTCGTCGAGGAGCACGAGCGACAGCGGCTCTTGCCGCACGCGCTGCGCCAGCGTCGTCGCGTCCGGCCCCGCCGCGAGCAGGCGCGCCGACGAGCCCGGGAGCCTGTACTCGCTCATGTCGAGCCGGATCATCCGCCCCTCGTCGCCGAACATCGACCGCGTGAGCTCCTTCGCGAGCTCCGTCTTGCCCACGCCGGTCGGGCCGACGAACAGCAGCGTGCCGCACGGGCGCTCGGGGTCGTTCATCCCGGCCTTGAAGCGCGCCAGCACCCGCGCCGCCGTGTCGCACGCCTCGTCCTGCCCGATCACGCGCCGCTTCAGCCCGCGCGCGATCGTCTCGGCGCTCGCGGGGATCTCGTCGGCGATGAGCTCGATCGGCAGCCCCGAGTGGCGCGCGTAGGCCTCGGACACGTCCCGCGGGTACAGCACGCGCGCCGGCGCCGCTCCGGCCGCATCCGCCTCCGCGCCGGCCCGGGCGCCGGCCTCCTGCGCGAGCCAGTCGAAGAAGCGGAACGCCTTGCCGGGGAAGAGCACGTCGCGCCGGAACATCGCGAGGTGCTGCACCAGCCGCTTCTTGCCCGCGGGGTGCAGCCGGACGCGCGTGTCCTTCCGCGCCTCGTACTCCGCGAGCAGCGCCGGCACCGCGGCCGCATCCGGCTCGCGCAGCCGGACGATCTGGAAGCACGCCACGAGCGAGGCCGCGCGGCGCTGGCACGCCTCGAGCTCCGGCTCGGTGCACTCCGCGATGAGGCTCACCTCGCCGGTCCGGAGCGCCGGCAGGAACACGTCGCCGATCGACGCGCCGTCCGGCTGCGGCCGGAGCAGCGGCAGGAGCGCGCCGACGTGGAGCAGATCCCCCTCGTGCGACAGCTCGCTCACGAGCCTCAGGCACCTGGCCTGCCACATGCCGAGGTACTTCATCCCGGCGAGCAGCCGATCGGCCGAGGTGCTGAACAGGCCCGGCGAGCTCGCGCGCGCCTTGTCCCTTCGCCACGCCGCGAACCGCCGCGCCAGGCGGTGGACCCAGGTCGTCTTGCCGACGCCCGGGCCGCCCACCAGCAGGATCGACGGCAGCGACGCGCCGTGCGCGGCGCGCGCCACGTCGAACAGCGGCAGCGCCTGCTCCAGCTCCTCGGACTCGCCCACCGCGAGCGGCAGCCGCTGGCGCGCGGCCTTCTCGACGAGATCCTCGGAGACGGCGTGCAGCGTGGGGCGCTCGTCCTCCGGGCGCCGAGCGGTCCGCCCGGCGCGCTCCATCCGGCGCGGCGACCACGGGCGCACGTACTCGTCTCCCTCCCGGCGAAAATCGAAGAGCGACCGCGGGGACTCGCCGAGCAGCGCGCTCGTGACGAGCTGGCGGAGCACGTCGGGCGCAATCGAGAGATCCTCGAGGACAACGGACCAGCCGAAGCGGGGGAGCATCACGCGGACGCCGCCCTCGGCGAGCTTGCTCGCGAGGTACGTGAGCCGCAGCGGGATCTGGCGCCGGCCGACGACGGCGGTCCGCTTGACCGTGGTCTGCGGGTGGACGTCGACGTCCAGCGAGCGGACCTCGAACGACTCGTCCCACAGGTAGCGATCGAGATCGTCCTCGTCCGTGGCGAGCCTCGCGTGGAGCTCGACCTCGATCGCGCGCAGCACCTCGTCCTCGGAGGCGCCATACGCGGACGGCGCCGGCCGATCGAAGAGGAATGCCCACGTGCGAAGGAGGATCCCGGTGAAGCGGCCGTCGTGGTGGGCGATGAAATAGACGCGGAGCGATTTCTTGGTCATACGGTGGCGGTGGAAACGCGCAGCCTGAGCGCGCGAGCCTAACACACCCGGGCAACACCCCGGGCCGGGCGCGTCGCTGCGTTGATCGGCCGCGCTGTTGGTTGTTTCGTTGCGCGCGCCGTCGTTTCATTGCTCCGCTATTTCATTGCGCCATTGTGGCGATTCCGCCGCAGTCGTTCGCGCAGCGCCCCGAGGAGGCCTGTCCCGGCGCGAAGTGGAGCGGCGCCGGAATACGCTGACGGTCGACTCAACGTCAGATCAACTCCATGCGTCGTGGTGACGGCGTGCGTCAAGACGGCTGCGCGCTGCGACGCAGGAACAACCGTGCTGCATAATTCTGGTGGTGTGGAGATGTGTCATCTCATCCACCCTGGTCTCTTCGGGAGGTGTAGAGTGGTGTTCATGCCGCAAACGCCTTATTTCACGACGCCTCGCCGCCGCGCGGCTCGAGCCGCGTTTTCCTTGTTCCTATCGCTTGCCCCGCTCGCCGGGGCCGTGCCCGCGAGCGCTGCTGTGGAGCAGCTGGACGGCACGGACTTGCCCACGCCGGTCCGCGACAACGAGATTGGCCTCGTGACGGGCCGGGGTTTCCCCAGGGATGCCGTCACGCTCGAGGGGCTCTTCGGGTACCGGGGGGAAGACATCGATCCCGTGGCCGACGCGAGCACGGAGCCAGGCGTGTTCTCGCCGCTCTGCGGGTTCTCGGGAGAGCTCGTGCTGCGCGGGGGCGGGTGCAAGGTCGCGTTCGGCTGGTACAACGCGAACGCGAGCGGCACGCGCCCGCCGGACAACCAGATCTACGAGCTGATCCCCGCTGACACGTCGACGGCGTTCCGGTGCGAGGACAACGATTTCTGCCCGCTGGCCACGATGCAGACCACCCAGGCGGGGCAGCACGACTGGACGCCGCGGCAGTTCTCGGCGGCGGACATCCGGAACGATGCGCGGTACCAGGGCGGCCTGGTCGGCTTCGCGCTGATCGGCAAGGAGGGCACCTACTGCACCCAGACGAAGTTCTCGCAGCGCGAGCTGAACACCGTCTGCACGAGCTGCACGCCGAACGAGCCGTGGGTGACCACGCTGATCTACACGTCGACCGCCGAGCCCGACGCGTTCTATGTCGCCTTCGAGGACCTGCCCGTGACCGCGACGAGCTGGAAGGGGAGCCAGGGCGGGTACGAGAACGACGGCGATTTCAACGATTTCGTCTACTACATCACGGGCGTGACCTGCAAAGGCGGCGGCGAGGTCTGCGACACGGGCCTGCAGGGCGCGTGCGCCGTGGGCAGGACGGGCTGCGCGACCGAGGGCGAGGTCGAGTGCCTGCCCGTGCTCGAGCCCGGCGAGCAGAAAGAGACCTGCGACAACATCGACAACGACTGCGACGGCGAGGTCGATAACGGCGAGGGGCTCTGCGACGAGGGCTTCGTGTGCAACCGCGGGTCGTGCGTGCCGTACTGCGGGCGCGGCGAGGTCGTCTGCGACGCCGGGCTCGTCTGCGACGACGGCTTCTGCGTGGAGCAGGCGTGCGTCGGCAAGGAGTGCACCGGCGGCCAGATCTGCGTCGGCGGCAACTGCGTGGGCGGGTGCGACGGCGTCGTCTGCCCCGCGAACCAGGAGTGCCAGCTCGGGCGGTGCGTGGATCTCTGCGCCCACATCGAGTGCGAGGACGGCGCGGTCTGCGAGCGCGGCATCTGCCAGTCCAACTGCGGCTGCCGCACCTGCCCGACCGGCAAGGTGTGCGGGGGGGACGGCCGTTGCGTCGACGCCGGCTGCGACGGCAAGACGTGCGCTGACGGGCAGGTCTGCGTCGCCGGGAACTGCGCCGACGCGTGCGCGGGCGCCGTCTGCCCCGGCAACGCGCCGTGCGTCAACGGGGTCTGCGGCGAGCCGGTGGTCCACGGCGGCGCCGCCTCCGCCGCGAGCGGAGGGTCGATCGGACCCGACGTGGGGCTCGACGATCCGGTGGATCTGACCACTGGCTCCGGCTCCGGCTCCGGCTCCGGCGGCGCGAGCGGCGGCGGCACGGGCGGCAACAAGCCCGACACGTCCTGCGCTTGCCGCGCGGGCGCGACCTCGGAGGCCTCGCCGGCCAGGGTCGGCCTGCTCGGGCTCGGTCTCCTGCTGCTCGCCGGCCGCAGGCGCCGCGCGCGCCGCGCCGCGAGCCGCCCGTAGGCCGCGCTCTGGCCCGCCGCGCGCCCGCGTCACCCCGCGGAGCGCGCGGCCATCGCCGCGACGAGGCCCCCCACGACGGCCGCCAGGACCCACGCGAGGCGCGCGCCGTACGGTGACGCGGCCGCGGCGCCGGCGGGCAGCGGGAACACCACCGACCGCACCCGCCGCGACTCCGCGTCGACGAGGAGCACGCCGTCGACGTCGAACGCGACGCGGTACTCGAGCAGCTGCCGCCGCGTCGCGGGCGTGTCGATGCGCGGCGCGAGCCGGCCCGTCTTCACCTCGGCGACATACCGCCTGGGACCGTGCGCCACGAGGTAGTCGGCGCGGAGCCCGACGCTGACCGGCTCGCCGTCGATCTGGACTCCGTACGAGACCGCGACCTGCCGGCCGACGATGGTGTAGCCGAGCTCGCGAAGGAGCGCCTCGGCGCGGGCCTCTCCCGCGGCGCCCTGCTCCCGGCACCGCGAGAGCCGGCGCCGCTGCCATGCGCGCCTCCATGCGAGCCGGAGCGTCTGGACCAGCCCGAAGGAGAGCGCCGCGCCGGCCACGGCCAGGAGGAGCTCGGGCGGCATGTCGCGGAAATCCACGCTGCGCGGGTTTGCTCAGGAATCGGGATACCGGGCCAAGTTTTCTGCGCCGGATCGCCTGCAGCTTGGCTGGCGCGCATGTCCACGCGCTCCTATGACAAGACCGCAAGAGGCATACCGCCTGCTCGTGCTCTGGTGTCGGGGCGCCGTGTTCCAAGAGCGTGCCCGGCTGATCTGGTCAGGGATGCACACCCATCGTCCGCGAGAGCACCCTCATGCTGGATCCGAGGGTCGTCTGCCTGTGATCGAACACGAGGAGAGGCACCGCTCGCAGGTCCGCGCGCTGACCGAGGCCAGCCGCGCGCTCTCGTCGGCGTGTTCGGCGCCCGCGATTCAAGAGATCGTCCTCTCCGCGGCGACGCGCCTGAGCGGCTCCGGCAGGGCCGTCCTGATCCTGAACGACGAGGACGAGCGCCCGGTCGTGCGAGCGGCGCTGGGGCTCGATCCGGCGCTGCTCGCCGAGCTCTGCGGCCGCCCGCTCCCGAGCGCCGACGACGGGATGGCGCGAGCGCTGGACGGGGCGGCCCACGTCGCCGCCGCGCCGTTGATCGTCAACGGCCGTGTCTCCGGCGTGCTCGCGGCCGAGCGGGGCGCCCCGGCGTCCGGCGAGGATGCCTTGCTGATCGAGGCGCTCGCCGATCAGGCCGCTGTCGCGCTCGCAGGCGCCGCCGATGGCGCCGCGCAGGCAGGCGCCCGGGAGCAGCGCGCGCGCCTGAAGGCCGACGTACAGGACGAGCGCTATCGCCTCCTCGGTCGAGCGATCAAGGACCCGATCTGGGACTGGGATATCCGGACGGACCGGGTCGAGCGCAACGCGACGTTTCACGAGGTCTTCCGCTACGCGCCCGAGCAGATGGCCCCGACCGCCGCGTGGTGGGTGGGCCGCGTGCTGCCCGAGGATCGCGACCGCATTGCGCGCGAGTTCGAGGAGCTCATCCACGGGGACGCCGACAGCTGGTCGGCGCAGTACCGCGTCTACCGCGGCGACGGCTCCGTCGCTCGCGTGTTCGATCGCGGCGCGGTGCTCCGCGACGCGAGCGGCAAGGCGATCCGCATGGTCGGCGCCGCGGTCGACCTGACCGAGCGGTTCCGGATCGAGAGCGCGCTCCAGGACCGGGAGGATCGGCTCCGGCTGGCCACGTGGGCGGCGGACGTGGGCACGTGGCGAGTCGACCTGGAGACGCGGTACGACACGAGGGACGCGAGCCTGAACCGCATCCTGGGCCTGGACGAGCGCGAGACGACGCAGCCCATGGGCGACTGGCTGAGCCGCGTCCACCCGGAGGATCTCGACGCGGTGATCGCCATGCACGAGCGGAGCATCCGCGAGCGGTGCATCTACGACATCATCCACCGCATCGTCCGCGCCGACGGGTCGATCCGGTGGGTCCACGATCGAGGGCGCCTCGTCGCCGATCGGGACGGCTCCCCGCTGTTCCTGACGGGCGCCGTCGTCGACATCACCGAGCTGAAGCAGCTCGAGCACGAGCGCACGGAGCTGCTCCGCCGCGAGCAGCAGGCGCTCGCCCAGTCGGAGAAGGACCGCATCCGGGCCGAGGACGCGAACCGCATGAAGGACGAGTTCCTCGCGACGGTCTCGCACGAGCTGCGGACGCCGCTCACGGCGATCCTGGGCTGGGCGCGGCTGATCAAGGACAAGGACCTCGCCCCGGAGCGCGTCAAGCAGGGCATGGCGTCGATCGAGCGCAACGCCCACGCGCAGGCGCAGATCGTCGACGATATCCTGACGGTCTCCCGGATCATCACGGGCAAGCTGCGGCTCCGCACGATCGCCGTGGATCTCGCGGCGGTCATCGAGGCCGCCGTGGACACCATCACGCCGACGGCGAAGGCGAAGGAGATCGAGATCCGCGTCGAGCCGGGCGAGGGGCTCAACCACGTGTGCGGCGACCCGGATCGCCTCCAGCAGGTCATGTGGAACCTGCTCTCCAACGCGGTGAAATTCACCCCGAAGCGAGGGCTGGTCACCGTCAGGCTGGGGCGAAGCGACTCCCAGGCCGCGATCTCGGTCACGGACAACGGCAAGGGCATCGCCACGTCGTTCCTGCCGTATGTGTTCGACCGCTTCCGCCAGGGCGACTCCTCGCCGACGAGGGCTCACGGCGGGCTCGGCCTGGGGCTCGCGATCGTCCGCCACCTCGTCGAGCTGCACGGCGGCACGGTGGAGGCGGAGAGCCCGGGCGAGGGGGCAGGAGCGACGTTCACCGTGGCGCTCCCCCTGCCCGCGGCGCCCTCCGCTGCGCACGAGGGGCCGCCGTCTGCGCCGGGGCGCGCCCCGCGGCGGAGCGGGGAGCCGCCGCCGCTCTTCGGCGTTCACGTCCTCGTCGTCGAGGATGAGCCGGACGCCCGGGAGATGCTCGCTTTCTTGCTGGAGGGAGCGGGCGCGCGGGTCACCACGGCTGGCTCGGCGAGCGAGGCCATGAGCGTCCTGGAGCGGCTGAGGCCCGATGTCCTGCTCAGCGACATCGGTATGCCGGGGGAGAGCGGCTATGCGCTGATCCACCAGCTCCGCGCGGCGGGCCGGGACGAGATCCGGCGTATCCCCGCCGTGGCCCTGACCGCCTATGCCCGGATCGAGGACCGGAGGAGGGCGCTGGCGGCCGGCTTCCAGAAGCACGTCGCCAAGCCGATCGACCCTGCCGACCTGGTGCAGGTCGTCGCGGACCTCACGGGCCGCTCGGGCGGCGACGGGGCCCCCGCCCGGTCCCGGCGCGGCGCGCTCCTCGGTTGACCCCGCGCGGCGCGCGCCCGCTCTAGGCCAGCTCGACGCCGAGCAGCCACAACATCAGCGCCTTCTGCACGTGCAGCCGGTTCTCGGCCTGATCCCACACGCGCGAGCGCGGCCCTTCGAGCGTCTCGTCGTCGATCTCCTCGCCGCGGTGCGCCGGCAGGCAGTGCAGCACGATGGAGTGCTGCGCGGCCTTCGCCATCACCCTGGCGTCCACGGTCCAGCCGGCGAACGCGGCGCGGCGCTTCTCCGCCTCGGCCTCGTGTCCCATGCTCGCCCACACGTCCGTGTTCACCACGTCCGCGCCCGCCGCGCCCTCGCGCGGGTCGTGCACGATCGTGACGTGGCCCGTCTTCCGCGCGCGCTCGACCTCGTCGGCGGGCGGCATGTACCCCTCGGGCCCCGCGAGCACGAGGTGGAAATCGAAGAGCGGCGCCGCCTCGAGCCACGAGCGCGCCATGTTGCTCGCGCAGTCGCCGAGGAACGCGATGCGCCGGCCGGCGATGCCGCTCCTGTCCCCGCTCGCCGCGAGCGCCTCCTGGATCGTGAAGATGTCGCTGAGCACCTGCACCGGGTGGCCGTCGTCCGAGAGCGCGTTGATCACCGGCACGCTCGCCTCGGCCATCTCGAGCAGGCGCGCGGTCGACGACGTGCGGAACGCGATCGCGTCGCAGTACCGGGCGAGCACGCGCGCCGTGTCGCGGATCGGCTCGCCGCGGGCGAGCTGGCTGCCCTGGGTGCTCAGCACGACCGGCTGGGCGCCGAGCTGCGCGATGCCGACCTCGAACGACACGCGCGTGCGCGTGCTCGCCTTCTCCAGGACGACCGCGATGGCCCGGCCGGCGAGAATCGTCGTGCGCCGCCCTTTCGGCTCCTCCTTCAGGCGAGCGGCGAGCCTGAGCACGCGGTGCGCTTCGGCCAGGGTCGTGTCCGTGATCTTGAGGTAATCGCGCTTCGCCATTGTCCCGCCTTCCGCGTCGCCGCCGTCCGGGCGCGCCGTCGTGCCGCGGGCAGCCCGCGACGCAGGGCGCGCCGTACGCCCGTCGTGATGTGGCACAACCGGGACACCGCCGTCAATCGGCCGTGGATCCGCCGTGGACCGCGCTCAGCGCCAGATCTCGATCTGCCACGCCGCGTCCGAGATCTGCTCGACCGACGAGCGGATCCCGAGGAGATCTCGGAGCAGCCCGAGGTGGGTTGTCGTGTGGGATGACGGGCGCACGGTCCGGAAGGCGCCGCGGCCCGCGAGGGCGATCGGCAAGAGCAGCTGATCGGCCAGGTGCTCGCCCACGGGGACGCCCGCCGCGAGGTAGTCGCGCGCCTCCTCGGCCGCCTTCGTGGCGACGGACTCCGCGCGCACGCCCTTCACCCCGAACCCGGTGAAGACCTCGGTCACGTGCTCGCTCTCGACGGCGATGGTGAGCACGTTGCCTGGGCCGTTCCCGCCCCTCAGCACGCTGGGCTTGAAGCAGCCCGGCTCCCAGCCGAGCACCGCCGCCGCCGCGTCGAGCTCGCGCATCGCGATGGCGCCCGGGAGGTTCGACACCGTCGCGACCGCCCGCCGGGCGCGGATCTCCCCGCGCTCGAGGAGCTCGAGCGGCGCGAGCGCCGGCGCCGGCGCGATCGAGACGCGGGCCAGCCCGCCGCCGGCCGGGTAGAAGCCGGGCGTCACGAGCGTCGCGGTGACGTCCGGCCCCATCCTCCGCACGAGCGGCAGGTAGGCGAGGTCCAGGAAGTCGAACGGCGGCGCCAGCGGGTTGTGCGTGCCGCCCTCGAGCGTGAGCGCCGACGGCGCGGGCGCGCGGAGCAGCGCGGGCAGGACGGTCTGCAGCACGAGCGTCGTGCTCCCCGCGCTCCCGACCTGGAACGTGTGCTCGCCGGGGACGATCGCGGCCGGTCGAAACACGATCTCCTGCGAGCCGAGCGACGCGCCCGACACCTCGGCGCGGCCGATCTGGGCCGCGGCCCGGACCGACGTCAGGTGTTGCCGCATCAGGCCCGGGCGCGCGCGGCCCTTGCGGATCGAGGTGATACGGACGGGCGTCTGCGTGATCAGCGAGAGGCCGAGCGTCGTGCGGAGGATCTGGCCCCCTCCCTCTCCGATGGATCCATCGATGGTCAGCATGGCGGTCGGCTCTCCCCTGGATCAGCGATATCACGGCGCCGGGGCGCGGGGCTCACCCCTTCACGCAGACGACCTGCCGCAGGGTGTGGACGATGTCGACGAGATCCTTCTGCGCCCGCATCACGTCGTCGATCGGCTTGTAGGCCGCCGGCGTCTCGTCGATCACGTCCTCGTCCTTGCGGCACTCGACGCCCGCGGTCGCGGCCGCGTGGTCCGCGACGGAGAAGCGGCGGCGCGCCTCGCCCCGCGACATGACGCGGCCCGCGCCGTGGCTCGAGCTGCAGAAGCTCTCCGGGTTGCCGAGCCCGCGGACGATGAACGAGCGCGCGCCCATGCTGCCCGGGATGATCCCGAGATCACCCGCCTGCGCGCGGACGGCGCCCTTGCGGGTCACGAGCACGTCCTTCCCGTAGTGGTGCTCGCGCGCCACGTAGTTGTGGTGGCAGTTCACCGCCTCCACGGTCGCGTCGAAGGGCGGCAGCTCGCCCGAGCCGCGGAGCGCCTCGACCACCTGCGCCATCATCAGCTCGCGGTTCACCGCCGCGAAGTCCTGCGCCCACGACACGGCCTGCATGTAGTCGTGGAAGTGCCTCGTCCCGTCCGGCAGGTACGCGAGGTCGGCGTCGGGCAGGTTGATGAAGAAGCGCCTCATTTCCTGCTTGGCGAGCTCGATGAAGTAGCTCCCGACCCGGTTGCCGACGCCGCGCGACCCGCTGTGCAGCATGACCCAGACGCGGTCCTCCTCGTCGAGGCAGAGCTCGATGAAGTGGTTGCCGGTCCCGAGCGTGCCGAGGTGCTCGATGGCGTAGCCGCGCCCGATGCGCGGGTGCTTCTCGACGATCTGCCGGTACCGCGGCTCGAGCTCGGCCCACGCCGCGACCTGGGCCGGGGGCGGCGAGCGCCACGCGCCGCGGTCGTTCTTCCCGCCGTTGTCGGTGCGGCCGTGCGGCACGGCGCCCTCGATGGCCGACCGGAGCCCGCGCAGCGCGTCCGGCAGCTGCGACGCGGAGAGGCTCGTGCGCGCCGCCATCATCCCGCAGCCGATGTCGACGCCCACCGCCGCCGGGATGACCGCGCCGCTCGTCGCGACCACGCTCCCCACGGTCGCGCCGATGCCCTGGTGCGCGTCGGGCATCACGGCGATCCACTTGTGGATGAACGGCAGCGCGGCGAGGTTCTTGAGCTGCGCCTCCGCGGCGGTCTCGAACGGCACGCCGACCGTCCACGCCTTGATGGGCACGCCCGAGTCCGTGGGGATGACGTTGTAGCTTCGCTCCATGGCAAGATCTCCGGTGAGGGGTCGAGCCGTCCGGCGCGCGCCGCGACGCTCGTTCGCGGCGGGGTCCGTCGGTCTCCGTCGGTCTCCGTCGTTTCCGTCGGTCTGTCGCTCCGTCGGTTCGGCGTTCCTGCGTATCGCACGGCGCGTGCCACTCGAAATCCAGGCGATCAGGGGCCGCTGGCCCTGCGGATTAGACCTGTGTATAAAATGGTTAGAGGAACTTCTATGACGCGCAAGACGACCGTGGTCCTCGGCATGCTGGGCCCGACGCTGGACACCGGGAAGACGGCGGAGCGCTGGTCGCGCTGGCGCCCGAGCGTGGCGCTGTGCCAGCACGAGGACCTGATCGTCGACCGGTTCGAGCTGCTCTACCAGCGCCGCTTCGAGGGTCTGGCCGAGACGGTGATGGGCGACGTGCGGCGCGCCTCGCCGGAGACGGACATCCGCGGTCACGTGGTCGAGGTGGACGATCCGTGGGACTTCGAGGCGGTGTACGGCGCGCTCCACGACTTCGCGAGGGCGTACCCGTTCGCGCCGGACCGGGAGGACTACCTCGTCCACATCACGACGGGCACGCACGTCGCGCAGATCTGCCTGTTCTTGCTCACGGAGTCGCGGTACTTCCCGGGTCGGCTCATCCAGACGTCGCCGCCGAAGCGCGACCGTGAGGAGCTCGCGGCCGGGTCGTTCACGATCATCGATCTCGACCTCTCGAAGTACGATCGCATCGCGTCGCGCTTCCAGAAGGAGCAGCGCGAGGGGGTGTCGTTCTTGAAGAGCGGCATCGACACGCGCAACGCGGCGTACAACCGGCTGATCGAGCGGATCGAGCACGTGGCGATCGCGTCGCGCGCGCCCATCCTGCTGATGGGCCCGACGGGGGCGGGCAAATCGCAGCTCGCGCGGAAGATCTACGACATCAAGAAGGGGCGCCGGCAGGTGGGCGGCGACTTCGTGGATCTGAACTGCGCGACGATCCGCGGCGACGGGGCGATGTCGGCGCTGTTCGGGCACACGAAGGGGTCGTTCACGGGGGCGCTCCAGGACCGCCCGGGGCTCTTGCGCAAGGCCCACGAGGGGGTGCTCTTCCTCGACGAGATCGGCGAGCTCGGCGCCGACGAGCAGGCGATGCTGCTGCGGGCGATCGAGGAGAAGGCGTTCTTGCCGGTCGGCTCGGACAGGGAGGTGAGGAGCGAGTTCCAGCTGCTCGCCGGCACGAACCGGGATCTCGCGCTGGAGGTTTTGGCGGGGCGCTTCCGGGAGGACCTCCTGGCGAGGATCAACCTGTGGACGTTCCGGCTCCCGGGCCTCAGGGAGCGGGTCGAGGACATCGAGCCGAACCTCGATTACGAGCTCGACGCCTCGGCGCGGCTGCTCGGCGTGCGGATCACGATGAGCCGCGACGCGCGCGCGCGGTTCCTCGAGTTCGCGACGTCGCGAGAGGCGGTGTGGCCGGGCAACTTCCGGGACTTCAACGCGGCCGTGACGCGGATGGCGACGCTCGCGCCCGGGGGGAGGATCGGGGTGCCGATCGTGGAGGAGGAGATCGGGCGGCTGGTGGAGGCCTGGCGGCGAGCGCCGGCGGCGGGCGGGCGAGCGCCCGCCGCGGGCGGCGCGGCGGGGGAGGGGAGCGACGGGGAGGATCTCGTGGTCGCGGCGCTCGGCGCGCGCCGGGCGGCGGCGCTCGACCCGTTCGACCGGGTGCAGCTGGCCGAGGTGCTGCGGGTGCTGAGGAGCGCGCGGTCGCTGTCGGAGGCGGGACGGGTGCTGTTCGCGGCGTCGCGGGCGAAGAAGAAGAGCGTCAACGACGCGGACCGGCTGCGGAAGTACCTGGCGCGGTTCGACATCGACTGGAGCGAGGTGGTGGCGGAGGGCGGGTAAAGAGGGCTCTCCCTATCACGGGGCCAGGACCGAGCCTGGGCAACGACGTTGCGGCGCCGAACCGCCGAGAGCCGCACGCGACCGATGCGCGATGCTCCCGCGGGCCGTGCCACGCTGCGGGCCGTGACATGTCACGCCGCGATCCGTGACATGTCACGCTGCAGCCCGTGACACGTCATGGAGAATGGGGCTCACCGCGCGGCGGGCGGCCCGTCGTCCAGCGCGTGGAACGCGACGGAGCGAGACATCTCGCGCTCTCTGCGCCTGGCACATGGAGTGCTACGTGCCAGTCCGAGCGGCCGAGAAACAGCGTTTTCCACAGCGGCCTGTGCTCACGGGATGACAATGGCAAATCACGAGAACATCAATCTACCGGAGCGCACCAGGTTGTGTCCTTCTGCCGCTGGCAGAGGAAGAGGCACGACGAACGACGCTTCAAGGATCCAGGCGCGGCTCTCACGGGCCTTGGCGCTGGCAGCGAGCGTGAGCGTGGTAGCCTGTGGTACGCCCGAGGGGGAGGCTCCCGAGCAGGCCGCGATCTCCACGGCCAAGCAGGCGCTCGTGAACCAGTTCGAGATTGCGCTCGGGTTCCCATCAGGCTTTTCACAGAGCAACGTCGCCCTTCATGCATCGCAGTCGCTGCGCATCGCCGGCGGGGTCACGCTGCGAGACGTGAACGGCGCGCCGGCGCCGGCGGTGAACGTCGGCACCGGCCTCCTCGAGGTCAACGCCGCGACGAGGACCGGGTCGCTCGTCAGCGGAGGCAATGTCTGGCTCGGGAGTCAGACGGAGGCCACCGGCACGGTCCAGGCGGCAGGCACCATCACCAAGCAAGCCGGCGCAGCGATCGTCGGGACCGAGCTGGCAGCCACGCCCCTCGACCCGCTCGGGAACCTGCGCTTCACGGTCGACTTCCCGTCGCTCGTCAGCGTACCGCCCGTCGGACCGGACACGACCTCGTCGCTGGCCCCGGGAGGTTACACGAGCGTCTCCGTCGGCTCCCGGAGCACGCTGGATCTCAGCTCGGGCACGTACTATCTCGATCAGCTCCAGATGCAGCCTCAGTCGATCGCCCGCCTCGACACGTCGGCCGGCCCGGTGATCGTCTACGTACGCCAGCTGCTCGACTTCAAAGGGGGCGTTCAGATCGTCGGCCCGGACAGCAGCTTCTTCCTGGCCTACCTCGGGACCGGGACCGTCTCGCTCGAGTCCGCGTTCAACGGGACCATCGTGGCGCCCAGCGCGACCCTGCGCCTCGCGCCGGTCGGGTCGCCCGGACATCGAGGGTCGTTCTTCGGGCAAACGGTCGAGGCCGCCGAGGCGGGCTCCACCATCACGTTCGACCCCTTCGACCACTGGCACGATGTCCTGAACATTCACCCGGTGGTCAAGTGCGTGCGACGCTTCAAGCACCCTGCGGGGGCCGCGCTCTTCGGCTACGAGAACGAGAGCGACTTCCCGGTCACGGTGCCGCTCGGCCCCCAGAACCAGCTCGTCCCCGCGGGAGGCGTGGTGCCGCCCACGACGCTCTTGCCCGGGGTGCACGACAAGGTGTTCTTTGCGCCCTTCGACCTGAGCGGCAGCCTCTCGTGGCAGCTCGCCGGAGAGACGGCGACCGCGAGCTCGTCCAGCCCCGCTTGCGATCTGGGAGATGTCCCCCCGGAGCCAGAGCCCGCCCCGCCGCCCGCCCTCGTCCCCATCGAGCGCCCGGGCGTGTCGCTCGCGTCCTTGAGCGTGCAGCTCGCGCCGGAGGTGACGACGTCCGCCACGTCCCACCTGGCTTCGGAGGTGTACGGCGACTTCGTGGGCCCGCAAGTGGGCAACACGAGCAACGAGGAGGCCGGCCCCGCCGCCTTCACGTTCACGGTCACCTCGCTCAACTTCGATGAGAGCGAGGGGCTGTGTGGTTCGGTCGATCCGTTCGTCGCCAAGCTCGTCATCGACGGCCAGGACAAGGGTCGGACGAGCAGCGGCACGGTGCAGGTCGCCCGCGACCGGGCCACGGTCCACGTCTCGGTCGACGTGGACGACGACGATGCATGGTTCTGCCTGGCAGACGACGACCTCCGGGACTACGGGTTCGACGTCGACCTGTATACCGGCGCTACCGGCGCGAACGAGACGTGCATCGACGGCGGCCGCATGTGCTTCACCGCGACGCCGATCGCGAGCCCGGACATCTGCTTCGACTGGAACGCGCAGTTCATCGACTCTGGCCCCTGGACTGGCATCGGCAGCGAGGACTACCTTCCCGGCAAGGCGATGCAGCCGGTCCCGGCGAGCTTTGCGCGCTACCAGATCACGATGACGAACTCGACCGGCGTGTTGTTCGACCGCGGCGGCGTGCTCGACGTCAACGGCTGCGTTCCGAGGCCCAAGCTCCCCGTTCGCTCGCACTGGCAGCTGGGCACCGATCTCCAGATCGCGACCCGCGTCATCAGCCAGCACTGCCTGGACCCTTCGGAGACCAACTGCGCCATGAACGGCTCAGCGTTCACCGGGGCCAACGTCGTCGTGCGGCAAACCGGGCAGAGCGGGCCGGCCTCCATGTGCGCGATCTACGCGGAGGACGTCGGGAGCGTCACCGACGCGACGTGCTCGGCCCGCCAGATCGATTGGCCCACGACGCCCCCGGCCCCCCTTCGTCCGGTCTTCACCGAGCACAACTCGATCACCCGAGCCGGCGCTGCGATCAGCCAGATGCTCAAACGTGAACACGAGAGCGATGGGGAGCTTGGCATCGTACGTGCGATGATCGATCATCGTTACGAGGGCAATGGTCGAATCGAGATCGTCGTCGACGAATATTGTCTCACCAGCGATCCCTGCACGGGGGAGCAGCTCCAGACGAGCTGCAGGAGCGGCAACACGTTGCTTCTCGAGCCAGATGGTCTGGTCGCTTCGTCGACCCGCTTCAAGTACGTCGTCGCGCACGAGTTCGGTCATTTCATTCAGGGCAACGGTCAAGGGCTGATGAGGCCGGAGTACGGCTGCGGCGCGGGCGAAGCCGACCAGCTCGCGCTCTGTCGCTGCGATGGCGTCCCCCCCGATCAGCGGCTCCATTGCCTGCAATCGCTGGAGGAGCCGAACGCCGCGCAGGTCGAGGGGTTTGCTCAGTACTTCGCGGCCAAGGCCTTCAACGCCGACATGGAATCCGACTGCACGTTCGTCTACTACAAGCCGATGTCGAACACGGCGTGCATGCCGGGCGTGACCGATTGCGAGCAGGACCCGGTCACCGGGCTCTACGTCAATCAGCCGCCGATCCCGGTGAGCTGCAAGCAGGCCGTCCGGTGGCGCAACACGCACTGCATCGACCAGAGCTCGTCCCCCGACCTCCTCTCGTTCGGCACCGAGTACGATTGGCTGGAGTTTCTCTACGGGGTCGACAACCATCCGACGCCGGAGTTGCGCTGGAGGATGAAGGATCTCTTCAACGCCTACCTCGCCGCGTGCAGTGAATCGGCAGAGAACATCGAATCTTGCAAGGGAAAGCGCGTCAGCTGGAATGGCGGACTGGGCCACGAGAGCCTGCTCGGCGGCGTTGCCTTGCTCGTGACGGAGGGGTTCAAGACTCAGCCCGCAGCGGATCGATTCGAAGTCGTGGGGGCGGACCTCGGGGTCAGCGACGAGCCATGAATACAAGCGGTTCGATGACGTGCGCGATCGGTGTCGCTCTCTGGGCTCTCCTGATCGTACCCCTCGGCTGCCAGCCCGAGGCGGAGCGCCAGGAGCCCTCCGTCGCGCCGGCCAGCAACATGGCCCCGGCCGGTCCGGAGGTGGCTGGCTGGGAAGCCGCCTCCGCCGATGGATCCGTGTGTCGGCATCCGGCGGTGGTGGCTGAGTGCGCGGATGGTTGGTGTCGCATTCCGCCGGGCTGCTTCATCATGGGCTCGCCAGAGAGCGAGCTCTGGCGTGGTGAGAGCTCCGAGATCCCAAGGGCGGTCACGCTCGAGCGCGGGTTCGAGATCGGGCAGTTCGAGCTGACGCGCAAGCAGTGGTCGGAGCTCGTCAGCGTCATGCCGGAGAAGCCGGAGAAGGTGCAGGAAGGTCCGGTGACCTGCAAGGACGACGCGTGCCCGCTTCGCTATGCGACGTGGTTCGAAGCCCTGCTCTTCGCGAACCTGCTCTCCGCACGTCACGAACCGCCGCTCGCGCCCTGCTTCGAGCTCTCCGAATGTCAAGGCGAGCTGGGTCGCGGCGTGATCTGCGGTCGCGTGGACCTCACGGGCGGCGCGACGAGCGTCCACGAGTGCGAGGGCTATCGCCTGCCAACGGAGGCAGAATGGGAGTACGCCGCGCGCGCGGGGACGAGGACGGCCTACTACGGAGGTGACATCACCGGAGCGAATCCGGATGCGCGCTACGACCCCGAGCCGAGCCTCGAGCCCATCGCATGGTATGACGTGAATTCGGGGGGGCGCACGCACCCCGTGGGGACGAAGCGGCCCAACCGCTGGCTCCTGTTCGACATGCTCGGCAACGTCTTCGAATGGACCAGCGATCGACCGGTCTTTCACGACGCCGAGGGGCCCGTGACGAACCCTGCCACGGAGATCGCGCTGAGGACCGACGCGGCGGATCTCCGCGTGGCTCGGGGTGGCAACGCCGCGGGCTCGCGGGATATGCTGCGCGTGGCCGGCCAGAATTACCCAGCGTCGGACGCGGCGTACCGAGGCGTCGGCTTCCGCCTCGTCCGAACCATCAAGTGAGGCTCAGCCGCCGGGCGCCTCGTGGCGGAGGGCCTCGTCGGGCTGGGCGTCGGCGGCCGCGAGCAGCCCGGGATCGTCGTCGCCCTCCTCGCTCAAGCCCCGCGCCACCTCCAGCTGGTGGAGCCGGCGCCGCGGCGCCACCTCGGCGCGGCGCGCGGGGAACACCACCGCGCGGCGGTCGCGCCTGGCCGACGCCCGAACGGTTGATCCCGACCGTGGGCACCGTCCGTCGCGAGGACCTGCCGTGCCCCCATCGCGACGGGTAACATCTCTGAATATTTACCGTTTCAGTTGACTGTTTCACTCGCCGAGGCACTTTCCTTGGCTGCTGCGATCTGTGGTGCAGCGAACTGGACTTTACCGGTTCATTTTGTCGGCGTGGATCGATGATGGAGGTGGTTGATCGTGGCGCCGAACTGCCCCAGAGTGCCCGGCGCTGGAGGTCAGTTTCGATGGCTTTTCGTTCATTTCACCAGTCACCTTTCCTGGCCCTTGCGCTGGGGGCGGTAGTCCTCCTGTCGGCCTGCTCGGACGACGACGGCGGCGGCGCATCAGCGAGCTCCGGGGGCACGGGCGGCTCGTCGGCGAGCTCCGGGGGCTCGGGGAGCACCACCGCGCAGGGCACGGGCGGCGCGGGCGGTGGTACGGGCGGCGCCGGGGACACGGGTGGCGGCGGCACCGGCGGCGGCACCGGCGGCGGCGGCGGCGGCGGCACCGGCGGCACCGGCGGCGGTGCGGACGCGCAGGGGATCGTGCCCAACCCCATCATCTCTCGCGGCAAGCCGGCCTTCGCCTCGGCGGGGACGGCGTCGGTGATCAACGACGGCAAGTACAGGTCGGCGGGGACCTGGATCGCGGGCAAGCCCACCTCGGCCGCGCCCGCCTGGGTCGCCATCCAGGTCGGCACCGGGTACGAGCGGCTGCTCCTGAGCTGGACGGCCTCGTACAACTACAACTACACGGACGTGCAATACGGGGCGCCGGGCGCCTACCGCGTGGAGACGTCGAGCGACTCCACGAACGGCTCGGACGGCACCTGGACCAAGGTCGCGGAGGTGACCAACAACCCGGTCCGCACGCGCGCCCACAGCTTCGATTTCGGCGGCAAGAGCTGGGTCCGGCTCGTCGTGACCGCGGCCCCCGCGACGACCGACGACACCGGCGTGCAGCTCGACGAGATCGACGTGCACGACATCTCGAAGGGTGCGGAGGACACGTGGTTCTTCCTCGGCGACAGCATCACGGCGTTCGCCTATGACCGCGACACCCCGGCCACGCAGCCGAGCTTCGCCGAGAACGTGCACGCGGCGCACCCGGCCCACTATCCGGCGATGATCAACGGCGGCATCGGGGGAGAGCTCACGAAGAGCAGCGACAAGCCCAGCGCGCTCGATCGCATCGATGATGTCCTGGAGATGAACCCCGACTTCCACTACTTCGCGATCGGCTACGGCACCAACGACTCCTGGGACCAGACCGACCCGAGCACCTTCAAGGCGAACCTGCAGCAGCTCATCGACAAGATCGAGGCAGCGGGCCGCGTCCCGGTGCTCGCGCATATCCCTTTCTCGCCGGACGGCCACCACAACGCCGTCCCGGCGTTCAACCAGGCGATCGACGCGCTGACGGAGGAGAACGGCCTCCCTCCTGGGCCGGATCTGTATGCGTGGTTCGAGGACCATCCCACCCAGTTCACCGACAAGGTGCACCCGGATCCCGCCGGGCGGGTGGCCATGAACAAGCTCTGGGCCGACGCCGTGGACGGCCTCTACCCGGCCCAGCGGTAGCGCGACCCGACGCCGGGCGACACGCGACCACGCGACCACGCGACCGAGCGCGCCCGCGGCGCCGGCGCGAGCCTTGACTCCACGCGGCCGCGGGGGCTAGCTCGATCGGGCGCACGAACGGCGGCCCGGGGAGCAGTGCCCTCGGGGGGCTCGGCCGGCCCGCGCCCTCCAGGGTGGAGCATCTGGCTCGGGAAGATCGATCAGCCCAAGCTGGGCGATCAGCTCATCGGCCGGCTGAAGAAATAGCAGGCGCCGGAGCGGAGCCGTGATGGACGACGATCGGGACGAGCGAGAAGAGGAGGACACGAAGCGGGACATCGCTCCCTACGTGCCGCGCCGCCCCGTGATGGCGGTGATCGGCAACGGCCTCGCGGTGGACGCGGCGACCGAGGTTGTGTGCGTCGAGCTCGGGCGGCGCGCCGTGGAGGCGGGGTTCCGGCTGGTCACCGGGGGGCTGGGGGGCGTCATGGCCGCCGTGTCGCGCGGCGGGCGCGAGGCGGCGACGTGGCGCGACGGCGATATCCTGGGGATCCTGCCAGGGTACGAGGCGTCCACGGCCAACCCGTACGTGGACATCGTCGTCCCGACCGGCATGCAGATCGGGCGCAACATCCTGGTCGTCGCCATGGCCGACGTGGTCGTGGTCGTCGGCGGCGGCGCGGGCACGCTGAGCGAGATCGCCGTCGCCTGGCAGCTCGGCAAGCCGGTGCTCGCGCTCGCGACGAGCGGGGGCTGGGCGAGGCAGCTCGCCGGGGGGCGCGTGGACGACCGGCGCTCGGACAGGATCGTTTCGGTCGCGAGCGCGGAAGAGGCGGTGGCGAGGGCGTGGGAGGCGGCGGGCCGCGGTCGCGGCCGGGGGGCGTGACAGGGCGCTGCGCGCGCGGCGCGGCCTCCGCGCGAGCCGGCCGCGCGGCAGCCCGTGCTAGCCTCCGCGCCGATGTCGGAAGCGGAAGAGGACGAGATCCAGCGGCTGAGAGCCCGCGTCGGGACGATCCTCCACGGAAAATGGCGGATTGACGCGCTGATCGGGGCGGGGGGGATGGCGGCCGTCTACGCGGCCACCCATCACGTGGGGCACCGCGTGGCCATCAAGATCCTGCACCCGGAGGGCGCCGTGTCCCGGGAGCTCCGCGCCCGCTTCGAGCAGGAGGCGCTCGCCGCCGCGCGGCTCGGGCACCCGGCCGCGGTGCAGGTCCACGACATCGACGTGACCGAGCGAGGAGAGCCGTTCCTGGTCATGGAGCTGCTCGACGGAGAGAGCCTCCGCGAGCGCGTGTTGCGGCTCGGTACGATCGATTCGACCGAGCTCCTCGCCCACATGGACACGCTCCTCGAGGTCATCAAGGCAGCGCACGACGCCGGGATCGTCCATCGGGACATCAAGCCGGACAACCTCTTCGTGACCCGCGATGGGCGGCTCAAGGTGCTCGATTTCGGGATCGCGCGCATGAAGCAGGGCGGCTCGGGGCTGAAGACGCGGACAGGCGCGGTGCTGGGCACGACGAGCTACATGGCGCCCGAGCAGATCCTGGGGAGGAACGTGGACGGGCGGGCCGACCTCTACGCGGTGGGCGCGACGATGTTCACCGTCCTCGCGAACCGTCGAGTCCACGACGACGATGGGCTCACCGAGGGAGAGCTCCTCGTGAAGAGGGGCACGACGCCGGCTCCTCCGCTGTCGACGGTGGCGCCGGGCGTGGATCCGCGGATCGCGCGCGTCGTGGACCGCGCGCTCGCCTTCCAGGTCGAGCGTCGCTATCCGGACGCGCAAACGATGCTCGCTGACGTGCGCGCGCTGCGACGGGGCGAGGAGCCGCCCTTCGCGACGGGGGAGCTGGCCAAGATGGACGAGCGCACGCGCGCGTACGGCCGGGCCATCCCCGACGGGCCGCCGGTGGGGGCGCAGTTCCCGAGCGCGAGCCCGCCGGGGGGGGTGATGCCGGCGGCGGTGGCCGCCTCGACGGGGGCTCCTCCGGGCCAGCCTTATCCGGGGGCGGGGGCCGCGCCCCGGGGGCGGGGGCCGCGCGCGCCGGGAGCGACGCAGATCGCCGTCGTCGGCGGGGTGGGGGCGCTCCTCTTCTGCGTGGGAGTCGGCATGGTGCTGCTGCTCTGGCCCTCCCGCGACCAGGGCGCCGGCGACGCTGGCGACAGCGGCGCGCCGGTGTCCCTCCCGGATGCCGCGCGGGCCCGGAGCGCTGCGGCGCTCGCGGTCGACCCCGCCGGCTGCCCGCCGGGCGTGCCTTGCACTTGCCCGGGCGGCAGTCCGGGAAACGTGCCGGTGAGCTGCCTGCTGACGTGCGGCGACGCGCCCGGCTGCAGGCCGAGCTGCTCCGATCGAGAGAGCTGCGCGAGCCACTGCGCCGGTGACTGCCAGTCTTCGTGCGCGAGGAGCACGGGGTGCAGCACGACGTGCGCCGACGGCTGCTCCACCGACTGCCGCAACGCGGAGACGTGCCAGGTCACCTGCGGCGCGGGGTGCTCGATCACCTGCGAGGACGTCAACAAGTGCGCCCACGTCGTGGGCGACAGGAGCGTCGTGAGGTGCAATCGGGTCGGAGGGTGCCAGGTGATGTGCATGGGCTCGTGCGCGGTGGCGTGCTCCAATGCCGGGGGAGGATGCCCGGTGACCTGCGTGGGGCAGGGGCCCGCGGTGAAGTGCGGCGACGGCCGCAAGGCGTGCGGGGACGGCTGCTCGCTGCCGCGGTGAGGCCGGGCTGGCCGGGCATGCGCCGCGGGAACGAGCGTGGAGCGGCCCTGGGCCGTCCGGGGATCGGCGCTCCGGCGTGCCCGTGTGCGCACGTCGGTGGACGTGCCTGCGAACCCTCGCCGCGCCTCAGAGCCGCGCCTTGCGCAGCGCGAGCAGCCAGTCGTTGAGCTCTCCCTGGTTGGGCGGCTCCTCCGGCAGCACGGCGTGGTCGCGGGCCGCCTCGAGGGTCGTGAAGGCGCGGGCGATCTGCTCGGCCCAGCGCTCGGCGACGTCGGGAGCGAGCGGCGCCTGCTCTCCGGCGCGCTTGGCCTCGACCAGCTCGCGCGCGGCGCTGAAGCCGTAGAGGTCGAGGAGCGCGGTGACGTCGGTGACGATCTCGCCCGTCCGGAGGGCGTGGGCGCCGGTCAACGTGGTCCTGAGGACATAGAGGAGCTTCTTCGCCGACGAGCGCCCTCCCGCCTCCCAGGCGCGGAGCTGGCTCGTGGCGAAGCCGATGTAGTGGCGGAAGATCCGGCGCGAGAGCGCGGCGGCGACGAGCGGGCGAAGGGAGGCGAGGTCGGGATCGACGTGGAGCTGGAGGGGGCCGAGGATCCGCTCGATGTAGTTGCCGTTGCCCTGGAGGACGCCGATGAGGACGGGGTGGAGCTCGTTCGACGTGTAGTCGATCTCGACGCCGTCGATGACCTGCATCCGCTCGGGGCTCGCGTTGCTGCGATGGAGGCCGAGCAGCTTCTCGGTCGGCTCGACGTGAACCGACTTGAGGTCGAGGTCGCTGTCCGGCGAGGGGAACCCGTACGCGTGCGCGCCGCTGAGCGCGATGACGAGGTGCGAACGCTTGGCCTCCTCCTCGGCGATGACGCGCGCCGCGACCTCCTGCTGCTTTGCTTCGAGCACCTGGGGGTTCATCCGTCGTCCTTTCTCAACTCGTTGCCGGGCGTGGGGTCGTTGCCGGGCGTGGGATCGTTGCCGGGCGTGGGGTCGTTGCCGGGCGCGGGGGCCGCGTCTCTGTCGTCCCAGGCCGCGACCGGCGCGGGGGGAGCGTCCCTGCCGAGGGGGCCGGGCTCCGCCGCGAGGTGCCGGCGGGCGATCTCCTCGCGGACCCGCCGGAGGAGCACGTCGGCGCGGGGCACGTCGGGGTGCGGCGGCAACCTGGTTGCGAGCCGCGCGGCCTCGAGGTCGGGCGTCATCGACTCGGCGAGCTCGATGGTGCGATCGAGCGGCCAGGCGCCGCTCTTGATGGCGAGGAGCGTCTCGCGGAGATCGCCCTGCACGACCAGGTCGACCTCGCCGTCGCGCAGCCAGCGGATGGCGGTCGCGATGAGGCGAACCAGGTTGTAGGCGTTCTTGGGGCGGAGGTCGCGGGAGAGGTCGAGCGACGTCCTGTCCGCCCGGGCGAAGGCCGCGAGCGAGGCGAAGTCGCGCGCGGGCAGCAGGCCCTGGTCGTGGAGCGAGCGGTAGAGCTGCTTGATGTACTCCTTCGCCTGGAGCTCCCTGTCGGCCTCGGTCGGCGCGGCGCGCGGGCTGATGGCGGCGAGCTTCCGGGCGACGTCGTCGAGCGACATCGCGGGGTCGTTCGCGAGCCAGTCGAGCACGCGCTCCCGGTGCTCGGCCAGCCGGTGCGCCTGCGAGAGCCGCTTGAGCTGCGAGAGCGCGTAGCGGCCGAAGCTGCCGTAGATGGCCGAGGAGACGAACGCGTCGCGCGCCTCGAGGATCCAGGCGCCGATGTCGTCGCGCGCCTCGGCGGTGCGGACGAAGAGCAGCTCGAGGGTGTTCGGGTCGGCGCGCAGGGCCTGCCGGATGGCCTTCTCGACCTCCCAGTACGAGGCGCTGCCGTCGGCGCTCACGAGGTCCCGCGGCGGCTCGGCGAGGCCCGTGGTCCAGGGGAAGGGGAGGGCGAAGACGCCGCGCCGGTCGGTGTCGGACCCCTCGTTCGCGAGCCCCCACGCGCGCGACCCCACGACGGCCTCGAGGACGACGGCGGGCAGGAGCGCGTCCCAGGCGGCGCTGCGCCGCTCCGCGTGCCGCACCTGGCCGGTCTTGCGCGGGACGAGCTCGTCCCGGCGATAGCGGACGACGCCCACGCCGACGAGCATCACGTCGAGCTCGGCGCCCGCCGAGCCGACGACGCGCCCGATGGCGCCCTGCAGGACGCGGCGCTCCCCGAGGACCCGGTCGACCCGGGTGGTCACCTCGGTGCCGTGGGGCAGAGGGACGGCGAGCGGATCGAGGTGGGTGAGGCCGCGCAGGCGGAGCTCCATGCGAGGACGCTACCATGCGGGACGGCGGGGCCGAGCGGGCTCGTGCGGGACGTACGGCGCGGCTTGCCTCGCTTTGCGGAGCTCGATCGAGAGGGGCTCAGGCGGGGTGGGGCCGTGGCGCGCGGCGGGTCCTGCGGGGCGGGCCGGTGCGCTGGGGGGGCGGCTGCGGTACGGTGACCGGCGATGATCACGCGGATCGAGGTCGACGGGTTCAAGTCGCTCCGCGGCTTCGGGCTGGACCTGGAGCCGCTGACGGCGATCGTGGGCCCCAACGGCGCGGGCAAGTCGAACCTCCTCGACGCGCTGCACCTCCTGTCACGGCTCGCCCAGACCAGCGTCACCGAGGCGCTGAAGGGCGGTCGCGGGGCGATCCGGGATCAGTTCTCGCGGCTGCGGGATGGAGCGGCGGAGAAGATCAGCATCAGCGTGGAGATGCTTCTCGATACAACCAGCCACCCTTCTTGGGAGGAGCCGTTCGTGACGAGGGTGCTCCACAGGACCGAGATCGGGCGCGCCGTCCTTTCTTCAGGGATCGAGGATATCACCATCGATGAACAGCGCTTCGTCATCCTCGATGATCCGGCCGCAGATACGTGGATCGCACGGCATCCGGAGCTGGAGCCGCTGGTTCGTTACGATGTCCCGAGCCTCGCACGCAAGAAGGAAAGCGTTTTCAAGGTGGAGGGCGCAAGGCCGGCGACCGGGCCGGACACTCGGGTCATTCGTTGGAATCACTTCGGGCTGGAGTGGGACCCTGGTTCCCTCGGAGATCTTCCTGGCCGCGGCGTTATGGCAGGAGCACGCTCCGCGAGCTTGCTCGCCAAAGTCGCGAAGGAGCTCAGCGCGATCCGTATCGTCCACTTCGAGCCTTCCAAGCTTCGCCTCTCCAGCGACCGCGCTGCTGGCCCTACCCTCACGATCGACGGCTCCAACCTCCCGACGGCGCTTGTCGCGCTGGCGCCCGCGGCACGCGCGCAGATCCGGGCCGATCTCGCGGAGCTCATCCCAGGTTTTCGCTCGTTCGAGGTGGTTCCGGCCGACGAAGAACTACGGCTGGAAGTGGAGTTCACGGACGGCGCCCGCGTGCCCGCCCGCGTCCTCTCGGACGGCACGCTGCGCCTCATCGCGCTGCTCACGCTCCTGCGCGGCTCGCCGCCTGGCGCGCTGATCGCCGTCGAGGAGCCGGAGAATGGCATCTATCCCGGCCGGCTGCGCGCTCTGATCGACAAGCTCGTCGACGCCACGACGCCCGGGGGCGACGTCCTCCCGCCGCAGGTGCTGCTCACGAGCCACTCGCCGGCGCTCGTCGCCGCGCTCCACGGGAGGCCCGAGTCGCTCGTCTTCGCGGATCTCGTCCGGCGGGGAGACGATCTCCGCTCCACGCGCATGCGCCACGTGCGCGCTGCCGACGGCCCGGAGCGCGACCCGAGCACGGTCTCCCGGCGAGAGATCGAGCGCATCCTGGACGCCGCGCGCCCGGAGGACGAGGCGTGATCTGGCTATGTGCAGGGGTTTACGCCGAGGGCCCCGCGGATGACCGGTTCCTCTGCAACTTGATCAACCGTATCTTGCCGCCGCTCGCCGTCGAGATCTGCAAGGGCGGCTTCTATATAGATGATGCCCGGCGCATCAGTGAGCCGCGACGCATGCGGGGAGCCAGCCGGGAAGAGCGGATCGCCGCGGCGATCGAGGAGAGCTGGAGCGAGTGCAACCTGTTCGTCGTGCACAGCGACGGCGAGGGCGCTCCCGATGAGGTGCGGCGCGAGCGGATCGAGCCGGGCCTCGCCCGCGCGCGGCGCGCGCGCCCCGAGCTCGCCGCGGCCGCCTGCGTCCCCGTGCGGGAGACCGAGGCGTGGATGTTGGCCGACCCCGATGCGTTCTGCCGCATCTTCGAGACCGACCGGACGCCGCTCTTGCCTCCCGATCCCGAAGCGGAGTCCGACCCGAAAGCTGTCCTGGAGACGGCGCTCTGTGGCCTGGGCGCGCGGATGGGTCGAGGCGTGGAGGAGTACTATGCGGTCCTCGGGGCCGAGGTGCGCCTCGGTGCACTGCGGCGCCTCGCGGCGTTTCAGCAGTTCGACGAGGAGTTGCGGAAGGCGATCGCTGCCATCGCGACCCCCTGGGGCGCATAGGCCGCTCGCCGATCGCGCACGACCTTCGTGTGTCTGGGTCGAGTCCGGGCCCCTCATCGAGAGCGCCCGCGCGTCACGCGCCGCCGTGCAAGCGATGCGGGCATCAGCGCGTCGCCAGCGGATCGCTCCGCGGGCTGGCAGCCCGCGCCGGGTCTACCGGTCGGGTTTATCCGGCCTACGCCCGGCGGTCACCGCTCGACCAGCAGCACCGGGCTGCCCGAGAGGGCGAGCGTCACCTTGCCGCCGCTCGCGTCGGCGGAGGTCTTCGCGCCGTCCCACGCGCGGACGTCGAACCCTGTCGCCGTCGCAAGCTCGACGCTCGCGGACGCGTTCTCCGTGCTGCTCGCGGTCACGGCCCAGAGGGCGATCCGGCGCTTGCCGTCCTTCGTGAATACGACGCCCCGAGCGCTCGCCGGCAGCGCGAGCTCCGTGGTCGCGCGGTCATCGTAGGACGCGCCGAAGAGCACCTCGTTGAGGGTGGTGTACGCCTTGCCGAGGTCGGTCTTGGTGGCCTGATCCACGGTGGCGAGGGCGCCGACATCGTTGTAGAGCCCCATGTGCGCGAACACGTCGTCGCTCCCCTCCTCGCCGTTCGATAGAATGAACCAGTCGACGCCGCCGATGCCGTGCGTCTGCGCCATGGTCATCATCTTGATGAGGTAGTTGCGTGCATATTCCGGGCTACCCACCTCCGGGTACTCCGGCGTCGGCGCGAGCGGCGCGCCGTTCTCCGAGACATTCCACCCTTGCACCTCCACGCCGGCGCCGGCGAGCGTCGCGGCGAAGGCGTCCTTCGATGCGAGGAAATCGTCGACGGACGCGTCCGAGCTCTTCGGGCTGAAGATCGGGTAATAGTGAAAGTCGATGACATCGATATATGCGCCACCCTTCTCCGGGTAATCCGGCGTGACCGCCCCGCCCTCGGGGTTGTCGGTGTAGCGCAGGATCGCCGAGAGGAACGTGGGGTATCCGATGCCTCCGGTGGCGATCCGCGCGTCCGGATCCGCCTTGCGCGCGGCCTCTTTCGTGACGCGCAGCATCCTTATGTAGTCGAATATCGAGCCGTTGAACCGGGGGAGATCGGCGGACTTCGGCGGCTCGGTGCTCCATGTCTGGGTGACGCGCCAGTCTGCCACCCAATCGGGCTCGTTCCACACGTGCCACAGCTTGACCCAGGACTTGTAGGTGTCGACGGTCCGATACACGTACGAGGCCCACGCGTTGCCCGGATTCACCGTCCCGTCGGCCGAGAAGATCGGCTCGTAAAGGCTCTTCGGGATATAGTACTCGTTCTGCCAGTCCTCCGCGCCGGCCGGCGCGACGGTCAGATCCACGGACTCGGATCCGATGAGAAATCCGATGTGATCCGCCATGCCCAGGGACGCGTAGGATTGAACGTCGCCGACCTCGATCTCGTACCCCCACCTCGCGAAGTGGGCCGCGGGCAGCTTGATGCGGAGGCTGCGGACGCCCGCGAGCGCGGCGAGCGTCGCCTCCTTGTCATCGCCCCAGTCCGCATTGCGGTGTCCGAGGTTGGCGCCGTAGCGAAACGCGCCAGGGAGCCCGCCGTTGCCGCCGGAGCCGCCGGAGCCGCCGTTTCCCCCGTTCCCACCGCCTGCGGAGCTAGTGTCGCTGCCGCCCGACGCGTCGTCCCCCGGCGAGTCGTCCCCCGAACCACACGCAACGACAGCTGCAGCGCACAGCAGAACGGACCATCGACGCATGAACATTCCTCCTCCGGGCGGAGCCCGGAAGGCAGTGTAAAGGAACTTTCCCCAGCTGAGGCGGTCCGGTTTCTGGCTGGCAGCGATCCGACCCAGGCTGGGTGGAGCAGGTCGGGGGAGCGCGACCCACGTCAGGGCAGCGGAGCATGCTCGCCCGCCGGTTTCACGCCGGGGCGTAGGCTGACGAGCCAGGGCGACGCAGGCGCATCTCCCGCCGAGAGCGCAGCGCATCGGTAGGGTATTGCTCGATCGCGCAGGAGATTGCGCTTGCTCCTGTTCTGGCTCGCCCGGCCGGTCCTGCAGGGGTCGGGCGAGAATGCTCGCCGCGCGCTGCGGTCCACGTATCTCGAGACGGGGCGTGGCGTGTGTTCTCGGCTGGTACGTCGCTTGCCATGGCGCCCAGCTGTGGCCAACGCAAGAAAGGAATCGAACATGCCTGGAAACTGATGGAAGGTCTCCAAGATTCACCTTGGAATAGAGCACCGCAGAGCCCCAGTTCGGCGCGGATGTCCTCGATGCCGTTGCGGCCGTTCGAGGCATTTTCGACGAAGGCGCGGCGCGCGAACGGCACCTGAAATCTGGCAATACAGGAGAAGGACGCAGATGTTTGAATGGTTGGTCGATGACCTGATGGACCTCACCGTCGATGAGCATGGCGCCGCGAGGTCCGTCGTCTTTATCGGCATCGCCGCGTGCAGCAGCAGTAGCAGCATCATCTGCATCGGTTGATGCGGACGACGCTATCCGACCGGACAGGGCTCCTCGTCAGATGAGGAGCCTCCTCCGGCGCTCCATTGATTCCTGACGGGCACTGCCCCAGTCATCGTTCTGCGTGCCAGCGCTGGCGGCGTCGTGAGGCCTCGCCGCCAGCTCCGCAGCGCGAAGAAGCTGATGAGCGAGTATGAACAAGCTAGACGACGTCCCTGAGTTCCCCTGTGTCAAGACCTGGTATCGGGTCGCGATCACGGATGATGCGGTGATCTTCCAGCACGGAGAGAGGGCGCTCTGCTTTCAAGGCAAAGCCGCGAGCAAGCTGCTGCCGGTGCTGCTTCCGATCCTCGATGGAACGCGGACGATCGAGCAAGTGATCGAGTACATGGGAAGATCCATCGAGCCCGCCACCGCGAACGCCTTGCGGTTGCTGGCCGAGAAAGGGGTGCTCACGAGCGGTTCTCCGGTCGGGGCCTCGGCGCCGCGGCCCGTCCGGGAGTCGGCCCGCTTCCACGCGGCATACCGCGATGACGAGCCGGAATCCCTCACGCAGCAAAGGTTGAGCGACGCCAGCGTGGCGGTCGTCGGTGCCGGCGTTCTTGCCGACGAGATCGCGCGCCAGGTGAGCCTCTCCGGGGTCACGGGCGTGCAGCGGAGGTCGTTCGATGCCGGGGCGGGCGACCTGGCCTCGGCGAACCTCGTCGTGGTCGCTCCGGATCGAGGCGAGCTCGATTGGGTGGCGCACTGGAACACGGAAGCGCTGCGCCGACGTATCCCCTGGATGCAAGTGCTCGCGTACGACAGCAGGTTCTCCGCGGTGGGCCCGCTCTACCTTCCGCACGCAACCTGCTGCTACGAGTGCTACCGGCTGCGCCTCGCTTCGAACGTCGCGTATCGCGGACAATACTGGGCCCTGGAGCGCAGCACGCCCAGCTTCCCGCTGCCGTGCGCCATGCTGGCGATCGTGAGCGGCCTCGCCGCATTGCTCGTGGCCCGCTGGATCGTCTCGCGGGACCCGCTCTTGCCAGGGCGGTTTTACGCGGTCAACCCAGGTCCAACCGTCCGCAGCGACACGCACATGGCGTACCGCGTACCCCGGTGCTCGGCATGCAGCGCCGCCGTCGCCGCGAGCGCCCCCAGCCCCTGGTACGCCCTGCAGGCAGGAACGGAGCCATGAACATGTTTGCTCCGCTCCGCTCCCCAGGCGACGAGCCGGCGCGTGGTCACGTCACGCCGAAGCGCGCGCAACGCACGCCGCTCGCCGAGGTCGCCGGCAGGCTGCGCACCCTCGTGTCTCCCTATACGGGCGTCGTGCGCGACACCGTGGAGCTGCTCCGCGCTCCGGATGACTGCCGCTTCTTCAACTTTGGCGCCCACACGGGCGACCTTTCGGATCTGGTCGGCGCGCCGAGCGAGGTCACGTCCAACGCCGTGCATCCCGATCGAGAGGCGGCCTGGGTGGCGGCGGTCGCCGAGGCCGTCGAGCGATATTCGTCGTTTTATGTGCCTGTGGGGGATCTCGTGTTCTCTTCGTATGAGGAGCTGGACGGGGCAGCGCCGGAGCCGGAGAGCTTCGCCCTGTTTCATCCATCGCAGTACGCGTCGAGCGACTTCCCCTATGTGCCCTTCACCTCCGGCGCCCGGGTCCGGTGGGTGCGTGGCTGGTCCATCCAGGATGGGATGCCCGCGTGGCTGCCGGCCCAGCTGACGTTCATGGGGTCACACCTCGCGCGCGGCGAGGCGCAGATCGCCTACTCGACGAGCAGCGGGACCGCGCTGGGCGCTACGCTGGAAGAGGCTGCGTTCAGCGCGCTGATGGAGGTCATCGAGCGCGACGCGTTCATGCTCGCATGGAACAACCGATTGGAGCTGCCGCTCCTGGATTGGCAGGGAGACGACTCGCTTCGTCATGACGAGCGCGTGGTTCCGGCCCCAGCGGGCATTCACTATGCCGCGCTCGACGCGAGCGTCTTCTTCCGCGTGCCGACCGCCATCGGCGTGACGCGATGCACCCTGGCCGGGCAGCCCGCGCTGACCGTCGGCGCTGCCAGCGCGGCGACCGGTCAGGAGGCTGCACGGAAGGCGCTGCGCGAAGCCTTCCAGACCAGGGTGCTGGCGAAGCAGCTCTTGAGCGCTCTGCCCAGGGGACGGCGCGCGCTGGAGGCGCATCAAGTCCGCACGTTCGACGATCATGCGCTCTACCATGCGCTGCGAGAGAGCTCCGCGTCTTCCGCGTTCCTCGATGCAAGCAGAGAGCGGCGCCACCTCGGCGACGTGCCCCCCCTGGAGGGCACGGACGTGCTCGGTCAGACCGCTTCGGCCGTGCGAGCGCTCGCGCGGCGAGGCGTCGGTGCGTACCTCGTCGACATCACCTCGCCGGATGTGCGCGACGCCGGGCTGTGGGTGGTGCGCGTGATCTGCCCGGAGCTCTGCCGGCTGGACGCGCCCCACACCGCGCGGTTCCTCGGCGGCAAGCGGCTCTATCATGCGGCGTACGAGGCGGGGCTCCGCGCCCGGCCTCTCTCGTTTGAAGACATCAACGTCCATCCGCACCCGTTCCCGTGAGCTCATGCGAGAGAGGGACGAGCGGGCGTCATCCACGGCGTCCGTCGTCGAACGAGCTGAAGAGACGGATCGCGCTGGACGGCGGCACGGCGCCGTGGCGCGCTGACCGGGGCAACAGGGGGACATGATGAAATTGAGTCAAGCCGATGCGGCCACGGTCAATGTCGCGGAGCTGGTCTATGGAGACCAGGTGGAGCTCGATGATCCGGCGGAGACATACCATGAGGCTTCCAAGCTCCATCCGGGCATCCTCGGCGAGGAGGCCGCTGGTAGGACGCTCCTGGAGACGAGCGCGCAGCTCCGGCGCTCGACGGCGAGGTCAACCAAGCGGTATGTGCTCGGCGAGGCGATTCGACTGCCAGGACCGGCGCTGCCCGATGTGGGCCTGACGGCGCTCCTTCGGGAGCGCAGATCGATCCGCCAGTTCAGCGGCGCGCGAATCGACGCGCAGGCGCTCTCGAGCCTCGTGTACGCCGGGTACGGCATCACCCACACGGTCCCCGCGAGCCCGATGACCATGCGGACCGTCCCGTCCGGAGGCGCGCTTTACCCCCTGGATCTCTACTGCGCCGTCCTCGGGGTCGACGGGGTTGCCTCTGGCGTGTACCACTACGACCCCTTCCAGCACGCCCTGGAGCAGGTGCGGGCTGGCGACTGCCGGGAAGAGATAGGCGGATCCATGGTCGCTCCCGGGATCGTGAAGGGCGCGTGCGTGGTCCTGCTGATCGCGGCGATGTTCAGGCGAAACCGGTTCAAATACGGCCTCCGAGGGTACCGGTTCGCGCTGATCGAGGCCGGGCATCTTGCGCAGAACGTGCTGCTGGCCTCCCAGTCGCTTCAGCTCGGCGGCGTTCCGCTGGGCGGCTACTATGACCGCGGCATCGACGATCTCCTCGGCATGGATGGGGTGAACGAGTCTGTCGTCTACACGCTCGCCATCGGTGTTCCCGCCTGATCAGGCCTCGACCGGCGCGAGCAGCGCTGCCCGGTGGCGCGCAAGGTAGCTCCGCACGTCCTCCGCGGGCTTGCCGGTGAGCTCCTCCACCGCCCTCGTCGCCACATCCAGGGTTCCGCGGGCGATCGCCTCGTCGAAGGAGGCGAGGAGCCCGGCGATCGCCGCGGGCATCCCGGCCTTCTGCATGCCTTGCTCCAGCGCATCGCGCGGCACGGGGACGTAGTCGATCGACTTGCCTGTGACCGACGAGGCGATCTGCGCGAGCTCGCGCTGGGACACAGCCGACGGCCCGGTGATATCGAGCACGCGCTTGCCATCGAAATCGGCCGCCAGCGCCGCGGCCGCGGCGCGGGCGCAGTCCTCGCGCGTGACATACCCGGCCTTGCCGTCGCCGGCCGCAGCGACCAGCTGGCCCGTCGCCAGCGCGCGCCGCAGCGAGGCCACGAGGAAGTCCGTATAGAGGTTGTTGCGCAGGACGGTCGCGCCGAGCCCGCTCTCCGCGAGGGCATCCTCGGTGACCTGGTGGTCGGGCGCGATCGTGATCGGCGAGCCCGGCCCGGGGTTGGTCAGCGACGTGTAGACCACGTGCCGCACGCCCGCCTTCGCCGCGGCCTCGAGCGCGCTCCGGTGCTGCGCGATGCGCCGGCCGGGGCGGTCCAGCGCGTCGGTGCTGATGAGCAACAGGCGCGCCGCGCCGGCGAACGCCTCCGCGAGCGACGCGGGAGCATCGAAGTCTGCGCGCCGCACCTCGACGCGGCGGGCGCGGAGCTCACCGAGCTTCTCCGGGTGCCGGGTCGTGACGATGAGCGGCCCTGCGCCCTGCGCGAGCAAGAGATCGACGACGCGCCGCCCGAGCTGGCCGTTCGCGCCGGTGACGAGGAGAGGCTGAGACATGGTGAGAGCTCCTTGTGACGAGGTTGGGCGGATATTTGCCGCTGTCTCGAATCTGGTGCAACACGCAGAAACTGGCTACTGTGTACCGAAATGGGAACAATGGATCTGAACCACCTCTCCGTCTTCGCGGCGGTCGCCGAGACGGCGAGCTTCACGGAGGCGGCGCGCCGGCTGGGGGTGCCCAAGTCGACGGTCAGCCGGGGCGTCGCGTCGCTGGAGGCGTCGCTCGGCGTGCGGCTCTTGCAGCGGACGACGCGCAGCGTGGCGCTGACGACGGCCGGGCACGCGCTGGTGGACCGCCTCGGCTCGCGGCTCAAGGCGCTGACCGAGGCGATCGAGGGGCTCCCGGAGCTCGAGGACGAGCCGTCGGGCACGCTGCGCCTCACGGCGACGGCGGACTTCGCCACCGAGGTGCTGGCGGAGATCCTCGCCGCCTTCTGCCGCCGCTACCCGCGCATCACGGTGGAGATGCACCTGTCGACGCAGTCCGTGGATCTGGTGAAAGAGGGGTACGACGCTGCGTTCCGGTTCCTCGCGAAGCAGCCGCGAGACTCGACGCTGGTCGCGCGCAAGGTGGGCGAGCTGCACCTGCAATTCTACGCCTCGCCCGCGTACCTGGCCGCGCGGGGGACGCCGAGGACGCTGGAGGATCTCGCGGGGCACGATGGCGTGGCGCTCATCAAGACGAGCCCGTTCGGGCGAGACGAGGTGTCGCGCGCCCGCGCGCGGCTCCGCGTCCGGTGGCTCGTGAACGACGGGTTCTTCGCGCGCGAGGTGGTGCGCAACGGCGGTGGGATCGGCCTGCTCCCGACCTTCCTCGTCCAGCAGGACGTGCTCGCCGGGGCGCTCGTCCGCGTGCTGCCGCGCTGGACGGCGCCGACGGGCGGCGTCTTCCTCGTGTTCCCGAGCGGCCAGCACTTGCCGAGGAAGACCGTCGCGCTGCGCGATCACGTGGTCGAGGCGCTGCGGATGCAGCTCAAGGCGCGCGCGGGCCGCGCCGGTGAGGGCTAGCGCCCCATCGGGTTGTCGCGAACATTACACACGTAGTGGACCCACGGCAGCGCCGCGACGAGATGTGATCCGCGCCTCCACGCGGGCGCCCCTTAAGGCTTGATTTGCCGACAGGTCGTGAGGTTAGGCTGCACAGCCGAGGCCGCCGGCGCATCGCGGGCGGGGCACCTGAACATGAGCGCACACGACACTCTCGCGCGATCGCCGCTCGCGGTGGTCGAATACGGGCTGGATCTGGCGATCACGGCGTGGAACGAAAGCGCCGCGCGGCAGCTCGGGTTCTCGAGGCAGGAGGCGATGGGTCGATCCATCGCCGAGCTGCTCGCTGTCCCCGAGGGCGCGGGGTCGTGGCGGCGGCTGCTCGACGAGGACAGCGGGGAGCAGCGCCTGCGTCACGCCCGGAGGGACGGGGGCGACGTGGCCGTCGTGTGGGTTCATCACCGCGTGCTCGGTGCGCGGGGCGAGGCGGCGGGCGTGGTGTGCATCGGCCGCGATGTGACGGCCGAGCTCGAGGCGTCCAGGCGTCAGGCGGAGCACCAGCACATCCTCCGTGCCCTCGTCGAGAACCTCGATGTCGTCGTCTGGGCCTGCGATGCCAGCGGTGTGTTCACCTACTACGACGGCAAGGCGCTCGCGGCGGCCGGCATGAAGCCAGGACAGCTCGTGGGGCTGAACAATTTCGACATCTACAAGGAGCACCAGACCGGGGGGTTGCGGAGGGCACTTCGAGGGGAGCCGATGCACAACGTCATGGAAGCGGACGGAAAGCCCATCGAGAACTGGTTCGTCCCGGTCCGAGGGGAGGGGGGCGAGGTGGACTCGGTGGTCGGCATCACTCTCGATCTCACCGAGGCACGGCGCGCGGAGAGGGAGCTCCGGGAGAGGCTGGCGATCATCGAGCGGCAGCAGCAGGTCATCCGCCAGCTCTCGACACCCATCCTGCAGGTCTGGAAGGGCGTGCTGGCGCTCCCGATGATCGGCGTGGTCGACAGCGCGAGGACGGCGGAGGTGATGGACGGCCTGCTCCAGGCGGTGGTGCGCACCGGGGCCCGCCATGCGCTGCTGGACCTGACCGGGGTCGAGGCCGTGGACACGAAGACCGCGAGCTACCTCGTCGATCTCGTCCGCGCGATCCGGCTCCTCGGCGCGGAGGGCATCATCACCGGGATCCGGCCGAGCGTCGCTCAGACGATCGTCTCGCTCGGGATCGATCTTGCCGAGATCACGACGCTATCCGACCTCCAGGCGGGCCTGAGGCACTGTATCGGGCTCACGCTGCGTGAGGCGACCAGAGGCGGGCGCCCCGACCCAGGTTGAGGTTGCCGACCCGGGAGGTTGCCGACCCAGGTTGGGGTCGCCGACCCAGGTTGGGGTGGGACGACCCGACCCAGGTTGCGGACGACCCGACCCAGGTTGGGGTCGCAGGCCGGGCCCAGGTTGAGGTCGCAGGCCGGACCCAGGTTGAGGTCGGACGACCCGACCCAGGTTGGGTCGGGCGACCCGACCCAGGTTGAGGTCGCCGGACGACCCGACCCAGGTTGAGGTCGCCGGACGACCCGACCCAGGTTGAGGTCGCCGAGGTTGAGGTCGCCGGCCGGACCCAGGTTGAGGTCGCCGCTCTCGGCACGCGCCTGGCACGGGCCTCGCAGGGATCCTCTCCCGAAGGAGGCCCCTCATGGATTACGACCGCTTCATCGAGGAGGTGCAGCGCCGCGCCGGCTTCGAGGGCCGCGACGAGGCCGAGCGTGCGATCGCGGTGACAGCACGGACGCTCGGCGAGCGGCTGCTCGTGGAGGAGGCGGCCGTGGTCGCCGGTGGGCTGCCGGGTCCGATCGCCGCCGCGGTGCGCGGCGCCACGTACCAGGGCGACTTCGATCGCGACGAGCTCTACGACCGCATCGCCCGCCGCGAGGGCGCGCCGCGCGGCTTTGGCATGGAGCACGCCCAGGCCGTGTGCCAGGTCATCGGCGAGGCGCTGCCCGAGGCCGAGCGCGTGCGGCTCCAGCGGCACCTGCCGGACTGGGCGGACCTCTTCGCGCCGCGCTCGGCCGGAGCGCCCCCGCCGCGGCCGGCGCACGCCGCATCGCCGCCCGAGACCGGCCAGGGCTCGACGCTCGCGACGGGGCGGCCCGGCAGCCGTCACCCCTTGAGCGAGGCGCGCCCCGAGAGGGCCCATGCGCAGTCGGTCGCCCGATCGGACGATCCCCACGCGGATACCAGGCTGTCGAGCAGCCCGGGGCTGACGCAGGAGCGCCTCCAAGAGACGCTGGCTGACGGGCGCCCCGGCCCCGAGCACCCCGTCAGCGAGACGCAGCGCTGAGCCGCGAACCGCAGCGCGGACGGCCCCACCCGGCGCGGGGGCCTCTGGCGCCTGCTTGACAGCGGCCGTGCTCCCGCGAACACTTCGCCTTGCGGGCTGCTCCGGGCCCGGCTCCTCGCTCGCCGCCGGCACGGCTCCGCGAGGGGCGAAGAGGGCGCTGCCCTTCGGCGGTCTTCGCTCGTGATGCTGCCGCTCTTCCGTCGGTGCCGGCCGACAAGGACCGATCTCGGCAGATCACCTGGACAGGGCCGATGGGGAACCGCCACCACCACAAGAAGCTGCGCGCCGACGTCCGCGCCAGGATGGCCCGGACCGGCGAGAGCTACCAGAAGGCGCTCGCGCAGATCCTGGACGAGCGTTCCACGCCGAAGGCGGCGCGAAACATCGATCTCGTGCCGATCGATTACTTCGGCGCGCCGGCCGCGCTCGCGACGTTCGAGATCGCGGGGCGGCTCGCGTGTCTCGTCGTCTCGAGCCGCCATCGCCCGCGGCCGTTCCCTCAAAGCCCCCTCATCGCCCTGGCGATGCGTGGGCCTCGGGCCATCCATTGAGTGATCTCCGCGATCCCGGGTGTCGCGAGGTCATGATGAGCACGTCAACGAGAGATCGAATCGACGCCTTTCGCGCGCAAGGCTTCTTCATCATGCGCGCTTTCCTCGACGTCGCCGAGCGCGCCGAGCTCCGCCGCGCGTGCGACGCCGCGCTCCTCCGCACACGAGCGCTCTCCCGGGAGACGGGTCACTCGACCCCCAGGATCTCGCTCCTCACGGACGGCGCGACCTGCTTTCAGGACGATCCCTGCGCGCTGGAGCTCATCTCCGCGTTCGTCGGCTCCCGGCGCGTCTGCGCGCTGCTCGCCGGCCTCTCGCGCGCGGGAGCGGGAGAAAGAGAGGAAGACGTCCCGCGCCTGAAGGACGCGCATTACTACCACGAGCAGACCAGGCGCGACTGGGACGGGGACTGGCACCGAGACAGCCAGTTCGGCCAATCCGATCCAGAAATCGAGCGCGCCATCGTCGCGACGACGACATCGGTCCACTTCAGGGTGGCCCTGGAAGACGACGATCGGCTCGAGATCGTCCCCGGGTCCCACGCCCGCTGGGACACGCCGGACGAGCTCCGGATCCGCAGGGGCGCCGATCGGACCACGCCGGACATGCCGAACGCCGCGCGCGTCGCTTTGCGCGCCGGAGACGCGTGTATCTTCCACGCGTGGTCCATTCACCGCGCGACTTACCTTCGAGCTCCTCCGCGTCGCACGATCGACGCCCTCTACACCTTTGCTCGTCCGACCGCGCGTCGGTGGACGCTGCCGGCGATCTGAGGTGCCGCCGTCCGTCGCCCGGCCACCGCGGCGCCCGCCCTCTCGCGCATGCTGGTGCCGGCGTGGCCGTCGCGGCGGCCCTCGTCTTTGCGCCGTGCGCCGCGCGCGCGGATCCCACGATGAGCGAGGAAGCGGGATGGCTGATGCTCGCCGCGCTGCCGTCCGAGGTCGGCGGCGACGTGGGGATAGGCCTCCGCGAGATGGGTGGCCCGCGGATGCTCCTCGCGTGGTCCATGCAGCTCCCCATCGTTCCACAGTATTTTTTGTTGAGAAAAGACGCGGACGTAGCATTCGTCCCGCCACGATCTGTGGTTCACGTCCATCGATCAGCTGCGCCTGAGCGCCACCGTGGGCTGGGCGTTCTTCTGAGCCCGGACCCGACCTCGCGAGCGCCGCGGCGGCCTCCGCGCGCGTGACCGGCTCGCGATCGACGAGCAGGCACCCGGCGAGCTTACAGCAGCCGCGCGCGAGGTCGCCTATCCTTGCCGCCCATGGCGCCCCGCCTGCCCCTGCTCCACCGCCTCGCCGGCGGGCTGGAGACCCGCCCCGTCAAGGCCGCGATCTCGCTCCTGATCCTCGTCTCGGTCCTGCCCATCCAGGGCCTCGACGAGCAGCTCCGCCCGTATTTCCTGGCGATCTTCGGCGTCGAGCTCCTCTTCCGGGCCGTCCTCCTCCACCAGCGCGGGGACGGGCGGTCGCGCCTCGACGTGCTCCTCTTCGCCTTCGACATCATCGCCTGGGTCAGCTTCCTGCCGCTCGAGCGGATCCTCGACGTGCACGCCGCCCACGCCCTCCCCATGCTGCGCCTCTCGCGGCTCTTCCTGCTCCTGCGCTTCACGCGCGAGATCGCGATCGACCTCTACGCGATCATGACGCGGCGCGAGCTGCTCGAGCAGTTCGGGCTCGTCACGCTGGCCGTCTGGGGGCTCGCGTTCGGCTCCTCCGTGCTGCTCAGCCACCTCGCGATCACGCACGACTACGATGGCCGCGGCCCGACCCCGGACACCAACTTCATCGACCGGATCTGGTGGTCTTTCCGGCAGATCGAGAGCGCCGACAACCTCGTCGAGAACCTCCGGGTTCACCCCGTCGTGGCCGTCGTCTCGCTCGGCCTCACCATGGTGGGCGTCTTCATCACGTCGTTCATCATCGGCATCGGCGCCAACGTGGTCGACCAGGTCGTGCGCGCGGCGCGGCGGCGGCCGGTCCGCTACGCGGGGCACGCGCTCGTGATCGGCCCGGTGCACGAGGCCGAGATGCTGGTGCAGGAGTTCGTCCGGCTGTACGAGCGCCACCGCGCGCTCCGGAGCATCCGGCTCGCGGAGCTCTGGCAGTGGCTCCTCCGCCGCGGGCCCCCGCCGACCCGCCACGCGCTCCCGCGGATGGCGCTCCTCGGCACCGAGGACGACCCGCCCGCCTACCTCTACGCGCCGGGGATGCGCTGGGTGAGCTACCGCCAAGGGGACAGCGCGCAGCCGGAGGCGCTCGAGCTCGTGGGCGCCGCCGAGGCGAAGCGGGCGCTCATCCTCGCGCGGCCCGACGCGGGGCCCGACGCCGACGCCCTGACGGCGATGACGCTCTCCTCGTTCCGGACGCAGAACCCGCACGGCCACGTGTTCGTCGAGGTGCAGGAGAGCAAGAACCGCGATCTCATCCAGGAGGTGGGCGGGCCCGGGACACATCCGCTCGACATGCAGCGGTTCCTCGGCTTCTTCCTCTGCCAGCACCTGCTCACGCCAGGCGTGGAGTCCCTCTACACCGACCTCATGACCGCGGACGGCTCCGAGTTCTACACGCACATCTTCCTGGGCGAGGAGGCGGTCTGCGCCGTCGGCAAGCTCGGCAAGGCGCCGAAGCGCGAGCTCTCGTTCTCGGACATGGCGCGCGCTGCCTACGAGAAGCAGGTGATCCTCGCGGGGGTGTTCCTCGGGGACGAGGCGGCGGTGCCGAAGCGCGAGGAGGGCAAGCTCGTGTCGGTCGAGGGGCTCGTGCCGTGGCTGAATCCGCTGCTCGATCCGCCCGAGGGGTCGCCGGCGTGGGCCCTCGGCGCGCGGGCGGGCCGGGTGCCGGCGCAGCGGCTCAGGGGGCTCATCGGCGTATCGGCGACGTATGCGCCGCTCCTGGACTACGGGCGAGAGCTCTACAGGGGCCGGGGGATCGAGCGCGCCGCGGCGTCGGACGGCGCGACGGCGGCGCACGAGTGGGCGGCGAAGCTCTCGCTGCACCTCGGCGAGATCGAGCGGGTGCTGATCGTCGGGTACAGCGCCGCGCTGCCCTCGCTGCTGCACGCGCTCGCGCGGTTCGTGCCGGGCGTCGAGGTGACGCTGGTCCTCGGGGAGCGCGGGGACGAGCGGATGCCGCTCCCCGATCGGCTCGCCTCGCTCGGCGTGACGCCCGGCCCGAGCGGCGCGCCGCCGGGCTCGGACGGGGCGATGCTCTCGCTCCCGCGCGGGGGCAGCGCGACGGTGTACACGCAGCACGGGCACGACCTCGCCTCGCTCGCGGTGCGCTGCGTGGCGCGCGGCGCGCCGCTCTCCGCGGCGGTGTTCCTGAGCGAGCCCGAGGGGCTCGATCGCGACGCCCGCACGGCGATGCGGGTCATCCGCTTCGCGCGGGCGCTGGCGAGCCGGGAGCTCGCGCACGGCAGGGCGCTGCACGTGCTCGCGGAGTTCTCCTCGGTGGCGAAGGGCGAGCACGTCCGGAGCCTCCTTGCCCCTGACAAGTGCGGCTTCGCCGTGCGGGTCAGCCTCGTCAGCACCGAGCGCATCAAGAACTATTTCATGGTCCACAGCGCCTTCGTGCCGGGAGTAACGGCTCTTTACGATGAGCTCCTCGGCGAGGGCGGGCAGGACCTCGTCCGCATCGAGGCGCCGCCGCCCGACGTGGCGGGGCAGGCGGGCGACGAGCTCCGCTTCGACGACATCCGGGCGGCGCTCGAGCCCCGGGGCGCCATCCCCATCGCGCTGGAGGTCGAGGAGCCGAAGGAGGACCAGCCCGGGGGGGCGAGCCCCGTCGCGCAGCGGGGCGAGCCGCGGCGCGCGAGCCATGTCGCGCAGCCGGGCGAGCGCCGGGTCGTGCACCTGAACCCGCCGCCGGAGAAGGCCTTCAAGACGGCGCTCATCCGCGTCGTGTACGCGCTCGCACGGCGCCAGGATCTCGTGATCCAGGGGGCGCAGCGGCCGCGGCGGGGCGACGCAGCGCTCGGCGAGGAGTCCCCGCGGATCAGCACGTGATCAGCGCGTGATCAGCGCGCCGCCGCGCCTCTTTTTCGCGCCTCGCCCGAAGTCGCGCGATCTTCGCGGCGAGATCTGTATCCTGGAGGCGTGCCCGAGCGCCCGGACCTGGAGTACGTCGTTCCGATCCTCGCGCGCGAGCTCGCGGGCGCGGCCGTGGCCGCGGCGCGGGCCGAGAACTCGGTGGTGCTGCACGTCCTGCTCCCGGAGCGCCTCGACGCGCTCTTGCCGGGCGCGGAGATCCGGCGCGTGGCGCGGCGGGCGCACGCCGTGGTCTTCGAGCTCGACGGGGCGCGCGCGCTCGATCTCGTGATCTCCCCGATGCTGGCAGGGCGGTTCTCGATCACGCGGCCAGGAGAGACGCGGATTCCAACCGATCTCGCCTTCTCGCTGACCCTCGGGGACGGCCGCGAGCTCAGGGTCCGAGACGACGTGCAGATGAGCAAGGTCTACGTGCTCGCGCGGGGCGATTTCGACAGGATCCCCGGGCTCCAGCGCGTCGGTCTCGACGTCCTCGATCCTCGGGTGTTCACGCAGGAGGCGTTCCGCGCTGCCGCGCGCGGACGGCGCGACCTCGCCAAGGATTTCCTGATGGACGGGACGGCGCTCGACTCCATGGGAGACTCGTACGCCGACGAGGTGCTCTTCGAGGCAAGGATCCACCCGAAGGCGACGGTCCAGAGCCTCTCCGAGGAGGAGACCGACCGCCTCCACGTGGCGATCGCCCGTGTCCTCGGCGACGCGACCCGGACGATCGCCCGGCGCGCGCCGGCCCTGGACGAGCGGCTGCGCGACTTCCTCAAGGTCCGCGGGCGCCCGGGCCAGCCGTGCCCGCGCTGCGGCGACAAGCTCCGTCGCGCGAGCGTCCACGGGCACGACGCGATCTTCTGCCCGGCCTGCCAGCCGGAGGTGCGGAGGAGCGCAGCGGGGGATCCGCGCCGCGCCAGGCGGGAGCCGGGCTGAGGCGAGGCCGGCGTCACAGCGCTTCCGGCAGCGGCTCCGGCGGCGCGAGCCCCGCGCTCTTCGCCCTGCACGGGACGCTCACGCCCTGACAGCCGCACTGGTTCTGGCCGCCGTCGGTGATCTTGCCCGCCGTGCCGCTCTCCGTCTCGACGTTGAGATCGATGAAGTTGCACTCGATGGTGCTGCGCGCGAGCGCCACAGACGCGCCGAAGCTCGCGACGGCGGCGCCGTCGCTCGCCTCGATGCGCACGCCGGTCAACGTGGCCTCCGAGTCGCCGGGGTCCTTGACGATCGTGACGCCGTTTCCCTGGAGCCCATCGGCTGAGCTCCGCGTGCCGCGGACCGTTGTCTCCTCCAGGGTGGCCGCAGATCCGAAGAGGGCGAGCCCCGAATCGACGCTCTCCTCGACGAGCGACGACCGGAGCACGAGGCCGCTCCGCCCGTCCTGTGCGCCGAGCGCGTGGACCTCGATCCCCCGGCCGAAACGCCCGTCCGACGCCTGCGGGAGCGTGCGGCGGACCGCGACCCGCTCCAGCGTCGCGTCGGCGCCCTCGATGAAGACACCCGCGGTGCGGCTCCCCTCGACCACGGAGCCGCGCGCGGTGACGTCGCCGCGCAGCGGGCCGCGGGAGGCCACCGCGAGCCCGACGCCGTGTTTCCCGTCCCCGTCGCGCGGCAGGGTGTCGCGCACGAGCACGCCGTCGAGCGAGGCGTCGGAGCTCAGGATCGCGACGCCCACGTAGCGGCTCTGCTCGACGACCACGCGCAGCAGGGTCGCCTCGGAGCGCAGGCCCTCCTCGAGGTCGGCGGCAATATAGACGCCCCACCCCGTCGCCAGCTTGTCCGGGTAAGGCCGCGTGTCGCGCACGACCGTATCCTCGACGACGGCGGACGAGCCCTGGACCCAGATCCCCGCCTCCTCATTGGCCTCGAGGACGCTGCGCCTCAAGGTCACCTGGCTCGGCTGGCCCCGGCTGTTCCGGATGGCCAGCACGCCCATCCCGGCGGCGCTGGTGTCGATTCCGGTGCTGTCGCGGATCACGCTGTCCTCGACGAGCGCCTCGGAGGCGATGAGGTACACGCCGGTTCCGTGGCTCTGCTCGATGATGGATGCGCGTACCGTGATCGAGGCCGGCGTGTTGCCCTCTCCCCTGTTCGCGCCGACGCCCGTCCCCTCGACCTCGCCGGACTCGAGGGTTCCTCGCACGACGGACGACTCGAGGGCGAGCTCGGCGCCCGCGCTGTGCACGCCGACCCGATGGGCCCCTTCGACGAGCGAGCCACGGACGGTGAGCGCCGCCGGGCCTTGCTCGTTGTCCACCTTGATGCCCTGGGCGCCCGCGCCGGCCACCCAGACCTCGTCGATCACGACGCCGCTCGAGCCCGAGACCAGGATACCTTGCCCCGCGCTGCGGATCGCGACGCCCCGTATCTCGGCCGCGTCGGCGCCCGCGCCGACTTCGATGGCCGCGGCCGTGTCCGGCCCCGCCCCGGCGATCTCGACGAGCGCCGGGCACCTCCCCCACAGCCGTACTGGCTTGTCGACGATCACGTCCTCTGGATACGTACCCGCGGCGATCGCGACGACCGCGCCGGGCGCGGCCGCGCGGAGGCCCTCGCCGACGGTCGTCCACGGCCTCTCCGGCGTGCCATCGGAGTCGCCCCCTGCATAGGCGCCGTCGACGTGCTGGGTCTCCTCGTCCAGGGCGATGTCGCCCCATGGCGCCTCACCGCACGGCGCGACCTCGCGACAGGCGGTCTCGCCCGGCACGGCCATCGTCCCCGCAGGGCAGGGGGCATCCGGCAGGACAGGCGCGCACGCTCGGTCGCCCGGCGTGAAGCCGGCGCCGCAGGCCTCGGGCGGGATGCCCGCGGGCTCGCACCCAGAATCGGTCGTGCGCTCGCCGGCCGCGCACCCCGGCGCGGCCGCCCCTCCTCCTCCGCCGCCGTCAGGCGTCGCGTCCGGCCGAGGTGGGGGGGCCTCCCTGTCGCAGCCAGCCAGGAGCCACGTCGCCGTGAGCAGCAGGAGCGGAGCCCCGTGTCGGTCCATGAATCCGTCCATGAACCGGACCACGACGTCGATCAACGGTCTACTTGTCGTCCACCACCGTAAAAAAACGCCGGCCCGTCCGCGCTCGCGGTCTTCTCTTTGCTCGAACGCGACCCAGGAGACGCGGAGGCTCCACAGGAGAGAGCAGCGAGCGACCGCGACGCACTCCGCGCCTCTTCTTCTGCGCCTCTGTGGTGCATTTTTCTTCTCACTGCATCGGCGTGCGGCGCGCCGGCGCGAGTCGAGCCTTCGTGCGAGGCACGGTGACAGGGAGCGGCGTTCTGAGCTACGCTGAGCGCCCCGCAGGAAACGCAGCATGCTTTGCAAATCCCATCACTCTGCACATCGCCTGGCCGGCGTCGCCGTGCTTCTTCTGTCGCTGCCGGGCTGCGCCCTCGACACGAAAGGCACAGGCGGGTCAGGTGAATCCGAGGCTCAACCCGGAGGACCTGGCGGCGCTCCCGCCGGAGAGCCCGGCGGAGCCATCGCCGGACAGCCTGACGGCGCTCCCGTCGAAGAGCCTGGCGGCGCTCCGGCGGAAGAACCCGGCGGAACGCCGACGGAAGAACCCGGCGGCGCTCCCGTCGAAGAGCCCGGCGGGGATCCGGTCGAAGAACCCGGCGGCGCTCAGGTCGAAGAGCCCGCTGGCGCTCCCAAGCCGCTGTGCGGGGCGGCAGCTCCATCGCTGATCGCGTGCTTCGCGTTCGAGGGCAACCCCGACGACGCCTCGCAGCATCACTTCACGCCCGAGCGGGTGCGCAGCCTGCACTATGCGCCTGGCCGTGCCGGCCAGGCGCTCTCGGTGACGATGGGGAGCAAACTCTACTTCCGCCACGACGCCGCATGGACCGCCTCCGCGATGACCATCGATGTCTGGATCAACCCCGCCTCTCTCCCCGACAAGCGGCGATACACCGTGATCGACAGCGGCGGGAAGCCTTCGCTCTTCCTGATGCCGGGCGGACAGATCCGCTGCACCATGGGCGTCGAGCGGAACGTGACTTCCCCCATCGTTCCCGGGCAGTGGACGCACGTCGCCTGTCTCTCCGACGGCCAGACGCAGAGCCTCTACGTGAACGGCGTCGAGGTCGACCGGAGCCCCTCTGGCCCGGTGATCGCCTCCGGCGAACAGCCCGTCCACATCGGCTCGGACGAGCCCTCGGGGGAAGACGAGTTCAACGGGCTGATCGACAGCCTCCGCATCTTCGGCCGGACGCTCACGCCCCAGGAGATCTGCGCGGCTGCCGGCGGCGGCTGCTGAGCTGCACGGTCCGGCGCGCGCCCAACGGGGGGCTCTGGCCCGCGGGCCGGCTCATGGCCGTCGCCGCGGGCCGGCTTCATGGCCGTCACAGCAGATCGACAGGCGAGGCCCGGCGTGACCGGCCAGGGCTGCCCGAAGAAGGCGCGCTCGCGGCGCGCGGAAGGATGAGCGGAGGGAGGGAAGAGAGCGAGAGAGGAGAGGAGCGCCTCAGAAGGGGGCGTCGCGGAGCGTCTCCTTGTACGTCGTCTTGTACAGATCGTGGCAGGTCTTGCAGCTCGCCTTGGCGCCGTCGATGTCGCCCTTCTTGGCCTTGGCGATGCCGTCGTTCGTGATCGCGACCCACTTGTCCATGCCCTTCGGCGGCCGCTTCGCCACGTACTCCAGCGCCTCCGCGATCTTTGCGGCGTCGCCGCTCGTGGTCGCCGACTGCATCACCGACTTCATCCAGCCCTGCATCGGACAGGCCTTCTGTCCTTTTGCACCGCAGCCGAAATCCTTCTTCTCGGCGACGGAAGCGGGGAGGTCCGCGGTCCCGCCAGCAGCCCACGCGGCTCCAGCAAAGCCAATGCCGACGGTCATCAACACGGCACTCATCAGCTTCTTGCTCATCGACATCCGACGTCTCCTGTGGGTAAGGGCAAGCGCAGCGAGAGACATTGCAGTTCCGGGCGTGGAAGTCAACAGCCACCTTGGTCGCCGAGCCAGCTCGCGAACGCCGCCAAGGCGGAGACGATGTCGGGGGACAAGATCTTCATCACAAACGCGGCCGAGGCGAAGATAACGTCAGGAGAGAAAAACTTCATTCATGATGTCCGCCCAGCGCCGTCTCCGTCCGCGCTCACGCCGCGCGGACGTCCCGACGCCACGCGGCGGGCGGGGGTGCCGGCCCGCCGGCGAGCGCGCCTCAGGGCCGCCCTCCGGGCGCGCGCCGCCTCCGCGCCGCTCCAGCGCGCCCACCCTGGGCGTCGTCGGCGGGGTCTCGCGTTCGTCGATGGCGCAGGCGGGTCCCTTCGCCGGCGCAATGACGAGGTTCGCGATGCGCAAGACCCACCCATCGACATGACGCGACTACGTAGCTTATCGACATGGCGAGATGCGCTCCTCGATGGCTTTTTCAGATGCCTTGAAGCGAGCCCGCAGAACACGGCACCCGGCGGCGCCCTCTCCGGCGCCGGCGCCGTTCCCCCATCACGGGCGCCCTCGTCGTCGAGGGCTTACCTGCGCTCGGCGCACCACCCGGACGGCCTGCGCACCCGCACGTATCCGTCGAGAACCCCTCGTTCGCGCCGGCGGGCGGCCAGCGCGTGCGCGGAGCCGGTCCTCCCCGAGCGCGCCGGCGTGTTCTTCGTGAGACTCCAGCCCTGACGCGTCGCATCGCGCGTTCGATCCGGTCGTGGTCGCGCTGGAGGTGAGTCGCCCTACCATCCCGGGCCTGTATCCAGACCAGGAGGGCGGCGCGCGTGATATCGCTGGATTCACGGCCGTTGATGCGCGTCGGAGAGATCGTCGACGAGCGGTTCCAGATCGAGGGCCTCGCGGGCTCGGGCGGGATGGGGCACGTCTACCGGGCGCGCGACCGGCGAAGCGGCGACACGGTGGCTCTCAAGGTGCTTCGCCGCGCCGACAAGGGTGAGCTCAGCCGCTTCTCCTGCGAGGTGGAGGTGCTCTCGGCGCTGCGCGTCCCCGGCGTCGTCCGGTACATCGCCCACGGCGTCGCGGCGGGCGGCAAGCCGTATATGGTGATGGAGTGGCTCGCCGGGGAGACGCTCGCCGAGCGCATCGCGCGGCGAGGGCTCACCCCCGCCGAGAGCGTCGACGTCGTCGCGCGGATCGCGGAGACGCTCGGCGCCCTCCACGGGCAGGGCGTCGTGCACCGCGACCTCAAGCCGAGCAACCTGCTCCTCGTCGAGGGGCGGCTCGATCGTGCCATGGTGCTCGACTTCGGGATCGCGCGCTTCCGGATCGACCAGCAGCTCACCCTGCCGGGCACCGTCCTCGGGACCCCGGAGTACATGGCGCCCGAGCAGGCGCGCGGCGAGCGGCGCGTCGACGCCCGCGCCGACGTGTTCGCGCTCGGCTGCGTGCTCTTCAAGTGCCTCACCGGGCGCGCCGCCTTCCAGGGCGCCGGGGCGCTCGCCGTGATGGTCAAGGTGCTGCTCGACGAGCCGCCGCGCCTCCGCGAGGTCCGCCCGGATCTGCCGGGCGAGCTCGACGTCCTCGTCACCAGGATGCTCGCGAAGCAGCCAGATGGGCGGCCCCGCGACGGCGCGGCCGTCGCCGAGGAGCTCCGCGCGATCGACCTCAGCCGCGCCGGCGCGGCGGACGGCGCCTACCCTGCCGCGCTGGCGCCCGTCCTGGAGCTCACGAGCAGCGAGCGGCGCGTCACGTGCCTCGTGCTCGCGCACGAGCGCTCGGCGCCCGAGGAGGTGACGCGCTCGCAGGAGGAGGAGCAGGCGCGGGCGACGGGCCGCGCCGACGAGCTCTACGCGCTCGCCGAGCGCTACCAGGGTCAGATCGAGCTCATCGACGCGAGATCGCCGCTGCTCGTGCTGACGAGCGCCGAGGCGGCCACCGATCTCGCGGCGCAGGCCGCGCGCTGCGCGCTCTCGCTGCGCGCGTTGCTCGGCGGCGCGCAGGTCTCGCTCGTGACCGGCCGGGCCGAGCTGACGTCGCGCATCCCGATGGGCGAGCTCATCGACCGGGCGGTCCAGCTCCTGCCGTCGCGCGGCGAGCCGGGCGCGGTCGCCGCGGTCCGCATCGACGAGGTGACGGCGGGGCTCCTGGGCGGCCGGTTCGAGACGAGCTGCGAGGGCGGCGCGCGCTTCCTTCACGGGGCGCGGGACGACCTCAGGGTGACGTCGGCGCCGGCGCTGCTCGGCAAGCCGGTGGCGTGCTTCGGGCGGGAGCGGGAGCTCGCGGTGCTGACCGCGGAGCTCGATCGGAGCACCGAGGAGTCGACCTCCGGCGCGCTGCTGGTGGTCGCGGCGGCCGGCATGGGCAAATCGCGGCTGCGGCAGGAGTTCCTCGAGACGGTGTCGGCGCGCAACGCGCGAGCGGCCGACCGCGCGCGCGGCGGGGGCGGCGCCGACCTGGCGGACGGCGCCCACGTGGAGGTGTGGATCGGCCAGGGGGACCCGATGAGCTCGGGCTCGGCGTTCGGCCTCCTGTCGCGCGCGCTGCGGAGCGCGATGGGCATCGTCGACGGCGAGCCGCTGGAGGAGCGCCGGCGCAAGGTGAGGGCGCGGGTCGAGCGCCACCCGGAGCTCGACGTCGGGCGCGTCAGCGCCTTCCTCGGCGAGCTCCTGGGCGCGCCGTTCCCGGACGACGACATCCGGGTCGGCGCGGCGCGGCGCAACCGGCAGCTGATGGGCGATCAGCTGCGGCTGTCGTGGGAGGAGTTCATCCGGGCCGAGTGCGCGAGGCAGCCCGTGCTGCTGATCCTCGAGGACTTGCAGTGGGGCGACCTGCCCACCCTGACGATGGTGGAGGCGGCGCTCCGGAGCCTGCGGGATCTGCCGTTCCTGGTGCTCGGGCTGGCTCGACCCGAGGTGCACGAGGCCTTTCCGGGGCTGTCTCAGGGGCGCTTCGGCAACCAGATGATGCTGCCGCCGCTCACGCGCCGGGCGAGCGAGCGGCTGGTGCGGGCCGCGCTGGGCGACGAGGCGCGGGCCGAGCTCGTGGCCACGCTGGTGGACCGGGCGGACGGCAACCCGTTCTACCTGGAGGAGCAGGTCCGCGCGGTGGCGGCCGGCCACGGCGCGGACCTGCCGGAGACGGTGCTGGCGATGGTGCAGGCGCGCATCGAGGCGCTCGACGCCGAGGCGCGGCGCGTGCTGCGGGCCGCGAGCGTGTTCGGCCAGGCGTTCTGGCCGAGCGCGGTGAGCGCGCTGCTCGGGGGCGCCGTGGTGACGCGCTGGCTCTCGGAGCTGGAGCGCCGTGAGGTGGTCCACCGGCGCGGCCCCGGGCGGCTGCGCGGAGAGGTCGAGTACCGCTTCCGGCACGCGCTGGTGCGCGAGGCGGCGTACGGGATGCTGACGGAGGCCGACCGGCGGCTGGGCCACGCGCTTGCGGGCGCCTGGCTGGAGGGCGCGGGCGAGCCCGACGCGATGGCGCTCGCGGAGCACTTCGAGCGCGGCGCCGTGCCCGCGCGGGCCGCGGCGGCGTACCTGCGCGCGGCGCAGCACGCCCTGGAGGGCAACGATCTCGGCGCCGCGATCGCGCGGGCCGAGCGCGGGCTCGAGTGCGCGCCGGAGCCCGCGGTGGTGGGGGCGCTCCGGCTGGTCCAGGCCGAGGCGCACGTGTGGCGTGGCGACCTCGCGCTGGCCGAGCAGCGGGGGACGGACGCGGCGCGGCACCTCGCGCCCGGCTCGGCGCCATGGTTCGCGGCCGTCACGCAGGCCGTCGCGGCCGCGAGCAAGCTGGGCGGCTTCGACCGTGTGGAGCGGTGGATGGGCGCGGCGGTCGTCGTCACCGCCTCGCAAGGCGCGGAGAGCGCGAGGAGCACCTGCCTCTGCATGGGCGCCTCGACGCTGGCCTTCGCCGGACGGCCTGCGATCGTCGACGGGCTCATCGCGGAGGTGGAGCGCGCCATGGGCGACGGGGCGTCGACCGGCGCCGGCACGGGGGCCGAGGTGGTCGCGGGGCTGCACCAGGCGCGCGCTTTCCGCGCGATGAGCGGGGGCGATCCCGGCGCCTGCGTCACCGGCCTGGAGGCCGCGCTGGTGGCGTTCGAGCAGGTCGGCGACCGGCGCAACGCGTGCATCACCCGCGCGAACCTGGGCTATTCCTACGGCGAGCTCGGCGATTTCGGCGGCGCCGAGGCGGCGCTCCGCTCCGTGCTGGAGGCCACGGAGCGGATGGGTCTGCACGAGGTGGCGGCGGCGGCGCAGGCCAGCCTCGGGCAGGTCCTCGCCTACTGCGGCAGGCTCGCCGAGGCGCGGGCCGTCGAGGAGGCGGCCCTCGCCTCGAGCCAGCGGCTGGGCGACCCGCGCGCCGAGGTGGTGTCGCGCTCGTACCTCGCAAAGATCGCCCTGCTCGCCGGCGATCTCGCGGGCGCTGAGCGCGAGGCGCGCCTCGCCGAGGCGCTGGAGAGCGCGTCGCCGTTCCGCGTCACGGCCATGGCGATCCGCGCCCGGGCGCTGATCGGGCTGGGGCGCGCCGCCGAGGCGCTCGTGGCCGCCGGCGAGGCCCTGGCAGCGCTCGAGTCGCTCGGCGGGATCGAAGAGGGCGAGTCGATGATCCGACTGGTCCACGCGGAGGCGTTCTCCGCGGTCGGCGACGCGGCCAGGGCGGCGGTCGCCATCTCCTCGGCGCGCGACAAGCTGCTCGACCGGGCCGCCGGCGTTCGCGATCCCGAGTGGCGCGGGCGCTTTCTCTCCCACGTTCCGGACAACGCCCGCACCCTGGAGCTCGCATCGCAGTGGGTCGGAGCTGTCGGAGCTGGGCGGAACGGCCGGAACTGAATGTGGCCGAACGTGACTGAACGTGGCCGAACGTGACTGAACGTGACGGAACGTGACGGAACGTGACGAAGCGTTGCTGTCCCACGGAGGAATCCGCGGAGGACGTGCAATTTAATAGCTGACAGTCGAAGTGGTTTGCCGTACCCTGGTCGTTGACGTGGAGAGTTCCCGGCTGTCGTTGTGTTGAGCGACGCGCCGGAGGGCGTGCTGTGATCGGGGAGCGTGGGCGCTCCCCTTGGCTCGCTACCTGAGGTCTCATCACGTGAAAACCAGGGCTGTACTTGGGTGCGCAGGCATCCTTTTCGTGGCTACCGGCTGCATCGCGCCCGAGCAGGCGCTCGAAGCGGGGGATGAAACAGAGGAGCTCGGATCGAGCGCTGGCGAGCTCGCGAGCGGCAATGCGCTGAGCGCGAATGCGCTGAGCGCGAATGCGCTGAGCGCCAACGCGCTGAGCGCCAACGCGCTGAGCGCGAACGCGTTGAGCCCGGTGGCGGCCTCCGCTCTCAGGGATCCTGGCGCGAGCGGCGATCTCTTCCGGTCGCTCGTGAAGTACACGGTCAGCTGCGCGCTCAAGGAGTCCCAGTCGTTCCGTTTCTCCTGGACCGACAGCGCGGGCGCGATCCACAAGGAGGTCTATCCCGGACACCTCGGCCTCGCGCCTCGGTGGGACCGGCGCCCGCTCGACGACGAGGGCAAGCGGATGGTCTCCGCGTGCCTCGCCGCCCACACGAACCGTTATGGAGTCTCGGTCAGCATCTCGATGCGCTCCCGACAGAATCCGCTGCACCACGAGGTCGGGTGCGGCGAGCTCGACGAGTACCCTCATGTCGAAGGGGCCTTCTGGGGGAACCTCTTCACGGAGACGCCGTACCTGCGCGCCTGTTACAACCCGGCGAACGTCGATGTCGCGCGCGCGGCGAAGCGCGACTGCGCCGCGGGCCAGCTCGACGCGGACGGCGATCTCGAGGGCTGCGGGATGATCGAGATCGTCGGGGTTTGCAAGGAGTACTGCGGCAAGCTCAACCGCTCCGGGGAGTATTACAAGGAATGCGATGATCCGGAGTTCGGCGACACGCGCTATGTGATCACCACCGCGCTTCGGTGACCCTCGCCCTCCCGGGGAGAGGGGCCGCCGGTCGTCTTCTCCCTCGGCAGCCCCGATCGGAGCCGAGCGAACGCGCCGCCTCCTTGGCGCGGGCGGCGTCGCCGGGCGAAGATGCGCGGCCATGGAGATGCATCAGGTCCGGTATTTCCTTGCGGTGACCGAGACCCGCAGCTTCACGCGCGCGGCCGAGCGGTGCGCGGTCTCGCAGCCCGCGCTCACGGCCGCCATCAAGAAGCTCGAGGAGGAGCTGGGCGGGCCGCTCGTCCTGCGCGAGCGCGGCGGCGCCAAGCTCACGGCGCTGGGGCAGCGCGTGCTGCCGCGGCTCCAGCGGCTGCGGGACGAGATGCAGGCCGTCCAGGTGATCGCGGACAACCACCGGCGCCTCAAGCAGGTGCCGCTCCGGGTGGGCATCCTCTGCACCATCGGGCCCGCGCGGCTCGCGGGCTCGCTGGCGGCGTTCCGCGCGGAGGCGCCGGGGGTGGAGCTGGAGATCGCGGTGGCCGTGCAGGGGGAGCTCCTGCGGCGGCTGGAGGAGGCCGAGGTCGACGTCATCGTCTCGAACCTCGGCGACGCCGTCCCGGACTGGTGCGTGGTGGCGCCCCTCTACGAGGAGCGCTACGTCGTGGTCCTCCCGCCCGGCCACCACCTGGCCGCGCGCGAGGGCCTGCGGCTCGAGGATCTGGACGGCGAGCCCTACCTCGATCGGCTCGCCTGCGAGATGCGCGAGCAGGTGACGGGCGTGTGCGCCGCGCGGCGCGTGGACCTGTACGCGGCGTACCGCACCGACCGGGAGGACTGGGTCCAGAGCCTGGTGCACGCGGGGCTGGGTTTTGCCTTCATGCCCGAGCACTCGGTGCTGCTGACGGGCGCGTCGCAGCGCCCGCTCGTCGATCCGGCCCTCCGTCGCACCGTCGCGCTGGTGCGCTCGGGCGATCGCACGCCGGCGCCGGGCTTGCAGCTCTTCTGGGACGCGCTGCTCTCGCGCGCTGCCCGGGCGCGGCCGGTCAACCCTTCGCGGCGATGATGTCCACGTGCTCGATGACGGGCGGCGCGGCGAGCAGCTCCGGCGCCTTGGCCATGAGCGCTGCCGCGATGCGGCCCGCGAGGTGCTCCTTGCGCCCCACCTCGTCCGCGAAGGTGTCGAAGATGCCGAACGTCGACGGCCCGATGCGCAGCGCGAACCAGTGAACCGTCCGCGGCTCCTCGGCCGCGAGGCCGACGGCGGAGCGGAGGAGCGCCTCGACCTCGGCCTCCTTGCCGGGCTTGGCCTCGATGCGGGCCAGGAGGGAGAGCGTCACGGCGGTCGGGGAAGCAGCGGTCATAAGATCCTCCTCTTCGGCGGCGCACGGCGCGCCGCGCTTCGGTGTGAAGAGAGTTGTAACGACGCCCGTCCGGCCGACCATTCGATGTTCTGGATGGATCCATCAGCGCCGTGGATGGACCTTCCCGTGATCCTGCGCCAGCCACCGCGGGACGGCCGCCGCGTGTGGCGGCTTCGGCAGGGGGATGACGCGCCCTCTCACGGGACAACCCAAGGGGCAGGCGCCGCGGTACGTCCGTGCTTTACACAGAAGGGGGCGGTCAGGCGACCGTGGGCGCTGGCGAGACCGACCTGCCTCGACCGCGCTCTGCAGGCGCGAAGCGCGATCCGTACAGGCCGAGGGTCATGTACGATCGGCCTCGGCTGCGGCGATCTTTGCCGACTCTTGACGGCGTCGCCCAACCCGCCATTGAATCCGACGAGCCCTGCGATCGGCCCCCTGCGGGGGCCTCCCTTCGGGCTCGCGGCTCGACGGCCGGCCGTTAGGTGTCGCAACAACTGGAGGTCAACCAGATGAGTAGTGGATGGAGGGAGCCCCGATGAACGTCACGCTGCGACCGGGCAACGCCGAAGACGCGCCGCGCTGTGGTGCGATCTGTTACGAGGCCTTCAAGACAATAGCTGAGCAGCACGGCTTCCCACCGGACTTGCCCTCGTCCGAAGCCGCCACCGGGCTCCTGGCGGGGCTGCTTGCGCACCCCTGCTTCTATGCGGTGGTCGCCGAGCTTGACGGCCGGGTTGTCGGCAGCAACTTCCTCGACGAGCGTTCGACGGTGGCGGGCATCGGCCCGATCACGGTCGATCCCGCCATGCAAAATCGCGCGGTCGGACGCCAGCTGATGCAGCATGTCCTGGATCGGGTGACCCAGCAGCGTTATCCGGGGGTCCGGCTGGTCCAGGCCGCCTACCATAGTCGCTCGCTCTCCCTGTATGCCAGGTTGGGGTTCGTGGCCCGCGAACCGCTGTCCATCATGCAAGGAGCGCCCCTCGCCGTGCAGGTGCCCGGTTACAGCGTGCGCCCAGCCATCGAGCGTGATCTGGACGCCTGCAATCAGGTGTGTGTGCAAGTCCACGGCCATGACCGTCGTGGGGAACTGCTCGATGCGATCAAGCAGGGAACCGCGACCATCGTCGAGCACGGGGGGCGTATCACCGGCTATGCCACGCCGGTCGCGTTTTTTGGCCATGCCGTCGGCGAGACGAACGACGCGCTGAAAGCGCTCATCGGGGCGGCTTCCGCATTCCCGGGTCCCGGCTTCCTCCTACCAACCCGCAACGGGGAGCTGTTCCGTTGGTGTTTGGACCATGGCCTACGCGTGGTCCAGCCGATGACGCTCATGAGTGTCGGTCTCTACAACGAGCCCGCGGGCGCGTTCCTGCCCTCGATCCTCTACTGAGCCGGACAAATATCGCGGACTTCCACGAGTCTCCGGACAGCTGATGCCGACGATCCATCGCTTCAAGGCCACGGCGTGCGGGACTCCCGGCCGCGGCTGGAACCGCCCGCTCCGGCCTGCTGCGGCGCCAGCACGACGAGACATGGGCCGAGGCTCCTTGCCTGTTCCCGCGGCGTGAGGCGTCGACCCATGGGGGAGCGGCTTGTCGCGTCATCGGTTCGCTGGCGCGATGTCGTGACACGGGCATCGATCCCGGCATGATGCCGTCTCGGGCGGAGACGGCCTGATCCTGCGATCCGTTCTCGGAGATTCCGGCTCGACGGCGCGGGGAGCGAGGTTATGGTGCGACCCCGCAGCGCAATCGGGCCGACCCGCGGAGGGGAAGATGAACCAGGAACAGCGGCAGGACGCAGCCACCTATCGCGTCGTCGTCGATCACGAGAAGCAGTACACCGTCTGCCCTGTCGAGCGCGCGATCCCGAGCGGGTCGCGGGAGGCCGGCAAGCAGGGATCCATCATGGAGTGCCTTGCTTATATCGAGCAGGCATGGGAGCGCCTGCGCGCCCCGGAGGAGGGATGCGCCCCGGCGGAGGTCGCCCGAGCGCGCGCGGAGTGGCTCTCCTGACGCCGCCATGAGGCGAGGACGGCGGCGATGACAGGGGCGACGTGGCCATGAAAGCGGAGTCCGCGCCGTCCGCGCCGTCCGCCCGGCAGCCTGGTCAGGCTGGACCGGGAAGGCTGGACCTGGAGCACGCTGGCTGGCGGAGGTCCTTGCGCCATGGGGGCTTGCCGAAGCGTGCCAACCTGGGCCAGAGGGGAACCCCCGCGCTCGACGTAGCTGCATGAAACAAGGCAAGGATCGCCGCGGAACGGCAATTGCTGAGGGCAGGCCCGGAGGAGCGGATGCGTCACCTCTCTCTCGTCGGTGTTGCCCTCGTTGTGCCCCTGTTCATCGGCTGTTCCTCGCACGTGAACCTCGACGCTGAGAGCGCTTCAGCGGGTGGATCCGGAGGCGCGCCGAGCGGGGAAGGCGGCGCGCCGAGCGGGGAAGGCGGCGCGCCGAGCGGGGAAGGCGGCGCGCCGAGCGGGGAAGGCGGCGCGCCGAGCGGGGAGACGACGGTTTCGCCCGGGTGCCCGAGCGAGGTGCTTGTCGAATCGACAGCGTGTCCTGAGATCGGGAAGATCTGCACGTACACGACGGGCGATTGCGTCCTCGTGTTCGAATGCAAACTCAATGAAGGTGATCCCGACGATACTCAGAGCAGCTGCGCAGCGCGGCCGGCAGCCTGGCTCAAGACGGAGCAATCGGCGTGTGGTGGATGCTCCGGGGCCAACGCGAGCTGCGCTCCGTGTGAGGGCGCCAGCCCAGGCGAACCGTGCGATGCTGTCGGCTATGCTTGCGAGAACGACTCCGGGGGCGGCAACTGTGGTGGGGCGATGCGCTGCAAGCACGACAAGACATGGGTTGTATCGACGCTCTACCCGTGGTGCTGCATCTAGGTAACAAGCGCCGCGATCCCGCCCCGCAGCGGTGGACCCGAGTCACGGCGCGATGAGCCCCATCTGCATCTCGAGCGGATCGATCCCGCGCAGCACGGCGGCGCCGTGCGGTCCAGCGAGGCGACAGGCTTCCTCGACCGGGAGGCCGTGGGCGAGGTGGTAGGTGAGGGCGCCGGCGAAGCTATCGCCGGCGCCGTACTCGCCGAGGACGCGGTCCGGCGCGGGCGGCGCGTCGACCAGCGCGACGCTCCCCGGGCGGAGGACGCGGACGGGCCGCGGCCCGTCGGTGAGCACCAGCGCGCCGGGGCAGGGGTCGTACGCGGCGAGCGGGGCGTTCTCGCGCGGATCGGAGGCGCTGCCGATGACCACGTCGGGGGCGATCGCCGCCTCCCGGAGCGCCGCGCCCCTGCGGGCGGTCACCACGAGGCGACGCGCGGCGCGCGCGAGGCGCAGGCTCTCGGGGTCGGCGCCGGTGAAGTACACGGCGTCGCAGCCGGCGAGGATCGACCACGGGAGCGGGTCGGTCGCGGCGGGCTGGAGCGGGGCCCCGGTGACGAGGATGGTGCGGCGGCCCTCGGCGTCCACGACGACGACCACGCGCGGGTGGTCCACGGCGCGCACCGCCGCATGGACGTGCACGCGCCCCGGCGCGACGCGGATGCGCTCCTCGACGGCGCGCGCCGCCGCGTCGTGCCCTAGCGCGGTGAAGAGGTGGATCTCGGCGTCGCTCCGGCAGAGCTGCGCGAAGGCGAGGCCGCCGCCCCCGCCGGGCAGGAAGCGCGCGTCGAGCAGGTGAACGATGTCGCCCGGCTGGGGGACGCCCTCGGTGCGGCCGAGCGTCACGTGCTCGACGTGACCCACGACGGCGATGCGCGGCGGTGCCATGTGGCTCGACATAGCACGGCGGTGCCGCGCCGCGCGGGCGCCTCCTGGCCGTCGCCCGGCCGGAGCACGCCCGCCTCCCCAGCCCCCCGCGCCGCCCGCCATGCCCGGCGACGCCCCTCGCCGGGGATAGCCGGCGGCGCGCGCGGGAAAAGAGGATCGGTGCCTGTCAGAAGCCGGACGGCCGCGGCGTAGGAACGGGGGTGGCCGTCGAGCCACACCCGATCCGCGCCCCCGCGCCCTCCTGCGCGCCAGGGCCAGCCGCCGTCGCGCGCTGGTGAGCGGAGACGCACGCGCGCGACGCGCGACCCGCGGCGGAGCGCTGGCCGGAGGGCCTCGTCTGCTCGGCTTCTCATCAACGATCCATGTCCAGAGGAGATCAACACCGTGCTTCATCACGCATTCGACAGATCCATCCGGTACCCTGCGCCATGCCTCGCCGCCGCGCTCGTCGCGGGCCGCGGGAGGACGGGCGCATCATGAGGCGGCTCTGCAAAGGCGCGCTCCTCGCGGCGCTCGCCGTCGGGAGCACCATCGCGAGCGCGGGAGACGCGCGGGCTGCAGAGGGCGCCAGCGCCTTCTGGAACAACGCCGTCGAGGTCCAGGTGTCGGGCGGCGCCCTCACCCGCGGCCCGGGCTGGGGCTGGAGCGCCGGCGCCTCGTCGGTCCAGCAGATCGAGGCGGGCGACGGGTTCGTCGAGTTCTCCACGAACGAGGCGAACCGGACCAAGATCGCCGGGTTGAGCCACGGCGATGAGAGCCCATCGTTCTGGGACATCGATCACGGGGTGCTCCTTCGCGCCGACGGGGGCGTGGAGATCCTCGAGCAGGGCTACGGGAAGGGCTACTTCGGGACCTACCAGGCCGGCGACGTCTTCCGCGTCGAGGTGTTCAATGGCCAGGTGCGTTATCGCAAGAACGGGGTCGTATTCTATACGAGCCAAACGGAGCCCAGCTACCCGCTCGTGCTCGACGCCAGCCTGCACGACGAGGGCGCGACCGTCACCAGCGCCCAGGTCACGAGCTGCGCGGCCGGCGACGAGAGCTGCATGCCGCCGGGGTTCTGGAAGAACGTCCGCTACGCCCCGGCGAACGGGACCTTGCTGACGCGCAGCCCCGGCTGGGGCTGGCACGCGGGGGCCTCGTCGGTCCAGCAGATCGAGGCCGGCGATGGATTCGTGGAGTTCTCCACGAACGAGGCGAGCCTCGAGAAGATGGCGGGCCTCGGCAACGGCGACGCCGATCAGGGCTTCGGGGACATCGACCATGCGGTCTTTCTGCGCGCCGATGGAGGCCTGGAGATCGTCGAGCAGGGGTACGGGAAGGGCTACTTCGGGACGTACCAGCCGGGCGACGTCTTCCGCGTGGAGGCGTTCAACGGCCAGGTGCGTTATCGCAAGAACGGGCTCGTTTTCTACACGAGCGCCACGGCGCCCATCTACCCGCTCGGGCTCGACACAAGCCTGAACCACGAGGGCGCGACCATCACCAGCGCCCAGGTCGCGAGCTGCGCGGCCGGGGACACGAGCTGCATGCCGGCGGGGCTGTGGAGGAACGTCCGCTACGTCACCGCCAACGGAGGCTTGCTGACGCGAAGCGCCGGCTGGGGCTGGCACGCCGGGGCCTCGTCTGCCGAGCAGATCGAGGCGGGCGACGGGTTCGTGGAGTTCTCCACGAACGAGGCGACCCTCGAGAAGATGGCGGGCCTCGGCCACGGCGACGCCGATCAGGGCTTCGGGGACATCGACTATGCGGTCTTTCTGCGCGCCGATGGGGGCCTGGAGATCGTCGAGCAGGGGGTTCTACAGGGGTACTTCGGGACGTACCAGCCGGGCGATGTCTTCCGCGTCGAGGTGTTCAACGGTCAGGTGCGTTACCGGCAGAACGGGATGGTGTTCCACACGAGCAACACGGCGCCCACCTACCCGCTCGGGCTGGACACCAGCTTGAACCACGAGGGCGCGACCGTCACCGGCGCCCAGATCATCAGCTGCGCGGCCGGGGACGAGGGCTGCATGCCGCCGCAGGAATGGAAGAACGTCCGCTACGCCACGGCGAACGGAAGCCTGCTGACCCGCGACGCCGGCTGGGGCTGGCACGCCGGGGCCTCGTCGGCCGAGCAGATCGAGGCGGGCGACGGCTACGTGGAGTTCTCCACGAACGAGGCGGACCTCCAGAAGATGGCGGGCCTCGGCCATGGCGACACGGACCAGGGCTTTGGAGACATCGATTACGCGATCTACCTGCGCGACGACGGGGGCCTGGAGGTCTACGAGCAGGGCGTTGGACAGGGATACTTCGGGACCTACGAGGTCGGGGACGTCTTCCGCGTCGAGGTGTTCAATGGCCAGGTGCGCTACCGCAAGAACGGGCTGGTGTTCCACACGAGCAGCACGGCGCCCACCTACCCGCTCGGGCTCGACACCAGCCTGAACCACGAGGGCGCGACCGTCGCCGGCGGCCAGGTCGTGAGCTGCGCGGCCGGGGACACGAGCTGCATGCCCCCCGGGCTATGGCAGAACGTCCGCTATGCCACCGCTAGCGGTGGCTTGCTGACGCGCGCCGCCGGCTGGGGCTGGCACGCCGGGGCCTCGTCGGCCGAGCAGATCGAGGCGGGCGACGGCTATGCTGAGTTCTCCACGAACGAGGCGAACCTCGAGAAGATGGCGGGCCTCGGCCACGGCGACGCCGATCAGGGCTTCGGGGACATCGATTATGCGATCTACCTGCGCGCCGATGGGGGCCTGGAGATCTACGAGCAAGGGGTTGGACAGGGGTACTTCGGGACCTACCAGGCCGGCGACGTCTTCCGTGTCGAGGTGTTCAATGGCCAGGTGCGGTACCGCAAGAACGGGCTGGCGTTCCATACGAGCCTGACGGCGCCCACCTACCCGCTCAGGCTCGATACCAGCCTGAACCACGAGGGCGCGACCGTCACCGGCGCCCAGGTCGTGAGCTGCGCGGCCGGGGACACGAGCTGCATGCCGCCGGGGTTCTGGAAGAACGTCCGCCATGCGCCGGCGAGCGGGGGCTCGCTGACGCGCGCCGCCGGCTGGGGCTGGCATGCCGGGGCCTCGTCGGTCCAGCAGATCGCGTCGGACGACGGCTACGTGGAGTTCTCCACGAACGAGACGAACCGGTACAAGATGGCGGGCCTTGGCCACGGCGACGCCGATCAGGGGTACGGAGACATCGATTACGCGATCTACCTGCGCGGCGACGGGGGGCTGGAGGTCGTGGAGCAAGGCTACGGACAGGGCTACTTCGGGACCTACCAGGCCGGCGACGTCTTCCGCGTCGAGGTGCAGAACGGCCAGGTGAGCTACCTGAAGAACGGGGCCGTGTTCCACACGAGCAGCGCGGCGCCCACGTACCCGCTCGAGCTGGACACAAGCCTGTACGACGACGGCGCGACCATCACGAACGCGTCGGTCTCGGGCGCCGGCGGCGGGGGGGACCCGACCACCGGCTGCGGCGAGGTGGGGCCCGGCGACGAGCTCAGCGACACGAAGGTGCCCACGTTCTGCAATCACCCCACCACGATGCCGAACGGAGATGCGCCGCCCATGGGGCAGTACTTCGGCCATACGTGCACGTCGGTCGTGCTCCAGACCGTCTATTACACGCACACCTCCGGCAACCACAGCGGGCTCGACTTCTCCGTCCCGGCGCGCAGCCCCCTGTACTCGGTCGGCTATGGAAAGGTCATGTGCGCCGGGCCAAACGCCTGCACGGGCAGGTACCCCACCGCCCGGGGCGCGCCTTCCCAGATCGATCTCACGATCCGCTATGGCTCGGTGTACGTCATCTACGGGCACGCCGCGTCGACCCTGGTCGCGGAGGGCGATCTCGTCGTCCCGGGGCAGGAGATCGGCGAGTCCTCGGACTGGCCGGACAACGACCACCTGCACTTCGAGGTCCGCCGCGTCGCCGACAACAAGGCGCCGAACCCGGTGCCCTTCTTCTCGCCGGACATCCGGAGCTATCTCGAGGGCACCGTCACCGACGCGCACTTCTGCACGGGGCACTTCGATGATCAGGCCGACGTGGGGTTCACGTCGACCACCCAGCTCGACGAGCGGCCGTGCACGGACGCGAACGACGGCACGACCGGCCCGATCCGCTGCCAGGAGGTGTGCGACTACAGCCCTGCGGACTGCGAGGTAAAAACCTACCCCAACGGGTACAGGGAGGTGCACGAGTACTGCAGCGTCTTCAGCTGCGGCGGCGGCGCCTTCGCCTGCGGGCTCCGCCGGAACACGGCCGCCCAGGCGTGCCAGTGACACCTGCGCCGTGACGCCGCCCATCATCGGTCAGCGCTGTTGAGCCGAGCTCGCCGGCGCTGCCGCCGGGCCCGACATCGACGGCCTCCACCCTCCGCCATGGCGCCGTCACCAGCTGCGGCGGAGACGCGCCGCGCCCGCGGGCGCGGCGCGGAGGGCCGCGCCGCTCGGGGGCGGCGGTGCGTCCGAGTTGCCTCGGACGCGAAATCGGACCAATCGACGCCATGGAATCAGCAGCGGCGCGGCGCGCGTCAGAGCTCGGCTCCTCGAGGCAGCCAAGCCTGAGCACGCTCCTCGGGATCGCTACATTTCTCCTCACGGGCGCGGCGATCGCCGTGGTCGCCGCGCTCATGGCCGCCTCGGCGACCATGCAGCAGGCCACCGGGATCCTCGGCGACGCGATCGAGAGCGTCCGCCTGGTGCACAGCCTGCAGATCGACCTCCTCCGCGATGCACATCAGATCCACCGCGGCGCCGGGCCCGCCAGCGGCGGGCCGATCTCCACCTTCCACGAGTGGGAGATCGAGCTAAGGGAGGGCCTTTCGCAGGCTCACCGTTACGTGAGCAGCCAGGAAGAGAGCGGCGTGCTCGTCGACGCAGAGCGGCGCGTCGACGAATACCTCGTCGGGCGTCGAGCCGGCGATGCCGGCGATGCCGGCGGCTCACCCCCCTCGCCGGACGCGCCGGCGCTGGCCACCGATTCGCTCGCTTTCGACGAGGCGTTCGAGGCCCTCGACCGCCTGGTCGAGATCAACCTCCATCAGGCCCGTGCGTCCCAGGCGCTCATAGAGCGTCTGGGCCGGCGCGCGACCACCGCCGGCGTCGCGGCCGTCATCTTCTTGATGGCGGGCGCGTCCCTGGTCCTCATCAGCGCGCGGCGGCTCGTCTACGGCCCCGTCGTCGCGATCCAGGAGGCGATCGGCAGCTACGGCGCGGGGGACCGCGCCGCGCGCGCGCCGCTCGTCGGGCCGCGCGAGCTCGGGGACATCGCGCGGGCCTTCAACAGCACGGCGGAGTCGCTGGAGCGCCAGCGTGAGGCGCAGTTCGCGTTCCTCGGCGGCGTGGCGCACGACCTCAGGAACCCGCTCTCGGCGCTCCGGCTGTCGGTCGGCTTCCTCAACGACGGAGGCCCCCCGTCGGAGCCGCGCGTGCAGCGGACCATGGCGCTCGTCGGACGGCAGGTCGATCGCCTCGAGCGCATGGTCGGGGACCTCCTTGACGCGTCACAGATCGAGGCGTGCAAGCTCGACCTCCGGGTCGAGGACCGCGACCTGCGCGAGCTCGTGCAGGAGGCGGTCGAGCTCTACCGCCCTGTCTCACCGGGGCACCCGATCGAGCTCTCGCTCCCCGACGCGCCGGTGCTCGTCCGCTGCGATGCGACCCGGATCGAGCAGGTGCTCAACAACCTCCTGTCGAACGCGCTCAAGTACTCTCCCGCCGGCGGCCAGGTCGATGTGGCGGTCCACGGCGGCGCGGGTCGCGCCGAGATCGCGGTCCGTGATCGCGGGGTCGGGATCGATCCGGCGGATCTGGGGCACCTCTTCGAGCCGTTCCGGCGCCTCAAGGCGTCGGCGGGCGCGATCCCGGGGACGGGCCTCGGGCTCGCCGTGGCGAAGCGCATCGTCGAGGCGCACGGCGGCCGCCTCCTCGTCGAGAGCGAGCCGGGCGCCGGCTCGGTGTTCCGGGTCGAGCTGCCGCGCGCGTCCTGATGGGAGAGGCGGTGCACGAGGCCGCGACGCGCGGCGCGCGAAGGGCGACGCCTCCACGACGTGACCCCGCTCCGCCCGGCCGTACGGTCAGGCGCCCGTCCCCGCCGCGCGCCGCCATCGGTCCTCGCGGCGCACCACCCGCCCTTCGCGCTCCAGCTTGATCAGGTGAGCCTCGAGGCTCAGCCGCGCGAGCGGCCAGACGAGCGGCGCTGTGTCTGCATAGACGACCGGCAAGAGCGCCTCGAGCGTCGCGCCGCCCGCGCCGCCCTCGCTGGCCGCCTCGAGCGCCGCGACCACCAGCCGCTCCCGCCCAAGCCGGTGCGCGATGTAGCGCCGGAACAGCGCCTCCGGCGCGCCGATCGGCCCGCCGTGGGCCGGCAGCGCGACCCGCGCCCCGAGCCCCGCGAGCCGCTCGAGCTGCGCGAGGTACTCCGCCATGTCGCCCTCCCGGGGATCGATCAGGATGGTCCCCTCGGCGGCCACCATGTCGCCGCAGACCAGGGCGCCCTGCGCCTCGTCGAGGAAGCAGAGGTGGTCGGGCGCGTGCCCCGGCGTGTGGAGCACCCGCAGAGCCGTCGGCTCCGGCCCGCCGAGCCGCACCACCTCCCCGTCCGCGAGGCGGCGCGCGAGCGGGACGCCCGGGAGGCGCGGGGCCGCCTCGGCGTGCCCCCAGACCGGCAAGCCGAGCTCGGCCGCGAAGAATCGCGCACCCCCGATGTGGTCGGCGTGGTGGTGGGTCACCGCGATCGCCACGAGCGACCGCCCCTGGGAGGCGAAGCCGCGCGCCCAGGCGAGCCACTCGCGGCGCTCGTCCTCGTACGGCGTGGCCGGCTCGACGAGCAGCACCTCGCCGCCGCCGAGCGCGTAGCTGTTCGTGTGGGTCGCGGGCGGCAGGGTCGGCGTGCGCGCGGGGAAGGCCTCCACGCCGCGCACGCCGGGCCCGACGGGCTGCGGGCGGATCACCGCTCCACGACGACCGCGAGCGCCTCGCCGCCGCCGATGCAGAGCGTGGCCAGGCCGCGCTTCGCGTTCCGGTCCTTCATGGCGAAGAGCAGCGTCGTCAGGATGCGCGCCCCGCTCGCGCCGATCGGGTGGCCGAGCGCGACCGCGCCGCCGCGGACGTTGACCTTCTGGGCGTCGAGCCCGGAGAGCTTGTTCACCGCGAGCGCCACCACCGCGAACGCCTCGTTCACCTCGAAGAGGTCGATCTGGTCCGTCGGGATGCCGAGCTTCTTCGTTGTGTTCGCGATGGCCGCGGCCGGCGCCGTCGTGAACCACTCGGGCGCCTGCGCGGCGCCGCCATAGCCGACGATCCGCGCCAGCGGCGTGAGCTTGTGCTCCTTGACGGCGCGCTCGCTCGCCAGGACGAGCGCGCTCGCGCCGTCGTTGATCGACGACGCGTTGGCCGCGGTGATCGTCCCGTCCTTCTGGAACGCGGGCTTCAGGGACGCGAACTTCTCGGGCCTGCCGGCAGGCGGGCCCTCGTCCTCCTTCACGATCACGGCGTCGCCCTTCTTCTGCGGGACGGAGACGGGCGCGATCTCCGCGGCGAAGAGCCCCTCGCGCTGGGCCGCGACCGCGCGGCGGAAGCTCTCCTTCGCGTACTCGTCCTGCGCCTCCCGCGAGAAGCCGTGCTCCCTGGCGCACGCGTCGCCCGCGGTGCCCATGTGGAAGTTGCCGTACGGATCCCACAGGCCATCGTGGATCATGCCGTCCACGAGCTTGCCGTCGCCCATGCGGTAGCCCGAGCGCGCCTGCGGGAGGTAGTAGGGCACGTTCGACATCGACTCCATGCCGCCGGCGACGACGACGTCCGCGTCGCCGAGCGCCACCGTCTTCGCGCCGAAGAGGACGGCCTGGAGGCCCGAGCCGCAGACCTTGCTCACGGTGGTGGCCGGCACCTTGCTCGGGATGCCGGCGAAGATGGCGGCCTGCCGGGCCGGAGCCTGCCCGATACCGGCGGACAGGACATTGCCGAGGAACACCTCCTCGACGGCCTCCGGAGACAGCTTTGCCCGCTCGAGCGCCGCCCGGATGGCGACCTCACCCAGGCGGGGGGCGGGCAAGGGCGAGAGTGCGCCCTGGAACGCGCCGATCGGCGTCCGGGCCGCTGCGACGATGTACACGGGGACGGGCAGGGTCATGATCTCCTCCAGCAGCGCTGATGCCATTTCATTCGATGACGCCAGCCATGCGCCTTGCGAATGTGCCTTGGGTACCTCGGTTGGCCTGGGGGGGCAAGCCGGCCTCGGGGACGCTCCGCTGCCTGCGCGGTCGCGCGCGCGGTTGCCTGCGCGCTTCGTTCGGTTCGCGGGTTCACATCGATCGCCCTCCTGCCTCGCTCCGCCGGCCGGGCTCTTCGCGACGCTGCTCCTCGCGATTTCCTCGAGATCGTGTGTTCCCACCCAGCCGCCGCGCGCCGTGCCTCGCGGGTCGGGCGCCGCGGCTGTGCGCAGGCGCGCGAAACCGGGAGTGGAACGTAGTCGTCGTGCGCCCGCTCTCGGACGGAATCAAGCTCCGCCCGAGCCGGATTCGGGCTGGCCCTGAGCGTCCGCGCCCTCCGGGCCGAGGCCCCGCCGACTCGTCGCCTGGGCGCGGCGCGCGGCGCGCGGCGACGCTGGCGCGGGCCGGGGGGCGCTATGTGGTACGCCGGGGACGTCGCGTGATATCGTGCGCGCCGATGGGGAAGGGGGGCTGTCCTCCCTGCGCCCGGGCGGACAAGGAGCGAACGAGCGATGGTGAATGCAGGCGATCGTGCCCCCGATTTCTCTCTCGAAAGCGACAGCGGTAAGACGGTGGGCCTCGCGGATTTCCCGGGCAAGACGGTCGTCCTCTACTTCTATCCAAAGGACGACACGCCCGGCTGCACGCGGGAGGCCCAGGCCTTCTCCGCGGCCCTGCGCGCCTTCGCCGAGGCGGGCGCCGTCGTGCTCGGCGTCTCCCGCGACTCCGTCGAACGCCACCGGAAGTTCAGGGACAAATACGATCTCGGGGTGACGCTCCTCAGCGATCCGGATCTCGCCGCGCACAACGCCTACGGCGTCTACGGCGAGAAGTCGATGTACGGCAAGAAGGTGATGGGCACCATCCGGAGCACCTTCATCATCGGCCCCGACCGCGCGGTGAAGCACGCCTTCAGCGCCGTGAAGGTCGACGGACACGCGGACGAGGTGCTCGCGCTCGTGCGCGGAGACGGCGGCCGCGAGGCGCCGCCCGCGCCTGGAGCACGGGCGACCGCGAAGAGCGCGGCCAAGGCGCCCGCGAAGAGCGCGGCCAAGGCGCCTGCGAAGAGCGCGGCCAAGGCGCCTGCGAAGACGCGATAAAGGACCCCGTGAACCGTCGGACAACGACATAGCCGACTCGCGGCGTGCGGGCTGTCGATCGCCTGATGGATGGCATCGCGAGGGCCTCCGGCGCGGGGGCGGCGGGCTCGCCAAGCTGGACGGGCCCGGCGCTTCATGAAAGAATCTGTGCCGTTGCTTGCAAATCGATGAAACTACCACGACACCAGGGCTCATCTCTCGATCCGCTTCGTGGCAGGTGGAGCGATGAGCGCTGGAGCGAGGGAGCGAGGGAGCTGGATTATGATGTTGAAGCATCCGATGCTACGGACTTTTGCTTTGCTGAGCTGCCTGTCCGCGATCGCCGCGTGCGGCGATGACGAGCCGCCGCCCAAGGTGACCGAGGGCGACGGCGGCGGAGGCAGCGGGGGGGACGGCGGCGGCGGCACCGGCGGCACCGGCGGCGTGCCGGTCGAGACGTGGGATCTCGACCGCAGCAAGCCGCTGTCGGACGTCGCTCCGGAGTTCACGGAGGCGGAGCACCCGCTCGCGCCGGGCGCCGTGCTGGCCGATCTCAAGGCCCCGCTCCCCACGAACGCCACCTGGATGAACTTCGCGCTCGGCCAGGGCGATCAGCGGATCAACGCCGCGCCGTACGACCTCAAGGCGGTCGGACAGGCGCTGTCGATCTCCCGGCCCGGCGTCGTGGTGGAGAGCGCGTCCGTCACCTCGGCGGACCTGACGCAGCTCGCGCTCAGCGCGCGCCAGGCCTTCGCCGGCCACACCGTCAAGTCGGCCGATCTCCTGTCAGTCACCATGGAGTGGGCGGCGCAGGGCGGCACGATGACGGCGCCCATCGTGTACGGGATGCCGTACGTGACGGCCACGTACGACGGGCTCGCCCCCTCCGTCCGCGCCGGTGACGGCGTGGCGATCACCGAGGTCAACGGCGAGTCGACGAGCCCCACCACGGTCACGGGCGACCGATTCGAGATCACGCTCAACAACGGCCAGACGTGGGTGCTCTATGCGTTCCCCGAGATCAGCCTCGAGTGGGACGCCCTTTCCATGATGGCGGACGAGCCGTACGAGGGCTCGCTCCGCCTCGCGCTCGTCCCCGGGCCGAACGCCGCGGCCGTGCTCGACAAGCACGCCGCCGCCATCCCGGTCGGCGGCGACATCGAGGCCTCGGTCACCGAGGACGAGGCCAGGGTGCGCTTCGTCTGGAAGACCGAGGGCGAGGGCGATCTCCTGACCATGGCGCTGCCGCACCATCTGGATCACCTCGATATGTTCAAGGCGGCGGACGTCTCGTACCCGACCGTGATTGGCCAGATGAAGGGTATCTCCGGCGCGAGCTGGGAGCTCGAGTACCCGCTCAGCACGATCGGCTGGGACGCGCCGCGCCGCGTCTCGGACGACTGGGGCGATGATATCGTCGCGGCCCTCGAGGAGGACAAGGGCTTCATGCCCGACGAGGCGGTCGCCGGGACAGACCCCTATTTCGGGGGCAAGCAGATCGCGAAGCTCGCGCGCCTCGCGCAGATCGCCGAGGTGGTCGGCAAGGCGGATCTCGCGGAGGAGCTCAGGGCGCGGCTCAAGTCGCGCCTCAACCCGTGGCTCAACGGCCAGAACGGCAACCCCCTCGTCTACGACACGACCTGGGGCGGCCTCGTGACGACCAACGGCCTGGCGGACCAGGCCGCCGACTTCGGCCAGGCGTATTACAACGATCACCACTTCCACTACGGCTACTTCCTCTACGCGGCCGCCGTGCTGGCGAAGAGCGATGAGGCGTGGCGCGAGGAGTACGGGGACAAGGCGCTCTGGCTCGTCCGGGACATCGCGAACCCGAGCACCAAGGACACGTATTTCACGCCGTTCCGCAACATGGATTGGTTCAGGGGCCACTCGTGGGCGTCAGGGCTGTTCCCGTTCGCGGACGGCCGTAACCAGGAGTCGACCTCCGAGGCCGTCAACGCCTGGTACAGCATGCAGCTCCTCGGCGAGGCGCTCGAGAACGAGGACGTGAAGAACCTCGGCCGGGTGCTCCTCGCCATGGAGACGGCCTCGGCGCAGACGTACTGGCAGGTGACCGCGGACAGCACCGTCTACCCCGAGCCGTTCAAGAACAACGGCGCCGTCGGCGTGCTCTGGTCCACGAAGGCCGACTTCGGGACGTGGTTCGGTCCCAACCCCGAGTACGTCTATGGGATCCAGCTGCTCCCGATCACGCCGATCTCGGAGTCGCTCATCTCCAAGGACTGGGTCCAGGACGCGTGGCCCGTGATCTCGGAGACCACGCAGGACGCGGAGGACCCCTGGAAAGCGTTCCTGATCGCGGCGCACGCGACCGTCGACAAGGAGGCGGCCTGGGAGGACGCGCAGGCGCTCACCACGCTCGACGACGGTCTCAGCCGGACCGCGCTCCTCTACTGGATCGCCACGCGGCCCTGAGCCGGCCGCCCTCTCCCTCCAGCGCCCCGCGGCCGTGAGCCGGCCGCTCCTCACTCCTCAATCGATGGGCTCGACCCGCACGTCGACCGCGAGGCGCTCCGCGCCTCCCCCCACGTAGATCGTGCCCGAGGTCGGCGTCGCGTCCACGTAGTTGCGCCCGACCGCGACGCGGATGTGATCGGTCTGCGTCAGGATCCCGTTCGTCGGGTCGAAGCCCTTCCACCCGATCTCCGGCAGGTACACCTGGACCCAGGCGTGCGACGCCTCGCTCTGCCGCTGGTTCTCGTGCTTCGGCCCCGTGTAGATGTACCCGCACACGTAGCGCGACGGCACGCCGAGCAGCCGCGTCAGGCAGATGAACAGGTTCGTGAAGTCCTGGCACACGCCGCGGCGGTTCGCGTACACGTCGAACGCCGTCGTGAACAGGTTGGTCGACCCCTGCTTGTACTCGTACTCCTCGAAGATCGACGCGTTCAGGTCGAGCAGCGTGTCGAGCAGATCGTAGCCGTTCCGCTCCACGAAGGTCATCGCGTACTCGATGAGCTCCGCGAGCTCGCTCTCGGCCAGCTCCGGCGGCAGGAGGAACGGCTGCAGGACCTGGCGCTGCCACGGCATCCACACGAGCGGGATCGTCGACCGCGCGCGCAGCGGGCGGAAGCTCAGCGGATCGGTGTCGAGCAGCTCCACCCGCGACCTCGACTCGATGACGAGATCATGGAACGGCGTGTCGAGCAGCACCCGCCGCGCGCGGTTGCCGAAGACGTCGTCGTACTCGCGCTGCTGGCCCTCGACCGACACCTCGATCTCGTTGTGCAGGAGCGACTGAAGCCGGTCGTGCGCCGGCGTCAGCCGCAGGAGGTGCGTGCTGCGCTCCACCGCGGTCGCGTAGTGGTACGACGTGCGGTGCACCACCTGGAAGCGGCGGACCGCCGCGTGCACGGGGCGCCGGACCGGCCGCGACGAGAGCGGCGGCGTGGACGACGACGGCTTGCGCCGGTCGGTGCGCGGGGACGCCGTGGCCCGGAGCGCCCCCTGCCGCAGCACCACGAGGTGCCCCGGCGGCACGCGCTTCCAGGACGCCGCCCGCCCGCCCGCGTGGACCTTGAGCTCCTCCGACGAGACGATGACGCCCTTGCGGCTCTTGACCCCCCGGCGCGTCAGGTCGACCTCCAGATCGTCGTCCCCGAACGCGAGGCGCTCGTACGGCGGCAGCACCTCCCACAGGAAGGCGTCCCCCTCGCGATCGCGATCCGCGTAGACCACCAGATCGCGGCCGTCGGCCAGGACCGTCGTGAGGGGGCCGTGCTCGTTCATCTCGTCGAACCAGTCGCGCAGCACCGCCGGATCGATGTCGCCGATGCTCCGGAGGTTCTCCGACGCCATCCAGCGCATGAGCTCGCACAGGATGAGCTCCGTGTCCGTCGAGCCGACCGGCTGGAAGAGCGATTTCGGATCGACCTCGATCCGGTCGACAAGGCTGCCGCTGTGCGCGAACAGCCAGTCGCGCCCGCCCCAGCTCCGGCTGAACGGCTGCGTGTTGGCGTCGTTGACGCTGCCCCACGTCGCCGTGCGGATGTGCAGCACGAGCAGCGACGACTCGAGGTGCTCCCACGCCTTCACGAGCTCGCTGCGGATGCTCCCCTGCGGCGGCGCCGGCTCCTTGAGCACCGAGGCGCTCGGCTCGCCGCCGGGGTAGTAACCGATGCCCCAGCCGTCAGGCAGTTTGCGCCCGGGCTGCAGGCAGGTGAGATCGAAACATGGGGCGAGCTCGCCCTCGAACGACATCGCGAGGAGATTCGGCATGGGTGCGTCGGCGACTCTGGCGGCTACTGGCTCGTGACCGTGGGGCTACTGTCGGGCGGCCCGTAACCGAGCAGCTCGCGACCGATACCGTCGCAGATCATCGCCGTCTCGTCGACCACATGGGTGAGCGCCGCGTGGACCGCCATCGGGTCGAACGCCTCGGTGGCCCTGTCGGCCACCCACTGGTGCAGGAGCTGGAGCCGCTCGAGGCTCTCGCCGCCGGGGAGCGCCACGCTGTCCGGCGGCCGGATCTCGCAGAGGCGCGCGAACGCCGCGTGGACGCAGTGCCGGATCGAGCGCGGGAAGCGCGGCTCGTACAGGAGGAACTGGGCGACAGCCTGCTCGCTCACCTGACCCTGGTTGAGCTTCATGAACGGCTCGAACCCGGAGCAGGCGCGGAGGAGCGAGAGCCAGAGCGCCGTCTCGACGACCCGGTGCTGCCGGCGCAGCGCTCCCTGCGTCTGGGCGCTCATCTCCGACGGCGGCGGCGGCGGAAGGTTGGTCAGGGCGTGGTGGTGCACGTCGAGCGTGCGCGCGGTCTGCCCGACGCGCTCGAGCAGCACGCCGAGCCAGATGAAATCGAGCGGCGTGTCGTTGAGCATCGTGCTCTGCGTGAGCCCGAGGCAGAGCTGTGTGAGCTGGCGTACGCGCCGGTAGAAGGCGTAGCGGCTCGACCTGAACTCCTCCCGCGCCTCGTCGCTGTTCACCCAGAGGTGGAGCTCGTTGACGGTCTCCCACACCTCGAGGCTGACGACCTCCCGGATCGACCGCGTGTTCCACCGCGCGGCCGAGATCGAGCTGCGGAGGCTCGTCGGGTTGTCCTCGTCGAAGCTCATGTAGCGCTGCACGAGCTCGCCGTCGGCCGCGGCCTCCTCGCCGTGCTCGGCCCCGAAATGCGCCTTCTGCCCGGCCACGATGATGACCGGAAGCCAGCACTGGTGCGCCGGGATCTCGGCGTCGAGCGCGAGGTTCTGCGTGACGGCGAGGATGCGGGCCATGTTCTCGGTCCGCTCGAGGTAGCGGCCGAACCAGAAGCAGTGATCGGCGACGCGGGAGATCACGGGGCCTCCGGGGGGGCAGGTCCCGGCGCGGCGCCGGGAGGGTCGTTGTTCGCGGCAGCGGGGCTCGCGTCGGAGCCGCCGACCGAGGGCGTGCGCTGCGCGCTCTCGCCTGGGCCCTTCAGGACCCAGGTGTCCTTCGAGCCCCCGCCCTGGCTCGAGTTGACGACGTAGGAGCCGGCCACCAGGGCGACGCGCGTGAGCCCGCCGGGCAGCACCCACGCGCCGTCGCGGCCCGTCAGCACGTAGGGGCGCAGGTCGAGCCTCCTCGGGACCGCGGTCTTCGCGGTCGGGTCCCAGGTGGGGCTCGTCGAGAGCTCGACCCGGTGCTGGGCGATGTAGCGGCGCGGCGTCGCCTGGATGCGCGCCCGGAACTCGTCGCGCTGCGCGGCGGTCGACTGCGGCCCCATCAGCATGCCGTAGCCGCCGGCCTCGTCGACCGCCTTGACGACCAGCTGGTCGAGGTGGTCGAGCACATAGCGCCGGTCGTCGTCGCGCATGCAGAGGTAGGTGGGGACCTGCTCGAGGACCGGCTCCTCGCCGAGGTAGTAGCGGATCATCTCCGGCACGAAGGGGTACACGGCCTTGTCGTCCGCCACGCCGTTGCCGGGCGCGTTCGCGAGCGCGACGTTGCCGGCGGCGTAGGCGCGCATCAGGCCGCGCACGCCGAGCATGCTGTCAGGGCGGAAGGCCTCGGGGTCGAGGAACGCCTCGTCGATGCGGCGGTAGATGACGTGGACCCGGCGGGGGCCGCGCGTCGTCCGGACGAAGACCTCGTCCTGATCGACGAACAGGTCGGGGGCCTGCACGAGCTCGAGCCCCATCGTGCGCGCGAGGAAGCTGTGCTCGAAATAGGCCGAGTTGTAGGGCCCCGGCGTGAGCACGACGGCGCTCGTGCCGCTCGGGCTCGCGGGCGACACCGAGCGCAGCGTCTCGGCGAGCCGGGCCGGGTAATGGTCGACCCGCTGCACGCGCGCCTTGTCCAGCAGGTGCGGCAGGACGCGCTTGCTGATGAGCCGGTTCTCCAGGACGTAGGAGACGCCGGACGGCGTGCGGAGGTTGTCCTCGAGGACCCGGAAGGTCCCGGCCGGATCGCGGATGATGTCGACGCCCGCGATGTGGATGCGCACGCCGCCCGGGGGCCGCAGGCCGTGGACCTGCTTCAGGTACTGCCCGGAGCCGAGCACGAGGTCCCGGGGGACGCGCTCCTCCTTGAGGATGCGCTGGTCCCCGTAGACGTCGTCGAGGAAGAGGCCGAGCGCGCGGACGCGCTGCTCGAGGCCCCGCTCCATGTGGGCCCAGTCCGCCGCGGAGAGCATCCGGGGGATGAGGCAGAGCGGGAAGATCTTCTCCGCGCCGCGCTGATCCGCGTAGACCGAGAACGTGACGCCCTGGTTGAGCAGGGCGAGCTCCGCGAGGTGCTGCGCGCGCGCGAACTCGTTCGGCGCGAGCGCGCCGAGGAGCGTGGCAGTGCGCAGGAACTCGGGGCGAGGAGCGCCGTCTCGACCAAACAGCTCGTCGTAGGCGCCGGGGAGGGGAGTGTAGCCGGCGAAGAGGCCGGCACCCGGGTTCTCTAACAACACTGGAGTGAAGCTACCGCTGGACGGCCCTGGAGGTCCATGGGCCATTTGCGCTTTCTGCCGCGATGGAGGCAGTGGCGCCGTCGGCTGATCGACTCGGCCTACTCGGCGTCGAGGATTTGCCGCTCTCTGGAGCGCGTGAGCTCGTCGACCGCGGCGAGGAAGGCGTCGTAGTCGATCGGCTTGGGCAGCACCCGAGCGACACCGAGGCTCGTCGCGTCATGTTTTGAAGACGCGGATGAAACAATGACTGGTATACGGGCCGTCTTCTCGTTGTGCCGGAGCGCCGTGAGCAGGCCCCAGCCGTCCATCACCGGCATCATGATGTCGACGACGAGCAGATCCGGCGGCGCGATCTGGTCGAGCAACGCCAGCGCCTCCTCGCCGTTCGAGGCGCAGCGCACCTCGTAGCCGCCCTCGCTCTCCAAGATCATGCTCACGACCTCCTGGATGTTCGGCTCGTCGTCCACGACGACCACGAGCTTGGCGCGGCTGTTCGGCGCGCTCGATCGTGTTCGTACTTCTGCGTTGCGCCGCACCGTCCGACCTCCGAGCGTATCGACCAGCATGCCGTTCTCCCTCGCGCTCTCCGGACCCCGAATTCTCCGGATGAACGAGAGTATTCCCCACGCGCTCCGTTCCGTCGCTGCGTGGAATCCAAGATTGAAAGCTCAGGAGACTCCCGAAAGCGGTGGGGGCCGCACGCTTGCGGCATTACGCCCGAACCACGATCGGGCGCGCGGCGCGACCAGGACATCCACGCGCGCACGCCCATGACACGCGCGTGTCGGCCGCGCGGACGCGCGGGCGCGGGAAAGTTGGCCATTCCCGAATTTCCAGGACGAGCGCGCCCTGCGTCCGCCCTGCGTCGTCGTCGGTCGCCTGTTCCGAGATTCCTACTGTCCCGCGCTCTCGAGCTCCGCCGTCGCGTCGTGGTAGGCGCGCGTGACGTCGGATTCGTCCAGGATGCCGACGATCTTGCCCTCGGCGTCGGTGACCAGGAGCTCTCGCACGCGCAGCTCCAGCAGCACCTGGAGCGCGTGGTGCAGGTCCTCCGCTTCGCTGACCGAGGCGGGGCTCGCCATCATGTCGTGCGCGATCGCGAGCCCCGAGAGCTCGGGGCTCGTCGCTGTGGCGCGCAGGATCTCGGCGTCGATGGTGCCGACGACCTTGCCGTCCTCGGAGAGCACGGGGAAGGTGTCCTGCCACTCGCACGCCGCGATGCGCTCGACGACGATCGAGGCGGGGGTCCGCGTCTCGAACGACACGAACGGGCGGCTGCGGATGACGATGTCGGCGACGCGGATGCTGCGGAGCACGTCGACGATGAGCTCACCCCGGTGCGCCGGGGACTCGCGCTTGGTCGCGACCTGCGCGCGGTACAGGGTGCTGTGCCTGAGCGCCACGAAGGCGATGCCCTCGCAGAGCATGAGCGGCACGAGCAGGTCGTAGCTGCCGGCGAGCTCGCAGACCATGACGAGCGAGGCGATCGGCACGTGCGCGATCCCGCCGTAGAACGTGCCCATCCCGACGAGCGCGAACGCGCCGGGGTCGATGCGCGGGTCGCCGAGGAGGAGCTCCGCCGCGCGCCCGAAGGCCCCGCCCGTGAGCGCGCCGAGCACGAGCGAGGGGCCGAAGTCCCCCGCGCTGCCGCCCGAGCCGACGGTGAGCGAGGTCGCGACGATCTTCGTGGCGAGCAGCACGAGCAGGAGCTGCACCGCGGTCCACCCGCCGGGCAGCCACGGGGCCCCCGTGATCGCGATCTGGGCCGCGCCATAACCCGCGCCCAGCATCCCGAACCCCTCCCCCGGCCTGTCGAAGCGCGGCCCGAGGAGCATGAGCAGCGGGGTCACGAGCGCGCCGAGCGCGAGGCCGCCGAGCGCGGGCTTCGCCCAGGGCGGCAGGCGGATCCGGTGCACCGTGTGCTCCACGGCGTGCAGCGTCCGGAGGAAGAGCGTGGCCACGAGCGAGACGACGAGCGCGAGCGCGGCGTAGAGGGGGAGGTGGCTCGGGATGAACGGGTAGCGGGGCGCGTGCGCGAAGAGGGTCGACTCGCCGAAGAAGTAAATGAAGACGGAGTACGAGACGACGCTCGCGAGGATGGAGGGGATGAGCGCGTCGGCCTCGAAGTCGTCGCGGTGAAGCACCTCGACGGCGAGGAGCGCGGCCCCGAGCGGCGTCCGGAACACGGCCGCCATGCCCGCGGCCGCGCCGGCGATGAGCAGGATCCGCCGCTCGCGCGTGTCCACCCGGAGGGCGCGCCCGATGATCGAGCCGATCGCGCCGCCGATCTGCATCGTGGGCCCCTCGCGCCCGCCGGACCCGCCGCAGCCGAGCGTGAAGATGGAGGCGAACGCCTTCACCACAGGGACGCGGCTGCGGATGTGGCCGCCCATGTGGTGGAACGCCCGGATGAAGGCGTCGCCGCCGCCGCCGCGGGTCTCGGGCGCGAGCTTCGCCGTGAGCACCCCGCCGACGAGGGCGCCGAACGCCGGCAGGACGAGGACGAGCCAGGGCCGGAACGCCCCGATGTGCGCGCTCGAGAGCACCGCCTCGCCCTTGGCGCGGAGCGGCTCGTAGCCGGTGACCGCGATGAAGAGCTCGTGCTCGGCGAGCTCGAGGGCGGCGAAGAACAGCGAGCCGGCGATGCCGGCCGTGACGCCGACGAGGATCGCGTGGAGCAGCACCCGACCGACGAGCTGGAACGGGATCAGCCCCCGCGCGCGGGGCATCGGCGTGCGCGCCGCCCCCGTGCGGCTGGGGCGTGATGGGGAGTACTCGCGGGACGACATCATGATCTCGTGGCCCAGGGCCTCCCCCCTCGAGCGATGGGCCTGGCAGGAGCGGTAGCTTCCCTGATCTTCGGCGGGTTGCCGCCTGAAATCGCCGCCAGGATCGCCGTCCCTGGAGGTGCCCTCGCGGTGTCGGCTTCCGCTCGGTCTTCGTTCGGCTTCCGTTCGGCTTCCGCTCGGGCCTCCCGCGCTCCATGAGCGAGGAAGGAAGCCTGGCGCGGGCGCGGCACCCGGACCCGCCCGAGCCCGGACGAGGTGGAGTCATGACGACCGATCGGAGCACCGTCGAGTACGGCACCCTCATCACCGGAGACGCGAGCGTCACGATGGGCGACGCGGCCGTCCAGACGACGGACGAGAGCGTCCGCACGACCGCCGAGACCGTGGTCACGCCCGTGGTGGCGCTCGAGCTGGCCGCCGAGATCCTGGCGGGCTCGCTCGGCCCGCTGATCGACGAGGATTACGTGCAGGGCAAGACCCGGTTCCGGGACGTGCTCTGTGACCGGATCGACATCTCGCAGCTCGAGGCGGAGGAGCTGGTCGACGATATGGAGCGGTCGGGGCGGATCCGTTTCATCGGCGTGGCAGAGGGCCGGGGGTGGCACATCCAGCAGGGAGCGGGGGTGCGTTGATCGCCGCTGTCTCGCGCAGAAAGACGGGCTCGTCGGTGGTTCCTGACGAAACAATTCCCTTGCCGGCGTACTCGACTCGTGGCCTACGCTGAGGCGCCTATGGAGGACGGTACGAAGCCGCGCAGGGCTGTGGTCCCGAACGCTCCGCCCGCTCCGCTCGTGATCGTGGCCGGTTGTCCTGCCGAGCTCGTCGCCGTGTGCCGGGAGGCGGGGGCCCGGCTCGGGGTGACGGTGCGCGAGTGCGATCTGCGCTCGCTCCGGGCGACGAGCGCGGCGTCGCATCTGTACGCCGTGATCGTGGGGGAGGAGCTGTACCGGTTCGATCGGGAGGTGTTCGACGCGATCATCCGTCAGGCGCCGGCGTCGCTGGTGCGCGTCGATCGCCGGGAAGCGGACGACGAGTCGGCGCGGCGGCTGCTCGTCGATGCCGTCTTCGAGTCGGCGGCGACCGAGCCGAGCAGCGGGATCCGGTCCATCCTGACGTGAAGCGGCGCGGCGCGACGGCGCACCGCCGCCGCCAGCGGCTGCGTCAGGGCCTGCGCTTCATGCCGGGGAGGGTGGCCTTCTCGGGCGGCGGCTCGAGGTACTCGATCTGCTCCGCGGACAGGATGCCGTACTTCGGGTTGGCCGCCGCGCCGCCTGTCGACTTCGTGAACGTCACGCCGTAGGTGCCGGTGACCTTGACCTTCGCGCCGACGGCCGGGATCGGGTTCGGCAGCTCCTGGCCCCAGAACTCGTCCGTGAGCTTCGCCTCGCCCTCCTTGCCGCGCGGCGCTTTGTCGATCGCCTCGATCATGGTGTAGATCTGCGCGAAGTTCGAGGCCCAGCCCATGACCTCGATCATGTCCTTCGTCTCGCCCTTCTCATCGGCGATCGCGAAGCTGGGGACCGGCGCCTTGCAGTCCGGCGGGTCACCCTTGCCCGTCTTGTGCACGGCACAGGCGGGGGCCTCCGCCAGGTTCGTCTTGACGATGTAGCCGACGATCGAGAGCTTCTTGCCGTTCACTTCCTCGAAGTGGACGCGGCTCCGGAGGTCGTGCGTGACGCCCCAGACCGTGTAAGCGTCGCCCTGCTTCTTGTTCTTCGCGGGCAGCGTCGGCACCGCGGGCAGGGTCGCTTTGCGGCCGCTGAAGGCGGGCTTTGCCTGGTAGGGCTGCTCGTCCGTTCCGCACCCTGAAGTGCCCGCGACGAGGAGGATGGCGGCGAGGAGGGTTCGACCGAATCGGGCGTTCATGGCATCTCCAAGGTCAGCGTGACGGGCACCTCCAGCAGGAAAGATCCAGCGCTGGAATAGCCCTCGGACAGCGGTGCGCCGCGTGCGGGTCAGGCGCCTCTCGCATGCGCGCGCGACGGCGGAAACGGCTAACACGGCCGCGAGTCGATCGTAAAGAGAAACGGAGACGTCCCCCTCTCTTCATCGATCCTCGTCGCGCATCGGCGCGCGGCAGCGCGCCGCGGTGGAGGGCCGCGCGGCAGCGCGCCGCGGTGGAGGGCCGCGCGGCAGCGCGCCGCGGCGGAGGGCCGCGCGGCAGCGCGCCGATGCGGAGGGCGGGCGGAGGACGGTAGAGCGCGACGGGCCGCTGCCGGCGCCGCCCGATCGCGGGGCAGGAGGGCGTGAGAGGCGGGCTCGGCAAGGCGCGCGGCGCGACCCGCCCGGGCTCCGCCCGGCGCCGCCAGGCTGGGTTGCGCGGGCCTCCGCGGCGTTCTCCCGGTCCCGGGGTTGCCTCGAATACGCGAAGGACGTGTTTCCGCTCTTCGCGATGGCAACATCGATCGAGTACCCTCTCCGTCCCATGCGCGAGACGACCCTGCGCACCGCTTTCGAAGCCTCGAAGGTTTTGGTGATGATCCTTGCTGGCGGCGAGGGCCGCCGGCTCGGCCCGTTGACGCACGATCGGGCGAAGCCGGCCGTGCCGTTCGGCGGCCGGTACCGGATCATCGACATCGTCCTCTCGAACTTCGTCAACTCCGGGCTGCACCGCATCAAGATCCTCACGCAGTACAAGAGCGCGTCGCTAGACGAGCACATCGCCCGAGCTTGGCGCCTCTCGCCGATGCTCGACAGCTTCATCGAGACCGTCCCTGCGCAGCAGCGCACGGGCAAGAGCTGGTTCAAGGGGTCGGCGGACGCCGTCTACCAGACCCAGCACGTCATCACGGACGAGTCGCCCGAGCACCTCTGCATCTTCGGCGGCGACCACGTCTACAAGATGGACGTGCGCCAGATGCTGCACGATCACCTGTCGCGCGACGCGGAGGTGACCGTCGCCGCCATCCCGGTGACGAAGGAGGAGGCTCGGGCCTTCGGCGTCATCGAGTGCGACGAGTCGGGGCGCATCCTCGCCTTCCACGAGAAGGTGCAGGATCCGCCGAGCATGCCCGGCAGGCCGGGCATGTGCCTCGCGTCGATGGGCAACTACATCTTCAAGACGAAGGCGCTGCTCGACGTCCTCGAGCACGACGCCGCGACCGAGGACAGCGCGCATGATTTCGGGCGCGACATCATCCCGCGCATGGTCCAGAGCGGCAGCCGCGTCTACGTCTACGATTTCCACGAGAACCTCGTCCCCGGCGAGGACGAGGGCGCGGGGTACTGGCGCGACATCGGGACGATCGACGCGTACTGGGCGGCCCAGATGGATCTCGTGAGCATCCAGCCGGCGTTCAATTTCTACAACCCGCGCTGGCCGATCCGGACCGGGATCAGCCACGACCCGCCCGCCAAGTTCGTCTTCCGCGACGAGGCGAACGCGCGCGTCGGCATCGCCACGGACAGCCTGGTGTCGCTCGGGTGCATCATCTCCGGCGGCAGGATCCACCGGAGCGTGCTCTCGAACCGGGTCCGCGTGAACTCCTTCAGCCACATCGAGGAGTGCGTGCTGTTCGAGGACGTCAAGATCGGGCGCCACGTCAAGCTCCGCCGCTGCATCATCGACAAGGACGTCGAGATCCCCGCCGGCGCCGAGATCGGCTTCAACCTCGAGGAGGACCGCAAGAAGTGGTTCGTCAGCGAGGGCGGGATCGTCGTGATCCCGAAGCGCGCCAAGATCGACTCCCCGTAATGCGCCTGACCAGGGCCCAGCGCGGCGCCGTCCGGGTGGCCGGCGCGTAATTCTCCTGAATTGCATGTAAAATTCCGATCACGGCGCGCTGCGGCGCGTGGCGATCGCGGCGCGCTCGCCGGCGGAGCCGCGCGGTCCTGCCGCGTCCGCGGGGACGGGCCTGGGCGCCCCCCATGGAACGGGCGTCCCTGCTACGTTGGGTGTGCGATGCCGCGCACGATCATCATCGGTGACGTTCACGGCTGCCGGGATGAGCTGGCGCGGCTGATCGAGCACGTGGGCCTCGTATCGGGCGATCGGGTCGTCATGGTCGGCGATCTGATCGTGCGCGGCCCTGATCCGTGCGGAACGCTCGATCTGCTCCGGGAGGTCGGCGCGATCTCGGTGCGGGGCAACCACGAGGATCGGCTGCTCCGCTGGCGTGCCGGGCGGAGCGATCCTCGCGGCGAGCCGCTGGGGGAGCTCTCGAAGGAGACCGCGCAGCAGCTGCGCAAGCGGGACTGGGCGTGGCTCGAGACGCTGCCGTACTGGCTGGATCTGCCGGAGCACGGGCTCCGTGTGGTCCATGCGGGGTTGATCCCCGGGCTGCCGATCGAGCGACAGGATCCGCACACGTTGATGTACGTGCGCTGCCTCGGCCGCTACGGCGAGCCGGTCGAGCGCCGCGGGGGCAAGACGCTGTGGGGCCAGACGTACCAGGGCCCGCCGCACGTGGTGTTCGGCCACAACGCGCGGAGCGAGCCGCAGATGCACGCGTGGGCGACCGGCATCGACACGGGCGCGGTCTACGGGGGGCGCTTGACGGCGATGGTGCTCCACGACGGCGAGCGCGTCCCGCCGCCGGCGGCGCGCTCCGAGGTTCTGGTCTCGGTCCCGGCGCGGCGCCGCTACGTGGGACGTTAAAAATGCTCCGCGTCTTCCAGCGGTTCCGCGCGATCGGCCGCGCCTCTCTGCGGGAATTTCGTTAGGCTCCCGTCCGCGCCGCGGCCGCTCTCCAGGCCGGCGGCCCGTCACGGAGCAAGCCAGGTGGAGCCTCGATACCCGTTCGTTGCAGTCGATGTCCCCGAGCCGGAGGCCGACGAGATCGGCGCCCTGCTCTTCGAGCTGGGCGCCAGCGGCGTCGAGCAGCGCGACGAGCAGACCCTCGTCCGCGGCGCGCGCTCGGGCCAGGTGACGCTCGTCGCCAGCTTCGAGGATCACGGCGAGGCGATGGAGGCCATCGCGGCGCTCGGGGAGCAGTCGCCGCCGCTCGCCGCGCGGCTCGAGGAGGTGGTGGGCGACGCCTGGCGCGACGCGTGGAAGGAGCACTTCGCGCCGTTCGCGCTGACGCCCACGATCACGGTCGTGCCGCCGTGGGCGGAGCGCGCGCCCGAGCGCGAGGGCGAGCGGGTGCTCCTGCTCGAGCCGGGCAGGGCGTTCGGCACGGGGCTCCACGCGACGACGGCGCTCGTGGCGGAGCTCCTCGACGAGCACGCGGCGGAGCTACGCGGCCGCGAGCTCCTCGACGTGGGCACGGGCAGCGGCATCCTCGCGCTCGTCGCGCTGGTGCTCGGCGCGGAGAGGGCGATCGCGATCGACAACGACGAGGACGTGATCGAGGTGGTGCTCGAGAACGCGGCGCGCAACGGCCTCGAGGGCCGCATCGAGGCGAGCGCCGGCGTGGTCGAGGGGGTGACGCGGCGGTTCCCGTGGGTCGTCGCGAACATCGAGGCGCGGGTGCTGCGGCCCTTGGCGCCGGAGCTCGCGCGTGTGCTCGAGCCGGGCGGCTGGCTGATCCTGTCGGGCATCCTCGAGAGCGAGCGCGACGATCTGATCGCGCGGTACACGTCGCTGCCGCGCGCGCTCGAGCACGTCGCGACCCGGCCGGATCCCGCGTCGCCGGGCGGCGATCGCAGGGCGGGGCGGGGCGACGCGGGCGGCGAGGGCTGGGTGGCGCTCCTGTTCCGCGCGCCGGGCGGCGCGGCGTCCTCGCCGGGATGAGCGGCCCGGGGCTCTTGCGGGTGCCGCTCGGCGCGATCGCGGCCGGCGTGATCGCGCTGCCGCCCGAGGCGGCGAGCTACGTCGTGCGGGTGCACCGCCTCCGCGAGGGGGATCGGTTCGTCGTGTTCGATCCGGAGCTCGGGGTCGAGGCGGAGGCCACGCTCGAGTCGATCGGCCGCCGCGGGGCGGAGGCGCGCATCGACGCGCCCCGCCCGGCCGCGCTGCGGCCAGGCCGGCGCGTGACGTGGATCCAGGCCGTGGGCAAGGGCGACAAGATGGACGCGGTGGTGCGCGACGCGACCGAGCTCGGGGCGACGCGGATCATCCCGGCGATCTCGGCGCGGAGCGTGGCGCGGCCCGCCGAGGAGAGGAGCCAGCGCTGGCGCCGGATCGCGGTGGAGGCGGCGCGGCAGTGCGGCCGCGGGGACGCGCCCCGGGTGGAGGCGCCGATGAGCCTCGCGGCGGCGCTCGCCGAGGCGCAGGCGGCGCCGTCGACCGAGGGCGGCGCGCTGGGGATGTGCCTGGATCCCTACGCGGAGACGCCGCTCGGCGCGCGGCTGGCCGCGCTGTCGCCGGGCATGGAGGCGGCGTTCGCGGTCGGGCCGGAGGGCGGGTTCACGCCGGAGGAGCTCGGGATGTGCGCGGCGCTCGGGTTCGAGCGGGTTCGCCTCGGCGCGCTGACGCTGCGCACGGAGACGGTGTGCGCGGCGGCGCTCGGGGCGCTGATCGCGGTGAGCGACGCGCGCGCGGGGTGATGGGGCGGCGGTCGGCGAGCGGCGCGCTGGCCAGCGCTGGTCGCAGCGCCAGCGGCTCGCCGTCGCGGCGGTGGATCGCGGCGTTGCTCGGCGCGCTCTGCGCGTGCGGCAACACGGCAGACGCTCCGAGGAGCGCGCGCGCGCCGGCGCCCGACGGCGCCGCGCTCGGTCCAGCGGAGCCCGACCCTGTGCCGGCAGCGCCGATCCCGACCGTCGCCGCCGCCCCGACCGCATCGCCTGAGCCGGCACCGTGGCCCCGAGCGCGCCCGCCGCGCGTCGAGACGGACTGGTGCATCGATGGCGTCGACGCGCTCGACGAGGAGACCTGCTACGTCCTGCCCGACGCGCCGACCCGGACGCTGCTGCTCTATCTCCACGGCATCGTCCCGCCGGGGAAGGAGAGCCAGCAGAAGACCAATTTCGAGACGGTCGTGTCCCGCGCCGCACGGCGCGCCGGCGTCGCCGCGCTGATGCCGCGCGGCAAGGTCGGCCTCGCGCCGAAGGGGTACGCGAGCTGGCGGGGCTGGCCGACGGGCGGGCGGGCGTACGGCGAGCACGCCGCTCCGCTCGTCGCGACGTTCGCGGAGAAGCGGAGGAAGCTCGAGGAGATCGCCGGCGCCCCGTTCTCGCGCGTGTACGTCGCCGGCTCGTCGTCGGGCGCGTACTTCGCCGCGGCGCTCGCGCTGCGCGGCGGGATCGAGGCCGACGGGTTCGGCGCGATGTCCGGCGGGGGAGGTCGCGCGACGCCCGAGCTCTCGACGCTCGCGCCGAGGCCGTTCTACATCGGCTTCGGCGCCCACGACACGGTGGGCGGCTCGGCTCGCGCCCTCGCCGGCGTCCTGCGCGGCGCGGGCTGGCCCGTGCGCGTCGCCGAGCACCCGTTCGGCCACGGCGCGAAGGAGGTGTACCTGGACGAGGCGTTCGCCTTCTGGCGCGAGCACGAGGCGCGCTGATCCCGCGCGTCAGAAGTAGATCCCGAGCGTGCCCTCGCCCGTACATCCCGGACTCGATGATCTCCGCGTCGTGCTCGACCATCCCGGCGATGCCGTCTCTGACCCCGAGACGTATGTCACGGTCGTGCGCGCCAGGGAGCGCCGCGGCACGGTCGTGCGAGGGAGATCACTCGCCGCGACCGAGGAAGTCCATCAGCCAGGTCATTGCCGGCCGCATCGTGCCGTCCGGGTACAGGAGGCCCGTGCGGTCCCTCCAGGTGGAGCCGACGACGTAGCCCCAGAGGGTGATGCCCTTGACGGCGCTGTGGTTGTAGAACATCGGGAACTGCTCCTCCATCACCCTGCGCTGCTCGTCGTCGTCCGCGAGGTCGATGTCGTACTCGGTGATGTACACGGGCAGGCCCGTGGCGGCGAGCCTGTCGATGTAGCCCTTCACGGTGCTGGTGTCGATCTTGTACGCGTCGTGGGCCTCCGCGCCGAGGCCGTCGATCGGGGCGCCCGCCTCCAGCGCCGCCTTCACGATCTCGACGAAGTGGTTGTGATCGCTCTCGTACTCGATGTTGTTGTAGTCGTTGAGGATCAAGGTCGCGTCCGGGCAGAACTCGCGAGCCCACTTGAAGGAGTTGACGATCCAGTCATAGCCGCTCTCGCCGGCGCCTCCGATGGCGTTCATGAAGGGAGGCAAGGTGTGGGGCGGCGGCTCGTTGACGACGACGATGTACTTCGTGTCGGGGTACCGCTCGCAGAACGCCTGCATCCAGTCCCTCACGGCCTGCCGCTGCTCCTCCGCGGGGAGCCTCGTGAGCCACGCCGCCTGCGTGGCACCCCACACGAAGCTGTGCTGCATGAAGGGGATGTCGTTGTCCTGCGCGTACTCGTAGATCGCGTCGAGCCTGCTCCAGTCTCGAACGCCGCGGCTCGTCTCGACAGAGGGCCACTTGCCCTCGATCTCGGGCGTGATCTGGTTCCAGTGCTGGATGAAGCCGTCGCGCACCTGGCGGTTCGTCGTGATGTTGCCGACGAACTTGCCGGTGCTGCCGCTCGAGCCACCCGACCCGTCGCTGGAACCGCCAGCCCCGGAGCTGCTCGGTCCGGCGCCTCCGTTGCCACCGTCGCCGGAGCCGCCCGTACCAGAGCCCAGAGCGCCCGTGCTGCCCGTGCCAGCTCCGCCGGCGCCCGTTGCGCCGGCGCTGGCGCCATGGCCCCCCTCTCCCGTCGTGCCGCCCGCGCTCGACGAGCCGCTCGGGCCATCATCAGCCTTGTCCACCTTGCCAGAGCAGCCGGAGAGGGCCGCGATCCCGAGTGCGATCGAGGTTGTGCCGCACAGCCATCGAGAAGAACGGTTCTTGTTCATGCCAACCATCTGCAAGCTGAAGGATCGTGACCGGTGACTCCCGGAGCGGGAAGGCCGAGGGGAGCAGCGCGAGGTAGAGAGCATGCGCCCAGCGCCACGCACGCCGGACAGACCGGCCCCTGGAGTTCCCGTTGCCCCTCGGATCTATCACGACCCGTGCCGTGGAGCGATCCTCCACGGTCACGAGAGCGGGCGAACAGCGTGAGAAGCGACGCGGCGCGCCGCACCCTCGCGGCGCTGGCGCAGGCGCTGGCCTGGTCCTCGGCGCTGCGTCCGCGAAAGTGCTCTTGCGCGCTCCGACGTAGCCTACACGGGGGCTTCCGTGGGATCGCGCGCTCGGCGTTCTTACATTCGCTCGGGTCTCGCGGTAGAACGCGAGGTCCGTCAGGTAAGACAGCATGATCTACAGCTTCCCAAGCTATGTGCCCGGCATTGCGATCGCCGTCGCGGTGCTTGCCGCGTCGATCGGCGTGCTCCTGCTGTGGAGGCGTCAGCCGCTGGTGGTTGCCTTGATCGCATTCGGGGTTTCTGCGGTAGCGGGTGGCCTCTTCGCGCCGATGCTGGCGATGGATCGGGTCGTCCTCGACGACGAGAAGCTGGAGCAGACCACGGGGTTCTGGTTCGCGCCGACCGTGAAGGGATTTCGTCTCGCTGAGGTCGAGTCCATCGCGATTGGCACCGCCAGGGATAGAAAGAATCGCGAGATTGAGGTGTGGATTGTGAAGGGGAGGGACGGCCAGGTGCAAGAGATCGACCCTGGTGACCTCTGGGAGATGAACGGTCAGGACATCCTCCGGCGCCTGAGAGAAAAAGGGATCGACGTCAGGTGATGAGGAGAGGTTTGCTCGTCTCACGCTCGGTGTCGGCGATCGCCGCCGAGGCGCTGGGGTTGCGCGGCGCGCGGCGCCTGAGGCCTCAGCCGAGCCACGCCTCCGCGAGCGCCAGCAGCCGCGCGTTCTCGGGGACGTTCTCGAGGAAGCACCGCCGGATGTCCGCGTCCGGGATCCGGTCCGCGCGCGCGAGCAGGTCCGCGCGCGCCGCCGCCAGGGCCGCGCGCGCCTTGTCGGTCGACCCCGCTGCGTGGAGCGCCTCGACGTGCACCAGCGTGAGCCCGTCCGCCTCCGGGGGCCTGAGCCCGAGCGCTTGCAGGCGCCCCACGAGGTCCTCCGTGATCGCCGCGGCCTCGGCGGCGCGGCCTTGGGCGAGCCTCACCCGCGCGAGCACCGTTCTCGCCCAGTCATGGGCCAGCGAGGGCATCGCGAGCCCCTCGATCGCCGCGAGCGCCTCGCGCTCGGCCGCGACGAGGTCGCCGCGGCGGTAGAGCAGGCTCGCGTGCAGCAGGCGCGCCATTCTCTCGAAGAATCGATCCTGCTGCGCCGCGAGGGCGCTGGCGAGATCGACGATATCCGTGATCGCCTCGTCGAGCAGGCCGCGCGCGCAGCGCAGGACCGTGCGCCACCACCGGGCCATCCGTCCGCTCACGTCGGCTCGAGCGCTCCCCTCGGGCAGGAGGGGGCGCAGGATCTCCTCGGCGCGGTCGTGGACCCCGAGCTCGACGTAGGCCCCGGCGATGCTCACGCGCGCGTACTCCACCAGCAGTCGCATCCCTGCCGCGTCGAACGCGGCCTCGGCCTGGCGCAGGAGCTGGAGCGCCGCCCAGCCGTCAACGCAAAGATGGCGCGCCTCCTCCGCCTGCATCACGCGCCAGTGGCCGGACACAAGCAGATCTCGGCGGCCGAGCGATTCGTCGAGGCGCTCGAGCCTCGCGCGGTAGGCCTCAGCCAGGTCACGTCGCTCCACGAACATCAGCCACGACCAGGCAAAATACAGCGCTTGCGCGAAGGGTGCGGCCGCATCGGGCTCGGGGTCCATCGCGAGGAGCTCTCCAGAGACGAGCTCTATGCGCTCCGCCGAGCCGCACTCCTCCAGCGCGCTCCAGAGCAGCTTGGCCGTCGCCAGGCACCAGTTCCGGCTCCCCGGTCTGGCGAGGCGCCGCGCCTGCCTCGCCAGAGCGCCGGCTCGAGCCTTCTCCCCTATCCAGGAGAGCGCCTCGCACTGCAGAAGCCGCAGCGCCGCGTGGAGGTCGCCCTCGGCGCCGCACTGCACGCCGCGCTCCGCGCGCTCGATCGCCCCCGCGGTGTCGCCCCCGCGCAGCAGCAGCTCCGCCGCCTCCAGGTAGCGGGCAGCCGCCTGGGCGCGCTCGCCGCCGCGCTCCAGGTGCTCGGCGAGCACCCCGGGATCGCTCTCGCCCGCCGCCGTGAGCCACGCCGCGGCCAGCTTGTGCCCGAGCGCCCGATCGGCGTCGGTCAGGGTCGCGTACGCGCCCTCGCGCAGCAGCGCGTGGCGGAACGCCAGCTCCTCCTCGCCCGGAAAGCGGCTCTCGGCGCGCCGCTCGATCACCTCCCGCGCGACGAGCGACGCGAGCGCTCCGCTCACCGGCGAGGCGGGCTCGCCGCAGGGCAGGCGCAGCGCCTCGCCCGCCCAGATCGCCGCGCCCGTCACGGGCAGGGTCACGTCATCGCCCCCGGGCGGGGGGCCGCCCCAGGCCTGAGGGGCGAGATCGCCGCCGAGCAGGCCCCGCGCCCCGCCGGCCCAGAACACCTCGCCGAAGACGCTGGCCGCGCGCAGCACCCGCCGCTCCGCCGGATCGAGCGCGCTGATCCGCGCGTGCACCATGGCCAGCACGGTCTCGGGCAGCGCCTCGCCGCGCCCCTCGCTGACCGCGCGGAGGAGCTCCTCCAGATAGAACGGGTTGCCGGCCGCGCGCTCGACAAGCTCGGCGATCCTGGTCGCGCCCACGGCGTCGCCGAGCGCGTGCACGGCGAGCCGCTCGGCCGCGCGGCGCGGCAGCGGGGCGAGCCGGATCTCCTGGACGCTGCGCTCGGCCCACAGCCCGGGGAAGCGCTCGTGCACCTCGGGGCGCCCGAGCGCCAGCACGAAGAGCGGCCGATCCTCGAGCCGGCGCAGCGCCTCACCCAGGAGCCGCACCGAGGGCAGATCGCCCCAGTGCAGATCGTCGAGCGCCAGCAGGATCGGCCGGGCCTCGACCTCGGCGGCCACGAAGCGCTCGAAGGCGCGGGCGATCTGCTCCGCCATCGCCGCCGGGTGCTGGCGCGCCGCGCGGAGGGCGGGGCTCTCCTCGTCGGGGAAGGGCGCGCCCGCGATCTCGCCGAGCATCTCCGCGACGCGGCGCTGCTCGGCCTCGGGCACGCGCCGCGCGACCCGCGCCCGGATCCGCGCCTGCCGCTCGCCGAGCGGCGCGCCGGCCAGCGCGCCGCTGGCGCAGCGGATGGCCTCGCCCAGCACCCCGAAGGGCGCGCCCTCGCCCACCACGTCGGCGCGGCCCGTCCAGATCTCCACGTCGGGCCGGAGCGCGCGGATGCGCTGGAGCGCCTCGTCGCAGAGGCGCGACTTGCCGATGCCCGGCGGCCCGGTCACCAGCGCCGCCCGGGCGAGCCCCTCGCCGGCGCACTCCTCGAAGAGGTCCACGAGCGCGCGGAGCTCGCGGTCGCGGCCGACGCACGGGCTCTCTCGCCCGAGCAGCATGCGCGCGCCCCCGCCCGCCTCCCGCTCGCCGTGGAGCTCGAAGCCGGCCGGGCCGCGCCGCACCTCGAAGCGGGGGTCGAGCAGCGCCCGAGTCACCTCGTCGAGCATCGCGACGCCTGCCGCGGGCGGCGCGCTGGCCAACATGGTGGCGGCGCGATCGATGAGATCCCCGACCGGCGTCTGCCCGGTGAGCTCCGCGCGCCCGGTGACGACCGCGATCCGCGCCGCGCCCCCGCTGTCGTCGAGCAGCGGCCCCAGCACCATCGCGCACCGGGCCGCGCGCGCGGCCTGATCGGTCGCGCTCCCCTTGCTGTGGAGGCTCACCAGCACCCCGCCGCCGGCGAGCTGGTCCACCCGGCCGCCGAGACGGGAGATCGCCGCCTCGAGGCGCCCCCGCCGCGCCGCCGGCACCTCGGAGGGCAGCGTCTCGCCGGCCGCGCCGGCGGCGCCCGCCGGCACCTCGGAGGGCAGCGTCTCGCCGCCGGCCGCGCAGGCGGCGTCCGCTGGCGCGGCCATGACCAGCGAGAGCACGCGCTGCTCCCCCGCGGTGAGCGCCGCGCCGGGGACCGGCGCCGGCTCGCCGCCCTGCGCCCCGAGCGCGCGCAGCGCCGCGGCGACCTCGGCGGCGCTTGCTGGCCGTGCCGCCGGATCCTTGGCGAGCAGGCGTGCGACCAGCGCATCGAGCGCCGGCGGCACGTCGGGCCGGAGCTCGCGCACCCGCGGCGCGGGCTCGAGCAGCAGCCGCGCCAGCACCGCGAGGACGTCCGTCCCCGCGAAGGCTGGCCGGCCGGTGAGGCACTCGAAGAGCACGGCCCCCAGCGCGAAGACGTCGGCGCGCGCATCGGCGCGCTCGCCGCGCGCTTGCTCCGGGGCCAGGTAGCCCGGGGTGCCCATCACCACGCCGGTCCGGGTGTGCAGGCTCGTCGCGCCGCTGAGGCGCGCGATGCCGAAGTCGATGAGCTTGATGCGGCGCGGGTCGCCGCCGACGAGGAAGATGTTCGAGGGCTTGATATCGCGGTGGATCACGCCGTGTGCGTGCGCCGCGGCGAGCGCCTCGGCCGCGGCGAGGGCGAGGGCCACGCTGTCGTCCACGCCGAGGCCCGCGCGCGCGATCCGCGCGGCGAGGTCCTCGCCCTCGAGCCACTCCATGGCCAGCCAGCGCTGCCCCGCGTCGGTCACCCCCTGGGCGACGAAGCGCACGATGCCAGCGTGGCTCAGGCCGGCGAGGATGCGGCACTCCGCGGCAAAGCGCTCTTCCTGGCGGTCGCCCTCGCCCGCAAGGAGCTTGAGCGCGACCGGCTCGCCGCGGGCGCGATCGAGGGCGCGGTAGACGAAGCCCATGCCGCCCCGGCCAGCCTGGCGCTCGATCACGAAGCGCTGGGCGAGGAGGTCGCCCGGCTGTGCGCTGGCTGGCGGCAGCATGGCGAGAGGATGGGGCAGGGGTGCAGCGCGGTCGAGGGCGCGGCGCCGCAGCGGAGGTTCCCGGCGCGGCGCCGCTTCGAGCTGGCGGCCTTGGCGCCATGGTGGTTGTCCTGCTGAACCGGGGAAACCTCCCGTAGCAGCACCTGGAGCGCAGGCGAGATGCCCGGTCGGGCCGTGTTCGCTCAGCCGTCCGGCGTCTGAGCCGTGAGCAGGTACAGGCGCGTGAGGGGCCCCTGGACGACCGTGCTGCGCTCGAGCTCTTCGCTTGTGCGGCTCTCCGCGTTGATATCGTTCAGCGTGAGCAGCAGCCGATCGGATGTCGAAATCCCCAGCGTGTGGATGTGCCGTAAGCTCTGATGGGGGCGACTGCTACTTTCCGCCATGGCGCCGCCACCCCTGAGGTCGAGCTCTCCTCGGATTCTCCCGTGTGTTCGCGCCGGCTCGAAGGCGAGGCGAGGTTTCCGTTCGTGCGGGAGCTCATGGATCGCAGCGAGCTCAAGGGCCTACGTGAGGGCGAGCTCAAGGGCAAGAGGGACACGCTTCTGCGGCTGCTTGCGCGGGCAGGGATCATGCTCACCGAGCGCGAAAGTGCGCGCGTCCAGGCATGCACGGACATTGCTACTCTCGACCGCTGGCTCGATAACGTCCTTGGGGCGAAGACCGCCGCCGACGTGCTCTCCTGACGGTTGACGGCTGCGGCCAGATGTTATTCGAACGGCCGCTGCCTATTCCTTCCTCTCGATCGTCTTTTCGATGACGATCTTGTGCTGCCCAGCGCGTTCGAAGGGGGCGCCGCAACTCTGAATGGCAGCTCATGACTGACGAATGCTGCCAAGCTCCCTGTTGAGCGCAGCAGAACGTGTGATTGATGTCGCTCGGATCGGCTTTGAAGCCAGTCTTCGCGGCGAAGGACCACAGGCGGTCCTTGTTGGGTCGGCGATTGTTGGGTCAGGAGACGAATGGCGTGGTTGTTCTCCACGGCTCGGGCTCCTGCTGGTCATGGCGTGGATCTTCTTCGCGGACCGGTGACCATCCGCATCGAAGCCCAGCGTCGCCCAACGAAATGGCGTCTTGGCGCCGGTCGGAGAGCTGCTTGCTTCGCGAGCGCCTCAGCGCCAGCGCGCCAGCTCTTGAACGTTGATGCGATAGACCGGGCTGATCCGCCCCCGCTGCTCGGGATTCGGGCAACGCAGACCGGGGACGTCGTCGGACGAAGCCAGCTGGGGGAACATGTTCGCCAGCTGTCCCCTGTTCGGGCCGCCCGGCTTGCGGTTGTATTCCTGCAGCAGGAACGCCACGAACTCGGCTTCGGTCCACGCCGGGTCTTGCGAATCGAACGTGCTGAAGCGCGGCTCGCCGCCGACGTTGCCGAGATAGACGGCATTGGCACCCTGCCAGGTGGCGAAGGAGCTGTCGCGGTGGCGCTTCACGTAGTCTGGATGATTGTAGAAGTACACCCAATCGCCGGGGCGCAGCTGGTCGACGGAGTCCACCGCCAGCGCCACCCGCAGCTTGCTCACGCTGCCCTCGTCTCCCGGCGCGACTTGCACGATGTCCTCGGTGACCGCGTCGAGCGCCGCCGTGCCGACCGTCTTCATGAAGGCGCGCAAGAAGCAGATGTGCAGCGCGCTCATGCACTCGATGGCGATGGGATGGGCGTCGCAGGTGAACAGATCCTCGAGGGCGGCGGACGGGCTGAAGTCCTCGGTGTTGGCGAAGTTCATGGTGACCGAGTGGGCGGGGTGGTGGTCGTCGACGGGCGCGTCCGCCATCCACGACCGCTGCGGGAAGCGATAGACACCGCCATCCCATTCGTTGGCGTAGAGGAAGCGTCGATCCTGGCCCGGACGTCGCGCGGTGTTGAGCTCGCGGAGGCTGTCGATCATCCATTGGCCGAACAGAGCCTCTCGGTGCTCGACCACGCAGGTGCGGACAATGTCGACCAGGTCGCGCGCCCGGCCTTGCATGGGCTTCGAGCGGGCGTGGTTTCTCGCCAAGTCCAAGAGCAACCTGCCGCGATAGAGCCGGGCCCGGTCTGCGTACCGGGGCGGGATTTGACCTTGCTCGACCTTGGCCAGGCGCCGGAGCAGGATGCGCCGCTCGTTCTGGAGCTTTCGCGCCTTGTTGAGCACACGGCGGATGTGCTGGCGCTCGGTGGGCCAGTCGGTATTGCCGGGCGGGGCCGTTGTGTGGTCGAGACGGACGAGCTCCTCGTCGATCCGCTCGATGCGCCGCTGGCAGCGCGCGGCTGCCCGCAACAACGCCGCCACGGTCAACGGCACGCGCGCACCCGAACCGCCGCGCCACTTGCCCACGCAGCCGCGATCGGGCGCCGTCGCATCGCTTACCCGATCACCAGCTCGTCCGCGATGGCCTGCGCCTTGGCCTCGCTTGTCACATTCCGGGCGCGGAGCGTGGCGACGAGCGCCGCGTACTCCGGCTGTTCCTCGAACGAGTCGCCGAGCTCGAAGCACAGATCCACATAGCTGGTCACGTGGGCCTCGAGGTGAAGCCCGTGGCCCGCCGCCCGCTGGAGCTGCGCCTTCAGGCGCTCAATCAGCGTCTCGTCGTTCGTGCTCCAGACCTGCTCCGGATACATCACCCGCACGCGTTCGAGCAGGCGCGGCATGAGCTCGGCGTCCGGGCGCCGGGCCAGGAGCTTCATCTGCTCGCGCCGGATGGTCAGCACGACGCAATTACGACGGCTTCGTCGACCCGTGTCAAGGACGATAGGACGAGCAAGGCTGATCCTGCAAGCCCGACCCCGCCGAGCGCGCCTCCCCCTCGCGCCAACGACGGAAGGACCACGCCGCCGAGCCCTCCACGCCCAGCAAGGACCGGAGCGAGGCTCCGCGCCTGGACGAGCTCCGCGGCGAGCGTTCCCGTGCAACCGTTGGCGCCGTACAACACCCACACCCGCGGCACTGGAGTGGCCAGCAGGAAGCCGGGAAGCCGCTTGTCGGCTCGGAGGGCTGGCACGCCGGTTGCCTGTCTATGGCGTTGGCACACATGGAGTGGATGAAACCCGCGATTCGAGCGTCCTTCGGCCTGGTGCCGCGGCACAACGATCCGGGTTTGGCACACCGGCACACCAGACCCTGTGCCGCCAAAGGAGCAGGAAAATCCGTGCACACCCAACGAATTCTCTCCACCCTGGTCAGCGTTGGCTTGCTCGCGGCGTGTTCTGGTTCCACCGAACCGGGTGGGCCGGGCCCCGCCGGTCCCGGCGACGAGCGTCCCGCAGAGGTCGGAACCCAGGTACAGCTCGAGCTCAGCTCGGTCGCCGCGACCGAAGTCGAAGCCCAGGTGGCCACCGCCAAACAACACGACGCGGCGTCCCTCCAGGAGGCCTACGCGGTCTCGTTCTCGAACGATCTGGGCTACGGTCTCACGGACGTTCAGAACCTCGATCTGATCCAGAGATCAGAGCTGGGCCTGAATGACGCGGAGCTCAAGGTCCTGGCCGCGAACGGCTTCGTAGTTTCTAGCCGACTTGCCTATCCCAGCTTTCCCTACGCCTACGCTGCCATCTACGTGCACGATTTGCCGGTCTTCGTGAGCGGCGACATGGTGCTCGAAGCCATGCACCGTTCGTACGACGACATCTTGCAGGCCCTGGAACAGGCCGTCTTGATCCCGCGTGTCGCCCGCTTGCTCGACACGATGCGTGCTCGCCTGGCGTCCGGAAACTCCGGGCTCTCGGAGCAGGCAGCAGCCGACGCGGACTTCTACCTGACCGTCGCGCGCAGTCTGCTGATGGGAGCGCCCAGCGAACCCGTGGCGGGAGCCAGCAAAGCCGACGTCGCGTCCTTCCTGGCTCATGCCGAGGCGGCCGACGGAGAACAGCAAAGGTCCATCTTCGGCGTTCCGCGCCGCTTCGACTTCTCGCAATTCAAGCCTCGGGGCCACTACACGGACACGGTGGCGCTCGAGCGCTATTTCCGCGCCATGATGTGGATGGGACGCATCGATTTTCGGCTGATCGAGACCATGCCCAATGGTTCGCGCGTCTTCTGGCGCCGTCAGCTCGAGGCGGCGCTGGCGATGCGTGACTTGATGGATGCCGCGGCGCTGGAAGACTGGTCGGGCATCGATCGAACCATCACCGCGTTCGTTGGTGAGCACGACTACATGATCGTGCCCGAGCTGGACGAGCTGTTGCAGGGCCTGGGGGTGTCCGATGCGAGCGGGCTTGCTGCCATCGATGACACGACGATCGCTCAGGCGATCATCGAGGGGCGCTACGGCGAGCAGCGCATCGCGAGCCACATCATGCGAAAGGATGGCGGCGATTCCACGTTCCCGCTCAATGCGAGCTTTGCGTTCTTCGGGCAGCGCTACGTGATCGATAGTCACGTGTTCTCCAACGTGGTGTACGACCGCACCGCGACGCGCGTGGTCCCGAACCCGCTCGACGCCGCGTTCGCCGCCCTGAAGAACGACCACGCGGTGAGCCTGCTCGCGGGTGAGCTCGAAGAATGGAGCTACGCCGGCGATCTGGCGGCCGTTCGCGTCATCGCCGACGCCCACCCTCCATCGTACTGGGAAGGCAGCCTGTACACGTCCTGGCTCGGGGCGCTACAGACGCTCTCGGCGAACGCCACGACCCTGGGGCCAGCCGCGGAAGGTCTACCCAGCGTGGCGCGCAGCGAGGCGTGGGGGCGCCGTTTGCTGAACACTCAGCTCGGATCGTGGGCGCAGCTCAGGCACGACACGATCTTGTATGCCAAGCAGTCGTATACCGGCAGCAATGGCTGCGACTTTCCGGATGCGTACGTCGAGCCCTACCCCGAGCTGTTTCAAAGGATCGCCAAGTTCGCCGGCCAGGGCCAGGCCTTGGTCGATACCCTCGACTTCAGCTTGAACGGGAACGACACGTTGGCCGAGCAGGTGAGCGCCTACTTCGGCACCCTGTCGCGTATCGCGACCACCTTGAGTGAAATGGCGGAAGCGCAGCGGACGGGCATGCCGCACTCGGAGGAGCATCTGACCTTCATCAAGCAGGCAATTCACATCGAGGGCGGTGGCAGCGGTGACCCCTGGCAAACGGGCTGGTACAAGGATCTGTTCTTCGATCCCGTCGACGGCTTGAAGAGCGACCCGACCATCGCCGATGTGCACACGGACATCGGAGGCGACCTGCCGGTCCCGCGATCGCCGTCGGTGTTGCACGTGGGCACCGGCAATCCACGCATGATGGTCATGACGGTCGATACCTGTCAGGGGCCGCGCGCGTACGCGGGCGCGGTGTTCGCCTACCACGAGCACCTGGCGGAGGGCTTCACCCGACTCACCGACCAGGAATGGGCTCGGAAGCTGTATCAGGATCCGCCGGCCGATGTGCCGTGGATGGCGCCGGTGCTGGCGGAGTAGAAACCGGCGCGGCGAGGCCCAGCGCTGTGACAACCTGCGGTTCGACGCCCTCCGTCGACGTCGCTCCTCCTGGCGCCCTACGTCGAGATGGCCGACGACCTGGCGTCCCGTCGACGAGACCCCGCCAGGAAGCGCGGAGCCGTCCCGGCGCCCCCCGCCCGCGGCGGGCGACATGCCGCTCGCGCACGTGATGGGGTGGCGAATACGGCACGCCTCGAGGCTGCTCGAGGACGGGCGCCTGAGCATCCAGGACATCGAAGAACGGTGCCGTCGATTCATGGCGGGCTTGTCGTCCGGCGACGGGGCGCCGGGAACCGGCGAGGCGCCACCGTCATGAGGATGGCCGCCTCGACTCCTTCTCGTGCGCGTCTTCCGGCCTCGCTCCGCTTTCGGGTCCGCGCTGGTACGCCCCCGGGGTGCCGCCGGTCACGCGCCGGAAAGCGCGCGTGAACGAGATGGCCGAGTCGTAGCCGACGCGATGGGCAACCTCGGCGATGGGGATGCCCTCCCGCAGGAGCCCGCGCGCGCGGTCCATCCGGACCCGCGTCAGGTACTCGAGCGGCGTCTGGCCCACCGTGCTCCGGAACCTCTCCGCGAAAGCGGAGCGAGACATCCGCGCGCTGCGCGCGAGGTCGTCGATCGTCCAGCCGCGCGCGAGGTCCTCGTGCATGTCGCCGAGCGGGCGCGCGAGCTGCGTGTCGGCGATCGCCGCGAGGACGCCCCTCCTCGGCCCCTCGCCGGTCTGGAGGTAGGCCCGGACCGCCGAGATGAAGAGCGCCTCGGCGAGGCGGCGGATGATCGGGATCGATCCGATCTCCGACGAGCAGACCTCTAGGCGCAACAGCTCGATGAGCGACTGGAGGCCGTGGCTCCGGTTCTGATCGATGCGCAGGTGGATGAAGCGCGGGAGCGCGACGAGGAGAGGCTCGCCCTCCGTCGGATCCACGTCGAAGGCCACGCTCACCAGCGTGGAGCGCGCGCCTCCGCCTCCGTAGCGGATCAGATAGCCGTCTCGGCGATCCTCGAGATCGGTGCAGTCCACGGTCGCGGAGTCCAGCGAATCGGACAGCACGTAGGGCTCGCCATCCAGAACGAGGAAGAGATCGTGTGCGCCGAGCAGCCTCGGCTCCGGGAGCGCGCGCGTTCGCAGCCAGCACGATCCCGCGACGATGAGCACGAACTTGATGGGGCCGCGGTGCGCGACGCGGTGTCCCCACGGCGCCGACGCCTCGAAGCGCGTGCACAGGGCGCTCTCGACGTGCAGCGAATGAAAGAGTCGGCTGAGGGCGTCCATCGCCTCGCTCCTCCAGCGCCCGTCAGGCGCCCCATCTGGACGATCGGTTTATTTTTCTGATGTTTCAGGCATAGTAAGTCTACCTGCATGGACGTACGGTGCAATGGCGAACGGGCGGCGAACACGGGCCGCCGTCCCGCCGACGGGCGGCGAGCAGCGCTCGCGCGCCGCCAGCGACCGAAGAGCGCCCGGAGAGAAGAACGATCATGCGGATGATTTCCACGCGGCGAATCGCGTCCATCGCGGCCTCACTCCTGCTGCTCGGAGGCGCTCTCACCCTCCCCGCCGCGTGCGCCGCCCCGGCCCCGCCGAGCAGCAGCGCTCCGAAGAGCCCGGCGGCTCCGGAGCAGCCCGCCGCGACGCCGGCGGCACCGGCGCCGTCTCCGGCGGCGAGCGCGCTGATTCCGTCCGGCGGCGAGAGGCGTCAGGCGGGCTTCTATCACACGCGTGTAGGCGACATCGACGTGACCGTGCTTTCCGACGGCACGTTCGGCCTGGATATCTCGAATGGCCTCGTCCTCAACGCCAAGCCGGGTGAGGTCGACAAGCTCCTCGCGCAATCCTTCCAGAGGTCGCCGATCGACGTGTCCTTCAACACCTTCCTGATCCACAGGAACGGCAGGACGATCCTCGTCGACACCGGGTGCGCAGAGCTCATGGGCCCCACGACCGGGAAGCTCCCCGCGTCGTTCTCTGCGGTGGGTGTGAGCGCCGAGAGCGTCACCGACGTCTTCCTCACGCACGTTCACCCGGATCACTCCGGCGGGCTCGTGATCGGCGGGAAGAGGGCCTTCCCGAACGCCACCGTCCACCTGAACCAGAAGGATCTCGACTACTGGATGGACAAGGCGGCCGCCGCGAAGTCCTCGGGGATGCAAGCCCAGTTCTTCGCCGCGGCGCAAGCCACGTTGCAGCCGTACCTCGACGCCGGGCGAGTGAAGCCGTTCACCGGAGCGGCCGAGTTCTTTCCGGGGTTCCGCGCGGAGCCGGCATACGGCCACACGCCCGGTCACACGCTGTACGCTCTCGAGAGCGGCGGCCAGAGGCTCCTCCTGTGGGGCGACCTCGTTCACATCATGGCCGTTCAGTTCGACGATCCCTCGGTGGCGGTGGCCTTCGACGTGAACGCGCCGATGGCCGTGGAAACGCGCAAGAAGGCGCTCGCCGACGCGGCCGACAAGGGCTACCTCGTCGCGCACACCCACGCCCCGTTTCCCGGGCTGGGCCATGTCCGGAGAGACGGAGAGTCCTACCGCTGGGTGCCCGCCCCTTACGTCGACGACGCGAAGAGGAAGTAGCGCGACGCCGCGAGGACGCACGGACGGGCTCACCCCCGCGGATGGATAACGCGCATGGGGGAAGGGGGCCGTCCGGGCATCCCCCTAGTCCCCGGTTTTCTTGGCGCCCTTGACGGCTTGGGGGTTTGCTTCCCCGGCCGACTTCCCGCAGTAGAGCTAGTCATTCTGCCTCCTCGGTAGAACTTGTGGGTGAGCCATCCGGGCTCCGGCAGGTCCCCGAGCGCGTGGTAGAGGGCGATCTCCGCGTGTTCGTAGGTCCGAACCCCATCCTTCGCGTGGACGCCCTGGAGCGCCCGGCGTCGCGCGGGTATCCTGCGCGCGGACGCGGGGCCGGCAGCACACCCGGAGCGCGGAGGGCGTGGCCTCTGCGCGGTGGGCCCGATCCAGGGCGGCAGGAGCCATGACGAACCGAGCGCGATGGGATCGGTGGGCCGCGCGGCTGCTGGAGACGAAGGCAACGATGCGTCGCCTGCGCCGCCGCACGGCGGCCCTCGCCGGGCTCGCCGCCCTGGGCCTCGGGCACGCCCAGCCCGCCTCGGCGACCCAGCTCCGCTTCACGACGACGACGCCGGGCGGCATCGTCGCCACCGGGAACACGCTGGGGCTCAGCAAGCAACTCAGTGCGAACGGGCCTGGCGCGGTGGGCTCGATCGGGACGTTCCTCTCGCTCGACGGCAGCGTCGACGACACGCCGCCGAACGCCGCGAACCCGTGGCCTGCGGGGACCACGGCGGACTGGAGGCAGAACGGGTCGGCGGCGGAGCTGGTCCTGCCGGACGAGCTCGACGTTCTCTACGCGGAGCTCATCTGGGGCGGCAGCTACAAATACGGCGACGATGTCACCGCGTTCCTTGGCACCCCCGTGACGCTGAGCACGGGCGGCGCGTCGATGGCCGCGTCGCCGGACGAGGCGACCTCGGTGACGCTCGCCGGGACGAGCGCGAGCGGGTTCTCCGTGAACTACTACCTGCGGTCGGCCAACGTGACAGCGTTCGTGCAGGCCCACGGCGCCGGGGCGTACGAGGTGCGCGGCGTGCCGGGCACGCAAAACGAGACGAACAACGCGCTGAACGCCGCCGGGTGGACGCTCGTCGTGGCGTACCGCGACGGAACGCAGCCCGTGCGCAACCTGTCGGTGCTCGTCGGCGGATCGTTCGTCGACGAGGACACCCAGCAGGACTACGTGGTGAGCGGCTTCTGCGCGCCGCCCTCGGGGCCGATCGAGGGGAAGGTCGCGATGGGCGCGATCGCGGGGGACGCGACCCACACCGGCGATCAGCTCCTGCTCGCGCCGACGGCGGCCGACGTGTTCGTGAGCCTGTCGGGCGGCAACAACCCCGCCGATAACTTCTTCTGCTCGCAGCTCAACGACGCGGACGGCAAGCTCGACACGCGGGGCACGTTCGGCAGCGCGAACCAGGACGCGATCGCCGGGGTCAACGTCTCCGGCGGGCGCCAGGGGTGGGACGTCACCACGGTGCCCGTGAGCTCGGCGGGCGGGCAGCTCGTCGCGGGGCAGCGGTCGGCGGTGATACGGACGATCACGACGGGCGACTCGTTCATGCCGGCGCTCGCCGCGTTCCAGATCGACGTCAACGCGCCGAGCTTCACCGGCGGGGCCTCGTCGCTCCGCACGAGCGCGGATGTCGTCGAGGTCGGTGACGCGCTCACCGTGACCGTGACGCTCGACAACCAGGGGCACGCCGCGGCGACGAACGTGCGTTTCAAGGTCCCGCTCCAGGGTGGGCTCGCGCTCCAGCGCTTCACGACCGACGGGGTCGCGGGCGACGCGCGGGGCGCGCCGGTCGCGGCGGGCGATCTGATGGCGGGCGTCGACGCGGGGGACCTCGCGCCGGGCGAGCAGCGCACGGTCGTCCTCGAGCTCGACGTGGTGGGCCCGCCGCAGGGGAGCGCGTTCTCGCTCCGCCCGACATGGGGCTACGAGTTCGTCTCCTGCCAGGGCGAGCCGCCGCTGAGCGAGAGCTACGGCAACTTCGCGACCGTCCGCTTCGAGGGAGAGCCCGGCGGGGGCGGCGGGGGCGGCGGCGAGGGCGTGTCCTCCGGCGGGGGCGGCGGCGAGGCGGGCAGCGCGGGCGAGGGGGGCGCGGGCGCGGCGCCCCCGGGCGACTCCGGGGACGCGGGCTCGGACGGCGGCTGCGGCTGCGCGACGCCCGGGCAGAGCGGGCGCGCCAGCGCGTCGATCGCGGGCGCCGCGCTCCTTGCGCTGGCCGCCGCGACCCGCCGCCGGCGCGCGCAGCTGAGGGAAGCCAAAGATGAGCCAGCAAGAATACGCATCCAGAGAGTTCCGCCGTAGGATCGGCGCTTCCCAGGTGGTCGTCCGCTGTGGCGCCGATCTCGAATTGCAAGCTGAGACGCTCCTCGATGTCGTGGCCAGGTGCCACGAGGGAGGTACTGCGCTGAACGATGGGGCAACCGTGGAACTCGGAGATATTCCCTTCACGCTGCGCCACGTGGGTGGCGAGGTCGTCGTGCACGAGCCAGATTTCAAGGGCAGCCCACCACGCGATGCCGTTCCTGGGGCGGACCAAGCCCTGCGAATTCTCTACGAGCAAGAGGCGGTCGTGAAGCGTGTCGGTGCCAAGCGGTCAAGCGCGCCACTCCGTGCCCTGGTAAGGATGGAGAAGAGTAGTCTGAGGTCACTCCGCGTCTGTCTACGTCGCATGGCTCCGAGCGATCTCCGGGATTCCGGCTGGACCATCGGTGCGTCGCGCGATCCCGCCGGACCGCCGGAGGCTATCGTCATGACGACGGTGTCAGAGATATTCCGCGTGCGCCCCTGGTTGGGAAAGGTCCTGACGCTGCCACCTGGATACCGCGCGGTGGTCGACTTCCACGACATCGAGTCTATCGAGGCCGACACCGGCGAGCACGTCTGGATAATCGATCCATTGATGCTGGCGCACCTCTCGCGATCGGCGCTGAAGGAGAGGAGGCTCGCCGATCTCGAGCGGACGGTGAACGCGCTGCTCGAGTCCACCACAACGGAGATCGGGAGCCTTCGCCCGCTTCGCCAGCTCGCGCGGCGATGGGGAGGTGGCCCCTGGATGGCGTACGCCAACGCGCTCACCGCGCTGACCCGCCTGAAGCATGACGAGGACAAGGCCGTGGAGGTCCGCTCTCTCGTGGAAGACCTTAATACTGCGCTCTCACCGGGTGGAGGGCTCGCTGGGGAAGAGGCACCGTTCGCGATCACCGAGAATTTCACCACGCTCTATCGCAACCATTGGCGGGTTGAAGCGGCGGAAGTGCTCGAGGGCCTGCTCGCTCCAGGCTCGGGCCAGCATGCAGCGCTTCTCTTCCAGCGCGCCGTGCTTGCCAGTGACGCGGGGGATCATGCGGGCACCGTCGAGGCGCTGCGACGCTCGGTCGCGATCGAGCCACGCTCGCCCACCTTGTGGTTCCTTCTCGGGACAGCCCTGCTCGAAGCCTCGACGCTCGAGGAGACTCCCACCGTCCTCCTCGATCCAGCGGGTGAAATAGTCGAGGCTTTCGACCGCGCGCTCACGCTCCTCGATGTCAGGGACACGCTGACGGTGGATCACTGCGTCCGCGCCCTCGATCACCGATATCTGGGAGCAGACTGGACGCTGGTGGATCTTCTCCGCAAGCGCACCGTAGCGCTCCGCGATGCGGGTCGACTCGACGAAGCACTGGCGTCGGCTAACCGCCTCGTCGCCGCCGCCCCGGATGAACCGCGATCATGGGAAATCCTGGGCACTGTGCTGTTCGAGCTCAGTCGTCACGACGACGTGATCAACGCTTATAGCGCGGCCATCGGATGCAGCGTGCAGGCGCCTCCAGAGCACTCGATATTGGCACGCCATTTCGCGAGCCCATGGTATAACCGCGCCGCGGTGTACGCTCTGCTGGGCCAGCGCGCTGAGGCTATTGCCGATCTCAGGCAAGCCCTCGCTGTTGCGCCCAGTTGGGCCGAAGTCGTGCTCTTCGACGAGCGCTTCAAGGGGCTCACTGCGGACGGTGAGCTCCAGCGCCTCGTTGAGGAAGGGCGTGCGGCGGCTCAGGCGTGCCAACAGCAGAATCTCGACGATGGGTAAGCTGAAACGGGCACAGATGTCTGCGTTGACCTCCGAGCGCAGATTCAGCGCGCCGTCTTCGACGCGGAGTCCGGTCAGTGCCTCCTGCCCCGGATCGCCGAGAGCTGGACCTGGGTCCCGTTCAGCAACGCCTTCTGCGCCAATGGCGATGCGACCGGCATCGGCGTCAACCTGACCGGCAAGAGCAGGCGCGTCGTCGTCTATCTCGAGGGCGGCGGCGCCTGCGGGGACGAGGACACCTGTTATACGCTGGGCCATCCTACCGTATAGCTGCACCCTACTGGCTCTACCTGCCCGGCCCCCGTTTTCTGCACACCCCTTGAGTACGCCCGCGCTGCCCGGGGTTCACCGAGCATCGTCCACGGCGGCACGTCGGGGATCCATGCTTGACGTCCGCCGCTCTCCTCCCAATGGACGCGTTGCCCAGCGCTCCCTCAAGGAGGTCCTGTTGAGCTCTACATTCGCGGAGGACGCGTACCCTTCACCAGATGAGCGCGCTCGGTTGCGCGAGAGCCTCACACGATCGCCGCCCGAGATCCCGCCCGTCTACTTCTACGACGATCTCGGGAGCGAGCTGTTCGAGCAGATCACCCACCTCGGGGTCTACTACCCGACGCGCACGGAGATCGGCATTCTCGAGCAGCGCGCCGGAGACATCCTGCGCGCCGTCCGGCCGCGGCGCCTCGTCGAGCTGGGCAGCGGCGCGGGCCGCAAGATCCGCATCCTGCTCGACGCCTGGCGGTGGGTGGGCGGCGGCGAGACGTGCACGATGCTGGACGTGAACGGGCTCTTCCTGGAGACGTCGATCAGCCGCCTCCGCACCGACTACCCGGAGTACACGTTCCGCGGCGTGATCGGTGATTTCACCACCGACCTGCCGCGGCTCGGCCGGGGCGGGGGGCGCCTCGTGGTCTTCCTCGCGGGCACCATCGGCAACCTCTACCCCGACGAGCGGCGCGCCTTCTTCCGCGAGGTCGCGCGCGTCATGGAGCCGTCGGACGCGCTCCTCGTCGGCGCCGATCTGGTCAAGGACACGGCCCGGCTGGAGGCCGCGTACGACGATCCGGAGGGCGTGACGGCGGCCTTCAACCGCAACGCGCTCCGCGTGATCAACCGGCGCTTCGGGGCGAATTTCGCGCCCGACGCGTTCGCGCACCGCGCCTTCTACGACGCGGCGCGGGCGTGGATCGAGATGCGCCTCGTGGCCTCGCGGCGGATGCGCGTGCAGATCCCGGCGCTCGATCTGCGGCTCGATCTCGAGCGCGGCGCCGAGATCCGCACCGAGGTGAGCTGCAAGTTCACGCGCGACTCGCTCCAGGCCTCGGCCCGGGCCGGAGGGCTCGTGGTGTCCTCGTGGCACACCGATCCCGACCAGCTCTTCGCGCTGGCCCTGCTCCGGCGGATCGACGCGTGACGGAGGCCTCGTTCGAGGCGCTCCTCGCCGCCGCGTGGCGCCGCAGCGACGATCTGTTCGCGCTCGTCCCGGAGGCGTCGATGGGGCGTCGGCCCATCGCGCTGCGACACCCCTTCTCGTTCTACCTGGGGCACCTCCCGGCCTTCGCGTGGAACCAGATCGGCCGAGGCGTGCTCGGGCTCGGGCCCATGCGGAGCGATTTCGACGTGCTGTTCGAGCGCGGGATCGATCCGGCCGACGAGGACGGCGCCCGCGCCGCGTCGAGGGACGCGTGGCCGGCGATCGCCGAGGTGATCGCGTACCGCGACGAGGTCCGCCGCGCCGTGCGGGCGCGCATCCCCGACGTGCTGGCGCGCCCCGAGGACGTGCTCGGCGCGCGGGGGCGGATCCTCCAGCTCGTGATCGAGCACGAGCGGATGCACCACGAGACCCTGATGTACATGCTCCAGGAGCACGGCGCCGCGCGGCGCCCCGACGGCGCGCCCGCGTTCGTGGGCGGCGGGGGGCGCGCGGCCGAGCCCCGGCACGTCCCGGCGGGCCGCGTGGTGATCGGCGCGGACTTCGAGGCGATCCCGTTCGGCTGGGACAACGAGTTCGGGCGCGCGGAGATCGATGTCCCGGGCTTCACCATCGACTCGTTGCCGGTGCGGAACGGCGATTACCTGGCCTTCCTCGAGGCGATGGAAGACGGCGCGCGGGCCGCGCTCACGCCCCGTACGTTCGTGCGCCGCGGAGGCGGGCTGGCGGTGAAGACGATCTTCGGGCCGGTCTCCTTCGAGGTCGCGTCGGGCTGGCCGGCGCAGGTCTCGGGCGAGCAGGCGCGCGCCTATGCAGCCTGGCGCGGTGGGCGCCTGGCGACCGAGGCCGAGCTGCGCCGCGCCGCGTTCGGCGAGCCGAGCGGCGGTGTGCGCGCGCGTCCGTGGGGGCACGCGCCGGGCGAGCCGCGTCATGGCCAGTTCGGCTTTCGCGGATGGTCGCCGGTGCCGACGGGCAGCCACCCGGACGGCGCCAGCGCGTTCGGCGTCGAGGAGCTGGTGGGCAATGGCTGGGAGTGGACGTCCACGCCCTTCGCGCCCTTGCCCGGCTTCGTCGCGTACGCCCGCACGTACCCCGGGTACTCGGCGGATTTCTTCGACGGGGAGCACGACGTCGTCTTCGGCGCCTCGTGGGCGACCGACGAGGGGTTCCTCCGGCCGAGCTTCCGCAACTGGTATCGCCGGGACTATCCCTATGTCTTTTCGAGCTTCCGGGTCGTACGCGAGGAGCCACGCTCTCGGCGGCGATGATCGAGCTCGATCAGGTGACCAAGCGCTACCATGGAATCGCCGCTGTCGACAGCGTCTCCCTGCGCGTCGAGCCGGGCGAGCTGGTGGTCCTGCTGGGCGGGTCGGGATCGGGGAAGACCACGACGCTGAAGATGACGAACCGGCTCATCGAGCCGAGCTCGGGTCGCATCCGCGTCGAGGGCGAGGACGTGACCACCGTGCCGCCGCACGCGCTCCGGCGCCGCATCGGCTACGTGTTCCAGCGGCTCGGGCTCTTCCCGCACCTGACGGTCGCCGAGAACGTGGGCATCACGCCGGCGCTCCTCGGCTGGGACGCGAGGCGCATCCGTGGTCGGGTGGACACGCTGCTGGAGCTGGTCGAGCTGGATCCAGCCGAGGTCCGCGATCGGCGGCCCGACGCGCTCTCCGGCGGCCAGGCGCAGCGCGTGGCCGTGGCGCGGGCGCTGGCGGCCGAGCCGGGCGTGCTGCTGCTCGACGAGCCGTTCGGCGCGCTCGATCCGATCACGCGCGAGCGCCTCCAGCGATCGTTCGCGCGGGTGCGCCGGAGCCTGGGGTTCTCGGCGATCTTCGTCACGCACGACGTCGTCGAGGCGCTGCTCCTCGGCGATCGCGTGGGCGTCATGCGCGGCGGGCGCCTCCTGCAGCTCGCGCCCGGCCGCGAGCTGGTGCGCGCGCCGGCCGACGACTACGTGGCCGATCTGGTGCGCGGCCCGCTCGAGCAGGCGCGCGCCGTCGAGTCGCTGATCGCGGGCGCGCCCGCGCGAACGATCGCGGGAGGCGACGCTTCGTGAAGGAGCAGCTCGCCCTCCTCCCGCGCTACCTCGCCGCCCACCTTGGGCTCACGCTGGTCGCCCTGGCGCTGGGCGTGGCCGTGAGCGTCCCGCTGGGCGTGCTGGTCACGCGATCGCGCCGCCTGGAGGGGCCGGTGCTGGGCGTGGCGAGCGTCGTCCAGACCATCCCGAGCCTGGCGCTCCTGGCCTTCATGGTGCCCGTGCTCGCGGCCCTGGGCGCGCGCAGCATCGGTTACCTGCCGGCGCTGATCGGCCTCTTCCTCTACAGCCTCTTGCCGGTCCTCAGGAACACGGCGGCCGGCCTCTCGGGCCTCGATCCGGCGGTGATCGAGGCCGCGCGCGGCGTGGGGATGACGCCCCGCGAGCAGCTCCGCCGCGTCGAGCTGCCGCTGGCGCTCCCGGTGATCGTGGCCGGCGTGCGCACGGCGGCGGTGCTGACGGTGGGCACCGCCACGCTCTCCACGCCGGTCGGGGCGCCGAGCCTTGGTGACTACATCTTCAGCGGACTGCAGACGCGCAACACCACGGCCGTGCTGATCGGCTGTGTGGCCTCGGCCGGGCTCGCGCTGGTGCTGGACGGCCTGGTGCGTGGCCTGCTCGCCGGCGTCACGCGCCGCAGCCGGCGCCTCGTGCTGCTGTGTCTCGGCGGCTTCGCCGGGCTCGCTGTCTTCGCGGCCACCCCGGTCGTGCGCGCCCTGCTCGCGCGCGATCAGGTGTCCATCACCGTCGGCGCCAAGACCTTCACCGAGCAGTACATCCTCGCCGGCATCGTCGCCGGGAAGATCGAGCGCGTCGCCGGCGTGCCGGCGCGGACGCTGGGATCGCTCGGATCGACGGTGGTGTTCGACGCGCTGAAGAACGGCGAGATCGACGTCTACGTCGACTACTCGGGCACCCTCTGGGCGAACGTCCTGCGACGGAGCACGGAGAGCGCGGACCGCGCGTCGGTGCTGGCCACGGTGGAGAGGGAGCTGCTCGATCGGTACAACGTCCACGTGGCCGCCGCGCTCGGGTTCGAGAACACCTACGCGCTCGCCATGCGGCGGGCCGAGGCCGAGCGGCTGGGGATCCGGCGCATCAGCGATCTCGGGGCGCGCGCGCGATCGCTGCGGGTGGGGGGCGACTACGAGATCTTCCAGCGGCCGGAGTGGCGCGCCATCGAGCGCGTGTACGGCCTCGCGTTCCGCGAGGCGCGGAGCATGGATCCGTCGCTGCTCTACGAGGCGCTGCGGGCGGAGCAGGTGGACGTGATCACCGCCTTCTCGACCGACGGGCGGATCATCGTCGATGATCTGGTGCTGCTGGAGGACGATCGCCGGGCCATCCCGCCGTACGACGCGCTCGTGCTGGTGAGCGATCGGCTCGCGCGCACCCGCCCGGAGGTGCTGGAGGCGCTGCGCGGGCTGTCGGGGACGATCGACGCGCAGAAGATGCGCCAGATGAACGCGGCCGTGGACGAGAAGAAGGGCTCGCCGGCCGCGGTGGCCGCCCGTTTCCTCGATGAATTGCGGCGCTGAATTCTTCTGCGCTGGGCCCCGCGGGCCGGCCGTTGGGGCTCGCACGTTTGGCGCGGCGCGATCGGCCTTGACGTGGAACGCGCGTTCCAAGGCCGTCGACCCATGTCGAAGGGTATCGACGTCGTGGGTTGGCGCGGATGCGCCAAGCAGACGGAGCTCGGGGCGGATAGGACAAGCAAACGCGTTCCGCAAAGTCGAGATTCTCGGAGCCGTTCCTGACTCGTGCAGTCCGACTGTACGAGCTCATTGACAGAAGGGGTCTTATGCGATGAGGCAGGTCTTTCACGCCTGAAACGCCTGGGATTACCGCGACGTAGCACCAAGCGGAAGGCATCCTATCGTATAGCTGTACCCTACTGAGTGACATGCAAAGTGCACAACACCACGCCGAGGAGGTGTTGCAGCGGGATCCGGAAAATACCGATGCTCATACGGTTTCCGGTTTTTGGCAAACGGAGAAGCAGGAAATATAGACGGCCCGAAGAGATCTGAAAGCAGAAACGCTCAATATAAAACAGCCATTTAACCACCCCCCCCCCCCCCCCCCCCCCCCCCAACGCACACACTTTAAATCAAATCCCATTTTTTGCTGCCATTCGATAAACGCCGCTTCATCAGGCTCATGCTTCAAGCCTTCATAAAAATGAACTCTATCAGCCATCCCTCTCGATTCTATGTGACCAAAAAAATCCATGGTTTGAGCCATGATATCGTATTTGTCACAATAATTTTGATCTGTAAATTTTTCGTAGTATCTGCTCACCAAACGCTCTGCGTCTTCGAGTGAATATCCATAAGACGATTGTAAATGTTTCACTACACGCTCAAACAAGAAATTTTCGTCTTCATCAGTTGAAATTTTCAACCCCATAAAATTTATCCTTTAGCGGATAGGACAAGCAAACGCGTTCCGCAAAGTCAAGATTCTCGGAGCCGTTCCTGACTCGTGCAGTCCGACTGTACGAGCTCATTGACAGAACGGGCCTTATCCGATGAAGCAGGTCTTCCACGCCTGAAACGCCTGGGATTACCGCGACGTAGCACCAAGAAGGCATCCTACCGTATCGCTGTACCCTACTGGCGCCTGGCGTATCGGCTGCAGATCGCCCTGATGCTCGCCTACATGGCCATCATCAGCGTGATCCTGCCGATGGCCTGGCTGGCACCGCCAGGCGAGGTCACCAAGAACCTGCCCCTGCTGGCGGCGACCTGGCTGCTGCTGGCGCTGGAGCCGGGCGCGGCGGGAAAGGCCATGCACGAGCGCCAGGGCAAAAGGGCTGGCGGAGCGGGAACGTGAGCCAAGCGCTCCGCGGAAACGCATCAGGCGCGCATCAGAACGTCTTCCCCCTCATGGCCGCTCAGGCGGCCGGAATCGAGGGCGCCGACAGCGCTCAGACCCTCGAGCTTCCGCTTGATGTGCCGCCGCCCCCGCTGGCCGCGTTATGATGGTGCACGGAACACGGCCCCATCCGGTGACCCTGGTGGAGCCGCTGACGGCCCCGTCGCACCGAGCTGACCCGGCGCCCGTACTTCGAGGAGACCCCATGCGCAACACCGGAAAAATCGTCCGCTGGCTGGACGACAAGGGCTTTGGTTTTATCGCGCCGGCCGACGGCGGCCCCGAGGCCTTTGTGCACATCAAGTCGCTGCCGCGCGGCCAGCGCCCCGCGGTGGGCGCCACGGTCCACTATCGTGCGGCTCGCGACGCGCAGGGCCGCGTCCGCGCCGAGGACGTCGAACTGGCCGGCGCCAGGGCCAGCCTGGGCCCGGCGAGCCGCGCCCTGCTGGTGGCGCTGCCCTTCCTCGCGCTGGTGACAGCGCTGGCCGCCCTGGGGCGGGTGCCGCGTGTGCTGCCCTGGCTCTACCTCGGCGCCAGCCTGGTGACGCTGCTGGTCTATTACAAGGACAAGCGCGCCGCCGAGCGCGGCGCCTGGCGCACGCCGGAGCAGACCCTGCACCTGCTGGCGCTGGTCGGCGGTTGGCCAGGCGCGCTGTATGCGCAGCAGTTGCTGCGCCACAAATCCAGCAAGCGCTCCTTCCGCGTCGTGTTCTGGCTGACGCTGGCGCTGAACGTCGCCGGCCTCGGCTTCCTGGCCTCCGACCATGGCGCCGGCGTCCGTGCGGGGATCGACCGGGTCACGGCACTGCTGGCCGCCGACCGGGATGCCCCTGCCCCTCATTGACTCCCGGAGACTCCCATGAGCGCTACCCCCGTCCATGGCGCTGCCCTATGACGACGACCGCTTCGATCGTCATGCCGCTGGTGATTTTCTTCGTGCCGGAGCCGCGTCGCGGCGTGCTGGACCTCGCACCCCGCTGGGTCGCGCGCTCGGGCCACGGCCGGCCCCTCGGTCGGCAGCCCCAGGTGGACCAAGATAGCGGTCGCCACCTCGGGATCGTGAAGGTCCGCGGCCACCCGACGCCGACCGCCACAAGGGCAGGCGAGGACATCTTCGAGGTACACGCGGCGAAGCAAACGGGCCCAGTCGATACGCGCGCCGACGACCTGCACCACGCCGCTGCCGAGGCTGGCCCTGCCTGGGATCGAGCGCGGCACGTCGCCCTCCTCGGGCACCTCGTCACGCCTCGCGCCCCCATCGACGAGGATCGCCGCCGCGTTGCCGTCCTCCTTCTCCTTGCCCTTGCGCCTCTTCCGCTTCGGGGCGTCGTGGGCTGCCTTCGCCGCCGCAACGCCTCCGCGGCCGTACACCACGACGGCGGCGCGCCACGGCGCGTTCGGCCCGAGCACGCCGCTGAGCCTCAGTAGCGGGCTCGGGCGCGCCCCGTAGATGGATCCCCGCGCGCGACCCTGGTCCGCAGCCGAGCTTTGACCAGACGGCACCGCGCCTCCTGGCGCGCGAGCGCCTCGATACCTTCCGCGTGAGCGCACCGTTGAACAGTCTCAGGGCGGGCGGGCACTCACCGAAGTAGCACCGACGCCAGGTCGCCGGCCCGTCCGTAGACCTGGGTCGCCGGTGCTCGCACGCGCCAAGTCTCCCGCTGTTCTCGGGAGCTCGCGGCGCGCGTTCTTCTTCCACCCAATTCGACGGCGTTTTTCGGAATCTCGGTCTTCGACCGCCCTTCCGAAAAGCTGCAGATCAGGGCTCGATACCCTCGAACGCCGATTCAGGTCGCACTTTTCCCCGAGGAGCTCGCATGAATCGTAGTCGTTATTTGTTCTCGGCGCTGTCCTTCCTATCCGCTCTCGTGGTCGTCGCGTGCAGCGACGCCGAGAAGGGCAGCAGCGGCTCATCCGGCTCCGGTCCGGAGAACGGCAACGCGGAAGCGCTGCCGTGCGACGTCGACAAGATCCTCTCCACGAAGTGCCAGACCTGTCACGGGGCGTCCCCGAAGTTCGGCGCGCCGTTCCCGCTGGTCGACCGGAGCGATCTGGTCGCGCCCGCGGTGAGCGATCCCAACAAGAAGGTCTACGAGCTCGTCGCCGCACGCGCCCGCGACACCGCGCGCCCCATGCCTCCGCCCCCAACCGAGCGCCTGACCGCCGCGGAGCTCGCGATCTTCGATCAATGGATCGCCGCCGGCATGCCGGCCGGTAAAGACACGTGCGTCGACCCGGGCGGCGGCGGAACCATCGACCCTCCGACCCTGAGCTGCACACCGGATGTCCTGCTAGCGCCGTCCGCGCCTTACGTCATGCCGAAGGACGTCCAGGACCAGTATATGTGTTATGGGGTCGATGTAGAGATCGGCCAGAAACGACACCTCGTCGGGATCGCACCCCAGATCGACAACAGCACCATTGTACACCATATCCTGCTCTTCAAGGCGGATGAGGCGTCTCCCTCGACGCCCACGCCCTGTGAGGGGGGCGACATCCAGGGGGCTCTTTTGTCCGTCTGGGCGCCCGGCGGCAAGGCCACGGAGCTGCCGCTAGAGGCGGGCTTCCCGCTGGAAGGCACGGCACACTTCGTAGTCCAGGTGCACTACAGCAACATCAAGGGCCTCGACGGGCAGCAAGACAGCACCGGCTTCAACGTCTGCACGACGACGGAGCTCCGCCCCAACGACGCCGGCATCTTCTCGTTCGGCACAGAAGACATCAACATCCCGCCTCACGGCTCGCTCGACGTGAGCTGCGATTACCAGTTTCCGCGGGATATGGGGGCGATTTCGGTAATCAGTGTTATGCCGCACATGCACAATCTCGGCAAGCACCTGTCGAGCAACACGGTGCCCACGGACGGCAGCGAGCCGAGCAACCTGGGGCTCGCCGATCCGTGGAACTTCGACAACCAGATCTGGTACGACAACGATACCATCCTTCGAGGCGGCGACACCGTGAGGACGCGTTGCGCGTGGGACAACCCGGGCAACAGGGCCGTGGAGTTCGGGGAGCGGACGGTGGATGAGATGTGTTATAATTTCGTGATGTACTATCCGTCTCAAGAGATAGAGTTGACTACTCCGACGGACGACGCGTCCTGTGTGACGACAAAATAGACCAGCTCGTGCAAGACGCGCGGCCTGCGCCCAAGCGGAGGCGCGCGCGGTTCGGTGAGAGCGCTCGTAAGCCTGGCGAACAGGAGCACCGCGCGCGCCGCCGGGCGCCTTCGAGGGTCTCTTCGATCCGCGCGCCACCCCGAACGGCCGCGTCGATCGCTTCGCTTTCAGCGAGCGGATAGGACAAGCAAACGCGTTCCGCAAAGTCACGATTCCCGGAGCCGTTCCTGACTCGTGCAGTCCGGCTGGATGAGTTCATTGACAGAACGGGCCTTATGCGATGAGGCAGGTCTTCCACGCCTGAAACGCCTGGGACTACCGCGACGTAGCACCAAGCGGAAGGCATCCTACCGTTTGGCTGTACCCTACTGAGCTCGTCCAAACGGCCGCTGTCGCGGTTCGCGGCGCGTCGTGATGGCCGGCGCACGTAGCCCTCGATGCGCACCGCCGCCTTGACGTTGAAACCATCGAGCTCCACCGTGAGCGGCCCACGGCGCTTCGGCTCGAACCGCGCTTCGCCGCCATCGTCCGTCGGCACGACGGTCTCGTCCTCAATCCTCACGAGCTCGCCCCCGCGGAGCGCGACCTCAGCGCAAGCGTCAAGCGCACTCCGTTCCGGCGCGTCGTTCGAGCGCTCTTCGCTCGGACGCTCCTCGAGCAGGCCGCGCTTTCGCAGCCAGCGGAGCGTGCGCTCTCGGATGCGCTGCACGATGTCCTCGAGCTCCTCGTGCGATTCGCGATCTCTCGCGGAGGGTCCGGTCAGCCGATGTCAACGCCGCGCGAGGTCGAGCACGCTCCAGAACGGCCGAAAGAGGGCGCATAGACTCGCGAAACCACGTGGAGCGCGCTGCCGTGGAGAGGTATCGAGACGCCTGCCACGTCAATGCCCCTTCGTCGGTAATGGGCACGTCCGCGCGAACTGGAGCCGCCTGCTGGCCCGCGTGCCGGACCTCCGAGCGCAGATTCAGCGCGCCGTCTTCGACGCGGAGTCCGGTCAGACCTGGTCAGAGTGGGAGATGATCGGTACGACGACCGACGGTGAGCCGAGCACCTTCCGTGGCGTGGTGATCTCCACCGCGCGCGACGGCAAGATGGCGTGGAACCGCTTCTACTTGGATGAGGTCGTCGACCGCTGACGGCAGCGCCCGATCTTCTTCCGCGTCCAGGCCGTGTGGCCCATGCGCGCAGGAAGATTTCCTGTATCGACGGAGCTGCTGCCGGATAGCTCGTCGTCGAGGTCAGAAGGTGACGCACGTGACGGTGATGTCGCCGTTGGCGTCCGCGCTGCACTGGAGGACATCGAGGCACTCATTCGACTCGTCGACGCACCCATTGCAGCTGGCACTGTCGCAGCCCTGGGGCAGGTCGCGACACTCGTGCCGGGTGAACCCGCAGCCGTCGGGATGGTTCACGATACATATTTGAGCCGCCTTCTCGCAGAACAGTTCGCCGCACGCGAAGCGCCCTTGAGGCGCGGGCCCACAGTTTCCGAGGCTCGAAGTGCCCACGCCGGCGGAGTCCGCGAGACACGCGTTGTCGTAGACCTTGCCGTCGCAGCCGCAGACAGGTGGACCGCCCAGGCCGCTGCATGAACCGGGCACAGCACAGTAGCCCTCCGTCCCGCAGTGTTCGTCGGGCGGGGTCGTCCCGCACGCATGGTCGCGGAACAGGCAATGCGACCCCGGCTCGCAAGGCCCATTCATCCCGCACGCCTCGCCAGCTGCCTCCGAGCCGGAGCTCCCGCTGGCGCCGGCGGTCGACGTGGAGCTCGGGGTATCCGCAACGGAGCTCCCGCTGGCGCCGGCGGTCGACGTGGAGCTCGGGGTATCCGCAACGGTGACAGAGCCGCACGCCGCAAGCAGTGCGGCCGTCAGCAGCGCGACGGTGACAGCAGCCCATGATCTTCGCATCGATGATTGGTGTGGCATACGTTCGCCCCAGGCAAAGCCCGTGCCAGACACGTCGTGCCCCGATCTCCGTTGGTTCTTCATCTGGCGCGCGAGGCTCGTGTCGACTTGTGCCGAAGTTGGCCATGGCACCCCCCAGTGCCTCCAGAGGGTGTCCACCCCCTTCCGCTCGATTGATCGAGTGCCTCGGAAAGCCCATTTCCCCCTCAGTGCCTCCTGCCCCGGATCGCCCCGTCCCGAGGGATCTGGTGCTCTTTTACTTTTGCTGCGGAATCCTGCCCAAAGGCACCGCCCGCGGTGCGTTCGGCTACGTAGCGACCACGAACTCACCCCGGACTGTCTTGTTCCCCCTCACCGCCCTCCTCCTCGCCCCAAGCCTCGCCGCCTGCTCGAGCGGCGAGACGCCGCTCGACACACCCATCGAGGCGTCCGCCGAGAACTGGACCTGGGTCCCGTTCAGCAACGCCTTCTGCGCCAACGGCGATACGACCGGCATCGGCGTCAACCTGACCAGCAAGAGCAAGCGCGTCGTCGTCTATCTCGAGGGCGGCGGCGCCTGCTGGGACGAGGACACCTGTTATACGCTGGGCGCGAGCCAGCACGTCGCTTCGGGCTACGGCGAGGACGAGCTCGCCGCGGATTTCACCGATGATCTCCCCACGTGTCGTCGATCCTCTGGCACCGCTGGATTCTGACGAAGTCCCGCCGGTCTGATCCCGCACCATCGTCATCGCGCTCGCCAGCGATGACGACGTCGGTCGCATGGGATCTCGCTGACGAACATCACGCCGTCGTCGTGACGGCAGATCAAGCTGCGTGAGCAGATCGCGCCGGTGCAGGTGGTTTGAGGGGGGCCAGGGGGGAGACTGAAAACCTGGGGCCGGCTGTGGAGGGCGTGTGGGAAGCGGCGCGACGGCCGTCGCCAGCCAGCGGTTCGCCCCCAAGCGCGCGCGGCGATGAGGTAGATCGCCACGATGGAGAAGGTGAAGGCCCGGGTCTAGCCACCCGAGCCTTACGGGCGTGAGCACACTCGCCCCTCCGGTACCGCCGCCAGCCCGAGCAGCTGAGCGATCGCCTCCACAAAAAGATGGATCGCACTCGTCTCCCGGTGGACGTGCCTCCAACAAAAGACGAGCGGCACTCGTCTCTCCGTGGACGTTCCTCCAAGAAAAGACGGGTGGCACCCGTCCCCCGGTGGACGTGGCTCCAAGAAAAGACGGGTGGCACCCGTCTCCGCGCTGGAGACGCCGCCCTCCGACCCCGCGATCCCTGGCCCCCTTCTCGTCGGCGCTCCGGCGTCGGTCTCCCCCCTCGATGCGGCCTGTCCCTTTCCCATCGACAGATCCAGATCGCCCTTCGCGAGGCGCGCGCGGCGCTCGCCCCCGTCGCTTTTGTGAGCCACCGGGACCCCCTCGCGACCACCTAGTCCAGTTCCCGTGGTCTTGCCCAGCGCAGCCCTCGCCCCCCGGCTTACCCTCGTCCGCCCGAGCCCCCTGGCCGGCCTGGACGACGCCGGCCTCGCCCGCGCGGCTGCCGAGGGCCAGCCAGGCGCCGCCGGCGCCGTCTGGGACCGCTACGGCGCCGTGGTGCACGGCCTGCTCCGCCGCGTGCTCGGGCCGGGCGGCGACGTCGAGGACCACGCCCAGGAGACGTTCCTGCAGTTCTTCCGCGAGGTGAAGCACCTGCGGGATCCCGCGGCGCTCCGGCCGTTCCTCCTCGGCATCGCCGTGCGCGTCGCGCGGTCGGCGCTGCGGCGCCGGCGGCTCCGGCGCTGGTTCTCGCTCACCGACAGCGGCGCGCTGCCGGACGAACCGGCCGAGGGCGTCGACGAGGGCGCGCGCGAGGCGGTCGCGCGGCTCTACGCGCTGCTCGACAGGCTGGACGACAGGGCGCGGCTCCTCTTCGTGCTGCGCCACATCGAGGGCCTGGAGCTCGCGGAGACCGCGCAGGCGAGCGGGATGTCCCTGGCCACGGCCAAGCGCCACCTGGCCAAGGTGACCGCGCGGGTCCACGCGATGGCCGAGCGGGATCCGCTCCTCGCGGCGTACGTCGAGCCCGTGGAGGAGGCGAGCGATGGCTGATCCGAAGCCCGGGGTTCCGCCGGAGGTCGCCCTGCGGCGGCTTGCGGCGCTGGCGCGCGAGGCGGGGGCGGCCTCGCCGGCGGACCGCGCGCTCGCCCGCGGCCGCGCGCGGCTGATCGACGAGGTCGAGCGCTCCGTGTTGCCGCTCGCGCCGCGGCGGCGCTGGCTCCTGCCAGCGGCGCTGGCGCCGCTGCTCGTGATCCTGGGCCTCTGGGCGCTGCGCCCGGCGGCGCGCCTGTCGTACCAGGTCGACGGTGTCGCGCCGGGAGACCGCGCCGACGGCGCGGCGCTCGCGGACACCTACGTGCGCGGGGGGACCAGCGGGGCGACGGCGCGCTTCAGCGAGGGGACGACCGTCCGCTTCGCGCCGGGGGCTCGCGGGCGCGTCACCGCCGTGACGGCGCGCGGCGCGCAGATCCACATCGAGGGCGGCGCCGCGCACTTCCGGGTCGCGCACCTGCCCGAGGCCGAGTGGGTCGCGGCGGCAGGGCCGTTCACCGTCAGGGTGACGGGCACGGAGTTCGACCTGAGCTGGGAGCGCGAGCGGCTCGAGCTGACCATGCAGAGCGGCTCGGTCGCGGTCCGCGGCCCGCTCGCCTCGGGCGGCGTCGCGCTCCAGGGAGGCCAGCGCCTGGTCGCCGACGTGGTCCGCGGCGAGCTCACGATCGCGGACCTGGGCGCCGCCGGCGCGCGCACGCCGGAAGGCGGCGAGTCGCGCGACGTCGGCGCGCCGGCGAGGACCGACGTGTTGGAGGACGCCGGGGCGCCGGCCCAGATGGGCATGCTGGAGGACGCCGGGGCGCCGGCAGAGACGGGCGGGGCCGCCGCGGCGGGAGCGCCGGCAGCGGCGGGAGCGCCGGCCGCGGCGGGTGCGACGGCCGCGGCGGGTGCGACAGTCACGACCGATCCGATGGCGGCGCTCGCGCCAGCTTCGGCTGCGGTCCGTGCGGCTGCGGCGCCTGCGCCCGCCTCGGGGAGCTGCAGCGAGCATGTCGCCCGCGGCGACTTCGCCGGGGCGATCGCGGTGGCGGAGGCGCGGGGCATCGACGCGACGATCGCCGCGAGCCCGCTCCCGGAGATCGCCGCGCTGGCCGACGCCGCGCGCTACACGGGGCGGAACGACCTCGCGCGGCGCGCGCTGCTCGCCGAGCGCGCGCGCTTCCCCGGCTCGCCCGAGGCGCGCTCGGCGGCGTTCCTCCTCGGTCGCATGGCGGAGGCGGGCTCGCCTGCGGCGGCCATCGACTGGTACGATCGGTACCTCGCCGAGTCGCCGGCCGGCTCGCTGGCCGCCGAGGCGCTCGGGCGGAAGATGATCGTGCTGCGCGCCTCCCAGGGCGACGGCGCGGCCCGGCCGATCGCCGAGCAGTACCTCGCGCGCCACCCGCACGGGGCGTTCGCGGCCGCCGCGGCGGAGATCCTCCGCCGCCCATGAGGCGCAGCGGGTTCAGGCTCGCCCTTGCGCTGTGCGCCGCGCTCTTCGTGTCCCGGGGGGCGAGCGCCGCCGAGGCGATCGGCGTGATCGTGGTGCGCGCGCCGCACGCCGGGAAGGTCGTCGAGGAGGCCACGGTGCGCCTCGAGGGCGAGCTGCGCGCCGTGGGCTTCTCGGTACGCTCCCTGGAGGGCGCGCCGGGCGTCGACGGGCGCGCGCAGGTCGAGGGCGCGGGCGGCGTGTTCGCGGCCATCGCCATCCTCGAGACCGACGGCGTGGCCGTCGCCGACGCGTGGATCGCGGATCACGCGACGAAGGAGACGCTGGTCCGCCGCGTGGAGCTCGGCGTCCCCGGCGCCACCAACGCGGCGAGCGATCTCGCCGTGCGGTCGGCGGAGCTGCTCCGGGCCAGCCTGCTCGAGCTGAGCGGCGAGCAGCGGCGCGAGCTGCCCGAGCGGGTGGCGCAATGGATCGCCGACGCGGCCGCGCCGGCGGGGCGCGAGGAGGCCATCGCGCTCGACGCGGCGCCGCTGCAGCCGCGAGCGGCGGTCGCGCCCGCCGAGCGATCCACGGCGGCGCGTGGGCCGGCCGCGCCTCCGGGCGGATCCCGGGCGGCGCGCGGGTCGGCCGCGCCCGGGCGACCCGACCCCGGGAGCGCCGCGCCCCGGGCGCCCACGGCGCCCACGTCCGACGAGCGCCGGCTGAGCGTCGAGGCGGGGCTCGCGGCGCTCGCCGGCGACGTCGGGATCGTCCCCGGGCCCTACTTCCGTGTGGGGTACGATCTGACGGCGAGCGTCTCGCTGCGCGGGACCCTCGTGCCGGCCGTCGTGGCCAGGAACCTCGACGCTCCCGGCGGGCGCGTGGCGCTGCGGCAGACCGCGGCCATGATCGGCCTGGCGTACGCCGCCGGCCCCGAGGCATGGCGGATCCATCCGGTGATCTCGCTCGGCGCGGGCGTCTACCATGTGACGATCGCCGGCCGGGCGAACCCTCCTTATCGCGACCGGCGTCAGAGCTGGCTCACCGCCGGCGTCTCCGCAGGGGGCGGCGTCGACGTCCGCGTCTTACCGTACCTCGCCGTCCACGCGGCGCTCGACGTCTTCGTGCTCGCAAGAGAGCCTGTCTTCACCATCGCTGGTGCGGAGGTGGGCCGCACGGGGCGCCCGGCGCTGCTCCCGAGCCTCGGCCTGCGGGTGAGCTTCTGAGTCGCCGGATGGTTCTGAATCGTTGATTTTGGTGAGCCACGGAGAGGAGCTCGCGCCCACTTACCAGAGCGAGGCACATCCCGGCTTCGCTTTGAGAGGGAGAGTCATGCGTCATCATCTTCTTTCGCGCTGTCCGCTGCTCGCCGTCGCAGGGCTGTTCTTGATGCAGGCTGCGTGCGAGGTGCGCTTCATCGAAGGGGTCGACTCGCCGGAGGAGAGCTCGAGCACGGGGGCGTGTGTCGAATGTTGCTCCTCCTCGACGGACTGCGCGGCCGGAGGCGGCGCCGTGGGCGGGTCGAGCGCCGTGGGCGGGTCGAGCGCCGTGGGCGGGGCGAGCGCCGGCGCGGTGTGCGGAGACGGCGTGGTGGACCCGGAGTGGGAGCAATGCGACGACGGCAACACGGCTGACGGAGATGCATGCTCGAGCGACTGTCAGCTCCGCGTAGCCGGGGGCGCAGGCGGGGCGAGCGCCGGTGCGGTGTGCGGAGACGGCGTGGTGGACCTGGAGTGGGAGCAGTGCGACGACGGCAACACGGCTGACGGAGATGCATGCTCGAGCGACTGTCAGCTCCGCGCAGCCGGGGGCGCGGGCGGGGCGAGCGCCGGTGCGGTGTGCGGAGACGGCGTGGTGGACCCGGAGTGGGAGCAGTGCGACGACGGCAACACGGCTGACGGCGACGGGTGTACGACCGCCTGTCAGCTCGGCCCGGCATAGCGCCGTGAGGATCGTGGGGCGGCGCGCCCCGCCGCCTTCACCCGATCACGGCAGCACCGCGCGCCTCGGGCACTCGCCGTCGCCCTGGAAGTCGCCGAGCGTGCGCGCCTGCGCGACCACGTAGTCGTACGCGGTCTCGATCGGGCCGCCGGACGCGCCGGCGAGGTTGTACTCGTCGCCGAACACGTCGGCGGCGTTCACCTGCTTGAGCTCGTCGATCGTCGTCTCGCCGTCGCCGTCGAGATCGCTGTCCGCGATGTACTGCGCGTAGCGCTTGGTCAGCTCCACGCCCGCGGTGATGTTGTCGAAGAACCAGTGATCGCCGTGGATCGTCGGCTTCACCGCGACCGTGCCGCTGGTCGGCACGCTGAACCCGTTGAGCCCGTCCTCGGTCGCGCAATCGTCGAACGACGTCCCGGCCGAGAGGCCCCAGCTGAAGCGCACCCGAGCCGCGGGGACGCACGCGTCGCCGGGCGGCGGGCACGACTCGCCGTCCTCCTTCTCGATGGATCCCTCGAAGAACAGCGAATAGCCGCCCTCGACCATGAGGTCGACGTCGGCCGCCGTGGTGGGCGGAAGCGTCTTCACCCCCGCCTTCGCGTTCGGGAGATCGAACCCGAAGCGGTCCCAGCGCACAGCGCTCACGTCCTGGAACTCCGCGATCACGTACCTCGTCGCCGGGGCGTTCTTGAGGTCGAGCACGAACACCGAGTCATCGCCGAGCGTCTCCTCGGCATCCGAGCGCGCCGCGCGCACGTTGCCGATCGTCACGAGGAACCTCTCGTACGTGACCTTCCAGCCGTCCGCGATGTTCTCCTCCCCCGTGCCCGGCTCGAGGCCCTCGGGGATGGTGTCCTCCGGCTCCACGAAGATCTGCACGGCGCCGGTCTCGGACGTCGCGCCGCTGTCATCGCCGCACCCGGCGACGAGCGCGAGCGCGCACGCCGTCACCATGAACCCTGTCACCTTCAGTCTCTGCATGATCAAGCTCCTGAGTCGTCTCGAAATCCCGACGAGCGCGCGCGAGCGCGCCCGGCGAGCGCAGGCCCGCGCTCCTCGCGCGCCCAGCGCCCGCATCACCCTCTGGCCTCGTGAGATGCTCAGGCCGCCGGCGGGGAGCTCTTCGGCGCCAGGATCAGCAAGGGGATGGGTCGGACCTCGGGCGAGGGCCGGATCGAGGCGAGGCGGACGACCTCGAGCAGCGTGGCCTCCGCCACGCGGTGCACGGGCGCGCCGAGCTGGCCGCGCAGCGCGAACGCGTCGCAGTGCTCGTCGCCCTCGTGGCGCGGCGCGAGCGCGTCGCACAGGTCGTCACCCCCGCCGGGCCGCGCTCCGGGCGCGCCGGGCTGGTCGCCGGGAGGACGGCGCTCGGCGTGCAGCGTCGCCGCGGTTACGGCGATCGTCGCCGCGTGGACGAGCTCGCCGTGCTCGCAGCGGGCGTGCCGGACGAGCAACGCGTGCGTCAGGCTGCACAGCTGGGCCGCGAGCGCGAGCGCCACGAGCCAGCGCGCTCGCCACCGGCAGGCGGGGCTCCGGCCAGGCCGCCGCCGCGCTGCGGCCGTCGCGCGGGCCGGACGGCGGCTCACCGAGGCCGCCTCATGGCGACGCCGTCCAGAGGAACTGCGGCCGGTGCACCGCGATCATGTCGTAGCGCAGCCGCTGGTGCGCGGGCGACCCCGGCGCGATGGCGACGCTGGTCGCTCCTCCCTCGGCCAGGGCGTCGAAGTCGACGCTCGCGAGCCACTCGTCCACGACGTCGAAGCGGACCACCAGGCGGACCGGCGCCGCGCCGACGCTCGCGGCGACCGCGAGGCTCGGGACCGCGAGCAGCCCCTGGCGCTGCGGCACGGCGTCGACGTCCGCCTCGAAGTCGAGCGCCTCCGCGCCCCGCGTCGCGCGCCCGCGCAGGTGGACGGAGCTGACGCCGGGAGCCTCCGGCGCCGGCGCGGGCGACGACTCGGTCGAGAACCAGTGGATGCCGTAGTTGAACGACACGCTCCGGATCTCGCCCTCGAAGCCGTGCACCAGGCCGAGCGGCTGCGGCGCGGGGTCGAGCAGGTTCACGCGCGTGATCGTGGTCAGCTCGGCGATCGCGGTCTCGCACAGCGTCGACGCGCCGGAGTCCGCGGCGCAGAAGTAGGCCGGGCCGAAGGCGACCGTCGCCTCGTCGAGCGCGATCGTCCACGCGCCCGCGGCGATCTCCCCCGGGACGTCGGCCTCGGCGTGCGCGGCGTACGTGACCTCGGGCTGGCCGGTGCCGGCGCAGGCGGACGCGGACAGCGCGGGCGACCCGAGGAGGACGGCGGCGAGGAGGCGGCGCGCGGCCGGGGCGAGGTTCGGGGCGTTCATAGCGAGAGCGTCACGTTCGCGAGGATGGAGCGCGGCGGCCCGGCGCTGATGTGCCGGGCCGGCAGCTCCGAGGGGATCGACGGCCGCGACGCGCCCGCGGCGCCCGGCCAGGTCGACTTGAACGAGTACTCGGTGTCAGCGTACTCGGCGTCGAGCAGGTTCTGCGCCTCGACCCCGACCTCGATCCAGGGGCCGCCCTGCGCGGCGTCGCGGCCGACGCGCAGGCTCCGCCGGAGCGAGAGGGACGCGTCCACCACGAAGACCGGCGCGGCGGTCTGCGCGTACGGCAGCGGGCGCGGGGAGAGGAACGTCGCGCCGTAGCCGAGCCGCCCCTCGACGGGCGCGCCGGCGATCGTGAAGACCGGCCGCTTCAGCGCGAGGTCGGCGCGCACCACGACGGGCGGCACGAACGGGAGCTGCTGCCCCTTCACGTACGGCGGCGACGGGTTCTCGGGCGTCGGCGGGGGCGGCTCGTCCAGCGTGGCGTGGACGAACGTCGCGCTCACGCCCGCCGTGAGCGTGGGGCTCGGCGCGGCCTGCAGGTAGGCGACGAGCCCGCGGCGGGTCGTCCGGCCGATGCGCACGAGCGCGCCCTCCGCCGCGTCGAACGCGAGGTCGTAGGAGAGGCGCGTCTCGTAGGCGGCCGCGGTCACGCTGAGGCCACCGCCGGGGCGCAGCGTGGCGCCCGCCTCGTAGCTCTTCACGGTCGCGAACGGCGCGTTGTCCCCGTCCTCGAGCAGCCGCGCCTGCGGCGAGCGGTAGCCGTGCCCGTACGACGCGGAGACGCGCAGCGCGGGCAGCGGATCGAGCTCCAGCGTCACCCGCGGGCCGGCGGCCAGGCCCGCCGCCGTGCGACGGAACCCCTCGATGTGCGTCTCCTTCTGCGCCGCCGGGATGAAGTTGCCGATGCGGTCGTCCACATCGAAGACGAGCAGGTCGGCGCGCAGGCCGCCGCGGAGGCGCGCGTAGCGCGACAGCTCGAGCAGCGCGTCGGCGTGGGCGCCGACCCCGGTCACCTGGATCGACGCGTCGACGCGCTGATCCCACGTCTCGTTCTGCGGCGGCTGGAGGAGGTTCTGCGCCTGGTCGATGCCGTTGGTCTGCACCTCGGCGCCGACGGCGACCTGGCCGGTGAGCCAGGGCGTGAGCGGGATCCTCGGCGTGCGGTAGGCGAGGCCGCCGCCGAGCGCGGCGTCCTGGTTCGCCTGCTCGATGAGGTCGCCCCGGCCGACCCACTCGGGCCGCCGGCGCGAGCGCTGCGTGTAGCCGGTGAAGTTCATCCGGCTCCGGTACCCGGACGTCGCCGCCCACAGCCAGACGCTCTTCTGCGAGCCGTCGTCGTCCGATCGCTCGACGCTCAGCGCGAGCTGTAGCCGCGTCGACGCGGCCGACTGCGCGCGCGCCGCGAGATCCGGGTAGGCGTCGTGGAAGTCGACGCGCCCCGCCTCGACGTCGTCGCGCCGGAGCACGCCCGCGAGGTTCGCGCGGCCGCCGTGGGCCGCGACGTGCAGCAGCGCCGAGTACTCGTCCGGCAGCGGCACGCGGTACTGGCCGACGGCGCCCCCGGAGATCGCCCCGCGCGCGCCGTCGCCGAAGCCGTCGGTCGCGCGCACCACGGCGGCCCCGAACGTGTCCTCCGACTGGCCCTCCGGCGCCCAGACCGCGAGCAGCCGCCGCGTGCCGAACGAGCCGAGCGTGCCCTTGAGCTGGAGCCCGCGCTCCTCGACGCCGAGGTCGAAATACGCGCTGCCCGCGACCGCGAAGTCGCCCTGCTGCGGGTCGTAGACGCCCTCGACGACGCGGAGCGACCGCACCACCTCCGGGATGATCACGCTGAGGTCCGCGTAGCCCTGGCCGTGCACGTGCGAGCGCTGGTTCAGCGGGATCGGCCCGACACGGAGCTCGACGTCCTGGCCGTGCTCCGCGTCGAAGCCGCGGAGGAAGATGCGCTGCGCGACCGCCTCGCCCTCGGGGTGGGCGACGTGGACGCCGGGCGCCGTGCGGAGCAGATCCGCGGCGGTGGCGTGCGGCGCGGCGGAGAGCGCCGCGCGGCCGATCCGGAAGTCGCTCGCGGCGCGGCGCGGCGGGTTCGGGCGGCCCTGCACGTGGATCTCGATCGGCTTGCCGGGCTCGGCCACCGCGTGCGGGCCCGCGACGCCCCCGGCGAACTCCACCGGCTTGGGCGCCGCCGGCCGGGGCGGCGGGGGCGCCGCCGGGCGATCCGCCGCCTCCGGCGCCTCGGTCTGCGCCGGCGCGGGCTGCTCCTCGTGGGGGCCCGGCGCGAAGTGGAACGGCACCCGGATCCGCGCCCGCAGCGGCGCGCCGCCGCGCATGGCCGGCGAGAAACGCCACCGCCGCACGGCCTTCATGGCCGCGTCATCGAACGCCGCGCCCCCGGACTCGGCCACGACCGCGTCGCTGACCGTGCCGTCCTTCTCGACCGTGACGAACAGCGTGACCGTCGTGTCGATGCCCTCCGCGAGCCGCTCGGGCGGGTACTCCGGATCCACGTGCTCGAGGATCTGCGGCGCCATGGGCGCTTCGGGCCGCGCCTCAGGCTGCCCGAGCGCCAGAGGCGCGGCGAGGGCGGCCGCGGAGAGGCAACAGAGGGAGGACAGCCAGCGCATGAGCAACCGAGCTCGACGCGACTACCACGCCGCACAGCGGCGCCGCAAGCGCCGCACCGCCGCGCAGCGCGCGCAGACGACGGTGACGGAAGCGCGCGGCGTTCATGCGCGCGGCTTTCCGGCGACACGTCGCGCCGGTGCAGCGGCGGTCTCGCCGCGGGGCGCGGGGCCGTGTATCGTCTCGTCATGCCGAATGAGACGCTCGTCCAGGCGGTCAAGACCATCGTCGCCCTCGCGCGCGGTGGCGACCTCGACGCGGCCTACAAGGGATACCGCGACCTCTTCCAGAAGCCGGAGTTCCTCAAGCAGCGCCCCGAGGATCAGCGCCAGGTGCTGCGGCTCATGATCCTCGCCAAGGGCGTCCCGTCGACGCCGACCGAGGCGATGATCGACGCCCACCGCGCCGCGGTCCCCGCGCTGACCGAGCTCGTGTCGATCCACGGCGATCCCGGCGACCACGAGCTGCTCGGGCTCTGCCACGTCGTGCTCGGCAACCTCGAGAGCGCCGACAAGATCTTCCGCGCCGGCCTCAAGATCGAGCGCGAGCGCAACCCGCAGAGCGATCTGTGCGGCACGCTGATGAAGCGGATCTCGCTGCTCTAGCTCCGCACGTCCGGTTCAGCGCGTCCGATCGAGGGGGCACCGTGCTCGCGTGCCTCCGGCGCTTCGCCTCGCTGCGGGGCGCCTGCAGCGGCCTGGATCCCACGCTGAGCGCGGAGCCTGCACGGTAGCGCGGGCGACGGCGGAGGGGCGCTCCCCTGGGGGGCTCGCAGGCCGTCCGCAGTGACGTGTCACACGCGCGTGACACGTCACACGCGCGTGTGACATGTCACGGCGCCGCTCCTCGTGCTCACGCGGCGTGAGCTCCTCGCTTCGTAGCGTGGGACGTTCGCGTCCGGATCGTGGCTTTGCCGGTGCCGGAGAGGTCTTTCTTCACGAGAGCCGGTCTGCCGGACGAGGACTTCGCACCGCGTGTGGCGATGGCAAGCCGCTTGCATTGTTCCGTCCGGAACGCCGTCGCTGTCTCGCACCTGGGGACGACAAGAGACGGCGCGCCTTCTGGCCCATGCATCCGATGGGCTGTGCCGGCGCGCCCGGCCTCCGTGGCGGCTGCGTTTGTCCTTGGATCAGCTGGATTGGATCGAGGTGGTGAAATGACACAGGCATCGTGGAAGTTGATATCTAGATTTCTTGGTCTATCGCTGCTCGCCGCGGCCGGATGCACCGTCGAGGCGGTCGGGGCACCGGAGGAGCTCGACGAGGCGCCGCAGGCATCTGTCAGTCAAAAGCGGTTCGGCGCGTGGTGCCAGGAGACCTTCGAGAGCGGTTGGCAGGACGAGGTGATTGACGCGTGGGATCGCTGCTCCGCGTTCAACGACGAGCTCGACGATACCGATACCAAGGTCTTTTACCAGAACCTCCATGGTGCCAAGCCATACTGGGAGGGGGCGTCCGACCACGTTTTCACCGAAGACGTGGACCTCATGTTCGCCAATACCCACGGCGGCGGCTGGTTCAACTCCGCGGTCTACACGATGTGGGACAACGGCGATTTCGTGCACTCGACGGACCTGCGATGGGGGAACGAGGGGGTTGGCCTGAGCATCTTCGCCTCGTACGCCTGCGAGACCTTGAAATACTCGGATGACCGCACGTGGCAACGCTGGAACGTGGCGGTGAAGGGCGGGCTGCGCATCATCCTGGGTAGCCATGACGAAGTCTGGAACTCCGATACGACCGATGAAGTCGGAGAGGATTTCGCTGACAACATCCAGGGCGGCCAGTCCCTCAGGAACGCGTGGAAGGACGCGCTGAGCGACTGGTACTTCGATAACGACGCCGCTGCCGTCTCCTTCGGCAATAGCCTCGCGGACTGCGAGTCTCGTCGCGACGGCATGACGTGGAATAACTACACGTCTTTCCCGAGGCGAACGGACGGGGACGTGACCCACTGGTGCTACGTGGCCTGGGAAGATGTTTGATTGGCGCCGGCTGGTATAGAGGAGGAGCTACAGTGAATCGACAAATGATGAAAAGGTCAGTGGTCGCGGCCCTGGTCGCGTCAATCGCGGTGCTGTCGTCCGGCGCTCAAGCTCGTGAGAGCGCGTACCGGGCGGAGCTCGGGGCTCGTTCGCGCGCGAGCGGGCTCGGCGCCAAGACGGTGGAGTTGCTGCAGCGCCTGCCCGGCAGGGGCAATGCTGAAGCGGCGAGCCTCGTGACGTCCCGGCTGCGAGCGTCGGCCGGCGCCCTGCGGCTCGCGGAGGGGAGCGAGCGCCAGAGCGTCGACGGGAGCCGCCTGCAGGTCACCTCGACGAGCGGGTGGTCCATTCGAGTGAGGGAGGATGGCACCAGGGTGGAGTTCGACAACCGCGTTTATCTGGAGCAGGCGGCGGCGGGCAAAGTGGCGGTGAAGGACCGTATCCCGCACGAGGAGCTCGAGCAAATCGGCAAGAGCTTCATCTCGACGACGCTCGGGGGCCTGGTCACGACGAAGGCCGGCGAGGAGATGGTCCCGCTGAAGAGCGAGTACGAGGTCCACGGAGGCGGCGAGGGGGCGGGGCCCAAGCAGTACGAGAACGTCGTGGCCAACACCATCATCTTCGGGCGCACGGTGAACGGGATCGCCGTCCTCGGCGCCGGCTCGAAGATCGCGGTGACGTTCGCCAACGACCGCACCCCGGTGGCGTTCTCCTACGACTGGCCCGAGTACGCCGCGCTCGGCGAGCGGCAGGAGGTGCACGACATGTCGGTCATCAGCGAGCGCATGTCCGCCCTCGCGTCCATGCGCTTCGGAGCGTCGGAGGTCGAGATCAAGCGGTTCGAGTGCGGGTACTTCGATCGGGGAGCGAAGAGGAAGCGAGACGTGGCCGCGCCGATCCAGGCTGCATGCGTCGTGCACTACGTCGGCCGGCGGCAGGTCCAGGATGTCGCCGCGGACGGCGCGGCTCCGGAAAGCGGAGCCGTGGTCACGGCGATGTCCGACGCCATCCCGGTGGGGGTTCACGTGCTGGAGGACGCGGCCTGGCCTCACGCTCAGGCGCTCAGGAGATACGGGGACGTGTGCGCGGTCTCGGAGATCTCCGACGCCCTTCTCCCCGGCCAGTCTCCGCGTTAGGGTGACCTCATGAAGAGCGGGTGGACGGCGGCGGGTATGGTTGTCTATGGCTGTTTGGCCGGCTGCGGTGGCGCTGAAACGCCGCAGGGAGACTGGAAGCAGGTGCTTGCGTCGCTCGATGGCGAGTCGGCGACCTTCTCCCTCTCCTACAGGGCCGAGCCGCCGGACGGAGCGATCGTGCGCGCTGCCGTTCATCAGGGGGGGATCGACGCGCCGTGCAGCTTGTACTCTGGATCGGAGACCACCGAGGGGGACTTCTGGTATCTCTCCGTCACGGCGAACAGCGCGCGCTCCGGCGCCTTCAACATCGTCCCGCAGATGAGCGGAGGGGACGGCTTGCCTGAGCACCGGGACAGCGCGCTCGTGCGCTTGATCGAGGTGCGCGGCTGGGAGAAGAGGCGGGTCTACACGGCGATTTCGGGGACGGTCACGCTGGCGGACGTCCCGCTGGACCTGGAGGAATGGGCGGAGGGGCGGCCGATGGTGATGGACATCTCCGCCTCGTTCCCGGACCAGCCCATGCAGAGCCTCGGCTGCTCCGGGGGAGGGAGCGGCGACGGGAGCATGTCTGTCCATCAATGCCAGTGCGGCAGGGAAGACGGCACGACGGTCACCTGCACGTCGGATGTGCCAGGACAGGACTGCTGCCTGCGCGACGCCGGTTCGGGCGCGGGACCGCAGGTCCGGTTGAACGCGGTAACCCAGCAATGCCCACACATGTGCAGCTTCACTGATCCGGGGCTGGCCAGGCACTGCCGAGCGCTGAAGGATGGTAACTGAGAGTCGGGTGAACGTCAGGCCTTGGCGGACCGTCTTCGCTTGCTCCTCATGCCGGTGCTGCCAAGCGCTGAAGAAGACCATAACCACGCGTCAGGTGAGCATGAAAATTGGGTTGAGCGCCATTGCTTGCGTCTTGGTCGTCGGTTGCGGCGCGGGGCCGTCGGAGGGAGACGGCTCCGCGGGCGGGGCGAGCCGCTGCAATGGCAGATGTGAGCGCAGCATCTGGCCGAGGCTCATCCTCGGGATCAGCGGCTCGACGCCAGAGGCGGAGCCCGCCGTGGTCGTCCTGGCCGAGGGAGACCGCTCGGGGGAGCTCGACGTGCACCTGGGAGGGTGCCCGACGTCGCTCCCGGCGCGGTATCTCTGCTCGTACGGCATCGTGCCGAGCACGAAGGACAGCACCGTCACGCTGACCCTGACCCTGAAGGGCACCGGGGCCTCGGAGGAGGTCGTGATCGACCTCGCGGAGTATAACACCTGTGGTCGACAGATCAGCTATCTGCTGGTCGAGCACGACGGAGCTTCGCTGAAAGTCGGTGAGCCGACGCTGATATCCCCCTGTCAATCGATCCCCGAGTGAGCGCGTGCACCGACCAGCGCCGCCCCCGCGGGCGTGGCCGGTCCCGCCCGTGCCACGACCCCGAGCCTGGCGCCGTCCGACGCCCGTCGATGCCGCCCGAGCTCAGGTCGCCTGCGTGCGCGCGCTGAACCGCTCCGAAGCGCCTCCGGCTTCCCGTCACCCGCTGCGGCGGCGTGCGCGGATTGGCCCAGCCAGCACGGCGCACGAGCGCCGACCACCGCAGGCCGGTCATCGAGGCAAGGACGCCGGCGATCTCCACGAGAAACGTGGCCAAGTCGAGACTGGTTTCGGGCGGCATCCGTCCTGTTAGGATGCCCCCTGGGCGCCATCGCTGCGCGCCGTCAGGGAGTCCATGCACGTCATCGCGGTCGCGAGCCAGAAGGGCGGCGTCGGAAAGACCACGATTTCCCTCAACCTCGGGCTTGCCCTCGGGCGCGCGGGCAACCGCGCGTTGATCCTGGAGCTCGACGCTCAGGGGAGCCTCGGGCTGTCGCTGGGCCTCGCGGATCGCGCGCGGCCGGGCGTCGCGGAGCTGCTCACGGGCGCCGAGCGGCTCGAGTCGGTGCTGCTCCGGACGCGCGAGCCGCAGCTCCAGGTGCTCACCGTCGGCCGGGTCGATCCCACGACCGTCGCTGGCTTCGAGGACGCGCTCGCCCGCGGGCCCGTGCTCCCGAGCGTGCTCGCGCGGCTCTCGCCGGACTTCGACATCGTGGTCGTCGATTGCCCCGCGGGGCTCGGCAAGGTCACGACGCGGGCGCTCGAGGTGGCGACGCACGCGCTCCTGCCGCTCCAGGCCGAGCCGCTCGCGCTCCGATCGGTCGGCCAGCTGCTCGCGGTGATCGATCGCGTCCGCGCCGAGAAGAACCCGCACCTGTCGCTGCTCGGCATGGTGCTGTCGATGTTCGACCGGCAGGCGTCCGCGTCGCTCGACGTCGCCGAGACGCTCTGGACGAAGTTCCCCGACGGGATCATCCTCGACACGGTCATCCCGCGCGACGAGGCGTTCCTCGAGGCGTCTCTCCGCGGGGCGCCGCTCCTGCTCATGCAGAAGCGCCCTCCGCCGCTCGCGCGCGTCTTCGATCAGCTCGCGAACGACGTGCTGGTTCGCCTGGACCCCACCTCGCCGGACGATGACGATGGCCCGATCTCGCTCCTCCTTTGATGTCGACGGCGCCGTCGTCACCGCGGCGGCGCTGGTCAAGCGGTCGAGGTCGCGGAGGCCGCGGGCGGCGTCGGTCGCGCCCGCGGCCGAGCCGCTCGTGTCGTTCGAGTCCCGGCCGCCGTCCTCGCGGGCGGAGCCGGAGCCGACGTCCTCGTCGCCGCTCTCGCCGTCGTTCGAGGAGCTCGCGCCCTCGAGCGACCTCCTGCCCCTGTCGGGCGCGGGCGTGGGCGGCGAGCTCGGGCTCCGGGGCGCGCTGCCCTCGTCGGCCGACGACGTCGACTCGCGGCGCGGCTCGCCGCTCGACCTGCGGCCTCTGGGCTCGCCGCCCTCGTTCGCGGCGGCGCGCGAGCCCCTCGAGGAGCGGCTCGACGGCGCCATCGAGGCGCTCTCGGCGGGCCGCGCGCCGCGCTTCCCGGACCTCGCCGCGGCGGGCGGGCCGGTCGCCCGCTGCGAGCGGGTGATCGAGTGGATCGCCGAGGCGACGGGCGCCACGGACGTGTTCCTCGCGGACGCGGCCGGGCTCCCGTTCGCCGGCGCGATCCGCGACACGGAGGCGAGGCTCGCCGCCTCGGGCCTCATCGCGTCGGCGATCGGCTCGCTCGTCGCGGCGCTGCCCGGCGCCCCGTCGCAGCGCTTCGAGCTCTGCGTCGGCGACGGGCCGTTCTTCCAGCTCATCGGGTTCCAGGTGCGCTCCGCCGCGTACATCGTCGGCCTGATGCGCCCGGGCCCGCTCACGCCGCGCGAGGCGCACGCCGTCCGGATCGCGTGCCGGCACGCGATCGACGCCGCTGTCGGGGTCGTCGGGTGAGCGCGGAGCACGGCGAGCCCTCGTTCGGTCGTGGCGTCGCGGCCGGCGCGGGCGCGCTGGACGACGACGACCCGCTCGCGCCGATCGCGCTCGACGGCATCGGCTACGGCGTCGGCGGCCTCGACGCCATCGTCGTGTTCCACCTCGGCGACGCGCGCGTCCACGCCGTGTTCGTCCGCGAGGGCGCGGCCCTCTCTCCGAGCGACGTGGCCGCGGGGCTGCGCGACGCGTACCTCGGGAGCCAGCTCGCCGCGCAGCGGCTCGTCCCGGAGCGGGAGGGCTCGATCCGCCCCGCCCGCAGCCGCGGCGCGCGGTCGTCGAGCAAGCCGCCGCGCTCGCAGGGCCGCGCGGAGGAGCTCCCGGACCCCGTGGTCACGCTCGAGCTGAGCGGCCGGACCGTCCTCCTGCGCCGCGTCCGCGCGTGCGTCGTCGCGAGCCTGTTCGACGGCACGATGCCGCTCGGCATGGCGCGGCTCGTGGCGCAGCGGCTCGCCGCGACGCTCGCGCCCGAGCTGCCGCTCGAGGAGCCGCCCGAGGAGATGCTGAGCGACCCCTCGGGGCTCTTCGAGGAGCCGCTCAGCGCGGACACGGTGGACGATCTCGTGCGGGGCGTCGCGCGCTCGGCGCCGCCGAGGGGCTCGTCCAGCATCCCGTCGCGCCGGACGGGCGGGACGCCGCCGCCCGTCGATCCGCCGTCGGCCGAGGTCGCGCGGATCCAGCGGCTGCTCGCGCTGCTCGAGGCGCGCGCGCCGGAGCCTCACGTGGCGCGGCTCCGGCTCGCCCTGCGCGCCGGGCTGACGCCGCTCGCGCTCGAGCACCCCGACGGGCTCGGCGCGGAGGCGATGGTGCTCGTCGAGACGGCGGTCGCGGACATCCTCGGCCTGGAGCGCGCCGCGCTGCGGAGGCTCCTGTGACGGCGCTCCGGCACGGCCTGCGGGGCCGCATCGACGGCCCGCTCGGCGATCTGGTCGGCCCGATCGTCCCGCACGGGCTGCTCCACGTGGCGGATCAGCTGGTGATCACGCACTCCCACCACTTCGCGCTCTTCCTGGAGCAGACGATCTTCGACGCGCTCGGCGGGGAGAGCCGCGGCGTGCGCCGGCAGGCGGCGTTCGAGGCGGCGCACGCGCTGCTCGGGCCGCTGTACGAGGACCGCCACGGGGCGTCGCCGCGGGAGAAGCTCGAGCTCGCGGGCGAGCTGTTCGCCGCGATGGGGCAGGGGCGTCTGCGGTTCGAGGTGAGCGCGGAGGGCGGCGCGGTGCACGCGGACTCGCTCTTCCACGGGACGAGCTTCCTCGCGAAGTACGGCGGTCGGATCCAGAACCGGCTGGCGGTGGACGCGTTCGCCTCGGGCTACTGCGCGGCCGCGGCGAGCCTCGCGTTCCCGTCCGACTGGGGGCGGCTCGACGCCGACGAGGTGACGTGCGTCGCGCGGGGTGACGCGACTTGCACCTTCCTGCTGACGAGGCGGTCGGAGCGGCCGCGCTTCGGCGAGGCGCTGACGCGCAAGCAGATCGAGTCGGCGCGGGTGCGCTGGGAGCCCGAGGGCGGGCCGCTCTCGCGGGCGCAGCGCGTCGAGGGCGCGATGCTCGAGGAGCTCGGGGCGCTGCGGTCCGACGAGCGCGGGCTCATCTCGGCGTACGGGGTGAACCTGGCGCTCTTGCCGGTGGGGTACATCGATCAGAAGACGTTCGACACGGTGCACCTCATCGAGCGGCGGTCTCCCGAGCTGGTCCCGGGGTTCGAGGCGCTCGTGCGGGAGGCGGCGCAGACGGGCGCGTTCCACCTGCTCGGGGGGATGCTCTCGTCCTCGTCGTTCGAGGCGGCGTGCGGTCCGGTGGGCAGGGATCAGCACGAGCGCCTGGAGCAGCTGCTCGGGCTCGCCCGCGCGCTCGGCTGGGGGGCGCTCTCCGCGCCGGAGTTCCAGCCGGGCCGGGCGCTCGTGCTGCGGGCGCCGATCACGCACGAGAGCGCGTATTACGCCATGAAGCACGGGCCCACGGCGCGGGGGCGGCTCCTGTTTCAACAGGGGACGGCGCTCGCGATCATGCAGCTCCTGCACCGCGTCGATTTCGGGACGGTGCGGCCGATCGACGCCGAGACCTATGGCGGGCTGTTCAAGATGGGGACGCGGTTTCGCGTGCAAGAGACGAAGTCGCCGCTCAGGGGCGATGGCGCGTGCGAGGTGCGGGTGGAGGCGGTCGAGGACAGGTGGTGACGATCTCGTTCGCCCGCGAGCAAAACGAAGCCTGAGGTTTTGAACGGCGAGCTCTCCGGGAGGGCCGGCGCACCAGCGGGAGGCCTGCCGATATGCTACTAGGTGCGGCCTATGCCAGGACTTGTATTCCCCTCAGGCTCGTTTGTCGCTTATCTCTTTGATTGCGACGGGACGATCGCGGACTCCATGCCGGTCCATTACCAGGCGTGGCTCGAGGCGCTCGCCCCGCATGGGTGCGAGTTCTCCGGCGAAGATTTCTACGGCTGGGCGGGTATGCCGACCGACCGGATCGTCGAGTGCCTGAACGGGAAGTACGGGCTGCGGATGCCGGTGGCCGAGGTCTTCGCGGCGAAGGAAGCGGCGTACCACCGCCTGATACCGACGGTGCGAGGCGTGCCTGAGGTCGTCGCCGCGCTCCGCGACGCTCCTCCGCGCGTGAAGCGCGCCGTCGTCTCGGGGAGCCCACGGGCGTCGGTGGAACGGACGCTGGAGTTCCTGGGCCTCCGCGGGTACATCGACGTGGTCGTCGCGGCGGAGGATTACGCGCGGCCCAAGCCGGCGCCCGACCCGTTCCTCGAGGCGGCGAAGCGCCTGGGCGTCGAGCCCGCGCGGTGCCTGGTCTTCGAGGACGCCGCGCTGGGGATCCAGTCCGCGCAGGCGGCGGGCATGCCGTGGGTGTTCGTCGATCCCCGGGCGCTCGCCGCCGAGCGTGGGTGAGTGGGGCGGAGAGGGCCGGCGGGGGATACCTCGCCTGGCTCGCGTGGAGGCCGCGCGTCAGTGGGCCGCCGCGCGCCGCTCGGGCCGCGCGTTCCACACCCGCGTCGCCAGCGCGAAGCCGACGAGCGCGACCGGGAGCATGGCCGCGGGCCATGGCATCCAGTTCCCCGGGTCCTTCGCCGCGTCGCCCGAGGGCAGGATGCTCCCGTAAAGGAACGATTGCGCCGCGGTGCCCAGGTAGACGAAGCCGTCGATGATGCCAGTCGCGACGCCGGCGTTCTTCCTCCCGCCGAAATCCATGCTCGCGGTTCCGGACAGCATGCCGTGGACGCCGATCACGCAGAGGGACATGAACACGACGGTCCACCCGGCGATGGGGAAGCTCAGCGTGAAGAGGACGATGACCGCGCCGAGCACGAGGCCTGCATACAGCACCGAGGCCACCGGGCCCCGGCGCGAATCGAATACATGATCGGAGATGAAGCCGGCGAACACGCCGCCCAGGATGCCGGCGATGCAGAGGAGCACGCCCCAGTGCGCCGACACGAAGCCCTTGAGCCCGGTCTTGTCGGCGAAGACGAGGTACCACTTCATGACGGCGTTGCGGAGGAAGCCGCTGCAGAACTCGATGGCGACGATGATCCAGATGACCCGCTGCGAGAACATGCGCCGTGCGACCGCGATTGCCCCCAGGCGCCCGCCGGTGTCGCCCGAGGACGCGTCAGCTGTGTCGAAGTCCTGGAACCCCGCCTGGCCCGGCGTGTCGCGGATGAGGAAGACGTCGAGCACCAGAAAGCCGAGCAGCAGCAGGGCGGGGACGTGGAACACCCACGGCATCGGCAGGTGCCTGGCGACGAATCGACTCCAGTCGTAGGCGAAATAGAGCCCGAGCGAGATCAGGATACCAAAGACGCCGCCGAGCATCCCGCGCTCGCGGACGTGGAACCAGGGCGCGTTGACCTTGACGATGGATACGGCGCCGAAGCTCTGGAAGTACATGTTGGCGGAGAAGAGCACCGTCATCGCGGTGATGGCGGCGCTGTGGTCGAGCCGCCCTTCCTGGGCGAGGCGGACGGCCACGCCCATCAGGACGTTCATGAGCGCGGATCCGCCCGCGGCGATCAGGATGGTAACGCGCCCGCCCCAGCGGTCGGTGAGCGGCCCGTTCAGCAGGAAGGCGACCCCGTAAACGGCCGAGCCCCAGCCGTCGATGTTCCCGAACTCGCGCTTGCTGAGGAGGTGCAGCGCGTCGAGCTCCGGCGCGTTGGCGGAGAGGTTGTACCGCCCCATGTAGAGGAAGGCGTACGTGAGCCCGAGCGGAAACCAGTTGAAGAACCGCCGGCGCCGGAACTCCTCCGAGTGCCCGAGATCGATCTTCGGCAGCCGCCGCATGACGACCGCGATGGCCGCGAGCAGGAGCAGGATCGGCAGCAGCTGATTGAGCCACACGGGCATGGACGCCCTTCGACGATAACGGCCCCCCGCACGAGCGGCCATGCCTTCGCGCTTCCCCCGCGCGCCCGCTCGCTCGAACTCCGTCCGTGAGGTCGAAGCGCGTGCAGTGACGTGTTGCTGTCCTGAGAGCTACCCGCGAGAGCCGCGGTCAGCTGCCGTGAGGCAGCCCCGGAGATCTCCAGGGGGCCCCTTCCGAGGCCCCTCCAGGATCACCCCCCGCGCCCGCGGAAGATCGCGTGGCGGAAGAAGTTGATCTGGCTCTTGGCGAACTCCTTCGCCGCGTCCAGCCGGTCCCCTTCACGCGACGAGCTGCGGATCAGCAGCTCCCCGTTCTCGTAGAGCTCCCGCGTCTTGCTCCGCTGGAGCTTCCCGCTCGAGGTCTTCGGCAGGATGCCCGCCCCGACCGCCACCACGTCATCGACGGTGAGCCCCATGGCCTGCTGGACGACGCGGCGCACCTCGCCCTTCAGCGCCTGCTTCTCCTGCTCGTCCGACGCCGGGGTCTCGAAGACGATGACCACGCGCTCGCGGTCGTTGTGCGGCTTCATCGTCCCGAACGCGATCACGTTGCCCTTGCGGACCCCGGAGACGCGGCTCGCCTCCCACTCGAGATCCTGCGGGTAGTAGTTGCGCCCGTTGACGATGATGACCTCCTTCGAGCGCCCGCAGATATAGACCTTGCCCTCCGCGAGGTACCCGAGATCGCCGGTCCGCAGCCAGCCGCCCGCGAACGCCTCCTTCGTGAGATCCGGGTCGTTGAAATAGCCCGGCATCACGCTCGGGCCCCGCAGCCGGAGCTCGCCGACCTCGCGATCGCCGAGCGGGCGGGCGCTCTCCGCGTCGTCCGACGCGAAGACCGCGATCTCGTGCCCCTCGAACGCCGACCCGCACTGCACGAGCGACGACGCGCCCTCGCCGTCGGCCGGGACGGGCGTCGCCTTGCCCTCCTTCCAGAGCGTCTCGCCGTCCACCGCGTCGGTCTGCAGCCCGGCCCCGAGCGCGCTGAACGACACCGCCAGCGTGCTCTCGGCCATCCCGTACGAGCAGACGAACGCCTTCTCGTCGAACCCGACCGGCGCGAACTTCTCGGCGAACGCGCGCAGGTTGTCGGCCCGGATCGGCTCGGCGCCGCACCCGGCGACCCGCCACGTCGAGAGATCCAGCCCCGCCATCTCCTGCTCTCGGATCCGCTTCACGCAGAGCGCATAGGCGAAGTTCGGGCCGAACGACACGTTGCCCCGGTGGCGCGTGATCGTCTCCAGCCAGCGCACCGGGCGCTTCAGGAACAGGAGCGGCGGCAGGAACGTGATCGTGTTGACGTAGTAGAGCGGCGCGATCACGAAGCCGATGAGCCCCATGTCGTGGTAGAGCGGCAGCCACGACACGCCGGTGTCGACGGACTCGCGCACCGCCAGGCCGAGATCCACGATCGCCCGCACGTTGGACGCCAGGTTCGCGTGCGTGAGCACCACGCCCTTCGGGCGCGACGTCGAGCCGCTCGTGAACTGGAGGAAGCACACGTCGTCGAGCTCGACCTTGACCGGCTTGAGCTCCTCGCGGGCGCCCCGGAGGCCCTCCACCGCCACGATCTGCTCGAGCGCCGGCGCCTGCGCCTGGATCGTGCCGAGCATCCGCTTGATCTCGGCGCTCGTGAGCAGCACCTTGGCGCCGCTCTTCGCGACGATGTGCAGCGTGTTCTCGAGGTAGCCGGTCAGCTTGCCGAGGCCGGTCGGCGGGTAGATGGGCACCGGGATGACGCCCGCGCGGATCGCGCCCAGGAAGGCGAAGATGAAATCGGCGTTGTCCGGCAGGATCAACGCGACGCGATCGCCCTTCTGGAGCCCGAGCGCCTGGAGCGCGCCGCCGAAGCGCGCGCTGGCCCGCTCGACGCCCCCGTGCGTGAAGAACGGCTCGTTCTCGCTGGACTCCTCGATGAAGCGATAGCCCGTCTTCGTGCTTGCCGCTGCGTCCTCGATCGCCTGCGCGACCGTCCGCGGTTTCCAAACAGCCGTCATCCCGAGAGCCTTCCTTCGTTCTTGAGCCGGAGCTCGATGGCCTTGACGACGTCGGCGACCGTGTCGACCTCGCGCAACATGTCGTCGGGGATCGAGAGGTCGAACTTATCCTCCATATCCGCGACGATCTCCATCACTCCCAGCGAGTCGAGGCTGAGGTCGGCGACGAGGTGGCTCGACTCCTCGATCTTTACCTCGCCGGCCGTGTGTCCTTCCAGGAGCTGGATGATCTCTGCCCGCAACGTCTCCCGTGTCCACGTCATCCTACGTTCCTACCCCAACTGCGGCGTGGCGAGGAGGGGCTTGCTCGGCCGCAAGGCCGCGGGATTTCGGCGTCGTACCCCCTGACCCGACGATCGCGCGTGCATCAGGGACGGGCGGCGTCGACGATCTCGCGCAGCCGACTGAGCCCCTCGAGCGCCCGCGCGCCGTACCACATGAGGTCCTTGCCGTCGCACCTGATCACGTGGCCACGGCGGGCAGCGGGGATGTCGAGGGAGCGAAATATTGCCGCGTCGGCGTCGGTGAAGGCGTGCGGCTCATCGGGCAGCAGGACGAGCTCCGGGGCGCGGGCGATCACCTCGTCGAGGGTCACGCGGGGGTAGCGGAGGTCGCGGCCCTGGACGCGCTCGGGGGGCAGCGGCGGCGCCTTGCCCAGGTCGGCCGCGAGCGGGTAGCGCCGGGGCCGATCCTCGAAGACGTTCTGCGCGCCCACGAGATCGAGCACGTCGGAGAGGAACGTGTCGCCGTGGACGGTCATCAGCGGGTCCATCCAGATCGGGACGAAGGCGCGGATCGGCGGGCGCTCGCGGCGCCGCGCCTCGGCCGCGGCGTGGGCGCGGTAGGCGGCCGCGACCTGCTCGCGCGCCGCGGCCGGCGGCGGCTGGCCCGGGGCGCCGTGCTCCACGTTCGCCGAGGGCGCGGGCGCGCCGGGCCTCGCCGCGGCGTGCCCGAGCAGGCGCGCCAGCCGGGCGAGGTGCGCCACGCCGTCGGCGACCCGCTTCGGGAACGAGACGAGCACCCGGAGCCCCGCGGCGTCGAGGCGCTCGATGTCGCGCTTGCTGTTCTCCTCCTGGTTCGCGACGACGACGTCGGGGTCGAGCGCGGCGATGCGGTCGACGTCGGCGTCCTTCGTGCCGCCGACGAGCTCGATGCCCTCGACGTCCCCGGCGGGCGCGACGCAGTAGCGGGTGCGGCCGACGAGCCGATCCCGGGCGCCGAGCCGGAGGAGCGAGTAGGTGTCGCTCGGCACGAGCGAGACGATGCGCCCCGGAGGGGAGCGCCACTCGTGCTTGCGCCCCCGGTCGTCGACGATGCGGATGAACGACCCGGCAAAGGCCGGTCCCCAGCCTGCGCTGAACGCCATGCGCCGGATGTAGCCCGCCGCCGCGCGCGCTGCACGTGAACTGACGTGGACTGACGTGAACTGACGTGAACTGACGTGGACTGCGCCGCGCCTGAGCTGCGCGCCCCAGGGCCTGAACAGCGCCGCGTCCACTTAGTTGGCCCGCCCGGGCGAAGTCTGCGACGACGGCTCGTGCAGATCGATCGCCTCGATGTGCGTCGCGGAGGCACGCTCCCGTACCCGCCTTCCGGCCTGCCCGCTCTCCCCCTCGGCGCCGCGCGCGAGGACACTCCCCGCCGCCGCGCGGCGCCCCGCGGGGGGCGGCTGCTGCCGTGCCAGATCGGCCGCTACACGCTGTTCGATCACATCGGCCAGGGAGGGATGGCCGATCTCTACCTGGCCCGGGTGCGCACGGACCTCGGCGCCGCGCGCCTCGTCGCCATCAAGGAGGTCGCCCCGAGGTTCGCGCACGACCCGCGCTTCGTCGAGATGCTCGCGAGCGAGGCCAGGCTCGCGGCGGGGCTGCGCCACGCGTCCATCGTGCAGGTCGAGGACCTCTGCCGCGAGGACGGCTCGCTCTTCATCGCGATGGAGTACGTCGAGGGCCTCGACCTGCGCGAGCTGCTCCGCCGCTGCGCGCGCCAGAAGGTGAAGTTCCCGGTCGCGTTCTCGCTGCTGATCATCGCCGAGGCGCTCCAGGCGCTCGCGTACGCCCACCGGAAGGGCGTCGTGCACCGCGACGTCTCGCCGTCGAACGTGCTCCTGAGCTTCGAGGGCGAGATCAAGCTCTGCGACTTCGGCATCGCCCGCGCGCACGAGCGCTGCGGAGCCATGGACGAGGCGCTGCAGGGCAAGGCCGGCTACATGAGCCCCGAGCAGGCCCGGGGCGAGGCGCTCGACGCGCGATCCGACGTCTTCGCGGCGGGCATCCTGCTCTGGGAGCTGCTCGCCGGCCGGCGGATGTACAGCGCGAGCCCCGGCGCCGCGCTCTCCAAGGAGGCGGCGCGGGGCGATCTGCTCGAGCTCGCGCGGCGCGCGTCGATCCCGCCGCTCGTGGAGCGCGGGCTCCCCGACGAGGCGGCGCTCCACGCGATCGTGGCGCGGGCGCTCGCGGTCGCGCCCGACGAGCGCTACCCGAGCGCGGCGGCGATGCTCCAGGACATCGCCGCCTACGCGGCGGCGGCCGAGCTGACGGCGAGCCCGCTGCGCTTCGGGGCGTGGCTGCGCGACAACTTCGGTGCGGAGCTGGTCGCGCCCCGCCGGGCGCGCGAGCGCGCTGTGCGCGCGCTGGAGCTCGGTCCGCCTGCGGTGATCGAGCCGATCGCGGCCGTGGCCATCGCGCCGAGCGCGAGGGAGGCCGTCACGCCGAGCGCGATGGACATCGGCGCGCAGGGCGCGATGGCGATGGCAGCGCCGCAGGCGATGGCGATGGCAGCGCCGCCGGCGATGGAGGCCGCCGCGCTGCCCGCGAGGGCGGCCGGCGCGCAGGGCGCAGAGCCCGCCGCGCTGGCCCTGGCCGAGCCGCCGCCCCGGGCCAGGGCGCAGCCTCCGCTCGCTTGCCCGCAGCAGCGCCGGCTCGTGCCATGGCTCGTGCACTGCGCGCTGCTGTTCGCCCTCGCCGCGCTCGTCATCGCGGGCTGCTATCTCGCGGCGCGCTAGCGCCCGCTCGGTCGAGGAGAACGTCGTATCTCGCGCCCGTCCGGCGCGCCGGCGCCCGTCGCCGTCAGCCCGCGTCGGCGATCGGCGCTTCGGGCACGGGCACCTGCATCTCCGGCCTCCGCTCGCACGCGTCGTTGCCGATGCCGACGCCGTAGCGGTAGATGAGCTCTCCGCCGAGCCAGCCGCTTGCCCCCGCGAGGCCGAACCCCGCGGTCGACAGAGCGATCCCGAGCGGCCGCAGCCCGATCGCCCGGGAGGCGAGCGAGGCGCCGTACAGGCCGGCGATCGCGAGGTTCACGGCGCCGTGGACGAAGCCGATCCGCTTCGCGGGGCCGAGGGTGGTGCTCCAGTCGGCGAGCCCGGCGAAGGTGGCCACGAGCGCCCCGCCGAGGCCGATGGCCGCGGTCGCGTCCGCTCCCCGATGGAGACGACGCCGCCTGCGGCCGATGCCGGCGAGATCGAGCACCAGCGCGCAGGACCAGGCGCCGATGGGGATGGTCACCAGCACCGGGTGCAAGGGGTGCCCGAGGAACTTGCCATGCAGCACCTTGGCGACCGTGGGCGCTCGCCTCAGGACGGATTGGATGCCGCGCTGAAGCGGGTCGGCGATCCGGTCGATCCAGTCCTGCTCCTCGATTCCCCCCAAGACTGCGGTTCCGATCATGTTCCCCCTCCTCCGAGGCGCGTGGCTGCGCGGATTTCCAGCGCATGGCGCCCGCCCCGCCGACCGTCCAGCGGTGAACCCCTGACCGGATCCCGAGCAATCGGCGGACCTCGCGGGAGCGGGTCCGGCGTTCCCACCCCCTCCCGCGGCGCGTGCCTCTGTGATGCTCGAGCAGGCCGCTCAGTTCGCTTCTGCAATGGTGCTCTGCCGAAATTTCAGGTTCGAAACCAGCGAGCGCCCCATCTGAAGTGAAATACGTTCGAATCGCGAATCCCGCGGATGGCATGGACGGTGCTCTATGTCCGGCCAGCGCTGCCGGCGCGGCCTTCCCCCCCCCGAGGCCCCGGCGGCGCTTTTTTTTTGGAGTCTTTCCTTTGCGGGCCCGGCGCGGCGCCCGCGCGCACGCCCTGCGTTCCTCGTCCTGGGCGGCGTTCTCTGGTATCTCGCCCGTGCCGCGCCACGCGCGGCCCTCCGGAGCGATGCCCCTCCTCGCCGATGTCGCGGTGCCCGTCCCGCTCTCGCAGGCCTTCACCTACGAGGTCCCTGCCGCGCTCGCCGGCGAGGTCCGACCGGGGGCGCGCGTCCTCTGCGAGTTCCATCGGCGCAAGCTGCTCGGCGTGGTGCTCGCCGTCAGCGAGCGCAGCGCGGCCATCGATCCGTCCAAGATCAAGCCGCTCGCGGCGCTCGTCGACGCGCGTCCGGCGCTGCCAGCGGAGCTGCTCGCCTTCCTGCAGGAGCTCGCCGCCTACTACTTCGCGCCGATCGGCGAGGTGCTCCGCCTCGCGCTGCCGGCGATCGAGCGCGAGCAGGTGCGCGCGCTCAAGGCCCAGGGGGAGCTCGACGGCGTCCTCGACCTCGGCCGCGCCAAGCAGGTCGGCGGCCGCAAGGTCGCGTACGCGAGCGCGACCGACGTCGTCGAGGAGCCCGGCACGCTCCGCGGGCAGGCCGCGGCGGTGCTCGCGCTGCTCCGGGCGAACGGCGAGCAGCCGGTCGCGCGGATCGAGGAGCGCTTCGGCAACGCGCGCAGCGCCCTGAAGAAGCTCGCCGAGCGCAACCTCGTCGCCTTGGACGAGCGCGAGCCGCCGCGCGACCCGTTCTTCCGCCGCGCCGAGGAGCGCGACGTGCCCCCCGAGCTCAACGCGGCGCAGGCCGAGGCCGCGGCGCGCATCGACGCGGCGCTCGCGGCGCTCGCGCCGTCCGGGGGAGGGGAGCACCCTGCGATCGCCCAGCAGGAGCCGCGGCCCGCCGGGCAGGAGCCGCGGCCCGTCGGGCAGGAGCCGCGGCCGAGCGCGTTCCTCCTCTTCGGCGTGACCGGCTCCGGCAAGACCGAGGTGTACCTGCGCGCCATCAAGAGCTGCCTCGACCGGGGCCGCGGCGCGCTCGTCATGGTGCCGGAGATCGCCCTCACCCCGCAGCTCGTCGCGCGCTTCCGCGCCCGCTTCGGCGACGAGCTCGCCGTGCTGCACAGCGGGCTGAGCGACGCCGATCGCCACGCGATGTGGGCGAGCCTCCACGTCGGCAAGGTGCGCGTCGCCATCGGGGCGCGCTCCGCGCTGTTCGCGCCGGTGCCGGACCTCGGCCTCATCCTCGTCGATGAGGAGCACGACGGCTCGTTCAAGCAGGAGGAGGGCGTGCGTTACCACGCGCGCGACATGGCGCTGCTCCGCGCCCACCGCGCGGGGGCGGTGTGCGTGCTCGGCTCCGCGACCCCTTCCATCGAGTCCGTCGCGCTGGTGCGCCGCGGCAAGCTCGCCGAGCTGCGCCTGCCGGACCGCGCGCACCGCGAGGCCAGCCTCCCCGAGGTCTCCCTCGTCGATCTCCGCCGCTTCCGCGCCGGCCCCTCGGGCGATCCGCTGATCTCCTTGCCGCTGCACCGCGCGCTCGAGAAGACGCTCGCGGCGAAGGAGCAGGCGATCCTCTTCCTGAACCGCCGCGGCTTCGCGCCGAGCGTCGTCTGCGGCTCGTGCGGGACGCTGACCACGTGCGACGCCTGCTCGGTCGCGCTGACGTACCACCGCGGGCGGCGCCGCGACGCGCGCCCGCCTTCGCCGGGCGGCGCGCCCGCGCCCGCGGCGCCGCTCGACGAGCGGCCGGAGGGGGGGCGGCTGCGCTGCCACTACTGCGACTATGCGGGGCCGCTGCCGGACCGCTGCGGCGCGTGCGGCGCGCGGAACCTGCTGCTCGAGGGGCTCGGCACCGAGCGGCTCGAGGCCACGATCGCCGGCTCGTTCCCGGAGGCGCGCGTGGCGCGCCTCGATCGCGACGTCGCCGGCAAGGATCGCTCGCAGGCGATCCTCGCGAGGATGCGCGAGGGCAAGATCGACATCCTGGTCGGCACGCAGATGGTCACGAAGGGCCATGACCTGCCCAACGTGACGCTGGTCGGCGTGGTGAACGCCGACGCCGCGCTCGGGCTGCCCGACTTCCGCGCGGCCGAGCGCGGCTTCCAGCTGCTCGTGCAGGTGGCCGGGCGCGCTGGGCGGCGCGACCGCCCCGGCCGTGTGCTCATCCAGACGCGCAACCCCGAGCACCCGGCCATCGCGTTCGCCGCGGCGCACGACGTGCCTGGCTTTCTCGAGCGGGAGATCCGCGACCGCGAGGAGGTGGGTTATCCGCCCGCCACGCGCCTCGCGCTGCTCCGGATCGACGCGGTCGACGAGAGCGTGGGGCGCGGCGCCGCGGCGAAGCTCGCGGCCCACGCCCGCACCTGCCCCGAGGGGGTCGCCCGGCGCGTCGAGGTGCTCGGCCCGTCGGCGGCGCCGATCGCGCGGCTGCGCGGGCGCTACCGGTTCCGGGTGCTCCTCCGGGCGCGCGAGCGCGGTCCGCTCCGGGGGGCGCTCGCGGCGCTGGCCGGGCTGATAAGGGATGGCCTTGACCGGAACGCCCGGGTGATCATCGACGTGGATCCGGTCGCCATGCTGTGACGGGTGATCCCTGGGAGACGGGCGCGCTCGCCGCGCCAGCGACGCTCTCTATCCAGATCCACGCGCGGTGAGGCCAGGCGCGGTGAGCTCGCCGAGCTCGTCGCGCGACGCGCGCGAGAGCCGCTCGAACTCCGCGCCCAGCCAGTCGAGGAACGCCGCGTCCCACGTCGGCCCTTCCGGGCGGGACGCGACCGCCTCGGCGAGCTCACGGTCCCAGCGGTCGTAGACGTCGCGGAGGAGCGCGTGCGCCCGGCGGCTCTCGGCGGACGCAGGATCCGTCTGGCCGTCCGTGCGCTCGGCGAAGGCGTCCTCGCAGAGGAAGTAATTGCATGTCGCGGCCCGCCGCTCGGCGGGGACGGAGCAGCCGCGCGCGCCGTGATAGACGCACTTCGATTGCCGCGGGGCCGTGCGCTCCTCCCGCTTCCGCACGCGCCGGAGCTCGAGTCCGCGGCTCACGGGGAGCAGGTTGCCTGCGGCGATCTGCTCGAGCAGCCAGCCACGGCCGTCGAGGGAGACGATGCGCCCGATGTCCGTCCAGTCGAGCTCGGGCGGGCTGACGCAGCACCCCGCGGGGCCCTGCGGGCACTGGGCGCACAGCGTCGAGTGCAGCCGGGTGTGCTCTCCTGAAAGCTCCAGACGGATCATCGAACCCCTTGCCGTCCCCCGAAGGGGCCGAGACACGCGCTCGAACCAGCGCACATCCTGCCAGCGAACGCGCCAGGAATGACAGAAGCGCCCTGAGGCTGCAACCGACACAACCGACGCAACCGACGCTGACCCCGCGTCGATCCGGGCTGCGGCCAAGCGCCCCTCCTCACCGGCATAGCGATCGAGAGGCGCGAGAACTCGCACTCCCGGGCGCTCTTGGAGGAGCTGAATCAGTTATAGTAAGTAACCGACATCGACGTGCGCCCCCGCGCGAATGCAGGGAGAAACGTGCGATCGTCCTTTTCCGGCTGCGGCGGGAGTTGATAGGCTGCGCCGGCCATGAGCGATGCGCTTCCCAAGGAGGTCGGTCGAGCCATTCGCGTGCTCCGGCAGCTGCACGGGCTCACTTACGCCGAGTTCGCCGAGAAAGCGCGCCTCTCGGCGACCTACCTGCGGCAGGTCGAGCGCGGAGAGCGCGATCTCGGGCTCGGCGCGCTGGCGCTCATCGCACAGGGGCTCAACTGCGATGCTCGGCTCCTCCTGCCCGGCGACGGGAGGAGCCCGGTCTCCGCGGTCGTCGCCGATCGCTTCGATCGCGCGCCCGAGGCTCTCCAGGAGGCGCTCCTCTTCCTGCTGATCGAGCCCGACGACTCGCCGAAGAAGCAGGCCATCCTCGCGCTCATCAACGAGGATCCGGAGCGCGCGCGGCTCCGCTCGCGGCCTCGGTCCGAGGAGCGCGGGTCGCGCGGCTCCGCTCCCTCGTCATCGAGCCGGCGCGGGCGATGAGCCCCTGAGCCGTCACGTCCGCGCGGAGCAGCCCGCGACGCGAGGCGGCCCAGCGCCGGACTCCGGCCGGCCGCCGCCCCGCGCCTCTGCGCCGGGCATCGACGCGAGGCGCCGCGTGGCCAGCTGCTGAAACGCGGCGAGCGCCCGGCTCCGCCGCTTGTACGCCGTCGAGAGGGGGACTCCCGCCCGGCTCGCGAAGTCCGCCATGGGGACGCCCTCGATGTCGTGGGCCATGAGGATCGCGCCGAACTCGGCGTCGAGCTCGCGCAGGACCGCGCGCGCGAACAGGCGATCGCACGCCGAGATGATCTGCTCCTCGGCCGAGGGCTCGTCGAGCTCTGCGTCGAAGTCGTCAGGCAACGGCTCCTCCCTCCGGCGCCGCTCGCGCAGCCCGTAGTGGGACGCGGCGTGGACAGCGATCTTGTTCAGCCAGCGGTCGGACGGCCCGAGCTCCGGATCGTAGTTCCCGAAGCTCTCATGCGCCGCGAGCATCACGTTCTGGGCGATGTCCCAGCGATCCCGGCGCGGAACCCCCAGGAGGCGAAGCCATCGCCGCACGAGCACGATCGTTTTCTTGTTGAAGATCCGCCAGTAGGCCCCTTCTCTGTCGTTCGGCGGCCCTGAACCGTGGCCTCCACGCCCCGTTCCCGACATCGCGTAACGATCGTTATCACAAGAAACGGAACTTGCAAAAACTGGTCGGGGCGATCACAGGCGAAATTCGATCGAAAAAGTGGTCGAATGTATGGGCATGTGGTCGTCTCCTGCGCCACCCTCCGCATGCGCAACTGCGCGCATGCAGGCCGAATCGCTCGGGAAAGCGCCGCTTGACGATGGTTCTCGGGATGTAACGATCGTTCCTCACCCGAACCGCGCCAGGGGCCTTCCGGCATCGTCGGCCACGATGGTGCTCCCGCCCGGCTGCTGGGGTGTGATCGACGCACGGGCGGGCTCGGCGGCTGCCTGGTGCACCGCGGCGGCGGGCGCCGCATCGCGCGGGTAGGCAGGCGAGACAGGCGAGACAGGCGAGACACGCGAGACGCCGCCGCTTTCCTCGCTGGACGCCGCCGCATCGCGCCGGTAGACAGGCGGCGCTCGATGCACAGCTTCCATCGAAGGATGCCGGCCCCACGGCGGAGCGGCGCGCCCTGCGGGGGGCGTGTCGCGACCGTCCGCGCGGGCGCTGGCGAGGCGCCCGTCGCTCATGTCGGCTGACGCGGGGAAGCCAGGGACGGCGCGCGGCGACGACGCGGCGCCCGCGGCGAGCGACGCGGCAGGGGCCCCGGCGGCGCGCCAGCGGGTCGCCTACTTCGGGCGGCCCGGGACGTTCAGCCACGAGGTCGCGTCCCGGCGCTTCGGCGCGAGCGCGGAGCTCACGCCCCGGCGCACCATCTCGGAGGTGTTCGACGCCGTGGCCGGCGGCGCGGCGACCTACGGCGTCGTGCCCATCGAGAACGCGGTGGGCGGACCGATCTACGACACCGTCGATCAGCTGATCCGCCGCGAGGGCACGGGCGCCGCGCTCGTCGTGTGCGAGGAGCTCTCGCTGCACGTCACGCTGTCGCTCCTCGGCAGGGCGGGCGTGGCGCCGAAGCGCATCTACTCGCACTTCGTCCCGCTCAAGCACTGCGGCGACTGGCTGCGCGAGACCTACCCTGACGCGCAGATCCTCGAGGCCGAGAGCACCGCCGAGGCGGTCGAGCGCGCGGCGCAGGACGGCGAGGCCTGCGCGATCGGCAACAAGGGAGCGGCGGCCATCTACAAGCTGGAGATCCTCGTGCCGAAGCTCGGCGCGAAGGGCGAGAACATCACGCGCTTCTTCATCGTCGGGAAGGTCGCGGAGCCGCCGGCCTCGGGGGGGCGGACGCTGCTCCTGTTCGGGCTGGACCACCGCCCGGGCGCCCTGGTCGCGGCGCTCTCCGCGCTCGGGAGACACCACATCAACCTCACGCGCATCGTCTCTCGCGCGCTGCCGGACAGCCCTGAAGAGTACCTCTTCCTCGTCGAGTGCGAGGGCAGCACGGAGGAGCCTGCGTTCAAGGAAGCCCTCGCGTTGCTCGAGCAGCACGCGACGGGCGTACGCTCGCTCGGCTCGTTCCGCGTCAGCCAGAAGTACGAGTAGGCGCCCCGGGCCGACGCGATGACGATCGCCGCGCGGGCGCCGCGCGGCGCGGCCGGTGCGTCGGATGACCGCGAGTCCACCGGCGGCGGACGCGCGCCAGCCGCTCGTCGCGTGGGCGCCCCCACGCGCGGGGACAACAACGCCGCTGCGAAGCTGGGAATATCTTCGCGCGGGGTATCCCGCGTGACTCATACGCTCTTTTCAATAACCAGTTACCCCTCGCCTGTGACTAGAACGCTCGACAGGTGCGGTCTCGCACTCCTCACTAGGCAGGGTGGCATGGATCTACATTGGCGATGGCTCTTCGTGGTGGTGCCGGCGCTCATGGGTTCTCTGGAAGCGTGTGGTGTGGACCCATGGGATTCGGAGTTGGCGGTCGACAGCGAGATGCAGAGCGGCGGGGCGAGCCAGAAGCGCCTCCCCGTCGGCGCGAGCTGCAGCTGCGATGCGGACTGCGACGGCGAGGCGGCCGTCTGCATGCTCGGCATCTGCATGCAGCGCGCGGAGGGGCTGTGTACGGCGTCGAACAGCGAGCAGGGCTGCGCGCCCGGCTCTCGCTGCTTCAACACGGACATCCTGACCGACTCGGGGGTGTGTTATCCCCTCTATGATCCAGAGACCTGCGATGGCGTGCAGAGCCGTCATGGCCTGTGCTCTCCTCGGCGCGGCGACGGGTGCAACGCGGCCTGCGGCGCGGCGTGCGCGGAGGATACGGTCGGCGCCGGGGAGATCGGCGCGGCCTGCGACGCCGACGAGGCGTGCTCGCTGCGCGGCGCGACCTGCTATCGTGACGAGGATCCCGCGGCGCCGAACGGCTGGGTGGAGGGGTACTGCCTCGCCTTCGACTGCGAGAGCGATGACGAGTGCGGGCCAGGCGCGGGCTGCTTCCCCGCGGCGGAGGGCGGCTCGCCGGTGTGCATGAACACCTGCGGCAGCGATCTCGACTGCCGGCCTGGCTACGTGTGTCACACCGTCGACGGCGAGGGCAGGTCGGCCTGCTTCGCCGGCTGCGACGTCGCGTCGACCTGCCCGGAGGGCACGACCTGCCTCGGGGAGCTCTGCGTATCGGACGATGTCGCGTGCTCACCCGACGTCCCGTCCGGCTGGTGTCCGGAGGGCAGCTCCTGCGATGGCGGCGAGTGCCGCAAGGGCCCCTCCGCCTGCGGCGCCGAGGGCGACGCCCTCGAGCCCAACGACGACCTGGGAGCAGCGGTGGCAGCGCCCATGGGCGTCACGAAGGACCTCACCCTCTGCGAGGGGGACGAGGACTGGCTCAAGATCGTGGTGCCGGAGCGGACCATCGTCCGCGTGGGCATCCGGTTCCGTCAGGCCGCCGGGGACATCGATCTGGTGGTCTATGACGGCGTGGGCCGCCTGCTCGGCTCGCGCGACGGCGCGCAGTACCCGTACGCGTACCGCGATCAGGAGACGGACACCGAGTTCTACGGGTTCTACTCCGAGCGGGGTGGCGCCGAGTACTTCGTCCGGGTCGTCGGCCACGACGGCGCGCAGAACGTCTATGGCCTGGACGTGACGTCGACTCCGTATGTCGACGGCCCGAGCTGCGTGGACGCCGGCTTCTCGTTCGACGAGTGCGCCGGCTTCGGCGAGCGCGGCGGCGGGCTCTTGCCGTTCCCGTTCCCCGACCCCGACGACTCGGTGGTCGGCGGCGGTTACATCTGGGAGACGTTCAGCAATTACCGCTTTGCTCGGCGCGAGCTCATCATGCTCGTCCGGGACGCCCTCGCGGAGACGCTGCATGCGTTCCCGGGCACGACGCCGCTCTCGCTGATCGACGTCTGCCAGATCAACGGCGTCACGCCCGGCTACGACGTCGACAGCCCACGTCACCCCCAGTCGACGCACGACCAGGGTGGCAACATCGACATCGCCTATTTCCAGACGGACGGATCGAACGATGGGGAGATCATCTGCGGAGACGGGTCGAAGCACGAGGACGGGTACTGCTCTTCGGCGGCGAAGCGGAAGCACATCGTCGACCTCGAGCGGGAGGCGTTCTTCATGGCCAGGCTGTTCCGCTCGCCCCGCACGCGCGTCATCGGCGTGGACAAGGTCCTCGCGCCGTTCCTGTCGAGGACCGCGGCCAAGCTGAACGCCCTTCCGGCCCGGGATCGGCGGAAGATCACCGACGACGAGCTCGCGAGCTTCTCGGACCGGATGGCGTACGGCGAGGGGTGGCCGTATCACCACCACCACATCCACCTCAGCATGGACTGGTGGCCGAAGAAGACCGCGGCCGGCGGCGGCACGTCGGAGGCGTCGTTCGCGGCGCCGCCCGCCATCCATCGTTCGCCAGCGCTCGCGTCCGAGCAGCGGATGGTGTGGCCACCCCGGCCCGCGATCGTGCGGTGAAAGGTCGCTTGCGCGATTCGCCTCCCTCCTGGAAAAGTGCGCTGTATCCACAACGCACTCATGCATCGAAGGATGCCTCGTCTTACTGCACAGCCGCTGCCTGCGGCGCCCTCTCCCAGGCGACGAGCAACAAGCAACCGATGCCGGCCTGAGCCATGGGATTCCCGGCGTTGATCGAGGTTCTTCGCACGTGGATCCGGGGTGGCGTGCAGGCCCCTGTCACCCTCGATACCTGACGCGCCGATGCGCGTGAAACAGCGGAGGATAACTACATGAAGGCGGGAATGTGGAATCAGCTCGGGTCCCGTCTTCCACGCCCCGCGCCGCCATGCTTTACTGTCGCCGTTCTTGGGAAGATGTTGCCGCCTTTTCGGCGCCTTGTCCGCCGGACGGACAGGTCATCGACCACCTGAGGAGAGCTGCTTTATGAGCAAGGAACGAGATACCGAGACCCAGGGCCCGTTGTTCAAGGTCGTTGACCGGCGGCAGGCGCTCCTGGGGCTGGGAGTGATTGCCGTCACCGTGTCGTGCGGAGACGGCGGCGAGTCGGATGACCCCAGCGGCGCCGGCGGAGGCTCTGCGAGCTCCGGGGGCGGTGGGACCACGGCCTCGGGTAGCGGAGGCGGCGGGTCCGACCCCGCCACCACCACGTCGAGCTCGAGCGGCGCGGGACCGGCCACCTCCACCACGGCAGGCACGGGCGGCTCGGGCGAGGGAGGCTCCGAGCCGGGCGCGGGAGGCGCGGGAGGTAGCGGCGGCAGCGGCGGCGGCGACGGCCTCGAGGCGCCGCCGTTCGACAACGTGCCGATGTGCAGGGCGATCAACAAGACGGACGGCGCCGGTCAGGGCCCCTTCTTCATTCACGAGCTCGAGAAGAACGACGACATCTCCCTGGTCCGACAGGACATCCGTGGTCGCTACAATGAGAGCGCGCCAGAAGGTGTGGAGATGCACCTCCACCTGCGCGTGGTCGACCTGAGCGCGCCCGACTGCGATGGCAAGGGCGTAGGCCTGGCCGACGTGGACGTCTACATCTGGCACACGGACGGGCAGGGGTTCTACAGCGGCTTCGGGACCAGGGGTGCTGCCAACGAGCAGAAGCCCGACGCGCCCTACGCGGGCAGGCCGGGTCAGAACGATCTCACCAACACGGACCGTTTCTGTCGCGGCGTGCAGACCACGGACGCGAACGGCGTCGTCTCGTTCAGGAGCATCTTCCCCGGCTGGTACAACGGCCGCGACGTTCACATCCACTTCGTCTGCTTCAAGAAGGGATCGATGTCGAAGGGTCGCACCACGTACCAGGGTGGAGACCACATCTTCACGACGCAATTCTACTTCGATCCCGCCTTCACCGACTCCGTTCATACCAAGTACGAGCCGTACAAGGCGCGCACCACCGGCAACCTGGCGAATTACTACCAGGGCGCCATCAAGGCCGACGAGGCTGGCAACAGCGGCCTTCGTGCCAAGGCCGTGATGGAAGGGGACATCGTGATCGCCCAGATGCAGATCGCGGTGAATCCCGGCTAGGCAGAGCGGGCTCGCTCCCTTCCCACGGCTGCGTCGGCCGACCGGCGGGCGCGTTCGAGCCGCTCTGACGGGCGCTCCTCGCCGGTCGAGGATGTCCGTTCGGCGAGACCTCGCTCATGAGAACGTCTCGAGGCCACGGGGATCCCGCACGCGCCTCCTTGAAGTAGCATCACGCGTTCGTCTCCGTGCGCGGGCAGGGAGAGGGACGGCAGGCATGCTAGGGTCGGGGCCATGAGACGTGATGGCCCTGACGCCGCTCCGTCGCCGATGGCCAGCGAAGTCGGCGGCTACTTGATCCGGCAGTTCGAGATAGCCTGGCAGCTCACCAGCTTTCACCTCGACGGGCTCTCCACCGAAGAGTGCTTGTGGCGCCCTGCTGACCAGGGGTTGCACGTTCGTCAAACCCCCGATGGCAAGTGGCGCGCCGACTGGCCGGAGCACGAGGGCTACGATCTCGGCCCGCCGAGCATCGCGTGGCTGACGTGGCATCTCGGCTTCTGGTGGTCCATGGTGCTCGACCACGCCTTCGGCGACGGCGCTCTCACCCGCGAGAACGTGACGTGGCCTGGCAACGCCGGCGACGTGCGCGCGTGGCTCGGAGGGCTTCAGGGCCAGTGGCGAGCGGCGATCGAGCAGGTGACCGACGACGACCTGCGCTCGACACGGCGGACGCGATGGCCTTTCCAGGACCGCCCGTTCGGTGACGTCGTCGCGTGGGCCAACGTCGAGCTCACGAAGAACGCCGCCGAGATCGGCTATGCACGCTTCCTCTACGCACGAAGGCCGCGCAGCTAGGGGGCGAGCTTTCGCGCCCCTTCAGAGAGCTCGTCGGCCGGAGGGCGTGACCCTGCCCGCGTCCTCCAGCCAGCCGCCGTTCTATCGCGTGAAGTCGAGCGCGGCCGTCAACCTCGGCAGCTCCAGGAAGCCCGATCAGGGCACGACCGTGATCCGGTCGAGCGCGGGCGGGGAGATGGGCGAGTTCGCCGCGAAGTAGTCCCGCAGCGCGTCCAGATCCAGCGCGCCGCCGAGCCGATCGGTGCCGTCGTTGAGCACGGTGAAGCCGTCGCCGCCCGTCGCCAGGAAGCTGTTCACCGTCACCCGGTACGTCCGCGCCGCCTCGATCGGGACGCCGTTGATCTGGATCGAGGCGATGTCGACCTTCGCGCCGATGGGCGCGCTCTGGCTGTAGGTGTACGTGAAGCCGTTCGAGATCTGCAGGATCAGGCTCTGCCGCACGCCCCCCGTGTCCAGCCGGAACTGCTGCTCCAGCAGCGTGTCGATCTGCGCCCCCGTGAGGGTCATCACGACCAGGCTGTTGCCGAAGGGCTGCACCGTGAACACCTCACCGAACGTGACCACCCCGTCGCTGACCTCGGTGGCAGAGGCCGCGTAAGTGAGGTCCGCGCGGATGCCGCCCGGGTTCATGAACGCGATCTCGGCCCCGCCGGTCCTCGCGTCGCGCGTGGCGGCGAGCTGGGCGTCGGCGATCACCGCGCCCATCGTGAACAGCCCGGCGCCCATGGCCGGGACCGCGCGGTCGAGAATCGCGGTGATGGTGCCGACCTGCACGCTGGCCAGCGGCGCCGCGAGATCCTTGTAGCGCGTCACCAGGGTGCTCACGTCCGCGTCGGGCGCTTCGCGCGTCACGATGACGTTGTTCGCCGTCTTCGCCGTGACGTCGCCCGTGCTCTTGCTGATCTCCAGATCGATGTCCGTCACCAGACGGCCGAACGACGCCGCGCTCGTCACGATCTTGTCGCCGAGGATGCAGTTGTACGCCTGATGGGTGTGCCCTGTGACGATCACGTCCACGGCGGGGTCGATGTTCGTGGCGATGTCGATGATGGGGCCGGAGAGGCCCGGGCACTCGTTGAAGAGGCCGGTGGGGAGCCCTCCCTCGTGGAGCACCACGACGATCGCCTCGATGCCCTGCGCCTGGAGCTCCGGGACGATGTCGTTCACCGTGTCGACCTCATCCATGAACGACAGCCCCGCGACGCCGATCGGCGTCACGATGGACGGCGTGTCCTCGAGCGTCATGCCGATGAAAGCGACCTTCACGCCGTCGAACTCGCGGATGTCGTAGCGCGGGAAGAGCGTCCTGCCGCTCATCGTGTCCACGACGACGTTGGCGGCGAGGAACTTGAAGTTCGCGCCCGGGAAGAAGGTGCCGTCCGTGCAGCCGTCGGCCGGGCTGCACCCGCCGTACTGCATCCGGAGGAGCTCCGCTGTGCCCTTGTCGAACTCGTGGTTGCCGACGCCGTTGATGTCGAGGCCGAGGAGGTTCATGGCCTCGATCGTGGGCTCATCATGAAAGAGCGCCGACACCAGCGGGCTCGCGCCGATGAGATCACCGGCCGAGACCACCACGGTGTTCGGATTCGCGGCGCGGAGCGCGGCGACGCGGGACGCCAGGTAAGTGACGCCGCCGGCGTCCACGGTGGTGTTGGTGGGTGTGGCAGGTACGGTGATCCTGCCGCTGCTGCCTGTAGGGGGCTCCAGGTTGCCGTGGAAGTCGTTGAAGGCGATGATCTGCACGCTCACGGTGTCGCCGCCGGAGCCGCCGGTGCCATCCGAGCCGCCGGTGCCACCGGAACCACCGGCGCCGGCAGCGCCGCCGGAGCCAGCCGCGCCGGAGCCACCCGAGCCGCCGGCACCGGAGCCGCCTGAGCCAGCCGCGCCGGAGCCGCCTGAGCCAGCCGCGCCGGAGCCGCTTGAGCCGCCGGTACCGGAGCCGCCCGAGCCGGCAGCGCCGCCGCCCGAGCTGGTACCCGTCGCGCCGCCGCTGCCGCTGGACACCGAGGCGGTGGTCGTCGCCTCGTCATCGCCGCAGCCCGCGCTGGCGACGGGTGGCACGCACAGCGCGGCTCCGAGGAGCGTGACCCGCCACGCTCGTGCGCATCGCCCGAGGACCCAGGAAGCTCCGCTCGATTTCATCTGTGCTCCTCCACGTCGCAGCGCTCGCCGCTCCATGGTGCCACATGCTGGATTCGCCTGGAAACGGCCATGTGAACGCCGCGCGGCGGGCTCATGGCCGGCCGCGGCCGCGGCTCCAGAACGCGACGACGTCCTCTGGCAGCTCGCGCTCGCGCAGGACCCGGAGGTCGTCGGCGTCGACGCCGAGCACAGCAGGGATGCCGCGGCTGCAGTGGCGGGACCACATGCTCAGCGTGTAAGCCCCCGTGTCGCGGATGAGCACGAGATCGCCGGGCGACAGCTCCGGAAACGCGAGCTCGCGGGCCAGCACGTCGCCGCCGAAACAGAGCGGGCCGCCGAGGGTACACGGCGAGAGCGGCCCCCCCTTGGGTTCGGCCTCGGGATCGAGCGCCATGAAGTCATGGTGCCAGTCGTCCGGGTGATACGCGCGGCGCAGCAGGAAGTCGGCTCCGAGGTGAAGGATCGCGGTGCGCCCGGCCGAGTCCTTCTTCACGTACTCCACCCGCGAGACCGCGAAGCCGCAGCCCGCCTGGATCCAGCGCCCGAACTCCGTGATCAGCGTGGTCTCCTCCTCGAAGAGCGTCGGCACCTCGCGCCGCAGCGCGGCCGCGTAGTCCTCGAGCGCCGGGGGGCGGTCCGTGCTCCGGTAGGCGACCGGCAGACCGCCGCCGATATCCATGGTCCCGGCGGCGAGCGGGCCCATCGCGCGCCGGAGCTCCTGGCGCAGCGCCTCGACGCGGCCGATCCCGTCGATGAGCTGCGAGAGCGCGCACCCCTGCGAGCCGACGTGCACGTGCAGCCCTGCGAGCCACGGGTACCGCGCAAAGGCAGCGCGCACCGCGTCCGCCTGTTCGAGGGGGACCCCGAACTTGGAGCGCCGATCCGCGACGCTGGTCAGGGCGATGCTGGAGGCCCCGACCTGCGGGTTGATGCGCAGCCCGATGCGGCTGGCCGCCCCCCCGTGGCCGACGAGCTCGTCGATGCGTCCGAGCTCGTCGAGGTTGTCGGCGTTGAGCCGCACGCCCAGGCGGAGGGCCTCCGCGATGTCGGCGCGGGACTTCGCGGGAGAGTCGTAGACGATGCGGTCGGGCGGGCAGCCGGCGGCGAGCGCGAGCTTCACCTCCTCGAGCGAGGCCGCCTCGAGCCCCGCGCCGCAGTCGACCGCCGCCCGCAGGACCTCGACGAGGGGGTTCGCCTTGATCGCGACTGTGTGGAGGGCGCCCGGCGGAAACGCCGCGCCGATCCGTCCGATGCGCGCCCGCATGCGCCCGAGGTCGTGGAACAGGACCGCCGGCTCCACATCCATCCCGCGGCGCCGCGCCTCGCGGAACGCGCGCGCCATGCTCCCGGGATCCAGCCGATCCGTGTCGCTCATGGAACCTCCCTACCGCAGTCTGGCGCCCCGGAGGGCGATTGTCCGCCCCGCGCCGGCGCGGCGAACCGCAGAGGTGCCCTGTTTCCTCGAAATTTCGTGACGTTCAACAGGCAGCGGGCAGGCGCGGTCCCGGCTCGCCGAGGGGGGCCCGGGTCGAGCCGAGGGCGTGACGCGCTGCCCCCTGGGCGAGACACCCGTGCGCTCAGGCATCGACGATGATGTTGAGAATGCTGGTGATCAGCCCCGAGGTGTACGTGGTCGGCATGACCACCTTGCCAGGCGGCGGATTGAGGCTGGACGCCGGGAGGTTCGCCGAGTGAGCCGCGTAGGCTGGCTCCTTCTGGAAGACCTCCGCGCTGAGGTCCGCGTCGAAATAGAGCTGCGTCGTGATCAGCCTGGTCGTGGCTCCGTTGATGCGAGCGACCATGTGGACGTGGACCGGCCGCCCCGCGTCCGACCCGGGATAGATCGACTTGAAGCCCACGATCCCGTTGCGGTCCGAGAGCTGCACGCCGCGGCAGAACCGATCCTGGCTCTCCGGCGTGTGCTCGGCCGCGCCCGTGGACGGCGTGGAGGGGCTCTGATGCTCGAGGCCGCTGGTTTGCCCATCCGCGTCACAGTGCCAGATGTAGACCTCGGCGTCGGGGATGGGCTCGTGGTTGTTCCGGGCGTCGAGCAGGCGGACATAGAGCCGGAGCTCGCAGCCGGGGTGGTTGTCCCGGATGTCGCTGCGAAACAGGCTGATGTCGTTCGGGATCTCGCTGTCGTCGATGAAGAACGGACCCCCGATGTCCGTGGCGGTCACTCGGCAGCTGCCGGCGCCCTTGAAGATCGACGGATCCAGCGCGTCGGCGCCGCCTGCGCCCACGCCGCCGCCGGCGCTGCTCGAGCTGGTGGCGAAGGGGCCGGCGGTGCAGCTGCCCGAGCTACCAGGGCCGCTCCACGTGCCCTCTCCGCCGCCGGTGCCGCTCCCGCTCAGGTCGCCGCCCCTCTCGTCGTCCTCCCTGCAGGACACGAGTACGGGCTTGGTGATGGCGAACGCCCCGAGCTTGACGAGGGGCTGCCGACGGTTGAAGACCCAGTCGAGCAGCTCTCGCGGCACGGCTCCTTGGCTATTACGCATACAACGGTCTCCTTCGATGAGTCGCTGATCTGACCCGTGCAATCACCCTGGCTTGACAGGAGAGGGAGCGGCGTCCCGCCCCGGGGCTGCCCATGCTGGCGCCGTGGCTGACGGTGGGGCCGTGGTCGACGCCGCCAGCGCCGCTGGTCGCCGAGGAGGCGCTCGTCGACGCCGCGTCGTCGTCATCGGGCGCGTCATCGCTGCTCCCGGTCTCGGACTGGCGCGCCACCATGACGAGCGACGGGATGAGCGCGCCGAGGATGGGTCGGAGAGCACGGGTACCGAAGCTGCCCGAGGACAGGCTGCCCCACCCGTTGTTCACGGTGAGACAGTGCTTCAAGGACATACGGGCTTGGCCCTCCTAAGCAAGAACCGGGCGACGCGCCGAGGTGCGCGGTAGCGGAGCGACGTACCGCAAATCGTCTCTTTACTCGCCCCGTCCAGCTCTATCGTGGCAGAGCCAGGGCTCTCATCGAAGCAGCTCTGGCGAAGAAGTGCAGTGCGCGCGGAGCGCACAAGGTTTCCTGTGTGACTCAGACGAATTCCCGGAACGCGCCGATGTGATCACGGCACGGGCTCGAGGAGGGGCCAGGCCGGTCCTCGGAGGCCGCCGCGGGGCACCTGACCAGCGCGCAGGCGGGCGTGGAGGGGTCAGGGGCGCCGCCGGGGACGCGCTCTCCTGTCGGAAGGCCGACAAACGCTTCTGATTTTGCCGTTTGTGGTGTACTAGGCGCCCCCTCGAGAGCTCGAGCCGGACCCCCTGCATGACCCGCATCCTCCTCATCGACGACTCCGCCGCGATGCGGACCTACATGCGAGCGGCGCTCGAGGGGGCGCCTGAGCTCGGGCCGGCGGTCGAGGTCGCCGAGACGGCGAGCGGGTTCGAGGCGCTCCGGCGGATGCACGGGGGCGCCTACGACGCGGTGATCATCGACATCCACCTGCCGGACATCGACGGCCTGGAGCTCATCCGTTTCATCCGGCAGAGCCGGCACCATCGCGACGTCGCGGTCGTCATCGTCTCGTCGAGGTCCTCGCCGCGCGAGCGGGAGCGGGCGTTCCGGCTCGGCGCCCATGCGTTCGTCGCCAAGCCGTTCGCCCCGGATACGCTGGCGTCCGCCGTCCGGCGGGGGGTCGCGTCGAGCCAGCTGGGCCTGCGCGTCGCGACGTAGGCGGGCGCGACGCCTCGCGGCGGAGCTTCCGGCGCACCGCTCCGAGCTGGTAGGGTGCGCGCCATGACGCTCCTGTCCCACCTACGCCGCTTCCGCGTGGCTGCGCCGCTGGCGCTGCTCGTCGCGACCGCCTGCTCTGCCTCGTCTCCCGCGCCCCGCGTCGAGCCGCCGCCCGCGGCCGCCGCGCCGGCGCCGGCGTCGTCCGGCGCGCCCGGTGAAGTCGGCCCGACCGGGCTGCTCTCGGAGGAGGACTTCAAGGCCCTCCACCAGCTCAGGGCGGACAAGGCCCCGCCCGCGCGAGGACAGACGGTCGAGGTGGCGGGCACGAAGGCGTACCTGAGCCTGCCGCGGGACGCGAAGCCGCCGATCGCGGGCGTCGTCGTCATCCACGAGTGGTGGGGCCTGAACGAGCACATCAAGCACTGGACCGATCGCCTCGCCGAGGACGGATATGCGGCGCTCGCCGTGGACCTCTACGGCGGCAAGGTAGCGACCACGCCGGACGACGCGATGGCGGCGATGAAGGCGGTCGACGAGGCGAAGGGGATCGAGGTCGTGCGCGCGGCGCACCGCTTCCTCACGACGGACGCGCGCGTCCTCGCGCCGCGCACGGCCTCGATCGGGTGGTGCTTCGGCGGCGCGTGGTCGCTCAAGCTCGCGCTGAACGAGCCCGAGCTCGACGCGGCCGTGATCTACTACGGCCGGCTCGTCACCGACCCCGCGCAGCTCAAGGCGATCAAGGCGCCCGTGCTCGGCATCTTCGGCAACCAGGACAAGGGCATCCCGCCCGAGGTCGTCAACGACTTCGACAAGGCGCTCCACGACGCGGGCATCGAGCACGGGGTGCTCCGGTACGACGCCGACCACGCCTTCGCGAACCCGTCGGGAGAGCGGTACAACACGAAGGCCGCGGCGGACGCGTGGGAGAAGGCGCGGCGGTTCCTGGCGGCGAAGCTGAAGGGGTAAGGAGCGGCGTGGCTGGCGAGGAGGGCTCAGGCGGCCATCCTCCTCGCCGGCCAGGCGCTCAGCGGGACTTGAGCCGCTCGATCTCCGCGCGCGCCTGCGCCAGCTGCTTCTCTGTCTCCTCGCGCAGGCGCTGCTCCTCCTCGCGCAGGCGCTGCTCCTCCTCGCGCAGGCGCCGCTCCCTGTCGAGCTCCGCGGCCAGCTCCTCGGCGACGCGCTGCGCTTCCTCCTGGTGGGAGATGACCTGATCGAGCATCCCGCCAAGGCGGGCGATCCTCTCATCGGCGTCCTCGAGAAGGGCGTTGCCCGCGAAGAAGCGGAGGCGCGTGCCGTCGAGCAGCAGATCGAGGCCGAGCACCTCGGAGGCGAACCGGCCAGCCTGAGGCACGATGCGCTGGTAGGCGCGCGGGCGTGACGGGTCGCTCTCCTGGGCGGCGGGCAGCCTGTAGGCGTGCAGGCGCAGGCGGGCGCGGTCGAAGAGGAAGTACTCGTGGATGCCGAGCCGGGCGTAGCGGTCGACGTTGAGCTGGTGATCCTTCGTGCGGCTGCCGGCCACGTGGACCTCGATCACGAGATCGAGCCCCTTGCCCTCGTGGTCGACCACCCACCGCATGCGCTCGTGGGGCTCGACGTCGATCACGGCGAGCAGGTCGGGCGCGAACCGCGGCTCGCCGGGGTAGAAGACGGCGAGCTCGGAAGAGAGATAGATCTTGCGGGCGCTGCGGCGGAAGAAGCCGTCCAGGGCGTCGAGCGCGTCGCGCTTCGCCTTGCGGTGCGGGTCTCCCTCGGGAGGCATGAGCTCCAGCGGGACCTCGGCGGGGAGCATGTCGACGACGCGCGCGCGCTCGGCCGGGGTCATCCGCGCCCACTGCTCGCTCGTCGGCGCGCGCGGGTCCGCAGGGTCGAAGAGATAGCCGGTGGGGAGGGCCTGAACCACACGCGAAGCCTAGCTCAACCCACCTCGCTCGGGGAGGCTCCCAGGGCGCCGGGCGCCAAGGTGACCCGTTACGGCCAGGCATCGTTTTGCGTGTGATTTTCAGGGGCGGCCGTCGCTCATCGCCTCAGCGGAGCTCGCGCAGCGCTGCGATGAGCTCCGCCAGCGACGTCGCGTCGCTCCGATCGAGCGCCACCGAGCCCGCGGCGAGCGCCTCGGCGAGCGCGCGCGAGCCCCCGGCCTCCGGCGCGGCGGCGGCGACGGCCGACTCGGCGCGCGCTATCTCCGTCACGAGCGCGCCGATCGCCCCCGGATCGATCGCAGCCGCCCTCGCCGTCGCGGAGAGCGCGCCCGCGGCGCTCTCGACCTGCTCGACAGAGGCGCGCGCCGAAGCGTGGAGCTCCGCCAGGCGCAGCCGCTCGAGCAGCGCGCCGTAGGCCGACTCCATCGCGGCGAGCTCGCGCAACGCGAGCGCCGCCGGGCCCTCCGCTCCCTCTGGGCCGGTCGCGCCGTCTTCGCCGGGCGCACCGGGCGCACCGGGCGCGCCCGGCGCGCGCCGCTCCGCGATCTCCACGACCTCGGCGCGCGCCGCCCGCACCTCGCCGAGGAACGCCTCGATCGACGCCGCCGCCGGCGCGAGCGCGCCCGCGCCCAGGGTCGCGAGCGCCTGCGTCGCCTCGCGCGGCCGCCGCCGCAGCAGCCGCCGGAGCGGCGCGTTGCACGCGATCCGCAGCGCCGCGGCCTCCGCGGCGGCGAGCACCCGCTGGCCCATCGACAGCTTCAGCGCGGCCTCGTCGCACGCGCGCGCGAGGTCCTCGGCGAGCGCGCTCGCCTCCGGTCGCTCCTCCGATGGCGGCGCGTCCTGCGCGCCGGCGCGCTTCGCCTCGAGCGCGGCGCGCGCGCCGGCCAGCGCGCCCACCGCGGCGCGCAGCCGCGCGACGGCGTCGTCGGCCGCCGCCGTCTCGGCGGCGAGGTCGTCTCCCTCGGCGTACGCGCGCTGGCTCGCCGCGAGCAGCCGGCGCCGCTCGTCGCCGGCCCGCAGCGCCGCGGCGCTCCGGCGGGCCCGCGCCGCCCCGAGCGCGGCCGCGGCGCGGGCGCCGAAGGTCCACGCCCACGCCGCGGTCGCCCCGAGCGCGGCCGCGGCGGCGATCCCCACGGCGGCCGTCGGGACGGCCGCGCCCGCGCCCGCGCCCACGCGCAGCCCGACCATCCCGGCCGCGAGCGCGCAGGCCGCCGCGCCCGTGCCGACCGCGCGCGCGCCGCGCTGGCGGGGCGCGGCCTCGAGCGCCGTCACGCCGAGGTAGGCCACCGAGCCGAGCGCCACGAGCAGCAGGACGAGCGACAGCGGCGACGTCAGCGTCACGAGGAGCCAGCCGAGCAGCGAGACGTCGATCATGGCAGCGCGCCGCTCGCCAGCGCGACCTCCCGGTCCTTCGCGCCGATCGACCCCGGCGCGCTCGTCACCTGGAACGACGCCCCGTCCCACACGATCGTCGTCACAACGAAGCGCACGTCCCTCCCCGGCGGATCGCTGCGGAACCGGACGCGCCACTCGAGGCGCGCGAGCTCCGAGGCGGGCAGCTGCACCGCCGCGAGCCCGACCGCCGGCGCGAAGGTGCCGTCGCCGAGCGCCGCGTCCACCTGGCCGTCCCGCGCCGCGAGGGCGAGCTCCGCGGCGTAGTCCTCCCAGAGCACGACGCGCAGCGCCCCGGGGCCGCTGAAGAGCTGGAGCTCCTTCAGCTTGCGGGCGAGGCTCTCGGCCTCGGCGCCGGCCGCGGGGGCCGCGCCGCCGCCCCCGGCGAGCAGCCGGCCGATGCGCGCCGCCGACAGGAGCCGCGCCCACGCGCGCGGATCGTCGGGCCCCGGCGTGCCCTCCGCGGCGGCGACCTTGCGCTGGATGCGGAGCGCCTCGTCGACGCGCCCGCTGCCCGCGGCCGCCGCGGCGAGCCGCAGCCAGCCCTGGGGCTCGGCCGGCGCGAGGTCCGTGAGCGTCGTGTACTGGCGGTACGCCGCCGCGTACCAGCCGTGCCGGAGGTAGACGTCGCCGAGCATCGCGCGCGACGCGGGGCTCGTCGGATCGAACTCGACGACCTCCGAGTACGTGCGCAGCGCGTCCGCCTCGAAGCCGCTCGACGCGAGCACGTCGCCGAGATCGAGCGCGAGCGCCGGGCTCATGAAGCCGCGGTCGCGCAGCCGCCGCCCGTAGGCGAGCGCCTCGTCCTTCCGGCCCGCCTCCGCGAGCAGGCGCACCCGCCGGATCTCCCCCTCCGGATCGTCGGGCCGGTCGGTGAGCGCCTGCCGCACCAGCGCGAGCCGCTCGTCCACCGCCGGGAGCGCCGCGAGCCGCTCGTCGAGGAGCGCCCAGCTGGTCCTGGGATCGACGCCCCCGAAGAGCGTGCGCCGCACCGCCGCGGAGATCGCGGGGTCCACGCTCCGCCTGAGGAGCGCGTGCGCGATGAACCGCTGCGCCTCGGGCTCGCCGGCGAACCGGGCGAGCAGCGCCTCGGCGCCGCCCTCGGTGGACACCCTCGCCTGGAGGAGCGAGAGGAGAGCGGCCCTCGATCGCCAGTCCGGCAGCTCGCAGGTCGTGAGCGCGCCCTCGTAGCGCGCGATGAGCTGCTCCGCCGTCGTGGCGCGGGCGAGGCGCTTCGACCAGACGACGATGCGCTCGGCGAGCGGCCGCCGCGCGGTGTCGCTGCACGGCGCCATCGCGACCTGCGGGCGCCTCGGCGACGGGGAGGTCCGGGAAGCGGGGCGCACCGCCGCGGGCGCTGTCTTGCGGGCCTTCTCCAGGCGCGGGATGGCGTCGGACGGCGTGATCGCACCGCCGCCGCCCGTCGCGCGCTTGAAGCCGGTCGAGCCGATCGTGGCGAGCTCGGACGGCTTGTCGGCCGCCGGTGCGCTCATGGGCGCAGCCGGCGGGCGGGGGGTGGCCGGCTGGTTCGCCGCGGCCTCCTGCTTCTGCCGCAGGGGCTCTTGCTCCGCCTCCTCGGCCGGGCGCGCCGCCTCGGGCGCAGGGGGCGGGGCCGCCAGCGTGGCGCCGGGCGCGGCGACATCTCCCTTGAGGCTCTGGTCCCGCTCGTTGCCCTGCTCCGCGATCGCCGGCGCCATCGCCGGCGCTGGCGCCGCCGCCTGCGCCCTCGCGCCGTAGCCGCCTTCTTTCGCCGAGCTCTCCTCGTAGGCCGCGCTCGGCTCGCTCCTCGAGCACCCGGCGGCGACCGCCGCGGAGGGCGGCGCGAGCAGCGCCGCGAGCTCGCGCTCTCGCTGGGGCGTGAGCGCCGTCAGCCGCTCGCCCCGGAGCGGCGAGCGCCGCCGCCGGATCCCCTGGTTCACGTAGGCCTGCTCGCTCTCGAGCGCCAGCGTGCTCGTGAACGGCGTGATCAGCCCGTAGTCGAGCCCGAGCTCGACCACCTTGCCCCGGTGCGCCTCGATGTCGTCGCCGTCCGCGAGCAGCCGCCGCATCTTCTCGGCCGCCCAGAAGCGCGGCACCAGCGCCGCGCCGACGCCCCGATCGAGCTCGATGGGGTGCTCGCGGGTGTACTCCTTCCCGGCGAGCCGCCCCTTCACGATCGCCTTCGTGGGCAGCGCGTGGTGCGTGCGCGCGAGCAGCACCACCTCCTCGCCGCGCGACACCTTGCCGCTCGCGGTGAGCATCGGCTCGTCGAGCCCCGCGCCGAGGTCGATCGCGAGATCGGTGATCGTCGGCGTCTTGATCGCGCCGGCGAGGCGCAGCACCTCGGACGTCGAGCCCTCGGCCTCGTCGATCCGGAACGCCTGTCCTCCCCCGGCGCGCGCGAGCTCGCGGAGCAGCGCGTGGTTCGAGTTCTCGCCGACGCCGACCGTGAAGAAGCGCGCGCGCGAGCCCGTGAGCGAGCGCCGGAGCCGCTCCGCGAGGCGCGCGCCCGTCACCTCGCCGCTCGTCGCGAGCCCGTCGCCGATGTAGATGACCGCCGGCTGCTCCTTGCCGTGCACCCGCCCGAGCGCCGACTCGAACAGCGCGCCGAGGTCGGTCGCGCCCCCCGTCGCGTGCTCGGCCAGCCGCGTGAGCGCGGCGGAGATCTCCTTGTCCGACGCCTCGGCCAGCCCGTCCTTCGGGTGCAGGACCGCCGGCGCCGAGTCGAGCGCGATCAGCGCGAAGTGGTCCGACGGCGACATCGCCCGCAGGATCGCCTCGGCGGCCGCCGCCTTCTGCTGCCGCGCCGACTCATCGGCCGACGCCGACGTGTCCACCACGACGACCAGGTCGGCGGGCAGCTCCGCGAGCTCGGCCCAGTCCACGTCGGGCACGTACCTGGCCATCACGTAGTCCGCGCGGTCCTCGCCCGCGGCGAAGCGCGACACCCGCAGCGGCGACGGCTTCACCTTGACCGAGGCCTCGAGCTGGAAGTCCGCGCGCGGCTCGTAGCCGCTCCGCCGCATGCTCACCCGCCGCCCGCCGTCCTCGATCACCGCGTCGGCGAGCGTCGCGATCTGCAGCCCCTGGCCGGCCTGGCCGAGATCCACGGACAGGGAGAACTCGCCGATCTGCACAGGCTCGCTCGCGCGCATCGGATAAACGTAATCAAGCTTACCTGATGGCGCGCTGAGCATCTCCACGTAGCGCAGCACGACGCGCCGGGAGCCGCTGGCGGGCACGGGGAAGATGCGGGCGCGGTAGCTGTGCCCGTCGACCCACTCGAGCAGCGCCGGCTCGTGGCCGGTCTGCACGGCGGTCTGGTACCGCTGCGCCGCTTCCTTCCGCTCGATGACCTCGCCCTCGACGAGCACGCCGTTGGTCTCCACGGCGAACGAGCTCACGATCGCCCGCTCGGGCACGGTGAACCAGTACCAGCCCTCGACCTGGCGTCCGCCCGGGTTCGAGAAGGTCTGGTCCACCTCGGTCTCGGCGATGCCGTCGCGCAGGACGGCCCGCACGGCCTGCCGGCTGATCTCGAGCGTGCGCGCCTGCGTCCCGGGGGCGCCCTGCAGGTCGACGCCGTAGATCTGGCCGGATCCGCTGCCTTCGCCTGCGAGCGGCCGGTGGTCGCCCATGCCTCCGGTCCAGTCCTCCCAGTAGGCGAGCGGCGCCACCTTGGGCGCGGCGCTGCCGGCGACCGTCGCCTGCTCCCCTGCGTGCACCTCGACGCGCCCGCCGGGGGCCGCGACGACGGCGAGCCCGCGCGCCACGTACACGCTCACGGCGTCGCCCGAGCGCCTCATCGACAGGCCGGCGTCGGCCGCCGAGACGTTGACGTCCCCGAGCGCGTGCGAGAGCCCGCCGCGCCCTTCGGGCGGCGCGTCGAGCCAGACCTCGCCCTGGGCGATCGAGAGCCCCTCTGCGCGGAGCGCGATCTCCGAGTCTGCGCGGAGGAACACCGTCGAGCCGTCGGCGAGCCGGACGAGCGCCCGCGCGCCCTTTCCGGTCGCGAGCTTCGCCCCGACCGGGACCGGGATCCCGGACACCACCGTCGACTTCCTTTCGCCCTGAGCGTTCGCCGCGAGCGTGACCTCCCCCGAGGACAGCTCGAGCCGCGCGCCGATGGCGCTGGTCTTCTCGGGCTTCGTCTCGTGGGTCAAGACGAGCGCTGTCACGCTGGCGGCGAGCGCGAGCGCCCCGAGCGCGAGCCGGAAGCGCAGGCCGCGCCTGCGGCGCGCAAGCTCGGCCCCCGCCCTCGCTGCGCCCTCTTCTGCCGGCGTATCGGCCGGCTCTACCTGTTCGTGCGACGACATCCAAGACCTCCTCGCCGCGGTGGCCCTCGCCCCCGGGAGCCCAGCGCGGGGCCGCATGCAGACGTCTCATGCCCCCCCGGCGATCTACCGAAGCGATCGCGCTGGTCATCGTAACGGGAAAGCGCGGAGGAAGCGTAGCCCCAAGCCGGAGCGGGACGGCGAGCGGCGCGCATCCGGCTGCCGCCTGGTGTGGGGACGAGCTGCGAGCCGCCCAGACGCCAAGAGAAGAAGATTTGAACGCAAAGCAGCCGTGTTCTTTGTCAAGCGGCGGCGACCTGCCAGGGTCGGTTCGCCTTCACCATCGCGTTGAGGATGGTGAGCAGCTTGTGCATGCACGCCGTGAGGGCGACCTTCGTAGGCTTGCCGGCGGTCTTCAGCCGGTCGTAGAAGGCGCGGATCACGGGGTTGAAGCGCATGCAGGCGACGCTCGCCATGTAGAGCATCGATCGCACCGAGGCTCGTCCACCCCAGATAGCTCGGCGCCCCTTGATCTTGCCGCTGTCGTGGTTGAACGGAGCCAAGCCCACGAGCGCGGCGATCTGCTTGCGGTTGAGCGTGCCCAGCTCGGGCAGGTCGAACAGCAGCGTGCGCGAGGTGCCGGGCCCGACGCCGGGGACCGAGCGCAGCAGCTCGTCCTTGGCGCGCCAGAGCGGGCTCTTTTCGATCTTGTCCTTGAGCTCGTCGTCGAGCTTTTTCAGCTCTTTTTCGAGCGTCTCGATGATGCGGTTGATGCTGCTGACGACGCGCGCGACGCGGCGGGGCCCAACCAAGCCCGAGAGCCGATTCTTCTCGGCCACCAGCATGGTGATCAACTGGCGCCGGCGCGCCAGCAGCAGCTCCAGCTCCAGCGTCGTGGCCTCGGGCATCGGCGTCAGCGGCGGCTGCACGGCGGCGGCAAAGTGCGCGATGCACTTGGCATCGAGCCGATCGGTCTTCGCCTGCCGGCCGGTGGCGCGCGCAAAGTTGCGGATCTGGAGCGGGTTGACCACCGCCACGGGCACGGCCGCGACGCTCAGCACCGCCAACACCGGCATCTCCAGCCCACCGGTAGCTTCCAGCACGACGAGCGTCGGCGACAGCTCGCGTAGCTGGTCCACCAGCGCCTGCAGGCCCTCTTCGTCATGCGCCAGCCGCCCCCCTGCGCTGGAGCCATGAACGGCCCAGTCCAGGTGCTCCTTCGAGACATCGATCCCTACGAACGTGGACACGTCGACCTTTCCCTCACTGAAACGCGGAAACATCAGCCCCAGAAGCCCATCCTTGCGAACGATGCGAGCTATGCCTCAGGCAGCCGTGCGGGCTTATCCAGGACCTACGGCGTGGCGACCCATGCTTTGCGACGGCCTCAAGACCAAGGCGCGAACGGTCTGCCACGCGTAGCTTTGTGGCGGCTCGCCGCGAAATTGTCCACAAATCCACAGGTTGCCGGTCTCCCCCCCGGCCCCCCCTCGGTACGACGACGACGTGGATCCAGAACGCTCGCGGAACATACAAGGCGCAAAGGCGCAAAGACGCCAAGAGAAGAGAGAAAAGCTCGCGAAGGCGCCAGGAGAAGATTGCAACGCCGGCGCTCCAAGGGAGCGAAGGAGGAGAATATTCCCTCTTGTCTTTTGGCGTCTTTGCGCCTTTGCGTCTTTGCGTTCAAATCTTCCTCTCCATCCGACCGGCGCTTCATGCCACCTCGCGCCCCGCGGGTCAGGCGCGGCGAGCGCTTTTGGAGGGCCAGGGACCTCTCTATATCTCCATGAAACAGGCCGCCTATTCAGGGGGAAATCCGCGACGTGACTCGCCTCGCCCAACCGCGGGGCCGGGTCGCCCCAACCTGGGTTGGGGCGGGGGATCCTACGCGGCGGGTCGCGTTGTGCTCCGCATGGAAGCTCTCTATGCTCTGTCCATGCAATGGACACATCGATTGCTTGTAATTCCCGTCGTGAGCTGTCTCGGCTGTGAAGCGAGCGACCCGGAGGCAGGCGTCAGCGCCGGCGGCACGGGTGTTCCGGACGTCTCGGGCGGCACGGGAGGCCGGGGCGGCGCCCGGGACCCGGACTTCGGTGGGATCATCGCTTCGGAGGGAGAGTTCGATCCCATCCCGCTCGAGGGCCTCACGCCCTGCGCAGAGCGCCCGGTGTTCTGCGAAGCTGGAGACACCTCCGAAGACGTTGCGGCGGAGCACCTGCTGGAGATCGGCGAGGATTGCGTCATCGCCACGAACTTTCCGTGCGGCGCTGGGATCGCGGTCAAGTTCGATGAGATGGGCTGCGCCGTCGGGACACAGGATCCTGACATCGACGCGAGAGCGGCGTCCTGCGTCATCGAGGCCATCACGGCGGAGCGATGGGCTTGCGCCACGGGCATGATCGTGCGCGCGGGCGCCTGGACTTGTGAATAACCGGTGCTCGCCTCGACACGCCACCCCGGGCCGCCAACGCCCAAGAGTGGGGTCAAGCAAGTCGATCGGCTCTTGCACACGACGCAGACGCCGGCGCCGCTCGCGTCGCCTGGGAGGTGCGCGGCCGCTCGCGATGATCGCGCTGAGGACGGTCAGGGGGCGACCGACTCGGATCCTGGCGAGCAGTCCCCCGCGAGGGTGCTGCAGCTGAGCCGGTTCTGCATGAAGCTCACCCGCCGCGGGATCTCGACCTGCTTGACGAAATTCGAGAGGACGCCGGTGCCGTCGGGGCCGGGGGTCGCGAACGGCGCCACATGATAGAAGGTGGCGAGCTGCTGGGTCTCGGCGTTATGGCACCCGTTGCAGGTCTGCCCGGCGAACGCGTGGCGCAGCGGCTCGTCCGCGCCGGGGAAGACCCATTTCGTGGCGGAAGGCACGATGTTGCCCTCCGCCTCGCCGCCGAGGAACGAGGGGTCGAGCGGCGTCGCGCCGGCGATGATCCCGGTGCGGTTCGCGAGCAGGAAGGCCTCGAGGCCGGCGTCGCCGTTGAGCTGCTGGTCCGGCGTCTGGGCGGTCTCCACGAGCCGAAGGAAGGCCTGGTAGCCGGTCGGCTCGGGGACGAGGTGGAACTCCCGCCACGACCAGGGAGCACCCATGAGGTCTTCGCTCGTGCGGAGCTGGGCGAGCGCGCTCGCGTTGGGGTTGCCCATCGTGCTGCGCTCGGCGCCGCGCTGCGTGAAGAGATCCGTGATCTCCTGGAGCTCCTGGTTGTACTGGGCGCCGAAGGCGTGCTGCCCGAGCGCGTGGAAGCGGGCAATCCAGCTGTGCCGGTCCGGCGCGATCGAGTTGGTCGGCAGGCGGTACTCGAAGATCACCGTCATTCCACCGATGAAGTGATTCGGCGGAACGATGCCGAACACGAAGCGCGCCTCGCCGCTGCCGCTCGCGTGCAGGTCGGTCCGGTTGAAGATGCCGAGGAGCCGGAACGGCGCCTGCGCGACGTCGAGCTTGCCGTCCGGCCGCGTCGGCCAGAGGTTCAGTAGCGAGAGCGTCCCCCGGTTCGTCGTGGGATAGCCGTTGATCGTCAGCGGCTGGAAGCCCTCCAGCCACTCCGCCACGAAATCCGCAGGATCGACGCCGCTCGGGGTCATCTGCTCGATCAGGTACCGGAAGCTCCAGGGCCCGCCCGTCGCGTTCCAGGTGCGCGCGTCCTGCGTGACCGACGGATCGACGATCGCGATCTCCTTGTAAGGATCGACGGCCGGGCCCGCGCCGCAGGCGCCGGCGCAGGTGAAGCTCTGGATCCGATCGGCCGTGACGCTGCCGAGGTTGACCGTGCTCGGCGTGATCGTCGCGCCCGGCTTGGACGGGGTGAGCGTGTACGTGCCCGCGGGCAAGCCGGTGAAGAGGAAGTTGCCGTGGCTGTCGGTGACGGCCTGCGCGCTCGCAGCGCCGCTGAGCTGGACGATGACGCCGCTCATCCCTGCATTCGAGGTGTCGTTGCCGACGTGCCCCGCGATCGCGACGGCGCCGTTCAACGCAGCCTCGGCGATGTCCAAGGATGGCTGCTCCTCGAGCGGCTCGACTCCGCAGGACGAAAGGACAAGGGCAGAGAGCGCGAGCAGGCGAGAGGGCAAGGGGCGTAACCTGGTTTTCATCGACAAGGATCCTTTCACGACAAGTGGAACGGGCGCGCGGCCGTGCTCGCCCGATCTTGGGCCTCTAAGAAGGTCGGAGCCCCGGTCCGTCAAGAGGTTTTACATTACTTCACAGGCTTTCCACGAGGCGGAGCGCCTGCGCGGCGTCTTCTCGGCGCCGGAGCACGTGATTTCCGGCGGACGCGCGCGCCGCGCCGGATAGGAAACGGTAGAACTCTCGCCCGAGTCAAGCCCCGCGGGGACGGCGCCGGGCGAGCCGTCGTTCGCCCATCCGAACACCCGCTTGCCCCGTCGCAGGGCCGGCGCGCCGTGCTCCGGGCGCAGCTGTGCCTCGACGACCGCGGCGAGCGCTCGCCATGACGGGCTCGGGCGGTGTGCCCAGCTATGCGGCGTCGAACCCGAACGCCATCGGTTCCCACGTTGGGTCGCGTGTGGGTGCTGCCGTTCGCGGGTGTGAGGGGAGGTTGAGATGAACGAGGATGCGGCGCACGGCCTTTGGGTCCGTGATCGTGGAAAGCGCGCGCATCTTCCGTTCGCATCTCGGGCATCGCAAAGCATTGAACCCGAAGGTGCGTTTTATGAGCACGGCCCACTCGACGTAGCGCGACGTTGCGAACAACTCCCCGTCGAGCAGCCGCCCCCAGTGCAAGACCGAGGCGTGTCGCACATCGCGCCGGCGCTTTGGCTCGCCAGACATCTGCGCGGCGCCGAGCCGGTCGTGCGCTCCGATAGTCTGCTGCGCCAGTTCGCGCCGGTCGCCGCCGGCGCCGGTGTTGCGCTGGTGCCCGCCCCGAGCGTCGAGCGTCACGGTCTCGTCCCCGTCAAGCTCGGCGCGGCCCTGCGGCCGGACGCGGCTTTGTTACCGGTGGACGAGCTGTTCCTGGTGACGCACCGGGCGCTGCGCGAGGTGCCGCGGGTGCGCGTCGTGTGGGACCTGCTTCTCGCGCGCGCCGGCGACCGTGCCCGGCAAGGGCGCAGGCAGGCGGCCAGCTAGAACGCTGTCTGTCGACTTCGACCGCTGATGCGGCTTGTCCATCGCATGGGCGCGGCTGCCGGGTCGTGGATGCCTGCCGGCCCGAGAGGCTCCGCATTGTCGCACAGGCCGGCGCCTGTCCGGCGGAATCGCCGCTCCGAGCCGCCGCTCCCGGGGTAACCTCGCGCGATGACCACCGCGGACCACGGAGAGCACATCCCGGCGATGCGGCCGCAGCAATGAGCGAGGACGCTCCCGGCGCGGCTTCGCCCGAGCGATTCTGCAAGGTCGAGGTGCAGGACGCCCGCCGCGACAAGCGCCTCCTCGGGTCCGTGGTCGTCGCATCGCTCGTCGGCACGTTCGCCGCTCCGTGGGGGCTAGCCGTGCTCGGGATGGAGAAGGCCTCGCTCTTCGCCGCGCTGATCGGCCTTGGCAGCTACTTCGCCAGCGCGCTGTCGTTCGCCGGCGCGGACCGCGGACCGGGCGAGCGCCGCCTCCGCGACGGCAGCGTGACGATCGAGGGCGAGCGCCTCCTGATCGCGGAGGGAGCGAAGGAGAGCAGCCTGCCGCTCGCGCGCCTCGCCGGCGGCTGGACGGAGCGGACGCCGAACGGCCACGCCGCGGTGCTGTCGTTCTCGGATGGGCGCGTCGCGGCCGTCGAGCAAGCCTCGGAGGAGGAGGCGATCGACCTCTTGTCGCAGGCCGGGGCGGGGGCGCAGGCGCGCGCGGTGCGGATGCGCACGTACCGCGAGGACTCCAGCGGTCGCAAGATCGCGGGCTGTCTCCTGGCCTTCTTCGTCCTGATCCTCGCCCCGGGTGTGCTGGCGCTGCTGATCCTGCTGTTCACGGCCATCGCGGAGTGGTCAATCGCGCCCCTCGGTCCGATGGCGGCGACGGGCGGGCTCGCGCCGCTCCTGGGCGTCGCGGCCTGGCTCTGGTCCAAGGTGACGCCGAGCTGGGTGCATATCGGCACGGACGGCGTGATGGTCAAGAGCGCGTTCCGGCGGCGGTTCTTCCCGCACAGGGCCATCGTCCAGGTCACTCTCACCCACGGGGGAGTTGGCGGCGCCTATCATTTCATGAAGATCGGCCTGCGGCACGGCGAGTCGATCACCGTCCCGGCGGCCAGCCCCGCCGAGGCCACGGCGCTGATCGAGCGAATTCAGGCCGCTCAGGCCGCCGTCGCGATGCAGGAACGGGCGCGGCTGCTGGAGGTCATCGCGCGCAATGGCCGGCCGCTGGCCGAGTGGAAGAAAGCGCTGGGGTCGCTGGTGGCCAGGACCGGATACCGGACGGCGGGGAACGACCTCGAAGAGGTGCTGCGCATCGTCGAGGACGGCTCTGCGCCGCCGGAGCAGCGCATCGCTGCGGCGCTCGCGGCGCGCCCGCACGGGGGCGAAGCGGTGGAGAAGCGGATCCGCGTCGCCGCCGAGGCGAGCGCCGAGCCGAAGCTGAGGCTGGCGCTGGAGAAGGTGTCCGCGGGGGAGGACGAGGATGATTTGCTGGAGGAGATCGGCGCCGGCGACGCCCGGAAGGCGGCGCGATGAGCGGTGCTATCTGACCGGCTCGCGGCGACGCCGGTGAGATGAACGAAAAGCTCGTGAAGCCGCCAGAAGAAGATTGGAACGCCAGCGTGCCAACGGAGCGAAGGAGGAAATATTCCCTCTTGCCTTTTGGCGTCTTTGCGTCTTTGCGCCTTTGCGTTCAATTCTTCCTCCCCCTCCGACCGGCGCTTCAGGCCACCTCGCGCCCCACGGGTCAGGTGCGGCGAGCGCTTTCATAGGGCCAGGGCCTTCTCTATATCTTCATGGAACAGGCCGCCTGGGCAGGGCGAAAGTCCCTGCGATGCGCGAACGGCGGTTTCTGTGGGGCTATCCATCATAGGAGGGGGCGATGGCAGGATTGCTTCCGGAGTTCCGGAGGTTCATCGACTACGTGTCTCTTGTCTCCCGTAGGCGGGGGCTGCGCCGGGAGCTGCCTGGCGACAGGTTCCTCGCCGAGGTGGTGAGGACGGTCGACGGCGACACGCTCCGCGTGCGCGACGAGAACGGCGTGATCCATCCTGTCCGTATGCTCTCCATCGATACGCCGGAGACGCATTTCCTCGGCGCCTCGCAAGGTTACTGGGCCGAGCTGGCCGCCGAGCGGCTGTCCGAGCTGCTCCCCGACGGCGCCGAGGTCGAGATCCAGACGGACGAACAGCCGTTCGACGCCTACGGCCGCGTCCTCGGATACGTCCTGTCGCGCGGTCGGCTCATCAACCGGCAGATGCTGGAGGAGGGCCTGGCGACGACCTACATCGTCGCCCCGAACCTCCGGTATGCCCGGGAGCTCGCCGAGGCCGCGCGGCGGAGCTTCGCCGAGCGCCGCGGCATGTTCGGCGACGCCAGCGTCCTGCTCCCGTACGAGTTCCGGTGGAGGATGCGAGGCCAGTCGAGCGCGAAGCTCGTCGGCAGCCTGTCCCGAGGCGAGGTGGTCGATCTGACGGAGCGGGAGCGGGTCCCCGTCTGGGATCGGGTGTTCTTCTTCGACGCGAAGGACGTCAAGGCGCCGTTCTTCCGCGTCAAGCCGGAGCGGGACGAACAGGGCGGCTGAACGGATCGCCGTGGGGCGCGCGCTCGCGCCGCGTGCGCCCCGGTCGCGCACGCGGCGCGACGCGGACCATGATGCCACGGATCGTGGCAGTTTGCCTCGCGCCGCCCCGCACATCGGCTGGACGGAGCGCGCTCGTGAGCTCCGTGGGCACGGTGACCCGCGATGGCGCGAGGCGTGCTCGCTCGCCGATCCGAGCGAGGAGGCACGATCTCCCGCGCAAATTGCCCCGCTCCGCGCCTGATCAGGAACGGAGCGCACAGCGGGCGCGCCCCTGGCACAGGAGTCGCCTGCGGGCGGAACTGCCCATGGCGCCTCGGCTGTTTGCCCGGCGAGCCGCCCTTCGTGTGCACGGGGCGGGAGCTCCGCGCGCCGGGAGGCGGGGCGCTCGGCCAGCCATTTCTGACGACGTACCCCTCGTGAAGGAGCCGCTCGTATGCCTGTGAAGGGAATGGATATCACGTGCATGGTCGCGTGCACTGCCGCGCTCTCGCTCGGCCTCGTGAACTGCGCCACGACGCCGGGGGCGGTACCTCTGGCGCCTGACAGCACGCGTGGCGCGCCGCCGGGGACGCCCGAGGCGGTCGCGCCGGCGGGCCCGAGGGCGCCCATGAACGCGTATCCGCCGCCCGGCCCCGCCACGCCGCGCACGAGCTACCTCCCTGTCGACGACAAGGAGCCGTTCGCCGCGGTGATGGCCCGGATGAAGGCCGACAAGCCCGCGTTGATGAAGCGCCAGAAGACGCTGCTCGAGGCGCGGTACGACCTCGCCAACCGCCCCGCGCCGGGGGTCACCATGTCGCGCGGAAAGCCCGTTCAGGGCGGCGTCCGGGTGAAGCTCGAGAAGGGGACGACGTGGGAATCGCTGGCCGCGCTCACGCCCGACGCCATCCGGGACCAGGGCCTCTGGCCGCAGGGCTTCCTGCCGCTGCCCCACCCGAACCATCCGGAGGGAGGGATGGTCTTCCCGAAGTTCGAGATCGAGGAGATCAAGCGCCAGGAAGGGCGCGACCTCACGCGCTTCGATCTCGACTTCGACCTGCCGGACCACGTCGTCTCCGAGTTCCCGCCGCCGATCTACCTCACCACGCGGCCTGATCTGGGCGACGTCTCCAGGGGGCAGCTCGTCACCATCGCCAACTTCTACGAGCTCTTCAACGGGATCCTGAACCCGAAGCAGCTCGAGGGGCTCCGCCTCCTCGTCACGCCTTTTCCGCAGCAGCAGTTCAACGCGACCGCGGATCGGCGCTCGGAGAGGGCGAGCCTCGGCGTCGCCTGCTTCGATTGCCACGCCAACGGGCACACGAACAACGCGACCCACCTCGTGGGCGACATCCGACCGCAGGAGTTCCGTCACCGGATCGACACCCCGACCCTGCGCGGCGTGAACATCCAGCGCCTCTTCGGCTCGCAGCGCGCGCTCAAGACCGTCGAGGACTTCACCGAGTTCGAGCAGCGAGGGGCGTACTTCGACGGCGACATCGTCATCGCCGTGAAGAAGGGGATCAACATCCTGGACCGCGGGCACCAGGTCCACGCGATGGCCGAGTTCCAGGAGATCCTCGACTTCCCCCCGGCGCCGAAGCTCGCGTTGAACGGGCGCCTCGATCCCGCGAAGGCCACGCCGGAGGAGCTCCGTGGAGAGCAGATCTTCAACGGCAAGGGCCAGTGCGCGACGTGCCATGCCGCGCCGTACTACACGGACAACCTGATGCACAACCTGCGGGCGGAGCGCTTCTTCAAGCCCGTGCTCATCAACGGACGGATGGCGACCGCGGACGGCCCCATCAAGACGTTCCCGCTGCGCGGCATCAAGGACAGCCCTCCCTACCTGCACGACGGGCGCCTGCTCACGCTGGAGGACACCGTGGAGTTCTTCAACCTCGTGCTCGGCACGAAGCTGACAGCGCAGGAGAAGGCGGATCTCACGGCGTTCCTTCGGGTGCTCTAGAAAGGCAGCGGCTATCGCCGCTCGCGGGGACCTTTTCCCGCCGCCGCTCCGCAGGAGAGGCGCGCCGCGATGCCGTCGAGCACGCAGTCGAGACCCCTGTCGAACGCGGCGTCGGCCGGCGGGTGGGTGGCGTCCTCGACCACCTTGGCGAGCGTCGGGAAACGGCCGGTGGCGATCATCCGGCGGATGTACGCCTCCGACGCCCGCTGCCATTCGGTCTGATCCAGGCCACTGGCGACCTCGGCGCGCAGCTCGTTGGCCTCGGCGCGGATGGCGCCGATCACGTAGGCGTTGACGGTCCCGACCGCCATCATGACGGCGTCGATGTCCTCGAAGCCCGGTGCGCCGCTCAGCGCGGCGAGCGAGGCCTCGAGGTGCGCGAGGGCGTTCGGGCCCAGATGGGGACGGCCGCCCAGCAGATCGATGAACCACCCGTGCTCCCTGGCCGCCCGACGGGTGCGGTGGGCAATCGTCCGGAGGGCCTCGCGCCAGCCGCCAGGGATGGGCCCCGCGGACGCCATCTCCCCGTACACCGCGTCCACCATCAGCTCGAGCAGCTCTTCCTTGGTGTCCAGGTAGCCGTAGAGGCGCATCGGGCCGGCGTCGAGCGAAGCCCCGATCTTGCGCAGGGACACCGCGGCGAGGCCTTCCGCGTCGGCGAGCGCGATGGCCGCGCGCACGATCCGGTCTCTGCTCAGCGGCCCGGGAGCGGGACGGAGCGCCGGCTCCGGGCGGTCCCAGATGAGGGAGGCGCCGGTCACGTGCGGTTTTTTCTGCCGTGCGGTCATCGCTCGTCTTGTTCGCATCAGCAGCCGGTTGACAACAAATCCGACGCGATACACTGTATCGTAGTGATACACTGTATCAAAGGACGGTTCTCATGCACGTAGAATCGACGTCGGTGCTCGTGGTCGGGGGCAGCCTGGTCGGCCTGTCGGCCGCGGTGTTCCTGGCCTGGCGAGGTGTGCGCACGGTGCTGGTCGAACGGCACGCTGGCAGCTCGCCGCATCCACGCGCGATCGGCTACACGCCGAGGACGCTGGAGCTCTACCGCGCGGTCGGGCTTGGGCCGCACATCCCGCAGGTGCCGCCCGGCTTCCGGCTGCGCCGGGCTCGGGTCGAGAGCCTGGCCGGGGCGTGGTTCGAGGAGGTCCCGTGGACGCCCGGGGAGCAGGTGGCGCCCGCGATCGAGCGATCGCCGTGCGCGGGCGCCGCGATCGCCCAGGATCGCCTCGAGCCCAGGCTTCGAGACAGGGCGATCGAGCTCGGCGCCGACGTGAGGCTCGAGACCGAACTGACCCGCTTCGAGCAGGACCCAGGCGGCGTGACCGCCTGGCTGCGCGGGCGCGACGGGCGAGAGATCGCGCTGCGCGCTTCCTACCTGGTGGCGGCGGACGGCCACCGCAGCGCGATCCGCGAGGCGCTCGGGATCGGCCGCGCCGGGAGAGGGCACATCCGGACGGCGCGCAGCGTCCTCTTCCGGGCTCCGCTCGAGGAGTACCTCCGAGCGGGGGTCACGCAGTTCGCGATCGAGCAGCCGGGCTTCAGCGCATTCCTCACCACCTACGGCGATGGCCGCTGGGTGCTGATCTTCTGGGATGACGAGGAGCGCGACGCGGCGACGTTGAGAGCGCTGATCTCCAGGGCGATCGGCAGGCCGGACCTGGAGATCGAGATCGTCACCACCGGGCGCTGGGAGATCAGCGCCCTCGTCGCCGATCGATTCATGTCCGGCAGGGTGTTCCTCGCCGGGGACGCCGCGCACACGCTGCCGCCCAACCGGGGCGGTTACGGCGCGAACACCGGCATCGAGGACGCCCACAACCTCGCGTGGAAGCTCTCTGCGGTCCTCTCCGGCGCGTCGGCGCCGGATCTGCTCGACACGTACGACGCCGAGCGGCGCCCGATCGCGTGGCTCCGGCACCACCAGATCTTCGCCCGGGAAGACTACAAGGCGCACGCGGGCGGGACCGCCGGAGGCGCGCCGATCCTCGACGACGACGCCATGGAGCTCGGGCAGCTGGTCCGATCGACGGCGGTGCTCGGCGCCGGGGACGAACTCCCGCCGGCGTTGCGGCCCGAGCAATGGGCGGGTCAGCCCGGCACGCGCGCGCCGCACGTGTGGGTGGTGAGGGGCGGCGAGCGGCTGTCGACGCTCGATCTGTTCCAGCGACGCTGGGTGCTGCTCACCGAGGACGCGCGGTGGTGCGCCGCCGCAGCGCAGGTCGGCGATCAGCTGGGCATCGAGCTCGAATGCATCCGCATCGGCGCGGAGGTGCTGCCATCCGATGAAGGAGCGTTCTCCAGGGCGTTTGGCCTCGGGGCCGGGGGAGCGTCGCTGGTCCGCCCGGATGGCTACGTGGCCTGGCGCTCGCTCGACCTGCCGGCGGATCCGCGCGGCGCGCTCGCCGGTGCCCTCGGGCGGGTGTCGTCCGCCGCGCGCCGCACCGGCGAGCGCGACGCCCTCACGTAGGTCGTCGCCTGAGCGCGTCCTTGGTTGGACAGGAGATCATGGCGAGCTGTCCGGCCCTTCGACGGATCACGGGAGCGCGACGCTGACCGGCGTGCTGCTTGCGGTGCCGGGTATGGATCCTCCGTTGCCAAGTTGCCCATCGACGTCGGCGCCCCAGCACTTGGCTCCACCGCCCGAGATGGTCGCGCATGTCGACGAGTATCCTCCAGCCATCAGCGTCGGGTTGCTGAGGCTCCCGACAGAGACCGGTGACGTCCTGTTGGTCGTGGTGCCGTCCCCCAGCTGATAGTTGCCGTTCGAGCCCCAGCAGGATGCGCCCCCACCGGCGTGAACCACGCAGACATAGGTGTAACCGGCGTCGATCGACACAGCGTCGCTGATCCCGGTGACCGTAACCGCGGTGGTGCTGTAGGTGGGCGACGACGAGCCTATCCCGAGCTCACCTGAGCCGTTACGTCCCCAGCACTTCACCGTCGCGTCGGACAGAAGGGCGCAGGTGTGATTGTTACCGCGCGTCACGGCGGTCGCCGTCGAGATGCCTGTCACGCTCACAGGCGTCTGCCTGAGCGTCTGGGTGCCGTCTCCGAGCTGACCGAGGTAGTTGTCTCCCCAGCACGAGACGGCTCCCGTGCTGTGGAGGGCACAGGTGGAATAGGATCCAGCTGAGATGGCCACCGCATCTGTGATACCGGAGACCGTCACCGGTGTGAGCTGGTCGGTCGCGGCGTTCGAATCCCCGATCTGCCCGTGCAGGTCCGATCCCCAGCACTTGATGGAGCCCCCGGAGAGCAATGCGCAGCTGTGTTCGTATCCCGTTGTCACGGCGACGACTCCCGACGAGAGGCCCGAGACCGCCGTCGGGGAGTAACGTCTTGTACGGGTCCCGTCGCCGAGCTTCCCGTAACCATTGCTCCCCCAGCAATAGGCGGCCCCGCCGTCAACGGCGCAGGTGTGGTAGAAATTCGCCGCTATACCGACGACGCTGGACAGCCCCGGGACCTGCACCGGGCTGCTCGAGCTCGTGGTCGTTCCATCACCGAGCTCGCCGCCGCTGTTGAAGCCCCAGCAGTACGCCGTGCCGTCGGCCAGAGCAGCACAGGCATGCGAGCTGCCGACCGTGAGCGCCACGGCGACGCTCAGGGGCTGCTCGGTCGACGCGACCTCCTCGGAGAGCTCCGCGCCTTGCTCTCCTCCACACGCCACCAGCGCCACGGCGGCACACAGCAGGGACACCGATCCTGACACCTTGCTCACATGAACCTCTCTTCGGTTGATGACGGAAAGACAAGACGACGGCACACGTCTATCACGGTGCAGGATGTAAGCTCAACAACATTTTTGATGTGCGTCGCGAGTCACGGACAGCAGGAAAACGACGCGGTCGGCGCAGGGCTACTCCTGCGACAACACGCGACGGCTGCCCGGTGAGCTCTCGTCGGGAGCGGGCTTTCCCCGGCCATGGACTTTCAGACGAGCTCGCGAAATCAACGGCGAAGCGGGCCGCGCTCGATGCCCGTGGAGCCTCTCGCCCGAAAGCCCGGCGCGAGGCTCCGCAAGGGTTCGCCCACGTTCCCGCGCCTCGAAAAGGACAAGGAAGCCGAGCTCAGGGCGGCTGGATCCACCATTGTTGATTGGCTGCGTTGCTCCAGGTCCACTGGTTCACCTTGGCGCCGTCCGCCGTCGAAGCGCCGAGCACGTTCAGCACCTTCGCGCTGTGCTTGCTGACCAGGCGATACGTCCCATCGCCGTTGGCGGCCACCTGCCAGAGCTGGTTGTCACCGCCGTGCCACGGCCATTGCAACACGTCCGCGCCATCCTCCGTGGAGAAGCTGGATACGTCCAGCGCCTTACCGCTGTGAAGCGCCGTTATCTTGTAATAGCCGTTTCCCTGGTAGGCAAAGAGCCAGCGTTGGTTGTCCCCTCCACCATAAGGCCATTGTAGGATGCCGGCTCCGTCCGCCACCGACCACTCACTGACGTCGAGCGCCTTGCCGCTGCCGCGGCCGATAACCTTGTAGGTGCCGTCGGGGATGGTACGCCCCGCGGACGGCGTCGCCCCGCGCCGTGAGAATCGGCGGTTCCTCGACGTGAAGAAGTACTGCGCCTGCGAAGGTATCCTGTTGTGCCGAGAGCCGGACAACCACCTCAGCGTCGTGGCCGACGGGTCGCTCGCCGACGGGTCGATGAGCACCTCGGCCAGGACCTGGGTCTTTCCCTTGTCCCAGTCGTAACGCCACAAGATTTCCTTGTGCCCAGAGCTGGCCGTCGTGCAGTACGTCTCGTAGGAGTTCTTCACGGCCATGGCCATCCACGGGGTATCGGGGGATTCCGACTCCTCATCGACGTTGGCCCGCAGCTCGATCACCGGGCTGAAGCCGGGGCCGCCCCAGTTCGAAGGACCGCTCCCCCACCAGTACGCGCGCCCTGTCTCTGCCGTGTCGCTGGTGATGAAAGCCTGTCCGTTCGGCCACCATGTGACGAAGCAAGGGCCGTTGTAAAACTGGCTCCCTCCGCCCGGCCACTGGGTGATGATCTCGGTGCTCCACGTCCGACCGCCGTCCTGACTGACGTAATAACCAGGTGTCCCGTCCGAGCTCACGTCGGGCACGGTGTCCCCCAGGAACATGTGGTGTATGTTGGAGAAGTCGGGGTTCACGTGATAGCCGTGAATGTGACGGAAATAGCCCGAGAATTTCGTCACATTCGCGTCGAACCCCGCGTCCACCACGTCCAGCCTCCACGTGGCCCGGAGCGGGTCAGACGACCGGAATATCCCTCGGTGGGAGCCGTGCGGCTTCTGGGCGGCCGTGCTGCTTCCGTACTCCGAGATGATCAAGCGACCGCCGATGTCATCCTCCGTGATGTTCCAGAACGGACACAGCAATCCATTGTCCGGATCCATCCACGAGAACAACTGGACGAACGGGTCGGTCGTAGGCCTGTAGCTCGCGTCGCGCATCAGACGGGCGCCGCTTCGCCAGATCAGCGGCCCCGGCCGCCATCCGATGATGATGTTGTCGTACTGATCGATGTAGATCGAGCGATATTGGTTCAGGTTCTTGTCGCCGTCTGGGATATCGATCGTCCAGACCACGATGAAGCTCGTGAAGTAGTCGCTGGAGCGGAGCACGACCACCTGGTTCTTGGCCGACGTGGGGCTGCCGATCGCCCAGACGACCTCCGTGAGCTCCTCATGAAAGAAGTGAAAGATGTCGTACCCTGGCGCGACGAGGGTGTACGGCTGGAGGCTCAACGTCTGGCTATCACCGGTGTTGTCGCCGCTGGTCTGCACGACCTGTACGTCGATCGCGCTCGACGCAGGGAAGGAGAAGAGCGATCCGTGGACGAGGCCCGTCACCGTGGAGATCGCGTCGATCGGGCGCCCCTGGCCGTCGATCGCGGTGACGCTGAACTGCGCGGTATACCTGTCGTCGACGGAGGAGAAGTTCCGGAACACGAACTGCCCGTTCGTCGCGTCAACGACGCCGCGTTGACTGATCCCGACATTTGCATTGGCCATGGCTCTCACCTCGTGTAAGCGGCGCGGGTGGCCCGGACCCGCGAACGAGCGGCCGAGCCATCCATGGATCCATCGACCTCGTACGTGCCGTGAGCGACTCTCCCCTGGTTCAAAGCCGGGTCGATCGCCGCGTCCTCAGCGAATCTCCTGCGAAAGCGAGCTCCGCGTCGCGTCGCGTCGCCAGGCGCATACGTTGGCGGAAGATGTGTGCGCCTGATTGACGCAAGGCTACGCTATCTTGGAAGCGGAGGGCTGTCGATGGGGGGCACGCGCACCGAGATCCCGTCGCCTGGCGGTACGAGGATGGTCCGCCGGACGCCGTGGTTCCTGCGTCCCTGCCGGTGTCGCCGGCGGCAGCCCGAGCAGCCGACCGGGCGCTCCGTGAACGACCCGGGCCGCCCCGTCATCCCCGAAGGCGACAGCGGGGCTCAGGATGCCGGTAGATTCTGGTGGATGGTCGGCCCGGTCCGAGGCGCCGTGGCCGGCGCGTCGAAGGATCGTCGAGCTGACCTGGGGGACGCTCGCCTCCGGCCCGGGTCCGGCTCACCTCAGGTAGTCGGAGATCGCGTCGTACCAGCGGCCTGCCATCCGGGCGTAGCCGGCCTTGTTGGGATGGACCCCGTCGCCGAGCTCGGACGTGGGGAAATCCTTGAACTGATCGACGAAGAGGACGTGCGCGCCCTTGCTGGCGCGCGCCTCGACCAGCGCGGGGATCTTGGCGTTGTACGTACTGACCGCGTTTGCGCCGCTCGGGAAAGGAATGATGTTGCTCACGACGATCAGCGCGTCGGGCGCCTCGGCGATCAGCTCGTCGATGAGCGCGCCCAGGCGGGTGTCGGCGCCGTTCGGCTCTCGATACATGTCGTTGGTGCCGGCGTGGAGCAGCACGATGTGCGGCATCTCCCGGAGCCCCGGGGTCGGTATACGATTGGCGATCTGCTGGATCGTCTCTCCGCTGATGCCCTCGTGATTGCGGGGGAACGGCTTGCCATCGACCATCGCGGGGCCGTTCCCCGGCTGGCTGCCCGTGAAGGTGACCTCGTGGCCGTCCTGCGTGGCGAGGTGGAAGAGCTCGACCCGGTAGCCGCCGTCGGAGCCGAGACCGAAGGTGATCGAGTCCCCGAGGGGCAGGATCTTGCAGGCGCCCGTCGCAGGGCAAGGCTGGAACCCTGCATCCGGAGAGCCCCCGCTCCCGCTCGTTCCTTCCGCTGCGCTGCTGCTGCTGCTCGCGCCCCCAGCCCCTCCGGCGCTGCTCGAGCTGCTGGAAGAAGCCCCACCGCCCGAACCGCTGGTGGCCGTCGTGCTGCTCGCTCCGCTCGTGGTCGAGGAGACTCCCGAGCCCTCACCCGCGCTCGTCGTCTGGGCGCTGCCGGAGGAAGAAGCACCTCCTCCGGAGCCGCCCGAGCCGTCGGACGACCCATCGGAAGCGCTGGAGCAGGCCATGGAACCGACCAAGAGAAGGCCCACGAGCGGAATCCCGCGGGCAAAGGTGCCGAATGCGCCACGACGGACGAGCAGCGGAGAGGTCGAGGTAGACATGTGAGCAGCGCTCCCGGTCAGCGACCGAATAAAATTGTGTTGTAAGCAGAGAGAGCGGGAGCTCGGCGCAGTGTCACACCACCCGCACAGCCTCTGCGAGGAAGTGAAGGGAAGGGTACGTGGCGCTCGCAGCGAGGTCGTTCAAATTCCCGGCGAAGGTTTTCAGGATCCCGACGCGCGGGATCCGATCCACCCGGCGCCCGCGAGCAGAGGTGTGTGTGCGCTCACATGCCGGGCGCACGAGGGGCTTGACCCCCGTGTTCCTCGACGTCGACGATGCTCCGGGGCGACCCCAGGCATGACCGCGGAGTTCTCAGCAAAGTACGGGGCGGCTCTCACCGGATCGGACTGGGTGGGGCTGCCCCTCCGGATCGGGTACGTGCCCGAGAGCGGCCGGATCGAGGGGCTCTCGGCGGAGAGTGATGCGGTCCTGGTGTGGACGGGAGGCCCCTCGCAGGTCGACATTCACTTCGCGGAGCCGACGTCGGGCGAGGTCCGGGAGCATTCCTTCGAGCGGCTCTCGGGAATGATGGACCTCTTGCCGCGGAGGACAAGGCTGTACAGCGTCGCGTGGCGGGGACGGCCCTCCGTGTGCACGTCGGTGAACTTCCCCGAAGCATCCATGTTGGCTCTCTGTGCATCTCCGTCCGCCGTGCTGGTGCCGGAGCGGGAGCCACGGTTCGGTCTGGTCGACGCCCATGTCGTCGACCTGGTCCGTCGCCTGCAGGCGCAGGCCGAGCGGCAGGAGTACTTCGGGGCCGTCTACGTGCAGTCGCTCTGCCTGGCGCTGGCTTCCTACCTATCGGCGCGGTACGGAGCGGGATCAGGGGCGGAGATCTCGCTGCGCAACGCGAGCCTCTCGAGGAGCCAGCGAACCCAGATCGAAAAATTCGTGGACAGCGAGCTCTCCTCGAACTTCGGGCTCGTCGACCTGGCGGGGCTGGTGGGCTACTCGCCGGACCATTTCTCGCGCTTGTTCAAGAGCGCCTTTCACCAGACTCCCCACCAGTACGTCATTTCGCGCCGCATCGAGAAGGCGATGACCATGCTCCAGGACGAGCGGCTGTCCATCGCGGAGATCGCGCTGGAGTGTGGCTTCGCCAATCAGGGGCACCTCACGACGGCGTTCAAGCGCCGTACGGGGACGACGCCGGGCGCCTATCGAAAGAAGTGAGCGCCCGGCCGGGCTCCTCGGGCGCAGGGGATCCCCTCGCGCCGAGCAGCGCCTGGCGCTCCGGCGCGCGCCGGGCCGCGCCTTCCGCGACCCGCATGAGCGGCCGCGCGCGGCTTCCGCGATCACTGGATCAGCGAGGTCGGCGGGCCCTCGGCTTCGTCCTGGGATCCATCGAGCATCAGGCCCGGATCGACCGGCGCCACCGCGCTTCGCAGGGCGAGTTGCCGCTGCAGTAGCTGCTTGGTCCGCAGGACGCCCGACACCGCGCGGATGAGGCTCCGGTGATCCGCGCCGAAGTCGATCCGCGGCACCGAGAACGGCGCGTCCGCGGAGCTACGGAATCCGCTGACCGTCGCATAGTCGCCAGGCCAGTTGGTCACGGCGCCCAGGAAGCCGAGCCGGCGGAGCGTCGCGCGCTCGCGAGGACCGAAGTCCGTCCCCACGTGCCCGTTCGGATAACAAAAGATGGGGACCGGGCGCCTGGCCTCGGCGCGCAGGCGCGCCCAGGACACGTGGATCTCGTGCTTCGATTGCGCGTCGGTCGTCCTGGAGAGCACCGGATGGGTGACCGTGTGCGGACCGAACGTGATGCCGCGCGCCTCGCACGCGCGGACGTCATCCCACGACATGGGCGCGTACCGCGCGGGAGGGCGCGCCGGGAGATCGACCTCGGCCGCGGCGGCGAGCAGCTGGATGGCGCGGAGCTTCTCGGTCTCGGGCACGCGCTTGCAGCGCTCCATGAACCGCCGCGCGAGCTGCGCGCGCGGGACGCCGCCGTCCAGGCGGATGACGTGGCGGAGGCCTCCCACCATCACGCTGAACTCGCGGCGCCGCGTCGTCTCGAACACGTGCTCCACGCGGTGCCACCAGCACCACAGATGGCCGTCCAGATAGCCGCTCACCACGAAGATGGTGGCCGGGCAATCGAACTCCGCGAAGATCGGCGCGGCGACCGTCGCCTGGTCGATCGTGCCGTCATCCATCGTGAAGGCGACGGCCCGGTCGATGGACGGCTCCTCGCCCGCGAGGCCTCGGAACACCCGCTCGAGCGACACGAGCGGATACCGCTCGCTTCTCAGGAACTGCAGCGCGCGCCGGAGGGCGCGCGGATCGAGGCCCTCGATCCCGCGATCCGGGTCGGCGAGCCGATGCATCACGATGATGGTCGAATGGCCGTGCATCATCGGCGTGAATGGCCGCGTCGCCCACGGCGCGGCCAGGAGATCGGAGAGCCATCGCATTGCGTTCGACATGAGTCGTCCCCCCTCGAGAGCGTTTGAAACCAGCAGCGTTCGGCGACGGCGGTGCTCCGCCGCCCGATCAGCTCGCGAGCGGCGCCGGCGAGCGCGACGACGGGTGATCGCCGAGAGCTCGCCCGCCGTCGCGGTGTGAGGCGGCGGTGGTTGCGCGCGTCGCCTCGTCCGCGCCCCAGATCCGGGCGAGCAGGGCGCTCGGGCGGACAGCGGCGGCGCGCTGCGAATGCCGCAGGAGCAGCAGCGCGTACAGGTCCATGTAGCGCTCGGCCATCCGGATGGCCGAGTAGCGCCGGAGCGCGAGCATCCGGCCGCTCCGGCCCATCTGCGCGGCGCGGGCGGGATTGGCGTGGAGCTCCGAGAGCCTCGCGGCGAGCGGCGCTACCTCGTCGGACGGCACGAGATAGCCCGTCTCCCCGTGGACGAGCACGGTGGACACGCCGCCCACGTCGGTCGCAACGGCCGGAAGCCCAGCGGCCATCGCCTCGAGGAGCGCGAGCGGCAGGCCCTCGGAGAGGGACGGCAGCGCGAACACGTCGAGCGCGGCGAGGAGCGCTGGCACGTCGTGGCGCTCCCCTGCGAACAGCACGCGCTCGGACACCCCGAGCTCGCGCGCGAGGGCGTCGAGCCGCCCGCGCTCGGCGCCCTCGCCGACGAGGAGCACCCTTCCGTTCCGGGGCAGCGACGTCGCGGCGGCGCGCACGAGCAGCGCGTGGTTCTTCACGGGAGAGAGGCGCCCCACGCTCCCGACGACCCAGGCGTCTCGTGGAATCGCGAGCTCGGCCCGCACCCGCGCCCTCGCCGCCGGATCCGGCGCGAACCGCGATAGATCGATGCCGTTCACGACGACATGCAGCTTCGGCGGGTCGACCTCGCGCCGGCCGAGGACGACCGCGGCGGTCGGCTGCGACACAGCGACATGAGCATCGACGAACGCGGACGCGGCGCGGCGCAGCCAGCTCCGTCCTTGCATGTCCTGGGACACGCCGTGCTTCGTGTGGATGACGGGGACCCGGTGCAGCCATCCGGCGGGCGCCGCGTAGATGAGCGAGAGGTGGTTGTGCGCGTGGACGAGCGTGACGCCCTTCGTCGCGAACAGCGCGGCGAGGCGGGCGGTGATCGTCGCGTCGAACCCCGGGCATTTCGGCACGAGGTGCACCTCGACCCCGCGCCGCCGGAGCTGCTCGGCGCGCGGGCCGTCTGGATCCTCGGCGATCGCGACCGCCAGCACGTCATGACCCGCGGCGCGCTGGGACGCGGCGAGATCGACGACCACCTGCTCGGCGCCGCCGGTCTGGAAGCTGCTCACCACGTGCGCGATGGCGAGCCGCCGGGAGGTCCGTGAATCCTTGAGATCACGAGCCTCGATGCCGCAATCGGTCCGTACCATCATACCCCTCTCCCCCCATCGAGCAGACTGTCGATCTCTCGACTCGACCGCTCATCGAGCGCCAGGCATGCCTCGCTGTCCTCCCGCCGCGCCTCTCCGGTACGGAACACACCGTCCAGGGCATCGCAAGATGCGAAACCGGGACGGATGGGGCCTCGACCTGGCAGATCGACACGAGCGCTGCAACACGCCGCATGACTACATTGCGGACGGCAAGGGCGCGATTCGAATACACTATACGTCGAATTCGCGAACTGACAAGCACATCGAACAACAAACGAGAAGACCGGAGTACGGGGGCTGCGCAAGCTCGAAAAGGACATGGACCGCGGCGCTCAAGCGTGGTGATCCGTCCCAGTCTTCGACTGGCCACGTCCCGCGAGGGCGACATCTCACCGGCCCAGGAGCCCGTCGAGAGCGCGCGCGGGCGGCCCGGTCGCTGGCCCCAAAAGTCGTTCATTTTCGCCAGGTTACAAAAATCGTCGCCGGCCGGTCACGAAAGGTGAGCCGCGACTCGCTCGCCTGAGCACTGTAGAGGTCGGGCCGGGGGTCGCTCTGGGATGGAGCGTGCTTGGCAGCGGTTCCCCCTGCGGCGGCGCCGCGGGTGACTTCGGATCATCGTCTCCTCACGGAACATGGGACACCGCGATGGATATCGCCGGACGGAGGACACCTCGATGCAGATCGCAGACGGCGCAGCCGCGCGCGTCTTGGGGGGCTGCGCCGATCGCGACCCGCATCAACGGCTGCGCGCCGGTGCATCGCGGAGGTAATCGAGCAGCCGGGCCTCGTCGCTGCCGATCATCCGATCGATGCCGTCCTCGCGGAAATGGCGCTGGATCTGCAGCGCCCCCGCGGTCGTCCGCACGAGGATGGCGACGCGCCGGAAGCGGCCCATCACGACCGGCCGAATCCGCTGCATCGCCGCCTCGAACTGCGGATCATTGCGCCCCACCGCCGCGCGCAGATCGATGAGCAGACACAGCCGATGGCGGTCGACCCGGTCGAGCGCGCGGCCCACCTCCATCCACAGCGCCTCGAACTGCGTGGCAGACTCGGACGGCAGCGGGCTCCGCGTGACCCGCGCGATCTGCGAGACCGGGTCGACCGTCACGGTGTGGTGCGCGTTGCGGAGGAGCTCGAGCATGGCCAACGACCATTCTATCAGACCCAGAGCAGCCTAGCGAGCGAGCGAGCCGAGCACCCCGGGTGAAGCAGCCGAGTTCGCCGGCGATCCTCGGTTGCCCTAACCTCCTCGCCCGGCTACACGGCCGGGCAGGAGCAAGTAGGATCTACCGATGACCGACCCCCCCGTCGCCCTGCGGCCTCTCGACGTCACCGAGCTCGCTGCGTTCGTCGAGCTCGTGATCTCTTCGTACGCGGGCGAGCGCGCGAGCGCCGTGGACGCCGGGACCGCGGACGCGCTGCGCAACGCGCGCTCCCAGGTGGAGGCGCTCCTGCCGCAGGGGCTCGCCACCCCCGACCACCACCTCTATTCGGTGCTGGAAGGGAATGCCGTGGTCGGGCACCTCTGGATCGGGATGACCAGCGTGGACGGGTTTCGAAGCGCGTTCATCTACGAGTTTCACCTGCGTGAGGCCGCCCGCGGCCGGGGCCTCGGGCGCCGGGTCATGGCGCTCGCCGAGGAGGCTGCCCGCGGCCTGGGCGCGCGGGATATCGAGCTCCACGTCTTCGCGCAGAACACGCGGGCGCGGCGGCTCTATGAGTCGCTCGGCTACCGGATCACGAGCCTGAGCATGAGAAGACGCCTCGGTTGACGTCTGCACGGCGTGGCTGAGAGCGCTTCTGGCGCCCTGAAGAGAGAGCTCGAACCACAGAGGCCCAGAGGACAGTGGCGACATGCGGGCGCGCGCGGCGCCGGCGCGCCGATCCGCTCACCGGATCGCGAGCGGGATGCCCGGTGAGCCGGACGCGCCCCGGAGGGGCAGCGGGCTGTAGACGTAGAAGAACTCGTAGGGGCTCTTGTGGCCGTGGGGCCGCTCCTGGAGCTCCGCGGCCAGATCCGCGGCCAGCTCCGAGAGCACCATCACCTCGTGCATGAAGATTCCGCTCTTCACCAGCAGGTGATGGTGCACCGGGAAGATCACCCCCGGCGCCACCGGAGCCTTCGGCGGGAGGACCTCGATGCCGAAGTTGTCCGACCCGACGCAGGCGATCCCCTTCGACGAGAGCCACTTCGCGACCTCGAGCCCGATCCCCGGCTGGGCCAGCCCCACGCCTGGCTGCGTGTAATACCCCTCGGTGCCGAGCTCCCAGTTCTCCTCCCAGCCCGTGAAGATCAGCACGACGTCGCCGGCGCCGATGTCGCGCGCGTCCATCTTCTGCGCGCGCAGCGTCTTCATCACCATGGGCAGCGTGATCTCCTGGCCGAACGCGAGCGTCTCCCCGCCGTTCGCGTAGCGCTTGACGTCGAGGAGCACGCCGCGCGTGACGAGCGGCTTCACGTTCTCGACGCCGAGGTGCGCGAGCCCGTCTTCCGTGAGGATCTCGGCGCCAGTGAACTGGTTGTAGAAGAGCGCGTCGGCGGGGTCCGTGCTCCCGGGCGGGATGTAGCCGAAATGGCCCAGCGCGTCGAACTCGGTCCCCATCTGGCCGAACTCCCCGTGCATCACCTCGGAGTTCGTGACCTGCTGCTGGATGACCGCGGTCGGCCCGGCCTCCACGGAGAGCCCCTGGTTGCCCGGGAAGGTCGGCATCCCCGGCTCGTAGACGTGACCCAGACGATAGACCTTGCCCTCCTTGATCAGGCGCTTTCCCTCGAGGACCTTGTCCGGCGTCTGCGTGTTGGAGGCGCCCGCCTCGTCGTCAGGGCCCCACGGCGAGGGACCGGGCATTGGATCGTAACTCTCCAGCATCGGCACGCCGCGGGCCAGCGCTGCCCCCGCGACCAGGCTGACGGCCATGGTCACCACGATCACGCCACGTAACGGCATCACTCCAGGCTTCATACGCAACCTCCTGGGTCACATCGCACGTTGTACCGACAGCGCCCCGCGCTCCATGATGGGCGCGGGCGCATGTCATCACCAGAGTACACCGTCAGGGGCGCCTGAAACCTGCTCTCCCGAGGTCGTCGCGCGCTCCGCCGATGCCGTGAAGGCCTTGTGCGTACCCGCGTACACCCGGTCTCTCGGTGGGTGCGCGCTCGGTCACCAGCGGAGCCGGCGTCCCAGCGCGTAAGCGATGCCGCTCTCCAGGGTCCCTTTGGTGACGATGCCGCTCAGATCGGCGCCGATCGTGGTGAGCGTCTGCGCGATCTGCGGCTTGATGCCGGTGAGCACGACCCGGGTGCCGAGCAATCCCGCGGCCCGGGCCGCGTCGACGAAGGATTGCGCCACCCGCTCGTCGACGACCTTCACCCCGGTGATGTCGAGGATGGCGATCCTGGCCTGCTGGGCGGCGATCCCTTCAAGCAACGTCGTCAGGATCTGCTCGGCGCGCGCGGGGTCGACGCTCCCGACGATCGGCATCGCGACGACGCCAGGCGCCAGCGGCAGGAGCGGGGTGATGAGCTCCTGGATCGTCGCCTGCTGCATCTCGATGAGCCGCCGCTGCATCTCCGCGCGCTCGGCCTCGGCCTGCTTGGCTCGGCTGATGTCCACCGAGATCGTCCCGACCGCGTAGATCTTCCCCTCGGCGTCGCGGATGGGGAACTTGGTCGACAGGTAGGTGCGCGGACCGTTCGGGAAGACGAGCACCTGCTCGGATGCGCCCGGACGTCCGGCGGCCGCCACCTCTTCATTGGCTTTTCGTATCGAGGTAGCCGCCGGCGTCGGGAGAAGGTCGTAGACGACCCGCCCCAGCAATTCCTCGCGGCTCATCTTGTAGAACGACTCGATTTCGCGGTTCACGAGGAGGAGCCGGCCCTCGGCGTCCACGGCGACCATCATGGACGGCGTGTATTCGAGGAACGCATGGAGCAGGCTCTCACTCCGCTCGAGCATCTGCTCCGTGTGCTTGCGCGGGGTGATGTCGTGCGCCGAGCCCAGCATCCGCCGCCCCGGTCCCTCGCGGCCGAGCGCGACGCCTCGCTCGAGGAACCATCGCCAGCCGCCGTCGCGACCGCGCACGCGGTACTCCACCGTCGCCTGCTCCCCGCTCTCCGAGGCGGCCACGCGAGCCCGGTACTCCTCGATGCGACCGATATCGTCCGGATGGACTATCGGGGACAGGCCGCCGCCGCGGGGCGAGCCCGCCGCGGCTCCGCCGCCCTCTCCGACGAGATCGGCGAGCTCCCGGTTCCAGTAGACGTACCGCCCCTCATCGAGATCGAGCACGTAAACGAGGCTGGGCAGCGCGTCGAGCAAGCGCTCCGGGAAGCCGCGGCCGGCCTCCTCCAGCTCGGCGACGCGGGAGCGCAGGCGCTGCACTTCCTTCTGCAACGCGTCCAGCTCCGCCTCGAGCGCCACGGTCTTCTGCGCGTCCATCGCCGTCCAGGGCGATATTATCCCAGCCGCGGGCTGAGGTGGGTCACAATTTTCCTGGGTATCCTGGCTCCAGCACGATCGCGCGCGACGCCTCGTCGAGCTCGATGTCGGCGCGGGGGATCCGGCCCGTCAGGCTGTCGAGCCAGCGGGTGATCAGGTGCACCTCCTTGTCGTCCAGCTCCTTCCCGAGCTGGTGTCTCGCCATCCTCCTCACGGCCTCCTCCAGCTCACGGCCTCCTCCAGCGAGGAGACCGAGCCGTCATGGATTGTCCCCCTCGAGGAACACGTCCCAGCGGCTCCGCGTGAACAGCGTGGCCTCGGACGCCGCGAGCGCCCGCGCGAGGTTGTCGAACGTCACGGCCCGCGGCTGCCCGGGAAACGCCAGCGCGAACGCCTGCCTGTACCCTCTGGACAAGCAGGCACGGCCGCCCGGGCTCGGCGGCGCGACACGGCCCTGCGGCCGGGAACATGAGCGAGGCGATCCCCACCGGCAATGGCCCGCAGCGGGCGAGCTGTGGTCTCAGGCCGGGAGGGCCGTATCCCGGGCCGCCAGCCGTCGGCGGCGCGCATCGCGGAGGCGTCTTGCCGGCAAGACGGCCAGCGCGAGCGCGAAGGCCATGAGGGTGGAAGCGCTGCGCGTCGGCTGACCTGGACCGCCAATGCGGCAGCCGCCATCCCCGCCGGCGTCGGTCCCAGGACTGCCCGTACCGGCTGACGCCGTGCTACTGCCCGCGTTCCCGCCGCCCGCGTCACCGCCAGAGCCGCCGCCGCCGGCGTCACCGCCAGAGCCACCGCCGCCCGCAACACTGCTGCTCGCGCCGCCCGCCTCACCGCCAGAGCCGCCGCCGCCCGCCTCACCGCCAGCGCCGCCGCCGCCCGCGCCGCTGCTGCCCCCGGGCGCGCACTGGCCGGCCTCGCAGGAGCCGCTCAGGCAATCGGTGTCCGCCACGCACGCCGCGCCGTCCAGGGACGGCAGCGCGTACACATAGGCCGCGCCGCTCCGGTCCAGAGGGGCGCTGTGGTACGGCGCCCCGACGACCACGCTCCCGCCCGCGTATCCCGCGCTCCACCCGAAAAAATCCAGCGTTTGCCCATCCGACGGCGCGAGCGTTCGCACCTCCGTCCATGTTCCTTCTCCTCCGTGAAACACGGACACGATCCCCTTGTTGTCAGCCACGCCGACGAACCCGGCGACCACGGCGTTGCCCAGGAGCTGCACCCCTGTCGCCTCGCTCCCTCTCAAGGCGGGCACGAGCTTCGCCTGCTCGGTCCAGGCGCCGTCGCTCCGCGTATAGATGTACACCGCGCTCTTGGCTCCGATCGCCGCGGTGTCCCCCGCGAGATCGACCGAGAAGCCGAAGGACGCGCGGGCGCTCATGTCATGCGGCAGGAGCTTCGCCTGTTGCGTCCAGCTGCCCCCATCACGCACGAACACGTAGGCCGAGCCGGCGAACTCGCTGCCTTCGGGCGAATCCGCCGCCGCGCCCACGATCGCCGTGTCGCCCGACACAGCGACCGACCAGCCGAATCCCCGAGGGCCGTCCTGAGGCACGAGCTCCACCCGCGGCGACCACGCGTTGCCCGTCCTCGTGAACGCAAATGCCTTGCCCCGCACGAGGTCGATGTCCTCTCCCACCGTGCTCGCGACGACCGTGTCCCCACCGACGTCGACCGCCATCCTCGAGAAGCTCAACGCCGGATCCTCGGGGACGGTCAGCTTCGCTTGCTCCGACCAGGCGCCGTCGCTCCGGACAAACACATAGACGCGCTCTTCGTACGGCCGCACCTCATAGTTGGCGCTGGCCATGACGGCAGCGGTATCGCCGTCGAGGGCCACCTGACGGCCGAACACCATGCCATTTTCGCCGTCGCTGGGCGCGAGCGTGGCGTCGAGCGTCGCGGCCCCGTCGGTCACGGTGTAGACGTGCGCGGCGCCGCGGGTCAGGCTGTTCTCGTCCGGCGCTCCGATCAGCGCCGTGTCACCGCTGCCCGCGACCGCGAACCCGAACACGCGCTGGAGGGCCGGCGTCTCCTCGGTCAGCTTCTGGTCCTCGGTGACGGTGAGCGCCGCGGGGGCGGTCGCGAGCGGTCCTTCGTCGGGGCCTGGAGCGGCGCACGCCGCAGCACAGAACGCTGTTGGAATCACGATCATGCGTTCGATTCGCCAAACCTTCATCGGGTGCACCTCGGAGCGCGGAGCGTAGCCGGAGCGCCGTCTCGTGGGAATCGGGGCGGAATCGCAGAGGTCCCACGCCCGGCGGTGGCGCCAGTGCCTCCTGTGGTCAGCTGGAGGCGAAGACTCGCAGGGTGGGGGGCTCTGCTCCACATCAGGTGGACGCCGCGCGCGACATGAGCGGTGACCTTCCGCGCCCGACTCCGCCGATGAACCGATGCCGGTAAGGGGTGCGCGAGGAGCCCCATGCGGTGGACCTGACGCTTCTCTCCGGGCAGGCGCTGCGCTAGAGGGCAGCATGCAAAGCGTGCTGGAAGCGTTCACGGCGTGCGGGTGGGCGGCGTGGCTCGCCCTCCTGGCCGGGATAGCCGGCATCGCGATCGGCCTTGCGGGGGCGGCGATGCTGGCGACGAAGGCGCGGGGCATGGCCTGGATCCCGGGCGCCATCGCCGTGCTGCTGGGGCTCAGCGCCGTCTCGGTGGGGCTGCTCGGCCGCTCCATCGGAATCGCCCGCGTGGAAGCGGCGCTTGGTTATCCCGGCGGCGAGAACGACGCCACGCTGCGCGAGATGATCCGGCGCGTCGGCACGGAGGAGGCCAATCAGTGCGTGACGATCGGCGCCTCGCTGGGCGTCCTGCCGTTCGTGATCGGCGCGGCCGCGGTCGGGATCGGGCTCGCGCTCCGCGACAAGCCGGCTTGATGGATCCAGGGCACCAGGCACATTGGCTCACGCGCCTGCGCCGGTGGGACTACTCTTCGCTCTCGAAGGGACCGAGATCCGGCGCGGATCCGTTGTACTCCACGCCTACGTCGACGCCCGCATCGCGGAGATCGCTGCCCGGCACCAGCTTCAGATAGTCGACGTCCGGCAAGCTGCCATCGGCCTTGCGGGGGCCCTTGAGCAGGCTGGTGTCGACGCTCACGAAATCGCCGCTCGTGGCCGACAGTCCACCTTGCCAGCTGTTGTTCGTGATGCTCGTGGTCGTCGCCGACAGTGACCCGTTCGTTCCCAGGGAGATCGTGTTTCTGATGGTCAACGACGCCGCGGTGTTCGAGGTGCTGAAGTTGATGTTGCTGCCATTGGCGTGCGCCGCGCTGTTCAGGATCGTGACGCTGCCGCGGTTGCTGTTGTGGTCGAAGCCGTCGTTGACGTTCCCCGCGGCGATGCACCGCGTGTAGATGGCGTTGTGGCTCAGATCTTTGCCGTCGCTGCCGCCGGACTTGAAGCCGTTGCCGTCGCCTGCGCCGGCCGAGCCATTCTTGAGCTTCCCGTTGTCGATGGCCCAGCAGTCGTCGTAGGTCGTGGTGACGTTGTTTGCAGGGCGCAGGTAGCCGTCCCAGCCATCATCGAGGTTGTTCCAGGCGCGGCAGCCCACGAACTTGTTGCCCGTGCCGACGTCGAGCTTGGCCGCGAAGCCGTCGGCGTTCTCCAGGCTGGAATCGGCGTTGAAATACGAATCGCAGTTGAGCACCAGGTTGTCGGCCGCTCCTCCGCCCAGCTGGAGTCCGGTGTCGGCGCATTCGACGAACGTGGAGTATTCGATCACGTTGTGGGAGCCGCTGACGAACATGCCGTTGTCGCCGGCTCGGAGGACGTCGATGCCGTAGATGTGCCAGTAGTCGCCGCGAAGGTGCCGCCTGCGCTCGAGCTGCCGCCGCTCGTCGGAGCCCCGCCGCTTCCCGGATTGTCTGTGTCAGCCCCGCCGCCGTCAGAGCAGGCCGCACTCGCCAACAACGCGCTCGGGGCCAACAGGAGGCGCCACAGACGGCCGCGTCGGGTCTGGAGCTGAGGCTTGGAGCTCGGGTTCATGCGATGGAAGCCTTGCCACGCCGGCAATAGGCCGTCTAGCGCGCTTCGTACGAAACTGGAGAACGGGGCGAAGGGCTGCGACACGCGAGCCGCGGCAGCGCTCATGCGCTGGCCGGGACTCGGCGCTTCCGGCGCGCTCTGAAGGCCCAAAGCACGAGGTTGAGGAGTACGAGGCTCGCTGCGTCCGGCCGGTGGCCGCCAAGCGTGCTGCACGCGCATCCGGCCGAGTCGTCGGCGCTGCTCGCGCTCGGCTCGGTGCCATCGCCGCCCGTGCCCAGGGTTCCGCCGCTACCGACGCTCGTCGTGCCGCCGCTGTCTGCGCCGCCGCTTACCGCTCCTCCGCTTGCGCTTGCGCTCGCGCCGCCCGACCCCGTATCCGCGGTACCGCCGCCGCCCGAGCCAGCGCTCGCCGCGCCGCCGGTGCCGGAAGCCCCGGCGGTCTCGGTCTCGGCCAACCCCGCCTCGAAGCAGCCAAGATCCGGAGCGGAGCCTGCGTAGGGCAGCCCGACGTCGACGCCCTTGTCGATGGCGTCGCTGTCCGGCGCGAGGCGGAAATTCGTGAGCACGGGCAAGCTGCCGTCAGCCTGTCGCGGAGCGTCCAGCCCCATTTCGGACGGATTCTGAAAGTCCGCGTCCGAGACCGTGACACCCCCCGACGTCCAGGAGTTGTTCGCGTCGTCGGCGCCGTTCCGGTTCGAGAACAGCGTCCCGCCGAACGCCAGGTTGTTCCGGTAAACCCCGACGGTGATGTCGTTCCCGTTCGAATCCATCCCGAGCATGTTGAAGTCGGGGCGATTGCCGTACGACGTGTTGTTGTAGAAGTAGAGCGTGCTCGGGTGGTGGTTCGCGTAGAACCCTGCCGCCCTGTTGAAGGCGGCGAGACAGTTCTGCACCGTGTGCGCGGCGGGCTCGGCCGGAAATCTCGCCGGATCGGCGCCGTAGCCGCCGCCCTTGAAGCCGTTGCCGTTGCCGATGCCGGTCTGCGTCCCCGGCCTGTAGCCGTTGTACCAGGCCCACGAGCGCTCGACGAGGCAGGCGGCGCCGGAGTTGATGAAATCGTAGCCGTCGTCCGCGTTCCACCAGGCGCGGCAGCCTCGGAATACATTGCCGGTCTCCCGGGCGCCGACGTGACAGCCGAAGCCGTCCGCGCTCTCGCCCGCGCCGTTCGACGTGAGCTCGTCGAGGTTGTCGTGCGAGTCGCAGTTGAGCACGAGGTTGTTGCTGCCGCGCTGGATGAAGATGCCGGCGCCCATGATGTGGTGGACGTCGAGCGCTTCGAAGATGTTGTTGCTGCCCTGATTCCACACGCCCCAGGACTCGTGGTTCAGGTTGTTGTTCTGGCGAACGCCTTTGATCTCGAGTCCCTTGAGGTGGATGTAATTGCCGGAGACGAGGATGCCCTTGATGCGGCACGAATCCCTGATGCCGTCGAAATCGAAGACGGGCTTCTCGCCGGGCGCCGCCCAGTACTTGATCAGGTTGCCGGCGCTCCCGCTCTTGTTCAGCACCACGCCGCTGATGGTCGCCGTCCCGCTCGAGCAGGTGGTGGTGCCCTCCGTGTAGGTGTACGTGCCGCCTTTGAAGTAGAAGACGTCGCCGGCCTGGGCCACGCTTTGCGCTTTGGCCATCGACGCGAACGGCGCGGCTTCGGTGCCGGCGTTCGCGTCGTCGCCGGCGGGCGCCGGGGCCACGTAGTAGTCCTTGGCCCAGCCGCTCGTCGCGACGAGCAGCGGAGCGCCCAGCGCGGACAGCGAGAGAAGGAGTCGCACGTTCATTTTTGCACCAGCCCGAGGTCGTCGAGGTTGAAGCCCGCCGAGGCCGAGGGAAAGCACACCCAAACGTCTTGGAGACGTCAAGCCCAAACTGCAGGACCGCCGGGTTGACAGTCCCAGCGTCTCTGCGATATCGGCTAGAGGTGCGCCGCCGGAGCACATGGAGAGTGGATCCATGCGACGATTCGCGATCTCTCGTTGGCTGATAGCGTGCTTGGCGGGCTGTACGTCGGCGCCGCCGTCCACGCCGGGGGACGGGGTCGTCGAGGCGCCTCCGCCCCCTGCGCCGACGTGCCCGACCCAGAAGCTCGCGTTCACCAGGGAAACGGGGTGCGTGAACGATGGATCCCTGGAGTTTTGCCTGCCGTCGGACGACGCGGCGCTCCTCGCGCGCGTGCGGGGCATCGCGCCCGCGATCCGGGCCGGCTCGTCGAGGGGGCGCGCCAGGTGCGATGTGCCCGCAGAGACGCTGTACTTCTTCCCCACGGGAGACGCCGAGTGCACCGCGCGCCATGGCGCGCTCGAGGACGCGGCATGGGACCAGGTCTGTCGTATCGCCGCGCTGCCCGAGGTGCGGGAGATCGTGCCGACGTGGTACGAGTGAGCGCGGGCGGGCGCTCCTGCGCTGGCTCGCCGGCTGAGCGGCCCGGCCGCGCGGATCGCTGGTAGAACGACGCCGCGGAGAGGGCCGCCGACCACCCCCTGGGCGTGAGGGGGTGAGCAACCTGATCACGGGCGCGCGAGGCCGGTCGCTCTGGAGTCACTTGACACCGCTCGGGGGCGGCACCTTGTTCGTCGTGGCCCGACCCCTGCGGTGCCCCGCCCGGCTCATGCGCTCTCGGCGGAGCGCGTGGCGCTCGTTGCGGCGAGCAGGCACGCCGGTGAGGCGCTGGGCTTCCATTTACGTTACGGCGAAACTCCAGCTCCGGGAAGAGGAGGGTACATACATGGCTGATCGCTGGCAGGACTCTGCTCGCACGACGAGCTTCGGATTGCAACTGGTCGAGCCCCACACCTTGCGGGAGAACCGCGGCTCGTTCATCGGGCTCGGCATCGCCCTTCTGGTGCTTGGCGCTCTCGCGATCCTCATGCCCGTGATCGCCTCGCTGGTCACGGCGGTCGCCATCGGGGCCGTGCTGGTGGCGAGCGGCCTCTTCCAGGGCGTCCACGCCATCCAGCACCGGCGATGGGCCAACTCCGGCTGGTCGCTCGCGAGCGCCCTGCTCCAGATCGCCGCGGGGGTCCTGATCGTGGTCTTCCCGTTGACGGGCACGGTCACGCTGACCTTGATCCTCGCGGCCTTCTTCTTCGTGGAAGGCTTCCTCAAGATCGTCCGCGCGCTCCAGCACCGCGAGATGCCCGCCTGGGGCTGGCTCCTGTTCGACGGGTTGCTCGCGCTGGCGCTCGGGGTCCTGATCTGGTGGCGCTGGCCGAGCACCGCGGCGTGGGCGATCGGGCTGCTCGTGGGCGTCAACGTCCTCGTCAGCGGCACGTCGATGCTGCTGATCGGCACCGCCGCGCGACAGCGGCCGGTGGCCAGCATGTGACAGGCGCCCCGGGCCGGAGACCGCGCCTGACGCTCGTCCCTCACTGGCCACCACCGCTCGTGGCGAGCAGCCAGGTCTCCACGGCGTGCGCGAAGCCCTCGTCGGCGTTCGACAGCGTGATGAAGTGGGCTTGCCGCTGCACGACGGCGCGCGCCTGCCCCATGGCGATGCTGAGCCCGCTCTCCCTGAACATGAGCACATGGTCGGGCTGCTCGCCGATCGCGGCCATGGCCGCGCCGGAGAGGCCGAGGCGTGCCGAGAGGGCCCTCGCGACCTCTCCGGAGTTGGCCCGCGGGTGCATCACCTCGATGCAATGAGGCACGGGGCGCGACGCAGAGAAGAACGCGCAGGCCCCCCGGAGGTCCGACTCGCCGCGCTCCAGCACCTCGGCGTCATCGCTGACACCGACGATCTTGACCGCGCTGTCCACGACGCCTTCCCAGCGCTCGACGACCCTGGGGACACACTGCGCGACCGCCTGCTCGCGCGCGACGTGCGGCGCGTCGGCGCGGCGCACCAGCCAGTCGTCGCCCTGGTAGACCCAGACCGCGGCGCCGTGTCGCTCCAGGGTCGCGATGACGACCGCGGCCGCGCCGTTGTCGAGCGGGTGCTGCTCGATGACGGAGAGATCCGGCCGCACCAGCATGGCGCCGCCGAACGCGGCGAACGGCGTCGCGATCCCCAGCCGCCCGAGCAGGACGCGCAGGCCGCGCGGCGAGCGCCTGCTCATCAGCGCGAGGTCGATCCCGGCGTCGCGGAGCCGACTCACGGCCTGCTCCGCCCTGGGGGTGAGCACGCCGTCGGGCGTGAGGAGCGCGCCGTCCACGTCGGCGAGCAGCACGCGAATCGCGGTCATGCGGCTCTCCTCGCCAGCGGGGTGGCCAGGGAGGGCGTCCGCCACCCGCCGAGGTCGGCGACGAGGCGGTCGGCTTCGGCTGGGCCCCAGCTGCCCGGCTCATAGGGCGAGAGCGGCGTCGCCTGGTCCAGGACCGGATCGACCACGGCCCATTGCGCCTCCACTTCGGCCTGGCTCGCGAACAGGGTCGGATCGCCGGCGAGCGCATCGCCGAGGAGCCGCTCGTAGGGCCCCAGCGCCTCGGACAGGTCGCTCGCCACGAGCAGCTCGGTCGGCTGTCCGGCCATCAGCTCGCCGGGCGCCTTGATCCGCACGCCGACGGCGAGCTCCGGGGCCGGGGCGAGCCGGATGCGCACGTAGTCTGGAGCCCCGCGCCCGACATCCTCGAACACGGCGTGCGGAGGCCGCCGCAGCAGGACGAGCACCTCGGTCGCCGTGACGGCGAGGCGCTTGCCAGCGCGGATGCAGAACGGCACGCCCGCCCAGCGCCAGGTGTGGATGCGGAGCCGCGCGGCGCAGAACGTCTCGACCTGCGACCCTGGCGCGACGCCCGGCTCGCCGCGGTACCCGTTGTATTGACCGCGGACGACGTGCGCCGGATCGAGCGGCGTGATGGCCCGCAGCAGCCGGACGCGCTCCGCGCGCACGGCGTCGGCGTCCCCGGACGGGGGAGGATCCATGGCGAGGCACGCGAGCACCTGCAGGAGATGGTTTTGCAGGACGTCGCGGATGCACCCGGTGGCGTCGTAGAACCGGCCGCGGCCCTCGATGCCGAACCTCTCGGCCATGGTGATCTGGACGCTCTCGACATGGTGGGAGTTCCAGACCGGCTCGAGCAGCGCGTTCGCGAAGCGGAAGTAAACGATGTTCTGGACAGGCTCTTTGCCGAGGAAGTGGTCGATCCGGAAGATCTCCTCTTCCGGAAAGACGCTCGCGAGCGTGCGGTACAGCGCCCGAGCGGACTCCAGATCGTGGCCGAACGGCTTCTCGACGACGAGCCGCCCTCGCCGCACGCACCCGGAGCGGTCGAGCGCCTTGACGACCTCTTCGAACAGGTCGGGCGGCACGGCCATGTAGTGGAGCGGCCGCTGGGCGGTGCCGAGCCGCTCGCGGAGGCGGTGGAACGTCGCCGGATCGGCGTAATCCCCGCTCACGTACGAGAGCCGCGCGCACAGCTCGCGATACACGCCCGCCTCGAACGCGCCCGCCCGCTCGAGGCTCTCGCGGACGCGGGCGCAGAGCTGATCGAGGCTCCACGGGCTCTTGGCCACGCCGACGATCGGCACCTCCAGCTTGCGGCGGCGGATCAGCCCGGCCAGCGCCGGGAAGATCTTCTTGAAGGCCAGGTCGCCTGTCGCTCCGAAGAGCACGAGCGCGTCAGCGGCGTTCATGCCGCCTGCTCGGCGGCGCCGGACATCACGCGCCGCATGCCCGAGCTCTCCTGGCCTTCAGCTTCCATCCATCCAGTGCGCATGCGCTCGGCTCCTCGCATCTCGCCATGGCCCCGGGGGCCCTGGTCCCGATCCGGCATCGCGTGTGCCACGCTGGATCGGCGCGAGCACGCCTTTCGTCACGCGCGCTGTGACGCCGCGCGCCTGGGCTTGCCTGCCCTGACGGCCCGCCTCTTCAACAGGAGAGGGAGGCTCTCGATCACGTCGACCCGATCCGCGATGAACAGCGCGACCCAGTGGGAGAGCCGGTGATCCGGGACCTTGGTTGCGACGCGGCGCAGCGCGCCGCTCGCTCCTCTCGGCGGCAATGCGGTGCTGAACACCGGCGTCGGGCGGGCGCGCCCGGGGTGCCTGAGCAGCGGCCCCTCGATCGGCTGCTGCTCGGGCTCGAGCCAGTGCGCGCTCTCCAGGAGGCGCGGCGGCACCTCCCTCGGGACGCCGGGCCTGTCCTCGAGGCAAAGATCGACTCCCCAGTACGGCAGCTCCCTCGGCAGCACGATCTCGGCTTCCATGATCGCCTCCTCCTCGATGGCAGAGCTCACTTGGCCCCCCGCGGAATGAGCACGCATTTGAGGATCCCGTCGGTCCTCGCCGCGAACACCCGGTACATCTCCGCGGCCGCCTCGAGCGGGACGCGGTGGGTGATGAGCGCCCTCGGGTCGATGTTCCCGCTGCGGATGTGCTCGAGCAGGCGGGGCATGTACCGCTTGACGTCGCACTGCCCGGTCTTGATCGTCAGGCCCTTGTTCATGGCCGCGCCCACGTCGAGGAGGTTCCACGGCGGCCCGTAGACGCCGACGATCGAGACCCTCCCGCCGCGGCGGACCGACTGGATCGCCCAGTTGAGGGCGACGGGCGACCCGGCCTCGAGCTTGAGCGCCTTGCCCAGCACGTCGTGCAGCGCCGAGCCGTTCGCCTCGAGGCCGACCGCCTCGATGCAGACGTCCGGCCCGCGGCCGTCGGTCATGTCCCGGAGCGCGGACACGACATCATGGGTCTCGCTGAAATCGAGCGTCTCTGCCTTGTTGTGCCGGCGCGCGAAATCGAGGCGGTAACCGACCGAATCGACGGCGATGACCCGGCGCGCGCCGAGGAGCCATGCGCACCGCTGGGCCACGAGGCCGACGGGCCCGCAGCCGAAGACGGCCACGGTGTCCGCGGGGCCGATGTCCCCCATCTCCGCGGCCTGGTACCCCGTGGGGATGATGTCCGAGAGAAAGAGCGCGTCCTCGTCCGAGAGGTCGTCGGGGATCTTCATGGGGCCGACGTCGGCGAAGGGGACGCGGACGCGCTCGGCCTGGCCGCCCTGGTAGCCGCCGGTGGTGTGTGAATAACCGAAGATCCCGCTGGCGAGCGTGGTGAGCGGGTTCGTGTTCTCGCAGGCGGAGGTGCGCTCTCGCTGGCAGAAGAAGCACGTCCCGCAGGCGATGTTGAAGGGCACCACGACCCGGTCGCCGCGCTTCAGCGTTTGCACGGAGGCCCCGAGCTCCTCCACGACGCCGGTGAACTCATGGCCGAAGATGGTCCCCACGCGCGTGTCAGGCACGTAGCCATGATAGAGGTGCAGATCCGAGCCGCAGATCGTGGCGCGACTCACGCGCAGGACCACGTCGTTCGGATGTTGAACCCGAGGCTCCGGGTTTTCCTCGACGCGGACGTTCTTCGGCCCATGGTATGTGAGCGCCAGCATTCGCACGACCTCCCAGCTTGCTCGACAGGGCAATGCAAGCGGTGAACCAGGCGCGCGCGCTCGTGGGTGCTCCTGGCGTAGGCATCGGCTCTCCGGGCTTCGGGCGCCCAGCCTCGGGACATCGAGGACATCGCTGCTGGCGCCGGCGGCCCGGGCGCCGTTCGCGGTATCCGCGATCGTTCGTCTTCTTCTTCTCTTTGTTCGGCAGCGGCGGCAGCTTCAGCTTCTTCGGATCGTCGAGCGCGCAGGCGCCCCCTTGCCGAGGCGATGGGCCGCCATCTTGCGCTTCAGGGTGTTCCTGTCGATGGCGAGCGCGCGCGCCGCGCGCGAGAGGTTGCCCTGGTGCACCTCGAGCGCGCGCCCGATCGCGGCGCGCTCGGCCGACGCCACGGCCTCCGCGAGCGGCGCGACCTCCTCGCCGCCTGCCTCCGACTCCGGCGCTCGCGCGATCCCGCCTGCGCCGCCGCTCGCGGGCCGCGCCGCCGGCGACGCGATCTCCGGCGCGAGATCGCCCACGTCGACCGTGTGCTCGCAGAACACGCCCCACCGCTGCACCTCCGCGCGCAGCTCGCGCACGTTGCCCGGCCAGGCGTGCTGGTAAAGGCTCCTCAGCGCCTCGCGCGTCACCTCGAGCCCGCGCCCCTTGCGCCGCGGCTGCACCTCGTCGAGGAACGCGCCGACGAGCACCTCGATGTCGCCACCCCGCGCACGGAGCGGGGGAACCTCGATGATCGCGCCGCGGAGCCGGTAATACAGGTCCTCGCGGAACGTCCCTTCCTCGACCATCGCCGCGAGGTCGCGGTGGGTGGCGGCGAGGACGCGGACGTCCAGCTCGATCTTCGCCTCGCCGCCCACCCGCCGCAGCGTCCCGTCCTGGAGCACGCGCAGCAGCGACGCCTGCACCCGCGGCGACAGCTCGCCGATCTCGTCGAGGAACAGCGTCCCGCCGTGCGCCTGCTCGAAGACGCCGCGCCGCCGCCCCGCGGCCCCGGTGAAGGCCCCCGCCTCGTGGCCGAACAGCTCGCTCGCGAGCACGCCCTCGGCGAAGACGCTGCAGTTCTCCGCGATGAACGGCCCTCTCGCGCGCGGGCTGTGCTCGTGGATCGCCCTGGCCGCGAGCTCCTTTCCGGTCCCGGTCTCGCCGACGATCAGCACAGGCACGTCGGTCGCGGCGACCCGGGCGATGCGGGCGCGGAGGAAGCGCATCGGCTCGCTCTCGCCCACGAGCACCGTGTCGCGCGTGCGCGCCTCGGCCCGCAGGCGCACGACCTCCTCGCGCAGCGCGCGGATCTCCGGGAAACCCTCGATGTCGAGCCGGACCTCGCGCACCGGCCGCGGGTGCGGGTGCGGCACGAACGCCGCCGGGATCACCTGGAGCATGCGCGCCGGCAGGATCCCCGCCTGCACCAGGATGACCCAGAGCGTCTGCGCCTGCGGCGTGCCGGCCGAGAGCAGGACGTCCGTCGCCCACGCCGCGGGTGGAAAGGCGCGCTTGAGCTGCGCCGAGAGCTTCCCGAGCGCCCGGAAGAGCTTCGCGTGGTCCGACGGATCGTCGACGTCCACGACCCGGAGCTCGATCCGCGGCGCGCGGGCCCGCGCCTGCTCGACGAGCGCCCGCGACGGCGCCTCGCCCGCCGGGATGGTGAGGACCACGATCGCGTCGTAGCGGCTCTCTTCCTGGTCGAGGAGCCGCAGCACCGGCCCGCGATCGCCCTCGGGCCGGCGGCCGTGGTGCGCCGGCGCCGGCCCGAGCGTGCCCGCGTCCGACCAGGTGAGGAGGAGGCGATTCACTGGTGCACCGTACACCAGACGTGGTGCATGATGTACCACTTTATCTGGTGCACGGCGCACCACGTTGAGGCGTTCTGCCGGCGTCGCCGCGGGCCGCGCGCTGGCACGGAAGCCGCAAGTCTCCTCCGCATTCCCATGGGCATTCCCGTTCTCCTCCGCGTTTGCGCCTGCCTTTGCCTCCTGCCCCGGAGATCTCGATGAAAGCCCCCGCCGATAGCGCAGTCCTTCCTGCCCACGCCCGCCTGGTCGCCCGCGACGACGTCTGGCTCGAGGGCAACGCCGTCCAGCAGCTCGCGCGCGTCGCCGCGCTGCCGGGCTGCGTCCGCGCCGTGGGCATGCCGGACCTGCACGCCGGGCGGGGCATCCCCATCGGCGCGGCCTTCGCCTTCGCGGATCAGGTCGTCCCGGAGCTCATCGGCGGCGACGCCGGCTGCGGCGTGCGGCTCGTCGCGACGTCGATCGGCCGCATGGCGCCGGACGTCCTCGAGCGGCGCGCCCGGCAGGCGATGGATGACGAGCCGCTCGCCGAGTGCGACCCGCGGGCGGTGTTCGAGCGGGTCTGGGAGCGCGGCGCGCGCGGCTTTGCCGAGGTCGACGGCGTGCCCGAGGCGCTCGCGCGGCTCGCGGCGGCGGAGCCGGAGGACGGCCTTCGCCCGAGCGGGGACGCCTCGCCGTACCGCGCGGGCTACGAGGGCGCGCTCGGCTCGGTCGGTGGGGGGAACCACTTCCTCGAGGTCGCCCGGGTCGGCGCGCTGCGGGACCCTGCGGCGGCGAAGGCCCTCGGCCTCTCCGCGGGGGAGCTCGTCGTCGTGGCGCACTCCGGCTCGCGCGGGCTCGGCGGCGCGCTGGGGCAGCGCTGGGGCGGCGCGGTGCTCGAGGGGGACGCGGCCGAGCCGTACCTCGGCGAGCTTGCCGGCGCGTGCCGCTTCGCGCGGGCGAACCGGCTCCTGCTCGCGTACCGGATGCTGCGCGCGCTCGGCGCCTCGCGGGCGTCGACGATCACGGGCGGGCTCGACCTCACCCACAACGACGTCGCGCGCGAGGCCGTGGGCGGCGAGCTGGCCTGGGTGCACCGCAAGGGCGCGGCGCCCGCCCGGGGCAGCGACTTCACCGTGGTGCTCGGGTCGCGCGGCGCGCCGTCGTGGGTGATGCGCGCGTGCGACGCCGAGGCGGGGCTGCGCTCCGTCGCGCACGGCGCGGGCCGCAAGATGGGGCGCAGCGAGGCGCGCGAGAAGATCGCGGCCAGGTACCGGCGGCGCGAGCTCGCCCGCACGGAGCTCGGCGGCCGTGTTGTGTGCGACGATCCGGCGCTGCTGCTCGAGGAGCACCCGGACGCGTACAAGCCGATCGAGCCGGTGATCGAGAGCCTCGTCGAGGCCGGCCTGGCGACGGCGGTCGCGCCGCTCGTGCCGGTGCTCACGGTGAAGCGATGAGCCGGTCGTGGGTGCAGATCAGCGCGGGGCGGGGGCCGGTCGAGGTGCGGCGCTTCGTGGCGCGGCTCGCCGAGCGCATGGAGGCGCTCTGCGAGGAGCGCGGGCTCGCGGTGGTCGACGTCACGCTGCACGGCGACGAGGACGCGCCGGCCTCGGTCGAGATCCTGGTGGAGGGCGACGCGCGGCGCTGCCTGGAGGGCGAGCTCGGGACACACGCGCTGGTCGAGCGGAGCGCGGCGCGGGGGAAGGCGGCGCGCAAGCGGTGGTTCGCGGGGGTGGCGGTCCACGCTGCGGGGGCGGACGTCGGGACGGGCGCGGGCGAGGGCGTGGATCTCGGCGAGCTCGAGATCTCGGCCTGCCGCGCGAGCGGGCCGGGGGGGCAGCACGTGAACAAGACGCTATCGGCGGTCCGGATCCACCACCGGCCGAGCGGGATCACGGTGCGCGTCGCTGATGAGCGCTCGCAGCGCGCGAACGTCCGCCGCGGGGTGGAGCGCATCGCCGAGCGGCTCGCCGAGCGCGCCGCCCGGCGCGTCGCGGAAGGGGAGGCGGCGCGCTGGAGCGAGCACGACCGGATCGTCCGGGGAGAGCCGGTGAGGACGTACCGGGTGGGGCGGAAGAGCGCGCTGGTGGTGGCAGGGGCGCGGGAGGCGCGGTGAGGGGGAGCGGGAACGGCCCCGCGTCACGTCGGCGCCTGCTGGACTGCTCGTGCGACTACGTCGACGAAAAGCCGCTGGAGCCTTCGTCGCTCTAAGAAGCGGATCTTGATGGTGGTCCGTCGCTTGCCGACGAACGCGAAAAGTGCCCCGCACCGCGCCTCTAACCCACGCGCTCGCGAATCAGACCCGAAAGCCGCTCGAAGCGGTAACGCATGTCCACCGGATCCAGCGTGACGAACACCTGCACGCCCGCAGGAATCATCGCGCCGCTCCGCCGAGGGCGCGGACCACCTCGATCCCGTGCGCCTTGGCGCGAGCTACTCTCTCCCCCCTTCTGTGCCGTCTCTGATTTTATCCAGCAGCAGGACCGTACCGCGCACGACGATCACCAGGAAGAGCATCAGAGGGAACGGCACGCAGAGCCCTATTCCGATCAAGATCATCAAGCTCGCCTTGAACAGCCCACCTGCGACCATGAGCAGCAGACCGACCGCCGCGTGCCAGAAGAACAGCCTGAGCCACCATCCTGCAGAAAATAGACCATCTCCCGGCATACTGACTCCGTGCGTTCGAGGGGGAGACCTCTACGACATACTCGGCCTGTTGACCCTACCCGGGTTGCCACCAGACCCCGGTTGATCCATCGATGGTCGACCCATCGCCATCGGGTCGTCCATCGGCAAGCACGCTTTCGTCCGGTCCAGCAGCGCCTGCACCCGAAGATGGGACCTCGTATCCCAGACGAGCGCTTCGCCGTTCGTCGTCCCGTGCGCGCGGCGGGCCGGCGCCGCTCCGCGCCCAGCATCGCCGACCCCGGCCAGAGCCGCAAGGAGCCACCCCATGGCGATGAGTGGGCGGCTACAGAACGCCGACCGCTCATTGGCGGACCGTGCGGAGACGCCTGGCGAGCCACGGTATTCCTGGACGACATCTCGGGAGTGTAGCAGGATTTAGGCCGATGGGCATCCCCGACGACCGGACGGGGCAGTCTGGGCGCCGACGACGTCCGCGACGCGCCATGCATGGGCGCCGCTGCGCGTTCAAGCAGCAACCCCCTCTGTTTCAGCGTTCCCGCACATGCCCATGGTGACAGTGCAACGCGAACCTTCGCGGCTCGGCAGCACAACGTACCGGCGTTCGAGCGTCAGACCGAGCGCGGCGAGGGAGGGTGATCGTCAGCAGTAGCGTCTGGTTGGCCAGCAGCGCGCCCTCGCTCAAGTTTTCCGCATGTCCGTCAATGGATGTTCCCGCTCCTCTACACGCTCGCTATTCGTCGCTCTTGCGTCTGGTCCACCACTCCCGAATCCTGGGCCGCGTGACGTTCATGAAGTAATCATCCTCTGTCGCGCGCTGCGCTTCGACTTCGCGTCTCATCTGCGCCGCCTTGTCGGGATCGCGCTCTCGCTCGTACCCGTAGATCCCGCCGAAGATCCGGATTGGTTTCGCTGCTGGGTCCGCCAGGGCGCAGCCTTTGAGCTGTTCGAACAATGCCGTACGCCACGGCTCTTCCAACTTGCTGAGCGTCTCATCGATACCGTCGTGAGTCGCCACGTCAAAGTTCAGGTCGTGCACATCACCCAAGGTCATGTCGCCCGACTCCCACGCGTGATGAACGGCCTCGAGGCGCTCGTCGATGGTAGGCTGTTTCGACTGGTCGCGCAGAAGGCTGCTCCAGCGATAGTCACGGTGCTCCGACTTGGGGCGCGTCGTCATGCCGAGTGGCTCCTTCCTTCGATTTCGCGAGTAAGAGGAGATGGGCAGCGGTCGGTGTCGATGGGTCGCCAGGATCCATCTCGCCTCACTGCGAGCGCATGTCGACGGCCCCGGTCGCGTAACAGTCGTCGAAATCGTCGCAGCGCAGGGGTGAACGACGACCACAACGAAGGTGTCGTTAGCATTGTCCAATCCTACCATTTTCGCGTGCTTGTGGAGCCGACAAATGGCCTCGGCTGGTAGTGCTCCTTCCCCGCCTCTCGCCCTTGCACCGATCCAGCGACTGGCTGACAGGTCCTCCAACCCTGCATGAATCGGCAGTAGAAAGGGCCGGGCATCATGCCGGACGCACGGCTCGACGGCGTGGGCCCGTACGAGCAGGCCAAGATCCAGGCCGAGCTCGGGTGCCTGGAGGAGCGTGGCCGGGGGCTCGTGGTGCCGGTGGGCAATGCGTCAAGGTGTCGCACCTCGTCGAACCATGCAGCCGTAATCCGGCCTTCGGCGCGCACATCGCCGCGCTGCGACAAGCGCGACATCGTGTCGCAGGACCTTGGCAGCGGGCGACGCTAGCCTGTTTCGCGATGATCCAGCGAGACCAGGACGGGCCTGCCAATGCCCCGGTCCATTTCCCTCACGGCGCGCGAAAGGGAAGCGGACCGGTGGGGCTCCGGTCGCCGCAGAGCTCGCGCTGGCGCCGCGTGGCCGCGCTGGCCGTCGCCCTCGCTGGCGTGGCGCTCACCGGCAGGGCCGAGCCCGCGCCGCCCAGCCAGGCGGCCTCCGAGCTCGTCGACTCGACCCCGGCGCCCGGCGAGAGGGCGCTCGCAGCGCGTCTGCTCGCGCCTTGTTGCTGGGATCAGACGCTCGATGTCCACGAATCGGAGGTGGCGCGCGATCTTCGTCGCGAGATCCACGCGCGTCTCCGGCGGGGCGAGGCGGCCGACGCGATCGAGCACGACCTCGTCGCGCGTTACGGCGAGCGCCTCCGCGCGGCGCCCTCGTCAGGCACGCTCGGCCAGGTCGCGCTGGGGTTGATGCTGGGCATCGCAGTGACCTTCCTCGGGATCTTCGCCCTGCTGCGTTCGTGGCGGAGCAACGCTGCGCAGGCCGCTCCGTCCGGAGGCACCCTCGTGGCTGCTCGCGACGAGTACGACGAGCGCCTCGACGACGAGCTCCGGGAGCGCGACGCATGAGCGCACCCGTCTTCCCGGTTGATTGGAGAGGAGGCTCAGCAGGGACATCTCGTTATGACCGCGGCGCAGTGGCCGCGGCGGAAACCTCTTCGCCCGGATGCCGTCGACTCCCCTTGAAGGATGGCCGCAGGGTGCGACAACTTGCTGCACGCAGGAGAGCCGAGCTTCGAGTAGGCTCCGCTCCGCTCCGGTGAAGTGGTGACGACGTTGTGGCCTCGTAGCTTGAAAGGTTGCCTGATGATTGGTTCAATGGCGCGTGTCACGCTCCTCGGCGTGGCCTGTCTTGCGGCTCTGAGCGGATGCGGCGGGAGCGATGAGGACGTCATCTCGAAGACGTTCGCGCTGCGCTTCGCCGCCAAGGTCGGCGACAGGCCGTTCTCCTGCACTGACACGTTCGATGGAGTCGGCACGACCGGATCGTCGGTCAATGCGCTCGATTTTCGCATGTACGTCTACGACGTCCGGCTTGTTCACGGCGACGGGTCCGAAGAGCCCCTCGCGCTGGAGCAGGATGGCCAATGGCAGCGCGACAAGATCGCGTTCCTCGACTTCGAGGACGGCACGGGCTCCTGTGAGACCGGCAGCCCGGAGACGAGGACCGAGGTTGTTGGCACCGCGCCCGCCGGCGATTACGCCGGTGTCAGGTTCAACGTGGGTTTGCCCCCGGAGATGAACCACCTGGACGCGGCGACGGCCCCGGCGCCCCTGAACATTCCCGGCATGTGGTGGTCGTGGAAGGGCGGCTACAAGTTCGTGCGCCTCGACCTCATCTCGACGATGAACCCGACCTACTTCTTCCACCTCGGGAGTACGAAGTGCGAGGGTACCGTGAGCGAGGGTTACTCGTGCGCCGCTGACAACCTCGCCGATATACGTATCGACGGGGTCGACCCGGAGTCGAGCACCATCGTCTTCGATGTTGCCAGATTCTATGCCGAGTCCGACCTCGACCACCAGGTCGACGGCGAGACGGATCGGACCTCCGGTTGCATGTCGTTCGAGGGCGATCCAGAGTGCCCGCCCGTCTTCAACGCGCTTGGCATGGGCTTCGATGGCGTGAACCCGTCCGCTGCGCAGACCGCCTTCCGGGTGGAGTGAGATGTACATCCTCAGAACGGCGACCTGCCTGCTCGCGTCGCTATGGGTCTGTGCGCTTGCTGGCTGCGGTGCCTCCGACGAGGACATGGACGAGCCGAGCGACGCGGAGATCCTCCCGGGCGACCCCCGCTTCGAGCGCGATCCAGCGCTCGACGTGGAGAACATCAGCGCCGCTGTCGAGAAGCGCAGCCACAACATGGGGCAGAACTGCATCGGCTGCCATCAGCCCCACGGGCCTGGCAAGGGGCTCTTCACCACGGCCGGGACGGTGTATGCGGCATCGGGCACGCCGGTGGCGGGCGGAACGGTCGAGCTCCGCACGGCCGGCGGAGGCGAGGGAGATCTCGTGCTCTCCGTCGCCATCGACGGGAACGGGAACTTCTTCACGACCGAGCCGCTGCCCTTCCCGGACCAAGCGCTGTTCTTCTTCCTGCGGTCCCAGGACGGCGAGGGGACGAACGAGATGCCGTTTCCATCCATCTCAGGAGCGTGTAATCTGTGTCACAACGAACAGCGCCGCATTCTGCTGGAGTGATCCGCGCAATCGCGTCGGCGGCGCTCGTCGCGCTCGCGGCGGCGTCGTGTGGGGGCGAGACGGAGGCGACCTTGCCGGCCGACGGCTACGAGCTCGCCTTGCCCGTCGGCTTCCCGAGGCCGTGGGTGCCGCCCGACAACCCGATGACCGAGGCGAAGGTCGCGCTCGGGCGCGCCCTGTTCTTCGACGAGCGCTTGTCGGGCAACGGGACCATGGCGTGCGCCTCGTGTCACGAGCGCGACAGGGGGTTTGCCGACGGCAAGCCCACCCCGACCGGCTCGACGGGGGACGCGATCCCGCGCAACGCGATGGGGCTGGCCAATGTCGCCTATTTCCCGCTGCTCACGTGGGGCAACCCCACGCTGTCGTCGCTCGAGGAGCAGGCGCTCGTCCCGATGTTCGGCGAGAACCCGGTAGAGCTCGGGATCACCGGCGCCGAGGACGTCGTTCTCGGCCGGCTCCGCGGCGACGAGGCGTACAAGGCCGCGTTCGTCGCCGCGTTCCCCGGCGAGAGCGAGCCGATCACGTTCGATACCGTCGTGAAGGCGATCGCGACGTTCGAGAGGACGCTCCTCTCCGGGCGCTCCGCGTACGATCGCACCACGTACGGCGGAGAGGCGGGCGCGATGTCCGAGGCGGCGTTGCGCGGCATGGACCTCTTCTTCTCCGAGCGGCTCGAGTGTTATCACTGCCACAGCGGGATCAACTTCACGACCGCGTTCCGGAGCGCCGAGACGAAGCAGGCGGAGATGGATTTCCACAACACCGGCCTCTACAACCTCGGCTCGGACGGGGACTATCCGTCCGGCGGAGAGGGGCTGTTCGAGTTCACCGGCGACCCGGCGGACAAGGGGAAATTCCGCGTTCCTTCGCTGCGCAACGTCGAGCTGACGGCGCCCTATATGCACGACGGGAGCGTGGCCACCCTGGAGGAGGTCGTCGACCACTACGCCGCGGGAGGCAGGACCATCGACGACGGGCCGTTCGCGGGCGTGGGCAGCGAGAACCCGAACAAGAGCACGCTCGTCAGGGCTTTCACCATCACGCCGGAGGAGAAGGCGGATGTCGTGGCCTTCATGAAGAGCTTGACCGATCCGGAGTTCGCAGCCTTGGTGGACGGCGCGCAGGCGCCGTGACCGGTAGGTGTCAGTTACCTCGGTTACATCGGCCGGCCCCCGCTCGCGCGGACGATCTCCCCCGTGACCGCGGTGTTCGCCGCCGAGCACAGGAAGACGATCGTCGGCGCCACCTCCTCCGGCCGCAGCAATCGCCCCACGGGATACGCCTTCCCGCGCTGCGCGACGAGCTCCGGTGATGCCTGCGCGCTCACCCTGTCGGTCAGCGTCAAGCCCGGCACCACCACGTTGGTCAATATCCCGTGCGGCCCGAGCTCGCGCGCGAGCACGGACGTGAGCCCGTGGAGCGCCGCCTTGGCGGCGGCATACGGCCCTCCGCCCACCACCCCGTCGAGCGCCACGCCCGAGGAGATATTGACGATCCGCCCCCATCCGCGGGCCCGCATCGAGGGCACCGCGGCCTGGATGGCGGCGAAGGCGCCGTCGATGTTGTCGTGGATGACGCCCTGCCACTCCGCGAGCGGGATGTCCTCGAAGCGCGGCGCTTCCCAGGGCAAGCGCTCGCTCCAGCGGACCGCGTTGTTGACGAGCACATCGATCTGCCCGAAGCGCGCCACGGTGGCCGCGACGGCCGCCTTGACGGACTCGACCGACCCGAGGTCGAGCTCCAGCGCGACCGCCTCGCCGCCTCGCCCCTCGATCTCCCGGACGACCTCTCGGGCCTTCTCCCGCTCGCTCCGGTAGGTGAGCGCCACGCGGGCCCCCTCGGCCGCGAGCTGCAACGCCACCTCCTTGCCGATCCCCTGCGAGCCACCGGTCACCAGCGCGGCCCTCTTCTCCAGCCCCAGCTCCATGCGACACCTCGCTTTCGACAGGAAGGTAAACAAAATGGAATAAACTTCCAAGATGAAACTGGAAGAATCCTCCAGTTGGGCCGGCTGGCCAGCGATGCGCGGCTGGGGTAGGGGAGGGGCCATGGCCGTGGCTCGACAGAACGGCGTGGCCCGCCGGGAGGCGCTCCTGGACGCGGCGCTCCGCTGCTTCGAGCAGCGGGGCCTCTTGCGCACCGGCATCGAGGACGTCCGCAAGGAGGCGGGCGCGAGCCCTTCGAGCGTGTACCACCTCTTCGAGGACTTCCCGGCGCTCGTGGCGGCGCTGCTGGAGCGGACCTTCGAGCGGCTGGTGGGGCACGTGACCGCGCGCGTGCTCGCCGCCAGGACGGCGCGCTCGGCGGTGCGGGCGCTGGTGGAGGCGCACTTGACCTGGGTGTTCGACCACGAGGGCGAGGCGCGCTTCATGTACCAGGCGCTCGCGCTGGAGCTCGACGGGCATCACCGCGCCGCGCTCCGGGAGACCAAGGCGCGGCTCAAGGCGGAGATCATGGCGCACCTCTCCGAGCTCGGCCTCTTCTCCGGGGCGCGCTCCTCCGAGCTGATGGTCGACGTGGTGCTGCTCGGGCCGGCGCACCAGGCCTGCCGCGCCTACCTCTCCGCGCCAGGCGCCGTGGACCCCGCGTGGATGAAGGCGACCCTGCCCGAGCTCGCCTGCGGGGCGATGGGCAAGGTCGACCCGCCGCAACGAGCGCCGCGGACAGGGCAGCGCGCCGCTGGCGTGGAGCCGCGTCAGCAAGGCGGTGGGAGACGGAAAGGCAAGCCGGGCTGAGGAGGTGTCCGCCATCGAGCCCGAGCGGGGCTCGGACCGCTGGTGCGCGCAGCAGCAGGACCGGCCTCGCGCGATCTCACGCCCTGATTACGATCACGACGCATCCTGGCCATTGCGGCGCATGTCTCCTGCACGGTTCCCGCCCGTTGAGACGGGCTTGACACGATCCACACGATGCGTGCTACGGTCCCCCCCGAAGCCACCTGACGCAGCGATGGCGGCCCGGCCTGTGTCGGTCCGTAGCGCGTCCCTGGTGGCCTGCGCGACCCGAGACCACCGGGACGACCTTACGTGGTCGCTGAGGCTCCGCACAACATGGCTGAGACGAAGTCGGCATCCACGACGCTGCCCCTTCTCACGTTCGTTCTCCGCAATTACAAGAATTTCAACGCCCGCGCGACGCGCGACGCGCTCCTCGCGTACTGGGAGCACATCGAGCGCGGGGGGAAGATGTTCTGGGCCGTGGCCGGGGCGATGTCTTCGGCCCAGCTCGGCATCACGCTGGCGCCGGCCATCCGCGCCGGCCTGATCCACGGCATGTCCGTGACCGGCGCCAACCTGGAGGAGTCGCTGTTTCGCCTCGTGGCGCATGACGGCTACCGCGACTTCCCCGACTACCGTTACCTCACCAAGCAGGACGACACGCGGATCCTCGAGAACCGGATGCGGCGCGTGACCGACACCAGCATCCCCGAGGACGAGGCTTTCCGCGCGGTCGAGAAGCACATCGTCCCCATGTGGGAGCGGGCGACGGCGAGCGGCGAGCGCCGCTTCTGGCACGAGTATTTCTACGATCTGATCCGGGCGGTCGAGCCCGCGCTCCACCGCGGACCGCCCGAGGACTGCTGGCTGCTCGCCGCAGCGGAGGCCGGGCTGCCGCTGGTGGTCCCGGGCCACGAGGACTCGACCTTCGGCAACATCTTCGCGTCCTACGTGAGGCGGGGCGAGTGCAGCGCGAGCATCGTGAAGTCGGGCATCGAGTACATGGCCGCGCTGTACGATCAGTACCGCGCGCTCAGCGCAGGCGCGGGCGTGGGGTTCTTCCAGATCGGCGGGGGCATCGCGGGGGACTTCCCCATCTGCGTGGTGCCGTCGCTCAAGTACGACCTCGAAGAGCCGGCACGGCCCTGGGCCTACTTCTGCCAGATCTCCGACTCGACGACGTCCTACGGCTCGTACTCCGGCGCCACGCCCAACGAGAAGATCACCTGGGACAAGCTGACCGAGGACACGCCCATGTTCGTGATCGAGTCGGACGCCACCATCGTGGCGCCGCTCCTGCTCGGAGCGCTGCTCGAGTGCAAGCGCCACCCGGCCGAGGCGCGGGCCATCATCGAGGCGCGCGGCGCGTGAGGACCGGCGGCTTTCCTTGTCCCTGAAGCGAGGTTGCAAGACGATGAGCAAGAAGAAGGTCCTGATCACGGGCGGCGCGGGCTTCCTCGGGATCAATCTGGTGCGGCACCTGCTCGAGCGCGGCTATGACGTCACGTCGCTCGATCTCCTGGACTTCGACTACCCCGAGCGGTCGCGCATCCGCGAGGTGCGCGGGGACATCCGTGACGCGGCGGTCGTCGACGAGGCGGTGAAGGGGCATGACTTCGTCGTGCACACGGCGGCCGCGCTGCCCCTGTACACGGCGGAGGAGATCTACACGACCGACGTGATCGGCACGCGCCTGGTCATGAGCGCCGCGCGCCGCCACGGCGTCGAGCGCGCCGTGCACATCTCCTCCACGGCCGTGTACGGCATCCCCGATCACCACCCGCTCTGCGAGGACGACCGGCTCGACGGCGTGGGCCCGTACGGGCAGGCCAAGATCCAGGCCGAGGTCGTGTGCCTGGAGGAGCGCGGCCGGGGGCTCGTGGTGCCCATCATCCGGCCCAAGTCCTTCATCGGCCCGGAGCGGCTCGGGGTCTTCGCCCTGCTCTACGACTGGGCGCTCGACGGCAAGGGCTTCCCCATGATCGGCGATGGCAAGAACCGCTATCAGCTCCTCGACGTGGCCGATCTCTGTGAGGCGATCACCCTGTGCATGACGAAGGATGCGTCGATCGCCAACGACACCTTCAACATCGGCGCGAAGGACTTCACCACCATGGGGGAGGACTACCAGGCGGTGCTCGACGCGGTGGGCAAGGGCAAGAAGATCGTGCCCTTCCCGGCGGCGCCGGCGGTGCTCGCCCTGCGCGCGCTCGAGGCGATGGGCGTGTCGCCGCTCTACAAGTGGGTCTACGAGACGGCGTCGAAGGACTCGTTCGTGTCGATCGAGAAGGCCGAGCGGGTGCTCGGCTTCACGCCCAGGTACTCGAACAAGGACGCGCTGGTGCGCAACCTCGAGTGGTACCAGGCGCACCGGAGCGAGTTCGAGAGCCGCTCGGGCGTGACCCATCGCGTGCCCTGGAAGCAGGGCGCGATAGGCCTGTTGAAGGCGTTCTTCTGAGGGCGCGCGGCGCCGGGGCGAGCGAGCTCATCACGACCGCTCTCGCGATGCCGTTCGCGTATGCAGCTCGCCGCTTCGACCGCCTCCATCGCGGGCTCGGCGTCGTGTCGGGCCTGCTGAGCCTTGCGTTCGGCGCCTTCCTTGTCTACGAGATCGGCTTCGTGCACGGCCTGTTCACGGGCCACCCGCAGTGGACCCCGGGATGAGCATCGAGGACGACGCCCCCCTTCTGCAGGTGATGAGCCATCTCGGCCTGACCCGGGATGGGCTGCTCGGCATCGGCGGTGAAGCCTGCGTGTTTGCGCTGGGCGGCGAGCGGGTCGTGCGCGTCCACCATCCCGGGACCGTCCGGGAGACGGTCGTTCGACGAGCCCAGCTGCTCGAGGACTTCCACCAGGGCGCGAGCGCGGTGCCGTTCTCGATCCCGCGTGTCCTGGAGATGACCGAGCTGCACGGCCGCCTCATCACAGTCGAGCCGCGGCTCCCCGGGCGGCCCCTCTTGCAGGTGCTCGGCGAGGTGGCCGGCGCCGAGCGGGAACGTCTCATCACCCGCTTTCTCGAGGCCTCGACGCACCTGCGAGCCCTGCGCGTGAGCGCTGCGTGGTACGGCGACCTCTGCGAAGCCGAGCCGATCCGGACGCCCTCTTACCGCTCTTACCTCGAGCTGCGCGCAAGGAAGAGCCTGGCCTGCGCCGGGAGCGCGTTCGACGGCATCGATCCAGCGGGCCTGGCCGCCGCGCTGCCCGAGCCGGAGCGACCGAGCTTCGTGCACATGGACTTCTATCCAGGCAATGTGCTGGTCGAAGGCCAGGAGGTGAGCGCCGTGATCGATTTCGGGGGCGTACCCATCGTGGGAGACGCCCGGCTCGATCCGCTGTCTGCTGTCATCTATCTCACGCCGTTCATCACCACGACTGCCACGGATCGGGATCGAAGCCTCGCCCGGGAGTGGTTGAAGGCGCAACACCTCGACGCGCTGTTCGAGCCAGCCGAGCGATGGCTCGCCGCCCGCTGGTCGTTCGCGACCGACGACGTGCGCTTGCATCGATGGTGTCGACGCGTGTTGCTCGGACACCCGGGGGATCCGTGAAGCGGACCCTTGGACCCACGCGGCGGGCGGTTCCTCCAGCCGTCACCACGGGGCCGCCCGTCTGCTTTGCCGATCGTCCAGGCGGGGGTGGAAACCACCTGGCGAGTCAGGGTGAGAGCGCTGCACATGAGGCCGACGCGAAGCCCGGTACGCTCCGGCAGTCGCCGCGTCGCTAGAAAGATACGGCGGAGCGCTGCGTCGACGTGGCCCTCGCTACTTTTGGTAACGTGTGAGCCGCTCGCTACTTTTGGTAACATGTGAGCCGCTCGCTACTTTTGGTAACATGTGAGCCATTCGTGCGATGCGTCGACCCGCGTGCATCGTGCATAATCCTTTGAGCGCCTTCCGGGGGTTTTGTATCCTCACCCTATGCTCAAATCATCGCGATTCTTCCACTTCGAGAATTTTCCTGCGTCATCATCCTTGGCGCTCGGTGCGATGTTGTTGCTGGGCACGCTGCACGTCAGCGGCTGCGGCGATGACGGGGAGGACACCTCCAGCGGCACCACCGGTGGCCAGCAGACGACGAGCAGCAGCAGCGGCGGCACGCCGGGAAGCTCCTCCTCCAGCGGCGCGGATCCCAGCACGACCTCGGCGTCGGCCGGGGGGGGCGACGGCGGCTCGAACCCCGCCGGCACGGGCGGCGCGGACCCCGCCGGCACCGGCGGCTCGGACCCCGCCGGCACCGGCGGAACGGGTGGAGCAGGAACGGGCGGTGGCGGTGATGGAGGAGAGGCGCCCGAATCCGGCCTTCCGCCGGCGCCTGGCGCTGGCAACGTGCCGAAGCCGGCCGGCGCGGCCGGCGGGTTCAAGGTCATCGACTGGGCCGGCTTCGCGGGCGCCGTGACGTACAGCTTCGACGACGTGAACCAGACCCAGATCCAGAACTACGATGCGATGAACGCCCTCGGCGTGCCGTTCACGTTCTACGTCTGGACCGGCAGGCAAGAAGCGAACAATCCGGTGTGGCAAAAGGCGCTGACGGACGGGCACGAGCTCGCCAACCATACGAGGAGCCACTCGAGCATGGACAACAACGGCGCCGATACGGACGCCGCGACGAAGGACCTCAAGGACAAGTTCGGCGTCACGCCGTACACGATGGCGGCCCCGAACGGCGCGGATGTGTACGAGGGCATCGCCCGGACGCGCTTCATGATCAATCGCGGCGTGTCCAACGCCCTGATCGGCCCGAACGACAACAGCAATCCGTTCAAGCTGCCCACCTACATTCCTCCGACCAACGCCTCCAAGGCGCAGATGGACGCGGAGGTCGCGAGCGCGCGAAGCGGCAAGAAGTGGCGCACCTTCTGCATCCACGGCTTCACCGGCGGCAGCGACAACGCCTATCAGCCCATCCCGTTCCAGGCCTGGGTCGATCACGTCAAGGCCGTCAAGGAATACGGCGACGTGTGGATCGGCACCATGGAAACCATCGGCGCCTACTGGCGCGGCCAGAAGGCGATCACCGACGGCACCAACACCAAGAACGGGAACGACACGACGTACAACTGGACGCTCCCCCAGAACTTCCCGCCGGGGAAGTACGTGCGCGTGACGGTCACCGGCGGCACGCTCAAGCAGAACGGCACCGCGCTCAAGTGGCATCCGCAGGGCTACTACGAAGTGGCGCTCGACGTGAAGTCCGTCACGCTGTCGCCCTGATGCGAGCCGCCCGAAGCCCCGCGCCGCCACCGGCGCGGCTTCGGGTGGAGCCGACCCCACCCAGGGCAGGTCCCGCAGCTGGGGCTTGACGTTTCCGAAGCGTTTGGGTCTGCTCTCCCCCCAGCGAGAGCGCGTCTCATGCCTGATATCAGCGATAGAACCATGGGGAGCTTCGCTCGGCTGCTCCGCGAACCGGTCATTCATTTTCTCTTCATCGGCGCGCTGTTGTTCCTCGGCCACCGGCTCGTCGCCGGCGATCCCAGGGAGATTGTCGTCAGCGCGGGGCTGAAGGCGGACCTGGAGCGGCAGTTCCGCGACAACATGGGGCGGGCGCCGACGGAGGCCGAGCTGACGGCAGCGCTCGACGGCTGGAAGCGGGACGAGGTGCTCTACCGTGAGGCGCTGCGGGAGGGCCTCGATCGGCAGGATGCGACGGTGCGGGTCGCATTGGCGGAGAGGCTGCGGACACGGGCGGCTCAGCCGAGCGCGGCGCGGGCGCCGACGGATGCAGAGCTGGACGCGTGGCTGGCTTCTCACCGGAGCCAGTACGAAACGCCGCTCCGGTACGATTTCGAGATCGTGGCCTTCTCCAAGAGCGACCCGGCCGCAGAGGAGCAGCGGTCGACGTATCGACGTGCGCTGGCCGACGGTGCGGACCCAAGGACGCTCGGTCGTCCGATCGAGGGTGGCAACCTCACCCGCGATTCACTCGCAGCCAAGTTCGGACCCGCGGTCGCCGAGAGCATTGGCAGCTCGCCGCTCTCGACGTGGCAGCCCCTGGAGACCCAGGACAGCCTGCTGCTCGTGCGGGTCAACCAGATAGGCGGGGGGCTGCCCAGCCGCGAGGCGATCCGCGCGACCCTCACCATCGACTGGGCCGCCGCAAGGAAGAAGCAAGCCGTCGACGAGTTCGTGGAGAGCCTCCTCGCGCAGTACAGGTTCAAGGAGAGCCCTTGAATCGTTCGCATCTGCTCCGGCTGGCTCGGTCCCTGCCGTTCTTGCTGGCCCTGCTCCTGGCGCCTGTCCCGGCGGCCGGCCACGCGCTCAACTCAGCGCTTCTTTCGCTGACGGAGGTGGAAGGTCACGACGGGCGGTTCGCCGTACGCTGGGAGGCGAGCTCGTCCGCGCTACAGGCCGACCTCGCGACGCCCGCCGTGTTCCCCGCGGCCTGCAAGCTCGACGGAGCAGTTCTCGACTGCGGTCACGACGGCCTCGTCGGCACCATCGAGCTCCCCTGGCTCGAGGGGACCGAGACCAACGTGATGGTGGTTGTCGAGTGGCGGAATGGAAGCCGGCTTGTCCGGGTGTTGACCGGCAACGACCCGAGCCTGGTGGTCTACGGTATTCCCGCCTCCGCCGGGCTCGGCGCGCTCCGGCCGATCATGGTCGATTACACGTGGCTCGGCGTCGAGCACATCCTGACCGGGTTCGACCATCTCCTCTTCGTCATCGCGCTCACGCTCCTCGTGGGCGGCGGCCGGAAGCTGCTCGGCGCCGTCACGGCCTTCACGGTCGCGCACAGCCTGACGCTGGCCTGCGCCGTGTTTGGCTGGTTGACGCTGCCGTCCCCGCCGGTCGAAGCGGCCATCGCGCTCTCGATCGTGCTGATCTGCGGCGAGTGCATCCGGCCCACCGACTCGCTCACCCGCCGGGCCCCATGGGCCGTCACGTTCGCCTTCGGGCTGCTTCACGGGCTCGGGTTCGCGTCGTCGCTGCTCGACATCGGGCTGCCGGAGAGGCATGTGCCGATTGCGCTCTTGTTCTTCAACGTGGGCGTGGAGCTCGGTCAGCTCGGCGTGATCGCGCTGGTGGTCGCGCTGCGCTTCCTTGCCGCGCGCGTCCCCACGCAACCAGCGGCGGTGAGGCGCGGCGTGGTGTATGCGATGGGCGCAATGGCAGGCTACTGGTCGATCGAGCGCGTCGTGGCGATGCTGACGGACGCCAGCATGTAGCGGAGCCCGCAGGCGGTGGCGTGGCGGCGGTCCGTTCGCGCTGCGCCGCAGGCCCGACAGGCCCCCTCGCCGCTCACCGCTTCTCGCCGTTCCCTGGCGCCGCCGGCGCGCCGCCTCCCCGTGTTGCGTCCACGGCGCCCGGCCCGAGCAGCGTGCCGCACATCGTCTTGCACAGGATGTCGGTCGGCTTGCACTCGCACTTGCCCTGCTGCTTGAGCTCGAGCTTCCCGCGCATCTCCTCGACCGTGAACTGCGCCATCCGCTCGACCCGAGCCATGTCCCACCCCTCCTGGACCTGCCGGGGCGTCCGCGGCTCGGTGGCCTTGCCGTCGGGCTCGGCGCAGCAGCGGAAGCTCAGGAAGTAATAATAGAACCCCTCGTCATGGGTGTAGATCTTCGGCCGGCACTGGTTGCGCACGCCCTTGTACCAGGGGCCGCCGGTGTGGACGCTGTCGAACTTGCCGCGCCAGCCGCCGCTCGTCTCGCTCGCGACCACCTCGTCGGTGTTCGCGGGCAGGTCGGCGACGCCATAGTCGCTGATGCACTCGGGCTGTGACCCGCTCCGCACCCCCTTCCAGAGGCGGGCCAGCTCGCCCGGGTCGCGCTTCGCGACCTTCTTCATGTCGGGATCGTCCCAGAGGTGGTCGCCGTTGCACTTCGTCGCGTCGCGCGAGTACCCGTAAGGGAAAGGCTTCATCTCGGGGCCCTCGCACGCGAGCGTCCACTCCGACTCGGTGCAGAGGCGCTTGCCGACGGCGGCGCACTTGACCTGCGCCTGGTGGAAGCGGTTCATCACCTCGGGCCGCTCCCCCTTCTTGTTCGGCCACTCGTACGTGTCGATGCAATAGCGCTTCTTCGTCTTGTCGCCTGTGCAGCGGGCCGGGGCAGGGGCGAACTCCTCGCAGATCGTCTTCTTGTTCGACTTGTCGTACCAGCTGCGGAGGCAGCTGTGCTCGACCTCGCTGCAGTACTCGCCCTCGACGAGCTTCATGTCGGCCGGGCACGCCTGCTCCTCCGCGGCGGCGCTCTCCCCGCCGGCCGTCCCGGCCTGGGCGGCGGGCGCGCCGGCCTCCGGGGCGGCGGGCGCCGCGGCTCCGGCCTCGGCGGGGGACGGCGCGGCCGCGGGCGGGCGGCCGTCGTGCGCGCGCGGGGACGGCGCCGTCTGGGCGGGCTCCGGGGGCGCGCCGGAGCAGGCGGCGGCGAGCGTCAGGGCGGGGAGGGAGAGGGGGAGCAGGAGGCGTCGCATGCCCGGCGTCATAGTCGAGATCGCGGCGAGGGGAACCAGGCTCGCGCCGTTGGATCGACGCCGCGCGCCCTGGCCGGGCCGGAGGCGGTCCGGCGGCGGCGCGCTCGCTCCGGCGGCCGCGCGCCGGGCGCTCTCCGGGAGCCCCGGCTCCCCGCGTTGACGCTGCCGGATCTCGCCCTCTGCTCCGGCAGGCCATCGACGCACACAGTTCGCCGTTCCCGCCGAAGGCGCGTGATATCGTGCGCCCGAAGGCAGAAGGAGTATCGCTGATGATGCGTACGGCTCGTTTCGGTTCGCTGGTCCTCGCGTTCGTCTTTGCCGCTTCGGCGGCCGCCGTCTCGTGCGGCGACGACGGCGAAGCCCCGTCCAGCGCGGCAAGTGGCAATGGCGGTGAAGGCGGCGGGGGAGCAGCGGGGGGCGGGGGAGCAGCGGGCGGCGGCGCAGGGGGATCGGACGCCGGCGGCGTGGCGATTCCCGATCTCGACGGGGATGTCCGGGCGGTGACCGACGAGCTCGGGGTCCTTCACATCGAGTGCGCGTCCGACGACGACTGCTTCGCCGCGCTCGGTTACTTCCACGCTCAGAATCGCTTCTTCTTCATGGATTTCATCCGCAACCTCGTCGAGGGGTCGCTCGGCGGGCTGGTGAAGGCGGGCGCGCAGGTGCTCGAGCAGGACTATCAGAACCGCCATTTCTTCACGACGCGCGGCGGCGAGCCGCTCGAGAGGGCGCTCTACGAGCAGGCGAGCCCGAAGGTGAAAGGGCATCTGGACGCGTATGCGCGCGGCGTGAACGCCTGGCTCGCCGACATGCGGAACAAGAGGAACGGCGCGACGCTGACCGTCGAGTACAACCTCGCGCTCATGGTGAAGGACGCGATCCGCGACTGGACGCCGGAAGACAGCACCGCCGTCGGCCTCTACGTGCTCAACGACCTCTCGAACAACAGCGGGGAAGAGCTCGAGCTCGCGGCGCAGATACCGCTGTTCGACGCGGCGCTCGCCGCCGATCTGTTCTCGCCCGCGCCGGTGTTCGACGCGTCCACCGTGCCCGCCGCGCAGACGGCGAACCTCGTGCGGCCCTTCGCGCCGGTGGCCGTGTCGCGGCTCTCGCCGCACCGGACGCTCCTCACGGGCGCGGCGGAGCGCGCGGCGAAGGTCGGCGACGGCCGGCGCAAGATGGCGGGCGACGCCGGGTCGAACAACTGGGCTGTCGGCCCGGGCCGCACCGAGAGCGGCCACGCCATCCTGGCGAACGATCCGCACCTGTTGCTCGGCAATCCCAGCACCTGGTTCCCCGTCGAGCTCGACGCCAAGAGCAGGGGCGACGGCGAATACCACGTCGCCGGCGCCACGATTCCGGGCATGCCGAGCGTGATCATCGGACAGAACGAGTCCATCGGCTGGGGCGTGACCACCGCGTACTACGACCTGGCCGACGTCTACCTGGAGACGCTCACCGGGGACGGCGCGTCGGTCGATTTCAAGGGGGAAGACGTGGCGATCGTCGAGAAGAAGTTCTCGTTCAAGGACGCGGCTTCCGGCGAGACGATCGAGAAGACCTTCCGCTGGGTCCCGCACCACGGGCCCATCGTGAGCGAGGACGCGGACGCCGGCACCGCCGTGACCATCCGGTGGCGCGGGCACGACGGCGGGACGGACCTCGACGCGCTCTTCGCCCTCGGGCGCGCTGGGAGCGTCGCCGAAGCCAGGAGAGGGCTCGAGGCGGCCAGCTTCGTCAGCCAGAATTTCGTCGTCGTCGACACCGAGGGGAATATCGGCTGGTTCCCGTACAGCAAGGTGCCGGCGCGGCCCTGGGCGTCGCCCGAGGTGCCCGCGTGGCTGCCGCTCCCGGGTGACGGAAGCGCGGAGTGGGGCGACCCGATCCCGTTCGCCGAGCTGCCGCAGCTCCTCAACCCGCCTCGGGCCGCGATCGCGACGGCGAACGGCGACATGACGGGCGCGACCGCCGACGGCGATCCCACGAACGACGGGCAAGGCGCGCTCCAGGCGTGGGGCAAGGCCGACGGGACGCGCGAGCAGCGGATCCTCGATCTGCTCGACGCAGGCGGCGACGCGCATTCGCCCGACACCATGACGGCGATGCAAGGCGACACGCACTCGCTCTATGGCAGCTTCGTCGTGCCTGCCGTGCTCTCGGCGGCGGAGCTGGCGACGTTGACGGACGAGGAGCAGGCCGTCGTCGACGCGCTCGCCGCCTGGGACCACACGTGTCCGACAGGGCTCGACGGGCACGATCCGGTGGACGCGGGCAAGGTGGACGACGCGACGCTCGCCGCCGAGTCGATCGGCTGCACGGCGTTCCACGCGACGTTCTATGCGATCGTGAGCGAGGCGCTGGGCGACGAGGCGGCGGCGGCGGGCCTCGATGAGCCCGGGTTCGGGCTGACCGTCGTGGCGCGCGCGCTGCGCGATCCGGCGCGCCTGAGCTCGGGCCCTCTGCTCTGGGACGACGTGACCACCGACGACGTGGCGGAGACGCAGGACGACATCGTGCTCCGGGCGCTCGCGAAGGCGGCCGCCTCGCTCGTGGTCATCGGCCCGGCGGACGACTGGCGCTGGGGCCGCGTCCACACGCTCACGCTCCGCAGCATCTTCGATAACTTCAACCTCGCCGTGTACAACGACGGGCCTTACGCCGCGCCGGGCGGGCTCTTCACCGTCAACGTCGCCAACCCGAGATCGCGCGCGCTCCCGCCGGACGGCGGAAAGCCCAGCTTCGCCTTCGCCAACGGGCCGTCGATCCGCCTGGTCATCGACGCGGATCCAGCGGGCCCGAAGATGCGCTTCGGGCTCCCCGGCGGGTCGGACCTCCACCGCGAGAGCGCGTTCTACAACAACCTCCTTCCGCAATGGCTCGACAACGAGCCGCTCGAGTTCCACTTCGGGCCGGGCGCGGTGACGGATCCGGCGAGCGTGGTGGACATCTCGCCGGCGCGCTGACCCCGCGCGATCGCGCGGCGGGCCCCCGGCGGCGCCATGTCGCCGGGCGCCGCCGGCGCGAGCGCGCGGGTCATCGCGGCCGCCGCCCGCGCCGGCGCGTGACCCAGACTCCCAGGATCCCTCGGCTCCGCAGGTTCCTGGGACACCGATGATTCCATTCGATCGCGCAGAGAAGACCGTTGCGCCTAGGGCTATCCCCTGCTCGTATCCGGCCGCGCCTGGCGCCTTCTCCTGCGCTGCGATGAGGCGCGAATGAGCATTGGCCGTGAAGCGATCCCTGATTCGTGACCTGCGCCGGAGTCTGAATTACTTATCTCCCCATCGCGCGAGACTTTCCGTGTGCCTCGCGCTCACGCTCGTCTCGGGCGGCCTGCCCGCGCTCGAGCCGCTCGCGCACCGCGCGATCTTCGACCAGATCTCGGCGAGCGCTGGTGTCTTTGGCCCCGGGAGCGGGCCAGCCGCGCCCGGGGAGCAGAGCGCCCGGGCCCTCGCCTGCCTGACGCTCGCCCTGTGCGCGCTCGTCGTCCTCCGGCAGATCGCGGAGGGCCTGGGGGCGTTCGCCGTGTGGCGGGTGCGGCTCCGCATCAACCGCGACCTGCTCGACGAGACCACCGCGCGGCTGCACGCGCTGCCCCTCTCGTACCATCAGGAGAGGGGCGTCGGAGAGACGATGACGCGGGTCGATCGCGGCATCACGTCGCTCATGGACTGCCTTGCTTCGGTCGCGTTCCAGCTCTTCCCGGCGCTCGTCTACCTCGTGGTCTCGCTCGGGATCATGCTCCGGCTGAGCCCGCTGCTCGCGCTGGTCGCGGTCGGGTTCATCGTGCCTCCGCTCCTCTTCGGCAGGGCGACGACAGCGCGCCTCGTGGAGCGCGAGCGCGAGGTGCTCGACCGCTGGTGCGGGATCTACAACCGCTTTCAGCAGGTGCTCTCGGGCATCAAGACGGTCAAGGCGTTCGCGCGCGAGGCGGACGAGCACGCACGGTTCATCCGTTCCGTCGAGGAGGCGCAGGGCGAGGTGCTCCAGAGCATCCGTCTCCAGACGCGGCTCTCCGCGGGCCGGAGCGTCTGCGTCAACATCGGCCGTGTGGCGCTGCTCGGCGTGGGGGGCCTCCTTGTCCTCCGCGGGGAGCTCGGCGTGGGCACGCTTGTCGCGTTCCTCGGCTATGTCGGCGGCCTCTATGGCCCCGCGCAGACGCTCCTCGGCGTCTACGAGACGGCGCGCCGCGCCGAGGTCGGCCTGGCGGCGATCTTCGGCGTGCTCGACGCCGAGGTCGCGGTCGCCGATCCGGAGCGCGCCGTGAGCCCGGAGCACATCCGCGGCGACCTCGAGCTCGACCAGGTGAGCTTCCGCTACCAGCACGCCGCCGGGCGGGCGGTCATCGACGGGGTCTCGCTCTCGATCCGGGCCGGCGAGTTCGTGGCGGTCGTGGGCCCGAGCGGCGCCGGGAAGAGCACGCTCGCCGATCTGCTCCTGCGGCTGCACGATCCGACCTCCGGGGCGATCCGCATCGACGGGCTCGACCTCCGGGCGCTGTCGCAGCGCGCGCTCCGGCGGAAGCTCGGCATCGTCACGCAGGAGCCGTTCCTCTTCGAGGACACCATCGAGGCGAACCTCCGGTATGGCTCGCCCGACGCGACGAACGAGGCGCTCCGCGCCGCGGCGAGCGCCGCCTGCGCCGAGGAGTTCATCGAGCGGCTCCCCCTCGGGTATCAGACCCTCGTCGGCCGCGGCGGCGTGGCGCTCTCCGGCGGGGAGCGGCAGCGCCTCGCGATCGCGCGCACGCTGCTCAAGGACCCGTCGGTCGTGATCCTCGACGAGCCCACGAGCAGCCTCGATATCGAGAGCGAGACCGCGGTGCAGCGGGCCATCGAGGGGCTCTCGCGGGGCCGCACCACGCTGCTCATCGCGCACCGGCTCTCCACCACCCTGCGCGCCGACCGCATCGTCGTCGTCGAGGGCGGGCGCGTCGTCGAGCAGGGCCCGCCCGCGGCGCTCCTCCGCCGCGGCGGGGCGTACCGCCGGATGATGGATCTCTGGCGGGCGCACGAGCCCTCCGGGGCGAGAGGCCTGGGCCACCGAGCGGGGGTGCTGGAGCTGGCCCCGCTCGAGGCCGCGGCGGTGCCCGGCGCTTGAGCGGATCCCGAGGCGCCGGTGAAAGCATGATCCTGAGCTCGCCTCCGGGCGCCGGGCGCGCCCGTCAGAGCTCCGAGAACAGGCCCCAGAAGGCGCCGGGCGCGAGCGCGTCTTGCCGGTCGTGGCCCTTGCCGCTCGTCTCGCACCAGATCACCGGATAGCCCGCGTCGCAGCCCTGATAACGAGCGCAAGGCGCCGGGTCCTCCGGCTCCGGCGCGGCCCCGGCGTCGCAATGGTTCAGCTCGAGCAGGCGATCGCGCTCGGCGTGATTGCGGTCGATCGGGTTGTCCTCGTCGTCCGCGTCGTGGATGAAGATGCGCGCCACCCGCCCGACGCAGTCGCGCGGCGTGCCCGGCGTGCCGCCGGAGACCGTGCCGGTCGCGCGGAGCTTGTCGCCGCGCTTGCACTCGAGCGTGTTGATGAGCCAGGAGCCGCTGCTGTAGCCCGCCGCGAACAGGCGCGACGTGTCGGCGCAGGTGTTCGCGAGCACGTCCGCGAGCATCTCATCGAAGAAGGTCAGATCCGGTCCGTTCGACGAGGCATCCCAGCAGACGCCGTCGGAGACGCCGGCGCCGCGCACCAGGATCGCGTCGTCGCCTGTCACGTTCTGCATCGGGACGTTGTTCGTCTCGCTCGAGCAGCCGTGGAACATGAAGACGACGGGATAGGCGCGCGTGGGCTCGTAATTCTCAGGCAGCCGGACCCACCAATGCCGCTCGACCGACGCGATGGTCTTCGCGGGCTGCTCGACCCACTCGTTGAGCGCCTGGCTCGGCGCGTCTCCGCAGCCCGCGCCCGGCGTCGCGCTCGCGCCCCCGCCCGCGCCGTCCGAGCCGCCGCCCGTCACGCCCGACGAGGCCGCGCTGCCAGGGCCGCCGCCGCTCGTTGCGCCGCCGCCGCTCGTTGCGCCGCCGCCGTTCGAACTGCCGGCCGAAGCGCTCCCGCTGCCCGCGCCGCCCCCGGCTCCGGACGCCGCGTCTGGCGAGATCGGCGAGTCCTCCCCCTCACAGCCCACGGCGACGGCGCTCGCGGCGGCGAGCGACACGGCGAAAAGCGCGCTCCACGTGTTTCGGATGATCATCGAACTCGGCTCCCTTCTCGTCGCCCCTGACCCGCGGCGAGCAGCCCGAAGATAGCCGGATCGAAGCGACCGAACGTCGAACAATCGTGGTTCGGTGACGTCGACGCCAGCCTGCGACCTCGCCATACAGATTGCTTCCTACAAAATGGAAACAGCCCTGTTCGGCGCGTCGATCGTGCCGCTCGAATCTCGCATTGATCGCCGTATTGGCGCGTCGATTTGCTGGTGAGCGAGCTTTACTTATCGCATTCGAAAGCTACCCTCCATTCATGCGAATTCTTGGAATCAGCGGAGGCCACGAGCCGGACCATATCGGTTATCCGAGACCAGCATTCAATGCGGCGACGTCGCATGACGGCGCCGCCGTCCTCCTCGAGGACGGAGAGGTCGTCGCGGCGATCGAGCAGGAGCGGCTGAACCGCCTCAAGCACTCGAACAAGGCCCCCTTCCAGGCGGCCCGCTTCTGCCTGGAGAGCCGGGGGCTCCGCGTCGACGAGGTCGACTACCTCTGCTTTTACATCAGCGAAGACTGGTGCAACGCCCAGGTGAAGCGCGGGCTCTTCTCCGCAGACCCCGAGCTGCGCACGGCGAACGATGTCATGAGGCGCCTCGTGCTCGCCGAGTTCGGCGTCGACGTGAGGCCCGAGCGCATCCAGTTCGTCAAGCATCACACGGCCCACGCGATGAGCGCCCTGAACGGCTCGGGGTACGAGAGCAGCCTTGTCCTGACGCTCGACGGCTGTGGCGACGGCGAGTCGGGCTCCGTCTCCGTCGGCTCCGGCGGAGCGCTTCACTCGCTGAGAGACATCCCGGAGCGGGACTCGCTGGGCAATTTCTACGTCCAGGTGATACGGTTCCTCGGGTTCTCGCTGTTCGACGAGTACAAGGTCATGGGGCTCGCCCCGTACGGCGATCCGCGCAGGTACCGGGCGCTGTTCCAGGCGATGTTCACGCTGCTCCCGGAGGGCGTGTGGGCCATCGACGTCGACAAGATCGTCGATCTCCACGGCGCGATCCGGCCGCGCGCTCCGCGGGAGCCGATCACGCAGGACCACAAGGACATCGCCGCCTCGCTCCAGGAAACGCTCGAGACCATCGTCTTCCATTGCCTGCGGCACTTCCAGCGCGAGACCGGGCAGGTGAGCCTCTGCTTCGCGGGCGGCGTCGCGCACAACTGCACCTTGAACGGGAAGATCCTCCGCTCCGGGCTGTTCGAGCGGGTGTTCGTCCAGCCAGCCGCGCACGACGCCGGCTGCGCGCTCGGCTCCGCCATGGCCGTGCACACGCGAAAGGCCCCGGCGCGGCGGCCGCCCGCGATAAGTCATCTGTACTGGGGAAGGCACATCGGCGAGCGGGGCGAGGTCCGGAGAGCGCTCGACGCGTGGCGCGATTTCATCCGTGTCGAGGAGCTCGCCGACGCGCCGAAGGCCGCCGCCGAGCTGCTCGCGGCGGGCCGCGTGATCGGGTGGGCGCAGGGCCGGTCCGAGTTCGGCCCCCGCGCGCTCGGCAACCGCAGCATCCTCGCGGATCCCAGGCCGGCGGCGAACAAGGACCTCATCAACGCCATGGTGAAGAAGCGCGAGGAGTTCCGGCCCTTCGCGCCCGCGGTGACGGAGGAGGACGCGCGCGACTATTTCGATCTCGGCGGCGCGGATGCCATGCCTTTCATGATCTTCACCGTGCCCGTCCACGAACAGAAGCGACAGCAGCTCGGCGCCGTCACGCACGTGGACGGGACCGCGCGGGTCCAGACGGTCTCCAGGCGCACGAACCCGCGCTTCTGGCAGCTCATCCGGGCCTTCGGCGACCTCACCGGTGTGCCGGTGGTGCTCAACACCTCGTTCAACAACAACGCCGAGCCGATCGTCGATTCGGTCGACGATTGCGTGACCTGTTTTCTGACGACGCGGCTCGACAAGCTCATCGTCGGCGACCATCTCGTCCACAAGGAGCCCGCGCCGCTGTTGGCCTATGCGGAGCTCGTCCCCTCGTTTCCGACCTTCGTGAAGCTGCTCTCGCTGCGAGGGCCCACGCCGGGCGGCTACGAGGTCGAGCGCGCGATCGTCACGACCTACAATGATGCCCGGACCCCGGTCTCCGCCGAGACGTTCGAGGTCCTGTGGCGGGCCGACGGCCGGAAGCGGCTCCGCGAGCTGCTCGACGGCGTGGAGGATCGGGAGGCGGTGATCGCCGAGCTGATCGAGCTGTGGTCGCAGCGCGTGGTGCGACTGCTGCCTGCCACCGGCCATTGACGGCGGAGGAGGGGGGGAGCCGCCGAGCGCCCCGCGGCCGGCGTTCCCCCGCATTCTACCGGTATCCCGCCATGGTGATGATCACGTCCTCGGGGCAGATCTGGTCGGTCTCCACCTCGAACCCATGATCGCGCAACATCCGCCGGACGCGCTCGCCTCTCCCGCCGAAGTCGTGCAGCTCGAGGACGACCGCCCGGATCCTCCCCCAGTCGCCGGGGCGAATGCCTTCCAGCACATCGATCTCGGCCTTCTCGACGTCGATCTTGAGCAGGTCGATCTGCCCGATCTTCTCCCGTTCGATGAGCTCGGACAGCGTCGCGAGCTCGCATTCCACGCGCCTCATGCCGCGCCTCATCCACCAGCCGTGACAGTCAATGAGCAGCGAGTTCACCGCGCGCGGGAGGTGCTTCATGGTTGCCGGCAGATCCGCGTGGTGCTTCCCCCGGATCCGTTCGTCGTAGATGGCCGCGAGCGTGGCTTCTTTGTCGTCGCTCGCCATCATGTCGTACATGCTCGAGATGGCGCCCTGGCGTGGAGCGTAGTGGAACGTCGCTGTGCCCGCTGTCCGACCCAGGCCCGCGCGGTGCAGGCGCACGCGCTCCGATCCGGACGATCTCAGGTTCATCCGGAGGAGCTCGAAGGTCTCGGGGATCGGCTCGAAGCAGTGGATCCGCGCCCGTCCGCCGGTGCGCTTCAGCACCTCGAGCGCGAAGAGGCCGATGTTCGCGCCGACGTCGATCACGGTCACCTCTCCGCTGGCCAGGAGGCTCTGCACGCGAGGCCTGAAGTAGCCCTGCACCTGGAGATGCAGGGTCCTCGCCATGTCGGGGACGCGATCGTGAACGACCCTCTGATCCGGCAACTGGATTGCGAACGTCTTCATGATGGCTCATCCAAACGTGGTGTGTCCGTCCCTCGCGCCTCCGTGCGCACGCGCGCGGAGGCCGCTCACCCGCACGCGCGCGCGATCGCACGCAGATCATCGATGACGGCGCCGGCGACCCGCTGCGCGGTCGCTGGCGCGTGCACGTTCGCGCTGTAGCGCCACCGGAACGTCAGGGCCCCTCCGCGGACGAGGACGTGGCACTCGAACAGGTTGAACCGCAGGTTCGTCGCCGCCTCGTCGTAGCCCGTGGACTCACTCGCCACGCGGAGGATCGAGCCCGGCGCAGGCGGCTCGATGCGCCCCTGGTAATTGAACAGGATCCCCGGTCGCTTCCGGAGCCGTCCGAGCTCCGCGCTGAGCCGGGCGTCGCCTCCCAGGTACTTGAGGAGGTTATAGCCATGGCCCCCGCTCGGTATGTGATCGATCTGCCGGCTCGTCTCGAGCAGCGCCGCGAGGGGCTCTTGCTGGCTCGAGCGCCGGAGCACGAGCACCCGCTCGGCGCTCAGCCAGCCCACCGTGCGCGACGCGTCGAGCTCCGGGTGATGGGGCATCAGATCACGCCCCGAGTTGAGGACCATGATGTCCTGCCAATCGCGGCCCGTCCAGGCGGTCACGCCGCGGAGGACCGCGGCGATGAGCGCGTGCTCCGTGCTCACCCCGAAGCGCGCCGGCAGGTCCCGCAAGATGACCTGGGACTCCTGCTCTGGCAGCGACGCCCAGTGATCGCGGACCGACTCCACGGTATAGAGATGACGCGTCGCCGGATGGTCCGCCGGGAGGAGGTCGATCTCGTCCCAGGGCAGCGAGAGCCAGTAGGCGCGCTCGTTTGGCAGGATCTCCTCGCTCACCCACCGCTCCAGCGCGCGCGTCCAGCGGCCGGACGAAACGCCCGTGGGCGGCAGGCGGAGCGTGGCCGTCGTCGCGAGCTGATCGTAGATGGATTGCAGATCGAGCGCGGCGATCATCATCGACATCCAGTCGACGACGAGGTGGTGCGCGTTGAGCCACAACCGGCCTCGCCCCTCCTCGTCCCACCGGAAAAACACGATCCGGAACAGCCGCCCGCGCTCGAGCTCGACCTCGTCCTGCATGCGATCGCAATGCCGCTCGAGCTCGGCCCGGCGCCGATCCTCCGGGATCCTGGACAGATCCACGCAGGCGAACGGCGCCTCGGTCCACGGCGCGTCGATCACCTGGCGAACGCCGCTCGGGGCGCGCTCGAAGCGCGCGCGGAGCGCCTCATGGTGGTTTGCGAGGATCAGCGAAGCGCGCGCGAGCCTGTCGAGATCGAGCGGCGCCGCGGCCTCCAGCAGCAGGTTCACGTTCCAGCGCGCCGGGCGGGTGCGCTCGCGGGCCTCCTCCAGATACCAGCGCTGGAGGACGGTGAGCGGCCGCTCCCCATTCTCTGGTTCCACGTCCACCGCCGGGCGGTCCGGGGAGGCGCAAGCGGCCGAAAGGCGCGCGATCGTCTGGTGCTGGAAGAGCTGCCTCGGCGTGACGTCGAGCCCCGCCTCCCGCGCCCGCTCGACCAGCGCAATGCCAAGGAGCGAATCCCCTCCGAGCGCGAAGAAATTGTCGTCCACGCCCACCCGATCGAGCTTGAGGACGCCGGCCCAGAGCGCGGCCATCCGGCGCTCTGCCTCCGACGACGGCGCGCGGTAAGCCGCGCTGGCCCCCTCGTGGCGCTGCGCAGCGAGCTCGAGGAGCGCCCTTCGATCGACCTTGCCGTTGGCCGTCAGCGGCAGGCGCTCCAGCGCGATCCACGCGCCGGGCACCATGTACTGCGGCAGCCTCGCGGCGACGGCCTCCTCCAGGACGCGAGGCTCGAGCGCGGCGCCCCGCTCCGCCACATAGCAGGCGACGAGGCGCCTGGCCCCGCTCGGGGTCGACTCCACGCACACCACGGCTTGCTTGACCTCGGGATGCTGCGCCAGCGCGGCCTCGATCTCCCCGAGCTCGATCCGGTTTCCCTGGATCTTCACCTGGAAGTCTTCCCGCCCGATGAACTCGATGTTCCCGTCCGGAAGGAATCGCCCGAGATCGCCAGTCCAGTAGAGCCGCTCGCCCGTCTCCGGGTGCTCGAGGAAGCGCTCCGCGGTCTGCGCAGGATCCCGGTAGTAGCCGCGGGCGAGGCAGATCCCACCGACGTACATGCGGCCGGCGACCCAGTCGGGACACGGCCGCATGTGCTCGTCGAGCACGTGGACACGCTGGTTCGGGAGGGGCTTGCCGTAAGGGATGCTCCTCCAGGTCGAGTCCACCTCTCCGACGGGATAGAAGATCGACCAGATCGACGTCTCCGTCGGCCCCCCCGCCCCGATGACCCGCGCCCCCGGGCAAGCGCGGCGGATCTGATCGGGCAGGGGCACGGGGATCCAGTCGCCGCTCAGGATGACCCAGCGCAGCGAGGGGCACGCCAGAGGAACGCCGCCGAGGTGCTCGACGAACATCTGCATCAGCGCAGGCACCGAGTTCCAGACGGTGACCCGGTGGGTCTCGATGAGCTGCCGCCAGTGCGCCGGATCCCGCGCCGCCTCGGGCGAGGGGAGGACCAGGGCGCCTCCCGCGCCGAGCAGACCGAACACGTCGTACACCGAGAGATCGAAGTGAACGGCGGAGAGCGCGAGGGCGCGATCGGAGGGAGAGACCTGGAAGCGCTCGTTGATCTCGAGGATCGTGTTCAGCGGGCCGCGGTGATCGAGCGCCACGCCCTTGGGCTTCCCCGTCGAGCCCGACGTGAACAGCACATAAGCGAGATCGTCCGGCCCCTGGACCGCCGTGACCGGGCTGTCGTCCTCCGACGCGGACGCGCCGTCGTCGTCGACCGCGATCAGGCGCAGGGCCTCGGGCCAGGCCAGCGAGGAGGCCAGGCGCTCCTGCGTGAGGACGATCTCCACCTGTCCCTGATCCAGGACCGCGCGGATGCGCTCGAAGGGCCACTCCGGATCGACAGGCAGGTACGCCGCCCCCGATTTGAGGGCCGCCAGGATCGCGACGATCTGCGCCCACCCCTTCGTCGCGGCCACCGCGACGAGCGCGTTCGGCAGGGCTCCGAGCGCGCGAAGGCGCCGGGCGAGCGCGCTGCTCCTCCGATCGAGCTCTCCGTAGGTGAGCGTCCTCTCGGGGCTGATGACCGCCGGCGCAGCGGGCCGCAGCGCCGCTTGCCGCATGAACCCGCTGTGCAGGAGATCGCTCGAGACCTCGCGGGTGGTGCTGTTGACGCCGGCGCGGACAGCGCGCTGCCGCTCCGGGAGCTCGATAACCGCCGCGCTGGTCCAGGGCGCGCCGTCCCGGGAGAGGCGGCTCAGGAGCGCCTCGTACGCCTCCAGGAGATCCGCCGCGAGGCCTTCAGGGAACAGATCGTCGGCGGCGCCGAAGCTCAGCGCGAAGCCACCCTGGTCCTGCTGGATCTCGTGCTCGATGCAGGGAGCCTGCGCCCCTGGTCCTCCTCCCTCGGGTCGGAAGGGCCCAGCGACGTGCAGCCTGACAGCCGTCGCGCCGGGGTGACGCACGGCTTCGTCCGGCGCTCGTGTTCCGGGCGCGGCGAGCGCGATGGCCTCGTCGAAGGCCCGGACGAGGTCGACGAATGGCGCCTCGCCGCCGCGGCTCACCTCGATCTGCCCGCTCCCGGCGCCGATGGAGACGGACAGCATTCCGTTCGCCGGCTCGCCCGGCGCGGCGACCACGACGGCCAGCGGCGACGTGCTCCACGCGGCGACCGCCTGCGCGAAGGCGGCGGCGACGGCCGCGCCCGGGGCCACGCCGAGGAGCGCAGCGCGCGCCTCGAGCCCGCGGACGAGCCCGGCGTCGACGCGCCGGGCGTGGCGGACGAGCCGAGGAGGCTGCCCCGCGAGGTCGCTCCGCACGAACGGGAGAGCGGGCGCCGAGAGCGCCCGGCGCGCGGCCGCCGCTGTCGCGGGTCCGAGCGCCTCGCCGCGGAGGAGCGCCGAGACCCTCTTGTCGGGCTCACGCGCCGCGTCGGCGAGGAGTCGCTGGAGGAGCTCGGCGTGGCGCGCGATCGTCGCCTCGCCGAACAGCGCCGTGTCGTACTCGATATGGCCGCTCAGGGTCGCTCCGTCGTGCTGCATCGACAGGGTGATGTCGTACTGCGACGTCCCCGGATCGAGGTCGATCGGCGTCACCCGCGCCCGCCCCAGCGCGACCGGCGCGGGCACCTTGGGCTGGAAGGCGAACATCACCTGGAACAGCGGAGTCCGGCCGAGGTCTCGCTCCGGTCGAACGGCGTTGACGAGCCGCTCGAAGGGGATGTCGGCGTGCGCGAACACGCGCACCGCCGTGCCGCGCACCCGCGCGAGGAGCGCGCTGAAGGGCGGGTCGTCCCCGAGGTCGCCGCGGAAGACAAGGGTGTTTACGAAGCACCCGATGACGTCCTCGAGCTCGCGGTGATCACGCCCCGCGATCGGCGTCCCGACGAGGAGGTCCGCCTGCCCGCTGAGCCGGTGGAGCAGACCGAGGAACCCGGCCATCAGGACCATGAACGGCGTCACGCCGCGCGCGCGGCCGAGCTCCTCGACGGCCTCGGTCAGCGCTCGCGAGAAGCGGAAGTGGTGCCGCGCCCCCTGATACCGCTTCTCCGCGGGGCGAGGGTGATCCGTCGGGAGATCGAGCGTTTGACTGGCCCCCGCGAGCTCGGCCTTCCAGAAGGCGATCTCCTCGCCCCGCGCCGCCTCGTCCCAGCGCTGCCGCTCGTGGACCGCGTGGTCGCCGTGCTGGATCGGGAGCGGCTCCCAGCGCGGACGCTCGCCCGCCGAGATCGCTCCATAGGCGGCGGCGAGCTCGCGCACGAAGATCTCGTGCGACCAGCCGTCCGTCACGATGTGGTGCATCGCGAACGCGAACAGGTACCGCTCGTCGTCGATCTGCGCGAGCTCGGCCCGCACGAGGGGGCCCGTGGCGAGGTCGAACGGGCGCCCGGCCATCCGCCGCAGCCGCGCGAGCGCCGTCGCCTCGCGCGCGTCCCGAGCGAGCGCCCGGTGATCGATCTCCTCGAAGTCGAGCTGCGCTGACGGCTGGACGATCTGGACGGGAGCCCCGTCCACGACGCGGAACACGGTGCGGAGGGCCTCGTGCCGCTCGATGACGGCGTGGATCGCGCGCTCCAGGGAGCGCACGCACAAGGGCCCCGCGATCTCGGCCGCACCTCCGACGTTGTAGGCCCCTGTCCCGGGCGCCAGCCGGTCCAGGAACCAGAGCCGCCTCTGCGCGTACGACAGCGGGATCACCCCGCCCGGGTCACGTCGGCGCAGCGCCGGACGCACCGACGGGCGCGCGAGCTGCTCGATCCGTTGAGCCAGATCGGCGAGCGCCGGCGCGTCGAACAGCCACCGGAGCGGCACCTCGGCGCCGGCGCGCTCGCGGATGCGGGAGACGGCGCGCATCGCGAGCAGCGAATGGCCCCCGAGCTCGAAGAAATGGTCGGTCCTGCCCGGCGCGCGCCCGAGGAGCTCTTCCCAGACAGCGGCCACGAGCCTCTCCATCTCGGTCGCCGGCTCCTGCCGATCGCGCGCCGGCGCGCGCTCCAGCGCGTCCAGGCCCGGGAGCGCCTTGCGGTCGATCTTGCCGTTCGGCGTCTGCGGCAGCCGGGGCAGCTCGACGAAGCGCGCCGGGAGCATGGCTTCGGGCAAGAACGCGCGCGCGTGCGCCCTGAGCGCCTCGGGGCTCACAGGCCCCGCCGCGGGCACGTAATAGGTCACGAGCACCGCCTCGCCCACCGCGTCCCGGTGCGCCGCGCAGACGCACTCCCTGACGCCGGGGTGGCGCGCCACGGTCGCCTCGATCTCGCCGAGCTCGACGCGGAAGCCGCGGATCTTCACCTGATGATCGATCCGGCCGAGGAACTCGATCCGCCCGTCGTGCGTGATCCGCGCCAGGTCGCCGGTGCGGTACATGCGCGCGCCCGGCGCCGGCGAGAACGGGTCTTCCACGAACCGCTCCCGGGTCAGGTCAGGCCGGCCGTGATACCCGCGGGCCAGGCCCGCTCCGCCGATGTACAGCTCCCCGGCCACGCCGATCGGGAGCCGCTCGCGCCGCTCGTCCAGGAGGTAGATGCGCGTGTTGGCGATCGGGGATCCCAGGGTGATCCTGTCCGGATCGTCGACGCGCGCCGCGGCGGACCACACGGTCGTCTCCGTCGGGCCATACAGGTTCCAGAGGCAGCCAGCGCGCGCGCTGATCTCCCGGGCGAGGTCCGGCGGCAGCGCCTCCCCGCCTGCCAGCGCGCGCAGGTGCGGGCTGCCCGTCCACCCCGCCGCGAGCAGGAGGCGCCACGTGCTCGGCGTCGCCTGCATCACCGTCGCTCCCGAGCGCTCCAGCGCGCGCAGGAGCGCGGCGCCGTCGCGCGCTTCGGCGGCGGACACGAGGACCGTCCTTCCGCCGACGCTCAGCGGGAGAAACAGCTCCAGGACGGAGATATCGAAGGACGCCGTGGTCACCGACAGCAGCACGTCGCCGGCGTCGAGGCCGGGGCTTTCCCGCATCGCCTCAAGGAAATTCACGACGCTGCGGTGCTCGACCTGCACGCCTTTGGGGTGCCCGGTCGAGCCCGATGTATAGATGATGTAGGCGAGGTTCCGGCTGCAGGGCGGCGCCGCGAGCGGCTCCTCGGCCAGGCCGGAATCCGCGGTGAGATCCTCGAAGAACGCCGTCCGCTGCGGCTCGCCGGCGAGCGGGAGCCGCAGCGCGCGCTGCGTGAGCAGGACGGCGGCCCCGACGTCGCGCAGGATATAGGCGATGCGCTCGCCCGGCAGCGCGGGATCCAGGGGCACGTAGGCGCCGCCCGATCTCAGGATCGCGAGCAACCCGACGACGAGATCGATCGATCGCTCCATGCAGATCGCCACCGGGATGTCCGGGCCGACGCCCATCGCGCGCAGCCGGCGCGCGAGGCGGGCCGAGGCGCGGTCGAGCTCTCCGTACGTGATCTCGCCCTCACCGAACGAGAGCGCGACGCGCTCGGGATGGCGCTGCGCCTGCCGCTCGAAGAGCTCGTGGACGCAGAGCCCCTCGGGAAAAGGTCGCTCTGTCCGGTTCCATTGCTCGAGGTGCAGCGCGTCGGCCTCGTGCACGACCGGCAGGTGGAGCACGCGCGTGTCGGGGCGCGCGGCCGCCGCGCGCAGGAGCGCTTCATAGGTCCTGAGCATCCGCTCCGCCGTGTCGCTGCGGAACAGGTCGGTGTCGTACTCCAGATCGAGCCGGAGGCCCTGCGGGCGGTCCCAGGCCTCGACGGTCCAGTCGAACTTCGACGTCGTCACCGGCACCTCGACCGGCTCGAGCGTGAGCCCCGTGAAGGCCGGCAGATCGGCCGCCGCGGTCTGCAGGATGAACAGGGTCTGGAACAGCGCCGCGTGGGACGTGCTCCGCTCGGGTTGCAGCGCCTCCACGAGCAGCTCGAACGGCAGATCGTCGTGCGCGAAGGCGTCGAGCGCGCCGCGCTTCGTGCGACGGAGCAGCTCGACGAAGCTGGGGTTGTCCGAGAGGTCGGCGCGGAGCGCGAGGTTGTTGACGAACATCCCGGCGAGCGGCTCGATCTCTCGCCGCGTCCGCCCGGCGACGGGCGACCCGACGACGACGTCGAGCTTCTGCGTGACGCGACAGAGGAGGATCTGGTACGCGGCGAGGAGCGCCATGAAGAGGGTGACTCCCTCCCGCTGGCACAGCGCCTTCACCGCCGCGGAGAGCCGGGGTGACAGCGTGAGCGACGCCTTCGCCCCCCGGTGGGCCTGCGAGGCCGGGCGCGGCCGGTCCAGCGGAAGCTCGAGGAGCGCCGGCGCGCCGCGCAGCCGCTCCTTCCAGTACGCGAGCGCCCGTTGAAGGCGCTCCTGGCTCCACTGGCTCCGCTGCCAGACGGCGTGATCGCCATACCGGACGGGCAGCTCGGCCAGCCGCGGGGCGCGCCCCGCGACCAGCTCATTGTAGAGCGCGCCGAGGTCCCGGAGCAGCACGCCCCAGCTCCAGTGGTCGCTGACGATATGGTGAGTCGCCATGAGCAGGACGTGCTCCTCTGCGGCCAGGCGAAAGAGGGCTGTCCGGAGGAGGTCGCCTCGCTCCAGGACGAAGGGCGCATGGGCGAGCTCTGCGCACCGGAGGGCGAGCTCGCGCTCGCGGGCCGCCGGATCCATCGTGGAGAGATCCGTGACCGCCACGGCGACGCCGGACGGCGGCAGCACCTCCTGGTAGGCCTCCTCGGCGTCCTCGCCGAAGCGCGTCCGCAAGATCTCGTGCCGCTCCACGAGCAGCGAGATCGCCCGCTCGAGCGCCGCCGCGTCGAGCGCGCCCCGGAGCCGCGCGGCCCCGTGGAGGTTGTAGGCAGGGCTGTCGGGCGCGTACCGGTACAGGAACCAGAGCCGCTGCTGCGCGAACGACAGGGGGAACCTCGACCGCGTCCCGGTCCGCTGCGGCCCCGCCGCCGCGCCGCCTCCGGACGGACGTTGTCCCTTCAGCTTCGCGACGAGCGCCTTGAGCTCCTGGGACGACAGGCCTTTGATCCGCTGCTCTAGCTCGCTCACCTCGACGCTCCTCTCCCAGGTTCCGGCGCGTTCACGGCTCAGGACGGCTCGCCGGGCGCGTCCGCGTCTGTCATCGACTCGAGCATCGCGAGGCGCTCGGCGAGCGCGCTCGTGATCTTCTCGGCGAGCCGGGCGACGGTCGCCCCCTCGAACATGTCCTGCTTCGGCAGATCGACGTCGAACGCGTCCTTGATCCGCGAGAGGATCTGGATCGCCAGCAGCGAGTGGCCGCCGAGGCTGAAGAACTCGTCGTGGATGCCGATCGGCCGCCGGCCGAGCAGCTCCTCCCACTGCGAGCACACAACGCGCTCTATCTCGTCGCGAGGCCGCTCGTCGTCGCCGAGGGGTCGCCGCGGACTCGCGGAGGGCTCCCGCCGGGCGCGGCGCTGCTGCTCGGCGAGGGCCGGGAAGTCGCGCGGCGAGACCACGATCTGCTCGGGCCCGGTGAGCGCGAGGATCTGCTCGATGGCCTTCATCCCGTCCTCCGGGTCGATGCCGCGCGACATCCTGTGCGACGGCGTGGTGAGGGCGGCTCCGGCGCCGCCGTGGACGCGCTGGAGGACAAAGCGGGTGACGTCGGCGATGACCCGCCCCTGCTCGTCGAGCAGGGTGACGTCCGCGGAGAGAACACGGCCAGGCTCGGTCTCCTCCCGGCGCAGGCGAACATGGCTGAACAGCCGCGTTGGAGTCGGCGCCAGGCAGGCCACGCGGCCGTACCCCGCGGGGAGGTAGATCCCTCGAGGGTCGAGCACGGCGGTCACCGAGGTGGCCACGTCGAGCAGCGCCGGATGCAGACCGTACACGGACAGGTCCTCCGCGAACTCCGGGCGAAGACGGAGCTCGGCGAGCGCCTCGTCCTCCCCGACATGGAGCGATTCGATGCAGTCCCAGCGAGGTCCCCACCGGAGCAAGCCGCTCGCGTTGACGGCCTCGAAGAGCTGCCGCGCGGCCGCAGGGCGGCAGCGCCGCCGGATCGACGCGACCGGCGCGTGCTCGCGCGTCTCGTCGAGCGCGGGTATCCAGGTGCCTGACGCGAGCCGCTCCCTGGCCCCGGCGGGGCCCGGTGCGAAGATCGAGAATTCGGTCCGCGCCCCGCTCCGCTCGCTCTCGAGACAGACGTCCTGCGGCGCCCCGTCCTCCACGCGGCAGGGCGCATGGAAGCGGACCTCGTGCAGCTCGACGGCGCCCATCCCCGCGAGCGTGGCCGCGGCCCGCGCCATCTCGATCAGGGTCGTGCCGGAGACCAGCCCGGCGCGCTGCGTCCGGTGCTCCGCGACAGGCCAGTCGCGCGCCAGGCTGAACCGCTTGTGGAACACCCGCGGCCCGGGCGCCGCGCCGTCCACCCGGTCGATCAGCGGGTGGCGCCCCCGGAGGCTCGACCTCGGCCCAGGCGGCAATGGCCCTGGCCGGGTGATCCCGGCCCGCGCCGCCATCCCGATCTGCTCCCAGCCGTCCCACGCGATGGCGAAGCTCGGGTTGCCGGTCGCGCTCTGGTGCGCCCCGGCGAAGGCGTCGAGGTACGCGTTCGCGGCGGCGTAGTCCGCCTGTCCAATCGCCCCGAGGTGCGAGAACGTCGACGAGAACAGCACAAGGAAGGGCTGCTCTCGCTCCTGCCCGAGCTGGTCGGCGAGGTTCCGTGTCCCGGTGGTCTTCGGCGACAGCACCCGGCAGATCTCCTCGTTCGTCCGCGCCTGGAGCGGACCGGCGCCCGGAACCCCGGCGCCGTGGAAGATCCCGTCGACGCGCCCGAAGCGGGCCCTCGCCTCGGCGAAAACGCGCGCCACGTCCTGCGGCTCGGCCACGTCCCCGGCGGCGACGACGAGCTCTGCGCCCTGCGCCTCCATCCGCCCGAGCGCCTCGAGGATCTCGGCGGTCGCGGCCAGCGCCCCGTCGCGCTCCCGGTAGCTCGGCCACTCCGAGCGCGGCGGGAGCGGCGTTCTCCCCATCAGCACGAGCTTCGCCGACCAGGCGCGCGCGAGGTGCTCGGCAAGGCGCAGCCCGATCCCGCCGAAGGCGCCCGTGATCAGGTAGACGCCCCCGCGCCGCAGGCGCGACGCTTCCGCGGCCGGCGATGGAGGGATCGCCTGGAACGCGGGCACCCAGCGCTGCTGCGCGCGCAGCAGCACGAGTTCGTGCTCCGGTTCGCCCGCGAGCTCCCGGAAGACGGCCCGCGCCCACGACGTGGTGGTCTCCCCGTCCCGCGGCGGGATCACATCGACGGCGCGACAGCGGACGCCGGCCAGCTCGTTGCCCAGGCTGCGGCAGAGGCCGACGAGCGCGGCATGGTCCGGCGAAGGGGTCGTCTCGCCGGCGATCGCGTGGGCTCCCCGGGTCACGATCGCGAGCTCGATCCCCGCCCCTGGCGGCGCAGCGCCGAGGCTCCGCGAGACGGCGCACACGCTGAGCAAGCCCCTCCGCAGGAGCTCTTCAGCGCCCTCGCCCGGCCTCCCCAGCGCGCTCCACAGGTGGACGATGCGCCGGGGAAAGAGGCCTTGCCCGTCGAGGGTCGAGAATAGCGCCCGGAGATCCTCCTCGCTGTCAGGGCGCAGGACGAAACCGAGGTCGCCCGACGCAGCGAACGCCGGCCCGGGGCGGGCGGTGATCACGCGAGCGCCCGAGCCGCGGATGTGCGCCTCGAGCGCGCCCGCGCCCTCGTCTGCGTCGGTGAGGAGCAGCCACGGCGCCTCGTTCGCTGGCTGGGATACCGGGGCGGCCTCGTGGAGACGAGACCAGCGGAGCCGGAACAGCCGCGCTCCTCCGGTGCCCTCCGCGCCCTCGGGAGCCGCGGTCTCCGTCGCGCTCGCGGACGGCTCCGGCAGGCCGTCCTCGACCGCGTGGCGCCTCCGCTCGAAGGGGTAGGTCGGCAACGGGACGCGGCGCGCCCGGGCGTCCGGGAATACCGCCTGCCAGCGCAGGTCGGCGCCGCGCGCCCACAGCTCGCCGGCCGCCTCGAGCAGCACGCGCCGGCCCTTCCCGGCGTCGCCCGGCCCGGGCATCAGCGGAACGGCCGCGCTCTCCGCGTTCCCCCCGAGCTGCGCGCGCACGAGCGAGCACAGCGTCGAGCCGGGCCCGACCTCCACGAACAGATGCGGTCCCTCGCCCTCGAGCGCCGCCTTGACGCCGTCGCCGAAGCGGACCGCGCGCCGCAGGTGGTCAGCCCAGTACTGGGCGCTCCGCGCCATCGAGCCCGTCATCCACCCGCCGGTGACGTTGGAGAGGAGGGGAATCCGGGGCTCCCGCAGCGTGATCCCCGCCATGACCCTGCGGAACTCGTCCAGGATCGGCTCGGTCGCGGCGGAGTGGAAGGCGTGGGAGGTCTGGAGCCGGCGTCCCTTGATCCCGCGCGCGCCGAGCTGCGCCTCGTACCTCGCGATGGCCGCCTCGGGGCCGGAGACGACGCACAGCTCGGGCCCGTTCACCGCGGCGAGCGACAGCGCTTGTGGCAGGCTCTCGAGCGCCGCCCCCTCGGACAGCGGCACCGCGAGCATCGCCCCGCGCGGCAGCGACTGCATCAACCTCGCGCGCACCGCGACCGCCCAGAGCCCGTCCTCGAGCGAGAACACCCCCGCGACGCAGGCCGCCACGAGCTCGCCGACGCTGTGCCCGAGGAGCGCCTCGGCGCGCACGCCCCACGACTCCTCGAGCAGCCGCGCCGCGGCGTACTCGACGGCGAACAACGCCGGCTGAGCGACCTCCGTCTCCCGGAGCTCCTCGGCCGGGCCGTCGAACAGCAGCGCTCGCAGGTCGCGGCCAAGGAGCGGCCGGAGCCGCTCAGCGCACTCGTCCAGGGTCTCCCGGAAGACGGCGTGCTCCTCGTACAGCGGCCGGCCCATTCCGGGGTGCTGGCTCCCCTGGCCGGTGAACAGCATCACCGCGCCGGCGGCGCCCGTCCGCGCCCCTCGCCCCGGCCTGGGCGCGCGCAGCCGCGCGACGGCGTCGGGCGACGACGACGCGACGACGAAATCGCGGTGCGAGAACCTCCGCCTCCCCTCGAGCAGCGTGAACGCCGCGTCGCGCAAGGAGATCTCCGGGTGCCCCTCGAGGTGCTCCGCGAGGCGCGACCGCATCGCTGCCAGGGCCGCCTCGCTCCGGGCCGACAGCGTAAGGATCTCGCTCTCTCCGCCGGGGGTCGGGTGATAGACCGGCCCTTCCTGGAGGACCGCGTGCACGTTTGCCCCCCCGATCCCGAACGAGCTCACGCCCGCTCGCCGAGGGCCGCTGTCCCTCGGCCAGGCGCGGAGCTCCGTGTTCACATGAAAAGGGGAGCTGTCGAGATCGATCTCCGCGTTGGGCCGCCGGTAGTGGAGCGTGGCCGGGATCTGCGCGTGCCGGAGCGCCAGCACCGTCTTGATGAGCCCGACGATGCCGGCCGCCGTGTTCGAGTGGCCCACGTTCCCCTTCACCGATCCGAGGGCGCACCGGCGGAGCGGGGCGGCGGCGCGCCGGAAGGCCTGCTCCAGGGCACGGACCTCGATGGGGTCGCCCAGCGACGTGCCGGTCCCGTGCGCCTCGACGTAGTCGATGGTGTCAGGCCGGACGCCGGCCACCTCGTGCGCCATCACGATCACCGAGGCTTGCCCGTCGACGCTGGGAGCGGTGTACCCGACCTTGGCGGAGCCGTCGTTGTTCGTCGCGGACCCGAGGACGATCGCGTGGATGAAATCGCCTTGTTCCATCGCGTCCTCGAGCCGCCTCAGCACGACGACCCCGACCGCGTCGCCGAACACGGTCCCCGCGGCGTCGGCGTCGAAAGGGCGGCAGTGGCCATCGGGAGACGTGGGCCCGCCCTTCTCGTAGAAGTACCCGCGCCGCTCCGGGAACATCACCGACGCCGCGCCCGCGATCGCCATGTCGCACTCGACGGCGCGCAGGCTCTGGCATGCTTGATGGACCGCCGCGAGCCCGGTGGAGCAGGCCGTCTGGACGCTGATGCTCGGGCCCTTGAGGTTGAGTTTGTACGCGACGCGCGTCGTCAGATAGTCCTTGTCGCTCGCGATCAGGAGCTGCATCGCCTCGGAGGACTCGAACTTCTGGAGCAGCGCGCGGTGGTGCGAGAGGAGATACGAGTTCATCTTGGCGCCGGCGAAGACGCCTATCCAGCCGGGGAACCGCTCGGCGTCGTAACCTGCGTCCTCGAGCGCCTCGTACGCGCATTCGAGGAACAGCCGCTGCTGCGGATCGATCCACTGCGCCTCCCGCTCGCTGTATCCGAAGAAGTCGGCGTCGAACCACTCCGGCCTATCGAGGCTGGGTCGCGCCTTGACGTAGCCCGGATCCCTCACCTGGGCGCGAGGGACCCCGGCGGCGATCAGCTCTTCTTCCGTGAAGCGGGCGATGGACTCCCTGCCATCGCGCAGGTTCCTCCAGAACGCCTCCGGATCGTTCGCCTGCGGGAACCGCCCGCTCAGCCCGACGATCGCGATGGCGTCGCGCAGATCGTTGAGGTCCTGCATCGCTCACTCCTCCGGCTTGCCCTGGCGCGAGGCCTGCTCCGGCGTAGACAGCGTAGACAGCGCGAACGGCGCGAGCGCGCGCCGCTCCAGGCCCCGCTCGCGCTGCCGCTGGGCGCGCGCTGCGATGGCGTCGAACCGGCCGCCCTCCGCCGCGCGCGGCGCGGCCCCGACCGCCGTGGCATCCTCGCCTCTCGTCGAGGGGGGCGCGTTCACCCCGAGCGTCCTCAGGTAGGCCGCCTGCTGCGACACCGTTGGATGCTCGAACAGGTGCACCAGCGGAACATCGCGGTCGAAGCGCTCGCGGAGGCTGCGCGCCATGCTGACGAGCAGGAGCGAATCGCCCCCGAGGTCGAAGAAGTTGTCGTCGTGACCGACGCGCGGGCGTCTCAGCACCTCGGCCCAGATGCGGGCGATGGCGCTCTCCAGCCCGTCGCTCGCCACCACGGCAGGCCTCGCCCTGGCTCGCTCCGCGCGTGGCGGCGCGTCTTCCGGGACTGACCGCTGTGCGCCCTCCGGAACTGACCGCTGCGCGCCCTCCGGGACCGACCGCTGCGCGCCCTCCGCCGAGCCAGGGAGCCTGTCGACGACGACCACCCTGACGGGCTCCTCCGTCCAGCGCTCTGCGACGTATGACGAGAGCGCTCGCGCGAGCCCATCACGCGGCCGCTCCGGCCTCGCCAGGGTGGCGCCCTGCGGCGACGCGGCGCGCGTCGCGGCGTCGACCATGGCCGCCAGCGCCGCCGACTCGCGGGCCAGCGCCTCGAGGGTGGTGTCCGAGTCCGAGACGGCCCCCCCGACGAGGCCGTGGAGGTATTCGTGGCGCGGGCCGACCTGGAAGAGGTGGGCGACCTGCGAGAAGTCGAATCCGCCCGTCTGGCAGAGGCCGATCTGGTGATCCGGCGCCGTCGACTCGAGCAGATGGGCGATGACGCCGGCCTCCATGAGGCACAGATCCCGCGCCCGGCTGCCGTACACCGGCTCGATGGCGCCGAGATCCGCCACCAGATACACGCTGAACGCCGAGCTGTCGAACGCCTGCCCGTTGGGGCCCCCGTGGACCGACCGGTCGATGTGCGCGCCGGGCTGGATCGTGACCAGCTGCTCCCGCTCGGGGTGGAAGTAGTATGTGCCGCCGGGGACCCGCTCGATCCGATCCGGCTTCACATACAGATACACGTGCACCGGATACAGGTTGCCCGCCGAGGCGTAGAGCTGCTTGGCGAGCGGATAACCTGGCAACCTCACCGGAGACAGCTGCCTCAGGAAGCGCGCCAGGCGTTCGAAGGTGATGGGCTCGCTCCGGAACTGGCGATAGCTGCGCCGCCGCGCGAACGCCGAGAGATCCTCGTCCGTGCGCGCGCGGGCGATGAGGGGGATGGCGGCCCCGGAGAGATCATCGCGCTGCGCCGGCTTGCTCAGCTTGAACTTCAGCCTCGCGATCGGATCCTGCAGCAAGGGGACCTCCGGGTCCGCGGTGCCCCGCGGCGGCGCTTCCACCCCGGACTCGCTCGCTGGATCCGGAAGGGCGCTGCGATCGACCTTGCCGTTGCTGGTGAGGGGAAGACGGGACGTCTCCACGAAGGCGCCTGGCACCATGTAGTCCGGGAGCTTCGAGGCGATGAACGCCCGCAGCGCGGGCGCCTCGAGCGCCCTGCCCGGGGCCGGAACGACATGGGCGATGAGCCGCTTTCCACCGCTCGCCGTGCTCCCCACCGAGACAGCGGCGCTCGCCACGTCGGGGTGCTGGAGCAGCGCGGCCTCGATCTCCTCGAGCTCGATCCTGTGCCCTTGAATCTTCACCTGGAAGTCTTCGCGTCCCAGGAACTCGATGTTCCCGTCCGGCAGACAGCGTCCCAGGTCGCCGGTCCAGTACAGCCGCTCTCCGGTCTCCGGGTGTGTCACGAAGCGCTCGCGCGTCCGCTCCTCGTCCCGCCAGTAGCCGCGCGCGAGGCCCACGCCGCCGATGTAGAGGCGACCGGGCACCCCGTCGGGACACGGCTCCATCGCCCCGTCGAGCACGTAAAACCGCTGGTTCGCGAGCGGCTTGCCGTAAGGGATGCTCTTCCAGCTCGGATCCACGCGGGTGATCGGATGGGCGATGGACCAGATCGACGCCTCCGTCGCCCCGCCGAGGCTCAGCACCGACGCGCCCGGGAACGCCTCGCGGATGCGATCGGGCAGGGTCACGGGGATCCAGTCCCCGCTGAGGAGCACGGCGCGCAGGGGCGCGGGGGCGCCCGGGCGCTCCGCCCGGTGCTCGACGAGCATCTGCATGAGCGCCGGGACGGTGTTCCACAACGTCACGCCGTGCCGGGACATCAGCTCCTCCCAGTGGCCGGGATCGCGCAGCCGGGCCGGCTCGGGCAGCACCACCGCGCCCCCCGCTGCCCACAGGCCGAAGAGGTCGTAGACCGACAGATCGAAGGCGAGCGACGAGAGCGACAGGACACGATCGGACGCGTTCACGCCGAGGCGCGCGTTCACGTCCGCGAGGGTGTTCACGGCGCCGCGGTGATCGATCGCCACGCCCTTCGGCCTCCCCGTCGAGCCCGAGGTGAAGATGACGTAGGCCAGATCGTCGGGCCGCTGAGCGGCCTCGAGGGGCGACTCGTCCTCTGACAGCCCGCCCGGCGCGTCGAGGGGCACGACGATCGTCCCCGCGGGCCACCGGGCCGGCTCCGCGAACCGCGCCTGGGTGAGGACGATCTGCGCCTCGCCCTGCGCCAGGATCCCCCAGAGCCGCTCCCGGGGCCACGCCGGATCGACGGGAAGGTAGGCCGCCCCGGACTTGAGGACGCCGAGCGCCCCGAGCGCCTGCGTCATGCCCTTCTCGCAGGCGATGGCGACGAGGGTGTTGGGGCGCGCGCCGCGGGCCCGCAAGGCTCGGCCGAGGGCGTTGCTCTGCCGGTCGAGCTCACCGTAGGTGATGCTCCCCCCGGGCGCGATCACCGCGGGCGACCCGCCGCGGGCCGCCGCGCTCCGGAGGAACGCCGCGTGGAGCAGCTCCTCGGGCGCGGCTTGCTGCGTCCGGTTCATCCGGGCGCGCGCCTCCTGCTGCGCGATCGGGAGCGCGACCCTCGCCTGCTGGAGCGCCTCGTCGCCGCGCGCCAGCCGCGCGAGCAGATCCAGATAGGACTCGAGCATCGCTCCGACCATCCCCTCGGGGAAGAGCCCGTCGACGACATCCCAGGAGAACGCGAGCTCCCCCTGGTCCTCGGTCACCTGATGATCGAGCCACACCTGCGGCGTCTGGGTGACCATGAAGACCTCCTCGCCGAGCCAGGAGAACAGCGACTGCGGCTCGGCCCCTCCCTGGCCGAGCAGGCTCGTGAACACCACGGGGACGCTCGGCGCGTGCGCCTGGCGGAGCGCCGGGATCGCCCCCGCGCGCCGGTGCTCGATCGCCCTCCAGATCTGGTCCTGCGTGGCGCGCGCCAGCTCGGAGACCGCTTTGCGCCCGCCCACGTCGAAGCCCACGAGCACCACGGTGGTGAAATCGCCGACGATCTCCGCGACGTCCTCGTGCAGCCGCGGGCGCTCGAACGACGTCAGCGTGAGCGAGAACTCCGGGCGGGCGCTCCACTTCCCGAGCACCTGGGCGAACGCCGCGAGGACAACGGCCGACGGCGTGAGGCGGCTCGCCTTCGCCCGGCTCTTCAGCGATTCCCACGCGGACCGGTCGAGGCGCCCCCTGTGCCGCACGAACCGGGGCGGCGTGACCTCTCGAGGCTTCCTGGCGAGCGGCAGGTCGGGCGCGGGGGGGAGGCTCGCCACGCGCTCGCGCCAGAACGCAAGCGAGCGCTCGTGATCCGGCGTCTGTCGATGGCGCTCCGCATCCACGATGCAGTCCCGGAAGGTCACGCCGAGCGGCGGCAGCTCGAGCTCGGGCTGCTCGTAGAAGCGCTCCAGATCGCGCGAGACGATCCCGCAGCTCCAGGCGTCGAGCGCGAGGAGATCCAGGTTGATGTGCACGCGGCGCCGGCCGTCGGGAAGGAGCGACACGCCGGCGTCGAACAGCGGCCATTCCGTGGGCGCGAACACGCGGTGGGACAGCCGATGACGGATGTCACCGAGCGCCCGGCCGGCGTCGGCCGGCGTCATCGCGCGGAGATCCCATATCTTCGGCTCGAAGCGGGGCACCGTCCGCTGCACCCGCTGGAGCCCGTCTAAGGTGAACACGGCCCTGAGCATCTCGTGCCGTGCGATGACCCGATTCCACGCTTGCTCGAAGCGCTCGAGATCCAGCCCCTCGCACTCCCGCTCGATGTAGCCGTGACAGCCGACGCCCCCGAGGTCGAAGGCGCTCTCGCGCCCGACCAGATACGCCCGTTGAACGTCGGTCTGGCGAAAGGGCGCTCCCGGGTCGTCGTCACCTGGGTCGTCGTCACCTGGGCTGACGGCGGGGACCTCCTCCTCGCGGCCGCCGGGCGAGGGCGGCTCGGCGAGCAGGCGCGACAGCTCGTTCAACGTCATTCCCTCGATCAAGCTCACCGGCGCGATCTGCCTGCCGCTGAACCCGGCGATGCGCTCTGCGAGCTGGATCGCCTTGACCGACTCGAGCCCGACCTCGACGAGCGGCACGTCCCATCGCAGCCGCGCGGCGTCCACCTGAAGGATGTCTCCCACGAGCGCCCCGAGGCGCGCTGTACAGCTCGAGCCGCCGGCCTGCGCGCCTCTCGTCGCGGAGGCCCCGTCCTGGGCCGCGGCTGCGCCGGGCGCTCCATCGCGCGCCGGCGCGCCGTGGAACACGCCGAGGGGCTCCAGCTCACCCCGCAGAAAAGCCGCCTTGCACGCCCTCCGCTGCACTTTCCCGCTCGTGGTCTTGAGGAGGCGGCGCGGGGGGAGGAGCACCACCGCGTGCACCGGCAGCCCGAACTGCTGCGCCACGGCGCCCCGAGCGGCGCGCGCGAGCGCCTCGAGATCGAGCCCGCGCTGCCCGCGCTTGATCTCCTGGCAGACGACGATCGCCTCCGGCTCTTCGACAGGGAAGCTCACCCCGTCCTCGAGGCTCACGGAGAAGGCCGCTCCCCCGTCGGGCGCAAAGGCCTCGTGCGCGGAGCTCACCGCGAGCTCGATGTCCTGTGGATAGTAATTGCGTCCTCGGACGATGATGACGTCCTTGAGCCGCCCTGTGATGAACAGCTCTCCCTCCTGCATGAACCCGAGATCGCCGGTCCGCAGGAAGCGCAGATCGCCTGTCCCGCGCAGCCGCGCGCCGAACGACGCGCTCGTCGCCTCCGGATTCTCCCAGTAGCCGCTCACCACCGCGCTGCTCTCGACCCACACCTCGCCTACCTGCAGATCCGGCGCAGCCTCTCCGCTGGTTGGATCGACGATCGCGACGCGCGTGCCGGGGAGGGGCCGTCCGCAGCTCACGAGCTCCTGTGCGTCGGACTCCGCGGCGGCGCTGGCGCGCGCCCGCCCCTGTTGCAGCTCCGTGGAGCTCACCGTGACGACGCGCGGCGGGCGCCTCGGCGAGGCGCTGACCACCAGCGTCGCCTCGGCCAAGCCATAGGAGGGTCGCAGCGCGTCGGGCCGGAATCCGCTCGGCGCGAAGGCTGCGATGAAGCGCGCGAGGGTCCCCGCGCGGACGGGCTCGGCTCCGTTGATCACCGTCCTCCACGTGGAGAGATCGAGCCTGGCGCGCTGCTCGGCGGTCGAGCTCGTCACGCAGAGATCGAAGGCGAAGTTCGGCGCCGCGCTGTGGTGGCCGCGGTGGCGCGACAGCGCCTCGAGCCAGCGCATGGGCCGGAAGACGAACGACGCCGGAGGCATGCTGGTGCATCTGCCGCCCACGAAGAGCGGCAGCATGATCCCGTGGATCAGCCCCAGATCGTGGAAGTGGGGCAGCCAGCTGACGAAGGTGTCGCCGCGCTCGATCCCGAACCCGTCGGCGATCATGCGGCAGTTCTGCAGCACGTTGCGATGGCTGACCATCACGCCCTTGGGGCTGGAGGTCGAGCCGGAGGTATATTGCAGGTACGCGACGTCGTCTGTCGTGCCGCGCGCGGCGCGCGCGTCATCGACGCCACGCGCGCCGCCCGCGCGTCCGGCGTCGGCGCCCGAGGAGCACTCCTCCAGCGTGTGAACGGCGAGCCCGGAGCGCGAGGTCGGCGCGCTCCGCCCCCGCGGCGTGGCTCTCGCGACGATCGTGCACGCAGGGGCACAGTCGGCCGTGATGGCGTCGAACCGAGATTCCGCCCGATTCGGCCGCGGGAGCGAGGTGGGAACAGCCACCATGTCCGCCAGCAGACAGCCGAAGAACGCCTCGATGAACTCGAGCCCAGGGCCGAACAGCAGGATGACGCGGCTCTTCGGCGGATAGCGCGCGCGGAGGAAGGCGGCGATCGTTCGAGCACGGGCGTGGAGCGCGGCGAACGAGAGCGCCGCCGTCTCCTCCTCGCCTTCGTGGAGATGCACGTACGCGGGCGCGTCGCCGAGCTCTTCCGCGCGGCGAGCGAGCAGCTCAGGAAGTGACGCTATGGCGCTCCGAGATCCAGACAGATCATCCTGTGCGGCGCCGGGCGCATGCCCAGAAAAAGTCATGCCAAGTGTCACGAACGGTTCCTTTCGATTCAAGCACGCAAGACCACCTGCGCGCGCCCAGGCGCTTCACCCATCGAATCGATGCATGCTTCCCGCAGCGCATCGAAGGCTTCGCGGGGGATGCAGGGTGCGCCAACGGTCGAGGTGATCCACCGGGCTCGGCGCTCGCTCAGCTGCGAGCCCGAGAGGATCGTGGGTTACGGGGAACGCTCGAGCAACGGGCGCAGGTCATGACACGAAGAAGAAGCCCTGTCTAGCCCACCAATCGACGGAGCATGCCGTCCCCTGATGATGCGGAAGAAGCCTGTAGCGCGGTGATGTGCGGCGCGCGCTCACTCCATGATCGCCTCGCAGGGATGCGATTGTTAAATAATGTTATTTATTGTTTAAAACGACGCCGGGCGACGGGCTCGGTCGCATGAAGAGAACCCGAGCTCGCTCTGTCGCAAACTGGCGAATGGTGCTCGCGCGCCAGCGCCCACGCATCAGCTCGCCGGGCGGGGGCGCCGGGCGACGCCGCACGCCCGCTCTGAGCCGTTGCGGCGGGGGCCGGCCATCTTAGAGGCTGCCCCATGTCCGTGCACCTCCGCGTCGTTGGAAAGCCCCGTCCGCCGGACCGCCCTGCCGGCGCGCAGCTCACCTCACCCGACATCCTGCGCGGGCTGCACGCTCGGAACCCCGCGGCGGAGCGCCGCCTGCTCGACACCTACGCGGGCCTCGTCGAGCGGATGCTATTTCGCATCCTGGGCGACGTCCGGAGCCTGGAGGATCTGGTCCAGGACGTGTTCGCCCGGGTGTTCTCCCGCATCGACGACGTGCGCGAGCCCGAGGCGCTGAAGCCCTTCATCACCAGCGTCACCGTGTTCGTCGCGCGCGAGGCGCTCCGCAAGAGGCGCAGGCACCGCTGGCTCGCGTTCTTCGCGAGCGACGAGCTGCCGGAGGTCGCGGCCAGCGCCGATCCGGAGGCCCGGCAGGGCGTGCGTGCCTTCTACCGCGCCCTGGAGACGCTCGACGCCGACGATCGGCTGGCCTTCACGCTGCGCATCGTCGAGGGCCAGGAGCTCGCGGAGGTGGCCGCTGCGTGCAAGGTGTCGCTCGCCACCGTCAAGCGCCGGATCCAGCGCGCGGAGCTCGCGTTCGTCGAGCGCTGCAAGAAGGATGAAGTTCTTTCTTCCTGGCTCGCGGAGGGCGACCGATGGACCTGAGGACCAAAGACGTCGCGGCCGTGGGGCGCCGGGTCGCCGCGCACCAGGATGCCGCGCTCGAGCGGCTGGTGCGGCCGTCGACCACGGATCGACTCGAGGCGATTTACCGCAAGGAGGCCGCGCTCTCGCTGGGCGCCAGGGCGGCTCCCCGCTCGCGGCGGCTCGGCGTCGCGCTCGCCGCGGCGTGCTTCGCCGCTTCGGTCCTCTGGTTCGTGCTGTTCCAGCCGGGCGATCCGTTGACCTACCGGGTCGCGGGGGCGCCGGGGGCCGTCGGCCGGTGGGTGGCGGCGGACGCGTCGCAGGTCGGGCTCGACTTCTCGGACGGGTCGCGCGTGGACCTCGCGCCCGGGACGCGCGCCCGCGTGACCGAGGTCGGCCCCCGGGGCGCGAGCGTCCTCCTCGAGCGCGGCTCGCTGCGCGTGCGTGTCGTGCATCGCGACGACACCCGGTGGGTGGTGGCCGGGGGCCCTTTCGAGGTCCACGTGATCGGCACCGAGTTCGACATCACGTGGAACACGGAAGCCGAGGAGCTCACGGTCTCGATGATCACCGGCCGCGTGCGCATCCTGGGCCCATGCGTCGACCCCTCGGGGCGCGCCCTCGCCGCCCCCGAAGCGACGCGGCTGGCGTGCGCGGCTCCCCGACCCGTCGCGCCGCAGGCGTCGTCCGTCGCGCCGCAGGCGCCGTCGCCAGCGCCTGAGCCGGAGGCCGTCCCGTCTGCGCAGCCTCCCGCCCTCCTCCCGAGCTCGAGCGCCGCCGCATCCGCTCCTGCGCCCGCACCCGCGCCACCCTCCCTTGGCTCGCCGCAGCCCCGCGCGGGCGAGCCCCTGGCCGAGGCTCCCGCCGAGCGCTGGCGCGCGCACCTTGCCGCGGGCAAGCTCGGCGAGGCGCTCGCGGACGTGGAGCTCCTGGGCATCGACACGGTGCTCGGGCGCGCTGGCGGCGCGGAGCTCGTCGATCTCGGCTCCGCGGCGCGCCTCTCGCGCAAGCCGGACGTCGCGGCCAGGTTCTACGAGGCGGCGCGGCAGCGGTTTGCCGGGAGCGACGCCGCGGCCGCGGCCGCGTACCACCTCGGTCGCATGGCGTTCGACGGGCGCGGCGCCTGGGCGGAGGCCGAGCGCTGGTTCGCCGTGTACCTCGCCGAGAGGCCGCGGGGCGCGCTCGCGCCGGAGGCGCTCGGCCGCTCGATAGAGTGCGCGAGGAACCTCCAGCTCCGCGCGCGCGCCCGCGAGCTCGCCGCGCGCTACCTCGCGGCGTACCCGAACGGCGCCCACGCCGGGCTCGCGGCGACGCTCGCCCATGGGGCCGATTGAGGGTTCCGTTCGGCAGCCTGCACGCTCGATTGAGCCTCCACCCGCGGAGGTCGCGGCCGCCGCGCCGGCGCCGCCTGCGCGCGCCGGGGGCGCGCGCCGTGGCGAGCTCGATCGGCTGCGCGCTCGTCGCTTTGTTGGCGTTCGCGGCCTTCGCGGCGCCGTGCTCCGCCGAGGAGGCGCCGCCGATCACGGTCGTCGCCGGCGCGCGCGGGGCGCTGGCGTACCGGCTCTCGCAGGAGCTCGAAGCGGCGGGCCTGCAGGTACACGTCCAGGCGGGCCCCGTGGCGGCTGGTTCCGGCGGGCTGCTCATCGTCATCCCCGAAGGCGAGGAGGGGGCCATCGAGATCTGGTCGGACTCGAGCGGGCGCGCGGACCTGGTCGCGAGCGTGGCGCCCGACGGCCCGCTCGACACCCGGGTGCTCCGCGCGGCGGAGCTGGTGCGGGCGCTCCGGTCGACGGCCGGGGCCCCCGCCGGAGCCGTCGCACCAGAGCCTGTGGCCGTCGCGCCGGCCCCGGTCCAGCCCTCTCCCGCCGCGCCTCCAGCCGCGTTGCCCGGTGAGGCGTGGCGGAGCCCGCCGCTCCGCGTCTGGGCGCCGCCCTCGCCGCCGTTCGCGGTGCCCGCGGCGCCCAGGGCCCCGCTCGTCGAGGTCGGCGTCGCGATCGCCGTGGGATGGCAGGCGCCTGGCGCCTCGCTGGCGCTCGATGCCTCGCTCCGGATCTGGCCCTCGGCCCGGATCGGCGTCGGGCTCCTGGCGGACCTGTCGGTCATCGGTCCGGAGATCGAGGCGTCGGAGGGCAAGGTTCGCTTTCGCCGCTCGCTCTTCGGCGCCGAGCTCGCCCTCGCGCCCATCGAGAGGAGCCGTCGCTTCGGACTCGTCCTCTCCCCCGGCGTGGGTCTCGGTTACGTGAGCGCGTCCGGCGATGCGAGACCGCCTTATATCGACAGCGACGAGTCCACCTTCACCGCCTTGGTGGTTGGGCGAGGCGAGGCGCGTTTCCGGCTCGTCGACTCCGTGGTTCTCACGGCGGGCGCGCTCGGCGGCGCGGCGATCCCGCCTGTCGACATCCGGTTCGCAGGACGGGTGATCTCGACGTTCAGCCCGCTCGCGTCGTTCTCGCTCGGGATCGTCGTCCAGCGGTGAGCCGCCGCCACGACAGGCGGCCATTCATAGGAGCAAGCCACGCGTACTTCTTCAATCGAGATCGGAGAGGCCTCCTTGAAACAGCTCCTCGTACCTGGATGCACCGTGCTCATGACGCTTGTCGCCGCATGCGACAGGATCCCGCTCGATCCCATACGCGATGATGGCGCCGGAGGTGGCGCGACGGGAGCGGGTGGGGCCGGCGGCGCAGGCGGCAGCGGCAGCGGCGGCGCAGGCGGCAGCGGCGGCGCAGGCGGCAGCGGCAGCGGCGGCGCAGGCGGCAGCGGCGGCGTAGGCGGCAGCGACGCCGCCGTCGGCAGCGGCGGCGCAGGCGCCGGCGGCGCCGTCGGCAGCGGCGATTCTCTGTGGAGCCGGCACTTCGCCGCGAACCCACGCCAACCCCAGGTCTGGGTGGGCAGCCGTATCGCCGTGGACGAAGCCAGCAACCTCGTCGTCGCGACGGCGGTCGCCGATGGCGTCGACTTCGGCGCCGGTCCGCTTTCGACCGGGGGCGCTCTGGCCTTCGCCCTCGCGAAATTCGACGACGAAGGCGAGAACCTCTGGCACAAGGAATTCTCCGGTTCCGTCTACCCGCATGACGTCGCGGTCAACCAGGCGGGGCTCATTGCCACGACGGGGGTGGTCTACGGGACCGGCGTCGACTTCGGCGGTGGTTTGCTCGTGGGGCAGGAGTCGGGTGGCGACGCCTTCGTGGCTGTCTTCACGGCAGACGGAGAACACGTCTGGTCGGCTCGAGTCGGCGTCGACGGCGATCAATGGGCGGACAGCCTCGCCATGGATGCAGCCGGGAACGTCGTCGTGGCAGGGACGTTCATGGGCCAGATCAGCGTCTGCGGCGCCTCGCTGACCAGCGTCGGTGACATGGACTCGTTCATCGCGAAGTTCGACCCAGCGGGGAATTGCCTCTGGAATAAGCAGCTCGGCTACACGGAGATCCACAACGTCGCTCTCGGCGCGTCGGGCAGCGTCGTCCTCGCCGGCAGCTTCGGCGACTATTTCGCCGAGGCGATCGACCTCGGCGGCGGGCCGCTGACCACCGCCGGCAGCGAGGATATCTTCGTGGCGAAGCTCGATGCTGCCGGTGAGCACGTCTGGAGCAAGCGGTTCGGCGACGAGGCGCTCCAGAGGGCGTACGGCGTCGCGGTCGACGGCGCTGGAAACGTCGTCATCAGCGGGACGTTCCTCGGGAGCGTGGATTTCGGCGCAGGTCCGCTGGTGAGCGAGGGAGGGTACGGTCCTCTCGAGCCCGGCTCTGTCACCTGGGGCGGCAACGCCTTCGTGACCAAGCTGAACCCGGCAGGCGAGCTCCTCTGGGCCAGGCGCCTCGGGCAGTATGGGCCGCAGACGGCGCTGGACGTCGCGGCGACCGTGGACGGCGAGCTCGCGATCACCGGCTTGATGTATGGCGACGTCGACTTCGGCACGGGCCTGATGGACTGCACCTATGGCGATGCCTTCGTCGCGAAGCTCGATGCGGCGGGCACGGTCCGCTGGGTGAAGCACACCGGCGGCAGGGGGCAACAGTACGGCTATTCCACGGCCATGGACGCGACCGGCCACGTGTACGCCGCCGGACCGTTCCTCGGCACCATCGACTTTGGCACGGGGCCGCTGGCGGCTCCGGCGTCTACCCGGGCCATTTTCCTCGCGAAGTTCGGCCCCTGAGGCCGCGGACGGCGGTCCGCGAGGTGGCCCTCAGCGCAGGCAGGCGCCGAGCCATCGCGCGGCGTTCTGTCCGAGGGCGGGTCCCAGGAGCTCGGGGGGCAGGTGAAGGCCCTGGTAGGTGCCGATCGTGCGGGCCGATTGATGATCGGCGGTTTGACGAAAGAAGCGAAACTTGTCCTCTTTCAAGAGACCCATGTTCGACTCCACCTGCAGGTCCCACAGCTCCATGGACATCGGGTCCAGCCCGCTGGTCACGAGATCGGTCCCGAACAGGAAGCGCTCGGGCCAGCGAGAGAACAGCCTGAGGAGCTGGGCGCGCTCCCGCTCGAGGCTCGCGAACCCCTCTGTCGCCGGGCCGGCGGAGCCATGGCTCGTATCGACGAGGAGGCGCGGAAACGCCTCCATCAGGGACTCCATGCGCGCGAGGTCGGTGCGGCTGCCGCAGAGGTGCGCGCACACGAGCTGCAGGTCGGGGAAGGCGCGCAGGACCGCCTCGAGCTCGCTCCTGTAACGGACGGTGTTGGCATGAAGGAGCACCGGAAGCGCCTGATCCGCGAGCGCCTGCCACATCGCCTGGTGCGCGGGGTCGTCGAGGGGGCGCTCGTGGAAGAGGTTGTGCCCCTGATAAAGCTTCACGCCACAGGCGCCTCGGCGGCGCAGCTCGGCGAGGTACGGGATGTCGTCGTCACCGAGTTCCAGGGTGACGAAGGGAATGAGCTTTCCACGGTGAGCCGCTGCGGCGTCGAGGACGAGCTCGTTGCCTGCGCGGTAGCCGGAGAGGCCAGAGCCGCCGCGTCCGCTGGTCAGGTCCGGGCTCGCCAGGATGACGGCGCGATCGACGTGATGCTTGGCCATGTGCGCGAGCAATGGTGCCACCGCGCTGGCCTCCGTCAGGTGCACATGAATGTCGATTACCTCTTGGCGGGCCGGCGGAGGCGGCGACGAACGGCACCCCAGGACGGCGGCGAGCGCGGCGCCCCACGCGATGCTCCGGAAGCGAGCGCCGCGCTCGGCGCGCGAGTTCATCGAAGGAGGGCGATGAGGGCGGCGGCGACCACGAGAGCGATGAGCGACGATTGGATCCATCGCCGACAAGGATACGCCGTGGCGGGGATGGCGCCATGAGAAAGGAGGGAGTCAGGAAATATGAAAAATGATGTGAGCTGATGATTCGCTTCTGAGCCTGGTTCGTGCGAACGCTCGATGTTCGCGCCTCGAGGGCGAAGTTTCGCCCTGGAGGTCGTTGTTCATTTGTGCCCAGTGGAGTTATCTATGTCGCTCATTCGTAGCTCGGTTCGTCTCATGGGGTTCGCAGCGCTCTACGCGTCTTTGTTTGGAACGACATCTTGCTCGCGCTGGCTGGACAATGGCGTGGGCTCAGGCGCCGAAGGAGGCGGCGGCAGCGATGCCAGCGGCAGTACCGGCATCAGCGGCAGCGCCATCAGCGGCAGCGGCGGCAGCGGCGGCAGCGGCGCCACCAGCGGCAGCGGCGGCAGCGGCGGCAGCGGCGGCAGCGGCGGCAGCGGCGTTGGTGGGGCTGGTGTAGGCGGGGCCGCGACCGGGGGCGGCGGAGCGTCTGTTTGTGCAGACGACGCCTACGAGGCGAACGACGCGTCCGCCTCTGCGGCTCCGCTCGCCTATGACCATACCGACGACAGCCTTGGTCCCAGCGCGTGGTTCTCGAAGATCGATTTCGTCCTCTGCCAAGGCGACGAAGACTGGTACCTGCTCGACACCACCTCTCTCGGGATCGAGGAGGTCAACTGGAGCCTTCGCGTCCTGGCCTCCGGGGCAGAGCTGTGCGGCGCGGGTTGTGAGCAGTATACTCCGCCCTCCGGCCCGGAGAACACGTTGATCGTGGAGATCTACAGCGCTGCCACGATGGAGCTCCTCGGGGCTGAGGAGAGCGATCATGGACGGGTATGGCTCGATGGAGGGGGTGCGGGTTCGGCGAACGATCTGCTGCTCCGCATCTATGGGCCGCCCGAGGCGAACTACCCGTATGACATGAGCTTCGTCGCCAAGTCCTATGAAGGGGAGGACGAGTGCGAGTGCTGATCTTCACCTAGCGCCGCGACGCCCGGGCTCTTCTCTGCTTCCGTGTCCCGGGGGGACCGGGCATAGGCATTAACCAAGCTTCCCGCCGCGTTCTCCTACATCCGAACGTTTACGTGGTCGTGGTCGTGGTCGTGGTCGTGGTCGTGGTCGTGGTCGTGGTCGTGAACGTGGTCGTGGTCGTGAACGTGGTCGTGGTCGTGGTCGTGGTCGTGGTCGTGGTCGTCAACGGTAGGACGTGAACGACCCCGACCACGACCACGTAAACGTTCACGTTGGTGATGGTGGGGTGGCGGGCTTCGTGCCCTGAGCGTGACCGAACGAGCTTGGCCCCCGTCTTATGGGGCCAGGGAAGCCCGGCGCTGCCCCGCGCGCCGCCGGGCACGAGCTCGGCGCCCGCTCAGCCCTGCTTCGGCGCCTTCATCCGCGCCGGATCCACGCTCACGTCCCGCGCCACCTTGCCGAACGCGATGACGCTCCGGTCTCCGTTCCGCTCCTCGATGACCACGCGCCGCACCGACCACAGCTCCGGCCCCGAGGTCATCTCGAGGCTGCGCACGTGCTTCGCGACCTCCTCGGCCCGCGGCCGCGCCGCCAGCGTGATCCCGTCCGCGCGGCTCGGGATCGACAGATCGTAGCGCGCCCGCAGCTTCCCGAGGTCGCCGCCGAGCAGCACCAGGAGGTCCGACAGCACCGCCCCGAAGCGCCCCGCCGCGCCCCGCCCCGCGCCCGCCGCGCCCTTCGGCGTCGCGAAGCCGAACCCCTCGGGCGTGATCCAGTAGGTGATCGCGTCCGGCGGCTTCAGCTCCCACCGGAGCCGGTCGGGCAGCACCAGCGTCATCTCGCCGTCGCTCTTCACCGCCGTCGCCAGCAGGCCGATGCTCCGCTCCTGCGTGAAGGGCGCGACCAGCGTCTTCACCGACGCGCGCGCCCGCGTGATCTCGGCGAGCGCGTCGCCCACCTCGTCCGCGCGCGCGCGGCGCGCGTGGCTGCCGATCGACAGCGCCCCGCCGCACGCCGCGAGCCCCTTCAGGAAAGATCGTCGCTGCATCCTCGCCTCGTCCTCTGACATGGTCATGTCAGACGAGCGGGCCGCGCTCAATCCGCAATGGGCTTCGGCGTGTTGGGCCCGCTCTCCGGCAGGTCCGGCTTCGTGATGTACTCCTTCGGGAGCTCGCCCGTCAGGGACTTGAGCCACACAACGATCTGCTCGACCTGCGCATGGGACAGGTCCTTGCCGAGCTGGTGCTTGCCCATGAGCCGCACCGCCTCCTGCAGCGACGAGACGGACCCGTCGTGGAAGTACGGCGCCGTCATGGCCACGTTGCGGAGCGTCGGCACCCGGAAGACCATGAAATCGGCCTGCTTCTTCGTGATCTCGAAGACGCCGCGGTCCATCGTGTCGGGCCACGACCGCACGAGGCCGAGCTTCTGGAACATCGTCGCCCCGACGTGCGGGCCGAAGTGGCACGTCACGCAGCCGACCTCGACGAACGTGTTGAACCCTTCCTTCTCCGCGTTGGTCAGCGCCTCGGGCTCCCCCTCCAGGAACAGGTCCCACCGCCCGCGCGTGATCAGCTTGCGCTCGAACGCGCCGAGCGCCTTCGCGGTGTTGTTGGCGTTGACGGGCCACGGATCGTTCGGGAACGCCCTGCCGAACGCCTTCACGTACTCGGGGATGGAGCGCAGCGTCGCCTCCAGCCGCACCGGCGTCATCGCCATCTCGCTCGGGTTCATCATCGGCCCGTTGGCCTGGGCCTCGACGTTGTCGAAGCGCCCGTCCCACATGAGCGAGAAGAACCCCGCGGAGTTGTACACGCTCGGCGTGTTGCGGCGGCCGCTCTGGTGCGCGTGCCCGATCGACACCTTGGCGCCGTCCGCGCCGTAGCGGTCGAGCGGGTGGCACGAGTTGCACGAGAGGTCGTGGTTCTTCGAGATCCGCGTCTCGTAGTAGAGCATCCGGCCGAGGTTGATCTTCTCGTCCGTGAGCGGGTTGCTCGAGGACGTGATGACCGCCGGCAGCGGGTTGAAGCTCCCGAGCCGCTCCGGATCGATCTGCACGGCCGGCTCGGCCGGGGCCGGGGCGGACGCGCCCGGCGCCGCGGTGGCCGCGCCTGGCGCCGCGGCGGCCGCCGGCGCGGGCTGCGTCCCGCCGGTCGCCGGGGCGGACGCGGACGCCGTCGTCTTCTGCACCAGCCAGGCGCCGACGCCGGCGCCCGTCGCCGCGACCAGCGCCGCCGCCACCACGAGCGGGGCCGCCTTGCTGCGGGGGCGCACGTGGGCGGTGGGCTGGTCACCCGCCACGATGATCGTCTTGTGGAAGGGCACGGAGGTGCCCGAGACCGTCCTCGATGGCGGCGGGCCGTCCGGGAACCCGCGGATCAGGAGGCCGTGCGGGGTCGCGTGGTGGCCGCTCTGGGTCGCGTGGTGGTGACCGCTCTGGGTCGCGTGGTGGTGACCGCTCTGGGTCGCGTGGTGGTGACCGCTCTGGCCGAGGGCCCCGCTGTGCGTGACGTTCTCGGGCCAGCTGCGGGGCGTCCCCACGGGCGTGGGCGGGCGCCGCGTCGAGAAGTCGCCGGGGTCCGGCCAGCTGCGGGACGTGCTCCCGGGCGTCGGCGTGCGGCTGCGGGGCGTCCCCACGGGCGTGGGCGGGCGCCGCGTCGGGGCGTCGGGGTTCGGCGGCCCCTGCGAGGGCGGCGGGATGTCGGCCTGCACCGAGTCGGGGAGGGGCCGCAGCATGCTCTCGTGGATCGAGATGCCGTGCGGCAGGAGCATCCGGCACTCGTCGAGCATCTCCGCCGCGCTCTGGAAGCGCAGGTTCCGGTCGATCTGGAGCGCGCGCTGGACGATCTCGGAGACCTCGTAGGGCACCCAGGGCGCCAGCGACTGGATGGGCGGCGCCGGGGTCGAGCAGATCGCGACGATGAGCTCGCCGAGCCCCCGCGAGTTCCTGTAGGGGGTGCGCCCGGCGAGCATCTTGAAGAGGACGATGCCGAGCGACCAGACGTCGGTCCGGCCGTCGACGTCCCGCATGTTGCGCGCCTGCTCGGGCGACATGTAGATGGGCGAGCCGATCAGGTTGCTCGTGGCCGTGAGCTCCTTCTGCTGCTCGAAGGTGTCGTCCTGGATCTTGGCGACGCCGAAGTCGAGCAGCTTGACCGCGTACTCGCCCCCGTCGCGCCGCGCCAGGAACAGGTTGGCGGGCTTGATGTCGCGGTGGAGGACGCGCGCGTCGTGCGCCTTGATGAGGCCCATGCACGCCTGGGCCACGATGCAGAGCGCGAGCTCGGGCGGCAGGGGGCCGAGCCGCCGGAGCATCTGGTCGACGTCCTCGCCGTTGAGCAGCTCCATCACGAGGAAGGGCAGGCCGGTCGCGCGGTCCCTGCCGCTGTCGAGCACGCTCGCGATGTGCTCGCTGTCGATCGCGCCGGCCGCCCTGGCCTCGCGCTCGAAGCGGGCCATCACCGCCTCGTCCTGCGCGAGCTTGCTCGTGATCACCTTGACGGCGACGCGGCGGCCGGTGCCCAGGTGCCGTGCCTCGTAGACTGCCCCCATCCCGCCTTCCCCGAGCAGCCCGAGGATGACGTACCGTTGATCGAGGGTGGTGTTGATCAGGTTGATGTCCGTCATGGTCTGGTCGACCCAGTCGCCGCTCCGATGCCGCGACCTTGGCGCCCCGAATCGCATTGTCGGACGGAAGGTCGCGCTAGGCAATCTTGCGGTAAGGCCACGCCGGACGAGAGGTGTCCCACCTCCGGTGTATGGGCGTGGGAGAGAGGGCACCCCGAAACCACGCCGAAAACTTGCGATCTCGCGCCGGGTATGTCGCTGCTGCGCTGCGGGGAGGGCCTTCGTAGGCGTGGCGGCGCGGCGCTTTCGTGCTCGCTGTGGGATGAGGCGCATCCCGGGCGCGGGGCTGTCGCGCTCGCTCGCCACGCTCGCCACCTCCGCGTCACGGCATGGAGACGGAGCCGCCGCGCTTGCGCGAGGGACGGAGCGGTTATTTAGTTGCGTCTGTTTATTTAAGGATTGTCGTTGCTTATTTAAGGATTGTCGTTGCCGCGCTCCCCGCCTTCGTGGGGTGAGCCGGCGCGCTCCCAGGCGGCGTAGTCGCCGCTCGTGAGCAGCGGATCCTCGGGCATGGCGTCGGGCTCGGCCGTGTCGAGCGCCGGGTCGAACGTGGGGTCGAGCAGCCGGGTGAGGTCGAAGCGCAGGAAGCGGCCGGCGAGGTGGGGGCCTTCGCTGACCCAGAGGACGCGCGCCGTGGCGTCCATGACGACGGCGTGGGTGGCGATGAGCGCGTCGATCGCGCGCCGGTCGCCGAGCGGCAGGGGCGCGCCGCCGCGCCCGCGCCGGTCGCGCAGGACGTCGATCGCCGCCTCGATCGTCGCGCCCTCGGCCAGCGCCGCGAGCCGCTCGTCGAGGCGGTCGCGCCGCGGGCGGGTCGAGGTCTCGGCCTGGACGCGGAGGTTGCGCGGATCGCCGGCGAGCGGCCCCTCGAAGTGGTTGGTGAGCGGGACCTTGCCGCGGCCCCGGCGCGCGTGCAGCGGCGCGCCGGGCGCCCGCTCGGCGATCGCCGCCTCGCCGCCCGCGTCGACCAGCATCACGAGGTGGGAGACCATCGGCGCGCGCGCCTCGAGGATCGCGAGCGCCTCGTCGACGCTCCGCGCGCGGCCGAGCACCTCGCGCATCGTGTGGACGACCGGCTCGCCTGCCGCCCGCGGCTCGCCGGCCCGCCCGCCGTGGACGACGAGCGCGAGGCCCGCGGCGTTCATCCCCGTCACCGCGCCGATCAGGCCGGGCCAGGACACCGAGGCGTACGGGATCTTCCCCTGCTCGTGGACGAGGAACACCGCCTTGCCCTCGTCGAAGACGGGCCCGGCCTCGAAGTCGAAGTTGCGGGCGAGCACCGCGTGCCCGCCCGCCGACGCCGTCCCGGTGAGCGCGAAGCTCGTGCAGCCGATGAGCGGCGAGTGCTCGAACGAGAGCGCGATGTCGTAGAGCGACTGGAGGAAGACGAAGCGGTGGTACGTGGGGAGGACGCCGTCGAACGGGTCGGGCGAGAAGGCGCGGGCCTGCGCGGCGATCTCGCGCCGCACGCCGTCGGTCATGCCCTCGTCGACGCCGCGGAACTCGAGGCGCGACAGGTCCATGATGAGCCACCGGAGCGGGGCGACGGGCACGTAGCGGTGGAACTGCTCGTAGAGGGTCCCCTCGTTCTGGACCATCTCCGGGTAGAAGAGCCGCCCGTGCTGGTGCCCGATCTCCTCCGGCGACCCCGAGAGGCGCGCCTCGAGGATCCGCCCGCGGCGGCGCGCGTAGGCCGGGCCGAGCACGCGCAGCCCTCCCGGCCCTGTCTCGGGCTCGCCGGCGGCCGCGCGGATCGGGGGCGGCTCGATCCGCGTCGCGGCGGCGATGCCGAGGTGCGCGAGGACCGGCGCGGCGAGGAGCGCGGCGGCCGCGAGGAGCTTGCGGCGGTGGCGTGCGAGGCGCGACGGCCGCAAATCAGGGAGGCGCCGTCGCCGGCTGCCGCGGGTGGGGGTCGAGCTCCGTGGCGAGCGCGCTCGCCGCGGCCGGGCGGACCGGGTCGGGGGACAGCAGCGGCGCGGCCGGCACGTGGCGGAGCCCGCGCGTGAGCGCGAGCGTCGCCACCACCCGGCGGATGATCCGCGCCGGATCGCGCACGCTGTCGAAGTGGGTGAGCCGCTCGCCCTCGGGCGGGTAGATGACCCGGATCGGCGCCTCGACCACGCGGACGCCGGCGGCCACCGCGCGCAGGAGGATCTCCGCCTCGAAGGCGTACCCCTCGTCGCGGGCGCCGAGCGACAGCGTCGTCCGGAGCGGGTAGCGGCGCAGGCCGCACTGGGTGTCGGCGAAGGGGCGGCCGGCGAAGAGGGAGAGGAAGAAGTTCGAGATCCGGTTCGAGATCTGGTTCGCGCGCGGCGCGCCTGCGCCCGCGAGATCCCGGATGCCGAGCACCAGCGCCTCGGGGTCGGCGTCGGCCTCGATGAGGCGCCGCGCCTCCTCCGGCGGGTGCTGTCCGTCCGCGTCGATCGTGATCGCGACGTCGAAGCCTGCGGCGAGGGCGAACTCCATCCCGGTGCGCAGGGCGGCGCCCTTGCCCTCGTTCTCCGGGTGGCTCAGCACCGTGGCGCCGGCCGCGCGTGCCCGCTCGGCCGTCCTGTCGCTCGATCCGTCGTCCACCACGATGACGGTGCCGGCCAGGCCGTGGACCCGGAGCGCCTCCCGTGTGACGTCCCCCACGTTGCGCTCGGCCTGGTAGGCGGGAATGATGGCGCAGATCCGCATGAGACAGAGCGCGATTACCATGGTGTGCCCTGGATGAACAGCGGCAGGCGCCCGGAGCGCCGTCCTGGCCTGCTCCGCCGCCGTCCTGCGTTCCGTCGCGTCTGGATGAGCGAGGTCGTCTCGCTGCTGGGCGACTGGATGAGCTTCGTCGCTGTGAGCCTGCTCGCGCTGGGGGGCGAGGGGGGCGGGGTCGTGGCGCTCGCGCTGGTGATGGTGGGGCATCACCTCCCGATCGCGCTGTTCGCGCCGGTGGCGGGGGTGCTCGCGGACCGGCTGGATCGGCGGTGGCTGCTCGTCGCGACGAGCGTGGTGCAGGGCGCGCTCACGGTCGGGATGCTGGGGGCCGCGGTGGTGGGCAGCGTGGTCGGGGTGCAGGTCCTCGTCTTCGTGCGCGCGTCGGTGGGCGCGCTGCGCTTGCCGGCGCAGAGCGCGGTGCTGCGCCATGTCGTCGAGGAGGACGAGCTGCTCGAGGCGAACGCGATCGCGTCGGCGACGTGGAGCGTCATGTTCGCGGTCGGGATGGCGTTCGGCGGCCTGATCGCGGGGCTCGGTCCTGCGGCGGCGCTCGCCCTGGACGCGGCGTCGTTCGGCCTGGCGGCGCTGTTCCTCCGGGGGCTCCCCCCGATGGTGGCGGAGGGGCGGCCGGCGGAGGGCGGCATGCTGTCGGCGCTCGCGTCGGTGCGCCGCGACATGGTCCACGCGTGGCGGCACGCGTGGGAGCGGCCGCCGCTGCTCGCCGCGGTGCTCGCGAAGACGCCGGTCCACATGGCGAACGGCGGGGCGCTCCTCTTGCTCAACCTTGTCGCGACGCAGCTCCCCTTCGCGGGCACGGGCGCGCTCACGCTGGGCGTCCTCCAGTGCGTGCGCGGCGCGGGCACGGGGGTCGGCCCGCTCGTCGGCGTCGCGCTGGTCCGCCGCGGCCTGCGGGACGAGCGCGCGGCGACCGGGGCCGTCTGGGTGACGTTCGGAGCGATCGCTGTGTTCGCGGTGACCCGCCACCCGGCGGCGCTGCTCGCGGTCGTGCTCGTGTGGGGCCTGGGCAGCGGGGCGAACTGGGTGCTGTCGAGCACGGAGATCCAGCGGCTCTCGCCGGATCGTTTCGTCGGCCGGCTCTCGGCCGTCGACAACCTGGCCCTCACGGTGGGCCTGTGCGCCGCGTTGCTCGGCGGGGCGTTCCTGGTGGAGCGCGCCGGCGTGCCCTCGGCTTCCGCCTGGCTCGGCCTCGGCGCCGGCGTCGTCACGTGGCTCGGGGCGCAGTGGATGCTGCGCCGGCGGGCCGCGGCGGTCCCGGCGGTCCCGGCGCCGCCTCCCTTGCCCCCCGAGACCGAGCGCAGCTAGCCTCCCGCCCCGATGATCCCGGACGTGTGGGCGCCCCTGAGCGGCCTCTCCGTGCGCCGTTGCGAGGACGAGGGCCTCATCAACGGCACCTGGCTGGCGGGCGATCCTCCGCGGTACGTGGTCCAGCGGGTGAGCCCCATCTTCGCCCCGGAGGTCCACGACGACATCGAGGCGGTGACGGCTCACCTGGCGGCCCGCGGCCTCGCGACGCCGCGGTTGCTGCGCACCGGTGACGGCGCCCTGTGCGCGCGCGATGCCGAGGGCGCGGTATGGCGGGTGATGGACTTCGTCCCTGGCCGCACGCACCACCGGGTCGGCTCTCCGGCGCTGGCGCGCGCCGCGGGGGCCCTCGCGGCCCGGTTCCACCGGGCGGTGGACGATCTCGAGCACGTGTACCGCCACGTCCGCGTGGGCGCGCACGACACGGCGCTCCACATGGAGCGGCTGGACGGCGCGGCCACCGGGGGTGAGGGGCGGCGGCTGGCGGACGCCATCCTCGACGCGTTTCGCACGTGGCGGGGGCGGCTCGACCTGCCGGTCCGGCACTGCCACGGCGACCTCAAGATCTCGAACCTGCGCTTCTCCGAGGCGGGGGAGGGGATCTGCCTGCTCGATCTCGACACGCTGGCGCTGCAGTCGATCGACGTGGAGCTCGGCGACGCGTGGCGGTCGTGGTGCAACCCGGTCGGGGAGGACTCGACCGAGACGCGCTTCGATCTGGAGGTCTTCGCCGCCGCCGTGGCGGGCTACCGCGAGGCGCGGCCGCTCGGGGCGGAGGAGCAGGAGGCGCTCGTCGACGCGGCGGAGCGGATCGCGCTGGAGCTCGCGTCGAGGTTCTGCCGGGATGCGTTCGAGGACCGGTACTTCGGCTGGGACCCGTCGCGTTTCCCGACGCGGGTCGCGCACAACCTGTACCGGGCGGCGGGGCAGCTCTCGCTGGCGCGCTCGGCGCGGCGCCAGCGCGGGGAGCTCGCGCGGCTGCTCGCGGGGGGGTGACGAGCGCGGCTGCGCGGGAGCGGGCGGGCATGTCGGGAGATGGGCCGTGCCTGGCCGAATGTGCCTGAGCCACCGCCGGACCGAACTCGCGCTCGATGAACGCGACCGCCTCGGGCTGAGTGCATCGTGGATGGTCGACGAGGCACCGCGCGAAGCGCGGTCAGCACCAGCGGTTCGTTGGGCGGGAGACAGAGAAAGAGAGAGTTCACAGGGAGACGGGGAGACGGGGAGGAGAGATATATATACAGACCAAGGTGGAGAGGCGAGAGGTGGAGACCATTCTCGCCTCCCCGCCTCCCCGCCTCCCCGCCTCCCCGCCTCCCCGCCTCCCCGCCTCCCCGCCTCCCTGTGAATCTTTCCTTCTCCTTCTTCCTTTCCGCCCAACATGCATTGAGGAGAAAGTCGTCGCTGAACGCTCCGAAGGGATCGGAGGCGTTTGGTGCTAGCCCGCGGTCACGCGCACCCCCGCCGCGCCGAGCGCCTTGATGCGCTATCGCCCCAGGCGCTCGTCAGCGATCCGCCACCGCGTAGGTCATCACCGGCTGCACTCGGCCTTTGACCGTGATCTCGCTGACGGGACGTGTGTTGAAGACGTCCTTCACGAGGAGGTGCGTGTCCTCGCTGAGGAGCACGCTCACGCCGAGCTCCTTGGTCGCGCTCTCCAGGCGCGAGGCGAGGTTCACGGCGTCGCCGATGACGGTGTACTCCATCCGCGCTTCACTGCCGATGTTGCCCGCGACGACCTCGCCGGTGTGGATCCCGACACCGGTCTTCAGCGCCGGGATTCCCCGGTTGGCCAGTCGCTCGTTGAAGCGCTTGAGCGCGGCGCGCATGCGGATGGCCGCGCGCACGGCGCGCACGGCGTCGTTCGGCCTGGGGACGGGCGCGCCGAACACGGCCATGATCGCGTCGCCGATGTACTTGTCGACGACCCCGCCCTCGTCGAGGAGGATGGCCACCATCTCGGTGAAATACTCGTTGAGGAGCCCCACGAGCTCATGGGCGTTCATCCGCTCGCTGATGGTCGTGAAGCTCCGGATATCGCAGAAGAGGATCGAGACGGTGAGCGTCTCGCCGCCGAGCTGCACCTTGCCGGCGAGCAGGTGCTCGAGCACGGATTCGGTCATGTACTTGCCGAAGGTGCTGCGGAGCTTGTCCCGCTCCTTGAGGCCGTCCACCATCGAGTTGAAGCCGGTCGCGAGATCCTCCAGCTCGTCGCCGGTCTTCACCGCCTCCACATGCACATACCGCTGTTGCTCGAGGTGCTTGAGGGCGACGTTCACGCGGGAGAGCGCGCGTGACATCGTGGTTGCGAGGCGCGCGCCGAGGATGAGCGAGAAGAGCGCCGCGAGGGTGAGCACGCCGGCCGCGAACATCAGGTTCTGGCGCACGATGTTCCGGACGTCGGTCACGTCGAGCGCCATGACGATCGAAAAATCGCCGGCCTTGCCCCGGAGCGATCGGGGCGCGAAGCGGGAGAGGGCCCACAGCGAGCTCGCGTCCTCGACGATCGTGGGGTGGGTCTCGTCGCCGATGACGGCGCCCTCGAGCAGCTTGGTCGGGAAACGCTCCGTGCCCGTGATCCTCTTGCCCGACGGGTCGACGAGCGCGATCTCCACGCCGAGCTTCGTCGCCACTTCGTCGAAGTAGGTGTGATCGATGGGGATGCAGGCGAGCAGCGATCCCGCGTCGCTCCTCGCATGCTGGGCGATCATGTACGCAGGCGGCGAGCCTGGCTGTCCATCGCACCCGTGTACGAGCACGTCCCGCAGGTCGTCCATCTCGGCGAGGCCCGAGAGGCCCTCGGTGAGCCCGGGGACCTCGTCCGTGCTCGGGGGCGGCGCATCGAGCCCCCTCGCCGCGACCCGATCGCCGAGCTCATCGAAGGCGACGATGGCGACGTTGGGGTGAGCGGCGATGACGGCCTCGAGCGCCGTCCCCACGGCCGACTCGTTCCGCAGCCGGAGCCCCTCGACCAGCTCGCGCGCACGAGACGCCTGGCGTGAGCTCGCCGAGATGGCGCGCTGCTGCTGCCTGAGCTCCAGCCGGAAGTTGCGGATCGCCTGCGGGACGCGCTCGCTGATCTGCGCGAGGAGCTGCCGGTGCATCACCCAGGACAATACGGGGAGGGCCGCGAGGGTCGCGAGCGAAGAGAGCGCGACGAGGACGGTGAGCTTGGCGCGCACGGTGCTGAGGCGGAACATGAAGACCTTCATCAAAGCAAAGTCGGCTTCCGGTGGACAGCGCGTCGACATGTCGACCTGACGTCGAAGTTCGAGCGCTCCTTGAAGGAGACCAGAAGGGCCTCTGTGTGGACGGCCAAGATGTGGCGGGCATTGGTGATGAGCGTGGCGGTGCGCGTCAGCACATCTGTGAACGCGCTGCGCGCGCGGCTGTTGGCGGGGGGTGAGCGAGGCGGCCCGGGCGCTGCTGGGCCTCCCGGCGGTATGTCGAACATGGGGAAGTGCCTGCTGGTTGATGCGCCCGAGGATGTCGGACATGGGCGGGTGCCTGCTCGGCGAGGCCCCCAGGCATGTCGGACATGGGCGGGCGCCTGCTCCGCCACGGCTCCCGGGATGTCGCGACATGGGCGGGTGCCTGCCAGGCGAGGCCGCCGGGCATGTCGGACATGGGCGGGTGCCTCGCCGAGCAGGCCGCCGGGCATGTCGGACATGGGCGGGTGCCTCGCCGAGCAGGTCGCTGGGCATGTCGGATATGGGCGGGGGCCTCGCCGCTCACGCCCCCGGCATGTCGCCGCGAGCGGTCCGGCTACAGCTCGGGATCGGCGCTCACCGCCGGCGCGGCCGGCGCCACTTCGATGGGCACCGTCGGCGGGCCGGGGGGCGTGGGCGGGGCCTGCTCGGGCGCCGCGCGCCCGCGCAGGGCCCGCTCGCGATCGGCGTTGAGCTTGTCGACGTAGGCGAACAGCCGCGCCTCGTGGTCGGCCGGCAGCTTGCTGCCCTCTTCCTGGATCTCGTCCCGGAGCGCCTCCCGGAACCGCCCGAGCAGCCCGACGGCGGCGCCGCGGAGCGGGCCGGTGGCCGCGGCGTTTTCGCCCGTCGCGAGGAGCGTGGCGCGCCTGCGCAGCAGGCCATCGATGTCGTCGCCGGCGGCGACGAACGCCTTCACCCAGTCGTGCAGCGTCCCTCCGCCGGGGGTCGCGGCGGCCTTCAGCTCCGCCTTGAGCCGGGTCAGCTCGGGCCGGTTGTCGAGCGCCGCCGACGCCTCGTCCGCGTACGGGGCGCGGAGCACGTCGAGCTTCGGGACGAACGCCTGCTGTGCGGTCGCCGCCGCTTCCTTGAGCGCTGCCGGCAAGGCGGGGTGCGCCTCGACGGCCTTGCACAGGAAGAAGACGGCCGCCCCGAGGCCGTCGTGCCGGGCGTCCGCCTCGGCGAGCTCCCTGGCGAGCGGCGCCTGCGTGCCCGCGGCGTCGGGGATCGCGTCGATCTCCTTCTGCTTCGCCCTGAGCCGCGGCTCATACAGCTTGCCTGTCGCCGACAGGCGCAGCTCATCGGCCCTGTCCGTCAAGAGATCGCGCAGCGCGAGCTTCAGGTCCCCGATCGTGAGATTGCGCAAGGTCACCTCCGTGAATGGCGTGATCGGCCACCCCCACGGCCGCACGGGCGGCCGAGAGGGCGAGCCAAGGAGTGTTGCGTGAGCGTCACAGGATAATGAACTTCTCCGCATCCGGTAGTCCGAATTCGATGGCTCGGAGGCGCAGCGCCTTCGGGTACGCTGAAATCGTGCTGGGAACCGGTCGAGTTTGGCGCCTTTCGTGGCGAGACCGCCCCGCCTGTTATCGCTTGTAATTGCTATTCACGATGCCGTTTGCTCCCTTCGCGGCCGCGGAGGAGACCGATGACGTCCAGGTGGATGAGACGGGTGTGGCGGCGGTGCGCGGGTTGCGTTCTCTTGCTCATGGTGGTGAGCGCGCCCCTCGGTGCGTGGGCTCAAGCGTTGACGTTGCGCCGGATAGGCGATCCCTTGCGCGCGCGGCTCACCGGCGCTCGCGGCGGCGCCGAGCTCGCGGCAGCGCTCGCCGGGGACGCCGCCGTGCTCGCGAGCGCGGCAGAACCCGCCGGCGGCCCCGACGGCCTCGCTGTGGTCCCGATGGCGGCCTTGGCAGCGGACGTTCGCGCCGATGGCGCTGGCCCGGGGGCGGACCCGTGGGTCCTGTTCGACGGCCGCGGCGATACGGGGCTTCGCAGCGAGACCGGGGAGAAGGTGCGGATCCGGGTCTCGTTTCCGCAGCCGACCGCGCTCGAGGCGCTCTCGCTGTACGGGCGCAGCGAGGGCGCGCTCACGGTCCGTGCGGAGGACGGCGCCGAGCTTCAGGCCGTCTCCGGCCTCGTCGATGTGCCGCTCCACGACACGGGCGAGCGCTGGACGCGCCTTCCCATGGCGGTCACGGCCCAGCACGTCGTCGTCGAGTGGCTCCCTTCGGGCGAGCGCGGGCCGCAGGAGATCCTGTTCTGGACCGCCGGCGCGCCCACGCGCGGCCTCTCGGAGGTGGAGCTCGCCGATCGCGTGCTCGCGGGGCGGCTCGCCGGGGCTTACCAGTTCGCTGCGACGTCCGAGCGGGCGACCGTGACGCGCACGGGCGGCGAGCGATCGCTGTCGCTCCACGTGGACACCGATCCACGGGCGCTCGCGCGCGCGTTCCTCGTCTACCAGCTGGAGGGCCGCGGGCACTGGTCGACCGTGAACCGGCAGATCAACGGCACGGCGCCGCGCGGCGGCTCCCCGGCGGCAGCGCCGGCGACCGGAGGTCTGCAAGTCGAGGAGATCGCGCCCGCGTGGCTGAGGCGCGGCGAGAACGTGGTGCGGTTCCGCCCCTCCGCGGAGCAGGAGCACGGTTTCACCGTGAGCGCGCTCCGGGTGGTCGGGATCCCGCACGCCGGTATGGTCGAGGCGCGTTCCGCTGCGGAGGCGCCCGCCGGCGCCCGGCCGGCCGGCGGCGAGCGCGCGCCTCGCACGGAGGCGCTGAGCCTCGATTTCGGCGCGCGTGTGGCGCCGCACGCGCTCCTCTTCCAGCTGACCAGCGCGGGCGCCGGGGAGATCCAGATCGCGCCCAGCGAAGGAGCGGAGGGGCTTCGCTTCGACCTGAAAGACCTGCCGCCGGGCTGGCACCGGTTCGATCTACCGGAGTCAGCGACATGGCCGGGGGCGGCCTCCGTGCAGATCGCGCGGGCGAAGGGGAGCCACGCCGAGGTGTCGGACGTCGCCGTGGTGGCGAGCCCCGTCCCGTCCCGCGCGCGGCGGATCTCGCTGAGCACGCCGCTGCATGGCGAGTGCGCCGAGGGAAGAGCCTATGTGCGCGGGTTCCTCGATCTGGCCGGCGAAGACGCGTCGCGAGCACGGCTGTTCGCCGGCCCGGAGCCGGTGACGCTGGGCGACGACGGCAGCTTCGAGCTCACGCTTCCGGAGCCCGAGGGGGCGAGTCACCGGACGTGGACGGCGCGCCTCGAGGCGCGGATCGAGGACGGCACGCGCCTCGGTCGCGAGCTAGAGCTCGGTCCGTGCGCCGCGGCCGCCGCGCCGAGCGGGCTCGTCGTGGACCACGGCGCGCCCTATGGCGCGGTGGTGAGCCCGGACAAGGGCGCGGTGCTCTCGTTCGCGGGCGCCACGCTGGATATCCCGCCTGACGCGCTGGAAGAGACGACGCGCATCACGATCCGCCCGCTGATGCCCGTCCAGGTGCAGCCGATGGGGCGCGCGATGCGCAATGTGACGCCCGAGGGGCGCGCGTTCCGCTTCGGCCCGCACGGGCTCAAGTTCAAGAAGCCGGTGAAGCTGACGTTGCCTGTCGACGCCGCGGCGATCCCGAGCGGCGCCAGGGCCAGGGAGATCTTCGGTTTCTACTTCGACGAGACGGTCCAGCGATGGACGAAGCTCGGGCGCGTGGAGGAGGGCGGGGCCCGGGAGCTCACGAGCTTGACGGATCACTTCACCGATTTCGTCAACGCGGCGATCTCCATGCCGGATCAGCCGGGAGCGCAGTCGTTCGATCCCAACGCGATGAAGGGGATCCAGCTCGCGAGCCCGTCCGCAGGCGTGTCGTTCATCGAGCCGCCGGAGGCGAACGGCCAGGGCACGGCGCAGCTGTCGTTCCCGATCGAGGTGCCGCCGGGCCGGCATGGCATCGCGCCGGATCTGGCGGTCACGTACGAGAGCGAGCTGGGCAATGGCTGGCTCGGCGTGGGGTGGGATCTGCGCTTCTCGGCGATCGAGATCGACACGCGGTTCGGCGTGCCGCGGTACACGGGCGACGAGCTCTACACGCTCGACGGCCAGATGCTGCGGGCCATCCCCGATCAGCCGGGCAGGTACGAGCGGCGCGTCGAGGGCGCGTTCGATCGCATCGAGCGCCTCGGGGCCGATCCCGGGAGCTTTCACTGGGTGGTCACCGACAAGGACGGCACCCGGTATACCTACGGCGAGAGCGCGGACGCGCGCCTTGCGGACCGGTCCGGCGAGGCCGGGATCTTCCGCTGGAACCTGGAGCGGGTGGAAGACACGTTCGGCAACCGGATGCGGATTTCGTACTTCAAGGACGCGCCCGAGGGCGAGGACTGGGTGCAGCTCTATCCGCAGCGGATCGATTACACGGAGCACACGAGCGGCGTCCCCGGAGCGCACTATCACGTTGTCTTCTCCGTGGACGACGGAGCGCAGCGGAGAGACGTCGTGAGCTCGGCGCGCGCCGGCTTCGAGGTGCGGACGACGCGGCGGCTCACGCGCGTCGACGTGACCATGGGCCAGGCGCCCGATGCCGAGGAGATCATCCGGAGCTATCATTTCGCGTACGACGCGCCGGACCCGCGGCACCATCACAAGTCGTTGCTGAAGAGCATCGCTGTCCACGGAAACGGCGGTGGGGAGATGCTCTACGAGCACAGCTTCGAGTACTTCAGCCTCCAGCAAGAGGGCGGCGAGCTCCAGGTGTTCTCGGCGCCGACGGAGTGGAGCCGCCCCGCGGAAGGGCGCGATGGCCTCGGGGCCACGAGCTCGGTCGAAGGGGGGCTCAGCGCGTTCGTCGGCGTGGGGCCGACGGTGTGTGATCCGCACGTTGGGCTGGGGGTCTCCGTCTCGTTCGGGGCGGACGACGAGGACGTCGCGTTCACGGACATCAACGGCGACGGGCTCCCGGATTTCGTGGGCAGCAACGGCGTCTGGCTGAACTCGCTCCCGGATCGGTCGAGCGGAAACGCGTTCTCGCCGGAGAGCGTGGGCAGCACGCACCAGATCACGGCCGGCCTGCAGGGGGCGATGCACCTGTTCCAGGAGCTCGGAGGTCTCGGTCTCAACCGCGCCTGGAGCACCGCGACCGCGCAGAGCCTGCTGCTCGACATCAACGGGGATGGCTTCCCGGAGCTGCTGGATGGGAGCGGGGCGACGCTGAACCCGAACAACGCGCGGCTGGGGCCGGGCGCCCGCGGCGCCGGGTTCACGATCGACGAGGATTTCAGCGATGGCGAGCAGGTCGAGGCGCTCCGCAACGCGTTCTACCGGACCAGCCCGCTGGTGAAATGGACGCCGCCGATCGACGGTATCGTCGTCATCGACGGGGGCGTGTCGCTGGCCGGGGGCGGCGCGGGAGACGGGGTGATGGCGTCGATCACGAAGACGACGCCGGCGCCGCGGTCGAATGACAAGTTCCGCCGCGACCACCTGCCGCTCTGGCAGAGGGAGATCGGGCCGAGCGATGCTGCGTGTGTGCCCGAGGGCGAGAGGGGGTGCGGGAGCGGCATCCGCGTCCGCGTCCGTCCGACGGATGCGCTCTATTTCCGCGTGGACCCGAAGGAGGACATCGAGGGCGACATCACGCGCTGGAACCCGCGCATCCGCTATGCGGAGCTCTGCCCGTCGGACTCCTGCCGGCCGTTGCTTCCGCGCGACACGATGCGCCCCGACGCGCTCGGGCGTCCGATGTATACCTATACCTTCGCGGACGACTTCTCCGTGCTCGACCGGAGCGTGCCGGGCTGGGCCGCGGGGGCGGACGGGCAGGTCACGGTGCAGGCGAGCTTCGTCCGGACCGACGCGCTCGATGCGTTCGATGTGCGGCTCGTGCGCCAGGACGTCGACTCGGGGCAGAGCGTCGAGCTCCATCGGACCAGGGTGTCGGGCGCGCAGCTCAGCACCGAGATCGCGTGGCCGGTGTCCGTGCTCCAGGGCGACCTCCTGTTCCTGTACGCCGAGCTCGGCGAGAACGTGGTCCACCCGTCGCGCGTGCAGTACCAGGGGTTCGCCCGGTACACCGAGGTGTGCGGCCACGACGCGGATCCGGGGAGCTGCCGCGCGGTAGGGGAGTGCGCGCCCAGGTCCGGCGCGCCGTCCGGAAAGAGGGTTTGCGGGCTCGACGCGTTGCCCGGCGACGGCGGGCCGATCTCGGTGCCCGAGGAGTCGATCCTGGCGCCCGTGCAGCTGAGCGACAGCACGACCGGCGGGACGGCGCTCTCGCTGTCGCGGGTGGCCATGCCCGAGAGCGGGCCGGTCAGCCTGCTCGGCTCCGCCTCGAAGCGAGAGACGGAGGGGCCGGTGACCCTGCGGGTGGATCGCGGGAGCGAGCGGCTGTTCCGGGAGCTGCTCGGAGCGGAGGAGATCTCGCCGGCCAGGAGCGTGCCTGGCCCGAGCGATCCGGTGGTGTTCCCGGTGATGGAGGGCGAGGAGCTCGCCTTCACGAAGTTCTTCGAGAGCGCAGCGGACATGGACACATCGCTGTCGGATCCCGGAGCGTCGGTGTCGTGGCTCCCGCAGCTCGTGTTCAACGAGACGGGGACGGTGCTGGACGTGCCCGCGGTGAACGCTCGAGCGATCCCGGATGGGAAGCTGGAAGCCCGCATGGTGGGCGGGTTCCGCGGCTTCAGCTATGGCGAGTGGACGACGGAGTACCCGTTCGACGAGAACCAGCTCCGCCGGAGGCCGGAGGAGAACAGGCCGCCTTACTTCACGCGCGTCGAGCCGCACTGGGAGGGGTACCACGCGAGCTGGTCGCCCGGGGACGCCGGGTTTCCTCTCGTGGGCAGCGTCAGCGGCCCGGTGTTCCGGGGGTCGGGCGCGGACATGTACATCCGGGCCGGGGAGCTCAAGCCGTCGCGCGTCGGCGGCGTCCGCCCGGAGGACGTGGCCAATGTCCCCGGGCTGAGGAAGAGCCACAACGGCTCGGGCTCGGCGGAGCTCGCGCTCATCGGGTCGTTCCAGGTGACGACCGGGACCACCGAGTCGAAGCTGGAGCTCGTCGACGTCAACGGTGATGGGCGGCCCGATGCCGTCACGCAGGGCGGCGTGCGCATCCAGACGTGCGGCAGCGGCGGCCGGTGCGACGGGCAGCAGCCGGGGCAGTATGGCGCCTTGACCGTCGGTGGGCCGGGGGACATCCGGGTCATCGAGACCATGAGCGCGCGGTTCGGGTTCGGCTTCGGATCCGCGGCGTCGGTGGTCGCTGAGAAGATCGAGGCGAGCGCCGAGACCAAGGAGGTGCTCAGCGTGCTGCCCTCGCTCGGCAAGAGCTGGGGCACGTCGCAGACGACGAAGGACCTGCTCGACGTGAACGGCGATGGGCTTCCGGACAAGGTGAGGAGCGCGGGTGGCGTGCTCCATGTGCAGCTGAACCTCGGCTACCGCTTCGGGGACGAGCGCGCCTGGGCGGCGATCGATCCGAGCGGCGATCCGTTCGAGCCGCTGCCGGAGGTCGACGGGGATCCGCTGACCGCGCTGAGCCGGGTCTGGTCTCCGGAGCAGCTCAAGACGGTGCGGGTGCAGGACAACACGACGAACAGCCTGCAGGTGGGTTATGCGGGGATCGGCGGCGGCATCGCGCACACGGTGAGCCGGACGCTCGTCGACTTCGTGGACCTGAACGGCGACAGGCTGCCCGACCGGGTGATCAAGCAGCCTGGACAGGGCTACTACCGGGTCCGCCTCAACCTCGGTGACCGCTTCGGGCCCGAGGAGAGGTGGAGCGCGCCAGCGGTGAGCGGCGCGCTGCCGTGGGGGGTCGTGCTGGAGAAGGAGTACACGAGGGAGATCAACGGCAGCAACGACGCGCTGTCGTTCTCCGAGACGACGGCGTTCAACGCGGGGTATGGCGTGCCGATCAAGATCCCGACGCCGTACGTGTGCATCGTGCTCGAGATCGCGGCGCAGCTCGGCTTGAGCGACGGGCGGAGCGAGCTCGCATGGGAGGACCTGGACGGCGACGGGACGGCGGATCACGTGCTGAAGCTGAGCGAGGGGATGCTGCGCGAGAGCGACACGGCGCTGCGGGCGCGGCTGAACCTGACGGGCAAGACCAACCGGCTATCGCGCGTGGTGCGTCCGCTTGGCGGCAGCATCCGGCTGGACTATGCGCGTGAGGGCAACAAGGTGGCGTATGCGAGCAGCCCGGACGAGCTGAGCGTGGACATGCCCCGCAGCAAGTGGGTGCTGTCGCGGGTGGAGGTGGAGGACGGGATGGGCACGCCCGCCTACGTGCACACGTTCGATTACCACCAGAGCGGGTTCTACGACCGGGCGGAGCGCGAGGACTACGGCTTCGCGCAGGTGACGGCGACGCGGGAGGACGGCTCGCAGATCGTGACGCGGTACCACAACCAGGACTATTACCGGCGCGGGCTCGTGGCCGAGGTGATCGAGCAGGACGCCGAGGGGCGGCTGTTCAGCCGGCAAGAGGTGGTGTACCGGGCGCCCGGGGCGCAGCCGGCGCTGACGGGCTCGTTCTTCCCCGAGGAAGAGCTGCGGGCGATGTCGTGGTACGAGGGCAAGACGACGGACCCGAGCGCGCCCGGCAAGCAGACGAGCGAGGAGCGGGACTGGGACGACCGCGGCAACCTCATCGAGGTGATCGAGCACGGCGAGCCAGGCACGCTGGAGGACGACGTCACGACCACGATCCATCACGTGACGTACGACGGACCGCACATCGTGCGGACGGATAGCGTCGAGGTGCGCGACAGCGCGGGGACGCTGCTGCGCGAGCGCACCGCAGGGCACAACGAGGTGACCGGGGCGGTCGAGTGGATCACGAGCACGGTGATCGGCGGCAAGGATCCGGCGACGGGCGCGCCGTACACGGGAGACGCGTCGACGAATCCAAGATGGGAGTTCACGCACGACGCGTACGGCAACCTGGAGCGGGCGATCGAGCCGCGGGGCTTCATGCTGACGTACGAGTACGACGATGTCGCGGAGACGTACCTCTCCCGGGTGGACGATTCGTTCGGTTACTTCTCGGAGACGTCGTCGGACTACCGCTACGGCGCGGTGAGCGCGGTGCGGGACGTCAACGGCCATGAGGTCCACTACGACTTCGACGCGTTCGGGCGGCTGCGGGCGGTGTTCGGTCCGGACGACCCGCTGACGGCGGCGGAGGCGACGATCGCGTTCGAGTATGCGCTCCAGCCTGGGGAGAGCGTCGCCATGCCGGCGTGGGCGCGGACGCGGCACAAGGACGTGCAGCACCCGGGGGATCCGATCGACACGGTGACGTTCATCGACGGGCTGGACCGGGTGATCCAGACGAAGAAGGACCTGGAGAAGGATCCAGGGACGGGGGCCGCCCCGACCGTGGGCATGAGCGTGAGCGGCCGGGTGGTGCTGGACGAGCGGGGGCGCGTCTGGCAGCAGGGGCAGCCGGTGTTCGCGACGGGCGAGGCCACGGCGTTCGTGGACGTGGCGCTGAAGCACCCGACGACGTTCGAGTACGACGTGCTTTCGCGCATCGTCGAGCGGAGGGAGCCGGACGAGGAGGTCGAGACCGGCGAGGCGGTGACGACGACGAGCTACGATATCGACGAGCTCGATGGCGTGGCGATGTTCGTGGCGACGGAGGTCGACCCGAAGGGGAAGGTGCGCAAGGCGTACCAGGACGTGGACAACGCGATCGTGGCGGTCGAGGAGCGCAATCGGCTGCGCGGGTCGGAGGCGTGGACGGCGCTGATGACACGGTACGGGTACAGCGCGGTCGACGAGCTCGTGCGGGTGATGGACACGCGCGGGAACGTGACGACCGCGGCGTACGACACGCTGGGACGGATGGTGACGCTGACGAGCCCGGACATGGGGCGCACGGAGTGGCGTTACGACCGGTCGGGCAACGTCGGGGCGCGGCAGACGGCGAAGCTCCTGGCGGAAGGCGCGAGCAAGCTGATCCGGTACGAGTACGACTTCAACCGACTCACGCGGGTGAACTACCCGGACTCGACGGACGTGACGTATGTGTACGGCGAGCCGGACGAGGCGGGCGACGAGCACGGCAACCGGGCCGGGCGGCTGGTGGAGGAGCAGAGCGAGGCGGGGAAGAGGACGTTCTGGTATGACCGGCTAGGGAACGTGGCGAAGCTGACGACGGAGTTCCCCCGGCTGAGGGAGCCGCACCGGGGGCCGTACCAGGCGACGATGGAGTACGACTTCGACGGGTTCGGGCGGCTGCTGTCGATGAAGTTCCCTGGCTCCGGGGCGGAGGTGGTGACGTACGGCTACGACCGAGGGGGCCTGGTCCGGTCGGCGGTGGGAACGAACACGCAGATCAACCCGCAGCACCCGGACGAGCCTGCGGTGACGCAGTACCTGCTGCACATCGGGTACGACGAGTTCGAGCAACGGGTGAGGGTGGTGCACGGCAACGGGATCGCGACGTCGTATCGGTATTACGAGAAGTCGCGGCGGCTTCGGGAGATCAACGCGGACCACCGCGATCGGTACCTCGTGGAGCGAGGGCTGCCGGCGAGGGCGTTCCAGCGGATGCGGTATGCTTACGACGCAGCAGGCAACCTGGAGCGCGTGCGGAACGAGGTGCCGTACGAGCAGGACATGCCGGGCTCGGTGCTGGTGGGGCCGACGACGCAGGACTACGGGTACGACGATCTGTACCAGCTGCTCTCGGCGAGCGGGACGTACCAGGACCGGAGAGACTGGCAGTACCGGTACCGGCTGTCGTTCGCGTACGACGAGATTGGCAACATCCTGACGAAGGACCAGGCGAGCTACCGGTACGTGCCGCAGGCGTGTCCCACGCCGGTTCCGGCTGAGTGCGACGGGTGGCGCGAGGATCATGCGATCCGGGAGCAGACGTACCGGTCGGAGTACCAGTACACGGGCCCGCAGCCGCACGCGCCGAAGCGCATCGAGGAGCACCTCGTGGCGGAGTCGATGCCGTGGCCGCGGGAGATGCGATATGACGCGAGCGGCAACCAGACCGGCTGGACGTACCGTGGCTCGGACACGCGGACGACGGACTGGAACGAGGAGAACCGGGTCACGCGGGTGACGCAGAACGGTCAGGTGCTGTCGCGGATGCTGTACGACGGCGACGGGGAGCGGCGGGTGCACCTGCACCACGTGAGCGGCGAGGAGGAGACGGCGTACCACGACCAGCACCTGACGCTGCGGGACGGGCGGTTCGTGACGAAGCACATCTATGCGGGGCAGACGCGGATAGCGAGCAAGATGGATCCGGACTGGTTCCGTGACCCGCCGACGCTGTACTACCACCCGGACCACCTGGGCAGCACGAGCTTCGCGTCGAACAACGAGCAGACGCTGACGCAGCGGGACGAGTACTTCCCGAGCGGGGAGCTGTGGATCGACGCGTCGGACTCGCGGTACGAGCTGAGGCGAGCGTACGTGTTCACGGGGAAGGAGCTCGACCAGGCGACGGGGCTCTACTACTTCGGGGCGCGGTACTACGACCCGAGGAGCAGTGTGTGGCTGAGCCCGGATCCGATCCTGGACGAGTACATGGAGGGGGGGACGAGCGGGGGAGTGTTCAACCCCGGGAACCTGGGGCTGTACAGCTACACGCTGAACAACCCGGTGAACCTTGTCGACCCGGATGGGAGGAGCGCGCAGGGGGCGCATCGGAACTTCCCTCCGGGGGCCAATGGGTGCCGGCACCCGAGCTGCTTCAACGGGCCGGCGGGGCAAAAGTTCCACCAGGAGCAGATGCTGCAGCGGATGAACGCCGGCGCTGCGGCGGCGGGTCGCACGTCTCGCGGTATCGGGGACGGCATGCGCCGGCTGCTGTTCAGGTTCGTCATGCAGCAGCAGCAGACTGCTCGGCCGCCGGCGCAGCCAGCAGCCGCGTCGGCGCAGCCGCCGCCAGCCGCGCAGCCGGCGAAAGGCCCGCAGCCGGCGCCGGCGGCGAAGCCGCCGCAGGGAGCGGAGGCGGCGAAGGCGCCTGCGACGCAGCCAGTACCGGCGACAGGAGCCGCAAGGGAAGCGGCGAATGCCGCTCAGCAGGCTCGTCCACGTCCCACGACGGCGGCTGCTCTCGAAACGAGCAAGCGAACGTTCACCGGCGTGAGCGGGTCACCGAAACCGTTGCACTCCGACGTTCAGAAGAAGCTTGATGCTATTCCTCCGTCGCAACGATCTGCTTTTCATGGTCGTTGCGCTGAGCCGCAGTGTATATCGAGGGCTCTGGAGGCTGGTGTCGATCCGGCTGGTGGTACAATGACGGCGGCTCGCGTGCGAACCCCCGGTAATGCAAACCATGGTACTGCAATTCCAGCGTGTTCAAGTTGCGCGGTTCTTCAGCGCTCATATGGAATTAAATCGGGCCAGTAGGAGATGATATGTCCGCGTCGCTAGAATGGTCTGACGAGTCCGAGGCGCAGCTGGTGGCCGCCGGATGGTATAAAGGTCGCCAAAATACTCAGCGTGTCGCGGGGTGGAGGAAGATCCTGGAAAGTCCGGATGGGTTTCAGATGTCGCTAGCGGCTGAAAGAGTTCTGGAAGAATTCGGTGGTCTCCGTGTGGACTGCCAAGGTCCCGGTCTTGAATGCGCCCGGGGGGGCTTCGACTTGGACCCGGAGCTGGTCAGCGGCGAAGAGGACCGGTTTGACTACTTCCGGGATCAAGTCGGTGGCGATCTCTTTCCTCTGGGTGAGGCATTCAATGGTCAAGCGTTTCTCGCGATTGATGGATCGGGTCGGGTTTATCTCCTGGGTGACAGGGTTCAACTGCTTGGTGATAACATCTATTGCGCGCTGGATTCTATATTGATGGGGCGTTTGCCGAAGGAGCTTGCTGAGGCATAATGTGAGATTCAATACCCGCTCTTGGGACGCGTCCCGCCGAACCGGCTCAATGCACAAGGCGGGATCTAGGCCACGTCTCGATATAGATACTGGTGCGTACCGCAGGCGTGCGCCGTGCCGAATGGGTGGGACGAATGGCGCGAGGATCACGCGATCCGAGAGCAGACGTACCAGTACCCGGGCCCGCAGCCGCACGCGCCGAAGCGCATCGAGGAGCACCTCGTGGCGGAGTCGATGCCGTGGCCGCGGGAGATGCGGTATGACGCGAGCGGCAACCAGACCGGCTGGACGTACCGTGGCTCGGACACGCGGACGACGGACTGGAACGAGGAGAACCGGGTCAGTCGGGTGACGCAGAACGGTCAGGTGCTGTCGCGGATGCTGTACGACGGCGACGGCGAGCGGCGGGTGCACCTGCACCACGTGAGCGGCGAGGAGGAGACGGCATACCACGACCAGCACCTGACGCTGCGGGACGGGCGGTTCGTGACGAAGCACATCTATGCGGGGCAGACGCGGATAGCGAGCAAGATGGATCCGGACTGGTTCCGTGACCCGCCGACGCTGTACTACCACCCGGACCACCTGGGCAGCACGAGCTTCGCGTCGAACAACGAGCAGACGCTGACGCAGCGGGACGAGTACTTCCCGAGCGGGGAGCTGTGGATCGACGCGTCGGACTCGCGGTACGAGCTGAGGCGAGCGTACGTGTTCACGGGGAAGGAGCTCGACCAGGCGACGGGGCTCTACTACTTCGGGGCGCGGTACTACGACCCGAGGAGCAGTGTGTGGCTGAGCCCGGATCCGATCCTGGACGAGTACATGGACGGAGGGCCGAGCGGAGGGGTGTTCAACCCGGGGAACCTCGGGCTGTACAGCTACACGCTGAACAACCCGGTGAACCTGGTCGACCCGGATGGGAGGAGCGCGCAGGGGGCGCATCGGAACTTCCCGCCCGGGGCCAATGGGTGCAGGCACCCGAGCTGCTTCAGCGGGCCGGCGGGGCAAAAGTTCCACCAGGAGCAGATGCTGCAGCGGATGAACGCTGGCGCTGCGGCGGCGGGTCGCACGTCTCGCGGTATCGGGGACGGCATGCGCCGACTGCTGTTCAGGTTCGTCATGCAGCAGCAGCAGTCTGCTCGGCCGGCGGCGCAGCCTGCGGCCGCGCCCGCGCAAGCGGCGCAGCCAGCGGCTGCGCCAGCGCAACCTGCGGGAGCTCCTCAGGCCGCGAAGCCGTCGGGCCAGGCGCAGAAGGCACCGTCGGCAAAAACCGATGAATCCGGCGGCAAAGCGGTTGCTCCGACTGCTCCTGCGTCACCGACGGCCGGTGGTGGTGCACGAATACAGAATCTCTCCGCGGCGGTACGTGCACGAATCCAGAACGCCGCGAATAGGATGCCAGTTTGCAGCCTCATGGGGCCACCTGACGGCGTTTTTTGCAGGGTCATGGGGCCACCCCAATTGCAGGAGGATGGGGCCACCCGCGCGGGGGCGTGACCCAGTTTTTTGCAGGGTCATGGGGCCAGCTTCCGAGGTTTTTTGCAGCCTCATGGGGCCAGCTCGGGACGCCGCGGTCGGGATCTGAAATGGGCTCCTTGCGACGACGGCGCGGGTCGCCGTCGGAAGGAGGCCGATGCCCTACCGAGAGCTGATCATGGTTGACATCAAGGAGATGCTCCGCCGTCGTGCGGCGGGTCAGAGCGCGCGTCACGTGGCGCGCGAGACGGGGTTCGACCGCAAGACGGTCGGCAGGTACTTCGATGCCGCAGCGACGCTGCCCCTGCCGCGCGGCCGCGAGCCGACGGACGAGGAGATCCACGCCATCGCCCAGCGTGTACAGGCGCGCCCGGTGCCCGACGCCAGTGAGGAGTGGCAGCAGATCGGCGCGCATCGCGCGAGCATTGAGGCCTGGCTCACCCAAACTCGGCCGCTGAAGCTGCGGAAGATCCACACGCTGCTCAAGCGCGACCACGGCGTCAGCGCGAGCTACTACACGCTCCGACGCTTCGCCAAGGAGGAGCTGGCGTGGCGTAAAAAGACGCCGACGGTTCGCGTCGCGGACACCGAGCCCGGCGAGGTCGCGCAGGTCGACTTCGGCCTGATGGGCAGGCTGTTCGACCCGACGACGCAGCGGGTTCGCAACCTGTGGGTGCTGGTGGTGACGCTCGCGTACAGCCGCTACCAGTTCGTGTGGCCGTCGTTCGAGCAGACCACAGCGGCGGTGTGCGCGGGCCTGGATGCAGCGTGGAAGTTCTTTGACGCGATGGCACGAGTGATCCTCCCGGACAACATGAAGGCCATCGTGCTGCGCGCCGACGAGCTCGCCCCGGTGCTCGTGCCCGCCTTCCTCGACTACGCGCAGACGCGCGGGCTGTTCGTCGATGCCGCGCGCGTCAGGTCGCCCAAAGACAAGGCGCGGGTAGAGAACCAAGTCGCCTACGTGCGGGAGAGCTGGTTCGACGGCGAGTCGTTCACGAGCCTCGACGAGGCGCGCACGTCCGCCGAGCGATGGTGTCGCGACGTCGCCGGCGCGCGCGTCCACGGCACGACACGCGAGGTGCCGCGCGAGGTGTTCGAAGCGCGCGAGAAGAGCGCGATGAAGCCGGCGCCGGCAGAGCCGTTCGACGTGCCGCACTGGACTGACGCGAAGGTGCACCCCGATCATCACGTGCAGGTGCTCCGGTCGCTCTACAGCGTGCCTACGCGCTACGTCGGCAGCACGGTGCGCGTTCGCGCCGACAGCGTGTCGGTGAGGATCTACGCCGGCACGGAGCTCGTGAAGGTGCACGCGCGCGTCGCGCCGGGCAAACGCGCAACCGACCCGAGCGACTACCCCGCGGGCAAGGACGTCGCGGCGGTGCGTGACGTGGCCTCGCTCGTCGCGAGCGCGAAGAAGTGCGGTGCGCACGTCGGCATCTACGCCGAGCGGCTGCTCGACGTGCCGCTCCCCTGGACGCGCATGCGGCTCGTCTACGCGCTGCTGCGGCTGTGCAACAAGTTCGGAAGCGGGCGTGTCGAGGCGATTTGCCAGAGCGCGCTCGCGTTCGATGTCGTCGACGTCCAGCGCGTTGCGCGCATGCTCGAGACGGCGAAGACGCCCGCATCACCGTCGACCGATGAGCGCAAGGTCGTTGCGCTCCCCACGCCGCGGTTCGCGCGCAGCACCGAGCACTTCGCGACACGCACGCCGGCGGCTGCCGCGGCGAAGGAGGAGGCGTGATGAGCTCCAGTGACGTCGACCCTGCGCTCGTCACGGCGCTCAAGCGTTTGCGTCTCGGCCGCATCGCCGCGACGCTACGCGAGCGCCTCCTGCTCGCCGAGAAGCAGTCGATGGGACACGAGGAGATGTTGCTCATGCTGCTGACCGACGAGATCGCGCGCCGCGAGGCGAGCGCGACGGAGAGCCGCGTGCGCGACGCCGGGCTCAATCCCAGCATGCGTCTGGAGCTCTGGGACAAGACCGCGAAGGTCAGCTTCGACAAGCGTCTGCTCGGTGGGTTCACGAGCCTGCGCTTTCTCGAGGAGCACAAGCACATCGTCATTCTCGGCTCGGTCGGCGTGGGCAAGACCTTCCTTGCGAGCGCGCTCGGACACCTCGCGTGCCAGCACGGCTACAGCGTGCGCTTTCTGCGCGCCGACGCGATGCTGCGCAGGCTGCGCCAGAGCAGGCTCGACAACTCACGCGACGCCGAGATGGTCGCGCTCACGACCGTCGACCTGCTCATCCTGGACGACTTCGCGCTCGAGGCGATGAACAAGGAAGAGAGCCGCGACGTGTACCAGCTCTTCCTCGAACGTACGGGCAATGCATCGATGATCGTCACGAGCAACCGCGATACAGCCGAGTGGATCGCGATGTTCGACGACGTGCTACTCGCGCAGAGCGCCGTCGATCGGTTCAAGAACGCGGCGTTCGACTTCATCATCGAGGGCGAGTCGTACAGGCCACGGCTCAAGCCGAAGCTCGACGAGACCAACACGGCTCCGCCACTGCCCGCGCGCAGCAAGCCGCCAACCCACCCACGCAGCAAGCGGCGATGACCGCTGCGGCCCCGGCGACGAGGTCACGCCCGGGGCCGCGCCTCTGACCCCTCGCTCCACTCGGCGCGCCTGGCCCACCCTCGTCGACGTGACCGCGGGCGCCGCCGGGGGCGGGGTGGACCTTCCTGCTCGTGAGCGTCGCGGACCCTGCACGGGAGCCTACAGGGGGCCTCGGTGGCCCCATGACCCTGCAAAAAAGAGAGACGTCGCCGGTCGCTTCGCGCCCGGCTCCGGGGACCTCGACACGCTTCGCGGTCTCGGGCATCGTCGAGACCGATCACGTCGTCTCCCCCTGGCCCCATGACCCTGCAACGTGGTGGCCCCATGACCCTGCAACGTGGCAAATAGGACTCGTCAGGAAATTAGCGTTGTGGGGAGTCAAGCGAGCGGCAAGGCAAAACCACGGTCGGACTGGGATTATGTCATGTCGGGCAACGCCGCCCAGAGGCACTCCGCGAGGAGCTCGGTTCCGCGTGGTACTTCTGGTGGGGAGACGACGGCCGGAGGTAACTATTCGGGAATCGATGTGTACAAGGGTGTGCCAGATCCAAATCGTCCACATATTCCATTCAGGCCTCAACCCAAGGAGAAGTGATATGGTCTTGAAAGTGTGCTCGGACTGGAGGGATCCTATGGACGAAGGTAAGGAGAGGATACACGGCGCCGAACTGTTTCGCTCGATTGTGAGCGAGAAACGTCCAGCGTGGATCGGCGGAATACTCGAAGCGGTCCTTGTTGCGGCGCGGTGGGACTTCTTGGGGTTCGGGCAGAGAATGCTGACCATCTGTCGTGACAGAAGCGCTTGGGGTACGGCAGAAAACCTTTTTCACGAGCTCAGACAGGCCAGCCTGAATTTCGAGATCGAAGGTTCACCTGTCGAGTGTGCGATCGTTGATCTTCTTGAGATTTCGGCGAAGGTCGTATTTAATGCAAGCGGAGCTCGGCCGGGGTTTGATGCGCATGCTGGAGAGCGTGTCCTTTCTCGTGTTTGGCAGATTATGAGATTCATTGATCGATATCCTGGTCGCGAGGAATTGTTGTGTCGAGTGGAGGAGGCCTTGTGGCGAGGGGCTAAGAAGGTGTGATGGGACTGGTTTGTGAGTTCTGTCTGCCTAGATTGCCGAGTTTGAGGCTATTCGGTGGACGGAATGAGTGCGCCTATCGAGATGCCAAGATCGGGCCAGCGATCCATGTCGACCTCTGGGCCGGACAAGGGATCGTCAGAGCATCGGAATCGGCTTCACCAGCAACCAGACCGGCTGGACGTACCGTGGCTCGGACACGCGGGCGACAGACTGGAACGAGGAGAACCGCGTCACGCGGGTGACGCAGAACGGTCAGGTGCTGTCGCGGATGCTGTACGACGGCGACGGCGAGCGGCGGGTGCACCTGCACCACGTGAGCGGCGAGGAGGAGACGGCATACCACGATCAGCACCTGACGCTGCGGGACGGGCGGTTCGTCACGAAGCACATCTATGCGGGGCAGACGCGGATAGCGAGCAAGATGGATCCGGACTGGTTCCGGGATCCGCCGACGCTGTACTACCACCCGGACCACCTGGGCAGCACGAGCTTCGCGTCGAACAACGAGCAGACGCTGACGCAGCGGGACGAGTACTTCCCGAGCGGGGAGCTATGGATCGACGCGTCGGACTCGCGGTACGAGCTCAGGCGAGCGTACGTGTTCACGGGGAAGGAGCTCGACCAGGCGACGGGGCTCTACTACTTCGGGGCGCGGTACTACGACCCGCGGAGCAGTGTGTGGCTGAGCCCGGATCCGATCCTGGACGAGTACATGGGGGGAGGGACGAGCGGAGGGGTGTTCAACCCGGGGAACCTGGGGCTGTACAGCTACACGCTGAACAACCCGGTGAACCTTGTCGACCCGGATGGGCGGCAGGCGCAAGGGGGGCACCGGAACTTCGCGCCGGGTGGCAATGGAATGGGTGGCTGCCGGCATCCGAACTGCTGGTACGGGCCCGAAGGGGCTCGCTTCCAGCAGCAGATGCAGATGCAGCGCTTGGCGGAGCAGCAGGCGCAGGGCAGGATACCGACAAGCCCGGCGGCTGCTCCTCCTAGGACGGTGCGCATGGGCGGCGTGAACCGAGAACCGGTGCTGCCACCGCGGACCGCTGCCCAGCAGCAAGCGGCGGCGCCCCCGAAGCCGGTGCCGGCAGTGCAGCCTGGGCAGGCAGCACAACCGGCGAAGCCACCGCAACCTGCCCCGGCAGCGCAGCCGCCGAAGCCTGTGCAGACGGCGGCCGGAAAGGCATCCGCGCAGCAGACGTCATCCAAAGCAGCCGCAGGAGAAAAACCAAGCGTTTTGGTTAAGAAAGTTGTGAATAGCAATATGCCGCATGCTGCAGAAAGGGCAGTTGAGCGCGCGGGTTTCAGTAGTGCAAAGGATGCTCGCGCCGCGCTTCAAGAGTTCGGGGCCAGTATAGAAAAGGGCGGCTTGCCGAGTGGTGCTATCCGAGATACTGCCCATGAAGATCGAGTGATTGTTCCTGGGTTCGGGCAGCGAGGGGCTGTTGTCTATCCGGTCAAAGACGGGACTCTGAAGTTGAAGGCGGAGTTGCAATGGAGGCCGCTAAAATGAGTGAATCTGACTCGTCAAATGGTGTTGGGTTCTTTGAGTTGTGTGTGTCTGAGGACGATTCCGATATGGCGTATCTTCGGTTGCCGTCTCATCCTGGGGCCAGTCCCTGTGAGATGTCCAAGTCTGCTCGGCTTCGTGATCTTATTGGTGATTACGATGGCCCGGATGTGGTGCTTGATTTTGATTTGAGGGGTGTTCTTGTGGGTATTGAGATAATTGCATAGGCTGGGAAATCTGGCGAAGCTGACGGCCGAGCCCCCCCCGGGCTGCGCGAGCCGCACGGGGGAGGGGACCGTATCATGCGACACACGCAGAACAACCCACAGCACCCGGACGAGCCGCCGGTGACGCAGTACCTGCTGCACATCGGGTACGACGAGTTCGAGCAGCGGGATCGCGATCACGTACAGGTATTACGAGAAGTCACGGCGGCTTCAGCAGATCAACGCGGACCGCCGCGACGAGTGGCCGCTTGATGATAATGAGATCAGGGGCAGATGTGGATGATTCCTGTTGAAGAAGGCAAGGCGCTGCTCCTCGGTGACGAGCTGTTTCGCTCGGTTGTGAGCGAGATGCGTCCAACGTGGATCGGCGGAATCCTCGAGGCGGTCCTTGCTGTGACCCGGTGCGACTTCTTGGGGTTTGGGGGGGAGGATCGTGGTGATATGTCACGACAGGAATGCGTGGTGTACGGCGGAGAGCCTGTTCCTCGATCTCAGGCGGGTCAGCCTGAATCTCGAGAACGAAGGGTCGCCAATCGAGTGTGCGATGGTAGATCTTCTCGAGGTCTCCGCTAAGATCGTATTCAATGCAAGCGGAGCTCAGCCGGGTTTTGACGCGCACGCCGGAGCACGGGTCCTCCCTCTGGTGTGGCACATCATGAGGCTCGTCGAGGAAGCGCCTGGTCGCGAGGAGGCGCTGCGCTGTGTTGAAGAAGCCTTGTGGCGAGGGGTGGGAACGGAAGTTGCCAACAGGTTCGAGGCAGGCCAAACGAGAAACCTATGAGGGGATCGCGCTGGGGGGGGCACGTTCCGGCACCAGGCCCCAGCCAGTCGAGGTCGGGGCGGCCGCGTTACGGCGGGCGTCGCGCCAGGTTCGGGCGCGGCGCTGGTCGTGTCTGTGTGCGGCGGCACCGCGGTTCGGCCGGCGCGAGCTCCCCAGGCCCGAGCCTCAGCGATTGGGCTCGGTCGGGCCCACGCCAGCCGAGGGGGGGATCCGTCGTCACGCCCCCGGAACCCCGGCCGAGCCCGCGGATCGCGGCGACGGTTCGCCACCGCAAATCAGCCTGCGGGAGCTCGTCCTGCGCGCGCCGCGCGCCCTCCGCCGCTCAGGGCGCCGGCTGTGCCGGCACGAAGCGCTCGATGACCGCCTTGCGAAGCAGCTTCGGCGGCAGGATGCCCTGGGCGAGCACGAAGTCGTGGAATCGCTGCGCGTCGAAGCGCGGGCCCATCATGGACTCGGTCTCTCGCCGCAGATCCATCAGCCGGGTGAACCCGTAGAAGTACGAGGTCGCCTGCCCCGGTGCGCGGAAGGTGTAACGCTCCACCTCGGATTGCGCGAGGGGCGGCGAGAGGACCACCTCTTTCTCGAGGAAGGTCCGCGCGGCGGCCGGCGTGATCTTGCCCGCCTGGAGCTCCGGGTCCAGGAAGCCGCGAGCGGCCCGGACCAGGCGGTGTTGCAGAGAGACGAGCTGGCCCTCGGGCGGCATGAACGGGAGCAGGATGGCCTCCGAGTAAAGCGCCCACCCCTCCATGGTGGCGCTGTTCTCCGCGAAGACGGCCCGGGCGATCGAGACGCCCCGCTCGACGAGCGCGGCGAACTGGAGCTCGTGCCCGGGGCGCGCCTCGTGGGCGGTGAGCGTCCATGACGCCGCGGCATAGGTGAAATCGTCGATCCTCCGCAGCTGGTCGGAGGGCCCAGGCAGGCTGAGCGGAAGCACGAACTCCCCCGCTTCTCCCTGGTTGTCGAGCAGCCGCGGCGGCCGCATGCGCGGAGCCGGCATCTCGGCGCTCTCGGCGGCGGTGCCGAGCCGGATGCGCGCCGGCCGCTCCGGCAGCGTGACGAGGCGCTCCTTCCGGATGATCTCTTCGATCTGGGCGAGCCGCTCCTTGTAATGCGGCAAGATCGCCTCGCCCACGAGCTGCTCTTTCTTCAGGGCGCGGATCACGTCCCGGTAGTCCGCGCTCGGCAAGTTGCGTGCTTTCGCGATGGGCAGCGAGAGCTTCGGCATCTGCGCCTTCAGATCGTCGAAGGCGGCGTGGGCCAGCCGAGCGAGCTCGGCGGGCGGGATGTCGACGCCATGCAGCTCGAGCATGTACGCGTAGAGCGGCGGCGGCAGCGCGAAGTCGGTCCGCGCCTTCGGGAGGACGTCCTTGCGCAGCGCCGCGTCGTACGCCTCGAGCTGACGATTCAGCGCAGCCAGCGGCTCTTCGTGGCCGCTGATGCCGTATTTCCGGAAGAGCTCGCCGAGTCCCTCCCGCACGCGGGCGTTGGTGGCGAGGTGCCGCTCGATCTCCATCCTGGAGGGCGCCAGCAAGCCGGGCTTCCCGAGCTCCTGGTCGAGCCTCTTCCTCGCCTGCTCGGCGATGGGCGCGTGGCCCGCCTCCAGCCCGGCGTACCGCCGGAGCCGCGCGAGGGCCGTGGCTCGGCGCGGCGGCGGGATGCGGTCGTCGAGCAGGGTCGAGATGCCCTCGAACACGAGCCCCGTGGCGTGCACGTAGGTGACCCGGGTTCTCTCCTCGAGCTCGGACCCGCGGACGGCCCGGTCCGCAGCGTCCAGCAAGATCTGAAGATCCTCGGCGACCGCCGGATCCTTCTCGGCCGCTCGGCGCTTCTCCAGCTCCGCGATGGCCTCGCGGTACGCGGCGCGCAGCCGCGCCTCGACGCCGGGCGACAGATCGGAGACCTCCTGGTCGGCGCGCTCGACCCCCAGCGCGCTGGCGCGCTCCGGCGAGTACCTGGCGAGCACGTCGAGGAGGATCTTCGCATGCTCGTTGCTGCGCTCGACCCACGCCGGCAGTCGCGGCGCCGCGGCCACCGCGCTCTGGCCCGGCGCCGCGGCGGCCGCGCTCTGGCCCGGCGCGGCGGCCGCGCTCTGGCCCGGCGCGGCGGAGGGCGAGGGAAGGGGAGCCGGCGCGGCGGGCGGCGGCGCCCTGACGGTGCACGCGGCGACGAGCAGGGGCGCGACGGCGCGGAGCGAGCGCAAGGTCATGAGGCATCTCTCGCACAGGCGCCCTGGAGCGCCAACCGGAAGCAGAGGAGCAACGTACCCGCGCACCGAAGATGCCTCCCGTGGCCCGCGGCGTGAGCGCGGCCCCCTCGGCGCATGGACAAGTTGTTGAATTGGCACCGCTTTTCAGGGGACGTCGGAGCGCATGGAAAATATTCAGTCAACCCGGGTCAGGTCCCCGCAGCCGGGGCTTGACGTCTTCGGGAACTTTGGATCTCCTTCTCCGCTGGCAGATCTCGGTAGATGAATTCACGATAGTGAAACTGGCCCTGCGGGCCGCGTCGGCCGGCACAGCGCTGAGCCGCATGGGAAAGCGAGCGGTGGAACATGGCAGACATTCGTCATCTGGTCATCGTGATGCTCGAGAACCGCTCCTTCGATCACATGCTGGGTTACCTGCGCGGCACGGGCATGGACGTCGATGGGGTGATCGGCGCGACGAACGCGGACGATAACGGCACGCCGATCACTGGATATCATCTCGAGAGCACGAGAGTCCGGATCCGCCCGCATCACCACCGGAAGGAGGTCGTGCGGCAGATCAACGGCGGCGCGATGGACGGCTTCGTGAAAGGCTACAGCACGAACAGCCACGTCGCCGAGATCATGAGCTGGTACGACCAGCGCGATCTGCTGACGTACGATAGCCTGGCGCGACAGTTCGTCGTTTGCGACCGGTGGTTCGCTTCGTTCGCGGGCCCGACGTGGCCGAACCGGTTCTTCGCGCTCTGCGGGACCAGCGGCGGGCGCACGGGCAACCTGCAATGGATCGACCACGCGACGTTCCTCGACTTGTTGCCGGTCGACTCGTGGCGCTACTACTCGCACGACATCGCGTTCTTGCGCACCGTCGAGAAATACAAGGGCCACCGCGGCCTGCCGATCGCGAAGATATCCTCGTTCTACAGGGCCTGCCGTGAAGGCACGCTGCCCAGCGTCTCGTGGATCGACCCGAACTTCACGCTGGTGGACGTGGACGCGCTGCTGAACTGGGCGAATGACGACCATCCCCCGGCCGACGTGGCGCGCGGTCAGAACCTGATCGCGCGCATCTACAACCACCTGATCGCGAGCCCGTCCTGGCCGCACGTGGCGCTGGTCGTGACCTACGACGAGCATGGCGGGTTCTACGACCACGTGCGCCCGCCGCCGTCGCCCGCGAACGAGGCGGCGCCGTTCGATACGCTCGGCGCTCGCGTGCCGGCCCTCGTCGTCTCGCCGTGGGCTCCGCGCGGCGTGCCGTTCCACGGAACACTCGATCATACCTGCATCGCGCGCACCGCGCTCGAGCTGTTCGCGCCCGATCGCGTGAACGCGCTGAGCCCTCGGGTCACCGCGTCTCCGAGCCTGCTCTCCGTGCTCAGCGAGACCAGGCCACGCACCGACCAGCGCAGGCTCGATGGTATCCCGATCCTGGAGACGGCGGTCGCCCCGATCCACATGGGCTCGACCGCCCCTTCCGGCTTTCACTCGATGGAGCTCACCGACGCTCAGCAGGAAATTCTGACGCTGAAGAAGGCCGTGCTCGAGGCCGGCGTGCCCGTCGAGAACCATTGAGCCAGAGCGCGGCCATCCGCGGCCGCGCGCCCCTCCGAACGAACCCGGCGTCGACGCGCCCTGCCTCGACGGAGAGCCCGCTCGCCGGCGAGCCGCGCCAGCTGCGCCGCCCACGCGGTGACCTCTCCGTTTCGCGTCACGCGCCCTTCAGCGCCGCCGTGCAGTGCCCGCAGCGCACCGCCTTGATGGGGATGCTCATCGCGCACTCGGGGCACTCCTTCGTCGTCACCTCCTCCGCGTGCTGTCTGTGAAGCTTCCCCATGAGCCGCACCAGGAGGAAGACGCTGAGAGCGACGATGAAGAAGCTCACCAGGCTGTTGATGACGACCCCGTACTGGAGGAGGACCGCGCCGGCCTTCACCATCTCCTCGGGGGTCGCGTACGGACCGGGCCCGCTCGGCGACTTCAGGACGATGTAGTGCCGGCTGAAATCGATGCCGCCCGTCAGGAGGCCTATCGGCGGCATGATCAGGTGATCCACCAGCGTCTTGACGATGTTGCCGAACGCCGCGCCGATCACGACGCCCACGGCCATGTCGACGACATTGCCACGAACCGCGAACTTCTTGAAATCCTCCCAGAACATCGCTTCCTCCGGCGTCGGGGGCTCCTGCCCTCGCAAACGCACCGCTCCGGTATCGTCTCTCCGCGATCAGGGCGCTACCAGCCGCCTGTGCGGACCGCGCGGCAGCGGCGGTCGCCGCCATCCGCGCAGCCGCCGCCAGCAGCACGAACGGTGCCACCGGGCTCGTCCGTGGGCTCCCCCTGGCGAACCGCTCGCAACTGCGCTTTCCGCGCGCTCCCTCCCGCGCTCTCGCGCGGTCCCCTCGCTCGTCCGGCGCTCCCTCCCCTCTCTCCGCCCGCTCCGCGCCGCGCCTCGGGCCCCCCGTCTGTCCCGCTCCCCCGCGCTCGCAGCGCGGCCGCTGCCTCGCCCTCCGTGCAAGAGCGCCACATCTGGGGCCAACTGCGCCACCTCACGCCGATTTCGCACATGGCGGTTCCCCGGCCCGGGGCGGCTCTCTAGGATGCGCGCCGGAGGAACCACCGAGCCATGGACCCCGACGCCGAGGCCGCCCTGCGCTACCGCGCCAAAGCCGAGCTGCGGAAGCGCGCTCGGGCCGTCCGCAGCTCCATCCCCCTCGACGCCATCCTCGAGCGATCGCGCCGGATCCAGCGCGCGCTCGCGGAGCTGCCGGCCCTCGCCGCGGCCCGGCGGGTCGCGCTCTTCTACCCGATCGAGGGGCGCAACGAGGTCGACCTCAGGGAGCTCGATCCGCTGCTGCGCGCCCGCGGCGCCCGGGTCGCGTACCCCTCCATCGACCCCGAGTCGCGCGCCATGACCTTCCGCTTCGTCGAGGACCCCGAGGCCATGGAGGAGCGCGGCCTCGGTTTCCGCGAGCCCGACGCGACCGACGAGGAGGCCGCCGCGCTCGACGTCATCGTCGTGCCCGCCCTGCAGATCGACGCCCGAGGGCACCGGATCGGCTACGGCGCCGGCTACTACGACAGCACCCTGCCGCGCTTCTGCCCCCCGGCGCATGCGGTGGGCGTCGTGTTCGACTTCCAGCTCGTCGCCGAGGTGCCGGCGACCCCGGGCGACGTCCCGCTCGGGACCATCGTCACCGACGCCCGCGTGCTCGCCGCCGAACCCGCCTAGGATGCCCAGGGCGCAGGTGGGAGAGGACAGCGCGAGCGACAGGCCCGTCCTCCTCGCGGCCATCGCCTCGGGCGCGATGATCGCCCAGCAGGTCGCCGGCCGGGCGACCCGGGACGCCCTCTTCCTCGCCAGCTTCGGCGCGGCCGACGTCCCCAAGGTCATGGCCGTCGGCGCGGCCCTGTCGTTCGGCGCCGTCGTCCTGCTCTCGCGCGCGCTCCTCCAGCTTTCCCCCGCGCGCGTCGTCCCGGCCACGTTCGCTGCGAGCTCCGTGCTCCTCGCCCTGGAGTGGGCCCTCGCCCGGCGCGCGCCCGGCGCCGCCGCCCTCGTCTTCTACCTGCACATCGCCGTCTTCGGCGCGACGCTCATCTCCGCCTTCTGGTCGCTCGTCAACGAGCGCTTCGACCCCCACACCGCTCGCCAGTCCATCGGGCGCATCGCGGGCGGCGGGACCGTCGGCGGCGTGATCGGCGGCCTGTTCGCCTGGCGCGCCAGCCGCCTCATCGACGCCCCGACGATGCTCCTGGCCCTCTCCGCGGTGAGCGCGCTCACCGCCTGGGCCACCCACCACCTGGGCGCCGCCCTCGCGCGCGCGGCCGGCGCCACCGGCGGGGCGGGGCGCACCGAGGTTGAGGCGGGGCGCACCCAGGTTGAGGCGGGGCGCACCCAGGTTGAGGCGGGGCGCACCCAGGTTGAGGCGGGGCGCACCCAGGTTGAGGCGGGGCGCACCGAGGTTGGCGCCGGCGGGGCGGGGCTCGCCGCGCTGCGCGACAACAGCCACCTGCGCGACCTCGGCCTGCTCGTCGGGCTCGGCGCCGTGAGCGGCGCGCTGTTCGACGTGGCCCTCAGCGCCGAGGCGGCCGCCGCGATGACCGACCGCAACGCGCTGCTCTCGTTCTTCGCGCTCTTCCACCTCTCGGTGAGCGTGCTCTCGTTCCTCGTGCAGTCGCTCGCCGCCACCTTCTCGCTCGACCGGCTCGGGCTCGCCGCCACCATCGGCATCCTCCCGGCCGCGGTCGTCGCGAGCACCCTCTCCCTCGTGGTCGCGCCGCGGCTCTGGGCCGCCTCCATCGTCCGCGCGACCGAGGCGGTGCTCCGGAACTCGCTGTTCCGGTCGGGCTACGAGCTGCTCTACACGCCCCTGCCCCCGGACCAGAAGCGGTCGATCAAGACGCTCATCGACGTCGGCTTCGACCGCATCGGCACCGCGGCGGGCAGCGGCCTCGCGATGGCCCTGCTCGTGCTCGCCCCGGGCGGGTCGCTCCCGCTGCTGCTCGGCCTCGGCGCGGCGGCCGCGGGCGTCACGCTGCTCTTCACGCCTCGGCTGCACCGGGGTTACGTCGCCGCGCTCGAGGGCAGCCTGCGCTCCGGCGCCGTCTCGCTCGACCCGACGAACGTCGTCGACGCGACCACCCGCCGCACCCTGAGCGGCACCGTCGACGCGCTCAGCCGCGACAGGGTCCTCGCCGAGCTCGCCGCGCTCCGGAACGCCGCGGCGGCGCGGCACGACGCCGGGCGCGCCTCCGCCGACGGCGAGCGCACGTCGCACCCCGGCCCGCCGCTCTCCGGCCGCTCGCCGCTCTCCGGCCGCGCGTCGCTCTCCGGCCCCGCCCCCGGGGACTCGCCGCGGCCTCCGGCGGGTGATCGCAGGGGCGTCGACGGGCCGCTGTCCGCGCGCGCCGCGTCGGCCGCGCTGGCGTCCGATCCGGTGCTCGCCGCCACGGCCGACCTGCGCTCCGGCGATCCCGAGCGGATCCGCCGGGCGCTCGTCCGGGAGCCGGACCCTTCGCTCGTGCCGCACCTCCTCCCCCTCCTCGAGCGCGAGGGGCTCACCTCCGAGGCGATCCGGGCGCTCCGCGCCGTCGCCCCCCGCGCGACCGGCCAGCTCGTCGACGCGCTCCTCGATCCGTCCGTGAGCGTCGCCCTCCGGCGCCGCATCCCGCGGGTGCTCCAGGCCTGTCCCACCCAGCGCGCCGCCGACGGCCTGATCCTGGGCCTCGCCGACGAGCGCTTCGAGGTGCGTTTTCAGTGCGGCGTCGCGCTCGCGCGGCTCCTCCAGCAGCGCGCGCCGATCCACCTGCGGCACGACGACGTGATCGAGGCGGCGATGCGGGAGATCGCGATCGGTCGCCGGGTGTGGGACGCCCAGCCCCCCAACGTCGCGCCCTCGGTCGAGGCGCCGCTGGCCGAGCGATTGCTCGTCGAGCGGACGAGCCGCAGCCTGGAGCACGTGTTCCGTGTCCTCTCGCTCTGTCTCGAGCGCGAGCCGCTCGAGATCGCCTACAGGGCGCTCCACGCCGACGACGCCCATCTCCGCGGGACCGCGCTCGAGTACCTGGAGAACGTCCTGCCGGCGCCCATCCGCGAGAGCCTCTGGCCGTACCTGGGCGCCCGCGCGCCCGCCCCTCCCGAGCCAGGCGTCACCGAGCCGCGCGCGCCGCGCCTGCCCGAGCACGCGCTCGACGAGCTTCGCCGCTCTGCCGCCAGCATTCCGCGGGCGTCGATCTCCGCTGCGCGCCGACGACGAGAGCCACGCACGTAGCGCGTGCCCCACCGCTCGTCGCTCCAGCGAGCGACAAAAAGAAAAAAGCGTCGCCGGGGCCTAGGGGGGGAGAGGCCGCACCAGCAACGCTCGTCCATGAATTAGCAGCTCACATGCCACCGCGAGAAGACGGAATTAGAGTTAAAATTCGCATAGATGTCCCGGGCACATCCTCCCGGTATTGCAATCCTGCGATTTCACCCTTGCAAGCGAGCATCGTGTCGGGGACGTCCCCCACCCATCCGTCTCAAGGCGTTCCCCCCGGCCGTCTGCCCCATCTCCAGCGGTTTCCGTCCCTCTCTGCACCATCCAGAGCCGCAGCAGAGCGGCGGTCTCCCGCACAGGAGACGGGCCCAGATCGGCGTTTTCGGCGCGCAAGCGCACTCCGGTGCGCTGAGCACCGAAAACGTCGAGGTGGGCCCGTATCCGAAGCGGGAGACCGTCGCTCTAATGGAGGGGTTCGCGGCGGTGGGCGCGCTGGTCGAGGTGCTCGGCGATGGTGAGCCGGTCGGCGTCGCTCATGACGACGAAGCGGACGGCGAGCAGGTTGTCGCGGTCCCAGACCGGGCGGGCGCGCAGCCGGATGGGGCGCCCGACCCCGAGGTCGAGCTCGAACGGGGTCACGGCAGGCAGCGCCCGGCCTGCCAGCGCGGGCGCGCGCTCGACGACCATCCCCGTGGGGGAGAGATCGATCGCGCGACACCGGTGCCGGTGGCCATCGACGAGCGCCGAGACGGGGAAGTCGACCTGCGCGCGCGCGCCCTGCCTCCGATCCATGGGAGCCTCCTTGGTGTCCTCGTGACGCGGCGAGCCTAGGTCGCGGGCCTCGTCCGGGCCAAACATCGGGCGGGCGAGCCGCGCGGTCCGCTCGCGGCGCCGGGGCGCGATCTCGGCGCGGTCCGCTCGCGGCGCCGGGGCGCGATCTCGGCGCGCGCGGGATCGGTGCGATATGCTGGCCCGGCGAAAGGAAGGTGTGGCGATGCCCACGTGCCGGGAATGCGATAACGAGGTCGACGAGCTCAAGACGATCAAGGTCGGAAGCAAGAAGAAGAAGGTCTGTGAGGACTGCGCCGACCGCGCGGCGCAGGAGGGCGCGATCGCCGAGGAGAGCGAGGCGGTGGTGCAGCAGATGATGGGCTTCAAGGGGAGGCGCTGACCGGTCGCCCGCTCGCGCGCCCGCCGATTCCCGCCCATCTCCCCCGCGCGGCGAGCAGCGCGATGCCGCGCGGACTCCGCCGATCTCCCCGTCGAACGCCGGCCCGTCGTCCTTCTCCACGATCTCCCGCGAGCCCGTGTCGCGCGCGTCGACCGCGGCAGGCCAGCCGCGACGCGCATAGCGGATCCTCCGCCAAGCGATCGAGCAGGGCTGCGAGCTGTTTTCTTGCTTGCGGTGCAGCGGTGTCGCCGAGGAAGCGCGCGACCTCCCTCGGGTCACAGGCGCCACGGCCGAGATAGCGAATGCAGGGGTAAGGTAGGTAAAGGTCGTTGACCGACATGGAGAACCCTGTCGCATTGGGGGTTCACCCACATTTCCCCGGGGATTTCGTCTGCATTCAAGCGAGCGAGCGACCACTTCTCTATACATTCCTTACATCAGCGGACGGACTGCGCATTGCAGTTTTGCATCGAAAATTTGCAACCGTGATGTGAAAAACGGCCGAGGTGTGCGACCTAATTGGGTGTTCGTTTCGTTTTCGAAAGCATTTCGTCTTGACCCGTCGTGTTAATCCGGGAATAAGTTGTTTCACGAGAGCGCCGGTATCCGCCCCTCTGGTGCTGAATGGTCTGCACCGATGGTTCGCGGCGCGAAGGCACGCAGCGGGAGGCTCCTCTTTTGCCCCCTGATGCTTTCGCCCGTTACGGTCCTGTTCACCACAGGGGTTCGACGACGCCGGGGGAGATAAAGCCATGCATTCGATTTCTCAAGGCTTTGGGTCGCGGTCGTTTGCCGCCGGTAAGGTCATCGCTTCCCTGATAGCGATGTCTATCGTCGGCTTCGGCTGCGCGCCGCTCGACGAGGACGTGACCGCAGAGGAGCTGGACGCGGAGGAGCAGGCGGCCGGCACGACGTATCGAGTCGGTCCCACGCGCACCTACAAGACCATCGGTGAGGTAGCCAGCAGACTGCAGCCGGGCGACGTGGTGGAGGTCGACGGCAACGCGACGTACTCGGGCAACATCAGGCTCACGAAATGGGGCACGCCCACCTCGAAGATCACGATCCGCGGCGTTCGCGTCGGCGGGAAGCGCCCTGTCCTGAGGGGCGGCACCAACACGATCGAGATCAACGCGAACCACATCGTCTTCGAGGGGTTCGATGTGACGGGCGGCACCTCGAGGTGCATCTTCCAGCACGGGCACGATGTCACGATCCGTGACTCCGTGATCCACGATTGCCCATCGCACGGGATCCTGGGCGCCGACAGCGATTCGGGTACGCTGTTGGTGGAATACGTGGAGGTCTATAAGTGCGGTGCCGGTACGACGAAGCACCCGATCTACATCGCAACGGATGAGACCGCTTACCCGGGTTCCGTGTTCCGGATGCAGCACAGCTATGTCCACGATGCAATCGGTGGCAACGCGGTGAAGACCCGCGCGGAGCGGAACGAGATCTATTACAACTGGATCGAGGGCGGGCTCTACAAGGACCTCGAGCTCATCGGCCCCGACGGGCAGGATCCGGGGCTCGCGCGGGAGGACTCCGATGTGGTCGGCAACGTCTTCCGCAAGACGCATACGCAGTTCGTGATCCGCGTCGGCGGCGACGGCACGGGCGACACCAACGGGCGGTATCGGTTCGTGAACAACACGTTCCTGCTGATGGCGGGGTCGAGCGCGGCGATCCACCTGTTCGATGGCATCGAGAGCATCGAGCTGCACAACAACATCTTCCATCGCGTCGGGGGCGGGAGCGTTCAGGTCTTCCGTGACGACGCGAGCTGGACGACCGGCAGCCCGCTCATCAAGGGCGTCAACAACGCCGTGCCCACGGGCACGACGGTGCCTTCCGGCTTCACGGGGACGCTGATCGTGAGCGATCCCGGCTTCACGAGCATCGGCAATCGCGACGTGACGCTGCTCTCGACGAGCCCGCTGCGGAACGCGGGCGTCAGCTCGACGACGGGGATCTCGGGGCGCACGTTCCCGTCGCCGCTCGCGATGCCGCTGTACCACCCGCCGAAGGCGGGGCTCGCGTCCGTCGGCTCCGCGCAGCGGCGGACGGCCGTGGGCGCGGTCGACATCGGCGCGTTCGAGTTCGGGACGACGACCACGACGCCGACGACACCGACGCCCACGCCGACGACGCCGACGCCGACGCCGACCACGCCCACGCCGACGGCGCCGGTGTGCTCGGTCGCCAACGCTGGCCAATGGTTCAATTCGCAGCTGCCTTCGACCCAGCGGGGCACCTTCACGGCGACCTGGGACGTGACGCCGAGCGCGTCGAAGATCGACGCCGTGGTCGGCCTCTCGAGCGGCTCCGCGAGCCAGTGGACCCAGCTCGCCGCGATCGTCATCTTCGACGAGGAAGGCAATGTCCGGGTCCGGAACGCCTCGAGGTACCAGGCGCTCCGGGTGTTCCCGTACACCGGCGGGACGACCTATACGGTCCGGATGGTGGTCGACGTGGCGGCGAAGCGGTACTCGGTGTACATCCGGCCGAAGAACGGCACCGAGGTGCAGCTCGCGAGCAACTACGCGTTCAGGTCCGAGCAGGCCAGCGTCGCCTCGCTCGCGAACTGGGCGATGACGCAGACGATCGGAACGGCCACGCTGTCGGCCTGCAACTTCAAGATACAGTGATCCCACGGAGGGCCGGCGCGACGAGCGCCGGCGCTTCCTCGGGGCGGTCGTCCGAGGGGGGCCCGGCGCGAGGAGACGGTGTTCTTCGCGCGGCGCTGGGACCCCGCCAGGGTACGCGCTCACCCGGTTCCTGATCGGGCGGCTCCGGCCGCGAGCGATGTCGAGAGGCTCCTCGCCAGGCGTCGAAGAGCTCAGCCGTCCTTCCGCGGACCGGCGCATGGGAGCTCGACCGTGAACGCAGCGCCTTCCCCGAGCTGGCTCTCGACGCGGATCGAGCCGCCATGCGCCTGGACGATCGAGCGGGAAATGTAGAGCCCCAGGCCGAGCCCACCATAGTGCCTGGTGGAGACGGCGCGCGCGAAGCGCTCGAAGATGCGCGCCGTCTGGGCCGTCTCAATACCGATGCCATGATCCCTGACGACGAGCCGCGCGATCCCTGCGTCGTGACCGATGTGGATCTCGATGGGCTTGCTGGCCCCGAATTTGATCGCGTTGGAGAGCAGGTTGGTCACCACCTGATCGAGCCGCGGCCGATCCCAGAAGCCCACCGTGGGCCCCTCGTCGTGGATCGACACCGCGCACCCGGCCCGCGCGAGGTTGAGCTCGAGGCGCGTGACGACCTCGCGGACGACGGCCGCGAGATCGACCTCCGCGAGGTCGAGCGGGAGCTCGTTCGTGTCAATCTGGGAGACCTCGAGGAGCTCGTCGATGAGGCGGTTCAGCCGCTGGCCCTGCGCGTGGGCGAGCTCGATGCGGTTCCGCAGGGTCGAGGACTCGAGGGGCCCTGCGGCGCGACCTGCCTTCAGCATCGCCTGGAGCGCGAGCGTGAGCGACGTCATCGGGGTGCGCAGCTCGTGGGACGCCACCGACAGGAACTCCTCGCGCAGGCGCAGCGCCTCCACGGTCTGGCGGTGGAGGCGCGCGTTGTCGATCGCGATCGCCACGCGGCGCGCGAGCTCCTCCGCGAGGCGGACGTCCGCGCTCCCATAGCGCCCCGGCTTGTCGGAGCCGAACGTGATCGCCCCGATCGGCTTTCCCCTGGCGATGAGCGGAACGGAGAGCGCGGACTGAATCCCCATCGCGCGGATGAGCCTCGCATGCTCGCCGTCGGCGCAGTTGGCCCGGATCTCGGCGTCCGTGAGCGTCGGCAGGCGCACCGGCTCTCCCGTCCGGATCGCGCGGGCCGCCGGGCTCCGCGAGCCGGGCCGGAGCGGATTGAGCCTCGCGAGCTCCCCAAGGAACACCTGCTCGGCCGGATCGGCGTTCATCCCCGCGATCCGCTTCACCTCGGCCTCTTCGATGACGTCGATCACGAAGGAGTCGGCGAGCTCGCCGACAGACAGCGAGGCGAGCTTTCCCAGGACCTGCTCGTAATCGATCGACCCGTTGAGGAGCACGCTGGCCTCGGCGAGGAGGGCCATACGGCGCTCCGCCTCCTCCGCCGCCGCCCGCGCCGCCTGCTCCTCGGCAAGACACAGGGCGCTGTCCAGCGAGATGGCCGCTTGGGCGGCGAGGAGCTCGAGCACCTCCGTGTGCTCGCTCGTGAAGGCGCCGGTGACGAGGTTGTTCTCGAGATAGAGCATACCGACGAGCTCAGCCTGCCTGAGGATCGGCAAGCACAGAACCGATTTGGGCCGGGTCCGGGCGATGTGCTCGTCCGAAGAGAACGTCGGCGCCTCGGCGGCGTTCGCGAGGAGCACGTGCCGCTTTGTCCGCGACACATAGCTGATGATCGAGGCCGGCAAGAGCGGCGAGGGCGTCGCCGGCAGCGAGCGGAGGAGCTTCACGGAGGCCGCCTCTTTCTCGTCGAGGAGGGCCTCGGCTTCGATCGTGAGGCCGCCTTTTCGGCAAAGGATCACGTATCCCTTCTGCGCCCCGGCCTGCTGGATCACGACCTCGACGAGCCTGCTCAAGAGGTCGTCGAGCACGATCTCGCGCGAGATGGCCTGCGACGCCTTGACGACCGACAGCACGTCGAGCCGCTCGGCCCCGACCGCGAGCGTGGCGGTGGGCGCGAGCGACCTCCGCTCGACGAGCCCTGGGTAGAGCCTGTCGAGCTGCCTCACCTTGCCGTCGGCCCCCCAGCGCACGTAGCGGGCGCGGGCCTCGCGCAGGTACCCATCCGCGATCTGGTCGAACCCGCGCGCGCGGTAGAAGCGCGCGGCCGTCTCGTAGGCGATCGCCTCGTTGTTGACGAAGCCGTTGTCACGGGCGGAGCGGATTGCCTGCTCGTACAGGTGCGCCGCCCTCTCCGCCTCGCCGCCGAGGCGCGCCTCTTCTGCGGCGACCAGCGCCGCGCGGCTCCCGAAATTCTCGGGGCAGCTCGAAGCCCAGGCTTCGAGCTGCCGAAGATGAGCGAGCAGCGCTTCGCGGTACGACCGCCGATCGTCAGGCGAAGCCTCGTCATGATGGGCGGCCAGCGCCAGCGCGCGATAGAAATGGTACTCGGCCCTTTCAAGAACGAACCCGGTTATCCACAGGATCGGCTCTGCCACCGCAGCGGCCGCCACGGCGGACGCATAGTCGCCGGCATGGAACCGCGCCTCCAGCTTGCGGATCCAGTACCAGCACTTGGCCATCAGCAGGGACGGGTCGCCGGCGAGGTGCGCCTCGAACTGGTTTTCGTCGAATTGCTCGTCGTTGAACGAGGAGAACGACGGCGAAAGCCCGCGCAGGGCGCGGATGAGCCGCTCCTTGCCAACGCCGACGTCGATGAAGAGCCCGAACCTCGCCTTCCGTGTGAGGGCGAGCGATCGCTCGGCTTCCCGTTGCGTCTCATCGAGCGATTCCCCTCCGGCAAGGAGCAGCGTGACCACACACTCGGAGACGGCGCAGGCAACCATCAGGTCGCCGGTCTCCACGGCCGCGCCGAGGGCGCGCCGGAGCCACTCGATGCCGCTGCGGAGCGGTTTTGCCCAGGGATTGATGGCCAGCCCGAAGACGGCGTAAACGGTGGCGCGGAAGCGGAGCTGCCCGCGTTTCTCCAAGAGATCAAGCCCGAGCTTGCCGAAGCGAAACCCCGCCTGATAGTCGCCGAAGAACGGGCCGAGAAGCATGCCGAGATTAACATAAGCGAGGCACGAGCCGTCGCAGTGGCCATGCTCGAGGCTGAGGTTGACCATCCGACAGGCCACGAGGCAGAGGAGCTGTTCGTCGCTGAACGAAGCCGGTCTCACGAGCGCGGTGAGGACTTCCATCGTCGCCTGCCAGCGCGCGTCTGTCACCGGCGGCAGGTCGAGGAGCTCCTCGATCGCGCGACTCCCGAGCTGCCCCTGCATCCACTCATAGTCGTGCCGTACGTCCTCCCTCGTCGGCTGCGCTGGCCACTCGATTCCGATGCGCCGGAGATAGTGCAGGCCGGCGTCGATCGCCCGATCATTCCGAGTCTGTGTCGCGTAGAGAATTATTTGCGCGCAAGCGACGGCGCCCGCGTCGATGAGATCCTTGGCCTTGCGCGCGAGCGTACGGAGCCGCTCTTCCGCCGCCTCGAACGCGCCCGTCAAGTACTCGCACTCGGCCCGGTTGAGCTCCAGCGCGAAGGTGAGCTCGTACCGCCGGTCCCAGCTGTCTCCTGCCAGCAGCGCCGAGCCGGCGGCGAGGTACCTGAGCGCCGAGGCGTAGGCCGTCGACCTCTTGGCGCGTTTGCCGGCAATCAGCTCGAGCTCGGCCGCCCGCTCGCGCTCCTCTCGCGACGTGATCAGCGCGGCGCCGCGGTCGAGCTGGTTCACGATCTCGAAGATCTTCTCCTCGATCTCATCCGCCGCCGTCCGCGACAGGAGCAGCCTGCCGATCTCGAGGTGCGCCGCGGCGCGCTCGGCCTTGGGGACGAGCGAATAGGCTGCCTCCTGGACGCGGTCGTGGGGGAATTGGTACGCGCCCTCCAGGCGGAGGATGAGCCCGGCGCGCACGGCCGGCGAGAGATCCTCGTACAGATCCGGCTCCGAGCGGCCGAAGATGCGGGTCAGGATGGAGACCTCCGCGGTGCTCCCCACGCAGGCGAGCTGCCTCAGCGCCTTCTGGGTTCGCTCAGGGAGCCGCGCGAGCTTCTCGACCATCAGGTCGATCACGTTGTCGGTGATGCCTTTGGCGTAGATCTTCCGGATGTCCCACCGCCACGCCTCCGCGAGCGCGTCGAGCTCGATCAGGCGCTCGTCGTGGAGCGCGGTGAGGAACTGGATCACGAAGAAGGGGTTGCCGGCCGTCTTCTCCTCGACGAGGCGCGAGAGCGGCGCGGCGCGCTCGCGGGAGCAATGGAGGGTATCGCTGATGAGCGCGGTGAGGTGCTCGCTGGAGAGCGGGCCGAGCACGATGTCGGCGACGCGCGCGCCCTCCTTCCGCACCCTGTCGAGCGCCAGCGTGAGCGGGTGCGAGGGGGGCACTTCGTTGTCACGGTATGCCCCGATAACGAGGAGATGACGCGCCTCGGCGCGGGTCATCAAATCCTGAAGGAGCTCGAGGCTCGCCGGGTCGGCCCACTGGAGATCGTCGAGAAAGAGCGCGAGCGGGTGCGGCCTCCGGGCGAAGACGCCGATGAAGCGCTGGAACACGCGCTTGAACCGGCTCTGCGCCTCGGCCGGCGGCAGCGAAGGGACGTTCGGCTGCCGGCCGATGATGAGCTCGACCGGCGGGATCACGTCCACGATGAGCTGCCCGTTCGCGCCGAGGGCTGAAAGGAGCCGCTCTTTCCAGGCGGCGATCTTCTCCTCGCTCTCGGCGAGGATCTCGTCAACGACCCCGGTGAACGCCGCGACGATCGTGGCATAGGGGACGTCGCGCTTGTATTGCTCGAACTTCCCCGAGGCGAAGAAGCCCCGCTCGCGGACGATGGGCTTCTCAAGCTCACGCACCAGCGCCGATTTACCGACGCCGGCGTAGCCGGAGACCAGCAAGAGCTCGGGGACTCCATCGCGGACAACGCGCTCGAAGGCGCAGAGCAGCTCGGAAATCTCCCTGTCGCGCCCGTAGAGCTTCTGCGGGATCTGGAAGCGGTCGGATACGTCCCGCTCGCCGAGGGGGAACGGCTCGATCGTGCCGCGGGAGCTCCATGGCTCGAGGCACCGCTCCAGATCGTGCCGGAGCCCGCGAGCGCTCTGATACCTGTCCTCGGCCTCCTTTGCGAGCAGCTTCATGAGAATGGCCGAGACGACGTCCGGCACCCAGGGCGCGCTCTCCGCGGGGGGGGTGGGCGAGCGGGCGATGTGGCAATGCACCCACTCCATGGGGTCGGCGGCCTGGAAGGGCAGCTTGCCGGTGAGCATCTGGCAGAACGTCACCCCCAGCGAGTAGAGGTCGCTCCGCTCGTCGGGCGCTCGGTTCATTCGTCCGGTCTGCTCGGGCGACATATAGGGCAGCGAGCCCTCGATCTGCCGGAGGCCAGCGCTCGCCTGCCAATTGCACGGCAGCGTCGAGGCGAGCCCGAAATCGATGAGCTTGACCTCGCCCGTCGTGGGGTGGACGAGGATGTTGTCGGGCTTGATGTCTTTGTGGACGACGTTCCGCTGATGGATACCCGCCACAGCCGAGACGATCCGGATCGCGAGCCGCAGGAACTCCGCGATGTCCATCGGCGGGCCGACCGCTCGATCGAGCGACTCGCCGCCGTAGTCTTCCATGACGAGGGCCGGCCTGCCTTCGTAGGTCTCGAGGGCGATAGGCCTCACGGCGGCCGGGATATTCAGCGCGCTCTCGATCGAATACTCGTTCTTCAGCCACGTGAGGTGCTGCGAGCGGTGCTGCGGGGCGAGGACCTTGAGGACGACCGGCTGCCCGTCTGCGGCGCGGACTCCGCGATAGAGCACAGCCCCCTTGCTCGTGGAGAGGACCTCCTTGATGACGTACGTCGTATCCATCCTTTTCCCACCAGCCCAGGAGCCACCTCGGCCGGCATTGCCCCGTGTATCCGTGAGTATCGTCGCGACCCCCTGAGAGCGCGTCTAGCAGTAAATGGCCTGATTTTTGCTGCTGAACCCGGCCGGCGGCAACGCTGACGCCGGGCGGGCTGATGGGAGCGGAAGCAGCGGCGGGATGATGGGTTTAATGGTGGGCAAGCAGGGAGGATTCTACCGCCGGCTGGGACAGCCGACGCGTCATCAGCCGCACCATCGTCACAGAATGCGGCTCTCATCCTCGCGAAACGCGACGTCGAGCACCCAATGGCACTGGTTCTCGATCGACCAGTGGTCACGGATCAGGGATGCCATCGTTTTTGCACTGGTCCGCGCGCGGGAGCTGATGAAGAAGTGTGCTTGCGCGCGGCTCCGGTAGCGCGTGTCCTGGGGCTGAGGTGTCGGGGAGCCGTGAGGGGGCCGTGAGCGCCTTGGGAGCGGGGCCCGCGGCCCGTGAGGGGCCGTGGGGGCGTTGTGGAGGACCGCGGCGCCTGGGGGGCCCGGGGAGCCGCCCGAAGGCTCGTGACCCGCCCAGGGGGCTCAGGCGAGCCCGCTGCGCTGGAGCAGGGCGTCGAGGGTGGGCTCGCGGCCGCGGAAGCTCTTGTAGAGATCCATCGGGTCCTGCGTGTCGCCGAGCGCGAGGATCTGGCTCCGGAACGCGTCGCCCACCTTCCGGCTGAACAGACCCTCTTCCAGGAAGCGGGAGAAGGCGTCGGCGTCCAGCACCTCGGCCCATTTGTACGAGTAATAGCCCGCTGCGTAGCCCACCGGGCTCGAGAAGAGGTGCGAGAAGCCGGCGATCATGGCGTAGCCCTCGGGCAGCGGGACGGGCGAGTAACGCCCGAGGACCTCGCGCGCGAACTCGACGACATCACCCTGCTCTCCGGTCCAGTCCATGTGGAGCGCGAGGTCGATCTCGGCGAAGCCGAGCTGCCGCATCGTCGCGGCGCCCGCGCGGAACGTGCGGGCCGCGCGCATCCGCTGGAGCAGGTCGTCCGGGACGGGCGCGCCCGTCTCGTGGTGGCGCGCGAAGAGGTCGAGCGCGTCCCGCTCCCAGCACCAGTTCTCCATGATCTGCGAGGGGAGCTCGACGAAGTCCCAGGCGACGTTGGTGCCGGCGAGGCTCCGGATCGGCACCCGGCTCGAGGCGTGGTGCATCATGTGACCGAACTCGTGGAACAGCGTCTCGACCTCGCGGTGGTTGAGCAGCGCGGGGCGGCCGCCGACCGGCGGGGTGAAGCTGCCCGCGAGGACCTCGAGGTGGCGCGCGTCCTCGCCGGCCGCGCGCCCGTCCTCGCTCGGCGCGCCCGTGACGAGCCCGTGCATCCAGGCGCCGTCGCGCTTCTGCTCGCGCGGCACGAAGTCGAGATAGAAAGCGGCGCTCTGGGCGCCGTTCGGCTCGACGAGCTGGTAGGCGCGGACGCTCGGGTGCCACGTGGGGGCGGCCTGCCAGGGCGCGATGCGCACGCCGTAAAGGCGGTGGGCGATCTCGAACAGGCCGGAGACGACGCGATCCAGCGGGAAATACGGGCGGAGCGCCTCGTCGTCGAAATCGTAGCGGGCGCGGCGGAGCTTCTCGGCGTAGTAGGCGACGTCCCACGGCGCGAGCGGCGGCGCGTCCGGGCCCTCGATCTCGCGGCGGAAGGCGGCGAGCTCCTCCTTCTCGCGGGCGAAGACCGGCTCGGTGCGCGCCCGCAGCGTGTCGACGAAGCGCCGCGCCGCGGCGCCCGTCTTCGCCATCCGGTCCTCGAGCACGAGATCGGCGAAGCTCGCGTAGCCGAGCAGCCTCGCCTTCTCCCCGCGGAGCTCGAGGATGCGGCGGATGAGCGGCCGGTTGTCGTGGTCGCCCTCGGTCGCCCGCGTGTTGAAGGCGCGGTAGAAGCGCTCGCGGATAGCGCCGTCGTCGAGGTGCGTGAGCACGGGGATGTAGCTCGGCGCCTGCAGCGTGAAGCGGTAACCCTCGATGCCCCTGTCCTTCGCGCCCTGACGAGCCGCCTCGACCGCGCTCGGCGGCAGGCCGGCGAGGCGGGCAGCGTCCTCGACCACGAACTCGAAGGCGTTCGTCGCGTCGAGCACGTTCTGCGAGAAGCGCAGGGTGAGCGTGGCGAGCTCGACGTCGATCTCGGAGAGGCGCTTCTTGCCGGCCGGGTCGAGCTCGGCGCCGCTCCTCCGGAAATCGTCGAGGGTCTTCTTCAGGAAGCGGTGCCGTGGGCCCGTCAGCGCCGCGGCCTCGGGCGTGGCCGCGTACGCCTTGAGCGCGCCGTAGACGCCCTCGTTGAGGGCGATGCCGCTCAGGAACTCGCTGACCTCCGGCTGGACGGCGTTGTACGCGGCGCGCAGCGCGGGTGTGGTGGACGTCGATTCGAGGTGCGAGACGACGTTCATGGCGCGGTCGAGCCGCTCGGTGACGGCCTCGAGCGCGGCGAGGGTGTTGTCGTACGTGCGGGGGCCGGGCGCCGCGACGAGCGCGTCGAGCCGGGCGCGGGCGTCCTGGAGCAGCGCGCGCACCGCGGGCTCCACGTGCTCGCTCCGGATGCGATCGAACGGGATCTCGAAGCCGAGAATGAGCAGGGGATTGTCGGTCGCTTCGGTCATATCGTTCCTGGTTGGGCTTGAGGGGCCGGCGGACGGGCGCGGGCCGGCGACCCTCGGCCGGTCCGCGCAGCCCTACCTTGGTAAAGGCGCCGGCGAGGGTTGGCCAGTAGTTCGTCGTCCAAGTTCTTCCATGTTGGATGGGAAGGGGCCGAGCACCCGCCCCGGGGGCCTGATGCCACGGCGAGGGAGGAGCTTGGTGAGACGAGGTGAAGCGCGGGCGAGCGGCTAGACGCCCAGCCACCGCGCGACGATCGTGGCGAGCACGTCGGACGTCCCCGAATGGATGCTGCCGCCCAGGGCGTCGTCGATGGCGGAGGGGAGGCCGCTCTCCTCGAGGTAGCCAGCGCCGCCGCGGAGCCGGAGGTCGTCGAGCGCGGACGCCACGGCCGAGTCCGCCGTGTGCCACTTCGCGAGCGCGGCCTCGGCCTGGCCGCGCTCGCCCTGGTCCAGCGCCCACGCGGCGCGGTAGATGAGCAGCCGCGACGTCTCCAGCCGCAGCTTCATCTGCGCGAGGCGGTGCGCGACGGCCTGGTGGCGGGCGATCGCCTGGCCGCCGATCTCGCGCTCGCGGGCGAAACGGACGGCCTCGCCGAGGGCGCGCTCCATGGCGCCGAGGCGGAAGGCGAGGATGAGCGCGCGCTCGAAGGTCATCGCGATCTGGAAGACGGCGAGGCCGGCGCCGGCGCGGCCGAGGAGCGCGTCGTGGCCGACCTCGCAGCCGGCGAACGAGACGGGCGCGAGCCGCGCGCCCCGGAGGCCCGCGGTCGCGAGCGGCGCGCCGGGGAGGATGCGCGCGGCGCCCTCGCCCGCGGCGCGGGGGACGAGCAGCGCGGTGAGGCCGCGCGCCGGGGCCCCTCCGGCGCGGCCGCCGCCGTCGCGCGCGATCGCGAGGTACACGTCGGCCCGGTCGGCCCAGGTCACGTACCGCTTGTCGCCGGTGAGCCGGTAGCCGGCGTCCGTGCGGTCGGCCCTGGCCTGCACCGACGCGACGTCCGAGCCCGCGCCGGCCTCGGTCGCGGCGACCGTCGCCATGCACGCGCCGCTCGCCATCCGCGGCAGCCACGCGCGCTGCTGCGCGGGCGTGCCCACCCGCGCGAGCAGGAGCGCCACGCCGAAGAGGTGCGCCCCCGCGGCGAGCAGGACGCCGCCGTCGCGCAGCGTCGCGCCGAGGCCCTCGTAGGCGAGCGCCGTCGTGACGAGGTCGAGGCCCTCGCCGCCGAGATCGCGGGCGATCGGCAGGCCGAGGGCGCCGCCCCGGGCGAGGACGCGCATGCGATCGTCCGGGGCCGCGGCGTCGGCCTCGGCGCCGAGGGCGCGCATGCGGTCGTGGACGGCGCGCTGGGAAGGGGTCCACCCGAAGTCCATCGCCGCTGCGATACCAGAGCCGGCGAGGGGCGGGGAGGAGACGAGGACGGCGCGCGCCGACGACGCGCGCGCGCGGGCTCAGTAGGGGCGCTCTCCGGCGAAATTGCCGGGAGGATCGTAGTTGCACACCCAGATCTGCCAGGTGCCACCGCCGAACGGCGAGCCGGTCGTGCAATCGGCGACCCCGCAGCCGAGCCGCAGGGAGTCGGCCCATACCACCTGAGTGTAATGGCCGCAGGTGGAGCTGCAGGCATTGCTCGCAAGATCGTAGTTGGCCGCCTCGTCGACCCACGAGGCGACAACATCCTCCGGTGTGGGTGACGAGCCGGCCGACGCGAAGATGTTTTCGCCATAATCGCTCGCGCTATGGCCGAACATGCACTGGGCGGCATAGGCCTGAGCCACCGCGGCGATCTCGGGCGACCACAAGAGAGGGGGCACCGGCTGATCGGCAGGCGGGTCGACGGCGGCGCGCGCGGCATTGTGGGCCGCCGTCATCCCCGTCATCCTGGGCGGCTCGCCGGCGGCCTGGCCGCTCGTCGGGCTCTCGTCGTCGGACGAGGCGCCGCAACCGGCCGTCAGGGCGAGCACGAGAGAGAGCTGCACGAACCGGGGGAGCCGTGGGCCGAGCGTCATCACGGGGCCATTGTCCTACGGCTCGGCCGAGCTCTGCAACGGCGATTCGATGATGGCTGGTTGAACCCACGACGTGCCGTGTCATGGCGCGCCCTCTGCCCTCCCCTGGACGGCCGCGACCGGGCGTTCTTCCTACCTCTGCCGTCGACATGAACATCAACAGATCTCGTCGTGAATGGCTCCCGTGCTGACGGGCTTCGCCCTAGGGTGACGTCGAGACGAGCAACAATTCCGCAGCATGGGCCTTGTCATGTGGGTCGATCTATGAACTATTGTCGCCCTGCTTCGGAGGCGGCTGCAGGCCGAGCTCGGAGGCGAGCGTGCTCCCTCATGGGGTTTCACCGCTCTCCGTGGCAGTCCCGCACCAGCGGCACGCCCGACAAAGAACCAAGGAGTTTCCCGATGAATATCCGTGTGACGTGGCGAATCGCGGCATTCCCGCTGGCGCTGGCGGGGCTCTCCGTCATCCCGGCGATGGGGTGTGACAAGGTCTCGGAGCTGCAGAGTGACATCTGCTGTCGCGACTTCACGCCGGGCGCCGATCTCGCCACGGTGGAGTGGGGTCTCGAGGGCGAGGCAGAGCTCAATTATGGTGCCTTCATGCAGTCCGTGTCGGACTTCACGGGCGCCGCGGGCGCCATCGTGGCGGACGTGACGAGCGCCTGTCAGGCGATCGCGCTGGACCTCGGCGCGGACGTGGCGACGATCACGGCGACGAAGCCGAACGAACGGGCGGAGCAATGGTGTGAGCTCGCCGTCGACGCGCTCGGGGACGCGACGGCCGACCTGTCGATCACCTTCCAGCCGCCGAGCTGCACGGTCGACGCGAGCGTGCAGGCGAACTGCGAGGCGAGGTGCAGCGCCAACGTCGAGTGCCAGCTGACCCCGGCGGAGATCGTCGCGCGCTGCGATCCCGGTCAGCTCTCGGGGCGGTGCGAGGGGAAGTGCACCGGCTCGTGCGAGGGCTCGGCCAACCTGGCGGTCCACTGCGAGGGGACGTGCCAGGGGACGTGCGAGGGCACGTGCGACGGCGATTGCGCCGCGACGACCGCCGGCGGCGACTGCCGCGGCGAGTGCCAGGGCACCTGCACGGGCGAGTGCCGTGGCTCGTGCGCGTTCGCGGCCGAGGCAGAGGTGCAGTGCAACGCCGATTGCTCGGGCTCGTGCGACGTCCAGTTCAAGGCGCCGAAGTGCAGGGCCGAGCTCAAGCCGCCGAGCGCCGAGTGCCAGGGGTCCGCGGAGTGCAGCGGCTCCTGCGAGGCGAGCGCGAGCGCGAAGGCCAGCTGCAAGGAGCCCGCGGTCAACATCGAGGGTGGGGCCGACGTCGAGGCGGCGATCGCGACGCTCAAGGCGAACCTGCCGCGGCTCCTCGTCGTCGCGCACGCGCGCGGCGAGCTGCTCCTCGCCAGCGCCGAGGCGGTGGTCCAGGCGGGCGGCAACCTCGAGGGCGCGGCCACCGGCAGCGTGAAGGCGGGGGCGTGCCTCATCCCGGCCACCAATGCGATCACGCAGGCGGTCGAGAACATCCAGGCGGGCATCACGGGCAGCGGCAGCGTGATGGCGAAGCTGGAGATCGCCCCCCCCGGCCCGTGAGCGCAGGGCCCGTGAGCGCAGGCCCGGCAGCGGCGCAGGCTGCGGCCGGGCGCGCGTGAAGGAACCCGTCAGGCCAGCCGCTGGCGCAGGCCGCTCACTGCGGCGCTGCGCCCCTGGTCCGGGCGCGGAACGCCTCCGGCGTCACGCCGGTCCAGCGCCGGAACGCCCGGTGGAACGCGCTCGGCTCGGAATAGCCGAGCAGGTACGCCACCTCGCCGATCGCCATGTCCGCGTCGAGGAGCGCCGCAGCGCGGCCGCGCCGGACCTCGTCGAGCAGGGCGTGGACCGACGTCCCCTCGTCGCCGAGGCGGCGCTGGAGCGTGCGCGGGCTCATCCGCAAGCGCGCCGCGAGCGCGCCCAGGTCGGCCCCCTCGCGCAGCCGCTCGCCGAGGAGCGCGCGCACGCGGTCGGACAGCGCGGGCGGCGCCGCGCCCGGCAGGCGCGCCGCGGCGGCGCTCATGTGGCGCTCGAGGAACGCGGCGAGCGCCTCGTTCGCGTGCGGTAGCGGCCGAGCGAGCTCTTCGACTGGCAGGACCAGCTCGGTCGCCGGCGCCCCGAACAGCACCGGCGAGCCGAGCCGCCGCGCCTTCTCCTCCGGATCACCCTCCGGCGCGTGGCGAAAGCGCACCGCGAGCGCCTGGATCGGCGCGCCGCACATGCGCCCGGCGTTCACGAGCGCGTCGAACGCGAACATCTCCGCGAGCTGGCCGTGGGCCGGCCGGTCGGGCCCGAAGGGCACGAACCCGAGGTGCGCGCGGCGCCCGCGGATCTCCAGCGTGTAGCGCTCGCCCTCGTTCCAGATCTGCTGGTAGCGGAGCATCCGGCGGAACGACTCTCCGAGCGTAGGGCTGCTCATGGCCAGGAAGCCGAGCGCGTCGAAGTGCTCCGGCTCGAAGCGCGCCGCGAAGTCGAGGCCGAGGTGCGGATCGGCGGACGCCGCCACGGCCGCCTCGATGAGCGCGTAGAACGCCGCGAGCGGCACGCGGGCGTCCGGATCGGCGAGCGCCGCGCCGGCGAGCCCCGCGGCCTCGAGCAGCGCCCGCCGATCCGCCCCGCGCTCCGCGGCGTGGTCCGCGAGCTGCGCGGCGGTGCGGGCCCAGATCGTCGGGGCGGGCGCCCGCGGGGCCTGGCGCCGCATGTCAGCCCTTGTGGCGCGCGCTGTCACTGCTCCCCGGCCGGGCCGGCCCCAGGCTTCCGGGCGATCGGAGGAGCATCATGCGAAAGCACGGCATCGAGGAAGGTCGCGGCGCGTTCGTCGAGGGCGCCTGGTACATCATCGCGGACGCGGCCTGCGTGGGCAAGCGGCCGGTCGCCGTCGAGCGCTTCGGGACGCGGCTCGTGCTGTTCAGGGACGAGCGCGGCGCCCTGGTCGTGGCGCGGGCGCGCTGCCCGCACCGCGGCGCGGACCTCGGCCTGGGGCGGGTCGTGGACGGGGCGATCGAGTGCCCGTACCACGGCTTCCGGTTCGCCTCGGACGGGCGCTGCGTCGCGATCCCGTGCGAGGGGCGCGGCGCGAGCGCGCGCGGCGCGGGGGATGCGCTCGCGCTGACCCGGTACGAGGCGCGGGAGCACCGGGGTTTCGTGTGGCTCTTCTGGGGCGAGCGGCCGGCTGAGCTGCCGCCGGTGCCCTGGTTCGATGGCCTGCCGCCGGACGAGCGGCACGCCCACACGGCGTCGATGGACTGGGACGTGCCGTTCGCGCGCGCGATGGAGGGCATGCTCGACTTCCACCACCTGCCGTTCGCGCACCGCCCCTGGGTCCCCGGCGTCGGCGCGATGCTCGACCCTTGCGAGGTCCGCGTGGAGGGCGACGTCATCCACGCCGAGGCGGTGCTGCGCCACGACGACGGGGAGCCCTGGGACGGTCGTCGGGGGTGGAGGTTCGAGATGGAGGTGCGCTTCCCGGGCGTGCTGCGCCTCTCGTTCGGGAAGCGCGTGGTTGGCATGGCGGGGTGCGCGCCGATCGACGCGGAGCGGACGGCGATCGTGGGGCGGTACTACGTGCCGATCCCGGTGATTGGGGGGTTGCTCGCGTGGCTCGGGTTGCGGGCGGAGTTCTGGCTGATCCAGCCGGGCGACGAGCGGATGCTCGCGTCCTCGGAGCCGCGCGACGCGGATCTCGACGCGTGCCGCTTCGTGCGCGCGGACGCGGGGATCCTCGCGTGGCACAAGATGCGGCGGGCGCGGCTGAAGGCGCAGCGCGCGGGGGAGCCGCGCCGGCTGCCGGTCGAGGCGGGGTGAGGCGGCGCCGGGCGACTCACGATCGCACGGATCTGCTCCACGACGAGGTTGAAAACCTATCCAACGGTCAACTGGCGCGCTCCTGACAAGGGTTGTGGGTAGGCCAGCTGCTCGTCGATAGGCTCCCACCTACGCGCCATCTCGTGATGTCCGTGATCGCGAGATGCTCCCCAGCAGGGTGCCGGATCCGATGAGCGCTTTGGTGATCGGCGTCGTGGCAAGTGCCGCGGGCCCATGGGTGTGACCGCGGCGTGGGGCCGCGCGGGTGGCTGCGTGGTGCGTCAGCCGCGCATCGAGACGAGCGTCTGGACCACGAGCCGCAGATCGTCCACGTCGAGCGGCTTGTCGAGCACCGCGTCGGCGCCCAGGCGGTAGGCCTCCGCGTGCGTCTCCGGGTCGCCGAACGCGGTGATGAGGACCACCGGCGTCGTCCAGTCGTCGCGGCGCAGCCCGGCCAGCAGATCGAGTCCGCTCGCGCCTGGCATCCGGATGTCGCTCACCACGACATCGACCGGGCCGCCGTTCCCGGAGACGAGCGCTTCGCCCATCAACTCGAGGAGGTGCTTGGCGTCATGCGCCTCCAGGACCTCGTAGCCGTCGCGGCGGAGGGCGGTGGCGAGGAGCAACCGCAACTCCCTGTCGTCTTCGGCGAGCAGCACGCGGATGGGGGTCGCGCCGGGGTGGACGCGCGGCACCGGCTCAGGGGGCGTATTCAGGATCGAGGCAAGACCGCGCATCGAGTCGGGGGGCATCGGGCTCTCTCCTTGGTGAGAGGCCTGTATTGCAGGCCGCGTGCCGCCCACCGACGGCCGTCCCAAACCGACCGGGGTTGGGGTGGCTGGAACCGACCGGGGTTGGGGGGGCTGGCTGGAACCGACCGGGGTTGGGGTGGCTGGCTGGAACCGACCGGGGTTGGGGTGGCTGGCTGGAACCGACCGGGGTTGGGGTGGCTGGCTGGAACCGACCGGGGTTGAGGCCGCAGGCGCCGACCCAGGTTGCGGCGGACGACCCAGGTTGCGGCGGACGGCGGCGGCGGACGGCGGCGGACGGGCGGGTTGCAGTGGGACTGGCGGCGACCCCCCGCGTGGGCCATCCGGGGTGGGGCGTCGTTCCCCGCCCGGGGTATTCCTCCGCGCCTCGGCGTGGGCTTCGAGCTTCAGGTCGCCCGACCCACCCCGCCCGCTCTCTCAGCTCCCCTTCGTCCCCCCGGCGCCCGGCTCCCACCGCTCCAGCTTCCGGTGCAGCGTCTTCCGGTCCAGCCCCAGGATCCTCGCCGCCAGCGTCTTGTTCCCGCCCGCCGCCTCGAGCACCCGCAGGATGTACCGCCGCTCCACCTCCTCGAGCGGCACCAGCTCGGACGGGTCGTCCCCCGCCACGAGCACGTGCGACGGCCGGTGCTCCCGGATCTTCGCCGGCAGGTCCTCCACCGTGATCTCCGGGTACCCCGTGAGCGCCACCGCCCGCTCCATGCAGTTCTGGATCTCCCGCACGTTGCCCGGCCACGTGTACGCGAGCAGCCGCTCGGCGGCCGCCGGTGACAGGCCGACCACCTCCTTGCCCCAGCGCGTGGCGAAGTCCTCGATGAAGCGCTGCGCGAGCAGCAGCACGTCGCTGCCCCGCGCCCGCACGGGCGGCAGCTCCACGTGGAGCACGTTGATCCGGTAGTACAGGTCCTCCCGGAAGCGGCGCGCCTCGACGGCCTCGTCCAGGTCGCGGTTCGTCGCGGCCACGATGCGCGCGTCGAACGGCACCTCCGCGCTCCCGCCCACCGGGCGCACCCGGCGCTCCTGGAGGGCGCGGAGCAGCTTCGGCTGCACCGCGAGCGGCAGCTCCCCGATCTCGTCGAGCAGCAGCGTCCCGCCGTTCGCCTCGACGAACAGCCCGGAGCGCGCCGCGCGCGCGTCGGTGAACGCCCCCCGCACGTGCCCGAAGAGCTCGCTCTCGATCAGCGACTCCGGCACCGCCGCGCAGTTGATCGCCACGAACGGCCCGTCCTTGCGGCGGCTCCGCGCGTGCATCGCCTTCGCGACGACCTCCTTGCCCGTCCCGCTCTCGCCCGTGATGAGCACCGTCGCGTCCGCGTCGGCGATGCGCTCGATCAGGTCCTGCACGCCTCGCATCGCGGCGCTCCGGCCGATGAGGTCCGGGAACCCGCCGGGCCCAGCCACGGCGCGGCGCAGCCGCCGCACCTCGGCCTTGAGCGCGTGGTGCGCGATCGCCCGCTCCAGCGCCAGCGCCAGCGCCTCGATGTCGACCGGCTTGGTCACGTAGTCGTACGCGCCCGCGCGGATCGCCTGCACCGCGGTCTCGATGCTGCCGAACGCGGTGATCACCATGACCGGCACGTCCGGCCGGATCTCGGCCGCCCGTCCGCAGACCGCGATCCCGTCCATCCCGCGCATGTTCAGATCGGTCAGGATGACGTCGAAGCCCTCGTCTGCCTCGAGCAGCGCGAGCGCCTCCGCCGGTGAGGTCCGGGTCGTCGCCTCGACGCCGCGCGACCGCAGGTCCGCCGAGAGCCACGCGCACATCGCCTCGTCGTCGTCGATGATCAGCGCTCGCCTGCCCATCGTCACCTCGATGGCTCGCCCGCCATCTCTCCTCGGTAACTCGCGTAGTACAGCGCCCCGCCCGCGGCCAGCCGCGGCGCGGCGGCCGCCCCGGCCAGCCCGCCCTCGCCCTCGGCCCGCGGCCGCCGGGCTCGCGTCATCCTGCGTCATCCTGGCCGCTCGGCGGGAGGTACACCGTGAACGTCGAGCCCTTGCCGAGCTCGCTCTCCACGTCGATCCAGCCCCCGTGCTCGCGCACGATCCCGTAGGACACGCTCAGCCCGAGGCCCGTGCCCTCGCCGACGTCCTTCGTGGTGAAGAACGGCTCGAAGATGCGGAGGATGTTCTCGGGCGCGACCCCCTCCCCGCCGTCGGTCACCCGGACGGCGACGTGCTCGCCCTCGGCGCCGCCGTGGTCGGCCGGCGGGCGCGCGCGGGCGCGCTCCACCCGCACGGTGAGCTCTCCGCCCCGCTTCATCGACTGCATGCCGTTCATGATGAGGTTCGTGAGCACCTGCTGCATCTGCCCCGAGTCCACCTCGGCGCGCGCCGCCCCGCCGCTCGCCTCGTCGAGGCGGAGCGTCACGCTCCGCTTCCGGGCGAGGGGCTCCAGCAGCGCCAGCGTCTGGCGCGCGATGTGCGCGAGATCGGCCGACGCCTTCTGCGCAACCCGGCGGCGCGCGAAGTCCAGCAGCTGCCGGATGATCTTCGTCATCCTGTCCGCCTGCTCGGCGATGATGCGCGCGCTCTCCGCCGCCTCCTCCTGCGGCAGGCCGCGCGCGATCATCTTGGCGCGGCCGCCCACCACGTTGAGCGGCGTGCCGAGCTCGTGCGCGAGCCCCGACGCCAGCTTGCCCACGGTGGTGAGCCGATCCGCGTGCCGGAGCTGCTCCAGCGCCGCGATGCGCGCGGTCGTCTCGCGGCCCGCGCGCTCGCGCGCCTCGGCCAGGTGCTCGCACATCGCGTTGATCTCGTGGGCGATCCGCCCGAGCTCGTCGCGCTGCGGCAGGAGCAGCGGCCCGCCGAGGTCGCCCTCCCCGATCCGCCGCGCCTTGTCGACGAGCCGCCGCGTCGGGCGCCCGACGAGGACCTGCCCGAAGGTCATCGCCAGGAGCCCGCTCAGCGCCGCGAGGGTGATGATGGTGGCCACGGTGTTGACCACGCTCGCCTGGACGTACGCTTCTTCCTCCTCGAGCGACTCGGAGATCTCGATGGCGCCGACGCGCTCGGGCTCCACCCCGACGGGCGCGTACGTGTAGAAGCGCCCGCTCCTGTCGCCCTTGCGCTCGATCCGGAACACCTCGGTGCCCCGCGAGAGCTCCTCGATCTCGGCGGCGGGCAGCGCGGGCGCGAAGCGATCCCCGGCCGGCGCGTCGAGCCACACCCAGCGGAACCGCACGCCGTCCTCGCGCTCGCTCATCTCGTCGAGCAGCTGGAGCGCCTCCCCCATCCCGTCCCGGCGCCACGTCTCGACCACCGCCGCGCGGAGCGCGATGCCGATGAGGTGCTCGTCGCGCCGCATGTCCGCCTCGAAGAGCGCCCGCTCGCGCCGGACGGAGAGGTAGCCGTACAGGCTGAGCGCCGCGCACATGACGAGGACGAGGGCGAGGGTGAGCTTGCTGGCGAGTCGCATGAGGTCGCGGGTAGGATGCAGGACGCGTACGCGTTCTCAAGGTGCCCGTCCGCACGCTGACCCGCCCGGGCCCGCCCCGGATCGCCCCGATGGGGCAAAACTCCCCTGGACGGGCCCCCGCGGGCTGCGGCGTCACCCGCGCGCCACGTCCTCCCACGAGCCGGTCGCCGCGAGCTGCGGCGCGGGCACCGGCGCCGACCAGCGCAGCGGCAGCGCGTCCTCCCGGAAGGCGCCCTCGGCCACGTGGAACCGCAGGAGCCGCTGGGCGCCGGCGAAGGCCGAGAGCTCGGGCCCGTCCCAGAGCACCTCGGCCTCGCCGGTCAGCGACAGCACCCCGCCGGAGGCGAAGTCGACGAAGAGCACCCCGGCGCTCGGGCAGAGCGCCAGGTTGCCGAGCGTGTTGAACGCGAAATTGCCCGTGAAATCCGGCGAGGTCAGCACGGTGTGGCCGTCCTCCTCGGTCACGCGCACGAAGCCCGGCTTGCCGCCCCGATGGGACACGTCGGCGCCCTCGATCGCGTCGCCTCCCCGCGCGGCCGGCGCCGCGGTCGCGATGAAGAACGTGTCCGCGCGGCGGATCAGCGCCGCCGCGCCGGCGGACAGCGCCGGCCCTTCCGCGTGCGCCGGGGGCGCGGCGGCCGCATCCGGCGCCCTCACGAGCTCGGGCTCTCGCGCCTGGATGTACTGCGCGCAGTTGCCGAAGCTCTGCCCGACCTCGACCACGAAGCCTCGCTCGTCGGCCGCCGTGATCGTCCCGTTCATCCGGTTTCGGCGGCGGGTCTCCAGCTGGATGCCGAGGAGGCCGACGGGCGCGCCGGCCACGAGGTGCGGGCCGAGCGCATCGCCGGCTCCCGGGCGAGCGTTCACCGCGAGCGTCCGCGGATCCGGGGACGAGATGAACCCCGGCGGCCCCACGACGATCGAGGCCCACGGCCGGCGCTCTGCGTCGAGGGCCCCGACGAGCAGGAACGGCAGCTGCGCGAACAGCTCGCGGTGCTGGTCGGGCATGAAGTCCCGGATGATCCGGCGCCCGGCCTTCTCGGCGCGCTCGCGCGCCCCGGCCCGCGCCTGTACGGCCATCTCGCCCGGGTGATAGGGCGAGCCCTCCCTGGTCCACCCGGGCAGGGAGGTCACGACAGCGCCTTCTTCATCGGCACGAAGCCGGGCAGCCCCTCCACGCGGGCGAGCCACGCGCGCAGGTTCGCGTACGGATCGAGCGACACGCCGCCTTCCGGCGCGTGCGCCGTGTAGGTGTAGATCGCGATGTCCGCGAGGGTCGGCTCGTCGCCGGCCAGGAACCGCTGGTCCGCGAGGTGCTGGTCGATCACCGCGAAGAGCTGGGCGGCGATCCCCTTGGCCTGCTCGACATCCAGCTTGCGGCCGAACACGCTCGCGGCGCGCGCCGCCGCGGGCCCCGCCACGAGCTGCCCGGCGGCCACGGAGAGCCACCGCTGCACGTGCGCCCCCGCCACCGGATCGCGCGGGAGCCAGCGCCCCGACGGGTCGTACCGCGCAGCCAGGTACACGAGGATCGCGTTGCTGTCGGCCAGCGTCACGTCGCCGTCCTCGATCACGGGCACCTGACCGAACGCGTTCTTGCTCAGGAACTCGGGCGTCTTGTGAGCGCCGCCCTTCAGGTCGACGTCGACCCTCTCGAACGGCAGCCTCAGCAGCGACAGGAACAGCTCCACGCGGTGCGCGTGTCCCGAGAGCGGATAGCGGTAGAGGCGGATGGGGCTGGCAGGGAGGGTCATCGAGGTGTCCTTTCGGCTGTGGATGTCAGCGGGAGCGGCACAGTCCGCGTGGGGCTCCCGCGCTCGCCGAGCCAGGATGCCCATTCCCGCGGCCAAGGGTAATGCTCGTCCTTGACAAGGGACCATTCCGGAAACTGGAATAATCCGATGGACCGCCTCGACTCCATGCGCGTGTTCGTCGCCGTCGCCGAGGAGGAGGGCTTCGCGCCGGCCGCGCGGCGGCTGTCCATGTCGCCGCCGGCCGTGACCCGGGCCATCTCTGCGCTCGAGGAGCGCATCGGCACGCGGCTCCTGCACCGCACCACGCGCGTCGTCCGCCTGACCGAGGCGGGCGCCCGGTACCTCGCGGACTGCAAGCGGATCCTCGGTGAGATCGAGGAGGCCGAGGCGTCGGCGGCCGGGTCCCATACCGCGTTGCGAGGGCAGATCGGCGTCACGGCGCCGGTCCTGTTCGGGCGGATGTTCGTCGCGCCCGCCCTCTTCGATTTCCTGGCTCTCCATCCGCGCGTGTCGGCGTGGACGCTGCTCGTCGATCGCGTTGTCGACATGGTCGACGAGGGGCTCGACGTCGCCGTCCGGATTGCCCATCTGCCGGACTCGTCGCTCAGCGCGATCCGTGTCGGCTCCGTGCGGCGGGTGGTCTGCGCTTCGGCGGAGTACCTCGCCGCGCGGGGTGAGCCCAAGGCGCCGGCCGATCTGGCGCGTCACGACACCATTGCTTTCTCTTGGACGGGCTCCCCGGTGGAATGGTCGTTCGGGGTGGGCTCGCGGGTCGAGAGGGTCTTTCCGTCATCGCAGCTCCTCGCCAATACGGCCGACGTCGCCATCGCAGCGGCCGTGGCCGGGCGAGGGCTCGCGCGGGTGCTCTCGTATCAGATCGACCCGGAGCTGCGCGCCGGGCGCCTCTCGATCGTGCTCGCTGCGCACGAGCCCCCGCCGGTCCCTATCCATGTCGTCCACCCGGAGGGCCGGCGGGCGGCGGTCAGGGTGCGCGCGTTCGTGGATTTCCTCGTCGATCGGCTCCGGTCCGAGGCGTGGCTGAGCTCGTGATCGCAGACGGGCTCGCGCGTCGAACCTCGGCCGGAGGGCGCTCAGTCCGCCGGCGCGGTGGCGCGGATGAGGTGCTCGAAGGCCCCGAGGGCGGCCTTCGCGCCGTCGCCGAGGGCGACGACGATCTGCTTGAACGGCGTGGTCGTCATGTCGCCGGCGGCGAAGAGGCCGGGCACCGACGTCTGCCCGCGGTCGTTGACGACGACCTCGCCGAGGCCGTTGAGCTCCACCGTCCCCTTGATGAACCCGGTGTTGGGGAGCAGGCCGATCTGCACGAACACGCCCTCGATCCCGATCTGGTGCTGCTCCTTCGTCTCGGTGTGCTCCCAGCGGAGCCCGACGACCTTCTGCCCGTCGCCCACCACCTCGGTCGTGCGCGCGCGCGTGACGATCTCGACGTTGGGCATGCTCTTGAGCTTGCGAACGAGGACCGCGTCGGCGCGGAGGGCGGGGGCGAGCTCGAGCAGGGTGACGTGGCCGACCACGCCCGCGAGATCGATCGCCGCCTCGACGCCGGAGTTGCCGCCGCCGATGACGGCGACGCGCTTGCCCTTGAACAGCGGTCCGTCGCAGTGCGGGCAGTACGTCACGCCCTTGGTCCGGTACTCGGCCTCGCCGGGGACGTTCATGTCGCGCCACCGGGCGCCCGTCGCCAGGACGACGCTCTTCGCGCGGAGCGTGGCGCCGCTCGCCAGGCGCAGCTCGAACGGTGAGCCGGGGGTGATCGACGCGACGCGCTCGTGCTTGATGAGCTCGACGGGGTACGCGCGCACGTGTTGCTCGAGCGCCGCCGCGAGCTTGGGCCCGTCGGTCTCCACGACCGAGATGAGGTTCTCGATGGCGAGGGTGTCCATCACCTGCCCGCCGAACCGCTCGGCGACGATGCCGGTGTCGAGGCCCTTGCGCGCCGCGTAGATGGCCGCCGAAGCGCCAGCGGGCCCGCCGCCCACGATGAGCATGTCGAACGGCTTGCGCTGGTCGAGCGCCTCGGCGCGCTTCTTCACGGCGGAGCCGTCGTCGAGCTTGGCGAGGATCTGCTCGATCTCCATCCGACCCTGGCCGAAGGGCTCGCCGTTCAGAAAGACGGTCGGCACGGCCATGATCTTCCGCTGCTCGACCTCGCCCTGGAAGAGGGCGCCATCGACGGCGACGTGGCGAACCCTCGGGTTCCTGGCCGCCATCAGGTTCAGCGCCTGCACGACGTCGGGGCAGTTCTGGCACGATTGAGAGAAGTAGGTCTCGAACCGAAGCTCGCCGTCGAGCCGCGCGATCTGCTCGAGCGCCTCCGCGCTCACCCGCGGCGGATGGCCGCCGACGTGCAGGAGCGCGAGGATCAGCGAGGTGAGCTCGTGACCGAGCGGGAGCCCCGCGAAGATCACGCGCGGCTCCTCGCCAGGGGAGTGGATGCCGAACGACGGCGTGCGCCCTTCGCCCTCGCGCCGCTCGTGGAGCTCGACGAGGGACGAGGCGCTCGCGACGTCGCGCAGGAGCGCGCGCATCTCCTCCGACCCCTGCGAGTCGTCGACGAAGGCGGTGACCGCGACGGGACGGGTCAGCCGTCCGAGGACGTCGCGGAGCTGGGTCTTGATGGAGTCTTCGAGCATGGCTGCGTTCCTTCCGGCGAGTACGAGCGGGTCACGAGCGGTGTCGGGCGTCGCCGCGGCACGCGCGGCGACGCCCGAACGCCTCAGATCTTGCCGACGAGATCGAGCGACGGCTTGAGGGTCTTCGCGCCCTCGTCCCACTTCGCCGGGCAGACCTCGCCCGGGTGCGTGGCGACGTACTGGGCCGCCTTGACCTTGCGGAGCATCTCCGCCGCGCTGCGGCCGATGCCGAGGTCGTGGACCTCGTAGACCTTGATGACGCCGTCGGGGTTCACGAGGAACGAGCCGCGGAGCGCGAGGCCCTCCTCCTCGATGAGCACGCCGAAGTTGCGCGAGAGGGTGGCGGTCGGATCGCCGACGAGCGGGTAGTTGACCTTCTTGATCGCCGCGGACGTGTCGTGCCACGCCTTGTGCGCGAAGTGCGTGTCGGTGGAGACGCCGTAGATCTCGACGCCCAGCTTCTTGAACTCGCCGTGGAGGTCCGCGAGGTCCTCGAGCTCGGTCGGGCACACGAAGGTGAAGTCCGCGGGGTAGAACACGAAGAGCGACCACTTGCCGAGGACCGACTCGTGCGAGACGTCCACGAACTTCCCCTGGTGGAACGCGGTGGCCTTGAACGGTTTGATGCGGGTGTTGATGAGCGACATTCTCTCTTCCTCGTTTCGGGGCGGGGGCGTCTCGTGCCTCCGCGCCGTCGAGAGGCAACGTGGTCGTTCTGCGCCGGCGGTGCAAATCGAACGATTTTATGAATCGTTCACTTTTTATGATACTCCTCCGGACATGGACCTCGAGCAGGTGACGCTCACGCAGCTCCGCTACGCCGTGGCGGTGGAGCAGACCCGCAGCTTCCGCACCGCGGCCGAGCGCTGCCACGTCTCGCAGTCCGGGCTCAGCATGCAGATCCAGAAGCTCGAGGAGCTCCTGGGTACCGTGCTGTTCGACCGCAGCAAGAAGCCCGTTCTGGTGACCGAGGAGGGGGCGCGCGTCATCGCTCAGATGCGCGAGATCCTCCGGGAGACGGAGCGGCTCGGTCAGATCGTCGCCGGCGACGACGCTCCGGCGGGGCGCTACCGGCTGGGGATCATCCCGACCCTCGCTCCCACCGTGCTGCCCCTGTTCCTCGATCCCTTCGTGAAGGCACACCCGCGCGTCGAGCTGTTCATCGAGGAGCTGAAGACCGAGGAGATCATCGAGCGGCTCGCCGCCGACACCCTCGACGCGGGGCTCGCTGCGACGCCGCTCCACGCTCCGGGGCTGAGCGAGACGCCCCTCGGACACGAGGCGATGGTCGCCTATCTCCCCGAGGGCGACCCGCTGCTCGACCGCAAGTCGGTCACGCAGGCGAACCTCAGCGATCGCGAGCTGTGGGTGCTCCCGGAGGGGCACTGCTTCCGGAGCCAGGTGCTCTCGTATTGCAGGAGCGGCCAGGCGAGGCCCCCGCGCGGCGTTCAGCTCGAGAGCGGCAGCTTCGAGACGTTGATCGGCCTCGTCGACACCGGGCTCGGAGCGACGGTGCTACCCGCGCTCGTGGCGCAAGGGCTGCCCGCCGAGAAGCGCCGCGCCCGCGTGCGGCCCCTCGCCCGGCCGATCCCGCTCCGGGAGATCGGGCTCGTCACGTCGCGGACTCAGCTGCGCAGGCGCGTCACCGAGGCGCTCGCGGCCGCGATCCGCGAGCACCTCGGCCGCGCGCTCGGGCCCTCGCCCCCGGGCGGGAGCGTGCTCGATCCGCTGCTCCCCGAGGGCTGACGAGGCAGGCTCGGAGGTCATCCACGCATCGACGATGAGGCAGCCTTCACTGCACGGCAGGCGGAAGCTCGTCCAGAGGTGGATGCCAGCGCGCGGAAGGTGTTGACCGGATGCACGACCGCTGGGACGTTCGTGGCCGGATGATCACCCCCGATGTTCCCCGCGGCTCTCTCACGGCGCCCGCGCAGCGCCCGACAGCGGGGCTCGTGCCGCTCGAGCGCCCCGGCTTCGGCGCGGGCCTCAAGGCCATGCTGGGCGGCTACGGGTACCTCTTTCGCACGCCGGACCTCTGGCCGCTCGCGCTCGTCCCCACGGGCATCGCGCTGGTGCTCATGGTCGTGCTCTCCATCGTCGGCGTGAAGCTCGCGCCTTCGCTCGTCGAGCTGATCGTGAGGGAGCCGGGGGCGGGGTGGCCCTGGACCGTGCTCATGGCCGCGCTGCGGATCCTCTCGCTCGCGGTGGTGCTCGTGGCCGCCCTCGTCATCTCGTTCGGGCTCGCGAAGCCGCTCTCGGGGACCGCGCTGGAGCGGATGGTGCGCAGGGCCGAGGCCGATCTCGGGGCGCCCCCGTGGCCGGAGGTCGGCTTCTTCGCGGACATGTGGCGCGCGCTGCAGTCGTCGCTCGTGGCGCTCGCCTTCACGCTCCCGATCCTCATCGTCCTCGGCGTCGTGGGTCTCCTCTTCGCGCCGGCGAGCGTCGTCGTCGTCCCGCTCCAGCTCGCGGTGACGGCGCTCGCGGGGGCGTGGGACCTCTGCGACTGCCCGCTGTCGATCCGCGGCGTGCCCGTGGCAGAGCGGATCGCTTTCGTGCGCCGGAACCTCGCCGCGGTGATGGGCTTCGGCTTCGGCCTCGCGCTGCTCTCGTTCTTGCCTTGCGCGCTGCTCATCGTGCTCCCGGCCGGCGTCCTCGGGGCGGCTCGGCTCGTCGTCGCGCTGGAGCGGTGGGAGGCCACGGAGCGAGCGCCGCGCTGAGCTCGGGCTGCCCGGGGAACCGAACGGCACGGCGGTCTGCTACGTCGCCCAGAGCACCGAAAGATCGAGCTCGACGGCCTCGAAGGGCTCGACTCGCACGCGCGCAGCGTCGCGGTGGACGGCGGCGGGCCCAAAGCCCCGGCCCGAGACCAGCGAGAAGACCTCCAACGTCCGTGCGATCGGATCGACCAGCCATGCGTAACGCACGCCCTCGCGCGCGTAGATCGGCATCTTCTCGTCACGGTCGACAGATGCCGTCGACGGGCTCAGCACCTCGCAGATCCAGTCCGGAGCGAGCGCGAAGTAGGCCGTCTCCGGCAGCTCCGGCATCCGCTCGCGCCGCCAGCCGGCGAGGTCGGGCACGAGCGCGTCGATCTCGCCCGGCGCGGTCGGGTCGGGGAAGCGTAGCTCCGGCTCGTCCAGGATCCACCAGCCGCCCGGCCCACCATCGCCGAGGCCGAAGGGGCCGCCGATCTTGATCCCCAGCACCGAGCTCGCGTTGGCGTGGCGCGGCGCCGGCCGGGGCAGGACGTGGAGCACGCCGCCGATGAGCTCCGCCACCTTGTTCGCCGGGACGGCTTCGAGCTCGGCGTACGTCGCTCGGCGCTGCTTCTCGGCGGGCTGGCCCATGGGCGAAGCCTGCACGGGGGTGGGCGGCGAGGCAAGGCAGCGAGGAGCCTTGTCTTGAGACCTGTGGATGTGGCGAAGGGCGACCGCTGCTTGGACCCTGACTCGGCGCCGATGAGCGCTACATCCAGAGGCGCGCCACGATCCCGTACGTCCCTGGACCTGGCACGCCCCCCTGGTTCTCGCCGCAGATCACGACCTTCTGGCCCGGGTAGACCGCGGCCCGCTGGATGCCGCCCGAGTCGCCGACATACAGGGAGAGCACGCCGCCGACTCCGAAGTTGGGATCGAGCCTGCCGTCGCGCAGGTAGCGCGCGAGTACCGGCCCGGGTGTGGCGCCGCCGGTCGCATTGCCCACGACCAGGATCCGGCCGTCGGGGAGCACGATGGCGTGCTGCGCCACGTCGTCGCCGTCGGTGATCGGGAGCGCGACGACGCCCGACGCGCCGAAGCTCGGGTCGGCGGCGCCGTCTTCGAGGAAGCGGCGGACCTCGAAGTCGGCGCTCCCTTCCTTGCCGACGCTGCCGCCCACGAGGATGCGGCCGTCGTCGAGGACAGCGACCGCCGCCGTGCGCTCGCTGCTCGCGGACGTGCCGAAGACCTGCTGGCCGCCGGTCCCGAAGGTGGTGTCGGGCTGCCCGTTGGCCAGGAAGCGGGCGAGGATGCCGTCGGACTGGCCCCCCGTGTCCACCTCGCCCACGACCAGGATCCGGCCCTCGCGGTCGACGACCACGGCCCTCGCGGTGGAGGCGCGGTCGAGCGCCCAGAAGCCGTTCGGCGCGGCGAAGGCGGTGTCGAGCCTCCCATTCGAGGACACGCGCGCCACCATCATGCGCGCGTCGCGAGCGCCGGCGACGAGGATCTTGTCGTTGGCCAGGACGAGCCCATCCACGACCGTCTCTTCGCCGCCCGTGTCGAGCAGCGCCTTGCCGTTGTTGCCGAACTCCGGGTCGGTGGTCGCGCCGTTCGCCCCGACGCGCCAGAGGGCGATGTCACGCGGCTCCGGGATCTCGTGCCAGCCCATCGCGATGATCTTGCCGTCGACCTGGTGCCCCACCGCGAACGACTCGGCCTCGGAGCCCGAGCTGCTCCCGATCCTCGTCGACAGCAAGGCGCCGCCGGCGAAGTCGGGATCCAGCGCGCCGGCGCTGGTCAGGCGCGCGATCTTCATCGAGGAGCCGCCGACGCCGCCGATGCCCCAGCCGGTCGCGACGATCCGCTCGCCGACCACCTCGATATCGGTGAAATAGCCGCCGTCGTCGTTCCCGAAGCGCACCGGCGCGATGCCCGTCGCCACGCCGAACGTGGCGTCCAGTGAGCCCGGGCGGCCGGTCACGAGCGCGTTCGTCACGGCGGCGGTGCTTTCCAGGGCGCCGGAGGTCGCCGCCAGGGTGAAGGAGATCGTGTTGCCCAGGGCGAGCGGCGCCTCGGCGCCTACCACGATCTCGGCCTTCGTCTCCTTGGCGGCGATCGTGATGCGATCGACGACGAGGCCCGCAGGAGGGCTCACCGCCGCCACCGTCACCTCGCCATCGAAGCCGCCAGTGCGGCGTATCTCGATCTCGACAAGGTTCTTCCCCCCGAGAGGCACCGTGACGTTGGGCGTCAGGACGACGAGCGCGAGATCCATGACGTCAGGGCCGTGACCGCCGCCGCCGACCTCGCCGCCGGCCTCGCCGCCGCCGCCGCCAGCCCCGGAGGTCGCGCCCCCGCTCCCTTGAGACGTCTGGCCGTCGGGCCTGCCCGTGTCTGGATCGTCGCTCACGTCATGAATGCCCAGGATCTGCTGGCAGCCCGCGAGAGCGAGCGGGAGCGAGGGCATACACAGAAGCGGGAGCAGGGCGGCGAGCCGCCGGCGAGGGCGCATTGCCGCCATCGTCGCACCCCCCCTCGCGACGTCAATCCAGACCACGAGCTCTCCCGCCGCCCGGAGCTGCTCAGGGCGCGGCGGCCGGCGCCTGCGCCGCCGGCTTCCCCGCAGGCTTCGCGCCCTTGTCGCCTCCGTCGCCGCCCGCGCCCGTCGCCGCCCCGCCAGCCGGCGCCGCCTCACCCCCCGGCGCCGTCTCCTCGAGCAGCTCCGCCAGCTTCTGCTCGGCGTCCTTGTCGAGCGCGCTCTTCATGTCGAACGTCAGCATCGGCAGCGGGCCCTGGTTCATCGCCGGCAGGCGCCCGTTCCATCGCTCGAGCGCGCGGTACTGCAGCACCGCCGGCGTCGTCGACAGCCGGATGATCGTGTTCGCCTTGGCCTCGGAGCGCGCGCGGATGAGCAGCGCGTCCGCCTCGCCGCGGGCCCGCTCCCGCGCCGACTCGGCCGCGCCGCGCGCCGTCGCGATCGCCTGGTCGGCCTCCGCCCTCACCTGACGCACCCGGTTCTCGGCCTGGATCGCCTTCTGCGTCGCCTCCATCGCCTGGTTAATCGCCGCGGCCACGTTCTCGGGAAGCCTCAGCGCGCCGTTGATCGTGAGCTGATCGATCCGGATGCCGTCCTTCTCGAGCACCAGCTCGAGCTCCTTCGTCACGTCGTGGATGAGCCTCGTCTTGCCCGACCCGTAGATCTCCTGGACGGGCATCTTCGACGCGACCGAGTTGAACGCCTCGCGCACCGCGTTGCGCACGTAGCGATCGGCGAGCCTCATCAGGTCGTTCTCCCGGAAGCGCAGGTACAGGTGGGGCGCTTTCTCCGGGTCGATGTGGAACGACATCCCGATGTCCGCGCCGACGTTGACGCCCTCGGAGGACGAGAACGTGATCGACTCGTCGACCGTTCGGCCCTCGTGCGCCGACGCCGTCCAGACCACGTTCTGCACGCTCGTCGGAAACTGCACGATCTGCTCCGTGAGCGGGTTGTAGAACACCCAGCCGGTCACGACCGGGATGTCGCTCACGCCGCGGTTCGAGCCGGCGAGCTTGACCCGGATGCCCACGTGCGCGGCGTCGATCCGCGTCACCGTGGTGCACGCGACGAACAGCATCGCCACGAGGAGCACGAGGCCGAGCGCGACGCCGCGGACCGCGCCGGCGACGCCGCCGCCGCTCGAGCGCCCGAACTTGATGGAGGGGATCTTCGCCATGGGCGAGGTTCTACCTCAACCCCTGCGCCTTACGAGGAGGTCGAGGGCGCTCGCGCCGGCGGCGCCGCTCACCCGTCGCGCGAATCGCGCGTCCCCTCCGCGTCGTCCGCGCGCTCGCGCCTCGCCCTGCGCTTGCGCCGCCGCTTGACCGACACCCCGCTCGACTGCATCGCGAAGAGGAGCGCCTCCCGGAGGTTCGAGAGCGTCTTGATGTTCGACAGATCGAGCCCCAGCGACACCACCGTCTGCGCCACCTCGGGCCGGATGCCGACGACGATGCCCTGCGCCCCGAGCAGCGCCACGGCGTCGATGAGCCTCAGCACGTGATCGGCCGTGGCCGCGTCCACGGCGCTCACCCCGGTCAGATCGATGATCGCGTGACGGCAGCGGGTCCGCGCCACGGCCTCGAGCAGCACCTCCATCATCTGCTGGGCGCGCTCCTCGTCGAGGACGCCGAGCACCGGCATCGTCAGCACCCCCCTCCAGACCTCGATGATCGGCGTCGACAGCGCCCGGATCGCCTCCTGCTGCTGCTCGATGATCGCGAGCCGCTCGTTCAGCACGGCCTGCTGGCGCTTCTTCTCGGTGATGTCCGTCCCGCCGCCCGCCATCTGGAACGGCACGCCCTTGTCGTCCCACTCGGCCATGCCGCGGGCGAACACGTCGCGGTACTCGCCGTCCTCGCGCCGCAGCCGGTACTCCACCTCGAAGGGCCGCCGCTCCTCGAGGTGAGCCCGCAGCGCGGCCTGCACCGCCCTCTGGTCGTCGGGGTGCACGCGCTCGAAGAAGCTCGCGAACGTCCCGCCCCACGCCTCGCGGCGGACGCCGATCATCTGGAGCATGCGATCGCTCCACTCCACCGTGTCCTCGCGGATGTTCCAGAACCAGACGCCCTCGTTCGACGCCTCCGCGAAGAGCCGGTAGCGCGCCTCGCTCCTCCGGAGGGCGGCCTCGGCGCGGCGCAGCTCGGCCACGTCGGTGGTGCCGCCGATCCACCGGAAGATGTTCCCCGCGGCGTCGCGCTGCGGCAGCGCGCTGACCACGTGCTCCCGGTACGTCTGATCGCTCGCCCGCCGCAGGCGGAACTCCGTGTGGTACGGCTCGCCGGTCGTGAGGCTCCGGGTCCACGCCGCCACCGTCTTCGGGACGTCGTCCGGGTGCAGCACCGCGAGCCAGCCCTCGCCGATCATCTGCTCCTCCGTGCGGTCGAAATAGTCGAGGACCGCCCGGTTCACGAAGTTCAGCTGGCCGTCCGGGCGCGCGGTCCACACCTGGAGGGGCATGGCGTTCCCGAAGAACCGCAGCTGCGCGTCCAGGTCGCTGAGCGGCGCGTCCAGCAGCCCGGCCCCGCTCGCCGGGCCGCCGGCCCCGCGCACCCGGCTCGGCGGCGGCGCGTCCCGCCCGTCCGGCTCCTCCACCTCCTCCTGCCCCGCCCAGGAGGCGTCCCCGAGCGCGCGGAGGAGCGGCTCTTCCAGGTCGAGCGTGCGCTCCGCGCGGCTCTCCGCGACCCGCGCGCGCACGAGGCGGAGCAGCTCCCTCCGCACCTCCTCCTCGATCCGGCCGCGCAGGTAGTCCTTCGCGGAGGCCCGCGATTCGGTGAACCTCACCGACTCCGCCGACAGCTCCGCGATGTCCAGGAAGATCCCGAGCGGCGCGCAGGGCCTCGGCGTGATGCGCAGCGCGAGGGCCGTGTCGAGCCGGTGCTCCTTCGCCTCTCCCTCCGCGTCGACCCGCACCGTCACCGCGTGCGGGATCGCGACATCGAACGCGCCGCTCATGCTCCGCGTCGCCGCCGGTTCGCCGACCTCGAAGTCCATCGTGAGCCGCGATGGCCTGCCGAGGACCTCGAGCTCCCGCTCCTCGCGGCGCCCGACCGGGAGGAGGGCGATCACCTGGCGGCGTATCACGTCCTCGGTCATCGCGAGATCGACGATGCTCCGACCCAACTCCTCGAGCGTCAGCCCTCCGTCCTTCACCGCGTCTCCTTCCCGATCCCGCTCTCCCCTGCTGTCCGTTAGCCCTCCTCGCGCCCGGAGGGCAATCGTGTGACGTTAGCGCACCGCGCCGCTCGCCGGAAGCCCTCGCGAGGCTCAGCTCGACGCCGACGTGTACCGGCCTATCGCCCGCTTCCACACGCCGCGCGCGACGGCGCCGAAGATGAGCGCGCCGAGCGCCGCGGCGGCGGCCGTGCGCGGTGCGATGGTGCCGAGCATCGCCTCCGCCGGGTACGTGGTCATCAGCCCGAGCGGGACGATCACGGTGAAGACGACGCGCCAGAAGCCGCTGAAGATCGTGACCGGCCAGCGCGCGAAATCGAAGATGGAGTTGAAGAGGTAGGCCAGGTTGTCGAGGCGCACGACCCAGAACGCGGCGGAGATGACCAGGATGCACATGGAGTAGAGCACCAGCGTCGCCGTCACGAGCAGGCAGAGCGCGAGCGCGACGTGGGCGGGCGCGGGGGCGCGCCCCATCTGGGCGAACGCGTAGGCGAAGATCGCCACCGCGGCCGCGGCGTCCACGACCTTGCGGATCTCGAAGCGGGCCGTGGAGACGAGGAACTGCGCGTCGGCCGGCTTGAGCAGCGTGAAGTCGAGCGTGCCCTTCCGGATCTGGTCGACCACGCTGATGAGCGACGGGTTCACGGCCCCCTCGAGGATGCCCTTGAGCAGCGTGAACCACCCGACGACGACGAGCGCCCGCTCGTACGTCCAGCCCTGCACCGGCGGCCGGGCCGCGAGCGCGATGTGGAGCGGGACCAGCCCGACCACCGTCCACACGACGGTCATCACCGCGCCGAGCAGGAAATCCCACCGGTACTGCATCCCGAGCGCGATCGACACGCGCAGCTGCGTCGCGAGCAACCGGAGGTAACGCACGCCGCTCACCCGCCGAACGCCGAGAACCGCCGGATCCCCGCGCGCCACGCGACGAGCGCGGCGGCGGCGGACGCGGCGGCGAAGGCCCACTGCACCGCGAGCTCGGTGAGCGCGCGGCCCGGGTCGAGCAGGCCGGTGATGAGCTCGACAGGGAACGCGAGGCTGTAACGGAACGGCAGGACCCGCGCGAGCTCGGCGAGCCACGAGGGGAACAGCTCGATCGGGACGAGGTAGCCGGCGAAGACCATGAAGGCCGCGAGGTAGACGTCGAACACAGCGGTCGAGCTGTCGATCACGAACGCGAGCGAGCCGATCAGCGCCATCGTGAAGAAGTTGATCGCCCAGGCGCCGGCGAGGGAGAGGACCCAGAGCCCGATCTCGAGCGCCGTCGGCTGGAACCGCTCGCCCGACGTCGCGACGAGCGCGATGACCGCGATGGGCAGGCAGAGCGCCGCCCGGAGCGGCAGCGCGGCGAGGTTCTCGGCGGCGTACGAGAAGAGCGGGTGGATGGGCCGGAGCAGGCGCTGCGAGAGGGCGCCGCTCTTGATGTCCATGTTCATCTCCCAGACGAGCCACGAGCCGGTCAGCTGCCGGACGATGAGGATGGCCAGGAAGTACGCGGAGAAATCGCGCGCCCCGAAGCGGCCGACCGGCGCGCTCGCGGCCACCGCCGACCAGAGCGCGAGGCTCACGAGCGGCATCGTCGTCGTGAGCATCCAGATCAGCATCTCGGCCCGGTACGCGAGCGCGGCCGCGATCCCGACGCGGAGCAGCGTCGGGAACGCCCGGGCGGCCCGAGCGAGCCCGCTCATGACGCGGCCTCGCCCGTCGAGCCCGACGGCTCGCTTTCCGGCTCCGCCGAGGGCTCCACGCCCGAAAAGAGCTCGCGCATCACCTCCTCCAGGGGAGGATCCTCGACCGTGAGATCCGAGATGTCGGTGTGGCCGAGCAGCCAGGACATGGCCTCGCGCAGCTCCGCCTGCGGCACCTGCAGCACCGCGCAGCCAGGATCGAGCGAGAGGACGGCGCCCACCCGCTCGAGGAGCGCCTGGTCGACCGGGCTCTTGAAGTGCAGCGCGATCCGCTTGTGGGGCCGCATGCTGCGGACGAGCGCCGCGAGGTCGCCGTCGTAGCGCAGCCTGCCCTTGTCGATGACGATGACCCGCGGACAGAGCGCCGCCACGTCGTCCATGTAGTGGGACGTGAGCACGATCGTCGCCCGCCGCCGCTCGTTGTAGCGGCGGATGAACTCGCGGACCCCGAGCTGCATCGCCACGTCGAGCCCGATCGTCGGCTCGTCGAGGAACAGGATCTCCGGCCGGTGCAGCAGGGCCGCGGCCAGCTCGCACTTCATGCGCTCGCCGAGCGAGAGCTGCCGCGTCGGCTTCGTCGCGATCTCGGCGATGCCGAGGAGGTCTTCCAGCTCACCGAGGGTCTCCTTGAAATCCGCGTCGCCGATCCCATAGATCGCTCGGTTCACCGCGAAGGTCTCGGCGGGCGGGAGGTCCCAGAGCAGCTGCTGCTTTTGCCCCATCACGAGGGTGATCCGCTTGAGGAAATCGGGCTCACGGTGCCGCGGGACGAAGCCGGCGACCTCGACCTTGCCGCCCGACGGGTGGAGGAGCCCGGAGAGCACCTTGAGCGTCGTCGTCTTCCCGGCGCCGTTCGGGCCGAGGAAGCCGACGCGCTCGCCGGGCGCGATCGAGAACGATAGGTCCTCGACGGCGTGGACGACCTTCGTGCGGCGCCGGAAGAGCGAGCGCACGGAGGCCGAGAAGCCGGCGGCGCGCTCGTGGACCTGGTACGTCTTGGAGAGCGACTCCACCACGATGGAGCTCGACGCCTCTGCCATGGGCGGCGGAGACTAGCACCTCCGTGCTGGAGCTCCCGCGACGGTCGGCGCTCGACCGGCCGATCCCGTGGGCTAATCTCGTGACGCGGGGGGCAACGGCCGCCGGAATTCCCCTATGCCGCAGAGCTTCAAGGACGACACGATCCACGACCTTCCGCTCGCAGCGAGCGGCGCGCGGCAAGCGGCCGACTCCGCGGACGCCGTCGCGACCGGCCCGCGGCAGGTCCTCGCAGGCCGGTACGAGCTCCTCGGGCTGGTCGGCATCGGCGGGATGGGCAGCGTCTACCGCGCCCGCGACCTGGAGCTCGAGGAGCTCGTCGCGGTCAAGGTGCTGCGCCGGGAGCTCAGCGTCGCGCCGGAGGTGACCGAGCGGTTCCGGCGCGAGGTGCGGCTCTCGCGCAAGGTGACGCACCCGAACGTGGCGCGGGTCTTCGACATCGGCGAGCACGAGGGCGACCGGTTCCTGACGATGGAGTTCGTCGACGGCGAGCCGCTCGCCGCGCTGCTCGCGCGCGAGCGGCGGCTCGGCATGACCCGCGCGCTGGACGTCGTGGAGGGCGTCTGCGCGGGCCTCCACGCCGCGCACCGGGCCGGCGTCATCCACCGTGATCTCAAGCCGGACAACGTGCTGCTCGGGCGCGACGGGCGCGTCGTCCTGACCGACTTCGGGATCGCGCGCGCGGTCGCGAGCGGCGAGGCGGGCAAGACGCTGGGCGCCGTCATGGGGACGCCGGCGTACATGGCGCCCGAGCAGGTGCAGGGCGCCGACGACGTCGACGCGCGCGCCGACATCTACGCCCTCGGGGCGATGCTCTTCGAGATGCTCACGGGCGAGCGCGCGTGGCAGGGCGACGCGCCGCTCGCCGTCGCCGCGGCGCGGCTCTTCGCCGACCCGCCGGATCCGCGGCTCCGGCGCCCCGACCTGCCCGACGCGCTCGCGCGCGTGGTGCTCCGCTGCATGGCGCGCGAGCGCGGCGGCCGGTATCCGTCCGTCGAGAGCGTCGTGCACGACCTCGCCTCGCTCACGCGCCCGGCCACGGTGACGCCGCCGGCGTTCACGCCGCCGCAGGAGCGGACGGCGGTCTCCGGGGTGACCCCGGGGGCGAGCTCCGGGGTGGCCGAGCACGGCGGCAAGAGCGTCGTGGTCCTGCCGTTCGCGAACCAGGGACCTGCGTCGGACGCGTACCTGGCCGAGGAGCTGACGGACGATCTCGTCGACACGCTCTCCATGACGCGGGGCCTCCGGGTGAGGCCGCGCGGGGCGCTCGGGCGGCGCTCGTCCTCCGAGCTCGATCCGCGCGAGGTCGGGCGTGAGCTCGGGGTGCAGGTGGTCGTCGGGGGCTCGGTGCGGCGGCGCGACGGGACGGTGCGGATCAACGCGCGGCTCATCAGCGTCGCCGACGGGTTCCAGCTGTGGGCGAAGCGCTTCGATCGCCCCGAGGCGGAGGTGCTGCGGATCAACGACGAGGTGGCCGAGGCGGTCGCGGAGGCGCTGACGCTCGACGGGGCCGCGCCGAACCGCACGGCGCCGAGCGATCCCGTCGCGCTCGACCTGTTCCTGCGCGGGCGCCACGAGTACCGCAGGTTCTGGCCGGAGCACCAGGAGCGGGCGATCGCGCTGTTCGAGCAGGCGCTCTCGCGCGCGCCCGAGGATCCGATGATCCTGTCGGCCTACGCGCTCGCGCGCTCCCGCTTCTGGTTCTTCACGGACCGCGGCGGGGAGCTCGCCACGGAGGCGGCGTCGCGCGCCGTCGCCGCGGCGCCCGGGCTGCCGGACGCGCGGCTCGCGATGGCGTCGGTGCGGTTCCAGCGCCTCGACGTGGTCGGCGCGATGCGGGAGCTCAAGGCGGCGCTCGCGTGCCGCTCGGGCAACGCCGAGGCGGAGGGCCTCATCGGCCACATCCTGCTCGAGTGCGGCGCCTTCGAGGAGGGCGCGCGGCGCGCCCGGTCCGCGCTGGCGCGCGATCCCGAGGTGGTGCTGGCGGCGCAGGCGCTGGCGCGCGCGTACACGCTGCTGGACAGGTGGTCGGACGCCGACGACGTGATCCGGGCGCATCCGACGGTGGGCAGCGGATCGGGCTACACCGTCCTGCGGATGCGCCGCGCGCTCTGGCAGCGCGACCCGGAGGTGGTCGAGAAGCTCTCTCAGAGGCGCGTGAGCGAGGCCTTCCCGGACCTCCCCACGCCGTTCGCGCAGGTGATCGAGGACCTCATCGAGGGGCGGCTCTCGGACGTCCGGCCCGTGCAGGTCGAGGGGGAGCGCCCGGCCGTCACGGCGCTGCGGCGCACGTCGTTCATCCGGCAGCTCCAGGCGGAGTTCGCGGCCTTCCTCGGCCAGCGAGAGCTCGCGCTGGCCGCGCTCGAGCTCTCGCTGGCCGACGGCCTGTTCGACCTGATCTGGCTCGAGCGCTGTCCGGTCCTCGCGCCCCTGCGCGACGAGCCGCGGTATGCGGCCGTCCACGCGGCGGTGCAGCGGCGGGCCTCCGCGGTGGTCGCGGTCTACCGCGAGCGCTGAGACGCGGCGCTCGGCCCGACACGCGGAAAAGCCTGCAGCTCGGCGCGGAAAAGCGTGCAGCTCGGCGCGCGGAAAAGCGCTCAGCTCGGCGCGCGAAAAAGCGCGAGCACGCCGGTATAGAGGGCGAGCCTGGCCTGGCCCCGGGCCCAGGGGGCGATCTCGAAGCTCGAGTGCATGCCGGCGATCGGGAGGTCGGCGAAGCGCTGGCGCAGGATGCGCGCCTCGACGTCGGGCGTCCCGTACAGGCCCTGGCCGCGCCCGGCGCAGGTCAGGTAGAGCGCGAAGCGGGGGGCCGACCCGAGCGCGCTCCGGGACACCTGCCGGGCGATCCCCTCGAGCCCGGAGCGGCCGGCGGCGGCGTCGCGCACCGCGAAGGCGAGGCGCGCGCCGGGCCTCGCTTCGTCGCCGAGCAGGAGCCCCCGCCGCGACGGATCGATGCCGCGGACCGGCCGCAGCACGTAACGCACGGAGTCGGGCGCCTCCGCCTCGGCGTCGCCGCGGTCGGCGCCCGGCGCGGCCGGTGGATCGAGCGGCGGGTCGGCCAGCGCGGCGAGGACGAGCTGCTGCGCGCTGGGCGGCTCGCCGAGCGTGGCGGTCGCGGTGGAGAGCAGGTCGAGCGCCGGCCGCCCGCCGGCGCGGAGCACGACGCCGCCGCTCGCCTCGTCGATGCGGTGGAAGCCGGAGAGCAGCCTGGCGGCGGGCGAGGCGTCGACGAGCGGCGGGGCGAACCCGGTGATGGCGAGGCCCGTCGCCGGGCCCTCGATGAGCTCGCCCTGCGACGTCACGCCGATGGCGGAGCCGGAGGCCGTCCCGGCGCCGAAGAGGCACGCGTTCGGCGCGGACAGGGCGAGCGCCTCGAGCCGCTCGGGCGCGAACGCCCCGGGCCGGGCGAAGAGGATGGCCGTCGCGGAGCGCTGGCCGACGGTGCGGGCGAGCGTCTCGCGCAGGAGGCGGCTCGGCTCCTCGGCGCGCTCGGGCAGCGCGAAGGGGGTGACCTGCCCGCCGGACCACAGCACGCCGCTCGCGCCGGTGTCCCCCTCGATCTCGCCGCGCTCGCTGAGCACGCCCGCGGCCGGCACGACGCAGGCGGGGACGCCGCGCCAGGCGCCACGGACGAGCTCGGCGACGCCCGAGGCGCGCTGGGCGAGCTGTCCGGAGACGAAGACGACCCCGCCCGACGGCGACGGGACCGCGCTGCGCAGGTCCGCCAGGTGCTGGAGAAGGCCATCCGGCCCACAGGTCGCGGAGAAGCTTCGTGCCATGGCTGGCTCGCCCATCTTAATCGAGCCTCCGACCACTCGACAGGCCCCGCGTAAGAAGTTTATCGTGCGACAGTCGCGCCGGCGCCTCGGGGATTTCCTCACGGGACGGCGAGCGAAGGACCGGGCAAGCTCGATGAGGATCCAATCATTTGGCCGCACCGATGTCGGGCGCCACCGGCGCGCCAATGAGGATGCGTTCTTCCGGGACGACGAGCTCCGGCTCTACATCGTCGCGGACGGCATGGGCGGGCACGCGGCCGGCGAGGTCGCGAGCGCCGAGGCGGTCGAGACGATCTACGGCATGGTGAAGCGGGGCCTGCCCGCCATCGGCGATCCGAACGAGCCGCTGACGCAGCCCAAGGCGCGCGCCGTGCTGCGCATCCTCGAGGGCGCGATCCAGGCGGCGACGTACATGGTCTTCGCGATCGCCGAGCTCGATCGCGACAAGAGCGGCATGGGCACGACGATCAGCGCGGCGCTCATCGTCGGCGGCGCGCTCGTGACCGGCCAGGTGGGCGACAGCCGCATCTACCAGGTCCGCAACGGGACCGCGGTGCAGATGACCGAGGATCACACGCTGATCGCGTGGCAGATCAAGAACGGCCTCATCTCCGTGGACGAGGCCAAGAGCTCGCCCCACCGCAACGTGATCACGCGCGCGGTCGGCAACCGGGACTACGTCGAGGTCGACACCTCGATCGTCGCCGTCGAGGAGGGCGATCGATACCTGCTCTGCTCCGACGGGCTGCACGGGTATCTCCACGCCGAGGAGGAGGTCGCGAGCATCGCCTCGAAGGGCGGCGACGTGGCGGTCGACCTCTTCATCGACCTCGCGAATCGGCGCGGGGGGCGGGACAACATCACGGCGGTGCTGGTCGAGGTGGGCTGACGCGCCCGCGCGAAAATGGCTAGGCTGCCCGCATGGCGCTGAAGGACAGACTGGTCACCGAGGGCATGAGGCTCGCCGCGAACCCGAACGTGGCGAAGCTGATGCAGGACGAGCGGTTCATGCGGCTGTTCATGACGGCGATGAGCGTGCCCGGCCGGGTCTCCTCGTTCACCGCGGAGCAGAAGGAGACGTTCGCCAAGGCGATGGGCCTCTCGACCGTCGAGGAGGTCCGCGACCTCAAGCGGACGGTGGCCTCCCTGGAGCGCGAGGTCGCGACGCTGGAGCGCGAGATCGCGAAGCTCCGGCGGGACGGGGAGCGCGAGCTCGCGAAGATCAGGCGCGAAGGCTGAGCTTGGGGGGCGAGGGCGAGCGGCGCGGCGCGCGCTGCAGCAGCGCCGCCGCGCCCCCGCGACGGGTCACTTCGTGTCGCCGCGCGCGTAGATGCTGGCGACGTAGTCGAGCACGTCGCGCGCCGAGACCTCGTTGTACCCGAAGTACTTGATCATCCGGGTCTTGATGATGTCGATCTTCTCCTGCGTCTCCTTGTCGATGACGCTCGACACGAGGGTCTGGAGCTTGATCGCGTCCTTCTGGTCCTCGAACAGCTTGAGCTCGAGGGCGCGGCGCAGCCGGTCGTTCGTGTGCCACTCGAACTTCTTGCCGTCGACCGCGAGCGCGCCGATGTAGTTCATGATCTCGCGGCGGAAGTCGTCCTTGCGGTTCTCGGGGATGTCGATCTTCTCCTCGATCGAGCGCATCAGCCGCTCGTCGGGCTCGACGTCCTCGCGGGTGAAGCGGTCCTTCACCTTCTCCTTCAGGGTGTAGGCCTTGATCGAGTCGATGTAGTTCGCGGCGAGCTTCTGGATCGCGTCCTCGTCGGCGCTGATCGCCCGCTGCACCTCGTTCTTGACGATCTCCTCGTACTCGCGCTTCACCATCCCGATGCACTCGGTGAAGCGCTTGCGCTGCTCGTCGTTCGTGATGAGCGAGTGGTGCCTGAGGCCCTTCTCGAGCTCGCTCATGACCATGAAGGGGTTGATCGTCCCCTCGCCGAGGTCGTTGACGAGCGCGTTCGAGATCTTGTCCTGCACGTAGCGGGGGCTGATGCCCTCCATGCCCTCGCGCGACGCCTCCTTGCGGAGCTCCTTCACGGTGTCCTGCGTGTAGCCGGGCAGGACCTTGCCGTCGTAGAGCTTCATCTTCTGGACGAGCGAGAGGTTGTGCTTCTTCGGGTCCTCGAGCCGGGTGAGCGCGGCCCACATCGCGGCGACCTCGAGCGTGTGAGGGGCGATGTGCTTGCCGCGGATCTTCTCCTTGTTGAAGTCCTTCTCGTAGATCCGGATCTCCTCCGACACCTTCGTGATGTACGGGATATCGATCTTGATCGTGCGGTCGCGGAGGGCCTCCATGAACTCGTTGTTCAGGAGCTTCTTGTACTCGGCCTCGTTGGTGTGGCCGATGATGACCTCGTCGACGTCCGTCTGGGCGAACTTCTTCGGCTTGATCTTGTGCTCCTGCGACGCGCCGAGCAGGTCGTAGAGGAACGCGACGTCGAGCTTCAGCACCTCGATGAACTCGACGATGCCGCGGTTCGCGATGTTGAACTCGCCGTCGAAGTTGAAGGCGCGCGGGTCCGAGTCCGAGCCGTACTCGGCGATCTTGCGGTAGTTGATGTCGCCGGTGAGCTCGGTCGAGTCCTGGTTCTTCTCGTCCTTCGGCTGGAAGGTGCCGATGCCGACGCGGTCCTTCTCGCTGAGCACGAGGCGGCGCACGCGCACGTGCTGCATCACCTTCGACCAGTCGCCGCCGTACTTGTCCATCAGGCGGTTGAAGATGAAGCGGCACGCGGGGTCGAGGTCGCCCTCGGTGCGGACGTGGTGCTGCGCGCTCGAGAGGCCGAGCTCGCGGAACGCGCGGTCGCGCCACGCCGGCGGGACGAGGCGCAGCGGCTCCTCGTGCATCGGGCACTTGAAGCGGGCGCTCTCCGTCCCGGCCATGCCGACGTCGTCGAGGTTCACCCAGTCGAACGTGTAGAGCGCGCCGTCGGGGGTCGTCGAGTAGTGCTCGATGCCCTTCTTGAGGAGCCGGGCGATCGTCGACTTCGACGAGCCGACCGGGCCGTGCAGTAGGATGACGCGCTTCTCCGGGCCGTACCCCTCGGAGGCCGCCCGGAGCACGTGGACGAGCCGCATCAGCGGGATGTCGAGCCCGTACACGGCGTCGGCGCCGCCGTGCATCTCGTCCTTGAAGAAGTTGTACCGGATGAGCTTCTTCTTGTTGTCCGTGTACTCCTCGATGCCGTAGCGGATGATCATGTCGTACGCCCGCTGGAACGCGTTGCGCGTCACCTGCGGGTTCTGGCGCACGATCTGGAGGTACTCTTCGAACGTGCCCTCCCACGCGAGATCGCGGTAGAGCGCGAAGTCCTGCATCGCCGCGATCTTCTCAACCATCCCTGTCCGCAACTCGCCCATTTCGCACCCTTTTTCTCCAGGGCGACCGCGGGGCGGCCTTGGCCGCCGGAGGTGCGGGGGACAGATCTCGGCTCGCCGAGCTCCGCCCCCGTCTCGCGTCGCGCGCCCAGGGGGAAGACGCCAAGCTTAACACCGATCTCGGGGAGGCAAGTCACCGCGCCCCGAGGCGCGCTCCATCCTCCGGAACGGGAGCGCGCGGCGGAGCAGCCGGTCGCGCGGGTGGAGGTGCGAGGTGCGAGGGCGACCGCGGGGAGGCGACGTCAGCGAGGCGCGGCCCCGCCGGAGCGCGCTCCCTGCGCGCTTCCCCAGGAGAGCCCGCCGCTCTCGACGACGCCGGGCCAGGAGTCGACGTATTCCGACGGCTCGCCGGGGCCGGAGATGTCGATCCAGAAGACGTGCCCGGCGCCCGGGCGGCGCACGTCGACATGGACGAACTTGCTGTTCGGGTAGAACCCGCAGCCCACGTCCTCGAGCGTGCGGCAGAACTGAAACAGCGCGGTGTTCGGGACGCCCATCACGAGGATGTCCATGGCGCGCCCCTCGGCGTGCTGGCTGTGGTGCGTGCCGGAGGTCGGCCTGCGCGCGGCAGGCGCGTCGCCCGCCGGCCGCGGCCTGTACCCGCTGAAGATGTGGATCCCGCGGCGCGGGAAGGCGTCGGCGATCTGCTGGAGCAGCCAGAGCAGGCGCGGGTGGACGAGGCGGACCTGGGGCACCCACTCGAGCGCCCGCTGCCAGGTGTCGGCGTCGGGCTCATCGGGGAGCTCTGCGCCCGGGTCGGGCGCGTCGGGCGGACGGGCCATGATCGACAGGCGATCCAGCGCGCCGGGCGCGACGGAGCCGTCGCAGCGCACCAGCTCGAAGGCGTCGTGCTGGCCGCCGTACCGGGCGAACTGGACCGGGCGTCTGCGGCAACGCCAGTCGAGCGGCTGCTTCTTCGGCGGATCCCAGAGCAGATCGAAGCCGTTCGAGGAGAGGCTCGGCCCCGTGGTCGCGAGCACCGGCGGGCTGAGGATCGGATCGAGCTGGCGGAACCACGCCGGCGCGGCCGGATCGAGGCGGAGGGGGCCGGGCGGCTCGAAGGGGGTGAAGGGGGACCAGGCGCTCGCGAACGCCGTGGAGCCGAGGGCGGGGGAGGCGAGCGCGTGCTCGCCGAGCGCATCCGCGGCGTCCGGCCGCGCGCCGCCCCAGGCGAGCTGCCACCACGGCTGCTGCCGCCATTTCCCGTAGGCGCTGTTCAGGTAGAGCCGGAACGGTCCGGGGCGCTCGACGGCGGCGTTGTGGAAGGCGCGGAGGAGCGGCAGCTCCGGCGCGACCGTCTCGTTCAGGTTGAAGCTCGCGCGCTTCGGCGGCTCGTCGAGCAGGCTGGCGCCGGCGCGCTGGGGGGCGGCGACGAGCGACGCAGCGAGGCCGAGGGCGGTCGCGAGAATGTGGACGGCGGCGCGGGACGTTGCCGGCATGGGATCGACGAGGGGCGCGAGTCGAGCGAGGAAGGTAGCTCACCCAGCGGGCGGGCGACCCTGATTTGCCACAAACCGCCAGCTCGGGGGATGAAAACACACCCGTGGGGGGACCCTAGGCGTCAACCAAGCTTCCCGCCGCGTTCTCCTACATCCGAACGTTTACGTTTACGTTTACGTTTACGTGGTCGTTTACGTTTACGCGGTCGTTTACGTGGTCGTGGTCGTGGTCGTGGTCGTTCACGGCGTACCGTTGACGACCACGACCACGACCACGACCACGACCACGTAAACGACCACGACCACGTTGGTGACCGATGGGCGCGCGGCGCTTGCTCAGGGCGCCGCGGAGGCGCGCGTCAGCCTGTCCCGCACCGCGTCCCACGCGGGATCCTCGGGGACGGCGGCGATGACGATCACGTCGCAGCCGGCATCCTCGAGCCGGTGCAGCGCGGCGTAGAGCGCCGCGGCGTAGCCGGCGGGATCGCCGGGGAGGAGCTCGGCGTGCGGCCCGGTCGCGGTGCGGCTGCCGTGCTCGACGGCGCCGGCGCGCGACCCGGCCTGCGCGGCGCGATCGAGCTCGCCGCGGACGGCCTGGGCGGGGACCAGCGCGACCTGCGCGCGGGGGGCGTAATGGCGCGCGTGGGTCCCCGGGGACGGGGCGCGCTCGGCCGGGGCGGTGATCAGCCCGGCGGCCACCTGGAGCGGCACGAGCGCGGCGATCGCCTCGGCCGTGACGTGCCCCGGGCGGAGCACCCGCGCCGGCGAGCGCGTGACGTCGACGATGGTGGACTCGATGCCCACGGCGGTCGGCCCGCCGTCGAGGATCGCGTCGATGCGCCCGCCGAGGCTCTTCTCGACGTGCTCGGCGGTGGTCGGCGAGATCTCGGTGGATCGGTTGGCGCTCGGCGCGGCGATCGGCAGCCCGACCGCGTCGAGCAGGGCGCGCGCGACCGGGTGGACGGGGATGCGGATCGCGACCGTCGGCCCGCCGGCGGCGACCACGTCGGTGACGCGGTCGGGCCGGCGCGCGACGATCAGGGTGAGGGGCCCTGGCCACATGGCCTGCGCGAGCCGCTCTGCGTCCGGCGGCCAGCCGTCCGCGAGGGCGCGCGCGGACGCGACATCGGGGACGTGGACGATCAGCGGGTTGCCGGGCGGCCTCCCCTTCGCCTCGAAGATGCCGCGCGCCGCGCGCGCGTCGTCGGCGCGCGCGCCGAGGCCGTACACGGTCTCCGTGGGGAAGGCGACGAGCCCGCCGCGGCGGAGGATCTCGGCGGCCCGTGCGATGGATGCCGCGTCAGCGGCGAGCCGCTCGGTTCGCATGCGCCGCGGTCCATGTTGCCCGGGCGCGCGGGAGGCAAACGAAAAGCGAGGGGGGCAGCCACGGGGCGCTGCGCGGTCCGCGCGGCCGCGCGGCCACAGGCCGAAGGAGCGCCCGACGCCGTCGGCGTCGATCCAGAGCGGCGCCGTGGCGAGGTGGACGCGCTGCTCGCTCGATCGACCGGTGCGCGCTGCCGGGGGTCTCAACCCCTCCGGCCGCGCGGTTGGATGCCCCCGCGTGGTCGCGACCTGGGGCGGAGGCTGCTCGTGAGCCGATGGCGAGGTCGCGACCTGGGGCGGAGGCTGCCCGTGAGCCGATGGCGAGGTCGCGATCTGGCGCGGCGGCTGTTCGTGAGCCGGTGGCGAGGTCGCGACCTGGCGCGGCGGCTGTTCGTGAGCCGACGGCGAGGTCGCGACCTGACCACTTGTATGAAAACATCCATTTCTTGGGATCGGGACCTGTCTCCGAGGCCGAAAAGATCCGCCGCGATGGGTCGTGACCTGTCCGCGGCCTCGCAAACGAGCGCGGGCGCTGGTCGTGACCTCTGGGACAGCACCTCGTTGACCGGTCGGGGACGGCGAGCTCGTGAGCTGAGCCGCCCCTGCGGGCGCCGGAGAGATCAGCTGCCGAGCGGCTTGCAGCAGAGCGTCTGGCCCCACCTGGGCTCGATCTTCTCGCCCTCCGCGATCCCCACCCGCCCGTGGTCGATGCAATCGCCGTGGCCTTCCGCGAGCATGCGGAGCTTGATGCCGCCGATGGCCACAGGCTCCGCCAGCTCGGTGCACACGCTCTCGGTCGTGAGCGTCTGGGTCAGCACGAGATCGCTGCACGCCTGGTCGCTGTAGTACGAGAACTCCATCGAGCACGCCTCCCCGTCGAGCTCGCAGTCGCACGAGCCGCAGCCGGACACGAACGCGTACATGTCGAGCTTCTCCGGGAACTCCGAGGGACAGGCGGCATCCGTGACGCCGTGCCCCGGGCGGGGGAGATCATCGCCGTGTGTCATGGTGAGGCAGAGCCGAAAGCCGTCGGAGAGGATACGGGGGTCGACCAGGCACGTGGGTACGTTGGGGTTGCTTCCACAGCTGTACTCCCGAGGCTGGCGCGCCCAGCAGCGGCGCGCCTTCCGTTTCCAGGTCGCCCCCGGCTGGAACAGGTCATTGCGCGAGTAGCACGCAGAGCGGATGTCGAACCAGGGGGTGTACACGGCGGACGTCTCGCGATTCTCCAGCGGCTCGCACTCACCCCAGGGCGGGTGCAGCGACGTCCCCCCGGCGTCGCGGGCCGCCTCGCAATCCAGGGCGCTGCGCTTGAAGCCTGTACCTCCGCTGGCGCAATCGATACGCTCACACCGGCAGGGCGGGCAGCTCGGGTCGTCCTGGAGATCCAGCCACCAGTCCCCGTCGTGCTCCAGCCCGTACTCCTCACAGGTGGGCTCCTCGCCCTGCTCGCCGACCCACACGATATGCGTGCCGAAGGCCCCGAACGTGTCCACAAGCACGTCCTCGAGGCAGTGGCCGGGGCACGGCTCGCAGCGCTCGTCGCTGAAGCACCTGAACTCCTCGCCCCCGCAGCTCGACCCGAGCAGCGCGCCGGCGAACCCCAGGAGCGCGCAGGCCGCCGTCACCGGCAGCCAGCGCCGTCGCGCTCGTCCCCGATCCAGGGCGGCAGGCTGGATGCTGGTCTGGATCATGGCGTGATGGCCTCCTCGATGCAGCAATAGGTCCTGCGATACACCGGCTTCCGGTCCCGCACGGGTTCACCGCCCGACGCCTCGCAGGCGCCAGGCACGTTGGTAACCCACTCGGCGCGCACGCTGCCGAGCGGGAAGCCTGCGCTCGGATCAGTGCAGCCGCCGTCGTCGTTGACGATCACGGAGGCGATCTCCTGGCCGCACGCCGTGTCGGCGTAGGTCGACACGAGCGCGTCGCACACGCTGGGCTCGGTCGGGGTACACGCGCACGGCGAGCACAGGCCGTCGTCGTGGCCCAGGAACCAGGTGTGCTCCTCCAGGTACTCGTCCGGGCACTTGAAGTTCGGGCTCTCCGGGTCCGCCGTGGCCTCGACGCACCTCTTGAACGCGGGCGTCGGTCGCTTGTGGAACCTGGGGAAACACACGTCCCCCGACGCATCCCCGCACGCGCCTGCCTGGAAGTCACCCTTGCAGAGCTTGGCGTGGTACTTCCAGGGCGACCCCAGGCCGCCGCTGCGGGGCACGATCGCGTCGACCGGCGCGCACGGAACCGCGGTGGCCGGCGCGACGGCGATGGATCCGACCTGCTCCGGCGGGATCGGCGCCGTATCCACGCACGCACCGTCCCAGCCGGCCGGGGCATCGAACGGCGTCCGCGTCTCCGGCGCGCCGTCCTGGCACATGTAGAGCGAGCTGGCCGTCACGCCGGCCGGCAGCTCGCACGCCGGCTGCGAGCAGGCACAGGGCGGGCAGCCCGGCGCCGGATCGAGACCAGCGTAGAGCAGCAGGGCCTTCCGGTCGCTGGCGTCCGGCGGACACGGCGGCGGCTCCTCGTCGATGCTGCCCTCCCAGAGGAGCACGGGCTCTGCCCGGACCTGGCTCGCATCGACGGGCATCGGCACGCACTCCCCTGCGCAGAACTCTCCCGCCGGGCCTGCGCAGGTCACCGTCTCGTCGCACGCCTCGCCGGTGCCGCCGCACGCGCTCGCCAGCGCGAGCTCCGACACGGCCCATCCCAGCCTCGTGAGCACACGGCGATGCATCCCCTCCTCTCCTTCCCGGCGCGACGCGCCTACCAGACGCCCGCGATCGCCACGCCACCTCCGCCGGCCGCGACGAGCGGGCGCACGGCGACGCGGGCCGGCGAAGGCGGCGACGGGGCCCACCAGAGCGACGAGATCGCCACCGCGCCGAAGATCCCGCCCGCGATGAAGCTCGCCCAGGCCGCACCCCGCAGCGTGTCGCGGGCCGAGAGCGTCTCCTCGAGCGCTTTGCACGGGAGCGTGACCTCGGTGGCCTGTTTGTAGAGGCAGCCGCCGCGCCCGTAGTCCCGCCGGATGGCGTCCGCCTGCGCGTCGGCCTCGTCGTCGCGCACCCCGGCGGCAATGGCGAACCCCGCCCCGAACGCCGCGCCGGCGAGCGCCAGCGACGCGCCGGCGATGCGGATGTTGCGACCCGAATGGTCGGGAGCTGGCGGCGTCGTGCGGATGATCACCTCGGGCGGCGGCGCTTTCAGGATGGGATCGAGCACTAGCGGGAGGATCGTCCCGTCGCCGGCATAGTTTTCGAAGCGGACCGTCTGGGTGACATGCCCCTCGAGAGAGCCGCGAACCTCGTGGGCACCAGGTGTGACGTAGAACTGATAATTCGCCTGCCCACGGCCGATGAACCTGCCGTCCACGAAGATCTCCGCCTCGTCGTGGCTGACCATGATCTCGACGTGGATGGCGTCCTTCTCCGCCCGGCGCAGTCCTTCGTTGAAGCGCCGCTGCTCCGCAGGTGTGAGCGCTCTGGAGTCGCGCAGCGCGCGCAGCAGATGGTTCGCCGCGTCCACAGGTCTGCGCAGCGCCAGCTCGCAGAGCCCGAGCTCCCCTTCGATGGCAGGGCGCGGCGCCGCGGCGAAGGCAGCGCGATACGCCGCCTCCGCCTCCTGCCATCGGCCGGCGCTGCGCGCGGCGTGTGCGCGCCGAAGCGCGTCCGCTGCCGGATCAGCCGGCGCGGGCGCTGCAGCACGCGGTGCGGCGAGGGGCTGCGCGGACGTCGCAGACGCCGTGACGAGGTGAAGCGATACCAAGGGAAAGATCATGAGCTTCCTGGCATCCATGCCGCGCGAGCCTAAGTGCGCAGATGTCAGCGAAGCAAGACTCCGCCGTATGGAGGAGGAAGGTTTTGCTTTCGCGTGCCAAGGGCGATTTGGAAGCGAAGATGGACAGCTACACGTAATGCTGCACTGCCGGGCCAGGCGCCGGCCAGCGTGCAACAACGTGTGCTGCGCGCTTATGCGGGGTTGCACTGCTGCGCCTAGCGCGCCACGGAGCTCGCCGCGCTCACGGCGCCGCGGCGCGGCCGAGGGAGCGGCCGTCGCCGTCGGCGTCGATCCAGAGCGGCGCCGTCATCGCGAACGGGAGGATCTCGCCCGGGTCTCCCGCGAGCACCGGCTCGAGCGGCCGCCGCCCCCGGACGATCGCGACGACGAAGGTGTCCTCGGCGACGGAGATCGCGCCGTGCGCGCGCTGCCCGGTCCCGCGGTCGCCGCGCGCTGCGCCGGCGTCGGGCCGCGGCTGTCGTCGCCCGCCGCCGCCTCCGAGGACGACGGGGATCGCGATCTCGTCGAGGAGCGCGCCCGCGGGCGTCGTGCGCGCGCCTTCCAGCGGGATCGGCGCGCCGCTCGCGACGCCGCCGACGAGCACGTGGAGCTCGCGCGCGTCGACCCACGGGGCGCGCTCGACGCGGATCGAGAGCGACAGCGGCCCGCCTCGGGACCCGCGCCGCGCCGAGGCGACGCCGCCCTGGCGGGTGTCGCCGAGGCGCATCGTCACGAACGGGCCGTTCGTGATCACGACGTCGCGACGGCGCCGCAGGCCCGCGACGAGATCGGCCACGTCGAGCCGGCCCGGATCATCGGCGGCCACGGCGACGTAGGTGCGCGGATAACCCGCCTCCGCGCCGCGCAGCCCGTGGCTGTCGCTGGTCGCCGTCGGCGTGACCGGGTGGGACGCGCGGAGCAACGCCCAGAGCTCCTCGAGCGCGCGGTCCCGCGCGGCCGCGTCGCGCCCGGTCCAGACCTCGACGGCATCGGCGCCGGCGCCGGCGCCGTCCCCGACGATCTGCGCGAGCAGGCTCGGGCCCTGATCCGGCGCGACCTGCGGCGCCCAGGATCCGTGCAGCGGTGAGCCGCCGCCGTGCTGTCGGCTCACCTGGACGACGCGCTCGCCGGGCAGCGCGCGCACCTCGCGGAGGATCTCGCTCGCCGTCTCGTCGACCCACCGCAGCGCGCCCTCGCGGGGCGCGTCCGCCTCCCTGCCGAGCGGGAACACGCTGAGGCTCCCGAGCCCGGCGCCGCTCCGGCCGCTCGTGAGCTCCACGCCCGGGAGCGCGCGCAGCCGCGTCTCGAGCCGCAGGGCGGCGACGTCCCGCTGGAGATCCGAGGCGAGGTTGTGCTCGCTCGCCACCGCGCACTCCACGCCTTCCGCCGCGTTCCAGACGAGCCGCGCGGCCGAGGAGACGCCCGCGTCGGCGCTCCGCGCCGAGTGCTGCCGGAGGTCGCAGGCGATGTAGCCCGACGTGTCGACCACCCGCTCCAGCGTGAGATCGAGCCGCGACGTTCCGCCGTCTGCGATGTCGACCGTCGCCTCGGCGAGCGCGTACTCGGGCCCGCGCGAGGCGACGACCCGGACTCGCCCAGGGGGAAGGGCGACATCGAGCTCGCCCATGAGCGCGAGCCGGGGCGGCGAGAGGGCCTTGCCGGTCGCGGCGTCGAAGAGGCTGACCTTCGCCGGCGCGAGCGGACCGAGGGGATCGGGGTCCACGGCGGGCGCGGAGGCGCCGCCCTCGCGCACCCCGAGGTAGAGCCGCCCGGCGCCGGAGAGCGTGAGCCGCGCGGGGGCGATCTCGCCGGCGCGGATCCGGATCCGCGCGCTCCCCAGCGCGCGACGGCCGCTCCCTTCGAAGCCGACGAGGTAGAGGCCGGGCGGCGCCTCGGCGGCGAGCGGCGCGCTGTCGCCGGTTCGCAGCCACAGATCGAGCGCGGCGGCGGGCGGCGCGGCGCCGTCCTCGGCGATCGGCGTCAGCGTCGCCTTGCCGGCGAGGAGCGGGAGCGGCCCGCCGCGGCCGTCCACGAGCTCGAGCGCGACGCCGCCGGGCGCGCCGCCGCCGAGAAAGAAGAGCTCCGTCTCGACGGCGAGCGAGTCGCCGCGCGGCGCGATCGCGAGGATCCGCTGGTACGCGGCGCGCCCGCCGGGCGGGAGCGCGGCCTGCCGAGCGAACGTCACGTCGCTGAAGCCTTCGCCGCTCCGCGCGCGGATCGCCGCGCCGTCCACCGGGGCGAGCGCGTACGCGACGCCGGCCCCGACGCCGGCCAGGTACGGCGCCTCGTGCTCGCCGCGGAGCCCCGGCGCCACGCCGGGCGCGACGTGCTCCGCCGCGCCCCAGTGGACGACGTCGCCGAGGTCGAGCGCCTCGAGCGGGCGGTCGCCGTCGTTCCGGAGCGACGTCGTGATCATGACCGCCCGGTCGCGCGGCCCAAGCGCGTAGCGGGTGGTGACGGAGAGCGCGCCGCCGGCGAGATCGCGCCCGCGCACCTCGCCGCGCGCCTCGATCCAGGCGGCGCCGTCCTCGCCGCCGCCCGTCGTGATGTCGCGGTAGATCACCTGCCGCGGCGGCGCGCCGAGCCGCGTGACGATCTGCCCGAGCTCGTCGCGGCGCGCCCGCGCGTCCGCCGCGTCGACGAGGTTGCCGCCGCTCTCGGCGAGGCCAGCCCCGGGTCCGGGCTGATCGACGACCACGGCGATCTCGTCGTTCTCGAGCACGTAGTCGCCGGGCCGCCCCGCCGCGAGCGGGCCGGAGAGCGCGTCCGCGGGCCCCGTGATCCGCCGGACGCGCGCTGGCTGCGCGGCGCCGCCGTCCCTCGGGCAGAGATCGCCCTGCTCCGCGCCGCCGCGGCCCCACCGGCAGAGCATGCCGAGGCGCTCGACAGCGCCGGAGGACACGACGACGCTGCCGCCCTGCACGGGCGGCGCGCAGGTCGCGGACGCGAGCGCGAAGAGGCGCGCCGAGCGGAGGGCGCGGCGCGCCGCGCGCCTCGCGGGGCTTCCGGGGGTGCGGGGGCACTCGGGCGGGCGGGTCATCGATCCTCTTCCGACTCCGATGCGCGGCCGCGGCGCGCCTTGGGTCAGGAGCGCTCGGTGGCGAGGACGAGGAGGGCGGCGAGCCCCAGGCCGACGCCGAGCGCCCGGCGAGCGGTGAACACCTCGCCGAAGAGCAGCGGCGCGAAGAGCGCGGCGATCGCGATGCCGCCGGCGAACACGATCGGCCCCGTCGCGGTCACCGGACCGCCGATGCGGAGCGCCATGAAGGTGAGCGTCGCGACGCCGCTGATGCACAGGCCGGCGGCGCAGGCCCAGAGCACCCCCTGGGCCGACGGAGGCGTCTCCGCGCCCGGGCGGATGAGGAAGAAGACGAGGATCCCGACGGCCGCGGTGCCCTCGAGGCACAGCGCGCCAAGGGCGTCTCCGATCCGGCCTGCCGCCGCGCGCAGCATCAGGTAGTGACCGGCCATGCAGAGCGCGGCGAGGAGGGCAGGGACATACCAGGCGGACATGTCGTGCGTCGCAGCCTACTCGTCGTCCGCCATCTCCGGGTAGTCGCCGGGCGCGAGGTTGTCGAACCGGGTGCACGACGAGGTGAACCGCGTGAGCACCTTGCCCGTCGGCCCGTTGCGCTGCTTGGCGACGATGAGCTCGGCGATGCCTTTGTGGTTGGTCGTCTCCGGGTTGTAGTACTCGTCGCGGTAAATGAAGATGATGTTGTCGGCGTCCTGCTCGATCGCGCCCGACTCGCGGAGGTCCGACAGCTGAGGGCGCTTGTCCTTGGTGGTCCGGGTCTCGACGGCGCGGTTCAGCTGCGAGAGCGCGATGACCGCCACCTTGAGCTCCTTCGCGAGCTGCTTGAGCCCACGGGAGATCTCGCTGATCTCCTGCTCGCGGCTGCTCACGCCGTCCCGCCCCTTCATGAGCTGCAGGTAGTCGATGACGATGAGCCCGATGCGCCGCCCCGAGTTGCCGTCGCTGGGCGGCCGGTCGTACTCGGCCTGGATGCGCCGCACCTTGGCGCGCAGCTCGAGGAGGGAGATGGCCGGCGTGTCGTCGATCCAGATGGGCAGGGTGGACAGGAACGAGGCGGCCTCCGTCAGGCGGCGCCAGTCGTCGGGCTGCAGGAAGCCCTGGCGGAGCTTGCCGACGTCGACGCGGCCCTCGCTGCAGACCATACGTGTCGCGAGCTGCTCGCGGGGCATCTCGAGCGAGAAGACGGCGGCGCCGAAGCCGGGATCGTGCCGCTCGACGCCGTGCCCCGAATGGTCGGGCCCCGGGGAGCTCACGGTGCGCGGCGACGCCACGTTCACGGCGAGGTTGAGGACGAAGGACGTCTTGCCCATGCCGGGGCGGGCGGCGATGATCGAGAGGTCGCCGTCGTGCAGGCCGGCCGTCTTGGCGTCGAGCTTCTCGTACCCGGTCGAGATGCCGGTGATCCGGTCGCCGCGCTCGGCGGCGGCGGTGATCTGCTCGAACGCGGCCTTGAGCACCTGGGCGATCGGCTGGGTCGCCGTCCCCTGGGGCGTGCGCGCGAGCTGGTAGACCGCCTGCTCGGCGCCGTCGATGTACTCCTGCACCACGCCGACGTCGCCGTACCCCTCGGCCGCGACGCGCTGGCACGTGGCGATGAGCTGCCGCACGCGCCATTTCTCGTAGACGACCCGCGCGTGCGCCGCGACGTGCGCGACCGCGGGGGTCGCGTCCGCGAGCTGGGCGAGGTACGCCGCGCCGCCCACCTGGGCGAGGCGCTCCCGGTCGCGCAGCCACGACGCGACGGAGACGATGTCGATGGGCGTGCCGGCGGCCGCGAGCTCCTGCGCGGCCTCATAGACGCGGCTGTTCGCCTCGCTGTAGAAGTGGTCCGCTTTCAGGATCTCGAGCACCCGATCGAGCGCGTCGCGGTGCAGCAGGATGGCGGAGAGCACCGCCGCTTCGGCGTCGAGGTCGTGCGGCGGCACGCGTCCGGCGACGATGGGAGGCTCGATCCTCTGAGGCCGCTGGCCCCGGCGCTCCATCATTCTCATCATCCGTGCTTCTCCTCCCCACCGATTCCCCCCATCCCGCCCCGAGCTTTTCCACAGGTGCCGAAATGGGCGACGCCCCGGAGGGGAAACGTTCCTCCGGGGCGTCGGGTGCAGGGTCGATTTCCGTCTACCAGAACATGGGCAGCCCTGAGAAGGGTTTCTGTTTGCATTGCAGTGAGCGTTCGTGCGGTCGGCATCCCAATGCGGGTTCCATGTCGAGGCGGCGCTTTTCCATCGTCGGAGGCATGATCGGAGGCAGGCTCGAAGGCTTGCTCGGACGCTTTCGCGGAGGCCTCCTCGGCGGTCGCTGCCGAGGCTCCTCGCGGCGAGGCGCCGCCGCCGGCGGCGAGGTATGGAAATTGAGCAACCCCGGTCTCATCGCCATTTTTTTCGCGCTTGACTCAGCTGCGATGACGCTTCGCGCCTCGGCGTGCGCCATCGCGGGGAGCCGCCATTGTGGATCACAAAACACGCCATACAAGGATTGAGCCCGCCGAGGTGGTCTGCGTCGGTGAAGCGCTGTGGGATCTCTATGCGCCCGAAGGCATTCCGCTCGAGCAAGCGAAATTGCTGCGCCGTGTGCCGGGGGGCGGGGCGGTGAACACCGCGACGGCGCTCGTCCGGCTCGGGATACGCTCGGGGCTGTGCGCCGCGCTGGGCGATGACGCGATGGGGCGCGGGCTGAGGGACGAGGTCGCGGCGGCCGGCATCGACGTGGGACGGCTCTCGCTGAGCGCGGCGCGCACAGGCCTCATGCTCGTGGCGATCGAGCGCGGCGAGGCGCGCTTCGCCGGGTACAGGCAGGGCGAGAGCGAGGCGCAGGCGCTCGCTGCAGCGCTGCCGGAACGATGGCAGACCCGGGTCGTGCACTTCACCGGGATCGCGCCGGTGCGCGGGGCGAGCGGCGCGCTCGCGCGGGCGGCCGCGAGCGCTCGGCGCGAAGGGTGCGCCGTCGCGGTCGACGTCAACGCGCGCCCGCGGATGTGGCCGCGCGCCGAGCGCGCCGCGTCCGTTCCCGGCGCGGAGGCCGGCGCCGCTTCGGTTTCCGACGCCGGCGCAGGCGTGCGCGGCTGCTTCCGCCTGTTCGGGCAGGCGGACCTCGTGAAGTGCAGCGCCGGTGATCTCGACGTGCTGGGGACGACGGCGCGCGCGCTCCGCGAGCGCCTCCGCCCCGAGGCGACGCTGGTCGTCACCGATGGCGCGCGGGAGACGCTCCTGCTCGGCCCCGGGGTCGAGCGCGCCGTCGCGCCGCGCCCGGTGCGTCCGCACGATCCAACGGGCGCGGGCGACGCCTTCTGCGCCGGGATGCTGGCGAGCCTCGTCTGGGAGGAGCGAGCGCGGTGGGGGGACGCGGCGCTCATGCTGCGCGCGGTGGCGCGGGGGCACGACGTCGCGCGGGCGTGGGTGAGGCGGAAGCGCGGCTGAAGGGGACGCGGGGGCGCGGCCGAAGGAGGCGCGCGGGTGCGGCTGGAGAGGGGAGGGGAAGCGCGGGAGCGCGGGTCGAGCCGCGCTCCCTGGCGCTGCGCTACTTGGCGGCGACCGTGACCTCGACCGACGCCGTGATGGACGGGGCGAGGCGGATCACGACGGGGTGGGCCCCGAGCGTCTTGATCGTGTCGGTCTCGATGCGGCGCCGGTCGACGCTGAAGCCCTGCGCGGCGAGCGCCTCTTCGATGTCGCGCGCCGTGACCGAGCCGTACAGCTTGTCGCCCTCTCCGACCGGGCGGCTGATCGTGATCTTGACCTGGTTGAGCTTGGACGCGAGCTGCTCCGCCTCGGAGCGCGTCTTGGCGGCGCGCGACTCGGCGACCCGCTTCTCGTGCTCGATGCGGGACACGTTCTCGGCGGTGGCGCCCACCGCGAGGCCGCGCGGGATGAGGTAGTTGCGCGCGAAGCCGGGGCGAACCTTCACGAGCTCGCCGCTCTTGCCGACGTTGTGGAGGTCCTCCGTGAGGACCACATGGATGTGGGTTGCCATGATCGACCTCCTACGCCGTGACGGTGAACGGCAAGAGCGCGATGTTGCGCGCGCGCTTGATCGAGAGGGTCACCTTGCGCTGGTGGCGCGCGCAATTGCCGCTGATGCGGCGCGGGACGACCTTGCCGCGCTCCGAGATGAAGTACTTGAGCGCCTGCGGGTCCTTGTAGTCGATGACCAGCGCCTTGTCCGCGCAGTAGCGGCAGACGCGCTTCCGGCCCGTGCGGCGGCGCCCCGGGGCGTCCGCGTTCAGGTCGGGTGTGCGCCCGAAGTCGCGATCGTCGTAGTCAGCGCCGCCGTTGCGGCCCATGTCGTTGTTGCGGCCGTTCATAGCTCAGCTCTCCTCCTCGTCGGCGGCGCCTTCCGCCTCAGCCTCTTCGGCATCGTCGAGATCGCCCGCCGGGGCCTGCTCGGAGCTCCGGTCGATGCGGCGCTCCGGCTCGAGCAGGCCGAGCTGACGCTCGCGCGAATCGTCGCGGTCGTCCTCCAGCGGCGCGAGCTCGAGGCGCTCGAACTTCACGTCCTCGTCGGCGATCGTGACGCCCTGGACCTCGACGTCGTTGCGCACGAGCACCGTCTGGTACTTCAGCACGCCGTCGGAGAGGCGCAGGTTGCGCTCGATCTCGGCGACGACCTTCCCGCCCCCGAGGTACTTCAGGTACACGTAAACGCCGCGGCGGTGCTTGGCGATGTCGTACGCGAGGCGGCGGCGCCCCCACGTCTCGACCTTGGTCAGCCGGCCCGACTCGCGGCCGACGACCTCGGCGAGGCGCGACCCGATCCGCTCGGCGCCGTCGGCGTCAATGTCGGGTCGCAGGATGTAGATCGTTTCGTACTCTCTGGCGCGCCCGGGCGCCGTTACCTGTCGGCTCATTCAGTCTTCCCTCTCGGCCAATGGCCCCGGGGCGGTGCCCCGGAGCGAGGAAAGGAACAGCCTGTCGAGCGACGCACCGGCGAGCTCGGCAGGCTGTCCCGTGGAGGATCAGGGCTTCTGCGTCGGGGGGAGGGGACCCTTCCCGTCCTTCGCGGCAGGGGCTGGATCCGTCGACCCAACCCCCTCGCCCTTCTGCCTCTTGCCCGGCTTGGGCCGGGTGTTTCGGACGTTCATCGCGGCCTCGAAGCCGCGGGCGGCGACTTCTAGCACACTTTGGACAGCTTGCTTCAAGCAGTCGGGCAGGCTCGCGCGCTCGACGGCGTCGAACCCCGACAGGACGTAATCCGCGACCTCGCCCCGGAAACCTGCCGGCGGACGTCCTACCCCGAGGCGGACGCGCCCGAAGTCGCCCGTCCCGCCGTGCGAGATGATCGACCGCAGCCCGTTGTGCCCCGCGTGCCCGCCGCCGACCTTGAGGCGAACCGTGCCGAACGGCAGGTCGAGCTCGTCGTGGAGCACGATCAGCTCGGAGGGCGCGACCTTGAAGAAGGCCATCGCCGGCTGCACGCTGCGCCCCGACTCGTTCATGTAGGTCATCGGCTTGAGCAGGATCGCCTGCTGTCCGGCGATCTCTGCCCGCGCGTGGACGCCCGAGAACTTCTCGCGGAACGGATCCGCCCGGACCTCGTCGGCCAGCGCGTCGATGGCCATGAAGCCGACGTTGTGCCGGTGAGCAGCGTATTCCTTGCCGGGGTTCCCCAGGCCGACCACGAGCAGCATGAAGAGCTGGTTCTGCTGAGTCCCTGGAATGGGGCAGGTGGGGCAGGTGAGGAGCGGGGTAGGGCGGGCCGCGCGCGCCTCGCGGTGCGGAGGCGCGAGGCGGCCCGCTCCCGGATTACTTCTTGTCCTTCTTGTCGGCCGCGGGGGCCGCGCCCTTCGCGGGGGCGGCCGCGCCAGCGGCCGGCGCAGCGGCCGCGCCAGCGGCCGGCGCGCCAGCGGCGGGCTTCGCCTCTTCCTCGGCGCCTGCCTTCTCGGGCGCGTTGACGACGGCGATCGTCTGGTCGTCCGCGAGGAGCGTCTTCACGCCCTCCGGCAGCTTCAGCCCGCTGGCCTTGTACGAGTCGCCCAGGTCGAGCTCGGTCACGTCGATCTCGACGAACGACGGGATCTTCTCCGGCAGGCAGCGCACGGGGATCGTGCGGAAGATCTGCTGGAGCACGCCGCCGGTGACCACGCCCTTCGGCTTGCCCACGCAGCGGAAGGGGATCTGCACGTCGACGGGCTGGTCGAGCTTCACCTGGATGAAGTCGGCGTGGACGAGCTCCCGCGAGATGGGGTGGTAGTCGTAGTCGCGCACCATGACGGTGAGCGTCTGGCCGTTCTCGATGGCCAGCTCGACCACGGAGTTCTTGCCGTGATCGGAGCCGAGCACCTGAAGGAGCGCCTTCGGCGAGATGGCGACCGACTGCGGCGCGAGCTCGCGCCCGTAGGCGATGGCGGGAATCTGTCCGGCGCGGCGCAGGCGGCTCGACGCGCTCTTGCCGCTATCCTCGCGCCTCGTGGCGTTGAGCTTGATGATGTCCATGACGACGGCTCCAGAAGTGATCCGGGGGTCCGCGGTGCGCGGTTCCACCCCGGCGTAGGGTGCGGCGCTATAGCAGAACGGAGAAGAGGAAGTCGAACCTTCGTCGCCGGAGGGCGCGTTTTGTGTCTTTTGTGAGTTCTTTGGGGTGTTCTGGCGAGGGGGCTCGGGCGACCTTCGTCGCCGGTGCGCCCCGCCGCCGAACGCGCGCGGCCGGTCAGACGAAGAGCGAGCTCACCGAGTCCGAGTGATGGATGCGGCGGATCGCCTCGGCGAGCAGCCGCGCCACCGAGACGACCTTGAATTTACCGGAGGCCCTCGCCTCGTCCGAGAGCGGGATCGAGTTCGTCACCACGACCTCGGTGAGAGGCGAATCCTTGATGCGCTCGACCGCCGGCCCGGACAGGACCGGGTGGGTGGCGCAGGCGGCGACGCTCTTGGCGCCCTGCTTCATCAGGGCGTTGGCCGCGTTCACCAGGGTGCCGGCGGTGTCGATGAGGTCGTCGAGGATGAGGCAGTGCTTGCCGGCCACCTCGCCGATGATGTTCATGACCTCGCTCTCGTTCGCCCGCTCGCGGCGCTTGTCGATGATCGCGAGCGTGCCCTGGAGGCGCTTCGAGTAGGCGCGGGCCCGCTCCACGCCGCCCGCGTCCGGGGAGACGATGACGACGTCCTTGCCGTAATGCTCGCGGAGGTGGTGCTCCAGCAGCGCCGGCATCGCGAACAGGTGGTCGAACGGGATGTTGAAGAACCCCTGGATCTGCCCGGCGTGCAGGTCGAGCGCGACGATCCGGTTCACCCCGGCGGCGACGATGAGGTCGGCGACGAGCTTCGAGGTGATCGGCGTCCGCGGCGCGACCTTCCGGTCCTGCCTGGCATAACCGTAGTAGGGGATGACCGCCGTGATGGAGCCGGCCGAGGCGCGGCGGAGCGCGTCGACCATGATCAGGAGCTCCATCACGCTGTCGTTGACCGGCGAGCAGGTGGGCTGCACGACGTAGGTGTCAACGCCTCGGACGTTCTCCTGGATGACGCAGAACGTCTCGCCGTCCGAGAAGCGCGACACGCGCGACTTCCCCATCGGTTGCTCCAGGACCTGACATATTTCCTGGGTAAGCGGGAAATTGGCGTTGCCGGAGAAGATACTGACTCTCTTAAACACGGCGCGCCTCCAGCCCATTTCGGGGAGCGCGGCTCTATCAGTCGGCCATGGGCACGTCAAGCGACTCTGTACAGCGATCGCTTGGCTGTACGTGCGTATCGTGACGGGCGGCGCTGCTCTCACCTGCGTTCTCGCCTGCGTCCACCCGCATTTCGTTCGGCGCTGCTTCGGGTTAGGTAGCGGCCGTGGAGTCTTTCGCCGCCGCCGCTTCCGGGCAGGGCGGGCGCGCCGCGGCCGGGCCGCGGGGCAGCCTGGTGATCATCGGCAATTTCGACGGCGTTCATCTGGGGCACCAGGCGCTGCTCGCCGACGCGGCGCTGGACGCGGAGCGGCGGGGGCTCGAGCCGGTGGCGCTCACGTTCGCCCCGCACCCCGCGAGCGTCCTCGGCCGGACCCCGCCGGCGACGCTGACGGCGCTGCCGCGCAAGATCGAGCTCATCCAGCGCGTGCAGCCGGCGATCCGGGTCGACGCGGTGACGTTCGACCGGGCGTTCGCGGCGCAGACGCCGGAGGAGTTCGTGCGGCGCGTGCTGCTCGATCGGCTCGCGGCGCGCGTCGTCCTGGTCGGCGCGAACTTCCGGTTCGGCCGCGGGCGCGCCGGCGACTTCACGACGCTCGGGCGCCTCGGCGAGGATCTCGGCTTCGAGACGCGATCGCACCCGCTCGTCGGCGACGCCGAGGGGGCGTGGTCGAGCACCCGCGTCCGAGCGGCCCTCGCGCGCGGGGATCTCGAGTCGGCCGAGCGGATGCTGTCGCGCCCGCACATGCTGTCCGGCGTCGTCGCGCAGGGGGCGAGGCGGGGCAGGACGATCGGCTTCCCCACCTGCAACATCGACGAGATCGAGGAGGCGCTCCCGCCGTTCGGCGTGTACGCGACGCTCGTCGATCGGGTGACCTCGTCGGGCCGCGCGATCGCGCTCGCGCGCGGCGTGGCCAACCTGGGCGTCCGCCCGACGGTCGAGGCGTCGAGGCAGGCGCGCCCGAACCTCGAGGTGCACCTCTTCGACGTCGACGAGGATCTCTACGGCGCGGCGCTGCGCGTGCACCTGATCGCCCGGCTGCGCGAGGAGCGGCGGTTCTCCGGGCTGCCGGAGCTCAAGGCGCAGATCGCGCGAGACGCCGAGGCGGCGCGCGCGCGGCTCGCGTCGATCAGCGCGGATCCGGCGGCGGAGGGAGCGTTTCGCTGAGCGCTCCGGCGAGGGTGAGCGAGCGTCGGATGTGGTAGCGTCGGCGGCGATGGAGCGCCGGGAGCTCGACGGGCTGACGCGGGAGGAGCTGATAGCGCGCGCCGAGGGGCTCGGGGTGCCCCGGCCGCGCCTGCTCACGAAGGTCGAGCTCATCGACGAGATCGTGGCGCGCACCGCGCAGAGCGAGCCGGAGCGGGCCCGCCTCCGCGGCTTCCTCGGGCGGGCGCGCGATCTGCTCTCGCGCGTGGTCGAGCGGGGCCTGCACATGCCGGAGACCGCGCGCGCGCTGCGCGGCGAGGCGCCGCCGGAGCAGCGGCCGCCGCCAACGCCGCCGCCGCCGCGGTCCACCACGACGCTCGCCGAGATCTATGCGTCCCAGGGGCACACGGACCGCGCCATCGCGATGCTCGACGAGATCCTCGCGCGAGCGCCGGAGGACGAGGACGCGCGGCGGCTCCGGGAGAGGCTGATCGAGAGCGCGGCACGCGGGCAGGGGGCAGGCGTGGAAGCGCGGGACGCGGACGCGGAGGACGCGGACGCGGAGGATGCGGACGCGGAGGATGCGGACGCGGACGCGGAGGATGCGGAGAGCGCCGCCGCGGAGGCTTCCCCTGCTCCGTTCGCGCGAGACGATGGCGCGACCGAGCCACGCGGGGCCGCCATCGCGAGCGAGCACCAGGGGGAGCCCGGGCCCGTTGCCGGAGCGCCTGGCGGCCTTCCGGTGCAGCCTCCGCGAGATCCTTCGCCTGCAGGCGCCGGAGCGACGGCGTCGCCCGTCGCCGCAGGGGGGGTGCTGGGTCTTGCGGCGGCCTTGCGCGACGAGCGGGCGGAGCTCCCGGCGCGGTATGACGTCGACGAGATCGTCGGCATCGCGGTCGATCACGAGACGATCTACCTCTACTGGGAAGTGCGTCCCAGGACGCTCGCGCGAGCGCGGGCGCGTCGCCCGGAAGGGCAGCTCGCGATCCGCGTCGTCGCGGTGCTCCCGAGCTGGGAGCGGCCCGTGGTCGAGCAGCGGGATCTCGCCATCGACGCGCTCTTCGGGGACATGTTCGTGCGCGACATCCCGTCCGGCGCGAACCTCCGTATGTGCACGGGCTGGCTCGCCGGCGAGGTGTTCGAGCCTTTCGCGGTCGGCCTCGAGGTCGCTGTGCCACGCGCGTTGCCGGCTTCGCCGAGATCGTCCTCGGAGGAGCCACCGGCCTCTGCGCCAGCGCTGACGGGCGAGACCTCGGAGGAGCCTCCGGCCTCTGCGTCAGCGCTGGCGGGCGAGACCTCGGAGGAGCCTCCGGTCTCTGCGCCGGAACCGACGAGCGAGATCCCGCCGGGCAGCCCGACTGCGGCGATGAACGTCGCCGAGCGGCACCTCGAGGGCGGCGTCGGCGATGCGGCATCGGCGCTGATCGCCGCGGGGACGGCGTCACCGTCGATTCCCGGTGCCAGGGGGGAGCACGGCGAGCCTGTCGTCGTGGTCGGCGCGAGCGGAGGCTCGGTGACCACGGCTCTTCCGGCGCCGAGCGCGCCGGTCGCCAGCGGTGACGCAGATGTCGAGGTGACTGCGGCGGCGGTCGTCACGAGCAGCGACGTGGCGCCTGCTGCGCCGGCCGCGATCGGCGACGTGGCCGCCGAGGCTGTCCGAGCGGCCGCGCCTCACGGCCTCGAGGCGTTCGCGGCTGGGCGCAGCGCGACGCTCCTCGCGGAGCCGACGCTCGCGTTGCCCGATCAGGCGCCGGGGCGCTTCTTCTCGGGAACGGCACCGACGCCGGAGGCGATCGCGCAGGCGGTCGCGGCGACCCGCGGCGCGGCGAGCGAGGGACCAGCCCGCTTCCCGTCAGGAACGGCGCCGACGCCGGAGGCGATCGCGCAGGCGGTCGCGGCGACCCGCGGCGGTTCGAGCGAGCTGCTCCGAGGAGGCGGCGGGAGCGCGGGATCTCACGCCAGCGAGGCGCTCCGGCGCACGAGCGCGGGGCGGGGCCTCTCCCCGGGCGGCGGGCCGCGCTTTGGCGCCGATCGGGTCCGATCCCTTGGCGGTGGAGCGGAGCTCTGGCGGAGCTTCGCCACCCGGGCGCGCCCGCCTTCCCGGGGCCGCTGAGCGACCTGGTTGACCCGTCGCACGCAACTCGCGACGCGCGGCGGTCGACCCACCTCGCGTGCACCCGAACCACCGATCCATCGCAAGCTCCGCCCTCTTCCTCCTCGGCGCGCTCGCCTGCGCCCTGTTCACGCGGCAGGCGCGCGCCGAGCTCCCCCTCGACGACGAGCCCACGGCGCTCGACCCGCGCGTGGACCGCCTCGACACCGCGCCCCACGAGCTCTGGGCTGCGTCCCCGGGCAGCGCGCAGCCGCTCTGGCTCGCGGTGGAGCTCGGGATCGCTCGGCTCGAAGGGGGCGAGCGCTCGCTCACCGGCATGCTGCTCGCGAGCATCCCCCTCGAGCGGCTATCCGCCCGCCCTGGCGCGCCGTCTCCTCCGCCCGCCGTCGCCGAACCTGCGGCGCCTCGGCTGAAGCCTGCCCCGGCGACCCCGAGCCCGCCACGCGCGGCGCCGGAGATCGAGCTCCCGGAGCCGCCTCCGCCCGCGCAGCCAGCCGAGGCCGAGCCGCCGCTCCCGCTGCCGGTCCGGGTCACGCCGGCGATGGCCCGCGCGATCGTCGAGGCGGCGCTGCGGCGATCCCGCCTCCTCGATCCCGAGGCGCGCATCGACGCGATCGCGTCGCGCGCGCGGACGTCGTCGCTCTTCCCGGAGCTCCGGCTCCGCGTCTCTCGGCTCGTCGATGAAGCGGAGAGCCTGGCCCCCACGGAGTACGATCCGGCGCGAAGGACGGCGTCCGGCGGCACGAGCCTGTGGCTCGAGGCGCGCGCGACGTGGCGGCTCGACCGGATCGTCTTCGCCGACGAGGAGATCGCGCTGGAGCGCCTCCGCCGCGAGCGCGCCGAGCTGCAAACGAAGCTCACGGCGCGCGTCCTCGAGCTGCTCTTCGCGTGGCAGCGCGCCGTCGCGCTCGCGGCCGATCCGGGCCAGAGCCCCGAGGAGCACCGCGCCGCGACGCTCGCGGCGCTCGAAGCGGAGGCGTCCCTCGACCTGCTCACCGGCGGCTGGATGACGCGGTGGCGCGCTGCGCGCGAGTGAGCCCGCGCGCCTCCGCCTGCGCAGGGCGCCCGCGCGCTGCAGGGCTACAGGATGGTCTGCGAGAGCGTCACCGCGCGCCTGCCGGTACCGGCGTCTCCGTCGGGATCGGTCACCGTCACCTCGACCTCCACGACCTTCCCGAGCAGCTCCTCGATCTTCCGCTCGCCATCCAGCCGGAACCGCAGCCCGGCGAGCTTGCAGAAGCCGCCTTCGTCGGGATCCAGGGTGAAGATGACCTCGAGCGGCTCGATCGCATAGCCGAGCTCGGGCACGATGCCGTTCACCACGGTGAGCGAGCCGGATCGGCGCAGGTTCTTGAGACGGATGGCGACGAAGATGTGGTAGCCGCCTTGAGGTCCAGCCTCCACCTGGACCTCGTCGAGGTCATCGAGCGGGAAGTAGTCGGCCTGCCCCTCCCCGACGATGACGACCGGCTCGCCCCCGGCGGCCGGCTTGCAGACGTCCGGCTCCGCGCCCGCGTTCCACGAGGTGCTGTAGGGCTCGAGCTGCCGGGGATCCACGTCGGGGGCGCTGCAGCCGCCGGCCACGCAGGTCTGCGGCGCCGGGCAAGTGGCCGCCCCGGGCGCGACGACGCACTCCCGCTCGAGGCGCACCCGCAGCAGCAGCGTGCGGCCGCCGATCACCCGGGTCGACGCGGTGCGGGTGAGCAGCGGACCCTCGGCGTCCTCCGCTCCGAACGCCTCCAGGGAGATCTCCACGGCCGTGCCATCCTCGAGATCGCTGAAGAAGAACTCCCGCGGGAAGAACAGCTGCCCGTTCTTCTGCGCCAGCGCGTCCTCGTGGACCACGTCTCCGCCGGCCCGCAGGACGACGCGCAGCAGGTCGATGTCGGCGCCCGCGCGGAGCTCGCTCGTCACCCCGATCACCACGGTCCCGGTGGTGGGCCCCGCAGCGCCGCAGCCTGCGACGAGCAGGGCGCAGAGCGCGAGGGCGGCGAGCAGGAAGGTGCGGGTGTTCGTGGCGGCCTGGCAGCGATGGGCGCGGCGCCCATCGCTCCCTCCTCGCGGCGTTCGGTCCTCCTGAGCCATGCCGACGGCGTGTGCGGCGCGCTGCTGCCAGGCGCAGCGCGCTACTGGATGCCTTCGAGCGCGGCCAGGAACACGTCCGGGCCGACGAAGTCGTTGAAGCGCTTCCGCTCGGCGCCGCTGGAGTCGTACAGCACCACCGTGGGCAGGCCGACGACCTTGTACTTGCCCTTCACCGCGTCGATCTGCGGATCCTCGTCGTCCGTGGCGTCGACCTTCACCGCGACGAAGTGCGCCGCCTTGGCCATGACACGGGGATCCGAGAAGGTCTCCTTCGCGAGCTGCTTGCAGGCGCCGCACCACTCCGCGGTGAAGTCCACGAGCAGCGGGCGCCCTTCCGCCTTCGCCTTGGAGACGGCCACCGGCTCCTCGTGCAGCCACGTGAGCTGCGGCGACACGGCCTCGCCGGCCACCGCCGACGGGACGGGCGAGGCGAGCTTTGGCAGATCCAGGCTCGCGACGAGCAGGAAGCTGCTGGCCACCGTGAGCGCGATCCCGGCCCCCTTGCGGGCCTTCACGCCGGCGCCTCCGTCGTCCCAGGAGAGGTGCACCGCGCCGAGCGCGAGGCCGACCGCGACGAGGCCCGCCATGACGGCCATGAACTGCGGCGTGGGCTGCGCGAGCGACGACAGCGCCGGGAAGGTCGTCTTCAGGAAATAGAGCGCGACGACCATCATCACGATCCCGAAGAACGACTTCACCCCCAGCATCCACTTGCCGCCCTTCGGCAGCGCGAACGCGAAGGCGCCGACGAGCCAGAACGGCAGGCCGAGCCCGAGGGAGAAGGTCGCGCCGACCAGCGCGCCGAGGCCGACATTCTGGGTCTTCCCGATCCAGAGAATGATGCCCGTGAGGACAGGCCCGGTGCACGGCGCAGCGACGAGGCCGCTCACCAGACCGAGCAGGAAGGCGCCGCCGTAGCCGATGCCCCCGACCTGCGAGAGCCGCTGCATCAGGGTGTCCGGCAGCGTCATCTCGAACGCGCCGAACATGGACAGCGAGAGCGCGATGAACACCGCCGCGATGCCGACGATGACCCACCTGTTCGAGAGCACGCCGCCGAACAGGCTGCCCGTGAGCGCCGCGGCCACGAGCATCGTCGTGAAGAGCACGACGATCCCGAGCACGAAGCTCGTCGAGAGCAGCATCGCCTCGCGCCGGGACTTCGCCTCCCGCGCCCCGAAGATGCTCACCGTGATGGCGATCATCGGGTACACGCAGGGGGTGAGGCACGTGAGCAGCCCGCCCCCGAGCGCGGCGAGCGCGGCGAAGAGCGGGCCAGCCTCCAGACCGCGGGTGAAGAGATCGCGCGGATCATCGGCCAGCGCGAGCGCCGGGGACGCGAGCGTGGCGAGCGCGGCCAGCGCCGGGAGAGCGCGTCCGAGCGCGCCGCGCGCGCCGCGTCGGACACCCGCCGGCGCGGCGCCGGCGCTTGCCTTGAAACGAGTCGAAGCGGTCATCACCAAGGTTCTATAGCAAAGCGATCGGGGTCGTGCGGCGGGCCGCCGTCCGTTCAGGCTGGCATCAGCGTTCCGCGAGGGACGCGAGCGTCCGGCGCGCCGCCTCGATCTCCGCGCCGAGCGCGATCGCGACCGCGGCCCTTCCCGAGGTGCTCCGCTGGACGAAGGCTTCCAGGTATTTCTTGGCCTCGTCCCAGCGATGGTCGAAGTAGGCCATCTGCCCGAGCACGAACCGGCCGTAACCCTGGCCTGCCGGCACCTCCGAGAGCCGATCGATCAGCGCGCCGAGCCCCTCCACCGCCTTGCCGCTCTCGCACTGCACGACGGCGAGGTGCCCCTGGTAGAGCGGCTTGTCCCGCGTGCCCCAGCGCGCCGCGCGCGTGAGCGCGCCGATCGCCTCGTCGTACCGGCGCGCCAGGTGATACACGCTGCCCAGCGTCCACCAGTGGAACGCCCTCCGGCTCGCCGGCCCCGTGCGCGCCGCCAGCCGGAGGTGCCCGACGGCCCCATCGATGTCCCCGAGGGCCTGCTTCGCGCGCGCCGCGTCCTGGTGGGCGACGTCGCTCAGCACGCCGAGCGCCAGGATCTGCTCCGCCACCTCGGCTGCCCGCTCGAAGCGGCGTGTCTCGAAATACGCGAGGTAGAGCTGCCGCAGCAGCATGGCCTGCGTCGTCCTGTCGAGCGGCCCCCGGAGCGACAGGCCCCGCCGCGCCCAGATCGCGCGCGATCGCGGGGTCGCCGCGCCCAGCGCGCGCCGCAACATCTCCTCCGCTGTCAGCGCCGCCGCGGGCGCGCGCCGTCGCGGCGCCTTGCTCGGCCGTTTCTCTCGTGGAGCGTTGGGGCCAGCGTCATTCCCGCTGCCCGCAACGGACTGCGCCGTCGCTTTCGTGCGTCGCCGCGTACCCCCGGAGCCCGTACGGACGGATCGAGCGCCGCCCACGCTGTCACCGTGCTCGCTCGCCTTGCGCACAGAAAGCAATTCTAACAGACCTGCACACGCGTTCCAGCAATACGCGACGTTTCCATCTTGACTCGGGCCACATGGCTGGCAGGTGGCCGGTCGTGGACGACGGCGGTGTGCCGGCTGGGGTTGGTCGTTCGCCAGTACGGGCTGTCGGCTTCAGCTGGACCTTGTTGCGCCCCACCGAGCGTGGCGCCATCGTCGCGGCCATGCGTCGCCGTCCTGGCTCAACTTCCCTTCAAAGGAGGCGGTATTCCGTCTCCACGGTCTCCGGCAACCTGGGTCGGGTCCTCAACCTGGGTCGGGTCCTCAACCTGGGTCGGGTCCTCAACCTGGGTCGGGTCCTCAACCTGGGTCGGGTCCTCAACCTGGGTCGGGTCCTCAACCTGGGTCGGGTCCTCAACCTGGGTCGGGTCCTCAGGCTCGCGCCATGCTTGGCCTTGCTCGCCGGCCTGCCGCTCCTGGCCGGGTGCGGGCACCCGGCCAGCCGCGACGAGTGCGAGGCCATCTTCCGGAGGAGCGCCGAGATCGAGCTCCGGGCGCAGAATGTCGTCGACCCGAAGATCGTCGAGGAGCGCACGGCGGCGGTGCGGGACGCCCGCGGCAAGGAGCTCATCGACAGGTGCGTCGGGCGCCGCATCACCGATGCTGCGATGGTGTGCGTCCGGCAGGCAACGACCCCGGAGCAGGTCGATAAGTGTCTGGAGTGACGCGCCCCGCGACCCGCGCCGACGTCCTGGCAACCCTCGCGATCGTCCTGCTGGTGCTCGGTATCCTTGTGGGGCGCGCCGCGCTCCGCCGCGCCGCTCCACGCCCGTCCGCCGATGCGTGCGCCGCGCTCCTCGATCGGTACGTCGAGCTCGTCCTGCGCGCGGCCAACCCCGAGCCCGCTGCCTCCCAGGTGGCCGAGAGGACCGCGATGGCGCGCGCGACCGCCGGGGAGCGCGGCTTCGTCCGCTGCGAGGCCGACCTCACGCAGGCGGAGGTGGCGTGCGCCCTCCAGGCGGGAACTGCGGACGATCTGGAGCGCTGTCTGCCCTGACGCGACCAGCGCGCGGTCCGCGGAGGACCAGCCCCGACATGCTCCCCTGCCGAGGAGACGGTGAAGGAGCGGCGGAGGACGGGCGGAGGATGGGCGGAGGACGGGCGGAGGACGGGCGGAGGACGGCAGAAGAACGGCGGAGGAACGTGAAGGGACGCCGGCGCGCTGCGAATCGTTCCGGGCGCGCCGCGCTGTGATAGTCTCGGCCGTGGCGAGCGCTCCCCGCTGGCGCGATCTCCTCACCTCCCCACCCTCGGATTGCCTGTCGTGAAAGCCCCGTCGCCCTTGCTCGGCTTCAACAACAACGTCCGGCACAAGGGGCGGTTGTTCCACATACAGACTGAGGACTCGGGCATTCGCCATCCTCACATCATCACGCACCTCTTCGCCGACGGCGGGCGCATCCTCAAGACCACGAAGACCTCGTACGCGGAGCACGTCGGTCAGGCCTCGCTCGCGGAGACGGTCCGCGGCCTCATGAAGGAGCAGCACAAGGCGATGTTCATCGCCCTGCGCGACGGTCATTTCGACTACCTCTTCGACGACACCGCCGCCCCGCCCGTGTCCGCAGGCGCCGTGTCCGCAGGCGCCGCCCCCGCCCCGTCGCATTCGGAGGCGAGCAAGCCCGCGCGGGCGTCGTCGCCGTCGTCGCCCGAGGTGACGGGCGCGCCGAAGCCGCCCCCGCCGTCCCGGCCCCTCACGCCGCCCGTCGTGCCCGATGCGTCGCCGCGCCCGAAGCCGGCAGCCGCGCCGACGCCGGCGCCCAGGCCCGCCGCGCCGCCCGCAAGGCCAGCGGCCGCGCCCCTCGCCACGGCGCCGCGCGCCCCGGCGGCCGAGCCGGCGCCCGCTTCGGCCGGCGGGCGCCCCCGGCTCGAGCTCGATCCCGTCGCGCTCCAGGCGCTCGGCGGCGGGCGCGCGGCCAGCCCGCTCGCCGGCAGGGCCGTACGCCCGGCGTCGCCCGCCGAGATCAAGCCCGAACAACCGTCCATCGATCTCGATCTCGACGCGCTGGAGCGCGCCGCAGCCGAGGCACAGACGCCGTTCTTTCAGCAGATCCAGGACCTCCCGCCGCCGCCTGCGTCGGTGATCGGGCGGCGGGCGGAGTCCGCGGCCTCCGGCGCCGGGGTCTACAGCAATGTCCACCCCGAGCAGCCCGTCGCGCCGCCCGCGCCCCAGGTCGCGGTCGAGCATTTCTCGGGCGGCCCTGGCTCCGGCCGCTACGCGGCCTCGCGCCCGGCCAGCATCTTCGCGACGAACCGGCCGGCGGAGGGCGCCTCGATCTTCGGTGAGGACCTGATCAGCGAGAAATCGCTCGACGAGGTGATCCTCAGCTACCTCGCGGAAGATCTCGACAGCCCCCCGGAGAAGAAATAGCCGGGCTGCCGCCTGGCGTGGCGGACGCGTGGAGCAGGTGCGTGGGGGGCAGCGTGGAGCGGGAGGGCAGGCGGGTCGGCAAGCAGGTCGACCGAGCGACGGTCACCTGATGAGACCCGATCGGACCGCAGACGACGCGGATAGACAGCGTCGCAGGGGCGCGACCATGGCCCGCATCTGGCTGCGGCCGATGTCGTATCTCCTGGGCGTCAGCGTCGCGACCCTCGCCGTCGTCCACCTGCTCGACGTCGCGCGACACGAGAACGCGCACCTCTCGCTCTGGGAGGTGTTCGCGCGCATGTCGCCGAGCGACGCCGAGCACATCATGGGCGGCATCGGCGAGGTCATCGCCGCCATCCTCGGCATCGTCATCACGGTCGCGTCCATCATCGTGCAGCTCGCCGCGAACCGTTACACGCCGCGGATCACCGAGATGTTCTTCCGCGACCGGACGAACATGCTCGTGATGGGCTTCTTCGTCGTCAGCGCGGTGTTCTCGCTGTGGGTCAACTTCTCGATCCGCGTCGGCGGCGGCGCCCCGACCGAGGACGTCTTCGTCCCCGTCTACGGCGTCCTCGTCACGATGGGGCTGCTCACCGCGAGCCTGCTCATGATGGCGCCCTACTTCGGGTACGTGTTCGACTTCGTCGAGCCCGACAACGTGGTCCGGCGGATCAAGACGAGCGGCGTCGAGCAGGCGCTGCGCCCCGCGGGCGGAGAGGGTGAGGCCGAGGTCGACGAGCGCCGGGTGACGGCGCTCTCGTCGCTGGAGCAGCTCGCCGACGTGGCGCTCAACGCGATCGACCAGAAGGACAAGGGGATCGCGTCGAAGACGATCGACTCGCTGTCGGAGCTCGTCGTCGCGTACCTGCCCCACAAGGCGACGCTCGATCCGCGCTGGTTCCAGATCCGCGATCGCCTCGCGAAGGACACCGACTTCGTGAGCATGAACGCCGAGGCGCTCGGCAAGCTGTCGACCGCGCGGACCTGGCTCGAGTACAAGGCGCTCCGCCAGTTCTTGATGGTCTATCGCGAGGCGCTCACGGCGATGCCCGACCTCATCACGCGCATCGCCATCGACACGCGCTACATCGGGCAGACCGCCATCGCCGCTGGAGACCGCGCGGCCGTCGCGGTCGTCGTGAAGTTCTTCAACACCTACATGCGCAGGTCGCTCAACGCGAAGGACATCGCCGCGGCCTACAACAACCTGAACCAGTACCGCTACCTCGCGGAGGAGCTGCTCAAGGCGGGGTGGGGGGATCAGGTCCTCGAGATCGCGCGTCATTTCAAGTACTACGCGCAGACGGCGCACGCGATGGGGCTCGCGTTCCTCACCGAGACCGTCGCGTTCGATCTCTGCGTGGTCAACGAGCGCGCGTACGACCTGCACGCACCTGCCCGGGACGAGCTGCTCCAGCTCTTCCTCGAGGTGGACAAGGAAGCGGAGCTCGATCAGCAGGAGCCGTCGCTCCGCGGCGTCCGCAAGGCGCAGGTCAAGCTCGCCACGTACTACCTGCAGAAGGGTGAGGAGGCGCTCGCGCGGAAGATCTACCGCGACATGCGCGACGAGCGGCCCGACAGGCTGCGCTCCATCCGCGCGGAGCTCCTGGCCGTGACGAGCAACGAGTTCTGGGAGATCAACGACCGGGGCGCCGTGTTCGAGTACATCGAGCCCGAGCGGCGCCAGCTCATCCACCGCTTCTTCGAGTGGTTCCCGGCGACGACCATGCGGGAGCCGATCCGCGAGGAGCACACGCAGGAGTGAGCGAGGCGTGAGCGGCGCCCTCTCGGTGAGGCGGGCCCCAGTCCATGCAGGCTGGATCTGCGCCGGGCATCGACGCGGTGATTCCTGCGGCGCGCGGGCAGCGGTAGGATCGGGCATGCCTTGCTTGCACCCTCTCCACCCCGAGCAGGAGGGCTAGCCTCGACGGAGTCGAGATCGAGCGCTGCACACCACGAGATGCCCGCCTCCCGCCCGCGTCGCAAGAACGCCGAGTCCGATCCGCCGCCGGAGCTTTTCGCCGGCAAGTACCGGCTCATCCGGATGCTGGGCAAGGGCGGGATGGGGGAGGTGTGGCTCGCCGAGGAGGGGCCTCCCGACCTCCGGCGCCACGTCGCGCTGAAGCGGCTGGTCCCGAGGCCAGGGCTCGGCGAGAGCGCGAGGGAGTCGTTCTTCGCCGAGGCCCTGGTGATCGCGCGGCTCGATCACCCGAACGTCGTCCGGCTGGTCGAGTTCGGGGAATTCGAGGGCTCCGTGTACCTCGCGCTCGACTACATCGACGGCCCTGCCCTCGATCGCGTGCTCAGGAAGGTGGGCGCGTTCTCGCCGCGCGCCGTGGCCTACATCGGCCGGGAGATGGCGAGGGCGCTCGAGGCGGTGCACAGCCTGTGCGAGGACGAAGGGCAGAGCTACGCGGTCGTCCACCGCGACGTCTCGCCGTCCAACATCCTGATCGGGCGGGACGGCCGCGTCTGCCTGACCGACTTCGGCGTCGCGCGGATACCGGGCCTCGCGGACGAGCAGTCCGAGAGCAGCGTGTTCAAGGGGAAGCTCCCGTACATGCCTCCGGAGCAGGCGCGCGGGGAGCCGTTCGACGGGCGCGCGGACGTGTTCTCCCTGGGGATCACGCTCCTGGAGGCGCTGCTCGGCAGCCGCGTGCGCAAGGCCGAGACGCAGAGGCAGCTGATCATGGGCGTCGCGTCGCTGCCGATCCCTCGCACGCGCGAGCTCCTGCCCGACCTGGGCGCGCGGCTCTCGGCTGCGCTCGACGCGGCGACCGAGTTCTCCATCGAGAAGCGGACCGCCAGCGCGGGCAGGCTGGCCGGCGATCTGGAGCAAGTGCTCCGCGACATGGGCCACGGCGCCGAGGAAGAGGCCCGGAGCGAGCTGAAGGAGCACGTCGAGGCCTGCATCGCGAGGACGGGCTCGCTGAGCGGCGCCGGTCACCGCGCCTCACCGTCACTCCCTCCGGAGAGCGCGCCGAGACAGAGCTCGCCGGGCCTCGGGCGAAAGGCGCCGGCGGTCGCGACCACGTCCGCTGACCGTAGGTCGGTCCGCCCGTCGTCGCCCGATGGACGGCACGGCGTTCCTGCGGCGGGCCGAAGCGACGCCCCGCTCCCTCTCGGCGCCGCGACGGGCTCGCTCTCGGTGCAGTACCTCGATTTCGACGGCCCGGACGATGTTCCGCAGCGCCCGCGCCTGCACGCGATGTCGACCACGCCGGAGGGGGAGCTCCAGCGAGGGCTGGCCGCGGCCCAGGCTGCGAACGGCGTCGCTTCCACGGCGAGCACGCCGCCCGTTGCGGGCAGGCCGTCCGGAGCGAGCACGCCGCCCGTCGCGGGCAGGCCGTCCGGAGCGAGCACGCCGCCCGTCGCGAGCAGGCCGCCTGGAGCGAGCAGGCCGCCGGCAAACAGCGGGCCGATCGCGGTGCCGGCGGTGCACGTCGGCGGGGAGGCGGCGCCTGGTGAGGAGCCCGCGTCCACCGGGCTCAGCGCCGAGCAGCTGCGGCGCAAACGGACGATCTTCTATGCAGGGCTGTTCGTGCTCGGGACGCTGGCGACGATCCGCCTGATCTTCGTTTCCTACTGCTAGCGCAGCTCGGGCGGCGCCTGCGCGCCGCGAGCGTCTGGGCGTCCCCGCCAGGGCTCGGCTCGGAGCCGCCTCTCGTCAGCCGCTCTGGATCGCGCGGAGCACGGCCGCCTCGTTGAGCGCGTGACGGCCGCCCTGGAGCGAGGCGAAGCCCGCGCGGGCGAGCGCGGTGAGCGCGTGCGCGGCGCGCCGGATCTCGACCTGGCTGCGTGAGCCGCCGCGGGCGGCGAGCTCCTCCGCGGTCAGCGCCGCGCCGCGGGCGAGCAGCTTCGCGGCCAGCGCGACGTGCGCCACGGACCGGGGGGATCGGCGCCGCGCGTGGCTCCTCGCGGCGCTCACCATCTGCTTGACGCCGCGCACCTCGAGCATCGTGGCGGCCGGCATCGCGAGATCCCGGAGCGACGGAGAGGCCGGTTTCGCGATGATCTTCACGGCCGCGCCGCCCGACGCCGCGGCGGCGGGGAGCGCGGGCGCCCCCGGGACGCGGTCCATGGGCGCGCCGAGCGCGGGCGCCGCGGGGGCGCGCGGAGCGGCAGCCGCCGGCGCCTGCGCGACCTCGCCATGGCCAACGCGCGCCACGATCTCGCTCTGGATCACCACCTTGACGACGCCGGCCACCTGAAGCGCGGTGCGCAGCCGCTCGGCCTCGGCCTCGGCGGCTCTGCGCGCCTCGTCGGTCCGGGCGAGCTGCTGCTGGAGCCGGCGGATCTCGGCCCGCAGCGCGGCGCTCGGATCCGGGCCTTGCTGGCTCGCGCTCTCGGCCGCGAGCGCCTCGCGCAGCTCGTCGAGGAGCGTGCTCAGCGTGGCGTCCGCGACGCGCGGCACGCCGCCGGGCTCACCGGTCCAGCTCGGCGCCTCGCCGCCGTGGGCGGTGTGGCGGGCGCGCCAGCGCTCGAATCCCCCGGCGGCGGGCAGGAAGAACTCGCCGGCCGGGAGCGCGCGGAACTCCTCGAACGTGTGCCCGTCGACGAGCGCCCTCACCGCGTCGTAGTCGCGCTCGATCTCGAAGCCGCCGATGGCGGGAAAATTCAGCTGGCTCATGAGCTCCTTCGAGACCGCCTGCGTGCGCTGGCTGGCGACGACGAGGAGGACGCCGCGCTTGCGGCCCTGCTTCGCGAACCGGTGCAAGATGTCCGAGGTGAGCGACGCGCCCGATTGAGGCGCGAAGATGTGCACCTCCTCGATCACGACGGCCGCCGGGGCGCGGCGCTCCGAGAGGAGGACCCAGAGCCGCTCGAGGAACGGGAGCGCGGCCTCTTGCTGGGAGCGGCTCGTCGGCTGATCCGACAGATCGACGATGAGGCCGAGCCCTTCGTCGAGCACCCTCGCGAGCGCGATCTCCGCCGCGCGCTCGCCGGAGGGCAGCGGCAGGTCCGCGTGGGCGCCCCCGAGGACGAGGACGCGGAACCGCTCGCGCAGCGTGTAGAGCTCCCCCTCGGGATCGATCGCGACGACAGGGATGCCGGCGGCGAGCAGCTCCTCGCAGAGGACCCCGACGCCGAAGCTCTTGCCCCGGCCGGAGGAGGCCCAGATGCCGACCCGCAGCCCGGTGCGCGCGTAGTCGGAGAGGTCGAGCTCGTAGCCGTCGCAGAGGGAGAGGATGGGGCTCACTGGGTCGCTTCGGGCCGGGGGTAGGATCGGCGCGCTCGTGGTGAACTGTAGGCGAGCGCGCGGACGCGCGGGAGGCGGGGGCAGCATCGCGGCGGAGTCAAAGGCCACAGGGCATGTCGCGCCTCTCTGCGATCGGGCGCGACCCGCGCTACGGGCTCATCCGCGCCGTTCGGCTCGCTGCGGCGTACCTTCCTGCGCCTCATTCGCCTGCCCCCGGCCGAATCCGTACCACACGAACCTGCACCCCGCTTCACGGAGGAACCGAAACCGTCGGATAGGCGACGTGACCAACGCCGACGTCGTCCACGGTAGTCGTCTCGAAGGTCCAGATCCCGCCGGGCGGAACGTCGGCGGCCGCGCTGCTCGTCGCCATGCCGAGCGGTCGTCCGACTCGATTCACCGGGAAGACCGTTATCTTGGGATCGCTCACTGCCACATCGAGTCGGTTCTCGAGCGTGCCCATGTAGGCGCTCCCGGCGCCTCTGCCGACGGTCTTCACCTCGCTGACGTTGACGGCATCGACAGGGACCACGTCCACGGTGAATGCCGGAAACCTATGTTTCAGATACCCGAGCTCCTCGATCACGAGGTCACCTGGGAGATCCGCTGAGCCAGTCATCGCGATCTCGCCCGGGCCGATGCAGGGGATCATCACGCCAGAGCCGTCGTCCAGCCGATAGAGGCGACCGCTGAGCAAGCTGCCGCCCCAGGTTGTCACGAGCTGTTCGGCCTTGTCGATGAAGTAAAACATCAGGCCGGCGTCGCAGGACGGGGTCTCCCCGTCATTTCTGACCGCGGCGTAGAGCTCCGGGCCCGTCGCCCCCTGCACCAGGGTGAAGGCAACCAGCTTGAGCCCAGCCCCTTCCTCGTCCATGTCGGTGCTGGACAAGCCTTCCGGCACGAAATGCAGGCCCTCGCCGGGGTCCCCGCCCAGGCCGCCCCCGCCCGCCTCCGAGCCGCTCGAGCCAGCTCCCGCCTCGCCGCCGCCCCCGCCTCCGCTGCTCGCGGCTCCGCCGACTGGCAGGAGGACTCCACCGCTCCCCGACGAGCCGCCGCTGGCAGTATCCCCGCCGCTGCCGGGTCCGCTCCCGCCGTTGCCCGCCCCATCATCGGGGGGGCTCGCCGAGCATGCGAGAGGGAGGGCAAGAGCGACAGCCCCGATGACGACCAAGGACTTCGATTGCATCGTTGTGCAGAGGGCGCGGGGCAGGGAAGCTGGCTTCCGAGGGCTCACGCTAGCGTCACACCGCCTCACGGGCAAGCGCCAACCTGCTGAAGCCTGGAGAGCGAGTATTCAAGTCCACAAGCCCACGACTCCACGACGACGACACCGAGTCTTCATCCGCCGTAGCCCCCGCGTTCTCAGCGGCCGCCGGGCGAATCTCCTCGACGAGCGCCTCGACGCGCCCGGTCGACACCCGCACATCATCGACCCAACGCCTGGTCGAGCGGGGCCGCGCGCCCGCTCTCGCGAAGGCCGCGGAGGAAGGGGAGGCCGCGCCCTCCCATGAACCGCGTCGACGACGTCGCGAGCAGAACCGGCTTTCCGAGCCAGAAGTGACCGCCCCGACCGCAGATGACCCGATTGGCGTGATGGTCCTCACGTCGGGTGATGCGGCGCGTTGCCCACGAATGACACGAGGTTTGGAATGCCATGGTTGCACATTTGGGGACCTACTGGATTCGTGAGACCCGTGCGCCCGCGCAAGAAGCGCCGGCCTCTCGCGGCCGAGCGAGCTCTCGTCGGGCGCTCCTTAACTGCTGCCGATGGGCCGCTCGAGCCCGGCGACAGATGCTCCGTTCCCATTGGCGCTATCCAGCATGGTTGTATCTCGCGGGCGCACTTTTTAGTTTGAGAACTCGCGCGGATGGAGCTCTATCTAGAGGAAGGTTGAATCGCCCGCGCGCCGCCGGCGCGCGCAGGGCTCGACGTCAACGCCGCGCTGCGGCGTGATCGATGGGCACGGCGAGGGACATACCCCGACCGTCGACGGCGTCTCGTGCGGTGTCGTGGTCCACGCGTACTCTCCATTCCGCGGCGCTCGAGCTCAACGGGCCGCCGAGGAGAGCGTTTTTATGGCTCCGATCGCGCCGCCGCGCCGCGTCGCAATGACGCGCTTGGCGGCCCCTGCAGCGGCCCGCGCGCGTCGCTGATCCGCAGCGAACTCGGCGTCCGCGCGCCAAACGGGCAGTTTCTCGAGGTCGAAGAGGGCATCAGGGCGCCGCTCGTACGCCGGCGTTTCACTATCACGTCTCCAGAGGAAGCGGTCGGCCAGACGCGCGTGATCTCCCGGATGGCGACCCTCGGACTGATTCATAACTTTTGATCCGCTCCCATGATCACTTCGGCGCGGACCGGGAATAGTGAGGTCATGCGAACGTTACGGCAACTATCGTACATTGGTACGACAACATTTTTCACCTCATTGACCTTCCTCGCTGGGTGCACCGGCGAGATAGCGCCCGGCGATGGTGAGATCACCGGCGGCGGGGAGACCTCCGGCAGCGGCAGCGGCAGCGGCAGCACCGGTTCGGGGGGCACGGACGAGCCCGACAACGGTCCCCCCGAGAAGTGCATCCCCGGCATCCCGATCACGAGCCAGATCCCCCGGCTGCTGAACCGGCAGTACGACAATACGGTGCGGGATCTCCTTGGCGTCACCAGCGTCGACAGCAAGCTGCCGTCCGAGCAGCTCGTCGACGACTTCGACGGCCCGATGACCCCTGACGCGTGGCGTCTCTATCAAGAGGTTGCCGAGAAGATCGCCAAGGCGGTGATGGCTGGGTCGAACAAGTCCAAGTTCATCAGCTGCGATCCTGCGGCGGCCGGCTGCTTGGAGCAGACCATCAAGACCTTCGGCCGCAAGGCGTTCCGTCGCCCGCTGACCGATCTGGAGGTGGCGCGGTTCCAGAAGCTGGGCCAGATTACGCCGGCAGGGACGCCCGCCGAGGTCGCCGAGGCAACGCTGGTCGGCTTCCTCGTGTCGCCGTCGTTCCTCATGCTCCCCGAGCTGGCGACCGACGCGGATGCGTCGGGTCAGGGCATCAAGCTGTCCAGCTACGAGGTGGCGACGAAGCTTTCGTACTTGCTCTGGGGCTCCGCTCCGGACGAGGTGCTGAGCGCGGCGGCCGACAGCAACGAGCTCCAGACCAAGGAGCAGATTCTGGCCCAGGCGCAGCGCATGATCGCTGTGCGCGAGAAGACCGGGCCGCTCGTGACGGCATTCCACCGCAACTGGGCGCAGATGAACAATGGAAACGCCCACTGGTGGAAGATGGATCACGACACCGAGACGTATCCGTTGTACTCCGACGCCGCCAAGCCCAGCTGGCAGGCAGAGCTCGACGCCTTCTTCGAAGACATCGCGTTCGAGAACGGTTCGTTCGACGACCTCCTCCTCAGCAATGTCGCCTTCGTCAACAAGGACAACGCGGCGATCTATGGGCTCGATCCTGCGAGCTACGGCACCGAGCTGACCAAGGTGGAGCTGGACGCCAACCAGCGGCCGGGCTTCCTGACGCGCGTCGGGTTCTTGAGCTCCTACGCGGGCTACGACGCCACGAGCCCGATCCTGCGAGGCGCGTTCATCTCGGTGTACCTGCTCGGCGTCAATCCGGGGCCGCCCATCCCCGGCGCCACCATGCAGACCGTTCAGGGCGAGTTCGCAACGCAACGCGCGAGGATCGAAAAGCTGACGGAGCCGGCATCCTGCAAAGGCTGCCACTCGGTCATCAATCCTCCGGGATTCGTGATGGAGAACTTCGACGGCATCGGAAAGTGGCAGACGACCGATCCTCTTGGTGGTGCGATCGACGCAAGCGTCACGACGAACACCATCGACTTCGGCGACGGTAACGTGAAGGAGATCTCCTCTCCGCTGGCGCTCATGCAGGAAATCGCTCAGCTTCAGAAGGCCAAGCAGCTTTACGCTGAGTCGTGGGTCTCCTATGCCTTCGGGCGGGATCCGAACGGGAAAGATAAGTGCGTCGTCGATCAGATCGACATGAAGCTGGCTGAGGGGGGCTACAGCATCCTCAACCTGCTGGCCGATCTCACTCAAGCGGATTCTTTCCGCGTGCGCGTCCGCGAAACGCCGTGAAAGCTGAGGAAACTTGACCATGAGCAAGCAACTGAACCGCAGAATCTTCCTTCGTGGCCTGGGCGGAGCCGCCCTGGCCGCGCCGTTCCTCAGCTCCGTGTGGGAGCGCGACGCAAAGGCCCAGACCGCTTCGGGTGGGAAAGCGTTCATCGTGATGTTCACCCACTACGGGTGCGTCACGAACAAGTGGTTCCCCACGAAGACCCAGGGTGAGCTCACGGCTGCTGACCTCCAGTCGACGAGCCTCGCGGCCCTCGCTCCCTACGCGAAGAAGCTCCTCATGCCGCGCGGCATCCGCTCGATGAACGAGTGGACCTCCAACATGAAGCGCGGACAGGGGAACGACTCCCACACGCAGATCGTGGGGTCGTTCTTCACCTGCCAGCCGGTCACTCCGAACAGCAACGACCCGTTCAGCTTCAACCAGGCGACGAAGTTCAACGCGAAGCCTGTCGGTCCTTCGCTGGATCACATCATGGCCCAGCAGCTCAGCCCGCAGGGCACGCCGTTGCTCATCGCCACGGCTGGCCAGAATGACAACTCTCAGTCGGCGATCTCCTACTCCGCCGCCGAGACCATCTTCAGGGGTCTCAACGCGTCGCAGGCCTTCAGCAGCCTCACGGGCCTGTTCCAGACGGGGCAGCCGATGAATCCGGACACCTACGCGGCGCTCCGCGGCAAGAGCATCCTCGACCTCGTGAAGGACGATCTGCAGACGCTCGAGCGGTTCGACATGAGCCAGGCCGACAAGCGCAAGCTCGCGGCCTGGAAGGAGCTCCTCAACCAGACGGGGACCGTGGTGGCTTCCGCGCAGTGCAGCGAGGAGCTCGGCGCGATGCTCGGCGCGACGTCCGCGAACGCCTCCAAGGCGTCGTCGGGCGGCCTGGGCGTCGACGTCCTCACGACCAAGGTCTCCGGCGATCTGGATGGAGCGGATATCAGCTCGGCCATCGCGGCGCTCGCGGCCGCCTGCAACGCCAACCCCGTCATTTTCCTGAAGTACCCGGGAAATTACAACTTCAAGGGGCTCGGCATCACGATGGAGTCGCACTCCCTGTCGCACCGCCTCGACAACGCCGGCATGACCGGCAGCTGCCTGCCCAACGCGCTCGAGTGGCTCGTCAAGGTGGACACCTATTACGCGCAGAAGTTCGCGAAGCTCGTCGGAATGCTCGACAGCATCCCCCAGGGCAATGGGCAGACGGTCCTCGACACCAGCGTCGCTATCTGGTTCAACGAGATGTCGGACGGCAACGCGCACAACCTCAACAACGCGCCGATCATCCAGGCCGGTAGCGGCGGCGGTTACTTCAAGACCGGTCAGATCATCAACGTTGACCCCGCGTCGACACCGACGAACGGCAACAGCGAGTCGCAGTGCGCCAACGGCAGCGGCCAGGTCAACGGTATCAACCAGGGCACCGGGACCGATCCGAAGGTCGGCAACGCGCCGATCAACAAGTACTTCTGCAACATCATGAACGCCATGGGCGTGAAGGCGGGCGCGGACGGCTTCCCCGCGAAGGGTGGCTCCGCGGAGGTGACCAAGTTCGGCTATTCCGACAAGACGGAAGAGTTCATCGGTGGCAAGGGCGCAGTAGCCGGCGCCTCGATCAAGAATCCGGGCGGGTTCACGGAGCTCAAGGCCTGAGCACTCTCGGCGCCAGGTCCTGAACACCCCGACGAGCTCGGGTCCAAAGACCCCTTCTTACCGAAGGGGTCTTTGCGCTTGTGCACGGTCGGCGACCGCGGGCATCGCGAAGTTGCCGCTCTTCGTGGTGCGCCTCACGGCGCGACTCCGTGCTGTCCAACGATGGCGGGCAGCGATAGGCTGGACATCCCTTCTCATGTTCATGCTGGCGAAGCGTTTCCTCATCCCTGCTGCTGTGCTCGTCCCGCTGGCCTGCTCGAGCGAGGCGAGCGACGGCGCCGGGGTGGGCGGGGACACTGGTGACGAGGCGCTCATCGTCCCCGAAGACCTCACCATCATGGCGCTCCCCGGCGGGAACGGCGTGCTCAACGTGATCGCGCTAACTCTCCGCAAAGGACCGACCAACACCGAGCTCTACGCCGCCTTGAGGAACGACGGGGATACCCCGGCCTGCAGCGCTGCCCTCTCCGTCGAGCTCTACAACAAGGCTCAGCAGTCCCTGGCATCTGGGATCAACGGGTTGCTGACTCAGCATTTCTATCGAGTCACGGATGGCTCGGACGCGATCGCTGCGTGCGTGGGTCCAGGTGACGTGACCATGACCTCGGTGACGGATCTGCCCCCGGACATCGTGATCGAAGATGTGGGATACGTCGTCTACCGGTGCCCCTACTTCGCTCTCGACGTCGTTCCCATCGATGGCCTCAGCGCCAGCGAAGTGAAGGCCGTGACGGGTGGCGCCGGCACGGTGTACACGGGCACGCTCTTCAACGGGCTCGACGTGGCGGTGAGCGATCCCTCTGTCACGGTCTTCTCAGTCAATCGCGTCGGGCGCCCGCTCGGCGTCGCGATCGCCACCGGGACAGTCCAGATTCCGCCGGGTGGCAGCTGGGCCTTCGAGACGAACACCGTGGACATGCCCGGAGCTGATCAAGCGGCATATCCGGCAGGCGCGATGGCAAAGCAGTAGACCATCCGACGGGTCGCTCGGCTGTCCCATGACACGATGCGCCCGTGGGGCGCCGCAACCCGTCGGCGGCTACTCGCCAAGCCCGGCTACTCCTGCGCGCCGTCCGCGATCCATTGCGTGAGCGCTTCGATGTAGTCGGGGGGTATGCACTTGGCATCCCCATCGTTGACGCACTCAAGGGGCATTCGCGGAGTTCCGCCGCACGGCCCCTTCAGGATCTTGATGAGCGCGCTCTCTTCCGGATTCTCGGTGTCGACGAGATCTCCGCAATTCTTGGTTACGTGGGAGCTCACCCTCATGTGGAGCTCTCCGTCGACCATCAAGTTCAGGGGGTTCATATCGTCGTTATGGCAACCTGCCCCGAAGCACGCGTTTTGTATGACGAACTGCAACGTCTCGAACGTCGGTGCTTGCCCGCTGCCGCCGCCGGTCGAGCCGCCGTCGCCACCGGTGCTCGCGCTGGTCGAGCCAGCCCCGCCCGAACCGCCGGACCCGACCGCGCTCGAGGCAGACACACTGGCGCTCGTGCTTCCGGCATCCGTGCCGCCGGCGCCTCCAGCGCCGGTATCGTCAGGGTCGTCGGAGCAGCCTGGAAGCGGTGACAGGATGGCGACGAATGCTGCCGCGATGAAGCTTGAGAATCGAAATTTCATGGTTCACGACGAGGATGGTGAGAGAGAAGGTTTAGCTCTCGTTCCCGTGGATCGAAGCAAAAGGCTTCGAGCTTCGGATTGCAGAGGCGACGCGCGAGCCACGTCGCCCCCAGGCAAGAGCTGCGCGAGACGTGGAACGTCCTCTTGTGCGGATAGAATGAGCAAACGCCACCCGAAAATCAAGCGGTTCGTGGAGGCCATCCTGGCGTACAGCCATGCTGTACGGGTCGATTGGCACTCGTGCCTTGTGCGCTCAAGCCGGTCTCACGTGCGCTGAGCGCCTCTCGAGACCTCCCGTCACCAGGCAGACGCGGGCGCGTCGCGTCGTTGCTCCTCGTCGCACCATGTCAGCAGGGCTCTTCGCCGCGCCAGGCGTCCCGCCCGAGCTCGGTTGCTTGACCTGGTCCGGCACGATCAACGTCGGGAGGGGCGAGGAGCTCCAAGCGCGATCCGAAAGTCAAGCTCCTCGAAGTGGCCCTCCCATCGTACAGCCATGCTGGACGGGCCGGTCGACATGAAAACCGGCTTGCGCTCAGCGCCAGGGCGCAGCCATCCTGCTCAGCGAGATCCCGCACTCTTTCGACAAGGAACTCCCCGTGACCGCCGCTTCGCTCTTCGAATTGGCAGTGCAGTTTCATCGGGCCGGGCAAGTCGATCGCGCAGAGCTCCTCTATCGCGGCGCGCTCGAGCAAGCGCCCGGGCATGGCGACGCGCTGCTTCTTCTCAGCGTGATCACCGTCCAATCCGGTCGGCTCGCGGAGGCCGCCGCGCTCCTCGAGCGAGCCGTCCGCGTCGCCCCGAACAACGCCCTCTACCTGTCGCATCTCGGCGACGTGTATCGCTGCCTCGGCCGGAGACCCCAGGCGGTCGCCGTGTTGCTCATGGCCGTCGCGCGGAAGCCCGACTTCGCCGAAGCGGTGTTCAACCTTGCTCTCACCTTCGAGGAGCAAGGGGACCTGGACGCGGCGGCGGCGTGCTACGAGCGCGCCCGCGATCTCGAACCTGGGTTATTGCAGGCTGGCGAGCGCCTCGCGAGCCTGAGGGACCAACGGGGTGCGTCTGCCGCCGGGGTCGGTCCGGCGGCGACGCGCAGCCCCGAGTCGAGCTTGAGCGCATCCGATGCCCTGGCGGCCCTCGGCGAGACATTGCGCCTCGGCGGCCGGTCGGACGACGCGGCGGCCTGGTACCGCGTGGCGCTGACGCTCAATCCGCGGATGGCCAACGCGTACACTGCGCTCGGCGCGATTCACGCGGATGCCGGCCGTTTCGACGAAGCGATCGACGATCTGCGTCGAGCGCTCGAGATCGACCGAAACTTCCATGTCGCTCGGGATTATCTCGCCGCCGCGCTCGGCGAGTCGGGGCTCCTCGACGAGTCCCAGGCGATGTACCGCGAAGCGGTCGCCCTGTGTCCCGACGACCCCGCTGCGCACAGCGCTCTTCTCTTCAACATGCCGTTCTGGCCGAACGTCACCGAGGGCGACATCCTCGCCGAGGCGCGCGCGTGGAATGCCCGGCATGCCCGCCCCCTCACCGCGCAGGCTCCCCCTCACAAGACCGATCGCTCGTCCGATCGGCGGCTCCGCATCGGTTACGTGTCACCCGACTTCCGAACGCACGTCCAGTCTCTCTTCACGATCCCACTGTTCCAGAACCATGACCACCGGCAGTTCGAGATCTTCTGCTACTCGAGCACGGACAAGCCGGATAACCTGACGGATCGCATTCGCGGTCATGCCGACGTTTTTCGCGAGGTCGCGGCGCTGGACGACGCTGCCCTGTCCGAGGTCATTCGACGGGATCAGATCGATATCCTGGTCGATCTCACCATGCATATGACTGACCGCCGCGTCCTGGTCTTTGCCCGCCGGCCCGCTCCCCTTCAGGTGTGCTGGCTGGCGTACCCCGGGACGACCGGCCTCGAATCGATGGACTATCGTCTGTCCGATCCCTTCCTCGATCCCCCCGGCGCAAGCACGGACGTCTACACGGAGGAGACCCTTCGGCTCCCCGACTCCTTCTGGTGCTACGACCCGCTCACCGACGTGCCCGACGTGAGCGCTCTCCCCGCTCTCGCGGAGGGGAGGGTCAACTTCGGCTGCCTGAACCACTTCCGGAAGGTGAATGAAGGGGTGCTTCATGTCTGGACGAGGGTGCTGGCCGCGGTGCCCAGATCGCGGCTCACGCTCATGGCGCCTCAGGGAAGGGCGCGGGACCGGGTGCGCTCGATCTTCGAGGAAGGGGGCGTCCAGCTCGATCGGATCGAGTTCGTCGATCGGTGCGGGCGGCTCGACTATCTGCGAAGGTACCGCGAGATCGACATCTGTCTCGATACGTTCCCTTCCAACGGCCACACCACGAGCCTCGACGCGCTGTGGATGGGCGTCCCGGTGGTGACCCTCGCAGGTGAAACCGTGGTCGGCCGCGCCGGCGTCTGCCAGGCGATGAACCTGGGTCTGCCGGAGCTCATCGCGTCGACGCCGGAAGACTACGTTCGGGTCGCCAGCTCGCTCGCCGAGGACCTCGAGCACCTCGGCGAGCTTCGCCGAACGCTGCGCGATCGCGTGAAGCAGTCGCCGCTGATGGACGGCCCCCGCTTCGCCCGCAATCTCGAGTCGATCTACCGCGACATCTGGCGCCGTTTCTGCGCTCGAGCCTGAGGCGAGGGGCGCCCGACGAACGCGGCTGGCCGGGCGAAATACAAATACGTTCACGCGCCTGCGGGCATTGTAGGGGTGATGGAGACGCCGCAGGCGCGGGCATTCGGAGGGCGTTCCGAGGGGCAGCCGGGCGTTTGTATCCATTGAGGCGGGAAAAATACGGCCATGACAAAGCGCGTGAACCGAAGAATCTTCCTCCGGGGGCTGGGTGGGGCTTGTGTCGCGGCGCCGTTCCTCGGCTCGCTCGTCGACCGCACCGCGATGGCGCAGCCGGTCACGCCACCGAAGCGGCTGATCGTGATGTACACGCACTATGGCTGCATCACGACGCGGTGGTTCCCGAAGAAGTCGCACGGCCCGCTCACCGCCGCGGACCTCCAGTCGACGACGCTCAAGCACCTGGCGCCTTACGTCGACAAGCTCCTCATGCCCCGAGGCATCCGCGCGATGAACGAGTGGACGGTGAGGATGGATCGGGGGCAGGGGAACGATCGCCACTTGCAGGTGAACGGGTCGTACTTCACTTGCCACCCGGTCACTCCCAACAGCAACGACCCGTTCAGCTTCGATCAAGCGACGAAGTTCAACGCCAGACCGACCGGTCCCTCGCTGGACCACGTCATCGCACGACAGCTCAGCCCGCAAGGCACTCCGCTGCTCTTGAACACGGCTGGTCAGAATGACGGTGCTTTCTCGGCGATCTCCTACTCCGCCGCCGAGACCCCCTTCAAGGGCCTCAACGTGTCACAGGCCTTCAGCAGCCTCACGGGCGTCTTCGAGGCGGGGAAGCCGACGTCTCCGGACACCTACGCGGCGATGCGCGGCAAGAGCATCCTCGACATCGTGAAGGATGATCTGCAGAGGCTCGAGCGGCTCGACATGAGCCGCGCCGACAAGCAGAAGCTCGCAGCCTGGAAGGAACTCCTCAACGCGACAGGAAGCGTGGTGGCTTCTTCGCAGTGCGACACGTCCCTCGCCACGGCGCTCGGCGCGACGCAAGAGAACGTCAACCTGGCGAACACGACCCCGAGCGTCGACGACCGGCTGACGCGGCGAATCTCGGATGGTCTGGACGGAGCGGACCTCTGTTCGAACCTCGCCGTGCTCGCGGCGGCGTGCAACGCGAACCCCGTCATCTTCCTGAAGTACCCCGGGAACTTCCTTTTCCGGGGGCTCGGCCTGGAGTACGAGAGCGCCAGTATCTCGGGTCGCCTGGACAGTGCGAACATGACGGGGACCTGCGTCCCGGGGGTGATCGACATGCTCCTCAAGATCGACGACTACTATGCGAGGAAGTTCGCCCACCTCGTCGAGCAGCTGAACCAGATCGACGAGGGCGACGGGACGCTCCTCGATAACTGCGCGGCCGTCTGGTTCCAGGACGCGTCGGACGGCTGCGCCCGCAACCTCAACAACCTGCCGATCCTCCAGGCTGGCGGCGCCGGCGGCTACTTCAAGACCGGCTGGGCCGTGAACGTCGACGACGGCTCGCCCGATCTCACGACCGGCAACAGCGAGATCACATGTGTCGATGGCACGTCGGACCAGGTCGACGCGATCTCCCAGGAAACGGGGACCGATCCGTCGCTCGCCAACGCGCCGATCAACAAGTACTTCTGCAACTTGATGAACGCCCTCGGGATCAAGGCAGGCACGGATGGTTTCCCGGCACCGGGCGGTTCGGATCCGGTGACACACTTCGGTATGTACGACCGGACGGAAGACTTCATCGGTGGCGGGACCAATCCTCCCACCATCCACGATCCAGGCGAGTTCGCCGCGCTCAGGGCGAACGCCTGAGCGGTCTCGTTCCCGAGCCTGTCGCGCCCTCGAGGGATGAATGCGCCGCGTACGCGGGGTGCTCCGGCTTCGCGCCCGTGACATGTTCTTGTAAAGCCATTCGCGAAGATTCCACCACACGGGCGGCCTCTGCAGCGCGTGCGGGCGCCAGCTCCCCGAGTCGGGGGCTCGCCGGTTGGGCCAGCGTTGGAATCATGCGCAGGGGGATCAGCGCGACGCAGGCCGGGGATAGTCATATTATGCGAACGCTGCGGCAACTAGCGTACATTGGTACGGCAACATTTTTGACGTCATCAACTTTTCTCGCTGGTTGCACTGGCGAGATAGCACCCGGTGAACCTGGGGTCTCCTCCGGTGGCGGGGAGACATCTGGCACCGGTACGGGGGGCGGGCCGGTGGAGCCGGACCCCGGCGACCCGGATGTCTGCACTCCCGGCATCTGGGCGACGTCTCAGGTCCCGCGGCTCTTGAACCGGGAGTACGACGCGGTGGTGAGGGATCTGCTCGGTGTGACGAGCGTGCCGAACGCTCCCACGGGCAACCCGTCCTCGCTCCTCGTGTCCGACTTCGAGGGCAGCATGACGGACATCGCCTGGAACTCCTACCTCGTGGCCGCCGAGAGCATCGCCGCCGAGGTGATGGCTGGGGCGAACAAGTCCAAGTTCATCGCCTGCGATCCGGCGGCGGCCGGGTGCCTCGAGTCGACGATCCGCGATTTCGGCCGCAAGGCCTTCCGCCGCCCGGTGACGGACGAAGAGGTGCAGCGCTACATGCGGTTCAACGCGCTGGAGCCCAAGGGCACGCCCGCGGAGGTCGCCGAGGCCATCCTCTTCGCCATGCTCGCTTCGCCCTCGTTCATCATGGTCCCCGAGCTGACGGACGACACGGAGAATGGCGCCATCAAGCTCTCCAGCCACGAGGTGGCGACGAGGCTCGCGTTCCTGCTCTGGGGCTCCATTCCGGATGACGCCTTGAACACCGCCGCAGACGCGGGTCAGCTCACCACCAGGGAGCAGATCCTCGCGCAGGCGGAGCGGATGGTTCAGGACCGCACCAAGACGGCGCCGATCGTGGCCCTGTTCCATCGTGCTTATGCGGACGTTCGTGAGGGTTCGCACTGGGGACAGGTCGAGCACGACACGACCAAGTTCCCCGACTACTCTCCGGACATCGTCGCTCCGATGCTGGCTGAGATCGACGCCTTCTTCGAGGAGGTGGCGTTCGAGGGGGGGTCGTTCAAGGACATCTTCCTCAGCAACGTCGCTTACGTGAACAAGGACACCGCTCCGATCTACGGGCTCAACGCCGCCGACTATGGCGCGGAGCTGACGCGGGTGGAGCTCGACCCGAACGAGCGGCCGGGGTTCTTGACCCGCGTCGGGTTCCTGAGCTCCTACTCGTCCTTCGGCGCCACGAGCCCGATCCTCCGGGGCGCGTACGTCGCCAACAGGCTGCTCGGGCTCACCCTGAAGCCGACGCCCGGCGCGGACCAGACGCCGCGGCCTCCGGGCCCGTTCTCCACGGAGCGTGAGGCCATCGAGGCGCTGACCTCCCCTGCGGGGTGCGTCGACTGCCACAGCAAGCTCGTCAACCCGCCGGGCTTCGTGCTCGAGAGGTTCGACTCCGTTGGCAAGGTGCAGACGAAGGATCCGCTCGGCGGCGACATCAACGCGACGGGCGACGTCTACTTCAGCGACACCAACACCAAGACGATCACGACTCCCCTCGAGATGATGACCGAGCTCGGTGCTGGTGCGATCGCCAAGCGTCACTATGCCGAGCAGTGGGTCTCCTGGGCCCGCCGGAGGGTGCCGAACACGAACGACGCCTGCACCGTCAACGAGCTCAGCGACAAGCTGTCGAGCGACGGCTACACCATCATCAATTTGCTCACGGATCTTACCCAGGCCGATTCGTTCCGCCTGCGCACCATCTTCGGGAATTGAGAAGGAATACGACCATGATGAAGAACCTTAACCGAAGAGTATTCCTCCGAGGCCTGGGTGGAGCCGTCGTCGCTGCACCTTTCTTGGGCTCTGTTGCCGAGCGTGACGCCGAGGCGCAGTCGGCCGGCGGCGGCGCTCCGAAGCGGCTGATCGTGCTCTTCACGCACTATGGCTGCCTGACGAACCGGTGGTTCCCGAAGAAGTCCCATGGCGAATTGACCGCCGCCGATTACGAGGCGACGACGCTCAAGCACCTCGCGCCCTTTGCAAAGAAGCTCCTGATGCCCCGTGGCATCCGGGGGATGAACGAGTGGAGCTTCGGGCGGACCCACGGCCAGAACAACGACCCCCACGGTCAGGTCATGGGGTCGTATTTCACCTGCTACCCGGTGACGCCCGAGAGCGACAAGTTCAACGCGAAGTCGACCGGGCGATCGCTCGATCACATCGCCGCGGAGCAGGTCAACCCCAACGGCGCCGCTCCCCTCGTGATGCAGATCGGCGGGGTGCGGCAGGACTCGTTCTCCAATTTCTCGTACGACAAGCCCAAGCAGATCTTCCCCGGCATCGGGTCTCCGACGACGATCTACAACAACCTCACGGGCCTCTTCGGTCAGGGCCCCGTGTCGCAGGATACGTACAAGGTGGCCCGCGGCAAGAGCGTGATCGACGTCGTGCGGGAGGACCTGGAGACCCTCGAGAGGGTCAGGATGAGCCAGGCGGACAAGCAGCGGCTCTCCGACTGGAAGGACCTCCTCCACCAGACCACGAACACGGTCAGGGCCCAGTGCAGCGCCGCCCAGGCAGAGGCGCTCGGGCTGACGGCCCAGTCCGTGCAGGCGGCCTCGCAAGGGGGTGGCCTCGGGATCGACCTGTCGAAATCGACGAACGTCATGATGGACCTCGCGGTGCTTTCGGCCATCTGCGACCAGAACCGCGTCATCTTCATGAAGTTCCCCGGGACCCTCACGTTCAAGTGGGACGGCATCAATCATTCGAAGGACTCCCATGGCATCTCCCACCGCGTTGGCGACGCCAACATGGGTGGTGATTGCGTTCCTGGTGTCATCGAGATGATTCAGCAGATCGACGACTGGTACGCGAAGAAGTTCGCTTACCTCGTCGGTCGGCTCGACAGCATCGACGAGGGCGAGGGGAAGCTCCTCGACAACACCGCGACCGTCTGGTTCCAGGAAGACTCCGACGGCAACAGCCACAACCTCAACAACCTGCCGATCCTCCAGGCAGGGAGCTGCGGCGGCTACTTCAAGACGGGTCAGGCGGTGAACGTCGAAGGTGGCAAGGCTGACCTGGCCGTCGGTAACAGCGAGGCTGCCTGCGGGCCGGGCCAGACGAAGCTCGAGTTCGGCGAGATTGATGGCACGGGGACTCCGCCGGATGTCGCCACGCAGCCGATCAACAAATATTTCTGCAACCTGCTGAACGCCATCGGGGTGAAGGCCGGCGCGGACGGCTTCCCGGCGATCGGCGGCTCGGCAGAGGTGACCCACTTCGGCAAGCACGACGACACCAAGCTCTTCGCCAGCGAGAACAATCCAGTGTCCATCAAGGACGCTGGTGAGTTCAAGGCGCTTCGCGCGAACGGCTGATCGTCGCTCGTGCCGGGTCTGCCGGCTTGGGCGAAATGAAAACCAGGCCCCTCCCTCAGGAGGGGCCTTTTGCTTGGCGCTGGGTCGCAGCGACCGCGATGACCTCGTGCCACCAGCACAACGACGCGGAGCTCCGGGGCGGAGCCCGCGTCGTTGTCATCGGCCGCTCACTGCTGCTGCTGCGCGCCGTTGGCGACCCACTGCTCGATCGCGTCGATGTATGTCTGGGGCAGGCACGTGTATTCCGGGCCGGGCTGACCGACGCATCCATTGGGCATGCGGGCGATATCCCCGCAGGGGCCTTTGAGGATCTTGACGAGGGCGCTCTGTTCTGGCTCGCCGGGGGTGACGAGCGGAATGTCTCCGCAAGCCTCGGAGATGTGCGTCGTCAGGGTCGCGTAGAGGGTGTCGTCGTCGAGCAGCCTCGGCTCCGCCTCGCCGTTGTGGCAGCTCGCATCGGAGCAGCCAGCATTCGCGACGACCGCTCTGACCGTTTCAAAGGTCGGGTCGACCGCTGAGCCGCCACCGCCGGTTGCAGCGGAGGTCGAGCTCGAGGCCGTGGCCCCTCCGGCGCCATCCCCGCCCGAGCCCTGCCCGCCGGACCCGGACGTGCTCGAGGTAGTGCTCGTGCCGGCTTCCGAGCTGCCGGTGTCTCCATCATCGGAGCAGCCTGAAAGCGCTGACAGGAGGGTGAAAACCACTGCGGCGGCGAAGTTTGAGAATCGAAGTTTCATGGATCGTGATTAAAGCGGTTAGAGAGAAAAGTATAGCTCTCTCGCCGGTTGAAACAAAGGGAAAGGCTTCGACTCCGTCGGACGTTCGAGGCGAGGCGTGATCGATGAATGGATCTGGTGAAACCGCACTTTTGTGAGCACGTCGCCCGTGGCGCTGGCGGCTCTCGCTCGGTGAAGCGCTGAGCGAGGCCAGGGTGTCCTCCGGCGTGGGCAGGTGCTGCGGGGCGGGTAGGGCGAGCCAATGCGTTTGAAAATCAAGCGGTTTGTGGCGGTTATCGTCGCATACAGGCGTGCTGCACGCGCCGATTGACATTCATGCCTGATGCCCCCAGGCCCGATCTCAACTGTCAAAAATGCTTGCAAATACCGTCGCTTCGGGGCGCTCCGTCGAGCGCCGGAGTCGCGTGCGGCTGCCCAGCGCCATCGGGCACAGCCGAGCAGGTCGAGCATGGCGAGGATGCGATGTGGCCCGGCGCGAGCAGGGTGGGTACCCTTCGCCCATGAGCGATCCCTTCCTCGTGCCCCCCGGTCCGCTCGTCGATGTCGCCTGGCTCGCAGCGCACACGGGCGATCCCCGCGTCCGCGTCGTCGATTGCCGCTGGTACCTCGGCGGTCGCCGCGGCGCCGACGAGTACGCCCGGGGGCACATCCCGGGCGCCGTCCACCTCGACGTCGATGCCGATCTCTCCAGCCCGGCGCACGGCGGACCAGGCCGCCACCCGCTGCCCGACGCGGCGGCGTTCGCGCGCGTCCTCGCCCATATCGGGGTCATCCCCGGCTCGGTGGTCGTCGGCTACGACGACGCCGGGGGCGCCATCGCCGCCCGTCTCTGGTGGCTGCTGCGCTACTTCGGTCATCCAGGCGGGCGCGTGCTCGACGGGGGACTCCAGGCGTGGGCCTCTGCGGGATACCCCCTCTCGACCGCGGCACCCACGATCGCGGAAGCGCCCGCCATGGATCTCGCCCCCGGGGGCGCCCCGGTCGCCGACAAGGCGGCTGTCGACAGGCTGCGCCGCGATTCCGCGGCGGTGATCCTCGATGCCCGCGCCCGCGAGCGCTACGAGGGGCAGACCGAGCCCGTCGATGCCCGGCCGGGCCACATCCCCGGCGCCCGCTCCGCCCCCTTCGCCGAGAACCTCAGCGCCCCCGGGGGCGCCTTCCGCGAGCGGGCGGAGCTCGAGCGGCGCTACCGCGACCTCGGCGCGCTCGATGCAGCCACCGTGGTCTGCTACTGCGGCTCCGGCGTCACCGCCTGCCACGACCTGCTCGCCCTGACGACGCTCGGCCGCGAGGACGCGATCCTCTACGAGGGGTCCTGGAGCGATTGGGCCCGCGACGCCGCCCTGCCCGCGGCCACAGGCCCCGAGCCCTGAGCGGCGTCAGGCGAGCGCGCGGCCGACCGTGGCCTCGATCGTCTCGCGCAGGTAGCGCGCCGCCAGCGCGACCGTGCGCGCTGCGCTCTCCGGCGTCGGCTGGAGCGCCGGCGCGACCTCCATGACGTCGCCCCCGATCAGGCCGACCTCGCGCCCGAGCCGGCGGATGAGCGCCACGACGAACTCGGGCGACAGGCCGTCCGGCTCCGGCGTCCCCGTGGCGTCGGCGTACGCGGCGTCCGTGCCGTCGATGTCGTTCGAGAAATACACGCCCTCGACGCCGGTGCTCTTCACGTGGGCCACGATGGCGTCGAGCGCCGCCGCCGGATCGGCGCGGCACTCGGCCGCCCAGAACTGCCGCACGCCGTAGCGGCTCTCCCAGTGCTCGCGCGGCTTCTGCGACGCGCGGACCCCCACCTGCGTCAGCCGGCCGCCCCGCCCGACCAGCTCGTTCGCGTGGTACGACCACGTGGCGAAGCAGTACGCGATCCCGAGCCGCTCCTCGAGGAGATCGGTGTGCGCGTCCGGCTGGACGATGCCCCACGGCCGCTTCCGCGCGCGGGCGAGCGCGCGCGCGACCGGCAAGGCCGTGGAGTGATCGCCGCCGAGCACGATGGGTGCGACGCCCGGGTTGATCGAGAAGACGAGATCGAGCGCGCGCTCCGCGATGGAGAGCGGCGAGACCGGCAGCCGCGACGCCACGGGCTCGGGCACGCCAGGGTAGAGCGCGCGGCGCGAAGCGGCCTTCTGCGCCTCCGAGAGCATGTCGTCGTGCAGGAGCTGCGGCACGACGAACACGTCGCCGATGTCGACGAGCCCGACCTCGCGCGCCCGCTCGGGGAAGTCCGGGAAGGCGTCGAGGAGCGCGGTCCGGATGGCCTGCGGGCCCATGTTGGAGCCGCGGAGGAACCCCGCGCCGACGTCGGAGGGCACGCCGAGCAAGACGGCGCGCGCGCCCGCGATACGGTCGAACGACGCGCGGAACCGCGCGAGGACCTCCTCCTCGGTCGCGGCGCCGTAGAGCCGCCGCTGGACCTCGAGCTGCTGCGCGCGGCCGGTCGAGACGAGGTAGAGGCCTCCGGCCGCCGGGCGCAGCAGGAGCGCGAGCTCTTCTTGCGGGGTCATGCCCGACGAGGGTACGCGCCCCTCAGGGGTCCGCCAGCGAAAGGGCGGAGGGAGGGAGAGGGAAGCGCTCGGCCGTGAGGTGAGGGACCGGCGCGCTCATCGCCGCGGGCCAGCTGGCGCCGCACGCGACGACCCGGAGCGCGCGCAGCACCCCGGCGTGCGCGACCAGGAGGTGCGGGCGCGCGCGGGACGCGACGTCCGCGCCGTCCGCGCCGCCGATCTCGCGCCAGAACGACCGCACCCTGGACTCGACCTCGAGCGCCGACTCGCCCCCGGGCGGTCCGACGCGCTCCCAGCCGTCGAGCCACGCGGCGTACGCGGCCGGGTCGTCGCGCTCGATGTCCGAGAAGGCGCGCCCCTCCCACGCGCCGTAGGAGATCTCGAGGAGGCGATCGTCGATCGCGCGCGGAACCCCGAGGCGCGCCGCGAGCTCGGCGGCCGGGAGCGCGCAGCGGGAGAGCGGCGACGACCAGACCACGCCGGGGCGGACGCAGAGCTCGTGGAGCGCGCGCTCGATCGCGGCCGCTGCAGCCTCCGGGGGGAGCTCCGTGGCGGCGTCGAGGCGGCCGTAGCAGACGCCGGAGAGCGCGACGGGGGCGTGGCGGAAGGCGATGAGGCCGTGGGTGAGGGGATCCACGCGCGCGCCCGCGGCTCAGCCGCCCCGCACGAGCGCGAGGGCGAGCAGCGCGGCGCACTCGGCGATCTGCTGCGCAGCGCCCAGGAAGTCGCCCGTGAGCCCGCCGGCGCGGGCGTGGAAGCGGAGGCCGCAGATCGCCGCGGCGGCGGCGGCCGCGACGAGCATGCCCGCCGCCTCGGCCGCCGTGAGGGCCCCGGCGGCGTGCGCCGCGGCGAGCGCGAGCGCCGGCCAGAGCGAGCCGAGCAGCGCCTGCGGGAGCGCTGCCTGCGCCACCGGGCGGCTGCGCGAGCCGCTCTGGGTCACGTAGGGCAGCGCGACCATCAGCCAGATCGGCGGGGTGCGCGAGAGGCACTGCGTCAGCACGAGGGCGACGGGCGCCGCGGCGTCGAGCCGCGCGAGCAGGGCGACGCGCAGCACGAGGACCACGATCAGCGCCGCCGCGCCGAACGCGCCGATGCGGCTGTCCTTGAGGATCTCGAAGATCCGAGCGCGATCGAGCGCGCCGCCGAGCGCGTCGGCCGTGTCCGCGAGGCCGTCCTCGTGGAACGCCCCGGTCAGCAGCAGCCCGAGGGCCACGGTGACGCTCGCCGCGACGAGCGCGCCGCTCCGATCGACGAGCAGCCACACCGCGGCCTGGACGGCGCCGAGCGCGGCGCCCACGAACGGGAACCAGGCAGAGGCCCAGCGCCAGTCCGCCTCGGCGTAGGGGAAGCCGCCGACCGGGACGCGCGTGAGGAAGGTCGCCGCTGCGCGGGCGCCGCGCAGCACCGGCGGCGTCGTCATGGAGTCCCGGGCCGCGCGCGATCCGGCACGCTCGCGCTCGCGAACGTCGCCATGCCGGCGTGGAGGGCGCAGGCCGCGTCGAGGAGAGGCAGCGCGGCCAGCGCCGCGCTCGCCTCGCCGAGCCGCATCCCGAGGTCCAGCAAGGGGCGCGCGTCGAGCGCCGCGAGGACGTGGGCGTGTCCGCGCTCGGCCGAGCGGTGGGCGAAGATCATGCCCGATCGCGCCTCGGCGCACATCCGGACGAGCGCGAGCGCCGCCGTCGAGACGATGAAGCCGTCGACGAGCACCGCCATGCGCCGCTCGATCGCCCGCGCCATGGCGCCCACCAGCGCGGCGATCTCCTTCCCGCCGACCGCCTGCACGACGCGGTGCGGGTCGGTGCGCTGGACGCCCGAGGCCTCCTGCGCGCGTCGCGTCGCGTCGCGCACGACCTCGATCTTGCGCGACAGCGCGTCACCGGAGACGCCGGTCCCCGCCCCGACGACGTCCTCCGGCGCGATCCCGAGGAGCAGCGCCGTGATGGCCGCCGCCGCGGTCGTGTTGCCGATGCCCATGTCGCCGAGCAGGACGACGCGCGTGTCGCCGCCGAGCGCGTCGATCTCCGCGGCGCCCGCGCGGAGCGCGCGCTCGTAGACAGCCTCCGAGAGCGCGTCCTCGACCCGCAGGTCGCCGATGGGATCGTCGGCGACCGGATCGCGCCGCAGCCGCGCGCCATCGCCGCCGTCGACGCGCTCGTACGGGTGGGCGACCCCGACGTCCACGACCCGCAGATCGACACCGAGGTTCCGGCAGAGGACGCTGGCGGCGGCGCCGCCGCGCACGAAGTTCGCGACCATCGCCGCCGTGACCTCTGGCGGGTACGCCGACACGCCGTGCCGGGCGACGGGGTGATCGGCGGCGAAGAGCACCGCCGCCGCAGGCCGGCTCGCGGGCGCCCCGCCCTGGATGCCGGCGAGCGCCACGGCGAGGTCCTCGAGCACTCCGAGGCTGCCGCGCGGCTTGGTCAGCGTGTCTTGCCACGCGCGCGCCGCGCCCACCGCGCTCGCGTCGAGCTCCGGGAAGACCCAGTGAGGCGACAGAGCCATGTCCGGGTTCTCTACTCCGACACGCCGGCGAGCGGGCACGGCGCTGCGGACTCCTTACAGAAACAGGAGTCCTTCGGTCCTATCGGTGGAGCTGAGGGGGATCGAACCCCTGACCTCATGACTGCCAGTCATGCGCTCTCCCAGCTGAGCTACAGCCCCGGTCGTTGGGAGCGGCATATCTACAGCCTCTCGCGCCGCTTGTCTCTACTTTTTTTCGACCGGCGCGTTTTTGTGTCCGAGGGCGTCGGTTCGAGGCTGTTTGTGCCTGTTTGTGCCCGTTTGCGTGCGTTTGCGCCCGTTGCCGGGTGGGTGCTCCCAGCGGCGAGCTCCGCGCGGCCTGGCGGCGATGCGGCCGCCGGGCCGCGGGGCGCTCAGAAGTTCATCAGCTTTGCCAGGTAGTACTTCATCGTCTCGGTCGTCCCGCCGCCGATGCGGAGGAGCCGCTGATCGCGCCAGGCGCGCGCGATCGGGAAGTCCTCGATGTAGCCCCAGCCTCCGTGGAACTGCAGGCAGGTGTCCACGACGTCGTTCGCCACGTCGCCGGCCAGGATCTTCGCCATCGAGATGAGCTTCACCGTGTCGAAGCTGATCGGCACCTTCCGCACGTACCGCTCGTCGTTGTAGTGGTCGACGCACTTGTAGGCGAACGCGCGCGCCGCCTCGCAGCGCGTGTACAGGTCGACGAGCTTGTGCTGCCACGACTCGCGCTTGATGATCGGCTTGCCGAACGCCACCCGCTCGCGCCCGTACTCGACCGTGCCGTCGAGCGTCATGAACGAGCTCGCGATCGCGCTCACCGCAGCGACCAGCCGCTCGGTCTGGAAGTTCTGCATCAGGTACGCGAAGCCCTGATCGGGCTCGCCGAGCAGGTAGCGCCCCGGCACCCGCACGTCCTCCAGGAAGAGCTCCGCGGTGTCCGAGGACTTGTTGCCGATCTTCTTCAGCTTTTTCGCGACGTTGAAGCCGCGGAGCGCCGTCGGCACGAGGAAGAACGAGCAGCCGTGGGCGCCCTTGTCCGGCGACGTCTTGGCGAGCAGCGTCACGAAATCGGCGCGCGTCCCGTTCGTGATGAACGTCTTCTGCCCGTTCAGCACGTAATCATCGCCCTCCTTGCGCGCGATCGTCCGGATCCCGGCCACGTCGCTGCCGGCCGCCGGCTCGGAGACGCCGAGCGCGGCGATCTTGTCGCCCGCGAGCGCCGGCTTGAGGAACTCCTCGATCTGCTCCTTCGTGCCGATGTCGCTGATCACCGGGGTCGCCATGTCGCTCTGCACGAGCAGCCCCATCGAGACGCCCGCCATCGTGCAGCGCACGAGCTCCTCGGCCTTGGCCGCCGAGAACCAGTAGTCGAGCCCGGCGCCGCCGTGCTCCTCCGGGAAGTGCGCGCCCAGGATCCCGAGCTCGCCGGCGCGCTTGAACACCCAGCTGGGAAAGCACTCCGACGACTCCCACTCCTCCACATGAGGAGCGAGCTCCTTCTCTGCGAAGGCCCGCACCGTCTTCCTGAACTGCTGATGTTCTTCCGTGAACGGCTGCCACATCGCGAACCCCTCCTCGCCGGCACGACCGAGATGATTCGTACACGAAACATTTTTCAGCGCAAGCGCTGCACCTCGGCGCTTCTGCCGCGCCTGGTCCGCCGCACGGGCCGCGCGGGGAACCCCGCGGATCGCGCGGCGTCCCACGGGGTAGGGGACGCGCGGGAATGCGCGGCGTCCCACGGGGACCGCGCGGAGCCCCATGGAAAACGAGGGCCGATGGCGCGGCGCGCGACCGTGCGGGGCGCGGCGCGAGCGGCGCGAGCGGAACGAGCGGAAGAAGAACCGCCGAAGAGCGAAAAATGAATCGGCACGCGCATCCATCCACGCAGTCTGCCGGCTCTGCTAGCCTCCGGGCCACATGCGACTCCTCGTCCTGTCCCGCAACGCGTCCCTCTATTCGACGAGCCGGATCGTGCTCGCGGGGCGCGCGCGTGGTCACGACGTCAGCGTCATCGATCCGCTCGATTTCCAGATCGTCGTGTCGCGTGGCCGCCCGTCGTTGCTCGTCGGTGGTTCGGCGGTGCCCCGCTTCGACATCGTGATCCCGCGCATCGGCGCCAGCATCACGAACTACGGCCTCGCCGTCGTCCGTCAGTTCGATCTCATGGGCGTCCCCGTCCTGAACGGCGCCGTCTCGATCGCGAGGAGCCGCGACAAGCTGCGCGCGCTCCAGCTGCTCACGCGCCGCAAGCTCAACGTGCCGATCACCGTGTGCGCCCGGAGCCCGGCCGGCGTCGAGGCGGCGCTCTCGCTCGTCGGCGGCTGCCCCGCGATCGTGAAGCTCCAGCAGGGGACCCAGGGCATCGGCACCATGCTCGCCGAGACGCCCCACGCCGTGCACGCGCTGCTCGAGACGTTCTGGGCCATGGGCCAGGACATCGTGCTCCAGGAGTACGTGCGCGAGTCGAAGGGGCGCGACATCCGGGTCATCGTCGTCGGCGGCCGCGTGGTCGCCTCGATGCGCCGCGTCGCCAAGCCGGGGGAGTTCCGCTCGAACCTCCACCGCGGCGGCAAGGGTGATCGGGTGAAGCTGCCGCGCGCCTACCGCAGCGTCGCGATCCGCGCCGCGAAGGCGATGGGCCTCGAGGTCGCCGGCGTCGACATGCTCGAGGCGCGCTCCGGGCCCAAGATCCTCGAGATCAACAGCTCGCCCGGCCTGGAGGGGATCGAGCGCGCGAGCGGCGTCGACGTCGCGGGCGCGATCATCAGCTACGCCGAGCGGTACGCGGCGGAGCAGCGCGGCCTCAGCCGCCGCACGCTCGAGGCGCGGATCGCCGAGGTGATCCACGACGAGCGCATGCCGGCGCCGCGGCGGCTCAGCCGCGCGGCGGCCGAGAACGGGGCGGGCGCGAGCCGCCGGAAGGCCGCGGCGCTCACCGGCGGGAGGGGCGCGCGGAGGGCCCTCTCGTGACCTTGCGGGTCGAGGCGGCCGGCGATGCGGTCGTCCTGACCATCGATCGTCCCGAGCGCAGGAACGCCATCGACAGCGACTTCGCGGGCCGCCTCGGCGAGGCGATCCGGCGCGCCAGCGCCGACCCGCGCGTGCGCGGCGTCGTGCTCACCGCGACGAGCAGCGACGTCTTCGTGGCGGGCGGCGACATCCGCGAGCTCCACGCGCTCGCCGCCGGCGGCGCGGACGGGGGCGAGGTCCTCCGGCTGTTCGAGGGCCTCGCGGCCTTCGAGGAGAGCGAGGTGCCGATCGTCGCCGCCGTGCAGGGCGACGCGCTGGGCGGCGGCTGCGAGCTCTTGCTGCTCTGCGATTTCGTCGTCGTCGAGGAGCACGCCGCGCTCTCGTTCCGGCACGTCAAGATGGGCCTGTCCCCGGCCTGGGGCGGGCTGACGCGGCTCTGCGAGCGGGTGGGGCCGCTCGCGGCGGCGCGGCTGCTCCTGACGGCGGAGAGGATCGACGCCGCCGAGGCGCTCCGCGTCGGCCTCGTGAGCGAGGTCGTCCCCACCGGCGCGGCGCGGAGCCGGGCGATCGCGCAGGTCGGCCGCATCGCCGAGGGCCCGCGCGCGTCGGTCGCGGCCATGAAGCGGTCCCTGCACAAGGTGCGCGAGGCGCTGCGCGCCTCCGCCGCCGAGGTCGAGCGACGGGCGTTCGCCGAGCAGTGGAACGGCCCGGAGCACCGGCGTGCGATGGATGCGTTCCTGAGCAAGAAGTGACGGTGGCGCGGCGTGGAGGGCGCGGAGCGGCAGGACCCTGAGGGCGCCGAGCCCCCGCTGGAGGGCGCGGAGCCCGCGCCTGCGAGCGCCGAGGCCGCGCCTGCGAGCGCCGAGGCCGCGCCTGCGAGCGCGCTGCTCCCGCCCGCGCCGCCGACGATCGAGCACTTCATCGGCCGCCGCCCGCACCTGCGGGCGCTCCAGCGCGCCGCCGAGGCCCTCGTGCTGGAGCGGCCCGTCGCCGTGCTCGTTCACGGCGCCGCGGGCATGGGAAAGAGCGCGCTCATCCACCACTTCTTGATGGGGCTCCGCCGCGACAAGGGGCCGGTCGTCCTGCGGGGGCGCTGCGCGCTCGGGGCGGCCGAGTCCTACAAGGCGTTCGGGGGCGTGATGGAGGCGCTGAGCCGCTTCCTCCGGCGGGTCTCGGACGACGAGGTGGAGCGCCTCCTGCCGCGCGACGTCCGCGCGCTCGCCCGGGTGTTCCCGGTGCTCTCGCGCGTGCCGGCCGTCGCGTCGGCGCCGCGCCCGAGCGAGTCGCCCGACGCGCAGGAGCTGCGGCAGCGCAGCTTCGCCGCGCTCCGCCAGCTGCTCTGGCGGATCGCCGAGCGCAGCCCGCTCGTCGTGGCGATCGAGGACCTGCAGTGGAGCGATATCGACAGCGTGGCGCTCCTGCTCGAGCTCACGCGGCCTCCCGACGCGCCCGCGATGATGTTCCTCGGCAGCTTCCGGGACGAGGACGTCGCCACGAGCGCGCCGCTCCGCGCGCTGCTCGACGGGATGGGCCTCGAGCGCCGGGACGCCGAGGCCGAGGCCGCCGGCGCGCGGGGGCGGATCGAGTCGGCGCGCCGGGACGGCGAGCTGCGCGAGATCGCGGTCGGCCCGCTCTCGCCGCTCGAGGCCGAGGAGCTCTCGCTCGCGCTCCTCTTCGCGCGCGACGACGTGACCCGCGCGCGGGCGGACGCGATCGCCCGCGCCTCGCGGGGCAACCCGCGGCTGCTCGGCGAGCTCGCCCGCGACGCGCAGGAGCTCTCGGGCGAGGACGGCGCCCGGGGCGACTCTGCGTGGGGCAGGGCGCTCGACGCGCGGCTCCGCCGCCTGCCGGAGCAGGCGCTCCGGCTGCTGGAGGTGATCGCGGTCGCCGGGGAGCCGATCGACGCGGCGGTCGTGGCGCGGGCGGCGAAGCTCCGCGACGACGAGCGCGCCCCGGCGATGACGCTGCTGCTCATGGAGGACCTGATCGCCGCGCGGCGCGCCGGCGAGGGCGAGCTCGTCGAGGCGTCGCACGACAGGGTGCGAGCGGCCGTGGTCGGCCGGCTCGGCCCGGTGCAGCTCGCGGCGCGGCACCGGCGGCTAGGGCGGGCGCTGGAGGCGCTGGGGACGGCGGACGCGGAGGCGCTCTCGCGGCACTGGCTGGGCGCGGGGGACGCGGCGCGGGCGGGGCGGCTCGCCGAGCGCGCGGCCGAGGAGGCGGCGGAGGCGCTCGCGTTCGAGCGCTCGGCGCGGCTCTACGAGCTCGCGCTCGGCCTGCGCTCGCGCGAGGCGGATGTCCCCGAGGCCGAGCGGCGCGCGCTCGGCGTGCGGTGCGCCGACGCCCTGGTCAACGCGGGCAAGAGCGCCGAGGCGGCGAGGATCTACGCGGCGGCGGCGGAGGGGGCGGGCGGCGCGCTCTCGCTCGAGCTCCGCCGGCGGGCCGCGGAGCAGTACCTGCGGAGCGGGCACATCGACGAGGGGATCGAGCTCGTCCGCGCCGTCCTCCGGACGGTCGGCCTGTCGTTCCCGGAGACGCCGCGGCGCGCGCTGGTGGCGCTGCTCCTGCACCGGGCGGAGCTGCGCCTCAGGGGCCTCCGGTTCCGCGAGCGGTCCGAGGCGGAGGTGCGGCCGGAGGACCTCGCGCGCATCGACGCCTGCTGGACGGTGACGGTGGGGCTGTCCGGCGTCGACATGGTCCGCTCCGCCGAGTTCTCGGCGCGCGCCCTGCTGCTCGCGCTGCGGGCCGGCGAGCCGTACCGCGTCGGCCGCGCGCTCGCGTTCGAGGCCTCGTCCGCGTGCATGATGGGGGCGCCGGGCCGGGCGCGCGCGGAGGAGCTCGTCGCCGCGGTGCGGGCGCTCTCGGAGCGGCTCGACAGCCCGCACCTGCTCGGCCTGTCGATGATGGTGTCGGGCATGCTCGAGGCGTTCACGGCCGGGCGCTGGAAGGCGGCGTCCGCGTGGTACGAGATCGCCGACGAGCTCCTGCGCGACCGCTGCGCCGGCGTGTCCTGGGAGCTCGCGACGACGCAGCTGATGGCGTCGTGGGCGCGGTACTACCGCGGGCAGATCGACGCGCTCGCGCGGACGACACCGGCGGTGCTCCGCGCCGCCGAGCAGCGGGGGGATCTCTACGCGGTGGCGATCTTCAGCGCGCAGGCGACGTGGGTGGCGCTCGCGTCGGACGACGTGGCGGGCGCGCGCGGCGCGATCGCGGGGGCGCTGTCGAGGTGGACGACGTCGGGGTTCCACCTCGAGCATTTCGTCGGGCTGCTCGGCGAGACCTACGTCGACCGGTACGCGGGCCGCGCCGGCGCCGCGATGAAGCGCCTCACGGACGCCTGGCCGAGGATCGAGGGCTCGATGCTGCTGATGATGCAGAACAGCCGGGTGATGGCCCACGTCGAGCGCGCGTGCACGGCGCTCGCCGTGGCCGAGGCGGCGCCCGAGCCGGAGCCGCTGATCCAGGCGGCGCTCCGGGACGCCGCGGCGCTCGCCCGGGAGAAGACGGCGTGGTCGGACCCGTTCGTGCCGCTGATCCGCGCGGGCGCAGCCGAGCTGCGCGGCGACAGGGAGGCGGCGATCGCGCAGCTGGAGGCGGCGGCGGCCGGGTTCGACGCGGCGGACATGCCGCTCTACGCGGCGGCGGCGCGGCGCCAGGCGGGCGAGCTGCTCGGCGGGGAGAAGGGGCTCCAGCGGCTCCTCGTGGCGGACGCGGTGATGGCGCGGGAGCGGATCAAGAGCCCGGCGCGGTGGGCGGCGATGCTGGCGCCGGGGTTCGGGCGGGGCGAGCGGGTCGGCTGGGGCTGACCCGTCCGGCGGCGGTCGGGGAGCCGCTAGCCCGAGTCGCCGCCCGGCAGCGGGCCGAACTGCTTCTCGTAGGCCGCGAGCCGGGCGGCGAGACGCTTCGCCTCATCGCCGGCGGCGCGAGCCTGCTCTTCGGCGGCGCGAGCCTGCTCTTCGCCGGTCTGCAGCACGCGCCCATGGGCATCGATCCAGCGCAGCCAGTCGACGGCGAGGCCGCGGTACGTGCCGTGGCGCACCCCGAGGCGCAGGCCGAGGCACGCGCTCACGACGTCGCCGTTCGTCTCGGGCGGCATCGGCAGGTAGGACCGCGTGGCTCGATCGAGCACATAAGCCTCGAGCACGCCCGAGAACGGATCGAACAGGTAGTACTCCGGCACGTGCAGGAGCTTCGCGTAGATCCGCATCTTGTCGCCGCGATCGACGGCCTCGGTGCTCTCGGAGAGCAGCTCGATCACCACGTCGGGCGTCCTCCCGTCCTCCTGCCAGACGACCCAGGATTTGCGCTCGCGCCTGTTGGTGTCGAGCACCACGAACACGTCGGGGCCTCGGAAGTCGTTCTTCTTCGCCTGCAACTCGCTGAAATAGATGGCCATGTTGCCGGCGACGTAGACGTCGTCGCGGTCGCGCCAGAACAGCTTCAGCACCTCGATGAGCAGGTCCATCTGCGCGCGGTGGCGCTCGGATTCCATCGGCTCTCCATCGTCGTACGGGAGCTCGTCCTCGCCGGGCGGGGGAATCGGGATGAAAGAATTCTCGCTCTGGAAGGGCATACGTCGCTCCAGGCGCAGCGTACCCCATGCCGCGTGCGGGCGCAGCCGGGCGGCTCGTGCCGCTCCATCCGGCGGCTCCGGCACGAGGGCAGGCGACGTCAGGCGTCAGCGCACCGCCAGCACCACCTCGTGGGCCTCGGTCTTCGCCGGGATCTCCCAGCGCTCGATCATCCGGCGGATGACCGCCTCCGGCACCGCCGCCTCCCGCGCCCGGTTCTGCGCGAACAGCGTCGATGCAGGCACCTCCACGTAGACGACGCGGATCCTCGCCCCGTAGTCGGCCGCCATCTGCAGCAGCGGGCCGCGCCGCTGCCGCGAGAGGTTCGTCGCGTTCCACACGAAGCGCTCGCCGCGCCGCAGGTATTCCTTCGCCCGCTCGCGCGCGGCCTGGACCACCTGTCCCTGCGTCTCCGCCGGATCGATCTCCAGCTCGCTCCGCAGCGCGTCCAGGGAGACGACCGGCCAGTCGGCGAGGTGGTGGCGAACATAGGTATCCTTCCCGGCGCCCGGGAGCCCGCTCATCACCACGACCTCGGAGCGCGTGTCGTCGTAGACCTCGACGTCCGGGTGGCGCCCGCCGGCGGGATCGGAGCGGAAGTACACGAAGCGCGTGTGAGACGAGGCGAAGGACCGCGGCGCGGTGTAACACCCCTCCTCGCGACAGAACTCGCGGAAGAGCTCGATGTTGTCGACGACGCGCCCCATGTCCGCGCAGACGCGCCCTCGGATGTCGGCCTCGGCCACGAGCGCGAGCAGGTCGCAGCGGGCCTGGAGGCTGATCTCGGCGGCGACGCGCCGCGCGTCGTCGCGCTCGATGAGATAGAACGGGATCTGGTGATAGCGCACGAGCGCGCACACCTGCTCGCGCAGCGCGAACGGCGCGCCGAGCTCCCAGAGCAGGCGGCGCGCGAGGAGCTCCCCCGCGCGAGAGTGGCCCTTCGCCGTGATCCGCCCGTCCTCCTCGCGGGTGGTCGCCGGCTTCGCCACGTCGTGGAGGAGGCACGCGAGGTACACGACGCGCTGCTCCTCGGCCGGCAGCGCCTGCCACTCGGGCAGCCCGAGGAGCGTCTCCAGCACCATGCGGGTGTGGATCCAGACGTTGCCCTCGGCGTGGTGGATCGGGTCCTGCGGGCAAGCCTCGAGCGCGCGGACCCAGTCGAAGACCTGGAGCTCGTTCCAGGGGACACGCCCCGGATCGGGCGTGAGCAGGTCGAGGAGCGACGACGCGGAGGACATGACGGAGGACCCCTGGCGAGCGCGCGATCGGCTCCGCGTTCGGCGCCGCGCGCGTGAGGGCCGTAGCATGTCCGCTCCGGGACGCCGGTGCTACCCTGGCACCGCCATGTCCGCCAAATACCCTCGCTCGTTCCACCTGCCGTGGTCCCCCGGCGGAACGTCCGACGACAAGAGGATGGCAGACGTGTCGGGGTTGCTCGGCGTCGAGATCGTCATCACCGAGAAGTGCGACGGGAGCAACCTCACGTACACGCGGGCGAGCGTCTTCTCCCGCTCGCACTCGGGTCCTCCATCCCACCCGAGCTTCGACCTCGCGAAGGCCACGCACGCGAGCATCGCGCACCTGCTCTCGGAGGGCATGTCGCTCTTCTGCGAGTATTGCTATGCGATCCACTCCATCGAGTACGAGGCGCTCCCGGGGTATTCGCTGGTCTTCGGCGTGCGGGACGACGTGCGGGGCCTCTTCTGGGAGTGGGACATGGTCGTGGCCCAGGCGAACGATCTCGGGCTCCCCACGGTGCCTGTCCTGTTCCGGGGCACCGTCGAGGGCGAGCGCGAGCTCGAGGCGCTGACGACCGCGCTCGCGCGCGAGCCCTCCGCGTTCGGCGGCCCGCGCGAGGGCGTGGTGGTGCGGGCCGCCGGCGAGTTCCCGGACGCGGCGTTCCAGCGGCGGCTCGCCAAGTGGGTGCGGCGCGGGCACGTGCAGACGGACGAGCACTGGATGCACCAGGAGATCCGGCCCCAGCGCCTCGCCCCGGGGCCGGCGCCGGCCTTCGCGTCACCGCCGTGAGGCCAGCGCCGCGAGCCGATCGCAGAGGCCCTCGCGGATCGGGCCGTAGGCCCTGCGGTACTCCTCCCAGTCGAGGCGCTCGTCCGCGACGATCTCGCGCCAGTACGGGTTCGCGGCGCCGTAATCGTGGAGGACGCCGGACTCGGCGATCTGCACGGCGAAGAGCGGCACCCGGAGGGCGTGGAAGAGCTTCTTCTTCGAGGCCTCCGGCTCGTCGTCGAAGCGGGCGCCGGCCTTCTTGAAGTCCGACGCGGAGCGGCTCGCGGCCGACGCGGCGAGCTTCTTCCTGTCGAGCTTGAACGGGAAGGGCGGCCTTCCTTCCTTGAGCCGGTGCTCGGGCGGCAGGAACAGGCACTCGAGCGCGAAGACGCTGTGCTCGGCGATGGCGTCGCGAAAGGTGTCGAGGCCGTGGACGACGACGTTGACGCCCGGCGCAAAGGCGAGGTCCTGCCGCGCGTCGCGCCGCGCGAGGACGGCGACGAAATCCTCGTCCGACGTCGCGGACGCGGTGCCGTACACGCGCGACCCGGCGCGGAACACGCTGTGGACCTCGCCGTCTTTGCGGCCGAGGACGCGGAGCACGGTGGAGAGGCTCATGGCAGCGGCCTCGCTCGAGGGACGGCGAGCATCGCGCCGTTCCCATCCCCGCGCAACGGGCGGCGCGCCCTCGACCTCCGCGACGCCCGCCCGCCCGCTCGCGAGCGCGCGCCGGCCGGAGCGCCGCCGAGGCGCGCGCGGTGCTCCTCTCGGCAGCTTCCACGGCTCGTGGCGAGCGCGAGCTTTCGGCGACCGTGACTCTCCTGTGAACCTGGTGTTTCCTCGACCATGGTAGTCCCGTGCGCGGCGCCGCCTCGCCGGCGCCTCCGCGCTTCCAGGAGGGTTCATGGCCGTCGCTGACTCGCACTCCGCTCGCCCCCAGAAGACCGATCACCTGCCCGAGGCCGTCGAACGGCGCGTGGCGGACGCCCTCGCCGCGCTGTCGCTCGAGCAGAAGGTCCGCCTCCTCACGGGCGCCGACTTCTGGAGCACGCACCCCGAGCCCGCGATCGGCCTGCGCCGCATGGTCGTCTCGGATGGCCCGGTCGGCGTGCGCGGCGAGCGCTGGGACGAGCGCGACCCCTCGGTGTGCCTCCCTTCCTCCACCGCCCTCGCGGCCACATGGGACGAGGCCTTGCTGGAGCGCGTCGGCGCCGCGCTGGCGTCGGAGGCGCGGCGCAAGGGCGTCGACGTCGTCCTGGGGCCGACCGTCAACCTGCACCGCAGCCCGCTCGGCGGCAGGCACTTCGAGTGCTTCTCGGAAGATCCCCTGCTGACCGGCCGGATCGGCGCCGCCTACGTCCGAGGGCTGCAGGCCCACGGCGTCGGCGCCACGCCCAAGCACTACGTCGCCAACGACTCGGAGACCGAGCGGTTCACGGTCGACGTCCGGGTCGATGAGCGCACGCTGCGCGAGCTCTACCTCGCGCCCTTCGAGCGGATGATCACCGGCGCGGGCGCGTGGCTCGTGATGGCCTCGTACAACGCCGTCAACGGGGTGACCCTGACGGAGAGCGCGCTGCTCGCGTCGCCGCTCGAGGACGAGTGGGGCTTCGACGGCGTCGTGGTCTCCGACTGGACCGCGACCCGCTCCACCGAGGCCGCGGCGCGCGCGGCGCTGGACCTCGCCATGCCGGGCCCGGGAGGGCCCTGGGGCGCGGCGCTCGTCGCCGCCGTCCGCCGCGGCGCGGTGCCCGAGAAGGCCATCGACGACAAGGTCCGCCGCCTGCTGCGCCTCGCCGCCCGGGTCGGCGCCCTCGAGGGCGTCGCGCCGGCCGCGCCCGCCCCGGCCCCGCTCTCCAGCGCCGCGGCCGGGACGCTCGCACGCGAGGCCGCCGCGGCCGGCATGGTGCTCGTGCGCAACCAGGGCGACGCGCTCCCGCTCGACGCGACCAGCCTGCGGCGCATCGCCGTGATCGGCCCGAGCGCCGCGGCGGGGCGGATCCAGGGCGGCGGCAGCGCCAGCGTCCACCCGCACTACGCGGTCTCGCCCCTGGACGGGCTGCGCGCCGCGCTCGGCCGGCGCGCCGAGGTGCTCCACGCCGTCGGCACCCGCATCCACGAAGGGCTCGTGCCGGTGGCCGGGGACCAGGTCGTCGACCCCGTGAGCCGCCAGCACGGCGTCCACGTGCGGCTCCTCGACGCGAAGGGCGGCGTCCTGCACGAGGAGCACCGCGACGTCGGGCGCCTCACGTTCATCGGGGATCAGCGCGCGAACGAGGCCGCGACGATCGAGGTGACGGCGCGGTTCCGCGCCGCCGAGGCCGGGCTCTACCGGATCGGCGTGGCCGGCGTGGGCGTCTACCGCCTCACCGCCGGCGGGCAGGTCCTCTTCGACGAGGCGGTCTTGCCGGACAAGGACGACATCGCCGCGGCCCTGCTCGCCCCGCCGCAGCGGGCGGCCGAGCTGTCCCTGGCCGCCGGCCAGGAGATCGATCTCGCCCTGACGCACACCGTCCCCGTGGGCACGCTCGCGGTGGCGTTCTCCCTGGGCGCCGAGGTTCCGGCGCTGTCCGACGAGGAGGAGCTGGCGCGCGCCGTGGAGCTCGCGCGCTCCGCCGACGTCGCGATCGTGGTCGTCGGCACCACCGAGGCGATCGAGAGCGAGGGCTTCGACCGGAGCACGCTCGTGCTCCCCGGCCGCCAGGACGAGCTGATCAGCGCCGTCGCGGCCGTGAGCCCCCGGACGATCGTGCTGGTGAACTCCGGCGGGCCGGTGACCACGCCGTGGCGCGACGAGGTGGCCGCGGTGCTCCTCACGTGGTTCCCGGGCCAGGAGTTCGGCACCGCCGTCGCCGACGTGCTGCTCGGCGCTGTGGAGCCCGGCGGCCGCCTGCCCACGACCTGGCCCGCGCGCGCGGAGGACGTGCCCGTGCTCTCGACGAAGCCCGAGAACGGCAAGCTGGTCTATGCCGAGGGCCTGCACATCGGGTACCGGGCCTGGGCGCGCGCAGGCGTCACCCCGGCCTACCCGTTCGGGCACGGCCTGGGCTACACGCGGTGGGAGATCCTCGACGTGGAAGCGCCGAACGCCGTCGCCGGCGCGGCGGTCGAGGCGCGGGTGCGCGTGCGCAACGTCGGCACGCGCCGCGGGCGCCACGTGGTCCAGCTCTACCTGTCGCGGCCGGACTCGGAGATCGAGCGCCCCGCGCTCTGGCTGGCCGGCTTCGCGTCCGTCGAGGCCGAGCCCGATCAGACGGTCGACGTCGCCGTCACCCTCGAGCCGCGGGCCTTCGCGCACTGGGCGGCAGGCCGATGGCAGGTGGAGCCCGGCGTGTACACGCTGCATGCGGGACACTCGGCCGCCGTCCTGACGAGACAGACCGCGGTGCGCCTGCACGATTGAGAGCGCAGCTGCGCGGCCCCGGGCGCTGCGCGCGCTCGCTGGGATCGATCCGACGATCCCCGGATCGAATCGATGAGGCCGGGAGCGAGGCGTTGCCGAGCATCATGGCGGGCGCCTCGCTCCTCCGCGCAATGCCTTGGTGCAATTTGCCCCAGCGTGACCGATGCGCGCGGCCGATTCCCGGCCGGAAAGGGGAATCCGTGCTCGTCTTGTCGTCTCGTCCCGAGGGCGCGCGGGCGAGCGTCGAGCTCGCCGGACGCTGCGCGCGCGGCAGGACGTGGGCTGGGGGTTCGCGCAGGCGCCCGCGGAGGTGAGGAGACGGCTCCTGGTTCGCCGCTTGCTTTCCAGGAGGGCGACCCATGATGGACGAGCACCATGTCCCCGGCCAGAGCGGATGGCTCGCGCTCGCCGGGAGAGGCGATGAGAGCACGGGCGGCGTCTCGTCGAGCGTCCGTGGATCGCCGCAGAGGGAGCGCGCCGTGGGCGAGATCCTCGCGGGCAAGTACCAGATCGTGGGCCGGCTGGGCGCGGGGGGCATGGGCACGGTGTGGCGTGCGCGCAGCCTTTGGCTCGACGTCGACGTGGCGATCAAGGTGCTCCACGAGGAGCAGCTCGACGGCCACGCCGCCGAGCGGTTGCTCCGGGAGGCGCGCGCGACGGCGAAGCTCGGCCATCCGGCGATCGTGCGCGTGTTCGATTTCGGCGAGACCGACGCGGGCGAGCCGTTCCTGGTGATGGAGCTGCTCGAGGGCACGCCGCTCTCGAGCTGGCTGGAGGCGAGGGGCCGGGTGCCGGCGGAGCAGGCGGTCCAGATGCTCTTGCCGGTCGCGTGTGCGCTCGCGACGGCCCACGCGCAGCGCATCGTCCATCGCGACATCAAGCCTGCCAACATCCTCATCGTGCCCGACGGCGCGGGCGGCCACGTCCCGAAGGTCGTCGACTTCGGCATCGCCAAGCTCGCCAACGCGGCGAGCCCTGCGATCACGCAGCGAGGGATGATCGTCGGCAGCCCCGAGTACATGTCGCCCGAGCAGGCCGACGGCCAGCTGGACGTCGGGGAGCAGACCGACGTCTGGGCGTTCAGCGTGGTGATGTACGAGCTGATCACCGGGCGGCGGCCTTTCAGCGGGGAGACGCTGAGCGCGGTGATCGTGGCGATCTTCAGCAAGGAGCCGGCGCCGACGACGGAGCTCGGCGCCGGCGACGAGGCGCTGTGGGCGATCCTCCAGCGCGGGCTGGCCAAATCGCCGGCCGATCGATGGCCCAGCATGCGCGCGCTCGGCCGCGCGCTTGCCGCCTGGGCGGTCGAGCGCGGGGTGACGGCGGACGTGGCGGGCACGTCGCTCGCGCACCAGTGGCTCGCGCGAGGGGCCGAGCCGCCGCTCGCGGCGGAGAAGGCGGCTCCGATCGCCGCGCCTGCGGGCGCGGCCTCCGGGGCGGAGGTGGCGGCGCAGCGCCCGGCCGGCGCGCGGGAGGCGCCGGGCGCGCTGCCGACGCCGGCGGCCACGCCCGTCGCGCGTCGGGGCGGCACCATCAAGATGGCCGAGGCATGGCGCGGAGCTCGGCTCGGGCTCACGGCCTCGCCGTGGCTCCCGAAGGCGCTCGTGGCCGGGGTCCTCGCCTTCGCCGCGCCTCTGGTGGTCGTCCTGGGGCTGAGCGCGCGGGGTGGGAGCGCGAGCGCGGGCACCGCTCGGCCGGCGGTCATGGCGGCTGCTCCTGCCGTCGCGCTGGGCGCGTCGGAAGCGCTGCGGGGGACGGCGTCCGCTGCGTCCTCCATCGGCGTCGCGCCCCCCGATGCCGGCGCGCGACGCGCGGCTGCTTCCGAGATGGCCGTGAGGGGTGCGGCGGCGGACAGCGCGCCTGCCGAGCGGGACGAGCAGAGCGATCCGTGGGAGGAGCCGAGCGATCCATGGGCTGAGCTCTTGCCGGCGCCTGCGGAGCCGCGCGCTCAGGGGGCCGAGCCGGCCGGCCAACGGATCGCGCCGCGCGCTCAGGTGTCCGAGCCGCGCGCTCAGCGAGCTGCGTCGCCGCGTCCGCGGCCTGTCTCCACGTCCATGCCGCTGCCGGCGGCGCCCGACTTCTGAGGTGGTCATGCGCACTCCCGGGGTGAAGCACCGCTCCCTTCGTGGTTCTGGCGATCTGATGCTCCTCCTGGTCACGCTCGCTGCAGCGGCGCTCGGGCCGGGAGGCTGCTCCGCTCTGATCAGCGAGGAGCTGTCCGACAAGGCCGACGAAACAGAGGGCGCTGGAGGGATCGAGGACCAGGTCGGCGACGGGCGTGGCGGGGGCGATCTCATCGGGAGCAGCGGCGCGAGCACGAGCAGGACCACCGTGGGCAGCGGTGGCGACGAGAGCGCGACAAGCAGCGGGAGCGGCGCTGGAGCGAGCAGCGGGAGCGGCGCTGGAGCGAGCAGCGGGAGCGGCGCTGGAGCGAGCAGCGGGAGCGGCGCTGGAGCGAGCAGCGGGAGCGGCCCTGGCCCGAGCAGCGGGAGCGGCGCTGGCCCGAGCAGCGGGAGCGGCGCTGGCCCGAGCAGCGGGAGCGGCCCTGACCCCAGCAGCGGGAGCGGCGCTGGCCCGAGCAGCGGGAGCGGCCCTGACCCCAGCAGCGGGAGCGGCGCTGGCCCGAGCAGCGGGAGCGGTCCTGGCGCGAGCGTCGGTGGAGGCGAGGGCAGCGGAAGCGGCGCTGGTGCGAGCGATGGGAGCGGCGCTGGCGCTAGCGGTGGTAGCGGTCCTGGCGCGAGCGTCGGCGGAGGCGAGGGCAGCGGAAGCGGTGCTGGTGGGAGCGGCGCGGGAGGCGACGGCAGCGGAAGCGGCGCTGGCGGGAGCGGCGCGGGAGGCGACGGCAGCGGAGGCGGCGCTGGCGGGAGCGGCGCGGGAGGCGACGGCAGCGGAGGCGGCGCTGGCGGGAGCGGCGCGGGAGGCGAGGGCGCGAGCAGCTGGAGCGGCGCGGGAGGCGCTGCAGCGAGCAGCGGCGCAGACACCGAGACGACCTGCAATGGCCATTACGCCGATTGCGACGGGGACGTGGCGCATCATTGCGAGACCAACTTGTGGAACAACGACGCTCATTGCGGCGCCTGTGGCAACCGATGCCCCGCTGGTACGAAGTGCCGGCGAGGAGACTGCTCATGAGCGCGCGCCCCGCACCGCGCTCCGCGCGCCTCGGCGTCGCGCTCGCCGCGGCCTTGCTCATGGCCGCAGCCACGCTTCCCGCGTCGGCGCAGGGCGCGGGCGATGTGGAGTCCGCGCGCGTGCTTTTCGTCCAGGGGGCCAAGCTGGCGAAGCAGGGGCGCTGGGAGGAGGCGCGCGCGCTGTATGCCCGATCGCTCCAGATCAAGGCGGCTCCCCTCACGCGCTACAGCCTCGGCGTCGCGCAGAAGGAGACCGGGCACCTCGTCGAGGCGCTCGCCAGCTTTCGCGCATTCCTGGTCGAGCCGCCGACGCCGACGACCTCTCCCTACGTCGGCCCGGCGCGCGAGGCGGTCGCAGCGCTCGAGGGGCGCATCGGCCGAGCGACGATCGCCGTCAGGCCCGCCGAGATCGGCGGGCTGACGCTGGCCATGGACGGGAGGCCGCTGAGCGCGGCTCCTGGGCAGGTCATCGAGCTGGACCCGGGCGCTCACGAGATCGCGGCGAGCGCTCCGGGGTTCCGCGCCGCGGTCGCCCGGTTCAGCGTCGGCGCGGGCAGCTCGGTCGAGGTCCCGATCGCCCTGGCGCGAGCCACGGCCGAGACGAGGCAAGCCTCGGCTGCCGGGGGCGCTCTGCCTCCCGTGGCCGGCGCTGCCGATGCATCATCGAGCCGGACGCTCCCGCTCGTCGTCCTGGGCGCGGGCGGCGCGCTCTTCGCCGGCGGAGCCATCCTCGGGCTCTCGGGCCTGAAACAGGCAGGCGATGCGCGCTCGAGCACGGGCGCGGACGCGGGCGCCGCGCGGGCCAAGGGGATCGCCGGCGACGTCCTCGGCGTCGCCGGCGTCGCGACCGTGGGCGTCGGGCTCTACCTGCTGCTGAAGGAGCGCGCGCCGAGCACGACCAAGGCGGGCTCCGTGACGCCGTGGCTGAGCGCGTCCGGCGCGGGCATCGAGGTGCGGCTCTGACGCCGCGCGGCCCGCGCTGAACCCACCGCCGGCGGCGAGCGCTCGACGACAGGACGCGGGGCAAAGACGCAAACGAGAGGCGGTGAGGGGTATTCCCGGCGGAAGCGCGGACATGGTACTGCGCGCCCATGCGCTCGCTCGTGACGGTGCTGTCCCTGGCCGCGCTCCTGGCCGCGGGCGCATCCGCCTCGGCCAACGGCGACGGGACCAGCTCGCCGCCCCCTGCGGCCGCGCCCGCGGCGAGCGCTCCTTCCGCAGCAGCACCCGCGGCGAGCGCGCCCCCTGCGGCCGCGCCCGCGGCGAGCGCGGCCGCATCCCCGCAGGACCCGGCGGCGGCGCGCTGGTGTGCGCCCGAGCTCGCGTCGCTGCCCGGTGAGGTGTGCGCCTTCCTGCCGGCCAGGCCGGCGCCTGGCCCGCGGGTGCTCGTGATCTTCCTGCACGGCGTCGTCCAGCCCGATTCCGGGTGGCAGTGGGCGCAGCAGCGGGGCGCGGCGCGGGCCGGCGCCCGGCACGGGGCCGCCGTGATGATGCCGCGCGGCCGGCGGGGGATCGGTCCAAAGACGATGGAAGACTGGTGGTGCTGGCCCACCGCCTCCGCCGCGCAGACGGCTCACGAGGACGCCCTGCTCGCCGAGTGGGACGCGGCGCGCGCGGAGCTCGAGCGGCGCGCGGGCGCGCGCTTCGAGCGGGTGCTCGTGTTCGGCTTCTCGAACGGCGCGTACTACGCGACGTCGCTGGCGATGCGCGGGCGACTGCCGGTCGACGGCTACGCGGCGTTCGCAGGTGGATCGGGCGCGCGCTACCTGCAGCGGGCAGGCGCGCAGACGAAGCTGCGCGCGCCGGTGTTCGTCGGCTGGGGCGGGAAGGACCCGGCGCACAAGGACCAGGTGGCGCTCGCGAAGATGCTCCGCGGGCTGAAGTGGCCATCGAGGTCGCTCGGCAAGCCGCGCGCTGGGCACGCGATGACCGACGAGCAGGTCGACGAGGCGTTCGCGTTCCTGAGCGGCCGGCGAGGCGGCGACAAGGCGCCCGGCAGAGGGCGAGGAGCGCGAACGCGATGAAGGACGCGCTGACGACCGCGCTCTCCCCCGATTTCCTCGAGCGCGAGGCGGCCCGCCTGGGCGCGCTGCTCGCGGATCACGTGCGCAGGGCGCAGCGCCGGGAAGGGCCGGTGCTGGTGCAGCGATCGATCGAGGAGATCCTCGCCGCGCTCGACTTCGATCGCACGGTCGCGCACGGCGGCGCGGATCTCGGCGCCCTCGTCGCCACCGTCCTCGACAACAGCAACCGGCTGCACCACCCCCGCTACTTCGGCCACCAGGTGGCCGTGCCGATGCTGTCGTCGTCGCTCGCCGACCTCGTGCACGGCGTCCTGAACAACGGCATGGCCGTCTATGAAATGGGGCCTGCCGGGACCGCGATCGAGCGCGGGCTCCTCCGCTGGATGCGGGGCAAGATCGGCTGGGGCGCCGAGGGCGACGGCGTCATCACCCACGGCGGGAGCCTGGGCAACCTGAGCGCGCTGCTCGCGTGCAGGGAGCGCGTCGCCTCGGGGAGCTTCAAGGCGGGCGTCCCGCCCGGCCTCGTCCTGCTCGCCTCGGAGGCGGCGCATTATTCGGTCGCGCGCGCCGCCGCCATCATGGGCCTCGGCGTCGATGCCGTCGTGAAGGTCGCCGTGGACGACGCGCTGCGGATCGTCCCGCGGGCGCTCTCGCGGGCGTACGAGGAGGTGAAGCGGGCGGGCAAGCGTGTGCTCGCCGTGGTGGCCAACGCGGGCGCGACGCCGAACGGGGCCTTCGACCCGCTGCGGGAGATCGGCGCCTTCTGCCGGCGGGAGGGGCTCTGGCTCCACGTCGACGGCGCCCACGGCGCGGCGGCGCGCTTCACCGAGCGCTACCGGGACCTGCTCGACGGCGTCGAGCTCGCCGACTCGCTGGTCTGCGACATGCACAAGATGCTCGGCACATCGACGCTGGCCTGCGCGGTCCTCGTCAGGGATCCCGCCGCGCTCGCCGGCACCTACGAGCAGTACGCGCCGTACCTGCACGGCGACGACGAGCGGCAGGGCGTCGATCTGTCCAAGCTCACGTTCGAGTGCACGAAGGCGCAGCTGTCGCTCAAGCTGTTCTTCAACCTCGCCCTCGTCGGCGAGGCAGGCCTGTCCGCGCACGTCGAGCGCCTCTTCGACGCCGCCCGGCGCTTCCACGGCCTCCTCGCGCGCCTGCCGGCGTTCGAGTGCTTCGGCGCCCCGCAGGCCAACATCCTCTGCTTCCGGATCGGCCGCGACTCGGCGACGCAGGATCGCGTCCGGCGGCAGATCGTGGAGGAGGGGAGCTTCTACATCACGCGAACCGCGCTGCGCGGCGAGTCGTGGCTGCGCCTCGTCATCATGAACCCGCACACGACGGACGGGGACATCGAGGCGCTCGCGGCGCGCATCGAGGCGCTCGTCGTCGAGCGCGCGCCGCCGCCCTGACGAACACGCGCCGGGCCGGGTCCGCGGGCGGACGCGAGGCGGTCAGCCGCCGCCTCTGGACCTGGTCGCCGCGGCTGACGGGGGCGCCGGAGCGTCGCCGGCCGGCACCTGGAGCATCGCATAGTTGATCGTGGTCTCGTTGCGGAGCACGGTGAGCACCACCATGTCGCCGGGCACGCGGGCGCGCAGGTAGCCCTCGAGGCCTGCCAGCGAGTGGACCGGCCGCCCGTCGACCGCGAGGATGACGTCGCCCGGCTCCAGGAGCGGGGACGTGAAGCTGCGGATATCCATGCTCGCGATCCTCGCGCCCTCCCCCGTGGTCGGCTGGATGGTGAGCAGCCAGGGCGCCGGGACGGAGGTGGCTGTCGGCGCGCGGCTCGACCGGTTATCGCGTTTCTCTGGCCTTGCGGTCACCGCCGGGCTCGCCGGCGCGCCGGCGCGTTGCTGCGTGTCCTCGGCGCGCTGCTGCGAGGCCTCGGCGCGCTGCTGCGAGGCCTCGACGCGCGGGCAGTCGCCGCGGCACGCGCTGACCGCCAGCGGGACGAGCGGCGTGAGCACCCCTGAGAGGCGTCGAGCCCACCCGTACGCGCCGCGCGCACGGAGGGGCTGATCCCGCTGTTGACTGCCATGCATGGCCCCGGCGTCCTCCGCGTGTCCTCTGCGCGTTCGCCACGCGTCCTAACGCGTGCTCACGTCGCTCATGTAGAGAGCTGCAAGATCCCAACCACCGATTCCCTGCCGCTGTCCGGGCCGTTGTTCGGCGCGCGGCGAACACCGGGGCGAGGCGGGCGCGGAGAGCGTTCTTCTCTCTCTCGCTGCGCCCTCGCAGTTCCGTCTCTCGTGAGCCCGAGCGGCGTCCTCGCGCCTTGAAATCACCGGAAAGCAGGGAGGGTGTCCGTCCCTCGGCGCGCCGTGCTCACGGGCCGGCGGGCCGTGGCGCCGCGCCGAAGTGCGCGGGGAACACCCGCTCGAGGAACTCGTTGCGCAGGAGCCCGTCGGGATCGACGAGCCGCTTCAGGCGGACGAACTCCGGGAGCGCGTGCGCGTACATCGCCCGGAGGTGCTCCGCTGTCGCGTGGACGTTCTTCACCAGGTAGACGCGGCCGCCGAGCTCGAGCGCGCGCGCGCTGAGCTCGCTGAGGCGGAGGCCGATCCGGTGGGCGCTCTCTTCCTCCGAGGCCTCGAACGCGAGCGTCACCGCGAACCCGTCGGTCCCGTGGTTCGCCGAGAGGAGGAACTGGTCGCCCTGGATGTGGAGCACGTCGAGCAGGAGCGGCGGTATGCCGTCTCGGGTAGCGATCTCATCCACCTTGCCCAGGAAATCGACGAGCCGGCGCAGGCTGTCCTCCTGGGCGCCCGGGTCGTAGGGGATCATGAACGCTTGCTGCACCGTGAGCATGGGCATCCCGAGGGTCTGCGCGATGCGCTTCGCGCGGACGTTGCCGTCCATGAAGAACAGGTAGCCCATGAGCTCATCGACGTACGGGCGTGAGACATCGAAGAGGAAGCGGTCGATGAGCGTCCAGAGGCCCCGGCTCACCACGGAGGCGCGCATCAGCCACTCGATCGGGACGCGGAGCACGTGCCGGGGGCGATGGATCAGCAGCGGGCGGAGCTCGTGCGAGGTCCCCGGGACGTACCGCGACCGGAGGACCATGCTCCTGCTCCCCTCCAGGGTGTGGAAGGCGATGGAGAAGAGCGCCTCCGGGATCCACCCGTCCTCGTCTGCGGTGCCGCCCTCGGCGTGCAGGAGCTGCTCCGCGCGTGGGAGGAGCGCCGTCGCGAGCTCCTCGAGCGAGGCGCAGCGCGTCGCCTGGGTGACGACCCGGATCGGCGTCCCTGCCGGGGCGACGCGCGCGACGCGGTAGGTGACATCGATCACCGCGCCGAGGTAGCCGAGCCCGCCGATCACCGCGTGGAACAGCGCGCTCGTCGCCTCATCGCGGCTGAGGGAGAGCAGCTGTCCGTCGAGGGAGAGGAGGGAGAGCCGCTCGACGTAGTGTCCCTCTTTGCTGGCGATGCCCGAGAAGCGCGAGAGACAGTCCCCCGAGACCGTGCCTCCCGCGGTGGCGTGGCTCGTCGATACGACCGTGTAGGGCACGAAGCCGCGGACGGCGAGCGCGCGGGCGATGGCTCCCCAGGTCGCGCCGGCGCCCACGGTCATCCGCGCTCCTTGCGTGTCGATCTCGATGGATCGGAAGTGGTGCATCGAGATCACGATGTCGTCGTTCAGCGCCTGGCCATCGAACGACTGGCCTCCGGCGCGGAACGTGATCCTGCGCCCTGTCCGCCTCGCCATGCGGAACAGCACCCTCAGCTCCTCGACCGACGCCGGGAAGTACACGTCTCCGCACGATCGGTGCAGCCCGCTGTAGCCCTGGAGCGAGCAGAGCGGTCTCCGTCGGATCTCGTCGAGCCGTGGCGTAAGAATCTCGCCCGTCGTCCTGGCCCAATCGAGAGCGGCGCGCATCCCACCAGCTTCGCTCGTGGCGGCTCGGCGGGCCAAATTAGCCGCTGTCTTCGCGTGCCCCCGGGGCCCAGGCGTTAACCGAGCTCGTTCGGTCACGCTCAGGGCACGAAGCCCTCTTTCACCCCACCATCGATCAGCAACGTTCACGTGAACGTTTACGTGAACGTCCACGTAAACGTTCGGATGTAGGAGAGCGCGGCGCGAAGCTTGGTTAACGCGTGGGAGGCCCCCGGGGAGGGGGCTCGTCGCGCGGGGGCGGGGACGGGCAGGTGTCTGAGTGTCGCTCTAAAAGCCGCGGAGCTCGACGTGGATGTTGCGTCGATGCGCGGACTGCTGGAACCGCCGGATCAGCTCCGCGACGTCGTGGTCGATGTACGACACCCCCTGGGCGTCCACGACCACGTGGGTGTCGCTCGGCAGCCGCTCGAGCAGCGCGACGAGGTTGCCCTGGGTGAAGAAGTAGGCCGCCTTGTTGAACCGGATGGTCACGCGAGCCCCCTCGTGGATCACGTCGAAGACGCGGGACATATGGGTCCTCAGCACGAAGAGGACGCCGACCGCGAGGCCGATGGCGATGCCCTTCAGGAGATCGGTCAGCACGATGGCCACGATCGTCACCACGAACGGGATGAAGTGGTTCCAGCCGAGCTGGCGCATCTCGGCGAAGATCTTCGGCTTGGCCAGCTTGTAGCCGGTCGCGAGCAGGATCGTCGCGAGGCACGCGAGCGGGATGCGCGAGAGCAGCCCCGCCGCGAAGACCACCGCGAGCAGCAGGAGCGCGCCGTGCGCGAAGGCGGAGACCCGCGTCCGCGCGCCGGCGTTCGTGTTGGCGCTGCTGCGGACGATGACCGACGTGACAGGGAGACCGCCGGCGAACCCGGAGAGCATGTTGGCGAGGCCCTGCGCGACGAGCTCCCGGTTCGGCGGCGACTTGCGGTGCCACGGATCGATCCGATCCACGGCCTCCAGGTTGAGCAGCGTCTCGAGGCTGGCCACGATCGCGAGCGTCACGCCCAGCACCCACACCTCGGGCCGCAGGATCGCCGACCAGTCGGGGAGCTGGAGCGCGCTGACCAGGTCGCCCGTGGGCAGCGTCACGAGGTGCTTCTGCTCGAGGGCGAGCGACGGGATCGCCGTCTTGAACAGCTCGTTGCCGAGCGTCGCGACGAGCACGGCGACGAGGGGCGCGGGAAGCCAGGAGATCTTCGCGAGGCGCGACTTCTCCCACCCGACCAGGATGGCGAGGCAGACGGCGCTGAGGAGGAACGCGCCCCACTCGATGGCCTGCGCCGCCTGGCCGATCATCGTGAAGGTGTTGCCGCCGTCGGCCTTGAACGACTCGGAGGCGAAGTTGTCCTTGTCGAAGCCGACGGCGTGGGGGAGCTGCTTCAGGATGAGCAGGACGCCGATGGCCGCGAGCATCCCCTTGATGACCGAGGAGGGGAAGAAATGGCTGATCGCGCCGGCCCTCAGCACGCCGAGCCCGAGCTGAAGGACGCCGCCGATCACCACGGCCATCGCGAAGGCCTGGAAGCTCTGAAGGCTGGTGATGCCCGCCAGCACGATGGCGGCGAGCCCCGCCGCCGGGCCGCTCACGCTGAGCTGAGCGCGGCTCACGAGCGGGATGACGAGCCCGCCCACGATGCCGGCCACGATGCCGGAGAGGAGCGGGGCCCCCGACGCGAGCGCGATGCCCAGGCAGAGCGGCAGGGCGACGAGGAAGACGACGAGGCCGGCGGGGATGTCGTACTTGAGGTTCGCGGTGAGGCGCGGGTCGAGCGGCGGCGCGCTCTCCGCGGGCGGCGACTCCCGGCGCGCACCCGGGCTCTCGGAACTAAGCGTCACGGCGCCGGCGGGATTCACCCCCGCGCCTGCATGGATGGGATTCGGAAGCTGCATCGGACGGGCCCTCTCGATTCGGGTTAAGACGTGGATCGGCGACGAACAGGCGCTCAGATGGCGCGCCGGTAGACCGTCGACTCCGGCAGCGCCGACGGGGGCACCGCGTCACCGATCGGCCCGAACTGGCCGGTCGAAGCCTCGAATTGAAAGACCTGTCCGGTCTCGATCTTGAAGACCCAGGCGTAGAGAGAGAGATCGCCGCGCGCGAGCCGCGCGCGGATCGTCGGGTGCGTCCGGAGGTTCTCGATCTGGGCGAGCACGTTCTCCTCCACCGTGATCGTCAGCCGATCCTCCCCCTCGATGTGCGGGTAGTTCTCCTGCACCAGGCGGCGCGTCAGCTCCGCGTGCTGGAGCCACCCCTTGACCGCCGGCAGCTCGTCGAGGCCCCCGGGATCGAGCAGCCCGCGCATCGCGCCGCAGTGCGTGTGGCCGCAGACGATGATGTGCTTGATCCCGAGGTGCGCGACCGCGAACTCGATCGCGGCGGACTCGCTGCCGTTGCTGGCGCCGTACGGCGGCACGATGTTGCCGACGTTGCGCACGATGAAGATGTCGCCTGGCTGGGTCTGCGTGATGAGGTTCGGGTTGATGCGGCTGTCCGAGCACGTGATGAACAGCGCCTCGGGCCGCTGACCCCTTGCCAGGCTGCGAAAGAGGTCTTGATGTGTACCGCACACCTCGGCATGGAACTTGTGCAACCCGTCAGCGAGCTTCTGCATGGAATAAACCCTCTCGTTGACCGCGCCGATACGGCGCGGCGATCGTCGTGAACACCTCCGATTCCAGCGACTCCGAGCCGGACCGCGAGCGGACTCAGCCACGGAGCTAGCCTGTCAGTTCAGGAAGCGTGGTGGAGGACGACGGAGGGGAGGGCGGGGGACGGGGGATGGGACGCGGACAGGCCGCAGATCGGCGACGAGAACGGCGCGCGGCCGCGTCGCGCCGGCGCGCGGCGCCGGTCGCGAGGCGACCGAACGATGCGCCCCGTCGCGGAGCGGCGGCTGCAAGGCCTCGAGGCCCCCCGCGTCGTTCTCGCTGGCCCCGGTACGAAACGATCCCGAAACATCGGAGTTGCCGGCTTCGATGATGCTGATATTCGCCCGTCCCAGCGCAGCCGGGGCGAGGATCAGCATGAAGAGCAGCGCGATCCGAGGGAAAAATGACCGGAGAGCCAGCATCGTTCGAGGAGTGAGAGGCTATCGGCCCCGGGAACCAGGGAAGCGCCCTGTCTATTCCCTAACCTGGCAGCGGTCTCGGTTCGTCGCAAGACACAACGAGGTGCAGACCGTGTGTGGCAGAATGTCCCGATCTGGGACGGACGTCTCGCGCCTGAGCCAGCACGGCGCCACGTCCAAATACCCGTACCAGCGACAGAATTCAACCCGCAGCCAATGCCGTCACGATGGCGTCGCGAAGGCCGCACATCTCGTGCTCACCCGCATATTTATAACGAGGCCAGAAGAAGCCCTTGAGACCGTCCCTCCGACGGCGCGGGACCACGTGGATGTGCACGTGGGGGACGCTCTGACTGACGCGGTTGTTGATGGCGACGAAGAAGCCATCCGCTGAGCACGCGGACTCGACGGCGCGCGCGAGGCGCTGCGCGGTCGCGAAGAGCGGACCGACGAGCGACGCCGGAACGTCGGTGAGCACCTCGTGATGGGCGCGCGGGATGAGCAGGCAGTGGCCGGGGAAGAGCGGGCGGTGATCCAGGAACGCCATGACCTCCGGCTCGTCGAGCACGACGTGGGCCGGCGTTTCGCCCCGGGCGATGCTGCAGAACATGCAGGGGCGGGGCGGCATGGCTGGCCTCGCGCTCTTCGATGCCGCGCCACCTGCCTCGCGTCAATGCCGGGTCCATGCCGGGGGCGCGGGCAGCGGAGCGCGTCCGCGGTCACGCTGGGAGCGCGCGACCGCGGTCACACAGGGCGGGTGCGGCTGCGCAGGGGGCGCGCGATCAGTGGCTCGCGAGGATGTCGTCGATCGAGCCGTAGGGGGCAGGCTCCCGCGTCCAGTAGTCGAGGAGAAGGCCGCCGGCCGTCATCCACGCTCGGTCGAAGCGGCCGTCCTGCGACGTGACGCGCACGACGTGGTCGCCGCCGTGGAAGGCCCAGTGGCGGCCCGTGTGGTCGAAGTGGTCGATGAGCGCGCCCTGCCGCGTCTTGACGTGGAGCGCGTCGGAGGGATCGTCCCACGAGGTGTCGATGATGAGCTCGTAGACCTGCCAGATGTTGCCGGACGGGAGCGCTCCCCAGTCCACCTGGACCCCGGAGTCGTTCGGGAGCCCGAAGACGAAGCAGCGGGGCATGCGCCGCGCCGCGTGCCAGAGATCGCCGTTGCGGCTCGGCTCGTGGTGGAGCGTGATCAGCGTGTCGCGCGCGAGGCCGAACGCGTCGTTGTCGCCGGGGCTGTCCCACACCCGGCGGAAGAGGTGCTGGCAGAGCTGGTCGGCCCCGGCGGAGAACCCGACGGTGAGCAGGCCCCGCTGCCGGCGCTCGTGCAGGAGGCGCCCGAACTTGCCGGGCTCTCCGTCGAACATCGCGCCGAGCTGCTTGTAGCGCCAGAGCCCTGTCGTGCTGTAGCCGCCGCCGAGGATCACCACCTCGGACGACGCGAGGTAGTGCCAGAGGACGTCGACGTCCTCCCTGCGCAGGTTGCTGCTCCAGTAGAACGGCACGTGCTCGAGGCCGAAGCGCTCGTAGAACCGGAAGAACCAGCTGAAGTTGCCGTACGCGAACTCCTGCCGCTCGCGCTCGTTGCCGTCGCGGGGCGCCTCGGACATCGGCAGGAACAGGATGCGCTTGTTGTCCCGCCCCGAGAGCGCCCGCTGCGCGATGTAGTGGTCGTGGATGAAGTTGCAGCGGTTATGGGAGCTGTAGAGCAGCGCGGTTCCTCTCATGAGGGCGCGCATCTGAGCCGCTCGCCGCGCCGCGCGTCAAGGGGCCGCTCTCGGCGGGCGGGCTCGGCGCGCCGGCGGCGAGGCGCGGCGCTGGTCGCCCTCGGCCGCTCGTTGGTAGACCGCGCACCGCGCGTCAGCCGCGCCGCACCTGCTGCATCTTGCGAGGGATGGCGCCCGAGCGCATCAGCATCTCGAACGCTTCCTTCTCGAGCATCGGATGGACGCCGCGCGGCGGGACGCCCATGGGGCTCTTCTTCTTCGTGACGAAGCCGCTCAGGTACTGCGGGTTGAGCGCGCTCAGGCTCCGCAGCGTGGTCTTCATCTGCTTCGTGTTGTTCGCCCACGCATAGGCGAACGCGCGCGAGCGGAGCAGCTGCGGCTTGAGCTCGGCGAACGCCTCGTCGTTCGGATCGAAGGTCTCGAGCAGCTCGACCGCCTTCCCGGCCTGGCCGGTCCGGGCCCACGCCTCGCCGACGATGGCGGCCATCATGGCGCGGATCCTCGGCTCCTTGTGGCGGGTCATGTCGATCTTATCGACGAGCGCCCGCGCCTCGTCCGTCTCGCTCAGGATGAGGTGGATCATGCCGCGCTGGGCGCGCGCCTCGTCGGCCATCGGGGCCATCACCTTGTCGAGGTTGATGGTCTCCAGCGTCCGGAGCGCGGTCCGCGGGTCCTCCTGCATCTGGAGCTGCGCCTTCGCGAAGGTCGCGGCCGTGTCGTCCTTCTTGAACTCCGTGTCGAGCTTGGCGATCGCGTCCTTGCGGGCCTCGGCGGAGTCGGCTGTCTGCACGATCTGCGCGACGGCGCGCGTCCGGGTCGCGAAGCGCAGCGCCCACACGATGACGCCGCCGACGATGACCGTCAGGACGCCGGCGACCGCCTTCGGCCAGACCCCCGGGATGGCCAGGGCGATGGCCCAGACGATGAGCGCCGGGATGCCGACGCGGATGGCGAGCGAGCGTGGGTTCAGCTGGGAGAGCGGGTCGGCGGGGGGCTTTCCGCTGCTGCGGAGGGCGGCGACGGCCTGCTCGCGCTGCTGCTTGGGGCTCTGCTTCTTCGGGGTGGGTTTGCCGGGGGTCTTCATCGAGGTCGTGGAGCTGATTTCCTGCGCGGGGCGCGGGGTCTCATAGCCGGCTTGCGGGGGAGCGGCCAGCGGAGGCGGACGGACGGGCTGATCGGCCCCGGGGCGGGGCTCGGGCGATGGAGGGCTAGCTCGCGGCCGTGTCGGGGTCGTTGCCGCGGGCGCTGGGCTCGCCCTCGGGCTCCGGCGCGGGGACGGGCGTGGAGGCCGGGCGGGCGGATTCGAAGCCGCGCAGCGGCGGGAGCGGCTCGATCGTGGGGGCGATGATCGGGACGCCGCGCTGCGGCGGGATCGTGGCCGTCGGATCGGCGAGGCCCAGCGTCGACTCGCGGAAGTGGAGGAAGATCGTCTGCGCGAGCGAGAGGCAGGGCACCGCGAAGAGCGCGCCGGTGATCTGGAAGAAGTGCTCGCCGACGAGCAGCGCGAGCACCACGAGGACCGGGTGGATCTTCGCCGCGTCGCCGATGATCTTCGGGTTCAGGAAGTTCGCCTCGAGCTGGTGGATGCCCACGATCCACGCGAGCACGCCGACCGCCGTGCCGAACGACTGCGTGAGGCCGATGAGGACGGCGGGGATCGAGCTCAGGATCGAGCCGAAGATCGGGATGAGCGACATCACCGCCGCGAGGACGGAGAGGATCGGCCAGTACTTGAGGTCGAAGAGCCAGAAGCCGATCGCGGAGAGGACGCCGTTGACGAGGCAGATCAGGAGCTGCCCGCGGACGACGCCGGAGAGCCCGCGGTCGAGCCGGCGCAGGAACCGATCGAACGAGTCGCGCGAGGTCGGGTGCCAGAGATCGCGGAAGAAGCGCAGGATCTTCTCGTGCGTCAGGATGATGTAGCCGGCGAGCATCAACGTCATGAAGAGGTTGAAGATGCCGCGCGAGATGGCCGTCGCGATGGCCTGCCCGATCCGGAGGACCGCGAGCGAGTTCTCCTTCAGGTAGGTGGCCCCCTTCTCGTAGCCCTCCTGGAGCATGTTCGCGCTGGAGAGCCCGCGGTGCCTCGGGCGCGCCTGCGTGATCTGCCAGACGCCGTCGCGCGTCTCGCGGACCTCGACGTCGTCGGCGATCTGCACGTCGAACGAGCCGTCCGACCCGGGCAAGATGCGGATCGGCGGGCGCTCGACGCCCTCTTCTCCGCCAGGGGCGGCGATGGCGTCAGGCGGATGCGCGGCCTGATCGGGCTCCTGGGCGGGCGCGATCGCCGGCGGCGGCGCCTCGGGCTCGCGGCCCGACCAGCGGTTGAGCCGCGCGTCGAGCGCGGGCAGGTACTCCTCGCGCAGGCGCGCGGCGAGGCGCGGGGCCTCGGCGGTGAGCGCCTTCCCCTCGGCGATGAGGCGCGGGACGCTGAGGGCGAAGAAGCCCGCGATCCCGGAGAGCACGAGCGCGTAGACGACGAGGATCGCCGCCCACCGCGGGACGCGCGCGCGCTCGAGCCGGAGGACCGCCGGCGTGAGCACGTAAGCGACCACGAGCGCGAGCACGAACGGGAGCAGCACCGCGTGGGAGACGATGAGCAGCGCCGCCGTGAGGACGGCGCTGACCGTCAGGAACACGGTGCGCTGCGAGGGGCCTTCGCTCACAGCGCCTCGCCGCGCGCGGCCCGGCCGTGGGTGCCCTCGTCGACGAGCGGCGCAGGGAGGTCGGCGAAGAAGCCGAGCAGGTGGTCACGCGTCGCCTCGAGCGCCTGCGGGACGACGCGGACGTCGGCGAGCACCGGCATGAAGTTGGTGTCGCCTGGCCAGCGCGGGACGATGTGGACGTGCAGGTGCTCGGCGATGCCGGCGCCCGCCGCGGTGCCAAGGTTGATCCCGACGTTCATGCCCTCGCACTTGAGCGCGGCGCGCAGGCGGGTCGTCGACTCGCGCACGAGGCGGAAGAGGGCCTCGTGATCGGCCGGATCGAGCGCGTCGAGCGAGGCGACGTGCGCGTGCGGGACGATGAGGAGGTGGCCCGACGCGAACGGGTAGCGGTTGAGCATGACGAACGCACGGCGGGTCGTCGCCACGACCAGCCGGTCGCGCTGTTCTTGCTCGGATGCGCGGGGGATGCCGCAGAAGATGCAGTCGGCCTGGCCCTTCGGCGCAAGGATGTACTCGATGCGCCAGGGCGCCCACAGGGGGTTACCCATGTCGCGGAGACGCTAGCACGGCGGCAACGCGCGCGGGACCACCGCTCGCTCGTCACCACGCCGCTCTCGGCAGGGGCCGCGCAGGGGCGCGCCTCGCGTTCCGCCGCTCCGCCGCAGCGCCGTCGATGTGGACTCAGAACTGGATCGGCGTGGCCGCGAGATCGAACCAGAGCGAGAGGCCAAGCCCGGCGGAGGTGCCGAGCGCATCCCAGACGACGTCGCGGACCGAGGGGGTGCCGTGCCCGGCGGCATCGTAGACCTCCTTCGCCAGCCCAGCGCCGAGCGCGACCGCGGCCCCCAGCGCGAGCCGCTGGCGGAGGTCGCTGGTCGCGAGCGCGCCGAGCGCATACCCGCCGCCGGCAAGGGCGATTGACGCGCAGAAATGGCGCATCTTGTCATCGCCGAACCACGGGTCGGCAGCGCGGAGCGGGGCATAGGCGCGCGCCAGGGGCTGCGCCGGGAACCCCGCCCAGCGAGCTGCCGAGGCGCGGGGGCCATCGGCGCGGGCAGCGGGAGCGGCCGTGATGCGGGGGCCGCCGGCGCGGGCAGCGGCAGCGGCAGCGGCGTGGGGGCCGTCGGCGCGGGCGGGGACAGCGCCGAGCGCCAGGGCGGCGAGGACGGGCGCACCGAGGGCGGAGCGCGCAAGGAGGCCTCTCATCGCGGCATCCTCCGCGGCCTCGCGGAAAAAGCAAGAGGCGAGGCCCTGGGAAGGGCCTCGCCTCTCATCGACATCGGGTCCACACGGCGAGCCGGGGGCACCGGGGCGCACTCGGCCCGCCGCACCTGACGTGCAGCGGGTGAGCGCCTGGCGCGCGGCCGCGTCAGCGACGCCGCGCGCCGGGCAGCGTCACTTCAGGTCGAGCTTGGTGCCGAACTTCTCCTTGATGAGATCACCGATCGTCCCGGCCGCCGGCTTGTCGTCGTCGTCCTTGCGCTTCTGCTGCTGGCGCTGGACGGGCGCGGGGCGCTCCATGCCGATGTTCTTCATCGTCAGGAAGAGCCGGCGATCGACCGTGTCGAGCGATGAGATCTCGGCCTTCACCTTGTCGCCGACCTTGAGCTTGCCTTCCTCGGGCTCCTGCACGTCGCCCTGGGAGATCAGGCCCTCGACGCCCTCGCGCAGCCGCACGAACACGCCGTAGTCGACGATGCTCACCACCTGGGCGTCGTCGAGGACGCGGCCGGGCGGGTACTCCGTCAGCATGCTCGGCCACGGGTCGTCCCAGAGCTGCTTGATGCCGAGGGAGACCTTCTTCTCGTCGTGGTTGATCGAGAGGATGATCGCCTCGACGTCATCGCCCTTGTGGTAGAGGTCGCTCGGGTTGTTGACGCGCACCGACCACGAGAGATCGCTCTTGTGGACCATGCCGTCGACGCCCTCCTCGATCCCCACGAAGACGCCGTAGTCGGTGAGCGACCGGACCTTGCCCGCGATCTTGTCGCCGGGGTGGTACTTGTCCGTGAACAGCATCCACGGATCGGGCTCCAGCTGCTTCAGACCGAGGCTGATGCGCTTCGCGCGCGCGTCCACCTCGAGCACCTGGCACTCGAGCTCCTGGCCCACCTCGAGCAGCTTCGACGGGTGCTTGACCTTCTTGGTCCAGCTCATCTCGCTGACGTGGATGAGGCCCTCGACGCCCGGCTCCAGCTCGACGAACGCGCCGTAGTCGGTGATCGACATGACCTTGCCGCGGACCTTCTTGCCCGCCGGATACGCCTCCTCGGCGTGGTTCCAGGGGTCCTCCTGGGTCTGCTTGAGGCCCAGGGAGACGCGCTCGGTGTCGGCGTTGTACTTGAGGACCTTCACGAGGACCTCGTCGCCGACCTGGAACACCTCGCTCGGGTGGTTCACGCGGCCCCACGACATGTCCGTGATGTGCAGGAGGCCATCGATCCCGCCGAGGTCGACGAACGCGCCGTACTCGGTGATGTTCTTGATGGTCCCCTTGACGGTCATCCCTTCCGTCAACGTCTCGAGCGTCTTGGCCTTCATCTCGTCGCGCTCGCGCTCCAGGAGCACGCGCCGCGAGAGCACGATGTTGCCGCGCTTCTTGTTGAACTTGATGACCTTGAACTTGTAGGTCTGGCCGATCAGCTTGTCCAAGTTGCGGATCGGGCGGAGATCGACCTGAGAGCCCGGGAGGAAGGCCTTCACGCCGCCGCGGATGGTGACCGAGAGGCCGCCCTTCACGCGCTGGCTGATCGTGCCCTCGATGAGCTCGTCCGCCTCGCAGGCGTTCGAGATCTCATCCCAGACCTTCATCTTGTCGGCCTTCTCCTTCGACAAGGTCACGAGGCCGTCGTCGTTCTCGCGGCTCTCGATGTAGACGTCGACCTTGTCGCCCGCCTTGACGGCGCTCTGGCCCGCCGCATCCGCGAACTCGCGGAGCGCGATCACGCCCTCGCTCTTGCCGCCGATGTCGACCACGACGGAGTCGCGGTTCACTGCGACCACGGTGCCGGAGATGATCTCTCCTTCACGCGCGAAATCGCCCCCCTCCACGCTCTGTTCGAAGAGCGCGGCAAAGCTCTCCATGCTCGCCCCGGACGAGCCAGCCTCCATATGGATGTTACTAGTCATGTTGTTCGTTCTTGTTTCCTTTCCTTCCCTGGGATTCGCCGCGCGGGCGCAGGCGTGGACCCTAGGTGCCACGCACGAGCGGCGGAGGGGCAGGCACACACGTACCGATGCACCCGGGCCCCTCGGGAGAGGCGAGCCTGTAGTCTGAGGAGGGGCCTCTGTCAATGCAACGACCGAGCCACTGGAGGTTTTTGTAGGTCCGGTCCGTTTTGCTGGGAAGGATGTGCCCGCCCGCCCAAAGCAGCGCGATCTCAGGCTCAGGGCGCGCCGCCCAGCGCGCTCCCTCCGGCGTCGAGCGCGTCGCGCGCGGCTCGGGCGCGGTGTGCGATCTCTGCGCAGGCGCGATCGAGGCCCTCGTGGGGCCATTTCGTCCGGATCTCGACGAGCTCTCCCTGCGCGAGGGCCTGGGCTCCCTCGAGCGCGGCGCCCGCGCCGGCGACGTCGGGGAGCAGCGCGAGCCCGAGCTTGAGGCTGCCGAGGAACGCCTGGGTGTCCGGGGCGAGCGCCGCGGCGGCCTCGCCCGCAGCGGGCGCGAGGCGCATCGAGAGCTCGGGCTCCGCGCCGAGGGTGAGCGCGCCCGAGGCGTGGTCGACGCGGCGGAACAGCGCTCCGGCCCGCGGCAGCACGCCGGAGACCGCGGCGGCGGCCCCGGACCACGCGGCGCTGGTGAGCGCGAAGGTGACGGCGCCCTGCTCGGGCAGATCGAGGCGCCGCCACTCGTCTGCGTCGGGCGACGCGGGCAGCGCGGCCTTCACGATCTCGACGTCCGTGCCGAGGACGAGCGTGCCGTCGTCGGCCTGGCCGAGCACGGCGCGCGGCCCGACGAGGAGGAGCTCGCCCTCGCGGCGGACGCCGGTCCAGCCCTCGTCGCGGGCGACCTTCTCCATGCCGGCGACGAAGCGGCCCTTCGGGATGCGCCCGCCCGCGAGCGCGACCCAGCTCGCCGCGTCGGTCGACGCGACGACGATCTCGCGCAGATCCGACGGGAAATCGAGGCCGGTGGCCGCCTCGATGCGCGCCTTGCGCGACGCTGTCTGGGGCGCGTCGTCGAGCAGCGGGAGGAAGTGCCGGCGCACGGGGCCGAAGAGCGCGAGGTCGGCGGTCTCGAGGCGGACCACGATGTTCGCGTCGCCCGGGATGTGCTGCCGGGCCGTCGGCACATAGCGCCAGAACAAGAGGTAGACGCCGAGCGCCGCGCCGGCGAGCAACGCGGCGAGCGCGATCGCGACAACGAGGCACGCGGCCCCACGAGGGCGGCCCGGGCGCTGCGGGGCGGCGGGGGCGCCCTCGCCGGGCGGCGCGGGGAGCGCGTCTGCGGGGGCGGCCCCCGGCGCCGGCGCGGGGTCGCCCTCGGGCGCGGGCGCGGCGAGGTCGTCGGTCACTGTCGGTCGGATCGGTTCTTCGATCAGGGTGTCAGGCATCGGCTTAGCCCGGGGAGCGCCCGGACAGCAGGGCGAGCACGAGGGGCGCAGGGAAGAGCCAGCGGAGCCGCACGGTGCTCTCCACCTGCTCGATCGAGAGCTCCTTCATGAGATCTGCGTAACGTACATCCTCGACGTTGTCGCGGAACACCTCGATGAACCGGCGGGCGCGCTCCGCGCCGGCCGCGTCGACGCCGACGAGCTCCACGTCGAGGCGCACCCCTTCGTCGTGGAGGGACGCCACGGCGCGGACCCGCGCGACGCCCGCGACGAGCGCGCCGATCGACGGGAAGCGCCGCGCGAGGTAGGGGGGGAGCCGGCGCGCGCGCAGATCGAGGCTCACGAGCCCCTCGGCGGCCGGGTCGCCGCGGCGCGCGTCGGGGCCGTCACGGAGGAGGCGCGCGACGCTGCTCACCTCGACCGCCGACACGAGCGCGACCGCGCGATCGCCGAGCGCGATGATCCGCGCCGTGTCGGCGCGCGATCCAGCGACGCCGCCGCGGCGGTCGAAGACGGCGACGCCGTCCTGCGCCGCCGGCGCCGGCTCCCAGCGGCCGGGATCGGGCGTGAGCCCGGCCATCCGGCCCTCGAGGACGACCACGCGATCGCCCTCCTCGAGATCGGCGAGCCGCAGGCCGAGCCAGACGACGTCGGCGCGCTGGAGGGCGCTCTCCAGCGCCTCGTCGGGCACCTCGTCGAGCGCGCGCCGGGCGAGCTCGTCCGAGGCCGCCTGGCCCAGCCCGTCGCGCATGCGGGCGACGTCGACGCGAACGACGAGATCGAGATCGGCCGGGAGCAGATCGGCCGGCTCGATGCGCCGGACGACGCGCGGGCCTGCGGGGCTCGCCGCGCGCGCGGGGTGGCCGCCGCCCGCGAGCCGCGGCGCGGCGTCCCCGCAGGCCGGGAGCCCGAGCGCCATCAGGGCGGCGGCGGCGACGGCGGCGGCGCGGACCTCAGCCGCCGCGCGCACGGATCTCCACGAGGGTCGCCATCTCGTCGATGATCTCCTGCGGGCTCCTGTGCCCGGAGTCGACGAGGATCGCGTCGTCGGCCTTGCGGAGCGGCGCGACGGCGCGCTCGCTGTCGGCCTTGTCGCGGCGGAGCACGTCGGAGAGCGTCGCCTCGAAGCTGACGGGCATGCCGCGCGCGACGAGCTCGTCGTACCGCCGCTTCGCGCGGATCTCGGCCGGCGCCGTCAGGAAGAACTTCACCTCGGCGTCCGGGAACACCACGGTGCCGATGTCGCGCCCCTCGAGCACCACGCCGCCGCCAGCGCCGGCCTGCCGCTGCATCGCGAGCAGCGCCTTGCGCACGGCGGGGATGGCCGAGACCCGGCTCGCCCCGAGGCTGATCTCGGGCGCGCGGATCGCGCTGGAGACGTCCTCGCCGTCGAGCAGCACGCGCATGCCGCTGCCCCCCAGGCTCGACTGGGCCGGGGCGTTCGCGGGCGGGGGGGCGGAGGAGTCGGGCGGCATGCCGTGCGGGCTCCGCTCCAGCGCGATGCGCCCGCCGCGCGCGAGATCCTCGGCGAGCGCGCCGATCTCGCCCTCCTCTTCCCACGTGAGGCTCGCGCGGCGGGCCGCGAGCGCGACGGCGCGGTAGATCGCGCCGGTGTCGACGAGCAGGTAGCCGAGCCGCTCGGCGAGCCCTCGCGCGACCGTGCCCTTGCCGGCGCCGGCCGGTCCGTCGATCGCGACGCGCAGCCGCCGGGGCTCGCCCCGGGCCGGGAGGTGGTGCGCGTCGTCCTGTCGTTGTCGTTCGGTCACCTGCGCTCCTCCTCCTCTCTCTTCCTCACGGGATCGCCTCACCGATCGCGCGCTCACGCGGCGCGGGCGCCCTCGACCTCGATGCGCGCGCCCAGGGCGCGCAGCGTCCCGACGAAGAGGGGAAAGCTGGTCGCGATGCAGCCCGCGTCGCGGACGCGCGTGGGCCCGCTCGCGGCGAGCCCGAGCACGGCGGCCGTCATCGCGATGCGGTGATCGCCGCGGCTGTCGACGTCGGCCGCGTCGAGCGGCCGGTCGGGCCTGCCCTCGACGAGGAGCCCGTCGGTGCGCTCCTCGCAGCGCAGGCCGAAGGCGCCGAGCACGGACGCCATCGCCGCGATGCGGTCGGTCTCCTGCGCGCGCAGCTCCCGCGCGTCGAACACCTCGGTGAGGCCGCGCGCCCGCGCGCCGAGGCCGAGCAGGATCGGCAGCTCGTCCATGGTGCGCGACGCGAGCTCGCCGCCCGCGCGCCCGGCGCGGAGGCCGCCGCCGGAGGAGGCGGACGCGACGTGGACGTCGCCGGTGGGCTCGCCGAGGGCCTCGCCCTTGATCTCGACGGCGACGCTGCCATCCATGTCATCCATGTCGCGCAGCACCTCGAGCAGGCCGGTGCGCGTCGGGTTGAGGCCCACGCGCCGCGCGGTCACGCGGCTCCCCGGCACGATCTGCGCGGCGGCGACGAGGAACGCGGCCGCGGAGAGGTCGCCGGGCACGTCGAGCTCGAACGCCGGCAGCGCGCCGGAGAAGCGGGCCGCGTCGAGGCAGACCATCGCGCCGACCGAGTCGATTGGCACGCCGAGCGCGGTGAGCATGCGCTCGGTGTGATCGCGCGAGACGATCGGCTCGCGCACGAACGTGGGGCCGTCGGCGTAGAGGCCGGAGAGGAGGAGGGCGCTCTTCACCTGGTCGCACGGGACGGGGAGCTCGTGCTCGATCGACGAGAGCACGTGCGGCTCGGGGAGCGGCCCGACGTCGAGCGGCGCCGTGATCTCGCCGATCTTGCGCGGATCGAGCTGCCCCTCGATGCGCCCGCCGCGGAGCCGGAGCGGCTTCGCGACGCGATCCATGGGGCGGCGCGAGAGCGACGGGTCGCCGACGAGCCGCGCGGCGAAGCGCTGGGCGACGAGGATGCCCGCGAGGAGGCGCATCGTGGTGCCGGAGTTGCCGCAGTCGATGGGGCCGCCGGGGGCGCGGAGGCCGGAGAGCCCGGCGCCGTGGACGACGAGGTCGCCCGGCGACGGCTCCTCGACGCGGACGCCCATGGCGCGCAGCGCGCCCACGGTCGAGAGGACGTCGCCGCCGAGCGTCCCGCCCCGGATGCGGCTCTGCCCGGTGGCGAGCGCGGCGAGGAGGAGCGCTCGGTGGGCGATGCTCTTGTCCGCAGGGACCGGCACGCTCCCGATGAGCGGCCGCTCCGCCGGGTGGACGATGAGGTCGGGCACGGGTTGCCGTGTAGCAGAACGGCGGGCGCAGGCACAGCGGGCGGGGCGCCGAGGGCGGCGGGACGGCGCGGGCGCCTCGATGTTAGGGTCGCCGCGTCGCGGTGGGGATCGACAGGAGGCGGCATGGACGAGGCACTGGACGTGGCGGCGCGCGTGGCGGCTCGGCTCGGCGCGATCCCGGGCGTGGTCGCGGTCGTGCTGGGCGGATCGCGCGCTCGCGGCGCGGGCCACCCGGACTCGGACGTCGATCTGGGCATCTATTACGAGCCCGAGAGCCCGCCCGACCTCGCTGCGCTGCGCGCGCTCGCGCGGGAGCTCTGCGCGGGCGGCGCCGAGGGCGAAGTGGCGGCGCTCGCGCGGGAGCTCCACGCGAGCGCCGCCGAGGACGTCGTCACGCCGCCCGGCGCGTGGGGGCCCTGGATCAACGGCGGCGCGTGGCTGGAGATCGAGGGACACCGGGTCGACTGGCTCTACCGGGATCTCGCGCGTGTGCGGCGCGTGATCGGGGAGTGCCGGGCGGGGCAGGTGACGTGCGACTACCAGCCCGGTCACCCGCACGGCTTCCTCAGCGCCAACTACCTGGCGGATATCCACGACTGCCGGCCCCTCTTCGATCCGGAGGGCGCCCTGGCCCCGCTGAAGGCGCTCGTGACGCCGTATCCGCCGGCCCTGCGGAGGGCGCTCCTCGAGAGGTTCCTGTGGGAGGCCGGCTTCGCCATCGACACCGCGAAGAAGGCCGGGCGGCGCGGCGACGTGTTCTACGTGAGCGGCTGCCTGTTCCGCGCCGCTGCCTGCCTGGTGCAGGCGCTGTTCGCGATGAACGAGCGCTACCTCGCGAACGAGAAGGGCGCCCTGCCGAGGACGCGGGCGCTCTCGCTGTGCCCCGAGGGCTTCGCCGACAGGGTGAACGCGGTGCTCGCCGCGCCCGGCGGGGGCGCGGAGGCGCTGCTCGCGAGCCTCGGGCGCATGGAGGCGATCGCGCGCGAGGTGCGCGAGCTGTGCCGCGGCGACGAGCCGAGCTGCTAGCATCCGCCGCGACGATCGCCGAGGGCGCCGCGGGGGCGGGCCAGGCGGCGGCGCATGAAGCCAGGACGAGGAGCCATGGAGTCGATCAAGCTGGAGCACGGTCCGTCGGAGGAGCAGCTGGCGAAGCTCGGGGCGCGCGGCTGGCCCATCTGGACGAAGGAGGTGTCGACCTTCTCGTGGCACTACGACGAGCGGGAGATCTGCTACCTGCTCGAGGGCGACGTGATCGTGACGCCCGCGGAGGGCGGCGGCGCGCCGGTGCGGATCCAGGCGGGGGATCTGGTGACGTTCCCCGCGGGGCTGAGCTGCACCTGGGAGGTGCGCTCGCCGGTGCGCAAGCACTACCGGTTCGGCTGAGCGGCGGTTTCACGGCGCCGAGGCTCCCCCGCGGGCTCTCTCAGGGCACCAGATGCGGCACCGGCTCGTATTTTTATTTATTTGGAAGAAGGGCTTGCGCCGATGCTTCGACATTATTAGAAGTAAGGCGTGCCGTCGACGCTCGACCGCCACGCCGAACAGCTCGCCGCGCTGGGTCACCCCGTGCGCCTGGCTGTCCTGCGCTTCGTGGTGCAGGCCGGCATGGAGGGCGCCTCCGCCGGCGACATCCAGGCGCACGTCGGACTGGCCGCTTCGACGCTGAGCCATCACCTGAAGCGGCTCGTCGATGCCGGCGTCCTGAGAACGCGGGGGGAAGGGACGTTTCACTACTACAGCGCCGACTACGAGGCGCTCCGAGCCCTCACAGCGTATCTGTGGGAGGACTGCTGCAAGCGCGGCAAGGCGTGTTGCTGAACAGCGTACCTGTGGGAGGACTGCTGCAAGCGCGGCAAGGCGTGCTGCTGATTTTTTTTGCCCCTCTATTTCGATATTTTTGGAAGGAGAATGCGCGATGAATGTCCTGAAGCCTCATGTTTCGCTCAACGTCTCCAACATCGACGCCTCGGTTGCGTTCTACGAGAAGGCCTTCGGCGTACGCGCCACGAAGCGTCGTCCCGGCTATGCGAAGTTCGACCTCGCGTCGCCTTCCTTGAACCTCACGATGCAGGAGGCGCCGCGTACTGGCGTGAACGCGAGCCACTTCGGCGTGCAGGTGGCGAGCACCGAGGATGTGCTCGAGGCCAGGAGCCGCTTCGAGGCTGCGGAGCTCAAGACCTTCACGGAGGAGGACACGGCTTGCTGCTACGCGGTGCAGGACAAGGTCTGGATCGAGGACCCCGACGGCAACTCGTGGGAGGTGTTCGTGGTGAAGGGCGACGCGGCCGTGATGGGGAGCCAGCCCGCGATGCCCTCGAAGAGCGATGCCGCGTGCTGCGCGCCTGGGTGCTGCGTCCCATCCAAGCTCGACGATGCCGCCGCGCGCTGATCTCGCCCGCAGGGCCGTCGCCGAGGCGCTCGGGACGGCCCTGTTGCTCGCGACCGTGGTCGGGTCCGGGATCATGGCCGAGCGTCTTGCTGGCGGGAACGTGGCGATTGCCCTGCTCGCGAACACGATTGCGACGGGGGGCGCCTTGGTGGCGCTCCTCCTGACCTTCGGGTCGATCTCCGGCGCGCACTTCAACCCAGCCGTCACGCTCGCCGACGCGAGCCAGGGCGGGCTCTCCTGGCGCGAGGTGCCTGCCTACATCCTGGCCCAGGTCGCCGGCGCCTTCGCGGGCGTCGCCGTGGCTCACGTCATGTTTGGCGAGGCCCTCTTCTCGGCGTCTCAGCACGAGCGCTCGGGGCTCGCCCAGATGGTGAGCGAGTTCGTCGCGACCTTCGGGTTGCTCGCCGTCATCTGGGGCAGCGTCCGGAGGCGGGCCGAGTCGGTCCCGTTCGCCGTCGGCGCGTACATCACGGCGGCCTACTGGTTCACCTCGTCCACATCGTTCGCCAACCCGGCCGTGACGCTCGCCAGGGCGGCGAGCGACACGTTCGCCGGCATTCGGCCGACCGACGCGCCGGGGTTCATCGTCGCACAACTTGCAGGGGCAGCGGCGGCGACGCTGGCGTTTCGCTGGCTCGTTCCCGCCCTGCCCGAGGTCGCCGAGCGCGTCGTCGATCGCGCGCTTCCGGAGGATGTTCCATGAAGACCGTGCTCTTTGCCTGCGTTCACAACGCGGGCCGCTCCCAGATGGCCGCGGCGTGGTTCAACGCCCTGTCCGACCCGTCCAAGGCGCGCGCCATCTCGGCCGGTACGGAGCCCGGCCCGCGCGTCCATCCCGAAGTGCTCGCCGCGATGGCGGAGGAGGGGATCGATCTCTCGGCCGTGAAGCCCCAGCGGCTGACCGACTCGCTGGCGAGTCAGGCAGCGCTGCTCGTCACCATGGGATGCGGGGAGGTGTGCCCCGTGGTTCCAGGGCTTCGCCGTGACGACTGGCCCCTCGAAGACCCCAAGGGCAAGCCGGTGGAGCGCGTGCGAGAGATCCGCGACGAGGTCCGCGTGCGCGTGTCCGAGCTCGTGTCTCGCGAGGGGTGGGCCGCTGCGCCTACGGCCGAGGAAGGCCGAGGATGAGCTGCGAGCCGGCGGGCGCAGCGGAGCACCGGCGATCGCCGCCGGGCGGCACCTCGGCGCAAGCGGACCGCTGGCGATCGCTGCCGGGCGGCGTCTAGAAGTAAAGCGGCTTCCTGTAGATCGCCGCCGGGCGGCGCCTCGGCGCAAGCGGACTGCCTGCGATCGCTGCCGGGCGGCGCTTCGATGTAATTTGTCTTACGCAAAATCTCCGCCCGGCGGCGCTTTGACGTAAGATATCTTACTCAGGATCGCTGCCCGGCGGCGGTTGAGAGTGAAGCATCTTACCGAGGTCGCCGCCCGCCACCCGTTTCGAGCGAATGGACAGCCGTGCGCCCGCCAGCGGGCGGCGAATAAAGGAAGTTGCCTTACTTTTGTGGGGTGGAGGGCCGCGGATCGAGCAAGTTGTCTTGCACCGCGCGCCCCAGCGTCGGGGACCCGTCGTGCCGCGCGGGTTGGGAGCGCCCGGCTCAGGCGCCGTCGAAGGAGTCGTCGTCGTCACCGGCGGGCGGCGCGGCGTCATCGGCGGGTGCGGGCTCGGCCGCGCCCTCGGCGCCGCCCTTGCGACCGCGCCGGTCGGCCCGGGCGGACTCGCGGCGGAGCCGGCCGAGGAGGCGCTCGACGAGCTCCCCGGTCGCCGCCTTCTCGAGGGCGAAGTTCGTCTCGACGGCCCGGACCACGCGGATCCAGGCGTTGCGGGCGTTCACCACCTCCCGCGGCGTGGCGCCGTCGGTGTTCGACGGGGCGTTCAGCGCGAGCTGCTCGCGCTGCGCCTCCACCTTCTCGATCTCGAGCGCGGCCGCGACCCAGGCGTCCACCACCTGCGCGAGCGGCCCCTCGGGCGTCTTCAGCTTCTTGAGCAGCTTCTCCGACGCGTCGTCGAGCCGCGACGGGAGCAGCTTGGCGTCGCCCGCCTGGTCGCCGTAGCTCCGCGAGATGGCCTTGAGCCCCGCCGGCGCGAGCCGGTCGCGCAGATCGAGGACCGCCGCCGCGAACGCGGGGTCGTCGGTCATCTCGGCGAGCGCGCCGAGGTAGTTGTACGCTCCGCGGAGCTTGCGATCGTGCGTCGCGTCGAGCGCGAGGGCCTTCTCCATGAGCGCCTTCGCCTGCTGCTGAAGGCTGGAGCCGAGCCGCTGCGTGGTGAGGATCCGGCCGTGCGCCTCCTCGACCGCGGGCAGGAGCGGCGCGAGCAGCGGTAGCGACGTGAAGACCCTCCGATCCTGCTCCGGATCGAGCCAGGGGCCCGAGATGTTGACCATCGCTTGCGGGGTGAGATTGCGATAACCCATGAGATACCCTCCTTCGTCAGGGGCGTCCCGAATCTCGGTCCGGGTTGGCTGGATGCAACGCCCCGCGCGCTCAGGCAGCCGTCGCGATCTTGCTCCGTGGCCGGAGGACCGCTGGTTGCGCTCGCCCCGCCTCGGGGAGCCCGGATGGGCGGCCAGGGCATGTGCTCATCGCCTGAGAGAGCCCCTCTCCTTCCAAGAGAGGCCCTCTTCCTCACCAGAGGCGCGCTCCGTGCGGTGCACCTCGACCGCTCAGGAGGACGATTTGGTGAGAATTTGTGGCCGCGATTTGCAATGGGTTCGCGAGAGCAAATTCGGCCTGTAGGGGATTCAAAGCGCGGGGAGACCTATGTTAGTGCACGTCTGCCCGAGGGATGGACGCCGCTCCAGCCGAGGCTGAGCTGAAAAGGCGGTACCGCACCGGATTGGGCCGGCGCGGCATCCGGTCCCCCTCGTAGGGCCGAGGTGCGCTTTGCTGCGTTCTGCGCTGGTCATCTGTTGGTCGCACGTGGCGGCCGTCGCGATGTTCCTCCTCGCGCTCGAGCCAGCGTTCGCCGCGCCGCCGCCGCCACGGTCGCCGCGCGTGACAGCCTTGATCAGAGAGGCAGAGGCCGCCCTGGAGCGGCTCGACATCGCGCGCGCTCGCGACCTGTGGGCGCAGATCTATGATATCGAGCGATCCACGGTGGGGATCTGCCAGCTCGGGCAGCTCGACCGCCGGCTCGGGCGCTGGGTGGACGCCGTGGTGGAGCTCACCCGGTGCGTGAAGGAGATGCGCCCGCCGGCCACGTCCAGGGAGCGGCGACTTTACGACACGCGCCACGCGGATCTGGCCGCGGCGCGGCTCGAGGTGGCGCAGCTCCACGTGTTCGCGCCCGCGGGGGCGGCGCCCGTGCTCGTGGACGGGCGCCTCGTGGACGAAAGCGGTCAGATCTACGTGGCGCCTGGGCAGCATGAGATCACGACGATGTTGCCTGATGGCCGCAAGGCACGCTCCACGGTGCACGTCGCCGCGAGAGAATCGCGCGTTGTTCTTTTGAGCGCCGAACCGGCGAGCGTGCGCTCGGTCGCTCCGCTGAAGGCGACGCCGGCGGGCGCGCCGGTACGGCCGGAACCCGGTCCGGCGCCCTGGCTTCTCTATACGGGCTCCGCGGCGTCCGGCGTATTCCTGGTCTCAGGAATCGTGCTGCACATCGTGGCATCGACCGAGGACAGCGCCTTGAGGGAGGAGATGTGCAAGCCCCACTCGGACATCCAGACTGCGGGCGTGTTTCGAGGAGAGCAGCAGGCCGTCGAGTTAAAGCAGCACCTCAGCACGGCAGCGCTTGTTGCCGGGACCGCGCTCGGTGCCGCGACACTCGCGGTTGCGGTGCTGCCGAATGGCACTCAGATTCGCGCGCGCAGGGCTGGCGCGGAGGTGCGGTTCTCGTGGTAGAGCCTGGTACCGTCTGGGAAGGTCACCGGATCCTCGGCGAGGTTCACGATGACATGGTCCGCACGTTCCTCGCCCGGCAAGTAGGCGATGAGGGAGCGACGGTCTGGTTGCACGTTCGTGAGGGCCAGGCCTTGGATAGGAAGGTCTTCACGTCCGAGCTGAAGCGGCTGCAGGATATCTCGCGAGCGGTGCCGCAGATCGAGCCCGTTCTCTACGGCGACGCAAGCGGCCTCTCTGCCTGGGTCGCGTGCCGGCGAAGCGACGGCATCGGCATCAAGGACGCAATCTGCGGGGCCGATCTCGGGGCGACCGCGCTGCGAATGGTGATCGAGATCGCCCGAACGATCGAGCGCTGCCACGCGCTGGGCTGGTGCCATGGGGCGCTGAGTCCGGAGCGCGTGTTCATCACGTCGCAGCGCGACTACTGCATCCGCCAGTTCGGCCTGGTCAGGTTGTTCCGGATCGAGCCGCACGAAGCCGCACGAGAGCCGCTGGTGGCGCCGGAGCTGCTGAGCGGCGAACGTGTTGGCCCACGGGCAGATGTCTATGGGCTTGGAGCCCTGCTGTACGAGCTCGTGTGCCGTCGCTCGCTGGACGTCGGCAAGCCGGGTGAGCTTGGGGCGCGGCGTATCACCCCGGTCATCCCGAACGACACCCCGCGCGCTGTCGCCGCCGCGATCGAGATGGCCCTGGCCGAGGATCCGCGTCGCAGATACAGGAACGTCAACCACTTCATCACCGTGCTCGAAGACCTCGTGGACGCATGGCCTACGTTGGATCAGGCACCGAGCCGCCGTGATGATCGGGCTTCGAGCGCCGGCGCAGTGCCGTCAACGCTGCGAAGCTCGCACCTGGAAGGGCCACGGTCGCCAGCATCCATGATGGAAGGCCCGGATACTCGACCGTCCGAGGTCGCGCCCGGGGCTGTGCCATCGGGGGCTGCGCCGTCGAACGAGGACGAGCCTCCGCTGCCGCAGGTTCCCCCGCTCGATGTGCCCTCGTGGCCGGCCTCCACTCCGAAGGAGCCGGTCTTGCCGCCGCCACCGTCGTTGATCCGGCAATCGGAACGAGAGCTCATGGCCGCCCGGCGCAGTCCTTCCGGAACGCCGCCGCGGCCATTCCCCCGACGCATCGCTGCTTCGCTCGCTGCGTTGGCTGCGATAGGCGCCGGGGTGCTCTGCTTGACCCAGCCGGCTCGGGTCATGCTCCGTGCGGAGAAACATGCAGCGACCCTGGTGGATACGCTCTCTCCGCCACGAAAGGTGCAGCGCTCGACGCGAACGCTGGGCTCGGCGCCGACCGCGTTGATGAGGGAAGCGGACAACCGGCCGCGCACCGCGCTCCCGCGGCAAATGAGCGTGGCGACAAGAGCCGAGCTGCGCCTGCCGTACTGCGAGGCCGGCGATGTGAGCTGTGGTCCTGCGATGTACTAGGAGGGCTTCTGTCGATGCGATGTGTTCTTCTGTTCATCGGCGCTGCGGCCGCGGTAGGTTGTGTGCCCGACCGCGACTGCCCTGGCACAGGGCCCCACGAGGGCGATCGTGCCGTGTGGCTCTGGAAGGGCACGCAGAACGAGGTGCAAGACTGTGCGGAAGAGACGGAGGTCCTCTGGGATGGCTGGCGGGAAGATACCTCCACCTCACCCGAGTCGCCGTCGTTCGCACGTGCTTGCGCAGGCGTCGTTCGCGATGACCTCCCGGACGGGTACACCCTTTGCGTGATCCCGACCGAGGACGAGGAGATCTGCTACGAGGGATACGAGGATCGCGCGGTGTATGTCGAGGAGAATGGAAAAGAGCACGTGATGTGCTGCACGCCCGCGGGGCACCCGCCGACGGTGATCCCTCTAAGCTTCGGCGAATGCACGACATGAGCGAGCCGATGGCAAATTCTCTCGCACGTGCGCTCTCGCCGCTGTTCTGGGTTGTCGTGTGGAGCTCGGGTGGAGGATGCCTCGCTCAAGCCGAGCCCGAGGTCTCGGGCAAGGCGGTTGTGACGCGCGCCGGCGAAGAGCTGGTGATCGACACCGGCGGTAACGGAACGAAACTTGTGGGCCTGGACGACGATCCGACAGGGCTGTGCGTGGTGCGGAACTCGGGCGGCCTCAGCGTGGTGGTGGAGAAGGGGGATGGTGCCCGGCTTTCCTTCATCAACGTCATGGACGGGGGCGGCCTGCCTCATGTATCTGCGACGATCGACGGAGATCTCTACCAGGGTCCTTGTGAGATTATTGTCCAGGAGCAGCCAACGGACCCGTACGAGGCCGACGTGACGGCGGGGCCGTGTGACATCATCCGGCTCTTCGACGGGGCAACGGCGCGCGTGGAGACGGCGGTCTTTCACGTCTCGGACTGCAGCGGGGCCGATTAGGCGGACGGGCTCTCCTGGGGCTATCGCGCCCTCTCGGGCGGACTGTCGTCGGCCTGCGCCTTGGCTCGAGCGGCGCGGACCGCGGCGAGCCAGTGCGCTTGGTCCGGATCGCTGTCCCACGGCGGGGCCTCCCGGTAGAGCGTGTCCCAGTACTCGCGCGCTGCGGCCTCGGCCGTCTCGATCTCGCTCTCTCCGTCGGGCGCGTCGTCGACGCGGTCCACGAAGGCACGCCAGGGTTCCGAGGCGTGATGGCTCAGATTCGGCCACGGCCGGCCGGGTGCCCTGTCGAAGACCCCACCGCTGCTCTGGAGATAGCTCTCGTAGGCGCTCTGAGCGATGGCGTCGCGCCGGCGGCGGTTGACATGCCTCGTGCAACAATCACGAACCGCTTGGGCCCACTCGCGGTCCTCCTCCGGCACGTCGTCCCGCCATGCGCTCGCATAGAGAGCGCGCAGCTCCTGCTGGCGTGTCAGCCACCCCTGTCGATCGCCGGGTACTGGCGGAGCCTGGAGGGCCTGGTCGCGCTCGGCACGGAGGGCTCGCTCGCGCGCGGCGCTCGGTCCGGGGTACTCCGGCAGCCCGGCGCCCCAGTACCACGGTGGTTCCAGCATCGGAGGGATGGGCCTCTTCATCGAGCTCGGGGCGCCGCGGAGAGCGAGCCGAAAACCCCGCTGGAAGGCGCGGAGCATCCCGGGCCGGTGCTGCTCGGCCGTGTCGTCGGAAGCAAGGGTCCGCCAGAGGTAGGTACGCTGAAGGCGCGAGGCTGCCGCGGCCGGGGCCTGTTCACCGTCGCTGGCAGGCGTCTCGTCGAACGCATTGACGAAGGCGAGGAACGCGCTCTCGACGGCGGCGAGCAGCATCGGCCACGGCGGGGTGAACGTCCGGGGAATGTGCCCCTGGCTGCCCCGGAGAGCGCTTTCGCTGGCTCCCGGCTCTGTGCCGTTCGGTCCCTGATCGTCGACCCACTTCCTGAAGCTCTCGCGGTGCGCCGCCGCCCATGCGCGGTCCCTCTCGGGCAGATCGTCGTACCACACTTCGGCGCACAGCTTGCCCAGATCCTCCGAGCGCGACCTCCATCGTTCGGGATCCTTGGTCGAGAACAGCGCGTGTCCGAGCGCCGCCTCGCGCACGACTCGAGTCACGAAGGGCTTCGTCTCCCCCAGCGAAGGGTTCATGAGCAATCTCCGGGTCGACCGCACGTGGGGTCGGTGGGCTCTACGCCCGTCAAGGTCATACCTACCAGAAGATCCGACCTGCCGCTGCTGGCTCCACGCTGACACCAGACCACGCGAGCGTGCGGATGAAGCGGACACCGCACGTCGCCACGATCGCCACATGCTGCGTCGACAGATAGGCCGCGCCGGCCTCCATGGCCGGGAAGAATCCAAGATAACGCAGGCACAACCCCATGCGTTGCACACAGGGATGCGCCCGAAGTCGAACCGCGCCGCGAGCTCGAAGGACACCGGCGCACGGAACGGCCTGCCCCGGACGGCCGCCGTGGGGCCGGTCAGCACGCCGAGCCAGCCCGCGTCGCCGCCCAGACCGAAGAGGCCCACGTCGGCGCCGATGCCGATGTCCACGGCGTTGCGGACGGGCCATCGGCGCAAGCCGGTGACCGATGGCATGATGCCGCCCGTCGCGCGCGTGGCACGCGACCCCAGCACGACGTAGGTCGCCTTGACGTCGATCTCCCAGCGCGGCGGCGCGCCCTCTTCCGCCCGCGCGACCGCGGGCAGGAGCGACAGCGCGACGAGCCCGGCGCGCGACCCCGTCAGCGCGCTATCTGCCAATTTCCGGCGGACCATCGTCGGCCTGCGCCTTCCTTCGAGCGGCGCGGACCGCTGCGAGCCAGTGCGCCCGGTCGGGGTCGCTGTCCCATGGCGGGGCCTCCTGGTAGAGCGTGTCCCAGTATTCCCATACGGCCGCCTCGGTCGTCACCTGCTCGCTCTCGCCTTCGGGCGCCTCCTCGACGCGGTCCACGAACGAACGCCATGGTTCCGCGGCGAGGTGGTACAGGCTCGGCCACGGCCGAGCAGGCTCCCCACCGAAGCGTCCATCGCTGCTCTGTAGATAGCCTTCGTAGGCGCTTTGCGCGAGGGCGTTTCGCCTGGCACTGTTGACCGACATCGTGCACGCGTTGCGGAACTCTGCGGCCCAGATGCGGTCCTCCTCCGGCACATCGTCTCTCCATGCGGTCGCATACAGCGTGCGCAGTTCCTCATCGCGCGCCGTAAGCTCCTCCCGAGTCGCCGGAAACGGCAGCGCCTTGATTGCGCGCTCGCGCGCGGCGCTCGGTCCGGGGAACTCAGGATATCCGGGGCCTCCCCAGTAACGGGGTGATGTCAGCATCGGCGGGATGGGCCGCGTCAACGTCCTCGGTTTTCCGCGGCGGCCGATCCGAAATCCCCTACGAAAGGCGCGGAGCGCCTGGGCCCGGATCTCCGCGGCCGTATCGTCGGACGTCAGCGTTCGCCAGAAATAGGTCCCGTGGAGGCGAGACGTGGGGTCAGTCGGAGCGAGCTCGCTTGTGCCCTCGTGCTCGTTCTTGAAGGCCTCGAGCATGAAAAAGAACGCGCTCTGGACGGCTTCCAGCAGCATCGGCCAAGGTGGGGCCGGGTGTCCGTCGACGCGTCCGTGGCGGCTCGGGAGAGCGCCTGCGTTTCTTCGGCCGACGCCCAAGGGGAGCGAATCGTCAATCCACCGCCTGAACTTCTCGCGGTGCCGCTCGGCCCATGTGCGGTCCTCCTCAAGCAAGTCGTCTCGCCACGCTTCGGCGCAATGCCTGCCCAGATTCTCGAGGTCCCAGTTCCATGATTTGGAATCTTTGGTTGTAAAGAGCCCCTGTCCGCAGACTGCTTCGCGCAGTTGAACCCCTCCCGGTGGGAAGTTCGACCACCACTTCACGGCCGATCTCCCGGTTGGCCGCCGGGCGGATCGAATGGCATTGCCGCAATTCGGTGTCTCAGCTCGTCGCGATCGCTGGGATCCACGATTGAGCGGCCGCATGCAAACATGACGAGCGGAACGCTGCGCCGATGGTTCATCGGTTCCCCCCTGATTCACCGATCCACGTACCCGCAGACGGTGGCCGACCTTACCAGCGGTCGCCGCCGTAGGTCAAGCCGCGACGGACCACCTGGAGGACGGTGACCGGCGCCCAAGCGCGGCCACTGGCCGGGGCCTCGCCTTTGAAGAAGTGGCAGTGAAGGTGCCGAACCATTTGCCCAACATCGCCGGATCGAGGAAGCCCGCCCGAACCGCCCTTCACCAGCAGCGCAGAGTTGCGCCGTTCTTTCGAGCGCGGCTCCGCGAACGCTCGCGCCGCTCGACCCGGGTTGAGATGGCACCACGCTCGGCGCCGTCCACCGCGGAACTCCGGCTCCATCCGCCCCGGGCTTCGAGTAAAATACGACCCCATGGGCATTTTCATCGCACCGGCCTCTGGCGATATCGTCCGAGGCGTAAGTGTCGGGTTTGGGGCGGTGGCGGTGCTCTGGCGCGGGGGTGAAGCGCGGTCCTCTCTCGCGCCCATGCGAGCTCGCTCAGGAATAGCGACGCCCGCACGTGGGCATCGGGAAGGCGCGGCGCGGGGACGGGGAGCGCGGATGGCTTGATGCTCACCGCCTGTCCATGAGACGCTGCGCGCATGAAGCTGCTCCTGAAGACTATGGCGGCCGCTGCGGCCACACTGATCGCCCTTGGCTGCTCGATCGTGGACCCCAGCGACCGTGAGGAGCTGAGACAACAGATCGCGATGCTGCCGCCCGAGACGCTGTCGTCCTGGGATAAGTGGAACATGAATGTTAACGCGGTGAAGTGGCTCAAGCTATACAAGGACCCGAATGATCAGGTGGGCAAGCTCCAGTGCCGGTTGAAGGCCGGCGGCACCTGGAGCGGCTGGAACGACCAGGAGCCGACGTATACCGTCGCCGACTTGCTCGACTGCCTCCTCGAATCAGGAGATATCGCCGTAACCTACACGATGTGTGCCGACAAACTTCAAGCCGTGGACGGCAAAAACAGGGAGAGCAAGATCTTGCGTGAGGAACAGGTGCCGGGGGTGACGAATGTCGAGTGCAGGTTCGTTTGGGATTCCCGCTACGAGCCGGAGAAAGTGCCGTCCAACCTGACGAACCCCAGATCGATCACAGTCGACGAGCTGATCGACTGGCTGATCTCGCTCCCGGCGCCGCCTCCGGGATTTGCTGCCCCTCAGCTCGTCCCGCTCCTCTGCCCGCTCGGCGCTGGACCAGGCTGGGGGTGCCCACCTCGGCCAACGGACCTTCCGGGCGAGCAACCCACCGACCCGACGGGCGGTGAGCCAGGGGATTATCCATGAAGCTCAAAACGTCGCGCGTGTGGTACCTCATGCGGCGCATCGAGGTCGAGGCGGGCACGGCGAGTCACCTATTTTCGCCCCAGGATGCCTTGGGTCGGAACATGGACCTCGAGACCCTGGGCAGGCTGTGCGCCGAAGCATGGCACGACGACCTGCCCGAGGCGGATCGCGCATGGGCCGAGGCGCATCGGGAGAAATTCGGGAGGTGGGTCGACGATTCGCGGCCCGAGGCCATCCGCCCGAGCGTGGATGCGGGCTCTCCCGAGAGCCTCACGGGCAGGTTCGACAAGGAGCCCGCTCCGCCGTGGCCGATGCTGCTCGAAGCCGTCAAGAGCGCGTTTTTTGCGTTCGTCGTGGACTTCGGGCAGACGGTCGCGGGCGAGGGCGAGGGCGCGACGGGCGATCCGACAGCGCGCCTCCACCGGACGTCCATCTGGCGGGCGCTGGCGGTCGACGACGCCCCCGAGGTGGACCGGCCCTCGGCGCTCCGCGCCTTTCGGAGGGGGGTTCGGCGCGGGCGCCGCGGGCTCCCGAGATCCATGACGAGGCCCATCGCCCCGAGGCTGGAGCCTGCGCGGTTCTGGCCGGTGAATACGCTGCTCCATCTCCCTGGGCCGAGCGCGGCGCGCAACCGAGCCCTCTGGGACGCGTCGAGTCACTGCACGGATACCAAGGAGTACCGGGCGCTCCAGCAGGAACTGCGCGACCTCTATGCGAGCGCCTGGCGAGACGACGTGCCGGAGGAGGACCGCGAATGGGCCGAGTCCTACCGCCACTCCTGCGTGAACGAGGTCAACCGTCGCCGGCGAGACGCCGTGGCCCAGAGCGCGTACGAGGGCTATCTCCAGAGCAGCGACGGGCTCTTCGACGGAGAGCCCGCAAGGCCGTGGCCGAACCTGAGAGGCTACGACTCGGACCCATGGCGTGCTCTCGTGGATGCCGTCGAGGACGCGCCCGAAGGCGAGAGCGAGCTCGCGACCGCCGAGGCGGCAGCGCGCGAATTCTGGGACTCGCTCTACCGGGAAGCCCCGCCGTGGGACAGCGACCCGGCCAGGGTGCACTGGCTCGCGGCGGTCCGCGCCGCGCGACGAAAGGGGCTGTCCGGCGATGTTCCGCCGGACGGGGGGGCGTAGCGCTCACGGACTCCCATTTGCCTTTGGCGCGGAACTGCGGCTCCCTCCGCCCCGGGTCTCGACTAAAATTAGACCCCATGGGCTTTTTTCATCGCTCCGGTGGGATCGTTTTCTCCATGAAGAGCGCTCGCGCGCTCGCGCGCGCCGCCGGGGTGCTCGGCGCCGTGTTCTGCGCGGGGTGCGCGGCAGACCCGGAGGCCCCGCCGCCCGAGATCTCGGTCGGCACGGTCGACGGCACGGACGCCGTGCTCGCCCTCGTGCGCGGCGAGGGCACGGTCACGCTCTACGTCTGCGGCGGCGTGAGCAGCTACGCGATCATGACCCGGTGGTTCGAGGGAGCCGAGGACCCGAGCGGCGCGTTCTCGCTCGAGAGCGACGGGTGGATGGCCACCGCCGATCCGGGCGGCGAATCCGGCCGGCTGCGCACGCCTGAGGGCGCGGAGCTCGCCTTTCGCGCGCGCCCCGCGGCGCTTGACCGCATCGAGGGCCTCTACGCGGCGGTCGACGGCGGCTGCCGCACCGGCGCCGTCGTCTTCACGCCCGACGACACCGACGCGCCCGCGCTCCAGGGCACCTGGTGCGGCGCCGGCGATCTCTATGCCCAGGTGACGCCGATCCGCCCGCTGTCGGTGCTCGATCGGCGCGGGATCGAGGTGCAGGTCGAGCTCAGCGGCGCACGGAAGAAGCTGCTCGTGACCCCGCTCGTGCGACCCTGAGCCCCCGCCGCATCTCCGCCGTCCCGCCCTATCTCCGCCGTCGCGCCGCATCTCCGCCGCCCCACCGCGTCTCCGCCGTCCCACCGCGCCCGTCCCGCCGCAGCCCCGCCGTCCGCCCGCTCCGGCGTTGAATCCAGCCCCCGTCCGATCGAAGGTCAGCGCATGGCGGACGCAGCTCGGCCGCGGAGGCGGCACCTTGCCCTGCCCGCGTCGCGCTTCATCGGCCGGGACGGCGAGCTCGTCGCGATCGCCGAGCTGCTCCGGCGCGGCGAACGGCTCGTCACCCTCTGGGGCCCGGCCGGCATGGGCAAGACACGCCTCGCCCTGGAGCTCGCCAGCCGGTGGGCCGAAGCGCAGGCCGGCGAGGCCGTGTGGCTCTGCGAGCTCACCGCCTGCCGCGACCTGCGCGCCGTCTGCGGCGCGGTCGCGCGCGCGATCGGGGCGCAGGTCGCGGCAGGGCGCCGGGAAGCGACGCTCGTCGAGCGGATCGGCCGCGCCCTCGCGACCGAGGGGCCGGCGCTGCTCGTGCTCGACAACCTGGAGCACGTGCTCGAGCAGGCCGCGCCGGCCCTCGACGCGTGGGTGCGCGCGGCGCCCGAGCTCCGCTTCCTCGCGACGTCGCGCGAGCGCACCCGCCTGGCAGGGGAGATCAGCTACGAGCTCGGCCCCCTCGGCCTCCCCGCGGAGGGCTCGACCGAGCGCAGCGCGGCCGTGGCGCTCTTCCTCGATCGCGCCGCGGCCCAACGCGCTTCCGCGCCGCCGCCGCCGCCCGGCGACGAGCACCTCGCCGACGTCGCCGCGCTGGTGCGGCGCCTCGAGGGCATCCCGCTCGCGATCGAGCTCGCGGCGGCGCGCGAGGGCGTGCTCGGCGTGCGCGGCCTGCTCGCGCGGCTCGGGAGCCGGCTCGACCTGCTCGCGGGCGCGGCGCGCGGCAGGGAGGCGCGGCAGGCGACGCTGCGCAGCGCGATCGAGTGGTCGTGGGACCTCCTCGACGACCGCGAGCGACGGGCGCTCGCCTGCTGCTCCGCCTTCCACGGGCCGTTCACGCTCGCGGCGGCCGCCGCCGTCCTCGCGGAGCCCGACGCCGCCGCGATCGATCGGATCGAGGCGCTGCGCGACAAGTCGCTGCTCCGCGCGGCGCCCCCGAGGAGCGACGGGGCGACGCGCTTCGCGCTCTACGAGGTGGTGCGAGAGCTCGCCGCCGAGAAGCTCGCCGAGCGCGGGGAGCGCGAGGCCGCGATCGAGCGGCACGCTGCGTTCTACCTGGCCGCCGGCGAGGCGGCGGCCGGGGACTTCGAGCGGCGCGGCGCGCTCGACGCGCTCAACCGCATCGCCGGCGATCTGGAGGAGCTGCTCGCCGTCGCCGAGGGCGCGCCCGCCCCGGCGACGGCGCCTCGCGCCGGCTCCGAGGCGGCGGCCGAGCGCGCGCTGCGGGCGCTCTGCGCCGTCGAGCCCGTGCTCAGCACCCGCGGGCCGTTCGGGGCGCAGCTCGAGCTGCTCGACCGCGCGCTCGCGGCGGCCGAGGCGCTCGCGGCCGATCCGCGCGTCGTGGCCCGCGCGCTCGCGGCGCGGGGGCGCGCGCGGCGGCTCCGAGGGCAGGCGGAGGCCGCGCTCGAGGACCTCGAGCGCGCCCGCGCGCAGGCGGCGGCGCTCGGCGCAGAGGCGCTCCTCTCGGGGATCCTCGCGGATCTCGGCGTGCTCCACCACGGCCGGCGCGACATGGAGCGCGCGCGCGACCACTACGCGCAGGCGCTCGCGCTCCACCGCGCCCTCGGCGACCGCCGCGCCGAGGGGCGGGTGCTCGGCAACCTCGGCGCGCTCCACCACGACGAGCGCCGCGAGGGCGAGGCCGCCGCTTACTACGAGCAGGCGATCGCGATCGCGGCGGAGATCGGCGACGGCCGGATGGAGGGCATCTTCTCGACGAACGCCGGCCTGCTCGAGCAGGAGCGCGGGGCGCCCGCGCAGGCGCGGCGGCGCTACGAGCGCGCCGCCGCGATCCTCGGCGAGGTGGGTGATCTCCGGCTGCTCGCGATCACGCTCGGCAACCTCGGCGCGCTCCACCACGAGGAGGGGCGCCTCGCCGATGCGCGCGCGTGCCACGGCCGCGCGGTGGGGCTGCTCCGCGAGGTCGGGGACCGCCGCTCCGAGGGGATCGCCCTCTGCCGCCTCGGGGCGGCGCTCGCGTCGGTCGGCGAGGTGGAGGAGGCGCGGCGCGCGATCGAGCCCGCGGAGCGGCTGCTCGCGCAGCTCGGGGACGAGCCCGACGTGGAGCTCGCGCGGGTGGCGTCCGGCTTCGTCGACCTCGCGCTCGCCCAGGCGGCGCGCCGCGCGGGGCGGGGGGAGGAGGCGGCGGCGCACGCGGGCGAGGCGCGGCGCAGGATCGCGCGCGCCCGGGAGGGATCGCCGTCGAGCGCGAGCCGATCCGACGACGTGCGGCTGCTGCTCCGGATCCTGGAGCGCAGCCTGGCGGCGCTGGGCGGCCCGCCCGAGGCGCGGGCGGAGGGCGAGCTCCTCCTGACCGAGGGGGCGCGCTTCGTCCGCCCGCCGGGCGGCGGCTGGCACGACCTGCGCGAGCGCCACGCGGCGCGCCGCCTGCTGCACGCGCTGGCCGAGCAGCAGCGGTCTGCGCCCGGCCGAGGGCTCTCCCTGGCCGCGCTGAAGGAGGCGGGGTGGCCCGGCGAGCGGATCTTGCCGGACGCGGCGGCGAACCGGATCTACGTGGCGATGAACCAGCTGCGGAAGCTCGGGATGAAGCCGTGGCTCCGGAGAGACGCAGAGGGGTACTCGCTGGATCCGGCGCTGCCGGTCCACTACGTCGCGGTGGAGCCGGCCTCGGGGGGAGGGGAGGATTCGCGCGGGGGGAAGACGGGCGACGGCGAGGGCGAAGGCGGGGGGAGGCGGCGGTAGGGGGCGGCTCGCCGGCCGCCCGCGGAATGGCTGGGAGAGCGAGGGCGGGGGCGCCGCGGGAGGGCGCGCGAGTCGGTTTAAGAGGGGATTAAGGGGTGGTCCTGCGGCGGGGACCTAGCCTGTTCGGCGGAGGTCACGCCATGCGCATCATTGCTTCTGCTCTGCTGATCCTTGTCCCTGCCATTCCCCTCGCCGGATGCGGTGAGAGCGGTGAGCCCGAGCCGGCCGCCGCATCGAGCAGCGCTAGCAGCGCGGGATCAGGAGGTTTCGGCGGCGATGGGGTGGGGGCCGGCAGCACGGGTGAGGGCGGCGGCCCTGGTTGGGGCGGCAGCACGGGTGAGGGCGGCGGCCCCGGTTGGGGCGGCAGCACGGGTGAGGGCGGCGGCCCCGGTTGGGGCGGCAGCACGGGTGAGGGCGGCGGCCCCGGTTGGGGCGGCAGCACGGGTGAGGGCGGCGCCCTGGACGGCGGCGGGGGATCGCTGCCAGCAGACGCCTGGTATCGGCAGATCTCGAGCCCCGATGGCGAGTGGGCCATGGCCCTCGCGATCGATAGCGAAGCAAACGTCATCCTGGCTGGCAGCTCGATGGGAACGGCCGACTTCGGCGCGGGCGCCACGCAGATCGTCGGTTTCGAGGACCCCTTCGTCGCCACGTATGCAGACGACGGCGCCCTGCGCTGGGTCCGGCGCTTCCGCGGCTACCAGGCGATGGTCACGGGGGTCGCGGTCGACCGAAACGACGGCATCGCCGTCGTCGGCCACCACGCGGATGGTCCTCTCGAAGCCGGTGACCTCGTCCTGGAAGAGCCGGATGTAGACGACCCGGAGGTCGCCTTCGAGACGGGGGTCCCCTCGTCCGACATCTTCGTCCTCGCGCTCGATCGGGACGGCAGCCCGCGCTGGATGCACCGCCTGGGCGGCGGCGGCATCGACCAGGGAGGCCGCGTGACCGTTGGTCCCGGAAACGACGTCTTCGTGGCCGCCCAATCCGCGGGCCGCCTCACCCTCGCCAGGTTCGCCGCCGACGGGACGACCCGCTTCACGACGGACGTGGGACACCTGTCTGGACTCGCCCCGTTGTGGGCCCCGATCGGCGGGCTGGCCGTGGACTCCCGTGGCGACATCTTCGTCGCCGGCGACTTCACCGGCGACGCCGACCTCGGCGGGGGCGCCACCCTCGGGCTGAAAGGCAATCAGGCCTGGGTGGCGAAGTACTCTGGGGAGGACGGTGCCCACCTCTGGTCGAGGCACTTCGGCAAACCCAGGGACCTGGGTTCTAGCGCTGGCGATCTGGCGAAGGCGCTGATCGTGGACGAGCACGGCGACGTGCTGGTCGCCGGTCAGATCGAGGGGGGCGCCGACCTCGGCGAGGGACCCATCGGCACCGTGTTACGCGGCGCGTTCCTCATGAAGCTCGCCGGCGAGGACGGCGCGATCCGGTGGGTGAAGTCGCTCCCGACGTCCGGGGTCCGCTCGACCAGCCTCTCCTTCGCGCCCGACGGCCGGATCGCGCTCATCGCCTCGTTCGGCGGGCCCCTCAACCTCGGCGGCGGCGCGTTGGACGAGCTGGGAACGTACGTCGCCACCTACGAGCCAGACACCGGCGCATTCGTCGCGCAGCGGCGGCTCGTCGAGCTCGGCACCGAGCTCGGGGTGTCTGTCAACCCCGCCGTCTCCGTGCTCGACGCGAAAGGACACCTGTCGATCGTGGTGAACTTCCGCGAGCTACAGACCGGCTTCGGCTCCCTGAAGAGCAAAGGCTGGACCGACATCTTCCTCGCGCACCTGCCGCTCTGAGCCGGGCGCTCTCTCCGAACGTCATCCGTCCCTCTCCGCCTCCCATCGTCCGGCCGCGGCGGGGAGCGCGCGAGTCGGTTTAAGAGGGGATTAAGGGGCGGTCGCGCGGCGGGGATCTAGCCTGTTCGGCGGAGGTCACGCCATGCGCACCATCGCTTCTGCTCTGCTGATCCTTGTCCCGGCCATCACCCTCGCTGGATGCGGTCAACACCGTGAGATCGATCCGGCTGTCAACTCGAGCGGCGCTGACAGCGCGGGATCCGGAGGATCCGGCGGTGGCGGCGTGGCGGGCGGAGGCGCGGGAGGCGCTGGCCCCGGCTGGAGCGCCGATGGCGGCGGAGGCGCTGGCCCCGGCTGGAGCGCCGATGGCGGCGGAGGCGCTGGCCCCGGCGGCGGCGCCGACGGTGGCGGCGGCGCTGGCCCCGGCGGCGGCGCGGATGGCGGCGGGGGCGCTGGTCCCGGCGGCGGCGCCGATGGTGGCGGGGGCGCTGGTCCCGGCGGCGGCGCCGATGGCGGCGGGGGCGCCGGGGGATCGCTGCCAGCAGCGGCCTGGTACCGGCACATCATTGGACCCCGTGATCATTCTGCCGCGGCCCTCGCGCTCGATGGCGGGGCAAACGTCGTCCTGGCTGGCAGCGCCCTGGGAGGGGTCGACTTCGGCGCGGGCCCCACGCCGCTCATCGGCTTCAAGGACCTCTTCGTCGTCAAGTATGCAGACGACGGCGCCCTGCGCTGGGCCCGGCGCTTCGGCGGCAGACTGGTGTCGGCCACGGGGGTCGCGGTCGACGGAAACGACGGCATCGCCGTCGTCGGCGACTACTCGGGAGGTCCGTTCGACGCCGGAGCCCTCGGCCAGGTAGATCCAGAACCACACGCCCCGGATGTCGCCTCATCCGGCATGTTCGTCCTCGCGCTCGATCGGGACGGCGCTACGCGCTGGGTGCACCGCCCGGGCGACAGCGGCTCCGCCCACGGAGGTCTCGTGGCCGTCGGTCCCGAAAACGACGTCGTCGTCGCCGCCGACTCCGGAAACCGCCTCTCCCTCGTCAAGCTCGCCGCCGACGGGACGACCCGCTTCGCCACGGACGCGGGAAACCTGTACCAGGCCGCCAAGTTGGTGGTCCCGCCCCCGATCGGCGGGGTGGCCGTGGACAGCCATGGCGATATCCTCGTCGCAGGGACTTACTCCGAGGACGACATCACCGGCGGGACTTCGGACGGGGTGACGGGCGGTCTGGTCTGGGTGGCGAAGTACTCGGGGAAGGACGGTGCCCCCCTCTGGTCGAGGCGCGTCAGCGCATCCCAGGACATCGGGTTGGGCAGCGGCAACCTGGCGCAGGCGCTGAGCGTGGACGAGCACGGCGACGTGCTGGTCGCCGGCCAGCTCGCGCGGGGCGCCGCCCCCGGCGGGCGCCCGCCGAGCTACGGCACGCGCGGCGCGTTCCTCGTGAAGCTCGCCGGCGAGGACGGCGCGATCCGGTGGACGAAGGCGTTTCCAGCGCTGGCCGAGGAGGTCGGCTCGGCCAGCCTCTCGTCCGCGCCCGACGGCCGGATCGCGCTCATCGCCTCGTTCGGCGCGCCCACCGACCTCGGCGGCGGCGCGCTGGACGAGCCGGGAATCTACGTCGCCACCTACGAGCCAGGCACCGGGGCGTTCGTCGCGCGGCGGCGGCTCGTCGAGCTCGGCACCATGAACGGGTCCTTCGGCCGCACCGCCTCCGCGCTCGACGCGAAAGGACACCTGTCGATCGTGAGCAACTTCAACAACAGCGACGCCCCACAGACCGCCTTCGGCGCCCACACGGGCCTGGGCTTGAATAGCGTCCTCCTCGTGCGCCTGCCGCTCTGAGGCGGGCGGCGCTCCCCGAGCGTCAGCCGTCCCCCTCCGCCTCCTCTCCTCCCTGCTCCCTCCGCTCGGCCGCCTCGCCCGCGAGCGCTCCCGCCTGGATCGCCGGCACATCATCGATCGTGCTGGCCTCCCCCGCACCCTTGTCAGGCCGGTATCTCTTCACCCGCGCAGACCGCAGCGCGATCCTCCCGGGGTACCGCGGACTCGCCTGCACGCCGTCGAACGCGACCTCGACGACGATCTCCGGCCGCACGTACACCGTGTCTGCGTCGCGGCCGATCTCGAGCTCCAGCAGCCGCTGCGTCTGCCACGCGAGCACCTCGTCGGTCATGCCCTTGAACGTCTTGCCGAGCAGGACGAAGCCCCCGGCCGCGGGATCGCGCGCCCCGAGGTGCAGGTTGCTGAGCAGCCCCCGGCGCCGGCCGGTTCCCCAGTCGGCCGCGAGCACCACCAGGTCGAGGGTGCGTGCCCGCTTCACCTTGAGCCATGAGCCGCGGCGCCGTCCCGCCTCGTAGGGCGCGGCGAGCGACTTGGCGATCACGCCCTCATGGCCGCGGGCGAGCGCGTCGGCGAAGAACGCCTCGGCCTCGGCCGCCGTCGGCAGCTCGATGCGCGGGACGCGCAGCGACCGGTCGAGCACCTGCCGGAGCGCGGCGGTGCGCTCGCTGCCGGGCCGGTCGAGCAGATCCTCGCCGTCGAGGTGCAGCACGTCGAAGAACAGGGCGCGCAGCGGCAGCTCGGCGCGCAGCGCGGCCGCGTCGTGCGCGCGGCCGAAGCGGCGCATCGTGACCTGGAACGGGCGCGGCGCGCCGTCCGGGCGAAAGGCGAGCGCCTCGCCGTCGAGCACGACCGAGCGGACCGGGAGCGCCCGGACGATCTCGACAATCTCGGGGACCGCCTTCGTGACCGGGCCGAGGCCGCGGCTGAAGACGCGCACCTCGTCGCCGGCTTTGTGCGCCTGCACGCGCACGCCGTCGAGCTTCCACTCCAGCGCCATCGCGCGGAGCTCGCTCAGCGCCGTCGCGACGTCATCGGCCGACTGCGCCAGCATCGGCTGCACGGGGCGGAGCAGCTGCAGCGAGAAGCGCTGGAGGCCGAGCGCCCCCTCGAGGAGCGCGGCCTTGGCCACGTCCGCCGCGTCGCCGGCGAGCATCACCGCGCGCCGCAGCGAGGCCGGCGGCACCCGCGCCGCGCGCGCCACCGCGTCGACCATGACCGGCTCGAGCCTCTCCTGGCGGAGCTCGCCGGCGAGGAGCCGCCCGAAGAAGTCGCGCTCGAGATCGGTGGCGCGCGCGAACAGCCCCGCCAGCGCCGCGCGGCGCTCCCCCCCGGCCGCCGGCCCCGAGGCGCGCGCGATCTCCGTGAAGACCGCGTCGGCGTCCCCCAGGGTGAGCGCAGGCTGGGCGACGGAAGGAGAGGCCCGGCGGGCCTCGGCGAACACCGAAGGCCCGAGGCCGAGCCGCCCCTGGCGCACCCGACCGGTGAGCCAGTCGACGCCGATCTGCACCTCCGCGGGCGAGAGGCGGCGCAGGAGCGCGGCGAGCGCGCCGATCTTCTCGACACGGCGAGAGAGCGCGGTGACACGCTCGGAGGTGGCGACAAGGTCGGAAACGAGCACGCGGGCAACCCTACCCTGGCACCTCGAGAGCTCACGCTCGACGGGTCTTTTGACGAGGCCGCTGCAGGGTGTCCTCCGCAACCGAGCCGGGGAACTCCGCAGGATCGAACCTGGCCCATGGGCGCCAAGTGTTCTCCGCATGGGCCGAGAGAGCCTACCAAAGGGTGTAAGGCCGCGGAGCAGAAAAGCGCTCTCCCGCGCCGGAATGATGGTCACTCCCGCTTGCGACCACTTGCGGGGAGGGGCGAAGAATTATCATGTCATCTGCAGGCGAGTGCCTCGCTCGGCCGCCGCCGGCGCCGCGAGCAGGCGAGAGCGCGATCGCCTTTCAGAGGATCTCGTGTGCCGGATCTCGGGTGCTGCGCGCCATCGATTCGCGAGGTGCGAAGCGCCCGACGCGCCTGCACCGCCCCGCACGGGAGGGCGCGCGGAGCTGCCCCGCCGTGGCCGCAGACTCCCGAATACGCCGCGAGATGGCCCCAGCTGCGCCCGTCTCCCTCGACGGCGCGATCGCTCCGTTTAGTTGACCTCCGCCGCGGGCCTTGATACCGGGTTGGCGGTCGGCACGCCGTGGGCAGGTGAACACGGCGGGCGGGCGCGGTTTTCCTCAACCACAGCTCAGGAATAGCGCCCTCCGCTGACAAGGCCGCGAATTTTGGCCTTGGGAGCAGCTGGCTTGGTTTTTGCGCAGCACCTCTCCGGCAGCTGGACTGTACTGGAAGGAGCTGACGTGGTGTTGGTGTCCGCACGGGAAGGCGACGGAGGTTCTTCGATGGTGGAACGGCAAGTCCGGAAGCGGGTGGGCGTCGTGATGGGCGGCTCGTCGGGTGAGCGCGACGTGTCCCTGCGCTCGGGAGCGGCCGTCGCCGAGGCGCTCGAGGCCCGCGGGTACGATGTCGTGCGGATCACACTCGGGGACAGGTTCGGCGCGGAGCTCTGCGCGACGCTGCAGCGCGCGCGGCTCGACGCGGCGTTCCTGGCACTGCACGGACGTCTCGGTGAGGACGGGTGTGTGCAAGGCGTCCTGGAGCTCGCCCAGGTTCCGTACACGGGGTCGAGCGTGCTCGCGAGCGCCCTCGCGATGGACAAGCTGAAGGCCAAGGAGATGTTCCGGCTGCACAACGTGCCGACGCCTCCCTACTACACTGTGGGCGCGAATCAGGACCTCGAGGAGCTCGATGCCGTCCATGGCTCGTTCGGGTTCCCCGTCATCGTCAAGCCGCGCGGCGAGGGGTCGAGCCTCGGCGTGACCAAGGTCGGATCGCTCGAGGAGCTGAAGTCGGCGCTCGCGCTGGCGTTCGAGTTCGACGACGCCGCCATCGTGGAGCGGTTCGTGGCGGGGACCGAGGTCAACGTGGGGATCCTGGACGGGAAGGTCCTTGGTGCGATCGAGATCGTCCCGAAGAAGGGGCTCTATGACTACGAGGCCAAGTACACGCCGGGCATGACCGAGTACCACATGCCGGCGCGCCTCCCGCCGACCCGCTACCGCGGCGTCCTGAACCTGGCGGAGCGGGCGGCCCAGGCGCTCGGGTGCACGGGCGCGGTGCGGGTGGATCTGCTCGTGACCGGCGGAGAGAACGAGTACGTGCTCGAGGTGAACACGCTGCCGGGCATGACCCAGACAAGCCTCCTGCCGAAGATCGCGGAGGCCGCAGGCTACGAGTTCGGCGACCTGTGCGAGGCCATCCTGGCGAGCGCCAGGCTGCACCAGCCGGTGCGGCGCCGCGCGCCCGCCGCCTCGGAGCTGCGGCTCGGCGAGCGGGGACAGGCCGAGAAGCGGCTGCGCCTCGTGAAGTCGGCGATCTGAAGCGAAGGCGAGCGCGGCTCCGGGGCCACTGCCGGAGCCGGGGCGCGGCCAGCGAATCCAGGCGTAACCCGAACAGTCAAGCGCTCAAGGCACCCGCTTCATCGTGATGAAGTCGGTCGCCATGCCCTCGACGATGGGCTTGAGCTTGAACACGTCGCCTTCACAGCGGTACTCGAAGAGGGTCCCGGGGCGGTCCATGCCAGAAAAGGCGTTGGTCGCGGGCACGGGCATGTCGCGGCCGCCGAGCGTGGCCTTGGTCTCGACGCGCAGTCCGCTCATGTCGGCGCGCGTCGTCTTCCAGCGGCCAGGGCCCGCGGGCTCGTATTCCGCGCTCGAGCGGCCGTTCATCTTGAGCGTGATCCTCAGGGCCATCCCCGCCGTGGGCGCCTCGAACACGTTCTCGACGCCTCCCTCGCTCGTCTCGCAAACGTAGCTGCCACGCTCGTTGCCGTTGAACGTGCAGATGTATTTCCCGCGCTCGCTGACGACACGCGCGCCCGACGAGCTGCGCGCCAGCGTCTCGAGGAACTGATCGGCGTAGTCGTATTCCCATTTGCCCGCCGGGCAGCCCGCCGCCGGCGCCACGGCGGACGCGCCGCTCGGGGCAGGCGCAGCCGGCGCGGCCGCGGCGGTCGCGCCCGCGGACGCAGGCGCGCTCGCGGACTCGGAGCGGTCACAGGCTGCGAGCGCAGCGATCGACACCAAGGTGAACGGGAGCAGGTGCGGACGTGCCATGCGCCGAGGGTACGCGCCCAGGCGCGCAGTTGCACGCATCCTCCCCGGCGGGGCGTGTCGCCCTCGCTGCAGACCCCGAGCCCGTCGCAGAGGGGGCCTCGGCGAGCGGACATCATCCTGCGTGGACCGAGCGTCTGGGAAGAGCTTACGCCTCGAGATCGCCCGGTCAGAGCCCCTGCGACACTTCCACACGATGCCTGAGCGGCATCGCCGGACCGCAGCGCTGCACATCTCAGCGGACGGTTGACGCGCGAGGGGACCGTGCCATCTCATGAAGGGATGCCCTGGTGTCATCGCTGTCTCGCGCTCGTCGCTCTGCCCGCCGCGACGGCCGGGCTGAGCGTGGGATGCAGCTTCCCCGACGCCGTCTTCACCGGCCAGACGAGCTCTGGCGGCGGAGGTGCGGGCGCCACCACGTCGTCGGACGCGGCGGGCGGCGACAAGGGCGCGACCTCGTCAGGCGGCGGCGAGGCGACCTCGCGCTCGGGCGGCGGCAGCGGCGGGGCGACGTCCAGCTCGGGCGGCGGCGGCGAGGTGACCTCGGGCTCGGGCGGCAGCGGCGGCGGGATCCTCGACTGCGACGCGGATGGCGACGGGTATCTGTCGACCGCCTGCGAGGGCGGCACCGATTGCGACGACGGCCAGGCAGAGGTCCACCCCGACCAGCCCAATACGTTCCATGACACGCCCATCCGCCCCGGAGGCAGCTTCGATTACGACTGCAGCGGCCATGACGAGCCGCAGATCTCCGCGGTCCATTGCGAGTCTGGCGGGCCCTGCCCGAACGCGTCGAACGTGTACCTGATCGACGTCGGGTGCGGCGAGCCAGGCCCGTTCGGGAGCTGCAATATCCTCTGCCAGCAAGACGTCACGTACAGCGGGCTCAAGCGGGCCTGCCATTGAGGCTGCCAGCGCACGTGCACATCGTGGGATGTCAGCCCGGCGGGAGCAGCGCTCTCGCAGCAACCTTCTTGTCGAAGACAAGCACGCTCCGGATCAGCTTCGCGCTCCCCGTGAGCTTCCCGCCCAGCGCCTCGCCCGGGATCTCGAGCCGGCAGGCCAGGAGGGCCGGCTCGCATAGAAGAACGTTCTGTCAACCCAGGGCAGATCCCGCAGCTTGGGCTTGACATCTCCGAAACGTTTGGACTTCCGTCTCCCTGGGCGAGCGGAGAGATGGGCGATATCTCTTTAAAAAAATGAGCGCCGGCATCGACGCGCTTCCTGGAGAGCACCCGGCGGATCCGTCGGCTGACTCGGCAGCTGGTCACCCAGGCGGGCGAGGGCTCGACGTGGCCGACCGCCGCCCGAGGTAGCGGAGCCGATCGAGGTCGGCGTGGAAGAACACGCGCTGGATCTTCCCGTCGGCCACCGCGAGGAGCAGCGCCGCGAACGGTCGGTCGCCGGTCCAGAACACGATCGCGGGTTGCCCGTTGAGCTCGTGCTCTTCGATCTGGAGCTGGCCGGCATTGCGCGCCGTGGCCGCGACGATGAACGCGGCAATGCGCGCGGCGCCGTGCAGCGGCTGAGGGAGGTTGCGCTGGCGCTCGACCACGCGGCCTCGGGGCCCCCCGTCGGTGATCATGATCGCGTCGTCGGCGAGGAGATTCACGAGCACGCGAATGTCGCCCGCCAGGGTGGCGCTCAGGAAGGCCTGGAGCAGGCGGTGATGGTCGTCCGCTCGTGCTACGAGCATGCGCCGCTCGACGGCGAGGTGCTGGCGCGCGCGCTCGAGCAGCTTGCGACACGCTGGCGCGTTGTTGCCGACGAGCTCGGCGATCTCCCGGTGGTCGAAGTCGAAGACGTCGTGGAGCAGGAGGACCGCTCGCTCCGCGGGCGTCAACCGCTGGAGCACGACGAGGAACGCCATCGAGACTTGCTCGAGCTTCTCGAGGCTGGACATCCCCCCTTCGTCGAGATCCACCGGCTCCGGCAGGCGATCGGCGCGGCTCTCCTCGCGGCGCGCCCTGGCGGAGTCGAGCTCGCTGAGGCAAAGGCGCGTGACGATCGTCACCAGATACGCTTTCGGGGAGTGCACGTCCCCCGCGTGACTTTCCCAGCGCAGCCACGCCTCTTGCACCATGTCCTCGGCCCGCCCGAGATCACCGAGCATGCGATACGCCAGAGCGATGAGGTCCTGCCGGCACGACTCGAAGGCAGCCACGCGGCGCGCTGAAGAAGGAGCGGTCATTGGAAGGGTCTGGCCTCCACGAGCAAAACGATCACCATCGGAGGGAGCGAGATTGTCGCACGTGCAGGCTCACGCGTCATCGCGCCGCGCCGGCGAGCCCGACGATCTCCCGCGAGTGAGTGCCTTGCTCCACACAATCGAGCAGGAACGTCGCTACCGCACGGAAGGACATTTCCCAGGCGCCCGCGGGGAGCGCATCGCGCTCGCTCCGGTACGTCTCCGCCGACGTCTTGATCAACCGCGGTGGTCTGGCGATCGTCCAGTCGAAGTTGGTCGCCCGAACCACGGCCTCCATCGCGACGAGGTCGCGGATGTGGTGCTGGAGCAGCCAGCGAAAGACGACGAACCGCAGCGCTTTTTCGGGGAACAGCAGCGCCGCGGAGACGCTGCCGAGCCGCCCCACGCCGGCCGTCTTCATCGCCGCGACCGTGGTGGCCGCGCACTCGGCGAGCAGGGTGCTCCGCCGGAACGCCTCGCGCCCACTCGGGCCGAGCGCCGAGAGAACGGCGTCGTGTCCCCGAAGCGCGGGAGCGAGCTTTTCGACACGCAGCGGGTCGCCCTCGATGACGGTGAGCGCTTTGTCCCGGCGGGCAATCTTCCGGGGCGAGCGGACGAACGCCGTCACCTGGTGACCTCGCGCCAGGGCGAGATCCACGATCTGCGTTCCGGTGCTGCCGGTCGCGCCGAGCACGAACAATCGCATGGTCATGACCTGAAGACCGGGCAGCTCGCGAAAGCGTGACGAGATGCCAGACGAAGCGTCACGAATGCAACATGGCTCACTTCGACAACTGCCTCCCCGGACGCGGCCGGCCTGCCGAGGCTGGCCACCGGCGCGCGTCGGCCCATCGATCGACGCGCGCGTCGCGGATCTCGCGCGCGGCGCGCCTCGGTTGACAGATTCCGGGCGGCGAGGCATCGAGAGCTCGGGGGCGGGCGCCAGGGCGCCCCGCCCCTCCGACGCAGGCACGGGCGGCGTGGCGGTGACCCGAGAACTCGTTCTTCAGCTCGGCGCGGCGGGTCAGGGGCCGCTCTTTCTGCAGATCGCGCGGGCCATCGTCGAGGACATCGAACGGGGCCGCCTGCGCCCCGGCGAGCGGCTGCCCTCCAGCCGCAAGCTCGCCATCCAGCTCGGCGTGCACCGCAAGACCGTGATCGCCGCGTTCCTCGAGCTCGCGCGCCAAGGTTGGATAACGAGCGCGCCCGCCTCCGGCACCTACGTCTCGAGCGACCTGCCCGCCAAGCTGCCCCCCTTCCGCCGACGAGCCCTCGCCGACCGGGCCGGGTTCGACCTGCCCGGACGCCCCTTGCCGGCCCCGTCCTCGACCCCGCGCGCGGGCCTGCTCCTGCTCGGCGGGGTGCCCGAGCTCGGCTTCGTGCCGAGGCTGGAGCTGTGCCGCGCCTACCGCCGCGCGCTGCTCGGCGCCGGGGCGCGCGCGCTGATGGACTACGGCGACCCCCGGGGCGAGCCGCGCCTGCGCCGGGCGGTCGTCGAGCTGCTGACCCGGGCGAGGGGCGTGCGGGCGAGCGTCGAGTCGGTCAACATCGTGCGCGGCAGCCAGCAGGGCCTCTACCTCGCGGCGCGCGCGCTGCTCGAGCCGGGCGACTGCGTGGCGATCGAGGCGTACAGCCACCCCGCCGCCCGCGGCGCGCTCGAGCTCTCGGGCGCGGAGCTCGTGCCCGTGCCGCTCGACGGCGAGGGGCTCGACGTCGCCGCGCTCGAGGCCCTCTGCGCGGCCAGGCGGGTCAAGGCGGTCTACACGACGCCCCACCACCAGCTACCCACGACCGTCACCTTGACCGCGCCGAGGCGCGTGCGCCTGCTCGATCTGGCGCGGCGCCGGCGCCTGCTCGTGCTCGAAGACGATTACGACCACGAGTTCCGCTACGAGGGGCGGCCGGTGCTGCCCCTCTCGTCCGCCGACCGCCACGGGGTGGTCGTCTACCTGGGCACCCTGTCGAAGATCCTGGCGCCGGGGCTGCGGCTCGGCTTCGTCGTCTCCACCCCCGACGTCGCCGAGCGGATCGCGGCCTACCGGGCCTTCGTCGACCACCAGGGCGACCACGCGATCGAGCGCGCCGTCGCCGAGCTGCTCGAAGACGGCGAGATCGATCGGCACACGCAGCGGGTCCGGCGCGCCTACCGCGCCCGCCGCGACGCGCTCTGCGAGGCGCTCGCGCGCCACCTGCCCGGGCTCGAGTTCGACCCCCCCAGCGGGGGCATGGCCCTCTGGGCGCGGGCCCCCGGCGTCGACATCGACGCGTGGGCCCGGCGCGCGCACGCGGCGGGCGTTTCCTTCCAGCCCGCGAGTCACTTCGCGCTCGGTCGCTGGCCGCTCGACTTCGCCCGCTTCGGCTTCGCCGCGTGCGACGAGGCCCAGCTCGCGGACGCGGCGCGGCGGCTCGCGCAGACCTTGCCGAAGGCCCGGTCGAGGCCCGCGGGTGATCGCCCCTGACGCGCGCCTCGCTCCCCGCGGCGCACGGGCGACTGGACTACTCGACATCGACGATCTGGCCCCAACGCAGGGTGCCTGCGCGGGCTAGGGTCTGACCGAACAGGAGACCCGAACATGGTCAAAGCTTTCTTCGCCAGCGTGACATTCGGCGCGGCATTGCTCGGCTGCGCCCGGACCGAGGCGCCGAACCCGCCCCCCGAGGAGGGGGAATCGGAGAGCCAGGCGTCGCTCACGACGCACACGAAATGGCTGGTGCAGCCGGGCGCGCGCCTGGTCCTGCTCGGCGTCACCAGCGACAATCACGCCCTCTACCAGGAGGGAGAGCACGTGTACGCGACCGCGCTCGAGCCGGGCGCGACGAGGCAGCGAGTCGCCCAGGTGCCCTTCGGGAACACGGCGTTCGTCTACACCGTCGGCAAGGTCGCGTTCTGCTGGACCAACCCCGACCGGACCTTGCCCGGCTTCGGGGTCAGCCCCCTTGTCGTGTGGAGCGCGGCATCCGGCCCACACGAGGCGTCCGCCGCCTCGCCCATCGGGACCTTCGCGACCTCGGCGAGCGCCGACGGCCGCTCGGTGCTCTTCCCCACCCATGGCAACGCCGACGGCAGCGTCGGCGACGTCGAGCTCGCCTCGACCGACATGAGCGAGCGCACGACGCTGCTCGGCGCCGTGCCGATGGGCTTCCCCCTGGGGTATTGTCGGCCCTTCGCCGCGTTCGTGGGCCGCCACGGCCGTTCGCACCCGGTCGCGCTGCACTGCGAGGGCGCCACGAGCTCTGCCACCTTGTCGAGCTGGGAGCGGGGCGAGAGGGTCGACCTGTTCAGCGGTGTCGCGACGCCTCCCTTCTTCAGCGCGGACGCCGACGGCGGGTCGTTCTTCACGACGCTGGCGGGCTCGGGGCACCCCGTCGTCGTCTCCGACGACGGCGAGGTGAGCGCGCTCGACGAGGTGCGCTCGAGGATAGGCTTCTTCATCAAAGGCAGCTTCGTCGTGTACACCGCGCAAACGGAGGCCGGCCTCGAGCTGCGCCGCGCCACGCCGGGCGACTGTCCGTCGACCGAGACCATCGCCGACGAGGTCGGGGGCATTCTCACCGTCCTGGCCGGGTCGAAGGTCATCACCGACGCGTGGGCGTCGCCGGACGGCAGGAAGGTGCCCTTCTTCACCCAGCGCGACCCGGCGACCGGCCTCTCCGACGTGGCGCTCGCCGACGCCCGCGGCGGTACCCCGCCCCTGTCGGTCGACCCGCAGGCGCGGAACGTGCTCGGCGGCCCGCCCTTCAGCGCCGACTCGAAGCACTTTCTGTTCGCCCGCATCGTCGACCTGACGGCCGGCACCGCCCCCCTCTTCGCCTCGGCCGAGGGCGGCGTGCGGCAGTTCAGCGACGACGGGGGCTGGAGCTACCTGCCGGCCGTTCGCGGCCTCGTGTCGTTCAACGACAACACCCACTTCGATGCGGAAGACTTCGCGAGGTCGACGGCCGACCTGAAGGTCGTCGACCTGTCGCGCAAGCCCCTGAAGCCTCGGCTCATCGCGCCGGGGGCGAACCTGACCTACTTCAGCAGCCACGGCGGCCGCCGCCTCGCCTTCACGACGGACCTCCCCGGTACGACGGCTGGCCTCTATTCAGCCGGGGTCGGCGAGTAGGCGCGCCGAATCGGCGAGCTTGGCGCCTGGCGAACTCGGGATGACCGACATGTCGCCTCGGGCCGCCGTGGTCGCCTCGCTCGCCAGCACCCTGAGCCGCGCCGTCGCCCCCGGGGATGAGGCGGCCGCCCGGAGGCGGCGCCGCTCGGCCGGAACGTCGGAGGTGCCGGCCGGCGCCTCGTCGTCACGCTGGAAGCGAGCCGAAGAGCGACGCCCATACGGCGCGCGTCCGGACCGTCAGCGCGCTGGCCGCCGGCACCTCGATGGCGTCGTCGGGGACGAGCACCTTGGCGTAAATCGCCTCGTACACCCGCTTCACCTCACCCGGCCGGACCATGTCGCGATCGTGAGCCGGCATGATCCCGACCAGCCTGTATCTCTGCCGTTCGGCCAGGACCTGCTGATGGGGTGATTTCAACGTCGCGAAGTAGTACGCGAGCTCTGCTCCGATCGCGCGCCCGAGCCTCTCGAGTAGCATGGGGCCGAGGAGCGCGAGGGACGGGCCGCGATGCGCCGGAGCGATCGCGCCCATCCGGCACGTGATGGTCCTCGCGCTCGCGTTCTTCTCGAAGGTGGTCATCGCCACGATGGCGCCCTGGTGCCTCGCGACGATCGGGAGGATCGGCCGGTCCTCGGCGACGTCCGCGAGCATCGTCTGCTCGTAGTAGAACTCCGGCGTCAGGTGGCATGACTCGGCGCCGACGACGATGTCCGGGTACCACCCGCGGAGGTCCTCCACCAGCGCGAGGACATCGGCTCGCCGGAGCTGCACCAGCTCGTAGCCGCTCGGTACCTTCGTCTCTTTGAGCGTGGCGCGCGCTCCGTCCCAGTTCATGTGACATGCCCCTCGGTCAAGTGAGCCGTTCTTCGTTGAAGGAGATACGGATTCCGGCTGGACCCAGCCGGCCACGCGAGCGCCCCGCGCCTGTCGAGCTCTTCCCTCGCGCCGGAGCTGCCCTGCGGGTAGAAACGCGGGCGCGATGCGGAGTCAAGCGCCTCGCCCGGCCGCCGCCCCGGCGCGCCGGTTCGCGGGAGGGCGCCCGCGTGCGATGCACCGCCGCTTCGATGAGCTCCGAGAGCGAATCCGCCGGCGCAGGCCGGCCGTTCACCGCCGCCGAGCTCGACGCCTGCCTGAAGGTGCTCGAGTCCGTGGTCGCCGATCGCGCGCTGCTCGCGTCGGTCAGCGCGGAGGACCGCCGCCGGCTCCTGCTCGCCGCCGGCCGCGTCTCGCGCCTTGAGCGCGCCCGCGCCGCGCAGCGGGAGCTCGCCCGGGCGTTCCGTTAGAACGACCGGCGCGCCCAGAAGTCCGCGGACGCCGCGCTCCTCGACGCGGTCGGCATCCGCGCCGCCCGCCGCGAGCCCGTCTTCCGCACGCCGGACGCCCCCGCGCTCACCCCTCCGGCTGCGCCCGGCCCGCCTGCGCTCGCCGCGCCCCCCGCCGGCCCCGCCGCCGAGCCCGCGCCCCTGGATGCTGAAGCTTCTGAAGACGACCCGTCGGGCCCGCGTTGGCCCCAATGGAATGACGACCCAGCCCTCCCTGTCCCGTGAAACTGTTGGGATCGCTGCGCTTTCCGTCGTCCGCTCCTCCGCACGAGCGACGATGCCCAAGGACTTCCCTAGGTTGCGCGTGAGCGAGGCATGACCGAACCGCCCGGGAGCCTGTCGGAAGGGCACGACCAGCGAGAACTCGGCGAACGGCGGTAAATCAGCCTGCCTTGCGGAAACCCCTGGACCGCGCGGCGAGCAGCGCGGCGAGGAGGAGCCAGGGCACGGACGAGCCACCCGCGTCAGGGCCAGCGCCGCGCGCCACGGCGCAGCCGTTGCCGTGCGCGCGCGGCGAGGCGCTCCCCTCCGGTGCAGGCGCCGGAGGCGCGCCGCCGGCATCGCCGGCATCGCCGCCGGAGCCATTCGCGGCGGCGTCGCCGCCCTGGCCCCCGCCGCCCTGGCCCCCACCGCCCTGGTCCCCGCCGCCGCCGCCCTCTCCGCCCTGGCCCTCGCCACCCGCGCCGCCTCCGGAGCCGCTGGCGGCCTCCGCGAGCAAGCAGCCGCCAGCGATGCACTCGCCGCCCGGACAGGGCGCCCCGTCGAGCTTGTAGCGCCTCTGGCAGGTGCCGGTGGCCGGCGCACAGACGGCGCGCCGGCAGGTGGAGGTGTCGGGCTGCGGGCACACGAAGGGATCGCCGCCGACGCAGGCGCCGTTCTGGCAGGTATCGGTCTGCGTGCAGGCATTGCCGTCGTCGCAGGGGCTGCCGTCGGGCTTGCGCGGGTTGTCGCAATCGCAGGCGTCGCCGACCCCATCGCGGTTGACGTCGGCCTGGTCGGGGTTCGCGACGAGGGGGCAGTTGTCCACTATATCGCCGTCGCCGTCGGCGTCGTCGTCATCATCGCAGGCGTCGCCGAGGAGATCGCCCGCCGACAGGCCACCATCGGTGTTGGCCTGGAGCGTGTTCGGGACCGCAGGGCAGTTGTCCTCGCTGTCGGCGATGCCGTCCTCGTCGCTGTCGAGCGCGCAGGCTCCGGCCCTGCACTGCCCGCTGAGGCACTCCTTCGGGAGGGCGCACGGGGCGCCGACGGGCTTCTTCGGCAGGCAGTCGCCGCCGGTCGCCGCGCAGTAGGCCGCGTCGGCGCACTGGGTGTCAAAGGTGCAGCCCGTGAGACAGGCGCCCGCGACGCAGCGGTAATCGGCGCAAGATCGCGTGTCGCCCTCGGCGCAGACACCGAGCCCATCGCAGAGCGGGGCCTCGACGAGCTCGGAGGCGTCCTTGCACGAGGCCGCGCCGCAGGGGGCACCCTGCGCCCGCAGCTGGCAGGCGCCGCGGCCGTCGCAGAGGCCGGTGGTGCCGCAGGAGGAGGCAGGCTCCGCGGCGCAGTCGTCGTCCGGATCGGCGCCGGCCTGGATGGGGCCGCATGCGCCGTCGGGGCCGGCGCCCTTCTTCGCGGCGGAGCACGCCATGCACGCGCCCGCGCAAGGGACGTCGCAGCAGACGCCGTCGACGCAGGAAACGCCGGCGCATTCCGCGTCGGTCTCGCAAGGGGCGCCGGGGAAAGCCGCGGTGTAAAGCTCGGCGCTGGCGATATACATGCCGGGGCCCACGCCGCCGGTGACCAGGACCTTGCCACTGCGCAGCAGGGTCGCCACGTGATGAGATCGCTCGGAGTACATCGTCCCTGCCGGAGACCAGCTGTCCGCGGCCAGGTCGTACACCTCCGCGCTCGCGCTGCCATGGCCATTGACAGAGGCATTGCCCGCGACCAGGACGCGCCCGTCCAGGAGCCGCGTCGCCGTGTGGTTCTGGCGCGCGGCGATCATGGGCGCTCGCGTCGTCCAGCGATCGGTCGCCGGATCGTACACCTCCGCGCTCGCGAGCCCGCTGATCCCCTCCGAGTCCGGGGAGCCGCCCGTGACCAGGACCCGCCCATCGTCCAGCAGCGTCGCCGCGTGCGCCCGGCGCCCGGCGCTCATCGGTGCCGCCGGTGTCCAGCCGCGCTCGCCGGGGCTCCAGAGCTCCGCGTTCGGGGCCTCACCGCGGGGCCCGTAGCCGCCTGTGACCAGGACCCGCCCATCGCCCAGCAGCGTCGCCGCATGCGCATTTCGCGCGGCGATCATCGTCACCGCTTCCGTCCAGGTGCCTTCCTCCGGGTCGTAGATCTCCGCGCTCGCGAGGGTGACGTAGTCGGCCCCGACGCCGCCCGTGACCAGGACCCGCCCGTCGTCCAGCAGCGTCGCCGTGTGCCCCTGGCGTGCGGCGATCATCGGCGCTGCCGCTGTCCAGCTGCGCGTCGCGGGGTCGAAGAGCTCCACGGTCGCGAGCGCGCCCTCCGCCCTGTTCGCGTACCCGCCCGCGACCAGGACCCGCCCGTCGTTCAGCAGCGTCGCCGTATGCTCATAGCGCGCGTCGCGCATCTCCTTCGCCGCGGTCCAGGTGCCGTCGGCCGGGTCGTAGATCTCTGCGGTATTGAGGTCGATGCCCTCGGCCCCGTAGCCGCCGGCGACCAGGACCCGCCCGTCGCCCAGCAGCGTCGCCGTGTGCACGTAGCGCGCGTCGCGCATCGGCGCTGCCTCCGCCCACGGGCTCGTGCCCGGCGGGTCGTAGACCTCGGCGTTCGTCTCGACGCCTTGATTGCCGCCCGTCACGAGCACGCCGCCGCGCGGGAGCAGCGTCGCCGTATGAGCGCTGCGGCCGACGGCCATCGCGGGCGCGTTCGACCAGGCGCCCTCCGCCGGGTCGTAGATCTCCGCGTCCGCCAGGTGGAGGTACGATGAGTGGAGGCCGCCCGCGACGAGGACCCGCCCGCCGTCGAGCGGCGTCGCCGTGTGGTCAAAGCGCCCGAAGCTCATCGGCGCCGCGGGTGCCCAGCTGCCGTTCACCGGGTCGAACAGCTCCGCGCTCGCGAGGAACGAGCCGTCGCTCGTCAAGCCGCCCGTGACGAGGACCTGCCCGCCGTCGAGCAGCGTAGCCGTGTGCCCTCGGCGCGCGGCGCTCATCGATCGCGCCGTGGTCCACGTGTTCGTCGCCGGATCGTACACCTCCACGGTAGGGACGTCGCCCTGCCCCGCGAAGCCGCCGGCGACCATGACCCGCCCGTCGGCCAGCAGCGTCGCCGTGTGCCCGTAACGCCCGGTGCTCATCGGCGCCGCCGCGGTCCAGATGCCCTCCCGCGGGTCGAACAGCTCCGCGCTCGCGTGATGGATGCCGTCGCTCCAGCCGCCCACGACGAGGATCAACCCGCTGTCCAGCCGCGTCGCCGTGGGGCCCTGGCGCGCGATGTTCATCGACCGCGCCGGCGTCCAGCGGTCCTCCGCCGGGTCGTACAGCTCCGCGCTCGCCAGCACGATCGAGCCCTCGGAGCCGCCCACCACGAGGATCTGCCCGCTGTCCACCAGCAGGGCGGCGTGATCGTAGCGCGGGGCGCTCATCGGCTGCGCCGGCGCCCAGCTGTCGTCCGCCGGGTCGTACAGCTCCGCGCTCGCGAGATAACCTTCGCCGCCATAGCCGCCGGCGACCAGGACCCGCCCGTCGTCGCCTCCCAGCAGCGTGGCCGTGTGCCCGGCGTCGCGCCTCGTGGCCATCGCCCCGACGGCGCGCCACAGCGGATCCACGAGCAGGAGCTCCCCCGACGCCTCGACAAGCAGCGCGATCTCCGCCCCGCGCGCCTCGAGGCGCGCCGCGATCGGCCGCCCGCCTTCCGCGAACGCTCGCGGCGCGGTGACGCGCAGCCGCGGCGCCCCCGCCGCGTCCAGCACCTCGACGGCCTCGCCGCGCTGCCGCAGCGCCGCGCCGTCCACTTCCCAGACGGCCGCGGGCTCACCCGCCGGCACGGCGCCCGGCGCCACGGTGAGCCATTCCTCGATGCCCCCGGCGGCCGCCCGCCAGAACGACGCGCCGCCCGCGCGGCCGTAGATCACCGCGCCGTCGACCACCGCCCCCGGGCCGGACGCGCCGGCCTCGCGCACCCGCACCTCGAAGCCGCCCGCGCCCGAGAGCCGCATCCAGCCGCCGCCGTCGCGCGGCAGCTCGGCCTGGAGCCGCGGCCCGCGCCCCGCCAGGCCAGGCGCGCCCAGCGCGAAGCCGCCGCCGGTCGCCACTGGCGCGCCGGGAGCGCCGCTGCCCAGCACCTCGGCGGCTTGCGCCGGGAACCGGCGCTGTACGAGCGCCGCCGCCGCCGCGCCGTCGTGCCCCGCCGCGCACCCGAGCGCGCCCATCCACCCCACAACGGCCAGCACCAGGACGGCCATGACCAGCACGCGAAGACCCGACCCAGCTCGCATGCCGGCGAATGTCTCACGCGGTCAAGTCCGCAACAACAGCGCCGCGAGCGCGGCTCACACGAGCGATGTGCAGATCCCGATCCGGGGATGATAGACCCCGACTCGGCGCTTGCCGCTCCGCGTCTCGGGCGTCACGAGGACCACCACGCTCCTGTCGAGCGGCGCGTTCGCGCGAATCCGCACGTGCTGGCCGGCGACGACGACGTGCCAGATGTTCACCGTCCCGTACCTCGTCACGACGGCCCCCTCGTAGATGTGCGCCGCCGACGGCGCGCCGCGGAGCGCCAGGCGGCAGGCGGTGTAGCTACCCAGCGCCTGATACAGGAGCACGAACGGCATGACGCCGAACGAGACCGTGAGGAGCATCGCGACGAAATCGATGTGCCGGTAGAAGGCGCCGACCCCGAGCAGCCCCGCCCAGAAGAGCAGCGAGTACCCCACGCCGGCCAGCTGATGCCGGACATGCCGCAAGGTCGCCCAGGGGCGCGGGGGCGGCGCGCGGAGCTCCTCGGGCAACTGGCTCGCGTTGGGTGGCTGCATGTCGTACCGCTCCGACATACCCGGGGCGGCTGCGGAGCTCAATCGGACAGCGCGCGAGTCGCCGCGTCCTTCCGCGCTCCTCCAGCCGCTTCGCCGCCTCCGCGGGGGCCTGCGCTCGCCGCCGGAGCCCGCCCCCGCCGGCCTGCCAGCGATCACGGCGCGAAGATCACCGCCCCGCCCGGCGGGACGCTCATCGAGAGCACGCCGGTCGCGGAGACGACCTCGCTCGCGCCGCCGAGCGCGTCCCTGAGCTCGGTGCCGGGCGGGAGGCCGAGCGCCTGGGCGACCTCGACCGAGATGCGCTGCTCGGTCCCCGCGCGCGTCAGCGCCACCACGGCGGACTCCCCCCGGCCGTGCCGGCGGCCGAAGACCAGCGTGTCCTCCGTGGCGGTGAGGTTCACGTAGGCGCCGCGGCGGAGCGCGGGGATGTCCCGGCGCGCGGTCCCGAGCGCGCGCACGAAATCGAGCGTCTCCAGCTCGTCCGCCGTGAGATCCTCCTCCGGACGCCACATGCCGCGGTTGTTCGGGTCGGCGCCGCCCCACGCGCCGTACTCGTCGCCGTAATAGAGCAGCGGCGCGCCCGGGAGGCCCAGGAGCCACGCCATCGCGAGGCGCGCCCGCGCGTACACCTCGGGCGACTCGGGCGCTCCCGCGGTGTCCGACCACTGGCGGCCCGGGACCTCCCGGCCGCGAGGCCCCGCCTCGTCGCGGTAGTCGGCGAGCGTCGCGAAGCGGGCCGTGTCGTGGCTGCCGATGTACGGCGTCATGATCGCGCCCTCCGGCCACCGCCGCTGCCCGTGCTCGACCCAGTACGCGGCGTGCAGCATGCCCTCCTCGCCCCAGCCGAACGTCCGGTAAGAGACCCCGTGATAGAGGACGAAATCGAGCTGGCCGTCGAGCCCCTGAGGTCCGATGTACCTCGCGATCGTCCCGTAGTTCTCGTCGTTGCACGGGTCGGCGCAGTCGCTCCAGCCCATCGCGGTCTCGCCCATCAGGAAATAACGTGTGCCGGCCGGCTCGAACGCCTCCCGGACCTCCGCGGCGAGGTTGCGCGTCGCGATCTCCTCCACGTGCTTCACGGCGTCCACGCGGAGCCCGTCGAGATCGAACGCGTCGAGCCAGTGGATCGCGTCCGCCACGAACGCGGCGTTGGCCTCGGGGACCGTGTGGTCCACGTCGGGGAGATAGCTCGCGAACATGCAATCGAGCGCGTGCGACGTCCAGTCGCACCCGTCCGTCCCGCAGACACACCCCGTCCTGAACCAGTCCGGGTGAGACGAGACGTACTCGTGATCTTCGTGGACGTGGTTCACCACGAAGTCCTGGAGGACGCGGATCCCGTGGCGGTGCGCCTCGGCCACCACGGCGCGGAGCGCCCCGGCGCCGCCGAGCCGCGGATCCACCTCGCGCGCCTTGATGGGCCAGTAACCGTGATATCCGGTGACCTGGTGGACTCCATCGCTCGCCAGGTAGGCGCCGGCGGGGTTCTCCTGGAACGGCGTGAGCCAGATGGCCCGCACGCCCAGCGCGTCGAGCGTGCCGTCCTCGATCGCCTGCCGCAGCCCCTCGAGATCCCCGCCGGCCCAGTCGCCCCGCGGATCGGCGCCCGGCGTGGCGGGCGGGTTCAAGGCCGGATCGCCGTCGCGGTAACGATCGGTGACGACCATGTAGATGAGCGCGTCCTCCCAGGAGAACGGCTCGGCCTCGACCCAGAACACCAGCCGGAGCGGCTCACCGGCGCGGCCGCTCCGGGTCGCCCCGCGGAGGGTGACGCGGTATTTGCCGTCGCCGAGGCCTCCCAGCAGGATCCGCACGTCGCCGCGCGCGTCGACCGAGAGCTCCTGATCCGTGAGCGGGCGCGCCTCGCCGTCCTGGCCCTGTAGAACCGCCTCGAACGAGGCCGCCTCCGGGCCCGCGCCCTCGATGCCGTCCCGGTAGACGAGCCGGGCCTCTAAGGCGCCCTGTCCGGCGGCAGGCCGCGTCGCCTGGCTGGACGCGACCGAGAACGACGGGAGGCGGCAGTCAGGGACCTTGACGGCCGAGTTCTCGACCCCGTCGACGTACTTGCGGCGCCCCTCCGCCGGGTCGAGCACCCACGAGACCTCACCGCCGGACCGATAGGCGATCTTGTAGCCGTGAAGCCCCGGCGGCAGGTCGACGGTGGCCACGAGCCGGCCCTGCGTACCGCCCTGCAGCTGCGGGGCAGCGCCGAGATCGAAGCCGTTCCACTCGCCGGGGACGCGGACATCCGTGGCCCCGGGAGGCGCGTTGAACGTGAACGAGGTCGGACAGAGCACGTTCCCGTACTGCGCACCGCCGCCAGCCCCGCCAGCGCCTGCGGCCTCGCCGCCTGCGCCGCCTGCGCCAGCCGCCTCGCCGCCAGCAGCACCGGCGCCTGCTGTCCCGGCGCCGCTCGTGCCCTTCCCCTGGCCCGCGTCGAGCTCGCGATCGCCCCCGCACGCGAGCGGGACGGCAGGGAGCGTGATGGCGGAGACAGCGGCGATAATGACGGCAGAACGGCGGCGCGACATGGCCTCGAGCAGTATCCGATCGCGAGAGGCATGTCAGCGCGCGCGTCGCCCTGAACCACCGCAGCCGCTGCGGAGAACAGCGATGCTCCGCCCATGCTGTCGCGTCGCTAACAGGCGCGCGCAGGTTCCGTCGGGGCTCCGCCCCGCACCCAGGCGTTCGCCTCGCGCTTTGTCGGGCCGAACCGCGTGAGCTCACGCGCTCGGAGCGGCCTGGTCTCGCGACCCGATCAAGGCGTGTACCGATAGAGCTCGATCCAATCGTACGTCGCGCTCGCCCTGCCCGTCTCGGCCGTCACGGCCCCGGCCCAGGACGCGCTCGACGACGCCCAGATCGTCATGAGCACGTTCTGCGGCAGCACCATGAGGTCGATGCGCTCCGTCCACTCGTGTCGGAGCACGTCGTCGACTGAAAAGCGGGCGCCGGAAGGTGTCCATTCGATCTGGTACGTGTGAAAGTCCTCGCTCGGATCGAAGCCGAGGTCCACCTTCTGCGGATGCTGAGTCGGACTGACGGATTGCGTCACCGGGGGCCGTACCGGAGCGCCAGTGTACACCATGGCGTTGAACTGCACGTCATTCGGCTCGGCCCCTAGGCACTCGATGTCGAGCTCGTTCCAGTTGTCCGCTGGCCAGGGGGTGTAGATCGTGACCAGGGACGAGATGACCGCCGAGCCTCGGGCCAGCTTGACGCGAGCGCGCACGCGCCCGTACGTGAGCGAGTCGACGGAGCGAACCTCGGCACCCAGGAAGGTCTTGGCGGCTCCGGAGCTGTCGGCGGTGCCCTGGGGGGCCGGCGTGAGCCGGAGCACCAGCTGGCCACGTTCGATGGTAGCGGCGGATTGCGAGAACAGCGCCAGATTCTCGGTCCAGGAATGTGTCATCAGCTGCCAGCGACCTGCGTCCAGCTGATCGAAATCGTCGCGGAAGAGCAGCGTGAAGGCCTCTTCGGCCGGGGGAGGGCCGCCCGCTGAGCCGCCGTTACCCGTGGCGCCTGCCGCTGCTGTGCCACCCGCCGTTCCGCCTGCGCCGCCTGCGCCGCCTGCGCCGCCCGCGCCGGCTCCGGCGCTGGAGGCGCCACCCGCAGCCCCAGTCCCCGCCATGGAGCTGCCCGTTTCGGCGCTGGAACCACCACCAGCACCCGCGCCGGTGCCGTCCCCGCCAGCCCCGGTCGCCGAGCCCGGGGGCTGGCTGGAGTCGTCACAGGCCAGCGCGGTGAATGCGGAGAACAGAAGCGAAGCGACCGTGCAGCGCGTCGAAGACATCATGGGCTCCACTTGGCGCACCGGGCGCAAGAGCGCTTCGCATTTTTTGCTTTCTGTCCGCGTCCCCGCTGCCGCACACTCACCTGGCCTTGAGCGCTCGGCCCGCGTTGTTCCAGCCCTTTCCGATGCTCGCCGGCCGGCGCGCCCAGGTCTTCCGTCACCAGCCGCAGTACCGTCGGCCCCGGCATTTCCACGAGGAGCCGGAGATCAACCTCGTCGCTCGCGGCACGGGCATCATGGGCATAGGGAAGCGCGCGGTGCCGCTCGTGGCGGGCACGCTGCTCTATTTCGCGCCGGGGCAAGATCACGCGCTCCTCGAGGAGAGCAGCGATTTCGTTCTGTACGTCGCGGCGCTCCGCCCCGAGCTGGGGGCTCGCGTCGTGGGGGCCGCGTCGAAGGTCGCGCTCGACGCTGTGCAGCTCACGCCGGCCGTGCTCGCCGACGAGCTAGCGCTCCTCGGCGCGCTCGACCGAGCGCGCGACATCTCGGTCGTGGAGCATCGCCTCGCGGAGCTCTTCGAGCGGTCGCTGTCGAACGTGCCGCTCCCCCACGTGGTAAGCCGCCGCATCTTCGAGCTCTTGCGGCTCGATCCGAATCTCCCCGGGGCGGCCCTCGCGGCGCGCCTGCACACGGGCGAGAGCGGGATCAGCCGGCGTTTTCGCAAGGACGTGGGCGTGAACGTCGTCGAGTACCGCGCGCGGCTCAAGCTGATGCAGTTCGTCGCCGAGGTGGATCGCGGCGCGAGCTTCGCGCGCGCTGCGTACGCCGTCGGGTTCGGGAGTTATGCGCAATGCCACCGCGTCTTCACGCGCGCCCTCGGCTGCGCGCCCCAGGACTATTTCGGCGGCCAGCGCGCGGCGCTGACCGAAATGACCGTGCCGATGCACGGAGGGTAACCGTGATTGAACTCGGGTGAACTGGCGGACTCCGTCGCTCACCAGGTAGGCGCCGGCAGGGTTCTCCTGGAACGGCGTGAGCCGGACGGCCCGCACGCCCAGGGCGTCGAGCGTGCCGTCCTCGATCGCCTGAGGCGCGTTGAACGCAGCGGCTCTCGGCCGAGGCAGCCTGGCGACGGCGCCTCGGGCCCGCGCGCGGCCGAGCCCGCCGGCTGACGCGAATCCGCGCCGGATCGTCCGCAACGCTGGCCATGATGCGGGGACGGGGAATGGTATACCTTCTCGGGGAAGGGGCTCCTGCTGCCACTGCCGAGGCTGCCTCGCCCATCGCCTGCATGACGAGCCCGTCCCCTCCCTTTCCGTACACGATCTGCGAGACCATTCACGAAGGCCGCGGCACCGCCGTGTACCGCGCTGTTCGAAACGCCGACGGCCATCCGGTGGTCCTCAAGGTGCTCGATCCGAGGAGCTGCCGGCCGCAGGACCTCGCCCGGCTCAAGAGGGAGTACGAGACGGGCAAGATGCTCGACGTGGCAGCCGTCGTCAGGCCCCTCGCCCTCGAGATGTACGATGGGGCGCTCGCCCTCGTCATGGAAGACTCGGGCGCTGAGCCGCTCGATCGACTGCTCGGCGCGCCGATGGCGATCGGCAGGTTCCTCGAGCTCGCCGCCCGCATCGCGGATGCCGTCTCCGACATCCATCAGCGAGGCGTCGTTCACAGAGACCTCAAGCCCGCAAATATCCTGGTCATTCCCGCCACGGGCGAGGTGAAGATCGCCGATCTCGCGCTCGCCTCACGGCTCTCCCGCGAACAGCACGCCCTGGAGCCAGCGCGCCTCATCGAGGGGTCCCTCCCTTACATGTCGCCCGAGCAGACAGGGCGGATGAACCGTGGGGTCGACAGCCGCAGCGATCTGTACTCCCTGGGGATCACGTTCTACCAGATGCTCACGGGGAAGCTCCCCTTCGACGCCCGCGACCCGCTCGAATGGATCCATTGTCACGTTGCCCGCGCGTTCGCGGCGCCGTCGAAGGTGGTCCCCGACGTGCCGGAGGTGGCCGAGCGCATCGTGATCAAGCTGCTCGCGAAGATGCCCGAGGAGCGCTACCAGACGGCCCGCGGCCTTGGCCATGACCTGAAACGGTGCTTCGACTCATGGCGCTGCGACGGCACCGTCGCGCCGTTCCCGCTGGGCGAGCAGGACGCGTCGGGCCGCCTGCGCATCCCGCAGAAGCTCTATGGGCGCGACGAGGCGATCGCGGTGCTGCTGCGCGCCTTCGAGCGCGTTGTCGACACCGGATCTCCACAGCTCGTGCTCCTCTCGGGCTACTCCGGCATCGGCAAGTCGACGCTGGTCCACGAGCTGGACAGGGCCGTCGCGGGCGAGCGGGGGTTCTCCGCCTCGGGAAAATTCGATCAGCACAAGCGCGAGATCCCTTATTCCACCATCGTGCAGGCCGTTCAGGAGATCGTGCTCGAGCTCCTCGCCGACAGCGAGAGGATCGCGGCCTGGAAGCAGCGGTTGCTCGAGGTCCTCACGGTCAACGCGCAGCTCATCGTGGACTTGATCCCGCAGCTCGAGCTGGTCATCGGCCCGCAGCCGCCGGCTCCCGAGGTGCCGCCGGTCGAGGCGCAGAACCGGTTCCGCACCGTCTTCCGGCACTTCATCGGGGTGTTCGCCCGGAAGGAGCACCCCCTCGTCCTCTTCCTCGACGATCTCCAGTGGGCCGACTCGGCGAGCCTCGCGCTCTTGCAGGATCTGGTGACGCACCTCGACATGGGCCATCTCCTCGTCATCGGCGCGTACCGCGACAACGAGGTGACCCCCTCGCACCCGCTCATGACGGCGCTGGACGGCATGAGGAGGGAGGGCGCGCGCGTCCGGGAGTTCGTGCTCGGCCCGCTCTCCCGCGAGCACCTGTCCATGCTCGTCAGCGATATGCTTCAGTGCCGCCCCGAGGACGCCGCGCCGCTCTCGGCCTTGGTCCACGAGAAGACGGCCGGCAACCCCTTCTTTGCGATCCAGTTTCTCCTCGCCCTCCACGAAGAGCAGCTGATCGAGCTCGACCCGCACGCGGGCGCCTTCCGGTGGGACATGGCGAAGATCCGCGCCAAGGGCTTCACCGACAACGTGGTCGATCTGATGGTCGACAAGCTCGCGCGGCTCCCCGCTGGGACCCAGGAGGCGCTGAAGCAGCTCGCCTGCCTCGGGAGCGCCGCGGAGGTCGGCATCTTGACGATAGCGTGCGACCGCTCGGAGGAGGCGCTGCACGCGGAGGTCTGGCAGGCCATCCTCGCGGGGCTCGTCCTCTGCCACGAAGGCACCTACAAGTTCCTCCACGACCGCGTCCAGGAGGCGGCCTATTCGCTCATCCCGGAGGCCCGGCGGGCCGCCGTGCACCTCGAGATCGGCCGGCGCCTCGTGTCTCGTCTGCCCGGCGGGGCGGTCGAGGAGCGGGCTTTCGACGTCGCGACCCAGCTCAATCACGGCGCCCACCTCATCACCGATCCACGCGAGAGGGAGGCTCTCTGCCGGCTCAACCTCCTGGCAGGGATCAAGGCGAAGGCCTCGGTCGCCTACGCCTCCGCGCGCAGCTACCTGGCGCAGGCGACGTCCCTCTTGCCGCAGGACGCCTGGAGCGCGCGGTACGAGGACACGTTCAGGCTCCACCTGGAGCTCGCCGAATGCGAGTCCATCGTCGGCAATTTCCAGCCGGCCGACGAGCTGTTCGATCTGATCCTCCAGAACGCCCGCTCCAGGCCCGACCGGGCCAGGGCCCACCGGCTGCGCATGCGGCTCTACCAGATCGCTGGACGGCACCGCGACGCCATGACGGTCATGATCGAGGCCCTGCGGCTCTACGGGGCGACGCTCCCGGAGGCCGACGAGGAGATCCACGCCGCCGTGGAGGCCGAGATCCGGCAGGTCCCGATCTCCTTGCGCGGCCGTCGCGTCGCCGATCTCGTCGACGCGCCCGTGGCGACCGACGAAGACGTGCGGGCGTTCATCAGCCTGGTCGCCGAGTCGGCCCCCCTCATGTTCTCCGTGCGGCCGGCGCTCTGGCCGCTGCTCACCGCCAAGGGGGTGAACGCCTCTCTGCAGCACGGACACGCCGAGGAGTCCTCGTTCGTTTATAGCTGTTACGCCGCGGTCATGGTGTCCATCCTGGGCGACGTCCCCTGCGGGTTCGAGTTCTCCGAGATGGCGCTCAGGCTCAACGAGAAATTCAAGAGCGTCACGGCCATGCTGAAGGGGAGGCTGCTCTTCCACCACGCGGGCGTCATCAGCATCTGGCACAGGCACTACGCGACGAGCATCCCGCTCATGGACAAGGCATTCCTCGATTGCCTCGACGTCGGAGACTTCATCTTCGCCGGCTACTTGACGTACAACATGGTGTGGGTCGTCTTCGAGAACGGCGATCCGCTCGATCGCGTCATCGAGGTCGCGCGGAGATACACCGCCTTCGCCCGGCAGACCCACAACGACGTGGTGTACCACGTGGTCCGGCTCGAAGAGCAGCTCGCGGCGAGCCTGAAGGGAGCGACGCGGGGGCCCACGAGCTTCGACGGCGGCGACTTCGAGGAGGCGAGCTCCCTCGCGATCCTCCAGAAGGCGGGCTTCGGCCTCGGAATCGCGATGTTTCATATCATGAAGCAGGTCGCCGCGTTCACGCACGAGCGTCACGCCGAAGCGCTGGAGTCCGCGGCCACCGCCGCGCTGATGCAGGGGCAGGCGGCGTCTCTGGCCATGGAAGCGACGCACCACTTCTACCACGCGCTCACGGTGACGGCCCTCCACGCCGAGGCGCCGGCCGAGCAGCGGCAGCGATTCGCTCAGGCGCTCGAGGCGACGCTCCAGAAGCTGAGGCGCTGGGCCGAAAGCTGCCCCGAGAACTTCCGGAGCCGCTACGCCCTGGTGTCCGCCGAGGTCGCCCGCATCGAGGGCCGGGACCTCGACGCGATGCGCCTCTATGAAGAGGCCATCCGCGCGGCGCGCGAGAGCGGCTTCGTCCACATCGAGGCGCTCGCCTACGAGCTCGCGTCTCGGTTCTATCGAGCGCGAGGGTTCGAGCGCTTCTCCGATACGTACCTGCGCGAGGCCCGCTCGTGCTACGTGCGCTGGGGGGCCGACGGCAAGGTGAAGCAGCTCGAGCAGCGCCATTCGCAGCTCCTCGAGCGGCGGCCGCTCGAGCCGACCGCCACCTTCGCGGCCCGCACGGAGCTGCTCGACGTGCTCGCGGTCGTCAAGGCGTCGCAGACGATCTCGGGCGAGATCCTCTTCGAGAAGCTCCTGCGAACCCTGCTCGAGTTCGTCCTCGAGCAGGGAGGTGCCCAGAAGGGCTGCCTCATCCTGGTGCGGGACGGCGGCCTGACGATCGAGGCGGAGGCCGCGATCGAGGAGCGACAGGGGACCGTGACCAGGGTTCTCCAGTCGCTGCCGGTGTCGTCCTCTCCGCTCCTCCCTGCCTCGCTCCTCCACTACGTGCGGCTCACCAAGGAGCGCGTGCTCCTCGATGACGCCGCCGCGAAGGCGGGCAGGTTCTCGGGGGACGAGTACATCGTCCGGCACAATCCGAGGTCGGTCCTCTGCGTTCCCATCTTGCGGCAGGCCGAGGTGCTCGGCCTGCTGTACCTCGAGAACAACGTCACCACGCACGCGTTCACGCCCGAGCGGCTCCTCGCCCTCGAGCTGCTCGCCACGCAAGCGGCCATCTCCCTCGAGAACGCGCTCTTGCTCGCCAGGGAGCGCGAGGCGCGGGCGGCGGCGGAGGCCGCGGAGCGGCGCACGGCGTTCCTCGCCCACGAGCTGAAGACGCCGCTGACAGGCCTCCATCTGAAGCTCGACGCGCTCGCGCGATCGATCAAGCAGCGAGAGACGGTCTCCTCGTCCTGGCTATCGTCGTCCCTCACGTCGTTCAAGCGCCAGCTCGGCCGGCTCAACCTGCTGATCGACAGCCTGCTCGACCTCTCGCGCGTCCAGAAGGGGCGGCTCGCCCTGACGCGTGAGCCGGTGGACCTGGCGGCCCTCGTGCGGGACGTCGTCGGGCGGCTGAGCGAGCAGGCCGAGCTGGCTGGATGTGCGCTCCACGTGCAGGCGGAGCGCGCCGTCGTGGGCCAGTGGGATCGGCTGCGGCTCGAGCAGGTCGCGACGAACCTGCTCACGAACGCCATGAAGTACGGCGCCGGAAAGCCGGTCCGGATCGTCACCGACGGGGACGGGGCCGTCGCTCGCCTCTCGGTCTCCGATCAGGGTATCGGGATCTCCGAGGCCGACCAGCGGCGCGTGTTCGAGGCGTTCGAGCGCGCGACGGGGCTTCATCAAGCGCAGAGCCTCGGGCTCGGGCTGTACCTTGTTCGGGAGATCGTGCGAGCGCACGGCGGGCGCGTGGATCTGCGCAGTCGGCTGGGCTCAGGGACCACGTTCCTCGTCGAGCTGCCCGTCGAGCCGGAGGGAGAGCTCGGCCTCGCGCAGCCGTCCTGAGGAGAGGGGCGCGCGGGCCGCCCGGCGCCGACTGGGCCTCTCGAGTCGCGAGGGCACGCCAGCTCGCGTCGTGTGAGCGTTCACCAGGTCGCTCCAGGCGGGATCCCTGACGCGCGGCCCTAGCGATCGCTCAGCGGCTCCTTGTCGCGCGCGTCCGCGGCGAGGTACTGGCGCAGGTGCCGGCGGAGGGAGACCCGCGTGATCCCGAGCGCGCTCGCCGTGCGGGTCACGTTGCCGTTCTGGGCCGCGTAGACCGCGAGGATGTGGCGGCGCACGGCCTCCCCGAGCGACGCGCTGCCGCGCGCGGGCGGCGATGGCCGCAGCGCGCCCGGCGGGCCCGAGCGCGGCGGCGCCGGCGGACGCTTGGCCGCGCCGATCTCCGGCGGCAGGTGCTCCAGATCGAGCGGCGCGCCGTGGGCCCGGAGGAACGCGCGCTCGACGACGCCCCGGAGCTCGCGGACGTTCCCCGGCCAGGGGTACGCCTCGAGCTGCGCGAGCGCGCGCGGGGTGACCCCGGCGCTCGCGAGCCCCGTCGCGCCGCTCTGGCGCTGGAGGAAGTGCTCGACCAGCCTGCGCACGTCGCCGTCGCGCTCGCGCAGCGGGGGGAGCGAGAGCGCGAGCCCGCCGACGCGCCGGTGGAGCGCCTCGTGGAACGACCGCCCGAGGACGCGCGCGGCGAGATCCTGGCTCGTCGCGGCGATGACCCGCACGTCCGCGACCAGCGCCTCCCCGCCGCCGATCCGGCAGAGCGGCTCGCCGTCGAGCACGGCCAGGAGCCGCGGCTGGAGCTCGAGCGGGAGCGCGCCGATCTCGTCGAGGAACAGCGTGCCCCCCCGCGCCAGCTCGAGCAGCCCGGGGAGCGCCGCGGGCCGCCCGTCCGCCCCGGCCGCCAGGCCGAAGAGCTCCTCACGGAGGCGCTCGGCCGGCAGCCGCGCCGCGCTCACCGCAACGAAGGGGCCGCCCGCGCGCGGGCTCGCCGCGTGAAGGCGCCGCGCGCAGAGCTCCTTGCCCGTGCCAGGCTCGCCCATGATGAGCAGCGGCGCGCGCTCGTGCTCCGCCAGCCGGCGCAGCTGCTCCATCGCGCCCGCCCAGCGCTCCGAGGCGCCGATGAGCCGCACCTCGCTGTCGTCCTCGACCCAGACGACGCGCGTCATCCCGCCGCCGGACGAGCAGAGGTGTTCCGTGCGCCGGGAAGGGGCCGCGCTTTCTTCCACATCGCATCTCCTCGATTCATGGGCAGACGGCGAGCGACGCGCCTGCCGTTTTCTGGATTACCGAGCTGTCCTCGGCGCAGGCGGCGACCAGGGATGGGCCGCCGTGAGCGAGAACGGGAACGACGGTGGGAACGACAGATGGACGTTAGACGGACGACGGCGGATGAACGTCGGTCACGAGGTGGCGACGAGCAACGAGGGATGGTGGCTGACACATGCCGGGTGATCTCACCCGGTCAGCGACATCGACTCTACCGCGAATCACGGTCTCTTGGAAGGGAGATCCCGACCGGCGGCGGGGGGGCGCCGAGAAACTACGTGCTCAAAATTTGTGCGTACGCGCGGACCTGGGTTAGTCGACCCGTGTACCCGAAAGGAGAGACGACGAGATGAGCTCGAAGCGCAAGACCCCGGCCCGCACGAAGACCACCCGGGCCACGAGCCCGGTCGCCTCGGCGCAGCCCGAGAGCGCGGTCTCTGCCCCCGCCGCCGTCGAGATGCCCTCTGCGGCCGTGGAGCGCGCCGCCGAGCGCGCGAGCGCCGGTGCCCCGAAGGCCGCGCCTCCGCGCCCGCGGCCGTCGCGCGAGGAGCGCCACGGCCTCATCGCCAAGGTGGCCTATGGATATGCCGAGAGGGCCGGCTTCCGGAACAACCCCGTTGAAGACTGGCTGAACGCCGAGCGCGAGGTCGACGCGCGGCTCGAGCGCCTCGCCAGCTGAGGTCTCCGCCGCGGCGGCGCAGGCGGCGCGAGGCCGCGCGTACGCCCATGCGCGCCCGACAGGCGCGCTGGCGTGGACGTGAGCGGCCCCGTCGGCCGGCGAGGGCGGGCCGCGGTCGCGCTCCCGCCGCTCCCGCCGGTCCGGCGGCTGCGCCCGCGGGTCTTCGAGGCTCGTCGCCGCGCCGCAGGATGAGTATCCTCGCGCTCCGCGTGGGCGGTGGGCCCACGGTTCGCGGTCCACGCGCGCCCCGGCCGCCTGGACCGCGGAGGTCTGCACACCGATACTTGCGCCATGCATTCAGGTCACGTCCTCGCCAACCGCTTCCAGCTGGAACGCCTCGCGGGCTCCGGCGGGATGGGCGCGGTGTGGCGGGCGCTCGACCGGCAGAGCGGCCACGTGGTCGCGCTCAAGGTGATCTTCAACCAGGGCAGGGAGCACGTCGTGCGCTTCCAGCGGGAGGCGCGCCTGCTCGCCGAGCTCGAGCACCCCGTCGTCGCCCGCTACATCGACCACGGCGTCACGGCGGACGGCCTCTACTACCTCGCCATGGAGTGGCTCGAGGGCGAGGACCTCGGCGCGCGGCTGTCGCGCGGGCCGCTCGGGATCGAGCACAGCCTGATGCTCGTCGGCCGCGTCGCCGAGGCGCTCGCCGCCGTCCACGCGCGCGGCATCGTGCACCGCGACCTCAAGCCGACCAACGTGTTCCTGCCCGGCGGCGACATCGGGAGCGCGAAGCTCATCGACTTCGGCATCGCGCGCCAGGCCGACGCGACGTACGAGCTCACGCTCACCGGATCGGCGATCGGCACGCCGGCCTACATGGCGCCGGAGCGCGTCCGCGGCGACGTCGACGTCGACGCGCGCGCCGACCTCTACTCGATCGGGTGCCTGCTGTTCGAGTGCCTCACCGGGCGGGCGCCGTTCGTCGCCCAGCACCCGCTGTCCGTCCTCGCCAAGGTGCTCTTCGAGGCCGCGCCGCGCCCGAGCACCTTCTGCCCGAACATCCCGCCGTCGCTCGATCTGCTCGTGGCCCGGCTGCTCGCGAAGAACCCCGCGGAGCGCCCCGCGGACGCGGGCGAGGTCGCCGCCGAGCTCCGGATGCTGAGCGTCGTGGAGGGCAACATGTCCACGGGCAACGGCCTGCCGACGCCCGCGCTGACGAAGAGCGAGCGCCGGCTCGTCAGCGTCGTCCTCGCCGCCGAGATGAGCGCCGGCAGGCGCGGCCCCCCGTCGGCCCGCCCGCAGGCGATCGCGGGCCCCGAGCGGGCGAGCGACACGATGCTGTCGGGGCACCACGCGACCGTCGTCTCCGGCAGCAAGGACGCGCTGCCCGAGGGCCTGCTCGCGCCGGCGCCGCAGGTCAGGCCCCGGCCCGCCCCGCCGCCGACCACGCCGTTCCACGAGGTCCGGCAGGCCGCGCAGGCGCACGGCGCGGTCCTGGAGGTGCTCGCCGACGGCTCGGTCGCCGCGGTCGTCGCCGGCGCGGGCTCGCCGACCGACCTCGCCGGCAAGGCCGCCCGCTGCGCGCTCTCGATCCACGCGCTCCTGCCCGGGGCGTGGGTGGCGCTGGCGACGGGCTGGGACGTCATCGCCGGGACGCAGGCGGTGGGGCAGGTCATCGACCGCGCGGGCGCGCTGCTCGACGCGCGGGTCCGCCACGCCGCCGAGGATCCGTCCTCGGGCCGGCCGGTGCTCATCGATCAGATGACGGCCGCGCTGCTCGGCGATCGCTTCGAGATCGCGGCGGGCAGCCAGGGCCCCACGCTGCTCGGCGCGCGCGAGCCGCAGGACGGCGGGCGCAAGGTGCTCGGGAAGCTCACGACCTGCGTGGGGCGCGAGCGGGAGCTCCGGGCGCTGGAGGACGTGCTCGACGAGTGCGCGGCCGAGGGGGTGGCGCGCGTGGTGCTGGTCACGGCGGGGGCGGGCGTCGGCAAGTCGCGCCTCGCGCACGAGCTGCTCCGGCGGGTCGAGGCGCGCAGCGAGCCGGTCACGGTGTGGCGCGCGCACGGCGATCCGATGTGCGGCGGGGCGCCGCTCGGGCTGCTCGCGCAGACGGTGCGGCGCGCGGCGGGCCTGCTCGACGACGAGCCCGTCGAGGCGCGGCGGGAGAAGCTGGCGGCGCGCGTCGCGCGGCACGTCGGCGAGGCCGCGCGGGAGCGGGTGACGGAGCTGCTGGGCGAGCTGGTCGGGACGCCGTTCCCGGAGAGCCCGGCGCTGCGCGCGGCGCGGCAGGACCGCGCGGTGATGGAGGAGCAGGCGCGGCGCGCGTGGCTCGATTTCCTGCGGGCCGAGTGCGACGCGCAGTCGGTGCTGATCGTGCTGGACGACCTGCACTTCTGCGATCGCGCGACGGTGGACACGCTCGACGCGGCGCTCCGGTTCCTGCGGCACCAGCCGCTCATGGTGCTGGCGCTGGCGCGCCCCGGGGTGCGCGAGGCGTTCCCGGGCCTGTGGGAGGATCGCGAGGCGACGGAGATGCGGCTCGGGGAGCTGTCGCGCCGCGCGTGCGAGCGGATCGTGCGGGAGGTCCTCGGCGACGCGCCGCCGGAGGCCGAGCTCGCGGCGCTCGTCGACCGGTCGGCGGGGAACGCGTTCTTCCTCGAGGAGCTCGTGCGCGCGACGGCGGACAGGCGGGCGGGGGAGGTGCCGGAGACGGTGCTCGCGATGATGCAGTCGCGGATCGCGGCGCTCGAGCCCGAGGCGCGCCGGGTGCTCCGGGCCGGGGCGGTGATGGGTGAGGTGTTCTGGCGGGGCGGTCTGGAGGCGATGCTCGGCGGGGGCGGGCAGGTGCCGCAGCTCGAGTCGTGGCTCTTGACGCTCGAGAAGCGGGAGCTCCTCGAGCCGCGGCCGGAGTCGATGTTCCGCGGGGAGCCGGAGTTCGCGTTCCGCCACGCGCTCGTGCGGGACGCGGCGTACGAGATGCTGACGGACGCGGATCGGGCGCTCGGCCACTGGCTCGCGGCCGAGTGGCTGGAGCGCGTGGGCGGGGACGATCCGGCGGTGCTCGCGCTTGTCGACTGCCACCTCGGCCGCGCCGTGGACGGGGCGCTCTCGCTCGGGAACGCGGACGGCGCGGCGGGGCACCTGGCGCGCGCGGCGGGGGTCCGCGTGCGCCGCGGCGAGTTCGACGCGGCGATCGAGGCGATGACGCGGGCGTTCGAGCTCTCGGACGTCGCGCGGCGCGATCCCGACGAGCTCGCCCGGTGGGTGGAGATCCTCTCGAAGGCGGTCGGCCACGCGCGCCGCGCGCCGTCGCTGCCGGCGGCGTCGGACCGCATCCTTGCGCGCGTCGATGCGGTCGGCTCGCTGGAGCTCCGGGTGAAGCTGCGCATCGAGCTCGCCCGCGCGCTCGGGGCGACCAACCTGTTCCGGCTGTCGCACGACCTGCTCGACGACGTTGTCGAGATGGCGGTAGGGCGCCGCGAGCTCCTGCAGGAGGCGCTGACGGTCGACGTGGAGGTCTCGTGCCTTCAGGGGCAGTTCGCGCGCGCGCGGCGGGCCGCGCTCGACCTCGCCGCGCTCGGGCCGACGGACGATCCGCGGGCGCTCCAGTCGGTCGCGCTGGCGCGGGCGACCTCGGGGGATCGGCCCGGGGCGCTGGAGGCGCTGTCGCGCTGGGAGGCGGCCGCCCCGGGCGATCGGGTCGCGGAGGCGGTGCGGGCGAAGCTGGTCGTGACGATCGAGCTCTACGCGGGGGATTTCCGGGCCGCGGCGGCGGCGTGCGAGCGCGCGATCGCGCTGGACCGGGCGCTAGGGCTGCGGTTTGACGGAGTTGTGAACCTTCACAACCTGGCGTACGCGTGCGTGCGGCTGGGTGAGCACGAGCGGGCGCGCTCGCTCTTCGCGGAGTCGCTGGAGCGGGCGGACGAGGCGGGGTACGACCGGGTGGCCGCCTCGAACCGGATGTACCTGGCGTACCTGGACGGGGTGGCTGGGGCGGGGGACGCGCGGGAGCGGCTGCAGGCGCTCATCGTGCGGGCGGAGGAGCAGGGCTACTGGCACGATGTGCTGCAGGGCCGCTGGGCGGCGGCGATGCTGCTGAAGAATGCGCGCAATGACGCGCTGGCGCGGCGGGAGTTCGAGGATCTTTTGGAGCTGTCGGTGCGGCTCGGGGATCCGCTGCTGGAGAAGGACGCGCGCGCCTGGCTCGACCGCGTGGAGCGGTGACGGGAGGCGGGGGCGCGGTGGCGCTGGGGCGCGGAGCGGTGAGGCGCGGTGTCGCCCGTGCCCGGCGGAGTGACACTACGTGTGCCCGGACGTTGACAGGAGAGCATCCGGAGTGACACTACGTGTGCCCGCGCGTTTACAGCACGTGGTCCTGGTGAACCTGCGCGTCTGATCAGAGAGGTACGGGGCCTTCCTGGTGGAGGAGGGGTGCGTCCCTTATTGGCTCTTCCAGGTCCCCTCGACGAGCTTCACGAAGCCGCCGAGCTTGCTCACGTCCGCTCGAACTGCTGCGGCATTTCAGTTGGGCTGCCCCGAGAGTGCGGTTGCAGTCAGGGATCTCAGCGGATGGGAGATCTGCGCGATCGCCCTCGGCGCCATTTCTACTTCGGTGTAGGGTCGGGGTCGGTCTTGCCTGCTCGCATGTAAATGACGCTGGCCTCGATCTCGCGGAGGTCCCAGAAGTTGTATTGATTCTTGTACGCCGGTATACCCTTGTCCAGGCTGGCCAGCTCTTCGTCGAGCATCGTCTGCAGCTGCTCCTTGGTCAGGCCGCTGCCCCCGGCTGCGATCTGGTAGGCGAAGAGCTTGGCTCTACGCCAGGAAGAGAGCAGGTTCCCGATGATGTCGAAATGCTTGAGGGTGCCGAGGGCGTCCTGGTAGAGCTTCTTGTCAGCGAATCTGCCCTCGGCCGACTCGAACCGGTCGATCATGCGCCTGGTCAGTGTCGTACCCACGGTGTCATCTTCGAGCCGCTTGAAGAATTCCCAGTTCTCGAGCTTCGGCTTGTAGGTGTCCCACCCACGGTCCTGGATGCGGAACCACCGCATCGAGATAGGGAACCAGATGGTCCGCTCGGCGTAGCTGTTCATGTACCAGACGTGCTTGGCTGCTTCATCCGACATCATGAGCACGTCGGCAACAGCGTCCGCCGCACGTCTACCGAATTTGGTAGTCGCCCAGTTCTTAAGAACCGTGCGAGGATCAGCGCCCGGGCTTTGGGCGATCTCCGAGATGAAATAGGTGTTGGCCTCGTTCCAGAATCCGTACTTGCCGTAGTAGGGGATCGTCTCATAGGCGGCATTGTTCATGCTGTTGTCGTACCCGCCCTCGCCCGGCCACATGTAGATCCCGGCGATGCCCATTTTGCTTGCTCGCTGCAGACGACTCTGAATGTCGTACACCTTCGTACAGGGCGTGACGCCCTGGCCGTCGAACTCGTGCCGGCCCTGGATCTCCATGATCTGCGGTGGGCCCGAGAGTCCCAGGGTCGGGTTCATTGGCTGATAATACCAGAAATCGGTCATGGTGTGTTTGATCGAGACCATGAAATTCTTGCTTGGGATCGAGCCGAATATCTTGTGGTAGAGGTCCGGGCGGCTGTGGACGCCATCGGAGTACAAGTTCCACGAGCGCTGGATGTATAGCTTGTTGCACTCTTGGCAGACCACGTCGTATGTTTCTTGTACCAGGCGGTGATACTTCTCGGGGTCGCTCCCGTCGAGGGTGACGATCGCCTTGCCGCGGTATGCGCCGTAAACGAAAATCTCGCCGAGCCTGAGTATAATCCCGTCGATCTCAGGGAAATTGCGGAAGAGCTCGCGGTACTTCTCCCGGTAGACCTCCCACAGGCGCGGGTTGTCGTAGCCGAGCGGCAGGCCGTTCTGGGTGATCCATGCCTCGACTTCGGGCGTGTAGACGAATTCGTCGCTGTACATGAAGAATTTCAGCCCGGCATCGTGCGTGATTTTGATGAACTTTCTGAAGTACCGGGCCCACTTTTTATGCCGTTGGCGCAGCGGCGATTCGGCGGAAAAAATCGCGTATTTGTTCCCTTTTTCGAGGTCGTCGAAGGTGAGAAGGTGGATGACGTCCGCCATGTTGATAGCGTTGAATCCGCGCCCTTTGGCGATCTTGCAGAAACCGGCATAGTCCTTGATATTTTGGTCGAGGATCTCCACGCGGACGTAGGGGGCCTCGTCCGTGTCGACGGACGCGAGCCAGTCGTTGTACCAGAAGGTGCCGCCTTGGCCGTTGTTCCGGCGAGCGTTTACGTCGGGATAGAGGGGGCTGGTGCCGGAGACCATGCGAAACTGAAACGGTTCGAAAGTCTCGGTGAATGCTGTGGTAGCCATCATCGCCAAGCATACCAGTCCAGCAATCAGCCTTCAAACGCCCACAGGGTCTACTCGTCAGTGTCATCCCTTCTTACCAAAGATGCTCATTGGCGTGACTTCGGCGCCCCGCGCGTCGAGGTTCCGCCGCCCCCGGGGCGCATATGCCGACGGGACGGTCGCGGTCGGCGTGGATCCGTTGTCGCTCGTGTGTCGGCTCGCGACCAGCGTCCCGCCGCCACGCTTCGGCGTCCTCGCGTCCGCGAGCCCGTGACACGCGCGCGCATTGGGCCGCGACCCGACAAGGCAGACAAGATCGACGTGGACGTCGCGGCGCAGGACGGAGGAGAGGCGCGGCATTGGTGTTAACCAAGCGCGTTCAGGCCCCCAAGCCGCGCCCCCAGCAGTCACCAACGCCGTCGTGGTCGTGGTCGTGGTCGTGGTCGTGGTCGTGGTCGTGGTCGTCAACGGCTAAATCGTGAACGTGAACGTCTCGCTCCGGTGTTCCGCTGCCTTCCGCGATGTCGAGCCGAACGGAAAGCGCCGCTCGACGCAGCTGAGCAGCCAGCTCCCTCTGCACGCGAGGGGCTCGATGCCGCGACAATCGTCGACCATGGTACCGGCGGAACGTTCACGTCTACGATCGTGTCGTCGACGACCACGACCACGACCACGACCACGTTCACGTTGGTGAGCGTCTTCGGTGCGACATCGGGAGAATCGGACAGCCTCGTATCTCTCCTCCCCGTCTCCCCATCTCCCTGTGTACTCTCGCTTTCTCCGTGGTGCTAGCCGCCACTCCCGCCGCACGCGTCGCCGGTGGCGACCCACTGCCCCTGTACGCAGTCATAGAACTGGTAGTCGGCGCCGCAGACGCTCTGCCCGCACGAGGCTGATACGGGGTTGCCGAGGTAGTCGGTGCCGCCCGTACACTGACACGATCCTGCGCACCCGACGCCGGCGGCGACCCACTGCCCCTGTACACAGTCATAGAACTGGTGGTCGGCGCCGCAGACGCTCTGGCCGCACGAGGCCGTCACGGGGTTGCCGAGGTAGTTCGTGCCGCCCGTACACTGGCACGATCCTCCGCACGCGGCGCCGGTGGCGGCCCACTGCCCCTGTGAGCAGTCATAGAACTGGTGGTCGGCGCCGCAGATGCTCTCGCCGCACGTGGCCGATACGGGGTTGCCGAGGTAGTCCGTGCCTCCCGTGCATTCACATGGGCCCGGGCACGCGGATTCCGTCGGACACGGCGGCGGCCATGTCCCCGTTTGCTGGAGGTAATAGCAGGCCTCGCGCGGCGTGGCACGAGGTGCGTGCACGTCGATCGCTGCCAGGGGTGTCACGAAGCACAGAGGGCCGTGATCGTTGAGGTAGCCGCTCATCAAGCAATCCATGTATTGCTTGTTTTTGCACAGGCTGTATTCGTTCATGGGCAGGTTCAATCTGTTGCAGCTCCGGCAAGTATCAAGGGCTCTTTTGAACCCGAAGCACGCGTAGCCTCCAGTGGGCTCGCGGTCCTTGTCCCAGTCGATGCTCTGGCAGCTGATCGGATCGACGGGCTCGTTGCAGTTGCCGAACGCTGGATCCAAATATTCGCTGCACTCCTCCTCCGTGAGCGCATCCGCCGACGCGGATACATGCTCGCTGAGGCTGGCATTCTCGACGGTCGTGCAGCCCGCGGCGAAGAGGAGCGTTGCGGCGATTCTCAGTAGCGGATTTCTCATTCTCATTCCTTTGGGTGGCGTTCAAGCGTTCGACGTCGCGCGCCAGGCTAACAGATCTTGCGTGACGAATGAGTTCATGAAAAATGGCGGTGCCACTTCATGATGACAGGTGCACGGATGGGGCCGCGCTTCGAGCCTCCCCCTGTCACCTCCAGCAGGCCCACGCGCACAACCAGCCAGGAGTGCCGACACGCCGGCGCCTTCCGCGCGCAGCGGCAAGGCGACGGTGAGCCCCGCGGCCCCTTGGCTGCGAAGGTCGAGCTCCGCCTCAGGATTCGACGCAGATCGCGGTCCGGGAGCGTCCTGGCGATTTGTGACGGCTGGCGGGGGCGCAGCGCAACCTGAGGGAAAGACGCTTGGCTTCCATCACCCGCAGAGGAACCATGACCCACGCGTATCGACTCGCCTCCTTCTCGATTCTCGGCTTGCTGATCGCTTGCAGCTCGACGGACCCCGACGTCACGCCCGGCGGCGGCGCGGGCTCTGGAGGAACCTCGGGCGCGGGGCAGACGACCGGCGGCGGTGGCGTGACGACCACGGGCGTTTCCGGTACCACCACGGGCGGAACAGGCGGCGCCGGAGCCACCACCGGCGCAACGGGCGGCGTCACCGCGGGCGCGGCCGGCACGGGTGGAGCGGGCGCTGGTGGAGCGGGCGCTGGTGGAGGGGACACGGGTGGAGCGGACACAGGTGGAGCGGACACAGGTGGAGCGGACACAGGTGGTGAGGGCACCGGCGGCTCGACCCCGGTTGGGGACCTCCACATCACGGATCCCGTTCCGGGCTTCGCGAGCGTCGCGGGCGGCACGACCGGCGGCGGCACGGATCTGAGCTCGGCCATCACGGTGGACTCGATGAGCGAGCTCCAGGACGCGGCGAAGGGCTCGACCCCGGCGATCGTCCTCGTGAAGCCCGGGAACTACAGCGGGACGCTCGCGCCGGGCGCCAACAAGACGATCATCGGCATCGGGCCCGGGGTGACGATCACGGGCAACATCCGGATGAGCGGCGACGACGTGCACAACATCATCCTCCGCAACCTCGCCGTGCGGGGCGCGCGTTGCGCCAGCTACGACGAGTGCAAGGCCGGCGCAGACGCCGTCTACACGGGGAACGGCGCCCACCACGTCTGGCTGGACCATCTGGATATCTCCGACGGCCAGGACGGCAACTGCGACATCACCCAGGGAGCCGACTACGTCACCGTCTCCTGGTCGCGCTTCTACTATACGTACGACAAGGAGCACCGCTTCTCGAACCTGATCGCCGGCAGCGACGACGAGCCGGCGAGCCAGGGCAAGCTGCGCATCACGTACATGAACAGCCACTGGGGCGAGCGCGTCGATTCACGTCAGCCCCGCGGGCGGTACGGCAATGTCCACATGCTCAACAACTATCACAACACCGCTGGCGGCCAGATCCACGGCGTGGGCAAGGACATGGCGCTCATCGCCGAGAACTGCGTCTACGATGAGAACAGGTCGATCTGGACGGACATGGGCAGTCCAAGAGGTTGGAAGGGGATCGGCAACCAGGGGACCGGCGACGACTTGAACGACTCGAAGGGAACCGTCTTCGCGATTCCGTACCGCTACACGCCGATGCCGGCGTCCCAGGTCGTCGCGGCGGTCACCTCCAAAGAGTGCGGAGCCGGCAACACCTGCACGCTCGCTTACTGAGATCTCCCCCCGGCTGGTAGCCCGGAGAGGGCCTCATCGATTCGTCGAAAAGAGCGATGCCCTCGGTCTGAAATATCCATGCAACAATGCGCGGCCGCCTCAGCCCGGCCGCACTCTCCACGCCAAGGCGAGCCCGGCCGTGAAGCGCGGGAAGCCGGGCGTCCAGGTGAAAAGCAGCCAAAATAATTGCGCATGAGCACGCTGCACGCGCGATTTTTTTGTCATGGTTCCCCTCAGGAAGGGGATGACCATGGATAGCATTGGCGAAATCCTCAACAGGAAGGGCCGGAACGTCTACACCATCTCGCCGGATGCAACCGTCTTCGAGGCTGTGCAGTCGATGTGCGTGCGGCGCGTGGGCGCGCTGCTCGTGAGCATCGACGGGTCCCCGAGAGGGATCATCAGCGAGCGGGACGTGATGACGCGGGTGATCCTGGCCCGACGCGATCCGGCGGACACGCCCGTCGCGGAGGTGATGACCTGCGGGGTCGTCTGCGTCGAGCCGAGCACGTCGGCGCGGCAGGCCATGGCGGTCATGACCGAGCGACGCTGCCGTCACCTGCCCGTGGTCCAGGACGGGCGGGTGGTCGGGATGATCTCGATCGGCGACCTCGTGCACTGGGTGAGCCGCGAGCAAGAGGCCGAGATCAAGATGCTGACCGAGTACGTGCAGGGGGTCTACAGCTGAGCGCCCGGCAAGCGGCTGCCTCTCCTCCGGGCTGCCTGTGCCATCGTCCCGCTGGATGGCCCCGGACGGAAAAAAAGATACGCTGTCCGCATGCGCCAGCTTGCTTCGTCCCTCGCCGCCCTCTCGCTCCTGCTCTCGTTCACCCCGCCAGCCCTCGCCGAGGAAACCGTCACGGAAGCGCAGTGGGCGAAGTCCTACGGCTTCCGTCTCGGCGTGGAGGCGGACGTGCTCACCAGCACCATCGAGGCGAACCTCCCCGACTGGGAAACCGTGAGCAGCGACGGGACGAGCGGCGCGTGGGAGGGGAACTCCTTCGTGGCGTCCTTCGCGGCGGTCGCCCAGATCAAGCTGATCGGGGGGCTCCACCTCGACGCCGAGCTGCCGTTTGCGTACGGGAGCAGCCAGGCGAGCGAGCCCGGCGCGGGGGAGCACGACGCGGCGACCGTCGCGCCGGAGCTCGAGGGGTTCTTCTTCGGCAATCCCTCGATAGGACTTCACTACGCCGGGAACATGTCCCCCATGCTGATGCTCGTCGGCGGGCTCTCGGCCTCCATCCCCATCACGCAGGATCCGTCCGACGACACGAAGGCGGCCGCGGCGGCGGCGCTGGCCGTGCGCGGGTACTTCGACACGCAGCGGGCGCTCCTGGAGCACGTCCCGCTGCGGGCCCGCGGCGGCATCGAGCTGCGCCCGATCGAGGCGCTCTATGTACGGAGCGATCTCGTGGCGATGTTCGCCATCCCCACGGGCGGCGGCGACACGGAGTTCTTCATCGAGCAGAGCAACGAGGCGGAGCTGCGCAGCGTGGGCGGGTTCGGGGTCGGCGCGCGGCTCCAGGCCGCGTTCCCGCTCACACAGACCGACAAGCTGCAGCTCGCGGCCGAGCCCTTCGTCGGGGTGGAGCCACCCGCGTCGGGCCTGTACTTCCGGGCCGGGCTGCTCGTGGCGCTGGACGAGCCGCTCGGGTTCGGTCTGGAGCAGGGAAAGCTCGCGACGGTCCGTGTCGCGGTGGGGGCCAGATTCTGAGTTGGCCGCGGCGCGTGGCGTCAACGGATAGGGACTGCGGGACGGACCTGGGCTGGCACGGGGGGGTCTGCTAAACATCACTGCGAATGAAGCGACGGACAGCAGACCTCAGCGCCGATGATCTGCAAACGCTCGCGCGCTCCCCCGACGAAGGTCTTCGCGTCAAGGCGGCGCTGCACCCGCGCACGCCGCTCGCGACGCTGCTCTCACTCGCCTCCGACCAGGCCATCGGCGTTCGTCGCGCCCTCGCCCGCCGCATGGGCGCTCCTCGCGAGGTCCTCGCGCAGCTCGCGCGTGACCCCACGCGCCCCGTCCGGTGCGCTGTCGCCGCCCATCCGGGCTGTGACGAGCCGCTCCGCCGCCTGCTCTGGACCGACAGCGACGGCGACGTGCGCGCGGTCGCAAAACACGCCGCAGCGATTCCGCGTCACTTCAGCGACGACCTCGCGCGGATCTTACGCAACGAGGCGGTGCCCGCTTCCGTGCTCGCCGAGTTCGCCGAGCTGGGAGGCCAGGCACGCCGCGCCGTCGCTTCGCATCGCGAGTGTCCGCGCGGCTGGCTCGAACGCTTCCGTCACGACGCCGACGCAGCCGTGCGGCTCGTCGCCGAGACGCGCATGGGTCTCTCCCTCGACACACTGCGCGCCTTCGCGCGACACCGATCGCCTTCTTATCGCGCCGCCGCCGCCGCGTCGCTGCCGTGGAGCGACGCCAACATGACCGCGCTGCTCGCTGATCGGCAGGAAGTGGTTTTGCTCGCGCTCTTGCGGCGCCCGGACTTTCCCACCGCCTTTTTCGACCAGATCACAGACAATCCGTCACGCGCCGTGCGTCTGCTGCTCGCAACCCACGAAGCGCTCGATGCGGCGCGCTTGCACCGCTTGCTACGCGACCCGCTCGCGGAGGTTCGTCTACGTGTGGCGCAGCGCCGCGTGTTGAGCGCCGAGCAGTTCGAAGCGCTTGCGAACGACGACGACTGGGTGAAGCGCGAGCTCGCGAAGCGACCCGATTGTCCCGAACCGTGGCTACGCCAATGGATTCGCGCCCCGAGCGAATTGTTGCGTAGCGCCGTGTTCAGGAATCCAAGCGTGACGCCGGACATCCTCGTCACCGCGAGCGCCCTGCGCGACAACCATCGCCAGATCGCGGAGCACCCGCTCACCCCGGAGCCGCTACTCATCCAGCTGGCCGACTCCGCCGACATCTTCGTTCGTGGCGCCGTCGCGAACAATCCGAGCACGCCCGAGCGCGTTCTGCGGCAACTCGCGCGTGACGCCGATTCGTATGTGCGCTTGCACGTTGCCCGCCACGAGGCATGTCCACTGTCCCTGCTGCTCGAGCTCGAACACGACCCAGACTTCGTCGTGCGCCGTCACGTCGTATGGCGCCCCGACTGTCCGCTCGACACGATGAAGCGGCGCGCCGCGGACGAAAACGTGAACGTCCGTTACGCCGTCGCGGACCACCCGCGAGCCACCGCCGCTCTGCTGTCGGGGCTCGCGCGTGACGAAGCGTTGTCCGTGAGGGAGCGTGCCAAGGAACGTCTCCGTGGCTCCTGACGACGCTGATCGCATGGACGTGTGGCTTGGCAGAAAAGGAGGTATCTTTGTCCTTTCTGCCAAGGTGCCATCGTGGGATGGTCCGGTCAACTCCGGCAGAGAGGCGCGTCATGGAAAGGCCGTTCACGATCGTCTTCATCCTGTACCCACGGCTCACGCAGCTCGACTTCACGGGCCCGTTCGAGGTGTTGCAGCGCCTGCCCGGCGCGCGCCTCGTGGTGGCCTCTCGCGAGGGGGGCTCGCTGTCCGCCGACAGCGGCCTCACCTTCAGCGGGCTCGCCCGCCTGTCCGACATCACCGAAGCGGACGCGATCTGCGTGCCGGGGGGCTACGGCCTCACGGCGGCCCTCGGAGATCGGGAGCTCGTCGCGCATGTCCAGCGCCTCGGTCGCGCCGCGCGCTACGTCACCTCGGTGTGCACGGGCTCGCTGCTGCTCGCCGCCGCGGGCCTGCTCGACGGCAAACGCGCCACCTGCCACTGGGCGTTCCGGCCGCTGCTCGCCGAGCTCGGCATCCAGACCGAAGCGGCGCGCGTCGTGCGCGACGGCAACGTGATCACGGGCGGCGGCGTCACCGCCGGCATCGACTTCGCGCTCACCCTGGTGGCGGAGATCGCCGGCGCGGACGTCGCTCGTTCCATCCAGCTCGGCATCGAGTACGATCCGCAGCCTCCCTTCGACTCCGGCTCCCCCGAGACCGCGCCCGCCGAGGTGCTCGCCCGCGTCCGCGATCGCGCCCTGCTCCAATATCCCGAGCGCCGCACCGCCCTCCTGGCCGCGCTCGCCCGACCGGTGTGACCGCGCTCCCGGGAGCCTCCTCTCTGTCCCTCCGGGAGAGGATCGGGGTGCGGGGCTGGTCGTGAGCCCCCGCGATCCCCTTGAGCCCGGCGACGCTCGCCTCCACGCTCATGCCCACACCGCGCGGCCGCTGAGCGCAGCCGCTTTGCTCGGAGATGATCATGCCCCTCGAACGCCCTGCCCTGAACCCCAGCGATCTCGAGCCCCGCACCAGCTCGACGTACCCCGAGTCGCTTCGCGCGCGCGTCACGCCGCGCGAGAAGCGCGCGCTCGGCGACGCGCTCGGCCTGACGAAGATCGGCGTCAACCTCACCACGCTCTTCCCGGGCAAGGAGTCGGCGCTGCGGCACCACCACTCTCACGAGGACGAGCTCGTCTTCGTGCTGGAGGGCGAGGTGGTGCTGCGCACGGACGACGGCGAGCAGGTGCTCACGGCGGGTCAGTGCGCGGGCTTTCCGGCCGGCGCGCGCAACGGGCATCACTTCGTCAACCGCAGCGCCGCGCCAGCGCGTTACCTCGAGATCAGCAACCGCGATCCCGAAGACAGCGCGGAGTATCCCGACGAGGATCTCGCCGTCCGCAAGGTGGGCGGCAAGTACGTCTACACGCACAAGGACGGAACTCCGTACTGAGTGGATGAGGTGGTGAATGACCGCCGCGAGAGATGGAATCAGGTCCACGCGGCGCGGGGACGCAGCGCAGAGCAGGTCAACCGCGCGCCGGGCGACGGCGCCGGAGGGCCATGATGCCGAGCAAGGCGAGCGCGGCCCCGCCGGTGCCCCGGCGCGGATCGCTCGATGTAGCTCCCGCCGCGCGGCACGCGCAACCGCCGTCGTCCCCTGATTCCCTGCCGGCGGAGCTGCCGCTCGAGCTGCTGTTACTGGTGGAATCGCCGCCAGAGCCGGAGCCGCCGGAGCCGCTGCTCGAGCTGCTGCTGATGGTGGAATCGCCGCTCGATCCGTCAGAGCCGCCGGAGCCGCTGCTGGTGGTAGAAGCGCCGCCGGAGCCGCCGCTGCCGCTCATGCACGCTCCGCCGACGCACACACCGCCGGTGCACATCGCGCCATCGGGGGCGCTGTCGTCCGCGGGGCAATTCACTGAAATGCCCTTGCACGTCTCGGCGACATCGCATTCGCCGACGGCGGCACGGCAGACCCACCCCGCCGGCGCCAGCACATCGGGCGTGCAGGTCTTGTTGGCGCCGTCGCACTTCTCCGGGATATCACAGGGGCCCGCCGCAGGTCGGCAATCCGTCGTCACGTCGGCGACGGCGTCCGCCGGGCACGCCAAGTCGGTGCCATTGCAGCTCTCCGCGATGTCACAGGGCCCCGTGGCGGCGCGGCATTGCGTGCCCGCGGCGGCCAAGGCGTCCGGCGGGCAAGCGCCCGCGCTGCCGTCGCAGGCCTCGGCGACGTCACACGCGCCGGCCGACGCGCGGCATTGCGTCCCCGCCGCGAGCTTGGTGTCTGCCGGGCAAGCGCCGGTGTTGCCGTCGCAGACCTCCGCGACGTCACACACGCCAGCCGACGCGCGGCATTGTGTCCCCGCCGCGAGCTTGGTGTCTGCCGGGCAAGCGCCGGTGCTGCCGTCGCAGACCTCCGCGACGTCACACGCGCCGGCCGACGCGCGGCATTGCGTCCCCGCCGCGAGCTTGGCGTCCGCGGGGCACTCAACGCTCGTCCCATCGCATACCTCGGCCGCGTCGCAGCCCCCCGCGGCCGCTCGGCATTCGGTGTTCGCCTCCAGCGCACCGCATGTCCCGTTCACCGCGGCGCCCGCGGCCGCGCTGCACGCCTGGCAGTCGTTTGGCACGCCCCCGCCGCAGGCCGTGTCGCAGCACACGCCATCGACGCAGAACCCGCTCGCGCACTCGGCCCCGGTGGCGCACGGCTCGCCGCTTGTCTTCTGCATCACGTATACATAAGCGGAGCCGGAGGAGTTGCCCTTGTCGTTGTCTCCCTTCGCCCCCACGAGCGCCGTGCCGTCCGAGAGCGCGACCGAAAAACCGAAATCGTCGTCCTTCCTCCCGTCGGTCGCCACGAGCGTCGCCTGTTGGGTCCAGACGCCGGCGCTGCGCCGGAACACGTAGGCCGCGCCGGCGTCCCAAGTGGCGCTGTCGGACAGGAACGCCCCCACGAGCGCCGTGTCGCCCGACAGCGCGACCGAGATGCCGAAATAGTCCCGCGGCTCCCTGTCGGTCGCCACGAGCTTCGCCTGCTGGGTCCAGACGCCGAGTCTGCGCACGAACACGTAGGCCGAGCCGGTGTCCACGAAGACGTCGTCGTCGTCTCCTTGCGCCCCCACGAGCGCCGTGTCGCCCGAGAGCGCGACCGCGCTGCCGAAATAGTCATCCCGCGCCGGGTCGCGCGCATGGAGGCTCGCCTGCTGGGTCCAGACGCCGGCGCTGCGCACGAACACGTAGGCCGAGCCGGGTTGAAAGCCATGGCCGCCGGGCGACGCCACGAGCGCCGTGTCGCCCGAGAGCGCGACCGCGCTGCCGAGATTATCGAGCGCCGCGCCGTTGGTCGCCACGAGCTTCGCCTGCTGGATCCAGACGCCGGCGCTGCGCACGAACGCGTAGGCCGCACCGGAGCTCGAGCCCTTGTCGTCGTCTCCTTGCGCCCCCACGAGCGCCGTGTCGCCCGAGAGCGCGACCGAGCCGCCGAAATAGTCGCTCTCCGCCCCGTCGGCCGCCACGAGCTTCGCCTGCTGGGTCCAGACGCCGGCGCTGCGCACGAACACGTAGGCCGAACCGGAGCTCAAGCCGTCGTCGGAGTCTCCGCTCGCCCCCACGAGCGCCGTGTCGCCCGAGAGCGCGACCGAGCCGCCGAAATAGTCGCTCTCCGCCCCGTCGCTCGCCAGGAGCTTCGCCTGCTGGGTCCAGACGCCGGCGCTGCGCACGAACACGTAGGCCGCGCCGGCGATTTGCCCAGCGTCGTCGTCTCCTTCCGCCCCCACGAGCGCCGTATCGCCCGAGAGCGCGACCGAATCGCCGAAACGGTCCATCTCTGCGCCATCGCTCGCCAGCAGCTTCGCCTGCTGCGTCGCGATCAGCGGGTCGATCTCCACCGGATACGCCGCCCCCGCGTCGTCCACGTGAATCGATATCTGCCCCGCCTCCACCGAGAGCCACGCTGGCAGCGCGTCCCCCTGCGCGTCCTTCACGAGCAGTTCCGCATACGAGAGCGCCGCCCGGCCCTCGGCGTCCCGGAGCCGGATCGCCTCCCCGCGGCCGTCACCGTCTGCGTCGTCGAGCTCCGCCAGGAGATCCCCGCCGAGCTCGATCGTCACGACCTTCGTCCCGGCGCACGCGGGGGTCTCGGCGATCACGAAGCCCTGCTCGAGCCCCAGCGGGCCGTTGAGATACCACGCCAGGAGCCCTTCGTGACGATACAGGACCCGGTTGCCCTCCGCCTCGGGCTCGGCCTCGGAGACCGCGGACACCGCCCCCTCGCACCCGAGCCCCGCCGCGCGCATCGACAGCGACCACGGCGCATCGTCCGACGCGACCCACGCCCCTGAGCGGTCGAGCGTCGTCGCGAACCGCTGCGCCTCGTTCTCCACCAGAAGGCGTCCCGGCTGCAGGACCATCGCGGCGTACGCTTCCGACGCCGCTCCCTGCACCGCGGCGATGTACGCCGCGCGCAGGTCCTCGGGCGTCGTGGCCGACGATAGCCCCGCTGCCGGCGCCTCCTTCGCTTCGAGCCCCGCCCGCTCCGATGCCTCGGGAGGGCTCCCGGGGAGGCCGTCCGTGGCGCACGACGCCGCCACGACGGCCATGGCAGCGGCGAAGACGCCGCGGAACCACCATCCACGAGGCCGCAGAACGGTAAGAGAATGCATTTAAAAAAGGTATGCCGAGTGAGGGAGCCGTGTAAACCACGTCACGCACGGCGACGCGCGTGGCCCAGGTGAGCTGATCGGGCGGGTGGCGAGCTCGGCGCGGCGTGGGGCTGCGGCGTCGAGCCGCCGCAGCCGAGGCGCGCGAGCGCTCCGATCAGGAGCAGGCTGCGGGCGAGCACGCCTCTGAAGCGCGCTTCCCACAGGGCTTGTTCAGATTTCCGGCTGCGGCCCGTCATCGAGGACCAACAGGTCGAGATCGCGGAGCTGCTCGCGGTCGCCCACGACGTCGATCCGGGCGATCTTCCCCTGCGCGAGCGTGAAGCGCAGCACCCGGAAGAGCCGCCCTTGCGGGGCCACGACGATGCCCACCGTGCCGTCCACGAGGGCGGGGCGGGCGAACCTGGCGCCGCGCGCGGCCGGGATCGCCTGCTTGGCCCAGGCGCGCGCGCCGCGGACCTCGCCCCCGGCCGGGGGCTCGGCCGTGGCGTCGGCGTGGATCACGACGTCCGGATCGAGGATCGCCACGAGCGCGTCGAAGTCGCCGCCGCGCATGGCCGCGATGAAGGCGTCGACGACCCCGCGCTGGCGGCCGACGTCGGCGTCCGGGGACGGGGGCGCGCCCTGCACGCGGCGGCGGGCGCGGCTCGCGAGCTGCCTCGCCGCGGCCGGCGAGCGCCCCACGATGGCGGCGATCTCCTCGAAGGGCACCGCGAACAGGTCGTGCAGCACGAAGGCGAGCCGCTCGGCGGGGGTCAGCGTGTCGAGCACCACGAGCAGCGCGAGGCCGACCGAGTCGGCCAGCACCGCCTCGCGCTCGGGGTCGGTCCCGGCCTCGCGGTCCGCGGCGGGGTCGGGCGCGGCCATCGGGTCCTCGCGCCGCGCCTTTCTGGAGCGCAGCATGTCGAGGCACACCCGCGCCACGACCGTCGTCAGCCACCCGCCCAGGTTCTCGACGCCGCTCGTGTCGGCGCGGCTCAGGTGGAGCCAGGACTCCTGCACGGCGTCCTCCGCCTCGCTCAGGGAGCCGAGCATCCGGTACGCCACGGCCTGCAGATGGGCCCGGTGGGCCTCGAACCGCTCCGCCAGCCAAATATTTTCATCCATCGGTCACACTCCCTCGTCGTGCTTCGTCATGGCTGTGACGGACGAACCCTAGCCGATGTGACGACGCGAACGGACGTTCAGCGCCCGGTCACGGTCGGCGAGCACACCCGAACGCCTCGGGAGGAGCACGAACATGCTGAAAGCACGGATGAAGAACCCCGCGATGGTCATCCCCGACGTCATGCAGCCGATCTACGCCCTGATCGGCGCTGTGAAGAAGAGCGGCGTGCCGGCGCGGACGCTCGAGCTCGTCCACCTGCGGGCGAGCCAGATCAACGGGTGCGGCTTCTGCGTCGACATGGGCGCGCGCGAGATGAAGAGGACGGGCGAGACCGACGAGCGCCTGTTCGCCGTGGCGGCCTGGCGCGAGGCGCCCTATTTCACCGACGCGGAGCGCGCCGCGCTGGCGCTCGCCGAGGCCGCGACGAGGCTCAGCGATCGCGCGGATCCGGTGCCCGACGACGTCTGGGAGGAGGCCGCGAGGCATTACGACGAGCCGGCGCTCGCGGCGCTGATCCTGCACATCGGACTGACCAACCTCTTCAATCGGGTCAACGTCACCACGAGGCAGATCGCCGGCTCGGTGAAGTTCGAGGCGCGCGCGGACAACCGCTGAGGGAGCGTGACGCCCGGTCCTGGAGAGCGGCCGCCGGGAGGCGTGCTCGCTTGACGATCTCACGATGATCGAGCGCGTCGTCAGCTCACCGCGTCGAGATCGAGGAGCTGCGCAAAACTCGTCGCCAGGGGCTGCACGGCGGCGCCGCCGAACAGGGACAGGGCGAAGGCACGATCGTCGGGCTGCATCGCGACGATGACCGTGTCCTCCCAGGTGACCGCACAGGCGATTGCATTGGAGAACCAGAGATCGCCGAACGCGCGGCGCCGCGCCTCGTCACGGAAGCGCGCCAGCGTGTCCGGGCGCTGCGTGCGTTCGGCGAGCACGCTGTGGATGGGCAAGACGTGGCGCGAACGATCTGCGAGCGCCGAGACGCAGAGGAGCTGGGACAGCGAGCCGGCCAGCACCTCGCCCTCGTCCGGCGCGATGTTCGCGAACGAGTATCCGGTGCGCGTGTTGATGAGCTCGAGGCGCGCCTCCGCCCCTTCGGACTCCACCAGGTAGAGATCCTCGAACGGATCGTCCCGGCCGAGGGCGAAGAGCGTGAATCCTTCGGGTGGCGCGTCGCGGGTCGCGGCCAGCGCTTCGTCGAGGCTCGCGGCGCTCGCGTCGAACGGGCCAAGGGTGAGCCACGCTGCGTCTGCGCCGAGCAGCTCGAGGAACCGGCGATGAACCGGCAGCAGCGCACGCCCCATGCGCGATTCGATCCTGCGGAGCGTCGCGGCGTCGGCGCCGCGGACGGCGCCGGGGAACGACGCGTCCAGCGCGGCGCAAAAGGTCACGACGCGGTCGATGTCATCCATGGCTGCGGCTCAGATTCCTTGGTTGGGCGGAAGCACCGAGTTGGTGTTGAACGGCGCGCCGCGCTGCTGCCCTCCCTGCGTGCACAGGAGGTGGCCCAGGTAACGGCGACAGCTAGGACAGGACGCCTGGAGCTGGCCGTCTTGCCGCCCGTGCGCCGTGGGCCCCACCCATATCTCCGCCATCGAGGTCACGCGCAGGCCGAAGTCGAGCGCGTGCGCGAGCAGCGCGCTGGCTGCGCAGCGTCCGAAGGTGGGGCCGACGGCGGCTGGAGCGTAGTCGCGGAACCCGCGCGAGGCGCTGAAGATGCGGTATCGATTGTTCGAGTGCCGAGACCAGTAGCCGTTCGGAGGGGCGCCCAGGCCCGCGAAGTTGCCCGAGACAGCGCGCAGGCGCACCTGCGTGCCGTTCATGCGGGTGGCGCGCAGGACGCCGATCATCTTTCCGGCCGTGCCCAACCCTCCGGCAGGGTTCAGCGAATCCACCGGGACATTGGCCAGCCAGGCGAAGTTGAGCGGGCTCGCTGCGCGGAGCGGAGCGGCGACCGCGCGGAGGGCGTGTATCTGGTTGCGCAGCGCGATCACGTCCAGCACGGCGTCATTCTGCGCCAGATCGGGGTCCAGCCAGTGCTCCACGTTTCGACCGTTCACCTGGCAGCCGGCGCACAACCCTCCATGATGGTGATTCGCCGTCGGCGCGACCGTGGCGACCCCGCCGGGCGCATGGGGCCGCTGGCGGGCGCCGACGGCCGGTCCGTGGAGACACGCAGCGGCCGCGACGGGGGTCACGTACGCGCCGCCGGCGGGTGCCAGGTCCACGCGGGAGCATGCCTCGCGCCGGACCTCGACGTTGGTCACGGCCGTCGCGTGGACGCCGTTGACCGTATAGCGCACGGTCACTTGCTCGGTGCCGTCGTCGTCCGCGATGAGGCGGATGCGGTCGAACCCGACGCCATGATTGCCCGGCTGATTGGGATCGATGGCGAGCACGTTCGCCCCCCCGAGCGTCCACAAGAACGTTCCTCCGGGCGGCGCGAAGGCGGCGGTGAGCACCACGCGATGCCGCGGGTAGCCCTGGGGGCGCACGATGGGCGCGGGCGCGGGCGCGATCTGCACCGCGACGACGGATGCGCGGACGATGGCCATCGCCGTGTGCGCGCCGACGGTATACCGGACCCGCACGCGCTCGGTCCCCGGCGCGGCGCCCTCGATGGTGGCGGCGGCGTTGTTGCCCGGCGCGACGCCGCCCGGGAACTGGACGACATTCGTCGCGTCCGGCAAGTCCCAGGCGTAGGTGCCGCCGCCGGGAGCGCCCGCCGCCTGCAGCGCCATCGTCGGAGCCGGAACGGCGTGCGCCATGGTCGGCGTCAGCGGCAGGAGCTGCACGGCGACGACGGCCACCTGCGCGTCGGCGTGCGGAGTCTGACCGGCGAACGCGTACGTCACGCGCACGGCCTCCACGCCGCCGGTGAGCCCCACGATCGTTGCGTTGGGGCTGTTGATCGGCGCGGCGCCGCCCTGGAACTGCACGACGCCCGCCGCGTTCGGCAACGTCCACGTATACGTGCCTCCCGCTGGAGCCCCGACGGCCTGCAACACCTGCACCGGCGCCGCGCCCTGATCGCGCGTGAGCACGACCGGCGTCGGCTGCACCGTGACGGTCACGACGACCGGCGCGGCTCGAACGCACGGCTGGCTGACGAGGCGCACCTCCTTGGAGGGAAACGCCGCGGAGGCGCGATCCGTCGACTCGAAGGACTCGACCGGATCACGTTTGCGCTTCCCGGGGACGCCCTGCGTCATGGCTGCGACGCACGCTCGTTCGAGAGCAAGGCGCAAATCAGGTCCAGCCGCTGCGCCGCGGGCGTCCCCTGCCGGTCGATGATGTCGCGTACCCAGACGAACGCGGGGTCGGCGTCGAAGTCGTGGCCGAGCAGATACATGACGTTGATCACGCGGAGGACCTCGCGCTCGGTCGTGACGCCGTATCGCGCTGCCTTGTCGATGCCCTTCAGGATCGCCGCGCGCACGCTCTCCTCGCCCATCGCCTCGCATTCCCAGGGCCAGTTGTCCCGGAGACATCGGCTCACGCGCGCGACGAAGTCGGACTCCGCCCGGGCGGCCAGCGCCGCGAGCTGCTCGTCGCGAATGACCAGCGCCACGGGCTCGATCCTAGCGCAAGCGGCGTCGTTTGCCTATGGTCGTGCTGAGGCCGCACCGCCCCGCAGGCGCGCGGCAAGATTCCGCTCGTGGGGTTCGAGGCGGGGGCGTCGATTCGATCACCAGGTGATTCGAGATTGAAGAGGTGCTCGCGCGGATCAGGACGCACCTGAGCTTGCGCGCACGAGGGCGGGTATGAGCTGATCCAGAAGGTGCGGCAATTGCCGGAAGAGCGCGGGGGGAGCGTGCCGGCGCTGGCGTCGACCGCATTTGCGCGCGCCGGTGAGACTCCTCGCGGCATTCACGCAGCGCCATCCCGCCGTGGAGATCGAGATCGTCGCCTTGGACCGTCGCGTGAACGTGATCGAAGACGGCTTTGACGTGGCGCTGCATGAGGCCGTTCGCGCTGGCGCCGGGATCGCGCCCGTGCCCAGCATTCTCTGCGCAGAGGACGTGCGCAGGGGGCGCCTGGTCCGCGTGCTCGCCGACGGGGCATTACGACGAGCCGGCGCTCGCGGCGCTGACACTGCATATCGCGCTGACCAACCTCTTCAATCGGGTCAACGTCACCACGAGGCAGATCGCCGGCTCGGTGAAGTGGGAGGCGCGCGCGGACAACCGCTGAGGGGGAAGACGGGGAAGACAGGGAAGACGATGTGGGATTTGCGTCCTAAGAGCGACCAGAAGGGACGCTCATGCCCCGGCGCCCGGTGAGCCATGCGGTCCCGGCAGCGGCCAGAAGCGCGGCGGCGCCGAGGACATGGAGCCGGCGAAGGGCGACCCCCGTCTCGTCGGGATCGAAATCGGTGAGCGAGCTCCGCGCGCCGCGCGGCAATACCCAGGCGTCGCTCCCGCCGCCGATCGCGCGCAGCGCGCGCCCGAGCGTCTTCTCTGGCGCCATCCGGCTCTGAACGTACAGGATCCAGCGGCCCAGCGGCGTATGCCCCTTCGGCTTCTGCTCCATCGACGTGACGACGCGGCGGAGCTCGGCGGCCGTCTCGGCCGCGCTCCCCTCGCCCGGCAGGCGGGCCCATTCCCCGTGACCCGGCAACACCCACGCGAACCTCAGCCAGCCGGCCTCGGCCGCCGCGAGCAGATACCGCACCGAGCGGATCTGGCGCTCCCAATCTTCCCAGCATTGCAATCGATGCGCCACGAGTTGACCCAGGAAGCGCGAGTAGCTCAGGTGATCGCCGGTGAACAGGAAGCGGCCTCGGTACAGGAGGCATAACGAGCCCGGCGTGTGCCCGGGCTGCGGCAATAGCATCATCTCGGCCTCTTTGGCCGCCTCTCTCGAGAGCGGCTCCCCCTCGAGCGAGAGCGGGCCGAGCTCGTTCCCGAGCTTGATCTCCACGTCGCCGGTCGAGGGCATGTACTTGTTCTCACGGAGGTTCACGTCCGCGGCGCCGAGGATGCGGCGGCAACCCGGGAAGCGGCTGGCGAACTCGGCATGGTGGTTCGTGTGGTCCCGGTGCGTCAGAAAGAGCCATCGCACGCCGCCGTGCTCCGCGAGCCAGCGGAAGACCTCCTCGCTCGGCTTCGGGGGATCGATCAGCACCCCGCCTCCATCCCGCTCGATGAAATAGGACAGGGCGCTGATGTTCTTGATGGATGGGTGTCCGATGACCCAGACATGATCCTCGATGGGCCGCGGAAAACCGCGCCAAGGTGACCCAAGATCGCCCCGGCGAACCCGCGCCGCGCCCGGCTTGAGCTTGATGGCGCCGAACGGGCACGCCGCGACCGCCGTCCGCGCCGCCATCAGATCTTCCTTGCTCCGCGGCTGCCGCAGCACACCGGTGAAGGCTCCCTCCTCGTAGGAGCCCGGCAGCACCGAGAGGCGGCGGCCTCCCCGGAGGTCGCCGGCCGGCACCACCTCGCCCAGGAGCTCCGGCGCGTAGTTCCGGCACGTGGCGGCGCCGCAGCACTTGCGCGTAACGAAGAGCTCTCCCCACTCCTCAACATGCATTTCGTCTTGCATCGCGGTCCCTCGTGGATGGCAATAGCCAGTAGAGCATCTCTCGGCCGAGCTCGGCGTTGTCCATTTCTTCGCTGCCAGCCGTGGCAATGTCGAGAACGAGGGTAGGTTCTCCCGCTGCGCTTGACCAGGCAGCGACGGGCGAATAGCCCGTTCGAGCAGGCTGCACAATGTTCGACTTCGACGCGATGGCGACGTTCGTGGAGGTGGTGCAGCTCGGGAGCTTCAGCGCTGCGGCTGCCGCGCTCGACGGTCAGCCAGCGTGTGGCCCGCCTTGAAGCGTCGCGAGTCCGCCTGTTCGTCGACATGCTCGTCGCCGAGTTCCACAAGCGCGAGGCGGCGACCGTCGAGCTTCCCGCCAGCGACGAGCGAAGCGCACGCGCAAGGCGAACGACGAAAAGAGGAGTGCGGCGAGAGTAGCCGTGTGGCCTGAGCGCGACCGAACGCGCTTGGTCAACACCGATGCCCTCGGCCGTCTGGCTTGGTCCGGTTTGGTTCGGCGCTCGTGGTGCCTGACAAGCTGACGGGTGCGGTGGCTCAGCTCGAACAGGAACCCGCTCGGTCGCCGTGAGACGCGGGATGACCACTGCCTTGTCGTGCAGAAGAGGTCGCCCGAAAAAATCCCCGGAGGGAGGATCGCTTGTCGCATTCCGTCCTGCTCGACACTACGATGAGGCTCCGACAGCAGCGCCCCTGAAGGATGCGAGGGGGGCAATGATGGAGCTGCGGGATTACACGCTGGAAAAGGTAATCTACGACGGCACCGAGACACGGGTATGGCGCGCGGTCCATGTCCCCTCGGGGGCGCGTGTGGCGATCAAGATCCCCGTGGCCGAGGTGGCCAGTCCGCGCGTGATGGGGCGGCTGATCCACGAGCACCAGGTGCTCATGCAGCTCGCCGAGGTGCCCGGGGTGGCGCGCGCGCGGGCGCTGGAGCAGCGGGGCGGCACGGCGGCGCTGGTGCTGGAGGATCCCGGCCTCGGGTCGCTCGATCGCCTGCTCGCCAAGCAGGGGCGCGTGCCGATCGGGGCGGCGCTGCGGCTCGGCCGGCTCCTGTCACGGGTGCTCGAGGGGGTGCACGCCGCCGGCGTGATGCACAAGGACATCAAGCCGCAAAACGTGCTTGTGGACGAGGCGTGCGAGAGGGTCACGCTGCTCGACTTCGGCATCGCCTCGCTGCTGTCCCAGGAGGCGACCGAGGCGAGCATCCCCGAGGCGCTGGAGGGGACGCTGGTCTATATTTCCCCGGAGCAGACGGGGCGCACAGCGCGCGCGCTCGATACGCGCACGGACCTCTACTCGCTGGGGGTGACGCTCTTCGAGGTGATGTCGGGGCGGCTGCCGTTCACGGAGCGCGATCCGCTCTCGCTGGTGCACGCGCACCTGGCCAAGGACCCGCCTCCGCTCGACGCCGTCGCCCCGGAGGTGCCGAGGGCCGTGGCAGCCATCGTGGCGAAGCTCCTGGCCAAGGATCCCGAGCGGCGCTACCAGACGGCCCGCGGCGCGGCGGAGGATCTGGAGGAGGCCCTCCGTCAATGGGACGAGCGGGGCACGGTGGAGCCGTTCGGCCTGGGAAGAAAGGACTTCTCGCGCAAGCTCCGGTTGCCGCAGGTGCTCGTGGGGCGGGAGCGCGACGTCGAGCGGGTGGGCGAGTCCTTTGCGCGCGCCGCGCAGGGCATGACGGAGCTCCTGCTCGTCGGCGGCCCCTCGGGCATCGGCAAGACGGCGCTGGTGCGCACGGTCTACAGGGATATCGCGCAGGCGGGGCGCGGGCTCCTGATCGCGGGAAAGCACGATCAGCTCGCGCGGTCGACGCCCTATGCAGCGCTGGCGCAAGCGTTCGGGGCGCTGATGCGCCAGTGGCTCTCCAGCTCGGAAGCGGTGCTCGAGGCCTGGCAGGAGCGGATCCGGCGCGAGGTCGGGGACAACGCGCGGCTCATCGCGGACGTCGTGCCGGAGCTCGACCTGGTCATGGGCAAGCTGCCGCCGGTGCCGCCGGTGGAGGGCGAGCAGGTGCTCAACCGGCAGAAGCTCACGTGGCTGAATTTCGTGCGAGCCGTCACGGCGCCGAACCCGCCGCTGGTGATGTTCCTGGACGACATGCAATGGGCCGACAGCGCCACGCTGATCATCCTGCAGACATTGCTGACGGACGTGGAGCGCAAATCGCTGCTGGTGATCGCGGCGTACCGCGACAACGAGACGCCGCCCGAGCACCCGCTGTGGAAGCTCGTGGAGGCGGTGGAAAAGAGCGATGCCAACGTCTCGCGGATGACGGTGGGCCCGCTGTCGGCAGAGCAGGTGCAAAAGTGGTGCTCGCGGACGCTGGAGAGCGAGCCCGCGCGGGTGGAGCCGCTGGCGCGCGTGCTTTCGCGCAAGACCCGCGGAAACCCCTTCTTCCTGGAGCAGCTGCTGCTCTCCCTGCACCGGCAGAAGCAGGTGGTGAGGGACCCGGAGACCGGGGCGTGGCGGTGGGAGCAATCGTCGCTGGAGAAGGCAGGCGTCACCGACAACGTGGTGGCGCTCCTGACGGACAAGGTCCGTGAGATGCCCGAGCCGACGCAGCAGCTCCTGGGGCTCGCGGCCTGCGCAGGCCACACGTTCCACCTGCACGACCTGGAGCGGCTCAGCGGGTGGGAGCGCGCCCGCGTGACGGGGGCGTTATGGCCGGCGCTGGACGCGGAGCTGGTGGTGCCGGTCGATGGGGCCTACCGCCCCGCGCAGGCGCTCGGGGTCATCGGCGCGGCGGCGATGGACGCGGCCTACCGGTTCCTGCACGACCGCGTGCAGCAGGCGAGTTATGAGCGGATCTCGCCGGAGCAGCGGGTGCTCGCGCACCTCGAGATCGGCCGTCGGCTAGAGGCGCGTTATCGGGCCGAGGGGGGGACGGCCCAGCAGTTCCTGGAGCTCGTGCGGCACCTGAACCTGGGCGCGGCGCGGCTCCGGTCCGTGGAGGAGCGCAAGGAGCTCGCGCGGCTGAACCTGGAGGCCGCGCGCGCCGCGAAGGCGGCGAGCTCGTACCGGTTGATGACCCACCTGCTGGACAGCGCCCAGGCGCTCCTCGGCGAGCGGGCCTGGGAGCAGGAGCGCGCGCTGTCGGTGGAGATCGGGCTCGAGCGGCTGGAGGCCGCCTATCTGCTGCGGGAGTTCGACGACGTCGAGGCGCGGGCGCTCGCCTTGCTGGACAGGCCTCTGCCGGAGGTCGCCTGGCTCTCGGCGCAGGAGATCCGCACGCGCTGCTGCGTCGCCACGGGCCAGTACACGCGGGGAATCGGGCTCGGGATGGCCGCCCTCGCGAAGCAGGGCATCACGTTCCCCGACACGGATGAGGCGTGCCAGGTCGCGCTCCTGCGAGAGTCCACCGCGCTGGATCAATGGCTCGATCACGAGCCGGACGGGTTTGATCGAATGCCGGTCGATCCGTCGCTGGAGCACCGGCTCATCGACGCCCTGATGACGCAGGCGCAGCTCTGCGCGATCTACGGTGGCCGGCCGATGCTGTATTCGCTCGTCATCGCCCGCATCGTGTCCGAGGCGATACGGCGGGACGCGCTCACGCCCGCCGCCACCCTCATGATCTGCAGCTTCGCCAACGCGTGGTCGGTGGCGACGGGCATGTATCGCCGCACCATGCGCTGGCTCACGCCCGGGGTGCGCGCCGCAGAGCGGGTGGGCTCCGCGATGCTCCCCGAGTGCCTCGCGCTCAAGGGGATCTACCTGGGCCACTCGAGGCCCATCGATGAGGCGTCCCCCGTGTACGAGCAAGCCATCGCAGCCGGCCTGAAGATCGGGTCGTTTCAAGGCACGAGCTGGGGGCTCCTGTGCGACTTGCTCTACTACCGGCTGTGGCGCGGCCTGCCGCTCGGCCAGGTCGATGCGCAGCACAAGGCGCGCTGGGAGCTGGTGCAGCGCGCAGGGGACGCCGTCGGACGACACCACTTCGAGCTGGTCGCGTCCTTTTGCGATGTCTTGATGTCTCCTGACGGCGCCGAGCGCCTCCTGGAGGAGGAGCCGTTGCCGCGAGGTTCTCGCTCGCTCCTTGCCGACGGGGACAGGTACACCGGAGGGTTCGCTCGTACCCTGGAAGGGTATCTGTTCTGCGCCGTCGGCAAGTGGGAGCGGGCGCTGTCGAGGATGCGGGAGGCGGAGCAATTCCAGGCGGACCTCCTCGGGATCCCGATGGTGACAGACATCGCGCTCTTTCTCGCGCTCGCAGCAGCGAAGCGCTGGCCCGACGCCGTCACGGACGAGGAGCGGGCGCGGCTGCGGCAGCACATCGAGCACAGCCTCGCGCGATTGCGCTACTTCACCGAAGGCTGCGAGGCCAATTTCCTCCACAAGCTGCGCCTCGGCGAGGCGGAATACGCCCGCGTCCTGGGCAAGCCCGACGAGGCAGCGGCCAGATACGACGAGGCCATCGAGCTGGCCCGCGAGCACCGCTTCCTGCACATCGAGGCCCTGGCAGCCCAGCTCGCCGCCGAGTCTCGGCTGGAGGAGGGCAAGAGCCACGTCGGGGCGATGTACCTGCGCGAGGCGCGCGACGCCTACGCGCGCTGGGGTGCTGACGCGGTGGTCGCCCATCTGGGCGCGAGGTATCCCGCCGTGCTCAAGGCGTCCATGCACGAGTCGGCCTCCGAGCGCACGACCGTGACGGCGACCACCACGACCTCGGGCGGGTCCACGGGCGCGAGTTTCGACGTGAAGACCGCGGTGCGCGCGGCGCAGGCGCTCTCGGGCGAGCTCGACCCGGGGCGCGTGGTGGGCCGGCTGATGGAGCTCACGCTGGAGAACGCGGGGGCGCAGCGCGGCGCCCTGGTGCTCAGCGAAGGGGAGGCGCTCTCGGTCGTCGCTCGGCTCTGGGTGGAGGGGACCCGCATCGAGGCGGGCCTGTCGGAGCCTCTCGGGCAGAGCCACGACGTGCCGGTCTCGGTGGTGCAATATGCGGCCCGCACGGGCGAGCCGGTGGTGACAGGCGACGCGCGGTCCGACGCGCGCTTCGCCGGCGACCCGTACCTGGCATTGCACGCGGTGCTCTCGCTGCTGGCGCTGCCCTTGACGCATCGGGGCCACGTGGTGGGCGTGCTGTACCTGGAGCACCGCGACGTGCCGTCGGCGTTCCCTCCGGCGCGCGTGGAGCTCCTGTCGGTGCTCGCCTCGCAGGCGGCGATCGCCGTCGAGAACGCCGTGCTGTACCGGGACCAGGAGGTCAAGATCCAGGAGCGGACGGCGGAGCTGCGGATCGCCAAGGAGGCGGCCGACCGCGCCAATCGCGCGAAGAGCGATTTTCTCTCGAGCATGAGCCATGAGCTGCGCACGCCCCTCAATGGCATCCTGGGCTACGCTCAGTTCCTCATGCGAGCGCCCGAGCTCTCGCCGAAGAGCCGCGAAGGGGTGCAGATCGTGAAGAAATCGGGCGAGCACCTGCTGGCGTTGCTCAACGACCTCCTGGACCTGGCGAAGATCGAGGCCGGCAAGATGGAGCTCGTCCTCCGGAGGTTCGACTTTCCCTCCTTCGTGCACAACGTGGTGGATCTCTGCGGCGTGCGCGCCGAACAGAGGGGCATCGCCTTCACGCACGAGGTGCGGGGCCCGGCGCTCGCCGCCGTGCACGCGGACGAGAAGCGCTTGACGCAGGTGCTCCTGAACCTGCTCGGCAACGCCATCAAGTTCACCGAGCGCGGCGCGGTCACCCTGCTCGTCGACGTGCTGGACGACGGCGGAGATGGGCAGCGCGACGTGCGCTTCCGGATCGAGGACACGGGCGCCGGCATCGCCCCGGAGCACCTCGCGCGCATCTTCGAGCCCTTCGTGCAGGTGGGAGACCAGAGGGCGAAGAGCGAGGGCACCGGGCTCGGCCTCGCCATCAGCAAGAGGATCATCGAGCATATGGGCGGGACCATCCATGTCGAGAGCGAGCTCGGCAAAGGCAGCGCGTTCATCGTGACGCTCACGCTCGCCGAGGCGCTCTCTTCCGCGGCCGCCGACGAGGCCCCGGCGTGGGCCACGATCACCGGGTATCGCGGCGAGCGCCGCAAGATCCTCGTCGTGGACGACAACCCCGGCAACCGCGCTTTGTTCTGCGATCTGCTGGTCCCCATCGGCTTCGACCTCGTCGAGGCCGACGGCGGCGAATCCGCGCTGCGGCTCGCCCTGGAGCACAGGCCGGCGCTGATCCTGATGGACCTGGCCATGCCAGGCCTGGACGGCTATGAGACCACGCGCCGCCTTCGGCAGATGCCCGAGCTCGGCGGGGTGGTGATCCTGGCCTCGTCGGCGAACGTCACCGCCGCCGAACAGCCGAAGGGGGCCCACGCCGGCTGGGACGACTTCTTGCCGAAGCCGGTGCATGCCAGCCTGCTCTTCGAGAAGATCGCGCGTTTCCTGCGCGTGGAATGGACGCATGAACCGGTGAATGCCGCCGCCCCCACGGCGGTGAAGGGGGATAGCGCGCTGGTGCCGCCCTCGGCCGAACAGCTCTCGCTGCTGTCGCGGCTGGTGGCGTCGGGCCGTATCCGGAAGGTGCTGGCGGAGGCGGAGCGGATGCAGCAAAACGAGCCGCGACTCGGCCCCTGGCTCGATCAGCTCCAGACGCTGGCGCGGACGTACCAGATGCGGAAGCTGCAGGAGTTCGTCGAGGAGCACGCCGCGGTAGGCCAGGTGGTGGCCGACGGAAAACGATCATGAGCAGAGCCTCTGCGCCCGGCGCTCGTGAGCCCACGATCCTCATCGTGGACGACATGCCCGCCAACCTGGCCCTGCTCGTGGATCATCTGGAATCCGCGGGTCATCAGGCGCTCGCCGCCGAGGACGCGGAGGCGGCCCTGAAGCGAGCCAGCCTCATGAAACCCGACCTGATCCTGCTGGACGTTGTGATGCCCGGGATCGACGGGTTCGAGACCTGCCGGCGCCTGAAGGCGGCCGAGGGCACCCGAGACATCCCGGTGATCTTCATGACCTGCCTCGGAGAAGTGGCGGACAAGATCGTGGGGTTCGAGGCGGGGGGCGTCGATTACATCACCAAACCGTTCGAGATCGAAGAGGTGCTCGCGCGGATCAGGACGCACCTGAGCCTGCGCGAGGCGCAGAAGGAGCTCGAGGCGAAGAACGCGCAGCTCCTGCGTGCCCAAGAGGAGCTGGAACAACGGGTGCGGGAGCGCACGGCCGAGCTGGCGAGCTCGAACGCCGCTCTCGAGGCGGAGAACGCCGAGCGCCGGCGCGCGGAGGTCGCTTTGCGCGAGAGCCAGCACCTGCTTCAGGCCATCATCGACAACTCCACGGCGGTCATCTACGTCAAGGACCTCGAAGGACGCTTTTTGATGGTCAACCGCCGCTACGAAGAGTTGTTTCATGTGACCGCGCGGTCGATCGCCGGCAAGACCGAGTATGATTTGTTCCCCGCGGAGTGTGCCGACGCATTTCGCGCTTTCGACAAGCGGGTGGCGGCGGTCGGGGGGCCGCTGGAGATGGAAGAGATCGTGCCCCAGGACGATGGGCTCCACACGTACATCTCGATCAAGTGTCCGCTCTTCGACGAGTCGGGCCGGTCGTATGCGGTTTGCGGGATCTCCACGGACATCAGCGATCGAAAGCGGACCGAGGCGGAGCGGGAGATGCTCCTCTCCCGCGAACAGGCGGCGCGGGCGGAGCTCGAGCGTACGGGGCGGCTGAAGGATGAGTTCCTGGCGCTGCTGAGCCACGAGCTGCGGACGCCGCTCACCGCGATCCTCGGCTGGTCGCAGCTGCTCCGCATGCGCGGCCCATCGGACGAGATCCTGGGCCGGGCGCTCGGGACGATCGAGCGGAACGCGCGGGCGCAATCCAAGCTCGTCGACGATCTCCTGGACATGTCGCGCATCGTCGGCGGGCGGCTGAGCCTCGACGTGGAGGTGGTCGATCTGGCCGAGATGCTCGAAACGCTGCTGGAATCGGCGGAGCCGGCGGCGAAGGCGAAGGGGATCCGCCTGGAGCTCAGCGTCGAGTCGGCCGGGGAACAGGTCATGGGGGATCCGAATCGCCTCCAGCAGATCGTGTGGAATCTGGTCAGCAACGCGATGAAGTTCACGCGGCAAGGCGGGCAGGTGAAGGTATCGCTGCGCCGCGAGGGGACGTACGCGCGCCTCGCGGTGAGCGACACGGGGATCGGCATCGCGCCGGAGTTCTTGCCGTACGTATTCGAGCAATTCCGGCAAGCAGACGCCTCGACCACGCGCGAGTACGGCGGGCTGGGTCTGGGTCTCTCGATCGTGCATCACCTGGTGGAGCTTCACGGGGGGACGGTGGAGGCGGCCAGCGCGGGGAAGGATCAGGGGGCGAGCTTCACGGTGAAGCTGCCGCTCTCGGCCAAGCACGTTGAGGCGCTGGCCGGAGGAGAGCCGCCGCCGTTGCCGCAGCGCCGGCCGTCATGGCACCGCGCCGGGGAGCTCTTGAGCCTGAAGGGGGTGCGGGTGCTGGTGGTGGACGACGAGCCGGACACGCGAGAGCTGCTCCTGCGGATACTGGCGGAGTGCCAGGCGGAGGTGCGGACAGCGGGTTCGGTCGTGGAGGCTCTGGCGGAGCTGGAGCGGCACCAGCCGACGGTCCTGGTGAGCGACATCGGTATGCCGCACGAGGGCGGGTATGAGCTGATCCGGAAGGTGCGGCAGTTGCCGGAAGAGCGCGGGGGGAGCGTGCCGGCGCTGGCGTTGACCGCATTTGCGCGCGCCGAGGACCGCGCGCGGGCGCTCATGGCCGGATACCAGATGCATCTGGCCAAGCCGGTGAAGCCACCGGATCTGGTGGCGCACGTGGCGACGTTGGCCGGGCGAATCCATGGCGGGGCGAGATGAGGATCGACGCCGCCTGCTCCGATCCGTTCGCCGCGCACGCTGGGCCCGGCGCGCTCCGAGATCAGCTCCATGCCCGCACATTGTGGACTGGCTGCGCCCGGGCTGGAGAGCACGGCGGCGCCGGGGCGAATTTCCCTCGAACGGCCGTGCGGACCGCTTGATGCAGCGCACAGAAGCGCTCTACAACTGATCCATGATCGGTATCCCCGGGTACACCCTGACAGGCCTCATCCACGAATCCGCTGCGTCGACCGTGTACCGAGGATACCGCAACGAGGACCGGGCCCCTGTCGCGGTGAAGCGCCTCAGGAACGAGCGCCCAGCGCCGGCCGAGGTCGCGAGGCTTCGCTACGAGTACGCCATCGCCAAGGAGCTCGCGCTGCCAGGCGTGGTTCACGTCCTGGGCATCGTGAAGATCGGGGCGAGCCTGGCGCTCATCATGGAAGACGCCGGGGGCTGCACGCTCCATGAGCTCATCAGCGCGCGCTCCCTCACGCTCAAGGACGCGCTCCGGATCGCGATATCCATCGCGAGCACGCTCGAATCCATTCATCGGGGCGGAGCCGTTCACATGGACATCAAGCCGCAGAACATCATCGTCGAACCGTCCACGTGGAACGCCAAGATCATGGACTTCGGCAGCGCCACCCGCCTCTCCCAGGAGGCACAGCGGCCGAGGAGCCCCGCCGCCTTCGAGGGCACCCTGGCGTATATGTCGCCGGAGCAGACCGGGCGGATGAACCGCGTTATCGACCTGCGCACAGACCTCTACTCCCTGGGGATCACTTTGTACGAGATGGTGACGGGCAAGCTCCCTTTCCCGACGAAGGACCTCCTGGAGCTCGTGCACTGCCACATCGCCAGGCTCCCGCCGCCGCCGGCGCGGGTCTCGCCCGACGTACCGCGCTCCGTCTCTGACATCATCATGAAGCTCCTGGCGAAGAGCCCCGATGATCGGTACCAGGGCGCCTACGGGCTCCGGATGGATCTCGCCGAGTGCCTCACGCAGCTCGAGGCGGCGTCGGCGATCGAGCCGTTCGCGCTCGGGCGCCACGATTACGTGGACGCGCTCCGGATCCCGCAGAAGGCCTACGGCCGCGAGGCGGAGCTCGCGGTCCTCGAAGGCGCGTGGCGGCGCGTCAGCCAGGGCGCGAGCGAGCTGCTCCTCGTGTCCGGCCACGCCGGTATCGGCAAGTCGCTCCTCGTCGGCGAGATCCAGAAATCCATCGCGCAGGGCAAGGGGTACATCGTCGCTGGCAAGTTCGACCAGATCAACCGGACCGTCCCCTACGCGGCCGTGGCGCATGTCTTCCGGGAGCTCGTCCGAGCCCTCTTGACCGAGCCCGCGGAGGCGCTCGCGCTGTGGAAGGAGCGAATCGCGAGCGCCGTCGGGCAGAACGGCCAGCACCTCGTCGACCTCATCCCCGAGCTCGAGCTCCTCCTCGGCCCCCAGCCCGGCGTCGAGCCGCTCGGACCGACCGAGGCGCAGGCCCGCTTCCACCTCGCGTTCCGGAAGTTCTGCAGCGCCATCCCCGCCCAGGAGCACCCCCTCGTCGTCTTCCTCGATGACCTGCAATGGGCGGATCCGGCCTCGCTCAAGCTCCTCGAGCAGCTCCTGACCGAACCGGAGATCAAGCATTTCCTCGTGATCGGCGCGTACCGCCACAACGAGGTCGACGAGAGCCACCTGTTTTCGATCACCCTGGGGGAGCTGCGCAAGGCCGGGGTAGCTGTCGGCGACATCGACCTCAAGCCGCTCGAGCTTCCCGTCGTGACGCGGCTCCTCGCCGACACGCTCTCCTGCGACCCCGAGCGGGCCGAGCCGCTCGCGCGCCACGTGATGAGCAAGACCCACGGCAACCCGTTCTTCATGAACCAGTTCATGAGGGCGCTGCACGCCGAGAAGCTCGTCTCCTTCGATCCGGCCCGGCGCGAGTGGACCTGGGATCTGCCGCGCATCCAGCGGATGAAGGTCACGGACAACGTCGTTGACTTCATGGCGGGCAGGCTCCTGGAGCTCGATGGACGCGCGCAGCGCACCCTCACGCTCGCCGCGTGCATCGGCTATCGCTTCGACCTGAAGACGCTGGCGAGGGTGGCCGACAGGCCGCGCCGCGAGGTGGCAGGCGAGCTGTCGGCGGCGCTCCGCGAGGGGCTGATCCTCGCCGTCGGCGCGGACTCCAGGTTCTTCGACGCGGCCCTGAGCGGCGCGATGACCGGCGAGGCGGACGAGCCGGAGCTCGCGCTCGACGCCGCCTACCGGTTCTTGCACGACAGGGTCCAGCAAGCGGCCTACCGGCTCCTCGACGAGCCCCGCAAGCAGGAGATCCACCTCCAGATCGGGCGGCTCCTGCTCGCGGACAGCGACCCTGGCGACATGGAGGGTGAGGTCTTCGAGGTCGCGACCCACATGAACCTCGGCGTGCCGCGGATCACCGATCCGGAAGAGCGCGTCGCGCTGGCGCGCTTGAACCTCGAGGCGGGCAGGAGGGCGAAGGCCGGCGCGGCGTACGAGGCGGCCGCGAGCTACTTCGAGGCCGGCACGAGCGCGCTCGGTCCGAAGCGCTGGGACGACCGGCACGATCTCACCTTCGCGCTGACCACCGGGCTCGCGGAGTGCCTTTGCCTGACAGGCCAGTTCGACGCCGGCGAGCGGCTGTTCGACGCGCTCCTCGAACACGCGAGATCCCCGCTGGACGGCGCGCAGGTCCGCAACCTGCGCATGTCGTTCCACCTGATGCGCGGCGACCTCTCCGAGGTCGTGCGATGCGGCCTCGAGGCCCTCGCGCTGCTCGGGGTCGACATCCCCGCGGCGGCCGAGGAGCAGCGCGCGCTGCTCGGCAGAGAGCTCGAGGCGATGCAGGCCCACCTCGCGAGCCGCCCGATCTCCGCTCTCCTGAAGCTGCCCACCGTCGCCGATCCAGAGAAGCAGACCGTCCACCGTCTCCTCGCGGACATGACGCAGCCCGCCTCCGCGCTCGGGCTACCGGTCCTCGGGCCGCTCACGCTCATCATGCAGATCAATTTCGCGATGGAGTGCGGCAACTCGAGCACCTCCGCGTACGCGTACGTGCTCTATGCGGTGCTTCTGATCGACGGCGTCTTCGAGCCGAGGACGACGGAGGACCGGTACAAGGAAGCCTACGAGTTCGCCAAGGTCGGTATCGAGCTGAACGAGCGGATCCCCAACCCGCGCATCACGTGCATGCTCCTCACGACCTTCGGGGCCATCCTCCATTTCTTCGAGCCGCTCCGGGACACGATCAAGCTCCTGGCCCGCTCGCGGCAGGCCGGCCTGGAGTCGGGAGATCTGGCGTACTCGTCTTACTGCTGCATTCACATGGTCTCGGCGAGCCTGAGCCTCGGCGACGATCTCGGCGCGGTGGCCGGCGAGATCGAGCAGGATCTCGCGCTCATGCGGCGGACGAACGACAAGCTCACGACGCTCATCCTCACGTGCGCAAGGCAGGTCGTCGCGAACCTCACGGGGACCACCGCCGGGACGCACACCCTGAGCGACAACACCTTCGACGAGGCCGCCTTCGCCAGCAGGGTCTCGGTCCCGGAGCTCACCTATGTGGCCGCCTGGTACCACACGCAAAAGGTCCAGCTGGCCTATCTCCACGGCGACCACGGCGCCGCGCGCTCGCTCATGGCCGCCGCGGAGAAGATGACCGCCGGCTGCGTGAACAACTTCTGGGCGACCGAGCTCGTCTTCTATTCGTGCCTGACCCTCGCCGCCTCGTGCGACGGCGCGCCGGCCTCCGAGAAGGAGCGGCTCGTGGCGGCGCTGTCGGCGCACCGGGAGAAGCTCGCCCGCTGGGCCGAGCTCTGCCCCCGGAGCTACGCGCACAAACATCTCCTCGCCGAGGCGGAGATCGCGCGCATTTCGGGCGGCGATCGGCACGCCGTGGCGCAGCTCTATGACAGGGCGATCGAGGGCGCCGAGGAGGCCGGGTTCACGCGCGACCAGGCGCTGGCGAGCGAGCTCGCCGGGAAGTTCCACCACGCGAACGGCCTCACCCGGAGCGCGCGCGCCCACATGACCGACGCCCATCACGGCTACATGCAGTGGGGAGCGACCGCCAAGGCGGACCGCCTGGCGGCCGAGGCGCCGCAGCTCGTGCAGAAGGTCGCGCTCACGTCGGCGCCGCCTGGCATGCTGGAGCACGCCCGGGCCGCGGTCCAGACCACCTCGACGACGAGGCTCAGCACCAGCGTGCTCGACGTCGAGGCGGTCATCCGGGCCGCTCAGGCCATCGCCGGCGAGGTCGTCCTCGACAGCGTTGTCAGCCGGCTGCTCGACATCGCGATCCAGAACGCCGGCGCGAAGAAGGGGGTCCTCGTCCTGGAGCGCGATCATCAGCTGATGATCGAGGCGTCCATCACCGTGGATCCGAACGCGGTGAGGGTCGGCCTGCTGCTCCCCATCGAGGGCAGCGCCGAGGTCCCCGCCTCGATCGTGCAGTACGTCGCGAGGACGATGCAGCCGGTGGTCCTCGCGGACGCGAGCCACGAGCCTCGCTTCGCCGCGGATGTGTACGTCGCCGCGCACAACCCGAGATCGATCCTCTGCCTGGCGATGGTGCACCAGGGGCGCACGAACGGCGTTCTTTATCTGGAGAACAACACGGCGACCAACGTGTTCACGCCGGCCCGGCTGGAGCTCTCGAAGCTCCTTTTGGCGCAGGCGGCGACCGCGGTGGAGAACGCCGTGCTCTACGCGAACCTGCACAGGCGCACGGAGTCGCTGCGCCTCGCCGAGGAGCAGCTCAGGGTCGAGTTCTCGGCGCGGGAGCGGAGCGAACACGCGCGCGCCGAGCTCCAGGAGGAGATCATCCGCGTGCAGAGCGCCCGCCTGGCGGAGCTCTCCACGCCCATCATCCCGATCACCGACCGGGTCATGGTCATGCCGCTCATCGGGATGATGGACCGGCAGCGGGCGGAGCAGGTCCTGAGCACGGCGCTCCAGGGGGTCGAATCGAGCGGCGCCGAGGTCGTGATCATCGATATCACCGGCGTGAGGACGGTCGACGGCGACGTCGCGAGCACCCTGATGAACGCCGCCGTCGCCCTCCGGCTGCTCGGGGCGCAGGCGGTGATCACGGGCATCCGCCCGGACGTCGCCCAGACGCTCATCCGGCTGCAGATCGACCTCGGCGCGGTTGTCACGCAGGGGACGCTCCAGAGCGGCATTGCCTACGCCCTGCAGCGGGTGGGGGGCCGCGGCGCGCCCCTCGGAGCGCGCGCGCGGTGAGGAGCGGCCGGGGCGCCTCGTTCAGTGCGACGGCGGGCCGCTCTCGGGCCCGCTCTCCGCGCCGAGCGGCCTTGCCCTCGACCTCCGGAGCGCCCGCCCCTCCAGCGGGTCGATGAACGCGGGCCTCACCACGCCCGCGATGCGCTGCTGGATCGCGCGGGCGACGTGCGCGACGTGGGGCGGATCCATCATCGTGAAATGGTTGCCAGGCACCGACTGGAGCGCAAACTCCCCTCGCGCGAGGTCCATCCAGGCATGGACGGCGACCGCGTCTTCCGGGCTGATCTGCTCCCGCGCGCGCAGGAACAGGATGCTGGCGTCGGTCGGCTGCGGCGCGTAGCTCGCGAGCGCCTGCCACGTGCTCATGACCTCGGCGCGGAGCCGCGTGTCGTCCTCCATGGCGGCCATGAAGCTGCGGTATCTCTGCGACGCGATCGCCTCGATCTTCGCCATCTCGTGGCCCAGGGCGCTCGCCGGAGAGCGGTCGCTCGCGCCCTGTACGCCGCCCGTGTCGAGCAGCAGCAGCAAAGGCACCTTGCGCCCCTGCGCGAGCAGCTGCTGCGCCATCTCGTACGCGACGACGCCGCCGGCCGAATGCCCGCCCAGGAGGTACGGACCCTCGGGCCTGACGCTCAGGATCTCCTCCACGTACCGGGCGGCGATCGCGGGAATGGACATGGCGGACATGGCGCTCGTGAAGCCCGGCTCGCTCGGCTCCACCCCGGTGGGTTGAATCCCGTAGACGGGCAGCTCGCCGCCCAGGCGCTGCGCCAGGGGGCGATAGAGGTGGACCGTGCCGCCGAGCGGCGGGATCAGGAACAGCGGCGTGGCGTCCGGCGCCCCCGCCTGCAGCGAGACGAGGAGCTGTCCGGCAGCGCGCCTGGCCGTGAGGACCGCGGCGCTCCCGCTCCGCTGCGTCATCGCGGGGCTCAGGGGCGCCTTCGAGCTCGGAGGCAGCGCTTCCCGGACGCGCTCGGTGAGCACCGCGACCGAGGGAGGACCGGACGACGCCGGCGGGCTCCAGATCTTCGGCGGCAGGGATCGCACCGTGGCCGGACCCACGGTGCAGGTGCTGTCGAGCACGTGAGCGGCGCGCTCGAACGGGTACGTGGGGAGCGGCACGCGCCTCCGGCGCTCGTCCCGGGAGAACGCGGCCCAGTCCACGTCGACGCCGGCGCACCAGAGCCGGCCCACCGCGGCGAGCAACGCCTCGAGGTCGCCGGGACCCTCGCCCGGGCCCGCCAGGGTGGTCGCGACCCGTCGCTCCGCGTCGGGGTGCCGCGACGCCACCGCTGCCAGCGCGGAGCCGGGACCAACCTCGAGGAGGACGCGATCGGCCGAGGCGAGCAGCATGGCGATGCGATCCTCGGGGCGAGCCGATCCCGTGGCCTCCTCCTCCGCGCGCCCGCGCAGCGCGACCCGGGCGACCGCGTCGTCGAGCGAGAGCACGCCGCCGACGCACGCGGCGGTGACCTCGCCCACGCCGTGCCCGAACAGCGCGGCCGGGCGGATCCCCCACGACATCAGGAGCTGCGCCAGGGCGTATTCGGTCGAGAAGAGGGCGGCCGCGCTGAAGCGCGGAGAGCCGAATTCCGCGTCGCCGCGGGCGCGCTCCTGCTCCTCGGGGAAGAGCTGGTGGCGGAGGTCCACCGACAGCTCGCGGCGGAAGAGCTCGGCGCACTGGTCGATGCTCTCGCGGTAGACGCGCTCGTGCAGGTAGAGCTCGCGCCCCATGCCGGCGTGCTCCGCGCCCGTGCCCGGGAACAGGAAGACGACCTCCGGCGGCCGCCTTCCGGCGACGTGCGTGACGACACGGGCGGGGTCGCGCCGATCGAGGTAGGCCGCTCCCGAGGCCGGATCCGCGCACACCACCGCGCGGCGGTGCGCGAAAGGCACCCTGCCCCGCTGCAGGGTGAACGCGACGTCGGCGAGCGAGCTCTCCGGCGCGCGCCGCAGGTGCTCGGCCAGCCGATCGGTGCTCCTCTCGAGCGCGGCGCTCGTCTTCGCCGAGACGACGAGCAGCTGGCAGCGCCTGGACGGGCCGGACGGCGCCCGCTCCGGCGCCTCCTCGACCACGGCGTGCGCGTTCGTGCCGCCGATGCCGAAGGCGCTCACCGCGGCGCGGCGCGGGGCTCCGCCGCGCTTCCACGCGCGCGGCGCGGCGTTGACGAAGAACGGGCTGCTCGCGAGATCGATCTCGGGGCCGGGACGACGGAAATGGAGCGTCGCGGGGATGAGCTCGTGCTCCAGCGCCAGCGCCGCCTTGATGAGGCCGGTCACCCCGGCGGCCGCGCGGAGGTGGCCGAGGTTGCTCTTCACCGAGCCGAGCGCGCAGAAGCCGACCTGGTCGGTCGCCTTCCGGAACACCCGCGACAGCGCGGCCACCTCGATCGAGTCGCCGAGCCGCGTGCCCGCGGCGTGCGCCTCCACGTACGTGATGCTCTCCGGGCTCACGCCGGCAGCGGCGTGGGCCCGGGTGACGGTCTCGATCTGCCCCTCCAGGCTCGGCGCCGTGTAACCCACCTTGAGCGCGCCGTCGTTGGTGACGGCGGAGCCGCGGATCACGGCGTGGATCGTGTCGCCGTCGTCCAGCGCGTCCTTCAGCCGCTTGAGGACGACGAGGCCAACACCGTTGCTGGCCACGATGCCGCTCGGCTCGGCGTCGAAGGGCCTGCAATGGCCGTCGGGCGACGTGACCGCGCCTTCCTCGTGGAGATAACCGATCCTCCGCGGCGAGAGGATGCCGACACCGCCCGCGAGGACCATGTCGCTCTCCCTGGTGAGGAGGCTCTGGCAGCCGAGGTGCACCGCGACGAGCGACGTCGAGCACGCCGTCATGACGCTCACGGCGGGCCCCCGGAGCCCCAGCTTGTAGGCCACGCGCGTGGTCAGGGAGTCGGTCACGTTCCCGGTGTAGATCCGGTAGTGCTCCGAGTTCGGCGCGGCCGGAGGCGGCCCGACGCGCTCGATCCAGTAGCTCGGGGCGTCGCTCCCGGCGAACACGCCGATCGGCTTCGGGTAGGCGAGCGGGTTGTACCCGGCGCTCTCCATGGCCGCCCAGGCGCACTCGAGGAAGACCCGCTGCTGCGGGTCCATGAGCACGGCCTCCTGCGGGCTGTAGCCGAAGAACGCCGCGTCGAAGCACATGACGTCCTCGAGCAGGCCGGCCGCCGGGATGAACCTGGGCGACCCGATGAGCTCCGACTCCACGCCGAGCGCCTTCAGCTCCTCGGACGAATAGAAGGCGATCCCCTCGACCCCGTCCTCGAGCATCGACCACAGCGCCTCGACGCTGCGTGCCTTCGGGAAGCGACCGGCCATTCCGATGATGGCGATGGCGTTGTCGGGGATCGCCTCCCGCGCCGGCGCCTCGGTCGCGGGGGCCGCGGCGCCGGGTCCACGCGCGGCGACAGCGCTCTCTCCCGGGGCGGCCGCCAGAGGGCCCCTCCTTAGATGGGCAGAGAGGCTGCGGATCGTCGGGTACTGGAACAGATCCATGATGGGCACGTCCTCGCCGAGCCGCGCCCGGATGCCGGCGCGGACCCGGGTGAGGAGCAGCGAGTGGCCGCCGAGCTCGAAGAACGGGTCATCGAGGCCGACCTCGTCGATCCCGAGCACCTCGCGCCAGATCTCGCCCAGGATCCCCTCGATGGCCCCGGCGGGGGCCGGCGCCGCCGCCCGCGGCTCGGCCGCCCGCGGCTCGGGCTTCGCGCGGTCGTCGGCCGGGAGAGCCGCCATGTCGACCTTCCCGTTCGCGGTGAGCGGCAGCGCGTCGAGCTTCACGAAGGCGGCCGGAACCATGTAGTCGGGGAGCTTGGCCGCCGCGAGATCGCGCAGACCTGCGGGCATTACGCGCGTCTTCTGCCGCCGGAGAGGGCTGTTCGCGAGCGCCCGCGCTGGCGGGGTCTCCCCGGGTCGCGCCTGGATCCAGGCGCTCGGTCGCGGCGCGCCGCCCGAACGTTCGACCGAGCGCTCGAACAGCACGTCCATGCAGCCCGGGCCTGAGGTCCTCGACCCGGTGATCCGGACCGAGCAGCCGAGGCGCGCGCCGAGCGCCCATAGCGCCTCCGGCTCGATCGCGGCCATCGCGGCGCGGTCCACCTCGGCGCCGCCCCCTTCCCGCAGCCGGCTCGCGGCGATCACGTCGGCGTGCACGCGCGCGTTCGGGATCCCCAGGACCTCCAGCGCGCCGGATCCCTCCTCGCGCAGCGCGCGCTCGACGCCCGCGAGGCCCTCCGACCCAGCCCAGTCCAGGGATCGGCCGATGGCGACGGGCTCGGGCGCCGCGCCCACGTGCAGGACCACGTCGTAACGGAAGCGCGTCATCTCGTCGGAGCCCGAACCCCGCTTGAGCCAGCACTCCACGTGCTCCACGCCCGGGATCTGGCCGCGCAGCGCGTGAAAGAACTCGGGCGCGAGCACGAGCTCTTTCTCGGCGAGGGCCGCCCGCCCCACCCGGGCCCAGAGCTCGGCCGGGGCCACACCCGCTGGCGCGCGGTGGAGCTGCACCGAGGTGTGAAACGCCTCGAGCAGGGGAAGGCTCCTGATGTCGCCCAGGAACACGACACCACCGGGCGCCGCCGCGCGCACGGCGCCCTCGATCACCGAGCGCAGGTAATCGGCGCCGGGGAAGTACTGGACGATCGAGTTCAGGAGGATCACGTCGAAGCTGCCCGGAGCGACCCCGCTGAAATCGTTCGCCTCCCGGCGCTGAAGCGACACATGCGAGAGCGTGCCGCGCGCGAGCGCGGGGCGGAGGAGCGAGATCGCCTTCTCCGAGAAATCCGTCCCGAGGTAGCCGGCGCACTGCGGGGCCAGCTGCAAGAGCAAGAGTCCGGTCCCACAGCCGATCTCCCACGCCCGGCGCGGCTGGAACGAGAGGATCCGCTCGACCGTGTGGTCCCGCCAGGCGCGCATCGCTCCGGCGTCGATGGGATCTCCGGTGTAGCTGCTGTTCCAGCCCGTGATGTTGAAGCCCGGATCCACGCCGGCGCCGCGCTTCCCGTAGGTGCCGTCGTACAGCGCCTGCCACGCCGAGACGTGCTCTGCTTGCACGGCCGGGGTCTGCTCCGCGGCGCCGCCGTCATCGAGGCGAGGGATGACGTAGGCGACAAGCCGCTTGTTGCCTTTCGTGTCTTCCCGCGCCACCACGACGGCCTCTTCCACGGCGGGGTGTTCCCGCAGCACGGCCTCGATCTCGCCGAGCTCGATGCGATAACCACGGATCTTCACCTGGTTGTCGATCCGCCCCAGGAACTCGATGTTCCCGTCGGGGAGCCACCGGGCGCGATCGCCGGTGCGGTACATCCGCGCGCCCGGCTCGTCCGAGAACCGATCGGGCAGAAACCGCGCGGCGTCGAGCTCGGGCCGGCGCAGGTACCCGCGGGCGATGCCGGCGCCCCCGAGGGTGAGCTCGCCCGGGACGCCCACCGGGACGAGCTCCCCGCGCGCATCGAGGAGGTAGACCCGCATGTTGTCGATGGGGCGGCCGATCGAGGGGTCGACCGTCGCTGTCCCGGCGCTCGGCCGCGCCTTCGGCACCGGGCACGAGGTAGCGACCACGGTCCCCTCGGTCGGGCCGTAGTTGTTCACGACGTCGAAGGGGAGCGCCGCGGCAGGCCAGACGCGGAGCTTGTCTCCTCCCGTGAGCAGGCACCGGAGCGCCGCGGAAGCAGGCCAGTCGAGGCGCAGGAGCTCCTCCGCCATCGGCGTGGGCAGGAACGAGACGGTGATCTCTCGCGCGAGGAGCCACGCTTGAAGCTCTTCCGGGGAACGGCGGAGCGGCTCTCCGGGGATGAACAGGCACGCTCCCGCGCATAGATAGGGCCAGAGCTCCCATACCGACGCGTCGAAGCCGGGGCTCGCGACGAGGGTCGCGCGATCCGCGCTGGAGACGGCGAAGCGCCGCACGTGCCACGCCACCAGGTTCACGAGGCTCCGGTGCTCCACGAGCACGCCCTTGGGACGGCCGGTCGAGCCCGAGGTGTAGATGGCATAGGCCAGGTCCCGGGGGCCTGCGCACACCGGAGGGGGCGACCCGTCCCGCGCCGTCAGCTCCGGCCCGTCGGCGTCGAGGTGGATCACCGCGCCCGCGAACGGCGGGAGGCGATCGGCGAGGTGCGCCTGCGTGAGGAGCACCGGCGCCCCGGAGTCCTCGAGGATGAACGCCAGCCGCTCTCTCGCGATCTCCGCGTCCACCGGCAGATACGCCGCGCCCGCCTTGAGGACTCCGAGGATCCCGACCACCAGCTCCAGCGAGCGCTCCGCGCAGATCGCGACAAGGGTATCGGCCTCGACGCCCAGCGCGCGCAGGCGGTGCGCGAGCTGGTTCGCCCGACGATCGAGCTCCCCGTACGTGAGCGACCCGCGATCGGACACGACCGCGGCGGCGTGCGGCGCGCGCGCCGCCTGCTCCTCGAAGCGATCCAGGACGCTCAGGTCGCGCGGGAAATCAGCGCCGGTATCGTTCCACTCGACGAGCAGCTGGCGCCGCTCGCGCTCCGGGAGCATCGGCATCGACGAGACGGATCGCGCAGGATCCGAGGTGGCGGCCGCGAGGAGCGTGAAGAGGTGCTCCAGCATCCGCGCCATCGTCGCCCGCTCGAAGAGGTCTGTGCTGTACTCCAGCATCCCGGCCACGCCGCCGGCGCTCTCCCAGGCATAGAGCGACACGTCGAAGATCGTCTTCTGCGCGTCCGTGTCGATGGCGCGCGCCTCGACCCCGGTGAGGTGGAGATCGCGCTCCGCAGGCGGCTGCGGCGCGAACACGATCTGCACGAGCGGGCTGTAGCTCGGGTCGCGCACCGGCTGGAGCTCCTGGACGAGCCGCTCGAACGGGAGCCTGTCGTGCGCATAGGCGTCCAGGCACACGTCCCTCACGCGGCGGAGCAGCTCCTCGAACGACGGCTCGCCGGAGACGTCGATCCGGACGGGGACCACATTGACGAAGAAGCCGATCGCCGCCTCGAGATCGGCGTGATCCCGGCCCGCGCTCGGCAGACCGACCAGGAGGTCGTCGCGCTGCGTGGTGCGGTGGAGCAGGACCGCGAACACGGCCAGGAGGACCATGTTCACGGTCACATTGTTTCGCGCGCCGAGGTCCCGGACGGCCCTTCCGACCTCCGGATCGAGCTGGAACGGGAGGGTCGCGCCGCGGAAGGTCTGGACCGGCGGCCGGACGTGATCGCCTGGCAGCTCGAGCAAGGGCGGCACGTCGAGGAGCCTCTGCTTCCAGCCGGCGAGCAGCTCCGACAGCGTCTCTTCGGTCATCTGCTCGCGCTGCCACGAGGCGAAATCGGCGTACTGGAGCGGCGCGTGCGGCAGGGGAGGGGGAGCGTCCCGACGGAAGGCCTCGTAGAGCGCCGCGATCTCGCGGTAGGCCACCTCGAGCGACCAGCCGTCGATGGCGATGTGGTGGATATGCAGCCAGAGGAGGTGATCGCGTGGCCCGAGCCGGAGCAGCCCTGCCCGGAAGACGGGGCCGCGCTTCAGATCGAAGATCCTCCGGGCTTCCGCGGCGAGGAGCTGCTTCGCCTCGGCCTCGCGCTCGTCCTCGGAGAGGTGCTGGAGGTCCGCGACCTCGAGCCGGAAAGCGGCGTCCTCGACGACGATCTGGACGGGCAGGCCGTCGATCTCCGTGTAGACGGTGCGCAGGATCTCATGACGGCGGACGAGCTCACGCAGGCTCCTGTCGAGCGCCGCGATGTGGATCTCTCCGGTGAGGCGGAAGGGACAGAGGCAGTTGTAGGCCCTGCTCTCCGGCGCGAGCCGGTAGAGGAACCACATGCGCTCCTGCGCGAACGACAGAGGGACCGGCCCTGTCCGGGCGCCTCTCGGAATGACATGCTCGCTCCGGGGTGCCGCGCGGCCGCCCGCCGCCGCCAGCGCGGCGAGCCCGGCGACGGTCGGATGCTCGAAGAGCTCCTGGAACCCGATGTCGATCCCGAAGGCCCCGCGGAGGCGGGAGGACAGCTGGACGGCGTGCAGCGAGCTGCCGCCCAGCTCGAAGAAGCTGTCGTGCACGCCCACGCGCTCCACGCGCAGGAGCTCCTTCCAGAGGCCGGCGAGCGCCCCCTCCAGCTCGGAGCGCGGCGCCACGAAGGCGCGCGCGAGCTCCTGGCGCGCGCCCCCGGGCGCAGGGAGCGCCCTGCGGTCGATCTTGCCGTTCGGCGAGGTGGGGAGCGCGTCGAGCGCCACGAAGGCGGAGGGGACCATGAAGCCTGGCAGTTGGCCCTGCGCGAGGGCGCGCAGCGCGGGGAGGAGCGCCTGCGCGTCGCTGGCGGAGGCGCCCTGGACCGCACGGGGGACGGCGTACGCCACGAGCCGCTTGTCGCCCGGCGCGTCCTCGCGCACCACCACCGCGACCTCGCGCACCCCGGGGTGCTGGCACAGCGCCGCCGCGATCTCGCCGAGCTCGATGCGGTGGCCGTGGATCTTCACCTGATCGTCGATGCGGCCGAGGAACTCGATCTCGCCCGACGGGAGGTAACGCGCGAGATCGCCAGTCCTGTACAGGCGTGAATCCGGGGAGTCGCCGAACGGATCCTGGAGGAAGCGCTCCTGCGTGAGCTCGGGGCGGTTCAGGTAGCCGCGCGCCACGCCGGGGCCGCCGATGTAGATCTCGCCGGCGACGCCGACGGGGACGGGCGCGCGGTTGCGATCGAGGAGCAGCACCCGGACGTCGGGGAATGCGACGCCGATCGAGCTCGACCACGGCCGCTCCAGATCGGGCTTTCCCATCGCGCGGTGGGTGGCGATCACGGTCGTCTCGGTGGGACCATAGACGTGGACGAGCCTGGGGTGCTCGTCCCCGTGGCGGTCCCACCACGGCTCGAGCATCGCCACGTCGGACGCCTCGCCGCCGTAGATCACGAGACGCAGCCGCAGGCGGTCGCGGAGCGCTGGCTCGGCCGCCGCGTCGGCGTGGATGAGCTGGCGGAGCGCCGAGGGCGTCTGGCAGACGAGGGTCACCCCTTCATCACCGAGGAGCCTGTAGAACGCGTCCGGCGTCCGGCTCGTGACGAACGGGACGACGACCAGCCGTCCGCCGTGGCAGAGCGCGCCGAAGATCTCCAGGACGGAGAAATCGAACGCATACGAGTGGAACAGCGTCCAGACGTCGCGGTCGCTGTAGCGATACGCGCTGGCGGTGTGGTCGAAGAGGCGAACCACGTTGGCGTGGCTGACCATCACCCCCTTGGGCTTCCCGGTCGATCCCGAGGTGTAGATGATGTACGCGAGGTCGTCCGGGCCCTCGTTCGGCGCGGGCCCTACCTTGTCCTCGGGCTGTCGCTCGATCATGGCCCGATCCGCGTCGATGCACACCACCCTCGCGCTCCCGCTCCGGAGCCGGGAGGCGAAGCGCTCCTCGGTGAGGATCACGGGCACGCCGGCGTCTTCCAGCAGGAAGGCGAGCCGGTCCGCCGGGTAAGAGGGGTCGAGCGGGACATAGGCGCCGCCGGACTTGAGGACGCCGAGCAGCGCCACGATCATCTCGAGCGATCGTTCCAGGCAGACGCCGATCGGGACCTCGGGCCCCGCGCCGCTCTCCCGGAGGAGGTGGGCTATCTGGTTGCTCCTTCGATCGAGCTCGGCATAGGTGAGACGCTGTCCCTCGAACACAACCGCCACCGCGGACGGGGTGCGCCGGGCGTGCGCCTCGACCCGCTCGTGCAGCCGATCGCGCGGCGGATCGAACACCTCGCCGCGGTTCCACGCGAGCAGCGCGCGGCGCTCCTCCTCGGTCAGGACCGGCAGCTCCGAGACGCGCTGCTCCGGGTCGCCCGCCGCCCCGCGCAGCAGAACCGCCCAGTGCCCGAGCAGCCGCTCGACCGTCGCGCGCTCGAAGAGGTCTCGATTGTAATCGACGCGCGCGAAGAGGCCCGCGTCGGTCTGCTCGACGCGGACGGCGAGCTCGAAGGCCACCTCGGTCGCCTCGCGCGCCACCTCCGTCAGCGTGAGCAGAGGGCCTCGCTTCGGCTCCAGCGTGCTCGGCTCGCTGGAGAAGATGGCCTGGACGAGCGGTGCGCGGCTTGGATCCCGCGGCAGCGAGAGCTGCTCGACCAGAGAGGTGAAGGAGAGATCCCCGTTCTCGCTCCCCTCCTGCAGGGAGCGGCGCACCTGGCGCAGGAGCGCGCGAAAGCTCGGATCCGCGCCCAGCCTGCCCCGTACGGTCACGAGATTCCCGAATGCCCCGATGAGGCCTCGGGTCTCCTCGTCTCGTCCGGACAGCGGAACGCCGATGAGGACGTCGTCCTGGCCGGTATGGCGGTGGAGCACGGCGTGCATTCCCGCGAGCAGGACGGCGGACAGCGCCACGTCCTCCTCCCGGGCCAGCGCGCGGAGCTCTCGCACGAGCTCCTGATCGAGCGCGCGCTCCGCCGAGCCTCCGGCGAAGGTCCGCTCCGCGGGCCGCGGCCGATCCGTCCTGATCTCCAGCGCTTCCGGTGCCCCCGAGAGCTCGCGACGCCAGTGCGCGAGCTGCTGGTCGAGGAGCTCGGCGGTCCTGTGCTCCCGCTGCCGCCGTGCGTGGTCCTGGTAGCGTAGCGGCGGCGCCTGCAGCTCGACGCCATGATAGCCGTCGAATAGCTCCGAAAAGAACAGCGCCACGCTCGGTTTGCCATCCGAGAGGAGGGGGTGCATGGAGAGCGCGATGAGGTGGCGCCCTGGATGCACCCGGATGAGGCTCACGCGCCAGAGAGGGCCGCGCTCCAGATCGAGGGGCCGAGCGATCTCCCGGCGGGCCATCGCGAGCGCGGCTCCATCCGAGGCGGGCTGTCCTTCGGCGCCGAGATGCACCTCGAGGAAGTCGATGTCTGCCCGCGGCGAGACGACCTGCACCGGCTGTCCCTCGCGCTCTGCGAAGGATGTCCTCAGGATCGCCTGACGCCCCGTGAGCTCCTCGATGGCATGGACCAGCCTGGGCACGTCCAGCTCGCCGTCCAGCCACGCCGCGCCCCCTTCGTTCAAGCCCGGCGCGGCGCCTCGGCCCCGGGCGAGCACCCAAGCACGTTCTTGCTCCAGTGAGAGCGGGGAATAGGAAATTTCGTTCATCGCGGATGACCTCCTTGTTGCTGATAGGGGTCGGTCGCATCGATGCGCGTGGAGCAACCGCGCGCCGCGTCGAGACGTTCGACACGCGCACACCTGCGCGCACACCGTGCTTGCTGATCTGTCGTATGCTCTTCAGACATCTGGGCCGCCTGGTCACCTGGGCACGAGGAGCAGGCGCCAAGCTGGGCCAAAGCTTGTAAAAGCGTGCAAAATCGATGTCGTCCGCATCGCGATGCGGCCGCTACGCAGTATGAAGTATGGACACCACGACGCCAGTGTGTATTTGGGAGGAGGCAGGTGCTGGCGATTGATGGGCCTTGTCTGAATTCGGGGATCTCGATCTCGCGCCTGCTCTTGTGGTCCGATAGACAAATCCGGCTGCCGCCTCACCCTGAGTTGGTCTCCTTCCCCACCTTCCGGGGTGCTTCCAGCGAATCACGTCAGAATCGTGCTCGCGGCAGCCGTCGACACGCTCGGTCCTTCGCTGCACCGTTGCCCTCGGGGAACCGGGGACGGACATGACTGGACGAGTCGCGGTCGACAGGCAGGGCGCAATCCAGTCATCCGGCACCGTGCAGGTCTGTCATGCCTCCGACCCGCCGATGCTCGCAGCCTGGCGGGATCGGCCCCCGTCAAGGGTAGCGGAACGCCTTGCCCGCCTTGAACAGGTTCACGCTCCACGCACCGATGCCCGTGAAGCCGTAGCTCGTGGCCGTGTTCCACTCCGTGGTTGAGGTGGCCGAACCCGCCGGAATGGCCCGCCGGCTGCTCCGCGCGCACGTGCAGCTCCAGCGCTGGCAGCAGCTCGACGCGCGACCGACCGCTACCTTGCCGTTGAGCCCTCCGGAGCGGTTCTCAACGGGGGAACCCCCACATGGCGCTTGCTGGTCGGCTTGACCGGCTTACTAGTACGACAGCAAGGCACCGCAGCGAGGCCAGGACGAGCGGTGGGTCGGCCAGATGCTTGAGAGCGGCGTTCCGAACCTCGATCGGCTCCTCGGCGGCGGCGTCCCCGAGGGCGACGTCATCCTCGTCACGGGGCCGCCCGGGTCGGGAAAGACGACGCTCTCGTTGCAGATCGCCTTTCGCGCCGCGTCCTCGAACAAGAACGTCGCGTACGTCTCCACGCTCTCGGAGCCTCCCGCCCGGCTCGCCCGGCACCTCCGGTCCTTCTCGTTCTTCGACGAGAGCAGGATAGGAAAGCAACTCTTCCTCTTGCACGTTTATCCGGTCGTCAAGGAAGGGCTCGACCGGACGCTCGACGCGCTCATCGCGGCGGTGAAGGACCATCGGGCGAGCCTCCTCGTCATCGACGGCCTCGACACGATCCGCGACCTCCATGCCGGGACGGCTCAGATCCGCACGTTCATCTACGAGCTCGCCGTGGCGCTCGCGGGGCTCGAATGCACCACGATCATCACGAGCACCGGCAGCGGCCGGCTCGATCCAGGCGCGGGGATGCCGCCGGAGCTCACGATGAGCGACTGCATCATCCTCCTGGCCCAGATGAACGTCGGCACCCAGGCCATGCGCACCGTCCAGGTCCAGAAGGTGCGAGGGCGCTCTCCGATGCTCGGCGTCCACACGATGCGGCTCGGTCCCGACGGCGTGAGCATCTTTCCACGCATCGAGGCCCTCACGGTGCCTTCCGACAGCGGCCTCCACCAGGAGCGGCTGCCGCTCGGGCAGGTCGAGCTCGACAAGATGCTGTCGGGAGGGCTGCCCCGCGGCAGCGTGACGCTCCTCGCGGGCGCCCCCGGGACGGGCAAGACGCTCGTGGGGTTGCAGTACATCGTCGACGGCGCCCGACGAGGTGAAAAGGGCCTCATCGTCGGCTATCGAGAGTCGCCGAGCCTCCTCGTCGACAAGGTGCGCGCCTTCGGCATGGATCTGGCGACGCCTATCGAGCAGGGCCTCGTCCGCGTCCTCCATCGCGTCCCGATCGACACCGGCGCGGACGAGCTGCTCTGCGAGATGCTGCGGGAAATCGAGGACTTCGGCCCCAAGCGGCTCGCGCTGGACAGCATCGCCGAGATCGAGCAAGCAGTGCCCGACGAGCGGCGCCGGCGCAGCGTCCTCACCTGCTTCGCGGAGGTGCTTCGAACCCGTGACGTGACGGCGCTCGTCACGCGGGAGATCAGCCAGGTCACCGGCCCGGAGCTCGACTTCTCCGACTCTCCGCTGGCGAGCCTGGGCGAGAACTTGATCCTTCTCCGATACGTGGAGTTCCGCAGTGAGCTCTACCGCATCCTTTCCATCCTCAAGATGCGCGACACCGCGCACGACCGCACGATCCGGCAGTACGAGATCTCGAACGGCGGCCTCCGCGTGCTCGCCGCCATGGAGAGCGGCGAAGAGGTCCTCTCGGGGATCGCTCGCATGCCCTCGGAGCTGCGGGTGAAGCGCTCGGCGCCCTCTTCCATGGGCGGGCCCCCGTGATGAGCCCGAGCCCCGATGCGCTCGGCGTGGCGCGCTGGATCATGCAGCACGAGCTCGGGGAGCGCGAGGCTCCCGAGGAGATCGCGCGGGGCGTCGAGCGCTGCTTTCAGCGCCTCCACGAGGCGCTGCGGAGCCTCGTCGGCGTGGCGGGGGTCGAGGCGCTCGTCGGGCGCGCGGTCCACCTGGCGCAGCCGGAGCACGGCTGGATCGAGACCGCCGTCGTTCCGGCGAGGTCGAACGTGGTCTTCGAGGGTCTGGCCGGGCGCGTCGAGCGCGAGGGCGCGCCGGCCGTGATCGACGGCATGACAGCCTTGCTGGCGCACCTCATCGGACTGCTCTTCACGTTCATCGGCGAGGAGCTCGCGCTGCGGATCGTCCAGCGGATCTGGACGGAGGTGCCGCGACCTGCAGAGAGCCGTGGAGCCTCCACCACGGGGGGCAAGTAGATGAGCACGACCGGAGATACGCCGTTCTCGCGTCTGTCGACCGGGGTCCCGGGCCTCGACGAGGTGCTCGGCGGGGGGTTGCCCGAGTACTCGTTCAACCTGATCGCGGGCGAGCCGGGGTCGGGGAAGACGACGCTGGCCCATCAGATCATGTTCGGCAGCGCGACGACCGAGAGGAGAGCCCTCTACTTCACCGTCCTCGGCGAGCCGGCCCTCAAGATGCTGCGCTACCTGCAGCAGATGTCGTTCTTCGACGCCAAGAAGGTGGGAGATCCCATCCGCTTCGTGGATCTGAGCCAGGAGGTGCTCCAGCAGGACCTCGGCAAGGTGTTCGACAGGATCGTGCAGATCGTGCAGGAGACGGAGCCCGCCATCGTGGTGGTGGACTCCTTCCGCGCCGTCGTTCGCGCGCGGGTGCTGCGCGAGGCGGGCGAGATGGAGCTGCAATCGTTCCTGCAGCGCCTCGCGCTTCATCTCACGAGCTGGCAGGCGACGACCTTCCTCGTCGGCGAGTACCTCGAGGCGGAGATGCAGGACAACCCGATCTTCACCGTCGCGGACAGCATCTTCTGGCTCAGCCAGAGCAGGGAGCGGAACTCCATCGTCCGCAAGCTCCAGGTCATGAAGCTCCGCGGCCAGGCGTCCATGCCTGGGCTCCACACCTTCCGGATCGACCGAGACGGCCTCCACATCTTCCCGCGCGTCCTGAAGAGGATGGCGGAGAGCGAGAGGGCCCACCCGAGCCACCGCGTCTCGAGCGGCGTCCCCGGGCTGGACGGGCCGATGGGCGGCGGGATCCCCCTCGGGGACACCATGCTCGTCGCGGGGCCCTCGGGCTGCGGCAAGACGTGCCTTGGCACCCACTTCATCTCGGGCGCGACCCCGGAGGAGCCCGGTGTCCTCGTGGTCTTCGAGGAGCACCCCAAGGACTACCTCGCCCGCGCGGGGGAGATGGGCTTCGACCTCGACGGCATGGTGAAGAGCGGTGCGCTCAGGATCATCTCGCTCCGGCCCCTCGACCTCTCGGTCGACGAGACGCTCCAGGAATTGCAGCAGGCGGTCATGGAGATGCACGCCAAGCGGCTCGTGATCGATTCGCTCACGGGGTTCGAGGTGGCCCTGGCGCCGGCCTTCCGCGAGGACTTCCGGGAGTCGCTCTATCGCATGATGGGGGCCTTGACGGGCGCGGGCGTCACCATGCTCATGACCGTCGAGGTCACCGAGTCGTTCCACGAGCTGCGCTTCAGCCCCCACGCCGTCTCGTTCTTGACCGAGAACATCGTCATCCTGCGCTACGCCGAGATCGACGGCGCGCTGAAGAAGGTGTTATCGATCGTCAAGATGCGGAAAAGCCAGCACTCGGCCGAGCTGCACGAGTTCGCGATCACCTCGAAGGGGATGGTGATCAAGGCGCCGCTCACGCAGTACCAGGGCATCTTGACCGGGGAGCCGAAGCTGCGCGCGCAGCGCGAGCGCGCGGCGTATCCAGGGCTCACCGAAGAGGAGGACACGCTGCTGCAGCTCCTCCTGGAGGAGAAGGAGGCCACGCAGGAGGAGATCGCCGCCGCGCTCGGCTGGAGGGGCGCAGAGCTCGGCTGTGCGCTCGATCGGCTCGTCAAGCTGAGCTACGCCATCAGGGTCGTCGAGGAGGGCAAGACGATCTATCGGCCGCTGGCGCGCGCGCTCGGCCGAGAGTAGAGGAGGGGCGAGGCTGGGGAGATGAGTCCGCCGCGGAAGGTAAGGAGACCGTCCGAGCGGAGGTCCGCGCCGCCGGGCACCGAGGCCCTCCTGCGCCGCGCCGCGGAATCCTCGCCCCTGCCGACGGCGTTCACCGGGGGGCCGAAGCACGTCGTGCGCTATGCGAACCAGGCGCTCTGCCGGCTCATGCAGAGATCGCCCGAAGAGATGAAGGGCGAGCCGCTCGTCACGCTCCTCCAGGACGCCGGCACGCTCGCCGAGATCGAGGACCGCGTCCATCGAAGCGGGACCACCGAGCTCGCGAGCGATCTCGTCTATGCCTCCGCGGGCGGACGGACGGGCCATTGCCTCGCCGTCGTGTCCCCCGTCCTCGACGGGCGGGCACGCTCATGGGGCCTCTGCGTGCGCCTCATCGACACGACGGTGCAGGTGACGGCGGGCATCGAGCTGGCCCAGATGGCCGCCGAGGTGCGACAGGCCAACGAGGCGCTCGTCCTCGCCGGGCTCCGCGAGCAGCAGCTCGCCGAGCGCGCGACGCAGCTCTACCAGGAGGCCCAGAGCGCCACGCGCGCCCGAGAGGACCTCCTCGCCATCGTCTCCCACGACCTCAGGGCCCCTCTGAGCGCGATGATCATGAGCATCGAGCTTCTGATGAGCGGGGGGCCGGACTCCAGTGGAAGGTCGCGCGAGCGACTCGACATCATCAAGCGATCCGCCGAGCGGATGAGCCGCCTCATCCGGGACCTGCTCGATGCCGCGGCCATGGAGGCCGGACGTCTCTCGGTCGAGCGGCGCCCGGTTCCGCTCGCGCCGCTCGTGGGCGACGCGGTCGACGCCATCCGGCCGCTCGCGGCGGCCAAGCTCCTGCGTCTCACGAACGAGCTCGCGGCCGACCTCCCCGCCGTCTCCGCCGATCCGGTGCGGCTGCAGCAAGTCCTCTCGAACCTCCTGGAGAACGCCGTCAAGTTCACGCCGGCGCGCGGGGAGATCACCGTCCGTGCACGAGCCCTCGGCGACGAGGTGATGCTCTCCGTGACGGACACCGGGCTCGGGATCGCGCAAGGGGACATCCCGCTGATCTTCGATCGTTTCTGGCAGGCGCGCCCCACCGCCCGCGCGGGCACCGGGCTCGGGCTCTCCATCGTGAAGGGGATCGTCGACGCTCACGACGGCCGGATCTGGGTCGAGTCCAGCGTCGGACGGGGCAGCGCGTTCTTCGTCGCGCTGCCGGTCGCGGAGGCCCCTGCCAGCGGCGGCGGCTGATCAGCGCCCAGGCGCTCCTCCCACGGCATGACCCACAACGAGCTCTACGACAGCGAGCACGCCGCGCGCCGCGGCGCGCGCGGAGCCGCCAAGACCGGCTCCGTGACGGTCGTGCCACGTACGTCCAGCGACTCCGATTGAATCCATAGCTGCACGTTCTCGACGGCGCCTATCACGAAGACGGTGCAGAGCTGGTGTGGGAGGAGCTCGGTGATCTGCAGACGCGCGAGGTCGGTGAGGTGCTCCAGATGGCAAGAGCACCGCGGACCAGCGAACCGCCTGTCAAGGATGAAGTGTGCCCGCGGCCCGCCGATGCGCCGTTTTGCGCGCTGCGTCGCGCTCGAATGCGCTCCACAGTCCCCGCGACCTCGCCCTCCGACGCCAGCGATGTCGCCCGATCCGCTCGTCGCGCACACCTCATCGCGCAGCGAGCCGGCTTCTTCTACTTACGCGCTGCGCCGCGCTCCGGCAGCGGCTCTGCCACGGCCCGCCGCTCGTGCATCCGGCGGGCCAGGTCGGCGGCGCCTCGGCCCGGAGCCAGGGGCTTGCGCAAATTCCGGTGCCAGGCATTGTGCCGGTGCGACGGGCCCTTGGCACCGGGCGAAACCTTTCCAACAATCCCGACCCGTTCAACCCTCGAGAAAACAGTGGAAACGCAAAATTCTACCATCATTTACACGAAGACGGACGAGGCGCCGGCCTTGGCCACCTATTCGCTCCTCCCGATCGTCGAGGCGTTCACGAAGGCCGCCGGGGTTCGAGTCGAGACGCGCGACATCTCCCTGGCGGGCCGCATCCTCGCCAACTTCCCCGAGCGGCTGACGGACAGCCAGAAGCTAGGCGACCACCTGGCGGAGCTCGGTGAGCTGGCCAAGACGCCGAACGCCAACATCATCAAGCTACCCAACATCAGCGCCTCCATCCCGCAGCTCGTGGCCGCCATCAAGGAGCTGCAGCAGCAGGGCTATGCCGTGCCGGACTATCCCTCCGAGCCGAAGACGGAGGAGGAGAAGGCGATCAAGGCGCGTTACGCCAAGGTGCTCGGCAGCGCCGTGAACCCCGTCCTGCGCGAGGGCAACAGCGATCGCCGCGCCTCGCCCGCCGTCAAGGATTACGCCAAGAAGCACCCGCACTCGATGGGCGCGTGGAGCCGCGACTCGAAGAGCCACGTCGCGCATATGTCGGGCGGTGACTTTTACGGCAGCGAGAAGTCCGTCGTGGTGGACAAGGCGCAGGAGCTGAAGATCGAGCTCGTCGCCGGCGGCAAGACGACCGTGCTCAAGCCGAGCGTCAAGGTGCAGGCGGGCGAGGTCGTCGACGCCAGCGTGATGAGCGCCAAGGCCCTGCGCGCGTTCTACGCCGAGCAGGTGGCGGACGCGAAGAAGCAGGGAGTGCTGTTCTCCCTGCACCTCAAGGCCACGATGATGAAGGTCAGCGACCCGATCCTCTTCGGGCACGCCGTCAGCGTGTTTTATGCCGAGGCGATCGAGAAGCACGCGGCCACGCTGGCCAAGATCGGCTTCGACCCGAACAACGGCATCGGCGACCTGTACACCAAGATCCAGGGCTTGCCGGCAGACGAGAAGGCGGCGATCGAGGCGGACATCAAGGCCGTCTACGAGCAACGCCCGACGCTGGCCATGGTCGACTCCGACCGCGGCATCACCAACCTGCACGTGCCCTCGGACGTGATCATCGACGCCTCGATGCCGGCGGCCATCCGCTCCAGCGGCAAGATGTACGGCACGGATGGCAAGCTCTACGACGCCAAGTTCACGATCCCCGATCGCTCCTACGCCGGCATCTACCAGGCGACGATCGAGTTCCACAAGCAGCACGGGGCGTTCGACCCGCGCACGATGGGCACCTCGCCGAACGTGGGGCTCATGGCGCAGGCCGCGGAGGAGTACGGCTCACACGACAAGACCTTCAAGATCGCCGAGAGCGGCACGGTGCGCGTCGTCGACGCCTCCGGCAACGCCCTGCTGGAGCAGAAGGTCGAGGCCGGCGACATCTTCCGCGCGTGCCAGACGAAGGACATCGCGATCAAGGATTGGGTCAAGCTGGCCGTCTCCCGCGCGCGCGCCACGGGCGCCCCGGCGGTGTTCTGGCTCGACGAGAACCGCGCCCACGACAAGAACCTGATCGCCAAGGTCAAGGCTTACCTGTCCGAGCACGACACCAAGGGCCTGGAGCTCCCGATCAAGAGCCCGGTGGAAGCGATCCAGTTCACGCTCGGCCGCATGAAGGAGGGCAAGGACACCATCAGCGTCACCGGCAACGTGCTGCGCGACTACCTGACGGACCTGTTCCCGATCCTGGAGCTGGGCACCAGCGCCAAGATGCTCTCCATCGTGCCGCTGCTGGCCGGCGGCGGCCTGTACGAGACCGGCGCCGGCGGCTCGGCGCCGAAGCACGTCCAGCAGCTGCAGAAGGAGAACTACCTGCGGTGGGACTCGCTCGGTGAGTTCCTGGCGCTGCAGGTGTCGATCGAGGACCTCGCCAACAAGACCAACAACGCCAAGGCGAAGGTGCTCGCCAAGGCGCTGGACACGGCGGTCGGCCTGTTCCTCGAGAACAACAAGAGCCCGGCGCGCAAGGTCGGCGAGATCGACAACCGCGGCAGCCACTTCTACCTCGCGCTCTACTGGGCGCAGTCCCTCGCCAAGCAGACCGAGGACAAGGAGCTGGCGGCCAGGTTCGGCAAGCTCGCCCAGACCCTGACGGACAACGAGTCCAAGATCGACGGCGAGCTGATCGGCGCGCAGGGTAAGCCCGTCGACCTCGGCGGCTACTACCACTTCGACGACAAGAAGACGTTCGCCGCGATGCGGCCCAGCGCCACGCTGAACGCGGCCATCGACGGCTTCTCCTGAGCCGCGCGGGATCCCCGCCGAGCGCGCGCGTGGAGACAGGCGACGCGCTCGGCGGCCACGGCCGTTCAACCACCGTACGACCGAGTCACGCGCCGGGTGAGCGCCTTGACGCCCACCATCAGACGATGACACCCTGTCTGAAATCGTTGGGTGGACTGGAGCAGGGAATGGCCGGACGAGGACGATCGATCAGCGGAGATAAGCCCAAGCCCGGCGCTGGCGGCGGTGGAGAAATCTCTCCAGGGAGGCTGGATCCGTTCGAAGGGAAGGACTCCTTCGACGGGGAGACGTTCGATGGGCTCACCCTGGAACGAGCGGACCTGAGCGGCCGAGATTTTTGCGGTTGTGTGTTCCGGCGTTCGAAGCTCGGCGAGAGCCGCTGGACGCGCGCTCGTCTCGAGAGCTGTGTCTTCGAGAGCTGTGATTTGACCAAGGCCGACCTCACCATGCTCTCGCTGCGCGGCGTGGCGTTCAACTCCTGCAAGCTGATGGGCGTCGACTGGACGAACATCGCGAAATATCCCGACGTGTCGTTCGAGGATTGCGACTTGCGGTATGTCATCATGGATTCGCTCGCGCTGCGCAAGACGCGCTTCGAGCGGTGCGCGATCACCGAGTCGGTCTTCGCCGCGACGGACCTCGCCGGGGCGGTGTTCGAGGAGTGCCGCTTCGCGGGGACGCGCTTCGAGGACTGCGACCTTCGAAACGCGCAGTTCCCTCGAGCCCAGGATCTGTTCATCGATCCGGCGAAGAACAACGTGAAGGGCGCCCGCATCCCGCTCGAGGCGGCTATCCTGCTCGCGGCCTCGTTCGGCATGCACGTGCTCGGATTCACGGAGAAGGACGGCAGATGACGGATCGAGTCTCCGCGGCGCGGCCTCGAATTACCTGCAGCCTTTACAGCTTCGCGGCGCTCCCCAGCTCAGCCGGGAGCGCCGCGTCGAGCCAGGCCTCGAACGTGCTCGACAGCGCGCAGGTCGCCGCGCCGCCGCAGAGGTCGGCGCGCTTGGCCGTGAGCTCGCCCTCGATCGCCTCCCGCGTGGCTCCGAGCACGCGCGCGCAGACGAGGTTCTTCGCCGTCTGAGCGACGTTCACGCCGCTGCCGGCCGTCACGACGATCGCCGCGGGTTTCTTGCCGCACGCGCGGCCGAGCGCCGCCGTCGCGCCGGCGTCGGTCGCTGAAAACGAACCGTCCTGCACCGAGTGAAAGTAGAACTTCGGCCCGGTCACGCGCGGCGGGCAGCTCTTCACGCCGCAGTCCGCGCCGAGCCACGCGACGAAGGGACCGTAGCTCCCGATGTCCGGCCGCATGTCGTGGTCGAGGTGCTCGATGCCGAGGCCGCCGGAGACGCTCGGGGCCTTCGCATAGGCGGACACCGCTCCGTTCGAGAACGTCCAGATCGGGCTCGGCGCCGCCGGCTTCGCGCCCGCGGCAAGCGCGTTGAGCTCGTAGGGGACGATGAGCTCGTCGTTGCCGTCGTCGTCGAAGTCATAGACGTTCAACGCGGAGATCGCGAGTCCGCCGGGCGCGACCTCGATCGTTCCGAGCGGCGCCGCGAAGCGCTTGCCTTCGAGGTCGATGCGCACGACCTCGATGTCGAAGGCGAGCGCGCGCGCCGCGCCCTCGCCGGCGCCCGCGAAGCGCGTCAGCGACAGCGCCCAGGAGCCGAGCCCCGCCGGCTGGCAGACCCCGAACTTCGGCAGGCGCGTCGCCTCGGCCGCCGAGACCTTCTCGGGCCCTTCGAGCTTCTGCGCGCCGGAGATGCGCGCTCGGTTCTGATCGAGGAGCTCCTGGCAGGCGCGCCGGTGCGACACCACGGAGCCGGCCCAGTCGAGCTTCGCGCTCGTCCCGTCGATCTGGAGCTCGTAGCGCGTGTCGGTCCACTCCAGCGTGACGCTCTGCTTGGCCTCGGCCCGGAACGGTGCGACGAGCCGGAGCTCGCCGCGCTCGTCGGCGAGGACCTCGTTCGACGGGCCGGCGTCGGGCCCCTCGCCGGCGCCGTCCGCCGCCACGGGCTCGCTCGGCTTTTCGGCTGCAGCCTCCGCGCTCGGATCGTGGATCACCGCGCGAACGGGGTGCCCTCCGGTCCCGTTCTTCTTCCGGCAAAGCAGCTCGATCCAGCCGTCGAGGCTCTTCGCCTCGCAACCGAGGCCGACGGCGGCCGCGATCGACTCGCTCCGGCCCTCCTTGAAGGACGCCGGCGCACCGGAAGACGCCGGCGCACTCGACGACGGAGCCGGCTCGGTGGGCGCCGCGGTCGCGGGCGCGGGGGCCGACGAAGCTGCCTCCGCGGCGGCCGGCGACGCTGTCTCCGCGGCGGCCGCCGCCGGAGCGCTCGAGCCGGCGCTCGGTCCCGAGCTCGCCGCCGGCAGGCCGGCCTCCTCGGATTTCTGACAGCCAACGAGAATCCCCAGCAGAAAGCAAGCGCTCAATATCTTCATGGTCCGGTCCCCTGGATCTAGCAGCCTGCGTACCAGCTCAGAGGCACGGGCGAAATGGCGCTGCCGGCGCAAGGAGCGGCTGCGGCGCGTGTCCGTGCGGCCACGGTGTCGCGAGGGGTTGACACCTCGGGTTGACCGACGTCCAAGCTCCCCCCACGATCGGAGCAGGAGCGCGCGGGCAGGCGAGGCTCGGCCATCGTAGCGCGATGGCCTGCTACATCGGCCCGCGATCTCCGGGCAGGATCACGGAGACAGGCTGAGCATCCCATTCCATCGCGGCGTCAGGCGCCTGGAGAGAGCAGATGAGCGAGTCCACCATTCACGGGGGTTGTCTTTGCGGGGCGGTGACATTCGAGGTCGATCCGCCGTTCCAGCTGATGGTCCATTGCCATTGCTCGCGGTGTCGCAAGGGCACGGGCACGGGCCACGCCACGAATCTGGCCGTCGATCCCGGCCAGCTCCGATGGCTGTCAGGGGAAGAGGCCATCACGCGTTATGAGCTGCCCACGGCGAAGAGCTTCGGGAAGTGGTTTTGCAGCCATTGCGGGTGTCCCGTCCCGCGTCTGAGGCGCGGCGGCAAGATCATGGTCGTCCCGGCCGGTTCGCTGGATACAGCGCCGCCCATCTCGCCGACGGATCACATCTTCTGGGGATCCAGGGCGCCGTGGGGGTGCGCCAGCGGAGGGCTTCCAACCCACGACGAGGTTCCAGCGTCGTGGTAGGACGACCGGGCGTGTCGTCCCCTTGATCGTCGTGCAGGGTCAGCGGGTCACGCTGCTGTCCGGCCCGGCGCCCTTGGGGGGCTCGTAAGGCTCGGGGCTCTTTCCGACGGTCCTGAGGTTCACGAGCTTGTTGAGCAGATCGAACCAGAACGGCGCGCCGAGGGAGGCGGCGACCGCGGTGATGAGGATGCCGGGGGTCAGGAGCCTGTCGAGCACCCCGCGGATCCAGCCGACGATGCCCTGGCCGAGGATCGCCGCGATCGCGTTCCAGAGCTTCGGAACGCTCGTGTGCTCGGGGGTCTTCACGCCCCAGGTGATCTCGATGTCGAGCCCGGTGAGCCGGGAGCGCGCGCCGCTTCCCTCGGCGATCGCGGCCATGATGTCCTCGTTCTGGTCGACGCCGCCGGCCTGGGGCGCGGCGCGGGGCGGCGACTTCGCGATCTCCTGCGCCGCCGCGATCAGCCGGGCGCGCACCACCGCGTCGCGCGAGAGGGCGCCCGCGAGGCGGATGCTGTCGGCGTTGAACCCGACGCAGAGGACGAGCGCCGTCGCGCTGATGATCAGCTGCGCGCGGCGCTTGTACCGGCCGGCGGCCCGGTCCATGGCGTCATTGAACCAGCGCTCCAGCCGTATGTTGGCCTCGCGCATGTCCTTGACCGTCGAGTCGACGATCGTGGTGAGGGCGCGCCGGAGATCGCTCTTCGGCGGCATGCTCCGGATGATGTGCTTCAGCTCGTCGAGCGGGTCCTCGTCGCGGCTCGGCGCCGCCGCGATCTCGCCCGGCGCAGGCGCGGCGGCGCTCGCCTGCGGCGGAGCGACGCCGTCGCTCGCCTGCTGCGGGGGCGAAGCGGCGTCGCCCGCCGGCGCAGGCGCGGCGCCGGTCTGCGAAGGTGCGGCGCCGGCCTGCGGGGGCAGCGCCGCGGCGCTGTCGGGCCAGGGGACCTGCCGCAGGGTGTCGATGAGCGCGGCCACGAACGCGTGCGACGGGATGTAGGACGGCCCTACCCAGCCGTACTTGAGATCCTTGATCAGCGGGTGCTCGCGGAGCTTCGCCGCGAGCGGGCTCGGGAGCGGCCCCGGCATCACCCGGGTGCGCACCAATTCGACAGCGCGCCGCGCCGCGCGCCTCATGACCTGCTCCAGCGGGGAGCTCTTGGGGGCGGCTGTGTCGGCGGCGCCGGGCGACTGCTTCACGTGCGCGTCGAGCTCGCTGTCGGCCAGCATGATCTCGATGCTCTGCGCCAGGTTGAGCGCGCGCAGCCGGAGCACGCCGGCGAGCGCCTCGTGGATGGCCGAGCAGAGGACGCTGAGCAGGAAGAAGACGCTGACGAGGCCGATCGCGATGTCGAGGGTCGTTCCCATGGGCATCCGGAAGGGCAGGGCGCGCGGCGGCGCGAGGCGCAGGCCGGCGCGCGTCGCGCGCTCCCCCGGCCAGCAGGGACAGGGAGGAAGAGGCGGCCCTGCGAGCGCCCGTTCCCCGCCGCGGCCCGACCAGCAACTCCCCTCCGCGGCCCGATCAGCATACGCCACCCGGCGCCGCGGAGCGAGCGAGAGAGCGCGCTCGCTCTCGCGTATCATCCCGCGTCATCCCGTGCTCGATGCCACGGGATCTTGGTCTACCATCACGCCCCCGTGACGAGCTCCACGCTACCCCCCGAGTCGCGGCGCAGCAGCGCGCCGCAGCCGCGCGCCTCCTGGGTCCAGGAGAGGGCCGACCCCGACCGGACGACGATGCGGCCCAGGCGCGCCCGGCTCGTGCACGAGCCGCCGCCGGCGTCGCCGCCCGGAACGCTCGTCATCGAGGAGACGCAGCGGCCGAAGATCTTCGTCATCGACTACGACGCCGAGGTCGTGTCCGAGAAGGAGATCCAGAGCGTCGACGAGTGCATCCCCTACCTCACGGACGACCGGCCCTCCATCACGTGGGTCGATGTCCGGGGGCTCGGGCACAAGGGGACCTTCGAGCGGCTGGGCGAGATCTTCCGTGTCCACCCGCTCGCGCTGGAGGACATGGTCAACGTGCCCCAGCGGCCGAAGGCGGACGTCTACGGGGGCGAGCACGTCCTCATCATCGCGCGGATGGCGCAGGTCAACGAGCGCTGCGTGCTGCGCACCGAGCAGCTGGCCATCCTGGTCGGCAAATCGTTCGTCCTGACGGTGCAGGAAGAGGCCGACTGGGACGTCATGGAGGCCGTGCGGGAGCGAATCCGCTCCGGCCGGGGCTCGATCCGGGAGCGGGGCGCCGATTACCTGGCGTACGCGCTGCTCGACGCGGTGGTCGACGGCTTCTTCCCGGTGCTCGAGCGGCTCGGCGAGCACATCGAGGACCTGGAGGTCGAGGTGATCGACGCGAAGCGCCGGATGTCGAAGCCGATCCACGATCTGAAGCGGGATCTGCTCACGCTCCGGCGCGCCATCTGGCCGCAGCGCGATCTCGTCAACGCGCTGCTCCGCGAGGACAACCCGATGATCTCCAAGGACACGCGGCTCTACCTGCGCGACACGTACGATCACGCGGTGCAGCTGATGGACATGGTCGAGACCTACCGCGAGCTGAGCTCCGGCCTCATGGATCTCCACCTCTCCGGGATATCGAACAAGATGAACGAGATCATGAAGGTGCTCACGATCATCTCGACGATCTTCCTCCCGGTCACCGCCATTGCAGGCATCTACGGGATGAACTTCCACCACGAGAGCTCGCCGTACAACATGCCGGAGCTCGACTGGTATTACGGCTATCCGCTCGTATGGTGCCTGATGCTGGCGAGCGTCGTCGGGCTGCTCACGTACTATCGCCGCAAGGGCTGGATCAGGAAGGACGACGACGGCGCCTGAGCGGCGGCGAGCGCGGCGCGTCAGCGCTTCTTCGCGGGCGCGTAGAACGCGAGGTTCCCGAGCAGGCGCGGATCGCCGGGGCGGCGCGCGAGGGCCTTGCGCAGCGCCGCCTCGCCGGCGGCGAGCTCGCCGACGTGGAACGCGCTGGTGGCGACGAGGTCGAGCAGCTTGTGCTCGTAGACCTCGGCGTCCACGAAGAGGGTGGCCTGGGCGGGGAAGGGGAGGGCGGCGCCGCGGGAGGCGAACAGGTAGGTGAGCGGCCAGCACCGCTGCCCGTACCAGTGCCAGGCGACGGCGAAGAGCGGCTCGGCGCGGTGCGGGCTGTGGGCGTGGGCGTCGAGGTAGCGCTGCTGCACCTCCGGCCAGGGGTGCCCGAGCGCGGCGGCGGTGCGCGCCATGCGGAACAGCGATTCGTAGACCTCCTCCTGCCAGCCGCCGAGCGCGGCGCGCCGCTCGTAGGCCTCGAACGCCTCCGCGTGCCGGCCGAGGCACTCCAGCGTCTGCGCGAGGTAGAAGGCGGCGCGGCCGTCGCGGGGGGACCGGGCCAGCGCGGCGGAGAGCAGCTCCAGGTCGCGCTGCCACCTCCGGGTCTGGGCGGCGGCGTCGCGGCGAGAGAGGTCGTGGACGATGTGGGCGTCGGGGACGCGGATCGAGGGGGGCGGCTCGCCCTCCTTGGAGAGCACCTCGTGGGTGGCGCCGACGTAGCGCCACCCGGCCGAGGCGCGGGCGAGCCGGGCGGAGTCGTAGACGGAATCGCCGTAGTGCACGCGGACGTGGTAGGCGCCGTGCCCCGGGCCCGACGCGTCGCGGCGCTCCTCGCAGAAGCGACGGAGCGCGTCACCCGCGACGAGGCGCTCGTCGCCGCTCAGCATGAGGGTGAACACGGCCGCGTCGCCCGCGAGGTCGAGGGCGCGGCTGCGCGTCGCGCCGAAGTCGACGAAGGGCTCCTCGACGAGATCGCCGGGGATGCCCGCCATGGCGGAGCGCGCGAGGGCCTGTGTGCCGTCGGTGGAGCCGGTGTCGAGGAGGGTGAACCGGTCGACGTGGGGCCTGGCCGAGGCGAGGGTCTCGCGGATGGAAGGGGCTTCGTCCTTGACGATCATGACGAGCGCGAGGAGGGGGGGCGTCACGGGCGCAGTATGCCGCCGGTGCACCGGGGTAATTAAAATTTGAAGAGGAGGCGGGCGCGCGCACGCGCGCACCACCTCGCGCGCGCCGGAGAGCGGGAGAGATAACGCGCGGCGGCGGAAGCGCGGGCGCGCTCTCTGCGAATTGGCCGCGGCCCTGGCGTTCTGTATACTCTCCATGTCATTGCAATGAACATGCGCGGACGCTGGAGTGCTCTCCTGTTCATCGGCGCAGCGGCGCTCCTCGCGCTCGCCGGCAGGGCGGAGCGCGCCTCGCTCGACTCGCGCTCTGCTCATGGAGCGGACGGACCGCCGGGCCACCCGCGCTTCGAGAAGGCGCTCGACGTGGAGGTGTTCCAGCGCGGGAACATCCACACCCACACGTCCCTGAGCGATGGGGACAGCGAGCCGCGCGACGTCGTCCGCTGGTACCGCGAGAACGGGTATTCCTTCGTGGCGCTGACAGACCACAACCAGCGCGTCGATCCTGCGATGTTCCAGGACCCGTCGTCGGCGTCGAATTTCGCCGTGATCCCCGGCGAAGAGGTCACGATGTGGGCAGAGGGGAAGCCCGTGCACGTGAACGCGCTCTGCACGCGGGCGACGATCGGCGGGGGCGCCTTCCTGACCAAGGGGGAGGCGCTGAAGTGGGCGATCGGGCGTGTGCGGGCGGAGGGGGGCGTGGCGCTCATCAACCATCCGAATTTCGACTGGTCGTTATCCGCCGGCGACCTCCTGGCGGCGCCTGCGGCGGAGCTCCTGGAGATCCACAGCGGGCACCCGTACGTGTACACGGACGGCGACGCGACGCGCCCGTCGCACGAGGCGCTGTGGGATGCGGTGCTGACGGTGCGCGGCGCCGCGGGAGGGGGGATCGTCGGCGTCGCGGTGGACGATCTGCACCAGCTCATGGCCGGGTCGGGCGCGCCGCCCGCGGGGCCCGGCCGCGGGTTCATCGAGGTGTTCTCGCGGGAGGCGTCGCGCGCCGCGATCTGCAGCGCGCTCGCCGGGGGACGGCTCTACGCGTCGTCCGGGGCGAGGCTGCGGAGGATCGCGATCGCCGGGGACGCCTTCTCGGTCTGGCCTGTGGCGGCGGGCGCGGTTGTCGAGTTCGTCGGGCGGAGCGGGCGCGTGCTGGAGCGGCAGCAGCCCACGGCGGGGCGGGCGACCTACCGGCTCCGCGGCGGGGAGCGCTACGTGCGGGCGCGGATCACGCGGCCGGACGGGAAGCGGGCGTGGACGCCGGCGTACGCGACGGTGGAGTGAGGGGGCGGGAGGCGGCGGCGGAGCCGGCGGAGGGGCCCGGTGCTGCGAGGTACGCGCACGTCCGTCAGCGGACGACCTTGACGACGCCGGCCGGCTTGCTGGTCACGCAGGCGAAGAGGGCGCAGTGGCTCTGGTGTGGATGCGCTCTGCGCCCTCCTCCTCGCGGGGGGTTCGGCGCGCTGCTTCGCGCAGCGCTTTGCGCTGCCCGGTGCAGCGGCGCGGAGGCTCACTCCGAGCCGATCGTGCCCGGCCCCTGGTTCCCCGTGCCGTTCGGGAGCTGCAGGCCGTCCGTGAAGACGTCATCGTCGTGCTCGACGCCATTGAGCGGAGCATACGGGTCGGCGTTGCGCGTGTCGGACCAGACCGGGTGCGCCTCCGTTCCCTGGTTGATGACGAGCCCGGAATGGGGGCCACGAAAGCCGGCCTGGATGCCGTCGGGGGGCGGGAAAACAGGCGATACGACCCGGAAGTCGTAGGGGGTCGAGAGGTCTGAGCCGCCCGCGAGGACGTAGTCGGAGTTCGCTTGTTGCACGCCGGCGCATCCCGTCGCCCCAGCCGGCGGCGCGCCGTTCTCGCATGGGGCGAAGATGCCGGAGGTGAGGCCCGCGCCGCACACGTTCTCGTCCGGAACGCGCTCGCTTCGGTAATAGCTGACTCCGACTCGACTGCCGCCCGGCACCTCCGCGACGTCCACTGAGGGGAAGTAATGATCGAGGCCCGTATCGGGGTTCACGGTCTGGCTCGGAGTCCAGGTCGCCCCGCCGTCGGTCGAGCTCGACATCTGGATGTCGAACTCGCCATTCCGGTAGTCCTGCCACACCACGAACAGCTCGCCGTTGTCGGTGTTGACGCCGATTCGTGGATAATCGGGGGCGAAGATGAATGGGCCCGGGATGCATACATCGAGGCTACCCTCGATGAGGCACAGGGGCCGTCCCTCGGTGACGTCATCGCCGATCTTGGTCGGCGCTCCGCAGTTCAAGCTGGCTGTACCGTTCGTGGACTCGCCCGTCGGGTGGCACGTGACAGCCAGTTGCTGGGCGTTGTTCCCTTCCGCGTTCGTGTTGTTGAAGACGACGACGACATCGCCGTTCGGCATCACCTCGATATCGGGTCCGTCGTCGAAGTTGCACGCGTCCGTGTCGTCGGGGTCGCCGGTGAAGGTATCGCCGGCGGCGCAGAGTTCCGCGTTCCTGCCGCTGATGAGCTCGGGCGTCGACCACGTACGACCGTGGTTGGTGGACATGGAACCATACACGGGCGACTCGCAATACTCTTCGCGGCTCTCGCCGCAGGTCGCGTCGACCACGACCCACGTGACGTACACGTTGTCACGCCCGTCGCTCGATGGGTAACGATCGGCGGCGATCGACGGCGCGGCATGGAACGCGGCGGAGGAATTGTCCTCGGCGACGATGAAGTCGCGGCTATCTTCCGGAATGTTGAGAAAGAACGACCCCTTCGCACCGAGGGGAGACGAGGTCACGAAGATCATGCTCGCGAAGATCTCCGGGGCGGCGTCGAAGGCGGAGGCGCCGAAGAACGCGCGCCCTTGCGAGTCGAAGGCCACCGAACCGTCGGCAGCGAGATCGTAGGTTTGGCCTGTCCCGGGGTCGCCCAGGGCGCCCAGGAGCGTGTGCCGGTTCGGATCCTCCTCCGTCGGCTCCTGCGCTTCCGGGTCATTGAGCTTTCGCCGGAACGGCGGGGTCATGTCTCCGAAGTTTCGTCCGTTGTTGGTGGACCAGGCGATGCCGGACTGGTCCCAGCCGAGGCGAAGGTCATTCGCACTGACGATCAGGTTCTCCGGATCGACCGGGCTGAATGCGATGTCCGGGTTGGTCTGGCGGCGGAACGTGCAGTCCTGATTGACGCGGACGTTCACGCTGTGGTTCCGGTCGCTGCAACCGAGTGAATTCTCCGAGATGCCGAGGTCCTCCTCGGAGGGGATCGCTTCGACGGGTCCGCCCTGGCCCTGGCCACCTTGACTGCCCTGGGCGCACCCGCTCTGATCGCGTTGCCCTTCTTCGGAGCACGGATCGCTCGTGGAAGAGGAGTCCGCCGTGCTCGGGTCCTCGGCCAGATTGCAGGCGCTTGACAGGAGCGCCGGAGATGCCATCAAAAGCGTTGATCGAACGAGTCTTTTCATCGTCCCCCCTCGCGCGTCGTAGGTCGATCTTCCCGGCGCGGCGCCCCTTGCGCCGGGCCAGTGGCCCATCTCAGGTCGTGCGGCTCGAATCGAAATCGCCCGCCCGTCCATCGGATGGCTGATCCGCGATCAAGAGAGTCTCGCCTGGTTGTCGTCCTTGCCTCTGCAAGAATCTTCTTAACCGTAGCGCGGACAGAGAGGGCGCTTGTTCAGCCCGCTCGATTCCAGTGCATGCAACGGCTCATCGATTCCAGACGGCTCATCATCTCCCGATGATGGTGAATCGTGTGCGCTGTCCTGGCAAGGGTGATTGGGAATGGACTATATGATGCTTGTGGTTCTGCAAAATCTATGACGAGGATGACGATGACCTGGCCGGAGTTGGCGACCGACTGTGGTCGGCGCCAGCTGGCAGGGGTTGTGGCCGCCTCCCCCTCCGGCCGACCGAGTGATTGAAATCCTTTGTCCGCGCTTGTGGCATGGCGCTTGACGTTGCCCACCGTCCACGAGCCAGCCCCGCGAGATCGTTCCAGGCGCCACCTATTTCTTCACCCGCCGCGTCCTGCACTGTCACATGCTCTTCCGCCCCGATGCCATCATCCACCCCGTCCTCCATATCTTCGCCGTCGCATCTCGCCGATACGGCCTGCACTTGCATGTCCGGTGTCTCATGTTCACAGCTTGCGCCTGTGATCACCGACGTCGATGACCTGCATTCGGGCTTCTTAGCGGGGGCGGTCTGGATCGCGATGACCTGGGCGTCGCACCAGCTGCGGGAACCCTCACCCGCGCTGCCACGACGAGACGGCCTCTTGTGCGGATCGCGCCGTGGCAGTGCGCGGGATCCCCCGGTCCAGCATCGCGATATCGGTGCATCCCGCGATGCGCGCCCGTGTCACCCTGTTCCGAACAGCAGGATAGCGCACGAGATCGAGCGGCTCCCCGCGATGCGCTCCGCGCACGAACCCCGAGGCCTCACGCCCCCCCGCGCTTCGTGTCCAGCCGCGCCAGCACCGCCCTCGGCGACATCGTCGCCCGGTAGACATAGATCTCCCCGGCTTCGTCGTCGCCCAGCACCTCCTCGCTCACGCGGAGCTGCTTGCCGACCGCGAGCAGGATCCTCGCCGGAAACCCCTTCCGGATCAGCTCGACGCGCCGCCACACCGCGTCCCGGCTCCAGAACCCGAACGCCTCGAGGTACACCTCCTCCCCGGTCTCCGCGTTCAGGAACACAAGGTCAGGGACGCACACCACCTCTCCGGGCAGCGCGAACAGCCGCTCGTTCGGCGACACGGTCCAGGGCGACCCGAGCTTCCTGAACCCCTCGCAGAACGCGTCCAGCTCGGGCGTCGTCTCCGCGAGCTCGCGCCCGTGGTACAGGAGGCCGTCCGCCGGGCCGATCTCGACAGCGAGCGGCTCCTTGTCGCGCCCCCAGCGCAGGTCGGCGCGCAGCCGGAACGAGGCGCACGAGAGCACCGACGGCAGGAACATCGCGAGCCGCAAGCCATACCGCTGCACCGCGTCGAACAGGCTGAACGGGCCGTCGAGCGCGATCGTGTAGCCGGAGACCGGATCGCCCTGGACCACGTGGATGAGCCCGTGAAAGCGCGCCGCCCGGAAGATCCGCCGGTAGCGCTGGGCGCTCTCCCCCTCGACGCGGATCGTCACCTGCGTCGCCCGGAGGAGGATCGACTGCGCCAGCGCCAGGTTGTACCGATCCAGCAGGATCTCGGGCGCGTCCGCGGCCGCGCGCCGGAGGATCTCGGCGCCGCGCAGGTCGGCATAGAGGCCCGCCTCGATCGCGGCGGGCGTCGTGCCGAGCCGGGCGGCCACCTCGTCGAGCACGGCGGCTCGGTCGAAGCGGGCGCGGACGTCGAGGGCGCGGTGCGCCGCCGCCGCCGCGTGGAACAGCTCGCGCCGGAGCGCCTCGGGATCGACGCCCTCCTGCACCTCGTACTCGCAGCCGTCCTCGAGCACCTTCCTCAGGCCGAGCGAGGCCACGCGATCCCGCGCGGGCACCTCGATGGCGTCGAGCGCGGCCTCGACGTCGTCGCGGCGCTCGCCGACGCGCTGCGAGAGGATGTCGAGGTACGCCCGCGCGACCGGCAGCAGGCGCTCGGCGGCCGCCCCGCGGAGGTACTGCGGCACGACCATCCCGCCCCGGCGGCGGACGCGGACGAGGTCACTGGTAAGCAATGTGCTCCCGGCGCTTGTCGCTCACCCGCTGCTCGCTCGTGCCGAGGGCCACGAGCTCGTAGAGGATCGCCGTCTTGTTCTCGCTCCGGCGCAGGATGCGGCCGAGCCGCTGGACGTGCTCCCGCACCGAGCCGCTGCCCGACAGGACGATCGCCACGTTGGCCTCGGGCACGTTGACCCCCTCGTTCAGCACCTTCGAGGTGACCACCGCCGACAGCGCGCCGCGGTTGAAGGCGTCGAGGATGGCGCTGCGCTCCTTCACCTTGGTCTGGTGGGTGATGGCCGGCAGCAGGAACTGCCGCGAGATCTGGTAGACCGTGGCGTTGTCCTCGGTGAAGACCAGGGTGCGATCGGCGCGGTGGGCGTGGAGCAGCCGGGCGAGGACGTCGATCTTGCCGGGCGCGCACAGCGCGAGGCTGCGCTGGCGGCGGTACGCCTCGAAGGCGCGGCGGCCGGCGTCGGACTGCGAGCTCAGCAGGATGAACTGGCCCCACCCCTCGGGCATGCGGATGCCGTTCGCGCGCAGAAAGCCGATGTACACGGCGCGCGCCGCCTCGTACGCGGCGCGCTCGTCGTCCGAGAGCGGCACCTCGAGCCGGACGACGTCGTAGGCCGCGAGGTACTGCCCGGAGAGCTCGGTGATCTCCCGGCGGAAGACGATCGGGCCGATGAGGTCGTCGTAGCCCCGTCCGTCGGCGCGCTCGGGCGTGGCCGTGAGGCCGAGGCGGAAGGGCGCGAGGCACATCTTCGCGGCGAGCGCGTACGACGGGCTCGGCAGGTGGTGGCACTCGTCGAAGATCACGAGGCCGAACCGGGCGCCGAGCCGGTCCATGTGGGCGTGCGCGGAGTCGTACGTGGTCACCGTCAGGTCGAGGACGTCGTGGTAACCGCCGCCGAGCAGGCCGATCGGGACGCCGAACGCGGCGGAGAGCCCGTCGTACCACTGGTTCAGGAGATCCAGGGTAGGGACGACCACGAGCGCGCTGCGCTGCCGCGCGGCGATCGCGAGCGTCGCGACGAACGTCTTGCCCGCGCCCGTCGGGAGCACGACCACGCCCCGGCTGCGCCGCCCGGCCCAGGCGTCGAGCGCCTCGCGCTGGTAGGGGAACGGGTCGTGCTTGGCGAGCGGCGCGAGCGGGAGCGCCTCGTACTTGCGGGCGGCGTCGGTGAACGGGACGCCGCGGGCGCGGAGCCTCAGGACGAGCTCGGCGTAGTCGATCGCCGGCACGCGGTAGACGCGCTCGCGCGCGTCCCAGCGGCAGGACGCGGGCAGGCACGCGGGGTCGAGCGGCGCGCCCTCGGCGGGATCGCCCGCGTCGCCGCCGTCGGGCTCGTCCGCGCGCTCGCCTGCGTTCGATGGCAGCGCGCTGCTGTCGAGCGCAGGCGCCGCCTCGAGCGCGGGGCGCGGGGCGAGGCCTTCGATGCGGAGGGTGCCGCCCTGGAAGCTCAGGACGATCGGCGCTGTGCGGACCGGCTCGGTCATCGGCGCGCTCTTTTGCCGCGGGCAGGGCCGCGTGCCAAGCGGAGACGGCCGGCGCTCAGGCCAGCTCGGTCGGCATGACCGAGGCGCCCCGGAGCGGCGCGCGGTAGCGCACCCAGACGAGGGGGGACTCGTTCAGCGTGATCGTGAGGGCGCTGCCGGCGCTCACCGGGAGCTTGCGGCCGAGCTCGCGGTGGATGTAGCGCGCGATGAGCTCCGGCGTCGAGCGCTTGCCCTCGAACGCCGGGTGCTCGTCGAGGTTCCGGTAGTCGATCTCGGCGAGCACGGCGCGCAGGCTGTCCCGCAGCGCGCTCGTCTCGACCACCTGGCCGAGGGGCGAGAGCTCCTCGCGCTCCACCTCCACGCTGACCGTGTACGTCGCGCCGTGCAGGCGCTGCGCAGGGCCGAACTGCACGCCCTTGAGGCTGTGGGCCACCATGATGTGATCGCGGACGCCGACGGTGTACATGGCGCCACTATACCCGCCTCGCCGGCGCTGGAGGGAGATCCCAATCGCCTGTCACGGCACACGGGAGTAAGGTGGGGGCGACTCCCCGTCCAGCCCCCGCCGCGGCGGACGGGTTCGTGCGGGACGCAGTGACCGGTTGACCGTTGCGAGGGAGGATCGCCGATGAACAGCGAAGCGAGCGTGCTGGCCCCAGGGTTCCTCATCGCGTCGCCGCCGCTCGGTGATCCGAACTTCGACCGGACGGTCGTGCTCCTCGCGGTGCACAGCGAGGGCGGGGCGCTGGGGTTCGTGGTGAACAGGCCGGCGCCGATGACGCTGGGGGAGCTCCTGTCGTTCGCGGGTTATGGCAACGACCTGAAGGACCCGGCGCCGGTTTACCTCGGCGGGCCGGTCCAGCCGAGCTCGGGGTGGATCCTGTGCCTCGATCCGGCGCTCGGGGCCGAGGAGACGGGCGTGATCCCGGTGGGCTCCCGGGTGCGGGTCACGTCGTCCCGCAGCGCGTTCGACACGCTCGCGGCCGACGCGGTGCGCGGCACGGCCGCCGCCGACCCGCGGCGCAGGACGGTGCTCCTCGGTTACAGCGGCTGGGGACCCGGGCAGCTCGAGCGAGAGATCGCCGCGGGCGCGTGGCTGCCCGTGGCGCTCGACGAGCGGATCCTGTTCGACGTGGCGGCGGACCAGCGCTGGGAGCAATCGTATGCGCTGCTCGGCCTGCGCCCGATCGATGTGATGTCGATGCGCAGCATCGGCGAAGCCTAGGTGGGGGGCAGACCCGCTTCGGATACGGGCCCACATCGACGTTTTCGGTGCTCGGCGTACAAGAGTACGCCTGTGCGCCGAAAACGCCGATCTGGGCCCGTCTCCTGTGCGGGTCTGCCCCGCTGGCGTCCTCCTATGGGAAGAGAGCAGGGGACGAACCGATTGACGCGGCGGTCGCGAGGACGAACGTTGGCGGTCCGACACGAGCGGGTTCGGAGGGCGCCGCGCGGAGGGCGCTCCCGGCGCCGGTTCGGCCCATCGAACGAAGGGCACACGAACTACGAGAGGAGACATGATGGAGATCAATATCGGAATCGACGCCAAGAACCGCGAGCTGATCGGCGCGGGGCTGGGGCGCGTCCTCGCTGACACGTACACGCTCTATCTGAAGACCCACAACTTCCACTGGAACGTCACGGGGCCCATGTTCCAGACGCTCCACCTCATGTTCGAACAGCAGTACAACGAGCTGGCGCTCGCCGTGGACCTGGTCGCCGAGCGCATCCGGGCCCTCGGCCTCCCCGCGCCGGGGACCTACAAGCAGTTCGTCGCGCTCTCGACCATCAAGGAGGACGACGGCGTTCCCAAGGCCACGGACATGATCAAGCGCCTCGTCGAGGGCCACGAGACGGTCGCGCGCACGGCGCGTGAGCTCTTCCCCGTGGCCGAGAACGCCAACGATCAGCCCACCTGCGATCTGATCACCCAGCGCCTGCAGGTCCACGAGAAGACCGCCTGGATGCTGCGCAGCCTGCTCGAGTAGCCCTCGCGTCGCGGCCGCCGAGCTGCGGAGAGGGGAGCCCTCGATGCAGCCGGCCGGCCGGGAGCGGCTTGACAGCGGTGATCGAAGGGGGTGACGCTGTCGGGTCATGGGTGGAACCTGGGCGAAAGCTGGTTGGATCGGCGGGGTGGGAGCGCTCGTCGCCGCCGGATGCTCGGACCTCATCGGCGCGGACTGGGAGCGGTACAAGCCCGGCGGCGGTGAGGGCGCGGCGTCCGGGAGCGGCGGCGGCGCGGCGTCCGGGAGCAGCGGTGAGGGCGCGGCGGCCGGGAGCAGCGGTGAGGGTGCCGCGTCCGGGAGCGGCGGAGAGGGCGTGGCGGCCGGGAGCGGCGGTGAGGCGGGGGGATGCGGGCTGAACGGCGACGGCGGCAGCGGCGCGGGCGCAGGGGGCGGCCCCATCTCGTCGATGGCCCCGAGCTGCCTGACCCTGGCGACGCGGTGCGGACCGGACGGGATCAGCTGCTGCGACAGCAGGCCGGTGGACGGCGGCGCGTACACGAGGAGCTATGAAGACGCGACGGGCTCCGCCGAGCAGAGGCGGGCGATCGTGAACGACTTCTGGCTGGATACCTACGAGATCACGGTTGGCCGGTTCCGCGAGTTCGTCGAGGCGGGGAAAGGAACGCGGGAGAGCCCTCCCGAGGATGGCGCCGGAAAGCACCCGGCGCTGCCTGACAGCGGGTGGAAGGACAGCTTCGTGCAGTTCCTCCAGCCGGACACGGAGACGCTGATGGTGGAGCTGAGGAAGTGCACCCCTCCCGATCGCGACACGTGCAGCGCTATCGGGGCGCGCTGCTCGACGTGGAGCGACACGGTTGAATCGGACGAGGACGAACGCCGCCCCATGAACTGCATCACCTGGCACGAGGCGATGGCCTTCTGTGCGTGGGATGGCGGGCGACTGCCGACAGAGGCCGAGTGGAGCTACGCGGCGGTGGGCGGCGACGAGGAGCGAAGCTATCCGTGGGGCGATACGGCCGACGAGGACCGTGCGGTCTTCGGCTGCTACGGGTACACGGAAGCGTCGGGCCGCCCCTGCACGATCGCCGATCTCCTGCCAGTCGGGTCCAGATCGAGCGGTGACGAGGCGACCTCCGGGGATGGAAAGTGGGGGCAGGCGGACCTGGCAGGGAGCCTGTGGGAGTGGACGCTGGACGGGTACAGCGACGAGTACACGATCTCATCGCAGCGCTGCGACCTCTGCGACAACTGCGCGAACCTGACCGCCGGCTCCGAGCGCGTCATGCGCGGCGGATGCTTCGACGACGATATCGAGAACCTCACGACATCCCATCGCCTCCCCGGCAAACCCGCCGAGCGCTACTACGGCCTTGGCGCCCGGTGCGCGAGGGACAGGTAGCCGTCGCCCGCACGACGCTCCGCACACGGCGTCCGCCGCGGGGCGCCTCGTATCGTTCCGCCCGCTCCGCCCGTTCCGCCCGGCTCAGCGCGCGTTCTTGACGAGGAACCCCTCGCCGTCGATCGCCACGGCGCGCTCCTTCAGCAGGCGGCCCACGGCCCGCTTGAACGCCTTCTTGCTCAGGCCGAAGAGCGCCCGGATCTCCTCCGGGCTCGAGCGATCGCCGACCCTCGGCGCGCCCGGGCGCGAGAGCCGCGCGAGGATCTCCTGCGCGTCGCTCTCGACCTCCTCGTGCGCGTGACCGCGGAGCGAGAGCTCGATCCTCCCGTCGGGCAGCACGCTCGTCACGCGGAACCGCGCCGCCTGGCCGCGGGAGAGCGCGTGCGGCTCGTCGGCGGGGAGCAGGCCGACGAACCTGCGCTCGACGATGACGAAGAGGCCGATCCCCGGCTCGTTGCGCCACGCCTCACCCTCGACCCACTCGTCGAGATCGAACTCGCCCTGGTCGCGCAGCATCTCGCTCACGCGCATCGTCCCCGCGAGGCGGCCGGTCCTATCCACGAGCAGCCCCACCGGGTGCCGCTGGCCGACCAGCGGGTCGCGGGTCTGCTCCGCGCAGGGGACGAGCAGCTCCTTGGGCAGGCCCCAGTCGACGAAGGCGCCGAAGGGCGCGACGTCGGTGACCGCCAGGAAGGCGACCTCGCCCAGCATGACCTTCGGCCGGCGTGTGGTGGCGATGGGGCGATCCTCCGAGTCGAGGTACACGAAGACCTCGAGCTCGTCCCCCTCCCTGGCGCCCTCGGGCACCTCGCTGCGCGGCAAGAGGAGCACCGGCGCGTCCGGGCGAAGGTCTTCTGGATCGGCCGAAAGGAAGGCGCCCGGCGGGCCGAACCGCCGCACCGGCAGGGTCACCACGCGCCCGAGGAGATGGTCGTACGGCATCGGCGCGCAGTCTTGCACAGGGCGGGGGCGCGCGGTCGGTCGGTCGCGTCTCTTTGGGGCGCGATGACCTCCCGATCCCACAAATCGGTTGAAACTGCCTGAAAGACGCCGAATGGTGAGCTGCCGAGGCACCAGAACGCCAGAAGTTAGAACTCCTCTTGGCGCGCTTGGTGGTTCGTTTCTCGCTTGAACGACGTGATCGATCTTCCAGGAGGCCGGCCGGGGTGAAGCTCCTCCAGGTCCTTCGGGGCGCGCCGCCCGCTGTGGCTCCGCGAGCGACGAGCGCGTCCCGTCGGGCGTGGAAGCGACTCGCGGTCGCCGCCGGTCTCCTGCTCGTCGCGCCCCTCGTCGTGGCGCACGGCCGCGTCTGGCTCGACGGCGCGGCGCCGTCCGAGAGCGCTGGCAGTCCCGCGCGCGGCCGGCTGCTGCACGGGCACCCGCTCCGCCCCTCGGGGCCCGGCCATGTGACCTACTCCTACCTGGGCGCCAGCCTCGGGCGCCAGTACGTGCACGGCGCGGTTCGCGACGCGCTGGAAGAGGCGTTCGCCGCGTGCGCGGCCGCCAGGCCAGGGCGGCGCTTCGTCGTGGGGGAGACGGGCCACCGCGATGGCGGCCCGTTCTGGCCGCACCGCACGCACCAGAACGGGCTCAGCGTCGATATCTTCGTCCCGCTGCGCGACGGCGCGGGGCGGCCCGCGGATGTGTCGACCTATCCCTGGAACAAGCTCGGTTATGGCCTCGAGTTCGACGCACAGGGCCGGTGGGGCGAGCTGACGATCGATTTCGACGATCTCGCGCGGCTCCTGTCGGCGCTGGACGAGAAGGCCAGGCCAAGGAAGCTCCGGATCCAGCGGATCATCCTCGCGCCGGAGTACGTGCCGCTGCTGCTCGCGAGCCCCGCAGGCCGCAAGCTGGACTCGCTCGCAGGGGCGATTCCCCGCGGCCCGGTGTGGTGGCGGCACGACGAGCACGTGCACATCGATTTTGCGCTCGCGGCCGGCGGCCCGCGCTGAGCGAAGTTATCGACGGCGATGGGCGCCGGAGCCGCTCGCGCTGCTCTTTCTGCCCGCCCCCCGCCACGACCTAGTCAGGCCGGTCGCTCCCTTCCACGCACGAGGCCGATGGCTTGACGAGCCGATTCCATGACGTTACCGCTGGGAAGGCCCGCGAGCGGCGCGGGTCGCGCGTCGCGCAGCGGTGAGGCGTGGAGCCCGCCATGGACGACAGCTCCGGATACCGCATGTACGTGTTCCGCAGCGGCCGCCGCGACGTCCCGGGGCGGCGGCTCGTCGACGAGCTCGCGGGCGACCTCCGGGCGATCGCCGGCCCCGGAGGCGCGGAGCGCCCTCGCGACGTCGTGCTCCGCGCCTTGATCCGCGCTGGCGAGCTCGAGTCCATCCTCGCCGACGCCGGCGCGGCGAGCGCCTTGGCGCTGGCGCAGCTCACCGACGATCTCGCCGCCGCGCTGATCGGCGGTGACGGCGCGGGCGCGCTCGCGGGCGGCCGAACATCTGGCCACGGACAGCAAGACGTCTGGCCACGGACGGCCAGACGTCTGGCCACGCCCGAGGCCCTCACGGCCGTCGAGGTCCCGGCGATCGTCTCGACGTCGCCGCCCGAGGGGTTCTCGTTCTACGCGCTCCACCCGCTCGATTTCGCCCGGCTGGCCGAGCGGCTCGCGTCCCCGCCGGCGCCGGTCCGGGTCGTCGGTATCCGCAGCATCGGCACGACGCTGAGCGCGGTGACGGCCGCGGCGCTCCGCGGGCAGGGGATCCGGGCCGGCCGCATCACCGTGCGCCCATCAGGTCACCCCTACGACCGCCGCGTCGAGCTCGACGCCGGGCAGATCCGCTGGGTCGAGGACGGCATCGCCGAGGGAGCGCGGTTCTGGGTCGTCGACGAGGGGCCGGGCCTCAGCGGCTCCTCGTTCCTCGCCGCCGGAGACGCCCTGGTCCGCGCGGGCGTCCCGCGCGCCAGCATCGTTTTCCTCGGCTCCCGCGCGCCCGATCCCGACGCGCTCGTCGCGCCTGACGGCGCGCGCCGCTGGCGGTCCTTCCGCTCGGAGCGCGCCGAGGGCGGGGCGCAGCTGCCCGGCGACGCGGGCGAGCCCATCGGCGCCGGGGCGTGGCGCCGCCGCTGCTATGAGGACGAATCGCGCTGGCCGCCCTCCTGGACGTCCATGGAGCGCCTCAAATACCTTTCCCGGGACGAACGCCGGATCCTCAAGTTCGAAGGGATGGGCCGCTACGGGGCGGAGTGTCTGGAGCGGGCTCAAGGCGTCTTCCGGGCCGGCTTTGGGCCGGAGCCGTGCGACGAGGGCCAGGGATTCTGCTCGTATCCATGGCTCCCTGGCCGCCCGCTCCAGGCCGATGACCTGTCCGCAGCGGAGCTCGAGCGCCTCGCCGACTACTGCGCCTTTCGCGCCTCGGCCTTCCCTGTGCCGGGCCCTGCGGCCGACGAGCTCATTGCGATGGCGCGCACCAATTTCTCGCTGGAGATGCGGAGGGAGCTCCCGGGTGAGCTCCACCTAGAGCTCGCGCGTCCGGTGATCGTCGATGGCAGGATGGATCCCCACGAGTGGCGCAGGTCCGCCGCGGGCGAGCTGGTCAAGGTGGACGCTTGCGGGCACGGCGACGATCACTTCCTCCCTGGCCCCACGGACATCGCCTGGGATCTCGCCGGCGCCATCGTCGAGTGGCGGATGCCGCGAGGCGCCCGGCGCGCCTTCCTGGAGCGGTACCGGCGCCGCTCCGGCGATGATCCGGAGCGGCGCCTGCCGGCGTATCTCCTCGCCTACACGCTCCTGCGTCTGGGTCACGCCGCGATGGCCGCGGCGTCGCTCGCGGACGAGGGCGAGGCGCTGCGCCTCTCCGCGGCGCGACACCGCTATCGCGCGGCCCTGATCGAGGGCCTCCGCCCCGCGGCCGCCTCGCGGGCGCTCGGCTAGCGCCGCGTGTCAGAAATCCCGCCAGGATTTCTGCGACGACGCGGCGGAGGCGGATGAAATGTCAATGATTTCAATCTGTTCTGTCTGATTCGCGGCCGGGTCGCTCGCCTGCGTGGCCCAACGCGGGCCCAACGGGCCGCCTGCCGCCACCGGGGCGCCCGCTGCGGACTGGCCGGCGTGGTTATCGACCGCGGCCGGCGCTCGGTGGTGCAGCGCGCGGACAAGGGACGCGCCGTTGCTCGGCGACGGCGAGCCCGCCTCCGGGCCCGCGGACATGGGATCACTTCCACCTAAACGGCCGCCCCTGCCGTTCAGCTCGGGGATCGCCTCGTCCAGAGGAGCGAAGTCCCCTAAGCCGAGCTCAGCGACCTTGCGCGCCGCGCGCTTGTAGTGGTGAATCTGACGGCTCGACTTATGCCCGGTCCGATCGGAGATCCACGTCTCCGTGCGGCCGTTCGCGAGCTTGATCGTGATGAAGGTCGCGCGGGTGTCGTGCAAGCGTATATTCAGCCTTGACTGCGTGGTCTCGAACAACTCGGGCCGATCGATGCCAGCACGGCGCAGGTGATTTCGAAAGTTGTGCGCCCCACTGCGCCCCGGTAGGGGCCCGCTCGGCCCAATGAAGACACGCTCCTTCGGGGGACATACAGCGAAATAGGTCCGAAGCGCGCGCACGACGTCGGGTGAGAGTGCCCAGGCGCGTGGGTCATCTGTCTTGTTCTCGTCGAGCACCACGGCGCCGCGCTCGAGATCGAGGTCGGACGGCTCCAGCCTTCCGGCCTCGTCCGCCCGCATTCCCTCGCGAATCAGGAAGCCATAATAGATCCGATAGGACAGCGGAATATTCACCGCCGCCATGAGGCGCCTATCCTCGTCGGGGTAGAGGGAGCCTTTGGCCTTATTGTCCTCCGCCTTGGGGATCCATCCACGCGGCAGCGGATTGCTGGCGATGATGCGCGCCGGATAGGTCGCGAGCGCGAGTATTCGATGAATGACCTTTGCGACTCCTTGGCGCGAGGAGTCCTCAAGATGTCCTGGTAGCATGGAGATCGCTCGATCCGCATGATCGAGCGTCAAACGAGAGAGAGGAACGGGGCCGAGTACCCCTAGAACATGATTGAGCTTATGCCGGTATTGCTCCGGATGGCGAAGCGCTTTCACATGCAGTGGATATTGCTCGGCGAGCCTTCCAGAAACAACCAACTCGGCGAACTCAGCGAAGGTTGTTTCCCCGGACGCGCGAGCACGCGCTTCGCCCCTGCAGAGCTGCTCGATGGCAAGCCGGACGTCGCGGAGCGCGCTGCCCTCGCGCGCAGCAGCCCGCTCCAGCAGCGGCAAGCCGAGCACGATCTGGCCGGCCGCAAGCAGACGCCCGGCGAGCTCGGACAGCACCTCCAGGCGCGCGTTGGCTTCCTGCTCGGTCCGGCAGGTCGGCAAGCTGAACGTGGATCGACCGGCCTCGCCAAGGCTGAGGCGCGCAGTCCACGTCTTCCCGCGCAGCCGGACGGATCCGGAGCCGTTGGCGCGCTTGTCTCCTGCGGGCCTGCCGGGCGCGCGAGTCGCCAGCTTCGGGTGCTCCGTCGTGCTCGCCGAGCCCGGCGAGTCTGCGGCGGCCGCCGCTGCTTCCGCCACCGGAGTGGCACGTCCGGCAGAGCGGCTCGAACGCAGACGCCGATCAGTCGATGCCGGTGCAGGGAGGGATGAGGCGGGGGACGACGCCGAGCGCTTGGCACGCACCCGTCGCTGGGCTACGTCGGTCATGGGTCGGTCTCCGGTGAACGCGGGGGTCGATCAAGGGCCCGCCCGGCGTTGGTCGCGCCGAGCGGGCCCGCTCTACTTCGGCGGCAGCCTAGCACGGCTTGTTGCTGCGGGAGGAGCGCCCGCCCGGTCGGTGCGCGGGCATGGGACAGATTCGAGACCGGCGGAGGCCAGCACGGCGGCAACCCGCGTGCGCTCATCCGCCTCTGTCGTGCGACGCAAGGCCGGCTCACTGGCCAGCGCCCGGAGGTAGGCCACGAACGCCTCACGCTGGACCAAGCGCAACTTGCCGAGTTTCGTGATCAGCAGGGGAAAGCCGGGCGAGCGGATCGTGTCGAGGAAGACGCGCGCGGGGATGCCGGTCACCGACTCGACGTTCTTCTGCGAGAGCATCTCCGGCGGCGGTGCCGTAATCGTCAGCCCATCCAGGGGGATCGCGAGCGTTGCGGTTGCCGTCGCCGTCGCTGTCTGGTCGATCACCTTCGGGCTGGACCATCCGCCGGGGGAAAGCTCCGGGCTCTCTCTGTAGCTGGCGCGCACGCCGCTGCCGGCCTGACGAAGAGCAAGCGGTGCCGAACGACGGGCGAGAGCCGCTCGTGTCATGCTGTACCTCCATCTGTGTTGGGTTCGTGCGCAACCGTGACCGACGCCGCCAGAAGGTGCCCGAAAAGGTATCTCGGAGCCGACGGTATCTCACTGCGAGATACCCCTGTGCGCGTTTAAGAAAACACCGCGTCGTGTCGCGAGGTTAGGTGTTCTGGAAGGTGCTGAAGAGCGGCCGGAAGATAGGGGAAGCGAAGGGCGTCATTTGGTATCTCGGAGCGACCCGCCGGCACCGCCCGGGGAGGTCGCTCCGCGGCGTGCGCTGAGACCGGCTGCGATCGCGGGTGCGGCCGTGCCGTGGCGGTAAGGGGCATCGGCGGCATCGCGTCATCGCCATCGCCGATCGGCACACGCTGCCAACGGAACTTCGTCAATTCCGTGCGGTGTCCGTCGTGGGGCGCTCCTCGTCGGCGACGAGCTCGGGCGGCCTCCAAGCGCCCGGCGCGCTCGGCGAGCACCTCCAGCCGCGCGTTGGTTTCGTCCTCGGTCCAGTACACGGGCAGGCTGGCGGTCCAGGTGTTCCCGCGCAGCCGGACGGAGCCCACGCCGTTGGTGCGCATCACTGTCGTTGGTTTGCGGGCGGCGCGAGCGTCTGGCTTCCGGCATTCCGCCAAGCTCGCCGGCTCGGCGAGGCCGCGTCGGGTGCAGCTGTCTCCCAGCGCGACGACGGGCCCCCGCCGCAGCGGCTCGAGCGCGCCCGCCGGTTCGGCGGACGACGGCGCGGGGAGGGACGCGGCAGGGAGCGAAGGCGAGCGCTTGGCACGCGCCCGCCTTCGCTGGGCGAGATGAATCATGGGTCGTCTCCGGTTTCCTGGGGGGCCGATGACGGGCTCGCGCGGCATTTTCAACGCCGGACATGCCCACTACGCGTCCGCCGCAGCCTGCCACCGCCTGCGCCGTGCGGAGGCGCGACCGCTCGGCCGGTGCGTGCGCACGGGATGGGCTCCAGGCCAGCAGCCGCCAGCACGGCGGCAACGCGCGTTTGCTCATCCCCGTCTGCGTCACGGCGCGACGCTGGGTCACCGGCCAGCGCCTGGAGGTAGGCGACGAACGCCTCGCGCGGGACCAGGCGCAGCTTGCCGAGCTTCGTGACCCGCAGGGGGAAACCCGGCGCGCGGATCGTGTCGAGGAAGACGCGTGCCGGGATCCCGGTGACCGACTCGACGTTCTTCTGCGAGAGCATCTCCGGCTGCGGCGCCGTGACCATGAGCCCGTCCAGAGGGATCGCTAACGTCGCGGTGGCGGTGGCCGTGGGCGTGCTCCCCCTGGGGCCGTGCGATCCTCGGACGGGCGCCTCCAGGATCGTCCTCTCCATCGCGCGCATGCCGTTGTCAGCCTGACGATGAACAAGTTGTGCCGATACACGCGCGAGAGCCGCGGATGCCATTCCGTACCTCCGTCCGTTTTGTGTTCGGGAGCAACCGTGACCGACGCCGCCGGAAGGTGCCCGAAACGGTAGTTCTGCGCTCCCGGTAGTTCGACGCGAACTACCGGTGTACGCGCCCGGAAAGAACATCGAGCGATGTCGCGGGGTTAGGTGTTTTTGGAAGCGCCGCTGAGGGGCCGAAAAACGGGGAAAACAAAGGGCGCGATTTGGTAGTTCTGCGCGCCCCCTCAGCGACGCGCGCGGAGGTGACACGAGGGGGGCCCCAAGGTAGGCACACCGCGCAGAACGCGACCCACGCGCACCGGGCGAGAGGGTTCGGCCGGTCCGCCGTCGCCTCCGAAGCCCCACCCCGGTAGACGTAGCCGACCCGCACCGTCACCGGCTGCGGGCCTTCGAGGGGGCGCCCGGAGGCGTCCTTGCCGTCCCACGAGAACGTCGTCTCGCTGTTCGGATCGCAGGGGCAGGCGAGTCGCTCCTTGAAGCGCCGGCCGGCGATCTCGGCGACCAAGTCGATGCGCTCGAGCGAGGCGGGCACGCCGCGGCGGCTGAGCGGGATCGTTAGGGCATCAGGCCGAGCGCGAAGAGGGCGTCGGACCAGAGCGGCCAGAGCGTGCGGTACGGGTGGGTCGCGAGCACCACGCCGCCGCTCGGCAGGCGCCGGACGTAGAACCGGGCGTGGTGGACCAGGAACTCGAAGTGAGCGATGGTGATCTCGACCTGCGAGAGGGGCGAGCCGTTGCCCGTCTCCGTGCCCTGCTCGTCGCGCCCCCTGAATGGGAGCGTCCGCTCGTAGATCTCGCGCCCGCGCGGCTCTGCGGCGCGCCACGCGCCGTCGGGCGCCTCCGCCGCCGCTTCGAGCGCCTCGATCAAGGCGGAAGGCGGAGTTTCCAGCGCCTTGAGGACGGCTTCACGGGAGAGCGAGCTCGAATGCGCGCCGGCATGCCGTAGCGCGACACACGCGCCAGGCGGCGCGGCTTCCACCCGCGCGCGGAGCGCTTCCAGCGATAGGCCCGCGATGCGCGACACCCTCTCCTTGTAGTGGAGGCACAGCCACGACAGGGCGAGATCGCGCGCGATGTCGCGAGCGTCCGCATTGTACGTCGCGCACAGGGCGATCGGTGCGAGCCAGGTCCGCGCCGTCGTGCAGCCGCCGGTCGGGATGCGCCCGCTCGCGTCCGGCGCACAGAGGCGGAGCAGGACGTCCTCGATGTCTTTCAGCGCCATGTGCCACGCGAGCACGGCCTCGGCCTGCACGGAGCGCGGGCCGCGGTCCAAGGCGAGGTCCATGTGCATGGGGGAAAAGTCCTCGATTTCGCGGGCGTGCATGTGGATGGGGCCCTTCGGATCGAGGCGCTCGCTCCTGTCGGTGAAGCAGCGGAGGATGCAATGGACGAAGTGCTCCTGGCTCAACGATGCGACGAAGTAGGTCTCCGCGTCGGTGCGTCCGAAGTGGGCTCGGAGCATCGCGACCACCTCGTCCACGGAGATCGTGTTGCATTCCGTGTCGTGGTCCATGATCGCGCGCATGCTGTACTGTGGCTCCTTGATGAGGGCCGACAGCGCCGCGCCAAACGCATCGACCCTCTGGGCCTCGTCACACCAGGCGAAGAAAAACGGACCTTCTCTCATCGCTCGATCATCCTCATGGTGTAGCCTGCGTCAGGACATCAGGCCGAGCGCGAGGAGCGCATCGGCCCAGAGCGGCCAAAGCGTGCGGTACGGGTGCGTGGCCAGCACCACGCCGCCCCTCGGCAGCCGGCGCACGTGGAAGGGGGCGTGATGCTCGATGAATCGAGTGTGCGCGCCCGTATTCACGGTCACGTGCTCGGTGGGCGCCCCCTCCTTCGCTGCCTCAATGGTCTCGAGCGCGATCGGCTCGAGCGCGCGCCATGCGTCGTCCGGCACAGCGGAGGCTTCGAGTGCTTCAAGCAGCGTGGCCGGCCGCGTGGAGAGCGCTGCAAGGACTTGCTCGCGCGTCAGCTCGGCGTCGCCGGCGAGCGCGATGCGCGTGCCGACCGGCAGAACCTCGCCGCGCGCGCGCAGCGCGTCCTCCCTCTCTGTGAGCTCGATGCTCTTCCTCCAGCGCGCGCGCGGATCGGGTTCATCGCGCACGAGCAGCCCCATCCTCTCGCTCTCTGCGGAATGCTCCAGCTCGGCGTGCTTGCGCGCGCGCGCGACGGTGCGCGCGACCGCGATCCGCGTCCCGCGCGGCGCGGCCTCTATACGCGCTCGAAGCGCATCGAGCGAGTTGCCTGCGGCCCGCGCCACCTTGTAGCCCTCGTGGACGTGCACCCACGAGAGGGCGAGATCGCGCGCGACGAAGGAGTCCGCGTGGTATGTCGCGGCGAGCTCGATCGGTGGACCCCAGGCATTGAGGTCTGAGCACCCGCCGGTCGTCACGTGTTCGCTCGCGCAGACACGGACCAAGAAATCGTTGATGTCCTGCTGAACATGCACCGACATGACCGCGGCTTCGACCTCGACGGAGCGGGCGCCGACAGCCACGTCGATGCTGTGCGGGAGCAGATCGTGATGTTCGCCGCTCGATGCGCTCAGAGGACCGTCCGGGGACCGGCGCTCGTGCTTTTCGTCGGCGCAACCGATGGTGAGCGGGGTGCCGTGGCCGAAGCTCGTCATGGTCCAGAAGCTCGCTCCGATGCGCACACCTGTGCCGAAGGCCGAGCGAGCCACTGCCACGGCTTTCTCGACGGGAAGTGCGGCGTAAGACCTATCGGGACCGGCGAGCGGATGGATCGAGAGCCGGACGAACCACCCCGGCATGACGAGGGCGGACAGAGCAGCCGCAAACGCGTCGACCCTGCGTTCCTCATCGCACGCCGCGTACAAGCGAAGGGGCTCCTCCCTCAGCGTACGATAGCTGCTCGCACGGCTCACGACGCGATGCCCTCCGCCCTGAGCGGAATGGCTACATCATTTGCACCTTGCTGACGGACCATTGGTTTCCCTTTCTCACAGAACCAGGTCAGCCGCCATCGCGGCCCTCTTGACCGCCTGACCCGCCCGTCAATCCCCGGGCTCGATCGTGGCCCATAGCGTCACGGCATCCCGAGGCGTCTTGCTTGGCTCGATTTCACGACATGAGGCCGAGCACGGAGAGCGCGTCAGACCAGAGCGGCCAGAGCGTGCGGTAGGGGTGGGTGGTCAGCAGCACGCCGCCGCTCGGGAGGCGGCGGACGTGGAAGGGGGCGTGCTCTTCCAGGAAGCGGGTGTGCCCGCGGGTCGTGACGTCGACCCAGAAGGCGGGTGGGACCTCCCCCGCGGCTTCGTTCTCGAGCTGACGGCGTAGCTCCAGGAGCTCGCGCGCCTCCGGCTCGGCCGCGCGCCACGCGTCGTCGGGCACCGCCGCGGCCTCGAGCGCCTCGAGCAGTGTGGCTGGTGGCATCGCGATGGCCTCGAGCACGGTCTCGCGCGAGAGCGAACGCGTGAGCTCGCTCGTGCCTTTCAGGGCCACACGCGCGCCGTGCGGCGCGGCGTCCACCCGCGCGCGGAGCGCCGAAAGCGGCGTGCCCGCGATGCGCGAGACGCTCTCCTTGTCGTGGAGGCTCACCCACGAGAGGGCGAGGTCGCGCGCGAGCTCCGCGGCGTTCGCGTTGTAGGTCGCGGACATCGCGACCGGGGCGATCCAGTCCTCCTCGCCCGTGCAGGCTCCGGTCGGCACGCGCCCGCTCGCGTCCGGCGCGCAGAGGCGGAGCAGGAGGTCTTCGACGTCACCTTGAACCACGTGGCAGGCGGCTGCGGCCTCGGCCTCCACGGAGCGGGGGCCCCTGCTCACCGCGAGTTCGTAGGGGTAAAAATCCTTCTTGCGTTCGCCCGCATCCACCCTGAGGGGGCCGTAAGGATGGCCACGCTCACTTTCTTCGGGGTAGCACGCGAGGTCGAACCTCATGACGCGCTTGGAACCGTTCGGCCTCACGCTGGAGCCCACGTGAGCGCTCTTCAAACCTCCGAAGTGAGCGCGCACCATGGCGAGCACCTCGTCGATGGAGCACGTTCGGCAGGTTAGGCTCGCGCTCATGCCCAGGCTGAACATATACCCCGGGATGACCAGCGCGGACAGCGCCGCCTCGAACGCATCGATCCGTTCTGGCTCGTCGCACCAGGCGACGAATTGAGGTCCTGAATAGCTCATAGCCGGATCACCATGATGGGTTTGTTGAAGCCCTCGAGGGTAACGGTCTTGCCAGCGTCCCAATCGAATAGGTAGCCATCCTTGACGATGAACTTCTCCGGATCGAACTTCGCTCCCTGCTCGATGATGATCTCGACCCGCGCCACGTCTCCATCGAGCCTCCTCTTCTTCAACGCCTCCATCGCGTTCAAAAGCTGATCGCGCACCTTGAAGAAGGGGATTTTTGCGCCGCCCTTGGCCTCGCTCACGATCAGCTTGTGTCCGCTGGATATCGACAAGAAGTCAGGCGCTGCACCCTCGCTACCGCCAGCGCTCGATTCTCTCGGAATGTCGAGCACCGTGCGCACGCCGTCGTCGCCAACCCCGATGAGCGATCTTCCGTCGTCCACCAGGAACTTGGCCGCCTTCTTCTCGAAGATGTCCACCTCGAACTTCGTGATCGCCCCGGTGAGCGTCTTGTACCCCCTGACGCGGTTCGTCTTCACGATCTTGGCGAACACCTCCTCGATCTCGGCGATCTCCCCCGCCACCCGGATCGCGGCCGGTCGCAGCCCGCCGCTGATCTTGACCGCGCGCCACATCGGCCCGACCGCCCCGAGCCCGAACCCCATCCCCGAGAAGATCCGCTCCTCGTCGCTCAGCTCCTCCCCCGACGGCAGGCACCACGCCTTCCCGGTGACCGCCTCACACAGGTCGAGTGCCGGCCCCACCACCGGCACGAACCCGACCCCAATGCGCGTCGTCGCGTGCACCAGCGTCTGCATCACCTCCGCGTACGCCTCGAACCCCTCGGCGACCGTCGACATCGCCCCTGCGAACGCGCTGATCGTCTGGTAGAGCTCCGTCTGCTCCAGGTCGAGCCCGTCCCCCGTCCACAGGTTGAGGTTGTCCTTCATCTGGTCCGCGAGCGCATCGAACCGCGGCTTCAGCACCGTGTCCACCTGCGCCCGCAGGTCCGCCGGCACCGGCGAATCCTCGAACCAGTCCGACGCATCCATGAACTGCCGTACGAACCCGGTGATCCGGTTCTGCGCCTTCAGGAACGCGTTGGTCTCCGTCAGCGACACGCCCATCCGGTCGCGCAGCGCGATCTCCAGCGCTCCGCTGTTGGCCCGCCACGCCCGCACGTTCGCCACGAAGTCCGCCCGAAAGACCACCACCCGGCCGCTGACGTCCGCCTCCAGCGCCGCGAGCACCGCGTCGGCGTACGCCGCGTAGGGATCCCGCCCCTCCTCGAACGCGCCGTCCACCTCCGCGATGTCCGGCACCTCGACCCACGGCACCTCGCTCTCCCCGAGCGCGTACGCCTGCGGATCGTCCGGGTCCCACCCCTCGGCGCGCGCGTCTTCCGTCGCCAGGTCCGCCACCTCGTCGGCCTGTGCGCCGAACTCGTCCATCAGCCGCGCGAGCTCGTCCTCGAGATCGCTGACGCTCCGCTTCAGGTCGTCGACGAGCTGCTCCATCGCCGCGCGCGTCTCCGGCGCGACCGCGTCCTCGTACCGGTCCAGGATCGCCTCGAGGTCGGTCCGCGAGATCTCGTCCAGCGGCCGGCTGACAAGGTCCTTGAGCTCGGTGTCGAGCTGCTGGAGCAGGTCCATTTTCTCCGCGAGCAGGCCCACCGCCCGTGCGTTCGCCACGAGCGCCGCGCGCTCCTTGGCGATCTCGGCCAGCAGGATCTCGATGTCGCGCGCCAGCGCCGGGTTGATCTCCACGAGGCTCAGGTCGAGCGTCGTGTCGCCGGAGAACTTCTCCCCGCGGCGCTGGATGTCGAAGAGCGGCTTGTTCAGCCCGAGCGGCTTCGAGACGAGGTGCACCACCTCGTGCGACTCGGTGCACCAGTCCTCGCCGGCGGAGTTCTTGACATGGAAGTGGAAGTCGTTCGCTCCCATCTGGAGCAGCACCGAGTCGAACTCCGTCTCCGCCCTGTTCGTCTGCGTTCCGTCGGGGAGATCCAGCAGCGCGCCGGGGACCTCGTACGTGGTCAGCGGCGTGTCGTTTACGCTGAAGAAGTTGTGTCCGACGAGGAATGCCCCTTCGCACGAGGAGCTGAGCTCCGTGCGCTCCCAGTCCAGCCTGTACGGCGTGCCGGCCCACGCGAACGAGGGCGCTACCACCGCCACCGCAGTGATCAGCGCGACGAGCTTCTGCAGCGCCACGACACTCCAGCCGCGCCGCGCAACGTCCTTGGAGCCTCTCATGTCCCCTCCGCGCCGCGCACGGCGGCGTCATACGCGATCGCGGCGCCCTTCACGTCCCCCGCGTCGAGCCTCGTCTGAGCCGCGTCGAGCTCCGCCGCGGCCATGCCCTTCTCCCGCAGCGCCGCGAGACCCGCCGCGATCTTCTGCGGCACCCCCGTCCTGAGCTCGGCCTCCGCGGCGTCGAACCTTCCTCGAAGCTCCGCGCACCCGGCCTCGCGCCAGGACGACCCCGCCGCCTCGCAGAGCGGTCGCAGCTGCGCCAGCGCCAGGAGCTCGCCGCACCGCTCGGCCAAGAGCGGCAGCCCGAGCTTCTCGCTCACCGGTGGCGCCGCCGACAGCGCCGTGACCTGCGCGCGCGCACGCTGCTCGAAGGCGTCCGACGCCTTGCGCGCCCGCGCCCCTGCGACGGCCTCGCGCGCCCCCTCGTCCATCTGCAGCACGCGGAGCGCCTGCCGGCGCAGCGCGATGCCGCCGAGCAGCGCCGCCGCGGTCGCGTCGCTCCGGGCGACGCGACCCTTCACGTAACCCAGCATCGCGTTCAGCGAGCGCAGCGCGCCCGACGTCATGTCCGGCAGCACGGCGCCGTGCGTGGCGAGCAGCTCCCTGTGCGGCGCCATCGCCTCATCGAAGGAGGCCGCGAAGACCTGGAGCGTCGCCGACCACCCCAGGATATCCGCGGTGAGCTCGCCGGGCGCGCGGCTCGCCTCGCGCGCCGCCGCGAGCACGGCCTGCTCCACGCCGTCGAGGCCGTCGATGTCCGACCGCGACGCCTGCGCCGAGAGCTCAGCGTACGCCGCCGTCTCCGCCGCCTCGGTCGCGCGGTACGCGGCGAAGCGCGCCGCGACGCCCGCGTATTTCGATCGCAGCGGGGCGGCCTCGTCCCGGGCCTGGTCGAAGATCACCTGCACGGCCGCCATCGCCTGCCTGTCGGCCGCGAGCGTGGCGGCGAGCGGCTCCCTCTCGGCGCTGGCCTTGTCGAGCATCGCCGCCCTGAAGTTGCCGGCCGCGTCGACCGGTGCCTCCGCGAGCAGCACCCTCTGGCGGTCCCTCGCCTCGTCGAGCAGCCGCGCGAGCTTGCCCGCGAGCGTCGCCCGCAGGGACTCGGCGTTCCTCGCGTCGTCGCGCACGTACGCGATCGCCTCGTCGATGTGGCCGAACCAGACGCCGAGCGAGGTCTCGCTCGCGACGATCTCCTCCGGCGTCTTGTTGTTCGGCCAGGTGGCCCACACCTCGATGGGCAGAGCGCCGTCCTTCTCCGCCTGGGCCCACGCGGCGCCTGGCCCCTGATTCTCGCCCACGCAGTGCTCCTCGCCGCCCACCGAGGCTGCGCAGAAGCTCCCGAACGTGTCGTCCCCGAACTTCCACAAACAACCTGCCCCCGCGGCGCCGAACGCCAGGGCGGCCACAGCGACCGCAAGGATCGTCCTCCGTCGCCTCGGTCTGGATCTTTCGCCCATGCTCATTGCCTCCACCCCGCGATTTTTCTCGCTCGCGCACGCTCGCCCGCACGTTTTCCAGAAGCAAGCGTCCCCACCAGAGCGCTAGGACATTGCTCGGCCCTGGATCGCGCCCCGAGCGCCAGGTTGTCCGTCCTCAATGCGCGGACAGTCGCGGAACCGAAGAGGTGTGCTTGGGGGTGCGTGACGCCACGGCCTGCGGACCGGCCGCGAGGTCGAGGCGGAGGCCGCTGAGCTCGTGACCCTCGCCGGCGAGCTCCGCGAGCGAGGTCTCGGCGTCGTGCTCCTGGGGCGCCGTGCGGCTGTCTACGTCGCCACCAGCAGGCCCGCGGGCGCCCTCGTGGAGCTCCGAGCGTGCCACCGTCGGCGCCCTGTCACTACAGGGTTCGCCTGAAGTGTCGTGATCCTAGTCAGGGAAACGCAGCGTCTCGACCCGGGTGCCGTCCTCCCCCCGGATCTCTTCGCCAGACCAATCCCAGCTCACGCCGCCCTTCCCCGGCGGTCCGAGAGTATAGGTGACCCCCTCGAGCGTGAGCCGAGCTTCGTCGAGGTAGGCGATGCCGATCGAGTCGCCGCCGCGCCCGGGGCCGCCGTAGCCGCCATCGCCCCCTAGGCCGCCGTCGCCACCCTTGCAGGACCAGGTGCCGTCTCCCACGGCGCCACCCAGTTCGCCTCGACCGCCTTTGCCCCCTTGCTCGGGTGGCCCGCCGTCGCCACCCGGTCCCCCGGCGAGCGTCTCGATCATGGTGTCGCGTACCGTCAGGTTGGCGTGGAGCGCGACGATCCCGATCGTCGGGTGGCCGTTCTCACCCCCTCGACCGCCTCGCCCACCGCAGCCACCAGCGCCTCCGGAGCCGCCGCCGGCGCCTCCCTTCGAGGCCACGCCGCACACGGCGAGGCCGCCTCGACGGCCACCGCCCCCGCCGCCGCCTTGACCCGGCATGCCCCGATCGCCGTCGCCTGCCCAGTCGGCCTCCCATCCTGCGTCGCTGATACGCCCGATGCCCTGACCCGCGGCGCCGACGGTACCCCACATGCCGTTTTTCCCGGTGAAGCCGCCGCTGCAACCACCGTCTGCCCGGTTGCCAAGTCCTCCCTGCCCATCGTGGCCGGGGTCCGGCTCGGGTACGGGCTCGCCGGCCTCCCCATCTCCAGCGCCGTCGGCGCGCCCGTCGCCTCCCTTGCCACCGGCGCTCGGGATTCCGCCATCGCACGGATTCATCACCGCCGGGCCGCCGGGGACCGTGTCTGCCGAGCACGCATCGCCGCCATACACGCCATCCGGTCCGCGCGGTGCCTGGTTTAGCCCGCCCCATTTCTCGCCATCGTGGCCTGCCCATCCGTAGGAGGTGCGGAGCTCGCTCCGGATGAGCTCCACGGCCGTGTTGGAGCGAACAAGCATCGTGATCGGGCCCCACCCATCCAAGATCATGTCGACGATTGTCGATACCCCGTCCGCGGCGCCGCTGTCGCCGTCGCTCGCCGGCACAACTGTCAGGACGATGTCCGGCCTGTCCGAGATCTGAAGCACAGAGCGTGTGTCGGCCTGGCGCTTCCAGCTCACGCAGCCGAACCCCCCGATGAGATCCACGCCGGAAGGCAGCGTCAGGGGCCCGAAGAACCCGTCGGCGCACGCGAAGACGCGCCCTCGGCCGGTACGCGCGAGCTCCACGCCGCGCTGCAGCGTGCGCACCGGCTTGTCTTTGGTCGTGCCGGGGTTCGCGTCGTCGCCGCTGCCCCAGACGCCCCCCACGAACACGCCGCATCCATCTTCCCACACATCGGCGGCGAGACGCTCGAGACAGACCGACTCCGGCGGCGGCTCGCCTTGACACGACGAGGTGCCGTCGCACGCCGGTCCGCCAGGCTCGTTGGGGCCCGGCGCGGTGCCGCAGCCGGCCAGGGCGAGCAGCAGCGCGGGGGACAGATGGATCGCTCTTGTGGTTCGCATCGTTCTTCCTCGATGTCGTGTCGTAGCGAGGGGGACAATCAGCGGGGCGGGGCGGGATTGGGCACGTCGAATTGACGGTAAGGCATGGAGTCGCCATCCTCGCCCATCCCCACCTCGTCATCTGGTCCTGCATTGCCTGCGCTGCCGCCCTGGCCAGGTTTTCCAAGCTGTACAGGAGAGTCCGGCCCGATGCCCACGTAGGCGCTGTGAGCAGCGACGCCGTAGGAGGATCCTCCGAGGCCGCCGCCGGCGTCGCCCCCGCGACCGCCGTCGCCTCCGGTGCCCCCCTTGCACGCGGGCCACATCTCACTAACACCGGGAGGAGGCGTTCCTCCATAGCGGCCGACGGCGCCCCCTCCGCCCGGTTGGCCTGTGCCGCCGACCCCGCCGTTGCCACCGTTGCCCGTAGTCACCCGAGTCGCCTCGAGCGTCACCGCGCTTCCCTGCAGGGCAACGACGCCGATGCTCGACCCGCCATAGCCACCGCCTTTGCCCCCAAGGCCACCGCAGCCGCCGCTGCCACCGGAGCCGCCACCTGCGCCGGCCTGCGGGCGGCCAGCTGGGCACGCCCCCATCGCTCCCCGCGATTTGCTGCCGCCACCGCCGCCCCCTCCTTGACCGACGCCGCCCCTCTTTCCATCATCACCGCGGATTCCCATCCAGCCGTTTTCGGTGAGGTAGCCTGCGCCAACAGCACCGTCCGCGCGACCGGCGTCAGGGCCGTCCATCCCGTTTTCGCCATCACCGCAACGCGCGCTGCCCGCACCAGTGCCTCCAAGGCCGTTGCCTTCTGGATTCTCCGCGGGCCGCGGCTGCCCCGGAGCGCCATCGCCTCCCGACTCGAGCCCACCGTCGCCCCCGTAGCCTCCGGTGGACTCGACGCCATCGTCGCACACAGTCACGACTGCCAGCGCGCCCGTCGGGGAGGCCGTGGTGCAGGCGTTCGCGCCGTCGTTCCCCACCATGCCGGCATTCGCGCGGAAGCTCGGCGCGTCCTTCCCCGGCTCCCCGTCCTTGCCGTCGCCCGCGACGATCACGCTTTCCCGCACGATCGCCCTGGCCCCCGCGCTCAAGATCACCGCGATCGACGACTTGCCGTCGGGTGCCGAGGCGCCGGCCGCCTTGACGCTCGCGCCGAAGACCGTTGACGTCTTGCCCTCCTTTTCGCCTGCGATCACCCTCAGCGGGATCCCCCCCGGCGGAGCGATGATCGTCGGGTGCTCCGGCCCGCCGAATGACCCCTCGTACGACCAATCCCCGCCGTCACACAGGCGCCCGCCCCAGAGGTCGACCCCCGAGGGCAGCGTGATCGTCTCCGCGAACTCCCCTCCGCACGCGTACACGCGCCGGGTCGGCTTCTCGTCGTGGCTTCGCCCATGCGCGGCGAGCCCAATCGCGTGTTGCAGGGTCTTCACCGGCGCGTCCTTCGTTCCGGGGCTGTTGTCGTCGCCCTGCTCGCTGACGAACACCCCGCACTCGTCGAGCGCCATTGCCGTCGCTGGGTTGCCGTCACAGAGAGTCGGCTCAGGCGCCGGGGCGCACTCCATCACTTCCCAGCAATCGTCGCGGTACGAAGTGCAAGCTAGCAGCGTGCTGCTCGCGGTCCACGCACAGACCACGACAGCAACGGCGGCGGCCAACGCTCTTCGGTCTTCCCGTGGCCGCATCCCCTCGGTACCCGGCATGGTCACCACACCCCCTCGATGCTCACGCCCGTCTCGTGCCCGGTCACGACGGGCGATACATTGACCCCATCCTGAGCTGGCGTGCGTCCCAGGAAGGAGAAGTCGGTGAAGAAGGACGCGGCGGTGGCCGCGCCGATCACACCGCCCGTGATGACCAGGGCCATGCCCACCCGGTCGGACAGGTTGCGCGCGTCGCGCAGGCGCCGCAGCTCGCCGCATGGCGAGCGATCTGGCGCTTGCCAGCACATGGACGAGCTCGATCTGGGGTTGCTCTGGAGCTGGTCACGCCGCGCGCTCATGTCCTGATCGAGCTTGCTGGCGCTGATCATGAGGATCGCGCCTGCCGATACGGTGCCCGTCGCGAGCGAGATTCCCACGACACGCAGCGTGCCCGGCCACGAGGCCCACGGGCTAGGGGCCTGCGCGCGCGGAGCGGGCAAAGCGCGCACCGGAGTCGGCGTCGCGGTCGCGGTCCCCTTGGAACTTCTCGCCTCCTTGGTGCCGCTCGCCGCTGCACACAGCAACGGCATCGTGAACTCGTGCTCCGCGCCCGCCACGGCGCGCAAGGAATGAAGCGCGTCCTTACAGCCCGGTGCACGGCCCCGCACCATGTGCTGGCCCGGCTCGAAGAACAGCGTGTACGTGCGCGCGGTCCGGCCGATGCGCTTGCCGTCGACGAGCACCTCGGCGTCGGGCGGATCGACGCCGAGCACGAGCCGCGCGACGTGCGGCGCTGCGTTGCGCTGCCCTGCCTCGAATCGCCGCTGGAGCGCTTCCGGCAACGCTTCGCGCTGTTCTAGGCTCCTGGCCAGGTGCTCGGCCGCGTCGCGGTACTTGTGCAGCGCGAGCTCGCAAAGGCCGAGCTCGCCGGCGAGCTCCGCGCGCTCCACCTCGGTGCTGGTCGCCGCGTCCGCGGCCTCCAAAGCTGCCTTGTATTCAGCGGTTGCCTCGGTCCACAGCCCGGCCTTGCGCGCTTTCTGACCACGGCGAACATGCTCCTTCACCGTCGATCGGTCGCTCGGTCCCGCCTTCGGATGGATATCGTCCGCGCTGGCCGAGTTCGGGAAGCCTGTTGCGGCCCCGAGCGCAAGAAAAATCGAGAGCGAATGCGCAATGCAACGCATGCCGTGACGGTACCGACGCCGGCTGCTAGGCGTCAACCGGCAGAAACCGCCACGTCTCGGCGGCTTCGGTGGGAATTGGCGGTCGGATGAGGGAATGCGTTCAACCATCCGTCAGATATGGCCAAGCGTAGTCCAAGAAACTACATGGCGGCACATTGTCCGACCGAAGTTGCTCCTCGACTCATTTCTCTGAACCTTTTGGGCCGCCTCGCGTGTGCTGCTTACCGTGGCCAAGCCAGAGACCGACTCCCCCGGCTTCGAGCTCTTCCGGCGCCTGGCCAGGCGCCACGGTGTACCGGCGCGAAACGCCGAGGATATCGCCCAGGAAGCGCTGCTGCGGGGGCTCGACGCCGACCAACGGATCGAGCCGGGCGGCGACCCGGGGCCGTACCGCGTCACGATCGCCGTCAACCAGGCGCGCAATCACGTCCGGGACGCGCGCTGCCGCGGCGAGGTGCTCACGTCGTTCGATGAGCGCGAGATCCGAGATGAGCTCCCCACGCCGGAAGAGCTGCTCCGCAGACGGCAGCGGGAAAAGCTCACCCGGCAGCTGATCGACCAACTCGAGCCCAAGTACCGGGATCTCGTGATCAAGCACGACCTCGAGGAGGTCCCGCTCGCCGAGATCGCCGCCGAGCAGGGGCTCCCGCTGGACACGGTGAAGACGCGATACCGGCGGGCGCACAAGGAGCTCGAGGTGCAGGGGGGACGGTGGCAGGCGCAGGAGCACTCTCAGGGAAGGGACGGGAGCATCTGCGTGCCGCTTGCGCTGGGGTTCGGCCGTCGCGCGTGGTGGGTGGCCTCGCTGCGCCGGCTCGGCCTGAGGATCGTCGTTCAGGCCGCGCTCGTCCTGCTGACCGGCGCGCTCGTCTCCGCCGTGCCGCCCTTGCCCGACCTGGAATCGTGGATCAGGGCGGCGGCGGTCCGCGCCCCTGCCACCGCGCCCGCGGAGCAGGACGCCGTGGCGCCCCCCGCGCGAGATGGCGCCCAGAGCGCCGGGGGGCCTGCCGGTGGAGACGGGATGCCCGGCGCAGCGGCGCCCGCCGCGGCGACCGCGCACGAAATCTCTTCGCGGACGGCACACGGGAGCGCGCACGGCGAAGCGATGGCGACCGGCACGCCCGCTCCCTCGAACGCGAAGACGAGAAGTCACCGGGCCGCGCCTCCGGCGAGCGCTGTTCGACCGACCGCCGGCGAGGTCGAGAGGAGCCTGGTCAACCAGGCGCGGAGGGCCATCGAGGCCAACGACGTCATGGCCGACGTCGAGGCTCGGCGACTGCTTGAGGCCCACGCGCGGCAGTTCCCGCGAGGGCGGCTCGCCGCCGAGCGCGAAGAGCTGTTAAGGCAGCTTCGCTGAATCGTCGGCTACCCATCAACAGCTAGGCAGGCGGGTATAGCGGTGCTGCTTCCGCGCAGCGCAACGTCGAGATCCGCCTTGCGTCGGACAACAACGCTCAGGTCCAGGAGGCGAAAGTTCATGGAAGACATGCTGGGTGCGATGTGGCTCGTCTCGCCGCTCGGGCTCGCGATGATCGCATGCGTCGCGATCGGCTTCGCGGTCACCGCGCGCGAAGCGCTGGGACGCGAGCGCGGGCTTCGCGAGGCGCGCGAGCACGCGCATGATGACGAGGAGGCAGCCCTCTCCGATGCGAAGGAGCAGGCAGCGGGCGAGCGAGACCTATACCGGCGCCTTCTGGACTGTCATGTCGACGCGGCGCTTGCAGAGCTGACCGAGGCCCGCACGCGCCCCGTTCCCTGGCCAGGAAGGGTCCTCGAGTCGTTCTGCGCGACGACGCCTTCCTGGAGGAGAAAGCTGGCCGAGAGCACGGGGTTGGAACCGAGGGAGGTGGAGCGGTTGCTGAGGAGCGACCTGCCGATGACGCCCGGCCTTGCCCGGCAGCTGGAGTCCTTCACCGGCACGCCTGCGCGGTACTGGGAGCGCCTGTGGCGGCTGCACGACGACCACCGAACGGACGCGGAGACGACGGTGGTGATGCAGATCGGTGCGCCCAGCACCAAGCGTGAGAGCTCGGTGCTTCCCGCGTCGTCGTCGGCGCCGAGCTCGGCGCCACCGACTCCGCCGACGATACCTCCCCGTGCGCTCGACGTTCCTCCGCCCGTGGTGCCGTCTCCCGAGCTCGCGGCCAGGAGCCCGCGGGCGAAGCTCCCGCCGCCTCCGCTGCCGCGGCTTCGGTCGCCGCTCCCTGTCCGCACCGCCGCGGGGGCGGAGCTCGCCCAGCGCGCCGCCACGCTGACGAGCTTCCCGCTACAGCGTGACGAAGGGGGGACGAGCTCCGCCAACGCGTCCGACTGGGAGGACGCAGAGCGCTCGCCGCTGAACACGACACTTCCGGGCGTAGGGAGCCATGGATGAGCGCCGCCGCGCTTCGCAGCTACACGCCATCAGGAGCCTACGAGCATGCCGCCGCTACGGAAACAGAGCAGCTACGGATAACGTCTTCCTTTGGTAGCGGACGGGGAAGACCGCGAACCGGTGCCGCATAGGCGGACGCGCGGCATCACCCGCTTACGGGCGATTGCCCGCGGGGGAGGGTAACGCCATGGATCGTCTGTCGAATGAAGACGAGCGCGCCGCCGCGCACGCGCGCTTGTTTTGCCCGGCGCAGGTTCGTGCCGTGCTGCGCTGGCTGGGGAGGCTAGAACGCCGAACATGTTGAAAATCGTCTAATTTCGATATGTTATGCAGCCTCCTGGATCAGCCGCTGGGCCGCCTCAAGATTCTGGATGGCTGCGGTGCGCCGGAGGTCGAACAGATTTCTCCTGGCGCCGATGTAGCGCGCGCAGTGTCCTTTCCGCGCCGCGATATGGGCGAGCGCATGCTCCACAGCTGTCCGCTGCCGGAGCACGGCGCGTCCTGCTCCGGTCTGCTGCAACTTCCGGAACTTGCCCTGCAGAGCTTCATCCTCGGCGATGGACACGGTCCGCCCTCGCCCCGAGGCAGCTTGCGTGCACTTGGCTCGGAGGGGGCACGCGCCACACTCCTCAGGATCAAACTCGACCGTATCGCCCGGTTCGAACACCTCGATCTGCCCCGCTGGACACGTGATTGTCTTGGCGCGCAGGTTGATCTTGAAGTCGCGCTTGCTGAATAGCTCCGGGCTGCGAGCCCGCTGCCCCCAAGGCTTCGAGAACACCTGGCCGCCCGCTCGGATCACGTCATCGACGACGGGACTGTTCACGTAGGCTCGATCGATGTGCAGCTCACCCAGGCGCAGCCCCTGATGCTGGATGTCCTTGGCGATCGGCGCGGCCCCCTCCTCTTCGGGCCGATTCGCCGGCGTGATCGCGCAGGCGACGATGACCGGAAGGTCAAGGTCGCGCGCGATATGTTCCTTGTAGCCGTCGAAGCGCTTCGAGCGGCTCTTGCGACCGTGGCGCATCTCGGCGTCTTCAATGGAGACACGGCGGTCAGGCGCAACGCCTTGCCGGATGCGAACGGTCCCATCCTCGGCTGTTTCCAGGTCCTGGTCTCGAACCTGTGTGACCGCGTCCAGATAGGTGCGAAGCGGCTGCTCGACGACGTCGTCCAGGTGGCGGTCGACCCACTGCTGCAGCGACGAGACCTGCCGCTCCAGGATCTGAATCGCTGCCGCCTTCTGTTTCGGGTCGCTCCAGTCCAGGTCGAGCCCGGCCTTGATACTGGGAGCCAGAAGCAGCGGGATGCCCGCCTTGCGGCAGATCTCCTCGGGCGGACGCTCCGTGATCTTCGACACGACGCGGACGATGCTGCGTGCAGCGTGGCCGAGCAGGTTGATCGTGTCCTCAACCCGCCCGGCCCCCGCTAAAGGGCGGCTATCGATGGCCACGCGCAGCGCCTTGGACACCGCACGCCTCTCGCCCTCCGTCATCGCGCCGGACCGAACAAGCGCTACGGTCCGCTCCAGCAGCATCCGGTCCATCTCGTGCGCGACCATCCGCTCTCGGAACGCCTGCAGCGCGCCCTGCGAGAACGGCGGCGTCGCCGCACCCAGGCAGCCGAGCACCATCTGCCAGCGCAGGTCGACAACGCACAACTCCACCGCCTCGGCATCCGATGCGCCGACGTAGCCTTGAAGCAGCGTGACCATGCACATCAGCGCCGGTGGATGCGGCGCCTCGCCTGCCCCCGTCGTCCGGTACATGCCCTCCAGCTGCTCCTGGAACGTCTCATCGAACAGCTCGTGCCGGTGCTGCCTGAGAAAGCCGAACAGTGCTCTCACGCGCGTCAGCCGCTTCATCAGCGCCTGCTCCTGCCGCGACAGCTCCACCGGCGGCGACCATCGTTCCATCCGTGCACCTCCGGACGCGGACGAGATCATGGCCCGACGAGACCGTCGAGCCTTGCATCGAAGCGACCAGAATTATCGCAAAATCAACCTGATCGGTCCTCTAGGCCGTCCTGCGCACACGCCACACATTGCGACGCACTTCGGTCTGTACGCGCTTACTAGCGGCAGCAACGCGTTCGTCGCAGGAACCGCCCCCATGTCGCCTGCCTGCGCCAGCGCGATACGGAGCGGCCTTCCACGTGCTGCTTGGAAGCTCCGGAACGCGACAGGAAGGCCGTTTGGACCTTTCTCCGGCTCCCACCTGCTTCCTGGCTGCGCGCCTTCCTCAACCCTAAGCACGGCCTGGTACTCCAGCGTGATCGCGACGAGGATCACTACGTCGACCTTGCGTATGCTCACTGCGCCCGTGGACATCCACCGCAGCGTACGCTCGCAGCCGCTCGCAAGGAAGGGAGACCCGGATGTGCCGTGCCCCCCGAGCTTGACCTGGGCCGGCGCGGTGCCCCGCAAGCTCGACGTTGGTCGGTGCGATGCCCCGCGAATTCGGCCTTGGCCGGTGTCAGAGACCGGTCTCACGGACCGCGACCCGATCCGCAGAACGGATCACGGCTGGAGGAGGACCATCTGACAAATTTCAGCAGAGATGGACTATCGCGCACCCGGATATAGGCGGGACCACCGGGAACGGGCGCGGCAGGTTACGCGAGGGTACGGGACCCACGGAGCTACACCGGAGACACCAGGCCGGCGGAGCCGACCCCCAGGGTCCGCATCTGCGTGCTAGCGCAGCCCGCAGCCGGGCGGGCAAACGGGGCTGTGATGATGCAGACGGCGGGTTGGGTTCCATGCCCTGCCGACCAGCCCCCCCGACCGGTGGTGTACCCTACCGGAGGCATGCCCCGTCTTGACACGGGGCGGCATCTCCGCTGGCCTCGCAGAGCGGGGTAGCCATGGGGATAACTGGAACAGCGGCGAGGACCAGGAAGATGCCTCCGAACGCTTGCGTGAGCCGGCTCGGCGGTCCATTGGGCGCGTGCCGGTTCAGCGGCGAGCTGCACCCTCCCGCGGCTCGCCACGTGCAGAGGTTATCCTGTCACATCCATCTGCTTTCGTCAGCAGCTGATGAGCAGCGCCAGGAAGATGGAGGCCCCCCGGGCGCCATCCTGAGCGCGTTCTTTGAGGGGCGAGAAACGAAGCCCCCTCAGAAAATTTGGTCGAAGTCCTCCGAGGGGGCTCGCCTCCGAGTCGCCAGAAACGGAGGAGCCCATGTTCGACCAATTCACGCTCAAGGGCGAGTTCTTCGCGATGTTGGAGGCCCTGGACCGGGCGATCGTGCGGCGGGTCGCGGCGAGCCGGTGCCCGGCGTGCCGGGGTCCGCTGCACGCGGGCAACTACCCCCGCAAGCCGCGGGGCGCGCTCATCGCGCCGGAGGGCGAGGCGTTCGTCGTCCGCTTCAGCTTCTGCTGCGGGCGCGAGGGGTGCCGGCGGCGCGCGACGCCCCCGTCGCTTCGATTCCTCGGCCGGCGCGTGTACCTCGGCGTCGTCGTGATCGTGGCGAGCCTTGTCGCGCAGGCGCTCGGCGCCGCCAGTACAGCTGCCTGGGCTTGTACCCCTCGCGCCGCGCGAATTTCTCGGCATTCAGCCCGCTCCGGTCCCATCGCTCCACTCGCTCGGCCCACTCCGCCCTCGTAGCCATCGCTTCCTCCTTCGTCGCGATGGGGACGGGTAACCGGCGCTGCTGGGGTGGTCACGGTGGCCTTGGCCGGGTGGTTACTTCCTAGCCTCAGGTTGGCCGGCCGCTACGCGAGCAAGAGGAGTGCCTCGTACGGCTCAAGGAGCTCAACGCGCCCGGTATCATCCTACCCTTCGAGAGGTCGTGGAGCAGCTCGCCGCCATCGACTGTGGTCCGAGTCAGGCCACCGAGACACCAGACGAGGATTTTACTCGCTGGTATAGCGAACCACGATGCGGTAAGGTGTCGTGTATGAGGTTTCACGGGCTCTTCATCGGTATCGATCGTTTCGCTTCGCCACTGGTGAACGAGCTAACCTGTGCAGCGCGTGATGCACAGGCGCTCTTTTCTCTCTTTGGCGATACGCTGGGAGGCGAGCACGCGGTTCTACTCGCTGATGAAGCTGCCACACGAGCAGCTATTATCGAGCAGCTCACGACACGGCTTACCGAAGTCAGCGAGAGCGATGCCGTCTTTATCTCTTTTTCCGGTCACGGTTCCGATGATCACTATCTTGTTACACATGATGCCGATCCGAACGATCTCGCCAACACATCGATTGCACTGGACGAATTGGTCGTACTGTTTTCAAGGATTCCTGCTCGCAACTTGATCTTGGTGCTCGATTGCTGCTTCAGTGGCGGTGCAGGAGCTAGGGTATTTCATCATGCGATGCCGGCACGTTCCATTCACGGTCCAGAGCAAGCGCTGGCAGCTATTGCCAACGAGGGCCGTCTTATCCTGACGGCATCCGATCCCAATCAAGAGGCAATCGAAGACCCAGCACTCGGTCACGGTCTGCTGACATGGTTTCTCATGGAAGCACTTCGCGGCGCGCCTGAGGTGGTAAGCGAAGGGCGCATTCATCTGTACAAACTCCTGCATTATGTCTCTCGGAAAGTCACCGATGAAGCTGCTTCGGTGGGCCATGACCAGAGGCCTACGTTTCGGGGGCGAGTCGATGGCGAACTTCTCTTACCGGTGTTCGTTGCTGGTCGCGAGTACAGTCGCCGATTCCCTGAGCGTGTCGCGTCGCCGGTTACAGAGAATGTGGAAGATCTGGCCGCTCACGGCATTCCGAGTTTTGTACTCAATGCATGGCGGTCATCAATTCCTACCTTAAACGAACTTCAACAGTCAGCGGTCAATCACCACGGCATTCTTGCAGGGAGGAGCATCGTCGTTTCAGCCCCGACGTCGAGCGGCAAGACCATGGTGGGAGAGCTTGCGGCTCTACGGGCTTATGCGGACCGCAAAAGGACCCTCTTTCTTTTGCCGATGCGGGCTCTCGTAAACGACAAGTATGACGAATTTTCGAGGAAGTACGGCACCCTGGGCATTCGTATCGTGCGAACCACGGGCGAGCTGCAGGACGACGTTCCAAGCCTGCTTCGGGGCAAGTACGACATCTGTTTGATGACCTACGAGAAAGCAGCTGCGATTCTCATTGCCTACGCACATGTTCTTCGCGGGGTAGGGACTGTGGTCGTTGACGAAGTCCAGATGCTTGCTGACCCGACTCGTGGCGCAAACCTCGAATTCCTATTGACGTTGCTTAAGTATCGGCGCCGTGAGGGTGTCCGACCACAGATCGTTCTTCTGTCGGCGGTTATTGGCGACACGAACGGTCTGGAGCGGTGGCTCACGGCGAGCTTGCTTCGCTCCGAGAAGCGTCCAGTGCCACTTAAAGAGGGTATCCTTCGGGCTGACGGGTCATTCCGCTTTCTGGATGAAGGCGGCAATGAAAGCGTGGTGCCATGCATCATTCCAGAGTTCCGAAAGGGCACGGGCCAAGACTATATCGTTCCGCTGACTCGCAAGTTGGTAGAAGACGAAGAGTCCGTGATCATATTCCGCGAAACGAAGCCTGAAACCAGGAAGGTGGCAGCGTACCTCGGACGTGAACTCAGCCTCCCACCCGCAGAATCGGTCATTGCCAAGCTTCCGGAAGGGGATCTGTCGCGCTCTTCTTCGGAGCTAAGAAGTCGACTTGCGGAAGGTGTCGCCTTTCACAATGCAGATTTGGATCGAGAAGAACGTCGGGTTATTGAAACGGCTTTCAGAGAAGGAGAGGGCATCCATGTTCTCGTGGGAACGACGACAATCGCCATGGGTGTCAATACGCCGGCTTCGTCTGTCATTATCCGAGGTCTGGAGCATCCTGGTGGCACACCTTACACCGTTGCCGAGTACAAGAACATGGTTGGTCGCGCTGGGCGGTACGGATTTGCCTCGGCGGGAAAGTCATATCTCGTATGCATATCTGCCGCAGAAGAGTGGAAGTTTTGGCACGACTATATCCAAGGCCGGCCGGAACCGCTTGCATCCAGATTTCTCGATGCTGATCCATTAATATTGATTCTCCGGGTTTTGGCAACGGCTGATGTGTCTCGTGTGTCGCACATGACCGAAGAACAGATCGTTGGTTTCTTGGAAAGCAGCTTTGGTGCACATCAAAGAGCACAGCGGCCTGGCGTGCGCGGGCTGGATACAGCAGCATACCGAGGCGCCTTCGAACGGCTGCGAACGCACGGCCTTATTTCTCATAAGGACGGATGTTTTGGACTTACCGAGCTTGGACGCGTGGCTGGTGAGTCAGGGATCGCGGTCGAGTCGGTTCTTCGAGTGGTAGAAGCGGTGCAAGGGCTATCTTCAGATAGGATCGATGAATGGCTTCTTCTTTCTCTCGCGCATCTGACGTGCGAACTCGACGACGTCTACTTTCCGACACACAAGAAATCCCATAAGGAGAAGTCGCGTTGGGAGTCTACGCTGCGTTCGCGGGTTCACATTCCCTATGTTGTTGCGGCGATCCTAAGTGGATCGCAGGCGGCGCATCGTGCAAAGAAGTTCGCTGCAACGGCCTACTGGGTTGCGGGAACTGAGATGCAACAGATTGAGGCAGCGCTCGCTCAACATTACCCCGGAGATTACGGCGGACCAATTCGTGCCGTAGCTGAACGGGCACGGGACGTGCTTGGTCCGATTGCAAAGATCGTGAGCATCATCATTGGTGACCCGAAAGAGCTATTGGGCGCCCGTGCCGATCGTCTGGCTGTGCAATTGGAAATAGGTGTCCCAAGGCGCGCCGTGCCTCTGGCGCGTGCTATGGGGCGCCGATTGACTAGAGGTGACTATCTACGCCTCGTAGCAGCCGGCCTCATTAATGCGGATGGCATTGGCAAGGCAAGTGATGAGTATATCGCTGAGCTGCTTCGTGATGAAAGCCGAGTTCGAGCTCTCCGAGAGGTACAAGCTCTTTTGGCGCAAGAAGTGACGGATGAAAGCCTCAGCGATGAGCGGCTCTTGGTGGCGGACTTTGATGAGTGAGCGACTTGGTAGCAAGCTTATATCGAGCTATTCGGGAAACCGAAGCGTCTTGGCGGCGATGCCGTCCTCCGCTCGGATCTCGTTGCCAGCCCAATCCCAGCTGGTTCCGGCCGTGCCCGGCGATCCCAGCTCATGCGTGACGCCCTCCAGCGTGAACTGGAACTCGTCGAGGTAGGCGATGCCGATCGAGTCGCCGCCGCGCCCGGGGCCGCCGCAGCCGCCATCGCCACCTCGGCCGCCGTTACCGCCGCCACAGGACCAGGTGCCGTCTCCCAAAGCCCCGCCCGGTGCGCCTTGGCCTCCGTCGCCGCCTTCCTCGGGTGGCCCGCCGTCACCACTCGGCCCCGCGCCGAGCGTCTTGATCACACTATCGCGCACCGTCAGTTTGGCGTGAAGCGCAACGATGCCGATGGTCGGCTGGCCGTTCTCGCCCCCTCGGCCACCGCAGCCCCCTGCGCTGCCCGAGCCGCCGCCGGCGCCTCGCTTGGAGGCCACGCCGCATACGGCGAGCCCGCCGCCCCCGCCGCCTTGGCCCGGCATGCCGCGGCGTAAGCGCCCGACCATCGCCATGGGCAACGGCCCCTTGCGGCTCTCGCCGGGGTCGACGATGCTGGGTGCGGGGCGGCGCCTACGCGCGGTCCGAGGGGACCCGTGCGGACAACACGAGAGGGTCGGCGAGGTGTTCTCCCCCGGCCCTCGGTGCCGAAGACGTGCTTTGCGTCGTTCAGGGCGCGTCGGCGCCGCTGGCGGCCGGAGGCGGGAGCGACGCTCGCGCCCACGTCTCGGGCGCTTAGGCACGCAACTACTGCGCGCGGGCGCTCTCAGCAAAGCCCGCGGGCGCTGGCGAGCGGCACGGCTCCGGCCGCGAGTTCACGCGAGCGGCGGGTTCCACGATCGGCCCAGGCTTGATCACCCCTCTGGTGCCACCGGCAGTCCGAGCAGCCGACCGATCGCCTCATGAACGACCCGGGCCGCCACCTCATCCCCGAGGGCGACGGCGCGGCATAGGGTGCTGGCGAGCGAGGCGACCACCGCAGCCCGACGCGACGGATCGGTCACGGCGAGCTCCCCAAGCCCGGGGCTTGACGCTTGGGCCCGGGTTGGGCCCACGCCTTCCGAGGGGCTGCGATCCGTCGTCACGCCCTCCCCAAATCCCCGGGGATGCGACGGATCGCGACGGTTCGCCCTCGCGGAATCGTCCCGCCAGAAACACCGGTTGATAACGAGCCCCGCAGCTTGATCCGGCTGGAGCGCGCAGGGGGAGTCAAGGGCCGCGGAGCCGGCGAGCTCCGCTCGCGAACCTTGACGCCTCCGAGCACTCCAGCACCCTCGGCTGCCGATGGGCCGATCTCCACCGTGCTGCGGGCTGTCTTCGCAGGCCCCGCCGCGCGAACGCGTCGAGCAGAGGCTCGGGTCGGTGCGGTCGGCATCATGGGTCCAGGCGCCGCTCGGGCTGCCTCATCCCATCAGGGGGCCGCTTTCACTCCACAGCCTGCGGTGCATCGAGTTCGTTCGGCTCGTCCATTCCCAGCAATGGATCCCAGCAATGGGTGCGCGTGAGCGCGATGGTCGAGGCGCCCGAGCGCAAGGACGTCAAGGCGGCGGTCGAGCGTCTCGGGCTCTCGGCCGAGGCGGGTCGCCTGCGGAGCTGGATCGAGCTCTATGGCCAGAAGCTCGGCGTCACCGAGGCGAAGAGCGCCGATCCGGCGATGAGGGCAGTGGAGGCGCGGCACGAGGCCAATGGCATGGTCATGGTCCAGGTCCACGCCGAGTACGACGACGACAAGGACGAGACGCACGCGCTCATCCGTGACCGCCTGCTCTCGCCGTACGAGGAAGGAAGTTGCGCGTGCCGCCCTCGGGGTTGAAGCCCACCGACACGGCCAGCGCCTCCAGCACGGTCGACTTGCCGGAGCCGTTCTCGCCGATGAAGAAGGTGACCTTGGGGTGCAGCTTCAGGGGATCGGCCAGGTCACGGACCGCTGGCAGGGTGAAGGGGTACGCCGCCCACGTGGCGGGGTCGAGGTCGGGCTTGAGGCCCAGGCGGGTGACGTACTGGGTGTCGATCATGCGTGCGTGGCGACTGCCATGAAGCGTTCACCCGATGGTGGCGAAGGCCACTGCACGGTGCTCAGCCAAGCTGCTCGGCGAGCGCCACGATGATCCCCTCGGGCCCGCGGATGTAGGCGAGCCGGTAAGAGGCACCGTACCGCATCTCGCCGATGACCTCCGCCCCGTGCGCACGCAACCGCGCAAGCATGGCGTCGATGTCGTCGACGGCGAACATGATGCGACGCAGGCCGAACGCGTTCACGGGTGCATCCACGGGCCCGAACCGGATCGCGGCGGGCGTGTGGAACTTGTCTAGTTCGACGCCTTGCCCATCGGGGGTCCGCAGCATGGCGAGGGTGGCGCGCACGTCCTGGAGCCCGATCAATCGCCCGATATCGGGCCCTTCGACCGTCGTCTCGCCCTCGAGCTCCAGCCCCAGTGCAATGAAGAACGCCTTGGTGGCCTCGAGGTCGTCGACAACGATGAGCACGTTGTCCATCCGCTTGAGCGTCATGTCCGTTCCTTCCCTTGTTCGATCGGCATCGCGCCTGGTGGCGCGCTCACAGCCTTTTCCTCATGACCGCCAGGTAGTAGTCGTCCAGCCGTGCCGCCTCCCGGTAGCCATTTTTCGCATAGAACGCCGGCGCCTGCCGCTCGAAGGTCTCCAGCGCCGCGTTCCGTGCGCCGAGCTCGCGGCCCGCTTGTTCGGCCTCCGCCAGCAGCCGGGAGCCGATGCGCTGGCCGCGCAGGTCTTCCCGGACCCAGAGCACCTCGATCCGCAGCCAGTACAGGGCGACGACCGCCCGCAGGCCTCCTCGGGAAACGCTGTGTCAGGGAGGGCAGAGGGACGCGAGGTCGACCGGGCACTCCAGGGTGCGCAGCCACTCCGTGGTCAGCGCATCGACCACATCGGCCCCGGCGCTGTCTGTGGCTGCCTTGATGGCGTCGAGGAGGTCCTGCATGCGCGCGGCCTTCCCCACGTTGGCGGTGTAGAAGGCGCCGAGCGCCCGGTCGAGCACGTCGACGCCGATCGTCTCCGCGACCTCGCGGAAGAAGAAAGCCCCCTTCATGTAGGGCACTTGCGACCAGAGCGGGTCGTTCAGGATGTCGATCTCATTGCAGGTGCCCGGCAGCGCGATGGTGTTACGGCCGGCCTCCGGATCGCAGACCGACCTGAGCGAGCACTCATACGAGGCCCACGCGTCCACCCCGAGCTCCTCGAGCGCGCGGGCCGCCATGTACGTGGCGGTGCCCTCGGACAGGATGAAGTCCTCCCAGCAGGCGATGCGCACGCCGTTGCCGAACCAGCCGTGCGCGGCCTCGTGCGCGTTGACCTCCTCGCTGTCGAGAGAGCCGCTCGAGAGGTGCCAGAACGGGTGGTGCTCCATGCCGCCAAGGTCTCCGCCGCCCCAGTTGGCCGAGACCGTCCCGACGCTGTCGCCGAAGGGGTAGGGGCCGTACGTGGTCTCCAGGAAATCGAACACCCCGACGAGGTGCTCGGTGCCCGCCGCCGCGTCGGCCTCCTGGCCGGGAAGGTGCCACACGCTCACGCGGGTGCCGCCGGTGGTGGTGCCGAGCTCCAGCCGCGTGAGCTCGGCGACCGCGATCGCGGGCATGTAGGAAGGCGCGTCGGTGGGGATGCTCTCGGGGTAGACCGCGGTCATGCCCTCCGGCACCCCGGTCACGCGCATCGTGAACCGCACGCCGTCCGCGGGATCGGACTTGCACGGGAAGAGGTTGCCGCAGAAATAAGGCCAGAGAAACGAGACACCCGAGCCGGGCATCCACCCATCGAAGTCCTCGTGTGGCTTGAAGGTGTAATCGATGATGATCGTGGCGTCGCCCCCGGTCGACGGCACCCCGACGTCGAGCCTGCCGGAGCTCACCTCGTGATCGAGGGCGCCCGACCCATCCGCGACCGACGCGATGTCGAGGTCGCCGATCTCGAACGACGCGGCCGTGCTGTCCGACGCGGCGAGCACGATCGTCGCCCTGCCGGTGAGGCTGGCGAGGTCGAGCTCGAGCGCGGTCGAGAGGATATCGCGCGTCCAGTCCTCGCCGGCCGGCGGCGTCGTGTGCCCGCCGCCCGCGCCGCCGGCGCCGTCGCCGCCCGCGCCGCCGGCGCCGTCGCCGCCCGAGCCGCCGGCGCCGTCGCCGCCCGAGCCGCCGGCGCCGTCGCCCGCGGACCCCGAGCTGCTGGTCGCGCCTGAGCCCCCATCGACACCTGAGCCGCCCGCGGCGCTCGAGCTGCTGGTCGCGTCGGCGCCGCCGCTGCCCGCGCCGTCGTCATCGCCGCAGGCCACCGTCGCCAGCGTCGCCGAGGTCAAGATCGATAACCAGAGGGTGGTGCATCGCATCCGTTCGCTCCAGCAAGAGGGAGGCGCAGGTTAGGCGATGTCGGACCACGCTCGAAGAAAGGTGCGCCGAGGCTCTCGCTTCCTCGCGGAGCCGCGGCCTGCTCTTCCGGGGCCGACGGCCGCTCGACCCGCGGTCACGCGGCCGCTACGGCTCCCGCGCGCACCGGACCCCGATGCCAGCCGCGCGGTTCGTCGGGACGCGGCAGTCGCGGGTGGAGAGGTGCAGCGCCTCCGCGGCGCTGCGCCAGCCGCCGCCTCGCATCACCCGGTCCGTGCCACCGGTCGTGACGGCGCCGTCCACGCACTCGGGCGACCAGATACCCTTCTGATCGACGGCCCACCCATCAAGCGCGCCGACGGCGAGCGCTGCCTCGCAGAGCACCTACCCCCGAGGCTAGGCCCCGGGCCCCCGCTGGCCCCCTGCATTTCCCCCTCCTATTTCCCTGGTCTCTTGGCGCCCTTGGCGTCTTGGCGGTCCGCCCCCTGCGCCGACTTCCCGCAGTAGAGCTACGACGAGCTGAAGACGGACATGCTCGACCGACGCGAGAGAATCCGCAGCAAGACGCCGGCGATGGTGCGTCAGGAGATTTGGGGTTGGGCCGGGATCTGAGGCGCTTCATCCTACCCCCACGCCGCACTGAGCGATCGTACCCTCGCGCCGTGAAGGTCAAGACGAGCAACGACTCGCGAAAGCGGCCGATCTGAAGCTGCGGGAGCTTGACTGACCGGCATTGGATCTAGGCCGATGCTCCGCGTCCCACCAGGGGGATCAATTGGGCCAATTGTAATCGTCCACGTACAACAATTGGTAGATGGGATCGCCCGTGGTGACGCATGGCTTGAGGACCACATTGGTCGGGGTAGCGCTCCCGTTGACGTCGAGGCATTGACCATTGGTCGCGTTCTGCAGTTTGAACGTGCTCGAGCCGGTGGCGGCGCCGACGAGGGACCACATGAATTCGTTGCCGGTCCCGCAGGCCTTGACCCGCACGTTGGAAGTCGTACCGTCGCGGTAGGCGCATTCCGTGCCCCCGTCGGGGTTCCCGTTCCGCAGCCGGAAGACGCCCGTGCCGAAGGCTTCGAGGTGCCAGCGGGTCGCCGGTTGATCGGCGGCGGAATAGGCGGCTTGCAACTGGGGGTCCGTTCCGGCGGGGCGGCTCAGGATGGCGGGATTCCCGCCGCGCGAAAAGAACACCGCATTGGATGTATACCAGCCGTGGATATGGCCGAACACCAAGGTGGAGCCGAAGGTTTGCCCCGATCCCCCCGTGCCGTCATCCCTGCTGCGCACGGTGAACCCTTTCGCGGTTCCGTTGAAGGGGATGAGATCGGCGAGGAAGCGCGCGCCCGAGCTCGTGGTGGGGGCATAGCCGCCCACGCTCGAGCCCACCCAGGAGGGGCTGATGGTGTAGGTCGCGGTGCCGTAGCCGGTGGTCGCCGCCGCGGTGATTTCCTTGATCATGGGATAGGTGAAGCAGCTGTCCCACTGGGGAGGGCAGGCTTTCACCCCGATCGCGTACGACTTGAGCGGATTGTCATGGGCCGGAGAGCTTCGGGCCCGGGCGCTGGCGCGCCAGGCCCTTCCGTTCGGGCCGTCCACCGGCCGCGATTCCACCAGGTACGCATCGGTGGCGGCGGTGATGCTGTCGGCCGGGTTGGTGCTGAGGACGTGCGCGCCTCCGCCGATCAGGAAGTAATCGTCAAGAAGCCAGGACTCCGGGGTCTCGACGGTGTAATTGGACGGGGGATTGACGGCGCTTGTCACGTAGTCCACGCCTTGGGTGACCGCGGGCGTGAAGGCGGTACCGGTGGCATCGACGAGCTGCATTTGGATGACATAGGCCTGCAATTGATGGGTCGCGCCGGAGGCCCTCACCACCCAGGTCGATTTGTCATCGATCCCGAGGCGCGGGGGCGAATGGCCCGCCGGGCCCGTGCAGCCGAAGGAGTTGGCGGCCGTGAAGAAGTTCGGGCTGGGAAAGGATGCCTGCAGCATGGCGCCGGGGTTGTTCTCCCCCAGGATCTGCGCGCCGCCCCCGATGCGGACCCAGCCATCGTCGGCGATGCAATAGGCGCAATTGGTCGTCGCAGCCGCGGTGGGATCGCAGGTCTTCACCCGGATGCGGATTCTTCCGCTGCCGTCGGTGAAGTCCGTGTTCGTAATGGCGGCCGCGGTAACGAGGGTGTCCTCGGGTCCGGCGGGGGAGCCGTTTTCATCGGTGACTTGGCATCCGGTCAGCAGCCCGCCGGCCAGCAACGAGCCGGAAAGGGCGATGCGGATCCCGCGGCGCCCGGCTAAGGTCATAGAATGCAGCATGATCATAACTCCTTGGAAGATTTTACCTTATGTTAATGCGGTGTTGGTGACGTCCGCGGGATCGGAAGCCTCGCATGGTGGAGGCGCGGCCAACGGAGGCCGCTCACGCCTCGGTGCGAAAAATTGTTGAGAACTCGGAATGGCTTTGCGCGGACTATCCTCAAGACGCTGCGGCTCGTCTGGCATTTGCCATTCGAGGGGGAGCCTGTCATGCAGCTCCAGGTGTTCCCGGCGTGCGCGTAGGATACCTTGGCGCTCACGTTCCCCGACAGCGCCGATCCGAGCTCGTCGTCAAAGCAGTTTGGTGATATCGCTTCGGTCAATGTGTTTGGGTTCCGCTCCGGTGCTCGTGGCACGCAGATCGACACACGGGTTCTGTTGCCGATGCCCGTGAGCCAAACGATCGGCGCGGCTCGGGCTCGTGGCAGCCGTGTCGCCTGCGCGCTGGCTGCCAGGTCTGCCGGGGCGCTCGTCGTCCGGAGGCCCCATGCCCGATGCCTCGCGGCTGTCGTGAACGACGGTCCTCCTCGGCCGCTGCCCGGAGGTCCTCGCACGCCTCGTGCCAGGTTCAGCAATGGCCTGGGTCGTCCGGCCATCACGCTCCGTGCGGAAAAGGCACGGCCGAGCTGGAAATGCGGACCGATGCGCCGCTACCTGTCACGGGTTGTACCGTGACAAGTCACGGGTTGCACCGTGACAAGTCACGGGCGTTTCGCGAGGTGCGTCTGGAACCCGGCGAGCAGCGCTCTCGTGCGCCTGCTTTTTCGGTCGTCTCCAACTCTGCTCGAAGTGGTAGCCGAGGAAATCAAGACCTCCACGGCGGCGAACATGCGTCACCCGGGTCTTGTCGTGGTGAAGCGTGAGGCCGCGTCCGACCAGCTCCTCGCGCAACCGGGCGAGTGCCGCGTGGGCCTCTTGCTCGGTTTTGCACTGGATGACCAGGTCGGAGCCGGGCCACCGCCACGGAGCGCGCAGGCTCCTACGCTCCTACCGACCATCCTCTCGTCCTCGGCGGCCTCGGCCGCCTCAGCCGGGCTTCCGGGCGGCGATCTGCACTTGCCAGCAGCAGGAGCCGGGCGTCGGAGCGGACGCTGGCGCCGGCCGTGGTTGCCCATCGCGAGCATGCGTCCACACGCGATTTTTCTCGTTGCTCTGTGAAGTCAAACTTTTTGCCCCGCAACGCGTCGGAGCGGACTGTGCTCTACCCCTATGACGACGACGCCTGTAACACCCGACGTGACGACCCCTACAGCAACCTCGCCGAGCTCACTCGCAACGCCAAGGAGTTTCGACGGCAGATCCGCGATGGCGACCCGACTAGGCGCGTCCGCCATGGGATCGCAGGCATCATGCTCCTCCCGCTCGTGACAGTGATCGGCTGCACCGATTCACCCGTTCACGATTTCTCCGTCAACGACTTCCATGACGCCATCCTTGGCGCGCTCTGTGCGGACCTCACCGCATGCTGCGGCGTGACGGTGCCTGCAGACGCGTGCGTGGACCGGCTCCGATCCTCGATGGGCGCGCACCCCGAGCTCCAGGCGGAAGCTGTCGCGGCAGGGCGGCTCGAGTTCCGCGAGGGTCCGGCGCGCGCTTGCATCGATCATCTGCAAGCGCTGTCGTGCGCCGACTTCGAGGCAATGGGAGCCTCCGGGGCGTGGCGCGCCTGCGACGGCGCGTTCGTCGCGAAGGTCGCGACGGGGGGCGACTGCGCGTTGTCCGCGGAATGCGCAGACGCGGACACCTACTGCGAGGTCGCGATCTTTGCGCACCTCGGTACGTGCGTGGTGAAGCCGGGGTCCGGCGATCCATGCACGCGCGAATGTGGCGATGGCCTTGTGTGCCCGAGCAAAGGTGGCTCTTTTTGCGTCGCGGCGCAGCCCAACGGCCAGGCATGTGAGAGCGACCGCGCGTGCCTGAGCGGCTACTGCAACGACTCGGGTGGTGAGACCATCTGCAGCGACCCCGAGGCCAACGGGCAGCCGTGCGCCAATGGCAGTCAGTGCAAAGAGGGCAACTGCGACACCTCGAGCGACCCACCCGTCTGTGCGCCGAAGAGGCCGAACGGCGCGACATGCACCACGGGCGACGAATGCGCGAATGGCGCGTGCGTGGACCATCAAGGTTCGGGCGTGTACACGTGCGCTTCGGCGGCGTCCGGATGCTCCATCTCCCTCTGATCGGCATGACAGTTTCGCGGGGCGGACATGCCGCAGATTTCTCGCCTGCGTCGACCCAAACTACCCGAGTGGGTCGCAAGCTCCTCGGGATGAAGAGCGCCGCGCGTAGGTAAAAGAAGCGGGCCCTTTTTCGCTCGCGCTGGTTGATGGCCATCGGGTGCCCGGAGCCCCCGCCGAGGCTCCGTTCGCCCATCGCCCGCACGGGACGGTCGCCGGAGCGCGGAGGGCGGGTCAAGGGCGGCGTAGTCGCCGCGCCCCGGCGCGGGCACCCTTGACGCGCCTGAGCACTCCGGCAGCCACGGCCGCGGGATGGGCCGACCATCACGGCCGTGACGGGGGCGCTCACCACCGCGATGGCCATCGAACAGCCTGCGCGATCGAGCAACAACCAGCGTCCGCAGTTCCGCCATGGCGTCGCCATGCAGCATCGCGGCGAGAGGGTCGTCGCCTGCGCACGCCGCCGCGCTTGCCTCCCGGCACAGGCCTGCTGCCTGCCGGCATCACTCTCCGGTCCTATGATGCCTCATCCCATCCAGGGGGCCGCTTTCACTCCACAGCCTGCGGGGTATACGGCGAACGGAATGAGCAGGCTGGCCAGGATCTGAATCGCTGGCTCCTCCCCGGTGGGTTTGAGCAGCAGGTGGTTGAGCTTGCAGATCAACCATGGGACGGCCACGCCGATAACGACGCCGCCGCCGGCGACGACGAAGCTCAAGCGACTTGTCGAGGCAGCGCCGCCACGTTCTCGGCGGCGCTCTTCAGCCTACCCGCGCGGCTTGAGCGGTGGAACGCGCTGGCGAAGAGCAGGAAGCCCACGCCGAGGGCAGTCGAGGAGCCCCACGTCCACACCCAGAGCAAGCCCGTTTGGGCCGGCGTCTTCTGGCCGTTCGGCTGGTAGCAGTAGTGGGTGCGGTGCTGTTTGCGGTAGCCGGGTCCCGCCGAGTAGATGCCGCCGTCGGGGCAGGCGATCTCGTTCGCGCCCAGCGTGAACGTGGCGCGCTCGGTCGCGTCTTGGAACGTCATGCTGCTGCTGGCGGCGGATATGACGAGGGTCAACATCATGATGGGGACGAAGGCGAGGCCCGTGACGAGGGCGTGGGTCGCGCCGCTCCGGCCGACGGGGACGGGCACGGCGGGCGTGGTGACCGAGCGGTGGGCGACGTTGGCCCGGAGCTGATCGGCCACTGAGATGGCGGCGGCGAGGCCGTCGGCCGAGGTGGGCGCGAAGGCGAGCCGGGCATGGCCGTCGCGCACGTGGAGCGCGACGAAGGATAAACGATCGAGGTTCGCGAGCACGGCCGGCGTGGCCCACGCGAGGAGATGGCCAGCCTGGTCGCGGTAGCTCGGCGACCCGGACGCGGAGGACGACGGCGCGGGAAACACGCCGAAGCGCGCGTCGAAGCGCGCATCGCTGGTGAACGCCGGGTGCGGCGGGAACGCCCCGAACACCGGCTGCGCGAGGGCGCGATCGCAGACGACCTGATCGGGCACCGCGAGCGGAGCGCTCACGACGACGGCACGAAAGAGCATCGGGGCGGTGAGGAGCGTGGTGCCGCCGATGGCGAGATCGGCCGGCGTCTGCGCGGACACGCCGTCGGAGCGTGTCAAGGAGAGCGCGACGAGGTGATTCTGCGACGGCGGCAAATCGAGCTCGCCGGCAACGGCGAGGCCGCGGGCGCGGAGCGCGTCCCCTAGCTTCTGTTTGCTCCGCCGGAGCTGGGCGCAGGCCCTCGAAAAAGAAAATAGGCTGACGATGAAGACGAGGGCAGCAAGAGTGGGGAGGACCAGGGCGAGCACCGGTTAACCTTAGCACTCGGCGTGGCTCAGGGAGCGCGCGTCGACCGCTTCGCGAGACGTCTGCCCGAGGGCGCGGCGAGCTCGTCGAGGCGACGACGCTGGGCCTCGCGTGCTTGTGAAGATGCAGTCGACAGGGCTTGAGCACGTGCGCGAGGTGCTTGCGGTCCAGGCGGAGCCGAGGGAACGCGGATTCGATGGGCATCTTCGGGATCCGGGCGACCTGCTGACCTGCGCCCGCTCGTCAGCCAGGAGGATAACGAGGCGCTCCCGGGGCGTGGACAGCAGGAGCTGGTTCAGCAGATTGCACTACTCGACGGGCCCGTGGGGCCGGAACGGCGCCTGCTCCTCGGCCATGTGGTGCGGATCCGCGAAGACCACCTCCCGTCGGCGGTAGGCCTTGCGCGTGCTACCGGCGCGAGCGCGCTCGCACCTCCGGTATCGCCGATAGCCCGAGCCGCCGACCGAGCGCCTCGTGAACGACCCGGGCCGCCACCTCGTCCCCGAGGGCGACGGCGCGGCATAGGGTGCTGGCGAGCGAGGCGACCACCGCAGCCCGACGCGACGGATCGGTCACGGCGAGCTCCCCAAGGCCGGGGCTTGGCCGCGGCCGGTCCACGCCCTTGGCCCCGAGGACCGTGCTGGCATCGACCGTGAGGTCGATCCTCGGCGGCGCGGCCGAGCGCGAGGCGGAAGGCGCGCGCCGGTGGACAGGGGGAGCAGTGCGGCAGTAGGACAGAGCATGGCGAAGCGGAAGAGCTTGAGATGGCTGTGGGCGGGGTGGGCGCTCACGGCGGGCGGGTGCGGGTGGTTGGTGGGGCTGGAGCCCAGCTACTACGTGGTGGCAGCGGGCAGCGGCGGGAGCGGAGGAGGCGCGGGCGGCGAGGCAGGCGGCCGGAGCGGGAGCGGTGGAGCTGCCGGGACCAGCAGCGAGGCGAGCGGCGGGAGCGGAGGAGCCGCAGGCGCAGGCGGCGAGGCAGGCGGCGCGGGGGCGGGCGGGAGCGGCGGAGTCGGCGGGAGCGGCGGAGTCGGCGGGAGCGGCGGAGTCGGCGGGAGCGTCGGAGTCGGCGGGAGCGTCGGAGTCGGCGGGAGCGGCGGAGTCGGCGGGAGCGGCGGAGTCGGCGGGAGCGGCGGAGTCGGCGGGAGCGGCGGAGTCGGCGGGAGCGGCGGAGTCGGCGGGAGCGGCGGAGTCGGCGGGAGCGGCGGAGTCGGCGGGAGCGGCGGAGACGGCGGGGGCGTGGAGGTGGAGTGTACGCCCGTGGGGAAGGAGTGCGTGGACCAGACGTGCGTGGAGGGGAAGTGCCGTGGGGAGTGCGGGCCGGAGCAGGTGCGGTGTACGGCGACGGGCAACCGGCCGCAGCGTTGCGATGAGCGCGGGGAATGGGAAGATGCGGCGCCGTGTGGAGCGGCAGCGCCAGCGTGCGACCGAGGGAAGTGCGTGCCACGGAGCTGTGTCGGGCTGACGGAGACGTGCGGTCCTGGGCGCAACGAGAGCTGCTGCGCGACGGGTGCGGCGATACCTGGGGGAACGTTCAACCGGAGCAACGACTCGGCGTATCCAGCGACGGTGAGCGGCTTCTTGCTGGATAGGTACGAGGTGACCGTGGGACGGTTCCGGAAGTTCGTGGAGGCCTATCCCGGGAGCAAGCCCAGGGCACGAGCAGGAGAGCACCCGAAGATCCCGGGGAGCGGGTGGGACGCGTCGTGGGACAGCAGCCTGCCCGCCAGTGCAGCGGCATTGAAGGACGCGGTGAAGTGCGAGTCGACCTACCAGACATGGACGGATGGCTCCGGCGCGAACGAGCACCTTCCGATGAACTGCCTGGACTGGTACGTCGCGTTCGCGTTCTGCGCGTGGGACGGAGGCCGGCTGCCGACGGAGGCGGAGTGGAACTACGCGGCGGCGGGAGGCGGCGGAGCGGACGGGCAGCGGGTGTATCCGTGGTCCAAGCCGCCGAGCTCGACGACGATCGACAGCACGTACGCGGTGTATGGCTGCGGGCCCGACGGTTCGTGCGCGTTCAGCGATGTTCAGGCGGTTGGGTCGAAGTCGCCGAAGGGGGATGGAAAGTGGGGGCAGGCGGACCTGGGCGGGAGCCTGTGGGAGTGGGTCTTGGATTGGTACGAGAACCCGTACGACTCATCGTGCGATGATTGTGCAAATTTAGCCCCCTCCTCGGACCGGGTGATCCGGGGCGGGGGCTTCTACGTCGGTGCGTCGGAGCTGGTCTCCTCCTTCCGCGTCGACTTCGACCCGGTGGTCCGCAGCCGCGGCGTCGTGGCCCGGTGCGCGAGGACACCGTAGATTGAGAGCCCCATCGAGGCCTCCCCCTTCGCGACAAGCGCGCCGACCGTGAACTCGTTGGATCTGTCGGTTTTTGCAGGCGGATCAGGGGATCGTGCTTTTCATGCGTTATGTCGACTGCTGGTCGTTGGCGGGGGTACCCCGGACACGAGCGAGATCCGACGCACGTCTGGTTTCGAGGGCTCCTGCAGCACGCGGCGCGCGCATGCGGGCTCCGGCCGCTGTAGGTCCGGGCGACTCCTCGTTCCACGCCTCGAACGCGGCCGTTCCAGATCGCCGCCTGGCGCCGCTCGGGGTAGCGTAACATACTCTGGCCGCGATTCTTGAGCCGTCGCGGGCGGATTTCGTACGCCCGACTCCGGGCCTGCCGCTCCGGCTGTCCCTTCACCGGTTTCAGCCCGGTGCCCCCATGGGTCTGCTCGGAGACGCCGTCGCCGAGCCTGGCGCGCCGCAGTCACAGGCCCCGTCACGTTGATTGCTGACGAACGCTGGCTCCTGGCGGAGGCGGACTCCGTCGGCGCGAACGATCGTCTGAACAGAATCATGAGTGGAGGCAGAATGAAGAAGAGAGAACTTGGTCATCAGCTTGGTCTCGCGGTGTGCGCGGGCGCCGCGCTCGGCCTCTCCACGGGCTGCTCGATTGATGGCGCGCCGGACGAGCCGCTCGAGGCGCTCGGGTCGCATTCGTCCGCGATCGTCGGCGGCGAGCTCGCCGAGGCGAGCCCCTGGGCCGTCCAGGTCTTCGACGTGCGCGGGAGCACCGGCGACTTCTTCCAGTGCACCGGCACCCTCGTCGCGGCGCGCTGGGTGCTCACCGCGCAGCACTGCGTCGCGGACGAGGGCGAGACGTCGGCCGTGCGCGTCGGCAGCAACACGTACCTCGCGGGCCAGCGCATCGCGGTCGACGCCGTCGAGGTGCCCTCGGCCGTCGCCGACATCGCGCTGCTCCACCTGACCGAGGCCGCCAGCGGCCCGGTCGTCCAGCTGGCCGAGGCGACGTCGGTCGCGATCGGCAGCGACGCGACGGCTTACGGCTGGGGGAGCGAGGGCACGCCGCTGGTGATGGCGCCGTCGCTCAAGAAGGCGACCCTCCACATCGACAGCTGGTACTCCGCCGAGGAGCTCCTGGCGACGGGCGTGACGGGCTCGGGCTGGAACGGCGACTCCGGCGGCCCGTGGTTCGTCGATGGGCGTCAGGTCGCCGTGTTCTCGGGCGTGAACGGGCAGGACGGCACGAACCTGCACGCGAGGCAGCTCGGCGTCGACGTCGCGCGCCACCGCGCGTGGATCGACGCCACGATCGCCGGCGGCCCCACCGTCCACCCCAGCGGCCAGGTGGTGCTCCACGATCTCTCGAACTTCTCCGGCATCTCGCAGGGCCTCGGGATCGGCCGCTACGACCTCCCGGACATGACGATCATCGGAGACAACCGCGCGAGCGCCATCAGGGTCCCCGCCGGGCTCCGGGTCACGGCCTTCATCCACGGCAGCTTCGGGGGCGAGGCGCGCGTCTTCACCTCGGACACGGATCTCGTGGCCGCGGGCTTCAGCGACGGGATCTCGAGCATCATCGTCTCGCAGGCCTCGGACCCGCAGCTGGACGTGGTCACCTTGTACGAGAACGCCAGCTTCTCGGGCAGCTCGGTCGTGTACGGCGTCGGCTCCTCCCTCTTTTACAGCACCCCATGGGACCTGAGGGTCAGCTCCGTCCGCGTCCCCTCCGGCTTGAAGCTGACGCTCTACGACGGGCTCTGGCGCTACTCGGCCGAGTCGCGCGTCTTCACGACGGACGCGAACCTCGCCCCCCACAACTTCGACAACAAGACCCGGAGCTTCCTCATCGAGCGCTTGTAGGAGCGAGCGCGCGGAGCGGCCAGCGCTCCTCGCGCCGCGAGGCGAGCGCCGAATCCTCCCCACGCAGGCCGCGCGAGGCATGCGGCGCGCGGGGAGGCGCTGCGCGAACGGCATCCCGAACCGAGTTACACGCTGGGCCGCCAGGTGCCGTGGAACCCGAATGGCACGCGGTGCGGCAAGCGGGCGACAGCGACGGGCCCAGCGGGAAGGCCCATGGCATCGAACACCAGCAAATCGCTGCGCTTCTCCTGTTCTCGCCACGCCACGGCGAGCAGCCAGCCGTCGCCCTCGGCCGCGTCCTCCGCGCGCGGCACGAACACCGGCTCGGACACCACGTCGCCGTGCGGCAGCGTGTGAATGCTGCGTTCGCCGGTGTCGAAGTCGAATCGGGCAAGGCTGTTGTAGAGCACGCTCTCCGAGTCGCCTCGTGCGCGCGAGGTCGCATGGCAGGTGGTGAAGCCGTAGCGGTTGCGCCGCCCCGTATAGCGCTCGTCGATCCGTGGAAACTCCGCCGCGAGATCGTCGAGGTAGTCACGCCGGAACCCGGTGCCTGCATCCGCCAGGTGGAAGGTCCAGCGGCACAGGCGCGCGGCCATCGCCTCGGGGTCGCCGGGGCGGCCCTCGGCATCGGGCAGGCCGGGCGCCGTCTCGGACTGCATGACGTAGGCCACGATGGTGTCGCCGTCGTCCCAGGCATTCATCACATGGAAGATGTGGCAGGCGTCGGTCTGGAACCAGCGAAGCGTGTCGGCCGCGCTCCCGCGCTGCATCACGCCGACGTGGGTCCGCAAGCCTGCATCCCAGGCCAGCAGCGGCTTGCCGCGCATGGCGCGTTCCACGCTGAGCGTCAGCGGCGTGACGGGAAAGAGCACATGCCCGCGCGTCACCATGAAGTCGTGCACCATGCTGGCATACGGCGCTGTGAACGACTGGAGCTGCGTGACCTCGCAGCGCGTGTCCATCACGCCATAGAGCATTCTCGGCGAGCAGGGGCCGTCGGGCGAGTACGCGAAGAAGTGCAGCTCGCCGCTCTCGGGGTCGATCTTGGGGTGCGCGGTGCAGCGCGAGGTCACGCGGCCGCCGAAGCTCTGGTGCCCCATGGAAGCCAGCGTGCAGGGGTCGAGCTCGAAGGGCTGATGCGACTCTTCGAGCGCGAACAGCCGATCGCCGTGCCAGAGCATGCTGGTGTTGGCCGTGCCGCCGTTGCGGCCCTGCGCCAGCGGGTCGCTCGTGGCGGGGTTTCCGAAGGTGCCGAAGAGCGCGCGCCCGGCTTCGTGCTCGAGCTGCCACTTCGGCGTGCGCGCCCAGCGGTTGCGGTACGACACCTTGCCGGCGCCTATATGGAAGGCATGCACCATGCCGTCGCCGGAGAACCAGTGATAGTCGTCGTCGCGCGGCCTGTGCTGCGGGTTCGGGCCGACACGGTACAGGCTTCCTTCCAGCTCGGGCGGCAGGGTACCCTCGATCTCGAGCGCCGCGATGTCGTGCTCCTCGCGGAGCGGCGCGTAGTTGCCGGTGAAGAAATGAGGATTCGTCTGCGTTCTTGCGTTCACGTGAGGCCTTCGGGATTCAATTCATTCAGGAAGTCGATGTGGCGTCGAGTCGCGCGATGGCTCGCCCGACATAGTCGGCCAGCGTCGCGTCGATGCCCGAGCCTGCGCGCAGGGCCGGGTCGTGGCGGAATGCGGCTTGCAGCTTCGCGTCCAGCGCGGCGTCGCCGCCGGCCTTGGCCAGCGACAGCGCCTGCCAGCGCAGCGCGAGAGCGCGCACGGCTGCGCCATCGGCAGGCGCGCCTGCCGCCATCTGTCGCCGAAGCTCGGCGATGAGCGGCGGCCATGCGTCGGTCTGCGCAACGTAGTGCTGGCGCAGCGTGGCCATGTCGCCGGCGCTGCAGTAGGGCGCGTAGAGCTGAAGACGCGCGAAGGCCATCGCATGCGAGATGTACCGGATGCCGGCGCGGTCCACGCCGGTCAGCGCGTGGAGCGCCGGCTCGTTCCAGTGCATGGCGTAGAGCTTCATCAGCAGGCCTTCGTCGCCGCCGGCTTCTTCGAGCAGCAGTTCGATCCAACGTCGCGCGAGAGCCTGTGCCTGCGGGCTCTCGGGCGATGCGCCGGCCGCGACCAGCTTGTGCAGCCACGCCGACAATCCGGCGCGCTCGGGCGCCACAGCGTTGGTGAGACCGTCGCGCTGCGCCTTGAGCGTGCGCTGCTCGTCCTCGCTGAAGTACTTCGAGCCCGCGACCATGCTTTCGAGCGCCACGAGCCAGTCGTCGATGCCGGGCTCTTCGTTGGCCTGCAGCTGACCCTGCACGGCGAGCAGGTGGGTGCGCAGCGCGGACGCTTGCAGGATTTCGCGGTCGAGTTGCGCCAACTGCCGGGCCACCACCTCCGAAAGCCCGCCGGCCGCGTTGTCGAGCAAGTCTTGTATGTCAGCCAGCGACAGATTGAGGCGCTGCAGCGCCTGGATGCGGTACAGCCGGGCGACGTCTTTTCGGTCGTACAGGCGATAGCCACCCATGGACCTCCCGGACGGCACGAGCAGGCCAATCTCGTCGTAGTGCCGCAAGGCGCGAACGGTCAGCCCGGTGCGCCGGGCAAGCTCGCCAATCTTCAGAAGCATGCCTTTCCTCTCAAGTTGAAGGGATCCTAGACCCTCCCGCTGCGAGAGGGTCAAGCGGGTTTCTCTGGGGTGGGCGCTCGTCGTTGTTCAGACCCACGACCCGACCGACCAGCACGCGCTGCCTGCTGGCGAAGCGCGCAGCCTCGATGGCCCGGCCCCGGATCGGCGCCGAACGGATGATCCTCGGGGTGAGGTGGCTCACTCCTCCCCGAACAATCCCTTCATCACGTACGGCCACGCTGCGCGCGCTGGTTGACCTAGAGAACCTTACATGACCGCCTCAGTCGGCGGAATCGCACCGGCCCAGCACGGACGGACGCGCGCGGCCGAGACGCGGGCTGTGAGTAGCTTGGCCGCGACGGGATCCAGCCCCGTGGAATCAACCGTTCTCCGGCCACCCAACGTCCCGGCGCGCCGCCGCACGGCGCCGTTGCGCTCCACGACCCCGCTCGGTACCCTCGGGGGAGAAAATGACGTCCACCGCGCCGCGGGGCTGCTGCGAGAGGAGCCATGTCGACCGTTCGGCTCCCCCCTGACCAGAGCCCTGCCTCCCGCCGCCGCTCCCTCCGGTCCGATGAACAAACGGCGCGGCGCCCCGTCCGCCCTCCGAGGCATGTCGCGCTCAGCGGTGCGCACCGACATGCGAATCAAGCACCACGCCAGGGCCGAACGCCGTGGCTTCGCAGACCGATGAAAGGAGTTCTGACGACATGAAGAGGTTCTTGGCTCTTTTCGCCGCCTTGGGTTGCTCCCTCGCCACTTCGCTCGCGCTCGCGGATCCTCTCCCTGTGACCGGCCAGTGGCGGACGATCGATGAGCAGGGGGTCGAGCAGTCGGTGGTCGAGATTTACGAGAGGGGCGGGAAGATCTTCGGCAAGATCGTGAGCCTGAAGCAGCCGCTCGACGAGAAGGGGAAGCCGAAGATCTGCACCGCCTGTGAGGGGGCCGACAAGAACAAGCCCATTGTGGGGCTCGTCATCATCAGGAACATGGTCCGCGATGACGACGAGTACGATGACGGTACGATCCTGGATCCGAACAACGGCGAGACCTATAGCTGCAAGCTCGAGGCGATCGAGGGCGGGAAGAAGCTGAAGGTGCGCGGCTTCTTGGGCATCTCCCTCCTCGGCAGGACCCAGACCTGGGTGAAGAAGTAAAATCTTCTCAGCAACCAGTCGTCGGCCGCGACGTGCGGCGGCCGCCGCGCGACGTGCTACACCGCGGGCTCACGCTGGCCCTCCGGGGCGATCACCCCCCGAGCATCGGTATGACTCAGCCCCAGCCCGACAATCCTCTTCACGGTGTCACGCTCCAGATGATCCTCGAGCACCTGGTCGCGCAGCATGGCTGGGAGCAGCTCGGACGCATGATCGACATTCGCTGCTTCAAGTACGATCCCAGCATCAAATCGAGCCTGCACTTCCTGCGACGGACCCCGTGGGCCCGGCAGCAGGTGGAGGCCCTCTACCTGCGGGACAAAGCCAAGCCCAGCCCGTGACCGGCGCGCTCGATCGCACGCCGAGCACCGGGATCCGGGAGCGGCGCGGTGTCGTGATCACCGTGAGCGCCTGCTCACCAGCCCCTGTCATGCATCGCCCTGGGACGAGAGGCCCCGGTCTCGATGCCGCGGGGGCGCACTTCCTCCAACGCTGGGGTCAGGCGCCCGGGGCGCGCACGAACTGCTCGTAGACCACGAGCGTGACCGGCTTGTCGGTGGCGACCTTGACGAGGACGCTCTTGACGCGCAGCCATTCGAGGCCGGTCTTGCCGGCGCCCACGCGCGGTACGCCGATCCGCGCGATCCCCGCCCCGGCGGCGTGCGTCACCATCGCGGCGAGCGAGCGCTCGAGCGCGGCGAGCGAGGGCCTCTTCGTCGCGTTCTCCTGGATCGCGAGGGTGTACACCGTGTCGCCGCCCTCGCTCCAGACGAAGGCCTCCCCGAGCTGGAGCTTCCGCTCGGCGCTCCGCTGCTCGAACGCCGGGAGCAGGCCCGGCCAGCGCTTCTTGAACGTCACGGAGATCCCCGTGTCCATCGTGCCCACGCAGCTCACGCCGTGCGCGTACGCGTGGAGATCCGGGGTGTTGAGGAGATCGCCCTTGGTGAAGATCGTCGGCACGGGGGGCACCCTAGCACTGCTGCGGTCAGTTTCGTGAGATGCCGACGGGGCCGCGAAGGCGAGGCGAGGAGCCGCCTACGCCCCGCCACCTCGAGCGCGCCGGTCCGGCCCACCCGGCACGTGCGCCTCGGCGCCCCCCGTATGAGCCGGTCGTGCTCGCTCCAGCGCGCGGCCTCTTCCTCCAGCCCGAGCAGCCGCCCGATCGCCTCGTGAATGGCCCAGGCGGCCTTCAGCGCTTCGCCACGGAGGCCCTCGCGCTTCCGGACCGCGACGTCGAGCTCTGTCGCGCCGACGTCCGGATCGCCTTCCAACGTGAAGCAGGGGGTCGCGGCGGCCTGCGCCGATCCGGCGCGGGTCCGCAGGGCGCTGCCCGAGCGGCCGCTCGATGACGTGCTCGCGCTGCCGGACCTCGGCCGGGCGCTCGTGTTTGCCTCGACCCGCGCGCTGAAAGCGTCGTAGCCCGGACGTTCGGATGGCCAATCCCACCCGATCGGGGGATGCGGACACCGCTGCTCGTGCAGTCGCGGGCGCCGCATCGCTGCATGTCGCATGTGTTCCGACGGACGCTGGGGACGCCCCGCGTTTTTTGAAGCCCTCCAGGCGGTGCGGCGGGGAGATCTTCTGAAAGGTCTCCCCCCGCTGCTGTCGGTCTAGCGGGATCGCGAGCGCCGGCGCCGCACCCCGAGCGCGGCCGCTGCGATCGTGAAGAGCGAAGCGTAGGGCGCGCTCCGCGGCGACTCGTCGCCGGTCATGCGGCAGCCGCAACCGCCGTCATCCTCGCTACCGGCCGCGCCGCCGGTACCGGTCATGGCGGCCGTGGTCGCGGATGTCGTGTCGCCGCCAGTGCCCGTACCGCCGGTGCCATTTCCGCCGGTGCCGCCGGTGCCATTTCCGCCGGTGCCACTGCCGCCGGTGTCATTGCCGCCAGTGCCGCCGGTGCCATTGCCGCCGGTGCCATCGCCGCCAGTGCCCGTACCGCCGGTGCCATTTCCGCCGGTGCCGCCGGCGCCCATGCCGCCGCCGCCACCCATGCCACCCTCGCCGCCCGCGCCCGACGCGTCGCAAGCGTCGCCGATGCCATTGCTATTGGAGTCCGCCTGGTCGGGGTTCGGCACCGTCGGGCAGTTGTCGCAGGCGTCGCCGACGCCGTCGGCATCCGCATCCGACTGCGCCATGTTGGCCACGGTCGGGCAGTCGTCGCAGGCGTCGCCGACGCCGTCGGCGTCGGTGTCGGTCTGCGCGGTGTTGGACACCGTGAGGCAATTATCCATGCTGTTGAGGACCGTGTCGAGGTCGATGTCGGGGGCGCTCGGCACGGCGCACGCGGTCCAGGTCGTCGACCAGGGCTCGCTGGCCTCGTCGCGGCCGCTGACGCCATTGCTGCCCATCATGACCTGGCAGGTCTCCGTGAGGTCCACGCGACACGTGTTGACCGTTGTCGTACTCCTCGACAGGGGCGCGTGCAGCGCGGGATTGTCCGCAGTGTCCGGCAGGTACGTCGAGCCGTTGACCGTGACGCCCGTCTTGTTCACCGGGGCTTGGGGCCCCGTCGCTCCATAAAACACGTAATCAACGTCGGTCACGAGGTTCGTCATGCCATCCCAGTGAAACAGAATGACCGGCTCGCTCCCATTGGTGAATCCCCACGCGGTGCCGACCCCGTTCGTGACCGGTACGAGCATGTCAGGGACAGCGGGGCTCGTCGTGGTCGCGGCGCCCGTTGCGATCTCGTACGTGGGATAGATCCCGTATCCGGTGAACGTGCTCGTCACGCCGCAGGAGGTCCTGAAGCACTCGCCGCCGGCGATCGCCACGTACTGGGTCTCACCCGGCTGGGATGACGGCGCCGGCGGGGAATCGCACGATGAAGTTGCTGGTGCCGGCGGGGGCCTCGGCGATGACCACGTTGTAATAAGTATTGTAATCGGCGAGGTAATAATCGGTCAGGACGATCGGTGTGTTTCCAGGGTTCCGGATCGCGACGGACTCGGCCTGTGTCGGGGAGACGACGACCTCCATCAGCAGGAGCTTCTCCGCCGCGGCGTGCGCCGCCGCTGGAAGCAAGACCATCGTGGAGAAGGAGAGAATCGAGGTGAGGCGCTTCATGAAGAGTACCCTAAGCCAAACCCGGAGAGAATGAAAGGCCAGGGGGGCGTCAGTCTCGATCATCCCAAAGCGTCTCCGAGGCCGGGCGCGCGCGTCACGCGCTCAGCAGCTCGTGGCCGTGTCGCCCCCGTCGGTGATGCACGTGTCGAATCCGAGATCGCCGTTTGCCGTATCGCCACCCTGGCCATCCGCCACGTCGATCGTATCGTTGCCGAGGCCGCCGGACATGATGTCCGTACCCTCGTGATCGATCAGCGTGTCGTCTCCTTTCTGACCGTCGAGGTCGTCGTTGCCGGGCCCGCCGTAGATGGTGTCGTTGCCGTTGTCGAATAGGTACAGCAGGCTGCCCAGGAACGTTTCTCCATAGTTCGAGTCGTTCCCCGCTCCTCCATGCAGCGTGTCCTGACCGTTGCCGCCGCCCAGCGTATCGTCGCCGTCCCCGCCGTGCAGTTCGTCGTCACCGTTGCCGCCATCGAGCACGTCGTTGCCCGAGCCCCCGTACAGGGTGTCGCTGCCGTTGTTGCCATTGATGGTGTCGTTGCCGCCCAGGCCGCAGATCACGTCATTCGAACTGGTGCCGTTGAGCGTGTCGTTGCCGCTGGTTCCGACGATGGTGCACCCATGCGCATTGTTGATGGTCGTCGACTCGCTGTCGGAATTGTCCCCGGGATTCGGATCATTTTCGGTGGCGCTCACCGTGCTGCTCGCGGTGATGGTACCGGTGGCACCAGGCTCCACCGTGATGATGACCGTGGCCTGTCCCGAGGCAGAGAGCGTACCCAGCGCGCAGTCGATGGTGGCACCCGTCACCGTGCACGAGCCCTGGGATGCAATGGCAGCAGTCACGGTACCCGTCGCGCCGGAGAGCGTCGTGCTGGCATCGACGTTCGTCGCATCGGCCGTGCCGACGTTGTCGATGGTGAGCGTGTAGCTGTAGCTGTCCCCGAGCGAGGCGGGATCGGCCGAGTCCGTGAGCGCTGCAGTCAGGTCTGGCTCGGCGGTCGGGCAGGTCGAACCGATGGGCGCGAGCGTTATGGACGTGGCGGACGCGCCGGACGCCCCCGCCATAACCCCATAGTATCCGACAGTGAACGTGTATAACGCGTGTATGGTGTCGTCGTCCGCACGGAAGGCAGAGCGTTCGGTCCACCACGCAGCACTCAACCATCGCGTGGGGGCCGTTCCGTTCCACTGGAACCTGTTGGTCGAGTCGGCCTCGTTGAGGGTTCCCGCAGCAAGGGATCTGCCGACGAGCTCCGAAAGAGTGGAATTCGTCACCGTCATGTCAAGGATCGTGTAAGTGGCCGGATCTGCCCCGCCGCTTCCGTTCAGGGTTCCCGTCGTGAGAAACGTCCCCGCCTCGGTCGCGAAGGCCCAGTTCCAGCAGATGTCTGCCCTTGCGCTCGGTGATGATGCCAGAATCACCACGGCAAACATCAGACTGATCCACTTGTCAGCGCCAGCGCGTCTTGCGTTCATTGCGATTCCTCCCAGGTTATGATTTCGCTGTGCGCTCCACCCTGGAGCGCACAGCGCGGCGCGCCCGTAGCACGGCGGGACGAGCGCGAAGGCAGGTCATTGGATAGTGATGAACACCGCGCTCGGAACACCCCAGTTGCCGTCGGTGTCCTGGCTCTCGACCATCACCAGGTGCTTGCCGCTCGTCCAGCCCGCGGTGTCGATCGTCGCCGTCACGCCCTCCTGCGCCGCGTTGAAGGTGCCGTCCGAAGCGCTCATCGCCGCGAGGGTCACGCCGCTCGCCCACGAGGGCGCATCGACCGAGTAGCGGGCGCCGGCGATGTTCTGGGTCGGCTCCGTCCCATAACCGTTGCTGTTGTAGCGGGCGTCGTCCGCGATCGCCGTCAGCGTCACCATGGTGCCTGCGGCCACGGCGCCCGAGGGAGAGACCGCCACGCTCAGGGAATCGGGCCCGAGCGGCGTCTGGTACGGCTGGCGCGCGGCCTTGAAGGCGTAGAGCAGCGCCGGGTTGTTCGCGGGAAGGACGGTGTTCTGGAAGGTCGTGCACGACTCGAAGAACGCGGTGCCCAGCTCGATCGTGTACGCCGCGATCCCCAGGGTGCCATACGCCCAGTCGTCGGTCGCGCCGCTTGCGTTGTAGAGGCAGTTGCCCGGCTGGCACACCGGGTACCCGTTGAAGTACCCGAACTTGCGCCCGAGCGTCCGGAGCTGGGCGAGGTTGGGCGCCGCGGCCGTGCTCCAGCCCCAGGGGTAGAGCACGAGGTCGGCATAGCTGTGGAGCGATATCATGATGCCCGTGGTGTCGCTCGGAGCCGGATCGGAGTCGAGCGGGCCGCGCTGGTCGGGGAAGATCGAGGCCATGTAGCTCTGGAGCACGGCGGTCTCGGGCTCGGAGACGGCGCTCGGGCCGCGATACACCTGGTCGCACTTGTTGGTGCTGGTCGAGGCGCCGCCGTAGTGGACCGAGCTGTTGCGGTTGAGATCCGTGCCGAACTGGTTCGAGCTCGTGGGCGGGTTCGCACACTTGCCGCCGTTCGAGTTGTTCTTGTTCTTGCGCTGGTAATAGCCCTGCTCGGCCGTCTTGCGCCCGTCGGGGTTGGCGATGGGCATGACGTGCAGCTCGTAATTGTCGAGGAGCCAGGTGGCGTCGGGATCGGTGCCGTATCCGTTCGCCATCTGCTCGGCGAAGCGCATGACCGTCTCGGCGGTGGTGTACTCGCGCGCGTGGATCGCGCCCATGAGGAAGAACTTGGGCTTCGTCCCGGAGATCGCGCTGTTCGTTAGTGTGAGGACGAGCGTGTCGTATCCAGCGGCGCCGCCTGGCGTCACCTTGTCCCACGAGTCGCCGGCGTCGATCACCGTGGCCAGGGTGGGATACGCGGTGACGAGCGCGTTCATGGAGGCGTACGTCTCCTCGAGGGTCCGGTAGCACGGATAGCCGGGGATGCCGCCGGCGCGCCCGGCCTTCCGCGGCACGATCGTCTCACGGCGCACGACGTCGACGCGGTATCCGTCCGAGAGGAGGTCTTCAACCTGCTGCTCGTCTAGCAAGGCCTCGACCCAGCCGGCCTTGCGATCGGCGTGCTCGAGGAGGTCGAACCCCTCTTCGGCCAAGCGGTCGATGTCGGCGTCGTCCTTGTAGTAGACCCGTGCGAAGATCACCTCTTCCGGAGAAGCTGCAGGCGCCGCGGGACCGCTGGGCGAGGTGCCGCCGGCGCCTCCGCCGTCGGAGCCGTCGGAGCACGAGGCGGCGCCGATGAATGCGAGGAGCGCAAGACCGCCGGCGCCGAGGAGCGCGCGACCGGCGCGATGAAGGGTGGGAGAGGGGGGCACGATTGCATCTCCTTGGAGACTCGTTGGTAGAGCGACGGTGCGCTCCGGCCTCGGCCGGCTCGCGCGGGCACCCTAGGGGCAGCGCGAAGCCCGGGCCATCGGATCTTTGTACAGCTTGACATATGCCAAGAGACGTGCCATCGCGGCGCGCGAACGGTCGTGAGCAGGCTTCAGCGCCGGCGCCGCTTCCACAGCGCCACGGCCAGCGCCGCCGCCGGGAGCAGCCGCTGCGCGCCGCCGTCCGGCGACCCGGGCGTAGCGCAGGCGCACCCGCCGTCCTCATCGCGATCTGCCCCGGCGCCGCCGCTCCCTCCCGCCCCGTCGTCGCTCGGAGCGCTGGAGGTCGATCCTCGGCAGTCGACGTCGACGGGCACGCACGACGGATCACACACGCCGTCCGCGGCGCAGTGGTCGCCTCCCGTGCAATCGGGATCGATCGGCGCCACGCAGGAGATTGCGCACATCCCATCGGCGCCGCAGTGGCTCTCGGCGCAGTCGGGATCGATGAGCTCTGCGTCCATGTTGCAGCTCTCGTCGCAGATCCCATCGGCGCGGCACGGATCGTCGCCTTCGAGATCGTCGATCGTCGGCTGGATCCACGCCGTCACGACTGGCCCGTCGGCGCGCGCGTTCACGCCATCGACGAGGCATGTGTCGTCTCCGAACGACGTCACCCCCGCGAGCCGCTCGACGCCTCCGCGCGGCACGAACGAAGGGCCGCCCGAGTCGCCGCTGCACGTGTTCTTGCCCGGCGTGCGGTAATAGAACATGGTCTCGTCGATTGGCCCCGTCTTCGTGTCGATCCCGACCTCCGCCGGCCCCACGGCCGCGATCGGGAACGTCACCGCGCGCCGGACGTCGGCGCCTCCCAGGGTGTCTTCGCCGTACCCCACGAAGGTGAAGCTCGGCCCGATCCATTCGGGCGAGTTCGCCAGCGCTTCGCGGAGGATCGGCGCGGGCTGCGAGGGCGCGTCGGCCGCGAGCAGCACGAGCGCGAGGTCGAAGCGCAGCGTCTCGAAGCTCAGCTCCGGGTGCAGGACGGTCTTGACCGTGGGGACGGTGACGGGCGGCGGATCCGCGTCGGGGCGGGTGTCCGGTCCGAAGAAGACCTCGGTGATCCCGCCCTGTGGCCCCTGGTTGTTCGCGTAGCAGTGCCCGGCGGTGAGCACGACGCGCTTCGAGATCAGGGTGCCGGTGCAGAACACGCCGAAGTCGTCACCGACGCCGACGACGTAGCTGCGGAGCGTGTCCGGGATCCCACCCACAATCCGCCCCGCGGCGCTCCCGATGAATGCGGCGTCGGGCGCAGGTCCGGAGCAGGCGGCGAGCAGCGCGCAGCAAGGAAGCACGAGGGCACACGGGCGCATGGCCGCGGAACATAGCCCGTCTCGGGCTTCACTTCGGCGCGCTCATGTCCACCCGTGAGCTCGGCGCCGAGGTGGGGCGCGAAGGAGGTGCGGAGGTAGTCGATGGGCGAGTGATCGGCGAGAGAGTGCTGGAACGGGCCCCGATTGACGAGCCTGCTCACGAGCGGGGCATCGTGTAGCGCCTCGGAGAGGAAGGGGAGTTGGTCCACGAACCAGGCCCAAATGGAGAGGGGAACGCTCCACAGCATCGTGTACGTCTGCTTCACCTGGCTCTGGCGCTCCTCCCAGCCATGGGGCGTCGACCAGTACTCCTTCTTGCCAGCGTGCTCGAAGCGCCGCGTCGAGCGCGGAGGCCCAGCTTCTTCTGCATCGCATCCGGATGCTCGCGACAGAGGCGCGCGGCGGCGAGGACGGCGAGCGCCCCGCCGAGGCTGTGGCCGGTGATGCATAGCCGCTCCAGCGGATGCCGCTTTGGCTCGTGGCGGATCACGTTGCGCGCCCCATGGACGGCCGTCCTCACCTCGTCGGGGAGCAACGGCGTGTGCTTCCGGACCCGCGGAGACAAGACCGTGACGCTCTCCGCAGAGTAGTTTTTGCGTCGCTTCCTGCTGCACGCGCTGCCTCATCGCTTCGTGAAGATCCGACACTTCGGCTTGATGGCTGCGTGTCACGCCACCACCACGCTCGAGGTGGCACGCACGAGGATCCTGGCGGCGCGAGACGCAGGGCCGCGCGCTGTCTCGGCACGTCTGCGCCCAACGTCGTGGCGGCGGGATGCACCACGCGTGCGAGCCCCGCCGCGCCCGCCCTCTCCTGCCTTCTCGGGCAGGATCTCCATAGGCCTCGCGGCCGCCCCGCCCGGCTGTGAACCGGCCCGGTCCAACCCGACGTTTGCGGGACTGCGCCGCGACCTCGCCGCTCCTGCTGCTCAGGCGCAGTCCCGCAAACGCCTATTCGTTTTGTCAACCCAGGGCACGTCCCGAGGGTGGGGCTTGCCGTCTCCGAAACGTTTGGAGTTCTTTCTCCCCGAGACGCCGGCCCGCCAGCCGCCGTTCCACTTCCTACATCCCTCAGGGAGTGCAGACGAACGACGACGAGACCAGGACGGTACCGGAGGTGCCCATCGTGCCGAAGAGACCAGCGTCGACGGGGCGGAAACTGATGACCTCCCCGCTCTCCGGCGTCCCGGTCATCGTGAAGGTGACGTCGTACGTGAACGTACCACCGGGCGGGACGACCGCGGGGGGGTACTGGTTGAAGGTCTGCGTCGGCACGAAGATGTCGCAGCCGCTGCAGCTCGGGTTGACCCAGGCCTGGGGCGGCTCGCTGGGGGAGAAGGCGAAGTTCGACCCGGTGGCGTTCTGGAGCGTCGCCACCATCCGGATCGTCGTATTCGCGCTGAGCGTCGCGCTGGGGGAGCTGTTCCACCACCTCCCGGAGGGCTCGGCGGTCAGCGTGGTCGGGCAGCTTGGGCGCGTGGTCTCGCAGTTCGTTCCGGTCCACGGGGAGGGGCAGCTGCAGGTGTAGCTGTTCGGCCCGGCGTACACGCAGGTCCCGCCGTTCTGGCAGGGGTTCGTCGATGCGCACGGGCTGCCCATGTCTTGCAGGCACGCCTGTGCCTCTGCCGGCGTGATGCGCAGAATCGTCTGCGATACCGGCGCACCGAAAGAGACGCCGTCGGGCTGCCCGTAGTCGGCGGCCACGCAGGCGCCCGCCGAAGGGTCCACGAGCACCTGCGCGGAGAAGGTGCTGTCGTACAGCACCGCGAGCCCGGAGTGAGTGCCTCCGAGGCCGGGGTCGGCCGTCACCTGGAGCCAGGTGGGGTCGACGCTGCACGGGCAGGTGACGGTCGTCGACGTCTCGCAGTTGGTCCCGCTGTAGCCCGCCGGGCACTGGCAGGTGTAGCTGGTCACGTCGTTGGTGCAGGTCCCGCCGTTCTGGCAGGGGTCGCTTTCGCCCGTGCAGGCGCCGGACTGGCAGGTGTCGGTCAGCGTGCAGGCATTGCCGTCGTCGCAGCTCGTGCCGTTGGCTTGCACCGCGTACTGACAGACCCAGCCGGTGCCCTGGTTCGCGACCCCCGGCTGGAAGCACGCGCCAGGCGGCGGGCAGGGCACGGTGATGTCGCCGAGGCACGAGGAGGGCAGGCCCGTCGGAAGGCCCGCCGCCGGCGGGCTCGAGCCCGGGAGCGTCTCCACGACGAGGTTCGTGCAGCTCACCCCGCTGGTGTTCCCGTTGAACGTCGTGCCCGTGACGTTCGCGCCGGTGAGGTCGGCTCCGCTCGCGTTCTTGTCGAGCGTCGCCCCGGCGAGGTTCGCGCCGGCGAAGCTCGCGATGTCCGAGTTGCCGCCCAAGAAAGCGCCGACCAGGTTCGCGCCGGCGAAGATCGTGCCCGACATGTTGCCGGTGTTGTAGAAGCCGGGGAGCTGCGCGTTGCTGTAGTCGCACTCGCTCAGGTTGAGGCTGCACGGGCTCTGCGCGGTGCACTGCTGGAGCGTCGCCACGCTGGGGCACGCGCGGACCTGCTGCGCGGTGCTCAGCGGCTCGTCCTCGGACGGGGTGGAGGCACACCCGCTGAGCATGGCGACGGACGTCGCGCCCAGGAGCGTGAAGAGGGACATGAGGACGAGCGGTGTCTTGCGCCTCATCGGCGATACTCCTTTTCTTTCTGGTGGAACGTGCCGCGCGCAAGCTAGCGATACGAAGGGGGGATCGACAATCCGTACCTTGGTACGGCTTGTGGGCCCCGGCGAGATGTGATTGAATCGCGAATGCGCCGCCTTCGTCTTTTCGTCGCTCACGTTGCCCTCGTGTGCGCCGTCCAGCATTTCAGGGCGTCTGCTGACGCCCGCGGCGCCACGATCAACCGAACGGCGCCGTGGAGAGATCGGGGAGGGCGGGCTGCTCGCAGCGCCGCGCTCTTCGAGGAAGCGCTCGACGCCGTGCTGCTCGATGTCCGCGAGCGTCTGAGCATCGACGCCCGCTACACCTCGGTTCCGCTTCACCCGCTTCCACGCTTCCGCGAGGACGTCACGCCTCGCGATGCAGTCGTACAACGCGTGGAACCGGCGCCCCGGATGCCGCTTGGCCGCGACCCACAGCCGGCGTTGGAGTTGTCGCGCTTTGTCCACGGGCTCGCGCCCGCGGGGGTGGTTGGGACCGGTCCTGCCGGCCATGCCCTCGCGCTTACCTCCTCGACCGACGCGACCACCGCAGGGGCCTCTCCCTCCGACCGCGTTGTTCGTCGCGGCCCTCGAAGGGACTACGGCCCCCTCGGACTCCCGCTGCGCAGGGCTCGACCTCGTCACGACGCACCATTCCCCTAGCATAATAAGCGGGGCGTTCCTCTCCGAAGGCAACGTGCGTTGCTACCCAGACGACCCACGATTGCGTGGTTAGGGCGCGCTTGCTTTCCCGACAGCGCTGCCGTTTCATGCCGTCCGATCCGCGATCGATTCTGGAGGCGAACCCCCATGCCCCGCGCGACTCACGAGGACGTGCCCCGCCGGTTCGAGATCCACACCCGCGACCACCACACCGCCGTATCCATATGGGAGGGGCTTTACGGGGAACTTGACGCCGCGCTCCCGCGCGGTTTCGAGTGGCGCGCCCACGCCGTGGACTTCGGCCCCGTCCTCTTCGTCCAGGACCATACCAGCGACGCGATCTACCTGGACGCCCAGCTGGACGCGCCGCTGCTCGTCATGTCCGTCCGCGGCAGCGGACGCGCGGCGCTGGGACGCGACAGCGCGACCCTGGGACACGGCGGCGGTCCAGTCATCTTCTCGGCTCATGGCCGCTCGAACGTGAACTACGACAGCGCGATGGACGTTATCACGGTGCGCTTCGACCGAGGCTATCTCTGCTCCCAGCTCGAGTCGATCACCGGCGAGGTCGTCCGCGAGGACTTCCAGTTCCAGCTCTCGCTGGACTCCCGCGCCGGAAGCGGATCCTACGTCGAGCGACTTTGCCGCTTCATGGCCGCCGAGATCAACGCCGGCACGGACATCGATCACCCCCAGGTGTTCGCCGGGCTGACCGAGTCGCTCTCGCGCGCCCTGCTGACGGGGCAGCCTCACAACCTCGCTCATCTATTGGAGCGGCCCGCGCCGCCGTCGAGCCGGACGGTGCTCCGGCGGGTCGAAGAGTACGTGGACGCGCACGCCGCCGAGCCGATCAGCGCGATCGATCTCGCCGCCGTTGCCGGGACGAGCGCCCGTTCGGTCGAGGCGGCGTTCCGCGCGCACCGCGGGACCTCGCTCGGAAAGTTCCTTCGCGATCGGCGCCTGGTCCGCGCGCAGCGGATGCTGCTCGCCGAGCCGCACCTCGCCGTGCTGCACGTCGCGCGCGCCGCCGGCTTCGCCCGGCGCGAGGTCTTCGAGTCGGCGTACGTGCGCGCGTTCGGAGAGCGCCCGGAAGAGACTCGCCGGCGCGGTCTCCTCGCCGCCGGGACGGCGCCCGGCGAGGCGGAGCCGAGCCGGTTCGCGGCGCCTTCCGCCGTCGAGCCTGCCACCCTCGCGGCGCGGATGGCGCTCCTCTCCGCGCGAGAGCGCGAGGTCTGCGAGGGCGTCGCGCGGGGGCTGCTCAACAAGCAGATCGCGGAGGCGCTCGGGATCACCGAGCGGACGGTCAAGGAGCACCGGGCGCGCGTGATGGCCAAGCTGGGGGCGAGGTCCGCGGTGGAGCTGGGGATCCTGCTGCAAAAGGCACGTGGATAGCACCGCACCTCCGTCGCCTCGGCGCGACGACCCGTGACGCTGGCACACAAGCCCTGATAGCGTGGGTCGCCACCGAGCCCGTTCAGCGTCTCGACGGCCGCCGCGCGCAGCTCGCCGAGCGCTTCACGCGCCTCGCCAGGGACGGCGCCGCCCCGGGGAGCGCGATGCAGCCCACGATGGCGGCGGGCCAGATTCAGTCGTCCGTCCTCAGTGGCAGGTCGCGCCCTTCTGCTGTGCCCAGCTCAGGATCTCCGCCTGGCAGGCCGAGTTCTCCGCCGAGGTCACCGGGAGGGATATTTCAAGATGCCCGTAACAGGAGCAGTAGGTGTTGGTCAGAATGTCGTAGATGTGTAGCCCGCCGGGCACTGACAGCTGTAGCTGTTCACGCCGTCCACACAGGTCCCGCCGTTCTGGCACGGGCTCGGCGCGCAGTGGTCGGAGACGTTGGCGACGCAGGTCCCGCTCTGGCAGTGGAAGCCGTCGCAGCATGGCAGCGTGGCGTCGCAGGGCGCGTTCTCGGGCAGGCACCCGCCGCCCTGGCAGGTCGGATCGTTCACCGCCACGTAGTCACCGGCGTGCAACGCGTGCGCGTTGGTGCACGCCTGCTCGCTGATCTTGAGCACCTGGTACGGGTTCTCGGCCGACCCGGTACCGCCTTCGTCTTTTCGTCGTTCACGTTGCCTTCGTGTGCGCCGTCCAGCATTTCAGGGCGTCTGCTGACGCCCGCGGCGCCACGATCAACCGAACAGCGCCGTGGAGAGATCGGGGTGCACGTCGCGGAGGGCGGCGTCGAAGAGCTTCACGGGGCCTCTGCCCCAGAGACTGAGGTCGCCGCCGGGCCCGTTCAGCGTCTCGACGGCCGCCGCGCGTAGCTCGCCGAGCGCCTCGCGCGCCTCGCCGACAGCCTCGGCGAGCTGTCAGCTGTTCTTGCGTTCGATCGGGCTGAGCAGCCCGTTGAGGTAGGCGGCGACGTGGGCACGAGCCTCCGCGCGTGCGAAGTGGCTGCCCGCGCGATCCCCCCTTCCACTTCCTACATCCCTCAGGGAGCGCAGACGAACGACGACGAGAGCAGGGTGGCGCCCTTGGTGGGGCCCAGGTTGCCGAAGAAATGGCTGTCTTGGGGTTGGAAACCGATGGCCTGCCCGCTCCCCGGCGCCCCGGCCATCGTGAAGGTGATGTCGTACGTGAACGTACCACCGGGCGGGACGACCGCGGGGGGGTACTCGTTGACGGTCTGCGTCAGGCCGAAGCTGTCGCAGCCGCTGCAGTTCGGGTTGACCCAGGCGTAGGGCATTCTCTCGAGGGTGAAGGCGAGGTCCGCCCCCGTGTCGTTCCGGAACGTCGCCACCATCCGGATCGTCGTATAGGCGCTGGGCGTCGCGCTGGGGGTGCTGTCCCAATACCCCCCGCCCCAGGAGACGTCCTGGGGGACGGGGGTCAGCTCGGTCGGGCAGCTTGCGCCCGTGGTGTTCTCGCAGTTTTGCCCGTAGGTGCCGGCGGGGCATGCGCAGGTGGACGTCATGCCGCCGTTCTGGTTCACACAGGTGCCGCCGTTCTGGCAGGGGTCGGCCGTCGTGCACGCGGGTAGAGACTCGCAGTTCGTTCCGATCCACGGGGAGGGGCAGCTGCAGGTGTAGCTGTTCGGCCCGGCGTACGCGCAGGTGCCGCCGTTCTGGCAGGGGTTCGTCGAGGCGCACGGGTCGCCCATGTCTTGCAGGCACGCCTGTGCCTCTGCCGGCGTGATGCTCAGAATCGTCTGCGATACCGGCGGACCGAACAAGAAGCCGTAGGGCTGCCCGTAGTCGGCGGCCTCGCAGGTGCCCGCCGAAGGGTCCACGAACACCAGCGCGGAGAGGGTGCTGTCGTACAGCCCCGCGGTCCCGTCGTTCATGCCTCCGCCGGCGGGGTTGGCCGTCACCTGGAGCCAGGTGGGGTCGACCCTGCACGGGCAGGAGATCTCGCAGTTCGTGCCCAACGACCCTGTGGGGCACTGGCAGGTGTAGCTGGTCACGTCGTTGGTGCAGGTGCCGCCGTTCAGACAGGGGTCGCTTTCGCCCGTGCAGGCGCCGGACTGGCAGGTGTCGGTCAGCGTGCAGGCATTGCCGTCGTCGCAGCTCGTGCCGTTGGCCTGCACCGCGTACTGACAGACCCAGCCGGTGCCCTGGTTCGCGACCCCCGGCTGGAAGCACGCGGCGGGCGGCGGGCAGGTCACGGAGATGTTGCCGAGGCACGAGGAGGACAGGCCCGTCGGTAGGCCCGCCGCCGGCGGGCTCGAGCCCGGGAGCGTCTCCACGACGAGGTTCGTGCAGCTCACCCCGCTGGTGTTCCCGTTGAACGTCGTGCCCGTGACGTTCGCGCCGGCGAGGTCGGCTCCGCTCGCGTTCTTCTCGAGCGTCGCCCCGGCGAGGTTCGCGCCGACGAAGCTCGCGATGTCCGAGTTGCCGCCCAAGAAAGCGCCGACCAGGTTCGCGCCGGCGAAGATCGTGCCCGACATGTTGCCGGTGTTGTAGAAGCCGGGGAGCTGCGCGTTGCTGTAGTCGCACCCGCTCAGGTTGAGGCTGCACGGGCTCTGCGCGGTGCACTGCTGGAGCGTCGCCACGCTGGGGCACTCCGCCAGGGCCTGCTGCGCGGTGCTCAGCGGCTCGTCCTCTGCAGGTGTGAAGGTACACCCGCTGAGCATGGTGACGGACTTCGCGCCCAGGAGCGTGAAGAGGGACATGAGGACGAGCGGTGTCTTGCGCTTCATCGGCGATACTCCTTTTCCGGTGGAAGGTGCCGCGCGCAAGCTAGCGATACGAAGGTGGGATCGACCATCCGTACCTTGGTACGGCTTGTGGGCCCCGGCGAGATGTGGTTCAATCGCGAGGGCACCGCCTTCGTCTTTTCGTCGCTCGCTGCCCCGGTGAACACCGCGCAGCGCTCATCGACGAGACATGTACACGTCGATCACCGTCCCCCGGCGCGCCGTCCCGGCAGCGTCCGTGAAGGCAAAAGCGCTCCGCTCGCCCTCGCAATTGCCGCGCGCGTCGCAGCGCATGTCACGGAAGTCGCGCAGATCGATCGACGTCACGCCGAGCGCCTCGAGGGGCGTGATCTCGCTGGGCGCGCTGTTCCGGTCGAGGTTGTTATCCGACCAGACGACCACCCTGGCGAACGCCGGATCCTGCTTGTCGAAGACGCCGTTGTTGTCCGCGTCGAGCGCCCGCAGCGCCTCGAAGCCGTTCTTCGCGAATCCCCCGCTCGCCAGCCGCGTGGCCGAGCCGAACAGCTCCCCTCCATCCTGGATGGCGCCGTCGCCGTCGCGATCGAGCGCGAGCCAGGGCGTCGCCGAGGTGGGCCAATCGCTCGCGTGGCACACGCCGGTGCCCGTCAGATCGAAGGCGGCGCCCGCCTCGGCGGTGAACTCCACCGCGCGATTGTCGAAGGAGAGCACGAGCGGCGTGAAACAGTCACATTCAACCGATGTGCCGATGTGCCAGGCTGATTCATAATAGGGGCACTGGAAGTCGTTGGTCCTGAGCCCCCAGACCGCCTTGCCGTCGATGTTCACGCACTTTTCACGGCAAAACCCGGTCAGAGTATTGGGATCGTCGTCCGTACATTCCCGCTCCTCGCCGATGGCGCATTCGCCGGGCGCCTCGGGGCCGAAGTCAGCCCAGCAGGCGGTCTCCTCTTCTTTCACTTCATCCTGCGCTTCATCGGTTCCATCCACGACCTCGGCCATGCATCCCCCCACGAAGGACGCACACGCCGCCAGCACCCCGACCCCAACCGCTCGCCTTGCCATCTCGATGTTCATGATGGCTCGGAGGAGCATGCTTTGTGCCGTTCCGAATATGCTGAAATTTCGATTGGTTATGAGATGTTGATGCCGTTTTGTGCCAAGTGTCGACCCGTGTGTGCCAGGTGGCCGAAGGCGTGCGCCAGGACGACGCCGGACGCCTGGCCAGAGCACGACGGTAGCTCCAGCTCAGCGCTTCCTGGAACGCGAGAGGCCCTGGGCGATGGAGCCCACGAGGGTGATGCCGGTCCCGTCGAAGCCCGATGCCACCAGGGTGCGGGCCAGCGCGGGCTGGATGCCCGTGATCATGGCGGACGCGCCGAGCAGCCGGATCGCTCGCACCATCTCGATCAGGTGCCTGGCGCCGGCGTCATCGAGCGCCGCGGCGCCGGTCATGTCGAGGATCACGCGGTCGACCCCGGAGCCGGCGATCGCTGGCAGGAGCCGCGCTGCGATCTCCGCGCTCCGCTCTCGGTTCAGCGCCCCGATGATCGGCAGCGCCAGCGCGCGCTCGCCCACGTCCAGGATGGGCGCGGAGAGGGCGAGGATCTCACCGCGCTGCCGCTCGACGAGCGCCAGCGACGCGTTCAGCTCGTCCAGCAGGCGGCCGCGCTCCTCGGCGGAGCGCTCCGCGCCTATCCGCGCCGTCTCGTCCGTGTGGTGGAACAAGACCCCCAGGACGCCCGTCACGGGATCACGCACCGCTCGCCCCTCGATCGCGTGCAGGCGCTCCCCATCCACGGTGCGGACGAGCATCTCTCGCGTCACGATGTCGCCGTCCAGCGCCGCCCTGAGCATCGCGTCCGCCTCGCCGGGCTCACCCAGCCAGGCGCTCCACGTCCTGGTGCGGCCGAACGCCCGCAGAGCCGCTGGGTTCTGCATCAGGAGGTCTCCGCTCGGGTCGACGAACGCGATCATCACGGAGGTGTGGCGCAGCGCCTCGATGCCTCGGACGAGCTCCGGCTCAGGCGCTCCGTCGGTGGGAAGCGCCTGGCTCAAGATCGCGAATCGCCCATCGTCGAGCTCGACGCTCGAGGAGTGGAGCGTCACCGTCACTGGCACCCCGCGCGGGTAGAAGGTCCAGCTCTCGCGCACGACGCCCCCCTCGCCGCGCAGCTGCGCGGCGAGGGCCTGGAAGCGCGTCCGGATCGGCGGCGGCACCGTCGAGTAATCGCGCGCGAACAGCTCGTCGCGATCCTGCGCCCGCCACAGGTCCAGGCCGGCCTCGTTCACCCAGCAGACCCGCGAGCGGTCCACGTCGAGGACCCACACGGGGATGGCCGACAGCTCAAGCCCGGCCAGGCGCTGCGCAAGGTGCATCGGCGTCACACTCGCTTACCGGGCTGCGGCGCGCAATGGGCGCCGGTCCGCCGTGTGATGCTCCTCATAAATTCGGCCTGCGTGTTCGTGCGCAAGAAGGGGGCAGACGGCAGTGAGCGGGAGATGCGGTATCAGGGGCGGTGGGCCACGCCCGGGCGACCCCGGGCGGCGCGCGCGCGGCCCAGGCGGACCAGGTGCGGCCGTCGTGGCAGGGCGGCCGCGGAGCGGACGCCGGGGCTCGGGGCGGAGCGTCGAGGGGAGATAGCCGCGGCTGGCGCGGCTACGGCGATCCCACGTCTCGCGCTCATTTCTTTCCCGACGTTGCTCTACGGAATTTCCGCGATGGTGCGGTGAGGACCACGGCGATAGGTTCCTCACCTGTGATCCCGGTTCGTCCGCGGCAGCCGCGCGCGGCAGCTGTGTCGAGCTCCGTCCCGGTGGCTGACCGGAGAGCGCACGCTCATGCTCAAGCGCCTCATCCTCATCCACGGCCCCTCTTCGAGCAGCGATGGACCCTCGATCTGCGAGACGCCGCTCCTCTCCCCGTCCGACAGGGCGGCGCTCTCCAGGGAGTTCCCTGGCGTGGAGGTGGAGAGCGGCGCGCCCGGCCCGTCCGGGGGGGCGCTCCACGCTGTCGTCGACGCCCGCGCGTGGCGCTCGTCGGCGCTCGATCTGTGGGCGCTCGACACCCGACTGCACGCGCTCGACGCCGGCGGCCTCTTCGACCTCCGGATCGAGGGGCTCGAGCGAGCGGGCGCCGCGCGCGCCGCCTACGAGGTCCTCACACGGTGCCAGCGCTTCATCCGCAGGAGGAACCTCGCCTCCGCGACGGCGGTCTTCGCCCGGGTCCTCGGGCGGCACCGGGAGCTCCACGATCTCGACAGGCCGCTCGTCCGCGCCGACCACGATCATGCGATCGACGTCTGGCAATGGATGCTCCGCCTCGATCCGCGCGCCGGCGTCGCCGTCCAGGTGGCGGCGCTCTTCCACGACGTGGAGCGGCTCGTCTCCGAGGCGGACGTCCGGAGAGAGCACCGCGCCCCGGACTACCAGGCGTTCAAGGACGAGCACGCGCGGCGCGGGGCCGCCCTGACGCGCGCCGCGCTCGCCGGCGTCGGGCTCGCGCCGGAGGTACTCGACCGGATCGGCGCCCTGGTGGCGTCGCACGAGCGGCCGGGGGACGACGCCGAGCTCGCCTTGCTCAACGACGCTGACGCGCTCTCGTTCTTCTCGCTGAACAGCGCCGGGTTCCTCGACTGCTACGGGCCCGAGCACACCCGCGCCAAGGTAGCGTACACGCTCCGCCGCCTCCGGCCCGAGGCAAGGGCGCTCTTGCCGCGGATCCGCTGCCGCCCCGAGGTGGAAGCGATGATCCCCGGCGAGCCGCGCAGGCCGCCGGCGCCGGCGACGCAGGCATCGAGGAGGTCCGCTCCGCCATGAGGCTCGTCATCTTCGGTCTGACGATCAGCTCGTCCTGGGGCAACGGCCACGCCACGCTGTGGCGCGGCGTCGTCTCCGCCCTCGGGCGGGCCGGGCACCGCGTCGCCTTCTTCGAGCGCGACGTCCCGTATTACGCCGCGCACCGGGATCTGACCGCGCTCTCGCACGGCAACACGCTCCGGCTCTACACCTCGTTCGAGGACGTCCTCCCCGAGGCCAGGCGCGCCGTCCGCGAGGCCGACGCGGCGATGGTCACGTCGTATTGCCCCGACGGCGGCCCCGCGACCGACGTAACCCTCGAGTCCGGCGCGCTCAAGGTCTTCTACGATCTCGACACGCCGGTGACGCTGGATCGCATCCAGGCCGGACAGCCGGTCGGCTACATCGGCCCTCGAGGCCTCGCCGATTTCGATTGCGTGCTCAGCTACACCGGCGGCGCGGCGCTCGATCAGCTCGGGACGCAGCTCGGCGCCCGGCGCGTGTTCCCGCTCTACGGCAGCGCGGACCCGGCGGTGCACCGCCCGGTCCCGCCGCGGGACGGCTTCCGCGGGGATCTCTCGTACCTCGGCACGTACGCCGCCGACCGGCAGGCGGCGCTCTCCCGCCTCTTCCTCGAGGCGGCGAGGAGGCTGCCCGAGAAGCGGTTCGTCATCGGGGGCTCGCTCTATCCCGAGGACTTCCCGTGGGCGCAGAACGTCTATTACCATCGTCACGTGGCGCCGCCGGATCACCCGGCGTTCTATTGCTCCTCGCGGCTGACGCTCAACGTGACGCGGGGGGCGATGGCGGCGATGGGTTACTGCCCTTCCGGGAGGCTCTTCGAGGCCGCCGCCTGCGGGACGCCGATCCTGAGCGACGGGTGGGAGGGGCTCGACCGGTTCTTCACGCCGGGGAGGGAGATCCTCGTGGCGGCGACCACGGACGAGGCGGTCGCGGCGCTCTCGCTCCCGGAGGGCGAGATCGCGGCCATCGCCCGCGCGGCGCGGGAGCGGGTGCTCGCGGAGCACAGCGCCGCGCGCCGCGCGGCGGAGCTCGTGGCCATTCTCGAGTCGGTCTCGGCTCACTGAACGGAGCCGAGGTCGGCTCATCGAACGGAGGGACGGCGCGATGTGGGGAGTGATTCCGGCGGCGGGCCTGGGCAGCAGGATCCAGCCGCTCGCGTTCTCGAAGGAGCTGCTCCCGGTGGGGACGCGCAGGGACGGCGACGTGGAGCGGCCGCGCGCGGTCAGCGAGTACCTCATCGACCGGATGGTGCTCGCCGGCGCGACCCGGCTCTGCATGGTGATCTCGCCGGGCAAGTCGGATATCGTCGAGTACTACGGCGCGAGCGTCGGCCCGGCGCACATCTGTTATGTGGTGCAGCCGGCCGCCGCCGGGCTCTGCGACGCCATCTTCCGGTCGCTCCCCTGGATCCGGCCGGAGGAGGACGTGCTCGTGGGGCTCCCCGACACGGTGTGGTTCCCGGAGCACGGGCTCTGCTCGCTCGGCGGCGGAGGGCTCTCGTTCCTGCTCTTTCCGGTCGAGCATCCGGAGCTCTTCGACGCGGTCGTCACCGACGAGGAGGGCCGTGTGCTCGAGATCCAGGTCAAGCAGCGCAACGCGCGCTCGCGGTGGGTCTGGGGCGCCTTCAGGCTCACGGGGGCGGTGATGCAGGAGCTCCATGACCTCTGGCGCGAGCGCGGGCGGGAGGACCCGTACATCGGGACGCTTGTGAACGAGTACCTCGCCCGCGGCGGCAGCGCGCGCGCCGTGCGGGCCGGAGAGGCCTATGTCGACGTGGGGACGCTGCACGGCTACCACGAGGCCATCCAGCTCCTCAGCCGCGCCGCCGCGTGAAGGGAGGGGCCATGGAGAGGTGCGTCGAGGGAGCGGCGAAGTGGACGCGGGAGCAGATCCAGGAGCGCGTGCGCGGGCTCGGGCCGTGGTTCCACAACCTCGATCTCCGCGGGGTGAAGACGGCGCCCGACCATTTCCTGGGGGATTACCCCGCGTTCAAATGGAGGGGCTTCGCCGACGCCGTCCCGGCGGATCTCACGGGCAAGACGGTCCTCGACATCGGCTGCAACGCCGGCTTCTACTCGCTCGAGATGAAGCGGCGCGGGGCGGCGCGCGTCCTCGGGATCGACAGCGACGAGGACTACCTGGCGCAGGCGCGCTTCGCCGCGGAGGTCTCCGGGGCAGACATCGAGTTCCGGAACCTCTCCGTGTACGACGTCGGCAGCCTCGGAGAGCGCTTCGATCTCGTGCTCTTCCTGGGCGTCCTGTACCACCTCCGCCACCCGCTCCTGGCGCTCGATCTGCTCCACGAGCACGTGGTCGGACACACGCTGATCTTCCAGAGCATGCAGCGCGGCAGCGCGGAGGTGGCGCCGCTGGAGGAAGATTTCCCCTTCTCCGAGGAGGAGATATTCGACGAGGCCGGTTATCCCAGGCTTCACTTCGTCGAGCACAGCTATGCGCACGACCCGACCAACTGGTGGGTGCCCAACCGGGCTTGCGCCGAGGCGATGCTGCGGAGCGCCGGCTTCGAGATCGTGAACCACCCTGAGCCCGAGGTCTACCTCTGCCGCCGGCGCGAGAGGGCCGCCGGTCGTCCGCCTGGCGCCGTCTACCCGGCGAGGCGAGCTTTCGTGAAGGGAGAGCAGGCGTGATCGAGGCGGTGATGCTCTGGAACGAGCCCAACAACAAGTCGCACTGGGATTTCGAGATCGATCCCGAGTGGACGACGTATGGAACCATGGTGAAGCTCGCCGCGGACGCGATCCGGAGCGAGCGCCACTGGCTGCTGCGGGTGCTGGGCGGCATCTCGCCGATCGATCCGGGGTTCATCGCCAACATGGGGCGGCAGGGCGTGCTCGAGCACGTCGACGTGGTCGCGGTGCACGGCTTCCCTCTCGACTGGAATCACTGGCAGATCCAGGAGTGGCCCGCCAAGCTCGAGGAGATCCGCGTGGTGACCGACAGGCCGCTCTGGATCACCGAGATCGGCGTCTCCACGTTCGGCGCCGAGGAGGTGCAGGAGTTCGGTCTCCGGCGGAGCGCCGAGCTGCTCCGCGGCAAGGTCGAGCGGATCCACTGGTACAGCCTCTATGATCTGCCGCGCGCGTGGCCGGCGACGACCCGGCACCGCGAGGCCGAGGGCTCGTCGTATTACCGGCATTTCTACATGGGCCTGCTCCGCGAGGACGGGACGCCCAAGCGCGCGCTCCGGCTCTTCCCGGAGTACACCCCTGATTTCGGTCTGTGCCAGTGGTTCCACTTCGAGGACCACCGGCTCGACGACGCGGTGGCGTGGCTGAAGGAGCTCGGGGTGCGCCACCTCCGCACGGGCCTCAGCTGGGCCGACAGCTTCCGCCCCGGCGCGGAGGCCTGGTTCGACCGGCAGATGAAGGCGCTCGAGCCGTTCGAGGTGACCCTGACCTACTGCTTCACCCCGGAGCACGCCGGCCTCCGGCCCCACCACACGAGCCCTCCGCAGCGGATCGAGGAGTTCGCCGACTTCTGCGCCCGGATGACGCGGCGCTACGCATGAGACGACGCCGTGCGTAACACGCGCAAAGAGGCGAGGGGCGGGTACGCGTCTCCTCGTCTATCCGCGCTTTACGCGCCGTCTGGCGCGCCGCGTCGCCGTTTGGTAGTGTGGAGATCGCTGCGTTTTGCGCCAGGACGACCTGACCGCATGCGCTCCAGGTGGCTCATGTCCCACATCGCGAGCACGCCGAAGCGAAAGAGGAGACCCGAAGAGCACCGCGGCACCCCGGGGGGTCGACCGGAGCCGCGGGCCGAGGTGCGCCGCGGGCGCGCGGAGGTGCCGTCGTGAACCTCGCCGTGCTCCGCCGTCAGGGCCCCTCCGCCCAGGAGCTCGCGTGGCCGCCGTTCTCGTGGCTCTCGTCGGGCCGGGCGCCGCGCTGTCTGGTCGTGCTCGCCCATCCGGACGACGAGACCATCGGGCTCGGCGCGCGGATCGGCCGGCTCAGCCCGATCGAGGTGGTCCATGTGACCGACGGGGCGCCGCGCGACGAGCGCTTCGTGCCGGCGGGCCTCGCCGGCATCGGGCGCGAGCGCTACGCCGCGCTCCGGCGCGAGGAGGTGACCCGCGCGATGTCGGCCGGCAACGTGCCCGCGGGGCGGCTCAGGTGCCTCGGCGCGGTCGACCAGGAGGCGATCGAGGAGGCGCCGAGCCTCACCCGGCGGCTCGTCGAGCTGTTCGCCCGGACGCGGCCCGAGGTGGTGTTCACCCACCCCTACGAGGGCGGCCACCCCGATCACGACGCGGCGGCGCTCGCCGTCCACGCGGCGGCGGTGCTCGCCCTCTGGAACGGCGTCACCGCGCCGCTGATCTTCGAGGCAGCGTCGTACCACGCCGCGCGCGGCCGCCTCCTCACCGGCGAGTTCATCGCGCACCCCGGCGTCCCCGAGATCGCGCTCCGGCTCTCGGACATCGAGGCGTCGCGGAAGCGCGCCATGCTGGCCTGCTTCGCCAGCCAGCGGGAGGTGCTCGCCCCGTTCGGCGCGGAGGTCGAGCGCTTCCGGCCGGCGCCCGCGTACGATTTCCGCCGGCCGCCGCACGATGGCCCGCTCCACTACGAGCGCCTCGGCTTCCCGATCGACGGCGCGCGCTGGCGGCGGCTCGCGGCGAAGACGCTCACGCTGCTCGGCCTCGAGCGTGAGCTGTGCCTCTGACGGTCCTGCTCGTCGGTTATCCGCTCGCGCCCGTGGGTCCGGACGCCGTCGGCGGCGCCGAGCAGGTCCTCTCGATGCTCGACGAGGCGCTCTCGCGCGGCGGCCACCGGTCGATCGTGGTCGCCCCGGAGGGCTCCGCGTGCGCGGGGACGCTGGTGGCCACGCCGGCGCCCCCGCCCGGCGCCGTCCTCGACGAGGCGGCCAGGGAGCGGGCATGGAGCCACCACCGGAGCGCCGTCGCCCGCGCCCTGGACAGGTATCCGATCGACCTCGTCCACCTGCACGGCGTCGATTTCGATCGCTATCTGCCCGAGCCGGGCGTGCCGGTGCTCGCGACCCTCCATCTCCCGCCGAGCTTCTATTCGCCCGCGGTGTTCCGTCTCGAGCGGCCGAGGACGTTCCTCCACTGCGTGTCCGCGACGCAGCAACGCGCCTGTCCGCCGGAGGCGCGGCTCCTGCCCGAGATCCCGAACGGCGTCCGGCTGGAGCACTACCGGCCGAGGCGGTACAAGCGCGGCTTCGCCCTCGCGCTGGGCCGGATCTGCCCGGAGAAGGGCTATCACGTCGCCGTCGAGGCCTCGGTCCGCGCCGGCGTGCCGCTGCTCATCGCCGGCCAGGCGTTCGGGTACGAGGAGCACACGCGGTATCTCCAGGAGGTCCTGCTGCCGATGCTGCGCGGGCCCGGGCCTGCGCGGCGCTTCCTTGGCCCGGTGGGCCTCGCCCGGAAGCGCCGCCTGCTCGCGGCGGCGCGGTGCCTGCTCGTCCCCAGCCTCGTGCAGGAGACCAGCTCGCTCGTGGCCCTGGAGGCGCTGGCCTCGGGAACGCCGGTGATCGCGCTGCGCGGCGCCGGCGCGCTGCCGGAGATCGTCGAGCACGGCCGGACGGGGTTCCTGGTGGACGGCGTTGCGGAGATGGCCGACGCGATGGCGAGGGTCGACCGGCTCGACCCGGCGGCGTGCCGTCGCGCGGCCGAGGAGCGCTTCTCGGCGGCGGCGACGGCGGCGGCGTACCTCGAGACGTACCGCCGGATCCTGCGCGAAGGGTGAAGCGCCGGGTCGCCGTGCTGGAGGATGGAGGGCGACGCTCTCCGCCTGCGGCCGCGCCGCGCGCATCACACGAGCCCCTCAGCGAGCGTTGCAGGCGAAGACGTGCTCGATGGCGTCCACGCACATCTGCTCCGCCACCTCTCGGGTGACCCGAGACAGCACCCGGAACCGCGTGAGCTCGGTCAGGGTCTGGTAGACGTTGACCTCGGCGATCACCTCTCCGTCGCCCGCGGCCTCGGCGCTGTAGAAGAGGCGGATCAGGTTGTTCGCCTTCGCCGGCACGCCCCGGAGCAGGAGGTGAAACTCGATGCTGGGGGTCTTCTCGCCCACGTCCTGCTCGATCCGGTAAGCGTGGCCTGACGAGGCGAGCTCACCGCCGATGGCCTCGAACGTGGGAACGAAGATGTCGGCCAGGATCCGCCGGAATTCATCAATGAACACCTGGCGCCGGTCCGGCGGGGTGGAGCCGTTCGTGCTCCGGGCCAGGCGATCGCCGTATTTCTTTTGAATGATCCCCAGGCGGATGCGGGTAGTTTCATCGATGGCCACGTGGGTGTCCCTCGGCGCTCAGAGCAGGGCGGGATCTCGGGGCGCTCTCGCGGGCGGCTCTCGCGGATGACCGAGCGGACGTCACTTGAGAATCAGAACCTTGGTCTGGCTCGGGACAATGGTCGTCGAGTTCGTGTTGATCTGGTTCCCGAGGCCGTTGGCGCTGAGCACCACCGCCGGTTTTCCCTGCCACAACGTGTTGCGAGAGAACCGGAGACGCCTCGCGGGGCCCATGTTGCGGCCGGAGATCACGCCGCCAAGGAGCCCGGGGTTGTCGCCGGAGGTGAGCGGAATGGTCGTCGCCAGGGTATGGACGGGAGCGGGCCCGATGCGCACCTTGTACGCGGGGGACGTCCCCATGGGCTTCGCCGCAAAGTTTGGAAACGGGACGGGGATGGTCGTCGGAAGACGGCAGACGTCCGGGATGCCAAAGTCCATCCCGCCGCGCGATGTGATTGCAAACATGTTCGGTCACCCTACCTGGATCTGATCGGCGTCGATCTTCACGACGTGGCACGCGGTGATCTTGGCGTTCTCGCTGTGGATGGCGAGGTTGCCCTTGGCCGCATAGTCGATGCGCTCGGCGCGCACATGGTCAGCCTCTTCCACGATGCGGTAGGAGCGCTTCACCCTCTGTGACAGCCGTTCGAGCGCCGAGTCGAGGCTCCGGCCGATCAGCTTGGCCCGGTCGACCTCCCCGCGAGCCATCTTGCTGAGGAACGTGAACAGCTCCAGCGCGACGTGCCCCTCCTTGGCCTGGACACGGAAGGTCGATGCGGCCATCGAGAGGTCCTTGCCGGCTGCCACGTGTACACCGTCGGGCGCCGCGATGCCCAGCGAGCCGCGCCGCAGACGAATCTGGAGATCTCCGTCGGAGACGAGGTGTGAGGGCGCGCCTTCCTCCCGCTCGAGAACGGCGAGGATGTAATGCGCGCCGTTCACGGCGGTGAGGAGCACCAGGTCTCCGGGGGCGGGCTCCAGCAGGCAGCTCGTCGCGCGCTTCGCGCGGACCTCGCCGCTCTCGGTCTCGACGATGTACGCGGAGCCATCGACGCGGAGCACGGCGCCGTGTTCGCCGTGGGTTTCCCGCTGGGTTTGTCTCGCTCTTGCTGCGCTCTGCATGGTTTCCTCATGAGTGAGGGGTGCGTTGACTGCCGGCAGGCCTCCCAAGGACGTTGGCCTGCCAGTCTTCTGCTTCCTTGAGCTCCTGGTCGTCTCCGTGCGCCAGCGCCTTGCTCGGCGGCCATGTCGTGCCCTTGTCCGTCACACGGTGCAGCCGCGCGCGCGACAGCGTGGCGTCGGAAAAGTCGGCGAAGGACACGTCGGCGTGGGAGAAGTCCGCATGGCTCAGGTCTGCCCGGCAGAAGCGGGCGCCCGGGCAGCTCGCCCGGTGCCAGACGCTCATCTCGAGCCGCGCGCCCGCGAGGTTCGTGGCGCCCGCGCGCGCGTCGACGAAGAGCGCCTGGCTCAGGTCGGCCTGGGTGAGGCTCGCGTTCATCAGGGTCGCTTCGACGAAGTCGGCCAGCTGGGCGACGGCGCCGTCCAGCCGAGCCCCGGTCAAGTCGGCGCCCTTGAAGCCACATTGCGTCAGCGTGGCCCCTGAAAAGTCGCAACCGCGCAGGTCGGCGTTTGTAAATTGCGTTCTGCTGAGGTCCATCCGCCGGAAGTCCTTGGGCCCCATCCGCACCTCGACCAGGATCGCTTCCACGAGGGTGATCCCCGTGAGAATGGCCTGGGACAGGTCCTGACGGAACAGGACGGCCCTGGTCAGGTTGGCCTGAGAGAAGTCCGTGCCCTCGAGCGTGACGCCAAACAGGGTGCCGTCGGTCAGGTCGGCCCGGACCAGTCGGGCGTTCTTGAGCTGGGCATGGTCGATGGTAGCCGACGAGAGGTCGGCTCCGGTCAGATCGGCCGATTCGAGGTCCACGGCCGAGACGCTCGCTCCAACCAGCGAGGCGCCGGCGAGCACGGCCCCCGCGAGCGTACAGTCCATGGCCGTGCCAAGGTGAAAATCCAGCCCCTTCAGGTTGGCTCCCGCGAGGTCACAGCGGTGAAAGATCGCCTCGCGCACCTTGACGCCGGTGAGGTTGGCGTTGGTGAAGCGGACATCTTCGAAGATCCCGCCGGAGAGGTCGAGCCCCGACAGGTCGAAGCCCGACAGATCCAGCTCCGAAACGACCTCTTCTTGTTCGATCAGCTTGCACAGCGCTTCCCTGTCCATGCTCCCTCTAGGCCGGTATTACCCTGAGTCGCTTGAGGTTGGCGCCGGCGAAGCTCGTGTCGTCATCTCCAACCATTCGATCGGCGCATGCGCTGAACAGGTTGGCTTTCTCGAAGTTGGCCCCCTCGACGCACGCGCTGTTCATGATGCTCTGCCTCAGGTCGGCGGCGTAGAGCGACGCCCTGGTGAGGTTGGCGCGGGTCAGCATGGCTTCGGCGAGGTTCGCGCGATCGAGGCTCGCCTGCGTCAGGTCGGCCTCGTTGAGCAGCGCGCCGCGCAGGTCGGCGTCGGAGAGGTCGCTGCCGGCGAGGCTCGTCCCCATCAGGTTCGCGCCGGCGAGCGTCGCGCCGGAGAAGTCTGCGCCGGCGAAGGACGAGCCCATCACGCTCGTGAGGTCCTTTGCCATCACCTTTCGGAAGATGGCGCGGTCGCCCTGGGCGGCGATGAAGGTGGCGGAGCTCAGGTCGACGCCGGTGAAATCGACCTCGGTCACATTCACCTCGTTGAAGGTGCACCCCGAGAGCCGCGCGCCCACGAGGCGCGCTCCCGTGAGGTCCACCTGCTGGAACATCGCCTCTTCCGCGACGACGTTCTCCAGGTTGGTGTCGCAGAAATTGGCCTCGGAGAGGTCGGCGCGCGAGAGATTGGCGCCGGACAGATCCGCTCCCCAGAGGTCCGCCTTGACGAGCACGGCCTCGCCGAAATCGACGCCTCCCGTGGCCTTCACGTCCCGCAGGCACGCCGAACCGAAATTGGCTCCGTTGAGCCTGGCCTCCGAGAGATCCGCGGCCTCCAGGTTGGCTCGCGCCAGGACGGCTCCCGTGAGCTTCGCCTTTCGCAGGACGCTCCCGGTGAGAAAGGCCGACTCGAGCATGGCGCCCTCGAGGTCGATCCCCTCGAGGTCGAGGTGAGAGAGGTCGGCGCCCGTGAGGTCGCACCCCGCGAAGCTCCGCCCCTCCTTGTGCCCGGCCTCCACTTCGCGGCGAAGCCGCAGCGATTCTTCGCTGTCGAGGGGCGCGGAGGCCGCCAGGAGGTGCGCGAGCCGCGGCCCGTCTTCGCCCAGCTCGGCGAAGGACGAAGCCCTGTCGTCCAGATCCTCCGCAGACGCGAAGCCCTCGCCGTCCGCAGGCTCACCGCCCCAGGCCTCGTCCTCGGGCAGGGCGTGGGCAGCCTCGGGCGCCTCGTCGGGGAGGTGGAATGTGTCGTCGAGGTCCTCGTCAGCGGCGGCCTGGGTCTCGTCCTCGAAGGCTCGCCAATCCAGCGACGACACCAGCGCTTCGGTCTTCTCCGGCGTGAGGCCCTCGCTCGTCAGCGACCGCCGCATGCGCTCGCGGACCTCCGACATCCTGATCTCGCTCGGGCGCTCGGCGTCGTTCTGACGCGCCCTCGCCAACAAGGCACCGACGTCGACCCCGTGCGCCGTCAGCCCGCTGCCGAGCTTGCCCTCGACCAGGCGGACCACGGCCTCTTCGGATTCTTCCGGGTCATCGAGGGACTCGAGGTCATCGGAGGGCTCTTCCTGGGCGAGGTGCGCCTCTGGATCGATGCCATGGTCTCGCAGCTGCCTCTTGCCCCATTCCGTGAGCGCTTCCTGCGCGCGAAGCGCTTCGGCCTCCTCGGGCTCGTCTTCCAGGGCGGGCGTCGTCGCCGAGGCTGCGAACGCGAGCGCCTCCGGGTCCGCCTCGTGGTTCACCCCCGTGTCCGCCTGGGACCACGCGGGGCTCTCCTCTTCCTCCGGCTCCGTGCCCTCTGGGAAGTCCGTGGCTGGCTCCGCCTCGTCCTCGTCGGCCGCGGCGACGAGGTGCTCGGCGTCCGTCCCCACCTCGGCGAGCTCGGCCTCGACCGCTTCGACGTCGGGGTCCTCCGCTGCTCCCGCTTCGTGGACACCGGTGGTGACGACACCGGCGGCGGCCGCGGCTCCAGCCGCGCGCTTGACGGATCGAGCCGGAGTGCCCCCCAGAAACCCCTCCCGCCTGAGCTTCGACGCGAGCCCGGAGAGCGTGTCATCGGGCAGCGGCGGCGCCTCCGGATCTTCGGGCTCGGGCATGAGCATGTCGTCCTGGTCATCCGGGAGATCGTTGCTCGCAAGGCCAAGCCGGGGGATCAGGTAATCGTGGTAATACGCGACGGGCCTGGGAGCACCCATGGCTTCGCAGGCGACCAGCACGGCGACCACGTCGTCTGCGTCGTCCTCGGAGATCTCGATGCCGCCGCGGAAGAGGGCGACCCCTCGCTCGCGGTGCGGGAACAGACGCACCGTGTCGAGCTTCATCGCGGGCTCGTGGATCTCCACACCGTCGCTCGCCTTGAGGACGACGAAGCATCGACTTACAACCCCGGGGAGGGCGCCTTCGATCCGGGGCTTGTCGGGGTGCATGTTCTCGACCACGAAGGCCTCGTCGCCCCGGAAAAACCCGTCGACCTGCTGGTCTTCCGGGGCCATGTTGAACAGCGTCGGGTCCAGATCCCGCGCAAGACCAGGGAAGCACTCGTCGCGCCACGCCGCGTCGTAGGTGCCGATCTTGGAGAACCGCTGGGGCCACGTCAGGTCGTAGCCGTCGAGGCCGGCGGGCATCGGGCAGTCGCTGCGCGCGTGGATGAGGTGCCTGGGCGACTCGATGTTGGGGAGCGCCGCGCTCTTGTCGCCGTGGCCTTTGCCCAGCGGGTTCCTGGCGAAATCCTTCCCGCCAAAGGCGTTTCGCCAGGTGACGGGCATCTCGGTGAAGGGCGCCGGGTCCGACATGCCGAGCATCCCCCACGTCCGGTCGCCGATGACGTAGAGGCTCTTGTTGATGGGTCCGAGCTGGACGCGGACCGAGCTCGCGGGGCGGGCGACGCGCCCCGGCGGATAGCAGCGGCCCGTGACGAGGAGCTCGCCCCGGGTCTTGGGGTTGAACTCGTCGAGGAGGCCGTCCTCGCCGAGCTCCTCCATGGCCATCTTCCAGACCGTGGGCTCATAGAGCAGCCGGGCCGGCCGGTCGTAGGAGAAGCCGACGAAGGTGGTGACCACGAGGTGCGGGGTGCGCTGGTGCATGAAGACCCTCGGCACCACCCCGAGGCGCATGGGCTTGACGATTTTCATCCGACGGACTCCAGGGTGGCGGGCTCGATGGGGCGTTCGACTCGGCGCTCAGCGCGAGGCTGTTCCACAAGCAGCAGGTGAATTACTGGATGAGGTGCAGCTGCCCCTTGTGGAAGCCGAGCTGGTACTGAATGCGATACAGCTCGACGCTATGCTTGAGCCCCTTCGCGTTGACCTCCGCGAACGTCACTTTCTTTATCTCTTTGGGGGCATATTTGTATGCCAGACCGTTGATCCTCTCGGTCTTGGTTCCCTTGATGATCTCGATCCGCGACCCGATCGTGGTTTTGTAGAGCCCGGTGATGGTGCTTTGAGCGGCGCCGTTGATGGTGCTCTCGCTCGCCCCGTTGACCGTGGTTTTTCTCAGTCCATGGATCGTGGCGGTGTTACCGCCCCTGATCGTCTTCGTGCTCCCCCCCGTGACGTTGGTCGTTCGCCCTCCGTAAAAGTTGCTGGTGGCGTGACCGCGGACGTCCGCACGTCGCGTGCCGTTGATATCGACCTCGCTGGTGCCGTTGACCGTCGTCTGGTTCGACACGTGGATCGTCGTCTCTCGCCCGTTGAAGAAATTGCTCTTGTCGCGGCCCTGGATATTGGTGTTACGCCTCCCAAAGACGCGCAAGCTGCTGTTGCCCCTGATGGTGGCGACGCGATCGCCCACGAGCATGAACGTGTCGTCGCCCCCGATCCTCGTGGTCCGATTCCCCGTGATGGCCGTCTTTCGGTTGCCGCGGAGGATCGTCTTCTCATTGCCGAGGATGGTCGTGTGGCGATAGCCCAAGATCACGTTCTGTGAGTATCCAGCGATGAAGCTCCCGGCGTACCCCCCGACGGCGCTCAAGCTGAAGCCCCCGATCACGCTCTCGGAGATGCCCACGGTGATCGCCGTTCGGTTGCCAGTCACGATGTTCTCGGAGCTGCCTCCGATCCACACATAAGCGTGGCCTTGCGACTTGACCTCGTACGACGCGCCGCCGTTGGGCGCCCCCATCCGGAGGTAGGTGTTGTCATAAGGCGTCGACAGCGTGACCCGCTCTTGCCCGGCCTGGTCTTCGAGCTCGAGCCGGTTCCGCCCGCCCGTCTGGATCACGTTCCGCGTGTTGTTCCCCGACGTGACCGGGCTCGGCGTCAGCGCGTTGGGCGCGACGCCGACGATGGCCGGCCGGTCGGGATCGCCCCCCTCGAAGGCGCACATGACCTCGACGCCAGCGCGCAGCGGGAAGTGGAAGCCCTCGATGCCGCCGCCGTGGGGCTGCAGCATCCGGACCCAGGTCGACGCCTTCCCCCCGCTCAGGTCGCTCTCGTCGAAGTGGAACTTGATCCGGTAGCGACCATGGGTGTCGATCTGCGCGTACTCGCTGACCGCCGCGCCCTCGACGATCGCGATCTCGGTGCCGTAGATGCGCGGCCACTCGGTGACCTGCGGCGCGCGGAACTGCGTCGTCACGGGGATGGCCTTGGCCTCCATGCGGTAGTTCTCGGTCCACGTCGTGAAGTCGCGGAGCTCGGGCATGTCCGGGGCCTGGTTGGACCAGTGCTCGACCTCGATGGTCAGGTACTTCGTGTTGAACGCGGCCCGCGGGTGGTCCTCGATCTCGAAGGTGAACCCAGGGACCACCGTCGCTGCCTTGCCCATCGCCTGGTAGACGACGCCGGTCGCGGAGAGGCTCTCGGCCTTGATCCGCGCCAGCCGCGCCCCGTCGCCCGACGAGAAGAACCGCGCGCCGTACAGGCTGACCTCGCCGAAGCCCTTGGGGCTGACCGACGCCTGCCCGGTGACCGGTACGGCCGGCGTGGCGTAGTTGTAGTCCTTGAGGCGGACCGTGCCGGGCATGGCGTCATGCCGGCAGGTGAAGGCGTGGAACGTGTCCTTCGCGGTGTTGGCGCCGCCTGGCTGCGGGTAGTAACGAATGGGCTTGCCGCCATGGGGCTGATGGGCCGACTTGTCATCGACCAGCACCAGCGTCTCGCCGCCCTCCCCATGCTCGAAGTAATAATAGATGCCTTCGCGCTCCATCCACCGGGCGACGAAGGCATAGTCGGTCTCGCGGTACTGACAGACATGCTCTTCGGCGGTGTAGGAGCCCTGGAGCTGGAGGGAGCAGTCCGTGACGCCGCCCTTCTGGAGGACGGCTTGAAGGATCGCCGGGATGGCCTGCGCGGTGAAGACACGGCTGTGAAACGACATGGCGAGCAAGGCGAGGCGCGGGACCATGGTGGCCCGGAAGACGGACCGGCCGGCGAATTCGTTGATGAGCTCGATGCTGCCGAGGACGCCGCTCCGAAGGAAGGGCTCGCCGCCGTCGCTCCGCTCCAGGGAGATGCTCACCGGCTGCCCCACGGCCGCCGCCATATCAAAGCTCTGGCCGACGTCGTTCGTCATCACCAGGTAGAGCTCGAAGCGATAGGGCTTCGAGATGCCCTCGGTGCCGTGAAAAGCTACGAGCTTGGTGGAAGAGGGCAGGGCGCTTGATTGGACGACAAAATTGTCAGGCATGGCGAGCCTCGCGGGGGGGAAACAGCGGCAGGCGCAGACGCGCTGGAGAGCCTAGACGGAATTTGTGTCAGTTGTGTGGCGTGGCGCCTGCTTGTTGTTGTCCGTCGGTGGCGATGAAGTGACGGATTCATTGCAGGCGCCGTCGTCCGGTGGATGACGTCCCGCTCGCGCCCATCGTCACGCGGCAGCGGTCCGCGCCGGCTCGCCTCGTTGACCCCAGCCGCGCAGGATCGCCGTCCGCTCGGCGCGCTACATCCGAATCAGCGGTCGCCCTGCGAGGGCCGTCAGGAAGAGCGCCAGCGCGACGGCGCCGTAGCCGATGCCGAACGCGATCACCCATCCCACTGCCCGCCGCGTGCGCGGCCCCGACCCCGGCGCCCGCGCCGACAGCCAGTACCCGACCAGCGGGACGGCTTGCAGCGCGTGCATCCCGAAGAAGTGGGCTATGCGCAGGTCGCCTCCTCGCGTGCTCCAGTTGACGGCGGGGAGCCCGGGCCCGCCGTCGGCGACGCCGACGCTGTGCGCGTTGTGCGCCGACATGAAGCCGCCTTCCGCGCAGGCCAGCAGGAACAGCAGGAGACCCAGCCGGATGCCCCAGAGATACGGGGCCGGCAGCGGAGGTCGCGTCGCCCAGAACCTGTACGCGAGGTACGCCGCGAGCGCCGTGTTCACAAGGATGGCGATGCCCATGAGCGCGAACACCGCCCCGTCGAACAGCGTCGATTGATTGAAGTGCGACGCCACGCCCCGCGCCGCCTGCGCGGTGATCGCGATCATCTCGAAGCTCACCATCGCCACCGTGCCCCAGACGACGGCCCTCCGGCCTCGCGGCGGCAGCGCGACATCGCCGACGAGCCAGTTGATCGTCAGGAGGTAGATGGCGATCGAGGCGGCGAATTTCGCGGGCTTGATCCACGGGTTCACCCCCATCACGAGGCGCGCGTCGAGCGGGGCGACGGCGAGCAGCAGGACGAGCAGCGCGACGTGGGCGGCCGCCGCCATGAACAGGACGGGGCTTCGCCGGAGGAGCTCCTCGATCGAGCGAGGCAGCGAGAGCGAGGGGCTCAGCGAGCGGGCGCTCATGTCAGGCCTCCCCGGCGCGGCGCGGAGCCGCGGTCGTGACGACGGCGCGCGGCGATCGATCGGCGATCGCACGGACGGCGAGGTAGAGCGAGAACCCCATCGGCCCGAGCATCAGCGTCAGATAGAGCACCGGGGCCATGAGCCACGGCGAGATGTCGCGATCGCGGCTGTCGAGGTACACCCACCGGCCCACGAAGAGATCGAAGGCGAGGAAGTGAACCCAGCCGATCGTGGCGCCCGCGGGCGAGCCGAGCAGCGGGGCGACCGAAGCGAGGCTCGGCTGGTTGACGATCGGGAACACCTCGCGGATGACCGGGAGGACGAGCGCCGTGTAGAGCAGCGCGGGCGCTGCGACCACGAGCGGCGACTCCATGATCCGCCGCGTCCATCGAGAGCGGGGCAGAAAAACCATCAGGAACCAGAACGGCATCACGAGGAAGCCGCTCAGTCCAAAGACCCTATCCATCATACCCTCCTCCGGCTGCTTGTTGTAACGATGAAACTATTCGTAACAGTGTTAACTTTGCGGGAAAAAAAGAGAGCGATCAGGGGCGCAGGCCTCGGACCATCATCTTCATGGCGATCTCCAGGGTCCGGTCGACGTCGTCGGCCGTGAAGCGGCCGCGATCGGCCAGGCCGAGGGCGGTGATCCCGTGGACCAGGGCCCAGACCACCTGGCTGTGGCGCTCCACGTCGCCGCGCTGCATCGCGCCGGCGTCCATCGCGGACGCGACCGCGTCTTGCAGCACGTTGAACGAATCGATCATCGGCTGTTGCCGCGCTTTCCGCTGGTCGAAGACGAAGTCGAAGCGCTGCATGAACATCAGCCGGTAGTGCACCGGGTTGTCCATGCCGAAGCGAACGTACGCGGCGCCGAGCGCCACGAGCCGCTCGATCGGGTCCGCCGTGCTCTCGGCGGCGGCGACGAGCGCGCGCTGGAACTCGGTGAAGCCGTCGTGAACGATGGCGAACAGGAGATCGTCCTTGTCCTCGTAATAGCGGTAGATCGTCGTCGCCGAGTAGCCGATGCGCTCGGCCACCTGGCGCATCGAGAACGCCTCGTAGCCCTGCTCCAGAAACAGCTCGCCCGCCGCCGCCAGGATGGCGCCCCGCAGGTTCTCCTTCTGCTGCTCGCGGCGCTGCTGGCTCGACGCCTGCAGGCGCTCCGCCTGGGTCGTGCGGCTGGTCTTCGTGGTCTTCGGGCGCGAGCTCGCCATGTCCGTGTCGCCTGGCCTCCGGGCGGCGCAGCCGCCGCCATCGTCGTGCGTAACGGTGTTACTTTTTATAACGATGGCATCGTCTGCCGTCAAGGATCTCTTCATCGAGCGCGTTGCGGCGGTCTCCCGGGCCTCTCGGGCCCGCCGTCATCCCCTGCCAGCCCTCATGCCTCGCGCCTCGCCGACGCGCGGCGGAGGCATGCGCGCGCCTGGTGGGAGCAGCGGCGGGCCGCCCTCGCGGTACACCCCTTGCGGCAGGCGTGATAGGCTCTGTTCATGGTCCAGGCCGCGGCTCGTTCACCCGCACCCGCGTCAGGCCGGCGGATGTCGCTCGTCGAGTGGGCGGCCCTGCCCGAGGATGAGCCGGGCGAGCTCGTGGACGGGTTGCTCGTGGAGGAAGAGGTGTCCGGCTACGTTCACGAGGTCGTGGTCGGCTGGTTGATCCACATGCTCCGCGCCTGGATCACCCCCCGCGGCGGGCTGGTGGGCGGCTCGGACGCGAAATTCGCGGTGAAGCCGCAGCGGGGCCGGAAGCCGGACGTGACCGTCTTTTTCCCCGGGAACCGGAGGCCACCAGCGCGGGGGCTCGTGCGTATCCCGCCCGATATCGCCGTCGAGGTCGTCTCTCCCACGCCGAGCGACGGGCGCCGCGATCGTGTCGAGAAGCTCCGCGAATATGCCGCCTTCGGGGTGCGCTGGTACTGGATCGTCGATCCGCAGCTCCGGAGCATCGAGGTCCTGGATCTCGGGGCGGATGGGCGCTACGCGCACGCGCTCGACGCGACCGATGGGAGCATCGATGTGCCTGGATGCGAAGGGCTCCGGCTGGATCTCGATGCGCTGTGGGGGGAAGTCGATTTGCTCGGCGCCGAGGAGGGCGAAGCGCCGGAGGAAGACCAGGAGAGCTTGCCGCGGTAGCCTGCCGGCGGCGCCTCACGGCGCCGCCCTACGTCAGCTCGCCTCGCCGGTGCGGTCAGTTGATGGGCACGAACTCCACACACGCCTCTTCGATCGCCGCGAAGGCGTTCGTGAGGCCGTCCTCGAGGTGCCCTTCGCACAGATCCCAGAAGAAGCCACGGCCGTCGGCGGCGAACAGGTCCACGAGCTCCTGCATGTCCTCGGCCTCTTGCGCGCTCCCGTATGCGCCCTCGCACTCCCGCCTCCCGGCGATGCCGAGGAACACCACGTTCTTCGCGTCGCCCTTCGCGGCGACCAGCCGATCGTGGATCTGCTGCGGCGTCTGGCGCGGGACGGGCTGCTCGTCCTCGTCGGTGATCGCCACCACCACGAGCAGGGCGTCGTTGCGGAGGAACCCCGCGTTCTCGGCGGTCGAGAACGGCGGCTCCAGCGCGGCGGCGACGGAGGACGCGGGCTGCTCGTCGTCGCTGTCGCCGGTGCACTCGACGTCGTCCCCATAGAGATCTGCAGCGCACTGGAACTCGCTCGTGAGCGCGGTGCTCGTGCTCTCCATCCACGCCTTGCCGCTCTGGAACGAGCACTCGCCCGCGGCGCCGCGCGTGTGGAAGTTGGCGGGAAGGGGGCAGGCGTCCATCACGGCCGCGCGGAAGTCGAGGATGCTATCGATATTGAGCAACGCCTGCGCGAACGCCGGGAACACGACGTCGCGCATCGTTGCCTTCTCCTCATCCATGCTCGAGGAGTTGTCGAGCGCGAACACGACATCGACGTGCTCGCACCCCGAGGAGGCCGCGCCGCTGCCTCCTCCCCCGCTGGTCCCGCTGCCGGACCCGCTGCCGGACCCGACCCCCTCGCCGAAGGAACCTCCTTGGCCGCTCGAGCCACTCCCCTGCCCGCTGCCCGCGCCCGAGCCCGAGCCGCCCGGCGAACCGCTGGTATCGCTCGTGCCCGAGTCCCCGCCGCAGCCCACGAGACCCACCGTCGCCGCGCAGAGCGCCGCGCACCATGCCCTGAGATCCATGCCGCTCTCCTTCGCTCTAAGTTAAGGGCGCAGTGCCCCTGCCGTTCGCCGCACGGCCCTGTGCGACAATCGGGCGTCAGAGAGCTGACGGTATCATGGGCGCCGCAGCGACTCTACGGTCGGCGCGGCTCAGCCGTTCGCCGCACGGGGCAACGGTGCGTCATCGTCCGACACCGGGAGCCCAGGTGCGCGATGGCCCAGCCCGAGCGCGCTCCGGAAACCCTCGATCGTGCGGCGCAGACCCGTGCGCAACGGCACCTTCGGCTCGAACCCGAGCACCCGCCGCGCGCGGTCGATCACCGGCTGCCGCTGCCTCGGATCGTCCTCGGGCAGCGGACGGAACACCACCCGACCCCGGCTCCCGGTCAGGTGGAGCACCTCCTCGGCGAGCTCGAGCACCGTGAACTCCTCGGGATTGCCCAGGTTCACCGGGCCCGTCTCGGCCGGGTGCTCCATCAGCCGGACGATCCCGTCGATGAGGTCCTCCACGTAGCAGAAGCTCCGTGTCTGGGAGCCATCGCCGTACACTGTGAGATCCTCACCCCGGAGCGCCTGCACGATGAAGTTCGACACCACCCGACCGTCATCGAGCGCCATCCGAGGACCGTACGTGTTGAAGATCCGCGCCAGGCGTACTTCGACCCCGCGACGGCGGTGGAAGTCCATCATCAGCGACTCGGCGCAGCGCTTCCCCTCGTCATAACAGGAGCGGATCCCGATCGGGTTCACCGCGCCCCGGTAGCCCTCCGGCTGCGGGTGGACCTCGGGATCGCCGTAGACCTCGCTGGTCGACGCCTGGAAGACCCGCGCCCCGCAGCCCTCGGCGAGCTCCAGCGCGTGGAGCGCGCCGAGCACGTTGACCATCGTGGTCCGGACCGGATCGCGCTGGTAATGCGGCGGGCTCGCCGGCGAGGCGAGGTTGTAGATGCGGTCGACCTCCCGCTCGTACGGCTGCATGACGTCGTGCTCCACCAGCCGGAAGCGCCGGTGAGAGAGGAGATGGGCGACGTTGTCCCGGGAGCCCGTCGAGAGATCGTCGAGCGCGACGACCTCGTGGCCCTCCCGGATCAGCCGATCACACAGGTGGGAGCCGACGAATCCGGCGCCCCCGGTCACCAGGATGCGGAGCGCTGCGCTCATGTCTCTCTGACCTCCTCTCCAGGTCGACTCCCCACGTCGACGTCATCGTCCCCGGTCTCCCGGGCGCTCCGGCGCTCCGGCGCGCCCTGCTCGTCGAGCAGCTCCCGGGTGTATCTCTCCAGCGCCTCGGCGCGGTGCGCCGCTGTGTGTCGGGCGAGCACGCGCTCGCGCGCCCGCTGGCCGATCGCGATCCGCTCCCGCTCGGGGAGCTCGCGGATCAGATGGAGGACCTCCTCCGGGGAGCGGGCGACCAGGATCTCCTTGCCCGGCTCGAAGAGCTCGTCGAGGCCCGGCCAGTCGTCGCTGATCACCGGCACGCCGCAGGCCGCCGCCTCGAAGAGGCGCACGCTCGGCGAGTACCCCGCCTCGATCATGTCCCGGCGGGTGACGTTGAGCGTGAAGCGCTGCGCGCCGTAAAAGCCGCGGTGCGCGCCCGGCGGGACGTGATCCGTGCGCTCGACGTTGGTGGGCCAGCCGATGTCCGCCGGGTACTGCGGGCCGGCGACCACGAAGCGACCGCGCCCCCAGCGGCGCGCCGGCGCGACCAGGAGCCGGTCCAGCGTGGGCTGGCGATCGGCGCTGTACGTGCCGAGGTAGCCGAGATCCCACCGGGGCGGCGCGCGCTCCGGGAAATACTCGTCCGGATCCACCGCGCAGTAGAGCGGTCGCGCGCGCTTCGCCCCGTGGCGGCGCTCGAGCCGCTCGAGCGTCGGGCCGCCGGTGAACGAGAGGTACAGGTCGTACCGCGGGATCAGCGCCGGAGACAGGTACGCGGCGCCGCCCCGCTCGATCTGCTTGAGCGTCACCGGCGTGTCGATGTCGTAGAACGCGGTCTTCCCGCGCGCCGTCTCCGTCACCCAGGCGCCGACCTCGGCGCCGTCGGGCACGTAGGACCCGACGACCACCAGGTCCGCGTCGCGCACCGCGCCCCCGAAGCGCGCGCGGAGATCGTCGAGACCCCGGTAGAGCTCGGTCCGGCCGTAGGGCGGGCTCGGGAGGTCGCGGTTCTCGGCGTAGAACGAGAGGTCCCGCTCCAGGAACAGCACGCTGTGCCCCCGCTGGGCCAGCCGCCTGAGCAGCCCGCGGTACGTCGTCGCGTGGCCGTTGCCCCACGACGAGGTGATCGACAGGCCCAGGAAGACGAAGGAGATGGGCTTCACGGCGGCGCGATCGCGGTGAGGGTTGCGCCGTCGGGGCGGGCCAGCAGGGCCTCGACCTGCCTCGCGCGCTCGGCGTAGGTGTGCCCCGCGAGCACGCGCTGCTTCGCCGCCCTGCCGATTGCGCGGGCCCGCTCGGGCGTGAGCGCCCGGAGGATCTCCACGACGTCGTCGCCGCTCCTGGCGACCAGCACCTCGCGCCCGGGCTCGAGGAAGAGCTCGATCCCCTCCCACGCGTCCGTGACGAGGCACGCGGCCGCGCCCGCGGCCTCGAAGACCCGGGTCGCCGGGGAGAAGCCGACCGACGCCATGCTGTCGCGGGCCACGTTCAGCACCGCGCGGGCGCTGGCGTTGAAGGCGTTGTGATCCGCCGTGTAGACGTGCCCGACGTACCGGACGTTCGGGGGCATCCCCTTGTCCTGCCAGCCGCTGCCGCCAAGGAGGAACCGGAGCCCGGGGAGCGCGGCCGCGGGCCGCAGGAAGAACTCCTCCACGCGCCGCTCCCGGTCCGGCAGGCGGTTGGCGAGCAGCGCAAAATCACAATGAAATCGAGGATCTGGCGCGACCTCGAAGTGGGTCTCGGGGTCGAGCGCGTTGTAGATCGGCGCGCAGCGCCGCGCGCCGAGCGCCTCGTAGCCGCGCACCACCGGGTCGCCGCCGCCGTAGGTGAAGACCAGGTTGAAGCGCGGGATCTGCGCGCGGAAGGGATCCGACGGCGCGGCGCGGACCCGCTCCAGCGTGGCCGGGGCGTCGACGTCCCAGAAGATCGTGGTGAGGCCCGGCCGATCGAGCGCGGCGACCTCGGCCTCGAGCAGCTCGTCGAAGACGCCGACGCCGCTGGCCTTGACGACAACGTCGGCGCTCCGGGCCTGCTCGACGAGCCGCCTGGGCTCCGCGGGGTCGGTGCCGGAGTAGACGACGACGCGGGCCCACGGCGGGTCCTCGATGTCGCGGTGCTTCTGGCGATCGTAGGCGTCCGGCTCGTGGAAGGTGATGCGGTGCCCTCGCGCCGCGAGGGCGCGGAGGATGCCGCGGTAGTAGGTGGCGGCTCCGTTCCAGTAGGCGGAGACGAGGCTCGATCCGAAGAAGGCGATGTCGAGCGATCGGCTCGGGGTCGGGCGTCGGTTCGTCATGACGTGGCTCGCTGGGGTGTGACGGCGGGCGCGGGGCGGTCGACCTCGACGCCGAGCTCGGCGGCGATGGCGAGGAGCTCGTCGACCCGGTGGGCGCACGTGTGGCGCGCGAGGATCGTCGCGCGCCCCCGCTCCGCCAGCTCGGTGGCCAGGGCGGGCTCGGCGAGGAGGGCCGCGAGGCGCCGCTTCATCTCGTCGCCGTCCCGGGCGACGAGGTAGTCGCGGCCGGGCGAGAACAGCCCCTCCGCGTCGCTCCACGGCGAGCAGACGAGCGGGATGGCGCAGGCCATGGCCTCGAACGGCCGGATGGTCGGGATCCCCGGGAGCGAGGCGACGTAGGGCCTCCTCGGGACGTGGACTGTCACCCTTGCCCGCGCGAACGCCTCGGGAGCGCGGTAGTTGGGGAGCCAGCCCCGGTGCTCGATCCCGGCCGCGTCGAGCGCGGCGCGGGCGTGGTCGGGGTAACGCACCCCGTGCACGCGGGCGGAGAGGCCGAGATCGCGCGCCGGGCCGATCAGGAACGCGTCGAGCTCGCGGGTGCGCTCCTCGTCGCCCCAGTTGCCGATCCACACGAGATCGCGCTCCGGCCGGGCCCCGCGGCGCGGGCGGAACACGCGGACGTCCGCTGCCTCGTGCCAGACGAAGGCCCGGCGGGCCCAGCGGCGCGCGAGGTAGAGGTCGCGGATCACCCGGCCGAAGGCGAGGACGCCGTCGTAGCGGGTGAGGTCGTAGCGGGCCATGGCCCCGGGATCCGTGACCGACCGGTGGTGTGTGTCGTGGAAGAGCAGCCGGTACGACGCGCGTGCCGCGCGTGTCCGATGCGCGCCGACGCGGGCGACCAGCTCGGGCTCGCTCCACTCGTGGACGATGACGAGCGAGGTGCCATCGAGCGCCTCGTCCAGGTCGAGCGAGGCAAGGTCGTACCGGATCGGATCGACGCGCGGGTAGACCTCCCTCACCTCGCGCAGGGGCGCCTCGCCGTGATCGGCGACGAGGTTCTGGAGGCTCCAGGCGTCCCTCGGCTCGAAGGCGCGGACCTCGTGCCCGCGCTCGGCGAGCTCGGTGACCACGCCGCGGAGGAAGTGCGCGTTCCCGTGGTTCCAGTCGGAGAGCAGGGAGTGGCAGAACAGGGCTATGCGCATGGCGCGCTCGCCTTCTTCAGGGGGGGCGCGGCCGCCATGCCCGAGGTTTCGCGCAGCTCGAGCCTCTCGGCCGCCCCGCGCGCCGGCGCGTGCTCCCCCCTCGACGGCGGGCGCTCTTCGCTGGGCCCGCGACCGAGGAGCTCGCCGTAGAGGCGCAGGTAGCCCCGGGCCATCCGCCGCGGCGAGAAGCCGAGGGCGCGGGCGCGGGCGCGCGTGGCCATCTCGCGCCGCGCGCCGGGCGCGTCGATGAGCGCCCGGAGCGCGCGCCGGAGGGCCTCCGTGTCGCCGGGATCCACGTAGAGGGCCGCGTCCTCCCAGACCTCGCGCAGGCTGGGGATGTCGCCCAGGACGAGGGCGCACCCGGAGAGCGCCGCCTCCAGGACCGACAGGCCGAACGGCTCGTAGCGGGCCGGGTGAGCGTAGATCGACGCGCGGCCGAGCGCGGCGGCGACGGCGGACGGCGAGAGCACGCCGAGGTGTCCGAGTGAGGGGAGGGGCGAGGGGAGGGGTAGCGCGCCCGCGCCCCCGCCGGGGCGGACGTCGCTCCCGGCCACCTGGATCGGCCAGGGCAGGTGAGGGGCCACCTCGCCGAGCGCCTCGATGTTCTTGGCCTGGTCCCAGAGCCGCCCGACCGCGAGGACGAGCTCCTCCTTGGGGCGCGGGGCGAACCGCGCGGGGTCGGCGGCGTTGGGGATCACCTCCGCCCGCGCGCCCCCGGGGAGCGGGCCGTGGTGGCGCAGGAGGGCGTCGAGCATCGCCCGGGTCGGGGCCACCACAGCCGACGCGGCGGCGAGCCCCCGGGCCACCTCGCGCCGGTAGCGATCGTACCGCGGCGGCGCCTCCCCGCCGAGGACCGCGGCCCACCAGGAGAGGACGCACGAGTGGGCCACAACGAGCTTCGGGGCGCGGAAGCCGAGGGCGCCGTGCGCATAGCCGTTCAGGTGGATGAGCGCCGGGCGGACGCGCTCCTCGAGCTCGAGGAGCCAGTCTCCGGCGCGCGCGACGTCGTCCCAGGGGTCCTCCATCCACTCGAGCCGGAAGGAGCTCTCGAAGACGGCGAGCCCGGGCACGCGGCCCGCGGCCTCGCGCTGGGGCGCGGAGAGCGGCCCCCCCAGGGTGGCGAGCGACGTCCGGACCCCGCGCGCCGCGAGCGCGCGCGCGAGCTCGATCGCGTAGGAGAAGACGCCCCCCACCGTGTCGGCGGTCATCAGGACGGAGCCGGGGGCGCGCGCGGCGTCAGCCATGGCCGGGGGGCGCGATCTCCAGCGCGGAGAGCGGGAGAGGGCGGCTGTCCTGGAGGTCGCTGAAGCGATCGAACCGATCGAGGTAGTGCGCGACCGAGCGCTCCCATGCCTCATCGTCGGGGGCGCCCCAGCGCATCGTGTACTCGGGCGAGCCCGGGTAAGGGAACATCGGCACCGGCTCGTTCGCCCACACGCCGTGCTGCCGGAGCCGCTCCCGGAAGGCGGTGACGTCCGCGGGATCGTCGGTCGGCGACTGGATCAGGTTCGCCTGGACGAAGGGGACGCTCTTCTTGGCGTGGATCAGGAGATCGCCGAGCTGCTCGGTCGAGAGCCTGCAGCGCTTGGCCAGGAGGCTCCTTCCCTCCCGGGTGATGCTCTCCACCCCTGCCTCGATCGAGACGCACCCCGCTCTCCCGAGCAGATCGAGCATCTCCCGGCTCCAGCTGTCGACGCGCATCTGGACGCCGAACGACACCGGGCGATCGACGAGCGCCTCGAGCAGCGGGCGATCCGGCAGGAAGATCTCGTCGATGAAATAGACGTAACGGACCCCCTGGGCGACGAGCCCGTCGAGCTCGTCGAGGAGCACCTCGAGGGGGCGCTTGCGGTAGCCGTCGCGGAAGTTGTCCTTCGCGCAGAAGGTGCAGTGGTAGGGGCACCCTCTCGACGCCTCGACCTCGGCGCCGGGGCCGATCGGCGTGGTGTCGAAGCGGTGGTGGTGGTGGGCGTGGCGCGCCACCGTGGCGTCGTCCCAGCGGAGGGCCGGCAGCCGGGTCATGTCCGACGCGCGCGGGCCGCCCTGCACGCGCGCCTCGTCGCCTTCCAGCCAGGCGATCGCGTCGATCTCGCCCCAGCGCGATCGCGGGCGATCGGCGAGCTCCACCAGCACGTCCTCGCACTCGCCCATCACCACGGCGTCGACCCCGAGCTTGCGCAGGGTGGCGCGGGGGGTGGTGGAGGCGTGGGGGCCCACCGCGAGCCGGAGCCCTGGCAGCCCGTGGAGCGCGCGGAGCGCCTGCTGCGGGACGCGGAGCTCGGGCGGGGCGCAGCGCCAGAAGAGGTAGCTCGGCGCGGTGGTCACCACGATCGCGTCGGCGCGGAGCGCGGCCACCTCGTCGCGGAGGGCGCCGTCGGCGAGGCCCCGGGCCTGGGCGTCGACGAGGGTCGCCTCGTGTCCCGCGGCCTCGAGCAGCGCCCTGGCGTAACCGTATTCGAGGGGCAGGTGAGGCTCGCGGCAGCCGAAATAGATGCTTCCCTCGAAGCTCCAGGCCGGGTTGACGAGCGCGAACCTCACCGGACGCCCCCCGCGCACGGCTCCTTCGCGGGCTGGCCGACGCCGGCGGCCTTCGCGGCGCCGGTCGCCTCCGTCATCTCCCGCAGCCAGCCGTGCAGCCTGCGCACCCCCTCGCGGACCCGGACGCGCGGCCACCACCCCGTGGCCGCGGAGAGCCGGCGGCAGTCGGAGACGTAGTACCGCTGATCGCCCGGCCGCCACCCCTCGAAGCCGATCAGGGGGCGCTTGCCGTCGAGCTCCTCGATGAGATCGAGCAGCTCGAGCAGGCTGAGGGTGTTCTCCGGGCCCCCGCCGACGTTGAACGCCGACGCCGAGATCTGCCGGATGTCCCTGCGGGCGAGGAGGAGCGCGTCGACGAGGTCGTCGATGAAGAGCACGTCCCGGACCTGCATCCCGTCGCCATAAAGGGTGATCGGCTCCCGCCGGAGCGCCTGGAGGAGGAAATGCGCGACCCACCCCTGGTCCTCGGTCCCGAACTGGCGAGGACCGTAGATACAGCTCATCCGGAACACCGCCGCGGGGAGCCCGAAGGTGCGGGCATAATCGATGACGTACTGGTCCGCCGCGCCCTTGGAGCAGCCGTAGGGGCTGTGGAAATCGAGCGGGCGGGCCTCGGAGACGCCGGAGGCCCGGAGCTCCGGATCCGCGGGCTCGTAGCGCCGGCCGCTGCACGAGAGCGGGACGTCGGGGAGGCCGCCGTACACCTTGTTGGTGGACGTGAGCAGGAGCGGCGGCGGGGCGCTCTCGGCGCGGATCGCCTCGAGCACATTGAGCGTCCCGCGGGCGTTGATCTCGAAGTCTTCCACGGGCTGGACGAGGCTCGTCGTCACGGCCACCTGGGCGGCGAAGTGGAAGACGCTGGAGGCGCGCCGGACGGCGGCCGCGACCGCGCGGGCGTCCCTCACGTCGCCGGTGATCAGCGTGACGCGGTCGCCGTGGGTGCGCCTCAACCACTCGACGTTGCGCGCCACCGAGGGGCGGGAGAGGTTGTCGAAGAGGATCACCGTCTCTCCCGCCTGGAGCAGGCGGTGGGCCAGGTTGGCCCCGATGAAGCCGGCGCCGCCGGTGATCAGCGCCGGGCGCCCCTGCGCTGCGGTCGCGCCGCCCGGGCCATCCGCCGCGGCGCTCATACCGTCAGCCCCCTGGATTCCAGCTCGGCGCGGGCCTGGGCGACAGCGTCCTTCGCCACCTGCCCCTCGAGCCAGTCGGCGAGATCGCGGAGCCCCTCCTCGAGCGAGACCCGGGGCGCATACCCGATCTTCTGCTGCGCCGCGCCGATGTCGGCGAAGCAGTGCCGGACGTCGCCCAGCCGGGATTTCCCGACGATCTCGGGCTCGATACCGCTCTTCCCCATCACCTCGCGGACGCGCTCGGCGACCTCGCGCACGGTGTACGACCGCCCGCTGCCGATGTTGAGCACCTGGCCCACCGCGGCGTCGGCGCCGAGGGCCCGGACGCAGGCGCGGGCGACGTCGGTGACGCTCACGAGATCGCGCCGCTGCAGCCCGTCCTCGAAGATCACGGGCGGACGGTCGTTGAGGAGCCTCGCGGCGAAGATGGCGAGGACGCCGGTGTACGGGTTGGAGAGGGCCTGGCGGCGGCCGTAGACGTTGAAGAAGCGGAGGGCGACGGTCGGGATCTGGTACGCGCGCCCGATCATCAGGCAGAGCCGCTCCTGGTCGTACTTGGAGAGCGCATAGACCGACTCGAGCGACGGGGGCTTGGACTCGGGCGTCGGGATGGGCACGAGCGCCTCGCCCGCCTCGCTCCGGACCTCCCAGTCGCCGCGCTTGAGCTGCTCGAGCGGCCGGCTCGCGCCGGGGACCACCGCGCCGGAGGCCGCCCGGTAGAGCCCCTCGCCATACACGCTCATGCTGGAGGCGACGAGCAGCCTCGAGACCGGCTTCGCGGCGAGCTCCTCGAGGAGCACGGCGGTGCCGACGTTGTTGATCGAGGTGTACTCCGCGATCTTGTACATGCTCTGTCCGACACCGACCGCGGACGCGAAGTGGACAACCGCGTCCACGCCGCGGAGCGCCGATTTCACCGCGTCCCGGTCGCGGACATCGCCGACGATGAGCTCGACCTCCGGGTCGAGGTAGGCCGGGCGGCCGCGGTCGGGGCCGTGCACCTGAGGGACCAGGCTGTCGAGCGCCCGGACGCGGACCCCCTGGCGCAGGAGCTCGTCGGCCACATGAGATCCGATGAACCCCGCTCCACCGGTGATGAGGACGTGACTCGTCATATCCCTCTGGTTCGATGATCAGCGCGCGGCGGAGGCGCCGCGAGCCCGGGCGGAACAGGCGAAGCGAGCGAAGCCAGATGAGGCCGGGGGACGAGCTTTCCTTGTGATGACATCGTGCTCCGGCGGATCGCTGCGCGTCGTGTTCGGCTCCGTTCGTTGCAAACAGGGCATGATCGTTGCCCCGGACGCCATCCGAGTACCATGCGACTCACGATCACGCAACACGGTTTGTGAGGTATTCAACAAGGGCCCGCTCCGTGCGATTTTCCGTGCTCCGCTGAGGAATGCTCGAGTCTGGCGAGCCCATAAGGGCTTTCCCGTCTGTCTTCCGGGCCAGTCTGTACCGTTCGAGTGCGAGAGATCCGCTGACGTCGGAGCGGTTAGGGTGAATCCGTAGCGATGGTTCTGATCGGTTGCGTGTCGCCAGCGGCATTGCGTTGAGCTCCGAGGGATTCTCAGGCATTCTGCCGGCGTGCGAGCGGCGCCAGCGCGGGAGCGCGCGAGCGGCGCCAGCGCCGCGCGGCCCCGGCCGGGCACAGGCGCTGCCAAGCTTGCCGCCGCCCGCAGGCCTCCCGTACGATCGAGAAGCAAGAAGCAAGAAGGAGAGGAGCGATGATCGTCGTTACCAACCGCATCCCCGTCGCCGAGGGCCACGAGGCCGATTTCGAGGATCGCTTCAAGAACAGGGTCCACCTGGTCGATCAGGCGCCCGGCTTCATCCGGAACGAGGTCCACAGGCCGAAGCCGATGAAGCTGGACCACGCGACCGGCGCGTGGAGCCTGGACCCGGACGCGCAGGGGTTCTACGAGGTGAAGACCTGGTGGCGGTCCATGGACGATTTCATCGCCTGGACGAGGAGCCCCGCGTTCGCGGAGGCGCACCGGAACCGCGCGCCGAAGGAGATGTTCGCGGGCCCGAGCAAGCTCGATATCCACGAGGTGTTCCTCAGCACCGATCTGCCGGGGTAGGCTCGGAGCGCGCCGGTCCTCGCCGGCGGCGCCTGGAACAACACGCGAACGCCCAGAACCAAGGAGACGCAGCGCATGCGGTTTCGTCCGGATCCCACCTTTTACCCGTCGCCGCGTCTGGCGATGGAGGCGCCGCCCGAGCGGCTGGCCTACGTGACCGCGCTCGACGCGGGCGCCGCGCTGAAGCGCCCGGGCGAGCTGCGCCATGACGCGCTCACGGTCGTCGATCTCGATCCGAGGTCGCCGGCGTATGGCACCCTGGTCTCGGTCAACGAGCTGCCGACCTACGGCGACGAGCTGCACCATTCCGGCTGGAACGCGTGCAGCGCCGCCCTGTGCCCCTACGCGCCGCACCCCCACGTCGAGCGCCGCTTCCTCCTGCTCCCGGCGCTCCGCTCATCGAACATCTTCGTCTTCGACGTCAAGCCGGACCCGCGCCGCCCCGAGCTCGTCCACACGGTGCGCGCCGAGGAGATCGCGAAGCGGGCCGGCTACTCTCGCCCGCACACGCTGCACTGCGGCCCCGACGGCATCTACGTGAGCGCGCTCGGCGGCCCTGACGGCGACGGGCCCGGGGGCATCTTCGTGCTCGACTGCGAGAGCTTCGATGTGCTCGGCCGATGGGAGATCGATCGCGGGCCGCAGTTCCTCCACTACGACTTCTGGTGGCACCTCGGCCACGACACCCTCCTCACGAGCGAGTGGGGGACGCCGAAGATGATCGAGGACGGCGTGAATCCGGAGCTCCTGCTCGGCAAGAAGTACGGTCACCGCGTTCATGTATGGGACCTGCGGAAGCGCAAGCACCTCCAGGCGCTGGATCTGGGCGATGAGCACCAGATGGCGCTGGAGCTCCGCCCCGCCCACGACCCGACCAAGGCCTATGGCTTCGTCGGCGTCGTCGTGAGCGTCAAGGATCTCTCCGCCTCGATCTGGCTCTGGCATCGCGACGGCGACCGGTGGGCGATCCGCAAGGTGATCGAGGTGCCGGCCGAGCCCGCGGATCCCGACCTCTTGCCGCCGCTGCTCAAGGGCTTCAAGGCGGTGCCGCCGCTGATCACCGACATCAACCTCTCCCTCGACGACCGGTTCCTCTACGTGTCTTGCTGGGGCACGGGCGAGCTCCGCCAGTACGATGTATCGGACCCGTTCCACCCGAAGCTGGTTGGCTCGGTGCACCTCGGCGGCATCGTGCGACGGGCGGCGCATCCCCGCTCCGGGCCGCTGCGGGGCGGGCCGCAGATGGTCGAGGTGAGCCGCGACGGCCGGCGCGTTTACTTCACCAACTCGCTGTATGCGTCGTGGGACGAGCAGTTCTATCCCGAGGGCGTCGGCGGCTGGATGGCCAAGGTCGATGTGGCGGCGGGCGGGGGCCTCTCGGTCGATCCCGAGTTCTTCGTCGATTTCGGCCCGCTGCGCCCTCACCAGGTGCGGCTCGAGGGGGGCGACGCGTCGTCCGACTCGTTCTGCTATCCCTAGCCGGCCATGATGCCCTGGCTCACGCTGGCGCTCCTCGGCGCCTATCACGGCATCAACCCTGGCATGGGCTGGCTGTTCGCGGTCGCCCTGGGCCTGCAGGAGAAGAGCAGCGGCGCGGTGCGGCGGGCGCTCGTCCCGATCGCGCTCGGCCACGCGGCGTCGATCGGCCTCACGGTCGCGCTGCTCGGGATCGGGCTCGCGAGCGTCCCCGCCGCGGCGCTGCGGTGGCTCACGGCGGCCGCGCTTGTCGCGTTCGGCGTGCTCAAGCTGGTGAGGCCGCGCCACCCGAGGTGGGTCGGGATGCGCGTCGGCTTCCTCGACCTGACCTGGTGGTCCTTCCTGATGGCCACCGCGCACGGCGCGGGGCTCATGCTGCTCCCGGTCTTCCTGCTCGGCGCTGACAACCCCGCTCCGTGCCACGGCGGTGGGTGTCATAACGCGGCTGGCCTGTCGCTCGCGAGCCCGCTGGGCTACCTCGCCGCCGTCCTCGTCCACACGGCCGCCATGATGGCGGCGGCGGCCGCGGTCGCGCTCGTTGTCTATCACAAGCTCGGCGTCGCCATCCTTCGCACCGCCTGGTTCAACCTCGATCGGGCCTGGGCCGTCGCGCTCATCGGAGCCGGCGTCATCGCGGCGCTGCTCTGACGGGCGACCGGGCGACAGCCTGGTTCCCGAGCTCGCCCGCACCCACCTCGACACCCCGACAGTCGACGGCGGCCCGCCTGCGCATCTCTGCGCGATGTGCAAACGTGCCCGATAACTCTATGAATTTGGCGCGCATCGCGCTGACCCAGCCCGATCGTCGTCAAAGGCTCTCGCATGGCCAGGGATTCACATTATGTCAAGCTCGAGCTTCTCCACGAAGGGGCAGATACCCTCGTCTTTCGAGCGCGTCGGGAAGAAGACGACCGGCCGGTAGTGCTCAAGGTCCTGCGACGCGACCACGCCGACCCCCGCGCTCTCGGGCGCCTCCTCCACGAGTACGAAATCGCCAGCGCGATCGACACTCCGGCCGTCGTCAAGCCGTACGCGATCGACGCGCTCCACGGCCAGTCTGCGCTGATCCTGGAGGATTTCGGGGGCCGCCCGCTCGATCAACCCCTCGACGAGCCGATGCCGCTCGAGCGCTTCTTCCCCCTCGCCCTCCGCATTGCCGCGGCGCTCGCCGAGCTGCATCGGCATCACCTCATCCACAAGGACATCAAGCCTCAAAACCTGCTTTACAACCCGGATACCGGCGAGGTCAGGATCACCGATCTCGGGATCGCCTCCCGAGCGCCTCGCGAATCCCAGAACCTCACCCACGCCGGTCTCATCGAGGGGACGCTGGCCTATATGGCCCCGGAGCAGACGGGCCGGATGAACCGCTGGATTGACCAGCGGACCGACCTGTACTCCCTCGGGGTCACGTTCTACCAGATGCTCACGGGCCGCCTGCCCTTCGATGCGCGCGATCCCCTGGAATGGGTGCATTGCCATATCGCCCGGACGCCGCTCCCGCCCCACGTGATCCTGCCCTCCGTCCCCCCGCCGCTGTCCGCCGTCGTGCTCAAGCTGCTGGCCAAGGCCGCCGAGGAGCGTTACCAGAGCGCGCTCGGCCTGCGCCACGACCTGGAGGCGTGCTTCGCAGCGTGGCGGGCCACCGGCACCATCAAAGCCTTTGCGCTCGGGCAGCGTGACCTCTCCGACCGCTTCCAGGTCCCGCAGCGGCTCTATGGGCGCGAGCGCGAGGTCGAGGCGCTGCGCGCCGCCTTCGAGAGGGTGGTGGCGCAGGGCCGGACGGAGCTCGTGCTCGTGTCGGGGTACTCGGGCATCGGCAAAACCTCGCTCGTCGCCGAGCTGCACAGCCCGGTGGTGCGGGAGCGGGGGTGTTTCCTCTCCGGCAAATGCGATCAGTACAACAGGAACATCCCCTACCTTCCTTTCCTACAGGCGTTCCGGGGTCTGTTGCAGGAGATCCTCTCCGCCAGCGAGGAGCGGGTCGACCGCTTGCGGCAGCGTCTCCGGGAGGCCCTTGGCGCGAACGGTCGGCTGCTCGCCGACGTGCTGCCCGAGATCGAGCAGCTCGTGGGCCCGCAAGGGCCCATGCCCGAGCTTCCGGCGACCGAAGCCCAGAGCCGGCTGCTCGCGACAATCCAGCGCTTCGTCGCGGCGACCGCCCAGAAAGAGCACCCCGTGGTGCTCTTCCTCGACGATCTTCAATGGGCTGACGCGGCCAGCTTGAAGCTCGTCGAGCAGCTCGTGACGTGCACCGAGGCCGCGCACCTGCTCGTGCTCGGCGCCTACCGCGACAACGAGGCCGCCCCCGCGCACCCGCTCCAGCGCATGCTGGCCGAGGCGAAGAAGCGCGGCGCCGCCGTCTCCGATGTCGTCCTCGCGCCGCTCTCGGGGGCCGATGTTGGAGCGCTCGTGGCCGAGGCGGTCCACGCCAGCGCGGCGCAGGCCGAGCCACTCGCGCGGCTGGTCTACGAGAAGACAGGTGGCAACCCGTTCTTCGTGCTCCAGTTCTTGATCGCGATCCATCAAGAGGGGCTCATCACCCTCGACGCGGAGGCGGGCGCATGGCGGTGGGACATCGCCGCGATCCGCGACAAGGGCTTCACCGACAACGTCGTCGAGCTGATGACGGAGAAGCTAAGGCGGCTCCCGGTCCTGGCGCTGGACGCGCTCAAGCTCGCCGCGTGTCTGGGCAGCCGCCTGGACCTCGACACCCTCGCGGTGGTCGCGAAGCGGCCGGCGGCAGAGCTCCGCGAGGCGCTCGAAGAGGCCGCGCAGGAGGGGTTGATCGTCGGGCAGGGCGGGACCTACAGGTTCCTCCACGATCGGGTGCAGCAAGCCGCCTACGCGTTGATCCCGGCCGGACGGCGCGCCCTGGTGCACCTGGGGATTGGCCGGCTGCTCTTGAAGCGACAGCGCGCGGAAGAGCGTGAGGACATGATCTTCGACGTCATAGGGCACCTCAACCGCGGCGCGACGCTCGTCCGTTCCCGGGCGGAGAGGGAAGAGCTCGCCGCGTTGAACCTCCGCGCCGGCAGGAAGGCCAAGGCCGCGGCGGCGTTCCACGGCGCGGCCGACCACTTCGCCGCGGGCATGGCGTTGCTCGCGCCGGACCACTGGGAGACGCAATACGAGCTGAGCTACGACCTGACCTTCGAGCGCGCATACGCCGCGTACGTCACGGGCAGCTTCGAAGACGCCGAGCCGCTGTTCGAAGAGCTCCTAGCTCGGGCGCGGACCGAGCTCGAGAGGGCCGCGGTCGTCGAGCTCGCGGTCGGCTTCCACGTGACCCGCAGGCAGAGCGTCCGCGCGCTGGAGCTCGGGCTCCGGTGCCTCCGCGCCTTCGGCATCGATTTGCCGATCCATCCCACCGACGCCCAGGTCGAAGAAGACACCGAGCGCGTGTGGCAGGCGCTGGGGGACAGGGCGATCGAGGATCTGATCCGCCTGCCCCCCATGACACACCCGGAGATCAAGGTCGTGATGGGTGTCCTGCGAGGTGTGGCCCTCGCCGCTTATTTCGTGGATCCGAACCTGATGTACCTCGTCAATGTGCGCAAGATCGAGCTCAGCCTGCGCCACGGCAACGCCGAGAGCTCCGCCCACGCGTACAGCACCTTCGCGGTCGAGATCGGCCGGAGGTACTGGAGATACAAGGAGGCTTTCCGCTTCGGCGAGCTCGCCTGCGGCCTGGCGGACGGGAGCAGCCTCCTCACGAAGTCCTACGTGTTTACCATATTCGGTCATCACCTGAGCTTCTGGCGGCGGCACTACCGGGAGGCATCCTCTTACTCCCGTATCGGCTTCGATGCCGCGATCGAGTCCGGCGATCTGCATCTGGCATGCAGCAACTGCCAGTTCTCCCCGCTGTTCCCGCTCTCCTGCGGCGAGCCTCTCGAGGACGTCCTTCATGAGGTCGAAGATCGACTTGGCTTCGTGCGCAGAGCCCGTCATGCGTTCTCTCATGACATTCTCCTCGGTATTCATTGCCTGATCCAGACGCTGCGAGGGAGGCCAGCCGGCCTCTCGATGCTGGATGGATCGGTCCTGGATCAGGCAGCCTTCGAGGCGCGGCTGGATCCCAAAGATCTGGAGGGGGCTCACTGCTTCTACTATATATTGAAAGCACAGGCGTCGTTCGTGCTCGGCCACCCCAGGGACGCGGTCGCGGCGACGGCCATCGCGAGCGCCGAGCAAGCCTGGCGGTTCGAGATGGGGCCCTTGATCGTCGAGTTCGTCTTCTATCGGACGCTCGCGCTCGCCGCCGCCTGCGACGAGCCGCCGCCGCGGGAGCTCCCCGAGGGCCTCCTCGCGGGCGAGAGGCAGCTCGGCGTCTGGGCGGACAACTGCCCCGAGAACTTCGTCCACAAGCACGCCCTGGTGGGCGCCGAGATCGCTCGGCTCCTGGGGCACGAATCCGAGGCGAGTCGGCTCTACGAGCAAGCCATCTCGTCGGCGCGGGAGCACGGGTTCGTCCAGCACGAGGCCATCGCGTGCGAGCTCGCCGCGGGGTTCTCCCGCGCGCGCGGCCTTCCCATCGCCGCCGACGCCTACCTGCAGATGGCCCGCGCCGGCTACTTCCGCTGGGGCGCCCATGCCAAGGTGGAGCAGCTCGACCAGCGCTACCCCCACCTCGTGGAGCGCAAGCCCATCGCCCCCACCGTGACCTTCGCGCTGCGGGCCGAGCAGTTCGACGTCCTGGCGGTGGTCAAGGCCTCTCAGAGCATCTCCGGGGAGCTCAAGCTACCGCGCCTGCTCGAGACCTTGCTGCGCGTCGTGGTCGAGCACGCAGGCGCCGACGATGGGGTTGTGCTCCTCGTCCGGGGCGAGCGCCTGTCGACCGCGGCCGCGATCGAGGCGAGCGGGGGGACGGCGCGATCGCTCGGTCTGGGCGAGGCGTCGACGGCGGCGCTCCCGCGATCGATCCTCAACTATGTTCGCCGGAGCCGCGAGCGCGTGCTGCTCGACGACGCCACCGCCCCTCACCCGTTCCTCGAGGACGAGTACTTCGCGCGCAGGCGCCCGAGATCGTTGCTATGCCTCCCCATCGCGCGCCAGACCCGGCTGCTCGGCGTCCTCTACCTGGAGAACAGCCTGGTCACCGGGGCGTTCACCCCCGGGCGGCTCAACGTGCTCGAGCTGCTCGCCTCGCAGACGGCGATCTCGCTGGAGAACGCCATGCTCTACTCCGATCTCGAGGAGGAGAACTCCGAACGGCGGCGGGCGGAGCAGGAGCTCAAGGCCAATCAAGAGATCCTCCAGGGCATCGTCGACAACTCGGCGGCGGCGATCTACCTCAAGGACCACGAGGGCCGCTTCCTGCTCGCCAATCGGCGCGTGTGCGACCTGTTTCGCGTGCCGAGCGAGCAGCTCCTCGGGAAGACCGACGCGGAGATCGTTCCCGGTCCGATCGCGGAGACCCTTCGTGACCACGACCGGAAGGTGCTCGAGGTGGGAACTCCCATGGAATGGGAGGAGGAGGTGCCGCTCTCCGATGGGCCGCGCACCTTCCTGTCGGTCAAATTTCCTCTCGGTGGAGGCGCCGCGCCGCGCGCGCTCTGCGGCATCTCCACCGACATCACCGAGCGCAAGCAGGCCGAGCGGGCCCTGCGCTTTCTGGCCGAGGCGAGCCGCAAGCTGATGGCGCTGGGCTACGACGCCACGCTCGAAAGCGTGGCCGCTCTCGCGGTGCCCGAGCTCTCCGATCACTGCATCGTCAGCGTGCTCTCCGAGGACGGCGCGGTCTTCGGCACCGCCGCCGCAGGGGTGCGCCTCGAAGGGGGAGAGATCGAGGCGCTGCGTCAGGCGCTGACGTCCCCCGCGGCGGCGACGCCGACCGGGCCTGAGATCGTGGACGCCCGCGCCCTGCCCCTCATGCCGCAGCGCGGCGTCCACGCCTACCTTCGCGTTCCGCTCCGCGCGCGCGATCGATCCCTCGGGGTCATGTTCCTGCTCGCGACCGCGCCGCAGCGTCGTTATGGGCCCGCCGACCTGGCGCTGGCCGAGGAGCTGGGGCGCCGTGCCGGCCTCGCGCTCGACAACGCCAGGCTGTACGCGTTGGCCCAGGAGGCGATCGGGCGGCGAGACGAATTCCTCACGATCGCCTCTCATGAGCTCAAGACCCCGCTCACGTCGCTGCAAATGCAGATTCAGAGGATCGAGCGGCTCGTGCGCCGCGACCCGTCCGCGCACCTCAACCCTGCGCGGATCGAGGCCATGCTCCACGTCCTCCGTCGGCAGAGCGCGCGGCTCGGGAATCTGGTGAACGAGCTGCTCGATGTCTCGAGGCTGAACGCCGGACGACTGACGCTCGCGTGCGAGCCGATCGAGCTCTCCCGCCTGACCCGTGAGATCGTCGAGCGGGTGGCGCCGCAGCTCGCGGCGGCCGGCTGCCGGGCAGAGCTCGACATGGACGAGCCGGTGGTCGGGTTCTGGGACAGGCCCCGCCTGGAGCAGGTCCTGCTCAACCTCCTGTCGAACGCGATGAAGTACGGCATGCATCAGCCCATTCACGTGGGCGTGCGCAGGCAGGGGGACTCGGCGTTGATCATCGTCCGTGATCAGGGGATCGGGATAGCAGAGGAGGATCAGGCCAGGATCTTCAATCGCTTCGAGCGCGCGGTGTCGGTGCGGAATTTCGGCGGTCTCGGCCTCGGCCTTTATCTGGTGCGCTGGATCGTGGCGTCGCATGGCGGGACCGTCCGGGTGGAGAGCAAACCCAACGCTGGAGCGACGTTCGTCGTGGAGCTCCCCTTGCGTTCCCCGGCGGTGGGCAATCAGGACGAGACGCCACGCCACAGGGCTGACGACGACGGCCTGGAACGCAGCCCAGGAAACGCTTGAACGCGAGCCGCCTCGTGTACTACGAGGCCGGCCGGGCGCGCTCATCGGGCAGCGGCCTTCAGCCGCGGCGCCCCTATCCCGCGGGATCGCCACCATGTCAGAACATCCTCCAGCAGCGTGGGACACCGGCGTCGGGCCGTGGTGTCCCGCGGGCCCGGGGCAGGCGACGAGCGCGCGCCCCGAGCGCCCTCGCGGCGAGGTGGCGCTGGAGCGGCCGCGGCCCGCGCCAAGGCGGGCCCTGTACCTCGTTCCCAACCTGATCACGCTGTCCTCGGTCTTCTGCGGCTTCGACGCGATACGGCTCTCGGCCTCCGCGCGGTCCGACGGCGACCTCCAGCGCGCCGCGCTCCTCATCCTCGTCGCGATGCTCGCCGACACGCTCGACGGCCGCGTCGCGCGGATGACCCGGACCGAGAGCGCGTTCGGGGTCCAGCTCGACTCGCTGGCCGATCTCGTCTCCTTCGGCGTGGCCCCGGCGCTGCTCGTGTATCAGGGGTCGCTCCACCGCCTCGGTCTCGCCGGCGTGCTCGGCGGGTCCGTGTTCGCCGCGTGCGGCGCGATCCGGCTCGCCCGCTTCAACGTCCTCTCCATGGGTGAGGCGGGCGGGCCGCCGTCGCCCGCGAGGTACATCGTGGGCCTCCCTGTCACGGGCGCCGCGGGGATCCTGATAGCGATCGTCATGACCCGCCACGGCGCGGGCGGGCAACCGGGCGGCGCCGGCGTCGCGCCGGCGGTCCTCGCGACGACGCTGCTCCTCTCGATGCTGATGGTGTCGACCCTCCGGTTCCGCTCGTTCAAGGATCTCCGGCCGGGCCCCCGCACGCTGCTGGCCATCGTGCTCGCGCTCGGATCGAGCGCGCTCCTCTCCGTCCGCTGGGGGCCCGCGCTCGTCCTCGCCGGGGGGCTCGGCGTCTATGTCCTGCTCGGCGTCGTCGAGTCGCTCTGGCGGCTCCCGGCGCTGCGGCGCGGCGCTCCGGCTGCGCTCGAGGCGCGCGCCGCGCGCGCCGGGGGAGGCGAGGAGCGGCCGTAGCGCGGCCCGCCGATCACGGCCTCCCCGACTGCCAGTACCCGTTCCCCTGCTGCTTCCACCACTTCACCTCGGCGCTCGGGGACCCCGGCCACGCGCGATAGGTGTAGATCCCGTCGTCCAGGAGACAGATCGGGTCCTGGTGCTCGTGGCTCAAGCAGACCTTCCCGGGCCCTCTGTCGTACTCGAGGTAGTAATCCACCTGTTCGGGGTCCTGTAGCCCATCATTCCAGATATTTTTCGTTCGTGCCTCCCATCTGCCCATCGACACATAGGTGAACGTTCGATGGGTGGTCCCGGTGACCCCTCCGGCCCTGGTGGTCGGCCCGGAATACGCATAGATCATCATCTGCGCATAGGCGGCCGCCGACGTGAGCGACACGACGGCCAGGGTAGCGAGACCGCGGCGTAGCCTGCTCATGGATCACCCCTCCTGCCATTGAGAGAACGATGCTTGTCTCGGACGATCGGCTGTACGTCAGGCCTCTCTCGGGCCTTGACGCGGTTCACCATCTAGAGCCTTGGCGCCGACCGTCAACCCTGTGTACCGGCCTCCGGGGTACATCCCTCGCGCGGCCGCGAGCAGGCTCGTGCTGGCGGCGCACGCGGCGCTTCAGCGCTCGACCTCGATGGGCTGTCGCGGAGATCTGGAGCGAAGGAGCTGGTTGGCCGCTCGGCGGGACCAGCCCGATCGACTCCTCTGCAAACGCTGGTTCAGGGGCGGCCATGGGTCACGACGACCTGGGGCCAGCGGGGCAATCCACGCTCGTCCGGGCGGCGCCTCAGAACGCCGAGCCGTTCGCGCGACGGCCCGGAGAGGCGCTCGCGCCAAGGGTGCTGTGCAGGGCGAAGGGCGCTCCCGGGGAGGCATCGGGGCTGCGGTTCATCGAGACGCCGTCCTGCGCCGCGAGCCCGCTCGCGTAGGTGACGGTGTCCACGGTCGCGCCCGAGGCGTTTCGCAGCCTGACCGTGTCCCCGCTGTTGCCGAAGTTCAACGACCCCGTGGACGCCGCGACGGCCCCGCTGCCGCTCGGCACGGCGGAGGCGCCGCCATACACCACGATGGCCGTCGAGGGCGCGAGCGACGCGCCGGTCGGGAAGGTGTGGCGCGTCGACGTGCCGTCGGAGAGCGTCCACCCGGCGATGGCCGCCGCCGCCGTGCCGACATTGACGATCTCCACGAACTCGCCGGCCGTGTTGCTGCCCGGCTCGTTCGCGAGGACCTCGTTGATGATCACGGCGGCGGTGCCCGTGCCGCCGCCCCCGCCGCCCGCCCCGCCGCTGCCGCCCACCCCGCCGCTGCCGCCGGCCCCGCCGCTGCCGCCGGCCCCGCCGCCGCCGTCGGGGACCAGGAAGTCGCGCACGACGCCCATGTGCTGCATGTTCGAGGCGCCGCTGTCCGACGAGAGCGCGGGGCTGATCTCGGAGAGCGGCGAGTAGACGCGCGTGTCCGCCACCAGGCCGTTCGCGAAGCTGCTCCCGCCGATCACGACGGCCGTCTCGTACGCCTCCAGGTCGCCGTCGACGAGCACCCAGTCGTAGGGCTTCGTCCTGCCGGCGTTGGTGTTCGCGTTCCCGTTCCGGTCGGCGGGATAGGGCCCGGCCGTGACGACGACGTCCGAGAGGCTCGAGACGCACGCCTCGGTCCGGCTCCCCGTGTTGAAGTCGCCGCCGATCACCAGGTAATCGCCCTGGGCCACGTTCGCCTCGATGAACGAGACGAGGTTCTGCGCCTCCGTGTCGCGCGCGGCCGCGCTGGACGTCAGCAGGTGGACGCTGATCGCGAACACGTGGCCAGGGCCGGGGATATCGATGCGCGCCCACGCGAAGTCCCGGTTGCTCACCGACGTGTCGTCCCACTCGCCGGACGCCACGATCGGCCACCGGCTCACGATCCCGTTCGGGATCTGCGCCCCGCTCTCGCGGTAGTAGCTGAACCCGGCGCCGAACGTCGCGTCGACGAAGGCGCGGAGCTCGGAGGTGGTGTTGCCGCCGTAGTTGAACTCTTGCAGCAGGGTGATATCTGGCTTGATTCCCTGCAGGATGCGCTTGCCGTGCCCGGGATCGTAGCTCTGGTTGTTGCCGCTCGTGATGTTGGCGGCCATGAGCCGGACGCGCGTCGACAGCGCATCGCTGTGCTCGCCGAGGAGCTCCGCCTCCGCGCCCTCGTCCACGTCGAGCGGCGGATAGGCCGCGCACGCGGCCATGGCGAGCGCCGAGGCGAGCAGAGGCAGCCGAACCCATAAGCATCGCTTCAAGAGGGAAGACGTCGATCGCATGGCGCTGCACCGGACCTTTCTGGGGATCGTCTCCTGAAGCATCCCCTCGAATTTCCCGGGAAGATTCACAGGGAGTCGGGGAGACGGGGAGTGAAATACCACCGATCTCCCCGTCTCCCCGCCTCCCTGTTGAATTCTTCTCTGAAAATGCCAGCAAAACGAGGGGTTTGTCAGGAGCGCCTCATTACAGCACGGAACGAGGGCGCGGCGGTGTCGCGTTCGTCCCTGTTCCATGCAGTGATGATGCCGTTCCGGTCACGGACGGACGACACCCGACGTCGGGCGCGCTGGTCGGCTCAGCGGCTCAGCGGCTCGCCATCGCGAACGCGATCCCGCTCTGGAGGGAGCTCTTCACCGCGCAGCGGCCCATGTCCGCGCCGCGCTCGGCGAGGCGCTGGGCGACCTCGGGGCGGATCCCCGTGAGGACCACCCGCGCGCCGAGGAGGCCCGCGACCCGCACCGCCTCGAGCAGCGCCTCCATCGCCGGCGGATCGATCTCGTCCACGCCGGTCAGGTCGATGATGGCGATCCGCGTGCGGCGGTTCGCGATGCCGCGCGACAGCGCCTCGATCATGCGGCGCACCCGCCCGGCCTCGAGCGGGCCGATGAGCGGCACGACCACCACGTCGTCGCGGATGGGGATGAGCGGCACGGACAGCTTCGCCAGCGCGGCGTCCTGGGCCTTGATCACCTCCTCCTGCAGCCGCGCGCGCTCCTCCTCGGCGCGCTTGCGCTCCGTCAGATCGATGCCGGTCATGATGACGAACCGGACCCTCTCGTCCCTGCCGCGCAGGACGGCGCCCGACCACGCCGTCACCCGGCGGGCGCCGTCTGCAGCCGTCCACGGCACCTCCACCTGCTTCTTCGACCCGCCCGCGCCGAGCTGCTCGAAGAGGCCTTCGAGCTGCGCCGACGCGTGCGGATCGGGCGTGAGATCCCAGAGGAACCGGGCCTCCCGGAGCCCCCGCGCGCTCCCCAGCGCCTGCTCGGCGGCGCTGTTCATGCGGACGATGCGGCCCCGCGCGTCGAGCACCACGATGAGGCCGTCGACGAGATCCATGACGGCCGCCATGAAGTCCCGCTCCCTGCTCAGCATCTCCTGCCCGTGCTTGCGCTCGAAGATGCGGCCGAGCTGCCGCGCGATGCGGCCGATGGTCGCCGTGAACTTCCCGTCGTCCGCGTGCTCGGCGTCGGAGAAGAACTCCAGCACGGCCACGACGTCCGCGCCGACCACCACGGGGAACGCGAACCCCGCCTTCACGCCCAGGTTCCTCGCGAGCCTGGCGCGCGGGAAATTGGCGTCCACCGTGACGTTGCGCACCCACGCCGGCTGCTTCGAGGCGAGCACCCTCCCGGGGAGACCGAGCCCCGCGGTGAACTGTGTCGCTTCCGTGACAGCCTTGAACGTCGCGAACTTTGCTTCATCGTTCAGGTGCCAGAGCGCCGTGGGAAGGAGCAGAGACGGATCGTCCGCGGCCGGCACGTACGCATGCCCGACCGGCCAGCCGAGGTGATTGCAAATGTGCGTGATGGTGCGATGCAGCGCCTCTTCGACGCTCGCTGCCTCGTGGACGTCGACGGTGACCACCCGGAGCAGGTCCACGAGCGACCGCTCATCCGTCAGGACATTGTCGAGCCTCAATCGAGCTCGCGCCGCCAGTTCATCCGAGCGTTTGAGGGGGCAAGTCATGCATGAAGCCGTACCATGCGCCATGTATCGAATCCGTTTCGACGCGGCGTCGTCGGCGGTCCGCTCGTTTCGCTCGTTCGCCATGGACCGGCGCGGCGCGCGCGGCCCCTGGCCAGCGCCGCGGCGCCGCGGTGACCTCGCCGGGCGGGCGGCGGGCGCGCCGGGGATGCTGGGAGATCACGGCGCTCGTCATCCGAGTCGTCCGAGTCGTCGCTGGACGGTGGTGCGCTCTTCCCCTTAAGGTGTCGGCCGCCGCGGCGAGGCGGCGCGCGCGGGCGCGCGGGGCCGTGAAGCAGGCGACGGCCATGGCGCCCTCTCCGGTTTCTACTCCGGTTTCTGACCGCTTCTGACCGCTTCTGACCGCTTCTGACCGCTTCTGACGGACAAGGATGATGATGCTCTCGAACTGTCTTCGCCGGTGTGCGTTCGTTGTGGCGTTGCTGGCTGCCGTGCCCGCGCTCGGGGCGCCTCCGCCGGACGGCGCCGCGGCCGAGGCGCAGCAGGCCGCCCGGACCAAGGCGCACGAGGGGCTCAAGCTGTACGGCGCGGACCGCTGGCAGGAGGCGTTCGACGTCTTCCAGGAGGCGGATCGCCTCTTTCATGCGCCGACGCTGGTGCTCTACATGGCGCGGTGCCAGCGCAAGCTCGGCCGCCTGGAGGCCGCGCGCGACCTGTACGAGCAGGTCCTCGGCGAGCCGCTCCCGGAGGATCCGCCGACGGCGTTCCTCGAGGCGCGGAAGGACGCCGAGACCGAGCTCGCCGGCGTGCGCGCCGCGCTGGACGCGGCGGCGGTGAAGGCGCCCCCTCGCGCCGAGCCCGCGGCGCCGGCCGGGGCGGAGGGCGGCGGCTCGCTGGTCCCCGCCGGCGTCGCGTTCGGGCTCGGGGCGGTGGGCATCGGCGTCGGCGCCGTGACCGGCCTCATGTCGCTGTCGCAGGTCTCGGACATCAGGTCGCGCTGCGAGGGCCGGCGCTGCCCGGCCGAGCTGCAAGGCGACGCGGATGCAGCGGCCACGCTGGGCCATGTGTCCACCGTGGGCTTCGCCGTGGGCGCGGCGGCGGCCGCGGCGGGCGTCGTGCTGCTCGTGGTCCGGCCCGGCGGCGGCAGCGCGTCCGAGGCCGCGGGCGCGCCTGCGGCTGCGGGCGCGACGCCGCGAGCGCCGCGAGCGCCGCGCGGCGTGGTCTGGAGCGCCGGGGTGGGCCTCGGGCGGATCGAGCTCCAGGGGACGTTCTGATGCGAGCGCTGGCGCCATGCGCGAGGAGGGCGTGGCTCGGGGGAGCGCTCGCGGCCTTGGCGCTCTCCGGCGGCGGCGCGTGTACGAGCCTCTCCGGGGTCGGCGATCTCGAGTTCGGCGCCGGCCAGGGCGGGGGAGGCGCAGGTCAGGGAGGCGTCGGCCAGGGAGGCGTCGGCCAGGGAGGCGCAGGCGGGAGCGGCGCCGGCAGCACAGGCGGGGGCGGCGCAAGCGAGGGAGGCGCTGGCGCCGGCGAGGGGGGCGCTGGCGAGGGAGGCACAGGCGGGGGAGGCGCAGGTCAGGGAGGCGCCGGCGAGGGTGGCGCCGGCGAGGGCGGAGCCGGCGGGGGTCAGGCGCCGGGCCCTCCGACGGCGGCGGAGCTGCTCGCGCTCACGGCGTCGTGCCGCCCGGCCTCGTCGGGGCTCTTCAGGAACGCGTTTGATGGTAACGCGGAGCCCGGCATCCCTGTCTGCGGGCTGAACGGGGCGTACTTCTGGCAAGCCGGGATGGGGATCGACTGCGACGGTCTATCCCATGAGTCCTCCGAGTGTCCCTCGTCGACTGCTCACACGGCGCTGGCCGACTCGCAGGGAAACGCGCTCGACTCGGTCCATCTCCCGTTCGTCGTCGCCCCCAACAGCTGGCCTGACGAATGCGACGCGGTGGCGTGGAATCACAAGGACGCCGGTGTCGAGCTGGGGGCCGTGGTGGCGGTCATCCGCGGCGACACGGTCGCCTATGGCATCCTCGGCGATACCGGGGAGTGCGATACGATCGGGATGGGATCGTACGCGATGGCGCAGGCCGTAGGCATCGAGCGGCCGGGCGCCGGGGTGGAGAGCGGCGTCACCTACATCGCGTTCGCGGGGCCGCGGGCGGTCGTGGATCCTGTCGAGGATCACGCGAAGGCCGAGGAGCTGGGGATCCAGCTCGCGGCCGAGCTCCTCGCGGCTCCCTGAGCGAGCGGCACGGGAGCGGGAGGATCACCGCGGGGTGGCGCAGGGCCGCCCCGCGGCGCCTGTCATCGCGACGTCAGTCGCACGTCGCGGTCTGGCAGGCCTCCATCTCCGCGGCGCACGCCTCGCCCACGCACGTGTTGCAGGCTTCGGCGTCCTGGCCGCTGCACGCCTCGATGCAGGCGCCGTTCCCTGCCGTCATCTGGCAGCCGAGCGCCGCCGAGAGCTGGGGCCCGACGCTCTCGCAGCTGTTCACCACGCAGCCGAAGACCTCGGCCTCCCCGTTGCCGTTGTTGATGCATTCGAACGTCTCGGCGCACGTGGCCGTCCCGTCGCCGAACCACGTCGCCGCGTTCAGACCCTCCTCGGTGGCGCAGTTCTCGTAGGCCGGCGAGCGCGGGAAGTACGGCCCGATCAGCATGCACATCTCGTCGCGGCTGGTCAGGCCCTGCGCGATGGTGCGATCCTCGACGTTGTTGAACTCGCAGCGGTAGTCCAGGGACTCTCCCGCCTTGAGCTCGAGGAACGGCGTGAACTCCCTCGTCGGGACCCCCTCCCACCTGTCGTGGGCATAGAGCTCCGTCATCGTGCCGTCGAGATCGACCTTGTGCGCGACGTAGCCCGCGCCGCGGCGATGCATGTGCGACTGGAACGCCACGATCGAGATATCGTTCTCGGTGACGCAACGCATACGCGCCGTGGACTTTCCGTGCGCCGGCACGCTGATGAAGGGGTTGTAATGGAAGAGCATGCCCGCCTCGACCTTCACCTCGTCATCCGCGATCGTGTAGAGGTTGATGCGCGCGTCGGTCTCGATGGCCTCGGGCGACGCGTTCACGTAATGGGTGTTCATGAGGAGCACCGTGCCCGGCGCGACCTTGAGCGCCACGCCCTCCGGGAGCTCGCCCAGGAACGAGTTGCCGTCGGGCGACTGGGAGCCGGCGACCACGCCGGTGGCGTCCCAGTCGGCCTGGGGGCCGTCGTTGCAGTCGTGGACCTGGCTCGCGTCCAGGGCGACGCCCCGGCGCGTCTCGGTCGGGATCGACGTGTAGGGCGTCGCGTACAGGAGCACATGGTGGCTCCCGCCGGAGTACCGCACCATCTCCCGGTTGACGTTGAGCCCCTCCGGCGGCGCGACGAAGAGCTGGCAGCGCTCGATCTCCTGCCCCGGCTCGAGCGTGGAGACCATCCGATACTGCACTCCGGTGCCCTCGGCCGGCGGCGCCAGCAGCTCGCCCTCGGAGGGTTGAGGATTGGTGTCCGAGGAAGAACAGCCGAAGAGCGCGACTGCGCCGAGGAGAGCGATGAGTGAGGTCGTTGTTCGCATGCGTTGATCCCTGCCGTGTGTTGGTATCGCATCTCGCGCGCGCCGGTCGTGTCGCGCGCACATGGCTCCCGGGGGCTCGCGGAGGGGCGCGCGCCCGGGGAAATCGATCGACGCCGGCTGGTCCGCGCCGGCATGTCCGCGGCCGACCTCATCCCATCGAGGGCGGAGGCGGACGGATAATGAAGTCATTTCCAGGATCGAGGGCGGCCGCGCCCGCTCGGCCGGTCCCGCGAGCCCCATCTCGGAGAGCGGCCGAGCAGCGTGTCGATGGCGAGCCGCACCTCGAGGCGAGCCAGCGTCGCCTCGATGCAATAGTGATTGCCGCCGCCGAAAGCAATGTCCTTGTCGGCGCCCCGCCGCAGATCAAACGCGGACGCGCGGGGGTAGATGATCGTACCGCTCACCATGTCGACACGTACGCTCGGCGCCGCGCCGAACTCCCCACTGTCCTCGCTGCCATCCGCCGCGGCGAGGGGCGCATGTGGCGACTTGGCGGTCCCTCATGCAGGCAGGATGGGGGAATCCCCCCACCACCCACACGTGAGTCTGTCGCGAGAGCGAGGACAGGCTGTGCTCGTCCAGCCGCTCGCAGCTCGCGGTTCAAGGCGCGCTGCGGGTCGTTCGCTGTGAGCTCCCACGCTGAACGATCGGTCGTCAGGCGGCCATCGCGCAGCAAGGATGCGACGTCCTCAGCGCCGGAGGACGAGCCATGCGCCCCGCGCTCGTCCTCGTGACATGGCACATCGAACGCCTCGGCCGACAGTGCGTACATCCTTTCGCTTCGCTGTGAGTTGTGACCAGGGCGCGCTCGACCGCGGTTGAGTCCGGCGTCGAGCATCGCTGGATGCCATACGGACGAGCGCCTGTCGAGCCTCGATCCCGGCCCCGATGGGTCCGCCGGAGCGGCGTTGGAAGGCCGTTTTGTAGCTGTTTTCGCGCTGGTGCCGGTCAGATCGTCTGTTGAGTGAAGAACTGTAAAGACGTTTTGATAAGCGTGATGTCGCGAGCGGCGCAAGGTAGCGGGGTAGGGGCGCGCGCCGGCGCGCCCGCTGCTCCGGCAGGCCGAGGGCCATCCGGGCGCCCACCGCCGCTCGGTCGCCTGCGGCGCTCGGGTCGCTGCGAGCGCACCTCGGCCGCGCGCTCTGGTAGCCTGGGCCGGTGCAGCCTCGCGCCACCGCCTGCCGCGTCCCTCCTGCGCTCGTCCTCGGGGCGGCCGTCGCCCTCCTCGCCCCGGCCTCGGCGCAGGCCGCGGATCCGGCGCCCGCCGTCGCGATCGACCTCGGGGGGGTGCAGCTCGATCTCGTGCTCGTGAAGGCGGGGCGCTTCCGCCAGGGCTCGCCGCCCGCGGAGGCCGGGCGCGGCGACGACGAGGCGGTCCGGGACGTGACCCTCGGCCGCGACTTCTACCTGGGGAAGTTTCCGGTCACGGTCGGGCAGTTCGCGCGCTTCGCAGCGGAGACCGGCTACCGCACGGAGGCCGAGGCCGGCGCCTCCGGCGGGTTCGGGTTCGACGGCAAGGGCCTCTCGCAGCGCAAGGAGTTCACCTGGAGGACTCCCGGCTTCCCGCAGACCGACGTGCACCCGGTCACGCTGGTGACCTTCAAGGACGCGGGCGAGTTCACCCGCTGGCTGACGCAGAAGACCGGCCGCGCGTTCGACCTGCCGACGGAGGCGCAATGGGAGTACGCCGACCGCGCGGGGACCCAGACGCGGTTCTATGCGGGGGACAACGACAGCGCCGCGGCCGCCATCGGATGGTTCAAGGGCAACGCGGGGAGCGGGACGAGGCCTGTCGGGCAGAAGCAGCCGAACGCCTTCGGCCTGCACGACATGAGCGGCAATGTCTACGAGTGGTGTCGCGACTGGTACGGCCCCTATGCGCCCGGCCCGGCGGCCGACCCCGAGCAGACGGCGCCCCCGGCCGGCGACAAGCCCCGGCGCGTGCTGCGCGGCGGATCGTGGCTCAAGGACGCGAAGCACCTGCGCGCCGCGGCGCGGTACCGCAACGACCCTGGCAGCCGCAACGCGGACAACGGCTTCCGCGTGGTCGCCGCGCTCTCGGCGAGCGCCCCTGCCGCGGCGCCTGGGCCGACCCCGCCGCCGGCGGCGACCGCGCAGGCGCCGCGCTCGAGCTCCTGGTCGACCGCGGCGACGGTGGGGTTCGTCGGCGGCGGCGTCGTCCTGGCCAGCGCCGTCATCGGCCTCATCGGCCTGCTCGTGCGCCGCGCGGTCGGCCGCAGGCCCATGGCCGGGGCGCCGCCCGGCGTGACGTTCCGGCCGCAGGGCGACGGCTTCTGGCTGCACGCGCCCCCGCACCTGCACGGGTCGATGCTCCACTACCGCTGCCTCGTGAAGGGCGCGATGCGGCGCGCGTCGGTCCCGATCGAGCCGGGCCCGCGCGGGCAGTTCGTCTACACGGGCGGCGTCCCGTCCGCCGTGGAGGTGGAGCAGATCGGCGCGGCCGCGTGGGCCGCTCCGCGCGCGGCCGGGTGGGCCGCGGCGCCGTCCGCCGCGCCGCGCGCGGCCGCCGCGGGGCACAGGGCGCGGGACCGGATCTCGAGCGCGCCGGACGTGGCCGCTGCCGCGCCGTTCCGCGGCTATCCGTCGGCCTACTGAGCCGCGCCGCTCGATCTCACATGGTTCGCATGTTCCGCAGCTCCCGCATGCGCCGCCCGCTCTGCGCCGTCTTCGCCGAAGCGCCCGCGCACCGCGCCCGCGCCGGCCGCACGCTGCGCGCGCTCCGGCTCGCCGGGCTCGCGCCGGTCGATCTCACGGCGGCGCCGCTCGCGGCCGCGGCGGAGGCGCTCGCGGCGGGGCCGGTGTGGCTCGTGCGCGGGGGCGCCTGGCCTGCGCCCTCCGCGGCGATCGAGCCGGACCCGTTCCCGCCGCCGAGCGACACCGGGCTGCCGCTCTGCGCGCTCGGCGCCGTCCTTGCGCCGATCGACCACGCCGCGCCCTCCGTGGCCGAGCCGGACGCCACGGCGTGGGCCGAGCTGCTGCGCGCCACGGGCGGCGAGCTGAGCCGCGCCGCGCGCGCCCGCCGCGCTCCGGGGCTGCCCCGCGCGGCGAGCGTGTACCTCGACGGGGCGCTCGCCGCGGGCGTCGCGGCGCGGCTCGGCGCGGGCGAGCCGCTCGACGCCGCGCTCCAGGGCGAGCTCGGGGCGCGGCGGGCGCGCGTGGTGCGGCACGCGCCGCTCGACGTGTGCGACGGCGCGGCGCTGCGGGTCGCGCAGGTGGTGACCAGCCTGCAGCAGGGGGGCGCCGAGCGGATCGCGATCGACCTCGCGAGGGAGCTGCCGCGGCGCGGCGTGCGCTCGCTCGTCTGCGCGGTGTACCGGCCGACCCGCGCCACGTTCGCCGCGCCGCCGGAGGCGCTCGATCTGTCCGATGCGCGCGGAGACCGGGAGGCGCGCTTCGACGCGCTCGCCCGCGGGCTCGCCGCGTGGGGCGCGGATCTCGCGCACGCGCACCTGTTCGACGCCGAGGACCTCGCGCGGCTGTCCGCGCGCGGGTACCGCCCGCTCGTCACGGTGCACAACGTGGCTGCAGGCTGGCCGGCGGGGCTCGATCGCCTCGCTCCGGACGACGCGGCGCTGCTCGTTGCGTGCGCGCGCGCGGTCGAGGCGGAGCTCGCGGAGCGCGCGCTGCCGATCCCGGCGCGCACGGTCTGGAACGGCATCGACCTCGCGCCTGCAGAGGCGGCTCGCCGGGCCGAGGCAGCGGAGGCGCCTGGGTCGGGGGAGGCGGTGCGCCGATCCCGGTCGGCGGAGGCCGCGGCGTGGCGGAGGCGCCTCGAGATCGCGCCGGACGACCTCGTGCTGCTCGCCGTGGCGAACCCGCGGCCGCAGAAGCGGCTGCACCTGCTGCCTGGAATCCTCGCGGCCACGCGGGCCGCGCTGGCGGCGGCCGGCGACCCGCGGGCGGCTCGGCTCGTCATCGCCGGGAGCGCATCGCCGGGCAGCGAGCAGGCGCTGGCCGCGGAAGCGGAGATCCGGCGCGAGGTCGACCGGCTCGGCCTGCGCGCCGAGGTGCGCTTCGCGGGGGCGGTCGGCGACGTCGCCGGGCTGCTCGCGGCGGCCGACGTCCTCGTGTCGCCGAGCGCCCACGAGGGGCTGAGCCTCGCGCACCTGGAGGCGCTCGCGGCGGGCCTCCCGGTCGTCGCGACCGGCGCCGGCGGCACCGCGGAGATCGCGGCCGAGACGCCGGCGATGGTCCACCTGCCGCTCGACGCCGCGCCCGAGCGGTTCGCCGGGGCGATCGTGGCGGCGGCGCGCACCGGCGCCGCGGGCGACGCGCGCGGCGTGTCGACGAGCGGCCGGGAGGTCGTGGCGGAGGCGCGCGCCGGCGTAGGGCCGCCGAGCGGCCGGGAGGTCGTGGCGCGGCACTTCAGCCTCGCGCGGATGGCCGAGGGGTATGCGCGGCTCTACCCGCGGGCGATCGCGCGGAACCGCGGTGTGCACCGGGGCGACGGGCTGCTCCTCGTCACGAACAACTTCTCGATGGGCGGGGCCCAGTCCAGCGCGCGCAGGCTGCTGCTCGGCCTCGCGGCGGCCGGCGTGCGCGGCCGGGCGGCCGTGATCGAGGAGCAGCCGGAGTACCCGACGCCGGGGCGCCGCGCGCTCGCGGCCGCGGGCATTCCGGTGCTGGCGGTGCCGCCGCCGGCCGACATCGAGCCGGCCGAGGCGGTGGAGCGCCTGCTGCGCGCGATGGAGGAGGACCCGCCGGAGGCCGTGCTGATGTGGAACGTGATCGCCGAGCACAAGGTGCTCCTGGCCGACGGGCTGCTCGACGTCCCGCTCTTCGACGTCAGCCCGGGCGAGATGTACTTCGCCTCGCTGCGCCGGTATTTCGCGTCGCCGCGCCGCGCGCTGCCGTACCGCGCGCCGCGCGACTATGGAGCTCGTCTTGCGGGGGTGATCGTCAAGTACGGGGCCGAGGCGGCGCTCGCCGCCGAGGTGCTCGGGGCGCCGGCGCATGTGGTGCCGAACGGCGTGGCGCTCGGCCCGCGCCCGTCTGCGGCGCTGCGCGCGCCGGCGCCCGAGCAGCGCGCGTCCGGCGGCGGGCACGGGCGGCTCGCGATCGGGACGGCGGCGCGCATCCACCCGCACAAGAAGCTCGACGAGCTCCTCGCCGCGCTGCGCCTCGCGACGCCGCGCTTGCCGCCGCACGTGCTGCGCATCGCGGGCGGCGTGGAGCGCGGCGCCGAGGCGCACGCCGAGGAGCTGCGGCGGATGGCGGCGGGGCTGTCGGTCGAGTGGCTCGGCGAGCTCGCCGACACGCGCGCGTTCCTGCGCGAGCTCGACGTGTTCGCGCTGATCGCCGAGCCCGCCGGGTGCCCGAACGCGTCGCTGGAGGCGATGGCCGAGGGGCTGCCGGTGGTGGCCACGGCGGTCGGCGGCATGGCCGAGCAGGTGGACGACGGCGTGACGGGCCGGCTGGTGCCGCCGGGCGACGCCGAGGCGCTCGCCGCGGCGCTCGTGGAACTGGGCGCCGAACCGGCGCGGCGGGCGCGCATGGGAACGGCGGGGTGGGAGCGCGCGCGGGAGCGGTTCTCGCTGGAGAGGATGGTCGCCGATTACGTGGGCGTGTGCCTGGGCGGGCGGGACGTGCGTAGAGACTAGCCAATACAGCGTTGCCCAAGGACGAATCTGCCGTGGCGAACCGTCGCGATCCGGGCGAAGCGGACGCGATGGCCCCGCGGGCGTCAGGGGGTGTAGATCTCGACGCTCCCGTCGTAATTGCCCACGTTGATCACCCTGCCGTCCGCGAGCAGGAGCATCATGCCGCGCAACGTATAGGGCTGGTCCATCGGCCCCGTCGTGGTCCACGTGTTCGATACCGGGCTGTAGACCTGGGTGCTCCGGAGCATGCCGGCGCCGTTTCGCCCCCCCGCGATGAGCACCCTGCCGTCGTTGAGCCGCGTCGCGTCGTGCATGGAGCGGGCGATGATCGCAGGACCGGCTGACCAGGCGTTCGACGCCGGATGATATATCTCGGTGGTCGACAGATAACTCGAGGCATCGCCCCCTCCGACGACCAGCACGTCACCGCTGGCGAGCAGCGTGGCGGTATGATCTGCGCGAGCGGCACTCATGTCGCTCGCAGCCGTCCACCCGTCGGTCATCGGATCGTAAATTTCGGCGGTCTTGGTATAGCTATCGTTGCTTGTGCGCCGGCCTCCGGTGACCAGCACCTTGCCGTTCTGGAGCAGCGTCGCGGTGTGAGCCCAACGGGGAACGACCATGAGCCCGGCCGTCGACCAGATGTTGGTCGACGGGTTGAAGAGCGCGGTGGGCGCCTCACCGTTGCCACCGTTGGGATTTCCCCCGGCGACCAGCACCTTGCCGGTCTGAAGCAACGTCGCGGTATGGGAGGTCCGGGCGAAATCGAAGCCCGTGGGTCCCATCGACGACCACGTGTTGGTGGCGGGGGTGTAGAGCGCGGCGCTCTCCAGCGCAGAGACGTCCTCAAAGCCCCCCACGACCAGCACCTTGCCGTTCCCGAGCAGCGTCATCGTGTGCCATGTTCGGTCCACTGGCATGTCGGGCGCGGACGTCCAGGTGTTGGTCGTCGGGTTGTACAGCTCGGCAGTATTCTCGGGGTCCTCGTCGTCATCGTCGTCGTATCCGCCCGTCACGAGCACCCTGCCGTCCTGGAGCCGCACCGCGGCACCGGCGGGGTGGGCCATGGCCATAGGCGCGACGAACTTCCACGTCTCGGCGTCGAGGTCGTAGAGCTCGGCGCTCGCCAGGTACCCGGTCGTGAGGCCGTCGTGCCTGAAGCCGCCCGCGATGAGCACCTTGCTGAGGCCCAGCGGCGTCGCGGTGTGCTGGGTGCGCTTGCTGCCCATTGGCTTGATGGCGATCCAGGTGTTGGTCGCCGGATCGTACATCTGCGCGCTGTCGGTCTCCGTGCTACTCGCGGTGGTTCCGCCCGTGACGAGCACCTTGCCGCTCAGGAATCGAGTCGCCGTGTGGGACATGCGGGGGGTGGTCATCGACGCGGCCGGGGTCCAGGCGGGCGGCGTCCCCGGCGTGTAGATCTCGGCGCTCGAGAGCTCGTGAGAGTTCGAGTCGGCGCCGCCCACCATCAGCACCCTGCCATCCGGAAGCAGCGTCGCCGTGTGCTTGTTGCGGGCAACGCCCATCCATCCCGCCGCCGACCATGTGTTGTTGCTCGGGTCGTAGAGCGCCGCGCTCGTCAGGTAGGCGGCATTGCGCCCGCCCGCGACGAGCACCTTGCCGTCGAGGAGCCGCGTCGCCGTGTGCCCGCTGCGGCTCGTGGTCATGGGCGCGGCCGGCAACCAGCTATTGGACCCGGGAGTGTAGAGCTCGGTGCTCGCCAAGTAGGTGGAGCTGTCACTCTGGCCGCCGGTCACGAGCACCTTGCCGTCCTCGACCGGCGTCGCGGTGTGCCCGGAGCGCGCCACGGTCAGGCTCCCGGCCGATGACCAGCTGTTCGTGTTCGGGTCATAGAGCTCCGCGCTCGCGAGGGACACGTTGGAGGCGTTGCTGCCGCCCGCGATGAGCACCCGGCCGTTGCTCAGCCGCGTCGCCGTGTGGTAGCGGCGGGCGGTGGTCAGCGACCCGGCCGGCGACCAGCTGTTCGTGTCCCGGTCATAGAGATCCGCGCTCGCAACGACAGCGCCGTTGTAGCCGCCCACGATGAGCACGTCGCCGCTCGAGAGCACCGTCGCTGTATGCCCGCTGCGCGCCGTGCTCATCGCGGGCGCCCACGTCCAGACCGGGTCGATCAGCGCCGGCTCTCCACCCGCGTCGGCCCACAGCTCGATCGTCGCCCCGCGCACCGCGAGGCGCACGGCGATCGGCCGGCCGCCGCGCGCGTACGCCGCCGGCGCCGTCACGCGCAGCCGCGCCGCGCCGGCCTCGTCGACCACCTCGACCGCGTCCCGCTGCTGCCGGAGCGTCGCGCCCTCGACCTGCCACACCGCCGCGGGCGCATCCGCGCGCGCCACGCCCGCGTCGAGCAGCAGCCACTCCTCGTAGCCCGCGTCGATCGCCGACCAGAACGACGTGCCGCCCTTGCGCGGATACGCCACCGCGCGCTCGGTGAGCTCGCCCTCGCCCTCGGCGTCGAGCTCGCGCACGCGCGCCTCGAACCCGCCGGGCAGATGAAACCGGATCTCGCCCTCGCCGCGGGCCGGCAGGGCGGCGTGCAGCCCGCCGCGGCGCAGCAACGCTGCCTCGATGTCGAGCTCGCGGCTCGGATCGCTGAGCGAAGCGAGCGAGAAACCGCCGTTGACCGCGACGAACGCCTCGCTGGCCTCGAGGACCTGCGCTGCCTGGTCGGGGAACTGCTGCCGCAGCTTGACGCCTGCGGGCGCTTCGGGGCCGCAGCCGGCGCCGCCGGCCAGCAGCGCCCCACCGAACAACCATGTCGATAAGATGAATAGCCACCGTTGAAATGGTGATTGAAAATGCATCGCTGATCTCCTCTTGAACCACCGGCGCCCAGAGACGGCAGGCCCCCATGTGCGCGTGCGCGTGCGTGAATGCAGAAGGCGTACCAGCCGATTCACGTGGAGAGGCGCGTCGATCTCTCGCCATCTCGCGCTACAATGCTCGTCGGCGCGGTCGCGTGGCCCGTCGCAGGCTGCTGTCCGCTGCCGTCACGTGGCTGGCGCGCGCCTGCGCGCAGCGCCGCCCCCTCGGGCTGGCGCTGCCGCCTCCAGGCCCTCCACGTGACATGTCACGCCGCGATCGTGACATGTCGCGTGACATGTCACGCTGCCCTGGCGGTCGGTGAAGCACCTCGCTCGCAGGCTGCCGAGCGAACACGGCCCTTCGAGCCATGGATAAGTCGTTGCGCTCGTTCAGCTCCCGGCCGTGCGGGCGAGCCCGTTCTGGGTCGCGTAGGCGATCCCGGACTTAGCGTGTGCTGCGCATGACGAGGTTGCCCCGGGTGATGTCGAGCCCGACGAGCGGAGGCTCTCGTTCAACATGGAACGAACCGGTCGGACTCGGCTCCGCAAGCTCACCACCGGAGCAAAAGCGCTTGCCACGGGTGTCATCGCCTTCGCGGCGTTGGCCATGATCTGGTTTGTCGTGAACGCGGCGCGCAAGAAGCACGAGCCGCCCAGCCGGCGTCACTTCAGGCGCAGGTAGAACTCCGCCGCGTCGAGGCGGTTCATCGAGCCGGCCGGGCCGGTGATGACCGTGTGTTGACCGGCGACCAGCAGACCGGGCGTGGAGAGCGCCGTCATGCCGCCTTCGACCTGCTTTACCGTGGCCCCGGACGCGGACAGATCGACGCCGTCGAGCGGACCGCTCAGGTTGGTGTTCAGGCTATGCTCGGAGAAGGAGGGGCAGGGATACGTCACGCACACGATCCCGGCGCTGTCGACCCGAGAAAAGTGGCCCTTCGGCGCATTGCCCGTCGCCCCGAGCCAGATTTCGCTGGCGACGAGGACGTCAGCCGGCCGCGACCGCAGGTCGCCGAGCTGGACCTGCTTCAGGCCGCCGCGGACCAGCGCCTGCCCGGCACCGAACGCCTCTCTGGCTTTGGCCTCGGTCGAGCGATCGAGCCCGAGCCCGGACAGATCCAGCTCGAACATGTGGCATTCTTCTTGCCAAATTCCATCGGCGCAGCGGGTCACGCTCGTGTTGACGCGGGCGACGAAATGGCCGCCGCACATCGGCGCGGCGCATCTGCGGTAGTCAGGATGGGTCGCGATGAAATAGTCCGCCACGGCGACCTCGGCCGCGGCCAGCGCGCCGACATCGTCCTCGACGTCGAGCTCGGCCTGGGCGAGGTCCCCTGCGACACCGCCCTCGCGCGGGGCTTCGCAGGCGAGCGCTGGCGCGGCCAGCACGCCGAGCAGGGCGAGCAGCGAGAGGCGATGATGGGTGAGGTTGAACATCGATGTTCTCCAGGAGCGGACACGGGTCAACGTGGATGCGAGCGCCTCGGCCGGTCCGCAGGCTCGAGGCGCCTTCATGGGCTTCCACGCGTCGAGGGGGCGAGCCGTCGCGAGCACGTACGCCCCTGCCGCCCTGCCACCTGCTCGCCGTGCTTCGCCCGGAGACGATCGCCTCCAACGAATGAATGTAGTGTGCTACCAGACCTGCCGAGTGAAAAGCTGGCCGGAGCAAGAATTCGACGAGCAACGAGGCGTCGCGAAATCGTCCTGAAGTGACGTGGATTGTGCGGGACTGTCCCCCAAGCTCATCGGTGCTTTACGGAGAGCTTGACGAACTATGCTGGCACGGGATCGCGCCGACTCCGGCCGCGGTTCTGACTCGGATTTTGCCGCTATTGTTGCTCGCGCATCCCCGTCCCCCGTGGCCGAGCGCCGCGGGGAGCATCCGATCTCGGATCGGAACCAGGGTTGGCTGGTCGCATGAGGGTCGGTCGCAGCGAGCTGCGCGTTATCCCGGCTTCTTCGCCACGAGGAACGCAACCATCCTCCCGCCACCGACCTCCCGCTCCTCGATCTCGACGAACCCTGCCTCGCGCATCTCGCGGAGGATCGCCTCGCGATCGTAGGTGTGGACGACCGGCGCCTTCCCGAACCAGCGCAGCACCGTGATGATCGCGCCGTAAGGTATCCAGGTGTCGCCGAGGCAGACGTTGGACGAGATGAACGAGCCGCCGGGCTTGAGGAGGTCGAAGATCGTCTTGAGGGTGCGCCGCCGATCGGGGACGAGGTGGAGGATGGAGTAAGCCCAGGCGCTGTCGAAGTGCTCGGGCTCGTACGGGGTAGGTCCGTCCAGCGTGCCCTGGCGAAAGGTGACGTTGGTCGCGCCTTGGGCCTGCTTCTTCTGGTTGGCGATGCGGATCATCTCGCCCGAGACGTCCATCGCGTGGATGTGGCCGGCGAACGGCGACATCTCGAGGGCGAGCGAGCCGGTGCCGCAGCCGATCTCGAGGACCGTCGAGCCCGGGCGCAGGCGCTCGCGGGTGATGGCCTTCTTGCGCTCGAAGGCGGTGACGTTCGCCACCGGCTTGGCGGCGTACTTCTCGGCGAGGTCGTCCCAGAACTTGGCGTCGGCGGTCATCATGGTCGACGAATCTACGCACGCGGCGCGTCCGCGCCTGGTGCAAGTTCGTGACGCAGGGGCGCAGTTTCGCGCCACCCCTCGGCCTCGCCGCGAAACAGCGCCGCGCGCTCCGTCATCGCCGCGGTGATGCCCTCGCGCGCGGCCCGCAGGCGCGCGTTGTCCCGGAGATCGCGGTGGCTGAGGAGCCAGAAATCGGCGACGTGGCGCAGGTCCGGCCTGGCGAGGCGCTGCAGCCCGGGCTCCGGATCGCCGGCGTACGTGGGTAACATCACGAAGCCGAGGCCCGCGTGTGCGGCCTCCATCATGATCGCCATCGACTCGAACGTGCCCCAGATGGGAACCTCGGGATAGCTCGACGACGCGACGAGCTCCTTGACGATCCTGAGCACGCTGGATCCGAGCCAGCGCGCGGGGCGCGCGCCGCGCTCGGGGTCGAGCTGGGCAGCGTGCGCGGTCGCGACGTAGTTGCAGAGGGTGATGGGGGCGAGCCGCCGCCCGATCAGGTGCTCCGGCGGGGACGCGCCGGGCAAGAGCGCGCGCACCGCGACGTCGGCCTCGCGCTTCGACAGATCCAGGTTCTTGGCGTCGGCATCCAGCTCGAGCTCGATGCCGGGATGCTGCTCGCAGAGGCCGGCCAGGGCGCGGAGGAGGATCTTCGCGATGAACGGGTCGGTGCAGGTCACCCGCACGGGCCCCTCGAGCCGCGCGTCTTGCCCGGCGAGGCCGCGCTCCAGCGCGGCCATCTCCCGCTCGACGCGCTCCGCCCCCGAGACCATCTCGTTGCCCGCGTCCGTCAGCTGGTACCCGTCGCGGTGCCGGTCGAACAGCTTCACGCAGAGCCGCGCCTCGAGGGCCTCGACCCGCCGCGCCACGGTCGAGTGGCTCACGCCGAGCATCGAGCCCGCCGCGCGGACGGAGCCCGTTCGAGCGAGCGCGAGAAAATGGCGCACGTCATCCCAGTCCACGACGCCCGCCAGCATACCCCTCGCGGGCGCGCGCGACAGATGCAGATGCGAGCCGCCGTGACCGAGGGCGCCGAGGCGCCGCGGGTCGACGTGACGGCCGAGGCGCGCGTCAGGAGGTCTGCGAGGAAGAGGGCCGAACAAACGAGGGCTCGCAGGAGCGGGAGGCGAGCGCGCTCTTCGGCATGAGGAGGACCAGCATGAACGGCCGGTGGCCATCGCGCTCCTCCCCGGTGAAGCGCACCAGGGCGTCACCGCCGCGAGCCCGGAGGCTCGCGCGCACGATGTCGAGCCCGACACCTCGACCGGCTACTTGACCGATCGTCTCTGCGGTCGAGACGCCGGACAGGAAGATCTGGTCGGCCAGGGCTTCGTCGGGCAGCGCATGAACGCCCTCCCGCCGACGCAGCTTCTCGAGTGAAAGTCCGCTGCCATCGTCGAAGATCTGCAGCTCGAGCCCGCCCGGTCCGCTCCGCACGCGAACCTCGATGCGGCCCTGCGCCGGCTTGCCGGCGAGCTCTCGCACGTCGGGCCTCTCGATGCCGTGATAGAGGGAGTTGCGAAAGCACTGAACCAGGATGTCTTTCACGAGTCCCGTCCAGTCGCTGGCCAGCTGCGCCTCGGCCTGCTCCGTGAGCACCGCGGGCGCGGGCTTCCCGAGCTCCGCGGCCAGGCTCGGCAACATCTCGCGCGTCTCGTCGACCACGCGCGCCACCGACGTAGGGTCGAGGCGCGCGAGGACTCCACGCAGCTTGCGCACCAGCTCCTCGGCCGCGTCGGTGGAAGCGGCCGTCGCGACCAGGCCCTGGATGTCGTGAAGGACACCCTCGCTCAGTTCATCCAGCCCCTTGCTCACGGCCGTCAGCCTCTCCTGGCAAACCGACTCGTATTCCGCGATCGTTCGCTCGACGGCGTCCAATTGTTCCAGCAGTTCGCGCCTGTCGACCGGCTGCTCTGGCTCCCGGCGCAACGCCTGGCAGGCGTGCTCCGCGGAGTGCAGGCAGTCCACCAGGTGCGTGAAGCCGTGCAGGCGAGCGTTGCCTTTCAGGGTGTGCAGGTCGCGCAAGGCGGCATCACAGAGCTGCTCGGAGCTCTCGACGTCCGGCCCGAGCGCCGCGCGATTTGCGGCCAGCAGCTCGCGACAGTTGACGCAGAACGCTCGTGTGGCCTCGACGCCGCAATCGAGCGCCTGCACGATGATGTCGACCTCGCGCTCCTTGTTGCGCGCCGCTTGCCGCAAGCTACGCAGCAAGGTAACGTCGCGAACCGTGACCAGCAGGCGCTCCACCTGGCCTGCTTCCGACTCGATGAAGTTCCAAGTGATCTCCAAGAACTGGGGTTTGCCGCCGGGACCCGTACGCTCCACTTCACGGATCAGGTGGTGGGTATTCAGCGCCGCCAGCCACGGCTCTTGATCGAAGGCGCAGCTGAGCGCTGCCGCTGCCGCGCTCCGCGCGTCCGGTCGCACGCTGGAGCCATCGAACAGCAGCGCGAGGCAGTCGCGACCGACCAGCTCTGCACCGCCGAGGATCTCCGCCAATCGTCGAGAGTACCCCGGTTCGACGCGGCGGTTCCGGTCGATGGTGAAGACGCCCTCGTCCAGATTGTCGAGCATCGAAGCGATTTGACGGTTCTTGAGCGCCAGCTCCTCGGTGCGCTGGGCCACTCGTCGCTCCAGGCTCTCGTAGAGCTGTGCGTTGTAGATCGAGATCGCCGCCTGGCTGGCAATCACCTGCAACGCAGCCAATCGATCGAGCGTGAAAGCATACGCGCTGACGTTGTTCTCCACGTACAGCGCGCCCAGGACGTCGCCCTTGCGCATGATGGGAGCGCACAGCACCGAACGTACGCTCCGCCTTCGAATCTGCGGGTCCGCCTGGAAGGCGCCGGCCTTCGATGCGTCGTCCAGCGTGACGGCCTCTCCCGTGCGCAGCACGTAGCTGACGACGGTGGGGCACAAGAACTCGGCTTCCGAGTACTCCACGCGCTGCGAAAGGCTCGTGATCGGGCGCTCCACGTGGGCGCGCGCCTCCACGTAGTACGTGCGATCGGTGTCGTCTTGCAAGACGAGGCAGCCGTGCTCCGCCCCGGCGTTCTCGATCAACGTGGCCATCAGCGCGGCGAACAGCCGCTCGGTCTCGACCTCGACGAAGATGCTCTGCGTTGCCTTGAGCAGGGACGCGCTGTCGAAACCCTGGCCGGCCGCCATCGCGCCGCGCGGCGTCGCGACGTCTCCTCTGGCGGCATCCGCGAGCAAAGCGGGGTGCTCACGCGCCAGCAATTCGAGCTTCGCCGTGGCGCCCCAGTCAGCGTAGAGCCGGTAAGCCGTCTCCAGGCATGTCCTGGCGTGAAGGGGCTCGTCCAGCGATAGCCACATCTCAGCCTGGTGCTCGTGGACGAGCGCCCGCAAATGGATGAACCCGTCTCCGGCCGTTCTGATCGCGTCGCGGTAGCGGGCGAGCACGGCTTGCAGCGGCTGCCCCGTCAGGCGCGCGTGCTCGGCGGCCAGGAAGTGGGCCTTGTGAGCGAAGTTCTCCGAGCACAGGCGGGACCAAGCCTCGAGCTGCTTCAGGTTCTCCTCGATGACAGCGAGCAGGGCCTCCCGCGCCTCCGGGCCTCCTTCGCGGCACGCCCTCGCCGCCAGCAGCCCCTCGAAGAGCTTGTAATCGGGAAGCGAGAACTGCCCCGCCGCGATGATCAAGAACTCCCGGGTGAACTCCGTCCACTGACGCGCCGAAGCGAAGTCGCCCAGGATGAAGCTCGTCATCATCTGGGCTTGCCCGTAGGCGTAGCAGTACTGGGTGCTCTTCTCGGCAACCACCACGGCGGTCGCCTCGTGGTCGGCCGCGGCGACGGCCTGCCTCTCCGATTCGCGCGCCGTCAATCGGGCGACGGCTCGCTCGACGACCAGCGCGTTGACCAGCTGACCTGCCGCCGAAATGTGCGTCAAGTACCGCCGCAGCTCCGCTACCTGCTCGCGACAGGCCCGCAGCCGCGCGCCGACCAAGAACGAGCGCTGGGCGCGATCGCTCTTGGCGTAGGCGACGTGCTGTAGGTCGCCGAGCATGAGCCCGCTCTTCTCCCCTCGGTCGTAAACCGCGAACAGATCTCGGTAAGTCCCCTTCCAGTGCGCAAGAAAGCCCACGAACACGAAGCACACGCCCGATTCGACCGGGGTCGGCGAGAAGCGCTTCAAGAGCTCGAAGGCAGCCAGGCCGATGCGATAGGCGGCATCGTAGTCGCCCAGCATCGCGAGGAGGATGATGCCGCAGTCAGCGAAGTTCTTGCACGAGACCGCGTCGACGCCGCGGCATAGCGCCAGGTCGAACATGATGAGCTCCGCCAGGAAGAACAAGGGCGGATAGGTCTGAAACGCCGGAGGAATCACCTGCGCCAGCAACTCGAGGACCAGGCGCGCCTCTGCGTCCTCTGCCGTCGGAAGCGCCGGCAGGCCCTCGATCGTCACGCGCGCCAGGTGCGCCTGCAGCTTGCCGATACCCTCACCGATGCCCTGGTTGATCTCGTCGGGCGCCTCCGGCAAGCGCACGCCGAACTCGGCCAGGGCCGCGCGCACCTGGACCACGGCGTCCAGCATTCGCCCGCCGTGCTCGAGGATCCGGGTCTTCAAGACATGAACTCGGCCGCGCGCCAGGCGGTCGGGGGCGAGCCTGAACGCCTCGTCGCAGAACGCTTCGACATGCGGGTCAGCCAGCACGAACGCTGTCTCGGCGCGCGCGAAGATCGCTCGAAAGGCCAGATCCGGCGAACGTTCGCCCTCGCAGCCGGCCAGCAGCTCGACGGCGATCTCGGCGTGGGTCCCCGCGATGCTCCACGCGCCGCTCTGAAGCGCCTGGTGACTCGCGGTCAGGTTGAGCTCCACGAGGTCGAGGCGCTCTTCTCGGTCATGGATCGCGCGGCGAGCGGCGTTCAAATGATGAAGCACCTCGAAGATCCGACTCGGCGCGCGATCGCCCCGCAGGCGCTCGCGCAGGATCCGCCCGATGCGCCCATGGGCTGCGACGCGCTCCGCGTCGCTGGCGCGTGAGAGCGCCGCCTGCTGCACACGCGAGTGTTCGAAGGCGTACGATGCAGGCTCGTGGCTCCGGCCAGGCGTCGACGGCTCCGCTCGAGCCTCGACGGAGACCTCGGACAGGAGACGATGGGCCAGCCCCTCGCGAACGAGCTCGAGACAGGCCGCGAGCGGTCTGTCCACGGCCTCCGACAGGGTCTGCAGATCGAAGCGCATGCCGAAGCACGCTGCGGCAGACAGCAGCCTCGCCGCCTCGGGACAGAGGTTCTCGAGGCGCTCCGCCATCAACGCGCCGACATTGTCGCAAGCGGGGTGCGCCTCCGCGCGCTGCAGGTCAGCGGACCATCGGCCGCGCTCGACCTCCAGGCGCAGGATGCCCTGTCGATGCAAGGAAACGAGCAGCTGACCGATGAAGAACGGGTTACCGTCGGTCTTGCGCCTCACGATCTCCGCGAGCCCGCGGGCTTCAGCGACAGGCGCGCGCAGCGAGCGAGCCACGATCGCCGCGACCGCCTCGGAGGACAGCGGCCCGAGCGGCAACGTCAGCACGACCTCCTTCGCCCGGTGCAACGTTCTCTGCAGGCTCAGGAGCGTCGGCGCGTCACTGACATCACCGCCGCGGAGCGCGGCCAGCACCATCACGTGACTCGAGTCGGGGTTCGTCAGGATGGCAGACAGCACCTCGGCAGAGGCGGCGTCGAGCCACTGAGAATCGTCGAGCACGAAGGCGAGGGGACGCTCCGGCGTGGCGAAGATACGGATGAAGGAGAGGAAGACATGCTGCAACCGGCGCCGCGCCTCGATGGGGTTCAACGCGACGATGGACGTGGAGGGACCGGTGACGCAGTGGAGCGCCGGCACCAGCTCGGTCATGATGCCTGCGTTGTGCCCCAGAGCTGCGGTCACGCGCTGCCGCAGCTCCGTCAGCTCGGCTTCGGAGAGCGACAGCAGGTCCCCTGCCAGGCGTCGTAGCACCTGCGCCAAGCCAGACAGCGGCACTGCCTGAGCTCGCTCTTCGAACGCCGTCGACAAGAGGCGCGCCGGCGCTCCGCTGTGCTGTTGCAGGAACTCCGCGAGCACGGCGGACTTTCCGGCGCCCGCGGCTCCTGGCATGAGCACGAGCAGCCTCTTGCCGGAGCTCACGTCGTGGAGGGCGCCTGCCAGCGCGGACAGCTCGGCGTCGCGTCCTTGGACGTCTCGACTGACGATGAATTGACTGGAAACGTCATTCTCCCCCAGGACCAGGGCAGGGAGGGGCTGCGTTCGCCGGAAGCTCTCACAGAGCGTGGTCAGGTCGCTCAGCAGCCCGTGATCACTCTGGTAGCGCTCGTCAGGATTCTTCGCGAGCAGCTTGGACACGAGCTGTGCGAGGACCGGCGGTATGTCGGGCGACAGCTCGGTGACGAGCGGAGCGCGCTTGGACACGTGCGCGTGAGCCCAGCCGATGGCGTCGGTCGCCGCGAACGGCAGCTGGCCCGTCAGCATTTGGAAGAGCGTGACGCCCAGAGAATAGTAGTCTGCTCGGTGATCGGGGCGACGGTTGAGGCGGCCCGTCCGCTCTGGCGCGATGTGGGCGAGTGAGGGCGCGGATTCGCAAGCGGCGCCGCCTGCCCCGTCCTCGGAGACTGCCAGGAGATCGGCAAACTCGACACGTCGAGTCTCGAGATTGACCAGAAAGCTGCCATGGCTCATGTCCTCATGAAGCAGCCCCTGCTCGTGCGAGCGATGCAGCAAGCGAGACATGCCGAGCGCGAGCTCCAGGCACGTTCCGACCTCCAGGCCCTTCGGGGGAATCTCGAGCGGTGCGCCTCCGAAGTCCTCCATGATGAGCGAAAGCTCGCCGTCTACCTCGCGCACGTCGCCGTCGATCGCGAGCGTGCCGATTCGGCGCCACATCTGCAGCTCGAGCTCCAGGACCCGGCGCGGCTGAGCGACCTCGTTCCGGAGCGAGTGCAGCAGCACGCTCGCGCCGGAGGTCGCGCGGCGCGCGCGCCGCCAGATGCTGCGCGGCAATACGGCCACGGTCTCCGTGACCTGATAGGCGTCGTCACCGAGGTGCGCTTGACTGTTTCGGTTCATTGATCTGCGTCCCTCTCGCTTTCGTCGCCCGACGCTGGTTCTGCCGTGTGCTCGAGAACGGCGCTCCCCCTGATGGCTGAAGGAGACACAGCGCCTCGCGGCCCCCCTGCCGGGAGCCGCTCACCCGCTGCGCCCCCGTCGCCTCCCGCTCCCGTCCTGGCGCCCGGTGCCGGCCCTGGCGCCTCCCGTGGGAGCAGGGTCGGCGGCGCGCTCTGGCCTAACGACGAGAAATCGACGAACCAACGCAGAGAGAAGGAAATCCAAAGCCTTCCGAAACGTCAAGCCCCAACTGCGGGACCTTGCCCCGGTCGGCAGCGCATTCGTCGCTGCGAGCTGGCACACACCCATGAAAAAAACGACGCTATATCAACGACTTGACCCATGCGTCGAAGGGCGCCGCCGTCACTCCACAGCCTGCGGGAGCTCGTGCCTGCCGTGCGCTCGGGCTCAGCGCACGCACGGTGGCCCGCTGGTGCGACGGCCGGGCGCTCTGGGATCGCGACGGGCTCAGCGCCAGGAGATACGTGCCACGGTGATCGTGAAACGGGGCCCTCGGGAGCGCCACGAACCTGCTCCCCGCTTCAGAAGTCCCGGTAGTCGACCTTCATCTGATCATAAGGCGCGATCATGCTCTCGATGACATCTCCGTTCGGCGAGAAGATGCGCTCGTGCCACTCGGTCGGCTCCCAGATGAAGGTGCCGAGCCCGCGCTTGTCCGGGATGTTGAACATCAGGTCGTTGGCCGCGCGCTTCTCCCACGAGTACTCCGCCACCACGAACTTCAGGTCGGGATAGCGCTTCACGAGATCATCGAAGTTCGCCTTCCACCCCGAGGGCGGCCCCTGGTACTCGGTGTAACAGGACTGGCCGAGCACATCGAACTCGACGCCCTGCCCGAGCACCCCGTCGACCCACCAGCGCGTCGCCGCGTTGTCGTCGCAGCGGTCGAGGTGCAGCATGACGGTGATCGTGTCGTCGGCGTCCTTGACGCCCTGGATCCCGGCCTTCAGGAGCGAGCCCAGCCCCTGGAACGCCTGCCCGGTGACGAAGCCGTCAGGCCACAGCAGCCCCTGCGGGATCTCGTTGCCGATCTGGACCATGTCCGGGCGCGCGCCGGAGGCGCTCAGCTGCTCGATCGCGTCCCGCGTGAACTCGCGCATGGCGCTCGCCAGCGCGCCGCCCTCGAGATCGGTCCAGGCGACGGGCTTGTGTTGATCGTCGGGGTCGGCCCATACGTCGCTGTAGTGAAAGTCGAGCAGGAACCCCATGTTCGCTCGCTTCACGCGCCGCGCCATCTCGAGCGTGTGCTCGAGATCGCAGAAGCCCTCGCGCGAGTAGGGGTCGTCGTCGACGGCCGCGTCGGCGTACACCGCGGTCGGGTCGTTGAACAGGCGCAAGCGGATCCAGTTGAACCCGTGCGCCTTCAAGATCTCGAGGATGTCCTTCTCGACGAGCTCACCCGTCCGCGGGTCGATGTCGCGGAACACCTTGCCCCCGGCCTCGCGCTCCTGCACCCACGAGATGTCCGCGCCGAGGATGAAGCCCTGGGGCGCGCCCGGCGTCCCGTCGCCTCCGCTCCCGCCCGTGCCCGCGCCGCCCGCGCCGCCGGCGCTCGCGGACGTTCCACCCGCGCCGCCGGTGCTCGCGGACGTTCCACCCGCGCCGGCTCCGCTGCCGCTCGTGCTGCCGCTCGCGCCGCCCGCTCCGCTCCCCGTGGACGCCTCGGCGCCCGTCGACGCGGCCTGACCGGCGCCGCCTCCGCCGGCCGCCCCGGCCCCCGAGCTATCACCGCACGCGGCGAGCGCCGGAAGCAGCGTCACCACACCCATCCATCCCAGCGTCTGTCGCAGCATCCCTGATCCCGGCGAGGATCCTACCATTGGCCATTCGCGCGATCACGGCGCACGAAGAGGGCGCGTCCAGGATCGCGGCGCCGCAGGTAGAAAGATCCGCTGTCGGCAGGCGCCGGGGCGCATACGGGGGCGCATCAATGACGAGGGCCCGCCGCACAGCGTGTGCGCGGCGGGCCCTCGGACTGCTCACAGACGATGGTTTACTGCTGCTCCGGCCCCTTGCCCATCCAGTAGCTCTCGGGCGGGCCCAGGAGGCTCTCCTTCACGCCACCGGCGTCCACCACGATCTTCTGGACGATCACGCCAGGATGGACCATCCACACCTTCAGCGTGTGGTCACCCGCCGCGGCGATCGTGTGCTTGGTGCGCATGATGTTGGCGTTGTCCGAGGTGTGCCGCTCCCAGATCTTGTTGCCGTTGCCGTTGAGCTCGACGGCGTGGCTCGTGTTGACCTTCTGGATCGGACCGTCGTCGAACGACACGGCGTACTGCAGGCCCTCGGTCCAGTTCTGGAAGTTGTTCCTCGGCGACACGTAGACATACACGTTCACCGGGCCGCTGCTCGTGAGGTGCATGTCGTACTCGAGGCGAGGCGACGCGCCGCCGGGCTCCTGGGCCTCGGCCGTCACAGGGAACGGCGTCACGCCCGACCCGGTGCGCCCGATGTCCGGGAGCAGCTTCCACTCGACGTCATCCGTGCTGACCGCGCGGCTGTAGTGATCGGCTTCCATCGAGACATAGCCGTTCGCCTCGATGAAGCGGTTCGGCTTCCACGCGACCTGCCGCGGGTCCTCGACGCGGGCCGTGACCACCACCGAGCTCCCGTCCGAGCCCGTGACCGTGATCGGGACCTCGACCGGGAACGTCTGGTTCGTGGGGATCATGACCCAGTCGACCCTCACCGTCGCGCGCACCTCCTTGTCGACGACACCGTGGCTCGGATAGACGTTCAGCCACGGCGGGCACGGCGTGTTCGCGGCCCAGCCGGTGGGGCACTCGACCGGGAGAGCGGCATCGATCGTGTACTCGAGCGGCTCGCTGCCGCGGTTGAACACCTCGATGTACTGCTCGGGCTGCGTCTGATACCGGCTGAACGCGGGCAGCACGGGGGTCGCGGTGGTCCCGTCGCCTGCCCCGGCGCCCGTCCAGAAGTTGCTCGATCCGTCGATCGCCACACCGAGCTCCGCCGCTTCGGGGACCTCGATCGAGACGAGCTCAGGCCAGATGAACTCCTGGATGTTGTTGTACTGGTGCTCCGGCTGCTGCCAGGACGGGTTCCCCGGCGCGCCGTAGCCGATGTGAGGCTGCGTCTGGAAGCCTTCCCACTTCCCGTCGGCGAGATCGTGATTGTAGTAGTAGGAGAGCGCCAGATCGTCCTGGAGCCGCGCCTCGGCGATGGCCGCCAGGTCGTTCGTGGCCGCGCGCCCCTGCGCCGCGTAGAGCTTGTTCTTGAACCCTGCCAGGCGCAGCGCGTACAGGTTGGCGGTCGCCTTCACCTGGTAGAGCACGAGCTGGAAGTAGGCGTCCTGCACCTCCTCCGGCAGGAGCCTGGCCGCGAACTCCGCCTGCGAGGCCAGCGCCTCCCACTCCTCCGTGACGCTCTCGAGCTCGCGGTAGTTCGTGAGGCTGAACGGGCTCGCGCCGTCGTCGTACGTGATGGCGGCCGTGTCGGGATCCGGGACGTCGGTCGTGGGCGCGCTGACCAGGAGATCGTAATCGACGGTGATCTTCCGGTTGGTCAGCTCCGGCTTGCGATCCGACTGCAGCAGCGCGTAGCTGTGCAGGATGTCGGCGATGATGTCCGCGTGCTCGGAGCCGAACTGCTGCTCGGTCCACCGCCGCTCCCAGTCGCCGATGCGCTCGACCGGCCAGCGGTCCGGGTTCCACGCATAGTCGAGGAAGAACTGGAGCGGGAGCTCCTCGTTCTTGAAGTCTCCGACGTTGACGACCCAGAGCCGATCCACGCCGTAGTTGTAGGCGAGGTGGAGCTGCTCCCAGACGTTGGGCAGGAGGATCGTGTCGACCCACTTGTAGTTACGGCCGCCGCCGACGTAATCGAAGTGGTAGTAGAGGCCGAAGCCGCCGGCCCGCTCCGTGCCGAGCTCCGGCAGGCGCTTCATGTTGGACCAGTTGTCGTCGCAATAGACCACCGTGACGTCGTCCGGCACGCGGATGCCGGCGTCCCAGTAACCCTGGATCTCCTTGTACAGCGTCCAGATCTGGGGGATGGTCGTCACGTCCTGCCCCGTCACGTCCTCGAGGATCTTCCGCTGGGAGTCGACGATGTCCTCCATGAGCGGGATGCCGTCCGCCGGGGGCAGGCTGACGTCGCCGGGGCCGCGCATGCCGAGCGTGACGACGCCCTCGATCTTCTCGTCGACCATCCGCTGGATGCCCTTGGTCCAGTGCTTCTTCAGCGCGTCGGAGTTCACCGAGAAGCGCCAGTCGCCCGTGCCGCCGTACGGATCGGTCTTCGGCTTGGTGACGGTGCCGGCCGCGTCCTTCACCTCCGGGATCACGTGGCGATTCCACTCCTCGATACCCTGCATCATCGGGGCCTCGTGCGAGGTCCCCATCACGATGCCGTACCGCGTGGCCGTCGCGTGGTTCTCCGGGTCGTCCTCGCCGAACGCCCGGCCCCAGACGGCCGGCCAGATGTAATTCGCCTTCATGCGGAGCGCGACCTCGAAGATCTTCTCCCAGTAAAGGTGGTTGAGCCCTCCGGGGAAGCCCTCCGCCTTGCCCGGCCCGAACATCTTGGCCGCCCAGTTGCCGGTCGCGGGGTTCTCGTCGTTGATGAAGAACCCGCGGTACTTCACCTTCGGCTCGCCCTGGGTGTGCTGCCCGGGGAGCACGAACAGCGCCTGCTTCTTCTGGGCCGGGACGTCGTCCCACCAGTACAGGGGCGACACGCCGATCTGCGAGGAGAGGTCGTACGCGCCGAAGATGGTGCCGCGCTGGTCGCTGCCGGCGATGACGAGCGCTCGGTCCACGCCCTCCATCGGCTGCTCGACGATCTGCGTGACGAACGTCTCCCACTTCCCCGTCAAGCCGGAGACGTCGAGCCGCTCGTCCGCCACCAGCTGATCGATGATCGGGCTATTGCCCACCGTCCCGACGAGGACCACTTCCTTCGCCGACGCCGGGATCTCGTTGTTGACGGCCGCGGCAGTGCCGGTCACCCGCTGGATGTCCGCCGCGAGGTCGTCCACGACGCGGTTCACGCCCGCATAATCGCTCTCGCTGACGACCAGCGGAGCGACCTTGCCGCTCACGGCGAGGGGGAAGCGATCCGCTCCACCTTCGGTTGAAACGTACTTCTCCAGGGAGCCCGTCACCGGGTCGACCGGCGACACCGGCGTCTCGCCGGGCGGGCCCTCGGGCCCCGGCTCTCCCGGCGCGCCCGGCGCGCCCGGCTCTCCCGGATCGCCCTTCGCTCCATCCGACCCGCAGGCGGTCAACGAAGCGAGCGACATGGGGAGCAGCAAGCAGAGTAGCGAGGATCCGATTCGACCCTTCCTGATGACCATGCGTGCGTAACTCATAACGGTGTTTCCCTCGTTGATGCGGCTGACCGGCGTCGTCGACGCGCCCGCGCTGGACACGGGCCGTGACCTCCGGCGCTGAGGCCGGGCGCTCCTATGCAATCGTCCAAATCCCTGCGGCGATCCGCGCGATCGTGATCGTGATCACGAGGCGCTGTTCCGAGCGAACACGCCGTGGCGATCCCGGTGATCACCACCGCGTGACATGCACACCGACGGTCCCGAGGCCCGCAGGCTCGACCCGCACCGGCCGCGCCGGACAGGACGCGCCCGCTTCGGGCCGCAGGAGGCGCGTGGAAGCGAGGCGCCCTTGACGCGCGGACACGGTCCGGCGCGGAAGGCCCCTCGCTGCACGCCGCGTTGCCTGCGGTCGGGCTGGGTTCCGTGGTCGATAGTTGTTGACAGATGAAGCTCGGAGGCAGAGTACGCCTTCTCTGCACAAGCTGGCTGGGTGTGACCCAGGTTGCACCTCGCTGGTGTGGCCCGGGAGAATTCCCGCAGCAAGCCGATCTGATCACGAATCGCCTCGATTTTTCGGGTCGGCATCCGTTTTGGTGATCGTGGCGCACGGGAGGATGCCGCCATGCGTCGAGGTGGCTGTGGCCTGGTACGCGCGTTTCTTGGTTTACCGCAGCGGTGATGAGTGACGGTGTTTATGAAGTTCCGCTCGTCGATGCGGAAGAAGGCATTGTTCTGGTAAACGATGTTTCCCGGAGCATCTGCAACCGTCGAGAGCGACGCCGCAACGACATTCAAAACACCAAGATGCCGCGTCAGTCACGTGCCTCGAAGCGAACAAGGATAAGTAAGACTCGTTACAAATGAACCAAGAGAGGGGTACAGGCAGGCTGGCCCGTTCCGCCGCGATATTGCTTCGAGAACAGCGCCATTGCAAGAGGAGGCTTTGGGGCGCTCCAACAGAGCTTCGAGGCACGGGGTTGCGTCATTGTGTGCCGGGCGCTGAGTTTGATGGCCAGTTTGTGTCATTATGGGTCAGCGGCAAGCGCTGAAGGCGGCGCGTCAATTTCGTGGGCTTCGGGTTGCGACGTCGCCCCCGTGCTGTCCGCCTGCGGATGGAGGCTGGAGTCGCGGAGCGCAACGGCGCCGCCGCGATGCGAGGACGGTGTGGCGCGCCGCTTGCTGTGCGCCATGCCTGGCACAACCTCCACAGGCTCGTTAAGAAAGGGCAACACCATGAGAGCACATCGCATCATCCAGGCAGCGCTCCTGCTGGCAGCGGCGCAGCTTCCTTTCGTCATCGCTTGCGCGCGCGTCGTCGAGGGCTCGGACGGCGCCGAGTCCGAGGCGGAGCCGGACAGGGGCGACGACGCGGATCCCGGGCCGGAGTCGTCGGACACCACGTCGGGCGGCGGCGCGGAAGTGCCCGAGCCGGCGGCTCTCGATCTGTTCGCTTGCGACTTCGAGCCGAGCTGTCAGCCGGTCACCATGCACGCCTATCCGAGCCCGCCAGAGGCGCTCTCGTGCGCGGCCAAGCTGGTGACCGGAGGCGGCACGGGCGTCCTCAGCTCGCTGCTCACGCCTGGCCCGTACATCGACGAGACCGAATCGCTGATCTTCGTGCTGGGCGACGGCACCGCGCTGGTGCAGACGCGCGAAAGGCACTGCGGGCGCGAAGGGATGGAGTGCGGGCCGACGCTGGTGTGGGAGGCGCCGTCGCCGCATCAGATCTGCGACCTCGTCGTCTCCCCGGACCTCGAAGCGGCGTGCGAGGAGGACGCCGAGGGGTGCGGCTGGTGGCCGTGGGCTGACGTGGCGAACTGCCGGGCCGTCGAGGAGCACTCCTGCGAGGACGTCGCCGCCCTGCTCGCGGCCATGTGATCGCGGCGGGGCGCGCCTACCGCGAGCGGCCAGCTCTCCCCTCAGAACGGCCAGATCGTCTGCTCCAGCTCGGGCAGCGAGGAGACCTGGGACTCCCAGCCTTCGAGCCTGAGCTGGAACCTGAGATTGCTGTACCTGTGCAGCAGCGCGAGGGCCATCAGCTTGCGGCTCAGCGCTGGGCCCAGGTCGGCAGGCGGGTATCCGTAGGCGCCGAGAAAGGCGCGCTGGAGGTCCGCGCTGCCGGCCGACAGGAAGAGGCACGGGCCCAGGAGATCGTACTCGGGTGCTCCGAGGCACGCGTCCGCGAAGTCGATCATGCCGGTGACGCTCCACCTCCCGCCCGCTCGGGTCACGAGGAGGTTCTCCGGCGTGTACTCGCCGGTCAGCAGGACCGGGACGACGGACGTCGGCAGGAGAGCGCGGGCAGACTCGAGGTAAGCCGGGATCTGCGAGACGAGGCGCTCGGGCAGGCCCATCCGCCGGTGCCGGCTCTCGCATCCGGCGATCTGGCGCTCCAGGAACGCAGCCCAGCCGAGATCGATGCTCTCCAGTCCAGAGGTGGGCAGCGCGTGGGCGGCCCTCATGATCTCGCCGACGCGGGCGAGCGCCTCGGCGCGCTCCGCGCCGCTCATCGCGGGCCAGGTCTCTTCGAGCGTGCGCCCCGGGAGGCGCGATATCACGAGATAGGGCCAGCCTTCGAGCTCCGCTAGCCAGAGGAGCTCCGGCGTGGCCACGGGGACGTTCCCGTGGAAGCGCCCCAGCGAGAGGCGCTCGGCCTCGAACTGGTGCCGGAGGAAGGGCGGGAACAGCTTGATGATCTGGCCTGCGTCGTTCGAGACGACCACGTTGGTCCCGTGCGCGAAGGCGGAGAGGCCGCCCGACGAGAGCCCGTGGCGCTCGCACACCGCGCGGATGGCCGGGAGAAACGCGGGGAGGTCGGCGCGGATCCGGTCGAAGCCGCCGGGGCCGTCGAACGACGGGAACAGGGATCGATCGCCGGGGGGCGCGCTGGGATCGGGCGGCATCGAGGCGGCGGGTACCGTAACCCGCGCGCGCCGGCGCGGCCATCGCGGAATCGGGGCGCGCGCGCTCCTGGTGAGCATGCGCCGCGGGCCCGGCGCGAGCAGGGAGACCTGGTGGCGGGGCCCGAGCCGTCGGATAATCCACCGCGGGAGACGTCGCTCCCCGAGCTCACCCGGTCCGCCTGAGAGGAGCATTCCGCATGCAGGTACCCGACGCCTCGGAAACCTTTATCGAGCAGGTCGTCGCGAGCTGCTCCTCGGCGCCCGGCGCGCCCGGCGCGGTCGCCGCGTGCTTCTGGGGGCGCGACCTCCTCGAGGAGGCCGGCGGGTGAGCGCGCTCCTATTGCGGACCGCAGCGAACCGGGACCGGGCGCGCGCCGCCGTGGCGGCGCTCGGGGCGTTCGTGCTCCTGAGCTGCCTGGGCCCGACGGCGGGTCAGGTCGATCTGCCGGGCTTCGACACCCCCGTCGAGAAGGCGCTCTCGTTTCCGGCGGGAAAGGCGCTCGAGTTCCCGGTGCACGCCGAAAGCTACGAGCACAGCGGCGCAAACCACGTGCGCATCGAGGTGACCCTGCTCCGCGGAGGCGCGCCGGTCGGCACGATGGCGTGCGACGGCTTCGAGCTGGAAGGCGGAGCCGGGTGCGGATCGAGCGCGACCCACCTGAACGGCAGCTGCGCGATGACGGTCCCCGCCGGCGGGAGCGAGGCCATCCGGGTCGTGGCGAGGCTCGCGAACAGGGGCAATTCGGCCAGATTCGACGGGCTCAGCGTCTATATCCGGGATTGAAGGCGGGCAGCGCGCGGCGAGGGCGGGCGGGCGGCCCGCTGACAAATGCCACCCCAAAAAGGGAACCGGCGCCGGACGTCGCGCGTAACCCACGCGGAGGCGCGCTGCGCCGCCAAGCCGTGCGCGCCACAGGCGCGGCGCGTTGCATGTCACCGCGAGAAAGGCCCATTCCGCCTGGCACCGCGTGCCCACCGGCCCCCAGCCTCGGTACATGGGGCGGCACGCCGCTGGCGACGGCGATGGGCAACATCACGGTGCAGCAATGCACCTATACCCCTGGCTCGTACGTGTGCTCGAACTTCGCGAACGGCTTCTGGTGGCAAGCGCAGCAGAGCGGGCTCAATGCCGCGATCTTCAGCTTCGGCTGCACGAACGTCGGACACGCGATCAACGCGATCCAGACCGACTGCACGGGCTGCGCCTCCGACATGCAGCGCTATTGCCTCATCGAGCCGCAGACCGGCGCGGCCGTCGCGTGCTGGGTGCAACGGGGCGGCGCGCCGGCCGCGCCGTCGTTCGTCCACGACACGCTCCAGGCTTGCTACCCCGGGTACCGAGCCTGCATCGCCGCGGGGAACTCGCGCAATCCTCCGGGCGTGCTCTACGCGACCTCGAACGACTACCGCTACAGCCGCTATTCGCCGCTCGCGAAGCCGGAGTGAGGGCGCGGCAGGGATCGCAAGCGGGCAGGCTCAGCATGTAGGCCGCGTTCGCGGCGCTGGCGGCTTGACCGAGGTCGGGGCCCGCGGCGCTGGCCGCTCGACCCAGGTCAAGTATGCTCCCGGGCCGCCCGTGAGACCCTGGCCGCCGTCATGCCGCTGATCGTCGTCGAGGACCTGCGCAAGGCGTACCGGGTGGCCGAGCGCCGGCCGGGCGCCCTGGGCGCGCTCGCCGGGCTCGTGCGCCCGCGCTACCGCGCCGTCGACGCGCTCGCGGGCGTCTCGTTCTCGCTCGATCGGGGCGAGCTCGTCGGGTACATCGGGCCGAACGGCGCCGGCAAGTCGACGACGGTCAAGATCCTGGCGGGCATCCTCGTGCCGGACTCGGGGCGATGCGAGGTGGCCGGCCGCGTCCCGTGGCGCGAGCGCGTCGCGCACGTGGGGCGCCTCGGCGTCGTGTTCGGCCAGCGCACCCAGCTCCTGTGGGATCTGCCGGTGATCGACTCGTTCGAGCTCCTCCGGGACATCTACCGCGTCGGCGCGGCCGATCACGCCCGCGCGCGCGACGAGCTCGTCGCGATGCTCGATCTCGGGCCGCTGCTCGACACGCCGGTGCGGCAGCTCAGCCTCGGCCAGCGCATGCGGTGCGATCTCGCGGCCGCGCTGCTCCACGCGCCCGACCTGCTCTTCCTCGACGAGCCCACGATAGGCCTCGACGCCGTCTCGAAGCTCGCGGTGCGGCGCTTCGTGCAGCGGCTCAACCGCGAGCGCGGCGTCACGGTGATCCTGACGACGCACGACATGGACGACATCGAGGCCCTCTGCTCGCGGGTCATCCTCATCGCCGGGGGGCGGGTGCTCTCGGACGGCTCGCTCGAGGCGCTGCGCGCGCAGGTCACCGCGGAGCGCTGGCTCATCGTGGACCTGGCGGACCCGGCGGCGGAGATCGCCGAGCCACGCGCCGAGGTGATCCGCCGCGAGGGCGCCCGCGTGACGCTGCGCTTCGACCCCGCCGCGATCTCGACGGCGGAGCTGGTCGGGCGCGTGACGGCCCGCGCCCCGGTGCGCGACCTCCTGGTGCAGAACCCGCCCATCGACGAGATCGTCGCGCGGCTCTACGGCGAGGGCGGCGAGGCGGGGGCGCCGCCGTGAGCGCGCCGTTCGCGGGCTTTGCGGCCAATTTCGCCGCCTGTGCCGCCGTGTTCCGGGCGCGCTGCCGCGCGCTCCTGCAGTACCGCGCTGCGGCCGCGGCCGGGTTCGGCACGCAGCTGTTCTGGGGGTTCATCAAGGTCATGGTGCTCGAGGCGTTCTACGGGAACGCCCTGTCGGGCGCGCCGCCGCCGATGGCGCTCGGGCAGGCGATCACGTACACGTGGCTCGGACAGGCGTTCTTCCAGCTGCTGCCGTTCTCGACGAACCCCGACCCCGAGGTGCGCGAGCTGATCCGCACCGGCGCGGTGGGCTACGAGCTGGCGCGCCCGCTCGATCTTCACGCGCTCTGGCTCGCCCGCGCGCTCGCCGCGCGCGTCGCGCCGACGCTGCTGCGCGCGGTCCCGATGTTCGCTGTCGCGGTGCCGCTCCTCGGGATGGGGCTGCCGCCGTCGCTGGCCGCCGCGGGCGCGTGGGCGGCGGCGATGGTCGGCGCGGCGGCGCTCGTCGGTGCGTTCGCGACGGCGGTGACGTCGACGATGCTGTGGACGACGTCCGGCGACGGCATCGCGCGGATCGTGCCGTCGCTCGTCCTCGTCGCCTCCGGCATGATCGTGCCGCTGCCGCTGTTTCCGGCGTGGATGCTGCCGTGGCTCGACGCGCTGCCGTTCCGGGGCATGGTCGACGCGCCGTTCCGGCTCTACCTCGGGCACCTGCCCGCGGGGGCGCTCCCGGGCGTGCTGCTGCACCAGGCGCTGTGGACCGCCGCGTTCGTGGCGCTCGGCAGGGCGATGGTCGCGCGCGGCCTGCGCCGGCTCGTGGTGCAGGGCGGCTGAGGGACGAGGAACGGGCGAGGAGACGAGGAACAGGCGAGATGTCGCTCGATGCAACGAGGCTTTACCTCCGGCTCGCCGCCGCGTCGCTGCGGGCGCAGATGCAGTATCGCGCGTCGTTCGTGATGTGGTCTGTGGGGCAGTTCATCACGGTGGGCATCGAGCTGCTCGGGGCGTGGGCGCTGTTCGACAGGTTCGGCGCGGTCCGGGGGTGGCGCTTCGCCGAGGTGGCGCTGCTGTTCGGCCTCGTGAACGTCTCGTTCGCGCTCGCCGAGTCGTTCGGCCGCGGGTTCGACACCTTCTCCGCGATGGTGAGGTCGGGCGATTTCGACCGGCTCCTCCTGCGCCCGCGCTCCACGGCGTTCCAGGTCGCCACCGGGGAGTTCCAGTTCCTGCGCGCAGGGCGGCTCGCGGTCGGCCTCGTCATGCTCCTGTGGGCCGGGAGCGCGCTCGGCGTCGGGTGGACGGCGGCCAAGCTTGCGTTGCTCGTCGGCGCGATCGTCGGCGGCGCCTGCGTGTTCTACGGGCTCCTCGTGCTCCAGGCGACGCTGTGCTTCTGGACGATCGAGTCGCTGGAGATCATGAACGCGTTGACGTACGGCGGCACGGAGGCCGCGCAGTACCCGCTGACCCTGTACCGCGACTGGTTCCGGCGCTTCTTCACGTTCGTCGTGCCGCTCGCGTTCGTGAGCTACATCCCCGCGGGCGCGCTGCTCGATCGCCCCACGGTCCCCGCGCTGCCCGAGGCCGCGCGCTGGGCGTCGCCGCTCGTGGGGGTGGCGTTCCTGCTCGTGTCGCTGCGCATCTGGCGGTTCGGGGAGCGGCGGTACCAGTCCACCGGGTCCTAAAGTACAGGTCACGTTGTTCAAGCGAGAATGAACCGCCAAGGCGCCACAAGACGCCATGAGAATAACAAAATGTCTTGGCGTCTCATGGCGTCCAGGCGGTTCGAAATCCTGCGCTTTTCAGGCGATTTCAATCTATTTGTCGCTCTGGCGCCGCTGCGGGAAGTCGCCCCGGTTCAGTAGCAAAAAACGGGCTGCCACGGGACGCTCGCCTCTTGCTGCACCAGCGAATATCACAGATCGTGTTCTGTGGGCGCCCCTTCTCTGCGCAAGAAGTACAGAACGGTGGCGCCCTCGTCTCGGGTGTCCACCTGGATCTCCATCGTTGCGAGCGATCCGCGGCTCAATGTAAACTGGATGAACTTGTCGCTGGGAATGCGCGGCCATTGGGGGTGGGTCAGCTTCGCGCGGCAAAGGCTGGAGGAACAGACAACGTCGTCGACGCTGACCTGTGGACCCAGCTGCTCGGAGATCACCCGTGTGATCACCGGCTCTGTCTCACGACGCCATGCTGGGTCGGGCGGCTCGGTGTCGAATCGAGCGCTCAAGCCGTCCCAGAACGCGATTCGCGCCTCGTGCACCGAGCGCTCCTCTTCCTCGGGATCGAGCGGCTCGCGCACGTCCGCACCGTCGAGCTCTTCGCCGTCCTGCTCGCCGCCGGCGCGAAGCCGGCCGGAGTCGAAGGTCTCGGCCGTGCCGTCGTCGGCCGAGCCACGCTGCGAAGGGATGGTAGCCTTGAATGTCGGAGCTCGCGACCGACGAGCTTCGCGTTCCAAGGCCGCGAGTCGCTGACCGTCCTTCGAGCTCGGGACGCCCGCGCGTTCGCTTGCCGAGGGGGCCGAAACGCGCCCGAGAGCGTATGCACCCGCTAGGGCTGCAATGCCGGCTAGCAGAATGAACAGCCGGTGCGGTCGTCGTTCAATCACTGGTCACCACGTGGACGCCCCGAGCTCATGGCCTGCATGGCTCGACTCGGACCATTCGACTCAAGCTAGAAGACGCGCGCGGTAAATAGGCCAGACGTACCGCCTCCTGGGATCACGCAGCTGACGGAGTACATGTGTGAGGCGCTCTGCGGCGAAACGGTGAGTGTGGCGGTCCTTATTACGGTCCCGGTGAAGGTCCCCGTCCCTGACACCATGGCCGAAGTCGAACCGAGATCGTTGCCGTCCTGGTCGTTCGCTAAGCCAACGCACGTGGTGTTCATGCCATCCGAGTCGTTGCCGTCAGACATCCGGACCCGAAAGGTCACCGTGCCTCCGAGTTGGTGGTCTATCGGAATCGCGCAGTGGATGGTGATCGGGTTACTCGATTGGTTCATTATGGCGTTGGATGCGCGCAGCACATCGATGCCGTTGACCAGGTGACACGCGGCGCCGTTCATCGTCGCCCCGGCCGACACGTCGCCCGAGCTCAATACGAGGCCCAGTGCGGGGAGGATTGCAAACGTTGCGAGCTTCTTCATGTGTCCGTTCCACTTTCCCAGGATTGACCAACGATCGGCTTTCCCGAACGCTTGGTGCGTATGCTCCAGTACGACGCGCTCGTGGCCAGCACTCTGCGAGGCAGTTTCGGCCCGCGGATTTGTTGATCCTGCAAGGCTCGGCGCATACGCGACGTTGCTCCGCGTTGTTGCGCATGCGCTTCATGTTCGCTCGTCTGGGCGCAATTGCATGTCACGTGCCACATTCGGGAATCGCCAGAATTCTCTGTAAGCCGCGCCCCGCACGCCGGTCATGAGACTCCTGGCGCGACATGCGCCCCGATCTTGTGTGACATGTCACGGTTCTCGGCGTGACATGTCACGGTTCTCGGCGTGACATGTCACGATTCCCAGCACATCGGCTCGCGCGCCGTGGAGTGGAGGCGCCCTGTCGATGCATAGATAGATTGTCGATATGGCGTCGCTGTTTCGGGGCGGCCGGAACGCATGGGAGCATCCTGTCCACTGTCATCGGCGGCCACGATAACCTTGATGGTCGAAGCCGTTTGGACGCTCTGTCCTCTCAAGAGATTCTTCTGGCCTGGCGCCGGCGTGGCCAGCAACAGGGCACAGAGGGCACCCCTTTCAAGGTCATCACACGACCTCGGTCCCGGCGAGCACACGAGCTGTAGCCGGCCCTGATACCCCCACCGTTCTACCCGACCATCACCTACCACGGCGTCTTGGCTGCCCGCTCGACCTTTCGCCCCCTCGTGACGCCGAAGCCCCCCCCAGGCGGCACGCCGCTCGCGAAGAACAAGGCGTGTGACGACGCAAAGGCGGGCGAGAAAGCGCCGGAGCGCGAGCACACCAAGGCGCCAAAGCAGACGGAGAACGAAGCTCCGGCGCCGCCCGCAGCGTCTCGGCTTTCGCCGACGTCCGACGTCGTGATGCCCACGAGCATCACCGTCGCGCATTGGGGGCACTTGCTCTCGGTGCTGGAGCTCGCACTCGAGCATGGGCTCGACCTTCTTGTGAAGTAGCGTCTTCCGAGCCACGTCCGTCGGCGTGCCGTTGATGTGATCCGGACGCTCGGACAAGCCAACGCCGAGGCACCTGACCCGCTCGCGATGGAGCGCCTCAAGAGCCTCCTGTCCGAGCGCGCCACCCAGTACGAGACTGCACACTACACGGTCGACACGTCGGACTGCGACGTCGCCGAGGTCGTGGAGCGCACCTTGGCCATCGTGCGCGGCGCGTGAACGTGATAGCGTCCGCGCCCGATGAGCACCAACCAGAAAACGCTTGAAAACAAGGTCGCAATCGTCACCGGAGGCGCCTCCGGCATCGGCCGCGCGCTCGGTGAAGAGCTCGCCCATCGAGGGTGCGAGGTCGTGCTGGCGGATCGCCAGCACAGCGTCGCCGCGGAGGTCGCCAAAGGCATCACCGACCGCGGAGGTCGCGCGACCGCCGCCGAGCTCGACGTGCGCAGCCTGCCGGCCTTCAAGGCCATCGCAAAAGACACGCTGCAGCGCTCAGGCCGCATCGACTACCTGTTCAACAACGCCGGCATCGTCGTCGGGGGCGAGATGGCCAGTCACGTGCAAGAGGACTGGGACGACGTCATCGACGTCAACCTGCGCGGCGTCGTTTACGGCATCCAGGCAGTCTACCCGATCATGGTGAAGCAGGGTTCAGGACACATTTTGAATACAGCCTCCGTCGCAGGCCTCGTCGCGGGCTTTAACGAGGGCGCCTACACCGCCACCAAGCACGCCGTCGTCGCCGTCACCAAGGCCCTCCGCGTGGAGGCAGAGCGCTACGGCGTCCGCGCCTCCGTCCTGTGCCCCGGCGCCATCCGCACACCCATCGTCACCGGCGGTGTGTACGGCCGTATCAACGTGGAGAACGTCTCCAAAGAGACCATCATGCGCATGTCGGAGCGCCTGCACCCAATCCCCCCCGAAGAGCTCGCGCGCCGCACGCTCGACGCCGTCGCCCGCAACGAGGCGATCATCGTCCTGCCCAAATGGTGGAAGGCATTCTGGTACCTCGATCGCCTGTCTCCGGCGCTCAGCCTCAGGCTAGCCAGCTACAGGCACAAGCGCATGCGCGAGGAGATGCTGGCCGCCGGCGCCAAGCCCAAGAGCATTGACGCCGACGCGTGAGCGGGATCCGTGAGCACATCGAGAGGGTCCGGCTCGTGAGGGATAGCACTGTCTTGAAAATTGGTTCCCGGTAGGGGCAGCCCTTTCAAGGCGACTTTTTCCTGGATTCTGCGAGCAATCGAGCAGTCGACACGTGAGTTTCATTCGCGAATCGGGTTCTCTTCGGCACGGGCTTCTTCACACCGCGTGGATGGCGCTTGAGCTTCCCGAGCTGCACGTGAGCTGCCCAGCTGAGCATCTCCTTGGCGAGCGCGGTCGGAGTCATCGTCAGCGCGAGGATAGCCGAGGGTGGCAACCTCGCCCTGAAGCATCGCTGTGAGCGATTGGAACATGGTCTCCAGTGTCCATCTCTTTCGGTATAATTCTGTTACCACCACTGCGCTAGCTGCTGTTGGGGGCAGGTTCGTGAGGATTGCCATCTCGATGTCGCCGTCTCGCGTTGGCTTGTCCAGGCGGATTATGATCCGACGCGTCTTCGTCACCTCATTATCAGAGTTCTTGATCGTGACACCCTGCTCATAGACCTCCCCAGTGTCTGTTCGACCACGCTTCCTCAACGTGCCGGCGGACACGATTGTCATACTCGCGTGTTGGCGAATGATGTAGAAAGCTTTCCGTTTGGTGATGCCCGACAGCAATGTGCTCGTACAGAAATTCCGGTCAGCAATCCAGAGATCGTTTGCGGCAGCGAGATCGAGGATCTCCGGGGAAAGCGACCGTTCCTGAGCATGCCCATCTTCACAAGGGATCATGTCCGTCGCGAGCATCAACGCCGGGTCGAGGACAACGAGCGCGTGTCCGGGCAGCGGTCCGGCCTTGCTCTGACGCAGTACCTGAAGACGCCGTTCGGTCGCGGCCAGGTGATTGCCATCCAGGATTCGCACCCGGTATCCGGGGAGAAGTGCCGGCACCTGTCCCCCCCCATGGTGTCGATGACTGGCGCCAGACGCTCCGCCGTGTGGCGCACCAGCGCGCTGGTGACAGCGGGCTCCAAGTTGTTGAGCTTGTTGTAGATCGACGCAAGGGATACCGGCAGCGTTTCGGCCACCGCTTGATACGCCGCGTGAACCGAGGGCGCGACCTTGCTGACGACCACGCCCATGAGGTCGACCCTCGATGAGAAGAGGAGTTCCCGCGTGTACTGCTTGTCCGCATGCTCGTCGAACAGCTCATCGAGCGCCTCGGGCGCGAGGGCGTGTTCCATTGCGGCGCGGGCCATCACGCTCACCGGGCTCTTCTCAATGAATCGATCGAGTACCTTGGACAGGAGCATGCGCACCTGAATGCCTCGTTACCGGTGCCGTGCGCAATAGCTTCGGGCTCTTCGCTGGAAGACAGATCCTACAGAGTGCGCTATGGATCGGATGGACTTACATGGTTTGTGACCTTGAAAGGGCTGGGCACAGAGGGTGACGGGACGGAACAGAAATGAAAATGGCAACGGCCGCGAGATCGCGGTACCCAAAGTCGTGACCGCTTGACGCTCGTGCCCGGTGCCTCTATAGCCGCCAAACCCTCGCCGCCCAAGGATCTCAGCGTGTCGATCAAGGACTATCTCTCCATCTCGCCCGAGGTCAGGAAAGCGCTCGCTGGCGGCCGGCCGGTGGTCGCGCTGGAGTCGACCATCATCACGCACGGCATGCCGTATCCGCAGAACCTCGAGATGGTGCAGCGCGTGGAGGCGGTAGTCCGCCGGAACGGCGCCGTGCCGGCGACGATCGCGATCATGGACGGCGAGCTCAAGGTGGGTATGAAGGGGGAAGATCTCGAGCGGCTGGCCAGGGCGGGCGGCAAGGCGGCCAAGGCCTCGCGGCGCGACGTGGCGGCGCTCCTGGTCCTGGGCGGGCTGGCCGGGACGACCGTGGCGACCACGATGATGGCGGCGGCCTGGGCCGGTATCCAGGTGTTCGCCACCGGGGGCATCGGCGGCGTGCATCGCGGGGCGGAGACGACCTTCGACATCTCCGCCGATCTCGAGGAGCTGAGTCAGACGCAGGTGGCGGTGGTCTGCGCGGGGGCCAAGTCGATCCTCGATATCCCCAAGACGCTGGAGACGCTGGAGACCCATGGCGTGCCGGTCCTGGGCTACAAGACAGAGGATTTCCCGGCCTTCTGGGCGCGGCAGAGCGGGCAAAAGGTGGACCACAGGATCGACAGCGCCGAGGAAGCGGCCAGGGTCATCGCGCTGCAGTTCGAGCTCGGCATGGGCGGGGTCCTGGTGGCCAACCCGATCCCCGAGAGCCATGCCATGGACCCCAGGGCGATCGAGGCGAGGATCGAGGAGGCGATCCGGTGCGCCGAGGCAGAGGGGGTGAGCCGCAAGGACCTGACGCCGTTCCTCTTGAAGCGCATCTTCGAGCTCACCGAGGGCAAGAGCCTCGTCGCCAACATCGCGCTGGTCGAGAACAACGCGGCGGTGGCGGCGGAGATCGCGGCGGCGATGAGCGAGCTCGGGGCCAGGCCCAAGGCGAAGCCGAAGGCCAAGGCATGAGCGCGGCCGACCGCGTGCTCGTGGTGGGCGACGTGATGACGGACGTGATCGTCCGCCCGGAGGGGCCGCTGGTGCGCGGCTCGGACCGGCGCGCCAAAATCGAGAGCCGCCCGGGAGGCTCGGGGGCCAACCAGGCGGTTTGGCTCGGTTCGATGGGAGCGAAGGTGTCGTTCGTCGCCCGGGTCGGAGCCAGGGACAAGCCGCATCTCGAAGCCTATTTCAGGAGCTTCCATGTCGACCCGATCCTCGTGGCCGACCCGCAGAATCCATCGGGCGTGCTGGTCATCCTCGTCGACGCCGACGGGGAGCGGAGCTTCCTTACCGATCGTGGGGCGAACCTCGCGCTCGAGCCTTCGGACATGCCGGTGGGGCTCCTGGACGAGACGCGGCTGGTGCTCCTCTCGGGGTATTCGCTCTTCGCCGAAGGGCCTCGGCGGGCCGCGCTGCGGCTCGCCGAAGAGGCGCGGCGCCGCGGCGTCCCGATCGCCCTCGACGCCGCGTCCGTGGGCTTTCTGCGGGAGGTGGGGGTCGGGGACTTCCTTGAGTGGACACGAGGGATGTCGACGCTGCTCGCCAACGCCGACGAGGCAGAGGCGCTCTCGGGCACGGGTGACCTCACCGCGCAGATGATCGCGCTGGGCGCCTATTTCGAGCGGGTGATCATCAAGCGTGGCGCGCGGGGCGCGGCGGTGGGCGGACGGCAGGGCGTGCGCCTCGACGAGCCGGCGCCTCAGGTCGAGGTGGTGGACACGACCGGGGCCGGCGATGCGTTCGCGGCCGGGTTCATCACCGCGGAGCTCCAGGGCGCGCGCGAGGCGGAGTGCCTGCGGCGCGGGATCGAGGCGGGATCGAGGGCGGTGAAGCAGCTGGGTGGGCAGCCGGAGTAGACGGCAGCCCGGGCGGCGATCAGCTCGCCTGCGCCTCCGCTGCGGCCGCGGCCTCGTGCGCCGCGGCGAGCTCTGCGTCCTTCGCCGCGATCCGCGCGAACGCCGGCCGGCTGCACACCCGCGCGACGTAGCCCGTCACCTCCGGCAGCTCGGGCACGAGCTTGAACTTCACCATCCACTCCAGCGCCTTGCCCCAGAGCACGTCGGCCGCCGAGAATCGATCGCCGAGCAGATACGGCCCCTTCCGCAGCGCCTCCGCCACCACGCCGAACATCGTATCGAAATCTCCGTACGGAGACGTCGCGGCCGGGGCCGGATCGCGCTTCATCGCCCGATCGACGACGGCCGGCTCGAAGCACGACCCGTAGTACGCGATCCACCGGAGGTACGGCCCGCGCAGCGGATCCCCGATGGCCGGGGTCAGGCCGGCCTCCGGGAACAGATCGGCGAGGTAAATGACGATCGCGACCTGCTCGGTGACGAGCGCGCCGTCGTGCAGGATCGCGGGCACCTTCCCGAGCGGGTTCACGGCGAGGTAAGGGGCCTTCCGCTGCTCCCCGGCCTTCATGTTCAGCACGCGGAGCTCGTGGAGCGCGCCCAGCTCCTCGAGCAGGATGCGCGTGCCCATCGAGCGCGAGTTCGGAGAATGGAACAAAACGAGGTTGCCCCTCGGGGTCGTGGTCGAATCAGCCATGTTGCTGCCTCCGGGGCGGACGCTACTGCCCGGGCGAGGCGCGGTATTGTAAAAGAGCGCCACGCGCGATCATGAGCCGGAGCATCACCCCCGAGGACCCCACCCGCGGCATCCTGAACCCCGCCGCGGGTCTCCAGCGCTTTTTCGAGCTGCACCGCCACGCGCCCGCGCCGGACCTGGCCAGGCTCGTCGACTGGCACTGGGTCGTCCGCTGGTCGCTCACCGCGCCGTTCGAGCAGGAGCTCTTGCCGCACCCCTGCGTCAACCTGGCCATCGAGGCGCCGGGCTCGGCGGTGCACGGCATCGGGACCCGGCGTGAGGTCGTCCGGATCGAGGGCACGGGGCGCGTCGTCGCGACGAAGTTCAAGCCGGGCGGCTTCTTCCCGTTCGCGCCCGTCCCCATGCGCCGCCTGGTCGACAGCGTCGTCCCCCTCGTCGAGATCTTCGGCGGCGCGGCCGGGCCGCTCGAGCGCGCCGTGCTCGACCAGCCGGACGACGCCACCGCGATCCGCGCCGTGGAGGAGCTCCTGCGCGCGCGCAGGGGCCCGGAGGACGCCGGGCTCGACGAGGCCATGGCGCTCGCCGTCCGCGCGCAGGACGATCGCGACATCCACCGCGCCGAGGATCTGGCCCGGATCGCGGGCGTCTCGGTCCGCACGCTGCACCGCGCGTTCGAGCGGTACATCGGCGTCGGGCCCAAGTGGATCATCCGGCGGTCACGCGTGCAGGAGGCCGCGGAGCGCGTGGCCACGGGCGCGCCCGTCGCGTGGGCGGCGCTCGCGCAGGAGCTCGGGTATCATGATCAGGCGCACCTGATCCGGGAATTCAAGGTCCAGGTCGGCTTCACACCGGCCGTCTATGCAGAGCGGTGCGCGGCAGCGAGGTCGAAAGGCGGCCGGCCCGGCGTGAAGGGGTGAGCTGCGTGTTCACGGCCATCCACAGCGCGAGAAGGCTCCGTGATGCGCAAGGTCTTGGTTCAATTTTCGCGGACTGGAAGAACCCGAAGCGGCTTGCGTCAAAGTTCCTGTGTCGATAGCATCCACGCGCCAATCGCGCGCCGTCGTCGGCGACGCCAGCTTTAGAGGTACTCGAACATGCGTCGATTTCAGAATCGCGGTTTCGTGGTCGCGTCGTTTTCTTTGGGGCTGTTCGCGGCCATGCCCGTGTACGCGGCGTCCGTGCAGGCGGTGAGCCAGGCGACGTGGGGAGCGAGCGGCGTCCCGAGCTACGTCAACATGAACATCTACGTTCCGGACAAGCTGGCCGAGAATCCGCCCATCGTGGTGGGCTGCCACTCGTGCAGCACGCCGGTGAGCTCGTTCTTCAACAGCATCTCGGGTGTCAAGGCGGGCGCCGACAAGAACGGCTTCATCATCATCCTTCCGGAGGCCACCGGCCGGAACTGCTGGGACGTGGGCACGACGAAATCGCTGACCCACGACGGCGGCGGCGACACGCAGGCCGTCGCTCAGATGGTGAAGTACGCGCTCGAGAAGTACAAAGGCGACCCGAAGCGCGTCTACGTGATGGGCGGCTCGTCCGGAGCGATGATGACGCAAGCCATGCTGGCGGTGTACCCGGACATCTTCCGGGCCGGCGCGGCGAGGGCGGGGGTGGCGGCCGGGTGCTGGGCGGACGGCTTCGACGGGGGCCAGCAATGGAGCAACAACTGCGCGGGCGGCAGGACGAGCAAGTCAGCGCAGCAATGGGGAGATCAGGTTCGGGGGATGTTCCCTGGGTATACGGGGCATCGCCCCCGCCTCCAGATCTTCCACGGCACGGCGGACGCGACGATCAACTACAAGAACCAGGCCGAGGCGATCAAGGAATGGACGAACGTCCTCGAGCTGAGCGAGGCCCCGACCTCGACCGACATGATCACCGCGAGCGGAACCACCTATGATCGCCAGTTCTGGAAGAACGAGTGTGGCCAGACGGTGTTCGAGGCCTGGTCAGGAAGAAACGGCGCGCACTCCATGCCGTACGAGGCCGATGCGATCCTCGCGTTCTTCGGTCTGGACAAGGCCGGTGGGGCCGATCCGGAGACCGACTGTTCCGAGGCTGCCGGCAGCGGCGGCACGGGTGGCTCGGGCGACGGCTCCGGGGGTGATCAGAACGTCGGCGGCGCCGGGCCTGCTGCGGGGAGCGGCGGCGCCTCGGGGGACGGCGGAAGCGCGGGCGAGGGCGTGACCGTCGGCTCTGGCGGGCAGCCCGCTGGCGGCGGCGAGGTCACCACGACGGGCGGCAGCGACCCGAGCGGCACGAGCGGCACGAGCGGCACGAGCGGCGCTGCGGACAGCGCCACCACCGGCGCGGGCTCGGAGTCTGCAGGTGAATCGGGTGAAACGGGCGGGTGCGCCGTCGTCAATGGCGACGCCAGGCCGAAGGGCTCGTACGCAGCGGTCGTCGCCATGGGCCTTGCGCTGTTGACGCTCCGTCGCCGGCAGCGAAACGCCCGGAGCTGACACGTGTCTTGCCGGTGAGCTGAAGCAACCCCTCGGCCTTTTCGAGAAAATTCACAGGGAGGCGGGGAGACGGGGAGTGAAATCCCACCAATCTCCCCGTCTCCCTGTTCAATCTTCTGCTAAAAACAAGGGGTCTCCGCGCTAGAAGGGCACCTCCGGAATCGGTGCTCGGTCGAGCCCCGGCGCGGTCGTCGGCGGGATCGGCGGCCTCCTGGAAGGAGCGGGGACACCCGTGTGTGGTGTCCTGGGCGTGGCGCTCGACGGCGGCCGTGCTGCCGTGGTGGACGTCGAGGGCGCCGGTGGCGCTGCCGTGTCGCCGGCGGCGTCCGCTGCAGAGCCCGTCGCCTCTGCAAGGGGCGCCGCGGGCGTCACGCTCTCCAGCGGCTCCGAGGAGCGCTCGACCTCTGCCGACGCGCTGGCGGCGACCTCCTCCGACGCCGGCGCGCCGGCCGAGGCGGCCCTCGCGCCCGCCTCGCCCCCGGCGCTCGATCCGCCCCGACGGAGCGCGATGGTGACGCTGGCGCCGACGAGCATCGCCATCGCCATGCCGATCGCCAGCCTCGCGCGCTGAGGCCTCTGAAGTCGGGCCTCCTGCGCCGTCGATCCGGCGCCGGTCAGGGTGCCTGGCCTCGCCGAGCGGGGCGTGGCCGCCGGCTCGTCGAGCTTGGCGACGTCGAGCGCTATCGTCCCGCTGAGCCTCGGCCGAGCGGTGCTCGGCACGCCGGAGCACGGGGATTGCAGATCCGGAATCGATGGAGACGCCATGCCCGCGACACGGCGGAGCTCGCCTATCATCTCTCCGACCGACTGGAAGCGCTCCGCCCGCTCGCGGGCCAGCGCCCGCGCGAAGAAGGCATCGATCTCCGGCGGCAGGTCGGGCGCGATCAGGGACGCGCTGGGCACCGGACCGACCAGGATGTTGGCGATCACCGCGCCGAGCTGGGCCCCCTGAAAGGGCAGCTCGCCGGTGACGCCATAGAAGAGGATGACCCCGAGCGACCAGAGATCGCTGCGCTGATCGATGTCCTTTTCGCCCCGGACCTGCTCCGGGCTCATGTAGTGGGGCGAGCCGAGCAGCTCGCCGGTGCGGGTCACCTCTTCCGTCAGCGCCGCGCCGGTGTCCTTGACGATGCCGAAGTCGAGGATCTTGACGACCTCGTCCCGCTCTCCCTCGACGCGCACGAGGAACAGGTTGGCAGGCTTGAGATCGCGATGGACGAGGCCGGCGTCGTGCGCGCGACGGATGGCCTTGCCGGCCTGCACCAGGATCAGGGTGGCGTCCACGAGAGAGAGCCGGCCGACGCGGAAGAGGCGCGTGCCCAGGTCCTCGCCCTGAAGCAGCTCCATCACGAGGTACGGAGTGTCGTCGTCGACGCCAAAGTCCTGGACGTAGACGACGTGTGGGCTCTGGAGGCTCGCCGCGATCCTGGCTTCACGCTCGAAGCGGGCGAGGAACGTCGACGACGCAGCATAGGTCGGGTCCATGAACTTGACCGCGACGAGAGAGCCCAAGTTGACGTGTCGCGCCACCCACACCGAGCCCATCCCGCCGTGCGAGAGAGGTCGTTCGAGACGATACTTCCCACCTACGACGGAATCCGGAGCGAACTGCATGGTGATGGCTTCCTCCTGATAGCCGAGGGAGGCGAGGGGAGCGTACAGGATAGGAAAGGCGCCGGCCACGATGAGGCGGGAGGTGGCGAGAGATTGTCCTTGTGTGCGCGACGTTCCGGGCGCCTTTGCGCTTCACACAGCGACGCGGCGACTGGCACGTTGGCACGAGCGCCGCGAGTCAGGGTCGGGGGCGTTGCCCCGGCGCCGGCCCCTGAGCCGGGCAGTCGGGGGGAACCCGATTGGCTGAGGCGTTGCTCCCGTCGCGCTCACTGTGAGGCGTTCGGCGGGACGACGCTGGGCGATGAGACGATCACCGAGCGTGGCGCGCTCCTCGTGCGCCTCGATCGCGTCGGCGACCTGCTCTGGTCGGCGCCCATCGTCACGGAGGAGCAATCCGCGGTCAACGCGGTGACCGTCGACGGGTCCGGCAACGTGCTCTTCGCGGGCGAGCTCCACGGCGAGGTTACGATCGGGAGCACCAGGCTGACGGCCCCGCTGGCCGAGCCCGACGCGCTCGTGACCAAGCTCGACGCCGACGGCGCCGTGCTCTGGGCGAGGAGCTTCGGCTCGGCCGCCACAGACCGAGGGTTCGCGATCGCGACCGGAGCGACAGACCATGTGTACGTGGGGGGCTATGTCGACGAGGACATCGATTTCGGCGATGGCCTCGTGGAGGTGAACGGCGAGTCCCCGTTCCTCCTGAAGCTCACGCCGGAGGGCGACCTCGCCTGGGCCAAGGTGTTCCAGCACCCCGGCGGCAGCGGCGATGCCTTCACCGGGAGCGCCGTCGCCGGCATCGCGGTGCACGAGAACGGCGATGTGTCGGTCACCGGTTATGCGGACGGGCCGTTGACCATTGATGACACCGCGCTGTCGCTGCCCGCCGGCTCGACGATGATGGGCTTCCTCGCTCGCTTTTCGAGCGCCAGCTCGCGCGGCGCTTCGGCGGGCCGGAGTTCGACATGGGCAACGCGATCGCCGTCGGAGGCGGGACGTTCCTGGCAGGCACGGTGAGCGGCGAGAGCGACGTGCTCGGGATCACCGTGGACGCGGACATCGAGGGGACGCCGTTCGTCGCGAAGCTCACGGAGAGCGGGACCGCGCCGTTCGCGGCCTACACGCGCGGCGCCTTCGAGGCGACGGTGACCGAGCGGTACGCGACGAGCGCCGGCTCCGCCGAGGACATCGCGCGCACCTCGGACGGCACGCTCTCGGTGGCAGGCCTTTTCTACGGATCCATCGATGTCGGCTCGGGCCCCGTCGAGTCGCCGAGCACGAGCGGATTCGTCCTTCGCATCCCGCCGCCCTGAGGTAGTGTCGGCGCATGCGCCTGCGCCCCTACCGCATCGATGTCCCCGAAGCGACGCTCGACGATCCCCGCCGGCGCCTCTCGTTGATCCGCGTTCCGGATCCGCTCCCCGGCGGCGGGTGGGCTCACGGCGCCGACGTGGCCTATGTGCGCGAGCTCTGCGACCACTGGCGCGCTCGCTACGACTGGCGCAGCCACGAGGCGGCGCTCAACCGGATCCCAGTATCTGTGCGAGATCGACAGTGTCGATCTCCACTTCTGGCACGCGCGCTGCAAGGGGCCAGATCCGATACCGCTCCTCCTCATTCACGGCTGGCCGGGATGGATCTATGAGTTCCACCACCTGATCGGCCCGCTCACGGATCAGGCCGCGCACGGCGGCGACCCGGCCGACGCGTTCGACGTCGTCGTCCCGGCGCTGCCGGGGTACGGGTTCGGCGGCAAGCCGCGCGAGCCCGGGTGGGACGTCCGCCGCGTCGCTGCGGCTCCTCACCAACGCGATGTTCTACTGGGCGTCGAACAGCATCGCCAGCGCCGCCAACCTTGATGACGAGACTGTCCGCGACGAAGCGATCCCGTTGTACCTGCTCGACGGGATCGAGGCGCCCACCGCCGTGGCCGATTGCCCGAAGGAGACCGACCGCGCGCCGCGCGACTGGGTCGCGCGCCGGGCCAACGTGGTACGGTGGACGGAGATGCCGCGCGGGGGCACTTCGCGGCGCTCGAGGCGCCCGATCTCCTCCTCGACGACGTGCGCGCCTTCTTCCGGACCCTGCGCGCCAGCTCGGGCGCCTGATCCGCGGCCCCGGGCCCGCCGGCGGCCGGGGGGTGAGCGGCGTCGCTCGCCCGGCGCAGCGCGCGCGGGCGGGCGAGCGCGCGCGGGCGGCCATCCGGATCCCAATCCCGCGGACGCGCGGACCTCCGATCACCGGCACGCGTGGCTCGAAAGCGTCCCGGCGAGCTGGATCAGCGCGCTCAAGTCGGTGAGCTTCGTCTTCCATTAGGCCCACCGCTCGCACGGCTCCCGGATCATCGTCGGCGCCGAGAGCCTCGAGGCAAAGAACTCTATCTACGGTTTCAGGGCGGGACTCTTCGGCGGGGGCGAACCGTCGCGGTCCGTCTCCTGGGTTCTGGGGGAGCGTGACGACGGATCGAAGCCCCTCGGGAGGCATGGGCTTAACCCGGGCCCAATTGTCAAGCCCTGGGCCTGGGGAACTCGCCGTGACGGATCGGTCGCCTCGGGCGGCCGTGGTCGCCTTGCTCGCCAGCACCCTGAGCCGCGCCGTCGCCCCCGGGGACGAGGTGGGGTCCCGCGCCGTTCACGAGGCGCCAGATCAGATGTTCGGGCTGCCAGTGGCACCGGAGGGGTGAGCAGGCGGCCGAGCGTCGCGCCCGCCGCTCGCACGCGCGGGCTTTGCTCGCTGAGCCCGCCCGTGCACCAGTCGAGGGGTGAGATGCGCGCCATCTCGTGTACAATCGGATGATGAAGCGTATTCTTCGTTCTGCGTTGCTTGCCGTGTTGCCGACGCTGACGGGCGCATCGTGCGGGGCGCTGCTCGGCCTCGATGACTTCACCGACGCTCAAGCGCCGGGCGGCGGGGGTAGCGGAGGGATTGACGCCTCCTCTGATGGAGCCGGGGCTGCCACGTCGGGCGGCGTAGATGGATCTGGGGGCGCACCGTCGGGCGGAGGCTCAGGCGGCGCTCCCGGCGGTGTGTGCACTCCGAACAGCGACACGCGGTGCTCGGGGAACACGCCGCAGCGGTGCGACGACCGCGGAGCGTGGCAAGACGAGGCGCCGTGCCCCGCCAGGGCGCCGGTGTGCCGCGGAGGGTCCTGCGTGACACCTCCGAGCTGCGCCGACCTGGCACCGACGTGCGGGCCGATGCGCAACGAGAGCTGCTGCGCGACGACGGCGGTATCGGGCGGGAGCTTCAACCGGAGCAATGTCAGCGAGCATCCGGCCAAGGTGAGCGACTTCCTGCTGGACCGGTTCGAGGTGACCGTGGGGCGATTCCGCGCGTTCGTCGATGCGTACCCGGGGAGCTTCCCCGAGCCGGGAGCCGGGAAACACCCGAAGATCGAGGGGAGCGGGTGGGATTCGAGGTGGAACGGGTATCTGGCTTCGAGCGCGGCGTTGCTCAAGGACGAGGTAAAGTGCGACTCGATGTTCCGGACGTGGACGGATACGGCGGGCGACAACGAGAGTCTGCCAATGAACTGCCTGAGCTGGTATGCTGCGTTCGCGTTCTGCGCCTGGGATGGGGGCCGCTTGCCAACGGAGGCGGAGTGGAACTACGCAGCGGCGGGCGGAGACGAGCAGCGGCCGTACCCGTGGTCGACGTCGCCCACGGATGAGACGATCGACCAGAGTTTTGCGGGGTATGGCTGCACCTTCACGGATACTCCAGAGAAGTGTACGTTTATGGACATCTTGCCTGTCGGATCACGGAAGACAGGAGATGGAAGATGGGGGCAGGCCAACCTGGCCGGGAACGTGCGAGAATGGGCTCTGGATATGAAGTGGGACTATTCCGAAGATTGCACGGACTGCGCTAACTTGGAGGGGGAATACGAACGGGTGTTGCGGGGCGGCTCCTTCTCGGATGACGCGCAATACCTGCTTTCATCCACCCGCGACAGCAACGACGCGACGACGCGCCGCCCCTACGTCGGGGTCCGCTGCGCGAAAGAACCGTAGTTACGAGGCGAGTCCACCGAGCGGATCCGTTCTGCTGCGAGCTGGAACGGCGGCCGCGGGCTACGCCGTCCGCCATCAGCAGCAACGCCTCGCCCCGCCGTACGATGCGTTTCCGTCTTGTCCGGACGCAGGGCCGCCTCCGCCGCCGTGCGCTGGTCTTCCCCGGCTGGAAATTCTTTGGCGGAGTACTGCGACGTCCCCTCCGAGACCGGCGTCTTCCCGATGTGGCACGGGATGACGGACAGCAACCTCATCCACGGCGAGCACTACTGGGCGAGCCAGGCCGGGGTCGACGATCTGCGCGCCATCCTGAGCGCGCACCCTGAGATCCGGTACTCGATGTGGTCGTCGTCGTCGGAGATCTCCGAGCAGACCGAGGAGCAAGTGCAGCGCTACCTCGACACGCTCGACGCGCTCGGGCAGGAGTTCCCGGAGGTCACGTTCATCTACATGACCGGTCACGGAGACGAGGAGTACAACGGCGTGAACCGCGCGAAGCGGAACCAGCCGATCCGCGATTCTGCCGCGATCACGGGAAGATCCTCTACGATTTCGAGGACCTCGACGCCCACTGGAACGGCGAGCGACACACTGCGACGGTGGACGGGGTCGAGATCCCGATGCAACACCCGCATCTCGACGTGGAGTCGTCAGGCAACGCGGAGTACGAGCACACCCACACGACGCAGGATAGCTGTGAGGACAAGGCCAGGGCCTTTTGGCGCATGATGGCCGAGCTCGAGGGGTGCAGCGCGCAGTAGCCGCGCGGCAGCCGCGCGGCGCGGGCGCAGGGCCGCGGGCGCGGCCGCCCCCGTGAGCCCCGGCGCCGCGCGCGCCCGGGCCCGGCGTCGACCCAGCGTCCGGGCCGGCGCCCGGCCGCGGCGATGACCTCACGAACCACACTCTTTCCTGTCGGTTAAGTCCAGGTTTCGCGCAATCGACGTCGCCGGTTCGCCGTGCTCACGTCTTGCGGGCCGCCTTGCGCCCATGCTACTCGGCTGTCGCACGGGCATGCTCCCCCGCGCGCCTCCCGCGCAGGGGCGCCGCCTGGCAGCCGATCGGAGGCGGGCCATGGAAAGCGCGATACCGCTCGGGAAGAAGCAGATCATCGACGGCCAGCTGCGGGTCTACTACTACGGTTACTGGATCAAGGCCTACGAGGCGCCGGCCGACACGCTGCTCGCGAAGAAGCGCCTCATCGAGGCGCTGACGCGGCGCCTGTTCAACCACGTCGAGCACGGCATCAACGTCCCAGGGAAACGGCTGGACGAGGCGCGGCTCGCCTTCGAGTCGGAGACCGATCCGCAGCGGAAGCGCGTCAAGGCCGCCATGCTCGCGGGCGCGATCTTCAATCGAGCGACGGATATCTTCACCAAGCTCGTCGAGATCCAGGAGCTCGGCGTCACCATCGAGCCCGACAACGCCCTGATGCGCGAGTGCGGAGAGCACCTCCTCGAGGCGCTGACGCTCGGGAAGATGGTGCTCCACCGCAGCGGCGAGGAGGGGCTCGACGAGCTCTGGGGCGAGCCCTTCAAGGCGTTCTCGTTCCCGATCGAGGCGTTCTACAACAGCCGGTATGTCAAGATCGCCCAGAGCATGAGGGCGATCGACGGCATTCGCGACGCGATGATCGCCACCTTCGCCGGCGCGCCGATGTTCGGCGGGCTGGACCGCCTGGCCCGCGAGTTCGCGCACGCGGCCAAGATCAAGTGCGAGACGCTGCGCACCGACGACGACATCTTCGAGGTCTGGACGTCGTTCGTCGTGTCGGCGGAGAAGCTCGCCGGCTTCCAGCCGCTGCTCGGCGCGGACGCCTCGCCCCATGAGCGGGAGCAGGCCGCCCGGGGCGTCGAGCTGATCGTCCGTGGCAAGAACGTGATCTCGTACATCACGCGCGCGCGCGTGCCGATGCCCAAGACCACGGGCGAGCTCCTCGAGCGGTACGAGCGCTATCGCGCCACGTACGGCGCCGCGCCCGCGTCCGGGCCCGCGCGCAGCGTCGCCTGAGCGCCGGGTCACGGCCGCCGCGAGCGCAGAGGCTTTCACGCTCATGAGCGTCAACGGAGCGGTGTTGTAGGCGGGCGACCGACATTTCGCCTGTCTGCTGTCGCGGAATGTTTCCGTTGACGCTGGGGCGCGCGTCTCTGTATCACCAGGTGATGAAATGCGCTTTGAGCCTTTCGGGAGCGCTCTTTATCGGCCTCTCGTCGCTCCCCGCGAGCGCGCTGGTCACGCAGCCGAACGGCAGCGTCATGCCGCAGGACTCGAGGAACAACGAGGTCCAGCTCTACACCCTGTTCGCCAACCGGGGAGAGGCGCTCGACTACCAGGCCGATGGGAACACCGAGCCGTCCACGTTCTCGCCGCTCTGCGGCTTCACGGCGGAGCTGGTGCTCCGGCAGACAGGGTCTCGCCTCGGGGTCGGCTGGTACAACGTCGACCCCGCTGCCACGGCGCCGCCGGCGATCGACGACATCCACGAGATCGTCCCCGCCGGCTACTCGGTCGGCACCGTCATCACCGCCGGGGATATCCGGAGCAATCCAGCCTATGCGGGCGGGCAGATCGGCTTCGCCCTCATCGGCGCGCAGACCCACTACTCCGAGCAGCGTTGGAATCAGGTGTGCACGGGCTGCGCCACGCCCGGACCCTGGGTCACCGCAGTCATCTATGCTTCGACGGTGACGCCGAACGCGTTCTACGTCGCGTTCGAGGATGGCGAAGTCGGCCGGAACCCTGGCGACTTCAACAACGATGGCGACTACAACGATTATGTCTACTTCTTCAGCGGACTCACCTGCACCGGCGGCGGCGAGCCGTGCGATACCGGGCTGCCCGGCGTGTGCGCGCCAGGGGTGACCCAGTGCGCGGCGGATGGGCTCACCTGCCAGGGGCTCGTGCCGTCGTCGCAGGAGACCTGCGATGGGCTCGACAACGATTGCAACGGCACCGCCGACGAAGGCGACCTCTGCCCGCCGGAGCACGTCTGCGACCGGGGCGTGTGCGTGCAGGCGTGCGGCAGGGGCGAGTTCGTGTGCCCCTCGGACAAGGCATGTAACGCCGCGGGGTTCTGTGTCGAGCCCGCCTGCGCCCAGGTCGCCTGCGACGCGGGCGAGGTGTGCGTCGGCGGGCGGTGCCGCGCGCCGTGTGATGGAGTGCAGTGCCCCTCCCCGACGGTGTGCCGGGTCGGGGTGTGCGTCGACCCGTGCAGCACCGTGACGTGCGAGGAGGGCACGGTCTGCGACGGCGGCGTGTGCAAGCCGGAGTGCCCGTGCACGCCGTGCTCGAGCGGGCGCACGTGCGAGGAGGCGAGCGGGCTTTGCAGAGAGTCGGCCTGCGTTGGCGTCGCGTGCTCGCCTGGCCAGCGCTGCGACGCGGGCACGTGCGTGGACGCGTGCGCTGGAGCGGTGTGCCCGAGCGGGCAGACCTGCGCCGGCGGCGCCTGCGTGGAGGACACGAGCACGACAGCGGCCAGCGGGACCGGCGGCTCGACGGGAACGAGCCTGGACTCCGGCGTGGGCGGCGGCCTCACGGATCCGGCCGGCAGCGGCGCCACGGGAGGCAGCGGCGGCGGCGGCGGGTCAGGCGGCGGTTCGGGCGGGGCCGCCGCGGGCGGCTCCGGCGCGGACAGCGGCTGCGGCTGCACCGTGGCCGGCGCGCACGGCTCGCTCGGAGCGCCGCTCGCGGCGATCGCGCTGGCGCTGGCTGGAGCGATTTGCCGGCGGAAGCGCGGCATTGCTTCCGCAAAGGGCCGGGCGTTTCGGAGATCGACAGGGGCATGACACCGCCCTGGCCGCTCCTCTCCGGCGAGCGGTCATGGCATAGTCCGTTCATGAGACATGAACTCCTTGGCTCCGTGTTGTGTGGCCTCCTCCTCGCCGCCTGCAGCGACGACGAAAACGTGTCGCCGATCGGAGCAGGCGGCATGGGCGGCATGGGCGGCGCGGGCGGCAGCACGACCGGCGACGGCGGAGGCGGAAGCGGAGGCGCAGCGCCGGTCGCCTGCGGAGGGAGCGCGGGAGCGGTCTGCGGCGAGACGGAGTACTGCGCGACGCCCGACGTGGCGTGCGACGCAGACGCGCAGGGCGAATGCACGCCGAGGCCGAGGGTAGGGGAATGTCCGGACGAATGTCAGGGGGTCTGCGGGTGCGATCAGCGCACCTATTGCAATGAGTGCATGGCGCACGCGGCCGGGGTGAACGCGTCGAGGGATACGGTCTGCGCAAGCGCAGATTACGTGATCGCCGATCACGACCGCGTCTACGTGCACCACGCCGACCTGCGAGAGGATCGGTGTCTGGCGATCTCGATCGCGGCGTTCGCCGATAGCGATCCGCTCTATGCCGGGATCGAGCTGGAGGGGCTCTGGGGCGTGCTGGACGTGGCGCTCACCGACAAGATGGGCGATTGCACCGAGCCCGGCATGCCGCCCGCCGACGAGCGCGCTTATGCCGTGACCGGGGCCACCGGGACGCTGACGTGGGAGGCTGAGCCGGTCACCGACATCCCGTGCATCATCGACATGGATATCACCGTCACGCTCGACGGGGAGCCCGGGACCGTGCGCTTCCAGGAGACCGGCGTGGTCGTCGACAACACGTGCCTGTAGCCAGCTGCTTGCCGGCAACCGGATCCGGTCGCGAGGCTGCCGAGCTGCCTGTCCGTAATCGGGTCCGGTTTCGCGAGGCTGCTCTTTCTTTCGCTGCTTCACCATGCCCCCGGTCGCGTGTGAACCCGGGGCTTCGTGGTGCGCTCCTCCTCCGCAGCGAGGCGCCTCGCGAGCGCTTCCTGCGCGCCCCGGAGCGCTCTCGTGCGCCGCTTGTACGCCGTGCTGAGGGGCATCTCTCTCGTCTCGGCGATGTCTCTCATGGGGATCTCGTGGAGGTCGCGCTGGACCAGCACCGAAACCAGCTCGAACGGTAGCTCCCGGAGGAGCGATCTCATCAGGCGCCGCCGCTCCGCTGCGAGCAGGAGCTCGAGGGCGGCCGCGCTCTCGCCGGCCTCGCTCAGCTCCACGGGATCCGTGATGACCTCGTTCCGCCGAGAAGCCTTCGCGTGGTAACGCGCAGCCAGGTTCACCGCGAGGCCGTTCAGCCACCGCGCGATCGGGCCGCGCGAGGGGTCATAGTTGCCGAAGCTCATGACAGCCGCCAGGAAGACGTCCTGGCTCAGGTCGTGCCGATCGCGCTCGGGCACACGGAGCCGCGCGAGCCACCGGCGAACGCGCCGAATCGTTTCTGCTTGAAAGAGGCATTGGAACGCATGAGCCCGAGACGGGCTCGCGGCAGGCTTCACCTCGTTCTTCCGAGGTCCCGGCTGCGCCGCTATCCGTTGCGCGGTGCGAGGCGTGCCCGATGCGCTCGAACGAGCCGTCCTGTCGTGCCGCGCCGGAGGAGCCCGCTCCTCGGCGAAGACGTGTGTTCTGATGGAATGCATCATCGGCCCTCGCGAGGGCAGCGCCAGAAGCTCCATGGCTCGCCTCCATGTGAAACGTGAATGCTCTGCGCGAACGCTCGTCGGCGCGCGGACACGATCGCTCCTCGATGGGCGTCGCTCGGCGCGCGACGCCCGCTCAGGAGGCGCTCAGTCCCCTGCGACGAAGGCCGCGAACCACGGTGGTCCAGCACCGCCTCCGTGACGAAGGCGCACGTCGCGGGCGCAGCGATGCCTATGGCGCGGTCATCACCTGAGCCCCGCCAGCTGCGCCTCGCGTTCACGCGCCAGGCGACCGCGCGGGAATCTCCGCCCGTGCTCCTCCAGCAGGCGTCGCGCCTCGACGAGCGACACGACATCACCGGCCGCCATGGCCGTCCGTGCGCGGGCGATCAGCTCCTGCTCGCGGGAGCTGATCCTCGAGCGGCGCTGCGCGGCTGGCCAGCCTGTCGGCATGGCGGGGACGGCAGGGGCCGTCACCGCCCCATCCAGCGCCGGAGGGGCCATCACCGCCCCGTCCAGCGCACCGCTCACGCGCGCCGGCTCGACGGGGGCCGGCACGGCCTGTCCGGTCGCCGGCTCCGTCGTCCTCCTGGAGAGCAGGGTGGCCAAGCAGGGGCGGAGAGGCTCGACGGGCTCCACCGGGCCCACGACCAGCGCGCAGAGCGCCGCCGCGCAGGCGACGGCGAAGCCTCGGGCCATCCAGCGCGTGGGACCACGTCGCCGCCAGGAACACCGCTCCAGGAGCCAGGGCGGGAACAGCGCGGCGCGCAGCCGGCGAGCGCCGCGGCCTCGTTGCCTCGCTTCCCAGCGGGCCGCCGCCTCTTCGAACTCCTCCCAGGCCCGGCGCAGCCGACTTCGTGCCGTCTCCAGCGGGATCTCCTGCTCTCGGGCGACGTCGGCGATCGGCCGCTCCAGGAGCTCGCACGCGATGAACACCCCGCGGCACCGCTCGCCGATCTCCTCGATGAGCTGCCGCACCAGCGCCGCCTCCTGGCGAGCGATGGCGTGATCCTCGGGGCTCTCCCGCTCGTCGCAGAGCGCCGCCTCGTCGAGGCCCGCGAGCGCCTCCTCGCGCCTGCGCGACGCCCGCCGGTGATCGCGGGCCGTGTTCAGGACGACGCTGTCGCACCACGCGCTCGGGTTCCTCGCCGATCGGGCCTGCTCCCGCCGCTCCCAGAGCCGCACCATCGCGTCTTGCGCGACGTCGTCGCGGTCCCGCTCGGGCACGCCAACGTAGCTGATGAGCGCTCTCACGCGGGCGGGTACAGGGCAGGTCGGCGTTGGTCGGTCCACGGTCCAGCAGACGATCCGAGCCCGGCCCGACGGTCAAAAAATCGAAAAAATCGACCGAGTCCTCGCAAGAGGCGCGGCGAGTGGCTCTACGGTGGGCGAGCCAGAAGAGAGTACCAGCGGCTCGGTGAGGTTTCCGCCTCCTCCTCCACACCTCCGCCGGCTGCGGATCTCAGCGGGTGCCCAGCAGCTGTCGTGGATACGGTGCTCGTTCCGTCCTCAAAGGCCCTCCGGAGCGGAACCATGCATTGTATCATCATTGCTGAAATTCTCATGCATCCGGTGGCTTGCGGATGATTTTCGACCATCGTGAGCTCACTGGACCACGAGGCCGAAATACGAGGAGGCTCGGCGCTCGCCGGTCCCTGTGCGTTGACATGGGCCCGCGCACAGGAGTATTCCGGGGCGGCGTGCGCCATTCGCTCCTCTCCGTCTTGCCGTGCGTCTTTCTCGGCATCGTCGCGGTGCTGGAGGGCGTGGCGAGCGCGCAGGATCCCCATGGACTTGCGGGGCCGCAGGAGACATCGACCGCGGAGGATCAGCTGCGCCGTGCTCGGCAGGCGCGCGATGCCAGGCGATGGGCCGAGGCCGAGGCGGCGTACGAGGCGGCGCTGAAGGCGGCCGACGCGGCGTGGACGACCGACGCGGAGCGCGCCGAGATCGCCGCGGAGCTCGGCCTGTGCGAGCTCGCGCTGGGCAGCTATCGAGACGCGGCAGACCACCTGGCGCAGAGCTTGAGACACCGCGGCGCGCTCCGCAGCCTGCTGGCGGAGCGGGCCGAAGAAGGATTGTTGAAGGCCGAGAGCCGGGTGGTGACGCTCTACCTGGGTGTGAGTCCACCGGACGCCGAGGTCTTCGTCGACGGCAAAGCGCTGGGTCGCCGGGCGCCGACGTACGAGCTGTTCCTGGAGCCGGGGCAGCACACCGTGCGGGCGCGGCTGGATGGCCACAGCGAAGCGGTGGGCGCGTTCGACGGGCAGGCGGGCAAGGCCAGCTCGCTGACCCTGAAGCTGCCTCGCGCGCCGGAGCGCGCCGCGCCGGGGGTGGCCGGCGCTGGCCCGGCGCGGCCGGAGGCCTTGTCGCCACCTCCGGCGGCGCGGCGGGCGCTTCCCCTGACGGAGCTGCGGATCGGGGGCGCGGCGCTGGCGACGGCCGCGGCGGCGGCCGGCACGGTGTTCCTGCTGCGGGCCCATGTGATCGACGACGATGCCGCCGAGCGCGAGGTGGTGCTCCGCCGGCAAGGCTGGACGCCGACGACGTGCTGGTGGCCGAACGCGCCCTCGTCCTGCGCGGACATCCGCGACGACGTGGCGGAGCGGGATCTGTTCGCCATGCTCGGCAACGTGGCGCTGGCGACGGGGGCGGTGTTCGGGATTGCGACGGCGGGTTCCTTCCTTGCAGAGAAGTGGATCCTCGACGAGACGCCGGTCCGCGGGCGCGTGCAGGTCGTGCCGAGCACGACGGGAACGCAGGCCGGGTTCGTCCTTCAGGGCGTGTGGTGAGCTCCGGAGGGGCGATGGGGATGCGCGGGGGGCGAGGTCGAGGAAGGCTGCGTTCGATCGCGGCGATCGCGCTCGGCTGCGGGAGCGCCGTGGGGGGCGCCGGGTGTTATTATGCCGAGGACTGCGCGAGGACGTTCACGTGCCATCCGCTTCCCGGCGAGATGCCGCCTGTCCTGCCGGTGTCGCCGTGTGACGGCGATCCTGCGACGAGCCCGGCGAAGGACGGGTGCGGGGTGTTCGTCGCGCGGCGCGGGGACGACGCGAGCGACGGGACGAGGGAAGCGCCTGTCAGGACGCTGCAGCGCGCGGTGGAGAAGGCATCGGAGCCCGGGGGGACACGGCGGGTGTACGCGTGCGCGGAGGACTTCGCGGAGGCGGTCACGCTGCCGTCGGGCGTCGCGATCTGGGGCGGCCGGGACTGCGTCACGGCGGCGTGGACCTGGGGCGGCAAGGACCGCTTCACCGAGATCGCGCCAGCGCCGGAGCGGGTACCGCTCGTCGTGGAGGCGCGGGAGGCGAGCATGACGTCGGCGGTGTTCGGCGTGCGGCTCGTGGCGGCGGACGCGACGCGGCCGAGCGGGTCGGCCATCGGGATGATCGTGCGGGAGGGCGCCGCGGTGGACGTGGTGTCGAGCGAGATCCTTGCGGGGAATGGCGCGGATGGGGCGGATGGGGAGAGCGCTCCGCAAGGATGGCGGGCGCCGGACGGGGCGCATGGCCATCCAGGCATGGGCGGGTGCCTGGAGGACTGGACCGAGGGCGCTCTGCCGGCGGTGACCATGTGCGAGGCCGGGACGACGTCCATTGGCGGCGCGGGCGGCGACGGCGACATCGCCGCGGGCGGCGACGGCGAGCCAGGCGCACCGGCACCAGCGCCTGGCTCGATCGACGACGGCGAAGGGGGAAAGGGCGGGCCGATGACCTGCACGCCCGGCGAGGACGGCCGCGATGGAGAGCACGGCGCGAACGGGGTCGGAGGCGGGACGGGATTGGAGGAGCCGCTCCGTTACGGAACCATCAGCGCGTACGGCTGGCGGGGCTTCTCGGGACAGGAGGGCCAGACCGGCGGGATCGGCCAGGGAGGCGGCGGCGGGGGCGGTGTAGGAACGAATGGGCAGTGCCGTCCCGTGGATCCGCAAGGCGGACCGTCCGGTGGCTCGGGCGGGGGTGGCGGTTGCGGGGGGCGCGGCGGCCGGGGGGGCGGCTACGGAGGCGGTAGCTTCGGGATCATCGCTCTGCATGCTCACGTCATGGTGGACAAGACCGACATCATCACCGGCAACGGGGGTCGCGGCGGCAACGGAGGGAGGGGGCAAAACGGTGGCAGGGAAGGGCCACCCGGCGCCGCTGGCTACGTGTCGCGGCAAGGCGTCAACTACTTTGCATGCACAGGGGGGTGGGGCGGCTACGGAGGCAGCGGCGGCCATGGCGGCGGAGGGCTCGGGGGCGTTTCCATCGCCGTCGCGCGCGTGGACAGCAGCGTCCACCTCACGGAGAGCGCTCACTGGAGCCTGGGCGCTCCCGGTGCCGGTGGATTCGGACCCGATCCGGACGAGGAGCCCGCCAGGGGCAAACCCGGCACGAGTGCTTCCCTCTGGGACTTGCCCGAGCTGGTTGTGCCGCCCCGATGAGGGGGTTCGCAGCGGGATGATCAGGAAGAGAGGACGATGAAGATCACAGCAGCTGTATGGGTCGTTCTGCTGTCCTCTCCTGCCGCCCTGGGGTGCGGAGTGGAGCCATCCACGCCACCGTGCGCGGAGGGGGGCACCTGCGACGCCGAGCCCTCGGAGGACGCGTGTCTCGAAGGCCTCGCCGCGCTGCGCGTGCAAGACGGCTGCGGGGTGTTCGCAAGCACGACGCAGGGGGACGACAACAACCCCGGCACGATGGACAAGCCGGTGAAGACGCTCGCCCGCGCGATCGCGCTCGCGCCGCGTACACGGGGGCGGGTGTTCGCCTGCAGCGAGCCTTTCCTCGACGCCGCCACGTTGCCCTCCGGTGTCGATTTGTGGGGGGGGTTTCAGTGCTGGGCTGGATGGAAGCACACCACGGAAACGGGGAGCCCCCAACTCGTGGCAACGATCCAGACAGCATCGTCCGAAGTCGTCCCGCTCACCGTGGTGGCAGCGCAGGGTGACGGCGAGGTGGCCACCGACGACGTATCCACGATCGTGGACGTGCACGTGGTCGACTGGTTCCCATCGGAGACGAGCCTCTCCACCGTCGCGATGAGGCTCGAGCCGGGTGCGGTCGTGGAGGTGCTTCGGAGCGTGATCCAGGCGGACAACGCCCAAAAAGGCGCGGACGGCGTGAACTGGGGCCTCATCGACCCGCAGGCGCAGCACGGGGAGACCGGAGCCATCGGCAAGGAGGCCTGCTCGGCAGCCACCGTGATCGGCGCGCCCGCCGTGGCGAGCGGGTGCGGCGACCAAGTATCGACGGGCGGCAAAGGCGGCGACGGTACCCCGGATCGCGGGGACGACGGCGAGGACGGGAAGCCGCTGCCAACCCCGAACCCCAGCAAAGCAGGCCTGGGTGGCGTGGGCGCGAAGGACGGCGCCCCATGCGAGCACGGCCGCGATGGGGAAGACGGTGCGCCGGGCGCGCCCGGCGCAGGCGGTCGGGGTGGACGCCTCACCGAGGCCGGGTGGGAAGGCGTGCCCGGCAGTCAGGGCGGCACCGGAGCACCCGGCCAGGGGGGCGGCGGGGGCGGCGGCGCGCCGGGCGGCCGGAGCGCCTGCGGCAACGCGGCGTTGGGCGGCGCGTCGGGCGGCTCGGGCGGCGGCGGCGGCTGCGGCGGCCTCGGCGGCCTCAGCGGCGGCGCGGGCGGCGCGAGCATCGCGATCTTCGCGCATCCGGGCAGCAAGCTGACCCTGCGGGAGACCCGGATCATCACGGGCAGGGGCGGCGCCGGAGGCCGGGGGGGCGAAGGCCAGTCCGGCGGAGCTGGCTTGCAAGGGGGCCCGCCGGGGCAGTCGCCGGACCTGGGCGGCGAATATGCTTGCCGGGGCGGCTACGGCGGCAGGGGCGGCACGGGCGGCTGGGGCGGCGGGGGCTCCGGAGGCCCCTCGATCGGCATCGTCCATGCCGACGACGAACAACTCACCCTGGATCGCGTCACGTTCGAGATCGGTGACGGGGGCCCGGGCGGCATCGCGGATGTGTTCGACGAGACGCGCGACAAGGCGAACCGAGGCAGCGACGGCTTCGCCGCCGAGACGATGCGCTTCGCGCCGTAGGTCCGCGCGCGGGAGCGCCGCGACCGGTTCCCCTGCCCGATCGTGAGCAGGGTAGGACGAGCGACCTGGGTTGGAGCTCTTTGTGCGCGACTTCGTACTCAGTTGCACGTAGCGGCGAAGCGCTCGACGTAGGCCGCGATTTCTGCGGAAAGTTGGGGAAGTGTACTGGCTGGACGCCTGGTGAGGTCCTCACGCTCGGCGCTTCTGCAACTGTAGTACTGGCGCGCGATATCCTGGCTGATGACGATAATCGAAGAGGTCTCGGCGCAATCGTCCCCTTCGGCGCTGATGACCAGATCGAAGCTCGTCTTGGCAACGCTCGCGTCGAAGAGCGCGCCCTGGTGCATCGCCGCGTCGTGGTTCAACGTGCCGAGACGGGCGAGCGGTCATCCTCGCCGGGCTTTGCGCACGCCGCGAACGATGTTCCTCCAAGCCGAACAGGCGGCGGGAGACGCTCGTCCTTCAGATTGACCTGCGTCGTGGACGTGCTGCCGTTGACATCGGCCACGATGAGCGCGCTCCCACCCGGCGCCGTCGGTGTCCCCTGAGACACGTAGTGCCGCGAGGCGCCGCCGCCGCAAGCGCCAAGCACGGCGCAGGTGAGCAAGGAAGCCTTCAGCACGAACGGCGCGAGCCGTACCGAGCGCACCTTTCGCATGAGAACTTCACCTTGTTGCCTGTGGGCGGCCTTTGCCGACGAATGAATCCTCCCTTCCGCCGCGTCACGGCCGCGGCTTTTGGCCGCCCGCCGGTGGTGCAGGGGCCTCGGCCGCGGCGGCCACGCCGGCCGCGGCGGCCACGCCGGCGACGATGCCGTCCCAGTGGCTGCCCTTCCACAGGACCTTGCCGCATCGATCGCACCGCCAGAACTCGTCGTGGCGATCCGCCACCACCGCCGGCACCGCATCCCGGACGCTGTCCTTCGTGGCGGCCGTGAGCGCGCCGCCGCATGCCATGCAGCGGGGGTCCCGCACGGGCAGCCCGAGCTCCCGCAGCACGAAGCCGGCCTGCTCCGTCGGCCGCAGCCCGCGGGGCACGTAGAGCCCGCGCACGGCCGCGGTGCGCAGGGAGCGCCGCTCGAACACGCCGGCGTCGGAGCTCAGCAGCACCCGGCCGGTCTGCTGCGCGAGGCGCACGAGATCGCCGTCGTCGATGCCATGCTCGAACATGGCGTCGTAGCCCGCGCCGCGCAGCCAGCGCGACAGGCCGCCCAGCATCGCGTCGCACAGGAAGCTCGGCGCCGCCGCGCCGCCTTGCGCCGGGGCCGCGCTGTCCTGCGCCGCCGCGCCGCCCTGCGCCGGGGCCGCGCTGTCCTGCGCCGCCGCGCCGCCCTGCGCCGCCGCGCCGCCCTGCGCCGGATCGGCTCCGCCGCCCGCCTCACCCACGAGCACGCCCCATCACGCTCAGGATGGCGGAGGGCCAGCGGGCGGCAAGGGCGCCGCCGGCGAAATCCCCACGCGCCGGCCGCGCGCTGCTACCGTCGCTGTAGGGTCAACCGATCGTGGAGGAGTCGATGGCGATGAAGCGTGCATGGTGCTCCTGCGTGGCGGCCGCGCTCGCCGTGCTGGCGAGCGCGCAGCAGGCGTCGGCCTACTGCCGCTCGAACACCTGCAAGAGGTCGGAGCTCTGCCTGCAGGACGACCAGCCCGTCGGCGAATGCAAGCCGCTCCGATGGGCGGGCGATTGCATCGGCTTCAGCATCCAGGAGGACGCGTCCAGCGAGATCTCCTACCAGGAGATCTCCGACGTGCTCGAGGCCGCGTTCGATACGTGGATGCAGGCGCCCTGCGACGGGGGAACGCCGGGGCTCCGCGTCCAGAACCTCGGGCCCGTCGCCTGCGGAGCGGTGGAGCTCAACGCGAGGGACGGCAAGACCAGGATCGTCGATGGCCTCGTGCCGGGCAACGCCAACGTGGTCGTCTTCCGCGATCTGGAGTGGCTCGCGGCCGCGGGGCACAACACCGAGATGCTCGCGCTCACGACGGTGCAGTTCGACAGGAAGACCGGTAATCTCTGGGGGGCCGACATGGAGATCAACACCGATCTCTACGATTTCACCGTCGCGGACGACTCCGCCGCGCCGAGGGAAGATCTGCTCGCCATCGTCACGCACGAGGCCGGGCATTTCCTGGGCCTCGACCACACCATGGCCGGGCCCGAGGCGACCATGCACTCCAGGTACGACAGGGCGGATCCGATGAACTTCCGGACGCTGCACGACGACGACATCGCGGGCATATGCCAGATCTACCCCCCTCGGGATCTCTCCACGTCGACCTGCAACCCCATCCCGCCGCACGGGTTCTCGCCCGAGTGCGCCGACGACCAGCTGGTCAGCTGCAGCGCGGCGCCACCGGCCGCCGGAGGCCCAGGGTGGAGCGCCCCGCTGGCCGCCGTCGCGATCGGCGCGGTCGCCTGGCTGCGCGCCGTCAGGCGTCCTCGCCGCGAAGGATGGCCCCGATCGAGCTGTCGCGTCTGCGTCAGCCGTCGCTCCGCGGACAGGTGACCACCACCCCAGGGACGAACTTGCCCTACCGCGGCGTCTCTGGCTCCTCGAGGCCGAGGACGCTCTCCAGGCTAGGGTAGGCGGCTTCCTCCTTGTTCAGGTTCAGGTCCTTCCAGGGAATTACCTCCTGCAGGAGATTGTAGTCGAAGGCCCAGAGATACTCTGGGCTCCCGGGCTCGATCAGCGTGCAGCAGTAGTCGGTCCATGTTCCAAACCCATCGACCACGACCGCCTCGCTGCAATTGCATGCGATATCGTCCTCCACCACCCTCCAGGGTATAACCTCCTCGAGCCGAAGCCGGCGCGCCTTGGGCTCACCCGCGCGAACGAAGCGGATCCCACGGAGGGTGTGCTCGTTGCTCATGCTGAGCTCCAGCTCCAGATCTGGCCACACGGGGAGAGAGTAGAACATCTTCATGGCATTCGGCGCCTGGCTTCTCGGCGTCGGCTCGACGCGCTGCGGCGCTCCAAGGAACCGACGATACAAGTCGGCGTGGCACTCGTCCACGATGCCTGGGTCTTCATGATCCAGGCGTGCGCGCGCCAGCATCTCCTTGGCCGCATCGAACGCCGCCTCATCGACGCCTAAACGCCTCAGGCCTCCTGCGACACCCTCCTTGTTCCGCATGCGTGACATGAGATAAATCTGAAGCGCGCTGATAAAATCCATGACTGCTCCGCTCCGAGATTCCACAAGCGGTCGCCTCTCGTCTGTCATCACGACCCTTCCTTCTTCACGTTGATCTAATTGAGTAGCTCCTGAAGTTTATCCACGGGCATCGGTTTCGCCGCGACGATCTCGACGTGAGTCTGATGCTTGCCACGCTGGATAATTCCAGCCCCGGAGGGAGATGCTCGGCCTGGTACGCGCCCCCGAATCGCTCAACCTCCGCCGCCGCTCCAGCACGACATCGAGCCGGCGATCTGATAAGTTGGACGAATGCACCTGCGTCGCGCGATCCCATACCTCTGTCCGTTGGCCCTGCTCGCCGCGTGCACGGACGAGCAGCGCTCTGACGCGGGCACAGGCGGAGGCACCGGGACCTCCGAGAGCAGCGGGAGCACGAGCGGAGTGACCGGGACCAGCGCAGGCAGCGGCGGCACGGGCGGCGGTGGCGTTGCGGCCAGCAGCAGCGGCAGCGGCGACGTGCCGTCCCGGGAGCCCGAGGAGGTCCCGGTGCTGGAGGACATCACGTTCTACGACGGCTACGCCGAGACCGTCGACGAACCGATCCCGGCCGGCGTGATCCGCCACAACAACTCGCTGGTTGCGACCAGGTTGACCGACGAGCTGCTCGCCAAGATCCAGACCACCCTGAAGGTCCGCGTGGTCGTGGGAGCGCTGTGCGACAACTACGACCGACTCGGCTCGGTCAACCTGGCGCTGGTCCCCAAGGGCGCCCAGACCTACGTTCCCGGGAAGGTCGAGCGGATCGAGATCGCACGGTTCGTCACGCCGTTCATGGACATGAACAAGCAGCCGAAGACGGTCCCCTATGAATGGGAGGCCAGCAACCTCGTGCCGATCTTGAAAGACCCCGACCTCCTGGCCGAACACGATCTCTGGTTCGAATTGGGCATCTTCGGCGTGCCTTACGCCGCGAACGACGAGGTCCCCGGTTGCGCTGGTCGCAATGACACGCAGCTCGGATCGCTGCTGCTGTACACCGACAGCACGCGGGCGGCCCAGGACTTCAGCGTCCTGTTGCCGCTGGCGATCAGCGAAGAATTCAACAACTACGCCACGGGCGCCAGCGACAAGGTCGGCACGACCCGCAAGACCGTCAGCTTCGAATTGCCGGCGGATACACAGGATGCACAGCTCGTGCTCATCACGTCGAATCACGGCGCCAACCAGGGCGGCGAGGAGTATGTTCGCCGCGACCATCACGTGTACGTCGACGGCGAGCTGGCCTTGCAGTACAAGCCCGGGCGCACGTCGTGCGAGCCGTTTCGCAAGTACAACACCCAGGGCAACGGCATCTACGGGGCGTCCCCGCGGTCGGACAAAGAGTGGCAGTCGTTCAGCAATTGGTGCCCTGGCGACGTGATCGACACCCGGATCGTCCCGTGGGGCGCCGCGAGCGCCGGCACGCACGAGTTCGTGATCGACGTCCCCGACGCGACCTTCGTGGGCGGGGAGGGCAATATCCCGTTCTCGCTCTACGTGCAGGCGCGTTAGGAGCTCCAAACGCGAGCACCCGACGCGGGAACGGCTCGGGCCGTCACCGCGCTCCCGGCGCCTCTGCGCGCCGGCGTCCGTGCCGTCGCGCGCGCAGGAGCGCGCCGCCGGCCGCGGCGAGGCAGCTCAGCAGCGCCCCGGCGCGCCCCCCGCCCGACGCCCCGCAGGAGCAGCCGCCGCCGGCGCTCGCCTCGGCTGCGCCCGCGCCGGGCTCGCCCCCGCCGGCGCTCGCCTCGCCCCCGCCCGCGCCCGTGGCGCCGCCCGAGCCGGCGCCGGCCTCGCACGAGCCCGCGGCGCCGATGAAGCGCGCTGTCGCCCGCCAGAGCCCGGGGCAGGTCCGGCCGGTCGAGCTGTCGCCCCCGCAGGCCTCCGGCGGGCCGCAGAGCCGGTCGAGCGTCATGAGCGGCGAGAACGTCCTGCCCCCGTCCGTGGAAACGCCGGCGGAGAAGCCGTCCACGGGCTCGTCGGCGCAGGCGAAGAGGCCCCGCGAGGTCCAGGTCAGGCAGCGGACGCCGAGCTGCCCAACCTGGGTGAACTCCAGGGTATCCGTCGGCGCCACCCACAGGCCGTCCAGATCGCTGCCGGCCGCGATCTCGGTCCCGTCGGGCGAGAGGGCGAGGCCGAGCAGGCTCGCCGCCTGGAACACCTCGCGCCACGTGGCGCCCCCGTCTTGCGAGACCAGCAGGGCGTCCGCGCCGTCGCCGTCGCGGCGCACGTACACCACGTCAGGGTCTTTCGGGTCCACGGCGCCGAGGTACGGCAGGTTGCGATCGTCGCTGCCAGGGACGTCGAACTCTTCCCACGTCGCGCCGCGATCGTCCGAGCGCCGCACGATCCCCTCGAACGTGGGGCCGTTGCGGCGCCCGCTCACGTAGATGCGCCGCGGATCGCTGGGCGCGCTGTCCAGGGTCACGCCGAGGAACGTGCTCGGGAAGTCGACCCCGGCCTGCGTCCAGGTCCGTCCGTCGTCCTTCGATTCCCAGACCTGCGTCAAGATCGCGTCGCTGGCCATGACGCTGGAGCCGAGCAGGAGGACGCTCGCGGGATCCGCGCGATCGATCGACAGATCGACGATGTTGCGCTGGGCGAGCGCGCCCTCGGCGATGTGCCAGTCGCAGCCGCGGTCGTGCGTCGCGCTGAGCCCGTCGAAGAGCCCGGCGAGGATCGAGCCGTCGGCGGTGACGACGAGCATGGGGTCCTCGAAGCCGCTGTAGCCGATGGCCGCTTCACAGATCCACGACCAGCGCTCGCCGCCGTCGTGGGTGGTGAGGACGCCGTAGGTCGCGCGGACGACGATGTGCTCGGGATCGGCTGGATCGACGAGGATCTGGCCGGCGGTTGGGTATCGGCCGTTGGCGCGCGCGGGCGTGGCGGCGGAGAGGGCGAGGCCCGCCGCGGCGGCGGCGAGCCCGAGAGCGACGCGGTTCATCGAAGCGAGGTTCGCTACTGCCGCCGGAACTGCTGGTTCGTCCCGTTGTTGCACGTGTACTGGGCGAGCCTGGCGCCGTCGGCGGTGCTGGCGCTGTAGACGTCCACGCACTTTGCGCTGTTGACCGAGCGCAGCGAGACGGCGCCGTTGCCGCGATCGATGAGATCCCACTTCTGGCTGTTCCTGCCGCTGTTGCAGTCCGCCTGCGTGATGTTCGCCCCGTTGTTCCGGCTGGACCCCTGCACGTCGAGGCACTTTCCGCTGTTCACGTTCTTCACGGTCGCCGTGGTGCCGCTGAGGATCTCGACTTGCCATTGCTGGTCGCTCGCCCCGGTGCACGGCCGCTGGACGACGGTGGCGCCGTTGTCCAGGCTCGCCCCGTTGACGCTCATGCATTTGCCGGAATGGAGGGCCGCCAGGCTCTGGCCGGTGGTGCCGCCGGTGCCGCCGCCCGGATCGCCGCCGCCGGTGCCGCCCCCGGGGTCGGTCGTGCCGCCGCCCAGGCCGGAGATCTGGACCTGCGCGCCCGTGGCCGACACGGAGAGGAGCTTCAGCGTCGCGTTCGTCCCGAAGAGCTGATGAGAAGCGCCGACGGCGAGCGGCGAGTCCCTGAAGTTCCCCCCAGGGATCATGTCGAGCAGGTGCGCCCGGCCGCTTTCCCGCGACTGCGTGAAGAACGCATGGATGAGCACGCCCTTCGTGGAGAGGTTGCGCGAGTCGACGACGTTCGTCGCCGCCGGCTGGCGGAACTCGATCTGGTACATGACGTCGTTCGGGCCCTTGACGCGGAGGAGCTGGGTCCCGGTGCTCGCCTCGGTCATCGGGGCGAGCGTATACGTCCCGTCGGCGGTGACCGTCTGGGCCTGCGACGACGGGATCCACCCGAGGTTCACCTTGTAGTTGGCGTTGAAGTGCTGCTTCCCGCCGTTGCCCATCGGGTCGAACGGATCGCCGTACTCGTCGAAGGTGCAGTCGTTGCTCATCGTCACCGTCGCCCCGGCGTTGCGGCACGTCCGCGAGGAGGCGTGCCACAGGCCGAAGTTGTGGCCGAGCTCGTGCACGACGACCTCGGGCCAGAGGCCGGCGATCCAGGTGGCGTTGCCGGGCTGCGCGCCCATGCCGGCGTACCCGCAATCCATCTTCCCCATGATCATGTAGTGCTGGTACGCGTTCAGATCGAAGCCGGCGTTCTTCGCCGCGGTCCTGGCCTCGTTCTGCCATCGGTTGTAGTCGTCGCACTTGCCGAAGCTGATGTTGAACGGGCCGGCGACGTCGTACTCGAGCTGCATCTTGCCGAACGACGAGCCCGCCAGGTGGGTCGCCGCGCCGGCCATGGTGTTGCGCACGTCCTGCTCCGTGCCCAGCGTCTGGCCGCCGTCGAACTGCACGCGCAGCACCAGGACGCGCTTGGTCCCGGTCGTGACGAGCGCGTTCGTCAGCTCGCCGATGCCCTCGGCAGGCCGCATCGTGGCGACCATGATCGTGCCGTCGCCGGTCTCGGTGCCGAACACGTCCACGGGGGAGCCGCTCGCCGTGCGCCAGTCGATCGACGGCTCGACGCCCGGCGCCGTATCCGTCATCGAGCCCAGGTCGAGGCGCACGAACACCCCATCTTCCCGCTCCAGCATGTACCGCGCTTCGCCATTGGCGACGGCGACGGTCAGCGTCCCCGAGGCGGTCGGGGTCGGCCCCGCGCCCTCGTCACCGGCGTCGAGGATCAGGCAGCCGGGCGCGAAGGCGCACGCTGCGGTGAGGGCAGCCGTGGTGAGGTGTGACTTGAAGCGCTTCATGGGATCTTCCTTTCCTGGCTCGGTCCGATGCGCCCATCTCCCCCGATGTCGGAGAGCGCCGCACCATCCCCCTCAGGAGCCAGGGCGCGGCGCGACGGAGCGCTGCCAAGGAGAGGCCGCAAGCGCCGCCAGCCTCTCCGCTGCTGATGTAACTTGACGGCCAATCCGCTCACGGACCCGCGCGACGATCGCTCGCGATCGCCGCGCCGTGCCGCCGTCCACGCACCCTCGCGAGTGCCTGTCCCTTCAAAGCAAATCCGCGGCCACAGTCGTGCTACCGGCTTGACACGGGCTGGGCGCCTCTCTGGGTGAAACAATCACGTGAGGACGGCCCGTGATCCAATCCGATATGATGTTTGCGCGACTGGCATGGATCGCGAGGGATCCTGAATGGACATGAAAACACCACCCCGGTGAGACCACGTGAGTTGGTGGATGAGCTCTTGTGCTCGGCTGATCGAGCGAACTCGGCTGGATTTCTGCGCGATTTGCTTCGAGGGTGGCAATCCGTGGTCGCGGGTGAGCGCGTGAGTTCTCCGGTGAGGGCGCGGGCGGCGATGTGGGTAGATTGGCGCGCTCGCGGCGCGCCCTGCCGGCCGTCGCTTCGTCTGGAGCTCCGCGGGGCGCGGCCTGGTCGCGGGGCGCGGCGGGAGATCGAGGGACCCGCGGCAGGGCCGGTCAGCGGGGCGGGGACAGGGCCGCTCCGCCCAGCTGGACGGCGGCCCCGCGGCGGATCGCGCCTTCGCGGCGCACGGTCGCGTAGACCCCGGCGACCGCCGGGAACACGACGCCGGGGGCGACGGTCGCGCTCGCGACCGCGTTGTGCCGGGCGAGCGCGCGCAAGAGGCCCGGATCGCGCGGGAGGTCGCCCTGGGCCAGCGTGGGGACGACGCAGCGGGGGCAAGGATCGATGACCTCGAGGCGGACCTCCTGGGCGATCTCGAGCGCGCGGCCTATCCAGCCGTTCTCGACGAAGCGGCGCTCGCCCGCGGCCGTCGCGACGACGAGGTTCGGGCGGAACCTCGGGGCCTCGATGCGCGCCGAGGGGTGGAGATCGCGCAGGCGGTCGAGCGTCGCCGTGGTCAGCACGTGCATGGCGGCCACGTCGAAGAACGTGCCGGCCGGCGCGGCGAGCGCCATCGGCTCCTCGACGATCGTGGCCTGCGCCGCGGAGCCGTCCGCGGGCGACCGATCCGCCTCGCGCCTCGCCGCGTCGGGCGGTCGGCTCACGAGGGCCACGTCGCGGCCGAGGGCGCGCGAGAGCGCCCGATCCACGTCCGGCTGCGCGCTGCTGAGCACGGCGCCGTCCGGCAGCGTGATCCACACGGGCGGCAAGGGCGCCGAGGGGCGCGGCGGCGCCGCGAAGGCCGCGCGGCACGCGAGCAGCGCGCCCCACTTGCCGGGGTGCTTGGCGCTCGCGACGTGCCCCGTCTCCCGGTCGAGGACGGCGTAGGCCCGGTCGCCGATCGCTCCGCGGTCCGTGATCGCCGTCTCGTCGATCTCCTCGCCTTGCATCGATTTGACCGGATAGCGCCATATCGACACGACCGTTCCGGTGGGCTGTTCGTCCGGGGGCATGGCGTCTCTTTACTCGTTGCTCGATCTCCGGGCGAGCTCGGCGCCAGGAGGGCGCCAGGAGATCGACGGCGCGACACGGCGCCTCGCGCCTCGCTCGGCTCCGCCGCTCTCGGCCTCTGGTCGCCCGGTCGGCTCGGCCGCTGCCCCTGGTCTAGATGCGCGCAGCGGCAGACACGCGCATCGGGTTCACGCGGGGACGAGCAGCTCGGCGAGCGGGAGCAAAGCGTAATCGGCGGCCGCGGTAAACCGCATCTCCCCGTCGATCAGGTAGAGGTCGGTCGCTCCGGGTCGATCGTCCAGGATCCCGAGGTCGTACACGACGACGTCGCCGTCGGCGCGCAGCGTGCGAATTCCTCCGATCTCCTTCTGGTGCGCTGCCGCCGTGAGCCAGTCGTGATCGAGCTCCGCCTTGCACTTCCTGTGACCGGTGTGACCGGCGACCTGTCGCAGGCCGCGCGGGAGCGAACGCGGCTCGAAGCGCCGTGGCCGTGCCGGATCGAGCTCCCATGCCGGGTCGCCACCCACGCGATCGACGCACGCAGGTCGATGGTAGAGGAGGCCGCCACCTTCATTGCCTGCGGCGCCTGCGACGTGGAGAGGCTCGAGCGAAAGCGGCGTGCGCGCGCCGCTCTGCCATTCCGTGCGCCGCGCGTCGACCGCGGCGCGCAACTGCCGCTCGAGGGCCGCCGCCAGCCGATGCGGGTCGCGCTCGTCCGGCATGCCCAGCATCGCGAGCTCGCGCGTGGTCACGCCCGCGTGGGTCAGCAACACAGCGCGGCCGTCGGGCAGCACGCCTGAGAGCGCGAGATGAAAGCGGCCGCAGAGCAGCAGCTCGATGACGAACTCGCGCTGGGACTCGCTGAACGACGCGTAATCGCGCGCCGCGAGCCCCGGGGTCGCCACATCGGGGAACTGCGCTGCGAACTCGTCGCGCTGGCGCCGGGCGGCGGCCTCGGCGCCTTCACGCCGCCTGGTCTCCTTGATCGAGCGCCCGAGCGCGCGCGCCGCAGCGAACCGCACGTCGTCGAGGCCGGCGAGCTCCATGACCCGCGCCGCGTCATGGTTGCCGAGCAGGAGCCTCACCTGCGCTGGATCGTGGCTGGCCAGCCAGCGCAGCGTGCAGAGCCCCTCCGCGCCCGCGCCCACCGGATCATCGAGGTCATAGTCAAAGTGATCGCCGATCGACACGAGCACGACGTCGTCGACCAGCCGGCCGTCCGCGCCGAGCAATGCGTGCGACGCGAGCACGGCCATCACCTTGGCCATCGGCGCCTGCGGGTCGCCCATCACGAAGATGCGCCGCGGTGTCACCGTTGGCTGAGGCGCGGCCATGGCGCGTATTTTAGCATGTCCTCAAATTCGGGCAAACGCTTGTCGATTGTCACGCTGTACGGCCGCCTTCCGCCGCTGGTCTTGAGCATCCGGCGCTCAGCCGCCTCGGCCATGGCCTGAGTGAGGAGCCGCTCGTGCAGCGCCAGGCGCTCGGGCGTCGAGCATGATGAGGCAGGGGATGAGCCCTCCGAGCCTGGATGAGCTCGAACGAGGGAGAGCGCCATCCTGCCATCACTCGCACGCGTCGCAGACGCGCAGCGCGCCCTTCTCCACCGCACTGCTTCCAAAGAGGCCTGGCTTCGGGACGGGGCTTGGAAGGACCTTCCGTGCCGTGGAGGACGTCGCTCCGCCGACAGGTGACCGCCGCCACAGGGATGAACTTGCCCTACCGCGGCGTCTATGGCTCCCCGAGGATGCTCTCCAGGCTAGGGTAGGCGGCTTCCTCCTTGTTCAGGTTCGTGTCCTTCCAGGGAATTACCTTCTGCAGGAGACCGTAGTCGAAGGCCCAGAGATACTCTGGGCTCCCGGGCTCGAGCAGGGTGCAGCAGTAGTCGGTCCATGTTCCAAACCCATCCACCACGACCGCCTCGCTGCAATTGCATGGGATATCGTCCTCCACCACCCTCCAGGGTATAACCTCCTCGAGCCGAAGCCGGCGCGCCTTGGGCTCACCCGCGCGAACGAAGCGGATCTCACAGAGGGTGTGCTCGTTGCTCATCCTGAGCTCCAGCTCCAGATCTGGCCACACGGGGAGCGAGTAGAACATCTTCATGGCGTTCGGCTCGTGGTCTCTCGGCGCCGGCTCGACGCGCTGCGGCGCTCCAAGGAACCGACGATACAAGTCGGCACTGCACTCGTCCGCCATGTCTGGGTCCTCATGATCCAGCCGTGCGCGCGCCAGCATCTCCTTGGCCGCATCGAACGCCGCCCTATCGACGCCTAAACGCCTCAGGCCTTCTGCGACACCCTCCTTGTTCCGCATACGTGACATGAGATAAAGCTGAAGCGCGTTGATAGGATTCATGACTCCTCCGCTCCGAGATTCCATGGCATCAGTCGATGTATTTGAGGCCTTTGAACAGGTACGTCGATCCCTTCATCGTCAAGTCAGTCTGCGCCGATCTTATCACGCCGTTCGGCGCCACCACAAGCACCTTTGTACCAGGGCCTCCCCTCAGGACCGGGGTAAGTATGGTATGATTGCCATACGGCACCACACGCGTGCCCATATATTGCCCAGGTACGGATTCGAGTGCAGCCCGGATCGCAACGATGGCCTGGTCCTTCGGGAGGCGGTGGGCGTTGACCTGTCGCACGGCCTCGGCGACCCTCCCACTCTCCAGCGTGATGCTGCTGCCGATTCTCTCACCCTTGATACGTGCTGAGTTCAGTTGGGGGGAGCCTTGCGGCTGACCAGAGACTCGATGAGATTTTTCCTTTATGACGGTCCCCGTCAGCGTAACGGCATCTTCGCTCGCTGCCGCCGTGCCTCCCTTCGCTCCTGTCGAGCCTGCCTCCGGCTTCGGAGGTGACTTCGACGAACCACCATCGCCTTTGTTCGCAGCGCTCATGGCAGCTGCTGGAGCCTTGACTATCGAAGAATCGAATACGATGGTCCCTGCTGACGTGGCCGTACTGCCGGCGTTGGCGGTCGCCAGGCGCGGTTCAGGGATGTCGATTCTAATTTCTCCAACTCCAGGAAACAAAGATGTTCCAACGTCGACGATGGCGCCGAACATTCTCTTGTGTTCTTCTGGTGTGACGTATTCCTTGTCTGGCGCCCCTTGTAAAAGATCGACGGCCTTCTGTGCTGCCTTGTCGAGCATCCCCCCTGGAGCATAGATCGTCGCGAAGGGCTCCACGAACGCTCGATTCGCTTTGTCTACCATTCCTTGCCCGAATTGCTCGGGGGTTTGATCGGTCGCAAGCACGAACGCCAGCTTGAGGGCCGTGCTTATCTGATCGCTTATGTCGGGCGTCTTTGAAGCGGGCGGTGGGCTGTCTTCTGTCCCAGTGGGATCGATGAGCCTGACAGGGTTGCCTTTTACATAGGCGAACAAATTCAAGCCGGCTCTCGTCCCGATGGGATCCGCCGCCGTCCACCGCCCGAGCCACGCCGCATAGTACCGCGCCCCGTGATAGTAGAGCCCCGTCTCTTCGTCCCGCTCCTTCCCCGTGTAGCGATACCGCTTCCGGCTCACCTCCGCCGCGCCGTCCGCCGACCAGTACGCCGTGGTCCCGAAGGGATGGTACTCCTCATAGCCGATCACGAGCCCCGCCCCGTCGACCTCCAGCGAGGCCGACCCGAGGTGGTTGGCGAGCTGGTAGCGCAGCCGCGGCGTCACCGTGAAGGGCCCCGACGTGTCGACCGTCTTGGTCTCGACCATGGCCAGCCGCTGCGCGCCATCCATCACGTGCAGCGTTTGCCGCTCGAGCACGAGCCCTGTCGCGTTGCGCCTGCGGTAGACCTCGTAGCCGCCGAGGTAGATGCGCTCGTCGACGAGCCCGCTGTGCTCCCAGACCTTGCGCACGCGCTGGCCGGTCGCGTCGTAGGTGTAGTAGACGACCCCGCCGCCGTCGAGATCGGTGCTTTGCAGCTGGTCGTTCTCATCCCACGTGAGCGCTGGGATGTGCGGCATGGCCGTCATGTTGCCGTGGGCATCATGCGTGTACATCGGGCTGGACGGCTCGTCTTCGGGATCCCCGAAGGTGCTCTTGAGCCGGTTGCTCGTCGTCTCGTAGGAATACCGCCGGATCCAGGTCCCCGCGCCGGCCAGATGCTCCATCCGCTGGATGTTGCCGACGGCGTCGTAAAAGTACTCCTCGGTATAGTTCCTGAGCGCCTGCGCGTCGTTCGCGTGCGGCAGCGCGTGAATCGGCAGGTCGTTCTGGTCGCGCTGCACGTCGGCGAGCCCGCCCGCGTGCTCTCGTCCCGTAGCCTCGATCAGGCGGTATACCGCGTCATAGACGTACTGCGCGTCCGGTGACACCACGGCGTTGTTGAAGAACACCGTCTGCTGCGCGCTGTCCTTGATCTCGACGATGTTCCCAACGGGGTCGTAGGTGTACGTCAGGTTCTGAAGAACGGCGCCGTCCGAGCTGCGCGTCGTCCGGAGGCGCGCCAGCCGGAAAGTCAGCGGATCGTACGTGTATTCCGTGGACGTGCCGTTGCCGTAGTCGATCCGCTCTCGCTGGCCCTTCGCGTCGTAATCGATGTTGTCAACGAACGTCGTCCATGTCGCCGCGCCCGGAATCCACACCTCGATGCGTTCGAGCAGGCCCGCCTCGTTGTACGTGGGCTTGATCTCGCTCGCATCCGGCGCGATCTGGCTCGTCGGCCGGTTCAGCGCGTCGTACTCCGTCTGCATCTCGAAGCTCTCGGCCTCGAGCAGCGGGTCGGCCGCGGCGGCGATGGCCGACACGTCCGTGAGCGCCGAGAGCACCGACCAGTCGGCGCCAGCATGCACCTCGCTGCGCAGCCGGCGCGACGCCTGCAGCAAGTTGCCCTTGAAGTCGTACGCCTGGCTGGTCACCACACCCGCACCATCATACACCTGGAACGCCCGCCCGCGAAGGTTGCGTTGCAGTGCTTCCGGATGCGCTTCGCCATAGACCACGCGCCTGACGAGGCGCTCGGGCTCGCCGTCGAGGAACAACCACGTGCGTGTCGGGCGTTGTAGGGCATCGTAGGTGTAACGACGGTTCTGCCTCCTGCCGTTATAACTGCGCACCGGCTTGTTACCGATATCGACGACGTCCAGGCGAACTCCACCGTCCGGGCTCGCCGTGGAAAACCGCCGCCCAAGGACGTCGAACTGCTCGGTAACCGCCTCGACGCCGCGCGCGTCGAGCATACGGAGCACATGGCCTTGCACATCGAGCTTGCTGCGTGTGTGGTAGGAGGGGGCATCCACCCCGTGGATCCTGTTAGGGATCACGGTCCAGAAGGCACGACCGAGCGCATCGAGGTGCGTGGCCGTCGGCGTATCTGCATGCTCGAGCGCAAGCGTCGCGGCCCGCTGCGCTGCTGGGCTCGCCGAGCCCGACTGCCGCTCGGCCAGCCAGGGCGTGCCCATGACGGCGTCGTTCTGATCGAACGTCCGTGTGAGCCACGCGTCGAACTCCACGCGAGATTCGGTGCCGTCGGGAAACTCCGTGCGGATGACGCGATCGAGCGGGTCGTAGTGCAGGATGGGGGTGACGCCCCATTCCACCAGGTCCGCCTCCTCCTCGTATTCCGCGGTGGAGCTGAAGAACGGCTCGAACTGCTTGACCGGATTGCCCTTGTTGTTGAAGACCGTACGGCCTGTCCCGACCCAGCGGGCCGTCACGGGCCCGATGACGAGCGCGTCATTGCCCTCGCGCATGAGGACACCTTGGCCATCGCGGAGCGGCGCGTCGCCTGGCTCGGCCTGAACCTTCTGCATGACCACGCGACCGAAGCCGTCGCAGTAGGCGAGGCTCTCTCGAAACGGGGTGCTCGGACTGTCGGCATAATGTACCTCCCGCGCGTATGTGTGCACGAAGGCCGGCTTCTGTTCGACCTGCCAGCGAAGAATGTCGTATTCGATGCGCGATGTCGGGTTGTCGAGCGTATCGCCCTCGTTCGCGTTGTCTTTGCCCATCACGGCGCTGCGGACGACCCTGCCGAGCGCGTCGAAGGCGACGGCGGAGCGGTTGAGGTTTGGGTCGGTGATGTGCCACGGGGCGAGGACGCGGTAGTCGTTCTCGGCCTGGACCTGGTTGTTGAGCGGATCCGTTGAGGTCTCGATGAGCAGCGCAAAGTCGTCATAGGTGACGAAGGAGTGCCCGCCGAACGGGTCGACCGCCTCAACCGGGAGGTAGAAGCGCGCGGGATCGAAGATGACGTGGCCGCTGGCCGTCCAGTACCCCCCGTCGCGCTGGACATAGCGCCCCTCGGACAACAATACCGCAGGATCGAACGCCGTCGCGCTGAGCTGCCCGGATCTCTGCACGATCTCGCTCACGAGCCCCGGCGTCAGCGCGAGCTCGTAGCGCTTGTAAGGCAGCGCAAGGGCTTCGACTTCACCGAGCGGCAAGGGCCCGGAAAGGTCGTCCTCGTAAAAGACCTGCTGCGTTCGCTGGATCAGGCGGCGCTGGGGTGCAAGGCCGGTCGACTCGCCCTCGTAGGGCAAATCGTCCTCTGGATCAAGCATATCGAGGACACCCGTCCCCTGTTCATCGTGCAGCGCGGAGCGAGCCAGCAGGCCCTGTCCAGCGGCCGGCAGCGTGAGCCCGGTGAGCTCGAAGAGCCGCTCTTCGCATTGGAGGCCAACCCTGTACCACGTGATTTCCGTTGGCTTGTTGATGTAATCGCTCTCCGTCACTGTCGTCCATGCGCGTCGCTGCTCCGGCTCTCCCGTGGCGCGTGCATACGCGATCGACACCCTGCGCTCGACGTTGCCGAACTCGTCGACGTCGAGCACGAGGTCGTGGACGACGCGCGGATCGTCGGCCTTGCGCTCGCTGTGAATGAGGACACGCTCTCGCTCATGCACCATGAAGACGCCGTGCCGCGTGCCTTCGCTCGTCTTGATGCGCCTGACCTCGAAGCTCTGCTCGGTCGTGAGATACGGGATGTTCTCTTTGTTTGTGCCGTCCAGCGCGTAGATCTCCTGGCGCAGCAACCTCCCGCGCAGCGCTCGCGCTGCCTCGCGCTCGTCCTGAATGGACATGCCCTGCGGGAGCACGGTGTCCTTCAAGAGCAGGGCGGCCGGTCCCTTCTGGAAGTACTCCTCCGCCAGCTCCCTTTCCAGCCGCTCTTTCTCGAGCCAGGCGCCCGTATGATACCAGCTCACCGTCCGTACCGGCGCCTGGAAGAGCTCGGTCCCGGAGGCTCCCACCGTGAACTCCTCCGCGTCGCGCTGCTCGACGCGGGCGAACCCGCGAAACTCGCGCTCCACGCCGTCGAAGAACCCATGCCGGTAGCGATACGTCGTCACGAGCCGGCTCTTCGAGATTGCGTCGACGTGCTCGACATGATCGACCACGTGCACCGGGAAGGGGAGGCGCGTGAGCCATGGGATGCCGGCGGCCCTGTCCTCGAGGTAAAACTTCGTCGACGTCGCGTAGCTGATCGTCGTCTCCGCGCCGAGGTTGTTGACGACCGAGCGGAGCAGGTGCGGCTTCGCGCCCGCCATCAAATCCACGTAGAAGACGGAACGCGCCGTGGGGAGCGGCGACGACCAGACCAGGCACGCGGTGCCCTGGCCGAGCAGATCGACGATGCCAAGCCGTACGACGTTGTCCACCGGCGGCAGCGAGTGAATGTGCACGGGCGCGGCGAGGCGGTTGCCGGATTCGTTCAGGTAGAGGGCGACGCGATCGCTCCCCAGATAGAAGATGTCGCTGGTGCCCGAGCCGTCGACGTCGCCGAAGCGGACGCGCCGCGCGTCGAACTCGTCCATGGCCGCGAAGACGGGGCTGTTCTCCAGCGTGACCTTCTTGCCGAAGCGCCCATAACCGAGGTTGGGCCAGAAGCACACCTCGCCGTTGCGCACGCGGACGATGTCGACGAGCCCGTCGCCGCTCATGTCGGCGAGCTGGATGCTCTGCTCCGGATCCGCGAACACGACCGCCGGCCCGCGCTCGTCGTCGTCCGTATAGAAGACACGCTGGGCTTCGCCGAAGCCCTGCTTCGCCTTCGAGCGGTACCAGACGAACGCGTGGTCCTCGGTGATCAGCAGATCCGCGAGTCCGTCGCCATCGAGGTCGATGAAGCGCAAGTTCGGATCCATCCAGTCGATGTTCGGAAGGGACTCGAATGTCCGGAGCGCCTCGAAGCCGCCCTCTTTCGTGCTCGAGAAGTAGCCGGAGAGCGGGGCGCCGTAGGCGACCAGATCGAGCTGGCCATCCCCACCGAGGTCCTCCAGTTGCTGGACGCCCCCCACGAGCGCGCTCGGCGCAGGCAAGGCGGAGAGGGTGCGGGGCGCCTCCAGCTTTCCTTGCCCGCGGTTCGCCTTGTAGTACCAGGTCGACCCTTCGTCGATGAGCACCCCGGGGATGCCCTCGCCGTTGAGATCGATCCACTGCTTGGCCGCTCCGTCCACGCCGCCCTCGATCCCCACGAGGCTGTCCCGCGGGAGCGCGCTCAGCGTGTCGTTGATGACGGGTCGCACATAGTCGAGGCGCAGCGTGGGAAACACCTGGCGCTGCCAGGTGCTCGTGACCGTGTCGAACAGATAACCCGCCTGCGTGACACCCACGAGATAGGTGAACGCTCCGCTGGCATCATATTCGAAGTCCGTCGACCTGACGAGCACCGGCGTGCCATTGGCGGGGAAGCGGTGAAACATGAGCACGCGACGGCAAAGCCGGTACGTACGCACCTCGAACGTGGCCCTGTAGCTCGAGAACGGGTCCTGGCGGACCGTCCAGGGCGCGGACCCCGGTCCGGAGTCCGCCGGTGTGGGTACGGCGGTGGTGGTCGTCTCGGCGGGCGCGTGCTCGCCGTAATCGAACACCATCTCCATCATGAAGTCGCTCGCGACGAACGGGGCCGCATTGCAGTAATGGACGCGCTTCAGGTAACGCTGGGCAGTGGCAAGGAAGACAAGATCCCCTCCCTGGCGCTCGGAGCGGCTCTTCTCGCTCGAGTCCGAAGGGTCGACGCCGTCGCCGTCCTCGGCCTTGTACTCGTAACGAATGATGTTACCCCTGTCGTCGCGGCTCTCTTCGAGCAGCCAGCTGAAGATGCGCGCACCGCGGCCCACCTGCGGGCCCCCGGGGTCCGCGATGCGCGTCTCGGGCGTCTGGCCATAGACGTGGATTGTATTGTCCTTGGTGGTCACACGCCAATGCACGTCGCCGTCATCCTTTCGGATCCAGCGCTCGATACGCGCAAAGAGGCCTTCCACCCGCGGCCTGTAGGTGCGCGCGACATGGGTGCCGCGATCGAGCTCAGGCGCGCCGGTCTGGCTGAGCGTGGGGACCAGATCCTCCGCGCCCGAGAGGATGTAGTCGTCAGACTCGATGTCGTCCAGGTAGCGCGGAAGGCCCTTGTCGGTCTTCCGGGAGATGCTCGCGATCGAGAGAGCGAATCCGAGACCGAAGGCGCCGTTGCCGCCCCCGCTGTCGTACGCGAGCTGGAGCTGGGGGCCGAACCCGCCGCGACCGGGCGACGCGGGGAGCGGAACGGCGAGCGACGAGGTGCCCGTCGCCGGGTTGACCGAGAATTTCTCGCCGATGCCGCGAATGGCACCTCCGCCCTTCGGCAGGGTGAGCGCGGGCAACAGGGGCTGCCCGCCAGGTTCGCGGCCCTTCCCGTCGCCGGACCCGCCGTCCTCGCGCGCAGCGCGCGCTTCAGCGCCCTGATCGGGCGTCGCCTGCACCCGGTTCGTCGACGTCGTGTCCGGTTGGCCTTTACGGCCGTCGCTGGATCGCTCTCTCTTTTTCATGACGCCTCACCGACGGTTCAAGGGGCCACCACGCTCTGGATCAGTTGAATGCTGGGCTTCGGTGCCTTGCTCTCCTCGACCTGAAACAACGCCTTCATCTTCGCGAGCTTCTGCCGGATCCACTTGCTCGATGTGGCCGCCGTGAAGAGGCCGCGGAGCTGCTGCGGAGTGAGGTCGGCGACCTCGGAGACGACTCCGATGCCGCTCCGCCGGATCCTCAGGGCGTTGTCCATCTGGTCTTTGCCGTGGGGAACGATGACGATGGGGACCTGCTCCCAGATGGACTCCTTGATCGTGGCGAGGCCGCCGTGCATGAACACCACCTCGGCCTGCTTCAGGATGTCGAGCTGCGAGACCCAGGAGAAGAGGCTGACGTTCGCTGGAAGGCGGTTGTTGAGCGGGTCCACGTCAACGCCGTATTCGACGTTGAGCTGAGCGAGGAGCTTGTCGCCGACCGCGAGGACGAGGTGATAGTCGTCCATCCTCTGGGTCTTCATCATATCGATCAGATTATTGAAGAACTGCCGTGCCTTGAACTCGTAATCCTGGACTTGCGAGCCGGCGGTGCCGAAGATGAGCGGCTTGTCCGTCGGGATCCCCGCCGGATTGCCGGGCAAGGAGCCTCCGCCCAGGTGCTGCCGAGCGATCATGGGCTCGACGTACTTGACGTGGTCGCCATGATTCCAGTCCTCGTCGGTGAAGTCGAACACACGGGGGCAAGGGATCAGCTCGAGCTTGTCTCGGAGCGGCTCGATGAATTGATCGATGTCGAGGCCCGGCTGCGGCGAGACGGAGTCGATGAGCTTTTGCGAGACGGCGCGCGGCATGTAGACGAGCTTGGTCTTGGCGTGGAGCCTGGGCGTGTCGTCGGGGTGGCGGAGGTAGGTGGTGATCAAGATGAAAGGGATCCCGTATTTGCGATGGATGAGCAGCGTTTCGAGCGCGGTGAAGTAGCCGCCGATGAGCAGGTTCGGCGCGGAGGGCCCGAGGAAGACGTCATCGAGCGCGCCGCGGCAGATCGGCAGCAGATGGTGCGGCTTCCAGCGCTGGTCGAGCGGCTCGAGTTTGTTCTCGTACGAGTGCCCGAGCGGGTACACCGATGGTAAAATCTCGTGGAACATCGGGTCGCTCAGAGAATTCATGTACGGTTCCATGATGAAACGGCAATCCGGGATACCCATGAACTCCACGGTGTAGCCGGAGCTCTGCAGGGATTTGGCCAGGTTGATGCACGGAAGCCAGTGGCCCTGTTCTTTGTAGAGGTCGGGCCAGATCATTACTCTTGCCATGTTGCTCTCCTCATGACGCAGTAGAGACCGCGGACGGTTCAGGTTTCAGTCGGCGGCCGCCGCCGTGTATCTCACGACAAAGACGATATCTTCCACGGTGTCGGCGTTCAGGCCGTGTTGCTCCAGCGCCCAGGTCTCCGCGGCCCAGTTCTGGAGCAACGTCGTGGAGGCGCTGCCGCCTTTGGGCAGGGACTGCACGGCGACGCCGTTTTGCGGGTTCACTTGCGCCTCGTCGCCGCCGTTCAGCGAGATGTCGGCGCCGCTCAGCGTGGCGCCGGGCTTGGTGATGACGTGAACGTCGACGTAGCCCTCGTTATTGACGATGTTGGCGAGCGTCAGCGTCATGCGGGCGCGCCGGATGACGAACGGGAAGTGCTCGGGCAGGAGCGTCATATCGACGGGCTCGCCCGGATTGGTGAGCAGGCGGTGGAACACGTCGGGGAACTCCTTGCGGAGGCTAAGGACCCGCACGAGCCCGGTCTCCTCGTCGGAGACGACCTTGAGGAGCTTGTTGAGCCCGTCGATGATCGCGGATTCCGCGCCGTCCTTGAGCGTGCCGCCGCCGTCGCGCGCGGTGTAGCTGAGCTGCATGACGGCGTCGGAGATGGTGTTGTGATCGAACTGCGGATACGCCGTCGGCAGCTCGAGCCTCCACCGGCTGATGACCCCTGCGCCCTCGAAGGGCAGGTAGCGCTCGTCGCGGAAGTTGAGCTCGAACAGTCCTGCGTCGCTCTGCGCGCTGCTGGTCGCTATCGATTGAATGCCCACGAGGTCATGGACGAAGCGCGGGTCGTCGAAGCCGGTATACGCGTAGGCGGTCGGATTGGCCGTGCTCTGCTTGCGAATGGCGCTGCCGAGCAGGGTGAGCTTGGCGCTGACGCTGGTATGCGGCCCGGTGACGCAGGGGATCGTGAGCCTGACCGCTCGGATGCGCCGGAAGTACTGGCCAGGGTGATCGAGATCGAACAGCACCTCCGGGAGCTCGAACTCGCAGGCGCCCTTCTCGCGCAGGTCTTGAAGCGCGGCCGGGTTGATCGCGGCGAGCGAGATCGGCTTCTGGATCTCGAACTCGCGCCGGTTGCGCTCGAGGTAGGCCACTTCCATGCGCTTGAGGTCGAGGACGAGCTTCTCGCCGGCGAGCAGCCCTTGCCGCAGGCTGTCGAAGTATCCGAACTGGATGAAGCTCGTTCCATCGAGCCCGAGCTCGAACTGGAAGGTGCGCTCGGCGCTCTTCGCCACGTCATAGGCGAGCTTGTACACCTGCTGATAAGTGCGGCTGAGCTCGCGCACCATCCACTGGTAGAGGTCGCGGCTCGTGAACTTCTCCTGCAAGAAGTCGCGCACCTCTTCCGCGTGCTCCACCTGCGTTTCGTGGTTCTCGAGCTCGCGCTGCGCGATGTCGCGCCGGATCTGCGCGGCCACGATCTGCTGGTTGATCTGCTCGATCTCTTTACGCGCCAGCCGCTCTTGCAGCTTCCAGTCCTCCCAGCGCCGCTCGTGGCCGGCGTTGATGCCGGCGAGGCTCGCGTTGCCTCGCGTATAGCTGGCCGCGGCGCCGAGCCCGTCGGCAATGGATCTCATCACGCTGGTGAGCGCGCTTCCGGTCTTCACGTTCACGCCAAGGAACGGAAACGGCCCCACCATGCCTGCCTCAGGGTCGGGGATAGGCGCGAACAGCCCGGCGAGTGTGTGGAATGCACCCTGACCCACCTCGAGCCGGGTGCTCCACTCGGTCAGTGAGATCTGTGTCCGCTCGCTCTTGCTGATGCGAGCGCGCGTGCGGTACTCCGTGTGGCGCTCCTCGGCGAGCGCCCGTGAGAGCTCGAGCGCCCTGATGTTCTCCTCGGCCTCGGCGATCTGCGCCTGCCGCACCCGGCGCACGAGCTCCAGCATCTTGATCTCATGCCCATGGCGCATGAGCTGCAGCTCCTCGGCGTCCTTCTTCTCGAGCGCCGCGAGCAGCGCTGCCCCGAAGCCCTTGAGCTCGTTCGCGAGATCGACCGCCCGCTGGATCCACGTGCCGAAGCGGTAGCAGGGCAGCGGCGCGTTGAGCTGCGCGAGAACGCTCCCGAGGTCGAGGCCCGCCGCGGCGGCGCGCACGAGCAGGGCCGGGTCGATGGGGGGCTCGAACAGCTTGAGCTGACGCTTGACCCCATCGATGTTCATGCTGTTTCTTATCTTGAAGAGACGGTCCTGCACCGTGTCCCAGTAGCCATCGAGCCGCTCGTTCCTCGGCACGCAGAAGAAGAGGGTCCTGAGCGAGAGGTTCTTGATCGAGGCCGTCGCCGAGTCCTCTTGCGCGAGCTGGGTCTGCTTGAGGTGCTCGCTGTTGCTCACGAGCCGGTATTCGACGTCGACGATGGCGTTCGAGAAGCTCGTGATCCCCTTCGTCTTGAGCTCGCGGTACGTGTACCTGGGCTCACCCGTCAGCGGCTCGACCGCCTCGGGGCGGTCGCCGAGCAGCTCGGCCGCGAGGATGTAGAGCTGCGTCGCTTGATTGATGGCCTCGATCGTGTCCAGCCGGAAGAGCTGATCCGCCCAGGCGATGAGGTTGTCGAGATACTTCATCACCACGGACTTCTGGTACGCCACCAGCCGCTGCCGCGCGATGAGGTGCGGATTGAAGGGGTTGCGCCGCCAGTCGTCGATCAGCGCGGTGAGCTCCTGGCGATCGTAGGTCGACAGCGTCTTCGTGAGCCCCAGCGTCTCCGAGAGGCTGTCAGTCGCGTCCTTGTTGGCGAAGAACGGCAGGAAGTTCCAGTAACGGCAGCCGGCCGGCAGGCGCTCGACCCAGCGCTTGGTCTGCTCGTATCGCGTGAGCTCCTGCTTGGGGTCGAAGACATAGTGGTACCATTTCATCGCGTCTTCGAACTTCAGGTCCTGGCTCAGGCGCCCCGCGATCAGCATCGGCAGATGGAAGAAGAGCTCCCAGTTGTAGATGCCGAACGGCGTCCCGTAGCCGAACTCGATCGTGGGCAGCGGATACGGCTGCTCGACGCTGCGCGTCGGGTGGAGCTCCGTCTCGATCAGGCGCTGCGTCGTACCCCAGGCCTGCCTGTCGCCGGCGATGTGGTAGCCCAGGTAGAGGTGGCCGTAGTAATTGTAGTAGTAGTTCGAGTAGTACCGGTTGTCGGCGATGGGCAGCGCCTGCGTCGCGCGGTTCATGATGCCTTCGGGCCCGAACGCCTGCAGGCGCTTTCGCACCTCCGTCACCAGCGGATGGTTGAACGTCGAGAACGAGGCGACCTGCGTCTTTTCCCGGCTCAGGCCCGACTGCGTCACGACCCCCTTGCTCACGGCAAACAAGCTCGTGGAGGGTGTCTCGTAGAAGAAGGGCTTGAGCTCGGTGCTGCCAAGATAGGGGAAGTTCGTGCCGAAGACGCGGAAGGCGCCCGGGGTCCTCCGGAAGAACGGCGCGTTGCCCAGGAATCGAAGCTCATCGCCGGCGTTCCTGGCGTGGACGATGTAATCCACCTCGACGGCGGCGTTCTGCACGAGCAGGGTTCCTTCCGGCCAGCTCTCTCCCACCTTGAGCACGAGGTCGCTGGACCCCAGCGTGTCGTCGCCCGTGTGCCAGATGGCGAACGTGCCGAGCCGCTTCGGTCTGAGGAAGTTCTTGTCTTTCCAGAGCCATTCGGCGAGCGAATCGCCCCGGCTCACGCCGTCCGCACTCGGAATGTTCGTCTTGACGACATCCACCGACACGTACTCGCTGCTCCCGACGGCGACACGCAGGTGGTAGCCCGCCGTCCGGGGCTTGTCTTCGCCGAGCTCGCGATCGAAGATCGTCTCCGCGTCGTCATCGGTCACGCGGCTCTTGGAGAGCTTGGGCTTGAGCCACTTGTTCTCCGAGGCCACGTACTCGCTCCACATGAGGCGGATCTCCGCCTGGAACTCCGCGTGCACGGCTCCGGCGTTGTCTCCGTCCACGTGGTTCTTGTTCGCCGGCAGGGGTTTCGGCTTCTGCTTGCTCTGCACCAGGGGCCAGAACAGGTGGAGGCGCCCATTGAAGACGACCGGCGCGACGACGTCGGCGTTGATATCGAGGTTGATCTTCTTCCACGGCGTCCAGATCCCGTCGTGGAACTGCTTGGCCTGGAACGTCCGGTAATAGAAGCTCCGTGACTGGAAGCGCGTGCGCCCCACGACGTGAAGGACGTGATTGACGCCGGAAGAAAAGACCTCCTCGGCGTAGGTGCCTACCACCTCGAGGTTCGACACCTCGCTCATCTTCTCCAGGTAGTTTTGGAGGGCCGTGAGGCCCCGCTCGTGCGTGATGTCGCCCTCGACGAGCTCATTCTCGAGCTCCGTGAAGAACTCGGTCTTGTCGTCGCGCAGCTCCGGCTCGATCCAGTTCTCGGGGTAGAGGAAGACCTTGCGGTTGGCCTCCCAGACCCGGTAGTTCTGCATCCACGCCCACTGGTCCTTGGCCTGCTCGAGCTGGATCAGCGAGGCGTTGTCCTCGAGTCCGAGGAAGACGCGCTGGACGAAGAGCTGCACGACGTTCAAAGCGAGCCGGATACGCGAGATGAGCGTGTCGGGCTCCATCTCGACGTCGATCAGGAAGTGAGCGAAGAGGTCGTTCTCGTCGACGAAGTCGGGCTTCTGCTCGCCGTTCACGCCGTCGACCTCGACGGCGCCGGTCGTGAGGTATCCCGTGAGCGCGTCGCGCTCGCGTCGCCGGAGCGGGTCGCGCAGCGGCTTGAAGACCTCCTTCCAGGCATCCCTGCTGAACTGCGATCGGAAGGCGTTCCTGAGCTGAACGGCGGCGCCGATGGTCGGCGCTGGGCTGAGCAAGAGGTCGATGATCTGGCTCGCGTTGAGCTCGAGCCGCCGGACGATCTGCATCGTCGCCCTGAGCATCTGCCAGAGCTTGACCGTGTTCGAGGGAATCTGGATATCATGCCAGGGCGGCGGCGGGGGTGGAGCCGGAGAGATCAGATCGAAGACGGCCAGGATGTCTTCGGTCTTCCATCCAGTGAGCGCCGCCACGTCATCGGCGCCCGCGTCGGCAGCGCCACCGCCTTCGCTCCAGAACTCGAACAGGGTTTTGGTCTTGAGCTCCACCGAACGCTGGAGGTCGAGCAGATCGATGAGGCCCGCGAGCGCCGACCACGGCACATCCGCGTCGGCGTCGCGCGCGGGGAGCGCGTTGAGCGAAAGCCCGATCGAGCTGTCCGCTTCGATCAGATATCTCAGCTCTGGCTTCTTCAGCTCGAGACCTCTGACGAGCCCGACAGCCTTGAACAGCTTGGTGTAGACATCCGTCCGGAATGGGACGATGGCGCTCGCGGGCACGGGGACCACGTCCGCGTTGCCGACTTGCCAGAGCAGCGCGACGTCCTCAGCGTTGCTATAGGTGATACGCACGTCAAGGACCGTGCCCGCCTTCAGACTCAGGGCATCGTGGAGGTAGTGCCTGTTCTGTTGAACCTCGTTGAACCCATAGGTGATGCGCTGCTTGCCGTCGACCCACAAGGCGACCTCGATGCTGGGCGCCACCGGCAAGCTGACCGAGATGATGAACACGTAGTCGTCGTCCCGAGGGATGACCACGGAGGCCCTGAGTTCCCCGGGCACCGCGGTATTCCATCCCCCTTTCAGGAAGCTCTTCCAGTCGTGGAGGGCGGGGGAGAAGTCCGTGGTCAAGCTCCGGAGCGCCTTCGTGAGCAGCGTTTCGGTTTCATCACGGGCGAGGTCCATGGACTCGGCAGCCACGGTGAGAGCCGAGGCCGCCCGCGCCTGGTCGACCAGGTAGGCGCGGAGCCGATCCCACACGAGCTTGTAGCGCAGCACGCGCGAGAGACCCGCGTCGTAGGTGACCAGCTGTTCGAGGGGAACGAAGTCGGGGGTCGCCGACCAGAACCGAAGGAAATAGCGCGCCAGGAAATTCAGGTTTTGCTGCGAGAGCGGTGCGTGCACCGCTTCGTACGCTGCGAGCGCGGCATCGTACTCCGCCTGCGTAGCGAAGTCGCCCAGGTTGGGCGGCGCAGGCGGCCCCTCGACGATCTGGATCGCCCGCACGACCTTCTCGGCCGGCATGACCTTGGTGAGCGCAGCGACCAGCGCGGCCGCGTCAGGGATCTGGTCCGGGTAGGTCGCTTCGATCTCCGCCGCTGCCGCCGAGAGCCGTTGAACGGCGCGAGCTATGTCCTCCGCCGCAGGCGCGAACGGATCGCCCGGGCCGCTTTCATGGCGCAGATAATAGGCGATCTCGGCGGCGGACATGCGCGTCGCCCGAGCTCGCTCGAGCTCTCGAATGACGGCGTAGGTGTTCAGGATGGCCGCCTGGAGATCGGTCACCTCCTCCACGAACGGGCTGCCCACGAGCGCGGTGAGGTCGTAGAACTCGGCGACCGAGAGCCCCATCGCCCTCGAGAGCGTCGCTACCCGGTGCATCTCCGTGAGCTCGGCCAGCCCGAGGTTCGTGACCGACTCTGAGACGATGACCTCCCCCCAGAGCCGCTCGATATCGGTCGAATTCAGGCGGAGGGCCGCGCGGAGGTGCGCCGGATAGTCCTCGTCATCAGTCACCGTCGCGAGGTTGACCGTCGCCCCGATCCGCACCCGTTCGAGCCCTTGATACTCGGCCTGGCTCGGGGCGCCCACGAGGAAGACCTCGTCGAAGCGGCTCTTCTCGATTCGCCCGGTGCGACGCGTGTCGAGGTTCGCCCACCACGCGACGACGTCGAGCGGCGGGAGCTTCAGCGAGTCGACCAGGCGCTTCACCTGAGCGAGCCTGACGAGATTGGCGGGGATGTTGCCGCCCTCGAGGCTCATCAGATAGACGTCGAGCTCGCGCATGCTCCAGCCGAGCTTGCGCCAGAGCCGGACGAAGAAGCTGACGCGCCGCAGCGTATCCGTAGTGAGGTGCGCGATCTGGAACTCGTTGTAGTTGCACTCGACGAGCTCGTCTGTGCTCGATACGACGTGGATCCCGTGCTGATCGGCGGCCTGGAGGTGGACGAAGCGGGTATCCAAGAGGTCGAGCAGCTCCTGGTAACTCAGGCCCGCGCGGTGCAGGAATACGGGCACCAGCGTCACGAGCTTGACCCAGGCCGGCCTCGTGTCCAGATCCCCCGGGGCCGGCTCCGCGGCGGTGATCTTGAGGGTGGGTTTGTCAGGCCGCCGGATGGTCACCTCGTCGGCGTCGGGCGGGATCACGAAGCCCCAGTACTCCGACACCGGGCGCTCCGCGCCGAGGATCGCCTGAGCCTCGGAGGGCGTCAGGTTCAGGTAGGCGAGCGCGATGTTCGGATCCAGGAGCTTCGTGTCGGCGTCGCTCGTCGAGAACGCCTCGAGGATCTCATGCTTTCGGATGTTCTTCTGCTTGAGGAAGATGTCGATCTCTTCCCTGCCGAGCGCCAGCGGCAGATGAAACGGGAAGACGGCCTGCGCGAGCGTGTCGTACGCCTTGCGGTTGAAGTGCTCCGGGAACACCTCGAGCGAGTCGTTCGCTCCGTTGGTCTGGAGCGCTGGATAGACCGTGAGCGGCGAGGCGTTGCCCCGGATTCTGAAGCGGACGGCATCGTCCTCGACGATCCACTCTTTGCTCGGCTCGGTATAGGCGGCGCTCTGATTGGCGACCGCGCGCTCGCTGAGCACGTACCCTTCGGCGAGAACCGCGCTGCGAAGCGCGCCGAGCGCCCCCTCGACGCCGTCCTTTGCCTGGTTCATCGTCTCGGGCGTGAGGCCGATGGTGAACTCGAGCGGCTCGACGACCGCTTCGAGGACCTCGTTGACGATGTCGATATAAGGCAAGACCGTGTTCGTATTGGAGCAGGTGAGCTCGATGTCCTCGAGGTCGGGCCGGCGCTCGAACAGCGTCCTCTTGGGCGCGCCGTCGACCCACTCCAGCAGGTCCATCAGGTACGCGCCGGGGCTCAGCACCGTCTGGCAGTGCTTACAAGCACATTTGTTGAGGTCGCCGAACAGGGTGATCCAGTTCGGGAACTTGCCCGAGATTGCCGGGCTAGGCGATGTCACGAGCCCGGCGGTGTAGCCGTGCGTCGGATCGAGCACGGAGAAATTGACAGGCCCCGGTACGGCGCTCAGCCCGCCGATCTCGTTCAGGCTCGGGTGGAACTTGACCAGCGTCGTGAGGATCTCGTTCGCGTAATGGGATGCCGTGCGGTGGATATCGCGCGCCGCCGTGAGGCCACCCACGTGCTCTTCATGATCGGCCACGAATCGGTCTTCCGGGATGCGTGCGATCTGGACCGCGGAGTCGAGCGCCTGGCCGATGAGGTGAGCGGCCGCGTCGAAATCGGGGGTCAAGCGAAACAAGCGCTGGAGCTGCTTGATCGAGCGGACGACGTCGGCGTCCAGCGTGAGCTCGCTCTCGGCGAGGTAGTCGTCGATGTCGCCCTTCTCGAGGCTGAAGTCGGGGTGATCCGTCAAGAACTGGCGCACCGCCACGAGGGTGGGCGTCCCCTGAATGCGGGAGACGAAGCGACGCTGCGGGCTCAGCTTGCCGAACAGGTCGTAGAGGCGCCTCGCGTAGACAGCTCCTTGCCCGTACGTGCTGTTGAACCCCGGAACATCGCCGGGGTATCGACCGTCATTGTAGCTGGTTGAGCTCGAAGCGAAGTCGGTCCAGTTCGGGTGCGCGCCATCCAGCGTCACCGTGGCGAGATCCTCGATCGTCCGCCAGCCCGAGCTCGCCTTGTAGGCGTACACGGCGGCGACGATCGGGTAATAGCGGCCGACCTTCTCGTACATCTCGAACACGAACGTGATGTCCTCGGCCTGCTGCTCGGTCAGCACCTCGTCATCGACCAGCGCCGCGAGCAGCCCGGGGAGCTCCCCGAGGTTGTCGAAATGCGCGCCGATGAGCGCCTCCTTCTTGGCCCTGAACGGGTTCTCCGCCGCGGGCAGGCCCTGGATTCCGACGGTCCGCGTCAGCCACAACGTACCGGCCGAAGCGACGGTAAAGGGCTGGGGATTCTCGCTGGTGGCCGCCGCTGCACGTGCGGCGGACGCCAGCGAGCAATTTCCAGGGTTCGTTGACGAACTCGTGAAATTGTGTGCAGTGTAGTTGGCGGGCCACGATGTCACGGCTGACGCACCAACGAACGCAGCGCATGGGAGCCACAGGGTCTCCGTGGTGCCTGTCGCGGGGGTGAGCGACGGCGGATCGGCCTGGGCGCTCAGTCCAGAGGCCGATGCTGAAACGGTGACACTTCCTGATATCGTTCCCTTCCAGCTGTTCTTGGCCACGCGATAAACATGCGCGGCCGCCTGCCGTGCGGACGAGGTCTGGAAGTTGACGAGGGTGCCGCCCTCGCTTCCCGTCGCCACTTTGGCGTAGCCGCTCAGGCGAACACTGCCATCCAGACCATGGATGTCGGTCCACAATTGCGTCCAACCGGCCGGCGTCGTCACGGTCGGCCCATCGTGGGCGGCGAACATCGCGATGAGCAGGTCGCCGGCCGTGACCGTCGAAGGCATCGCGACCTGGTGCGCCGTGGTTGCGGTCCCAAACGAGGTCTGCCTGAAGCTCAGAATCTGGGGGAATCGCTCTTCCTTGCCGAACACGAGCTCGAGCAGCTGTTGCTGCCACGGACGGTCTCTGCTCCCGTCCAAAGGGACGAAATTCATCAACTTCGCGAGCACCGTTCGCCAGGTGTCGACCAGGGTCGGATAGATGTCGACCTCGATCGCCGCGGAGATGATCCCGCGGTGGACGGCGGCGACGAGCGTCTGGAAGAACTTGTCGGGATTCACGTCGAGCAGCGCGCGCAGGTTGTCGCCGAGCCCGGCGCGCACGAGCGGATAGATGACTTCCCGCGACATGGGCACGCTCAGCGTCGAGGGAGGAAGCTGTGTGTCGATCTCCCTCGCGATGAGCCAGGAGCGAACGAAGGCGCGGACCAGCGCTTCATCGAAGCCGCTCGAGCGAGCGACCAGGGTCAGGAAATCTGGGCGTTCATCGAGCGTGCGTACGGTCGACAGCTGGGCGGCTTCTGAGACCCCCAGGCTGGGTGTCAGCCCCGTGACCAGGCGCTCGTACTCGGAGCCGGCGTTGGCGACCACGCGATCGACCACCACGTCGAGCTGCTGCTCGCGGGCGGCATTGTAGATCACCTCCGAGGACGATAGCCTCCGCAGCTCCGTCCCCTCCGGATTCAATTTTTCGTTGGCATACAGGATCAGGTTGATCTGTCCCGCGGGGGTGCCGATCGGGATCGAAGCGCTCGCCACCGGAGGCGGGCTGTAGAGGATCTCGAAGTTTCCGCCGGCGTCGCTCTCCGCCGTGCTGAGCAGGAATTCGTCGATGCCGCTGCTCGTCCAGCCGACGTGATACGCCTCGATGACCAGGCCCGAAGCGACAAGACCGATCGTGTTCCGCACGGTGCCGAAGGCGCGGTGCTTGCGTGAAGAGGCGGTCCAGGTCGCGCCGCTCACGCTCATGAGCTCGGCGCTCTGGCCGATGATGATGCGCACCCTCGACCCGCTCTGGATCGCGTTGAACGTCTGCGTCCAGCCCACCTCCTGCCCGTTCGCGCTATAGATCCTGAAGCGCAGATTCGCCGTCTCTCGTGTCGAGGAGAACACTGCGACGCGCTGCAGGACCACCGGCCAGCCGCCGGTCTCCGGGTCGTATTCGCCCTGGCCTACCTCCGTCTCGGTAGAGCCGTCGATATCGAATGCCCTCACGCGCGCGATCTCGTTCTGAGTCGGACGGTTCATGTTGGGCCAGAACAGGTCGATGTTGATGATGTAAGGGTTCGGGATTGACATGTTCGTTCCTCTCAGGCACGCTCGCGCGCGCACCTTCAACGTCGACAATGGCGCGCCATGCCCTGGCTTGCCTCATGGCCGTGCCCGGGTCGGCGCTCCCTCCAGGGAACGTGGCAGAACGTCAGCGTTGCGGCGTGATCTCGCCGCAAACCATGTGCGACAGACGCACTACGGCTTCTGTCGCATTCTGATGGAATGTGCCTTCAATGTTGATTCAACATTGCGTAATCTGCGGCTGCGGAAGCTGCACGTGTCTCAGGTGGCGCCGTTTTACTTGCGCTCAAGCGCTGCCGAGCGAGTGGCATTCCGTGATGGACGAATATGTCAGCGTGCAGACTGCTGGTCAATCTCGGACCGGTACTTGAGACCATGCGGAGATCTCGGGAGCGAGGCATTCGAACGGTGATCCCCGTGGGGGACTGGTGATCACGGAGCGCTGACGCCGGAAAACTGTCGAGGGCCGGCCGCGCCCGGTGAAGCGGCGCGTCACGGCGCGTTGACGCCCAGGTTGGCTCATGAGCTTTCCCGGGCAAGCTCCTTGATGGCCATGGCGGGCGTGCTCGAGTGCATTCGTCGACGATTGTCTCCGCCTCCGTTCGACTCCGCGCAACCGAGTCCGAGCCGTTGACGACCAGGACCACGATCACGACGAGGACAACCACGTTGGTGAGCGGGGGGTGAGGGGACGAGGGCGTCGTGGCCCGAGGGCGACCCAGCAAGCTTGGTGAACACCGATGCCCTCGTCCGCCTGGCTCGGAAGAGCCGGATGTGAACCGCAGGGGTCCGGTTCCAGGAGACGCGAGCCCCGGCAACGGGGGCGCCCCCTCGATAGGACGTTATCGAGGCTCGGACATCAGCCCGGCCCTGCCACGCGTGACGACCTCCCTCCACGGGGGGCGTGCCGCGGACGCGGAACCAGGGAGGAGCCTGAGCGACGCTGTGTTAGGCCGCCCTGGAGCGATCCACGCGGAGCTCGATCCAGGGAGAGGTCTGCTCGGCCAGGGTGCGGTAGGTGAGCGCCGCGGCGCCGACGAAGAAGAGCGCGAGCGCGGCCGGGCCGATGTCGATGGTCCCGGCCGACGCGACGGCGCCGAGCACGCTCGCGTGGAACGCGCGGAACAGTCCGAGGTGAAGCGCCGCGAGCGCCCCGCCGAGCGCGAGCGCCCAGGAGCGGTGGAACCGCGCGCGCTGGGCGTGGTGGGCGATGACCGTCTCCGAGGCGACGCAGAGGCTGCCGTGCGCGGGCGCCCGGAGCACCCAGGCCCGCGCGGCGTCGCGGTAGCCCGTGCCGGCGGCGCTCGCGTCGATCTCGCGGCGCACGGAGCCCGCGATGTAGATCGTGTCGCCGGGGCGGACCTCGGACACGTAGGCGGGCGCGCCGCCACGTCTCGTCGGGACGAAGGTGGTGTCGAGGCTGAGCCTGCCGCTCGCCGGCTCGACCCGCACGGTGGCGCCCGAGGCGAGCCGGAGCGAGAACGCGCGCGCCCGCGTCTGACACGCGCTCGGCGCGGCGCCGGCCTGGCCGCCGCACGGGATCTCGACCGCGATCACCGCGTCTCCCGGCGCGGCGTCCTCCGCGCTCACCTCGCCGCGCAGGAGCGCAAACCCCTCGCGTATGGCGCCGGGTGATGCCGACGGGCTCCGCGCATACGCGGCGATCTGCGAGCGCCGCCGGTGGTGGAGGCAGCGCCCGATCGCGATGGCGACCGCGACACCCAGCACCACCCCGGCGACCCCGTAGACGATGAAAAGGCTCGCGACAAAACCCATCGTGACAGCGTAGACGTGCGGCGTCGGGGCGTCGAGACAGGGTGTTGGTCTCGGGAGCCCGGGAGCGCAAGGCGCGCATCTCGCACCCTGGCCGCACCGCGGCCCCGCGCCCCGCGTCGACACAGACAGCGCCGCACAGCGCCGCAGGCACCAATCCCACCCCGTGTGTGGCGCGGAGCGCACCTTCCGCCTGCTCCGCCGCGTGGATCTCGGTGATTGGCACTTCCGCCGTTGTGCGGCGCCGTCGTTCTGGATCGTTGGTTCAATAAATGCTTATAGTTTCGATAACTTGTGGCGGTTTCCCTCCTCTCGCTCCGCTCCGGCTCCATCGCTGGAGCGATGCGCCGGTGCGCCAGCCAACGGACGTGAGGCCCGCCGCGCGCTTCGCGTGGAGGCCGTAGCGCCGCTGCACGCCAGGGAGCGCACAGCCGCGGGTGAGGCGCAGGGGGCACAGCCGCGCGGCGCATTGCGGTCTGGACGGGCGGATTGCCACGGCGGGAGGCGATTTCGATATGAGGCAGGCGCCGCTCCAGGGCCGGGCGCGAGGCCGCGTCCTGCGTGTCGGGCGCGGGTGGCGCCGCGCGTCAGAAATAGGCGATAGAAGTTCAACGCGACGCCGGAAGCGTGTTAAGGAGACGCCGTGTCCGACCAGCTCAGCTCGGATCTCGCCTCGCTGCGGATCCAGCGGGACGTCGATCCCGATCGGCGGAGCCCGCTCCGCACCGTCCTCGTCGCCGCGGTCGTGCTCGCGGCGGTCGCCGGCGCCGCCGCGTTCGCCCTGCCCAGGGCGCAGAGCGCGCTCTTCAAGACCGAGGTCACCACCACGGAGGTCGCGCTGGTCTCGCCGGCGCAGGCGTCGATCTCCGTGACGTCGACCGGGTATGTGGTCCCGCAGGTCGTGTCCAAGGTCGGGGCCAAGTTCCCCGGCCGCATCGCGCGGGTGCACGTCAAGGAAGGCGACGTGGTGAAGCAGGGCGACCTGCTCGTGGAGCTCGACGACGCCGACCAGAAGAGCCTCGTGGCCGCGGCCCAGGCCAAGGTCGCGGCGGCGCGGGCGCGCGCCTCGGCCTCCCGGGCGAGCATCGTCGAGGTGGAGCAGCAGCTTGCGCGGGAGCGGCTGCTCGTCGAGCGCCAGGTGACCGGCCGCGCCTCGATGGAGGACCTCACCGCGCGCATGCACTCGCTCACGCAGTCGGCGGCGGCGGCCGACGCCGAGGTCAAGGCGGCTGCGGCCGACGTCGAGAGCCTCCGGGTCACGCTGACCGATCGGAAGATCGTCGCGCCGATCGGCGGCACGATCATGTCGAAGCCGCCGGAGGTCGGGGAGGTCGTCGGCCTCGAGCTGCCGCACCTCGTCGAGATCGCCGACTTCACGTCGCTCGTCGTCGAGACCGATGTCCCGGAGACGCGCCTCTACCTCGTCGAGCCCGGCAAGCCGTGCGAGGTGGTCCTCGACGCGTATCCCTCGAAGCGACACCGGTGCACGACGCTCGAGATCGGCAAGCGGGTGAACCGCGCCAAGGCGACCATCCCGGTGAAGGTGAAGTTCGTCGGAGAGCCGAAGGAGGCGCTGCCGGAGATGAGCGCGCGGGTCAGCTTCCTCGCCGAGGCGCTGTCCGAGGAGGCGATGAAGGAGCCGCCGAAGCGGGTCGTCCCGGAGGCCGCGGTGGTCGAGCGGGGCGGCGCCAAGGTGGTGTTCGTGGTCAACGAGGGCCAGGTGAAGATGGTGCCCATCAAGGTGGTCGGCCCCGCGCCCGGCGGGCTGGAGCTGCTCGACGGCCCGGCCCCGGGGGCGCGCCTCGTGGCGAGGCCGTCCGCCGAGCTCGCGGACGGTCAGAAGATCAAAGAGAAGGAAAAGGGGAGCGAATGACCGAGGGGTATCGCGACGGGAAGCCGAAGCCCATTGTCGAGCTGCAGGGGGTCGGCAAGAGCTATTTCCGCGACAAGGAGCCGATCGTGGTGCTCGACAACATCACGCTCGACATCCCGGAGGGGTCGTACGAGGCGCTGATGGGGCCCTCGGGCTCGGGCAAGTCGACGCTGCTGAACCTGATCGCCGGGCTCGATCGCCCGACGCGCGGCTCGGCGCGCGTGGCGGGGCAAGACCTCACGCGGATGAGCGACGGCGAGCTGGCGCGCTTCCGCTCCAGGACGATGGGCTTCATCTTCCAGGCCTACAACCTGATGCCGGTGCTCACCGCGGTCGAGAACGTCGAGCTGCCGCTCCTGCTCACGAGCCTTTCGGCATCCGAGCGGCGGAAGCGCGCGCAGACGGCCCTTCGCGTCGTCGGGCTCGAGGAGCGGATGGGCCATTATCCCCGGCAGCTCTCCGGCGGCCAGGAGCAGCGGGTCGCGATCGCGCGGGCGATCGTGAACGACCCGACGATCATCGTGGCGGACGAGCCGACCGGCGATCTCGATCGCAAGAGCGCCGACGAGATCCTGGCCCTCCTGGAGAGGCTCAACAAGGAGTTCAAGAAGACCATCCTGATGGTCACGCACGATCCGCAGGCCGCCGAGCGCGCGACGGTGACGCGCCGGCTCGACAAGGGGAACCTGTCATGAACCTCGTCTCCGTCGCCGCCAGGAACGTCCTTCGCAACAAGTTCAGGACGCTGCTGACCGTGATCGGCGCGGTGGTGGCGGTGCTCGCGTTCGTGCTCCTCCGGACGGTGCTCTCGGCGTGGAACGTCGCCGCCGACCACGCCGCGAAGGACCGGATCGCGACGCGGCACAAGATCTCGTTCATCCTCCCCTTGCCGAAGCGCTACATGGACACGGTCCGCGAGGTCCCCGGCGTGACGGAGGGGTCCTTCATGAGCTGGTTCGGCGCCAAGGACCCGCGCGACGCCAACAATTTCTTCGCCTCGATGGCCGTCGAGTCGAAGACCTTCTTCAAGGTCTACGATGAGATGGTCGTCTCGCCCGAGGACATGGAGCGGTGGCTGGGCGACAGGAAGGGCGCCATCCTGGGCGACGTCCTCGCGACCCGGCTCAAGGTGAAGCCTGGCGACACGGTGACGCTGGAGGGGACGATCTACCCCGGAAACTGGCAGTTCAACGTCTCGGGGATCTACACGGCGACGCGCAAGTCGATCGACAGGTCGCAGTTCATCTTTCACTACGACTACCTGAACGAGTCCCTCCCCGAGCGGCAGCGCGACCAGATCGGCTGGATGGCCGCCCGGATCGACGACCCGTCGCGGAGCGCGGACATCAGCGCGGCGATCGACAAGATCTTCGACGAGAAGGACGTCCAGACGGCGACGATGAGCGAGCGGGCGATGAACCTGTCGTTCATGGCGATGATGTCGGCCGTGCTGACGGCGCTCAACGTCGTGTCCGTCATCATCCTTCTCATCATGATGATGATCCTCGGCAACACGATCGCCATGGGTGTCCGGGAGCGGACGCGGGAGTACGGCGTGCTGCGCGCGCTCGGGTTCGAGCCGAAGCACGTGAGGATCTTCATCATCGGGGAGGCGGCGACCATCGGGCTGCTGGCCGGGTTCCTCGGGCTCGTGGTCTCGTATCCGATCGTCGAGCTCGGGCTGGGCCGGTGGCTGGAGGAGGAGATGGGCGCCTGGTTCCCTTATTTCCGGATCGAGCCTTCGACGATGGTCATGGCGGTGCTGCTCTCGATGGGGCTGTCGCTCGTCGCGTCGCTCATCCCGGCGTACAACGCCTCGAAACTCTCGGTCACCGACGCGCTCCGGCGCGTGGCGTGAGCGACCACGCAGCCTGTCTTCGACACCCTGAAAGCGGGAGAGAGCGCTCATGATCCCCGTCGCCTACAACGTTCGAAATCTGGTGGTGCGCAAGACGACGACCCTCGCTACGGCGTCCGGTCTCGGCCTCGTGGTGTTCGTGTTCGCGTCGGTGCTGATGCTCGCGAACAGCGTGGAGCGCACCCTCGGGCGCACCGCGCGGGACGACGTCGCGATCGTGATGCGGAAGGGCTCCGACGCCGAGATGGTGAGCAGCATCGAGGAGCAGCAGATCGGCGTGATCCTCGCGAGCGCCGAGGTCGCGAAGCGGCAGGACGGCAAGCCGGACGGGGTGGGGGAGGTGGTGGCGGTCATCCTCCTCGAGAAGCTCGGCACGGACGGCATCTCCAACGTGCAGGTGCGCGGGGTGCCCGACGACGTGCTCGCGTTCCGCTCGCAGGTGAAGATCATCGAGGGCCGGCCGGCGCAGCCGGGCACGGACGAGGTGATCGTGGGCAAGGCGATCAGGGGCCGCTTCAAGGGCCTGTCGATCGGCGAGTCGTTCGAGCTGCGAAAGAACCGGCCGGTGAAGGTCGTCGGGGTGTTCGAGGACGGCGGCTCCTCGTCGGAGTCCGAGATCTGGGCCGACCTGCACACGACGCGCTCGGCGTTCGGCCGCGAGGGGGGCGTCTCTGCGGTGCGGGCGCGGCTCGCCTCGGCCAGCAAGTTCGACGCGTTCGAGGCGTCGATCGAGCAGAACCGGAACCTCGGGCTCGAGGTGATGCGCGAGAGCGTCTATTACGAGAAGCAGTCCGAGGGGACGAGCATGTTCATCAAGGTGATGGGCGTGCTCATCGCGGTGTTCTTCTCGATCGGCGCCATGATCGGCGCGATGATCACGATGCACTCGTCGATCGCCAACCGGCAGCGCGAGATAGGCACCCTGAGGGCGCTCGGCTTCTCGCGGTTCAGCATCCTCGTGTCGTTCCTCATCGAGTCGGTCCTCCTCGCGCTGGCGGGCGGGGCGCTCGGCGTGCTCGCCGCGCTCGGGATGAGGTTCGTGCGCTTCTCGACCGTCAATTTCGCGAGCTGGTCGGAGGTCGTGTTCACGTTCGAGCCGACGCCCGGGATCCTGCTGACGTCGGTGGCGATCGCGGCGGTGATGGGCCTGCTCGGCGGGTTTTTCCCGGCGCTCCGCGCTGCGCGGATCAGCCCGATCCAGGCGATGCGGGGGTGATCCGGGGCGCGGGAGCTCGCGGGAGTTCCAGCGTGGAGGCGCAGATCCGGGAAGCCGCGTAGGACTCGCGCGGCGCTCCCTTGGCCGGGGACGTGCTCTCCCCTCGCCGGGGGGAACAGCATGCCCACGATCACCAAGGCGATTTACGTGAACTTCGCGGCGGGGAGGAACGTGGAGCGGCTGAATCGGCTCTCCTCCCTGGTCCAGCGGACAGAGCTGAACTCCCTGGTGATCGATATCCGGTCGGAGGGTGGCGCGCTCCTCTTCGAGCGTGACGAGGTGACCAGGGCCCAGCTGGGCGCCCTGCGCGAGGCCGGCATCTACCTCATCGCCCGGCTCGTCGCGTTCAAGGGCGGCCCGCGGGGCTGGTACGACCCGGGCTCGCAGCCGCGATGGCACGAGATCGCGGAGATCTCGCTCCGGGCGTACGACGCCGGCTTCGACGAGGTGAACTACGATTATGTGCGTTATGGCGCCGCGCGCGAGCCGCGGTCGCGGACGCCGATCGAGGAGAGAGTGCCGACGATCCGCGCTTTCTTCGAGTTCCTCCGCGCGGAGGTCGGCAATGCGGCGTCTCGCCCGATCTCCGCGGATGTCTTCGGGTTCACGCTGCTCGGGCCGCAGGAGGGGATAGGCCAGCGGCTGGAGGACGCCGTGGAGCTCTTCGACTACGTGATGCCGATGCCGTACCCATCGCACTGGGGCCCTGGCAGCTTCGGGTTCGCGAACCCTGCGCATCACCCCTACGAGACCCTGTATGCCTCGCTCTCGGCCGGCTGGAGCAGGGTGGCAGCGCTCCCCGGGCGCATCGGGCTGCTGCGCAGCTGGATCCAGGCGTTCGATCTGGACAGCTCGCGCCCCATGCAGCGGTACGAGTACACGCCGTGGCACATCCAGGAGCAGATCCGCGCGAACGACGACGCCGGCTGCGCGGGCTACGCGGCGTGGAACCCCCGGAGCCACTACGACGAGAGCGCGTTCGTCGGCGGGCCGCGGGACACGGTGTGAGAGCGCGGCCGCTACCGCTCTCGCCACGCCCGCAGCGGGGCCATCCGGCGGCTTTGCCGCGGCGAGAGCGCTTGCCATACCGCGCTGCTGCCCGCACGCCGCCGCCTGACCGGACGGGCTAGCTCCGCGGGTCAAAAATCCCGCCAGAACAACCGGTCGATCCAGGTGGCCGCCTGAACGAAGCAGCCTGCGGCGCAGGCCCGCGTGCTCGGCCCGCTGGACGAGCTTTGGAGGCGCCGACGCGGCGCCTGCGCGCTCTCGTTCGTGTGGCCGCCGCTCGAGCCGGTGATCATCGCCGGGTAGCGGTCGAGGTCGCCACGCGCCGAGGCGGGAGCCATGAACGCGGCGGGCAGAGGAATTCAAACCTGCCGCACCTGGCGCCGCGCCCAACGGGGCCGGCCTCTGGTAGCCTCCCCCGCGCCGCCGACCGACCGGCGGAAACGAACGGAGAAAGAGACACCACCATGGCCATCGTTCTTTACCACCACCCGTTTTCGCGCGCCGCCAACACCGTGTGGATGCTCGAGGAAGTCGGCGTCGAGTACACGCTCAAGTTCGTCGACATCATGGCCGGCGAGCAGAAGAAGGAGGACGTCACCAAGCTCAATCCGATGGGCAAGCTGCCCTTGCTCGTCGACGGCGACACCGTCGTCACCGAATCCGCGGCGATCGGCCTCTATCTCGCGGATCGTTATGCCCCGGGCCGCCTCGCGCCGAAGCTCGACGACGCGGCGCGCGGCACGTATTTTCGCTGGTCGCTCTTCGCCCCCTCGGTCATCGAGCCCGGCTCGATGGCCAAGGCCGGCAACTGGGAGTTCCGCACCGGCTCCGCCGGTTGGGGCAACTACGACGACATGATCGCGACGATGGAATCGGCCATCTCTGGCCGTGACTTCGTCCTCGGCAAGGAGTTCTCGATGGCCGACGTCATCTTCGGCGGCACCATCGCGTACATGCTCGACTTCAAGATGCTCGAGCCGCGCCCGAGCTTCACCGGATATGCCGAGCGGGTCAGAGCCCGCCCGGCGTACGCGAAGAGCGAGGCGCGCAACAAAGCCGTGATGGACGAGCGCGGCCTCAAGATGCCTGGGGCTTAGATCGCCCTGAAGGATTGAAGCGGAGCGCCTTCCGCCGCCGCCGGGCGCTGGTGCGCGAGCAAATCCTCGCCATGCAGCGCCTGTGGAGCGACGAGGTCGCCTCCTTGAGCGCGGCGCTACGCGCGGGCGAGGGTCCCGTCCGCGGCGAGGACGTCGGTCAGAACTGCTTGAAGAATTTCCACGACTCGATGGGAATCCAGTTCGGATTGCCGTCGATGTTCGTGTGCCCGCCGCCGAAGGTGCACACCCGCGTCGGATGTTCCGGATCGCAATCCTTGAAATCGTAGCAGCTGTACGCGCCGTTTGAAGTCGGGATGTTGTCCGGAATCGTGCAGCCGTTGTCTTCGGCTTTTTCGAGGGCGATGAACTTGGCCCCTCTCTTTTGACCTTCGTTGTTCACCCAGGGGCAAGTCGGGTCGTTCATGCCCGTCGTGTGCATCCAAGCAATGGGCTTCCGCGTCTTTTCAGGCAACCAGATGTTGTAGTTGGCCGGGGCGATGCCCACCGCCGCACGGATTTCCGCCTGATGGTTCGTCGACAGCGAATAGGTGATCATCCCTCCGAAGCTGAAGCCGGTCGCGAACACGCGGGTCGTGTCGTAGCAGACATTTTCATTCATGAACGCCATGATGTCGTCGAACAGCGCGTGGTCCTTCTCTTGCCACGTTGCACCGTCCGAGGAGGGGGCCACGAAAATGGCTTGCTCTCCGTCGGCCTCCATCTGCGGTTTGAGAAAGTAGAAGTCTTGCCCCTCGACGTCTTGCCAGCGGCTGCCGATCCAATGTGAAGTATAGAACAGCCGGTAGGGCTTGTTCATGTCGTAGTTCTTGGGCATATCGACGTAGTACACGCGATTTTGGCCCGAACTTGAGATCGTATACTCCTTGGTCGTCAACGTGGTTGCCTTGCCGCACCCCGCGCTCCGCACAGGCGCGTTCCCCATGGGAATGGCTCCTTCGGGCCAGCCACCCGTGCCAGCACCGCCGCTGCCGGTCGGCTCAGCCCCGCCGCTCCCGCCGCTGTTGTCACCGCCGGTCCCAGCCGCGGTGGTGCTGCTAGAGGTCGCAACGCCGCTGCCGCTCGTGCTACTAACGGAGCCGGTCGTCGTCGCTCCGCTCGCTACGACGCCTCCGCCCCCTCCGCCGCCTCCGCCCCCTCCGTCGTTGTTCGAGTCGGATTCGGCGGGGGCGCACGAAACCGCGACCCAACTCGCAAGGGTGACACAGAAGGCGAGTCGGCTGAACGTTTGATCTTGCATCACAGGTCTCCTACGTACCGGAATCAGGTGAAAAGGAAACTAAACGATTCGAGCGTGTCAAGGGCGACTCGCCACACTCCCCTCAGGTGACAGAACGTTCCTCACGGGATCCGCCTCCCTGGCAAAGTGCCTCCCACCCGGCCCAGACGAGCTCCCGGACGGGGCCGATGTGATGACACCGGTGCGCCCGAGGAGCGTCTTGGCACGGCCCGCCGCAACATAGGTTCCCTCGTTCCCGAGCTTGCCATCCGGTCGCTTCGCCAGCATCGCCGGATTCTTGACGAAATCGTCTCCGGTGGACAGCACCCAGGGTTTCACGACAGCCGTCGAACAAACGAGGGCTGTCGCGTCCTCTATTGGATCGCTCTTGGCAAAACGCCGATCACCATCGATCAGCAATCGCTTCCGCGACGACCGAGCGAACAGGATCGGTGTAAAAATTGACTGAATGGGATCATATTGACGAAGAGCTCGGTGCTCAGGAGGACCCGAACAAACCGAAACAAAGGGGTGGTCCTCGACTGGAATGTGAACGCTCACATTGCCGGTGTCAATTCCAATCGACCGGCCCGCGGGTGTCTTCGGGCCCGAGGGGAGGACATGGCTGGCAGGGCTCCTTCGGAGCGCCGCGTTAAGAGGGGTGGGCGCCGGACCGCGGCCATCGCCGGACTGCCCGACCACAATCCTACTGCCAGCCTGTCATGTTTCCGCGGCCGATGCGGAAACCGTGCCGGTCCGACTCCACGTCTTGTCGGTAGCAGGGCGTGTGGTAGTCGAGCTCGTGGACGAACAGGTGGGCCAAGAGGCTCGGATCGGCAAGGCACCTGTCCATCGGGCGCTCCGGCAGCGAGGCGAGCATCACCGGTCCGCCGCTGCCCGCGATGGGCCAGACGATCTCCATGGGGCCGCCACGCCGGTAACGCCGCCGGTGGAGGGAGGGCGCCGCTATGGCTGCGGCGTGGCCGGGGGCGCCGTGCTGGTGGGCGCGCTTCGCCCTGCGCGCCGCGTCCGGAGCCGCGCGACGCGGCCCTGCACGTCGGTCTGCCCGGCGAAGAGCAGCGCGAAGGCGGCGCCCGCGATCGACAGGGGCAGGATCGTCAGCACCGTGACCGGGTGCAGGAACGAGTTGAGCTGGGACGCGAGGACCATGCAAGCGACCAGGATCCCGAGCACGAGCGCGAAGAGGAGGCCGCCCATCGACGCGCGGAACGTCACGCTCGGGCCGCCGAGCACCAGGCGGTAGCCGGCCGGCAGGTCCCGTCCGAGCGCCTCGACCCGCGCGACCGCCTCGCCCTGCGAGTGCCCCGGCGCGACGTTGCCGAAGATCGAGATCGCGCGCTCGCGATCGCGGCGCGTGATCGCCTGCAGCGCGGGGAGCTCCTCGTAGCTGACCACCGACATGAGCGGCACCAGCGCCCCCGACGCGCTCCTCACCTGGATGCGCGCGAGGTCCTCGGGCCGGCTCCGCTGCTCCGCGAGCAGGGGCGCGCGGACGTCGATGCGGCGCCCGCTGTCGTTGTACTTGGCGACGCGCCCGCCGCCGCCGTCGTCGATGGCCCCGTACAGCGTCTCCACGTTGTCGCGCACGATCTCGTAGAGCGTCGTCTTCTCGGGGCGACGGCTCCTCGCGCGGTGCCTCCGGGACGCGGCCGAGCCGGAGCAGGCGTTCGCGGCCTTCGAGCGTCTGCGGCGGCCGCGCGTCGAGGCGATCGTCCACCAGGCGCGGCGGCACGGCAGCCGCAAGGCGGTCGCCGGTCCGGTGGCCGAGTGGTTCCGCGACCGGGCGCTGCCGCTGTTCCTGCGGCTCGGCGCGGCGGCGCAGGCGCGCGTGCACGCGTACCGGATCGACTGGGAGGCGCGGGCGGTGTAGCGCCGGGGGAGCGTCAGTCCTTGTCGTCCGGCTGCGCCACGTTGTCCGGCACGCCCAGGGCGACCGGGCCCATCCCCTTGCTCTTGAACTGGTTGTGCCAGAGGCTCTTGCCGGTGAGCGAGAAACACTCCACTTCGCCCTGCTTGGCGACGAAGAGCCGGTCTCCCTCCAGGAGGAGCGTGGCGCGGCCCTGCGTGGCGGCCTTCACCTCCCAGAGCAGCTCGCCCGTCGGGTAATGCAGACAGGCGACGCGGCTGAAGCTCGCCGCGTAGATCGCCGCAGGCGTGATCAGGAGCGCTGTGGAAGAGAAACCGACCCCGGCCTGCTTGTACTCCCAGAGCACGCGCCCGGTGGCCGGGTCGACGCCGAAGATCTGATCCCGGAACGCCGCCACCAGCACCGGCGCCGCCGCGATTGTTCGGTATTCGCTCATACGTCCCCTCGCTTCCTGATTGCGCCCAGCGAGCTATCAGCGGGGGGGCGGCGCGGCAAGCTGCGAGCACGTGCGGGGTCGCGAGCCGCGCGCACGGCGAAGATGCGAGCTCGCATGGGCTCCTGGCGGAAAGGTGATGCGGGGAGCGAGCTCATCTCGAGCGGCTCCTCGCTGCGCTCCTCCGGCGCAATGGTAGTCCATCGGAACACCTCGGAGAGCGCGGGGGTGGCTCCGCTCGCGGAGGGCTCGGCGCCGCTCGCGGAAGATCGACAGGTCGCCCGCGTTCGCTCTACTCTCCTCCGCCTCCCGGGCTTCGATGAAAGACACTGCACCGACGCAAGAACCGCTCCACGAATAACCCGCCGGGCTATCGCCCATGGCGGCGCCATGGCGGAGCGGCGGGCCGGGGGGCGGCGGGCCGCGACGCTCGCTGCCGCGGCGGCGGAGGCGCTCGCCGAGCACCCGGTTCGCGCTCTCCCTCTGGACGCGCGAGGTAGCTCAGGGCGGCGGCGCCCGGCCCTTCAGGGCCCTTGGCCGCTCGATGCGCTGCTCGACGGCGCAGGCCGCCTCTGCTGGGAGCGCTCGCTGTCGAGCATCGCCATGTGGGCTTCCGGGTAGCGCGCGCCGACGATTTCGCTCGCGGGCACCGCGGCCTCGAGCGCGGCGACCTCCGATACGTCGAGCGGGACATCGAGGCTCGACAGCGCCTCCACGAGCTGCTGGCGCGTGCGAGCCCCCAGGGTCGGGACGATCGTCACGCCCTGAGCGGCGCCCTTCGCGCGGACCCACGCGATGGCGAGCTGCGCCGGGGACACGCCCTTTTCCGTCGCGAGGCGCGCGAGCGCATCGACGAGGGGCTGGTTCCTCTCGGCGTTGCCCGCGGAGAAGCGGGGCATGTGCGCGCGGTAGTCGCCCTCGCCCGAGGGCTTTGCGCCCGTGAGCAGCCCGCGGGACAGGACGCCGTACGCTGTCATCGCGATCCCGAGCTCGCGCAGGGCCGGGATGATGCTGGTTTCCACGCCGCGGCTCACCAGCGCATATTCGATTTGCAGGTCGCAGATCGGATGCACCTCCGCCGCACGCCGGATCGTCTCCACGCCGACCTCGGACAGGCCGATGTAGCGGACGTACCCCGCCTTCACCATGTCGGCGATGGCGCCCACCGTCTCCTCGATCGGAACACGGGGATCGAGGCGCGCCGGTCTGTAGATGTCGATGTGGTCGACCCCGAGGCGCGACAAGCTGTGCGCCAGGGCGTTCTTCGTCGCGGCCGGACACGCGTCGTGCCCGAGCATCTCGCCGCCCGGCCCGCGGAGCGCTCCGAATTTGACGCTGAGGAGCGCCTTGTCGCGGCGGCCTCGCAGCGCCTTGCCGACGAGGAGCTCGTTCTTCCCCATGCCGTAGAAGTCGCCGGTGTCGAGGACGTTCACGCCGCGCTCGAGCGCCTCGTGGATGGTCGCGATGCTCTCGGCCTCGTCCGCTGCCCCGTACCAGCTCCCAGCCCCCATGCCCATGCACCCGAGGGCGATGGGAAACACCGAAGGACCGCCAGTGCCCAACCTTACTTCGCTCGTCGTGATCATGTGATGCCCTCTCTTTTCAGGTTTCGAAATAACGCCCCTGCTCGAGGTCGGCGATGAGCCCAGGCTGCCGCGGACTCCATCCCAGCCGCTCTCGCCTCCGCGTGCTCGAGGCCGGGTTGTCGAGCGCAAAGAAGCGCGCGAGCCAGGCAAAATGCTCGGCCGCTCGTGACAAAGACACGCATGGTGTGCGTCCCCTTGTAGAAGAGCTGTCCGCCGCGCTGCCGCGGCTCCGGTCGCAGGAGAGATTGGAGTTCCGTCGAGCCTGCTGCACGTGTATCCTCGGAAGCCTGAGCATGACCAAGAGTAGGTCTCGTGGTTTCGACACGCGCTCGCTGGACGGTCTCGGCGTCCTCCGCGCGGTCGTGGAGGCCGGGAGCTTCGTGCGCGCGGGGGAGGCGCTCGGCCTCACGCAATCCGCGGTCAGCCGTGCGATCGCGCGCCTAGAGGACCGCGTCGGCGTACGCCTGTTCCGCCGCACCGCCCGCTCCATCTCGCTGACCGACGAGGGCCTCCGCTACTACGAGTCGGTGGCGCCGCATCTGGCCGCCATCGAGGACGCGACGATCGAGGCGGGGGGCTCCTCGGCCAAGGTTCGCGGCCTCCTGCGCGTGAACGTCGACGGGAGCGCCGGGCAGTTCGTGCTGACACCCCACCTGGGACCGTTCCTCGCGCGCCACCCCGACCTCTCCGTGGAGATCGCCGAGCGCGATCGCATGGGCGATCTGGTCCGCGATGGCTTCGACGTCGCCGTCCGGTTCGGTCACCCGGAGCCGTCGGCATTGAAGTCTCGCCTGCTCCTGCGAACGCGCGTCGTCACCTGCGCATCGCCGGCGTACCTCGCGCGCCACGGGGTGCCACGCCGCCCCAGCGACATCGAGAAGCATCCGTGCGTTCTGATGCGAGATCCGGCAACGGGGAGCCATTTCGCCTGGGAGTTCGTGCGCGGGAAGAAGGTCGTCCCCGTGAACGCCTCTGGACAGCTGAAGGTGAACGGGGTCGCGCTCCTCGTGGCGTGCCTCGCCGGACATGGGATCGCGCAGGTGCTCGAGGTCCACGCGCGCGATCTCCTTGCCGACGGACGGCTCGTTCAAGTGCTGCCGGAGTGGGCCGAGGAGACGTATCCCCTCTACGCGTACCATCATGCCGCACAGCTCATGTCGGCCAAGGTCCGCGCCTTCTTGGAGTTCGTCGTCGCGCTGACGCGCGCCTAGGCAGGCGGGCGGGCCGTGCGCGTCGATGCGACGGGCACCTGCGCCGACGTCTGCAAGGGCAGCTGATCGGCCCGTCTCGCCTACTCTGTCGCGGGCCGGGCCGCCTTTGACGGTCCACCGCGCTCCGGCACGATGGTCTCACCGCGCGCCAGCATCGCCACCAGCGCAGCGATCTTCCTCGCGCGACCCGCGGGCGTCTTCATGTTGTTCGTGCGGAACGCCAGCGCGAACAGGTTCTGGCGCCCCAGCGTCTGGAACGTCTCACGCGCTCGTGGGTCCGCCTCGATCGCGGCGCGGAGGTCGTCGGGGATGGTGGCTTCGGTCGCGCTGCGGATCGGCGCGTACGCCGCATCCCAGCGACCATCGGCCCTGGCCGCGTCCACGTGCCGCTGCCCGTGGGGCGTCATGCGCCCCGCGGCGGTCAATCGGGCGATGTGGTCGCGGTTGATTTGGCTCCAGACGCTCCTCGCCTTGCGCGGCGAGAGCCGCTGCAAGAACGAGGATTCATCCAGGGCTTTTCGAGTCCCGTCGATCCATCCCCAGCAGAGGGCCACGTCGAGCGCTTGCGCGTAGGTCACCGTCGGTACGCCGGAGCCCTTCTTGTAGATCCGGAGCCACAGCTCCGTCTCCCGCGCGTGGCTTGCGGCCAGCCACGCTTCGAACGCGGCCTCGTCAGGGAAGCTCTTGATCTTCTTCTTGTCGGGGACGATCGGCGCCATCCGGTCTGCCTCGCAGCGCGGCCATCCTACAGCGAACCGGCCGAGACGTCAGCGCCCGGATCGTCGAAGGCCGACTCACCCGACCCGCCGCCCTGGTCCCACGGCCGCCGCCGCACCGGGGTACGCCCGAGCTCGGCGCGCGGCACCTCGACATGGCGCCCTTCCCCCCATGGGTTTCAGGGATTGAACGTCGCGACGAAGATGTCGGAGCCGCCGGCGTGGGGGATGGGGGCTTGACTCCAGATGAAGTTGCCATCGCGGTCGAGCTTGGTCACGAAGGCTGCGGTATGATAGGTTGAGAAGGGGGGCAGGCACTGGTTCAACACCCTGGCGCCGCCCGGCGAGTATGTGCCGGCGAGCACGAGGTCGCCGTTGCCGTCGACGGCCATGACGAGCGGGCGGTCGCTGGGCAGGCGCTCGCTCCAGAGCGGCGCGAAGATGCGGGTCAGCAGCAGCGACGCCGACAGCTTCGCCGCCGTCTTGATGGAGGATGCGGCGGCCCATCGCTCGCGGGATATGCTGGATATCGAATCCATTCTGTGCGTGCATGACGACATCGACGAAAGGGAGCTCACGACCGTGAGGTGGCCCGATCCGAGGAGCCGGATGCTAGCTTCACGAAGGCGCGTACAGCGCCGGCGGTCTCGTCAGCGCGGCCGATCAGGAGCAGCTCGGCGAAGACGTTCTTCGGCGCGACGAACGGACGATAGACGATGCGGGGAACCTTCACCTGAATCAGCGGTTTTGGAGCCAGCGCCACGCCCAGGCCTGCGCCGGCCAACGACAGCATGCTCAAGGTGGTGTCGGCGCGGTGGACCCGGCGCGGCTCGCGTCCTATCACGAGAATCAATCTCTTCAGCACCTCGTCACCGGCCTCTTCCGATGGGAACATGATGAGCGGCTCTCCGGCGAGCATCTTCGGCGTCACGCGCCTGTGCGCCGCGAGCGTGTGCTCCTCTGCCATCGCGACCACCAGCGGCCAAGCGCCGATCGGTTGGACGCTCAACCGCGGATCTACCTTGAGAGCGAACGCCGAGCAGTAGCCGACGTCAACCTCGCCGGTCAACACGGCTTCCGCCTGCCTCGAAGGTGGCATCTCGCGCAGCTCGATCTCCGCGGCAGGATGGGCTTTGCGGAACGCTCGCAGGTGGTCCGTCATCTTGCCAGTGAGGATCGCGTTGCCCGCGTAACCGATGCGAACTTTGCCGATGTCGCCGCGCAGCGATTGCTGGACGATCGCCTTGGCCCGCTCCGCCTGCGCGACCGCCCGCTGCGCCTCGACGACCAGCAATGCGCCGGCTTCGGTCAGCTCCACGCGCCGACTCGTCCGCACGAACAGCGCGCCGCCGATCTCGTTTTCGAGCGCCCGGATCTGCATGCTCAGCGCCGGCTGAACGATGTGCAGTCGCCGCGCGGCGCGGCCAAAATGGCGCTCTTCGGCGACGGCCAGGAAATAGCGAAGGTGTCGTAGGTCCACGACATTCGACCGTACCATGGATCAATCAGAAGATCAAATCGATCGATTGGATCAATATATTGTTATTGTGGTGAATGGGCGGCTATGATCTTCGCGATTCACCGCGGAGAGCCCATGAATCATCATGTGCGGAAGGAAAAGCTCGGGCTCACGGCCATGTCGGTCGCATCGATCTCAGGGACGTTGGCTGGCTTTGTCAAGATCGGCAACGCCGACGAGGCCGCTCCGCTCGCGATCCTCGACGAGGCGAAGAACCAGCGGCTCCACGTGGCCGGACACCTGCCGGCCTCGATCAGCGCCGTGGACGCCTCCAATGCCGGATGGCGCGCGGTAGGTTTCGTCAAGACGCAGATCTCATCTGCGTCGACGAGACGACACGGGCCCCGCGGGAGAGCCTGGCGCAGCAATTTATCGATACTGTCCCAGCCAGCGCCGCGGCCACGTTCCACCGTTACCGTGAATCTCAACGCAAGGTGGCCGCGCTGATGAGGGAAGCGGGCTATTTCCAACCAACGAGAGTCAGGAGCCTATCACCATGAACCGAAGTACCCTGGGAAGAGTCGTTCTCACGTTCGTTCTGGCGAGCGGCGCCGTCGTCGCTGTCGGCGTGGACTGGAATAAAACCCACCTGTTCAACCCTGAATGGCATGAGCATGCGCGCTTTCATGACGCCCTCATGCTGCTCATCCTGTGTGGCGTGACGATCGTCGGATTGTGGATGGTGTGGCGGCGGTCCATGGAGCCGCAGGTCGGGTTCAACGTGGCGGCCTGGATCGTCGTCATCATCTGGACGCCCTTCTTCTACATCACGTGGCTCATCCCGGGGACCAGCCTGCTCGCGGGACCCGACGTGCCGCTCCCGGTCGTCGCGGGCGTCCCGCTCTACCCGAACGTGCTCATCGCGGGGACCGAGCTCTTGCTCGCGGCGCTCGCCTACAAGCTCTTCCACAGCGATCCTGCATCGACGGCGGCGCGCGTGGCGAACGCCTGACGAGGAGAGGCGCTTCATGAAATCCACGATCCAGAAGACGATGGGATGGGCTTCATGTCCCGGCGCGCGCGCCCTGCTCGTCGCCACGCTCGTCTCGTGGCCCTCCGTGAGCTGGGCGCACCCGGGCGGCGCCGATGCGGGATTTCTGAAGGGCCTCTTCCATCCGGTGTTCGGCGCGGACCACCTGCGCGCGATGGTGAGCGTCGGTGTCGTCAGCTCGCAGCTCGGCGGAAAGCACCTCCTCCGGATCCCCGCCACGTTCGTCGCCGCGATGCTGGTCGGCGGCCTCCTGGGAATGGCGCAATGGCCCATGCCCCTGGGCGAGCTTTGCATCGCGGCGTCGGTCGCGGCGCTCGGTCTCGGCATCGTCACCACGACCCGTGGGTCCTCACCGCTCCTGCTCTCCGGATGCGTGGCGATGTTCGGTGTCTTTCACGGACATGCCCACGGCCTGGAGATGCCTCATGCGGTCAGCCCGGCGCTGTATGCCATGGGCTTTCTGCTGAGCACGACCGTGCTTCACCTCTGCGGTCTCGTCCTCGGCGAGCTCGCCGCCGGTCGAGAGTCCCTGTCGCGGGGGCTGCGCTATGCCGGCGCCGCCGTGATGGGGACGGGGATGGTCCTTCTGGTGCGCGGGGCCGGCATCTGACTGGAAGCGGCTCGCCGCGACGGATGCGGCTTCAGCGGGGATGGCCGCGATTGGAGCCACGTGGCCGACGCCAACAGCTGCCTGTTCATGCAGGGCGGGGCCCACGACGAGGCGCACGATCGGGTGGTGGTCAAGATTTCGATCATGACCGCAACGTAAAGAACGTGTTTCCAGCCAACGTGCGAAATCTCGCGAATCTGGGCCCTGGACTTCCAGTCCCCGCGGCTCTCCACCCGAACAAGCCTGTTGAGCTTGGGTCCCGGATGGCGACCCGCAACCGAGCCACATCGATGGCATTTTGTATGAAATTTCGAAAATCCGGCTGCGCTCGATCATTGTCATTGTTCGCGATATTGACCATCTGCTGCAGCCGACGACGAACCCCCTGATCGTAGTTCGGACAATCGGAAAACCCATCAAATTGATCGGCGGCGCGAATGATGTCGATCAGATTTCTCGCCCCGCGTGCCCCGAATTGAGAAGGATCGTTCGCCAGTCGATTCTCCAGAGCCCGTTGCATCCACCCCATGCTCTCGAACGTGTCTGCTGCCAGGTAGTCCGCGTGGGAAGGACCGCGGGCCTCCAACATCAACAGTCTGGCGACAGCTCCAGGTTCAGTAGCGGGATCCGGCAACTCTATCGCAGCGTCAACCACAACGCTTAGTGTCGCCTGGATTCCGGACCGTGTCGCCGCAGTCACCGTTACGGCGCCACTGCCTGATGTCGTGGCATGCGCGCTGAGGTAAAACGAAAAATTGCCAACGGCGCGTACGCGAGGTATACCCTCGACGCTAACCACATCAGGATCACTGCTCGTTATTCTGGGAAAACCATCCGAGCGTGGAACATCGGCGAGCTCGATGCCGGCCGAAGAGTTCCCTTCGGTGCTCGATATGTGAATGGTCACAGCCGTAACATCTGTTCCATGTCGCCGAAAACGCATAGTTCACCTTCATATGGCGCGAGGCCCAGATCGACGCTTTACTCCTGCATCACTCTCCAGACCTGTGCAAGGCCAGGGTCTCTCCCAGCGACTCGCAATCCCGCGGCAGCGAGTCAGCCCACTTCTTCGTTACGAGATAACTGCTGCCTCTCAAAGCAGCATCTCCCTGCGGCGCTGCGATCGCGCCTCTCCGGGGAGACGTCGCCGGCTTCGCAGCCTCATGTTCCCGACCGAGTTCGACGTCTCCCCAGTGTTCCCCGCCGCCATCCAACGCCCCCTGTCGCGAACGGATACGCGAGCCTATCGTAGGACAGCGGCAGGGGGAAGGCAGGAGCTCCGACGGGCTCGATGCTGGCGGATCATTGGAAACGTCGCGCGCCTCGACCGCCGGCTGCTCCACCGCTGCTGGTGGGCGCCGGCCTGGATGCTGGCGGCGCGCTGAGGGGACGGCCACGCTCCGGCGGCTGGCGCACAGGGGCGGCGATCACCGCCCGTCGGACGCGTTGCGCGCCCGGTAAGCGCGCTGCTGGCACGCCCGCGAGCAGTAAGCCCGCGGCCGCCCCGTGGCAGGCTGGGCGATCTCGCGGCCGCACTGCGCGCACGTCGGCCCCTCGTCACGCCGGGGGGCGTCGCCGGGAGTTTCATCACCCACGCGCGCCGGGGGTCGTGACGTTTCGGGACTTTCGTCACACTGACCGGAGCGCGACCGGACGAGCGCCTCGATGCCGTCGAGCACGCGCTGGAGGCCGAACAGGAACACGTCCTCCGTGAACGGGTGGTCGTCGAACGCGCCCGAGCGCATCAGCTTCGCCATCGTCGGGTGGCGCCCCGGGTCGAAGAGCTTGTCCCAGAAGTACGCGCGCTCGGACCACCACTGCTCGTCGGTGACGCCGGTCTCCTGCTCGGCCTCGACCGCGTCCACCGAGAGCCTCGCCGCGCCTCGGACGTACCCGTCGACGAGGTGGACGGCGGCGAGCACCTCGCGGGCGGTGAGGCCGATCCCGCAGACCGCGCGGAGCTCCGCGTCGTACGCCGCCATCCCGTTCGGCCCCATCACGGGGCGCACCGGCGTCACGTGCAAGAACCACGGGTGGCGGTGGTAGAGCGCCCAGTCGGCGTGCGCCGCCGCCTCGAGCTTGGCCCGCCATCCCCCGGGGACGCTGTCCACGAGGGGCAGCTCCCCCGCCACGGTGTCCAGCATGAGATCCAGGAGCTCGGCCTTGCCCGGCACGTACCGGTACAGCGACATCGTGGTGAACCCGAGCTTCCCGGCGACCCGCTGCATCGACAGCGCCGAGAGCCCCTCGCCGTCGGCGAGCTCGATCGCGGCCCGCACGATCTGATCGAGGCTCAGGCCGGGCCTGGGCCCCCGGCTCGGCCGCTTCCTGACCCCCCAGAGGAGCTTGAGGCTGCGCACGGCGTCGCCGCCCCCGCTGTACTCCGTCGCAGTTTTTCGCCGTCTCTTTGGTTTGACAGCCATCCTTCAACTGCGTATACCACACACAGTACCGTGTACGACGTAAACAGTTGATGGAGGTCCGCTTGAAGCAGCACGACGAGAGGCCATCGAGGCGAACGACGCGAACGACGCGAACGACGACCCTGCTCCTCCACGCGCGCGGCCTCGCGGCCTCCGTGCCGCTCCTCGCGCTTTCCCTCGGATGCGCGGCGCAGGAGGCGGAGACGGCGCAGGAGCCGACGTTCTGGCAGGACGTCGCGCCGATAACGGCGACCAAGTGCACCGCGTGTCACCAGGAGGGCGGGCTCGCGCCCTTCCGCCTCGACGACTACGTCTCGGCGAAGGCGCGCGCCGGCGCGATCGACGACGCGGTGCGGGGCGGCCATATGCCCCCTTTCCTTGTGAAGCACGACGGCTCGTGCGGCGACTTCAAGGACGACGAGACGCTCACCGCCGAGGAGCTCGACGTCATCCATCGCTGGGCGACCGGGGCGCGCGCCGAGGGCGATCGCGCGGGCGCGCCGCCCACCCCGCCCGTGCCCACGCTCGAGGGCGGGGTCGACTACATGACGCCGCCGATCACCCCCGTGGTCGACCCCGCCGATCCCCTCGCGGCCCACGACGAGTGGAGGTGCTTCCCCGTGGACCCGAGCCTCGACGCGGACCGCTTCATCACCGGATATCAGGTGACGCCCGGGGTCCGGTCCATCGTTCATCACGTCACGGTCTATCGGGTGACCCCCTCGGAGGCGTCGCTGGTGGAGGGCAAGACGAACCAGGACGTGATGACGGAGCTCGACGATGCCTCGCCGGACCGGCCCGGCTGGGAGTGCTTCGGCGGACCGGCCGACGAGTTGCCGTTCCAGCCGCTGTTCGCCTGGGCGCCCGGGCAGGATGTGGTCGAGTTCCCCGGCGGCACCGGGGCGCCGGTCTCCGCGAAGGACGTCTTCGTCGTCCAGGTGCATTACAACATCCATGACCACGCGGGCGCCTCCGCCGAGGACTCGACGCGCCTCCGGCTCCGCTACGAGGACACCGTGGAGCGGCGCGCGGTGTTCGTCGGGGACGACGGCTTCATGACGACCCTCTTCGAGCCGGACGGCCCGGACACGCTGCCGCCCGGCCAGCAGGACGCCGCCTATACATGGCGCAGGACGCGGGCGGAGCTCGCGCTCGACCCGGGGCTGCCGCCGATCGAGGTGCTCGGCGTGATGCCGCACATGCACGAGCGCGGGCGCACCTTCGAACTGCGCGTGGGGTCGGGGACGCAGGAGAGCTGCATCGCGCGCGTGAACGACTGGGACGTCCACTGGCAGGGCGTCTATTGGTATCACACGCCGCCGCTGCTCGACCCGAGCTCCTCGCTCGAGGTGACATGCACCTTCGACACGCGCGACGCCGAGGCCCCGGTGCTGCCGGGGTGGGGCACGCAGAACGAGATGTGCAACCTGAACCTCCTGGTCGCGCTGCCGATGACGCCGTGACGCCGCGACCGCCCCCAATTCATTCCTTTCTGCGGCTTTGCGGCTTTGCGGCTTTGCGTTGAAACCTCTCTCCGGATCCCTGGCAGGACTCCTGGTGGGCGGAGCTAGACCCCGTAAACTTGCTCCACGATCGACGCGATCAGCTCCACGGATAGCGTCACGCCGCGCTGCTGGCGCCACGCGACATGCCCGTCCGGCCGGATCAGGAGCGCGCCGTCCTGCTCGATCTGCGAGAGCGCGTGCACCGCGGCCTGGTGACAGGCAGGGATGTCGGCCGAGCCGAGCCTGAACAGCCGGACGCCGTCGCGCGCCTCGACATCCTCCAGCGCTTCGATGTCCGCGGGCAGCGCCTCGACGGCCGCGCCGAGCAGCAGGATCGAAGCGCCGTAGTCGATCATGGAGCGGCTGCCGCGCTGTCTCCTGTTGCCGTCCAGCCAGAAATGGGGGAATCGCGCGCCCGGCCGCGTCGACGGGATGTACGAGGACACCCGGTCATCGACCTCCGGCGGCCTCGTGCCGTCGCCGAGGAGCGCGCCCTCTTCATACGTGTAGCCGAGGTCGAGCCCGATCCGGTCGAAATGGGACCTCTGCTGCGCGATGGCCGCGAGGACGCGCTCTCGCACCGAAGGATCGCGGTGGTACCGCGAGAGGATGCTCTCGCCGTAGTGCTGGACCTGCCGCTCGGTCCAGGCGCGGAGCGGGGCAGGCAGCGCGCGCATCGTGGAGCTCGCCAGCTTCTCGTTGACCCACTGAGCTTCCTCGACCTCGATCCCGAAGGCCTCCGCGACCTCGCTCATCCTCTCGAAGTTGAGCCGGCTCTCGTCGCAGTTCGTCTCGATGACCGGGCGGCGCTCGGCCTCGTAGCTGTCCAGCAGGCCGGGCGCGGCCCGCCGCTCCATCACCATGGCGAGCTTCCAGGCCAGGTTGTGCGCGTCGCCGATGCCGGAGTTCATGCCGAGCCCGCCCGTGGGCGGGAAGCGATGGGCGGCGTCGCCGACAAGGAAGACGCGCCCGCTGCGGAAGCGCTCCGCCACCTGCGCTGTCATGCGCCAGTGGCTCATCGAGGTGATCTCGATATCGACGTCGTCCCGCCCGAGCGCCGCCTTGATCTTCTTCTGCATCACCTCGGGCGTGTACTCCTCGATCTTCTCGTGCGGCGTCGCCACGGGGAGGTGAAAGACCCAGCGCTTCTCGACGTGGTGGGCGATGAACACGCTGCCCGGCGCCTTGGGGGAGAAGATGAAGTAGAGCTTGCCCCGGGTGCGGACCACGCGGCGCAGATCCGCCTGAAAATAGGCGTTGACGACGTCGAGCAGCTTGTCCGGGCCCTTCATCTCGATCCCGAGGGCCTTTCGGCTCCGGCTCCCGGCGCCGTCGGAGCAGATGACGTACTGGCTCCGGACCGCGAAGGTCTCACCCGTCGTCCTGCTGGTGATCCGGCTCGTGACGCCCTCCGCGTCCTGCTCGAAGGACTCCCACTGGTGGTGATGGAGCGCCTGGATCCGCGGCGACGCCGAGACGCGCTCGCGGAGGAGCTTCTCCAGCTCGACCTGCGAGATGTTGAGGTAGGGCAGGGGCGCCTCGAGGTGCTCTCTGTACTTGCGCCCGACGCCGTTGGCTCGCAGATCGATGCAGCCGAACTCCTCGCCGATCGTGCCGCAGAACAGGATCTTGGCGGCGTCCTCCTCCGGTGACGCCTCCGCGGACAGCTCGCCATGACCGAGCCCCAGCTCGTGGAGGATCTCGATCGAGCGCGCAGAGAGCTCGTGGGCCTTGGGGTGATTCTCCAGGCCCGGCCGGCGCTCGATGAGCACGCAGTCGACGCCGCGCCTGGCGAGGCACAGCGCGCTCACCATCCCCGAGGGGCCAGCGCCGATGATGAGGACGGGAGCAGAGACGGTGCGATGGCTCATGTGGCGGCCCCTTTCCTGTGACACAGGGAGACGCCGGCGAAGAGCAGGGCTGCAGACGTGCCCAGGTGCAGCATGTTCGGCGGGAGGAAGCCGAGCAGGACCCGGCCACCGGCGTCGAATTCGGCGCCGGCGGCGCTCGTGAAAGCGGCGGCCAGGATGAACCCGCCGATATGGAGGGCACCCAGGAAGGCGCCTGTCCGGACACGCTCCACGGTGCGCGGCGTGGCCGTCCAGAAGAGGTAGATGGAAGCGAGCGCGCCGAGGGCGCCGGCGCCGATCTGCCAGAGCAGGTGGAACCTCGCGTGTCCGGGCCAGTCGGGGTTCCGGAGGTGATGCGGATCGAGGATGTCGATCAGCCCGGTCAACAGGCCGTAAGCGACGGCCGAAAGGATGCAGAGGGCCTTGCCCACGGCCCACGCCGTGGAGGATGGCGCGCGTTCGGAGCTCATGGCAGAGGGATAAAGCACGGGAATCACGTGCACAATGGCCGTGAGTGGCCATGGGGTGGCCGGAAACGGCCACGCCCGTGGGAGGCGGGAGGCTCAGGTCATCGCCCGCTGTGCGGGCGCGCTTCGGCGAGCGCGAGCCGGGCCACGCCGGCTCGTCTGGCCATCATGACCCATCAGAAGCCCACCACGGCGTCGTAGGCGGGCTTGGGGTTGTGGTTGACGTCGAAGAGCAGGGGGAAGTCCTTGCGCCCCGAGCTGAACTCCGACAGCCAGGTGTTGTCGTCCGCGATGCCCCAGAAGGTGACGCCCGTGATCACGGACTTGTGTTTCCGGAACAGCTCGAAGAACTCCCGGTAGCGCGCGGCCTGCTTGGCCTTCAGCGCGTCGGTGAAGGTCGCGGTCGTGTAGAACGTGCTCTGGTTGTACGTCACGCCGGGGATGTACAGCGAGATGTCGAGCTCCGTGACCTGCACATCCAGGCCGAGCGATGAATAGAGCTCGATCGCCTTTCCCATGTTGGCCACGTTCTGGTGAACCGCCTGGTTCGTGGTCACCGTGGAGGGCTCGATGTTGAGGTGGGCCTGCAGCCCGACGCCGTGGACCGGCACGCCCTGATCGAGCAGGCCCTTGAGCATGTTGTAGATGCCCTGCTGCTTCGCGGGGATGTAGTTGTAGAAGTCGTTGTAGTACAGCTTGGCGTCTGGATCGGCCTCGTGCGCGGCCTTGAAGGCCTCCGCGATGTAGCTCTCGCCGAGGATCTCGTGCCAGCGGCTCCTCTGGCCATCGGCCAGGTTGCCCGTGCGGTACGAGCCGTCCTCCATCATGGCCTCGTTCACGACGTCCCACGCGTAGACCTTGCCCCGGAAGTGGCGCACGACGTTGCTGATGTGGTTTTTCATGCGTGTCAGCAAGGTCTGCCTCGACACGGTGCCGCCCGAGCCGTTCGAGAACAGCCATGCCGGGTTCTGGCTGTGCCAGACCAGGGCGTGCCCGCGGACCTTCATCTTGTTCGTGACCGCGAAGTTCACGATGCGATCCGCCGCGTCGTAGGTGAAGCTGTTCTCGTTCCTCTGCAGCGACTCGAACTTCATCTCGTTCTCGGCGGTGATGCTGTTGAAGTGCGTCTTCAGCAGCGTGGCGTGCGTCATGTACGACTGCGAATCCACCGCTGCCCCGATCGGGAAGAGGCTCGCGTACTTCTCCGCGAGGTTCTTGGGGGGGCCTTCATCGGGCATGCCGCCCGTGCCCTCGCCGCCTGTCCCCGCGCCGCCCGTGCCTCCGGAGCTAGCGCTGTCCGTGCCGCCGCCTCCACCCTCGTTCGTCTCACCCCCACCGGCCGACGTGCTGCCGCTGCCTCCAGCGTCGCTGCCGCCCGCGCCGCCCCCGGCGCTCGCCGATGTTCCGCTCGTTTGAGCCGTGCTCGCGGCGCTGCTGGTGGTGGTGGCGCCCGTGGCCGCATCATCGTCCGGAGCCGACGTGGACGAGGTGCAGGACCAGAGCAGGCAGCTGAGCAAACCAATCGAAATCAAATTCTTGCGCATCGGTGCGATCCCTCGGACACGCACCCTACCCGATACGTGCCGGCGACAGCGAGTCAGGGCGTCCAGCACCGTTTGTTAAGTAATGCTACTTACAAAGTGTCTCGGTGTAGGTGTTCTTTTCTCCTTCCGCACGCGGGTGAACCCGGACGGGATCCAGCTTTCTCGTGAATGTCCTGTCGAGCTGGCGCAACAGAGCGAGCTGGGTGGAGGATGCATGTGCGCGAAGGATGTGTCGCGGGGGCGGTGTCGATCGGTCCGCGGGGCGCGACGGCTGACAAGGACAGCTGTCCTGCTGGCCATCACCGCGCCCGCGCTGGCCTGCGACGTCGGTGAGCAGGGCGGCTCCAGCACCGGAGCGGGATCATCTCCGGCTGCCAGCGAGGCGAGCGCAGGGGGAGCGGGCGGCGCTGGCGGCACCGGCGGCGCTGGCGGCACCGGCGGCGCTGGCGGAACAGGCGGTGTCGGGGGAACAGGCGGCGCCGGCGGTCTGCTGTTCTGCACGCCAGGCAGCGAGCGGGCCTGCTACGCCGGACCGAAGGGAACCGAAGGCGTCGGCCTCTGCCGTGCGGGCACGCAGCAGTGCAATGCCGCGGGGGACGCTCATGGTCCCTGCGTCGGCGAGGTCCTTCCGACAGAGGAGCAGTGCGAAACGGCGTCCGATGAGGACTGCGATGGAGTCGCGTCGGCGTGCCCGCCCGCGGGAGGCCATCTCTGGAGCAAGCGCTTCGGCGGCGCCCACGCGCAGGTCGCCGCCGACGTCGCCATCGATCCGGACGGCGGCATGATCGTCACCGGCCACTTCGCGGGAGCCATGGATCGCAACGGCTGGCGCTCGATGTACAGCGCTGGCGGCGATGATGCCTTCGTGGTGAAGTTCGTGCGCGACAGCGACGATCCCGAATGGGAGTACATACCCCTCTGGTCCCGGCGGTTTGGCGGCCCCGGCGGACAGCGGGCGCGCGCCGTCACCGTGGACGCCGCCCGGAACGTCGTCGTGGTCGGCGTGTTCCAGGGAACCGTGGATCTCGGCGGCGCCCCGCTCACGAGCGCCGGCGGCGACGATATCTTCGTCGTCAAGCTCGACGCCGACGGCCAACACGTCTGGAGCCGGCGCTTCGGCGACGCCGCAGATCAGCGCGGCGAGGCGATCGCGGCGGACAGCGAAGGAAGTATCCTCGTGACCGGCCGGTTCCAGGGGACGGTGGACCTTGGCAGCGGCCCGCTCGTGAGCGCCGGCGGCGACGACGTGTTCGTCGCCAAGCTCGATCCTGACGGCAATGCCGTCTGGAGCCAGCGGTTCGGCGACGCCGCGGACCAGCGCGGCGAGGCGATCGCGGTGGACAGCGCGGACGACGTCATCGTGGCCGGCGATCTGCAGGGGCAGGCGGAGTTCGGGGGCGGCCCCCTCGTGAGCGCGGGCGGCGATGACGTGTTCGTGGCCAGGCTCGATGCCCATGGCGAGCACCTCTGGAGCAAGCGCTTCGGCGATGCCCAGGACCAGCATGTCGGGGACCTCGACGCGCGCGAGACGGGCGAGGTGCTGCTGATAGGCGACCTGCAGGGACAGGCGGATTTCGGCGGGGGGCCGCTGGTGAGCGCGGGAGGCCGCGACGTCTTCGTGGCCTGGCTGAGCGTGACCGGGGACCACCTCCACAGCGCGCGCTTCGGAGACGAGGCCGATCAGCGCGGCAAGGCCATCGCCCCTGCAGAGGGGGACGTGTCCCTGCTCGCGGGCGAGTTCCAGGGCCAGATCGATCTCGGCGGGGGGCCGCTCACGAGCGCCGGCGGTGACGACCTCTTCTACGCCGCGCTCGACGGGAGCGGCGCGCCTCTCTGGAGCCGCCGCGCAGGCGACGCCCAGGACCAGCGCGCAGCGGGGCTCGCCTGGAAGGTCACCGAACAAGGTCCGCGGGGGATGCTCGCGGGCCGCTACGATGGTCAGTTCCAGCCAGGCGATCTCATCGAGTGCCGCGATCACAACTTCCCCGGCTGCTCCCCCGGCTGGGATGACAGCTTCGTGGTGGAGTTCGCGCCATCGACCGGCGGGGATGCGTCGCAGTGCCACCTCGGCGAAGGGAGGCAGGACAACGGCGTACAGCACTCCATCCTGGAGGTGGCAGCGGACGGCGACGGCAACGCGGTGTTCCTGGGCGCGCTCGGCGGCGCCGTGGATCTCGGCGGCGGAGAGCTCGCGCCGGGGGGCCCCGCGATCTTCCTGGGAAAGCTCTCTCCGGCCGGCGAGCATCTATGGAGCAGGGCCTTCGACGTGGGCTCGCCGCTCTCGCCAACCCCGATCCGGCGCATGGTCGTGGACAGCGCTGGCAACATCGTCGTCCTCGTGGGCGCCGAGGCATCGCTCGACCTCGACCTCGGCGGCGGGCCGGTCGGCCGCGGCATCCCGGCGATCGCCATGGCGAAATACGACCCGTCCGGCGCCCACCTCTGGAGCAAGCGCTTGAGCACCGGCAGCGTCAAGTCGCTCGATGCGCTGGCGGTCGACGGCGCGGGGAACATCTTCCTGTCCGGCAGCTCCGACACGGGCATCGATTTCGGCGGCGGCCGCGTCCCTCCGAGGAACACGGTCGGCCACTATGCGTTCCTCGTGAAGCTCTCTCCGGGCGGCGAGCACCTCTGGAGCAGAGGCTTCGTGGGGACGGACTACATGCACCCGTGGAGCGCGACCGCTGATGGGGCCGGCAACGTGATCGTGGTGGGCGCGCTGCGGGGGAGCGCCGATTTCGGCGGTGGGCCGCTGTCGAAGGCCACGCGGCGCTCGGACGACGTCTTGATCGTGAAGTACGACGCGCTCGGCAATCACCTGTGGAGCAAGAACTTCGGCGACGACGCGTGGCAGTCCGGCCGGGCCGTCGCGGTGGACGCGGACGACAACCTCTTCGTGATGGGCAAGTTCGGGTCGACCCTGGATCTCGGCGGCGGGCCGCTGTCGAGCTTGCCAGAGGCCAACGAGTCCTTCCTGGCGAAGCTCGATCCGCTCGGCAACCACCTCTGGAGCAAAGGTCTCGGGCTGCACGTGTGGGTATCGAGCATCGCGAGCGACGGGGCGAACGTGCTGCTCGGCGGCAGCTTCTATGGGTCGGGCGAGCTCGCCGGGAGCCCCTTCTCCACCGGGAGCCAGAGCGACTACGACGCCCTCGCGGCCAGATTGAGCGGCGCGGGCGACCTGCTGTCGGTCGTACAGCTCGCCGGTCCCGACGTCCAGCTGGGCTTGTCGATCGCCGCGGACAGCGCGGGTCACGTGTTCGTCGCTGGCAGCACGGTGGGGGAGGTCGACCTCGGCGGGGGAGCGCTCGCCGCGGACGGCACGGAAGACGCTTTCCTCGTGAAGCTGGCGCCGTAGGTCGAGCGACTCAGCAGGTCGGGTCGCAGCGACCCGAGTCATCGTCTATCGCCCGGGAAGCCACGTCGATGCGACGCCGGGCGCTTCATCCCTTGGCCTTCGCCCGCGCAGCCGGCGCCTTCGCGGCTGCGCCGCTCTTCGCCTTCGCCCGCGCAGCCGGCGCCTTCGCGGCTGCGCCGCTCTTCGCCTTCGCCCGCGCAGCCGGCGCCTTCGCGGCTCCCGCCTTCCCGAAGCGCACCTCGAACGTGCCGGCGTCCTCCTCCATGAATCGGAGGAGCGCCTCCCCTTCCTCGGCGAGCTGCTCGCGCGCCGCCTTGCCAAGCGCCTCGAACGGCTCGAGCACGAGCGCGGCCGTGGCCTTCTTCCGCTCGATCGTCCATGTGCCGGCCACGAAGCCGTCCACGAGGAACGTCGGCAGGATGCGCAGGTTGGCGGACATGACGATCCGCGGGCGATGCTCGTCCGCGATGACCCGCGTGCGGTCGTCGTGCGCGAGCAGGAGGTTGTCGTAATCGGGTAGAAACCGGGCCGGCGCGGCGGTGTCCGCGGGCGGCCGCGGCGCGTCGGGCAGGTCGAAGAGCTCCCGGCCCCGCTCGTCGCGGAACACGCAGAGCTGCTCTCGCAAGGCGTGGAGCACCTCCTTGACGCGGGTCAGGCCGGACCACGTTTGCACATCGGTCGCTGTCGCCGGGCCGAACGACGCGAGATAACGGAGCACGAGCGCCTGCGGCGCGCCGCCGTCGCGGAGCGGCTTGCCGAGCCAGGACGCCGCCGGGGCGAAGTCCGCCGTTCCGGGATATGCCCACGGGGTCTCGCCGGGCACCTGGACGACCGGCAGGTGCATGCGAACCGCGAGGGCCATGGCCCGCACGTCGCCGCCGGCGTGGAGCTCGGCCAGGTGATCGCGCAGCTCGTCCATGGTCCGCGGCTCCGCGTCGAAGTACGCGCGCGCCTCGGCGACCAGCCGAGCGACGTCGAGGGCGTCCGCGCGCTCGCGGAGGACCGATCGCATCCCGGCGTGGAGCACCGGCGCGATGACCGGGTGCAGATCCAGGTAGTCCCTTGCGCTCACGAGGTGCAGCGTGCCGCGCAGGAACGGCGCCCGGACGACCTCGCGGCGCACGACGAGCTGGACGAGCTGCTCGCGCCGGAACGCCGCGAGCCGCGACCAGAGCCCGATGAACGGCGGCCGCGCCAGCTGGGCCTGGAGCGCAATCAGCCGCTCGATCCCGTGGACGGCCGAGGTCTGCTCCCGCGCGAGCAGCATCTGCCGCGCGAGCGTGGCCCGGTTGAGATCTCTTCGTGTCAGCGTCGGGGTGGGCATGCAGCCCGCGAGCTTACGCGAACCGAGGTTCGCACTCCACGGGCCGCATGCGGCTATCCGCCCGCGGGCACGGTGTAACCAGGGCGTGGCGCCGCGCGACACCACCGACTCGCCCCGGATCGTCCCGCCGGGCGCGGTGCCGGGGCGGTGTGGCTCCGTCAGAATCGATAGAGCACGTTGTCCTGATCACCAGAGACATAGATCGTCCCCGCAGGCGCCCGCGCAGCGGGGCGAAGCGCCTGGACACGAGCGAGCACGGTGCCACCGCCTGCAGGCGACGGCGGAGATGCGCCGACGTCACCGGTGGGACCGGTGCGGTCGGCACCTTCGAGGATCTGCGGGGACGAGGTTGCGGACGCCACGTTCCCAACATGCCCTATCCTCTCACCGCGTCGATCCATCCTCGCCTCGCGGTCGTGCTGAAGCGGCCGTTTGCCCACGCGAAGAGGTACCCGTTCCACGACTGCATCACGGCCCCTGACGGCGTGAGGGCGCGGCAATCCTCGGTCGCGGTCTGGGGGGTGGGCGGCTGGAGCTCCCCGATGCAGGTGACCAGCTCGGTCGCGCGGTCGACGATGCCGAGCTGGTAGTACTGATCGAGGAACACGATGCGTGTCGCGTCGAAATCGACGATGGCGCCGGGGGCGCGCTGCACCACGGTGAGCTTCGGGCTCTCGACTCATGGAGACTCGCGCGAGAGCCGCCGTTGTCGCGAGGGATGTCAAAGATAGAACCGCCAAACCGATGAGCGCGTGGGGCATGGTCATGCGTCCTCCATGGATCCATGGTTACGCCCAGCTTCGATGCCGGCTCTGCCCGTCCCATTCAAGCGCTCGACGTGGGGATGTCATGGGCGGGAGCAATCCAGGCGAGGGGAGCGATGCTCCCCCGCACCTCGCGCGACACCTCGCGCGCTGCCGGAGCGTGCGATGGAACGGTGTCGTCAGGGATTGAACGTGGCGACGAAGATATCGTCACGCCCCGCGTAAGGGATCGGGCCGGTGCCGAAGTCCACTGGCGTGTACGTCGAGCCGACAATCGCGACCGTGCCGTTCGGAGACAGGACGATGTCCTCCACCGTAATCTTGGAGAAAGTGCCCGCAAGCGGCTCGAAGTCGACCGACCAGAGCTCTGTCCCGCTCTCGTCGAGCTTCGCGAGCCCGCCGGCCCCTGCGACGAACATTCCGCCGGAAGGATCGAGCAATATCCTTTCGTAGAAGGGAACCGAGCGGCTGAAGACAACCCCCCCTGCAGCGTCCAGCTTGAGCAGCACGGTTGTCAAACTCTCGCCGTCGCCAAAGTCGACGGTTCCATCCGTGATACCTGTCACGAGGACCTCGTCCGCCGCATTGACCGCCAGTGAGTAGGCCCACTGCAATGGGTCAAGCGACCTGGAAGCGAACTCCCGTCGCCACAGCAGAGCGCCCGCCGGATCGAACTTGGACACGGTAAAATCCCCCCAGCCGAGGTTCATGCCGTTGTAGAATGTTCCGGTCGACACGAGCACATTGCCGGCGCTGTCGACCGCGAGGCCGCCCCCTCCTCCCTCGTGGCCGTAGTATCCTGGCAAGCCTATTGTCCATAGGAGGGCGGCACCTCCGGCGCTCACCTTTGCCAGATGGTAGTACTCCTCGATGAGGTAGAGCATGTACACATTGCCCGCGCCATCGACGACCGTCCGCTGCACTCTCCAAGGAGTGAATACGGGGACTCCGACAAAAAAACCGTTGCTCCAGACGTGATTGCCTTCGAGATCGAGTTGGGCCGCGAAGAGTGCGGAGCCTTCGGCTGGCGGAATCCGGCCCCCGCCGAAATCCGGGCCTGGCTTAAAGGGCATTAGATCGCCGCCGTAGACGCCGGTGAGAAAAATGTTTCCGCTTCCGTCGACGGTCATGGTCGCGCTCCCATCGTAAAACTCGGTCCCGAAGCGCCTGTTCCAGATCACCGCGCCAGCGGGATCGAGCTTGAGGAGGAAGATGTCGGATCCCCCTGCGCTCGTGAGAGGTCCGGCGCCGAAGTCGACCGTTCCTACGAAGTCACCCGAAACGTAGTAGTTGCCCGAGGCGTCGCTCACGATGGACCTGCCACTATCGTAGTCAGGGCCGCCGTATCCCCGTGCCCACGGCGGGAGCCGAGGGCAATGAGGCACACCGTCGCAGCTCTCGTCCACCGGCGTGGCGCAGCGCTCCGCAGCGGGAGTCACGTCACCTGTACAGGGGCCGTAGCCGAGGCCATCGGAGCGACAGGTCTGCGTTCCGGTTTCACATGCCCCGATGCCAACGGTCCCGGCGGGGCCAGTGTAGCAGACGAGGACCGAGCCCGGCGTGCACGAGCCTGGCATGCCGCCGCCGCCGCCCTCACCGGAGCTGCCACCCGCGCCGCCGCCGCCCGCAGCTTCGCAATCGCCCTCGCCGTCGTCGCAGACATGGTTGAACGTGGCGACGAAGACATCGCGATCCGCCGTATAGGGGATCGGGCCGGTCCCGAAGTCCACCGGTCCGAGCATGCTTCCGGTGATCGCAACCGTGCCATTCGGTGAGATCGCGACATCCTCCACGAGAGGATCGAAGTCGACCGACCAGAGCTCCGTTCCGCTCGCGTCGAGCTTGGCAAGGCCGTGCCCGGCGGCGAACAATCCACCCGCGTGATCCAGGCTGATCTTGTCGCCGAAGCGAACCGAGCGGCTGAGGAAATGCTGGCCTGCAGCATCCAGCTTCACGAGCACGGGCCCTTCGGGAAGCACGCCGCCGCCGAAGTCGATGGTCCCGTCCGTGAAGGCCGTCACGACGACCTCGTCCGCCGCGTCGACCACCACCGAGGCGGCCGCTGCCACCGCGGATCCGTCGGTCGAGCTGGACGCGAACGATCGTCGCCACAACAGGACACCTGTCGGCGCGAACTTGGAGACGGTGAGCTCGAGCGGACCGGGGTGCAGCTCGGTCGTTGGGCTCTCGTTCGCCACGAGCACGTTGCCGGCGCTGTCGATCGCGAGGCTTGCTGCTCCATTGACGACGTCTCCTGACAGAGTCTCTCGCCAGGAAAGTGCGACACCTCCGGTGCTCACCTTCGCTAGATAGGTGGTATCGTGGAGAGTGTACGTGTGATCGGTGAGACTGTAGAGCACGTATGCATTGCCGGCGCCATCGACGGCGACCTGCGCTACCTTCCCGGGGAAGGCGCCGGATATGCCGGCCTGGAACCCGTTGCTCCAGATGTGGTTGCCTTCGGGATCGAATTGAACCATGAAGAGCGCGGCGCCCTCAGCGGCCGTGATGGGATTCCCTCCGAAATCTGGGCCCGGTTCCCAAGGATATACATAGCCGCCGTAGAGGCCAGCGAGGAAGATGTTTCCGCTTGCATCGATGGTCATGGTGGCGCTCTCGTCTTCGAACTCGGTCCCGAAGCGCCTGCTCCAGATCACCGAGCCAGAAGGATCGAGCTTGAGCAGGAAGATGTCCGACTCCCCTGCGCTGGTCAGAGGTCCGGCGCCGAAGTCAATGGTTCCTTCGAAGTCGCCCGAGACGTAATAGTTGCCCGAGGCGTCGCTCACGATGGACAGGCCGTTGTCCTGACCTGGACCGCCGTATCCCCGCGCCCACGGCGGGAACCGAGGGCAATGAGGCACGCCGTCGCAGCTCTCGTCCACCGGCGTGACGCAACGCTCTGCGACGGGCGTCACGTCACCTGTACAGGGGCCGTAGCCGAGGCCATCGGAGCGACAGGTCTGCGTTCCGGTTTCACATGCCCCGATGCCAACGGTCCCGGTGGGGCCGGAGTAGCATGCGAGGACCGAGCCCGGGACGCACGTGCCTGGCACGCTGCCGCCCGCGCCGCCGCTGCCGCCGTCACCGATGCTACCGCCCGCGCCGCCACCGCCTACGCTGCCACCGCCCTCACCGGTGCTACCGCCCGCGCCGCCACCGCCTAGGCTGCCACCGCTCTCACCGGTGCTACCGCCCGCGCCGCCACTGCCCACCACGCTGCCGCCGCCGCCCGTACCGTCGCTTCCGCTGCCGCTCACGGAGTCGCAGTCGCCTGCGCTGCCATCGCCGAGCGCGCCATGAGCGCTTTCCGCTCCAGCGCCGCCGTCGTCCACCGCGCCTCCACGCACAGCCGGCTCGCACGCCGTGGAGGCCAGGACGGCCGCGATGATCGAGGCGGTCGAAGCGCCTCGGTTGGGCTTGAATGACACTGAATCCATTCCCTCAAAGTCTCTGGTCATGCCATCTTCGTTGCTCGGCGGGGGCAGCACGTTCACGTTCATGCTCCGCCGCGGGATCCCGACGAGCGGAGGCGAGGTGCTCGGACATAAGACGTTGTCGGGCGCAGCGGCCGCGATCTCTGCGTCGGTGCCAGGTGCCGGCCATGACGCCGCACGCAGGCTTGACGCGCGGCGGCCGCGGGTCGAAGGACAGCGACGACTGGCTTCACGAGCAGGGAGAAGAGCATGAGCCTTTCCGACAGTTCGTTGCCGGAGATGGCGCGCATGCTCGCCCAGGTGCTGGTCTGGCTCGACGAGGCCCAGGCCTACGCCGAGCAGAAGAAGGTCGACCCGGAGGTGCTCCTGACCGCGCGCCTCGCGCCCGACCAGTCCTCGCGGCGCAGGACCAGCTGGACGAGCTGCTCGCGCCGGAACGCCGCGAGCCGCGATCAGAGCCCGATGAAAGGCGGCCGCGCCACGTCAGAATCGATAAAGCACGTTGTCCTCATCGCCAGAGACATAGATCGTCCCTGACGGGCCCACGGCGACGCCGCTCAACGCATAGGTCGGCACCGTCCCCGTGACCGCCTCGAGCCCCACCTTGAGGTGCTTTTTCACGACCCAGGTGTCCCCCGTCGACGGGTCGACGCGCAGCAGGCGGCGCTTCCCGACCTCCACGACGAGCAGGGTGCCGTCCAGATCGACCGCCATCCCCTCCGGCTGATCCAGGCCGTCGGCCACCACGAGCGGCGGAGAGAGCGTCACGCCCCCCGCCGCCACATGGAGGATCTGGCCCGTGGCCCAGTCGGCGGCCCAGAGGTCGCCTCCCGACACCGCGAGGCCCGAGGGCACGGTCATCGGCGCGAGCGTCACGGGGCCGCCAGCCGTCTGGCGGGCGACGCGCGCCGCGCCGGGCCCCGCGCCGAGCTCGGCCACCACGAGATCGCCCTGGAACCGGACCGCGTTGAGCGGCGAGACGAAGTTGCTGTACGTCTCGAGGACCGTCGCCGTCGCCGGGTCGTAGGTCTGAACCACGCTGCTGAACCACGCGGTCAAGATCAAGTTCGAGCCGTCCGCCGACACCGTGGCAGGCGCGTGAAACTCCGACTCTCCGAGGAACGACCGCTCGACGCCCAGCGGAGCCCCCGTGTCCCCGTCGAACTTCCGCAGCGACGACAGATCGCCCACATAGACCGACTCGGCCCCTCCTTCGGTCGTCACGGCCACGCCGCCGGGCATGATCATGCCGCCCGGCATGATCGTGCGCACCTGGCCGCTCGGCCTGATGCGGACGAGGCAGCCGTCGCTGGCGCTCGACACGTAGAGATTGCCCTGCGGGTCGAAGGCGAGGTTGTCGAGCCCCGGCGTGAGCTCCGCGATGACCTCCTTCTCGCCCGTCTCGATGTCGATCCGCACCACCTCGCCGTTCTGATCGACCACGTGGAGCCGGCCGAGCCCGTCGAACTTGGCCGCCGCGGGGATGAAGAAGCCGTCCGCGACCGTCTGGAGGTCGCACTCCACCTCCGGGTCGACGGCGCCGGTGCAGGAGTCCACATCGATGCTGATCACCCTGCCTTGCGTCCAGATCGGCCCGTACAACCTGCCGTCGGGCCCCCAGTCCATGCCGTTCAGGAAGCCGAGGTTGCTCGCGATGTGGCGCGGCGGAGCCGACAGCTCCGGATCGACCTCGTAGAGCCCGTCACCGAAGAAGTCGAGCGCCACGAAGAGCCGCCCCGTATCGGAGAACGTGATGGGGTTGACGCCCGGCGCGACGAACTGCTGGGTGATCTCGCCGGAAGGCGCGTGCCGCACGACATTGCCAGGGATGAGCGAGGTCCAGTAGAGCGAGCCATCCGGGCCGAACGTGAGGTCGTCCGGGCCATCGATCCCGTCCGACGCGTCGAGCCGATCCACGATGGCTCCGCTCTTGCGGTTCACGATGGCGATCTCATTGCCAAGGAAGCTCGCGACGTACAGCCGACCATCCGGCCCCACATTCATCCCATTGGTGCCGTGCATCGGTGACCCCTCGGCGAGGACCGGCCGCCTTGCATGCGCCGACGACGAGGCTCCCAGAAGCACCGTGCTACCCAGCACGAACGCAAAAAGCCTGTGCATAAGCTCTCCCTTCAGCGCCGCGCCTGGACCGGCACACCCAAGGATCACGATGACGTCAGGCGCGAAACCAGCGCGACGGCGCGAACCTCCGGCGGACTTTGTAGTCACGCGGGGTTGTTCTTACGCTAACATAATCAGGAGCCTTCCCCAAGCATAAAATTTGTGCAATGGATGCGGACGCGCCGGCATCGTTCGCGTCGTCGGCGCCGCTGGCATCGTCGCCGGCATCGTCAGTTCCTCGGTGGCCATCCCGCGCGGCGCGCGCCGCGTGACACCCGAGCCGGCGTGGTGGTATGCGTCGGAGTCGATGGCTGCCAGCATCTGCCTGCCGGCGTACAACGAAGTCCGCACCATCGAGGCGACGCTCACCGAGCTGTCGCGGCTCGGCCCCGAGGTGGACGAGATCCTCGTCTGTCTCAACGGGTGCACGGACGGCACCGAGCGTGTCGTCGAGGCGTTCCGGGGGCGGGAGCCGCGGCTCTCCGTCATCGAGAGCGAGCTCGGAAAGAACAACGCCTGGAACGCCCTGGTGGCCCGGGCGCGCAACCGTCGCCTCGTGTTCACGGACGCGGACGTGCGCCCGGCCGAGGGCTCCATCTCGGCCCTGCTGCGGGCCCTGGAGCGCTCTCCGCGCGCCGCCGTCGCCGCGGCCTTCGAGCAGCCGCGCGGGGCGCCGCCGCCGCCGCTCGGCACCGTCCTCCGCCTGCTGACGACCAGCCTCGGTCAGGACTACATTTCCGGTCGCCTCTATGCCATCGATCGCGATCGGCTGGGCGCGGTGATGGCCGATCGTGGGCTCCTGCTTGCGGGGGCGCTCCCTCGGCTGCCCGTCGACCTCGTGACCGAGGACTCGTGGCTCACGGCGCTCGTCGCCGGCGACGCGCTGGTCGTGGTCCCCGAGGCGCCCATCCACTTCGAGGTGGACAGCATGGCCGACGTGGTCCGCGCGCTGGCGCGCAACGCCGCCGCGAGAGAGCAGCTCCGCTCGAGCTACCCGGAGCTCTACCGGCGCGACGGCGCCCGCCTGCTCTCGGCGCAGTCGGCGCCGAGGATCCTCCTGGACCGGCTGAGATCGGCGCCGGGGCCTTTCGCGGTCACGCGCGGGCTCGGAGGGATGGCCCTCAGGGCTGCGATCCACCGCGTGCTCGGAGAGCGGATCCGGGCGCAGCGCGACCGCATCCTGGCGGACGTCAGCGCCGGCCGCGGCGGGCGCGTCATGGCCACCTCCGGCCGCCTCCCGTCGAAGGGCGGCTGAGCGCCCGTCCCGGCAGGGCGACTATCCCCATCGCCGGCTGACCGATCCCCTCAATTGGCTGGCATCTTGGCGGGGAGTTGAACAGGGAGGCGGAGAGACGGGGAGGTTGATGGGAATTGACTCCCCGTCTCCCCGTCTCCCCGTGAACTTTCCCCCGGAAAATTCGAGGGGACGCTCCGGCCTCGCCGGACGTCAGACGCGCGGGCGGAACCAGTCGATCGTGCGATCGAGGCCCGAGTCGAGATCCACCACCGGACGCCAGCCGAGCAGCTCGGTGGCCCGGGAGATGTCGGGCCTGCGCCGCTGGGGATCGTCGATGAGGGCATCGCTCATCGTCAGCTTCGCGCGCCCGCCGGTCTTGCGGATGATGAGCTCGGCGAGGTCCTGCATCCTCGTCTCGGCCGGATTCCCGAGGTTGACCGGCCCGGTCAGGTCCTTGGCGTTCATCACGCGAACCAGCCCCTCGATGAGGTCGCTGACGAAGCAGAACGAGCGCGTGCGGTGGCCTCCGCCGTACAGCTCCAGCGCCTCGCCGCGCAGCGCCTTCACCACGAAGTTGGCGATGACCCGGCCGTCGTTCCGGTCCATGTTCGGGCCATAGGTATTGAAAATGCGCACGATGACGGTATCGACGTTGCGGGTCTGGCGGTACTCCCAGAAGTACGTCTCCGCGACCCGCTTGCTCTCGTCGTAGCAGGCCCGAGGCCCGATGGGGTTGACGTTCCCCCAGTAGTCCTCGTGCTGCGGGTGGACGAGCGCGTCGCCATAGACCTCGGAGGTGGAGGCCTGCAGGACCCGGGCCCCCAGCTCCTGCGCCAGGCGGAGGACGTTGATCGCGCCGAACACGTTCGTGTTGAGCGTGTGCACCGGATCGGCCCGGTACTTCACGGGCGACGCCGCGCAGGCCATGTTGTAGATCTGGTCGACCTCGAAGCGGAGCGGCTCGCTCACGTCGCAGCGGTGCAGCTCGAACCGCGGGTTCTTCAGCAGCGGCCCGAGGTTCTCGTCACGCCCCGTCACCATGCTGTCGACGCAGATCACGTGGTGCCCGTCGGCCAGAAGCCGCGCGCAGAGGTGCGATCCGAGGAAACCAGCCCCACCCGTGACCAGGATTCGCTTGCTCGCACTCATCGGAAAAATACCTCCTTGACGCGCTGTTCGGTAGAGATCTGGGCCGCGGCGCCGTGATTGGTCGAAAACCCATTACCATAGGAAATAGATGTTACAAAGACCGGATGACATCTGGAGGCGAGTTCCTTATCATGCAGCGCGTGCACCGCTCACCTCGTTACCTGGGTTCGCTCGTCCGCGCAAAGCTCGCCCGCGAAGCGCGTCCCATCTGGGTGGATGTGTGCGTCACCAACCGATGCCACCTGAGCTGCGAGTACTGCTACGGCGACTACCACCACCGGCACGACGACATCGGACAGCTCAAGGTCGAGCAGCTGTTCGCGATCGTGGACGAGGCGGCGGCGCTGGGGACGGCGGTCCTGACGCTCACGGGCGGCGAGCCGATGCTGCACAAATCCATTGGCCGCATCATCGAGCGGGCGGTGAGCCGAGGGATCTCGGTGGGAATGGTCACCAGCGGATTCCGCGTCAAGGAGCGCGTGCATGAGCTCGTCAACCTGAGCTCGATCGTGGTGAGCGTCGACGGCCCGGAGCCGATCAACGATCTGAACCGCGGTCAGGGGACCTTCGCCGTGGCCATGGCCGCGCTCGAGGCGTGCCAGGCGCGCGGCATTCCGCGCATCGTGAAGGCGGTGCTGAACCGCCGGAACAAGGACCAGGTGCCCTGGCTCCTCGAGCTGGCGGGCCGCTTCGGCGCGCGGCTCGAGGTCGTCATGACCTACGCCCCGCAGTCCGATCGGCAGCTGCGCATCCACGGCGACAACTCCCTCGACGCGGGCGAGCGGCAGGCCCTGGCGGACGCGCTGCTCGAGCACAAGCGCCGGGGGGCGCCGATGGTCTTCCGCGAGCGCGTCTGGGAGAACATGGCGCGCTGGTGGCAACACCACGGCGGGGATCGCGTCACCCGGGAGGAGCGGCGGGAGCATTTCGAGTACCTCCCGTGCAGCGCGGGCCGGTACTACGCCTTCATCGACGGCGACGGCCGCATGTACCCGTGCAACCAGCGGCTCGCGGACTTCCCCGCCAGGAGCGTGCTCGAGGTCGGCGTCCGGGCCGCGTGGGAGCACCTGCGCGATCACGGCTGCTTCGCCTGCGCGGCGCCGTGGCTCAACCAGCAGCACCTCGTGAGCAGCGAGCGGCTCCTCGCGCGCAGCCTGGGGCGAGATCTGCTGGCGCGGGTCGCGCGTGCCTGAGCGGACGCTCGCCATCGTCGTGCTCGGCGGCTCGCGCGGGATCGGGCGGGCCATCGTCGCGCGCGCGCTCGCGGAGGGGCACCGGGTGTTCGCCGGCGCGCGGGACGAGCGCGCGCTCCTCGCGCTGCAGCAGAGCGCCGCGCCCGAGGGCGCCGGCCGCCGGCTCGGCACGGGCGCGGTGGACGTCGGCGACGACGCCTCCCAGCGCGCCTTCTTCGGCGCGGCGCGCGCGTTCCTCGGCGGGATCGACGTCGTCGTCAACAACGCCGCCCGGGAGGGCTACGGGCGCCTCGACGAGATGGCGCTCGAGGACGTCGAGGCGATCGTCCGCACCAACCTCCTCGGCGTCATCCTCGGATGCCGGCACGCGGCGCAGGCGATGGGGGACGGCGGAGGCCACATCATCAACGTCGGCTCCGAGGTCTCGTTCCGCGCCGTGCCCATGAAGAGCGTCTACTGCGCCACGAAGTTCGCCGTCCGCGGGCTGAGCGACGCGCTCGCGCTCGAGCTCGCGCCCCGGGGGATCCGGGTCTCCCAGGTGCACCCCGGGTGGGTGGACACGGGCCTGCACGAGGACGAGCGGCGGCGCCGGGGCTCGGTGTCCCGGCCGCACGACGGCGGCGTCCCGGTGGAGCGGGTCGCCGAGAGCGTGGCCGCGCTCTGGCGCGCGCCGCGGGCGCAGGGCGGCGCTCCGCTGCGGCTCCGCCTCCGCAGCGTGGTGGGAGAGCTCTTTCCGGCGTGGGCGCGGTGGCGGACGCGCCGGGCGTTCGGGGAGCAGCTGAGAGAGGGCTGAGGCGAGACGGCAGGGCGGGGGAGCCGCCGCGACGCCGGAACGGAGACCACCAGGAGGTTTTCTTGACCTGTGCAACGACGTCCTTCCCTCAAGGTGCAACCGCGCCGCCTCCTCCGCTCGATCCGGGCGCCCCCGTCGTCGTCGAGGGCCTCGACGCGGTGGGGGAGGTGCTGCGGCGGGCGCGCGGGCGGGCGCAGGCGGTCGCGATCGCCTCGCGGGACCTCGAGTGGCTCGCGGCGCGCCTCGGCCTGTCGGAGCGGACCGCGGAGGGGCTCCCGGTGGTCCGGTTCGGCTCGGGCGAGCGGGGCGGCCTCGACGCCGCGGCCACCCGGGCCGTCGAGAAGCTCGTGGCCCTGTCGGTGCTGCTCGGGGGCGCGCCGCTGTGGCTGACGATCGCGCTGCTGATCCACCTCGAGTCCCCCGGTGGGCCGTTCCACGTCGCCCCGCGCGCAGGGCTGCGCGGGAAGCCGTTCCTGTTCTTCAAGTACCGGACGATGCGGACGCGGCGACGGGACGGCGAGGACAGGGGCGACGCCGCGCGGCTCTCGGTCATCCGCGGCGAGATCCCCGGCTTCGTGCGCGACGATGGGGTCGTCATCCCCAAGGACCCCAGGGATCCGCGCATCACGCGGCTGGGCGGCGTCCTGCGCTGGCTGTGCCTCGACGAGATCCCCCAGCTCCTCCACGTCCTCACGGGCGACATGGCCCTCGTGGGGCCGAGGCCCTATCCGATGGCGGAGTTCGACGCGCTCAAGCCGTGGCACCGCCTCCGGACCGAAGGCCGGCCCGGGATCACCGGCCTGTGGCAGGTCGTGGCGCGCAACCAGGTGACCTTCGACCAGAGCGTCATCCTCGACATCTACTACCTGACCAACGCCAGCTTCTGGGGCGATCTGAAGATCATGGCGATCACGCCGCTGCGCATGCTCTTCGGCGTGGGGAGCTACTGACGCCGTGCGCCGGGTGATCGACGACGCCGTGAAAGGTCCGCTCCTCGGCCGCTCAGGAGGCCCCGAGGTGGTCCCTGACGCGAAAGAGGACGATCACCTCGCCGGCCACCAGGCCGAGCGTGACCACGAGCTTCACCGCGGCCGCGCCGGCGGCGCCGTGCGCGGGCACCGCCCACAGGTCCCCGGCCGCGATGAGGAGCACGGTGACCGTCCAGAGGGCCGCGTACGGGCGCTGCTGGCCCGCGGCGAAGAGCATCGGGCCGATGGCGAGCTCCGGCACCATCCACACGAGCGCCGTGGTCAGGAGCTGCAGCGGCAGCACGGCGCTCGCGTAGTCGGGGCCGAACACGAGCCGGACGAGCGGCCCGCCCATCCACCACACAACGGCGCTCATGAGCGCGCCCGCGGCCATGAGCCCGACGAAGGTGAGCGTGGCGAGGCGCCTGCGGGCGCTCGCGGAGCGGCTGGCGACGAAGGCGGGGAAGACCGCCGCGCGCACGACGCCCGGCAGCATCATGGCGCCGCCGATCAGGCGCTGGACCGCGCTCATGTCGCCGACCGCGTGGGGGGTGCTCATCCAGCCCAGCATCAGGAGATCGAGCTGGAAGTAGAGAGGGCTGGCGAGCATCACCACCGCGAGCGGCCCGGCCTCACGGAGGAAACCCTGCGGCAGCGCCGCGCCCTCGCTGGACCACTGCCGGCGATCGAGGAGCTGGGCGGCGAGGGCCAGGGCCAGCGCGAGGGCGACCAGGTGGCCCGCGACGAGGGCCCACGCCAGGCCGAGCGCGCCGAGCCCCGAGAGCAGCGCGCCCGTCCCCAGCCCGAAGGACGTGACCGCCATGGTGACCGCCACCAGCACCTCGCGCTCCATCCGCTGGTGCCCGCGGAACACCTGGTTGAGCATCTCGACGAACGAGGCCATCAGCCAGGCGGCCGTCAGCAGCCACACGAGCGTCCGGCGTGGCGAGGCCGCGCCCGCGAGGAGGCCGACCACGAGGCCGACGGCGCCGGCGGCCAGCGTCACGGCGAGCTTGAGGCGCACGAGCGGGCCGATGGGAGCGCCGGGATCGCGGGCCACCTCCCGCGCGATGAACAGGTGCAGGCCGAGGTCCGCGAGCTCGCCGAGCAGGAAGCCCACGGCGAAGGCGTAGCTGTAGTCGCCGAAGCCCGCGGGCCCCAGGAGCCGCGCGGCGACGACCGCGAGGAGCATGCGGACGCCGCGCGAGACGAGATCGCTCGCGGTCTTCAGCGCCATGCTGCCCGAGACGCTTCGCCTCGCCGGCGGCGGGGCGTCCTCGCGGAGCGCCGACGACGTCATGGATGGAGGAGATCCTTCACCGGAGGTCGCCGCGCGCGCATGCCGCTCCCCTATCGCCCCGATCGCGGTGCGGTTCAACTTCCCGTCGGCGGTCACGTGGAGCGGCGGGGCGCCGCGCCGCGCGTGAAAGATCCAATCGAGGAGAGGACCACGTGAAGACCAGCACGGATGGCAACGTTTCGTTGGTGCAGCTCAGGCGAAAGGAGTCGCTGGTGTCGGCGGACATCGAGCCGCCGGAGATCCTGCTCGAGCGGGCCCTCGCCCTGGCGGTGCCGGCCACGCGCCCGGCCGCCGCGCCGCGGCCCCACGGCCAGACCCGGGAGCTCACGCGCCGCGGCGTGCTGTGGCTCGGGCAGACGTGCAACCTGCGCTGCCACTTCTGCTACTTCCTCGATCGGATCGAGGACAAGGAGCACCCCGAGCACCCGTTCATGTCGCTGGAGAAGGCGCAGGAGATCTGCCGGACCCTCGTCGAGTTCTACGGGAACGACGCGATCGACATCCAGGGCGGCGAGCCGACCATCTGGCGCGACATCCATGCGCTGATCCGGTACTGCGCCGGGATCGGCCTCGCGCCGACGCTCATCACGAACGCGCTGGTGCTCGACAAGCGCGACAAGGCGCAGCAGTTCAAGGACTCCGGCGTCGCCGACTTCCTTGTCAGCGTCCAGGGGCTCGGGAAGGCGCACGACCTGGCCGTGGGCGTGAGCGGCGCGCACGTGCGCCAGATGCGCGCGCTGAACCACCTCATCGCGCTCGACGTGCCGTTCCGCGTCAACTGCGTGATGTCGAAGCTCGCCGTGCCGCAGCTCCCGGCGATCGCGAGGCTCTCGGTGGAGCTGGGGGCGCGCGCCGTCAACTTCCTCGCCTTCAACCCGTTCGCGGATCAGCGCAAGGAGGGCGCCCGCACCGCGGAGAACGTGCCTCGTTATGGCGACCTGCGGGGCCCGCTCGACGAGGCCCTGGACGTGCTCGCGCAAGCGGGCGTGGAGGCGAACGTCAGGTACCTGCCCCACTGCATCGTCCCCGAGCGCCACTGGCCGTCGGTGTACAACTACCAGCAGCTCTCGTACGACCCGCACGAGTGGGATTTCGCGAGCTGGACCTGGACCAACAAGGGCCCGCAGCGGATGCGGGCCGGCGCGGTGTCGCCGCCCGTCCCGCTCGGCGCGCGGCCGCGCCTCGGCCGGCTCCGGCAGCCGCTCCTCCGCCTGGCGGACGCGATCGACCTCCGGGGTCGGATGCTCCGCGCCGACACGGACCCGCGGCTCGGCCCCATGATGAGGAAGCTGGAAGGGCTGTCCTACCGGCTCTTCCGCCGCCGCGGGGATCGCGACGCCGCCTACCGCCACGACGCGCTGAACCGCGTCGAGCACAACGGCTACCAGAAGGGCGCGGCGTGCCAGCGCTGCGCGCTCCGCGACATCTGCGACGGGTTCCACGGCGACTACGTCGCGATGTTCGGCACCGACGAGGCGCGGCCCGTCCTCGATCGCGCCCCGGTCAGCGATCCTCGCGCGTTCATCAGCGCGCAGGACAAGGTGGCGCCGGCCAGGGGAGAGGCATGACCGTCGCTCCGCCCTCGATCGCGCCCCGGGTCGACGTCCTCGGCGTCCCCGTCACGCGGCTCTCCTTCGAGCAGCTGCTGCGTCGCCTGGACGAGGCCTTGCGGGCGGAGCGCGCCAGGCCCGACTACTACACCTACGTCAACGCGTACTGCGCCACGCTGGCGGCGCGCGAGTCGCCGTACCGCGCCTCCGTTTCCCGGGCCGACGTCGTGTACGCCGACGGCATCGGGGTGGTCTGGGCGGCGCGCCTGCTGGGCGGGCCGTGCCCGGAGCGGATCAACGTGGGCCCGATCGAGCTGGGCCGGATCGTGGATCTCTGCGCCGAGCGCGGGGCATCGGTCTTCCTGCTCGGCGGCGCGCCCGGGATCGCCGACGAGGTCGCGCGCCGCCTGGTCGCGGAGCGCCCGGGGCTCCGGATCGCCGGCGTTCACCACGGGTACTTCGCCCCCGAGGAGGAGGCGGCGGTGGTCCGGGAGATCAACGGGTCGGGCGCCGCGTTGCTCATCGTCGGCCTCGGCCCGCCCAAGCAGGAGCTCTGGGTGAGCCAGCACCTCGGGGCGCTCCAGGTGCGCGCCACCTGGTGTATGGGGGGGCTGCTGGATCAGGTGGCGGGCGCCGTCGCCTACCCGCCCGAGTGGGTGCGCCGGAGCCACGTCCAGTGGCTCTACCGCCTGGCGGTCGAGCCGCGGCGGCTCTGGCGGCGGTACCTGCTCGGCATCCCGGAGTTCATCGGCCGCGTCGTCCACCAGCGCCTTCGTCCGGAGAGACAAGCATGAGCGACCAGCGACCCTTCATCCCCATGGTCTCGCCGCAGGTGGACGATCCGGACGCGATCGCGGCGCAGATCGCCGACGTCCTGCGCTCGGGGCGGCTCAGCAACGGCGGCCCGCTCGCCGAGGGCTTCGAGCGGGCGATCGCGGCGTTCCTCGGCGTCGAGGAGGCCGTGGCCGTCTCGAACGGCGCCGTCGCGATCAGCCTCGCCATCGAGGCCGCGGCGGTACGGCGGGGCAAGGCGATCCTCCCGGCCTTCACCTTCATCGCGACGCTCAACGCCGCGGTGCACGCTGGCTTCGAGCCGGTCTTCTGCGACATCGACCCGGAGACCTGGACGCTGGATCCGGGGCACCTGCGCCGCCTGCTCGCGGAGCACGGCGCGACGCTGGTCCTCCCGGTCAACGTGTTCGGCGTCCCGCCCGATCTCGCCGCCATCGCGCGCGAGGCCCGCGGCGCGGGCGCGGCCGTGATCTACGACAACGCGCACGGCATGGGCACCGAGGCGGCGAGCCGGGAGGCCGAGGCGCTCCTCACCGCGACGACCTACTCGCTGCACGCCACCAAGGTCCTCGTGGCCGCGGAGGGCGGCGTGGTCGTCTCCCCGGACCGCGAGGTGAGCGCGGCGATGCGCCGGCTGCGCAACCACGGGCTCGCGCAGCCGCTCTCGGCGTCGGTCCCGGGGATGAACGCCAAGCTGGACGAGCTGCGCGCCGCCCTGGCGCTCTCGTCGCTCCGCCGGCTCCCGGAGGCGCTGGCCCGCAGGCGGACGTACCTCGACCGGCTGCGCGCGGCCCTGTCCCGGCACCCGCAGGTGTACCGCACCCAGCGCATCCCGCCGGGCGTGATCCCCAACGGGCAGAACCTCGGCGTCGGGTTGATCGACGCCCCGATCGACGACGTCATCGCGGCCTTCGCGCGGCGCGGCGTCGAGGCGCGCCGGTACTTCTACCCGCCCCTGCACGCGCTGGACTGCTTCCCCGCGGGCCCCGCCCTCCCGAACACGGACCGGCTGTGCGCGGGCCAGGTATGCCTGCCCCTGCACGGCCGGATGAGCGAGGAGACGCTCGAGCGTGTCGAGGCCGCCATCCACGGCGTCGCGGAGGAGCTGGAGGCGCGGCGGCCGTCCGCGCGCTCCTCGAGGCCCGCGCTCCTGGGCGCCACGTAGGGGCTCTTCCAGGGATCCGACGCCATGCGCATGGAAGGAGCGTGGGACCGCGTGAGCACCGCGGCCGGCGTGAGCGGGCTCATGGCCTTCGCCGTCGCCGCGTTCACCCCGGCCGCCGCGCCGCTCGATCGCTGGATGGCGTCGGCGCCCGACGCAGGGCAGGCCGACGCGGTGGTCGCCCTCGGCGCGGACGTCGATCCGGACGGGCGGCTCCCGGAGGATTCGCTCCGGCGCGCCGTCGAGGCCGTCGCGCTGTACCGTGAGGGGCGAGCGCCGCTCGTGCTGATGCTCGGCAGCCGCAACGGGCCGGCCAGCGAGGCCGAGTCGCGCGCTCGCCTCGCGCAGGGCCTCGGCGTCCCCGCGTCGGCCCTGCTCACGGAGCCGCGCGGGCTGACGACCGCGGTGGAAGCCCAGCGCAGCGCGGAGCTCCTGCTGCCCAGGGGCGCAAGGAGGATCCTGCTCGTCACCGGCGCGCACCGCATCGCTCGCGCGCGCCGGCTCTTCGAGCGCGCGGGCTTCGAGGTCCTCGCCGCGCCCGTCCCGGAGGGGTCGCCGGCCTCGAACACCCCGGGGGAGCGCCTCTCGGCGATCGGCCGGCTGCTCCAGGAGCTCGCGGCGCGCGCGCTGTCGCGGCTCCGCGGGGAAGGGTAGCGATGCCCGACGCGCTCTACATCCTGGGCGTCGTCGCCGCCACGTCCTGCGTGGTCTACGCGGCGGGGCGCCGCCGGGGGATGCGCGCCGGGCTCCTCCCGCCCGCGCTCCGGCGCGCGATCCGCTGCGTGGGCGTGTGCCTCCTGTTCTGGGGCGGCAACGTCGCCGTCGGGGCGGCGGTGGCCCTGCTCGTGCGCGGCCTCGGGCTTGGGTTCATCTGGCTCTACGTCAACACCGACGTCTCCGTGCTCGTCCTCTCGGCGCTCCAGGCGCTGGCCTTCGAGTCATGGCGCATCGAGCACGAGCGGCAGCGCGCGGCCAGCGCCTCGCGCGCCGACGATCTCCCCGGATCCCCTGCCGCGCCGGGGCCGGCACATGAGTCCCCGCATCGGGTAAAAGGAGCGAAGCGATGAGCACTGCAGCCGTGGAGGAGCGTCCGGTCTCGAGCCGGTGGAGCGACAGGGCGCTGCGCCAGACGGCCGGCTACTACGGGCTCTTCATCTGCCTGGGCCTCATCACGGCGATCACCGGGCCGACCCTGCCGGACCTGGCGCGGCAGACGGGCTCCAGCGTCGGGGACATGGGCTCGCTGTTCCTCGGCGGGGGGGTTGGTTACACGCTCGGTACGCTCTGGGGAGGCAAGCTGTTCGATCGCGTGCACGGGCACAACCTGCTCGGGGGAGCGCACCTGATCGCTGCGGCGTGCCTCGCTGTCATCCCGGCCGTCCCGTGGTTATGGCTGCTCGTGGTCGTGGCGTTCTGCCGGGGTCTCGCGGAGGGGCTTGTCAACACGGGCGCGAACGCGCTGCTCCTCTGGACGCACGGGGAGAAGGTCAGCCCTTACATGAACGGGCTTCACTTCTGCTTCGGGCTGGGCGCGTTCGTGTCGCCGCTCCTTGTCGCGCGCGTCCCGGGCGCCTGGGGCGGTTACCAAGCGGCGTACTGGGCCGTGGCCGCCTTCTCGGCGCTCGTCGCCCTGGGCATGCTCTCGATGCGACACTGTCCCGAGCCCAAGGAAAAGGCCGGGAAGGACGCCGCGGCGAAGGGGGCGGATCGCGCGCTGCCCCTCCTTCCGGTGCTCGTCGCGGTGCTGTACCTGTTCGCCTACGTCGGCGGGGAGATCTCGTTCGGGAGCTGGATCTACACCTATGCCCTCACGCTGGGCGTCGTCTCGGCGACCGGGGCCGCGTACCTCACCTCGGGGTTCTGGCTCTCGTTCACGATCGGGAGGCTGCTCTCGATCCCGGTGGCGATCCGCTTCACGCCGCGCCAGGTCATCCCTGTGGGGCTGGGCGGCTGTCTCGTGCTGTCCGCGATGATGCTGCTCCTGCCGCCCTCGAGCGCGCTCCTGTGGGGTGTCGCGCTCGGGCTCGGGCTCTTCATGGCGCCGCTCTGGCCCAGCGGCTTCACGCTCGCGGGGCAGATCGTGCCCATGACGGCGTTCGTGACCGGGCTCGTGCTGGTCGGCGACAGCCTCGGCGGCATGGTCCTCCCGGCCCTCACAGGCAAGCTGATCGAGGGGGCGGGTCTGGAGCGGCTGGCCTACTCGCTGCCGATGCTCGTGTTCGGCAGCCTCGTTGTCTGTGCCTTTTCTTATCTCGTGCTGCTCGCCCTCGACAGCAAGCGAGCAGGGGAGGCGGCGAGCGCCGCGCGCGACGGCGCCTTGCCCTGAAGCCTGCGGCGCGGCTCATGGCGCGCGGTAGCCCTGCGCCGGGTCGCGCAGGGCGCCGCGGATGCCTCCGAGCGCCTCTCCGACCTCCGGGGACCAGCCCAGGCCGCGCAGCCTGGTCGCGTCGAGGGCGGCGTCCATGGCCAGGAAGCCGGCGATGGGGCCGTGCGCTGCGAGGGCTTCCGCGAGGCTCCACGAGCCCACGGGGACCCCGGCGGCGTCGCCTATCGCCGCGAAGAGCGCCGCCATGGGCTCGGGCGACGCTTCGGCGGCATGGAATACGCCCCTCGCGTCCGACTCCAGCAGCATCGCGTAGGCGACCGCCAGGTCCCGCACGTGGACGGTGGACCAGCGGTTCTCGCCATCGTCGATAGTACGCGCCACCCCCGCGGCGCGCGCGCCCTGCACCAGGCCCGCCACCGGACCTCCGCCGTCGCCATAGACGATGGGCGGCCGCACGACCAGGCCGCGGACGCCCTTCGCGCCGAGCACGCGCGACTCGGCCGCCACGAGCCACTCGAGCGCTCCGCCGGGGTTGACGCTCTCCTCCTCGGGCACGGGCACCCGCGAGGAGCGCGCGCGGGGCGCCCCGGTCGTCGTGATGAAGACGCCGCCGCTCATGGCCGAGAGCATCGCCGTGACCGCCGCCTCGTCCGTGGCCGGGCGATCCTCTCCTGTCGTCGCCGCGGTGTGCACCACCCCGTCGCCGGCCGCCGCCGCGCGCGCGAGCACGTCGACCTGCGACAGATTCCCCCAGATCGGCTCCGCGCCCGCGGCCCGCACCTTCGCTGCCGACGCGTCGCTGCGCGCGAGCCCGCGCACCCGGTGCCCGCGCGCGACCAGGGCGCGGGCGACCGCAGATCCGATGAAGCCGCTCGCGCCGGTGATGAAAACGTCCATGGTTGCCTCCTCGTGAATCGGTGGCTGAACCATGGCGACGGACCGGGGGGCTCTCCATGTGATAGCGTCCAGCGCTCTTTTGTGATCGTCCAATGCCCGATGTCCTGACAGCGCTGCTCCGCCACGTGCGCATCGAGACCAGCCTCTTCGGCCGCGTCGAGCTCGGCGCGCCGTGGGGGGCCCGTATCGGCCCCCGAGAGGTCGTCCTGCTCCACCACCTCCTCGAAGGCGAGATGTGGCTGGAGCTCGACGGCCGAGAGATCCGCGTCGGCCAGGGCGATCTGCTGCTCATGCCGCACGGCGTCCCCCACTGCCTGAGGCACCGGCCGGGGGCGGCCGTCGTCGACGAGGATCGCTGGCTCTCACCGCCTCGGCCGGGCGCGCAGACGGTGCGGCGCCGGCTGGGCGGCGACGGCGCGAGGACGGTGGTGCTCTGCGCTGCCATGCACGTCGCGGGCGCCGGGCGGTCGCTGCTGCTCCGCGCGCTGCCCTCCGTGGTGCTCCTCGACGGCGGGGCCGGTGAGCCGGTGCCCGGCCTCGGCCGGCTCCTGGACGGCATCCGCGACGAGGTGAGCGGCCGGCGGCCGGGCGCGCCGGTCATGGCCGCTCGCTTCGCGGAGCTGCTCCTCCTGCAGGCCATCCGCGCGGAGCTCGAGCGCCCCGCGCCTCCTGGCTCCTTCCGCGCGGCGCTCGCGGACGAGCGCGTCGCCCGCGCCCTCGACGCGCTCTACAAGGCCCCGGCCCGCGCGTGGACCGTGGCCTCGCTCGCGCGGGAGGCCGGCATGAGCCGCTCGGGCTTCGCCCTCGCCTTCCGCGAGCACGTGGGAGAGGGCCCTCTCCGTCACCTGACGCGCTGGCGCATGGAGCTGGCGAAGGAGACGCTGCGAGAGCGCCGCGGGCTCGCGCTCGCCGAGGTGGCGTCGTCCGTGGGGTACCAGGACGAGGCGGCCTTCAACGTCGCGTTTCGACGGGAGGTCGGGGTCCCGCCGGGGGCGTACCGAGCCGGGGACCGCGAGCCGGGATACTGAGCTTCAGCGAGCGCTGCGTCTCTTTGGTCGACCGCGCTATCTGGTGAGACGATGTCCTTGGGGCCACGGCGTCATGGCTCGGCAGCCGTCGAGCGAGCGGATGGATCGGGACGCATACGCGATGAGCTGTGGAGAGACCGAGAAATTCCCTCACTTGCAGCCCTTTTCATCGGGCAAATTGAACAAGAATGGCGGGGAAGATTTGCCGTCGGGCGCATTGTGATGCTGTTCGCTGCACAGAGATATTTGCAGGGATGTGGGAAGATCCTTGTGAACGTGTCCTCGCCTTACCGCCTTCCTGTTGAGCGGACAGCACGTCGGGCGCGTTCGTTTCCGATCTGGACAGGGAGGGCCGGTTGGGTAGTGTAGGCTGCCGTGCGTATCGCATCGAGAGCGGACCTGACGCAGGGCCTCGAGGCGACCCAACCCGCTGCGGGAAAAGACTCTCCGCCGGGTGAGGGCGACGAGCGCGGCGAAGGCGACGAGCGCGCACGGCATACGTGGCGTCCAGGCGCCGTCGTCGCCGGCCGGTACCGGCTCGATCGGCTGCTCGGTGAAGGGGGCATGGGCGTGATCTGGGCCGCGAGCCACACGCTGACTGGCAAGCCGTTCGCGCTCAAGTTCGTGAAGGGCGGGGCCGTGCGCGGCGCGGTGGGCATGCGCCTGCTGCGCGAGGCGAAGCTCGCGAGCAGCGTCCGCCACCCCAACGTCGTCGAGGTTCACGACGTCGAGATCGAGAGCGGGGCGCCCGTGATGGTCATGGAGCTCCTGTCCGGCGAGTCGCTCGCAAGCAGGCTGCGTCGCGAGCCGAGGCTGCCCCTCGGCGAGGTAGCCTCCATCTTCCTGCCGGTCATCTCCGCCGTCGGGACGGCGCACGCGCTGGGCATCGTCCACCGCGACCTGAAGCCGGAGAACATCTTCCTTGTCGACGGATCGAGCGAGCGGGTCAAGGTCCTCGACTTCGGCATCGCGAAGCTGACGGCCACGAGCGGACAGGACGCCCAGACAACGGGGCTCACCGAGAGCGGGACGAGGCTTGGCACGCCCTGCTACATGTCGCCGGAGCAGACGTTCGGAGACCGACAGATCGATCACCGTACCGACAACTGGTCGCTCGGCCTCATTCTTTACGAATGCCTCTCGGGCGTGCTCCCGACCCGGGCCGACAACGTCGGCCAGGTGTTCAAGATCATCGTGACAGGCGCGATTCCCCCGCTGGAGAAGGTCGCGCCCGACGTGCCTCGGGAGCTCGCCAGGGTGGTTGGCCGGTTGCTGTCGACGGACCGCCAGGCTCGGCTCTCCGACCTGAGCGAGGTCGCTCGCGCGCTCGCGCCGTTCGCGCAGGGCGCGGCGCCGAGCTTCGGCCCGCCGGAGCCGCCCGCATTGGGCCTCTCCGAGCCGCCCAGGGCGCCGGGCGGCGAGGCGGCGGATGGGGACGTGGTGGACCCCCTGGCCGCGACCGAGCGCCTCGGCGCCGCGGCGCGCCGCGATGAGCTCCGCGCGACCGGAAGGCGCCTCGGCTTGCGGGCGGCGGCCTGGAAGATCGGCCTCGCCATGGCGCTCGCGGCCGTCATCGCTGGGGCGCTCGCGCTGCGCGGGGGGCCTCGTCCGGTCGGGGCGACCACCGTTCCCGGGCCGCGCTCCATCTCTACGGCGCTCGCCCTGTACAGCGCCGCGCTGAAGGCCGCTCGCGATGCCAACGAGGGCAAGGCGGTGGACGGCCTGCGGCAGGCGATCTCCGTCGATAACTCCTTGGCCGAGGCGCACCTTCGCCTCGCGATCTACGCGCCGGAGCCCGCCGAAGCTCGGGATCACTATCGGCGCGCAGAGGAGCTGAGCGCCGTGCTCGACCCCCGCGATCGAGCGCTCCTTGCGGCCATGGAGCCCGCGCTCGGCCGCGACCCCGCGGATACGGCGCGCTGCGCGGAGCGGCTGACCGCGCTCACGGCGCGGCACCCGTATGATCGCGACGCGGAGCTGTTGGCCCTCCTCGCGCGCTGCGCGCTGCGATCGGACGTCCATACCAGCGTCGCTGCGGCGAGGCGGGTCATCGGGATCGACCCCGAGTACGCGCAGGGATGGGCCACGCTGGCGCAGTCGTTGTGGCAGCTCGGGAGCTTCAACGACTCCGCTGCCGCCCTCGACCGGTGCCTCGCGATCTCGCCCACGGCGGCCAGCTGTTACGAGATCCGGAGCGAGCAGCACAGCGCGCTCGGACGCTGCGCGGACGTCGAGCAGGACCTGTGGCTCACGCGGCCCACGACGAGCGGAAGGGGCCGGCTGATCTTTCGCAGGCTTGCGTGGTCGAGCTATGCGCAAGGGCGCTCTCTCGACGCGGTCCGCGAGGCGATGCGGCAGAGCCGGGTCTCGCTGCCGCACAAGGAGCAGCGCTTTACCGCGCTGCTCGACGAGTCGAACCTGAACGCGATCCTGGGCAATTTCTCGCAGGCCGAGGAACAGCTACGGCAGGCGCGCATGTACATCAGCGCGGAGTCCAGGGGGCACGCCGATGTCGTCCGCGCGCTCATCGATGTCTGCCTCGAGACCGATCGCAGGCGCGAGGCAGCGGACATCGCCAAGACGTGTCTTGACAATTATAGCGCCTGCGCAGGCGGCTCGCCGGACCTCTTGCGGGTCATGCTGCATGCCGGCCTCATCGCCAGGGCCGAGTTCCAGGAGAAGGTGGCCGAGCTCCTGTCGCGGCCCCGCGTGCAGGGTGCGGCCGACCCTGCGCGCTCCGCCGTGGTGCAGGCCTACGCGCGGTGGATCGAGCACCCCGAGGAGGCGGCGGAGGCCGTCCCCGTGCTGCCGCTGACCGCGCTGATGAGCAATCAAGTCGGGCAAGAGGTCCAGGCGGATGTCGGCGCGGTCTTTTACCTCGCGGGCATGCCTCTCCATGCGATCCCCACGCTTCGCAAGGCGGTCACGACGTGCGATATGCTGGGCTGGCCGGTAAGGTACGTCCGCTCGTTCTGGTTTCTCGGTCAGGCACTCGAGCAGATGGGCGAGATCTCCGGCGCTTGCGAGGCCTACGCGAGCGTGATCGAGCGCTGGGGGAACGCCAGCCCGCGCTCGATGACCGCCGAGCAGACGCGGGCGAGGATGAAGGCGATCTCCTGCGGACCGGTCGAGTGACCGGGCGCCATTGTTCTGAATTTCGGTTCAATGGTGTGCGGAAAATGCAGATTCTCTTCGCTGTGCTGCGCGCCTACGCTGGTGCACATGGGCCGAGTGCTCGGCCCGCGCCGCGCCCTGCGGCAAACAGCCTATTTTACTGGAGGAGAACTTATGCGTGAGGAGACGAGACGGGCAGCATTGCGTGCAGCCGCGAGGGTCGCGCTGGGGGCGCTGGCCTGTGGCGCCCTGGCGGGCTGCAGCGGACGTTACGTCTCTGGCGGGCAGTCGTCACCGCTGGATCCCGATGAGGAGATCCCGGCGGAGGAGCCGGACGCCCCGGCTCCGGCCGGCGGCGGGGCGACGGCCGGAGTCGGGGCGACGACCGGAGTCGGCGCGACGACCGGCGGCGGTGGGGAACCTTCGACGGGGAGTGGGGTCATTCCGACGCCCGATGAGGGCGGCGCGGGCGGCGCGGGCGGCGCGGGCGGCGCGCCGCCCATGCCGACCGGGCTCGCGTGCGCCGAGCAGGTGAGCCTCGACGACACGGAGGCTCGCCCTCGCGCGGAGCTCGAGTGCTGCGTCGACTATGGCGCGCAGCGCCTGCCCGCCCCCGGGACGGGGATCTCCGAGGAGCAGTGGGCGGCCCTCGCTGGAGACGCCTCCTTCGTGAACTGCTGCACGGCGCTGATCGTGGGCGTGGACGCCGACGCGATCTCCTACAGAGAGGCCGAACCCGCCCGGCACGCCTGCTGTTTCGGCGACGTCGTCGCTCCCGAGGCGGAGCTCTATACGCGGACGTTCTGCACGCCCTGGGGCCCCCCGGTCCCGCCGGCGCTCGACGCCTATGCCCCGTCGGAGGTCGCATGAACGCCGCGACGCTCGATCTCCGCGGCGAGGCGCGCGCGCGTGCCTTCGACGTGAGCGGGTATCCCGCGGCGCTGTTCCCGTCGGCGATCGGCACCTGGTACGCGCGGATGGTGAACGAACACGGGTCGTCGGCCGTGTTCGAGGCGCTCGCAAGCCAGCTCGCCGAGGCGGGCTTCCAGCCGGAGCTCGCCGAGGCGTGCCGGGGCTTCGCCGACGAGGAGCGCCGCCACGGGATCCTCTGCGGCGCCGTGGTGGAGGCCCTCGGCGGGACGGCGACCGCGAGCGTCCCGGAACGCCCGGAGTTCCCCCTGCACCGCGACGCGCCTCCCCGCGCCGCCGCGCTCCGCAACGTGATCCACATCTGCTGCATGAGCGAGACGGTGGCCGTGGCCCTCATCGGCGCGGAGCGGCTGGAGATGCCGCCCGGGCCGCTGCTCGATCTGCTGACGCGCATCTACGCCGACGAGGTCGGACACGCCCGCTTCGGCTGGCGCCTCCTCGAGCAGATCGCGCCGGAGCTCTCCTCGGCGGAGCGGCGAGCGGTCGAGCGCTACCTGCCCGTGGCGTTCCGGCACCTCGTGGAGCACGAGCACGCGCACTTGCCGGCCCACGACGCTCCGCCGGACGGGGAGCAGCTCGGGCTGTGCAGCGGCCTGAAAGCCCGCGTGTTGCTCGATGAGACCATCGAGGAGGTCATCCGCCCCGGGCTTCGCCGCTTCTTCGATTGCTGAGCGCGGCCGCAAGAGCATCCGGGGCCAGATCCATGCCCGGAGGGCGACGTGCGCCTAGGCGGGCCGTGCTGCTACTCGCCCAGGTTCCGGAAGAAGGGCGGCGCCGTGACCCCCGGCGGCTACGGGACGGCCGCAAACGTGAAGGCCAAGCTGTTCAACCCGGGCGCCTTCTACACCGCCGGCATCAGCCCCACCGTGACGGCCAAGGGCAAGGAGTACTTCGCCGGCCGGACCATCATGTTCACGCACCACAGCGCCTACCGCGACGCGGGCACCGGCCTGCCAAAGCCGACGTCCCGCGGCCGCATCGTCGGGACCATCGTTCATGAGCTCGTCCACGCGTTCGGTATGCCGCACAAGTGCGGGTACTTCGACTTCCGCGCGCCGCGGGACAAGACGTGCTGCATGAACTACAGGCCCAACTGGATGCTGGACGACAAGCGCAACCTCATCCGGGGGACGTCGGCGAAGACCGGTGGCGACGTCTGCGGCAGGCACCTCAAGGAGGTGAGGCGGGTCCACCTCGAGGACAACAAGGGGCTCGCGTGGAAGTGAGCGCTCCGGACATCACACCTCCTGGCCCGGCCCTCGTGGGCATCGATGTCGAGCCGCAGTATGTGCTCGGCTTTCCGATGTTCGTGGGCATCACGATCGGCAGCGTGCCCCCGGGCGCGTCGCTCATGCGGCTGCCGCTGCCGTCGCCCGCGGCGCTGCGGGGCGCGACAGGCATCAGGCTGTGGCGGCCGGGCGAGGCGGAGCCGTTCTTCGAGGAGGCGCCCACGGCCGTGGTGGACGCCGATCTCTCGGCGCCGAGCTTCCGCCTGCGGGCCGGCGAGGTCCGCCGGCTCCTCGTGGAGATCGCCGAGCTCCTGCCGGACGATCTGGCGGCGGGGGAGGTCGACGGCGTGCTGCTCTACGGAGCCCCGCCGCACGTCGCCGCGAGCGGCCGCGGACGGCTGCGCTTCCGGGAGCCCACGGCCGCGGAGCGCGCGTCGCTCGACGAGCTCCGGCCCGAGGTCGAGGCGGCCGGCTCGTTCGGGCGGTGGCTCCGCCGGCCGCCGTCCGACCCGACCCGGCTCGCGCCGCCCGCCGATCCGGGCGATCCGCTGCGGTATCCGAGGCTCATGAAGTACCTGATCCACGGCCCGGAGGAGCTCGACGCCGTCGACCCGGCGCGGCTCCGCGTGCTCGGCGGCGTGTTCGCGCCCGAGGCGTGCGGGCTCGCCGCGGAGCTTCAGGCCGCGCGAGATCCCGGGGCGTTTGCCGGGTACGCGCAGCAGGTGAAGGCGGCGTATCCGGGGCTCGCGGCGTGGATGGACGCGATCGCGGCCGGGCAGAGCGAGATCGCGTGGGCACGGAGCCATCGATGAACAGGATGAGCCCACGAGCGTGCGTCGTTGCCGTGGCCCTGGGGCTCGCGGCGTTCTCGAGCTCCGGTTGCGGTCGCTCTCAGGCGCCGTCGCCCGACCGCGCGGCGCCGGATGCGTCCAGCGCCGCGGCGGCGCCCGGGGTCGCGGCGACGGCGCCCGGGGCCGTCACGGAGGCGCCCGAGGTGGCGACCGCGCCCGGGACCGCCGCGCCGCCGGGCACTGCGCCCGCTCCCGCGCAGCCCGTGAGCGCTGCGCCGTCCATGAGCGCCGCGGGGATCAGGAAGCCCTCGCCGGGCGCGCGCGGCCCGCTGCCCGATGCGAAGCCGAAGCTCAAGTGTGGCAGGACGTACTGCAACGCGGCGGGGGAGTGCTTTGCGCCGTCGCCGCCCCAGTGCGAGTGAAGGCGCACGGGCGCGGGAGAGACTAGCCGCCGCTCCGGCGGGAGCGCGCGATCCCCCGCGGATCACCCGCGCTTCGACCGCTTGCCCTGGGGCGCGGGCGGAGCCGGCTCCGGGACCGCGACGGGCGTCAGCGTCTGCCGCGCCAGCTCTCGCGCGTAGGCGAGGCGGTCGGCCGGCGAGCCGAGCGCGTTCAGCCCCTCGTAAAGCCCCGCGAAGAACGTCGGGAAGAAGACCGCCGAGAGCGCCGCCACCACCCGGCGCGCCGCCGCCCGCTCCTCGAGCCCGGGCACCGCCGCCCGGACGAGATCGCGCAGGCGCTCCATCACCGGCGCGAAGAGCTTCGGGAAAGGACCGCTGTAGTCGTCCGCGTGAAACGCGTCGTGCAGGAGCGCCCTGCCCACGTTCGGGTACCGCATCCCGCCCTCGAGGTAGTAGCCGAGCAGCCCGCTCAGCGCCTCCAGGGGATCGCCCGGCATCCGGGCGAGGAAATCCTCGCTGTCCGACAGCATGTTCCCGATCGACCCCTCGAGCGCCGCCGCGACGAGCGCCTCCTTCGACCGGAAATAGTAGTTCACCGCGGCGATGTTGACGCCGGCCGCCGCCGCGAGCTTCCGCACCGTCAGCTGCCCGATGCCGTGCTTCTCGATCTGATCGATCGCCGCGACCACGAGCCGCTGCCGTGGATCGAGATCGTCCGCAGGGGCGAGGGGGTCACGGTCGTTCATACGATTGTTTGAAACACACCTTGACGATGCGCCTGGCGGGCGTCAATGCTTGAAACGCATGTTTCAATCACTTGTTTCGTCAGGCGCTGGAGGTGCACCGATGCTCGATCGGCGGAGGTTTCTCACCCACACGGCGGTCGCGGGGGGCGCGGCGGCGCTCGGGTTCGCGTCGGGCCGCCGCGGGGTCGATCAGGAGGTCGCGTCCGCGCGGTTCCACGGCGACGACACGCTCGGGCAGGGCCAGGCGGCGCCCGTCTGGCACCGGTTCAAGTTCATCGGCCAGCCGGTGATGGACGCGCAGATCGTGTTCTGGCTCGGCCTCGCGTCGATGGGGCTGACCGACGTCGGCGAGGTGCTCGACACCGCGACCCGCATCCGCCCGGGCGACGAGCGCTCGTGGTTCGACCAGTGGCTGGCCACCGCGAAGCGGGTGCAGGGCTACGGCGAGGAGGCGGAGGCCCGCGGCCACGCGCGCAGCGCCGCGTCGCACTTCCTGCGCGCGGGCGCGTACCACCGGGCCGGGCTGATGCGCTACGCGGATCGCTCCGACCCGCGCCTTGTCGAGGCGACGATCGCGGGGCTCGACCTGCATGACCGGGCGCTCCGCCTGCGGGGCTACGACTCCCGGCAGGTCGATATCCCCTACGAGAACGGCGTGCTCCACGGCCGCGTCCACTACGCGCCCGGGGTGGCGCGCGCGCCCGCGATCGTGCTGCAGCAGGGCCTCCACGCGTGGCCCGAGGACACCATGTGGATCATCGACGGCGCGCTCGAGCGGGGCTACCACGTCCTCTCGTTCCACGGCCCGGGGCAGGGCGCCTCGCTGCGCCTCCACGGGCACCCCTTCCGGCCCGACTGGGAGGTCCCCGTGGGGCGCGTGCTCGACTTCGCCGAGCGCGACGAGCGGCTCGACGCCGGCAAGTTCGTCCTGATGGGCCTCTCGTTCGGCGGCTACCTCGCGCCGCGGGCGGCCTCGCGCGAGCGCCGCCTGCGCGCCCTCGTCGCCAACCCGGGCGTCGTCAGCTGGCGGGACGCGATGCTGCGCCACTTCGCGTCGATCCCCGGCCTGCTCGAGCTGCACGAGCGCGGCCCCGCGGTGTTCGACCGCGCCATCGACGCCGCCGCGGTTGTGATGCCCGACGCGCGCTGGTACTTCGACGACGTGACATGGAAGCACGGCGTCTCGACGCCCCACGAGGTGATCGACGAGCTCCGCAAGTACGACAACGCTGACGGCGTCGCGAGCATCCGCTGCGAGACGCTGATCATGGAGGGCAGCGCCGAGGACGCGTCTCCAGGCGAGTCGGAGCGCCTCTACGGCGCGCTCACGTGCCCGAAGCACATGATGGTGTTCGACGCGGGCACGGCGTCGCAGGTCCACTGCCAGGGCGGCAACCAGCTCCTCGCCCAGGCGCGGCTGTTCGACTGGCTCGACGAGCGGGTGGCGCGATGAGGCCCGCCGATCGCGCCGCCGCGCGCGCGACGGACGAGCGCCCCGGCGGGGGCCCCTCCCGCCGGGGCGTGCGCCCCCCGCGGCTCCTCGCCCTGGCGCCGCTCCTCGGGCTCCTCGCGCCGGGCGCGGCGTGGGCACAGTTCCCCGATCTCGTGGACCTGAGCGCGCAGTACATGCCGGGCGCGGCGATCGAGGACCCGCGCCCCGTGCGGGCGCAGATCTCGTCGTACGAGGTCAACGCCAACGTGCCGATCCCCCTCGGGGAGAGGACGTTCCTGATCCCGGGGGCGACGTACCACGTCGAGGCGATCTCGTACGCCGGCGCCCCGCCCGGCTTCGACGAGCTCCGGGCCTTCCACGCCGTCGACGTCCCGGTGCTGTTCGTCCAGCTGCTTCCCCACGACTGGTCGCTCTCGCTGCGCGTCGCGCCGGGGCTCGCGGGCGACTTCGAGGCCTTCGACGGCGGGCTCGTCCGCGTCAGCGCGCTCGGGCTCGTGACCCACACGCTCTCGGAGAAGCTCGTCCTCGGCGGCGGCGCGCTCGCGTCGTACAGCTTCGGCTCGTTCCTCCCGCTGCCCGCCGCGTACGTCGAGTGGACGCCGAGCCCCCAGTTCCGCCTCGAGGCCTTCCTGCCGGGCTTCGCGTCGGCGAAGCTCCTGTTCTCGGATCGCGTCGAGGTCGGCCTGCGCGCGGACGTGGCGGGGAACGCCTACGCCGTGCGCGACCCGCGCGTCACCGGGGCGTGGCCGTGCGCGGCCCAGCCGGCCGACGACCCGGCGACCGAGCAGGACGAGCGGGCGGCGCGGCCCGAGGAGTGCCTCGATCACGTCGCCTACTCGGTCGTGACCGCGGGCGTGACCCTCGGCGTGCGCGCCTTCTCGTCGGTGTGGGTGACCGCCCAGGCGGGACACAGCCTGTTCCGTCGCTACGAGCCGATGAACGACGAGGACGATGCTATCCCCGGAGGCGGGCAGAGCATCCCGAACGTGCTCTTCTTCCGCGCCGGCGTGACGTGGCGCATCCCGAAGAGCTGAAGCGCGACACGTCATCGACGATTGGCTCTGTCCCGGGGGGGCTCTCCAGGCACGCTACATTTGTGTTGCAACTCCGGTTCTTCACATCACGATTCCGCGCTGTGTAGCGACGCGCGGCTGTCCATCGCGCGATCCATGGGGGGAACCGATGACCTCAACGAAACAAAGTCCGTTGCTCTATGTCCTGCTATGCGTCGGGAGCGGCTGCGCCAGCGCGGACGGGTTCGACGATGTCGAGGAGGCGTCGACCGAGGCCGTCACGGCGGCGTCAAGCGGCGAGCTCGGCCCGCTCATCCCGATGCACAAGGACGCGGTTCACGCCGGCTTCTTCTGGGACCCGCTGGGCAAACCCAAGATCCTGTTCTGGATGCGCCCGTCCGAGTACAGGGGGACCGATCTGGCGGACCCGGAGCCAGACCCCATCGGGGAGCTCAGGGCCGAGTTCTCGCAGGTGGTTTACGGCGGGTTCCGCTTCAGCGCCACGCTGGAGCGCAGCGTCTTGAGCCGCATCAAGGACGACATCGCGCGCGAGAACACCCAGGTCTTCGATATCTCTCACCCGGACGCGTTCAAGAACAACGGCAAGTACGATGTCCGGCAGCTCAACGAGGCTGATTTTGACCTGAACGCGGCCGCGTTCTCCGATCGCGGATCCTCGGCGGGCCTCAACTACAACCTCTTCTGCGCGGGGAACACCACCTTGCCGGACGGGCGATGGCTCATCGTGGGAGGCCACGATAAGTCGGGCAATCAGGGGATCCGGAAGCTCAATATCTTCGATCCACTCACGGCGACATGGGTCTACAGGACGATGCCGCCGGTGAAGGCGGCCTACGCGGCCGACCCGGACATCGAGTTTCCGGCTCTCCACCCGTCGGCGCTCGACGAGCGGAACACGGACCCGCCCGCGGCGTCGGACATGCGGTACCAGCGCTGGTATCCGACCGCCGTGACGCTCCCGGACGGCAAGGTGCTCATCCTGTCCGGCTCTGACCAGGATAGCAGCGTCGGGCCCGACCTGGCGCCCGCGACCAAGGAGCGGAAGGTCGTCCCGGAGATCTACGATCCTGCGACGGACACCACCATCGCGCTCGAGAACGCGAGGAAGCTCCTGCCGATGTACCCGCGCTCGTTCGTCGTGCAGACGGGCCGGGGCAAGGACGACTGGAAGGTGGCGGTCGTCGCCGAGGTCAAGCCGCCGCTTCCGACGGATCTCCGGCCCTACGACCCGTACCTGTACAGCGGCAAGACCCACCTCTTGGATGTGCGCGCGGCGCTCGCCGATCGGCTCCGCGACCAGCCGGGCGAGCGGCACTGGCGGCTCGTCGACACCGCCGACGCCGCGCACGACAGCGGCGCCAGCGTGGCGATGTTCGAGCTCGACAAGCGAGGACAGCCGGTCGCGCAGCGCATCGCGCTCTTCGGCGGCGACGCCGGGGAGGGCGAGGACTCCGATGCCGTGGAGATGATCGACTTCGCCGAACGGCACCCCCAGTGGCGGCGGCAGGAAAACCTGATCCGCCCGGCCACGCAGAACAACGCTGTCGCCCTGCCGAACGGCAAGGTGCTCATCGTCGGCGGCCGCGGCGGCCCAGAGGGCGGGCCGCGGGTCAATACGCTCGAATACCAGCTCTTCCACCCCGACTCGGGCAAGATCGAGACGGTCGCGGAGACCAAGGTCCCCAGGCACGATCACTCGACCTTGCTCGTCGCGCCGGACGGAAGCGTCTACTCCGCGGGCGGAAATCGGGTGGATCTGGCGCCGGAGGACGACACGCTCGGAGTCCCCGTCCTGCAGGTCTACAAGCCGGACTACCTGTTCCAGGGATCGAGGCCGGTCATCGAGCGGGCCCCCGAGGAGATCAGCTACGGGAGCACCTTCGAGGTCGAGCTCGACTCGCCGTGCAGGAACACGAGCTCCGTGGTGGCCCTTCGCACGGATCCGGTGACGCACAACTGGTCGTGGGGGAACCGGTACGTGAAGCTGTCGTTCGACAAGAACAGCAGGTGCAAGCTCAAGGTCTACGCCCCGGCCACGGGCGCCTCGGCGCCGGGAGGCAACTACCTCCTGTTCGCGCTCGACGATCGCGGCGTGCCCAGCGAGGCGAAGCGCGTCCGCGTCGGAAAGTGAGCCCACCGCCACCGCGGGCTCCGTGATGGAAGCGGCGAGCGTATAGCCGCCCACCGACCGACGGGTGCCCGCCGGACCGTTGAAGACGGCTCGACGCCGGTGCATCCTCCGCCTTATGCGCCCGGGAGAGGTCATCGACAGCCGCTTCCAGCTCGAGCGCGTCGCGGCCTCCGGTGGGATGGGGACGGTCTACCGCGCCGTCGACCGGGCCACGGGGGCGCAGGTCGCGCTCAAGCTCCTCGGCCAGCCCGACCGGAGCGCCGCGCACCGCTTCGAGCACGAGGCGCGGATCCTCGCCGAGCTCGATCACCCGCGGATCGTCCGGCACGTGGCCCACGGCATCACCCCCGACGGGGTGCCCTACCTCGCCATGGAATGGCTCGAAGGGGAGAGCCTCGCGCAGCGCCTCGCCCGGCAGAAGCTCGATCTCGAGGAGAGCCTCGCCCTGCTCCGCGCGGCCGCCGAGGCGCTCGGGGCCGCGCACGCGCGGGGCATCGTCCACCGCGACGTCAAGCCGAGCAACCTGCTGCTCGTCGGCGGCGAGGCCGCCGGCCTGAAGGTGCTCGACTTCGGCATCGCCCGGATGAAGCGCACCATCGGCGCGCTCACGCAGACCGGCTCGGTGATGGGGACCCCCGGCTACATGGCCCCGGAGCAGGCCACCGGCGAGCGCGACCGCCTCGACGCGCGGGCCGACATCTTCTCGCTCGGCGCCGTGCTCTTCGAGTGCCTCACGGGCAGGCCCGCGTTCCAGGGCCAGCACGTGATGGCCCTGCTCGCGAAGCTCCTCATGGAAGACCCGCCGCGCGTGCGGAACCTCCGGCCCGAGGTGCCGCAGGAGCTCGACGAGTTCGTCGCCCGCATGCTCGCGAAGGACCCGGAGCAGCGGCCGCGCGACGGCTCGGCCGTCGTCGAGGCGCTCGACGCCCTCGAGCGCGATCCGACGAGCGGCCTGGCCGCGCCCCCCGTCCTGTACGAGGCGATCACGGCGTGCGAGCTCCGGCTGCTCTCGCTGGTGGCCGCGCGGGAGCCGCGCTTCTCGCCCTGCGACAGCGCGGCCAGCACGCTCGTCGCCGCGGCGCCGAGCGACCTCACGAGGAAGCTCTACACGAGCGCGCAGCCGTTCGGGGCGCGCGTGGACGCGCTCGCCGACGGGACGATCGTGCTCTCGATCGCCGGCGTTGGCGACGCCGCCCTGCAGGCCGCGCGCGCGGCGCGGTGCGCCCTCACGCTCGTCGAGCTCGTGCCGGAGGCCTCCGTCGTGCTCACGACCGGCCGCGCCGAGCACACCGGCAGCCTCCCGGTCGGCCCGGTCATGGACCGCGCGGCCGCGCTCCTCGCCCTCGCGGAGCGCGACGCGCGCCCGGAGCGGAGGCCCGCGCCCGTGTGGATCGACGACGTGACGAGGGCGCTGCTCGACGCGCGGTTCGAGATCGAGCCGGCGCGGCCCGGCACGTTCTTCCTGCTGCATGAGCGCGAGGTCGGGCGGTCGGCGCGGACGCTCCTCGGCAAGCCGAGCCCCTACGTCGGCCGCGACAGGGAGCTCCGGAACCTGCGCGAGCTCCTCGAAGACAGCTTCGGCGGGCCCGAGCCCCGCGCCATCCTGATCACCGGGCCGCCCGGGATCGGCAAATCCCGCCTGCGGTACGAGCTCATCGAGATCCTTCGGGAGCGGCACCCCGAGCTCACCGTCGCGGTAGGCCGCGGCGACTCGCTGAGCGCGGGATCGCCGTTCTCGCTCCTCGGCTCCGCGCTCCGGGGCGCGGCCGGCATCACCGGCGGCGAGCCCGCCTCGGCGCAGCGGGAGCGGCTCCTCTCGCTGGTCGCCCGCGCCCACGCGCTGACGCCGGGCGAGAGGACGAGGATCGCCGCGTTCCTCGGCGAGATCGTCGGCACGCCGTTCCCGGGCGAGGCCGATCCGAGGTTCCTCGAGGCGCGGCAGAGCCCGGCCCTGATGGCCGACCAGATCCCGCTCGCCTACCTCGACTTCATGGAGGCGGCGTGCGCGGCGGGGCCCTACCTGCTCGTGCTCGAGGACATCCAGTGGGGCGACGCGGCGTCGCTCAAGCTGATCGCGCGGGTCCTCCGGGAGCTCCGCGACCGGCCCTTCGCGGTGCTCTACCTGGCGCGGGTCGAGGTGCGGAAGGTCTTCCCCGTCCTCTGGGAGGGCAGCGAGGTGCACGAGATCACGCTCGGCGCGCTGCCGCGCCGCGCGGCGGAGGAGCTCGTGCGGCAGATGCTCGGCGACGGGTTTCCGCCCTCCGAGGTCGCGCGCCTCGTCGAGCGCGCGAGCGGCAACGCGTTCTACCTGGAGGAGCTCATCCGGGCGGTCGCGGAGGGGCGCGCGGACAGGCTGCCGGAGACGATCCTGGGCATGGTCGAGGCGCGGCTCGAGGCCATCCCCGCGGAGGCGCGGCGGCTGCTCCGGGCGGCGAGCATCTTCGGCGAGGCGTTCTGGAAGACCGGGGCGCTCGCCCTGCTCGGCGACGCCGGCGGGTCGACGCTCGCGGTGGACTGGCTGCCCTGGATGCTCCAGCGCGAGCTGCTCGAGCGCCGCGAGCAGAGCCGCTTCTCGGACGAGGAGGAGTACGCGTTCCGGCACGCGCTCATCCGCGACGGCTGCTACGCGATGCTGCCGGACCACGATCGCGCGCTCGGGCACCGGCTCGCCGCCGAGTGGCTGCTGCAGGCGGGAGAGCACGACGCCAAGGTGCTGGCAGAGCACTTCGAGCGGGGCGGCGAGCCGCGGCTCGCGGTGGAGTTCTACCTGCACGCGGCGGAGCAGGCGCTCGCCGGGAGCGACCCGGCCGCCGCGCGCGCGCTCGCGGACCGGGGGCTCGCCCTCGGCGCGGAGCGGGACGTCGAGGCGGTGCTCCGCGGGATCCGGGAAGGGGCGTCCCGCGCGCTGGGCGTGGCGGACGAGCGCGCCGCGCCCTCGTCGCGCTCGTGAGCGCTCAGGGAGGCCGCTTCCGAGGCCGCGGGCGCCGACGGCGCGAGGTCTGGCGCCGCGCCACGGTCTGTGATTTCACTCGATCACGATGAGAGTGCAGACAGGCGATGTCCGGCTGTTCTTCGATGTGGAAGGGGCGAAGCTCGTCCCCGAGGGGCCCGCGATGCGGGAGCGACCTACCGTGATCCTGCTGCACGGCGGGCCGGGAGGCGATCATACCGAGTTCGTGCCGTTCGGCTCGGCGCTCGCCGAGGTGGCGCAGGTCGTCTATCTGGATCACCGCGGCTGCGGGCGCAGCGATCGCAGCGGGCCCGAGCGGTGGAACCTCGAGACGTGGGCGGACGACGTGCGGGCGTTCTGCGACGCGCTGGAGATCGAGCGGCCCGTCGTGCTCGGAAACTCGTTCGGAGGCATGGTGGCGCAGGCGTACGCGGCGCGATACCCCGATCACCCCGGGAAGCTGATCCTGACGAGCACGACCGCGAAGCTCCGCCTCGATCGCATGCTGCCCGTCTTCGAGCGGCTCGGGGGCGCGCAGGCGGCCGACATCGCGCGCCGGTTCTTCGCGGATCCGATGCCCAATTTCCACGACTACATCCGTGTCTGCCTCCCGCTCTACCGCCAGTCGCCGCCGGAGGAAGACGCGCTCCGCCGCGCGGTCCTCCACCTCGACGTGGGCGGCTATTTCGTGGCGGGTGAGATGCAGACCTACGACCTGCGCGCGGACATCGCGCGCGTCCGGTGCCCCACCCTCGTGCTGTCCGGCGATCTCGACCCGTTCGCGACGACCGCGGATGCGCGCGATCTCGTCGCCGCCTTGCCCCGGGAGCTCGTCCAGGCGCGGAGCTTCCCCCGCGCCGGGCACGCGGTGCTCGACGACGCGCGCGACGAGGCGCTCGCAACGATCCGGGAGTTCCTCGGCGCGCCCTGAGCGACGGACGCCCGGGAGCCGAGCGCGCGGGTCCGACCCGCATGGGGCGGAGCCGCCTGCGCCCCCTGCAAGGCACAAAAAAAGAGCGCCCATTCGACGGCGGGGGGGGAAGCCGTCACGGGCGCTCTGGTCTACGTACTTAGCAGGATGCGGGCCAGGGTCATCCTTCAGGCTTTCCCTGGGTTTCCCCTGAGGCAAACGTTCGATGCCTTTCATTCGTGAGATCCGGGCTTGCAGATATGGCAGCTCGGTCGCCCTGAAGGCAGGCGTTGACGGGCGCCGCCTCGCCTGGCGACGCGACGAGGAAGGCCGGCGCCTCTGCGCTCGCCACCTTGAACAAGGTGTCACCGAGGGTGACGTACCAGTCCCCGTCGAACCAGCGCCCGTGTCCGAGGTCGCTGCTGATCTCCTCCGGGGCGGCGCCAGGCCGCCCGATGTAACGCTTCTTGTTGTTGAGGAACATGACCTCGCCGGTGTCGCTGATGCCGTCGTGCCCGATGCGCAGCTCCTGCTGATCGAACTGGCTCGGCGTCGCGAAGCTGCTCAGCTGGTGCTCGTCGCCCGAGGGGGTCCGCAGCCATACCTGGTTGACGGCCCCGTCGCTCTTCAGGTAGGCCGCATATCCTGCGTGCAGCAGCAGCCCTGCCGCATCGCCGGTCCTGGAGTCGCCGAGGAACACCTCCGCGCCGTCGGCCGTGTAGAGGTAGCTCGAGCTCACCGATCCGTTCCACCACCGGCCGGCGACGTTCGTCCCGTCGGTGATCGGCCGTTGCAAGTAGCCGGGGTGGTCCCCGAGGCGGATCTCGCCCGGCCCGCGGATCCACGGCTCTTCGTGCGTGCTGTAGTAAGTGTCGCCTGACGCCGTGATGTCGGCCTGGAACGGCGACGCGCTGCCAGGGTCGAGCCACAAGCTCGTCTCGACGCCTGTCGAGAACGTGTGCACGATGGCCTCGTCGTCGTCGGCCCTCGTCCACAGGAGCGTATCGCCGTTCACCGCGTCGAGGCGGCCCTGCCTGGGCGTCCGGTCCAGGGCGCCGTCCTTCCACAGGAAGACGTATCCGTACCACGCTTGCATGGCGACGCCGGACGGCGTGAGCGCCCCGTAACCAGGTTTGTGCATCCAATCATGGTGCATCCGGAGCTCCCCGAGCCACGTCACCTGCTGCGTCATGCGATCGACGACGCCGATCTGGAGCGCGTGATCGATGAACAGGACGCGCGCCGCGTCGAAATCGAGGATGGCGCCGGGGGCGCGCTGGACGGCGGTGAGCTTCGGGCTCCGCTCGACGTAGACGCGCGGGAGCGCCCAGTCGTAGAAGCCGAGTCCCCCGCCGAGGGTCGGCCCGTACCAGACGGGGCCCACGTCGTCCATCGCCTCGAGCCTGATCGTGAGCACCTCGCCCGACCGAAGCGGCGATGACAGGGTGTGCAGCACGTCCATCCTCCCTGGCACCGACGACGGGACGCCCACCAGCACCTCATCGCGCACCTGGCTCCGGACGCGGGCCTTGAACTGCGTGCAGGAATAGGGAGGCGTCCCCACGCACGTCGCAGCGATGCGGGTGTCCCCGGTGAGCGTGCGGTTTGGCCGCGGGCTCGCCACCCAGACGCTGGGCGGCGCGTACTTGTGCACGGTATACTGCCTCGTCGACGCTCTTCCGAGCTTGTCGTACGCGGTGAACGTCAAGGTGTGAGGGCCGTAGGGCACCGTGCTCGTGTCGATCGTCGCGTAGTAGCGATTGTTGTAGTCGTTGAAGGTGAGCGGGGTCGTCACCCCTGCATATTCGGCTTCGACGGAGTAGACGTCTTCGTAGGGTATTGCGGCGATGCTGACCTGGATGTTGTTGAAATCGGATATCGCGCTCTTGTGATCTTTTCTCCAGGTGGTTCGCCCGAAGAACTGAATCTGGTCCAGGGCCACCTCCGCCAGCGCGGAGGTGGTCGAGAGGGACATCCACGATGCGACCGCACAACCGACGACCGTCCGAGGGAAACGCATGGGGCCTCCGGGCTAGTACGCGGCTCTGATGCCGCCGCGGCTCGCCCCATTCAACCGGCGGTCGGGGCCCATCCGGCTCGTGGAGACCGTCGGGCGTGGAGGGGGTGGAGCACTGGCCAGGTGGCAGCGGCTTCGATAACCGCTTATCGAGCAGAGGCCCCTCCGCCGCACCGGCCAGCCGGACGACCTCGCGCCCGTCGCGAGGGAAATTGACACCCGTCGTGTGAGCGTTCACAGTGGGCCCGCGCTCGTCCTTTCGATCGGAAGACTGCACGGGTCGTCATGCGCACCCGCCAGAGATCCTTGTAGCCGGGATTGGCGGCCAGAACGACTCAGGACATGACCATGAGAAACCACAGTGCTTGCATCACGACGATGATCCTGATCGGGTCCCTGCCCATGTCCTGCGGAGGGGACGAGCAGATAGCGCCCGTGGAATATCCCCTGACCATCGAGGCGAAGGGGGACGGGACGACTGATCCTCCGCCTGGAACCTACCTGCGCAGGGCCGGCACAGTCGTGACCGTGACCGCCAGACCCGCGCCGAGCGCCGACTTCACGGGATGGAGCGGGGCCGCGAGCGAGGCGGACGACGTCGTGGAGGTCACGGTGGACGGGAACAAGACGCTGACCGCCGCCTTCGAGACAGCGAGCTGGCCGGGCGAGCCCCATTCCACCTACCTCAACCCGATCCTGCCCGGCGATCACCCGGACATGAACATCTACATCGAGGGGGACGATTTCTACATCACCGGCTCCAGCTTCAACATCTCACCCAACGTCGAGATCCTGCACTCGCGGGACCTCATCCGCTGGGAGCGCGTGTCGCGCGTCGTCGATCCGGCATGGTCCGGCCTGGAGGCCTCGACCTCGGCGGGGGGCGGGACGTGGGGCGGCTTCATCGTCAAGGTCGCCGCGGGCTACAGGGTCTACTTCGCCGTCAACTTCAACCAGTACTTCGCGGAGGCCGAGAGCCTGGCAGGGCCCTGGGGAGAGCCCGTCCACGTGGAGCCTGTGGGCCCCTACACGCCGCCCGGAGAGGACCCGGAGCTCGTATCGTTCGACCGCGGGACCGGCTATGACGACTCGGTGTTCGTCGACGACGACGGGACCACGTACCTCGTCGTGAAGGCGGGGCAGTGCAAATGGAATGGAGGGACGGGCGGCGAGGAGAACAACTTCGGCGTCAACCTGCTCCAGAAGATCGATCCCGAAACCGGGCAGCTCAGCGGCGAGTCGATCGATCTCAGCTTCGTCAACTGGGACGTGGAGAACGGGGGGTGCGGTGATCCCGCGGCCAACCCCGACAGCGCGGTCGAGGCCAATTGGGCCGAGGGGCCCACCATGACGAAGCGAAACGGCTTCTACTATTACTTCGACTCGACCCACACGGGGTGCGGCGGCGAGCAGTACGGGTGGCGCTCGGCCACGCTGAGCAGCAACCCCGAGGACTGGACGCCGCTGGGCAGCGTCCTCAAGGGAGAGGCCCCGTTCAGCGGCGCGCAGCACAGCACAGCGCCGTTCCAGATCGGCGACGGCACGTGGTGGGTCTTCTCCCACTCGTACGAGTGCGACAGCAACTGGCGTGGCCTGGGTCGGCAGGGGTTGCTCAGCCAGGTGACCTGGATCGACGACGAGAGCGGCGCCGGGGTCCCGGTCGTGGACGCTCGCCTGGGCGAGCCGGCGCCGGCGCCGGCGCTGCCGCCCAGCGACATCCCGTTCCTGCTGCCCGTCAACGACGAGTTCACCGGGGACAAGCTCGCACCGGCCTGGACTTTCTACGGCAACATGCCGTCCGATCGCACCTCGGTCACCGACCGCGCCGGGTGGCTCCGGCTCAAGCCGGCGGAGGACGAGACGCGGTGGGTGATCCAGAAGGACGCGCTGCACGCCAAAGCGATGATCGTGAGGATGGACTTCGCCCCCGAGGCGGAGGGCGACGCGGCTGGCGTTCGCCTGGGCAACGCCGTCCCGGAGCAGGATCTCACGGCGTTCCCGACGTGGGTGCACCCCATCAGCCAGGAGGTGTCGGTGGCGCGCGTCCGGGCGGACGCAGAAGACCGGATCCGCTTCTCGTTCCGGTCGGTCGTCCCCGTCCTCAACGCCGACGAGAGCGCCTATGAAGCGGTGGACGCGACCGAGATCAGCTTCGATGCCCCGGCGCCGGCCGAGCGCACCCTCTGGCTGAAGCTGGTGCACGGCAAGGACCACGAGGCCACCGGCTGGTTCAGCACGGACCGCCTGACCTGGACCCAGGTGGGCGAGCCGATCGAAATCAGCGCGCTCGAGGACTACGATACTGTCAACATGGGCTGGGTCGGCAGCCAGGCCGGCGTCTTTGCCAGCAACGCGAGCGCTGACTTCGACCTGTTCACGTACCGCGACGGCTTCACCGCGATCGCGGCCGCGGAGCCGGACCAGGAGTCCGGCACCGAGGTTGTGTCGAGCCAGTCGGCAGGGCCGGTGCTGGGCGGCCTGGAGGACGGCGACTGGGCCATGTACGGCAGCGTCGATCTGGGCAGCGGCGGCGTGGCGTCGGTCGAGATCGAGCTGCAGGCCTCCAGCGCGGAGGGCGGCGCCGTCGAGGTATGGCTCGACCCGCTGGCGGGCGGCCGCCGCGTCGCGACCTGCGATGTCCCCGCCACCGGCGGCTGGGAGACCTGGACGACCGTGACATGCAAGGTGAGCGCCGCCGGCTCCCACGAGGTCTACCTGAGGGCAAAGGGCGGCTCTGGTGAGCTGCTGCGCCTCGCGTCGCTCCGCTTCGTGCCTGGGAAGAACGGATGAGCTCAGCGTGATGTAGACAACATACCACAGCCGAGTGAACTCGTTGGATCTGCTGGGCGAGGTGTGGATCTAGCTCCGTGGCTGGTCCACCGCATCTGCGGCGCGCCGGGTCGGTGAGCCGGGCGGGCAGGGCCGTCCGGCGGATCGCATCCGGTTTTGGTGCTCACCTCGCCTGCCCGATACAGCGCTCCTTTCCCTCGCCGCGCTCAGGGGCCCTCCGTCCTCGCGCATGCGCTCACCTCTCGGCCTGACAGCCGCGATCCACGGACAAACATCGCGATGCATGAGAACCGGCATTGGCCGGTGTGTTCTGTATTGCGTCGACGTGTGAGTCTCCGCTCCAAGACTCGTCGCTTGCGCTCATGTGCCCTTGACAGAACGAAGCTCGATATGATGGCGTATCCCGCGGGGGAAGAATGTACTTTCGGATGCTTGCCGCGCCGCATCGCCGCCGTCGAGCGGGTGTGTGCTCCGCGCCTCGCCGGCGGCGCATGCGCTGGCTGGAGACCGGGCTGGTCCTGGGGCTCGCGTCCCTCTTCTCCGCCTCATGCGCGCCGGAAGAACCCTATCACCCCGAGAATGCGATCGTCCTCGGGGCGCTCCTGCCCTTCTCCGGCAGCGAGTCGGCCATCGGCCGCAACCTCGAGCAAGCGATGTTGCTCGCGGTCCAGGATCTGAACGCCGCGGGGGGGCTCGACGGGAGACCGTTCCACCTCCGGAGCCGAGACAGCCACTCCAGCTCGGAGCGCGGGCTCGAGGAGCTGCTCCAGCTGCTCTACACGGATCAGGTCCGCTACCTGATCGGGCCGGAAGAGAACGGGCTCGCCCGCGAGATCGCGCGGGAGGTGAAGGCGCTCGACGTGTTCCACATGCTGCCGGGCTATGCCGCGCCCACCGTCGCGCGCAGCGACGCGATGGGAGGCTGGATGCGGCTCGCCCCCTCCTCGTTCGACGTCGGTTGCACGCTGGCGCGCATCGCCTTCGACGAGGGCATCGAGACCGTGAACAGCCTGGCCGCGGGGGACGACTACAACACCACCGTCAGCAGCGAGTTCACGACCCACTTCGCGGCGCTCGGGGGGAGGATCCTCCCCTCGGTGACGTTCACGTCAGGCCAGCAAACGTATGCGAGCAAGATCGAGTCCGCCTTCGGCGCGAACGCCGGCCGGACGCTCCTGGCCTCGTATCCCGCCGCCGGCTCGATCATCGTGACCGAATGGGCCGTCTCCGGGCGGCCGGGCACCTGGTTCCTCGGCCCTGCGCTGCGCACCGAGGTGCTCCTCGCCAACATCCCGACAGGCTCACTCGACGGATACGTCGGGGTCTCGCCGTCGCTCAGCGTGCGGAGCGAGTGCCGCACGATGGGCGAGGGCCAGCAGGTGGTCGGCTGCACGACCGGGAACGCAGCCGCCTTCATCGGGCACTTCTCCAGCGTCTGGGACGGCGAGGCGCCGCTGCCCGCGGCGCACTTCTATTACGACGGGGTCGTCCTCATCGCGATGGGCCTCGCGTACGCCCAGGCGAAGAGCGGGGCGATCCCGACCTCCGGACACGATCTGCACGAGATCATCCGCGAGCTCAACGACCCGGCCCACGAGGCGGCCTCGTGGCGCGACCTCCCGGCGGCGATGACCAAGCTTCGCGCGGGTATCCCGCTCCGCTACGTCGGCGCGGCCGCCGAGTACGAATTCGATGAGTACGGGGCGAACAGGCATTACTTCATGCAGCCGTGGACCGTCGACGGCGACGAATTTGTCGATCTCGCCCCGGTCGCCGTCAGCTGCTTCGGCGGGCGATGAGGCCGCCGCGCGATAGAGCTTCACGCGAGGTTGCTGCATACGATAGGACGGACCACGGAGCATAAGGGGGTATCATGAACAGGATTGGACGACGCTGGGTGGCGGCCTTCGGGCTCGCGCTGATGACGGCGGCATGCGGATCGGGCGACACCACCGGCGAGGGCGAGCACGCCTCGCCCATCAAGCGCGCGCCGACGCCCAACAGCGAGTTCACGGCGAAGGAGATCGAGGCGACGCTCGACGCGCTCGTCGCCGAGATCAACGAGGGCGCCATCGAGCCCATGCAGATGGCGATCCTGCTGAAGGAGCTCGGCGGGTTCTTCACGCCGATCACCACGGGGGCGAACCGAGCCATGGGCGAGCTCGGGGCCACGGGGAACGTGGTCGGGCCCAGTGGACCGGGGAGCGATCAGCAGCAGAGGGCGGAAGCCCAGGGGGAGCAGATTGGACAGGCGGTGGTGGACGGCGCCGAAGGGATCGGTGTCTCGCCCTTCGGCGACGCCATCGCGGCCGGCATCGATGAGGCCGTCGCCGGCGGGGTTCCTGTGGTGACGCTCGACACCGACGCCAAGGACTCGAAGCGTTCCATCTATGTCGGAACCATCAGCGAGTCGGCCGGCGTCACGGCAGGAGAGACCCTGCTCGCGTTGCTGCCCCCGGCGCCGGGCACGGTGGTGATCCACGGCGCCGACGACCCGTCCTGGGTCGACGGGATGAATCGAATGCTGGGGGCTCGGCGCGTCCTCGAGGCCGCCGATTACACGGTCGTGGTGCGTCCGATCACCTGGTCCCCGCCGGGGGAGGTCGCTGACGTCGAGGCGATGAAAGCCCAGATCGAGACCGCGGACCCGCCCGTCGTGGGGTTGCTCGGCCTGCACAACGTCTCGTACCGGTGCGCGATGGCCACGGAGGCCGCGGGCGCGACGGAGCTCCCCGTCGTCGCCTTCGACTTCGAGCCGAAGACCGTCGAGTACATGCGCCAGGGGCTCATCAAGGCGACTCACGCCCAGCGGCAGTATTATGCGGGGTACCTCGTGCCCTACATCCTCTACGGCATCAAGATCGTCGGTCTCGACGCGACCAAGGCGATGCTCGCCCCTCGGATGGTCGACGAGAGCCGGCTCAACGTCGGCCTCGACGTGGTTCCGTGGGACAAGATCGACGAGTACAACGCCTTCCTCGATTCGATCGGCGTGACTCAGTAGCGGTGCCGTAGCACGAGGAAGACCACGAGCCCTCTGCGCGCCACGTCGTCAAGGTCGACTGGCGCACGCTGCTCGCCGCGCTCACGGGGATCGACCTGTCCATCTGTCCTCGCTGCGGTCAGGCTGCGATGGCTCGCCGCCCGCTGCCGTCGTGCGCACGACGGGTCCGGTTCGAGCAAACCCGGCGCAACTTGCGCAAGACCACCTCAACCTGATCCCGCGTTTGGCGGAAAAGCCTGGCTCATCCCGCTGGCACGCCGCTTGATATGCGGCCAGCGCGCGGCCGCGCGGCGGGCCCTTGGGGATGCGCGCGCAGCCGCCTCGCCGGCACCGACCGGGCCGGCACGAAAGGACGCGTTTGCCTATGCAGACCTTCGGCAAATATCTCGCCCTCTCCATCGGCGGCGCCGCGATCGTCGTCGCGTGCAGCGCTTCGCCCGACTCCGATCCGCTCGAATTCATCGACCCGTATAGCGCTGCAGCCAAATGCGAGGATTGCGAACCGCCGCCCCCCCCCGAGTGCACGCCCAGCTGTGCGGGCAAGGTGTGCGGGGCGTCCGACGGCTGCGGCTGGAAGTGCAGCACCGGCTCCTGCCCGGCGGGCACGACCTGCGGCGGCGGCGGCGTGGCCTACCAGTGTGGGTGCACGCCCCAGTGCTCGGGCAAGACGTGCGGGGCGCCCGACGGCTGCGGCGGCATCTGCACCGGCGGCTCGTGCCCGGCGGGCCAGGCGTGCGGCGCGTCGGGCGTGCCGGGCCAGTGCGCGACGCTGCCGGTTGGGCAGGGGGTCGAGTGCTTCGTGTTCAACGACGGCGCCACCGAGTTGGCCGGGCCGACGCAGGCGCTCTACTTCCAGCGTGACGGCAAGGTGTGCATGCCCGACGGCACCCCGGGCGGCACCTGCCGCAAGTGGTTCGGCAACTGCCGCACCACCGACCCGAGCCACACGCCGGTGCTCTTCTCGGTCTTCAACGACGGCAGGGCCGACATGACGAGCCCGTCGGGTGCGGTGTACCTGACGTCGAGCCTCGAGGCGTGCATACCCGACGGCACCCCGACCGGCACCTGCCGCGAGTGGTTCGGCGCCGCAACGCTGCCCGACGGGCGCCCGATCGAGTGCCGTCTGTTCGAGGACGGCGGCGCGCAGAAGACCAAGGTCACGGACGACGACATGTTCATGAGCGGCATCCCGAAGGTCTGCTTCGACAACGGCACCGGGTACACGTACGGCAAGTGCCGCAAGTGGTTCGGCGAGTGCATGGTGGCCGGCTGCGGCGACGGCGCGTGCAACAACGGCGAGACGCCGTCGAGCTGTCCGTCCGACTGCAAGTGCGGCGACGGGATCTGCAACGGCAACGAGTGGTGTGGCAACTGCGCGACCGACTGCGGCTCGTGCTGCGGCAACCACGCCTGCGAGCCTAGCCTCGGCGAGAGTTGCAGCACGTGCTCGACCGACTGCGGCTCGTGCTGCGGCAACGGCGTCTGTGACAACAACGAGACGTGCGACAGCTGCTCGAAAGACTGCGGCGCGTGCGCTCCGAAGACGTGCTCGGGGCAGACGGCCGGGTCGGGGGCGCAGCACTTTGCTGTGAACGTCGAAGAAGTCTACGCGGTGGGCGGCGCACAAGTCGTCGGCTGCCTGGTCGCGACCCCGGTGTACCTCGCCAACTCGCTGGGCGAGGCCGAGCTGTGCGGGCATAACGCCTACCCCGGCTACAACATCACCACGAGCGGCACGCCCGCGCAGTACGTCTACCACAGCGACCCGACCTACTGCACCGCCTACTATCCTTATGCGACGTCGTCGTCGAAGGCGGACTGGTGCGGGTGGGCGCATGGCTACCCGTACGAAGGCCCTTGCCCCTGAAGCGCCGGTAGGGCGCCCGCGCGGCGCCCTGCGGGCCGGCATCGTCGAGGGCGTCGGGGGAGCGGTGGTCGACCCCGGGGACCGCGAAATCCCGTGCTGACGCGCGACGCAGCGGGGGCCCCATCCACGGCAGGGGAGACCCTGCTCGCGATGCTGCCTCCGGCGCCGGGTACGGTGGTGATCCACGGCACCACCGATCCGACCTGGGCCGATGGCATTGCTCGAACTCAGGCTGCCGAGGGCGTGTTCACATGTCCAGCGGCGGTACTGTACGGGGTACCTCGGGCCCCACATCGTCTACGGCATCAAGACCATCGCGGCTGTCCGGGGATAAACCTTCACCCGCGCCTTGGCTCAACGCTGGTCGTACTCGTCGTGGCGGCGGAACCAGATGCCCGTCTCGTTGCGCCCTTTGGGTGCGCGGTCGAGCCACTGGTACATGCCCCAGAGACCGTCCAATCCGCGCGCATAGGCGGAATAGGTGTGGTAGAGGGCGCCATCCTCGAGCACGAACGCGCTCAGGCCCGGCCTGTCGAGCGAGTAGGTGGGCGCGTCGGTCCCGGTCATGGCCGCGGACTGGGCGACGGGCAGCGGGACCGGTGTCGCGTCCATCGCGTGGCCGGCGCGCTCGAAGTTGTATTCGACGGTCCCCTCGCGCTGTTGCTCCTCGGTGAACGCGACGTTGAAGTCGAAGTTGAAGCGGCCGTCGCCCGATGACGCCCAGGGGAACGTCCACCCCATCCGCCGCTTGTACGCCAGGAGCTTCGCGAGCGGCGCCCGCGACACCGCCGAAAGCGTGACGTCGTGGTTCGCCAGGTGGACGGCGATGCCGTTGAACCCGTCCGCGATCGCCGAGCAGGACACACAACCCGCCTTGTAGTCGGGCCCGAACATGAAATGGTAGACGATGAGCTGCGAGCGCCCTCGGAAGAGCTCTGCCAGCGAGGCGCTGCCTTCCTCGGTCTCGAATCGGTACTCCTTGTCGACCCGGACCCACGGCAGCTCCTGACGCCGCCGCGAAAGCTCGTCGCTGCGCCGCGTGAGCTCCTTCTCCGCCTCGAGCAGCTCGAGCCGCGCGGCCAGCCACTCTTCACGTGTCCCGGTGATGTGCGTCGTCATCGCTCTTCTCTCCCTTGGGTGTCCATCGTCGCTCGTACCGTTCTCGATACGACGTGCTGGTTTTTGGTCGTGAGAGATGTAGGACCGGGCATCGAGCCGCGGGAGTAACAAGTGTGTCGGGATTGCACGCGACGGCGGACACGGGCTGCGGCAGGCGCGGGAGAGCTTCGAGGCGAGCGCGGCAGAGGGCAGGGGCTACGTGGAGCTCAAGGGCGCGACGCACTTTCTCCACGGGCACCGTCAGGCGGCGGCGGGCCTGATCGCCTGACGTGATGGACCGTCGGCGTCGCCAGGCAGGGCATCTCACCTTTGAATGAGGTGTTTCAAATCGTCCTGGAGCGTCGCGTGGACGTGCGCGATCGTCTTGCCGCGGAGGCGCGCCTTCGTCGCCTCGAACGCCGGACGCGCGAGGCTCGAGAGCTTCGCCGCTTCCTCCTTGGCCCGCGCGAGCACCGCCTCGGGGGGCACCAACGCATCGAGATACCCCACGCGTACGGCCTCGTCTGGAGCGTAGATCTGCGCCATCAGCGTCGCTCGCGCGAGCTCCGTGCGCGCGAGGCGATCACGCGCAGATCGAAGCCGGCGCAGAACCGATCCGGCCGGCCGGCGATGACCATCGCGCTCGCCTCCTCTTCGGCCCTCGAGAGGGCCCCGAGCAGAGACTTGGCGCTCGGTATGATCGAGCGCGCCGTGCGCGACGGGATCCCCGGCGACATCGTGCTCGCCGACGCCTTCTACGGCAACGCCCATGAGTTCCGGGAGACCGTGCGCCAGCGTGGTGTAGACAATACACCACAGCCGAGTGAACTCGTTGGATCTGTCGATTTTTGTAGGCGGATCAGCGGATCGTACTGGCTGTACGACGGCAGCCCGGCGCCCGGGAGGCCGAGCACGCGGCGCGCCCGCTCGACGTACACGTGGCCTCCGGGCGGACCGAACGCGACGAGCGCATACGCCAGATCGCCGACGTTCCTCCACCGGTGATCGAGCTACGCGCCTTCTCAGGGGGCCTCGACGCATCGGCGGGAGCTAAATTTTTCTTCGCGCCCCTCGGGCGGGCGGCCGAGCGCGGTCCTTGAAGCGCCGCGGCGGCGCCCCCATCATCGCGGCCGTGCGACGTGTACAGCTCGTGGAGCTCGAGGATCTCCCCTGGATGCCGGCCGCGATCCGCGACGGCGGCACCGACCTGCTCGACTTCGGCGTCGACCGCATGGGCTTCTACCGTGGCGTCGTGCCGAAGCTCGCCGCGCTCCTCGACCGGACGTCCCGCGCCGAGGTCGTCGACGTGTGCTCGGGCGGCGGCGGCGGCGCGCTCCAGGCGATCCGCGCCCTCCGCAGCGAGCGGCGCGTGGACGTCCGGTTCACCCTGACCGATCGGTACCCGAACGAGGCGGGCCGCGCGCGCGTGGCCGCGCTCGCCGACCCGAAGGTCGTCTACCGCGCGGAGCCGGTCGACGCTCTCGCGGTCCCGCCCGAGCTCGACGGCCTTCGCACGATGTGGGGCGCGCTGCACCACTTCCCGCCCGAGGCCGTGACGGCGCTCGTCGCCTCGATCGTCCGCGACGGCAAGCCCTTCGGCTTCTTCGACCTTGCGGCGTCGCCGATGTTGCGGCGGATGCCGGTCGTGTTCGCGCCGCTCGCGATGGGGTTCAACATGGCAGTGCTCTTCACGGGCTCGCTCGCCGCGATGCCCTTCGTGCGCCCGCGGCGGGCGTCGCGCTTCGCGCTCACGTACGTCGCCCCGCTGATCCCGGCGCTCTTCGCGTGGGACGGCACGGTCTCCGCGCTGCGCGCCTACACGCCCGACGAGCTCCTCTCGATCGCGCGCTCGGTGCCCGGGAGCGACGGGTACGCGTGGGACGCGGGGGTCTCCGGATCGGCGCTCTACTTCACGGGATGCCGGCGGGGGGCGTGACGGGGCTCATTTTCCCGCCTTCATCTCGATGACCCTCGGGTTTTTCGGAGCATAACAAATCAGCTCCGGGTGCTCGTCCTTCATGTTCGCCTTCACGTGCGCAATCACGGCCTCGCCCTGCTCCTTGCTCTTCACCGTGACCCCGAGGCGCCGCCCGCCCTCGTAATACTCCACGAGGCCGATCTCGGCGACGGCGGGGAACGTGGAGAGCGCCTTCCGCGTCGTGGGGAACGTGAATTTCGCGTCGTTTTGCAGGGCCACGTCGTAGAAGTACACGAACGGGGTCTTGCAGTCGGTCTCCGCCTCTCCGGCGCTCGACTCGCGGAGCGCGCGCCGAAGGTGGTTGCCGCGGACGGGAAGGCCGAGGGACGGCCAGCCTCGCCCACTGGCCGACCGCGGGTGGGCGGCGGTCGAGGCGGGGCGCGCCGCGGTGAACAGGCGGCTCCGCGCGCTGCTCGGCGAGGAGCAGGTTGGCGCGCTGCTCGCGTCGCTCCAGCGCATCGCGGAGCGCACGGGAGGGCTCGAGCTCGTGTCCTCACGGCGACTCCGCCAGCCGTAGGCTCCGCGATGGTATAGTCCCCGGATGCCGTCCCACCACCTCGCTCAGGTCAACATCGCCTTGCCGCTGGAGCCGCTCGACTCGGCGCGGCTGGCCGATTTCGTGTCGGCGCTCGCCCCGGTCAACGCGCTGGCCGACGCCGCGCCAGGGTTCGTGTGGCGGCTGCAGGGCTACGGCGGCGACGCCACCGGGGTGCGGGCGTTCGGCGACGACCAGATCCTCGTGAACATGTCGGTGTGGGAATCGGCAGAGGCCCTGTCCGACTTCGTCTTCCGCAATCCGGAGCACGCCGCCGTGATGCGCCGCCGCCGGGAATGGTTCGTCCCGATGAAGGAGGCGATCACGGCGCTGTGGTGGGTCCCGGCCGGGCACATCCCGACCGTCGCCGAGGCCGAGGAGCGGCTCGAGCACCTGCGCCGGCACGGCCCGACGCCCCGCGCGTTCACCTTCCGCCACCTATTCCCCGCGCCCGACGCGCCGGTCGCCGCCGTTCCCGCTCCCGTGGACGATTCGCCGCGCTGCCCTGCCGGCTGAGCCGCGGGTCGATTCCGATCCTCGTAAACCCCTCTTCCAGAAGCTGTCCTATCATGACGCTGACCTCCGCGAGCCGCGCCTCGTGCGATGGCGACCTGGAGGCAATGGAGCCCCAGTCGGTCAGGCTGAGGGCGACGAGCTCCCGGAAATCGGGGTCATCGTCGATGATCAGCACGCGGTTTCGCAGCATGTTCCCTCCGCTAGCTAGTTCCCGTCCCGAAAAGCGAAAACAGCTTGCTTTGTAGGGTCCACGTGGCGCTGGGGGCGCACCCGCAGCTCGATTGGCGGCGAGCGGACCGCTGCCCTCACTGACCGCGGGATGCCGACGCGCTCGGCCGCTGAAGGCGCCAGCATCGCCGGCCGGGTCCAGGTCGCATCGATTTGGTGAGAAAACTCGCGCCCCAAGCGGAATTTGTCCATCGGAGGGATCCTGTCCGCCGTGTGGTCCCCCAGCACCGTCAGGGAGGACGGCACTCCGATGCGCAAAGCCTTTTTTCAGCAGCGACCGCTTGTTCCGCCTTCGATCGAGCATCCTCACGCCAGGGAGCTCCAGACAATCTCGGCAGTCCTGGAGCAAGTGCCTGCCGCAGCAGACGTCGTGCTCAAGGATTTGACCGGGGCAGGGATCGACGGCGACAGGGGACGGCAGGGGTTGAGCGCCGAGCAGGTACTGCGGGTGCTGCTCCTCAAGCAGATGCATGACCTCAGCTACGAGGAGCTGGAGTTCCACCTCGCTGATTCGGTGACGTACCGAGCCTTTTGCGGCTTCGGGATGGCCGATCGAGCTCCGAGCAAATCGACGCTACAGCGGAACATCAAGGCGGTCTCGGAGCAGACGCTCGAGGCGATTCATCGGATGATCGTGGCGTATGCGATTCGTGAGGGAGTTGATGATGGTAAGCGCACGCGCATCGACTCCACGGTAGTGCGTGCCGCGATCCACGAGCCGAGCGATTCCTCGCTCCTGAAGGACAGCGTTCGTGTCCTCACACGGCTGCTGCGCCGCGCTCGACGATGGGTGAAGGTCGAGTCGAAGGACCACCGCCGAGCAGCCAAGCGGCGCTCTCTGGAGATCAAGCGCGCAAGGTCTGCCGAAGAACGTCAGCCGCTGTATCGAGACCTGATCAGGCTCACAGAGAAAGTAACTAGGGCGGCGCTCCGCGCAGTGGAGGCGTTGCGGCAGGTACGCGTACAGACACCGCAACGCGACGAGATTGACCGTCTGAACAGGCAGATGCAGTACCATCTCGCGGCCGCCCGTCACGTGATCGAGCAGACCCGCCGTCGTGTGCTGGAGGGCGAGGTCGTTCCAGCGCAGCAGAAGATCGTGTCGATCTTCGAGCCGCATGTCGACGTGATTGTCAAGGACAACCGCGAGACCATGTACGGTCACAAAGTGTTCTTTTCCGCCGGCAAATCAGGCGTCGTGTTCGACGTCGTTGTGCCGCTGGGCAACCCCACGGACTCCTCGATGGCGGTGGGGATGGTTGAGCGGCACATCGAGATCTGTGGCAAGCCTCCGCACCAGGCGGCGTTCGATGGCGGCTTCACCTCGAGAGCAAATCTTGAACAGGTCAAGGGTCTCGGCGTCCGCGACGTCGCGTTCAGCAAGGGCAAAGGAATAGCCGTCGACGAGATGACCAAGAGCCCGCGGCTCTACCGAGCACTGCGCAATTTTAGAGCTGGGGTCGAGGCCACCATCTCATTCCTTAAGAGATCGTTCGGTCTCGACCGCTGCGACTGGCGCACGTTCACATCCTTCAAAGCGTATGTGTTGGGCTCGGTTCTCGCTGCCAACCTGCTGATCGTCGCACGCGCCTCCGCCGGGTAGCGCGCGCGTTCACGATCGCTGGCCGATCTTGGGCCCCGCGAGCGCGGGCCGTCAGGACTCGTGCGCCTGCTCCCCGGCCGTGGTGCGTCTGCGGCGCGCTCCGGCGCCGGGAGACGTTCCGCCCTGCCGTTCCTACTGTACGGATGCTCGTCTCCCCCACGCCGAGGCCACGCGGAGATGCGACTTTCGGGACGGGAACTAGCTAGTTCCCGTCCCGAAAGTCGAAAACAGCTTGCTTTGTAGGGTCCACGTGGCGCTGGGGGCGCACCCGCAGCTCGATTGGCGGCGAGCGGACCGCTGCCCTCACTGACCGCGGGATGCCGACGCGCTCGGCCGCTGAAGGCGCCAGCATCGCCGGCCGGGTCCAGGTCGCATCGATTTGGTGAGAAAACTCGCGCCCCAAGCGGAATTTGTCCATCGGAGGGATCCTGTCCGCCGTGTGGTCCCCCAGCACCGTCAGGGAGGACGGCACTCCGATGCGCAAAGCCTTTTTTCAGCAGCGACCGCTTGTTCCGCCTTCGATCGAGCATCCTCACGCCAGGGAGCTCCAGACAATCTCGGCAGTCCTGGAGCAAGTGCCTGCCGCAGCAGACGTCGTGCTCAAGGATTTGACCGGGGCAGGGATCGACGGCGACAGGGGACGGCAGGGGTTGAGCGCCGAGCAGGTACTGCGGGTGCTGCTCCTCAAGCAGATGCATGACCTCAGCTACGAGGAGCTGGAGTTCCACCTCGCTGATTCGGTTACGTACCGAGCCTTTTGCGGCTTCGGGATGGCCGATCGAGCTCCGAGCAAATCGACGCTACAGCGGAACATCAAGGCGGTCTCGGAGCAGACGCTCGAGGCGATTCATCGGATGATCGTGGCGTATGCGATTCGTGAGGGAGTTGATGATGGTAAGCGCACGCGCATCGACTCCACGGTAGTGCGTGCCGCGATCCACGAGCCGAGCGATTCCTCGCTCCTGAAGGACAGCGTTCGTGTCCTCACACGGCTGCTGCGCCGCGCTCGACGATGGGTGAAGGTCGAGTCGAAGGACCACCGCCGAGCAGCCAAGCGGCGCTCTCTGGAGACCAAGCGCGCAAGGTCTGCCGAAGAACGTCAGCCGCTGTATCGAGACCTGATCAGGCTCACAGAGAAAGTAACTAGGGCGGCGCTCCGCGCAGTGGAGGCGTTGCGGCAGGTACGCGTACAGACACCGCAACGCGACGAGATTGACCGTCTGAACAGGCAGATGCAGTACCATCTCGCGGCCGCCCGTCACGTGATCGAGCAGACCCGCCGTCGTGTGCTGGAGGGCGAGGTCGTTCCAGCGCAGCAGAAGATCGTGTCGATCTTCGAGCCGCATGTCGACGTGATTGTCAAGGACAACCGCGAGACCATGTACGGTCACAAAGTGTTCTTTTCCGCCGGCAAATCAGGCGTCGTGTTCGACGTCGTTGTGCCGCTGGGCAACCCCACGGACTCCTCGATGGCGGTGGGGATGGTTGAGCGGCACATCGAGATCTGTGGCAAGCCTCCGCACCAGGCGGCGTTCGATGGCGGCTTCACCTCGAGAGCAAATCTTGAACAGGTCAAGGGTCTCGGCGTCCGCGACGTCGCGTTCAGCAAGGGCAAAGGAATAGCCGTCGACGAGATGACCAAGAGCCCGCGGCTCTACCGAGCACTGCGCAATTTTAGAGCTGGGGTCGAGGCCACCATCTCATTCCTTAAGAGATCGTTCGGTCTCGACCGCTGCGACTGGCGCACGTTCACATCCTTCAAAGCGTATGTGTTGGGCTCGGTTCTCGCTGCCAACCTGCTGATCGTCGCACGCGCCTCCGCCGGGTAGCGCGCGCGTTCACGATCGCTGGCCGATCTTGGGCCCCGCGAGCGCGGGCCGTCAGGACTCGTGCGCCTGCTCCCCGGCCGTGGTGCGTCTGCGGCGCGCTCCGGCGCCGGGAGACGTTCCGCCCTGCCGTTCCTACTGTACGGATGCTCGTCTCCCCCACGCCGAGGCCACGCGGAGATGCGACTTTCGGGACGGGAACTAGCTAGCGTCGGAGTTCCAGCGAGAAGACCATGAGGTCATCGGGGCTCCGCTCGATCCAGAATCTCGCGCCGTGGAGCCGGGCGATCCCCTGGAGAAAGCGTTGGACGGCGGTCACCATCCGGCGGATGCGCGGCGCGATCGCGCGGTGCATGGCGAGGCCGAAGAGCGACGCCGCCGTGACGCCGCTGAGGCCGGCGGCCAGGAAGAAGAGGGGGATGAGCCGCCTGTTGCGCTCAGCGTGGTGTAGACAATATACCACAGCCGAGTGAACTCGTTGGATCTGTTGGTTTTTATAGGCGGATCAGCGGATCGTACTTTTGTACGTTATGTCGACTGCCGGTCGTTGGCGGGAAATTCTTGACAGGTCGGAATGGCTTTGCGCGGGCTATCCTCCGCCCCCCCGGGCGCGTCAGGCGATGGCCGCGATGCCCATCGCCTTTCGCCCGATCATGGCGTCAGAAGACGTAGACGCTCTTGGGGATGAACGGCAGCGGGCTCAGGCCGCTCTCCGCGTAGATGGGGTACGGGTAGCCGATGCAATCCTCATTCTGGAACATCGCGGCGCCGACGCCGTTGGTGTTGTAGGCAGAGTGTGCCCTTCCCTCCCAGCCGTGCTCCGGAAGGTTGACGCACGTGCCCACCTGCGGGTCCAGCGCCCGGACGTTGAAGATTTCCCCGCCGTAGTCCTCCTCCTCGAAGAGGCAGAGGACGCTGTCGAACGGGCAGGGAACGGGGTCCTCCTCCTGCGCCGAGGCTACCTCGGGAAGCAGCAGGCCTGCCCCCGCGAGGAGGCCGGCGCCCACCAGGGCACGCAATCCCAGGGAGCGGGACGGAGTGAAACGACGGAGGTTCTGAACGAACTCGAGCCAGTGCATGTGTACTCCTCCTCCTGCCCACCCATGGGCAGGTACTGCGGAGCCACCAAGCGCCCGAGGCCATTCACGCATTCCCGACCTTCGGCTGTTGTTGACAGGATGTGACATGAAAAGCATGCGGGCTCGCATGTTCCTGGAAATATCTCATCCTGCCGGATGGCGGCTTCATCGACATGGAAGCCCTCGGCAAAGATTCACCATGTAGGCCAGAAGGGGCGGCGCGTGAAATTCTACAGGTTCATCCGCTTCACCGGCCGCACGAAGCCCCGCAGGGGGAAGGCATCATGGGAACGTGGGTGCGCCGGGATAAACCGGTACGGAGACGGGTATGCAAAAGACCTACATCGAAGGCCTGGCGAGCCACGACGGCCCCGAGTCACGCGCAGGCCTCCGCGAGAGGTCGGCGAAGCGTTGACAGGGGTACGCGCAGACAGGGACATTGAGCCGCGAAATCACATCGATCGGGGTGCCGACGCTGTCCACGTAAGCGGGGCAGGACCAGAAGCGGCCGGGGTCAGGAGGCGGTCAGTGGAAGCACACCTCGAGCGAGGGGCGGCCGCCGAGGATGTCGTGCTCGCTCGAACGGTAGCTGGTGCGCGCCGTCAGGTCCTCCTCCAGGAGGAAACCGTGGTTCGGGTGCACGCCGTCGACCCACGCCTGGACGAGCGCGGTCAGGTCGACGGTCGCGACGCCGGACGACGCCCCGAGGAACGTCGCCTCGACGGCCGGCTCGAAGCTGTCGGCGAAGCTGCTCCAGGTCACCGTGGACTCCGCCCAGGAGGCGTTGATGCGGTGCACCCGGATCTCGCCCGTGCCGGAGCTGTAGAGCGCGGTGCTGAACGTGGCCGACTCGATGGTGGCGCCGTACGGGATGGAGTCGAGCTCGAAGCGGTACAGCGCGTTCTTCTCCGCGCCGCTGCTCAGGCCCGTGTGGACATAGGAAGAGCTGCCCTCGTTGTAGCTCGGGTACAGCGCCCAGATCGCCGTGTCCGCCACCTGGCCGAAGGTGCCCCGCTGGATCGTCACGCAGGGGTCGCACGCGTCGCCGACGCCGTCACCGTCGCTGTCGGCCTGGCCGGGGTTCGGCGCGGCCGCGCAGCTGTCGCAGGCGTCTCCGACGCCGTCACCGTCGCTGTCGGCCTGGCTGGGGTTCGGCGTGGCCGCGCAGTTGTCGCAGGCGTCGCCCGCACGGTCACTGTCGCTGTCGGCCTGGCTGAGGTTCGGCGTGGTCGCGCAGTTGTCGCAGGCGTCGCCCCGGCCGTCGCCATCGGCGTCGGCCTGGTCGTAGTTCCGCGTGGCCACGCAGTTGTCCTCCCCGTCGCAGGCCCCATCATAGTCGTAGTCGTGCCACCCTGGGCCTCTGCATTCGTCGCAGCTGTCTCCGTACCCGTCGCCGTCGTTGTCGTCCTGGCCGGGGTTGGGGAGGGACGCGCAGTTGTCCACCGAGTCGCAGGCCCAGTCGGCGTCGAAGTCGGTGTCCCCGGACGCGTGGCAAGGGTCGCACGCGTCGCCGTGGCCGTTGAAGTCGCTGTCTTCCTGGCCGGGGTTCGGCGTGTCCGCGCAGTTGTCGCAGGGGTCGCCCAGGCCATCGCCGTCGGCGTCGCGCTGGTCCGGGTTGTAGTAGTAGTCGCAGTTGTCCGCACCTCCGCAGAGCCCATCATAGTCGTAGTCGTCCCATCCTGAGCAGGGCTCGCAGGCGTCGCCGAGCCCGTCACCGTCGCTGTCTTCCTGGCCAGGGTTCGGCATGGCCGCGCAGTTGTCGCAGGCGTTGCCGAACCCGTCGCCGTCGACGTCGCTTTGGTCCGGGTTGGCGGTCGCGATGCAATTGTCCGCCCCATCGCAGAGGCCATCCCCGTCGCTGTCGGCGTCGCTTTGGTCCGGGTTGACGGTCGCGACGCAGTTGTCCGCCCCATCGCAGAGGCCATCACTGTCGCGGTCGTCCGACCCCGGACCCGCGCAGCGATCGCAGGCATCACCAATCCCGTCGCCGTCGGCGTCGCTCTGGTCCGGGTTGTACGCGTCAAAGCAGTTGTCGCACCCCGAGCCCGCACCCGCCGCGACGCCGTCGCCATCTCTGTCCCCGCTCCCCATGAACTGGGCGGTGGACACGTAGCCGTCGCAAATATTCCGGTTGGCGCAGCTCACGCCGGTGCGGGTCGGGTTGGCGTCGAACAGACACGCCGACGCCGCCCCCTCGTCCGACGCGACGTCGACGCGCACGTAGCCCCACGAAACGTACTCATCACCGACCGTTGCGACCTGGAAGTCGTTACAGCCCGCGGGGTTGTAGAGCGCGAGCAACGCCGGATCGGTGATGCTCACCCGGAGCGGCGAGGCGTTGCACTCGCAGCCGTTCGAGCTTGGCACGGTGTCGAGCAGCGTGCCGTTCATGTACAACGAGAAGCTGTTGTCCGCGCCGCAATCGGCGTGGCCGATGGTGTACGTGATCGCGGTGGTGGCCGCGTGCGCCGCATCGGGCAGCAGCACGAAGCCGAACAACAAGCCAAGCGTACGGAATAGCAAAAAGCCAATTTTGCCTGGAAGGCGCATCGTTCCTCCTCGGTTCGGGGCGCTCGCACCGGAGCGCACGGGGCAGGGAGCACATCGGATCTGCCCGGAGACCCGCCGGGCCGCGCTGCGCCCGTCGAGCTGCACGGTCCAGAGCTCGTCGCTTCCCGCCCTAGATGCGACAGCGCTTGCCAAAATTCACCGTCCGGTGAGGATCGCCACGGCGGGGTCGCTGGAGGCTCGAACGCCACCATCATGACGATGGCGGCCTCGACTCCTTCCCGTGCGCAGCCTCGGCTCCAGCGTGGTGTAGACACTGCACCACAGCCGAGTGAATTCGTTGGAACTGTTGATTTTCGCAGGCGGATCAGTGGATCGTACGTTTGGACGTTATGTCGACTGCCGGTCGTTGGCGGGAAATTCTTGATGCTCGTCGCGAACCAGGGCTCGAGCAACCTCATCGCGTTCCGCGTGGACGAGGCGACCGGCGCCCTCCGGCCCACCGGCCGCGTCACCGAGGTCCCCGGGCCCACCTGCATCGGGATCGCGGCCTCGCCGGGCCCGTGACCGCGCCCCGCGCAGCGCGCCTCGGGCTCGTCGTCGCTGCGGCGCTCGCCGCGTCGGCGCTCGTCGCTGCGGCGCGCCCCGCGCGCGCGTCGTCCGGCGAGCAGACAGCGTCGCTGAGCTGGGTGCGGCTCGCCGGCGCCGAGGCGTGCGTCGGGGCGCGCGCGCTCGCGCAGGCGGTGGAGGCGCGCCTCGGGCGCGCGGCGCTCGTCTCGGCCGCCCGCGCCGAGCTCACCATCGAAGGGCGCATCGAGCCGGAGGGCACGGGCGGGTGGCGCGCGGTGATCGCGGTCGCCGACGCGGGCGGCGCGGTGCTCGGGACGCGCGAGATCGCGACGGCGTCGCCCCGCTGCAGCGCCATCGACGACGAGCTCGCCCTGGCCATCGCGCTCATGATCGACCCCAGCGCGAAGCTGTCCCCCGGCGCGCCGCCTCCGCTGGCCGCGCCGGCGCCGCCTCCAGCGCCGCCTCCGGCGCCGTCGCCCGCGCCCTCGCCGCCGGCGCCGCAGGTCATCGTGCAGCGCGTCCTGGTCCCCGTCCCGCCGCCGGCACCTCCGCCGCCGGCATCTCCGCCGCCGGCGCCGTGGCGCGTCGAGGTCGGCGCTGGCCCGCTCTTCGGGCTCGGCCTCCTGCCCTCGCCCGGCATCGCCGCCGCGCTCCGCGCGCGCCTCACGCCCCCGCGGTCCTGGTCGTTCGAGGTCGGGGGGGCGATCTGGCTCCCGAGCGAGGCGACCACCGGCGCCTCCTCGACGCGCTTCTCCTGGGGCGAGGGGTTCGTGTCCGCGTGCCCCGTCTCGCTCGGGGGCGAGACGCGGCTCTCCGCGTGCGCGGGCGTCCGCCTCGGCGCGCTCCAGGTCGGCGGCCTCGGGTTCGGCGTCGACCGCGCCGACGAGCGCCTGACCGCGGGCGGCGCGCTCGACGTCCGCCTCACCCGGCAGCTCGCCGGCCCGCTTACCGTGGGGGGCGGGCTCGGGCTGATCGTTCCGATCGTGCGCGACACCTTCTACTACATCGACGCGCAGGGCCGGGACCGCGAGGTCTTCCGGATGGCGCCGCTCGCCGGGGCGGCGGACGTCCTTCTCGGTGTCAATTTCCCGTGATGTTTCCGTGACTTCCGCTGATTTGCCCGATCCGGAGCCCGGCGTCGCTTTTCTTCCATAAAACCGCGCGCTCGCGACCATCAAGGTCAGGGCCCGGCTTCCTTGCGCCCCGGCCTCTCGCGATGACCCTCGAGGAGATTTTCGAAGAGAACGCGGCGTACGTGTGGCGCGTGCTGCGGAGGCTCGGCGTCGGCGAGGCCGACGTCGAGGACGTCTGTCAGGAAGTCTTCCTCACGGTGCATCGGAAGCTCGACACCTTCGACGGCAGCTCGGCGCTGCGCACGTGGCTCTACAGCATCTGCCTGCGGCTCGCGTCGGAGTACCGGCGGCGGCCGCACCGGCGGCGCGAGGAGGTGGCCGAGGCCGTTCCCGAGCCGGTCATGGCGGCGCCGCAGGACGAGGCGCTCGATCGCCGCCGCGCGCTCGACCGGCTCGACGCGGCGCTCGATCGGCTCGACGACGACAAGCGCGCGGTGTTCGTCCTGTACGAGATCGAGCAGGTGCCGATGGCGGAGATAGCGAGGGCGGTGGGGTGCCCGCTGCAGACGGCGTACTCGCGGCTGCGCGCGGCGCGGGCGCAGATCGAGGCGGCGATGCGCCGGTACGAGCTCGGCGCGTCGCGGGTCGGGGCCGCGCGGGTCACCGAGGGGAGCAACGTATGAGCGGCGATCCTCGCAAGCAGATCGGCTCGGAGGGCGGCTCGGACGTGCTCCGCCTGGCCCTCGAAGCGGCCCGGCGCGACGCGCCGGACAAGGCGCAGCTCGCGCGTCTCGCGGCGCGGCTGCCGCTCCACCCTCCGGGCGGACCGGGCGGCGGCAAGGACCCCGGCGGCCCCGCGGACGGCGGTGGACCGGCGACCGGCGGCGGCGCGGGCGCCCCGGCGACCGGCGCCGGCGTGAGCGCCCCGGCAACGCACGCTCCGGCGGGGATCGCCGCGACCGGGGCTATCGCACCGCCGTCGGTGCTCTCCGGCCTGGCGGTCGGCGCGGCGCTCGGCGCCGTCCTCGTCGGGGCGGTGTGGCTCATGCCGTCGCGCTCGCAGCCGCCGCCCGCCGCGGCGGTGGTCGCGGCAGCAGGCACGGCGGGGGCCGCGGCGGCGTCCGCCGCGGGGGCGCCGGAGGTGCCCGCGGAGGCGCCCCCCGCTGCGCAACCGCCGCGCGCGCGTGCTCCGGAGCCGCCGCGCGCGCGCGCGTCCGCCGTGACGACCGGCGCGCCGCTGCCCGCGCGCGCGTCCGCCGCGACGAGCGGCGCGCCGGCGGCGGGCGGCTCGGCGCAGGCGGCGCTGCCCGACGCGGAGACGGAGCTCGGCCTGCTGCAGCGCGCGCAGGACGCGCTCGCGGCGCGCCCTGCGGAGGCGCTCGCGCTCGCCGACGCCCACCTCGCGCGCTTCCCGGGCGGCGCGCTCGCCCAGGAGCGCGAGGTGATCGCGGTGGGCGCACTGAAGGCGCTCGGCCGCGGCGGCGAGGCGCTCGCGCGCGCGAACCGCTTCGTCGCGGCGCACCCGAGCTCCGCCTACCGCCGCAGGCTCGAGATCCTCGTTCCGGAGCTGAGAGGCGCGCAGCGGTGACAGCAGGCCGCGGGCTGCCGTCGCCCCGGCGAGGCCAGGGCGCTGATCGGTGGATCTCTCGAGGTCCCCGGCTCGCGGCGTTGCCACACCGGACGCCGGTCGTAACGGCTGCTCTGCTCGCGGCAAAGGCGGCTTCCTCCACGGCACGGTCGAGCTCGTGGGCATCGATGCCGCGGAGCTCGTGGTGAAGCTCGAGGGGACAGCCACCTTCGACATCGACGTCAGCGGCGTCCACGACGCGCTCCGCTGCCCCTGAGCGCCGCTCGCCGCTCCTGCGCCGCGGCTCACCGTTCCCGCCGGCGCGGACGCGAGGGGATCCAGCGCCGCCGCCTTGTTCAGGCCCACCGTCGTACCCGAACGAAGATCGATCAGGAGATCATAAAAACAGACGAACGACGCCATTCATGGAGTGACAACGGGCTGCGCTGACAGGCCCGGGGAGATACGAATGCGACGCCTCGTGAACACATCCATTTCATTGTTCTTTGGGCTGATGATGCTCCAGACCTTCGGCGCCGGATGCACCGCCCTGGTGGAGGTCGGCGATGACAGCGACGACGGCGGTCAAGAGGCCGGGCCCGAGGATGACGCCAATGGGACCGGCAGCGGCTCGTCGGTCGGGAGTGGCGGCAACTCCAGCACCGGGGGCGGCTCGTCGGTCGGGAGTGGCGGCAACTCCAGCACCGGGGGCGGCTCGTCGGTCGGGAGTGGCGGCGACTCCAGCACCGGGGGCGGCTCGTCGGTAGGCGCCGGCGGTTCCGCCTCGACCGGGAGCGGCTCCGGGCCGGCGACGGCCGGCGCGATCGCGCTCTTCAGGAATGAGTTCCCCGGAGAGCCCGGGAGCAGTTCATCTGCCGGGCCGGGCACTTCTCCGGACGATCTCTTCATCATCTTCGGCTCCCCGGTGAGCCTCTGCTCGGATCCATCCGGGACCACCGGCTGCGACAACTGGCAGCTGGGCATCAGCATTCCCCCTGCGCTGCAGGTGCCCGGCATCATCGATCTGAGCGCGCCGGAGGTGTTGTTCTCGACCTACACGGTGACCCGCTCTGACAGGGGCGACGGCTGCTGGTCGGGCGACGGCTCCTTCAGGTCCGGCACGATGGAGATCGTGAGCATCGACGCCGCGGAGATCGTGGTCCGGCTGAGCGGCACCGATACCCACGACATCGACGCCAACGGCGAATACACCGCTGCTCGATGCCCCTGACGTCGCTGGCTCCGTGACGGAGAAGAATCCTCTCGTCGAGGGTCTGGCGATTCCCAAGCGAACGAGACGTCCGCTTTTTCGATCTACGTCACGAGCTGATCGACGCTCCTGCGCGGTGATTCAGCCGTGCGCGGCGCGCAGCTGCGCGCGGACAGCCGACGGCGTCGCCCCGGTCTCGCGCCGAAACGCGCGCTGAAACGCCTGCACCGTGGCGAACCCGACCGCGTGGGCGATCTGCTGGTTCGACAGCGTCGTCTCGCGGAGCAGGCGGCGCGCGTGCTCGGTGCGCAGCGTCGCCCGGTACGCCATGGGCGGCGCGCCCGTGGCCTCGAGGAACCGCCGGGCGAGCGTGGCGCGCGAGACGCCCACCGTTCGCGCCAGGGTGTCGACGCCCCACGCGCGCGCCGGGTCGTGCACGAGCTCGGCGATCGCGCGGGCGACGACGACGTCCTGCGTGGCGCCGAGCGCGGCGAGCTTCGCGGGCTCACGGTCGGCGAGCAGCCGCACGAGCTCGATGAGGATGAGCTCGAGCCAGCGACGGCGAGCCAGCCCCGCCCCCGGGCGCGTCTCGTGCAGCTCGCTCCGCAGGCGCGCCAGCGCGTCGGCAAACGAGGGCCGCGCCTCGACGGCCCGCGCGCCGGCGTGGATCACCGTCGGCAGGACCTGCAGCAAGGGGGCAAGCGCGTCGTGCTCGAACCGGAACACGCCGCACAGCGCGTGCGCCGTGGTGGCGCCGCGGCCGAGCACGCGCTCGCCGTCCTCCTCTCGCGAGACCTCGAGCCACCGGTCGAGGAGCACGGGCTTCGCCCTCGCGTCGCCGTGGTCGACGCGGTGCCCCACGTTCGGTCGCACCAGCGCCACGTCGCCCTGGTAGAGCGAGACAGCCTCTCGCCCGGCGCGCAGCACGCAGCTCCCCTCGGTCACGTGGTGGAGCACCAGGATCGGACGCGCCGGAAGCTCGAGCGCCCAGGCCCCTCGCGCAGCGGTCCGGCAGACGAGCTCGGACGAGAGTTTTGCCAGGAAAAATCGGCTCGATAGCGGGTCATCCTGGTACATGGTGCGAGCCTAACGATGATCCACAACGCGCGCAACGTGAGCGTCTGGGGACATTCGTTGCGCGCGCCGGCCACAGCGGGCGCGTCCGCCGAGGGCTACATCCAGCCCATGAACGACGCCGCTATCGCTTCCTCCGCCTCGTCCCTCCCGTCGCGCCGCCTCGGCGGCGCGGGCATCGCCACGCTGCTCACCGGCCTCACGCTGTGCTTCATCGGCGCGCGTTTCCTGGTTGTCCCCGGCGCCGCGGCTGCGGCCTTCGGCGTGCTGCTCGCTGGCCTCGCCGCGTACGCTGTCGCCAAGGGAGCGCGCGACCTCTCCGTCGGCGCCTTGCTCATCGCCTTCACGCTCCTTGGCGAGCGGCGCGCCGCGGCGCTCACGCTGCTCCTCGGATCCGTGATCCCCGTCGTCGACGGAGCCATCGTGCTCGCGTGGCGCGGCGCTCACCCGGGCTACCTCGCGATCCACTGGGGCACCGCCGTGTTCTGCATCGCGCTCGGCGTGCTGCAGCTCCGCCGCCGTGCGTGACCCTAGCGAGTGCTTGAAGGAGTCCCATCGGGGCGATGGTTGATCACAGGGAGTGAGCACCGAAATGCGGAAGTCGTACAACGCAGCACACGTCTACATGATCGTCGGAGTGGTCTCCGGGCTGTTCTACCGGGAGTTCACCAAGGTCAATCACTTCACCGGCGAGACCCAATTGGCCCGCGAAAACCTCGGCCTGAACCGTCGCGGCGCGTAGGTGAAAGAAGCCGGATCGCTGCGCGAGGAAGTGTGGCGCGGCGAACCGATGTGGCGGGACCGCGCGCGTCGCGACACCTCGTTCATGGGTCGAAAGAGCGGCCCCGCGCGGCGCAGGGTGATGTCCGGAACCACATCGGCGCCATCCGCATTCCGGACACTCGCGCGGCGCATCCCGGACACCCGGATCTACTGAATGGCCCTTGCGGCGATGTCCAGAGCTCGAAGCAACGATCGAGCCGGCCATCCGGCGGAGGATGGCCTTCATCTATCGCATGCGAGGAGCGCAGGCAGCAGCGAAGCTATCCCTTCGCAGCGCGCACGATGAAATGAAGCGATCTGCCGACGACGTAGCCGAACGTGCACTTCGCGGCGACGGCGACCCAGCCCGCATCGAAAGGACCGCTCTTGCTCGATGCCCCTAGCGAGTCTGAGATCACGTATCCAGACCACGCGAGAACTGCTGCCCAGATCACGAACGTGATGCCGTCATACATCTGCGAACGCGCAACCACGGGGGCCGTCGGGCGCTTGATGAGTTCCGACAGCGCCTGTGCGAAAGGCTCGTGTGCGCCGATGGGCCTCCAATTCTCTTTGCCAACCGGTCGCGCTCTCGTCGTCGGCAATAATCCTTTGCGGATCTCTTCAATGACGGCCCCTTCGGTAAACGGGCCCAGCACCGTTTGCCCGTCCAAAATCTCCCACTCCATGGCCACGAGCCTACCGCAGTTGACATGAATTCAACTGGCAATTTCTCGCGGTGCGCCCGGACGCACGCCAGCGTCCGGGTAGATGAGTGGAGTTCCCAGTGGGGCATGTCGCAGAGTGTGCTGCGCCAGCTACGAGCTCAACAACCGGCTCGACTGGCTGGACATCCCGCTGCGGTCGCCGCCTGCAATATCGGGGCGCTCGCCTATCGGATCGGCGACGCGCCTGCTGCCGTGCGCTGGTTGTCGCTCTGCAAAGAGATCATGCGGCCGCCGAGCACGCCGGAGGAGCGCGACCTGTACGAGTCGCGGATCTTCGACCTGGCGCGCGCGCGCCAGCTCGTCGGCGAGCTCCGCATCGTCATCCCTGCCGGGGCTACCTGCGCCATCGACGGCGAGCAGGTCGCGGTCGAGCGCGACAAGCCCATTCCCGTCGACGCGGGGCGCCACGCCGTGGTGGCGACGCTGAACGGCGCCGCCGTCCGGGTCGAGGCCGCCGGCACGCTCGGGTTTGCGCTCTTCACACACCCGCGCGCCGAGATCACCGCGTCCACCACCGGCATGACGCTCCGCGGGGTGTGGTGATCCTGGTCCCCCGCTGAGCGCGCCGGCGCGCTGGACGAAGCGGGATGCGCCGTTATCCTCGAGGGCTGGTGGGGCGATGATCCGGCTGGAGCTCGCAGGCGCGCATACGCGATTGCACTCGACCTTGTGCGGCGCATGCCCGCAGGGGGCGACCGGCTGTTGCGCCAGCCCGCCGGGGGTCGAGTGGTCGGACATCGGGAGGATCGTGTCGCTCGGCGGCGCAGGCTGGCTCCTCGCTCAGATGACGGCAGGCAACCTGCGCCCCGGTCGGCGCGGCCTGCTCATCCTGCGCGTCGAGCCCCAGGGCAGCGACGGCCACGCGCTGCCGAAGAGGTGTGCTTTCCACGGTCCCGAGGGCTGCACCATCCCGCCGCAGCGGCGCGCGGCGACGTGCAATTACTATGTCTGCGACGACGCCTTCGCGCACGGGGGCGAGCCTCGCGGCGCCCCTGAAGCGCTGGCCGGCCGCAGGGCCCATGACGCGCTCGTGGACCTCTATGGGGGCTGGGATCTCGAGCTCGCCGATCGCATCCGTGCAGGCTGGCCAGACGGCCCTCCCTGGACCCGGGATTTTCTCGCCTGGCTCGGTCGAGAATACAATCGTCTCGCTGCCAGGGCAGCCTCCTCCACGCCGGCGCTGAGGGCTGGATAGCCCCGCCGCGCGCGCCGGAACGCTGAGACGGAGCAGCAGGATCACATTTTTCGATAATCGGCGCAATTCCGTTGCCGAATAGGTGCTCGATGCGAAATTTTTTGACGTAGCTGCTTGGACGCTCGCCGTGTTAGGACATCCTCGTGCCCTCGATGGCTTGGTGGCGTCCGGGGGGCAACTGCCTGCCCGCTCGGGTCGCGCCGAGAAAAGGAGACTTATGTCACGGTGGTTGAAGCTCTCATTGGTCGCCCTTGGCGCCAGCGCTCTCTTGGCCGCGTGCGGGGATGACGGCGACTCGCCCGCTGGTTCCACCAGCACGTCGAGCGGCGCGAGCACGTCGTCCACGACCGGCTCGGGCGGCGGTGATGGCGGGAACGGCGGCGACGGCGGCGGCGGCGACGGCGGGAACGGCGAGGGCGGGAACGGCGACGGCGGGAACGGCGGCGGCGAGGGCGGGAACGGCGGCGGCGAGGGCGGGAACGGCGGCGGCGCGTCCCTGCGGGCCGAGGCGGAGATCCAGGGGTTGAACTCGAGCGGCCTGACCGGGGCCGCGGCCTTCACGCAGGTCGGAGAGGAGGTGACGCTCACCATCACGCTGTCAGGCTGCCCTGCCGGCGAGCACTCTGCTCACATCCACGAGAACAAGAGCTGTGGCAGCAACGGTAATGATGCGGGCGCCCACTGGGTGCCCAACGGCGAAGGACTCGGCAGCTTCGCGTGCGATGCGAGGGGCCAGGGCACGCAGACGGTCAAGCGCGGGACCGACGTCTGGACCGTCGGCGACGGCGCGGACACCGACGTGACGAAGTACGCGATCGTCGTGCACGCCGCGGCAGACCCGGCCGCGGGCGGCCGCATCGGCTGCGGCCTCATCGAGCTGGAGTAACCCTCCGCGGAGCTCGTCTATCCGGACCCGCCGGGGGGCGCATCGGCCCCCGGCCGGCGCGCTCTCCCTGGGCTCGGGGCCGCTCGCGCCGTCCGTACACACTCAGCGTGGGACTCGGCCGCGCCGGATAGGGCGCTCCAGACACGAAAACCGCCATGGCGCCACGCGCGCCAAGAGAACCGAGATGATCCTCTTCTTGGCGTCCATGGCGCCATGGCGGTTCAATTTCTCCTCGCAGGAGCACCGCGAACCAGAGCGCAGCGCGGGCTTCCCGGGGCTGTCTATTTGGAGGATGTGCTCGCGTGTCCGTGCGGTGGGCGCCGGCGGGTCGTCGCCGACATCGGTCAACGTGCGCAGCGCGAAGCCATCGTGGCGATCGTGACCCATCTCGGCATCCCCACCGAGCGGCCGCCCATCGCCAGGGCCAGAGACCCGACGAGGCGGAGGCGCTCGTCGACGAGCTCGACGACGAGTCGCTCGAGGAAGCGGTGGCCGAGCTCCACGTACTCACAGGCATGACGACCTGGGCTTCTGCGGCGGGTGGGTGCGCTGCGCGCCCCCGTCGTGCCGCCCCCGCGAATCGTGATGAGTGGCGTATCCGACGCCTACCCCGCCGCGTCGAGGAGACCGAGGCAGGAGCGTGAAGGCTCCACACCGGAGGACCGCGCGGGCGGGTCTCCACGCCTCCGAGCGCGCGAGAGCGCGGCGGACCGCACGCCAGCGCCGCGGCGCTCACGCCCTCGCGACGGCACGGTGACGAGATGCACAGGATGCATGACGGACATGCAGTATTCGATTTGGAAAATGTATTTACAATGATCCACATGTCCGTCGAATCTACGCTGGGCGCCGCGTGCCCGCGGGCGAGCTGGCTCGCCGCGATGGGCATTTCAATCCGTACGCCCGCCCTCCGCGCGCGCTGGGCCCAGCATCTCCGAGAAAGGCAGTATGTTGGACAACAGCATCTCGTCGACGCACGTCACGTCTCGTCGCGCCCGGCGCGCCGCCCGCCACGGCGACGCGCTGGCCCTCTTGCTCCTCGGGGCTATCGGCCTGATCGTCGGGTGCTCCGACGACGAGCTCGCGCTCGAGGCCCCGGTCGAGACCTCCGCTCAGGAGCTCACAAGCATCCCCACTATCCCGGACGAAGCTCTCCAGAAGACCCTGGCGCCCCTCCGAGCGCTCGAGATCCCTGGCAGGGTCTACATGAAATCCGTCGAGGAGACGTTCTCCGGCTCGGGGACCTTCTCGCAGGTCGTTCACGTCTATCAACCAGACGCGAACGGAGAGAGGATCCGGTTCGAGCTCGCCGCGAAGACAGCGGGGGGACAGGTGGACACGAGCCACAGGTTCGAGTCCGCCAAGGTCACCTCGCGCCCGGGAGAGCCGGACCAGACCCAGCAAACGCTGTCGAACAGCAGCGGCCAGCAAGTGTACGAGCTCTCCAGCTCACGCCAGGGCTGGTATCGCTTCGAATTCACGTACGTCGCCCCGAACGCGGGCCGCACCCAGAGCTTCAAGGCCACGGACGTCTCCGGGAACTCCCTGAAGATCGTCTGGGTCGACCCCCCGAGCGCCGCCGTGCAGGTCCGCGCCAAGGTCGCCGTGGACAGCTCGGCGTCCCAGGTGTTCCTCAAGGGAGGCGCTTACCGGAACACCGATCCCAGCCAGTCCACCTATGCCGACAACGTCAAGCTGAACGGCAACCTGCTCTATCGCCGCGGGTTCGATCAGGGCCGCTACAACTTCCCGCTGGGGCAGCTGAACGCAGCGGAGCACACGCTCGAGTTCTCGCTGGCCGCGAGCGGCTACAATCCTGCCAAGTTCTGGTTCGGCGTCAGCGAGAAGAGCTTCGCGCCGGCGGGCACCAAGACGAGCTGGGACCGGGTCCAGTTCCTCTACCACGGCGCGATGCGCACGGGCGACTATGACGCCTGGAGCGAGGGCGTGGCCTTCGCGCAGGGCGCCACCGTCGTGAACGGCGTCCGTCCTCCGCCCGTCCGCCGCGGCACGACGTTCGCGGTCGCCGTCGAGGACTCGAGCCTGAACGGCGCCACGCAGAACGCGACGCTGCGGGTCATCTCGAACGCCACGGGCGCCGAGGTGTCCTGGGCGAAGTCTCTGCCCGCCGAGGGCGACTACACGGGAGGCATCTTCACGAGCGGCGCGTTCTCCAGGCGGAGCCGCGAGCACTGGCGGATCACCGTGCCGAGCGACGCGCCCATCGGACGCTACCTTGTGCGCGCCTTCGCCCCATCGGGCACCCGGATCGGTCAGGACGTCGTGTTCTACGTGATCCACAACCCCTATCCGCTCGTCGCCAGCGGGGCCATCTCCAAGGCAGAGCTCGAGACGTATGGCTACGACGAGGACGAGGACGGCGTCAATCTGAACGGCGGGTACGGCACCGATCAGGACAACATCCGCGATCACTTCACGGTGCTCTACGAGTGGTCGCCGCCGTACGCCGTGTACCCGAAGCTCACCGCGGCGTTCCGCCGGACGACAGACGAGTCGAAGTTCTCGTTCCTGGATCACGCCGTGGCGGCAGCGCAGGGGACCACGAGCGAGTTCGAGACGATGCGCCGGCTGTATCGCCTCGTCACGCAGCGATACCGGTACAGTCAGGCGACCAACCAGGGCGATGTATCGTCCATCTTCCTGAGCGATGGCCTGGATCCCGCTGAATCGCTCCAGTACGGGAAGCCGGGCTCGCAGCTCAGCTGGGACGACGGGGTGATGGGCGCCCAGTGCTACGACTACGCTCCGGTCCTGGCGGCCATCGCCCGCAGCGCCGGTGTCCTTTCCCGGGTCGTGTCCAGCCAGGGCTCCCTCGGCGGCTGGGGGAACCATTTCTTCACGGAGGCGTACACCCCGGGCGTGCCCCATCACGGCGGCAAGCAGCAGAACAGCAGCTCGAGCCCGAACAGCGACACGAGTCCCTGGTACGTGTTCGATGCGACCAATCCGGATGCGTCCGGCAACACCCCGTATCAGTATCTCTGGGAGCGCTACTCGGAGGGGATCGCGCCGCAGGCGCAGTACGGCAAGGCGACGTTCATGCTCTCGGGATACAAGCCTCTCGGCACGACGACCAACACCGTCACCTGGGATCCGCTGGGCCCCACGGACGATATAGGCGCGGACGACGTCCTGTCCCTGCAGGCCCAGTACGAATCCGGACCGGACTTCTGGCTGACGCAGAGCGGCGTCACGGGCTTCCTCGGGCGCGGCGAGAAGGACGTCTATCGCATCAGCAAGGCGACCACCGGGGCAAGGGCGGTCTCCGTCAGGACGGCGCCGGGCGGCGGGAACACCCTGCAGCCCGTGCTCTGCGTGGGGCCCTACGTCGATCCCAACGGCCCTCCCGTCGAGAGCGAGCCCGGCGTGGCGCCCAGGTGGGCCGCCTCCGTGCCGGTGCGTTGCGCGGATCGGGCGACGACCTATTCCCTTCCCGAGGGGGAGTCGTACGTGGTCGTCTTCCACGACCATGGTCAGCCGGATGACGCCTACCCCGACCAGAACGACAGGCTCAAGCTGGGAGACTCTGTCCAATACGTCCTGGATCTTCAGTACTGAACCTGCCGAGGCCCTCCCGTCGTGGCGGAGCGCCGCCCTCGTTCTTGGGCCTTTTCGTGCCCCGCGCATCCCCGAGCGCCAGCCCGCGTTGGTGGCCCGCGCGGTTTTGCTTTTCGTGATCCGGCCGGCTCGTCCTGGCCTCCGTCATCTGCCCACCGATGATCTACGGGCGGGGGACGGGATTGAAGCGCGACTCCGCCGGCGTCACGCAGCGGGAACCGCACGGGCTCGCGCCCCCGCGCGCCTCCTCCCGGGCCTGTTTGTAAAGAATCTTTAAAAATGGAGCTCCGGGCCGCGCCGAACGTTGAACATCGTTTTTGTTCAGCTACATCATCGGTCGCCTGAGGTCGCTCCTGGCACCGCCTGACGCCCCCAGCGCGCGGCCTCGCGCGCCGGGCGGCGAGGGCTGTCTCCCCGGCGGTTTCCCCGCCGGGGCGTGGCTCACGAGGTCCACGCCGCACCGCCGGGCGGCTCGGATGGCTCCGCGACCACAGCTGAAGAGTGGATGAAACGCGCCGCTTTCCTGCTCGTGGCCGCTCGCCACGGCCGGGCGCTGCGCTTGTAACGGAGAAAGCTTGATGGGACGCTCGAAGATGGGGCTGCTGCTCGCGTGCGGGGTCGGAATGGCGCTGTTCGCCGGGGGGTGCTCGGAGGCAGAGGACGAGATTCCGGAGCCCCTCGACGAAGCTTCGCAATCGCTCGCCCTGGCGGATCGGCTCGCTGAATGCGCGCAGGATCCGCGCGTGGTCGCCGGGCTCGTCTCGCAGGACATCTGCGCGGGCGCGGGTGTCTTCTTCCACGAGACGTTCGAGGGCAACGGCCGCACCTGCGGCACCTGCCACCCCGTGGCCAACAACACGACGCTCGACGTGCCGTTCATCCAGGCCCTCGACCAAACCAACCCCAATGACCCGCTCTTCGTGTTCCGGCAGGTGCCGGAGCTCGCCGAGCTCGAGACCTCGGATCTGCTGGACGACGCGGCCATCCTCGAGAACGTGGACGGCTTCGCCGATCCGACGCACCGGTTCGTCTCGCGCGGGGTGAACCACGTCCTCTCGCTCAGCACCAGCATCCGGGCGGATTCGGGGGACGGCACCACCAATCCCCCCACGGAGCGGACCGGCTGGGGCGGGGACGGCTCGAGCGACGGCACGCTGCGCGGCTTCCTCAAGGACGCGATCACCCAGCACTTTCCCAGGCGCCTCGCCCGCGAGCCGGGCGTCGATTTCCGGTTGCCGACACCGGAAGAAGAGGACGTGACCCTGGCCTTCCAGCTCAGCCTGGGCCGGCTGAACGAGCTCGATCTGGCGAGCGTTCGCCTGTTCGACGCGGAGGCGGAGGACGGCCGGCAAGCGTTCATGGACCCGAACCGCGGCCGCTGCGACTTGTGCCACCACAACGCCGGCGCGAACTTCCAGGACACCGGCAACAACCGCAACTTCGACACCGGCACGCGCACCAAGGGGTCGCCGCTCAACGGGGGCAGCTTCGGGGGCGAGTTCCTCGCGGACGGCGGCTTCGGCGGGCGAGACCTGCCGGCGCCCAACTTCGACGCCACGGGCATCGGCTTCCCCAACTCGTTCGGCAACGGCACCTTCAACCCGCCGCCCCTCATCGAGGCCGCGGACACGCCGCCCTTCTTCCACAACAACCTGCAGATCAACGACAAGGCGGATCCGGGCCTCACCGACGCCGTCACGTTCTACGCCTCGACGCCCTTCCTCTTCTCTCCCGCCGCCCAGGAGCTCGAGCAGCGCTTCGGGACGCCGCTCAACCTCGTGCCGCTCGACGCGATCGCCATCGCTCGCTTCCTGCGCGCGCTGAACGCCGCCTTCAACGCCGACATCGCGAAGCAACGGCTGGACGCCGCGCGGGTGCTCGTCGACCAGTTCGCGAACACGCGCGCCGACGTGCAGCAGAAGCTGATGGAGCTCGCCCGCGTCGAGATCGACGACGCCATCGAGGTGATGGCCCCGATGACGCTGTATCCCGCCGCGGCGCAGCAGCTCGACCTCGCGCGCGCCGAGATCGCCCAGGGCCTCGCGGCGAGCTCGGCGGCCGAGCGCCGCAACCGCATCGTGAACGCCACCGCGCGCGTGACGACCGCCCGGGCCCAGTTCGGTCAGAACATCACCTTCGTGCTCGGCCAGGGCAACCTGATGTACTGAGCGCGGCCGTGGCGCCGCGCCCCCGCGCCGCCACGCCCCTCCCGCATGGACTGGGCTTCCCTCATCCGCCGGGTCTATCTGGAGGATGTGCTCGCGTGTCCGTGCGTTGGGCGCCGGCGGCTCGTCGCCGACATCGGTCAACGTGCGCAGCGCGAAGCCATCGTGGCGATCGTGACCCATCTCGGCATCCCCACCGAGCCGCCGCCCATCGCCAGGGCCACAGACCCGTCGTTCGACGCGGCGTGAGCCTCTCGGCCCCTCTCCTAGCCTCCGCGAGCAGAGGCGGAGCAGGCGCTCGCCGGGAGCGACCCGGCCGCCGCGCGCGCGCTCGCGGACCGGGGGCTCGCCCTGGGCGCGGAGAGGGACGTCGAGGCGGTGCTCCGCGGGATCCAGGTGGGGGCGTCCCGCGCCCTGGGCGCCGGGGGCGCCGCGCGCTCGTCGCGCTCGTGAGCGCTCAGGGCGGCCGCTTCCGCGGCCGCGGGATGCCGTACTCGTCGATGCGGTTGATCAGCGTGCGCAGCGAGACGCCGAGGAGCTTCGCGGCGCGCGTCTGGTTGCCCGCGGACCGCTCGAGGGCCTCGATGACGCGCTGCCGGTCGGCGGCCTTCATCTCGAGCCGGAGCCTCGTGAGGGCGTCGCCGCTCGGCGGCGCGGCGTCGGCTGGCGGCAGCCCGGCGCCGCTGGGAGGGGGTGCGGCGCCGCTCGGCGGCGGCGCGGCGCCGCTGGGAGGGAGCGCGGCGCCGCTGGGCGGCGGCGGGGGGATGGCGCCGCTGGGAGGCGGCGGGAGAATCGCCCCGCTGGGCGGCGGCGGGGGGATGGTGCCGCTGGGCCGCGACGCGGCGCCGCTCGGCGGGGGCGTGGCGCCGTTCATCAGGTGCGGCGGCAGATCGGCGGGCAGGACCGACTCCCCCGCGCACAGGACCGCCGCGCGCTCGATCACGTTGCGCAGCTCGCGCACGTTCCCCGGCCAGGCGTACGCCTCGAGGGCGGCGAGCGCCTCCGGCGAGATGCGCGGCGCGCCGCGCTGGTCGAGCTGCCGGCACGCCTCCTCGAGGAACCTGCCGGCGAGCGGGCCGATCTCGGCGATCCGCTCGCGGAGCGGCGGGACGACGAGGGAGATGCCGTTCAGCCGGAAGTAGAGGTCCTGGCGGAACGCGCCGCGCGCGATCTCCGCCTCGAGATCGCGGTTGGTCGCCGCCACGAAGCGGAGGTCGAGCCGGCGGGGGGTGCGGCCCCCGATGCGGAGCACCTTCCGGTCCTCGAGGACGCGGAGCAGCTTCGCCTGGAAGGCCAGGGGCAGCTCGCCGATCTCGTCGAGGAACAGCGTGCCGCCGTGGGCCGCCTCGAGCAGGCCGGGGCGCGCGTGGCTGGCGCCCGTGAAGGCGCTCTTTTCGTGGCCGAAGAGCTCGCCCTCGAGGAGCGACGGCGGCAGCGCGGCGCAGTTCAGCTCGACGTAAGGCCCGCTCGACCGCGGCGAGCGCGCGTGGAGGGTCCGGGCGAGCACCTCCTTGCCCACCCCCGTCTCGCCCAGGATGAGCACGCTGATGGGGCTCCGCGCGGCGCGGGCGGCCTGCTCGTAGAGCGCCAGCATCGACGGGGCCAGCAGCACGATGTCCGCGGGCGGCTTTCCGCGGTCGGGCTCCTCGGCCGCCCCGCCGGGCGCGCGGCCGACGACGACGGTGGTCGCGCCGAGGTTGAAGCGCTCGCCGACGCCGACCTCGGCGCTCTCCCGAGAGAGGCGCCGCAGGCGGTGCGTGCGCGCCGTCAGCGCGCGGGCCTGCGGCTCGCCGACGAAGGTGCCGTTGGCGCTCCCGAGGTCCTCGATCCGGAGCGGCGGGCCGACGTGGAGGGCCGCGTGCCGGCGCGACACCGAGCGATCGTCGATCCGCACGTCGCACCCCTCGTCGCGCCCGAGGACGACGCGGCCGTGGGCCGGCAGCGGGGCGAAGGTGATCGTGTTGCCGGCCACGATCGCGAGCCGGAGCGTCGTCGCGCAGGAACCCCGCACATCGCTGCCGGGAAAGCCTTCGTCCACGAGCACATCCTACGCGGCGCCGCGCGCCGCCGTGCGCTGGTTTGGCGTTGATTTGCACGAATCATGCAAAACCGTGCAGAGCGCAGGGACCGCGCGGGCGATCGCGCGGCCGATCGTGCAGGCGGGTGCACGATCGGCGCACCTGTCCGCCGGCGCTCTCGCGCGGCGGCGCCGCGAATCGCTGGGTCCGCTGCCCGGCACGCCTCCTGCTGTCCAGGAATTCGGGCGCTCGCGAGCGTCGATGGCGACCTCAGCGACGGCGCGCGAAGGCGCGCCCGAGCGGGCTCTGCAGCGGCACGACCCGCCCCCCTACGGATCACGGATCAGGAGTGAGCATGTGCACCGAGCATGGATTTTTGAATCGCAGACGCCTTCTCCAGGGGCTGGGCCGTACGGCGGCGGTGGCCGCGTTCGCGCCGGCGGTCCTGTCGGCCAAGGTGGCTGAGGCGCATATCCAGACGACGTACGAGCAGCTCGTCCCTGGGCTGCCCGAGCGCGTCGGCCTGTGCTCGGAGCGCATCGAGGACGTCTTTGCGCGCATCCAGCGACGGGTGACCGACGGCCTGTTCCCGGGCGCGGTCGCCCTGGTAGCGCGGCGGGGGAGGATCGTCGGGCACCGGGCTTTCGGCTCCCGGGTCCGCGGCGCGGACGAGCCGATGACGCTCGACACGCTGTTCGACCTGCTCTCCATCACCAAGGTCCTCGCGACGTCGACGTCGGCGGTGATCCTCGTGGAGGACGGCGTGCTTCGGCTGAACGATCGGGTGGCCGATTTCATCCCGGAATTCGCGGCCAACGGCAAGGAGGCCATCACGGTGCGCGACATGCTCCGGTACACGGCCGGCTTGCCGCTGGACAGCCAGTTCCTGGACGACCCGGACGCCGAGCGCGTCTGGCAGCGCATGGCGGAGGCGCCGCTCGAGTACGTCCCTGGCACGCAGGTGCTCTACAGCGATCTCACCTACCGCCTCCTCGGGCGGGTGATCGAGGTCGCCTCGGGCATGGATCTCGACGCCTTCGCGAAGGCGCGCATCTGGGGCCCGCTCGGCATGAGCGACACGACCTTCAACCCGTCGGCGGCGCTCATCTCGCGGACCGCGGCCACGGGCTACTCCGAGCTCCGGGGGAGGGTGCTGCGCGGCGAGGTGCAGGACGAGCAGGATCACGCGCTCGGCGGGATCGCCGGCTGTGACGGCGTCTTCTCGACGGCGCGGGACATCGCGGTGTTCTGCCAGATGATCCTGAACGGCGGCAGGTACGGCGGCGCCCGCGTCCTGAGCCGCCAGGCCGCCGCCGCGATGGTGAGCAACCAGACGCCCCAGGTGAAGGCGTCGGAGACCGACGTATCGCCGATAACGAACCTCCTGATGACGCCCAAGGGCTATGGCTGGGAGCTCGCGACCCACCGCTTCTCCAACGGCGGGTCGCGCCTCTCGAGCGGCTCTTACGGCAAGGCGGGCGGCACCGGGTGCTTCCTGTGGATCGATCGCCGCCGCGAGCTGATCGGGGTCATCTTGACGAACCACGGCTTGCCGACGCCGTTCGATGAGATCGGCTGGAACCGGATGCTCGACGCGGTCGGGAACGGGGAGTTCTTCGACGGGATCGTCAACGCCGTCATTGACGACTGAGCCCGGCGTCGGTCGGTACGGGGGGCGCCGTCACACGGTGATGACGATCTTCCCGCGCGCTCTCCCCTCGCCGAAGTAGCGGAACGCGTCGGGGACCTCGTCGAGCGGAAAACAGCGATCGATGACGGGGCTCAGCTTGCCCGCCTGGAACAGCTCCCCCAGGGCAGCGAGGTCGTGGTTCGCCTTCGCTGCCAGGAGGCGCATCTTCTTTTGCTCGCTCCTCGATATCCACGGCCCGACGAGCAAGAGCTGAAAGATTCGACCGATGGAGCCCCCGAGCATCACGTAGGTCCCCCCTCGGTTCAGCGCGCGCGCGTAGTCGAACATCGAGCGGTGCGCCGCGGCGTCGAGGATCAGATCGTAGGTCTTCCCGCCGGCCGTGAAGTCCTCTTTCGTGTAGTCGATGACCTCGGCTGCGCCGGCCGAGCGCATCGTCTCCAGCTTCTCCGTCCGGTCCACGCCGGTGACCTCGGCTCCGAGCGACGTGGCGATCTGGATGGCGAGGGTGCCGACGCCGCCGCCTGCGCCGTTGATCAAGACCTTCTGCGCGGGCCGGAGCCCTCCCTCGTCGCGGAGCCCCTGAAGGGCCATCGCGCCTGCCTGAGGGAGGGCCGCGGCTTGCTCGAACGTCATCCCGGCCGGCTTGGGCGTCAGCGCGCTCTCGCGGGCGCGCGCGTACTCGGCGAAGCCGCCCCAGCCACCCTGGCAGAGATCCCCGAACACCTCGTCACCGGGCCGGAACCGGGTCACGTTCTTGCCGACCGCCTCCACCCGACCCGCGATGTCCGCGCCCGGGACCTTGTGCTTGGGCCTGAGCAGCCCCCAGAAGCGAAACAGCACAGGCGTCCCTGTCACGAGATCCCAGTCCCACGAGTTCACGGAGGCCGCGTGGACCCTCACCAGGACGTCGTCGTCGCCGATCTCGGGCCTCGGGATCTCCTCGATCCGCAGGACGTCGGGTGAGCCGTATCGGTCGTAGACAATCGCCTTCATCTCGTCTCCGCGGCGTTCCCGCGGCCCCTCGGGCTCACCCGAGCGCCGCGCGGCGCGGCCTCACTTGCCGCAGCCGACGCGCTCGGAGTGGAGCGCGAGGTCGTCGTACCACATGGTCTTGGCCCCGCCGTGATACTTCTCGAACCCGAACTTGAAGAGCTTGTAGTCGTACGGGCCCCAGTCCGTGACGTGCATCGCGTTGACCTCGGTGCCGTCCACGAACACGCTCACCGAGCGGCCCGGCCCGTCGTAGTGGAACTCGAGGCAGTACCAGGTGTTCGCGACGAGCTTCACGCCGCCGCTGCACATGTACATTCCGCCGTTCGAGAGCATCTCTTTGTCGTCGCTCCTGCGGTTCAGCTCGAGCTGACACTGGTGCTCGCCGATGCGGATCTGCTCGCCGTTGTTGGGATCCCCGTTGCCTTCCGCGGCCGCGACATACGTGTTGTGGCCCATCTGGATGTCGGTGGCGCTCTTGAGGTAGACCCTGCCCCAGAAATTGCTCGGCACGGCCACGCCGAGCATCTGGCTGAAGTCCGTGCCAGAGACCTTGACGGAGCGCGTGCCGCTGTGACCGGTGCTGTCCAGCGTCACGAACTCGCTCATCCTCGGCCGCAGGTACTCGGGGAAGAACTGGATCTCGGAAGGCAGCGAGCCGCCCTCGAAGTCGGAGCAGAAGATGCTGCACCCGCCGGGATCCGTGCCGCCGGTCGCCGCCGTGCTGGTCGTCGTGTCGCCGGCTCCGGTGCTCGTGGCGCTCGCGGTGACGTCGCCTGAGCCGCTGCTCGTGGCGCTGCTGCTGGTGGCGCCGCCCGAGCCGCTGCTCGTCGTGGCGCTGCCGCTGCCGCTCGCGGCGCCGCCGCCGCTCGCGGCGCCGCCGCTGGTCGCGCCGGGGCCGGAGGAGGTGCTCCCGGGGCCCGGGCCCGCGGCGTCGTCGCCCGAACCGCCGGCGCCGCCGGCCCCGGAGCTGGATTCGCCGCCGCACGCGGCCACGGACGCGAGCGTGTACATGGCAAAGAAGGCAAAGGAACGAGCCGAGAAGGACATACTGGAAGATCTCCTCAAGAACGGGCGCAGAACGGCCCAAGCGATGCGCGCGATTCTATCAGTGAACCCTGCGCGTGTCAGGCAGAACCGGAGGAGTGCGCCGAGGCCAGCTCAGGCCTGCCGGAGCCCCATGGCGCGCGCGACTCCATCCCGGTACGCCAGCCAGGCCGCGTGCGCTGCGGCCACCGCCGACGTGACCGCGTCCGCCGTCGGGCCCTCGTCCGGCACGTGCCCCAGCACCATCTCCCACGCGTCCCGCCGGTGCCCTCCTTCGACCGCCCGGTGCGCTCTCGCGAGGCGCATGCGCTCGGGCGGACACCCGTAGTGCCGCACCATCGGGTGCGCGCGCAGCGCCTCCTCGATCGGCGGCGCCTCGCGCTGCCCGAGGAGCTCCGCGCGCTCGTGCACGCTGCCCTCCACGAAGATGGTCAGCACCGCCGCGCCCACGACCCACGGCGGCGCCGCGCTCACATGGTCGAGCAGCGCCCGGTAGGCGTGGGCCTCGGGCTCGAGCGGGATCGACTCGTCCTCGATGGCCGCGCGCGGGATGCCCAGGCCGTCGATCATCTCCAGGAAGAGCTCCGGGTGCGACACGCCCAGCGAGAGCTTGCCCGTCTGCTCTTCGAAGAGGTTCTCGGCGAGGGCGCTGCGCACCGCGGCCGGCGGCGACTGGCCGAGCACGCGCGCGAGCAGCACCGGGAAGTCGCGCACGTAGACCCGGTATTCGTGCCTGAAGTGAACCGCGAGCTGGTCTCGCGTGAGGCCGGGGCCGGTGAGGTGCGCCCAGGCCCAGTGGTTCTTGCGGTCCATGATCGCGAGCAGGCGTTCCTGAAGACGACGCGTCATGCGGCAGCTCCTCGGCAAGGGGTGAGCCTTGGTTGTACAGCACCGACGGCGTCTGCCCAGCGCCGTCGTCGCAGGTCGCGCGGAGGGCGGCGCGCCGCCAGGGCAGGGCGGGGAGGAGCTCGAGAGCCTGGGGCGCTCGTGCGCCGTCCTTGTCACAGATCGCCCGCTCCGGCCGATGACGCGCCATGAGCTCACGTTCCTGGGGATTCGTCGCCGCGGTCACCCTCGTGGCCTGTGGCTCGCAAGGGCCTGCTCCGCGCGAGAGCCGCCACGCGTCGGCCGCTGGGCCTGGACGCGCAGAGGCGCCCGCGCCGCTCCCCGCGCCCGCGCCTGCTGCTCCGGCGCCTCCTGCCGAGCCCGCCATCGCGCTCGCGTCCGCCGATCCGATCGTCGCCCGCGCACGCCTCGAGGTCGCCCGCGGCGTCACCTACGATCCTGCGTGGGTCGCGATCGGCTACCCCAACGGCGATCCGGCCCCCGATCGTGGGGTTTGCACCGATGTCGTCGTCCGCGCCGTCCGCGCCGCGGGCGTCGATCTCCAGGAGAAGATCCACGAAGACATCCTCGCGCGCCGGGCGGTCTACACGACGGTCGAGCGTCCCGATCGCAACATCGATCATCGCCGTGTCGGGCCGATGCTTACCTACCTGCGCGCTCACGCCACGTCGCTCCCCAGGACGTTCGACAAGGCCGCAGTGAGCACCTGGGAGCCTGGCGATATCGTGGTCTGGGCGCTCAGGCCGTGCCCCTCCTGCACGCCGGACCACGTGGGCATCGTCAGCGATCGCAAGGGGCCGCGCGGCATCCCGCTCGTCCTCCACAACATCGGGCCGACGCCGAGCGAGGAGGATGTACTCGACGCCTGGACCGTGCTGGGCCACTTCAGGCTCCGCGGGGCGACGGGGGAGGGGGTCGAGGAAGCGCGTGGCGGCTCCGGCCCGTGAGCGGTGCGGGGCGACCGAACCTGGGCCGGGTAGCTATATTCTGGAGCTCCTTGAGTCGGCATCGCTACGTACGGAGCTGGTGGCGCTATGTACGGAGCTTGCGTCGCTATCTACGGAGCTGACTCCGGTCCAACCTGAGTCGGGTCGCCGCAAATAATTCCCTCGCCCCCCGTATCCTTCCGGCCGCGCCGTTCGTCGGTGGGCCATGACGACGACGACCCCGACCGAACGACGCCTCTACGTCTCCATGATCACGTCCCTCGACGGCTACATCGAGGGCCCGGGCCGCGAGCTCGACTGGTTCCAGGACGGCAACCCGCAGTTCGAGCGGTACTGCGACGAGATGGTCGACTCCGTCGGCCTCGCGGTCTACGGGCGCACCTCCTACGAGCTCATGCTCCAGTACTGGCCCGACGCCGAGGCGCGCCCGCGCTCGCCCCAGGACCTCGCGTTCGCGCGCAAGATGAACGCCCTGCCCAAGGTCGTGCTGTCCCGGACCCTGACGGACGCCGCGTGGGCCAACACCCGCGTGGCCCGTGACCCCGAGGAGATCGCCGCGCTCAAGCGGCAGCCCGGCAAGCCGATCGTCGCCTGGGCCGGCGCCGCCCTGGTCTCGACGCTGATCGAGCACCGCCTTATCGACGAATTCCGCCTGATCGTGCACCCGGTGGTGCTCGGCGGCGGCACGCCGCTGTTCGCGCGCCGCGACCATCGCCTCTCGCTGCGGCAGATCCGGACGCAGAACCTGGGCGGCGGGCTGTCGGTCCTGTGCTACGAGCCGGTCTGGTCATGAGCGACGAGCCGCGCGACCTCGGCGAGCTGAGCAATGACGTGAAGGCGTCATGGCAGCGGTTCCTCGACGTGTTCGAGCCGCTCCGGCCCGAGCTGTACCGTTACTGCCGCTACCTGACCCGGAGCCCGTGGGACGCCGAGGACCTGGTGCAGGACACGATGGCCCGCGGCTTCGTCACGCTCGGCACCCTGTTCCACGAGCTGCCCAACCCGCGCGCCTGGCTGTTCCGGGTGGCGTCGAACCTCTGGATCGACCGCGCCCGGCGGCAGCGGCTCGAGCGCGACGCGGTCGGCGAGCCCTCGGCAGCACACCCGGCGCCAGGGCACGCGCCCGACGAGCGGGCGTCGCGCGAGGCCGCCGGCACCCTGGTCGCGCACCTGTCGCCCCAGGAGCGCGCGGCGGTCGTGCTCAAGGACGTGTTCGATTTCTCGCTCGAAGAGGTCGCCGCGTCGCTCTCGACCTCGGTCGGCGCGGTCAAGGCGGCGCTGCACCGCGGCCGCGGCAAGCTCGTCGCGCCCGAGGCCGACGAGCCCCGGGCGCCCGCGCCGGGCGTGCTCGACGCCTTCTGCGCCGCCTTCAACGCCCGCGACCTGCCAGCCCTGACCTCGCTGCTCCTCGACAGCTCGATCACCGAGATCGTCGGTGTGGTGACCGAGTACGGGCGCGAGCCCCCGGCCGATCCGCGCACCGGGTCGTTCGTCGGCAGCCTCTCGCCGATCACGACCACCGAGGCCGGCGGGGTCGACGCCCATCACCTGGTCGGCTACCTCGGCGGCCCGCCGCGCTGCGAGGTGCGCGAGCACCGCGGCGAGCTCTTGCTGCTCTTCTGGTTCGATCACGACACAGGACCCGCGGTGCGCACCGTCTGGACCGTCGAGACCGACGGCGGGCACATCGCCCGCATCCGCAACTACTTCTTCACCCCCGATGTGATCGCCGAGATCTGCCGCGAGCTCGACGTGCCCTTCCGCACCAACGGCTACCGGTACTGGATCCACCGGTAGCGCCCGGTCGCTCAAGGACGAAGGACCACGGCGGGGTGAGCGGCTGTCCACCGAGAGCACGTGGGGATACCCGGGAACGGCGATTTCGCCGCGGCGGCGTCCTCCCATAGGCGGGTGAAGGTCGGGTCGCCGGTGCCGCCGGGCGTCGCCCTAGGAGCCGAGTCACGACATGTCGCCTGGAGGGGCTCACCTGTGACGTGGTTCACGTCCGCCGAGATGTCAGTCCGGGCTGATCTTGACAGGTCAGGTGGAATGAGGTGTCCTGTCCCAGGGGCAGGCGTCGTCGAGGGCCGCCGGTCTGACCGGGCGGTATCAGGGGGGATCCATGAGGGTCGTTATCAAGCAATCGACCGAGACACGAACCGGCATCTCCGTCGTGAAGACCGCGGGGGCCATCGATACGTTCAACATCCTCGGCCGCCGCATCCATACGATCGAGAGCGCCTATCGCGATCAGCGCATCCTCATCCACCGGTGGTTCGGTGAGGTCTTCGATGAGGAGATCAAGGAGATCCTCGGAGGGCACTTCGTGGAGGCCTTCGTCGAGAGCAAGTGCACAAAGCTCCTCGCTGACCTGAGCCAGTGGGCCGCGAGCTGGGACGGCGTCAACGATTACCTGCGCGACGACGTGATGCCGCGGCTCTTCGCAGCCGGCCTGCGGCACCTGGCCGTGTTCGTCAAGCGAGACGAGAGCGTGGAGGACGACGCCAATCGATTCGCGCTGGAGCGATTCGCGAACGAGATCGACAACGTGAACGCCTCGTTCTCCTCCGAGCAGGACGCCATGGAATGGCTGAGGACGCGCGGTTGAGCAGCGCGATGAACGCTGAGCGAGGGGCGCCGGGATGCAGGAGAACAACGATATAGCTCGCAGCGAGGCCGCTCCTGGGCACAGGCAGCCGGACCGCTCACCGGCGAGGCTGGGCGAGATGTTCGATCAGCTTCGCGACGCCGTCATTGTCTATCGACTCGACGGCTCCGTCGCTGATTACAACGCCCGCCTGCTGGAGATGTTCGAGGTCGGGCACGAGGGCGTGCGCCTCTTCGAGGTCGTCGAGGGCAGCGCCGGCGTCGCTCATCCGCTCGATCCGCTGCGCAAGCTCTGGCCCGAGCTGCTGAGCGACGTCCACAAGAGCTTCGAGTGCCGTCCCCGTACGCTCCAGGATGGCAGCCTGCTCCACGTGGAGTGCTACGCTCGCAAGGTGGATCTCGCGTCGGACCAGGCGATCCTCGTCGATATCCACGACGCGGCGCGGAGGCGGCGAGCCGAGGAGGCTTTGCGGGAGAGCAAGCGACAGCTCGAGCAGCTGGTCCTGAGCCGCACGGCGGCGCTGCAGGAGAAGATCCGGCTGATCGAGGAGCAGCAGGAGGCGCTGTTCGCGCTGTCTACCCCGGTGATCCAGGTCTGGCGGGGCATCCTCGTCCTGCCGCTCGTCGGCACGGTCGACTGCAGGCGCTCGCAGCAGATCATGGAGAGCGTGCTGTCGAGCATCGTCAGGACCGCGGCGCGGGAGTTGATCATCGATATCACCGGCGTGCCCTCGGTGAGCGACGAGGTCTCCCGTTACCTGCTCCAGACCATCGGGGCAGCGAGGCTCCTCGGCGCGACCTGCTCGCTCACCGGGATATCGGCGGAGGTCGCGCGATCGCTTGTCGCTCTCGACGTCGACTGGTCGTCCCTGCGGATCAGCGGGACCCTCCAATCGGGTTTGCAGGCCGCGATCGCGCGGGTCTGAGCGGGGTGCTGTGAGGCCCCCTCGCCCGCGTCGGATCGGGCTGCCCCGCCCTCATGCCTGAGAGCGCCGGCGCTGGGGATCCGCCTCTACCGAGCGGCCAGTTCGCGTCGCTCATGAACAGCGGAATCTCGGTGCTGGGAGCGGGCCCCGGACGCAAGGGGAGCACGGCCCATGAGGCCAACGGACGAGCCGAGAAGTACGCGCTGGAGATCTCCCCGACAAAGAGCGCAGAATGGCCCGGGCGATGAGGGCGACCTCCCGATCTGGCTTCAGGCTCACCAGCCGCCGCGTCGCGAGGCGCCACGAGGCCCTCGGCCGCATCTTCGGAGGCCTCGCGCTGCTCGCGATCGCGGGGCCCTTCCTCGTCAGCGTGATCGCCTCGGTCCTCGCAGGCGTGCTCCACGATCCGAGCCTCGGCAGGTTCGCGGTCAGCGCTCTCTTCCTGACCCTGCCCGGCGTGCTCGTCGCCTTGGGCCTCTCCTTCTTGAGCGCCCTGTTCGCCACCACCGCCGTCGGCTGGAAGGGGCCGGCGCATGTGTCCGCCGACGCGGCCGGGCTGCGCTTCACCTACGGCGCCGTGAAGCGATCGATCCCGCGCACCGAGATCCGCTCTGGCCTGGTCCTGTCGGATCCGCACGTCCGCGTGGAGCTACGCCTGCGCCGCGGGCAGGTGCTCGAGGTGCACGTCGCGCGCGAGGAGGAGGGCGCGCGCCTGCTCGCCGCCCTCGGGATCGGCCCCACGGAGCGGCGCGTCGCTGTCTCGCTCGGCGGCGTCCACCGGGAGCTCGCGGCCGGCTGCGTCGGTGTGCCGGTCTTCACGATCCTCTGGCTCATCGTGATCTCGGCGCTCACCAGGCCGCTGTCGAACCCCGGCAGCTTCTGGCCGGTCGTCGCGTGGGCCGCCCTCGCCCTGCTGTCGACGTGGCTCCTTCGCCGCGCTGCGCGCAGCACCCAGGTCGTGGTGGGCACCGACGGCGTGCGCGTCGAGCGGCCTTTCTCGACCGTCTGGATGCCCTACGCCGAGCTCGCCGCGGTCCGGACGCTCGGTGATCGGCTCCTCCTCCTCTCCCGCCGTGGCACCTCGGTCGTGCTCAGGACAAGGGACACCCTGACCGAAGCGCTCGCGCAGCGCATCCGCGATGCGCACGAGGGCGCCGTCGGCGGCGCTGCGCCGCGCGGCGCCGAGGCGCTGGAGCGGCGCGGCCGCGAGCCCGCGGTCTGGCGCGAGGACCTCCGCAAGCTGCTCGCCGGCGGCGACTACCGCGCCGCCGGCCTGACCCCCGAGGACGCGCTCCACGCCCTCGACGACGCCAGCGCGCCGCGGGATCGCCGGGTGGGCGCCGCCCTGCTTCTGCGCGTCGCCGGCTACCCCGACGCGCAGGAGCACATCCGCGTCGCCGCCGAGGGCACGGCCGACGATGCGTTGCGCGCTGCGCTCGAGCACGCCGCCGAGGAGGAGGTCGACGACGCGGCGCTCGCGCGGGCCCTGCGGTGAGCGGCGCTGCGGTGAGCCACTCTGGGCCATGCGCGGCGGGCGGCGCTGTAGAAGGCGAGATTTCCAGGGATATCCGGCGGTAGCGAGATGGCACATGTCCTGCACGCTGCCGTCAGCGGAGGTGTTCATGTCACGTAACTTTCTTTCGGACGATGCAGCCTTGTTATCGCCGCTGCCCACGCCGCCGCCTCGGACGGCGGCCCTTGTGCAGCGGGTGTCTCGAGCGGCTGTAGCGGCGGCTGCCGTCTTCGTGGTCGCCTGTGGTCCTCCGGGCGTGGACGAGGGAGAGGATCCGGTCGATCAAGGCGAGATCATCCCGCCGATGCCGCCGCCTCCTCCGGACGAGGAGATCATCCCGCCGATGCCGCCGCCGCCTCCGGACGAGGAGGTCATCCCGCCGATGCCGCCTCCTCCGGACTGCGAGGGCGGCGAGATCGTCCCGCCGATGCCGCCGCCGGACGGGGAAGAGGGGGAGATCATCCCGCCGATGCCGCCGCCGGACGGGGAAGAGGGGGAGATCATCCCGCCGATGCCGCCGCCGCCGCCGGACGGGGAAGAGGGGGAGATCATCCCGCCGATGCCGCCGCCGCCGCCGGACGGGGAAGAGGGGGAGATCATCCCGCCGATGCCGCCGCCTCCTCCCCCGTGCAAGTGAGGCGTTCGATCGTCGCACCGTTGCGCTCCCCAACATCGTGAGGTCGAAGATGGGCGAACAGGAACGCGAGCTGGAAGTTGCGCCCGAGTGGTGGCGCTGGGCCACGGAGAACCTGCTGCGCGGCGTGCCCGAGGGCGTGATCTCGGAGCAACTCCAGGCGGCCGGCGTCAGCAGCGCGCAGGCTGGAGAGCTGCTCTCGGCCATCGTCCGTTCGCCCATCTTCGTCGCCGCTCGGCCCTTCGCCAGGTCGGCGCGGCGGCACGAGATGCTGGCGCGGCTCCAGCAGCGAATGGCGTCGACCGCCTGCGACCCGACGGGGATCCCGCGGCGCTCCGGCGTGTCTGGCGAGGAGCTCCGCGACGTCTATGTCGCCGGCAACATCCCGGTCGTCCTGACCGACGTCGTGACCCGCTGGCCCGCCTTCGGCCGGTGGACCCCGGCGTACCTCTCCGAGCGCTTCGGCGATGTCGTGGTCGACGTCACGACAGGACGCCAGAGCGATCCCGACTACGACATGCACGCGGCGCGGCACACGGAGAGCACCCCGCTGCGCGACTTCGTCGCGCGCATCGCCGGCGCCGCGAGCGAGGAGACGAACGACTTTTACATGGTCGCCAACAACCGCGTCCTCGAGCGGACGAGGCTCGGCGCGCTGCTGGACGACGTGGTGCTCCCGGACGGGTACTGCGCCGCGCAGCGGCTGCTGGGCGCCTCGGCGCTCTGGCTCGGCCCTGCGGGGACCGTCACGCCGCTGCACTACGACACGTCCAACATCCTGTTCGGGCAGGTGTACGGCAGGAAGCGTTACCGCATGATCGCGCCGTTCGAGACGTCGCTGTTCGACGGCGCACGCGCGATGTACGCCGATCGGGACCCGGAGAAGGACCCGATGGCCCCGGTGCTCGTGAAGGACGTCGTGCTCGAGCCGGGCGAGGCGCTCTTCATCCCGGTGGGCTGGTGGCACCACGTCCGCGCGCTCGACGCCAGCATCAGCCTGGGGATCAACAGCTTTCCGTTCCACAACAACTTCGACTGGTACCGGCCGAGCAACATCGGTTAGCGAGACGCTCGACCATCGCCGAGGCCACCCGGCCCTGGTTCGAGGCGCACCCGCTGGCCAGCTGGGCGGCGGCCAGCCGCTGAGACCCCGCGCGCGGGACGCGGTGCGGCGCCCCGGCGCTGGAAATTCTGCGAAATGCGGACGCTCGGACTCGGCGAGCGTTGCCGTGGCGCCGTGCCTGCCGCGCAGTAGACTGCACGGTGAAGGCAAAGGGGGTTGGCTCGAGGAAGCCCTCGGCGCCGCCCGATGGGTACACGTGCCGCCCAACGCGAAATGTGCTCTTGCGGCCGAGACACCCGGGCAAGCGCGAGCCGGACACGCGCACCTGCGGATCCTGGCAAAAGCCGCGAGTCGGCTCGTCCTCTGCGACGAGCCTTCGGCTCTCCTCGGATCCCTCTTCGAGGAGCTGGCAAACGACCTCGGCGTCGAGCTCTACTTCAATTACATGATCGGCGAAGAGCCGAATACCCTCGTCCTCGAGTCGGCCGCGGGCATCTCGCCCGAGGACGAGCGGCGATATCGGACGATCAAGTTCGGCCAGTTCATGTGCGGGACCGTCGCGGCGACCCGGATGCCCCTCATCGCCTTCGATCTCCAGCGCTCGACCCTGGAATGCGGGTCGGAGCTGAAAAAGGCGGGCGTGCAGGCCTATGCGGGATATCCGCTCATCTCGCACGACCGACTGCTCGGGACCCTGGCCTTCGCCACCAGCAAACGCTCGCACATGAACGCCGACGAGCTCTCGCTCATGCAGACGCTGAGCGTGCAGGTGGCGGCCGTCCTCGAACGCAATCGCCTCTGCCGGAGCTTGCGCGCGAGCGAGCAGGCCGCGCAGCGCCACCTCGCGCTCCTGCAGAACGTGTATTCGACGGCCCCCGTCGGCCTCTGCTTCCTCGACCGGGATCTCCGGTACGTGAGCGTCAACGAGACGCTCGCGCGCATCACCGGTCGGCCCATCTCCGAGCACCTCGGCCGCACGCTCGGCGAGTTCATCCCCGAGGCCACGCCTTTCAAGGACCTCTGCAAGCGTGTCCTCGAGACGGAGCAGGAGGTGACGAATTGCGAGCTCCGGGTTGCGCGGCCCGAGGGGGACCACCATTGGCTGGTCAGCGTCCACCCCGTGCGCGACGAGGCGGGCACGATGCTCGGCATCAACGTCGTGGTGCAGGAGGTGACCGAACGAAAGCGGGCCGAGCAGGCGCTGCTCGCGAGCGAGCAGGCGCTCCGGGAGGCCGATCGCCGCAAGGACGAGTTCCTGGTGATGCTCGCCCACGAATTGCGCAATCCGCTCGCGCCCATCCGGACGGCCATCCAGGTCCTCGACATCACCGGCGGCGACGCGCCCGAGGCCGTCCGGACGCGCGACATGATCGCGCGCCAGGTGGCGCACATGGCCCGGATGATCGACGACCTGCTCGACGTGTCGCGTGTCGCCCGGGGCAAGATCGAGCTGCGAAAAGAGCCCTGTGATCTCGCGCGGATCGTCCGTCAGGTCACGGACGATTATGCGCCGAGCTTCCAGGACAATGGGATCGAGCTTCTGGTCACCCTCCCGGACGAGCCGGTCTGGGCCGCCGGGGATCACACGCGCCTCGCGCAGGTCATCGGCAACCTCCTGCACAACGCGCTCAAGTTCACGGACGCGGGGGGCCGGGTGGTCGCCTGCCTGGAGGCGGATCCGGCGACGAACACCGCGGTGATCGTGGTGGAGGATTCGGGGATCGGCATGGATCCATCGATGATCCCGCGCGTCTTCGAGACCTTCAGCCAGGCCGACAGCAGCCTCGATCGACGGCGCGGCGGCCTCGGCCTCGGGCTCTCGCTCGTGCACAGCCTGATCGCGATGCACGGCGGATCCGTCGAGGCCCACAGCGAGGGCCCCGGGCTCGGATCGACCTTCCGCGTCCGATTGCCGCTCTCCTCCACGCCAGTTCCTTCCATCCGACGGCCGGAGCCCGTCCGGCCTGCGACAGCGTCGCGGGAGGAGTCGCTCCGGGTGCTCGTGGTCGAGGACAACCTCGACACGGCGGACATCCTCAAGCAATTCCTCGCCCTCCTCGGGTATCAGGCCGAGGTCGCGTACACGGGCCCCGCGGGGCTCGCCATGGGGCGCACGCTCGCGCCCGACGTGGTGCTCTGCGACCTCGGATTGCCGGGGATGGACGGGTATGCCCTCGCGCGGGCGCTGCGCGCCGATCCCGCCACGGCGGGGGCCTACCTCATCGCTCAGACCGGGTACGGCCACGCGGAAGATCGCCGCCGCGCCCAGGAGGCGGGGTTCGATCTGCACATGACGAAGCCGATCGATCCCACGGAGCTCGAGCGGGTCCTGTCCTCCGTCGGCACCCGCGCCTAGCACCACTGCGGGAAGTTGCCCCGGATCGGCAGAAAAACCGCCATGGCGCCAGGGTCGCCAAGGGGAGAGAGAGGACGCGCCGTCTCGGCATTATTTCTACCATTCCCCTGGTTTCTCGGCGCCCTTGGCGACATGGCGGTTCGCTTCGCCGTCCGACTTCCCGCGGTAGTGCTAGCCCGCCCGCTTCAGGCTGCGGGGAAGCGAACGCGCAGCGAGCTCGGCCCGCGGTCCTGCAGGTTCGAGCCGGCGTAGCTCAACGTCGGTTCGGCGAGCTCCCAGCGCGGCAGCGAGAGCAGGGCGCGCACCGACTCCTCCACCTCCATCCGGATGAGCGGGGCCCCGGGGCAGTAATGAGCGCCGCTCCCGAAGGTCAGGTGCCGGCTCTGCTGCCGGGTGATATCGAAGCGGTCCGGCTCGGAGAACAGCCCGGGATCGCGGTTCGCCGCGGCGATCATCGCGAAGACGAACTGCCCCTCGGAGACCCTGGTGCCCCGGATCTCCGTGTCCCTCGCGCACATGCGGCTGAGGGAGAGCACGGACGGCTCGAAGCGCAGGCTCTCCTCGACCGCGCCGCGGACGAGGCCCGGCGCCTCCCGGAGCTTCGCGAGCTCGGCGGGGTGGTTGAGGAGCGCGAGCACGGTGTTCGCGATCTGGTTCACGGAGGTGACGAATCCCGCGGCGACCATCTGGAAGCATTGCATGGCCGCCTCGCCCGCAAGCTCGGTGTCTCCGCCTTCTGCCTCGATGAACCTGCTCGCGACGTCTTCGCCCGGCGCCTTCCGGCGCTCCTCGACGAGCCGCATCATGTAGTCGACCATGTCGCAGCAGCTCTGCTTCACCGCCCGCTTCTGCTCCTCCGAGGTGACCCCGCCGCCGGCGAGCTTCAGGAGGTCCGTCGACCATCTCATGAACTGCGGCCGATCGGCCTCAGGTATCACGAACATCTCGGCGAGCGTGTTGAGCGCGACCGCCTCGGAGAACGCCGAGACGACATCCATCTCGCCGTCGCGCCGCGCCTTCTCGGCGGCGCGCTGCACGAGCCCCACGACCCGCGGGCGCATCCACTCGACGGCCGACGGAGAGAACCCTTTCATGATGAGCTGTCGAAGCTTCGTGTGGCGCGGCGGGTCCTGGAAGAAGGCGAGCCGCGACAAGGAGTCGAACGTTTTTCTCGAGAGCTCGTCCTCGCCGAGCATGCCGAGGCTGCCGAGGATCGCCGTCGCCCGCCGCGCGGTGAAGCTCGGGTCCTTCACGAGCCCCTCGATATCGGCAGGAGCGGTGATGAAGAAGCACTGCAGCGGCTCGAAGAAGTAGACCGGCGCCTCGGTGCGGAGCCGATCGAGCGTCGGGAATGGATCGGCGAAGAAGCGTTCGCTCGTGAGGTCGAAGCCAGAGGTGACGGCCATGGTCCTTCTTTCCTTGTGGCGCTCGCGGCGCGGCGGAGATCCACGGCCAGGCTAGGGTATCGCCACGCCGCCGTGAAGCGCCCCGCCCGCGCGTCGATCGCCGCGCGACGGCGGCCGAGATGGGCGCGCGAGGCTCCTCGACGCCGCGGCGCAGCTCGACGACCCCGCGCGGCGCGCGCGGTCCCTCGAGCGCGTCGAGGAGAACGCCCGCACGCTCGAGCTCGCGCGGGCGTGGGTCGACGAGGGGAGCGCCGTCGCATGAGGTGAGGAGCCGTTGCCTCGTCGAGGAGAAGCGTTGTTCCCGGAGAGGCGCCGCTTCACGCCGTCGCCGGGAGCACGACGATGTCGGCGGCTCGGCCTGAGCGGGGCGCTTCCCGTGATCGGGCCGCCCTGATACGGTGGGGCCCCTCAAGGAGGAGCTAGCCTGATGGTCGCCATCAACGAAGCACGCGTGAAGGAGAGGTACGGCCGGCTGCCGAGCTCGGACGAGCAGGCGCTCTCGTACCTCAAGGCGCTCAAGGTCATCGTCGGCGCCGACGGGGAGATCCCCGAGGCCGAGCTCAAGGCGCTGCGCAAGGGCATGCAGCGCCTCGGGCTCCCGGAGTCGTTGACCCGCGAGGTCGAGGGCTTCGACTTCCGCAGCGGGAAGCTCGAGGTGCTCCTGCCCGGCTTCAAGAAGGGCGGGCTCCGCGCGCGCATGCTGCTGCGCGACGCCATCGAGGTGGCGCGCGCCGACGGCACCTACGCGGAGGCGGAGAAGGCCGCGGTGGCCAGGGCGGCCGCGCTGCTCGGCGTGGAGCAGGCGACGGTGAAATCCATCGAGGCGCTGGTCGAGCTGGAGCACGCGGCCAAGCACCTGCGCAAGGCGCTCTTCCCGAAGAAAGAGAAGTAAGCCGCGGATGGATGCCCCGGCGCGACCCCGGCTGACCTCGCGCCAGCTCGGGCTGGTCAGCGCCATCACCCGGAGCCCGCGCCTGAAGCGGGCGCTGGTCGAGGCCACGGAGGCGCTGCCCGAGGGCGCGGTGGTGCGCGTCGGCGGGCGGTTCCTGCGGGTCGGCGGCGCGCTGGGCAGCGGCCTCGTGGGCGTGGTCTACGAGGCGCGCTGCCTGGAGACGGGCGCCCGGCTCGCGTACAAGCGGTCGCGGGCGGGCGTCGCCTTCTTCCGGGAGGCGCTCCGGGTGGAGGCGCTCTCGGCGCGCCGTGCGGCGGCGCTCCGCGCGCTCCGGCCCGCGGCCATCGTGGAGACCGACGCGCGCGGCATCGCCAAGGAGCTCTGCGCCCGGCCCACCCTGCAGGCGGAGCTGCTCGCGGGCGAGCTGGATCCGGCGCGGCGCGCCGCGCTGGTCGAGGCGCTCGGGGAGGCGGGGGATCTCTTCCGCCGCGAGGGGATCCTCCTCGATCTCTCCCCGAAGAACCTCTGCTGGGACGACGGGTGGGTGCTGCTCGACACGGGCCCCAAGCTGCAGCGCTCGGACCTCGTGGGCGTGCTGGAGCGGCCCGCGTGGTCGACCTACGTCGCGCACGCGCGCCGGAAGCTCGCCGCCGGCCCATCGGCCCCGTCGGCGGTCGCGCTGCCCGGGGGGCCCGAGCCGCCGCTCGTGGCGCGGCGCTGGGCGTTCGTGCGGGATCTGTGGCGGTGGTTCCCCGTCGATCCGGCGCCGGACGTGGCGTCGTTCCTGGTGATCGTCGACGACGATCACGCGGACGACGAGGCGGTGTTCCTGACCGACGAGGCGGACGGCCGGGTGGTGCCGGCGCCGGGCGCGGACGCGCGCCTCGCCGGGAGCGCGCTCGTCCGCCGGTGCGCCGAGGAGGCGCCGGACCGGCCCTTCCGGCCGCGCGGGGAGGCGCCGCTTCCGCTCCCGCTGGCGGCGCCGGTCGTGGATCTCCCGTCGCTCTCGCGCGAGGTGGCGCCGGCCTTCGCCGGGCGCGCGCTGAAGATCGCGGTCGCGCCGGGCGCGCCGCTCGCCGCGCCGACGCTGCCGGTCGGGCGCTACGCGCACTGGCGCGATCTCGCCGCCGCGGACAGCGCGCTGCGGCCCACGGACATCTTCACGCACGAGGTGCTCGAGGGCTCGCGCACCCTCGCCGAGCGCGTGTTCCGGGCGCGCGGCGCCCGGCGCGTCGACGTCCCGCTGCCGCGCTCGGATGGGCCGTTCGCGGAGCTCACCTGCATGCAGGTGGGCGAGGCCCGGCGGGCCATCGTGCTCGTGCCCGGCTTCCGCGCCGGCCCGGACGCCGCGGCGGCGCTGGTCTCGGCGCTGGCCGAGCGCGGCGTCGCGGGCCTCTATGCGATCGCGTACGTGGGCGTGCGCAACCCGCGCGGCCAGCCGCTCGTGACGAGCGGCCGCTGGGAGGCGATCTTGCTCTGGAGCGCGATCGACCACCTGTGCGCGCGGCTGGGCGCCGGCAGCGCCGCGCTGCTCGCGGCGTCCCACGGCAACTTCGGCGCGATGATCGTCGCCGGGCTGCACCCCGCGGTCGACTGCCTAGCGCTCGACTCGCCGATCGAGCGCCCGCTCGATCTGCCGGCGAGCTTCGGCGCGCTGCGGGGCGTGCCGGCGTCCGCGATCCACGAAGAGCTCGCCGCGCACCACCTCCCGAGCGAGCCGGTCTCCTTCCGGATCCCCGACCGGCCCGGGCTGCGCGTGCTGACGCTGCGGCCGCGCGAGGACGCGTTCGCGCGCATCTGCGGGGGGCTGGAGGGCGGGGAGGTGGTCGTCTACGACGGGGGGCACGCGGCGACGATGCGCCACGACAGCGCGGAGCGCGGGGTTCCGGCGGTGTGCGTGGAGCGGATCGCGGGGCTGCTCGGGCCAGGATGACTGCGCGTTGGCAGGGGTCGGCCCTGGGCGGTTCGATGGTGCCGCACCCGCCAGGGTCCCCACGAGGGGCGTAGACAGCTCCCCCAGGCCGAAGAAGTGCGCCAGCGCGTACAGGCCCGAGCCGCTCACCAGGGGTGGCCGGCCGGGTGCTCCTGGTTCGACGGGGTGTTCAAGAAAGGATCCCAGTCGCCCCCCGGATCATGGTGTTCGATCGCCGTGAGGCGATGTGCGCCGGGTCGTCGAAGCTGGGCGGCGGATCGACCGGGAACTGGTCATTCGATGTCATCGCCCACGGCAGCGCGGTCTTGGCAGGTGGCTGCTCGACGAGGAACATGGCTGCTTCTTGGGGGAGGACGACGAGAATCGAGCTGGAGCTGAATCTGGGGCCGCATGCGCGAAAGATGAAGATACGGCTGTCGGTGAGCGACACCGGCCCTGGAATAGACCGCGCGGCGATTCTTGCCGCTGCCACGCGCGCCGACGTGGCAGGACGATGCTCGAGCTCAGCTGCGACACCGCGCGAGGAGGGAGCGGCTACAGGCGAGGCGGCTGTGCAGGTGGCGGGAGCTTGGCCCATGGGCTCTTGGCTACTGTAGGCCGAGCAAGAACTCCTGTATGCGGGCCGATACCACGCCCCCTGCCTCGAGGAGCATCGCGTGGCCTGTGCGGAGCACGATCATCCACTCGGCACCCGGAATGAGGCGGCGCAACGCGTCGAGATCGGCCCGCAGGGCCATCACGTCGCGCTCGGGCGCGATGACCAGGACCGGCACCCGCACCTGGGGGAGGACGTCCGACGCACGTGCCTCCATCAACGACCGCAGAGACTCCCAGTAAGCGCGAAGGTCCATGGTCCCGACGGCGCGGAGGAAATGCTCCAGCTCCTCGCGAGGCGCCTCGGGCCCGAAGACGCCCGCGGCCTGGCCCAGGGGGAAGAGGGCCTTGGACGCCGTGACGCGGCGCACGACCGGCGCAATACGAGGGACGATGGGGGCCGCCGTCCGTAGCGCCACACGGAGGGCCGCGCGCGCGCCGGGGATCCGGAAGGCGGCGTTCGACGCGTAGGGGTGATCGGCGCCGCCGGCGATGAGCACCATCGCGCGCACGAGATCAGGGCGGCGGCGGTAGAGCTCGAGCAGCACCGTGACGCCCATGGAAAAGGCGATGTGCACCGGCGCGCCGGCGAACGTACTACGAGCACGGACCGCCTCCGTCACCCGGAGGAGGTCGTCTGCGTGGGTCGGAATGGCGTAGTCGCCCGAGCGCGCCGTCTCGCTCTGCCCGTGGCCCCGGTAGCTCCAGTGGACCAGGTGGGTCGTCGTTGCGAGCGCGCTGACGAGGTGCTTCCAGAAGTTCTCCGTCGTGCTGAGGCCGTTCGTGAGGACGACGGGCGCTCGATCCCGCAGCTGCACCTCGTCGCCTGGGCGCTGGTGCGTGTGCCACGCGATGCGCGTCCCATCGCTTGCAACGATGTGCCGGAGGATCGAGCCTTCCATGATCGGAATGGACGCTAGCATGCACGACCTCGCGACCAGCGCGCGACAGGTCAGCGTTCCACCTGCTCGGAGGTCACGCGTGAACGGCCCGGGCGTCCCCGGGGCCGTGATTCAGCAGCCAGCGCTGCCGCTCGTGGTCCCCGCTACCGCGCCGGGCTGATGGTCACCTTCAGCATCTGGTTGGCCGCAGGATACAGATAACCGTCATCGACGGAGCGCACCCGGCCCGTGGGATCGTCGGCGCCCATCTGCGGCCCGGCCTGGCGCGGCGCCTGGTCGGGGCCCACGCCGGGCCACTGGTTGGCCTCGGTGCCCGCGTCCCAGATCGAGACCTGGTCGGAGACATCGCCGCTCACCGGCTCGCCGCTCGCGTCGAACAGCGCGATCCCCTCCTCGCTCGGGGCGAAGAACAGATCGTTCGATTGCCCCAGCATCGACGCGAAGCTCAGCCGCTCGCCGGGCCGCGCGGTCACCGTGAAGCTGAACTTCGCGCCGGGCAGCAGCGGCCCCGGCATCGAGGCGCCCACGGGCGTGTCGTAGACCAGCACCGACGAGAGCCCGCTCTCGCCCCCGACCTCGGCCTCCAGCGACTCCGCGAGCATGGTCGGGTTCCCGTCCTCGGCCAGCATCTCGAGTCCCTTGCTCCGGTCCGCCTCGCCCGACCTGAACAGCGGCGCTGCGGCCCCGTGCACCACCGCGACGCCCGGCGCCGCCGGCGAGGTCAGCCCCGCGCGGGGCATGACCCCCTCGTGCAGCATCATCGGGTTCCCGTCCTCGGCTTGCGCCTCCAGCCCGTTACCGGGGTACGCCTTCCCGACCGTGAACAGCGGGTTTTCCATCGTGTGCACCACGAAGAGCCCCGGCGACAGCGGCACGGCGGCCGGCTCCCCGCCCTCGGGCATCAGCGTCCCCACCTCCGACATGTTGGTGATCCGGATCGTGAACTCATTGCCCGGCTCCGGCGTCACGATCACCTGGATGACCTCCTCGACCGCCGGGTAGGTATAACCATCCTGGACCAGCCGCACCGTGTTGTCCGGGTCCTTGGCGCCCGTGTTCGGGCCGCTCTGCCGGGGCGCCTGGTTCGGCCCCGCGCCCGGCTCCTCGTTGGCCTCGCTGCCTGCGTCCCACAGCAGGACCTGGTCGGTCACGTCCCCGCTCACCGGGCTGCCCGCCTCGTCGTGGAGCGCGATCCCGGCGCCATCGGGCGCATAGAACAGATCATTCGACTGCCCGAACATCGTCGTGAACGACAGCCTGTCGCCTGGCAGGGCGCCGACGCGGAACTCGAAGCTCTTCTCTGGGAAGAGCGGTCCGGGCATGCTCTCGCCCACGGGCGTGTTGAACACGCCGGCCACCCGGTAATCCCGCGCGGGCGTCACGTTCTCGATGGTCACCTCGAAGCTCGTGGCCGCATCCCCGCCAGCAGATCCGCCGGCGCCTCCCCCGCCCATGCCGCCGGCGCCTGTGGTATCGCCGCCTCCGCCATCGCTGCAAGCAGCGGCGAGGGTGAGGACAAGGGACATGGCCGACAGCGTGCGACGCCGAATCTTCATGACGATCCTCCAGAAGCAGTGAATGAGATGACGCGAACTGGATCGCCCCCCGCCGCGGCGAGCGGCGTGCAGCGATCGTTCCTCCAACGCGCTGGAGACCGGAGCGGCCGCGGGCGCCCGCGTCGGCCCGCGATGGCCAGTGGCGCGTGGTTCGAGGGGGCTACGCGGCGGGTGCAGATCGGTTTCGCGACTTTCGCACGCGCCTGCACGATCGCGCTCGGGAAGAATTGTTCAGCGCGGCCGTCGGTCGCCTCGAGCGCGTGGGCGCCTCACTTCGGACTCCTCTGTGATCGGTCCGGCGGCGCCCCGCTCGGCACGCTCTTGAGAATCGTGGAAGTCTCCGCCGTTCGTTCCTCCGCGCCAGCGCCGTCGCCCAAGGACTTCCCCGGTTCCGCGCTCACGGCAGGCCCCCGGCGGCTTGGCACCGCCTCACACGCAGCCACGCAAGAACCTGGGCGACGCGCCGCTACACATCCGGAGCGCCTCCTGGGCTAGGGTAGCGATCCCTGGACCGAGGCGACGCCCCGCGCACCCCCGCCCAGCGCTGCGAAGGAGCCCCCGATGAGCCGTTACGCCGACCATGAACCCGCCTGCGTGGACTCGTCCGCGAACGCGATCGAGCTCGTCATCGACGCGCGCGCCCGCGATCTGGGCGGCTTCTCCGTGCGGCGCGTGCTGCCGTCGGCCCGCCGCCGGCTCGTCGGTCCGTTCGTCTTCTTCGACCACATGGGCCCTGCGCGCTTCGCCGTGGGACAGGGCATCTCGGTGCGCCCGCACCCGCACATCGGGCTCGCGACGCTGACGTACCTGTTCGAGGGGGAGATCCTCCACCGCGACAGCCTCGGCACGGCGCAGCCGATCCGGCCGGGCGACGTCAACTGGATGGTCGCCGGGCGCGGCATCGTCCACTCCGAGCGCGGTGACCTGACGCACGAGGCGCACCTCCACGGCGTCCAGTGCTGGCTCGCGCTGCCGATGGAGCACGAGGAGGACGCGCCCCGCTTCGAGCACCACCCGGCGGCGACGATCCCCGTCGTCACCCGGGACGGCGCCACGCTGCGCGTGATCGCGGGGGAGGCCTACGGCGCGCGCTCGCCGGTCGGCGTCCTGTCGCCGACGCTCTACGTCCACGCGGAGCTCGACCCGGGCGCGACGCTCCCGCTGCCCGAGGAGCACGCGGCGCGCGCGGCCTATGTGATCGACGGGTTGGTCGGCTGCGAGGGCCAGCGCTTCGGCGAGGGGACGATGCTCGTGTTCCGCGCGGGAGCGCAGCCGGAGCTCCGCGCGCTCTCGCAGAGCCGCGTGATGCTCCTCGGCGGCGCCGCGCTCGACGGCGACCGCCACATCCTGTGGAACTTCGTCTCGAGCTCGCCGGAGCGCATCGAGCGCGCGAAGCAGGACTGGAAGGCAGGGCTCTTTCCCAAGGTGCCGGGGGACGACATCGAGTTCATCCCGTTCCCCGACGGGTGAGGGGGCGCGAGCGCCGGAGCGGCGCGCTCAGGCGCCGCGTTCGAGGAGCCGGAGCGGCGCGCTCAGGCGCCGCGTTCGAGGGAGCCGGAGCGGCGCGCTCAGGCGCCGCGTTCGAGGGAGCCGGAGCGGCGCGCTCAGGCGCCGCGTTCGAGGGAGATAAACGGGCCATGTTGAACGGAGCTTGTTATTGCGGTGCCGTGCGCTTCGAGGTCGACGACGCGTTCGGCTACGCCTTCTACTGCCATTGCTCGAGGTGCCGGAGGCGCACCGGCGCCGCCTGCGCCGCCATCGGCGGGATCGAGATCGACAGGCTCCGCGTCACCGCGGGGCGGGAGCACCTGCTCCGGGTCGGCGAGTCCGAGGACGGGTACCGCTGCGTCTGCCAGCAATGCTTCTCGCCCGTGTACGACGTCGTCCGCGAGCAGCGGTTCGCGCACGTGCAGCTCGGCACGCTCGACGGCGCGCCGGCGAAGGGGCCCGATCACCACATCCACGTCGGCTCGAAGGCGCCCTGGCATCAGATCACGGACGCCTTCCCCCAGTTCGAGGAGCTGCCGACGTAGCTCGCGGCCCGACCCGGGCCCGGGATCCCGCCGGCCGCCGCCCCGGAGCTCGCGCGACTACATTTGTAGTTGACGGGCGGCCGCCCATGAACGACACTTGTCGTCGTGGGAACCGAAGCGCTGACCGATCTGCAGCTCGCGGTGATGAAGGCCCTCTGGGCCGTCGGGGAAGGCACCGTCGGGGACGTCGTCTCGGCGATGGCGGAGGACGGGCGGGAGCTCGCTCCCACGACGGTGGCGACCTTGCTGCAGCGGCTCAGCCAGCAGGGGTGGGTGGAGCGCAAGAGGTCTGGCAGGCAGTTCGTGTACCGCGCGTCGGTCGACCAGAAGGAGGCGGCCAGGGGCGTGCTCCACCGCGTGCTGCGCTCGTTCTTCGGCGGCAGGGCCTCGGCCCTCACCGCGCAGCTCCTCGAGTCGGAGCAGCTCAGCCCTGAAGAGCTCGAGGAGATGCAGCGGCTGATCAAGGAGAAAGGCGCGTGATCCTGGCGCTCCACCTGCTCGCGGGGCCGGGCGCCTGGCCCGGCGTGGCCGCCCTCTGGCTGGCGCTGCTGCTCACCTGTTCGGCCCACGCCGCGGTGTGGACCGGGGCGGCGGCGCTCCTGGCTCGACGGAGATCCCTCTCGTCCTCCACGCGGCACCTGCTCTGGAAGATGGCGCTGTTCGGTCCGCTCGCGACACTGCTGCTCGCGGCGGCGATGTCATGGGGCTTCGAGCGCGCGCCCGGGGACACGGCGTCTCCTGGAGAGATCGCCGTCCTGTCGCTCGAGGACGCCCCCGCGCCGGCGGTCCTCGATGCCGCGCCGGACGCCGGCGGCTCGACCAGGGAGAGCGCCAGCGCCGGATCACCGGCGTGGCGCGCCGGGGGAAGCCAGGGGTGGAACCTGCTCGCCGCGTGCACGGCCGGAGCGGCCGCGCTGGGGCTGCTGCGGTTCGCCTCGTCGGCGCTGCTGCTGTGGCGTGGGCTCCGCGGGCGCAGGGAGGTGCAGGACGCGCGGCTGCTCCAGCGGCTCGATCGGCTGCGCGCCCGGATCGGGCTGCGCCGGGTCGCGCTGACGGAGAGCGCCGGTGTCGGCAGCCCGCTCGTCATCGGAGCCTCCGAGATCTGCGTCCCGCTGGCGAGGCTCGCCGCCCTCACCGACGCCGAGGTCGACGCCGTGTTCGCGCACGAGCTGGCGCACATCGAGCGCCGCGACGGGCTGTGGTTTCCGGCCGCTGGCCTCGTGCAGTCGGTCCTGTGGGCGCATCCTCTCGTCCACTGGGCGTCGTCCCGCTTCCGCCAGACAGCGGAGCTCGCCTGCGACGATCGCGCCGTCGAGCTCACGGGGGATCCCCTCGGTCTGGCGCGCGCGCTGGTCCAGGTCGCGTCGGGCGCGTCGCTCGCCCCGCGGCGCGCGCTGGTCCCGGCCATGGCGCGCTCGGCGGGCGCGCTCCTTCCGCGCGTCAGGCGCCTGCTGGATGCGGGGAGCCGGGCGCGATCCACGCCGCGCCCTCGGGGCCGGCGGCGGGCCATCGCCAGCCTCGCCGCGGCCGGCGTGGCGGCTGCGGGCCTGAGCGTCCAGGTGGCGCGCGCGCGGCCGCCGCTGCTCGCGTCAGGCGCGGGCGGCGCGCTCGCGCGGGATCGTGGCGCTGCCCTCGACGCGACGGCATCGCCGCCCGACGCGGCCGCGGCGAGCGAGCAGATGGTCGAGCTCGCGCGCCGTGAGCAGGAGATCGAGGCGCGGCTCGAGGAAGCGCTGCTCCTCCCCGAGGCGCAGCGCGAGGACACCCAGGCTGCCGTGCTCGTGCTCGAGCTGCGCCAGGAGCTGAGGCACGCGCGCGCCGCGAAGGCCTGGATCGAAGAGCGATTCGTCGACGAATGGACGACGTGGGAGAGGCGCCCGCGGGCGTCCGGCAGCGCGCCTCGGTAGCGCGCTCCGCACACCGCACGGGCCTGTCCAGAACAGGAGCTGACATGTCGATCATGAAGAGGACGCCGAGCGCGTGGCGCACGGCTGCGCGCTCGGCGCGTGCGGGGTTGACCGCCCGGGCTCTGTGCGCGGTCGCGACGATGGGGCTGACGGCCGCCGGCTGCGCGCGCGCGGAGGTCGTCACCCTGGAGCGCACGGGACAGCCCATCACCGTCCACAGGCCGGCGCTGTATCCGGAGACGATCGAATTCGACGGCAGCCGAGGCAAATTCCTCGTGAGCTCGTTCAGGGAGGGCGCGATCTACGCGGTGGACGGCGATGGCGGCGTCTCCCGTGTCGTCGACGACCCACGCCTCTGCTCGGTGCTCGGCATCGCCGTGGACGTCGAGCGGGGGCGGCTCTGGGCGGTGAGCTCCGATCTCGGCGCGAGCATCAAGCCATCTGCCGCGGGGCCGAAGAACCTGGCCGCCGTGGGCGTCTACGATCTCTCCACGGGCAAGGCCATCCACTACGTGGATCTCGCGCCGCTGTCCCCCGGCGCTCACCTCGTGAACGGCATCGCCCTGGACTCGGCCGGCAACGCCTACGTCACCGACAGCTTCTCGCCGACCATCTACAAGGTCGATCCGCAGGGAAACGCGGCCGTCTTCCTGCGGGACGAGCAATTCGCCGGCGATGGGATCAACCTCAACGGGGTGGTCGTCCACCCCGATGGCTATTTGCTGGTCGTCAAGAAGAGCGATGGCAGCTTGTTCAAGGTGCCCCTCGCGAACCCCTCGCGGTTCGCCAGGGTCGATGTCGCCGAGCGGTTCGTGGGCGGCGACGGGCTGACCCTGGTGGGGAAAAAAGATCTCGTGGTCGTCGCGAACCAGGCCGCTGGCGTCGCGTCGAACGCCGCGTTCTCGCTGTCGAGCGAGGACGGCTGGAGCACCGCGAGGTTGCGCGCGGTCCAGCGGCTCGGCGACGTCTATCCGACCACCGGCGTGCTCCGGGACGGAAAGCTCTATGTCATCTACAGCAAGCTGAACGAGCTCATCCAGTCGTCACCGGAGCAGCGAGAGCGGCTGCGGGTGGAGGCGACGATCCAGCAGATCGGCAGCGCAGCGCTGTAGCCGCGGCGCGCCTCGCGGCCGGATCGAGGCGGGCAGGGTCCTGCGGGGCGCGCCTTGCGGCGGCGTCAGGGCTGGTCTTCGCCCTGGCCCTGGCCTTCGCCGGTGTTGCCGAGATCGGGGCATTTCTGCGCGATGAGGTCACACGCCGCGACGGGGGCCTCGAGCGCGCTCGTCGTGGAATCGCAGCTGAGCGCTCGGACCTTCTCGGCGTTCGCCAGCATGCACGCCTCGTACTCGGCCACCGTCGCGGTGCAGCCGACGCGCGCCTCGGCCGGCGGCAGACAGCTCGCCGTGGCCGCCTCGTCCGCTCGCGCCGGCGGCTGCTGGCCCTCGGCCAGGCACTTGTCCCTCACGACGGTGCACGCCTGCCCGACCGTGGACCACAGGAGCCCGACGAACTCGCAGGTATCCTGCCTGGTGAGCACGAGGTTCGGCGTGAGCGACTGGCACGTGGTGCCTTCGTCCGCGGTCGTCAGGTCCTTGAGTTGCTTGCTGCTCAGCGCGGCAGGGATCGGAGCGGCCGCCACGTCCTTGCCGCCCCAGAGGACGAGCGACAGGAAGGCCGAGAGTGCTCCGAGTCGAATCAGTCGATTCATTCGTTCTCTCCCTTGTACGAGCGGCCGGCTCCGGCCGCGGACGGGCTCGGAGCAACCGACGTACCCGCACCCGCGTTGTGCACGACGGGGCCGCGCGTGTCTCCGTCGCCGCCCGCGGCGCGACGAACGAGGACCAAGCGCTCGTGGGTCTTCCAGCCTTCCCTCCTTCGCGACCGCGCGCTCTGGCGAGATCCCATCCAATCCACCCTGGCCGCCTGTCCTTCGGTGTGGGTGCGCGCGCGCTCGCCGGCGCGGGCAGGATGGGTACAGGGCAGCTCGCCCTGCCATGGCGGCGGCGGGCTTACAGGGGACGGCGCTCTGGCGCTCGGACGAAGCGGGTCGGACGACGTGAAGTCGAGCCATCCGGCGCAAGGACACCAGCGAGAGAAAATCCTGGCTCTCCTGGCGTCCCGGTGAACTCCTGGTACTGACGAATCATCTCATTGGGTCGGCATTGTAGCGGAATATGGAACAGGGAAGCGGAGAGACAGGGAGTTTAAAAAAATACTCCCCGTCTCCCCGTCTCCCCGTGAATATTCCCGGAAGATTCGAGGGGGATGCTTCAGCTCCCGGCACGCGCTGCCGCGCCGGCCGCGGCGAGCGCCGCGCCGGAGCGAAGGGCGGCCGGGGGAGGGGCCTTCAGAAGAGGTCCCGCTCTCCGCCCGGATACACGAAGGAGCTGCGGGGCGAGTACCACGAGGCGCTCTTCACCACCTGGATCGGGCTCCCGGGCCGCAGCGCGTACACCGGGTGATCCTTCGCGAGGAACTCGACGGCGAGGAGCTCGTACGGGTCGGCCATGTCCGCGATATAGGGGTAGTTGCCGGCGACGAGCCGTCCGTCGACCTTCGTCACGTAGGCGAGGTGGCCGCGCGCGACCACGCCGATCTTGTTGCCGACGAGCGCCGTGGTCCGGATGATGGGCACGCCGTCGACCGAGGTGGTCGCCACGAGCTCTCTGCCGTGCAGCTCGAGCGTCGTCGCCCCGGGCGACGCCGGCACGCCGCGCTCGCGCACATACCGGCGCACCGTCTCGGAGGAGTTGACGTAGTGCGTGAAGAACCGGGCCGGGCTCGCGCCGTCGGGCGTCGTGTGATCCGCGAGATCCAGCCCCAGGTAGGTGAGCGAATAGGCGCCGAAGCCGGAGGTCTGCTCCGGTTTGTCGACCACGTACTGGTTCATGTAGATGGCCTTGTTCTCCGCCGGCCTGATCCCGTCCGGCAGGAGCGCCGCGGCGGCGGTCGGATCCGCTGGGACCCAGCTCGAATAGAGCATACGGCTGTCGATGACCATCTGCGGCGCGGCGAGCTTCGACTCCGACATGGTGCTTTCCTTCTCCCCCCGGGAGACGAGCAGTATCACAACTCGGCGCCCCGCGACGCACGAGGCGCCGGGCCGACCCCGCGGCGAGCGCCGCGGCGCCCGGGCCGCTACTGGACGAGCGAGCAGACGTAGAACCGCTTGTTGTCGCAGTAGTCGCCGCTGCACTCCACCGCCGTGATGAACCGGTTCGTGCCGAAGTGTACGTACCACTCCTCCTCCGACAGCCAGTCCGACCAGGAGCAGCTCGTGAGGCGCCCAACCGCAGGTTTGGTGCACTCCAGCGAGATCTCGTCGCAGTTGCTGTCCGCGCAATCGATGCCCGTCACGATGCCCTTGCTCCCGCGGCCACCGAAGCAGTAGCGCACGTTGTCGCCGAGCTCGAACGCTTCGCAGCTGCCGCCGCTCGGGCCGTCCGAACACACGATCTCGCCGAGATCGCTGTCCCCCTCCTCGGAGAAGTAGCTCGTCCAGTACCTGGTGGAGATGTCCAGAGAGCTCCAGGAGGGCAATCCATTGCAGTGCAGCGCGACCTCGTCGCAGTAATCCCCCCAGCACGCGAAGCCGGTGGCGGCCTCGGGGCCGGGACAGTAGGCGGGGGCGTCTTCTTCCGAAACGTAGCCGGTCCAGCCAGCCTGGGCGGGAGAGGCCGCCGCGATCGACGCGAGCGCAACACAGCCTCCGAACAGCACGGCGATCTTGTTCATGACAGCAAGGCTCCTTTGTCTGTGGTGTCGGCAGGGCGTCGTCGGGCGGGCATGGGCCGGAGGATTCCGGCCAGACGTGCGTGGGTCGGGAACCTCCACGCGGCCTCGCCGTCTGCGTTCGAGCGCCTGCTGGCGACGTCGAATAGCAACCGATGCGCCACGCGCCTCGGGCGCGCCGGGCGCCGGCGTTCACGGGGTGGAGGAGGAGATGCGCGCGGCGCGCGGCCAGCAGCTTGAGCCATCGTTGCGCGACTCGAGCGTCATCGGCCCGAGCTGGTTCGATCGGATGGTGGTGCGGTAATTTTCCGGTAAAGCTGCATGACCAACAATCGACATCGACCCGTGCCCAAACCGGGACCCCTGCGGTCTCTCCAGGTCGAAGGGGCCAGCGAAGGCGGGTCCCCCTCTGGGGCGCCGCGCTGCACCGAACGGCGGGCGTCCCGCCGTGCCTCCAGGAGAGCTCCGTCGGCGGCGCGACCGCACCACGGCGGTGACGGCGCGCGCTGCGCGCGGCGTCCTCTCGCGGATGGCTGGTTTGCTCGTTCACCATGGCTCGTTGTTCTTTTTTTCAAGGAGAAATGTCATGAACTTTCGTTCGATGCTCTCTTTTGCTCTTCCGCTCCTGCTCGCCGCGTGCGGCGACCCTCAGGTGGGCTCCGAGTATCCGGGCGAGGCTCTGCTGACGGTCGAGGGGACGATCGTCAATGAGCTCGACGTCGCGCCTGCGGGGCCGGTCGACGCCGTGCTGGTCTGGAACACCCAGGGCGATGTCGAAAACTACCCCGTCCAGACCGCGGTGACCGGGAGCTTTCCCGCGAGCTTCACGCTGTCGATCCATGCGCCCCCGCAGGAGAGCGCGCTCAACGATTTCAGCGAGTTCGGCCTCGTGGACACCCGGGTCGGCATCGCCACCGTCGAAGCGGCGCTCGACGAGGCCTCGGCCGGGGAGGGCACCTCGCTCGGCGTCGACGAGGATCATGTGATCGTGTACGTCGAGAGCGAGATGGCCGAAGGCGGCTTCTGGTCGAACCTCTTCGGAGGACAGCTCTCCCCCGGATTCCATGTCATGGATGTGGTCAGCCGCGAAGGCGACGTGGACGCAGAGCTGCAAGCGGCCTTCGACGCCTGCGACGCCGCGGCGACGACGGAGGCGGAGCACAACGCCTGCGCCGGCTATGACGTGAAGGTCAAGATCCGTCCCTCCGCCGGCGGGTCGAGCACGTCGCTCACCGTCCGAATGGCGCCCTCCGCGGATTTGACGTACCCCGACTGGCACTGATCGTGGTACACGCTCGGACGTGGAGGATCGCGAGGCGCTGGTGTCGCTGATCGAGGCGGCTTACCGGCAGCATGGGCACCTCGTGCTGCGCCGGGCGCGGCGGCTCCTCGGGAACGAGCAGGAGGCGCGGGAGATCCTCCAGGATGTCTTCGCCTCCCTGCTCGGCGAGCCCGGGCAGCTCGACGGCAAGGGCCCGATGGTGGGCTGGCTCTACGGCGCCACCACGCACGCGTGCCTGAACCGCATCCGCGATCACAAGAACCGGCTGCGGCTCCTCGACACCCACGTTGCACCCCTGCAGCAAGAGAGCGCGGCGGCGTCCGCCGAGAACGCCCTCCTCACGCGGGAGCTCCTCGCGCAGCTCCCGGGCGACCTCGCGCAGGTCGCCGTCCACTATTACTCCGATGAGATGACCCACGAGGAGATCGCGCGCGTGATGGGCTGCTCCCGCCGGCACGTCGGCAATCTGCTGGAGCGGCTGAAGGCCACGCTCTCCGACCGGATGAGAGAAGGGAGTTCGAGTCCATGACGCGACCCGAAGGGTGCCTCTCGGAGCTGAAGCTCGACGAGCTCATGGCGGGCCAGCTCGACGCGGCCGCGGCGCAGGAGGCGAGCGCGCACGTGGCTGGCTGTTCGCGGTGCTCGGCGCGGCGCTCCGAGATGGAGGCGGCGCGGGCCTCGTTCGCGGCGTCAGCGCCGCCCCTGCGGCTCGCCCGCGGCGCCACCATCTCGGAGCGCCGCGCCGTGGCGAAGGTCCGCCCGCCGCGCCGATGGCTGGCGCCCGCGGCGGCGAGCGCGCTCGCCGCGGCGGCGGCGGCGCTCTTCTTCTTCCGCTTCCACGCCGCGCCGGAGGGGCGAGACGCGGAGATCCCCGGAGAGCGCATCAAGGGAGCGGAGCACATCGGCTTCTACGTCAAGCGCGGCGGGAGCGTCCTGCCCGGCGGCGCCGGCGAGAGGCTCCATCCAGGCGACGCGATCCAGTTCACGTACTCCAGCGCGGAAGCGCGATATCTCGTGATCCTGAGCGTCGACGGGGCCTCCCAGGCGAGCGTCTATTACCCGAGCGGTCCTGTCGCGGCGCGGATCGAGCCGGGCCGGGAGGTCCTCCTCCCCCAGAGCACGGTGCTCGACGGCACGCTCGGCACCGAGCGGATCTTCGGGCTGTTCTGCTCGGAGGCGATCGCGGTCGAGCCGCTCCGGGCCGCGCTCGCGGCGCACCCCGACGCGCCGCCCGCCCCGCCGGGCTGCGACGTCGACGCGCTCACGGCGGAGAAGGTCGCGGCGTCGCCGTGATCCGCCGTCGCAGAGCGGCGCTCGCCGCCGCGGCGTGCGGCCTGGCCGCCGCCGCCGCGGCGGCCCCGGCCGAGGCGCGCATCGAGCGCTTCGCGGTGCTCATCGGCAACAACGCCGGAGAGAAGGGCGAGGTCGAGCTCCGGTACGCGGAGGACGACGCGTCGAAGATGTACGACGTGCTCAAGGACCTCGGCGGCTTTCCCCCGGCGAACCTGGTGCTCCTGCGGAGCGAGGGCGCGGAGACGGTCCGGCGCACGCTCATCACGATGAACGACCGTGTCCGCGCGGCCATCTCGAGCCCGGACACCGATGTCCTCTACCTCGTCTATTACTCCGGCCACGCCGACGCGAACGCGCTTCACCTCGGGCCGACGCCGCTCTCGCTGACGGAGTTCGAGCAGCTCGTCCGCGGCTCGGCGGCCTCGGCGCGGCTCTTGATCGTCGACTCGTGCCGGTCCGGGGCGCTGACGCGCGTCAAGGGCGGCACGAGCGCGCCCCCCTTCGTCATCAAGCTCGATCAGCGGCTCGCCGGGCAAGGGATGGTGACGCTCACGTCGAGCTCCGGAAACGAGGACGCTCAGGAGTCCGATGAGCTCAAAGGGTCGTTCTTCACCCACGCGCTCGTCTCGGGGTTGCTCGGGACGGCCGACGCGGATCGAGACGGCGCCGTCTCCCTCGAGGAGGCGTACCGCCACGCGTACGAGAGCACCCTGCGCGCCACGAGCCGCACGTGGGCCGGGGCGCAACACCCCACCTTCCGCTACGACCTCCGCGGCCAGGGCAAGCTCGTCCTGACCGAGCTGCCGGTCCATGCGTCGCTCCGGGGCGTGCTCCGATTTCCTGCCGGCAGGGCCTACCTCGTGATGCGAGACTCCAGCGAGGGCGCGGTGGTGGCCGAGGTGGGGGCGAGCGACGCGACGCGGACCGTCAGCCTGCGCCCTGGCCGTTACTTCGTGCGGGGGCGAGGCCCCGACTTTCTCCTGGAGGGGAGCGTCGACGCCGGGGCCGGGCAGACGATGGATGTCGGCGACGAGCGATTGAGCCGCGTCATGTTCGCCCGGCTCGTGCGCAAGGGCGGCGGCGTCCGCGAGGTCGCGCACGGGCCGGTGGCGGGTTATCAGCTCAGGACGCCCCTTGTCCCCGGGGATTCGCTCTGTCACGGCGGCTTCGTCGGGTACGGGATCGAGCTCCAGCACCTCGGCGTCGCGCCCCGGCTCAGCGCGTGCCGCAGCGCCTTCCAGAACGAGCACCTCACGGCGAGCGATGATGAGCTCGGCCTGGACGTGCGCCTGTCCCGCTCCTGGGACCTTCCCGTGATCAGCCTCGGCGTCGGGCTGAACGTCGGCCTCGCCGTCATGAGGCAGCGGTTCGAGACCGCCGGGCGCGCGCCCGACCGCCATGGCCTGGCAGGGGCGTTCGGCGTCGATACAGGGGTGAACATCGATCTGCCGGAGGGCTTCTACCTCGGCGTCGAGGCGGCGGCGCAGACGTACGTCTTCAAGCAGCAACGCGCGGGCAGCGACGAGGGCGAGGTCGGCCCCGCGGTGGCCATGCGGCTCCGCGTGGGTGTGGGCATGAGCCTTTGACGCGGGCTGCGCTCCTGCTGCGGAGCATACGAAGTCGGCGAGGGCGTCCTTCGAGATGGCCAGTGCTGCTACGACTACACCGCGGAATGCGCCTCCGTGGGCCGCCCATTCGTCGTGGGCGAGCGCGCCCGCACCGCGCGGGCGGCGCGGCGGGAGGCGGGCGCGTGGGGCGCATCGGCGCGCCCGGACGTCGCGCAGCTGACGCCGGCAGACCGCGCCGCGACCGGAGAGTCCGGCGCCACGGGCTCGGAGAGTTGCGCCGCCAAAGACGCTCCGCGTGTTCCCGGCAGCCCGCCGGGCAGATGGCGCAGGGTCATTCGGCGGGCACGTGCAGGACGAAGGCGTCCGACGTGGTAAAGAACACGCCGGTGTACCCGGCGACGTACAGATTGCCGTCGGCGTCTGCGGCCGCGGCGAGCGCCGTGTCGCTGCGCGGCGTCCCGATCTCCTTGGTCCATTGCGCTGCGCCGCTCGCGTCGAGCTTGCGCACGTAGACGTCCTCTTCGCCGCTGCTCGTGGATCCCACGAGGTAGACGTCGTTCTTGCCGTCTATTGCCAGGGCAAAGCCGTAGTCGTAGGACGCATTGCCGGCCTGGTGAGTCCATGTCGTCGCGCCGCCTGCGTCGAACTTGCGCACGAAGGCGTCCGGGGATCCCTCGCTCGGGCCGCCGACCTCGCCGGCGGTGCTCCCCGCGACGTAGAGGTTCCCGCTGCCGTCCACGCGCGCGGCGAAGACGAAGTCGTTCTCCGTGGAGCCGAACTGCCGAGTCCATGACGTCGCGCCGCTCGAGTCGAGCTTGCGCACGAAGGCGTCCCGCTGTCCTCGGTCCGAGTCTGGGACGACGCCACCGGAGGTGTACCCGCCGACGTAGGCGTTGCCGCTGCCGTCGACCGCTACGGCCATGGCTTCGTCCTCGTCCGGCCCACCAAACAGCTGAGTCCACGCCGGCGCGCCGTTCGTGTCGATCTTGGTCACGAACGCCTCACCCGTGTTCTGGCCGCCGCCGTAGCTGGTTCCGACAACATAAACATTTCCTTGGCCATCGACAGCCAAGGCGTTTGCCGACTCCGAGCGCCACGTGGCAAGCTGCCGTGTCCACAGCGTCGCGCCGCTCGAGTCGAGCTTCCGCACGAACGCGTCGCCAAAGCCTCCGCTGGCACCTTCGAGCCCGCCCCCCGTGGTTCCAGCCACGTAGACGTTGCCGCTGCCGTCGACCGCCACGCCCTTGGCGTGGTCGTCGCTCGATGTCCCAAACCGCTGAGTCCACACAACGGCTCCATGCGCATCGAGCTTGCGGACGAAGGCGTTCGATTCACCGCCGTCCGCTCCGAGCGCGCCGTGGGTGTTCCCCGCGACGTAAACGTTGCCGCCGCCGTCGACCGCCACGGCAAAGGCCGCGTACAAGCCCTCCGAACCGAATTTGTGATAAGGGTCGGCGCATACGGCATCGGCGGTTGCTGTTCCGGGGGTCGCCACACCGCCCTGTGGCCATGAACTCGAAGCCGGCGCGCAACCCGTCCACGGCGAACACTTGTCCATGTTGGAGGACAGGCTGAAGCTGCCAGACGGGCAGCTCGCGCACTCTCGATCCGTGGCCGCGCTGGCTGCGCGCGAGACGTACGTGCCGGCAGCACACGTGGCCCACGGGGAGCAGCACGTGGCAGGATCACCGTCGTGATCCCAGGTGCCGTTGTCGCAACGCACCTGGGGGGTGAGCCCGCCTGCGCAGTAATCGCCGGCGTTGCAGGCCTCACATTCCGCCGGTGTGGCTCCGCTCGCGGCTGCGACTTCCACGGTGCCGGGCTCGCAAGCGCCCGAGAAGAGGCAGGCTCCTGCCGGAAGGCACTGACTTCCTGCCGCGGGTTGGCTCGCGCTCGGGCAGGCGCTGCACCGCTGATCGGCCGTCGTGGATCCGGCGTGGCTCACATATGTACTGGGCGCGCAATCCGTGAAGGGCGTGCACGCGCGCACGTTCTGCATCGTCGAAAAGGTACCATCGCCGCAGATCACGCACTGGCGGTCGCTGGTGTCGGTGCCTTCCTTCGCGATGTACTGACCCGGGGGGCATCGCGACCACGCCTTGCAGGGATTGCTTGGGTCGCCGTCATGATCGAACGAACCATCAGGACAGATCTTGGGTCTGTCGTCCGGCGCGCCGCCTGCTCCTCCGCCGCCCGGCGTTCCGCCTTCGCCCGTGGCTCCGCCCGACCCCACTCCGCCTTCGCCCGTGGCTCCGCCTGACGTCCCTCCGCCTTCGCCGGTTGCTCCGCCCGACGTCCCTCCGCTGCCGCCCGAGTTCCCCGCGGCGGCGGTCGTGTTCCCTGCGTCGTTCCCAAGGCCGCCGCTGCCGCCCGTTCCGCCGCTCGATGTTCCGCCGCCTGTCGCTCCGGTGCCTTCCGAGTGACCTGTGCCTCCGGAAGAAGGGTGGGTGTCCTCGTCGTGGACCGTGCTTCCGCATCCGAAAAGGACGATTCCGCCGATGAGCAAGCCGCTGACCTGGCGGTGCGCTGGCCGCTGGCGATCGTGCATTGAATGCATACTGACCCCGATGCCCCCCCCGCGCAGCGCGGGTGCTGAAGTAGCGTACGCCACTCTGCTGAGGATGTCGGCTAGTTCCTCGAGCTGGCCTGCGCTTTCAGTGTGAATGATAGGTTGTGGTATTGCTGCTCGCGGCGATCTGCCGGCGCCGCGACGCGAGCGCCCCTGCCTTCCGCGATCCAATGCGCGGGTTGTGGGCCAGGAAATCCAAACCCGCGGGGGCTCGCCGACACGCCACGCTCTCCCCCGGCGCCCGCAGGTCGTGGAGTGAACGCGGCCCCCACGAGGCATGGATGAGTTGCTGATACAGGGCGGAGCTCGCCCAGCGCGGACGCACGGCGCTCGCGCCGATTCAGGCGGCCTTCTGCATGGCGCCGTCGGACCAGATGGGCGCGTAGCCGATCGTGGCCGCGCAACCGGACACGTCGGAGGAGCTCCGCCGTCGCCTGGCGAGCGTGGCACCGTGCCCGCGCGTAGCAACTCGGCACGCCGATCTCCGGAACGGACGAGGCGACTCCCGGCGCCAGTGCAGTGTTGACACAGCGGCCGCTCACCCGGAGTGGTGCAGCCCTCCTGGAACGTCCGAAATTCAGCCGGTCCGCCTGCGGGCTGATAGTAGACTTGGTCGCGATGCGCGGACAGCTAGGGACCATCGTGGAGTTCAACGTCACCGACGCCCTCGGATGGATCGAGCTCGACGAGGGCGGGCGGGTGCGGTTTGGAGGTACGTCTCTCCCCCGTGAGTGGGGCTTCGCCTGGGTCTCGGTCGGGACGCGCGTCGAGGTCCGCGGGACGAAGCCGGGTTATAGGGGCGTGCCGAAGGCGGTGGCGGTGGTACCATTGGTCACACCTGAGGACTCGGAGGGCCTTGTCGACGGAGCGCTGGCAACGTCACGCCCCATCCAGCTCTTCGTGGCCTTTGCCCCGGTAGACGACGCCTTCGCGCGCTGCCTCGAGAACCACCTCGCCGCCCTGGAATCGAGAGGTGTCGTCCGCACATGGAGTGAACGCCGGCTCGATCCCGGCGCCGACCGAGAGGTCGAGATCGGGGCGAGGCTCGATGAAGCCGACATCGTCCTCCTGCTGATCAGCGCGGATTTCCTCGCTTCACCTGCCTGCATGCGGCTCGCCGAGCGCGCGCTGGAGCTGGCGCATTCCGCGCCAAGGCCAGCGGAGATCATCCCCATCCTCGTTCGCGCCGCCGACTGGGAAATCACTTCGCTCGCGTGTTTTCAGGGGCTTCCATCCAACCGAGCGCCAGTCGCCAGCTGGCCCAACCACGACGACGCATGGGTCGATGTCGTCAAGGGGATACGAGAGGTTGTCAAGAGGCTGGCGCGCTCTCGCCAGCGAGCGAGCGAACCCCCGGGCACGGCTGCCGATCCAGCGCCGCAGGAGGGGAGGGCCAAGCCCGTCCGAGAGCAGCCGAGGCGCGAGCCGGTCTACACGCAGGAGTCGCCCGGCAGGCTCACGCCCATGGAGGTCGATCTTCTCGTTGAATACCTGAAGGACGCTTGGCCAGAGGCCTTGAGCCTGACCCTTCATGTGGACGAGGGGTATGGGATCAGTGGTTTGGATGACCGCCTGTTCGTGGGTCGGGCGCGCATCTACGAAGAGCTCGCTCGCCGCAAGCTGATCGAGGAAGCGACAGAGCGGAGATCGAAGCGGTGGTGCGCGCTCTACTACCCCGGCGCCACTCCGTCCCACTCGTTCCTGTTTCAGGCCGTGCTTTACTTTGACGAGCTATTCGTCATCCACCCGGGTAGTACCCTGTCCAGACAACAGCGCGTGTTCCAACGTTTTGGCGAGCCTGGTTGCAGCCAGGACGACCAAAAATTTCTGGATCGTCTGTCCGTGTTCGATCAGGCTGTGTTGCCGCTCAAGGAGGCGCTCGTCCTTCACTGCGTGCCCCCACAGATGCACCGGCATCCAGATTTCGTACGGCTCCTCACGTCCGACCTCGACGACCCCGGGTTCGTGTCGCTCGCGAGTGCGACCACCCACGAGCCCGTGTTCATAGCGGCCAAGAAGATGGAGTCCCTGCTCCCGCTGATCGGCGAGGGGGGAGACGTGGATTCCATCCGTCGTGACCTTCACCGGCGAGCAGGATACGGTCGCTCCGGCGATCGGAGGGGAGAGCTGTTCCCCGGGGACAGCTTTTACGGCGTCAAGATGGTGACGCCCGTCCTCGCGTCCTCCATCCTGCTGAATCATGCTTTCTTGACGGCGGAGCGATACGGGCTCATTCCGGTCACCGACGATCCAGGCATGGCGCGGCTGCTCCAGCGGAAGCTCGCTCGCATCAGCGCTCGAAAGGAGTTCGTCGACTTCCGCAGGGAGCTGCAGATCAAGGCCGGCTCGCTCGCGATACGCGCCGTCGAGGAGTACCTGCCCAGCTTTCGGTTCGAGAGCTTCGAGCATGTCCTCGAGGCTCGAGAGAGGCTATCCGAACATCTCCTTTCGTTCCGGAGCGCCATGTTGTCGCTGGCGGCAGAGATTGATGAATCGCCGTACGACCAGCTCTTTCCCAAGAGGGTCGAGCACGTGCTGAGCGTCAGGATCAGGCCCGCAGTCGAGGCGCTGCGGAGAGAAATTCAGAGATCGCAGGACTCGTTCGTCGTGAAGTTCCTGAGGAACGTTCAAGTGGGATCCATCCCGATCGTCGGCCTCGTCCTGGCTGGGCTGCCGCCCTCCGCGGTGATCGCGATGGGGGCAGGCGTGCTGACGGCGGAGGCGGCGATCGAGACATACCGTGACGTGAAGGCTATCAGGCGCAATGGATTCTCGTTGTTGCTGGGGGACGCCTGCAACCCGTGATGCCCTTGGCGGCGATGTTGTTCCGTGTCACAGCCCGGGATCGGTCGCGGCCTCTCGCGCGCCGTGCACGACCGTGCACCGAAGGGGCCGCCTTCACTCCACAGCCGTCACGGCTCCGAAAAGTTTGGCTATCGACATGGCCGGCTGCACCGCGTTAGGAGTCTCCGCATGCTGCGAATGAACGAATTACCGGTTTGGTCATCGGGCTTGGTCTGCCGCGCGAGGGCATGCCAGGCCCTCCTGGAACAACGACGCTGGTTCAACAACCAATCCGCGTCGCCGCTCGAGGCGGCGTCGCGGCGCTGGACGGCGCCCGCGGGTACGGCTAGCTCCAGACCATGAACCTCACCAACGTCATGCGGGAGCTCGCCGCGCTGAGCAACGAGAAGATGCGCGAGGTCAACGCCCGCGCCGGAGACGCCCACGGCGTGAACCTCACCCAGCTCCGCGCGCTCGCGAAGCAGCTGAAGACGGACCACGCCCTGGCCGGCGAGCTGTGGCGCACCGGGGACCCCGACGCCCGCCTCCTGGCGACGCTCGTGTTCAAGCCAAAGACGTTCTCGGCGGACGAGCTGGACGCGATGGTCCGGGAGATCGGCTATCCCAAGCTCCTCGACTGGTTCATCGTCAACGTGGTCAAGGCGTCGCGGCACGTCGAGGAGCTGCGTGTCCGCTGGAAGGACTCCGCGAGCGAGCTGGTCGGGCGCGCCGGCTGGAGCCTGACGACGGATCGCGTCGTGAAGAGCCCAGCCGGCCTCGACCTCTCCGCGCTGCTCGACCAGATCGAGGCGGAGATGAAGACGGCGCCGGGCCCGAAGCAGTGGTCGATGAACCACTGCCTCGCCGAGATCGGCATCCACAACCCCGGGTTGCGCGCCCGCGCAGTGGCCATCGGCGAGCGGCTCGAGGTGCTCAAGGACTACCCGGCGTCGCCGGGCTGCACGCCGCCGTTCGCGCCGGTCTGGATTGCGGAGATGGTGCGGCGGCAGAAGGCGGCGAAGACGCCGGGCAAGTGAGGGGGCGATGCGCGAGCGGGAGCTTCGCGACCCGCTGGGAGAGCAATTCGTCTCGCTCCCAGTTCCGGAGCTACTGTACGCCCGGTCCATCGTCCACGACGAACCACGTCTGGACGACCGATTGCCCCAGCGACAAGGTCGCGACGGGGGTCCAGTGCGTCACGAGCAGTGGCCAGGGATTCTGCTCGCCGGCGAGGGTCCGGTGCAGCACGCCCGTGGGGACGGGTTGGGGTACCGGCTCGCCGTCGTCCCAGAGCCCGACCTCGATCGGCACGAATCGATACCAGTGTCCCGACACACCAGTCACGGGGTATGGATACGTGGACCGCATCAACTATACGGGTGGTGTTTGCGGCACGCTGTGGGGGCCGCTCCCCTGATGCGACCTCCGGCCGTTCCCGTCGAGCAGGTCCCTGCCGCGTTCACGGCTGACCGGCGCGCCCGCCGGTAAACGCTGCTGGGGCGCAGCGCAACCAGCCCTCGACCTCCGGCAACGACGGCGGGCCTCTCCCGGCCGAGCCGATCCGCCCCTCGACCCGCCTCTTCCTGCTCGATACCGGCGCACGTATCCGCCGCTCGGTGAGCGCCTCGCCAGCTGATAGGATCGCGGGCGTCACCGTGAACGATCGCCGCGAGAGCTTCCAGGCCATTCCCCACGACGAGATCCAGCGCGCCGAGGACCGGTCGTGGACCGATCGGCTCCTCGGCTGGCTGGTGCTGCCCGAGCTCCCCGAGGCCGAGCGGGACGAGATCGCGACGACCCTGGCGCGCGTCGAGGACCCCCGCGCGGCGGCGCGGCTCATGCGCATCGTGGAGGCACGCGAGCTGCCCGAGGCGGCGCGCGAGGCTGCGGGCGCGATCCTGCGGGGCGCCGGGAATCCGCCGGGCGGCGCCTGGCTCAGGGCCGCCTGGGCGGAGGGCGACATCGTGCTTCGCCGTCACGCGCTGCTCTTCATGGAGCGCGCCGAGGCGGACCTCGTCGAGCCGGTTGCCCGGGATCCCGCGCACCCGCTTCACAAGGAAGCCATACAGGCCCTCGCGCTCGGCTTCTCGGAGCCGCGCTTCCAGGCGCTGATGATCGCCGCCCTCGGGCACCCCGACGCGGGTATCCGCAAGGTCGCCGCCGACGCGCTGGTATGGGACGAGCCCGTCGCGGCGGAGGCGCCGCTCCTGCGCGCCGCCGCGGATCCCGCGGTCGACGTCGCCGTCGCTGCGCTGGAGACGCTCCACTATTACCCGAGCCGGCGCTGCCTCGATGCGGTCGCCGCGCTTTGCGGGCACCCTGACGAGCGGGTGCGCGCCGCGGCGGCCGCCTGCGCTTTCGAGATCCGCGAGGGGAGGTTCCGGTGGGCGCTCGAGCGCGCCGGGCCGGCCGAGCGGCGGTTTCTCCTCGCGTGGATGGAGCCGGTCCGGCATCTCCTTGGCGTTCTGGGAGACGAGGACGCGTCGGAGGCGGACGATCCCGCCGCGCGCGGCCGGATCTCCTCGCCCGGCGGCGATCACGGATCGGGGGCAGATCTCGAGATGGCCGAGCTCCTCGCGCTCTATGCCGATCTCGACGGCTGCTGGGCGGAGAGGAAGCATCGGTTCGCGGACCGCTTCCGAGCAGCGGGAGTTGCGGCGGAGCGCGGCGCAGCGGCGGCGTTCCTGGCGGGGCATCCGGATCCCTGGATCCGCGAGCGATCCGCGTCGCTCCTCGCGGGGTGGGATGAGCAGGAGGCCCTCCTCGGGCTCACCCGCGATCCTGCCTTTCACGTCAGGAAGAGCGCGATGTACTGGCTCGGCGAGCTCTCTGCGAACCGGGCCCTCGCGGGGCCCGCCTGGGAGCACCTCGGCGAGCTCGGGACGACTGGCACGCATGCCCTCGAGACCCTGAACACGTACGTCGCTCATGCGCTCAAGGAGGAGGCCATCCCCCGGCTGCTCGCGCTGGCGCGCAGCGACGAGCGCGAGCCGGTCCGGTGCGGCGCTGTCGACGCGCTCGCGAAGCTCGGCGCGCACGCCGAGGTCGAGGCGCTCCTCCCGTTGCTCGCCGAGCCGCCGCAGATTACCTGGGCGGTTCACGTCGCGCTCCTCTCCGCGTGCGAGCGTCTCGGTCTCCACCCGGGACGGTGCGACGCGCTCCGCGAGGTCGACAACCTCGATGTTCAGCTCGCGCTCGCGCCCTGGGCGGCGGGGTCATCCGTCGCCGATTAGCTTCGAAGGAGAGCGCTGGACCGTCGCGCTTCTGGCTGTCCGAGGTGTTGAGAAAGAGAGTTTCCGCCAGAAAAACGGGGCGATAGCGAGCGGTCGCTGGAAACAGTAGCGATTTTCGTAGTTTCCGCCTGCTTCACAGCCGATGGCGGCTCCGGTGTGGCCCAACGGTGCGCCCTCCGCCGCTACGTCGCCTGCGGTGAAGGGCTGGTGGCATCACCGCTCGGGGTCGGCGCCTGACCCGGCGGCGCAGCGCCGAGGGATTCTCCTTCGCTCGCCACCGCGTTGCCGGGCCCTTCCGATGCGCTGCCGCCTGTTTCGGGATCGTGCCTGCGTCCCTGCACTCCGCCGGCCCAACGGTCCGCAGCTCAGCCGCCGCGCGAAGCGCGGTCGGCTGCAGCCGCTTGTTCGGTGGCGGTCGGTCGGTTCGTTCGAGGGCCGTAGCGCGATCTGATCGCCGCTCCCAACGCCGAGCCTCCACTGCCCGCCGCCCGCCCATCGCGTCCCGCCACCGCGTCGGTATCGACACAGCCCCCCGTGACATCCGCGGTGCGATCGTGGTACCGACCGACTGTGGCCCCGCAGATCCAGTCCGTCGAGGTGGCCCGCTACCGCGGCTTCCGGGACGCCCAGCAATGGTCGCTCGGGCGGCTCACCCTGTTCTACGGCGAGAACAACGCGGGCAAGAGCGCGCTCCTGCGGGCGTTGCCGGTCCTGGCGGAGAGTCGCACGCCGGGCAGGGCAGGGCTGGCGCTGGGCGATCCGGTGCGGCGAGCGGCGTTCCGTGAGGTGCAGTGGCGGGGCGGCGTCCCGAGCGGGGAGGACGACGACGTGGTGCTCGGCCTAGGCCTCTCGGATGGGACGAGCTGGAAGTGGACGTTCCGGTGGCTGCCCCGAGGGCTGGCGGTCATCCAAGAGGTCGCCGTCTCGCAGGGAGCCGAGCCTGTCGTCTTCGTGCGCGCCGATCTCGAGGCGCCGGACCCGAAGGATGTCGAGTACACTGGAACGAACGGGGCGCAGCGGCTCCAGTTCGACGGGATCATCCCGCGTCCGGGCACGCATCCGCTGGTGGATGGCTGCCGTGACGGCTTGATCGGCGCGCTCGAAGGGGTCGTGTGGCTCTCGGCCACGCGAAAGGCGCCCGCGCGCGAGGGCACAGCGGTCGGCGCGCCGGGCTTCCTCACGGGCAACGGCGAGGGCGCAGCCGCGCTGCTGCTCGCCGACGAGCACCTGCGCGCGGAGGTCTCGCGCTGGTTCGAGAAGCACACGCGGCACCGCGTGACGGTGGCGTCGCTGGGCTCGGAGTTGCGGCGCCTGGTTCTCGACCCCCTCCAAGGCGCGGCGATCCAGATTCCTTTCCCCGATGCCGGCGAGGGGCTCCAGCAGGTGTTCCCCGTCGTCGTCGCCCTCGCCCACCTGCGCCGGGCGGGCGGGACGCTGTGCGTGGAGGAGCCGGAAGGGCACCTCCATCCTCGGCTGCAGAAGGGGCTCGCGGAGCTGATCGTCGAGGTGCTCAGCGAGCAGCCGAGCGCGTCCGTGGTACTGGAGACGCACTCCGAGCTGTTCCTCGTCGCTGCGCTCACAGCGGCCTTGAAGCCGCTCGCCGGGGCCGTGCGGCTGTTCTGGGTCGAGACGAGCGCGGACGGCTTGGCGACCATCGAGAGCATCCCGCTCGACGAGACGGGCCGGCCCACCACGCCGCGGCTCGAACAGGCGTTCGCGACCATGGGCGCGATGGAGCGCGATCTGATCCAGGCCCGTAGGTCCGGTCGCGATGCAACTGCGAGCAGCTCTAAGCCCCTCGGCGGCGCCGAGAAGCCTCGCAGCCATGGAGGTTGAGCTCGACGATGCCCTCCTGACGGCGCAGCCGTGCGAGGAGCTGGCCATTCTCGCCATATGCGCGCTCGGCTGGGCAGGGCGCCACCGAGTGTTGCCCCAGACACAGGGGGTGTGGGATGCGTGGGCGGAGACGCTGCCCCCCAACCTGGAGGATCAGATCAAGAATGTGTGGAAAGACAGCCTGCGACGGTCCACGACGGGGGCCGCCTCCGAGCAGGTGCGTGTGGTCCCGACCGGCCCCCATCGGTTCGACCAGGAGCCCGTCGTGCTTACACCGAGCGAGGCGCTCAACTTGCTCGGCCGGCCGCTCCGCGTCTTCTTGGAGAACGGCCGGTATGACCGTGCCTTCCTGCTCGCCTTCGCCGACGCGGCGACCCACAAGGCGCTCGTGGAGGCGGAGCAGGCGGGGTGGCTGGTGTTCGAGACGGCCGGCGGGATCAAGGAGCTGGAGGTGCGGGCGCTCGATGCCGCGACCCACCCAACGCCGCGCGAGGTCTTTCGCACGATCTACCTGTGCGACAGCGACGCGCGTTTACCCGGGCAGCCGGACGCCCCCGCGGTCGCCATCGGCAACGCGCTAATGGCCCTGGGCGCGCGGTATCATCGGCCTGGTGTGCATTTCGGGAGGGTCCTTGCGCGCCGAGCTGCCGAGAACTACGCCCCGCCAGGCGCGGTGCTCGGCTGGGCGATGAAGAGGCTCGGCGCGCGGGCTCACGAGCTGTTCCTGCAAACTACCCACCTCGCGGGTCGAGACCAGTTGACGGTGGGGACGGGGAACGCGGGTAGCGCGCGGCGTCACCTGCTGGCTGCCATTGCCCTCCGCGAGCTCGAACAACAGAAGCACGCAGACGTCATCGCCCATTTCGACATGAAGCACGGGCGGCTCTACAAGGGAAATGAGCGTAACGCCCCCGCGATCTGGGCCAAGCTCGACGGCTTTCAGCGAGCCGCCCTGGAGGACGGCTTCGGGGCGGGCTTCTCTGATGACTTCTACGGCGCTCACAGGGCGCTGGGGGACAGCAGCGGAGAGATCGCCCCACTCCTCTCGAAGATCGTGGAGAGAGTCTGATGGCACAATCCTATCTCCGCAACCCGAGCGTCGAGCGGCTCCCTGTCATCCTGGAAGAGCTACACCGGGGCTCTCTCTGTATCCCGCCGTTTCAGCGAGACTTTGAGTGGGATGGACGTCAACGACTAGCGCTCTGCAGCTCCGTGCGGATGGGACTGCCGACCGGCGCTCTCATGGTGTGGCGCACGTCGCACGCATTGAAATCTGAGGACCCCATCGGCCCCTATTCTCTTCCGCAACCACGGACGCCCGCCTCGCAGTATCTACTGGACGGCCGGCAGCGGATGACGACCCTCTATGCAGCGCTGGCACCGAGCTTCTGGACGAGTGACGGCCTGACTCCGCCGGAGCTGACGGGGTCGAACAGGAATGCCCCTGACGGCACACCGTGGAGCATCATGTTTGATCTCGACAGCAACGGCGACGATCCAAGCAACTTCCTATACGAAGAGATTCCTTCTCAGGGAACCTTCCTATTTGACAAGCGGCCCCTGTTGCCTCTCAGCGTGCTCCTTGATGACAATGCCTACGACGAGTGGCGGGGTCGCAACAAGCTGTCGCGCGAGCAAACCAACCGAGCAAGGGCGCTGCGATCTGCGTTCACGGATTATCTCATCCCGGTAGTGCCACTGGTGACGGACGACATCTCTGTCGTGACCCTGACTTTCAAGCGGGTCAACAGCGGCGGAACTCCGATGGGCGACGCTGACATGACCCGCGTGCTCGCCTGGAGCAAGGGCTTCGACCTGCGCGATCACATCAACAGGACCCGAGAGGAGCTGAACCCGCACGGCTGGGGAAGCCTGGAGGAAGATGCTCTCCACAAGGTCATAGCGGTCGTCTCGAAGTTGGAACCGACCGAAGTCAACCCGGAAGAGCTGGCGAAGAAGATCCAGGTGACGCCATCGCTCGTCGAGACCGCTGGCGAGCGTGTTCTGGGCGCGGTTCAATTGCTCGGTGACGGGCTCGGGATCGCTGGCCCAGGGGCGTTGCCGTACGAGCAGGTGCTCGTCTTCGTGGCGCGCGCGCTGGACCACGCGGGAGGTGCGCTCACGCCAGAGCAGCAGAAGAAGCTGACGGCGTGGGCTGCCGAGGTGTGCCTCGACGCACGGTTCGGCGGCGCGCCGACGCACATGATTCGTGCTGACTGGCGTGCCCTGGCGAATCGCCTTGGACTTCCCGACGCCGACCCGCCGCGGGCGAGGGACGAGAAGCGACCGAAGGTGAACGAGTGCTGGGTGTTCTCCATGGCCTGGGCGCGGAGCCGTGGCACAGCGCTAGTGCTCGCCGCGCAGGGCCCGCGGGACGCAGGAGACAAGCCCTTTGCAAATCCCGGCGTGATGGTCGCGCGCGGCACCGACAATCTCGGCATGCTGCTGGCCGACGGCGCAGAAGGGCTTCCGGCGTCGCTGCGCAAGAGAGTGGCCACGGACAGGCGCCTCAAGGTCGCGCTGCGCTCCCCCGCGAACCGCGTCGTGTGCCCGTCCGAGGCGCTGCCGAGCCTGCGAGCCGCGTTGCTTCGGCCCGACTGCCCGGAGGGCATCCGGCGCAGTCACCTCATCGGCGCCAACGCGCACGCCGCGCTGCTCGCCAGCGAGTTGGAGGACTTTTTCGAGCTCCGCCGCGATGCCATCATCGCTGCGGAGGAGCGCTGGGTCCAGGAGCGCGGCGGCAAGGTGGACATCCTCCGCGAACCGCGGACCTACGCCGCGGGTTGACGCTAGCTCGACTACCGGCGCGAGCTCGCTCGGCCTTCTGGTGCTCGCGATAGGCCGAGCAGCCGACCGATCGTCTCGTGAACGACCCGGGCCGCCACCTCATCCCCGAGGGCGACGGCGCGGCTCAGGGTGCTGGCGAGCGAGGCGACCACGGCCGCCCGAGGCGATGGAGCGGTCACGGCGAGCGCTCCAGGCCCGGGGCTCGACCATTGGGCCCGGGTTGGGTCCATGCCTCCCGAGGGGGTGCGATCCGTCGTCACACTCTCCCAAAATCCCGGAGGATCCGACGGATCGCGACGGTTCGCCCCCGCGGAATCGTCCCGCCAGAAAAGCCGGTCGACAACGAGCTGTCGCCGGAAACAGCAGTGATTTCACGGTTTCCGCCTGTTTCGCCGCCGAGGGCGGCTCCGGTGTGGCCCAACGGGGCGCCCTCCGCCGCCGCGTCGTCCGCGGTGATGGGCCCGCGACATCACCGGTCCCACCGTGCGGCCACGCTGCACCCTAGCTGTCGGCCTCGATGGCGTGGGGATGTCGTCGAGGAGCTCCTCGGGATAATCGATTCTCTGGAGGAAGGCCAGCGCCGCCTCCGCGCAGAGACGCGAGGCCTGGGAGCGCCTGGGGTCGTTCTTAGGGACGTTTACGAGATCGTGCAGCCACGCCGCTGAAACGACGACATCGAGCCTGACCGCCTCGTCCGCCGCGAGGGCCTCGGCCGTCGCGACCATCCGTGTGATGTGCGCGAGATCGTGGATGGCGTCATCGCCGAGGTCGGTCGCCTCGAGCTTCTCCACGAAGAGCGGCTCCCAGCTTTTCATGCCCGCCTCTTCTCCGTGGAAACGAGCAAGTGCAACGATTCTGCCGTTCAGGCCGCAGGCGCTCGGAGACGAGCGAAGGCGACGTTCACGCTGGCGCCGACGTAGGGCGTCGTGCGTGCTGGCGCGACATGGGATGGCCCTGATGTCGTGAGGCGTGTTGAGGGATGCTCCCGCGATCGACAAAGATGAGCCGCCCTCAGATCCGTGCCGGGACGCGCGACACGATGGTCGCGTACTCTGGAAGCGCGGCGTGCTGCCGTCCGCAGAAGGAGCATCGTGGAGCTCGTTCTCATCGTCCTTGTCGTGGTCGCGCTCGCGATCGCGGCGTTCTTCGCGTTTAAGGAGCACAAGACCAGCATCTCACTCCGGCAAGCGGAGGGCTCGCTCCGGCAAATGGAGAGCTCACGCCAGCAGGTAAGCGGCGAGCTCAAGCGGGCGCTCGATGCGAACGGAGGTCTTTGCCAGCACGTCGCGAGCCTGCAGGAGCAACTTCAGCGCCTCAGCCGCTATCAGACGATCGTCGACGCCGAAGCCGCCGCAGCCGGAATACGAGCGCAGACCGAGACGTGGGCAGCACAGCTCAGGGCGCACGCGGAGGCCGCTGCGGCGGAGCTCGTCAGCGGCGCCCGACGGGAGGCCGAGCGCCTTCTCGCCGACGCGCGCAACACGGGCGCCCAAGCGCTCGCCGCTGCCGACGCGTTGAAGGCGCAAACCGAGACGTGGGCAGCGCAGCTCAGGGCGCACGCGGAGGCGGCTGCGGCGGAGCTCGCCAGCGGCGCTCGACGGGAGGCCGATCGCCTCCTCGCCGACGCGCGCAGCACGGACGCCCAAGCGCTCGCCGCCGCCGACGCGTTGAAGGCGCAAACCGAGACGTGGGCAGCGCAGCTCAGGGCGCACGCGGAGGCGGCTGCGGCGGAGCTCGCCAGCGGCGCTCGACGGGAGGCCGATCGCCTCCTCGCCGACGCGCGCGCGACACACGCGCAGGAGCACGCCGCGGCCGACGCCTTCAAGGCGCAGGTCGCGGCAGAGGCGCAGGCCGCCCAGGCGGCGGCGCGCGCCTCGGTTCAAGCGACGCTGGGCCAGGCTTCTGTCGACGCGGCCCGTATCGTAGACAACGCGAACCGGCGCGCCGAGGAGATCGCCGGCGCTGCGCTCACCGCGCAACGGGAAGCGAAGCGCCTCGAGCAGACCGCGCAGGCGATGAAAAACGTGATCGAGGGCTACGGCGATCGCTACGTCATGCCGACGGCGGGTCTCCTGGACGAGCTCGCCGAGGAGTTCGGTTTCGCCGAGGCAGGTCAGCGCCTCAAGACGGCGCGCGGCAAGTGCCGCGACATGATCAGCGACGGCGCGGCGGCAACGTGCGAGTACGCGGAGGCGAACCGCCGCACGACGGCCATCGCCTTCGTGCTCGACGCGTTCAACGGCAAAGTGGACACGATTCTCGCCGATGTTCGGCACGACAACTTTGGGACCTTGCAGCAGAAGATCCGGGATGCCTTCATGCTGGTGAACCAGAACGGGCGCGCCTTCCGCGAGGCGCGGATCCTACCCGAGTACCTCGACGCCCGGCTCGAGGAGCTCCGATGGGCCGTGATCGCGCAGGAGCTGAAGCTAAAGGAGCGCGAGGAACAGCGGCAGATTAAGGAGCGAATCCGGGAGGAGGAGCGAGCCCAGCGCGAGTTCGAGAAGGCGAAGAGGGAGGCCGAGAAGGAGGAGGAGACGATCAGAAAGGCGATGGAAAAGGCACGTCGCGATGTGGAGAAGGCGAACGACGAAGAACGCGCCAAGTACGAGCAAAAGCTCCTCGAACTCTCCGAGCGTCTCCGCGCGGCGGAGGAGAAAAACCAGCGCGCCGTCTCGATGGCGCAGCAGACGAAGGCCGGGCACGTCTACATCATCTCGAACGTCGGTTCGTTCGGAGAGCACGTCTACAAGATCGGCATGACGCGGCGGCTCGAACCCCTGGACCGAGTCCGTGAGCTGGGCGATGCGAGCGTGCCGTTCGAGTTCGACGTGCACGCGATGATCTCTAGCCAGGATGCTCCAGCCCTCGAACGGGCGCTCCATCAGCGTTTTGTCCGCAACCAGGTGAACAAGGTGAACCCCCGCAAGGAGTTCTTCCGTGTGCCGCTCCACGACATCCGCCAGGAGATCGGGCGGATGTCGCTGGAGGTAACGTGGACGCTAGCGGCAGACGCGCGGGAGTTCCGAGAGACGCAGGCGATTGAGCGTGCGATGGCGAATAGGACCTTCGACGAAGCCGCCTGGCTGGAGGCGCAAGCGAAAGCCGAAGCCTCGCCGGCGTTCGAGCGCGATCTCGCGGAGGCCACCGCCTGACACCGACGCGTTTCAAGGCCAGCGGTGGAGCGGCGCAAGGCTGCCTCCGCGCTACCCTCCGTAGGACGTGCACTACCTCTCTGCCGGCTCGTCGGCACGCAACCACTGCGCGCGGGCGATCTCAGCGGAGCCCGCGGGCGCTGGGGAGCGGCAAGGCTCCGGCAGCGAGTCCACGAGCGGCGGGCTCCTGGTGGGTGGAGCTGGCAGTCGCGGTGGTCATCACACGACACGAGTGAACTCCGTGGCGTGAGGAGATTGAACCTCTCCACGAGGTGATTCTGCCGCGGACGCCGACGACGCTCAGCGGTCGGGCGCGCCTGCGCAGATCCAGTCGATGATCGTCTTCATGTCGGCCTCGGGCAGCGGCGCGCCCGGGGGCATCTGGATCTCGGCATCGCCGCACAGGCCGGTGCCGTTCAGCTTGTTGATGAGATAGCTGCTGCTGGGCATGAACGGCCTCACGAGCACCTGGTCGCCGGAGCAGCGGCCGGCGTCCTGACTGACGAGCTCGCCGACCGCCGCGCTCGCGCGGAGGTCGAGCCCGCCGGCCGGCGTGCTGGCGTTGCCATGGCAGTACTCGTTCGAGCAGCTCCGCTCCAGGATGGGTTGCACATCGGCGAAGGTCGCCGTCGCCGTGCTGCAGGCGGGATCGAGCGGCGGCGCGCCGCCTGCGCCAGCGGTGGAGCCGTCGCCGCCCGCGCCAGCGGTGGTGGTGGCGCCACCCTCGCCGCCCGCGCCAGCGGTGGTGGTGGCGCCACCCTGGCCGCCCGCGCCAGCGGTGGTGGTGGCGCCGCCCTCGCCGCCCGCGCCTGCGGTCGTGGAGCCGTCGCCGCCCGCGCCAGCGGTGGTGGTGGCGCCGCCTTCGCCGCCCGCGCCCGCGGTGGTGGCGCCGCCTTCGCCGCCCGCGCCGCCAGAACCAACGGTGCCCGTGGCGCCGCCGTCTCCTTCGCCACCTTCACCGCCGCCGCCGCCGGTCGCCGCGGCGCCGCCCTCGCCGCTGCTCGCCGATGTGCTCGAGCCATCGCCGCCGTCGACCGATACGAGCGCGGGCTTCTCGGCGCCGTCCGCGCAGAACCCCCACGACGCCGTGGCGCCCGGGCTCAGCGTGCCGTTGTAGCTCTCATTGACGGCGCGCAGCTGCCCATCGGACGGCGTGACGCTGGCGGTCCACGCATGGCGCAACGACGAGCCGTTGAGCGCCACGACCACGCCCCAGGCGGTGGTGGTCCGGTCGGTGCTCTTGTTCTTCACCGTCACAAGCGCGCAGTATCCAGATTGCCACTGTGCCGGAACCGTGAGCTCCGCCTCCATCGTGCCATCCAGGCTGCTCAACCCCGAGACGAGGGAATCGCTGCGCTCGTCGTGCAGCGGCCCAGGGCTGCAGGCGAGCAAGAAGCATGCAAACGAAGCGAAGCAATGTCCAAGAAAGCGAGTTGTACGCATCAAATTTCTCCAAGCAAGATCAAGTGAGTCGCAGGGTTCCGTCCAATATGAATAAGTGAATCAGAGCGTGCCCGCGAGCTCCGTTGATCGATTAGGTGAAGTCGTCATTCCCGGCAAGCATTACTTTGATCGCGGCTGTGTCCGCCGATCTGCGCCCGTCGCATGCGACGATGACAGTGTGGTCATCGGGGCGCTCGTCGCGTACAGGCGGTCTCATCGATTCATCGCTCCGGCAGGCTGTGCAATGAAGGTGGCCACCTCGACGCATGGATAGGCGATCGAACGAACATCGCCTCTCCAGGAGGGGAGCCCGATCGTCCGAAGGATCGTCGGTCAGTCGTCGTGTGCGGCGTGGCGGCGCGACTGGATGAGAGCGCCGGACCATCCGTGATGGCGAGGAGGCGGGGATCTCGGCGACTGGCGCGCTCAGGGGCGGGAGCGACGGCCCTTGCGCGCCGAGGGCTGCGCGTTCATGCCGGCAGAAAGGCCTGCTTCGAGGAGAGGAGCGCGTCCATCAGGGCCTCCCGCTCGGCCGTCGGCTGCGCCGCGACCCGCTCCCACGCGTCCCTGCGGAGGCTCGCCTTGGCGAGGCGGAACGCCGCGGCGGGGCGGCCGCACGCCGTGGCGAGGAAGCGGCGCGCGTCCTCGAGCGGCTCGGCGGAGAGCGCGTCGCCGACGCCCATGTCGAAGAGGCTCGCGGGGGAATGGAGCTCCGCGCCGAAGACGAGCCTCCGGAGCGCGCGGGCGGGAGAGGCGGTCCGGGCGATCTCGAAGGCGACGCGCGGGAAGGCGATGCCCACGGCGAGCTCGGGGAGACCGACCTTGTAGTCGCCGGCGCCCAGGGCGAGGAAGTCAGCGCACATCGCGAGCAGGAGCCCGCCCGCGATCGCATGGCCGTGAACGGCGGCGGCGAACGGCTTCGAAAAACGGAAAGCGCCGCCGAAGGCGGCGTCGAAGTCGTCGAGGAAGCTTCCAAGCCCCTCTCGATCGAGCGACGCGACCTCGCGGAGATCGAGACCCGCAGACAGGCAGTTGCCGGCGCCGCGGACGAGCACGCCACGCGCGGCGTCGTCCTCCGCGAGCCGCTGGAAGACGTCGGCGAGCTGGCGGAGCACCGCCTGGTTCATGGCATTGACCTTCGGTCGGCTCAGCGTGACCTCGGCGATGCCGTCTCTGGTGAGCACCTCGACGAATTGCATGGCGAGACGATCGCGCAGAGACGAGCGCGGCGCAAGCTCGCGCGCCCTGGCTCCCGGGCCGCGGCCCGCGGTGATCAGGCTGCGTGTGCGAGATCGCAAGCGATCCCTCCTGCAAGCGCGGCGCTCTATCGACAGATGATCCATGCAACGAAGGGTTGCTTTCACTCCACAGCCACCCTGAGCGGACCTGTCAGCGGTCCCAGACGAGCGAGACGGGCACGGCGCGCTCCGCATCTCCTGCAAAATTTCCGTGCTGTAACCGCACAGTTCCAGCACCCGGTCGTTCTTGACGCGGGATCGCGGTGAGCCCAACCTCGCGGCATGCGGAACCCGTGGTGGGTGGGCGTGTTTGCGGCGATTGCGCTCGCGTCGGCCTGTGGGGCCCGGGATGCGCTCGACATCGAGGGACCGCCGGCGGATGAAGGCGAGGTCGGATCGACGGCAGGGGCTGGCGGCGCCGGCGCCACGTCATCGAGCTCGGGCGACCCAGCGATCGGCGCGAGTGCCAGTTCAGGCGGTCAATCCTCGGGAGGTGGGCCGAGCGAGCCGGGCGTCGGTGGCGCGGGGGGCGCGGGTGTCGGAAGCGCGGGTGCCGGTGGCGCGGGTGCCGGTGGCGCGGGTGCCGGTGGCGCGGGGGGCGCCGAGCAGGGGTGCGACCCGGCCCGCGTGGAAAGCGGCACCTGGAATGTCAATCGCCAGGAGGATCTCGAGAAGCTGCGCGGCGTCACCGTGCTCAATGGCAGGCTCGACATCGGCGGCGAGGTCTCCGACCTGTCCCCGCTCGCGTGCCTGACGAGGATCTCGGGCCGCCTCGTGATCAGCGACACCAGCCGGCTGTCCAGCCTGAGCGGGCTCGACTCCCTCTCCTTCATCGGGGCGCGGCTGGAGGTGGCGCGGAACGCGTCGCTGCTGCGCCTCGGCGGGCTGCCGAGCCTGCAACGGGTCAAGGGGATCATCGAGATCCGTGAAAACCCGATCCTCGAGAGCGTCGCCGGCGTCGGGTTGACGTCACATGAGGTGCACGTGATCGACAACGATGCGCTCGATTCCTTGTCAGGCTTCGAGAGGCTCGAGGAGGGGGTGCTGTTGATCCAGGGCAATGACCGGCTCGTGTCGCTGGACGGGCTGCAGGGCCTCCGCCGGGGGACGCTCCGCCTTGTCGACAACGATGCGCTCCTGTTCTTGCCAGGCGTCGAGAATTTCGAGGAGGGGGAGCTCTGGATCGTGGGCAACGACGGGCTTTCGTCGCTGCGCGGGCTGGCGAGCCTGCGCCGCGGGCAGATCAGCGTGCTCGAGAACGATGCGCTGATCAGCCTCGACGGCCTCGAGGCCGTCGAGGAGCTCGATGTGCTCGACATCTCCGGGAACGACGGGCTCCGCGAGCTGAACGGTGTCTCGCGGCTCTCGACCGTCCAGAACCTCGTGTTGGCGGAGAACCCGCAGCTGACCTCGCTGTACGGCCTCGACCAGCTCCGTCACGCGGGATCCATCTCCATCGCGCGGAACGAGCGTCTCCGGCACCTGGTCGGGCTCGGGGGGCTCGAGACCGTCGACGGTCTCATCATCACCGGCAATTCATCGATGGGCACGCTCACGGGCATGCTCTCGCTCCGTGGTGTCCTGTATGCCGTTATCGAATCGAATCCCGAGCTGGTGATCGCCGACGCTCTCGCGCACCTCGGCTCGGACTCGAGCGAAGTGCAGTCGATTTATTTCACCTCCAACCCCAAGCTCACCAGGATCGATCTCGGCGGCCTGACGCGCCTGCGAGAGCTGTTCATCTCCGATTGTGGCTCCCTGGCGGACCTGTCCGACCTCGCCGGCGTGACCGAGCTGTCGGTGCTCTCCCTGGGCCATAACGCCGGGCTCGTGAGCCTTACAGGCGTGGAGCAGATCTCGGATCTCTTTCTGCTGTCGATCGCGTACAATCCTGGGCTCACGGATCTGCGGCACCTGAGCGGCCTCCGCAACGTCCGAAACGGGATCGAGATCTTGGGTAACCCCGCGCTGACCAGCCTCGACGGGCTCGGTTCGTTCAGCGAGGGCGTCGGCGTGACCGATGTCGTGACGCTCGAAGGCAACGAATCGCTCGTGGACATCGACGCGCTGCGTGGCCTGGTCCGCGTGAGCCAGCTCGTCATCAAGGACAACGACGCGCTGCTCGGGCTGACCGGACTCGAGGGCCTGGCTGATCTCGATAGCCTCATCGTCGAGGGGAACCTCTCGCTCGCGACGCTCCGCGGCCTGGGCGCCCGAACGGTCAATGGTTGGATCGAGATCATGGGCAACGAGAGCTTGCCGAGCTGCGAGGTCGACGCGTTCGTGGAGCGCCTCGACTGGGTGCCCGAGAGCGTGCGCGAGGAGGACAACGGCACCGGGACCTGCTCGCCCTGAGCCCGCGGTGGGCCCGCCGCCGCGCGCGGACGACGCGAGCGCGCGCCGGGCTCGGACGCGCGCAGCGGCGCTTCGCAGCGGCGCTGCGCTGGCGGGATCAGCGGGCCGCGAGGCTCCGCATGCAGAACTTGAGGGCCTCGCGCAGGGTGGCGTGCGTGCCGAGGGAGCGCAGATCGACGTCGAGAGAGGTCATGGTGCGCGCGACCGCGGGGCGGATGCCGGTGACGATCGGCCGGACGCCCAGGAGCTCGACGGCGCGCATGATGCGGACGAGGTGGTCGGCGACGGCCTCGTCGATGGTCTCGACGCCGGTGGTGTCGAGGAGGGCGAAGCGCACATCGCCGCGCGAGACCGCGTTGAGAAGGCTCTGCATCAGCTCGCTGGCGCGCTCGCCGTCCAGGGCGCCGATGAGCGGCACGGCCAGGACGCCATCCCAGACATGGAGGATGGGGGCGGAGAGGGCGTGGATGACCTCGCGCTGCTGCTCGATGAGGGCGCGCTGCTCCAGCATCCGCTCCTCCTGCTCGCGCTCCCGCGCTGCATAGAGCACGCCCAGCTCGGCGTGCGCCGCGCGGAGCTCGGCCGTGCGGGCCTCCACCTTGTCCTCGAGCTGGGCGAAGAGGCGGGCGTTCTCCAGCGAGACGGCGACCTGCGAGGAGAGCAGGCCGAGGAGCTCGACGCGATCGTGCGTGAAGACCGCGCTGGCGAGCGCGTTCTCGAGGTAGACGATCCCGAGGACGCGCCCCTGGTGGAAGATGGGCGTCGCGAGGAGCGATCGCGGCTGGACGGCCTTGATATAAGGGTCGGATCCAAAGGCGGGATCGCTCGGGGCGTCGGCCATGACGACGCTGTCCTCGGTCCGCGCGACATACTGGACCACGCTGGCGGCCAGATCGGAGCGGGAATCCAGAGGGGTCGAGGCGATCCGCTCGACGCCCCCGGCGATGTCGCCGGCGGCCTCGATGGTGAGGCGCCCGTCGTCCTTCAGGATCAAGAAGCCGCGGCGCGCGCCGGCGCTCTCGAGCATGATGCGCATCAGCGCCTCGAGCAGCCGGGACAGGACGATCTCCCCGGCGAGGGCCTGAGAGGCCTTGAGCACGCTGCGCAGGTCGAGGTCTTCCCTGGCGCCGGTCCTTGCGCCGGTCGGGGCGGGCAGCAGCACGAGATCGGGATGGTCGCGCTCGAGGCGGGCCATGGCGCTCGCGGCGCCCCAGCGCGCATACTGGGCGTGGGCCTCGGTCATGTAGGCGCGCGCGCTCGTGGTCCTGCCGAGAGCCAGGTAGCAGCGCGCGCAGAGTTCGTTGCCGAGGGCGCTGTCGTGGAGATAGCCGCCCTCGACAGCCGCGCGGATGCCCTCGTCGTAGAGATCCAGCGCCTCTCGCCTGTCGCCGCTCACGCGCGCGAGCTCGGCCGCGAGCAGGAGGTGGCGGTGCCTCATGTTGTCGGGCGCATGGCTCGCCCAGAAGGCGACCTTCTCGCCGAGGGCACGGGCCTTGTCGAGATACCGCTCCCGGGTCTCCGGATCCGCGCTGTCGGCCGCCTGGACGAGGGCGACGCCGCCATAGAAGTGGAACGGCGGGTTGCCCTGCCAGCCGGCGATCCCGATGATGGTGGGGTTCGCCTCCATCGCCAGCGCGGCCGCCCCCGCGTAGTCGCCCTGGAACACGCGCAGGAAGAGGCGGTAGAAGATGGTGAAGAAGAGCGAGGCCTGGTTGTTGACCTGCACCGCGCTGTCGACGAGCTCTTTGATCTGGACCCACTCGCCGGCCAGCTCCGTCGGCCCGGGATCCGGGCTCATGAGGTTCTCGCAGATCTGGCCGACGCAGGAGACCATCCAGGTGATGAAATTCCACCTGTCGAACTTCCTGATGGGCAGCAGCGACTGCGATTCGGCCTTGATCTCGGCGAGGGGGCGGCCGAGCAGGAGGGTCGCCGTGTTCGCGTTGGTCATGCAGTAGAAGGTCCAGACGTACTGTCCTGTCTCCAGGCCGGCATGGATGCCGGAGAACAGGACCTCTCGCCCCTTCTCGTAGCTCGTCTGCCAGTGCATGACGAACGCGCCCCACATGCAGGCGAGGATCGGGTCGTTCCGCTTGTCCGGATAGCGCCGGAGGATCTCGCCCGCGGCTTCGCCGAAGGCGTAGCCGAGCGGGATCCGGCCGCTGACGCACAGGATCTGGCCGAAGACGACGTAGGCGAAGACCGAGCTTTGCGAGACGCCGTATTGCACGGTGTCTCGCAGGATCTTCATCACGCAGAAGCCGAAGTTGTTGCTCGCGAGGAAGTAGCAGGACGAGATCATCTCCTCCAGCACGCTGTGCAGGACGGCGACCTCGGGGTCGGCGAGCCGCGGCAGATCGCAGAGCGACTCCATCGAGCGGCCGTCGAGGAACCTGAGCGTCGCCTCGACGTCGCCGGCGACCGCCTCGTCTGACGGGAAGGGCGGGAGATCGATCCCGAAGGCGCGCAGGGCCACGAGCCCCTCCTCGAGGGCGGCGTGCAGATCGGCCTTGAGGATGTGGACCCGCACCTTGAGCCCGTGGGCCCGCGTCTTGTCGAGCCGGCTCCTCGCGTGGACCACGGCCCCTTCCAGCGTGGGGAGGGCGTCGTCCGGGCGGCCGGAGAGCCCCTGCATGAGGCCCATCTTCGTGGTGAGCGCGAAGCTGAGCTCGTACTCCGTCGCCCACGGATCGCCGGGGAGCCTGGCGATGCCCTCGGCCAGGTACTTGAGCGCGGCGTCGAACGCCGCGCTCTCCTCGGCCCGCTCGGCCGCGGCGAGGTTCATCCGCGCGAGATCGACGCGGGCCGCGGGGTCCTGGATCAGGTCGCCGGCGAGGTTCAGGTGGTTCACGACGTCGAAGAGAGAGCGCGCGTCGGACCCGAGCTGCTGCCGCAGGAGCACCCCGATGCGGTGGTGGAGCCCCGGCCGCTCCTCGACGGGGATCATCGCGTAGGCGGCCTCCTGGATCTTGTCGTGGACGAAGCGATGGCACGCGCCGTCGCCCGCGATGAGCTCTTCCCTGAGCGCCGGCTCGACGCGCCCGTAAAACTCGTCGATGGAGCACTCGCTGACGGTCGAGAGCGTGCCCAGATCGAAGCGGTTGCCGAGGGCCGCAGCGAGCCTGAGCGCGTCCTGCGCGGCGGGGGGCAGGCGGCGGATGTTGCTCCCCATGAGGTCGAGGACGTTATCCGTGTACTCGAGGGCGCGTATCGCAGCGAGATCCCACGACCAGCGGCCGGCCTCATCGAAGGACAGCGCGCCGCTGTCGTGGATCGATTTGAGGAAGCGCTTGATGAAGAACGGGTTTCCGCCCGTCTTCTTCAGCACGAGGGCCGCGAGCTGCGCGCAGTCCGAGCGCCCGAGGCTGTCGCTGATGAGCGCCTTGACGTGCGGGAGCTCGAGCGGGGTGAGCACGATGGGCTCGATCTCGACGCCGCTCTTCCGGAGCTCCTCGACGGCGCGGATGAAGGGGTGCGCGGGGCTCACCTCGTTGTCGCGGTAGGCGCCGCAGAAGAAGAAGGCCCCGAGCCCCTCGGCCTCGAGCAGCGCGTTGACGAGGCTCAAGCTCGCGGCGTCGATCCACTGAAGGTCGTCGAGGAAGAGGACGATGGGGCGCCCCTGCCCCGTGAAGGCGGAGACGAAGCGCTGGAAGGTGAGGTTGAGGCGGTTCTGCGCCTCGACGGGGCCGAGGGAGGGCACCGGCGGCTGCTCGCCGATGAGGAACCCGAGCGCGGGGAGGACCTCGCAGATGACCTGCGCGTTGCTCCCCAGCCCCTCGATCATCGCCGCTCGCCAGCGCGCGATGCGCTCCTCGCTCTCGGACAGGATCTGCCGGAGCAGCGCGTCGAACGCCTGGAGCACCGGGCCGAGGGGCCGGTCCCGATTGAACTGGTCGTACTTGCCCGTGATGTAATAGCCCTTCTCGCGCGCGAGGGGCTTCAGGATCTCCTGCACCAGGGACGACTTCCCGATGCCGGAGTAGCCCGAGACGAGGACGATCTTGCGCGTGCCGCCCAGGACTCCGAAGAACGCCTCCGTGAGGCGCTCGATGCTCTCTTCGCGACCATAGAGCTTCTGGTGGATCTGCAGCAGGTACGCGGCGTCGCGCTGGCCCAGGTCGAAGCGATCGAGCTCGCCATGGTCGAGGCGCCGCCGACACTCGTGAAGGTCGGCGAGGAGGCCGCTCGCGGATTGATAACGGTTCTCCGCGTTCTTGGAGAGCAGCTTCATGACCACATCGCCGAGCGCGGCGGGCACGGCGGCGCTTCGCGCCGCGGGGTGCTCGGGGATCTGGGCGATGTGGGCGTGGACGAGCTCGAGCGGGTCGCTCGCCTTGAAAGGGACGTCCCCGGTGAGCATGCGATAGAAGAGCACGCCGAGCGAGTACAGATCGGCGCGGTGGTCGACGCTCCGGTTCATCCGGCCGGTCTGCTCGGGCGAGATGTAGGGGAGCACGTCGGAAATGACAGCATCGCTGTAGAGCGACTCGCGCTCCCGCGTGACCGCGGCGTCGATTCCGTAGTTCAGGATCCGGGCCTGACTGTCGCCAGAGACGAGGAAGCTCTTCGGCCTGACGGCGCCGTGCACGATCCCGTGCCCGTGCAGCACGCGCACCGCCTCGGCCATGGAGATGGCGAGCTCGAGGCACGCGTCGACGTCGAGGACGTCGAGCCTGCCGCGCGCCGCGAGGTGGCCCTCGAGCTCGTCGCCGGCCGTGTCCTTGAGGACGAGGACGAGCTCCCCGTCGTGCTCCTCCACGCCGTAGACCTTGACGACGCGTTCGGACTCGATTTGCGCGATGTGCTTGTACTCGTGCTTGACGCGGGCGCGGTCCACGACGCGCGAGCCGCCCGCGCCGAGCACCTTGAGCACCACGGGAGCTCCGTCGTTCGCACGGATCGCGCGGTATCGGGCGGAGTCGCCTCTTGGATCGAAATGGCTGACGGAGTGGTAGCTAGGTAGAGTGAGCATCAGCCAGTCGACCCCCCCGAACTCCGAGTCATCGAAAAATTACCACGGCGCCAGCTCGCCGGGCAAGGGCGACAGGACGAGGGAGTTGCTCGCGCAGGCAGAGAAGAAAGGGCCATGATCGATTCAGCCCGCTCTCCGGAAATCGCCATGTGTTCGCGCTTTCATTAAGCGAGCTGACGTCCTCGTCCTCTCATGACCTCGGCCATCGCAGCGTCCGTCCGGCTCCCCGGGCATGACGGCGTGCCGCGGGCGAGCCGGCTCAAGATTGCGCCGCCGTTTCCCGTGGCAAAGCGCGGTCCTTCGGGCAACATCACAAATTGGCCGGCGCCTCGGGGGCCGCTCCGGCGCTCGCCCCCTCCCCGTATGCCCGATAGTCCCCGCTACCGCGTACTCGAAGTGTTGCACCGAGGTGCGGATACCATCCTCTATCGCGCGAGGCGCGAGGAGGACGGCCTGCCGGTGGTGCTCAAGGTCCTGCGGCGCGACCACGCGAGCCCGCGCGCCCTGGGGCGCTTGCAGCACGAGCTCGAGATCGCCAGGTCGATCGAGTCGACGGTCGTCGTCAAGGCCTACGGCATCGAGACGTTCAGCGACCAGGTGACCCTGGTCCTGGAGGACTTCGGTGGCCGCTCGCTCGACCGGCTCCTCAGCGGCCCCATGCCCATCGAGCGCTTCCTGCCCCTCGCCATCGGCTTCGCCGGCGCGCTCGCCGAGCTGCACCGGCGGCACGTCATCCACAAGGACATCAAGCCCCAGAACCTGCTCCACAACCCCGACACCGGGGAGGTGAAGATCACCGATCTCGGCATCGCCTCCCTCTCGCCCCGCGAGGCCGAGGAGCTCGCGCACGACGGGCTCATCGAGGGCACGCTCGCGTACATGGCGCCCGAGCAGACGGGCCGCATGAACCGCTGGATCGACGAGCGCACCGATCTGTACTCCCTCGGCGTCACCTTCTACGAGATGTTGACCGGCACCTTGCCCTTCCAGGCAAGCGACCCCGTCGAGTGGGTCCACTGCCACGTCGCCCAGGCGCCGCGGCCGCCGCACGCGCTCGTCCCCTTGATCCCGCTGCAGCTGTCCGCGATCGTGCTCAAGCTGCTCGCGAAGGCCGCCGACGCGCGCTACCAGAGCGCGCTCGGCCTGCGGTACGACCTCGACCGGTGCGTCGGCCGGCTGCGCGCGAGCGGCACCATCGAGGCCTTTCCGCTCGGCCAGCGCGACGTCTCCGATCGGTTCCAGGTCCCGCAGCGGCTCTACGGCCGCGAGCGCGAGCTAGAGGCCTTGCTCGACGCGTTCGGGCGCGTGGTCGCGAGCGGCCGGACCGAGCTCGTGCTCGTGTCGGGCTACTCGGGCATCGGCAAGTCGTCGCTCGTCGCCGAGCTGCGCAGGCCCATCGTGCGCGAGCGCGGCTTCTTCCTCTCCGGCAAGTTCGATCAGCTCAAGCGCGACATCCCCTTCCACGCCTTCATCCAGGCCTTCCGGGCGCTCTCGCAGGAGATCCTGTGCGCGAGCGAGGAGCAGGCCGACCGCTGGCGGCGGCGCCTCCGCGAGTCGCTCGGCCAGGACGGCGGGCTGCTCGCCGACCTGCTCCCCGAGCTCGCGCTGCTCCTCGGTCCCCAGCCGCCCGTGCCCGAGCTCCCGCCCGCCGAGGCGCAGCGCCGGCTGCACGCGATGCTCCTGCGGTTCGTCGCGGCGTGCGCCCAGAAGGAGCACCCCGTCGCGCTCTTCCTCGACGATCTCCAGTGGGCCGACGCGGCCAGCCTCCAGCTGCTCGAGCAGCTCGCCACCCGCGCCGACGCCGCGCACCTGCTGCTGATCGGCGCCTACCGCGACAACGAGGTCGGCCCCACGCACCCGCTCCGGCTCACGCTGGCCGAGGCGCAGAAGCACGGCGTCCCTGTCGACGACATCGCCCTCGCGCCGCTCTCCGCCCCCCACGTCGGCGCCCTCGTCGCCGAGGCGGTCCACGCCCCGGCCGGGCCGCTGTCCCGGCTCGTCTACGAGAAGACCGGCGGCAACCCGTTCTTCGTGCTCCAGTTCCTCATCACCCTGCACGAAGAGGGGCTCATCACCTTCGACGCCGACGAGGGCGCGTGGCGGTGGGACCTCGCCGCCATCCGCGACCAGGGCTTCACCGACAACATCGTCGAGCTGATGGTGGGCAAGCTGAAGCGGCTCTCCGTCCTCACGCGCGACGCCCTCAAGCTCGCCGCGTGCCTTGGCAGCAGCGCGGACCTCGACGCCCTCGCGATCGTCGCGAGCCGCCCGGCGGAAGAGCTCCGCGAGGCGCTCGAGGAGGCCGTGCGGGAGGGGCTGCTCGTCTGCCGGAGAGGCTCCTCCTACCGCTTCCTCCACGACCGGGTGCAGCAGGCCGCCTATTCGCTCATCCCGGCGGGACAGCTGCCCGAGGTGCACCTCCGGATCGGCCAGCTGCTCCTGAAGGCGCGGCGCCCGGAGGAGCGCGAGGACGCGCTCTTCGACATCGTGGACCACCTCAACCGCGGCGCCGTCCTCCTGCGTTCCCAGGCGGAGCGCGACGAGCTCGCCGCCCTCAACCTCCGCGCCGGCAGGAAGGCCAAGGCCGCCGCCGCCTACCAGTCCGCCGCGGCCCTCTTCGCCGCCGGCATGGCCCTCCTCGCGCAAGATCCCCGCGAGCGCTGGGAGACCCGGTACGATCTGACCTACGACCTGAGCCTCGAGCGCGCTCGCGCCGCGCACGTCGCCGGCGGTTTCGAGGAGACCGAGCGGCTCCTCGGGGAGCTCTTGGAGCACGCGAGGACCAAGATCGAGCGCGCCGCCGTCGTGGAGCTGGCGGTCGTCTTCTACCAGGCCCGCGGGCGGAGCGACCACGCCGTCGAGCTCGGGCTCTCGTGGCTCCGCACGTGGGATATCGACCTTCCGCCACACCCCACCAAGGCACAGGTCACAGAAGAGATCGAGAGCGTCTGGCAGGCCTTGGGCGACCATGCGATCGAGGACCTGCTCCGGCTGCCCCCCATGGAGCAGTCCGCGAGCAAGGTCGTGATGGCCGTGCTGAACGGCGTGGCGAGCCCCGCGATCTCCGTTGACCAGGACCTCCATTGCCTGGTCATCGTGCGCATGGTGAAGCTCAGCTTGCGCCACGGCAACGCCGAGAGCTCCGCTCACGCCTATGCGGCCTTCGCGCGAATGCTCGGCCCGCAGTTCGGGCGATACCGTGAGGCCTACCTGTTCGGAAAGCTCGGCCACGACCTCGCGGACAGGAGCGGCCTGCTCACCATGAAAGCGCTGGTGTTCACCCTCTTCGGACAGCATGTCGTCTTCTGGACACGCCACTACCGAGAGACAACTCCGTACACGCGCGCCGGCTTCAGCGCCGCGGTCGAGTCCGGCAATCTGCAGATGGCGTGCTTCAACTGCATCTGGGCCCCGCTGTTCCCGCTGCTCTCCGGCGAGCCGCTGGAGGACGTGCTCCGCGAGGTCGAGGAGCGCCTCGGCTTCGTGCGCAGGGCGGGCTTCGCGTTCGCGCACGGCCCCCTCCTCAGCGGCCGCGCCATGATCCAGACGCTGCGAGGGAGGCCGGTTCGCTACTCGACGCTCGACGGCTCCGACCTGGTCCCGTCGGCCTTCGAGGCGCGGCTCGACGAGGGCGAACTGCGGGGCGCTCGCGGCCTCCATGACAGCATGAAGACCCAGGCGCTCTTCGTGCTCGGCTCCCCCGGAGAGGCGCTCGCCGCGGCGACGCGCGTGATCGTCGACCACCCCTTCAGGACCGAGCCCTCCGCGCTCATCGCCGAGAACTGCTATTATTACGCCCTCGCGCTCGCGGCGGTCTCTCACGACGCGCACGCGCCGCAGGGGCAACACGGGGCGCGGCCATCTCCGGCAGAGGAGCTCCCCGCGGGTCTACTCGACTGCGAGCGGCAGCTCGGCGAGTGGGCCGCGAGCTGCCCGGACAACTTCTTCCACAAGCACGCCCTGGTCCGCGCCGAGATCGCCCGGCTCCGCGGGCAGGAATCGGAGGCGATGCGGCTCTACGAGCAGGCCATCGCGTCGGCGCGGGAGGGCGGCTTCGTCCAGCACGTGGCCATCGCCTGCGAGCTCGCCGCCGGGTTCTACCGCGCGCGCGGCCTCTCCACGCCCGCCGACGCCTACCTGCGAGACGCCCGCGCTGGCTACTTCTCCTGGGGAGCCCACGCCAAGGTCGAGCAGCTCGACCAGCGCTATCCCCACCTCGTCGAGCGCAGGCCGATCGCCCCCACCGTCACCTTCGCCGTCCGGGCCGAGCAGTTCGACGTCCTGTCGGTGGTCAAGGCCTCTCAGAGCATCTCCGGCGAGCTCAAGCTCCCGCGCCTGCTCGAGATGCTCCTGCGCACGGTGATCGAACACGCGGGCGCCGACGAAGGCTGTGTGCTCCTGATCCGGGAAGATCGCCTGTCGACGACGGCGGCGATCGCGACGTCCAGGAGCGCCGCGCGGCTGCTTGACGCGGGCGAGGCGTCGGAGGCGCTGCCGCAATCCATCCTCAACTATGTCCTCCGCAGCCACGAGCGCGTGCTGCTCGACGACGCCACGGCCAGGCACACGTTCTCCGAGGACGAGTATTTCACGGAGAAGAGGCCGAGGTCGGTGCTGTGCCTCCCGATCATGCGCCAGGCCCGGCTGCTCGGCATGCTCTACCTGGAGAACGGGCTCGTGGCCGGCGCGTTCACCCCCGGGCGGCTCAGCGTGCTCGAGTTGCTCACCTCGCAGTCGGCCATCTCGCTCGAGAACGCCATGCTCTATGCCAAGGTCGAGCAGGAGAACGCCGAGCGGCGGCGGGCGGAGCAGGCGCTGAAGACCAACCAGGCGACGCTGCAGGCCATCGTCGACAACTCCGCTGCAGCCATCTACCTCAAGGATCGCGAGGGCCGGTATCTGCTCGCCAACCGCCAGGCGGGCAACCTCCTCGGCCTGCCGAGCGACGAGCTCCTCGGAAAGACCGACGCCGAGCTCTTTCGCAATGCGACCGTCGAGGTGCTCCAGGCCAACGACCGGCGGGTGCTCGACGCGGGCGAGCCGCTGGAGTTCGAGGAGGACACGCTGGTAGACGATGATCGGCGCACCTTCCTGTCGGTCAAGTTCCCTCTCGGCGAGGAGGTCATGCCCGGCGTGCTCTGCGGCATCTCCACCGACATCACCGAGCGCAAGCGGGCCGAGCTGGCCGAGCGCTTCCTGGCCGAGGCGAGCCGCAAGCTGATGGCCCTCGGCTACGGCGCCACCCTCGAAAGCGTGGCGCAGCTCGTGGTCCCCGAGCTGGCCGACTGGTGCGTCATCGACGTGGATCTCGCCCAGGGCGCTCCTGGATCGACGGTCACCGCGGTCACCGCGGGCGTGCCGGCCGAGCTCGCCGACGCGGTGATCGAGGCGCTGCGGCCCCTGGCAGCGACCTCGCCGGACCGGATCGAGGTGGGCGACGTCCGCGTGGCGCTGCTCCTCGAGCGGCTCGGCGCTCGCTCCTTCCTCCGCGTCCCGCTCCTCGCGCGCGACCGGCGCTTCGGGGTCATGACCCTGCTGGCGACCGCGCCCGGGCGCCGCTATCGGCCCGCCGACCTGTGGCTCGCCGAGGAGCTGGGCAGCCGCGCCGCGCTCGCCCTCGACAACGCGCGCCTGTTCGCCGAGGCCCAGCAGGCGATCGAGCGCCGGGACGAGTTCCTCCTCGTCGCCTCGCACGAGCTCAAGACCCCGCTCACCTCGCTGACGATGCAGACCCACCTCCTCGCCCGGCTATTGCCTCGCTACCGGCGCGCGGAGATCGCCCCGGAGCGCATCGACGCCGCGCTCCACGTCCTCGATCGCCAGATCGCGCGGCTCGCCCACCTGGTCAACGAGCTGCTCGACGTCACGCGCCTGAACGCAGGCCGGTTGACCCTCTCGCGCGCGCCGGTCGACCTGGCGGCGGTGGCGCGCGAGGTCGTCGAGCGGATGCACCAGCAGCTCGACGACGCCCGCTGCCGCGCCGATCTCGATCTGGACGAGCCCGTGGTCGGGCGCTGGGATCCTTCTCGCATGGAGCAGGTCCTCATCAACCTCCTGTCCAACGCGATCAAGTACGGCGCCGGGGGCCCCATTCACGTCGCCGTGCGCGGCGAGGGTGATCGCGCGTTGCTCGTCGTCCGCGATCACGGCATGGGCATCGCCGAGGCCGATCAGGCCCGCATCTTCGAGCGCTTCGAGCGCGCCGTCTCCGTCCGCAACTTCGGCGGCCTCGGCCTCGGCCTCTACATCGTTCGATGGATCATCACGGCCCATGGCGGCGCCATCCGCGTCGAGAGCGCGCCGAGCGCAGGCGCCGCGTTCATCGTCGAGCTCCCTTTGCTCCCGGCAGAGGCCGAATCGGACACGGCGAGAGGATCCACCTCGCCGTGACGGCGTGGGCGGCAATAGGCAGCGGGTCCTTCGCGCTCCTCTTCCGGGTGATTGGCGTCTTCCAGCGATCCCGTTTTTCCGCCCTATCAGCTCGGAATGGCTGTACGGTGGCGCCCGTGAAAATGCGCCTCGCTGCCATTCTCCTCCCGTGCTGCGCTGCTGCTTCGCTCGTGGCGTGCGGTCAACCGGCTCCGCCGGCGGCCGCCCCGCCCGCGCAGGCGCCCCCTGGTGCGAGCGGCGTGGCGCCTGCTCCGGTCGTGAGCCCGGCGCCCGCCGAGCCCGCGCCGACCGCGGCCCCCGCTCCGGCGAAGACGTGCAGCGAAGCGCAGGACATCGAGACCTGCGAGACCGAGTGCGCGGCGGGCAAGGCGGCCGCGTGCGAGACGCTGGGCGACCTCCACGCGAAGACGGAAGACAAGGCGACCCCGGGGTTCTCGCTCGGGTCTGCGCTGCCGGCGTTCGGCGAGGCGTGCAAGCTCGGCGCGAAGAGCGCGTGTGACAAGCGCGAGGTACACCTGAAGGAGCTCCGCGCCGCGTGCCAGAAGAGCGCGAAGAGCTGCGCCGCGCTCGGCCGGGCGCTCTCGAGTCAGGACGGCCACGACAAGGAGGTCGACGAGAGCTTCGACCGCGCCTGCAATGCGGGAGACGTCGCCGCTTGCGAGGAGCGCGGCGAGCTGCACATGGACCTCGAGCCCGCGAAGATTCACGCGGCGATCGCCGAGAAGGCGCTGGATCGAGCGTGCGCGAGCGGCTCGGTGAGCGCGTGCTGTTCGCTCGTGAAGGTCTACACGGACACCGACCGCGAGAAGAAGGCCGACGCGGCGAGGGCGCGGGTCGAGGCCGCGAACGACAGGTCGCAGCAGGGCCGGAGCGCGTGCGACGTCTTCCGCCTGGGAGGCAAGCCCAAGGTGCGGGTGATCGCGAAGGCGAACGCGGAGAGCGCGAAGGCCTTGAGCAAGCAGGAGATCGCTTTGCTCGAGGAGGTGCTGTCGCGCCGGGTGCCGTATTGCTACGCCGAGCCGCCGAAGAGCCCCGCCGAGCTCGATATCGAGCTCAGCCCGGATAGCGCCGCCAAGCTGGGCGGCTACACGGGTGTCGACAGCGATCAATGCGTGAGCCGTATTGTGGAGAGAATCCACCTCGCCGGCACGACCCCGCGCCGCGCCCGCTTCGCGCTCGGCTTCGAAGCCGCCAAGTAACGTCCGTTGCCCGCGAGGAGCCGGCGTTTGACCGAGGCCCTCGGGCTGGCTCACGGCGGCCCAAGATGTCGTGCGTTCTCGGGCAGCACGTCACCGACCTCGCGCGTCCGCAGAGGACCACGCTGGCTCCGACCGGGCAGATCGCCTTCGTCGTGATAGGCGTCGTCGAGAGGGCGCGCGCAGGTGTGGGTTCAATCGGAGGCGAGGCGCTGTCAGTCGTCGAAGCCGAGGTTCACCGGCCGCTGCGGGAGCGTCTTGGCCAGCGACAGCTCCGTGGTGGGCACCGTCGTCGGCACCGGCGAGAGATCGAGGTCATCGATCCAGAGCGCGCCGGTCTCGGTGAGGAGCGTGCCGAAGGAGATGGACTCGGCCGCGTTGTCCACGTCCAGGACGACGTGGTACTGCGTCCAGTCGGTCGTCCCCTTGATGGCGCGATCGCTCATGTTGTCGAAAGCGAGCGTGTTGCTGTGGCGACCATCCACGCGCATCCACAGGCCGGCCCAGCCCTTGACGTTCTCGCTCTTCACCCAGCCCTGCAGCCGGACCCGCTTGCCGCGGAACTCAATGGCGCTGATGGACTGCATCAAGGTGCCGAACTCATCGCCTGGGTCCCTCACCGACCTGAGGAACGCGGCGGCCTTGCCGCTGCGCTTGATCTTGCTGTCGACGCCGACCGCGTACGCCTCCGGCTTGCTCCCCGCGAGATTCCAGCCGGCCGGGCTGGCCACCGCGTTCTGCGCTGTCGCCACGGGCTCACTCGCTCGTGCGTCCAGCGGCCCGGCCCCGAACAGCGCGGCTGCGGCGAGGCTGCCGAGAATCGCCTTTTCGATGCGCATAACGATTCCTTTCTGCGCAGACCCCGTCCGCGCGCCCTGCGCCTCATCTTGCGAGGTGCTCGCCGTCGACGAGCGGACGCTTCCCTGCGCGGATACCAAGCATCTCCTGGTGCCCAGCGGAGGACCGGTCAAGTTGCCCAGGGCGCCGACCTTGAGTCGTCGAGCATCACGATTGGATTCATCGGGTTCGTCGAAGCAGGCTCGGGTATGTCGAAGGCGAGAGTCGGGCGGGCGCCTCCAACATGATCAGCCACGCTGCGCGGCGGGCGCTATCGAGCAGACCCCGGCGTCATCGCCCCCTTGCTCGGGCCGCCCCGGCGCTCGAGGTGGCAATTCCGCGGCGGTGCGCCTACCCGAGCGCTGAAGAGCAGACAATAGGCCACCACGCGCGCGCCCGCTGGCCGCGCCTTCGAGGCCTCCTCGACAGGGGGCTGGCTCGCGGCGCTCGCGGGCGCTTTGCGCAGCGCCCGCCGGCTGGAGCAGGGGCAGTCGCCCCCACACGCCTCACCGCGTCTCATCACCTCTGCCCAGGCCATTCGTCGCGCCGCCGCGGCGTTCCCGCATGCCGCGCGACGCCGCCCCCGGCGGTCGAGCCCGCCCCCCCAGCGCCGGGCCCCGATCCCCGAGCCCATTTGGGAAACGCTCCTGTTACCTTGGGCAGCGCTCCGCAGCGCACTGCGGGCGCAGGTTCGACGGAAGCGCCGGCACGCCGGCCCCTTGCTCCACCGCCAGCCGAGGTCCGGATCCACATGCAGCAGGACACGAAGAGCGCGCGCGTCTCGTTCCGTATCGACAACCTCGAATCCGCGCTCGAGCAGGGGATCGACAACGAGGCAGCCGCGCTCGACGTGCTCGTGGCCGCGGCGGCCAAGGGGAGCCTGCACCCCGAGCTCTGGGCGAAGCTCCACGAGACCTCCGCCCGCCACGACCGGTTCTCCGAGCTCGCGTTCGCCTACGAGCGCCTCGTCGGCGAGCGGCGGTTCGGGATGCTCCCGCAGGCCGCCCAGGCCGAGGTCCTCGTGCGCGCCGCCGAGTTCCTCGCCGACTCCTTCGGCGACCCCGGCGGCGCTCGCCCCTACCTCGAGCGGGCGCTCTCCGTGCTGCCCTCGCACCAGGAGTCCTTCTTCCGGCTCGAGCGCATCCTCCAGGAGGCGAACGAGCCGGCGAAGCTCGCGGACCTCTACGCCCTCGCGGCGGGCCACCGCCCGGACCGCGCCGAGCAGCTGTCGCTGCTCCGCCGCGCGTTCGAGCTCGTCGACGTCAACGGAAACGGCGCGAGCGACGAGGAGCGCGCGATCAAGCTGCTCCAGCAGATCCTCAAGGTCGACCCCGCCGACGCCTCGGCGCGCTGGGAGCTCGAGGCGCGCTACGCGCGCGCCGGGCGGCACCAGGAGATCGCGAGGATGCTCGAGCAGGCGCTCACCGCGGAGGCGCCGCCGCCCGACGCGCTCGAGATCCGCACGCGGCTCATCGACCTCTACAGCGGCCCGCTGAAGGAGATCGAGCGGGCGCTGCCGCACGTCGAGGAGGTGCTCGCGCAGAGCCCGGGCCACGAGGCCGCCCTCCGCGCCGGTGAGGCCCTGCTCGCGCGCAAGACCGTCCTCGTGCGCGCGGCCGCGGCGCTCGAGGCGGCCCACGCGCGCCGCGGGGACGCCCCGGAGGCGGCGCGGATGATGGCCCTCCAGATCGAGAACCTGCGCGGGCCGCGCCGCGTCGAGGTGCAGAAGCGGCTCGTCGAGCTGCAGTTCCAGCGGCTCGGCGATCTCGCGTCGGCGTTCTCGCTGTCGGAGCAGATCCTCGCGGTCGACCCGTCCGACGAGGCGGTGCGCGAGCGCTTCGTCGCGCTCGCGTCGGCGCTCGACCGTCAGGCCGACGCGGCGCGCGTGCTCGTGCGCGCGTCGGCCGGCGCCAAGGACAAGCCGCTCAAGGCCCGCATCGCCGCCGAGCTCGGCGAGCTGTACGAGGGCCTCGGGGACGGCAGGAAGGCGCGCGCGTCGTTCCAGCAGGCGCTCGACGGCGAGCCCGACGACGCGGCCGCGCGGCGCGCGGCCCGCGGGCTCGCGAAGCTCTGCGAGCGCGAGCGCGACGCGCGCGGGCTCGCGGGCGCGCTCGAGCGGCTCGCCGAGGCCGAGCCGGAGGCCGAGGCGCGCGAGGCCGCGGCGGAGCGGCTCGCGCGGCTCTACGAGGAGGAGCTCGGCGACGCCGCGGGCGCGATCGCGGCCTACCGCAGGCTCGCGGAGTCGGGCTCCTCGCGCGAGCCGGGCGCGCTCGCCGCGCTCGAGCGGCTGTACGAGGCCACCTCGGCGCACGAGGGCCTCGCGTGGGTCCTCGAGCGGCGCGCCGAGGCGGAGCCGGACCGCCGCGCGGCGCGGGAGCTCGCCTTCCGCGCGGCCGAGCTGCGCACCCGGCTCGCGGATCTGCCCGCCGCCGTCGCCGCCTGGCGCCGCTACCTCGCGGCGTTCGGGCCGTCGCGCGAGGCGCACGCGCGGCTCGTCCCGCTGCTCGAGCAGGAGCGGCGCTGGGCCGAGCTCGAGGCGCTCCTCGAGGCCGAGGCGGAGCTCGCGGCCGGGCAGGACCGCGCCTCGGTGCTCGCCCGGATCGGCGCGATCCGCATGGCGCGGCTCGACGATCCGGCCGGCGCGATCGTCGCGTACCGCGAGGCGCTCGCGCTCGATCCGACCGACCGACCGAGCCGGCTCGCGGTCGAGAAGATGCTGGGCGCGCCCCCGGGCAACAGCGCCGCCGGCGCGGAATCGTCGCGGCAGAGCTCCCACCTGCTGCTGACCGACGATCAGCGGCTCGCGGCCTGCGCGGTGCTGGAGCCGATCGCGCGCGCAGAGAAAGCGGCGCCGCTGCTCGTGCGCGTGCTCGAGACGAAGGCGGAGCTCGGGCCCGTCGCGTGGGCCCCCGGCGCGTCCGCGCCGACGCCGGCCGACGTGTCGGGCAGGCTCGCGGCGCTCGAGGAGGCGGCCTCCGTGGCCGAGCGCGAGCTCAGGGACCCGAAGAAGGCGCTCGATCTCTCGGCGCGCGGGCTCTCGCTCGCGACCGCGTACGCGCCGGAGCGGCTCGCGCGGTGGGTCGCCGAGGTCGAGCGGCTGACGGAGCACGGCAGCGAGTCCGCGCGCCGCGCGCCGGCGCTCGCGGGGGCGCTCGGGGATCGCGCGGTGGACAGCCCGGCGCTGTCGCACCTCGCGCGGCGCGCGGGCGAGGCGCTGCTCGCGAGCGGCGACGTGACCCAGGCGCTCGCCCTCTACCGCCGCGCGCTCGCCTTCGAGCCCTCGTCGCTCGATCTCATCGCGCGCGTCGACGCGCTCCTGCGCGAGCAGGGCAGCCCCGAGGAGCGGCTCGCGCTCTACCGCGAGGCGCTCGCGCAGCCGTGCGCGCCCGCGCGGCGGCGCGAGCTCCTGCACGCCATCGGCACCATCCAGCGCCGCGACGTCGGCGACCTCGCCGGGGCGGCCGCGACCTACCGCGCGGCCATCGAGGACGACGCGGGCGACGACGCGGCGTACGAGGCGCTGCTCGATACGTACGCGGCGGGCGGCGCGTGGGGCGCGCTCTACGGCGCGCTGGCCGAGCGGCTCCCGGGCGTGGCGCCCGACGCGCGCGTCGCCCACGAGCTGCGCATGGCGGACGCGGCCGCGAGGGGCGGGGAGGTCCCGAGCGCGGTCGCGCACTACCGCGCGAGCCTCTCGAGCGGCGCGGCGCTCGACGGCGCTGCGCTCGCCGCGATGGAGGCGCTCGCGCTGTCCGCGGGCGACCCGGCGCTGCTCCGCGAGGTGCTCGAGCGGCGCGTCGCCGCCGCGGGCGATCCCCTGGACGAGGCGCTCTGGCTGGAGCGCCTCGGTGAGCTCGCGGCGTTCGGCATCCGCGCGGCCGACGCGCCCGACGCCGCGCGCGCGGCGGACGCCCCGGCGGCGCAGGCCGCTCCGGGCGACCTCGAGGCCGCGGTGACGGCCTGGCAGCGCGCCGCCGGGCTCGCCGAGGGGCCGCTCGCGGATCCGGAGCGAGCGCAGAAGCTCTACGAGCGCGTGCTCTCCGTCGCGCCGAAGCACCGCGACGCCGCCGCCCGCCTCGCGGCGCTCTACCGCGGGCAGGGGGCCTGGGCTCGGCTCGCGGCCGTCTGCGAGGTCCTGCTCGACACCGCGGCGTCCGACGACGAGGCGTTCGCGGCGCTCGCGGCGCTCGAGGACGCGGCGATCCGGGCGCGCGCGACGTCGCGCTTCGTCGACGCCGCGCTCGATCTCCGCGATCGCATGAGCGCCGACGGGGAGGGGGGCGCGGCCGCCGGCAGGGCGGCGGCGCGCGCCCGGGCGATCGAGGCGGCGCTCGCGCGCGTGCTCGCCGCCGATCCCGAGCGGCAGGACGACGCCGCGTCCGTCTACCGGCGCCTGCTCTCGCCCCAGGACGACGGCGACGCCGCGCTGGGCGCGCTCGACGCCGCCGCCCTGGAGGCGTTCCGCGCGTTCCTCGCGCAGAGCCCCGACACGCTCGCGCGCCGCGTGGACCGGCGCTGGCTCTTCACGCTCCTCGTGGAGCGCGGGCGCGAGGGCGAGCGCCCGAGGGCGCTCTCCGCGTGGGCCGCGTGGGAAGAGGAGATCGGCAACCGCGCGGCGGCCGCGGCGCTCTACGCCCGGCTGCTCGAGGCGGATCCCGAGAACGACGACGCGCTCGCGGCGCGGGGGCGCCTCCTCGCCGAGGTGGGCGATCACGAGGGCGCGGCGGAGGTGCTCGCGGCGCGCCGCGACCGGAGTCAGGGCAGCGCGCGCGTCGCGCTCGACGTCGAGCTCGCGACGCTCCTCTTCGATCGGCTGGATCGGCCGGCGGACGCGCTCGACGCGGTCGCGCCCGCGATCGAGGCCGGGACGATCGAGCCCGCGGTGATCGAGATCGTGCAGCGCGCGCTCGGGCGCCCCGAGACGCAGGCGCGCGCGGCGCTCCTCCTCGAGCGCGCGTGCGACGCGCTCGACGATCCCGAGGCGCGCGTCGCGCTGCTGGAGGCGCTCCTCGCGAGCTCGCCGGCGGACGCCGCGCCGGGCGCCCTGCTCGACGCGGGCAGCCTCGCGGCCGCGCAGCGCGCCGCCGTCCGCCGCGGCTGGTTCGAGCGCCTGCTCGATCACCACGACCACGACGCGCCGCGCGGCCTCGGCGTCGCCCTGCGCGCGGTCTCGGAGCTGCCGGGCGAGCTCGCCCTCTGGGATCGGCTCGAGGAGCTCGGCCGCCGGGCGAAGCAGCCCGAGCGCGTCGCGGCCGCGCATGCCGCGGCGCTCGACGCGGGCGCGGCGCTCCCGCCCGACATCGTCGAGGAGATCGGCCGGCGGGCCGTCGAGCACCACGAGGAGTGGTTCGACGCGCCGGAGACCGCCCTCGCGCTGCTCCGCCGGCTCGTCGAGCTCGTGCCTGGCTCGCTCTGGGGCTTCGAGCGGCTGAAGCTCGCCTACAACGCGGCCGAGCGCTGGGAGGACCTCTTCGCGCTCTACGACGCGATGCTCGAGCGCACCTCGGCGGCCGACGAGCGCGTCTTCCTCCTGGAGGACGCCGCGGCCGTCGCGCGTGACCTCGCCGGCGACGGCGAGCGCACGATGCGCTACCTCGAGCAGCTCCTCCCGCTCCAGGACGACGCGCGCACCCGCGCCGCGCTCGAGCGGCTCTACGAGCGGCACGGCAGGCACCGCCCGCTCATCGATCTCCTGTCGGCCGAGCTGCCGAGGCTCTCCGGCGACGCCGCGGATCGGCTCCGCGAGCGCGTCGCGCTCCTCTGGATCGAGGGCGTCGGCGACGCCGCGTCGGCGCTCCCCGTGGTCGAGAAGCTCCTCGACGCGCCCCCGGAGCCGCGCGCCGCCCGCGCGGCGCCGCGCCCCGTCGACGCCTTCGCGCTGCTCGAGCGGATCCTCGGGGGGCTGCCGCCCGAGCAGGCGCCCGCCGGTGAGGCCGGCGCGCTCGCCGCGCGGCAGCGGTCGGCCGCGCTGCTCGCGAAGCACTACCGCGAGGAGGCGAGGCCCACCGACCTCGTGCGCGTGCTCGAGATCCAGCTCGAGGGCGCCGACGCCGGCGACCGCCCGGCGCTGCTGCGCGAGATCGTGCGGCTCCGCCGCGACGCCCTCGGCGACGAGCCGGGCGCGTTTGCGCGGCTCGCCGAGCTCGTCGAGCTCACGCCATCGGAGGCCGGCGATCGCGCGGAGCTCGCCGAGCTCGCCGAGCGCCTCGGCCGGCACGACCGCCTCGCCGAGGTCCTCGCCGCGGCCGAGCCGCGCGCCGGCGACGCGCGGCAGGCGCTCTCGCTCGTGCGCGACGCCGCGCTCCTCCGCCGCGACCGGCTCGGCGACGCCGACGGGGCGATCGCGCTCTTCCGCCGGCTCTTCTCGCTCGCCGAGGCGAGCGGCGACGCGGAGTCCGCGCGGGACGCCGCCCGCGCGCTCGATCGGCTCTTCGCGGAGGCCGACCGCGTCGTCGAGCGGTGCGACGTGCTCGACACGCTCGCCGCGATCGAGACGGACCCGGCGGCGCGGCGCGAGGCTCTCGGCGAGCTCGCGCGGCTCGCCTCCTCGCGGCTCGGCGACGAGGCGCGGGCGATCGCGGCGTACTCGGCGCGCCTCGTCGACGACCGCCAGGATCTCGCGGCGCTCGACGGACTCGCGGCGCTGCTCGAGGAGGGCGGGCGGTACCGCGAGCTCACGGCCGTGCTGGAGCGCCGCGCGGCTGTGCGCGGCGGCGCGGGCGGCCGGCGCGATCTCGGGCGCGTCGCGCGGCTCTTCGAGCGCGAGCTCGGCGACGCCGACGAGGCCATCGCCACCTGGCGCCGCATCCGCGAGGAGCTCGCGCCCGACCCGGAGAGCGGGAACGCGCTGGCCGCGCTCTACACGCGCGCGGAGCGCTGGGGCGACCTCGTCGCGCTGCTCGAGGTCGAGGCGTCCGCGGCCGGCGCGCTCCCCGGCGGGGCGGGCGCGGCGCGCAGCGTGGAGCTCTTCCAGCGCCTCGGCGACACGCACCGCGATCGCACGCTCGCGTGGGAGCTCGCCGTGAAGGGCTACCGCCGCGCGCACGAAGCCGAGCGGAACGCGCGCCGCGCGGGCGTCGAGGGCGGGGGCGGCGAGGGCGAAGGCGGGGAGGGCGAGTGGGGGGCGGCCGAAGGGGGCGAGCGGGACGCGCGCTCGCCCGCGCCGCGCGCGGGGCTCGAGGAGCTGCTCCGCCGCATCGACCCGGCGTCGGCCGAGCACCGCGGCGCGCTGGTCGCCGCCGTCGGCGCGTTGCTCGAGATCTGCGCCGACGCGGACGACTGGCGCGGCCAGATCGCGCTGCTCGAGCCGCGGCTCACCGCGGCCGGGACGGACGCCGAGCGGGTCGCCATCCTGAAGGCCTCCGCGGCGCTCCTCGAGGAGCGAGGCGACGATCGGGAGGGCGCCTTCGAGCTCGCCTTCCGCGCGTTCCTCCTGTCGCCCGGCGCCGAGCCGCCCGAGGGCCTCCTGCGGCTCACGGACCTCGCGGGCCGCTGGCACACGATCGCCGACGCGCTGCCCGAGCTCGAGCGCCGCGGCGACGTCCCTGCCGCCACGCTCCGCGACCTCACGGCCCGCGTGGGCCGCTGGCACCGCGACGCGCGCGCCGACGAGGACGCCGCCGAGCGCGCGTTCGAGCGCGCGCTCCTCCACGACCCGGCGAACCGCGCGATCCTGCTCGATCTCGCGGAGCTCCTGCGGCGGCGGCGTGGGCCCTCGCTCGTCCCGACGCTGCTCCGGCTCGCCGCGGCGACCGGGCACGACCTCGCCCTCTACCGCGAGGCCGTGGAGGCGGCGCGCGACGCGGGCGACGCGGCGCGGGCCCGCGAGATCGCGGCGGAGCTCCTCGATCTCGCCGTGCAGCGCCTCGTCGACGAGGAGGAGCAGCCCCCTGCGCCCGGCGCGTGGCCGGCCTCGCGCGCCGCCCTCTGGGCGATCGACGCGCTCGTCGGCATGCTCGCGGGCGCGGGCGACAGGCCGCAGATCGTCGCGCTGTGCCGGCGCGGCGCCGCGCTCCCGTTCGCGTCGAGCGAGCGGCGCCGGCTGCTGCGCGTCGCCGCCGAGGCGGCGGAGCCCGGCGAGGCGATCGCCCTCTACGGCGGGCTGTTCGCGGACGATCCGACGGACGAGTCGGTCGGCGAGAGCCTCGCCGCGCTGCTCCGTGCGGCCCGGCGGCGCGAGGAGCTCGTGCGCCTGCGCGAGCTGCAGATCGAGGTCTCTGGCGATCTCGAGCGCCGCGTCGCGCTCCGCTACGACGCCGCGGAGCTCCTCGCGGACGCCACGCGCGCGTCCGAGGCGATCGCGCTGCTCCGCCGGAACCTCGCGGAGAGCCCGGGGCACGGCGCGTCGATCGACAGGCTCGCCTCGCTCCTCGAGGCGGGCGGGCTGCACCGGGAGCTCATGCTGCTCCGCGAGGAGCAGGCGGCCGCGCGCGGGTCGGCGGACGCCGGCACGGCGGCCGCCGAGCTCTGGCTCCAGGCGGCGTCCCTCGCCGAGCACGAGCTCAACGAGCCCGAGCGCGCGATCGTCAGCTACCGCCGCGCCGCGGACATCGGGTCCGTCGAGGCGCTCGACGCCCTCGCCCGGCTGCTCGCGCGCCGCGGCGAGCACGCAGCCGCCGCCGAGGCGCTCGAGCGGCTCTGCGCCGGCGCGGCGCCCGAGGAGCTGCACCAGGCGGCGCTCCGCCTCGCGGACGCGTACCTCGCCGCTGGCGAGCCCGATCGCGCCCGCGCCGCCCTGGAGCGAGCGCTACCCCGCGCCGCGCAGCCCGCGCCGCTGCGCGAGCGGCTCGCGTACCTCTACCGCGCGTCGGGCGCGTGGAGCGCCCTGGCCGCGCTCATCGCGGGCGACGCCGCGCGCGCCGACGAGGCGCCGGCCCGGCTCTCGCTCCTCCGCGAGGCCGCGGACCTCTACCTCACGCGCGGCGGCTCGCCCGCCGCCGCGATCCCGCTGTTCGACGAGGCCATCGCGCTCGCGCCGGACGACCTCTCGCTGCGCCTCGCGCGGAGCCGCGCCCTCTCCGCCGCCGGCAGGACCGACGACGCGACCGCGGCCCTGCGCGGGATCATCGCCGACTTCGGCGCCCGCCGCCCCAAGGAGCGCGCGCTCGTCCACTACGAGCTCGCCCGCGTCGCGCTCGCCACGGGCGATCGCGCCCGCGCGATGGCGGAGTTCGACCTCGCGCTGCGCGTCGACCCCGCGCACCCCGACGCGCTCCACGGCCTCGCCGGCCTCGCCCTCGAGGACGGCCAGCTCGAGCGCGCGCACCGCGCCTACCGCGCGCTGCTGCTCGTCGCGCGCCGGCCCCGCGACGAGGGCGAGGGGCTCGTCGGCGCGCGGCGCAGCACGATGCCGCCGATGCGCTCCAGCGTGGGCCTCCCGCCTTCCACCTCGTTCAGCCGGGCCGAGGTCCTGCTCGCGCTCGGCGAGATCGCGCGCCGGCAGGGGGCGCCCGAGCGCGAGGCGGAGTACGTCGAGTCCGCCTTCGAGGCGGCGCGCGAGAGCGACGCCGAGCACGAGAAGCTCCTCGCCGCGCTGCGCGCCCGCGGGCGCCACGACCTGCTCGCGCGCGCCCTCGAGGCGCGGCTCGCCGGCCCTGCCGAGGGGCCCGCCGAGGACGCCGCCGCGGCGCTCGGCGAGCTCGCGTCGCTCTACGAAGGCCCGCTCGATCGCCCGGAGCTCGCGCTCTCGGCCCGCCTGCGCGCCCTCGATCTCACCCCGGGCGCCGGCGCCGCGCACGACGCCGCCCTCGAGCTCGCGCGCCGCTCGGGCCAGACGCAGCGGTACCTCGATCTCGTCGAGCGGCTCGTCGCCCGGGCGGCCTCCGAGCCGTACGAGGTCGCGCTCCTGCTCCGCTTCGGCCGCGCCCTCGAGCTCTCGCCGGCCGATCAGGAGCGCGCCGCGGCCGTCTACCGCCGTGCGGAGGCGAAGATCGCGGCCGGCGCGCCGCCCGCGGGCCGCGACGCGGGCGCGGACATCGATCAGCTGTGGAGCTCGCTCGAGGCCATCTACGCGCGCCTCGGCGATCGCGCCGCGCAGGCGGACGTGCTCGGCAAGCGCATCGGCCTCGCCGACGCGCCGGCCGCTTCCACGGGCGTCGCGGATCGCGCCGGGCCGCGGTACCGCCTGGCCGCGCTGCTCGCCGCGGACGCGGCGGACGTCGATCAGGCGATCTCGCTCCTCGAAGAGGCGCTCGACCTCCACGCCGATCCGGACCGGGCCGAGGCGATCCTGCGCGACGCGCTCCGCACCGATCCGAGGAACCCGCGCGCGATCCGCCTCTTCGAGCGCCTCGCCCGGCAGAGCGGGCGGCCGCGCGCCCTCGTGGACGCGCTGCTGCTCCTCGCCGAGATCGAGGGCCCCGGCGTCCTCGAGGAGGCCGTCCGCACCGCCCGCGCGCTCGGCGATCGCGGGCTGGCCGAGTCGATCCTGCTGCGCATCGTCGGCTCGGGCGCGCGATCTTCGTCCGGTTCGTCCGATTCGTCCGATCCGTCCGGCTCCGCGTGGGCGCTCGTCGCGCTCGCGGAGCTCCGCGAGGAGGCCGGCGATCTCGCGGCCGCCGCGTCGCTCTGCGAGCGCGCCGCGCGCGCCTCGGCGCCCGAGGAGGAGCGCGCGCTGCTCCTGCACGCCGCGGAGCTCGCCGCCGGCCCGCTCGCCGACCTCTCCCGCGCAGCGCGCCTCTACGAGGAGCTCCGCGCCCGCGAGCCCGCCGAGCGCGAGATCTGGACGCCCCTCGCCGGCGTGTACCGGCGGAGCGGCGACGCGGCGCGCCTCTCCGCGCTGCTCGAGGAGACGGCGCACCTCGTCGACGATCTCTCCGAGCGCTGCGCGCTGCGCCTCGAGCGCGCGCGCCTCCTCGCGCGGGAGTCGTCGGAGGAGGCGGCGGTCCTGCTCCGCGACATCCTCGACGAGGATCCGACCCAGGTGGAGGCCGCCATCCTCCTCGCCACCATGCTCGAGGAGGCCGGCCGCACCGACGAGCTCGGCGAGCTCTTCGCGCTGCAGCTCGACGCCGCCAAGGATCGCGCGGACGTCACGTCGATCGCGTCGATCTCGATGCGCCTCGGCGCCCTCCTCGAGCAGCGCGGCGACGATCGCGGCGCGCGCGACGTCTACCTCGGGGCCGCGGACTGGGACGGCGCGAACCGCGACCTGCTCCGCGCGCTCGTGCGCCTCAGCCGGAAGCGCGACAACGCGGAAGACCTCATCGATGCGCTCGAGAAGCTCCTGCGCACCGAGCAGGGCGCCGAGGCGGCCCAGCTCGCCCTGGAGCTCTCCGAGCTGCACGGCGCGCGCGGCGACGACGCCGCGGCGGAGGCCGCCCTCAAGGCCGGGTACGCCGTCTACCCCGCGAACGATCGGCTCCGCGAGGAGCTCGCGTCGCGCTACGCGGCCCGCGAGGCCTGGCACGCCCTCGCCGAGCTCCACGTGCTCACGGCGCACGGCGCCGACGGCGACGAGGCGCGCGTCGAGTCGCTCTGCCGCGCCGCCGAGATCCTCCGCGATCGCGCGGGCGACGCCGCGGCGGCGGCCGAGCTCCTCGAGCGCGCCCTCCGCGTCGCGCCCGGGGATCGCGACGTCTTGATCGCGCTCATCGACGCGTGCGGCGCGGTCTCCGATCACGCCCGCGCGGCCCGCGCGCTCACGGCGACGCTCGAGGCGAGCCCGGACGACCCGTGGCTCTACCGCGCGCGGGCCGAGATCCACGGCGCGCTCGGCCAGGGCGACCGCGCCGTCGCCGATCTCGAGCGCGCCTACGCGCTCGGCGGCGCCGAGTACGCCAGCGAGCTCGTCGCCGAGCTCGAGCGGGCGCTCGGGCGCGCGGCGGCGCGGTCCGCCGAGGCCGAGGCCGCGGGCGCGCCCAGCGAGGCCGCGGCGGAGGCGGCGGGCGCCGCCTCGCCGCGCGCGCTCCGGCTGCGCCTCGCCGAGATCCTCGCGCGCTCGGGCGACGTCGAGCGCGCGCGCGCCCACCTCGGCGATCTGCTCCACGCCGACTCCAAGGACCGCGCCGCGCTCAAGGCGCTCGCCGGCCTCGAGGAGTCCGCCGCGCGGTGGGACGCCGCGAGCGCCGTCTACCGCAGGCTCATCGCGCTCGAGGAGGGCGACGCCCTCGTCGCCACGGCGCTCCTCCTGGCCGGCGCCTGCGCGCGCGCGGGCCACCTGGGCGACGCCCGCGGCGGGCTCGAGCGCGCGCTCCGCGCCGCGCCGGGCAACGCCGAGATCCGCGACCGCCTGCGCGCGCTCTACGCCGAGATCGGCGCGAACCGCGAGCTCGCCGCCATCACGCTCGAGGACGCCGCCGCGGCGTCCGACGTGGCCGGCCGCTTCACGCTCCTCGTCGCCGCCGGCCGCCTGCTGCTCGATGTCGGCGACGCCGCGCAAGCGGCCGCGGCGCTCCGGGAGGCGCGCTCCCTGCGCCCCGAGGAGAACGAGGTCGCCCTCCTGCTCGTGGACGCGCTGATCGCCGCGGGCGACTCGAGGGAGGCGCGCGCGGTCACCGCCGAGCTCATCGTGGCTGCCAAGGGGCGCCGCTCGCGGCACCTCGGCGCCGTCTACCACCGCGTCGCGCGGATCGAGGACGCCGAGGGGAATCTGCACGAGTCGCTCACGGCGCTCACGAGGGCGCTCGAGAACGATCCTCAGAACGGCGAGATCGCCATGGAGCTCGGCGAGAGCGCGCTCGGGCTGGGGGAGGAGGACATCGCCGCGCGCGCTTACCGCGCGGTCACCCTGATGAAGATTTCCCCCGAGCCCGGCGAGGGAGGCACGACGCCCGCCGCGCGGGCGCTCGCCTATTACCACCTCGGCGCGATGGCGCTCGCGGCCGGCGACCGCCGGAAAGCGCGCCTGATGCTCGACAAGTCCGTCTCGGAGGACGGTTCGCTCGAGGCAGCCCGGGCGCTCCTCGACGAGCTGCGCGCCGGCTGAGGGCCTGTCCCGCGCGTCTCCGCGGGTATGCCCAGGTCGCGGCGGCCGCCTCCGCGGCCGCCCCAGGCGGCGCGCGCAGGACGTGAAGCGCGTAAAACCGCGCGACTCCAGGCGTTTTTTGACGCTCTCCGGACCGCGACGGCGCCGCGCCGCCGCCCTTCGCGGCGGCTGGTTCCCCCTCTGGCGCGCCGCTCCGGCGCGGTCTTTCAGGGGTCCGCGCGATGCCCCGTCTCAGAAATCGCTATTTCTCCCCGCATTTTTGTCTTTTTTTGTCCTGTGCCGTGTGTAAGGTTCACTGAGGCTGTGCGCGGCGAGGTGTCGCGCGCGAGCTCATGTCCGAGGAGAGTGCCATGGCAAGTAAGAAGACGGCCGGGGGCGGCGCGAAGAAGACGTTGAGCAAGAGCGGCCTGATCCAGGCCATCACCGAAGCTGCCGGTGATGAGCTGAGCCGCAAGCAGGTCAAGAACGTTCTCGAGTCCCTCATCACGATCGGTCATCGCGAGCTGAAGAAGTCGGGCGTGTTCACGCTCCCCGGCTTCGCGAAGTTCCGGGTGGTCAAGCGCCCTGCGACGAAGGCGCGCCAGGGGATCAACCCGTTTACCAAGCAGCCGATGACCTTCGCCGCGAAGCCGGCGAGCAAGTCGGTCCGCGCTCGGCCGATCAAGGCCATCAAGGACGCGCTCCTGTAGTCTTACGGGATCTCCCAGCGGAGCGCAGGGCGGCCACGGCGACGTGGCCGTTCTTGCTCCATGGCCCCGGCGCGCCATCGCCGGGGCGGCGGTGGGCGTCCAGCGCGCGCACCGGGGGGGCGCGCGCGGCGCGCCGGCAATGCGCGCCGCCAGGGAGCCGGGCGGCTCGACGCCGCCGCCGCCCCCGCGGCGAGGTCAGCTCACTTCTTGCGGCTGTAGGCCTGCGCCGCCACCGGTCCCGAGCCGGTGCGCGCCTTGACAACCAGCTTGGCCGTCGCCGCGATGGGGAACGGCCATTGGTAGCAGCTCTGCTTGGCTCCGATGGCGGCAGTCGGGCCGGTGTCGGAGTCGACAGCGAGCACCGGTTTCAGGTTGAACGCAGCGAGCCCTGGCTGTCCTCCGGCGTTCAGGTCGATCTCCAGCTGGATGTCCACCTCGGTGACGGTGGGGAGCGCCTGCGCCAGGAACGTGTAGCAATTGCCCGGCTGGAGCATGAAGGTCTGCCCAGAGGCCGTCTGTCCCTCGGGCACCACGCTGCAGACGGGCGCCCCTTCCGGCTGCATCTTCGGCGCCTCGCCGGCGGCGCGACCCTGGAACATGGTGGTCATCGCGAGCGACTGGACTCCATCGCAGGGCGCCACCGTGGGCACCGCGACCGGGGGCAGGCCGGCGTCCGGGGGCGGCACGGACGCTGTCGGCTGCGGGGGCGGCGGCGTCCCCGCGTCCGGGGCGTCGTCCGCGAACTCCGACTCCTTGCTGCTGCCGCCGCAGCCCAGCGCTGCCACCGACAGCGCCAGGAGCACTGCTGAACCCAACGACCTACCCGTCACCGTCATCTGCGGCCTCCTCGCGCACAGCCCTGCCGCATGCCGCGGCCCCTCGTTGGGACAGCTGTGCTCGTGGCGCTCATACACCCGCCAGGGGGCGGGGGCTATGCGCGAGGCGTCTTGCGCGGCTGCGCCGGCGGCGCAAGCCCGCTGGCAAGCCGGCGCGAGCGTCCGAGTGTTCGCGCCGCTCAGCCGCCGGGCTCGCCCACGAACTCGCGCAGGATGCACATGCGCGCAATGAGCAGCGCCTCGGGTCGGATCGCCTGATCGAGGTACGCGGCAGAGTTCGCCTCCACAAGCGACTCGCGCAGCATCCCCTGCTCCAGGAACGTGACCGCGCGTCCGAGGTGCAGCCGCGCCCTGTCGGCCGCGAGCCCCATGCCGGCGCTCGCCAGCATTTCTCGTTCCAGGAACCACTGAGCAAACTCTCCGGGACGATCGAGCTTCGCTCGGGAGCCGTGGTCAGTCATGCCGTAGGCTACCTCACTTTTTGACCCGAGCCAGCCGCGCCTGGCCGCAATAACCCGGGAAATCATGGCAGAAGCAGCATCAATCCGTCGGATGGGAGCGATGAAAGCGAGGGCGTGCCACGTCCAAAGCGACATCCGGCGGACGGACCTGGAGCCCGGTTGAGCGGGCTTCGGGGGGGCGCGCCGGGGAGCTCCCGCGAGCGACCCGTTGCGTCGCGAGCCCGTCAGTGAGATTGAACGCGGCGTTCTGCCGGAAATTCGAGGAGGTTCTTTTGCTCCGTACGATTGGCGTCCTGTCCGCCCTGGTCCTCACCGCCGCCCTCGCTGCTGGTTGTCAACAGCGGGAGGCGTCCACGCCGCCGAGCTACGCGAACCAGCCCCCGCCCGGCTACTACCAGCAGCCCGGGTATCAGCAGCCGGGGTATCAGCAGCCCGGCTACCAGCAGCCGGGGTATCAGCAGCCCGGGTACCAGCAGCCCGGCTACCAGCAGCCGGGGTACCAGCCTGCTCCGACCCAGCCTGCCCCCACGCAGCCTGCCCCCACGCAGCCTGCCCCGACGACGACGCAGCCTGCCCCGACGGCGCAGCCTGGCGGCTTTCCCTGGCCGTTCCCGCTCCCTGGCCAGCAGACCACCGGCGGGCAGCAGCCGGCCCCGAGCGGCGGGAGCAGCTCCGGCAGCGCGTCGGCGATCGATCCGAACCTCGCCTCCGCCGCGACGATCCCGCTGAACAACCTCGCTGCGACCGAGGCGCCCGGCATGACGAAGGAGGGAGGGCCGATCGCGGGGCAGTTCAGCGCCGGACAGACCCTGGAGCAGCAGATCCAGCTGATGCCCGGCAAGTGCTACACGATCGTCGGCGTCGGCGCGGGGATCACCGAGCTCGACATCAGCCTCGTCGCGCTGACCCCGATCCCGATGGGCTCATCGGTGCTGGCGCAGGACAACTCGAGCGGCGCGAACGCCGCGCTCGGCGGTCGGGGCAACTGCTATCGCTGGTCGCTCCCCGTCGGCATCAACGCCAAGTACATCGTGAAGGCCACCTCCGGATCGGGCGTCGCCGCCGCGCAGCTCTACGTGAAGTGACGGCGCCAGGACGCCGAGGACGCCAGGAGATCGCTCTCCCCGGCGTCCTCGGGTATCGGCCACAAAAGCGCCGAGGACGCCAGGAGATCGCTCTCCGTGGCGTCCTCGGTCGCAGCGCCGTGGCTCGGCGCAGGGCCGGCTAGAGCCGGATGCCGGGCGCCGGGAAGCCGCGGCAGAGCTCCGCGACCTCGGCGGCGATGCGCGCGATGCGCGCCTCGTCGTTCACGTTCTGCGCGACCTCATCCATCCACGCCGCGAGGCGCTCCATCTCGGCGACGCCCATCCCGCGCGACGTCACCGCCGGCGTGCCGATGCGGAGCCCCGACGGGTCGAACGGCTTGCGCGGATCGAACGGGATCGAGTTGTAGTTCGCCACGATGCCCGCGCGATCGAGCGCCTGCGCGTACGGCTTGCCTGCGATCCCCTTCGGCGTCATGTCGATCAGCAAGAGGTGGTTGTCGGTCCCGCCGGTGATGAGCCGGAAGCCGCGCGACTCCAGCGCGCGCCCGAGCGCCTGCGCGTTCACCACGATCTGCTTCGCGTAGGCCCGGAACCCTTCCTCCGAGGCCTCCTTCGCCGCGACCGCGATGGCCGCGGTCGTGTGGTTGTGCGGGCCGCCCTGGAGGCCGGGGAACACCGCCTTGTCGATCGCGCCCGCGTGCTCCTTCTTGCAGAGGATCATCGCGCCGCGCGGGCCCCGGAAGGTCTTGTGCGTCGTGGACGTCACCACGTCGGCGATGCCCACCGGCGACGGGTGCACCCCCGCGGCCACGAGGCCCGCGATGTGCGCGATGTCCGCCGCCAGGATCGCCCCCACCTCGTCGGCGATCGCCCGGAACGCGGCGAAGTCGAGCGTCCGCGGGTACGCCGTCGTCCCGCACCAGATGAGCTTCGGCCGGTGGGCGCGCGCCAGGTCGCGGACCTGATCCAGGTCGATGCGGTGATCGCTCTCGCGAACCCCGTACGGGACGCTCTTGAAGTACTTCCCGGTGATGCTCACCGACCAGCCGTGGGTCAGGTGCCCGCCCGCGGGCAGGCCGAGGCCCATGATCGTGTCGTTCGCCTGCGCGAACGCGAGGTAGACGGCCAGGTTGGCCGGGCTCCCGGAGTAGGGCTGCACGTTCACGTGGTCGGCCCCGAACAGCTTGGCCACCCGCGTCCGCGCGAGCTCCTCGACCACGTCGACCTGCTGCTGACCCTCGTAATACCGCTTGTGCGGGTACCCCTCGGAGTACTTGTTCGTCAGCACCGAGCCCGTCGCCTCGAGCACCGCCCGAGACACGTAGTTCTCGCTCGCGATGAGCCGGAGCGTGTCCGCTTCCCGCCGCTCTTCCAGGCGGATCAGCTCGGCGATCTCCGGATCGACCTCATTGAGTGCCCGCAGGCCCTGCACTTCGCTTGTCGCGCTCATACCTCGAACTCCCCGCGTGTGAGGATGTCGGTGACGCGCCAGAGGAACGAGTTCGCCAGCACCCCGTCGATGATGCGGTGGTCGTACGACAGCGCGAGGAACATGACCGGATGGATCGCGATCGAGTCCTCCTTGTCCTTCGTGACCACCACGACGCGCTTCTTGATCTCCCCCATCCGGAGGATGCCCACGTTCGGCTGCGAGATGATCGCGCCGCCGAAGAGGTTCCCCTTGAGGCCGGGGTTCGAGACCGTGAAGGTCGTGTTCGCGAGATCGTCGGCCGTGATCTTGCCGGACTTCGCGCGCCCGGCCAGCTCGTCGATGCTCCTCGCGATGCCCCGCAGCGACAGCTCGTCCGCGTGCTTGATGCTCGGGACGATGAGGCCGCCGGGCGTGTCCACCGCCACGCCGAGGTTGACGTCGCGCAGCACCACGTACGAGTTCTCGAGCACTCGAGCGTTGAACTCCGGGTGCTCGCGCAGCGCGCGGACGGCCGCGGCGCAGATGAAGGACAGGAACGTCAGCGACACGCCCGCCCGCTTGAACTCGTCCTTGTGGAGGTCGCGCAGCTTCGACGTCTCGTGCAGGTCGACCTCGGCGACCGTCACCACGTGCGGCGACGTCACCTTGGAATAGACCATGTGGTCGGCGGTGATGCGGCGGCGCCGGCTGAAGGGCACCACCTTGTCGCCGGGCTTCGGGGAGTAGGGCGGCACCTTGTACGCGCCGTACCCGACGCCGGGCACCGGCGGCACGAACCCGCCGCTCGCCTGGATGAGCTGCGAGAGCTCCGCGGCCGCGCTCGCCGGCTGGGCCGCCGCGCTCGGCTGAGGCGCCGGCTCGGCCGACGCGCCGTGCGCCGCGCGCATCACGTCGTCGCGGGTGATCCGGCCGTGATCGCCTGTCCCGTGCACGTCGCGCAGGTCGACGCCCGACTCGCGCGCGAGCTTCTTCGTCGACGGGCTCGTCAGGGGGCGGGCGCTCTCGTCGTGTCCGTTGCTGCCGGGCGCCGGCGCGGCGGGCCGCGCTTCGGACGGCGCCGGCGCCGGCGGCGCGCTCGCGCGCTGGGCCGTCGCCTGGGCCTCGCCCTGCGCCGTCTCGTCGATCCGACAGAGCAGACCTTCCTTGGCGACGACGGTGCCCTCGGCCACCGCGATCTGCGAGACACGACCCGCGACGGGCGCCGGGATCTCCGTGTCGGCCTTGTCGGTCGCGACCTCGAGCAGCGGCTGCTCGCGCTTGACGAAATCGCCCTCGCGCACGAGCCACCTCGAGACGGTTCCCTCGACCACGCTCTCACCGAGCTGTGGCATGCGGACTTCGACCATCGCTTCTCGCGCCTCCAACGCGCGCCGCCGTGAGCGCCCGTTTCACCTCTCCGGGCAAGGCGGCACGGTCGTATACGCCGCCCGCCCTTCGAGAGCAACGACACAGTGTTCGTCCGGTGTGTATCCTTTTTTGTGGGTCGCGTCGGCGCGTCGGTTGCGTCAGTTGCGTCGGTCTCGGCCACGGCGAGCCGACTCCACCGAGGCACGCCTCCACCTGGGCGCGCCTCCACCGAGGCCAGGGCGGCTGGAATCGTATGTCGACGCACGTAGACGCTGGCGGGCCCCAGCCGGTACAAGGGCCCCGTGCGTGACGCCGCGCCGGATGCGACCGCAGCCCCCGCCCCCCTGGCCCCCTCGAGCGAGAGCGCGCGCGAGCTCCTCGCCGCCGGGCCGCCGCGCGTCGTGGGGGCGCGGGCGATCCGGGCGGCCTCGCTCGGCGTCATCGCGTTCCTGCTGCTGCAGGTGCTGACCTACGGCTACGGCCGCGATCAGGGCATCTACGCCATGATCGCGCGCGCGGTGCTCGACGGCGGCATGCCTTACCGCGACGCGTTCGACTTCAAGCCGCCCGGCATCTTCCTCATCTACGCGCTCGCCCGCGCCCTCTTCGGCCCCGCGCAGTGGGGTATCCGCGTCCTCGAGGTCCTCGGCCTCGCCGGCATGTGCCTCGCGATGGCGTCGCTCGCCGCCCGCCTCTTCGGCGACCGGCGGATCGGGGTCGTCGCCGCGGCGCTCGCCGTGCTGGTGCACGCCCAGCTCGATTTCTGGCACACGGCGCAGCCCGAGTCGTTCGGCGGCATGCTCACCATCGCCGCGCTGCTCGTGGCCACGCCGCGCGGCCGCGACGGCGCGCCGCGCCCGGCGCCCCGCGGCGCCGCGCTGGTCCTGTCGGGCGCGCTCTTCGGCGCCGCCGGTCTCCTCAAGCCGCCCCTCGCCGGGGGCGGCGTCGTGCTCGCGGTCGCGCTGGCCGCGCCCGCCCTCGCCGAGCTCGCGCGGCGCGCCTCGGAGCGGGCCGCCGTGCAGCGCTGGATCGGCGCCGGTCCGACCGCGCTCCAGGGCGAGCCGGCGCGCTCTGCGCCGCCTGCGCCCGGGCCGGTCCGCTCGACGGCGGCCGCGCTCCTCTGGGCGGCGCTCCGGCCCGCCTTGCTCATCGCGCTGGGCGGCGTGCTCCCCGTGCTCGCCTGCGCCGCCTGGTTCGCCCTGAGGGGCGCGCTCGGCGATCTGTGGGAGGTCCTCTTCGTCTTCACGCCGCACTACACAGCGCTCGGGTGGCGCGGCGCGAGCGTGCTCGGCATGGCGTGGTACGGCGCCTGCGAGTGGCTGGTCCACTACTCCGGCCCGCTCGCGTTCGGCCTCGCTTGCCTGGTCGCGCTGCACCCCGAACGCCACGAGCGGGCGGGCGTGGCGCTGCTCTCGGGCGTGATCGCCATGCACCTCGTCGGCGTCGTGATGCAGGCGAAGTTCTTCCCCTACCATTACGGCGCGACGTGGCCGCTCACCGCGATGCTCGCCGCGCTCGGCCTCTGGAAGGCGTGGCAGCGGTGCACCCGGTCCGGCGCGAAGGCGGCCGCGGCGGCGCTCCTCGCGGCGCTCGTCGCGACCGCCTTCGCTCGCTCCGCGACCAAGGACGTGGCCGACGACTACATCGAGCGCTGCGCCAAGCGGATCGCGGTGCTCGCCACCGGCGCGAGGGACCAGGCGCGCCTCGATCGCCTCGCGTCGGTCGCCGACGTCAACGCCGCGGCGAACCGGGAGGTCGCCGCGTGGCTGCGCGAGCGCGTCGCGCCGGGGCGCCCCGTGTTCGTGTGGGGCTTCGAGCCGGTGATCTACGACCTCGCCGATCGCCCGCCGGCGACGCGCTACCTCTACAACGTCCCGCAGCGCGCGGCGTGGGCCCGGCAGGAGGCGCGCGACGCGCTGATGCGCGACCTCGCCGCGAGCCCGCCGGCCGCGATCGTTGTCGAGCGCCACGACGTCTTCCCCTCGGTGACCGGCGACGTGATCGACTCGCGCGACACGCTGAACGGGTTCCCTGAGCTCGCGGGGCTCATCGAGGAGCGCTACGAGCTCGCCGTGAGCATCGAGGATTTCGAGATCCACCTCGAGCGCTGAGCCCCGGAGCCCAGCGCCGGGCGGCGGCGGCGCGCCCGGGCGCGCCGCGCCTTCAGGGGCAGGGGAGGGTGTTGGGCCTGCGAGGGGTGGGCGCCGCCGCCCCGAAGCGGCGGCCGTCGCGGCGGCCGTCGGCGCAGCGCTGGATCGACTGCGCCTGCGACAGCGCGGAGGTCGCGCCCTCGCTGACCTGGACGCGTCCGGGGGCCCCCGGAGCGCTGGAGATCAGCGTGTTCAAGAGCTGCGCGTCCGGCTCGGCCGCCGGTCCGTAGACGAGCGCGTCGATGAGGCGCGCCGCCGTGACCGGCGTGGACGTGGGGAACTCCGCGGGCAGCGCCTGGTACAAGGCGACCGCGCTCGCGCCGTCCTGCAGGGTGTTGGTCGGGAAGACGAGGGCGGGTGTCGGTTGGACGCCGCTGTTGCCGACGAGCAGGAGGCCGCTCACGTCCGTCGTGCCGTTGAGCTCGATCGCGCTGTAGGAGCCGTCGGTGGCCCCGTTGTAGAGCACGAGCGTGTAGCCGGCGAGGTTCACGTACCGCCAGCCCGTGCTGATCTCGATGAACTCGAGCTCGTCGGTGTCCGGCGTGTCGGCGTCGACCTCGTTGATCTGGAGCCGGATCACCGTCACCGGGAACGACGTCCACCGCGCCCCCGGCCGGTTCACGACGATGTCCGCCGGGCCGATCGGCGTCGCGCCCGAGAGCGCGGGGATCGTGATCTGCGTGTCGGAGTCGATCGTGAAGGGCTGCGGCACGACGTCCACGGTCACCCCCGTCGCCCCGGTGAAGCCGGAGCCGGTGAGCACGAGCGCGCCGCCGACGGCGATGACCGGATAGTCGACGGAGGTCACCCTGGCCGGCGCTCCGCACGCAGGGCAGGCGCTGCCGCCGCAGTCGATGCCGCCCTCGTCGCCGTTGTGCAGGCCGTCCTCGCACGAGGCGACCTGGCAGACGTAGTCGATGCAGACCTCGGTCGGGCAGTCCCAGTCGACAAGGCACTGCACGCAGACCCCGGCGGGGTTGCACAGCCCGCCGTCGGCCAGGGAGCACCAGGTGCCGGTCTCGACCGGGTCGTTGATCGGCGAGCCATCGCGGCAGGAGTCGACCGTGCACTGGCTGTGGTCGTCGCGCAAATCGTCGTCGTCGTCGACCTCCGTGACCGCGCCGTCACCGTCGCAGACGCGTTCGCGACAGTCGCCGGCCATCTGCACCTTCACGGGCGTCCCCGAGGCCACGGGCTCGGTCGCGCATCCACCGTCGATGCACCTCGCGATCGCGCACTCGCTGTCAGGCGCGGGGCAGTCGGCGTCGCCGGTGCACGGGACGCTGCCGCCGCCGCCGCCGGAGCCGTCGATGCCGCCCGCTCCGCCGTCCCCGCCGGCTCCAGCGTCGCCTCCGTTGCCGCCGTTGCCATCGACTCCGCCGGCGCCACCGTCGCTCCCGCCGTTGCCACCGCCGGAGCCACCATCGCCACCGCCGGAGCCACCATCGCCACCGCCGGAGCCACCGCCGCCGTCGCTGCTCCCGCCGCCGCCGTCGCTGCTCCCGCCGCCGCCGTCGCTGCTCCCGCCGCCGCCGTCATTGCCGCCGGAGCCACCGCCGCCGCCCCCTCCGCCCGTTCCTCCCTGTCCGCCGCTCCCTCCCGTGTCCTCATTGATGAGGCCGCGATCGGGCATCGTGGCCACCTGGCAGCCCGCGGTGGCCACCAGCGAAATGCTCAACGCGAGCGCGGATCCGTAACGATTCGATCTCGAAGTCATTGACCACCTGTGTGCAGATTGGCAGAGGCGCTCGGGCTCTCGACGCTTCCCCCGCTGCCCCGCGCGCAGGAGCGAGCGGGAGGGCGCATCCTAGACGCACGGGACGCCTGAAGAAAGCGCCGCACCGCCGCGCGCCGGTCCGGATCGCGCTGCCTCGGCGGGCGCCGCGCCGCGCTGCGCTGCGTCTGCTGCGCAGCAGCTGTCCTCGCGCGCCCCCTCGGCCGGGCAGGTGGGGAGCAGCCCGCTGGCATGCTCGTTGATGGGTCTCGAGTGCGGGTATGCGCTCCGCAGCGAGCGGGGGCGAGCATGGCGCCCGGTCGCGGCGCGGCGACCGAGGAGCAACGAGCATGCGGATCGCGATCGTTTCCACCCCGTTCATCCGGGTGCCTCCCTCCGGGTACGGCGGGACCGAGCTGTTCTGTCACGAGCTGGCCGAGGGGCTGTCGGCGCGTGGACACGAGGTCACGCTCTTCGCGACGGGAGATTCGGTGGTCACCTGCCGTCGCCGGTCCCTTTACGGGAGCCCGAGCTGGCCTCCGGTGCCGGAAGACGAGGTCAACCACGTCGCCTGGGCCTTCTCGGAGATCGCGCGCGAGGACGGGTTCGACGTGATCCACGTGAACAGCCCGATCGCCGTCCCGTTCACCCGCTTCGTCCGCGTCCCGGCGGTGCACACCCTGCACCACGCGCCCTGCGGCGAGAGCTCGCGCATCTACGCGCGCCACCCGGAGGTCGCGTACGTGGCGATCAGCGCGCGGCAGCGCGCCCTGGAGATCCCGCTGCCGCGCTCGTGCGTCATCCATCACGGCGTCACGCCGGCGCGTTATCCGCCGAGCCTGAGCGACGAGGGCTACCTCGCCCACCTGGGCCGTTACGCCGAGGAGAAGGGGACCCACCTGGCGCTCGACATCGCGAGGGCCGCGGGCCTGCCGATCAAGCTCGCGGGCCGCGCGCACCCCAAGGACCAGATCTATTATCTCCAGGAGGTCGCCCCGCGCCTCCGGGAGAGCGGGATACCGGAGCTCGGGGAGATGGGCCACGACCGCAAGGTCGCGCTCCTGCGCGGGGCCCGCGCCGTCCTCTGCCCGCTCCAGTGGGAGGAGCCGTTCGGGCTGATCGCCATCGAGGCCATGCTCTGCGGCACCCCGGTGCTCGGCTTTCGCCGCGGCTCCTTCCCCGAGATCGTCGACGAGGGCGTCACCGGCTACCTGGCGCCGCCGGGCGACCTGTCGCGCCTCGCCGCGCTCGCGGCGGGCCTGGCCCGCTTCGATCGCGCCGCCTGCGCGCGCCGCGCGCGCGAGCGCTTCAGCAGCGCCGTGATGGTGGGCAAATACGAGGAGCTCTACCGGACCGTGACCGGCCCGCGGCGCGCCGAGGGCTCCCGGGCGGCGTGATCGCTGCGCGGGAGGTCGAGGGGCTCAGTTGACCTGGGGTGGGATGGCCACCTGGCACTCGTTGGCTGGCGTCATCCATTTGATGGCGTTCAGCCAGAAGCGCTCGACCTGATACTCGGGATGATCGACCCACTCGCTGTTGTAGGTGATCCACTCGTCGCCCCAGACCAGGACCCGGCCATCGCCGACCTCCAGCGCCTTCAGCACGTCGTGGCCGTCGCCGGTCGCCAGCGTGGCGCCCTCGCCGACCACCGGGTAGCCGGTGTCCACGCCGACAGCCTCGATCCCGTCGAGCACCGGATGCCCTCCGCTCCACTCCGTGATGGGGACCGTGGCGCCGCCTCGCCTCGGGAGGATCTGCGCTTCGTCGTAGCCGACGCCGAGCGGAGCGAGCAGCGTGTTGACGTTCTCGCGCTCCTCGGTCTGGCCGTACCCGATCAACGTCATGAGGCCGCCGCCCTTCGAGAGCCAGTCGCGGAGCGCCTCGACCTCGGCGTCCGAGTACGTGCGCCCGATGTCGCTCACGTCCTGGATGACGATGACCTGGTGCTTCGCGAGCTCCTCCGCGGTGAGCTCGGCGCCGTTCAGGCCGACGGCACCGTTGATGCTGCGCTGGTTCAACCAGGACTCGAAGACGTCGCCGTCGCCCCACCGGCCCGGCTCGCCCAGCGTGGCGATGCGGAGGCAGTCGCAGACGCCGTCGCCGCCGACGTCGACGTCGTCGACGATGCCATTGCCGTCGTTGTCCAGGCCATCGCAGGTGTCCTCGTTGCTGGGCGTGCCGCTCCCCGAGCTGCTGTTGCCGCTGCCGGCGCCCGTGGCCAGGCTGCCGAAGTCGCCTCCGCCGCTGCCCGCGGCCACGCCGCCGAGGTCGTCTCCGCCGCTGCCCGCGCTGCCCGCGCTGCCCGCGCTCCCCGTCGTGCCGCCGCTGTCCCCGGCGCTGCTGGGGCCGTCATCGCTGGAGCACGCGGCCGCTTGCAGCGCCGCAGCGATGCACGCGACCCGCAGCAGATGTCCGACCGGAACCCGACCGAAGGACGACAGGCGAGATCTCGAGTTCATGGCTCTCCCAAGAAGTTAGGCGTTGTGGCGGCGGACCGTGGCGAGCCGCCGAAAGCACCAGAGCGAGGCTTCATGGTGTCTTCCGGACGGGGCTTTGCGCAACGCGAAATAGCGATTCTCATGACAAACATTGGGTCGACCGTGTGTGCCATGGCCTCTTGGTGTGACGTCGCACCGTGAAGCACTGTAAATTTCAAGCCCGACGCGGCCTTCGAGGAAGCTCGCGCCCAGGACCTCGTCGTCCAGGTTCATTCATGGTCGCGCGTCTCCGGTAGGCCCCCTCCCAGGGGGCCGGGCAAGTTCAGCGGGACCTCACGCCCGACCAGGGAGAACCTGGCCTCGCGCCGCCAGGGTTCCCCTCAGGGTTGCACGAGCTCGACGCCGCTGAACTCGATGGGAAAGGTGATGACGGTCGTCACCCCGCCTTGCGGCGAGGGGAACTGCATCTTCTCGAAGGCATCGGCCACGCAGCGATCGACCTGCTGATTCTTCGCCGTCGACCTCACCACGTCAGCCCTGTTCACCCTGCCGGTCGGACCGATGGTCGCCTTGACGGTCACCTTCCCCGTGAACTTCGGCGAGCTCTTGACGCCGATCTTGTAGCACTCGTCGAACAGCTCGCCGTGCTTCTCCACGACGTCGCGGACCTGCGATTCGGAGATGTTGCCCCCCAGCGTGCCGGTCGCGGTGGCCGCGCCGGGCCTCACGTTGCCGTCCGGTCTCGAGGTGGCCGGCGGCGGGGGCGCCTCGACCGGCGTCGCCGCCGCGGGGGCCTGCGCGTCCGGCGGGGGCGCCGCGGGCTTCGGCTCCGGGGGGGCCGAGGTCGTCGGCTCCGGGGACGCCGAGCCGGTCGGCCCCTCCGACGCGGGCTGCGCCGGCGACTGGGCGGCTGGCGGCGGAGCGCCGCAGCCCGCCGCGAGCGCGAGGATCAGAACCAACCCTGTTCGGCGAGAGCTCATGCCCGAAGGTAAAACCCGAACGCGGGGCCGTGTCCACGGGGATAGCGGCGTGTGCTCGCTCAGCGCAGCCGCAGGACCTCGACCTCCGACGCGCCGCCGCGATCCACGAGCTTCGGCGCGCGGCCGCGCCCGCGCGCCGTCATGGACGCCCAGAACACCTCCGTCCCTGGCCGCTTCTGGATCGGCACCGGATCGGCATAGAGGAAGCCCGTCCTCCAGCGCTGCGGCGAGATCGCCGTCGGCGGTCCGACCTCGCGGACGACCGGGTCCGCCATCGTCGTGGACAGCGGGGCGCGCTCGACGACCCGGGAGCGCACCGCGAGCGCCACGTCGCTCGCCGCCGGGCCCCCCGCGCGCACGAAGATCGTGAGGAGCGAGCGGGCGCCTTCGTGGAACGTCGTCCCGAGCAGCTCCGTGCCGTCGTCGAACCGCGCCTCGATCGGCGCGAGCGCGGCGCGGATCTCCGCGAAGAGCGCCGCCGCGCGCGCGCCGTCGCCCGCGACGAGCGCCATGTTGTGCGCGATCCGCTTCTGCTCCAGCGTCTCCGGCGGCGCGGCCGGCGGCTCCGCCGGCTGTCCGAAGTGCGCGCGGAGCTCCCACGTGAGGAACGGATCCGGCACGATCTCGCGCTCGGGCTCGGTGCCCGAGACGAGGTACCAGGCGAGGGGCCCCGGCTCTCGCTCGCGGAACGAGAACGCCTCGATGCCGCTCGCCGAGAGGGTGCGCGCCCCGGCGCCCGCGCCGAGCGCCCAGAACGGGCCCACCGCCGTCACGTCGAAGCGCTGCGCGAGGCTCGCCTGATCCCGGTCGAGCATGAACCGCGTGTCCACGAGGTAGGCGCCGCGCGGCGGCGCGTCCTTCGGCGGGGGTCGGTTGGGCGTCACGACGCGCCCGCCGAGCGCCCAGACCTGGGCCCAGGTGGCCTTCATGCTCTCGTGCATCGCGACGGGCGCGTCGGTCGGCGCCTCCGGCAGCCTCGGCGCGAGCCATCGCAGGAACGCCGTCTTCGCCCCGTCGGAGTCGATGAGGTGCCCCCGCTCGTTGAAGCGCCCGCCTGTCTCGCGCGCATAACGCAGCGCCGGGAGCCCGTCGCGCAGGATGGCGGCGAGCGGCACGAGCCACAGCGCGAGCGCCGCGAGCGCCGGCCCGTCCGACGGCGCCGCGAGCGCCGGCCCGCCCGGCGGCGCTTCGAGCGCCGCCCCGCCCGACGGCGTCGCGACCCGGGCGGCTCGTCGCGCGGCGGCGCGCTCCAGGAGCGCCGCGCCGGTGTCGACGAGGGCGGCGGCGGCGAGGGCGAAGTAGGCCGCGAAGTAGTGCGGCCAGAAGATGTGGATGTCGGCGCCTTGCCGGAAGACGACGTACTGCACCGCCGCGGTCGCGAGGTAGAGCAGCGGCAGCGCGTCGTGCTCGCGCCGGAGCAGGACGAGCCGCGCCGCGCAGACGATCGCGGCGAGCTTTCCGGCGGCGATGGCGATCGGCGTGAACGAGAGCTCGAGCCAGTACCGCCGGCTCTCGAGCACCTTGCCGAGCGGCTCGGCGTTCCCCGAGGAGCGGAGCCCGTAGCTCGTCAGCAGGTCGCCGAGCTTGCCGGCATGCTGGAAGAGGGCCAGGTAGAGCGCGGCCGTCAGCGCGGCGATCGAGGCGGTGAGCACCCACCACGCGGCGTAGCGCCGCTCGGGGAGCGGGCCGAAGACGCGCCTCGGGAGCAGGTAGGCCCGGATCGCGCCGAACGCGAGCAGCCCGCCCGTGAGCACGAACGCGGGCCAGTCGGCGTGCATCCCGAGCGCGAGCCCGAGCGCGCTCACCGCGAGGTAACGGCGCCTGGATGTCTGTAACAGGCGGACGTAGCCGAAGAGCCCGAGCAGCGTCCAGGCCATGACCGGGACCTCGAGCGCGTTGAAGTTCGCGAACGAGAGCGTGATCGGCAGGACGACGAACGACGCCGCCGCGGCGGCCCCTGCGGCGGGCCGGTAGACGCTCCGGCCGAGGGCGTAGAGCAGGGGCGGCGTCGCGGCGCTCAGGAGGACGGCGGGCAGGCGGCAGATCACGTCGTGCCGCCCGAGGACCTTCATGAACGCGGCCGTCGTCCAGAAGATCCCCCAGGGGTGGTGGCAGTAGTACATCCCGGGCGCTGGCCGGCTCGCTGTGTATTCCCACACGGGTCCGGGGATCTTCCAGCGGAGCATGTTCTCCGCGATGATCCCGACGCTCGCCGACGACGCGTAATGTCCGGCGAGGACGGGTCCGAACATCTCCCACGCCGCCGCGAGCGCGAACCACGCCGTGGCGAGCGCGGTGACGGCGAGCGCCGCGCGGGCCTCGCGGCGGGACGCGGCGGGGAGGCCGCGCAGGTCGGTCGGATGGGGGGCGAGGCGCGTGGGCAGCAACGTGGGCGCAGCCTATCTCGGCGGCGGCGCCGCGCGGGCAGGCGAAGCGCCGAGGGGCGAGCGCCGCGCCGCTGCGGCGCGGGTCGATGCGCGCGCCCCGGTCGGGTAGGATGGGGCATGTCGACCGAGGCGCACAGGCAGGTCCATCGGCGGGCGCACCGTGACGGCAAGGAGCGTGATCCGACGTTCTATCCCGTGGAGAAGAAGATGGGGGAGGACTCCCTTCAGACGTGGATCGTGGAGCTCCTCCGTCCTCTCATCGAGCGCTGGTACGAGGCGCTCGGTCGGCCGAGGTTCGTGGGGGCGGACCAGTTCATCTATTATCGGCAGTTCGATCCCTCCAAGGTCGTGGCCCCGGACGTGTACGTGCTCCCTGGCGTGCCGCCGGGCCGGCGCGTGCGGAGCTGGAAGGTGTGGGAGACGGGCATCGCTCCGAGCTTCGCGCTCGAGGTCGTCTCGTCCGACGAGCCTTACAAGGACTACGTGGACGCGCCCGAGCGCTACCGGGAGCTCGGGGTGAAGGAGCTCGTGATCTTCGATCCCGACTGGGAGCGGGGCCGCGATCGGGTGCGGTGGCAGCGCTACCGGAGGCTGAAGACGCGCGGCTTCGTCCGGGTGGAGACGACGAACGTCGACCGGATCCACGCGCGCGTGCTCGGCTGCTGGCTGCGGGTGATCGGCGCGGGCGAGGAGGCGCGCCTCCGGCTGGCCACGGGGCCCGAGGGCGAGGAGCTCTTCCCGACCGCCGCGGAGGCGGAGCGCGCGGCGAAGGAGGCGGAGCGCGCGGCGAAGGAGGCTGCGCTGGAGCGCGTGGCGGCGCTCGAGGCCCAGATCGCGAGCGCCGCGGGGGCGAGGGGCAAGGGACCCAGGGCGCCATGAGCCTCGCGCGGCCCGCGGCCGTTCAGGCCCGGAGCAGCGTCACCCGCGGAGGGGGGCCGGCACATCGCGACCTCTCCAGGCGGGCATCCGAGGCCGCTTTTCTGGTTCAGGATCGACCGAACCCGCCTCGGGGAGGGGAGCCGGCACATCGCGACCTCTCCAGGCGGGGAGCTGAGGCCCCGTTTTCGGTTCCAGATCGACCGAACCCCCCTCGGGAGGGGGAGCCAGCACATCGCGACCTCTCCAGGCGGGCATCCGAGGCCTCGGCTCGGTTCCGAGATGGTAGCTTCCCGCCACCTTGGGTACCCCGTCCCCTCCGGCGGAGCCTCTGGCGGCGCCCGCTCCCGCGCGCCACGCGCTCTCCGGCCTGCTCCGCCGCGCCGCGGGCGCCGCGCGCCGCGCGCTCTCCGGCCTGCTCCGCCGCGGCGCGGGCGCCGCGCGCCGCGCGCCGCTCAGCGTGGCGCTCGCCCTCGTCGTCGTCGCCGCGTCCGTCTATGTGATCGCCGTCCCGCTCGCGGTCGTCCGCTATCCGCCGATGACCGATCTCCCCTTCCACGCGGCCGAGACGGCGGCGTTCAGGCACTACCTCGACCCGGCGTGGCACTTCCGCGAGCAGTTCACGCTCCAGCCGCTCGCCGTCCCGTACATGTCCATGTACGCGCTCGGCGCCCTGCTGATGCTCGTCCTCCCTCCCGTGGCCGCGGTGAAGGTCGCGGCGGCGGCGATGCTCGCGCTCCTGCCCGCGGGCCTCGCCGTCCTCTTCCACGGCCTGAAGCGGAGCCCGCTCCTCGGCGTCCTCGGCCTGCTCCTCGTCTGGTGCAACCTCACCCACTGGGGCTTCCTCAACCACATGGGCGCGCTCGGCCTCTTCGCGATGGTCGTCGGCCTGACGCTCCTGCTCCTCGATCGCCCCTCGCGCGGCCGGCAGATCGCGCTCGCGCTCGCGCTCGTCGCGCTGTTCTTCACGCACATCTTCCGCTTCCCGTTCGCGCTCGCCGCCGTCGTCGGCACGGCGATCGTCGTCTTCCCGGCGACGCGGCGGCTCCGCCCCATCGCGCTCCCGCTTGCGCCCTCGCTGGCCCTCTTCGCGGCGTGGCTCGTGGTCCGTACCGACACGCTGCACGCGGCGCCCATCGCGCCCGCGCTCCACTGGGAGCGGCTCGGCGAGGTCCCGTCGCTCCTCTTCACGAGCTTCACCGACCCCGCCGAGGCGGCGGCGGCCGGCCGGGCAGCGCGCTTCGTGCTCGCCGCGCTGCTCGTCTGCGCCGCCGGCGCCGCCGCACGGCTCGCCGGCGCCGGCACCGATGCGGCGCGCTCACCCGCAGGCGCCAGCGCCGAGGCTGCGTTCTCACCCGCCGGCACCGGCGCCGGCGCGGCGCCCTCGCCCGCGGTGGACGCGCCGCAGCGGTCCTTCGCGCGCCTCGCCGCCCTCGTCCCGGTCGCCTGCGCGATCGTGTTCCTGGGCCTGTTCCTGAGCCTGCCGCTGCAGATCGGCCTCTGGTGGTACGTCTACCCGCGCGAGATCGTCGCCGCGCTGTTCCTGGCCCTCGGCGCCTTCCCGGACCTGCCGCGATCACCCTGGCTCAAGGTGCCGGCCGTGCTCGCGCTGTCGGCCGCCGCCGTCTCCCTCGGCGCCGTGGTTCGCGACAACTACCGCCGATTCGACCAGAGCACGCGGGACTTCGACGCCATCATCGCCCGCGTCCCGCAGGCGCCGAGGCTGCTCTACCTCGTCTTCGATCACGGCGGCTCGACCCGGACGACGACGCCGTTCATCCATCTCCCCGCCTGGGTGCAGGCCACGCGAGGCGGCTGGCTCAGCTTCCACTTCGCCGTCTGGGATGCCTCGCCCGTCGCCTACAGGCCCCGCGAGGAGCCGGGCGCCGTCGTCCCGCCGCCCACGCCGCTCCGGTGGGAGTGGACGCCGGAAAAGTTCGACGTGCGCCGCCACGGCGCCTTCTTCGACTGGTTCCTCGTCCGCCGGCGAGCGGGGGCGAATCACCTCTTCGCGAAGGACCCGAGCATCGTCGCCGTCGACCACGTCGGAGACTGGTGGCTCTACCAGCGCAGCGGCGCGCCCTAGCGGGCACGCCGGCTCCGACTTTGGGTTACGATGTCGCCCATGCGCACCTCGACTGCGTCTCCCCTCGTCGCCGCCGGCCTCGCCCTCCTCGCCGTGTGCGCCTGCGGCTCCGAGGAACCCGTGGGCCCTGGCGGCGCGGAGGGCGGCGGGCTCCCCGCCGGGCCTGTCTGCTCGGAGCCCACGCCGGTGCCCTGCGAGGACGAGGTCTTCCAGCAGATGAACCTCCAGGACACCGTGGCGCCCGGGGAGATCCTCAACGAGCAGGACGGCGCTGGCATCCGCTCCATCGTCGACGCCACCGCGGGCGGCCCCTTCGCTTCCGAGCCCGACGCCTACGTCTATGCCCGGTTCACGGACGCCGGCCTCGAGAAGGTCGAGCTCTCCGACGAGGCAGCGCTCGAGTCCATGGACTGGGACATCGCCTTCCGGCGCTACATCGTGCGCATCAATAGCGGCCACTCCGGGCCGTCCTGCGTCACGGCGGCGCGGCTCCCGGGCACCCCGGACTACGATGGGATCGCGGAGGCGCCCGGCGAGCCGAGGCTCCGCAGCGACGAGTATTTCACCGAGAGCTGCGAGCTCATCCCCGACGGCTCCGGGCTGGACTCCCCGGCGACGGCGCTCTCCGGCTACTGGACCTACCCCGGGTGCGTGAAGATGACCGGCCTCGTCTACGTGCTCCAGCTCGCCGACGGCCGGAGCCTCAAGCTGACCGTCACGCACTTCTACAACGAGCAGACGCAGGCGCAGTGCCAGGAGACCGGGATGGTCCCGATGGAGGACACCGGCTCCGCCAACTTCCAGATCCGGTGGGCGTTCCTGCCGTGACGCGGATCGCCGGCGCGGTGCCCGCGTGGCGCGGCGGCCTGGGCCGCGCCGCGGCCCCATGGCGCCGCCTGGGCCGCGCGGCGGCCTGGCTCGCGCCGACGCTCGCGGCCTCGCTCGCGCCGGCGCTCGCCGGCTGCGGCGCGGACGACACGGCCGCGGCGCCGCTCGACGGGCCCGCCGCGGCGCCGCTCGAACGGCCCGACGCGCGCGGCACGAGCCTCCAGTTCCGGTTCGATCCGGACGACGTCGTCGAGACCTTCGCGTCGGCGTCCGGGAGCTTCCTCGTCCATTTCGCGCGCGAGGGGCGCTGCGCGGTGCCCGCCGAGGACGGCGACGCGACGGGCGTCCCCGACTTCGTCGAGGAGGTCGCCGCCGTCTACGACGAGGTCATCACCCACTACCGAGACGTCCTCGGCTTCCGGCCGCCGAGGAGCGACGAGGACCTGCCCGACAACGGCGGCGACGGCCGCTTCGACGTCTACCTCGTCGACTTCGCCGGCGTCGGCGACGGGGCGTTCCGGGTCGACGCCTGCGCCGAGGACGCCGGGGACCGCTGCGCCGGCTTCATGACCCAGGAGAACGACTACAGCGGCTACGGCTATCCGTCGACGCTGACGGCGAACCGGATCCTCGGCAGCCACGAGCTCTTCCACGCCGTGCAGGCGGGCTACGACCACGGCCAGGACACGCTGATCACGGAGGGGACCGCGGTCTGGGCGACCGAGTCGTTCGACCCTTCGCTGAAGGACTTCGAGGGCTTCGTCGACGGCTACCTCGCGAACACGGATCGGTCGCTCGACGTGCCCTTCACCGGCCCTGTGGACCCCTTCAGCTACGGGAGCGCGCTCTTCTTCCAGTTCCTCGAGGAGCGCTTCGGAGACGGCACGGTCCGCGCGCTCTGGGAGCGCCTCGAGGACGGCGCGAACGGCGAGGCGGATCCGGTGTGGTTCGAGCAGCTCGACCCCTTGCTCTCGTCGCGGGCGCAGACGACGTTCGCCGAGGCGTTCGTGGAGTTCGCCGCCTGGAACCTGCTCACCGGATCGGCCGCGGATCCCGAGCGCTCCTACGCCGCCGGGTCCGGCTACCGCGGGCTCGCCCCGGAGGAGGTCGCCGCGCCCTACGCGGACGGGCTGCGCGTCTTCCATGCGTCGGCGCAGTACTTCAGCGTCTCCCCCGCCGGGCGCGCGACCATGACGGCCGCGCTCGCGGCGCCCGCGGACGATCCGGCGCAGCTCTCCGGCCTCGCGCTGCTGCTCGCGGCGCGGCGCGGCCGCGTGTACGGCGAGGTGGTGCGCGCCGGCGACGTCGCCTCCGGCGCGGCGCTTGTCGATACGGCGGGCGCCGATGACCTCGCCGTGATCGTGGTGAACGGCCTGCAAGAAGGCGAATCGCGCAAGCCGACGCTGTGCATCGGCACGCCGGACGAGGTCGCCGCGTGCCGGGCCGCCGCGGAGGGCGCCGGCGGTGGTGGCGGCGGCGCCGGCGGCGAGGCGCCCGCCGAGGGCGCAGCGGGCGGCGTCGACGACGTCGGGTGCGGCTGCCGCGTCGTGGCGCCGGCCGCCGCGGCCGCGAGCTCCGCCGCGTCCTTCGGCTGCGCGCTGGGCGCCTCGCTGCTCGCGCTGGCCGCGCGCCGGCGCAGGCGCTGAGCGGGGGCACTCGCGCCGGGCGGCGCGCTCGGCGGCGGCGGCCGGCGCCACGACGCGGCGCTCGGTGAGGCGCGTCACCCGGCGAGCGCTCTCCCGCGCCGGCCCCGCGAGCGCTCGTCGTGCCGTGAGCCGGATGCGCTAGCCTGCGGGAGATGAGCGAGCCCCGTTCCGAGGACGCATGCCCTTTCCTCCGGGAGGACGCCGACGGCATTCTTTGTTTCGCCATCGAGGGCGACATCTCGGACGAGATCGCGCGCTCTCTCTGCGCCGTGTTCCGGCGCGTGTCGGACAGCGGTCGCGAGATCTTCGTGCTCTCCGACGCCCGCCGCGTCGGGACCCTGACGGCGGCGGCGCGCAGCGCGCTGGCGGAAGAGCTGCGCGGCGTGCGCTTCAGCGGGGTCGCTGTCTTCGGGGCGAGCTTCTCCCTGCGCGTCGTGACCACGCTCGCCTCGAGGAGCGTGCAATTCTTCACGGGCGAGGTCTATCCGCTGGCGTTCTTCGACACGGAGGGCGAGGCGCGCGCGTGGCTGCTCGCCCAGCGAGGCGCGCTCCGGGCCACGCAGCGGCAGGGCGCATGACGCCCGCCGCCCTCCGAGGCGCGCGCCGTCGCGCAGCGCCGGCGCGCAGGACGCGCTTCGCGGGGATGGGCTACCATGCCTGGCATGAGCGATCCCCGTCCGGCGGGCGCGCGCTTCGAGCTCCGTGAGGAGCCCGATGGCCTCCTGGTCATCGCGACCGACGGCGATGTCCTGGAGGACAACGCGCGCGCGCTCGTGGACGCCTTCCAGCGCCTGACGGACAGCGGCCGCGAGGTCCTGGTGCTCGCCGACGCGCGTCGCTGCGGGGCGGTCACGCCGGCGGCGCGGAAGGTGTACCTGGACGGGCTGCGCTCGGCGCGCCTCGACGGGATCGCGGTCTTCGGAGCGAGCTTCTCCATCCGCGTCATGGCGACGCTCATCGTGAAGAGCATCCACCTCCTCACGAAGCGGTTCCCCTTGCTCGTGTTCTTCGAGACGGAAGCCGAAGCGCGCGCGTGGCTCCTCCAGCAGCGGGGAGCGCTCCGGGCCGGGCGGCGGATCCAGGCGTGACGTCACCCTCCGCGGCGCGCGGACGACCCGGCGCATGCGCGGCCTCGATCCGCGACCCACGCGCTCGATCGGCCGCTTCGCCGGTCGTCGCGGGTGGCGTCCGTGATCGAGCGAACGTCGTACCGCCGCGCAAACGAGCTACCGTGCAACGCCATGAGCGACCCCCGCATCGACGACGCAAGCCGGGCCCTCCGCGAGGACGCCGAGGGGATCCTGTGCACCGCCATCGAGGGCGATATCTCGGACGACACGGCGCGCGCGATCGCCGCCGCGTGCAGGCGCCTGTCGGAGAGCGGCCGCGCGGTCCTCGTGCTCTCCGATGCGCGCCGCACCGGGACCATCTCGGCGTCGGCGCGCAAGGTGATGGCGGACGAGCTCCGCGGCGTGCGCTTCGACGCGATCGCGCTGTTCGGCGCGAGCTTCGCCGTGCGTGTCGTCTCCACGCTCGCCGCGAAGAGCGTGCAGCTCCTGACGAGGCAATCCTATCCGGTCGAGTTCTTCGAGACGGAGGGCGAGGCGCGCGCATGGCTGCTCGCCCGGCGGGATGCGCTCCGGGACACGCGGCGGATCGGAGCGTGACGTCCCCCTCAGCGGCGCGCGCGGGCCGCGCCGCGCCGGCGCGCCGCCGCGGCCAGGCCGAGGAGCGCCGCCGCCGCGAGGCCTCGCCGCTCGCCTGAGCCCGCGCCGGCCGAGGCGCACGCGCAGCCGGCGCGCTGGTCGTCGGCGCCCTCGCCGCCTCCCGAAAGCGGCGGCGGCTCGTCCCCGAGCACCTCCGTGAGCGCCGCGACAGGGTCGATGATCCCGTGCCCGAAGATGGGATCGTGCCCGCTCTCGTCGGGGACCGCGTAGGGCGCCAGCCGCGCCGTCCGGATCATGACGTCGTAGAGCTCGCCCGCCGTCCGCTCGGGCGCGGCGCTCACCAGCAGCCCCGCGACGCCGGCGGCGACCGGGCACGCCGACGAGGTGCCGCCGAACCGGTCAGTGTAGTCGCTCGCGTCGTCCCCCTCGCTCCCGGCGATGTCGGTGCTCAGCGTCCCCGTGGGCGCGACGAGATCGATGGATCTCCCGCGGTTCGTGAACTGCGTCACGTCTTCCAGGTGGTTGACGGCGCCCACGGTAAGGACGCCCCGCACGGCCTGGAGCTCGTCGTCGAGGATCTCCCGGTCGTCGTTGCCGGCGGCGAACAGGACGAGCGCCCCCTTCCCGTTGCGCCCGGCGTCGAACAGGCGGTTGATCGCGGCCTCGACCACCCTGGGGACGGGCATCGGGTCGGCGTACCCCCAGCTGTTCGACACGACGGCGGCGTTCACCTGCAGGGCGAACTCGAAGGCGTCGAGCGAGGCGGAGATCGGCCTCGGCTCGTCGTCGATCAGCCGCACGCACCGCAGCCTGCAGGCGGGGCAGCCGCCCGCGATGCCCACGCCGTTGTTGGTGTCGGCGGCGATCAGGCCCGCGCAGGCCGTCCCGTGGTTCACGCTCTGCTCGCCCGGCTGGTAGGTGGGGTCGTCGTCGTCGTCGATGACGTCCAGGCCTGGATCCATCTTCGCGGCGAGGTCGGGGTGATCGAGGTCGCAGCCGGTGTCGATGACGACGATGGACGTGGCCGCGTCTCCCTGCGTGCGCCCCCAGGCCTCCTGCATCCGGAGGTCGTCGAAGTACCACTGGTCGGGCAGGCGCGGGTCGTCCGGCGCGAACGGCGCGCCGTGCGCCTTGAGGCGCACGTGGAGGTCCGGGATCGCCTCGCGCACGGAGGCCGGCCGCGCCGCGCCCTGGAGGCGCTGGGCGAGGTCGAGGCCATCGCCGCCGCCGGTGTCCCTGACGAGCCACAGCCCGATCGAGGGCATCAGCGGCCTCACCAGCTCCACGCCGGCGGCGCCGAGCGCGTCGAGCGCGTCCTGCGCGCCGGGCTCGACCTCCACGATCGCGGTCGCGCCGACGCTCGCCTCGACCGTCCGGCCGCCTGGATAGCGGAGCCGCACCGGCGCGAGCGCGCGTGGCGTCGAGGTCGCGCCCAGCGCGGCCGGACCGAGCCGCTCGACGGCGACGTGGCGCCCGCCGTCCATGAACCACGCGTCGCTCGCTTCCTCCGCCTCCTCGCGCACGGCCGCGCGCGGGCTGGCGAGGCCGTCGCCCGTCATGGCGGCAAGGAGGAGCGCCGCCGAGGAGAGCACCACCGTCGGCTTGCGTCTCATGGCTCTCCTGGATCTACCGGACCCCGCGGCGCTCGGTCCACCGGAGAGCGCGCCGCGCTCGGGCTAGCCCTTCCCCGGGCCCCGGATCACCATCGACACGAGCAGGTCCCTCATCTTCGAGAGCTCGTCCCGCACCGCTCCGTCGTCGGGGAGCGACGTGAGACGCAGCGTGACGCGCTCCAGGAACTGCTGCCGCGCCCTCTCGAAGCCCGGCACCTGCTGCTCGTGCAGCGCGCAGGTCACCAGCTCGTGATCGAGCAGCCGCCAGAAGAACTTGCCGTCGACGGTCGTGGCGCCGAGCCTCCCCGTGAAGCCGACCACCGCCCGCGCTCCCGCGTCGAGGAGCCTGTCGAACAGCGGGCCGTTCGCGGTCTCGCCGCAGCAGAAATAGAGCACGCGATTGCGCGCCCAGAGCTCGATCTCCTGCGCCGGGCTCTCGTGCGACAGCAGGATGCCATCGGGCGACTCGTCGTCCACAACGCAGCTCGTCTTGCCGTGGGACGACACAACGATCGCCCGGAATGGATTGCCGGTGCTTTCGGCGCGCGCGATCTGGCGGAGTATCCGCCTCCGCTCCGCGCTGGCGCGTCCGAATGGTACGATGGAGAACTGCTCTCCCATACGCCCGTAGAGCTGCGTGCGTCCGGCCGCGAACCACGCGCTGTCCGGGTCGAAGGATGTGTCAATCGAGAGTACAGGTCGAGCCGTCATCCTACCTCCGTCGAAGATCCCCCGGTGAGCGTTGGACATCGCTTGTTCGCGCGCCGGACAGCGTCCGCTGCGCCGAGCAGCTGGCGTACGGCATCAGGCCCTGTCCATCGGCTTCTTCGCAGCATGCTCTCTTCCCGCGGCCATTCCGGACCCCTGCCACGAGACTCGCAGCAGTCTAGAATAACAACCGTAGGGAAACTCCTACTAGAAAAATCGCATTCGCTCCGACGAATTTCTCGGGTTTCTCTGACTTGTAGGGTGGCGCTGGCGCGCGCGTGCGGCTCAGGTTTTTACGTCCGGCTTCAGCACGCGCGTGTTGCGCGAGGGTATCGTTTCTAACAGTCGTCCAGCTGTCCAGCCGTCTCTGCGCTGCGTGTCCGGGCGCTCACGGCACCGGGGGCCACCGGGGAGAGGGGGCTGGAGAGGCAGCGCATGGCTCAGGGGAGGGGCGCTGCGGCGTCGGTCTGGCCCAGGACGAGCCTGCGGGGCTCCCCCTGCTGCAGCGCGCGCATCCTCGCGTGCATCTGCTGCCCGAGCGCTTCGCGCGCGCCGTCGTCAAGGAGCTTCCTGACCTTGGGGAACAGGTGCTCTTCCTCCTCCTTGTGGTGGTGCTCGAGCTGCTCGGCGAGCACATGGAGCTTGGCCCCGAACGTCTCGTCCGCGGCGTCGAGGGCCACGAGATCGGCCAGCACCCGCTTGATGGACAGGTGCTCCTCCAGCGACTCGAGGAGGATATCCTCGGTGCGGCGAGCCCGGACGGCCGGGTAGAAGTCCTGCTCTTCGATCGTGATGTGGGTGGCGAGGAGGTCGGCGGCAGCGGAGAACTGCGCCGCGGTGACGGAAGAGGCCTCCTTCAGCTCGGAGAATCGCTGCTCGAGCTCGCGGTGGTGGCGTACGAGGAGATCGATGGCGTCCATGAGATCTCTATGGAGCGTATACCGCCGGCGAGCAAGCGGGAGAGACGCGCAAAGCCTGCCAGATCGAGATTCACGGATTCAGCCGCCTCGTGGCGCCGGAACAGCAGCGCGTCTGCGGGGGTCGAGCGAAGAGGGATGACGATCATGGCAGTATGTCGCGCCGCCGCCCGCAAGGTGCCTGTTTGCCCCAGGGAGCTCCCTTGCAGGCGGCAGGCCTCTCCTGACGCCGTGGATCATGGGCGCGATCTCCCGCTGTCTCCTCTGTCTCATCGAGCCGCCGGCGAGCGGAGCGCGCGAGAGCCGCCCCTCAGGCGAGGTCGAACAGCAGCACCTCGCCCGCGCCCTTCCCGACGAGGTGGAGCGACTGACCTGCTCCTCCCGCGCCGGGGGCTCCGATGGCCGCCGCGTCGCCGGCCTCGAGCAGCGTCCCGTTCAGCTCGACGCTCCCGCGCGCGACGTGGACCCAGGCGTTTCGGCCGGCCGGGAGCTCGTAGCGCGCCTCTTCGCCTTGCCCGAAGAGCCCCGCGAACAGGCTCACGTCCTGGTGGACCGTGACCGAGCCCTCGCGCCCGTCCTGCGAGGCGACGAGCCGCAGCTTGCCCTGGCGCTCTTCCTTCGAGAACGCCTTCTGCTCGTAGCTCGGCGCAACCCCGCGCCGATCCGGCACGATCCAGATCTGCAGCAGGTGGGTCGGGCCCGCCTTCGAGGTGTTGTGCTCGCTGTGGTACACGCCCGTCCCAGCCGACATGCGCTGCACCTCGCCTGGGCGGATGATCGACCCGTTCCCCATGCTGTCCTTGTGCGCGAGCTCCCCCTCCAGGACATAGGTGATGATCTCCATGTTCTGGTGCGGGTGCATCCCGAACCCCCGCGACGGGGCGACGCGGTCGTCGTTGATGACCCGCAGCGCACGGAAGCCCATGTGCTCCGGATCCTGGTAGTCGGCGAACGAGAACGTGTGGAACGACTGCAGCCACCCGTGGTCGGCATAGCCCCGCTCGCCAGAGCGCCGGATCACCATCGAAGAAGTGTTGTTGCTCATGGCGTCAACATGCGCCTGCCGATCCATCTTGTGAATCGGCATTGTTCTCATGGGAACCATCTGTAATGTAGATGGATGCCCCTGGGACACCGTTGCGTCAGACGACCTCGAGGTTGGTCGTCTCGGCGTCCAGCCAGGGCCCGCCCTTCGGGTGGATCACGAACGCGTCGAACGTCGCGGCCGTCGCGCGCACGCCGGCCGGCCTGAGCTGGTCCTGGGGGACGATCGCCAGGTTCGGCGCGCTCACCGTCGGCGCGGTCGTCTTTCCGTCGAAAGCCTCCGACGCCGCGCGCATCACCGCCGCGAGCCGATCGGCGGTCGGCTCCGGCAGGAAGAGCGCGCCGAGCGTCGCCACGCGGTCGATCCCCCGGGCGGTCGCGATCTCCGACAGGAACACCACCGCGGCGCCGACGGCGCGGCCCGCCTCCTCGACGAGCAGCAGCCGGCGCGGCCGTGGATCGCGGAGGGCGTGCTCGAGGTGCGCCGCGTCGGGCGCCGACCACAGCACGCGCTCGCCGCTGCACGCCGCCATCACGGCGAGCACGTCCTGCACGGCCGATGCCGGCGCGGCCACGGCCCGCGGCGGCGCGGCGCCCGCCCGGGGGAGAAAGCCGTGGTTCCGGCACGCGGTGAGCTGCTTCAGCTCGAGACCCACTGCCGCCACCGCCTTGAAGAGCACGCGCTGCGCGGGCGCGGACCGCGCCTCCACGAACACAGCGATGGGCAGGCGGGTCGTCCGGAGGTCGGCGAGGAGCTCTGTGTACAGCCGGCTCGCCAGCCCTTGCCCCTGGAACTTCGGCCGCACGCTCACGAACGAGAGGACATATCCCTCCGACGTGGCGCCCCGGAACCGGAAGCGGCGCGGCGCGACGCCGATGAAGCCGGCCGGCTCGCCGCCCTTTCGCGCGAGCACGGCCTGCGGCGACGGGCCGGGGAAGCCGAACTGCCATCTCAGGTAGCCGGCCGTGTAATGGAGGGTCGGCGGAGGCCACGCCTCGCGCAGGACGAAGCTGGCCTCCTCCGCCGCCGCGACCGGATCGACGCGCTCGAGCTGCATGGACGCGAAGCCTCTCAGATCCCCCGGGAAAAAGAACTGCGAGCAAGCGACGAAGCGGCGATGCGCCGCTCTACAGGGTTGCCATTTCGGGAGCGCGCCGCACGACATCGGGCCAGCCGGCCGGATCGTCGCCGTGCTGGGCCAGGAACGCGTAGACCCACCGCTCCAGGCCGAACGCGATGCACACGCTGTGCATCGGGCCCGCGCCCTCGACATCGCAGCTGAACGCGCGGCCGAAGAAGTCGGTATGGTAGTTCAGCGAGCCGGCCGCCACGCGCTCGCCCTCCGGGAGCATCAACGAGATCTCGTATTTCGTCTCGCTGCTGATCTGGAAGTACGTCTTGGCGGCCGCGTCCGGCGCGATGAAGAACGGGTCGCTCGCCGTCCGGATCTCGCCGGCGAGCCGGTGCTCGTCGAGGTAGCGCGCCACGATCTCGTTCCCCTGCTCGCGCAGCGCGAGGACGTCCTCCCGCGACCCGAGGAAGACGATCTCCCGCATCGTGAACTCCCAGAGCCGCCGCAGGTCGACCATCTTGCTCGACTCGTAGCGGAAGCAGCGGCCCGCGAGGGCGTAGCGCGCGCCGCCAGCCGGCAGCACCCGGTCCCGGTTCGCCGCGTACACGTGGTAACAGACCGCCGGCGAGAGGCACACCTCCGGCTGCGCCATGTCGCTCAGCGCGCGCTCGTCGAGCGTGTCCCGGTCCTGATGCCGCGCCCGGAAATCCTCGATGAGCGGCATGTCCTCCGGCAGATGGCACGTGAACGTGACGATGTGAGGGAACGAGCGGAAGTAGTCGCACTTCGCCAGCGTCGCCGCCGGGATCAACGTCGGCACGAGGATCGGGCTCGGCGAGAACGGCGCGCCGAGCGCCTCCAGCGAGCGATCGAAGTAGCGGTAGAGCCGCAGCGGGATGCCCTCGAGGGCGACCTGGCCCTGGCCCATCTGCGTGATCCCGGCGGGGAGCGCGCCGCCCCGGAACTCCACCCGATCGCACGCCGGGCTGCGGTACACGAGCTTCCGCGTGAGCTGGCGCAGGCTGCGCTGCATGGTGCGCGCGAGGCCCTCCGCCGCCTTCGCGAGGCCGGCCGCGCGCTCCTCAGGGGCCTCGAACTCCAGCGCGGCGCCCTCGCGGACGAAGCGGATGTTCGCGATCTCCTTCGAGAGGAAGGCGATCTGCTTGGGTATCTCCTCCTGCGCCATCTCGGTCGCAGGCGCCGCGAGCTCGACGGTGACGAGCCTCCTCACGGCGCGAGCTCCTGGATGAGGGAGCTCAGCGCGCGCGGCGTGCGGGCGACGCTGAACCGGTCGTCGGGGAGCGCGACGTTGAACTGGTCCTCCAGCTCGGTGAGCAGCTGGAGCGCTCGAACCGAGGAGAACCCCGCGTCGTAGATGTCGTCATCGGGCTTGATCGCGGCGGGCAAGCGGCCGACCGTGACGATGACATCGATCACCTTCTCCACCTCGATCACCATGAAAGAACTCCAGGGTTAAGATGCGCTGTCGGAGCCCGAGCGACGCGCAGCGTCGTCCGCGCCGTGCCTCATCACACTCGCATCGGCGCGGTCCGCCGCGGGCCCGATGGGCGGCGGCGGCTCGGTCGTCCGGAGTGATGCCACCCGTCGGGCCGGATTGCCAGCGACGACGGTGTACGGAGGGACATCGGCCATCACGATGGAGCCCGCCGACACCACGCTGCCTTCGCCCACCGTGACCCCCGGGAAGATCGTGGACCGGGTCCCGAGCCAGACGTTGTCCTCGATGACGACCGGCCGCACCTCGGCGTCCGAGGGAGGCAGGCCCCGCCTCCGGGCCTCCGGATCGCTCGGGTGGCCGCTCGAGTCGAGGATGAAGACGCCCGCCGCGATCATGCAGTGCTTGCCGATGGTGACCGACTTGCCGACGACGATCCGGCAGCCGTGCCCGATCCCGGTGTTGTCGCCGATCCGCAGCGTGGGGCGGTCGCAGAACCGCGCGGCGAAGATGAAGTCGGTCTTGCCGTCGAGCACCACGTTATCACCGAGGATGATGTCGCCACGCCCATTGATGAAGTGGATGAAGGTCCCCGTCCGGACACCCTTGCCGTACTGCACGCAGTGGGACTTGAAATGCGGTTCGCAGACGAGCACACGCGCACCGAAATAATACACCTCGCGCGCTGCCTCGAACGCCATGCGCATCGGGACCACGAGCGGCCGCGGCGCGGGCAGGGTGAAGCTGAGGACCTGCCGGCGCACGTGGCGTATGGCGCGGGCGACGTCGTGATCGGAGGAGGCGAGGAAACGAACCAGATTCTTCATAGAGGGTCGCTCGGCGCGGACTGGTCCAGTCTGCGATGTTCAGCGGGTCGCACGCGGCCAGAAGGACGAAACGAACGCCAGGGGGCCGGAGACTATAACCCGAAACTCGCCACGCCGAACCTGCTCTTGGCCGACCTATCTCTCTTTGGCCTCCGCAGGGCCTCTTTGGTCTCTGCTGGGCCTCTCATTCGCGTCTGCTGCGCGTCTGCTGGGCCGCTCTTCCGCCGCTCTCCGGCTCTATGGCAAACCATGCGCCAATCGACGTGGCGAGTAGCCTGGTTGCAAGATTTCGAAATAACGTGACGGCGAACCGCGTTACGCCGCGTCATGTCCGGACGGGGGAGCGTCGGTGGGGCGCTTTGCCTCCATATGGGGCAAAACGCCCCGGAGGAGGGCCAGGCCGAGCGCGGCCTCGACGAGGGTGAGCGCCACGGCCCACGTCGTCGTCGAGGCGGCGATGGCGGCCAGGCGTGCGTCGCGCGTCGCGCCGGCCGCGAAGCCCTCGAAGAGCGCGGCGGCGAGCACGTCGCGCGTGCCGAAGCCTTGCGGCGTGATGGGGAGCGTCACCGCCACCATCAGGATCGGGATGTACGTGAGGGCGGCTCCAAGGGGAATGCGCACGTCGAAGAACCAGAAGGGGAGCCAGGTGCCGGCGAACAGGACGAGGAGATGCGGGATGCGCGCGGCGAGGGCGACGAGGTGGCCGCGCACGCCCGCCTCGAAGAGCGGGGCGAGGAGCTTCGCGCGGGCGAGCCGGGCCGGGCGCAGCGCGAGGATCGCAAGGTAGAGCGCGCCCGCCGCGAGGAGCAGGGCGGACCCGGCGAGCGGCCCGCCGTTCGCGGGCACGGCGACGGCGCCGAGGAGGAGCAGGCAGCCGAGCCACGACGCGTACACGACGAGCGTCGCGCCGGCGACGCGCGCGAGCGGCACGGCGTGCACGCGCGCGAGGAAGACCGTGATGAAGGCTTGACCGACGTGGTGGTTGAGCAGCGACGGGAGGTAGGAGGCGCCGCGGAGCACGAGGAAGTCGCGGAAGGCGACGGGCGCGATCAGGCGGCGGTAGACGAGGACGGTCGCGAACGTGTCGGCGCCGAGGAGCGCGAGGACGAAGAGGGCGGCGAAGGCGACGAAGAGCGGGGCGTCGACGCGCGACAGGGCGGCGCGGAAGGCGTCGAAGTCGAGCCGGCCGAGGACGAACGCGACGAGCGCGGCCGCCAGCGCGAAGGGCAGGGCGCGGCGCGCGCGTCCCGCGAGGCGCGGCTGCAGGTCGCCGTCGCGCGGGCGCGGTGGCGGAGCGTCGGCGAAGGTTCCAGTGTGGGGCGAGGAGCGCAACGGCGGGACCGTAGCAGAATCCCCGCGCCAGTGGCCGAGCCGAAGCCGGAGGGAGCGGAGCCCGTCGCGCGCGACCGCACGGCGCGCGGCGACCGCGCCCCACATGGGGCATAGTCGTCCGCCATGTCCAAGTACGATTACGATCTGTTCGTCATCGGCGCCGGCTCCGGCGGCGTGCGCGCAGCCCGCATGGCCGCTTCCTACGGCGCCCGGGTCGCCGTCGCCGAGTCGCGCCACCTCGGCGGCACCTGCGTCAACCTGGGGTGCATCCCGAAGAAGCTCCTCGTCTACGCCTCGCACTACGCCGAGGACTTCGAGGACGCCGCCGGTTACGGCTGGACGGTGCCCGGCCACGGCGCCAGCGGGAACGGGCACGCCGGCCCGTCGTTCGACTGGTCGACGCTCCTCCGCAACAAGGACAAGGAGATCGAGCGCCTGAACGGCGTCTACGAGAGACTCCTGAAGAACTCGGGCGCCGACGTCCGGCGGGGGCACGCCCGGGTCGTCGATCCCCACGCCGTCGAGATCGACGGCGCCAGGATCACCGCCGAGCGGATCCTCGTCGCGACCGGCAGCTACCCCTGGATCCCCGATCTCCCCGGGCGCGAGCTCGCCGTCACCTCCGACGACCTGTTCCACTTCGAGACGATGCCGCGGCGGGCGGTCATCGTCGGGGGCGGCTACATCGCGGTCGAGCTCGCCGGCATCCTGCACGGCCTCGGGGCCAAGGTGTCGCTGATCCACCGCGGCCTGCACCTCCTGCGCGGCTTCGACGACGACGTCCGGGCGTTCCTGGCCGCCGAGATCCAGAAGAAGGGGCTCGACCTCCGCCTGGGCGCGAGCGTCGAGAGCATCGCGCGGCAGGGCGACGCGCTCGTCGCGACGCTCGCCGACGGCACCGAGCTCGCGGCCGACTGCGTGCTGTACGCGACGGGGCGCCTGCCGAAGACCAAGGGGCTCGGCCTCGAGGAGGTCGGGGTGAAGCTCGACGAGGAGGGCGCCGTCGTGGTGGACGACGCGTTCCAGACGTCGGTCCCGTCCATCTATGCGCTCGGCGACGTGATCTCGCGCGTGCAGCTCACGCCCGTGGCCATCGCCGAGGCGATGGCGCTGGTGAAGACGCTCTTCCGCGGCGAGCGCGCGCGCGTGGACTACGCCGGCATCCCGACCGCCGTCTTCAGCCAGCCGAACGTCGGCACCGTCGGCCTGTCCGAGGCGCAGGCGCGAGAGCACCACGACGTCGCCATCTACCTCTCGACCTTCCGCGCGCTCAAGCACACCCTCTCCGGGCGCGAGGAGAAGACGATGATGAAGCTCGTCGTCGACCGCGCGACCGACCGGGTGCTCGGCGTCCACATGGTCGGGCCCGACGCCGGCGAGATCGTCCAGGGGTTCGCCGTCGCGCTGAAGTGCGGCGCGACCAAGGCGCAGTTCGACGCGACGATCGGCATCCACCCGACCGCTGCCGAGGAGTTCGTGACCATGCGCGAGCCGCTGCGGAACGCAGATCGCAGCCCCACGCCGATGGGGATCGCGCCGAGCTCCGCGTAGCCCGGGGTCACTCGGGGCGGCGCCGTCCGCGCCCGTCCGCTTCGGTCCGTCTGCGAGCGCTGGCGGTCGTCTCCGTCCGCTTCCGTCCGCTGCCGTTCGCTGATCCGAGCTCGCCCGCTCGCGTTCGCGCTCGGCGCGCTCCTCTGGTATGGACCGCGCGATGTCGTCCCACGCCTCGAGCCACTTGAAGCCGGTCGGCCTGCTCGCCCGCACCAGCGACCGATCGTTCTACGCCTTCAATGCCGTGCTCTCCGCGGCCGCGCTGGCGTTCCTCGCCTACATCCTCATCATCCGGCGGGGCGCGGGCGGCGCGGATCTCCGCTTCATGCCGCCGCTGAACGCCGCCTTGAACGCGACGGCCGCCACGCTCCTCGTCGCGGGCTGGATCGCGATCAAGCGCCGCGCGATGGTCGTGCACAAGTACCTGATGGTCTCGGCGTTCGCCGCCTCGTCGCTGTTCCTCGTCGGCTACCTCGCCTATCACTTCGTCCACGGCGACACGAAGTACCAGGGCACCGGGCCGCTGCGCGCCGTCTACTTCGCCGTCCTCATCTCGCACATCGTGCTCTCGGCGGGCATCGTGCCGCTCGCGCTGACGTCGTTCTACTTCGCCTACAAGGCGAACTTTGCGAAGCACGCCAAGGTCGCGCGGGTGACGCTGCCCCTCTGGCTCTACGTCTCCGTCACCGGGGTGCTCATCTATTTCATGCTGCGTGGGAGCACCCCCGCGGTGCCGTGAGCGGCGGTCACCCGCTTCGGATACGGGCCCATCTCGACGTTTTCGGTGCTCAGCGCACCGGAGTGCGCTTCCGCGCCGAAAACGCCGATCTGGGCCCGTCTCCTGTGCGGGTGACCGCCGCTCTGCGACGCTACAGGGCGGGGGGAACCGCTCTAGAAGTCCTTGATGCTGCCGCGCCGCGCCTGGAAGCCTCCGAAGACGTACCGGTAGGCCGAGAGCACCGCGTACGAGAGCTCTTCGTACTGGTAGATCTCCTCCATCAGCGGGATCGGGTCCTGATAGAGCGTGTCGCTCGCCACGATCCTGGGCCACGGCAGGCGGTCCGGGTCGGCGCCAGGGACGCCGGCCTCCTTCATGACCTTGAGGAACTCGTGGGCGAGGAGGCCCTGGCCGATGACGCTCGGGTGAACGCCGTCGAGGCTGACGATGCCGCCGGCCTTGCGGCGCCCGGCGCGATCGACGTGGTAGAAGCGGGTGTCCATCGGCGGCGCGACGTTGGCCGCGAAGTACGCGGGGAACTCGTACGACGGCTCGCCGCCGGTGCGCCGGTACGCGAGCCGGTCCAGGCCGCCGGAGACGTCGACGAGGTGATACCGGGGCGTGCGGTGGCGGGCGTTCCTCTCCTCGATGAGCCGGACGAGCTGCGCGTTGCAGGCGTCGACCGTCTCGTCGATGCGCCGCGCGTCCGCCGCGGTGAGGTGCGGCGCGCCCGCCTCGATCAGGCGGGTGCCCCGAGCGAGCGGGGGATAGGTGTAATAGGGGTAGTAGCGCGGTAGGCCGGGCAGCGGGTCGCCGACGCCCGTGGCGATCGGCACGATCGTCACGTGAGGCACGTTGGCCACGAACACCCGCCAGCCGGGGCTCTCGTTGCGCCGCATCAGGGTGTCGACCCGGTCGAGCAGCTCGCCGTACTCGGCGACGAAGTCGTCGGGCATCCAGAGGTTCCACTGCGCTCGGGTCCGCTCGTCGAAGCTGAGCGAGGCCGGCCGCCGCTCGGGCCTGTCCTCGGTCGCCGCGACGCTGAGGAGGATCGCCGAGCCGACCGCGTTGTTGGGGCCGAGCCAGAGGAGGAGGTTCTCGACGCCCTCGCCGCGCGCGTGGTGGCCGAGCCAGTCGAGCTGGCTGTACCCGTCGAGGCGCTCGTCCCGCGACGGGTTGAGGACGCGGAGCGCGGTCCGGTAGAACGCCGCGTTGGGCCCCTGGAAAAAGCCGTCCTTGGCGCCGGGCGCCGCCGCGATCCGCTCCCTGCAGAGCCTCGGGGTCACGAGCCACGCGTCGGCCACGTCGAAGCCGTACACCGAGACGTTGTGAAACCAGGGCACGCTCCCGCCGCGGTAGCGGCCGGCCCCCTCGCCGCGCTCGTAGTACTCCTCGGCCACGTCGAGCACGCGGTTGATCTCCAGGAGGACGGCGGCCCACTCGAGCCTGTCGATCGTGGTGCCAAAGGCGAGCTGGAGGCGGCGGAGCACCACCTCCAGATCGAGCAGCAGCCCGTGGGCCGGGTAGTCGGGCACGCGGTACGCCGGGCTCGACAGCGCGTCGCCGACGTCGACGCCGAGCGCATGCGCGATCCACGTGGAGTAGGCGAGCTGGGTGCGCGCCGCGCCGAGCGACATGAAGCCTTGAGAGATGCTGTCCCCGATGGTGAAGAGCCTCATGATGCCGTCCTCACGCGTTCCACGTCGAAGCCCCATGGTATCCGAACGCGCGGAGCCGCGCGGCAGGTTCGTCGCGCGGCGACGGCGCGACGCTGGCGCTCAGCGCCGCGCCGCGCGTCTGCGCAGGATGGCGCTCGCGCCGCGCACGGCGAAGAGGAGCGCGAGCAGCGCCGCGTAGATCATCGGCTCTGTCGCGTCCTTCTTCACGCGGAGGAAGAAGTGCACGATCCCGAGGACGGCGGCGGCGTAGGCGAGGCGGTGCAGGCGCTTCCAGCGCGCGGCGCCGAGGCGCTTCAGCATGCGCGCGGTCGACGTGGCCGCGAGCGGGACGAGCACGAGGAGCGCGACGAAGCCGGCGAGGATGAAGGGGCGCTCCGTGATGTCCTCGACGATCGCGCGTACGTCGAGGCCCTGATCGACGATCGCATACGTCAGGAAGTGGGCGCACGCGTAGAAGAACGCGAGCAGCCCGAGCGCCTTGCGGATACGCAGCGGAAAGGTCCAGCCCGACACGAGCTTGAGCGGCGTCGCCGCCAGCGAGGCGACGAGCAGCACGAGCGCGAGCAGGCCGAGCTGGTTCAGCGCCTCGGCGACGGGGTCCGGGCCGAGCGCCCCGGCTCCGGCGCGCAGGCCGAGCACGACCAGCGGGATCAGCCCGCCGGCGACGACCGCGGGCGGGAGCCAGCCGAGCTTCCGGCCAGCCGGTACACCGGCGGCGACAGCGCGCGGCGGCGACATCGTCCTCGCTTGCGCGCGCATCGTCAGAAGCTCTCCCGCAGGTCCATCCCGCTGTAGAGGCCGGCGACCTCCTCCGCATAGCCGTTGAATGGCAGCGTGGGGCGGCGACGCAGCTCACCGATCCTCCGCTCCGTCGCCTGGCTCCAGCGCGGGTGATCCACCGCGGGGTTCACGTTCGCATAGAACCCGTACTCGTCCGGCGCGGCGCGGCTCCAGCTCGTCGCCGGCTGCCGCTCGGTGAGCTTGATGCTGACGATCGATTTGCACCCCTTGAAGCCGTACTTCCACGGCACCACCAGGCGAATGGGCGCTCCGTTCTGGCCGAGCAGCGATTTGCCGTAGAGGCCCACGGCCAGCATCGTGAGAGGGTGCATGGCCTCGTCGATCCGGAGCCCCTCGACGTAAGGCCACTCGAGCACGTCGCTCCGCTGGCCGGGCAGCTGCTCCCGATCGAGCAGCGTGGTGAACTGGACGTACCGGGCGCGGGAGGTCGGATCGAGGCGCCTGAGCAGCGCGCCCAGCGGGAACCCGAGCCAGGGGATCACCATCGACCACGCTTCGACGCAGCGCATTCGATAGACGCGCTCCTCCAGGGGAAACCATCGGAGGAGGGTGTCGAGGTCGATGACCTCGGGCTTCTTCACCTCTCCCTCGCACGCGATGGCCCAGGGGCGGAGCCTGAGCCGTCCGGCGTTCTGGGCCGGCTCCGACTTGCTCAGGCCGAGCTCGTAGAAATTGTTGTACGAAACGATGTCCTCGTAGGAGGTCCGCGCTTCGTCGGTGACGAACGGGTCTCTCGAGCTCGTCCCGGAAGACGACGCGCCGGCGGCCAGCGGCCCCGGCGGCGCTGCCGCGCTGCCGAGCGGCGTGGCCTCGCCGCCGGGGGCGCCGGCCGCCGAGAGGCGCGCCGCTCCGCCCGTGAGCCAGACGAGGCCGCCGCCGATGGCCGACGCGGTGCCGGCGAAGAGCGCCGCGTTCTTGAGGAGCTCGCGCCGCCGCAGGTAGAGCGCTGGAGGGGTGATCTCGCCGGCGGGCGGTTCCTTGGGCAGCTTGCTCATGCCCCCATTCTACGATCGGGCGGGGCTCCGGTTGCGGTCGGCCGCGATCACGCGGCCCTTGACAGGAGGCGGAGCGCCGTATGCGGCGCCTGGTGGAGCGAGGGCAGCGCGAGCATCTGGGCGATGCGCGTGGAGCGCCGCTCGATCCCGCGGGAGAGCGCCGCCCGCTCGCTCCCGCTGCGCGCGGCGAGGAGCGACAGGACGTCGTCCCAGACCCGCTCGCGCCACCGCGAGAGCATCTCCATCGACACCCAGACCGCGACCTCCGGCGCGGTCTCCAGGAAGAACGCGCTGAGGGGGCAGCCATGCCGCGCGGTGAGGCGCGCGAGCGCCTCGATGACCGAGGCGCGGAGCAGCGTATTGATCTGATCGTGATCGTGCTTGAGCCGCGCGAGCATCGCCCGGTCGGCGCCGTGCCCGAACTCGACGATCGTCGCGTGGATCCCGAAGATCAGGTCGTAGTTGATGTGGGCGCTGAAGCCGAGCAGCGCGTTCTGCACGGGGGGCGTGAACCGCGACGCCGTGCTCGCGTACGCGATGTGCCAGGCGCCGCAGTCCTGCGCCGCGCCCCGATCGTACGAGCCGAGCGTCTCGAGGTACCGCTCGCAGAACCGGCCCGCGAGGCGCGAGATCCACGCCGGCTCGAGGAACATGCCATCGCGTCGCTCGACCTGCGCCGCGACCGCGCGCGTGACGATACCGTAGACGTCGGTGAAGGCCGCTCGCCGATCCCCCGCGGCGAGGAGCCGAGCCGTCACGGTGTCGAGAGCAACGGCAGCATCGTGGACGCTCGTCGGATGCAGATTAAGGCCGTCGATGCAGCACCTCATGAAGTTCCCCTCCTACTTCTTCGCTCGTGCAAGAGACCTGTCTGACGTTCGAACTCCCGCATCCGACCAGCCTCGCAGACCCCGGCGCGCATCGGAGACGCGCAGCACGAACGGTGCAGCAGGGCGCCGTCAGGCGATCTGCCCGGCCCCCGTGGGTCTGGTCTGTGGTCCCGGTGCGCGTCGTTCCCATGTGGAAAGCGGATCTCCTGACCCGCCGGGAGAAAGGTCGCCGCGGCCGTTGCCTCTGGCTTCTCCTCCTGCCGGCCCTCCCCTCGAACCGGCTTCCGCAGAAGAGCGATACTCGATGCGATCCTCGACGCGCTCGCCGCGGGATGCCCCCCCTCGCTGCGGCGCTCTAAGTTCGACCTAGTCTACGACATGGTGTGGGGTGACCACAATTGTCTTATGACGTCTGATCCCGTTCAGGACAATTTCGAGGTTATTCTAACTCGTGACCTCGAACAAGTGCCTGTTGACCCTGACACGTTTCATTGAGGCGCGGGAGAGCGCCACGGCATCTTCGCGGTTGCGCTGCTACTGGAGCGACGGCTCGTCACACTCGGAAAGCCCTCACTGGCATGGGCGCGAGTCGCGACGAGATGTTCTCGAAACATGCCGAGTGCTTATCCCACGTTGACTGTACGGTTGGTGCTCGCGATGTGAAGATTGTTTAGGAAGTACCTGAGTCGATGATCAGGAAACTCCCGGTCTGTTTTCCACAGGTGGCCCGCAAAATCTTGTGTTTTTGGTGAAAAATTGTACGAAAACGGGGGATGACGGCGGTCTCGTGCCACACCTGCGGCGGCCGTCGGGATCGTGCTGGCGCACCCGCGGCACCAGGGCTCGCCTGTCATGCCGCGGGGCCCTGCTCGGGTGAGCCTCGCGCCGAGGCGCTGCAGCCTGCGCCTGCAGGCACCGGGGGCCGGCCGTACGGGCGGTGATGGGCCGAAGGGCCGGCCTGCCCCCGCGGGCCACAGGCGCACCCTTGGCGCGGCGCGTCGGGCGGCGAGCCGGTGGTCCATCCGGGGCGCGCCCGCCCTGGCGGCGGGGTGACGGCGACGGAGCGCCGCCGTTCATGACGTGCGGGAGGAGAGCGTGCGATGTCGAGGAGAGAGGAGGGAAGGGAGGTGCCGCCGGCTTCGGGCGAGGCCGGCGGCGCGGCGCCTCAGCCGGTGCCGCCCTTGGCCTGCACGTCGCGGTGGACCAGCGTCGCGCGCAGGTAGTCGCGGTTCATCTGCGCGATCATGTCGAGGGGGATCTCCTTCGGGCAGACCGCCTCGCACTCGCCGACGTTCGTGCAGTGGCCGAAGCCCTCGACGCGCATCTGGGCGACCATGTTGAGGCTCCGCTGTTCGCGCTCCGGCTGGCCCTGCGGCAGGAGGTTCAGGTGCGTGAGCTTCGCCGCGGTGAAGAGAGAGGCGGACGCGTTCGGACAAGATGCGACACAGGCGCCGCAGCCGATGCACGCCGCCGCGTCCATGGCGCGCTCGGCGACCACCTTCGGCACCGGGATCGCATTCGCGTCCGGCGCGCTGCCCGTCGACACCGAGACGAAGCCGCCCGACGCGATGATCCGGTCGAACGCGCTGCGGTCCACCGCGAGGTCGCTTACCACCGGGAACGCCTGGGCCCGCCACGGCTCGAGCCACAGCACGTCGCCGTCCTTGTAGTGACGCATGTGCAGCTGACACACGGTCGTCCCACGGAGGGGGCCGTGCGCCTGGCCGTTGATCATGAAGCCGCACATGCCGCAGATGCCCTCGCGACAGTCGTGATCGAACGCGATTGGCTCCTCACCCTTGAGGATGAGCCGCTGATTGAGCACGTCGAGCATCTCGAGGAAGGACATGTGCTCGCTGACGTCGGGCACCTCGTACGTGACGAACCGGCCCGCTTCGTACTTGCCCTTCTGCCGCCAGACATGGAGGGTGAGGCGCATTATTTGTAACTCCGCTGCGTGGGGTGAACCTCGTTGAACTGGAGCGGCTCCTTGTGGAGCTCCTGGGCCTGACCTTCGCCTCGCCATGCCCAGGCGGCGACATAGGAGAAGCGGTCGTCGTCGCGCTTCGCCTCGCCCTCGGGCGTCTGGTGCTCCTCGCGGAAGTGCCCGCCGCACGACTCCTCCCTGTCGAGCGCGTCACGACACATGAGCTCCGCCAGCTCGAAGAAGTCGGCGACGCGCGCCGCCTTCTCGAGCTCCTGGTTCAGGCCGGTGCCGGTCCCCGAGACGCGGACGTCGCGGTGGAACTGCTCGCGGAGCTCCGGGATCCGCGTGAGCGCGCCCTTGAGCCCGGCCGCGTTGCGCGCCATCCCGCACGCCTCCCACATGATCTTGCCGACCTCGCGATGGAACGAGTCGGCCGTGCGTGAGCCGTTCGCGCCGAGCAGCTTGTTCAGCCGCGCGCTCGCGTCGCGCTCGGCGTCCCTCACGGCGGGGTGGAGGTCGTCGACCCGCTCGAGCTTCGTCGACGCGAGGTAATCGCCGATGGTGTAGGGGATGATGAAGTACCCATCCGCCAGGCCCTGCATCAGCGCGCTCGCCCCGAGCCGGTTCGCGCCGTGGTCGGAGAAGTTCGCCTCGCCGAGCACGTACAGGCCGGGGATCGTGCTCATCAGGTTGTAGTCCACCCAGAGCCCGCCCATCGTGTAGTGGATGGCCGGATAGATGCGCATCGGGACGCTGTACGGGTCGTCGCCGGTGATGCGCTCGTACATGTCGAAGAGGTTGCCATAACGCTCGGCGATGGCCGGCTTGCCGAGGCGCCGGATGGCGTCCGAGAAGTCGAGGTACACGCCGAGCCGCGTCGGCCCCACGCCGCGGCCCTCGTCGCATACCGCCTTCGCCGCCCGCGACGCGACGTCGCGCGGCACGAGGTTGCCGAAGCTCGGATAGCGGCGCTCGAGGTAATAGTCACGCTCGCCATCGGGGATGAGCTCCGGCGGGCGCGTGTCGCCCAGGTTCGCGGGCACCCAGATGCGGCCGTCGTTGCGGAGCGACTCGCTCATGAGCGTCAGCTTCGACTGGTAGTCGCCCGAGACGGGGATGCACGTCGGGTGGATCTGCGTGAAGCAGGGGTTGCCGAAGAGCGCGCCGCGCTTGTGGGCCCGCCAGATGGCCGTGGTGTTCGACCCCTTCGCGTTCGTCGAGAGGAAGAAGACGTTGCCGTAGCCGCCCGACGCGAGGACGACAGCGTCGCCGAGGTGCGTCTCGAGCGCGCCGGTGATCAGGTTGCGGGTGATGAGGCCGCGCGCCTTGCCGTCGATGACGATGAGGTCGAGCATCTCGGTGCGCGGGTACATCTTCACCTTGCCGAGGCCGATCTGCCGCTCGAGGGCCTGGTAGGCGCCGAGGAGGAGCTGCTGCCCCGTCTGGCCTCGCGCGTAGAACGTGCGCGACACCTGCGCCCCGCCGAAGGAGCGGTTCGCGAGCACGCCGCCGTACTCGCGCGCGAACGGCACGCCCTGCGCGGCGCACTGGTCGATGATGTTCACGCTGATCTGCGCGAGCCGGTACACGTTGGCCTCGCGCGCGCGGTAGTCGCCGCCCTTCACGGTGTCGTAGAAGAGGCGGTAGATGCTGTCGCCGTCGTTCTGGTAGTTCTTCGCGGCGTTGATGCCGCCCTGCGCGGCGATGCTGTGGGCGCGGCGCGGAGAGTCCTGGAAACAGAAGCTCTTCACGTTGTAGCCGAGCTCGGCCAGCGTCGCGCTCGCCGCGCCCCCGGCGAGGCCGGTGCCGACGACGAGGACCGTGTACTTCCGCTTGTTCGCCGGGTTGACGAGCTTCAGGTTGAAGCGGTGCTGGTCCCACTTCTTCTCGATGGGACCTTCGGGGATCTTCGCATTGAGCTGCATGATGACGGAGGCTCCGGGCTCAGCGGACGATGCCGAACAGGACGGCCAGCGGGACGGATGAGAAGCCGGCGAAGAGCAGGATCGACGACGCGGCCGCGAGCTTCTTGAGCGCCGGCGTGTAGCGCGGATGGCTGAAGCCCACCGACTGGAACATGCTCCACGCGCCGTGGTAGAGGTGCAGCGCGAGCAGGCCCATCGCCACGACGTAGGCAATCGCCGCGGGCGCCGAGCTGAAGCCCTTCACGACGTTGTCGTAGGCGTCGAGCGGCACGAAGTCGGGGTGCACGGTGCCCGTCGTCAGGTGGAGCAGGTGATAGACGATGAAGGCGGCGAGGACGCCGCCGCTCAGCAGCATCGTCCGCGCGGCGACGTTCGGGCGCCGCTGCCCCTTCACCTGGTAGGGGACCGGCCGGGCAGCGCGGCTGTGCTGCGCGAGCGTCACGCCCGTGTAGACGTGGACGATGAGGGAGGCGAGGAGGACGATCCGCGTCCCCCAGAGCAGGGAGGGCGTCCCGTGGAGGAAGGCGGCGTAGTCGTTGATCTTCTCCCGGCCGAGGAAGACCTGCAGGTTGCCGGTCATGTGGCCGATCACGAAGCCGAAGAAGATGACGCCGCTCAGCGCCATCGCGATCTTCTTGCCGACGAGGTCCCGGTAGAAGGTCGCGGCGCGCTGGGCCCTGGCGGGGAGAGTCGATGGTGCAGCAGTGGGGCTCATCGCTCCCCTCCTTTAGTGGGGTGCGAATGCGTTCGCCAGAGGGAATCTTGAGCTCGATCGCCGAAGAATTTGCGGGCGCTCGCCGCAGATCTCGGCCCGGACGAGCGCCGCGCGCCTCATCATCCATCCCGCGCGCGCGCCCGCGCGCGCGTCAGGCGGCGCAGGGGCCGAGCGAGCGCCGTACCTTGTGACCGTAAAAGGCGAGCGCGAGCTCAATCGCGAAGATGCCGATGGCCTGCTCCTCCTGGCTGGTGAACGCCGGCAGGCGCTCGTCGCGGAGCACCACGAGGCCGCCAAACGAGCTCTCGCCCAGGCGGAGCGGCGCGACGATGGCGGCGCCGAAGCGATCGCCCTCTGCGGTGCAGAGCAGATCGGGCGCGTCGTCCGCGGACAGGCGGACAGGCGCGAGCGCGCCCTCGATGCGCCCGGCGAGCCGAGCGATGAAGGCCGCGGACACCTCGGCGCCGGAGGCCGCCTGGTACAGGGCGGCCCCTTGATCGAGCGCCAGGGAGAGCGCCGCGCTCGTCGTATAGACGACCTTCGCCGCGAGATCCACGGCGCGCTCGGGGAAGTCGTCCCGCGAGAGGGACGCGACAAGGGCGGCGCTCGCCTGGTGGACGGCCGCGACGGCGTCGAGGTGGGTGCGCAGCATCGCCGCCTCGAGCAGCCGCTTCAGGTCGTCGATGTCGTAGGGCTTCTCCAGCATGTCGTACGCGCCGCGCTCGATGCACTCCACGGCGGCCTGCACGCTCGAGCACGGGGCGCCGACGATGATCTCGAGGTCCGGGCCGAGCGCCTTGAGCGCGGCGATGGTCCCGGCGCCCTCCATACCGAGCGCCCCCACATCGGCGACCACGAGGTCGAAGCGGCGCGCCTTGACGAGCTCGATCGCCGCGAGCCCGGTCTCGGCGCAGGTGACGTCGAAGCCGCCCTGGTTCAGCTCGAGCGCGAGCCTGTCGAGGACCCTCTTCTCGGCGTCTACCACCAGCACATGGGGTCGGGCCTGGCTCACTGATGCCTCCTCCTCTCGTCTCCAACGGGTGCGCCGCGCCGCCTCGCCATCCGGCGCTGCCGTGATCGCGTGGCGACCGCGGCGGTCGTGGTGGAAGCCGCTCCGCCCGGCGGAGCCCTCTCCGCCCTCTACCACCCGTCCGAAGTCCGCCTACGGTCCAATAGAACCGGTATTCCAGCGAAACGGAAGTCGAAGCGGCGTTGCCGCTGCCCTCCTTTAACAGGGTACGGCGCCGCGCGCCCGGCGCGGATGTGCTCCGGTATGCCGACTCCTGTGGAGCGTGAGCGCTTCTCGCAGCGGGAGGCGCGCGATAGAGGCCTATTTCGCGGGAGGTGCCGTGGTGGTCGCGCGGCGCATGGCGGAGAGGATGTGGTCAATGATCTCGGGGACTCCTTGGCTCCGGTTGCACTGCGCGAACAGGAACGGCCCGTCGCCCCGCATCCTCCGGGCGTCCCGCTCCATGACGCCGAGGTCGGCGCCGACGTGCGGAGCGAGATCGGTCTTGTTGATGACGAGCAGATCCGACTGCGTGATCCCCGGTCCCCCCTTGCGCGGCACCTTGTCGCCGCCGGCGACGTCGATCACGTAGATCGTGTAGTCGACGAGCTCCCGGCTGTACTGGGCGGCGAGGTTGTCGCCGCCGCTCTCGACGATGAGGAGCGCGGGCGCGACGTGATCCATGAGGTCGTCGAGCGCGACGAGGTTGTGGCTGATGTCCTCGCGGATCGCCGCGTGCGGGCAGCCCCCGGTCTCCACCGCGCGGATGCGCTCCGGCGGCAGCGCCTTGTTGCGGTGCAGGAACTCGGCGTCCTCCTGGGTGAAGATGTCGTTCGTGACGACGCCGAGCGGCATCCTGTCGCGCAGCGCGCGGCAGAGCGCGAGCACGAGCGCCGTCTTGCCGCTGCCGACGGGCCCCCCGATCCCCACCGTGAACGCGCGCGCCGAGAAATCGCGGTCCTTCGGCGCATCCCGCTCGCTGAAGAGCCCCGGATGCGCCCAGTGCTCGTGCGTGTGCCCGTGCTCGTGCGTGTGCCCGTCTCCGTGCGCATGCGCGTGCCTGTGGCCGCCCCCGTGAACGTGGTCGTGGTCGTGAACGTGGTCGTGGTCGTGAACGTGGTCGTGGTCGTGGTCGTGGCCGTGGCCGTTGTGCCCGTGCCCGTGCCCGTGCTCGCCGGGGTCGTGCATGCTGTCACCTCACGATTGAAAGAGACGCGAGTAGAGCCGATCCTGCGTGGCCCCGAAGAGATCGAGGAGCGGCGCCGGCTGCGCGAGCTCATCGACGCCGTGATCTCCGCACTCATGGAGCACCGCGTCGAGGAGCGGCGCGCTCTCGAGCTGCAGTCGCTGTGCCTCCAGCGGCCCGATGAGCCCGAGGCGCACCGCCGCCGAGACGACGCCGCGGAGCGAGGCGTGCAGGTAGACGGCATGCGCGTCCTCGCGCGGGACGCCGAGCGCCGCGAGGGTCGCGCCGAACGCCGGCGCGTGGTGGCCCAGCGCCTCCCGCGCCCGCACGGCGGCGTCGAGGCGGCGGATCTCGGCGGAGGGGAAGACGCGCGCGCTCGTCGCGAGGAACGCGCGGCCCTGCGTCCGGCTCGCCCGGTTCGCGACGTGGTTCACGAGGAAGGCGTCGCAGGCGTCGTCGACGGCCGCGATGTCGAGCGGACGCTCGTGCGCAGCCCGCACGAGCGGCAGCGCGCCGAGGCCCACCTGCCAGAGCGCGCTCGCGACGAACGACGAGAGCGCGCTCCCGGGTCCGACCTCGCCGAGCTGCACCGCCGCCTCCAGGCCCGCGGAGTGCGCGAACCCTCCGACCGGGAACGCGGAGTCGGAGAGCTGGAGGAGGAGCCACCTGTTCATGCGCGCGGATGGAATCAGACAGAAGCAGAGGGGAGCGGACGGGAGCGGACGGAAGCGGACGGAGAGAAGGGTGAACCCGCAGGCGCGGAGCGGCCGAGAGCGGGCTCCCCGCCTCAGAAGAGGTTGTATCTCTGCGCGAGGGGCAGGATCTTCGCGGGGTCGCAGCGGAGGAGCTCGCCGCCGGCCCGCACCTCGTACGTCTCGGGATCGACCGTGATCGGCAGGAGCGTGCTGTTGAGGCGCATGTCGGCCTTGCCGATCCGGCGGCACCGGCGGACCGCCGAGAGGCGCTTCTTCAGGTCGAGCCGGCGGATGCTCCCCTCGTCCATGGCGCGGCTCGACACGAACGCGATGCTCGTCTCGCCGACCGCCGCGCCGAGCGAGCCGAACATCGGGCGCATGTAGTACGGCTGAGGCGTCGGGATCGACGCGTTCGGATCGCCCATCTGCGCCCAGGCGATGAGGCCGCCCTTGATGACGAGCTCCGGGCGCGCGCCGAACATCTGGGGCCGCCACAGCACGAGGTCCGCGAGCTTGCCCGGCTCGACCGACCCGATCTCGTGGGACATGCCGTGCGCGATGGCCGGGTTGATCGTGTACTTGGCCACGTAGCGGCGGATCCGGAAGTTGTCGTTGTCGCCCTGCTCCTCGGGCAGCCGGCCGCGCTGATCCCGCATCTTGTGCGCGGTCTGCCAGGTCCTCGTGATCACCTCGCCGACGCGGCCCATCGCCTGGCTGTCGCTCGAGATGATGCTGATCGCGCCGAGGTCGTGCAGGATGTCCTCGGCCGCGATGGTCTCGCCGCGGATGCGGCTCTCGGCGAACGCCACGTCCTCCGGGATGTTCCGGTCGAGGTGGTGGCAGACCATGAGCATGTCAAGGTGCTCGTCGAGCGTGTTGACGGTGTACGGGCGCGTCGGGTTCGTCGAGCTCGGGATGACGTTCGGCTCGCCGCAGATGCGCAGGATGTCGGGCGCGTGCCCGCCGCCCGCGCCCTCGGAGTGGTAGGAGTGGATCGTCCTGCCCTTGAACGCCGCGATGGAGTCGTCGACGTAGCCCGACTCGTTCAGCGTGTCGGTGTGGAGCGTGACCTGGATGTCCTCGTGCTCGGCGAAGCTGAGGCAGCAGTCGATGGCGGGCGGGGTCGTCCCCCAGTCCTCGTGCAGCTTCAGCCCGACGGCGCCGGCGCGCACCTGCTCGAGCAGCCCCTCGGGCGACGAGGTGTTCCCCTTGCCCGTGAGGCCGATGTTGAGCGGCAGGACGTCCGTCGCCTGCAGCATCAGCGAGATGTGGCGGGCGCCCGGGGTGCACGTGGTCGCGTTCGTGCCCGTCGCCGGGCCCGTGCCGCCGCCGACGAACGTGGTGACGCCCGACGCGAGCGCCTCGTATCCCTGCTGCGGGCAGATGAAATGGATGTGCGCGTCGACGCCCCCGGCCGTGACGATGTGGCCCTCGCCCGCGATGACCTCCGTCGTCACGCCGACGATCATGCCCGGCGTGACGCCGGCCATCACCTTCGGGTTGCCGGCCTTGCCGATCGCCGCGATGCGGCCGCGCTTGATGCCGATGTCGGCCTTGTAGACGCCGGTCCAGTCGACGATGAGCGCGTTCGTGATGACGCAGTCGAGCGCCTCGTCGTTCGAGACGCCGGGCATCTGCCCCATGCGATCGCGCAGCACCTTGCCGCCGCCGAACTTGCACTCGTCGCCGTAGGACGTGTGATCCCGCTCGACCTCGGCGATGAGGCCGGTGTCGCCGAGCCGCACCCGGTCGCCGACCGTCGGCCCGTAGATATCGACATAGTGCCGCCGCTGCATCCTGTGGCTCATGCCTGCTGCTCCTCCCGCGCGGCGTGCGCCGCCCCGTGCGGGCCGACCTGCACCAGCGTGATCGTCCTCTCGTCGCCCGGCTCGAAGCGGACCGCGGTGCCCGCGGGGATGTCGAGCCGCATCCCCGCCGCCGCCGCCCGGTCGAACTCGAGCGCGCGGTTCGTCTCCGAGAACGGGTAGTGGCTGCCCACCTGGATCGGCCGGTCGCCCAGGTTCTTCACGGGGAGGGAGAGCCGCCGCCGGCCGGGGGAGAGCTCGATCTCGCCGGGCTTCACGAGCACCTCGCCGGGCGTCGGCTCGGCCGTCACCTCTCCCTGGCCTGCGGGCTGGAAGAGCGACACGTCGGGCACGGGGAGGAAGCTGCCGTGGAGCGCGAGCGCGAGATCGCCGTGCTCGAGCGCGATCGGGTGGTGGACGGTGACGAGCTTCGTCCCGTCGGGGAAGGTCCCCTCCACCTGGACCTCGGCGACCATCTCGGGGACGCCGGCCATCACCTGCGCGCGCCCGAGCAGGCGGCGGCCGACGTCCATGAGCTCGGCGACGCTGCGGCCGTCGCGGATCAGCTCGAGGATCTGCGTCGCGATGAGCGCGACGGCCTCCGGGTAGTTGAGCCTGACCCCGCGCGCGAGGCGCTTCTGGGCGAGGAAGCCCGCGCCGTGCAGCACGAGCTTGTCGAGATCACGAGGCGCAAGGTGCATGTTCGCCCTCTCTCCGGCGCGGCGACGCCGCGGCTTTGCCGGCGCGGCGCGACGCTACCACTTTCGTGCGAACGGATCATCACCGAGCTCACCCGCGAGGAAGCCGAGCGCGCCGCGGAGGAAGCCGGCCACGCGCTCGACGCTCGTGCCCGCGACGCGCACGACGGCGCCGCCGCCCCGGAGCGGGCTGGCCGACGCGACGAGCTCGGCGCGCCGCTCGGGCGGCGGCCGCGGCGCGAGCAGCGCCTCCGCCGCGCTCGCGGCGCGCGGGCCGAGCGCGACGAGCGTCGCGAGCGCGTCGAAGCGCCCCATGCGCTCGGGCAGCGCGCCGTGCGCGGGATCGAGCCGCGTCGCGTCGAGCAGCACGGCCCGCCCGCCGCGGCTCACCCGGGTGCGCGACGTGTACCGGTCGAACGCCCAGCGCTCGCCCCGCGCGCTCCGGCCCGAGGACAGCGCGTCGACGAGCACGAGCGACGCGTCGTCGGCGAGCGCGACGTCGATGTCCTGCTCGTACCGCGAGCCCGCGAAGCAGACGACCGGATCGGGGATCGCGACGAGGAGCCCGCCTGCTTGAACCTCGGCCTCGAGGCGCTGGCGGCTGACGAGGGGCGAGCGGTAGACCTTGGTCGAGGCCTGGGTGCTGAGCAGCGCGGCGGCACCGCGACCGACGCGCGCGTGGAGGTGGAGCTCGTCGCCGCCGACGAGGCCGCCGCCGAAGCTCGCGACGAACACCCACGCTGCCTGCCCGTGGTTCCTCGGAGCGAGCAGCTTGAGCGGGCTCCTGGCGAGCGCCTTCTCGAGCACGGTGCGCCCCGCGACGCGCGTGAACACGAGCTCACCGCTGCCGGCCTCCCCTGCGCGCCGCGCGGGCGGAGGCGGGTCTCGCAGGGCGGCGGGAGGATCGCTGGGCGTGGTCACGGGCCGGCGTGCGTACCACGGACCGCGCCCCGGCCGCGAGGGAGCACAGGCACGTACCGGGCGCGGGGGGGCGCAGCGCACACAGGGGATGGGTACGTCACGCGACCAGGAACACGACCAGGAAGGTAGGGAGAAATTCGAATCATCTTCCCGATTTCCCTCCTTCGCCTGGAACATGAAACATCCCGGACATGTGAGCATGCTGTCGGGACTCTCCCGAACACCACTACGGTGTTATGAGCGAGCCAACCACTGCGTTCCTCCTGTCCCTGACGACAGCGCGTGTCCGGGGTGTCCGCCGGCCGCTGTGGGCGTTCCGTGACTCGCTGTGATGGCTTTTGCATGGATGACATGTTGCTTGACGGGAAAGCCCAGCTCGGGTCAGCTCGTCGGGCGGCCGGGGGGCCGCGGAGGGGGTCCGATGTTCATCGTCAGGAAGGGCGAAATGCCGCCGTGGTCTCGTCGGTTCAAGGAAGCGGCGTCGCGCCTGCTGGAGCGCCACGGCGGGACCCCGTTCGAGCTGCGCTTCTGGGGCGGCGAGCGGCTGCGCTTCGGCGCGGGCGCGCCCGAGTTCGCCGTGACGTTCAGGACGCGTCGGTCGCTCTGCGAGACGGCGTTCCGGGGCACGCTCGGCCTCGGTGAGGCGTATGTCCGGCGCGAGGTCACGTTCGAGGGAGATCTCGAGGACTCGCTCGCCGGGCTGTTCCAGCTCGCGCGGTCCGTGGAGGCGCGCCTGCCGCGCCTCGTGCCCGCGTCGTCGTCGTTCGACCGCGGCCTCTCGGGCGTGCTCGACGCGCTCCGGCTCGGGCTGCTCTCCGGGGCGGCGAAGCGCGAGAGGCTCGCCGTCGAGCGTCACTATGGGCTGGGCAACGACTTCTACCCTCTTTACCTGGACAGGCGCCTCCAGACGTCGTGCGGTTACTTCAGCTCTCCGGGCGAGACGCTCGACGACGCGCAGGCGCACAAGATCTCCCTCGTCGCGCGGAAGCTCGCGCTCCGGCGCGGGCAACGGCTCGTGGATCTCGGCTGCGGATGGGGGCACCTCATGTTCCACGCCGCGGAGGCGTACGGGGTGCAGTGCCTCGGTATCACCCTCTGCGAGAACCAGGCGAGGTACATCCGCGAGCAGGCGGCGGCGCGGCGGCTCCCGGTCGAGGTCCGCGTGATGAGCTGCGACGAGCTCGAGGACGAGCCGCGGTGGGATCGGCTCGTCTCCCTGGGCTCGATGTGCCATGCCGGCGAGCGCCGTATCGAGGTGTTCTATGACAGGGTGAAGGCGCTGCTCGCCCCGGGCGGCGTGTGCCTGCTCGAGAGCGTCACCAGAGAGCAGGAGTCGTCGCGGACTGACCCCTTCCTGCAAAAGCACATCTTCCCGGGGTACTGGCCTCCTTCGCTCGAGGGGATGGCGACGCGCGCCTCGGCGCGCGGCCTCGACGTGCTCGACGCGGAGAACCTGCGGCGCCACTCCGCGCTCACGGCGCGCTGCTGGCGCCGTAACTTCCTGGAGAACAGGGAGAAGATCGAGCGGGTCACCGGCTTCGACGGCGCCTTCATGAGGACGTGGGAGTTCTATCTCGCGTGCGCGGCCGCCGCGTTCCGCAGCGGGCACCTCGGCGCCATCCAGATGGTGCTGGCGAACGGGGCTCCACGCGACTACCCCCTCGCACGCGAGCCCCTGTATGCCACGGAGGAGCCCTCGTTGCGGGAACGCGCGCCGATCGTCCCGGCCGTGCAGCTCAGCTCGTGGGGGGCGGCGCTGCCGTCCTGATCTGTCGGGCGCGCCCCGCGCGCCCCCCCGCGTGCCGGTGGGGCGCGCGGGGCGCGCGTCCATTGCGCGGAAGAGCTTGTTAAGCCCGCGCGGCCAGCTATCAGCTAAGGATGAGCGAAAGGCTTGCGGCCAGCGCCCGTCGCGGCGCCGCGCGCTCGTGGTCCGTGTCGCGCCCTCGCTCCGCGGCGCGCCTGGTCTGCGCCGCCGCGGGGCTCGTCGCGCTCTGTCTCCTGCTCGCATCGTGTACCCAGGTCCGCTACATCGCGCAGGCGGGCGTCGGCCAGCTCTCGATGGCCTGGCGCGCCGAGTCGCTCGAGGACGCCGCCTTCGACGCCCGCAAGCCGTGGCGGACGCGCGCGCTGCTGCGCGAGGTCCCGCACATCAAGCGCTTCGGGGAGCGCCACGGGCTGACCCCGACCGGCAATTACAGGACGTATGTCGAGCTCGATCGCCCAGCCGCGGTCTGGGTGGTGAGCGCGTGTGAGCCGCTGCGGTTCCGCTCGAAGACATGGAGTTTTCCTATCGTGGGTACGGTCCCCTACATGGGGTGGTTCGATCTCCAGGATGCCAAGGCGTTCGCGGCGCCGCTCAAGGCGGCCGGCTGGGACGTCGACGTGCGTCCGGCGGGCGCCTACTCGACGCTCGGCTGGCTCGAGGATCCGGTCCTGTCCACGATGATCTCGGACGGGGACGAGGCGCTCGGCGACCTCGCCAACGTGGTGCTCCACGAGTCGCTGCACGCGACGCTGTACGTGAAGGGGCAGACGAGGTTGAACGAGAGCCTCGCGAGCTTCGTCGGGGACGAGCTCACCAAGCATTACCTGGACGAGCGGGTGGGCCCCTTCTCTGCGGAGAAGACGGCCTACATGAGGGAGATGGAGAGGAGCGAGGTGCGGACGCGCGCGCTGCACGCGGCCTACGTCCACCTCAATCGGCTGTATGCGTCCCCGGCGCCCGACGCCGAGAAGCGGGCGGAGAAGGACGCGGTGCTCGCCCGGCTCAAGGCCGACATCGGGGCGCGGCGTCCGATCAACAACGCGTCGCTCGTGCAGTTCCGTGTCTACAACTCGGGGACTCCGGAGCTCCGGGCGCTGCTCGCGACCTGCGGTGGCAGCTGGCCGAGGTTCCTGGGCGCGTTGCGGAGGCTCGAGCGCCACAGATTCTCCGCGCCCCAAGAGAACATCGCCCGGGTGGTGGAGCCGCTGATCGAGGCCGGCTGCAGGTAGCCCAGCGAGCTGCACTGTGCGCCGCGAGCTGCGCTGTGCGCCGTGCGCTCCGCTATGTGCCATGCGCTGCGCTATGTGCCATGCGCTGCGCCCATGTGCGGTGAGCTGCGCGCCGCGCTGCGTATGGCGGGCTGCGCCGCGTAGCGCGCTGCGCCTTTGGCGGGGGGAGTACGCCGTCGAGATACGACGCAAAGCGTCGGTGGCAGTCATCCTGCCCTAGTGCACTTCTTCGCTTCCACGGTGCAATGCGGGGCGTCCAGCGGCTCGAGGATGAACATATTCATGTCCAGGTAGCATTTGCGTTCTGGATCTGAACCCATCCCTGGATCGGACCAGTCCCTGCGGAAATGTATGACCGGTGCAGGCCTCCGGGGTCGCGCGCGCGCCTCGGAGGGAGGGTTTCAGCGGCAATTTTGGCTGCTGGGCGCCAGGACCGCGGCCCCTTCGCCGTTGGCCCGCCGGTTGCTCTATGTATCCACCAGATGTCGCCCCTGCTCGTCGTCCTGTTTCATGCGGACTCGAAGGGGGGGACCCCTGGCATAACCTTCGCAATGCTGCCCCGGTCTTCGGGGGGGACGCCAAGCGAGGTGATCGGCGGCGCTAGCCGAGCGATCGCGACCCCGCCGTCACCCGAATGCCATGGCCCTTGCGGTATCGGGCTCCTTGATTGACTTGTCGCCGGGTGCCGGCGGACAGCTTCGGTTCACGTGACGACAGACGCCTTACGAGGCGATTAAGGAGGGATGGTCGAGGCACGCGCGACGCGCGTCGCCCGTTGCGTTGGCTTAGCATGACCAGCTTGTCAGACCTCGGTCTGAGCTTTTCTTATCTGTTGTGCCGCTCTCGATGTTGACCCTGCTTACCGCTTCGCTTCAGCTTCTCCCCTGCTTCGCTTGAGCTTGCCCGTTCGATTCCGGTTTGCGCTTTGCACTTCGCTTCAGCTTCATCTTTCGGTTTGACTGGCTTCTCGGATTGTCTTAGTCTTCCGCCCGTCTTCGCTTTATCTTCGCTCTTTGCTTGATTGCGCTTCGTATTGCTTTCCTGACTTCTCTCTTCTGACTTCTGATCTCTTCTGATCGCGGGCCTCTCCAGGACTCCGGTGGACTCCCCTCCACCGGCGCGCCTGTGCGGTCCCGGTGGGTCCGCGAAAGCGGGCCTCAGGCCGGCGGGTTCTTCCCGACCGGCCTTTCTTTTTTGCTCGTGGCCGGTTGCGCCTCGAGTCTGAGCGCGGTTGTCTGCGGCTCTGAGCGCGGTTGTCAGCGGCCGTCGTCGCCGGGGGTGTGCCTGGGGTGGACGGTGGCAGAGACGATCTTCCACTCGTCGTCGATCTTCTCGAGCCGCAGCACCACGGGCAGCTCGTCGCGCCGGACCTCATGCCCATGCCGGGCGCCCGTGACCGTCGCGGTGGCGGTCACCTCCGCCGTCATGCCGGCCGGGTGGACGTGGATCTCCGTGCCACCCAGGCTCACCTCCGCGGTCTGATAGACGACCGCTGCCTGGGTCGCCGCGTTCGCGAGTTCGTCGCGGCCGCGGAGGCTGTCGCCGATCTCGGCGATGCGGGCGCTCGCCTCCTTCGCGAAGATCTCGGCGAACTCACCGCGAATGCGGCCGTGGCGCACCAGCGGGTTCCGCTCGCCGTCGTCGATGCGCACCGCGTTCTCGAGCTGGGTGAGCCGGTCGCGGATCCGTTCCTCCTCGGAGGGCGACAGCAGCAGCGCCGCCGCGCCGAGGACGGCGCCGGCGGCGATGAGCCCGAGCGGGATCCAGCGTTTCATGCGGCAAGTATAGGCGAAGGCGCCGCGCGAGCGCGCGGAACCGCAGAATCGCGGAATCGCGGGACCGATTCCGCTGGCGCCCTCTGTGGGCCATCGCAGCTATCGCCCCACGATCGGCTCGAGGCACCGATCGCGCGCCTCGCGCAGGGCGCGGAGCTCGACGTCGATCCCCTCGCCGCTGCCCGCGTCGATGGTGAGCCGGTCGCCGCCGGTCGTGCCGAGCTCGGTGCAGGGCACACCCGCCGCCTTGGCCTGCCGCGCGACCTCGGCCGCGTCCTCGGGTCGGACGCTCACGATGATCCGGCTCGGCGCCTCGCCGAACAGCGCCTCGGCGAGCGGCTCGCGCGCGCCGCCGTCCAGCGCGCCCGGCAGCCGCACCCGCGCGCCCACCAGCGCCGCGGGATCGTCGGCGGCGGCGCAGCACTCGCCGAGGGCGATCGCCAGCCCGCCCTCCGAGACGTCGTGCGCGCTCCGGAGGAGCTGCGGCCGCGAGCGCGCGAGCGCGAGGCAGAGCCCCTGGAGCCGCGCCTCGCGGTCGAGATCGAGCGCGGGGGGCGGCCCCTTCACCTCGCCCGTGTGGCGCGCGACGTACTCGGAGCCGCCGAGCGGGCCGCCGCGCGGATCGCCGAGCAGCAGCACGGTCAGACCCGCGGCGGGGAACGAGGCCCGCAGCACGTCCCCCGCGTCCGCGATGAGCCCCACCACCGCGACCGTCGGGGTCGGCAGGATCGCGCGGCCGTCGGTCTCGTTGTAGAGCGACACGTTGCCGCTCACGACGGGCACCGACAGCGCGCGGCACGCCGCCGCCATGCCGTCGATGGCGAGCGCGATCTGCCGCATGATCTCCGGCCGCTCCGGGTTGCCGAAGTTGAGGCAATCGGTGAGGCCGATCGGCTCCGCGCCGGCGCACACGACGTTGCGGCACGCCTCCGCCACCGCCATCGCCGCGCCCTGGAACGGGTCGAGCTCGCAGAGGCGCCCGTTGCAGTCGCTCGAGAAGGCGAGGAGCTTCTGGTGACGCTGGCCGTCCTTCTCGCAGGGGACGCGCACCACCGCCGCGTCGCTGCCGGGCCGGACCTCGGTGCCGCCCCGCACGATCTGGTCGTACTGCCGCCACACCCACGCGCGCGAGCCGAGGTTCGGGGAGCCCGCCATCTCGAGGAAGAGCGCGGACCACGAGGCCGGCGCCGGGAGGGAGCGCGGGTCGAACGCCCGGCGCGCCGGCAGCGAGGCGTCGTCGCGCTGCGGGCGGTCGTACTTCGGCGCCGCGTCGGTCAGGAAATCCACGGGCAGGTCGCAGACGACGACCGGGTTCCGGGCCACGCCGGCGGCCGCGCCGCCGAGCGGGTCGTAGCCGGGCGTGGCGCGCACGACCCACCGGCCGGTGTCGGTCACCTTGCCGATGATCGCCGCGTCGAGCTCCCACTTCGTGCAGATCTCGATGACGCGCGCCTCGCACCCGGGCTTCGCGACGAGCAGCATGCGCTCCTGCGACTCGCTCAGCAGCATCTCGTACGGCGTGAGCCGGGCCGCGCGCCGCGGCACGAGGTCGAGGTCGAGGTCGAGGCCGCTGCCGCTCCGGCCCGCCATCTCGACCGACGACGAGGTGAGCCCCGCGGCGCCCATGTCCTGGACGCCGACGAGCAGGTCCTCCGCGAAGATCTCGAGGCACGCCTCGAGCAGGAGCTTCTCCATGAAGGGATCGCCGACCTGCACCGTGGGGCGCTGGCTCGGGCCGCCCTCGGAGAACTCGTCGGAGGCCATGGTCGCGCCGTGGATGCCGTCGCGCCCCGTCTTGGCGCCGACGTAGAGCACGTTGTTGCCGACGCCGCTCGCGCGCCCGTAGAAGATGCGGTCGGAGCGGACGACGCCGCAGGTGAAGGCGTTGACGAGGATGTTGCCGTCGTAGGCGCGATCGAAGAAGAGCTCGCCGCCCACGGTCGGCACGCCGATGCAGTTGCCGTAGCCGCCGACCCCCGCGACGACGCCGCGCAAGAGCTGAGGCGTGCGCGGGTGCTCCGGCCGGCCGAAGCGGAGCGAGTCGAGGTTCGCGATGGGGCGCGCGCCCATCGTGAAGACGTCGCGCAGGATGCCGCCGACGCCGGTGGCCGCGCCCTGGTAGGGCTCGATGTACGACGGGTGGTTGTGCGACTCCATCTTGAAGACGGCCGCGAACCCGTCGCCGATGTCGACGACGCCCGCGTTCTCGCCGGGCCCCTGGATGACCCGCGGGCCGGTCGTGGGCAGCCGGGCGAGGTGGACGCGCGAGCTCTTGTACGAGCAGTGCTCGCTCCACATCACGCTGAGCACGCCGAGCTCGGTGAACGTCGGCTGCCGCCCGAGGCGCTCGCGCGCGCGCTCCCACTCGCTCGCCGAGAGCTTGTGCGCTTGCGCGAGCGCGGGGTCGACCGGCGGATCGCCGGGGAAGGGGGAGGGGGCGGGAGAGTTCACAGGGGCGACAGCGCTCATCGCGGCCCTAGCTAGCGCAAGGACGAGAGGAGGGGAAGCAGGGGAGCGGGCACCCCCGCTCTAGGCGTCTCGCTTGACGAGGAGGGCGGTGAGGTCGTCGATCTGCTTGGCCGAGCCGGCGAAGCGGCGGACCTCGGCGAGGAGCGCGCCGAGGATGTCGGACGTGGGGCGCGCGTGCAGGCGGTGGATGAGCTCGCCGACGCGCTCCTTGCCGAACACCTGCCCGGCGGCGTCCTGGTACTCGTAGAAGCCGTCGGTCAGCAGGACGAGGAGATCGCCCGGGGCCATCACGAGGGGCGGCGTCGGGGGCAGGTCGAGATCCTTGAACATGCCGAGCGGGACGGTCGACGGATCGCGCCACACGACCTGGCCCTCGGCCGCCCGGTAGTGGAGCAGCGGCCCCTGCCCGGCCGCGTGGAAGCGGAGCTGGTGCGTCGTCGGGTCGAGGACGCCGAGGAACGCCGTGATGAAGCGGTCGTTCGGCAGGTCCTCGAGGAGCTGCTGGTTCACGTGGTGCATGAGCGCGTCCATGTCGGCCGAGAGGCGCAGGCCGATGCGGAGCATCGCGCGGAACTGGGTCACGCTGAGGGCGGGGCCGATGCCGTGGCCGGCCGCGTCGGCGAGCAGCAGGATCATCGGCGACATGTCCGCGCGCTCGTCGAGACGGATGACGTCGTAGATGTCGCCGCCCGTGTCGTCCGCCGGCTTGCTGAACGCCGACAGCGAATAGCCGGGGCAGCGCGGCAGCCGCCGCAGGAGGATGTTCTGCTGGATGTCGCGCGCGATCGTGAGATCGTGCTCGAGCTTCAGCTTGATCAGGCGCTCCTCGAGCAGGAGCGTGCGCTGCACGGCGACGGCCGCCTGCGCCGCGAGCAGCTCCGCCACGTCGCGCTCGTCCGGGCCGAAGTGGTCCGCCTTCGAATTCAGCATCTGGAGCACGCCGACGAGCTTGTCGTCGAGCCCGATGAGCGGCACCGTGATGAGGGATTTCGTGTGATACCCCGTCCGGCGGTCGATCTCCTGATTGAACCGCGGGTCGGAATAGCAGTCGTCGACGAGGATGGTCTGGCGCTTGCGCGCGCATTCCCCGGCGATGCCCTTGTCGATGCTGACGCGGATCTGGGCCTCGCCCGTGGCGACACGGGAGTAAAGCTCCTTGGCCTCCTCGTCGTAGAGGAAGACGCTCCCGCGGTCGGCGCCTATCACCTCCCGCCCCGTCTTGATGATGAGCTCGAGCAGCTCCGTGAGATCGCACGGCGCTGCGAGCTTGCGCGAGACGTCCAGGATCAGGATGAGCGACGACGCATCGATCAGGGAGGGAGTGCCGGCGCGCATGCGGCCGGAGAGTTTGGGCTACGTGGAAATAGGGGTCAAGACATGGTCTCACCCCGGGGGCCCGGGACGACGTCGTCGCCAGCGCGTGCCCCGGCGCGCGTCGGCGTTCCTGACCTCGGCGCGGCCCAATTTTCGAGCGACGACGGTCGCGAGCGCCCCGGCGACGCTGCGAGATCGCCATCGATGCCGTCGGCGCGGGGCTCGGGGTGGTGGAGGTCGGCGCTACCACCTCGGCCCTACCTGTCCTAGAACACGCGACGCACTCTCCTTGAAAGCGAGCTCTTCGATGAACCGCCTCCGCCTCGTCGCCCTCGTCCCGGCCGCTGCCCTGGTCGTGGCGGCCTGCGACGCGCCGCCCGCGCCCGTCGGCGCGGCGCCCGACGCCTCGCCCTCCGCCTCCGCGCCGGCCCAGCCGCAGCCGGTCGACGCGACGCCGCAGTCGGCCGACGCGCCGCCGCAGGCGAGCGCCCCCGCGGCGGCCGCCAGCGCGGGCGCTCCAGCGGCGACGGACGCGGGCGCGCCGGCGGAGGACGCGGGCCGGAAGCGCGAGGACGCGGGCGCCGCGACGGCGGCGCGCGACGCGGGGACGCCCGTCGGCGACGCGGCAGCGCGCGACGCGGGCGGAGGGCGCGCCGAGGCGCCGGCGGCGACCTCCGCGCCCGCGCCCGGCACGGCGGCGCCGCCCGCGGTGCCGCCCGCCGAGGCGGGATCCGCGGACGCCGTCGCGGCCGAGGTCGACGCGATCTTTGTGGGCAAGAAGACGTACTTCGCCCGCTTCAAGCAGGAGCACACGCAGAAGGTCTCGGGGGCCGTCAAGAAGCAGAGCGGCGCGCTGTCGGTCCAGAAGCCGGACAGGATCTCGTTTCGCTACGATCCGCCGAACCAGAACCGCATCGTCTCCGACGGCGTGTCGCTCAAGGTCTACGTCGCCGAGGACCGGCAGATGTTCGTCACGCCGGTGCAGAACTCGGAGTATCCGGGCGCCCTCTCGTTCCTCATGGGCCACGGGCTCCGCCCGTCGTTCACGTTCACCTTCAACGAGAAGGCGAAGTTCGAGGGCGGCCCCGTGCTCGTCGGCAAGCCGCGTGCGCCGACTCCCCACTACGAATTCGTGATGTTCTATATCGACAAGGCGCTCCTCGCGAAGAAGGACCCTGGCGTCGTGCGCCGCGTCCTCATCGTCGACGCGCAGGGCAACCGGAACCGGTTCGACTTCGAGAACGCGTCGCAGCCCGCGTCGATCGATCCGGCGGAGTTCCAGTTCACGGCGCCGTCCGGCACCGACGTCAAGCAGAACTGATGACCCCGCGCCTCTCGCTCTCGGAGCTCTTTCCCGACATCCATCCGGAGTGGATCCTCGCCGAGGATGCCGATCTCATCGTCGTCGACAAGCCGGCTGGCCTGTCGACGCACGCGCCGGAGGCGGAGCGGATCGACGACATGGTGACGCGCCTCCGCGCCTTCCTCCGCGGCCGGGGCGACGCGGAGGCGTACCTCGGGATCCACCAGCGGCTCGATCGCGACACGTCGGGCGTCCTCCTGTTCACGCGGCGGCGCGAGGCGAACGCCGCCGTAGCGCGGCAGTTCGAGGGGCGCACGGTGCAGAAGACGTACGTCGCCTCGGTCTCCGGCTTCGGCGATCGCCCGCCGCGCGGCACCCTGCGGCACCGCCTCGTCCCGGCGCCGGGAGGCGCGATGCGCGCGCTCGCCGAGACCGGCGGGGCGCGAGAGGATCGGGCCGCGAAGCGAGAGGATCGGGCCGCGGGGCGGGAGGATCGGGCCGCGGGGCGGGAGGATCGGGCCGCGAAGCGGGAGGATCGGGCCGCGGGGCGGGAGGATCGGGCCGCGACCGGCGTGCTGGCGATCACCCGCTACCGCCTCCTCGAGCGCCGCGGCGACCGCGCCCTGCTCGAGCTCCGGCCCGAGACAGGCCGCACGCATCAGCTCCGGGTGCAGCTCGCGGCGATCGGCCTCCCCATCGCCGGCGATCCGCTCTACGGCGGCCCCGAGGCCCCGCGCCTGCTCCTGCACGCCGCCGAGCTCCGCCTCGATCACCCGGCCACGGGCGCGGCCGCGACCTTCCGCTCGCCGCTGCCAGCAGTCTTCGAGGCGTGGCTCGCGGCCGCGCCGGCGGACCCGTACGCGGGCGGCGTCGCGGCCGTCGAGCGCGCCATGCGCGAGGCCGCCGAGCGGCGGTACGGGATCGCGCGCGCCGGTGACACCACGGCGCTCCGGCTCGTCCATGGCGCGGGTGACGGCCTCCCCTCCGTCTCCGTCGACCTTTATGGCGAGCACCTCGTCGTGTCGCTGTTCGGCGCGGGCGAGGGCGAGCCGGGCGCGCCGCCGCGGGACCTCGTGCTCGACGCGGCCCACCGGCTCGGGGCGAAGGGCGTGTACCTCAAGGCGCGCCCGAAGCACGCGAGCGTCATCGTCGACGCGCGGCGCGAGGAGTTCGCGCCGCGGCACGCCGTCCGAGGGGAGGACGCCCCGGAGGAGTTCACCGTCCTCGAGCACGGCTTGCCGTTCAAGGTGCGGCTCGGCGACGGGCTCTCGACCGGCATCTTCCTCGACCAGCGCGAGAACCGGCGGCGGGTGCGGGAGCTGGCCCGGGGGGCCCGGGTGCTGAACCTGTTCGCCTACACAGGGGCGTTCACCGTGGCGGCCGTGGCGGGCGGCGCGCGCGAGAGCGTGACGGTCGACGTGTCCCGGGGCGTGGTCGCCTGGGCGCGCGACAACCTCGCCGCGATCGGCGCGGACCCGGCGGCGCACGTCGTGGTCGAGGCCGACGTGTTTCCGTGGCTGAAGGCCGCCGCCCAGTCCGACCGGCGCTTCGACCTCGTCGTGCTCGATCCGCCGAGCTTCGCGACCACGAAGAAGAGCCGCTTCAGCGCTGCGAGCGATTTCGGCGCGCTCGCCGCGCTCGCCTTCCGCGTGCTCGCCCCGGGCGGCAGGCTGCTCGCCTGCACCAACCACCGTGGCATCGCGCGCGCCAGGTTCCGGCGTCATTTGCACGAGGCCGCGCGTGAAGCAGGATGCGACGTCGTGCAGATGAAAGATCTCCCCGATCCCGTCGATTTTCCCAGCGAACCAGGCGCGGAGCCCCACCTGAAGAGCGTCCTCGCCAGCGTGGGCGCGCCGCCCGCGAAGGCAGGGAAGGCTGCGCCGCCCGCGAAGGCAGGGAAGGCTGCGCCGTTCGCGAAAGCAGGGAATGCGCCGCCCGCGAAGGCAGGGAAGGCTGCGCCGTTCGCGAAGGCAGGGAAGGCTGCGCCGTTCGCGAGGGCGGCGAAGGCCGCGCCCGCCCGGGGCGCGCGCCGAGGGCCCGCTCCGGCCCGGACGACCCGCCGAGGTGCGCGATGAGCCAGCGGCGCCTGCTCATCACGATCAGCTCGTACAGCTACCTCGAGCCTGCCTTCCTGGCCGCGGGCGACTTCGAGCGCGGCCTCGTCGAGCGCAAGAGCTTCCCCGACGGCGAGCGCTACCTGCGCGTCGCGGTCGACTGCTGGGGGCGCGACGTGGTCCTGCTCGGCGGCGCCCCCCGGGACCTCGACTGGCTGGAGATCTACGACCTCGGCTGCGCCATCTCGCGCGCAGGCGCGCGGTCGCTCTCCATCGTGATGCCTTATTTCGGCTACGCGACCATGGAGAGGGCCGTGAAGCCGGGCGAGGTGGTGACCGCGAAGACGCGGGCGCGGCTCATCTCGGCGATCCCCTCGTGCGACGCGGGCACGCGCATCTTCCTCTTCGATCTGCACACCGATGGCATCGAGTTCTACTTCAGCGACTCGCACGTGACGCGCCACCTCTACGGCGCTCCGCTCATCACGCAGGCGGTCCGCGAGCTGATGGGCGATCGCCCGTACGTGCTGGCGGCGACGGACGCCGGTCGGGCCAAATGGGTGCAGAGCCTCGCCCGCGGCCTCGGCGTCGAGCCGGCGTTCGTGTACAAGGAGCGGAGAGGCGACGGCGTCGGCGTGACCGGCATCAACGCCGATGTCTCGGGCCGCGAGGTCGTCATCTACGATGACATGGTCCGCACCGGCTCATCGCTCGTCCAGGCGGGGCGCGCCTACCTCGCCGCCGGCGCATCCAAGGTCCACGCCGTCGCGAGCCACCTCGTCTTGCCGGGCGACTCGCTCGAGAAGATCAGGAAGGCTTCCGTGTTCACGACGCTGCTCGGGACCGACTCGCACCCTGGCAGCCAGCAGCTCGCCGATGCGCCCGGCGCCCTCCACTCGGTGGCGCCGCTGCTGGTGCGCGCGCTCGAGCGGGAGACCTAGGGCACCTCCGGCCCTACGTGAGGTTCGTGAGTGGCCCGGTGCAGTACTCACGCAAGCCGAACGTGGTCCGGGTGTCGCCGAACAGGTTCAAGATCGAGACGAGCAGGTTGTTGTGCGGGAGATTCGGGTACCGGACCCAGCGCCCGGTGCGCAGGCCCCCGCCGCCGCCGGCCAGCAGGAACGGCATGTTCGTCTTCCTGTGGGTCGGCGGATCCGAGATCTCGGAGCCGAAGAAGACGACGCTCTCGTCGAGCAGCGAGTGCCCGCCCATGTCGACCTTCGCCATCTCCTTCAAGAGATAGAGGTGCTGCTCCGAGTACCAGGTGTAGATGAGCTCGCACTCGGCCGGCCTGAAGCCGCCCATTTCCTGGTAGAAATGGTGGTGCTCGGTCAGGTTCAGCCACGGTAACGTGTGCTTCGCCTCGGTGTCGCTCCACTGCAGGGTGCCGACCGCGGTGATGTCACAGGCGAGCGCCATCACCAGCATGTCCGTCATCAGCTTGCCCACCTTGGGGATCGCCGCGTCGGTCGAGCTGTCCACGATCGAGCCGGGGTCGTCCGCGTTGAGCCCCGCGCTCGGGTTGTAGTCGGACGTGTCGACCAACGTCGGGGCCTTGCAAGCGTTCGTCGCAGCCGGCGTGCTGCCGAGGCTCTGCTCGATCTCGCGGATCTTCGTCAGGTGCTGGTCGATCTTCTGCTTGTCGGCCGCGCCGAGCCTCGCGGAGACGGCGGCGTAGCGACGGTCGACGAAGTCGAGGATCGATCGCTTCCGCGCGAGGCGGAGGGCGGCGTCGTTGCTGGCGCCGGGGTTCAGCGTGCCGAAGAGCTCGGTGAAGATCTCCACCGGATCGAGGCGCGGCTGGATGGGGTTGTACGGCGCGGTGTCCTCGAAGTTGGCGATGTTCATCGGCGTCATCCGGCCGTGGGACTTGCCCGTCGCCCAGCGCACCGCGAACTGGAGGCTCGCCTTCGCCGTCCGACCGGCGGAGATCCGGGAGGCGATCACCTGATCGATGGACGGCCCCCTCGCGTAGCCGCTGCTGCCGCCGGCGCCCTCTTGCGCCGTGCCGGTGAGCCAGGCGATGATCCCGCTCTGGTGCTGCTCCCCGCGCGCGCTCTTCATGTCGAGGCCGTCGACGACGAGCAGCCGGTCCTGCACCGGCGCGAGCGGCGCCAGGATGGGGCCCAGGGTGAAGCTCGTCTCGGTGCCGGTCGGACGCCAGCGGTCGATCAAGGTCCCGCCGGGCGTGTAGACGGCGAGGAAGCGCCGGGCGGGGGCGGGTTGCGCGTGCGCCGGGCGCTCGGGTCCCATGATCTCCAGCCACGGGAGCGCGACGGCGATGGCGCCGGCGCCTCGCAGCATGGAACGTCGGCTCAAGCGGAATTTCGACATACCCCTCGCTCCTTTCAGGCAGCCATGTAGAGGAGACCGTCCGTCCGGGTGAGCTCGACGAGGAGCGCAGGTTCGTGACTTGCGGACCCAGACATGGTTCTCCCCTCACCCGCATCGGCCAAGCCGAGATCCCCTGATTCAACAACACTCTTTACGAAATGACCAGGGGGATTGTCGCGCGGGGCCCACCACGATGCGGCTCACCACGAGGGCACATGCCGCCGCGCGCTGGTGCGAGGGGCCACGTCGTCGAGCGCGCAGCGCGCGGCGCGCGGCGCCGAATTCCCTTGCCGGCGCCGATCGGCGCGTGGATGCTCGCCCCGGATGCGCGGCTCGCGCAGAAAGGATGAGCGTCGAGGCCATGGACGAGCTGGTACGACAGGTCGCAGAGAAGGTTGGTATCTCGGAAGACAAGGCCCGCGTGGCCGTGGAGACGGTGGTCGGTTTTCTGAAAGAGAAGCTCCCGGCGCCGCTCGCCGCCCACGTCGAGACCGCGCTCGGCGCGGCGGCCCCCGCCATCGCCAACCTCGACGTCGGCAGCCTCGCAGGCTCGCTCGGCGGCCTTTTTGGCAAGAAGTAGCGGCATCTCTGCCGAGCGCGCCGCCGGAGCGCTCTCGACCGAAGTCCATCTCTCCTCTCCTGATCCTGACCTGGACGACGCCGCCTTCGCGCTTTGCGCGGAGGCGCGCTCATGTCCAGGACGTGCTCGCGCTTCGCTGCCTGGCGCGGCGTGAGCATGTGCCGATCGCGCCCCGGCACGTCACGGCTCCGTCCTGATCCGGCGCGCGCTCGACCCGGCGCCGCGACCGCGGCCTCGATCTGGGTTGAGTCTTCGCATCCCCTCGAGCGCGGGCCCTGGAGCGGGCCGTCTCGGGCGCGGCGGCGGGCGACAAGCGTGGAGAACCGCGGGTTTCCTGGACGACGCGCGCGCAGCGATGGATAGCGGCTGCACAGGCGGGCTCCGGCACCGGGCTTGCGAGCATCGAACGCCTGGAGAAGCACCCGCCCACCTCTCTCTTCACGCGGGCGGTCCGCTTCCGCGAGGAGAGGAGCGATATTCCATGGCGTCCGTGATCGGCGGCGAAGCCGCGTTCATCGGGTCCTTGACCGAACTGATCGAGCTCAACTGGTCCACGGTGGACGCGCTCGCAGCAGCGCTCTCGCGGATGAACCGACCAGGCGACAAGAGCCGGCTCGCGAGCTTCCTTCACGATCACGAGCGTCACCTCGAGGTGCTCGCCGCCCTGGCCCACGAGCTCGGCGAGCCGCCGATGGAGAGCGCCGTCCGACCCAAGCTGAAGAGCAAGGCGCTGACGAACGGGATGGTCGGAGATCGCGCGATCCTCGAGGCGATGAGGCATTACGAGGAGGACAGCTGCGCTGCTTACGAGCGGATGATCACCTTCCGCGAAGGCCTCTCCGAGCGAGCGCGCGACGTCCTCCGGCACTCGCTCGCGGTGGAGCGGCGCCACCGGGACTGGTTCTCCGAGCAGCTCGACTCGCGACAAGGGCTTTTGCTGTTGCCGCTGTAGCGCGCGAGCGCCCTTTGGAAGACGCGGCCCTCTTCCGTCGTCTCGTGTATCATCGCGGCGATGATTCGCCCTCTCGTCCTTGCATCCCTTGGCATCGCCCTTCTCCTCCTCGGCTGCGACGAGCCCAAGAAGCCCGTTGCGGGAGCGGCCTCGGCCGCGCCTTCTGCGGCGAAGCCCGCCGACGCGCCTCCCGCCGCGAGCCCCGCGGCCACGGCCAGCGCGCCGCCGAAGAAGCAAGAGGTGGTGTGCACCAAGAGCGATCCGGTGACCTTCTCTCATCCGGCGCTCGAGGCCAAGGTGCGGCAGCAGCTCCAGAAGCCCGAGGGGCCGATCAAGCGCGCCGAGCTCAAGAACATCAAGACCATGAACCTGTCGGACGCCCAGGGGCTCGACGAGCTCGATCCGTGCCTTTTCCCCGAGCTCACGGGCGTCAAAGGGCTCTACCTGCCGCCGGGCAAGATCGACGACCTCCGCCCGATCAAGGGCCTGCTCCGGCTGGAGTCGCTGCGCGTCTCGGCGACCCTGGTCAAGGACCTCTCGCCGCTCTCCGGCCTGGTCAAGCTCGACCGGCTCGACATCGGCCGCACGCCCGTCGCCGACCTCTCGCCGCTCGCCGGCCTCACCAGCCTCACCGAGCTCCAGCTCGATGAGACCGAGGTGACCGACGTGAGCCCGCTCGCCGGCCTGAAGAAGCTCGAGATGCTCCAGATGAAGCGGACGCGGGTGAGCGACGTGTCGCCGCTCCGGGAGCTCAAGAGCCTGAAGAACGTCTACCTCGAGGGCTCGCGGGTCGAGGACGCGAGCCCGCTCCGGTCGATCCCCGGGATCAAGATCCACGAAGGCTGAGGCGGCCGGCCCTCGCGCCGCCTCCCGCGCGCCGCGCCGAGCGCCGCGATGGCGAAGAGCCCGACCTGCCAGCCCGCCCCAGCGGAGCCCGCGGCGCCCGCGCCGGCCGCGCCGCACTCGCAGCGCAGCTGCCCGTGAACGCCGACGTTCGTGCCGGGCGCGCCCTCCTCCACGTCTCCGGTGGCCGGAGCGCCCCCGGAGCCGGCCTCGCCGGCCCCGCCGGCGCCCGCGTCGCCGCCTTCGCCCGGCGGCGGCGCGTCGATGACGTGGAGCGCCAGCCCGGAGCCCTGCACCAAGAACGGGCGCGGCCGCAGCGCCGGCCCGAGCGGCAGCGCGGCGAGCCTCGCTGCCGGCCACACGACGGCCTCGCCCGGATCGAGATGCCACGCGCCCGCCACCTCGGCATCCGGCACGGCCCGCCGCTCGGCGCCGTCGATCAGCCAGAGGGAGGCCGCGCCGTCGTCGCCGCGCACGAGCAGCGGCGACGAGGGGAACACGTCGCCCTCCGGCAGCGCCAGGAGCGCAGCGTCCGGCGCGCTGGCGACGTCCCAGAACCGCGAGAACCCCCAGGCGTCCAGCGCGCCGTCGCCGCCGAGCGGCCGCCTCACGCCGGAGGGCAGATCGAGCGGGCACTCGAGGGCCCTCGGGCTCCCCTCGAGCTCCACCTCCTCGCCGCTCGAGCCGTCGACCCCGTAGGCGTGGACCGCGTGGTCGCCCCCGAGCAGGCTGAGCGGCATCGGCGCCTCGAAGCCGTGCGCGCACGAGCCGAGCGGCTCGCAGAGGTCGTCGCGGCGCACGTCCGCGGGGAAGCTGTAGCCCTCCGCGCCCTCCTCGGTCGCGGGGACGTCGAAGTAGAGCCGCGCGTCGCCCGGCGCGCTCTCCGCGTCCGGGTCGCGGGTCCATCCCGCGATACCGCTGCAGCCGGCGGTCTCGAGGGCGCCCTCGGGGGGCTCGTTGAGCAGCGCCTCGTACGAGGCGACGAGCGATGTGTAGGGCGGCACATAGACCACGCCGACGCCGCTCACGGACTGCCGCACGTTGAAGTGCAGGTGAATGGTCGTCGGCGTGCTCCCGTAGACGTTGGACACCCGCCCGATGCGCTCTCCCCGCGACACGTCCTGGCCGGGCGAGACCTGGACATCCGACATGTGCAGGTAGTCGTAGCGAGTCCCGTCCTCGCCGGTCAGGTAGACAGAGTAGCCGCCGACGCTCGTGATGGTGCCATCCACCACCGCGACGACCCAGTGTCTCCCCGCCTCGCACGTCGCCGGCCGGATGTCCTGCCCCTGGTGCCCTGTGCCGGAGGGGCAGAGAGGCATCTCCCACGAGCGCAGCTCGCAGTAGTTGTCGCGCCACGGATAGGCGTAGTTGTCCGTATCGCACTGTCCACCGGCCGGGCCCGCGCTCCCGCCTTTGCTGTAGACCTGGGAGTTGGCGAACGCCGGGCCCTCCTCGAGCGGAAAGCGCATGGAGGGCGCATACACGACGTCGTCGGCGCGCCCCTCTCCCGAGCCTGAGAGGAGCTCGCCGGCCGGACGGTACGAGAACGGATCGGCCGCGGCGGCGCTCGGCGGGAGCGCGAGCGTGGCTGTCGCGACCAGCGAGGCCAGCGCGGCGGAGCGGGGGCGCGGCGGGCGGAGCGGCGCGATCATGGCATGTCCCCCGCGGCCCTGGGCTCGTCGCCGCCCACATAAACGAGCCCCGAGGCGAGCTCGAGGACGAGCGCGTCCGAGGCGCAGGCCGGCGCCTCCGGGGAGGCGCACTCGACGTCGAGCGCGTACGAGACGCCGTTCTCGATCCACGACGCGCTCCAGATACCCTCGTTCGCCGTGACGAACGCAGGGGCCCCGCGCACGGCGCGGGGCCCCCGGAACGGTGGAATGCTTGGATACTTGCGCGATAGGCGGGTCATCGTGAGCGAGACGGTGATCGCGTCCGTCTTTGCCCAGAACGAGGTCCAGTGCTCCCTGGCGACGAGGACGGGCGCCGCGAGGAGCTCGCGCCGCGACGGCACGAGCACCGGGACCCGCGAGGCCCTGGCGGCGTGGGCCGCCGTCTCCGGGAGCGCCGCGAGCGCGGTCCGGTCGACCGAGGCGGAAGGGGGCCAGGTAACGGCGGAGATCACCGGGGTTGCCGCCGCGGACAGCGGCTGGGCGGCCGTCGGATCGGGCGGCGTCTCGGCGGGAGGCGCGGCCTGGTCGCACGCGGCGACCGCGACAGAGAGGAGGATAACAACAGCAGTGGGCGCGCCGCGCATGAGGCCTCGCGGAAGGGGACCCTCTATTCTAGTCGAAAATCGGCAGGCCTGGCCAAGAGGCGGTGGGGGCGCGCAAGATGTCGCCAGGATGTGACCGGGACGACGTGACGTGCCGCGCGAAGGCTGCGCGTGAGCGGCGCGTCAAAGGACACCAGCCTTTGCCATGCCTGCGTGAGCCCATGGCGTCGGCCGTACGGCCGCGCTCGGCCGGCGACAGCAAGAGACAGACGTCCATCGACCGTGCGTGAGCCGTGGACGTACCCCGAGATCGTCGAATGGCAGGGACGTGTTTCGATCTGTACAACGAGGCGTGTCGTGGTAGTTCAGCTCACGTCCTGCAGGCGCGTCTGCGGTGAGTCGCTGACGCGCGCATGGATTGAGACAGGGGATCGCAGAAAATAACTGATTCCTCGCGGACATCGGAGGAGAGCTCGCTCGGGGCGAGCGGCGCGTGGATCGTCGCGCCGCAGGCGCCATGACCGGCTCTTTTCGTCGTCGTCTCCGCTGTTCACTGCCAACGACACGGCGCGTCGATTTTGGCGACTGGGCACAGCGCCGATCTAGGGATTTTTGACCATGGAATCGAAGGGAGCTCCTATGGGCGTGTATCAACTATCCGGTCGAGTCGTGCGAGCCAAGAACGATCGCGGCGTCGCCGATGTGCGGATCGAGGCGTGGGACAGCGAGGAGGTCACGACGGATCTCCTCGCCGTGGCCGTGACCGACAGCGACGGTGGGCCCCAACCCTCGCCTATCGTGTCGGGCACTTCACGCGGAGCGCCTGCGGCGTGCTGGAGGGCACCAATTACCGGGTAACCGATGTGGATTCGCCGAACGTCACGAACTTTCTGCCGGCGCGCCCGCACTCCGCGGAGCTACGCCGGCAACTCGTGATTTCCAACGCCTGGGCGGCCGGCCTGACCGTTCCGATCACGCTCGACGACTACCCTCTTCGACTCAAGCTGTTCGGAAGCGCCACCCCGTTCCGCGCCTTCATCCCGCGCGAGATCACGGGCGACACGACGGACAGCGCCGCAGCCGGCGCGCCGTTCTTCTTCTACAAGGACGCTCGCTCGACGTTCTTCGCCGAGCTCGTCCTGTCCGAGCACACTGAATATCACGATGCCTCGAAGATCCAGCCCGGGATCACGCCGTTCAACGACGTCGACAAGGACGACGAGGTGCTCGGCCGGGAAGGCCTGTCGGCCACGCTGCCCCCGTGGGTGAGGAGGGCGCCGGAGGAGACGTCCATCGCGCATGTCTACCAAGACGCGAAGCGATACCGGTTCACGTCCTTCTATCACCCCCACGTCTGCCTGTTCCGGAAGGAGCTGCAGCGCGCCGGCGTGGACGGGCTGCTCCAATGGTCGCTCCGCCCGACCGAGCCGCTCCAGCTCAGCGCCGACGACTTCTTCGCCGAGACGTACCACCCGGACCCCGAAAACGTGCTCAAGCCGTATCCGATCGAGGACGTCGACTTCTCGTTCCGGGGGGCATACTCGGTCTACAACTGGGAGCTGTTCTTCCATGCCCCGTTCCTGATCGCCCTACGGCTGATGCGGAGCGGCCGGCACGCCGAGGCGCAGCGCTGGTTCCACTACATCTTCGACCCGACCACGGGCGACCCCACCCCGGCGCCCGGGCGCTTCTGGAACGTGCGGCCGTTCCGCGAGAACAGGGATCTCGCCTCGATCGAGGACGAGCTCCGGGAGGTGCCAGCGGCGCAGCAGAGCCCGATGGCCAAGCTGTTCGGCTCGCTCTTGACGAACCTGGCCGACCCGCCGGAGAAGGAAGAGCTCTCGGCGCAGATCGAGGCGTGGCGGAGCGACCCGTTCAACCCGCACCTCATCGCGCGGATGCGGCCGATCGCCTACCAGAAGGCGGTGGTGATGAAGTACGTCGAGAACCTGATCGCCTGGGGTGATCAGCTCTTCCGGCGCGAGACGATCGAGGCGATCAACGAGGCGACGCAGCTTTACATCCTCGCCAGCAGCCTCCTCGGCCGGCGCCCGCAGCGCGTCGAGCGGCAGGAGACCGTGGCGCCGCGGAACTACTGGCAGCTCGAGGCGCTCGGGCTCGGCGACCTCTCCGACCCGGTGGTCGGGGCCAGGTCCCGCGTCGAGGCGGAGAGCCTCGTTGTCAGCTCGCTGATGAAGACGCCGAGCAAGGCGATGTTCGAGCCCGTGCCGGACCTCGGCGAGCTGTACTTCTGCGTGCCCCGCGACGAGGCGCTCTCGGCGCTCTGGGACACGGTGGCCGATCGGCTCTTCAAGATCCGGCACTCGATGACCATCGAGGGCGTGGCCCGGGTGCTGCCCCTGTTCGAGCCGCCCATCGATCCGATGCTGCTCGTGCAGGCCAGGGCGCTCGGCGTGGATCTCGCGACGGTGCTCGACGAGCCGAGCTCCGCGCGGCTCCCCTACCGCTTCCAGGTGGTGCTCGCGAAGGCGATGGAGCTCTGCGGCGCGGTGTCTGGGCTGGGCGGCGCGCTCCTCGCCGCGATGGAGAAGAAGGACGGCGAGGCGCTCGCGCGGCTCCGCTCGGGCCACGAGGTCGAGCTCCTCGCGGCGGTTCGGGAGATCAAGGCGCAGCAGGTCGCGGACGCCCAGGCGAGCCTCGCCGCGCTGGAGCGCTCGCACGAGGCGGCGAGGCTCCGCCGCGACCACTCCGCGGGCCTGCCGTGGATGAGCGCCGCGGAGGAAAGCGCGCTGGCCCTGAGCGTCGAGGGCATGGAGCTCGGGCTCGTGGCGCAGGGGATCGCCGCCGTCGCCCCCGGCGTCGAGGCCGTCCCGCCGACGACGTTCGGCGCTGCGGGCTCGATGGGGAGCCCGGTGGCCATCACGACGATCGGCGGGCAGGCGTCGGGCGCGCCGATCGAGGCGGCGTCGCACGCGCTCTCCATGGTGGCCGGCGCGCTGCGGGAGGGCGCGTCGCTCGCGGCCACGCTCGCCGGGTACGAGCGGCGCGCCGAGGAGTGGGCGCTGCAAGAGCGGCTCGCGGCGAAGGAGATGCAGGGGCTGGAGAAGCAGATCGCCGGCGCGAAGATCCGCGCCGCGGTCGCGGAGATGGAGCTCAGGAACCACGAGCGCCAGGCCGAGCAGGCGCGCGAGGTGCTGGCGTTCCTCCACGAGAGGAAGCGCACGAACGAGGAGCTGTACGACTGGATGGTGGCGGAGCTCGCGACCGTCCACTACCAGACGTACACGCTGGCCTACGACATGGCGAAGCGGGCGGAGCGGGCGCTCCGGTTCGAGCTCGGCACGCTCGATGGCACGCCCGCCATGGTGCGCTTCGGGGCCTGGGACAGCCTGAAGCAGGGCCTGCTCGCCGGGGAGCGGCTCCAGCACGACCTCCGCCGCCTGGAGGTCGCGTTCCTGGAGAAGACGCCGCGCGAGGCGGAGCTCGTGAAGCACGTCTCGCTCGCCGAGGTCGCGCCCGAGCAGCTGATGCACCTCCGAGAGACCGGCGAGTGCGAGATCGAGCTGCCGGAGGAGGTGTTCGATCTCGATTACCCGGGTCACTACTTCCGGCGCATCAAATCGGTCGCCGTCACGATCCCGACGGTGACCGGCCCGTACGCCGGCGTGAGCTGCACGCTGAGGCTCAGCGGCACGAAGGTGCGCAAGGACAAGGCGGTGACCGGCGGGTCGTACGCGGACGCGGTGAACTTCCGGACGGATCTCTCGCCGCTGACGGAGGTGATCGCGACCAGCGGAGGGGTGAACGACGCGGGCCTGTTCGAGCCGAACCTCCGCGACGAGCGGTATCTGCCCTTCGAGGGAGCGGGCGTCATTGGCTCCTACTGGATCGGGCTCCCTGCGGCGAACAACCGATTCGACATCGGGGCGGTGAGCGACGTGATCCTGCACATCCGTTACACGGCCCGCGCGAACACCACCATTGCGGGCGCGGCGAAGGATTACTATGTCACCAACCCGCCGGTGCGCCGCCGGATCTTCAGCCTGCGGTCCGAGCTGCCGGCCGAGTGGGCTCGCTTCATGGCGGCGCCCTCGGACCCGGTCGTGGCGCAGGAGCTCTCGATCCCGCTCACGCGGGAGATGTTCCCCTATGCGCCGGCGGCCCGGAAGATCGCGCTGACGAGCGTCACGTTCTACGCGCGGTGGAACGGCAAGGTGGCCTACACGAGCGGCACTGCGCTCCAGGTCGGCGTGGCGCCGCCAGGCGCCGCGGCGAGCACGATAGCGCTGCCGGGTTATCCGGACGGCGTCTCGCGCAACACGGGCAAGGGCGCCAGCATGAGCCCGCCCGGCGGCTCGTGGGATCTCGGCACCTGGACGCTCAGCGCGAGCAGCGACAAGGTCGACGATATCGCGGGCGATCTCAGGACGACGAGCAACCGGCTGAACGACACGCTCCAGGACATCTACCTGCTCTGCGAGTACAGCCTCTCGCCGCATTCCCAATCGTAGAGGACGGCGCTGCGATCATTCACCAAGGAGTCAGCATCCATGTCGGACAACATCACTCTTCCTCAGGGAGCGGGCGTGCTCCTCTCCACCGATGAGATCCTCGGCGTCCACGTCCTCCGCGCCAAGGTGCAGACTGGCGCGGACGGCGCGGCCGTCGACGTCTCGCAGAGCAATCCGCTGCCGGTGAGCCTGGTCGGGTCGCTCCCGGCCGGAACCAACACCGTGGGCGCGGTCAACGTGAAGCCGGCCACCTCCGGCGGGCTCTCCATCTACCGCAACGTCGGACTGAGCACCACGGGGCAGAGCGTGAAGAGCTCCGCCGGGCAGGTGTTCGGCTGGTACCTGGCCAACTGGAGCTCGACCGACGCGTTCGTGAAGCTCTACAACACGGCCGGGGCCCCGACGGTCGGCACGACCCAGCCTGCCTTGACGCTCATGGTGCCGGCCGGGCAGGTGGTCTCGACCGAGCACACGAACGGCATCGCGTTCACGAACGGCATCGGTATCGGCGCGAGCGCCACCGCGGCAGACAACAACACCTCCGCGCCCGGAGCGAACACCATTATCGTGAACGTGTTCTACAAGTAACGCTGGCCTCCGAGGGCTTGAGCCGTCGTTCCCGGGGGGGCCGGGCAACGGGAACGGGGCGGTGGAAGATCCGATACGTCCCTGAGCGGCGTCTGGCCCGGCGCCGCTCTCGGACTTGGCGGCCGACGCCGTCGTGCCGGAGCGAGTCGCTCCGGGCGCGTGGGCCGCCCATTGCCATGGGAAGAGGGAGACGGATGAACGCTCGTGAGCCCAAGAAGGAAACCACCGCTGCTCCGGCAGCGTCACCGGCCGCGCCGGACGGCGGAGCCCGCGGCAAGAGCCGAGATCCAGCGTCCCTCGCCCGAGAGGGGTCTGGTAAAAACACCGAGGCTCCGAAGGGCCTCCCCGGCGCGCCCAGGGCGCCGGAGCTGCCCGCGCCCGCGCTGCCGAAGGGCGGCGGCGCGATCCGCGGGGTGGATGAGAAATTCTCCGCGAACCCGGTGACGGGCACAGGCTCGTTCTCGATCCCGCTGCCGTTGAGCCCCGGCCGCGCGGGGTTCGGGCCAGCACTGGCGGTGAGGTACGACTCCGGGGCTGGCAATGGCCCGTTCGGCGCCGGTTGGCAGCTGTCGATCCCGCGCATCACGCGAAAGACCGACAAGGGCCTTCCCCGTTACGACGACGCGCACGAGAGCGATGTGTTCGTCCTGTCCGGCGCGGAGGATCTGGTGCCGGCCAGGTCGCTCGACGGCGCGGAGCTCGACCGGTACGAGACGGAGAGCGAGCGCGTCATCCGCTACCGTCCCCGCGTGGAGGGCGCGTTCGCGCGGATCGAGCGCCGCGAGGCCAAGGCGAGTGGGAACGTGTACTGGACGGCGACGACGCCGGACAACATAACGAGCGTCTACGGGCGGAGCCCGGAGGCACGGATCGCCGACCCGGCGAGGCCTGCGCGCATCTTCTCGTGGCTGCTGGAGGAGACGCGGGACGACAAGGGCAATGTCGTCGTCTACGACTACAAAGCAGAAGACCTGATGGGTGTGGCACGCGACGAGGCCGCGGAGAGCCACCGCCACGCCGGCCGTGCGGCGGTGGCGAACCGCTATCTGAAGCGCGTCCGTTACGGGAACACGGTGCCGGGCGACGCGGGGAGCTGCGTGTTCGAGGTCGTCTTCGATTATGGGGAGCACGACGAGGTGGCGCCCACGCCCGCGGGGAGCGCCCCGTGGCTGGTCCGCCAGGACCCGTTCTCGGTGTACCGCGCCGGCTTCGAGATCCGCACGTACCGGCTCTGCCGTCGCGTGCTGATGTTTCACCATATGTCCGAGCTCGGCGAGACGCCGTGCCTCGTGCGGTCGCTCGACCTCACGTACGTGGAGAACGCTTACCTGACGCGGCTCGCTACCGCGATCCAGGCCGGATATATCCGTGATCCGCAGACCCAGGCGTACAGCCGCGAGGCACTCCCGCCGATCGCGCTCACGTACAGCGCGCCGGTGATTCACCGCGAGGTGAAGTCGCTCGACCCCGAGAGTCTGCGCGACCTGCCGGGCGGCACGATGGGGACGGGGCGGCGGTGGGTCGATCTCGACGGCGAGGCGCTTCCCGGCGTTCTGATCGAGGAGGGCGAGGTCCTCTATTACAAGCAGAACCTTGGCGGGGGCCTCTTGTCCGCGGCGCGGCCGCTGCAAACTCGCCCGGCCGTTTCCGGCGGGCAGTTGCTCGACGTCGACGGGGACGGGCGCAAGGAGAGGGTGGTGTTCGAGCGGCCGGTGGCGGGCTACTTCGACCGCACCGACGCGGGCTGGGCGCCGTTCCGCCCGTTCGCGTCGCAGCCGAACGTCGACTGGAGCGACCCGAACGTCCGCCTCATCGATCTGAACGGCGACGGGCACGAGGACATCCTGATCACGGGGCCCGACACGTTCACGTGGTATCCATCGCTCGCCAAGGGCGGCTTCGACCAGCCGATCACCATCGCGCGCCCGAGCGACGAGGAGCGCGGGCCGTCGCTCGTCTTCGCCGACGCGGCGCAGAGCATCTTCCTGGCCGACATGAGCGGCGACGGGCTGGTGGACCTGGTGCGGATCCGGAACGGCAACGTGTGTTACTGGCCCAACCTCGGCCATTGCCGCTTCGGCGCCAAGGTGCAGATGAGCGGGAGCGTGCGGTTCGACCACGAGGGCCGCTTCGACCCGAAGCGCATCCGCCTCGCCGACGTGGACGGCTCGGGGACGACCGATATCGTCTACCTGCACCCGGACGGCGTGCGCTTCTATGCGAACAACGCTGGAAATACGTTGGCTTCGCCGGTGATCCTGCCGCAGCTTCCCGACGTGAGCGATCTGGCGTCGGTCGAGGTGATCGATCTGCTCGGCTCCGGGACCGGGTGCCTGGTGTGGGCCTCGTCGCTGCCCGGGGCGCGCCCGCGGGTGCGCTACATCGATCTGCTCGGGAGCAAGAAGACGCACCTCTTGACCTCGATCGCGAACAGCCTCGGAAGGACCACGACGGTGACCTATGCTCCGTCGACGAAGTTCTACCTGGCCGACATGGTCGCTGGTCGACGGTGGGTGACGAGGCTGCCGTTCGTGGTCCATGTCATCGAGCGCGTCGAGGTGTTCGATGCGATCTCGCGCCACCGCTTCGTCACCACGTATGCCTACCACCACGGCGACTACGACGGGGTGGAGCGGGAGATGCGCGGCTTCGGTATGGTCGAGCAGCGGGACACCGAGTCGTTCTCGGCGTTCAGCGGGGCCGGCTTCGCGCCGCCCGCGGTCAACGCCGATCCCGAGCTGCACCTGCCGCCGGTGCTGACGAAGACGTGGTTCCATACCGGCGCCTGGATCGAGGGGGCGAAGATCTCGGCGCAGTACGAGAGGGAGTATTACGCCGGCGACGCGGAGGCGGTCCGTCTGGCGGACACGCTGCTTCCCGAGGGGCTCGGCGCCGTCGAGATGCGCGAGGCGTGCCGGGCGCTCAAGGGGCGGCCCCTCCGCCAGGAGATCTATGCGCTCGACGGCTCGGCGGAGGAGCCGCGGCCGTACGTCGTCACGGAGCACAGCTACGGGATCCGGCGTCTCCAGCCCGCGGTGGGCGATGCGCACGCCGTGTTCTTCGCCCATGCGCGCGAGGCGCTGGAGTACCATTACGAGCGCAGCGAGAGCGATCCGCGCGTGACGCACGCGCTCACGCTGAAGGTCGACGATTACGGCGTGGTCATGCAGGCGGCGCAGATCGGGTATCGCCGGCGGGCGGCGGTGACGGTATTCCCCGAGCAGGGGCAGGGGAAGGCGACGCTGACGGAGAACATGGTGAAGCACCTGACCCCGGACGAGGAGGGTGCTTATCGGATCGGGGTCCCGACCGAGACGCGGACCTACGAGCTGCACGGCCTGCCGCTCGGCTCCGAGGGGGTGCTCGGCTTCCAGGCGGTCTTCGACGCGGCGGCCGCGGCGGAGAACGTGCCGACGCTCGCGTACGACGGGACGCCGAGCGGGGGCTTCCAGAAGCGCCTGTTGCAGCACGCACGCACGAGGTACTGGAGCGACGATCTCACGGCGCCGCTGCCGTTCGGCGAGGTCGGGGGCAGGGCGCTCGTTTACGAGAGCTTCGCCAAGGTCCTCACGCCTTCGCTGATCACGTCCGTGTTCGGGACCCGCGTCACGAGCGGCATGCTCGCGGAGGGGGGCTATCTCCAGCTCCCGGACGATCCGGACACCTGGGTGGCCTCGGGGCGCGCGGTGCCTTCGGCGGCTCACTTCTACTTGCCGACGACGTTCGTCGATCCGTTCGGCAATGCGTCGCAGGTCGCCTACGACCCGTATTGCCTGCTCGTGACGGCGGTGACCGATCCGCTGAGCAATCTCGTGGAAGCCGTCCCCGAGTACCGCGTCCTCGCCCCGCGGCAGCTCACGGACGCAAACGGCAACGTGAGCGAGGTGCGCTTCGACGCGCTGGGGAGGGTCACGCTGCTGGCAGTGATGGGCAAGCCGGGTGCCGGCGAGGGCGACACGCTCGCCGACCCGACGGCCACGTTCGCGTATGACCTGGAGCGATTCCAGCTCACCGGCAAACCGAACATGGTGCACGCCCGCGCCCGCGAGCAGCACGGACCGGGCAACACGCGCTGGCTGGACACGTACAGCTACTCGGACGGCTCGGGCAACGAGGTGCTGCGCAAGGTGAAGGCGGAGCCGGGGCTCGCGCCCGAGCGCGACGCGAACGGCGCGCTCGTGCATGACGCGCAGGGCGACCTGGTCTTTTCGCACACGACGTCGCGCTGGGTCGGGACCGGGCGCACGGTGCTGGACAACAAGGGCAATCCGGTCAAGCAATACGAGCCGTTCTTCAGCGCGACGAACGAGTACGAGGACGAAGCGGAGCTCGTGGAGTGGGGGGTCACGCCGATCCTGCGGTACGATCCGCTCGGCCGGCTCATCCGGACCGATCTGCCGAACGGCACGTTCTCGCGGGTGGTGTTCGATGCGTGGAAGCAGACGTCGCACGATCCGAACGACACGGTGCTGGAGAGCTCGTGGTACGCGGTGCGGCAGGCTTTGCCGGCGGGCGATCCGGAGCGCCGCGCGGCCAACCTGGCGGCCGCGCACGCGGGTACGCCGGCGGTGAGCCACCTGGACGCGCTGGGGCGGGTGTTCCGCGCCGTGGCGGACAACGGCGCCGCGGGACAGTACGTCACGCAGAGCACGCTGGATATCGAGGGGCAGCCGCTCGTAATCACGGACGCGCGCGACAACGAGGCGATGCGGCATCGCTTCGGGCTGGGCGGGCAGCTGCTCTATCAGAAGAGCAACGACGGCGGCGAGCGGTGGATGCTGGCGGGCGCGACAGGACAGCGGCTGCGGGCCTGGAACGGGCGGGGGTTCGTCTACCGCTCGTCGTACGATGCGCTGCGCCGGCCGACGCACGAGCAGGCGCAGCTGGGCTCGGGCAGCGAGCGGCTGGCGCGCCGTTACGTCTACGGCGAAGCGCATCCGCAGGCGACTGCGCTGAACCTGCGCGGCAGGGCGTACCAGGTGTATGATGGCGCGGGCGTGGTGACGAGCCAGGCGCACGACTTCAAGGGCAACCTGCTGCAGGCCTCGCGCCGGCTGCGCAGCGACGTGCACGCGGACGCCGACTGGTCGGTGCTGTCGGCGCTGACGGATGTGTCCGCCATCGCGATGGCGGCCGAGCCGCTGCTGGAGGCCGAGAGCTTCGGCACGCAGACGGCGTACGATGCGCTGAACCGCCCAACCAGCCTGACCGCCCCGGATGGCCTGACCGCCTCGGATGCGAGCGAGGTCAAGCCGACGTACAACGAGGCGGGGCTGCTGGAGCGGGTCGAGGCGCGGATTCGAGGCGCGGTGGCGTGGACGACGTTCGTCGACAACATCGATTACGACGCGAAGGGGCAGCGCGAGCGGACCGAGTATGGCAACGGCACCTCGACGGCGTACACGTATGACCCGCTGACGTTCAGGCTCTCGCGCCTGAAGACGACGCGGAGCTCGGACAGCGCGGTGCTGCAGAACCTCACGTATGTGTACGACCCGGTCGGGAACATCGTGGAGATCGGGGACAGCGCGCAGCAGACGGTGTTCTTCAACAACGCGGTGGTGTCACCGAGCGCACAGTACGTGTACGACGCGGTCTACCGGCTGATCGAGGCGACGGGGCGAGAGCACGCGGGCGGGCTGTCGGACGCGCCGCGTGACCAGAACGACCTGCCGATTCAGTCGCTGCCGCACGCGAACGACGCGCAGGCGCTGAGGAACTATACCGAGCAGTACGTTTATGACGCCGTGGGCAACCTGCGGAGGATGGTGCACCAGGCGGGCACGGGGAGCTGGACGCGGTGGTATGCGTACGACGAGGAGACGGCGAACAACCGGCTGACGAGCACGACCGGGGACCCGGTGAACGGGCCGTTCCGCACCTATGCGTATGACGCGCACGGCAACATGACGTCGATGCCGCACATCACGGCGCTGACCTGGGACGAGAACGACCAGGTGCGGAGCACGGACCTCGACGGCGGCGGCGATGTCTATTACGACTACGACGCTGCGGGCCAGCGCGTTCGCAAGGTGTGGGAGCACAACGGGCTTGTGGACGAGCGGATCTACCTCGGCGGCTACGAGGTGTACCGGAGGCGCAGCGGGTCGGGGCTGGTGCTGGAGCGGCAGACGCTGCACGTGATGGATGGCGAGCGGCGGGTGGCGATGGTGGAGACCAAGACGGTCGACACCTCGGGGCCGTTCACGGTGACGCCGCGGGTGCGGTATCAGCTCGATAACCACCTCGGGTCGGCGTCGCTGGAGGTCGACGGGGCGGGGCTCGTTATCGGGTACGAGGAGTATCACCCGTATGGGACGACGGCGTACTGGTCGGCCAGAAGTGCCGCGGAGGTGAGCCTCAAACGCTATCGGGTACATAGGCAAGGAGAAGGACGAGGAGACGGGGCTCTACTACTACGGGGCAAGATACTACGCGCCGTGGCTCGGGACGTGGACGAGCGCGGACCCAGCAGGGGCCAATGCCGATGGGCCTGGACTCTACAAATACGTACGAGGCAATCCAATTCGACTGCTCGATCCGAACGGAAGCCAGAGCGCAGAATCGTCCGATTGGGAACGATTCAAGCAATTCGTTGCCAACAAGGCGACGGAAGTCGCAAGTATGGCAGAAGGTGCGGGGGTAGCAGCGCAAGAGACGTTGGGCGGGCTCGCGCTACTCAATAATGATCCCAAGGCAGTATTGACGAATCTCGCTGAAGCCGCGAAGGAGCGCTACGAGAGGAAGGGAGGTGGCGTAAACGGCGCTGTTGCGGCCATAAATGTCCTGAATCCGTTCGCTCAGATAGGCGAAGCGCTCCAAGCCTCAGAAGCGGCCGCTCGTTCTGGAGATGCCAAGGAGTACGGTCGACAAGTTACCCATGCAATTATCGCCGGCGCTCCTCTTAGAGGGATGTTCATGGGTATGGCTGGTCCCGTAGCCCGTCCGCCGCTAGCGGCCGTCGGCGGCGGGGAAGCGGTCGTGCCCCTGGGCGGCACGAGCCCGAAAGCAATCCCAGGGGTGGGCGCCGACGTCGCTGCGATATCCGGTCCCAAGTTGGCGCCTCCGGGGGCTCCGTTGGGCGCCGCGGATGACCTCTCGGCGGCGCAAAGCAAGGGTGGCTCTGCAGCGCCGGGCGCCGCGAAGCCTGCGTCAGACGCCGCGAAGCCTGCTTTCAAAGCGGAAGCCCGCACAAAGACGATAAAGAACTCCGCTCGCGAATCTGTGATTCGCACCTTGGTTAGTAACGAAGATGAACTCCTCGCAATCGCTGAAGAGGCGGCTGGTGGCAGGCTTGATGCTTGGACGGAATTCAAGACGAACTATTGGATAAGTCCGGATGGTAAGAAGAAGATTGAGTTTAATCTAGAAGGTCATAAAACCACGAACGAATGACCGTGCGTTAAAGTGCAGGTTGCGGTGCCCGATCCGAAGGGCAAAGGTGGTTGGGAAACGGTGCAGAAGGCGTTTATTGAAGGGTGGGAGAATTATAAGCCTGATCATAGGTAGTGGCTCGGTGCTATGTAATGTATGTCGGCAGGCGTCGCGAAAGAGAGAGCAATGAACATAGTTGATTTGGGCGTGGCCGCGCGACAGATTGAGTCGATGATCGGATCGAGACTTCCGTCGATCGTTCCAGATGCAATTGACGATGCGCTCGGTACTCTTCAGTGGACACGCATCCCAACGGGTATCGAAGATGATGACACCATGGCGAAGCTCCTCGGGCTCTCTTCGTTGTCACCGGACACCGAGCTGGTCGTGGTTACAGATGTTTCATTCAAAGAGGGAAGCGGCGCGTTTGCAATATCTGCGTCTCAATTTGAAGATTTCCAGGCGTGGTACTCTGACCAATTCTCTGAGCGAGTCTTTTCGGGGTGCGATGTCATCATTTGCGCTCCGGTGGACAGGCGACTGTGGATCGTGCACCATGAGGGTGCATACGCTACGGCGCAGCTTAATGCTCCATGACCCATCGCGATCCATGGCCTGGCGGCATCCTGACGCTGGTAGCGTCTTCCCTGGACGCTGAACTCCGGAACAAGTCTTCGGCATGGATTTCCCGCCTACGATGCCGATCCGAGGCGTGAGAAATCCGGCGCTGTGAACGGAACGCCTTAAAAGAAAGGCTCGGCGTGGTGACCCATCCGGGTTGCTATGTGTTACCGAGCAGGCTGTTTGATGGCCGGACGATCCGGCTCTGTGGTGGCCATCATCGAGCTGGATCTCCGCTCGCCGCGATCGCAGCGAGGCGATGCGCCGGTGGACTGCGGCGGTCGCAGAGCGCCGGCGCGCTCAGTCGATGCGGAGGGGGAGGCGGTCATGGCCATCGAGGACGGCGTGATAGCGAGCGAGAGCGTCGTCGAGCCGATCGAGGTGGTGGAGCACGACGTCGACGGCGTAGAGGCGAGGGCAAAGTGGATCCGGGTCGCCCGGGTAGCGCGCGGTGAGCGCGTCGCGGGCGAGCGCGAGGGCCGCGACGAGGGCTGTCGGTGATCATCGCGTCCCGCGTCCGATCGGTGAAGAGCGCGACCCCATGATCGCCAGCGTTCACCGTTCACCGCCGGCACCCACGCCGATCTGGGCCACGCTCGCCTCCGCGCGTAGACGTTACGCCCGCCGAAAAGTCGAAGGCCCGAGGGCTGCCACCCTCGGGCCTTCTGGAGCTCCGCGCTGCCGCAGTCCACCACCTTCATCACAAGCCGGGCTCCAGGTCCAGAAGGCGGCGGCATGGAGCCCGTTGCCTTCGTCCGCCTACGCCTCGCCCACTGCGCCCGCTGCCGCGTCCAGCTTCGCCTCTGCCGTCGCTGCGATCGCGGCTGCCACGTTGCAGGGTCATGGGGCCACCACGTTGCAGGGTCATGGGGCCAGGGGGAGACGACGTGATCGGTCTCGACGATGCCCGAGACCGCGAAGCGTGTCGAGGTCCCCGAGCCGGGCGCGAAGCGACCGGCGACGTCTCTCTTTTTTGCAGGGTCATGGGGCCACCGAGGCCCCCTGTAGGCTCCCGTGCAGGGTCCGCGACGCTCACGAGCAGGAAGGTCCACCCCGCCCCCGGCGGCGCCCGCGGTCACGTCGACGAGGGTGGGCCAGGCGCGCCGAGTGGAGCGAGGGGTCAGAGGCGCGGCCCCGGGCGTGACCTCGTCGCCGGGGCCGCAGCGGTCATCGCCGCTTGCTGCGTGGGTGGGTTGGCGGCTTGCTGCGCGCGGGCAGTGGCGGAGCCGTGTTGGTCTCGTCGAGCTTCGGCTTGAGCCGTGGCCTGTACGACTCGCCCTCGATGATGAAGTCGAACGCCGCGTTCTTGAACCGATCGACGGCGCTCTGCGCGAGTAGCACGTCGTCGAACATCGCGATCCACTCGGCTGTATCGCGGTTGCTCGTGACGATCATCGATGCATTGCCCGTACGTTCGAGGAAGAGCTGGTACACGTCGCGGCTCTCTTCCTTGTTCATCGCCTCGAGCGCGAAGTCGTCCAGGATGAGCAGGTCGACGGTCGTGAGCGCGACCATCTCGGCGTCGCGTGAGTTGTCGAGCCTGCTCTGGCGCAGCCTGCGCAGCATCGCGTCGGCGCGCAGAAAGCGCACGCTGTAGCCGTGCTGGCACGCGAGGTGTCCGAGCGCGCTCGCAAGGAAGGTCTTGCCCACGCCGACCGAGCCGAGAATGACGATGTGCTTGTGCTCCTCGAGAAAGCGCAGGCTCGTGAACCCACCGAGCAGACGCTTGTCGAAGCTGACCTTCGCGGTCTTGTCCCAGAGCTCCAGACGCATGCTGGGATTGAGCCCGGCGTCGCGCACGCGGCTCTCCGTCGCGCTCGCCTCGCGGCGCGCGATCTCGTCGGTCAGCAGCATGAGCAACATCTCCTCGTGTCCCATCGACTGCTTCTCGGCGAGCAGGAGGCGCTCGCGTAGCGTCGCGGCGATGCGGCCGAGACGCAAACGCTTGAGCGCCGTGACGAGCGCAGGGTCGACGTCACTGGAGCTCATCACGCCTCCTCCTTCGCCGCGGCAGCCGCCGGCGTGCGTGTCGCGAAGTGCTCGGTGCTGCGCGCGAACCGCGGCGTGGGGAGCGCAACGACCTTGCGCTCATCGGTCGACGGTGATGCGGGCGTCTTCGCCGTCTCGAGCATGCGCGCAACGCGCTGGACGTCGACGACATCGAACGCGAGCGCGCTCTGGCAAATCGCCTCGACACGCCCGCTTCCGAACTTGTTGCACAGCCGCAGCAGCGCGTAGACGAGCCGCATGCGCGTCCAGGGGAGCGGCACGTCGAGCAGCCGCTCGGCGTAGATGCCGACGTGCGCACCGCACTTCTTCGCGCTCGCGACGAGCGAGGCCACGTCACGCACCGCCGCGACGTCCTTGCCCGCGGGGTAGTCGCTCGGGTCGGTTGCGCGTTTGCCCGGCGCGACGCGCGCGTGCACCTTCACGAGCTCCGTGCCGGCGTAGATCCTCACCGACACGCTGTCGGCGCGAACGCGCACCGTGCTGCCGACGTAGCGCGTAGGCACGCTGTAGAGCGACCGGAGCACCTGCACGTGATGATCGGGGTGCACCTTCGCGTCAGTCCAGTGCGGCACGTCGAACGGCTCTGCCGGCGCCGGCTTCATCGCGCTCTTCTCGCGCGCTTCGAACACCTCGCGCGGCACCTCGCGTGTCGTGCCGTGGACGCGCGCGCCGGCGACGTCGCGACACCATCGCTCGGCGGACGTGCGCGCCTCGTCGAGGCTCGTGAACGACTCGCCGTCGAACCAGCTCTCCCGCACGTAGGCGACTTGGTTCTCTACCCGCGCCTTGTCTTTGGGCGACCTGACGCGCGCGGCATCGACGAACAGCCCGCGCGTCTGCGCGTAGTCGAGGAAGGCGGGCACGAGCACCGGGGCGAGCTCGTCGGCGCGCAGCACGATGGCCTTCATGTTGTCCGGGAGGATCACTCGTGCCATCGCGTCAAAGAACTTCCACGCTGCATCCAGGCCCGCGCACACCGCCGCTGTGGTCTGCTCGAACGACGGCCACACGAACTGGTAGCGGCTGTACGCGAGCGTCACCACCAGCACCCACAGGTTGCGAACCCGCTGCGTCGTCGGGTCGAACAGCCTGCCCATCAGGCCGAAGTCGACCTGCGCGACCTCGCCGGGCTCGGTGTCCGCGACGCGAACCGTCGGCGTCTTTTTACGCCACGCCAGCTCCTCCTTGGCGAAGCGTCGGAGCGTGTAGTAGCTCGCGCTGACGCCGTGGTCGCGCTTGAGCAGCGTGTGGATCTTCCGCAGCTTCAGCGGCCGAGTTTGGGTGAGCCAGGCCTCAATGCTCGCGCGATGCGCGCCGATCTGCTGCCACTCCTCACTGGCGTCGGGCACCGGGCGCGCCTGTACACGCTGGGCGATGGCGTGGATCTCCTCGTCCGTCGGCTCGCGGCCGCGCGGCAGGGGCAGCGTCGCTGCGGCATCGAAGTACCTGCCGACCGTCTTGCGGTCGAACCCCGTCTCGCGCGCCACGTGACGCGCGCTCTGACCCGCCGCACGACGGCGGAGCATCTCCTTGATGTCAACCATGATCAGCTCTCGGTAGGGCATCGGCCTCCTTCCGACGGCGACCCGCGCCGTCGTCGCAAGGAGCCCATTTCAGATCCCGACCGCGGCGTCCCGAGCTGGCCCCATGAGGCTGCAAAAAACCTCGGAAGCTGGCCCCATGACCCTGCAAAAAACTGGGTCACGCCCCCGCGCGGGTGGCCCCATCCTCCTGCAATTGGGGTGGCCCCATGACCCTGCAAAAAACGCCGTCAGGTGGCCCCATGAGGCTGCAAACTGGCACGCGGCCAGCGCCTCTGTCCCGACTGCTGCCCGCTCCAGCGTCGTGAGTCGCTCCGCCGCGCCGGTGCCGCCTACCAGACGCAGCTTCGCGCTCGCCGCCTCCATGCCGCTCACCAGGCGCGGTATCGCGACCGGCAGCGGGACAAGTTCTCCGCGCAGAAAGTGACGCATCACGGGGTGACACAAGCCGCGGCCGCGTCGATGTCCCAGCTCGCGCCGGAGATCCCCCCCGGCCGAAAGGACAACGATGACGATTGGATTCGAGATGTCGGCCGCTGCTCGCTCTGCGGAGCGCGGCTTCCGCCTGTTACCGAGCACGCTCTTTGATGGGCGTGCGATCCGGCTACGTGATGGCGTGCTGGGAATCCCCGACCATGTCAAGGCCCTGCGGCCGCCTCCGGCGGTGCCCCTGCGGGGCAGCCTTGACACGGCCGGGGATCCCCAGCGTGAGGCAACTACGCGTTCGGGCGGGGGATCCGCCCGAACGCGAGCCCATCATCGAAGGTGGCGCCCGCCGATCCACGTCGACCAGGTGTCGCGTACTTACGCGCCCCTCCCATCAAAGAGCCGGATCGCCGAGGGCCTGCTGTCCATCAAGTGCCGTGCTCGGTAACAGCTTATCACCACGGCGACTACGACGGGGTGGAGCGGGAGATGCGCGGCTTCGGCATGGTGGAGCAGCGGGACACCGAGTCGTTCTCGGCGTTCAGCGGGGCTGGCTTCGCGCCGCCCGCGGCCAACGCCGATCCCGAGCTGTACCTGCCGCCGGTGCTGACGAAGACGTGGTTCCATACCGGCGCCTGGATCGAGGGGGCGAAGATCTCGGCGCAGTACGAGAGCGAGTACTACTCCGGTGACGCGGAGGCGGTCCGTCTGGCGGATACGCTGCTTCGCGAGGATCTGGGCGCCGTCGAGATGCGCGAGGCGTGCCGGGCGCTCAAGGGGCGGCCGCTCCGCCAGGAGATCTATGCGCTCGACGGGTCGGCGGAGGAGCCGCGTCCGTACGTCGTCAAGGAGCACAGCTACGCGATGCGGCGCATCCAGCCCGCGGTGGGGGATGCGCACGCCGTGTTCTTCGCCCATGCGCGCGAGGCGCTGGAGTACCATTACGAGCGCAGCGAGAGCGATCCGCGCGTGGCGCACACGCTCACGCTGGAGGTCGACAATTACGGTGCGGTCATGCGGGCGGCGCAGATCGGGTATCGACGGCGGGCGGCGTGGTCGGCGTTCCCCGAGCAGGAGCAGGGGAAGGCGACGCTGACGGCGAATGATGTGAAGCACCTGGTCCCGGACGAGGAGGGTGCTTATCGGATCGGGGTCCCGACCGTGACTCGGACCTACGAGCTGCACGGCCTGCCGCTCGGCGCGGAGGGGGTGCTCACGTTCCAGGCGGTCTTCGACGCGGTGGACGCCGCGACGCACCTCGATTACGACGGAACGCCGGGCGGGTCGTTCCAGAAGCGCCTGTTGCAGCACGCGCGCACGAGGTACTGGAGCGACGATCTCACGGGGCCGCTGCCGTTCGGCGAGGTCGGGGGCAGGGCGCTCGTTTACGAGAGCTTCGCCAGGGTCCTCACGCCTTCGCTGATCACGTCCGTGTTCGGGACCCGCGTCACGAGCGGCATGCTCGCGGAGGGCGGCTATCTCCAGCTCCCGGACGATCCGGACTACTGGGTGTCCTCAGGGCGGGCGGTGCCCTCGGCGGCTCACTTCTACTTGCCGACGACGTTCGTCGATCCTTTTGGCAATGCGTCACAGGTCACCTATGACCCGTATTGCCTGCTCGTGACGGCGGTGACCGATCCGCTGAGTAATCTCGTGGAAGCCGTCCCCGAGTACCGCATCCTCGCCCCGCGGCAGCTCACGGACGCAAACGGCAACGTGAGCGAGGTGCGCTTCGACGCGCTGGGGAGGGTCACGCTGCTGGCGGTGATGGGCAAGCCGGGGGCTGGCCAAGGCGACACGCCCGCCGACCCGACGGCGACGTTCGCGTATGACCTGGAGCGATTCCAGCTCACCGGCAAGCCGAGCGTGGTGCACGCCCGCGCCCGCGAGCAGCACGGACCGGGCAACCTGCGCTGGCTGGACACGTACAGCTACTCGGACGGTTCGGGCAACGAGGTGCTGCGCAAGGTGAAGGCGGAGCCGGGGCTCGCGCCCGAGCGCGACGCGAACGGCGCGCTTGTGCACGACGCGCAGGGCGACCTGGTCTTTTCGCATGCGACGTCGCGCTGGGTCGGGACCGGGCGCACGGTGCTGGACAACAAGGGCAATCCGGTCAAGCAGTACGAGCCGTTCTTCATCGCGACGAACGAGTACGAGGACGAAGCGGAGCTCGTGGAGTGGGGGGTCACGCCGATCCTGCGGTACGATCCGCTCGGCCGGCTCATCCGAACCGACCTGCCGAACGGCACGTTCTCGCGGGTGGTGTTCGATGCGTGGAAGCAGACGTCGCACGATCCGAACGACACGGTGCTGGAGAGCGCGTGGTACGCGGCGCGCCAGGCGCTACCGGCGGGCGATCCGGAGCGCCGTGCGGCCGAGCTGGCCGCCGCGCACGCCGGGACGCCGGCGGTGAGCCACCTGGACGCGCTGGGGCGGGTGTTCCGAGCGGTGGCGGACAACGGGGCCGAGGGGGAGTACATCACCCAGACGACGCTGGATATCGAGGGGCAGCCGCTCCTGATCACGGACGCGAGTGACAACGAGGCGATGAAGCATCGCTTCGGGCTGGGCAGGCAGCTGCTCTATCAGAAGAGCAACGACGGCGGCGAGCGGTGGATGCTGGCGGGCGCGACAGGACAGCGGCTGCGGGCCTGGAACGGGCGAGGGTTCGTCTACCGCTCGTCGTACGATGCGCTGCGCCGGCCGACGCACGAGCACGTGCGGCTGGGCTCGGGCAGCGAGCGGCTGGCGCGCCGTTACGTCTACGGCGAAGCGCATCCGTAGGCGACGGCGCTGAACCTGCGCGGCAGGCCGTACCAGGTGTATGATGGCGCGGGCGTGGTGACCAGCCAGGCGTACGACTTCAAGGGCAACTCGCTGCAGGCGTCGCGCCGGCTGCGCAGCGAGGTGCATGCTGGCGCCGACTGGTCGGTGCTCTCGGCGCTCACGGACGTGTCGGCCATCGCCGCCGCGGCCGACCCGCTGCTCGAGGCCGAGAGCTTCGAGACGCAGACGGAGTACGACGCGCTGAACCGGCCGACGCGCCTGATCGCGCCGGACCCGGATGCGAGCGAGATCAAGCCCACCTACAACGAGGCGGGCCAGCTCGAACGCATCGAGGTGCGCATCCGGGACGCGGCGGCATGGACGACGTTCGTCGACAACATCGACTACGACGCGAAGGGCCAGCGAGAGCGGATCGACTACGGCAACGGCACGTCCACGGAGTACACGTACGATCCGCCGACCTTCCGGCTCGCGCGCCTCCGGACGACGCGCAGCTCGGATGGCGCCGTTCTCCAGAACCTGACGTACACGTACGACCCCGTCGGGAACATCGTCGAGATCAAGGACAGCGCGCAGCAGACGGTGTTCTTCAACAACGCCATGGTGTCACCGAACGCGCAGTACGTCTATGACGCGGTCTACCGCCTGATCGAGGCGACGGGACGAGAGCACGCGGGCGGGCTCGCCGACGTGCAGCGCGACCAGAACGACCTGCCGATCCAGGCGCTGCCCCACGCGAACGATGCGCAGGCCCTCAGGAACTACACCGAGCAGTACTTTTACCTATGAACGTGTCAAGCTCGGGACAACGATTCACGTCGATCTCCGGCCGGGAGAAGGGGTCTGGGTGGACGTGGATCGCCGCGTTGTCACCGGCGCTTGCCGGGCGGGCGCCCCCCGGATGGGCCGCGGAGACGAGGCGGCAGCGCCGGCAGCTTCGGGCGGTCGCACTGCGGCTGCGCGACGAGGCAGCCGCTGAGGACGGCTGGTCTGCGCGACGTGCTTGAGCGCCTTCTGCTGGCGCAGCATCCGCAGCTCCCCGTCGAACAGCGGCGCGATCGGCGGCATCCCCTCGCGCTCGTAGATCGCGTCGAGCGCGGGCACGGTGCGGGTGCGCACACCCGAACCGTAGGCCTTGGGGCGCGGCTGCCCCTTCGGCGGCCCGGTCCGTCGCCGCTCGCCGGTCGCCTTCACGCGCATCCGGGCCGGCTTGGTCTCGGTGGGCGCAGGCGAGCCGCCGCATTCGCCGGCGCTGATGTGCATGGTCACACTGCTGCAGGGCTACGTCGGCGCATCGGATGCCGAGGCGGTGGAACTGTCCGTCGTCGACCTGCGCTGGCAAATGGTGCTCGGCTGCCTGGGTGCGGCCACGCCCGCGTTCTCGCAGGGCGCGCTGCAAGCGTTTCGGGAGCGGATGGTCGCGCACGAGATGGATCGGGTGCTGCTGGAGCGGACCGTGGCGCTCGTTCGGTCCGGCGCGATGACGGAGGGCGAGAGGCGCGCGGTGTCCAAAGCGCTGCGCGTGGCGATCGATAGCCGCCCTTTAGCGGGGGCCGGGCGGGTTGAAGACACGATCAACCTGCTCGGCCACGCTGCCCGCAGCATCGTCCGCGTCGTGTCGAAGATCACCGAGCGTCCGCCCGAGGAGATCTGCCGCAAGGCGGGCATCCCGCTGCTTCTGGTTCCCAGCATCAAGGCCGGGCTCGACCTGGACTGGAGCGACCCGAAACAGAAGGCGGCGGCGATTCAGAGCCTGGAGCGGCAGGTCTCGTCGCTGCAGCAGTGGGTCGACCGCCACCTGGACGACGTCGTCGAGCAGCCGCTTCGCACCTATCTGGAGGCGGTCACACAGGTTCGAGACCAGGACATGGAAACAGCCGAGGATGGGACGGTTCGCATCCGGCAAGGCGTTGCGCCTGACCGCCGTGTCTCCATTGAAGACGCCGAGATGAGTCACGGTCGCAAGAGCCGTTCGAAGCGGTTCGACGGCTACAAGGAACATATCGCGCGCGACCTTGACCTTCCGGTCATCGTCGCCTGCGCGGTCACGCCGGCGAATCGGCCCGAAGAGGAGGGGGTTGCGCCGATCGCCAAGGACGTCCAGCATCAGAGGCTACGCCTCGGTGAGCTGCACATCGATCGCGCCTACGTGAACAGTCCCGTCGTCGACGACGTGATCCGAGCGGGCGGCCAGGTGTTCTCGAAGCCTTGGGGGCAGCGGGCTCGCAGCCCCGATTTATTCAGCAAGCGCGACTTCAAGATCGAACTGCGCGCCAAGACAATCACGTGTCCAGCGGGACGGATCGAGGTGTTCGAACCGGGCGATACGGTCGAGTCCGATCCTGAGGAGTGTGCCGCGTGCCCCCTCCGAGCCAAGTGCACGCAAGCTGCGTCGGGGCGAGGGCGGACCGTGTCCATCGCCGAGGATGAAGCTCTGCAGGGCAAGTTCCGGAAGTTGCAGCAGACCGGGCCAGGGCGCGCCGTGCTCCGGCAGCGGACAGCTGTGGAGCATGCGCTCGCCCACATCGCAGCGCGGAAAGGACACCGCGCGCGCTACATCGGCGCCAGGAGAAATCTGTTCGACCTCCGGCGCGCCGCAGCCATCCAGAGTCTTGAGGCGGCTCAGCGGCTGCTCCAGAAGGCTGCATAACCTGTCGGAATTAGACAACTTTCAACATGTTCGGCGTACTAGATGATATGGGAAAATTCCAGGTCTACGGCATAAAGACGACCGCCGACGGGGCACATGTGACAGGTCGCCTCATCGTGGGCACGTTCACACGCGGCAAATCCGTTCATTCTGCCCACCACGCCGACGAGATGGGTGTGAAACACGGGGAACCGGTCGAGCTTGATCTCTTGATCGATGGAATTGTCATCTACAGTAACGAGATCGACGAAATTCAGGAGGGCCTTACCGCGTTGATACGGCTCCGAGGCCACTGGCCCGGCCAGATCTCACAAGGATGGATTCTGGAGGGCGGCTGACCCTCTCACACTGCATCCGTCCGCGACGTGAAGATGCCGACGCCGGTGGGGCTGGGAAGCCGCTCGCCGGGCCCATGCGCCTTCGCCCCACCCGTGTTGTTGGTGTTGAGCCTCGCCATCGAGCAATGTCCACGCGCCAGGTGAGCGGGCCGAAGATGGGGATGGTGAAGGCTTGAAGCGGATAATTAAGCGGTTCCCAGCGCCGGCACCTGTTGCGAAGACCATCGTTTGCGCCAGACTGATCCAGACCCGTCCGAACTGGCCAGACTGCCGTCAATACGGAGATCGCAAACCTGGTGCGAAGTTTCCTGACTGGACGTTCACTGCGGAATTGGGCAACTAGATGGAGGGACCATGTCGGTTGTTCTGATGACAACTTCACGGCAGGGTGACACCAGGTCGAATCGCCTCGTCCCGGTCGCTGCGCAGGCCACCTTCAAGGAGTTCTGGGTGCCGGCGGCCGAGGCGCTCGGGCTCCAATGGGTCCCCTTGTTCGAGACCGGAATCCCAGTGGAGCGAAGCGACCTGCCGGACGTCATCCGAGAACTCGAGGCTCTGCGCGCCTTGTGGGTCTCGTCAGTGCCGAATCGCGAAGCGATCCTCGAGCGCCTCGATCGGCTTATCGATGAGCTCAACAAGATCAACAGCGCTGACGATGACGTAGAGATATTTGTCGGATAACGTCCAGACACGGCGAGCATGTGCCGAGTCGCATCATCGATGCTTCGGCCCGCAGCCGCCCCCTCAGAGCGTCGTCCCGCCCGCCGCCCGCGCGAGCGCCTGGTCGATCGCCCCCGGGCTGAACCCCACGAGGATCTGCCCCCGCACGTCGATGATCGGGATGCTGCCCCCGCGCTGGTGGCTCTTCGCGAGCTTGTCCTGCATCTCCGCGGCCGCGCCCGCGTCCTCCTCGATGTCCTTCACCACCGCGGCGATCCCCTTCGAGCGCAGGTAGTCCGCGGCCTGGTGGCACGGCTTGCACCACGAGGCGCCGTAAATGATCACCGTGACCCCCGCGAGGTGGCTGGGCGCGCCCGGCGCGCCGGCGCCCGCCGAGCCGCCGGGGCCCGGCGCCGCGGGCGGCGGCGCCGTCTTCGCGATGTGCTCGGCGCGCCGCTTCTCCAGCAGCGACTCCCATTCCCTCCGCGGCATCGTCCGGACCGCATACGTGCCGTCCGGCCGCTTCTGCGTCAGATCCGCGACGTAGAACGCGTCCCGCGTCCCCTCCGTCCGGTCCGAGAGCATGGCGCGGACGAGCGCGCGTCCCTCGGCCGGCACGTCGGTCGGGTGGAGCTCGACGTGCGTGTCGCCCTTCTCGTCGATCCACGTCAGCATCAGGTTCGCCGTGTCGTCGCGGAGCTCGAGCGGCGGCAGCTCGGCGACGGCCTGCGCCGGCGTGGTGCCGTCGTCGCGCTTCTCCTTGCATGCCGGGCCGAGCGCCGCCGCGGCGAGCGCGAGCAGCACCCCCGCGACGCGAGCCCGCCGCGCGCCCCCCGCCCGCCGCTTCACGCCTCGCCTCCCGCCGTCGCCGAGGCCCCGAGCTCCTCGCTGAGCGCCATCCACTCCGCCATCGCCGCGTCGACGCGCTTCGCGAGCGCCTGCTCCTCGCGCGCCGCCGCCGCGAGCTTCGCCCAGTCGCCGCCCGGGTCCTGCTTGAGCGCCTCGCGCATCTCCGCGAGCCGCGACTCGCCCGCCGCGATCTCCGCCTCCAGCTCCTTGATCCGCTTGCGCTTGCGCTCCGTCGCCCGCGCCGTCGCCTTGTCGCTCTCGAACGCCCGCCGGCGCGCCGCCGCGTCGCCCGCGTCGGCCGGCGGCGGCATCGTCGCGCCGCTCCGCCGCACCGCGCGGCCAGACGCCTTCGCGCCCCGGTCCGCCGCCTCCGCCCGCGGCTCCTCGCGCGGCGGCGGCGCGCTCGCCGTCTTCCGCGCTCCGCGCGCGCCCTTCGCCCTCTCGCCCTCCTCGCGCGCCCGCTCCGCCTCCTCCGCCTCGGCCGCGAGCTTCTCGAGGTTGTCGCGGTAGTCGCGGAAGCCGCCGGGGTAGATGTCCACGCGCCCCTCGCGCACCGCGACGACGCGCGTCGTCACCGCCTCCAGGAACCTGCGGTCGTGCGAGACGAGCAGCACCGTGCCCTCGAAGCCCGCGAGCGCCTCCTCGAGGATCTCGGCGGCAGGGATGTCGAGGTGGTTCGTCGGTTCGTCGAGGAAGAGCAGGTTGCGCGGCTCGAGGAGCAGCTTGCCGAGCGCGAGCCGGCTCCGCTCGCCGCCGGAGAAGCCCTGCACCTTCCGGAGCGCGTCGTCCCCGTAGAACCGGAAGCGCGACAGGTACTGGCGTGTCGCGTCGACGTTCATGTCGGCCCGCACGCTGCGGATCTCCTCGACCGCGGTCCTCGACGGATCGAGCGAGCCGAGGTGCTGGTCGAAGTAGCCCTGGCAGAGGTTCGTCCCGCGCCGCACGTCGCCCGCGTCCTCGGGCGCGCCCGCGCCGGCGAGCAGCTTGAGCAGCGTCGATTTGCCCGTCCCGTTGGGCCCCACGATGCCGACGCGGTCGCCGCGCCGCAGGAGGAGGTCCACGCCGGAGAAGAGCGTGCGCCCGCCGCGCGAGGCGCCGAGCCCGCGCGCGTCGAGCACGATGTCCCCGCTGCGCGGCGCGGGCGCGAACCGGAACCGGACCCTCTCGGCGGTCGCCCACACGTCCTCGGGCCGGTCGATCGTCTCGAGCTTCTCGAGCATCTTGCGCCGGCTCTGCGCCTGCTTCGTCTTCTGGCCGGCGATGTTGCGCCGGATGAAGTCCTCGGTCTTGGCGACGAACGCCTCCTGCCGCTCGGCGAGCTCCCGCTCCCGGGCGAGGTCCTCCTCGCGGGCGACGGCGTAGTCGCTGTACTTGAGCGGGTAGGCGCGGAAGCTGCGCTGCCCGAGCTCGAACGTGTGCGGGCAGACGGCGTCGAGGAACGCGCGGTCGTGCGAGACGCAGAGGAGCGCGCCGCCGAGGCCCGCGAGGTGCTTCTCGAGCCAGGTGATGGTCTCGATGTCGAGGTGGTTCGTGGGCTCGTCGAGCAGCAAGAGATCGGGCTCGATGGCGAGCACCACGCCGAGCTGCAGGCGCCCGCGCTCGCCGCCGGACAGGCTCGAGACGGGGCGATCCATGTCGGCGGGCGAGAACCCGAGGTGGGCCGCGATGATCTCCACGCGGCGCTCGAGGTCGTCGCCGCCGGCGATGTGGTAGCGGTCGGTGAGATCGCTGAGGCGGGCGAGATCGGCCTCGCTGCCGCTGGCGGCCGCGTGCTGCGCCGCCGTGAGGGCGTGGCGCAGCTCGAGCACCTCCGAGAACCCGGAGAGGAAGGCGTCGAGCACCGTGCCCTGGGCCGCGAGCTCGTGCGACTGCCGGAAGTACGCGAACCGGATCCCCTTGCGGATCACGACCGAGCCCGTGTCGGGGGTGAGCTCGCGGGCGACGAGGCGGAGCAGCGTCGATTTGCCCGCGCCGTTCGGGGCGACGAGCGCGGCGCGCTGGCCTTGCTCCAGGGAGAAGGTGATGCCCTGGAAGAGCCTGTCCGCGCCGTAACCGAAGCTGAGGTCGGCGACCTGGAGGACCGTCATTGCGGCCGAGTTCTAGCATGTGTCCGGCGCGCGCAAGGGCGCTCGGGGCGCGGGGCCCACACCGCGCGGACAGCGTGGATGACCGTGGGCGCTCGCCGCGCGGGTGATGAAGAGGCGGGGGCGCGCCTCGCCCGCCCGGGCGAGCGAGGCGCTCGGGCTCAGCTCTCGGCCATGATCGCCTTCACGGCCGGGCGCTCCATCATGCGGCCGAGCCATCCCTTCAGGTTCTTCAGCTCGGAGATGTCGATCTTGGCCGCCTGAAGGCCCCAGCCGAGCACGGACGCGAGGTCGAGATCCACCAGGGTACAGCGCTCGCCGGTGACGTACTGGCGGCCGTCGAGGCGGCCGTCGAGGATGCGGAGCAGGCCGCGCGCCTCGGTCATCGCCGCCTCGGCCTGCTTCGCGTCCTGCTGCTCCTTGGGGAACCAGTCGCTCGTGTTCTTGATGTAGCGGAACAGGGCGCTGGTCAGGTTGACCTGGCCCCAGAGGAGCCACGTCAGGGCCATCAGCTGCTCGGGCGAGCCGGGGGCCGGCCACAGGCCCTTCTCGACGCCGTAACGCTCGCCGAGGGCGATCTGGATCGCCACCGACTCGAACATCGGGGTGCCGTCGATCACGAGGGTCGGCACCTGGCCATTGGGGTTGAGGGCGAGGAACTCCGGCTTCTTCTGGTCGCCGGCGCGCAGATCGACCCGGACGGCCTCGTGGGGGACACCGAGCTCGGCGAGCGTCAGGCGGATGCGCCCAGCGCTCGATTGGGGGGAGTAATAGAACGTGATGGTCATGGTTCGTCTCCGGCGCCCCTTGTAGTGGATCCGATTCGCCGCCGTCACGCTCATCGTGCATGGGACCGCCAAGTTTCCTCGGGGCCCCGTCGAAACAGCGATGTTCCCACTTTGTCATGGGGAGCAAGAAATCGACAGAATCGGGCGGGGAGCGCGGGGAGCGCGGGGAGCGCGGGGAGCGCGGGTGAGCGAGGGGGGTCGCTCAGGCGCCGATCGACGTGAACGCGAAGAGGGCAGTCGTCAGGACAACACGAGCGCTTCTTCTCTCCGGCCGTCTTCACGGTTTCACCACGCCCTCTCCGCGCGAAGCACAGATCTCGAACGACCGGACCTGATCCCGGCGCGGTGACATCACGTCAGTTCTCCTCAGCGGCGCATCCGTCGCGAGGGTGTCGTATCCTGCTGCACTGGAGCAGATCTTTCCTGTTGCGGGCGAAGACGGGAGCGCGCCTCGCTCCCGCGGCACCGTCCTTGCCCGCAGCGGGGGCGCCGCGCCCCGCGCACTGCACTGGAGGCGCGCACTGGAAGGAAAACACGATGCGCAAAATGCTTCTTCACTTTCACGTCGTTCCGATCCTCCTTGCCCTCGCCGGCGGCTGCTCCGGCGAGAGCAACCTGCAGCCCGACACCGGCGGCACGCAGACGGGCGGCACGCAGACCGGCGGTACGCAGTCGGAGCAGCCGCCGGGGCCGCTCGGGCCCGAGCAGCAGGCGGAGCTCAGCGCGCTGCTCGACGAGCAGGAGTCCTCGGCGAACATGACCGCGGAGGACTTCGCCTCGAGGTACGCTGTCCCCTTCGCCTCGGGCCTGCCCTACGCGCCTGCGGACGCCGAGGGCCTCTCGGTCGTCCAGAGCACCTCGCTCGCCCTCGACCAGGACGAGCTCGCGAAGCTCTCCGCGAACGGCTTCGTCATCTCGGAGAAGAAGACCTTTCCGACCTTCGCTTACGGCTACGCGAGCATCTACGCGCTCGACCTGCCGCTCTACGTCTCCGCCGACTCCATCCTGTACGCGGTCCACCGCTCGTACGACGCGATCCTGAAGGGCGTGGAGCTCGCCGCGCTCGCGCCCGAGCTAGGGGCGATGCTCGAGGAGATGCGCGCGCAGCTCGCCGCAGGGGCCGGCGGCGAGCTCGGCGCCGAGGCGCGCGCCGACGCCGACCTCTTCACGGCCGTGGCGCTCTCGCTGCTGAACGACGCGCCCGTCGCGCCCGTGGCGGGCGCCGACGCCGCGAAGATCGACGAGCTCGTCGCGGGCGCCAAGGCCCACCAGGGCGCGGGCAACGTGCGCCTCTTCGGCTCCGAGCGGATCATGGACTTCTCGCAGTTCGAGCCCCGCGGCCACTACACCGACTCGCCGGCGCTCCAGCGCTACTTCCGCAGCATGATGTGGCTCGGCCGCGTCGACTTCCGCTTCCTCGAGACCCAGCAGGACGGCGCGCAGGTCCTGCAGCGGCGGCAGCTCGAGGGCGCCTATGTGCTGCGCGCCCTCGCCGACGAGACGACCCTCGCCCGGTACACGCGCATCGACGACGCGGTCCAGGCCTTCGTCGGCGAGAGCGACTACATGACCCTGCCGGAGCTCGACGTCCTGCTCGCGGACCTCGACCTCGCCGACGCCGCCGGCCTCGCCGGGCTCTCGGACGAGCAGATCATCGACGTCGTGGTGAAGAAGGGCCACGGGACGCAGCGGATCTCGAGCCACATCATGATCAACGGCCTCGGCAAGGGCACGATGCCCCTCTCGTCGAGCTTCGCGCTGCTCGGCCAGCGGTACGTCGTCGACTCGCACGTCTTCTCGAACGTGGTCTACGACCGGGTGAAGGGCGGCACCGTCAAGCGCATGATGCCGAGCCCGCTCGACGTGGGCTTCGCTGCGCTCGGCAACGATCAGGCGGGCCTGTTGCTCGCGCCCGAGCTCGGGCAGTTCCCCTACGCGCCGGACCTGCACATGATGCGCGTGCTCGTCGACGCGCACCCCGGCGACTTCTGGAGCAAGAACATCTACAATCACTGGCTCGGCGCGCTGCGGGAGCTGTCGCCGTCGAAGGCGCTCGCCGACAACGCGGGGCTGCCGGCGGTGGCAAAGACCGAGGCGTGGGGCCGGCGCCTCCTGAACACCCAGCTCGCCTCGTGGGCCGAGCTCCGGCACGACACGCTGCTCTACGCCAAGCAGTCGTACACGAGCGGCGCCACGTGCGAGTTCCCGGACGCCTACGTCGACCCGTACCCGGCGTTCTTCGCGCGCATCGCCGATCTGGCCGAGCAGGGCGCCCGCGTGGTCGAGACGCTCGATCTGTCGGGCGGGCCGTCGCTGCCGGGCGCGCCGTCGTCGTCGCTGCTGGAGCAGCGGGTGCCGGCGTACTTCGCGCTCCTGCAGCGCGTCGCGCGGACGCTCGGCGAGATGGCCGAGAACGAGCGCGCCGGGGTGCCCCTCACGGCGGAGCACCTCGATTTCATCAACCAGGCCGTCCGGATCCAGAGCGGCTGCGGCTCGGACGTGGGGGCGGATGGCTGGTACGCCGAGCTCTTCTTCGACATGTCCCAGACCGTGATCCAGGACCCGACGATCGCCGACGTGCACACGCAGCCGACCGACGCGGGCGGGACGCCGGTCGGGCGCGTGCTGCACGTGGGCACCGGCCTGCCGCGGCTCATGGTCGTCACCGCCGATCCCTGCGGCACGCCGCGCGCCTTCGTGGGGCTCGCGTCCTCGTACTTCGAGAAGATCACCGGGGACTTCCAGCGCATGACGGACGAGGCGTGGGCCGACGAGCTTCACCAGGCGACGCCTGACGACGTCGCCTGGATGAAGGACCTCGTCTCCCGATGAGCCTGCTCGGGGGAAGCGCGCCGGAACGATTCCACTTCGCTGGAATTGTGTCGTGTTGTGCCGGCGCGTCAGGGTGATCATGGTTTGTCTGCCCGCTCGCTTCGAGGCGCGAACAGACCGTCGCGTACACATCTCCATTGCAATTTTGCATCAGGCTCTGCGATAGCTGAACAAGGGGGATCGCTGGCGCTGCCGCCCGGTGCAGGGGAGAGACCGGGCGAGCGAACGCTCGCGGGAACGCGCATGATCAGCCTGTCCGAGTACGCGCTCACGGACGTAGTTCACGAGGGTAGAAGCGTCGTTGTTCACCGCGGCTACCGGAAGCAGGACGGCGCGAAGGTCATCGTCAAGCGGCTGAAGGCCGAGCTCCCCGATCCCACAGAGCTCGCGACGCTGCGGCACGAGCACGCGATCCTCAGGGATCTCGCGATCGCCGGTGTCCCGAGGGTTCACGGGCTCGCGACGTCCGAGCGCGGCGTGGCGCTCGTCATGGAGGATACCGGCGGGCGGGTGCTCTGCGACATCCTGCGTGAAACATGCCTCGATCTCCGGACCACGCTGGAGGTCGCCATCGCCCTCGCGGCCATCCTCGAGTCCCTCCATCAAAGGCGCATCGTCCACAGGGACGTCAAGCCGCACAATGTCCTCCTCGATCTGGAGTCGAAGGCGATCAGGCTCATCGATTTCGGCATCTCGGCGCGCCTCGTCCAAGAGGTCCAGGCGATCGGCAGCCCTGAATCACTGGAAGGTACCCTCGCGTACATCTCGCCCGAGCAGACCGGCCGCACGAGCCGCCTCGTCGATCATCGCTCCGACCTCTACTCCCTCGGCGTCACGCTGTACGAGATGCTCACGAGGTCTCTGCCTTTTCGAGCGGTCGACTCTGTGGAGCTCGTGCACAGCCACATCGCGAGGACACCGGCCTCGCCGTGCAAGGTGTCGCCCGACGTCCCCAGGGCGGTGTCGGACATCGTCATGAAGCTCCTTTCCAAGGCCCCCGAGGACCGGTACCAGAGCGCTCACGGCCTCCGCGTCGATCTCGAGGCCTGCCTGTCTCAGCTCGTGCGGGCGGGGCGGGTCGAGCCGTTCCGCCTCGGAGAGCACGATCTCTCCGCCGAGCTCTGCATCCCGCAGAAGCTCTATGGCCGCGAGGCGGAGACAGCCGCGCTCCTGTCCGCCGTCGAGCGCGCAGCGCAGGGGGCGACCGAGCTCGTGATGGTCAGGGGCCCTGCCGGCGTCGGCAAGTCCGCGCTGATCAAGGAGATACGGCACGCCGTCGCGCACCTGCGCGGAGGGTACTTCATCGCCGGCAAATCCGAACAGCTCGACCGGAACGTCCCGTATGCCCCTTTCCAGCAGGCGCTCCGGGAGCTGATCCGGCAGATCATGGTGGAGCCGGCGGAGGCGCTGACGCGCTGGAGAGACCGGATCACGGCGGCGCTCGGGGAGAACGGGCAAGTGATGGTCGATCTCGTCCCCGAGCTCTCATGGCTGATCGGGCCGCAGCCGAGCGTACCGGAGCTCGGGCCGACCGAGGCGCAGGGCCGCTGCCACATGGTGTTTCAACGCTTCATGAGGGCGCTCGGGTCCTCCGAGCGCCCGTTCGCCTTGTTCCTCGACGACCTGCAGTGGGCCGATCCAGCCTCGCTGAACCTGCTCAAGGTCATCCTGAGCAACACGGGCGGCGCTCATCTGCTGGTGATCGGCGCGGCCCGGGATCAGGAGGTCGACGAGGGACACCCGCTCTCGTTCGCCCTCAGCGAACTCCGGAGCGCCGGCGCGACCGTCTCCGAGCTGCCCCTCGGGCCTCTCGGCCTCGCCGACGTGAACCAGCTCCTGTCCGATACGCTGCACTGCGAGCCCGAGCGCGCGGCGCCGCTCGCCTCGCTTCTGTTCGAGAAGGTGCACGGCAACCCGTTCTACCTGAATCAGCTGCTCCGGCGGCTCCGCGAGCAGCAGCTCATCACGCTGGACCGGAGCGCGGAGGCATGGACCTGGGACCTGCGGCGTATCCAGGACACGCCCATCGCGGAGAACGTGGTCGAGTTCATGGTGGACAGCCTGCGAAGGCTCCCGGCCGAGACCCAGGAAGCTTTGAAGCTCGCCGCGTGCTTCGGGCACCAGTTCGATCTGGAGACGCTCGCGCTCGCTCGCGAGAGGCCCCTTGCGGAGACGGCCGCGCACCTGTGGGGGGCGATGGACGAGGGGCTCGTCCTGCCCCTCAGCGGCGACTACCGGTTTTACCATGACGGCGTCGCGCGGGACGCGGACATCCCGGAGCAGCCGGCCTGCAACGTCTCCTATCAATTTCTCCACGATCGCGTGCAGGAGGCCGCCTACGCCCTGATCGAGCCGGCGCGAAGGCCCGAGGTGCACCTCAGGCTCGGATGAACCTCGCGGCCGGCCGGAAGGCCAGGTCCGCGGCGGCCTTCGAGGCGGCGTTCAGGTACCTGGACGCCGGGATCTCGCTGCTCGACGGCTCCGCCGACGGCCGGGAGCAGGGCGGCGAGCTGACCCTCGCGATGCAGATGGATCTTGCCGAGTGCGAGTTCCTGACCCGCCGCTTCGAGCGTGCGCTTTTGCGGTGCGATGCCCTGCTCGGCCGGGTGCGAGAGCGGATGGATAAGGTGCGCATCCACGAGCTGCGCATGACGGTATACATGGCGCAGGGGCGTTATGCGGACGCCATGGCCGCCGGGCTGGCGGGGCTCGCGCTCTTCGGGATCGAGCTGCCGGAGGCGGGCGAGCAGGTCGCGGCGGTCGTGGGGGCGGAGCTCGCGGAGGTGCAGGCCGGGCTCGGCGGGCGCCGGATCGAGGAGCTCATCGATGCGCCCCTGATGACGGACCCGGACAAGCGGGCGCTCATGAAGTTCCTCCTCGTCATGGTCAACGCCGCGTTTGCCTCGAAACACCCGCTCTTTGCTTTCCTCATCGCCAGGCAGGTCAACATTTCCCTCAGGTACGGTCACTCGGAGGGCTCCGCGAGCGGCTATGTCGTCTACGGGTTCCTCCTCTCGGTGGCCCAGGCGCGCTTCCGGGAGGGCTACGAGTTCGGCAAGCTCGCCATCGATCTCAACGACAAGCTCAACCACCGCGAGATGGTCTGCAAGTTGAACGTCCAGTTCGCGGGGTTCATCCATCGCTGCAGGCACCTGCGCGAGGCGCTGCCTTACTTCGAGCGGGCCTACGACGCTGGCGTGCAGTCCGGCGATTTCTTCCTGGCCTATGGCTGCTACCAGATCGCCGAGACGCGGCTCGCCCTCGGCGAGGAGCTCGGGAACGTAGGCGAGGTGATCGCGAAGCTCCTCGCGCTCGTGCAGCGGCTCAAGGACAGCCCGAGCGCGGCGACGCTGCAGATCATGCTGCAGATGATCGCGAACCTCACGGGGCAGACCCAGAGCCGAGACAGCCTGAGCGATGGCGCGTTCGACGAGGCCTCCTTCGCCGCGACGCTGGCGGAGCTGCCGCTCGCCGAGTTCTGGTACCACGTGACCAAGGCCCGGCTCGCGTTCCTCTACGAGGATCCGCGGGGGGCCCTGGCGATGGCGGATCTCGCCGCGCCGATGACGGCCATCGCCGGAGGCACGCCGATCGTGGACATGCTTCCCTTCTACGCCGTGCTCTCGATGCTCGCGCTGCCGGACGCGGCCGAGCGGGAGCGGCGCGGCGCCGCGATCGCCGCGCACGAGGCCCGGCTCTCGCTCCTCGCGGCGAGCTGCCCCGAGAACTACCGGCACCGCCATCAGCTCGTGCTCGCCGAGGTGGCGCGCGTGGCCGGGAAGGAGGTCGAGGCGATGGCGCGCTACGACGAGGCGATCTCCGGCGCGCGCCAGGGCGGGTTCGTCCACGAGGAGGCGCTGGCGAACGAGCTGTGCGCGAAGTTCCTCGCGCCCGCAGGGAAGGTGAAGGCGGCGCGCGTCCACATGACCGAGGCGTACGACGCCTATCGGCGCTGGGGGGCGATCGCGAAGGCGTCGCACCTCGTGGAGCATCATCCCCATCTCCTCCAGGAGTCCGCGGCGCCGCCGTCAGGCGAACGGTCGATGTCGGTGTCGCTGCCCACCACCACCACGTCGAAGAGCGCGGCGCTCCTCGACGCGACGACGATCCTCCGGGCAGCGCAGACCATCTCCAGCGAGCTCGTGCTGGATCGCGTGCTCGAGCGCCTGATGGGGCTCGTCCTCGAGAGCGCCGGCGCGCAGCGGGGCGCGCTGCTGCTCGCGCGCGAAGGCCAGCTGCTCGTCGAGGCGACCGCCACGGTCGAGCCGAGCAGCGTGCTCGTGGGCCTCTCGCTCCCCCTCGATCAGAGCGGCGACGTCGCCCAGGCGGTGGTGCGCTACGTGGCCAGGACCAAGGAGCCCGTCATCCTGAACGCTGCCGCGCAGGACAGCCGCTTCGCCGCCGATCCGTACGTCATCGCGCGCCGCCCGCGCTCGGTCCTGTGCGTCGCGCTCTCTCACCGGGGCCGCCTCACGGGCGTGCTCTATCTGGAGAACAACGCGGCGTTCGGCGCGTTCACCGCGTCGCGGCTGGAGGTGTGCGAGATGCTGTCGTCGCAGGCGGCGATCGCGGTGGAGAACGCGCTGCTCTACGCGAAGGTCGAGGCGGCGAGCGCCGAGCTGCGGCGCGCCAACGAGGGGCTGGAGGGCGAGGTCGGGCGCCGGACCGCCGAGCTGCGGGAAGCCAACGAGCGGCTCGCGCGTGAGCTCGTGGAGCGCGAGCGCACGGAGACGATGCGCACGGCGCTCCAGGAGGAGATCCTGCGGGTCAAGGACGAGCGGCTCGCGGAGATGTCGACGCCGCTCATCCCGATCTCCGATCGGGTCGTGGTCATGCCGCTCGTCGGGACGGTGGACCCGCCGCGGGCGCTCCAGCTGATGGCGACGGCGCTGGAGGGCGTCCAGGCGAGGGGCGCCGGCGTCGTGATCATCGACATCACCGGCGTGAAGCTGGTCGACACGGAGGTCGCGAGCCTCCTGATCCGCACCGCAGACGCGCTGAGGCTGCTCGGCGCCCGCGCGGTGCTCACCGGGATCAGCCCCAGGGTGGCGCAGACGCTCGTGGCGATGGGCGTCGACCTCGGCCGCATGGTGACGAAGCAGACGCTCCAGAGCGGCATCGCCTACGCGATGGGGAGACCCGCCGCGGCATAACGCGCGCTCGCGCGACGCCGCCGCGGCGATCTCGCCCGCGGTCGGGCCACCGGTCTCCGGATAATGCGATGCGTTATGCCGCTGCGGCCGCCGCCAGGAACGCCTGCGAGAGCTCCGACGGCGCCGGCAGCGCCGAGCTCGCGAGCCCTCGCCGCGCCACCGCGAGCCAGCGCATCGGGTCGGCGACCGCGCCGCTCGCGATCGCCGCGAGCAGGCGGCGGCGCATCCAGTCCTTGCGGCGGTAGAAGCTCGTGCCGTGCTCGGCCGTCGGGCGCGGGACGTAGCTCGCCAGGGAGACGTGGGTCTTCTCGTGGAGCAGGAGATCCGCCAGCGCCGTGAAGGCGACCGCGTCGTCGCGCAGGAGCACCGCGGTGAGCAGCGCCCGCACCCGCGCCGACGCGAGGTTCACGCTGATCCCGCTCCCGTCGGTGTGCGCCATCTCGTCGGGGCCGTAGAGGTCCTGGTGCACCCAGATCGGCGACGCCGGGAGGTCCGCGGACTCGGAGATCGCCGCGTCGAGCCGCTCGATGATCGTCATGGCCGCGGCCACGGCGCGGACGCCGGGCACGTCGATCGCGGTCTTGAGGAGCGCCTCGCGCGAGGTGCGGGGCATCGGGCACGGCGCGGCGCCCGGCGCCCGCGGAGGCGCCCCGGCGGCGGCCTGGAGGGGCTGCGACGCCGCGCCCTCGCTCGCGAGGCGCCGCCAGAACGCCTGGGCGAGCGGCTCGTCGAGCGCGAGGTACACGAGATCCCCGGGCCGCACGCCGGCGGCCTCCCGCCCCATGGCGGCCTCCGGCCCCGGACCGGAGGCGCCGAGCGGCCAGCGGGCGGTGCTGCGGACCTGGCTCGACGACAGCGACGGTGCGGCCTCGAGGGGGCGGAGCGCGCCGGTCCGGTGCGCCTGGAGCAGCTCGCGCAGCGTCAGCGGCGCGCTCCGGTAGTGGATCTGGCCGAGCGGGGAGAGCGCCGCCCCCGAGGGCCGCTGGCCGGAGTCGACGACGATCGACCGGAAGAGGGGCGCGTCGAGCAGCCCGCTCGCGAAGCGGATGACCTGCTCGGGCGCCGCCACCGTGGGGGTGCGCGCGACCGGATCGAGCTCGTCCACCGCCTGCGCGGACGCGATCGTGATGCTCTCGCCGAGCAGCGCCGCGTGGAGGAGCCGGTCGAGGACCGAGGAGAGGCGGTGATCGACCGCGCGCAGGAGCTCGCGGTCGTACAGGGCGTCGCGCAGGACGAACCGCTCGAAGGCCGCGACGAGCGCCGCCTCGACCGCCGTGGACGCGGTCGCCGCGACCGCCGAGCGGCCCTTGTTGAGCGGCACGCCGAGCGGCAGCTCCGCGACCAGGCCGAAGCCCGCCGCCGTGATCGCCCGCGCCAGCTCGCGGTGAAGCCCGAGCTCGGGGCCAGGGAAGGGATCGATCCGCGTCGTCACCGTGAGCCCCTTCTGGGTGATCGTGAGCTGAGGCTCGATGCCGTCGCCCCGGCCGACGAACAGCTCGACCGCGCCGCAGAGCTCGCCCGACGGCGGGAGCCGGAGCGGCACCTCCGCGGCGCGGCGGAGGCGCCCGCGCGCCGTGTTGACGAGCGCGCCGTCCACGTAGATCCGCGCGACGGTCGCGTCGACAAGCCCCACCGCCGCGGTGACCTCCGCGGCGAGCGCGGGCCGCGAGATCGGCTGCGCGAGCGACAGCCTCACCGAGGTGCCCGTCGTCGGGCGGCGGGGCGGCTCGGAGGCGCGCTCGTCAACACGGCGCGCAGGGGCGCCCGCGCGGGCGCCGTCCGCGTACGGCGCGGGCGGGGGGCGGGGCAGGGACAGGAGCGTCCACGAGAAGTCCTCGTAGGGCGGCCCCCCGCCGAGCGGCGCGACGAGCAGCCGGTGCCCGCCCGAGGGCGTCGCCGTGACCACCTCGATCCACGGCGCGATCTCGAGCACGGAGAAGAAGCCTATCCCGTGCTCGCCGATCGCGTCGGGCTCGCCCGCCTTGCCGCTCCGGAAGGGCACGAGCAGGTCGGCGAGGAGCTCGGTCCGGCTCATGCCGCGGCCTTGATCGGTGACCGAGATCTCGCGCCCGTCCTCGGACGAGCGGACGTCGATGCGGGCGCCCGGCGGCGACGCGTCGAGCGCGTTCTGGAGCAGCTCGCGGAGCGGGCCGATCCGCGACGACGCCTGCGCGTAGATGGTGCGGGAGAGGATGCGCTGCGCGAGGTCGGGCACCGTCGCCTCGCCGCGGCAGGCGGCGACGAGCGCGAGGCGCTCCGCGCTGCTCGCCTGCAGGTAGGCCTCGGCGCGCCCGTGGATCCGCACGAGCAAGAGCTCCGAGAAAAGCCCGTACGAGATCTGGGTCATGGCTCGCCTCCAGACGTCCTTTCGCCGGGCCGGGGCGCCGCGAAGGCCGGCCCGTCCACGGGTTCGCCGACGATGAGATCGCGCTCGAGATCGGCCTCGCGCACCCCGGAGGCCCGATCGAAGGCGGCCCGCAGCGCGTACCAGTCGCTCCAGCCCGAGGGACGCCGCACCGCCGCGCTGTCGTCGCGGATGAGCAGGAGCCTGCGCGTGCCGAGGCACGGCAGCGGCCCCGCCGGCCGCCGCCCCGGCGCGTCGGGGAGCGGCGGCGCGCCCGGCGCCCGGCGCGCCGCCGCGCCCGCGCCGCGGTCCGGCTGGAGCCGGCTCCGGCAGAGGGCGACCATCGTCGTGTGCGGGCTCGTCGCCCGCGCGACGAGCAGCGGCAGCCCAGAGAGGTCGCCGCGGCGCCGCGCCAGGGCCGAGAGCGTCTCCGGCGGGTCGATCTCGAGCTCGTCCTCGAGCAGCTCGCGCTCGCCGGGCAGGTGCGGCTGCCACTCGCGCTCCGCCCAGAAGCTCTCCGGCACGAACAGCCGCTCCGCCACGCTCGGCCCGAGGAACCCGAGCAGCGCCTCGCGCCGCTCGGGGGTCACCATGCAGCGCCCGGGGCCGAGCAGGGCGCGCGCGAGATCGAGGGCGACCTCGTCCCAGCCCGCGGATTGCAGCATGAGCGCGCTGATCTGGGCGGCCATCTCGGCGAGCCTGTCGCGCGTGCGCCGGCCCTCGCCGCTCGCCGCGGCGAGCTCGATGAGGCGCCGGTAGAAGGCCGTCGCGACCGCGGTGAACTCGGGCCCGACCTTGAGCGCGTCCCGCCCCTCGGTCAGCTCCACGGCGGCCGGGAAATCGATGAGCGCGAGCTCGGCGAGGGCGAGGCAGGCGTCGACCTTGACCCCGGCATGGAAGGTGGCCGCCGAGATGCTCGGGAGCAGCCCTCGCCCGCCGACGTGGAAGCGCGCGAGGAGCGCGTCGCCGAGGTGGGTCCGCGCCTCCAGCGCGGCCGCGCCGGGGGGCTGGGGCGCGACCGCGACCCGCTCCTGGATGAGCTGCCCGCCGGAGATCAGCCGGCCGTCGTTCACGGCCGCGCCGTCGAGCAGCACGAGGGCGCGGCTCGCGGGGAAGAAGTGGAGCGCGTCGCGCAGGTACGCGCGGACCGTGGCCGTCTCGAGCAGCGCCGAGGTGACGCGCACGCGCGTCCCCAGCAGCGGCGCGATCCGGCGCACCGAGCACATCAGGGCGGCGGTGAGCTCGGGCGACGCGCGGCCGCGGGCTTGCCCGAGCTCCTCCGAGGCGCTCGCAGGCGCGCTGCCCGCGTCGCCCGCGCTGGGCCAGGCCACGACGCGGATCGCCCATCCCTCGACGCCGTCGCCGGTGGTGACGTGCAGGCTGAAGCTCTCCGGATCCGAGAGCCCCAGCCCGAGCACGGAAAAGAACCCGACCCCGAACCGGCCGAGATCGATCCCTGGCCGCTTGTCCGTCGCGAACGGGATGAGCAGCCGTGAGAGGATTGCCCGGAGCCCCATGCCGGCGCCGGCGTCGCTGACCTCGACGCGCCCGTCGGTGACGGCGACGTCGACGACGGGCTGCGGCGCGCGGGCCGCGTCGGCGGCGTTGAGCACGAGCTCGATGAGCGGCCGGAGCGGATGCCCGAACTGCCGGCAGATCTCCTCGTCGAGGATCTTGAGCAGGTAGGCGCGGTCGATGGGCGGCTCCGCGAGGTCGCGCTGCCCCGCGCACAGCGCCTCGAGCGCGGGGCGGTGCAGGCCGACGGCGACGAGCTCGTGCAGCGCCCCCAGAAAGTACAGCCCGGCGTCGCCCGGCAAAGGCGCGGCGCGTCGGTCGCCGCCCCCGTCACCCCCCGCTCCGTAGTGCGCGTGCACGCTCGACTGCTCCCCCTCACGCCCGCCCTCGACATGCCCCTGCGCGAAGTGCGCGCACCCACCGTGCGAATGCGCGCCGAGTGAGCGCCGAGTGGCGGACGAGCGACGGCGCTTTCACCGCCCGTGCCGAGCCGAACCGTCGGGCGTCGACCGTCCGTCCTTCAGCGCGCGGCCGCCGGGGGCGTCGGCCTCCCGCCGCCTCGACCTACCCGGCGGCGTGGTGCTCGCGCGGCGAGCTCGGTGCGCCGCGCGCTTCGTCCTCGTCCGCGCTGCCCGCGCCCTGGGCGTCGCCGAGCCGCGCCGCGGCCCCGCGGGGGAGCGCTGCGCCCTGGGGGAGGGTGGTGCTCAGGGGCAGCGGCGTGACGCTCTGGGGCGGCGGCGTGACGCTCTGGGGCAGGTCGGAGAGCTCGGGCAGCTCGGAGAGCTCGAGCGCGCTCCACTTGCCGGGGGGCGGGATCGACGTCACGCCGGCGCGCTCCCGCTCCAGGCGCGCGTTCAGCTCGCCCCCGATGAGCAGCGCCAGCGCCAGGAGCCACAGCCAGAACAGGAAGATCGCGACGGTCGCGAGGCTCCCGTAGAACGTGGCGTAGCGGCCGAGCGTGGCGACGTAGAGCGAGAAGAGGGTCGACACGGCGGACCAGAGCACCACCGTGAGCACCGCGCCCGGGAAGATCCGGCGTCGCTCGATGTTCGGGCGCTGGATCGAGATCCTGAAAAAGGCGGCGACCATGCAGATGACGAGGCCCCCGGGGAGGGCGAAGGCGACGATGCGGGCGCCGGTCGATCCGGAGAGCGTGCCGATCAGCACGCCCACGCCGGCGACCACCGGCACCACGGCCAGGCTGGCCATCACGCACGCCGCCGCGATCGCCCTGCGCACGTACCAGGGGCGCTCGCGCGTGTTGTAGATCGTGTCGAACACGCCCATGGCGGTCGAGATCCCGGAGGACGTGATCCAGAGGAAGCCGGTGATGCTGATCGGCGCGACCGCCGACGACTGCGAGAGCCGGATGAGCTCCTCCGAGACGAGCTTCGCGACGTCCGGGGGCGCCGCCTGCAGGATGGGCCGCACCACCACATCCGACCACTGGTGGATCCGGCTGAGCACATAGCCGGCGAAGGCGGCCAGCGGGATCAGGCTGAGGAACGCGTCGAAGGCCATCGCGCTCGCGGCCCGCGGCCCGTTGTGGCGATCCAGGCTGACGATGACGCTCCACACCGCCTTCGCTGCGTGGTGGCGCGCGATCTGTTGCCGGATCGGAGCAGGCACGGAGGGCAGCGTCGCTCTCCCTCGTGCGGGGCGCAATACCATCCGCCCCGCCGCCGCGCGCGGCCGATCTCGGCACAGCGGCGATGTCCGTGCAGCGGCGCTCCGGCGCTGCGGCGCGCGCCTAGGCGTCGGTGTTCCTGTCGGCGGCGAGGAGGCTCTGTACGGCGTAGGGCACCGACTCGACGCCGGCGAGCTCGGCGAGGGCGTAGGCGATGTGCTCGCGGCTCGCGTGCGGCGGGATGCCGACGATCGCCCAGGAGCCGCCCTCGCCGCGCTGCAGATTGCTCCCGCGCTCGACGCGCATCGCGGCGATCGCGGGGTAGACGGCCACCGTCATCCGCTTCGGCCGGAGGCGGTCCAGCGTGCGCATGGCGAAGGCGATCCGGTCGAACTGGCTGGGGTCCCGGTACTCGACGTGCCGCGCCCGGTCGATCTCCACATGGTGGGCATCACGCTCGCGCACGTCGTGAGCATAGCCCAAGCAGGCCGCCGCGCCGCTCCGGCCTGCGGCCCCGGACGGCAGATCGAGCTGGCTCGAGCGGGCCGCGGGTGCCGGCGCCGGCCGGCCATGCTACGCGCCGAAGCGCCATGGACAGCCTCCCCCTGCTCGCCGATCACCCGTACGCCTCCTTCCTCGATCAGGTCGAGAAGCCTGCGCGCTACGCGGGCGGCGAGGTCGGCTCGGTCGTGAAGGACTGGGCGTCGGTCGAGGCGCGCGTCTGCCTGGCATTCCCGGATGTCTACGACATCGGGATGAGCCACCTCGGCTTCAAGATTCTCTACAAGCTGCTGAACGACGACCCGCGCACGCTGGCCGAGCGCTGTTATACGCCCTGGGTCGACATGGAGGCCCAGCTCGTGAAGCGCGGGCTGCCGCTCGTGTCCCTCGAGTCCGCGCGCCCGCTCAGGGACTTCGACGTCGTGGGCTTCTCCCTGCAGTTCGAGCTCACGTACTCCAACATCCTCACGATGCTGCACCTCGGCGGCGTCCCGCTGCGCTCGGCGGACCGCGGCGAGGACGACCCGATCGTGATCGCGGGCGGCCCGACGGCGACCCACCCCGAGCCGATCGCCCCCTTCCTCGACGCCATCGTCATCGGCGACGGCGAGGAGAAGGCGACCGAGGTCGCCCTCGCGTGGGCGCGGCTCAAGCGCGAGGGCGTGCCGCGGCGCGAGCGGCTCGTCGCGATCGCGCGCCTCGGCGCCGTCTACGTGCCCTCGCTCTACGCGACCCGGCTCGATCCCGACACCGGCTTCGAGGTCGTGGACCGCCCGCTCGCCTCCGGGATCCCGTTCCCGATCGAGCGCGCCCTCGTCGACCTGAACAAGTACCCGTTCCCCGACGAGAGCCCCACGGGCGGGCCCGAGGCGATCTTCGACCGCATGTCGATCGAGATCGCCCGCGGCTGCACCGAGGGGTGCCGCTTCTGCCAGGCCGGCATGATCTACCGGCCCGTCCGCGAGCGCGATCCCGAGCAGATCGTCGACACCGTGATGCGCGCGGTGCAGAGGTCCGGCCAGGACGAGGTCTCGCTCACGGCGCTGTCGACCGCCGACGTCTCGTGCATCTCGCCGCTCATCAAGAAGGTCACCGAGCGCCTCACCGCGGAGCGCATCTCGCTCGGCGTCTCGTCGCTGCGCGCCTACGGGCTCGAGCCCGACCTGCTCGACGAGCTCAAGCGCGTGCGCGCGACCGGCCTCACCTTCGCGCCGGAGGCGGGCTCCCAGCGGATGCGCGACGTCGTGAACAAGAACGTCACGGAGGAGCAGCTCCTCGAGACGGCCGAGCGCGTGTTCAGCCGGGGCTGGGGCAAGATGAAGCTCTACTTCATGATCGGCCTGCCGACCGAGACCGACGAGGACGTGCGCGGCATCGTCGAGACGGGCGCCCGCGCGGCCGGCGCCGGGAGGAGGGCAGCGGGGAAGGGCAAGCCGGTTGACGTGACGGTCAGCGTCTCGACCCACGTGCCGAAGCCTCATACGCCCTTCCAGTGGGCGGCGATGGACACGCTCGGCGAGGTCGGGCGCAAGCAACGGCTGCTCAAGGACACGGTGCGGCCCTATCGCGCCGTCACGCTGAAGACCCACGAGGCTCACGTCAGCGTCCTCGAGGGCATCTTCGCCCGCGGCGACCGTCCCCTCGCCGACGTCCTCGAGCGGGCCTGGCGGCACGGCGCCCGCTTCGATTCGTGGGAGGACAAGCTCGATCTCGCCGTGTGGGAGGAGGCGTTCACGCACGTCGGCGTCGACCGCGAGAAGTACCTCGGCACCCTCCCGGTGACGGCGCGGCTGCCCTGGGATCACATCGACGTCGGCCTCGAGGAGGGCTTCCTCGCGAAGGAGTACAGGAAGGCGCTCCAGAGCCGCCTCAGCCCGCCGTGCGGCAAGGTCGCCGGCACGTTCGTCCACCACACGAACCTCGACGACGCCAAGGCCGACGCGCGGCGGCTCGTCTGTTACGACTGCGGCGTCGCCTGCGACATGACGCAGATGCGCGAGGAGCGGCTCACCTTCCTCGATCGGCTCGGCGCCCACCGGCGCTCGCTGCCGGTGCTCACCGACGCAGGCGCCGCGCCGCCCGCGGCCGCCGCGGGTCCCTCTGGCGCGCCGGCGAGCGACGGCGGCGCGGAGCGGGAGAGCGTCGGCGGCGCGGAGCGGGAGAGCGTCGCGGCCACGGAGCCGAAGAGCGGCGACGACAGGGAGCCCTCGCGCGCCGAAGGGGAGGCGCCCCACCGCGCGCGGCGGATCGCCCCTGCGCCGAAGGGCCGCGGCGGCTTCCGCTACCGCTTCCGCTTCGAGAAGGCCGGGCCGATGGCGCTGCTCGGCCACCTCGACGTCGTGCGCGAGCTGCCCCGCGTGCTCCGGCGCGTCGGCGCGCCGATGACCTACACCGCGGGCTTCCACCCGAAGCCCGACATGACCTTCTCGCCGGCGCTCTCGCTCGGCGTGATCAGCCTCGACGAGTACGTCGACCTCCGCCTCGAGCGCGATCTCGATCCCGCCGCGCTCGACGCGCTCGTCGCCGCGATGTCGGCCGCGAGCCCGCGCGGGCTCGTGTTCAGCGGCGCCGTCAAGCTCGGCCCGGAGGACCCTTCCCTGAGCAAGCTCATCGCCGGCGCGCGCTACGCGCTCGCCTTCGCGCGCTCCGCGATCGGCGGCGACGCGGAGGCGCTCCTCGCCGCCCGCTGCAGCGCCGCCCTCTCGGCCGCGTCGCTCCCGATCCGCCGGGAGATCGACCGGCTCGCCAAGATGGTCGACGTGCGCCAGTACCTCGTGCGGGCCGAGGTCGGCGGGCCCGAGGTCCACGCGGCGCTCGCGCGCGCCGGGCTCGTCGGCGATCTCGTCGCCCTCGAGGTCGAGGTCGATATCCGCGGATCGGGTGCGGTGAAGTCGTCCGAGGTCGCGGCGGTGATCACGGGAGAGCCGGGGGAGGCGCCGGGCGCGATCACGCCGCCGCCGCACCGCGCCGTGCGGCTTCAGCTGTTCGGCCGTACGTCGCCGGCGGGCTCCGCAGCGGGCGAGCGCTTCTCGCTCTTCGATCTCGAGCGGGCGCGCCGCGTCAAGCCGGCTCCTGAGCGAACAGCGGCCCTCCCGCTCGCCGCGGACGCCGAGTGAGCCAGCCCGGGACGGTCGTGTCGTAAAGATCCTCCCGGCGATGGCGGCGGCGGGGCGCGGAGCGCGCGCGGGCTATCGCTCGGGGATCGGCTACGCTGCGCTTTGCTTTATGGCAAAGGAGGCTCACGAGATAGCGTGCTGCGCGGCGCGCCTGGCCGCGGCGGGGGCGGTCGGCGCGAGCGTCGCCCACGAGCTGCGCAACGCCCTCGCGGTCGCGGAGTCGTCGCTCTACCTGGCGCAGCGCGACCTCGACGATCGGCCTCGCCTGCTGCGCCACCTCGACCGGGTGACGTGCGAGATCCGCAAGGCGCACGAGGTCATCGGCAGCGTCCTCGGGCTGGCGCGCGGCGAGCCGCTGCGGCGCGAGCCGGCGCACCTCGGCCGGCTCATCGAGGGCGCGCGGCACGCGCTGGTGCTGCCCACGGCCGTCCGGTTCGAGGTCGCCGTCGCGCCGGCCGACCTCACGCTCCTGTGCGACCCGATCCTGCTCGAGCGCGTCTTCTCGAACCTCTACCTCAACGCGATCGAGGCGTTCGACGAGGGGCCCGGCGGCGTGATCGTCACGCGCGCGTGGAGGGGCGACGAGCGCACGCACCTCGAGATCGAGGACAACGGCCCTGGCGTTCCTCCGTGCGTGGCCGACCACCTCTTCGAGCCGCTCGTGACCGCCAAGGTGAAGGGGACCGGCCTCGGCCTCGCGCTGAGCCGGGTCATCGTCGAGGCGCACGGCGGCGAGATCACCGCGACGGCGGGCCGGTGCGGGGGCGCGGCGTTCCGCATGTGGTTGCCGAACGCGTGACGGGCGCGGAGCGTGGCGAGCTCCTCGGGGCGCGTCCCCGGCGTGCTATCGTCCTCTCATGCAGGTGAAGCGCCGGACGGCGGAGCGCGGCCCTTTTCGCGCGGAGCACCTCCGCGCGGGGGATCCGTACGAGCTGTCGAATGGCCACCCCGTCTACTGCGCCCCCACGGGGGGGCGTGCCTCGGGGCCGAACCACCTGGGCAGCTCGGTCGTGGGGTGGGACCCGGCGGTCAAGGAGGTGGGCGTGGATACGGGGTACTCCCCGGATCCGGGCACCCTCCGGGCGCCGGACGTCGCGGTGGGGAACGTGCCCGACAGGCCGGGCTGGGTGAAGGGCGTGCCGGAGCTCGCGATCGAGTACGCCGACGTGGGACAGGACGAGGAGGCGCTCAAGGAGAAGATCGCCGACCTGCTCGCGGCTGGTACGAAGCTCCTGTGGGTGGTGCGCCTCACCGGTCCACGGCGGGTCGAGGTGCACGAGCCGCGCCGGAAGGTGCGCGTCGCGCTCCCCGGGGAGCTGCTGAGCGCGCCGGGCATCCTGAAGAACGCGGTCCGGGTCGAGGCGCTCTACGACCGAAGCGAGGCGGAGAAGAGCACGCTGACCAACCTCCTCCAGCGGCGCGGATACGAGGATCTCGACGCCGTGCTCGATGCAGGGCGCGAGGAAGGCCGCGAGCAGGGGCGCGAGGAAGGCCGCGAGCAGGGGCGCGAGGAAGGCCGCGAAGAGGGGCGCGAGGAAGGCCGCGAAGAGGGGCGCGAAGCGGGACGTGAGGAGGGGATCCTCGAGGGCAAGCGCGACGCGCTGAGGCGTGTCCTCGCTCGGCGAGGATTGCGGCTCACGAAGGCGGCCGCGGCGAAGATCTCGTCGTGCAGGAGCGAGCGCGAGCTCGACCGCTGGCTCGACCGCGCCCTCGTCGCGTCGGCCACGGCGGAGGTGTTCCGCCGCGCGGGCCGTTGACCCGGGCCGGCGCGCCGCACGGATCAGGCGCGGCCGCGGCCGCGGCCGCGGACGAGCTCGGCGATGGCCTCTCCCAGGCCCTCCAGCGTGAGCGCGAACATCGGGAAGATGCTCTTGACCGCGTCGACGGTCGGGTGGGGGTAGGGGCCAATCCCGTCCGGGTTCAGCCACACGGCGCGGTCGAAATGGTCGCGCAGCATCGTCAGCCAGGCGACGCCGGGCAGCCGCGCGTCGGGATCGAACGAGGAGCCCGCGCCGCCGCCGGAGCCGGACGAGCCGAGCAGCTCGTAGGGCGCCATCGAGGCGTCTCCGACCATCACGAGCTTGTGGTGCTTGCCGCACTCGCGGAGGAGCTCGCGCACCGGGACGGGGTCGAGGAGCCCCTCGGTCCTGAAGACCCTCTCGTAGACGCAGTTGTGGAAGTAGTAGCTCCTCAGCTCCTTCCAGTGCGTCGCGCGCTTCGCCGCGCTGAAGAGCTGCGACACGAGCGCGGCGCTGGGATCCATCGAGCCGCCCACGTCCATCATCAGGATCACGCGCGTGTTCGGCCGGCGCGGGGGCCTCGTGACGATCTCGATCTCGCCCGCGTTCCTGGCCGTCGCGTCGATCGTCGCCTCGATGTCGAGCTCGCGATCGCCGCCCTCGCGCGCGAAGGCGCGCAGCTTGCGCAGCGCCACCTCGATCTGGCGCACGTCGAGCGTGACATCGCTGCGGTAGGGGCGGTAGCGGCGGGCGTCGGCGTTCTGCACGGCGCCGCTGCGCCCGCCCGCGGGGCCGCCGACCTGGATGCCGCTCGGATGGAAGCCGCCGCGGCCGAACGGTGAGGTGCCGCCGGTCCCGATCCACCGGTTCCCCCCGTCGTGGCGCTCGCGCTGCTCGCGGAGGCGCTCCTCGAACCGCCGGAGCACCTCCTCCAGATCGAGCTCCTCGATCATCGCCCTCTCCTCGTCGGAGAGGGCGCGCATCTTGATGGGATCCCGGAGCCACGAGAGGAGCTCCTCCGTCACCGCCTTGGCCTCCACGTGCACACCGCGGAAGTGCTGGGCGAACGCGAGATCGAAGTCGTCGAGGTGCGCCTCCGAGTGGACGAGCATCGCCCGCGCGACATGGTAGAAGCCTTCGAGCGAGCTCTCGTGGAGGCCCGCAGCGAGCGCGCGCGCGAGGCCGACGGCCTCCTGGGCGCCGACCGGGACCTTGCGGGCGCGGAGCTCGTAGAGGAACGCGACGAACATCGCTACGACCGGAACCGCCTGCCGCCCGCCAGCTGATCGGCCAGCGCGACCAGGTCCTGCTCCTTCTTGAGCAGCGCGCCGAGGAACGGCAGCGCCTTGTCGAGCTTCACCTCGCCCACGCCCGCCCTCCGCAGGACGGCGATCCAGTCGATGAGCTCGCTCGTCGAGGGGCGCTTCCGGATCCGGGTGTTCTTCCGGATCTCGTAGAAGACCTGCATCGCCTGGTCGGCGAGCGTCCGATCGAGATCGGGGTGGTGGACGCGGATGATCTCCCGCATGAGCTCGGGCTCCGGGAAATCGATGAAGTGGAAGACGCAGCGGCGCAGGAACGCGTCCGGCAGCTCTTTCTCGTTGTTGCTGGTGATGATGACGACGGGCCGCTCCCGCGCGGCGATCTCGTCGCCGGTCTCGGCGATGCGGAAGCGCATCCGATCGAGCTCGTGGAGGAGATCGTTCGGGAACTCGAGGTCCGCCTTGTCGACCTCGTCGATGAGGAGCACGACGCGCGCCGAGGCGTTGAACGCCTTACCGAGCGGGCCGAGCTTGATGTACCGGCGGATGTCGCGGACGTCGCCGTCGCCGAAGCGCGCGTCGTAGAGCCGCTGCACGGTGTCGTAGACGTAGAGCCCGTCCTGGGCCCGCGTGGTGCTCTTGACGTGCCAGGTGATGAGCTCGGCCGACAGGCTCCGCGCGATGGCCTCGGCGAGCAGCGTCTTGCCGGTGCCGGGCTCTCCCTTGACGAGCAGCGGCCGCTCCAGGACCAGCGCGCAGTTGACGGCGGCCTCGAGCGCCTCGCTCGTGAGGTAGCGTTCGGTGCCGCGGAAGCGGCGGAAGTCGGACATGCCGGAACGGTAGCATCCCCCGCTGAGCGCGGCGGACCGCGCGGGATCAGAGCCAGTCGCGCGCGAGGTAGGCCGTCCACGAGGCGGCCCGCTCCCAGAGGGGGCGCTGGGCCCAGCCCGCGGCGGTGATCTCGCGGCAGTGGGCGAGGTCGTCGGCGAACATCCGCTCCATCGCGCCCGCGAACCCGCGGTGCGAGACGACGGCGTTCGCCTCGAGGTTCATGCGGAGCGACTGGCTGTCGAGGTTGGTGGAGCCGACGGTGGACCAGAGGCCGTCGATGACCGCGGTCTTGGCGTGAAGGACGCGGCCGCGCCACTCGAACATGCGGGCGCCGGCGTCGAGGAGGTGGCCGTAGATCGCGCGCGACGCGAGCAGGACCGCGGGCACGTCGGTGGTGCCGGCGACCATGATCCTGACGTCGACGCCGCGGCGGGCCGCGGCGGAGAGCGCGTGGATGATCCGGAGCGGCGGCAGGAAGTAAGCGTTGGTGATGAAGATCCTGCGCCGGGCGCGCTCGATGGCGTGCCGGTAGGCGTCGCGGATGCCGTGGCGGTGCCTGCGGCGGGGGAGGTCGTTGCTGATGATCTGGACGGCGGGGTCGGGCCTGCGCTCGGCGTAGCCGTAGCGCTCGTCGTCGATGGGGGCGCCGCCTGTGCGCTGCCACGTGCGCAGGAAGAAATACTGGAGCTCGGCGGCGGCGGGGCCCTCGATGCGGAGATGGGTATCCCGCCAGTCGGCGCCGCCATCCTCCGGAGCCGCGTAGTCGTCGGAGAGGTTGAGGCCGCCCGTGAAGGCGATCGCTCCGTCGACGATGAGCGCCTTGCGGTGGTCGCGGCGGGCGACCTTCCCGAGCGGGGCGGAGAGGTCGAGGGGGCGGAAGGCGTGGGGCCGGACGCCCGCGCGGCGGAGCCCGTCGAGGAAGGACGACGAGACGGAGGAGCCCCAGGCGTCGAAGAGGACGTTCACCTCGACGCCGGCCGCCGCGCGCTCCATGAGCGCCTCGGCGAAGCGCTGGCCGGTCCGATCGACGCGGAGGATGTACGTCTCGAGGCAGATCGTGCGCCGGGCGCGGGTGATGGCCTCGAGCATGGCCGGGTAGGTCTGCGCGCCGTCCTTGAGGAGCGCGAGGCGGTGCGCGCCGACGGTCATCTCGGCGAACGCGGGCGCGGGAGGGGGCTGGGACATGCGGCGGGGGCCAGGCTGCCCGGGACGAGGCGGCGCGATGATAGCGCGGACGGGCGCGTGACGCCCCGGCGTGATGCTTGGCCGGCGTCGGTCAGCGGTCGATTCCGCCGGCCCCGCCTCTGGCCCGCCATCGCGCCCGCCGGGGCCAGGGGCGACGCTGCGCCGCACCGAACATTCATGTTCTGGGGCAGAAGCGGTGTGCGGAGCTACCCGCGTGTCTCGGGGGCTGAGACGTGGCGCTCCTGTTCTTTGAATCGCCGCGGCGCCGGAGGGAGAACCGGAGGGAGAAGAGGAGCGCCGGAAGGCGTTATTGTCCTCTCGGCGTCCTTGGCGCCTCGGTGATCCGGGCTGTCGAGCGCCCCGATCAGCCCGTCTTTTCGATGTACGTCATCACCAGGTACAGGATGACCTGCCGATCGGTCGGGTTCCTGTACTGATGGGGTACGTCGGCGTCGAACATGATCGCGTCGCCGGTCGCGAGCACATGGCGCTCGGCGCCGACGACCATCTCCAGCGTCCCGGCGGTCACCACGAGGTTCTCCACGGTGCCCGGCGGGTGAGGATCCGCGTGTTCGGTGGCGAGGGGCGCGAGCGTGATCTCGTAGAATTCGACGGTCCTCGGCACGTCGAACGGGAACAGCGCGCGGGACGTGAACGAGCCGTCATGCGACGTCAACACCTTGGCGCGCGCGGCCAGGATGAGCGATGTGCCGCCGAGCGACTGGTCGCTGATCAGCGCCGAGAAGGGCACGCCGAGCGCCCGCGCGATCTTCCAGAGCACGTTGATCGTCGGCGTGCTCTGGCCGAGCTCGATCTGGCTGAGCATCGCCCGGCTCACGCCAGACGCCTTCGCCAGCCGCTCGAGGGAGAGCCCACGCTTGGTCCGGAGGCGACGCAGGTTGGCCCCGACGATGCCGGTGAGCGCCGAGGAGGCGTCCTGCGGGGCCATCTCGTAGGCCCAGGCGTCTCCAGACGCCTCGTCCACGTCCCGCTGCGGCGCTTCTCCGTTGGTTCCGTTGGTGCGGCTGGAGTACGAGCTCGCGGGGCCAGCGAAGCTCTCCGGCCTGCGGTGCGAGCGCGGTCCAGCAGGCGAAGAGGGGCGCCCCGTCGATGCGGCGGACGCTTGCACGCCGTTCTGATAGCCCTCCACGGGCAACGACGCGCCGAGCCCATCGCCGCAGACCAGCCCGGGCGAGCTCCGTGGCGTGTTCTGACGGACGGATTTCATCGCACCTGCCAGACGGGCATCCACGTCCAGATCGGGAACCACCAGAGGGCGACCGGCATGGTCAAAGAGCTCCCCGATGACATCGGCCTGTCGCTCTCGGGAACATGCTTGTTCCGAGCCGCCCGCCGCTGCTGCCGGTATTCCTCGAGGTCGATCACTTGAGCACTCTGGGGGCGCATCCGTTTCACCTCCAACCCGTACGCACATCATCCGTTATAACGGATTGCCTGTCAAGAGACAGCTCGGCCATGACGCACGAGGGGCGGCACGCTGCGTTGACCCGAGGGCGGCACGACGCCCTGTCGTCCGTGGCGCAAGGCCGCCGCATCTTCGCCTATGCCGAAGAAATCGAGCTTCTCGTCTGCCCTTTCCATGTTCAGGGCGTCCGATGATGAGGCTGCTTGGTAACGACGCGTTGCGTCTTTCTGAGCTGGGCGGATCGAAGCGCCTCCGAAATAGTGGACGATGCGGAGCGTGGGCCGCCCGAGGGATCGCTCGTCGCGCTCTTCCCTCATCGGGATCGCCGGCGCGGCCCACGCGCGCGAGTGGTTCACCCGTGGCGGGGGAGCGGACGTTGGTGCTTTCCAGGAACATCCGGCGCGCGCCGCGCTCTGTCCTCCTATCGCAGCGCGGCCGCGGAGCTGGCGAGTGCGCGGCGACAACACGAGCACACAAGGAGGCAGCCATGGCAGGCGTCGACGTGGGAGGTGGCGAGAGGCGGGCGCGAAACAGCGAGATCAACATGATTCCGTTCATCGATCTGCTGATGGTGACCATCGCCTTCCTGCTGATCACGGCGGTGTGGGTCACGAACTCGCAGCTCAAGACCAGCGCGGAGGTGCCTGCCGCCGCGGGGTGCGGGGAGGAGTGCCAGAAGGAGCCTCTCAGGACGATGCACGTCCATGTCGGCGAGGACCGGTTCAACCTCGTGTGGAAGCAGGGCGCGACCGTCCTGAGCGAGGTGAGCGTCCCCAAACGTCCTGTCGAGATCGGCGGGGCGGGAGCCACCGCGATCCGTTACAGAGAGCTCGGCGAGGCCATCCGGCGCGAGTGGGAGCGGAGCGGCGAGCACCGCGCCCCGAGCGACCGCCGCGCCGACCAGGCCGTGCTCCACAGCGACAACAAGACGCCGTTCCGTGAGCTCGTCGCCGTGCTCGACGCGATCAATGGCCCGCGCCGAACCGTCCTCCTCGAGGATGGTCGCAGCGCCGAGATGCCAGCTTTCCTGGCCACCTTCTCGGCACGTTAAGAGCGGTGGTTGCGAGACGGGGGAGACGCGTTACGCGGTGAACTCGGTCGTCAGCGCTACCCAGTTCGAGGGCGGGCGGACGGCGTAGCTCAGCGCCAGGATCTCGATCAGCACCACCCGGTAGATCGCGTGGACGTCGTCGACGTCGACCTCGTGCGCGTTCGCCTCGAGCGCCGCGTCGAGGTGCTCCTGCACGAAGGCGAGGACGTCGGGCTGCTCCATCGCGATGACGTCGTCCGAGTCGACCGCCTCGGCAGGATCGTGGAGGCGGATCTGCTCGTCCAGGTTCAGCGACTCCTCGACGCCCGTGAGCGCCGTCTCGGTGACCTCGTCGAGGTCCTGACCGAACAGCTCGTCGAAGGCGAGCCAGATCGCCAGCGTCAGGAAATAGCCGAGGGCGAGCGCCGTCTCGTCGAGCGGGCCGGACAGCACCGAGGAGATCCGGTCCGCGAGCGCAGGCTGCGTCTGCTCGAAGCGCGTGAACGCGTCGTCGAGCTGCTTGCGCGAGTCGTCGTCATCCTCGGCGAGCTGATCCTCGATCTCGGACAGGACGCGCGCCGGCACCTGAGCGTACGAGGGGACGGGGCGAATGGCTGCGCGGCGTACCCACACGCGGACAACCTAGCACACGATGGCGCGGCTCATGGAGCGAGCAACCGGATGCTCGACGCCGGAACCCAGCCCTCGGTGGCGCCCCAGCGGACCTCCGCGAGCCCGCCCGATCTCCTGCCGACCTCGACCGACGCACCCTCGGGGATCGCGCTCTGCTCCGCGCGGGGCAGCGCGCGCCCGTCCTCGTCGAGGAGCCGGACCTCGGGGACTACCACGACGCCAGCCCGGGTCGTGAGGCGGAGGTGCCGCGCCGCATAGGTGAGCGGCACCAGCGCGAGCAGCGCGACGAGCGCCGTCGGCGCAAGGACGCTGCCCGCGACGTGCGCAGGACCGGCAGGGCGGCGCCGCAGGACCACGCCCAGGGCGAGGAGCAGCGACGCGAGGAGCGCGGCCGCCGCCCAGGTGCGCTCCGAGGCGAGGCCGACGATGACCCGGCCGAGCGTCGGGCGCACGTCGACCGCATCCGTGGCGCGGCGCGAGCGCCGGCGGGTGAGCTCGGCGCGCACGAGATCCAGCGCGCGATCGGCGTCGGCGTCGCCCGGGCGGAGCCGCAGCGCCTCCTCGAACGCGGCCGCCGCCCGGCCGAGGTCTCCCGGGCGATCCGCGCCCTCGCGGACGCGCGTGACGTAGGCGAGCCCGCGGTTGTAGCTGGCGTCCGGGTGCACGAAGCCGCGGTCGGCGAGCAGCTCGAACGTGTCGATCGCCGCGCCGTACTCGCCGCGGCCGAGCGCGGCCGTGCCCTCCTGGAACAGCACCTCCGGGGGCTCCGCCGGCTGCGCGCGCGCCTCGCTCGACGGCAGCGCCGACGCGAGGCTTCCGGCGAGGAGGAGCGCGCCGGCGAGGAGGCGCCTGCGGCGGCCGTTCACGCGGGCTTCCATCGCGCGAGCTCGGTCACGACGGCGCGGCTCTGCTCGACGAGCGCCGCGGCGGCGCCGCCGCCGCCCTCCTGCGCGGTCGGCTCGAACCGGATCGCCTCGCACGCGGCCAGCGCCTCGCAAGCGCGCGACGAGAGCGGCCCGGGGACGCCGCGCCGGTCGAGCTCGCCCGGGAGCTCCGCGAGCAAGACGCCCCGCGAGCGGAGGCCCGTCGCGGACTCGATCGCCCGGTGCACCGCGCGCTCGATCGCCGCGGCCGTCGCCCCGAGATCCCCCTGCGCGGCCGCCTCCTCCGCTTCGCGCTGGGCGATGGCCGCGAGCCGGGCGGGCGAGGTCGCGCCCGCCGCGCGGCGAGCGCGCGCCCGGCGCAGGAGCCGATCGCCCGCGCCGAACAGCGTCACGACGAGCGGCGGCGCGGCCAGGAGCAGCCAGAACGGCGCGCCGTCGAGGGGCAGCGTCGCGGGCGGGGCGTGCGGGCCGAGCGACGTGCGGAGCCCCGGCATGCCGGCGAACGGCTCGCCCCGGCCAGCGCCGTCGCCCTCGGCGCGAGGCGCCCTGGACGGCGGCCCGGACGACGCCGGAGGGGCCACCGGGCTGACCTGGACGACGCCGAGCTCGGCGCGCTCGACCACGTAGCGCTTCTGCGCCGGATCCCAGTAGGGGAGCTCGACCTTCCCGAGATCGACCGCGCCGCTCTCCTGGATCCGGACGACGTAGCCGAACGATCGGGTGCCGCCGAGCGCGCCGCCGCGCGGCTCGATCGCGTCGCGCTTCTCCGGGTCGAGCCACTCGAGCCCGGTCCGCTCCGGCACCCGGAGCGACTGGGGGAAGTTGCCGGTGCCCGCGATCTGCACGGTCACGGCCACCGAGCCGCCTTGCTCGATCTGGCGCGGCTGCACCGTCGCCTTGAGCGTGAACTGACCGACGTCGCCGACGACATAGCCGGACGGGCGGCCGGCGAGGGGCGGCTCCGTGACCTTCACGACGACGTCGTTCGATTCGCGCAGCACGCGCGCGCCGATCCGGCGCCCGGTGATGCGCGTCTGCATGCTGCCCGTGTGCAGCTCGCCCGTCTTCAGCGGGAACAGCGCCAGCTTGTCGACGAGGCGGGCCGCGTAGCGGTGCCCGCCGACCCGCGTGTACACGGGGCGCTCGTTGCGGGGGTCCTCGAGGAGCGGGTGGCGAAGGAAGTCCGCGGCGGGCGCTGCGCGGGGCTCGGTCATCTCGGCGTTCTCGCGGAAGTACAGGTAGAACGAGACCGTGACCTGCTCGCCGACCACCGCGGCCGTCTTGTCGGGGATGGCGCGAAGGAACACCACCGGGTCCGGCTCGCGCGGCATCGCCAGCTCTGTCGCCTCGGGCTCGGGCTCGTCCTGGGTCGCCTCGTCGTCGAAGAGGCCGCCCGAGCCGCCGAACGGCCACGGAAAGCCATGCAGCGGGCCGCCGGGCAACAGGAACGGGTTGCTCGGCCGGCGAGGCCGCCCGCTCGCCGGCGCGACCTTGATCATGATCGGAGCCGCCGGCAGGCGCCTGCCGTTCCACGAGATCGTCGGCCCCGGGATGGTGTAGCGGCCGGGCTTGTTCGCGACGATCTGCCACGTCGCGCTGATGCCCAGCTGCGTGATCATGACGCCGCCCCCGAGCTGGGTCTTCATCTGCGTCCCGATGCTCGGGCCGGAGACGATGGAGAGGTCGGGCGGGACACGCAGCTCCGGATCGGAGGGCATGCCGGCGCCGCGCTCGACGAGCGCCTTCACCTCGACCGTGAACGGCTCGCCGACCTCGACGTCGGTGGAGCTCGCGCGCGCCGAGAGCTCCGGCTGCTGCTGGGCGCGCGCGCGGAGCGGGGCGATCAACGCGAGCAACGCCACGAGCAGCGCGGTCGCGAGCGGCGCGAGGCGCGGGGGGGCGAGCGCGAGCGGGCGCGTCACTTGTCCTCCATGCCGCGGCCGCGCCGCATACCGGCCTTGTTCTTCGCTTCCTGCTCCTGGTACGTCGGCGCCTCCTCGAGCTGGTCGAGGATGCGATCGTCCTGCCGACCGGTCTGCGGCGGCTCCTGGGGCTGCTCGCGCGGTGGCTCGGGTTGCTCGGGTGAGCCGGCGTCGGGCGTCTGGTCCTGCGGGCCAGCGTCAGGGCTCTGATCCTGGTCACCGCCGTCGTTGCCCGCGTCCTGGTCGCCGCCGTCGTCGCCCGCGTCCTGGTCGCCGCCGTCGTCGCCCGCGTCCTGGTCGCCGCCGTCGTCGCCCGCGTCGGGCTCGGCGTCGGGCTCGGCGTCCGGCGGCGCGTCGGGCTCGGCGTCCGGCGGCGCATCGGGCTCGGCGTCCGGCGGCGCGGCGTCCTTCTGGTCCTCGATGCGCCGCAGCGCGATCGCCCGGTTCCAGGCCGCGTCCCGGCCCACGCCGTCGCCGCCGGCCTCCTCGAGCACCCCGGGGATGATGGCCAGCGCCTGGTCGTAATACGTCACGGCGTCCTCGTACTTGCGCCGCAAGAACTCGAGGTTGCCCGAGAGGTAACGGGCCCGCGCGCGCAGGTCGGCCGGCACGCTCGGATCGGCCCCGATCGACTTCAGGAGGACCAGCGCGCAGTCGATCTCGATCCCGCGCAGCGCGTCGCGCTGCTCCTGCTCCGGCCCGCCGTCCGCGAGCTCCTCGTCGCCGAACCGATGACCGTAGCGCTCGGCCAGATGGAACAGCGTCAGCCCGAGATCGAACGAGCCGTTCGGCTTCTGGCGCACGGAGTCCGGCAGCCCGATGCCTGCGTCGCTGCACGGCCCCGTCCCCAGGTAGCTCTCGAGGGCCTGCTCGGCAGACTCGAGGTTGCCCGCGTCGAGATCGCGGATTGCCTGGTCGACCGCCGGCGCGTTCCGCTCGAACGGGGACGTCGGATCCCACCCGCTGCACCCGGTCGCCGCCGAGAACGCGGCCCCGGTGAGGCACGCGGCGGCGAGCCCGATCGCGATCCAGCGCCCGCGGCGCGCGAAGAACCCGGCGAGATCCACGCGCTTGCGATCACGACGCGGCATGCGGCCCTCCCGCGTTGCCCCCGGAAGCCTGCCCCGCTCCCGCCGCGAGGTCCGCGCCGAGCGGGCGCCCCTTCAGCAACGCGGCGCGCTTCGGCGCGGCCTCGGGGCGCGTCGCCACGAAGCGACGGCGCGGAGCGTCCTTGAGGAACACCTCGGCGATGAGGAGCAGGATCGCGAGGCCGAGCGGGTAGAAGTAGACGTCCGCGTAGACCGTCTCGACCCGCTCCGAGAGCTCGCTCTTCATCTGCCGCCTGAGCTCCGCGGCGATCGTCTCGATGCCCGTGGTCCCCTTCTCCGCGCGGATGATCTGCCCGCCCGGCGTCGCCTGCGCGATCGACGCGAGCTGCTGCTCGCCCGACAGCGACAGCTCCGTAGTGAGCGGCTTGCCCTGGCGATCCGTCCGCCACCCGACGATGCGGCCGTCCTGGCCGATCTCCGGGATCGGCTCCGGCGTGCGCCCGCCGATCTGAACGACGTGGATCGTCGTGCCCTGGGCGCCGATCGCCTGGGCGACGCTCAGCGGGTAGCCCTCGAGGTCCTCGCCGTCTGTGACGAGCAGGATGATCCGCTTGTGCTCGGCGGACTTCGGGTCGCGCTTCAGGAGCTCGTTCGCCTGGTCGAGCGCGCGCGCGATCGCCGTGCCGCCGATCGGCATGTCGTTCGGGTCGAGCTGGCGGAAGAACTGCGCGATCGCCGCGCCGTCGGCGGTCAGCGGGAAGCCCATCGGCTCGCCGGCGAACGCGACCGCTCCGAAGCGCGCGCCCTCGAGATCCTTGATCAGGCGGGCGACCTCGACCTTCGCCCGGAAGATGCGGGACGGCTCGACGTCGCGCGCGTACATGCTCTTCGAGTAGTCGAGCACGACCACCACGTCGACGTTGGTCGCCGGCACGAGCCGCGTGCCTTTGCCGTACTGGGGGCGCGCCGCGGCCACGAACGCGAGCGCCGTCGCGAGCACGAGCAGCACGCCCTTCCAGGCGCGGCGCTTCGCCGGATCGGCGGTGGTGAGCGCCTTCACGCGATCCTCGTCGCCGAAGCGCTTGATGGCGCGCGCCACGCCGAAGCCGCCCAGGATGAGCAGGAGGCCGATCAGCGCGGCGAACGCCGTCCCGAGCAGGAACCAGGGGGCCGCAAAGTTCACGGGAACCTCCGGAGCAGCCAGGCGCGCAGGAGCGCGTCGAGCCCGATCAGGAACACCCCGGGCAGGAGCAGGAACGGGAAGAGATCCTCGTACGCGGCGCTCGACGCCTCGAAGCGGGTCTTCTCCAGCCGGTCGAGCACGTCGTGCATGCTGTCCGCGAGCGCCTTCGCGTCGGTCGCCACGTACGACGCGCCGCCGGTCTTCTGCGCGATCTCCTGGAGCAGCGCGGGGTTCACCGGGAAGCGGTGGCGCACGTAGCGCGGCTGCCCGAAGAGATCGATGCCGTCCTCGACCTCGACCTCGTCGTCGGTGCCGATCTGGATCGTGTAGACCTTCGCGCCGAGCGAGGTCGCGAGGTGGGTCGCGTACTCGGGGGAGATGGCCCCGGCGTTGGAGTCGCCGTCGGTCAGGAGGATGACGACCTTCGACTGCGCGTCGCTCCTGCGCAGGCGGGCGACCGCGGTGCCGAGCGCGTCGCCGATCGCCGTCGCGCTGCCGTCGATCACGTTGAGCGTCATCTGCGAGACCATCTGCGTCAGCAGGTGGTAGTCGAGCGTCGGCGGCGACAGCACGTAGGCGGCCTTGCCGAAGACGACGACGCCGAGGCGATCGGTCCTCCTGCGGCTGATGAAGTCCTGGAGGACGAGCTTGGCCGTGTCGAGCCGGGTCAGCCGCTTGCCGCGCGGCAGCTTCGGCTGGCCGGGTAGATCGCTCGCCCGCGCATCGAGGATCGCGCGCATCGAGCCCGACAGGTCGAGCGCCACGACGATGTCGATGCCCTTGTCGTCCGAGCGCTGCTCGCGGAGCACGCTGACCGGCCGCCCCATCGCGAGGACGAGCAGCGCGAGCGCCACGGCGCGCAGCACGCCCGGCAGGTCGCGCAGGTGGCTGCGCAGGCCGCGCGGCCCGCGCGCGAGCGGCGCGACCGTGCCGAGCCGGAGCCGCGGCCTGCGCGCGTCCTCCGCGAAGATGCCCCAGTACCAGACGACGGGCACCGCGATGAGCGCGAGCAAGAACCACGGGTTCTGCCAGCTCGCGGAGGACCAGGCGTCGCGGCGCGCGAGGTAGGGGTACACGCAGGCGAGCGCGGCGACGACGAGCGTCGCGATGAGGGCAAGCGATGCGCGCTTCGTGCGGCTCAAGGCGCCTCCTCTGGCGCCCGGGACGGGCGAGCGGGCGGCTGCTGCCCGCCGGCGGGCGAGCTCCGGGGGCCGGCGCCGTCGCCGGGACGCACCGCCGGCGGGGTCGTGCGGTGCACGATGTTCTCGCCGTCGTCGAGCGCCGTGAGGCAGTCGGCCTCGCTCGGCTGGAGGCGCGCGAACTTCACGAGGTCGCAGTCGGCGAGGAACCGCGCGATCTGCGGCAGCACCGGCACGGGCGGGCGCACCCGCGCGAGCAGGTCCCGCATCTCGTCGCTCGTCGTCTCGAGGCCGTCGAAGCCGTACCGCGCGCCGAGGTACTTGCGCACGCAGTCGCTCACGCGGTCGAAGTACTCACCGGTCCGCCCCTCGCCGAGCAGGTCGGAGCGCCGGAGCGCCTCGAGCTCCTCGAGCGCGGCGATCCACGGCAGCTTGGGCGGCGGCGCGGCCACCACGCGGGGCCGGCGCAGCCAGCGCCGGACCAGCCACGCCACGAGCAGCCCGAGCGCCGCGCCGATGAGGATGCCGGCCGTGAGCTGCTTCGCGAGCACCCACTCCTCCCGCTGCGGCCGCGGCGGCGGGTTCGGCTTGACCTTGGGATCCCGCTCGTTGGCGATCGGGTCCTCGATCACGATCTCGTGCGGCCGGGTGCAGACGGTGACGAGCTCCCCGCTCGCGCGGGACACGGCGATCGGCACCGGCGGCAGCAGGAGGGCGCTCCTCCCGGGCTCCTTGGGCAGCGGGACGAACGGGATGACGAGCCTGGTCGTGGCGCCGTCGTCGGTCGCCGTCGTCGTGCTGGTCGGCCCCGCGCCCGCGTCGGCCTCCGGCAGGACGAACCCCGCCTTCTGGATCGCGCGCGCGGCGTCGCTGTCGCCCTGGACCTTGAAGCCCTCCGGCAGCACCGCCTCGCCCTTGCCGTGCGTGACCGTGATCTCGAGGTGGGCCGCGTACCCGCTGAACCCGTTCTTCGGGAACGTCTCCTCGATCCGGGGGCGCGTCGCGCCGGGCGGCACGTGCTCCGCGCACGAGGCCCACACGCTCTCGCCGCGCTCCGTGGCTGCCGGGGCCGGAGGCGGCGGCGGCGGGGTGTCGTCAGCGGCGGGCCCTCCGGCGCCGCCGGCGTCCGGCTGCGATCGTGCCGGCGACGCGCACGCGAGCGCCGCCGCCAGCGCGGCCCACGCGAGCGGGCTCGCGCCGCGCGCGGCGTGGACCGCGGAGCGACGCGTCCTCATCGCCTGAGCCTCCGCGCCCGCTTGGCGAACAGGTCGCGCAGCGGGCTCACGAAGCTCTCGCCGGTCTTCACCACCACGGCGTCGAGCGCGAGCTTCTTGAACAGCTTGTCGCGGTCGCTCCGGAGCTTGCGCATCGCGGTGCGGTAGTGGTCGCGCACCGCCCGGTCGCCGGTGTCCACCACGACCTCTTCCCCGGTCTCCAGGTCCTCGAACGTCGCGAGCCCGACGTCGGGCAGCTCCTCGTCGCGCGGGTCGACCAGCATCACCGGGATCACGTCGTGCTTGGCGCTCGCGAGCGAGAGCGAGCGCTCGAAGCCGGAGGCGAAGAAATCGCTGATCACGAAGGCCACGCTCCTCCGCTTGGCGACCTTCACGAGCGTCTCGAGCGCGAGCTTCAGGTTCGTCCCCGTGTACTTCGGCTCGTGCCCGAGGATCTCCCGGATGACGCGCATCACGTGCTTGTCCCCCTTCTTCGGCGGGACGAGCTTCTCGATGGCCTCGGTCGCGAGCACGAGGCCCACGCGATCGTTGTTCTTGATGGCGCTGAAGGAGCAGAGCGCGGCGATCTCGGCGGCGACGCGCGCCTTCGACGCGCGCCGCGTGCCGAACTGCTCGCTCTGCGAGGCGTCGACGACCAGCATGACGGTCATCTCCCGCTCCTCGACGAACACCTTCACGAACGGCTCGCTCATGCGGGCCGAGACGTTCCAGTCGATCCAGCGCACGTCGTCGCCGGGCAGGTAGGCGCGCACCTCGCGGAACGAGAGCCCTTGCCCCTTGAAGACGGACGAGTACGTCCCGGAGAGCTGCTCGTTGGCGAGCCGTCGCGTCCGGATCTCGATGCGCCGGAGCTGCTTCAGGAGCTCCGGCGGCAGCGGGTTCTTCGAGCCGGAGGCCTTGATCACGGCACCTCGACCACCTCGAACACGCGCCGGACGATCTGCTCGGACGTGACCTCCTCGGCCTCCGCCTCGTAGGTCAGGACGACCCGGTGCCGGAGCACGTCGGGGCCGATCGCCTTCACGTCCTCCGGCGTGACGTAGCCCCGGTGGCGCAGGAAGGCGTGCGCGCGCGCCGCCAGCGCCAGCGCGATCGAGGCGCGCGGGCTCGCCCCGTACTCGATGAGGCTGCTCAGCTCCCGCATCCCCTTCTGCCCGGGCTCGCGCGTCGCGAAGACCACGTCCACGATGTAGTCCTTCACGCGATCGTCCATGTACACGTCGCGCACGACCTTGCGCGCGGACACGAGCTCCTCGGGGGTCGTCACCTTCGCGGCCTTGCCCTCGATCACGGCCGTCGTGCGGTCGATGATCTGCCGCTCCTCGGCCCGCGCGGGGTACCCGACCTTGACCATGAGCATGAACCTGTCGACCTGCGCCTCCGGGAGGCGGTAGGTCCCCTCCTGCTCGATCGGGTTCTGGGTCGCCATGACCACGAACGGGCTCGGCAGCGGGTAGGTCGTGTCGCCGATCGTGACCTGCCGCTCCTGCATCGCCTCGAGGAGCGCGCTCTGCACCTTGGCCGGGGCGCGGTTGATCTCGTCGGCGAGCACGAGGTTCGCGAAGATCGGGCCCAGCTTCGAGGTGAAGTCGCCCTTCTGGTGGTTGTAGATGACGGTGCCGATGAGGTCGGCGGGCAGCAGATCCGGCGTGAACTGGATCCGCGAGAACTTCGCGTGGATGGCGTCGCAGAGCGTCCGCACCGTGAGCGTCTTGGCGAGGCCCGGGACGCCCTCGAGGAGGACGTGTCCCCCGGTGAGCAGCCCGATGAGGATGCGCTCGATCATGTACGTCTGGCCGACGATGACCTTGCCGACCTCGTTCAGCAGGGTGTCGATGAAGGCGCTCTCTTTGGCGACCAGCTCGTTCAGGGCGCGTACGTCGTGCATAACGGGTGGGAGCTCATAGCAAGCCCGGCCGCCCGAGGACAACCGGCGCCGATCGAATATTCCTCGGCGCGAGGCGGGGCCGCGGCGCGCGCTAGAAGCCGGGCTCGCGGAATTTGGCGCGCCCGGTCTCGGCAGGCGATCGGGAGCGAGGCGGGCTCGCGCTCGCGGCGGGGGTGGAGGACGGCGGCGCCGCGGGCGCGGTGGACGGGGCCGGTTCTGACACGCGCGCGGGCTCCGGGGCGCGCGGCTCGGCGGTGGCGACCCCCGGGCGCGGCTCCACCGTGACGGCCGGCGCCGCGGGCACCGCCACGGGCGGCGCGCCGGGGCCCTCCCCGAGGCCGATCCACAGGAGCGTCGCCGCCCCGAGCAGCGCGCCCGAGGCGACGAGCGCCGCCGCGGTCGCGATCGTCCGTGCGCGGCGGCGCGGGTCCAGGCGCGAGGGGGTGCGCCCCCGCGCCCGGCCCTCCGCGGCGCGCAAGGCGTCCTTGATCAGCGCCGTGCGACGCGAGGTGCGCGCGGCGAGCGCGTTGCGGATGTACCCCGTGACCTCGCCAGGGCGGCTGCCGAGGGCGGCGTCCACTGCCTCGAGCGCGTCCGCGAGCTCGGCCATCGTCGCGAAGCGCTCGGCCGGATCCTTGGCGAGCGCGCGCATCACCGCCGCCTCGAGCGCGGGGGGGTACCCGGGGACGAGGGGGCCCGGCGGATCGACCGGCTCGGGCCGCGCGATGCGCGCCATCGTCGCGAGGTCGTGGCTGGCGGCGAACGGGTGCGTGCCCGTCGTCAGCTGATAGAGCACGATCCCGAGCGCGAAGACGTCGGACCGCCGGTCCAGCTGCTCGCTATAGACCTGCTCGGGCGCCATGAAGAGGATCTTGCCCTTCATGTGCCCGGTGTTGGTCGTCGGGTTGTCCACCTGCGCCATGGCCTTGGCCACGCCGAAATCCGCGATTTTGACCGAGCCGTCCCGCGTGATCAGGATGTTGTGCGGCGAGACGTCCCGGTGAACGAGCCCGATCAGCGCGCCGCCGTCGTCCCGTAGCTCGTGGGCCGCATGCAGCCCCCGCGCCGCCTCGATCGCGATCCTCACCGCGACGGGCAGGGGGAGCGGGCTGCCCTGCTTGCGGGTGCTGCCGCCGAGCAGCGCCACGAGCGCGTCGCCGTCGATCCACTCCATCACGAAGTAGAGCACCCCGCTCTGCTCACCTTGATCCAGGATCGCGCACACATTGGGGTGCTTGATCCGGGAGGCGATGCGCGACTCCGTGAGGAACATGCGCTTGCAGCGCGGATCGCTGGAGAGCGCCGGCAGCATCGTCTTGACTGCCACGATCTTGTCGCCCGCCGCCCCGCCGCGCTCTCGGGCCGCCCACACCGTCCCCATTCCGCCCTGCGCGATGGCGATCAGCAGCTCATAGCGGCCGAGAAGCTGGCCTGGCACAAGATCGACGGGCGCTATCACAGCTCGTACCTGCGACTCCTGTGTCGTCGTGAGTCCGACCATGCTGAAGCTCTCACCGACAGTGGGAGAGCGTTCCAGGCGGGTCGTGCAAGAGCGTTCCAGGATCGGACGCTAATCTCAAACAATTTTCCAGTTGTCGAGGATCGGTCGGCGTGAGTACGGTTAGACTGCCTCTATCGCTTGGTGATGGAAGGAGGCGTGGGTGAAGCATCGGATCACCATCGGCGGAGTGGTATTCTTCGCCCTGGTCGGCGTCGGTCCGGCTGCGTTCGCCGAGCCTTCCCCGGAGGGCGCCAGCCGCGCGCCGCCGGCCGCGGTCGCGAGCGACACTGCGGCTCTCGCTGCGGCCCACAAGCCGAGCGCCGCGGAGCTCGCGTCCGCGCGGCACCTCTTCGCGCTCGGCCTCGCCGCGGAGGACGGCGGCCGGTGGGCAGAGGCGCTGGAGACGTACGAACGCATCAGCAAGATCGTCGTGTCCCCACCTCTCTGGTATCACCTCGGCGTCTGTCACGAGGCGCTCGGCCACGTCGTCGAGGCGCTCAACGCATTTGAGCTCGCTGCGTCCGGCGCGACCGCGCGGAACGAGATCGCGCTCGCCAGGGAGTCGCGGGCACGACTAGAGAAGCTTCGCGTGAAGACGTCGCAGATCGTCCTGCAGCTGCCCGAGGACGCGACCGGCGTGCGCGTCGAGATCGATGGTGAGCCGATCCACGCCGCGCTCGTCGGCGCGGCCATCCTCGTGAGCCCCGGGGCGCGGCGGGTCGTGGTGGCGGCCGAGAACTATGCGGCGCGGTTCGAGGCGACGGTGCAGGCCGAGACGGGCGCGGTCGTCGAGCTGCGGGCCGAGCTCGGCCGCAAGCGCTCGCTCGCGGTCCTGCGGTCGAGCGCGCCCGCGCGCCAGGCGCTGCCCAGCGCGCCCGCGCCCGGCCCGCGCATCTCGCCGGTGGTCGTCGTGGGGACGGCGGCCGCGCTCGCCGCCGGCGCCGTGGTCACGGGCGCCATGGCGTACGACGTGCGGCACAGCTTCCTGAAGAAGAACGAGAACCCTGCCCCGGGCTCGCTGGGCGAGCGGCAGGCGCTGCACGATCGCGGGCAAGCGCTCGCCGTCACGAGCACGGTGCTCACCGGGGCCGCCGTCATCGCGGGCGGCTTCGCCGCCTACCTCTTCTGGCCCTCGTCCTCCTCGCCCGCGGCTCCTCCGGACGCCGCCGGGCGGCGGCTTGCGCCCGCGGCGCCGCGCGCCCCCCGCCCGACGGCGCTCTCGCCATGGGTCGGCGCGGACGGCGCCGGGGTCGCCGTGCGGGGAGTGCTGTGAGCGGCGCACCTCGCCCCGGAGCGGGCGTCGTCGCCGTGCTCGCCCTCGCCTGCGCCGGCCTCGGCGCGTGCGCCTTCATCGCGCCGTTCCCCGACGTCGCGGCGGATCCCGTGCCGGTGGGCGCGGGGGGAGGCGGCGGCGGCGGCGACGGGGCGGGCGGTGGCTGCGAGGTTCAGGAGATCTGCGTTCCCCTCACCGAGGCGGCCTGCTACGCGGGGCCGCAGGGCACGCAGGGCGTCGGCCTCTGCGTCGCCGGCGTCGCCGCGTGCAATGACGACGGGACGGACGTCGGCGCCTGCGTCGGCCAGGTGCTGCCCGCGTTCGAGAGCTGCGCCACGCCCGAGGACGAGAACTGCGACGGGCGAGCGTGCACGGGCGACCCCGTGCACAGCGTCGCGCTCGGCGGGGCCGGCGCTCAGCAGGGCCTGGGCATCGCCGCCTCCGCCGACGCCGTCGTGGTGGTCGGCTCGGCGTCGGGCAGCACCGATCTCGGCGCGGGTCCGTCGGACGAGCTGGGCGCGCTCGGCGAGCCGGACGCTTTCCTCGTCTCGTTCTCCCGCGACGCCTCCACGCGCGAGGGTCGGTTCCGGTTCGGCCGCCGCTTCGCGGACAGCGTCGCCCGGGCGGTCGCGCTCGCGCCGGGGGGCGACGTGGTGCTCGCGGGCAGCGCGGCCGGCGACATCGATTTCGGCGGCGGCGTGCTCGAGGGCGCCGGCCGCCGCGCCGACGTCGTCGTGGCGCGGTTCGACGCGACCGGGGCGCACCAGTTCAGCCGGCGGTTCGGCGACGACGCCACGCAACACGCGGCGGCGATCGCCGTGGACCAGGCGGGGAACGCCTTCATCACCGGCGAGTTCTCGGGCACGCTCGACTTCGGCGAGGGCCGCCGGGGCGAGCGGTTCACCCTGGAGAGCCACGGCAGGAGCGATGCGTTCCTGGTCAAGCTCGACGCCGCCGGCCACGTCGACTGGGCCAAGCGGTTCGGCGGCCAGGGAGATCAGGCCGGTACCGGCGTCGCCGTCGACGGCGACGGCGACATCGTCGTCGTCGGCTGGTTCAGCGGGGAGGTCGATTTCGGGGGCGAGAGGCCGCTCACCACCGACGCCAAGACCAACCTGTTCGTCGCGAAGCTCGACCCCTCGGGCGATCACGTCTGGAGCAAGGCGGCCGACGCGACCAACGCGGCCGAGGCGCTCGGCGTGGCCGTCGATGGAGCGGGCAACATCCTCGTGACCGGCTCGTTCCGGGGAGCGATCTACCTCGGCGAGTCGCTGCTCACGAGCAATGGAGACAAGGACGTCTTCCTCATCCGTCTGGACGACAACGGCGTCCTGCAGTGGTGCGAGGACTTCGGCGACGACGCCGACCAGGAGGGCGCCTCCGTCGCGGTCGATCTCGCGGGCAACATCCTCCTCACCGGCTCCTTCCTGGGGAACCTGGACGTCGGAACGGAGGCGCACTCGGCCACGGGCGCCGCAGACGTGTTCGTGGCGAAGCTCGACCCTGCCAGCAACCCGATCTGGTTGCGCTCGTTCGGCGACTCGGGCGAGCAGCGCGGCGCCGCCGTCGCCGTCGATCTGCTCGGCGATGGCTGGGTGACCGGCCGCTTCGACGGCGTCCTCGATCGCGGCGCAGCCACGGCCGTGAGCCAGGGCGCCGGCGACGCGTTCCTCGTGCAGATCGGGCCGTGAGCGCCGCTCGCCGGCGGCTCACTCGCCGGCGAGCGGGTAGATCGGCCGGATGTCGATCGGGATCCCCTCGAGGCCGCCGAGCGCGTGCTGCATCGGCTCCGAGACCTCTCCGTATCTGGCGAGGAGCTCGCCGGCGGCCTGCCTGTCGCCGCGGTGCTGCACCATGCAGAGATCGCGGACGAGGCGGGTGATGGCGGCCTCGAGCTCCTCGGCGTCGACGGTGAAGCGCCGTGTCGCCGGGTCGAAGCGGGCGGCGCGCTCCTCGAGGAACCGGTTGATCTGGAGCGCGGCCCCCTTGCCGTGCGCCTCGGCCACGCCGAATCGGGTGCTCCTGAAGAGCCCTGCGAAATAGGAGATGAGGAGCTTTTCCCTGAAATCGGCCGCGAAGTGGCCTCGCTGGATCATGAAGAGGACGTTGTAAGCGCCCATCACATCGGCCTTGGCCTCCTCGAGGGCGGAGTACGTCGGGCCGAGCGCGATCCGCACCTCGACCCGCTCCCCGCTCACGGTCGTGAACGCAGGGCCGAGGCTGTGCGAGAGCTCGTGGAAGAGCGTCTCGTTGAAGAACGCGTCGGAGGACAGGTGATCGAGCTGCGCCGGGTCGAGGATGCGCTCGGCGATAGGGCGCATGATCAGCTCGAACTTCGTCTCGATGACGTTGCGGAGCAGGACCTTCTTGGCCCCCTTCTCGGCGCGCACGCGCTCGTCGTTCGGCAGGTTGAACGCGATCGTCTGGACCGATTTGCGGGCGTCGCCGGCGCTGAACACGAGGTCGACGACCTGGATGGGGCTCTCCCCGCCGCGCGCGGTCTTCACGTCCTCGGGGACAGGCAGGTTGCGCTCCATCTCCGGGAGGAGCTCCTTGTACTTCGAGAGCTTCCGGGAAGCGTCGGGGTCGCTCACCGTGACGAACGACTCGAACGAGGCCTTGAGGCCGAGGAGCTCGTCCTCGTAGGTCTCGTAAGGGCCGATGGTCACCTCGACGCGGCTGTCGAGGTCCATCCAGTCCTTGTCGGATGCATAGTAGTCGTCGGAGCGGAACGCAGCGGCCCGCGACCTCAGGAACCGCCTTAGGCTCTCGCTCGCGGTGAGCGCCGCGGCCTCCTCGAGGAGCGCGCCGGCGGGGCCGAGCCACGCCGCGTAGGCCTGGCTGTACGGCACGGCGACGAGCCGGCCCTGGTCCCGGCGGATGAGCGTGAACAGGTTGTTGAAGGCCTCCTTGTCGCCCGGGTGCTGCTCGACCCACGCGTTGAGCTCGTCGGCCGAGAGATCCTCCGGGTAGAAGCCAGCGCCAGGAGGATGGGGCCTGTCGATGGCGAAGGGGCGGTGGTGATCCTGCCTGTCCCAAGGGCCGCGCATGATGTCGAAGTAGGCGAGCCTGTCCCGCCCCTCCGGGGTGCCGTCCGCGACGAGCTTCTCGCGGAGCTCCGGGTTCCCGGCGTAGGCCTGCCGATCGAACACGGGATCGAGCTGCCGCGAAGCCTCGATGAGCTTGCCGAGCGCTCTCCTCTCCGGCTCGGGCAGATCGTCGATGTCCGCGGTGAGCCTGGCCGGCGCGAACTGCTTGACCTTCTCGGACAACATCGGACCTCCTTATCTCATGATACCTTATCCCGGGCTCAGGGGCGGCTCGCTGGGACCGGGTGGGCGTCGCGGTACTCGCGGATGGCCTGGGCTTCGTCGATGGCGTGCTTGAACCCGGTCGCGGCGCGGAACGCGGCCCCGTCCACGACGACGGGGTACTTGATGTGGGTCAGCGCCGCGCGAGGAAGCTTCGGCAGGCCGAAGCGGCCGAACGCGTTGCGCAGCACGAACTCGGGGAGGGGCACCGCCACCCGGCCCGCCGCCCGGATGATGAGCGACAGGGGCACAGGCTGCGGGCCAGAGACGTTGTAGACGCCGCGGATGCGCTTCTCGAGGGCGAGGCAGATGGCGGTCACGACGTCCTGCTCGTGCATGAACTGGAACAGCGGGTCGAACCCGAGCACGTACGGGACGCGGGGGCCGCGGAGGAAGCTCGCCAGCGTGCCGTGGCCTGTCGGGCCGAGCGTGTAGCACATGCGGAGAACGGTCGTGCAGAGCTCGGGAGCGCGCCAGAGCGCCGTGCAGGCGTAGAGATCGGCCGCGACGAGGTCGGCGAGCTCGGGGAAGGTGGACACCGCCATCGGAGGATCCTCCTCCGTGTGGTAGAGCGGCGACTCGGGGCCGGCGCCGTAGTAGGTGTGTCGGCCGACGAAGATCACGTGTTCGACCCCGCAGGCGCGGCTGTTGTCGAAGACGACGCGCGTGCCGCCGAGGTTGATCCGATACCGCTCCTCCGTCTGCTCCACGAGGTGCGTCACGGTCGCCATGTGGATGACGGCCTGGGGCCGGGTCTTGCGGAACACGTCCTCCGCGGCGCGCTTCTGCAGATCCACGTTGTGCATCTCGATGCCGACCGGGGCGGTCGGCCACGGCCGCCGGTCGATGCCGATCACCTCGTGCCCCTCCTCGAGGAGGCGCGTCGCGACCATGCGGCCCAGCTGGCCGGTGATCCCTGGGATGAGGACCCTCATGCGTGCTCCTTCGATGAGGCGGGCCTGGGCGACGTGGCGCCGCGAAAGTCCACCGAAAGCTTCCCGCGGCGCCGCTTTCGCCCGGCCTCGATGAGCTCTGCGATCCTCGCCTTCACCTGCTCGACGTGGCCAAGGATCACCTCGTCTTCTTCGGCGCCGGTCCCGGCGAACGTCATCGGCTCGCCGTACGTGATCTCCAGCTGGACCGGCAGCGGCGCCGGGATGAGGTACGGGGTGATCGGGATGTACGGCACGCCGAACAGCCGGCCGATCGTGTACGAGTTGGCGATGGTCGGCACCGCCTCGCCGCCGCCGACGAAGCCGAAGGGGATGACGGGCGTCCTCGTCTTCATCGCGAGCCGGACGAACCCCGATCCGAAGTGCACGAGCGAGTTGCGCTCGCTGTAGAGCTTGGCGGTGCCGCGCGCCCCCTCGGGGAACACCATGAGCAGCCGCTCGTCCTCGAGGAGGCGGCTCGCGTGCTCGGGGAGGCCGGTGAACTGCCCCGTGCGGCTCGACCAGAGCGAGGTGAAGGGGAGGCGATTGATGAACTTCTCCGCCATCCCCTCGGCCAGACGCGGAGGATCCATCGCGAAGAACATCGACGCGACCACCATCGCCCCGTCGATGGCGACTCCCCCGCAGTGATTGCCGACGAGCATCGCCCGCCCGCGCGCGGGGACGTTCTCCAGGCCCGTCACGCCCACCGAGAAGTAATGATGATAGAAGAAGTCCAGGAGGGAGAAGAAGAGACCCAGGTGCTTCTGGGAGATGCCGTAAGGATCGACCCCGAAGCTGTTGAAAGGGATCTCCAGCCGCTGGACGCGCTGGGCAATCGAGTCGCTGACGAGCAGTGTCAAGGGTCACCCTCCGGGAGGCTTCGGCGCCCGGAGGGTATGCGCGATCGGGCGAGGAGCACAACCTCCGCCAACCGCCGCAAGAGGCAGCCGGCGCGGCGGAGCCATGGACCACGCGCCGAGCGCCGGGCGCTCTCGTCGAGGATCGCTCCTCGAAACATAACGCGCCGCGGCGATGGCTTCGCGGCCGGTCGTCACCGGCCCGGCCGCGCGCTCGTCGCTGGCTCGTCGCTGGATCGAGGCGCCGCGCGTCGTGTGCGTGGTGCGTGTGGTCATTGAGCAGCCGTGCTGCCCGCGGTATGGGGTCGGCCATGTCGATCCGTTGCCGCGCTTCCGCGCTCTCCGGCCGTACGGCCGGAGAACGTCCCTGCGACGCCCGCCGGGAGGTCGCCTCGTGACAGCGCTCGTGATCCGCCGGGCGGCGCCCACCGACGCCGCGCTGATCGCGGCGAACAACCGGGCCATGGCGCTCGAGACGGAGGGCAAGGTGCTGGATGCCGCCACCACCCTCCGCGGCGCCGCCGCGCTGATCGCGGATGCCGCCAAAGGGTTCTATCTGGTGGCCGAGCACGCGTCCGAGATGGCCGGGCAGCTGATGGTCACCTACGAATGGAGTGACTGGAGAAACGGCACTTTCTGGTGGATCCAGTCCGTCTATGTGACCCCCGCGCAGCGGCGCAGCGGGGTCTTCCGGGCGCTGTATCGGCGAGTCCACGAGATGGCGGCGGACGCGGGGGACGTATGCGGTATCCGCCTGTACGTGGAGACCGCGAACGCGCGAGCGCAGTCGACGTATGTCGCGCTCGGAATGCGGCGTTCGCACTACGAGCTCTACGAGCTCGATTTGGCCTTCGGCTCGTCCTGAGGGGTCCGGCTCTCCTGGTTCGAACCAGGGGGGACGACCGCGGCCATCGACGGCCAGGAGCCCTTGACGAGGGCTCGCATCGCGGCCGTCTTCAGCGCCACCTCCCCAGGATCGAGGAAGACGCCGAGGGCCTGGCGGATGTGAGGGAGCGTGCGGATGAGATCGGCTGGCGTCATCGCTTCGGGCGGTGACACATCGCTCCGCTCGCAGGCCTCCTGGATGATCTTTCTGGCGAACGCGGGTGCGAGGCCACAGCACTCGACGACCTGCTCAAAAAGCGAGCGCATGAGCTGGTTCCCCCCGGGGTAACGTCCGACGCGCGGCGCGTCTTTCACTTGGGCGAGCACATACCGCCCCACGACAAGAATAGCCTACCTCCCCTATCGCGCTCGTGAGGCGGCCACTGACGTTCTGCTGTCTTCCGTGAGCATGTAGGCGACGCCGTGCGTTCAATGTGCGATAGCGCGACCCGACGTCGCGTTATCGGCGCCGAGGTCGCGGGTGCTCGCGGTCGTCGGGGTGTTGGACGTGTCTCCATGGTCGGAGTGTTGGACGAGGCGGCGAAAAGGATCATGGCTCGCCCGGGGGGGCGCGCTGGATCCATGCGCACGTACCGTCTTGGGCTATCTCCGCGGTGACGTCGTGCGTCACAGCCCTGCGTGCGTCACAGGCCGGATGGCTTGAAGGGCGTCCGGGAGGTCGTCCGCGGAGCGCTCCGCTTCGGCTCTGGCGCCTTTGGCGCGGTCTTCGGCGCCGCGCTCCGAACGGTCGATGAGCGGGTGACCGGCTTCGCCGTCGGGGCCGTGGATCCGCTGGTCGTGCGCGTGTCGGGCCGGCTCGTCCTCGGCTTGACGGCCGCGGGCGGGGTCGCTCTGGAGCTCGGCCGCGGGGCGGGGCTCGTCGCACGGTGGGCGGTGGGGGCAGGGACCTGCGCGGGCCCACCGGGCGCGGAGCCCTGGGTGGACCGGTCAGGGGCGGCGGCTCCGCCGGGAATCACGCCCTGAGCGGAGCTGTCGGGAACAGCGCCCTGAGCGGAGCCGCCGGGGACCGCGGACCCGGCCAGCTCGCCGGGATGCCCGGGCGCGGCCACCTGGACCGGCCCGCTGGCCGCCGCGGCGGCGGGGAAGAAGGACGAGATCCGGGAGGCAGAGCCGCTCTCCGCCGTGAAGGGAGCGGCTGGCTCTTGCTGGCCGGCGGCGAGAAAGGCGCCCGCCCCGACCGCGAGCGCGACCGCGCAGGCGCTGGCGAGCACGCGGCGGCGCACGATGTGGTGCCGGCCGCGGGAGACGGCCTCGGAGACGACGGCGCCCAGCCCCGGCGCGCTGCCCTCGGCGCCCGAGCTGTCCTGCGCCGCCTCGACGCTCCGCTGGGTCAGGGGAGCGCGCTGGCTCAGGGGCAGACGATCGCTCAACGGAGAGCGCGGGCTCAGGGGCAGAGAATCGCTCAACGGAGAGCGCTGGCTCAGCGGCGATCGCCCCGACCGGGGCGCCGACGCGGGGCCGCCCCGCGCGCTGACCGGCGCGGTGAGGCTCTCCGGCGGCCCGCGCAAACCGACCTCCTTGATGAGCGCCTCCACCGCCCGGGGCGACGACACAGCGAGGCCCGGCGTCTGCGTGGCTGCGTCTTCCAGCGCCTCGGCGAACGCCGCGGCGGTCGGGAAGCGATCGTCGGGGTCGGTGCGCAGCGCGCGCAGGCAGATCTGGTCGAGCGCGGCCGGCACCGACGGGACCACCCCGCGCGGACCCGTGGGCGCGCCCTGGAGGATCTGCGCGAGCAGCGCGCCGTCGTTGTCGGCCTTGAACAGGCGCTCCTCCGTGAGCATCTCCCAGAGCACCACGCCGGCGGAGTACACGTCGCTGCGACGGTCGACGTTCGCGGCCCGGATCTGCTCGGGCGCCATGTAGGCGAGCTTGCCCTTGAGCGCGTTGCCCCGCGTCGACATGAGCCTCGTCTCGGCGCGGGCCACGCCGAAGTCGGTGATGCGCGCGATGCCGTCGACGCCGACGAGCACGTTCTGCGGCGAGACGTCGCGGTGCACGAGGTTGAGCGGCTCGCCCTCGCCCCCCGTGAGCTCGTGCGCGGCGTGGAGACCCGCGAGCACGTCGAGGAAGATGCGGAGCGCGATCCCGAGCGGGACGGGCCGCTTCGCCCGCGCGCACGTGCGGAGCAAGCTGTGCAGCGACGGCCCCTCGATGTACTCCATGACGAGGAACAGCGGGTCCTCGACGAGATCGAACGTCGCGACGACATTGGGGTGGCGGACCCGCGCCGCGAGGCGCGCCTCGTCGAGGAACATCGCCACGAACTCGGGCTCCGCGGCGATGTGCGGGTGCATCATCTTCAGGGCGACGAGGCGCTCGAACCCGCCGGCGCCCAGGGCCCGCCCGAGATACACCGTCGCCATGCCGCCTGACGCGATGGCGCGCAAGCTCTCATAGCGGCCCGCGTGCAAGGTCACGTGACCAGACTACACCATGCGTGGTGCGTTCTCCACGACTCCCGCGCCGCTCACGCGAGCCTCCTCCCACACGGCCGCGAGGAGAACCGGATTCTGTGTCGATGTGAGGTGCCCTGCGACCGATCGCCGAGTCCAGCGGCTCACGTGACCTGTCTCTCGGCGATCCGGGGCAGCGCTGCGCTGCGCTGCCCTGGCGGCGCGCGGCGTGGGGGCGCGATCAGCTCACGATCGGCAGCCGCCTGGCCGTCCGCCGTGAGCGCGCGCCGCCCTGCTCGCGCTCGCGCAACGCAAGGTCGTGCTCGATGATCGTCAGGGGGTTGTCGTAGGTCGGTAAAGGAAGATCCTGATTCTTCGCATAGACAGGGTGCCTACCGTGCTTCTTGTACCACTCGGCCACCGTGGCGTTGGCCTTCATCTTCTCGAGGATATTCCGCCATCCAGCCCCGGTGTTGTACGCACAGAAGCTGATCTCGCCGAGCTGCGTTCCGTACGGAATGATGCACATCTCGGTGCGGCGGAAGTCGTAATTGAACAGGTCCTGGAACCACATGCCCGCGACGAAAAGGACACGCCACTCGTACTCGCGGGCGTCGCCCTCGCCGGCGTGCGCGGCGCCCGTCTGGCTCAAGAACTGCTTCACGAGCGTCGCCAGGTGGAAGCCGGGCGGCGCCTTGTCCGGCTGGTAATGGCGCAGCAGCGCTGCGACGACCTGCGCCTTCGTGAGGGCGCGGCTCTGCCCCGCGTCGAAGATCGCGCGCAGGTCGGAGAGCAGCCCTTCGACATCGATGAAGTCGAGCAGCGGGACCATCTGCTTCGTCTTCTTGTGGACGAACAGCGCGGTCCCGATCCCGCAGTTCGGGTGGCAGCCGCAGTTGATTTGCCCCCAGTCCTTGTCGGGGCCGTCGAGGAGGTCGGTCACGTTGCCGAAGGGGCTGAGCGCCGACAGGGGGAACCAGTCGCGCAGCGGGTCGGTCACGCCGGTCTGCCGGGCGATGTCGTGCGCGAGGTGGCTCAGCGTATAGCGCTGCTTCTCGCGCAGCTCGTCGGAGATGTCCTCGTCGCGGCCGGTGAAGCTGACCGGCTGGAAGCTGACGACGGTGATCTTGTCGGCGTTCTGGACCGCAAAGTCGATGATGGGCCCCACCTGATCGTTGTTGACCCCGTTGACGATCGTCACGACCAGGATGACGTCGATCCCGGCGGCCGAGAGCTCCTCGATCGCCCGCAGCTTCACGTCGTAGAGGTTCCCGATCTTCCGGTGGCCGTTCGCGGCGTTCGTGACCCCGTCGAACTGCAGGTACGCCATCCGGAGGCCCGCTTCCTTGGCCTTCCTGGCGAAGCCCGGCTCGTCCGCGAAGCGGATCCCGTTCGTCGCGCACTGCACCGCGAAGTAGCCCTTCTCGCGCGCGTACCGGATCGCGTCGAGGAAGTGCGGGCTCAGCGTCGGCTCGCCGCCGGAGAACTGGATCGACATCTGGCGGCGCGGGCGCACCGCCGCCGCGTCGTCCAGGATCCGCGTGATCTCCTCCCAGGAGAGCTCATGCACGTAGCCGACCTGATTGGCATCCATGAAGCACGGGTCGCACATCATGTTGCAGCGGTTCGTCAGGTCGACCGTGAGCACCGCGCCGCGACCGTAACGGATGGTGCTGGATCCGTGGTTGTGGATCCTGTCCTTCGTCATCTCGACGTCGCGGCCGCCGAAGAGGCGCTCGATCCGCGCCAGGAACGCCGGGTCGATCGAGATCGTGTCCGAGAAGAAGCCATGCTTCGGGCACGTCTTCTCCATGACCACGCGCCCATCGCGCGCGACGATGCTGGCGCGGATCTCCCCGGGCTTGTCCGTGATGAGCTTGGTCCAGTCCGCTCTGCCACTCAGGATCTCGTCGCGCGCCTCCTTGACGCAGCGCGGGCACAGGCTGTCCGTCTCGCGAGGCCAGCCGAGCGGGGGCTTCGTGCGCTCGCCGCCCCTCGGGATCGGCTTGTCGCTCCACTTCGGGTGAAACGGCCTGGGCTCGCCGCCGAGGCGGCTCAGTCGCTGCAAGACCGGCCACGCCTTGTCGGCGGAGACCGTGATGGCCTTTTCCAGTGTCCGTACCAGGTCGATCAAGCGTCACCTCTCTCACAGCCGCATTTCGCGGCTGCACGGTAGGTCGACCTAGCGCGTGCTTCCATCAAATTCCAGGCTGTCACGCGGCGCTGACACGGCTCGGCCTGGGGCGTGACAGCGGGCCGTCGATCGCGGGATAGTGCGGCGCAGCGAATGCGATTCCTCCCTGGAACCCCCCGCGCCCTGGGCCTCGCCGCGGCGCTCGCGGCCACCGCGATGGCGGGCCCGGCAGCGCCTCAGCCGGTCGCGCGGACCGCCCGGGCGCCGCAGGCCGCGGAGGAAGGCGGCAAGGCCTCCGCGGGGGCCGAGGCCGGCGCGACGCCGCTGCGCGGCAGCCTCGGCGTGGCCGTCGGCGAGCGGCTGCTCTCGTCGAGCGACCCGGCGGCGCGGCTCCGCGGCATCGAGCGCCTCGGGGCGATCGGCACCGAGGAGGCGGTGAGCGCGCTGCTCGCCGCGCTCGAGCAGCACGGCGCCCCGGGGGCGCGCGATCCCAGGACGCGCCTCGCGGCGGTGCGGGCGCTGGCGCCGCACGCGCAGCGCGACAGCGTGCGCCAGCTCCTCGCGCGCGAGCTCTCGGAGAGCGCGCCCGCGCGCGGCGCCGCCTCGCCGCTCGGCGAGGTGCTGCGCGGCACCGCCGCCCTCGCGCTCGCGCGCACGGGCGAGCGGCGCGCGCTCGGCGTGCTCGTCAACGCGATCGTGCAGGGCGGGGCCGCGGGCGAGGCCGCCGCGCGCGCGATCAAGGCGCACCCGCCCGCGTCGCTCCAGCTCCTGCTCGGCAGCCGCAAGCGGCTCGAGCCGGCGCTCGCGAGCTTCCTCGGCGATCTCGGCGATCTCCGGGCGATCGCGGCGCTCCGGCCGATGCTCGAGGGCGGCGACAGGGCGGCGCAGGTGGCCGCGGCGCGCGCCCTCGCGCGCCTCGGCGACGAGGCGGCGCTGGCGAAGGCCCGCGCGTGGCTCCGCAAGCCAGAGCCGGGGCTCTTCGAGCCGACGGCGGAGATCCTCGTGTACCTCGGCGCGCCGGAGGCGGCCGGCGCCGTGGCCGCGCTGCTCGGATCCGAGCTCGGGCGGATGGAGGGGCTCAGGCTGGCCGAGCTCGGGCCGGCGGAGCGGCTCGCGCCGGCGCTCGCGCGCGCTCTCCCGCTGCTCCCGGACGACGCGCGGCCCCGCGCGGTCGCGGCGATCGGCCGCGCGGGCGGCGCGGAGGCGGCGCGGCAGCTGCGCCGGGTCCTGAACGAGCGCCCCGAGCTGGCGACGGCGGCCGCGTTCGCGCTGGCGACGATGCCGGGGGCCGAGGCGCGGGCCGCGGTCGCGGAGCTCTTCGACGGCCCGCGCGCCGCGAAGGACGCGGACCTCCGCAGGCTCGGCCTGCGCGCCGGGGTGGTCCGCGGGCTCGTGCTGCGCGACGCGCCCGAGGCGCTCGAGAAGCGGCTGCGCGCCGCGCTCGCCGCGCCGAGCGGGTCGAGCGATCGCGCCGTCGGGGTGTTCGGCGCCGTGGCGCTCGGCCTCCGCGACGCGGTCGATGTCGTCGGCGCCTGCTCCCCGTCCTCCTGCGATCGCGCGGCGGTCCACGCGGCGGCGCGCGGCGCGCTCGCTCGGGGCGAGCGCGCCCTCGCCGCCCTCGCGCCGCTCTTCGCGGCGCTCGCCGCGTCGGGCGCCGGATCGCCGCCCGGCGCCGCGAGCGCCGCGAAGAGCGGCGACCCGGCGCCAGACGCGGCGGCGATCTCCGCCGGCGTCGCGCTGCTCGCGGAGCCCGGGGGCGGGGCGATCGCGACCTCGCGGCTCGCCGCCCTCGCGGAGGCGGGCGGACCGCTGTCGCCGCTCGCCGCCCGCGCGCTCGCGGCCCGCGACGACGAGGTGGTCCGCGGCAGGATCGAGCGGCTGCTCGAGGGGAGCGATCCCGTCGTGCGGGCGCACGTCGCGCTCGGCCTCGGGAGCGACCCGATGCCCGACAGCGTCTCCCTTCTCGCCCGCGCGTACCGCTTCGAGGACGACCCCGCGGTGCGCCGCGCGATCGTCCGCGGCCTGTCCCGGCGCACCGAGGTGCAGCGCAGGCGCGTCCTCGTCGCGGCGCGGGACCTCGATCCTGACGAAGGGGTGCGCGCGCTCGCGCGGGCCGCTCTCTCCGGCGCCGACGCACGGGCGCTCGATCGGCCGCGCTCCGCGCTGGCGACGGGCGTCGTGTGGGTGGCCATCGTCCCGAACGACCGGAGCGCGTCCGGGAGCGCTTCCTCGCGTCCGGCGCGGCTCGTCCGGCCGGATGGGCTGGCGGTCCCCGTCGTGGCCGATCCCGACGGCGTGCTCCTCGTGCCGGCGGTGCCGCCCGGCGCGAGCGCCGTCCTGCTTGCGCCGGCCGCACCCCCGGGGGACGCTGGCTCATGACGACGATGAGCAACGCGACGGACGAGGGCGCGGGCGTGGAATCACGCGCCGAATCACGCGTCGAATCGAGCGCGGAGCCCGGCGCCGCCGGGGCGTCGGCGAAGGCCGAGGCCGACCGCGCTCCGCGGAGCGGCGACGCGGGCGCCGGCGCGATGTCGTTCGAGGAGTCGACGCGCCGCCTCGCGAAGATCGTCGCGGAGCTCGAGGGCGGCGATCTGCCGCTCGAGCGCGCGCTCTCGCTCTTCGAGGAGGGCATCCGCCTCTCGCGGTCGGCGCAGGAGCGCCTCGATCGCGCGGAGAAGCGCGTCGAGGAGCTGCTCGGGATGGACGCCGACGGGCGCCCGGTGACGCGCGAGTTCGAGAGCTGAGCGGAAGAAGGGTGACATGAGGACCGCAGCGGCGCTGATCATCGGCAACGAGCTGCTCAGCGGGAAGATCGCTGACGAGAACCTGTTCGTGCTGGCGGGCACCCTGCGCGCGCTCGGCGTCAGGCTGGAGCGGGCGGTCATGGTGCTCGACGAGATCGAGGTGATCGCCGCCGAGGTGCGGGCGCTCGCGGCGTCGCACGACTGGGTCTTCACGAGCGGCGGCGTGGGCCCGACGCACGACGACCTGACGATCGCGGGCGTCGCGCGCGCGTTCGGCGTGCCGGTGGTCAGCGCGCCCAACATCGAGAGCCTCCTGCGCGATTACTACGGCGATCGGCTCACCGAGGGGCACCTGCTCATGGCCCGCATCCCGGAGGGCGCGCGGCTCGTGACCGGCGGCAGCGCCGCGTGGCCCGGCGTGGTGATGCGCAACGTGTGGATGCTGCCCGGCGTGCCGCAGATCTTCCGGGCGAAGCAGGCGCTCATCCAGGCGGAGCTCTCCGGCGGGGCGCCGTTCGTCTCGCTCGCGGTGTTCACGACCCTCGACGAGGGGCAGCTCAAGCCCATGCTCGACCGCGTGGTCGAGGCCCACCGCGACGTCGACATCGGCTCTTATCCGAGGTGGTCCGGCGTCGAGTACCGCACGAAGCTCACGTTCGACGGCCTCGTCGAGGCGAGGGTGCGCGCGGCGCGCGACGCGTTCGCCGAGAGCCTCCCCGCGGAGACGATCGTCCGCGTCGAGTGACGCGCGCGCGTCTCCGTTCCCGCTCCGGGCGATGGCGCGCAGCCCTGGCGGCCGCCACCCTCCGCCGCCGTTCCGCCGCCCCGCCGGCGCGCGCGCCCCCGCGGCGCCCCGGGCCGGCAGTCGGGCCCGCCGCGTGCTTGTCGCTCGCGCATGAGCCCGTGGAAGCGCGCCGCCCTGCTGTCCGATCACCTCCCCGAGACGTGCACCGACGACCCCTCTGCGCTGGCCGCCTTTGTCGGCCCGCGAGAGCGAGCGCTCGAGGAGGGGATCTGGTCGCTGGGCGACGCCGACCTGCTCGCGATCGTGCTCGGCACAGGGCTGGTCGGCACCCCCGTGACGCTCGTCTCCGCCGCGCTCCTCTCGCGCTTCGCCGGGCTGGAGGGGCTCGCGCGGCTCGGCCCGCACGCGCTCGCCGAGCACCCCGGCCTCGGGCTCGCGAAGGCGCTCCGGATCGCCGCGTCGCTCGAGCTCGGGCGGCGCGCCTTCGAGCGCGCGGTGCGCCCGCGGCCTCCGGTGCGCACCTCGGCCTCGATCGCGGCGTGGTGCGCGGCGCAGCTCGGCCCGCTCGATCACGAGCAGATGTGGGTGATCTCGCTCGACGGCCGCAACGGGATGAGGGGAGCGCGCAGGGTCGCGCAGGGCGGGCTCCACGGGTGCTCCGTCACGGCCAGGGACATCCTGCGCGCCGCGCTCTCGGACGCGGCCTCGGCGCTCGTGCTCGTGCACAACCACCCGAGCGGCGACTCGGCGCCGTCGCCCGAGGACGTGGCCATGACCAACGCGGTCGCCGCCGCCGGCGAGGTGATCGGCGTGCCGCTCGTCGACCACGTCATCCTCGCGCCGGACGGGCACTACTCCTCGCTGCTCGATCTCGGGATGATCGCGCCCGGCGACGCGCCGCGCGGCGCCACCCCGCCGAGCCGAGGCTAGGCGCGCTGGCCGACCAGGAGGCCGTGCCGCTCTCCGCCGGGCGCCCCGCCGGTGCCTGGCACGCTCGCGAACCGCAGCGTCGCGCCGCCCCAGTCGACCGACGGGCTCCCCTTCAGCAGCGAGGTATAGAGCGCGCTCGCCTGCGTCATCGGGCAGCCGATCGCCTCGCGCACGAGCGTGAGCGACGCGCCCGTCGCGTAGCTGACCGGCGCCTGCCGGCCGTCCTCGCCGATCACCGTGACCTTGAAGACGTCGTCCTCTGCGCGCGCGGCGCGGTCCGGATCGGTCAGCGCGAGGTGCAGCGCCTCGATCGCGCCGCTCCCGGGGCCATTGTTCGGGGCGTCGAGGGTCACGTGGAGCTCGAGGAGCGGCGCCGTGTAGCGGACGATCTGCCGCGCTGCGGCGCCCTCCGCCGTCGCGGGCGCCGCGCGCGCCTCGCGGCGCCTGAGCTGCGCCTCCATGACGAGCGCCGACCGCGCGAGCTCCCGCTCCGTCTTGCCGAGCAGCCGGCGCGCGCGCATCTCGGCGAGCGCGCGCTGCAGCACCTCGCGGTTCCTCGCCGCCTGCTCGTGGCTCCGCTCGCGCGCGAGCAGCGCCTCGAGCTCGCCCAGCGCTCGCTCGTGCTCCCCGATCGACGCGAGCGCGTCCGCGAGCGTGAGCCGGGCGTCGGCGAACGAGGGCGCGCGCCTCACCGCCTCGCGGTAGGCCGCGATGGCCGGCGCGACCTCCCGCCGCGCCTCGTGCGCGAGTCCGAGCGCGAAGGCCGCCCGCGCGTCCTCCGGCGCCGCCTCGCACGCGCGCGCGAGCCAGCGCGCCGCCTCGTCGTAGAGGCGCAGATCGTAGAGCACGACCCCGAGCTCGCGCAGCGCCCGCGGATCGGGCGGCTCGATCGCCGCGCCCCGCCGGAGCTCCGCGGCCGCCTCGTCGAGCCGGCCGAGGCGGACCAGGGCGCGGGCGTAGGCGAGGCGCGCCTCGATCTGCTCTTCCCCTCCGCCGGGTTCCACCCCGCGCGCGAGCGCCCTCGCCGCGTCCGCCCAGCGCTCCTCCGCCGCGTACGCGGCCCCGAGCGCGAGCCACGCCCCCGCGTCGTCCGGCGCGCCCGCGACGTGCCCCTCGAGCCCGGCGATCCCGCCCGCCATGTCTCCGCGGCCCAGCAGATCGAGCGCGCGCGCTCGCTGCGCTCCGGACGACGTCATGGCGGCAGCGTACGCCGGCGCGGCGGCGCGGGTCGAGCGCCCGAGCGGGCGGGGCCTCACCCGCGGCGGGGCCTCACCCGCGGCGGGGCCTCACCCGCGCCTTCGGCGTCAGTAGCCCTGCGGGAGATCGCCCGCCAGGCACGAGACGGTGTTCGGCGCCCCGCGCGACGACCACTTGGCGCCGGTCGGCACCCCGCCGTCGAAGCGCACGCCCTCGTGTGGATCCCACGACGGCGTCTCGCCCGGGCGCAGGGAGTGCGTCCCGCTCTGGTAGAACGCGATGATGTACGTATGCCCCGCGACGCGGCAGCCGAGCCGCCTCGCGAGCGCCTGCGCGAAGGACCGGCCGGTGTGGCCGAAGGCGCTGCAGCAGCGGAGCCACACGAGGGCGTCCGGCCCCGCGAGCTCGGCCCTCAGGGCGTCGAGCGCCTCGTCGAGCGGCGAGCCGGGCCGGAGCGCGGCCTCGTCGAGCCGCGTCGCGCCCATGCGCATGTACCCCCAGCCGCCGTGCCCCCAGGCCTGCAGCGACGCGATCTTCCGGCCGCGCTCCCGCGCGGCGCGCGCCGCCCAGCCGAGCGCCTCGGCCCAGCTCGCGGCGGACTGCCACGCGTCGGCCGCGCCCGTCATGCGGTGCAGCAGCGCGCCGGCGCGCCAGATCGGCGTGAGCCCGATCGTCGCGCCCACGGCCTCACCCAGGACCTCGAGGTCCCCGGTCTCGGCGGAACCGGCGGAGTCCGCCGCAGCTGGGTGCGCGCGCGCCGCCGCGCCATCGCGCCGCCTCGCGCCGTTTGCCCGCCGCGCGCTACCCCACCCGACGTCGGTGTTATCGAAGAGGACGAGCCGCATACAACCCCCCATTCTACGCGCTCCGAATGTACCGCCGCTCGCAACCGCGGCCACGCGGTCGATTCCCCACCCGCCCCCCGAGCGCCTCCCGACGCCGCTCCTGCTCGCGCCGCGCCGCGCCGCGCCGCACGCGCCGTCCGCCAGCGGGCACGCCCCGGGCGCGGCGAGGGCGCGATGGACGGGAGGAGGTCTTCCGTCGACGTCCTCCACCGTCTAGTTCGCGGTGGGCGCAATCGGTAGTGATTTCCTCCCGCGCCCTCGGTTAGCCTGCCCGAACCGATGGGCCTGTCCGAAAACATCAGGTTTTATGCGGCCACCGACGTCGGCCGCATGCGGGACCACAACGAGGACAACTACCTCGTCGACAAGAAGCTCGCGCTCTTCGTGGTCGCCGACGGGATGGGCGGACACGCCGCAGGCGAGGTCGCGAGCGCGCTCGCCGTCCGCATCATCCACGAGGAGCTGAAGAAGGAGCGGGACCTCATCGAGAACCAGGCGCGCAGCAACGTGCGGCGCGCCGCGATGAAGGAGGTCCTCAGCCTGCTCGAGCACGCCGTCCAGCGCGCGTGCGCCCGGATCCACGAGGAAGCGAAGGCCGACACGACGAAGCGCGGCATGGGCACGACGCTCTCCGCGCTCCTCATCGCCGGCTCGCATGGCTACATCGCGCACGTCGGCGACAGCCGCATCTACCTCCTCCGCGAGGGGCGCATCCAGCAGGTCACCGAGGACCACACCGTCTACAACGAGCTCATCAAGCGCGGCAAGCTCACGCGCGATCAGATCGAGAAGGTCGCGCAGAAGAACGCGATCACGCGCGCCGTCGGCGTGTACGAGCGCGTCGAGGTCGACACGCTCACGATCGAGGTGCTCCCGGGCGACCAGTTCCTCCTCGCGTCGGACGGGCTCCACGGGTACATCGCGCACACCGCGGAGCTCGAGCCGTTCTTCGAGGAGGAGAACGGCGAGATCGCCGCGAACGGCCTCATCGATCTCGCGAACAGGAAGGGCGGCAAGGACAACATCACCGCGATCCTCGTCCGGCTCGGCCAGGGCGACCACCGCGACAGCGTCCGCGCCCGGCTGCTCGCGCTGAAGCGCGACGTGCTCGCGAAGATGCCGCTCTTCGCGCGCCTGCAGGAGCGCGAGATGCTCCGGGTCATGCAGGTCGCCGAGGTGCTCTCGTTCGAGCCCGGCCAGATCGTGGTGCGCGAGGGCGATCGCGGCGACGAGCTCTTCATCGTGCTCTCGGGCCTCGTCCGGATCATCCGCGGCGAATCGGTGCTGAGCGAGGTCGGCCCGGGCGAGCACTTCGGCGAGATGGCCCTCATCCGCAGCATGCCGCGCTCGGCCACCGTCTCGGCCGTGGAGCAGAGCGAGCTCATCGCCGTCCGGCGCGCCGATTTCTTCGAGATCCTCCGCAAGGAGCACGAGCTCGCCGTGAAGCTGCTCTGGCAGTTCCTGGGGGTGCTCGCCGACCGGCTCGATCAGACGTCGCGCGACCTGAGCACCGCCCGCGAGGAGCTCGCCGCGGAGGACATCACGAGCGAGATCTTCCCCGACAGCGAGGAGGGGAAGAGCCCGTTCGCCCCCGAGGAGCGCTCCTCGGCGCGCTGAACGGCGCCCCCGCGGCCGTGGCCGAGCGGAGCGGAACGGAGCGGAACGGAGCGGATTGCCGCGGCGGGAGCGGCGGGGCGAGACCGCGCGAGCCGGGCGAGCGATTCGCGGATTGACACCCTCCTACCCCGGCCGGTAGCGTCCGTCCGACGGATAACCATGAGCATGCACGGCAGAAGGTACTGCGAAGGCCATCTCGCTCGCGTCGCCATCAACGTGGCTGGGGGCTCGGCGTTCGCGTCGCTCGCGGCCCTAGCGGCGGCTCTCCTCGCGGCGTCCCCCGCGGCCGCCGACGAGCCGCGGAGCGCCACCGAGCCGCGGCTCATGATGGAGACCGGCGAGATCACGAGCGTCGTCGACGCCTTCGACGACGGCGACACCTTTGATCTGAACTTCAGCTTCGGCTTCGAGTACGCGACGAAGAGCGCGAAGATCCGGCGCGAGACGAGCATCGCCGGGCCGGGGCTGTCGTCGGGCGGCTACACGTCGAACCTGCTCAACGTGGCGACCTACAACGAGGCGACCTCGAAGCTCAACCTGCGCCTCGACGTCGGCCTCTACCGGGACCTGGCGCTCTACCTCAGGATGCCGCTCATCCTGAACCACGCGCGCGAGCTCACCGATCTCAACGGCAGCGCCGGGGCCGAGGCGCAGGCCGTCGCGCTCGCGGGGGCCCCCGGGGAGCAGCTGTTCCAGATGCCCTTCACGTCGCCGAACCGGAGCGGCATCGAGTACCTCGCCGTCGGCCTCGACGTGAACATCATGAACCAGGCGCGCGACCGGACGAAGCCGACCTGGCTGTTCGGGGTCGAGGGGCGCTTCCCCGTGAGCGAGCCGATGCACGCCTGCACCGAGTCGCCGAAGAGCGGCCAGGTGAAGTGCGCCGATCCGACGGACGTCAACCGGAACAACAGCAGCGACAGCGAGTTCGAGGGGCAGAGGGTCGCCCAGCGCGACCCCGGCGTGTCGCGCGGCACCATCGGCCTCGAGGTCCACACGTACCTGTCGAAGCGGATCAAGTACGTCGAGCCGTACGGCGGGTTCAAGGCGCTGTTCGAGTTCCAGCAGGAGTCGAGCGACTACGGCCTCACCGACCTGAAGACGTCGCTGGTGAACCACCCGCCGCTCGTCGGCAGCGTGATGCTCGGCGTGCTGATCGTCCCCTGGGAGAACCGCGAGAAGTACACCGGGCTCACGCTCGATCTGCGCTTCACCGGCGAGTACCACTCCGAGGGGCGCGACTACTCGGAGCTGTTCGACGCGCTGGGCTCGAGCGACGCGAGCTCGCTGCGCCAGCCGCAGTGGGCGGCGTTCCGCGACAACGACGCGTACGACCCGGACCTGTGCAGGACGGGCGATGCGAGGGCCTGCTCGCCGTCGATCGTCGACGAGGGCTCGCAGCGGACGTACTTCACGGGGCTCAGCGACGTCCAGCCGTACGGCTCGTACCGCGCCTCGGCGAGCGTGACGTGGCGGGCGGCCGAGCTCGTGAAGTTCCAGATCGGCGCGGGCTTCCGCCACGACGGGGGGCACGGCATCGGCGGCGACCAGCCGTGCAACTCCCAGTTCAAGGACAGCCTCGGGGCGGCAGGGCCTTGCCGCCGCCAGGACGCGGACGGGCGCCTCACCGTCACCGGCAGCCCGAACCCCAACTACCGCCCGACCATCAACGCGGTCGGCCGCCGCTTCTACGTCAACGACAGCAACACGTTCGACCTCTTCGCGAGCGGCACGTTCATGTTCTGATCGACGCCCCGAGCGGCGTGGCCATCGCGGCGAGCGTCGCCGTTGGCCGAAGCAGCAACCCCATGATCGACCCCTGGCACCTCCGCGGTGGCGCGGGCGCCCTGGCGCTCGCCGCGGCGCTCGCCGCGGCGCTGCCAGCGTCGGCTCAGCCCGAAGGCGCGGCGTTGCCCGCGCGCTCCGGGGGAGACGAGCGACCGGCGCAGCCGCCGCGACCCGATCGGCCGTCGCGATCGGCCGTGGTGCTCGCGACCGCGGTCGCGCCCGGGGCCGAGGAGCGCGCCGCGCCGCTCGCCAGCGCGCTCGACGCGCTCCTGTCGGACACGGCGCAGGACCTCGGCCTCTCGGTGGATCTGGCGGGCCGCGTCGCCTCGCGATCGCGCCCCGACGAGGCCGAGCTCATCGAGCGCGCGCGCTCCGGCGACGAGCTCTTCATCGCGCCGAGCCTCGAGCTGCGCGGCGACGAGGTGGAGCTCAGGCTCGCCGTTGCGTCCGGCGGATCGACGTCGCTGAGGGTGCGGGTCGAGCGCGTCGCGCGGGACGACCTCGCGGCGCGCGCCGCGGTGATGCTCCGCGATCTCCTGGCCGAGCTCGACGCCGGCGCCGCCGCGGCCCCTGCGTCGGCCCGCGAGGCGCCGTGCCCCGAGCGGTGCCGCGGGCGCCTCGCCACGCCGGCGCGCAGCATGGGGAAGGCGACGCTCGCGGCCAACGCGACGCTCTACGGAGGCCTCGTGGGCTTCTCGATCCAGCGATCGAGCGGCTCGGACGATCCGCGCCTGCTCTATCCGCTCCTGGCGGTCGGCGCCGGCATCGGGCTCGGCGGCGCGATCATCATCGCGGAGGAGTGGGACGTCGGCGTGGCCGACGCGTGGTACCTCGGGTCCGGCACGTGGTGGCCGACGATCGCGGGGCACCTGATCTACCAGGGCCGCTTCGCGCAGCACGCGGCGGATCCGGCCCAGGAGCGCTGGGCGTCCGGGCTGATCGGCGGGACCGCCGGGATCACGCTGGCGGCGCTCGGGCTCTCGCTGGGCCGGATGTCCGAGGGCGGCGCGCTGATGGCGCAGTCGGGCGGCGGGCTGGGGCTCATGCTGGGCGGGCTCGTCGAGTGGGCGGGGCGGGGCGACGTGCAGCGCACGCCGATCGCTGGCATGGGCTACGGCGCGGCGCTCGGCTGGCTGGCGGCGGCCGCGGCGGCCACGCAGCTCGACGTCACGCCGTCGGAGATCCTGGCGATCGACGTGGGCGCGATGCTCGGCGGGCTGGGCGCCGCCGCGCTCGCCAGCCCGCTCGTGTTCGAGTCCCCGACCGAGGCGCAGCAGCGGGCCTGGGTCGGCGCCACGGCCGCGGGCTTTCTGCTCGGGGCGGGCGTAGCGTGGCGCGTGACCCGCCCTGCCGGCGTTGGAGCCCGCAGCGCGGGCCCCTCGTGGAACCGGTTCGGCCTGCCCATGTTGGGAGTGATAGGAGAGAGCGTGGTCGGGAGCCGGCGAGCGCCCGCGCTCGGCCTCGGGTGGCAGGGGGCGATTCCGTAGGAGCTATGAAGATCACGATCACCGAGCTGGATGCAGGGACGCGCCTCGACAAGCTGCTCGTGCAGCTTCTCCCCGGGCTGGGGCGTGCGGGCGCGAAGCGGCTGTTCTCCGAGGGGCGCGTGCGCGTCCTCGGCGTGGGGAAGAGCGGCGCCGGCCGGCGCGCGTCGAAGGGCGACGTGGCGGCGGCCGGCGAGGTGCTGGAGGTCGACGTGGAGCCCACGGAGGCCTCCGGCGCGGCGACGCCGGATCCTTCCGCGCCGCTCGACGTGGTGCTCGAGCGCGACGACCTGGTGGTGGTGAACAAACCCGCCGGGGTGCCGACGGCGCCGCTCCATCCGGGCGAGCGCGGCACGGTCGCCAACGCGCTCGTGGCGCGGTACCCCGAGATGGCGAGCATCGGCTTCTCTCCGCGGGAGCCCGGGCTCTGCCACCGGCTGGACACGGACACGAGCGGCCTCGTGCTCGCGGCGCGCACGGCCGCGGCGTTCGCGGCGCTCGGCGCAGGGCTGAAGGAGGGGCGGCTCGACAAGCGCTACCTGCTGATCTGCCAGATCGGCGATCTTCCCGAGATGGGCTCGATCGAGGTGCCGCTCGCGCCGCACCCGAAGGACAAGAAGCGGGTCTACCCGTGCATCCACCCGCGCGACGTGGCGCGATACGCCCCGAGGCCGGCCGCGACGATGTACAAGCGCGTGCGGCAGGTGGGGCTCTGGGAGCTCGTCGAGGCGCGGGCGCCGCGGGCGCTGCGGCACCAGATTCGGGCGCACTTCGCGTCGGTGGGGCACCCGCTGGCCGGCGACGTGCTCTACGGCGGGCCCGCGGTGGAGGGGCTGAGCCGCCACGCGCTGCACGCGCACTACATCGGGTGGGGCGGCAGCGACGCGGTGCCTGCGTTCGTGGTGACGTCGTCGCTGCCCGCGGACATGGCGGCGCTGGTCGGCGAGGCCTGAGCCGCGCGCCGCGTCGCCTCAGCGCGCGCGCGCCTCGACGACATGGCCGTCGACGTCGCGCGCCCGCGCCGTGATCTGGAGGTCGTCGGCCGACGCCGTCCCGCCGAGGTCGCTGAAGCGGAACGCGATCACGTACGCCGCGGACTGCGCGTTGAACTTCGCCGGCTCGATCCGGATGCCTCCGAGGCTCTGTTCGTCGATGGTCGCGGCGTCTCCCTCCCCTGTATATTTGCGGTTCCACTCCTCGTAGTTGAACACGCGCTCCTCGATGACCTCCCCGGTCGACCGGCTGGACGTCGCGACCGCGAGCTCGACGAGGCCCGGGGAGATGCCTGGCAGGGTGGCCTCGACCTCGACCGACACGCTCGACGTGGAGTCCTCGTCGGTGCGGCGCACGGAGAGCGCCGGGGGCAGCCCGTCCGGCGTGGGGAGGAAGCGGAGCGGGTGCACGCAGTACACCTTCTCGTGCCCTCCCTCGCGGATCTCGAAGTGCAGGTGGGGGAACAGGCTGCTGGCGGCGAGCCCGGTATAGCCGATGTGCTGACCGCGCCCGACCTGATCGCCGGTCTCGACGAGCGGCATCGCCAGGTGGATATAGGTGCTGTAGAGGCACGCGCCCGGCTGATCGCAGTGCTCGATCTGCACCACGACGTCCTCGAAATCCTGGTAGCGGCCTGCGCGTATCACCTTTCCGTCGGCGACCGCGTACACCGGGGTGCCCATGACGGTGGGGATATCGATGCCGCGGTGGAAGTCGTAGACGCCATCGCGCGAGGTCTGCAGGCGGGGACCGAAGCTCGACGACATCGGCTGGATCTCGTCCGTCCCCCCGATCGGCCACACGAGGTCTGGGCCTTCAGGCTCCGAGCCGCAGCCGGCAGCGAGCGTGGAGAGGGCCAGCACGGGCGCGAGAGACGATGGCTTCATGGTGGCGAGTCCGTGGCGCGTGGGCGCGGCGCAGATGGCGAGTCCACGGCGCAGCGCCCACACGCAGGCTATCGAAGCAGCGCGCGGAAGTCGAGGTCAGGGGTGCTGTGATGGATCCACGCGGCACCGCCGTCGACGCCGCTCGATTCTTCGCCCGCGGAGCAGCCTTTCGGCGCTGCACGCGTGTACGATGGTGCGATGTCGCCGCGCGCGCGCCGAGCGAGGTGTCCTCTCCAGGCCGTGCCGATCCTCGCGGCCTGCGCGGCCGCTCCGGCCGTGCTGGCGCCGCGCAGCGCTTCCGCGCAGCAGCTGGCGGACGCGGCGCCCGGGCGCGCCCCGCCGCGGTCGGCCTGGCCGAGCGACCCGTCCGGCGCCGGCGGCGCGGGCGGCGAGCCTGTGCGCCGCGGCCCGGAGACGCCCTATTTCCCCGTCAACCTGTCGCTCATTTTCCCGCTGAGCACCAACGCCACGGCGCCCGATCTCGCCACCCACCTCGATCTCGCGCTCCTGCTCGGGCGCGTCGGGTTCGTGGACGGCGCCCAGGTCGGCCTGTTCTCGTGGACGTCGGGGGATCTGCGCGGGCTCCAGCTCGGGATCGCGAGCGTCGTCTCGGGGCGCGCCGAGGGGCTGCAGCTCGCGGGGGGCTTCGCCTTCGCGGACGCCCCGCTCGCGGGGGTGCAGCTCGCGGGGCTCTTCGGGTGGGCGAGCACGACGGTCACCGGCGCGCAGATCGCCGGCGTCGCCAACCAGACGTACGCGGACGTCGACGGCCTGCAGGCGGCCGGCGCCGTCAACGTCGCTCGCGGGCAGGTGACGGGCGTGCAGGCGGCCGGCGTCAACATCGGCCGGGTCGATGGGCTCCAGATCGGCGCCATCAACGTCTCGCAGGAGCAGCGCGGGCTCCAGATCGGCATCATCAACGTGGCCCGCAAGATCGACGGCCTCCAGATCGGCGTCATCAACGTGACCGACAACCTCAAGGGGGAGTCGCTCGGCCTCCTCCCGCTGCCGCGCGAGGGGGGGATCCGGCTCGCGCTCTGGGGGAGCACCGGCCTGCACGGCAACGTCGGCCTCAAGTTCTCGAGCCGGTATGCCTATACGATCCTGAGCTTCGGGCTCCACAGCGAGCCGCGCGCGCCGGAGGCGCCGGACGTCGACGACGGGCGCGCGGCGGAGCGCGAGCCCCTGTACGCCGTGGGCCTCGCGATGGGCTCGCGCCTGCCGCTCGACGTCGAGGACCTCTCGCTGAGCGCCGACGTCGGCGCCTACCACCGCGGCCCGTTCCAGGGGGATCTCCCCGGGCGAAACGAGGTGCTCAAGGCGCGCGTCTCGGCCTCGTACGCGCTGGCGGAGCGCCTCTCGCCGTTCGTCTGCGCCGGCGGCTACGTGACGTTGCGGGGCGAGGGCGCGCTCGAGATCGGCGGCGGGCCCGAGCTCTGCCTCGGCGTCGAGCTCGGCCTGCTCGACGCCGCTCGGCGTGTTCGCGCGCCCGCCGCGCCCGCTGCCCTCGCCGGCCGCGGCGGCGCGCTCAGGGCGTCGCCGCGGCCAGCGCGTACGACCGGTGCGTCATCGTCACGCCGAGGCTCGTGAGCGCCGGATCCGTGGCGGTGCAGCGCACGAAGCTCCAGTCGTTCGGCGTGGCGAACGCGAACCCGAGGGAGCTGTCGGCGACGGTGCCCTCCCACTCGATGAGCGACACGTCGTCGAGGAACGAGGTGGCCTCGCCGCTCGCCGGCACACCCGCCCTGAAATAGAACCGGACGGAGCCCGCGTTCGACGGCGGGGTCAGGTCGACGGTGAACGGCTGCCAGCCGTAGGTGCCAGCCGCGCGCGTGAAGACGACGCTGTTCGACACGCTGGTCCCGCCGCTCGTGTACCAGTAGACCTGCACACGCATCTGGCCGGCGTTGTTTCCCTTCATGTAGCCGGTCAGGGTCAATTTGCGGCCAGGCTCGAACTTGACGCGGTTGTTCATGCTTGTCGAGGCCTCGGTCGTGTTGCTCGACTTGCGAAGGAACACCATCGCGCCGGTCCCGCCGTGGACGACGCTGTTCTCGATGTAGCGGAATTCGCTCATCGACCACATCGAGCCTTCGTGGGAGGTGTCGTCGACGTCGCCGTCCTCGAAGTCGCCGTAGAGCATGATCTCCCGGCCGTAATCGCAGCTCGCGGCGGCCGTCGTCCGGACGGCGGCGAGCGAGTCCGCCGGGTTCGAGCGCAGGTGCGCGAGGGGGCCTGTGCGGCGGCTCGTCAGCGGTACGCTCCGCGTCTCGACCGCATCGCTCGTCGTGTACTGCGAGGCGCTGCTCGCCGCGGCGGCCCGCGGGCCGCTCGCGAACACGACCGCCCCTGTGATGCCGTCCGCCGCCTCGCCGGGCGCGGGCGCCGCCGGCAGCGTCGTGGAGAGGTGACCGATGTGGCGGATCGCCCGGCCGAGCCAGGCGCCGCCCACGAGCTTCGGGACGTAGTCCTCGTTCTGGAACGGGATGAGCTGCACGCGGTGCACCGCGCGGTTGCCGCTCGCGTCCTCGTCGATGTCGATGGCGGCGAGGTACGACTGGTACGTCTCGAAGACGTCCTGATCGAAGACCATGTTGCCGAGCGACATGAAGATATAGCGGGGGTCGGCGCCGGCGTTGTACAGCCCGATGCCGTGGATCGTGTGCGGGTGGTGCGCCACGACCATGCCGGCGCCCTTCTGGACGAGCTGGGTGAACCGCCGCCGCATGCCGGACGACGGATAGTCGCTGTACTCGATGCCTCCGTGCAGCACCGGGATGGCGAAGCGCCCGACCGCGTCCTCCGCCATGAAGTCGCTGATCTCGGTGAGGCCGAGCTCGAGCGCGCCGGCCTTGGGAGGAGGCCCGTCGGAGGCGGTGAGCGTGTACTCCGGGAGCGTCGTCCCGTCGTTGACGAGCTGGTTGAACCCCTGGAAGGCCACGTCGACGCCGCCGAGCGTCCGGTAGAGCACGGTGCCCTTCGCCATCGTCTCGTCGAGCCCTGCGCCGAACCAGTCGAGGCCGGCGTTCGGGACGGCGGTGAGCGTGTCGGCGACGCCTGCCCCCAGGTAATCGAACATGTGGTTGTTGCCGAGGCTCACGGCGTCGACGCCGGAGAGCGCGAGCGCCCTGACCGTCTCGGGGTAGGAGAAGAACGTGAACGACTTGTAAGGGTGGGGCGTCTGCGGGTTGGCAGTGACGGGGCACTCCAGGTTGACCTGGGTGTAGTCGGCCGACGCGAGGACGTCGCGCAGGAAGGAGAGGATCGCGCTCGCGTCGGCTTGCCGTGTCGCGGGGCGGATCAGATCGCCCACCTCTCCCTCGATGCCGTCCTCGTCGCTGTCGATGAAGCGCCGACCGAACATCGTGTCGCCTCCCACGAGGATCCGGGCGCGGCCCGCGCGCTGCTCGGTCAGCACGACGCGGCCGACCCCGGCAGCCGCCTCGGCGAGCGGCAGGTGCAGATCGGCAGGGACGATCTCGCCGTAGTACCCGTCGACCTCGACGCGCAGCAGGACCGAGCGCCGCGCGAGCGCCGCCAGCGTGAACGCGCCCGCGCCGTCGGTGAACGCGATCTCGCCGTGGTTGACCGCGCCGCTCCCCCAGCCGATGGCCGTCACCTCCGCCCCCGCGATCGGCGACCCCGCCTCGTCGACGACGACGCCGGTCACGTCGATGGGGGCCGCCGCGTAGGTCGCGTCGTACGCGGCCTCCGTGGCGTCGAACTGGAACGCCGCCGACGCATCGCCCGCGGCGAGCCAGGCGCAGGCCGCAGCGCACACCGACAGCGGCGTGGAGGTGATGACGCGGACAAGGGGTCTTTCTGCCATGTTCGCTCCCGATCGGTTGGTGCCTGTTCGAGGACGGATGACCTCAACAGGCGTGATGGGCGCCAGAGCTCCTTCAGGGCCGGCTCAACACGTGCAAAACGTGCAAACGCGCAGACGTGCAAATGTGCCGTGTGGCCAAACTCCGAGGTGACCAAGGCCGACGACGGGGTCGCGAGCGTCGACGGCCGCTCAGCCCTCGCTGAAAAGGCCGCGAGAGCGCCGACCCATGCACGATTCGATCCGTTTCAGCGATGGCGCTGGAGACAAAGACGATTATCTCGAGACTATCATGCTTTGATCATCGCTCGCTATACGCTCGAGTGGAGCAGCCGGCGATTTGTCGTCTTGTCGGTTGTCGGCCTGGCAGGTGTTCCTGCACGTGAAGGCGTGTGCATGGATGGTGCGCTGTGGCGATGCGCGCCTGTGTCGCATAGGGGCGTACTGCCCTGGGCTCGCTACCCGACCAGCGCCGAGCCCTTGGCGAGCTGCGCGCGGCCGATCACGGCCAGGAGATCGGTTTGGGTCACGATGCCGCGCAGGCGCATCTGGGCGTCGACGATCAGCGCTTCGTGCACGCGCCCGCGGGAGAGGAGCCGAAAGAGCTCGTTGATCGGCGTGTCCTCGCCGGCGGTCTCGAAGTAGATGGACGGCAGGTCGCGCACGGTGGCCTCGGGCATCGCAGACGCGATCGAGACGTCGATCGCGCCGTGCACGACACCTCGCTCGTCGACCACCGGCAAGACGCGCAGGGCGCGCTCGCGGAGGCGGCGGAGCGCGAGCGCGCTCGGATCGTCGGGGTGAATCGTGACCAGATCGCGCGACATGATCTCGCCGCAGGTGACGCCTCCGCGCAGGCGCCGGTGCGCCTCCTCTTCGACGTGCCGGACGAGGGCGATCAGATCGTCGCGCTCGACGTCGAGCGGCGTACCGAGGCGCTCGAGGGCGGCGTCGATGTCGCTCGGCGAAAAGCCGACGCGGAGCTCGGGCGGGGCATCGGCGGTGCCGTGGGGCGAGACAGGCAAGGTCACGACGTGCGGGTAGCTGCGGCGCACCAGGTTGTTGAACACGAGCCCCGCTGCCACGAGCAGCAGGGAGTTGATGGCGACCGGCATGAGCGCGAAGTGATAGCCCAGGCTCGTCACGGCCGGGCCGCCGATGACCGCTGTGAGCGCCACCGCGCCCGCGGGCGGGTGCAAGCACCGGAGCAGGCTCGTGACGGCGATGGTGACCGCGACCGCGACGGCGCCGGCGCACAGCGGATCGGGGATGACGCGAGCCGCCGTGACGCCGATGACGGCCGCCAGCACGTTGCCGCCGAGCACGGACCAGGGCTGGGCGAGCGGGCTCGCGGGGACCCCGAACACGAGCACGGTCGAAGCGCCGATCGGCGCTATCAGGAGCGGCGCGTGCGCGGTGGGGCCAAGGCAAGCGTGCATCACGAACCCGGTGGCCAGCAGCCCGAGCAAGCCCCCGGCAGCAGCGTAGATCCGCTCGCTGACGAGCAGCGGCGTGCGCATGGGCTGGAACCGCGTAAGAAAGCTCGAGCTCGCAACTCCAAAGCTCATCGCGCGGCCATATATCGAGATGTCCGCGCGCTGTCTACGAATGGTTACGACTGCTTACGAACGCTGGCGAGGGGCTCGCGGATCGCGAAAGCGTGTCGGGACGGGGGCTGACCCGGCGCTACGCCGCAGCGGAGACCGCCTTCTTGCGGGGGCGCGGCGCGCGGGTCGCCCCGGCGCCGGACGGCTTCGCCGGCGTGGCGCCCGCGGGCGGGGTGGACGCGGCGCGGACCAGCGCGGCGGCGATGGCCGCCGTCATCCTCGCGGTCGGCAGGCGCGGCGTGAACGCGAGCACGCGCTCGCCGGGGCGCCGGCCGCGCGAGGAACGGCCGCTCTTCGCGAGCCCCTCGACGGCGCGCTCGCACGGAGAGCCGGGGGCGACGCGCAGCAGGACCTCGGGCAGCCCGATGGCGCCGCCGGCGCCGGGCGCGTAGACGACGCCGACCTCGATCCCGACGAAGCCGGGGAGCGCCGTGCGCGGCGAGAGGCCGAGCCGGAGCTCGTCGGCGTCGGGGCTGCCGTCCGGGATGCGGAGGCGGCCGACGACGCGGAGCTCCTGCGCCCCAGCCGCGGCGCCGGCGGGCGCCTTCCGCAGGCGCCGCACGCGCCGCGCGACGTCGCGCAGGAACGCGACCGGCCGCGCCGCCGGATCGGCGGGGAGCTCGGCGAGCCGGCCGGTGCAGAAGATCGCGAGCAGCGCCGTCGCGTCGAGCGCCAGCAGGTGGGCGTGGTACGGCGAGGCGGCCGCCACGGCGTGGACGCCCGCGCCGAGCCCGGCGAGCAGCGCGACGAGCAGCGCCTTGCCGGCGCGCGTCGACACGTCGAGGTAGACGCCGCGCGCCCGCGGCGGCTCGCGGAACGCCTCGGCCTCCGCGATGGGGAGCCACTTGCCAGGGCGCCGCAAGGTCGCGGCGGCGCGCTCCGGGCGGGGCGTGCGGTGCGCCGCGAGCGCGGTCGCCGCGGCCACGAGCGCGGCGCCCGGCGTGCCGTCCCTGAGCAGGAGCTCCAGGGCGACGCCGGCGACGAGCGCGAGCCCCGCGAGCGCGGCGCGCGGCGCGAGCGGGATCGGGACGAGGGGCCGCGGCAGGGCGCCCGCGGCGCGCGCGAGGCGCTCGTGCTCGCGCGCCTTGAGCGCGACGAGGGCGCTGTAGAGCGCGAAGAGGACCACGCCCGCGGCCACGTAGAGGGTGCGGCCGCGATCGGGGCTGCCGGCCGCGGCGTCCGAGATGCGGCCGAGCGTGTCGGCCCCGGGCTTCGCCGCGGCGGGCTCGGGCTGGAAGGCGCGCGCGTCGGCGCGGATCGCCCACCGGATCGGCTCGGCCTTGGGGGCGTACGGGCGGAGCAGCTCCAGCTCGTCCTTGTCGAGCGCGCGGCGGAGCGTGGAGAGCGTCGTCGGCGCCGGGAGCGCGTCGGGGGACGGCGCCTCGCCCGCCTCGCTGTCCCGCGCCTCGTCGACGCGCGGCTCGTCGGGCGCGGCCGGGAGCGCGACGGTGAGCCGCGCCGAGTCGTAGCCGTCGTCCCAGACGGGGCCGCTCCAGGAGACGCGGGAGCTCGGGCCGTCCTGCCGGATGAGCCCGCGCTTCATGAGGTCCGTGCGGTAGCGGAAGAAGAGCACGAACACCCCGCGGCTCAGCCCCTTGCCGTCGAAGCGGGCCCGCATCGCCGCCGGCCGGCGCGTGCCGTCCTCGCGCGGCCGGGGGTCGGGCGGCAGGAGCTCGATCGCGACCGGCGTCGCGGACGCGAGCGAGCCCGCCTCTGCGGCCTTGAAGGGCACGGCGTAGCTGCCCTGATCGAGCTGGGCGTCCGGGTCGACGCCCTGGATGTCGAGCCCGCGGAGCGGCCCGCCCGAGATCTTCAGCGTGACCTTGTGCTCGACCGTGGCGGCGCCGGCCCGGTCGATCGACAGGCGCACGTCGTCTCCGGCGATGTGCACCTCGACCCACGCGCGCGCGGGGAGGGCGAACGCGATCGACAGGAGCGCCGCCAGGAACGGGAGCAGCAGCGCCGGCCCGGGGCGGCGGGCGATGCGAGAGGGCATGGTGCAGGAGTCCCACGTCGCCGCGCGTGGGGCCAAGTTCCAGGGACGCCGCCGGCCGTCCCGCGCGGGCGCCGCGCGCGAGGGCTCCGCCGCCGGTCGCCTCTCCCGTGGCAGGCGACCAACAGGCGAGGGCGTCGATCAGAAGACGACGCCGAGCGAGAGCGACCCCATGAGCTTGATCTTCCCCGCCTTCTCGTAGAAGGAATACTGGTAGGGGCCCGCGGTGATCGTCACGGGATCGGCGAGCGCCACGCCGATCCCGAAGCCTCCCGACATGGCGAATCCGCCGTCTCGGCTGAGCACGTTCGTGCTTCCCACCATGCCGCCGAGGACGACGCTGCTCACATCGCCGCGGCCCTCGAGCCGCCCGGGAGGGGTGATGACCGCCTCGAACGACTCGTAGCCGAGGCGTCCTTTCACCCAGAAGCCCCGCAGCGCCTTGCCTTCGACGTAGACGCCGACGTCGGCCGCCAGCGCGTAGCCGGTCGTGTCGAGCGACGCGTCCTCGAGCGAGCCCCAGATCCACGACGGCGCGATCCCGATGGTGAGCGGCCCGATGATCGCGACCTCGCCCTCGAACGTCATCTTCCCGAACAGCAGATCCAGGGCGTTGTAGCGGACCGACCAGCGGCAGCAGGTGGACTCGGGGGGCTTCGGGGGTGGTGGGGGCCCGGCCGGCAAGGCATAGCCCTGACCATAGCCAGGCGGCTGCTGAGGATAGCCTTGCTGAGGATAACCTTGCTGGGGGTATCCCTGCTGAGGATAACCTTGCTGCTGAGGGTAGCCTTGCTGAGGATAACCTTGCTGCTGAGGGTAGCCTTGCTGAGGATACCCCTGCTGCTGAGGATACCCCTGCTGCTGAGGGTAGCCTTGCTGAGGATACCCCTGCTGCTGAGGATACCCCTGCTGCTGAGGGTAGCCTTGCTGAGGATACCCCTGCTGCTGAGGATACCCCTGCTGCTGAGGATACCCCTGTTGCTGAGGATACCCCTGCTGCTGAGGATACCCCTGCTGCTGAGGATACCCCTGCTGCTGGGGATACCCGGACGGCGCCTGGGCAGCTCCGCCGGGCTGCGCCTGGCCCTGCGGGAGCGGCTGAGCGTTCTGTTGCGCTGTCGCCGCTGGCGCGAGGAGGAGCGCGCCGAGGCCGAGAAGGAGGCCGCAAGCTGCCGGGCGGAGAGCTGCCCCGGAGGAGGGCGCGCGCGCGGGGCCCAGACCCGTGGTGAAAGCGCAATCCATGGCGGTGGACTGTACCGAATCCCGAGCACGCCGGCTACACGCGTGCCGCGAACCGTCGCCGCGCTCGCGCGCGCGATCTCCAGCCTGTAATCTCCGTCCCGATGCCGCCAGTCCCCGAAGTCGTCGCCGTCACAGAACTCGCGCCCGGAAGCGCCGCCGCGGCCGTGCCGGCGGTCGATCCGCGCGCCGAGCGCGGCGCCGAGACACCCTCGGCCGAGCTCGATCGTGCGCTGTCCGAGCTGGGCGACGCCGCGCTCGGGTTCGCTCGCATGCCGGCCCTCGAGAAGGCCTCCCTGCTCCGCTCGTCGCTCCCGGGCCTGCTCGCCGCCGCGCGCGCCGAGGTCGAGGCGTCGTGCGCCGACCGGGGGCTCGATCCCGGCTCGGCGGCGAGCGGCGAGGCGTGGCTCGCGGGGCCTTGCGTCACGCTCTCGCAGGTGCGCCGCCTGGCCGAGGCGCTCGAGGACATCGCCGCGCGCGGACGCCCCCGGCTCGGCCGCGGGGCGGTGCGCGCCCGCGCGGACGGCCGGATCGAGGTGGAGGTGTTCCCGACGCGCCTGAAGGACACCGCCCTGCACGGGCCCCTCCGCGTGCGCGTGCTGATGCAGCCCGGGGCGACGCGCGAGGGCGTCCGGGAAGAGCAGGCGCGCTTCTACCAGCGGCGCGACCCCGAAGGGGGCGTCGCGCTGGTGCTCGGCGCCGGCGACGTCGCCGGCGTCCCCCTCCGGGAAGCGCTGCACAAGCTCTTCGTAGAGGGGCGCGTCGTGGCGCTCGCGATGAGCCCGCGGAGCGCGCCCCTCGGCGCGCTTGTCGAGCGCGCCCTCGCGCCGCTCGTCGCGCGCGGGCTCCTCCGCTTCGTCTACGGCGGCGCCGAGTCGGGCGCCTACCTCGCGGCTCACCCCGCCGTCTCGGAGGTCCACGTCACCGGCCCGGCGGGCGCGCACGACGCGCTCGTCTGGGGGCCACCGGGCCTGCCGCAGGCGCGCCGTCGGGCGTCGGGAGAGCGGCTGCTGGACAAGCCCATCTCCTCCACGCTCGGCGGCGCCAGCCCGGTCCTCGTGATGCCGTGGCTCTACGGCGGCGACGAGCTCTGGTTCCAGGCGAGGTGCCTCGCGAGCCAGGTCGTGAGCGGCGCGTCGCACGGCAGCCATGCCGCGAGCGTCCTCGTGCTGCCCAGGGGCTTTACGCAGCGGCCGCTGCTCTTCCGGATGCTGCGCCGCGCGCTCGCCGCCGTGCCGCCGCGGCGCGCCGCCCACCCGGAGGCCGAGGCGCGGTACGCCGGGCTCACGGCCGGGCGCGCGCCGATCGAGCCCGAGCGCCTCGAGGCCTCCGCCGACGTGCCGCTGCCGTGCGGGGTCGCGCGGATCGGCGCGCCAGGGCCGGGCGAGCTCCCCTGGACGCTGATCGCCGGGCTCGCCGCGTCGGACGCCGCCGAGCCGCTGTTCTCGACCGAGCCGCTCGGCGGCGTGCTCTCCGTCGTCGAGGTCGGCTCGAGCGATCCGGTGGAGTTCCTGGAGGCGGCGACCCGCTTCTGCAACGACCGGCTCCGGGGCAGCCTTGGCGCGACGATCGTGGCGCACCCGATGAGCGAGGAGGACCCCGCCGTCGGGGCCGCGCTCGACCGCGCGCTGCTCGAGCTTCGGTACGGCGTGATCGCGGTGAACCAGGCGCCCGCCGCCGCGCACGCGGCCGTCGTCCCGCCCTGGGGTGGCCACCCGGGCTCGACGCTCGCCGACATCCAGAGCGGGCTCGGCTTCGTGCACAACACAGCGATGCTCGCGCAGGTCGAGAAGACCCTCCTGCGCGCGCCGCTCACCGCCTTCCCGCGGCCGCCCGGCTTCTACGATCACCGGCGCTCCCACGTCGTCGGGGAGCGGCTCGCGGCCTGCGCGGCGGATCCAGGGTGGGGGAGCGTCGCGCGCGTCGTGGCGGCCGCGCTGCGGGGCTGACCCGGCGTCGCGCCCCCACCTCGATCTCGTCGCGATTCCGTCTCGTTCCGCCGCGGTGGCGCGGCGATCAGGAGGGGAGCGACGAGCGGAACTCCTTCACCTTCTCCACGATCTCGCGCAGCGCGTGCCGCGAGGCCTCGGAGACGTCGTCGGCCAGCTTCTCGGCGTCGAGGAGCTTGGGCTCCAGCTTGTCCCACGCGTCCTTCGCGTCCATGCCGGCAAGGTGGAGCCTGACGCGGATCTCGTCGCGCAGGGTCTGGAGCGACTCCAGGCTCTTGTTCAGATCGCTCTTCAGTTCCGATGTGATGTTGCCCATTCTTGTCCTCCCGATTCTACGAGTGTTGATCGCTCCTTCCCTGCTCGTGATGCATTGGCCGCGCCAGTTGGCGCGCTTCGACGCGGCGCGCGACGTTCACGCGTCCTGACCGGATCCGAGCCCAGCCATACCGGGCGCAGCCGCCGCGCGCCCTCCTCTCGAGGTGTGGCAAAAGCGCCCAGGGACGTGCGTTTTGCCGCACCTGGGACGCGAGCGCGTGTGCGGGCTCTCAGGCAAGTTGCGCCTGCGCGCAAACGATGCCGTCATGATCGGCATAGACGAGCTCGCCAGGAACCCACGTGACGCCGGCGAACGTCACGGCGATGTCGCGGTCCCCCGCGCCCTTCTTGGCGCTCTTCCTCGGGTGCGTCGCGAGGGCCTTCACGCCGATCGGGATCTGGCCGATCGCCTCCGCGTCGCGGATGCACCCGTGAACGATCACACCGGCCCAGCCGTTCTGGTGGGCCATGGCGGCGATGTTGTCTCCGAGGAGCGCGCAGCGGAGGGAGCCGCCTCCGTCCACGACCAGCACCCGCCCCTGGCCGGGCTCTTCGAGCGCCTTGCGGACGAGCACGTTGTCCTCATGGACCTTCACCGTGGTGATGCGCCCGTGAAACAGCCGAGCTCCGCCGTAATCCCGGAAGATCGGATCGGCGACGAGGACGTCCGGGTGCTCGTCGCATAGATCCGTGGTTCTGATCTCTGAGCTCATGAAGACTCCCCGTCCGCCTTCCTAGGTCGTCGACCGTTGGATTCAACCGCTCATCCGCCGCCGGTCACGAGGGCTCGTGGCGCTCGCCGTCCTTGGCGGAGGGGAGGGAGGCGCCGCCCTTGCGCTTGCCCGCGCTGGCGAAGGCCGCCGAGTCGACGCCATGCCGGGCGAGCCACCGGCGCAGCTGGTTCCGGTGCATCCCGAGCGAGCGCGCCGCCCGCGTGACGTTCCCCTGCTCGCGCCGCAACGCCGTCTCGATGGCGAGCCGCCGCATCTCCGGCGGCGCCGGCGTGCGCCTCGCGACCTCCGTGATGTCGAGGCCCGCGGACGGCGCGAGATCCGCCACCTCCACGACGGTGCGCCCGGCCGCGAGCGCCGCGAGGCCCGCCTGCCTCACCTCGCAGAGCAGCTCCCGCACGTTGCCCGGCCACGCGCGCAGCGCGCAGCACTCCAGGAAGCTGGCCCCCGGCGCGAGCCGCGCGCCGGTGCGCCTGAGCTCCGCCGCCACCAGCCAGGGGATCTCCTCGAGCCGCTCCGTCAGCGACGGGATCCGCACCTCGGGCCGGCCGATCCGGTAATAGAGGTCGTCCCGGAACCGGCGCGCCGCGACCTCGGCCTGGAGATCCTTCAACGTGGCCGCGCACAGGCGGAACTCCACCTTGCGCGGGCGCGTGTCGCCGAGCGCGACCACCTCCCGGGTCTCGAGGACGCGGAGCAGCTTCGGCTGAACCGACGGATCGAGCTCCGCGATCTCGTCGAGGAACAGCGTGCCGCCGTGGGCAGCCTGGATATAGCCCTCGGCGTCGGCGGTCGCGTCCGAGTAGGCGCCCCGCCGCGCCCCGAAGAACAGCCGCTCCGCGAGGCCCTCCGGGATCGCGGCGCAGTTCACGGCGACGAAGGGGCCGCCCCGCCCCGTCGCCGCATGGTAGGCGCGCGCCCCGAGCTCCTTGCCCGAGCCGCTCGGCCCGGTGAGCAGCAAGGTATCCCCGCGCATCCCCGCGCGGTGGATCGCCTCGCGGACCTGCCTGAGCGTGGGGCCGACCAGCCCGTCCTCGTGCTCCAGGACCCCGCCGCGCTGGAACGGCTCGATGTCCATGGTGAAGCGCAGCAGCGTGCTCCCGAGCCGGATCACGCGCGGGAGCGACGAGAAGACCTGATCCTCGATCTGCGCTCCATCGACGAAGGTGCCGTTCCTGCTGCCGAGATCGGTGATCCGGAGACCCGCGCCCGACAGCGCGATGCGGGCGTGCCGGCGCGACACCTGCTCGTCCTCGACCACCACCGTGTCGTCCGCCGCTGCGCGGCCCAGCACGACCGCGCCGCCCTCGAGCGGGATCGGCGCGCAGGCAGGCTGGCCGCGGGCGAAGATGACCACCAGGCCAGGCGTCGCCCCCTCCGGCGACGCCGACGGCGCGGTGTCGGACGCCCTGATCGTCGACTGATCGTCGGCACCCACACCTTACGCATACATGATCCCACGCCGGCCCTGAAGGCTCTCGGATGTTGGCCGTTGTGGTTGAAAAAATCTATCGAGAAGCGATGCCCGCGCCTCTCTCGTCGTGGGTGTGCGGTTGCTCGTTGTGGGCGTGCCTCTGGCCGAGGCGCTCAGTACCGCGGCACCGAGGGGTCGACATCTTGCGACCACGCATCGATTCCGCCCTGGAGGTTGTAAAGGTTCCTGTAGCCCTTCGCGAGGTAGTGCTCGGCGGCCGCCTGGCTGCGGCCGCCGTGGTGGCAGTGGAAGACGATCCGCGCGTCCTTCGCGAGCGTCTCCAGGTACCGCTGCCCTGCCTGATCGAGGTGACGGGCCCCCTCGATCGTGGCGATCTTGCGCTCCTGCTCGGTCCGGACGTCGAACAGCTCGATCGCCTCGCCGCTGTTCAGAAGGGCCTTGAGCGCGGTCGACGAGATCTGCTTGACCTTCGGCGGCTCGTTCGGGCTCTCCAGCTTGAAGCCGCCGCCGGAGGGGCCCTCGACGAAGTCGATCGACAGCCCCTCGGCGCGCCGCGCGCTCGCGCGGTCGAGCAGGAACACCGCACCGCCCGCCTGGGCCTCGACGTCACCTGCCTGCCGCGGGCCGAAGTAAAGGCCGTAGTTGTAGGACGGGTCGATCTCGATGTGGACGAAGTCGGCCTCGGACTCTTTCGCGGCCGCGAACGCCGCGAGCGCCGCCGCGGTCACGCGGAGCGTGGGCGGCGCCTGCGCCTCGCCCTGCGCGAGCCCGAGCGCCTTCACGAGCTCCCCGGTCGCGTGCAGCTCCTTCACGATGTCGCAGCCGCCGACGAACTCGCCGCGGACGTAGAGCTGCGGGATCGTGGGCCAGCTCGAGAACTCCTTGATGCCGTCGCGCAGCGCGGGATCCGAGAGCACGTCCACCGTCTGGTACTCGGGGAGGTGCTCGTCGAGGATGTTCACCACCGTGGCGGAGAACCCGCACTGCGGCACGGTGCGCGTGCCCTTCATGAACAGGACGACATCGCTCTCGCGGATGATGGTGGCGATCCTGGCCCGCATGGGCTCGCTGAGACTCATGTGCTTGCTCTCCCTGCGCGGCGGTGGCGGTGCGGTCGGCTCCCGCGCGCGTCCGCGGGCCTCTCGCTAGCATGAGCAAAGCACGGCAGCGAGGCCCTCCAGCCGGCCTCGCCCGCGTCGACCGAGGGCGGAGCGCGCCGCCTCCCCTGCGCGCTCAGCGGCCGAGCAGGAGCCCCAGGACCGCCGCGATCGCGGCGAGGGTCGCGATGAGGGCCGGCGCGCCGAGCTCGGCGCCGAGCCTACGGAAGCGCCCGCCGTTCGCCGTCGGAGAGCCCGCGAGCGCGTCCGACGGGGGCGGCGGGACGCGGTGCACGCCCGGCGACGCCGCGCCGTCTTCGCGGAGCTCGACGAGGAGCTGATCGAGCGGGGCGTGCTCGCCGAACGGGCGCACGAGGCGGAGCGTCACGCCGCCGCTGAGATCGGGGGGGAGCCGGAGCCGCAGCGTCCTCGCGGCGACCTCCGCCGGGGCGCGGTGGGCGCCGCTCCGGGCGCAGCTGTCGCAGCCGCCGCCGTCGCAGCGGGCGCAGGTGACGCGGGCGGGCACGGCGATCTCGATCTCGGCGCCGTCGCGCGCCCACGCCGCCGGGACGGCGATCGCGAGGCGGCCTCGAGAGCCATCCGAGGCGTCGAGGCCATCGCGATCGATCAGCTGCGCGAGCTCGGCTCTGCCCATGGACCTTGTGTGCCGCACCCGGGCCCCGGCGCCAAGCGCCGGCGCTGGGCGAGACCCGCCGCCGCGCTCCCGGCCGCCCCCTCCGCCGGGGAGCGTGCGTCCTCGCGGCCGCGCGGCCGCGTGGCCCGCCGGCGCTCACGAATGCGCGTCGCGCGGCTCGCCGCGGCGCGCGCCGCCGCGCCGCGTATCACGCCGCCCGACCGGCGCGCAGGACGCCCACCGCCGAGAGCAGGCACGCGATGGCGAGCAGCAACCCGCCGAGCGACCCGGGCCGCGTGCTCTCCTTCAGCCCCACGATGAGCACACGCGCGAGCTCGCCGTCAGGCACCTTCGCCGGGTCGGACAGGGCGCTGAACACCGCGCCGAGGTCGATCCACGTCGCGTGGATCGTCGCGACCAGCGTCGTCAGCCCCATGGCCGCGATGAACCCGAGCTTCCCGGGCTCCGGCCGCCGGGCGAACTGCAGCCCCGCGCCGACCGTGACCATCCCGAAGACCAGGATAGGCCACATCCCCCAGCCGCCCTCGACGAAGAAATCGAACATCGGTGCCTCCCTCTCGTCTGCTCTTCTCTGCCTGCCGCGTGTCGTCGCCGCCGTCGTGTGCGCCGGCCTTCACGAGCCCCAACGCGGCGCCGCGGATCCCGTGACCGGAAAACTTCCTTGTCACGCCCGCAGCCCTCGCGCGTTATGCCGGCGTGGAGAGGGAGGGCGCAGCAGCTCCGTCCGACGCCGAGCTCGCGGCTCGCCTGAGGCGCCGCGATCCGCGCGCCTTCGACGAGCTCTACGCGCGTTACCACCCCCGGATCTTCACCTTCCTCGTGCGCCTCTCCGGCCGGCGCGACGTCGCCGAGGATCTGTTCCAGGACACCTGGCTCGCCGTCGCGCGCCACGCCGGCCGGCTCGCCGAGGACACCGATCTCGCCGCGTGGCTGTTCACGATCGCCAGGAACCGCTACCGGAGCCACCGCCGCTCCGCCTTGCTCGACCTCGCCCGCGCCGCGCTGTTCTCCCGCGAGCCCGCGCCGGCCGCGCCCGAGCCCGAGGGCACGGCGGACGCCCGAGCCGACGTGGCGGCGCTGGAGGCGGCGCTCCGCGACCTCGCGGCGGTGCACCGCGAGGTGTTGCTCCTCGGGGCCGTCGAGGGGCTCGACACGGCGCAGGTCGCCCAGGTGCTCGGCATCCGCGAGGACGCCGCGCGCAAGCGCCTGTCGCGCGCCCGCGCCGAGCTTGCGGCCCGCCTCGAAAGGCGAAATGCTGAGCGGCCCCGGCGGGGATCGACGACCTCGATCTCCGCCGCGGACGCCGCGGATGCGACGGATGGACAGACGCGAGGAGGTTCTCGATGAAGCCGTTCTCAGGAGAGGATCCTCTGGCGAGGGGCCTCGCCGATCTGCCGCCGGTCGCCCCGCTCGAACCGGCCCGGGCCGACGCGGTCCGGCGCCTCGCCCGCGACGCGCTGGTGGAGCTGGTGGAGACGGAGCGCCTCGCGCCGAGCACACGGCTCACGCTCGCCTGGTCGGCGGTGATCCTGCCGGGGCTCCTGCTGAGCTCGGGCTGCGTGTACGTGTGGGATTCGGTGCAGAAGATCGGGCAGATCTACGGAGGGTAGCGGCCGGGCGGCGCCTTCGCCGCGCTGCCCGTGACGAGCGGTGCGCGGCGAAGGGGCGGCGCGTGGATCAGTCGCCGAGGTCGACGACCTCGAGCCCGTGGTACCAGAGCGCGCAGAGCGCGGTGTCGCCGGAGATCGTCACCTGCGAGACGTACGACGAGAGCTCGCCCTTCATTTCGAGCGTCAGCTCGTCGAGGTCGGCCGCGTCGAGCACCGAGAGCCCGGGCGGGTTGTAGCCGGCGAGGAGGAGGCGCGTCCCGTCCACCGCGCGCGGCCAGCCGGCGTCGGGGCTCGAGAGCTCCTTCATCGCGACATCGATGCTGCCTTCCTCGAGCCCGCTGGCCACGAGGATCCCGGACGAGTACGCGCCCCCGCCCACCGCGTCGCCCACGGCGTAGTACCCGGAGGTGTACATGAACACGCGGTCATCGCCCACGAACACCTGGTCCAGGCGGGTGTCGTCGTCGAGCGTGTGCTCGTCCCGGAGGCGCGCGCTCGCGCTGCCGACGTCGAGCAGCTTGAGGGTGTGGCGCGTCCCGCGGCAGACGCCGGGGCCATCGTAGTTCTCCTGGTTCGCCGGCACGAATTCAGCGTAGTAGCTGAACGCGCTGTAGCACTCCTGGTAGCTCGCGACCTCGAGCTCGACCGCCTCGTAATCGATCGTGAGCGCGCGGTCCGACGCGGCATCGAAGGTCAGCAGCGAGCCGGGCACGTTGACCGGCGTCCGCACGACCGCCGATGAGGGATCGGCCACGTCGATGCGGTCGATGTAGAAGCGCGCCCTGGAGGCGTCGTTCGACAGCGGCACCCAGTGCGACGTCAGCACGGTGGTGCCGTCGAGCTGCAGGCCTGTGTAACCGGCGCCGTCCGGCAGGGGCAGCGAGCGGTGCGTCGGGCTCGACGGGTTCGAGAGGTCGATGATCTCGAGCGACGGATCGCGGGGCTGCGGCGGCGGGGCGCCGCTGCCGTCCTCGTAGTAGTAGTACTGGTCCTCGACGTTGCGGAGCACGAGCGTGCTCCCTGCCTGGACCACGGCGGCGCCCGCGGGGACGACCCTGCCGTAGTACCCGTTATAGTAGAGCGCGTTGCTGGTGAACGGCAGATCGCGCTGGCTCGCGATCCGGGGGGCTTCGGGGTTCGTGAGATCGATGACGGCGAGGCTCGTCTTCGTCGAGTCCGCGTACGAGGGCCAGAGCAGGTAGGCGTATTGCCCGTGCGCGAAGAGCTGCGCGTTGACGAGGCCGGACCCGTAGCAGTCGCTCTTCGATCCGGAGGCCAGCGTCGCGAGGTCGAGCTTCCCGATCGGCTCGGCGCGCCCCGGCTCCGCGGCGTACACGACCTCGAGCGCCGCGGCCTGTGTCCACCAGTCCGCGCCCATGCGGATCACGAGATCGCCGGTGGCGACCGTGTTGCTGACGACCGTCGCCAGGGCCAGGTCGGCGGCCTCGACCGGGGCGTCGCGATCCTCGATGTTGAACGTCCCGACCTCCTGGTCGGAGACGGCGAAGAGCCGCGTGTCGTGGACGAAGGCGCGGCGCGCCTGGCCGCGCGCCGGCGCCGAGCCGCGCTTCGTGAGCGTGTCGGCCGTGAAGTCGACAAGCTGGACGCCGCTCTCGTACGAGCCGCAGCCCTCGGCCTCGTCGATGTCCCAGCCGCTGTAGGGCACGAGGATGGTGCCGAGATCGTCGAGGATGGTGAAGGCCTTGTGGATCCGGTCCTGGCCCTCGGCGAAGCTCGCCCAGTCGCCGCCGAAATGGACGCGCTCCAGCATCGTGGGCTTCGCGAGGTCGGAGACGTCGAAGAGCGAGACGTGGAGCGAGCCGCCCGTGGCGGCGTTGTCGAAGCCGAGGGCGAGCAGCCGGTCGCCGCGCGGCTCCATGTGGTAGACCCAGCCGGGCATCTCGAGCTCGCCGAGCTGGGCGGGGTGCTCCGGATCGCTGAGATCGATGGTGAAGAGCGGGTCGGTCTGCTCCGCCGTGATCGCGTAGGCGCGGTCGCCGTCGAAGCGCACGGAGCGCAGCGTCTCGGGCCTGGGCAGGGTGAGCTCGGTGAAGCCGAGGGGCGTGAGCTCTTGCGAGGACGCGACGGCGAAGGTCTGGACGCCGGGCAGCGCGTCGGTCCGCCAGAGGCCGGGCTGGCTGACGACGCGGAGGACGCCCTCGTGCTCGTCCATCTGCCAGCGGCTCTGGATCTGGCCGACGGCCTCGACGCTCGCGCCCTCGACGAGCGCGCCGCCGGGATCGGAGATGTCGACGACCTGGATGGTGGAGTGCCCCTCGTCGGTGCCGTCCCACTCGATGCCCGCGATGTACATGCGGTCCTGGGTGACGCTCACGCTGCGCTGCCACCCGTAGTCGTTGGGGTCGTCGTCGTAGCTCAGCTGATCGACCACGGCGATCTCGGCGGGGGCGCCGACGGCCAGGGAGGTGATCGTGGTGTTCCGCGACTGCTTGCACCCCCAGCAGCCGCCGTCCTCGAACGTGACGGTATAGAGCACGTCGCCGACGATGCGCGAGTCGGAGATGGCGCCCGGCAGGTCGAACGAGCCGATCTGCTGGATATCCGCCGGGTCGGAGACGTCGAGCGCCTCGATGTGGCTCGATTGCTCGTAGGAGTACTCGCCGGTGGCCGCGTCGTAGATGTATTGGGTCCACGACGAGAACATCGCGTAGACGACCCCGTCGCGCAGGTACATCTCGAAGGGGATCCCGCTCGCCCGGTAGCGCCCGAGGAGGCTCAGCCGGTCGCGCCGGGAGATGTCGATGATGCTGAGCCCCGAGTACTGCGAGAGCGCGTAGAGCTTGCCGTCCTTGACCTGGATGATGTCGGCCTCGGTGATCGCGCGCTCGGCGTCGCCGTCGGCCGGGGGCGCGGTCGGGGCGCCGTCGCCTCCGGTGCCCGCTGAGCCCTCGCCGCCATCCCCGGCCGTATCTCTTCCACCGCCGGCCCTCGGATTGTCAGAGATGAAATCGGTCGAGCCGGTTTCGGAGGAAGGCCCCGTCGAGCCTTTCCCGCAGCCGGTGAGTCCGGCCGAGGCCGCCGCCGTCGCGAGGACGAGCCAGCCGGCGTAAGTTCGAGACAGGAAGGTCATAGTTCACCTCGTTGAGGACGAGACACAGGGCGTCATGTCTGCGCCGGTGCGCGTGCGCTGTTCAGGTCCCGTGCCCGGCGCACTTAGCAAATAACGGGCCACGCGGAGCTTCGCGAAAAATCCAAGGAATTTGCGGGTATTACCGCGGCCTGTGCCAGAGTGTGCGGCCGGCGGGTTGCCGGCGGTCATGGGCCTGCCCGCAAGGCGTGCGCCGTGACGATGTTCGATGCCCCGATCCCGGGGTGAGCTCTCATGACCTGGAGGCGGCTCACGCGGTTTGTGGGCGGCTGCTCGTCATCGCCAGAGCATCGCGTCTGCGCGCGTGGATGCGTGGGGGGGCGCCGGCGCCGTGCTTGGCACGAGGTGTGAATCCTGGCGCCCGCGGCTGCCGAATGGCAGGTTCGTCTATCTCTTGATAGGAGGCTTGACGATGGATCTTTTCAGCAAACGTCACCGACTTGTCGTTGCGATGCTCATGCTCTTCGTACCTTTGCTCACCGGCGCCAAGGGCAAAGGCTGTCAGGGCCCGATCGAGGGCGGGGGGGCTGACCCTGGGGGAGGTGGGGTGGCGGGCGGCGAGCCGGCCTCGTGCCAGGTGACCGGCTGCAGCGGCCAGGTCTGCGCGGACGAGGACGTGGTCACGGACTGCGAGTACCGTGAGGAATATGCGTGTTACAAGGAGCACGGCGTGTGCGAGCGGGGCGCGTCGGGCGAGTGCGGCTGGCGGGCGACGCCGGAGCTCGAAGCGTGCCTTGGCGGCGGCGAGCCTGCGCCGTGCGTGGTGACCGGCTGCAGCGGTCAGGTCTGTGCCGACGCCGATGAGGAGGTGGTCACGACCTGCGAGTGGCTCGATGAATACGCGTGTTACAAGGAGCACGGCGTGTGCGAGCGGGGCGCGTCGGGCGAGTGCGGCTGGCGGGCGACGCCGGAGCTCGAGGCGTGCATTGGCGGCGACAAGCCTGCGCCGTGCGTGGTGACCGGCTGCAGCGGTCAGGTCTGCGCAGATGAGGACGTGGCCACGACCTGCGAGTACCGGGAGGAGTACGCGTGTTACAAGGAGCACGGCGTGTGCGAGCGGGGCGCGTCGGGCGAGTGCGGCTGGCGGGCGACGCCGGAGCTCGAGGCGTGCATTGGCGGCGACAAGCCTGCGCCGTGCGTGGTGACCGGCTGCAGCGGGCAGATCTGCGCCGACGAGGGTGTGGATATCGTCACCACGTGCGAGTGGCTCGAGGAGTACGCGTGTTACAAGGAGCACAGCGTGTGCGAGCGGGGCGCGTCGGGCAAATGCGGCTGGCGGGCGACGCCGGAGCTCGAGGCATGCATCGGGGCGGCTTCCGGCGAGTAGGGCGGGTGCAGTTCAGGGGCCGACTTCGCCGCTGACCGCTGCGGCGGCGATCTCTGCCATGATCACCCGCCGAGCGAAGGAATCTCGACCTGTGACCGCCTGAGCCCGGAGGTGGTCTGCGGGGGTGTGGACGGCGCCTGCTCTTTCTGGAAGTGAGGCCGCCAGTGGACCTCGAAGCGCGCAGAAGGGCTTTTGCTACTCGCTCACAAGCCGCAGCCCCACCGGCAGCCCCTCTCCAAAGAACGCCGCGCGCTCGGACTCCTCGACGGCCACCACCTCGCGCACCGCCTTGAGCCACGCCTCGGGGGCGCCCACCTTGACGAGCCGCCGCTCCACCTCGCCGCGGACCCGGTCCGAGACGTCGCGCGCCCGGTCCCCGGTCCTGCGCGCGAGCTGCACCGCGGCCGGCGCCGCGGACGGCAGATCCTGCCACTTCTCGCGCAGCAGGTGGTCTATCCACCGCTCGGCCGCCGCCGGCGACACCACATGGTGGACGCTCGCATACGCCGGAACGCGCGCGCCGAGGCGGCCGATCGCCGCCCAGAGCCGCGCGTCGCGGTCGGTCCATGTGCGCTCCAGGATCCACGCGCCGAGCTCGCTCCGCCGGCCGGCGGGCACGCGCTCGAGCGACGCGCAGAGCTCGAGCAGATCATCGAGCGCCTCCGGCTTCACCCCCTTCGGCTTCTTCAGCCGCTGCTCGGCCGGGGCCAGGAACGGATCCGCCAGATCCCGGATCGCGACCTGCAGCGGCTCGTCGAGGCCGCCCGCGATGCGGCGCCAGGCGATCCAGAACTGCTGCCAGGAGCGCGCCTCCTGCGGGAACGCCAGCCGCTCGGCGAAGAGCGGCGCGAGCGCGGCGACGCGCGCCGGGTCGCCCGCGTCGCCGAACCCGGGGCGGAGGCAGTAGCCGGCGAGCGACCAGAAGACGCGCTCGTGATCGGCCGAACGCCGCCGCGAGCGCGCGCTCGGGACGAGGGCGTCGAGCAGCGCCCGCGCGGTCTCCGTCGTCCAGGTGGCGCGCTCCCCGAGGACGCGCTCGAGCTCGCGCACCAGGTTCTTCGCCTCCCGCGGCGCCACGTCGGGCCGCCCCTTGCCGAACACCCGCTCGATCGCCTCCCGGGCCTCGTCGAGGCGCTTGCCGCCCGGCGCCGCCGCGGCGTGAGGCCTCGCCTGCGCCCGCTCCGCCGGGGCGCCGCCCTCGGCCTCGGCGGCGCGCGCGCCGCGGCCGTCCTCGCGCAGCTGGAACGCCAGCCGGAAGCGGCGCGGCGCCGCGGCGTCCACCTCGACGCAGGCGAGATCCAGGGTGCCGATCGCGGTGAGCTCTCCCTCGATCTGCACCCGCACCTCCGCCTGCTTGCCGGTCGCCGCGCGCGCCGCGTCCCCCGCGTCGAACGCCACCGCGATCGGCGGCAGCGCCTCGAACCGGTCGTCCTCGAGGGGGACGAGGTCGCCCGCGCGAGCGACGCGCGCGTCGTCCGACGCGAACAGGTCGAACCGCACCGGGCGCCCCACGACGAGCGCGAAGGTCCGCCCGGCCGCCGCGTGGACGCTGCCCTCCTTCGCGCCGCGCGGCACGACGCAGACCGCCGGCCGCGGCCCCCCGCCGGCGGGCGGCTCGAGGCCGACGTAGTAGCCGCGCGCCGCGCCCCCCTCGATGCGCACGCCGCGGCCCGCGAGGGCGAGGCCATACGCGACCGCGCCCCGCGCCACCGCGAGGTCGGGATCGGCGTGCGGGAGCAGATCGAGCGGCGGGCCGCCCCAGCGCTCGACGACCTGCGCGAGGCGCTCCGCGACGCGGCGGGCGCGGAAGACGCCGCCGTTCAGGAGCAGCGCGGTCGGACCTCGCGCCTCCGGGGCGTGGCGCGCGAAGAACCAGGCCACGTGCCGGGTGATCGCGACGTCCCGCTCGTAGGGCAGGCCGAACGCGACGAGCCCGCTCCGCCCGCGCTGCGGCCGGGCGTCCCGCGGCGCGTCCGGGAAGAAGCCGTCCAGCACGACGCCCTCGACCTCGTCGCGGCCGAGGCGCGTCGTCAGCGCGCCGCCCACGAGCCGCGCGCCGTGCGAGAGCACCGTGACCGGCGCGTCGTCCGGCGGCGCAGGCGCGGCGCTGCCGGCGCCGCCGGACGAGGCCCCGCCGGCGAGCAGGCGCTCCTTGGCGGCACGGCAGGCCAGTACGAGCTGGCCGAAGCGCGCCGGGTCGAGCTTCTCCCCTGCGCCCACGAGGCGCGGCTCGGAGAGGTGGGCGAGCGCGAGGTCCATGTTGTCGCCGCCGAGCAAGAGGTGGTGGCCGACCGCGACGCGGGAGACCTCAAGGTGGCCCTTGGCCGCGCCAGCGCCCCGGGCGACCCGGATGAGCGACAGATCGGTCGTGCCGCCGCCGACGTCGCAGACGAGGACCATCGCCTCGCCGCCCGAGCGGTCGAGCAGGGCGTCGAGGCCCTCGGCGCCGGCGAGCCGCATGAAGTCGTAGAACGCGGCCTGCGGCTCCTCGAGGAGGCGCGCCGAGAGTCCGGCGCGGCGGGCGGCCTCGACGGTGAGCTCGCGCGCGACCTCGTCGAACGAGGCCGGGACGGTGAGCACGACCTCCTGCGCCGCGAGCGGGCGCTCCGGGAAGGCGTCGTCCCAGGTGCGCCGCACGTGGGCGAGCATCCGGGCGCTCGCGTCGAGCGGCGAGACGCGCGGCAGGGAGGCCGCCTCCTCGGCCGCGCCCCATGGCAGGATGGGCGCCGTGCGGTCGACGGCGGGGTGGCAGAGCCAGCTCTTCGCCGAGGCGATGAGCCGCCCGGGGATCTCGCCGCCGCGCCGGCGCGCATGCTCGCCGATCGCGAAGGGCGCGTCGCCGAACGGATCGGCGGGCGCCTCGCCGGGGAGGGGCGCGTAGAGCAGGGACGGCAGCAGCGGGCGCGCCTCGATCTCGGTGGCGGTCACGAGCTGCGGGATCGAGAAGACGCGGATCGCACCGGGACCGGCGTCGCGCTCCGCCCACGCCACGACGGTGTGCGTGGTGCCGAGGTCGATTCCGACGATCAGGCTCGGGCTCTTCGCGGGGGCGGACATGCGTGCGCGCAGCAACGATACTGGATCGCCGCGGCGCATTCCGCAGGTCCGGCGCGCCGCCGCGCCGGCCCGCGCGCGCCCGCGCGTTTCTTCCGGTTCTTCCGGGCGATTCCCCGTGCTAGAGCCGCGAAATGCGAGCGAACCGAGCGATCTGGCTTGTGGTCCTGGGCGCCCTTGCGGCGGGGTGCGGGTCGGCGACGACCGAGATGTCGGTGGCGGCCAGCGCGGCGCCGCCGCCGCCTCCTCCTCCCGTGGCCGTCCAGCCGGCGGCGCCTGCCGAGGCGGTCATCGAGGGGGATCGCATCAAGATCGCCCGGCCGATCTTCTACGACCTCGACAAGGACGAGATCCGGCCGGAGTCGTTCTCGGTCCTCGACGCGGTGGCCAACATCCTGCGGACGCACCCGGAGATCACCGCGCTCACGGTCGAGGGCCACACGGACAACCAGGGCAGCGTGGAGCACAACATCAAGCTGTCCGAGCGCCGCGCGAACGCCGTCGTCCGCTACCTCGTCCAGCGCGGCGTCGCGACGCCGATGACGGCGCCGGGGTACGGCGCCGGCGCGCCGCTCTGCTTCACGAACGACGAGGGCTGCCGCGCCATGAACCGGCGCGTGGAGTTCCGCATCAAGTCGAAGTGACCGGCTGGCGGCCGAACGAGGCCGCCCGCTCGTCGCTCCAGGTCCGACACGCTCCTCCCCGCGCCTGCTCCCCCGGCCATCCGGGCATCGGAACAACAGGCCAGGTTAACACAGACCCTCATTCGAAATCGACTGATTTCGTCGACGTCAGCGCGGTCGCGTACTTCGCGCATTGTGCGGGGCAGCGGTCGCGAGGTTTGTTGCCGGGTTGCCGGGTTACTGCGCACTGCCCCACTGGTTGTTGGTCACGTGGGTCACGTGGGTCACGTCGGTCGCATCGCCGTGCGCCCCGCGAGGCGCACGGCGCGCGAGCGCGAGCGCGAGGATGCCTGTCCGTCTGTGCGCCTGTGGGACAAGCGACTCCCAAAGATGATTGTGTTGCAAATTTGTATTGAACGGCGTCTCTCGATCGTACTTAATACATCACGGGAATCCGCGCGCTGAGTGCGACGCGCCAGTTCGAGCAACTCACTGCATTGCAAGGTGGATCATGGCGAGCGTTCGTCGTCGTATGCTGGAGATCGCTTGTCTCGTCCTTCCGGGGCTCGCGTGGCTTTCGCCGCGCACCGCCGATGCGCATCACGCCGACCATCTCAGGTGGGCGGAGAGCCTCGTGGACAACATCAGCCCTGAGAACAACGAATACAACTCGAGCCCCAGCTTCATCAGCTGGGCCGGTGTGGCCGGCGCGCGGCGCTACGCGAACCGGACGCAGTGCGCCACCTTCCTGACGGAGCTGCTCAAGCGGGGCTACGGCTTCACCGAAGCGTCGCTCGACGACTGGCTGGGCAGCCGGAGCCCGAGCGCGGCCGCCTACTACGACGCCATCGTCGAGGAGAACGGATTCGAGAGGATCCACGACCCCAAGGACGCGCGCGCCGCCGACATCATCGCCATCCGCTACCCCGCAGGCGAGTCGTCGACCGGGCACGTCGCGATCCTCCGCCGGGCGCCGAGGGCGAAGCTCCCCGTCACACCCCTCGTCGCGGGCACATTCCAGTTCGAGGTGAGCGTGGTCGACTCGACGAGCACGCACCACGGCTCGTCCGACTCCAGGTACGCCTCGAGCGGCCGGGGGGCCTCCGGCGCCGGCTACGGGACGATGAGGCTCTACAGGAACACCTCGGACGCCATCGTCGGGCACACCTGGAGCACGGCCGCCGTCACGGCCTATTACCCCACGACAGTGCGCCAGGTGGTGATTGGCAGGCTGGTGTTCGAGGACGACGATCGGTCGGACGACGACGACGACGACGACCGGTGGTAGCGAGGGGCCGACGGCCACCTCCGCGTGCCCAAGGCTCGTCCCTGACGGTTGCCCCTCGCTCGGCTGCACGCTGAAGACGGCGTCAGCCCCCCGGGCCGCGGCCTCGATGAGGAGAGCGGCGTACCCGCCGCCGCTCGCCCGAGCCGCGTGACTGCATGGATCCAGGCCTCGGTTTACGTGCGACCTGTCGGTTGGTAGAGTCCTCTCCAGGAGGGCCGTATGCGCGAGCCGAGCGAGACGGGAAGTGCCGATGGTGGCCGTCGTGACGTGCCGGGAGCGGTCGCCCCGACCGCAGCGGCCGCGGCGGTCGGGGCAGCCGGCCGCCCGTCGCCTGCGGCGCCTGCGGCGCCTGCGGCCGGCGAAGCGCCGGCGCGCACGCTCGGGCGGACCGGCGCGCAGGTGGAGCCGGTGTCGCTCGGCGGCGAGGGGATCCTCCGGACGACCGGCCGTCACCGCGAGGCGGTGCCCGTGATCCTGGAGGCCCTGCGCCTCGGGGTCAGGTACTGCGACACCGCGCCTGCATACCAGCAGAGCCAGGACTACTACGGTGAGGCCTTCCGCGCCGCCGGCCCGAAGGCGCGCGAGCAGGTCTTCCTCGCCTCCAAGACCCACGCGCGCGATCGCGACGGCGCGCTGCGGCTGCTCGACGACAGCCTGCGTCGGCTCGGGACAGACCACCTCGATTCATGGCAGCTGCACGATCTGCGGGAGCTCGAGGAGCTCGACGCCATCTTCGGCAAGCGGGGCGCCATCGAGGCCGTGGAGCAGGCCAGGGCGGACGGCCGCGTGCGCCACGTCGGGATCACCGGCCACCACGACCCGCGGATCCTCCTGGAGGCGATGCGGCGTTATCCTGTGGATACCGTGCTCTGCGCGGTCAACCCCGCAGATCCGGCGCGGCTCCCGTTCCTTACGACCGTGGTCGAGGAGGCGCGGCGGCGCGGCGTCGGCGTCATCGGCATGAAGATCATGGCCGCGGGCCGCCTGCTCCAGGATCGCGCCGCGAGCGCGACCGAGCTCATCCGCTACGCGGCGAGCCACGCCGACACGGTGATCATCGGCTGCTCGTCGATCGCCGAGGTGCGCGAGAACCTGGGCGCGCGGTCCCTCTCCTTCCCGATGCCGCCCGCCGAGCGCGCCGCGCTGGAGGCGCGCGTCGCGCCGCGCGCCGGCCGTTACGACACGTTCAAGGCCGGTTGAAGCGGCGGATACGCGGCTCCGCGAGCGAGGCGCGGCCCGCGGAGCTGCGGTGTGTAAAATTTTTCCTTCGCTGCAATCACGGGTTGTCTGCCGCACACGAGCCATGCGCCAACACGCGCCAACACGCGCCAACACGCGATAGCGCGCGACGGAGCGCGGCGTTCTTCCTGGCAAAACGCCGGCGAGCGCGCCCCCAGGCCCCGTTGACAAGCGGAGGTGCCGGGGTCTAGAGTGGCGGCCCTCTGAGCTCGCTCGGAGGCCCCAGGCCTGACAATCATCGGCTTATCCGACCCGGGGCAGCGCAGCCTCCGGGTTTTTTTCTGTCGCTATCCACGGAGACCGCGCGTCCATGAGCAATCAGTACGGCCACTTCGACGACGAGAGCCGCGAGTACGTCATCACCCGGCCCGACACGCCGCTGCCCTGGCTCAACTACCTGGGTTCGGACGAGATGTTCGGCCTCTGCACCAACACGGCGGGCGGCTACACGTTCTGGAAGGACGCCAAGCTGCGCCGGCTCACGCGCTACCGGTACAACAACGTGCCCATGGACCTCGGCGGGCGCTACCTGTACGTGAACGACGGCGGGGTCGTGTGGAACCCCATGTGGAAGCCCCTCAAGACGGCCCTCGATCGCTACGAGTGCCGCCACGGCCTGGGCTACACGAAGATCACGGGCGAGAAGAACGGCGTCGAGGTGGAGGTGCTCTACTTCATCGTTCCCGGCGAGAACGTGGAGATCTGGCGCACCCGGGTCACCAACAAGAGCGGCTCGAAGAAGGACATCCAGCTCTTCTCCTATCAGGAGTTCTGCTTCTTCGAGGCGCTCAACGACATGACGAACTACCAGCGCACCTACTCCATCGGCGAGGTGGAGATCGAGGGGAGCGCCATCTACCACAAGACCGAGTTCCGCGAGCGCCGCTCCCATTACACGCTCTTCGCCTGCACGCGCGCCATCGACGGGTTCGACACGAGCCGTGACGCCTTCTGCGGCAGCGTCCACCACGGCCTCCACGAGGCCCAGGTGCCGGCCAAGGGGAAGGCCACGAACTCCAAGGCGTTCGGCTGGAACCCGATCGGCAGCCACCAGGTGAGCCTCTCGCTCGAGCCCGGCGCGAGCGAGACGATGAGCTTCGTGCTCTCGTACGTGGACCACGGTGACCTGCCCAAGTTCAAGGCGCCCTTCGTCCTGAACAAGCAGAAGGGCAAGGAGATCCTCGCCAAGTACTCGGCGCCGGGCGTCGTGGACGGCGCGTTCGCCCAGCTGAAGGCGGACTGGGCCGGGATCCTCTCGAACTTCCAGGCCGACTGCCCGGACGAGCACGCGAGTCGCATGCTCAACACCTGGAATCAGTACCAGTGCATGGCGACCTTCAACCTCTCTCGGTCGGCCAGCATGTACGAGACCGGCATCGGCCGGGGCATGGGCTTCCGCGACTCGAACCAGGATCTCCTGGGCTTCGTGCACCTCGTCCCCGAGCGCGCCCGCCAGCGCATCCTCGACATCGCCGCCACCCAGCTCAGCGATGGCACCTGCTACCACCAGTACCAGCCGCTGACGAAGAAGGGGAACGCCGACATCGGCGGCGACTTCTACGACGATCACCTGTGGCTGATCCTCTCCACGTGCGCGTACATCAAGGAGACCGGCGACAAGGGCATCCTCAAGGAGGCGGTGGGCTACGCCGACAAGCCGGGCTCCAAGGAGGACCTCCTTCACCACCTGGAGACGTCCATCGCCTACACGATGAAGAAGCGGGGCCCGCACGGCCTGCCGCTGATCGGCCACGCGGACTGGAACGACTGCCTCAACCTGAACTGTTTCAGCACCGAGCCCAACGAGAGCTTCCAGACCGCGGGCGACGTGAAGGACTCGAAGGCCGAGTCCGTGATGATCGCCGGCCTCTTCCTCTATGCCAGCCGCGAGATGGCCGCCCTGTACGACTGGATGGGCCAGAAGTCCGACGCCGCGCGCATGCGCGAGCAGTACGCCGAGATGCTGGCCGTGGTCGAGAAGGAGGCCTGGGACGGCGAGTGGTACCGCCGCGCCTACGACGCCGAGAGCCGGCCGGTCGGGAGCAAGGAGAACGAGGAGGGGAAGATCTTCATCGAGAGCCAGGGCTGGTGCGTCCTGGGCGGCGCCGGCGCGGACAACGGCCGCGCCAAGCAGGCGATGGAGAGCGTGCACAAGCACCTCTACACGAAGAACGGCATCGTTCTGCAGCAGCCCGCGTACTCGACCTATCACCTCGAGCTCGGCGAGGTCACCTCGTATCCGCCGGGCGTGAAGGAGAACGCGGGCATCTTCTGCCACAACAACACCTGGATCCACCTCGGCTGGTGTCTCCTGGGCGAAGGGGAGCGCGCGCTGGAGTACTATCTCTCCATCTGCCCCTCGGCCAAGGAGAGCCAGATCGAGACCTATCGCGCCGAGCCCTACGTCTATGCGCAGATGATCGCCGGCAAGGACGCCCCGGTCTTCGGTGAGGCCAAGAATGCCTGGCTCACCGGCACCGCGGCCTGGACGTTCGTGTCCGTCAGCCAGGGGATCCTCGGCGTGCAGCCCCAGTACGACGGCCTGAAGCTGGATCCCTGCGTGCCCAAGGCGTGGAAGAGCTTCTCCATCTCCCGCCGCTTCCGCGGCGCCACCTACGAGATCAGCGTCAAGAACTCGGGGGTGTGCAAGGGCGTGAAGAAGCTGACCGTGGACGGCAAGACCGTCGCGGGGAACGTGATTCCCCTGTCGCCGGCCGGCTCGACGGTGCGCGTCGAGATCGAGATGGGCTGAAGGCCCTCTGGCGGAGCGCGCCGCGCGATGGCGGCGGCGCGCTCCGCGTGCGCTCGTCCTGTCCGCGCGACTCCACGTAACGCGCGCGCCGAGCCTGCGGCGGCGAGCGCGCGTGCGGCTCACTCGGCCTGGGCTGGGCCGACCCACCTCCCGTTCAGCATCACCCGCTTCACGCGGCGCATCGCCCGGATGTCCGCGAGCGGGTCGCCTTCGATCAGGACGAGGTCGGCGAGCTTGCCCGGCTCGACGCTGCCGAGCCGGTCGTCGGCGCGGAAGTACCTGGCGTTCTCCAGCGTGCCAGCGACGAGGACCTCCATGGGCGAGAGGCCGCTCTCGACGAGCAGCTCCATCTCGTGCTGGTAGGCCCACCCTCGCTCGGCGCCCGGCGCCTTGCCGTGGGAGCCGACGACCACCCGCACCCCGGCGCGGCGCGCCGCGAGGGTGAGCTTCATCATGTTATCGAAGCCGCGCACCTGGGTCTCCGTCGCGCCCGCGTCGCCGGCGCGGCGCTCGAAGATGGCGAGCGTCGGGGTGAGGAAGGTGCCCCGCGCCGCGAGCAGCCCGAGCAGCGCTCGGGTCCGCGGCGCGCCGAGGGAGATGCCGCGAAAGACCTCGAAGCGCCCCGGAAAACGCGCGTCGTTGTCGGCGATCACCGACTGGCGGTAGCGCTCCGCCTCGCGCGGCGGCACGAGGGCCGTGCCGAGCGACGTGATGTGCTCGATGCCGTCGAGCCCGGCGCGGACCGCGGCCGCGGCGTCCACGGTCTCGAGGTGCGCGACGGCGATCACCCCGCGCGCGTGCGCGGCCTTGGCGACCTCCTCGACGAGCCCGAGGGGCAGGCGGAAATAGACCTTGATCGCCGACGCCCCGCGCTCGACCAGCTGATCGACGGCCCAGCGCGCCTCGGCCGCGTCGCGCACCAGCATCGCGCTCTCCGGATAGGCCGGATACGGCGCGTCGAGCAGCGGCCCCGCCAGGAAGAGCCGCGGCGTCGGGCCGAGCTTGCGCGCGGCGTCGTACGCCTCGATCCAGTTCCCCGGCTCGCGCAGCGAGGTGACGCCGCGCTGCAGGACGACGCCGGGCAGCCGGTCATCGCCGTCGAGGTGGAAGTGCGCGTCGATGAGGCCGGGCAGCACCCAGAGCCCCGCGCCGGGGACGACCTCCGCGCCGTCCGGGACGTCGGTGGCGCCGCGCGCGCCCGCGGCGACGATGCGGTCGCCGCGGACCACGACGACGGCGTCGCGCACGGGCGGCCCTCCCCGGCCGTCGATGAGCGTGGCCCCGACGATCGCCGCGCAGCGCGCTGCGTCCGGCCGCGCGACGGCGTTGATCTCCCGTGAGGGCGGGAGCTTCGGCTGCCCTTCCGGCGAGGGCCATTGCACGGTCGTGCTCGCGCAGGCGCACAGGCCCACGAGCGTCGCCGCCAGACACACGCGCAACACGCGCAACACGCGCAACACGCGCAACACGCGCAACACGCGCAACACGCGCAACCGAATGCTCATCGTGCCCTCCCCCGTGACGCGCGACGAGCCCCGCGCGTCGCCGTCGCTGCGCGGCGCGCGTGGGGCCGTATCGCTGGCGCCCGTCGCGCGCGATCGCAGCGCGAGGCCGGGCTCTGCGATCGCGCGCGACGCAGGCGCCGCGCCTCTGATCATAGCAGATCCGTGCTCCAGGGCCGCTGTCACGAGCGCTTTCCAACTTCCACCTTCAAGTCGTCAAAGGCGCACGCTCCCGGCGGCGTCCACCGCCATCTCCAGATTCGCGCGAGGCATCGAGATCGCGCAGCGCTGCGGGCAGCGCGCGGCGCGGGCTGCGGCGATCCCGGCGACGGCGCGGCGTTCCGTGGAGCACAAGGAGGCTCGGAACTCGCGACTTGCGGCATTCGCTGCGACGCTCGCCGCGAGCCCCCCGGCCACGGCGATGCGCGCGGTTCGCGACGCGCGATTTCGGTGTGGTTTCGCCCGGGCGTCGGAGTCGGGCGATCCCCGAGTCGAGGGCGCTGCTGGGCTCGTCCTCAGCGCGCATGCCATGGTGTTTGGGGTCGCGCGACCGGGTGAGGCGCCGACAGCTGTTTTCGCGCGCCGCATGGAAGATAGTTGAGCGTCACAGCCTGGGTGGAGTAGTGTGCCGCCGCCGGCACGCGGGGGTTGTCGCGACCGGCGAGTCCCGTTGGGACTGACAGACGAAGCGACGATCGACGACGGGCGCTCGTTCGAGCGCGCCGGAGGACAACATGCGTAATATTAATCTTGTCAGCATGGGCTCGATGGCTCTCATCCTTGGCGCGACCGCCTTCTCCGCAGGGTGCGGGGACGACACCGAAACGACGACGGGCTCGGGCGGCGGGACCACCGCGAGCAGCTCGGCCGGCGAGGGCGGCGGCGGCGGCACGGGCGGCGAGGGCGGCAGCGGCGAGGGCGGCAGCGGCGAGGGCGGTGGCGGCGGCACGGGCGGCAGCGAGGAGTGTGTGACCTGCTCGGCGCCTCTCGTGGCCAACGCCGACCCGGCGGACCTCTGCGAGTCCTCGATCCCGAAATACCAGGCAGTTACGCAGTGTATCTGCGAGGCATGTGGCGCGGCGGACGGCGACCCCTGCTATGTCGCGTGCACAACGGACGAAGTAGCGGACGAGGCGTGCGAGGCGTGCGGCACCGAGGCGGCCACCACCGCTGAGGGCGCGTGCATCGAGCAGGGCACCGCCTGTCTCCAGGACGGCCAGTGATCGCGACGCGCCGAGGTCTCGCGGATCCGTCCGAGCGACCTTCGGCGATTCACGCTGCGGCCGCAGGGAGGGGCGGGACGCCTGCCTCGCCCGCGGCCGCCGTTTCGCGCTCCCCCCTGTCGTTGTGTGCTCGCTGCGACAGGCGCCTGTCGTTGCGCGGGCGATCCCGCGGAGAGACCTAGTCGACCTCGCTCACCGTCACATCGACGTTCATTGTCTCGGCGGCGGCGGTGTAGAGCGTCCCCGCTGTCGGCGTTGCGTCCATGTAGTTGCGGCCGTAGCCGACCCGCACGTGGTCGAGGCTGGCCAGCACGCCGTTCGTGGGGTCGAACCCCTTCCAGCCGATGTTCGGGATGTAGAGCTGCACCCACGCGTGGGTCGCGTCGGAGCCGGCGCGGCTCGCGCCGACGTTGCCGGTATAGAGGTATCCGCACACGTAGCGCGCCGGAATGCCGAGGAGCCGCGCCATGCAGATGAACAGGTTCGCGAAATCCTGGCAGACCCCGCGCCGGTTCACGAAGACGTCGTACGGGGTGGTCGCCAGGTTCGTCGAGCCCGGCACGTACTGGTATTCGCGGAAGAGCGTCAGGTTGATCGCGAAGAGCGTTTCCATCAGGTCCGCGTCGTTCTTCTCGACGAACGACATGGCGTAATCGAAGAGCGCCTGGATCTGGGGGTCGGGGAGCTCCGCCGGGCGCACGTACGGCGCGATGATCGCCTGCTCCCAGGGCATCCAGACGAGGGGGAACGCGGGCCGGATCTTCTTCTTCGCGAAGGCGAACGGATCGGCGTCGCAGAGCTCCACGATCGAGTCGGCCGAGATCGTGAGCGCGGTATACGGGGCGGTGATCTCGAAGCGTGTGACCCGGTTCCCGAAGACGTCCTCGAACTCCACGGTGGTCACGCCGGGATCGATCGTGAGCGTGTGCGAGAGCACCCGTTGATCCCGGTCGTGCACCGGGCAGAGATGCAGCTTGTGCACGCTGCGCTCCACCGGGCGATCGTAGGTATATCTCGTCGAATGGACGACGCGGAGCCTGCGAATCGTCGGTGCCATGTCGTGTCCTCGATGAGCGCGCTCCGGCTTGGCCTCGCGCTCGGCCCCTCTGCCTGCTGCATGCTGCGGCGCGCTACGAGGGTAACGCGCGCCGGCGCGCTCTGCTTCGGGACCGACGGCGGGTCGTGCCGCTTCAGGCTGCTCCGGACGCGGGCACCCCCGCGCTCACGCCTCGGCGCGCACCGACAGCTCGATCCGCCAGCGCTCGTTCGGCTTCTGCGCCTCCCGGGGGATCGCCTCCAGGAGCAGCGTCCCCACCTCGGTGACCGACGCGCGCAGCTGCACCGGCACCATGTCGCCCTCCCGGCGGCCCTCCGCGGGCAAGGTGACCTCGATCGGCGAGAGCTCCTCGAGCTCTCCGGGCTTCCAGCTCTCGAGCTCGGTCCCGGCCTGGTCATCCCGGCGCACCGACGAGCTGAAGAAGCGGAAGCGCACCGGCTCGCCGACCACCACGCCGAACTCCTGCGGCGGCAGCGTCGCCTCGGTGCCTTCCTCCATGCCGAACGGCGCGAGGCAGAGCGCCGTGATGGGCGGCTCCAGGCCGGGCACCGCGGGGACCGCCCCCTCGATGCCCACGTAGTAGGCCCGCGCTGTCCCGCCGCGGATCCGGAGCCCGCGGCCGCGCCGCGCGAGGCCGTAGGCGGCGGCGCCGCGCGCGACCGCGAGATCCAGGTCGTCGCTCGGGAGCACCCGCGGCCGGGGCGCGCCGTCCTGCTCGAGCCAGGCGCCGAGCGTCGCGACCAGCCGCTCCCGCAGCGCCGCGCTCTTCATGACGCCCCCGTTGAAGAGCACCGCCGTCGGGTGCAGGAGGAGCGGCGCGCGGCCGGGCTCGGCGTTCGCTCCTCCCTGCGGGGCGAAGCCCGGAAGCTTCGACGTCGCGCCGGCCTGCCGCCCCAGGAACGCGGCCAGGTGGCGGGTGATCGCCGGGTCCTGCGCGTACGGGAGGCCGAGCTGCGTCAGGCCGGCGCGCGCGCGGGTCGCGGGGCGCGCGGACGAGGGGACCTCGGGGAAGAACCCGTCCACGAGCGTCCGGGTGATCTCGTCGCGCGTGAGCTCGGTCCGGATCGCCGCCCCGAGCAGCTTCGAGCCGCGGCCGGCGATCGCGATCGGCGCCTCGCTGATCGACGGATCGCCGAGCAGCCGCTCCTTCGCGACGCGCGCGGCGTGGGTGAGCGACGTCATCTGCCAGCGATCGAGCTCCTTGCCCTCGGCGGCGAGCTTCGCCTTCACGACGTGCGCGAGCGCGAGGTCCATGTTGTCGCCGCCGAGCAGGATGTGGTCGCCGACCGCCACGCGGACGAGCTCGAGCGAGCCGTCGCGCGGGACCGCGGCGATCGCGGAGAAGTCGGTGGTCCCGCCGCCGACGTCGATCACGAGCAGCACGTCGCCCGGGTGGAGGTGCTTGCGCCACGCCTCGCCGGCCGCGTCGATCCAGGCGTACACGGCGGCCTGCGGCTCCTCGAGCAGGGTGAGGTCCTCGAACCCCGCGGCGCTCGCGGCCTCGACGGTGAGATCGCGCGCGGCGGCGTCGAACGACGCGGGCACCGTGATCACGATCTCCTGCTTCGCGAGGGCGAGCGCCGGATCGTCCTTCGCGAACAGGTGATCCCACGCCTCGGTGAGGTGCTCGAGGTACCGCCACGACGCCTCGACGGGCGAGATCTTCTCGATGTCCTCGGGCGCGCCGAGCGGGAGCGTCGATCCGCGCCGGTCGATGCCAGCGTGGCTGAGCCAGCTCTTCGCGCTGGAGATGAGGCGCGCCGGCGCGTCGACGCCGCGCGCGCGGGCGTGCTCGCCGACGGCGAAGCGCCGCTCGGCGTCCCAGGGCAGCGCCTGGGGGCCCTCGCTCTCGTGAGGGATGTACATGAAGGAGGGCAGGAGCGGGCGCGCATCGAGCGTCCCCTGCGCCACGAGCTGCGGGGCCGCCATCACCTCGGGCGACGGCGTGAGCCGCGCGTCGGCTCCGTCCTCGGGCAGGCGCGCGTAGGCGAGCGCGCAGTGGGTGGTGCCGAGATCGATGCCGATGATGTAGCGCGCGCTCATAGCTCGACCTCCGCGGGGGCGATGATGCTGGCGTCGTGGCCGGCGACCGGCGTCGGCAGCGAGACGTCGTCGGCGCGCCAGCCCCGGTGGCGCAGCACCCCTCTGTAGGGCGCGGTCCCGGACACGTTGCCGATCAGCTTGATCTCGGAGGGGTTGTAGCCGGCCTCGAGCGTCACCTTCTCCCCCTCGTCCTCGCGCCGCACGGGCGCGAGCTTCGCGTGGCTGCGCAGCGCCTTGCGGCAGCCCTCGTGGACCATCCTCGCCGCCACGCCGACGTCCGCGTCGCCGAACGAGGCGATGTCCTGCTCGAGGAAGTCGACGAGCCGCCCCTCGCGCTGGAGCAGCGAGAGCAGCTGGAGCGCCGAGCTCACCGCGGGCGCGGCGTGCGGCGCGGGGGCGGCGTGCGGCGCGGGGGCGGGCTCGCTCGCCGCAGCCGCGGCGGCCTCGGGGGCCGCGGGCGCGCCGCCTGCGCGATCTCGCTCGAGCCGTCGCGGCTCAGCGCGCTCGGCCGGCGGCAGGGCGGCGACCGACGCGCGCGCCTGCCAGGCCCGCGCGGCGAACTGGGAATCGAACAGCACGCGGAAGAAGCACGCGAAGGCGAACCAGAGCCGCGTGGACCAGGGGAGCGGAGGATCGTGGAGGTCGGCCACGGCGAGAGCCTAACGCCGAGCGTAGGGATCGGCACAGAGACCGGCGCGCGGGGCGGGGGGGCGCCTGCCCCGCGCCGCCGCCCGGGGCGACCCCGGGCCGCTCAGAAGGTCGCCCGGAGGACGGGGACGCGGACCTCGTGCCCCTGCGCCACGCCGAACTTGAACATCTCGTCCTGCGAGTAGAGCGGCTTGAACGAGAGCGCGGGCACGCCGAGCGCGACCCGGCGCGGCGTGATGTCGACGAGGCCGAGCCGGGGCTCTTCCCAGCGGGCCCGCCGGAGGATCTGCGCGGCGTCCGTCGTGAGCTGGACGTTGATCCCCGGCTGCGGGGGCTCCGCGGCCGGCTCGTTGCGGATCGGCTCGCTCTGGTCGGACTCGGGGGGCTTGTACGCGGTGGCGTTCAGGGTGACGACGAGGGTCGGGATGACCAGCGCCATGCCGCCGGCGAGCATGTAGAGCGGCACCTCCGCGGGCGGATCCGCCGCCTCGACGAAGTAGCCGGCGACGCCGCCGCCCACCGCGCCGAGCCCGCCGAACACGAGGTACGGCCAGGCGCGCTCGACCCCGATCGCCCCCATGGTCAGCATCACGACCTCGCCGCCGAGCAGCGCGCCGCCGACGATCCCCTTGCCGTCGACGCTCACCGTGTCGCCCTCGCTCGCCTCCTGAGCGTTCGCGCGCCCGGCGGCGCCGGCGAGCACCGCCGCTGCCACCGACGCTCCTGCCAGACAATGCGCTGCCTTTCGATTCAAGCGGTTCATCGGCATCGTGTTTTCCCCGTGTCGACTGTCGCGAAGCCTGCGAGGGCTCAAGCCATGGATCACCGCCGGCCTCATCCGAGGCTGGCGTCCGGGCCGGCCGGCTGGCGATCCCGTTTGGGCCGTCAAGCCGTTCTTGATTTGTGAACCGCTGGCGGAGTGAGCGGGTGCACACGCGCCTCGTCTCTCCTCCAGCGAAGCCGGTGCGCGAGCCTAGCACGGGTCTCAGCGCTCCGAACCGCTGCATTGCCGGTGCGGAGGATGGGTGGTATGGGTCGACGCAAACCGGGCCGTGGCCCGCCGACCTGCCGCCGAGCGCGCGGCAGCCTTCAAGGGATCAACGCTATGGGCCGCATCGGACCGCTCGAAATCGCTCTCCTCATCGGCCTCGCCTTGCTCCTCTTCGGCGCCGGGAGGATCGCTGACATCGGGAAGGGGATCGGCGAGGGCATCCGGAATTTCAAGAAGGGGATCCGCGACGACGAGGACGAGGATCCCGCCAAGCAGCTGCCGGCGAAGCCCGAAGAGAAGCAAGAAGACACGCAGAAGCCCGTGTAGCGCCCGCGCTGGAACGCGGCGCTCGGGGGCGCTCGGGGCGATCGAGCGCTGACGTCGGTCGACGCTCGCTGGGGTGCGTCTATACTCGATCGCCGTATGCCTCACCGACCCCTGGAGCGCATCGCCAAGGCGCTCGTCGTCTCCGCCGCGTTCCCGCTGGCAGCGTACTTCGTCCTTCAGTTCGGCCCTGGCGGGCTCTGGCGCGGGTTCGAGCCGGCGCTCGCGGTCACCGGGCAGGTGGCCAAGGCGCCGTACGATCTCACGCGCCTCGAGGCCGTCAACGAGACGCTCAAGATGATCCGGGACAAGTACGTCGAGCCGGATCGCGTCAAGCCGAAGGAGATGCTGCTGTCGGCGCTCAACGCCGTCCAGCGCGACGTCGCGCAGGTGATCGTCCTCAACGAGGACCCGAACGAGGTCACCGTCCGCGTCGAGACCAGCGAGAAGAAGTTCCGGATCGACAACATCCAGGGCCCCTGGGACGTCTCCGCGCGCCTCCGCGAGGTCTTCACCTTCCTCCAGAAGAACCTCCGCGGCACGGAGGTCGATCTGCGGGACGTCGAGTACGCCGCGTGCAACGGCATGCTGCACACGCTCGACCCGCACTCGTCGTTCCTGAGCCCCGAGGCGTACAAAGAGATGAACCTCTCCACGTCGGGCGCGTTCGGCGGGCTCGGCGTCGTGATCTCGATCCGCGACCAGATGCTCACCGTCCTGAACCCGATGCCCGACACGCCCGCGGGCAGGGCGGGCCTCAAGCGGCTCGATCGGATCGTGAAGATCAACAACGAGTCGACGCTCAACATGCCGCTCGACGACGCTGTGCGGAGGCTCCGCGGCGATCCCGGCACCCCGGTCACCGTGTGGGTGACCCGCGAGGGCGAGGGAGGGTGGCAGGGGCCGAAGGCCTTCGAGCTGACCCGCGAGGTGATCAAGGTGAGGTCCGTCGAGTCGCGCGCCCTCGAGGGCGGCGTCGGCTACGTCCGGCTCAAGACGTTCCAGGCGACCTCGACAGCGGAGCTCGACGCGGCGCTCGACGGGCTGCGCAGCAAGGGGCAGCTGAAGGGGCTCGTGCTCGATCTGCGCGGCAACCCGGGCGGCCTGCTCGACCAGGCCGCGCGCATCGCCGACAAGTTCCTCGCCGACGGCGTCATCGTGTCCACGGTCGGCGCCTCCGAGGGGCGCGAGGAGAAGCGCGCCAAGGGGCCGGGCACCGAGCCGCTGTACCCGATCGTGGTGCTCGTGAGCGGCAACAGCGCGAGCGCGAGCGAGATCGTGGCCGGCGCGCTGAAGAACAACGATCGCGCCGTCATCGTGGGCTCGCAGACGTTCGGCAAGGGCAGCGTGCAGCTCGTCTTCCCCGACGTCACGGCCGAGAAGGCGGCCCTCAAGCTCACGATCGCGCAGTACCTGACGCCGGGCGACATCTCCATCCAGGGCGTCGGCGTCACGCCGGACATCGAGCTCGATCCGATGACGGTCGACGAGCTCGAGATGGATCTCACGGTCCAGAAGGATGGGCTCCGGGAGCGCGATCTCTCGGCGCACCTCTCGAACGCGCGCGCGGCGGCCGCGGGCAAGCCGTCCGAGGTCGTCCGCTACCAGCTCACGAGCGCCGACCGCGAGCAGCTGCGGGAGCGCGGGGGCGACATCGACGAGGACTTCTCCGTCGACTTCCCCATCCGCTTCGCGCGGGAGCTCGCCGCGCGGATGCCGCCCTCCACGCCGAGGCTCCAGCAGCTCCGGGCGATGCACGACTACATCGATCAGGTCGGCAAGGAGGAGCTCGGCAAGGTCGCGGCCGAGCTGACGAAGCTCGGCGTCGACTGGTCCGACGCGCCCGAGGGGGCCACGCCGGCGGCGAAGTCCGAGCTCGACGTGAAGGTCGAGACCGATCGCCCCAACGCCGAGGTGACCGCGGGGCAGCCGATGGAGCTCCGGGTCACGGTCAAGAACAACGGAAAGCAGCCGGTCTACCGGCTCCGCGGGACGACGGAGAGCGACAACCCGTACTTCGACAGCAAGGAGCTCATCTTCGGCAAGATCGGCCCCGGCCAGACGAAGAGCGCGAAGGCGCCGCTCGGCTGGTGCGAGGTCGAGGGGCGGAAGGTCGGCTCGACGAAGCCGAGGAAGGCGAACGAGAAGCGCGTCTGCACGATCCCGATGGACGCCCTCTCGCGGAGCGACGGCCTCAAGGTGAAGTTCGAGGTCGCGGCCGCGCCGGAGCCGCCGGCGGTCGAGATCCGGCCCACGGTGCGCGCGCTCGACCGGCCGCTCTTCCAGTACGCCTATCAGATCGCGGACGACCGCGAGGGCAACGGCGATGGGCTCATCCAGAAGGGAGAGCGGGTCAGCATGTACCTGACCGTCAAGAACGTCGGCAAGGGGCCGTCGTACGAGACGCAGGCGAACATCGCGAACCTGTCGGGCGACGGGCTCATGCTGCACGCGGGGCGCTTCGACGTCTCGAACATCAAGCCGGGCGACGTGCGCAAGGTGGTCTTCAGCTTCGACGTGGAGCAGCACCTGTCGGAGCCCGAGGCGACCCTCACGCTCTCGGTCGGCGATCGTGATCTCCGCGAGTTCGCCAGCGAGAAGGTGAAGATCCCGATCTCGCCGCGCATCCAGCTCCAGGGCGGCGGCTCTACCATGAAGGCTGGGGCGGAGGGGGCCACCCTGCTCCCGTCGCCCGAGGCGAGCGCGCGCGGCTTCGGCCGGCTCCCGGCGGGCGCCGTGGTCAAGGTGCTCGGCGAGGCGCCAGGCGGGTTCCTCAAGATCGACCTCGGCGCGGGGCGCTTCGCGTTCGTCGCGGCGCGCGAGGTGGCCCCTGGCGGCGGGCCGGCCCCGGCGGCGGTCGCGTTCGAGGACCTCTACTCGCACGCGCCGCCGACGCTGGACATCGCCGCGGCGGCGCTGGCGACGACCGCCGGCACCATGAAGATCACGGGGACGGCGTCGGACAGCGAGCGGCTGCTCGACACCTTCATCTTCGTCGGGTCGCGGAAGCTCTACTACAAGTCGAACCGCGACGGCGCCGACCCGAAGAAGGCCGAGTTCGCGTTCGAGGCGCCGCTCCGGCCCGGGGTCAACGTGATCACCGTGGTCGCGCGCGAGACGCCCGACACCACGACGCGGCGCACGCTCGTGGTGCGCAAGGACGGGCCTGATGGCTCGATCCTGAAGACCCCGAAGTCCGACAACCCCGTGGACGATTGGATTGCGGACCGCGGCGGCGAGGAGTAGTCCGCTGGGGAATGGACGAAGGCGACCACAGCGACGGCGACATGGACGACCGCGGTGACGGGCGTAGAGGGCGGGGCTCCGCCGGGCTGCCCTGCCCGGCGAGGATCTGGTAGCCTCATCACGTGGGACTCCTCGCCTGGCTCGGCCTGAAGCAGGGGGGCTCGTTCCCGAACCTCGACGCCCTCCTGACGGAGCTCCGCACGGCGCTCCCGGACGACGAGGCGGTCGTCCTCCGCTACATCGCCACCGTCATCGTCCTGCTCGGCAAGGTCGCCTGCGTCGATGGCCGCTTCTCCGACAAGGAAGACGAGCTGCTCCGCGAGCTGCTCACGCACGTCGACGGGCTCGCGCCGAGCGGCGTCGAGGCCGTGTTCAACGCCCTCCAGGGCAAGCTGCCCGCGCTCCAGGAGGGCGAGGTCGACCGCTGTTACCGCGAGCTCAAGGCGCTCTGCAACGCGAGCGAGCGCGTGGAGGTCGTGCGCCTCTTGATCCGGCTCGCGGCGGCGGACGGCGCGCCCACGCCGGCCGAGCGGGCCGAGATCGAGCGCATCGCCGAGGAGCTCGGCGTCTCGCTCGCTGACATCGAGCCCGATCTCTCCGTCGAGGCCGGCCGTCAGGCTGGCTCCTCGGCGCCACCGGACGACCGGAGCGATCCCGGCGGCGAGCCCCCGGCGTGAGCCGGGCGCGAGCGCGCTCGTCTGATCCGTCGCGTAGGTCGCGCTGCTGTGGGGCGCGAGCGCGCTCGTCTGAGCCCTCGCGCGCGCCGCGCTGCTGTGGGGCGCGAGCGCCGCTCGGCTGATCCGTCGCGCGCGTCGCGCTGCTGCCGGGCGCCAGTGGCGCTCGCCTGATCAGTCGCGCGCGTCGCGCTGCTCGGCGCTGACCTCGGGGCTCGGAGCGCGGCTCGCGAGGCCGAGCGCCCGTCGCTGCTTCAGCGCCGTGAGCGCCACGAACAGGACGAACAGGACGGCCCCGAGCACCGCCACGAGCACGCCGAAGTTGAAGAGGTAGTGCGCGCCCTGCGCGCCCCCCACCCCCATCAAGAAGATGCCGAGCAGCGCGATGCCCGCGCCGATGACGGGATCAGGGCCGGCGTCGTTCTCCGACGTCGCACGCGAGAGCCCGCTCCCCTGGACCCCGGAAGCCTCGTTGCTCATCGGATGGCTCACATGGAGGAGCTTAGCAAACTGGTCCACCGCCCGAAACCCGCCAGCGCCGGACCCGGGCTATGCTGAGCGGGTGAGCACGCCCACCCACCCACGAAACGACCGTCCGTCTCCGCCCGCGCCGTCTGACTTCGCCGGGCGCCGCGTCATCTGCTTCGAGAGCCGCCGCGCCTCCGAGATGGCCTCGCTGATCCAGCGGTATGGCGGCGTGCCCGTCACGGCGCCCACGCTCCGCGAGGTGCCCATCGAGAGGAACGAGCGCGCCCTCGACTTCGCGCGGCGCCTCGCGGGCGCCGAGTTCGACCTCGTGATCCTGATGACCGGCGTCGGGACCCGGGCGCTCGTGGCTGAGGCGGCGCCTGCGCTCGAGTCGAACCAGGGCGGCGACGGGGCGTCCGATGGCGACGGTGGCACGGACGCCCAGGGCGTATCTCTCCTGGCGGCGGCGCTCTCCTCCGTGCAGCTCGTCGTGCGCGGCCCCAAGCCGGCGGCGGCGCTGCGCGAGCTGGGTCTGACCCGCTTCATCACCGTCCGCGAGCCGAACACCTGGCGAGAGATCGTCGAGGCCGTCAGCGCGCTCGGCGATCTGCGCGGAAAGCGCGTCGCCGTCCAGGAGCACGGCGCGCCGAGCCACGAGCTCTACGCGAGCCTCTCGGCGGCCGGCGCGCAGGTCACGCCGGTGCCGGTGTACCGCTGGGCGCTCCCGGAGGACACGGCGCCGCTCCGGCAGGCGCTCCGCCTCATGGCGGACGGCGGCGCGGCGATCACGCTCTTCACGAGCCGCGCGCAGGTCGAGCACGCGCTCCTCGTGGCGGCCGAGGAGGGGCTCGTCGAGCGGCTGCGCGCCGCGCTCGCGCGGGGCGTGGTGGCGTCCATCGGGCCGGTCTGCACGGAGGCGCTGCGCGCCGAGGGGATCGAGCCGGATTTCGAGCCCGAGCACCCGAAGATGGGCCACCTGGTCAAAGCGGCGGCCGCGCGCTCGATCGAGATCCTCGTCGCGAAGGGAAATCAGGGCGACGCGCCCCTGCCGGCTCAGTCTTCGTAGTCGTCGTACGCCTCGTCCTCGTCGGCGGAGCGCGCCACGGTCGCCGGTCGGGGCGCGGGGCCGGGCTCTGCGCCGGCGGCCGCGCGCTCATCCGTGTCCGCGTGGCCCCTGTCGATCAGCTCGGCGCGGTAGAGCACGCGTCCGTCCTCCGCCGTGATCTCACCGCCCACGTCGCCCCAGGCGAAGTCGTCGCTCTGGAGCGTGCGCATCGTCGCCTTCGTCTTGCCGATGCGCACGCGGAAGCTCGTCCGCTGGCACGGGAGGGAGGAGCCGCCGACCTCGACGTTCACCGCCTCGCTGCCGAGCACGTCCTCGTTCTCGTCGGCGGCGAGCGCGGTCTTGGCCATCATCGCGTCGTAGGCCGAGAGGGTCGCCGGCCGCTCCGCGCCGTCGTCGATCCACGCCGCGCCGAGGATCTCACCGCGCCTGCTGGGCTCGTCGCTCATGCGGACCCGCAGCGCCTCGGTCTGCTTGCCGTCCTCGAGGGTCACGTCGACCACGAGGACGTCCCCCTCGCGCGCGACGACCCGCTGCGTGAGGAGCAGCGGCGTCTTCCTGAAGCTGCCCGAGAACCGGTAGGCCACATAATCGCCGGGCTTGCGCGCGCCGGGCGCCTGCTCGGCGATCGGGCCGCGCTCGTCGAGCGAGCCCTTCGCGCGCTGCGGGACCTCGCGCCGCGCTTGCGCCGCCACCTTGGCGGAGGCGTCCTGCGGGCGACCGGAGCGAGCGTTCGTCTCGATCCCGGCGCCGCAGCCGGCAGCCAGGACCGAGGTGAGGGCGGCGAGGAGGAGCGGTCGGTTCATGCTCGTCCGGTACCGGAGAGCGCCCGCCGTGGCCCAATTTCTGGCGGTTCCAGGGCGCACCCGCGCGACCGCGCGCGAGCGGTGTTCAGGGCAGCTTGCCGCTCGGGAGCATATCGTCGAAGGCGGCGTCGAACTCGTCCGCGATCATCTCGGCGCCGACGGCGCGCGCGGCCGGCTTCGGGACGTCGATGCGGCGCAGCCGCTCCGCCACGCTGCCGCGCGGGTCGCTGTAGCTCGGGCTCATCCGGGCGACGCGCTGGAAGTAGTAGAGCGCCTGCTCGGGGACGCCGCGCATCTCGTAGGCGTTCGCGATCTCGTAGGTCAGCGCGAGCTCCTGCTCGACCGTTTTGTGCGAGGCGTGCAGCCCGCGGATGAGCGCGTCGATGCCTGCCTCGATGTCGCCCATCTGGAGGTGGGTGACGCCGATCATCGATTGGCAGACGCACTCTCGCCCGGGGTCGCGGGAGGCGAGCTCGAACTCGCCGATGGCGTCGGCGTAGAGGCCCATCTCCTTGTAGGCGACGCCGAGATCGTAGTGCGTCGACGCGTCGGACTCGGAGATCTGCGCCGCGACGCCCGCCTTGAACTGCTCGAAGACGCTCTCGACGCTGATCTGCCGAGGATCGTCCTGGACGCCCGTCACCGAGCCCGGCACGACCTCGAGCTCGTCGATCATCTTGAGCGACTCGGCGATGTCGAACGCGCGATCCTCGTCCGGCCGCTCGCTGCCGCGCGGGACGGCCCGCGTGCCGCTCTCGTTGTCGGTCGCCGCCCGCACCACCCGCGCGTCCGAGGCCAGCTCCGTGACCTCGCGCAGCCGTTCCATCAGGAGCGGGTGGTTCGGCAGCCGCGCCAGCTGCTCCTCGAGGATGTTCCGCGCCTCGTCGAACATCCCGTGCTGCGCGAAGAACTCGACCTCCTCGAGCGCGTCCTCGTCGAGCGCGTCCGCGCGCCGCAAGGAGCCTGGCGGCACGGAGCGGCCCGACACCGGCCGGACCGACGCCGGTCGGCCCGACACCGGGCTGTACAGGGCCGGCGGCGGCGCGGCGAGCACGGGAGGGGGAGGTATCGAGGACGCCGGGGGCGGAGCCTGGGACGCAGCGACGGCGAGGGGGTGCTCAGGCACGCGGCTCGGGTTGACCGACGCCGTCTCCTCCTCCTCGTCGTCGATGGCCTCGAGCTCCTCGACGTCCTCGACCTCTTCGACGTCCTCGATCGGGAAGCTCGGCAGCGGCGGCTCGTTCGCGAACGGATCGTCGAGGTGCGTGACGAGCTCGGGCCGCCGGGGGAGCGCCTCGACGACGCCGTCTTCATCGAGGGTGTACGCGGGCAGCGGCGCGTCGGGGTCGTAGAGGTCCTGGCTCGGCACCTCGGACGCATACGCGTCGTTCTCGCCGGCCGTCGGCGAGGCTTCCGGACCGGCGGCGTCTTCCTCCGCGAGCTCTTCCTCCTGCGGCACGGCGTAGCCGAGCAGGTTGAGCATCTCCGTGGCCTGGGCGTTGTCGGGATCGAGGAGCAGCACCTCGTCGAGGAGCCTCGCCGCGTCGTCGACGGCGTCCTCGCTGGCCAGCTGCTGCGCGAACGCGAGCATCTGCTCGACGGCGGCGTCCTGGTCGCCCGCCTCGATCAGGACATCGCAGAGCTTCTCGCGCAGCTCTCGAGCGGCCGGCAGCCGGGCGACGCCGCCCTTGAGGAGGGCGACCGCCTTGTCGTACTGCCGGTCGCGGCGGAGGCTCTCGGCGTGCGCGACGAGCTGCCGCGGGCTCGCGATCGGCGACGTCGAGGGCTGCGACGCGCGGAGCGGGATCGGCACCGCGGACGCGGGCTCGTCGTCCTCGACGTCGAGCTCCTCCGCCTCCTCGTCCTCCTCCTCCTCGAGCTCGACGTCGATCGACGCGCGCGTGTTCCTCGACGAGGGCGCGATCTGGGAGGCGAGCTGGCGCACGCCCTCGTCGTTCGGGGCGCGCGTGATCAGGGCCGAGACGAGCGCTGTGAACTGATCGACCCGCCCGGCCTCCTTGGCGATGCGCGCCGACTCCTTCTGCACCTCGATCGCCTTGGCCGGCTGCCCGAGCAGGTCGAAGGCCCGGGCGAGGAGCGCGAGCGTCTCCAGGTCTCGCGGGTTCTCCTTGAACGCGATCTGGAGCTTGGTCAGGGCCGACATCGCGTCGCTCTGGTCGCCGCGGTCGAGGTAGATCTCGGCGGCCATGCGGGCGAATCGGGCGTCCGGGCGGTGCTGCAGGAGGCGCTCGACCACCTTCAGCGCGTCGTCGCGCCGCCCGAGCTTGAGCAGGAGCTCGGCCGCCGTCCCGAAGCGCTGGATCGCGGCGTCGTAGTCGCGGACACGGATCAGCGCCTCCGCGAGGCGGAGATAGGCGAGGGGGTTGTTCGGGTCGAGGTCGACGACCCGCTTGAAGATGTCGATCGCGTCGCGGTCGCGCCCCGCGCGGAGCAGGCGCGTCGCGACCTCGTCGTAGGCGGCGAGCGCGTCGCTCGTGAGCCCGAGCTGCGTGTAGATCTCCGCGAGGCGCGGGACGATGTGGCCGAAGCGATCCTCGTACTGCGGGACGTGCTTGTGGATGATCTCGCGGATCTGCTTGTAAACAGCGATCGCCTTGAGCGCGAAGCCCTGGAGGGAGTAGAACTGGCCGACGCGCTCGTAGGTGGTGATCGCCTCGACGTACTCCTCCGTCTTCAGGTAGAGGTCGCCGATCTTGAGCAGCGTGCGGACGTCCTTCGGATCGTCTGCGACCAGCTTCTGGTACTCGGCGATGGCCTTGTCGAAGCGCTTCCGCTCGACCAGCTTCTGCGCGGTCTGGAGTACCTTGTCGCGATCGACCGCCACGGCGATGGAAATCTCCTGCTGAGGGCAGCAAGGCGCTGCTCGGGCGCCTCGTCGGCATCCCTCACCTCGCCTAAAAAACACCTAGCCAATCCCGCCACCACGTACAAGCGCGCGGCACCGGAAGTTCCGGAAGCTACCGCGAAGGTGCTTGTTTGCAGTGTGCGGCCCCCGGGGGCCTCTGTCCGGCAACGCGGCGACCGCCTGGCGCGGTGGCCGCGAGCCCCCGCCCCGGTCGGACGCTGGGCGGTCCGGTCGAGGCGCGTCGAAGAGCGCGCCCTACCCTGTAGGAACGCGCTGAACGGCCGGGGATTCGCGAAGATCGCGGGGAAGGTGGCGAGCGCCGCCATTCCCGCGAAGACAGCGTTAAGCCTAGCAGTCGAGCGGCCTTGTTGCACATTTCGTGCGATCTTCCGCGACCCGCGGCCGCCTCGCTGGAGGTCGCGCGACCCGGCGATCGCCGGGGGCGCGGGGTCGCGGCGTGCCCGTGCCGCGCGGGCGATGTATGCGCGCCGCGCCGGATGAGAGGGCAGGGGGGTAGGTCGCGAGCTCGGCCGCCGCCGGGGCCGAGCGCGGGCGTCGGCGGGAGGGCGCACCGGAGCGCCGCCGTTTCTCGACCGTCCAGGCGAATGGACCTAGAGTTGGGCACCATGTCGCGCAGCCAGGCCTACCGTGCCCCGTTCGCTCCTGGAGAGGAAAATGCCGTCGACGCCGCGCTTTGCGAGCGGCTCCTCTCGGTCGCCCTGTCCAAGGGAGGTGATTACGCTGACCTCTTCTTCGAGTACCGCGCCGGAGGCGGGTTCACCTTCGACGAGGGGATCCTCAAGGCGGCCTCGCGTGGGGTGTCGATGGGGGTCGGCGTCCGCGTCCAGCGAGGAGACGCGACCGGGTACGCGTACACGGAGGACCTCACCTGGGAGGCGATGCGGCGCGCGGCCGAGACGGCGGCGCAGATCGCGACGGGCTCGGGCGGCAAGGAGAAGATCGAGCTCAGGCGCCGCGAGCTGCCGACCCGCTACGAGCTGCCCAGCATCTCGCTCGACGCCCCCGGGCTCGCGAAGCGCGCGCTGCTCGAGCGCGCGAGCGCCGCGGCGCTCGCCTACGATCCCAGCATCGTCAAGGCGGAGGCGAGCTTCGTCGAGGAGGTGCGCGAGGTCCTCGTGGCCACGAGCGACGGGCGGATGGCGCACGACGTCCAGCCGCTCATCCGCTTCGGCGTTCGCGCGCTCGCCGAGCGCGGCGGAAAGCGCCAGGAAGGCTCGAGCGGCGGCGGCGGGCGCATGACGACGGCCTACTTCGAGGGCAAGTCGCCGGAGTGGCACGCCGAGGAGGCCGCGCGGCAGGCGGTGGCGATGCTCGACGCCCGCGACGCGCCCGCCGGCGAGATGAACGTCGTGCTCGCCCCGGGCGACAGCGGCATCCTGCTCCACGAGGCGGTGGGGCACGGGCTCGAGGCGGACTTCAACCGCAAGGGGACCAGCAACTACGCGGGACAGATCGGCAAGGACGTCGCGAGCTCGCTCTGCACGGTGGTGGACGACGCCACGCTCCTCCAGTCGCGCGGCACGATCAACGTGGACGACGAGGGCCACGAGCCCGAGCGCAGCACGCTCATCGAGAACGGCAAGCTCGTCGGGTACATGCACGACCGGCTCTCGGCCCGGCACTTCGGGCTCACGCCGACCGGCAACGGGCGGCGCGAGAGCTTCGCCGCCGCGCCGATGCCCAGGATGACGAACACCATCCTGCTCGCGGGCCCGCATGATCCCGAGGAGATCGTGAGGTCCGTGAAGCGAGGCGTCTTCGCGAAGAAGTTCGGCGGCGGCCAGGTCGACATCTCGAACGGCGATTTCGTGTTCTCTCTGACCGAGAGCTACCTCATCGAGGACGGCAAGCTGACCGCGCCCCTCAAGGGCGTGAACCTCATCGGCAACGGCCCCGAGGTGCTCCGGCGCGTCACCATGCTCGGCCACGACGTCGCCGTCTCCGACGGCATCTGGACGTGCGGCAAGGACGGACAGAGCGTCCCCGTAGGTGTTGGGTGCCCCACAATCAAGATCGATCTCATCACGGTCGGCGGAACGCGGATCGGCTGATTTTCAAGGCTGGAACGCCAGGCGGAAGGTAAGCCCCGCAGCGGTATTGGTGGGTTTAGCGCGGTGCGTCTTGCCGGCCCGTCGTGACACCCGTATACGGGGCGTTCATGGCGCGTCGCTCGTTCATAGCCATCGTTGGACACGGACCGGATCTGGAGCGCGACGAGGGTGCCGCATCGGTCTTGCGCTCGCTGGGCGCTGACGTGCGAACCCTGGATCTCTGGGATGATCCACCGCGGCTCTTCCACGACGACGAGAGCAAGGCGCGGGCGATCGTCGTCGAGGCGCTCGACAGGCCGGACCTGGCCGCCGCGGCGCTGCGCGCGCTGCGCCGCGAGCCGCGCCTCGAGGAGGTCGGCGCGCTGGTCGCCGTGAGCGTCGCGCAGATCGCGCGGATCGAGCCGTCCAGCGGCTTCGATGACTTCCTGCTCGTGCCGTACGTGCCCGCCGAGCTCTATGCGCGCGTGCGCCTCGTCGAGTGGCGCCGCAGCGAGTTCGCGACCGAGGAGCGGGTGAAGGTGGGCGCGATCGTCATCGATCGCGCGGCCCACGACGTCTCGGTCGGCGGCATGCACGTGCCGCTCACCGCGAAGGAGTTCGCGCTGCTCTCGTACGTGTGTGAGCGCCGCGGAAAAGTTGTGTCGCGGACAGAGCTTCTTCGCCGTGTCTGGGGCAGCCAGTACGAGGGCGGCGCGCGGACCGTCGACATCCACGTGAGGCGTCTCCGGGCGAAGCTCGGCGCGGCGCTGCCGCTCGTCACGCTGCGCGGGGCCGGGTACCGCCTCGAGTCGCCGATCCCCGGCGCCGGTGGTCCCGAGGGCGGCGATGCGAGCAGGGCGCTCCAGCGGAGCGGGGCCGGCGAGGAGGCCCAGGGCGACGAGCGCGGAGAGCTGCGCGACGAGGACGAGGACGAGGACGAGGACAGCGACGACGAGGGCGACGAGGACGAGGACGGCGACGACGAGGAGGCCGCGCAGGCCAAGGGGCGATCGGCGTCCTCGGCCAACGACGCCACGCCGCCCGGGCGCGAGCGGCGCATCACCCGATGACGTCGCCGGTTCGCCGCGGCGGCGCGCGAACGACCGCCGCCGGTGCGGCGCGCGGCGGCGGTCGCTCGCGCCCCGCCGGGCCGCCGATTATCGCGATCAGCGTCGGGTGCCCCAGCGGGGTGGGCCCCGAGGTGGCCGTGGCCGGCGCGGCGTCCGTCGAGGGCGCGCGCTGCGTGCTCGTCGGCGATGAGGCGATCATCCGGCGGGCAGCGAAGCTCGTCCGGGTCGCGGCCCGCCGGCTCGTCGTCGTCGATGGGCGCGCCGCCGTCGAGGAGCTCGCGCCCGGCTCGATCGGGCTCTGGGCGGGCAGCGCGCGGCTCTCGCGGCCGAGCGCGTTCGGTCGGCCCGAGGCCGAGGACGGCGCGGCGCAGCTCGCTTGGATCGACGCGGCGACGGATCTGGTCCGCGATGGCGTCGCTGCGGCGCTGGTCACGGGGCCCGCGTCGAAGCACGCGATCGCCACGAGCGGCGCGCCGGGGTCCGCGGACTTCCTCGGGCACACCGAGCACCTGGGCCGGCGGCTCCGCGCGCGCGAGGTCACGATGGCCTTCGCCTCGGGCAAGCTCGTGACCGCCCTCGTGACGACCCACGTGCCGCTGCGCGAGGTGCCGGACGCGGTGAGCCCGCGCGAGGTGGCGCGCGCCGCGGTGTGGCTCGCGCGGCTGCTCGGCGATCTCGGCCGCGAGAGGCCGCGCGTGGCCGTCGCCGCGCTCAACCCGCACGCAGGCGAAGGCGGGCTCCTCGGCGACGAAGAGCAGGTGCGGATCACGCCGGGGATCCGCCTCGCGGCGCGGCGGCTTTCGCGCTCGGGCCCGGCGGCGGAGCTGACCGGGCCCGTCGGCGCGGAGACGGCGTTCCGCCTCGCGGCGCGCGGCGCGCTCGACGGGGTCGTCGCCATGTACCACGACCAGGCGACGATCCCGAGCAAGCTCCTGGGCTTCGGCGAGGCCGTGAACGTCACGCTCGGCCTGCCGATCGTGCGCACGAGCGTCGACCACGGCACCGCGTACGATCTCGCGGGAACGGGGCGCGCCGACCCGCGCGGCATGCGCGAGGCGATCGTGCTCGCGGCGCAGCTCGCGGCCGCGCGCGCGCGCTGACGCCGCGACACGCCGACGCCGCGGCACGCCGACGCGCGCAGGAGGCCGCGGCTCAGCGCGCCCGTGGGCGGCCGCCGAGGTGCGCGAGCAGCCGCTCGAGCGCCGGCATGCTCACGCCGCGCTCTCGGCCCATCTCGAGGACGGTGGCGCCCATCGCGAGGTGCTGCGCGTGGAGCTTGGGGCCGAAATGCACGTCGAGGAACCGCAAGAACTCCGGGGCCAGCAGGCGCACGAGCGCGACGCCCGGCTTGAGCGTGAGCGGACCGATGAACCGGAGGAGGAGCTTCGTCCACGGGGCCACCTTGCCCAGCCGGTCCGCGAGCGCCACGGACTCCCTGGTGGCCTCGATCACGGTGCGGAGCACGCCGTCGTTCTCGAGGAGGGCGCTCGCGCCGCCGCCCGCGTCGATGGCGGCGATCAGCGGGAAGAACGCGGTCGTGGTGGCCACGTTCTGCGCGCCCACGTCGGGCTCGAGCCGCGCCGGGACACCGGCGCTCGTGAGGCGGCGCGCGAGCTCCTCGAGCGGCGGTCGCTCCGCGGGGGCGCCTCCCTCTTCGTCGATGAGCGTGGGCGCGAGCTCGGTGATCCAGGCGCGGACCACGCCGCGCTCGTCGAGGTAGCCCGAGACGCCCGGCATCGCGGGGGTGATGCGGCGCTGGGCGGCCTCCTCGAGGTCGGCGCGCTCCCTGGGCAGGAGCGGCGTGAGCACCACGGCGGGCGCGGCCGGGCCGCCGCGGAGCAGATCCGCCACCGACCTGCCCTCCGCGGCGCGCTGCGCGGCGCCGCCGAGGTCAGCGCGCGGGACGAGCTGATCGAAGCGCACGGTGATCAGGACGACGTCCGCGTCGGCCGGGATCTCGGCCGCGAGGCGCGGGCGATCGAGCGTGTCGCGTCGATCGGCGCCGTTCACCTGCTCGACCACGAACGGCCGTACGTCGCCGGCGCGCTCGGGCCGGACCACGAACGTGACGTCGTCTCCCTGGGTGGCGAGGCGCACGCCGTAGATCCGCCCGAGCGCCCCCGCGCCCACGATGGTGACCCGCATGGCTCCCCCGTAGCCTGCGCGGCGCTCGGGGAAAAGGGGGTGGCCGTCGCCGCCGATCGCGGCAGATCCCTCAGAACGTCCGCTTCGAATCGATGAGGATGGTGACCGGGCCGTCGTTCTCGACGAACACGCGCATGTCGGCGCGGAAGCGGCCCGTGGCCACCGTGAGGCCGCGGGCCCGCAAGGCGGCGACGAAGCGATCGTACAGCGCCTCGGCGCGCACGGGCTCCATGGCGCCGTCGAAGCTCGGCCTCAGGCCGCGCCGGACGTCCCCGAAGAGCGTGAACTGGCTGATCGCGAGCACGCCGCCGCCGCGCACGTCCGCGAGCGCCCGCGACATCTTGCCGGCGTCGTCGCTGAACACCCGGAGGCCCGCGAGCTTGCTCGCGACGTGGTCGGCGTCGGCGTCGTCATCGTCCTTCGCGGCGCCGACGAAGGCGACGAGGCCGCGCTCGATCGCGCCGACCACCTGGCCTCCGACCTCGACGCGCGCGCCGAGCGCGCGTTGAACGACCGCGCGCATCGCTAGCGCTGCGCGGCCGCGCTCCGACTCGGCGCGGCGGCGGGCTCCGCCCCGGTGCCCGCGCTCAGCCCGAGCTCGCGCATCAGCTTGGCCGTGAGCTTGAAGTAGGTGCTGCGATCGTAAGGCTGGTTGAGGATGTGGAAGTCCTTCCGCACGAGGCCCACGCAGCCGAAGCAGTAGGTGCAGCCGGTGCAGTCGACCGAGCGCACGAGGTACGACGACTGCGTGCACCGCTCGGACGCGACGCAGTGGCTGCACGCGATGAGATCGCGGCAGCCGCGGCAGTGCGTGCTGTCCGAGGAGCGCTGGGTGTCGACGCAGTAGTGGCACCGCTGCAGCGCCTTCGAGTTGCGGCAGAACGTGCAGTCGACGCAGCGCTCGCACGAGACGCACGCGACGCACCGCTCGTTGCCGGTGCCCGTCTCGAACGCCTGGATCAGCTTGCGGAGCTCGGCCTCGAATTCCGCGCGCGTCATTCCGCCTCGCCGCTCGCTTCGGAGACGCCCCCGCCCGCGCCGCCCCGGGCCGCGCCGTCCGCGGCCGGGGCCTCGGGCCTGCCGCTCACCTGGCGGCGCAGCCGCTCGGCGGCCTCGCGCGTCGCGGGCTCCTCCGCGAACTCCTCGATGCGGCGGAGCCGCGACTCGAGCACGGCGCGACGCTTCGGCAGCTCGCCGACGAGGATGCCCGCGAGCTCGTCGATCGCCTCCTGGATGCGCTGCTCGTCGCTGTGCTCGAGCAGCTGCAGGTACACGTCCTGCTCCGCGGGGAAGGCGTGGCCGGCGCGGAGGAACTCGTTCGCGGCCTTGGAGATGTTGGGCCGGCCCGACGCGCAGAGCAGCTTCGACAGGAGCCGCTGGCGCTCGACGGCCTTCGGGTCGCTCTGCGGAGGCGGCGCGAGGACGATGCGCCCCGGCGCCTTGGACGCGGCGTCGCGTCCGGACTTGACGCGCCCGCCCTTGCTGTCCTCTGCCTCCGGCTCCTTGCGCGGAGAGAAAAGCGCCTCGAGCGCGGCGCGGTGTTGCTTGGCTGCCCGCCGGTCCTCGCCGCTCTGCGTCGGACGCGGCAGCCCCGCGCTGTTCGGCTGACCAGGGCCATAGGCCGTGTGGAGCTCGGGATTGTGCCAGACCTTGGTTGCGTCTCTACGAATTCGCCGCATGTCGTGCCCCTGGTGACCTCGGAGCGATCATGGACGCGCCACCGGGTTCGGCTTCCGCATCCCGCGTGTGGCGCCCCGCTTGCATCGATGTTGTGGTGAATGAGGCTGGTGCGTGTTGGGCCGGGCGCTTCCCCCGCGATCCGCGATGGCCCGGACGATGTTGCGCAAGGGACGCGACGCCTATCTCCGCGCTGATCACGCTGGCTGCGTTGATCGTGAAGGTAGGGCCACGCCGCAGTGCGTGGTGCGCCGGGCGATACCCGACCGCGGACCGCGTGACGAGGGGCTCTGCCCCCATGCACCCCGGAGCCGCGCTCACGACCCGACCGCAGTCGCGAGGCAGCTGGGTTCCTACCACAGCCTTTGGTCAGCGCCGCAGAAAATTGGGCTGCCCTCCGCACTTCATGCCATTCCTGTCCTCAGGGTTCGGTCCCTTCTGAGCTTGCCTTCCGAGTCTCCCTTCCGAGGTTGCCTTCCGAGCTTGCGAGCTTCCGCGAGGGGCGTCTCGGAGACGCTGTTTCGAGGTTGCCGGTCTCGTCCCAGGTCGATTCAAGAAGCGGACCGCTGACTGCCCTTCCCAATCCCACATCCTGCGGACGGGCGGCGACGCCGCGTCTGGGAGATCCGCTCCTTGGCGGATGGCACTCGCACCCGACCCGACTGGAGCTTTCCATGATGAGCCTTCGATCCGTGAGCAGTGAAGGCGCGGCGCCGCGGGACACAGGGGGAGCTGTGCGCAGGGGGGAGCCGCGTGCGCGCCTGAGGCGTGCTCGCGCGGCCGCGCTCTCGGTGCTGGTGAGCATCGCGGTGCCGGCGATCCTGGCGGGGCCCGTCTTCGCGGAGCCGCTGCCCAGGGCGCACGCTGCTGCCGAGAGGTCCGGGGAATCGGGGGAAGAGGAGAGCGAACAGGCCCGTCGGGACCGCGCGCCGGCGAGCCCCGCAGGCGCGGAGCAAGCTCCGCGAACGAAGACGCGGGAGAGCCCGCCCGATCGTCGCGCGAAGAGCGCCTCGGCGGCGACCGGTGACGAGAAGACGAGCGCGGCGGGGGACCGGAGGGGGAGGGCTCGTACCCGCAGGGAGGCGCCGCACGCGGCTGCAGACGCGGAGGAAAACGCGGGCGGCTCGGCGAAGGCGGGCGGCGGGAAAAAGGTGGTCGCCAAGAAGAAGGCGGGCGGCGAGAGGAAGAAGGAGAAGAGGCGGGCGGCGCGCACGGCCGAGAGCAAGCGGCGCGGGGCGAAGAAGGGGGTGGAGCGGGAGGCGCCTCCGAAGCCGTGCCACGGACCGGTGCTGTCGATGGATCGCAGCGGGTTGGAGCCCGAGCGCCTCGAGCTGGTCGACTGCAAGGGGAAGCCGCGCGAGGAGGCCCGGCGCGCCCTCTCCTTGCTTGCGCGCCCGTGGGGCACGCCGCGGCCCATCCTGTCCGACGAGGGCGCGCCCGCGCGGAGGCCGGAAGCGGCGGGCCGCAAGGGGCGGCGCGCCGGCGATGCGCCGCGAGCCGCCGGGAGCAGGGCGAGCTGGGTGCAGGGAGGGGAGATCGCGCCCGGCGTACGGCTGCTCGATCCCGGGCTGCTCTCCCGCATCGACGCGCTGGCGCGGCGGTACCCGGGCCGGCTCGTGTCGCTCGTGAGCGGGTACCGGCCGCAGAGCCAGGGCAGCCTGCACCAGACGGGCCGGGCGCTCGATCTGCGCATCGCCGGGGTGCGGAACGATGAGCTCGCCGCCGCCTGCCGCGCGCTCGCCGACACGGGCTGCGGGTATTATCCGAACAGCTCGTTCGTGCACGTCGACGTGCGCGCGCCAGGGACGGGGAGCGTCTCGTGGATCGATGCGTCCGGACCCGGCGAGGCACCCCGCTATGTGACCGCGTGGCCGCCGCCACAGGACGAAGAGCGAGGGGCGACCGAGCGGATGCCCGGCGAGGACGCGGAGGAGGTGCTCCGGCGGGAGCGCCGCGACAGGTCTGCGAGCACGGCGCCGGAGAAGATGGCGGGCCCTGCGCCGGACAAGGCGAGCGCGGCGCCGGAGACGGCGAGCGCGGCGCCGGAGACGGCGAGCACGACGCAGGCGAAGGCGGGAGCGTCGGAGACGGCGAGCACGACGCAGGCGAAGGCGGGAGCGGTGACGGAGAAGACAGGAGCGGTGCCGGAGAAGGCGGCGAGAGGCACGCCGTAGTAGTGAGGCGGGATGGGTATCACGATTCCTCGCCGGCACGCCTCGGCGCTCGCCGGTACGTTCGGTCCGCTCGCGATCCATCGCCATGAAGTCATGGCCGCGGGCGCGTCTTATCCTGCCTTCACGCTGGAGCTCGCCGACTGGATCTCGGTGGCCGCGATCACGGATGAAGGTCAGTTCGTCCTGGTGCGGCAGTACCGGCACGGGGTCGACGCGGTGACCATCGAGACGGCTGGCGGCCTCGTCGATCCAGGGGAAGAGCCGGCGGCCGCTGCGCCGCGCGAGCTCCTGGAGGAGACGGGGTATGCTGTGGAGTCGCTCGAGACGCTCGGGTGGGTGCACCCGAATCCTGCGCTCCAGGCGAACCGCTGCTTCCTCTACCTGGCCCGCGGCGCGCGGCGGGTCGGCGAGCCCGAGGGTGACGAGCACGAGAGCACGGAAGCGGTCGTGATGAGCGCAGATGACGTGAGGGCGGCGATGCAGGACGGCCGGATCAGCCACTCGATCGCCGTGATCACCTTGCTGCGGGCGCTCGCCGTCGCGCATGATTCGTGGGAACGGCCTGTCTGCCGACTCACGCCATAAGCTGCGTTATCGACGTCCTGCGTGAGCGAGAGCACCCGCATCTTTGCGGGCCGGTTGACACGGTCGGACCCGTCGCGTCTTGATGCCCGTCCTTCGCGGGCCGCCCCTGGAGATCGGGAGCGGCGCGGCGGAGCGCAGCAATGGACCTCACGGGGAAGCCATGGAGACCCGATTGATGAGCCGTGTCCTTCGGCCGACCGCCTTCTTCTCTTCTTGTATCGGCGTTGTCCTGCTCGCGGGGTGCACGAGCTCCTCGCCCGCTCTGCGCGACGTGGTGGCCACCACGGACGACGAGGGCCGTGGGAGCGTCGGAGTCGGCAGCGCCGCCGCTGGACTCGGCGGCTCGGACGATACGCCGGGCGCCGGCTGCGACGAGCTCTCGGTCGAGCTCCAGAGAGCGCTCGACGCGGCCGTGGATGCGCAGCGGCTCCCCGGCGCGGCCGCCGCCGTGCACCTCGGCGGGTGCAGCTGGCTCGGCGCCTCGGGGGTCGCGGACACCGAGGCCGACCTGGACATCCAGCCCGGCGATCTCTTCCGCGCAGGGAGCATCACGAAGACCTTCGTTTCCACGCTGGCGCTGACGCTCCGCGCGGAAGGCCGGCTGTCGCTCGACGACGCCGTCTCGGCGTACGTCGGCGGTATCCCCCGCGGAGAGCAGATCTCCGTGCGACAGATCCTGAACCACACGAGCGGCGTCTTCGACTACACGGCGCTCGACGAGTTCTGGACCGCGGCCTTCGACGATCCGACGCGCACGTGGACACCCGCGGAGCTCATCGAGCTCGCGGCGTCGAAGCCGCCGTATTTCGAGCCAGGGCGCGGCTTCGCCTACTCCAATACGAACTACATCATCGCCGGCCTGATCGTCGAAGCGGCCTCGGGAGAGCCCATCGGCGAGCTGCTCCGCGCCCGCGTCCTCGAGCCGGCGGGGCTCGCGCACACCTACCTCGACGGCGCCGAGGAGGCCCTGCCCGGCCTCGTGCACGGTTACGGGCGGAGCCGAGGGGAGCTCGTCGAGATGACCTCCGCGATCGACGCGTCCGCGGCCGGCGCGGCGGGCGCGCTGGTCTCGACCACGGGCGACCTCACGCGCTTCTACCGCAAGGTGCTCGACGGCACGCTGCTCGGCCCCGCCGAGCTCGAAGAGATGACCGCGTGGGTCGACGCGCCCCTCGGCGAGGTCACCGGGTACGGCCTCGGGCTGTCGCGCCGGGAATCTCCGCTCGGCGTCCAGGTCGGTCACGACGGCGGTATCTGGGGCTTCACGTCGTCGTCTTATTACGCGGTCGACAAGGATGCTTCTATCACCGTGCTCGTCAATCTCGAGGGCGGTGATGTCGGCAGGATCGTCGATGATCTGTCGAGTGTCCTGATCACGCCCTGAGCCGGGAAGGGGACCGTCGCGTCGATATCGACGCGCACGCGCGCAGGCCGGTGCCGGTCGCTGTCCACCGCGCGCACACGAGACGCCCCGCGGCGTGCGAGGCGCGCGCGCGGCGCCGATCCACGGTTATCAGGAACCCGCGCCGCCGTTCGCGACGCCAGCGGTCCGCCGCGAACGGGCCTCACGCTTGCATCGCCAGGGACGCAGCCCGCACGGGATGACGCCCGGCAAGACGCTCGCATCGTGAAAGGATTCCGTGATGAAGCTGGTCAAAGCGCTCGGGGCCCTGGCGCTGTCCGGAATGGCGCTCGGCACCGCGCAGATGGCTGCTGCGGGGAGCACGACGCCCATCCAAGATCTCGTGCTCGTCGAGGAGACAACGAGCTCGGACTTCCCCGGCGCCAGGATTCCCCCGGATGATGCCCCATATCATGGGCATTTCCGGCCGTTCAGGCCATTCTGGCCGCACAGGCCGTATGGGCACTTCCGGCCGGTCAGACCCTTCAGGCCGTATGGGCACTTCCGGCCGGTCAGACCCTTCAGGCCGTACGGAGACTTCCATCCATACGGGCAGCCGCATGACCCCGGGCGATCCGAGGCAACGCCGGCAGAGGATCGCCCCGGGCCGATCATGCGCCTCGGAGAGCCTCGCTGACCTCGATCCAGGAGCGGCGCCGGGGGCGGGTGGGTCCCCGTTCCTCGCGCCGCGCGGCGTGGAAACCGTAGGGCGGGGGCGTCGGTCACGGCGCGCCCTCGCCTGCGCGCCTGACGAGCCGTTCGGGGTGCCGGCGGAGGCCCCGCTCCACCTCGCCGCAGCCCGGGCTGCCACGCGCGGGAGGCGGCTGAGCTCCGCGCGCGCGGCCGGACGCGCCGCGACGGGGGCGCGCGGCGCGCCCGGCCCGATGGCGTATGCTGCGCCCGATGCGCTCTCACGACGCGGGCCGCCCAGGCGCCCCGCCCGCCGCCCCCTCGCCCGCCGAGCTCTTCCCTCGCATCTTCGCGCTGCTCGCCGACATGGAGAGAGCGCAGAGGGCCAAGGTCATCGACCTCGCGCGGCGCCTCATCCCCACGCTCACGGCCGAGGACATCCGCAACCCGCACGACTTCCCCGGCCTCGACGACCCCGACTGGCACTTCGAGGACGGGCAGCTCGCCGGCATCGAAGCCGTCCGGTTTGCACTCCGCGGCCTCGCGAGCGATGTTCTGGGGGATGGCGAAGGGCGCGAAGCGCGAGAGAGACACGAGAACGACGGCCAGCCCGGAGCGAGCCGCGAAGGCGGCGGCGCGCAAGGTGAATGAGGCGTTCTATCAGCCGTTCTCCACGCTCCGGCAGCTGAACAAGGCCAAGCCGGCGCCCGAGGCGAAGCCCAAGGCGACGGCGGCCTCGACCGAGGCGAAGCCCAAGGCGACGGCGGCCTCGACCGAGGCGAAGCCCAAGGCGACGGCGGCCTCGACCGAGGCGAAGCCCAAGGCGAGATCGCCCGCGCCCCCGGGCGCAGGCGCGGCGCCGCGGGCAGGCGCCGAGCCGGCGCCGCGGCCCGTCGACCCCGAGACCTTCGCCATCTACATGGCCGGCGTCCGCGTGCTCGAGGATCGCGCGACCCGGATCCCGGTCACCGCCAGCCGCGTCGAGCGGGCCGCGCTCCCGACGATCGCGTTCGATCCGGACGAGGACGCGCGCTCGCGCATGCGCTCGCTCGTCATCGAGGGGATCAAGTTCGAGACCACGGACGACAGCGAGCGCATCGAGGGCCGGCGCCTCGACGTCGATCCGCGCGAGCTCAGGCGGCTCCGCCGCGCCCGCTATGCCGTCGACGGCACCCTCGATCTGCACGGCCTGAGGCTCGAGGCGGCGCGCGAGGCCGTCGAGGCGTTCGTGTGCAAGCGCCAGCGCGACGGCGACCGCGTCGTCGCCATCGTCCACGGCAAGGGCAACCACTCGCCCGGCGGCCACGCCGTGCTCCGCGGCGAGATCGCCGCCTGGCTGAGCAACGGCCGCGTCGCCCGCCACGTCGCCGCCTTCGCGACGGCCCCGGACGCGGAGGGCGGCGCAGGCGCGTTGCTCGTGCTGCTCACGCGATGAGGCCGGAGCCGCGCGCCGAGCCCGAAGGAGCGCCGGGGCACGGGCCGCAGCCGAAGGCGCGCGCGCCGCGCCGCGCCCTCGCGCCGGCCGCCGCGCTGCTCGCCCTGGTACCCGCGTGCGCCCCGGCCCCGGCCGCGCCGCCCGAGCCGCCGAGGCCCGCGACGCCCGCGCAGGCGGCGTCGACGCTCGGCGACGGCGAGCTCGGCGAATACAGCTCGGATCGCTTCGATCTCCGGCTCCCCCTGCCCGACGCGCGCGGCTTCCGCGTCGAGGACGGCGAGGGCCCCTGGCTCGTCGCGACCCACGCCGCTTCGTCGACGTCGCTGCTCGTGCGCACCTGGCGCGAGGACGGCCGCGCGAGCCGCGCGGCGTGCGAGGCGCGCGCGCGGCTCTGGCGCGACCTGCCGCGCCCCGGCGAGGGCCTCACCGCCGCCGAGCGCCGGATCGACGTGCCGGAGGGGTTCGACACGGTCGTGGCGATCGGCGTCGCCGACACCCCGCCGGGAGCCCCGATCGACGGCTTCGCGGTCGCCTTCGGCGGCTCCGGCCGGCGCTGCTTCGCCTTCGTCGCGGAGACGCGCGCCGCGGGGCCCTCGGCGGAGCAGCTCGTGGCGGAGCGGCTCGCCGCGGTGGTCGAGATCTCGCTCGGCGGCCTCCGCCTGCTGCGCGAGATCGCGCCCGCCGTGCCGCGCGAGCCGCCGCCGTGAGCGGCCGCGGTGAGCGGCCGCGGTGAGCGGCCGCGGTGAGCCGCCGGCTCAGCGGTAGACGCCGCTCCGCGCGCGGGACTCGAGCGCCGCGGCGAGCTCCTCCTCGCCGATCGACCAGGCCTCGGCCGACAGAGCGCGCGCCTCGACGGGCTGGAGCGCCTCCACCGCGTGCGGCGCGAGGCGCAGCCGCGACAGCGACAGGAGGCGCTCGAGCGCCTCGGACGCCACGCCGCCCTGGAGCTCCTGCCGCCACGCGCGATCGATCGCCTCGAGCCGCGCGGGGCTCTTCCACGCGTCGGCGATCACCACGCGGCCGAGCCGCGCGTCGATGGCGTCGATCCCCGTGGGCAGCGCGACGATCGCCTGCTGCGCCGCGCGCGCCGGGTCGCCGAGGCCCAGCGAGAGCAGCGCGCGGGCCGCTTCGAGCAGCCGCGCCTCGTCGGGCCGGAGCGCGGCCCGATCGACCGACGGGAGCCGCTCCAGCGCGGCCGCGTAGCGCTCGCGGCGCGCGGCGTCGATCACGGCGGCCAGCGCGCGCAGGACCCTCGCCGTCGGGGGCGAGAACCACGGATCCGCGCCGGCGCGCGGGCGCTGCGCCGGGTCCTCGAGGTCGAGCGCGGCGGCGCGCCACAGCGACGCGCGCGCGTCGAGGACGGCGCGCGTCGCCTTCACCGCGAGCGCGAAGAACAGGGCGGCCGGGAGCAGGCCCTTCACGCCCCAGATCTCGCTGAGGAAGCAGCTCGCCGCGACGAGCGACGAGAGCGCGAGGAAGAGCCGCAGCCGCCGCCGGCGCCTCGCGTCGTCGCCCGCGGCGCCGGCAGCCCCGTCCGTCGCGCCGACGAGCTCGGCGCACCACTCGAGCAGCCACGTGAAGGCGGATCCCACGTCTGCGGGATCAGGATGCCCTCCGCTAGGCCTCCGCGCGAGGCCTTTCGATCTCGGCGCAGAGCGCCCGGGTGAAGTCGCTCGTGCTCGCGGCGCCGCCGAGGTCGCGCGTGCGCACCTCACCGGCCCGGTAGAGCGTCGTCAGCGCCCGCTCGATCCGATCGCCCGCGTCGTGCTCGCCGAGGTGCCGCAGCATCATCACGGCGCTCTGCACGAGCGCCGTCGGGTTCGCGTAGCCCTTGCCCGCGATGTCCGGCGCCGACCCGTGCACCGCCTCGAAGACCGCCGCGTTGTCGCCGATGTTCGCGCCGGGCACGATCCCGAGCCCGCCGACCAGGCCGGCCCCGAGGTCCGAGAGGATGTCGCCGTAGAGGTTCTCCGTCACGATCACGCCGAGCCGGTTCGGATCGCGGACCATCGTCATGGCCGCCGCGTCGACGATCATCTCGCCGAGCTGGATCTCGGGGTGCCCCACGGCCACCCGCCGCGCGCAGTCGAGCGCGAGGCCGTCGGAGATCTTCATGATGTTCGCCTTGTGGACGATCGTCACCTTGCTCCGGCCGTGCTTCTTCGCGTACCGGAACGCGAACTCCGCGATGCGCGTCGAGCCCCGCTCGGTCGTGAGCTTGATGCTCTGGGCCACGCCGGGCAGGATCATGAGCTCGAGCCCGGCGTAGAGCCCCTCGGTGTTCTCGCGCACGATGACCATGTCGACGTCGAACCGCGGGTCGACGCCCGGCAGGCTGCGGATCGGCCGCACGTTCGCGTAGAGGTCGAGCGTCTGCCGGAGCGTGACGTTGACCGAGCGGAACCCGCCCCCGATCGGCGTCGTCACCGGGCCTTTCAGGGCGATCCGGTTCTTCCGCACGGCGTCGATCACGGGGAGGGGGAGCGGCGAGCCCGTCAGCTTCGCGACCTCGATGCCCGCGTGGTGGATCTCCCAGTCGACGGCGACGCCGGCGGCGGAGACCACATCCTGAGTCGCCGTCACCACCTCCGGGCCGATGCCGTCGCCCGGGATCAGCGTGATGCGATAGGCCATGGGCCGTCCCATTAGCAGGTGCGCAGGCGGGAACAATGGACAAGCGCACCTGTGTTGCGATGGCGCATACACGCGCCGCGTCAGCGCGCCGCGCCCGGCGGACGCGGTGACGGGGTGCGGCGACGGAGAGAGGCGCGCGAGGCGGCGGGTCGGGCGGCTCGATACGGCCTTTTACAATCGCGCGCGACCTCGGTAGGGTACGCCTCCGCACGGCCTGACAGGCCGCTGTCACCTGGAACCGGGCGAGGGCCGAGCGTTCGGCCCCAGCTCATGTTCACCAACTAGAGTGAAGGAGCGTGCTCATGCACCCTCGTGTCTTGAAAGGCCGCAGAACCGCTTTCGCGGCCTTCCTGCCTGCCGTGATCGCGTCGTCCTCGCTGGGGTGCGGCTACTCCGAGGAGGAGTGGAAGGCCCAGCTCGACAAGTACAACCGCCTTCAGAGCCAGCACCAGACCACGGAGGGCCGCCTCGCCCAGACGCAGCAGGAGCTCGAGGCGGCCCAGGCGAAGGTCGCGGAGCTGACGAAGCAGCTCGAGGCGGCCGGCGTCGACATCGGCAAGCTGAACGAGAACCTCCAGGCGACGAGCACGCAGGTGTCGCAGCTGAGCTCGACGCTGGAGGAGCGCGAGAAGGCGCTCGCCGAGTTCAAGGCCCGCGCCCGCCAGCTGGAGGCGATCAAGGCGCGGTTCGAGACGCTCAAGAAGAAGCTGGACGAGCTCACGAAGCTCGGCCTGGCGGTGAACATCCGGAACAACCGGATGGTCATCTCGCTGCCGGGCGACGTCCTCTTCGACTCCGGGCGCGAGACGCTGAAGAAGGAGGGTAAGGAGATCCTCCTCAAGGTGGCGACGGTCGTCAAGAACGACAAGTCGCTGCTCCAGCGCGACTACCAGGTCGCCGGCCACACGGACAACAAGCCGCTCGCGGGCGGCCAGTTCCGCGACAACTGGGGCCTGTCGCTGATGCGCGCCCGCGAGGTGCTCGTGTTCCTCGTCAGCCCGGCCGACGTCAAGGGCGGCGGGGGCGCGCTCCCCGTCGCGAACTGGAGCGCGGCGGGCTTCGCGGACACCGATCCGGTCGCGACCAACGACACCGACGAGGGCCGGCAGAAGAACCGCCGCTGCGACCTCATCGTGGTCCCGAGCGTCGAAGAGATGCTCGATCTCCGGGCGATCACGCAGTAACCCCGACCTCGCGGCGCGCGCCGCCGTCCGCGGCGCGCTCTTCGAGGGTCGCGTCCGCGCCGTCAGGCCGGCTCAGGTCAGCCCTCGTGTCCACCGCCCGGCGATGGCCGGGCGGTCCTGCGAAACTCGCTCGGCGTCTGGCCGGTGACGGCGCGGAACGCGGCGGCGAACGCGCCGAGGCTCTGAAAGCCGACGTCCAGCGCGACCTGCGTGACGCTGGCGCCCGGGCTGGAGAGCAGGTCGATCGCCCGGAGCACGCGCGCGCGCGTGACGAAGCCGCGCCACGTGACGCCGGTCTCCTCGCGGAACCGCCGCCGCAGCGTGCGCTCGGTCGCCCCTGCGAACGCCGCGGCCCGCGGGAGATCGGCGCTGGAGACGTCGCGCAGCGCGCACTCGATCGCGCGCTGCACCGGCCGCGTCTTGCCGCGGGGCAGCCGGTACGTGGCGCCGCGATCGAGGAGCGGGCCGATGATGTCCGCCATCGCCGCGAAGAACGTGTTGGCCGCGGCGTCGTCCGGACGCCGCGCGACCGGCCAGCGGCGCGCGTAGATCACCATCTCGCGCAGGAGCGCGGGGATCTCGAAGATCCTCACCGCCGCGAGGGGGGAAGGGAACGCGGCGGGCTCGAAATAGATCGAGACGATGGACGCGTCGCCGCAGGTGGTGGCGTGCCGCTCGCCCGCGGGGATGAGCGCGGCGAGCTGCGGGGGGAGCAGGAAGGACGCGTCCTCGACCTCGAGGCGCGCCGTGCCGGCCAGAGGACAGAGCAGCTGGTGCCGCGCGTGGGTGTGCCAGCCGTACACGGCTCCCGGCAGCTCGTCTTCGTAGGAGAACGCGCGCGCGCCGGCATGATCGAGCCCGAGCCGCGCGAGGTGCTCGGTGGTCTCCGTCGGGGTCAGGACGCGGGCTTGCAAGGCGTGGCCTCTCGGCGGTGATCTTTGTCCGATCGCCGGCAGCCGTAAAGCCGGAGCGCGTCCATCTTCGAGCGCCATGAAGCAAGCGACTCCCGCGGCGCACGATGCGTTGATACAGGAACAGTTCACCCGCCAGGCCAGGCCGTTCGCCGAGGTCCGGGCCCACTCGGCGGAATCCGCCATGGGGCTGCTGCTCGACGCGCTCGCCCCGGCGCCGAGCGACGCGGCCCTCGACGTGGCCTGCGGGCCGGGGATCGTCGCCTGCGCGCTGGCCCAGCGCGTGGCGAGCGTGCGGGGGCTCGACATCGTCCCGGCGATGCTGGACGAGGCGCGGAAGAGGCAGGCGAGCCTCGGCCTCTCCAACGTCACCTGGGAGCTCGGCGACGCGAGCCGGCTGCCCTATCCGGACGAGAGCTATCGCCTGGTCACGACGCGCTACAGCTTCCATCACCTGCTGGAGCCGCTCGTGACGCTGCGCGAGATGGCCCGCGTGTGCCAGAGGAGCGGGCGAGTCGCCGTGATCGACGTGGCGCCGGCCGAAGACAAGCGGGCGGCGTACGACGCCGCCGAGAAGATCCGCGATCCGTCGCACGCGAGCGCGCTCACCGAGCGGGAGCTCGGCGCCCTGTTCGACGCGGCGGGGCTGGAGATCGAGACGACGACGCGGTACCGGCTCGAGGTGGAGCTCGAGGCCGCGCTCCGGGCCTCCTTCCCGGAGCCCGGCGGAGCGGACCGGCTCCGGGCCCTCTACCGCGCCGACGTCGGCGTCGACGCGCTCGGCGTGGGCGCAGAGCTCCGGGGGGACGAGGTCCACTTCGCCTATCCGATCGTCATCCTGGTGGGCCGGAAGCGCGGCTGAGCCGAGAGGCACCTTCTGCCCGGCGAATCGAGGCGCCAGGACTCCGCAGCTCAGGGGAGCGCCGCGGCCGGGCAGGAGGGATCGGTCGTCGCCTCGACGTCGTCCACGTGCAAGGCCTCGTCGTCGAGCGGCGCATCGCAGGTGCCGCTGGCTCTTATCTTGAAAGAGATCGGCTGGGGCATGCCCGCCGTGCGCGGATCCAGGCAGATCGTCTGTTGCGTCCAGCGCTCGCTGGCAGCCAGGGCGCCTCCTGGCATCGAGGAGGCGGTCGCCGCGAGGAGGTGGCTCGTGCGGTACCAGAACTTCAGCGCCGGACCGGCCGTCCCCTGAGGCTCGGGGACGGTGAACACGGTGGAGGCCGAGGGCTCGCGGCACGGCTTCCGCACGGACAGCGAGAGCGAGACGTCGCCGGCGTGCGCGGCCGCAGCGTCGACCGCGAGCCTGGCGCTGCCGCGCGCGGGGTCCTCCGCGTTGAGGACCCATGTCGGCGAGAGGCCCGCGTCGGCGCCGTCGTTCTCGAAGCCGGGGTCGAAGAGCGGCGCGTCCCCGGGGCAGCGGTCGTCAGAGACGATGGCGAGGTCATCCACCGTGAAATCCCGCTTGTTCTCCTCCATGCACGGCTGGCTGTGCCGGTTCCGGAAGGCGAACGCGAGGCGGTGCGCCATGCCGAGCGCCCACCGGGGCAAGCAGGCATGGGAGACCTGCGCCTCGCCCGTGCCCGTCAGGGCCGTCAGCCGGTGCGTGCTCAGCATCACGTCGACGATCGCCCCCGGGCTGCCATGGCTCCAGATGCGGAGCGCCGGGCTCGGCAGCGCGGCGGACGGCAAGGGCGCCGAGAGCGTGCCCTCGAGCGAGGGAACCTGGCAGAACAGCGTGGTGGCGAGATGTCCGCCCTTGCCGCCGCCCTGGCCCAGGCCGCGCTCGATCTCGGAGACGCCGCCCTCGGGGGTCGCCTTCCAGCCGGCGGCGCCTGCTTCGAAGTCGCCGTTCAGCACCTGGCCAGGCGGCGGGCACTCGTTCATTTCATCAGGCTGAAGGGCGACGTCATCGAACGTCAGCGTGAAGTCCTGTCCGGTGTCCTCATCGCACAGGGGAGAACGCCGGGCGGGCGCGAGGAGCAGCTCGATCGGCCTGCCGTAGGCGCGCTCTCCCAGGCACACGCGTTGCGGGGCAAAGGACGAAGAGGGCATGAGATCGAGATCGGTGATCCCTTCGTCGATCCGGACCCCGACCCCCGGCGGGCCGAGGCAATCCATCGCGAGCTCGCAGCCGACGCGCGCGGCGAACGTGAGGAGGAGCGGTCCGGCGCACGCGAGGTCCGGCATCGAGAGGCGCTGATAGAAGCCGGCCATCTGGCACACCGCGTCTCTCCCGATGATGCCGGCCCCGGGGTTGCCGTTGCCCTCGACCTCGGGGGAGACGAGCGCTGCCCCCGTGGTGCCCCACGTATCCGAGCGCTGGAATGAGGGGTCCTCCGGGCCTCCCCGCCAGTCGCAGTCGCCGTCGACCATCGGGTCATCATCGGCGCTGGTGCACTCCGAAATACATACGCTGTCTGCGCAGCGGAGCCCGTCGTCGCACTGGCCCAGAGGCCCACAGGGACAGCCTTCCTCACCAGGAGGGCAGTCGGCGCCCCCGCCCGCGCTCTCGGCGCTGCCCGCGCTCTCGGCGCTGCCGTCGCCTCCCGCCCCGCCTGCGCCCGCCGCGCCTGCCGTTGCGCCGGCAGAGCCCTGCTCCGTCCCGGAGCAAGCGCTCGCGAATGCGCCAAGCACGGCAGCGACATAGCAGGTCAGCGGGCGCGACCATCCCATCATCAATTCAAGCTAGCGGGGGAATCACGGGATCGCAAGGTAGACAGGATGTTTCCTTTTTCCTGGAGAGACATCGAGATAAGGAGAACTCTCAAGTCGTATCGGGCGAAGCCGGAGACGCGGACGTCCGCACGCTGAACTCGAGCTCATCCGCTCATCGTGGCGCGGGCAAACATCGGTTGAGGAAGCGCGGCGAGCGCGAGCGTCCGAGAGGCGGGCGCGCGTCCGGCGGCTCGTCGTGCGAGCCCACGAGTGTCCACGAGAGCTCCGCGGCGCGAGCCGGGCGACGACGCACCGCGTGCTTGGCCCCGCGCCGAGCGCATCAGCCGCCGGAGGCGGCGCCGAGCGCCGCGGCGGGCACGAGGCTCCCCCCGGCATCCGCGCCAAGGAAGGCCCGCAGCTCGGCGAGCAGCGGACCTGACTCGCCGACGAAGGGGAGGTGATCGTCGCCCGGCAGCTCGACGTGGCGCGCGCCGCGGATGCGGCCGGCGAGGTCGCGCCCGGCCGCCGCCGGGACGGCCCGATCGCCGGCCCGGTGCAGCACGAGCGTCGGGGCGCTCACCCGGCCCAGCGCGGACCGGACGTCGGCCGCCGCGTGTGCCCGGAGCATGCGCGCCGCCCCGCCAGGGCTCGCGCCGTGGCGCAGGTACGCGGCCCAGAAGCGCCGGAACGCGCCGTCCTCCGCCGCGGACGGGGCCAGGCGATCGAGGAAGAGCGGCTCGCCCCAGCCGCTCCGCAGCGCGCGCTCGGCCTCCTCGGCGTCCTCGCCGGCGAGCCCGAAGAGGCACCCCGGCCAGGCAGACATCTGCGCCGCGCTCCCGAGCGCGATCAGGGCGCGCACCCGCGCCGGGTGCGCCGCCGCGAGCAGCGTGCACGGCGCGAACCCGGCGCCGACGCCGAGGAGCGCGGCGCGCGCCACGCCGGCCGCGTCCAGCACCGCCAGTAGATCCTCCGCCTGCTGCTCGGCGGGAGCGCCCGCGCCCTCGCGCTCGCTCATCCCGGTGCCGCGCTGGTCGAGCACGATGAGCCGTGCCCACGCGCCGAGCTCGGCGAAGAACCGGGAGATGAGCGCGCCCTCCCACGCGGCCTCCACGTGCGTCACCCACCCCTGGACCAGCACCAGATCGATCGGCCCGCCGCCCGCGGTCCTGTAGGCCAGGCTCGCGTCGGCGCTCGTGGCGAAGCGGGTCTCCGCGGCGTGCAGCCGCGCGGGCGCCCGCGTGGAGGAGACCACCCCCTCCCGCGCGGCCGCGAGCCCGCGCCGCATCGCCTCGGCGACCTGCGCGTACGCGCCCGCCCAGGCCCGCGCGGTGGCGGGCGACCACGCGTCTCCTTCGAGCTCCTCGAGCGCCTCGAGCAGCGCGCGGCCCACGGCGTCGAAATGCTCGGGCAACGCGGCGTACGCCGCGTGGCGGCGACCGAGCGCCTCGAGCATCTCGACCAGCTTGTCCGGCGCGCGCAGGTTGTCGACGACGAGCTGCAGCGCCGCGGCGAGCTTGAGCCGCTGCTCGCGCATGTCCGGCGGGAACAGCGCCCGGAGCGCCGGCTCGCGGGCGAAGAGCCGCTCGTAGAAGCGCGTCACGAGCGCCTCGGCGCGCGGGGCGAGGCGCTCGAACGAGGCGCGCACGACGTCCGCGCCCGCGTCCTGCGCGCTCGCGGGGGGCGACGCGGGGCGGACGATCTGGAACGCCCGGCAGAGCGCCTCGGTCTCCTCGAGCGCGGCCTGCACCTCCTCGGCCGACGCGAAGCGCGCCTCCGGCTCGCGCAGGACGCAGCGATCGATGACGGCCGCGAGCATCTCCGGGACGTCGGGGCAGATCGAGCGCAGCGGCGGGAGCGCCCGCGCCGTCACCCAGCTGGCGATCGCGTGCACGTCGAGCCCCGCGTGAGGCAGCCGGCCCGCGCACAGCTCGTAGAAGACCAGCCCGAGCGCGTAGACGTCGGAGCGGGGCGTGCCGGCGGTGCCCGCCCAGAGCTCCGGCGCGAGGTAGAGCGGCGTGCCCATCATCATGCCGCCGTCGGTGAGGCTCGCGGTCCCGAGCGCGGAGGCCGCGTCGAGCGCCACCGGGATCGCGGTCGTCAGGGCGGACATGTCCGCGAGCGCCCACGGCGCGGCCGCGACGGCGGAATTCGGCGCGGCGCGATGGCCCGCGTCGAGGGCGGGGGCGCCGGGCCGGTCGGCGAGCTTGGCGAGGCCGAAGTCGAGCAGCTTCACCTCGCCGCTCGCGTCGAGCATCACGTTCGCCGGCTTGATGTCGCGGTGGAGGACGCCCCGCCGGTGCGCCGCGGCGAGCCCGCGCGCGAGGCCGAGCGCGAGGCGCAGCGCGGCGGGCCACGGGATCGGCTTCGGGAGCAGCTCGAGCGGCTCGCCCTCGACGAACTCGTAGGCGATGTACGGCCGCCCGCGGACCTCGCCGATCCGGTAGACGGCGACGACGTTGGGGTGCTGGAGGCGCGCGATCGCGCGGGCCTCGACGCGCAGCCGCTCGATGGTCCTGGGATCCGGGCTGTCCGCCGCGACGAACTTGAGCGCGACGGGCCGGTCGAGGACCTCGTCGTGGGCGAGGTATACCTGCCCCATGCCCCCGCGCCCGAGCGGCCGCACCACGCGGTAGTCGTCGAAGGCCAAGGGCGGCGCCCACGAGAGCGGGGGCGACGGCGGCGGCTCGCTCGCGCCGAAGCGCTGGCGCGTCGCGTTGAGGAAGAGCGGCGCCCCGAGGTCGCTCTCGCTCGGGCGCGTCGAGAGCCGCGCGCGGCAGCCGTCGCAGCCGGCCACGTGCCCGCGGATGCTCGCCGCGTCGTCGTGCGGGAAGTTGCCCGCGAGCCAGGTGGCCAGGGCGTCGTCGGACGGGCACGGGATCATGCGCTGCTGTTCTCCGGAGCGGCATTCTCCGTGCGCGCTGTGGGCAGCGCAATGGCCGCGCGGTCGGTGCCGCGCTGCGCTGCTCCGCCGTCGTGAGAGGCAGCACCTGTGCGCCTGTCCTGGCCGTGCGGTGCTGGAGCGCGGCGCGAGCCCAGCGCGCGAGCGCGCTCGCGCGGGCTGCGAGCGATCGGCGCTGGACCGGCGCCGCCGCGGTGTCACGCTCGCGGAGAGCGATGAGCGACCCGAAGCCACCGCCGAGCCCAGTGCCCCGGTCGGAGACGGTGCGGCAGGCGCTCCTGGAGGAGCTCCGCAGGGGAGCGGCGACCGCGTGGGAGCTCTCCACCCGCCTCGGGATGCGGGAGCGCGACGTGGCGCCGCACCTCGAGCACCTCGCGCGCTCGCTGCGCGCGCGCGGCGAGCGGCTCTCGGTCACGCCGGCGCGCTGCCTGCGCTGCGGCTACGCGTTCGACGAGCGGCGGTCGCTCGCGAAGCCGAGCCGCTGCCCGGCGTGCCGGGGGGAGCGCATCGAGGCGCCGCGGTTCCGGATCGACGCGGGCGAAGGGTGAGGCTCCCGGGCGGCGGCGCTCCTCACAGGGCCGGTCGATCGGGCGGCTCCGGGCGCCCGCGCCGCGCGGCGCGGGCCTCCACCTCGCCGAGCAGCCGCGGGCCCGCGCGCTCGCCCGCGCCCGCGAAGAAGGCGCGGGCCTGGGCGAGATCGCCGTGCGCCGCGTAGAGCTCGACGAGCTCTCGCTCCGCGGCCTCGTCGATCGTCGCCTCCAGCGAGCCGGCGCGCGCGGGGCCGAGCTGCACGATGGCGCGCAGCGCCCTCATGGCCCCCTCGGTGGCGCTTCGGCCACCGAGGCCCCGCAGGCTCCACGACTTCACGTAGAGCGCGCGCTTGCGAAGCGGCGCCCCCGCCGCGCCGCGGAGCGCGCCGTCGCAGGCGATCACCGCCTCGCCGAGGCGCCCCGCGGCGAACGCCAGGTCGGCCAGCGCGAGGTAGGCCTCGGCCGCCTCGCCGGACGCCGGGTGCTCGAGGGCGAGCTGACGCAGCCGCGCCTCGGCGCCGCGCGCGTCCCCGCCGTCCTGGAGCGCCCGCGCGAGCGCGAGGAGCGCTCGCGGCCGCTGCTCCGCTGCGCGCAGCGCCGGCGCGTCGACGAGCGCGGCGTAGGCCGCCGCGACGCCCGCCCGCAGCCGCGCGGCCTCTGCTTCGAGCGCCGCCCGCCGCGCCGCGCCGCGCCCGCCGGCCGCGCCCGCCTCCGCGGCCTGGTCGAGCACGAAGAGCTGCACGCCGATCACGCGGTAGCGCCCCGCGAGCGACTCCGCCTCATGGAAGATCGGCTCTGCCGCCGCGCTCGCGCCGGGGTCCGCGCCGCTGCGCGCGGCGGGCGCCGGCGCCCCCGCGCTCGCGCCGGGGTCTGCGCCGCCGCGCGCGGCGAGCGCCGGCGCTCCCTGCGCGGCGCACCCCGCCGAGGCGAGGGTGAGCGCCGTGAACGCGGCGACCCGCCGCGCCGCGGCTCTGCGCCGCTCCGTGAGACAGCTGGCGGTCTTCGCTGCGCGCTCCACAACCCGTGACACTTCTTCTCCTCGTGACTCGCCGCCGGCAGAGAGGGCGAAACGCCGCGCGCTTCGTGCCGAACGGCGCGGGAAGATAACCGCGGGCGCCCCAGGGACCAGGGCAATCCACGGCGGACGCGCCGATTCTCTCCCTGAACCACGCGGAGAACAGCGCCTTTCGAGCGCCTTGCGCGGCGGCGCACACGCGGCGCGCGGGGCGGAGCGACGCGCCGCAGAGCACGCACCTCCAGCACGCTCCGCCTCGGCCCATGCATTGCGTCTCGGCCTTCATCGCTCCGCGCCCGGACCGGCGCTTCACACCGGGCGGGGGCGTGTCCGGATGGAGAGTCACGACATGGCGACAAAGGTGAACTGCCTCCCGTTCACGATCCCCACGATGCCGCGCCTCGGGCTCGCCGACCTGGAGGCGCGCTTCCGACGCCTCTCGCTCCTCATGTACGACACGAAGGTTCCGATCGCGACGCTCGAGAAGGAGGTCTATCCCTACCTTGCCCGTGGCATCGAGTTCGTCAATCCGTGGCGGCGCGTGCGCGGGATCGAGACGTACCAGGTCGGCCTCTCTGGATCTCGCGTCGGCGGCCGTTTCGACCTCGACGTCTCTCAGCTGAGCGTCCGGCTCTCCGAGCCGCGTGACGCGGGCCGCGCCCTGGTCGACAGCACCTTGTACCTGCGGCTGTTCCCGCGCTGCGCGTACCCCGTGCGGGTGATCCTGACCTACGATTTCTGCATGATCGACGGCGGCGAGAGCTTCGAGATCACGCGCCACGAGGAGATGTGGCGCATCGGGGACATTCTTCGGAGCGCTCCGCTGCTGGGCCGCTCCTACGATGTCTTCCGTTCCTGCTCGGGTTACCTCTTCACCGGCGCGCTGCTCCTGTCCCGCGCGGTCGCTGTCCGTCCGCCTGGCGCCGAGGCCGCGCGGGGCGAGCCGGAGCCGTCACGCTGACGCCGTGCGCGCGGCCGCGCCGCCGTGGGGTCGCCAGCGCGGCGCGCCGCCATGCGGCCAGCGTGGACATGAGTGGACATGAAGCGTGGACATGAACATCCACAGGACAGGGACGTCCGGCTTGACGAGATCTGGACGCCGCGATACACCTGTCCACGTGAGCTCCTGCTTCACCGCGACCACGACGACCACTACCCGCACCGGCGGGGTTGGTCTCGTGTGCGTGCGGTGAGCTGACGAGCACACGAGGAACCAAGCCCCGCCGGGATCCGGACGGGGCACGTCGCTTTGCAGCGCTCCGTCTGGCCGGCCACCGCCGACGGAGACTGACATGCTCGACGAAGACGATCATCGGCATCTAGGCCAGCGCCTCGACCTGTTCCACATCCAGGAGGAGGCGCCAGGCATGGTGTTCTGGCACGCGCGCGGGTTCACGCTCTATCGCCTCCTCGAGGAGGCGGTCCGGCGCCAGATGATGCGTGACAGCTATCGAGAGGTCCGCACGCCGCTCCTCCTGCGGCAGGCGATCTGGAAGGCCAGCGGCCACTGGGACAATTTCTCCTCGAACATGTTCCGGCTGCAGGAAGACGATCACGCCGCCGCGCTCAAGCCCGTGAACTGCCCGGGTCACATGCAGATCGTGGCGCGCATGGCGCCGTCGTACCGGGATCTCCCGCTGCGGATCGGCGAGCTCGGCATGGTGCACAGGGACGAGCCGAGCGGCACGCTCCACGGCCTCTTTCGCCTGCGCCAGTTCACACAGGACGACGGCCACATCTTCTGTGTCGAGGAGCAGGTCGAGGCCGAGGTCGTGCGCTTCGCGAGCGCGCTGCGCGACTTCTACGCTGGCTTCGGCTTCCGCGACATGGCGGTCGGCTTCTCGACGCGCCCCGCCGAGCGCTCCGGGAGCGATGCCGTCTGGGACAGGGCGGAGGCGGCGCTGTCCGGCGCGGCGAGGAGCGCAGGGCTCGAGCACAGGCTGCAGCCCGGGGAAGGGGCCTTCTACGGGCCCAAGCTCGAGTTCGTGCTGCGCGACCGGCTCGGGCGGAGCTGGCAATGCGGCACGATCCAGCTCGATCTCGTGCTGCCGGAGCGCTTCGACATCACCTATGTCGACGCGTCGGGCGCGCGGCGGCGACCGGCCATCCTGCACCGCGCCCTGTTCGGCAGCGTGGAGCGCTTCCTGGGCATCCTGCTCGAGCAAACTCGGGGCGCGCTGCCGCTCTGGCTCTCTCCCGAGCAGCTCGTCGTCGTTCCTGTGACGGACGCGCAGCGCGCCTATGCCGAAGAGGTCCTCCTCGGCTTCCAGCGAAAGGGGGTGCGCGCGATCCTCGATGCGGGGGACGACACGCTCTCGCGGAAGATCGCCCTCGCGCACGCGGCGGCGATCCCGCTCGTCGCGGTGATCGGGAGACGCGAAGCCGAGCGCCGCTCCGTGGCGATCCGTGAGCGAGAGGGCGGGCAGCAGCGCGAGCTGCTGCTCGACGAGGCCGTCGTCGAGGTGGCGCAGCGGTGCGCGCCGCTCGCCTGAGCGCGGGCCGGCGATCTCTCGGAAGCGACGGAACCCACGGAACCGAGGGAACCGAACGCCGGTCCGCGTGTCCAAATGTCCCCGGCGCCCTGGTCTTCTCCGGCCGGGGACATCCCGACAACCCTCGTTCCCTCACGGAGCAGCTCGATGGGAAATCTGCCGCCCGGGCCGAAGTCGCTCAGCTTTGTGGATACCATTCGCGCAGGATTCATTTCCTCCGAGCCCGTCTTCAGGCGCTACGCCGCCGAGTACGGCCCCACGTTTCGCCTGAGGTCGCCGAACGGGATACTGACCATCACGGGCGATCCGGAGGCGATCCGCGCGGTCTACACGGCCGACCCCGACGAGTTCGATGTCTGGGGTGTCCAGCTGACCGAGCCGGTCTTCGGGACCTCGTCGGTGGTCGTGACGGCGGGCGCGCGGCACCGGCGCGATCGGCGGCTGCTCGCCCCGCCGTTCAGCGCCGGCGCGATGCGGGGTTATGGCGGCGCGATCGCGGAGATCAGCCTGGACGTGGCGTCGCGGTGGCGGCCGGGCCGCTCGTTCTCGATGCTCGCGGCGACCCAGGCGATCGCGCTCGACGTGATCGTCCGCGTGGTCTTCGGCGTGCGGGGCGAGGCGCGCGTCGGCAGGACCCGCGAGGCCGTGCTCGGGCTCATCGAGTCGCTGAGCCCGAGCTTCATGATCATCCCTGCGCTCCGCCGTGACTTCGCCGGCTTCGGCCCCTACGCGCGCCACAAGCGCGCGGCCAGGGCGCTCGACGCGCTGCTCTTCGAGGAGATCCGGGCAAGGCGCGCGGAGGGGGACGCTTCTCAGGACATCCTGGGCCTGATGATGAGCGCCCGCCGCGACGACGGCGCGGGCATGAGTGAGGTCGAGATCGCGGACCAGCTCCGGGCGCTCCTGTTCGCTGGCCATGAGACGACGGCCATGTCGCTCGGGTGGGCGATGTACTGGCTGCACCGCGAGCCGGCCGTGCTCGCGCGCCTCCTCGACGAGCTCGACGCGCTCGGTCCCGCGCCCGAGGCGGACGCGCTCGCGTCGCTGCCGTACCTGGAGGCGGTGTGCCTGGAGGCGCTCCGCCTCCACCCGCCGGTGGTGGACGTGGCCCGCGTCGTGAAGAGGCCGTTCCAGCTCAAGGGCTATACCATCCCGGCCGGCGAGGCGATCGCCGCCTCGCCGCTGCTCCTGCACGGCCGCGAGGATCTCTACCCGTCGCCTGAGCGATTCCGCCCTTCGCGGTTCCTCGATCGGAAATTCACACCCTTCGAGTTCATCGCCTTCGGCGGCGGCGCCCGCCGGTGCCTGGGCGCGGCGTTCGCGATGTACGAGATGAAGGTCGTCCTCGGCACGATCCTCGGGAGATACCGGCTCCGGCTCGAGAGCCAGGCGCCCATTCAGCACGTGCGCCGCGGGCTCACCATGGGGCCGAGCGGGGATGTGGCGATGATCCTGGAAGGGGAGCGCGAGCGAGCGAACGAGGGCGGCGCGGCTGCGGTCCAGGGCAGCCCGGCGGAGCCGGCGCTCCGGCCCGCCGCGCCGCAGCCTGCTGGGCGGTGCCCCATGGGCTTCTCCTGAGCGCCGCTCACCGGGTCTCCTTGCGCGCGGCCGGCTGGGGGCGCGCTCTGGCCTTCATCCCGTCAGCTCGTGCTCGCGGGGGCGCCGATCCGGCCTCCGGCGGCGCTCCACGACGAGCGGCAGCCCATCCCGCGGCACGAGCGCCCGCCGGCCGCCTGCGCCCGCCTCGTACCCTGCGGGCAGGTCGAAGCGGAACTCCCGCACCAGCGCCGCCAGCATGAGCTTCATCTGCAGCACGGCGGTCCGCTCGCCGATGCACTTGCGCATCCCGAGCCCGAAGGGAAGGAACGCCGAAGGCGGGCGCTCCTCGTGCCATGGCGAGCCCGGCTCGAAACGCTCCGGGAGGAACGCCTCCGGGCGCTTCCAGTACCGCGGAAGCCGCTGCATGACATACGGGCTCACGAGGACCTCGTCTCCCGCGCTCACCGCGTGTGGCCCATGGCGGAACTCCCTCCGCGCCTCGCGCGCCAGCACCCATACGGGCGGGTGCAGCCGCAAGGTCTCCTGCACCACCGTCGACAGGATCGAGGCGCGCTCCACCTCCGCTCCCTGCGCGCCGATCCCCTGCGTGCCGATCGCGTCGAGCTCCTCCTCGAGGCGCCTTCGCACCTCCGGGCGCTGCGCGAGCTCGTGGAGCGCCCATGCCGACGCCGCGGCCGTCGGCACGTGCGTCACCAGCATCATCACGACCTCGTCGATCAAGGCTCGTTCGTCGATCTGGCCGTCGTCCACCGCGCGCACGAGCGGATCCAGCAGATCGGTCGTCCCACGGTTCCCGGCTGCCCTGCGGTGCTCTGCCGCCGCCAGGATGGACGCCGCGAGCGCATCTCTCGCCTGGCCATAGGCTATCTCGTCGTCTGCGGCGTGCCCGAGCCACGCTTCCACCCGGGGCAGCTCGGTCGCGATGCGCTCCACGACCTGCTCTCCCGACTCTCCGAGCAGCAGCATCGACGCGCTCCGCAGGGCGACGTCCTCGAGCACCGGCAGCACCGCGCGCGCCTCGCCTGTGCGCAGCCGCGCGAGCGCCTCGCGCACCACGCGCGCGGCGCCCTCGGCGCGCGTTAGGAGCGCCTCGCGATGAAACGCCGGTGCGAGCGCCCTCCGGCGTTCCAGGTGCTCACCCCCCTCGAGGCGGGCGACGCTCCGCGGATAGGCGTCCTGCATCCGGTGCGGCGGCGTCTTGTCCGTGAAGCCCTCCCGATCCGAGAACACCCTCTGGATCGCGGCCGGATCCGCGACGGCAAAGCACTTCTTCAGCCCCAGCCGGAACTGGAAGAAATCGCCGTGCGCCAGCGTGCCGTCCAGCAGGAAGGCGAGGGGATCCGCACGGAACTCCGGCCAGGAGCCGTGCAGAGGGTGCCCTTTCGGACCGGGGGATCGGATCATGGCCAGTTCTCCTGGGGGCGCAGAGCCGTCGTTTGAATGCGAGGTCGTGATGGTGAGGACGGCGCCTCCCTCCACGGCTGCGGCGGAGGTCGCCGTCCGGATCGCGCGGGTGCGCGCGTGTTGTTCAGGAAGGCAGCGGCGCGCCGGCGTCCGAAGGCGCGCGAAGGCTCAGATACACGGCCGCATGGCTCAGGTCCGAGGGCGCGCGGAGGCTCAGGTAGACCACGGGATACCCGAAGTCATAGGCCGAGGCGAAAGGCTCCGCGCGCACGTGCTCCTCGTAAGCCCTCGCGAGCTCCTGCGCGGTGCACGAGCAGCCCGCCTCGGCGGCGATCGCGAGGATGCGCGTCATGTCCCCGTCGGCCTCCGCCATCTTCTCGGCGAGGCGCTCGTCCGCCTCGACCCGCGCCAGAAACGCGCGCGCGTCGCTCCTCTTCACGTCGTTCACGACTCCTGCCCTTGTCCCCTGGTCAACACTCGAAAGACCGGTCGTGGCGAGTTGTCCGTCCATGTGCGCAGACCTCCTTTGGGCCCCTTGAGGCCGCGGAACCGTGGCGGCGGCGTGCCGCGTGCGGTCCGTCGTCTCCCTCCCCCAAAGCAGGTCCCGTGCCAGCGCTGCGGGCAGGGGAAATGGCCGGCGATGGTGGTCCTCACGAGGCCCGTAGCGCGCGCCCTCGCGCGAGTTGCGCGAGCGCTCGCGCAACTCGCGCAGCGGCTCCTCTCTGACCGCCCCTGCGGCCCGCGGACCTGCCGGCGCTTGCGCACCCGGAAGAAGGAGAAGCGATGTCGAGGACCGGGAAGGAAACGATGGTCAGTCGTCGTGCGGATCGCGGGGGTCGAACTCGTCCTCTTCCACGTCGAGATCAAGCTCGTCCGCGATATCCTCCCAGCCGAGAAGCTTGAACTGCGTCGAGCCGTCGTACTCGAAGCCGTTGATCGGATCCTCCGAGGCGGGCCCGCCCGCCTGCCCGTTCTGAACGACGAAGAGGCCGTACGGGAAGTCGCCGCCCGCTGGCACGTTCACGACGTCGTGACCATCGGTCTCCCCCGTCCCCTCGACCTGGAAAGCGGCGATATGGTCCGTCGGGTCTTCCCGATCGTACACGTGAAACGTATCGTCTCCCTGGCTCGACACGAGCAAATATCCCTCCTCGTCCTCGCCGTAATAGATCGCCAGCCCCTCGACGTCCCTCTCCAGGTGCAACCCTCCCGCCGAAGGGTTGCCGGGTGCCGCGATCGTCCCGGCGACCGGGGCTATTGGCGCCGTGTCCTCGCAGGCGTACTCGCCGTCGTCGGGGACAGCCCACCACGGCTCGCCGAACGAGCGGGTCTTCGCGATCAGGCGGCTCGCCGGCACGGTGACGGTCGCCGGCAGCGCATCGTTGAGCGGCACGCGCCAGAGGCCGACCACCTCCTGCGCGGCGAAGAGCACGCCCTCTTGCTGGTCGACGACCAGCCCCTCGAACTGCGGATCGCTCTCGGGCTCCTCGCGGCAGGGCGTCCACTGGATCGACGGGCTCCCGGGGCTCGCCCCGGGGACGGTGAAGACCGGATTGAACCGGAGCTCACGAACCCTGGTATAGGAGACCTTGCCGCTGCCGGCGGCGTACAGCTCGAGCTCGGCGATGGCGCTTCGATTGCGCTGCGTCACGAAGGCGCGGTACCCGTCGTCGTCGTCCTCCGGGCGGTACAGCGCGAGCCCATAGGCGGTGTTCTGATCATCCAGGTCGTTGTCCTGGACCCCGGACGGCTCGCCGGTCGGCTGGAGCGAGGACGGCTGAACGAACTGGCTCGGGAACACGCGCGGCGCGCTCGGCGCCGTGATGTCGATGAGGGGGCCGCTCGAGCTTTGCGGCTTGATCGCATAGATGCGGAGCCGATCGCAGCCCCGGTCGGTCACCACGGCGATGTCGACCGTCTCTGTCGATCCGTTCGCCTTGATCAGCTCGAAGCCGTACTGCACATCGACGTTGTTGAAGCGGCTGTAGGTCTCGCCCGACGCGCTCTCTGGGCACGCGCTCGTCCCGCTCTCGGGCTTCGTGCCGGGCACAGGCGGGTCCTCTGACGTGACCGCCGGCCGGCGCGGGGGCAGGATCGTCTGCACGACGTTTCCTTCGAGGTCGTAGACCTGGAGCCCGGCGTCCTTCAGTACGCCGATGACCAGGCCCTCGCCGGAGGCGCTGGCGTTCACCCAGATCGCCGGGTCGTCCGCGTCCGGCGTGCGAGGCGCGTCGTCATAGCTGTGCAGCGCCGCCGTCTCGACCCGCGCTCCGATCACCGGCGACCCGGAGGTCGCGTGACCCACTGCATTCACGTTCTCGTTCAGGTGCTGCGAGCACCCGAGAGTCAGGGACAGCGCCAAGACGGGTGATACGAGCAATCGAGCGGCTCTCATCGAGGATGGGCTCCTTTCGGGCAGCCACGAGCGTGGTGGCTGTCGGCCGCACGGCTGTTACCGTGCGCACGACGAGCTCGCGCCACGGCTGCGTGAACTTTGGGTGCGCCTCCCGTGAACGGGCCGGCGTCGCCCCGACGTGGGCTATCCCCTGTCCGCGCGCTTCTGCGCCGTGCGCCGAATGATCGGCCCAAGGACCTGCGCGAGCACCCACCACAGGCCGCGCTCCTCGTGGCATCCGCGCCGCGCGTCCGTGGGCGAGCCTGCCCCGGAGCGCGCGAGCCGGTCGAGCAAGGCGGGGAGGGTCCGGCCGTAGAGGGTGCGGTTGCCGGCGCCGAGGAGGAACGACACGAGGATCGCAGGCAGGCCCTCGAAGCCGGTGTGCTCCACGACGAGGCGCGTGCCGCGGCGGCCGAGGACGAGCGTGTCCTCGAGCCGGAACGCCACGACCGTGTCGATCGGGCCTCCGCGCCACGACCACCGCATCGTCGTGGGCGGGTCGAGCTCCAGCACCTCGCAGCGCACGATGCCATCGAAGCCGGGAGCCGGATCCGACCGGAGCTTGAAGCGGCGGCCGAGCTCGGGGCGAAAGTCGTTCTGCATCAGCCACTCGGCGATGAGCGCCGGGTCCGTGAGGGCGCGCCAGACGAGCTCGGGCGGGTGGGGGTATTCGCGGGTGATGCGCAGGTCGCGTCTCATGATCTGCCTCCTCTGCGCGCGATCTCCGCCTCGCGATCGAGCAGCGCGCCGAGCGCGCTGAGCTTGGCCGTCCAGAATCGCTCGTAATGGGCGGCCCAGTCGTAGACCGCGCGCAGCGGCGCGGCCTCGACGCGGTAGAGCCGCGAGCGACCTTCCCGGCGAGGCGCGACGAGCCCGGCGTCCCGCAGCACCTTGAGGTGCTGCGAGATCGCCGACTGGGTCACGTCGAACATCGCGCACAGCTCGGTGACCGAGCGCTCCCCGCCGGCCAGCGCGTCGAGGATCGCGCGCCGCGTGGGGTCCGCGATCGCGCGGAACGTCTCGTCCGGGGAGCGCGCGCTCGTCATCTCACGTCACCTCGCGCCACCTCACGTCGCCGCGGGGAAGTGCTTCTGGGCGCCGGCGTCCAGCTCCTGCTGCGTGGCCGCCTTCTTCCGCGTCGCGAGCGACCAGCGGTGGCCGAACGGGTCGGTCACGATGCCGTAGCGGTCGCCCCAGAACATGTCCGCGAGCGGCATCTCGACGTTGGCGCCCGCCTCGACCGCGCGCTTCCACGTCGCGTCGACGTCGGGCAGATCGAGGTGGATCGTCACCGCGGTGCCGCCGAGCGACTTCGGCGTGCGGCTCACCCCCCCGCGCATTTCCGGGAAATCGTCGCTGAGCATCACGAGGCCGCCGTTCACCAGGAGGGCCGCGTGGATGAGCTTCTTGCCGTCCGGCGTCGGCTGTTCGGCCGCCACCGTCGCGCCGAACGCGCGCTGGTAGAAGTCGATGGCCGCGCGGGCGTCGTGGACCGTCAGGTAGGGCGAAACAGGGGGAGGAGCGGGGGGTTCGTGGCTCGTGGTCATGCGCCGCAACATATTAGTGACATCTAATATGTCAAGCGGCCTGCATGGCGGCGAGCTCGCCCGCTGTCGGCCCGGGATCCCGACCGGAGAGGCCGGGGCGGCTTGGCATCCGGGCGCGTGGTTCCAGGTTGTTCTCCCAGAACCACTCTACGAGGGGAGCCATGCTGCAAAAGCCCATCGAAGGTGCATGTTTCCTGTGCGAGGCCAGGGCGGCGCGCTGGAACGATCCGGCGGCCGCCGGGGATCCTGCTGAGGCAGGCCACGAAAAGGAGGGGCTCGCGCGGCGGCTCGACGAGCTGAGGAGCGGGCGGTGCACCCCCGAGGAGCTCCGGTCCCACCTCCTGCAGATGTGCGCGATGTGCCAGGAGGTGCTGATGGATGTGGGCGAGGGCGCAACGGAGGTGGTCATCTCCCGGCTGGAGTACCGCGTCGCGCGCCTGCGGGACGTGGCGCGCGCCGTGGGCGGGGCCGCGGGCTGAAGCCGCGGCGCGTCCGCGGGCGCCGTGGACAAGGACGGATCACGACCGTCCTTGGTGACGAGATCGCGAGCGCGCTCGAGCGGTCCGGACATCGCGGCGACGACGGCGATGCGCCGCACGGAATCGCGGACGCGGCGCGCGGGAGCGGGCGAGCGGCGCCGGGGAATTCGCGTGCGAGGAGGTCCGAACACCCTCTACGCTGAGCGCCTCCTCGAACCGCGAAGGTTGCCATGAGCGATGACATCGTCGAGCTGACCACGAAGCACACGTACGGCACCTGGCGCGCCCAGCGCGGCTGGAAGCCGATCCATGTCACCCGCGCGGAGGGCTGCGCGTTCTGGGACGCGTCCGGCAAGCGCTACCTGGACCTGTCCTCGCAGCTCATCTGCTCGAACCTCGGCCACCAGAACGAGGCCGTGATCGAGGCCATCTGCGCGCAGGCGAGGCAGCTCGCCTACATCAGCCCGGCGCACACGTGCGAGGTGCGGGCCAGGGTGGCGCAGAAGCTCCTGGAGGTGATGCCGAAGGGGCTCGACAAGTTCTTCTTCGCCACGTCGGGCACCGAGGCGAACGAGGCGGCGTTCAAGATGGCCCGGCTCTACACCGGCAAGCACAAGATCATCGCGCGCTACACGTCGTACCACGGGTCCACCGCGGGCTCGGTCGCGGCGACCGGCGACTTTCGCCGCTGGTTCATCGAGCCGGCCGGCAAGATCCCGGGCGTGGTGTTCGGCCCGGAGGTGAACTGCTACCGCTGCCCGCTCGGCCGGAGCCACCCCGAGTGCGGCGTCGCGTGCGCCGACTACCTGGCTTACATGATCGACCACGAGGAGAACGTCGCGGCGGTGATCGTCGAGCCGGTCGTGGGCACGAACGGCGTCCTCATCCCGCCGGCCGACTACCTGCCGAAGATCGCCGAGGTCGCGCGGAAGCGCGGCGTGCTCCTCATCGCGGACGAGGTCATGAGCGGCTGGGGCAGGACCGGAAAGTGGTTTGCGGTCGATCACTGGGGCGTGGTGCCGGATATCCTGACGACCGCGAAGGGCGTGACGAACGCGGCCGCGCCGCTCGGGGTCGTCGCGACCTCCCGCGCGATCGCGGACTACTTCGACGACAACATGTTCGCGCACGGCCACACCTACGAGGCCCACCCCCTCACGCTGGCCCCGGTGATCGCCGCGATCGACGAGTATCGCCGGCTGGACCTCCTCGACCGCGCGACGAAGATGGGAGACGTGGTGGGCGCGAAGCTCCGCGCCCTCAAGGAGAAGCACCCCTCGATCGGCGACGTGCGCGGGATCGGCCTGTTCTGGGCGGTGGAGCTCGTGAAGGACCGCGCGACCAAGGAGCCGTTCAACGTGCCGCAGGACAAGGCGGCTCGGCGGCCCCTGGTGGTCGACGCGGTGGTCGCCGAGGCGGCGAAGCGCGGGGTGTCCCTCATGGGGTGGGTGAGCCACCTGCTCGTGGCGCCGCCGCTCATCATCAGCGAGGCGGAGATCGACGAGGGGATCGCGGCGCTCGACGCGGCGCTCGACGTGGCGGATCAGCGGCTCTCGGGCTGAGGACCTCGGGCGCGAGGCGGCCCTTCACGGGCCGCCGGAAGAGCACGTCTGTGGCTGCCGCGAGGCGCGCCCGGCGAGGGGGCGCGGCGACGTGCTAGGATCGTGGGCATGACTGCACGCACGAACGGCCTGCCGACCCGTCCGCCCCGGAACACGGGGCCGATCGAGCTGCGCGATTTCGGCCCGACCGGCCGCCGTCTGGGCACGCCCGACGATTGTTACGACGGCAGCCCGTGGGAGCTGCACCGCGGGGAGCTGATCGAGCAGATGGGGAGCAAGGAGTTCCATGGCATCGTGATGGCGCTCCTCGCCGCCCTCTTCCGCACGCACGCGCGCGAGGGCTTCACGGTGATGACCGACGTGTACTGCGATCTCAGCGACCCGGGGGGGCCGTCGCTCCGGGCGCCGGACGTGGTGGTCGTGGGCGATCTCTCGTCGCCGCGGAACGACGCCTACCGCGGCACGCCGGTGCTGGCCGTGGAGATCCGGGGCACGCAGTCGAGGCGCTACCTCGAGGAGAAGGTGAAGCTCTACCTGGAGCACGAGTGGCCGTGGGTCTGGATCGCGCACGCGGAGCGGCGGGAGCTCGAGGTCGTGCGGCCGGGGACGGCGTCGATCACCTACCGTCCGGGCGCGGAGGTGCCCCTCCTGCCGGAGCTGGGCAAGCACGGCCTCGGCGCCGTGCCGGTCACGGCGCTGTTCGAGGAGCGCGACGCGGCGCGGTTCACGGACGAGTGGGTCGAGGCGCGCACCCAGGCGCGCACCCAGGCGCGCGCGATCCTCGCGGTGCTCTCGGCGCGGGGGCTCGCGGTGCCGGAGGCGGTGCAGGCGCGGGTGCTCGCGTGCGACGAGCCTGCAGCGCTGGAGCGATGGCTCGTCAGCGCGGCGACGGCGGCGAGCGGGGCGGTGTTCGCGGCGGCCATGGATCGAGGGTGAGCCGGCGGCCGTCCGCCGCTCGGTAGGGGCGGCGGCCGAGGGCCGCGCCCTTCGGGGAGCGCTCCTCGGCGCGGAGCCAGTCCGTCACCGCGACGGCGGCGCCGACCCCGCCGCTGTCACCGCGACGGCGGCGCGGAGCCGCCCGCGCACGCGGCGGCGCGCGCGAGGAGCAGGTCGCGCTCGCGCGCGTTGCGCGTGAGCGACGCCGCGCGCTCGAACTCCGCGCGCGCCTCGTCGAGGCGGCCGAGCTTCGCGAGGAGGTCGCCGCGCACGCTCGGCAAGAGGTGGTAGCTCTCGAGGGAGCGCTCCGAGGTCAGCGCGTCGACGACGGCGAGGCCCGCCGCCGGGCCGAACGCCATCGAGAGCGCGACGGCGCGGTTCAGCTCGACGACGGGCGACGGCGCGACCTGGGCGAGCGCCGCGTAGAGCGCCGCGATGCGCGCCCAGTCCGTCTCCTCCGCGGCGCGCGCGCGCGCGTGGCAGGCGGCGATCGCGGCCTGGAGCGCGTAGGGACCGCGCGCGCCGCCGAGCGCCTCGGCGCGCTCGAGCGCCGCGAGGCCGCGGCGGATCAGCAGGTGATCCCAGCGCGCGCGGTTCTGAGCCAGGAGCAGGATGGGCTCTCCCGACGGTCCGACCCGCGCCCTGGAGCGCGACGCCTGGATCTCCATCAGCGCGACGAGGCCGTGGACCTCCGGCTCCTTCGGCGCGAGCTCGGCCAGGATGCGGCCGAGGCGGAGCGCGTCCTCGCAGAGGGCAGGCCGCATCCAGTCGCCGCCGGCCGTCGCCGAGTAGCCCTCGTTGAAGACCAGGTAGATGACCTGGAGCACCGACGAGAGGCGGGGCGCGAGCTCGGCCCCGCGGGGGACCTCGAAGGGGACGTGCGCCTCGGCGAGGGTCCGCTTGGCGCGGACGATCCGCTGGGCGACGGTCGGCTCCGGGACGAGGAACGCGCGCGCGATCTCCTCGGTCGTCAGGCCTCCGAGCAGGCGGAGCGTGAGCGCGACCTGCGCCTCGGTCGAGAGGACTGGATGGCAGGCCGTGAACACGAGGCGCAGGAGGTCGTCGCCGACGTCATCGTCGAGCGCGGCGTCCAGATCCGGCGCGGCCAGCGCGTGCTGGGCCTCGATCTCGTGGCCGAGCTCCTCGTGCTTGCGCTCGATCCGCTTGCTCCGGCGGAGCTCGTCGATCGCGCGGCGCTTCGCGGTGGCCATGAGCCAAGCGCCCGGCTTGTCCGGGACGCCCGACTCCGGCCACCGCTCGAGCGCGGTGACGAGCGCGTCCTGCGCGAGCTCCTCGGCGAGGCCGACGTCGCGCACCATCCGCGCGAGCCCGGCGATGAGCCTGGCCGACTCGATGTGGAAGACCGCGTGGATGGAGCGATGCACCTCGGGGGCCGTCACGGCGCCCGATCAGAGCATCTTCCCCCGCCGGCGCAAGCCCGGGCGCGCCGTGGCTACTGCTTCGCGGCCGACTGCGCCCGCAGGCGCTCCTCCTGCTCCCTGAGCTCGGGCGTGAGCGCCGGGCCGAAGTCGTCCGCCGTGAACACCTGGCGGATCTCGATCTCGGAGTCCTCGAGCATGGGGTTGGGGCAGCGCTTCACCCACGCGATGGCCTCTTCCTTCGACTTCACCTCCCAGATCCAGAAGCCCGCGACAAGCTCCTTGGTCTCGGCGAAGGGCCCGTCGATCACGGTCCGCTTGTCGCCCGAGAACCTGACGCGCGCGCCCTTCGCGCTCGGGTGGAGCCCGTCGCCCGCGACCATGACGCCGGCCTTCACCAGCTCCTCGTTGAACTTCATCATCTCGGTGATGAGCTGCTCGCTCGGCATGACGCCCGCCTCGCTGTCCTTGGTGGCCTTGATCAGGATCATGAATCGCATGGTCGTGTCTCCTTGCTTCCTTGGTGGAGCTGGGCTCCGGAGGGCCTCTTGCCCGGGGCGAACCGTGGCTTCATCGTCACGACGAACGGCGGGGCGCGGGATCGACACGCCGGGCGATCTTTTCTTGAGATACTTTCAAATGCGCGTAATTGTTGATGATTGGAGCAACTGACCCGCCCGCCGCGCCGGCCCGGGCCCTCAGAAGCGGCTGCGCAGCAGCGCGCCGCCGCCGCCGGGCAGGATCGCGGGCGCGAGGGCGACCGAGCTGCGCTGCTCTGGCGCCGTCAGGACGAGCACAAGGCCAGCGCCGATCCCGACGAGGCCGACGGCGCCGAGCACGGTGCTCGTGGTGGTGAGCGTCTGGCCCCGCGAGCTGAGGGACATGCCGTCGTCGCTGCACCGCGAGGGATCTGGGCATTCCTTTTCGAGGTCACCCTTCGTGCCGAGAGCGAGCCCACCCGTGATGAGGCTCCCGCCCACGGCCGCGGCGCCGACGCCGCCGATGACGAAGCCGAGCGTGCGCTTGAAGCTCGAGGGAGCGGCGGGGGTGGGGGGCGGGCCCGAGGAGATCGCAGGCGCCTGCGGCGCGTCGGGTACGTGGACTGGAGGCGGCGCGGCGGCCGGCGGCGGCCCGAGGCGCACGACGTTGCGCGCACCCTCCGCGAGGGTCACGGGCGCGTCGGTCTGCCCGCCGCCGGGCCATCGCGCGACGACGGCATGGTTCCCGGGGTCGAGCGGGAGCTCGCTGCCGATGCTGGCCTGCGGCAGCGGCGCTTGATCGAGGAGCAGCTCCGTCGGCGCCGGTGCGCCCTCCGGGAGCTCGATGACCAGCCTGGGCACGCGCGGCTCGAGCTCCCTGATGCGCTGCTCGGTGATGGGCAGACGGGGATCGCCGGGCGTCAGCTGGGTGAGCAGCTCCTTGAAGTGCTGCCATGCGCTCGCCACGCGCCCGAGGTCCGCTTCACACTGGGCCAGGTTGAGCAGCGTGCCGCGCGACGGATAGGTCGCCTGGCTCCGGCGGAAGAGCGGAATCGCGTGCGCACAATCTCGCGCTTCCACCGCTGCGCGGCCCTGCTCGAAGAGGTCCTGTGCCTGGGCCTTCGGATCCTTGGGCTGCGCGGAAGCCGGGTGGCTCATCGCGCAGAGGGCGGCGCAGAGGGCGGCGCAGCGGATCGCGCGAGTACCTCTTGTTCGTCTCAGTCCCATTTGTTCCAAGGATCCTCGGGCTTGTTCTGCGTCCTGACCTGTGAAGACGACGGCGGTTTGGCCGTGCTCACGGCGTTCGCGCTCGCCTTCACCGGCGGTGTCGCCGCTGTCGAAGCTGTCGCTGCCTTCGCTCGTGCGTCCGGGGAGGCGCTCGCGACCGGCGCTGCGCTGGCCTCGAGCGCAGCGCTCGCGGTCTCGATCGCGGCAACGGAGGTCGCCGTCACCGCGCCGGCCGCGCCGGGGGCGCTGGCCGCGCCGGCCGCGCCGGGGGCGCCGGGGGACGCAGGCCCGAGCTCGGGCGCAGCGCTCGATGAGGCCACGGGCGAGTCGCTGTCCGGGGGCCCGCTCGGCGTCAGCCGCCACGCAAGGAAGATCCCGGTCAGGACGAGCGCGCCGGCGGCGCCTGCCAGCAGCGCCACGCGGCTGCGCGGCGCCCGGGTCCGCGTCGTGTTGCCCCAGGAAGCGTGCGGCAGCGTCGCGTGCGCCGTGCCCGCCGCCTCGCTCCCGGGCGACGACGGCACGTCCGGGCGGTCCGGCATGGGCGCCGTCGCGGCCTCGGCCGCGCCGGGCGCTCCACGCCACGCGGGCGAGGACGCGCCGAGCGCGCCGGGCGCCGCGGGGGGCGCGCCCACCGGCGGGTACCCGGCGCGGGAAGCACGCTCCGGCAGGATCCGGTCGATGCTCTCGAACGAGAGCCGCCCGCGCTGCGTCCCGAAAGGCGCGAGCACGCGGCCGATCTCGGCGACGCTCTGGACGCGGGCGCCCGGATCCTTCGCAAGGCACCGGCCCACGAGCTCCCCGACGGCGGGCGGCAGGTCCGGCCGCAGGGCCAGGACGGAGGTGGGCGCGTCCATGATGATGGCCGCCGTGACCGCGGTGATGCTGTCGCCCTCGAACGGGTGCCGCCCGGTGAGCATGCGATACAGGATCACGCCGAGAGCCCAGATGTCCGTGCGCACATCTGCGTATTTCAGGCTGCGAATCTGCTCCGGCGACATGTAATGGATGGAGCCCATGATGAGGCCCGTCGCGGTCAGGCTCGCCTCTTTGACAGAGTCGCCTGTGGCGGTGAACTTCGACAGGCCGAAGTCGAGGACCTTGAGGAGGGGAGTCCCGTCGGGGCGGCGGGTGAGGAAGAGGTTCTTCGGCTTGAGATCGCGGTGGATGATGCCGCGCGCGTGGGCCTCCGCGATCGCCTCGCAGGCCTGGAGCACGTAGTCGGCGGCGTCGGCGAGCGGGAGGATGCCGCGGGTCTGGAGCACCTGGCCGAGATCGTCGCCGGTCAGGTACTCCAGCACCATGTAGGCGGCGCCGGTGCCCAGCGTGCCCATGTCGAGGACACGCGCGATGTGCTGTCCGTCGAGGGCCGCGGCGGCGCGGGCCTCGCGGAGGAATCGAGCGCCGGCGTCGGGGAGCGCGGCGGCCTCGGGGAGCAGGAGCTTGACGGCGACGCGGCGCTCCAGGACGACGTCCCAGCCCGCGAAGACCACGCCCATGCCCCCCGCGCCGAGGACGCGCTCGATGCGGTACTTGCCCGCGAGGACGTCGCCGGGAGCGGGGACGCCGGAGGGGACGGCGGGCTGCTGCGCCATGGTGAGAGGAGAGCGTAGCGGGGAGGTGGCGCGGAGTACAAGGGGCGGGCGGCCTCGGTGGCCGCTCGCGAGCGCTCAACCCGGGAGGGCTCGCGCGATGACGTACTCGACGCGATCCGCTCGCGACGTCCGCCGGAGAGCGCCTACGGCTCGGCCTCGATCCGCGCGGCGTCCTTCTTCTGCTGGAGCCTGTGCTTGATCGCCCCGAAGACGACCGGCGCCACGGAGACGAAGATGATCAGGTAGACGACCCGCTCGATCTGCTTGGCGTCGAAGACCTTGCCAAGGAAGTAGCCGAGGAAGGTCATCGAGAAGACCCAGAGCACGCCGCCCACCACGTTGAACATCGCGAAGCGCCGGTACTGCATCTGCCCCACGCCCGCCACGACCGGCGCGAACGTCCGGGCGAACGGCATGAAGCGCGCGAGGATGATCGTCTTGCCGCCGTGCTTCTCGTAGAACTTCTGCGTCGCGATCAGGTGATCCTTGCGGAACAGGAGCGACTGCTCGCGCGTGAAGATCTTCGGGCCGGCGCGCCGCCCGATCGAGAAGCCCACCGCGTCGCCGATGATCGCCATCGCCATCAGCGTGACGTTCATCAGGAGCAGGTTCTGGAAGTTCGGTAATCCGAGCGGGTTGATGAGCCCCGCGTTGACCAGCACCCCGGCGGTGACGAGCAGCGAGTCCCCGGGCAGGAAGAACCCGATGAGCAGCCCCGTCTCGGCAAAGATGATGATCATCAGGACGGGGTAGCCGCCCCACTGGAGCAGCGACTCGAGCTCCCTCAGCCTGCTGAAAAATTCACGGAGGAGATCCACGGCCGCTCGATAGCTCACCTCGGCGGCCGCGTCGAACCCCGCGTGCGCCCCGGCCGCCAGCGCGCCGCCGGCGTCCAGCGCCGCCGTTCACACGGGCGCCGCCGGAGGTGAGTCGCCCTGCATCGCTGGCTGCCCCGCCGGGCTACTCCCGCGGGTGAGCCCCCAGCGCCTCCCGGAACCCCGAGGGCGAGCTCCCCCTCCGGCGCGCTGCCCGCGCCGTCGGTGGCCGCGCGCGCTACGGCGTATAGCGTGCCAGGTACTCCTTGAGGTGCAGCTTCCGGGCCGTGTTCTCGGACGACATGTAACGTATCGTGCCGAAGATCTCCCGCTCTGGACCCCAGGCCCGATCGTAGCGGCCGAGCACCCAGAAGATGCCCGAGGTCGAGTTCGGGTCGCGGCCGTCGAGCGCATACCGGTCGTTGAGCTCGATCATGATCTCGAGCGCCTCGCGCGGCGTCCGCGACCACTCCAGGATCTTCTTGCCCCAGAGCATCCGGAGGTAATTGTGCATTCGCCCCTCGCGGAGGAGCTCGACCTGCGACGCGTTCCAGATCCGGTCGTAGGTCGCCCCCGCCGCGAGCGCCTCGATCGGGTAGACGCGCGGGCGCCTGTCGCGCGCGTGCTTCTCGAGCGTCGCGAGCGCCCAGTCCGGCAGAGACTCGTACTCGGTCGGATCGCGCTTCCACGAGGGGCGCGGCCCATCTCCCTCGCTCGCCCCGAGCGCGAAGGCGTTGAACCCGAGCTCCCGCCAGGTGACGAGCTGCTCGAGGAACGCCTCGGCGGAGGCGCTCATCCCCCAGAACCCCTCGCGGCTGCCGCTCGGCCGCTTCACGCCGTCACCGGGGCGGCCGAGCCGCTCGACGCGGAAGCCCTCGCGCCGCGCGACGGCCGCGAAGACCTCGTGCGCCGCGAGGTGGCCGAAGTGCAGGTACGGCGACAGGCCGCTCGTCGCGCCGGCGTCGGGGTGATCGCGCTCTTCCAGGTAGCGCGGCAGCCGGTCCGCGACGAAGCGCGCGAGCGCCTTGCCAGCCGCCTCCGGGCCGCCCCGGCAGGGCGCCGGCGGGACGGTGTGATCGATGGGGAGCGCGGAGAGCGCCGCAGGGTCGCCCCCGAGCAGCGCCGGCGAGGCCGCGGGCCACCTGCGCGCGATCGCGCGGGGGAGGGGCGCCGCAGGCCGGAGCTTCGCCCGCTTCAGCGGATCGACGGCCGGCTGCGCGCCGAGGTGCTCGCCGATCACCCGCTGCCAGAAGATGCGGAACGAGCGCGCGGTCGTGAACACCCGATCGGCCGCGCGCATCGGCAAGAGGCCGTTCGAGTCCACCTGCTCGAGGCGGACCGGCGCCTGCCGCGCCGCCGAGGCGACCATGCGCGGGAGGAAGAAACAGGGATAGTCGTCCGTGACCACCACGCACGCCCGCGCCGCGAGCGCGCCGAGCAGGCCCTTGCCGGCCCCCTCGGCGGGCTCGACGTAGGGGTGATGCGCGACGCCGGCCGCCGCGAGGCGGCGCGCGTTGTCGGCCATGCCGTCGATCACGAAGCGATGGATCCTGTCGTTCGCCCAGCGGTAGCCGCACCGGAGCGCCTCGAGCACGACGAGCGGTCGATCGAGCGCCATCGACCAGGCGATCGCGCGCTCCAGACCGAAATTGTACCGTGTCCGGCGACTCGCGATCATCCAGTAAAGGACGTAGTCGCCGCCCTCGCGGGCAGGCATGGCGTTGCGGGTGCGGAGACGGAGCTCGGGGACGCTGCTGGAGATCACGACACCTCCTCCACGACCGGCCCGCCAGCGCGCCGCCGCGGGGCCGGGGCGGCGGGGCCGCCAGGGCGCCAAGGACGCCAGAGAAGCGAGGTTCTCTCGCTCGGCCCCGGCGCCCTGCTCTCTCTTCAGGACGAGCGGTGCTCTAGCACAGCTCGGACACGGGCGCGCACATGCGTCTGGCGGATTCATGTGGGAAAGGCCGGCGCGCGGACCCGGCCTCTCGGGATATGCCCACGCTTGCGCCGCGGTGAAGGCGGCTTCAGGTACCGCCGCAGCGGTCGTTCATCGGCGCACCAGCACGGCGCACGAGCGCGACGCGCGAGGAGGGGCAACATGGCTCTTGATCTCCTGAGAGAGCGGGGGACACCGCTCGACCGCCAGTCGTTCAACTGGCGTGATCTCGTCCAGGTGCCGTTCAGCAAGCTCGACGACGACGCGTTCACCCGGGTGCGCGTCATCCTGATGAACGGCATCGAGCTCGAGAGCGTGCGGTTCCTGCACAGCTTCGCGCGCATGAACCGGGATCTGCGGCGCGTGCTCGCCCAGGTGCGCCGCGTCGATCACCACCAGGCCACGGTGGTGAACTGGCTCAACCCGCCGGATCAGTCGCCGCTGGAGACCACCATCGGATACGAGCAGGTCGCGATCGAGATCACCGCGCACGCGGCGCTCGCCGAGCCGGACCCGTACCTCGCGCAGGTCTATCGCTTCGGCATGCTCGAGGACTACGATCACCTGTATCGCTACGCGGCGCTCCTGGACCGCCTGGAAGGCAAGGACGCGAACAACATCCTGCAATCGTACACCGACGTGACGGCGGGGCGTCCGACCGCGGTGGAGCACCGCGCCCCCGAGGACGACGTGCGCGCGCCCTACGACCGGCGGATCGCGAGCGCGATCACGAAGCTCAACGCGCTCACCATCATGGCGGCCGAGCAGCAGACGCACAACTACTACGTCAACGTCGGGCCGTTCTTCACGGATCCTGTGGCGCGGCTGCTCTACGCCGAGATCGCCTCGATCGAGGAGCAGCACGTCACGCAATACGAGGCGATCATCGACCCCGAGGAGACCTGGCTCGAGAAGTGGGTCCTCCACGAGGCCAACGAGGTCTACAACTACTGGAGCTGCCTCCAGCAGGAGCAGAACGCCCGCGTGAAGCGGATCTGGGAGCGGTTCCTCGACTACGAGCTCGGGCAGCTCCACGTGGCCATCGACCACTTCAACCGGATCGAGCGGCGCGACGCGGCCGAGATCCTCCCCGCCTCGCTCCCGGACCCGGTCTCCCACGAGAGCCACCGCCAGTTCGTGCGCGACGTGCTGTCCACGGAGGTGCAGCTCCGCGCCGTGGGCGAGGACATCGTCGATCCGAGGGTCGTCCCGGAGAGCGCCGCGACGATCGCCTACCGGCAGCAGATGAACTCCGCCGGCTCGCCGTCCGAGATCGTGGCCGCGGGCTACCGGTACACGCCGGGCACCGAGCTCTCGCGGCGCGCCGAGAAGATCGACGGACAGAAGGAGGCGACGCCATGAAACAGATCAAGATGGGGACCAACACGACGGGCATCGCGACCTCTCCCATCGACAGCAAGGAGCTCATCGAGTTTGCGCAGGTGATCCCGCCGAGCTCCCCCGGGAGCGAGGCCGAGGCCGCGGCGGTCAGGAGCGAGTACGCGAGGGAGTCGGGCACGGTCGGGAGCGTGCCGCCGCCGGCGAGCCTCAAGGGGGTCGTCAAGGCAGCCGGAGAGCTCATCCAGGGCAGGCCCCCCGCGCTCCTCATCGACAAGCTCGGCGAGCGCCTCCAGTTCGAGCGCTCGGGCACGCGCCTCTACGAGGCGCTGATCGCCAAGCACGACGCGGAGGGGACCTTCGAGGGAGGCCCGACGCGCGCCGACCTCGAGGCGATCCGCGACGACGAGCTCCGGCACTTCGCGCTGCTGAAGCGCGCGATCGAGCGGCTCGGGGCCGATCCGACCGCGATGACGCCCGGCGCCGACGTCATCGGCCTTTCGTCGTCCGGCGTCCTCGCGGTCGCCGTCGAGCCGAGGATCAACCTCGGGCAGAGCCTGCAGGCGTTGCTCGTCGCCGAGCTCACGGACAACGACAGCTGGCGGATGCTCATCGACCTGGCGATCGCCTACGGCCAGGACGAGATGGCCGCCGAGTTCCGCGTGGCGGAGCAGCACGAGGCGATCCATCTCGAGCGCGTGCGAGCGTGGCTGTCGAGCAAGCTCGCGCTCGACGCGCGCGGCGAGCCCACCAGCACGACACCGCAGCAAGCCGCCTGACGCGGAGCCGGCACATCCCCCCCGGATCAGGCGATCCGGGCTGGGCGGATCTCAGGCGCCTTCGGTGCGGCGCCGTAGACCGGCCTCCGGGATCTCGGTTATGACGCTCGGCGCGCGGGCCCGGCGCATGCGGGGTGCCGCCAGCGGCTCCGCGCCCCGGGTGAACCCATGGACTTACCCCAGAAGCTCCGATCGCTGTTCCTGCTGCCCTTGATCGCGCCGCTCGCCTGCGGCGGCGCTCCGGCGTCCGCGCCGCCGCCTCCCCGACAGGCCGCCGCGCCGGCCCCGGCAGCGCCGGCAGCCCCGGCGGCCGCCACCCCGGCGGCCGCAGCCCCGGCCGCGCCGACGAAGGCCGGGCCGCGCGCCGACGCGACGCTCATGCCGCGGCGCATGCTCTTCGGCAACCCGGATCGCATGTCCCCCCAGATCAGCCCGGACGGCAAGCGGCTCGGGTTCCTCGCCCCCTCCGACGGCGTGCTCAACGTGTGGGTCGGCCCGGCCCAGGCGCCGGCGTCGGCCAAGCCGGTCACGAAGGAGCAGAGCCGCGGGGTGCGCACCTTCCTGTTCCCCTATGCGAGCGACTACGTCCTCTATCGCCAGGACAAGGCCGGCGACGAGAACTGGCACATCTACGCCGTCGAGCTCAAGACCGGGCAGATCAAGGACCTCACCCCCTTCGAGGGCATCGCCGCGATGTTCGAGGGGATGAGCCCCAAGATCCCGAACGAGATCCTGATCGGCATGAACGATCGGGACAAGAAGGTCCACGACCTCTACCGCGTCGACGTGCGCACCGGCGAGCGCAAGCTCGTGCGGCAGAACGAAGGGTTCGTGGGGTTCGTCACCGACCATGACTTCAAGGCGCGGCTCGCGTCGCGGATGACGCGCGACGGAGGCCAGGAGTACATCGATCTCACCGGCAAGGAGCCGAAGCCCTTCGTCGCGTTCGGGCCCGAGGACGCCGTGACGAGCGAGGCGATCGGCTTCGACGCGGCCGGCAAGACGCTCTATTTCCGGGACAGCCGCGGCCGCGACACCGCCGCGCTCGTCACCCTCGATCTGCGGAAGGCGAAGCCCGCCGTGCTCGCCGAGGACGCGAAGGCCGATGTCAGCGACGTGATCGTCCACCCGAAGACGGGCAAGGTCCAGGCGGCGGCCTCCGAGCGCGAGCGCAAGCGCTGGCAGGTGCTCGACAAGAGCATCCAGCCGGATCTCGACGCCCTCCGCGCGGTCGCCGACGGCGAGCTCGACGTGCTGAGCCGGTCGCTCGACGACAAACGCTGGACCGTCGGATACACCGTATCGGACGGCCCGGTCCGATACTACCTCTACGACCGTGACGCGAAGAAGGCGACGTTCCTCTTCACGAACCGCGCCGCGCTCGAGTCGCAGCCGCTCGTGAAGCTGCGGCCCGTCGTCATCAAGGCGCGCGACGGCCTCGAGCTCGTGAGCTACCTGTCGCTGCCGCGCGCCGCCGACCCCGACGGCGACGGCAAGCCGGACAGGCCGCTCTCGATGGTGCTCCTCGTCCACGGCGGCCCCTGGGCGCGCAGCTCCTTCCGCCTCGATCCGATGCACCAGTGGCTCGCGAACCGCGGCTACGCCGTGCTGAGCGTCAACTTCCGGGGCTCGACGGGCTTCGGGAAGAGGTTCGTCAACGCGGGCGACCTCGAGTGGGCGGGCAAGATGCACAACGACCTGCTCGACGCCGTGGAATGGTCCGTGGCGCAGGGCATCGCCGACAGGGCTCGCGTGGCGATCATGGGCGGCAGCTACGGCGGCTACGCGACGCTCGTCGGGCTGACCTTCACGCCGGAGACCTTCGCCTGCGGCGTCGACATCGTCGGCCCGTCGAACCTCGTGACCCTGCTCCAGTCCATCCCGCCCTACTGGGCGCCGATGCTCGAGCTCTTCGCGAAGCGGGTGGGCGACCCCCGCACCGAGGACGGCCGCGATCTCCTGCGCACGCGCTCGCCGCTCTACCGCGCCGACCAGATCAAGCGGCCCCTCCTCATCGGCCAGGGCGCCAACGACCCGCGCGTGAAGCAGGCCGAGAGCGATCAGATCGTCAAGGCGATGACGAGCAAGGGCATCCCGGTCACGTACGTGCTGTACCCCGACGAGGGCCACGGCTTCGCCCGCCCGGAGAACTCCATGTCGTTCAACGCGATCGCGGAGACGTTCCTCGCGCAGTGCCTCGGCGGCTCCTACGAGCCGGTCGGCGGCGACTTCAAGCGGTCGAGCGTCACCGTCCCCGTGGGCGCCGAGGTCGTCCACGGGCTCTCCGCGGCGCTCCCCCGGCCCTGAGCGCTCCGCTCCACCATCCACCACGGCGGGCAGGCGCGCCGGCGCGCCGCGGCGGCACGGGAAGCCGCGCGGTTCATGCGTGGATGCGCGCTGGCGCGCGGTGGTCCGGGCGCACCCAGCCCGCGGGCGTGCGGCGCCGCTACGTCCGCTGCGTCGATGCGGTCCGCGTGTGCCGCCGCGCCTCTGGCTCGCTCACCGGGGGCGCGCTCGTGAGGTCGTCGAGCGTCTCCAGCAGCTGCTCCAGGTCGAACGGCTTGTTGATGATCCTCGTCGCGTCCGGGTGGTTCGGATCGATGCAGAAGCCGGGATCGCTGAGCGCGGTCACGAGCACGACCGGCGCCGCTCTCCCCTCGGCCGCGAGCGTCTCGATGAGGCGCGGCCCGTCCAGGAACGGCATCACGCAGTCGATGACGATGGCGTCGGGCGGCGCCTGGGAGCGCAGCCGCTCCAGGGCTTCGAGGGGGTCGGTGTACCCCTCGACCTCATACCCTTCCGCCAGCAACACCTCCGCCAGCGTCTCGACGATCGCGTCGTCGTCGTCGACGACGACGATGCGCCGCTGCCTTCCTCGCTCTGAGTCTCCTTGGTCGTCTCGCTCGTCGCTCACGCTCACCTCGGTGGAGAACCCCGGTGTCACTTCTGGGACCGGCCGCTCTCGCCGTCGACCCTCGTAGACCACCTCTGTGCGAATTGTTTACAGGCTCTCCCGGTGCTCGCTCCAAGCGCCCCGGCCTCCGCCGCCTCTCCGGCTCTTCCGCGGAGATCCCGGCGTGGGACTCAGCTCCCCGGCGGAGCCTGCTCGTGCGTCGGCGAGAGGTCCGGAGAGCTCCCCATCCTCGTGCGCAGCTGGACGGGCCGCTGGCGCACCCGGAGGCGCATGTTGATGAGCTCGACGCCGAGCGAGAAGGCCATCGCGAAGTAGATATACCCCTTGCTGATGTGCTGGCCCATGCCGTCGGCCATGAGCACCACGCCGATGAGGAGCAGGAAGCTCAGCGCGAGGATCTTCATGCTCGGGTGGCGCTGGATGAACGCGCCGATGCTCCCGGCGAAGACGAGCATCACGCCCACCGCGATGAACATGGCCACCATCATGATCGAGATGTGCTGCGCCATGCCGACGGCGGTGATGACCGAGTCGAGCGAAAAGACGATGTCGAGCAGCACGATCTGCGCGATGACGGAGGGGAACGACGCCTTCGCCTTCGGCTGCTCTTCCTTGGGATCGTCGACCTCGAGTTTATCGAACATCTCGTGGGTCGCCTTGCCAATCAAGAACACACCGCCCGCGAGCAGGATCAAATCACGCCCGCTGAAGGCGTGTCCGAGCAGGCTGAACAGGGTAGCCTTGAGTCCCATCACCCATGAGATCGCGAGCAGGAGGAGCAGCCGCATCCCGAGGGCGAGCACGAGGCCGATGCGGCGGGCGAGCGGCTGCTGCTCCAGCGGCAGCTTCGCCGTCATGATGGAGAGGAAGACGATGTTGTCGATTCCAAGCACGATCTCCAGCGCGCTGAGGGTCGCCAGCGTGATCCAGCCGTCGGCGTGCAGAAAGGCGCTCATGTCAGGCATCGGGGTGGCGCTTTGTAGCATGGACAGCCGTGACCGCCCGCCACGTCCGGACCATCGCCCCGCTCTCCGGTGGATCCTGGGCGATCTTGCTCCCGTGTTCAGGGCGCGGGGCGACGGCGATTACGACGGATGCGTGAACGCAAAGTACGTCAACGGCGTTGACGGCGTCGACGGCGGCGAGCCTGCACGGCGACACACGGCGGCGCGCGCGGCACGGGCGGCGCTTGACGCGGGATGTTGACATCCGGTACAGAGGATCTGGAAGTACGCGCAAGTGGATCTGCCTCCTTCCCGGCTTCCAGGTGAGCTCCTGCGGGGTGTTGGCGAGCTCGCCGAACAGCGCCGTGCTTCCTCGCCATGTTGGCGAAGCAGCCTCGTTGCCTGTTCCTCACCTGGAACGCGTGGCCTCACGACAGAGGGGGGGACCGCGTGACCGTGGTTCCGAAGGTCGGCTTCGGGCAGGACGCGCGCTGGGCCGCCGGCGGCAGCGCTGACGGGGGTCCTCTGGATCGGGCGCTCCTCGGGGGAGATCCGGCGGTCAGGGTGCCGGAGGCGTGCTGGCTGGACGGCGGCGCTGCCTGGCTGCGCATCGAGGGGCGCGACCTGAGCTACCCGATCGTCCTGCTCGGCTCGATGAGCGCCTGGATCGAGCCCGACTATCGGACCTCGTTCCCTTTCGGCAGCGTCGTCCGGGTGCGCCTGTACGCCGGCGACGTCGAGATCGGTCCGCTCTCCGCCGTGCTGGTGCTCCAGTCGATGGGCCTGCGGGGGCCGCTCATCGGGCTGTCGTTCGAGGACGGAACCCCCTCCCGCGCGGTGGGGCAGATCCGCGACGTGCTGCGCGCCCTCGTCGACGCGGGCACGGCCAAGGCGGCCGCGGCGAGCCTGTTCAGGCCCTCGGCCACGGACGCGGGGCAAGTACGCGAGATCATCGACGACCCCAGGAGGGTGCGCAACATCCTCGGCTTCCTGCTGCGGAGGAAGGGCGTCGTCTGCCGCGCCGCCGAGAGCGCGCCGCCCCTCTGCGTGATGCTCGGCGAGGTGGGGGCCGGGACGGTCACGTGGTTCGGCATCAAGGGCTGGAGCGAGGACGCCGCGGTCGAGATCGCCGGGCAGAACTCCGTCTTTCGCTTCAACGTCCGCGCGGACGAGGTGCGCCCGGGCGAGCTCGTCTCCGCGCTGCCGGCGCGCGTGGAGCGCCTCCGCAAGAGCCTGCTGCAGCGGGGCGTCGAGGCCGAGCTCACCGCGCGCTTCCTGCACCCCCAGTGGCTTCACATCCCGCCGATCGAGGCCGAGGTGGTCGACGTGTCCTTCTCGGGCCTGCGGATGGCGCTGACGAGGGGACACCCGCCGCTGCTCCCCAGGCACAGGCTCTCGCTGGAGCTCCCCGACGGCGACGACGGCGTCGTCCACCTGCGGGGCGAGGTGCGATCGGTGTCGGTCGTGGAGGGCGCGGACACCCAGCTCTGCAGCGTGCACGTGACCGCCGCGCGGCGCGAGGACGAGCGGCGCTGGCTCAGGCTCGTGTCCCGCATCCTGCACGCGACGACCTACGGGGGGACCGCGTGGCAGGCGGAGCTCTGGGATCTCTTCGACTCGTCCGGCTATTTCAACCTCTCCGGGCGGCGGCCGGAGCACTTCGAGGCCATCAAGCCGAGCTTCCTGACCATGGCGCAGAAGGCCGCGGCGGTGCCGCACCTCCTGTACAACGTGGCGTGTCTCTCCGAGCACGGGATCGAGGGCAATTTCTCGATCATGAAGCCATACCACAGCACGTGGATGATTCATCAGCTCGCGAAGCGGCCGAAATCCGCGTCGAACCTGAGCTCCCGGCAGGTGCTCCGCGACATGTTCACTCGCTGCTTCGAGCACGCGATGGCCGACCCGGAGTGCCGCTGGATCATCGCCTACGCGGAGGCGCACGTCGCGTGGAACGAGCGATCGCTGTTCGAGTTCGCCCGCGCGCGCCACGAGACGGGCCACGTCCTGTCGCTGCCTTTCCGCCTGATGGGGGTGGACGCGCGCGCCGCGCCGCGCGCGCCGCGCGAAGCCGGCGGGCCGATCGAGATCGGCGAGCCGACCCCCGGGGAGCAGGCGGCGCTGCTCGGCCTCCTGTGCGCGACGTCGCCGCGCATGTACGCGGAGGCGCTCGATCTCGTGCCCGGCAGGCTCGGGATGGGGCCCTGCGTCGAGCGCTGGCGCAGCGCGGGCCTGGAGCGGGAGCGCGTGCTCCTCGTGGCGCGCCAGCACGGCGAGCCGCTGGCGGTCGCGGTCCTCGAGCTCGGCGAGCTCGGCACGAACCTCTTCCGCCTCCTCGACTCGGTCCGCATCTTCCCGATGCGCCCCGGCGGAGACGCCGCGCTCGGCCCGCTGCTCGACGCGGCGTGCGGCTGGTTCCGCAGCCACGACAGGAAGTCGTTCATCTACTTCGGTGAGCGCGGCAAGCTGACGTTCGATGGCCCTGCCGGCTTGCACGACCTCGGCGAAGGACGGCTGTGGATCGTCGCCAGGGAGATCGTCCCGGAGTTCGTGGAGCATGTCTACCGGCTCACCGAGCCGAAGCCGCGATAACGGCCTGGATCAGCGGCGGCGCGACGCTATGGTCTCTCGGTCTCAGTCTCGCTCTCGGTTCTCCAGGTGAGGCGGCATGTACCAGCTCAAGATCGACCTCATCAACGCGCTCATCGAGGTCACGTTGCAAGGCGTCGTGCGCACGGAGGAGGCGCAGGCGTACGCCGCGGAGTACAAGAAGGCCCTCGGCTCGCTCTATGGCCGGAGGATCCGCGTCCTCGTGGACTTCCGTGGCTTTTCCATCGCCTCCGAGGAGGCGACGGAGCTCCTCCGCGACATCGCGGCGACCTCGACCGCGATGGGGGTGATCAGGGCCGCCGAGCTCGTGCAAAGCGATCTCGCGGCGCTGCAGGCGAGCCGGATCGCCCGCGAGGCGGGGACCGCGCAGCTCGTGCGGGTCTTCAAGGACGAGGGGGCCGCGCGCAGCTGGCTCTTCGGCGATCGCCCGACGCCGTGAGGGCCGGCTCTGGGCGGGCCGCTGCGGCGCGCCGCGCGGGCCGCCCGCTCAGCGCACGACGAGCACGTCGTCGACGGGGCGGCGGAGGGAGCGCGCCGACACGGGGCCCGCGAGCGACAGGCGGAAGAGCAGGACCTCCGCGGTCGCGTCGTTGACGTCGAACAGCCGGAGATAGCGCTCCCGGAGCCCGGTCGCGGCCTCCGCGGTCTCCGCGTCGAGCCCCTCGCCGCGGCCCCGGATCAGCCGCGCGAACAGGTAAGGCAACGTCGTCATCGGGTAGACCGCGATGCCCAGCTGCGTCGCGGTCAGCCACGCGCGCTCGACCGCCCTGCCGCCCTGGAAATAGTCGGTGAGCCGGGCGCGCGGCAGGGTGATCAGCCCGACGGCCGTCGCGCAGCGGATCGCCTTCTGCGCCATCCTCTCGAGCCCCCGGCCGCCGCCCCAGCGCCGCACGAGCTCCAGGGCGCGGTAATCCCGGCAGATCTTGAACCCCGCGAGATCGGTCGGCGAGAGCTCGAGCGTGCCGACGAACAGCCCATCCCGGCGCGCCTCGGCCTCCGCCTCGGTCCAGCGGACCTCCCTCATCATGTCGGCGTGGGTCTGCCTCGCGAGCATCCGGAGCCGATCGCCGGCGCCGATGAGGGCGCCGATCTCGTCGAGCTCGGCCGGCGCCTCGAGCAGCCCGAGGCGCGCCCCGGGGATGGACTCGACCGCGGCGCGGAGCGCGGCGCGGTGCTCCTCCGCGAGCGGCGCCCGCTGGCCAGGGCGCCGGTTCGTGTGCCGGAGCCCGATGGCGCCCGCGAGGCCATCCATGGCGTGCTCCTCGGCGCCGGGGGTCGGCGCGCCGAAGAACGCGAACGTGGCGGCCAGGTCCTCGTCGCCCTCGCGCGGGAACGGCGAGACGCGCACGCTGAGCCCCTCGCGGTGCGCGGCGAGGACGACGTTCTCGGCGGCCGCGCCGAGCGCGACCACGCCGCCCGCGCCCTGGAAGTCGGCGAGCGACTCGGAGCGCGCGCGGTCGTGGAACAGCCCGAGGCGACGGCCCTCGTGGACCCAGAGCCAGGGCTGGCAGTTGCCGCCCGAGGGCGCCGCGACGCCCGCCGCGACGAGCCGCCGCAGCCGCGCCGGGTCGAGCGCTACGGCGCCGGCCTCGGCGGCCGGGAGCGGGCCCGCCGCCGCGGCGAGGGCAGGGCCCGGCGCGCGCGGCGCGTCCGCGGCGGCGGGCTCCCCCTCGGGGCCGCTGATGAGCTCCTCCAGGTCGACATAATACCGGCCCGACCGCACCGGCTCCCCGAGGGCGATCCGGCGCGCCGTGTCCGCGGCCGCCGCCCCGCCGTGGACGACCGCCGACCCGAGCTGAGGCCATGTGCTCACCGACTGCTGCACCTCGATGAGCGACGCGCGGAGCCGGAGCGAGATCGCCTCTTGGCCGATGATCTGCATGACATAAGGCACCTTGTCCTCGGTCGACAGGCCGCGGACGCGCTCGGGCGTGAGATCGCCGACGAGCCCGTGGAGGATCGGCCGATCGCCCTCCCGATCGAAGCGCTCGACGTCGATGAGCCCCCGGTCGCTCGTCTCCATCACGACCGGTATGCGGTGGGCGCGCGCGCTCGCGCGGAGCAGGAGCTTGATATCGAGGCTGTCGCACTCGTCCACGAGGACATCGAGCTTGCCCCCGTCGAGCAGGAAGCGCTCGATATTGTCCTCCGTGACCCCCTCGGGGAAGCAAGTCACGTGGAGGAACGGATCGAGCTCGGCTATCTCGCGCGCCGTGGCGACGACCTTCGGCAGGTCGAGGTTGTGCGCGCCGGTCCGGATCCGGTTCAGGTTCGAGAGATCGAGGTGGTCGAAGTCCGCGAGGCGCAGCTCGCCGGCGCCCCGCTCGAGCGCGATGGTCATCGCCACGGACTGCCCCACCGAGAGGCCGACGACGCCGATGCGCCGGCGGGCGAGCGCCGCCTGCTCCTCGCCGCTGATCTTGTGCTTGTTCCGGTCGGTCCGCAGCTCGACGAACTCGGCCTCATCGAGCAGGTGCACGAGGCGGTGCGACCACGGATAGTAGACCCAGACTCCATAGGCCTCGACGGGGGCGCCGTTCAGGTGCTCTCCCACGAGCCGCGCGACGTCCCGCTCACCGAGGCGCTCCCGGGGGTGGCGGGTCTTCACGAGATCGGCGAGCTGCCGGTCGATCGTGTCGAAGATCTCGATTCGGGCGTCGTCGTGGAGCAGGCGGCCGAGCTCCTCCGCGTCGTCCTCGCGCGCCGGGCGGAAGAAGCGGGGCCGCCACGCGCCGTTCGGGGCCTCTCGCGCCCCTCGCGAGGAGATGAGCTGCTGCCAGCGGGTCGTGTTCATCGCGGTGGTCCGGTCCCCCTCCTGCCACCCTCCTACCACCCCCGCGCCCCAGGCGTCGCCACGATCTCCCCGGCGGCCCCCGGGTCAGCGCGGCGCGCGGGACGGCCGGCCCTCGATCTCGAGTCTCATCTTCGTGACCTTGTGTTGCACCAGGGCCGCCTCAGGCCCGGTGATCTCCAGATAGCGCAGCGCGGCCACGACGTCGCTGCCCCGGAACGCCTTGACCCGCGGGTTGAACCAGCTGAGCGCAGTCCCGATCTGCCGGACGAGGAGCGCGTCCGTGCAGATCGCCACGGTGAGCGCGGTCTTGCTCACGTAGTCGTTGATGGATGCCCGCTGCTTCGCGTTGGGTCCCCCCCCGGCGGTCACCACGAGAGTCTTCGTGCAGGCGGGCGGGAGACTGCCCGCCGCCTGCATATACCCTTCCCATTCCTCGTCGCTCGGCGGTTCCCTGCCGTGGACGGCGATGAGCACGTGCTCCGTCGTGTCGAACAGCATGCTGGGCTTCGTCATCGTCTCACCGAGCGCGCACCGATCTTACGTCTGCGCACCGCCGAGCCGCCAGCGCGCACAGCCATCCCCTGGGATAGTCGTGCGCCTGGCCACCGGGCAAGGATCCGCGAGGTCCATGGGGTGCACCTAGGACGGTTCGATCGACGGAGCAACGACCACGAGCGACTTTCGATGCGGTGCTCCGGTGGACGGGCCGCGCCGCGCTTCGGCACGACTCCTCCCTGGCCGCGCGAGACGCGTCGCGCGCGGCGCGACCGCGACCGCGACCGCGCCGGGCCGGCTCGACGTGGGGCATCGCGGCGGATGGAGTCGCTCGAGCGGCATGGTCCTCTCGTTCGCGTCGTTCGCGTCGTTCGCGTCGTTCGCGCGGCCCACCCAGGGCATACCCGAGTTATTTCCAAAGTATTTCATGACGTGCTGCTGGGCAGTTGCACGGTGGGCCGCCAGCTGCTCTGTGGTCTATACTACGGGATGTGCGCTGGGGATCTTCCGCAGGCGGGTGCGGTGCGCGCCGCATCGCACCGAGGCTTGACGGATGGCCCCCACCGCATGTAGCGCTCGATCGGTGGGCTGTGATGCCCAGCAGCCAGGGGCGGCGCCCGGCCTGTTGGTCGGGGCTGCCGAGTGACGACCTCGCCGGGGGGAAAGGTTTTTCACGATGCGTGTGCTGGAAAACTTCGTCGGCGGAGCCTGGTCTCGAGCTTCGGGGGCGACGCGCCTCGAGGTGAAGAACCCGGCGACCGGGGAATCTCTTGCGGAGGTGCCCCTCTCGACGGCGGCCGACGTCGACGCGGCGGTGAAAGCCGCGCAGGCGGCGTTCCCCGGCTGGAGCGCGACGCCGCCGGTGCAGCGGGCGCGCTACCTCTTCAAGCTGCGCGAGATCTTCGACGCCCATCGCGACGAGATCGCGGCGATCTGCACCTCCGAGCACGGCAAGACGCTGGCCGAGGCCCGGAACGATTTCGGTCGCGGCATCGAGAACGTCGAGCACGCGGCCGGCATCCCGGCCCTCCTGATGGGGCAGGCCCTCGAGGACGTCGCGTCCCGGATCGACTGCCACACGATCCGCCAGCCGCTCGGCGTCTTCGCCGCGATCACGCCGTTCAACTTCCCCCCGATGGTGCCGCTCTGGTTCTTGCCGTACGCGATCGCGACGGGGAACACGTTCGTGCTCAAGCCGTCGGAGCAGGTCCCGCTCTCGCAGCAGCGCATCTTCGAGCTGATCGAGCAGGCCGGGCTGCCGCCCGGGGTGGTGAACCTGGTCCACGGCGGCCGCGACGTCGTGAACGCCTTCTGCGCGCACAGGGACATCGCGGGCGTCTCGTTCGTCGGCTCGTCGGCGGTCGCGCGCCACGTGTACAAGAGCGCCGCGGAGGCGGGCAAGCGGGTCCAGGCGCTCGGCGGGGCGAAGAACTTCCTCGTCGTGATGCCGGACGCCGAGCGGCAGATGACGGTCGCCAACGTGGCCGAGTCCATCTACGGCTGCTCCGGCCAGCGATGCCTGGCCGGCAGCGTCGTCGTGTGCGTCGGCGACACCTACGAGGCCGTGCGCGACGGGCTCGTGCGCCACGCGAAGGGGATCGTGCTCGGCGACGGATCCAAGCCGGGCGTGACCATGGGCCCGGTGATCTCGGCGGCGCACAGGGACCGGGTGCTCTCGTACATCAACCAGGGCGTGGCGGAGGGGGCCACGCTCCTCCTCGACGGCCGGGACGCCAGGGTCGAGGGGTATCCGAACGGCAACTGGGTGGGGCCCACGGTCTTCGACGACGTGCGGCCAGGGATGGTGATCGCGACCGAGGAGATCTTCGGGCCGGTCGCGTGCCTGATGCGCGCGAACGACCTCGACGAGGCGATCGCGATCGCGAACCGGAGCGAGTACGGCAATGCGGCGTCGATCTACACGTCGAGCGGCCGCGCGGCGCGCGAGTTCCAGCACCGCGTGGGCGCCGGGATGGTCGGCGTGAACATCGGCGTCGCGGCGCCCATGGCCTTCTTCCCCTTCGGCGGCCAGAAGGGCAGCTTCTTCGGCGATCTCAAGGCGCACGGCCCGACGGCCATCGACTTCTACACGGAGCGCAAGATCGTCATCACGAGGTGGTTCTGATGGCACGGAACGTACTTGGCGGGCTCATCCAGTGCTCCACCCCGATCGGCGACGACGGCGCCTCCGTCATGGCCATCCGGGACGCGATGTTCGAGAAGCACCTGCAGTTCATCGACGAGGCGGGGAAGAGGGGTGTGCAGATCCTCTGTTTGCAGGAGGTCTTCAATACACCTTACTTCTGTCCTTCGCAGGACGCGAAATGGTGCGACGTGGCCGAGCCCGTCCCCGGCCCGACGGTCGAGCGGCTCGCGGCGTACGCCAAGAAGTACAAGATGGTGATGATCATCCCGATCTACGAGCGGGAGATGGCGGGCGTCTACTACAACACGGCCGCCGTGGTCGACGCCGACGGCACGTACCTCGGCAAGTACCGGAAGACGCACATCCCGCACACGAACGGGTTCTGGGAGAAGTTCTTCTTCAAGCCGGGGAACCTCGGCTATCCCACGTTCCAGACGCGGTATGCGCGGATCGGCGTCTACATCTGCTATGATCGCCACTTCCCGGAGGGGGCGCGGCTGCTCGGCCTGAACGGCGCCGAGATCGTGTGGAACCCCTCGGCGACGGTCGCCGGGCTCTCCCAGTACCTCTGGAAGCTCGAGCAGCCCGCGCACGCCGTGGCCAACGGCTACTTCATCGCCGCCTCGAACCGCGTCGGCACCGAGGCGCCGTGGAACATCGGCAAGTTCTACGGGACGAGCTACTTCTGCGACCCGCGGGGCAGCTTCCTCGCGACGGGGAGCGAGGACAAGGACGAGCTCGTCGTCGCCGAGATGAACCTCGACCTGATCGAGGAGGTGCGGAGGACGTGGCAGTTCTACCGCGATCGCCGGCCCGAGACGTACGGCGAGCTCACGGAACAGCTGCCCTGAGGGCCCGGGGCGGCGGAGGACGGCGAGGTCGGGCAACGAGCGCGACGAGCGAATGCGAAGTCCACCGCGAAGACACCAGCAGCGCCGGGGCGCTGGTCGCGGCCGGCTCTCCCCCCCGGCGTTTCCCCCGCCATGGCGGCGCCGCCCCCCGGAGGGGACCCGCCGCCCGGCGCTCACCCGCGGAGGAGCAACATGGGCATCCTGATCAAGAACGGCGAGATCATCACAGCGAGCGACCGGTTCGTCGGCGACGTCTACTGCGAGGACGGGAAGATCGCCGCGGTCGGCGCGGGGCTGTCGAAGGAGCGCGCGGGGGACACGGTGATCGACGCCTCGGGGCAGCTCATCTTCCCCGGCGGGGTCGACGCCCACGTGCACATGGAGCTGCCGTTCATGGGGACGGAGAGCTCCGATGATTTCGAGACCGGCACGGCGGCGGGCGTCGCCGGGGGCACGACCTCGATCATCGATTTCGTGATCCCGGCCCGAGGGCAGGCGCTGCTCGACGGGCTCGCGATGTGGAACGAGAAGGCGAAGAAGGCGGTCTCCGATTACGCCTTCCACATGGCCGTCACCTGGTTCGGCGACGATACCCTCGAGGAGATGGCCGTCTGCACGCGCGAGCACGGCATCCCGTCGTTCAAGACCTTCATGGCCTACCGCGGGGCCATCGGCGTCGACGATCCGGAGCTCATCCAGGTGATGGAGGCCGCCAAGGGCCTCGGCGCGCTCGTGACCGTGCACGCCGAGCACGGCGACGCGGTCGTCGCGCTCCAGAAGAAGCTCCTGAAGGAGGGCAAGACCCACCCGCGGTACCACGCGCAGAGCCGCCCCGCGCCGATCGAGGGCGAGGCGACGGGGCGCGCGATCATGCTCGCCCGGATGATCGGCGAGCCCATCTACATCGTCCACCTCACCTGCAAGGAGGCGCTCGCCGCGGTCACCGAGGCGCGGAGCCGGGGCCAGGTGGTCATGGCCGAGACGTGCCCGCAGTACCTCCTGCTCGACGACTCGGTCTACGAGAAGCCCGGCTTCGAGGGGGCGGCCTACGTGATGAGCCCGCCGATCCGGCCGAAGGGCCACCAGGACGCGCTGTGGGCCGCGCTCTCGTCGGGGCTCATCCAGACCGTGGCGACCGACCACTGTCCCTTCAACCAGGTCGGCCAGAAGGACATGGGCAAGGACGATTTCTCGCGGATCCCGAACGGCGCCGCGGGCATCGAGAACCGCCTCGCCCTGCTCTGGACCTACGGGGTGCTCGCGGGGCGGATCGACGTCCACCGCTTCGTCGATCTCTTCTCGACGCAGCCGGCCAAGATCTTCGGGCTGTACCCGCGCAAAGGCTCGATCGTGCCGGGCGGCGACGCGGATCTCGTGGTCTTCGACCCGAAGGGGACGAGCACGATCTCCGCGAAGACCCACCATCACCGGTGCGATCGGAGCATCTTCGAGGGCTTCGAGGTGAAGGGGAAGCCGACGCACGTCATCGTCAACGGCCGGGTCCAGTGCACGGACGGCAAGCTCGACGTGCAGCGCGGCGCAGGGCGCTATCTACCCCGCCGGCTCGCCCCGACCCAGGGAGCCCAGGCCTTCTAGCCACCACGCACCACGCACCATTCGAGAGGAGCCGCGCGAGCGCCAGCATGACCCGAGCCCCGATACGCCTCTCAGCCCTCCCGTCCGGCCGGATCGAAGAGCGATTCGAGGACAAGAGCCCGCGTTACACCGACGCCGAGGCGATCGCCGAGGCGAACCGGTGCCTCTATTGCGTCGACGCGCCCTGCGTCAAGGCGTGCCCGACGGCGATCGATATCCCGAGCTTCATCCGGAAGATCGCGGCCGGTCAGGTGAAGGGCTCGGCCCGCACCATCCTCACGGCCAACCTGCTCGGCCAGTCGTGCGGGCAGGCCTGCCCCGTCGAGGTGCTCTGCGCGGGCGACTGCGTCTACAACGGGTGGGGGCGCGAGCCGATCGCGATCGGCCGCCTCCAGCGCTACGCGGTCGAGTCGGCCCTCGCGCGCGATCCGCGGATCTTCCGGGCGAAGCCGCCCACCGGCAAGAGCGTCGCGCTCGTGGGCGCGGGGCCCGCGTCGATCGCCGCGGCGGGCTACCTCGCCCTCGAGGGGCACCGCGCCGTGATCTTCGAGCGGAAGGCGATCCCCGGCGGCCTGAACACGCTCGGGATCGCGCCCTACAAGATGAAGGGGCACGAGGCGCTCCACGAGCTCGAGTGGGTCCTGTCGCTCGGGGACATCGAGCTCCGTGCGGGCGTCTCGGTCGTCGCGCAGGCGGCCGGGCCGGGGGAGGTCTCCGCGCGCGACCTGGTCGCGGAGTACGACGCGGTCTTCCTGGGGCTCGGCCTGGGCGCCGACGCGCGCCTCGGCCTCCGCGGGGAGGACGGCGACGGCGTGGTGGGCGCGACAGCGTTCATCGAGCGGCTCAAGGCCGACCCGGGCCTCGACCTCGCGGGCGTGCGGCGCGCCGTCGTCATCGGCGGCGGCAACACGGCGCTCGACGTCGCCCACGAGCTGGCCCTGCTCGGGGTCGACGTGGCCGTTGTGTACCGCCGCTCCGAGGCCGAGATGTCGGGGTACGCGCACGAGCTCGAGGGCGCGCGGGTCGCCGGCGCGCGCCTCGTCGAGAACCGGGTGCCGGTCGAGGTGGTGCGCGAGGGCGGCAAGGTCGTCGCGCTGCGGATCGCGCCCGCCGACGCGCCCGCCGACCCCGGCGCGCGGGGCCCGGCGCCGGGGACGGCCCAAGAGGAGCTCCTGCCCGCCGACCTCGTCGCGGTCGCGATCGGGCAGAGCCGGGCGACGCAGGTGGCGCTCGCGTTCGAGGGGGTGGTGCTCGACCCGAGGGGGCGCGTGGTGGTCGACCCGGCGACGCACCGCACGGGCAACCCGAAGGTCTACAGCGGCGGCGACTGCGTGAACGGCGGCAAGGAGGTCGTCAACGCGGTCGCCGAGGCGAAGATCGCCGCGCGCGCGATGCACGAAGCGATGACGACGCGGGCGGGCGGCGCGGCGCCCGTGCCCTCACCGCAAGGGAGCTGAGCGATGGCCGACCTCTCTATCGACTTCGCCGGGATCAAGAGCCCGAACCCGTTCTGGCTCGCCTCGGCGCCGCCGACCAACACCGGCGATCAGGTCCGGCGCGCCTTCGACGCCGGCTGGGGCGGCGCCGTCTGGAAGACGCTCGGGAACCCCATCGTCAACGTGTCGAGCCGGTTCGGCGGCATCGACTACGGCAACACGCGGCTCATGGGGCTCAACAACGTCGAGCTCATCACCGATCGCCCGCTCGACGTGAACCTCAAGGAGATGCGCGAGATCAAGCGGCGTTACCCGGGCCACGCGCTCATCGCCTCGCTGATGGTCGAGACGAAGGACGAGTGGCGCGAGATCATCCGCAAGGCCGAGGACACGGGCGCGGACGGGCTCGAGCTCAACTTCGGCTGTCCGCACGGGATGTGTGAGCGCGGCATGGGCTCGGCCGTCGGCAACGAGCCGGCGGTCCTCCAGGAGATCGCGCGCTGGGCCGTGGAGTTCGCGACGACGCCGGTCATCGTGAAGCTCACGCCCAACGTCGGCGACATCCTGGAGCCGGGCGAGGCCGTGCTCCGCTCCGGGGCGCACGGCGTCTCGCTGATCAACACGGTCAAGTCGCTCATGGGCGTCGATCTGGAGCGGATGGTCCCGCTCCCGCGGGTCGGCGGCGCGTCGACGAACGGCGGTTATTGCGGGCCCGCGGTCAAGCCGATCGCGCTCCACCTGCTGAGCCAGCTGGCGCGCCACCCCGGCGTCGGCCGGCTGCCCATCTCCGGCATCGGCGGCATCTCGAACTCCCGCGACGCCGCCGAGTTCATCGCGCTCGGCGCGACGAGCGTCCAGGTCTGCACCGCGGTGATGCATTACGGCTACCGCATCGTCGAGGAGATGATCGAGGGGCTCAGCGACTGGCTCGACGATCACGGGATGCGCTCGGTGAACGAGCTGCGCGGCAGGGCGATCCCGCAGGTCCAGGAGTGGGGCGAGCTCGACCTCTCGTACCGCGTGGTCGCGGACATCAGCGCCGACAAGTGCATCGGGTGCCAGCTCTGTTACGTCGCCTGCATGGACGGGGCGCACCAGTGCATCCACCTGCCGGGGAGGACGGAGGCGGAGGCGCGTGCGGCGGGCCACACCCACCTCCCGAAGGTCCTCCCGGATCGCGCGGTGACGGCGGATCCGAGCGGGGACGCGGCGCCGTCGCGGGTCCCGTTCGTCGACGAAGAGGAGTGCATCGGCTGCAATCTGTGCGCGCTGGTGTGCCCGGTGCCCGGGTGCATCACGATGAGGGAGGTGCCTTCAGGCAAGCCCCCCGAGACGTGGAACGACCGTGTCCAGAAGGGGACGGACTTCGTGCCCGGCGGGCTGGAGACGACGGCGCGCGCGCGGAGCTCGTGATCGCGGGCTCCTGGCCAGGCGGCCAGGAGCCCGCGACGACCGCGAGCGCGCCGGGGCGCTGCCCGGGCTACGGGGCGAGCTTCACGACGATCGCGTCCGCGCGGTCGTACGTGCCCACGCCGATCACGTTGCCGGCGCTGTCCACGGCCAGATCGAAGATGTCCCCGTGCTCCGCGTCGCCGATCGGGTCGACCGACCACAGCACGGCGCCCGACGGCGAGAGCTTCGCGACAGCGCCGGGCGGGTTGATGAACACGTTGCCAGCGCCGTCGAGGGCGACGGCAGGGATGCCCCAGGTGTTGGAGAGCAGGCCGAGGCCCGTCGTATCGACGCTCCACAGCGGCGCGCCCGAGGCGGTGAGCTTGGTCACGGTCGTGCCCAGGGCGACGATCAGCTCCCCGGACGGGGTCGCGGCGACGTCGGCGTCATCCGGCGTGCCGGAGACGACCTGGCTGAAGACGTGATTCCCGGCCGCGTCGAACTTCGCCAGGTACATGCCGTGAGCCGTCGGCGAGCTCGCCAGCGGTCCGCCGCCGAGGTCGAGCGCGCCGGAGAAGCGGCCGAGGACGATGACATTGCCCGCGCCGTCGACGGTGACGCTCGCAGGGTCGCTGTCGTACGGGTCGCTCGCGAAGGTCCTGATCCAGATCGGCGCGCCCGCCGCGTCGAGCTTCGCGACCAGGAGATCGCTGCCCGGCCCGCCGGCGAGGGGGCCGGTGCCGAGATCGACCGTGTCCCACAGGACGCCGGCGAGCGCGGCGGCGCCCGCACTGGCGCGGGCGACCTTGACCTGGCCGAGGCCAACGACCTCCGCGAGGAGGTCGCCCGACGCGGTGAACCGCTGCAGGCCGAAGTTCGAGCCCGCGATCAGCTCGCCGGACCCCGACGCGGTGACGCTCAAGAAGGTGCCGCCGTGCTGCGGGCGCCTGTCCCACACGTGGTTCCCCGCGGCGTCGAGCTTCGCGAGGAACTTGGTGTCGAGCATCCCCTCGGGGAGCGGCCCGCCGTGCCCGGCGAAGTCGATCGGGCCATAGGCGTAGCCGCCGAAGATCACGTTGTCCGCGCCGTCGACCGCGACGGCGCGCGCGCGCATCGACTCGTGCCAGCCGTTGACGAAGCGCCTGCTCCAGAGGACGCTGCCGGGGGCGCACGGCGCGCAGCTCGGGCCCCCGCAGTCCACGCCGGACTCGGCGCCGTTCTGGATGCCGTCCTCGCAGGTGTCGTGGTAGCAGACCGTGAGCGCCGGCCGCTCCGCGGCGCTCGCGCTCTCGCTGCTCCGCAGGGTGCTCCGGGTCACCGCGGCCTCCTCGATCAGCACGCCGTGGTTGGCGAGCTCGCCGCTCACCCAGGCCTGCGCGAGCGCGGTCACGTCGACGTTCCGGAAGCCGGTGGTGCCGGAAGGACCGCCGGTGACGAAGGAGGCCTCGATCGCAGGATCGAAATGGCCGCCGCCGCCGGCGTTGCCCCACGTGACGCCCGACTCCGTCCACGCGGCGGTGGCCCGGTGGACGCGCACGGTGCTGCTCTCGAGCTTGTACGTCTGGTACAGCGACAGCGTCGCCGAGGCGATCTCCGCGCTCGCCGGGACGCCGGCGAGGTTGAACCGGAGGAGGCTCCGCCGGATGCCGCCCGTGCCGGTGCCCGTCGAGAGCGTGGTGCTGGCGCCGTCGTTCCACGTGGGCGATACCTGCCAGAGCGTCGCGTCGGCCACGTCGCCGCCAAGGCCGCGCCGGAAGGTCACGCACCGCGGGTCGCACGCGTCGCCATGCCCGTCGGCGTCGCTGTCCACCTGCGACGGATTCGCGGCCTCAGGGCAGTTGTCGTCCGCGTCGATCACGCCGTCGGCGTCGCTGTCCTGCGCGAGCTCGAACGCGTACGCGGGGGAGCCCACGATGACCGAGCTCCCCGAGATCGCGACGGTCTTGCCGAACGCGCCGCCGGTCGGTCCGCTGCCGGCGAGCTTGGCCTGCGGGCCCTCGACCCACTCGCCGCCCGTCGGCACGAACACGTACGCCGCGCCCGCGTCCGGTTGATCGAGGCGATCGGCCAGGATCGCGCCGACGACCGCCGCGCTGCCGGAGACCGCGACGGCGCCTCCCAGGCCGTCCCCGGTCCTGCCGTCGTTCGCGATCAACCTGGCCTCCCGGTTCCAGCCGCTCGCTCCGCGGTCGAACACGTAGGCCATGCCCCGCCCGAGGCGGTACCACGGCATCGGCGGGCTGTCGGTGCCCGGCGCGCCCACGACGATGCGCCCGTCCGAGATCGCGACCGAGCTTCCGAAGCGATCGTACGTCTCCGGCGGGTGCGCCGCGAGCCTGCGCGCGTCGCCCCAGTCGCTCGCCTCGAATACGTATGCGGCGCCCACGCCGTCGTCCTCCATCCACCACCTGTCCCCGGGCGAGCCCACGACCACCGTGCCGCCCTCGATCGCGACGGGCGGCGCGCTCCAGGTGTTGGCACCGGCCGGGGCGACGAGCTCGACCTCCTCGCTCCAGGCGCCGCCGCTGCGGGAGAACACGTAGGCCGACGTCTCGGCGGAGAGGACGGCCCGGTCCTCGTCGACAGCGACCGCCCCGCCGGCGGGGTTCGACGACCCGCCGCTCGCGACGAGCTTGGCCTGCTCGGACCACACGCCCCCGCTCCGCACGAACACGTAGGCGGCGCCTGCGCCCTCGGTCCCCCAGGGCGCCCCGACCACGGCCGTGTCCGCCGAGATCGCGACCGAGGCGCCGAAGCCGTCGCCCGCGGCCCCGTCGCCCGGGACGAGCCTGGCTTGCTGCGTCCAGGCGCCGCCGCTCTTCACGAACACGTACGCCGCGCTCCCGGGCGCCCCGACGATCGCGGTGTCGCCCGACATGGCGATCGCGTCGCCGTTCAGGTGGATCGGGGTCGAGCCGTCGACCGCGATGAGCGCCGTCCGCTCCGAGGCGGCGAGCGGATCCACCGTCACCGGGTACGCGGCCCCGGCGGTGTCCACGCGCAGCGACAGCGTGCGCTCGTCGACGCCGAGCTCCATCCACGCGGGCAGCGTCCGCCCCGCGGCGTCGGTGGCGTGGAGATCCGTGTACCGCATCGCCACCGCGCCGGACGCCTCGCGCAGCGCGACCCCCTCGCCGCCGGCGAGCGGCGTCGCGCGGAGATCGCCGCCCAGGGTGAGCTCGATGACGAGGTCCTGGTCCCCGGGGGCGAGGCAGGGAGGCGCACCGGGCACCGTGAAGCCCTGCTCCAGCCCGAGCGGCCCGTTCACGTACCACTCCACGAGCCCCTCGCCCGGCGACGTGCCCTGCCGGCGGAGCTCCACGCGGTTCTTCGTGGCGGTCGGCGCCGCACGCGGCACCTCGCGCAGATCGCCCGCGCAGCCGTACCGGGCGGCGGCCATCGAGAAGCTCCACCGCGCCTCGCCCTCCGGGGCGATCCGCACGCCCGACGCGCTGAAATCGGCCGCGAGCCGGTGCGCCGGGTTCGGCGCGCGCAGGCTCGCCTCGTTCCCGCCCGGAGACGCCTCGATCACCCGGTAGCTCTCGGGCGCCGACGCCTGCACGGCCGCGATGTACGCCGCCCGCAGGCGCGCGGGGCCCAGCGCCGTGTCGGGCGCCGTGGGCGCCGCCGCCGCGCCGTCCACCGACGGCGCGGGGTCTCGCGGCGCCTCGGTGGAGGTGCAGCCCCCCACCATGGCGGCTGCGGCCATCACCTGTCCAATCCTCCCCATTCGATGTCGCATACGCTGGCTCTCCCTCTGGCTGACGCTCGCTGACGCTCCTCCGCGCAGGCGCACCGGGCGCCGGAGCGCTCCGCGCCGGAGGGCAGCGAGCTCGCGGCGCCTCATCGCAAAGTCCGCGCCCTCGCCGCGGACGGGGGCCGCGCCCTCGCGATGGACGAGGAGCGCAGCCGTCGCCGCGCGCCCTCTGCCGATCGAGGCGGGGTCCAGGGCGCCCTCGCGGCCCGCTCCTGGCTCCTGGCCGGCCATCGGCGGCACGAGGACGTGCCAACTCGGCCGACCGTGCGCGCCGGACGGTCCTCCGACGGGGCGCGCCGGGGCGACCTCGAAGCGCCCCGGTGCAGCGGCGCGCGGCCCGCGTTTGCGAGCGACGCGCGGCCGCGTCCGATTTCGTGACACGCGCGACGCGGTGACCGGAACAAACAACACGGAGGGCAAGAGCCCTCGCTGGAGGAACATGGTCCCGAAAGACGCAGCGACGATCACCCCGCGGAATCGCGGTCTCACGCCGAACGCCCAGGCGAAGCAGGGGCGGGCGGGCATGTCCGATCACGATGAGCGGGCCGAGCTGCTCGCCGATCACCGCCCGGAGCTCGCGCGCCTGCTGCAGAGCCTCCCGGCCCGCAGCAGCGCCCCCGCGCCGCTGACGGGTTATCTCCTCTCCTTGCGAGAACCGACGGGCTATCTCATCGCGATCGGCCTGCAGCAGCGCGACCCGGCTCTCGAGCCCGAGCGCATGCTCCGCGCCGCCCTGGCCGCGGGCGAGCGCGCGCCGATGCTGGTCGGCGTGATGGCGCGCTCGGCGATGGCCGACATCATCGCGCCGCTCGCGCCGGTCACGCGCGCGGTCGCCGCGCGCCTGAAGCGACCGGCCCCCTCCGGCACGCTGCGGGTCGTCGTCGCTGCGGCCGGCGGGGCGGAGCTCTTCACCGTGAAGCTCTCGGAGCTCACGTCCCCCTCGTCCGGCTCCGGCTGAGCGAGCTGCCCGCTCCGGCGCTCACTCGTTGGCGTAGACGCGCCGCTCGCTCGAGTCGAGCCCCAGGTACACCACCCGGCTGTCGAGGCTCGCGCCCCCGCGCTCGGCGCCCTCGGGCGCCGGCCGGCGGTCGGCGGCCTCGTCGCCGTTGCGCAGCGCCTCGTACTCCGCGACGGAGGCGCGACGGCACCCGTCGAGCGGGGCGTCGATCTCGAGGGCGGCCACGAGCGCCCCGGCCTCCGGCCCGATCCTGCCCGCGAAGAACTCGGCGCAGCAGCCCGAGCCGTAGCTGAACAGCCCGACGCGCTGCCCCTCCAGCGCGCGGGCCTCCGTGTTGAGCAGGGACGCGAGCGCCAGGTAGAGCGAGCCCGTGTAGATGTTGCCGATGCGCGACGGCAGATCGAGCGACGGCTCCACCTCGACGGCGAAGCTCTCGTCGGCGGCCTGCTCGGTCAGGCCGTCCATCGCCAGCCGGTGGCGGTGGGCCTTGCGGGCCATCTTGCCGTAGGGGACGTGGTAGCAGGTGCGCGCGAGGGGATCGCCGTCGCCCGCCACGCGGCGCCAGTCGCCGTAGGCCCCGGCGAGGGCGTCGAGGTAGCACTGCACCGAGTAGTGACCGTCGACGAGCGCCTCCTTGTGGTGGAGCGGCCGCCAGAAATCGTAGACGTCGCGCGCATACGTGCCGGTCTGGCCGACCTCGATCTCGACGAGGCGCGGGCGCTCGCGCACGAGCAGCGCCACGGCGCCGGCGCCCTGGGTGGGCTCGCCCGCCGAGCCGAGCGCGTACCGCGCCACGTCCGAGCACACGACGAGCGCGGCGCGGCCGCGGGCCGAGCCCGAGGCGATCCAGTCCACCGCGTTGAGGAGGCCCGCGGTGCCCCCGAAACAGGCGTGCTTGGCCTCGAAGACCCGGCACGCGCTCGGCAGCCCGAGCAGGCCGTGGAGGAAGGAGGCCGCCGGCTTCGCGTGGTCCACGGCGGTCTCGGTGCCCACGACGCAGAGCCCGATGTCCGCGGGGCTCGCGCCCGACCGCTGGAACAGCCGGCGGGCCGCGTTCGCGCCGAGGGTGATCGGATCCTCGTCGGGCGCAGCGATCGCCATCCGGCGGGTCCCCAGGCCGGTCAGATACTTGGAGGGCGCGATGCCCCGCGCCTCGGCGAGCTCGGTGAGCTCGACGAAGCGGCGGGGGACGGCGAGCGCGATCGCATCGATGCCGATGCGAGGAAAGTCATGACGTAGGCTCATACCTGCATCCTAGGGGCGCATTGTGCAGAGACCATCCAGCCCACGCGGAGCGTCCGAGGAGCCGAGGCGCCCGACGCGCCGCGGCGCCGCGTTCCAGCTGGCGCCCTCGCTTCGCGCAACCGGTGGCGCGTGGCGCGTGGCCGCGCCTCCATCCACCGCGCCTCGCCGTGCGCACCACGTGGAATGACAAAGACGCTTCCATGATACATGTCATGGAACAGCCTCCGAGAAAAATCGCGGTCAGGTCAAAATCGTCACCACATCTCGTTGCAATTGTGCAATCTGAAATAGCGCGTTCATGCGCCCTAGCGGTCGAGGTTCATGTGAAGCTCTCCCGGTCTACCATGTTGGTTCCGCTTCTTGGGTTGGGTGTTCTGGTGATGACCGGCGCCGCAGGGTGCTCCTGCAGCTCCGGGGCGGAGGGAGACGCGGGCGCGACGGCTGGAGCGAACGTCGGTGGAGCCGGCGGCGCGGGTGGGGGCGGCGAGGGCGGCGCGGGCGGGGGCGGGGGCGGCGCGGGCGGTGACGACGGGGGGATGATCGGCAACGGCTCCAGCGGCGCCAACACGGGTGGCAGCGGCCCCGTGACGCCCGATACGGCCTGTGTCGCCACGGTCGCCGAGGCCACGCTCACGAAGCGGCCGGTCGACATCGTGTTCGTCATCGACAACTCGCCCAGCATGGCGAACGAGATCATCAGCGTACAGGACAACATCAATGAGAGCTTCGCCTCGATCATCGGCGAGAGCGGCATCGATTACCGCGTCATCATGATCTCCGCGCACGGCGCTGCGGAGGTCGACGATTCGATCTGCGTCGGCGCCCCGCTCAGCACCGAGAGCTGCGCCCCGGTGCCGGAGGCGCCGGGGAACAACCCGCCCGTCTTCTACCATTACAGCCACGAGATCAGGAGCAACGACGCGCTCTGCGTGCTCCTCGGGAGCTACAACGGCGGCCTGCCCGACGAGCACGGCGTGGCGCCGTCCGGGTGGTCGGAGTGGGTGCGCGAGGACTCGTTCAAGGTGATCACCGTGATCACCGACGACCACGTGGGCTGCCAGTCGACGCACCTCCCGCGCAACATCTATATCGACGACACGCGGCAGCCCTGGGAGGACGTCGCCACGGACTTCGAAGAGCTGCTGTTCGGCCTGGACCCGGCGGTCTTCGGCGACGCGACCGCGCCCAACTACGTCTTTCACAGCATCGTCGGGCTCCACGAGAACACGGTCCCCACGGACGCCTACGCGCCCGACGCGGACGTGGTCGAGGAGACGTGCGGCACCGCCGTGGCGCCGGGCACGGGCTACCAGACGCTCAGCAAGAGGACGGGTGGCCTCAGGTTCCCGCTCTGCCAGACGGAATCTTATGACGTGGTGTTCCAGGCGATCGCGGAGGGCGTCATCACGGGCGCGGTGGTCGCTTGCGAGTTCGAGGTGCCGGACTCGCCGCCGGGGGAGATCATCGACCTCTCGACCGTGGTCGTCCAGTACACGCCCGGCGACGGGAGCGAGCCGCAATCGTTCGACCAGGTGGCGAGCGCGGCAGCGTGCACCCCGGGCTCCTTCTACATCGAGAACGACATGATCACGCTCTGCCCCGACGCGTGCCGGCTGGTCCAGGACGACGCCATGGCGGCGGTCGACGTCCTCTACGGCTGCGATCCCGAACCGGCGCAGTGAGCTTGTCGGCCGGGCGGCGGCGCCGGTGAGCGCGGCCGCCGCCCGCTTTTGACCGGCGCGGGGCGCGTCGAGCGCCCTGCGCCCGCCGCACGCGCGGCGGCCGCGCGGCCGCCTGGCGCGTATCCGGCGCGGACGCTCAGAGACAGCAGCGGAAGCCGATGTCCGGAGACGGGGTGAGGCGATCCTGGTCCAGGAGCGCATCGCACCTGGCCGCCTTCAGCGTGTCGCGCGCGACGTCATCCCCGTCCTGCTGCGAGGCCCGCGAGCCGCCGCGGACGAGGCAGTTGCCCTGCGCGTCGCAGGAGTTCTCCCACTCCGCCACGTTGCCGCTCATATGAAAGAGGCCCGTGACTCCGCCTTCGCAGGGCGAGATCGGCGGGATCGGGTTGGGGGGCACGGGCTTCTTGGCGAACTCGCCGCTCGGGTCGTCCACCTTGCAGGTCGCCTGACTATAGAGATCGCTGTACGGGTATTCGTTCACGCCCTGGCCGGAGCACGCGTTGAACCACTCGCTCCGCGTCGGGCTCGCGAGGTCGGCAGGCGAGTTCGCGCCTCCGCCGATCCTGCCGCAGAGGTGTTTGCCCATGTAGGAGCAGTACGCGTAGGCGTCGCACCAGTCGACGTGGGTGACGGGCACTCGCCCCTCCGTGTAGGGCCACCCGCTCGAGGGACGGTAGATGTTCCCCGCGCACTCCGCCGGCATGCCGGCGAGCACCGGGTTCGCCTGGAGGAAGACATCGTAATCCTGCTTCGTCACCTCGTATTGATCGATGCAGTAGCTCCCGCCGCCGCTCACGGGCGAGATCACCATCCACGCCGGGCACGCGCAGACGCGGTTCGTGGTGTTGCAGATCGACGTCGCGCAATCGGTGTTGGTGGTGCAACGCTGCCCCGCAGGGCATCGGGTGCTGCACCCCTCCGTGCCGCCGCAGTCGATGTCGGTCTCCTTGCCGTTCTTCACGCCGTCGCTGCAGGTCGCGGCCTGGCAGACCTGCTCGTAGCAGACGAGCTCGACACAGTCGGTCGATTTGGAGCACGCGTCGCCAGGCGGGCAGCCCGGGCAGATCCCGCCGCAATCGACGTCGGTCTCCTGGCCGTTCTTCACGCCGTCGCTGCAGGCCGGCGCCAGACACTGGTCGTTCACGCAGCTCAACGACTCGCAATCCGAGCCGGCCGCGCAGCCCTTGCTGGTCGCGCACGGCGGGCACGCCGGGTTGTCGTCGCGCGGCGCGGCGCCGCCGCCGCAGTCGGTGTCCGTCTCGTCGCCGTCCTTCACGCCGTTGTCGCACCGCGCCGCCACGCACGCGCGCCCGGCGCCGCCGCTGCCCCCGCCGCCCTCCTCGCACCGCCCTGAGAAGCAGTCCGCGGCCTCCGCGCACGCCTGATCGACCCGGCACGGCGTTGCGCAGGCGCCGCCGCAGTCGACGTCCGTCTCGTTGCTGTCCTTCGCGCCGTTGGAACAGCTCGGCATGTCGGCGCCGCCCTGGCCGCCGGCGCCGCCCTGGCCGCCGGCGCCGCCGCCCTGGCCGCCGGTGCCGCCGCCCTGGCCGCCGGTGCCGCCGCCCTGGCCGCCGGCGCCGCCGCCCTGGCCGCCGGCGCCGCCGCCCTGTCCGCTGCTGGTCGTGACGCCGGCAGAGGGCAGGTCCCCCGTCGTGGGAGGCCGGTATCTGTCTTCGCTGCTGCACGAGACAGACACGGCGAGGGCCACGAGGGGAATCAGAACGACGGACGACCTGAGCATGGAGCTGCCTCCCTGTGTTCGAACACGAGGTTAGAGGTAGAGGCTCAGCTTACTTGCGACGTCTCCTGTTCCGGGCGACAAAAAGATGCTCCCGCCCGACGGCCGGAATCACCGCCATGTGGGCTCCCCCGGACGCCGTGATGGCCTCTCGCTCTCGCCCGAGCGCGGCTGACGCTTTCAGGGCGCGTGTCCGTCGAGCCAGCCTTGCGCGAGCTCCAGGATCCGCGCGTTGTCGGGGACATCGCGCAAGAAGCGCTCGCGCCAGACAGGATCGCCGATCCTCCCGGCCCGCACGAGCAGCCCGTTGCGGGCCAGGGCGATGGCGCCCTTGGCCTCGGCCATCTGGCCCGTCGCGGCCAGCGCCTCGGCGTGGACAAGGCGCACCAGCGGGCCCTCCTCGTCACGGCGGCCCGACTCGAGCAGGGACAGGGCCTGCGTCGTGGCGGCGAGCGCCTCGCCGGCGCGCCCGAGATCGAGCAGCGCGCGCGCGCGCGCCGCGATGGCCGCGGGGAGCCGCTCCGGCACCCCCCGCGCGAGCGCCTCGGCCGCCTGCGCCTCCGCCTCGGCGAGCGCGGGCTCGCCCGCGAGGAGCAGGACGCGCGCGAGCTGGAGCCGGCTCTCGCACTCCCGCCGCCGGTCGCCGCGGCGCGTGAGCGCCTCGATCGAGCTCCGCAGGGCCGCCCTCGCCGCGTCGACCTCGCCCGCGTGGGCCAGCGCGAGGCCGAGGTTCTGCAGCGCGTTCGGGACCCGGTCGTCGAGCGCCATCCGCTCCGCCTCCTCGAGCCCGGCGCGGAGGACCCCCGCCGCCGCCTCGAAGTACCCGAACTGGACGTAGCAGAGGCCCATGTTGAGCCGCGCGCGGCACGCCTCGCGGCGATCGCCGATGTCCTCGAACGCGGCCAGCGCCGCGCCCATGCTCGCGATGCAGGCGCTCGGATCGCCGTTGTGCTGCCGGAGGAGCCCGTGCAGGTAGAGGAGCTTCGCCTCGATCATGAGATCCGCGGCCGACGCGTCCTCCGTCGCGCGCTCGACCGCGTCGATCAGCGCGTCGACGCACGCGTAGCGGCCGCCGAGCAGGAGCACGATCGCCCCCTCGAGCAGGCAGGCGTTCCTCGCGATGCGCGCGCCGTCGAGCGGCTCCGTGCCGAGGACGACCATCATCCAGCGCTCGACGCGCTCGTAGTGGCCCTGCTTGTGCCCCGCCCCCGCGAGCTGGGTGAACGCCGAGAACCACGCCACGGAGCCCGGCACGAGGTGCCGCGTCGCCTCGATCCCGCGCTGCTCCGCGAGGGCCGGCTCGCCGCGCCAGAGCAGCGCCTCGGCCTCGACGAGGCGGAGCGCGCCCACCGCGGCCGGATCCGGCCTGCAGGCGATGCCGCGCTCGGCGCAGGCGATCGCCTCGGCGAGGTCGTTGCCGCGGAGCGCGTTGTCGGCGGCGCGCAGGTACCACTCGGCGGCCTTCTCGGGCTCCTCGCCGCGCTCGAAGTGCTCGGCGAGCACCCTCGGATCGCCCTCGCCGGCCGCCTCGAGGAAGCTGCCCGCGAGCGCGTGGCCGATGCGGAGGTCGCGCGCCGTCAGCATGCCGTAGGCGGCCTCGCGGACGAGCGCGTGGCGGAAGCAGTACTCCGCGTCGTCCCGCGGCCGCCCCTCGCCCCGCCGCACGATCACCTCGCGCCGGAGCAGCTCCGCGAGGACCTGCGCGATGTCGGCGCTCCCGAGGAGCGCGGCGACCGCGCTCGACCTGAACGTCTCGCCGAAGATGCTCGCCGCCCGGAGGAGCCGCCGCGCCTCGGCGTCGAGCGTCTCCAGCCGCGCCTGCACCATGGCCACCACCGTCTCCGGCTGGCCCTCGCTCTTGCCCTCGGCGGCCGCGCGGATCTGCTCCTCGAGGAAGAACGCGTTGCCGTCCGCGCGCTCGATGAGCCTCCCCACGAGGTCGTGCGTCGCGTGCGCGCCCAGCGCCTCGCGCACGAGCCGCTCGCTCGCGCGGCGCGGGAGCGGCGTGAGGTGGAGCTCGTGGGCCAGCCGGCCCTCCCAGAGCTTCGGGAAGAGCCGGCGCACGTCGGGCCGCCCCAGCGCCAGCACGAGCAGCGGCATGTCCTTGAGCTGGCGCAGCGCCTCGTCGACCATCGTGACGGTGGGGAGGTCGCCCCACTGGAGATCCTCGAGCACGAGGAGCACGGGCCCCGCGCGGCACGCCGCCCGGAGGAAGTCCTCCCAGGCGTGGCGGAGCTGGTCGCCCATCAGCACGGCGTCGCGCCGCGCGAGCCGGAGCTGCACGTCGTGCTCGTCGGGGAACGGCGCGCCGACGAGCTCGCCGAGGAAGGCCGCGACGCGGGGCGCGTCGACGCCCCCGTATTGCTCCACGCGGCTCCGGACCTTGCGCTGCCGCGCCTCCAGGGGCTCGCCGTCGGCGACGCCGAGGGCGTCCCGGAGCGCGCTCGCGAGCAGGCCGAAGGCCGCGCCGGCGCCCATGGGGTCGCCCTGGCCGAGCCAGACCTCGATCCTGTCTCCCCGCTCGCGGAGCTTGCGGATGAGCTCCTTTCGCAGGCGCGACTTGCCCATCCCGGCCTCGGCCGTCACGAGCACCGCGCCCGCGGCGCCCTCGTCGATGCAGCGATCGACCTCGGCCACGAGCATCGCGAGCTCGCGCTCGCGGCCCACGTAGGTGGTCGGCTTGCCGAGCAGCTGCGCTGTCCGCTCGTCGCGCGCCCCGTGCAGGACGCGGCCCGCGGCGTCCTCGGTGACGTCGAACCGCGTGCCGATGAGGCCCGCGGTCACCTCGTCGATGCGGACGCCCGCGGCGGGGGAGCGGTCGTCGTGGGCCGCGAGCATCTGGAAGGCGCGGTCGATGAGCTCGCCGACGGGCACGCGCGCCGAGAGCTCCGCCCGGCCGGTGGCGAGCGCGACGGGCGCGCCGCCGAGCAGCTCCTGCAGCGCGAGCGCGCACCTGGCGGCCCGCGCCGCGAGGTCGGTCGGCGTGCCCGCGCCGGACAGAACGATGAGCGGCGAGCGGCCCTCGAGGAGCTCGAGCTCGCCGCGGTACTGCTCGGCCACGTCGTGCAGCTGCCAGAGCTCTGCCTGGCGCGGCTCCGCCGCGGCGCTTGAGCTGACGGCGCGCTCGCGGGTGACCACGAGGCAGGTCACGCGCCGCTCGCCGGTCGTGAGCTCCACCGCGCGCGGCGGGAAGGAGCGGGGCCCGCCGACGCTGCTCTCGGGCGCGCCGATCGTGGCGAGCTCGGCCGCCACGGCGCCGCCGTCGGCCGGCCGGTCCAGCGGGGATTTCGCCAGCATGCGGGCGACGAGATCGTCGAGCGCGGCCGGGGTGCCGGGCCGGAGGTCGCGCGCGCGGGGCGGCTCCTCGAGGAGGACCTTCATCAGCACGGCGAGCCCGGCGTTGCCCTGGAAGGCGGCGCGGCCGGTGAGGCAGCGGTAGAGGATGCAGCCGAGGGCGAACACGTCGGCGCGGGTGTCGACGCTGAGCTCGCCGCGCGCCTGCTCGGGGGCCATGTATCCGGGCGTGCCCAGGACGAGGCCGGCGGCCGTGAGCGGCTCGTCGGTGACCGCGCGGGCGAGGCCGAAGTCGATGAGGTTCACGCGCTCGAGCGAGCCGCCTTCCAGCAGCAGGTTGCTCGGCTTCAGGTCGCGGTGGACGAGGCCGAGCCTGTGGATGGCGCCGAGCGCCCTCGCGACGTGGAGGCCAAGCTCGAGGGTCTCCTCGAGGGTGAGGCCCTGACGGGTGAGCCGGTCGGAGAGCGTCTCGCCGTCGAGCCACTGCATGGCGAGGAACGGCTGTCCCCACGTGGTGGCGCCGTGCGCGACGTAGCGCACGACGCCGGGCACCCGGGCCGTTGCGAGCATGTGGGCTTCGCGCGCGAAGCGGACGAGGTGCTGCGCGCTCTCGGTGGTCAGGAGCTTGATCGCGACCGCCTCGCCGGTCTCCTGATCGCGGGCCCGGTAGACGGCCCCCATCCCGCCCGAGGCCGCGAGGTGCTCGATGCAGAACCGGCCGTCGATGATGTCACCTGCCTGCATCGCTCACCGAGGACCCGGACGAGGAGCCTCGCCGGCGGCCAGCCTGCCAGCGGGGTGAGCGCTGCGTCCAGTGCTCATTGGCGCGGGCGCGTGGCGGCCAAGCGGGCGTACGTCTTAAGGAAAAACCCGATCAGGGAAACCGGTGGCGGCCGTGCGTCGGACGGCGCGCGGCGCGCGGCGCGGTCATGGGGCCCTGTGCGGCGGGGCTGGGGACCTCGCGCGGCGACGCGCGCTCGGGCCGCGGCGCTGCCGCGCCTTGGCGGCGTGGCTGTCGGCGCGGCGGGCGCTGCGCACCGGCCGCGCGCCGGCGTGGTAGGCTGCGACGCCGGTCGACTGGCCGAAGGTGTCCTCCATGCGCAACCCCCTGAGCTCCTCTCTCGTGCCCACCGTTCCCCCGGGAGCGGACGAGCTACCTTGCGACGATGGTGAGCCGATGGAAACTGAGCGCCACCGCAAGCAGATGACGCTGCTCATCGAGACGCTCGAGTCTGCGTGGCGGGACCGCACCGACTTTTACGTCGGCGGCAACATGTTCATCTATTTCAGCGAGCTGCAGGCGAAGAAGAACGACTTTCGCGGGCCTGACGTGTTCGTCGTTCTGGACACCGAGCGCAGGGAGCGAAAGTCGTGGGTCGTTTGGCAGGAGGGCGGGCGGACGCCCGACGTGGTCATCGAGCTCGTCTCGCCGTCGACCGAGGCGATCGACCGCGGGGAGAAGATGCGCACGTACGCGAAGCTGCTTCACGTGGCGGCGTATTACCTCTTCGATCCGCTGAGCGGCGTCATGGAGGCCTATGCGCTGGACATGGCGTCACGCTCGTACACGGTGGCGCCTCCTGACGCCGATGGGACGTTCCCGTGTCCGCCGCTCGGCTTGAAGCTCGGTGTTCGGCGCGGCGTCTACCAGGGCCTCGAGGCGGACTGGCTGCGATGGCTCGACGGCGAGGGACGGGTGCTGTCGAGCGCGGAGGAGGACGCGCGCGCGGCGCGGGAGCAGGCGCGCGCGGCCGCCGAGCAGGCAGAGGAAGAAGCGCGGCGCCGGGGGGACATGGAGCGGCAGCTCGCGGCGGCGCTCGCGGAGATCGAGCGGCTCAAGCGGGGGTGACGGTCCACGCAGGCCGTCGCCGCCGTAGGCCGTGGCCGCCAGACGTCGCGCCAGGGGCGGTGGGTGGCTTCGGGCCGCCCTGTCCCGAGGCGTTGAGCGCGTCCCTGCGCCGCTATCCCAGCAGCCGCTTCCACTGCTCCGTGAGCCGCTGCGGCGAGACCGGGACCGCCGCCTTCAGCTCGGGCGCGAAGAGCGACACCCTGAGCTCCTCGATCAGCCAGCGGAACGACTCCAGCTCTTCCGCGGGCACCCCCTTGTCGCGCAGCCCCTGCTGGTGCTTGAGGTAGTCCTGCCAGAACGGCAGCACCTGCGCGGCCTTGCTCTGGTCCTTCTGCGGCCCGTTGGGCAGCCGCTCGAGCCGGATCTGCGCGGCGCGCAGGTACCGGGGCAGGTGCGCGAGCCGGTCGACCGGGGCGCGCGAGAAGAGCCCGACCGGCAGCAGGAAGTCGACCTGCGTGCGCACGTCATCGAGCGCCGGCCGGGGCGCGCCAGGCTTCCCCGTCATCGAACGGAGCATCGCCTGCACGCGGTCGAGCTCGACGCCGATCTCCCGCGCCAGCCCCGCGAGCTTCCCGAGCACGCTCTGCAGCGACGCGCGGCCCTTGTCCAGGCGCGCCTGGAACGCGGCCTTCGTCCTCGGAAAGGCGCCGGGATCGCCGAGCTGGAACGCCTCGTCGAGCGCGCGCAGCGCGATCTGCCGGGCGAGGCCTGGCTCGCCCGGGGCCACCTTGGCGCCGAGGCCGCTCACGGCCACGGCGCTCCGCAGCGGCTGCTCGAGCTGGCTCATCTTGCCCCCGAGCTGCAGCAAGAGGAGCCGCCGCAGCCCGGCGCGCGTCGCCTCGGCCGCCGCGGCCCTCGAGGCGAGCACGCGCACCGACACGGACGTCTCCCCGTCGACCAGCGCCGGGTAGCCGAACACCTTGTGGCGCCCGGCGTCGACCTGGACGCGCTCGGGCAGCGCCTCGACGCTGAACGACGTGAGCCCGTCCCGCTCCAGGCCCGCCTTGCCGACCCTCGCCCAGGCCTCGCGCGCCCGGCCCGACAGCCGCTCCTTGAGCTCCCGGAGCTCGCGCCCCTCGCCGATCACCCGGCCGTCCTCGTCGAGCACGCGGAAATAGAAGCGCAGGTACGGCGGCAGATCCTGGGGCCGGAACGCGTCGGCGGGCACGCGCTCGGCGGTGCGGTCCTCGACCGCGCGCGCGAGCGCGGCCCGCAGCGGGCCCTGGAACGGCCATAGCTCCGCCGCGATCTCCCGGGCGACCTCGCGGAGAGGGGCGAGCGGGACGAGCGCCTTGCGCAGCGATTTCGGCAGCGACTCGAGCAGCTGCGCGATCTTCTCGGCGTGCCACCCGGGGATCATCCACTCGAGCTCGTCGGGATCGGCCTGCGGCAGGAGCACGAGCGGCAGCGAGAGGGAGATGCCGTCGTCGTCCTCGCCCGGATCGAAGCGGTAGGAGAGCGGCACGGCGGCGCCGTAGAGGTCGAGCGAATCGGGGAAGCGCTCGGGCGTGAGCTCCGCGGCCTCGTCGAGCAGGACGTCGGCGAGCGACAGGTGGAGCGCCCGCGGGTCCTCCGCCTCGGCCTCCTTCCGCCACGCCTCGAACGTCTTGCCGTTATAGACGCCCTCGGGGACGCGCCGATCGAAGAAGAGCTCGAGCGCGTGCTCGTCGGCCAGCATCTCGCTCCTCCTCGCCTTGTCGCGCAGCCGGCTGACCTCCTCGAAGAGCCGCCGGTTCGCCTCCATGAACGGCGCGCGCGTCGCGTACTCCTGCCGGACCAGCGCGTGGACGAGGAAGATCTGGCGCGCGGACTTCGGGTCGATCGCCCCGAAGTCGACCCGTCGATCCCGCGCGATCGGCAGCCCGTACAGCGTCACCTGCTCCCGGGCCATCACGGCCGCCGGCTTCGCGGCCCAGTGCGGGTCGCTGTGGCTGCGCTTGCAGAGCGGCCCGGCCGCGGCCTCGATCCACGCGGGATCGACGGCCGCCGCCATCCGGGCGAAGAGCTGCGACGTCTCGACCAGCTCGGCGGCCATGATCCACGCGGGCGGCTTCTTCGCGAGGCCCGACGAGGGGTGGAGCTGGAAGCGCGTCTGCCGGGCGCCCAGGTACACCTTGTTCTCCTGGTTCCACATGCCGATGCGGCTGAGCAGGCCGGGCAGGACCGCGCGGTGGATGGCGTCGCCCTTCGCGGGCGCGTCGTTTGGCGAGAACCCCATCTCCTTCGTGATCCGGCTGATCTGCCGGTGCACGTCGGCCCACTCGCGCATGCGGAGGTACGAGACGAAATGGTCGCGGCAGGCCTTCCTGAGCTGGTTCTGGGTCAGCCGGCCCTGCGCGTCCTGGTAGAAGCTCCACAGCTTCAGGAGCCCCACGAAATCGGAGGTCTCGTCCTTGAACTTCCGGTGCGCGTCGTCGGCCTGCTTCTGGGCGGCGAGCGGCCGCTCCCGCGGATCCTGCACGCCGAGCGCCGCGGCGATGATCAGCACCTCGGCGAGCGCCCCCTCGCTCTCGCCGCCCAGGACCATCCGGCCGAGCCGCGGATCGAGCGGCAGCCGCGCGAGCTTCCTGCCGGTGTCCGTGAGCTCACCCGCGTCGTCGAGCGCACCGAGCTCCTCGAGGACCCGGTAGCCCTCGTCCACGGCGCGCTTCGACGGCGCGTCGAGGAAGGGGAAATCCTCGATGGCGCCGAGCCCGAGCGCCTTCATCTGGAGGATGACGCCCGAGAGGCCGACGCGCAGGATCTCCGGATCGGTGTAGGCGGGCCGCGCCCGGTCGTCCTGCTCGTCGTAGAGCCGGAAGCACACGCCGCTCTGCACGCGGCCCGCGCGCCCCTTGCGCTGATCGGCGCTCGCGCGCGAGATGGGCTCGATCTGGAGCTGGGTGACGCCCGTGCGCGGGCTGTAGCGGTTGACGCGGGCGAGCCCGGAGTCGATGACGTACACGATGCCCGGGATGGTGAGCGACGTCTCCGCGACGTTGGTCGCGAGCACGATCCGCCGCCCCGGCAAGGACTGGAACACGCGCTGCTGGTCGCCCTGAGGGAGCCGCCCGTAGAGCGGCAGCAGCGTCGTGTGCGGCAGGCCGTGGCGCGTGAGCTCGGCCATGGTGTCGTGGATCTCGCGCTCTCCAGGCAGGAAGACGAGGATGTCCCCGCGCGGATCGATCGAGGTGATCTCCTCGACCGTGGCGGCGACGGCGTCGGCGACCTCGGCCTCTCCGCTCTCCGGGCGGCGGTGGATGACCTCCACGGGGTACGTGCGGCCGGAGACCTCGATGACCGGAGCGCCGCCGAAGTAGGCCGCGAACCGGTCGGTCTCGAGCGTCGCGGAGCTGACGATGACGCGCAGATCCGGGCGCTTCGGCAGCAGGCGCTTGAGGTATCCGAGCAGGAAATCGATGTTGAGGCTGCGCTCGTGGGCCTCGTCGATGATGAGCGTGTCGTAGCCCGAGAGCCGCGGATCGCCCTGGATCTCGGCGAGGACGATGCCGTCGGTCATGTACTTGACGTAGGTGGCCGGGCTCGTCCTGTCCGAGAAGCGGATCTTGTAGCCGACCTCCTTGCCGAGCTCGACGCCGAGCTCCTTGGCGACGCGGGCCGCGACGCTGGTGGCGGCGATGCGGCGCGGCTGCGTGACGCCGATCCGGGCGGAGAGGCCGCGGCCCATGGCCAGGCAGATCTTGGGGAGCTGCGTGGTCTTGCCCGAGCCCGTCTCGCCGGCGACGATCACGACCTGGTGCGCCTCGATGGCCCGGGCGATGTCGCGCACCCGCGCCGAGATGGGCAGCTCCTCGGGAAAGCGGACCGGGCCCCCCGACGCGGGCGGGGACGAGGTCCGGCCGCCGGCGGCGGGCGGAGCGGGGGGCTGCTCTTGCGGAACGCGGTGGCTCACGGTGCGCGAGGGGGTAGCACCTCCCGCCGCGGGATGCCGTCCGAAGCCGCTCGCTCGCCACCCCGCGCGCCCATCGACGGACCCCTGCGGACGCAGGGGAGGGATGCGCGCAGTACGGCGCGACACACGAGCGCGCGGCGCGGAATCGTCGGCATCGCCGCGGAGGGCGTCGTTACGCCGGGAGGGAGCGCGCAGGCAAAAGAAGCCGGATCGCTGCCGCCCCGCTTGCGTTCGGGAGCGGGCTCGCCGTCCGCCTTCGCGGGCTGTTGCGGCTCCGGAGGGCGCGGTCCGATGCGCTGGCGCCAGCTCACTCGGAAAACCGCAATGTGTCGACGGCGACGCCGTCCTCCGTCGAGAACATGTTGCCCCCGTCGTCGAAGCTGATGCCGTCCTGGCCCGGCGTCACCAGCGTGAAGGTGACGCCCTCGACCGCGAACTGGGGATGCGCGCGTAGTTCCCCGACCCAGAAGGCGGTGTCGACCGGTTCACCGGAGGCCCGGCAATCCCGCGCGCAAACCTACCGCGAGAAGCGCATCGTCTCGGCGGCGAAGCCGTCGCTGCCTCGGTTCGCCTTTTCGCGCGTCTCGTCGAACACATCCGCGATGCCGCCCCGGCCCCCTTCGCCGATCTCGAACGTGACGCGATCGAGGGTGAGCTGCTCGTCGTCGGCATAGGCGATGCCGATCGAGGGCCCGCCGGAGCCCCCGCCGCCGTAGCCGCCCTTGCCGCCGTAGCCGCCCTTGCCTCCGCGGCAGGCGTATTCGCCGAGCATCGGCGAGGGCAGCCCTGGCGGGCCTCCTTGCGCGCCCGTCCCGCCGGACTGGCCTTCGCCACCCCGGCCTCCATAGCCGCCCCGGCCCGTGAGGACGCGCGTTTCCCGGAGGGTCAGCTTGCTGCCTGGATGGGCGAAGATCGCGATGCTCGCGCCGCCCGCGCCGCCGCCGGGGCCGCCGACGCCGCCGCAGCCACCGCCGCCGCCCGAGCCGCCCGACGCACCGCCGAGCGCCGCATTGCCGCAGGCGCTCCGGCCGCCCGGTGCGCCGCCGCCCCCGCCGCCCCCCTGGCCGGGCGCTCCCGTGCCGCCTTGGCCGCCGGGCACACCTTCCCATCCGGCCTCGGTGAGGCGTCCACCCTCGCCGCCGGCGCCGGGCGCGCCCGGCGCGCCGTCTTCCCCATCGCGGCCGTGCTCACACTCGGCGCCATCCTTCGCCCCCACGCCGCCCAGGCCTGCGTCGCTGGGATTCGGGCTCGGCAGCGGCTTGCCGTCCTCGCCATCGCCGCCGCGGTCAGGGTAGCCGTTGCCCCCTTTGCCGCCCGTCGAAGCCAGGTCGCCGCACACGCTCGTCACGGCGGGTGCGCCGGCCACCGTGGCTGCCGAGCAAGCGTCCCTGCCGATCGCGCCGATCTCCCCGTGCGGCGCCTGCGGGTCGATGAGGCCCCAGTCCACGCCGTCCGCGCCTTCCTGGGCGCCGTCCGCCTGGATCACGCTCCGAAGCACCTCCACGACCGCACCCGGCCGGAGTCTCATCCCGACGGAAGAGAGGGCCGGCGCCCGCTCCAATCCGAGCGAGGCGAACACATGCACGTCCGCGATCGTGGATACGCCGTCGGTGACCACGTCGCCGTCGTCCTGCGCTGCCACCACGGTGAGCGGGGCGGCCTCGGACAATTGTGGCCGGATCGTTGCTATCAACTGGGGACTCAACGTTTTCCAAGCGTGCTTCCAACCCTCCCAGCAAGCGAAGCCGCCCCACAAATCGATGCCGGAGGGCAACGTGACGGCCTCGTGGAAAGGCTCGCCGCAGGCGAACACCCGCCCCCGTGCACGCGGCGCGAGCGCGAGCGCGCGGGCGAGCGTCTTCACCGGCTTCTCCATCGTGCCGGGATTGCCGTCGTCCCCTTGTGTCATGCTCGCGAACACCCCGCAGCCGTCTTGCACGCGCAGCGCGGCGAGGCCCTCGATACACGCCTCCTCGGAGGGCTCGGCCAAGGGCTCGGCGTCGCAAGTGCCCCCCTCCGCGCACGGTGGCGTGGACGTCTCCGCGCCACACCCCAGGGCGGCCGGAGAGGACAGCAGAAGGACCCATGCAGCGGCGGAGATCTTCATGTTCCTCGCTTCCTGTTCATCCCCTCGCGAACCACCTCATCGGGGCGGCACGATCAGCTCGGGGAAATCCCCGAGGCGGGCAAACATGCCGGGCTCCCCAATGGCCGTTTTCACGCCCGGATCACCTCCGAATCCACCGGCGCCGGGGGCTCCCAAGAGCAAGAAAGCGCTCTCCGTGAGGTGAACGCTGCTATCCACGCGCCCGACGGCGACGGAGATGCCCCCGAGTCCTCCGCCGCCATGGCCGCCGTTGCCTCCGTCGCCGCCGGGCCCCCCTGTGCACGCAGAGTAGACGGTACCATCGAGGAAGATTTGCCCTTCTTGGCCGCCTGGCCGGCCCCAGCCCCCCTCTTGCCCCCGCCCTCCATTGCCGCCGCGACCGCCGTCGCCGGTGATGATGGCGGTCTTGTCCACCAGGACGTGAGCATGCAGGGCGAGGATCCCGAAACTACCGCCCCCGTAGCCGCCCCCCTGACCGCCACGTCCCCCGCAGCCGCCGCTCCCGCCCGAGCCGCCGGATGGCCCGCTTTGCGGATCCATGGCGCGGCACTGCCCGTTCGCGCCGACGCCGCCCCCGCCGCCGCCTCCCTGGCCGAGCCCCCCGTTCTGGCCGTCCTGTCCCGAGAAACCCTGCCAGCCGCGCGCGCTGATGCTTCCGTACTTGAGCGGCTCCTCCAATCCTGTCCCGCCTCCGACCCCGTTCACGCCGTGCTCGCCATTGCGGCCGTCGCGGCCCGACGTACAGCTCATCGCCCCGCCCTTTCCGCCTTCACCTTTCTCCATCGAGCCAGACCCCGGTGCCGGTGCCCCTTGCACGCCGTCGCCGCCCGCGGCGACGTCGCCGTCGCCGCCCGCGCCGCCGATCGACGTCGTGCCGTCCTCGCACACGGTCACCACCGCTGGCGCGCCCTCGGTCCAGTCCGCCTCGCACCCGGGCGCGCCTGGATTGCCAACCGCCCCATCCGGCGCCCGCCACGGCGTGCCCTGCGGAGCGCTCTCCCCGTCCGCCCCATCTGCGCCGTTCCCCGCGAGGATCTCGCTCGACACCACGTCCACCGCGGCGCCCTCGCGCACGATCATCCCGATGGACGACCCGCTCGGCCGGATCGCGTCCGCCGCCACGAGCCGCACGCCGAACACCGCTGACGTCATGCTCGCCTCGCGCGCCTCCACGACGAGCGGCACCAGCTCCGGCGCCGGCGCGATCCCGGTGAAGCGGTCCTTGCCGCCCCAGGTCCACGCCGCCGTGGCGCAGTCCCGGCCGCCCCAGAGCGCGACGCCCGACGGCAGCTTGACCGCCTCCTCGAAGTCCTCCGCGCAGGCGTACACCCGCCGCGTCCCCCCGGGCTCCGACGCCTTCTCCACCGCCCGTCGCAGCGTCCTCACGGGCGCTCCCCTCGTCCCGTCGCTCGCGTCGTTTCCACCCCGCGAGACGAACACCCCGCACCCGTTCTTCGCCGGGCTCGTCGCGGGATCGCCGTCGCACGGCGAGGTCGGGGGCGGCAGCGCCGGAGGGGGCTCGTCGCACGTCTGCTCTTCCCAGCAATCATCCCCCAGGTACAGGCACCCCGAGACGGCGCTCGCGCCGCACGCGCACAGCGCGGCGACCGCGAGCGAAACCGACACCCTCCGCGCCGCCCGAGCCCACCTCATGCTCGCCTCCATGCCGGCCTTCAAGCCCTCACCACGCCCCGAGCGCCACCACCCCGACCTGCTGCGCCGCCATCGCCGGGACGACACGCAGCCCGCTCTGCGCCGGCGTCAATTGCTGGAACGAGAGGTCCACGAAGAAGGACGCGGCGGTCACCGCCCCGATCACGGCCCCCGTCGCGACCAGGGCGGTCCCGAGGGCACCGGACCGATCGCGCTGCTCGCGCATGCGCCGGAGCTCCGGGCATGCCGAGGGCTGCGGCGCTTCGCGGCACGCGCCCGAGGTCCACGCCGGATCGCGGTGGAGGCCGTCGATGCGCTCGCGGGTGTCCCCATTAAGGCGGTTCGCCCGGAGCATGAAGACGACCCCTGCCGACACGGCGGCCGTCGTGACCGCGATGCCCGTGATCCGCAGCGTCCCCGGCCATGACGCCCATGGCCCCGGCGCCGCCTTGGGGGCGGCCGAGGCCGCCGCCAGCTTGACCGGCTCGCTCCGCGCCGCGCCCGGATCCGGCGCGCGCGCGTGCGCTTCGGCCGCGCGCGCGAGCTGCAGCGCCGCGCTGACCGTCTTCCCCGCAGCGACCTCGACCCGCTGTGAGCCCTCCCCGTGCCCCGACAGCCGGGCCCGGAGCGTGTACGTCCCCGGCGCGACGAACAGCTCGTGGACCGTGGCGCCGGTGCCTATCGGCTCCCCGTCGAGGAGGATCTCGGCGTCGGGCGGGGAGGCAGCCACGTAGATCCTGCCGACGTGCTCGATCGCCGTGTCGAACGCGCGGGTGAACCTGTCGAGGAGCGCGCGATTCAGGCCGGCGTCCTGCTCGAGGCTCTGCCCGAGATGCTCGGCGGCCTCCCGGTGCTTGCCCTGCTCCAGCTCGCAAAGCCCGAGATAGCCGAGCACCTCGGCCCGCTGCACCGCGGTCATTCCGGCGGCGTCGGGCGCCGCCAGGACGGCTTCGAAGCTCGCTTCCGCCTCGGTCCACTTCCGCGCGCCGAAGGCAATCCGGGCCTTCTGGCGCGCCTTCATCGCTGCCGTGCTCTCGGTAGCCCGGGGCCCCTGCAGCGCAGGTGCTGCGCGCGCGAGCCCGATGCCGCTGCCCAGCACGCCGAGAAGGCAAATCCCGGGCAGGGCCGAGCGCAAGAGCGTCATGCGGCCCACGTTATCAACGAGCCTGTCAGGCCAGCAAGCGCGCTTGGATACCGAGCGCTGCGCTTTTGCCTGATAAATCTGACGTCGCCCGCGCAATGATTCCACGGAGCCGTGGCCTTCTCGTTATCCCCCTCCGGACGCACCTTCGCGCACCGTTCTTCGTCGCACCGGTCGATTGGGTCACCTCTTTTCGCGCCTGAAGCATCTGGACGTGCATGGACGTGAGCATCTCGGCGAGCCAGGTCGTCGCAGCGCCTGGTACGCTTGGTTCCGATCGCTTCCGCCGGCTCGCGCGCGCCATGCGCGTGCCGGCTCAGGACGTCGATGACGTTATCCAGGACGCGTGGCTCCGCATCCTGGAGAACCGCGCGCGCATCGGCCTGGCGAGGGACGCCGCGGCGTATGTGGACGAGCTCGTCAGAAACGTGGTGCGCAACAGCCGGCGGCGATCGCGCCGCCGGCAAGAGGTGATCGCACCCCTCCAGGACGAGGATCCTTCGGACGAGCGGCCGGGCCCGGAAGCCTCCTTGATCGCCCGCCAGCGGGCTTCCGTCCTCTGGCGCTTCATCGACAAGCTCGACGACGCACGTCGCATGGTCTTCATCGAGCACGAGCTCCTGGGCCGGACGCTCGCCGAGATCGCCGAGGCGCACGCGCTCCCCGAGAACACCGTCAAGTCACGGCTCGCTGCCGCCTGGGACAGGATCGAGCAGGAGACAGGGCGCTGGCAGGCGGCGCAGCACCGGCGCAGGCAGCCCGCGGTGCCGTGCTTCGTGCCCTTCTTCTCCGGTGCGTGGCTTCACGACGCCTTGCGCGGGCTTCGCCGGTTCAGGCTGCATGGGACGGCGGCGGCAGGGCTCGTGCTCGGGGCGGGCGCTGCCTGGCCCGGCCCAGCGGCTGGCCTTGCCGAAGCGCCCCTGCTCGCGGCCTCGGGGCGCGCGCAGCCCGCGCTCGAGATGCCGGCGGCGCCTGCCGACCAGCGCGGCGTAGGGCCGGGCCGACCCGAAAGCGCGATCCGGCGAGAGGCCGTCACGGCCTCCGCCGTGTCCGCCCATCAGGGCAGCACCACGACGGCTCGCGCGGTCTCCGCCGCGGGCAAGGTGTCGTCCCGGGCGCACTCCGGCGCGGCGCATGCTCGGATCGACCCGATGCTCGAGCGCGCGCGAGCGATGCTCGAGCTCGGGACCACCGAGGGACAGCTCTCGGCGTGCCGTCTCCTGCACGAGCACCGCGAGCGTCGTGGTCGCGGCGAGCACGCCGCGGAGCGCGACGCGCTCCTCCGGCGGGTTCGCTGCGAACGCCACGGGTCGATCGGGGCGCAGAGGTGATCGCGTCGCGCGTGTGGTGGCGGGATGATGGGCCAGAGAGGGCGACTCTCGCGCGCCACGTCTCCCTGGTCGTGCCCGCGCCGCGCGGACGTCACGGTGGATCGACGACCACGAGCGGTCTCAGTCGTTGGAGGGAACGCCGGCCAAGACCCTTGACCCGCCGCAGATCATCCACTTTCCGGAAGGGCGTAGGTAAAAGAAGCCGGATCGCTGCGGCCAGAGCCAGCAGGTGTGTGTCGAGCAGCAACCTCATGTCTCGCCGTCGAACGCTCGCTGTAGGTCCTCCGGCAGCGGCGCGTCGAAGTCATCGGCGATCTGGACCGTACCCCGATCCGTGCCAAGCGCTGCCCGCTTGTCGCGTGGCGCAGCCTTCTGCGGGGCGGTGATGAGGCCGATCACCTCCGCTGGACCTTCTGGAAGGTCTGCGGGCACCTGCAGGTCTACCCGACGGTCTGCGGGGATGACGATGGAGATCTTGGCGGCTTGCGCGGTGCTTCCGCCTGCTGCGTTACCGGCTATCTCTGTCCAACGTCAGAGTTCCCCGGCGTCATGCGCGATGCCCGAGGCGGGCCGCCCGGTGCGCGCGGCCCGGACAGACGCGTCCGGCAGGCGCCGGCTCGACCCGGCGCGATGTGCCGGAACCTGCGCCTGAAAGACCGTACCCCGGTCTTTACCCGCCCAACGTGACCGCATCAGCCGCCACGGCACGCGCGTAGCACGTGCGCTCGTCGGCTGCATCGCGCAGTTGGGCGGCACTTTGGTCATGGGATCGCTACCTCAGATCCATGCGCTATCACCGCTTGGCGCTGCTTTTCTTTGCCTTGGTCCGCGCCTGAAGATCCGTTCGTTGCCTGCGGGCGCGGGGCCCTTCCGAGACCTCACCCGCGAGCCTACGGACCCCCGAGCAGAATTTCTGAAAGCTCACCGAGCGATTCACGCCGCCAGCTTCATAGATTTCGAGTTCAACGCCCATCTTCTCAGCCCAAGAGGTCTTCCGGTCTACGGGATCCTGGATGATCTGTTGCAACACTTCCCACGTACCGCAGATCGCGTCCTGCTCGTAGTTCGACCAGAGCATCCTCTTGGCCTTCGGGAAGGCCCGCTTCAGCGCCGCCCAATCTCCGAGGTACCAGGCTTCAACCTCCTCAACGGCGAGGCGAAACAGGCAAATCGGAGCTGGTTCGATGGCCGCGAGCACGTCGGAGAGCTCCTGCAGGAGCCATGTGCAATTGTCGTTGTCAAGATCGACGAGCAACACTACCCGATCAGTCTCCGGAGAGAGAGACTTGCCCCATGCACGGAGGGTCGCCGGCAGCAAATCGAGCACCCCGCGATGCTTCGGGTCCGGTGGTTGCTGCGGATCGTTCGGCAGCTTTCCTTTGCCTTGGTGCGGATAAACTGCAAACTTGTGGTTGGGAATGAGCCGGGGGAGCAAGCCTTCGAGGAACTTCACCTCGCTCGTCCCCTCTACGAGGAAGTGAAGCTTCACAGACTCACCCGCTCGTGGAAATGATTGCTGTACCAGAGGCTACCGAGCGGGATTCCCTCTGCGACGAGTTCCTTGATGGTCGGCATGTCAGCGGCGCGAGTGAGCTCGGAGCGGCCCTTGTCGTTCCGCTGGATCAGCCAGACCTGCTCCGGTGCGAGCGCGTCGACAAAATACGGAGAGTGCGTCGTCACAAGAACGTTCGTGTCGCGCTCCTCGGCATGAGCCTTCAGTTCGATAGCGAGGCGCTCGACCAGCTTGTGATAAAGGCCATTCTCAGGCTCCTCGATTCCGATGAACGGGCGGGGCTCCGGATCCTCGAGCAGGAGCAGGTACGCGAACATCTTCAGCGTCCCATCGGACATGCTCTGTGCGTAGAACGGGTCTTTGTAGCCTGCCTCGTTGAAGGCGAGCAGGAGCCGACCATCTTCGCTCTTCTTGTGTGCCACCGAGCGGACCCCAGGGATGCGCTTGCCGATCTTTTGGAGAATGGCTCCAAATCGTGCGCCTTGCGTGCGCTCCATATACTGGACCACGTTGCCGATGTTGTCACCAGTCTTATTCAGGTGTTTCTGTGCGCCCACCGGTGGCATCGTGCGCGCGGCGTCGGGAACGAAGTAGGACAGATACCAGTTCTCAATGTAGGACCTGAAGCCAACGATTCGCGGATGATTCTTAAGTTGACCGAGCGTGGTAATCGCGAGCCGACTTGGATCGTCCAGTGCCACGGGCACCTGTTCCGCCCCCTCCTCGTCCTCGGTCTTGTCCCCAGCCCAGACCAGCCCCTGACTGTCTTCCAATTTCAAGAACGGATACGGACGTCCGTGCTTCTGGCCTTTGCGTCGCTGTCGTAGCATCTCGGAAGCGACATAGGGAACGCCATCGCGCTCATCGATTGCGAGCGTGTAGGAAATGGGGCGCGCGTTCTTGTGCTCGCGATAATATATATCGAACTGAATCGGGCCTGTCTCGCCTTGTGTTCTCAGCTTGTGAAACCCACCCCTATGGGGCTTGTCACAGGCCGCCTCGACATTCTCGGCGAGGCAATCGGCAAGGAAGCCGAACGCATCGAGGACGGTGGACTTCCCGCTGCCATTCGGGCCGATGAGGCAACCGAAGGCCGGCAGCTCATCGACCTGCTCGTCATACTTATCCTTGCCAAGAGTGACGTCCCCGAGCGCCTTGAACCGCTGGATTCGGATGCCGAGGATGTGCGCCATACCTGGGATACAAGCACCGCGCGCGCCTGTATGTCAAGGCGCATCGCAGCGTCGAAACGCCGTCCGGGCGGGGAGCGCAGGGTGCGGCTTTTCCCCTCGGAGTGCGCGCGACTGCGCCCTCACGGAGGCGGCCCTCGAACGAGCGGATGTCGTGGGCGTGATGAGGCGAGCGCCCCGGTGTTCCCCACCTTGGCTCAGCGTCTGTCTGCCCAACGCTCGGATGAGCCGCGTCGCGACGCGACGTCGACTCCATCCGGGTGTTGGGCAGCCTCGCTCGTAGGTGATCCTTCATGACGCATGAAGCCATGCTCCACGTGTCCATCTGTTCAGTAGACCGTAATTCCCGACCTCTCGAGCGCCCTGCGGAGTGCTTTCTGGCCCAAGGTGTGAAGATCCTGAGCTGTGTAGCGCGGTCCCATGAATCCGCGGACCTCGACTTGCTGCAAGACCGCAGGCATGCGTACAAATACGCCGCGAACAACCACTGTGTCTCCGGCCTTCACCGGCTGCAGCTGACTTCCTACCGGCATTATGGACGGCCGGTACACGACCTGATCGATGGTGCCGTACGCGATGATTCGTCGTTGGTACAGGAGGTATACTGTCCCGCCAGTGACATTCTGCCTCAAGCGACATGGAAACGGGAGCCGACTTGGATAGAGTGGGTACACCTTGCCGGTATGTGGACCTGGCGTAAACAGGGCATTGATCCATCCTAGCTGTTCGGTTCTTTGGATGGTTCGAATTAGATTCATGCGGAATGTTCGCTGTCTCTTCGGCCGAAGTCCGTCTCGCCGTTCAGTCTGAATGTGAAACCGTGCTCACCCCTCCGCCCCGAAGGGCAGCCTCGTGTCCGGATAGTGCCACAGGTTGTGCTGCGCACCAGGGAACATCTGGTTCTGAGAAAATTCCGGAGCGTCCAGGTCTTTGCGTTCTCGAAGTGCCCAGGCGCATAGGTAAAAGAAGCTGGATCGCTGCGCGAGGAAGTGTGGCGGGCGAACCGAAGTGGCGGGACCGCGCGCGTCGCGACGCCTCGTTCATCGGTCGAAAGAGCGGGCCCCGCGCGGCGCAGAGCGCGCCAAGAGGCGCATCGGCGTGCCGCGGGCACACATCGCGCTCCGGGAGTTGGTCTGGCCCGGGATATTCTGGCGGCTATGGGGCGTCCCCGAGCGCCTTGCGGCGCAGGACGGTGCTCTTCCAGTACGGCGGCCCTCGGTTGGGTGAGCGGCCTGGAACGGCGGTCGACTCACCGAGCGCGGTGAGGAAGCGGGCGATGTTGCTCGGCTCGGTGATCATGGCGGCGAGCTTCATCCTGCCCTTGCAGGCCGGCCACTCGAGGACATCGAGGCTCGGCGAGGGGGCGAGCGTCCTGCCCTGAGCTACCCCCTTCCGCGCCCCGCGCAGAAGGCGACGAGCGCGCCCGCTTCAAGGCGCGGGCGCCGCGTCCGCGAGGCCGTCGGCGGCCCGCCCGATCCGCTCCAAGATCTCGCTCACTTCCTCGTCGGAGGTGTCGTGCTCGACCCCGACGTACTCGCGCAGCTCCGCGGCGTACCCGGCGCGCCGCAGCTCGGCGATCGAGGCGCGCGCGCCTCGGGTCGGCACCGCCAGGTCGGAGGCGCCGTGGAAGGCCGTGACCGGCGGAAGCGTCGCCGGGCGCGGCCCCGAGCTTAGCGCTGCCGACGGGTAGAGCGACGGCGGGAGCAGACCGCTGATGGGGAAGGCGGCCGCCAGCGCCTCGGGGTGGGTGACCGCCAGGGCGAAGGTCATGATGCCGCCCTGCGAGAAGCCGGTGACGAGGGGCTTGCCGACGGTGGGGCGGGCGGCTACCAGAGCGGCGAGCGCGGCGGCGATACGATCTGCTTCCCGCGTGACCAGGGGAGCGGCGACGTCGTCGCTGACGGAGTCGTACCAGATGTACATCCCGCCGCTCGGGTGGCCGTACGGGAGGATGAGCCGGGCGCGGCGGCGGTAGCGCCGGAGCAGCTGCAGGAAGTCTGCGGGGTCCCCGCCCATGGGGTGCAGCGCGACGATGATCGGCACCCGCTCGTCGGGTCGCGCCCCGCCCGTCATGTGCTCGAGGTAGCGCACGCCCGCGATCTCGCCCCGGGTGGTGCTCCCCGGCGCTCCCGCCGGCGGCGGAGGTGCGACCGGCCCCGCTGATGGCGTCTCCGACGACGGACGCGCGGCCGCCGACCCCGCTGGGGGCGCCGGCGCCGGCTCGCGGCTGCACCCAGGCCCCGCCAGGAGGACCACGCCGATGGAGAGGAGCAGGCGCAATCGAAGGGGATCGGCCGACGGGTGGCGCATCGGTACAACATTACTCCGATCGCGGGAGCGATGACGCGCGCAGATCGACGCGCGGCCTCTTACGTTCGTCCGCATAGTTCGACTGCGCTGCTGGGCTCCATGGGCGGGGTTCGTTCATGGGGAATGACCAACTCCGGAGCAGCTGGCCTTCGGCGTTCTTTCACTTGAACGTGATGTTGGACACGTACTGGTTCACGTTCCAGCCGTTTCGACTCGTGACCTTGTTGCCCTGGATGGTGAAATTGTCGAAGTGAATCCCATTGAAGTTCACGGTGCTCGACTTGCCGTGAATGTAGATCTCCTTGTTCACGGCAGAGGCAACATTGTTGATGAACACTTCCTTCACCGTGGCCCGGTTGGGAGCGTTGCGCCAGGTCGCCGTTGCATCTTCTTCGAAGTCGATGATCCTGCCGTCGACCGTTTCAACCCTGACGTCCTGCCAGGTGATGTTCTGGATGACAGCGGTGTCGTCCGCGTTGATCCCGAGGGCCCGGCCGGCCTTGACGACATCGATGTCTTTGAAGGTGATATCCTCGATCACCTGACCGTAGGTCTTGGTTCCGATCTTCGTCGCCGCTGAGTTGCTGTAGGCAACCACCTTCTCATAGGTGATGGCCTTGGTGTCCAGCTTGCCTTCTTGCTCGCGCTTCGGCGACATGCTGTCATCACCGCTGTAGATGAAGGCATTGTAGAGCTTACCGTTCGTGGAGCAGTCGAAGTCCACTCCGTCGGTCTGGTTGTAAGCTGTCGTGGTGGGACGGCGATTGATCACCTTGAAGTTCTGGATGGTCACCTTGTCGCTGTCGAAGATCAGCGTGTTCCAGAAGACTGGATCGCGCACGACGATGCCGTCGACCAGCACGTCCGTGCTGTCGTCGATTCGGAGGGTGTTGATCTTGAAAGAGGGTGTATCGTTGTCGGTGCCACGGATCTTCGAACCGTTGCCGTCGATCACTCCCCGACCGAGGATCTTCGTGTTGCTCACCTTGTTCATGTGAACCACGCCGTGGGAAGTGTTTTCGACGGCCGGTGCGCCCGTGCCATTGTAGTCGCCCGTGCTGGTCGAACCGTCCAGGATGGCGCCGGCCGCCAGGTACAGGGTCATGTTGCTCTTCAGCCACAATTCCCCGGTCTTGTAGCGTCCGGGAGGCACGTACAGGATGTTCTGCGCCGAGCCGGAGGCGGCGTCGATGGCGGACTGCACCTTGGAGGTGACCAGCGCAGCACCCGTGTTGTCCACGTCGTAGTCTGCGAGGTTCTTCACCTCGGCATCGCCCAATTTCGGCGGATTGACCTCTTGGTCGTCGATGAGGACGAACAGTAATTCCTTGGAGGCGATCTGCAGAATCAAGTAGTTGGGCCCGCTGTCGAAAGTGAGCGTGTCACCGTTTTTGGTTGCCGACAGCATTCGGCTCTTCGGGCTCAAGGTGTAGGAATTGAAGCCGCCGTTCACCGTGACGGCGACGGTCGCCTTGCAGCCGCTTGCCACGCCGAAGTGGGCGTAGTGCACCTGCATCTCCTGGCCAAACTTGGTCATCTTTTCGACGAACTGCGCCGCCCCGTTGGCCGTCACCGTATAGAGCGGGCTCTCGGAGGCGCCGGGGAGGGTAGGGTAGGTCATCACTGCCCCGTCGGAATCGCAATCGATGGGCGCGGCCCCGCCGGCGCCTTCACCCGTCTCACCGCCCGAGCCCGAGGTAGCCCCACCCTCCGCGGCACTGCCGCCCGCGTTGGTTGCGCTGCCGCTTCCGCCTGCGCCATTGCCGCCGACCTCACCTCCGCCGGTGCCCGCTCCTCCGCCGGTGCCCGCTCCTCCGCCGGCTGTGACGCCGCCCGAACCTTGAGGAATGACCGTGCCGCCGCTGCTCGTTCCGCCTCCGCCGTCATCGCCGGTTCCGGAACAGCCTGCTCCGAAAGCCAACGAGACGCCCACTGCGAGGCCCATCACCCAAATGTTAGAAAGGTTCATCTTTGCTCCTCCAAACCGCAGCGGCCACCTTGGCGCTCGCGCGTCAATATTGCAGTGACGCAAGCGGATAGGACAAGCAAACGCGTTCCGCAAAGGCAAGATTCTCGGAGCCGTTCCTGACTCGTGCAGTCCGACTGTATGAGTTCATTGACAGAACGGGCCTTATGCGATGGGGCAGGTCTTCCACGCCTGAAACGCCTGGGATTACCGCGACGTAGCACCAAGCGGAAGGAGGTGGAGCCGATCTCCGACCAGCGGGGCCGCGTCTACCTGGAGCTTTCCGTCGGCGATGCCGCGGAGGCCGGGCGCGGCCTGAATCTGGTCCGCCGGCTCTGCCCCTGACCGGATCCGCTTGCGCTGCGCGCGCACGGGAAGCTAATGAGGGCGCGCGCGGTTCGCAGGCCGAGCTGATCTCGGGCGAACAGTGCCCAATCTTCGAGTCGCCCCGGCTCGCCTGGGCGGCTCGCGCTCTTTCTGGCCGCCGCGCCGACGGCCGCGCCGCCTGTCCTCCAGCAAACTGCAGCAGGATGCTGCGCATTGGGAGCTCGCTGAGCTGCTGAGCGAGCAGCCCGATCGCGAGAATCCCTGGGGTTTGGGGGAAACACGCGCCGTCGCACCGGGCGGACTAGGCGAGCTCGCCGTCGCGGTTCCCCACGCCGCAGGAGCCGGCGGAGCGCGCGCCAGAGCGCGCCGACGGCCGTGCCGCTGCGTAGATCGACGACGGCGGGCGCGCAGACCGCCCCGAGGCGGACGGTGCGCTCGAGGGGCACGTGCGCCCCGCAGTGCGGAACGGCGGCGAGGTGCACCTGCGCGCGAGCCCGGATTCGGGCAGTTGCCCCCCGAAATCGGGCACTCGTCTCGAGGAGCTCGCTCGAGCTGACTGCCAACCAGCACGAGGCTCCGACCCCTGCCACGGCCCGGTCCATTTCGGCGGGCGCGGGTCCATTTCGGGGAGGGTCGTCGGATTACTGACGCAGGGCTGCAGCGCGCGGGGCCATTTTCGGCGGCTCTCCCCGAACGTTGGCGAGAGGGCCCACGGCTTGCGAGCCACCTCATACGCGTTATCATAGTGAACATGGGCAAGGCGAGAGACTGGGTCGCGAATAAGGCTGAGGAGACCTTCGCCAAGTTCCTGGCCTTCAAGCTGGTCAGCGTGGTGACCGGCGTGAACGTGCCGTTCCCGTTCAGCAGCTTCCTTTGGTTGTTGGCAGGTGAACGCGCCAAGTTGAACGAGAAGATGCGGGACGAGATGCGCCGCATCGGCCAGGATCCAAGGGAGCACTTCGAGCTCTTCATGCCTCGACGCTGATGAGCTACCTGCTGGCGACCTGATAGGCGTACGGTCTTCCACATGGCTGTGTGCCAAACGGTGCCGCCAGCACACAATGGTTCACGCATCTGATCCGGCCTGCGCGATGGTCTTGGCGCCAGCGGGTGCGACGCGGGAGTGTTCCATTGCGGGGGGGCTCGGCGCGTTCCATACCAGGGGCGTCGGCAACGGGGGTGACCCTTGCGCAGAAATTCACCCAGCTGGTCCGCGCTCGCGATGCCGGCGCGTAGGTAAAAGAAGCTCGACGCTCCTGCACCGGGGCCTCGCCGTCCTCATGGACGAGACCGTCGAGCGAGCGCTCGTGACCGACCTGCTCGTCTCTGCGGCCGTGCGCTCGACCGCGGCGCCCTTGATGAACCGGACCGCCGGCCCGTCGGCGGGCTTTTGCGCGGCGGGCGCGGTGGCCGCGGCGGTCCTGCCGGCGCGCGCGTCCGGGATCTACGCCGCGGCGATGCTGGGTTCGCTGGCGACCGCGATCCTGCTGTGGCGGCGCGAGTCCGCGCCCCGCGCCGCCCAGGCGTCTCAGGATCGCGTCAAAGGGTCGTGATCGTCACGTCGTCGAAGCGCACGTTGCTCATCGCCCACGAGAAGAGGGCGACCGAACCCCACGCGTACGTCACCTCGCTCGGCACGGCCAGCACCACCTGATCATTGACCTTGATCCGGTGCGTCGTCCCCTCGCGCTCGACCCGCACCGTCATCCATGCGTTCTGCGGCGGCACATAGCTCGTGTTGACCGCGAGCTCGGTGAAGACGCCGTTGTCCACCCGGACCAGGCGCGCGACGCTCAAGCTCGCGTCGAACATCACCCGGTAGTAGCTCGAGCCGGTGTCGTTGATGGCGTACATGAGGCCGAAGCCGTCGGGGTCGCCCGCGTAGATCTTCGCCGAGAGCGCTCCCTGCCCGAAGGCCGTGTGGGGCGCGACGAGGTAGGTCCCGCGCATGTCGACAGCTCCGTCGGCCGCGGTCTGGGGGTAATCGAACGCGCTGCCCGTCTCGGTCGCCGCTCCGCCTACCCCGCTCCAGCTCGGCGAGCTGTCGGTGATGCCCTCGTTGATCACGGTCCAGACGCCCGGCGCGACGCCTTGATCGAACGTCTCTTTGAAGGGGATGGTGCCCAGCTTGGCCACGTTGACCGAGCTCAGGTCCACGGTGACGACGGAGCCGGCCGCCTTCCCGCATGAGGTGGTCTTGATCTCCTCCCAGAGGACGTAATCGTGGGAGACCCAGGTGTGCCGCACCGACTGCAGGTTGACGTTCTCCACCGGGTAAAGCGACTGATCCTGGAGGCTCGCCGCGTAGATACCCTCGTATTCCTCCGTGAGCGTGCTCTTGGCGAGGTTGGGCAGGCCGTAGAGGCCGCCCCACGTGTCGTTGTGGAGGTCCTCCCATTTCTTGTAAGAATGCCCGCTCACCGAGGCCAGCTTGTATTGCCAGCCGAAGATCGAACCCGAGGAGAAATCGATCACGTCGAAGTCGTTCAAGGACTGAGAGGCCTGCTCGCTCACATCGAAGCTGAAGCTCGTGGACGGCCCCTCGACGCCCACGCCGGCGCCAACCGAGAACCCGTTCGACGTGGTGAACGTCGACGACTCGTTGGCCGAGTGGGGCCTGTGGGCGTAGGGCGAGAGCCCCTCCCGCAGGGGACGAATCGAGTGCTGGAGGGTCTCCTGGAAGTAGCCGCGGTTGTTCCCCGAGTTCCACTTGAGCCCGCCGGGGTTGTACTGGGTGCCATTGCCCGCGAAGACGACGTATTTGCCCTCCGGCGCGTTGGAGGCGAGGAGCGTCACCGTGAAGTTGCGGTCGATGACGGAGCGCTGGCCGTCGTCGCCGCACTCCCAGTTGATGGAGGCGGGCGTCACGTTGTACGAGCGGTAGGTGCCCTCGGGCAGAGGCTCGGTCACGAGCTGGGCGAGCGCGTGGGCCTTGTGGTCCGCGAGCAGGCCCTTGATCTCGGCGAGGAGCTCGCCCCGGGCAGGTAACGCCGTCTGCGCGACCTCGGACCTCGAGGCGATCCGGGGCTTTGCGTCGATGGTGATGGGCTCGGCCTCGGGCGCCGCGTCGAACAGCGCGTCGAGCTCGGCCTCGCTCTTTTCGAGCTTCTTTCCGAGCTCGGCCCGCTCGTCCGCGGTCATCCGGGCGTACCTCGCCTTCGCGGAGGCCGGCAAGCGCACCGAGCTGTGCTCCTCGGTCTCCTCGCCGGTGACGTCGCCAAAGACGCGCACGTCGAAGCGCTGGCCGCCCGGGCTGGGCGCCGCGTAGACGACTTGCGCGGACATCCCGATGCCCAGCGCCAGCGCGACCTTCTCGGCGTCGCGCGCGTTCTCGAGGATCACAGGCACCCCCGCGAGGCGCGCTGCCCGGAGCAGGGACGCGTAGGAGCGGATGTCGTCGGCGCTCGCGGCCTCGGCGTCGATGAGCACGGCGGACGCCTCTGCCACGCGGCTCGCCGGGCTCGGATCCGCGATGAGGTCCGGCCGGAACCTCGAAGGGGCGCCGTCCATGAGCTCCGCGAGCAGAGGGGCCTTTTCGCGTTGAATGGACGTGAGAGCGACGACAGGGCCCGTCGTGACAGCGGCGGGCTTCGCGGCCGGGCCGCTGGGCTCCGGGGCGTCCGGCTCATGGTCAATGAAAGGATCCGCCTGGGTCTCTGGGGCAAAGCCCCCGCAGCCCGCGACGGCCAGGAGGGTGAGGGCCAGGGGAGAGAGGCGAGCCAGAAAGGTGAATTGTCGCATGGGGGTCCTCCCAGAACAGTCGTTGCAGGGTGAGGTCGGACGCGCGGGCGGTGGGGGCGCCGATGCCCCTCGCTCCACGCGCCTCAAACCTTTTCCGTAAACGGAGAGGAAGACCCGACACGGGCTCGGTCGATTTCTGGATCGACCGAGCCCGCGCTCTCCGAGCCCCGCGGCGCGCTACGGAGGCTCGATCGCGATGGCATCCTGGGTGATGACATCCCGGACGCCGGCGTCCTGGTGGTGCGAGTTCTCCGGGATGTTCGGAGGGCAGACTCCGTTCGAGCACGCGCAGACGGTCGGCGACGAGGCGCCGTCCTCGCTCGGGTCGAACCCGGCGGCCTCCTCGACGCCCCGCGGCATCGAGTAGATCGCCAGGGACGACCCGAGGCTGGCGGTGGTTGTCTTCGTGGCATACCCAAGAGTGACTGCCGTTCGATCGTAGACCCCTATACCTGCCCCTGGAACGATGCTGAGCATGTTATGGACTTCGAGCCGGAGGTCCCCCTCGCTGCGCCAGAGCCATCCGGCGAAGGGGCTCACGGCAAGCCTGGGTTCGGTCCCGATCTGGATCCCGCCCACGCTCACGCCGCCGTGGAATTCGAGTGCCTGGGCCGGCGCCGGAACCACGACGAGTGCACCGACGTAGAGCAAGCCGATCTTGCCGAGTAAGCGCATGGACATGGTGGAAGCCCTGGCCAAGCCGCGACAGGCGATAGGAGAGCGCGCACGATCTTTCTGGGCATGACGTGGGCGTCAAAGAGAAATTCGGCGAGCAGATCCCCATGCTCTGCGGTCGACGCGTCCCGGACGGCCGTACCGCCGCGGCGAAGGGGGCTATGTAGCGCTCGGGCCCGCGCTCCTCGTCGCCAGCCGTCGTCGGCGTCCGCTTCGACCGCCGCGCCCCGCCGGGGGGGCTGCACCGAACTCGCGCTCGAGCTGCTCGTCGCTGGCGACGTGCCCGAACTCGACCAGGTGGACGGAGATCGCGCCGCGCTCGCCGATGTCCGTCCGCCTCGACCTCCGCACCCCGCCGTGGGGGCTGCGCCGCGCTCACGCTCGAGACCTCCCGCCCCGGGCGTCACAACGCACCGAGCAGGCTCAAGGCTCAAGGCCGCGCCGACGTGCGCCTCGACCTCCGATGGTCCGCGCCGAGCTCGGCCGCGACGATGTGCAACCCGCTGCGCTCAGCTCGAGCTCGGCTTCGGACCGGGGCGAGGTTGACACGCCGTAGCCGCAGGGACGCAATCCATGCCCTGAATCACAGTTGACGCCGCCCCTCCGCACACGCATCTGGAAAAACTTGGAGGATGAGCATGCGCCACAGGCTGAAATTGAAGGCGATCCCCGTTCTTATTCCTCTCGGTCTCACGGTGTGGGCGTGCAACTACGACGTGGGCGAGTGCTATCTTAGGGGGACAGAAGGCACAGGGGCCGGAGAACCATACCCACCGGGGTCAGCAGCTACGGGGGACTGGTTCGGAAACGGTGACGACGTGGGGAGCGGCGCCACTGAGGAGATGGCAGGGTGCACGCCCGACAAGACATGCACAGACATGTTCGTGGATTGCCAAGAGATCGGCGGCCAGTGCACCACGGGATATCCAGGCTGCGACAAATGGCGCCATACACCGTGCAGGAGTTGCCTTGAAGCCTGCCAATCGGGCACACCATACCCGCCAGCGTGCAAATGCAGATCGTGCGGATTCAGATGATGAATGAACCGATACAGGGCGCAGTCTACGTTGCCATGGGCAGGATTGCCGGAGCGGCTCTAGCCAAGGTTGCATCCCCCGTCGTGGTCGACGATGACGTTCTCCTGCTGGGGCCATCAAGACTCGATCCGAAACGTCATCGCGCTGCGCGCGTTAGATACTTGGGTGGAGAGCCGTCTACCGATCTCAATGAAGAGCTTGCGCGTTCTGATGGGCCGCCGGTCTGCGTGGCGCTTCCGCCGACACCAGGCGGCCTGATGAGCCTCTGTCGAATCTGTGCTTCCGTAGTCGAGCGCGGGCGTACGGTGTTCGTCGTTGATCTCAGCCCAGAGACCGCCGGAACATTTCCGCAAGGGCCCGGCCCAGGTAGGGCCATATCCATCTATGTCGCGGATGCTCTGCTACGCAAGCCGCCCGTGGTCCAATGGTCGAAGCTCGAGACAACTTTCGCGGCTACGCTCTGGAAATTGTGGTGCCGCCGCTCGCCCGTTGCCTTTTCTAGGTTCTGTGCATCTGGGAGCATGTTCCACCCGCAGTTGGCCAACCTTGGGCGTTATCATGCCGGACTCTTTCCCCGACGGGCAGGCAATGGGCTATTACCGTCGCTGTTTGACGAGCTCCTCCTGCGACAGCTATCGCAAGAGTGGCTCTCGCCAGTTAAAGTATATGCCAACGCACTCAACGCCGGATCTGAGCTCGCTGCATGGTTTCCACACACGGGAGATCTCTACATAGCCAAACGGCTCAATGAGTGGTATCGCCATACGCGAGGCCGTATCATCGAACGTCGAAACGCGCATCATCCGAGACCTTCCGAGATGACGAGATGGTGCTTTCGCTGGCGTGCGGGGAGCGAGGAGATCCTCGATGCGCTGCCGAGTGTGCAAGCGGCCCCACCTGTATCTATTGGAGGTGCTACCGCATATGATCCTGATCACGTATGGGTATGCCAATTTGATGCACGAGGCACACCTTACCTAAGCCGATTTGACACCGCATCATCGGGCGTCAGGCTGGAATAGGGCGTATCGGATAGCGTCCGTGACGATGCGAAGTCCTTCGCCAGTGCGTCCGTTGCTGCTGGAACAATTCTCCCCCCTGGCTGTTCGTCAACCAATGGATTTCGGACGCAGTCGACGCTCCGGCGACGAGTAACCACGGGACCCAAGGGTACCATGGGACCCTTGGGTCCCTTGTGGGTTCATTGATACCCTCGGATCGTAGGGTAGGGATGCCGGCGGCCGCGCCGGGCTCGCCGACGCCCGCATCGACCTCCGCGACCACGCCGCCGCGGAGGGGACGCCGGCGAGCTCGCCTCGAGCGGCGCAGGACGGTGCTATTCCAGTACGGCGGCCCTCGGTTGGGCGAGCGGCCTGAAGCGTCGGTCGGCTCACCGAGCGCGGTGAGGAAGCGGGCTCGTCGTCCGCCTTCGCGGGCTGTTGCGGCTTCGCAGGGCGCGGTCCGATCAGCTTGCGCGCCAACGTGGGCGGCTAGCAGACGCGAGCCCCCCGCGTAGTTGACCGTGTGAAACCGCGGCGGCGGGACGCTGGCCGCGAGCCGGCAGCGAAACGGATCGTCAAAACTGAGGGACGGCACTGGAATACCGCTCACCTTGTGGACTCGAGAGAAGACAACAGGGAGACGAGGAGGCGGGGAGGAAGAGAAAGAAAAAATCTCCCCGTCTCCGTGCCTCCCTGTGAAATTTCTGCTCCTTCTCGGGTTTTCAGCCTGTTCGGCGCGCTAGGGTCTGTGCGGCGACCGCGGCTCCGGTTCGCCGACGGTTACGGTCCTTGGCGGCGGGGTCCGCGGCCGCGCCGTCGGTCCCGCGTCGCCCAGCCCCGCGTCTCGTTCGCGGCTGCATACGAGATGAATACGTCAATCGGGACAACCGCAGGAACCACGAGGATAACGTAACAGGAAGGAGCCAGGCGGACGAGCGGCGCGGGCTTTCATCAAAGCCTTTCCTTGTCATCCAGATGCTGGCGAGTCTGTACATCGAAGAGGGCTGGCCCCGAGGTGCAAGGCTTGCCCTCCGGTATCCGTCCTGTACGAGGGCCGGCTGCATCCGCACCGGTCGAATGGCATGGAGCGCTGGAGACGCCACCGCGTCGTCCCAGGCCGAACGCCTCGACGAGGCACCCGTCCCCGCCGGCCCTGGCCGGCCAGCGCGACCAATTTGCCGAGGGTGGGGAAGGAGACTTCAATCCTGTTCGTGGTAGGTTCACGCATTGCGCGCCTGCCCGATCGACGATGCAGCCCCGCTCGCATCCTTTGGCGGAGCCTTCCTCGAGCGCCGCGTGGACACGCAGGTGAACATTCTCGTTGATGGAGGCCCGATGATACGGATGAAGCTTCTTGGATTGTTGATGGCCGGCCTCTCGCTCTCGCTCTCGCTCTCGCTCTCGCTCGTGGCATGCGGCGATGGGGAGGGGAGCAATGGGGGCAAGGCCGGCGGCAACACCGGCGGCGGAAGCGACACCGGCGGCGGGACCGATACCGGCGGCGGGACCGATACCGGCGGCGGGACCGACACCGGCGGCGGGACCGACACCGGCGGCGGGACCGATACCGGCGGCGGGACCGACACCGGCGGCGGGACCGACACCGGCGGCGGGACCGACACCGGCGGCGGGAGCGATACCGGCGGCGGGACCGACACCGGCGGCGGGACCGACACCGGCGGCGGGACCGACACCGGCGGCGGGGATGCTCTCGACGGCGAGCAGCTCGGCGAGCTGACGGCCGCAGAGGCCCAGCAGGTGTGCGACGACGTCACCGGCTCACTCGATCTCTCGAAGGAGGACCTGTGCGACCTCGCCGGGGTGCTCGCCAGCGTCGTGGATGGAACGGACTGCGAGACCGCCAGGGCGGATTGCATCAGCGCTCCGGAGGCGCCCGAGCCGACCGGCTCGTGCGACACGGCCGGCTTCGCGGGGTGCACCGCCACGGTCGCGGAGCTCAAGGCCTGCATGATCGCCACGGGCGACGCCTTCGAGGCGATCACGTGTGCGTCGTCCATCGATGACTTCTCGCCGCAACCCGCGGCGTGCGCGGCCGTCAACGTGAAATGCCCGGGGCTCCTCGCAGGCAGCTGAGCGCTCGTGAGATCGCCCCTACGGGGACGGCGGTCCTTCGGCGTGCCGATGGACGAGCTGACCGGTCGCGTGATCTCGGCGCGCGCTCTGCTCCCCAGGGAGCACGCCCGGCTGGCGGAGCGCCTCGAGGAGCTCCCGACCTGGGACGCGCGCTTCGACCTCCCGCTCGCCCCGGTACCCCGGCGGGAGGCGAGGCGCTCCGAAGCAGCGCGAGCATAGCTCACAGTTCGTCGCCGCTGACAAGCGCCACGTCGCGGAATTGTTGCCGTTTTCGACCGGCCCCTAGAACGCCGAACATGTTGAAAATCGTCTAATTTCGATATGTTATGCAGCCTCCTGGATCAGCCGCTGGGCCGCCTCAAGATTCTGGATGGCTGCGGTGCGCCGGAGGTCGAACAGATTTCTCCTGGCGCCGATGTAGCGCGCGCAGTGTCCTTTCCGCGCCGCGATATGGGCGAGCGCATGCTCTACAGCTGTTCGCTGCCGGAGCACGGCGCGTCCTGGCCCGGTCTGCTGCAACTTCCGGAACTTGCCCTGCAGAGCTTCATCCTCGGCGATGGACACGGTCCGCCCTCGCCCCGAGGCAGCTTGCGTGCACTTCGCTCGGAGGGGGCACGCGCCACACTCCTCAGGATCAAACTCGACCGTATCGCCCGGTTCGAACACCTCGATCTGCCCCGCTGGACACGTGATTGTCTTGGCGCGCAGGTTGATCTTGAAGTCGCGCTTGCTGAATAGCTCGGGGCTGCGAGCCCGCTGCCCCCAAGGCTTCGAGAACACCTGGCCGCCGGCGCGGATCACGTCGTCAACGACGGGACTGTGGACGTAGGCGCGATCGATGTGCAGTTCGACGAGGCGCAGCCGCTGATGCTGGACGTCCTCGGCGATCGGTGCGGCACCCTCTTCTTCGGGCCGATTCGCCGGCGTGACCGCGCAGGCGACAATAACGGGAAGGTCAAGGTCGCGTGCGATGTGCTCCTTATAGCCGTCGAAGCGCTTCGAGCGGCTCTTACGACCGTGGCGCATCTCGGCGTCTTCAATGGAGACACGGCGGTCAGGCGCAACGCCTTGCCGGATGCGAACGGTCCCATCCTCGGCTGTTTCCAGGTCCTGGTCTCGAACCTGTGTGACCGCGTCCAGATAGGTGCGAAGCGGCTGCTCGACGACGTCGTCCAGGTGGCGGTCGACCCACTGCTGCAGCGACGAGACCTGCCGCTCCAGGATCTGAATCGCTGCCGCCTTCTGTTTTGGGTCGCTCCAGTCCAGGTCGAGCCCGGCCTTGATACTGGGAGCCAGAAGCAGCGGGATGCCCGCCTTGCGGCAGATCTCCTCGGGCGGACGCTCCGTGATCTTCGACACGACGCGGACGATGCTGCGTGCAGCGTGGCCGAGCAGGTTGATCGTGTCCTCAACCCGCCCGGCCCCCGCTAAAGGGCGGCTATCGATGGCCACGCGCAGCGCCTTGGACACCGCACGCCTCTCGCCCTCCGTCATAGCGCCGGACCGAACAAGCGCTACGGTCCGCTCCAGCAGCATCCGGTCCATCTCGTGCGCGACCATCCGCTCTCGGAACGCCTGCAGCGCGCCCTGCGAGAACGGAGGCGTCGCCGCACCCAGGCAGCCGAGCACCATCTGCCAGCGCAGGTCGACGACGCACAACTCCACCGCCTCGGCATCCGATGCGCCGACGTAGCCTTGGAGCAGCGTGACCATGCACATCAGCGCCGGTGGATGAGGCGCCTCGCCTGCCCCCGTCGTCCGGTACATGCCCTCCAGCTGCTCCTGGAACGTCTCATCGAACAGCTCGTGCCGGTGCTGCCTGAGAAAGCCGAACAGTGCTCTCACGCGCGTCAGCCGCTTCATCAGCGCCTGCTCTTGCCGCGACAGCTCCACCGGCGGCGACCATCGTTCCATCCGTGCACCTCCGGACGCGGACGAGATCATGGCCCGACGAGACCGTCGAGCCTTGCATCGAAGCGACCAGAATTATCGCAAAATCAACCTGATCGGTCCTCTAGAGCGGGGAGCAGGTCCGAGGGATACAGTACCCGCAGTGGTTGAACCAGCCGCGTGCGTCCGTCGGAGTGATCGCTCCGATCGCGTGGCCCATCGACTTGTAGACGGCTGAGGGCGTTCGAGGTGCATCCGCTCGGATCGACTCTTTGATCTTGGAACCACAATTCTCGACCGGTGAAAAGTCCGGGGAGTAGGGCGGCAGGTACATCAGCTTCGCGCCAGCGCCTTCGATCGCCTCGCGAACGCCCCGCGTGCGGTGTGACCCGAGGTTGTCCGCGATGACGACCTGGCCTGGCCTCAGCGCGGGCACGAGCTGCCCCTCGACGTACGCGCGGAAGGCTACGCCGTCCATCGTGCCCTCGAACGCGAAGGGAGCGACGACACCGTCGAGGCCCAGCCCGATCGTGAGCGTGATCGTGGGGTCAGTGTTGATCGGCACCGCACCGTGGGCACGGACTCCCCGTGGCGCCCATGCATGCCTCCGCGTCATGCCCAGATTGGTCCCAAATTCGTCAATAAAAACCAGTTCTTGTGGATTGAGTCGAGCGAGCTTCTTCGCGAAGGCCTGGCGAGCCGCTGTCACATCTTCCGTGTCGCGCTCGGCTGCGTGGAGCGCTTTTTTTTCCGGGTGATGTTCAGCCGCAGCAACGCCCGGCCGACGGTATGGCGGCTGGCTACGATGTGAGCACGGCGCGCGAGCTGGTCAGCCAAATCGTCCAGGGTCGCGTCGGAGGACGTCGCCACGAGCGACCTCAGGTCATCCAGGGCTTGCCCGTCGATCTTCGGTCGCGGCCCGTTGGCGCGAGGGCGCGGCGCAACGCTGCCGGTCGTCCGGTAGAGCGTGAGATAGGACTGCACGGTTTTCGGTGCGACTTCGAACTGCTCGGCCAGGTCGCGTACCGATCCTTCCCCATTCTCGTACGCCTTGACGATGCGCTCTCGAAGGTCGAGTCCGCAGGGTCGCATCCTTGCTGCCCTCCCGCCACGGGGATGCAAGCAGCGTGCACCTCGGACCTGCGCCCCGCTCTAGGGTATAGCCTATCAGCAGGATGGTAATCCATCTGCGATGATGGCTGGATGGCTGGATTTTCATCCGGCTGGATAACGGCTATCCCGACGTCCGGCGCCATGCCCGGAGGCCGCCGTCCACACGGCTGTAGGGCTTATCGGTACAAGGTCTGTCGTGAGTTGGCATAGCCCATCATCGAATTGATTGTTGCGGCGCGCGGCCGAGCTGTAGGACAATTGTTCCGTGAATACGCTCGGCTCACGTCTCCACGGGTTCGCGCTGCTCTCCCTGATGCTTGCCCTCGCTGCCGGGTGCGGCAGCTCGCCCGACGACGCCGACGCCCCGGCGAGCGGCCAGGGCGACGACGAGCCGCCCCGGATGGTCGGGATGACGGCGGCCCACAACGCGGCGCGCGCCGCGGTCGACCCGCCCGCCGAGCAGCCGCTGCCCCCGCTCTCGTGGTCGTCCGAGCTCGCCGCGGTGGCTCAGGCCCATGTCGCTAAGTGTGTGTTCCGCCACAGCGCGAACGGCTATGGAGAGAACCTCTTCGCGACGTCGAGCGGCGCCTCACCCACCCCCGAGGATGTCGTCGGCTCGTGGATCAGCGAGGCGGTCAGCTACGACCTCGCGAGCAACGCCTGCAGCGGCGCCACGTGCGGCCATTACACCCAGGTGGTCTGGGCCGACTCCCTGCGGCTCGGCTGCGGGATCGCCAGCTGTGCGGACGGCTCACCGTTCGAAGGGGGCAGCGCCTGGCAGTTCTGGGTGTGCACTTACGATCCTCCCGGCAACTTCGTCGGCCAGCGCCCCTACTGAGCCGAGCGCGCAGCGCGCCCTGAGCCGCCCGCGTCGCGCCCGCGCGTAGGTATAAAGAAGCCGGATCGCTGCGCGAAGAAGTGTGGCGCGGCGAACCGAAGTGGCGGGACCGCGCGCGTCGCGACGCCTCGTTCATGGGTCGAAAGAGCGGGCCCCGCGCGGCGCAGAGCGCGCCAAGGGGCGCATCGGGGTGCCGCAGGCACACGTCGCCCTCCGGGAGTTGGTCTGGCCCGGGATGTTCTGGCGGCTATGGGGCGTCCCCGAGCGCTTTGCGGCGCAGGACGGTGCTCTTCCAGTACGGCGGCCCTCGGTTGGGTGAGCGGCCTGGAACGTCGGTCGGCTCACCGAGCGCGGTGAGGAAGCGGGCGATGTTGCTCGGCTCGGTGATCATGGCGACGAGCTTCATCCTGCCCTTGCAGGCCGTGCACTCGAGGACATCGAGCGCAAACGTGCGGCGCAGAAGCTCGGCGCGGGTCGTCGACCGCCCGGTAGCCGCCCCGCTTGCGTCTGGGAGCGGGCTCGTCGTCCGCCTTCGCGGGCTGTTGCGGCTTCGCAGGGCGCGGTCCGATCAGCTTGCGCGCCAACGTGGGCAGCTAGCAGACGCGAGCACCCCCGCGGCACCCTGGCGGTGCCTTATGGCGCGCTCGCCCCGGGCGACGACATGCGCGCGCACGTCGCCTTCTTCATCGAGCTGCGCGGCGGCCGCATCGCGTCGCAGCGCGAGTACAGCTGCTTCGAGCCGTGGTGCGCCGCGCCCGCCGGGGGCGACCCCGGACCTCTGCCGATGATGGGCAGAGGTGGAGTCCAGGACGAAGCGCTCCTCCGCGGAGGAGCGCGTCCGGGCGGCGCGCGGGCGCGACGGCTTCGCGGGGGTCAGGGGGTGTAGATCTCGACGCTCGGTTGGAAGTAGCCCATGACGATCACCCTGCCGTCCGCGAGCAGGAGCATCGAGTTGTCGTGGTGGGTACGGATCTCGTTCATCGGCCCCGTCGCGGCCCAGGTGTTCGATACCGGATTGTAGATGTCAGCGCTCGGGAGGTCGCCGCTACCGCTGTACCCCCCGGAGACCAGCACCCTGCCGTCGTTGAGCCGCGTCGCGGCCAGCTCGGCGCGGGGAGTGGTCGTGGGACCGGTTAACCAGGTATTCGTCCCTGTGCGATAGATCTCGGAGATCGACGGATAGCCGCTCGCGTACCCTCCGACGATCAGCACGTCGCCGTTGTTGAGCAGCGTGGCGGAATGGGCCGTGCGTGCCTCGCTCATCTGGCCCGCGGACGACCATGTACCGGCTGTCGGGTCGTAAATCTCGGCGGTTTTGAGGTGCGTGCTGCTGCCGCGACCTCCGGTGACCAGCACCTTGCCGTTCTGGAGCAGCGTCGCGGTGTGACCGGAACGGATACTGGACATGGACGCGGCTAGCGACCAGGTGTTGGTCGCCGGGTCGAAGAGCGCGGTGCTCGCCAGCCCGTTGTTGGATTGGAAATCCGCTCCCCCGGCGACCAGCACCTTGCCGTTCTGGAGCAGCGTCGCGGTGTGACCGGCACGGGCGAGAAAAACGCTCGTGGATCCCACCGACGACCATGTGTTGGTGGCGGGATTGTAAAGCTCGGCGGCGGCCAGCCCAGCATTGGCGTCCCAGTGCCCCACGACGAGCACCTTGCCGTTCCCGAGCAGCGTCGCCGTGTGAATCGTTCGGACCGACGCCATGCTGGCGGCGGATGTCCATGTGTCGTTCGTCGGATTGTACAGCTCGGCGGTGGCCACAAAGTTGCCGGTAGTATTCTCCCATCCGCCCGTCATGAGCACCCTGCCGTCCTGAAGCAGCACCGCGGCGCCTTGCGTGTGGCGCCCGATGTTCGGCGCCGCGTACTTCCATTTCTCGGCGTTGTGGTCGTAGAGCTCGACGCCCGCCAGGTACTCGGTGGAGATGGATCCATACTTGAGACCTCCCGTGACGAGCACCTTCTTGTTGTCCAGCAGCGTCGCGGTGTGCTGGGTGCGCGCGCTCCCCATCTGCTTGACCCCGATCCAGGTGTTGGTCGCCGGGTCGTAGGCCTGGGCGCTGCTCGTCGCCGTGGTGGCCGCGGTGTCTCCGCCCGTGACGAGCACCTTGCCGTCGTCGAGCAGCGTCGCCGCGTGGGAGCTGCGGGGGGTGGCCATCGGCGCGGCCGCGGTCCAGCCGAGCGTCGCCGGGTCGTAGAGCTCGGCGCTCGACAGCTCATGGGATGTCGGGTGGTAGCCGCCCACCACGAGCACCTTGCCGCTGTTGAGCCGCGTCGCTGTGTGATGGTAGCGGGCCGTGCCCAGCGACCCCGTCGACGACCACGTGTTGCTGTTCGGGTCGTAGAGCTCGGCGCTCGTCAGGTAGGTACTGCCGTTGCGTCCGCCCGCGACGAGCACCTTGCCGCCCGCGAGCGACGTCGCCGTGTGCCCGTGGCGGGCCGTGGCCAGGGACGCGGCCGACGACCAGCTGTTGGACCCGGGATCGTAGAGTTCGGCGCTCGACAGCGTGGAGCTGGCGCCGATGCCGCCGGTGAAGAGCACCTTGCCGTTGTCGAGCGGCGTCGCGGCGTGCCCGAATCGGGCCGCGACCAGCGACCCGGCCGACGACCAGGTGTTCGTGTTCGGGTCGTAGAGCTGGGCGCTCGCGATGGGCACGTTGGTGGCGTTGCTGCCGCCCGCGATGAGCACCTTGCCGTTGTTCAGCCGCGTCGCCGTGTGAGAGCGGCGGGCCGTGGTCAGCGACCCGACCGATGACCAGCTGTTGGCGATCGGGTCGTACAGCTCCGCGCTCGCCAGCACGGCGCCGTTGTAGCCGCCCACGACAAGCACCTTGCCGTTCTGGAGCAGCGTCGCGGTGTGCGCGCTGCGCGTCGTGCTCATCGTGGCCGCCGGCGCCCAGATCGGGTCGACCAGCGCCGGCTCGCCCCCCGCGTCCGCCCACAGCTCGATCGTTGCCCCACGCACCTCCAGGCGCGCCGCGATCGGCCGACCGCCGCGCGCGTACGCCGCCGGTGCCGTCACGCGCAGCCGCGCCGCGCCCGCCTCGTCGACCACCTCGACCGCGTCGCCCTGCTGCCGCAGCGTCGCGCCCTCGACCTCCCACGCCGCCGCGGGCGCGTCCGCGCGCGCCGCCCCCGCCTCCAGCAGCAGCCACTCCTCGTAGCCCTCGTCGATCGCCGACCAGAACGACGTGCCGCCCTTGCGCGGATACGCCACCGCCCGCTCGACGATCTCGCCCTCGCCGTCGGCGTCGAGCTCGCGCACGCGCGCCTCGAACCCGCCGGGCAGGTGAAACCGGATCTCGCCCTCGCCGCGCGCCGGCAGCGCCGCGTGCAGCCCGCCGCGGCGCGCGAAGGCTGCCTGCAGGTCGAGCTCACGCGTCAGGTCACCGGTCGAGGCGAGCGCGAAGCCGCCCTCGACCGCGACGAAGCCCTCGCTGGCCTGGAGCACCACGGGCGCTTGCTCGGGGAACTGGAGCCGCAGGTCGTCGCTTGAAGGCGGCTCGGGGCCGAGCGCGCAGCCGGCGCCGCCGGCCGAGAGCGCTCCGCCGAAGAGCCAGGCCGATAAGATGAATAGCCAGCGTTGGAATGGGGATTGAAAACGCATCACGGATCTCCTCTTGAGCCAGCGGCTCCGCGAGACGGAACGCCTCGTGGGTGCGCGTAAGCGCACGCGTGTATCCGTGTGCCGCTTGCAGGGGACGTACCAGCCCGATGTCCGCGGAGAAGCGCCGTCACCTCCCGCCCGCCCCGCTCCGCGATGGCCGCCGAAGTTGCGCAATCCAGTTTGGGTTTTGCGGAGGCGAGCATGCCCGGCGCCGAAGCGACGAACCTCGATACCATCACCCGCTTCCTCCGCCCCGTGGAGGGCGGCGTCACGCTGCGACCGTGACATGTCACGTGACATGTCACATGACATGTCACGGTCGCAGCGTGACGATTTTCGTTCACCCCTAGGAAGTCAGGGTGAACCCCTGACCGCAGGAGGCGGGCGATGTTGCTCGGCTCGGTGATCATGGCGGCGGGCTTCATCCTGCCCTTGCAGGCCGGGCACTCGAGGAGAAGCAACGATGGCTCCCTCACGGGAGCCAGGGCAACACCTCGCTCTCGTTCTAGGCGCGGCGCCCCGCTCCGAGGCGCCGCGCCGTGCCGCTCACCCGCACCGAGGGCAACCGCTTCGGCGAACGAGCTCCCCACGCTCGCAGACGCTGCGTGACCGTCTGTAAGTTCCGATACTTGGCGGACCGCCGAACCTACGCGCCCCGCGGGCTGGGAGGCTGGAGGTAGAACGGGCTTACCTCCTCATCGAGCGTCTCGTACTCCTCCGAACTCGACTTGTGATTCAGGTACATGAGGACCGCCCGCGCGGCCTCCTGCAACGGCATGGGCGGCGCTCTGGTGCCGTCCCATGCTTCGCAGAGCGCCCGGAAGCTCTCGAGGCGCTCGAGCAGCGCTAGCCACCATGCCCGCGTCTCCGGCTGATCTCGGCGGACTGGCCGGAAGGTGGCGAGCAGGCTGTCGATGTGGCCGAGCGCTGGGCGGCGCAGATCCGCGGGGGGGGATCTTCGCGACCATCCTGGGCGACGCGAGATAGCCGAACCACACGAGGGCTGCGGCGAAGGTGGCCGTATCCGGGATCGCTGCCAGCTCCGCCTCGGTGGGCGGCGGGCGTGGGTCCTGGTCTTCCGGCTCAGGGGGCATGGCGAGTCCCTCTATCATTTCGGTCTACAGGGCTGAATCCAGTGGGCCAGCTGGCTTCCGATCGCGGGTTTTAGGCTAGCCCTCACAGGCGAGCGAGCCGTCCGTCTTCGAGCAGCACCCAGGGGGCCACAGGTGAGTACGCCTCGGTCCCCGCTACGGGAAGGCGCGGCGCGTCCGCGAGCTGATCGAGCCCCTTGTCTCGGAGTCGCGTACCACGTTCGGTGAGGCGGTACACCCACGACTTCATCGCAACCTCAGGCCTCACGTCGGGGGCGCGCTCTACGAACTCGTTCGAAGCGTGCCTCGCCCATTGGGCCAGACGATCTTCCAGGAACAGGTCGCCTGTACAGGAGAGGAGCTCCCGCAGTTCCAATCCAGACTGCGACTTGTGGCAGAACACGGACACGTCAGTTTGGTACTCACCTGCCGAGAGGATGGTCAGGATGAGTTTATCGAGTTGGCTGAGGCGCAGGGTACCTTCCGTAGTCTTCCTAGGAAAGAAAGATGACAGAAGTCCCCACAAGGGGGCAAGTTCCGGAAACCCTTCGACACCAGCGATGCAGCTTTCGACGAAGGGCAAAGGATCCTCATCGGCGTAGCTTTCCCAGAGGCGAACGGCACGCTCGTAGCGTTCCACTGGCCAAGGGCACGACGTAGCGAGACGATCCAGAAGAACGTTGTCGAGATGGTCGGCGACCGACGCGGAGCAGTTGAACCGCGGCACGCTCGGTGGCTCGCGGAACCTATTCATTGTGCCGTAGACACGCTCGAGCTCGACGATGAGGACGTCACTGCACGCGATCCCGATGTGCCGCAGCCAGCTACAGACCCTCCATAGGTTCACTCGTTCATGGAGGCTCTCTGATACCCACAAGACGACGGGCAGCTCCCAGCGAACATCCTGCGAATAGAGCCGATCCCACTTTTGGCCCGATTCGTCTGCACCCGAGCGCATCTCAGACAAAGAGCACCAGGCCTCACGCGTCCGGACGTGTTCCAGGGCATCGAGGCGGCTCGGCCCGACAACAAGGCAATCTGACGAACGCACGACGTTGGCCGCGCCGAGTTGCACCAGGCGGTCTGCTGTTGGCGGGTCAAAGGCAACATGCGTCGCATCGAGAAGGGCAGGCAGGTCCGTCGTGTTCATTCGAATCCACAGCTGTAGCATTCACTGTACTTGTACGGGCGCTTATCCTGACAATCCTCGCGACAGTAATCACAAAGGCTCCGATGGCCGATCGGACGCGTGCACGGTCGCCCCATGTCCCTGCACTTTTCGTACATCTCGGTACATTCGTGAACTGGCGTGCAGCCTGCCATTCACGCGGACGAGTCGCTGCCCACGTCTTCGCTTCCGCCTTCGTCTTCCTTGCCGTTGCTTGGAAAATCTCCTGCCCCTGCGGATTCTGTCGGGTATCCAGCACCCGCGCTTCCCGACTCCACTGTGTCGCAAGTGTAGGATAAGTCGCATGCCGACACGAGCATCGCTGCGAGCCCACCGCACAACACGGGCGCGCTCGCCTTCATCACCGACCCATGTTCCACGTATTCCCCCGTTTCGAACGCGCGCATCGATCCCCTACCGGAAAGTCGGCGTCAACCGGTGATCTGCAATCCTGCCCTGCGGTCATGCGCCCTGGGGATGGGCTCGGCGGGTTGCGTCGAGCGTCGGCAAGCTCGGCACCGTCGCCATCCGTCCACTGGGAAAGTACGTCCCGTACGGATCTTATGACGTCTATAACCGGACATTACGGGCGTCGCCCTGGGCTCGTCTGCCTCCGCGGATCGTCTGCGGACCGCGTCGTCCTTCCGAGAAGATCCCGACTGGTCAGGAAACCGGAACGTCTCGGCGGCGATGCCCCCGTAACCTCGTCGCTGGACCAGATATCCCAGCTCACGCCGCCTTGCCCGGCAGCCTGAGCTCATAGGAGACGCTCTCCAGCGTGAGCTGGTCCTCGTCGAGGTAGGCGATGCCGATCGAGTCGACGCCACGCCCGGGGCCGCCGTAGCCGCCGGGACCCCCGTCGCCCCCATTGGCACCCTGACAGGACCACAGGCCGCCCCTTAAGGTGGTCCTCCCCCGCTTGCGGTGCCGTTCGCGAGGCGGGATCGACCTAGTCGCCGTCCGCGCACGCCGGGGGAGGGCAGCGGCCTTCCAGGATGTCGCGGCACACCTTGTCGCGCGCCTTCTTGTCGACCGCGCCGAGCGCGGCGTAGATCTGCTGCGTGCTGCACCCGAGCGAGCCCTCGACCGTGAGCGGGCCGCACGCGTTGAACACCTGCGGCGCCGGCAAGACCGCGCAGAGGGCCTCGCAGGCCGCGATGTCCGCGAGCTCGAGCGGGCACACGGCCGCGTAGAGCGTGCACATCACCTCGCATCGCCCGACGCACCCGGCGCCGCCCTCCGGGCCGAGCGGCCCGGCCGCGGTGCAGCCGGCGGGATCGCCGGTCTCCGCCGCGCGGCACCCGGCATACCCCTCGGGCGACGGCATCGCCTCGCAGACGGTGCAGCACGCCTCGACCGACGGGTACTGCGGCGTGAGCTCGCAGAGATCCATCGACCGGGCGCAGTGCGCCGAGCACGCGGCGATCTCGCACGGGCCAGCCTCCTGCGCGGGCGGAACCCAGCTCTCCGGGCTCCCATCGCCGGCGTCGCCCGCGGCGGCGCCGCTGTCGATGCCGTCGCCCCCGGCCGAGGTGTCGCCGCCCTCGCCGTCGGGCAGCGGGGCGACGACCTGACACCCGGCGATCCACGCGGCGAACGCGCAGGCGGCAGCGCGGCGCGCCCTCACAGCGTCCCTCGCATGCTGATGTAGCCCGGACCGACCGCCCAGGTGACGCTCGAGGCCGGGGCCTTCGAGCGCTCCAGGCCGAGGGTGATGCCGCCGACGGCCGCGCCGGCGATGGCGAGGCCGAACCCCACGTTCGAGACCCAACCCAGGGCGTTGGCGTCGCCTCGCGCATCTGCGGAGCAACCCGAAGCGCCCTGCCGGCACGCCTCGGCGAGGTCGTTCCTCGCGCTCAGGTAGGCCGCGCCCACGCCGAGCCCCACCGCCAGCCCGGCGCCCGAGGCCACGAACCCGCCGATGGCCCACGGCGAGACGCCGTCCGGGCGGGGCTCCGGGGTGAGCGCGACGTCGAGCGCCGTGATCTCCCGCTCCGGGACGTAGACCCGCTGCCGGGCGCCGACGTAGCCGTCGGCCTCGACCTCGACCCAGTGGTTGCCAGGATCGATCAGGGTCCCCTCCGAGGAGGCCTTCACCTCCTGGCCGTCGATCCGGAGCTTGGCCCCGGCGGGGCTTGGCACGAGCCGCACCTTCAGCCGGGGGATGCGGTCGTCGAGCTCGTCGCGCAGGGCGTCTGCGCGGCGCCGCGCCTGCATGAACGGCCAGGGCTCCCCGGGGAGCGCGCGCGACGAGGCGATCGTGGACGCGAGCTCGCGCGCCTCGCTGAGCCGGCCGATCGCGGCGAGCGCCTTCGCCACCTCGATGGAGGTCGAGGGCACGCGGACGAGCTGCTCGGCGCGCTCGTAGGCGCGGAGCGCCTCCGCGTACCTCCTCAGGATGAAGAGCTCGTCGCCCAGGTACACGAGCTCCCGGGCGTCGCGCCGCGCCTTCTCGTCCGCGGCGCCGCCGGCGGTGTCCGCCGCGTCGCCGGCGAGCGCCGGCGGCGACGCGAGGATCAGGCTGGTGATCATCATCAGCGTGCTGGGCCGGGGGCGCATGGGTCTCCTCTCTGTCAGAAGCCGAGATCGCGGCGCCAGCGCGTGCGCGTCGCGACCGTCTTGCCTGGCGTCGCGGCCGGCGCGGCGAGCGCCGCCGGCAGGGCGCTCGGGGCGCCAGACACGGCCGGCACCCTGGCGTCGGCGGCCGCCCGGGTCGCAGGCTGCGCCGTGGCCGCAGCCCGCGCCTCGGCCTGGTGCGGCCTGGCGTCGTCCTGCGCCGTGGCCGCCGCTCGCGCCTCGACCTGCGGCGCCGTGGCCGCGGCCCGCGCCTCGGGCTGCGGCCCGATCGTCGCGCACTGGGCCGCGGGCTCGGCGGCGGGGGCGGCGCGCCCGGGCGCTCCGCCAGCAACCATCGCGAGCGACGCGGTCTGCGCTGCCGGCGCGGTCCGGGCGACGCCGGAGGCCCCCGCCCACGCCAGGGTGCTGAGGCCCATGACGGCGCCCGCGGCCAGGGCCCAGGTGCGCGCTCGCGCCCGCTGCCGGGGCGAGCTCGCGCCCAGCGTGCCGAACGGCATGAGCGTGGTCACGAGGGACGAGAAGCCTTCGCCCGAGCCGAGGGCCTCGCGCGGGGGCATGAGCTCGGTCTGGGCGGGCCGCGCGGCGCGCGGGGCCGCGACGGCCGCGTCCAGCGCCTCGAGGACGGCGCGCGCGCTCCTGGCGCGGCGCGCCGGGTCGGGCTCGAGCAGCGAGAGGACCCAGGCGTCGATCGCGGGCGGCACATTCGGGGCGAGCCGGGACGGCGGCGGGGGCGGCCCGCGGTCGATCGCCACGGCCACCGCGGCGACGGTGGCGCCGCCGAAGGGGATCTGCCCGGTCAAGCAGAAGTAGGCGACGACGCCGAGGGCCCAGAGATCGCTGTGCGGTCCGACCCGCGCGCCGCCCGCCATCTGCTCGGGCGACATGAAGTGCGGCGTCCCCAGGATGGCGCCCGTGACGGTGAGCCGCTCGGCCTCGTCGACGGTGTTCTTGGCGATGCCGAAGTCGAGCACCTTCACGAAGGGCTCCCCCTCGCCCTCCACGAGGAAGATGTTCTCGGGCTTGATGTCGCGGTGAACGATGCCCGCCTCATGCGCCCTGGCCAGCGCGGCGCAGAGCTGGCGGAGGATGGACACGGTCTCCTCGAGCGACAGCCGCCGGCGGCGCTCGACCAGATCTTGCAGCGTCTGCCCTTCCAGGTGCTCCATCACGATGTAGGGGACCCCCTGGTCGGTGAAGCTCACATCGAACACGCGCACCACGTGCGGGCTCTGGATGCGGGCCGCGGCCTCGGCCTCCCGGTGGAGGCGCACGACGGCCAGCGGGTGGTCCATGTACATGTCGCGAAGGAACTTCACCGCGACATGGGTCCTGAGCGCGACGTGCTCGGCGAGCCAGACGCTCCCCATCCCTCCCTGGCCGAGCGCGCGGATGAGCCGGAGCTGGGAGCCCACGTGCATCCCCGGCAGCGGCCCGCGCTCGGAGCTCGACGCGGTGTGGCAGCCTGCCTCAGCTGAGGCGATCAGGCAGGGCGATGGCTGGGTGGCCTCGCCTATTCCTAACGTCTTGCTCATACCGGAGCTGGCTTGCACGCCGCGAGCCATCGCTCTGGCAGAGGGGTTGCGGGGACATGCGCCGGCGTCGGGGTGTCCCGTCGTGGCGTGGAGCCGCGCTGCGTAGCGCCCTCGTGACAGTTCGCTACAGGCGCGCTGGCGGCTGCGCTGCGCGCTGTCGACGCCGGCTCACGGACGGTTCACGGCCGCCGTCCTCGCGCGCTCCACGCGTCGCCCTGTCGCCGGAAACCGTGACGTAACGCGAACTGCGCTGTCAGTGGACGCGACGGGGGACGCGCCGAGGGCGCAGGTCGAATCGGGGCTTGTCGTCCGCGCGCCGAGTCACCAGGGTAGGCCGGGCGATGCAGCCTCTCCTCCTCTGTTCCCTGCTGGCTGGCGTCGGCCTCCTCGCCGCGGCGTGCGACTCGCGTCCCGCGGAGGCGCCCAGTCCGGTCGTTCTTCCGCCCGTCGCTCCGGGCGAGCTCCGCAGTCCGGAGGCGTTCGCGGCGATCCGGGACGACGACGCGCGCGCGGCCTCTCTCTTCCTCGAGGCGAGCAAGGTGCTGCTCCACCCGCGCTGCGTGAACTGCCACCCTCACGATGGCGTCCCGCGCCAGGGCGACGCCGGCGAGCGCCACAGCCCGCTGGCCGAGCGCGGTCCGAACGATCGCGGGGTGGCGGCGATGGAGTGCACGTCGTGCCATCAGGCGCAGAACCTCGAGCTCGCCCGCGTCCCCGGGGCGCCGGGCTGGCACCTCGCGCCGGCGGAGATGGCGTGGCTCGGGCGGTCGCCGGCGGCGATCTGCGCGCAGATCAAGGATCCGGCGCGCAACGGCAAGAAGACGCTCGCGCAGATCGTCGAGCACTCCAACCGCGACGAGCTCGTGGCGTGGGGGTGGGCGCCCGGCCACGGCCGCACGAAGGCGCCCGGCTCGCAGGCGGCCTTCGGCGCGCTCGTCGACGCGTGGGTGAAGGCGGGCGCGGCGTGCCCGCCCGAGGAGTCCCGACCATGATCATCCTGAAGGTGAACGGCGCGGAGCAGAAGCTCGACGTGGATCCGGACATGCCGCTCCTCTGGGTGCTGCGCGACGTGCTCGGCCTCACGGGGACGAAGTACGGCTGCGGCCAGGCGCTCTGCGGGGCGTGCGTGGTGCACCTCGACGGCGAGACGGTGCGCGCCTGCGTGACGCCGGTGAAGCGCGCCGCGGGCGGCTCGGTGACGACGATCGAGGGGCTCAGCCCCACCGGCGATCACCCGCTCCAGCGCGCGTGGGTGGAGCTCGGCGTCCCGCAGTGCGGCTTCTGCCAGGCGGGGCAGATCATGAGCGCGGCCGCGCTCCTGCGGAAGACCCCGCGGCCCTCGAACGACGACATCGACAGGTCGCTCGCCGGCAACATCTGCCGGTGCGGCACGTACACGCGCATCCGCGCGGCGGTCCGCAAGGCCGCCGGCCTTCCCACGGAGTGAAGATGGAACAGCAACGGGTCGTCCTCCTCCGCCGCTCCTTCCTCGCGGGGCTCGGGCTCGCGGTGGGCGGGCTCGCGCTCGGGGTCGCCGAGGCCGCGCCGCCCGCGCCGGCTGTGCCGCCCACGCCCAGCGGCGCGCAGGCGCAGCCGGGGCTCCGGACCGGGGTGTTCCTCCACATCGCGCCCGACGGGACGGTGTCGATCGTCTGCCACCGGTCGGAGATGGGGCAGGGGATCCGCAGCTCGCTGCCGGTCCTCGTCGCCGACGAGCTCGGCGCGGACATGGCGCGGGTGAAGATCGTGCAAGCCGACGGCGACAAGGCCTACGGCGATCAGAACACCGACGGCTCGCGCAGCGTGCGCGGCAGCTACGAGGCGATGCGGCGCGTGGGCGCGACCGCGCGCGCGATGCTCGTCGCGGCCGCGGCCAGGAAGTGGCGCGTCCCCGCCGCGGAGTGCGTCGCCCAGCAGCACGCGATCCACCACGCGAAGTCGAAGCGCTCGCTGGACTTCCGCGAGCTCGTGGCCGACGCGGCGAAGCTCCCGGTGCCCGACGCGGAGGCGGTCGCGCTCCGCCCCGCCTCGGAGCTCAAGCGCGTCGGCGGCCCGCTCCCGCTGCTCGACGGCCCGGCCATCGTCACGGGCGCGGCCCAGTTCGGCGCGGACGTGCGCCTGCCGGGCATGCTCACCGCGGTCATCGCGCACCCGCCGGTCGTTGGGGGCAGGGTCGTGCGGTACGACGGGACGCGCGCGCTGGCGGTCCCGGGCGTGAAGAAGCTCGTGGAGCTGCCGGCGCCGAAGGGCGTCGGGGTGGGGTTCCAGCCGCTCGGCGGCGTGGCGGTCGTGGCGGACACGACGTGGGCCGCGATGCGCGGCCGCGCGGCGCTGCAGATCACATGGGATCACGGCGAGAACGCGTCGTACGACTCGGCGAGCTACCGCGAGGCGCTCTCGCGCGCGGTGCGCGCGCCGGGCAAGGTCGTGCGGAAGGTCGGCGATGTCGACGGGGCGCTCAAGGCGGCGGCGCGCACGGTCGAGGCCGAGTACTACGTGCCTCACCTCGCGCATGTGGCCATGGAGCCGCCCTCGGCGGTGGCGAAGGTCGACGCGGGCGGCTGCGTGGTCTGGGCGCCGACGCAGAACCCGCAGGCGGCGCGGACCGAGGTGGCGCGGGCGCTCGGCGTCGAGGAGGGCAAGGTCACCGTGCACGTGACGTTCCTCGGCGGCGGCTTCGGCCGGAAGTCCAAGCCGGACTACGTCGCCGAGGCGGCGCTGCTCGCGCGCGAGCTGGGCGCGCCGGTGCGCGTGCAGTGGACCCGCGAGGACGACGTGCAGAGCGGCTACTTCCACAGCGTCAGCGCGCAGCACCTCACGGCGGGGCTCGACGCGAGCGGCAAGGTGACGGCGTGGCTGCACCGGACGGCGTTTCCGCCGATCCCGTCGACGTTCGACGCGAAGGTGAAGACCCCGAGCGAGAACGAGCTCGGCCTCGGCGTGCTCGATCTCGCGCTCGCGGCCCCGAACGTCCGCGCCGAGGCGTGCGACGCGCCGGCGCACGTCCGGATCGGGTGGCTCCGGTCGGTCTGCAACATCTTCCACGCCTTCGCGGTGCAGAGCTTCATCGACGAGATCGCGCACGCGCGGCAGGCGGATCCGCGCGAGGTGCTGCTCGAGGTGCTCGGCCCTGCCCGCAAGGCGACGCCCGCCGAGCTGGGGGTCGACAAGGTCCCGAACTACGGGGCCTCGATCGAGCAGCACCCGGTCGACGTGGGCCGCCTCCGGCACGTCATCGAGCGGGTGACGGAGCTCTCGGGGTGGGACGCCGCGCGCAAGGCGGGCCGCGCGCTGGGCCTCGCCGCGCACCGGAGCTTCCTCACGTACGTGGCGGTCGTCGCCGCGGTCTCGAAGGACGCGCTCGGCAAGGTGAAGGTCGACGAGGTGTGGCTCGTCGCGGACCCCGGCACGGTCATCAACCTGGACCGCGTGCGCGCGCAGATGGAAGGCGCGGTGGTCTTCGGGATGAGCATCGCGCTCCACGGCGCCATCACGATGAAGGGCGGCGCGGTCGAGCAGACGAACTTCCGCGACTACCCGGTGGTGCGGAGCCCGGAGGTGCCGGCGCGGATCCACGTGGAGATCGTGAAGAGCGACGCCCCGCCCGGGGGTGTCGGGGAGCCCGGGGTGCCGCCGGTGGCGCCCGCGATCGCGAACGCGGTGTTCGCCTTGACGAAGACGCGCGCGCGGGAGCTCCCGCTGCGGCGCCTGGGGCTGTGACGGAGCTTCGGGCCGGGCAGCGCCCCGCTGCTCACGATGTCCCCGTTTTGCCCTCCTGTTGATAGATGTCCCTGATGTTGATCTCCATGAAGTTGTCCGGCTTCGCGAGGGGCGTGAAGCCGAACTGCCGGTAGAGCCCGTGCGCGTCCGCGGTGGCGAGCAACGTCCGCCGCAACCGGAGCCGGCCGAGCGCCTCGGTCACGTGGGCGATCAGCGCTTTCCCGTATCCCTTTCGTTGCTCCGTCTGGACGATGAACACGTCGGCCAGGTACGCGAACGTCGCCCGGTCGGTGATCACCCGGGCGAACCCGATCTGCGCGCCCGCCTTGTAGACGCCGAAGCAGAGCGAGGCCTCGATCGCTCTCTCGACCACCTCCCGAGGAATGCCCTTGCTCCAGTAGGCAGAGGCGAGGAAGGTGTGGATCAGATCGAGGTCGAGACGCGATTTGTCCGACGAGATGACGAGTTCTTCGTTGGTCTGGTGGTCCACGCTGGCGATCCTCCGTTGAGCTGCGGGCTGCGGGGCTGACCCCTCGTGGCCTCGCCGGCGACCCCTGTGTCCGTCGCCTCGGGGCACGCCATCCGAGGCGCCGGCCGGCGTCAAGGAGAGGCGGCCGGCCGTGCTGCGCTGCGCGCGCTCATGGGCGATGTCGTCGCTGGCGTGCCACGGTGGCGACGAATACGGGGTAAGCAGCATGCTCACGTTCCTCGGGGTCGTGGTCGTGGTCGTCGGCTTCGTGGCCCGGATCCATCCGCTCCTGGTCGTAGCGGCGGCCGCCATCGTGACCAGCCTCTCGGCGGGAATGGGCCTCGTCGAGGGGATCTCCGTCCTGGGCAAGGCGTTCAACGACAACCGCTATGTGAGCCTCGTCTGGCTCGTCCTGCCGGTCATCGGTCTCCTGGAGCGCTCGGGCCTCCAGGAGCGGGCCCGCGCGTTGATCTCGCGGGTGAAGACGGCCACGACCGGGCGTATCCTGCTCGTGTACTTCGCGGTGCGGCAGCTCAGCGCGGCGCTCGGCCTGACCTCGCTCGGCGGCCACGCGCAGATGGTCCGGCCGCTGATCGCGCCCATGGCCGAGGCCGTGGCGGAGAACCGGTATGGACCGCTGCCGGACAGGACGCGCTGGCTGATCCGCGCCTCGGCGGCGGCGGCCGACAACGTGGCGCTGTTCTTCGGAGAGGACATCTTCCTCGCCATCGCGTCGATCCTGCTCATCAAGGCGTTCCTCGAGCAGAACGGCATCTTCGTGGAGCCGCTCCAGCTGTCGGTCTGGGCCATCCCCACGGCGGTCCTGGCGCTCCTGATCCACGGGACTCGGCTCCTCCTGCTCGACCGGCGGCTCCACCGCGAGCTCGCCCGCACGGACGCGGGGAAGGCGGCCGAATGATCACGCTCGATGTCGTCTACCTCGTGGCAGGGCTGTTCTTCGCGGCGTCGGCCGTCCTGAGCGCGGTCGACCGCGAGAACTCGAGGCGGTGGAAGAACACCCTGTTCTGGGGTCTCCTGGCGATGAGCTTCCTCTTCGGCTCGCGCCTCGGGGATCTCGGCAACGGGGTGCTCGTCATCTCGCTTGTGGCCCTCGGGGGCATCAGGGGCCTGGGCCAGGGGCGCCCCGCCACCACGACACCCGAGGAGCGGCGCGCCAGCGCCGAGCGGCGCGGCGACCTCCTCTTCGTCCCGGCGCTGATCATCCCGGCGACCGCCCTCCTGGGCGCGCTGGTCCTCAAGCGGGTCGAGATCCACGGCGCGCACTTGCTCGACCCGAAGCAGGCGACGCTGATCTCGCTCGCCCTCGGCGTGGTGCTGGCGCTCGCCGTCTCCGTGGCGTGGTTGCGCCCGCCGCTGCTCGCGCCTCTGCAGGAAGGCCGGCGCCTGCTCGACATCGTGGGCTGGGCGGCGATCTTGCCCCAGCTGCTGGCGGCGCTCGGGGTCGTGTTCGCGGCCGCGGGCGTGGGGGACGTGGTCGGCGAGCTGGCCGGGAGCGCGCTCCCCCGGGGCGGCCGCCTCGCCGCGGTGGCCGCCTATACCATGGGCATGGCGCTGTTCACGGTGATCATGGGGAACGCCTTCGCGGCGTTTCCCGTCATGACGGCGGCCGTGGGGCTCCCCCTGATCGTGCGCCGGCTCGGCGGCGACCCGGCGATCATGAGCGCCATCGGCATGCTGTCCGGCTTCTGCGGGACGCTGATGACCCCCATGGCCGCGAACTTCAACATCGTCCCAGCGGCCCTGCTCGGGCTACCCGATCGCGACGGCGTGATCAAGGTCCAGCTCCCCACCGCGCTGCTCCTGCTGATCGGGAACACGCTCCTCATGTACCTGCTCGCCTTCCGGCGCTGAGGTCGCCATCGCATGACGCACGCCCTGACACCGGACATCGCCTCGCGTCTCGCCGCCATCGCGCTCGGGCACGTGACGCGGGAGTATCCGAACAAGCTCGATCACGTCATGGCCGGCCCCGAGGACGTGAAGGGCCCGCGCGACCTTCACCCCATCTTCTACGGCAGCTTCGACTGGCACTCGTGCGTTCACGGCCACTGGCTGCTCGCGCGGATCCATCGCCTCTTCCCTGGCGCGCCCGGCGCCGCGCCGGTCCGCGGGCTGCTCGACGCGCAGCTCACGGGCGAGAAGGTCGCCGGCGAGCTCGCCTATCTGCAGCGCCCGTCGAGCCGCGGCTTCGAGAGGCCTTATGGGTGGGCGTGGCTCCTGATGCTGGCGGCCGAGCTCTCGCGGTACGAGACCGAGGAGGGGCGGCGCTGGTCGGCCGCGCTGGCCCCGCTCGGCGACGCGTTCGCCGGCCGGCTCCTCGAGTACCTGCCCAGGGCCACGTATCCGGTCCGCGCCGGCGCGCACACGAACAGCGCCTTCGCGCTCGCGCTCGCGCAGGAGTACGCCGCCGTGAAGGGCGATGAGCGGCTGTCGCTGCGCTGCGCCGAGGCCGCCCGCGCCTGGTACGGCCGCGACGCGGACTGCCAGGCGTGGGAGCCCTCGCAGGACGATTTCCTCTCGCCCGCCCTCGTGGAGGCCGAGTGCATGCGCCGGGCCCTGCCCGGACCGGAGTTCCGCGGCTGGTTCGCGCGGTTCCTGCCGCGGGCGGCGCGCGGCGAGCCCGCGACCCTGTTCGAGCCCGCGACGGTCAGCGACCGCAGCGATGGCAAGATCGCCCACCTCGACGGGCTCAACCTGAGCCGCGCCTGGTGCTGGCGCTCGCTCGCCGCGGCGCTGCCCGAAGGGGACGCGGTCCGCGCCCGCGCCCTCGACGCGGCGGAGCGGCACCTCGACGCCAGCCTGCCGCACGTCGCCGGCGACTACATGGGCGAGCACTGGCTGGCGAGCTTCGCCCTCCTCGCGCTGGGCGAGGGCGTCGATTGACGCGTCACGGGGCCGCGGAGCGGTGCTCTGCGGCGGCCGGTGTTGCAGCGTCTATGTCGTGGAGCGGGAGACGGGATTTGAACCCGCGACGTCAACCTTGGCAAGGTTGCACTCTACCACTGAGTTACTCCCGCAAACGGCGAGCCCAATGCTCAAATGCTCAGGAAACCACTCTCGTGCGGCGTGGACAGCGATGAGGCTGAGCGCGCCGGGACCTCCGAGGAGGTCGTTTCCGTCGATGGGCGCGGAGGAGTACCAACCGACGTCGCCCTAGTCAAGCACCGATGTGCATGGTCGTGGAGCTTCTCAGGAACGGAGAGCTGGGTCCCATGGTTTTCCGGGTTCCGACACCGGCGGGGCCCGGCCGTCGCCGACACATTGCATCTCTCTACCCCGCGCCGCGGGCGTACCTCCTGAGCTTCCGGTAGAGCGTCGACGCCCCGATCCCGAGCTCCGCGGCGGCGCGGGCCTGGTTGCCGCCGTGCCGCTCGAGCGCCGCGAGGATCGCTCGCCGCTCGACGCCCTCCAGCGTCCGCGCGGCCGGCTCCTCGCCCCCGCTGCCGGTCGGCGCGGCGCCGCGGACGTCGTCCGGCAGGTCCTCCAGATCGGCGACGCCTCCCCGCGCAAGGGCGACCGCGTGCTCCACGGCGTTCTCGAGCTCGCGCACGTTGCCGGGCCACCCGTGGCGCTCCAGCGCGCCTTCGGCCTCCGGCGTGAAGCCCGCGACAGGCCGATCGAGCCGTCGCGACGCCGTCGCGAGCAGCGCCCGCGCGAGCGGCAGGACGTCCTCCCGGCGCTCGCGGAGCGGCGGAAGGCGTATCTCGATGACCCGCAGCCGGTAGTAGAGGTCCCGCCGGAAGCGGCCCGCCGCCGCGTCGGCCGCGAGATCGCGGTTCGTTGCCGCGAGGATCCGGGCGTCGACGTGGCGGCTCGTGTTCTCGCCGACGCGGCGCACCTGCCGCTCCTGGAGCGCGCGGAGGAGCTTCGCCTGCACCCCGGGCGGGGCCTCGCCGACCTCGTCGAGCAGTAGTGTGCCCCCGCGCGCCGCCTCGAACAGCCCGGCGCGGTCGTGGGTCGCGCCGGTGAACGAGCCGCGCGCGTGCCCGAAGAGCTCGCTCTCCAGCAGCGTCTCGGTGATCGCCGCGCAGTTGACCGCGACGAACGGGCCCGCGGCGCGCGCCGACGCGCCGTGGATGAGCCGCGCCACCCGCTCTTTCCCGGCGCCGCTCTCGCCCGTGAGCAGGATCGTCGAGTCCACCGGCGCGACCCGCCGCGCGCGGTCGAGGGCCCGCTGCATCGCCGGGCTCTCCGCGACGAGCGGGGTCGGCGGCTCGCCCCGCGGCGCGGCGAGGGGCAGGGCGCTCGCCTTCGCGTCGAGGCCGCGCCCTGTCGCCCTCCGGGGCGGCGCGGGCTGCGCGGCCTCGCCGAGCGATAGGTCGAGCACGCTCTCGCGGAAGAACGGCAGGTGCTCCTCGAGCGCGCCGCCCCACGCGGCGCGCGTCCGGCCCTGGAAGTGGCAGACGTCGTCGCCCCGGCCGATGCACCGATCCTCGATGACGTAGACCGCCTCGCCCGTCGCCCGGGTCATGTAGCCGCTCGCGATGCCGGCGAGCATCCAGCAGACCGGCTCGTCCGCGCGGCCGAGGTGCAGGAGGTGCTGTTCGGCCTCGTACGATGAGAGCAGCGTGGCGCCGCGCGAGGCGAGGGGCGTCGTGTCCCCGGGCGCGAGCCGGATGAAGCCCTGCAGCGTGTGGAGCAGGGCCCCTGCGCCGTGCAGCTCGGCCTCGCTGTCCCAGGGGAGCCGGGACACCATCGCCTCCGCCATCCGGGCGCCGTGCTCGACGCCGAAGCGCGTGAGCACGGCGCGCGCCCCCGCGTACCCCGCGAGCCGGACGAGCTCCCCGCGCAGCGTCCCGAGCGCCCCGGCGTCGAGGATGACCGCGCGCTCCCCGGCGAAGCGGACGACACCGCCGCGCGCGTCGACGTCGAGCAGCTTCCGGATGTCGAGATCGGCTGCGCGCATGGGACGACCTTTCAGGGCGACAGGCGTGACCGGTCACCCTGACCGGCGGGCTCGCGAAGCGCCACGGACGAGCCGCGGATCTCCCGTGGAAAGCGGCCTCTCCCGCGCGGGCCCGGCGCGTGCTCGGGGCGTCGCGGGAGGTCTCTTCGCATGAGCGAGCGCGTGGACATCATGACACCCGCCTTCCGGGCGGATCCTTATACGCCGTATGCAGCGATGCGCCGCGAGGCGCCTGTCTGCCAGGTGGATCCTGGCGGGATGTGGGCGGTGAGCCGGTACGCCGATGTCGCGACGGTCCTGCGGAGCCCGGAGCGGTTCTCGTCCCAGGGGTTCCGGGCCGCCTGGCAGCCGGCGTGGGTGGGGCACAACCCGCTCGCGAGCTCGATCCTGGCCATGGATGGCCCGGATCACGCGCGGCTCCGCGGCCTGGTGAGCCGGGCGTTCGGGGCGCCGGCGATCGCGCGTATCGAGCAGCGGGCCCGGGAGCTGTGCGAGCGGCTCGCGGGCCGCCTCGACGGCGAGGTCGACTTCATCGCCGCGGCCGCGGCGCCGCTGCCGGCGTTCGTGATCAGCGAGCTGCTCGGCCTGGATCACGCGCTCGAGCCGCACTTCAAGCGGTGGATGGACGATCTCCTGTCCGTGACGCCCGAGCCGGCGAGCGCCGAGCACGCCGCCCGCGTCCGCGCCACGATCGCGGAGCTCGACCGGTACATGGCCGACGTCATCGCGGCCCGCAGGCGATCGCCCTCCGACGACCTCGTGAGCGAGCTCGCCCGCGCCGGTGAGCTCCTCGGCGACCGCGAGATCATCGATCTGCTCGTCAGCATCCTCGGCGGCGGCCTCGAGACCACGACCCACTTCCTCGGCAGCTCGATGCTCCTGCTCGCGGAGCGCCCCGCGGAGCTCGAGCGGCTGCGCGCCTCGCCGCAGCTCATCCCGAGGTTCATCGAGGAGATGATGCGTTATGACGGCCCGACCCAGTCCGTCCCCCGGCTCACGACGTCGGACGTCGCGCTCGCCGGCCTGACGATCCCCGCGGGCTCGCTCGTGCTGGCCCTGGTCGGCTCGGCGAACCGCGACGAGCTGCGCTTCACGGATCCCGATCGGTTCGATCTGCACCGCGGGCAGCCGAGCCTGACCTTCGGGCACGGCGCGCACTTCTGCCTTGGCGCGGCGCTGGCCCGGATGGAAGCGAAGGTCGCCCTCGAGGTGCTGCTCCCGAGGATCGGCGAGGTGACCCGCGCGCCGGGCGAGATCCCGTACAACCGCACGCTCACCGTGCGTGGCCCCGTGTCGCTCCCGCTCCGCTTCAGGCCGGCCTGACGTGCCAACGAAATGAGGGGATCTGTCAGGTCCTGTTCTGCACAATGGCTGTCCATGCGATATCGAGCGTTCCTGCCGCTGGTCTTCGCTCTGCCGGCGTGCGGCCCTGCGGCCGCGCCCTCGCCTGCCGCGGGCGCTGCGCCCGTCGTGGCCAAGGCGGCGGCCCCCGCGGCGCCGTCTCCGTCGGCGCCGGCCGTGGGCGTCGCGCCAGCGCCTGCCGCGAGCGCCGCGCCGGCGCCGCAGAGCGCCTGTGCGCTGGAGCGCGGCTTCCACGGCACGATCGGGCCGAAGCTCGAGGTCTTCGCGCGGCTCGAGCGCGACGGAGGGACCGTGCGGGGCCGTTACCTCTATGCCCACGTCGGCGTCGACATCCCGCTGGCCGGGACGGTCACCGACGCTGGCGACATCGCGCTTGTCGAGGGCAACCCGGCGCGCTCGACGGGTCAGTTCGCGGGCACCTGCCGGGCGGACGGCCACCTCGTCGGGACGTGGACGAGCCCGCGGGGCGCCTCGCTGCCGTTCGACCTCGCCTCGGTCGGCGCCCGCGATGTGCTGCTCGTGGCCACGAAGAAGAGGGCGCGCCGCTTCCCGCCGCAGCCGAACCCCGATGGCCCGTCCGACGGGATCGGGATCCCCTTCGAGCCAGGCGAGGCGTGCAGCGAGGATCTCGCCTGGCCCGAGATCTTCGGCGCCGCGACGGCGAAGAGCGAGGCGGCCCTCAACCGCGCGCTCGAGAGCGGCGCGTGGGTGTTCGGGCAGGGGGACGAGGCGAGTTTGCGCGCGTGCAAGACGGGCGAGCGAATGGCCGCATCGCGCACCTTCGAGGTCGCCCTCAACGAGAAGGGCCTGCTCGCGGTCCGCTCCCACGATGCGATGCGGTACGAGGGCGGCACGCACCCCTGGGATCCTGGGGCCGAGCGCTGGCAGGTGCTCGACGCGCGCACGGGCGCGCCCGTGACCCAGCTGCTCGACCGGTCCGCCGCGTCGAAGAAGGCCCTGCGGCCCTTGCTGGAGCGCTGCCTCGCGCCGTTTGCCGGCGGCGACGCGACCGTGCTCGAGCTGCTGCGGGAGCGCGTGAGCCTCGACAACCCGGATCTGCTCCTCCTGCCGACGCCCGCCGGGCTGAAGCTCGCCGCGACCGGATATCCGCCGCCGCTGCGCGTGCTCGAGGGTGATGGCCCGATCCTGACGTGGGCGGCGCTTGCCGGCGCGGGCGCGGTCGGCCCGAGGAGCCCTCTCGCTCGCCTCTGGGAGGGCCGCAGCGCGGCCGCGGCGGCGGACCCGTGCGCGAAGCAGGGGTCGCCCTGAGCCGGACCCGATCGGGCCTGTGAACCCGACCCAGGTCGAGACGACAACCGACAATCCGACCCGGGTTGAGGCGATCATCGGCAATCCCATGGTGAGACGAGCCCGGGAACCTGGCCGGACCTCACCGAGCTGGACAGCTGGATCCGCCGCGCCGTCGTGATCAGCGATGCCAGTGAGCGCCTCATCCTTCTGCCGTCCGCCGGGTTGAAGCTCGCCGCGACAGGAGATACAACGCTGTGCGCCCCTGGCGGCGCAGGCCGTCGTGTCGTCAATACGCCTGTACCGCGCTCGTCGGACGCGACCCAGCCCACGTGAGTCCGTCTTTTCCGGGGAGGATGCCCGTCACGGAGCACGCGGACCGAAAGAACATGGAACAGAAGACAACTCCGACGAACACCGAGCTCGAGCGTGAGATCGATGCGCTGCGCCGACGCGTCGCCGAGCTGGAGGCCCCCGCGCGCCGCTACAGGGCCCTGCTCGACGGGGGCATCGTGAGCATGATGATCTACGATGGCGAGAGCCGCGTGCTCGAGGTGAATCGTCGGTGGGAGCAGCTCTGGAGCTTGAGCCTCCGGGACGTCGCCGGGTGGCGGTTGCTGAAGGACGAGCAGGTATCCGCCAATGGGTCGATGCCCCTGGTCGAGCGGGCGTTCTGGCGGGGCGAGGCCACGGCGTTGCCCACCATTCGCTACGATCCGGTCCAGGCAGACACGCTCCAGAAGGGAATGGCCCGCTGGGTCGCCTCCTCGCTCCATCCCATCAACGACGCTGCGGGCAACGTGCGCGAGGTGCTGCAGATCCACGTGGACGTCGGCGAGCTCAAGCAGTCCGAGGACGAGCTGCGGGCTCAGACGGCGCGGCTCGAGGCCGCGATCGCCGAGCGGACCCAGCGGCTCGAGGAGCAGCTCCGCGTGAGCGAGGAGCAGCAGCGCGCCATTGCCGTGCTGTCCACGCCCGTGCTCAGGCTCTGGGACGGCATCCTCGCGCTGCCGCTCATCGGCCACATCGACGCCGAGCGCGCCGCCCGCATCCTCGAGGTGCTGCTGCAGGCCATCGTGGACACGCAGGCGGAGCATGTGATCATCGACGTCACCGGCGTGCCGTTCATGGACGCGGAAGGGGCACGCCACCTCCGCGACACGGTGCGCGCTTCCTCGTTGCTCGGGGCGCAGTGCGCCATCGCGGGCATCTCGCCGGTCATGGCGAGATTGCTGATCGACTGCGATCTGGGCTTCGATGGCGTCACGATTGTCGCGAGTCTCCAGGACGGGCTTCGGCGCTTGTTGTCCAGCCGCAACGGCGATCGAACGATAGGCGCTGCTGGCGCCGTCGCCGCCCAGAGGCGGGATCCCGCGCGCCTCGATGAGCCGCGAGAGCGCTGAAGTTCAGCCGGGCCGGAGGAGCGACAGCGGGCGTTCGATCCTCGCGCTGCGGAGGATCGTGCTACATCCGAGCGCGTGCCGACGCTCGTCCTCTCGCAGCGCTACAGTCCTGACTCGAACGCGCTGTTCGCCGCTGCCCTCGCGGTCGGCTGGGACATCGAGCGCCTTCGCTCGTTCCGCTGCCCCGAGGGGCTCGCGGCGCGCGACCCCGTGCTCTACGGCGAGACCATTCTCGCCGACGCCATCATGGACGACCTCGAGGTCGCGCTGCTCGAGCCGACCGCCGACTGGCTGCCTCGCCTGCCCCAGCGCCACCGCCTTCGCGGCGTGCGCCTCACGACCCTCGAGGATGCGCTGGCGCTCCGTGAGCCTGCGTTCATCAAGCCAACGGATGAGAAGCTGTTCCCCGCGCGCGTGTACGCGGACGGCGCCGCGATGGATCCGGACCCGCGGCTGCCGCTGGATCTGCCCGTCCTCGTGAGCGAGCCCGTCGTGTTCGAGGTGGAGTTCCGGTGCTTCGTGCTGGAGCGCGAGGTGGCGGCGCTCTCGCCCTACATCCGCGGCGGGGAGATCGCGCGCACCGCGGCGGGCGACTGGGAGGCGGATTCAGAGGAGGTCGAGGCGGCATCCGCGTCCATCTGCGCGGTGCTCGCCGACGCCGACGTCGAGCTCCCGCCCGCGGTGGTCGTGGACGTCGGGCGCATGGCAGGGCGGGGCTGGGGCGTTGTCGAGGCGAATCCCGCCTGGGCCTCGGGGCTCTGCGGGTGCAACCCGGCAAGGGTGCTCCCCGTGCTGCAGCGGGCAACCGTGCCGCGCAGGATGGTCTCGGAGGCAGAGCAGCGCTGGCTGCGGCGTGTCGGGTGAGGGATCTGAAGTATCCCCCCCAAATTTCCGGGAGATTCACAGGGAGGCGGGGAGATGGGGAGTGAAGTCCCATGAATCTCCCTGTCTCCCCGCCTCCCTGTTCAATTTTTTTCTCTCTCTAAAGATGCCGACAAAAGTCACGTCATCTTGGCGAACCAGCGGTCGAGGATGGTTTGCGCCCGCGCGAGCTCCGAAAGCTCCGTCACCTCGTTCAGGGCGTGCATCGTCCGCTCCGCGCCCGGTCCGAAATTCGCCGCCGGGATCCCGAGCGTCGTGAAGCTTGCCACTTCCGACCAGGTTTGCCGGGCCTCGACGCCTTGAACGCCGCTTTGTTCGAGAGCAGCGATGAGCGCGTGGTTCCGGTTCGGCGGCGCCGGACGGGAGAGCTCCTCGAACCGGACGGCCCCCACGCGGTCCACGAGCGCCATCAGCCGCTCTTGTGAGGCGTGGGAGCTCGTGCTGGGACCGTACGTATGGTGCACGTTCACTTCCAGGTGGTCTGGCACGACGCTGCCGGACCGGCCCCCGTGCGCCGAGGTGGCGTTCATCATCTCGTACCAGGTGAGGCCGTCGACGACGTCGGGTACGGGCTCGAACGCGGCAAGCTGAGAGAGCACGCGCGCGAACTTGTGAATCGCGTTCACGCCGGCACCGGGCAGCCCGCTGTGCCCCGCGCGGCCTGCAAACGCCAGCGTCGCGTGTGTCGAGCCTCCCGAGCCGAGCTGAAGCTTGTTGTCCGTGGGCCTGAGCACCAGCGCGAAGTCGGCCCGTCGGAGCTCGGCATCCTGCTTCATGACCAGCCTGAGCTCGCTCGCGTCGAAGCCGCACGCTCCGCGCGCGTGAAACACGAGGGTGACATCGGCGTGTACCTGCGGCCGGCGCTCGGCCAGATCGAGCATCAGACAGAGGCCGCTCTTCTCGGCGGCTCCAGCGCCGAGCGCGCGGTTGTTCTCCGTCCGCGCTTCGCCTCGCTGTCCCGCGTTCGCCACGTCGAGCTGCCCGACGAGCAGAATCTTGGGGCCTCCCGACCCGCGCGTGACTGGCGCCACCAGAGAGTCCCCGTAGCGGCGTGGCGGCGAGGCCAAGGGCAGCGCTGCGAGCCGTTGAGCCAGCTCGTCGGCCAGGTTGCGTTCCTCACCCGTCGGCGAGGGGATCCTGCACAGCCACAGCAAATTCTCGAGTAGCTCCACGTCGACCTCCGATCAGACCAAACGATGCGCGCTGGCTCCCCCTCAATCGTACCGGAATTTTCGGTACCAGGACACCAGCCAGAAGGCGAGTATCGCTCCCAGCACGGTCACGTGCTTGCCGGTGAGCCAGGGCCTGGGGTGAAGCGCGATGGGCAGCACGCCGGCCGCGAAGATCGCCGCGAGTTGCCCGAGCCCGGATTCGGCGCTCGTCAGCGTGAAGGCGGATCACGTGCGGCACGGAGGATCCTTAATCCGGTGGAGCTGCGCAGGCGAGCAGATCCACGCCATCGCAGCTCGGACATAGCACCGCCGGAGACGGATGACCTGATCACGCGGGCGGCTGCTCCGTTCGTGGAGGCGACCGCGGTCGCGAAGACGGCTGCTGCGAGGCTCGCCGGCGGAGGCTTCGGCCGGGCCAGCGGATCTCTTGCCCCGGCGCTATGATCGTCGCCGGCGAGGGGACGTGTACCTCGCGGTCGCGCGCGTGGCCGATGTGCTGGCGGGCGTCGGGAGCGGATCGCGCCCGGGGGGGCGCTCAACCGAGGAGACCGAGATGTACGAGCTCACGATCGAGCGCCTCCTGCATGTCGCCCACGCGCTGCGGCTGCACGACGGCAAGTACGAGCCGCTGCACTGCCACAGGTGGCAGGTCCACGCTCAGGTGTCGGCGGAGCGGCTCGACGCGGTCGGAGGGGTCATGGACTTCAACGAGCTCGATCGGTTGCTCGCCGACGCTATCAGCTCGTTCGATGGCAAGACGCTGAACCATCTACCCGAGTTTGCGGACCTCAACAGCTCCAGCGAGCGCATGGCCGAGGTGCTTTATCACAAGCTCGCGCCGCGGCTGCCGCCGGGCGTACGCCTCGACTGCGTGACCCTCCTGCGCGACGAGGCAATCCGCGCCCGGTTCACGTACAAACCCTAGTCGGACCCGTCTGAAGTCTTGCGCCCACGGAAAAACGCGGCTCGCTCAGCGAGATTGGCGAGACGGAGCGGCCTTCGGCTGGCCTCCGACGAACGCCGCCAGGTGCTCGCCTGTCAGCGTCGACTTCGCCGCCACCAGGTCGGCCGGGGTGCCTTCGAACACGATCCGCCCGCCGTCGTGGCCCGCGCCCGGCCCGAGGTCGATGATCCAGTCGGCGTGCGCCATCACCGACTGGTGGTGCTCGATCACGATGACCGACTTGCCGGAGTCGACGAGCCGGTCCAGCAGCCCGAGCAGCTGCTCGAGGTCGGCCAGGTGCAGCCCGGTGGTCGGCTCGTCGAGCACGTAGACGCCGCCGTCGGCGCCCATGTGTGTCGCGAGCTTGAGCCGCTGCCGCTCGCCACCCGACAGCGTGGTGAGCGGCTGGCCGAGCCGCAGGTAGCCGAGCCCCACGTCGGCCATACGCTGCAGGATCGCGTGCGCGGCCGGCGTATGCCCCTTGCCAGCGCCGAAGAAGCCGACCGCCTCTGCGACCGACAGATCGAGCACCTCGGCGATGTTGAGCTTGCCGAGGCGGTACTCGAGGACCGACGCCTGGAACCGCCGGCCCTCGCAGTCCTCGCAGACCGTGGTGACGCCGGCCATCATCGCGAGGTCGGTGTAGATCACCCCCGCGCCGTTGCAGGTCGGACAGGCACCCTCGGAGTTGGCGCTGAACAGGGCGGGTTTCACGTTGTTGGCCTTCGCGAACGCCTTGCGGATCGGCTCCAGCAGATCGGTGTACGTCGCCGGGTTGCTCCGCCGCGAGCCACGGATCGGGGTCTGATCGACCGACACCACCCCGTCACGGCCGGACACCGAGCCGTGGATCAGCGAGCTCTTGCCCGACCCCGCCACGCCGGTCACCACCACCAGCACGCCGAGCGGGATGTCGACATCGACGTTCTTCAGGTTGTGCGCGCGGGCGCCGCGCACCTTCATGACTCCCGACGGTTTCCGCACCGACCGCTTCAGGGAGGCCCGGTCGCTCAGGTGACGCCCGGTGAGCGTGCCGCTCGCCCGCAGCCCGTCGACGGTGCCCGTGAAGACCACCTCGCCGCCGGCGGTGCCGGCGCCGGGGCCCAGGTCGACGACGTGGTCGGCGATCGCGATCGTCTCCGGCTTGTGCTCGACCACGAGGACGGTGTTCCCCTTGTCGCGCAGCCGCAGCAGCAGCTCGTTCATCCGCTGGATGTCGTGGGGGTGCAGCCCCACCGTCGGCTCGTCGAAGACGTAGGTGACGTCGGTGAGCGACGACCCGAGGTGGCCAATCATCTTGGTGCGCTGCGCCTCGCCGCCCGACAGCGTGCCCGACGGCCGGTCGAGGCTGAGGTAGCCCAGGCCGATCTCGACAAACGAGTCGAGCGTGTGCCGCAGCGTCGCCAGCAGCGGCTTGACGGACGGCTCGTTCAGATCGCGCACCCACTTGGCCAGGTCGTTGATCTGCATCGCGCAGGCGTCGGCGATGTTGATCCCCTTGATCTTGGAGGACCGGGCAGCCTCGCTGAGCCGCGTGCCGCCGCACTCGGGACAGGTGGAGAACTTGATCGCGCGCTCCACGAACGCCCGGATGTGGGGCTGCATCGCGTCGACGTCCTTGGACAGCATCGACTTCTGGATCTTCGGGATCAGCCCTTCGTAGGTCAGGTTGATGCCTTCGACCTTGATCTTGGTCGGCTCCTTGTGGAGCAGGTCGTGGAGCTCCTTCTTCGTGAACTTGCGGATCGGCTTGTTCGGGTCGAAGAAGCCGCACCCGTTGAAGATGCGCCCGTACCATCCATCCATCGAGTAACCGGGGATGGTGAGCGCACCCTCGTTGAGCGACTTGCTGTCATCGTAGAGCTGGGACAGGTCGAAGTCGGAGACGGATCCCATGCCCTCGCATTTCGGGCACATGCCTCCGTTGACCACGAACTCGCGCTTCTCTGTCTTCTTCCCGCCGGCCTTCTCGATCGAGATCGCCCCGACCCCGCGGACCGACGGGACGTTGAAGGAGAAGGCGTTGGACGAGCCGATGTGCGGCTTGCCGAGGCGGCTCCACAGCACCCGCAGCATCGCGTTGGCGTCGGTCGCGGTGCCGACCGTCGAGCGGGAGTTGGCACCCATCCGCTCCTGGTCGACGATGATCGCGGTCGTCAGCCCTTCCAGCACGTCGACCTCGGGCCGGGCCAGCGTCGGCATGAACCCCTGCACGAACGCGCTGTAGGTCTCGTTGATCAGCCGCTGCGACTCCGCCGCGATGGTGCCGAACACAAGCGACGACTTGCCCGATCCCGAGACGCCGGTGAACACCGTCAGCCGCCGCTTGGGGATCTCGACGCTGACGTCCTTGAGGTTGTTCTCCCGGGCGCCCTGGACCCGGATCAAATCGTGGCTGTCTGCGGCTTGCTGTCTGTCTGCGGCGTGCTGCTTGGAGGAGGCCATGTTCGCGATCATGTCATCAACACCGACGGTCTGTGAAGGGGTTCCGGCAACCTGCGCGAGTCCGGCCGCAGCGCCCACGACGTCACCGCCAGCGCGAGGACCACGAGCGGCGCGATGATGTGGCCAGCGTTGCTCGTGGAGTCGCTGGCGCCGACGGCGGCCCAGGCGAATGCGGCGCCGGTGAGGTCGAACACGAGGCCCGCATACGCCCACTCCTTCAAGCGCGGGAATCTCGGCGCCAGCAGCGCGAGCGCGCCGAGGATCTTCCAGATGCCGAGGAGCGTGACGAAGTGCAGCGGGTAGCCGAGGCGCACGAAGCCGTCGACGCTCGCTGGCGCGTGGAGGACGTGGGCCACGCCGCCCGAGACCATGGACGACACGACCAGGCCTGTGGTCACCCAGTAGGCCACGAGCCTCGCCCGGCTCATGAGACCCTCTCGAGCAGGTCGACGAGCTTCCCGCCCATCATCTTCCAGCCGTAGCGAGCGCCGCCGAAGTTCTGCTTCTGGTCCGGCTTGAAGCCCGATTGCACGAGGGACAGGCGCGTGCCCGACGCCGTGGGCGTGAGCGTGAAGGTCACGACGGTCTCCAGGAAGGGGACGCTCCACGTGTAGCTGAGCTTCCGATGCGCTTCGATCTCGACGAACCGGCAATTCACGGTGCCGTCCCAGCCGGGGTACGGCTGCGTCTTGAGCGTGAACGCCGCCCCCGGCTCGAGCTGGAGGCCGATGGTGGGCAGGAGCCACTCCGCCAGCAGCGCCGGTTCGGTGAGCGCGCGCCACACCTTCTCCGGCGCATGCTTCAGATCGAACTCGAACGAAATGGATTCGGTCTGCGATTGGGCGGTCGTGTCGGTGGGGTTCATTCGTCCATTTTCTCCAGTAGTTGTTCGAGGCGATCGACGCGCTCCGTCCAGAAGGCGCGGTAGTGCGTGATCCAGTCGACGAGCGGCTTCAGTCCGCGCGGCTCCACCCGGTAGTAGACACAGCGCCCCTCGCGCCGGCCGCTCACGAGGCCGGCGTCTTTCAACGTGGCGAGGTGCTGCGAGATCGCCGGCTGCGAGATGTCGAAGCGCGCCGTGAGGTCCTTCACGGCCGCTTCGCCACGCGTGAGCGACTCGAAGATCGCCCGGCGGCTGGGGTCCGCCAGCGCCTGGAAGATCTTGTCTTCGACCACGGCCGCGCTCTGCATCCACGACTTATAAGCCGCGGCTTATTGATTGTCAAGCGCGCGGATCGGGCTGCCTGGGAGCGTCGGAGCAGGGAGGCATGGTTCTGCGAAGCAGCCAGCTCGCTTGGTGCGTGAAGGGGCGCATGAACGCGGGGAGTGTCTTCTCCTCCGCCGAGATCCGTGCGGCTTACTGCCCGGCCTTCGGATCCATCCACACCACCTCCCAGTGGTGCCCGTCGAGGTCCTCGAAGCTCCGGCTGTACATGAACCCGTGGTCCTCCGGCGGCCCCGCCTCCTTGCCGCCGCCGGCGAGCACCTTCGCCACCATCGCGTCCACCTCGGCACGGCTCTCGCACGAGAGCCCGAAGGCCCCCTCCACGTGCGTCGCGGTCTCGCAGAGCTCCTTCTTGGTGAACGTCTTGAAGAACGGCTCGACGAGCAGCATCGCGTAGGAATGCTCGCCGATGAGCATGCAGGCGGCCTTCTCGCCCGTGACGTTCGGGTTGAACGTGAAGCCGAGGGCCTTGAAGAACGCCACGGTGCGATCGAGGTTCTTGATGGGCAGGCTGACGAAGAGCTTGTGGGACATGAAATTGTCCTCCTTTTCTTCCATGGACCCCCCGCCCGCGGAGAAATCATCGGTCGCTCGAAGAAAATCTTCGCGCCCTGCTCCGGCAGCTCCATGGGCGCGGCCGAGGAGCTCGCCGAGCTCCCGCTCGGAGAGCGAGGCCGCCTCCGTCACCGCGCGCAGCTTCCGATCCCCGCGAGACCATCGGGCGGCTGCTCGCTGCAGCACAGGCAAGGAGGTCGAGCACTCCGGCGCGTGAGCGGCCTGACGTCTGGCCGTTCGGCCGCGGGGATGCGTGCGTCAGCGCGCGTCCCCGTCCGCCGCGACGGCTTGTTAGCCGGCTGCTGAGTGATGAGGTCGTCGGCGGTCGTCGGCCGACGCCAGGGCCTGGAACTGGGTGATGGCTTCGTAGACTCCCAGGCCGATGCCTCTGCTGAGCTGGTCCCGCTCGACCATGTTATGTGCCAGAAAGATCAGCACCGAGTCGTCGTTGGCGTCCGCGCGCCACCAGCCTCCGAAGCCGCCTGGCCAACCGACTGCGCCCTCGCGGCCCCCACACACCGTGGGCTCGGCCTTCTTCGGATCGAGCACCACGGCGACGCCCATCCCGAACCCGTGACCGCCCCGGAAGAGCGGCATGCCTCCCACTTCAGCCGTGGCGCGCTGCTGCTCCGTGAGGCGGTTGGAGGTCATCAAGACGAGCGTCTCGGGCCGCAAGATACGCACGCCATCCACGGCGCCTGCTCCCAGGAAGATGCGCGCGAACGCGAGATAGTCGTCCAGCGTCGACCACAGCCCCTGGCCGCCGGAGACATAGTCCATGTCATCGGGCCGTTCAGGGACCGTCGAGTCGCCTGGGCAGGTGAGGCGCGCGGAGAGCCGGCCCGAACCATCGAACCCGTAGTTCTTGACTCGCCGGTCCCGCCTCTCGCGTGGCACGATGAAGCTGGTGTCGGCCATGCCAAGCGGATCGAAGATCCGGCGCTTGAGCACGTCGCCGAGCGGCGCGTCCTCGATGCGTGCGATGAGCAACCCGAGGAGATCGGTCGAGTGGCCATAGTGAAGGGTGGCCCCCGGCTGGTCGAGCAACGGCAAGGCAGCCAGCCGCGTGATCCAATCATCGGGCGCCACGTGGCTGTCGATGTCGCCTCCCAGCGCCTCCCCATAGGCCTCCGCGATGGGTCCACGATGGAAGGCCCCGTAGGTCAGCCCCGAGCGGTGCGTCAGCAGATCCTCGAAGGTGATCGGTCGTTCTGCCGGGTCGGTCTCGTCGAGCGGGCCCGCGGGAGAACGCAGGACGCGCATGTCTCTGAACTCCGGTGCCCAGCGAGCGATCGGATCGGTCAGCGCGAAGCGCCCCTCCTCGAACAGCATGAGCGCCGCCGTCGAGGTGATCGGCTTCGTCATCGACGCGATGCGGAACAGGCTGTCATGCTCGAGGGGCAGCCTGGCCTCCAGGTCTCGCCACCCGAGAGACGCGCGCTGAACCACCTTGCCGTCGCGCCAAACCATCGTTGCTGCGTTGGCGAGCGCGCCAGAGTCTACGATCGCTCCGACGCCCCTCGCGATCTGGTCTCCTCCGTTCATTCGTTCCCTCGATTCATTCCATGTCCGGTCAACGTCGCGATCCGCTGCGTCGCAGGGCCTGGCGGCGGGTTATAGCATGTTCGGCGCCATCGTCGCCGTCCGTCAGGGCCGCGACCGGCCGGAGCCCGGGCTGCATCCGAGGCGCGTCCTCACGTCTCATGGCGAGCGCTCGGCCATGGTTGCAAAGGTCTGCCTCCGCGGTCTATGATTTTCGCCAAGGAGGAGCCTCTCGATGACCATCACCATTACCGCCTTTGAACGCTCACCCGATGGTGGCAAGGGACTGGCGCGTGATACGCGTGTTCGCTGGGCGCTCGAGGAAGCGGGCCAGCCCTACCAGGTTCGCCTTGTTTCGTTTCGTGCGATGAAGGAGCCCGAGCATCTGGCGCTTCATCCTTTCGGCCAGATTCCGACCTATGAGGAAGGCGATCTCGCGCTGTTCGAGACAGGGGCGATCGTGTTTCACATCGCCCAGCGACATGCGGGCTTGCTGCCGGACGATGCCAATGCTCGGGCGCGCGCGATCACATGGATGTTCGCCGCGCTCAACACGGTAGAGCCACCGATTCTCGAGCTCGTAACCGCCAGGATCCTGGAGGGCGACAAGCCCTGGTATGCGGAGCGCCTGCCTCTGGTCGAGGACCGCATCCGCGCTCGGCTCGGCCAGCTCTCCGTTCGCCTGGGCGATGCCGGCTGGCTCGATGGTGCGTTCAGCGCTGGCGACTTGATGATGGTGTCGGTGCTGCTCAGGTTGAGATTATCGGGCATTCTGGACGAGTACCCAAACCTGGCCGCTTATGTCGCCCGCGGCGAAGCGCGGCCCGCCTACAGGCGAGCCTTCGACGCTCAATTGGCGGTCAACACCGACAAGCCATCGACCGGCTGATCGCAGTCTTCGCTGACAGGGCTGAGAAGTCCGCGAGGAGCAGCCCGCGAGGCAGCCGCACCTCGACCCACGGCGGGGCACCGCGAAGAACAATGTGCACCTCAGTAGCGTTTGTCATGGAGGAGCACCCGAAGCGTGTGCGTGGTACCTTGGCCCGCATGAAGGAGGCCGGCCCCTCGGGGCTCAGGGAACGCAAGAAGGAGCGCACGCGCGCGCAGATCATCGAGACCGCGATCGAGCTCTTCCTGAAGAACGGCTACGAGCAGACGACCCTCGATGACGTGCTCGGGGTGGTCGAGGTCTCGCGGAGGACGTTCTTCCGCTACTTCGAGTCGAAGGAAGACCTCGTGATCGCGTGGATGGACCAGTTCATCGAGGCGGCGCGCGAGGCGGTGCGGGCGCGCCCGCGGAGCGAGCCGCCCGTCGTGGCGCTGCGAAACGCCGTCAAGACGATCGTGAAGTTCCACGAGGGGGATCTGCCCCGCTTCGCCTTGATCCAGCAGTTCGTCGCGCGGACGCCGGCGATCCGCGCGAGGCAGCGCGAGCGGCTGGGACACTGCGGGGAGGAGATCTGCGAGCCGCTGGCCGAGCGCATGGGCCTGGACGCGCGGCACGATCTCGCGCCGCGCGTGCTGGCGAGCTGCGCGATGGCGGTCGTGCAATCCGCGATGGACGCGTGGATCGCGCGCGGGGCCACCGAGGACCTGCCTGAGCTCGTGGACGAGGCCTTCAGGACGCTCGCGCGCGAGTTCGGTCGCGGTGGGAGCGGCACCTCGCCGCAATGAGCGCCGGCTCGGTCGTTTCCGCCTGACGCGCGCCGCCGGTTCGTCTGCCGGCGAGGAGCGCGCGCGAGGAGAAGCGCGCCTTCTTGACAAATGCCACTGAGGGGCTATTGTCCCTGAGTAGCTGCTATCGCCGCGTTCCGGTGCTCGATCGCTCCACGATCCTGCGATCCGAGAGGTGCTCAGCGCGCCTCTAGAGCTTCCGTTTGGATCGACCTTGCCGAACCGCTTCGCCAAGGCGGCCACGTCTGACGTGGCGGCGGACGCTCACCATCGCGCGACGCCAGCGCATGAGACCCCCCATGGCACCTGGGCGCGCGGCGGCGCGGGCTTGCTTCTGATTCAGCTTCGAGGGGTGTCAGACCGTCGGCGGCTGGCTGGACAATGCCGGTCACGACAAGAAAGGAAGCCTATGGCAAGGGTATTGATTACCGGGTGCAGCAGCGGGTTACCGTGGCGGCCGCTCGCCGCGCGCAGCCGTTCGAGGCCATCGAAGCGATGATCCAGCAGACGCTCGGGCTCGGGTCAGCGTCGTAGGTCGCGCGAGATGCATCGCCTCCGAGACGCGCTGCCGCCGTCCTCGGCGGCCTTCTCCTCCTCTCCGCGGCCGCGTATGCCGCTCGGCGATCTGGGGCTCGACGTGGAACCTGCGTGATCGATTATCCTGAGTTCCTCGTGCGCCTTCACAGCCAATAGCGCGCACGGCCCTTGACATCCTCGAATTGTGTTGCTTTTCCTTCCCCCTCAATGCGCCTGGTGAAGATCAACCCGCCCGACGTCCACCAAACTCCCGGTTATCACCACGTCACGATCGTCGAGGCAGGCCGGCTGGCCTTCCTCGCCGGCCAGTGCCCACTCGACCTCGACGGCAACGTGGTCGGCGCGGGCGACTACCTCGCGCAGGCCGACCAGGTGGCAGCGAACGCGCTGACCGTCCTGAACGCGGCCGGGGCGCAGCCCCGCGACGTGGTGCGCTCGGTGATTTACGTGGTCAGCGACGACGACCAGGTGCTGGGCGCGGTGTGGCAGCGACTGAACGACTCGGCGCTCGGCGCGGCCTTCGGTACGGCCAGCACCCTGCTCGGGGTCGCTTCGCTCGGCTTCACCGGTCAGCTGGTCGAGCTGGACCTGACCGCCGCGCTCCCCGGTTGATCCAGCGGCGGCCGGCATCGACGGCCCCGGCGCGCGTCCTTGCCTCGCAGACCGAGGACCCTCGTTCAGTGGAAGGCGAAGCGGTCGACCGTGATCTCGTAGCGGAGTTGTTCGCCGCGCTCGATGCGGCCACCGAGCGATAGGTTGTGCTCCTCGCCGTTCGTCGCCACGTACTTCGCGTCGGCCGCCACGAACGTGCACGCACCCTCGATCGGCTGCGGGCGCTCGGAGAGGCAGCTGTAGCCGTCCTCGGCGGCGGGGCGACAGATGCGGGTGTCGATCTTCAGCGCCTCGACCTCCTCGCGTGAAAACAGGCGCTCCTCGTAGGTGATCTTCATGGGCTTCTCGCAGCGAACGTAGATGGGCAAGTACTGGTGCTGCGCGTCCCGGTACACGACGCCGTCTTCGATCTCCTCGCGCGTGCCCTCGGCCACGTCCAGATAGCCCTTCAGGCGGACCGGCGCCTCGACCGCGGCGGGGAGCCCCTCGGCGGGCATCGCCTCGGCGTGCGGGTGATCGCCGGCGTAGACGAGGACGTTGAGGAAGCGGTGCCGCGCGCCGTCCCCGGTGGGGTCGAAGATCTCGCTGACCGCGTCGCATCGTGCGGCCTGCTCGGCGGAGTGGCTCTCCATGTTGTCCCCGATCGATTCGAACCCGAGCTCGTAGACGCCCAGGCTCGCTCCCCAGCCACTGTCGTCCTTGGACGCGGCCAGGCCGGCGGCGTCGTTGTCTGGGGCGCTCCAGAGGTTGTTGGTGGTGAGCGCGGGGACGTGCGTCAGCGATCGAACGAGGGAGCCGTTGTCGCCGCAGCCGCGCCCGATCTGTTCATAAGTGGTGTCTACCTCCGCCGGGGTCGACGGGGTTGCCGGCGCCTCGGTGGGCTCGGCGATGTCGCCGTCCGATCCGCCGCAGGCCGCGACGAAGATGAAAGGAGCCCCCACGAGAACCAGCGAACGAAAGTAGTTCCTCATGACGGCGGTGGGGAGCAAAGCTCGTACCTTCCCGATCCATGCGGATTTTCCGTCCAAATCGCAGCGCGAGACGCGACGCGTGAACGGGGCGCCACACCTCGGCCGCTTACGACGCGGCCGGCGTCATGGACCTCGCCGCCGAGCGCTCCCGGCGCGGCGGGTAGCCCCGACTGGGCCCGCGCTCGCGGCGGGCGACGCGGAGGCGGCGCGCATCGCCCACGAGACGAGCGGGCGGTTGTTCGGTACCACCCGCGGACGGTGCTGCTCGGCCAGCTACTGCATCGCTTCTCACGGATCTACGTCCGCCCAAGGTGGGCTTGTGCGGCGGGCCGGCGCAGCAAGCGCGGCGGCCGGAGGACGCCGCGCGCCGCAAGCCGGACCCTCTGCACCAAGCCCTGATTGAGCGCCCGGACCTTCACGCTGCTCCTCCAGCACCTCTGGAAGCCACGAGCTCCCGGAGGGCTTGTAAGAACGCACTTCGCATTCGGGGAGGGAGCGAGAGCAACCCGTTTGCGGTGAGCACGCGATGGCTCGGCATGGCCCGATAGCCGCCTGAGACCAGCACTCCGCCCCGAACCTCGAATGCCCCGATGATGTCTTCAGGAGGTACGCGCCCTTGCGGTCCGTCTGGGGTGCGCGCATCAATCACGTACAACCAACCCTCCTCCTGGGCTGCCGCAGCGGCTATCAACTCAGGATCCGAGGGGCCGGCCTTCGCGATGACGTGGTGAAGGAACTCAACGAAACGCGGATTCGTCCGAAAGGAGTCGACCGACTGCTCCTGGCCCTCCGGCCAGGCCCCCGCAACGGCCTCCGGGGGCAGCCCGCCGAGCGCGCTCGCCTCGTCTGGTCGCAGCAGGGACAGCACTCGCAGAGGGCCGCTACCGGCACCTTGGCTCTGTTGAGCTGGACTCTTTCGATCAAATGGCCACATGAAGCCTCCGCTTTGGCTCGACCGAGGACAACGAGCGCACTGGGCGACCACGAGGTACGCCCAACGACCTGGGTTTCAGCTGCGGGCCTATCACATCACGACGAGGTGACAGGCGGCAAGACCGCCGGCGCTCTGAAGGACTGCGCCGGCGCGCCACGACATATCAGGAAGCTTGCCCGTCAGCTGCAAACCTGAGTTATTCCGCCCTCACTGACGCACACAGCGCAAGAGAGCCGCAAGGGGGCGCGCCCATGGCGATGGCCAGGCGCTTACGCCGCGGCGCCCCGCCGGGGCGCCAGCGCTGGGCCGGGTCACTTCACCGCAGGCTGGCCGTGGCGTGAACCGCGCGCGACGAGGGGCGAGCCGACCTGGCGCCGCGCCGTGGGTCAAGCAGGGCGCCGCCGCGGAGGAGCGAGGGCGGGGCCTGGACGCGGATGCAGCCCGGAGACGCCGTTCCAGCTGCCTGTCGGCGCCGACGCGCAGGCCGCGGCGGCCGCTCGCCGCGCGCAGCCATCTTCCTAAGAGCCGATGCCGTGGCGTCAGCTATGGGGCGCAGTCCCCGCGTCGCCCTCGATCTCGCGCTTCAACGTCCGATCCAGCGCGAAGGTCCCGCCCGGTACGAGCGACGCGAGGAGCGCCATGAGCGAACGGCGACGCGGCCAGTCGCGCTCGGTGGCCGCGCGAAACAGCGCGGAGACGAAGAGGAGAAAGAAGAGCCCGTGGGCGCTGCCGGCGATCCGGACCGCGATCGGCAGGCCGAAGATGTATTTGAGCGGCATCGCGACGGTGAGGAGGACCAGGAACGACAGCCCTTCCAGGAAGCCGACGACGCGCAGGGTGCGAAGCGCGCTCATGATCGGACGTCAGACCAGGTGGGCCGAAAGACCATCATCAGCAGCACCACGAAGAGAGGGGCAAAGGTCGAGACGAACGCGCCGAGCGTGCGCCGGTCGCGCGCGACGCTGCGAACGAGGGCGAGCTGCGAGACCAGCGACAGGACGAGCCCTGCGATGACCCAGAGCTCCATCAAAGGAATCTGCAGCTGCGTGGTCATCAGGTATCCCGCGATCCACGTGACGATCAGCCCTGGGGAGGCCACGGCGTGGACGGCGCGTTTGCGATCGGCGTGCACCGTGGCGACGAAGCTGCCAATGAGGCCGCCCGCGTACACGATGACGCCCAAGAACTTGATCAACCGTAGAATCTGGTAGGCGGGCATGAGGGGGGCTCCTTGGCGCGGCGCGAGGCGCTCTTCACGGTTCGCCTTCTCGGGATGACCACGACGGCTCCGAGGCGTGAGACGGTCGCAGGGGCTCGCAAACGAGGGGATTCCCCGGACGCCAGTGGCATCGAGCCGTCATCGCTCGGCGGTTGGCACGACCGGGATATGGCATGGCCGGGACGGTCCCGCGAGGGGCGTTCGTGCCAATCTTCGACGACTTCTGGCCAGCCCGACGTCCCGGACCCGCGCCGGATCATGAAACCGTTGGCATGAAGTGGATGATCAAGCATCTTTCAGCCATGCACGTCGTGGCTGTGGTCGTGATGGACGGGGTCATCCCCTTCGACCTGTCGACGCCCTGCGAGGTGTTCGGGCGTGTCCGGCTGCCCGGGGGTCGGGCCGGGTATCAAGTCCGTGTTTGCGGGGTGACGCGCGAGGTGAGCGCCGGAGCGTTCGATCTCCGGGTGCGCTGCGGCCTCGACGAGCTGGCGCGAGCGGACACCATCATCCTTCCGGGCGTGGCCGAGGCGAGCGTCGTGGTCCCGGAGGCGCTCTTGCACGCGGTCCGCGCCGCGGCGGCCTCGGGCGCCCGCGTCGCCTCCATCTGCACCGGGGCGTTCCTCCTCGCCGCGACCGGGCTGCTCGACGGGCGCCGCGCCACGACCCACTGGCTCGCGACGGACGAGCTCGCGCGCCGCCACCCGGCCATTCGCGTCGACCCGAAGGTGCTCTACGTGGATGAGGGGCAGTTTCTGACGTCGGCGGGCGCCGCGGCGGCGCTCGACCTCTGCCTCCACATGGTGCGGCTCGACTACGGCTCGGCCGTGGCCGCGGACACGGCGCGGCTCTCGGTGATGCCGCTCGAGCGCGACGGGGGGCAGTCGCAGTTCATCCTCCACGAACCGCCCGCGCCGGACGGCTCGTCGCTCGAGCCGCTGCTGCGGTGGATCGAGGAGAGCCTCGACAAGCCGCTCACGCTCGAGGACATCGCGCGGCGCGCGGCCCTCAGCGTGCGCACGCTGAGCCGCCGCTTCCGCGAGCAGACCGGCACCACGCCGCTCCAATGGCTGCTCCGGGCCCGCGTGCGCCGCGCGCAGCAGCTGCTCGAAACGACGGGGCACTCGGTGGAGTCGATCGCGGCGAGGGTCGGGTTCGGCTCGCCGACGGCCTTTCGCGAGCACTTCCAGCGGCTCGTGACCACGAGCCCGCAGGCGTACCGCCGCGCCTTCCGCGCCGCGCCGATCAAGGCGAACGGACGCCGGGGGGCGAGCGTGAAGTCGAGCGCTTTGTGAGCGCTGGATCGGGCGAGGCGCCCCGCGCCCTCCCGGTCAGGCGCCCTTCCACCCGAGCCGCTGCAGCCGCTCTCTCGCCCCCTTCACCCCGAAGATCGTCGCGTCTCCCGGCGGCGCGATCGGCGGTACCCGCAGCAGCATCTGCCAGCTCGGCCTCCTCCCGGGATCGGGGGGCACGTTATGTGATAACCATGGTGGACGTCGCTGTCACGCGGCGCAGGAGAGTCGCTTTATGTTCGGCATTTCTGATGTCACACGAGTAAGCGCATTTGTCGTGTGTACACATTTCCTGCTCGCCGGTTGCGTAGATGATTTCCAGCAAGAAGTACTAGCCGGGTCAGCGGCGTCCGGCTCGGAGGCCGTCGGCGCCACGAGTAGCGCGGGAGGGAATGGCGGCACGGGCGGCATCGGCGGCACGGGCGGCATCGGCGGCACGGGCGGCACGGGCGGCGAAGACACGAACGGCGTGGGAGGAGCGGGCGGCGGAGCGGGAGGCAGCGGCGCAGGTGCAGATGCGCCGGGCGGGGGTGGCGGCTCCGATGGCACGGAGCTGTTTCCGCTGCAGGGCCACATCTGGGTATCCGAACGGACAGGCGGAGACTTCACCATGACGGCGATGTTTCGAGAGCTGATCACTCCTCCTTCGGACCCCTCAACATGCCAGCAAAGGTTCGGCAGCTGCTACATCAACACGCCGTGCGCTTCGTCCGGCACTTACCGCAATCGGACGGCGGGTCCGTTGACCGTGACAATAGGCGGCACATCGGTCACGCTGCCTCCTCCTGAAGGCGAGTTCGCTAGTAGTTCCATGCTTCAAGGACAAGTGTTCTGGAGCGGTGGAGAAATTATATCGGTGGCAGCCGAAGGCGACGAAGTGCCACCCTTCGCCATGATGTTGCCGGCGGTCGCGCCGATCGACGTCAGTGAACCAGCTCTCAACCCATCCTCTTCGACCCGCCTGGATAGGTCCAGCGATTTGTCTGTCATCTGGAGCGGCGGCAGTTTCGGGCTTGTGTGGGTGAGCCTTGGAGAGTCTTCGAGGTCGGTCGACTGCTTTTACCCAGCCGAACAGGGGCAGGCGATCGTGCCGGCTGCGATGCTGGCAAACCTTCAGGCGGGGCGCTCGCTCCGCATGAAGGTGTCGATCCACGCGTTTGCCGATCTCGACGTCGACGGCTGGCGCATACATCTTCAGTCCGACTCGTACGCGACTGGAAATGGAGCGGGCGGGGAAATAATCCTGGAGTGAGCCCTGCGCCCGCTCTCGCATTGTACGGCAAGCCGATGTCCGCCGAGCGCGTTCGCCGCGGCGGGTAGCGCCGGCGGGAGCGGCGCTCGCCGCGGGCGACGTCGAGGCGGCTCGCGTCGCCCACGAGACCATCGGGCGGCTGCTCGCTGCAGCAGAGACAAGGAGGTCGAGCACTCCGGCGCGTAAGCGGCCTAACGCCCTGCGGGTGCTGCCGCCGCGCGAAGCGCGGCCGGCAGCACCCGCTTGTTAGCCGACCCCGCCAGAAAGGGGAAGCGGAGTTGCCTCCGTGGATGGATCTACCGCCTGATACTCGAACCAGCCCTGCTCAGCCGCGCGTCGTAGCGCCGGAACTGAGAGCCTCAGGCGCTGCGGGAGGAACTCGCACGGCAGCTGGTCAATACGCTCCGCAAGCCAAGCGCGCTTTGGGTTTGGATTGGGAAGTCGTGGCGGCCCCTCCTCAATGATGTGGAGGAGCAGCTCGATGGTGTGCTCGCGGTCGTGCACGCGGGTGATGCGCAGCGCGACGAACTCGGGCGAGAACCCGTGCTCATGTGCCCAAAAGCAGTCCTCTAGTGACAAGGCGGATCCTAGGACGTGGAGACGACCATCCGCCTTGTCGACGATGACGCCCTGCGACCCAATATGTCCAACAGCAAAGAACCAATATGTGGCTCTGTCAATGACGGAATTGTTGAACCAGACCGCTTTCCTCTGCTCGGCATACCGCTGAGCGACGTCCTGAGCTTCGTGAAGGGTGACCATGGTTGCTCTCAAGCTATGGCCTCGTTGGTCATTCCTCTGGGGACCAGTGGCCGGTGCGCCTAAACTCGTCCGCTCGCCGGCGCCATCGCTTGTACTCGTCACTGCCGAAGTCGACCTGTCCATCACGGCCACAAGGTGGGGGCGGTTCGTTGCCTGCGAGGAACCCCGACATCCATGCTCTAGCCGCGCTCGCTGCTTCGTCGACATCGCTCAGAGAAAAGAAAAAGCTCTTCCGCTTCGCTGGGCACCACGCCATCATCCGGCCCGGAAATGTGTGCGGGTTTCCCAGCACGTAGTGCCTTCCTGGGCAGTGCGTGCCCATTGTGAACCAGAGAGCGTCGTTGAAGAGAGGCTCGGACATATTTGTCTCGGATGTGCGTCCGTCGGCTAACGTCGCAATCAGTTGCGTCGCAGGGCCTAGCGGCGGGTTATAGTATGAAGGCGGCGAGGCGCCGCGGCCAATCTCCGTATTCCCGCGAATAGGTCGCGACGCTCCGCGGCATACCTGCGTATTCCCGTGAATAGGCAGCGACTTCCGCGACCTGTCTGCGCATCTCCGAAGATAGGCCGCCGCTGCGGAGACCCGGCGAGGGCGGGGCATCGGCAACCCCGCGGATCCTGCTATCTGGGGCGAGGGCGGCGTCGCGGTCGAGACACTCCGCTTTTCCGAGTGAGCCGCCCTGGCGCCCCGCGTCCAGTATCGCCGACCCCGGCGCGCGAAGATTGACAACGAGACGAGCATCTCGTTGACAGAAGACCAGGTGGCGCAACCCCACGCGCCGACGGGTGCGGTCCGCGCCGAGAGAGCGTCTCTCCGGTCCGCTTTGCCGCTCGATCCACCCCATGGCCAACTCCCTCTGCGAGGTCAGCGGAGATACCGTCCCGTGTCAAGAAGAGCCCGCTCGGCAGACTCGTCTCGGGTGGGTCGGGAGATCGGGGTCGCCGCCGGTCCACCTATATCCGGTCCTGCTCCACTGGTCCCGGTTTCCAGCAGGGCGGATCCGGGATCTGATCGCGGGCCCCCAGTCGGCCATCCCGCCCCGTTCCGTTCCGCCCGTTCGGCTATGGCTACCCGCTGCCGGTGCCCTGCCTCACACCGTCCAGCCCCGCCCAGACCCTACCGAAATTTGTCAGGTCACACGCAGGGCACACAAAAGAAAAAAGACACGGCTCTCGCCGTGTCTTCTTGGTGGAGGCGCCGGGAATCGAAACGCCTGCCGAGGGTGGGGATCCGCAGGGATCGCGTAGGTTTCCGCATGCGACGGGAGCGGCAAGCGTGCCGACGATGGCGGCTAAGTGCGCGAAACCTCGTGAGCCGGACGAATCCCGGACGAAACCGGAGGACCCGCGGACGGTGCTGCTCCGCCAGCTCGCGGAAGGCATGAGGGAGGCGCTCGCGGCGGGCGACGTGGAGGCGGCGCGCATCGCCTACGAGACCATCGGGCGGCTGCTCGGCGCGGCGGAAGCCGATGCTGCCGGCGTCATTGACCTCGCCGCCGAGCGCGTTCGCCGCGGCGGGTAGCGCCGGCCGGAGCGGCGCTCGCCGCGGGTGACATCGAGGTGGCTCGCATCGCCCACGAGACCATCGGGCGGCTGCTCGCTGCAGCAGAGACAAGGAGGTCGAGCACTCCGGCGCGTAAGCGGCCTAAGGACTGGGGTTTCAGGTGCGGCGCACGGCGCCGTCGCCTGCAAGCCCCAGTTGGGCTGCATCACGAAGCACAGCTAACACGGTGTCGTCTCAGGCGGCGCGGAGGGTGCAGGCGGCGCGGGGGGCGCAACGTCGTATAGACGACAAAACCATCGAACAAACATGGATAAACATGGGCTCGACCCTGAGAGCATCCGCTCCATGATGGCATTGTGTAACTGCCTCCCAGGCGGATTCTGCCATGCAAGCCATGAGTGGATCTGCGCCTTATCTCGATGGTCCTTGGAGAATGGAGCGCCCTGAGTGCACGCCTCATCGACGACCTTGGCCGAGAGGTCTAGGAGGGGCTGGTTGTCGGTGGGCCGAAGATAGAGTAGGAACGTTTCAAGCATCCCACGATTGACGTTGTCCGGCATGATCCATGCTCCAAAGGCAGGAGCGGCGGCATCTTTATCATCTTTCAGGACGACCCCCTCCGCCGGTAACGTTTCTGGAGCACTCGGGTACGCGTCGGCAATGCGAGCTCTAATCCGCGTCCAGCGGTCGGCAGCGTTCATGTCCGCGTCGATCATCACGCCAAGAGCAACCAGCCCTGAGGCCTTCATTTGAGCCTCTATTTCACCCGCTGCCAGGAGATTCTCAACTCCGTCGTACTGAAAAATGGAGACGATCGGCGCATTTTTAGGGCCCCATGGCACGCCTGCGCCCTCGATCAGCCACGGAACGACACGCAGGTCCTCTTGCCCCTCAACGAGCAACACGCGCTTCGCCACCCGGCTCATCGAACCTCGATCCCGCGGTCAGCAGCGATCACGATGTCGCGCTCAGAGAATGAAATGGACGACGATTTCCCGCGTTCGATGCGCTGTATTGAGACGTCTCCATTTGTCCCGACATCGGAGCGTGAGATGGCCGCCAGGCTCTCATAACAATCTCGGCTATGCGTTGTTGCAAAGACCTGAACATCGAGTCGTGCAGCAGTGTCGCGGACCAGCTTCCACATGTCGGCCATGACAGTATAGTGGAGTCCCGTGTCAATCTCATCCACCAGCAAGATACCGCCGCGTGCCTTTGCAAGCGAAACCGCGATGCCAAGCATGCGCCAAATTCCGTCACCCATGCTTCCGATTGGGATTCGCTGTTTGCTATTGGCCAGCTTTACAACAATTCCTCCACGATCAGCCACAAAGTATCGGCGTCGATCGGTGCCGATGGGGGCGATGCGCTCGATAGCCGGCTCAATCGTCTTCAGCGCTTCAATTACGTTTTCTTCTTCGGGGGTTAGTACAATAGCCTCAAAAAGGGCAACGACCTCATCCCGCGACAGCGCCTCAGTCGTGATGAAGCGCGCCGGAGGAGCGTCGTCCTCGCGTCGCCGCCCAGGCCGCTCCAGCGCCTCTGACGTAATGCCACCTCGTCGGCTGATCGTCAATTGTTGTTCCAATGGCGTAGGACCATCCCATTGAAGACGTAGAGCTAGTCGCCCAGGCACAGAGATCTCGGACTCGCCTGGTTCAAAAAGCGAAGCTTGCGTTGATGATATTCGCTCTTGAGCATCCGTCGCCTCGGGGCCGCGCTCGACAAGCGTCGCCTGCACACTCTGTGCGCCCGAGTCGCTACGCGCTGTTATTGCGAATGCAGCATTGGGATCGAGTTCGTGACCATAGAAGAGATGACAAACATCTACTTCAATGCGGCCTGGGCCTCTGTCATCGTACCAACGCTCGCCGCGACGAGAGAGTACTTGCCAGACGACCTCGGGACGTCCTCGCGCTGTGAGGATGCTGATCGCTTCGAGGACGGACGTTTTCCCGCAGTTGTTGGTCCCTACGCACAGGTTGATGCGACCGAGCCCTTCCATCGAAAATCGCGGAAAAGTTCGAAAATTCTCGATCTTGAGGGTGCGCAACACGTGGCGAAGCTAGCACGTCGGGCTTGCGTTTGCACCAAGACGTTCGAACCAGCGCCTCCACCTGCACGATCTGCCCCCGGAACCAGAGGGCCCCGTGGGAACCAGAAGGTCGGGCGCGGCTGGTCGCAGCGAGGGAGGCGGATAGGGAGGCGCGACAAGAGGGGAGGCGCCCGGCTCGGCGTACCACGGCAACCCAACGTCGCAATCAGTTGCGTCGCAGGGACTAGCGGCGGGTTATAGCATGTAGGCGGCGAGGCACCGCGGCATATCTGCGTATGCCCATGAATAGGCAGCGACGTCCGCGACCTATATGCGCATCTCCGAAGAAAGGCGGCCGCTTCGGAGACCCGGCGAGGGCGGTTCATCAGCAACCCCCGCGGAGCCTGCTGCCGTCATGCTTGGAGTCCAGAACGTTCGCGAAGACTGACAACGAGACGACCGTCTCGTTGACAGAAACCCGGACGGCACGATTCGGTTGCCTCCGAGTGTGGGTATCGATTGCCCTTCTCGTGCTGACCACGTAAGCTCGCCGGACAAGCAAAGTGCCGCCCGCGGGTGCTGGTAACACCCCGGGCGGCGTGGCCGAACCCCGATAGCGCGAGGTCCGACATGTCCGTTGTATACTTACGCCCCCCGGCGGGCCAAGGAACCGATCCGCCTTCAGGACGGGCCGCTCGCCCGTCCGCTTCCTGTTCCGCAGACGGGCCCGCCGGCCCGCGGTTCCCCCACGAGGACCACAGGAGGCGCGCGTGAAGCCCCGGCGGAAGGGGGCCGGACGCCCGCCTGCCGCACGACACCCCAGGAAGCGACCGAGCATCGAGGAGATCCTTGCCGAGCGCGGCATCGTCCTGGCGACGCTCGCTGGCATCCCGCGGCGCGACCGCCGCGACGTGGAGGCCGAGGTGTTGCTCAACGCCTGGAACGCCGTCCGCCGTGGGCTCTACAGACCAGACCCGCGGGACAAGCCCAGGGACGCGCTCCGCAAGTGGCTCCATGGCATCGCCTGGCGCCTCGCCTCGCACTACGTCCACAGCGCGTGGGCGCGCCGCGCCGTGCTCCACCCGTCGCCACTCGGGCTGCTGCGCGAGCCCGTCGGCGTCGACATGCACGCCCAGATCGAGGCGCGCGAGGTGCTGGACGCCATGGGCGAGCTTCCGGACTGGCAGCGGGACGCGTTGCTCTCCGTCGACTCGCCAGAGTCGCTCGTCCAGTACGCGAAGCGCCGCCGGATGAACCCGAGCACCGCGGCGTCGCGGTTGCGGATCGCTCGCGAGGCGCTGGCGCTGAAGCTGCGGAGGTGGAGGCGATGAACGACCGTGAGACACGTCGCGTGCTGACCGAGGAGGACCTCACCTACCTCGCGGAGCGGGCGCGCGCCCTTGATCCGTACGTCATCCACCCCTGGGACCATGACCGGCTCTGGGCCGCCGTGCTTGCCGCTCAGATGAGCGCGACGACTCGCGCGGACCGCGAGGCCGTCGCCGAAGCGCGCGGCGCCTTGCAGATCCTCGACGCCATCGAGCGGCACTTCGTGCGGCACGACAGGTAGGCGCTCCACGGGCGGCGCATGCCGGGCGAGCTACGCGGAGCCTCGCCCCCACGCACGCCTGGCGAAGCGCGGCGCAGCCCGTCGGCCTCAGCATCGCCACCGCCGACGACACCGGCGGTTCGATCGCTCCCCGGCCGTGCGGCCCTGAGATCACTCCCACATGCTGTAGGCTCGAAAGGATGCGGCCGGCGAGGGTGGAGCCTCCCGGCCGCGGGCAATCACGCGCGAGGTGACTGTGGCTAAGAAGGTACGCGCAAGCGAAGGCAGGAGCAAGGCAGGCGGGCACGGCGACGGCAAGGTGAAGCGGCACCGAGTCGGCCCAGAAGAGATCCGCTCGGACGATCCCGAGGAGGTCGAGACGTGGGCGCTTGCGAGGCTCACGGCATCGACAGAGGCGGAGGCCGCCGGCGAACTCGTGGCGGATCTGCCCGCGATCGTCGGGCAGACGTCCGACGGAAACGAACTGCGTATCCAAGCCCGACCCGCCTTGCATCCAGCAATGGCCGATCTGAAGAGACTTACACGGGAGTTCTACGAGCTCGCGATCCAGCATGCCAACCAAGACGCAGTGCCCGTGATGCACATCCTTCATGCGGTGTGCGACGCCGTGGAGAAGGGCGACCATGCAGCGCTGCGCGAGCCGGACAAGTGGGCACGCGACCGTCTTCGCCCTCCTCGCGGTTCAGCTGGCCGTTATGGGTTTCTACCGCTTGAAGATGCAATGGGGCGTCCGCTTGATATCTCGCGGCTGTCTGGTGGCTTTTACATGCTCGCGAGCCTGATCCGGGTCGAGATCGAAAAATTCAGAGCGAACACGGTTACGCTCGAAGGCATGGCCACTCAAATTACTTCGTGTATGGCCCACAACTTCCCTTCGATCCCGAGCCTTTCAAGGGATCCAGACGTCTTCGAGCGGCAGGCTCAGATCGTGGTTCGTGTGCGCGAAGCGCTGCTCGCGGTTAGCGAGACGCTCTCGGGCGAGCATTCGGAATCATTGGGGCAAACGATCGCCGAACGGCTGCTGCGCGAAGAGCTCGAGCTCTCCGGAAAAAGCCGTTCAGAAATCCGCAGAGCCTTCAAGTTCCTCGACCACAAGCCGCGCTCGCGATGATGTCAAGAGGGTGCCCCGCATCCCCCCCGTGGGGGACAGCAGGTGCCCCGCATCCCCCCCGTGGGGGGCAGCAGGTGCCCCGCATGCCCTCGGTGGGGGGCAGTTTCTAGCGGGACGAACCACCGCGAGGCACGGTCTTGCGCATGGACCAGCACGCACCTGCTCGCGGACCGCGGACGAAGGCGAACCGCGCCCCCACAAATCTCAGTCTCCCCGTCGATGTTCGAGAACGGCTCCGCGTCATCTCCGAAGAAACGGGGATCCCGCAGTGCCGGATCGCAGAGCAGGGGCTTCGCCTTCGCTTGGCGCAGATCGAGCGCGCCCAGTCGACACAGGAGCGTTCGTCGTGAAGGCCGCGGTGGACGTCGTGGCGTTGCTGCGCGCACAGGCCGATGCACTCAGTATGCAAGCCCGCACACTGCGCGCGCAGGCGGACGCGCTCGACGTCCAAGCCCGCACACTGCGCGCGCAGGCGGACGTGCTCGATGTGCAAGCCCGCACACTGCGCGCGCAGGCGGACGCGCTCGACGTGCAGGCCCGCACACTGCGCGCGCAGGCGGACGCGCTCGAGGCGGGCGGGGTCATCGCGCAGCGGATGCCGCGCTATGCGAGCTCGAAGACGAACCCGCTCGGCTCCGCCCGGGCGTTTCTGGACGCCGGGCGCCGCAAGAATTTCCCCACGTTCAAACGCGGAAAGGAAGTCTGGGCGCTCTGGACCGACGTCGAAACCTGGATCGAGAGCCGGAAGACCGTGCCTCGCGAATGCAAGCCCGTAGACGAAGCAGACGACGATCGCGCGCTGCTCATCGACGCGGGTCTTCAGCTCCCACCGGCGAACCGCCGCGCTGGCCGAAGGTGACCGGACGGCAGCCTTATGAAGGGGTGTTCAAACACCACCGCCCCGCACGCCGGGAGCAGCCCCTACGTCGTCGGGGCACGGGTGGATGCGCTGGCGATCCGCTACCCGATGCGCGTCTGCCCCGCGGCGCTGCAAGAGCTGGCGCGCGCCATGTTGGAAGCGCGCAGCGGCGGGGCGTGCGTCGTGATCGCGGGCGAGCGCTTCGCGGTCGAGCGGCAGGGCAGGCGGGGGAAACCGTTCTCCGCGGTCGGTCCGAGCGGCCGGATCTTCGTCGGGGAGGGTGACATCGTCGTGGATCTGGCGGTTCCGTTCCTCGCGTCGCGTCCCTTGGCGGAAGCCGTGAACCACGCCGACACGATCGCCGCGCACTTCGCCGCCCCCGGCTCCAAGGCACCAGTAGGCCAGGTCCAAGAGCTCGATCTCTGCGTTGATGTCGCAGGCACGACGTTCAGCGAGGCCGATCGGGAGGCGTTCGTCGGCCGGCTGCGCCGCATGAGCAGCTGGCGGACCGACGCACGGCGGACGCGCAGCAGCCCCATGTTCACGGGCTTGCAGATAGGCGATCGGCGAAATCTAGCCTTCGTGCTCTACGACAAGACGGGCGAGCTCCGTCTGAGGCGCGATCCGGCCCGCGCCGCGATGGAGCGCACGGGGTGGATCGCGCACGGATGGGACGGGCAGGGGCAGATATGGCGTGCAGAGTTTCGCCCCCGCGGCCGGCATCTGGCCGAGCTCGGCCTACGTACGCCGTCGACTCTGCCCGAACGCCTGGATGCCGTATGGCAGCGGTTCACCCGCAAGACGCTGCGTCTCGTCGCCCTCGAAACCGCAACGCGCAGAGAGCGCTGCAAGACGGATCCACGCTGGGCAGTCCTACAGGAAGCCGTTTTCACGCAACGCGGAGCGTGCCCCGCCGTGCGCTTACGCCGAGCGCCGAGCGGCGCCACCTCGGAGACAGCGGAGCCGCGTGGATTGGACCGAGGTCGTATGAAGCAGGCCAATCCGCGGGTGATGATGGCCGAACACTTGATTCAAGGAATGGTCGAGGCGCACGCGGCGGGCGACATCGGGACGGCGCGCATCGCCCATGACGCGCTCGGACGGCTCCTCAGCGCCAACGGAGCGGCGCCGCGGGGGACGGTGGTCGAGATCGGCGTGGCGCGGAACGGCGTTCCTGCCCCGCCGAGCCCCGGCGCTCGTCGTGCTCGGCTCGCGACGCTGGCAGCGAGCCAGGGCCCCGCGTGCTCGCCGCCGTCGGCTTCCAGGCCCATGCAGGCCCATGGCGGCGAGGCGGAGCGGAACGCGAACGGGGCGCGCCGCCGCTTCGATCCACGAGGCTACGATGGCGCCTGATTCTTCGTACGCGAAATATCTTGACAGGGCGGCGCTAGGACATTGTTCTTCCGACGTCCCCCAGCACGCGGCATGCCGGCCCGCGCTGATTTACTCGCAAGTAAATCAGCGCGGGCCGGCATGCCGCGTGCGGGCGACGTGAGGCTTTCCCGATGGAAACCATCGTGCTCGGGTTCGACCCTGGCGCTGCCCGCGTCGGATGGGCGGCGCTCGACGTGGACGCGGCAGGCGCGCGGCACGTCGGCTCCGGTGTGCTTCCCGTCGACCTCGCGGGCGATCCAGGACTCGAGGCCCTGCGCGCGGCCGCGGGGGCGCTGCTCTCGCGCTACCGCCCCGCGCTGGTCGCCGTCGAGCGCGTCGTCCGGGTCTTCCCCCGCCCGCGGTTCGGCCCCGCGATGGCCAGCGAGCTCTGTGGCGCCTCGTGGGTCGGAGCCGAGCTCGCCGGGCTCGCGGCGGCTCGCGGGCTCATCGTCCGCACCGCGACGCTCCAGGCGGTGCGCTCGGCCCTGGGATGCGCGAGAGCAGGGGACAGCGCGCTCGCCGCTGCCGTCCGTGCGCGGGTCGTCGGCTGGCCCGCCCGGTCGAGCGAGCATGCACGGGACGCCGCTGCGGTCGCGTGGAGCACGATCCGCGAGGAGGCGTCCGCGCCCGCGTCGCAGTCGTGGGTGATGTCGGCGGAGCTCGATCGCAATCCCCCTTGACCGAATACATATTGAGATACATAATGTATACATGGGCGAGCGGACGAGGGCGATCGGTTACGTGCGGGTCTCGACCGAGCATCAGGCGGACGGCGGCGTGAGCCTCGCGGCGCAGCGGACGAAGCTCGAAGCCTACGCGACGGCCATGGATCTCGACCTCGTGGACATCATCGAAGACCCCGGCGTCAGCGCCAAGACGCTCGACCGCCCCGGCCTGCAACGCGCCCTCGGCATGCTCGACGCTGGCCAGGCTTCCGCCCTGCTCGTGGCGAAGCTCGATCGCCTCACGCGCAGCGTGCGCGACCTCGACACGTTGATCGCCGGCTACTTCGCCGATCGTTTCTCGCTCCTGTCGGTCGCCGATTCGATCGACACGCGCTCTGCCGCGGGTCGCCTCGTGCTGAACGTCCTCGCGTCGGTCTCGCAGTGGGAGCGCGAAGCGACCGCCGAGCGCACGCGCGATGCGCTGGCCCAGCTCCGCGCCGATGGCGTGCGGCTCGGCGGAGCGGCGCTCGGGTGGGTTCACACCGGGGAGACCGATGCGGACGGCCGGCGCATCATCGCCCGCGTGCAGGATGAAGCTGCGACGGTCGATCGGATCCTCGCGCTCCGCGCCGATGGCCTCTCGCTGCGCGAGATCGCCGCGACCCTGACCGACGAGGGGTATCGGACGAAGCGGGGCGGTAGCTGGGCGGCTGAAACCGTGCGAAAGGTGCTCGCGAGGTCGAGAGAGTGAGTTTCTCCATCGCGTGCAAGATATGGGGTAGCGCAGCGGTTCGGCATGCCTTGGCCGAGCCGAACCCCGACCCGGCGACCCGCGAGCTCTGCCAGAAGATCCTGAAGCACGCGGACCCGCCCGGCGCTTTCCGCGCGTGGGCGCTCGCGCAGCCCTGGCCGCGGTTCTGCGCGATCGTTCGCATCGTCTCCGGAGAAGAGCGTCGAGAGGTCGACGAAGCCGTGAAGGAAAGGATCAAGAGCATGGCACGCATGGGCCGCCCCCCGAAGGAAGACCGCAGCACCGTCGCCGGTGTCATGGTCCACGTCCGGCTCACCCCGGGAGAGGTCGAGACCGTGGATGCCGAGGTCGAGCGCCAGCGCGCTATCGCGCCACCCGGCCTCGCGGACAAGGTGTCGCGGTCGTCGGTCATCAAGGGCTTGATCTCGACGCTGCGCCAGCCTGCCGCAGACCCCGCGCCCGCGCGCTCTCCCGCTCGCGAGAGCAACGAGAGCGACGTCCGCGAGCTCATGGCCCGCTGTTTCGAGCGGGGCCTTACCCAAGCCCAGCTGGCGAAGCTCTCCGGTGTCGAGCGGTCCCAGATCAGCCGCTTTCACACGCAGAACGCCACGAAGCCGCCGTTGCCCCCCGAGAAGGTGGCAGCCCTCGCCCACGCCCTGCGCGCGTGGGAGGCGAAGCAGAAGTAGACCGCGCCTGCCGCGCCCTGACGGAGACACCGACGCATGCCCCGACCTCCCACCGGAACGATCGAGCGCCACCGCGACCACTACGATGCGCGTTTCACGCTGGCCGATGGCTCGCGGCCGCGGGTCTGCATGCCCCCTGGCCTCTCGGAAGCTCGCGCCCGCGACCGCGCCAAGCGCCTCGCGGAGCTCGCCCGCGCCGAGGGCGCCACCAAGCCGCGGCGGGGCCGCACCGCAGCGGCTCCCGCGGGTGAGACCGTGGCCGCGTGGGTCGAGCGCTGGACCGCGGTGCGAGAAGAGCGGGGTCTGACGTCTGCGGCGGGCGACCTCGGACGTCTGCGGAAGTGGCTGTTTCCTCAATTGGGCGACAAGCCGATAACCGGCGTGACGCGGCGTGATGTCGAGGCGTTCATCGAACATCTCGATACCTCGGTGCGAGCCGGCGAGCAGTCGTGGAAAACCGCGGTGAACACATGGGGGCTCGTTTCCAAGCTGTTCGATGACGCCTGCAACGCCAAGACGCTCTCGCTGCGCGTCCTCTCCAGCAATCCGGCCGCGGAGGTGCGCGGGCCGGACCGGGGCATCAAGAAGGCGAAGGCGTACCTCTACCCGTCGGAGTTCCTGCCGCTCGTGTCGAGCCCGAACATCTCGATCGAGTCGCGCCGCGCCGTGGCGCTCGCGACCTACCTCTATGTGCGGGCGAGCGAGCTCCGCGCCCTGACGTGGGACGACATCGATCTCGAGCGCGGCATCGTCCACGTGCATCGCAGCTTGGACCGCGAGGGCGGCGCCAAATCGACCAAGACGGGCAACACCCGCCGCTTCACCATCGAGCCGGCCTTGATGCCCCTCCTACGCGCCATGCACGCCGAGTCAGGCGGCCGGGGCCGCATCATCCGGCTCCCCGACGATCGCCACCTGGCACGCGCCCTGCGCGGGCTCATGACCGCGGCGCGGCTGGACCGGTCCGAGCTCTTCGCGGCGGACGCGACGCGGAAGAACATGACCTGGCACGACCTCCGCGCCACCGGCATCACCTGGCTTGCCATCCGGGGGGACGACCCGCTCAAGATCATGCAGCGCGCCGGCCATGCCGGTTTCCAGACGACGCAGGGCTACATCCGCGAGGCCGAAGCCGTCCGCGCGGGGTTCGGCGACGTCTTTCCGCGGCTACCTCTCTCACTGTGGGAGGGTGGTGTTTCGTCTGGGAATCGTCCGGAAAGCGCGCAAGTGCGCGGAATCATGGTGGAGGCGCCGGGAATCGAACCCGGGTCCGCAAGGCATCCAGTCTACCTTCGTTCACGTGCGTAGTCGCCATGCGCCGGCGACGGCGTTCGTAGATTCGGCTACGACCTATCCCTCACTGAATCTCGGCCGCGTTATCGAGGGCGTCCTCACGCGACCCAGCCCTGTGGTTGACACCCTTAGAGTACTAGGACGACCTTCTCCTCGGATGGCTTAGCGGTTATTAGGCCGCGACAGCGTATGCGTTGTCGTTCGCACTTGTAACGTCCCGCTTGATAGGCGGAGCAGGAGCCGCCAGCACGCAGACAGACCTTCAGTCCCCACGTCGAAGCCGATCGCCCCCTCGTGGTTCGTTCAGACGGACCGAATATTGCTAGAAACCGTGCCGCCGTCAACCCCTCGGCGCCAGATCGTTCCGTCGCTGACGCCGTCGCGGACGGCGCCGTGCGCCGGTCGGGGTCCGCTTCGTCCGATTCTTCCGGCTTTCCTGCCTGCTGCTGCCCCTACGGGCCTCCGCCGGCCTTGCCCGTTTCCACGTGCCTCAACCTGGTGCCACCCGCCCGTCCGTCCGCCCGCCCGCCTGGTCTGGTCGGGCCCCCTATCTGGTTGGCCACTCGCTGACCTCGCCTGCGTGCCTGCCTCGCTCGACGGCTCCTCGCGGCTCAGCTACCAGGCCGCCCCCCCGCTGACCTCGCCGGCACGCCTCGCGCTCTCGACGGCTCCTCGCGGCTCGGCTAAGAAGCCCGCGAAAAGGAAAAGGAGTCGGGCAACTTATGGCGAGGATGGTCCAGTGCGTGAAGCTCGGCCGTGAGGCGGAGGGGCTGGAGAAGCCCCCGCTGAAGGGCGAGCTGGGCAAGCGGATTTTCGACAACGTCTCGAAGGAGGCGTGGCGGATGTGGCTCGAGCACTCGAAGATGCTCATCAACGAGTACCGCCTCGACCTCATCTCCGAGGCCGGCCAGCGGATCTGGATGACCGAGCTCGACAAGTACTTCTTCACCGGCGGGAACGAGGCTGCGCAGCTTCCGCCCGACTACGTGGCGCCCAAGGACAAGCCGGAGTAGCCGACCCGACCCCCGCGGCTCTGCCCGGCAGCGGTCCCACCCGCCCCCGGTCACGAACGTGGTCGTGAACGTGGACGTAGACGTGAACGTGGTCGTGGTCGTGGTCGTGGTCGTTCACGGCCTATCGTTGACGACCACGACCACGACCACGACCACGTAAACGTTCGAATGTAGGAGAATGTAGCGCGATCTTGGTTCACGCCAGGGTCGCCCCCTCCGCCCCTCAGGGCAGCGGACCCGGCGCCGGCAGCGCCCCTCCGCCGCGCACGTACTCGATCAGCGCCGCCGCCATCTGCTTGTCGACCTTCTCGCACTTCGCGGTGACCGCCCCCATCGTCGCGCCCTTGCACTCTCTCTTCCGCTCGATGATGAGCTTGCCCGTCTTCTCGTCGGCCAGGAACGCGTCGCGCGTCTTCTGATCGAGGCTCTTCCACGGGATCGCCGCGAACTTCGGCTTCGGCGGCACGTGCTGCCGGACCTCCTCCGCCATCAGCGTGGCGCACGTCCCGTCCCATCGCAGGACCTCGTATCCGCCCCCGGCGCCGCTCACGACCATGCCCCCCGTCTCCGGCTCCCGGTGATAGAGGATCAGCACCTCCTCATCGAAGACCAGCTTGTCGTTCGAGGACGACCCGCCAGAGGCGTTCACCGCGTCGGTGTCCCGCGTCAGGTACCCGCGCGTGAACGGCGACCCCTTCGCGAACAGGGTGAGCGCCACGTCCGGATGGAACCCGCTGCAGAGCCGCTTCACGAACGCCACCGGCGGCAAACACTCGTTGCCCCGCTGCTCGCACGTCGTCGGGATCTGCCGTGACGCTTCCGCCGCCGCGTCCTCCTCCTTCTTCCCACCTTCACCCTCCGCCGCCTCGCCGCCCTCCTTCGCGGCCGGCGCCGCAGCAGCCACCTCGGCCTCCGCACGATCCGGCTCTGACGGAGGAGGCGCCGCGCCACCGCAAGCGGCCAGGGTACCCACCAGGACAAGCGCAAACGAGCTCTGGACAGATCGCATGGCCCACGAACCTACCGGAGCCAGCCCGCCCCTCCGCATGGAAAAATAACGCCGACCCGCGACGCAATGCGCCAACACGGCGTCAAAACACTTGGTGCATTGACAGGAGGCCCGCCGCCGCCCGCGACGCAATGCGCTGCACACCACGAATGGTTCAAATTTCCGACAGCGCTTGACATCAGCATCCCATCAGCAGAGTCTGAGCTGATTCCGGCAGGAGGTGGTCGTGCTGGATCTTTCTTCGTAAGCATCCTCGTCATCGCCTGTTGGTGGTTCGCGTAAGTGCAAGTCTCACACGGGGGCTCGTCAATGCGACAGTGGGTGATCGCTGGTCTCGTCGGGTGTGCGATGGTCGTCTCCTGTGCGCTCCTCGCGGGCTGCAGCGCGGCCGGGGAGCAGTTCGATCCGCCGGCGAGCACCGGCGAAGTGCTCACGGGCGCGGGGGGCGGCTCCGCCTCGGGCGTCTGGGCGAGCTCGTCGGGCTCACCGGACGACCCGGGCGGCAATGGCGGCGGCTGGCCTTCAGGGAAGCTCGGCCCGCCGTATCCCATCGTGCTCGCTCACGGCTTCTTCGGATTCGAGGACTTCGCGGGCGCGGGGTACGTCAGCTACTTTTACAACCTCAAAGAGGCCCTCGCCGAGAGCGGCGAGACGGTCTTCACGCCCGCCGTCGACCCGTTCAACAGCTCCGAGGTCCGCGGCGCGCAGCTGCTCGCGCGGATCGAGCAGATCCTGGACGCGACAGGCCACGAGAAGGTGAACATCATCGCCCACTCGCAGGGGGGGCTCGACGCACGCGTGGTGGCGCACGATCGGCCCGATCTCGTCGCCTCCATCGTCACCGTCGCCACACCCCACCTGGGCTCGAAGGTCGCCGACGTGGCGCTCGAGCTCGTCGCCCACGAGCGCCTGCAGGACATCCTGGACGATCTCATCAACGCGATCGGCGCGCCGCTCTACGATCAGATAGGCAACGAGACGAGCGTCTTCGCGGCGCTCGAGCAGTTCTCGACGCCCGGCATCGCGGAGTTCAACGCGAGGTTCACCGATTCTCCCGGGGTGTTCTATGCCTCCTTCGGCGGGCGGACGAACCGCGCGCGCGGCGGCAGGGACTGCACGACGCTCACCCCCGCGCCCTTCGTCGCTCAGTTCGACGACGGCCTCGATCCGGTCCACCCGCTGCTGTCGCTGACCGAGACCCTGCTTGACGGGGGCATCGGCGAGTCGTTCCCGAACGACGGCCTGGTGCGCGCGCGGGACGCGCGGTGGGGGGACTTCTGGGGCTGTATCCCGGCCGACCATTTCGACGAGATAGGCCAGCTCTTCGGACAGAGTCCGGGCGACGGGAACCCCTGGCTCTATATCGATTTCTACCGCTCCGTGATCGCGCGGCTCCGGCAAGAAGGCTTTTGACGAGCCCGCCATCGCCCGCGCGCACCCGCGCTCGCCCGCGCTCGATTCGCTGAAAACCGCCCCCGAGCGGCGCCCTCTCCACTACCATCACCCGCCGATGCTCAAGGCGCCGCTCACCCGCGCTCTCCCGCTGCTCGCCCTGCTCAGCGCGGCGTGCAGCGGCGACGTGCGCCGGTTCCCCCTGCGCGATCCGGTCTGGCGCGACGCCGACCTGAGCCCCGTCTCGCTGCCCTGCCGGCCCGATCCCGAGGCCCCCAGCGACGATCCGCAGCACCGCCTCTGCTCGCCCGCGCCCTACGAGTCCTCGTTCGCGTGGGACGCCGCCGACAACCTCGTCTTCCGCCCGGTGTCGCGGTTCTTCGCCGTGGATCCAGGGGGCGAGGCGGCCAACGTGAACAGCGTCGACGAGGTGCCGGACTCGAGCTGGTTCACGAACCGGCTCGGCAAGCGGCCGTTCTCCGCCGAGGAGCTGGTGCGCGGGCCGTGCGGCGACAAGACGCTCGATCCCGAGGCGCCGGACGGGTCCTGGGTCATCGACATGGGCAAGCCGAACGGCGCGAACCCCGGCTTCCGGATCAAGGTCGAGGGCGTCGGCAAGTTCATGCTCAAGGCCGACCCCTCGGACCAGCCCGAGCGGGCCACCGGCGCGACCGCCATCGCCGCGCGCCTCTACCACGCCGCCGGCTTCTGGGCGCCGTGCGACAGCGTGGTCTACCTGAAGCCGTCGATCCTGAAGCTGTCGCCCGGGCTCACCGTGACCGACAACAGCGGTGTCGCCAGGCCCTTCGATCAGGCGGCGCTCGACGGCGTGCTCGCCAAGGCCTCGAAGCGCGGCGACCGGGTCCGCATGGTCGCCTCGCGCTGGCTCCCGGGCCGCGCCATCGGCCCGTTCAGGTACGAGGGGACCCGGGAGGACGATCCGAACGACGTCATCCCGCACGAGGATCGCCGCGACCTGCGCGGGGGGCGCCTGCTCGCGGCCTGGCTCAACCACTTCGACTCGCGCGAGCAGAACTCGATGGATGTCTGGCTCGCCGAGGACCCGAAGGACAAGGACGCGTCGCCGGGCCACGTGCGCCACTACACCATCGATCTCGGCGACTGCTTCGGCAGCGAGTGGGAGTGGGAGGAGATCTCGAAGCGCCTCGGCCACGCCTTCTACTTCGACGCCGAGTACGCGCTCCTCGACTTCGTGACGCTCGGCATCCCCGAGCGGCCCTGGGACCGGGCCAGCCACGATCCGCAGGGCGACATCTTCGGCTTCTTCAGCGATCGCGATTTCCAGCCGGAGGCCTGGCGCGGCGGCTACCCCAACCCGGCCTTCGGGCGGATGACCGAGCTCGACGGCGCCTGGGCCGCCCGGACGCTCGCGCGCTTCACGCCGGAGCTCATCGAGGCCGCCGTGAAGACCGGCGACTTCACGGCGCCGCGGCACACCGCGTTCCTGATCGGCAAGCTCCTCTCGCGACAGCGCGCGATCATGGCGCGGTACCTGACGCGTCTGTCGCCCATCGCCGACGTCGCCCTGGCCTCGCCGGCGGCGCTGTGTGGCGTCGATCTCGCGCGGCGCACCGGCGTCGCGCGCCCGCAAGACCTCCGCTACGAGGCCGCGATGTACGCCGGCGAGGCGCTCGCCCTGCGCGCCCGGCCGGTCGTGCGCCCCTCGCCGGACGGCCGCGTGTGCCTCTCGCTCCCCCACATCGCCGCGGACGGCGGCGCGCCCGACGACGCGCCCTCGCGCTACGCCATCATCGATGTCCTGAACGGGCAGGCGCCCGGTCCGCTGCGCGCCCACCTCTACGACCTCGGGCCGCGCCGCGGCTACAAGCTCGTCGGCATCGAGCGCCCCGACGAGGCCGAGCCGCCCGACTGAGGTTCCCCTCGGGACACCCTCTGCCGCTCGATCAGAAGCCGTGGGTCGCGCCGACCATGAACCGCAGCTCCTGCAGGCCGGCCCCCTGCTCGAAGGTCTCGGTCGCCGAGCCGATCAGGACATCGATGGAGTGGTCACGCTCGCCGCTCGTGCGCAGGCCGAGCACGAACGACATGCGGAGCAGGTCGAGATCGAAATCGCGGAGGTGCTCACCGAACACGTTGCCCGCGGCGACCTGCACCGTGCCGTCGACGAACGCCCAGACCGGATAGCGGTACTCGAGCGTCGCCGCGGCGGCGCTCCGCCCGCGGAGGCGCCCTTCGCGGAAACCCCGCATCGGCGCGTCGCCGCCGAGCTCGGCGAGCTCGGTGAAGGGGACCTCCGCGGCGCCGAGCGGGTCGGCGAACGCCGCCGAGAGGACGAGGCTCACGATGCGATCGTGCCCGGTGAGGTCGACGAACCCGCCCAGCGAGCCGCCGTAGCGGAGCCACCGGCTCTCCAGCGGCCGCTCCAGGTCGACGGCGTGCTCTCCGGAGAGCTCCAGCCGGACGCCGTTGCCCCGCGCCGGGCGCGGCCGTCGCGAGTCGAGGCCTGCCCGGGCCCCGATCCGGTAGGAGGTGTATCCGGTGTCGTACGACGGCGGCATCGGATAACGGCCGCGCGCGACCCGGACGCCGACCGTCCGCTTGCAACAGACGTCGTGGAAGTCGACCGTCTTCGCGCCGGTGATCGCCTCGACGAAGCTGAATGCCCCGAAATCGGCGTGGAGCGTCGCCGTCCCCTCGACGCTGCGGGCATTGTAGCGGGCCCAGCCGCGCTCCAGCGAGCTCGGGCCGATCCCGGAGAACAGCCAGTCAGGCCGGGTGTCCGCCTCGCCGCGGAGCTTCAGGTGAGCGCGCCCGCCGAGGGGGATCCGGTCGGCGACCGTGAGCCTCCACCAGTCGACCCCGCCCGTCGCGGCGTGGACGCGGAGCTCGTTGCCGGGGACGAACAGGTCATCATAGAAGAAGTAAACGCCGACGCTCTCGCGAAAGCCGAAGTCGAAGAGCGCCGTCGGGACGACGCCGATGCTGTTGTTCGGCCCGAAGGTGAAGATGTCCTTGAGCTCCTTGATCCACTCACCCTGCTCCGCCGCGACGGTGAGAACGCCGAGCGGCCGCCGGACCAGGTACTCGCTGGCGAGGTAGGCGGGGAAGAACACGACGCGCGGCACCCAGAGCAGCGCGTCGCCGGCGCTCGTCGCCTCGTCCGGGCGACCGTCGTAGTCCGGCACAGGGCGCTTCGCGCCGGGCGAAAGCGGCGCCGCGGCGGGAGGCCGTGGCCGCGTAGCAGGCTCTGCCGGCGCGCGAGGCGCCGCCGGCGGCGCCCCCGGGACCACGGGCGGCGGCACGGCGCCCCCCGCCTGTGGCGCGGCCTGTGCCTCGGCGCACAGTGACAGCGACAGCGCGGCGCAGCTCGCGAGCGCGGCCGCGCGCCGCCGAAAGGCCGTGCCGAGCGCGCGCGTCGGTCCCTCCTCGTTGGTGCCCAATCCGCCTCGCCTCTCGCACGGAAACACGTCGCGGCGCGGGAGCATAGCGGAGTTCCCGACCCGAGAGACGCCTGTCTGCGCGGCGCGCGCCTGTCGAGCGTCCACGCGACGGCGCGGCGGGTGCGGCGGTTCACACGCGAGAGGGAGGTTGCCGGCCGGGACCAGGCTCGATAGCCTCCCGCGCTCGGCATCGGTCCTGTGCCGGTGCCGCCAGAACGGCGGTTTTCCGGGCATGGAGCGGCGGGTGGCGAGCACAGGCGAGAACGAGACACGGGCCCGGGGCGTGCTTCACAGGCTCCTTGCGATCTTCGCCGAGGTGAAGCCGCGCGAGGTCTTCAGCGTCCTCGTCCTCACGCTGAACGTATTCCTCCTGCTCACGGGCTATTATCTCCTCAAGGTGGTCCGCGAGCCGCTGATCCTCGCGGGCGGCGGGCTCGAGATCGGCGGGCGGCGGCTCGACTTCGACGGCGCCGAGGTGAAGGCCTACGCGGCGGCGGGCCAGGCGCTCCTCCTCGTGGGCGTGGTCCGCGCCTATGGCGCCCTGGCCAGGCGCTTCGGGCGCATGCAGCTCACCACGGCGCTCACGCTCTTCTTCGCCGCGAACCTCGTCCTCTTCTTCCTCCTCGCGCGCCTCGGCGTCCCCCTCGGGGTGCCCTTTTATCTGTGGGTGGGCTGCTTCAACCTCACCGTGATCGCGCAGTTCTGGTCCTTCGCCAACGATGTTTACACGCCCGAGCAGGGCAAGCGGCTCTTCGCCATCGTCGGCATCGGGAGCTCGCTCGGCGCCATGTTCGGCGCGCAGATCGCGAAGCGCGTCTACGTGCCGATCGGCCCCTACAACATGATGCTCCTCGCGGCGGGCGTGCTGCTCGCCTGCCTGGGGCTCACCTACCTCGTCCACCGCGACGACCTCGCGGGCTCGAAGGGCGCCGCGGACAAGGCCGACGCGCCGCCCGGGGGCGCGGCGGGCGGCTTCAAGATCATCGCGCGCGACCGCTATCTCCTCCTCATCGCCGGCCTGACGCTCGTCCTCAACTGGGTGAACTCGACGGGCGAGTACATCCTCGATCGCACCCTGATCGAGTCCGCCACGAGCGCGCTCGACCCGGGAAGCGAGCAGCGCGGCGCGCCGGACGCGGCCCCCGCCGGCGCAGCTCCGGGCGCGCCGCTCGCGGCGGGCGCGCCTGTCTACCTCGTCGATCCGCAGGCGTCGCGCCTGCTCGAAGGGAAGATCGCCGCCGTCAAGGGCGGCGCGTTCGACGTCGAGGCAGGCGGCAAGATCGTCGAGGGCGCCGAGGCGGGGCTCGTCCACCCGCGCACCGAGAAGGGGAAAAAGGCGGCGCTCGGCGCGATCATCGGGACCTTCAAGGGGGATTTCTTTTACTGGGTCAACACGTTCGGCGTCGTCCTGCAGCTCTTCTTCGTCTCCCGCATCTTCAAGTACCTCGGCGTGCGATTCGCCCTGTTCATCCTCCCGGCCATCGCTCTGCTCGGCTACGCGTCCCTCGCCGTCCTGCCGGCGCTCGCCGTCGTGCGCGTCGCGAAGATCGCGGAAAACAGCACCGATTACTCCATCCAGAACACCGCGCGGCAGGCGCTCTTCCTGCCGGTCGGCCGCGACGCCAAGTACAGCGCCAAGGCGGCCATCGACACCTTCGTCGTCCGCGCGGGCGACGTGCTCGCCGCCGTCGGGGTGATCGCCGGCCAGGTGCTCGCGCTCTCCACTCGCCACTTCGCCATGATCAATATCGCCCTCGGGCTCGTGTGGCTCGGCGTCGTGGCCGGCATCGCCCGGGAGCACAGGCGGCGCGCCGCGGACGAGCCGGCGGCGTCCGATGATCTCAAGGCTGCGTAGCCTCAGGGCCGCGCGGCGTTCGCCTTCCAGCCCTCGTAGGCGTCCATCAAGGCCAGGTACAGCCAGCGGCCGATGACCTCGGCCCCCGCGCCCGACGGGTGCGCGAGATCGGCGCCGCCGAGCCCACGCTGGACCCAGATCCCCATCGAGCCCGAGCCGCCCATCGCGCCGAAGGTGTCGAAGTAGCCGCAGCCGACCTGCCCGGCCACCCTGCGCTGGATCGCCGCGAGCTTCGGGATCACCGGGCGGCTCCGGTACACCTCGCCCTTCTTGTCGGCGCGGTCCATCGGGCCCACGAGCAGGCACGACGACCCGGGCAGCGCCGCGGTCACCTGCTCGAGCACCGCCTTCATCGTCGACTCGTATTGATCGAGCGGGAACAGCTCGCCGTCCTCGCTCTCGTTCATGCCGTAGTGGAACACCGTCAAGGACGGGCTCCGCGCGCGCAGCTGCTCGGCGAAATGGGCGTCGTCGCTCTTGTCGAGGAAGCGGATGCGGCAGCCCTGGATGCCGATGGCGTCGAGCACCACCCCCGGCGTGTCCCGCTCCATCCAGACGCCGAACGCCCGCACCCCCGGGCCGTGCGCCCGCACCTCGATGGCGTGCGGCCCGTCCAGGACCTCGTAGGTCGCGATCGCCGAGCCGGCCGCGTCGGCCCGCGTGTCGATCATCTCGCGGCTCTCGCCGTCGATCTTGATCTCCATCCGCCCGCCCTCGGGGTGCTTCAGGTAATCGACGGCGAACCGCGAGACCGCGCGCCCGTAGGTCCCGGACTCCGCGGTGGCGAAGCGCGAGAACACCCCCGCGCCCTGCGAGCGGAACGACACGCCGCCGAGCCCGTAGAGCCCGTCCTTGGCGAACGGGCCCACCACGCGGCTCACCTGCCAGCCTGGGCCGGCGAAGCGGACAACGTCGTTGTGGAAATATCCCGGCCAGGCGTTCGCCATCAGCATGAACCCGTGGCCGGCGTCCCCGAACCGCTTCTGCAGCTTGCGCCGCAGCGTCGCCGTCACGAAGTCGCTCGCCACGATGGAGTCGCCGAAGTAGGTGATGCGCGCGATCGACTGCGGCGCCTTGCGCTCCACCGCCGCGAGCGCGCGGAAGAACGGCGTCATCGCCTTGCCGCTCGGGTCCTCGATCGGCCGCGGCGGCTTGCCCTCGGAGGCGACCGCCGCCGGCATGAGCTCGGCGGCCGCGGCCGGCAGCGCGATTTCCTCGGGCTGGCGCAGCTCGGCCTGCTCGGTGGTCTCGGTGACGAGCGTCGTCTCGCCGACCGATGCCATCGGCGCCGGCGCCGGGACCACGACGAGCCCCTCCCCCTCGGGCAGCGGCGTGAGCACCCGCAGCCGCGACAGGCTCGGGTGCGCGTAGGGGACGAGCACGAGCAGCGCGAGCGTCGCCATCGCCCGGGCAGCCGGCGAGGCGAGCCCGTTCCGCGCCGGCGAGCTCACGGTCACGGAGCGTCCGCCGCGTCCAGCCGGAGGCACATCACGCCCGCCCGGCGGGGGCGCCTCGTGGACGTGGGCCTCGCGCGCATCCGGCGCGTGGACGGCCGGCTCGCGAGCCCTGGTGCTGCTCCTGGAGGTCATCGACGCACGTGGGAAAGAAGGATGGAAGCGGCGGCTACAGGCCCTTCTTCTCGAGCTTGTCCAGGGCCGCCGTCGCCTTGTCGCGGCAGACCGCGTCGCCCTGGTGGATGCAGATCGCGCGCAGCAGCTTGATCTCGCTGGCCGACGCCTTCCCGTTCCAGACCTTCGGCTCGAGCGCCCGCCGCTGCGCGGGGTACGAGCTCGAGTCGAGGCCAGAGCTCGCCGGCGCGGCGCCCGAGGCCGAGGGCGCCGGCGCCGAGGCAGAAGCCGAGGCCGATGGCGCGGGCGCAGGCGTGGGCGCGGGTTGCGGCAGCCAGGACGCCGGCGAACCGACGTGCTGCGGCACCGGCTCCGGCTCGGGCGGCGCCTCCGGGTCGACCTGCCGCCGCATCTCGGCCACCCGCGCGCGGAGCGCCGTCGGGACGCCCGTCGTCTTCGCGATCTCGTTGAGCAGCGCGAGCTTCTCCGCCTTGGTCCCGGCCTGCTCGACCTGCCGGAACATCCCCTCTGCCCAGCGCTCCTCGATCTCCTTGAAGCGCGGCGTCTCCCGGACCGGCGACGTCTCGGCGATCTCCTGCAGCTTCCGGTGCGCGGCGTCGATGTTCCCCGAGCGGAAGTGCTCCTGCGCCGCGTCGAGGATCTGCGCGTCGTCGCCCGCCTGCGCCGCCACCACGGGCCTCACGTCCGGCTCGGGCGTCGTGGACCCGTGCGACCGGGCGCGCGTGGCCACGATCACGGCGATGACGACGATCAAGGCGACCGCGAGCAGGAGCCCCATCGCCTTGCTCGCCCCGCCGAGCGAGCGGGACGACTGCGCGGAGGGGGCCACGCTCCCGTAGGCGCCCGGCGCCACGCCAGGCCCGCCGTCCGGCCCCGCGCGAAAGATCTTGCCAGCAGCGACGAAGCGGAGGCGGACGTCGCCGAGCTCGAGCGCGTCGCCCGCCTCGAGCAGGCCCCGCTTGAGCTCGACGCCGTTGATGCGCACGCCGTTCGCGCTCTGCTTGTCGACGACCTCGTAGCGGCCGCTGCCGAGGCTGATGAGCTCGGCGTGCAGGCGGCTCACGGAGCTGTGGTTGATCGAGATGGTCGCGTCCTCGGAGCGCCCGATCGTGAAGCGCTCGCCGTCGAGCGGGAACTCCGCGCCGGGGGTGGGGCCGACGACCATGACGAGCCGGTTCGGGCGGGTGTGGAGCGGCAGGTGCGCCGTGCTGCGGCTGCCCGGCGGCGGCGTCGGGCTCGTCACGGCGGACGAGAGCGCCTCATCGACGATCTCGATGCGGTAGTCGCCGAGCTGCACGAGGTCGCCGTGGCGCAGGTGCTGCTCGCCGTTGACGCGCCCGCCGTTGACGTACGTGCCGTTGTAGCTGTCGAGATCCCGGATGACCCAGCCCTGGCCGTTCTTGGCCAGCGTGGCGTGGGTGCGCGAGACGTTGCGATCGGTCAGCCGGATCGAGTTCGACTCTCCGCGTCCGAGCGCGTACTCCTCATGGGCGAGGGGGAGCCCCGTCTGTTTCCCCTCGTCATCCTCGATCGTCAGCTTCCACATAGCGGGTTCGGGGTACTCGGGCGGGGCCAGGCTCGCCCCGCGAGCCCCGGTGGATCCGTGGCACCCCACCGCTCGCCGTACGAGCCTCCTCAGCGAGGCGGGACTACTTTAGCGAGTCCGCCTCCGGGAAGGCAATGACGGCGCGCCGGCCCATGGCGGACGACCGGGACCGCGCCGTCGCCAGCGCCGAAATCCACGAGCGCGTCTCGGATCGTCGCGCGCGCCGGGCAAGCACCGGGCGGGCCAGGCAGGCCGCCCGCCGGCGCGGCGATCCCGGAAGGCCTGGCCGGACCTCCGGCGGGCGGAGCTAGTGGCCGCCGCCCACGGGCCGGAACGGATGGAGGAACGCCGAGAGCGCTCCCGGGTTCCGGGTCTGCAGCCAGAGCCGCCCGTGCCCCTGGAACTCGCAGACGAGCCCCTCGCCGGACAGGAACAGGCCCTTCAGGCCCGACAGCTTGCGCACCTGGTACCTCAGGCCCTCGGTGAACGCGAGCAGATGGGTGTTGTCGCAGAGATAGCCCTCGTGCTGGCGACCGACGTCGATCGCGTGGATACCGCCGTAGCTCGAGAACCAGATCAGCCCCTCGCCATACGCCCGGAGCAGCGACAGGCCGCCGGCGAAGAAGCCCTTGGCCCCCTGCCACTTCGTGTCGAACGTGATGCCGGGCGTGGAGGCGAGATAGGCGCCCGACTGGAGGAACACCTCCATGCCCGAGCGCAGCACGAGGCGCTCGATCGAGCCCTCGGGGGCCGGCGCGAGCCGCATCGACTGCATGGGCGCCGTCGCCGTGAAGGTGCTCTGGAAGAGGCTCTCTCCGGCCGTCATCCTGCGCTTGAGCGCGCTGGCGAGCCCGCCCTGCAGGCTGGTCTTCATGTCGATGGCCGCGTCGCGCGCGACCATCGCGCCGCTCTCCGCGACGATCTGCTCGCCGGCGTGCTCGAAGGTCACGTGGAGCACGCCGAACTCGGGGTTGCCTCGGATCTCGTCGCGCACGCCGTCCCCCGATCTCTAGGGCTGCCGCGGGGCGAGCCGCGCGCCGATCGCCGCGCCGTACCTGCCGGCGTTGCGCGACTGGACCCACAGGCTGCCGTTCCCCTCGACGTGGCAGACGAGGCCCTCGCCCGAGAGCCACGTGCCGAGCCACGTCGACGTGTTCTTGCCGATCCGGCAGGCGAGCGTCGACTCCCACGCTGCGATGTGCCCCGTGTCGATGACGACGTGGCCTCTCACCTCGAGCTCCTCGAGCGCGCCGAACGCGCCGATGATCATCTGCCCCTGCCCCGCCGTCTCCAGCGCGAAGAGCCCTGCCCCCGAGAAGAAGCCGCGCAGGCCGGACGAGCGCGTCCTCACCTCGACATCGGGGCTGGACGCGACATAGGCGCTGCTCTGGACGCACCATTGCCGGTCACCCACCTCCAGCACGGCCATGTCCCCGGACAGCGGTGTCGCGAACAGCACCTCTCCGCGCCCGCCCTCCGCGGCGAACGCGTTCCTGTAGAAGGATTCTCCGGCCAGCATCCGCTTCAAGCCCGACATGATGCCGCCCGACTGCGTCTCCACGCGCACGTTCGTCGACATGCCCACGAGCGCGCCGCTCTCGGCGAACACGCGCTCGCCCGGGTCGAGCCAGCACTGCGCGAGGGCCTGGGAGGGACGGTAGAGGAGATTCACCTGCATCGGACGTCTCCGCCGCTCCCTCAGGGCGGGAGCAGCGGCGCGAGCCACCCCACGAGCGCGCCGGCGCTGCGCGACTGGATCAGCACGCGGCCGCGGCCCGAGAGCTCGCACACCACGCCTTCGCCAGAGACCATGAGGCCCATGAGCCCGCCGCCAGGGCTCCTGATCGTGAGCGCGAGCGACGCGTCGAACCCGACGAGGTGCCCGCTGTCCACGACGAGCGAGCCGTCGCACGGGAGCTCCTCGATCGCCCCGTAGCTCGTGATCCAGAGATCCCCGACGCCGGAGGCCTCGATGAAGAAGACGCCCTCCCGCGCGAGGATGGCGCGCAGCCCACCCCAGCGCACCTTGACGTCGACGTCGCCCGCGCTCGCGAGGTACGAGCCCGCGCCGAAGAGCACCGTCTCTCCCTGGAGGCGGACGTGCTTGATGCCGCCGCTGAGCGGTGGGGCGAGCCACACCCACCCGCCCTCCGGCGCCTCGATCCGGTTCACGAAGAACGTCTCGCCCCCCGCGAGCTTCCGGAGCAGCGCGACGAAGAACGCCTTGAGCCGCCCGAGCAGCCCGGCCCCGCGGCCCGCGTTGAGCCGGACCTCCGTCCGCAGGCTCGGCGACCGCGCGACCATCGCGCCCGCCTCCGCGAGCAGCGCCTCGCCCGGATCGAGGCTCACCTCCAGCAGAGAGGACGACGGCTCATGCTTGGTGCGATGCTGCATTCGTCCACCCGCGGAGCGCGTACATATAACGGAGCGACGCCAGGAGCGGAAGCGGGAAGAAGGTATGTCGAGGTGAGCAGGATGCGGCGAATTTCATGTTTTCTGTCCAGCGGTTCGCTCGCGCTGACTTCTGCCCTTCAGCCTGGGTAGACTGACCGGGTGAGCGACAGGCGACTTACCGCCTCCGAGCCGACGCCGCGCAGCGAGCCGAGCCATGGGTCTGGCTTCGTCGCGGCGCCTCAGCGCATCGCCGGGCGCTACGAGATCCTCGGCCTGCTCGGCACCGGCGGCATGGGCAGCGTTTACCGCGTCCGCGACGTGGAGCTCGACGAGGTGGTCGCCCTCAAGATGCTCCGTCGTGATCTCGCTGACTCCGCCGGCATGCTCGAGCGCTTCCGGCAAGAGGTGAAGCTCGCGCGCCGCGTCACGCACAGGAACGTCGCGCGGACGTTCGACTTCGGCGACCACGACGGCGAGAAGTTCCTCACGATGGAGTGCGTCGAGGGCGAGTCGCTGCACGGCGTTCTCGCGCGGACGGGCCCGATGCCGTCGCAGCAGGCCATCGGCATCGGCTGCTCGCTCTGCGACGGGCTCGGCGCCGCGCACGCGGCGGGCATCGTGCACCGCGACCTCAAGCCCGAGAACGTCCTCATCGACAAGAACGGGCGCGTCGTCATCACCGATTTCGGCATCGCGCGCACCTCGTCCGGGCCGAGCGCCGGCGAGTCGCAGGGCTTCGTGCTCGGCTCCCCCGCGTACATGTCGCCGGAGCAGCTGACCGGCGAGCCCGACCTCGACGCCCGCACCGACATCTACGCGCTCGGCATGATCCTCTTCGAGTGCCTCACCCACCGGCGCGCGTGGCCGGGCGCCGGCGCGATCGCGGCCGCCATGTCAAGGCTCAAGTCCCCGCCGCCCGACCCGCGCTCCGTCCGTCCGGACGTGCCCCTCCCCGTCGCGGACGTCGTCCTGAGGTGCATGGCGATCCGCCGTGAGGACCGCTACGCCAGCGCGGCCGAGGCCCACCGCGCGCTCCTGCTCGCGCGCTCGCGCCTGTCGATCGCCCCGCAGCCGGCGCAGTCGCTCGTGTCCGCCATCGCCGCGTCCTCCGCCACGGCCGCGCCGACGGCGCCGCAGCCGATCGAGCAGAACCCGACCCGGGTCGCCGCGTCGTCGGTCGAGGCGGTCACGGCGCCGCAGCGGCGGCTCAACTCGCCCACGCTGGCGGCGCCCGCGCCCACGCCCGCGCCGACGCCGACGTCGTCGCTGAAGACGGTCGCCGTGCTCCCGTTCCGCAACGTCGGCGCGCCGGACGACGAGTACCTCGCCGACGGCTTCACCGAGGACCTCACCGACACCCTGTCGATGACCGCCGGCCTCAAGGTCCGGCCGCGCGCAGCGGTCTCCCGGGTGCGGCTCGACGGCCGCGAGCCCAGGGATGTCGGCCGCGAGCTCGGCGTGCAGGTCGTCGTCGAGGGGTCGATCCGCCGCACCGGCAGCGGCTACGCCCCGGAAGGGCCGCGCTCGCAGCCCCCGGCGCCGTACTCGCGGCCGGCGTCGCGCATGCCGCCTGGCGGCGTGCGCGTCACCGTGCGCGTCATCGGCGTCGAGGACGGGTTCCAGCTCTGGGCGAAGCGGTTCGACAGCTCGCCCGAGGCGCTGCTCACGGTGAGCGACGACGCGGCGAGCGCGATCGCCGCGGCGCTCACCGTCGACGCCGCCAGCCGCGAGCGCGAGTCGCCGAGCGACCCGCGCGCGATCGACCTGTACCTGCGCGCGCGCCACCAGATGCGGCGCCTCTGGTACGGGGACGCCGCGCCGGCCGTTGCGCTGTTCGAGGAGGCGCTGTCGTTCTCCCCGAACGATCCGAGCATCCTGTCCGGTTACGCGATCGCCTTCGCGCGGCTGATGGGCGCGCGGGGTGAAGGCGCGGCGCAGTTCGCGAAGGCGCAGCAGGCCGCCGAGCGGGCGATCGCGCTGGCCCCCGCGCTCGGCGAGCCGTGGGTGGCCCTCGCCACGGTCCGCTTCAGCGCGGGCGATCCGGTCGGCGCCGTCCCGGCGCTGCGCAAGGCGCTCCAGTGCGCGCCGAGCCTGGCCAAGGCGCACGAGCTGCTCGGCCGCATCCTCCTCGAGGCGGGGCTCGTCGACGAGGCGATGTTCCGGCTCGACACGGCGCTGGCGCTCGATCCGAGCGAGCCGTTCCCGCGCTGGGAGCTGGCGCGCGGCCGCGCGCTGCTCGGCGACTGGCCGGCGGCCGGCGTGCTGCTCGACCTGCCGGCGGAGGACCCGTCGAGCCGCTTTCACAAGGCGGTGATGCGCGCCCGCTTCGGGCTGTGGCGCGGCGCCGCGTTCCCCATCGACGATCTGCCGCTCGCGGCGGAGACCATCCCGATCCAGTACGCGCGCATCTACCGCGACGTGCTCGCGACGTCGCGGCTCTCGGACGAGCAGCGGGCGTTCCTGAGCGCGAAGGTGGACAGCTCCGAGCCGGGCAGCCGGCTGCGCCCGCTCTTCTTCCAGATGTACGCCGAGATCCTCGCCTTCCTCGGCGACGACGACGCGCTCTTCCGCGTGCTCGCCGGCGCGGTGGACGCAGGGCTCTTCGACGCCTTCTGGATGCAGCGCTGCACGGTGCTCGACCGCGCGCGCGCGGACGCGCGCTTCGCCCCGCTCCGCGCGCGCGTCGAGGAGCGGGCCGCGGCGATCATCGCCGCGTTCCGGGGCTGAGCGCCGCGGCGTCGCGCGTGCAGCTCAGCGCGCGCGGGCATGCGAGCGCCTCGCGCGCGGAGCTCGGCTCCTGCGCGCGGAGCTCAGCTCCTGCGCGCGTTCTTGGCCGCCTTGGAGACGGCGGGCATCAGCAGATCGCCCTCCACGTGCCCGGACACCTCCAGGATGGTGCGCCCCTCCGCGTCGCGCCCGGGGCGCTCCCGCGTGTAGCGCTCGGCGGGCGCGGCGAGCACCACGCCGAGATCGCGCGCGGCGCCGGTGAGCTCGGCCGAGAGCGCCTCGTCGACGAGGCGGGCCCGCTCGACGCTCGACGAGCCGGCGGGGATGGCGACGGCCACCGAGCCCGCGACGACCCCGCCCTTCGCGAGCAGCCCGTGCGGCGAGCCGGTCGTCTGCGCGAGCTTCAGCGCGACGCGCGCCGCCTCGCAGCGGTCGCGCGCGGCGGCGAGCGACGCCGCGCCGCGGCGGAGGATCTCGCGCGCGTCCTCCGCGGGAACGCCGCGGTACTCCTCGGCGAGCGCCGCGTTCGCCTCCCTGATCCGCGTCACCTCGGCCTCGGCGGCCGCGACGTCGGCCTCGTACTGGGACAGATCGATCGAGCTCATGGCGTGTCGTCACCCTCGGTTCGTGAACAGGAGGCTCCCTGCGAGCAGCGCGCCGGCCGCAGCGGCGCCGTAGAGGCAATAGCGCGCGAGCGCCGCCTGGCCAGCCAGGTACAGCTGGAGCCCCGCGAAGCCGGCGGCGATCGCGAGCGCCGCGTAGATGAGCTGGCGCACCCCCGTGTAGACGAGCGACGCGGCCTGGGCGAGGCCGCGGATCTTCACCTCGGCCTCGCCGCGGTTGGCGCGCGTGAGGTACTTGCGCAGATCGTCCGGGATCGTCAGCGCCTTGATCCCCATGTCCTTCGCCGCCTCGAGGGCGATCTGGGCCCAGTCGCGGCTGCCGAGGACGAAGTCCTGCAGGTAGGGGCGCACGACGTCCATCGGGTTCAGGTCCGGATCGAGCTGCGTGCAGACGCCCGTCAAGAGGAGGAGGGTGCGCTCGAGCAGCACGAAGTCGCGCGGCACGTGGAACGCGCCGGAGAGCTCCTTCAGCCCGATGTTCATGCGCCGGAGGTCGATCAGGCTCTCGATGCCCTTCTGCGGATCGAGCTTGATGTCCTTCAGGTTGAACGACTCGAGCTTCACCTCGTCCTGGAAGCGCTGGTGGAAGAACTCGACGACCTTCTCGCTGACGTCGACGGCGTCCCGCCGCGAGAAGAAGCGCATCTTGCGCAGCGCCTTGATGATCCCCTCCGTGTCGCGGCGGATCACGGCCTCCAGGAACTCGGGGATGCCCTCGCGCATCTCCTGGGAGAGCTCGGCGACCGCGCCGAAGTCGAGCAGGATGAGCTCCCCGCCCGGCCCGACCAGCATGTTCCCCGGGTGCGGATCCGCGTGGTAGACGCCGTCGATGAAGATCTGCTGGCAGAAGACCTGCACGATCTGCCGGGCGAGCGCCTTGCGATCGACGCCGTGCGCGTCGAGCGCCGCGACGTCGCCCACCTTGATGCCCTCGACGAACGTCGTCGTCATCACCCGGCGCGTGCAGTAGGCATCGATGGGCCGGGGGAACCGGACCTGCGGCTGCTTCGCGAAGTTGTCGGCGATGCGCACGATGTTCCTGGCCTCGCGAACGAAGTCGAGCTCCTCCAGGATCATCGAGCGGATCTGGTGGTAGTAGGCGTCGAGCCCCTGCACGGGGACGAACTGCGCGACGATCGCCATGATGCGGCGGATGGTGAGCAGGTCGAGGCGGACGATCTCGTCGATGTCGCGGTGCTGCACCTTCACGGCCACGCGCGTGCCGTCCATGAGCCACGCCTCGTGCACCTGGCCGAGCGACGCGCTCGCGAGCGGCTCCCTGTGGAAGCGGGCGAAGACCTCGCCGATGGGGCGCCCGAGCTCCTCGGCGATGCGCGCCTCGATCTCCTCGTAGGGGCGCGGCGGCACCTGGTCCTGCAGCCCCTCGAGCCCCGCGCGCAGGGTCGCGGGGAGGAAGTTCGCCATGATGCTGAGCATCTGGCCGACCTTGATGAAGAGGCCCTGGAGCTCGACGATCGTGCGCTCGATGCGGCGGGCGTTCCTCGCATGGACCTCGTCCACGCGGTTGTTCGCCCACGTGTCTCCGAAGAGGCGGCGGAGGAAGAAGAACCAGAGGTAGCTCGCGAGGACGGTGAACGTCGTCAGGTACGCGCGGATGAAGCGGCCGCTCTGCGCGGCGTTCTGGCGGAGCGAGCTGGGCTTCGCGGCGGAGGGCTGCGCGCGCCGCAGCGCCCTGGCGGACCCGGGCGGCGGGGCATCACCCGCGCCGGGGGGCCTCGGCGCGTCGACCGCGTCGTGCTCGCGCTGGACCGGGGGCAGCTCGCCGGGCGCGCGCGGCGGCTCTGCGGGCGAGCGAACCAGCCCGGAGGACGGGCCCAGCTCTTCGGGGACGGCGCCGTGTGACACCGCGGCAGCCTAGCATCGCTCCGCGCCGGCCCGCGAAAACGCGGGAGCGATGCGGCGCGCCATCCGCCCTCGCGTCATCGCGCCCGCGCCATGGCCTCCGCGATCGCGTCGTAGACGGCGGGCCGCGTGCGACGGATCGCGTCGGAGGCGCGCGTCGGGTGGACGCGGTTCGTGAGCAGCACGCCGACGAGCTCCGCTTCCGGATCGATCCAGAGGCTCGTCCCTGTGAAGCCGAGATGGCCGAAGGTCTGCGGGCCGAAGCGCGCGCCGGAGCTCGGCCTCTCGCCGCTCCTGCCGTCGAACCCGGCGCGCAGCGACCCGCCCGGGCGCGGCGCGATCAGCCGCTCTACCTCGTCGCGCGAGAGCCACTCCGGGCGCTCGCCCGCGAGCGCCTCGAGCAGCGCGACCCCGAGCCGCGCCACGGACATGGCGTCGCCGAAGAGGCCCGCGTGCCCTGCCATCCCGTCGCGCGCGATCGTCCAGGCGTTGTCGTCGTGCACCGCGCCGCGGATCACGCCCCCGCGAAACGCGACGTCCTCGGTGGGGACGACGCGCTCGTCGAACCGCGGCTCGCGCCGCCGGAGCGCGCGGACCGGCGCGACCGCGAGCCCGAGCGGGCCCGTCACCTCCCGCGCGACGACCTCGTCGAGCTCGGCCTCGCCGCGCCGCGCGACCGCGGCGCCGAGCAGCAGGTACCCGAGGTCGCTGTACACCGGCGGGAACCCGCCGGCGGGCGGATCGCCCTCGCACTCCGCGCGGCGCCCGTTCGCGCAGGCGAGCAGCGCGCCGAGGGGATCGATCGGCGCGTCGTCGCCGGGCGGATGGAGCGGGCGGTGCGCCTCGAGCCCGGCGCGGTGGGCGGCGAGGAGCTCGAGCGGCACGCGCGCCGATCGCGTGCCGGCGAGCTCCGGAAGCACCTGACCGAGCGGCTCGTCGAACCTCACCTTGCCTGCGCGGGCGAGCCGGGCGAACGCGAGCGCGGTGAACGGCTTCGTCACCGACGCCAGATCGAAGATCGCGTCGCCCGTCGCCGCGGCCGGCGCCGCGCCGCGGGCGCCGGCCGGCGGGCTGCCTTCCAGCCACAGGTGTCCAGCGGCGCCCGCTCCGTACCGGACGTTGTCTCGCGTGCGCGCGGCTGCGGCGACGCACGCGCACGGCGTGGCGCGGTGCGCTTCGATCGCGAGCGCTGCGATCGGCGTGAGATCGACGGGGGTCATGGCCGAGGATGAGGAGGGCAGGGTGCCCCTGTCAAACGAGCTCTGGCGGCAGGCTGGATGACTCGGCGGATGAGCCGGACGACGCGTGGACAATCGCGACGCGCTCCCCGAAAAATCGAGCCGCACGGGCGGTCCTGCTTCAGGATCTCCCCGTGGCTTCTCCCGTGGGCACCGAAATACGCGCCGCCGTTGCGCCGCTCGCCGCGCTTGCGGCGAGGTACGACGATCGCCGGCCCGATCGCTGGGAGCCGGTCCCCGAGCGGCTCGACGCGGCCATCGCGTGCGACGTCGAGCTCGCCGAGGCCGGGCGTGTCGCGCGGGCGCCGCTCGTTGCCGAGCTCGCGCGCCGCTTCGAGTTCCTCGCCCACTACCTGGACGCGATCCTGCTCGTGCCGCGCGAGCGCTTCGTTCTTCCGGAGGATCTCGCCGCGTCGGCGGACGACACGCCGCTGCCGCTCGACCGCGCGGGGCACGCGACCGTGAGCGCGCCGCACGCGTACCTGCTCACGTACAGCCTGCTCGATCTCGGGCCGGGTGACCGTCTGCTCGAGCTCGGCACGGGCACCGGCTACGGGGCGGCGCTCGCGCGGCGCATCGTCGGCCCGACCGGGCACGTCGCCTCGATCGAGATCGACCCCGTGCTTCACGCGCGCGCGGTTCGGCTGCTCGGCGCGCGGCCGGATCGCCAGGAGGGCGACGAGGCGCTCGCGGCCAGCGCCGCCGGGGCGTCCGACGAGGGCGCGGGCGTCACGCTGCTGTGCGGCGACGGGCGCTCGCTCGCCGAGCGCGTGCTCGCGGGCGAGCTGACGTCGCCGTCGGAGCGGCCCTGGAAGGTCGCGGTGACGTACGCGCTGACCGAGCCTCCCACGGCGCTCGAGGCGCGGCTGAGCGACGGAGGCGTCCTTGTCGCGCCGGTCGGCGCGTGGGAGGGCCACCAGGAGCTCGTGCGCGTCGAGCGCCGGCAGAGCGCGCTCCTCCGCGAGGTGCACGGCGCGGTCCGCTACGTGGCGGAGCGCGGGCACAGTTAGCTCTCGCAGCGGCCACGTACCGACGCCTTCGCCGTCCGGTGTTGACCCATCCGGACCAGACGCCGCGTCCTCCGGATCGGGTAGGACTTGTCGGGCTGGGATCGAGGTGAGCGCCGGCGGGGGTCTCCGCGCGGCGGGGGCGGGTGGGCGCGGCGAGCACCGACCGAGGTGCCATCCGGTGTCAGGGGGCGCGGCGTCTCAGGCGCGCCTTGTGTGGCGCGCGACGAAACGTTCCAGGTGGCATGGCCCGAAGGGAGACATGCCGGGCGGTGTTCTCAGCGTAAGCGCTTCGGTCCCCGTCTTGGCGGATGGCCGAGCGCCCGCCCGCCCCCGCCGCGCGGAGACCCCCGCCGGCGCGTGCTGCTCGGCGTGGCGCCCTCTCCTTTCCTTCCCCGTCCCCCGTCCCCCGTCCCGTCGCACCGCCCCCCACCGCCCCCCCTGCCGGATCAGAGAACGCGCCACCGTCTTTGACCCTGGACCGCCTGGAACTTTATCCTGGCCTCCCCGAGGCGGGGCCGCCCCTGCGCGTCGGCTAGGCCCGTCGTGGACCAGGGAGAAGACCGGGAGCACTATGGCGGAGTTCGTTTGGGAGGCGCGCGGCCGCACCGGAGAGATCCGGAAGGGCACCATGGAGGCCGAGAACGAGGCGGCGGTGCAGAACCGCCTCCGCGCTCAGCAGCTCAACCCCACCCGCGTCAAGAAGAAGGGGGCGCAGCTCAGCCTCAGCCTGAGCTTCGGCTCGGGCGTCGAGCCGAAGGACCTCGTCAAGTTCATCCGCCAGTTCGCGACGATGATCGACGCGGGCCTCCCGCTGGTCCAGTGCCTCGAGATCCTGGCGAACCAGGAGCCGAACAAGATCTTCCAGGCGGCGCTGAAGGACATCAAGAACACGGTCGAGCAGGGCGCGACGTTCAGCGACGCGCTCCGGCGCCACCCGAAGATCTTCGACGACCTGTTCGTCAACCTCGTCCAGGCCGGCGAGGTGGGCGGCATCCTCGACAGCATCCTGAACCGGCTCGCGATCTACATCGAGAAGCGCGTGAAGCTCGCGCGCCAGGTGCGGGGCGCGCTCGCGTACCCGATCGCCGTCATCGTGATCATGATCGTCGTCATGGTCGTGCTGATGTCGTTCGTCATCCCGTCCTTCGAGACGATGTTCGCGGAGTTCGGCGCGAAGGACGCGCTCCCGCAGCTCACGAAGATCGTCATCGCCGTCTCGAAGACGTTCGTCACCTACCTCCCGCTCATCGTGGTCGTGGCGGTGGGCACGGTCGTCGGCGCGACCTACTTCTACCGCTCGCCGTCCGGCAAGCGGATGGTGCACCGCCTCATCCTCAGGCTCCCCATCATCGGCCCGGTCATGCAGAAGATCGCCGTCGCGCGGTTCTCGCGCACGCTCGGCACGCTGCTCGGCTCCGGCGTGCCGATCCTCGACGCGCTCGACATCGTCGCGAAGACGGCCGGCAACGTCGTCGTGGAGGAGGGCCTCATGTACTCCCGCCAGAAGATCTCCGAAGGGAAGAACATGGCCGAGCCGCTCGGTGAGATGCAGGTCTTCCCCGGCATGGTCGTGCAGATGGTCGCGGTCGGCGAGCAGACCGGCGCCCTCGACACGATGCTCAACAAGATCGCCGACTTCTATGAAGAGGAGGTCGACGTCGCCGTCGCCGCGCTGACGTCGCTGCTCGAGCCGCTCCTCATGGTCATCGTCGGCGGCATGGTGGGCGTCGTGCTCATCTCGATGTACCTGCCGATCTTCGATCTCGCCGGCAAGATCAAGGCGGAGTGATGTCGCCCGCGGCCTCCCCGGCGAGCCCGGGCGGCGAGGCCGGGGCGCCGCGAGATCACGCCGAGGCCGCGCCGCCGCGCGACGCCCGCGCCTCGACACCGGCGATGCTGCTCCCGTCCGGCGCTCCCGGCGGCGCCGAGGCGCCGCTCGCGAGCCGGCTCACCTGGCTCATCGCGCTGCGCCTCGCGGTGCTCACGGTCTTCCTCGTCGTGACCGCGGCGGTGTACCTCGGCGGCTTCACCCCCGGGAGCTTCTCCAGCAACGTCGCGCTGGTCACGGTCGCCGCCGCGTACGGCGTCTCCGGCATCTACGCCGTGTTCCTGCGCATGAACCGCGCCCTCCGGGCGATCGCGCGGGCGCAGCTCGTGACCGATCAGATCACCTGGACCGCGCTCGTGTACATCACCGGCGGGGCATCGAGCGGCGCGACGTCGCTCTACGGCCTCACCTGCCTCACGGGGGCGATCCTCCTCGGGCTCCCCGGCGCCATCGTCGCCGCGGCGTCAGGGGCGGCGGCGTACCTCGTCCTGTGCGCGGCGCTCGGGCTGCACCTCCTCGGGGTGCCGCCGGATCAGCCCGCCGGGGCGTACGCGACGCAGTGGGGCGAGCTGCGGTACCCCATGTTCGTCAACCTGCTCGCGATCGTGGTGGTCACGCTGCTCGCGAGCTACCTGGCGGAGCGGCTGCGCGCGACGGGCGGCCGGCTCGTGCAGGCCACCGCGCGGGCGGAGCAGGCCACCGCGCGGGCGGAGCAAGCCGAGCGGCTCGCGGCGCTGGGCCGCCTCGCCGCGGGGCTGGCCCACGAGATCAGGAACCCGCTCGGCTCGATCGCGGGATCCATCGAGCTCCTCCGCACGGGCGGGACGCTCTCCGACGAGGACCGCAAGCTCTGCGAGATCATCGAGCGCGAGACCGCGCGCCTGAACGACCTCGTGGGCGACATGCTCGATCTGTCGCGCCCGCGGGTGCCCACGCTCGAGGGCGTGGACCTCTCGGCGACGGCCCGCGACGTCGTCGTGCTCGCGGGGCGCTCGGGCCGCGGCAGCGACGTCGAGGTGCGCTTCGATGGGCCGTCGTCCGCGCCGGTGACCGCCGACGCGGCCCAGATGCGCCAGGTCGTCTGGAACCTCGTGCGGAACGCGATCCAGGCGAGCTCCGCGGGCGCCGTCGTGACCGTGCGCCTCTGGCGCGACCCGAGCGCCTGGCTCCTGGAGATCCGCGACAAGGGGCGAGGCATCCCCGCGGGCGCCCGCGATCGCCTCTTCGACGCGTTCTTCACGACCCGCACGCACGGCATGGGCATCGGCCTGGCCGTGGTGAAGCGGATCCTCGACGATCACGGCTTCGCGATCGAGGTGGACAGCCGCGAGGGCGAGGGCACCGCGTTCCGGGTGAGGGTCCCGGACCGGCCGCCGGAGTCCGGCGGCGCGGAGCGCCTCGCCGTCGCCGCGGAGCTCTCCCCACGATCGCGCCCGGCGGGCTGACGCGGAGCCCGCGCGGCCGCGGTCGATGCATCGTCACATCGGACGCGTGGCGCTCCGTTCACGCCCCGCTGCGCCGCGCACGAGCTTCTCCGGGCGCCCAGCCGGGAGATTGCGGCCGAGCCCGCCGCCGCGCGTGAATAGGCCGCCGAGGCCGTCGTCTGCCCCTGGGGAGCGGGCCAGTGCAGTCGGATTGCTGTCTCTTTTCGCGGTGTTCATGGAGAGCAGGGGCGGGACGTCGCCGGGCCGCCGGGCCCTGCGTCCGACCTGGCAGGCCGTTTGCGTAGGACCAAGGTGAGCAGTAGAAGCCTCCCGAGGCGCGCTCGCTGCCCGCAGGCACAGAAGGAGAACCATACGTGACACGCAGGATGAACCATCTCTTCGCGGCGGCGTTCTCGCTGCTCGCGCTCACGCTCGGCCCGGTGGGCCTCGCCAGCGCCGGGCCGGCGACGGACGTCGTCAAGGCCAAGCAGACGGCCCTGTTCGACCTCCTGAAGAAGGGGGGGGTCGAGAACCAGAAGAAGGTGGGCGCGGTCTTCGACGAGATGCTCGATTACTCGGCGCTGGCGGAGGCCTCGCTGGGCAGCGAGTGGGCCGCGCGGACCGACGCCGAGAAGCAGCAGTTCAGCGAGCTCCTCAAGCAGCTGGTGCGCAAGGCCTACGAGCGCAACCTGAAGAAGACGCTCGACTTCAACGTCGAGTACCTCAGCGAGACTGCGAGCGGCAGCGCCATCACGGTCAAGACCAAGGCCTTCTCCAGGAAGGACGCGCGCGAGGAGCCGGTCGAGATCGCCTTCAAGCTCTCCGAGAAGGGCGGCGTCTGGCGCGTGCAGGACATCGTCACCGAGGGCGTCAGCCTGGTGGGGAGCTACCGCGCCCAGTTCACGAAGATCATCAAGAAGGATGGGTTCCCGGCGCTCATCCAGAAAATGAAGGACAAGCTCGCCAAGGGCGACGTCTGACCCGCCCCGCCGCGCCTCGTCCGGCGCGATCGCCGTGAACTCGCCTGAAATGCCGCCGGGTTGATACCCTTGGCGGGTATGGCTGCTGGACAGAGGCGCGGCCGGCCGGCGCGCGCGCTGGGCCTTGCGCCGTCGATCCGCGCGCTCGCGCCCGGCGGCGGCGCGGCCCCGCGCCCGCCCGACGACCGTCCTGTCCTCCGGCTCGCCGTCAGCAAGGGCGCGCTCGCCATCGAGCTCGGGGAGCCGTTCGCGCTCGGTCCGCTCCGCGTCACCGAGCTCGTGGTGCGGCTCGCCGGGATCCGGTTCCCCGTCGACCTCTCCGGCGGCGTGGCGCGCTTCCGGCACCGGCGTGGCCAGCTCGTCCGGCTCTCCGTCGAGGCGCAGGGGACCGAGCTCGCCGGCTGGGCCGCGCCGCGGCTCCGCGGCCTCCTCGGCGACGGCGCGCCGCAGCTCATCATCGCGCCCATCGAGAACGGCGCGCTGGTCGCGCTGCGATCCGGCGAGACGGCGCTCGCGTTCGACGTCGCCGTGGCCCCGGGGGAGCGCGCGCTCAGGCTCCTGCCGGAGCGCGCCCGCGGCATCGGCCTCGCCGCCCCGCCGCACGCGCTCGCGCTGCAGGCGCTCTCGATGATGGCGGGTACGCACGGGCGCCTCGTCGAGGGCGCGATCGTTCTGGACGCCGCGGTCGAGCGGATCGTCCGCCTGCTCCTGCCCGCGGCGGGCGCGCGGGCGCCCGCGGTGGAGGGGGTGCAGTGGGCCGTGGTCACCGCGGAGGCGGGCCGCTTCCGCGCCGAAGGCGCGCTCGGCGCGGCGCCTCCCGCGCTCGGCGACCGCGCGCTCAGGGCGCTCGAGGCGGCCGAGCTCGCGGGCGCCGCCGACGAGCTCGCGTTCGCGGGCGGGCTCGACGAGGCGCGGCGCGCCTACCTCGCCGCGCTGGAGCGCGCCCCGCGGCACCCCGAGATCTCCTCGCGCCTCGCCTGGCTCGACCTCGTGATCGGCGAGCGCGCCGAGGGGGCGCTCTCGACCGTCGTCGACGCCATGCCCGCCGTGGACGCCGGCCTCCTCGGCGGCGCGCTCCTCGAGGCGGTCGGCGATCATGACGGCGCGTTCTCCGCGCTCGCACGCGCCGCGCACGCGGAGCCCTACGGCCCGCTCGCCGCGCTCGCGTGGCTGCGCGCGGCGGCGCTCGCGGACGCCGTCGACGTGCGCCTCGACGCGCTGAACCTCGGCGTGGCGCGCGCGCCCGGGATCGAGGCGCTGCGGTGGGCGCGATTCCACGCGCGGCTCGACGTCGCCGACGTGCGCGGCGCGCTCGCGGACGCCGAGCACCTCGAGGCCTCCGCGCGCGGCGCCGAGGCGCGCCACGCCGTGTCTCGCAGGGCCGCGGAGGCGTTCCTCGCGCGGGGCGACGTCGCCGACGCGCGGGTGCTCTTCGAGCGGGCGCTCCGCTACGCGCCGGAGAGCCCCGACGTGGTCGCGGGCCTGGCGCGCTCGCTGCGGGCGGCGGGGGAGGGGAGGCGCGCGCTCGACCTCCTCGCCCGGGCGCGCGCCCTCGCCGCGCGCAGCGGCGCGCCCGCGTGCGCGCTCGATCTCGAGCTCGGCCGCGGCCTCGCGGAGATCGCGGGGGATCTCCCGGCGGCGATCGCGCGCGTGCGGAGCGTCCCGCCCGGCGTGCCGGAGGCGCTGGAGGCGCGGCTGCTCGAGGGCCGCTGGTGCGCCGGGCTCGGCGATCTCGGGGGAGCGTCGGTCGCGCTCGGGCGGCTGCGCGACGCGGTGGAGCTCGCCCTCCAGGGCCGCGCGGACGACGCGGGCCCCGGTCGCGCGAGGGGAGCGCCGTTCGGCGACGGCGCCGCCGCCGTCGCGGCCCTGCTCGTCGAGGCCGCCGAGATCGAGGAGCGAACCCGGGGGGATCTCCTCGCGGCGCAGCGACAGCTAGGCCTCGCGCTGCGCCTCCGGCCGCGCGATCCAGGCATCACCGCCGCGTTCCGCCGCGTCTCGGGCGAGATCGCGCCGCCGGTCGCGCCTGCCCCGGCGGCGCCGCCTGGCCCGGTCCAGCGGCCCCGCGCGGCCGAGCAGCGGATCGAGGTCCACGTCGCCGCCCCGCGCCGGCGCACGGTCCCGCCCGAGCCCGTGGTGATCGCTCCGGCGCCGAACAAGCCTCCCCCTGTCTCCCGCGCGCCGGCCTCCCCGCCCAAGGCCGCGCCGATCGACCCCGGGACCATCGACGAGATGCCCACGCTCGATGGTACCGACACGTCGACCGACCTCACGGCGCCCATCCCCAGCAGCGTCACGCTGGCGGAGGGGCAGGTGCCGCTGGCCCGCGCGTTCGGCGTCGACGACGAGCTCCTGGCCGAGCGGCTGGCCGATCGGCTCCGCGCCGATCCCGCCGATCAGGGGGTGGCGATGGCGCTCGCCGATGTGCTCGATCGGCTCGGTCGCGATCTCGATCTCCTCGCCCTGCTCTCGGCGCGGATGGAGGAGGGGGACGACGCCGTCCGCCTGGAGGTCGCGCCGCGGCGGCGCGACGTGCTCGCGCGGCTCGCTGCTCGGGCGCGGGCCGAGGGGCGCGACTCGGAGGCGGAGCTCTACGAGATGCTGCTCCAGAGCGAGCTCGCCTGAGCGCGCCCGCGCGGCCCGCGCCCTCGCGGCGGAGGCGCGCGCTTGGCCCACGCGTCGCGCCCGTGATAGCCCGAGCTCTTGCGCAGCGCGCGCAGCGCTTGGAGGTGCAGCATGGCCGAGCAGCCGTCGAACCGCGCCCAGCAGGAGGGCTCGCCGTGCGAGCCGGGCGCCTCGCCCGCGAAGGCGGGCCGTCCGATCATCGTGCAGAAGTATGGCGGCTCATCGGTCGCCGACGTCGACAGGATCGGCAAGGTCGCCGAGCGCGTCGTCGCCGCGAAGCGCGCCGGTAACGACGTCGTCGTCGTGGTCAGCGCGATGGGCAAGACCACCGACGGCCTGCTCGCGCTCGCCCGGCAGGCGGCGAGCGCGGCCGCGGATCCTCCCCGGCGCGAGCTCGACATGCTGCTCTCGACCGGCGAGCGCGTCTCGATGGCGCTCCTCTCGATCGCCATCCAGGCCCGGGGCTTCGAGGCGATCTCGTTCACGGGCTCCCAGTCCGGCATCCTCACGAACGATCGCCACTTCGACGCGCGCATCATCGAGGTCCGCCCGTTCCGCATCGAGGACGAGCTCGCCCGCGGCCGCATCGTGATCGTCGCCGGCTACCAGGGGATGAGCTACCGCCGCGAGATCACGACGCTCGGCCGCGGGGGCTCCGACACCACGGCCGTGGCGCTCGCGGCGGCGCTGGGCGCCGAGCGCTGCGAGATCTACAGCGACGTCGACGGCGTGTACTCGGCCGACCCGCGGGTCGTCCCGGACGCCCGTCACCTGCCCGAGCTCGACTGCGCGGTCCTCCAGGAGATGGCCGAGTGCGGCGCGAAGGTCGTCTGCGCCCAGGCGGTCGAGTGGGCGCGGCGCTCCGGCGTGGCCCTGGTCGCGCGGTCGACCTTCGACGCCGGCCCCGGCGCGCGGGAGACGGTGGTGCGCCGGTTCGCGCCGGGCTCGGCGCCTCCGGCGCTCGCGGCGCGCGCGATCGTCGCCGAGGGCAACGTCGTCCTCGCGCGGGCGCACGGCGGGCTCCGGCTCGACGAGGTCCTCCGCGTGGCGGGCGAGCTCGGGCTGGGCTTCCGGGATCTCTCCTTCGGTCACGGCGGCGGCGCGTTCGTGATCCCGCTCCTCAACGTGCCCGAGTGGCAGGGGGCCAGGCGAAAGCTCGCCGCGCTGCTGCCGTCGCTCGAGCTCGTCGAGGGGCTCGCGGCGGTAAGCGTCGTCGGCGACGGGCTCTCCGCGACGGCGGAGCCGCTCGCGCGCTTCGTGGAGGTCCTCGGGCGCGCCGGCATCGCGCCTCGGTTCACGGTCGCGGGCCCCCTGCGCCTCGGCGCCCTCGTCGACGCCGCGGACGTCGCGGCCGCGCAGCGCCTGCTGCACGCGTCGTTCGTCGGCGGCTGAGCGCGCCGCTCGCGAGGCGGAGGACGACCGTCAGTGCTTTCTCTGTCGCGTGAGCGCGACGAGCCCCGCCCAGCACGCGACCCACACGATCTCGCGCGACGCGTCCCAGGCGATCGCCGCCGGTCCGATCGACGCGGCCTCCTCCTCGGGGGCGCCGGGGCGCGTCGCCCCGAGCTCGGCGACGAGCGTCGGGGCGGCGTTCGACGGCACGTGGACCAGCTGCGCCCGGCGCTCGCCCTCGCGCGCGACGAGCGCGAGCAGCAGTGAGGTCTTGTGGTCGCCTGCGAAGGCGAGGGCGACGACCACCGCGAGCCCCTCCAGCACGCGGAAGGTCTCGCCGCCGTTGCGCGACACGCAGAGGAGCCCGGCGCCGGAGATCGCGATCGAGCGCCCGCCGGCCGCCGCTGCGAGCCTGCAGTCGTCGGCCTCGGCCGCGCGCCGCGCCGCCCCCGACAGCGGCACGACCGGCGAGCCTTCGTCGTCGCCGCGGAGCCGCTCGATCTGTGGTCCTTCGGCCGCGCTCGTGAGCGCGACGATCACCCCCTCGCTCGCGCTCATCCGGAGCACGCCGTCCCGCAGCGCGGGCCCGGGCGACAGGGAGAGCGCGCCCTTCGATGGAGACGGCGCGCCGTCGCGGCGGGGCGAGCCCGCGGCCACGGCGGAGCCGGTCTCCGGCGGCGAAACGACCGCGCCGGCCGCGGGCGACCACAGCGTCTTGCCGGCCAGCACCCACAGGCGCCCCGGCGTCGTCGCGAGCGTCACCGGCGCGCCGCCCGAGCCCCACGCGCCGAGCGTGCTCGCGCTCTTCCCCCGATCGTCGCTCAGCAGCAGGTTGCCGCGGCGCGTGGCGATGAGGATCGCGCTGTCCGACAGCGCGATCGACGACGCCGACGTGTCGATGCCGGCGCGGCGCGCGGAGAGCGCCCCCGCGTCGACGACGAGCACGGTCCCGCGCTCGCCGCCCGCCCGCTCCGCGCGGCGCGGGCGACCTCCCGATCGCGCGGCGGGCTCGCTCGTCAGCCCGGGCTCTGCGCCGGCGCTGCCTGCGACGACGTAGCCGCCGGCCACCGCGAGCGTGCTGCACGGGACGGCGGCGCCTGCGTCCTCGACGACGACCCAGGGCAGCGCATCCCAGACGGGGGCCTGGTCGTCGGGGAGATCAGGCAGCTCTGCGAGCAGATCTTCGCCCTCGTAGGCGCCCTCCTGGTCCGCGTCGAGCGCCGGCAGCTCCCCCTCGTCCACGTCGTCCGCCGGGTCCTCTCCCGTCCCTTCCGCGCCGCCGTCGTCGCCGTGCGCCCCGCCGTGATCGTCGAGATCGTCCTGCTCGGCGTCGCTCTGCTCGACGGCCTCATCGGACAGCCACGTGCTCGCGTCGGCCTCCGCGATCCCCTCGTGGAGCGCCCCGACGTCGACGCCTTCTTCCGCGGGCTCGTCCTCCCCGGTCCCGCCGTCGTCCACGGCGAGCTCGACGCCGATCTCGAGGTCGCTCGCGTTCGCGTCGTCGAGCCCCTGCTCCGCGTCGTCGAGCGTCTGCAGGAGGTCGTCGAAGCCCTCGTCGCCCCCTTCTTCCTCGTCGTGCCCGAGCGGCGGCAGGTCGATCAGCTTGCCGTCGTTCTCGTCGTGCTCGTCGTGCTCGCGCTCGTCGTCATCGACGGCGGTCTTCGGCTGCGGCGCCGGGCACGTCTCGCGGCGCTCCTCCATTCGCTCGCTGCAGGCTCGTGAGGCTGACATCGGCGGGAGTGTAGCGCCCCTGGCGGCGCTTTCGCCCCGCGCGGCGATCCCCGAGCGCTCCGCGGGCCCCAGAGCCCGCCTGCCCCGGCTCTCGTCGGCTCTCGTCGGCTCTCGTCTGGCTCGGGCCCGCGGCCCGTCGCCTCCCGACGACGCCGCCGGCGAGCCGCCGGTGCGAATCATGAAGGGTGAAGGTGAGCGGCCCGACGATCTCGCGCCGCTTTGGCGGGCGCGAGAACGCCACGGGGCCCGCGGATCGAGGGAGGGACGTGGCATCTTGACGCGGCGAGGGGGCTGGCCATCCCCGCCGGGTGTGCCCGCTGGATCCCTCCGGCGAGCGGTGCTTAGCTCCGCCGTCCATGGGCCGGAACGACAGCAATTCCAGGCGAGTCGCGTCCGCGTCTCCGGCCGGCGGGCAGCCCTCGGGGGCCGCGGGGCAGCTCGGGCCCGCGCGCGGACCCCTCTCGATCGCGGATGCGAGCGCCGGGATGCTGGTGCAGCACGTGGTGGTCCATCCAGCGGACGTCGTGTTCGTGAAGAGCATCGTCGAGGCGAGCGACGGCGTCGCGCTCCTGCTCGCGGATCGCGGCGGAGAGATCACGCTCGCGGCGCCGCTCGGACGGGGCGACGAGTTCGCCGAGCTCCTGCGCGATCTGGAGTGCGACGTCGGGGCGCGTCGCCGCGACGCGCTGCGCTGAGGGTGGCATGACGGAGCGCCGCGACCCGAGCTCGGTCGATCTCGTCCAGGAGCCCTCGCTGGACGCCGCCGCGCCCGACGGCGCGGCGCAGGGCCTGCCCGCGTCGTCGGGCGCGCTGCTCGACCCGCGCATCCTCGCTGCCTGGCGGGAATGGCTCGCCGCGCTCGCGACCGACGCCGAGGCGGCCATCGCCGCGGCCCACGTGTACGGGGAGCTCGGCCCCGAGGCGCGCGAGGCGTGGCTCGACGTCCTCGCGGAAGACGCGCCCAAGCTGCAGGTGCCTGCGGTGGCGATCTATGCGCCGCTCCTGTCGGTCGAGAGCGACGCCGGTCGCCGCGAGCGGATCGAGGTCGCGATCGAGGGGGGGGAGCACGCACCGCGCCCGACGGGCGGCTTCGCGCTGCGCGGCGTCGCCGCGGGGGGCGATCGCGTGGTGGCGCTGGTGACGCCGCTCTACCTGCGCTTCGTGCGGGTGCTCTGGTGCCGCTATCTCCCCGAGGATGGCATCGCCTGGGCGCGGCACGATCCCATCGTCCGCGCGGAGGACGCCCCGGGTCCGGGGATCCTGCTCGACGGCGCGCAGCTCGAGGCCACGCCGATCAAGCTGGTCATCGAGGAGCTGTGCCATGCCGTCCTGGCGCAGCGGCGCAAGGGCGCCGAGCTCCCACCCTCGCTGCAGCTCTGCGCTGATCTCTTCGACGCCCACCTGGAGGGTGATCCGCTGCCATGAGGCCGCTCGCGCCGGTGTGCACGCCGCTCTTGCTGCTCGCGATCGGCTGCGGTGGGGGCGGCGACGCCGTCCGGGAGCCAGCGGCGGGGCCGCCGGTCGCCGCGGCGGCCCCGGCGCCCGGCCCGGTGCGGAGCTTCTCGTACGAGACCCTCGACGGCCGCGAGCTCTCGACCGGGTCGCTCTCGGGCAGGTTCAGCGTGATCGGCTTCGTCGCGACCTACGATGTGGCGTCTCAGGCGGAGGCGCGGTTCCTCGCGGGGCTGTTCCGCGATCACACGCCGCGCATCAACGCGGCGCTCCTGGTCCTCGAGGCGAGCGAGAACCGGCCGCTCGTCGAGGCCTTCGTCGCGACGCTCAAGCTCCCGTACCCGGTGGCGCTCGCGGACGCCCCGACGATCGCCGGAGAGGGGCCCTTCGCCGGGCTGCACCACGTGCCGAGCGTCGTCATCCTCGACGCAGGGGGCCGGGAGGTCTTCCGGCACGTGGGTCTGCTCACCCAGGAAGCGCTCGAGGAGGTCCTCCGCGGCCTCGAGCGCGCGAGCGCGCGGCCCGCGCGGTAGGCCAGGCAGCGCGCCGCCTGTCGACCACCGCGGCGCCGGGCAGAAGCTCGCATGTGGACGGATGGTGCGGTTTGCGCGCGAGCGGCCGTGGCGCCCAGTGCCGAGTTCGTGCTGAAGATGGCAATCCCGTGCGGCCTATCGGAATGCCGTGCACAGCGGTGCCTGGTGCGCCTCGCTGGGAGCAGAGGTGCAGTCGCTTTTCTTCGGCTGGCGCGCGTCTGTCTGGGCGATGATGGCGCGCATGATGATCGACCACATCGGTTTTCCAGTCTCGGATTATGAGCGGAGCAAGGCCTTCTATCTGGCGGCCCTGGCCCCTCTTGGCTACGGGCTCGTGATGGAGATCACGCCGGAGATGACCGGGGAGGCGGGCACCCACGCCGGCCTGGGGCCCGAGGGGAAGCCGGACTTCTGGATCGGCACGGGAACCCCGCTGCAGGGAAGCTTGCATGTCGCCTTCGTCGCGAAGACGCGGGCCGACGTCGATGCGTTCTACCGGGCCGCGCTCGCCGCTGGAGGCGTCGACAACGGTCCGCCGGGGCTACGGCCGCAGTACCACCCGGGCTACTACGGTGCGTTCGTGCGTGATCCTGATGGGCACAACATCGAAGCGGTCTGTCATGGCGGGTGAGGGCTGACGGGAGTCCGGCGCGCGATCCTCTCCGGCGCTGGCCGCCCGCTCCTGGTCGCCCTCGGCGACCGTCCTCTCCTCGCGCTCAGAGCCTGCCGAGGAGCTCCGTCTTCTTCGCAGCGAACTCCTGCTCGGTGATGAACCCCTTTTGCCGCAGATCGGCGAGTCGCTCGATGGCGGCGAAGATATCCCCTTCCTGCGCCGGAGCAGGGCGGGGGAGGGCGGCGTCCGCCTGCGCCGGAGCGGCCGCTTGCGCCGGAGCGGGCGGGGCGATCGGCGCCTGCTTCACGGCAAGGTCGCCGGAGATGATTGGCAAGCTCAGCACGCTCACCACGCCGTACTGGCTGGTGAACGTCACGGACGCCCCCGACCCTTGCTGCTGCGACACACCGCCGATCTGATGATCGAGCGTGTCATAGACGCTGACGCGCCCGTTGACCTCGACGGCCAGGCGCCGCGCGCCGGGGAAGTAGGCATATCGGACGTTGTTCTGCGATCCGCTGGAGCTCGGCACGCCGAGCTCCCCGGGCCACCAGCTGCCCGAGCCCCCTCCCGACCCCGGGACGAACAGGCTGACCGGCGATCCCCCAAAACCTCCGCTGCCACCTTGCTGCTGCTGCTGCTGACCGCCCTGCGATGGATAGCTCGGGGGCGCTGGAACGAAAGGCTGGCTGGCCAGCAGGCTGGACAGCTCGGAGCACAGGCCGTCCACCTTGGCCTTGAGACCGTTGTTGAACATGTCCCCGACCATGGTCATGCCGCCCTGCATCCACTGCCCACCGCCGCCCAGCTCGGGGTGGTAGAACTGCGCCATCGTTCCATGGCCGTTCACGAGCGCCTGCAACAACGTCATCACCGCGTCGGTGCTGACGAAATAGCGCTGTGACAGGTCGGAAACTCTCCGCTGACCTTCGAGGGTGAGTTGCTGCATGGTGAGGCGCTCCGAGAGGGAGCGCCCACCCTTGCACTGCGGTGCGTCGATCGCAATGCGGGCGAGCGACAATGACGGCGATGACGGCGATCAGCCAGCGAGCTTGCGGACGCTCGCGAGCTGGACACAGACCGCGACGACGTCCATGGCGACGCGGATCTGATCCAGCGGCGGCATCGAGGGCGCGACCCGGATGTTGCGGTCGCGAGGATCGCGGCCGTACGGGTACGTCGCGCCGGCGCCGGTCAGCTTCACGCCCGCCTTGTTGGCCAGTCGCACCACCTCCTTCGCACAGCCGTCGAGGGTGTCGAGGCTGACGAAGTAGCCGCCGCGCGGCGAGGTCCAGGTGGCGATGCCCTTGCCGCCGAGCTCGCGCTCGAACGTGGTCGTCACCGCCTCGAACTTGGGCCGCATGAGCTCGGCGTGCCGCTGCATGTGGCTCAGCAAGCCCTTGTAATCCTTGTAGAAGCGCACGTGCCGCAGCTGGTTCACCTTGTCCGGACCGATGGTCTGGATGCCGAGGTGCTTCTTCGCGTCCGCCACGTTCGCGGGGCTCGACGCCATGGCGGCGACGCCGCTGCCGGCGAACGAGATCTTCGACGTGGAGGCGAAGACGATCGGCCGGTTGGGGTGGCCCGCGGACTGGCACGCCGGCACGATGTTCGCGAGCGGGTCGCCCTCGGCGTAGAGGTCGTGGACCGCGTAGGCGTTGTCCCAGAAGAGGCGGAAGTCGGGGGCCGCCGTCTTCATGCTGGCGAGCCGGCGCACGACCTCGGGGCTGTACGTGGTGCCGGTGGGGTTGGAGTACTTCGGCACGCTCCACATGCCCTTGATGGCCGCGTCCTCGGCGACGAGCTTCTCGACCTGATCCATGTCCGGACCGTCGTCGCGCAGGTCGATCGTGATCATCTCGATGCCGTGGTGCTCGCAGATCGCGAAGTGACGATCGTAGCCGGGGCTCGGGCACAGGAACTTCACCTTGGGCTGCTTCACCCAGGGGCCGCTGCCGTCGGGCACGCCGTGGATGAGCGCGCGGACCACCGCGTCGTGCATCATCGTCAGGCTGCTGTTCCCGCCGACGATGACCTGCTCCGAGGGGACCTCGAGCATCTCGGCGAAGATGGCCTTCATCTCGGGCAGGCCGTCGAGGCCGCCGTAGTTGCGCGTATCCGAGCCGTCCGAGGCGACCAGGTCGCCCGCGCCGGGCAGCGCGAGCATGCCGTTCGCGAGATCGAGCTGCTCGGACGACGGCTTGCCGCGCGTCATGTCGAGCTTGAGGCCGCGGGCTTCAAAGGCAGCAAAACGCGCCTCGAGCTCACGGGTGAGCGAGGCAAGAGCATCGGGAGACAACGAGCGCAGTTCGGTCATGGCGCGCGATATCTAGCAGAATTTCGCGCGTGCGTCGCGGCCGGACGGCGCGCGGCGGGCGGGGCGGCGCGGCGCTCGCGGAGAGGTCGAGGGGGCCGCCGGGCGCAGCTCGCCCGGCGGCGTCCGCCTCGTCCGCCTCACTCCGCGGCGATGGGCTCCACGCTGTTCGCCGCGTGGCTCACGTGGCGCACCTCGGGGTTGTTCTCGAAGTACGCCTTGCCAGCCAGGCGCTTGACCAGCGGGCTGAAGCGCTCCGCGGCCTTGCCGCCGACGATGTCGCGAATCAGCGCGACGTCCTCGCGCGCCCGGGCGAGCGTCTCCGGATCCGTGAGGAACTCCGCTGCCGCCTTCGCCTTGGCCGGGGCGGCCATCACGGCGCCGCGGAGCGCGCCCGCCGCCGCCCTGGCCTTGCCCAGCGCGCGCTCGGCGGCCGTCTGCTTGATGAGCGGCGCCACCTCGTAGACGAGGTTGGCGGCCGAGCCGGCGACGCGGTGCGGCGCGTGGTGGAGCGGGCTCGCGTACTTCGGGTTCCTCGCGAGGAACGCGCGCACCTCGGCCTCCGTGACGCCGGCCTCCTCGTAGGCGCGGGTGAGCTCCTGCTCGGCCAGGATGCGCGCCTTGAACATGTACATCTGGATGCGCGAGTAGAAGTTCGTTGCGCCGTCGCCGCTCGTCTCCACCGCGCAGAAGATCGTCCCGGGGTAGCGCGACGTGATCAGCGACTGGACGCCGTCGGAGACGCCCGACGAGGGCATGCAGCCGAACGGCTTCACGCTCACCGTCACGTGCGCCTTCGACTTCACGGCGTTCACGATGAGCTTGCCGACCTCCATGTGCCCCTCGCCGCCGCGGAGGTCGTTCGAGTAGTAGTCCTTCGCCACCTCCGCCACGAGCTCCATGTCCGGAAGGTGGTAGTCGAGCAGGCCGAGCGGCAGCGCGAACGCCTGGAAGCCGACGCGCAGCGCGCCCTCGGCGAGGCGCATGGTCGCGAGGCGCTTCGCCACGCCGAACTCGTCCAGGCTGGCGAGGCCGTAATTGCCCTCGTCGGCGCCGCGCAGGTCGCGCCGCTCGCGGGTGTCTCGGGCGCACTCCCAGATGTTGTAGAGCAGCCACGCCGTCGTGAGCTGGATGTCGTTCTCGCCGCCCTCGCTCTCGAGGAACTTCTGCAGCGCGTAGTTGCCGTCTCCCTCGGTCGTCATCGCCCAGAACTCGCCGATGATCGACGTCTTCGCCTTGGGCCGGAGCTTGTCCACCCGGACGCCCTCGAACTCCTTGCGCGCCTCGTAGAGCGCCTTGAACACGTTCGTCTGCTCGTAAAGAGCCTTGTAGAGGATGCGCTTCGCGCTCTCCATCGCGCGGTTCGTCGCGCCCGGCTCGACCTCGTAAGGCCGGATCCGGTAGCCGAGCGCGTTCAGCGTGTCGCCGCAGACGATGGCCTTGATGATCGCGATGAAGAAGGCGGGGTTCATCTCGAGCCCGACGTCGTCGCCCGTCGCCTGCGAGAGCCCGCCGGTCTGCTGGAAGAGCATGACCCGGAAGCCGTCGAAGCCGGCGTCGCGGAGCGCCTTCCTGTACTCGGTCACGTACATGCCGAACCGACAGGGCCCGCACGCGCCCGCCGTCAGGAAGACGTAGTTCTTGATGATGTCCTCGGTCGACATCCCCTGCTTGTCGCGCAGGTCGATGAGGTACTTCACGAGGCCGCCGACCGTGAAGTACGTCGGGTTGCACTGCCCGCGGTTGCCGAACTCCTTGCCCGTCTGCAGCCCCGCGTTGTCGCTCATCCCGAAGTAGTGGACGTTGTAGCCGAGGCCCTTCAGCGCGCCCTCGCACAGGAAGTCCTGCGCGGCGGTGAGGCCGCTGATGAGGAGCGTCACGTTCTCGCGCTCCTTCTTGGTCATCTTCGGCTTGAGCATGTTGTCGACCCACTGGCGCCGCTCGGATTTGAGCCCGAGCCGCTCCCGCTCGGCCTCCTCGAACGCCCTGAGCTCCGCCTCGATGTCGACGTCGGTCTTGTTGGATCGGGCCTCGCCCACCAGAGGAAGGCGCGTCTTCTGCGTGGTCGTCGTGCTCGTCGTGCTCGTATGTTGCATGGCGTGGCTTCCCTTCGCTTGGATGCTGGAAGGGGCGGCCCCGCCGTCCCCCCCTCGACCTTCGACGTGGTTCAGGCTTCCAAGGGGACGACGGTCCCGTCGGACTGCTTCTTCTTGAGCTGCACGAGGCCCGTCTTCGGCGCCTCGGGCGGCGAGACCGGCGCGACGTAGCTCCGGACCTTCTCGGCGAGCGCGGCGATCTCCCGCTCGAGCGCGGGATCCGTGATCTTGCGCGCCGCCTGCTGGTCGCGCTTCAGCTGGAGCAGCTCGAGCCGCTTCTCCTCGATGCGCTGGACCAGCTGCGCCTTCTTCTTCGCCGCGTCCTCGAGCGCCTCCTCGTGCAGCTTGAGGCTGTGCGCGTAGGTCTTCACGCGGATCTTGATCGAGCCGCCCGGCTTGTTGGCGTCGATGTCGTGCAGCGCCGCGTACGGCGTCGCGCTCGAGCTCACGATGCTGTCGATGATCCCGTACGTCGGCGCGTCGTGGCCGCACTTGAAGCTCGAGAGATCGAGCAGGACGACGTTCGGGTGGCGGGCGGCGAACTTGGCCGCCCAGACCTTCTGCGCGCTGTTGGCCGAGTAGTTCTCCGGCCAGACGTCGTTGATGTCGAGCGGGTGCTGGCCGATCGCGATCTCGTCCTTGAAGTACCGCGCGAGGTACTCCATGTCGCGCGGGATGGACCGCACCGAGAGGATCGGATAACCGAGCACCTGGAACTCCTCCGGGATGCCGTGGTTCAGGCCCGGGTCGGAGTGGTACGGCCGCCCGATCATCAGGATGGCGACCCGGTTCTCGGACTCGACCGTCTCGAGGATCGCCCGCCCCTTGTCCTGGAGGTCGCGCTCGAACTGCGAGAGCGCCCGCATCCCCTCGCGGTGCGCGTGATCGCTCTCGTCCTCGGTGATGCCGAGCCGCGGGCCCCAGGTCTCGAACATCCGGCGCGCCGTCAGCGTCATCTCGGAGAACGTGAGCGCGGGATCGAGGTACTCGATGCCGCGCGTCTTGAAGAAGTCGACCTCCTTCGTGAACGCCGCCTTCATGACGTCCGGCACGCCCGCGACGATCGGGCAGCTCGTCTTGTCCATCACCCCTTCGCCGAAGCTCGGCACATGGGTGAGGATGGGGAAGAAGATGTAATGGAGCTTCTTCTCGTCCGTGTGGTGGTGGAAGAGCAGGTTGTGGACGTGGGCCTGCGCCACCTTGGACGGGAAGCACGGATCGATGGAGCCGTACTTGCCGCCCTCGACCCACATCTCCTCGCTCGTCGCGTCGCTGAAGACGACGTTCTGCTTGGGGACGCCGAGCGCCTCGAAGTAGGCGCGGTAATACGGTCCGGTCGAGTAGATGTTGAGGACGCGCGGGATGCCGATGCGGACGCGGCGGAGGCGCTCCCGCACCTCGATGCCGCTCCGCCGGAACGGGCGCGTCGTCTCCACCCGGCGGATGCCGAGGAAGCCCTTCTTGACGACCGTGTCCTTCACCGGCGCGCCTTCCTCGGGGAGCGGCGCCGTGTCGTAGAAGTGCCGGAAGGCGAGCTTCGACTCGTAGTCGACGAGGTTCGGGAACTGCTTCGCGATCTTCTTCCGCTCGGCGACGAGCGCGAGCATCGCCTGCTCGCTCTCGACCGTGCCCTTTTCGCACGAGAAGCCCGAGATGTAGCGGCTCGTCGTCCCGTCAGGCCGCTTCGTGTCGATGAAGGTCCGCTTGCACTCGTTCGGGCAGAAGTGGCAGACCGTCTCCTCGTCGTTCTTCGTCGTGTATTCGAGGGCGATCGCCGCGTCGATCCCGATGAACGTCGACCGGCCCTTGCGCTTCACGACCCGGAGCGTCTCGAACGCGGCGCCGAGCGCGCCGGCCTCGCCGGTGTGCGGGTGGACGAACACCTCGGCGCCGGGGACGCGCTCCTTGATGTAATCGACCTGCGCCTTGACCGCCGCGAGGTTGTACTGCGTGCCGCCCTGCAGCACGTAGCGCGTGCCGAGCGCCGCGAGCCGCGGGATCTGCACGACGTACTGCCACACGTTCTTCGGCAGCACCTGGGCGAGCCCGGCGAGCAGCTCCTCCTTCGAGAAGCCCTCCTTCTGGAAGTTCACGCGGTCCGTGTCGAGGAAGACGGCGCAGCCGTAGCTGAACTTCGGCGCGAGCTCGGCGCCGAACGCCGTGTCGGCGTACTCGGTCACCTTCAGGCCGAACTGGTCGGCCATCGCCTGGAGCAACATGCCGTTGCCCGCAGAGCACGAGTTGGAGAGGCGGAAGTTCGCGATATCGCCGTTCTTCATGAACAGGACCTTGATGTCCTGTCCGCCGATATCGCAGATGACGTCGACGTCGCCGAAGAACTTCACCGCGCTCATCATGTGGGCGACGGTCTCGACGATGTTGACGTCGGCCCGCATGCACTCCTGGAGCACGTCGGCCGCGTACCCGGTGCCGCCGAAGCCGAGCACCTCGAGCGTCGCGCCCTCATCGAGCACGTACTGCCGGAGCTGGGAGAGGAGCTCCTTCGCGTCCTGGATCGGGTTGCCCTTCGAGAGCTGGTAGGCCTTGCAGACGATGTTCCCGTCCTCGTCGATGAGCACCGCCTTCGATGAGGTGGAGCCGCCGTCGAGGCCGATGACCCCGCGCACCACCTGGCCGGGCGCGAGCTTCATCGGCGTGAACCTCGGGATGCTGTAGAGCTTCCGGAACTCGTCGACCTCGTTCCGGGTCTTCACGAGCGGCGGGCCCGCGCTCTCGCCGAGCCGGGCCTTCCTGCCGTTCGTCATGTACTCGATGAGCCCCGACTTGCCGGCGTAGAGGCCGACCTCCGGCGCCTCCTTGAGCCCGTAGACGCACGCGCCGAACGCCGCGTAGTACTGCGCGTTCTCCGGGACGAAGATCGTCTCCTCGACCGGCTGGTCCTTCGGCCAGCTGTAGCCGCGCTCGTCCCAGGTCTCGGGGATCCGCTTGCGCCAGCACTCCTGGAGGAAGGGGAGGTAGGTGTTGGGGCCGCCGAGCAGGATCACCTTGTGCTTCAGCGTCGAGCCGCGCGTCAGCACCGACAGGTTCTGGAGGACGATCGCGTCGGCGAGCGAGCAGAGGATCTCCGTCGAGGGGATACCGCTCTTCACGAGGTTCACGATGTCCGTCTCGGCGAAGACGCCGCACTTCGCGGCGACGTGGTGGAGCTTCGAGTCGTCGAAGTGGATCTTCACCACCTCCGTCGAAGGGAGGCCCACCTTGATCATGCACTTGTCGATGGTGGCGCCCGTGCCGGAGGCGCACTTGTCGTTCATCGAGGGCGCGGCGGTCTTGTCGCCCGTCTTCTCGTCCCGCTGGAAGATGATGATCTTGGCGTCCTGCCCGCCGAGCTCGATGACGCTGCCCACGTCCGGGTGCAGGTTCTCGACCGCGAGCGTGACCGCGTTGACCTCCTGGACGAACTTGGCGCCCAGGCCGGGGCAGAGGGGCGCGGCGCCGGAGCCCGTCATGAACACCCGCCAGCTCTCCCTCGGCGACGCGGGGAACGACGCCTCGATGACCTCGAGGAGCTCGAGCACCTTCTCCGGCTGCTTCGTCTGATGCCGCTGGTAGTCGCTCCAGAGGATCTCGAGCGTCTGCGGATCGAGCACGACGGCCTTCACCGTCGTCGAGCCGACGTCGATGCCGACCACGACCGGTTCTTGGATCTGCCTTCCCATCGGGGCTCCTCCCACCGCCGTCGCCGGTCCCCAGCGTCCGACTGACTGGCTGGTCAGTCGTGATGGCTACAACGGGATGCCCGGGAAATCAAGCAATCCGGTGCGTCTTGGTGGCCGCGCGATGCCGTTTTCCGGCCATCTCGGGCCATCGCTGCGTCCAGGGTGCAAGGTTCCGACGCCGCGCTCGGTTGCGGCTGGTTGCGTCGGATGGCGCGCGGTGCCCCCCCGGCGTCCGCGTGTCGTGCGCTGTGCCGCGAACTTTCCGGATCTTTTCAGACGGCGGGCTCGCACGACGCCGGAGGGGAGACATCGGTCCCCAGATGGCGGGCCGGTGATGGTAAAGCGACCGGCCCATGGACAAGGCCGAGCGCCGCCAAGCGCTCCTCCGCGCCGCGCGTACCGTGTTTTCCGAGAAGGGGTATCACGAGGCGAAGGTCGACGACATCGTCGCGCTCGCGAAGGTCGCGAAGGGGACGTTCTACCTCTACTTCCCCGACAAGCGCTCGGTGTTCGGCGAGCTCGTGCGCGGCCTCTTCTCGCGGCTCGGCGGCGCCATCCTGCGCGTGGACCCGTCGGCGGACGTCGAGGCGCAGGTCAAGCACAACATCCGCGCGATCGTGGCCGTCCTGCTCGACGATCCGGCGCTGACGAGCATCCTCCTGTCGCACGCGGCCGGGCTCGACCCGGCGTTCGTCAAGGAGCTGCGGGCGTTCCGCCAGGAGGTGAAGCTCCTGCTGCAGCAGAGCCTCGCGGAGGGGCAGCGGCTCGGCGTCATCGAGCCGGGGGACACCGAGCTCTACGCGACGTTCACGATCGGCGCGCTGAAGGAGGTGCTGTTCGAGAACGCCCTCGAGGAGCAGGCCCGCCCGCGCGAGCGGATCGTGACGGCGCTCCACGATTTCCTGCGGCGCGGTTACCTCCGGATGGACCCCGCGGCCGGGCTCGCGGCGCGGGGCCCGGAGGGCGAGCGCGCCGCGCCCGCGACGGGGGACGCCCCCGGCGAGGCGCAGGAGCGGGTGAGCCCGTCGCGCGGTCGGCGGGCCAGGTCGAGAGGCGACTGACCGGCGCGTCAGTCAGGGCGGGGACTACCCAGGTCAGGTCGGCGGCGTAGGGATCAGGCGCCGCGCACGACCACGTGCCGGATGAAATTGTGCAGCGTCCGTGTGCCGAGCTGATCCGGCGCGATGGGGGCGAGGAGCGCCGGGACGTCGCGGCCCTCGGCCTGCAGGATCTCGCGCCGCCACGCGATGTAGCCGGCGATGACGTCGTGGTCCATCTCGGGGTGGAACTGCACGCCGTAGCACGTGCTCGTGAAGCGGATGACCTGGTGGTCGTCGAGCTCGGTGAACGCGAGGCTCGTGGCGCCCTCGGGGAGCGTGCCGACCGTGTCGACGTGGGTCGCGTGCGTCTCGAAGCTCGACGGCAGGCCGTCGAAGAGCGGGTCGTCGGCGCGGCGCTGGACGCGGATCCTGCCGATCTCGCGGCCGCGCGGGTTGCGGACGACCTCGCCGCCGAGGGCCTGGGCGAGGATCTGGTGGCCGAAGCAGATGCCGAACGTCGGGGTGCCGGCGTGCACGACGCCGCGCAGCCACGCCTCGCAGCGGAGCATCCAGGGCTCGCGGTGGGGGACGTTGGCCGACGAGCCGGTGACGACGAAGGCGGCGGTCTCGGGGGCGCCGGGCGCGGGGAGCTCGTCCGTGCGGGCGTCGACGGTGGCGTATCCGCCGCTCCAGCTGGCGCCGATCGTCTGCTCGATCAGGTCCGCGAACTGGCCGCGTCGCTCGAGGACCGGGGGGACGGGCTCACCGGTCTTCACGATGACGATCTTCTTGCGATGTCGCACCCTTCCAACATAGCGCAGCGCTGCCGCCGGGCGAGGGCGGGGCTTGGCAGCGCGGGGCCGGGGCGCGAAGATGCGCCCCGATGTCCGCATACGTCGTGTCTCGCCCCGTCTGGCGCCGGTTTCGCCCGCGTTTCCTGAGCCGCGCAGCGGCGCACGTGAGGGCCGGCGGGCACGCCGCCATCGTGCTGCCGGACGAGCGGGTCGACCTCCTGCTCTCCATCGGCGAGGACGGGAAGCTCACGGAGCTCGGGCTGTGGTCGCTCCTGTCGATCGAGCAGCAGCGCTTTCGCCGCGTGGGCGAGGGGCCGGCCAAGGGGCTCGCGACGGCGCGGGTGAAGCGGCAGTACGAGGGCTCGGTCCTCGACTGGTGCGAGCGCGACAGCACGCACCCGGGGGCGATCCGCGAGGTGGCGCTCGACTGCCTGGCGTGCGGCGCCTGCTGCCACGACGCCAACGTGCTGCTCGACGAGGTGGACCTCGCGCGCTTCCGGGGCGCCGGGCGCGGCGACCTCACGGGGCGCGCCTACGTGCGGCGGGCGCGGGACGGGAAGATCACGCTGCGCTTCGCGGCGAGCGGGCGGTGCCAGCACCTCTGCGAGGACCGGCGCTGCGCCATCTACGAGATCAGGCCGGACAACTGCCGCGCGTTCGTCGTGGGGAGCGAGGCGTGCCTGTCGGCGCGCGAGGAGACGCTCGGGATACGGGACGGGGCGCCCGCGGAGCCGTGAGCGCGCTTCAAAACAGGAGCCGGACGCTTCCGCCGAGCGGACCGAGCTGCAGCTCGGCCCGGGTCGTGGCGCGATCGATTTTCATCTGACCGGTGATCCAGAGCGGTACACCCGTGAGGGCCATCGCGCCTCCGACGCTCATGAGCACGGTGGGAAAGACCCATGCGCGGGATGCGCAACCGCAGGAATCATCGCCGCTCGGTCGGGTGAGGAAGAACATGCCTGCTCCGACGGAACCGAGGACCAGTCCGCCCACGGACAGGCCGGTGCCCACGTCGCGCCGGGTGGTGTCGACGGCGGGCGCTGGCGCCGTCGACTCGGCGTGCGCGTTGCCCACGAGCAACAGGATCACCCCGAACGCGGCGAAACGCATGCCGGCGAGGATCCCTGGTCGCGGCGCGCCCGTCAAGACGATGCCACGATGCCCTGGGCCGGGAGCTCACGTCCGAACGCTCGTGAGCTGGCCCGCGACCGCGGCCTCATGGAACGCCGAGAGGTCGTGATGGGCGGCCGCCGGGTCCGGCAGGCCGCTGGTGGCCAGCCAGGCAATGCCTTCCTCGACGCTGGCGAAGACACGATGTGGAAACTGCTGGCGTCCCAGGGCGTTGAGCCCCGTGACGATGCTGCGCACGACGGACGCGCGAAAGCCCGACCCGATGTGGATCACCGCCGAGTGGGACACGATGCCATCCACCGAAGACAACATCCCGGCGAGAGCGCTGCGGCTGCGCGTGTCGGGTACGATGGCTTCCGGGGTCACGATCTGCAGCAGCCACACCTTGCGGGACGGGGAGCTTGCCTGCGCCCCCACGATCGCCGCCTTCAGGGAGGCGGCGTGGTGCGGGTGGGTCGTCTTCATCCAGACCGCGGTGGCCAGGGAGCTCCAATAGCCTACCGCAACATCCACCGTCGCCTCGACGACCTGACAGCTCGCGCGCAGCTGGTGCTGCTCACCCGCCTGGGTGAGCGACCGGTGCGGCGCGTCGATGAGAGGTCCCCGTGACGTCGACGATCTGTTCACTCCGCTCGATTCTACGCGAACCTGGCGAAGATCACGGCGAAGAGTGGCGTCCAGCAGGTCGATCGCAAGCTGGGTAACGTCCTTCGGAGTGACGCGCGCGTCGCCGACCCGCACCGGCGCGCTCGGCCCATCCCCGGGCGCTGCCGTGGTGATCAGGCGGTGTCCTTCCCGTCGCCCGCGGGCTCGCGTACAACTGCATGGGTGAGCCACGTCGTGATGCAGGCAGCGGAGTTCTCGACGGTCGATGCGGCGGCGCGCGCTGAGGCGGAGCTGCTGCAGCTCGTCGCGGACTACATTACCTACGAGAAGACCGCCGACGCGCCGTGGAGCGACGACGCCGTGCCCGGGCCGCTCGTCGAGTTCGGTCGGCGGCACGGGGTGCCGTGGCCGGGCGACTCGACGTCGCGGTTCCTGCTCAAGGGCCTGTTCGAGGACGAGGCGAACGTGCTTCGCGTCGATCGCCTGGTGTTCTTCTGGGGCGGCGGCTTCGACCTCGGCGGCGCGTGGCTGCGTGCGGTGCTGCAGCGCGGGCTCGCCGCGGTGCGCTGCACCGGTTGGCCGCAGCTGGGGGTGCGCGTGGACGACCCGCAGGCTCACGCGGCGGCGTCGGGGGAGTTCCTCGTCGAGGAGGACTACGAGGAGCAGTTCGAGACGACGCCGGACGACGCAGCGCTCGACGGTGCGGTGTTCGCCATCACGTTCGAGCGCGACGGCGACCGCGTTCACCTGACGTTCGACGACTCGGGCGTGCAAGACTGGGCATTTGTCGCGATGCTGCCGCAGCTGTCGGGTGACGATCCCGTGCTGCGCGCCCCCGCGCGGGAGGCGCCGGGGGGAGCGGCGTCGCTGGCGTAGGAGAGAGGAAAGGGGGCCGGCGGCCGTCCGAGCGAAGGTTCGGTTGGATGCCTGCTTTGCCCAGATCGGCACCCACCTGCGTGGAGCGAACGCGATGTCCGCCGTGAAGCCGCGCGGGAGCGGCACGGGTCATGTCCATCGACTCACTCGTCGAGGGAGCCGTTCGACCGATGTGAATACACGGGGGCACCTGAACGAAAGAACATGTTGTGAAGTTCCGGAGGGGCGGTACGATGCCGGGTTATGCGGCTTGGGTACTGGCTCGTCGTTGGAATGGCGATGTTCGCGGCGCCTTCGGCCAGGGCAGAGGCGCCGAAGACGGACGCCGCGATCCGGAAGGCGCTCATCGCCGAGTCACGAGCGGCGTACAGCGGGAGCTGCCCGTGTCCTTACGATACGGATCGAGCGGGCAGACAATGCGGCAAGCGCAGCGCTTACTCGCGGCCGGGAGGCACCGCGCCTCTCTGTTATGATCACGACGTGACGAAGGAGATGATCGCCGAGTACCGCGCGCGCGACGCCGGTCCTTGAGCTGTCTCGAGCGAACTTGCGGCGCGGCTCGCGACGAGCACGACTACTGGAGTGTAGGAGTCTCCCAGGGAATCCAGGTATCGGTGTCGATCGTGTATTTGGAGCGCAGGATGTCCGTGTCGACGTCCTCCTTGCCAAGGAGATACCTGTCGACGTACGCCTCGAGGTCGGGCGTGAAGCCGTTGTGCCAGACGCAGTGGTTGGTGTTCTCCTCCGATGCGCCCAGCCGGAAAGGGACCCCGAGAGCCGCCCAGATTTCGCGCGCCGCCAGCGCGTCGACCCGGGCCGCTTCGGCCCCCATTCGCGCGATCGCGGTGCTCTCGATCGCCAGCAGGGCGCGAGGAGCCACCATGGCCATCAGCTCATGGTGATCATAGGGGAGCTTTTCGGGCGCATTGTTGAACTGCATGAGGGCCGCCGCGTACCAGGGGGCCCCCTGCGCGTGCAGCAGGTTCTCCACCTCGGTTTTATCACGCTTTTCGAGCATGTCGGAGTAGCGCCACGAGATCGTCCCCCCGCCTCCGGACTCATGGGGGATGGTGAGCGCGATGCGCTCATCGAAGGCACCGGAATAGAGGGCTATCTTGCCCTGGAACGAGCAGCCGGACACGGCGATGTGCTTGGTGTCGATGTTGGCCTCGGGGAGCATCTCGAGCGCATCGATGATGCGGCTGATCCCCCAGGCCCAGCGGATCATGGATCCCGCGGTGGTGCCCGGGTAAAGCTTGTAGAAGTTCCCGTCGGTCCGCGAGCCGCCGGAGAAGCCGTTCGACATCAGCTGGTCGGAGTTGAACGTGATCGTGGCGATGCCTCGGCTGCTGAAGACCTGGGCAGGAAGGCTGCCCGTGGGCGAGTTGACGCCGATGATCGCAGGGATCGGGCCGCTCGGCGCGCCCGCGGGTCGGTTGATGGGGGCGGTGATGGTGAACGAGTTGCCTCCCTCACCCACCTTGATGCTGAGCGTGTTGCCGCTGAGGCTCGCCTCGAACGTGCCCGGCTTGCCCGGCTTTTCCCCTGCCCCGTACTTCTCGATCTCGGCCTTGATCTCGGCGCGCCGGCAGCGCCAGTCTGAAACCGAGCTGATGCGATCCCCGTTTGCCATCTCGAATGGATCGGGCAGGTGCGAGATCGACTCGAGCTCGCTGAACGCAGGGAGCGGCGGTTCTGGGCAGTCCTCGCCGGTGTCCTCCACGTCATGGACGAGCGGCGGCGGACCGCTGCTCTGGCCCCCTGTCGAGGCCGTGCTCGTGCTGCTGGACCCGTCCATTCCGCCCGTGCCAGCGGCCACGCTGCCTGTCGAAGAGCCGCTGCCCACCGCCGAGGTTTCGCCGCTGGCCCCGCTGCTGGCGCTGGCGCTGGCTCCGCCGCTCCCGGGCTCGACGGCGGACCCGCCGCTTCCCGCGGGGTCAGGGCCCGCTCCGCTCTCGGAGCTGCAGCCGACGAGTCCAGAAAGGATGAGCAAACTTGCGGATGCGGTCAGTTCAGCGCGCATAAATCCTCGCTTGTACGTTGCAGAAAAGACGGCGGCAGAGCGGTGGGGACGCGTCATTCTGCTACCAGTGTCGTGCTGGCCTCGGCCAGACCATTCGACTTCGCGCTCACGACGATCTGCCCCTTCTGTCCAGCCTTGGCTCGAACAATCGCGAGCGCCAGCCCATTGAACGCCTTGCGATCCTTCGACGGAAAAGCTGTCATGTCCGTCGGATCGCCGTTGTCCGTCGCGACGATCTCGCCCGGTCCGCTCACCTCGAAATGGATCGAGTTCATCGCGCGAGGGGCCATTCGATCCTCGTCGTCTGCCACCGCGACCGTCACGAACGAGAGATCCCTCCCATCCCCCGCGATGGTCGACCTGTCAGGCGTCAGGAGGAGCTTGCTGGCGGCGCCGGCGGTCTTCACCGAAGCCGTCGCCCATTCCATTCCGGATTTGTAAGCAACGACGGCCAGCTCACCCGCCTCGTACCTCACGTCATCCCAGCGCAGGCGGTACTCGAGCTGCGCCTTCCGCTTGCGTCCGAGCGACTGGCCATTGAGGAACAGCTCCGCCTCGTCCCCTGAGGTGTACACATGGACTGGCGTGACCTGGCCTGTCCGCTCCGGCCATGTCCAGTGCGGCAGGATGTGGGCCATGGGGAGCTCGGGGCGCCAATACGCCTGATAGAGGTAGAAGCGATCCTTCTTGAATCCCGCCAGATCGATGATCCCGAAGTAGGAGCTCCGCGAGGAGTCAAAGGGCGTCGGCTCTCCCAGGTAGTCGAAGCCCGACCAGACGAACTCTCCGCCCACGAAGGAGTACCGGTCCTGTGACGCGAATTCCTTGTCGGGGGAATAGGCCCAGGACGCAAAGTACAGATCGTAGGAGCTGACCTGTCGACCTGGACTGTCTTGGCCCGCGGTGTCCGACGCCGGAACGCCGGCGCCAGAGGCGACAGGGAACGTATAGACACCTCTGCTGCTCAGGGTGGCCGTGGTCTCGGTGCCCACGATGAACTTGTCCGGGAGGCTGGAATGAAACACCGGGTATTGTGCCGGCCCGCTGCGAACCCCGGTCCCCTGGTAGTTCAGGCCCACGGCGTCGATCGGCCCAGGAAATGGACCGTCGGCCTTGGCAGAGTTCATGCCGCTCACCGTCGGGCGCGTCGGGTCCTCTTCATGACAGAACCCCGTGAGCTCCTTGGCGATCGCGGCGCCCTCCGCGCCACCGCCCTGTTCACCGACCTCGTTGCCGATGCTCCACATCACCACGGAAGGGTGATTGCGGTCCCTCCTCAACAGGGACCGCAGGTCCTGCTCGTGCCAATCCGGAAAGATCTGGTGAAAGTCCAGAGCCGCCTTTTCGCGCACCCACACATCGAACGCCTCGTCCATGACGAGGAAGCCCATCTTGTCGGCAAGCTCGAGGAGCTCCGGCGCAGGGGGATTGTGGGCGGTCCGCAGGGCGTTGCACCCCATCTCCGCCAGCATCTCCAGCTGCCGCTCCAGCGCGCGGACATTCACGGCGGCCCCCAGCGCGCCCAGATCATGATGGTTGTTCACTCCGTTCAGCTTGATGTGCTCGCCGTTCAGAAAGAAGCCCGCGTCGGGGTCAAACTTGAGCGTTCGAACACCGAACGGCGTCTCATGGACATCGACGGTCTCGCCTTCCTGCTGCACGGTCGTCACCGCCACGTATCGGTTGGGCCTCTGATGAGGGCCGGTTCCCCATAACTTCGGGCTGGCGATCGCCCCCTCGGTGTCGGCCGTGGCGCTCGTGCCGGCGGGGATCTGCAGAGCCACGGGCGCGATGGATGCCACGGCGACGTCCGACCTGCGACCGTCTGCGTCGAGCTCGAAGATGGCTGTCGCCACGCTCACGTCGGCATCCTGCTTCGAGTCATTGTCGACGGTCAGCTTCAGGGCGACGGTCGCCGATGCCTCGGAGACCTCCGGCGTGGTGATGTAGGCGCCCCACTGAGCCACATGCACGGGCTCCGTCTTCACGAGCCATACGCTCCGATAGATGCCTGCTCCTGGATACCAGCGGGAGGATCCTGATTGCCAGTTGGAGTCCCTGGGGACTGGATTGTCGAGCCGGATCGCCAGGACGTTGTCTTCGCCGGGTTTCACGTAAGGCGTCAGGTCGAGGCGATAGGAGGCGTATCCGTAGGGCCACCCGCCCACGAATTGGCCGTTCAACCAGACCATGCTGTACGACATGGCGCCGTCGATATCGATAAATAGTGACTTTCCGGCGTCGCTCGCTGGCAGGGTCAGCTTCTTCCGGTACCACGCGACTCCCGGAGAAGGCAGGCGTCCCATGCTGCCGCTGACGCTCGTGGTGAACGGGCCTTCGATGGCGTAGTCGTGCGGCAGGTTCACGCTCTTCCATGAGCTGTCATCATGGCTCGCCGTGACGTAGGCCACGCCGTCCCCGAGATTGCCGTCCGGGCGCGCCGCCCTCTTCGCCGGGTCTTTGAGGAAATCATTCCCGCTGGGCAGCACCCAGGATCTCACGGCAGGTGTCGAGTAAGCGAGGTCTGTCGTGTTCCCTGGCGGATCGCCCCTGGTAAAACGCCAATCATCATCGATCCGCAGTCGCGTCCGCGGTCGAGCACCTCCGCCGGGCGCCTCCGGTCCCCCGCCGTTTCCGGAGCTCCCGCCATTGCCAGCCGAGCCAGGGGTCGCCCCGCCGTTGCCAGCCGAGCCAGGGGTCGCCCCGCCGTTGCCGGCCGAGCCAGGGGTCGCCCCGCCGTTGCCGCCGTATTTGCCGCCGGCGCCAGCCTCACCGCCGCTGGAATCATTGCTGCAACCAAGGTTGCCATGGGCGAGGACTGCGAGCCCGACCGCGAGCAACGTGATCGACCTTGATCTCATGACCGTCTCCGTGGGTTTCCTGGATCACCGTCCGCTCGAGGTCGTGGCTTGTGCCATGGGAGCAGCGAGGCGAACTCCAGGGAGTGCCGCCTCGCGGCGGGCGTGACATCGCCTATCTGCCCCCGTCGGGCTGGAGCGCGCCCGCCCCCCGGCAGCGGGCCGCAGGGGAGGGAAGAAAGAACGCGAGCGCGCGAGCGTCAGTGGAGCTTTCGTCAAGCAGTAGCGGCTGGCCCTCGAACCGGCTCACGACGAGAGCGAATGGCGCCAGGATGAAATGTTGCCGTCAAAGCGTGGGCCTGCTCGCCGCGACGTGGCACGCCTCGCTGCGACTCCCGAAGCAGAGCGTTGTCACCGCTGGTTTTGCTCTCGCGGTGAGCCGATTCGAGGGCCAGCCGCTACTGCCTGACGCGTGCTCCGCTGGCTCTTCACGTGGGGTCGCGCAGGCAGGCGAGCTCTTGACGAAGGAAGGCGTGCGCGCGCACGCCGAGCGCAGTTACGTTTGGAGTACGCAAGAAGGCCTGACATGCAGCCGTCGCGCACACCGCACCGCACCATCGCCGGGACGTTCAGCACGACGGCCATGGCGGGCAGACGCGCGGCGCCCCGCTGCCTGGCCGCGGTCGCGTCGCTCGGGCTCGCGGCCTGCGAGCAGGGGCCGATCGACGCCGTCGAGCTGACGCCGACGAGGTTGACCCAGGGCATGGTCGCCTACTGGACGTTCGACGAGGGCAAGGGGACGATCGTGACCGACTGGTCCGGCAACCGGCGCGACGGCGAGCTCACCGGCGGCACGTGGGTGAAGGGCGGCCGCTTTGGGCAGGCGCTGCACCTCGATGAGGGCGAGTTCATGACGGTGGGCGACTTCCCGAACGCCACCTCGAGCTGGACCGTCTCGGCGTGGGTTCGTGCGCTGGCCGACGAGCCCCCGGCCAGCGACACCCTGAGGACCGTCATCAGCACGGAGAACACCGGCGGATGGGAGCTCAACATCGACTACGACGGCGAGGCGCGGGGCATGGACTTCGGGTTCTGGAAGGGGCCCGAGAGCAGCGACCACCACCGCGTCCAGTGTTCCTGCCTTGAGCTCCAGCGGTGGACGCACGCCGCCGCGGTCGTCGACGGCGAGGGGCTCTCCATGAGCCTCTACATCGATGGGCGCCTCTACCGCACCGAGCCCATCGAGAGGACGATCTCGCCCGGCTCCACAAGCCTCCACGTCGGTCGATGGCCGCAGGAGGGGCGGCTCCTCGTCGGGGAGGTCGACGACATCGCGATCTACAGCCGAGCGCTCGTTCCGGAGGAGATCGCCGAGCTCTTCCAGCACGCCGTCCCGGCGGAGGTCGAGGCGGACCTCTCGACGGGCACCACCTACACCCTGGTCGGCGTCCAGAGCGGGCGCTGCGTGGACGTCGACGCCGCCGTGGACATGACCGACGACCTCGTCCTGCAGCTCTGGAATTGCAACGGCGGCACCAACCAGCACTTCCGCTTCGAGGCGGTGGACGGCGGGTATCACCGGATCCGCAGCGTCAGGAGCGACAAGTGCCTCGACGTCCGCGGCGGGTCGACCGCCGATGGCGCCTTCATCGTCCAGCTCCCCTGCGACGGCGATCCCAGCCAGCAATGGTCCGTCACCGATCCCGGCGGCGGTGCCGTCCGCATCACGTCGCGCCTCAGCGGCAAGGTCATCGACGCTCACGGCTCCCCGCCGACCGACGGCACCGCCCTCTTCCAGAGGGCTTCCAGCGGCGGCAGCAGCCAGCTGTTCACGCTGAACCCGGTCGGAACCGGCACCGACGCCGGTGCGGGCACCACCGGCGGCCCGGAGCCGTGACGCCCCCTTCGATCACAGCCACCCCACGAGGCTGAGGCTGCCGAGCAGCGCCGGGCGCGCGCCGCGCGCCGCCTCGGTCTCGACGAAGCGGACCACCGGATACGGGTGCGCGACGAGCGCGTGCGCCTCGAGGACGACGTCGAGCCGCCTCACGATCCCGAGCTCGACGCCGGCGCCGGCGTCCGCGGCGAACGCCCATTGCGCGCTGTGGACCCCCCGGTACGGCCACGATGCCTCGCCGTCGACGGCGACGTGGAGCGCCCCGAGGCCCACCGAGAACCTCGGGCGCAAGCGCAGCTCGGGCCAGGGGAGCGCCGCGAGCTCGACGAGCCCGAACCGCTGCTGCACGGTCGCGCTGCCCTGCGGCCCAGCGACGCGCGGCGCCGTCCCGAGCCCGGCGAACGAGAGGCGCGCCTCGAGCGGACCGATCGGCGCGAAGCGCAGGCGCGCGACAAGGAGCAGCGCCGGGCCGATGCCGCCCGGGCTCGCGAGGAGCCCGCCCCCCAGCTCGACGCCCCACGTCGATCGGCGCGACGCGTGGACCCGCGGCCGCTCTGCCTGTCGAGGCACCTGCTGGCTCGCCTTGCTCGGGGGCGGCGCGGCGGCGGGCGCGGGCGCCGCCGAGCGCTGCGAGGACATCAGGAGCTCGAGCAGGCTCGCGCGGAGCAGCTCGACAGCGCGCACAGCGAGCACCTCGACGATGTGCTCCCGCGCCTCGCCGCGCGTGTCGATCCGCCGCACGAGCGTCTCGTGCGTCCGCGGGTCGACCACCCAGAGCTCGGCGGCCTGACCGTCCGGCGCCAGGAACAGCCCGATCAAGGCCGCGGAGCCGGCCTGCTGCCCGGCGTCGTCCATCGTTGGCCGGGGGGCGGAGGCCGCCGACTGCGCCGCATCGAGGACCTCCACGTCGAATCCATCGGCGACGAGCTCCCCTCGGATGCGGATCAGCGCCTCGGCGATCGACGGATCGGCGGCGGCTGGCCGCACGAGGACCACACGCGCAGGCTCCCCCGACGCCGCGGGGCTCGCCGCGCAGAGGAGCGTGAGGGCCCCGGCCAGCGCCTGCGCCCGCGCGAACCTCACGGCGTTCGAGCGAGGGCCCGCGCCGCCTGCGCGTAGGTTCCGCCTGGGAACCGGCGCAGGTACGCCCGCGCGACGGCCTCGGCCTGCGCGTCGCCGTGGAGCCGCTGCACGATCACCATCTTGCGCCCGAGCGCTTCGGAGGCATAAGCCCCCTGCGGGGCCTCCTTGAGGTAGGTCTCGAACCAGGCGAGCGCCGCGGCGCCTCCCTCCTGGGCCTCCGCGAGGCGGCCGAGCAGGAACGCCGCCTCCTTGCCCCGTTGCGTCGCCGGAAAGCGCCGGCGCTGGGCGAGGAGCGCCTGCCGCGCGATGTCGTTCCGCCTCGTGTAGCGCGCCGCGTCCGCGAGGACCGAGAGCTCCTCGTTGCTGCTCTCCGCGAGCGAGACGTCGAGCCCGCGGCGCTGCGCCTCGTCGACGATGACGTCGAGCTTCCCGGCCGCGAGCTTCCCGGCCCAGTCGCGCCTCGGCTCGGCCGAGAGCGCCGACGCGGTCGGGCTCGCGGGCATCCCGGGCGGATCCGGAACCGGCGCCGCGCCGGGCTCCTCGGTGCGGTCGGACGACGGCGGGGCGGGCGCCGGCGACGCCTCCGCGCCCTGCTGGAGATCGAGATCGCGCAGGAGCACCTCTCCCGTGCGCTGCCGCAGGGTCAGCCACTGCCCGGCGCGCACCGCGATCGGCTTGCCGGACAGCGGCCCGCTGACGACGACGGCGCCGTTCTCGAGCCGCAGATCGAGGCGCTCGTCCTCCGGCGCCCAGGAGAGCGCGAAGGCCGTCCCGGTCACGGTCACGAGGAACGGCCCCGCGTCGAACAGCCACTGCGCCTCCGACCGATGGACCACGCGCGCGTGGACCTCTCCCCGGTCGAGGGCGACCCTGGCGCCCTGCTCGTTCACCGACACGATGTGCGCGCGCGTCATCTCGGCGAGCTGAACCTCGGTGCCATCGGAGAACCGGACCTTCGGACGGCTCGATGTGTCCGCCTGGACGGAGCCGTCCTGCTGCACGGCGCCGCCCTCCACCTCGTAGGAGAGCCGATCGGAGCGCGTTCCCCGCTGCCACCCGTTGACGCCGAGCAGGACCGCGGCGGCCGCCGCGAGCGCGAGCGCTCCGGCCCGGAGGGGCGACAGCCGGAAGCCCGGGCGCCTCGCCGTCCGCTCCGTCACGCGGAGCAGCCCCTGGACACGCTGCTGGGGAGACATCACGCCAAGCGAGCTGCGAGCGAGCTCGACCGCGCGCGCGGCCGTCGGGCTGAGCGCCGGGTCCTTCTCCTCGTCAAGCGTCATCCCGCGCCTCCGGCCTCATGCAGTAAGCGGCGAGGGCCATGTCCTTCTCGACCTGGGACGACACGCGCTCCGTCGCCCGGCTGAGCCTCCGCTTCACGGTGGCCAGCGATATCCCCGTTGCCTCCGCGATCTCCGGCAGGCTCATCCCCTCCATGTGGCGGAGCACGAACGCGGTCCGGTCGTCTGCGCTCAGCGTGTCGAGGATCGCATAGAGGCGGCCCAGCGCCTCGCGCGCCTCGCTGTCCGCCGGCTCGACCGCCTGCTCCGGGAGCTCGGCCGTGTCCGCGAGCTGGAGGATGCGCCTCACGCGCCTGCGGCGGAGCTCCCATTTCAGGAGTCGAACGGTCACCGAGAACACGAAGCTCCCCAGCGCATCGGGGTCTCTCAGCCCGGATACTCTGGAGAACACGCGAACAAAGACCTCCTGGGTCACGTCCTCTGCGTCGGCGCCGGGCCCGAGCACGCGCGCGACGATCCGGAACACCTTGGGTGCATGTGCGTTCCACACCGCGGTTGCCGCCCACGGCTCCCCTTCGATGAGCGCGCGAACCACCTCACTTGCGTCAGTACCACCACGCTCTGACGGAGCGATGGCAAGGCTGGCTCTACGCACGACGTCATCGCTCCGAGGGCTCGTGACTTCGCAGATCGGTCGTGATGAGCGAGCACAGTACCGAGCCGAAGTTCCCGGCGCAAGGCGGTCAGCGCGCGCCGCCGGCGAGGTCGTTCCTGCGAGCTGCCCTGGTCCCAAATGGGGTGCGATCGTCGCAGCCACCATCGGAGTGAGCCGCGCGAGGCAGCCGGCAGCGAGGTCCCTGTACACCCGCGCTGCGGCAACGGCTCATCAGATGACCTGGAGTGGAGTCAACATCGCATCGGGCGCTCCCGAGCTGCGTTGCCCAGATCTCGGCACGGCGACCACCACGGATGTCCGCGGAGGTCGCAAGGATCTCGGTGGGTACTTCGACCCAGCCAGCCAAGCGGCACGTCTGTCAGGCAGTAGCGGCGCGCCCTCGAACCGGCTCACCTCGAGAGAAAATATCGTGTGGATGGAAAATTCCTGTCATGAAGGCGGTGAGCCGCTCGCAGCTCTAAGATCCGCCGTCCTCCTCGCCCGGCCGGAGGAACACCCCCACGCTCCGGAGATCGCGGTGCGCATAATGCACCTTCACGGTGCACGCGTGCGCGCGCCGCCCGAGCTTCTCGTACGCCATCACCAGCAGCTCGAGCGCGGCGTCGCGGTACTCCTCCGTACCGAGCCAGTGCAGGTCGAGCCCGAACGTCAGCGCCGCCGCGGGCCGCCCCTCGGCGCAATCGCGCTTCGCCGACTCGATCCACTTCTGCACGCGCGGCGGCTGCGTCTTCCACGCCTTCACGCGCTCGTCGGGCGAGCCCACGCGGATGCTCCCGGCGCCGGGCGGCAGCGCGGGCCCGAACGTGCCGAGGGTCGGGATGCGGTCCGCGTCGAGCCAGCGTTGCGCGGGCGGGTCCTCGGCGAGGGCCTTGCGGTCGGCCTCCTCGAACCATTCCATGGCGGCGAGCGCGGCGTGCACCGGCAGCGGCGCCGGCTCCTCCTCGTGGGGGCTCGAGATGAGCTCGCGCGCGCGGGCGGCGAGCACCGCGAGGGGCGTGGGCTCGCTGTCTCTCCAGGTCTCCGCGGAGTCGCGGGCGTAATTGTGCGCGATGCACGTCGGCGGATCCGCGGGGTCGTCGTACCACAGGCCATAGTGCAGCCCGTCGGAGTCGCCCCACATCACGGTGACCAGCTCGGGCGGGTCGGCGCGGAACCGGCACTCGAGCCGCGGGTCGAGCCCGCCGCGCGTCCTCCGCTCGAGCCCGCCGTCCTCGAACCAGATCATGATCCCGCCCGGCGATCGCCCGAGGTGGCTCATCCCCTGCCGCTCCATCTCGTCGAGGCTGCGCCAGAACGCCGCGAAGGTCGCGAGGTAGCGCGGCAGCCGCAGGCCATAGACCTCCTTCATTCGTGCGGCCACGGCCTCGAAGCGGGCGTTCATCGACGCGAGCGCCTCGGCGCGGCGGCGCGCCCCGACCTCGTCGGTCGCGAACATGCCCTCGGTGTAACGCGCCGGCGCGAGGCCTACCGTCGCCTCGAGCGGCGCGTCGAGCTGCGAGGCCAGGCCGCGCGACCTGAGCCCCTCGAGCGTCGCGGCGAGCTCGTCGAGCGCCGCTGCGGGCTCGCTCATCCGCGCGAGCGGCACGACGACCAGCTCGCCGGACGGCCCTCGGTTCGTGCGCGCCTCGAAGAGGCTGAACTCCGCGACGAGGCCGAGCCCCGGCGCGAAGTGCGGCGGGTCCCAGCTCGCGAGCTGGGCGCGCTCGTCCTTGACGGGGAACATCTTCTCCCAGCGCTCGCGCGCGAGCGCTAGCGCTGCCTCGATCTCCGGGCTGTTCATGGCGTTCGCCATCCTACGCGAAGCCGGCCCCGCCGGGAGCGGAGGCGGACCCGCTGGACGCCCGCCACGGACCGCGCTCCCTCACCGGCAGAACCTCGGCCAAAGCACGCGATTCGGCGGCGCCTCAGAGGTACGCGCACGCCTTGGAGCAGGTCATACGGTACGGGCAATCATCCAGCGTGCTGCAGTACGTGTCCTCGGGGCACTCCGAGGAGGATTCGCACAAGAACAAGCAGCTACCGCGGTAGCAGGTGGCGCCCTCCATACACGCCGTGTCGGAGATGCAGCCCGTGTTCGCTTGACACACGCCGAACGTGTCGATCGTGGAGCCCTGGCAGAGCTGACCTGCGGAGCAATCGCTGTCGGCGGTGCACGTACCGGGCGCGCCGCATTCCCCCGGGCTGTTCGTCCCATACGGGAAGACGCAGATCAGGCCTTCATTGCACCAGTCGTCGTCTTCGCACTCGCCGCCCAGCGGGCGCGTCGGCGGCGGCTCTTGCAAGAGCAGGCACCCTCCCGGCAGCAGAAAGAGCAGCGCAGCACACAGCGTGCGGAGCAACATCAGAACGTCCCCATGATGGAAAGTGAGGTGAGCCCGATGCCGGGCGCGCCGACACCGGCGGCGAAGGTGCGGCCGGACGTCGAACGCCCCCCGGTCGCGGGCGGCTTCTTGTCCGGCGCAAAGACGTACGAGCTCAGCACCATGCCCGCGCCGAGCCCGGCGACGGCCCAACCTACGGTGTTCCAGGTGCGGAGCGTGCCGAAGCTGGAGGGCGTACTGCCGATGTTCAGGAGCGCGGTCGTACCGACCGTGGCGCCGCCGGCGACGATCGTCACCCAGCCCCAGCCGCGCGTCTGCCCGACCCAACCCGGCGTCTTGCCGGGCGCGTCCTTGCCCACATAGAACCAGGGCGGATCGGGCCTGTCGGCCGCGCCGCTGAGCGCGAGCCCGCCCGACGCCGTTTTACGCTCGACTTTGAGCGCCCCGGTCTTCTCGCCGAAGCTCAGCCCGAGCGACGACAGCGCGGTGGCCGAAGGCACGCCGAAGCCCAGGCCCTCGATGCCCTGCCCGGTCGCCTTGAACGTCATGATAGCGACCACCTGACCCTCGTCGTCGACCAGCGGCCCGCCGCTGTTGCCTGGGCTGATGCTGGTGTCGGTCTGGATCAAGCTGTTGCCGTCGAACGTGCGCTGGCCGCTGACGATACCGCGCGTCACGGAGAACGACAGCCTTTCGCCGCCGGGCGCGCCGAGCGCAAACACGTCGTCGCCGGTGCTGGGGGGCGGCATGCGCAGCGTCAAGCACGGCGTCTCGCGCGAGCCATCCTTCAGCTGCAAGAGCGCGACGTCCGACTGCTCGTTGACGCGCATCACGGTCGCCGGAAACTCCTTGCCGTCGCGGAAGCTCACCACCACCTCGGGCGTCGTCGCCACGTGCGCCGCGGTGAGCAGCAAGCCATCCGGAGAGATCACGACCGCGCTGCCGACGCCGTCGTTGAGCTTGACCAGCGCCGTGGCGTTCAAGACATCCTCGCTCATCTTCGGCATCGCCAGGGTGCGGGCCGGGCAGCCGCGCATCTCTCCGGGCGGAAACTCGGGCGCGGCCGGCGCCTCCGCAGGGGCGCCCGAGCCCCGGAGAGCCTGTACGAACATCGGCCGGGCGAGCAGCGAGCGCAGGCTGCCGAGCAGCAGCGCGTTGCCGGCCGCCGCGCGGTCGAGCTCGCGCATCTCCATCTCCTCGTGGTTCGACGTCATCTGATAGACCACGGTCTTGGAGGAGCGATCGAGCAGCTCCCACTTGATGGTGATGCCGCAGGTGAGGCCTCGCTCGTCGGCGCAGTCCGCCGCCGTCATCGTCCCGGCCAGGATGAAAGCCGCCTCGCTCGAGCGATCCAGGTTCAGCGCCAGGTTCTCGCGGCCGAGCGCGCGGTAGCCGAGCTCGCGCATCTCCTCCAGAAACATCACCAGGAACTTTTCCTTGACGATCAGCACGTCGTCCAGGTTCGGCGCCTTCAGAATGACGTTCGAGATCGTGATCGTCCCGAGCTCGCTGCCGTTCACCTTGATCGGCTCCACCGGCCGCACCGACTTCGCCTCCGCGAAGCGCGGCGTCAGCAACAACGCCGAAACGCCGAATCCGAACCGCAACGCGCAGCGCAACCAACCCCCGAGGGTTCGCAATTGGTTCATCCCGTGCTCACGAAATCCTGAAACCTAGCCTCTGAGCTGCCTCTCCGCGTTCGCAGCTCCGGCTGGAAGCCATTTCCAGCGACCAAGAAACCCTATGCTCCTCGGTAGCGCCCACGATATCTACCTCAGGCGCGGTGTCGAGCCCCCATTGCTCAGTCCGCCGCCGCAATCGACGCGGAAGTTTCGGCTGTCAACGGACAGGCAATCCCGGATTGGACGCCCCCGTGCGCGCTCGCCGCGGCGCCTGAATGAAAACGTCGACACGGCGTAGCCGCGGGAAAGGAAGAGGGAGGGGGACGCCGAATCCCTGTGCGGCTCATCGTTTCTGGTGCCTGTTGATGTCGACTCGGCATCGGGGGACGCGAGGCGCTCTGCCTCGACGCCGATGTCTCCTGCCGCGCGATCTCCCTCGCCGCCGGCCGTCCGTCCAGCGATGCGCTCGACGGATGGCCAACCCGGGTTGTGCCGTCCAGGGGAACAACCCGGATTGGATCGCCGGCCGCCACTCAGGTGGAGCGGCTGGACCTCGCGAGGCGCCGGCGCGGCCGCGCGGTGGCGAGCGCCCCGAGGGCGAGCAGCCAGGCCGGCGCGCCCTGGCTGCCTGGCGTCATGCGGCAGCCGCCGCCCCCTCCTGCGCTCGGGAGGTCGCCGCCGCCGCTGCTCTGCGCGCCGGTTGCGCCGGTGCCGGCGCTGCTGGCGTCATCGCCGCCGGCGGCGGTCGTGCTGGTCGTGGTGGATGTGGCGCCAACTTCACTGCTGGCACCTCCGCCGTCGCCGCCGGTGGCAGCGCCGCCTTCGCCACCGCCACCGCTGGTCGGGTCGCCGCCACCACCGCTGGTCGCATCGCCGCCGGCGCCGCTGGTTGCATTTGCGCTGGCACCGCCGGTTGCGCTGCCGCCGCCACCGCTGTTCGCGCCGCCGCCACCGCTGTTCGCGCCGCCGCCACCGCTGTTCGCGCCGCCGCCACCGCTGTTCGGGTCGCCGCCACCACCGCTGTTCGCGCCGCCGCCGACACCAGCGCTGATGCCACCGCCGTCACCGCTTGTGGCCGTGCCACCCGCCCCGCCGTCGCCGCCCGTACCGCTGCTCGCACCGCCGCCCGCGCCGTCTCCGCTCGTGCCGCCTCCACCCGGCACGCAGGCGCCCGCCTGGCACGCCCCGCCCGACGCGGGCTGCGCCGGGACATAGAGCCACGCATGGTCGATCTTCTGATAAGGCTCGGCCAGAGAGCCGGCGGCGCCGCCGGCGATCAGGACACGACCGTCGTTGAGCAGCGCCGTCGCGTGGCCGTGGACCATCACGGCCAGCGCCGGCCCGAGCGCCCAGGTGTCGCTCGCCGGATCGTAGAGCTCGACGGCGAGGGCCCCATCGTTCACGTCCTGCGAGCTGCCCGCGACCATGACCCTGCCGTCGGCGAAGAGCACCGCTCCATGAGCTCTCCGCGCCGTGGCCATCTCCGTCGCCGAGGCCCACGTGTCGGTCGCAGGATCGTAGATCTCGGCCGTCTTGCCGCTGTCAGCGCCCCAGCTTCCGGCCACGAGCACCCGGCCGTCTGGAAGCCGCGTCGCCGTGTGCCGCATGCGAGCCCAGCGCATCGAGGCGACGGGCGTCCACGCGTCGGTCGCCGGGTCGTACACCTCCGCGCTCGTCAGGTGGTGCTCCGGTCTCTCGGAGGGATACCCGTCAGCGCCGCCCGCGACGAGGACCCGGCCATCCCGAAGCAGCGTCGCCGAGTGGCCCTGTCGCGCAACGTTCATGGGCGCTCTCGCGGTCCACGTGTCGGCGACCGGATCGTAGATCTCGACCAGGACGCCGCCGGGACCGCCGGGCTGGTCGCCGCCGGCGACGAGCACCAGGCCGTCCTGGAGCAGCGTGGCCGTGTGACCGAAGCGCGGCGCGACCGTGGACGCGGCCGGCGTCCACACGCCCGTCGCCGGATCGAAGCGCCTCGTCGGCGCGGGGCCATAATCGGGGTACACGAACGGGCTGTCGCCGATCACCAGGACCGTCCCGTCCGGAAGCAATGTGGGCGTCAGCAAGCTCCGCAAGCCGTCGATCGGTTCGGTCGGCGCCCACGCGCCCGGAGCGTCGGCGCCCCCCGGAGCAGGTGCACGCGGGATGCGGCGCCTGGACGACGGGGGCTACGCGTCTTTGGCAAGAGACTTTCCTTCTGCTTCGAGGGCAGCCTTGATGACCCCGATCGCCTTGGGGCCCACGCCATGAAGCGCCATGAGCTGGGCTTCCGTGAGCCGAGCGACCTGGTCCAGGCGAGAGACGCCGGCCGAAGCGAGCGCCCGCAGCGCTGGCTTCCCGATGCCCTTCGGAAGTGGAGATTCCGGTCGTTCTTTCGTTCTGCTCGGCATGCGCCTCGTTCCATGTCGGTCGTCGCCTGGGTCGCTGGCGCTCAGCTTCGCCGGCGAGCCCCAGCGTCATGAACACGTACAGCATGTCGAGGACAGCGACCGTGGTACAACATCGCAGCATTCCCGGGCCGGGGTAGCAGCGGCCGGGGCCGTGCCGCACCCGGCGAGCCTCCGGCGGACGGCGGCGCGACCGGACCCAGGTCCCTGTTGTCGAGCATGGCAGTCATCGAGGAGCCCGTCGCATGAACGCCGACGCCATCGTCCTGCAGACGCCGCCTGGCGCACCGTTCACCTTCGGAGTCACCGTCAACCTCCAAGGGCCGCGCAGCTTCCAGGTGACCGAGCCGGGGCAGGACACGCGGCGTTATGAGCTCGCCGGGGTGGAGCAGACGGACTACCTCGACCTCTTCGAGGCGCTGGCGCGCGACCTCGGGACCCGCATGCCGCTCGCCCGCACCCCGCCGCCGCCGCGGAAGGGCGGGGCGCGGCTGCGGCCCCTGCTGACCGAGTCCATCGCGCCGGAGATCCTCTACGGCTATGGCGACCCGTGCGTGGTGCGGGTGGGCGAGCGCGCGTGGCGCTTGCTCGTGACCTCGAACGACGCGCCGAACGCCTTTCCCATCCTGGCCTCGAGCGACCTGACGACCTGGCGGCTGACCGGCTTCGTCTTCCCGGAGGGGCGCGCGCCGGCCTGGACGCTGACCGGCCGCAACCAGGCGGATTTCTGGGCGCCGGAGATGCACCGGGTCGGGAACGAAACCTGGCTCTGCTTCACGGCCCGCATGCACGACCGCTCGCTCGCGATCGGCCTCGCCCGAGGCGCGAGCCCGGACGGCCCGTTCGAGGCGGAACACGCGCCGATCGTCACCGGAGATGTGATCGACGCCCACCTCCTCGTGGACGCCCACGGCACGCCCTGGCTGGTCTGGAAAAAGGATGACAACGGCGTGTGGCCCCGCCAGCTGGCCGCCTTGCTTCACCGGGAGCCCGCCCTGGTGCGCGAGCTGTTCGTGGCCCGCAAAGACCAGCGCACCGCGGTCCTGGCGCTGACGCTGTGGCCGTGGGTGGCGACCCTCGAGCCCATGGAGCAATTCTTCGTCCTGCAGCCGCTGATCGAGGCGGCGACCGCGGAATTCACGGGGTTCGCGGGGCGGCTGGAGGAGCTGCGGGCGCGGGCGTGCGGCGCGGAGGCGGAGGAGATCGCCGGGATATCGCGGGCGCTCAGGACCCGCATCTACGCTCAGCGGCTGTCGGCGGACGGCCGCAGGCTGGAGGGGGAGCCCGCCGTCATCCTCGAGAACGACCAGCCCTGGGAAGCGCACCTCATCGAGGGCGTCTGGATCACCCAGGAGGGCGGGCGCTATTATCTGCTTTACGCCGGCAACGACTTCTCGACCGCGCACTACGGCATCGGCGCGGCCGTGGCGGACGCCCCCACGGGCCCGTACCGCAAGTCGTCGGAGGTCTTTCTGAGCTCCAGCGAGGAATGGTGGGGGCCAGGGCACCCGTCCGTGGCCGTGGGCGCCGACGGGCGCCACCACGTGTTCCTGCACGCCTTCCGCTCGGGGGGGGCAGGGTACAAGGCGTTCCGGGCGCTGCTTGCCGCGCCGATCCGCTTCGAGGGCGGCGTCGTCTCGCTGGACACGTCGGTCTGGCCGGCGGCGCGACCCGACCCTGGTTGAGGTGACCGCCTGTTACGTGTGCGGCGCGTGAGATCACGCCGAGGTCTCGCGGCGCGTATTCGGCCCCTTCGCCGCACGTCTCCACTCGCCGGGCGACTGTCCGGTCCTCTGCCGGAAGAGCTTCGAGAAGTGCTGCGGGTGCTCGAATCCGAGCGCGTAGGCCACCGCGCTCGCGCTCGCGTCCGACGCGAGGAGCCGCGCCTTGGCGGCCTCGATGAGGGCTCGGTGGATGTGGTCGCGCGCGCTCGTTCCTGTCTCCGCGCGCAGGAGATCGCTCAGGTAGTCGGGCGAGTACCCGAGCGCGCGCGCGCAGGATCGAACCGTGGGGAGCCCGCCTTCGACCTGCGCGGCCGACGCGAAGCACGCGTCGAGGTGACGGTCGAGTCGCTCCGCCACGCCGCCCGCCCGCGCTCGGATCTCGAGCTGGCGCGCGTACGCGCGCTGGCAGTACGTGAAGAGGAGCTGGAGCTGCGCCGAGAGCACGTCCGGCGCGAACGAGTCGGGAGGGACCGAGGACTCGCGCTCGAGCTGCCGGACGAGGCCGGTGAACGTCTCTCGCTCCGGCCGTGTGAGGTGGAGCGCCTCGTGCGTCGCGTAGCCGAAGAACCGATACTGGTGCATCGCGTCCGAGAGCGGCGTGTCGCGTAGCACGTCGGGGTGGAAGACGACGGTCCAGCCCTCTCCCTCGTGGGCGAGCTCGCTCTCGCCGCCGATCGGCGTGATCACCTGGCCCGGTGACGCGAAGACGAGGATGCCCTCCTGCCCGTCGTGCACCTGTCGCCCGAACTCGGCGTGGCATTCGTCCCCGCGCTTCAGGCTGATCACGTAGAGCCCGGACTCGATGGGGCGCCCGATGATCGGGATCTCGATGCGCAGCGGCTCCTGCCACGACGCGGCGATCACGGAGATCAGCGGATGCGCGGGCGGCGGGCGCCCGATGAGCCCGTGGATCTGCTCGATCGACCCGAGCCTCAGCGCGTCGCGTGTGCTCACGCGAATCGGGGTATCACGCGCCTACCTCGATCACAACGTTGCCCCGCTTGCGTCCCGTCTCGACGTACCTGTGCGCATCCGCGATGGCCTCGAGCGCGTAGCGCCGGTCGATGACCGGCCGGAGCGCTCCGCGCGCGACGAGCTCCGAGACCTCGGGGAGCGCGGTCTTCTTGTCGACGGACATTCCGAAGACGAGCTTCCTGCTCCCGAAGAGCCGGCTCCATGCGTCGCGCAGGTAGAGCTCGGCGCCCCCGACCGTGATCAGGTATCGGCCTCCGCGCGAGAGGCAGCGCCGCGCGCGCGCGAACGAGCTCGCGCCGACCGTGTCGAACACGACGTCGAACGCGTCGGCGCGCGCCGCGTAGTCGTCTCGCGTGTAGTCGACGACGTGGTGCGCGCCGAGCGAACGCACGAGCTCGGCGTTTCGCCCGCTGCAGACCGCCGTCACCTCCGCGCCGAGGTGCCGCGCGACCTGGACGGCCGCCGTGCCGATGCTCCCGGACGCGCCGACGATCGCGATCCGCTCGGCGGTCCGGAGCCGCGCCCGGTCGCGGAGGAAGTAGAGCGCGGTGGTCGGTCCGTCGACGAGCGAGCACGCTTCTTCGTGGCTCAGGCCGGCGGGGGCGTGCGCGATCGACGCGTCCTCGGACAGGCACACGTACTCCGCGTACCCGCCGGACCCGAACCCGGTGAAGCCGAACACGCGATCGCCGGGGCGGAACCGCGTGACGCGCCGGCCGACGCGCTCCACGGTGCCGGCGACCTCGATCCCGAGCACCCGGAAGCGCCGCCGCGGCCGGAAGAAGCCGAGCACGACCCGCGCCATGAGCGTGTCGCCTCGCCGCATCATCTGGCACGCCGCCGTCGCCGTGGTCGCATGCACTCGGATGCGCACCTGATCGTCCCGCGGCTCCGGCGCGGGCATCTCGCGCAGCTCGAGGACCGATGGAGAACCGTATCGCTCGTAGACGGCTGCCTTCATCTGCATGAGGAGCAGACTAAGGACGCGGCGGGTGTGCCCGAAAGCATCGGATCCGGGAAAGATGGATCTCTTTCCGGGATGTGCTCGGCGCGGGCGCGCCGGCGCGGGATCTCACGGGGCGACGCGCCACGCCCGAACCGCCGCGCGAACGCGTCGAGCAGACGCACGGGTCGGTGCGGTCGGCATCGTGGATCCAGGCGCCGCTTGGGCTGCCTCATCCCATCTATCACGTTGATCGAGCGAGAAATGAGCCGCCAGGGCGCCAAGGACGCCAAGAACAAAACACAATCTTGGCGTCCTTGGCGCGCTTGGCGGTTCAAATTCCTGCTCTTTTCTGGGGTTTCAACCCGTTTGTCGCTCTAGAGCGGGGCGCAGGTCCGAGGTGCACGCTGCTTGCATCCCCGTGGCGGGAGGGCAGCAAGGATGCGACCCTGCGGACTCGACCTTCGAGAGCGCATCGTCAAGGCGTACGAGAATGGGGAAGGATCGGTACGCGACCTGGCCGAGCAGTTCGAAGTCGCACCGAAAACCGTGCAGTCCTATCTCACGCTCTACCGGACGACCGGCAGCGTTGCGCCGCGCCCTCGCGCCAACGGGCCGCGACCGAAGATCGACGGGCAAGCCCTGGATGACCTGAGGTCGCTCGTGGCGACGTCCTCCGACGCGACCCTGGACGATTTGGCTGACCAGCTCGCGCGCCGTGCTCACATCGTAGCCAGCCGCCATACCGTCGGCCGGGCGTTGCTGCGGCTGAACATCACCCGGAAAAAAAAGCGCTCCACGCAGCCGAGCGCGACACGGAAGATGTGACAGCGGCTCGCCAGGCCTTCGCGAAGAAGCTCGCTCGACTCAATCCACAAGAACTGGTTTTTATTGACGAATTTGGGACCAATCTGGGCATGACGCGGAGGCATGCATGGGCGCCACGGGGAGTCCGTGCCCACGGTGCGGTGCCGATCAACACTGACCCCACGATCACGCTCACGATCGGGCTGGGCCTCGACGGTGTCGTCGCTCCCTTCGCGTTCGAGGGCACGATGGACGGCGTAGCCTTCCGCGCGTACGTCGAGGGGCAGCTCGTGCCCGCGCTGAGGCCAGGCCAGGTCGTCATCGCGGACAACCTCGGGTCACACCGCACGCGGGGCGTTCGCGAGGCGATCGAAGGCGCTGGCGCGAAGCTGATGTACCTGCCGCCCTACTCCCCGGACTTTTCACCGGTCGAGAATTGTGGTTCCAAGATCAAAGAGTCGATCCGAGCGGATGCACCTCGAACGCCCTCAGCCGTCTACAAGTCGATGGGCCACGCGATCGGAGCGATCACTCCGACGGACGCACGCGGCTGGTTCAACCACTGCGGGTACTGTATCCCTCGGACCTGCTCCCCGCTCTAGAACTTCCTCCGGTGTTTCATCGACGACATGCGAATGGGTGCTCGTTGTGATTGCTGTTCCATGGCCTCTCGCTTCCATGGTCAGAATAGATTCCGGACGATAGTAGGCCCACGGATGCTGGCTGTTGTAGTCTGATGGAACGTTCGTGCCGCGTCCGTCCGAATTGCGAGTCAGTCGAATGAATGACGTCAAATCAAGCTGAGCTATGAGTTCGTTGATCGGATCGACCGTGTCGAGACCTGAAAATGGGGTGCCGATATGGGTGTCCAGGCCTAATCCCGGATTTCTCGGGACAATCGCATGGATCGTGTCCCGATCCAGCACCCAATCGTATCTATATTCCGATCCGCCTTGTCCGGCGGCGCATTGCGCGAAAGACACCGGATGCGCGATCGGGCATGCTTTCAGTACAGCCTCGGCCGGTAGGCCTGCAAGCTTGATTGCGCCGTGTAATTCAATGGTTCCGCTTTGGTCCGTCCGGAAGCCTTTTATCCGGTTCGCCCGAAAAAATGCTCGACCGTCTTTGACCTGAGCGGCTGTCATGTTCATTGTCCAATTCGGCTCGAGTTGGTCGCTGTGCATGCTCTCCCGGCTGTCGAAGGTGTAAACATAGGTGGACGAGTCTTCGAGGGGAGACGCTCCGAGCAATCGCTCGCGACGAAAGTAAATGACTTGTCCCTCGTTGCCGTGCATGCAATCGAACGTCTCGTCGGGAAACCTGGCCATGAGCTCGCTCGGCGGCTCTGCGGCCATGTAATCTCGGCCGCTTGACGTGTGGACCGTCGTTGTGTCGTTGATGCTCGTGATATACTCAATTGCGCTGAGGCGAAGATATCCCCATGCGGGTGTCGAGTTCTTTGAGAACGGAATTTTGGCGAATGGGTCATCCCCTTGGATGGCGCTCAACAAGGATTCGATCGGGCGACTTTCCAGGTGGCGTCGTCCATGAAGTTCATTGAGGAGCGTCCCCTTCTCCTCTTGTAATAAAAATTCGATGGCGAGAGGCCGAATGTAAAGCGGCGGGCGGTTGCCCGAGGAATGTGCCAGCGTGATGAATGTCATTGATGGCCCTCCTGAAATTTCAGGGGCCAGGCATCATAGGAACCTGGCGTCCGCAAGGTCAATCCTGCTGCGGGTTGACGCTGGCTGAGCACCACGCCGGTGAGATCGGTTCGCTCGCTCGATCCGGCGGCGAGCAGGCCCGACGCCCGTCAGATCGCGCCGCCGTCCTCGAAGCGTTGGTCCGAGGACCGCGTCCACGGGTCTCCGTCCCCGACCGGTGAGGGCCCTCCCGGCGTTCGCGAGCCCGGGGGCGGCCGGCGTCGGCGATGCCCGGACCCCGGCGAGTTGGACTCTTGCGGTGTGGTGGACACGGACGGGATGCGCGCCGATCCTCGCGAGCCGTGGGAGCCGAGCAGCGACGACGATGGCTACCGCTTGCCCTCGCCGCCTGCACCAGCGACCACGGTGACGGCCCGGATGTCAGCGAATACCGGAGCCAGCTCGTCCTCGTGGCGGATCTCATGCGGCTGCCATCGGGTCCTTGAATCCAGGCATGGCTTGAGGAGATTGATGATGCGTTGGAACCACATCGCGACGTGTGTGCTGCTGTGCTCTTCGCTCGCGGCGTGCATCGGCCCCGCGCAGGGCGGGAGCGACGGCGGCGGTGACGGCGGAGCCGGCGGCAGCGGCGGTGCCGGTGCTCAGGGCGGCAGCGACGATGACGGAGATGGCGGCGGCGGCGGCGGCGCGCCCGACCCGAGCGACACGGACCGCGACGGCGACGGATACGACGACGACATCGACAACTGCCCCGAGGCCCCGAACCACGGCCAGAGCGACGTCGATCGGGACGGGCTCGGCGACGCCTGCGATGACGACCTCGATGACGACGGCGTGCCCAACGCGGTCGACAACTGCGTCGCGGTCGGCAACGCCGACCAGGCGGACTTCGACCTTGACCTGTACGGCGACGCCTGCGACGACGATGACGACGACGACGGCGCCGTGGATGCGTCGGACAGCTGCCTGTGGGTCTCCAACGCGGACCAGGCCGACATGGATGGAGACGGCAGGGGCGACGCCTGTGACGACGACGTCGACGGCGACGGGGTGTCCAACACGCTGGACAACTGCCCCCACGTGGCGAACGCGGACCTGGCGGACTTCGACGGCGATGCCTTCGGGGACGCGTGCGACGAGGATGACGACGGCGACGGTGTGGCCGACCTGGAGGACAACTGCCCGTTCGACGTGAACCCCGACCAGCTCGACGTGAACGGCAATCGAATCGGCGACGCCTGCGACCTGGGCATCGACGAGCGCGGCGGGGCATGCCTGGCCGTCGGGGTCGTCGATCCCGACCACGACACGAGCTGGCCGAACCCTGCCAGCCCTCCGAGCCCCGAGACCATCGATAGGGCGAGCTTCGGCCGGTACTACGGCGGGGGCGCCTCGGGGACGTCGATGCCGATCATGGGCATCCACGCGGAGTACCAGCTGAGCGACGGCAGCGCGTGGGATGGCGGCGCCGGAAGCACCTCCCTGGGTCGGATGAGCCTCGGCTGGGTCGAGGTCGAGGGCTCGACGATCCGCTATCACATGGTGCCGGAGGGCTTCCTCATCATCGAGAAGACCGACTACAACAGCGGCGACCACTCCGCCCACTTCCGCTTCGAGACGCTGGGGCCGCTGGTGATGGTCGCCGAGCGCGGGTCGACCGTCGGCACCCTCGAGACGGAGGCGCTCCTCGTGATGGACCGGCCCGCGAACTACCGCGATGATCGCTTCAACTACCTCTCCGCGCCGCTCTGCTCCGCCGTGCCGCTCACCGTGACCTACGAGCTCCGCGGGACGACATTCGAGGAGACCACGATGTCGGGCTCCTTCGAGTTCTACTCGGAGGCGGTCTTCGATCTCAGCGGCCACCGGCCCTGAGGCGCTGCCGCGCCCGGCGCTCTGCCACCACGGGCGCTCGTGCTCGCGCGCGAGCGCCCGGAAGCCCGCCTCTCACCGCGCTCGGCGAGTCGACCGACGTTCCAGGTCGCTCACCCAGCGGCGCGATCGTGAGCCCGGCGATCGCCTGGAGATCCCCTGAGCGCCGCGCTCCTCGCTGGCCCCCTCGCGCTGACACGCGGAGATGACGCCCGTCATGGGAGCGTGACAGCGAGGGTGTCATGAGCGCGTGACGGCGACGTGCGGCAACCCGGTCGCCGGTCGCGGCCGGCGTGTCGCGATCACGGCCTGATCGCGCCCGATCCGGCGTCTCGCCCCCGGAACAGGAGGCAGAGCCATCGCTGGACGCGCCGGGTGGCCGCGCGCGGCATGCGCGTTGCACGTTGCAGTCACCTTGTCGCGGTCGCGCCGGGGCAGCGATGACCGTCATCCAACATCGAACTCGTGGAAAGGAAGCATGTCATGAGGAGCAAGGCACTGCTGCTGGGATCGCTTGTCGTCGGCATCATGGGCGCAGGTTGCGCCGTGGCGTACGAGGCCGAGGAGAGCGAGGTGGGCGACGCCCAGCAAGCGTTCGTGTCCCGTGCGTGGGCGTATGCGTGGGCGCACCAGGCGACGGGCTCGTTCACCGCGAGCTCGAGCTACTCGCGGAACTCCTCCGGAGACGTATCCGGGCAGGGCGTGAACAACACCGTAACGCAGCTCGGCGCGGGTCAATATCGCGTGCGGTTTCCGGACGTGGGCGCGGCGCCGGGCGGTCATGTCCAGGTCACGGCCTACGGCGCGGGCGCCGAGCGCTGCAAGGTCAATTCCTGGGTCAGGAGCGGCGATGACGTGGATGTTCATGTCAACTGCTTCACCGCCGGCGGCGCGCCGGTCGACACCCAGTTCAGCGTCGCCTATGTCCACAAGTCGGGCACCGGATCCTCGGACGAGGCGTACGTCTGGGCGAACAACCCGACGGCGTCGGCGTACACGCCCGCCGCGACGTACCAGTTCAACTCGAGCGGCGTGAACAACACGATCGCGCGCGAGGGGGTGGGCTGCTATGCTGTGACCCTGCCGGGGCAGACCGCGGGCGGCGCGACGGTCGAGGTGACGGCCTACGGCCCGGGCAGCGAACACTGCAAGGTCAGCAGCTGGGGGCAGTCCGGAGACGACGCGGTGGTCCGCGTGCGCTGCTTCGACAGCTCGGGCGCCCCGTCAGATAGCCAGTTCACCCTCAACTTCGCGCGCTCGAGGCAGGTGAACGGCGGGCTCTCCTACAGCTACGCCTGGGCGAACAACGCCACGGCGGCGGCGTACACGCCGAGCCTCTCCTATCAGGAAGGCTACATCGCGGGGGACCTGGGCGAGGTGGAGACCGACATCACCGCGGGGCGCACGTCCGCAGGCCGCTACTCCGTCAGCCTGCCCGGCATGTCGGCGTCGGGCTCGAACGTGCAGATCACGGCGTACGGCACCGGACCGGAGTACTGCAAGGTCGTCGGCTGGTCCGGCAACGAGACGAACGCGAACGTCAACGTCGCCTGCTTCGATGCCAGCGGCGCGCCGGCGGACACGCGCTTCGTCCTCGTGTACACAGACGACAAGTTCATCGTCCTGTGAGCTGCTGGGCGGGGACCACATGTCGATCGACTTCAAGGACTGACGACGTGAGGTGATGCTGCGGGCTCACGCCGAGCCGCGGCGACACGCGCCGGTGCGCACCATGCCGCGGCGCGGTTCCGCCACTTCGCTTCGCCGCGCACCACGTTGCCCCGCCTTGCCCGGCCGCCCCGCCCCGGGCAGGCTTCGCCCATGGGCCAGCCCGCCGAGAAGCAGCGCCGCGCCACGTACGCCGACCTCGAGGCCGTCCCGCCGAACAAGGTGGCGGAGCTCGTTCGCGGCACGCTGCATGTGTTCCCCCGTCCGGCGCCGCGGCACGCGCGCGCAAGCTCGGGCCTGGGTGCCGAGCTGACCGGCCCGTTCGACCATGGCAAGGGCGGCCCGGGCGGCTGGTGGATCCTGGACGAGCCCGAGCTGCACTTCCCCGACCCGACCGCGCCCGGCGAGATCGACGCGCTCGTGCCCGACCTCGCGGGCTGGCGCCGCGAGCGCATGCCCGAGCTGCCCGAGACGGCGTACTTCGCGCTCGCCCCGGACTGGATCTGCGAGGTCCTGAGCCCGTCGACCGAGGACGTCGACCGCAGGGAGAAGATGCCGATCTACGCGCGCGAGGGCGTGCGGCACGCGTGGCTGGTCGACCCGATCGCACGCACGCTCGAGGTGTTCTCTCTCGTGTCCGGTCGAAGCTGGGAACGCGGTCCGAGCCACCGCGACGCCGCACGCGTTCGCGTCGCGCCCTTCGAGGCGATCGAGCTCGACCTCTCGGTCCTCTGGGCGAAGTAGTCGCTTCGCCGCCCAGGGCCGATCTTCTCGCCCTCGCCTAGAACCGGGGCCATGGGATCAGCGGCACCGAGACAATGCGGCCAGGAAACTGGCTGAATAGAGACGTAATCTAGAGAATCAACTCTGATTCCGGCTAAATGAAAGCTCCATCCAGAGTTGCATCTCTCGGATCCAGATGATGGAAAGCCACATCGAGAGAATCGACTCTGGGAACCAGCTCAATCTGCCCAGGATCCAGAGAAAACGCTCGGGAATCGAGCGAAACGACCCGCCCGGCCCTGTCGGATCGGTGAGCCGTGGACGCACGGCACCGGATCCGGCCATGCCGCGCGGGAGGACGAGGGGCTCGGCGCTTCAGCTCAGGGCGCCGCCGCTCCCTGCTCGGCCGGCGCAGCCTGCTGCTCGGGGGCGGGCGGCTGCGTGGCGGCGCCCTCCTGCGCCGGCGCATCCATGGCGCAGCGGAAGCCGATCCAGGCGTGCGCGGTGACCGGCGCCGCGGCGGTGCGGTAGGTGGCGGAGAGCTTCTCCGGGCCGTCCAGGAAGCTGCCGCCGCGCACCACCTTGAGCGGGAAGGACGGGTCGCCCTGCGGGTTCTCGCCGCCGGGCGGCGGGAAGACGAGGCCGTCCGAGACCCACTCGGACACGTTGCCGGCGAGATCGTAGACGCCTTCCGGGGTGCGATCGCTGGGGTGGGCGCCGGACGCGCAGGTCGAGACGTCGGCGCCGCGCGCGAGGCAGCTCTCGTTGCGATCGTAGCAGGCGCGCTCGCAGGCTGGCGCCTCGTCGCCCCAGACGAACGCCCGGCCGGCCGCGCCGCGCGCGGCGACCTCCCACTCCGCCTCGGTGGGCAGCCGCCGGCCGCGGAAGCGGCAGTAGCTCTCGGCCTGGGAATAGTCGACGCAGTTGATCGGGTGCCCTGTCGCGCTGCGGGGCTCGTTGCAGCGCCGCGTCCAGAGCTCGACCTCCCGCTGCTCCTCGGGCGCCGCCGGCGCCTGCGCGCCGGGCAGGAGCTCGGGCGTCAGCGAGACGTGATCCGCCGTGGAGCACATGCGCTGCTGCATGCAGGCCCGGTAGGCGCGGACGGTCACCTCGTTGCGATCGATGTAGAACCCGCGGGTGAGCGTCACCTGGCGCGCCTCGCCCGCGGCGCCGATCGTGGTCGAGATGGGCCCGATGAAGACCATGTCCGCCGGCGGCGCCGCGGGCGCGGCGGGCTCGGCGGAAGGCGCCGCGCCCGAGGCGCTCGCGGTCGGCGCGGCGCTGGCGGGCGCCGGCACGCCCGCCGCGGTCTTCGCAGCGCGCCCGGCGGACGACGCCGCGGTGGCGCGTGCGGCCGGCGCCTTCGCCGGCTTCTTGTCGGGCGCCCGCGTCAGGACATACGCCGTGGCGCCGGCGCCGCCGAGCACGAGCGCCGCCACGAACCAGGGAAGCGCCGCGCGCGCGGCGCTGCGGCGCTGCGGCGGCGCTGCGACCGGCGGCGCGGCGTGCGGCGGTCCGCCCGCCGCGGCCTGAGGGTGCGGGGCCGCGCCGGGATGCGGGGCCGCGCCGGCCGCAGGGGGGCTGGCGGGCGCGACCGTCTCGATCATGGAGTCCTCGACCTGCGCGGTCCTGGAGCCCCCCGTCGCCAGCGCGCCGCCCCCGTCTCTCGCCCGAGGCGCCGCGCCGCCCGTCGCGCCAGCGGCCTGCGGCCCGCTCGCGCCGTGGCTCACCTTGACGACGGCAGGCCGCGCCGGGGCGGGCGCGTGCGCGTCGGCGAGCATCGTCGGCTCGCTCGGCCCGACGGCCACGCCGAGCCCCTGCGCGGCCGCGTACTCCGCGGTCGACTGCCCCGCCGCGTGCTCCGCGGAGGGGCCGCCGCGACCCGCGAAGGACCCCGCGCGCTCGCCGTGCGCCGCGGCCGAGAGCGCGTCCCAGAACTCGCCTGCGCTCGTGAAGCGGTGCTTGGGCTCGATCGCGAGCGCCTTGTCGAGCACGCGCTCGATCGCCTCGGGCGCGTCCGGGAGCCCGCGCGCGCGCAGCGTCGGGCGCACCGCCGGATCGGCGGAGGCGACGTAGAGCTGCGTGGGGTCGTCCCCCTCGAGCGCGCGCCTGCCGCTCACGAGCTCGACGAAGATGAGCCCGAGCGCGAACACGTCGGTCCACGGGCCCGTCGCGCCGCGGGCCTTGTTGAACTGCTCGGGCGCGCCGTAGCGCGGCGTGAACGCGCTCGGCCCCTGCCGGGTCGCGGCGAGCGCCTCGGTGAACGTCGGGTGGTCGGACAGCACCTTGGCGATGCCGAAATCGAGCACCTTCAGCGTCCGCGCCCCGCCGACGTGGGTGAGGAACAGGTTCGCCGGCTTCACGTCCCGGTGCGCGACCTTGTGCGCGTGCGCGACGGCGAGCGCGCGCGCGGCCGGGGTGAGCAGCTGGATCGCCTCGGCGATCGACATGCCGGCCTCGCCCCGCTCGCGCCGCTCCCGGAGGTATTGCCCGAGCGTCTGGCCCTCCAGCCACTCCAGCACCAGGTAGGGCACCCACACGCCGGCCTGGGTGGTGAACGCGCCGACGTCGAGCGCCTGCACGATGCCCGAGGTGGCCCGCGACAGCCGGTGCAGGATCCGCCCCTCGCCCCGCAGCGTCTCGAGCAGCGCGTCGCGCTCCGCGGCGTCGAGCGAGGCCGGCAGCTTCAGGCACTTGATCGCGATGAGCTCGCCGAAGCCCTCGTGCATCCCCCGGTAGACGACGCCGAACCCGCCGTCGCCGATGACGGCGGCGACGCGGTACTTCCCCTCGATGGTCTGCCCCGAGAGGCCAAACGGATCGTCGGACGGCTCCGCCATGCCCCGCTCCTAGCGCGTCGCCGTGCCCAGGCAAAGGGGCTTCCGCGCCGCCCGCCACCGCAAGCTCGCGCGCGCTTGCATCGGCTCGCACCTGCTTGCATGCGCTCGCTCAGCCTGCGTCCGCGCAGCGCTCGGTTTGTACGCGGTTTGCGTCCGGCTTGCGTCCGGCTTGCATCCGGCGGCCCGCGGCCCCATGCCGACGCCGATGAAGACGCCGCGAGCGCTCGTGATCCTTGCCGAGGGAGCCGAGGAGATGGAAACGACGATCATCGTCGATGTCCTGCGCCGCGCCGAGGTCGAGGTCGTCCTCGCCGGGCTCGATGGCCCGGGCCCGGTGCGCTGCAGCCGAGGCGTGCGCCTCGTGCCGGACGCTGATCTCTCGGCGGTGACGGGCGACTTCGACGTGGTGGTCCTCCCGGGCGGCAAGGGCGGGGCCGACCGGCTCGCCAGCTCGCCGGCCGTCGGGGAGCGCCTTCATGCGCAGGCGCAGGCGGGCCGGGTCGTCGCGGCGATCTGCGCCGCGCCGATCGCGCTCGCGGCGCACGGGCTCTTCCAGGGCCGCAGGATGGCGTGCCACCCGTCCGTGAACGACGTGGTGTCGGCGCACGGCGAGCTCCTCGCGAGCCCGGTCGTCGAGGACGGGCTGCTCGTCACGAGCCAGGGGCCGGGCACCGCGATGGCGTTCGCGCTCGCGCTCGTCGCGCGGCTCCGGGGCGAGGAGATCGCCGAGAAGGTGCGCGCGCCGATGATGCTGACGGACTGAGCGAGATCGGCGCTCGGTCGGCCGAAGTTCCTCTGGGCAATCAAGGACGTTGGATCTGCTTTCCGCAGTCACGGAGGTCGAGATGAAGCTTATTTCCAAGAGCGCAATTGTTACCGGGGGTGGTCAGGGGATCGGTCTCGAGATCGCGAAAGACCTCATGAGTCGCGGCAGCAACGTGCTGCTCTTCGGCCGGACGGCGGCGAAGGTCGAGGCGGCGGCCGAGGCGCTGAACCGAGCGGCCGACGGCCCGGCGCGCGCGCTGCCCTTCCTGGGCGACGCGTCCCGCGCCGAAGACGTGTCGCGCGCCGTCGAGGCGGCGACGTCGGCGTTCGGATTGCCGGGGATCCTCGTGAACAACGCGGGGATCGCCACGCTCGCGCTCCTGACGGACCTGCCGGAGGAGGATTTCGACAGCGTCCTCGGCACCAACCTGAAGGGCCCCTTCCTCTTCATGAAGGCGGTCGCCCGCGGCCTCATCGCCGCGAAACAGCCGGGCGCCTTCGTCAACATCAGCTCCATCAACCAGGTGCTGGCGACCGACGGCCTGTCGCATTACTGCGCCTCCAAGGCGGCCCTCGCGCAGCTCACCAAGGTGGCCGCGTCCGAGCTGGGGCGCCACGGCATCCGGGTGAACGTGGTGGCGCCGGGGCTCATCCGGACCCCGCTCGTCGACGACTTCGGGCTCACGTCGGGGCTCAGCGCCCAGAGGTTCCTCGAGCGCACGCCGCTCGGGCGGATCGGGGAGACGACCGACGTGGCGCCCGTTGTCTCGTTCCTCTGCAGCGAGGAGTCGCGCTGGATCACCGGCGATACGATGTTCGTCGACGGCGGGAACAACCTCCGTGGGCTGCACAGCTACTGGGACACGCTGAACGCCAGCGTCTGAGGGCCGCGCGTCTCCGAGGGGGCTCCTCCGGACGGCACCATCGGGCTCTCTGGCGTCGTAGAGCCTTGCATCGACCCGGAGCCCCGAGGCGCCGCCGGTGCGGCCGAGCCCTCTTGCTCGCGGCCTTCGCGGGGCATGGGCGGGGGCCTGCGCCCGTCCGGCGACCCACCGCCGCCCTTCCCCTTCGTTTGCCGGATCACCGTCGCCCGCGGATGGCCTTATACTCCGCCGCGTGCTGCCGCTGCTCGCCCTGACCGTCATCGTCGTGCTGTGCCTTGGCTACCGCTTCTACGGGCGGATCGTCGCGCGCAACTACGCGCTCGACGACGGCGCCGTGACGCCCGCGGTGAAGGTGAACGACGGTGAGGACTACGTCCCCACGAAGCCGTTCTACCTCTTCGGGCAGCACTTCAGCGCCATCGCCGCCGCCGGGCCGATCGCCGGCCCCATCCTCGCCGGCCAGGCGTTCGGATGGCTCCCGTGCATCCTCTGGATCGCCATCGGCGTCGTGTTCATCGGCGCGGTGCACGACTTCTCCGCGCTCATCGCGAGCGTCCGCCACGAGGCGGAGAGCGTCGCCGAGATCGCGAAGCGGCACATCGGCCGGCGCGCCTGGCTGTCGATGATGATCTTCATCTGGCTCGCGCTGTCCTACGTGATCGTCGCCTTCACGGACATCACGGCGAGCACCTTCGTCGGCAAGACCGAGGAGTTCGAGGGCGGCGCGTTCCAGTTCAACCCCGGCGGCGCCGTCGCCGCGGCGAGCGCCGCTTACCTCGGCCTCTCCATCGTGATGGGCGTGGTCGAGCGGTACCTCAAGCCGCCGCTCTGGCTCACCACGCTCCTCTTCGTGCCCGCGACGCTCGGCGTCGTCTGGCTCGGCACGAAGATCTCGACGGCGTTCGTCCTGCCGCTCGACAACCCGCAGCGCGCGTTCGGCCTCATCATCCTCGTCTACTGCCTCATCGCCTCGCTCCTGCCGGTCTGGCTGCTCCTCCAGCCGCGCGGCTACCTGGGTGGGTTCGTCCTCTACATCGCGCTCGCGGTCGGCGTGATCGGCATCTTCTTTGGAAACCTCCGTTACCCCGGGGAGTTCGAGCTGCGGCAGCCCGCGTTCACCACGTTCAACACCGGCGGCGCGACCGGCATGCTCTTCCCGTTCCTGTTCGTCACCATCGCCTGCGGCGCATGCTCCGGCTTCCACGGGCTCGTCTGCTCGGGGACGACGTCGAAGCAGATCTCGAAGGAGACGCACACCCACCCGGTGGGCTACGGCGCGATGCTGGCCGAGGCGTTCGTCGCGCTGATCGCGCTCGCGACGCTCGTCATCGTGGCGCAGGGGACGAAGCTGCCCGGGCCGGGCAAGATCTACGGCGACGGGATCGGCAAGTTCCTCACCGTCATCATCGGCAAGGAGCACTTCCTGTTCGCCGCGACGTTCGGCGCCATGGCGTTCTCCACCTTCGTGTTCGACACGCTCGACGTCTCGACGCGCCTCAGCCGCTACATCCTCCAGGAGCTCTTCAACTGGAAGGGGCGCGTGGTGTCCGCGGCCGCGACCGCGATCTCGCTGGCGCCGCCCACGCTGTTCATCATGACCGCGCGCCCGCCCGCGCCCGGCGTGCGGCCCGCGTACCTCGACTTCTGGACGCTGTTCGGCACGAGCAACCAGCTGCTCGCGGCGCTGACGCTCCTCGCGGTCACCGTCTGGCTGCACCGCGAGAAGCGGCGCATCTGGTACACGGCGATCCCGATGGTGTTCGTCATGACGATCACGGTGTGGGCCCTCATCCTCCAGGTGCGGACCGCGTTCGCCGCCGTGCGGACCGAGGGGCTCGCGCTGAACGCGACGACGATGAACGGCGTCGTGGGGCTCGCGCTGATCGGGCTCGCTGTGTCGCTGATGGTCGAGTCGGTGAAGGCGCTGAAGAACGGCCCGGCCACCGAGCCGGCGCTCCGCGACGCTCGTACCAGCGGCGGGGGGGAACCGCTCTAGCGATCACCCGGCGGCGGCGCGCTGCCGCAGGCGCGCCTCGGCCAGCCGCTCGGCGGCGAGCTGCGGCGAGACGCCGTCGCTCGCCGCGATCTCGAGGACCCTGAGGACCGTGTCGTAGATCGCCTGGACGCGCCGGTGGACCTCGGCGCGGGACCAGCCGAAGAGATCCGCGCCGCCGCTCAGCACGCCGCCTGCGTTGGCCACGACATCGGGGACGTAGAGGACGCCGCGGGCGGCGAGCGCGTCGCCGTGGCGCGGCTCGAGGAGCTGGTTGTTGGCCGCGCCCGCGACGATCTCGGCCCGCAGATCCTGCACGGCGCGGTCGTCGAGGACGCCGCCGAGCGCGCACGGGGCGAAGATGTCGGCCGGGGCCGAGGCGATCGCGTCCGGCGGCACGATCGTGGCGCCGAGCTCGGCGGCGACGTGGCGGGCGCGATCCGGGTCGACGTCCGCGACGAGCAGCCGCGCGCCCAGCCGGTGGAGCTCCGCCGCGAGCCGGGCGCCGACGCTGCCGCAGCCCTGGAGCGCGACGGTCCGGCCCGCGAGCTCGTCGCTGCCCCACCGGTGGCGGGCCCCGGCCTGGATCGCGCGGAGCACGCCCCGCGCGGTCCACGGCGACGGGTCGCCACCCTCGCCGGCGAGGCCCTTCACGTGGCGCGTTTCGCGCCGGATGAGCTCCATGTCCGCGGGGGTGGTGCCCACGTCCTCGCCCGTGATGAACCTGCCGCCGAGGCGCTCGATGAAGCGCCCGTGCGCGCGGAACAGCCGCTCCCGGTCGAGCGGCCCCGCGCCGCCGCGGAGGACGACCGCCTTGCCGCCGCCGACGTCCATCCCGGCGAGCGCGTTCTTGTAGGTCATCCCGCGCGACAGGCGCAGCGCGTCCACCAGCGCCTCCTCGTCGCTCGCGTACCCGAGGAGCCGCGTCCCGCCGAGCGCCGGGCCCAGCGCGGTGCTGTGGATCGCGATGATCGCGCGGTAGCCCGCGGGCTCGTCCGCGCAGAACAGCACCTGCTCGTGCCCCATGGCGGCAAGGGTGTCGAACACGCTCTTCATGCCGCGCCGAGCGTACCATTCCGCGGCGACCGCCAGGGCCGGCGCGCTCGGCGGGCGTCCCGCGCCGAAGCGGCCTGTCGGGGCGGGGCGGTCGGGGGCGGCGGGACCCGTCCGCCCTCACAGGTCCGAAAAGCGCCAGAGCCGCGGCGGCACCCGCGCTACGACGCCTGCATGCGGATCGACGAGGACGCGTGCTACCGCGCGCTCGAGACCCGCGACCGTCGCTTCGACGGTCGCTTCTTCACGGGCGTGCGCTCGACGGGCATCTACTGCCGCCCCATCTGCCCCGCGCGCACGCCGAAGCGGGAGCGCTGCGTGTTCTTCCCCTCGGCGGCCGCCGCGCAGGAGGCCGGCTACCGCCCGTGCCTGCGCTGCCGCCCCGAGGCCTCGCCCGGGACGCCCGCGTGGCTGGGCACGTCCGCCCTCGTCTCGCGGGCGCTCCGGCTCATCGCGGAGGGCGCGCTCGACGACGCGGACGCCCCGGCGCTCGCGGCGCGGCTCGGCGTGGGCGAGCGCCACCTGAGGCGGCTCTTCCTGCGGCACGTCGGCGCCTCCCCGCTCGCGGTGGCGCAGACGCGGCGCCTGCTCTTCGCGAAGAAGCTCCTCGACGAGACAGCGCTCTCCATGACCGAGGTGGCGCTCTCGTCGGGCTTCTCCAGCGTCCGCCGCTTCAACGACGCGATCCGCGCCGCCTACGAGCGCTCGCCGCGCGAGCTGCGAAAGGCCGTAGCGAAGCGGGGCGGGGGAGGGGAGGGTGGGGGCGCGCCGGACATCGCGCTCCGCCTCCCGTTCCGGCCGCCGCTCGACTGGGGCGCGCTCGCGGGCTTCCTCGGGGCGCGCGCGATCCCCGGCGTGGAGTCGGCGGGACCCGGCGCGTACCGCCGCACGGTGCGCGTCGCCGGCGGCCACGGCGTCGTCGAGGTGCGCCCGGCGCCCGGCGAGCCGTACCTCCTCGCGCGGCTGCGGCTGCCCGGCACCGAGGGGCTCATCCACTGCGCGGAGCGGCTGCGGCGGCTCTTCGACCTCGGCGCCGATCCCGACGCGATCGCCGCGCACCTCGGGGCCGATCCGCGGCTCGCCCCGCGGGTCCTCGCGATGCCGGGCGTGCGCGTGCCGGGCGCGTGGGACGGCTTCGAGCTCGCGGTGCGGGCGATCCTGGGCCAGCAGGTGAGCGTCCGCGCCGCGACGCAGCTCGCGGGCCGCCTTGTCGAGCGGCACGGCGAGCCGCTCGCGGTCCGCGGCGGCCTGCCCGAGGGCGCCGAGGGGCTCCGCTTCGTCTTCCCGGCGCCCGAGGCGCTCGCCGCGGCCGATCTGACGGACCTCGGCCTGCCGCGCGCCCGCGCCGCGACGATTGCGGCGCTCGCGGCGCGCGTGGCCTCCGGCGAGGTCGCGCTCGACGCCTCGCGCGGCCTGGAGGAGACGGTGCGCGCGCTCTGCGCGGTCCCTGGCGTCGGCGCGTGGACCGCGCACTACATCGCGATGCGCGCGCTTCGCGAGCCGGACGCGTTCCCGGCCACGGATCTCGGCCTGCGGCGCGCGCTCGGCGGCGTCTCCGGCGCGGATCTCGCGGCGATGGCGGAGGCGTGGCGCCCGTGGCGCGCCTACGCAGCGGTGCTGTTGTGGACGGCGGACGCGCAGGGCGCGCGGCCCGCGGAGAGGGAGGTGTCGAATGGATCTCTTGCTGGATGAGGTCGAGTCGCCGGTCGGGGTCATGCTCCTCGCGGCCGGCGGCGGCGCGGTCCACGGGCTCGATTTCTCGGACTGCGCGCCCCGCCTTCGCACGTTGCTGGAGGCGCGCTACGGCGCGGTCACGCTGCGCAGCGCCGCGGATCCTTACGGCCTGTCCGGCCGACTGAGGGCCTACTGGCGCGGCGATCTCGGCGCGCTCTCAGGCATCCCGGTCGAGCCCGGCGGCACGCCGTTCCAGCGCCGCGTCTGGGCGGAGGTCCAGCGCATTCCTCCCGGCGCGACGCGCTCCTACGGCGAGGTCGCGGCGTCCCTCGGGCAGCCGTCGGCGTCCCGCGCGGTGGGCCTGGCGAACGGCAGGAACCCGGTCTGCCTGGTCATCCCCTGCCACCGCGTCGTGGGCGCCCGCGGCGACCTCACGGGCTACGCGGGCGGCATCGAGCGGAAGCGGTGGTTGCTCGCGCACGAGGGCGCCTCAGGGGAAGCAGGAGAGCGGCTCCTCCGCCACTAGGAAGAAGCCGCACTCCGTCGCGTCGGAGCAGCTATAAAACGCGTCGAGCTCCTCGCCGCACTGGCCCTCGCACAGTTTGTCGATGACCCCGCGGCAGCGCTCCACGACGCAGCAAGACGCCACGGACAGGCTCCGCTGGCACATCCGCGACGTGCAGGCCTGGATCTGATGGTCGACGCAGCCGGCGCAGTCGAACGACACACCGCGGTACGCGCGGGGAGCCGTGGTGTCCGCCGCGAAGCAGTCGTCGACACACGAGCTCACCGTGCACGCGTCGATGCACGGCTCCGTGTCGGCCGAGCACCGCGGGAGGTGGGTGTCCGGCAGCGCCTCGATCGGCTCCGCGCACGCCTTCACGACGCACGTGCCGCCCTCCCCACACTCGCTGAGGACGTCCCGGCAGCTCACGCCGTCGCAGCAGGGCTCGCCGACCTCGCCGCACGCCGTGCAGGCGCCGTCGATGCAGTCCATCTCGCCGCACGCCTCGCCGCACGCGCCGCAGTTGCGCTCGTCCTCGGAGAGGTCGACGCACGTGGACCCGCACAGCGCGAGGCCATCCGCGCACGTGCACTGCCCGCCGACGCAGGTCGTGATCGAGGGGCACGGCGCCCCGCAGGCGCCGCAGTTCTCCGGATCGGACTGAACGTCGATGCAGTGGAACCCCGTGGCAGACTCGAGCGGACAGTAGCCCTGCCCGGCCGGGCACTCGCAGCGCCCGCTCACGCAGCGCGCGCCGTCGGCGCCGCAGAGGGCGCTGTCCTCGCCCTCGTCGGCCGCGCCGTTGCAGTTGTTGTCGGCGCCGTCGCACAGCTCGGCGAGCGTCGGGGCGTTGCGCGGATCGGCATCGTCGCAGTCCGCGCCGCCGCAGATCGCGGGCAGCGCGTCGTCCCCGTCGCCGTCCAGCCCCTCGAAGACGCATTGCCGGAGCGACTCGTTGCAGCGCTCTTCCTGGGTGCACGGATCCGCGTCCACGCAGTCGGCCGGCGTCGCGCACGCCTTGTCGTTGACGCAGGCGCCCCTCGCCCGATCACAGCGCCCGCCCGGACAGCGGGTGTCGTCCGCCTCCGACGCGCACCGACCGCCGACGCAGCGATCGACCGTACAGGGGACGCCGTCCGCGCAGTCCTGCGCGCTCTCGCAGGGATCGCCTGACCCTTGCTGCGGGGCGCTGCCCTTGCAGCTCGCGAAGAGGAGCGCCGTCGACGCGACCAACGAGGACAGACGAAAGAGAAAGGCGAACCGGCGTCTCAGCAGGGAGGTTTTCACGAGGGCGCTCCCTCGACGATAGGTTCGACCGCGACCTCCGCTCAAGCCGAGCGCCGCTTTGCGACGGCGCGCCTCGAGGAGCGCCCCCGCCTACTGCTTCTTCGCCCCCAGGAGCGCCGCGATCGTCGGGTAGTCGCTGTCCTCGACGGCGCCCTGGATCACGCACGTCACCTGCCCGCTCGGCGCCGCGATGGCGTGGATCGGCAGCTCGGTCGTCTCCTTCACGCCGAGCGCCCGCAGCCACCCGGCCCGCTGGGGCCCGTCGGGCAGCCAGTACGAGGCGCGCACCCCCGTGCCCGGCTGCGCCTCCAGGAACCGCGACAGCTGCCGCTCGTCGTCGTCGATCGAGACGAACGCCAGGTCGACGAGCACGCCGGCCGCCCGCAGCTTCTGCTGCCACCCGAGCAGCCGCGGCATCTCCTCCAGGCACGGCTTGCACCACGCCGCCCAGAAGTTCACCCACACCCACTTGCCGACGCCGAACCCGATGTTCGCCGGCAGCTTCTCCGCGCCGCCGGCGGCGACCGCCGTGAGCCCGCCCGACGAGGGCGCAGGCCGCGGAGACTGCCCCGCGCACAGGAGCCGCGGCGCGGCCGGCGCCGCCTCCGCCGTGGCGCTCGCCGGCGCCTTGGCGCTCGCGGGCGCCGCGGCCCCCGGCGCCGTCACCGCGTTGCTCCGCCCCTGGCCGGGCGTCGGGGGCGGCGGCAGGTCGGCCTTCCTGTCCGCGTCGCACCCGCCCGCGAGCCCCGCGGCCACGGCGAGGGCCACGAAGGCGCCCCGGAGGGCGCCGCTCCTCCTCGCGGAGCTCACAGCTGACAGTCCACCCATGAGACGAACGCGCTCCGGTTGATGGCCTCCGCCGCACATGCCTTGTTCTTGCGCGAGACGTTCCATTGGCAGTATTCCGCGCCGAGCTGCGCGAACTCGTTCCCGAGCCACAGCATCCCGACCTTCTTGTCCAGGTCCTGCTCCTTGAACTTGTCGGAGATGTCGAAGAACGCGCTGTTCGCGCGCTTGTGCGACAGCGTCCGGTTGAACTCCGGCGTCCCCGTCTTCGACGCGCGAGCGACGATGAAGAAATAGCGGGCGCCCCGCCGGTCGAGCCACATCTCCTCGAGCATCTTCTTCCCGTCGTCGTCGAGCTTCTCCGAGCCGTCGTCGAACATCACGACCCCGCCGCGCTGCTTCAGCGGCGTGAAGAGCGCGTTGAAGTCGTCGTCGCTGATCGACGCGAGCGTCTTCACGTCGGCCGGCTGGCAGCCGCGCCGCGCCTCCGCCCCGACCAGGCCGCACGCGTTGAGCACCCGCTGCAGCACCGTCTTGAACGCGGGCGTGCAATACGGCGCCTCGGCGTCGTTGGCGATGGCCACGGCCGGCTTCACCGCCGCGGCCACGCCCGTCTTCAGGCGCTGCGACGCGGCCTGCACCTCGCTGTGCACCGTCACCCCGGACGCGACCAGAAGCGCGCACCCGGCCACGATCCCGATGATCCCTGCGCCTCTCATGAACACCTCACTTCGTCCGGAGCGCCGGCGCGAGCTGCCTTATCGCGTACGACATCCCGATGTCCGTATCTTCGTCGCAGAGCCGCGTCGTGCCCAGGAACATCTGTGGCGTCGAGACAGGGAGCTTGTTGTCCACGATGTAGCGGAGCATACGGTTCAGCCGCAGCGCCGTCTCCTTCGAGTCCATGCATGCGTCGAGCCCCGGCCAGCGCTGCCGGATCGCCGCCTGCACGTTGGCGATGCCCGCGCCCGCCTTCGCGCCCTCGAGCAGCGTCTCCTGGTTCTCGTAGGCCCACTCGAGCACATCCATCGCCCGGTGATCGCTGCACAGGATGGCCTTCGAGAGGAGGCACGAGCCCGGGTGCACCGGCCGGTCGAGCATCCAGTTGCACTCGCTGTCCAGCGGGAAGAGCACCAGCGTCGCGTCGAGCTTGTCGAACACCCCCTCGGACACGAGCCGCTGGTGGAACGCCTTGCAGGTCGGGCAGAGCGGGTCGACGAAGAGGGTCGCCGGCTGCACCGCGCCCGGGCGCGTCACGTGGAGCAGCGCCCCGTTCGGCTCGGTCGGCTTCTCCAGCTTGCCGCAGCCGGTCATGTAGCTCGCGTAGCTCGGCAGCGCGCTCGCGTAGAGCAGCGCCGGCGTCACCGTGCACACGGCGAGCGCGACGAGCCACCCCGGCAGGAGCAGCAGCGAGCCCACGCGGCGCGGGGGGCCGGCGGGCGCTGCGGCGGCGCCGCCCGGCCCGTCGACCCCGAGGGGCGCCCCGGGGACGGTGGGCCCCACCCCGGCCGCGCCTGCCGACGAGGACGCGCGCGGCGCCGCGCTGGACCAGGCCGCGGCGCGGGCCGCCCTGCGGTCCTCGAGGAACGCCCAGACGCCGCCGGCCGCGAGCAGCGCCGACGAGATGTACATGCCGACGCACGTCTTGCAGAACACCCCGAGGCGCATCGCCGAGATGGTCGCCATCAGGAGCGACACGGCGAGCGGCGTGAGGCCCGCGACGAACAGGAAGTGCGCCGCGCGCCGCGGCGCGTGCTGGGCCGAGAGCAGCACATAGAGCGCGAACGCCGCGAAGAACGCGAACGCCCCCAGGGCGAACAGCGAGATGGGGATACCGCCCCAGAAGCTCTCGCGGAACAGCGCGGAGTAGGGGCTGTACATGGCGACGCGGCACGCGGTGTCGGCGCCCGCCTGCGCGCCGAGCCCCGGGACGAAGCTGCAGTGCAGGTCGTGGACCTGCCGGTCGAGGTGCCGGATGTAATCGAACGTCGATGAGGCGCTGAACGCGAGTCCCAGGAGCGACCCGCTGAGCGCGAGCGCCGCAGGCCCGCGAGGTCCACGACTGCCTGACATGGCCGAGTGGATTACGCGACGTCGGGCAACGCGTCAAATAAGGACGTCTGTGCGCCCGGGCGTCGCCCGCGCGCGATGACGCACGCGCACCGCGCGGCCCACGGGGCGATCGCCCCCGCGCCGCGCGCGCCGCGCTGAGCCCGCCGGCAGGCTTCGCCGAGCCCGCCGGCCCAGCGCCTCGCGGCGCGCGCCGCTGGTCGGCGTTGCCCACGCGATCGGCCGCTGCTAGGAGCCGGCCCGGGGGGATTCGGGATCCCAGAGCCAACCGATGACGACCTCTGCACCCGGCGCGGCGAGCGGCGCGCCCCTTCCTGTGAAGCTCGGTCCGTTCGATGCCGAGTTCCTCGCGGACCTCCCTTACGACCCCTCGGTGCTCTTCTTCGACGAGCTCCTCGAGATGGACGCCGAGAAGGGCCTCGTGCGCTGTCGTATGCCGACCGACAGGCCGATGCCGCTCGTCGACGCGCAGCGGGCGCATCCGCTGCTGCACCCGCGCCACGTCGCCGGCGCCATCATGGTGCACGCGACGGGGATGCTCGGCTTCGTGCACGCCTACCACCTGCTCGGGTTGCGCCACCGCGAGGGCTGGATCGGTTATGGCACCAACATTCACCGGGTGGTCTTTCGCAAGCTGGTCCAGCCGGGCGCGCCCATCGAGGCGACGTGCGTGGCGACGCGCTCCCGGCTCGGCGTCAAGCGGCACATGATCCGCTATTCGTTCGAGTTCCGTCACGAAGGCAGCGTCTGCTACGAGGGCGATCAGACCGCCGTGTGGATGCGCGTGCACGACGTTCCAGCCACGGATTCCCGACCCGCGCTCGAGGACCCAGAGCGATCCCTCGCTTGACCCGCGCGTTCGTCTCGTCTACCCGCCCTCCCCATGCAGGATTTCGATGCAGGATCGATCGTCCCGTCCACACGCGATCTTCTCCAGGTGATCTCCACCCGCAGGAAGAACATGGCTCTTGTCGGGCTCGTCGGCTCGGAGGCGCCCGCGGAGGATGCGGCGCGGCTGCATGAGCTCAACATCTCCGCGCTCGCGTTCGCCGAGGCAGGGCCCGCGATGCAGGGGGCCGCGCTGGCGACGAGGACGGTGCCGTCGCTCTGCCTGTCGCGGGTGAGCGATCGCGACGGCGCCCTCGCGGCGCGCTACCACGGGGCGGACGGGGTCTGCATCGACGCGACGCTGCCGCTCGACGACTGGGACCGCCTCGCGAAGGGGGCGAGGACGATGCGCATGCTCCCGCTCGCGCTGGCGGAGAGCAAGGAGGGGGCCGAGGCCGCCGCGAAGGTCGGCGCGCGCGTGGTCCTTGTCCGGTGCGCGTCGGCGGACGCGGTGATCGAGGCCGTCGCGTCGCTCCCGAGGGCGCTCACCGTCGTCGCCGAGGTGCTCTCGGCCGACGTCGACGCGCTCCGCCGCCTCGTCGGCCACGTCGACGCGGCGATCGTCCCGCCGGGCGTCCACAAGTCGGCTCAGTTCCCGGCGCTCGTCGCCGAGGTCGATCCCTGAGCGCTGAAAGTTCGGGCCGCCCCTCGACGGCGCGGGCTCCCTCCTCCACGATCCGGCCTCGATGAGCAACGCTCACGGACTGGAAGAGCGGCGGCGCGCGCTCCGCGAAGGGGCGCTCGTGCAGGCCATGCCCGAGCTCGGGACGCTGATCGTCACCGGCTCGGACCGGCAGACCTGGTTGAACGGCCTGGTCACCTGCGATCTCGCGCCGCAGAAGCCGCTGCCTGCCGGGGCGAAGGCCGCGCCTCCCGCGGGCGGCGCGTACGGGCTCAACGTGGGGAAGACCGGGAGGATCTTCGCCGAGGTGTGGATCGTGATCGCGGCCGATCGCATCTACGTCGGCGCGCTGCGGGAGCGCGTCGAGCAGCTCCGGGAGATCTTCGAGCGCTACCTCATCATGGAGGACGCCGAGGTCCAGGACGCCTCCGGCGAGCACGCCTGGGCGTTCGTCCACGGCCCGCGGTCCGCCGAGCTCGCGGCGGCCGGGCGCGCGGCCGGCGCCGAGGCCGCGATCGTCGACTGGACCGGCCTCGGGGGCGCGCTGCTCGTGGCGCCCCGGCAGGCCGAGGGCGCCGTCGTCGAGGCGCTCCTCGCCGAGGGCGAGGCCCGCGCGGTCCTGCCGGTGACGGCGGCGGCGTGGGAGGTGCTCCGGGTCGAGAACAACGTCCCGCGGTTCGGGGTCGACTTCGACGACCAGAACTTCCCGCAGGAGGCCTCGATCGAGGAGCGCGCCGTGTCGTTCAACAAGGGGTGCTACCTGGGGCAGGAGACGGTGTTCATGCTCCAGGCGCGCGGTCACGCCAAGAAACGGCTCGTGCAGCTCGCCGTGGAGGGGGAGGGCGGCGTGCCCGCGGGCGCGGAGATCGCGCTGCCCGATGGCGCGGCCGTCGGCGCCGTCACGAGCCAGGTCGAGGATCCGCGCGGGACAGGGCTGCTCGCGCTCGGCTACGTCAAATACAAACACGCCGTCCAGGGCGCCGCGCTCCGGGTCGCCGGCCGGGCGGCCGAGATCACGCGCGCGCCGAGGGCGGGGGACGGGCCGGGTCGGGCCAAGGTCTAGCGCCCCGCCGTCGCGGACGGACGGCGGGCCAGAGGAGCGCGGAGAAGCGATTTCAGGGGAAGATCTCGCGCTCTCCATACACCGCGGCGAGCCGCTGCAGCGCCACGGCATAGGCGGCGAGGCGCAGCGTGCACTTCTTCTGCCGCGCCAGCTCGGTCACCTCGCGGTAGGCCCGCTTCATCGCCTTCTCGAGCCGGGAGTCGACCTCCTCGAGCGTCCATGTCTCCGAGCGCTTGTTCTGCACCCACTCGTAGTAGCTCACCGTGACGCCGCCCGAGTTGGCGAGGACGTCGGGCAGGATATGGATCCCGCGCTCCAGGAGGATCTTCTCCCCCTCGGGCGTGCATGGCCCGTTCGCGCCCTCGGCCACGAGGCGGACCTGCAGCCAGCTCGCCTCCTCCACGCCGACCTGGTTCTCCAGGGCCGCCGGGATGAAGATGTCCGCCTTGAGCCGGAAGAACTCCTCGCGGCTGATCGGCTTGCCGGCAGGGTAGCCCGCGATCGATCGGTTCTTCTTCACGTAGTCCTGCAGCTTGTGCGGATTGAACCCTTCCGGATTGTAGAGATACCCGGTGTGATCGCCGACAGCGACGGTCGAGGCGCCGAGCTTCGACAGGAGCACGGCCGTGTGCGAGCCGACGTTGCCGAAGCCCTGCACGAGCAGCGTTGAGCCGCCGAGGTTCACGTCGTTGTCCTCGGCCCACTCGGTGATGCAGTGGACGACGCCCTGGCCCGTCGCCTTCTCGCGGCCGAACGTGCCGCCCGACGCCACCGGCTTGCCCGTCACGACGCCCTTCACCGCCTGCTTGAAGAGCTGGCCGACGGTGTTCATGTACGTGTCCATGGCCCAGGCCATGGTCTTTGCGTCGGTGCCCATGTCGGGAGCCGGGATGTCCGTCTCCGGGCCGATGTTTCCGCCGAGCGCATGGAAGAAGCGGCGGGTGATCCGCTGGAGCTCGGCGCGCGACACCTCGTTCGGGTTGAACTTGATTCCTCCCTTTCCACCGCCGAGCGGCAGGTTCATGAGCGCGCACTTCCACGTCATCATCGCGGCCAGCGCCTTGAGGTCATCGAGCGATACCGTCTCGTGATATCGAATGCCCCCCTTGAACGGCCCGAGGAGGTTGTTGTGCTGGATCCTGTAACCCTTGAAGAGCCGGATGCTGCCGTCATCCATCCGTACAGGGAAATTGACGATGATCTCGTTCTTCGGCTGGCTCAGGATCGTGGTGATGTAACCCGGCAGCTCGATCAGTCGGGCAGCCTCGTCGAGGTAACCCTGGACGACTTTGAAGAACTCGTATTTGTGCCTGTGGCTCGGAGCAGCAGGGACGCTCACTGGCGGAGTCGTGGTCTTGGTACTGAGCTGTTCTTCCATGGCTATGTAACTTTCTAGTGCGCTGAGCCCTTCCGTTCAACGTCGGGCGCAACCATGCGATGCGTCATCGCGGTTCCGGACGGGCGGAGCGATGCGTCAGGCTGCCAGTGTGCGAGGAGGCGCCGCGTTGACGGCGGGAAAGCCGCGTCGGGGGCGAGGCTGCGGCGCGTGCGTGCGATGTGGGTGTCGCGCATCGATGGATGCGCGGTGTTCGGACGGCGCACGGCGCACCGCGCGCGGCGCCGTTCAGGGCCTCGACCACAGGACATACAGATACGTGATGGTCCCGGTCACGAGCAGGGCATCGACGCGGTCGAGGATGCCGCCGTGGCCGGGCACGATCCCGCCAGAGTCCTTGATCCCGAAGGAGCGCTTGAACAGGGACTCCCCGAGGTCTCCCGCCTGACCGAGGCCGCCCGCGACGATCGCGAGCGCGAGCGCGTCCACGAGCGGCAGCGACCGGAGGAACCAGAAGTGAGCAAGGAGCGCGCCGATCACGGCGAAGAGCAGGCCGCCGAGCGCGCCTTCGACGGTCTTCTTCGGGCTCACGGCCTCGTAGAGCTTGCGCCGGCCGAGGAAGCGGCCGGCGAAGTAGGCGCCGGTGTCGGAGAACCAGGAGAGCAGCATCGCCAGCACGACGAACGAGGGGCCGTCGGCGCCCCCGTCGCGGCGGAGGAGCGCCAGCGCGCCGAGACCGCCGCCCACGTAGAGCGGGCCGAAGGTCATCGCCAGCACGCGCAGCGCCGCGGTGCGCATCTCGCCGAGGCGCACCAGCGTGATGAGCATCGCGACGAACGGGAGCAGGAAGATCAGCGCGAGGAGCGCGCCAGGAGAGCCGCTGAATCGCCAGATCACGCCGAGGACGGCGAGGGTGAGCGCGACGCCGATGGCCCGCGCGACGCGGTCGTCCGCGTGGGTCATCGCGAAGAGCTCGAGCGCGCCGATGGCGGAGGCGACCGCGACGAGCGCCGCCCAGCCCCAGCTCGGGCCGAGGTAGAGCAGCGAGAGGAGCAGGGGAGCGGCCACGAGCGCGGTGACGACCCGCATCGTGAGGTTGGAAGCAGCCAATCTCAGACCCCCGTCCGTGAGCCATCGTGGGAAGCATGCGAGGCGGGCGCGGCGATCTCGTGCGCGCGCCACGGCCGCTCCGCGTCGAGCGCGCCCCGCGCGCTGGCCGGCTCGCCCCCGGCGCCGCCCTCCGCGTCGTTCGCGGGCGGGGCGGCGCCGTCGCGCCGCTGGTAGACCGCGATGGCGGCGAACAGGTCGTCCTCGGTGAAGTCGGGCCACAGCCGCTCGGTGAACGACAGCTCGGCGTACGCGGCCCCGTAGAGCAGGAAGTTGGAGAGCCGCTGCTCGCCGCCGGTGCGGATGATGAGATCCGGCTCGCCCACGCTCAGGCTCGGCAGCCGCGCGGCGAGCAGCTCCCCGTCGATCGACTCCGGATCGAGCCTGCCGGCGACCGCCTCCATCGCGAGCTCGCGCGCCGCGGCGGCGATCTCCTCGCGCGCGCCGTAGGACAGCGCCAGCGCGAGCGTCATCTGGCGGTTCGTCGCGGACGCCTTCCGGAGCGGGTCGAGCACGTCGCGCACGCCCTCGGGGAGCCGGCTGATGTCGCCGATCGCGACCAGGCGGATGTCGTTCTCGAGGATCTCGCAGCGCTCGCTCATCAGGTACTCGCGCAGCAGCCCCATCAGCGCGTCGACCTCGTTCCGAGGCCGCGCCCAGTTCTGCTCGCTGAACGCGTACAGCGTCAGCGCCTCGACGCCGAGCCTCCGGCAGACGCGCACGATCCGCCGCACGGCGGCGCTGCCGGCCTTGTGTCCGGCCTCGCGCGGCTCGCCGCGCAGCTCCGCCCAGCGACCGTTGCCATCCATGATGATTCCGACGTGGCGCGGGAGATTTCTGGCTTCTACGAGGTTCATCGGCGGGGGCAGTTTCCTCTGTTGACTACCGACTGTCGACTGTTGAGTCTTCACGCCCATGAGCACAGGGGTTGGTCTCACGGTCACGCTGCGCGTCAGGATGGGCGCGCACGACGCACATTACGCGGGCGAGCTGTGCGATGGAGCGCGTATTCTCGCGCTCTTCGGCGACGTCGCCACCGAGCTCCTGATCCGTCTCGACGGCGACGAGGGGCTCTTCCGCGCGTACGAGGCCGTCGAGTTCCTCGCCCCGGTCAGAGCAGGCGACTTCATCGAGGCGACCGGGGTGGTCACCAAGGTCGGCGCCACGTCGCGCGCGATGGCGTTCGAGGCGCGCAAGGTCGTCGCCAGCGTCCGCGAAGCCGGGGTGGCGCCCTCGGCGGCCGACGCGCTGGCCGAGCCGGTCATCGTCTGCCGGGCGCTCGGCACCTGTGTCGTCCCGAAGGAGCTCCAGCGTCGGCCGCGCCTCGTCCTGCCGGCGCTGTCGGCGCCGCCCCCGGACCACGCGCAGCTCCCGGAGCCGCGGCCCATCATCACGCCGCCCCCCCGGATCCTGGTCACGCCGCCGCAGAGCGCCCTCATCCTGACGGCCGCGATCGTCGGCGCGGAGACGACCCGGGCGCAGACGCCGCACCTCCCCATCACGGCGCGCGAGCTCGCCGACGAGGCCGCCCGCTGCCGCGACGCGGGCGCCTCGGTGGTCCACCTGCACGTCAGGAACCCGGACGGGTCGCCGAGCCAGTCGCGCGCGCTGTTCGCCGAGGCGATCGCCGCGATCAACGAGAAGACGGACGTCATCGTCCAGACGTCCACCGGGGGCGCCGTCGGGATGGGCGTCGACGAGCGCGCCCAGCCGCTGCTCTGCAGCCCCGAGATGGCCACCCTGAACTGCGGCACGATCAACTTCGGCGACGGGATCTTCGACAACACCCGGCCCCTCATCCGGGACATGGCGGCCCGCATCCGCGCCGGGGGGAGCGTCGCCGAGCTCGAGTGCTATGAGGTCGGCCATATCCATGAGGCGCTCAGCCTTTTCGCCGAGGGGCTGCTTGCGGAGCCGCTCCACTTCCAGTTCGTCCTGGGGGTGCCCGGCGGCATCGCGGCGCGCGAGGACGTGCTCCGGTTCATGATCACCCAGATCCCCCAGGGCGCCACCTGGGGCGTCGCCGCCGTCGGCCGCCACCAGCGCCCGATGACCGAGCTCGCCATGCAGCTCGGCGGGCACGCGCGGGTCGGGCTGGAGGACAACATCTACCTGGACAAGGGCGTGCTCGCCGAGGGGAGCGCGCCGCTCGTCGCGCGCGCCGCCGCCTTCGCGCGGAGCGTCGGCCGCGAGGTGGTCGAGCCGGACCGCGCGCGCCAGCTCCTCGGGATCCGCCCGCGCACCGCGGCGGCCCAGGCCGGCGCGGCTTCCGGAGGGAGCGCGCGCGCGCAGGGATGACGGACCGACCGCTCTCGCCGTGGATCGATCACCTGCGCGGTCGGCTCCCGATCGCGCTCGGCGTCGCTCTTCTCGGGGCCGTCGCGCGGCTCTCGACCCCGCCCCCGCCGGCGCGGACCGCGGACGCCATCGCCGGGATGCTCGGGGAGGCGATCGGCGGCGCCGTCAATCCGGACGACTTCGTATGGGAGGAGCGCGGCGGGTTCTTCTCCGACGCGCTTCTGGGCCGCCGGGTGCTGTTCCTTGGCGTCCCGCGCGTCGCGCGTCCGGGCGCCGCGGAGCGCGGGCCCGAGGCGGAGCGCGGGCCCGAGGCGGAGCGCGCGCCTGACGGGCGCGGCGCCGCCGACCTGTACCGGGCGCGCGTGCGGCTCACCCGCTCCGGCCGGCCGGTGAGCCTGGACGGCGTGCGCAACCTGACCGGGACGCCCCTCGGCGACGATCGCGGCCTCGTCGCCCGCGGCAGCCGCGTCGCGGTGACCACCACCGCCTTCGGCGTCGTGCAGGGGATCACGCAGCTCGATCTGGGCGGCGATGGGCGCGCGGGAGCGCGGCCCGTCGGCGAGCGGCTCCGCGCGGCGATCGACGGCTGGCTCGAGACCGGGAGCGTGGACGGCGCGTCGCGCACCGAGATCTCGTTCGACAACCCGCCCGCGTCTGCGCGGCTCGACCTCGTGGACGAGGGCCTGGTGATGGCGCTCGGGCCGGAGGCGGTCCCGGCGGCGCTCAACGCCAGCACCGGCGAGGTCGACACGGGCGGACGTGATCCGTTCGTCGCCCGCGCGCACCACCTCCCGCGCCGCGTGCCCTCGCTCGGCGAGCTCGCCGGGCCGTCCGCCGAGCGCCTGCTCGGTCCGACGGCGGCGGCCGCGGTCGAGCGGCTCGCGCTCGCCGCGGATCGCGCGGCGGCGAAGCTGCGCGCCGCGCCGGCCGCCGCGTACGTGACCCGCGGCCCCGCGTCGGCCGAGCCCGCGCCGGAGGGGTGGCCTTCGCTCTGGCCGCCGCCGCCGGTCGCGCCGGCGGTCGATCCCCCGCTCCCGGGGGAGGGCGCCTGGGTGCTGGTGGCTCCCTCGCTCCCGCGCGCGCTCCCCGGCGTCGAGGAGGATCCGCAGCGCCCCTCCAGCCCGTTCGCCGCGACGACCCTCCGGCCCGATCCGCGGCGGCCAGAGCTGCGCGTCCACCTGCTCGCGATCGACACGCGGCACATCCGGTTCACCTTGCAGGCGGGATACGAGGCCCCCAGGCCGACCGTCGGCCCGCGCGGCACGGGGCAGCTCCCCCACGCGTCGACGCTCCGCGGCGCCATCGGCCTCGGCGCCTCCACGCGCGAGCCGGGCGCGCCCCACGCGGGGACGGAGGCGCTCGGCATGGTCGTCGGCGGCCGCGCGCTCGTGCCCCCGCGCGACGGCGCGGCGACGCTCGGGGTCGACCTCTCGGGCCGGCCGTACTTCGGCGCGTGGCCGTCCGGCGGGGACGTCGAGCGCGTCCCCTGGGCGCTATGGCAGCGTCCGGCGGCGGCGAGCCCCGGCGCGCCCCGCGCGGAGGGAGCCACGCGCTTCCCCTGGGCGCTCTGGCAGGGCCCTTCGCTCTTCGAGGCAGGGAGCGCCGCGGCCCCGCTCGCCATCCTCGCCGGCCCTCCCGCGGAGCGCGCCCCGGCCAGCGCGACGCTCTCTCCCGACGACGGCGACGACCTCGTCGTCGAGCGCGCGGCGCTGTGCATGACCGACCGCGGCTTCGTGGTCCACGCGTGGGGCAGCGCCCTCGACGCGGCCGCGCTCCGGGCGGCGCTCGAGCGCGCCGGGTGCCTCGCCGGCGTCTCGCTGGGCAGGGCGCCGGACCCCCTCGGCGTCGCCTTCCTGAGCCCCCAGCAGGACGGCGTCTTGACCGCCGAGCGCCTCTCGCCCGCGATGTCGATCGCGCCGCCGGAGCACGCCGCGGCCGCGTCGCCGCGCCATTTTCTCTTCTTCGAGTCGCGCTGGACGCACGGTCCCCCGGCGCCGGACCTGTCGCTGCCGGGCGAGAGCGTGGGCTGGGCCGAGGACGGCGGCGCGCAGCCGCCCCCGGCGTGGAGCCCGGCCGTGTACGCCGCCGACACCGTGCACCTCGGCGCGCAGGTCCGCGTCCACGCCTTCGCTCCGGGCCGGTTCCTGTTCCGACTCCGCGCCGGCTCGCGCGAGATCTCGCCGCGGAGCGCGCCGAAGCTCGACGCCGAGGTGCCGGCCGACGAGCGGCGGCAGGTCCTCGCGGCGATCGGCGTCGGCACCGGCCGGCGGCGGGGCCCGCGCGGGCTCGCCGTGGGCGGCACCGTCGGCCTTCGCTTCCGCGGCGAGGGAGGCTTGCTGCTGGTCCGCCAGGGCCGCGTCGAGATCCGCCCGGCGGGCGGCGCCCCGCTCGCGCCGGGCGCGGACGCGACCGAGCTGCCGCTCACCGCCGACGACGGCAGGCTGCGGCCGGAGGCGCGCGAGATCGGGACCATGCGCCGGCGCAGCGCTGTCTGCGTGCTCGACGACGGCACGCTGCTCGTGGCCACGACCACCTTCGACAGCGACGAGGCGACGACCGAGGCGCTGCTCGACCTCGGCTGCGCCCGCGTGGTCGCGCTCGATCGCGGCGCGCACCGCAACGCGTTCGTGCACCGGGCCTCCGGGGACCCCGCCCTCCAGCAGACCTACGAGGAAACCGCGCTCTTCGCGGTCGGCGTCGCGATGCCCGGCCGGGCGCGCCGGCTCGTCCCCTGAGCGCGGGCGGCGGTCAGGCGTGGGACAGCATGCCTCGCAGCATGCCGAGCGCGCGCGTGTGCAGCTGCGAGACGCGTGGCTCGCCGATCCCGAGCTCTGCGCCAATGTCCTTCAGCTTCGCCCCTTCGAAGTAGTACATGCCGATCACGCGCCGCTCCCGCTCCGGGAGCTGCGCGATCGCGAAGGACAGCGCCCGCCGGGTCGCCTGCGCCGAGATCGCCTCGATCGGGTCGTCTTCGCCGGACATGTGCGCCGACTCCTCGGTCGGGGTCACCTCGCTCAGGCTCACGAAGACCGTCGCGCCGCCGACCCTGCTGGCGGCTTCCGCCTCGACCGCCTCGCGCGCTCGCCGCGAGAGCCAGTCCTGCGCGCGGAGCTCATCGACGATCGCGCCGCGGATCCGGAGCTTCGCGTAGCCGGCGAACGTCTCGCCGTCGCTCCCGCCGTTCTTGCGGAGCGAGTCGACGAGCCCGAGCATCCCTGCGCTGAGCAGGTCGTCGCGCTGCACGTTGGGCGGCAGGTGGCGCGACACCTGCCGCACCAGCTTGCGGACGAGCGGGAAGTACCCCCGCAGCACCTCCGGGCGGAGCGGCGCGCACGTCGGCTCGTGGTCGCGCGGCCCGCCCGTGCAGGCCGCCTCGGGACAGCGCGGCAAGCTACACGGGCCGCTGTCCGGCTCGACGTCCGGCTCGCTGTCCGGCTCCAGCAGCTGCCACGGACCCTCGTAGGTGCAGGCCGACGTGACCTCCACGGATTCCCAAATTTCGTGCGTGCATCTTGACGCGGCCTCCGCCGACTCCCAAAGCTCGCGGGAGAGCGACGCCCCCGGCTCCTGCACCGCGACGCTCGGCGCTCCATCGAGGCCGAGGGCGGAAGGCGCCTCGATCAGCGCGTGCTCACACGGAACGACCGGACACGTCGCGCCAAAAGCGACCGGCTGGACGAACCCGCCCGCGTCACAGCACGCGGGGAGCGACATGGGAGGGGCGAGCCCCTCCCGCTGCAGTCGGGTCGATTGCTGCACGTGAGGTGGATTGGTGCCACAACTCTCGCAGCGTGCAAGGTAGAGCCGTGCAATTGTGTCTGGTGCGGATGTTCAGTGTGTGGATTATAGCCAGCGGCCGGGACAGCTCACCTTTTCGCGGGCGAAGTTTCAGAAGCAGGGGTGGGTGAACCTGACCCCAGGACCTTCTCCGTCTCGCTGCCGCCGCGCACCGTGTCCGAGTTTGTCCCTGTAGTATTCATGGGTTGCGGCTGAGGGACACGGGGCTCGCCTGACCCATATACCTCTTCTTCTGCGGACACGGGGACATCGCGCGCCGCTTCATCGGCCGCGACAGAACCCTTCGCTCCCCCGTAGCGCGGCGCCTCTCCAGGTCCCGAGTAATCCACCCAGTACACTTTATCTGATCTGACGTCCAGGTGAACGAACGTAGAGTTGGGATAATATCCGACACCTGCGTTGCGGAAACCTCGGCAGAAATCGCGGACCACGGTGTTGGGCACGCCCTCGACCATGAAATCGACGGCGCGACCGTGGTTGTGGTTGGAGTGCGGGGTGTACTGGGTGGGTGAGTAGGGGCGATAACCGCTGACGACGCGGAGGGGCCTGCCGCCGAAGTGGTCGCTCACCATGCCAATCAGCGTGGCGAGCCGCGGATCGATGGGAATCGAGGCGGTGGGGGACGCGCGCATCAGCCGGCTGAGCTTGGGGAGGGCCTTGGGCACGAGCCGCCCCTTCGGCGTGAGCAGCTGGACGTCCAGCCGCTCGGCGCCTCGCACCAGGCGGACCCATCCGGGGCGCTTGGGTCGCTGCGCATAGCGCTTGTTGGGCGGCATCGCCCCGTCCCTCTTCGTCGACCCCTTCCCCGGGGGCCGGCCCTCGGCGTCGCGCTCCTTCGCGCTGGCGCCGCGGCTCCGCTCCCGCTCGTCGCGCAGCGCGGCGGCCCGGCCGGGCGCGGCGCGCGTGGACCGCGCGCGCGCGCCGGGCTCACCCCGCTCCGGGATCACGAGGACGAGGCCCGGATGGATCCGCTGGCCAGGCTTGAGCCCGTTCGCCTCGCGGAGCGCGTCGACCGTGATGCGGTACCGCTTCGCGATCTTGCCGAGCGTCTGGCCGGCGTAGACCGTGTGCTGGCCGTCCTCTGCGAGCGCCGCGCCGGGCGCGGCGCTCAGGAGAAAGGCCGCCGCGAGGGCGGCGAGCGCACATCGCAGCCGCGACGGCGGCGATGACCAAGAGGTGGGCTCCATCGCGGCCCCGGCGCGGGGGCCGATGCCGCAGAAACGGGAGAACTCCGGATGCATGAGGGGACTCTGACCTGACGTCATCCGTGCCCGACGACCGAGCCCCGGACGGTGCTACCCTGGGCTGGCGCGCGCTCGCCGGCCCGAGCCGGCGGCGCCGCACCGCATATCGAACTTCGATAGGCGGGCGGGAGGCGAGCGTAAAGCGGTTTTTTGCCCAGCGATCGTCGGTGGTGCGAAGCTTCGCCAGAAGCGACCAGAGGCGATCACAGGGGATCGGGCGCCCGGGAGCCGGGCAACGCAGCCCGGGCTTCCCTTGCTTCACCACGGCGGGCGCGGAGCAGGACGGACGGGATGTCGGAAGGCAAGAACTTGATCGGGGTCGATATCGGATCGAGCGCGATCAAGATCGCTCAGATCAAGGAAGGCCGCAGGGGCTATGGCCTCGTGCGGCTCGGTTACGCGCCGCTCGCGCCGCAGGCCATCGTCGACGGCCACGTCATGAACGCGCAGGCCATCGTCGAGGCGCTCGGCCGGGCCTTCTCCGAGGCCAAGATCCGCCAGCGCGAGATCGCGCTCAGCATCAGCGGCCAGGCGGTCATCATCCGCAAGATCACGGTGCCGCTCATGACCGCCGCCGAGCTGGACGAGCAGATCCAGTGGGAGGCCGAGCAGCACATCCCCTTCGACATCAAGGACGTCCACGTCGACTACGAGGTGCTGCGCCGGCGCCCCGAGGCCGGGCAGATGGACCTCCTGCTCGTCGCCGCGAAGCGCGACGAGATCAACGACTACACCCAGATCGCCAGGACGGCGAAGCTCAAGCCCATGGTGGTCGACATCGACGCGTTCACCGTCCAGAACCTGTTCGAGGTGAACCGCGGCATCCCGCCGGACCAGACGTTCGCCATCATCAACGTCGGCGCGAGCCTCGCGTCGATCAACATCGTGTCGCGCGGCGCGAGCGCGTTCACCCGCGATATCGGCAACGGCGGCAACTACATCACCGAGCAGATCCAGCGGAAGCTCGGCATCAGCTTCGAGCAGGCCGAGGAGTTCAAGTGCGCCAGCGTGACCTCGGGGCCGGGCGGCGTGCCCGCGCAGGTCATCGAGACCATCGAGCAGGTGTGCGACTCGATCGCGGGGGAGATCCAGCGCTCGCTCGACTTCTTCCTGGCGACGAGCGGTGAGGGCGACATGCACCGCATCTACCTGACCGGCGGCTCGTCCAACCTGCCGGCGCTGCCCGCCGCGATCGGGCGGCGCGCCCGGGTGGCCGTCGAGCTGATCCAGCCGATGGAGCGCATCACCGTGGAAGCGAAGGAAGTCAACCAGGAGCTGCTCCGGCTCCGGGCGGCGCAGTTCTGCGTCTCGCTCGGGCTCGCGATGCGCAAGGACCGGGAGAAGCGCTCGTGATTCGCGTCAACCTTCTCCCGCAGCGGCGCGGCACGCGCGGGGCCGCGCCCCAGGCGAGCCAGCGGTGGCTGCTCGTCACGCTCGGCGTCGTGATCCTCGAGATCGTCGCGCTCTTCCTCTTCCACCAGACGAAGGTCGAGGAGCTCGAGGAGCAGAACCGGAAGAACTCGCTGCTGCAGAGCCAGATCCAGGACATCCGCACGCTCGTGGCGAACCACGAGGAGATCAAGAAGGCGCTCGAGGTGCTGCGCGCGCGCGAGGACGCGATCGCGAAGCTCCAGGCCGCGCGCAGCGGGCCGACCGCGGTGCTCCTCGAGCTCGCGCAGCTGCTCACGAACGGCAAGGGGCCGACCGCCGACCCGGACAAGCTCGCGCAGCTCCGCAAGGAGAACCCGCTCGCCGTCTACAACCCCTCCTGGGACAGCCGCCGGCTGTGGCTCACGAGCTACGTCGAGTCCGAGCGGACCGTGCGCGTCGAGGGGCTCGCGCGCGACGGCACCGACGTCTACGAGCTCGCCCAGCGGCTGAAGCTGTCCTCGTACTTCTACGACGTGCAGCTGCTCCCGGGGAAGAAGGAGAACGAGAAGGAGTCGCGGCTCGAGCTCGTCTCGTTCGCGCTGCAGCTGAAGGTGAGGTACTGATGGCCACGAAGCCCATGCCCGTGCAGGCCGGCTCGGCGCTCGACCGGCTGCCGCCGCTCGCCAAGCTCGGCGTCGGCGCGCTCTTCGCGGCGCTCGTCGGCATCCTGTACTTCGTCGGCTTCTACGCCGACGTCGACTCGCAGATCGAGGGCGCCGCGCAGAAGCAGGGCGTGCTCCAGGCGGAGCTCACCAAGGCGCAGGCGTCGAAGGCCGCCTACCAGAAGGACCTCGACGAGAAGACCCGCCGCGAGCAGATGAGCCGCGAGCAGAAGAAGATCCTCCCGGACGAGTCCGAGACGCCGGCCTTCCTCTCCGCCATCCAGGGCGTCGCGACCGTCTCCGGCGTCAACCTGACGTCATGGAGCCCCACCGAGGAGATCCCGCAGGAGTTCTTCTCCAAGGTGCCGATGCAGCTCACGCTCTCCGGCAAGTTCCACCAGGTGGCGAAGTTCTTCCACGGCGTGGGTCAGCTCGATCGCATCATCAACCTCGAGGAGGTCGAGATCAAGGAGCCGAAGGTCGTGGGGAGCGACGTGGAGGTCAAGGTGGAGTGCCTCGCGACAGCGTTCCGCGCCGTGCGCGCCGGGGAGACCGCGACGAGCGGCGTGAAGCGTCGCAGCGGCGGAGGTGTGCGGTGAAGGCCGGCCGGATGATGCTGCTCGCCCTCGGGGCGACCACCGCCGCGGCCCTCGCGCTCGCGGGGTGCGAGGAGGAAGAGCCGATGACCTCCTCCACCCAGCCGCGCCCGCCCGGGGCGCCGGCCTCCGCCTCGCCGCCGCGCGCGCCCGCGGCCGGCGCGGCGTCCGCGGCCGCGGACGCCGGCGCGCCAGAGCTGCCGCCGCTGCCGCTCCGGGAGTTCCAGGAGGCCGACTTCTCCGAGAGCGACCGGAGCCGCGACCCGTTCCGGAGCTTCGAGTCGCTGTTCGCGACGCAGGCCCGGGGCCGGGTGACGATCCAGCGCCAGGTCCTCGTGGATCGCTTTGCGCTCGACGAGCTCAGGCTGGTCGGCGTCGTCTCGCGCGCGCCCGCCCGCGCGCTGCTCACCGATCCCACGGGGCTCGGGTGGGTGGTGAAGGTGGGCGATTTCGTCGGCAAGGCCGAGATCGTGCACGCGGGCGGCCCCACGGGGGTCGACGTGGCCGTCAACTGGCGCATCGATCGGATCCGCGACTCGGACGTCGTCTTCATCCGCGAGGACCCGTCGCACCCGGAGATCCCGCCGACCACGCGCGTGATCGCGCTGAGGCCGCTCGGCGAGGAGAACGAGGCGGCCCTCGGCGCCCCGTGACCGCCACGAATTGGGCCCGCGCCGGGCACCCGAAGTAGCCTCCCGGCAGCGTGACGCAGATCTCGCGTCACCGCGAAGCGGGAGTGCAATGAAGAGCAATCGAGACTATCGCCCGAGGCGGGGCGCGCTTCGCCGTGCTGCGGCACTCGGGGTGATGTTGATCCTCGGCGCTCCTGCGGGAGACGCAGACGCCGCCGCCCCGATCAAGGTCAGCGACGTCAGGCTCACGGCGCCGGACGAGGGCAAGGCCGAGATCGTGGTCGCGACGACCGGCGAGCCGCGCTTCTCGGCGCGGGTCGCCGACGGCGGCAAGCGGCTCCTCATCGACCTCGAGGGCGCCGAGGCGGGCGGGGCTTCCGGCGCGATCACGAGCGGCAACGCGATCGTGGCCGGGGTGATGACGCAGGGGTTCGGCAAGGCGACCCAGCGGACGACGCGGGTGCTCGTGCAGCTCGCGCGCCCGGCTGCCTACCGGATCCGCGCCGAGCAGGGCGCGCTCGTCATCGAGCTCGCCGCCGCCGACGCGACGGCGCCCATGGCGGCGCGGGCCCCGGCCGGCCCCGCGGCGGCGGCGCCGGAGCGCGAGCCGGCGACGATCACCGACGTGCGCTTCGAGCACCAGGCGACGCTCGATCGGGTCGTCATCGAGCTCTCGTCGATCCCGGGCTACCGCGAGTCGACCGGCAAGGGGGGGCGCCGCGTCATCGAGCTCAGCGGCGTCCGGCTCCCCGACGCCCTCCAGCGCAAGCTCGACGTCGGCGCCTTCGGCGGCCCGGTGCGGGCCATCTCGACGTTCCGGCGCAACAGCGACGGCTCCAGGGTCGTCGTCGAGGTCGAGCAGGTCGAGGGCGCCTCGGGCGTGGTCGCGCGCGAGGGCAACGCGCTCGTGCTGAGCGTCGCGAAGGGCGCGCTGCCCACGACGCTCTCGGGGATCGCCGCCGACGGCGGCGCGGCGAGGCGGACCCGCACGGTGGCGCGCGAGGCGCTCCTCGACGACGGGGCGCCGAAGGTGGAGACCTCGTTCGAGGGCGCGGCGAGCAGCCAGGAGTCGCTCGTCGAGCCCGACCAGGCCGGCGCCTTCATGCCCGCGATCGCCGGGCAGCAGCGGCGGTTCACGGGGCGGCGCATCGACCTCGACCTGAAGGACGCGGACATCCACAACGTCCTCCGGCTGATCTCCGACGTGGGGCGGGTCAACATCGTGACCGCCGACAACGTGACCGGCACGGTCACCATCCGGATGCGCAACGTCCCGTGGGACCAGGCGCTCGAGACGGTGCTCCAGGCCAAGGGCCTCGGCGTGGTCCGGCAGGGCAACATGATCCGCGTCGCCCCGATCGCCGATCTCAACAAGGAGCGGGAGCTCGCGATCGCGCGGCGCAAGAGCGAGCTCCAGCTCGCGCCGCTCGAGACGCGGCTCATCCCGATCAACTACGCGGAGGCGAAGGACCTCCAGGAGCGCTCGAAGGATATGCTCTCGCCGCGCGGCTCGCTGGCGGTCGACGAGCGGACCAACGTGCTCATCGCGCGCGACGTCGCGGGGAACCTGAACCAGATCGAGGAGCTGGTCCGCTCGCTCGACACGCAGACGCCGCAGGTGCTGATCGAGGCGCGCGTGGTGGAGGCGACGAGCCGCTACGTGCGCGACATCGGCATCCAGTGGGGCGGCGACGGGACGTTCAGCGCGGCGACCGGCAACCCGACGGGGCTCGTCTTCCCCTCGGCGATCGGCATCGCCGGCGGCGCGACCGACTCGAACAGCCCGACCGGCGGCCTCTCGCCGTTCGCGAGCCAGGTCTCGAACCCGAACTTCGCGGTGAACCTGCCGGCCATCGTCGGCGCCGGGCAGGGCGGCGCGCTCGGCTTCACGCTCGGCTCGATCAACAACACCGTCAACCTCGGCGTCCGGCTCTCCGCGGCCGAGGCGAGCGGCATGCTGCGGGTCGTCTCGAGCCCGCGCATCCTCACGCTCGACAACCGGGAGGCGCGGATCAGCCAGGGGACGCTGATCCCGTTCTCGCAGATCAGCGCCCAGGGCGTGCAGACGACCTTCCAGGAGGCCAAGCTCCAGCTGCTCGTCAAGCCGCACGTCACGTCGGACGGCAGCGTCGCGATGCACGTGAAGATCAACCGCGACGAGCCCGACTTCAACCAGACGTCGGCCCGCGGCGACCCGACCATCCTGAAGCGCGAGGCGGAGACCGACCTCCTGATCATGGACGGGCACACGGCGGTGATCGGCGGGATCTTCACCCGCAACACCGGCCGGAACCTCGATCAGGTGCCGTTCTTCGGGGACATCCCGGTCCTCGGCCTCCTCTTCCAGCGGCGCCGCGCGAGCGACGTACGGAACGAGCTCGTCATCTTCCTCACGCCGCGCATCGTGAACCGCGCCGAGGCGCTCGGCCGGTAGCCCCGGGGCGCGGCGCGCCTCGCCGCGCCCTGAACCCCCTCAGGCGCGCTTGCGCCGGGCCGCCTCCCGCGGGCTCGGGGCGGTGTCCGTCACGACGCCGCGCAGCCACGTCCGCGCGGGATCGCCCTCGGTCCGGCTGTTCCACGCCATCGCGATCTCGATGGGCGGCAGCTCGAACGGCAGGTCGAAGGTGCGGAGCGGCACCAGGCTGGAGAACGCCCTGCCGAGGCGTGTGGCCACGGTGGCCACGAGATCCGACGCGGTGATGGCGTGCGGCACGAGGAGCACGTGCGGCACCGTCATGGCCTCATGGCGCGCGATCCCGCGCGCCGTGATGAGATCGTCCGCGACCCCGTCGTGGGCGCCGCGCCTGGGGACGACGACGTGCGGGAGGGCCGCGTAGGTCTGGAGATCGACCTGCCCGCGCGCCGTGGGGTGGCTCATGCGCGCGAGCCCCGCGAAGCGATCGTCGAAGAGGGGCGCGCGGCGCAGGTCGGACGGGAGGCTCTCCTGCGGGAAGACGCCGATCGCGAGATCGATCTCGCCGCTCCGGAGCGCGTCGACGGCGCGGCCGTCGAGCGGGAGCAGGTGGAGCGCGAGCCTCGGTCCGCCCTGCGCCAGCGCCGCGTTGAGCCGCGGCAGGAGGACGAGCTCCACGTACTCCGTGGCGGCGATCCGGAAGGTGCGATCGCTCGTCGCCGGGTCGAACGCCGGCGTCGTCTCGCCGAAGAGGCCCGCGAGATCGTGGACGATCGCGGCGACCTGCGGCGTCATCGCCTCGGCGCGCGAGGTGAGCGCCATCTGCCGGCCGACCCGGATGAGCAGCGGGTCGGAGAAGAGCTCACGCAGCCGCGTCAGCGCGTGGCTCATGGCGGGCTGGCTGAGGCCCACCCGGCGGGCCGCGAGGGTCACGCTGCGCTCCTGCAGCAAGGCGTCGAGCGCGATCACCAGGTTGACGTCGATCGCCGAAAGATTCACTCCGAGAATATAGGATGAACCATGTATCCATGATGTGGATACTTTCGTTTTCTTGCGCGGGCGCGCGGCGTGCGTGGCGAGGATGCGTGATCCCCGCCTGCGGGCGCTGTCGTGCGGCCTGCGTGGCTGCTAGGGTCGCGCGCGGCTCCCCCCTGATCGGCGGTGCCTCGCGGAGACCATGACATCGCCCGTTCTGCTCGGGGGGATCGACTTCTTCCACCTCATGAACGATCGCGCCATGCGATCGCGCGGCCAGGCGGGCAACCACTGCCTGTTCGTGATCGAGCTCGACGGTCGCCTCGATCTGGCGCGGCTCGCGGTGCGGCTCGAGCGCGCGACCCGGGCGCTCCCCGAGCTCCGGTTCCGGCTGGACAACAGCGTGCTCGGGCGGGCGGGGCGGCCCCGCTGGGTCGTCGATCACCACCGGCGCGCCCCCGGGCTGCGCCTCCACGAGGTGGCGGGCGAGCGCGAGCGCGCGGCGCGCCTCGAGGCGCTGCTCGTGGACCGGACCTCCGCGGAGCGGCCGTGGGCGCTCGACGTCGTGCGCGAGGTGGGCGACGGCGATACGGTCGTGCTCCGCCACCACCATGCGCTGACGGATGGCAGGGGCGCGGATCGGCTCGCCGCCTGGCTGGGCTCCGGGAGCGGCGACGCGCCCGACGACCCGCCGCCGCCGCAGGAGCGGCACGACGCGCCGGAGCGCCTGCTGGCTGCCATGGACCGCGACGAGCGGGTCGCGCTGGCGCGCGCGTACAAGGCCCACGTGCTGTCGCTCGGCCGCGCGCCCATCCTGTCGCTCGCGCGCGCCTGTCCTGGGGTGCGGCCCTCGGCCTCCCGCGTCCTCCGGCTCACGCTCTCGGCGGAGGAGACCCGCGCCTTCGATCTCCGGGTGCGCCAGCGCGCGCGGCTCGCCGAGACGAGCCTCATGCTGATCGCGGCGACGCGCCTCGCCGACCGGGCGCTCGCGGACCGCGGCTTCGCCCCGCCGCACCACGTGATCCCGCTGCCCCTCTCGCTCGACCCCAAGGGGGCGGCGCGGCGGCTCTTCGGCAATCACCTCACGATGGCCCTGCTCTCGCTCGGCCGCGACGAGCTCCACGACGACGCGCGCGCGGTGGCCCGCCTCGCCGAGCAGCAGCGCGCCGTGGTGCGCGACAGGCTCGATCTCGCCATGATCGCCGCGCTCGATCTGGCCCGCTGGCTCCCCGGCCCGATCTACCGCTGGCTGGGGGACCAGCCCTTCCAGGGTGAGCTCGCCTCGCTGATCGTCTCGAACCCCGGCGCGGTGACGGTGGAGCGGTTCGCGGGGCTCGCGGTGCGCTCGGCGTACCCGCTGCCCGCGGTCGTCGCGCCGCCCGGCTTCCAGGTGATCTTCAGCCGCTTCGGCGGTCGCCTCTCGGCGTCGATCATCCACGGCGACGGGCTGCTCCGCCCGGACGAGGCGGAGGCGATGCCGGGCGCGCTCCGCGCCGAGCTGCTCGGAGAGCCCGCGCCGCCGGGCGGGGGCGCGGTATAAGGGCTCTCGTCATGCGCACGTTCGATATCGTCATCATCGGCAGCGGCATCGCCGGCGGCTTCCTCGCGCGGCAGCTCCGCCTCGCGTGCCCCGACCTCGGGGTCCTCGTGCTCGAGGCCGCCGAGGTGATGGAGGATTACAAGGTCGGCGAGAGCACCGTGGAGGTCGCGGCGAACTACATGGTTCGCCGGCTGAACCTCGGCACGTACCTCTACCAGCACCAGCTGCCCAAGAACGGGCTCCGCTTCTTCTTCGACTCTCCGGACAAGGATCTCCCGCTGCCCCGGATGAGCGAGATCGGCTCCGACCACATGCCGTTCCACCCGAGCTTCCAGCTCGAGCGTGCGCGGCTGGAGCGCGATCTCGTGACCATGAACCGCGCCGCCGGCGCCGAGGTCGAGCTCGGCGCCAAGGTGGTCGACGTCGCGATCGACGGGCGCGGGCGGCACACGGTCGTCTACGAGCAGGGCGGCGAGCGGCGCGAGGTCGCCTGCCGCTGGGTGTGCGACGCCTCCGGGCGGCGGCACGTGCTCTTCCGCAAGCTCGGCGTGAAGGTGCACAAGGAGGCGCGGCTCAACACGGCGGCCGCGTGGGGGCGCTACCGCGGCGTCGCGGGGCTCGATGCGGTCACCGACGCGGCGTGGCGGTCGCGCGCGCGGTACACGTCGCGCCACCTGTCGACGAACCACTTCATGTACGACGGGTACTGGATCTGGTTCATCCCGCTCGCTGGCGACCTGATGAGCGTGGGCGTCGTGTTCGACAAGGACCGGATCGGCGCGGGCAACGCGCCTGCCGGGGCGCTGCCCGGGCCGCGGACGCGCGCGGAGTTCGAGCGCTTCCTGGGCGCCCACCGCGCCGCGCGCGAGCTGCTCGAGGGGGCGGAGCTCGAGGATTTCCAGAGCTATGCCCACCTGCCGTACCACGCGGAGCAGTACTTCTCGACCGACCGTTACGCCGTCACCGGCGAGGCCGGCGCGTTCACCGATCCCTTCTACAGCCCCGGATCCGATTTCATCGCGACCGCGAACGAGTTCATCACGCAGATGATCCTCTCCGACGTCCGCGGCGACCGCGCCGGGTTCGAGGAGAAGGTCGCGGCCTACGACGCGTACTACCGGTTCAAGTACGACAGCACGCTCCGGCTCTATGAGCGCATGTATCCGGTGTTCGGCAGCTTCGAGCTCTATCGGCTGAAGTATCTCCTCGACTTCAACAACTACTACAACCTCGTCGTCTGGCCGTTCATGGCCGACCGGGTGACGGACGTGGGTTGGATCCGGGAGGAGCTCAGGTTCACCGATCTCGTGCTGCGCGCCCTCTCGACGATGGGCGAGCACTTCGCGTCGCTGGCGAGCGACCTGCGCGCGCGGGGGGAGTACTTCGCGCAGAACGAGGGGCGCTTCGCCAACGGGCTGAACGGCGTCGCGCAGCTGGAGACGCGGCTCGGACCGGCCATCGACGAGCGGTTCCGGCGGGAGCAGGTGGACCGGGCGTACGGGAGCGTGTTCGCGGCGCTCGTCGAGAGGCGGCTCGGCGAGCAGGGCCTCTCCGACCGCGCTCGCCTCGTCTCGGAGCTCCCTCTCCCGCAGGTGCTCGTGTTCCGGGACATCACGCCTGAGCGGCTGGCGCGCCTCCTCCAGCGCATCGGCGAGCGCATGACGAAGGAGCTCCGCGACGAGCTCCCGGACGCAGGTATCGAGCGGATCGAGCTCGGGGCGAGCGGCGTGGTCTCCGTGACAGGGCCCGCCGAGGGGACCAAGGCGCATGCGGACGCCCTGTCCCGGGCGCGGGCGCTCTGGGACGCCTCGGCGGGATCGCTCGCTCACATCGCCCTCTGAGCCCGCTTTCGCGGGCTCCGGGACCGCGGTCGTCGCCGCCGTCGGCGAGCGCCTCGCGGCTGCCTCGACGGGCTGTCCGCGGTTTCTCCTGTACGCGCGCCCGTTCCGCAGTATCACAGCGGCCGATGCGGTGGAGAGCAGCAGGTGGGCGTCTCGGTCAGTGGGCGATCTCTGTGGCGCTGTCGATGGGCGCTGTCGGCGCTTGCGTCGGCGCGGTCGCCGAGGGCGGCGCGCCGCCGCGGCAGGAGCCGCCGGAGCAGGGGTGGATCACGGCCGCGACGCCCGACGGGGGCGGCGCTCCGCGCTGTCCGCACGGCGCGCTGGAGGATCCGCACCGTGGCTTCGTGCGCTGCCTCGAGCCGGGCGAGGCGGATGCCGGCTGGCTCCCGCCGTCGCCGCAGCCCGAGCCGCCCCCTCCCGACGGCGGCGCCCCCCCGCCTGACGGCGCCCCCCCGCCTGACGGTGGTGTTCCCGGCGACGCCGGCCCCATCGACGGCGGTGTGCCTGACGCATCGATCGTGTCGGCCCCCCTCCCTCTCGTGGAGATCAAGGAGCCCGAGTTCATGAACGGCGACGTCCCGAACGTGGCCAAGCGGCTCGAAAAGGTCGCCCCCGACCTTGCGAAGTGTGTTGCCGACCATGGCGGCCTCTCTGGCGCGTCGGGCAGCATCAAGGTCCAGTTCCTCGTCCGGGTGCGTGGCCGCGCCGAGGGTGTCGAGATCCTCGACTCTCGGGGCATCACCTCCGACGCGCAGCGCTGCATCCGTCAGTTCCTCAAGAACAAGCCCATCGGCACGCCCAGCGCCGACCCCGTAGGCGTCACCGTCTCCCTTTCCCTTCGCGCCCCGAAATAACGACCCCCTTACAAATCCCCGAGACGAAGCGTCCTGCGTGACCGCCGCTGGGACCACAAACCCCAGCGTCCGCCCCCGCCTCTTCCAAAAACCTCCTTACAAAGAGCCAGGGCGGGCGGGGGAGGTGCGCGAGCGGGCGGCGGGGGTGGGCCCCACGAACCCGAGGGCCGGCCCGCCCCGCAGCGCCCCCTCTCTGATCGAGTCCCCCGTCCAGCGCGGCACCAGCCCCCCAAAAGGCCCGAGTTCGTGGGGGGACCCCCGCCGCCCGCTCGCGCACCACCCCCGCCCGCCCTGGCTCCGACGCCGCCCGTCCTGGCTCCGTCGCCCCTTGGGTTGACGCAGCCCCCACGGACTCTATCCTGCCGCGCCGCTGTGCCCGACCCGATGCTCACCCGCGAGATCGCCCGTCGAAAGACGTTCGCGATCATCTCCCACCCCGACGCTGGCAAAACCACCCTAACCGAGAAGCTCCTGCTTTACGGAGGCGCCATCCAGCTCGCCGGCGCCGTGAAGGCCAAGAAGGCGCGCGCCCACGCCGTCAGCGACTGGATGGAGATGGAGCGCGAGCGCGGCATCTCCATCTCCACCAGCGTTCTCCAGTTCCCGTACAAGGGCCGGCTCCTGAGCCTGGTCGACACCCCTGGCCACGCCGACTTCAGCGAGGACACCTACCGCGCGCTGATGGCGACCGACGCCGCCATCATGATCCTCGACTGCGCGAAGGGCGTCGAGACGCAGACGAAGAAGCTCTTCCGCGTCTGCAAGCTCCGGCAGATGCCGATCTTCACCTTCGTCAACAAGCTCGACCGCCCCGGGCGCGACCCGTTCGAGCTGATCGGCGAGGTCGAGGAGGTCCTCGGCATCGGCGTCTACCCGGTCACCTGGCCCATCTCGGCGGGCGGCAAGTTCCGCGGCGTCTATCACCGCGAGCGCAAGCAGGTCTTCCTCTTCGAGCTCGTCGCGCACGGCGCCGAGATCGCCCCGATGGAGGTCGTGTCGCTCGACGCGCCCGAGCTCGTCGAGGCGCTCGACGAGGAGGGCGCCCGCCAGCTGCGCGAGGACATCGAGCTCATCGACGCCGCCGGCGACGCGCTCGATCGCGACAAGCTCGCCCGCGGCGAGGTCACGCCCATGTTCTTCGGCAGCGCCATCACCAACTTCGGCCTGCCGCAGTTCCTGGACGCGTTCATCGAGCTCATGCCCCCGCCCGCGCCGCGGGGCAGCGACAAGGGCCCCATCGCCCCGGACGACGACCGCTTCACCGCGTTCGTCTTCAAGATCCAGGCGAACATGGACCGGGCCCACCGCGACAGGATCGCGTTCCTCCGCGTCTGCTCCGGCCGCTACGAGCGCGGGATGAAGGTGCACCACGTGCGCCTCGGCCGCGACATCCGGCTCACCAACCCGGTGCAGTTCATGGCCCAGGAGCGCACGCTCGTGGAGGACGGCTTCGCGGGCGACATCATCGGCGTCTTCGACCCGGGGCTCTTCCTCATCGGCGACTCGCTCTGCAGCGGCTCGCCCGTGAAGTACGCCGCGCTGCCGCAGTTCCCGCCGGAGCAGTTCGCCCGCGTCGTCATGATCGATCCCATGAAGCGCAAGCAGCTCAAGAAGGGGCTCGAGCAGCTCGCGCAGGAGGGCTCGGTCCAGCTCTTCCGGCCGCCCGAGGGGCGGGAGGGCGAGGCGATCCTGGGGGTCGTGGGCGAGCTCCAGTTCGACGTCGTGAAGCACCGCCTCGCGGCCGAGTACGGCGTCGACGCCCGGATCGAGCGGCTCTCGTTCAGCCTGGCCCGCTGGGTCGAGGGCGAGCCGGTGCCCCTCGCCGAGCTCGAGTCGAACCTCTACGGCTACGGCGCCCTCGACGTGCACGGGAACCCTGTCGTGCTCTTCAAGGGCGACTGGCAGCTCGATGCCTGCCAGAAGGCCTTCCCCAAGGCGCGCTTCGTCGAGCTCGGCGGCTCGATCTCCCCGGTGTGACCTTCCGCCGCGCGCGGCCCTCCCGCCGCGCGCGGCTCGCCGCTATTCCGAAAGCAGCGCCGGGAGGTGCCGCACGGACGGCGAGCCGTGGCTGAGCAGGCGGTCGTGGTAGGCGCGCTCGGTGAAGCCCGGCTTGCGCTCGTGCTCGGCGCGCAGGCGCATCATCTCGGTGAAGCCGTGGAAGTACGTGGTGAGCTGCGCGCTCGTGAGCCGGGCGCGCCGCCACTTGCCGACGGCCTCGCCTTCCTCCTGGAAGGCGTCCTTCGTCATGAGCGAGAGCGCCTCCTCCTCGCCCATCGCGCCCGCGTGCACCCCGTGGTCGAGGAGGGCGTTCACCGACATGCGCAGCACCATCTTCTGGCGCTGCATCCTCACCTTCGGGCCGCCGAAGCCGTGGTGCGCCATCAGCCACTCGGTGTAGACCGCCCACCCCTCGACGAACGGGCCGCTCGAGAAGACCGCGCGGAGCTTCGAGGGGAACTTGTTGTTGTGCATGAGCTGCAGGAAGTGGCCCGGCATCGCCTCGTGGACGGTGAGGTCGGCGAGCATGCTCGAGTTGTACTCGCGGTAGAACGAGTCCACGCGCGCCTTCGGCCAGTCCTTCGGCGTCGGCGCGATCGCGAAGAACGTCTCCTGCTTCGCCTCGAGCGGGCCGGACGCGTCGCAGTAGGCGATCGCGACGCCGCGGCGGTACTCGGGCATCTCGATCACCCGGCAGGGCTCCTCCGGGATGCGCACGAGGTCGCGCGCGCGGACGAAGTCGGTCGCCTCCGCGAGGAGCTCCTCGGACGCCTTCACGATGGTCGCGTTCGTCGGGTGATCGGCCGCGAGCGCGTCGAGCACCTTCCTGATCGCGGCCATCTTCTCGTCCCGCGCCTCGACCCTCGGGAAAGGCTGCTTCCCGAAGAGCGCCGGCCAGAGCTCCCTCGAGGTCTCGAGCATCTCGGCGTGCGTCGCCGCGAGCAGGGCGCGGGCGCTCGCGACCACGCCGTCGACGTCGATGGTCGCGTCGTCCAGCGTGAACCGGAGCTTCTTCTCGAAGCGCGCGCGGCCCAGCCGGAAGTCGCCGTTGCTCCTCGGGAGCAGGTCCTTCTCGAGGAACGCCTGGAAGCCCTCGAGCGCCGCCGCCGCCGCCCTCGCGGCCGCGTCGAGCTCGGCCTGCTGCGCCGGGGCCGACGCGAACAGCGCCGGGAGCTCGGACTTGCAGAGCGCGATGAGCCCCTTGTTCTGCGCGATCGCCGTCTCGGTGTGGACGCGCGGCGGCGCCGCCGTGAGGCGCTGCTCCGCGGCACGCACGAGCGCGGGGATGCGCGAGAGGCGACCGCCGAGGCTCCGCAGGCGCTCCTCGAGCGGCGCGAAGCTCCTCGTGATCAGGGGATCGAGCCCGTCGCCGACGAGGCCCGTGTACACCATCGGGTTCCACGTCGCCTCGCGGAGCTCGTCGATCGCGAACAGCCAGGAGCGCAGCTGGTTCTCGATCATCGCCGCGTCGACGCGGCTCTGGACGCCGAGGCGCGCCGCGGGGAGCGCCCCGAGCTCGGCCAGCGCCGCCTCGATCGTGCGCCGGCGCGCGGCCTCGCCCTGCGCGGTGACGTCCGGCCACACGGCGTCGTACCGGTGGTCCCCTGCCTCGGTGGCGCGGATCGGCTCGTCGCGCAGGTACTCCTCGAGCACGCGCGCCGACAAGGCCGCGAGCGCCTGCTCGGCGCCGGCCTCCGCGCCCGCCGCGCCGGATCGAGCGTCGGCCGGGCTCACCACGGCCGCCTTCGTGAGGGGTTGCGCGGGCGCGGCGCGCTCGGCCGGCCCGCACGCGCAGAGCAGCGCGACGAGCAGGGAGAGGTGGCCGCGGAGCGATCTGCGGGAGAAAGAGAGCTCATGGGAGAGATCATGGTGTCGCACCTGCGCCTCCTAGCGCCAGCTCGCCGAGAAGGGAACGCGCCGAGCGGTGGCATCGGCCTCAGTGCGCGCTGCCGAGCGAGGCCTTCGCGAGGCGGGAGATGCCGTCCACGTCGCCGTGCACCGCGTCGAGCAGCGGGCCGAGCGCGAGGCGGAGCGGCTTCGAGTTCGGGTGCCGGAGGATGCGCGCCACGCTCTCGGCCGCCAGCTCGTTCAGATCCCGCTCCGCGTAGCGATCGATGTGGGCGCTCGACAGCGCGAGGCCCGGGAAGGCGGTGCGGCAGAGCGCGTCGATCAGCTCCCCCGCGACGCCCGCCGCGATGTTCGCGGCGCCCAGGGCGGCCCGGGCCTTCTGCGCGCTGATCGCGCACGACTCCGTGCGCAGCTGGCTGATCACGGGCGAGCCGAGCACCGTGTGCCAGCGGGAGAGCTCGGCGGCTCGGCTCGCCTCGAACTCACCCGGCGGCGCCTCGGAGACGGGCAGCAGCGCGGCCAGCTGATCGGCGGCGCCAGGATCGATCGCGACGCGGCGCACGATGATCAGATCGTGCGCCCGCAGGCACCCGAGGAGCAGCCGCGTGGACGCGTCGCGAAGGAGCGGCGCGAGCGCGGCCGCGATCACGGTGGGGGGCGAGCCGATGAGCCCCGGGCTCGACGCCCGCGCGGCGCCCGCTCCGGCGGCGCGGGGGCGTTGCGCGCCGGAGCTCGGCGGCGAGCGCACGCTGATGGGCGGCGGGATGCTCGACGGCGTGCTGCGACCGACGGTCGGCGGCGCGCCGGGAGCCTGCGCCAGGGCGCGGCTGCTGGCCGGCGGCACGCCGGTGGTCCGGCTCATGCCGCCCGGCGAGGGCTTGTTCGATGGCGTGCGCGCGCCCGCGATCCGCGTGGGATCCTGGACGGACAGCGTCGGTTCGCCGCGCCGCGACTGCGTGGTGCGCTCGGTCACGACGTGCAGCGCCGCGAGCTCGATCGCGCGGAGCCCCGGGAGGCCGCTCGGCGCGCGGGCCGCGATGGCCGCGGCGAGCTCCGCCTCCTTGCCGAGGAGCGCCTCGTGCTCTGGGGTCTCGCGCAGCAGGTCGCCGGCGATCTGCGCGCACCGCTCCGCGGCCCTGTCCGCGGCGCTCCGCGTCTGCGGCTCCTTGAAATAGAGCGTTAACTTTCCCCGCAGGGTCTCCCGATGCGTGCCCGCCGTGACAACCTGCGACGCGCTCTCGACGTTGGCAGGTTCACGCCCCCCGAAAGGCCAGAATCCCATGAGCCCATTGTCGCGCGATCCTGGCCCCGGGCGCGAGCGCTTCGAGCGCTCGCGCCCTCACGCCCGCTCAATGGCGAGGCGGAACGGAGACATAGCGATTGCCGCGTTCGTAGAACCGCCACGGCTTCTTCGCCCACGCACCTGCATAGTCGACGTTGATGCGAGGCGACCTGCCGATGGGCCCAGCAGCGCCGGGCAGCAGCGAGAGCTGCGCTCCGCAGACATCCATCCCGTACGCGGAGCGGTCGAGCCCCAGCGCCTTGCACAGCTTCCCCGGCCCGTTGGTGAGCTCGATCCGCCCAGGCGCGACGCCCCGCCGGCGGCTCATGAGCGGGAGGCCGATCATCGGCTCGATGGCGCGGATGAGGACAGCGTGCGGCTCTCCCTCCGAGGCCACGACGATGTTGAACGCCCAGTGCATGCCGTAGAGCTGGAACACATACGCATAGCCTGCCGGGCCAAACATGACCTCCGTCCGCACGGTCCGTCGCCCGCCCGCGCTGTGCGCGGCGAGGTCTTCCGGGCCGCGGTACGCCTCGGTCTCGACGATGCGTCCGGCGGCGGTGCCCTCGGGCGTCGTGTGGACGAGCACCTTGCCGATGCACGCCCGCGCGACGACGAGCGCGGGGCGAGCGTAGAAGTCACGCGGCAGCGGCGCCGCTCCTTCGAGGAGCGCGGCGCCTTCGCTGGGCGCGGGGGGCTCGGGGGCGGGACGCACGGCGGGCTCCGCGCTCACCCCGCGGGGGGGCGCGCCGCCCGGAAGCGCTTGTCGATGAACGAGAGCACGTCGTCGCGGTGCTTCCTGGCCTGGAACTCGTGGTGGAAGACCGCCGCGATCTCCAGGGCGGGCGTGACGACGTAGGTGATCCGCCGGGCGAGGCCGATGAGCGGCCAGAGGACGCCGTAGGCGCGGCATACGCTGCGATCGCGGTCGGCGATCATCGGGTAAGGGACCTTCTGCGCCTCGGCGAACCGGCACTGCGTCCTGTGGTCGTCGGTGCTGACGCCGACGATGCTGGCGCCCGCGAGCGCGATCTCGGCGTGGTTGTCGCGGAAGAGCTGGGCCTCGACGGTGCAGTCGGGCGTGAAGGCCTTCGGGAAGAAGTACACGACCGTGCAGAGCCCACCCTGCGCCGACAGCACGAAGCGCTGGCCGTCGATGGCCATCGTGTCGATCTCCGGCGCGCGCTCGCCGACCTTCAGCATGCGGACGCAATCTGCCGCAAGTCGCCCCCGGCGTCGACCGTGGCCACGCGCCGCGGCGTCCCGGCGGGGCCGTCAGCGACCGTCGGGTGTCGTCAGGGAGCGCCGGCCCTCGTCGACCGCCTTCGACCGCATTCAACCGTCGTCAACCGTCTTCAACCTTCGATTCCGAGCCGCTTCAGCCTGTAATAGAGGGTCGTGCGCTGCATGCCGAACTGCCGCGCGACCTCCGCCTTGTTCCCTCCGCAGCGTTCCAGGGCGGCGAGGAGCTCCCGCCGCTCGATGTCGTCGAGCTGGGAGCTCAGGTCGAGCCTTGGCCGCGCGCACGCCGGCGCGGCGGGCTCTCTTCCGGCCGGGTCCGCCTCCGGCTCCGCCGGCGCGGCGGCCCTCGGCGCGCGCGCGGGGGGGTCGGCCGGCTGCGCGCGCGCCGTGAACGCGAGGTGCTCGGGCAGGATCACGTCGCCGCGCGACAGGATGGCGGCGCGCTCGACCACGTTCTCCAGCTCCCGCGTGTTCCCCGGCCACGTGTACGCCGCGAGCTTCGCGAGCGCCTCCTCCGAGAGCGCGGTGGCCGCGCGGGCGTTGCGCCGCGCGACCTTGCGCAGGAAGTGCTCGGCGAGCGCGCGGATGTCCTCGCGCCGCTCCCGGAGCGGGGGCAGCCTGAGCGGGAACACCGAGAGCCGGGAGACGAGCTCGGGCAGCACGCCCGCGCGCTCCCAGGCCTCGTCGATGCCGGGCGTGAGCGACAGCACGACGCGCACGTCGACGCGCGTGGTCTCCGTCGACCCGAGCCGCTCGACCTCGCCGTCGGTGAGCACGCGGAGCAGCCTCGCCTGGAGCGAGGGCGTGAGCGGCGCCGGCTCGTCGAGGTAGATCGTCCCCCGGTGGGCGAGCTCGAGCCGGCCTGCGCGCTCGGCGAACGCGCCGTCGAAGGCGCCTCGCCGCCAGCCGAACAGCTCGCGCTCGAGCGTGTCGCCCCGGAACGCGGCGCAGGTCACCTTGACGAACGGCTGCTCTTCCCGCGGGGAGCCCACGTGGATCGCCCGGGCGACGACCTCCTTCTCCGCCCCTTCCTCGCCCTCGATCAGCACGTGCGTCGCCGCCTTCGCCACCTCGCCGATCCGGGCGGCGACCTCGCGCATGGCCTCGCTCTCGCCGGCGATCTCGCCGAAATCGATCGGGTCCCGCTGCTCGCGCTCGAGGTAGCCCGCGTACTGCGCGAGCTGCTCGCGCAGCCGCCGGTTCTCCCGCACGGTGGCGACCCCGGCGATCGCCTGCCGGAGGATGACGGCGAGCTCCCTCGAGTTCCAGGGCTTCTGGACGTACCGGTCGACCGCGCCCGAGTTGACCGCGTCGATGAGCACCGTCATGTCCGCGTAGGCGGTGAGCAGCACGCCCGCCGCGTCAGGCCGCCGCTCCTTCGCCTGCTTGAGGAACTCGATACCGCTCATCCCCGGCATTCGCTGGTCCGCCACGATCACCGCAGGATCGAGGCGATCGAGGAGCGAGAGGGCCTCGGCGCCGCCCAGCGCATAATGGATCTTGAACGACTTCCTGAAGGCGAACCGGAACGCGTCGAGGTTGTCCTGCTCGTCGTCGACGACGAGGACGTCGAAGCTGTTCCAGTCCAGATCGCGCATCGGGTCGCCCTGCCTCCCAGAGTTACTACAGCTCGGCACGATCGCGACAGTGGAGGTGGCGCGCTCGGCGGCCTTCGCCGCCCTCTCGCCGCGCGCCGGAGCGCCGCCGCGCATGCCGCCATTCCGCCGCGTCGCGCCGCCCAGCCGCGCGTCTGCCTTCGGCGCTTCCGCGCTTCCGCGCCTTCCGCGCCTTCCGCGCTGAGCAGGGGGCGGCGCTCGGGCGCGTGCGCGTCCGCCTGCGCCCAGGCGGAGGCGAGCGCTCTTCCGACCGCGACGCCGGCGAGGTCGGGCGGATCGATTTCTCCGCCGGCCCGGAAATACGCGGTAAGCTCCGCCCCCGCCCGCGAAGAGGGCGGGCTGGGCGAGCCCCACACGGAGGAAGCCGGATCATGCTCGAGGACGTCATCAAGGAGCTGCGCGAAGGGATCGAGAAGGCCATCGAAGCTCTCCGGCGAGACCTGGCGAAGGTGCGCACTGGGCGCGCGAACGCGGCCATGCTCGACGGCATCCGCGTCGACTACTACGGCGTGCCGACGCCGATCGTGCAGATGGCCACGGTGTCCGTGCCGGAGCCGCGGCTCATCAGCGTCAAGCCCTGGGAGAAAAACCAGGTGAAAGCGATCGAGAAGGCGATCCGGGAGAGCGATCTCGGCCTGAATCCCCAGGTGGACGCGGATCTCATCCGACTCCCGATCCCGCCGCTGACGGAGGAGCGGCGCAGGGAGATGGTGAAGCTGACGAAGAAGAACGGAGAGGACTGTAAAGTTGCCATCCGGAAGCACCGCCGGGACGCGAACGAGATGATCGACTCGCTCGAGAAGGACGGCGACGTCAGCGGCGACGAGGCCGATCGGGCCAAGAAGAAGGTCGACGACGTGGTGGCCGAGGGGACGAAGCTGGTCGACACGGTGATCGCCGGCAAGGAAAAGGACATCCTGGACGTGTGAGCGGGCCCTTGGCCGGGCGGGCGTCGGCGACCGAGCTTGGTCGACCGGAGCGCCGTGCGGCCGCCCCTCCCCGCGGCCCGCGATGGGGCCGGGCCCTTCGAAGAGGGCGGCGCGGCGGCGTGCGATGCGCGACATCGCCTGCCGCGCAGCGCCCCAGCGTGTCGTGACGCCACGCGCACCGAGCCCGGCCAGGCCAGGCGACGCTTCGCAGCCTTGTTGTCTGTCCTGCCCGCGCGCGACCCGCGGCTGCCGCCCGCGCCGGCGCTTGCGTCCGAGCGCCACGGGGCGAGGCGTGCCCGGGACCAGCCCAGCTCACAATGAACCGTCCCGTGAAGCGAAGAAGTGAAAAAGAGGCTTGCGGTCCCCCCGGTCGGAGTCGGTAGGATCAGGAAGGTCGGCGGTTGGGCGTGCGAAGGCTCTGAAGACGCCCATTACGGTGCGAGAGGCCCAGCTTGACAGGTTTTCGCTAGCGTGAAATGGTTGGTGTTCGAAGCCGAAGGCCCGGAGCCGTCTCAAGGATTCCCGAGGTTATGCGAGCGATCGCTTCAGGAATGACGGACGTTGGTCTCCAACGCGACCACAACGAGGACAGCTACGCCGTCCTGTCGGAGTACGATCTGTTCATCGTCGCGGACGGCATGGGGGGCCACCGCGCGGGGGACGTAGCCAGCAAGCTGGCGACCGAGTCGATCGCGGACTTCTTCCGGTCCACGTCGCGGGAGGACGCCACCTGGCCATTCCACTTCGACACCAGCCTGTCGGAGGAGGAGAACCGGCTCCAGGCGGGCATCCGGGTCGCGAACCGCCAGATCTTCGAGCGCAGCATCCGGTCGCGCGACTGCGCCGGGATGGGCACGACGGTCGTGGGGGCGCTCTTCTCGAAGAAGAAGAACCGGATCTACGTCGGCCACGTCGGCGACAGCCGCGCGTACCGCGTCCGCAAGGGCTCGATCAGCCAGCTGACGCGCGATCACTCGCTGTTCAACGACTACATCATGGCGATGCCCGAGCTCACCGAGGAGCAGCGGGCCGAGCTTCCGCGCAACGTCATCACCCGCGCGCTCGGGATGCACGACAGCGTCTCCGTGGATCTGATCAGCGATGAGCCGCATCCCGGCGACGTCTACCTGCTCTGCTCCGACGGCCTGAGCGGGATGCTCTCGGACGACCAGATCCTCCACATCGTGAGCTCGACCGAGGAGGTCCCGGAGATGTGCCGCCGCCTCATCGCCAAGGCGAACGAGAACGGCGGAGAGGACAACATCACGGCGCTCGTGATCCGGATCGACGAGCAGGACGACGCCGAGCTCCCGAACAGCGCGACGATCGGTCCGCCCGCCGACTCGCAGCAGGTCAGCATGGGCGATCGGTCGACGGTCCCGGCGGTGTCGGCCTCGCGCTCCGAGAAGAGCTGACGCGCGGGAAGAGCGGACGCGCAGGGCGCCCCCCCGCGCGCCCGCCTGTCAGCAGCCAGCTGCCAGCGCCGCTCAGCCTCCGCAGCTGTCGAAGGCCAGGACGCCCAGCCTGAGCTGGCATATCTCGCCTTCGTTCAGCATCGCCGGGCACTCGAAGCCGACCCAGATCTTGCCGGCGTCGACCCCCTGCTTGCCCTCGAACCAGAACTTACACGGGGTGGCCGTATCGGAGTAGAAGGTCTGGCCCCCTGTCCTCGCCGAGGAGAAGCTGATGCTGCCGCTGGCCGGCGCGTCCTGGGTCGCCGCAGGGGAGATGGCGTCGATCTTGACGTGGATCTCCGCGGCTTCGGCGGGGTTCTTGGCCATCGCCGAGACGGAGAAGGTGCCCGAGCCGGACACGGAGCAGTCGACCGAGGCGCTGTCCTCGCCGTCGGTGACCAGCCGGACCTTCTGGATATCGGTCACCTCGCCAAGGGTCGCAATATGCCCCGGTGCGGAGCAGTCGATGCCCGGGTCGGCGAAGTTCATCTTGTATGCGCCGCGCGGGGTCGGCGGCTCCGCGCCGCTGCAGCCGAGGCCGAGGAGGGGGAGGAGGCCGAGCACGGGCACGAAGCTGAGGCGAGCGAGACGCATGGAAAGCTCCGGTGGTAGGTGGCGGCCCCGAGGCCGCTCCTCGCTTCTATCGTACTCGGGGGGCCGCGATCAAACGGCGGCAGCGCCGCGCGTGCCGCGCGCGCTCACGTGCCCGCCGCGCTCATGTGCCCGCCGCGCGCGCCTGCGCGTCGTCCAGCGCCTGGGCGACGTCGTTCCAGAGGTCCTCGGTGGCCTCCAGGCCCACCGAGAGCCGGAGGAGGCCGTCGGCGATGCCGAGCGCCTCCCGCGCCGCCGCGGGCACGGAGGCGTGGGTCATGAGGGCGGGGTGCTCGGCGAGCGACTCGACGCCGCCGAGGCTCTCGGCGCAGGCGAAGATCGCGAGCCGCTCGAGGAACCTCGAGGCGACGGGGAGGCCGCCGCGCACGACGAACGAGATCATCGCCCCGGGCGCGCGCATCTGCCGCGCCGCGAGCGCGTGGCCGGCGTGCGTGGGGAGGCCGGGGTAGTGCACCGCCTGGACGGCGGGGTGCCCGGCGAGCCTCCCGGCGATGAGCGCGGCCGACGCGCACTGCTGGCGCACGCGCACGCCGAGCGTCTTGATCCCGCGGAGCACGAGGTAGCAGTCGAACGGGCTCGGGACGGCGCCGATCGCGTTCTGCAGGAACCCCACCCGCTCCGCGAGCGCGTCCTCGGACGTGACCAGCGCGCCGCTGACGACGTCCGAGTGCCCGTTCAGGTACTTCGTGCTCGAGTGCGCCACGACGTGAGCGCCGAGGTCGAGCGGCCGCTGGAGCACCGGCGTGGCGAAGGTGTTGTCGACGACGAGCAGCGCCCCGTGCGCGCGCGCGATCTCGGCGAGCCCTGCGATGTCGAAGATCTTGAGCATCGGGTTCGTCGGGGTCTCGATCCAGATCATCCGCGTGGCCGGGGTGAGGGCCTTGCGGACGACGTCGAGGTCGCTCATGTCGACCGAGGTCGAGGCGAGGCCCATCGGCCGCATGACCTTGTCGAAGAGCCGGAAGGTGCCGCCGTAGACGTCATCGCCCGAGAGCACGTGATCTCCCGGGCGGAGCGTGTGGAGCAGGGTGGCGGTCGCCGCGGAGCCGCTGCCGAAGGCGAAGCCATGGCGCCCCCCCTCGAGCGCGGCGATGCACTCCTCGAGCGCCTTGCGGGTGGGGTTGCCGCTGCGGGAGTACTCGAACCCCTTGTGGTGGCCCGGCCGCTCCTGGGCGAAGGTGCTCGAGAGGACGATCGGCGTCATGACCGCGCCGCTCGTCGGATCCGGCGGCTGTCCGGCGTGGATCGCGAGCGTGTCGAGGCCGAGCTTGTCGTGACCTAGGTGGGGCTTCATGCGGGCGAGACTTATCTCATGGGCCGCGTGCGTCCACGGTTTTGGCGCGCAGGAGAGCCGAGTCAGCGCGCTGACTCGGCGCCGCCCTCGGCCCGCGGAGCGGCCGCGTCGAGCGCGTCGAGCAGCGCCCGCGCCGTCCCGACGCGGCGCTGCGGATCGCGATCGAGCGCGCGAGCGAGCGCTCGGCGCTGCCCCGGCGAGAGCGCGTCCGTGACGGAGAGCGGGTCGAGACAGAGGCCAGATTCGCTGATCTCGACGAGCGCCGCGGCCTGCTCGCGCGCGCGCGTGAGGGGCGCGCCGGTGGCGAAGGAGACGAGGGTCGCCGCCATGGAGTAGACGTCGCCGCGCTGGGTCGGCGGGGATTCGCCGCGAGCGATCTCGGGGGCGACGAAGGGAACCGTGCCCCGGTCGGCGGTCTCGAGGTCCGGATCCATGCCGCGGAACCGCGCGGCGCCGAGGTCGACGAGGCCGATGTCGCCGAGCGGACCCAGCAGCACGTGATCAGGGCCGAGATCGCCGTGAACGAAGCGGATCGGGCCTCCGGCGTCCTCGAGCTCCTGGAGCTCGGCGAGCGTCTCGATCGCGGTCCTGACGACGTGGGTGATGAGCGACGCGGGCGGCGGCCGGCCGAGGCCGCGCCATCCGTCGAGCACGTCGCGGAGGGAGGTGCCCTCGCGCCGGCTCTCGAGGAGGAATGGGCCGTGGCGATCGGCGCCGACGCGCGCGAGCGCGGGCAGGGCAGGGTGGCGAACGAGGGAGAGGACCTTTGCCTCGCGGACCATGGCGGCCCGCCCCGCGTGCTCGTGGAGGACGCCGGGGACGAGGCGCTTGCACACCAGTGTGGGGCCGGGCGGCGAGCCTCCGAGCCGCACCAGCGCGACGTCGAACGTGGCGCCGGCGCCGAGGTGCTCGATCAGCTGGGTGCCGTCGGGAGTGGGGTAGGGCATGCCGGCCGCCTGTGGCCTCTCACGCGTCCGCGCGCTGCGCGGCGACCAGCTCGTCGCACTCGCGAAGCCACGTCTGCGCCTCCTCTGCGCCGGCGCCGCCGCGCAGCGCGAGCGGCCACCGCGCGTCGCGCCAGCGCGCCGCAAACTCGGCCCAGCGCGCCGGTGCCTCGCGGCGCCCGGCCAGGGCGGCGACCCTGTCATCGATGCTCTGGAACGGAAACACAGGCTTGCCGAGCCCGAATCGCGCCTGCACCCAGTGGACCACGCCGATGAGGAGCCCGTACTGGCAGCGGCGGCGCTCCTCGTCGACGCCCACCACCGGCGACCTCCAGTCGAGGTGAATGTCGTCGAGCTCCGGCGGCCGCGGGTCGTGCTTGCCGACACAGAGGTGAACCGCCTCCCGATCCGGCCGGTGCACCTCGCGCCAGCTGTCCGCGTCGAGCGGCTCGCCGCCCCGGAAGAGCTCCGCCATGCTCGCCGCGAGCGAGCCGAGCAGCGCGCCCCGCTGGTGCTCGATCCCCCCGAGGATCGTGTCGCGCGCCACGCGGCGGCCGCCCGCTCCCGCGAAGTGGCGATCGAGGCGCTCGCGCATGGCCGCCGGCTCCATGTAGACCACTTTGAATCCGGCGCTCCCGCCGCACCAGACGTTGCGCAGATACCTGATCTGCATCCACAGGCCGAGCGTCGGGTCGATGCCGCGGATACGCTCGAAGATGCGCACAACGACGTTGACGCACGTCGGCCCGAACCGGGTGAGCGCCTCGCCGAGGTCGCGCGGCTCGGGGGCGCCCCAGAACGCGTTGTCCAGGTTGAGCTCCGCCCCGGGGCAGCGCGCGAGCCGGTCGGCGAGGCTCCTCTCCAGCGCCTCGCGCAGCGGGCCCGCGAGCCCATCGAGGTGCGGGCCGGCCCCGGCGTCGAGTGAACCGGTCATGCGGACATCCTATCATGCCTGCCCGCGCGGCTCCGAGCGCGGCCCCGGCCGCCTGTGGGATGACGGCGCACCTGCACGGGAGGAGGGCGGCGGCCAACTTTTCTCCGCATCCTGCGGCAACTCACTGCGTTCAGCGCGAACGTGATAGAAGTCGTGGGCACCGGCATGGATCCCAAGATCTTGGAGATGCTCTTCATCGCCGTCAGCAACGGCGTCGCCCTCTTCATCGGCGCTTACCTGGCGCGGAGATCGGCGGATCTCAGCGCGGAGCGGCGGGCCGAGCACGAGGAGAAGGCGGAGCTCCAGAGACAGCGGCGAGAAGCGCTCTTGGAGCGACTGGCCCTCCAGCGGCGCGCGCTCGACGACTACGCGCGGATGATCGTCCGGTGGTCGTCGGTGCCCTCGTCCGGAGCGCCGCGCACGAAGGAGGAGGACCTCGCGGCGGACCAGGAGTCCATCGCGATGTACGCGCAGATGGCCAACGCGTACGGGAGTCGCCAGTTCGCCGAGCAGGCCGCCGCGACGCTGCACGCCGTGCGCGCCGGCCGGGGCAACGTCCAGGTGTTCCCGTTCGCCGTGCAGATCGCCTCCGCCTGCTACCAGGAGATGATCCGGGCGATCTCCGAGCTCGAGAAGGAGATCGGCCTGCCGGCGCCGCGGTCGCCCGCGCGACCGTTCCTCCCGGACGAGGAGCTCGCGAAGGAGGCGACTCGGCTGTTCTCCAGGAACGTCGTGGAGCAGCGCTCCGGGATCGATCTCGGCATGGTCGACCAGATCCTGGAGCGCGTCAGGGTGAACCCGTCGCCCGAGGAGACGGACAGCCCCAGGTAGCGCTCACGCCGCCGGCTTCACTGGCTCCATCCCGCCCGGATGAGCGCGTAGAAGAGGAGGAGCCGGGGCACCCGGAACAGCACCATGGTCAAGAAATAGCGCAGCGGGATCCGGTACAGCCCGGACAGGTAGCAGAGCATCGAGAAGGGGATCGGCGAGATGCTCCCGATCGCGATCGCCCAGTATCCGTAACGCTCGAAGAGCCGGTCTATCCTGGGTCGCGTCCGCTCGATGCGCGCCGCGAAGAGGCGGATCCGCGCGAGGCGGCCGGCGAGGCGGTAACCCGTGCAGCCGCCGACGAGCGAGGCGGTCGAGATGGCGATCAGGGGCGCGACCTGCGAGCCACCCGAGGTGATCGCGGTCAGCATGTAGAACTGCGGCGGGATCGGGAACGAGAACGCGTCGGCGAGGAAGGTGCCGACGAACATCCCGGCGAGGCCGAAGCGGTCCACGAACCCGCGGCCGAGCGCGTCGAGCTGCTCGCGGGCGAGGTGCGCCGCGAGCGCGATCCCGGCGAAGAGCGCGGACAGGCTGAGCGCCAGCTGGACCAGCGTGCGCCACAGATCTCGCCGATCGCCGCGCGGGCGCGGCTCGCCCTGCCGGGGTGTCAGACCGCCTCCAGCCGGCGGCGCTGCAGCCGCTCGATGATCCGTCTGCTGCGGAGGGTGCTTTGAAATATCCGCGTCGCCTTCTCGAGGGCGTCGAGGAGCTTTTGCTCCGCGCCGTGCTTGTCGACATAGGCGAAGGGCCGGTGCGCGTTGATGACCTCGAACGAGTCCTTCTCGTCGTGATGAGCCGAATAGAAGATCACGGGCACTTCCGGCTGCACCTTGCGGATCTGGTCGCAGACCCAGAATCCCTCCAGCCCTGACATCCGCACATCGACGATCACCGCGCACGTGTCCTCGGTGAAGGCGGCGACCCCGTCCACGGCCGAGGAGCATACGATGAGGCGATATCGCTTCGAGAGGAGGGCGCCGAGCGGCTGCCAGATGCTCCTGTCCCCGTCGACCAAGAGCACGAGAGGGAGCCGCGTGGACTCGGGCTTCTCGCGATCCGGTCGCTCGGCTGGATCGGCTTCGAGCAGGGTGTCGGATTCCTTGGAGGGCATTCGTCGTCGATCGTGGAGGGCGCGTCAGGACGCGCGATGACGCAATGTACCACGCCCGGCGCATCGAGCCAGCGCCGGGGCGCGCGGGGGCGGCAGCGGGAACCGAGATGACGTCGGCGCGGGGCCGAGGTCTTCGCGTCATCTCCGTTCCCGCTGCCGCCGCGTGGTGGGCGGGGGCCAGGGATTCGTCTATGCTCTGCGCGGAGGCGTGGCCTCATGGTGAGGCGCGCTGGCCTTCTGCAAAGCGCTGCTACCGTGCCGGGTCGCGCGCTCGCCTTCTTCTCGTGGGCTGACGCGGGCTGCCGGTCGGCAGCGGGTCGCTCGCCGGGGAGAATCTCCGTTCCACAACCGAGGTGAGCTGCCCATGAAGAACGCAGAACTCCGATCGATCCCGCTCGTCATCGCCGCCGTTCTCGGCCTCTTTGCCGCGGGGGCCGCGGGGTGCAAAGACGAAGAGATCCTGAACGCATGCAGTGAGCTCTGCAAGCACCGCATCCTCTGCGCGGAGGAGAACGACGCTCCGCCGCCGAGCAAGACCAGCTGCGAGACCGCGTGCCTCGGCCTCGAGGGGAATGACCTCGTGGAGCGAACCGAGGAGTGCGTGAACGAGGCGTCCTGTGATTACGTCGCGTGCGCGGACCCTTGAGCGCGGCGCCCCCGCCTCGCCGCGCGCGGGGAGGCGGGGGCGCCTCGCCTCCCGGACAGAGGGCGCGATGAGGGGCGGCGCGATCAGGGCTCCGCGTCGCACTCGGGCGCGTCGCGGAGCGGGCCCGAGGCGCGCGGTCCGTCGAAGCGCAGGAGCTCGAGATCGACGAGCTCGAGGCGCTTGAGCGTCAGATCCAGCGGGCCGACCGACACGCCTGCCACCGCCTCGGCGTAAGCCCGCACGCCGCCGTCGACCCGCGCGTCGTACGAGCAGTAGGGCGGCGCGGTCTCCGCCGTGACGCGCGCGTACGCCTGGACTCCGACGTTCGGGCCGACGATGCCGTACAGGCGCGCCCGGAGCTCCGCGCCGGCGCTCACCTTGCCGGACGCCGTGATCGGGCCGGGCGCGCCGATGAAGGCCGAGCCCGAGGCCGAGCCGGAGGGCTCCCAGATCGTGCTCCACGTGCCGTTCCTGTAGTCGACCCCGGCCTCGATCTCGGCGGTCGCCTGCGCCACGGCCTCCACCTCGGCGGCCGTGAAGGACAGCCCCAGATCCGCCTTCGCTCTCGGCACGACGTCCGTCGTGACGACGATGGGGACGGGGCCCACCCAGAAGGTCAGCGTCGGCAGCGGCAGGCTCGGGACGCCCCCGGCGAGCTCCAGGAGATCGACCGAGCAGCTCCCCGTGACCGTGCCGGTGCCCTGGAGCCTGGCGCTCACGTCGAGCTGGCCCGACGCGACGACGCGGAGCTGCTTCAGCTCCGGCACCGGGTTGAGCTTGCCCCTCGGGCCGACGTGGACCTCGAGGTCGAGCGCCGGCGAGAGCTCGGCCGTGACGTCGAGCGCCGCCGTCCCGTGCGCGGTGACCCCGCACGACGCCGGGAGCGAGGCCGAGGAGAGATCGAGGAGCTTCATGGAGGCGCCGGACGAGATCTTCAGGGCCTCCGCCGCGCTCGCGATCTGCTCGCCGTCCTCCACGCCGAGCTCGCGGGTGCGCGCGGCGTGATCGTCGATGGCGCGCGCGTACTCGCGCGCGTCGTAGTGGACGTGGAAATGGCCCTCGGTGATGAACTCCGTCAGAGGAGCGGGCGTCGTCGCGAGCGCCACCCGCGTCGCGTCGATCGTGCGTACGCTCACGACGCGGGCGAGGTAGCCGCCTCCCTGCGTGCCGCCGAGCACGTCGCCCGCGGCGAAGGGCGTCATGCTGCCGTCATGGGTGATGACGAGCTCGTGGTCCCCGAGCGCCGCGGCGACGAACCCCGGCTCCTTCTCGGGCACACGAGCGCGGTCCGAGAGCGTGAGCGGGCGGACGACATCGACGGCGCCGGGGGCCGGCAACTCGGTAGGATCCGCGGCATCGCTCGAATCCACGGCGCACGCCGCGAGCTGAGGTGCGCTGATCGCGATGAAAGCAGCGGAGATGAGGCGCGCCGTCGACGCGCGTCTCCCGGGGAGAGTGGTCTTCATGCGCGCGGACGCTACGCGGGGATTGTGGCGAGTCGGTTACAAAAATGAGACTTGCTGTCTCCGGGAGAATGGGTAACGGCTCACTGCGATGGATGGATATCCATGAATCGATAGCTCCGAGGCGCGCGAAGGGCGCTTATCGAAGCGATCGATTCGCGACGCCGTGCGAGCTCGTCCATGATGGGGTGTCCGAGCGCGCTCGTGATGGCGTGCGAGCGTGCTCGTGGTGTGGCGCGCGGTCGCGCTCATGGAGGGTCTCGGGCGGCGCCGAGCCTCGGACCGGGGTCGGGACGCGCTCGCGCGGCGTCGGCCAAGGGGAACGCCGTTCGGCTCGTGGATGGATGGAGGAAGGAAGGTCGCGGAGAGCGCGCGTCGCTCTCCGCGGACAGGGCGCGGCGGCTCGGCACAGTCGAGCCGGGGCTCGGGGCCCGAGGCCACCGCGCGCGTCAGGTGTCCGCTGATCGCGCGTCAGCGTCGCGGTCTCTCGCGATGCGCCGGTCGTTGCTCGCTCCCTGTCGACGCGTCGCGGTCGAACTCGTGGAGCGCCAGCGAGGAGCCCGGCGGGCACGAATCAGCGTGCCTGCGGCTCCGCCTTCGTGCTCTCGCGCAGCCGAGACCCCGAGGCCACCGCTGCTGGGCGGCCTCGGCCTGTTCTACCTGGGGTGAGTAACGGGATTCGAACCCGCGACAACTGGAGCCACAATCCAGTGCTCTACCAACTGAGCTATACCCACCGTTCTTCACGGCCCGTGGGCTGCGAAGGCCTGGCAGAATACTCAGCTCCGCGCAGAGTGCAATCACGGAAACGCACCGCGTGTCGCTCTTCTGGCCGCACCCTGGATCCCCCACCTTTCGAGCTCCCCGCCTTCCCGCCCCGCCTTCCCGCCCTGACCCCCTCCAAAGGAGGCGCCGACCTCCTCCAGGCAGAGGACCCCCGCGGGACAGCGGCCCCCCGGCGGCCTCCGCCCCGGCCCCGTTCACGCCTCGGCCCCGGTTTCCCGGCGCGCGCCGCCGGTCGCCTCGCTCAGAGCGTCGTCCACCGGCGCAGCGCGGCCCGGCGCGCCCGGTCCAGGTCCGCGCGGTGGCGGGTCGAGATCGGGGCGCGCTGCGCGGGCTGCGCCGGCGGCACCGACGCTCCAGCCGGGTCGTCTGCTGCCTCGCAGCCGGACGCCGCGAGCAGCGCCGCCGTGAGCGAGCCCTCGAGCGCGGTCAGGTCGTAGCCGCCCTCCAGGAAGATGGCGAGCCGCCCCCCCGCCTTCGCGGTCGCCATCGCCGCGAGCCGGCGGCCCATCGCCGCGTACGCGGCGCGCGACAGCTTCATCGCCGCCATCGGATCGCGCTCGTGCGCGTCGAACCCCGCCGAGACCAGGATCAGCTCGGGCGCATATTCGTCGAGCACCGGAAGGAGGAGCTCGTCGAACGCAGCCTCGTAGACCGCGTCCGTCGCGCCGTCGGACAGCGGCACGTTCACCGTGTAACCGGCGCCGTCGCCTCCGCCGAGCTCGCTGGCGGCGCCGGTGCCGGGATAGAATGGCCACTGGTGCAGCGAGCAGAACAGCACCCGCGGATCGTCCCAGAAGATGTCCTGCGTGCCGTTGCCGTGGTGCACGTCGAAGTCGACCACCGCGACCCGCGAGAGCCCGCTGCTCAGCGCCGCCCGCGCCGCCACGGCGACGTTGTTCAGGAGACAGAAGCCCATGCCGGCGTCGCGCGTGGCGTGGTGGCCGGGCGGACGGAGCAGCGCGACCCCGAGCCGGCCGGGGCCGGCGAGCACCGCGTCGACCAGCGCCACCGCGGCGCCCGCGCCGCGCCTCGCCGCCTCGACCGAGCGCGGGACCACGTACGTGTCGGGGTCGAGCGCCGCATAGTGGCCGCTGAGCCGGCCGAGCGACTCCAGGTACCGCGGGGCGTGCACCCGGGCGAGCTCTTCCTCGGTGGCGTCGCGCGACGCCACGTGCTCCAGCGAGAGGCCGGCCGCGGCGCAGCGCTCGATGGCGCGGCGGGCGGCTTCGAGGCGCTCCGGGCGCTCAGGGTGCGCGCCTCGCGAGCGATGTTGCTCGAACAGCGCGTCGTCGACGACGTAGAGGCGCGGGGCTTCGGAGTGCGGCTGATTCAAGTGCACCATGAGCTGGGTGGAGAGTTGTAGCAGCGCCGCAGCGGATGGTAGCTTGCCCTGAGCCCCGGAAAGAAGGAGTGGAGACGCAGGATGCGCGGAAAGATCATCGCAGTCTTCGCCGTGATTGTCCTCATGGTCGGAGGGCTTTTTTACGCCCTCACGCGCGCCTCCCTCGCGGAGATCGGGCGCCCCGGCGAGGCGCCGCGCGCGCTCGCGGCCGCCATGGCGCAGCTCCAGGTGGACGGCCTCGTGCTGGAGCGGTGGCTCGACTCCCACGCGAGCGACCCGAAGCTGCGCGAGCCGTTCAACGCCGGCACCGCCCCGGCCCGCGCCGAGGCGGCCACCAGCGCCGCCAACGCCATCCGGGAGGCGGTCGTCGCCTCGCCCGAGCTGGCCAGGACCCCGCCCTCCCTCGTGGTCCTGGTGGACACCAAGGGCGTGGTGCTCGGACGGAACGCCTCCGCGCTCATGCGCGGAGACAACCTCGGCGCCGTCTACCCGTCGCTGAAGCTCGCCATCGAGCAGGGGGTGACCGGCTCGGACGTGTGGGTCAGCCGGGCGCGCAACGAGCAGCTGCTCGCGTCCTACGCGCCCATCCGCAGTGACGCCGGGCAGATCATCGGCGCCGTCGCGGTGGGCACCGCGCTGAACGACGAGCGGCTGACCAACGCGAGCGAGCGCACGAGCGGGCGCGTCCTCGTCGTCGCGATGCAGTCGGGCGACGGGCTCGATGTGGTGGCGAAATCGCGCGACGCTTCCCCGCAGCTGGTCGCGGCGCTCACGGCGTCGCCGGCGAAGGACGGCGCCCTGAAGGCGCTGCGCTCCGGCCAGACGGTCGACATCGGCGGGCTGTCCGGCGAGTACAGCGCCGTCGGGCACGCGCTCGACGGCTACGGCGACGGGCGGCGGGCGGTGCTGCTCAGCATCGCGCAGCTCCGGACGCCGGGGCTCGCGAGCGCGCTGTTCTGGCCGCTCCTCGGCGTCACCGCGCTCGGGCTCGTGCTCGTCGTGATCGCCGCGTATTTCCTGGACGCGTACATCTCGCAGCCGGTCTCCGAGATCGAGGACGGCCTGCTCGCGATCATGAACGGCCGGACCGACCTCCGGTTCCAGATCGAGCACGCCGAGCTCGGCGGGCTCGTGTTCCGCTTGAACTCGCTCCTGAACCAGCTGCTCGGGGTGCAGGAGGACGAGACCGACGCCGAGGGGCGCCCGTCGCGCGCGCCGACGTCGGCGTCCTTCCGGGACGCCCTCGAGGTCGACGAGCGGATGGCCGCGCTGTCCGCGGAGGAGATCCCGGCCGACGCCAAGGCGCTGCTCGAGGAGCCGGAGGACGCCTACTACGCCCGCATCTTCGCCGAGTACATCGCGGCGAAGAAGTCGCTCGGCGATCCGGTGGACCACATCACCCGCGACGCGTTCGTCGCCCGCCTCAAGGCGAGCGAGCAGGAGCTCGGGCGGAAGCACGGAAAGCCCATGCGCTACAAGATCGAGGTCCGCGGCAAGGAGGTCGTGCTCCTCGCCGTGCCGCTCGCCTGACGCGCGCGGCGCAGGAGCCGGGAGCGGAGGGAGGCGCGGCGCCGCCCGCAGCTCGGCGCCGCGCGCGCCGCGCCGCGTGTTTCAGTGCAGCACGGCGTCCGGGCCCTCGTGCAGCTCGACGCGCCCCGACGAGGGCTCGCGGCGGAGGGCGATCACGTCGGAGAGCTCGCAGCCCAGCGTGATCGCCGGCGATGAGGTCGTGACGATCCACTGCACGTTGGGCAGCGCGGCGCGCAGGCGCGCGGCGAGCGATCGCTGGCGGTGCACCGGCTGCTGCGCCTCGATGTCGTCGATCAGCACGACGCCCTCGGCGAGGCGCGGATCGCCGCTCGGGTGCGCGGACGCGAGCGCGCGGAGCGCGAGCGCGCCGAACGCGACGGTGTGCCGCGCGCTCCGCCCGAGATCGTCGAAGTCGACGCGCTGGCCGTCCGCGCGCTCGAAGATCGGCTCGAGCCGGAGCGGGTCGACGCCGGCGTACGTCACGCCGTGGCCGTCGAGCAGCGCCTCGAGCACCTCCTTGAGCGCGCGATCGAGCGCGCCGAGCCGCTCTGCCTGGGCGCCCGGCTGTCCGTCCGGCTGCACGTCGGAGAGCACCTCCGGCCGGCTCTTCCGGCCGTCGCGCGCGAGCGCCGCCGCGATCGGGACGAACGAGAGCACCTGCTTCGTCTCGCGGGCGAGGTCGGTGCGCGTCGCGTCGTCGAAGCTCGCGGCCGCGCGCACGTCGTAGCGGAGGACGCTGCGCTCGGGCGTCGTCAGCACGATCGCGCTGCGGGAGAACCAGCGCGCTCCCGAGAGCGCGACCAGGACGAAGCCCCCCTCGGCCGCGCGCCGCTCGAACAGCGACTGCTCCCTCCGCCGCAAGATCGCCGCGTCCTCGGGCTCGTCGAGGCGCGCGTTCGGGCTCGTGACCCGCAGCGGGTGCGCGCGCGCCGGGTCGTCCGTGCCGAGCATCCAGTCGGCGACGACGAGCGGCTGCGAGCCGTCGTCTCCGCGCGGCCTCGGCTGCGCGACCGCGTACCCGGGCCGGGTCGACGCGATCGCCGACAGGATCGAGGTCTTGCCCACGCCGTCGCCGCCGAAGAGGACCACGAGCCGGCGCGGCGCGCCGGCGGCGTCCTCGAGCGAGAGCGAGAGGTCGTCGAACGGGCCGAGATGGACGAGGCGGACGCGGGAGAGCAGCACCGCCCGCGAAGCTACCACCGCGCAGCGCGCGTGGAACGCCGCCATCGGCGCCGTGCGCGCCTCCGACGCGCCGTGGCATGCCGCGAGTGCGCGCGGGCGCTCCGGCGCACCCGGTGGCGCGCGGTGGCGCGCGGTGGCGCGGCAGCCTAGATTTGTCGTCCGGGGTCGTCACCGTGCTGCGCAAGCTGCCTCCGCCGGATTTCCGCTACGTGTGGCTCCACCCGGAGCCCGGCTCGACCAGCGCGCTCGCCGCGGCCGGGACCGCAGGGCTCGCGGGCGCCTCCGCGGCCGTCTGGAGCGCCGGGAGCCACGCGCTCTCGCTGGGGCTCATCGCGATGGGGAGCGCGCTCGGCTTGCTCGCGCTGGTCCGCGCCGAGCACCGCCCCCCGATCCAGCGCGGCGCCCGCGAGGTGACGATGGCCGTCGTGCCCTGGGGGATCGTCGTCGACCCGGACACGGAGCCGCGGGTGCTGCGGTGGCCCGCCGTCCAGCAGGTGAGCGTGGACGTGTCGCACACGATGCGCGGCGGGACGCCCGCCATCGTGTCGAGCCTCGTGACGGTGCACACCGAGCGCGAGGTGCTGGCGGGCCGCGCCGCGGGCGCGGTGGACCTGGAGCGGCTCCTCGCCAACCTCGAGGGGTATGCGCAAGAGGCGTCGCGGCCCGTCGCCGCCGACATCGAGGGGCTGACGGTGCTCGGCGACGGCGTGACCGAGCCGATCGCCGCGGAGCTGCTGCAAGCGGCGGACGGCATCTGCGCGACGAGCCGCGGCGACGCGGAGCTCGCGCTGCCGGTGGGCGGCTACCGCACGGCGGCGGCGCGCGCGGCGGCGCCCGAGACGATCGCGGTGCTGCGCTCGGCGCTGTCGTGGAGCTACGACTGCCCCGCCGATCCGCGGCCGCTGGCGGCGATCCTCGCGGGCGCGTTCGGGGCGGTGGAGCTCGTACCCGAGCTCCTGCGGCTCGCGAGCTCGCCGCACCCGGTGGTCGCCGCGTTCGGCAAGGCCGCCGCGCTCCGTCTGGGTGCGCCGCCGAACCGCGCTGGCTCGCTCGACGAGGTCGCGGCCTTCCTGTTCGAGGAGGACGTGGAGATCGGGAAGCGGTGGATCGCGTCGGGCCCGACACTTTGTTTGCGACCTCGGGCCCAAGCTTGCTAGCTAAAGGGGTCGGCAGCGCGTGCGCTGCGGTTCGAGCGGCCTGCGCGCGGAGGCCGTCGTTCCGCGGCGCTCCGTTCTCACGGCGCGCTGCCGGCGGGTCGTCCAACGCGCCGGGTCGGCTATGAAACGGGCTCCGTCGCCACCGAAGCCGTCTTCAAGGGGAGCGCGCCGCCGGCTGGCCGTCGCGTGGGTCCTCGGCCTCTCGCTCGCCGCGTGCGCGGAGCACCACGCGGCCGGGCCGCCCCCGTCGCAGAGCACCGCGCGCGCCGCGCCGGCCGCCGCGCCGCCCGCGGCGCTCGCCCTCGTGCCGCCCGCGGGTCTCGCCCTCGCGCTGCCCGCGCCGCCCATGGTGGACGGCGCCTGGGTCGAGTCGGTGCGGCTCGAGCGATGGGCCGAGGCGGCGGAGCGGCTCGACGCCCTGCCCATGGAGCAGCGCGCGCTGCCGTCGATGAAGTACGCGCGGGCGCGCGTCGCGTTCGAGCTCGGGGATCACGGCAAGGCGGTGGAGCTGCTGCATGGCCTGGAGCAGGGGCTGCCGCTCCTCTCGCGCGAGGTGGCGCGCTACCGGGCGGAGGCGGCGTTCGTGGCGGGGCCGTTCCTCGAGGCGGCGGCGTACTTCGAGCGCTCGGGCAGCGCGCCCGGCCTCGCGCGCGCCGCGCTCGCCACCATGAAGGGCGGCGATCTCAAGCAGGCTCGCGCGCTCGCCGATCGGGCCGTGGCCGCGGCGCAGCGCGCGCGCAGGTCGCGCGACGAGGCCGCGGCGCGGATGGCGCGGGCGCGCGTCCAGCTCGGCGTGCGCGACGCCGCCGAGCGCCCCGGGGAGAAGGCCGCCGCGGCGGCCCTCGCGCACGCCGACCTCCGGTGGATCGTGAAGAGCGCGCCGTCGTCGCCCGACGGGCGCGAGGCCGCGGCGCTCCTCGCCGCCTTGCCGGGGCGGCTCTCGCAGGAGGAGCGGCTCCAGAAGGTCGACGCCATGGTCGCCGGGGGCAGCGCGGCGGAGGCGATCGCCGAGCTCGACAAGATGTCGGGCGTGCCGGCGTCGGAGCTCCACCACCGCAGGGCCACGGCGCTCTACCAGGCGCGCGACTACGAGGCCGCGGCCGCGGCGTTCCTCAAGGTCGCCGCCGCGCCGTCGGCGCGCCAGGCCGAGCAGCTGCACCTCGCGGCGCGCTCGCTCTCGCGGCTCCGGCGCGAGGCGGAGGCGATCGAGCGGCACCTCGCCGTCGCGCGCAGGTTCCGGAAGACCCGCTGGGGGGAGCTCTCGAGCCTGCTCGCCGCGCGGCTCCTCATGCAGGTCGGGCGCTACGCGGAGGCCGTCGCGCAGTACGGCCGGTTCCTCGACGCCTATCCGCGGAGCGATCGGCGCGACGACGCGGCCTACGAGCGGGCGCTCGCGACGCTGTCGACGGGCGGCGCCGCGCGCGCGCGGCGGTCGCTGGAGCAGCTCGCGCGCGACGCGAGGCCGGCCGACGCGGCGCGGCTGCGCGAGCTCGCCGGGCTGGCGGCGCTGCGCGGCGGCGATCGTGACGGCGCGGTGCGGCTCTGGACGCAGGTGATGCGGGAGCAGCCGCTCTCGTGGGGCGCGCTGCTCTCGCGCTCGCGCCTCGCGGCGGTGGGCGCGCCCATGCCGCCGCTGCTCATCCCGGCGTCCCTCGGGGACGCCCGGGCGGTGGAGGTGAAGCTGCCGCCGGCCGCGGCGCTGCTCGCGTCGATGGGGCTCGACGGCGACGCGGAGAGCTACCTCGCCGAGAACGAGCGCGAGGCGACCGCGGCCTATGCGGGGCAGGAGAGCGAGGCGCTCTGCCGGATGTACGGCATGCTCTCGCCCGCGAAGCGCCGCTACCGCGTGGGCACGCAGGCGGTCTCCGCCGCGGCGCTCCAGCGCGCGCCCTCGCAGGCCGATCGCTGGACGTGGGAGTGCGTCTATCCGGAGCCGTACGCCGGCGAGGTGCGCGCGCTCGAGGCGCAGCACGGGCTGCCGAGGGGCCTCGTTCACGCGCTGATGCGCCAGGAGAGCGCGTTCGATCCTGTCGTGGTGAGCCCCGCGAGCGCGGTCGGGCTGATGCAGCTCATGCCGTCGACGGCCCAGAAGGCCGCGAGCGAGCTCTCGCTCGGCTTCGACCTCGGGCAGCTCAAGAGCGCGCCGCTCAACCTGCGCCTCGGCGGCTTCTACATCGGCAAGCTGCTCCGGACATTCGAGGGCAGCCTGCCGCTCGCGACGGCGGCGTACAACGCCGGTCCGAAGGCCGTGTCGCACTGGCTCGGTGGGGGCATCGACCGGGACACCGACGTGTGGGTGGCGCGCATCCCGTACGACGAGACGCGCACCTATGTGGGTCGCGTCCTCTCGAACCTGGCGCGGTATCAGTGGCTGGCCGGCGGGGACGCGGCCGTGGAGATGCTCCCGCTCACGCTCCCCGCGGACGCGCGCGCGCCGGCGGACGCGTACTGAGCGCGGTCGCCGGGGACGGCAGCGCAGGGGTTCCTCCTGCGTTGAAATTGCGCTGTGCGCTTGAACTCGCAGGCGGGCGCCTTCACCGTGATGGGGTGGCAGGGACCGCTGGAAGCGACGGCGTGTTCAAGCGGTGTGGGGTCCTCATCCAGCCCTACGCCGACGCTCGATCCATCGGCCGGCTGCTCTCGTCGGCGCTGGCGTGGCTCCTCGTCGTCTTCTCCGTCGCGTCGCTCGTGGAGCCGATCGCGGGCCCGATCGTGGCGGCCGTCATGGTGCCTTTCGCGCTGCTCGGTTCGTTGCTCGCGCTGCTCTGCCTGGCGTGCCTGCTCTACACGCCGATCGCCTGGCTCTGGGCGGCGGTGGGCTCGTCCGGCGCGGCGGTCGTCCGGGTGAGCAACGCGCTGTGGATCGAGCGCCCTGGCGATCGGCGCGCGTTCCCGCTCCTCTCGCTCACGCGCGCGCGGCTCTCGAGCTCCGGCGGCGAGGTCGCCTTGAAGACCGACGACGGCGATGTCATCCGGGTGCGCGTCGACGATCCGGTCGACGCGGAGCGGCTGCTCGGCGTGATCGCCGCCGGGCGAGCGCGGGGCACGTGGAGCGCGCGGCTCTACGACGACGCGCCGTCGCTGCCGCGGCGCCGCCTGTTCGTCGGGGTCGCGGCGCTCATGTCGCTGCTCTGCTGGTCGGTGCTCGACTTCGACGTGGCGCTCTCGCTCGGCGTCGTCACGGGCGCCTCGGCGTGGGTGCTGGCGGCGCTGCTCAGGGAGGGCTCTGCGCGCCGCGTGCTGGTGGCGGGCAGCGACGGGCTCTCGCTCCGGGACGACGCCGGCGAGCGCTTCATCTCCTTCGGCAGCATCGAGCGGGTCGAGGAGACGGCGCTCGGGGTCGAGCTCGCGCTCGCCGGGGGCGAGGAGCTCTCGCTCACCCTCGTGCCGCCGCAGCTGCTGCGCGATCCCAGCGAGACGGGGCTCAGCATGGTGCTCGCGGAGCGGCGCCGCGAGCACCTGCTCGCGCTGCTGCGGGAGCGGAGCGGGCGAGGCGCCCACGAGGCGGGGCGCGCGGTGGCGCTCCTCGGGCGCCGCGGCCTGCCTGCGCCCGCCTGGCGGGCGGCGCTGCGCCGCCTCGTGGGCGAGGCCGGCGCCGACTACCGGACGGCGAAGCTCACGCGGGAGCAGGCGTTCACGGTGCTCGAGGACGGCGGCGCGCCGGCCGAGCTCCGCATCGGGGCCGCGCTCGCGCTCGCGGGCTCGCGCGACGGCCAGACCGAGGAGCGGCTGCGGATCGCGGCCGAGGGCTGCGCGAACCGAGACGTGCGGCTCGCCCTGGAGCATGCGGCCGAGGGCGACGTCGACGACTGGATGCTCGAGCAGGCGCTCTCGTCCTCGGGGGCGGAGCAGGCGGCGGCGCCGCCGCGGTCTGCGGCGCGCGCGGCGTGAGGGGGGTCGCGGCGTCCTAGCCGCCGGCGCGCCGCGCGGGCGGGCGGGGCTGGGCTGGGCTGGGCTGGGCTGGGCTGGGCTGGGCTGGTCGATTCTTCTCGCCCTCCGGCCTTCAAGTTCTGGGTACTCTCTGCGGAGGACGCGCGGCTTCTCGGGTCGGTGTCCAGCCGAGCCGCCGCGGGCGCCTGCTGCGCGCCTGTGGTCCTCCAAGGTAGACCCCCCGATGGAAGGCCCGCTCCAGGACCCCTACGCTTCGGCCGCAGTTCACGCGCCGCGCCCCCGCGCGCAGGCGGGCCGCGCCGCGCGGATCGCGCTGGTCGTCGTGGCGCTCTTCGCGTCGGTCGGGTTCGGCGCGCTCGTTGTGGCGCCGCGCCTCGGCGGTCCCGCGCCCTCGAGCGGCGTGGTCGCGCGGCCGTCTCCTGCGCTCGTCATCGCGATCCGCGACCTGTCGCGGCTCGAGACCACGGAGGTGCACGTCGAGAAGGTCGTGGATCTGGCCGACCGGCAGAACCGCCTGTTCGGCCTGGTGCAGGCCACCGACGCTCTGCTGCTTGTCGCGGTCGGCCACGTCACGATCGGCGTCGATCTCGCGCGGATCGGCGAGGGCGACATCGCAATGGATCCGGAGACCGGGGTCGCGCGGCTCACGCTGCCGGCGCCCGAGGTCTTTTCGACCCGGCTCGACGAGGACGAGACGTACGTCTACACGCGGTCGACCAGCCTGCTCGCGCGGCGCAACGAGCAGCTCGAGGCGCGGGCCCGGAAGGAGGCGACGGCGGCGATCGAGAAGGCCGCCCTCGAGGGGAACGTGATGACGCGCGCGAAGGCGCAGGCAGAGCGGCAGATCACGGCGCTCGCGACGCAGCTCGGCGCGAAGCGGGTGGAGATCCGCTGGCGCGAGGTCGGCGGCGGCGGGGGCTGACGCGGGGCGGGCGCACGGCTCGCGTCGGCGCACGACGGCCGCGTGCCCCGAGATCTCGACGCCCGCTCCCGGGGCCGCAGCCCGCGCGATCAACCCGGCGTTCGGCTCGATGACGGCGAGCGGATCCCGGAGGTCGTGGGCGACCATCGCGAGCGTGTGCTCTCTATCCTGCGCGGCGGAGCGCTCGGTCGCCACGGCGTTCTCCACGCTGGTCGGGCGCTGCAGGCAGCCATGCGCGCTCGGCGCTATCGCTTTGGAGGGCGCGGGGCGATGTGCTCTTCGAGAGCGCGCAACAGCATTCCCATGGCTTCATTGATGTCCTGATCGGCGTCGATGGCAGCAGAGCGTCCAACTCCTGCCCTCGTTCGAGACAGCGACCCGTCGAACGGAGGCGGCGGCGCCGGGAACGTTGGGTGAGGAGATCGTGTGCGCTTGGTGTGTTGGATACTGGTAGCACCCAATGAAATGCTCCCAGGAGCTCTCTCGCTGCGCCGGACTGGCTGGGGGCCGCGCGTCGAGCCGATTGGTCTATGGGCGTTTGATTTTTCCTGGCTGGATACCGGCCCTCATGCGTGACGCTGCCAGTTGGCGCCTGCCAGGCCGTCGAGCTGATCTGACCGCGAGACGGGGAGTGTGAGATGTGCCCTTCCACATGTCACTGCCAGCTGAGCTTCTGACAGGACATCCGCGAGAGGACACCAGGCCGTCCGCCCAGCTTTCTTGTGCCGATCTTCGCGACCGAGGCGAGCAAGTCCGTCATGACGTACACCTCTGCCCGAGCGCCGCGAGGCACGGCAGAGGTCGCGCCGGTACGGAGCGCGCCTCGCCGCGCGGTCACACTCCCGGCGATGCCGCCGGCGTCGCCGCCGCCACCGCCGGGCGGTCAGGACGTTTGCAGAGTTGGCACTCGGCGAGCTAGCTTCCCTGGTCGCGAGGATCCCCGAGCTCGGGGAAAAGCCAGCGGAATAGCCAGTGGAGGGGGTAGCGCGGAGCAGGACGAGGCAATAATATTCAGCAATATCAAACAATTGGCCCCATGGCGAAATGGCAGACGCGGTGGATTTAAAAGGCGCTCTGGGGCGGGGGAACGGGGGCGAACCGGCGAAATTGTTGGGGAAATCGGAGGGGGGTGGCGACGGATCGACACGGTTGGAGCGGGGGTGTGACGATTCGGAGGGGGCGCGTGGCGATTCGATCGGGGTGGGCGGGGTGGGGGGAGAGCGGCTCGGGGAGGGGGTGGGGGCGAAGGCGGCGTCGGTTCGGGCGATGCTGCTTGTGCAGCTCGGGGAGGGGTTGCGGGCGGCCATTGTGGCCGGCGATGTTGAGACGGCGCGCGTAGCGCACGAGGCGATCGGGCGGCTGCTCGGAGCGCCGGCACCCCAAGGCGAGGCTGCGGCCGACGTGGTCGACCTTGCCCGCGAACGTGACCGGAGGGGACGATGATGTCTGGCGCTCTGCTTCCGCATCTCCGTCGCGCCGATCTCCTGAATTCGACGGCCGCTCGAGCGGGGACGGCGTGCTCAGTGGACCGAGCGCGACCAGCGCGCAGAGCGGAACGGAGCACGCCGGGAGCTCGACCTCAATGCCAGCGACACGCGACGCTGTGCAGAGTGCGTTCCGGTGCCCGGCGGTCGAACACGCCCACCCGGATCAGGGACGCGATCGCGCGCGGTTCGAGGAGCTGAGCGCTGCGCGCTCCCAACGCTGCTGCGCGGCGATGGCATCGTCGGCGGCCCGGACGCCCTCAACGAAGAGCTTCGCGTCCGTTGGATTGTTCAGGTCGAGGCCGAACCGAAGCAGCAGCGCGCGGTCGCGCGGTGGCACCATGCGGACGATCTCAGCGGCAAGGCGACGCGTGGACGGCATGGGAGGACAGTAGCAGCCCGGAGCAGGGTCGAGGCGCATCCGCGAACGCGATGGCGTTGCGGCCCTGGACCTGCTCGGCCGAGCGCGTCGTGGGAGCAGCGACAGTGTCATGGAGATGGTCGCCGGTTCCATGGCGAAAGAAGCGCAGCGTTTGAACCGTTGCGTTCATCACGTTCGCCGGGATTCCAAGGGGTGTGATGCCGGATTGCGGATCGCACGCCCTCGAAGTTAGGTTCAAGCGGCCCCACCGCGAATCCCTGCGCCTCGACGAGTCGCGCTGACCAGCCCATCGCCACGGGCCGCCGTCGTCGCATCGCTTGCCAGCTCCCTGAGCCGCGCCCTCGCCCTCGGAGATGGGATCGCGGAGCTCGTCCGCGGTCCTCGGCAGAGGATCGGCTGGGGCCGTCGCCGGTTGCGTCGGAAGCGAGCGCGTGGAGTGGGCGGGCCCTAGGGGCCGAGGCGAGCGCTACGGCGTCCAGTTCGGCCTCGACGACCTCCTCGATGGCGAGCACGTCGCGCGCGAACTCGGCGGGTCGTGCCCCGGAGGGATGCGAGGCCTGCGCAGCTACTTCTCGTCCCTGAGCCCGCGTGCGCGCCGCTCGCGGGCACGACCTTCGGCCAGCCAGCACTGGCCGAAGACGTACAGGTAGACGGGTAGGCCGGCGCGGAGCCAGCCGAGGGGCGGAAAGGTCCCCTCAGGAACCGGCGCGTCGAGCCACGCCGCGGCGACAATCGCCACGCCGGAGGCCAGGATGCCGATGGTCCTCAGCTCTTTGCTCATGGCTCAGATGAAGCTGCAGAGGACTCCCAGGGTTCCGAGCGCCGCACCTGAGTAGTTGGAGCAGCGCTGCGCATCCCGCGGATCCCTTGCCCTGGGGCACACCGCGGAAGTTGCGACCATGCCGGCCCCGAACATGAAGATGCTGCACCCCAAGCCGATGGGGCTCCACGGCTGCTGAGCCGCTCCGATGAGCTCGCCGCTCTCATCCTGGGTCGGCGCGCCGCCGCTCTCGCCGTCGCCGACCATTGAGGCGCAGGGCACGTCAGCGAAGGCGTCGGGGTCGAACGGGTTGAAGATGCGGAGCGCCGCGTCCGGGCGATCGGCGCAAGCCGCGGCGAACTCGTGCCGACCAGCTTGGACGATCTGCGGGATCGCGCTCTCCGCCGTCGTGTCCTGACTCAGCTCCACATAGAAGCTCTGCGGCGGCACCTCGACGGTACCATCGGGGTTCGCCAGTGCCTCGGTCGCCTCGTCGGCTGTGCCACAGGCCGACGCTCCGACGAGCGCGGCCATGGTCAGGCCGATCCTGGTGTGCATGTGCCACCTCCACGCGACGCGATCCGTCGCTCGCGGAATTGCGCTGCGAGGGGCATGCCAGCGCGCGTCATATCGGCGGGCTGCAGCCGGGGCCGTCTACCGGCCTGCCGCGCCGCTCGAGCGCCGCCCGTTGGCGCGCCTGTCGGTGATCATCGCGTCCCGCGTCCGACCGGTGAAGATCGCGGCCCCATGATCGGCAGCGTTCACCGTTCACCGCTGGCACCCACGCCGATCTGGGCCGCGCTCGCCTCCGCGGCGTAGACGTTACGCCCGCCGAAAAGTCGAAGGCCCGAGGGCTGCCACCCTCGGGCCTTCTGGAGCTCCGCGTTGCCGGAGTGCCCCACCTTCATCACAAGCCGGGCTCCAGGTCCAGAAAGCGGCGTCATGGAGCCCGTTGCCTTCGTCCGTCTATCGCCTCGCCCACTGCGCCCGCTGCCGCATCCAGCTTCGCCTCTGCCGTCGCTGCGATCGCGGCCAGCGCCTCTGCCCCGACTGCGGCCCGCTCCGGCGTCGTGAGTCGCTCCGCCGCGCCGGCGTGGCCTACCAGACCCGGCCTCGCGCTCGCCGCCTCCATGCCGCTCGCCAGGCCCGGTATCGGGACCGGCAGCGGGACAAGTTCTCCGCGCAGAAAGTGACGCATCACGGGGTGACACAAGCCGCGGCCGCGTCGATGTCTCAGCTCGCGCCGGAGATCACCCCCGGCCGAAAGGACAACGATGACGATTGGAGCCGAGATGTCGGCCGCTGCTCGCTCTGCGGAGCGCGGCTTCCGCCCTGGGCCCTGCGCGAGCGGCGCGCTCGGTCAGCTGTTCACCGACGCGCTCCCCGCGTCCCACGAAGCCCTCCGCGGTGACGGGAGGCGGCGGTGATCGCGAAAGAGACGGAGGCCGAGGTTCTGCGCCTCTACCACGGCGAGAAGTGGCCCGTGGGCACCATTGCCGCCCAGCTCGGGCTGCACCACACCACCGTGCAGCGCGTGCTCGGGCAAGCGGGCGTCGATCCGAAGGTCGTCGCGCCGCGCCCGTCGATGGTCGACCCGTTCGTGCCCTTCATCGTCGAGCAGCTCGGCAAGTATCCCTCGCTGCGCTCGAGTCGCCTCTTCGGCATGCTCAAGGAGCGGGGCTATCCGGGCGGTCCCGATCATCTGCGCCGGGTGATCGGCCGTCTCCGCCCCAAGAAGCCCGCAGAGGCATTCCAGCGGCTGCGCACGCTGCCCGGCGAGCAAGCGCAGGTCGACTGGGCGCACTTCGGCAAGCTGGCTGTCGGCCGGGCGCTGCGCCCCCTCTGGGCCTTCGTCATGGTACTCAGCTACTCGCGGCGGATCTTCCTGCGCTTCTTCCCGAGCGCGGCGATGCCCTTCTTCGTTCGCGGGCATGTCGAGGCGTTCGCCGATATCGACGGCGTCCCGCGCGTGCTGCTCTACGACAACCTCAAGAGCGCTGTCGTGGAGCGTCACGGCGACGCGATCCGGTTCCACCCCATGCTGTTGGAGCTCTCGGGGCATTACCGCTTCGAGCCGCGCCCTGTCGCCGTCGCCCGCGGCAACGAGAAGGGCCGCGTCGAGCGCGCCATCCGCTATGTCCGCGAGGCGTTCTTCGAGGCCCGGACCTACGCCGACCTCGACGACCTCAACCGACAAGCGACCGAGTGGACCAGCTCCGCAGCGCTCGATCGCTCCTGGGTCGAGGACCGCGCCCGCACCGTGCGCCAGGCCTTCGAGGACGAGCGCAGCGTGCTGCTCGGGCCCCCCGACACGCCGTTTCCAGCTCACGAGCGCGTCGAGGTCGAGGTCGGAAAGACCCCCTACGCGCGCTTCGATCTCAACGACTACTCGGTTCCCCACGACCGGACGAGCCGCACGCTCGTCGTCCTCGCCGACCTCGAGCAAGTGCGCATCGCCGACGGCAACGAGATCGTCGCGACCCATGTCCGCTCGTGGGACCGCGGCCAGCAGATCGAGCAGCCCGTGCACATCCAGCGCCTGGTCGACGAGAAGCGCCGCGCCCGCGAGCATCGCGGCCTCGATCGCCTCGCCCGCGCCGCCCGCAGCAGCCAGGCATTCCTGCGCATCGTCGCCGAGCGCGGAGACAACGTCGGCAGCGCCATCGCCCGGCTTCTACACCTGCTCGACGCCGTCGGCGCCGCCGAGCTCGAAGAGGCGCTCGTCGAGGTGCTCGAGCGCGACACCATCCACGTCGGCGCCGTGCGCCAGGTGATCGACCGCCGCCGCTCCGAGCGCCACCTGCCGCCTCCGGTCTCGATCCCCGTCACGCGCGGCCAGCACGCCGCCCTCGTCGTCACGCCGCATTCGCTCGCCACCTACGACGCCCTGAAGAAGGACCCGACGCCATGACCGATCTAACGCCCGCTGAGACGAAGGCCCGCCTGAAGGGCCTCGGCCTGTTTGGTCTGCTCGCGTGCTGGGAGGAGCTCGCCGACAAGCCCTGGCTTCGCGAGGTGCTCGCCATCGAGGAGCGCGAGCGCCACAAGCGCAGCCTCGAACGCCGCATCAAAAACTCCCGCGTAGCCGCCTTCAAGCCCATGGCCGACTTCGACTGGTCCTGGCCCAAGAAAATCGACCGCGAGGCCGTCGACGACCTCTTCGCTCCCGGCTTCATCACCACCGGCCACAACGCCGTGCTCGTCGGCCCCAACGGCGTCGGCAAGACCATGATCCTGAAGAACGTCGCCCACCAGGCCGTCGTCCGCGGTCACACGGTCCGCTTCTCGACCGCGAGCGACATGCTCGCCGACCTCGCCGCGCAGGAGTCCTCGGCCGCGCTCGCGCGCCGGCTGCACCGCTACACGGTTCCCGCCCTTCTTTGCATCGATGAAGTCGGCTATCTCTCCTACGATGGTCGCTACGCCGACCTGCTGTTCGAGGTCGTCACTCGTCGCTACGACGCGCAGAAGCCGATCCTGCTCAGCACGAACAAGGCATTCTCCGACTGGGGCCAGGTCTTCCCGCACGCCGCCTGCGTCGTCACGCTCGTCGACCGGCTCGTGCACCGGGCCGAGGTGATCGAGATCGAGGCCGAGAGCTACCGGCTCAAGGAAGCCAAGGAGCTGAGCGCCTCCCGCATCAAGCAGCGCCGCGCCAAGAAGCACTGAGCCGCCTCTTCACCGGTGAACTTCACCGGCGTCGGCTGCGGGTTTCACCGGCACCGGGCGCGGATTTCACCGGTGAACTTCACCGAATCCCTGCGGATTGCCGCGATCATCAACAGCGCCTCGACCCGCGCGAGCCGGTGCAGTTCGAGCAGGCGTAATCGCCGCTCGTACACTGCTGCGCGGTCCCGGCCGCCCTCCTGTGCGGCCTCGGCGACCTCCTGCGCAGCCCCGGCGGTCCTCCTGCGCAGCCCCGGCCGCCCTCCTGCGCGGCCTCGGCGACCTCCTGCGCAGCCCCAGCGGTCCTGCTGCGCGGCCTCGGCGACCTCCATCTTGCTGGCGCTGCTCACCTGCGCGGTCCCAGCCGCCCTCCTGCGCGGCCTCGGCGACCTCCTGCGCAGCCCCCGCGACCCTCCTGCGCATCCATTTTGGTGTCCTATCGTACGATCGCATGGCTCCTGCGCAGCCCCCGCGACCCTTCTGCGCATCCATTTTGGTGTCCTATCGTACGATCACCTGGCTCCTGCGCAGCCCCGGCGCCCTCCTGCGCGCCCAGTTGGTTGCCCTGCGTTGCCATGGCTCGATGCCTGCGCGTGGCCGTCGCCGCTGCTGCGCAGCCTCGGCGTCCGTTTTCTCGGCGCCTCTGTCTCCTTGCGACCTTGCGCCCTTACGCCCTTGCGACGAAAGCGTCGGTATCGTGCTCTCCGGTGACCCGAAGCCTCGGCGGCGCCGATTCCCTCATTGAGCGACCGCGCCTCTGCTCGGAGGGGCGCTGACCTCGACAAGGAGACATCTCATCGCCATGGCAACGAAGGCACCCATCGCAGCTTCATCCAGGACCAAGAACGCCCAGAACACGCGCGCTTCGAGCGACGTCGGAGGCGCGCACCGCTCGTCGGGCGGTGCGCCCGAGTTCACGCTGAGCGCCGAGCGAGAGGCCGAGCTGCTCCGAGAAGCCGAGTCGCTCGGCGATAACACCTCACTCTTTCCAGGCAAGCTCGCTCGACGCGTCATCTGGGCGAGCCGCATCCAGCTCGCCGCCGAGCGCGACGCCGCGGATCTCGTGCGCACTCCGTTCGCCGAGGACGAGCCCCAGCTCACGCGAGAGGAGATCCGCGGGCTTCGTGAAAAGATCGAGCTCCTGCGCGTCGTGCAATCGCGCTGGCAAGCGGCGCAGCAGCGCCAGGAGCGGGCCGTCGCGGCCTTTCAGAAGCCGGCCGCCGAGGCCGCCCAGATCAAGCAATCGCTCCTTCGCTTCTTCGATCTCCGCTTCAAGAAGAGCCCCGAAGGTCAAAAGCGGCTCATGGCGATCCGGGCGGGCAGCGGCGACGCGGATCTGGTCCAGGACGTCTCCGATCTCCTCTTGCTCTGCTCCGAGCACGCGGAGGCCGTTCAAAAGGCGCCTCGCGGCGAGGCCGCCGCGGCGGACCGCCTCCGCGAGCTCTCGCCGGTGCTCGCGCGGATGCTCGCCGACAAGACGCTCTCTCTCGAGGCGGTGCGCTCGCGCAAGCTCCGCGACGCCGCGTACACCCTCGTCGTGAACGCCGAGCGGAGGCTGCGCGCCGCCGCGGAGTACTGGTACGCGGGCACCGACAAGATGAAGGACTATGCGCCGTTCCCCGTCTCCCGCGGCGCCTACAGCGGAGGAGAAGAGGAGGGGGAGGATGGCGGCGAGTCGGAGGAGGCCGAGCCGGAAGACGGCGAGTCGGAGGAGAGCGAGTCGGGAGACGACGAGCCGGGCGTTGAGGGGCAATCGCCCTGAGCTCGCGCATCACGAATCCCTGACGGAACTGTGTTCCGCGGGGGCGAACCGGAGCGATCCGTCTACCCGAAGCTCCATGATGTCGCGCACCGCACCGAGGGCCTTTGTGCGTCGCTTGTAGAGCGTGGAGAGAGGTAGCCCCGCGTCTTCTGCCACCTGGGCCATCGGAATCCCGTCCAGATCGTGTGCCATGAGCACGAAGCGCAGCTTCGGGTGAAGCTCGTTCACCGCGTCGATGGCTCCCGTTCTGATGCTGTCCGCTTCCATCACAGCAAAGGCATCCGGAGCTGGATCGGCCGCCTCGATCAAGTCGACGAGCTCCTCCCTGCGGCGCTGCATACGCTCGCGATAGTGCGAGGCGACGTGTACCGTGATCGCCTTCAACCAGCGTTCAGGCCTGCCGCGCTTCGGCTCGAACCTGGGCCAGCTCTCCCAGGCGCAGAGCCAGACCTGGCCTGCGACGTCGGCACGATGCCACTGCGGGACCCCCAGCCTCGCCAGCCAGCGCGGTACGGCACGGACCAGCGCCGGGCAAAACAAGCGCGCGTGCGCGGCGGCACGCTCGTCTTCATTCGACGGACGACCCGTGGCCTGGCTGCGCTCATCCATGGTTCCCTACTCCCGGAAGCGTCGTGTTCAGCGTAGAGCGCTCTACGTCCTCCCAATCGGGGGCGTCCGCGGAAGTCGGCCCACCTTCGTCACGCTGTAGCGGGAAGCTTGTCAGGTAGTCGTCGTGGAGCCGCCACAGGCGCTCCCAGTACCGAGCAGGCGTGCCGGTGAAGGCCTCCAGCTGCCGCGCGAGGCCGGGCGTCATGGGGAAATCGCTCTTCAGCAACCGTTCCACCTCCCTCGGCGATAGCCCCGTGCTCTCGGCCAGCTTCCTCCTCCACGAAGGCATCGTCGCGCAGAACGACTCGAGGACCCTTCCTGGCCAGGGGACAGGGCGCGCGCGGGCGTCTGTCAGCTCTGCGAGCGCCGCATCGACGTGACAGTCCAGCAGGCGCCGGTATCGGTCGCGCTCGCCCGCTGCCTGTTCCTTCGCATCGGTGAGGGCTGCCTCCTCGTCATCTCGCGCGTGCTCGCGCGCCTCGCGAAGCCCGCGCTCGCGTCCAAGCGCTTCGCGCGCGGTGACCGCGAAGCCGATCGCGACGCAGGCTATCATCGCGAGCCCGAGCGGCGAAATGAGCCACATCGCACCAAGTAGATCCTCCATGGTATTCATCGCGTTTCGTCTCCTGGACGCGCACGTCCTTGTCTGGACGCAGGGCAGATCTCGGCCTTGTGCCGTCCGACGACATCACCTGCGTCACCGCCCGCTGGCTGTCGGAGGTACGCCGAGGACTCAGCGAATTTGCGTCAGGAGCGCTTCACGCTCCGCGGCGAGCTGTCCTTGCGGGAACTCCAGTGCATGTGTCTCAAGCAATCGGCGCGCCTCTGCCTCTGCGACCGCGTTATGGTCCTCGACGGCCCTTCGGGCCTCGTCGATGAGGCTCTGCTCGCGCTCGCTGACGGCTGGGACCACGGCGCGGACGGGGAACGAGCTACGACGAACCGGCGCGCCTGAGGGAGCAGGCTCCCGTGCATCTCGGTCCTGCGCCGGCTGCGCGATCTCCTGGGTGGTCGGCGCGGTCGGCGTGGTCAGCGCGGCGGCCGCGCGCATGGGTAGTTGGACCGGCGGCTGCGCGATCTCCTCCACCGCCGGTGCGGGCGCAGGAGCACGCACCACCGCTGCTCGCAACCACGACTCCGGGCTGAACGAGTCCGGCGACGTCGCGACGACGGCGCCGGTCAGCACGAGGACCGTTCCCTGCACCAGGAGCTTGATCCTCAGGCGGCCTAGCCTGCTCAACCACCCCTCGCGGCCCCGCAGATCGACGGCGAACGGGACGCATGCAGCGTCGCCCCATCCGCGCGAGCGTTGCCGCGCCTTCCGGCGTTTCACCGCCGCGTCGAGGTCCTCGAGCGCTCGGAGGAAGTGTGTACTCACCGTCTTCGGGTTGAGCCCGAGCTCGGAGGCGATCTCGACGAGCGGCACCTCCTCGAGCGCGTGCTTGATCAAGACGTCGCGGTACTTGGGGTCGACCTGGTTGATCAGGTCGCGCAGGAGCTCTTCCCGCTGCTGCCTGCGGAGCATCTCTTCCGGGGTCGGGCACTCCGCCTGAGGCTCGTGATCGTCGAACGAGGTCAGGACCTCCCCCCGACGGCGTGCGTTTCGGACGTGGTTCCGCGCCTGGTTCCGGACGATGGTGGCACCGTAGGCGGCGCGAGCCTCCCCGAGCTCGATCCGCTGGTTTGCTTCCAGCTCCCGCAACAAGGCATCCTGCGCGAGGTCCTCCGCGTGTCGCGCAGGGACACCGAGACGCCGCGCGAGGCGCCGGAAGAACTCGAAGCCGGGAGGGGTGCTGCCTGGCTCGCCCATGACCGGTAAAACACCTGAGCCGTCCGGAGGGCTTCAAGAAAATGCAGGTCGGCTCTAGCGTCAGTCGGATAGAGTGTGACATGTAGGCGCGAGGCCTGCGACAGCACAGGCCGCGATGGTCGCATTCCCCGAACGGGCGGGATTTTCTCGTCGGAACGTTCAGGTCATGCCATTTTCCGCGCTGTTGACGCGTCACGGCTGGCGTGAGTACCGTCGTGCATGCGTTTTGTCGCGCAAACGCTCTGGATATCCTTGATGCTTGGCGTCGTTGTCGGCACTGCGCATCCGGTCCATGCGGAGGACCGGAATTCGGCCCCCGCACGAAGCGACGATTCGATCGTAAAGGACCATCTTCGCCGCGCCCGGCGAGCTCGGGCATCGGGAAAGTGGACCGAGGCACACGCCGCGTACAAGGCCGCCTTCGAGGCGATCGACTCGACATCTGTGACAGCGCGAGAATCCGCTGAGATCGCTGGAGAGCTGGGCCTCTGCGAGCTCAAGTTGCGCAAGTTTCGTGACGCAGCGGAGCACCTGGCTTGGAGCCTTGAGTGGCGCAAGGCGCTTTCTCCTGAGCAGCAAAAAGGATTCGCGGACGGACTGGCCAAGGCCGTTCCGTTCGTTGCGACGCTCTATCTGTCGGTGGATCCGCCGGATGCCGAGGTGCTCATCGACGGCAAGCCCATCGGCTTACCCAGGCGGACCTACAGACTGTTCTTCGAGCCTGGCAAGCACATGGTGCGGGCCCGAGCACCGGGCCGCGAGGAAGGCTCCCAGACGCTGGACGCGCAGCCAGCGACCGAGCCGACCATGACGATCCAGTTACCTCGCGCGGCCGAGAGCAGCGCCAAGGACAACGCGCCGGCGGTACCCAAGCCCCTGAGCGCATCGCCCCCTGCGCGCCCGCAGGCTCCCGGGCAGCCAGCGTTGTGGCCGACGACGCTGCGCATCGCGGGGATCGCCGTCACGACGGCCACCCTGTCCGCGGGCAGCCTGCTCATGATCCGGGCCACGAATCTTGACAGCGATCTGAGCGAACGCCGCGACGGGCTCAACGGCGGTGCGACGGCGAGCGGGTCCAGGTGCTGGCAGGCGGCGGACCGCCCAGCGTGCGCTGACCTGCTCCGCCTCCGAGACGAGCGCAACCTGTCCGCGGGCGTGGGCACGGCCATGCTCATCGCCGGCGGTGTCATCGGGGCAGCGACCGCCGCTTCCTTCTTCACGGACTTCTCCTTCCTGGGGCCCACGCCGGCTCAGGATCGGATCCACGCCTCGCCCGTTGCGAGCGGGCGAGAGATCGGCGTGATGATCGAGGGGCCGTGGTGAGCACATCGGGAGCCGAGCAGATGCGCTCGAAGGAAGGCCGGCGCGTGGCGACGTCGGTCGTCGCTGTCGCGATCTTCATGTGCGGCGCGAGCATGCTGACAGGGTGCTCGTACTCCGACCCTTGCTGGGAGGTGGAGGCGTGCGAGCCCGATCCGGTGCCTCCGCCCGGTCCGTGCGAGGGAGCGCCTGGCACGGCGCCGGCGCTGGATGAATGCGGGGTGTTCGTCAGCGAGCAAGGCGACGACAACAGCCCCGGAACGAAGGGCGCGCCGGTGAGGACGTTGCAACACGCGATCGGGCTCGCCGCGCATGGGCGAGGCGACGGCGAGGAAGCGACCCGGCGCGTGTACGCGTGCGGCGGGGAGTTCGCGGAGACGATCACGCTGCCCTCAGGGGTCGATATCTGGGGCGGGCGCCTGTGTGACGGCGGGGATTGGACGTACGAGGGCTCATTCGGCGGGCCCAATCACCCGACGATCATCGCTCCGCCGGGGGGGATCCCGCTGAGGGTCGTCGGGGAGGAGGGTACGGCGCTCGCGGGGGACGACACGACATCGGTGATCGCCGGCGTGCGCGTCGTGGCGGCGGACGCGTCGGCGCCGGATGGAAAGTCGTCGATCGCGGTGATTTTGAGCACGGGGGCCACGGCGATCGTGCAGGACAGCGTGATCGTCGCGGGCAACGGCAAGGATGGGGAGCCGGGAGAGGACGCGGACACCGAGCGGGCAGCGGACGGCATGGTGGGGAACGACGGCGTGGACGCCTGCGCCGCGGACTCCCCGACGGGCGCCCTCCCGGTCGTCACCGTGTGCGACGACGGCATCGAGTCGACGGGTGGCTACGGCGGCGACGGCGGGCTCGAGTCGGGGAGCGACGGTGCGCCGGGGCAGCCGGCGCCGGCGGAGATTTCGGAGCGCGATGGCCACGCGGGGCTCGGCGCGGACCTCGCGCGGTGCAGCAAAGGGGGCAATGGCGCACACGGTGCCGACTCCGATCGCGCGGATGGCGCGGTGGGCGTGGGCCGCCTCGGCAACGATGGATGGATCGGTGTCCGGGGCGAGCACGGCAAGCCAGGCGGCACCGGCCAGGGGGGCGGCGGCGGAGGCGGCAGCAAGTCGCGTGGGGAGATGGTCGCGTGTCGGGCAGGCCTGCCCCAGGGGGGCGCCGCCGGCGGCTCGGGAGGGAGCGGCGGCTGTGGTGGTCGGGGCGGCTATGGCGGCGGCTATGGCGGGGCGGCCATCGGCATTGTCGTGCTGGACGGCGCGGAGCTGACGATTGGGGCCAGCGACGTGAACACGGGCACGGGCGGACGTGGCGGCGTGGGTGGGAGGGGCCAAGCGGGGGGCATCGGGCGACATGGCGGCAACGGCGGAAAGGGATTTTCGCCCGACATGCCGGATGCGTGCTCGGGTGGCTGGGGAGGCAACGGCGGTCGCGGTGGTGATGCCGGCGGCGGGCTCGGAGGCGCGTCCGTCGGCATCGCCTACGTCGTGCCCAACTTCGCCATTCGACCCGGAACCAACATTGTTGCCGGATCCGCTGGGATAGGCGGCCTCGCGGGGAACGCCAGCCCGGAGGACGACGTGGGCAAAGGGGCGGACGGCCCCTGGGGGGAGCTCTATCATTTCGGTGCGGCAAGCGAGCCGCCCCATTGACTCGCGCTTCGCGAGACGCTGCCAGCGAGGGATGCCGATGCGTCTGAATTCCGCGATCCTTTTGGTCCCGCTTCTGCCGCTCGCCGCGGCCGGTTGCGGCACGGCGCCGGGGGTGAACGACCCTGACGGCGCGCCGCCGTGCGGCGGTACGTCGACGTGTGCAGGTGATCCGCTCCCCGATGCGGTCTGCCTGGAGCATCTCGCGGCGGCGCGGGCGATGGACGGCTGCGGCGTGTTCGTCAACGATCCGGTTCTCGGCGGTGACGACGCGAACCCCGGCACGAAGGACAGGCCGGTGACTACCCTGCCGCGCGCTATCGAGCTGGCGCGCACCGGGCGCGGTCGGGTGTTCCTCACCCGCAATGCCTTCGTGGAGTCCATCACGCTGCCCTCCGGGGTGGATCTCTATGGAGGCTTCGACTTCTTGGAATGGGAACGGCCGCCCGAGATTTCAGATCCGGTGTACGGCACGGCCAAGCTCGTTGGCCCCGTTGGGCACACCCCGCTGACCATCGAGCCGGCGCGGGCGGGCGACACGGGGGCTGCGGACGGGGTCTCGATCATCGATCACATGTTTATCCGCAGTCCAAGGCATATCGGAATGGTCGTTCGGTCGGGCGCCGTGGTTGAGATCATCGGAAGCAGGATCGAAACCGAGCAGGGACTGAGGGGCAACCATGGAGAGAGATGGCCAGGCCAGGCAGCGTCGGGGCCGGACGGGCAGTATGGGGGAGACGCGTGCTCCGCAGCGACGGTCCCGGGTGGGCCTCCGCCGGTGAGCTCGTGCGAGGGAGGGATCCCGAGCGTCGGTGGCAAGGGAGGCGACGGGCTCGCGGACGGCGCGAGAGATGGGGAGGACGGCGAGCCCGTACCCGAGCCGAACCCCAACCACGATGGGGAAGGAGGACGTGGCAACCGGGCAGACGGTGGTTGTAGCAGGGGCGTCGCCGGAAGGAGCGGTATGTGGGGTGTCGCCGGCGCACCGGGCAAGGGCCGCGGCCGGATCGATGAGACCGGATGGCACCCCGACAGGGCCGGCGACGGCGCCCGGGGGATGCCGGGCCAAGGCGGCGGCGGGGGCGGCGGCCGCAGGGGCGGGCTCGCGGTGTGCGACGTGGCCTCGAAGGGGGGCGCCGGCGGCGGCTCCGGAGGCGCGGGCGGCTGCGGGGGGCGGGGCGGCCGAGGGGGCGAGAACGGCCAGCCGAGCATCGTGATCGTGGCGCTCCACGCCAAGGTGACGGTGCGCGATAGCATCATCGCCGCCCGCGACGGGGGCCGAGGCGGCGACGGCGGGGAGCCGGAGGAAGGCGGCGAGGGCGGCTGGGGGATGCCAGGCGGCGCCGTGGGGGACGGCACGTGGTCCTGCGGCGGTGCCGATGGCGGCGACGGAGGCCCTGGCGGCTACGGTGGCCCCGGGCGCGGCGGTGACTCGATCGGCATCGCCTACCTCGACGAGGACCAGCTCACCCTGGAGGGGGTCACCTTCGAGCTGGGACTGCCGGGCGTGGGCGGCACCAGCTGGAACCACGATGGCACCACGACGATGGGGCCGAGCGGCGAGGCCCACCAGACGCTGCGCTTCCCTGAATAGCCGAAGTCACGTCATGGGAGAACGGCACGGACCTCCACGACGGCTACCACGATTGCAGGAAGGCAGGCAGCGAAGCGAACCACCGTGACGCCAAGAAACCATGGAAGTAGGAGGGGACATGCCGGGACGGCCCTCCCGCTCTCCTCTTGGCGATCTCGGCGGCCTTTCTGCTGATCGGGGCACCTTCCAGCAGTCGTGCTACGACGAAGCTACGGGCTCCGAGTTCACGGGCCAGCTCGCCAGGAAGCTCCACGCCCAGGCGACCATGGCGGCCGGCGGCTCGCCTTCACCGTCCCACGAGGCGACCAGCGCTTCGAGCTCGCGCGCGGCAGCTTCGAACTCGCGCCTGGCAGCGATGCCGGTTGGAGTCATCGGCGGCTCAAGGAGCACGCGAATCTTCGCAAGCGCGTCTATCAACTCCTTTTTGCGGAGGACGCCATCCGTCCTCACCACCCAGTAACAAGAACCGCTCTGCAGCTCTGGCATCAGGCTCCACAAGATGGAGTAGAGCGCCGCGAGCACGGTGAGCACCGCGACGAGCGACTCTGTCAGATTGCTCGCCTCGATCTGGACGCCGGGTGCGGGCTCATCAGACGGCGACGGCTCAACCCACCTGTGATGGTCCGTGAACAGGCAATCGTAGAGTCTAGCCTCCCCGGGGAGACGCAGGCCCGGCATCACATCGGGCACGAGCACGGTCCCGATCTCCGGCGGCATGCGTTCGCAACCGAAGGTCGCTTCGATGTCGGCGGAAATCCACTCCGCGCATGGCTGCTCGTCAGGCAACAGATCGAAGGTGGCATATTCCCTACTGATGATGGCGAACTTTTGTCTATCGTCCGGACGAGCGACGACCCTCGGATCGAACGGGCTGCGCCGAACGCTAAAATGTAGGCCTCGAAAATCGACCGAGAACGAGGCCCTCGTTTGTTTCACGATGTCGATCGTGCGTTCGCTATGGACGATGTAGTAAGGAACCAGAAAGCTCACATGGAACCACAGCGTTCGACCCGTAGACTCCGGCATGTCGATCGAAAAAGAATAACAGGCGTCGCAGCGTCCGGCCGGGAGATGCAGCGAATGGTTCATGAACCTACCAGGGAATCCGTCTTGGATGCGACGTCGCAGGCCGCGCCATCGGTCGCCCCTCGATGCCTCGATCCGCGCGCGCACGAGCCGGTCGTGCTCCTCAGTCTCCGCGCATCGCTGGACGTCGATATCGCCGTCATCCATAATCCCGACCCCACGGGGATAGTATCGATAGGCGATATCGAGTAGCTCATCAATGTTGTGTTTCATAGACTCACAATCCTGGAACCGATGTATCTGCTCTGTCCATCCAATCGCGTGCTCGGCCACACGGGCGGCATCCACCCAGGGGAACGGCTACGGGTCCACCCAAGTCCACTTGGGCGAGAAGAGGCACACGTAGATCGTCGCCTCGCCCATCAACACCCCGTCCATTGCCACGTCCGGCACCACCTCGTTCCCGAGTTCCGGCGGGATCGTCTGGTAACCGGGATACGCGGCCTCGATCTCTTCTGCAACCGCCGCCGGTATCTCGTCGGGCTCGCCCGTATCGTGGATCCCATAATAGGGCCCGAGGAGGCTTACGTGGAAGCTGAGCGAAGCCCTGCTGTTGGGCGAGGGAACGGGCTCCAAGTCCTTGGGGCGATAGATGCGGGCCGAGTACGCCGGGTCGCTCCCCCCTGCCACAAGGCTTAGCGACTCGTTTTGAAGGCCGTATCGATCCCCCACTCGGTGGATCATCGCTTTCCACGTTGGGTACTCCGCTCGCCCGCGGTTTGCGGCTTCCACCAGGCGGCGGTGCTCTTCCGTGTCGTCGTAGAAAGGCTCGTTGGGAGGCACGTGCCTGCGTTCGAAGTTATGCACGCCCCGCGGGTAGAAGCGGTAGACGACGTCGAGCAACTCCGAGCGGTCTATCACCATCATTTCGTCACCGAGGCGCCGAGCCCCTTATACTTGAACTTGAACGCAGCATCCACCGCGCTGCGAAACCTTTCGCAGAAGATCCCCGGCGGAAGATTGTAGTCCATGAGCTGTCCGACCTCCTCCGTGATCTCTTCGCTGAGGTTGGCTGCACGGAGCGAATCGATTTTCCCCATCAACTCAGTCCGCAGCGGCATCTTGATGGTGAGAGAACAGTGCCACTCGTTGGTGCCGCCTGGAAACCGGTGCTCAAACTTCAAGTTGGCCTTGGCCTCTTGATACCCGCCTGCCTTGCCCCGGCCGTCATCCTCGACGGTGGTGACAAACGGGAAGTCCTCCGGATCGAAATCTACCCATACGAAGTGAGCCATTCCAGGCTGCGGGCACTTCGAGCTGCACGCATCGCTACAGCTCAAGAAGATCGCTCCGTCCCCGGCTATGTCGCCGAATCCGGGGCATGGGTCTGGCGGGCTCGTCGGGCTCTCTGTCGGCCTCTCCGAGCTGTCGCTGTCGCTCGGTCTCTCCTCTTCATTTTCGAGGTCCGACTCGTTGCACGCGATCTTGCGCTCGCCGCCACCTTGGGGGTCGGCCCCGAAGTCACCGGATGCAGAGGAGGTGAAAATGGGGCGGGGCTCCGAGCCTGGACCGGCACCTGCACCCGAAGTTCTTTCCCCGACAGGATAGCAGTCGCCGAACGTCCAATTGCACGCCGCCAGCGCCCAAACCGCGATGGGCAAGGTCAATAATAGAACTTTTCTCACGTTCATTTCTCACTCCATCGAAGCACAGGACCAGCAACAACGATGACGGACACGTGGCCCGGGAGCACCAGACTGCCCCGACCGACCCAATCCACATTGGCGCTCACCGACACCCCCAGCGGTCCGGCGACGTACGCGTTGGTCTGCGCGTGGCCGCCTACGGCCAAGCCACCGACGCGGCCGCACAAGGTGACGCCGCACGCCGGCATGAAGTAGAACGCGACCGAGGGCCCTGCGCTGACGTTCCCGTCCTTCCACGCGTACCCGATGTCAACCGAGGTCTGGTTGTAGACCCCGAGCCCGTCCTCCTGGATCGGGGGTAGGATCGTGCACAGGTCGTGCACCGTGAACAGGATGTCTCGCTGGACAAGTCACGATATGCCCGCATGCGGCCCCACCGCGAGGCGCGGAATGGTACCGGCCTGGAGCCACCCGAGGCTCATACCGGCGCTCAACTCGGACGCCTCTCCTTGCGTCGGTACGACGACGAGCGGGGTGACGAGCAGGACCGCCCATGGGATCCGCCGGCTTCCTGTACCCATCGTCCCCTTCTCCCCTCTCCGCAACAGACGAGCAACGTGGCTACGCGGGCGGTTCTTCTGATAACAGGGATCCGGCGTCAAACGGAATCCAGACGAGAGGACCACAATGGACGTGAATCGTTCCGTCCAGAGCGTGCAGTGCTCTCGGCTGCCTGCGCGGCTCGAGTGCTCGTCCACCTGCTGGCGCCGGCTGCCGGTGCAGGGCGCCGTGCGAGCGCGCTGGCTGCCGCGCGGCTTGGGCTGCACGACGTCGTCCGCGATCGCAGCCCATCGCATACCGAGGTGAACAGGCAGAGGCGGGCGCCGACGGTGGCGCGCCTGGAACTCCACGACGGCGCCCAAGGGCCTGATGGTGGCAAGGTGGAAAGCCGCTCGGAGATCCATGAGCACCACTCCAGGCCGCGGCGCCGAGATCTCGCTCGCGGAGCTTGCCGGCGAGGGCCCCGAGCTCGACCAGGTGGATCGCGAGGGCCCCGACTCGCCGGCGTCCAGCTCGACCCCGCGGCTGCTCCCCCGCCTGGCGCCGTCCCAAGCGAGCAACGCCCTCTACGGGGTGCAGGCGGCCTACCGCGTCAGCGACGGCGTCGGAAGCGGCGGACGAGCGCGGTGCAGATGCCGACGAGCACGAGCAGGACCACGCCGACCCACACCCAATCCCAGGGATCCGAGCTAAAGGAGACGGCCACCGCGCCACACCCGGGAGAACACGCTCTTTTCATCAGGCACCCATCCTCTCATCAACCGCCGCCTTCGGTCCGCCGGCAGGTGCGGATCCCGCCGCGGTGTTCCTTGACGCCGCGGCCCCGCTATCTGCTCCGGCGCCATGTACGACGCCAGCGAGATCGCGCGCTCGCGGGCGTCGACCTCGACACCCGCGGCCGTTCTGCAGACCGTGGCGGCGGGCCCCCGCGCTCGAGGAGCTCGCCGGCGATGGCCTCAAGCTCGACCAGGTGGACAGTGGACGGCGACGGCCCCAAGCTCGCGCGGCGCTTCTACCAGGAGGAGATGATCCACTGCCGAGGTGTGAGCCGCTCGAGCTCCCCGCGCTCGTACCGCCACGGCGGCGCCGCCATGGAGGGGGCGCCGTGTCCCTGGCCCTTCGCGGCGGCTCCAGGTAGACACCGGCGAGGCCGCTGCGTCCGCGAGCTCAGACGTGAAGGCGGAAGGAGGAGCGGAGTGGTGCACAATCAACAATAAACAGCCAGCCTGTTCACTTCGACTTTACCTCAAATCTCCAAATTGGTCCGGTGGTCAACATCACGACCAGACTTCCAGGAAGAACGCGACTACTGCCGCTAGCCCAGTCCACATGGACGCTGGTAGACATGCCCAAGGGCCCGGCGAAGTACCAGTCGGACTGGGCGCGGCCGCCTGGAGCAACCCCCACCACGCGATCACAGATCACGGCACCACACACCGGCATCGAGTAGATCGCCAGGGACGGACCGAGACTGACGGTGGTTGTCTTCGTGGCATACCCAAGAGTGACGGCCGTTCGATCGTAGACCCCGATACCTGCCCCTGGAACGATGCTGAACATGTTGTGGACTTCGAGCCGGAAGTCCCCTTCGTTGCGCCAGAGCCAGCCGGCGAATGGGCTCACGGCAAGCCTGGGTTCGGTCCCGATCTGGATCCCGCCCACGCTCACGCCGCCGTGGAACTCGAGTGCCTGGGCCGGCGCCGGAACCACGACGAGCGCACCGACGTAGAGCAAGCCGATCTTGCCGAGTAAGCGCATGGACATGGTGGAAGCCCTGGCCGAGTCGCGACAGGCGTTATGAGAGCGCGCACGATCTTTCTGGGCATGACGTGGGCGTCAAAGAGAAATTCGGCGAGCAGAGCCCGAGTCTCTGGGGTCGACGCGTCCCGGACGGCCGCACCGCCGCGGCGAAGGGCTATGTAGCGCTCGCGCCCGCGCTCCTCGTCGCCAGCCGTCGTCGGCGTCCGCCTCGACCGCCGGGCCCCGCCGGGGGGCTGCACCGAACTCGCGCTCGAGCTGCTCGTCGGTGGCGCCGCGCCCGAACTCGACCAGGTGGACGGAGATCGCGTCGCGCTCGCCGATGTCCGTCCGCCTCGACCTCCGCATCCGGCCGTGGAGGCTGCGCCGCGCTCACGCTCGAGACCTCCCGCCCCGGGCGTCACAACGCACCGAGCAGGCTCAAGGCCGCGCCGACGTGCGCCTCGACCTCCGATGGTCCGCGCCGAGCTCGGCCGCGACGATGTGCAACCCGCTGCGCTCAGCTCGAGCTCGGCTTCGGACCGGGGCGAAGTTGACAAGCCGTAGCCGCAGGGACGCAATCCATGCCCTGAATCACAGTTGACGCCGCCCCTCCGCACACGCATCTGGAAAAACTTGGAGGGGGAGCATGCGCCACAGGCTGAAATTGAAGGCGATCCCTGTTCTTATTCCTCTCGGTCTCACGGTGTGGGCATGCAACTACGACGTGGGCGAGTGCTATCTTAGGGGGACGGAAGGCACAGGGGCCGGAGAACCATACCCACCGGGGTCAGCAGCTACGGGGGACTGGTTCGGGAACGGTGGCGATGTGGGGAGCGGCGCCACTGAAGAGATGGCTGGTTGCACTCCGGATAGGTCATGCACAGACATGTACGTCGACTGTCAGGACAAAGGCTATCCGTGTAACCGAATTGTCGATGGCGGCAAATCTCTTTGCGCAGTCTGTCGGCGCGACTGTCAGCTCAAAAAAAGATACACGTACGACGAGTGCTATCGGTGTGGGTTTGAATGAACACGACGATCCAGAAGTCCATTCGGGACGCAACGCATGTTGCCTTCGACACACCGACAACAGAGCGCCTGGTACGACTCGGCGCGGGTAATACGGTGCGTGCGTCCGACTGCCTTATTATCGGGCCGAGTCGAATGGATGCCATGGAGCATGCCCGGGCGCGTGAGGCATGGTGGTCTTCGTCCGAAGAGTGGGACCGGCTCTATTCATCGGATATCCGCTGGGATCTGCCCGTTGTCCTGTGGGTGTCACCGAGTCTCCACGAGCGAGTTAACCTCTGGAGGGCCTGTAGCTGGTTGCGTCACCTAGGGATCGCGCGTCACAATGTCTTTATCGTCGATTTTGATCCAGTACACCGCTCAAGGATCCCCGAGGAACCGCTGCCTCCGTTCGACTGCTCCGCATCGGTGTCTGATCATCCTGACGAGGTTCTTCTGGAGCGCCTCGACAAGGCGCGCCCCTGGCCACGGGAACGCTACGATCGTGCCGTCCGCCTCTGGGAGAGGTACGTCGATACGAATCCATTGCCTTTCGTCGAAAGGTGCACACGTGGCGTCAAAGGGTTCCCAGAGCTCGCTCCCTTGTGGGCGCTTCTCTCTTCCTTCTTTCCAAGAAGGACCACGAGAGGAGCCATACGCCTCAGTCGATTCGACGAGCTCATCTTGGCTCTTCTGTCGACGGAGTGGCAGACTCCGTTGGCCGTGTGCGGCCAAAAATCGCAATTGGGCGCCGAGTTGTGGGAGTTCCTCGACTGCACGGGCGATCTGTTCCTACCACGCCGACTGGAGCAATGGGCAGATCACGATTCGAGTGCGGTTGTGGAGCGGGCGACGGGACCGAAGCCGGCTGATGGCTACCCGATGCTATCGCTGGTCTATCGGCTCACCGATCGTGGCATGAAGCTCCGAGAAGGACTCGATCGGCTCGCGGATGCACCAAGCCTGCCGATTGCAGGGACCGAGGCGTATTCGACGTCATCTCCATGGGTGGTGCTCGATGATGGACGGCTAGTTCCGTTGTGATGGCCAGTCTGCGCCGTCCGCTGACAACGGAACGCTCCTCAGGTTGAGTGTTCGTCAACCAAGTGGTCAGCTAGAGGGCCGAGCGGCGAGGCCCACGAGACGCTTCGCCGAAGCCGAATAGCCGCGGTCACGTCCGGGGCGACGGCGCCGGCGAGGCCAGGTTCGAGGCGAAGCGGAGGGGACCGCTCGTGGCGGAGTTCGACGGGTTCAATGTGCAAGCTGCGGTACGGATCGAGAGATGGGACGATGAGGGCGGGAGCGGCTCGTCTTCCTGGCTGTGACTTCGAGCAGACCGCCGAGGTTGTCGTTGGCCGAGCCCTCGGGTGCTCCATCACCGCGCGCACACCTCGGCGGCCGCGCGCGCGCTCGACACCGCAGGCGCACGCGTCAGCGCGAGGACCTCGTCGACCGACCACTGATCGCCCGCGTGCTCGCCGTACTTGCTCGCGAGCACGCAGCCGTCGGGCGCGACGAGGAAGTCGGCCGGGAGCCCGAAGCGACCGCCGGTCGGGATCAGCGCGGGCGGCCGCTCGCGTCCGCGCAGGATCGCGATCGCGCTCCGCGCCACCGAGCGGACGATGGTGGGCCACACGCGCGGATCGAACACCGAGAGGAGCGACGGCTCGGCGCCGAGCTCCGCGTATAGCCGCTTCTCGGGATCGGGCACCACCGCGAAGGGGAGCCCGTCGGCGTGGAGCCGGAGCTCGTCGGCGCTCGAGTGGAACACGACCACCTCGCGGATCCCGGCCGCTGCGATCTCGTCGTGACGGACGGTGATCGAGCGGAGGTGGAGGTTGCACACCGGACAGCCCGCGAAGCGACGGAGCTGGAGGTGCACGATCCGCGCGGGATCGGGGATGCGGATCCGCTCGCCGTGGACGCCCACGAGCTCGCGCGCGCCGAGCACGGCCCCGGGCGCGAGCCTCATGACACGGCGGCGCAGGTCGCCGATCAGGCCGAGGGCTGCGATTGCGGTGATCGCCGCGGGGACAATCTGCCCGACGCCGGTGATCTCGAAGAAGGCATCGTTGGGGAGCTCGTAGGTGGGCGGCGGGAACATCCGGAGGAGCAGGTCGCGAGGCGCGCCCGCGAAGAAGAGGACGTTCTTCGCGAGGTGGTTGTATGCGCCCTCGAAGAGCCCGATCGACGTCACCGGGAACGCGAGGGCGAGCGCCGCGAGCGAGCCCCCGGAGATGCGGCCGGCGCGCGTGCCCGGGCTCCGCCGGTACCCCGCGTACGCCAGCGCGATGGGGACGCAGAGCGCGAGCGCGACGGCGGCGCCGTGGAGGCGCCACGGCGTCGCGTACCGAACGCCGCCGTAGACGTGGTGGATCGCGGTCGCGACGAGCGTCGTGATCGCTCCGATGATGACCGCCCGGGCGCGCGGGCTGGGAGAGGTGGCGTCGACGTTCACGGTGCTCATGCAGGGCACCGTGGCTCGTGCGCGCGGCGCAAACCATCGCCGAAGGCGAACAACTTTCGTGCATGATACGCATCAATCGAGGTGCGACATGGACCGGCTCGCAGCGATCGAAGCGTTCGTCGAGGCCGCGGAGCTCGGGAGCTTCACGCTCGCCGCGCGCCGGCTGCGCGTCACGCCGTCCGCGGTCAGCCGCCGCATCACGCAGCTCGAGGGCGAGGTCGGCGTGCGGCTCTTCCACCGCACCACGCGCGCGGTGACGCTCTCCGACGAAGGGCGCGCGTTCTTCGAGCGCGCCCGCGCCGCGCTGCGCGAGCTCGACGACGCGCAGCGCGCCACCTCGGGTCTGCGCGATCGACCGGCCGGGCTCCTCCGCGTGGAGGCGCCGACGGTGATCGGCCGTCACGTGATCGTGCCGGTGCTCGCGCGCTTCGCCGAGCGCTACCCCGACGTCGACGTCGAGCTCGTGCTGCGCGACGACCCGGCCGATCTCGCGTCGGAGCGGATCGACGTCGCGGTCCGGCTGGGCGTGCTGCCGGACTCGGGTCTGATCGCACGCCCGGTCGGCCGCTCTCGGATGCTCGTCTGCGGCGCGCCCGGCTACCTGCGCGAGCACGGCCGGCCTCGCACGGTCGACGACCTCGAGCGCCACGTGCGCCTCGGGTACGCGCTGCACGGCCGGCTCATCCCGTGGCGCCTCCGCGACGGCGTGAAGGTGCGCGAGATCGCGCCCACGCGGCGCATCGTCGTCGACGGCGGCGAGGCGCTGATCGAGCTGGCGATCGAGGGCGCAGGCCTCGCGTGGCTCTGCGACTTCATGCTGGCGCGCGCGGGCAAGGCGCGGAAGCTCGTCGAAGTGCTCCCGGACACCGCGTGCGATGCGGTCGCGATCTCGGTCGTATCGCTCCCGACCCGCCACGTCGTGCCGAAGGTGCGCGCTTTCACCGATCACCTCCGCCGCGCCCTCGCGCCCGACGGCGCGGCGAAGCGGCGCTCTACGCGATGATCCGGCGACCTGGTGAGCGGTGAGCGCGGTTCGGCGACCTGGGTCGTCTGGGTAGCAACGCTCGCTGCATTCGGAGAAGAGCGCTCCGCTTGCTACACTAGGGCATGCGCTCCTGGCTCCTCCTCCTTGCGTTGAGTGTTTCAGCGGCCTGCGGATCCTCGAATCTCAGCGGTGAAACGACAAGCGGCTCTGGCGCAGCGGGCGGCTCCGACGGCGCGGGCGCGGCGGGCGGCGCGGGCGCGGCGGGGGGTTCCAGCGGTGCGGGCATGACGCCCAGCTCCAGCGGCGCCGGCGGGTCGGGCGGCGCGGGCGCGGCGGGTGGTTCCGGCAGCGCGGGCGGCGCGTGGTCCTGCACGACGCCGGCCGCGTGTCAGCCCCTCGTGTGCCCTACGGACAGCGAGGAGCTGCTCATGCTGGACGGCACGGCGTGCCCGGAGCACGTCGGCCTCGAGTGCCCCAAGGCGCCCGGCTGCACCTCCGTGCGCTGCACGTGCGCGCTGAATCCGGAGACGGGAACCGCCTTGTGGCAATGCCTCACGCTCCCCTGCTGAATGAGCAGCGATGCCCCATGGAGTCATCGGCGGCTCAAGGAGCACGCGAATCGTCGCAAGCGCGTCTATCAACTCCTCGTTGTGGAGGACTCCATCCGTCTCCACCACGCAGTAAAAAGCGCGCGCCGCCGAGGCAGGCGGCGGAGAGAGCCCGAGGCGGGCGGCGCAAGTCGAGTGTCTCCGGTGGCGACGTAGATCGAGACGCGGCCCGGGATCATCGCACGCCTCCGAGTGCGCGAACGACGCGCGCCAGCGTATCCTCGTCGAACGTCGGTCGACCGCCACATCTACCCGATCGCCGGCCACGTCCCCGTCGCGGCCTTCACGCTTGATGACGCCGAGCGCGTCATGCGTGCACTCCCGCCGATGTCCCCCGCGTCACGCCGCCACATCGCGCAGCTTCTCCACCGGCTCATGGCGATGGCCGTCTTCCCGTGCCGTCTCCTCGCGACCAACCCGCTCCCCCGCGGCTTCCTCCCGAAGCTCGGCCCCGCGAAGGCGAAGGCCTGTCTCTACCCCGACGGGGACGCGCGCCTGCTGGCGTGCTCCGCGATCCCGCTGTGCTGGCGCGTCCTCTGGGGCTTTCTGAACCGCCAGGGCCCGCGCATCAGCGAGGCAGCGCGCCTCCAGGTGCAGGACGTCGACCGCGACCGCGGCGCGCTGCGCCTCGAGAAGAACAAGACGAACGACCCGCGCGCTTGGGCACCGCAGGTCCGCGCCCACGACACGCGCTCAACCTTCATCACGGTCGCCCTGGCGAACGGCCGCAGCGAGACCTGGGTGGCCGACAGAACTGGCCATCGATCGAGCGTGATGATCCAGAGATACCGCCGAGCCGCCAGGACGTTTGCAGAACTGGGCCTTGGCGAGCTAGCTTCCCTCGCCCAGGCGATCCCCGAGCTCGCCGGAAACGGCACAGGAAACCGCACAGAAGAGGGAGAACGCGGGTCCCAAAAAGTAAAAATCAAAGTAATATCAACGTCTTGGCCCCGTGGCGAAATGGCAGACGCGGTGGATTTAAAATCCGCGGCCCTCGCGGGCGTCCCGGTTCGAGTCCGGGCGGGGCTACCTCGTAAGTGCGGCGCGCCGAGCTGGCGGGCGATGACGCGATCTGGAGCCGCCGTACCCCCATCGACCAGGAGCCGCCAGCTCGATTGAGCTTCAACCCGCACCGCACCGGCACCCCGGCACCTCACACCCTCCACAGTTGCCCGACGTTGCGCAGCGCGCTTCGTGGTGTGGGGAACCGGGCGGTAGCGTCGGGTCGACCTCGCGCCCGGCGGCGGCTCACCTGAGCCGCTGGCCGCCTCGAACGGGACCAGGTCGCGCAGGGCGCGCGCCGCGCCTCGTGGCGTCGACGTGCCCGGGACGCCGCATGCCCGTCACGGTCTGATGGGAGCCTGCGATGGTCCGGCGGGAACCCGATGGGAAACGGCGCGCGGCCACGCTCGTGTCCTCTGGGCTCGACAAGCCGAGTGGATTCGAGTAATGGGAGCGCCACTCCATGGATCTGGACATCGACTGTTTGCGTGAGGCGAAGGTAGAGAACGTAGAACGTCTTGCTCACGCTCTGGGCGTCAAGCTTCCCGAGCACAAGCGCCACGACAAGCGCGCTTACAACCGTGAGCTCATCCGCGTGGTGATGCAGGGCATCCGGCGCGACGCCGAGCGGTCGCGTAGCCGCAGGTTCTTCGGTCGCAGCTGACGATTCCAGCCCTACAGTAGGCCACGGAAGGACGCTGGCCGACACTGTCCCTCTCCCGCTCCTGCCCTCTCCCGCTCCTGGCAAGACGGCAGTTCTCCGCACCGATCCGAGAATCGCGCTCCGAGGGTTGATCCTCCAGGAAAGCCGCCCCCCAGCGGCCTATCACCCTCCAGCGGCCTCCCGTCGGCCCCTCCACCCCGCGGCCACTGCCCCGCGGCCACCGCCTCCCCCAGCGCCTACCGCCCCTGCGGCTTGCTCCTCAGGGTCAGCCGGCTCCCGGTCACCCGGCTCCGTGCCGCCATCAGGAGCGGCGCCGCGGGTGTGAGCGGATCCACCAGGTCGTTCACCTGGAGCATCGCCCTGTCCGCCACCTTCCACGCCGCCGACAGCCCCGACGCCCCCTGCTGGGGCGACCCGGCCAGATCCAGCGCCCGGCTCAGCTCCTTGCCCACCTGCGCGATGCGAGCGAGCTCCTCCCGCGACGACCCCCCCTCCTTCGCCGCCGCGTAGATCGTCCGCACCACCCCGAGCAGATCCCGCACGGCATCGAAGGGAAACGGCGGGACGCTGACCGGAATCGGCACTGAGCCAATGTACAGCAACTCGCCCCGCAATGGACCGATCGCATTCCCTTATCTCGCGTAAGATTTCCTCTAAATCGTCTCAGATGTAACTTTAGTAACAGAAATAATCAGTTGAGCGGCCCCACCGCCTCCTCCACCGCGGCGATGAGCGCACCGCTCTGGATGAGCTCCGCGGCCGCCGCGATGTCGCGGTAGAGGGGGCGGTCCTCGGTGAGCCCGGGCACCACGCGGCGGATGGCGGCGTGGGCGGCTGCGACGCCCGCGCTGGGGCGGAGCGGGAGCCGCTGGTCCACGCCCTGGGCCGCCGTGATGAGCTCGATCGCCAGCGAGCTCCGGACGTTCTCGATCACCTGCGCGAGCTTTCGGGCGCTGATGCTGCCCATGCTCACGTGGTCCTCGCGGCCGGCGCTCGAGGGGATCGAGTCGACGCTCGCCGGGTGGCAGAGCACCTTGTTCTCGCTCACCAGCGAGGCGCTCGCCACCTGGGCGATCATGAACCCCGAGTGCAGCCCGCTGTGCGGCGCCAGGAACGGCGTGAGCCCGGTCGAGAGCGCGGGGTTGACCAGCTGCTCCACCCGCCGCTCGCTGATGTTCGCGAGCTCCGCCGCCGCCATCGCGGCGAGATCCAGGGCGAGCGCGACCGGCTGCCCGTGGAAGTTGCCGCCCGAGATCAGCTCGGCGCCGCCATCCGGCCCGTCCCCGAGGAACACCGTGGGGTTGTCCGTGACGCTGTTGACCTCGCGGGTCAGCACCTCGGCGGCCCAGGCGACCGCGTCGCGCGTCGCGCCGTGGACCTGGGGCATGCAGCGGAGCGAGTAGGCGTCCTGCACCCTGGGGCAGTCCGCGTGGCTCTGCATGATCTCGCTGCCCCCGAGCAGCGCGCGCAGGTTGCCGGCCGTGCCGGCCTGACCCGGGTGCGGGCGGACGCGCATCAGCCGCTCGTCGAACGGGCGCTTCGAGCCCATCAGCGCCTCGAGGCTCACCGCGCCGGCGATGTCCGCGACCGTGCACAGCGCGGCCGCGTCCCGCAGCGCCAGCGCGCCGAGCGCGGTCATGTACTGGGTCCCGTTGATCAGCGCGAGCCCCTCCTTCGCCGCCAGCTCGATCGGCGCGAGGCCGGCCTTCGCGAGCGCCACCGCGCTCGGCAGGAGCTGCCCCTCGAAGCGCGCCTCCCCCTCGCCGATGAGCGTCAGCGCGAGGTGCGCGAGCGGCGCCAGATCGCCCGACGCGCCGACCGACCCCTGCGCTGGGATGCGCGGGCTCACGCGGCGCTCGAGCAGGGAGGCGAGCAGATCGAGCACCTCCGTGCGCACCCCCGAGTGCCCCAGCGCGATCACCTGCGCGCGCAGGACGATCATGGCGCGCACCTCGGCCTCGCCGAGCTCCGGCCCGACCCCGCAGGCGTGGCTCCGCACGAGGTTGCGCTGGAGCGCCCGGATGTCGTGATCCGCGATGCGCGTCTCCGCGAGCGCGCCGAAGCCGGTGTTGATCCCGTACACCGCCGGCGCAGCGTCGCCCGCCGCCGCGATCGCGTCGATCGCCCGGCGCGAGGCCGCCGCCCGCTCGCGCGCCTCGGCGCAGATCGCCACCGGACGACCGCGCCGCGCGACCTCCTCGAGATCCGCGAGCGAGAGCGATCGGCCGAGGAACAACGGACGTGACGGATCTGACGGAGGTGACGAAGGCGGCGAAGAAGGAGAACCAGCGGCGGCGCTCGGCGTGGAAAGGGTCACGAAGGCGCACGCTAGAGCGGCGGATGCCCCGCGAAAAGCCAGCTGCTCGCCGTTGGCGGAAGAATCCAGTGCCCCGCGGGGATCGATCCGCCTATCCTTCGGGCGCGCGTTCCCGGCCGGGCGCTGGTGAGCGGCTGCTTGCTTCCGATGCGCTTCGCCTTTGTCACCCTCGCCCCCCTTGCGTTTGCTGTCGCGCTCGCCTCGCCGAGCGCCGCTCAGCCCGTCGAAGGAGCGAGCTCCGGGCAAGCCTCGCCGAGCGCCGCTCAGCCCGCCGAGGGGGAGAGCGCAGGGCGAGGCTCTCCGCCGGTCGCGCCGGCCGCGCCGGCCATCGACGACTTCGAGGAGCGGCTCGTGCTCGACACCGGCCGCAAGCCGCCGCCCCCGCCGGATCCCACCCGGTCGACGTTCTCGCTGCAGGGCGAGTACCAGCTCCGCTACCGCGCCATGAGCGATCTGCCGCTCCGGGCGCCGCCCCTGTCGGCGCCGGGCGCGGCGACGCTCGGGCAGAGCCAGTACATCGCCCACTGGCTGCGCCTCTCGCCGCGCTTCCACTTCAAGGACAAGGCCTCGATCGTGGCGCAGATCGACGTCGTCCGGGGGCTCATCGCCGGGGACACCACGCGTGACGTCGAGCAGGTGCGCGACGCGCGCGCCGCCCTCGCGTGGTACGAGGTGCACCCGCGCACCCTCTACCTGGAGCTGCCGTGGGCGCTCGGCGTCGTCCGGGTGGGCCAGCAGAGCGCGCACTGGGGGATGGGGCTCGTCGTCAACGACGGCGAGCGCGCGAGCGTCTTCGGCGACCACGAGCGCGGATCGCTCATGGAACGCGTCCTCTTCGCGGCCACGCCGATGGGGAAGGACGGGCCGCTCCACGTGACCGTCGCGGCCGACCTCGTGTTCGAGGACAACGCGGCCGACCTGCTCGGAAACGACGTCGAGGGGCAGGACGAAGGCGAGGGCGATCGCGCCGTCCAGGCGGTCGTGTCCGCGCTCTGGCGAGAGCGGCGCGGCGAGATCGGGATCTACGGCGCCATGCGGCGGCAGGCGCGCGAGCGCCGCGCGAAGACGAGCTCGGCCTGGTTCAGCGAGGTGCTCACGGCCGGCATCCTCGACGTGTCAGGCAAATTCAACGCGCCGGTGCCGGGGGGCGGCGCCCACATCTACGGCGAGCTCGAGGCCGCGGTGATCCTCGGGTCGGCGTCGTTCGCCCCGAGCGGGCCCCCGCCGCCTTCCGGCCACGGGTTCGGGCGCTCGCCCGTGGCGGTGCGCTCGGTCGGCGGCGCAGCGACGCTCGGCGCGGTGCATGTCGCGGGCCGCGGGGGGCGGCCAGGCGGGCGGTGGGGGCGCGTCGTCACGGAGATCGAGGCCGGCTACGCCTCGGGCGACGACGACCCGACGGACGGCGTGTCGCGGCGCTTCACCTTCGACCCGAGCCACAACGTCGGGCTCCTCCTGTTCGACGAGGTGCTCGCCTGGAAGACCGCGCGCGCCGCCACGATCGCCGAGCGGGAGCTCTTCGCCGCGTCCCCCGAGCCAGGCATCAGGTCGCTGCCGTCCAAGGGAGGCGTGCCCGGCGCCGCCTACGTGAACCCGCGCATCCTCGTGCGGCCGGCGCGCTGGCTCGACCTCAAGGCGGGCGCGGTCATCGCCGAGGCGACCTCGGATCTGGTCGATCCTTACGGCGCCCCGCGGGCGGGCGGCAGCCTGGCCAACTACGACGGCGGCGACAGCCGCCGCCGCGATCTCGGCGTCGAGCTGGACCTCGGCGTCGACGCGCGCATCGCGATGGGCAGGCTCGTCACCCTCCAGTTCGGCACCGAGGCCGGGGTCCTGTTCCCTGGTGGCGCCTTCGACGACGCCGCGGGCGCCGAGCTCCCCGATCAGTACCTGCTCACGCTCAAGCTGGGCGTGATCCACTGAGCTGGCCAGGGCGCGCCGGGCCCTCGGTCGAGCTCGCGCGGGACACAGCAGACGAGGGCCGCCCAGGGTGCTAGAGGGCGGTTGCGAGGGCCGCCCGCCCGCGCGCAGCAGCGGGCGCCCCTGGCAGACAGCAGGGAGAAACGATGCGCAAACGACTCGCGCTGAGCCACCTTCCGACACCGATCCAGCGCCCGCAGCGGCTCGCCGAGGCGCTCGGCGTCGACCTCTACGTGAAGCGCGACGACATGACGGCGGGCGCGGAGGCCGGCAACAAGATCCGCAAGCTCGAGTACCTGCTCGCCGCCGCGCGGGAGGAGGGCGCAGGCTGCGTGATCACCTGCGGCGGCCTCCAGTCGAACCACGCGCGCGCGACCGCGCTGGTGAGCGCCTCGCTCGGCCTGCGCTCGGTGCTGTTCCTGCGCACGAGCGATCCGTCGGCGGCCGCGCCGCTCGAGGGCAACGTGCTGCTCGACCGGCTCGCCGGCGCGGAGATCCGGCTGATCTCGCCCGAGGCGTACAGGGACCGCGGCGCCCTGATGGCCGAGGCGGCCGCCGAGATCCGCGCGGCGGGCGGCCGGCCGTACGTGATCCCCGAGGGCGGCTCGAACGGCCTCGGCGCGCTCGGCTACGTGCGCGCGATGGAGGAGATCCGGAAGCAGCTCGATCTCGGCCTCGCGGGGGGCAAGCCGTTCGACGTCATCGTGCACGCGTGCGGCTCGGGCGGGACGGCGGCGGGCACGGCGCTCGGCGCGGCCCGCTACGAGGTCGCCGGCGAGGTGCGCTCGATGGCGGTCTGCGAGGACAGGGCGACGTTCGCGCGGATCGTGGTCGGGATCATGGACGACGCGCGCGCGCTCGAGCCGCGCCTCGGCTCGCCCGCCCACCTCGTGATCGACGACTCGGCGAAGGGCCCTGCCTACGGGGTGTCCACGCCGGAGCAGCGAGCGCGGATCCTCCAGGTGGCGCGGCTGTCGGGTCTCGTCCTCGACCCCGTGTACACGGGCAAGGCGTTCTCCGGGCTCTGGGACCTGGCCGAGCGAGGCGAGCTCTCGGGCAAGCGGGTGCTGTTCCTGCACACCGGCGGTCTCCCCGGCCTCCTCGCCCAGGGCGCTACCTTCGCCGACGCGTTCTAGAACAGATCAGAGCCCTCAGGGCGCGCCGCGCCACCACGCGTCGGCCATCGACGCGTCTTCCAGGGTGTCGATCTCCATGTAGCCGCCGTGGGTGTCGAGCTTGTGGAGGTCGGCGCCGGACTCGATCATGTGCTGGAGCAGATCGATGAGGTAGGCCCGCTGGAACGTGCGGCCCTCGCGGAACTCCGGCCGCTCCGAGAAGGCGTCGCGCGCGGCGTCGAAGGCGGCCAGGAACTGCCCGGCGCCCCGCGCCGAGAGCTTCATCACCCCGATGAACTCGCCGGTCGCGGACTCCGGAGGGATGCGGCGCGAGATCTGAAGGACGCGATCCCCCCCGGCGCCGCCGGCGCGGAGCTTCTCGGCGTCGGTCTCGGGGTGCTGCGAGCGGCCCACGTAGCGGCGCCGCCAGTCCGTGTCGCAGGCGAGCGCGATGTCGTGCGGAGAGCGGACCAGCCCCGCCACGATCTCGGGCCGGTAGACGATGTCGGCGTACGTCGAGACGAAGCCGCCCTCGAGGTGCTCGCGCGCGCAGAGGAGCGAGAGAAGGATGTTGTTCTGCTCCCAGTCGCGGTTCTCGACGTACGTCAGATCCGGGTAGGCGGCCCGGATGACGTCGGCCTTGTAGCCGCAGACGAACACGATATCCGACCGCCTGAAGCCGCCCGCGGCGAGCGCCTCGAGGATGCCGTCGAGCATCGGGCGCCCAAGGATCGGGACCAGCGTCTTCGGCATCTCTTCGGTCAGGTGACGCAGCCGGCTGCCCCGGCCCGCCCCGATGATCACGGCCTTCACGACACCGCTGTTACCATGAACGGACTCGATCAATCACGGACAATCACAGAGAATCACGGGGAATCCCGCGGACATAGAAGCGACCCGAGGCCGCGCGGACCCGGCGCCCGTTACGGAATCGTGACCGTGAGCTGACCCCCTGCCGCGCGTCACCGGGTTAGGACGCGAACATGGAGATCGCGATCGTCCTCATCGCCCACTCTACGCTCTCGGTCTTTTTCCAGACCTTCTTCCTGCACCGGTACGCCTCGCATCGGATGTTCACGATGTCGAAGCCATGGGAGCGGATTTTCCACTTCCTCACGTACCTCACGCAGGGCTCGTCGTACCTCGTGCCCTGGGTTTACGCGATCTTGCACCGCATGCACCACGCGTACAGCGACACGCCGAAGGATCCGCACTCGCCGCGGTACTACTCGAATGTTGTCCGGATGATGCTGGACACCGCGCACCGCTACGACGCGATCTACGACCGCACGGCCGACGTGGAGCCGCGCTTCCTCGGCGGCTACCCCGAGTGGCCCACGCTCGACCGCATCGGCAACGCGTGGATCGGCCGGCTCGCGTGGGGCACCGGCTACGTGCTCTTCTACGTGGCCTTCGCCTCGCACTGGTGGCAGTTCCTGTTCCTCCCGCTCCACTGGACCATGGGCCCGCTGCACGGGGCGATCGTGAACTGGTGCGGCCACCGCTACGGCTACCGCAACTTCAACAGCGACGACGACTCCCGCAACACGCTGGTCCTCGACTTCGTGACGCTCGGCGAGCTCTTCCAGAACAACCACCACAAGTACGCGATGAGCCCGAACTTCGCGGTGCGATGGTTCGAGATCGACCCCGCGTATCAGGTCATCCGCGTGCTTGCCTGGGTGGGGATCATCAGGATGTCCGACAAGCGCCAGGTCGCCCGGCTGGAGCCCGAGGTCGCGCAGGCCGAAGGGTAGGGATGACTGGCCGCCGGCCGCGCTGCTCGCGCGGCCGGCCGTGGAGCGCGGCGCCCGGAGCCGAGGCCCCGCGCGCAACGGCTCACGCGAACAGCTGCCGGAACGCGCCGGGGACGTCCTTCGGACCGATCTGCTCCTTGCGCTTGTTGAACTCCGGCAGACACGCCTGGTAGGCCGCGTCCACCCGCAGATCGCTCCCGTCCCAGCTCGGACGCCAGATCTCCATCGTCTCGCCCGCGAGATCGATGACGTCCTTGAACTGCCCGCGCTCCTTCAAGATCTGCGTGCTGAGCCCGTACATCAGCAGCCCGCCGGGGATCGCCCCGAGCGCCGTCGTGGCCAGGGCCGGATAGCAGATGCGCGCCGTCTTCGCCCCGAACCGCTCCCGGATCTCCGCCATCGTCTTGCGCTGGAGGATCTTCGCGCCGGCGAGCGGGCCCATCGCGTAGACCGGATCGTCGCTCGGGTAGTCGTAGTCGCAGAAGGACACCACGCTCTCGCCCTTCGCGATGAGCCCCGCCGCGGCGAGCGGCTCGACCCACAAGAGCGACGACGTGCCCATGAACTTGTTGGTCCGCTCGATGTCCGCCTCGTTCGCGACGTCCACCTCGACGAGGCCGAGCTTGCGGATGTTCTCCGCGCGCGAGAAATCAGGGATCTGGAGCACCGGATCGAACGCGACGTCGAGGTCCTTCACCTTCGTCGGCCCGTGCTCCGCGTACCGCTTCATCGCGCCGGCCGCGATGCCGTTCACGAGGTGCACCGCCCGATACCGCTCCTTCAGCGCGGCGACGACCTCGTCGATCACCTGCGGCCTCGTGGCGTCGTTGTTCCAGAAGCGCGCGGTGAGCCCCTCGGCCTCCGCCGCGTCCGAGATCGCCTTCACGTGGTGCGGGCCGATCTGCATCTTCTCGCTGTCGAAGTGCACGGCGAAGACCGCGGCCCGCTCCCCGAAGAGCAGCTGCAGGGCGAGCGCCCGGGTCATGCCGTTCGAGCCGCCCAGGATCAGCACCGCCGTGTCCGGCGCGATGCGCGCGCCCGCCGGGCTGATACGGGCGCGGTGCGCCGCGAGCTGCTCGGTCGCCACGCGCGCGCCGTGCTCGGCCAGCGAGCCCACGAGCGCGCGGCGATCGAGGCCGCCGAGAGGAAGCTTCTTGAAGGTCTCTAGGTCATCCATCACGTCCGGGGTCTTACCGTCTCCAGCGCTCGGCGTCACGACTGGACAGCTGCAGGCCGTCCGAGCGCTCCCTGGGCGGCGCTCGAAGGGAAGCCCCGCCTCCGTCCGAGCCGTGATAGATAGATCGCGTGAAGACGGTTCTTGTCACTGGCGGCAGCGGGTTTATCGGGCGCGGTCTCGTGAAGGATCTGCTCGCGCGGGGTGATCGGGTGACGGTGCTGACGCGCGACGTGGCGCGGACGCAGGCGGCGCTGCCCGGGGCGCGCGTGGTGTCGTGGAGCTCGGACGCCCCGGGGCCGTGGTTCGAGGAGGTCGACGGCGTGGACGCGGTCGTTCACCTCGCGGGCGAGACCATCGTCAAGCGGTGGACCGAGGAGGCGCGGCGCGAGATCCTGAGGAGCCGCGTCGACACGACCCGCCTCATGGGCGAGGCGATCGGCAAGGCCAAGCGCAAGCCCAGCGCGTTCCTCTGCGCGTCCGCCGTGGGCTACTACGGCCCGCAGCCGGGCGACAAGGTGCTCGACGAGGACGCGGCGCCCGGCGAGGGCTTCCTCGCCGACGTCGTCGTCCGCTGGGAAGAGGCGGCCCGCGCCGTCGAGGAGCAGCACGGCGTCCGCTCGGTGCAGCTGCGCATCGGCGTCGTGATCGGCGAGGGCGGCGGCGCGCTCGACAAGATGATCGCCCCCTTCCGGTTCTTCCTGGGCGGGCCCGTCGGCGACGGCAAGCAGGTCATCTCGTGGATCCACCGCGACGACGTCGTGGGGATGACCCTGCTCGCCCTGGACAACGACGTGGTGCGCGGCCCCTTCAACATGACCGCGCCGCACGCGCAGACCGGCGACGAGGTCGCGCAGGCGATCGGCGCGGTGCTCCACCGGCCGTCGTGGCTCCGCGTGCCCGAGGCCGTGGTGAAGCTGGGGATGGGCGACGCGGCCGAGATCGTCACCACCGGGCAGCGCGTCTACCCCAGGCGGGCGGAAGAGCTCGGATACCAGTTCCGCTACGCCCGCATCGTGCCCGCGCTCGAGTCGATCCTCCGCAGCTGAGCGCCCGCGCGCGGGCCGAGCGCTGGCCGCCCTGCGCCAGGGCGCGGCCGTGCCTCCGGCCGCCGTCGGAGCGGCCCGCTCGAGGCGGGCAGCTGGGCGCCGCGGTACGGCGCCCAGCTGCTGCTCACACGAGACAAGAGCCGCCGGTGGCGCGCTGAGAAGTCGACCTCTGTCGAGCAGCGCACCATCGGGAGCCCGGACGGCGGTTTCCCAGCGCTCCCCCAAGCGCTCCGTCCGCTTCCATGCTTACGTCATCGCGCTCCGAGAATCTCTCGGGATGAGTTGGATTGGCGCGTGCAGGGTATCCCGACTGGTTGTCGACGTGCACCCTCCAGAAGCGCCGCGAGAACCAAACTCGTTAGGGGAATCCCTTTGCCGCAGCGCACAATCGCGGGGTTGCTCGTCTGAGGCTCGTCCGAGGCGCGGTTTCCGGTGCGTGAGAGAAAGGAGGAGGCAGGCGCAGTCTGCGCTCGCTGCCCGGACAGTGGATCACCCCCGAGCTGCTCCGTTGTGGTTCGTCGTGGGCCTCGCCGCGGCTAGCGGGCGCGCGGTCGTGCAGGCGCGTGGTCGTGCAGGCGCGCTCAGGGGCTGAGGCCACGACTCTGGAGGATCTCTCGCACCACCGCCTGCGCGGAGCCTGTCAGCTCGGAGAGCGAGCCGCGGGCGAGCTCCACGAACTTCATGCCGCGCACGCGCTTGAGCGCCTCGACGGCCACGGCGCGCTCCTCGGCGCCCTCGTGCTGGAGGATGCCGAGGAGCATCTCGCCGGCCTCGAGGGTGTCGATCTTCGCGATCGCCCGCACGGCGCTGGCGCGCACGGCGGCGGCCTGCGACTCGCGGTAGATGCGGGCGAGCGGATCGAAGGCGTGGGCGAAGCGCAGCTCTTCCAGCGCGCGGGCGGCCTCGTGGACCACGGTGGGGTCGGGATCCACGAGCGCGTCGCGGATGGTGATGAACGTGCGCTTGTAGAGGAAGTGGGAGAGCGCGCGGACGACGGCCACCCGGATCTTCGGCTCGGCGCGGCGGAACAGGCGCTCGAGCGGCGAGAGGATCGTGTAGAGCTCGACCGTCGCGAGCTGCTCCGCGAGGCTGATGAGCTGCTGCGCGGGGGTGGCCTCGGGCGTCGCGCCCTCGACGGCGAGCGCGGTGAGCCGGGCGAGCATGGCGCGGCGGCGGGTGACCTCGGACCACTGCGCCGGGTCGAGCACGATGTCGCCGCACGCCTGGGCGGCGCTGCCGGCTTGCTCCCACTCGACGAGGTCGATGTGCCAGACGTCGGGGAAGCCGAGCTCGTGGCGGAGGTGCGCCGGCAGCGGAGCGGCGTCGATCGGCAGGTCCTGCGCGTTCACGTAGCGGCGGCCGGCGCGGGCGTAGTGCTTCTTCCGGGTCTCCTCGAGCGGCAGCTGCGTGAGCGCGCGGTAGACGCCGCCCACCTTGCTGTACTGCCCCGCTTCGCCGAGCGCGATCACGGCGGCGAGCAGCGCGTTCTCGGCGATCTCGGGGGGGGCGGCGCGCTTCTGCGAGACGGCGGACACCTCTTGCCACAGGCGGGCCTGCGCGAGCACGGCGAAGTTGGCGACGGCGACGAGCCCCTCTTTCCGGGCGTACGCGGCCATCTCGCGGGCGAGCGTGGCGGCGGCGGAGATCTCGCCCTGCTTCTCGGCCGCGGCGACGGCCTCCTCGTAGGACTGGAGCGCGTAGTAGCGCAGGTGGTCCTCGCGCAGGATGCGAATGACGTTCACGTAGCCCTCGAGGACGTGCTCGAAGGCGCGGCTCTCGCGCCCGACGGCGATGAGGACCTGGTAGCAGTCGAAGGCGCGCTCGCGCTGGCCGATGGTCTCGTACCTGTCGGCGGCCTCCTCGAGCAGGTGGACGGAGGCGAAGACGGCCTCGCGCGCCGCCGCGGCGTCGCCCGTGCGGAGCGAGGTGCGGGCGAGGTTGAAGCGGGCGAGGCCGGCGGCGTAGAGGTCGCTGCCCGACGAGGAGAGCAGCTGGGCGAGGCGCGACCAGAGGGCGCGGGCGCGGGCGAAGTCCTGGCCGCGCTCGCGGGCGATGGCGGCCTGCGCGACGAGGCCGGCGGCCTCGTACTCGTCGGCGGCGCGGCCGTAGAGCCGCTTCTGCCGCTCGGGATCCTGCTCGCGCTCGGCCCAGGCGAGCACGGTGCGCGCGCGGTCGATGGGCGGGACCTTGGCGATGAGCGGGCGCTGGCTCTGCTCGTTGCCGCCGTACCAGGAGACGGTGAGCGCGCTCCGCGCGTCGCCCAGCCGGACCAGCACGTCGCGGAGCTCGTCCGTCATGGCGACGTACTCCTCCTCGCGGGCGATGGTGTGCTGGAGGGCGCTGAAGAGCGCGTCGCGCGCGCGCGTGAGATCGCTCCTGGCCAGCGCGGAGCGGGCCTCGTCGCGGAGCTCGTGCAGGGGGCGGACGCCTTGGGTCATGCCGGGAGCGAGCGTAGTACACCGGCCCTGGCCGAGGGAGCGGCCGGCGCGTGCGCGGGCGACGTCGCCGGCCCGGCCGCCGGCGGCGCGGGGCGCGAGGGCGTGGCGCGTGGGGCGAGGGCTGAGGCATCCCCTCAAATTCTTCGGAAAATTTACAAGGAGACGGGGAGGCGGGGAGGGAATTTCAAAATACTCCCTGTCTCCCCGCCTCCTTGTTCAATTTTTCCGCTGAAAATGGCTGCAAAATGAGGGGATTCCTCGGGGGCGCGGGGATGGAGTAGCCGTCAAATGGTGCATCGCGGGCTCGGCGTGAGGCGGCCCGCGGAAGCGTCAGAACCGGGCTGTCGATGCGGCGGCGGGCTGCTAGAGCGCGGCCGGTATGAAGCTGTTTCACCAGACTCTGATGCTCGCCTGCTCCGCCGCGTTCTCCATCTCTTGCGGTGGCGCGGCCGAGCGCGCGCCGTCGCTCGACGAGGTGGGGAGCGCCGAGCTCTCCGCGTCGGCCGCGCCCGGGGCGCAGCGCGCGAGCCAGGCGACGCCCGCGCCGGGCGATCACCGCTTCTGCGGGTGGCTGCACGAGTTCCTTGGAGATCCCGAGTCGACGGAGCTCGGATATGACACCTTCGCGGCCCACGCCGGGGCGTTCGACGCCGTGCACCCGAAGTGGTGGCGCGTCGCCTCGCCGACCACGTTCGAGAACCACCCGCGCGGCCGGGAGGCGCCGTTCGCCGGCTTTCACGACCGGCGCGTCCTCGACCGCACGACGGCCGGCGGCGCGCGGACCCGGCTCATCCCCCTCATCGCCGCCATCGACCGGCCCGACGTCGTCGCGGTGCACGCCATGCTCCACGACCCTGTGCTCCGCGCGAGGCACGTGGAGGGCGTCGTCGCGCTCGTGATGGAGAACGGTTACGACGGGATCGACATCGATTACGAGCACCTCTCGTCCGTCCTCGGGCCGGGCGAGACCGTCCGGGCCGAGCGGGCCGCCTTCTCGGCGTTCGTCGACGAGCTCGCGCGCGCCCTCCACGCGCGTGGAAAGGAGCTCTCGCTCGCGGTGCCGGCGGTCGCGTCCGCGAACGGCGTATTCGACTACGAGGCGCTGAGCGCCTCGGCGGATCACGTGCACGTGATGAGCTACGACTACCACTGGCACGGCGGAGCGCACGTGGGCCCGGTCGCGCCGCTCGGTTGGCTGAAGGAGACCGTCTCGTACATCGGGTCGCTCGACGGCGGCGCGCGCCGCGAGAAGTTCATCTTCGGGCTGCCGAACTACGGTCTTCTCGGGCCGGAGGCGCCGGGGAGCGGGGGCGCCGTGGTGGGGTGCGAGCCGCTCAGCAAGTGCCTGGATCTTGCGGGCGACGGCTACGAGACGAGCACCGAGCACATGAGCCGGTGCCCGGACGACGAGGGAGGGCGGCTCGCCGCGGGGAGGGCGCCGAACCGGCTTCTCTCGAGCGGGGAGCGCCTCTTCTTCGAGGACCTCGCGTCGCTCGAGGAGAAGGTCGCCGTTGCCGAGCAGGGCGGGCTCGGCGGGGTGACGTACTGGAGCATCGGCGGCGAGCCGGGCGGGGCGGCGTTCTTCTCGATGATCGAGCGCCACTTCCCGAGGTGATCGCCGCGCCCTGCGGCCGCCTCGGCCCCCTGTCGGGACAGCGCTCAGACCTCGAGGGAGGTGCCTCGGCGGCGGAGAGGGCAGGGGAGCGCGAGCCGCGCGAGCCAGAGGACGGCCGCCGCGGGCGCGGAGGCGGGGGAGGTGTTCAGCGGCGAGGGCCGCGGCGTGGTAGGGTGCGCGCCGTCACAGCGAGAGGAGAATCCTGTCATGGCACGCACCCCGTCCACGATGCTTGAGCTGGGCACCCCGGCGCCCGACTTCAGGCTGCCCGACTTCACCGGAAAGCAGGTCGCGCTGTCGGATTTCAAAAGGCAGCGGGCGCTCCTCGTGATGTTCATCTGCAATCATTGTCCGTTCGTCAAGCACATCCGCCACGAGCTCGCCCGGCTGAGGCGCGATTATGGTGCTGACGACGTGGCCATCGTGGCCATCAACTCGAACGATATCGTCGCGTATCCAGCGGACAACGCCGAGGCGATGGCGAGGGAGGCGCGCGAGGTCGGCTACACGTTCCCTTACCTCCTCGACGAGGCGCAGCAGGTCGCCAGGGCCTACCGGGCCGCGTGCACGCCGGATTTCTACCTCTTCGGCCCGGATCGCCGGCTGGTCTACCGTGGTCAGCTCGACGACAGCCGCCCTGGCAACGACGTCCCCGTGACGGGCCGCGATCTCCGCGCCGCCATCGACGCGGTGCTCTCCTCGGCCCCCGTCCCCTCGGAGCAGCGCCCGAGCATCGGCTGCAACATCAAGTGGAAGCCCGGCAACGAGCCGGCGTATCACGGCAGAACACCGTAACGATCCCGAGGCGTACGAGGCGCGGTCGCCCTCCCGTCGGGCGCCGCTCTGGGCAGAACTGGCTCTGAAGGGGCGCGGGCCACACCTTGTGCGGTGGTCGCGCCGCTGCAGGCCGCTTTTGTCATGGAACATAGACAGTCAGGACACTGATACGATAGATACACAGCATGGGGGGGAGTGAGACCGCATCTCGGGGGCGCGTTCCTCGCGAAGCCATACATTCGCCTTCATGGTGAGCGGATTGCGGCATGGGGCCGAGGTCCACTCCAGCCTGGCTCTCAGATCAACAAACCCGATCCGAAGGCGGTCTATTCTCCTACTTCGTGAGCACCCATACGACATAACACGGCCAAGGCCAAGGAAGTGGACCTCCTATGCAGAGCTGGATCGGCCCGGAGCGCCAGGCGCTGGCGAAGAGCGCGGCGAAGGTGCTCAAGGACAACGCCCTACACAACCGCAGCGGTCTCCCACCCTTTCGATTGCCGCAGGTCGCGCAGCAGATCCTCGACGAGCTGTTCCATTTCTCCTCTGCCGGCGACACGGCGCCCGTCATGTCGCTCGGGCAAAAGCTCGGGCAGCAGGGGCTCGGGCTGCGGGCCCTCCTCGGACTGAGCCGCGTCCTCTTGCGCGAGGTGCTGGCGCGTCTGCCCGGAAGTACGCCCGAAGCGCGGGAGGCGGTGACGCTCGTGAACGACTACCTGACGCTGCTCGTGGACGCGGTGGCAGAGCAGGAGAAGCGCGAGGTCGGCGTCCAGCGCGACGAGATGCAGCTCGCGCTCGAGCGCGCCATCCATAACCGCGAGCGCGAGCTGCGCCGGGTGATCATCGAGCTCTCGACGCCGATCATGCCCGTGTACGATCATATCTTGGTGCTGCCGCTCATTGGAAAGCTCGATACCGAGCGAGCGGGGAGGATCACCGAGTGCCTGTTGCGGGAGGTGGTGGACCGGCAAGCGCGCACCGCGATCATCGATGTGACCGGCGTGCCGGCGATGGACGCGGAGGCCGTCGACGCGCTCGTGCGCACCGCGCGCGCGCTCGACCTCCTCGGCACCCACCCGGTGCTGGTCGGCATCCGCCCCGAGGCCGCCCGCGCGCTGAGCGATCAGGACGCCCACCTCGCGGGCATCGTGGTCCTGGCCAATCTTCAGAGCGGTATCCTCTATGCGCTGCGGCGGGAAGGGCTCGATGTGTGTGGCAGTTCGCGCCCGCAGCGAGGGGCTGCTGGGTTGTATCGCGGCCGTTGACGAGCGCGCAGTGAACTCACTCTAGGGAGGAAACCATGGAGATTGACACGACCAAGCCGCACGTCGGTCGGGTGTACGACTACGTTCTCGGAGGACACCACAACTACGAGGTGGATCGCGTCGCTGCCACGGCGATCATGAAGCTCGTACCCACTTATCCGAAATATGCGAAGCTCAACCGCTGGTTCATCCAGCTCGTGGGGCAGCAATGGTCCGAGGCGGGTATCACGAACGTGCTTGATCTCGCCTCGGGGCTACCGACGCAGGGCCATCTCAACGACTACCTGCCTGATGCGCGCATCCTGTTTTCGGACGTCGACCCGGTCAGCGTGATCTACGGCGAGCAGATCTTGGCTGACAAGCCGAACATGCGCTACATCCAGGCCGATCTGCGAGACCCATCGCCGTTGCTCGCGGCGGCGGCGCAGTTCTTCGGCGCAGAACGCCGCATCGCGGTTGGCGGCATCGGCATCCTCTACATGATGGACGATGAGAGCTCGCGCGACATCCTGCGGAAGCTGCACGCGTTCTGTGCCCCTGGCAGCGTGCTGGCGCTCAGCTTCATCATGTCGCGCGGCGCCGCGGCGGCGGGCCAGCTGAGCAGCGCCGGCTCCCTCGCCGGGGTCAAGGTCTACCCGCGCACGCCCGAGGAGATCGCGGCGCTCGTGGCCCCATGGAAGGCGGATGAATGCCGGCCTCTGGCGGAGTGGCTCGGCATCGACGACTTCATTACCGAGGAGGAGTACGAGGTGAACCCGTTCGAGATGCGCGGCTTGATCGCGCATCACTGAAGGAAAGGCCGCTCCCCATCTCCCCATCAATTCGGTAGGCCCGAGGAGGGAGGTCCCGCTGTACGGCGCCTGGGGGATGGCCCGCTCCCCATCTCCCCATCAATTCGGTAGGCCCGAGGAGGGAGGTCCCGCTGTACGGCGCCTGGGGGATGGCCCGCTCCCCATCTCCCCATCAATTCGGTAGGCCCGAGGAGGGAGGTTCCGCCGCACGACGCCTGGGGGATGGGCCGATGTCTGAGCACGTGGCCTGAGCCTTGCCCAGCGGGCAAGGCTCAGGCCACGTGCGAGTTCGGCGGGGCCCCCAGGCGTCGTGCGGCGGAACCTCCCTCCTCGGGCCGGTCCTGCCGGTCTTGCCGGTCTTTCTCTCCAAGGATCGCCTTGGCCGCGCTAGCCCGAGCGGCCCCGCTCGCCACCGTCGCGTGGTCGACCACCCAGTGCGCGTCCAGCAGATCCAGGTAGTCGAGGTCCAGCTCCCCCCCCGACGGCAGCATGAACACCGCCGAGATGTGCGCGTGGCTCTGCACCGCCTGCACCATCTCCCGCGGGATGTAGAGCGCCGCGTGCGTGAAGAGGTGCACCACCGGCGTGCGCGGGTCGTGGTGCCGTGTCAGGTCGAGATCCGTCGCGAGCTCCGCGAACACGCGCGCCGGGTTCCTGCCCCGCTCCCCCTTGAACGACAAGAGGTGCGCCGTCGGCAGCTGCCCGTTCTTCGCCCGGTAGAGCTCGTACAGCCGCGCGTCGAAGAAGCGGAACGCCACGTCCTCGCCCTCCAGCAACAGCCGCTTGCCCGTCGCGATCGCCATCCCCCGGGCGAACGTCTGGCGATCGCCGCGCATCGACGCCGACGCGTCGATGAGCAGGTAGTGGATGCGCCGCTGCTCGTCCCGGCTCTGCTCGCGCGCGAAATACAGCACCTCGTTGTCCGCGATGCGGCGCGCCAGCTCCATGTCGTCCCACGCGAGCTCCGTCAGCACCATGCTGTCGATCGAGCCGCGCGTGCCCAGCCCCGAGTAGCCGTGCGCCGCCGTCGTGCCCGCGGCCGGGCGCGTCTTCGTCTCGAGCACGCTCGGCAGGATCTCCAGCGAGAAATTCACGATGTCGTTCGCCTCCGGCGACGAGAGCGCCGCGAGCAGATCGACCTGGGCGAGCGCCCCGGCCGACGCCTCCGAGCCCAGCATGCCGAACAGGCGCAGCGTCTCGATGTCGAGCGCGTCCGACATCGTGAGCACGTACAGCCGGGAGACGTCGAGCGCCTCCAGCGCCCGCTGCTCGAACTCGCGGCGCGCCGACAGGAACAGCCCGCGGAGCTGCGGCTCGATCCTCTCGAAGAGCGCCGCGTCCGCGGGCAGCATCGCGCGGTAGGCCGGCGGCGTGTGGGTCCGCGCCGCGACCGCGCCGAAGAGGCGCGACAGCACGACCGTGATCAGGTCGTCGCTCATCCGGAGCTGCGCCGCGCATCGCGCGGCCTCGCTCTCGGCGAGCTCCCGGAGCACCGCCCGGTACCCCTCCACGATGCGCTCCGCGTCCCGGAGCCGGCCCGCGAGCTCCCTCGGGTCGCAGCGCGGGCCGAGCTCCAGCTGCTCGCGCGGCGTCGAGAAGAGCAGGCCCGCGTCGTGCACCAGCGCGAAGGGCAGGACCACCCCGAGCCGCTCCAGGCTCTGGTGCCACCGGATCGCGCGCAGCGCGAGCGACGAGCTCAGCGGGCGCACCTGCGAGAACGCCAGCGTGCCGAGCGGGCCGGCGATGGAGGGGTTCGCGAGCTGCGACGTGGGGACCGGCACGGCTACAGGCGCGCGGCGCAGCGGAAGCCGATGCCCGGCGCGCTCGCCGTCGCGAGCTGGTGGTAGCGGAACGCCGGGTTGAGCCAGAGCGCGAAGCCGCCGTTGTAGGCGCCGCCCCGGATCGCCTTGCGATCGCCGGCCGGCGCCCCCTTCGGGTTCACCTGCTCCTCGTCCTTGTAGGTCTCGAACCAGTCCGCGGTCCACTCCCACACGTTGCCGACCACGTCGTCGGCCCCGAACCTCGTCTTGCCGTTCGGGAACGAGCCGACCGGCGACGTGCCGGAGAAGCCGTCGTCGGCCTCGTACATGCGCTCGCTCGGCGTGAGCCCGCGCGCCTTCTCCCACGCCGTGCACTCGGTGCCGCACGCGTTCATGAAGGTCTGGTCGCCGGGCTTGTCGCCCCAGGGGAACTTGCGCCCGTCGGAGCCGCGCGCCGCGTACTCCCACTCCGCCTCGGTCGGCAGGCGCTTGCCGTGGACCTCGCAGTAGGCGTTCGCGAGGCTCCACGGCAAGCAGTTGATCGGGTGCTTCGCGAGCTCGGGCTTGCCGAAGGTGCACTGCTCGGCGAGGGCCGTCAGCGTCTTCTGGTGCGCGGCGGCGGGCGCGCCGCTCGCGTTCGGGAAGTCGGGCGCGGCCGGGGGCCGCTTGCACTCTCCCTTGTCCGAGCACGCCTTGTAGTCGCCCGCGGTCACCTCGTGGACGTCGATGCAGAACGTGTCGATCGTCACCTTGTGCGCGGGCTGCCACAGCTTGAACTCCGGCTCGTCGGAGCCCATGAAGAACTTGCCGCCGGGGACGAGCACCATGCCTGCAGGGCACTCGGTCCGCCGCTCGGGGAGCGCGGCCGCCACGGCGGTGGCGCTCGCCGTCGGCGCCGCCGCGGTGGCGGACGCGGTGGCGACCGGCGCGCTCCGCGACGCGTCTTCCGCAGGCGGCGCGCCGCGCAGCAGGCTCCAGGTGATCGCGCCGCCGGCCGCGAGCGCGAGCGCGACGCCGCCGAAGAGCAGCGGGCCCTTCGATTTCGGCGCCGCCGCGTCGCTCGCGGCGCTCGAGCCGGCCACGGCGACCGGCTGCGACGTCAGCGCGGGCAGCGGCCCCGGGGCCGTGGAGGGCGCCGCCATCGTCGGCGCGGTCTGCGCCTGCAGCGAGATCCGCGGCGAGGACGGGAGCCGCGGCGAGGACGCGCGGGGCGACGGCGCGCCGGACGGGGGCGCGAGCGAGCTGCCGCCCGTCGAGAGCGCCCAGGCCGGGGCCTCGGGGAAGACCGCCCGGTGCAGCGCCGACCAGAAGCGGCCCATGGTGGGGAAGCGGTCCGCCGGCGCGACGGCGAGCGCCTTCGCGAAGACCGCCTCGACCTCGTCGCTGACCGTGAGGCCGAGCGTCCGCGGGGTCGGCCGGCGCGACGGATCGCGGCTCGCGACCGCGAGCTGGAGGTAGTCGTCGCCTTGCAGCGCCGGCGCTCCGCCGAGCATCACCTCGATCATGATGAGCGCCATCGCGAAGACGTCGGTCCAGGGCCCGGTCGCGCCGTGGGTGCGGCTGAACTGCTCGGGGGCGCCGTAGCTCGGCGTGAACGCGGTGATGTCCTTGCCCGTGTGGGCGAGCGCCGTCGCGGCCGCCGCGTGATCGGCCATCACCTTGGCGATGCCGAAATCGAGCACCTTCACGAACGTCGAGGCGTCGCGCGGCTGGCCGATGACGAACAGGTTCGCCGGCTTGATGTCGCGGTGCGCGATGTTCCGCGAGTGCACGAGATCGAGCGCGATCGCGGCCGACTCGAGCAGCGCCATCGTCGCGCGCAGGTCGCGCGGCGGCGCGCCCTCGCTCGTCTCGTCGAAGAGGGCCTGATCGAGCGGCCTGCCGTCGAGCCACTCGAGGACCATGTAGGGCAGCCACTGGCCGTCCGGCGCGTTGAACGTGCCGATGTCGCGGGCCTGGACGATCGCGGCCGAGCGGCTGGACAGCTCGGTCATGAGCTTGCCCTCCTGGATGAACGCCTGGAGCAGCTGCTCCCGCTGCTCGGCCGGCGCGCCCCCGAGGAGGGTGAAGCACTTGACGGCGACGGGCTGCTTCCAGATGACGTGCTCGGCCCTGTAGACGACGCTGAAGCCGCCTTCGCCCACGGCGTGATCGATCCTGTACTTGTCGGCGATCAGGCTGCCGGCGATGTTGAGCGGATCGCTGCGGTCCGGGTTCTGGCTCATGAGATCCCTACGCACCGCGGCGGGGCCCCGATCGGAGCGCCTCGCGCGTGCGTCGGGGCCATCTTAGTTGTCTCGCCGTCGGTTGGAACCCTTTCGCGCGATCCGGCGCCCTCGCCGATCCGGAGGCGCTGCCCGCTCCGGGCGTCCGATATGGCGGATGTTCCAAGGCCCGTTGGATGGTGAGCGAGCCCGCATTCAGGGATTCTTGTGGGCAGGATCCATCTCTTGACAGAGATCTTCATCCGTTATATTGGATGACACATTCGGTGGTTCCCTGCTGGCGTCGCTGCTGCCCAGCCGGGTGCTCCTGACGGCGGCCTCTCGCCTGCGCGTCGTGCGTGGCGCGCGGAGCGCAGGCCGGGGAGCGATGGTCCGCCGCCTGCGAGGGCGCGGTGCGCGTTCGCGCCGTCGGCTGGTGCCGGCCGTGCGCGCGGCGCGTCGTGCGCCGTGCGCCGTGCGTCGTCAGCAGCTGGTTTGATCCGAGGAACAACGCGCTTGAAATCGATCAACGGAAAGAAGTCGCACACGGTCCGCGCGGCAGCGGCGCTCTCGCTCGTCGCCGCCGCGCTCCCCTCCCTGGCGTCCGCTCAGCAGCCCGCGGCGCCGCCCCAGGCCCCGGCGCCGCCCCAGGCCCCGGCGCCGCTTCCGGCCCCGGCGCCGCAGGAGACCGGGGCGGCGGCCGGCGTCGAGCCGCTGAGCCGCCGGGTCGCGGAGCTCGAGCAGCAGCAGCGCGCGCTGATCGAGCGCCTCGAGGCCGAGCGCAAGGCGGCCGCCGAGGAGCGGGCCAGCGCGGCGAAGCAGCAGGCCGAGGCGGCGAAGGACAAGGGAAGCGGCGTCAAGGTGACGGCGGCTCCTGGAAAGGGCTTCACCGTCAAGACGGCGGACGACAAGTTCTCGTCCACGATCCGGGCCCGCGTGCAGCTCCGCGAGACCATCACGCACACGGGAGAGGACGACACGAACGAGATCAACGTGAAGACGGTGCGCCTCACGACGAGCGGCCATGTCCTCTCGCCCGATCTCAAGTACAACGCGCAGCTCGCCTTCGGCGGCAACGACTTCGAGAAGGACAGCCCCTCTCCCGTCTTCGACGCCTTCCTCGAGTACACCGGGATCCGCGATCTCAACGTGCGTGTCGGCCAGTTCTTCGTCCCGTTCGACCGGGCGCGGACCACGCGCGAGTTCACCCTCCAGCTGGTCGATCGCCAGATCGCCGTCCGCGAGTTCACGCTCGATCGCGACGTCGGGCTGATGCTCTCATCGCCCGATCTCTTCGGCCTGGGAGGCAAGCTGTCGTACAACCTCTTCGTGGGCGGCGGCGAGGGGCGCAATCGCTTCGGTGGCCAGAAGCACGGCCCGCTCGCGGTGGCGCGGCTCGCGGTCCGCCCGTTCGGCGCGTTCGACGACGACCAGGAGGGCGACCTCTCTCGCGAGGCGAAGCCCCGGCTCGCGGTGGGCGTCGCGGGCGGCTACAACCACCAGACCAACCGCCAGAACAGCACCTATGGCACGACGCTCGCGCACGGCGCGGCCGACTACCTGCACGGCGCGGCGGATCTCGTCTTCAAATATGCCGGCTTCTCGCTCTCGGCCGAGGCCGTGGTGCGCCACGCCGAGCGGGATTCCTTCGAGGGCGAGGTCGACGGCGCGCCCGTGCGGGAGTGGACCCGGTCGGGTTACGGCTACTTCGTCCAGTCGGGCTTCCTGCTGACCGAGCGGGTCGAGGTCGCCGCGCGCTGGGACCAGATCTTCGCGGAGCGCGGCACCGATCCGAAGCTCGTCGATCTCGTCGACGCGCAGGGCAAGCAGGTCGGCGGCGGGCTCAATGTTTACCTGAACGGATATGCGCTGAAGATCCAGGGCGATTATTTCTACATCTTCGGCAAGGAAGGCTCGGACGCGCGCCACGTCGGCCGGCTCCAGCTGGATGCGTCGTTCTGAAGGAGGAGGGCCGCGCTCGGGGAGCGCGCCCTCCAGATAGATGCGGCTAGGCTAGGGCTTTCTGCGAGCTGGTGGGAGCAAGCATCGAGATCGGCGCGATAGCGGCGCGCCTGTTCGCGGCCCGGCGAAGCGCGCTGCACGGCGGTGAAGTCGTCGGGGACCTCGCACTGCCAGGCCGCTGCGTCAAAGTTCAATAATTGAAATTGCGAACGAGGATGAGCGCCTTCTCATTCCCGTCCATGTCGTCCTCCCAGGCCACCACGAAGCGGCCCTGATCATCCATGGCAGTTACAGGCAACCGTTGCTGGCCGCTCGAGTCGCTGTTGATGGTGAAATCCGCCCGATGCTGCGCGCCGCCGGCGGTGAAGTCGCGCCCCAGGATCTGATACACGCCGTTGTCGTCCTGGTCGTCCTGCCAAGCCACCGCAAAAGCACCGTCGCCGCGCATCCCCACGCTAGGCGCAAGCTGTTGACCATCGGCCACGCTGTTCACGGCCATCACCCCGAACCGCTCCGCGCCGGTGATCGTGAACCCGCGCGCGTAGATCTGGTAGTAGCCGTTGTCGTCCTGATCGTCCTCCCAGGCCACCACGAAGTTCCCGTTGTTCGCCATGCCGATCGACGGCATGGTGTGCTGCCCCGCGGTGTTCGTATTGACCGCTGCCTGCGCGAAGCGGTTGCCGCCCGTGGCGGTGAAACCTCGGTGATAGATCTGGAAGTTGGCGTCGTCGTCCTGGTCGTCTTCCCAGGCGACGACGAAGTCACCATCCGAATCCATGGCGATGGCCGGATTGAACTGCTCACCCGCGGCGACGCTGTTGACGGTGAAGGTCGCGATGCGCTGAACGCCGGCCGCAGTGAAGCCGCGCGCCAAGATCTGATAGTACCCGTTCCCGTCCTGATCGTCTTCCCACGCGACGACGAAATTGCCGCTTCCGTCGCAGGCCACCGCGGGCCTCGACTGCTGACCGCCCGACACGGTGTTCACCGTAAGATCGTGGAAGCGCTCACTGCCATTGGCATTGAAGCCGCGCGCCAGGATCTGATAGGCGCCGTTCCCGTCCTGATCGTCTTCCCACACCACCACGAATCTCCCCGAGTCGTCGATGGCGACGTTCGGGTGCCTCTGCTGACCTGAATCCACGCTGTTCACGGCGATCTGCGAGAACCGTGCGTTGCCGTCCGGGTCGAAGCCGCGCGCATAGATCTGACCGACGCCGTTGTCGTCGTGGTCATCTTCCCAGACCACCACGAAGTCGCCGCTCGGCGCCGTCGCGATCTTGGGATCGAAGTGCTTGCCCGTCAGCTGCGCGTTGGCCATGCGATCCTTGAACAAGATATCGTTGGCTGTGTAAGCGTACGCGGGCAACGCAGACTGCATGTCGTAGCTGATGGCGTAGTTCTGTTGATTGTGCTTGGTCGCAGTCGGGCTGGACGCTTTGTTGTAGTTCAGGTACAGCGTCGCCTGGCAGTTCGCGAAGATCGCGCAGTTGCCGTCCTCGACGCTCAGCGTCTCCACCGTGATCTGATTCTGCGCCGGCTCGAACGTGAGGACGCGCAGCCAGCCGTTGCCCAGCGCATGGCCGTTGCCCAGGACCGGCTCACTCTGAAAGTCATTCAGGATCTCGTGCACGATGTTGCCGTTGTTGCCGGTGCGGCGGCGATACGACACCCCCTGGATGTGTCCGCTCACGGACATGAACACGTTGCTGTGGCGCTGGATCAGCTCTTCCCAGAGGTCCACGCCGTCGCGGCCCTCGAGGTTGTAACCGTCGGCGCAGCCGCTCGCGTGCTCAGCGTTGTTGTTCATGTGGCAGTGCGTGGCCACGATGACGCGGCGGTCCGGGTGGTTCGCGATGACCTGATTCGCCCACGTCACGACGTCCTTGCGCGGTGCGAACTCGAGGCTCACCACCATGAACTTGAGCCCGCCGGCCTCGAAGTACGTGTAGTTGTTGATGTTCGATGCGTCGTAAGCACCGCCGTAGAACGACGCGCCCTCGTAGCGCGGCTGGCCGAAGTAATCGGAGTACAGCGAGTCGCGCTTGTAGGCTTGGTTGCTCGGGTAGATGTCATGGTTGCCGATCGTCATGCTGTACGGCACGCCGGCGTTGTCCAGCAGCGTGTGCGCGGCGCTCGCCACGTCGTACTCGATCGCGGTGTCGTGATTGGTGATGTCGCCGAGGTGCACCGCGAACTTGATGTTGCGCGCGGCGCGGTTGTCGACGAGCCACTGCATCTGGTGTTCGTAGACTTCGTACGAGGAGAACTCGCTGTAGTTTTGGGTGTCGGGGATCAACACGACCGAAAAGGCGGCTTGCGCGCTCGCGGAGCGTGTCGCTACACACCACAACGCGAAGGCGGCTACAGTGAGCATCAAACGGTAGGTTTTTGTCATGTACGGGTGCTCCCCTGGCCAAGACGGACGAGCCTGGCTCTGTTCGCTGCCGCACTTGTATGCGGTGCAGGTTGCAACTCCGTGCGGCTCCAGTTACCTCTCGTTGCCGCTCGGCATACGCTGCGCGGCGAGGTCTCGTCGTCCACCGTCAAGTCGCGACGCCGTCGCGCTGGTGAAACAGAGACGCCACGGAGCACGGGTAGCCTCCGCCGGGCTCGCCAGTCCGTGAGCCGGAACCGCTGCACTCTCGAGAGCCATGACGCGAACCGCCGCCCCTGGAGCCGCCGACCCGACCGCGTTCGAGGGGGCATCGGGCCGCACGGCCAAAGATGCCAAGACCCTCGTCGCTTTGTCGCGGCGCATCGCTTCCGAGCCCTTCGTTCACTTCACGCTGCTCGGGGCGCTCGTGTTCGCCGGACATCTCCTGGTGACCCGCGCGTCCGACGTGCCCACGCTCGACGTGTCGGCGTCCAAGCAGCGAGAGCTCGTCAAGCTGTTCGAGCAACGCCAGGGCAGGGCCCCGAACGACACGGAGCGCGAGCAGCTGATCCGACGCTACGTCGAAGATGAAGCGCTGTTTCGCGAGGGCCTGCGCCTGTCCCTCGTGCACACGGACCCGATGCTGCGTGCGCAGGTCATCGCCCGCGTGCGCGGCATGCTGCAAGCCGAGCTCAGCCAGAAGCCGCCCACGGACATCGAGCTACAAACCTACCATGAAGCGCATCTCTCGGACTACGCCGTCCCTGAGACCATCAGCTATCGCGAGTACCTGATTCGCGGCGGGCCGGACGCCGACGGCGACGCGCGGCGGCTCTTGTCGTTGTTGGAACGACAAGAGCCGGCCGACGGGCCGGGGCTGCCCATTCCGACCGACTATTCGCAACGCTCCGAAGCTCAGCTGGCCTCATTGTACGGCCCCGAGCTCGCACACGAGCTCTGGATTCTGCCGAGCGGCAGCTGGCGAGAGCTGCGGTCCAGTCGCGGAGTTCACATCGTGCGCGTCGCTGAGCGCACCGCGGCGTCGGAGCCCTCGTTCGAGACCATCCGCGAGCAGGTGAGCGCGGACTATCGCAAGGATCGGACTGCACGCGCGTTTCAAGCGGAGCTCAGCCGCATCACATCGCAGTGGCGCGTCCAGATCGCGGAGCGGCCATGACGAGCGGGAAGTGGCTGCGTGCGGCGGCGGTGCTGTGGATCACCCTGTGTTCCCTGTGCGCAGGGGCTGCGCACGCCCACACGCTCTCGCTGAGCGTGCTGGCGCTCGACGAGCGCTCCCCGGGCGAGTTCATCGCCAGCTGGGAGCGCACGCAGGGCATCCAGGACGTCAGCGCGGCGTACGACTTGCTCAAGCCCGTGTTCCCTGAGCACTGCCGGTTCGAGGCGCCGCGCCTCGATTGCGGCGCGCGCGGGCTGTCAGGTCGCGTCGGGTTCGACGGCTTGGGCGATCTCTCTACCTCCGGCATGATCAAGATCCGGCGGGTAGATGGCGGTGAACAGATACTGAGCCTGACTGCCGCGCAGCCGCACGTCCGAGTGTCAGAGTCCAGGCTCGATACCAGGGCGTTGCGCGGGGTGTCCAACTTCATCTGGATCGGGATTACGCACATCTGGCTCGGCCTGGATCACTTGCTGTTCGTGGTAGGGCTGCTCTGGCTGCTGGACTCGTGGCGCGTGCTGATCAAGACCGTCACAGCGTTCACGGTCGCGCATAGCTTGACGCTGGGAGCGGCGACCTTCGGGCTGCACGGCCTGCCTGCCGCCCCCGTCGAAGCCGTCATCGCGCTCAGCATCGCGTTCGTCGCCGTGGAGATAGCTGGCGAGGCACGCACGAAGCGGCCGAGCTTGACGCGAAAGCGGCCCTGGTTCGTGGCGTTCTCGTTCGGCCTCTTGCACGGCTTTGGTTTCGCCAATGCGCTCGCTGAGCTGCAGCTCACCAACGCGGATCGCCCGATCGCGCTGCTCTGCTTCAACGTCGGCGTGGAGATCGGGCAGCTGGTGTTCATCGCAGGCTTGTTGGCGCTCCGCGGGGCGTTGCGTAGGCTCGGGCGCGCGTCGGGCGTCCGCCTCGCGACCGCCGGTTACTACGCGATGGGCACGCTGGCGATGTACTGGTTCTTTGAGCGGATCGCCGCTTTCGTACCCGACGTCTGACCGTCTAGCTGTAGCGGCTGAGCGCGGCGCGCGCCGCAGCACGGTCCTCCTCGGAAGGCCACGCGGCGGCCAGCTTGCGTTCGACCTCCGGCTCCAGAACCAGAGCTCTCGGCATTGTGGTAGATTCGCCGCCCGGAGGTCTTCTCGTGGCACGATCCCGCGACATTTTCGTGTCCATCGCCGCTGCGGCCGCGATGTTTTCCTGCGGGGGGGAGACCCCGCCGCCCGCGCTGGCGCCGGCGGCTTCCGCTTCCACCGCGCCCGTCGCGACGAACAGCGTCGAGCCCCCGCCTGCGGCTCCGGCTGCTCCCGCGGCGTCCACGGCGGCGCCCGAGCCGCCCAGGCTCGCGGCGCCGAGCCCTGTCGCCAGGTACACCGGCTTCGCCAAGCCGGAGAGCGTGCTGTACGACGCGGACAACGACCGCTACCTCGTCTCGAACATCAACGGCAATCCGGACGACAAGGACAACAACGGCTTCATCTCTGTCCTCTCACCCGACGGCCAGGTGACGAACCTGAAGTGGATCGAGGGCGGCAAGGCCAAGGTCAAGCTCGACGCGCCGACAGGATCGGCGATCGCGAAAGGCGTGCTCTACGTCGCCGACCTCACGACCGTCCGGATGTTCGACCTCAAGACCGGGGCGCCGAAGGGGGAGATCGCCATCCCCGGTACGACGTTGCTGAACGACGTCGCGGCGGCTCCGGACGGCAAGGTCTACGTGTCCGACTCCGGCTTCACGATCGGCGCGACCGGCAACCTCGAGGCCACGTCGAGCGACGCCATGTACGTCATCGAGAAGGGCAAGGCCAAGGCGCTGGTGAAGACCACCGATCTGCGCATGCCGAACGGCATCGCATGGTCCGACAAGGGGCTCGTGGTCTGCTCGAGCGGCGCTCCCGAGGTCTTCCGCCTCGACGAGAAGGGCGCCAGGCAGGACGCGACCACCACGGCGCCCGGCGGCCGCCTCGACGGCCTGATCTCCCTCGGGGACTCGCTCCTCGTGACCAGCCACGAAGCGTCGGCGGTGCTTCGCGGGAAGCTCGGCGGAACCTTCGAGGTCGCGATTCCCGAGCAGAAGACGCCCGCGGACATCGGTTACGACACGAAGCGTGGACGCGTCCTCGTGCCCCATGTGATGGTGGACACGGTCGACGCCTACGAGCTGAGGTAGTCTGCGGACGAAAGACCCTTCGCGATGGAGAAAGACCTCCTCGAGGCGACGATGGAATGCTGACGCCCCACGGGCGTCGAGCTGTTCACCTCCTCAGCTCTCGGCGCGCCATCGCGCCACGAGGTCGCGCGCCGCCGACGACCACTCGGTGAAGGCGAACGTGAAGCCGGCCTCGCGCAGGCGTCCGGGGACGACGCGCCGGCTCTTCAGCACGAGCTCGGTGTCCGTGCGCATCACGAGCGCGCCGACCTCCAGCATCCATTTCGTCGCGGGCAACCCGAAGCCGATCCCCCAGGCCTCGCGCAGCGCGCGCATGAAATCGCCGTAGGGGAGCGGCCCCGGCGAGGCGAGGTTGACCGGCCCGGAGATGTCGTCCCGCTCGATCAAGAACCTCGTCGCTCGCATGAAGTCGCGATCGTGGATCCACGACACGAACTGCTGCCCTCCGCCGGCCGGACCGCCAAGGCCCCGCCGGGTGAGCCCGAGCAGCACGTCGAAGATGCCGCCGCGATCAGGGCTCATCACCATGGAAGCGCGGATCGCGATCTTGCGCGTGTGCGGCGTCCTGGCCTCGTCCAGCGCCTGCTCCCACGCTCGGGCGATCTCGACGCTGTTGCGCCAGTACGAGGGGACGTCCGGCTCGTCGCCGCCGAGGAGCCCGGTCGCCTCGTCGTTGGGCGCGTCGTGGCGGTGCGCGTAGATCGTGGCCGTGCTCATCTGCAGCCATACGCGCGGCGGTCGCGCGGCGGCGGCGATCGCCTCGCCGACGGCGCGCGTCGAGTCCACACGAGAGCTCCTCATCGCGAGGAGGTTCTCGTCCGTGTAACGGCAGTTCACGCTGCGGCCAGCGAGGTTGAACACCACGTCGGCGCCGTCGAGCTCGCTCGCCCAGGGGCCGAGCGTGCGTCCATCCCACGGCACGACCCGCCCCGCGGGCACGCTCGCGCTGCGGCAAAGGACGATCACCTCATGTCCGTCGGCCGCGAAGGCGCGCGCAAGGATCTGACCTACCTGTCCGCTCCCGCCCGGAAGGATGATCTTCATGCCGCGAGCCTACCTCGGGCCGCCGCGAATGCACAGCCCGGCACGACCACGAGAGCTCGCCGCGCCAGCGCCTGGCGAGGGCGCGCCAATCCCGGGCGCGCTGCCGGAGCGACCGCGCCCGGGAGCGCATGGTGGCCTGTTCGTCCAGCCCCTCAGGCGGCGACGCGCGGGCGGGCGCTCGTCATGCTTCGGCCTGCTCCTTGAGGAATTGACGCACGAACTTCCCGTAAGCCTCTTTCATGGGCAGATCGTCGTCGACGCGAAGCCTGCGACGGGTGGCCGGGACGCTCTCTCCGGTCCTGGGGTTCTTTCCTACCTTGGCTATCGTCTCCCAATAAACGCCCGACCCCCGGCGCTGCCACGCGGGCACGTCGTTGAAGTTGATCCCACGAGAGAAGAGCAGCTCGTTCTTTCCAGCGACGGAGAGGCCGAGCATCGCATGGGTGGCTTCCTTGACGCTCTTGCCCTCTTTTCGAAGGGTCCAATAGCACCAATTGTTGAGAGCGGATCGCGTCGCGTCCGCCTGCCGCCAGCGAAAGTAGTCGACCACGTCTCCGCGCCGGGCGCCGAGCCACAGGCGCGCGTCGAACTCCACCGGCGCGCTGAGCGAGAGCGAGAGGCTGGCGGTGGCAGAGCTGGCGGCGATGGAGACCAGCTTCTCTACCTGGCGATCGAAGACGTTGGTCTCGTGGGGGAGCAGGATGGAGATCTCGTCGCTTTGCGTATGGGCGTAAGAGCCGTGGAGAGAGGTGAGCACGGCCTTCGCGGCGTCCGTCATCTTGTGATGGAACCCCGTGTCGAATGGTTTCTCGCAGGTGCGCTCCGTCAGCCGCGAAAACGATCGGCCGTCCACCCGAATGACGATGTACGCGCCCTGCAGCGCGCGCAGCTCGTGAAAGCACTCGCCCAGTCGCATCTTCGCATCCATCTCGTCACTCTTCATTCGACTGCTCCTGCCAGACCTCCTGCGTGAAACCATCGTTCGTCATCGTCACGTAGTAGAGCTCGTCGAAGCCTTCGCTCGGATGCGGGCGTCGAAGCCTCTTCGCCACGTCCAGCACCCCCACGTCGGGGACGCGCGCCCGCCCCTCGCGCAGCGCGTTGCGGGCGATCGAGTCTGCCACGCGCGACGAGAAATAATACCCCACGACGCGCGCTCCATGGGCGCGGGCGATGGTGATGAGGGGCGCCCGTTCGGCCGGGGAAGGGTTGGTGTTGTCGACGACGACAGAGAGCCCTCGCGAGAGGGCCTCGGTCACCAGGCGGGCCTGGCGCACGTCGCGCTTCTTCGCGTTGGGAAAATTGTCCTTGCTGACATGCACGTGCGTCCCGGAGAAGTGGGTCCGGAAGAACGTGGTCTTGCCCGATGCCGGCAGGCCAACGAAGAGGATCACTGCCGGCGAGCCCATCGATTGGCGACCTCAGCGGGGCGTGCGCGCGTCGCCGAGGTAATAGTCGCGCTGCGCCGGATAGTAGTCGGCGAAGCTGGGCAGCGGCTCGCCGAGCCTGGAGGCGACGAGCATGTCGAGGTAATACTCCCAGCCCGGCCCGACATCGCCGGCGAGCGCTGGATCGGCGAGGCGCTGGATGAAGGTGAGCTCGGTGATCTCACCCTTCGCCGCGAGCGACAGCTCGAGCCGCCACGCGCCGTGATCGTCCTTGGCCGAGAGCGCGAGGCGATGCGGCGGCTCGCATGTATCGATCGACATATCGCACCACGGTGCCCCCTGCTCGAACGCCATCTGAAGGCGCACCGTCTTGCCGGGCCCCGCTTCGCCCTCCCACGGGCCGATCCAGCGCGCCGTGCTCTCGGAGGCGGTGACGCTCTGCCAGACATCCTCGATGGGGGCGCGAAAGCTGCGCGTGATGATGAGATCGGCGCCTGTCGCCGTGCTCCGGACGCGGCCTGTGGGTCGGGGGCTCATGCGGTCTCCTTCCTTCGTTTCGCTTCGTTGCGGGACGGGTGGGCGGTCGCCATGCGCCGCTCCCGCCCGACGCGGTGCACCTCGGTCTCGAGGGCGTCGAACCGGCGGTGCCACGGGCTCGCCGCGTGCAACTCGCGCAGGAACGCCTCGAGCTCGGCGAGCGCACCGAGCTCGAGGCGGTACTCGCGCTCGCGACCGCACTGGACGTCGCGCACCAGGCCCGCCTCGCGCAGCACGCGCAGGTGCCGGCTGACCGCCGGGCGGCTGACCGGAAACGCGCCGGCGATGGCGCCCGCCGTGGCGGTGCGATCGCGCAGCATTCGCAGGATCTCCCGCCGGATCGGATCCGCCAGCGCCTGGGCAACAGCGTCCATCGGCATGATATGTAACGGATGTGTTACGCGTTCGTCAAGCCGCACGGCCGAGCGCGCAGGTGAATTTCTTCCAATACGCGGTCGGCGCGATGCTCCAGGATGAGCGCCAACCCGGATCGCCGAGGCGACGGGCGCCAGGAGAGGCTCGCCTTCCTCCTGGCGCACGGGCGCGCGAGGCGCGCCGCTCGACCGTCAAGGCAACTCCCGCCGTTCCCCCGGGAAAGGCCATGATCCGATACGAGCACGAAGGAGCGCGACGATGACGAAGAGCAAGATCCACCCCGTCCCGGATGGTCAGACGTGCTTCCCCTACCTGAGCGCGCGGAGCGCCGCGGAAGCCATCGAGTTCTACAAGCGCGCGTTCGGCGCGCGCGAGGACTCGCGCATCCCGATGCCCGACGGGCGGATCGGCCACGCCGAGCTGTCCATCGGCCGAGCCCGGTTCTTCCTGTCGGACGAGTATCCCGAGCTCGGCGCCATCAGCCCCGAGACGCTGGGAGGCAGCAGCCCGGCCGTCGTCGTCTACGTGGAGGACGTGGACGCGCTCGTCGCGCAGGCCGCGGCGGCAGGCGCGACCATCGATCGCCCGCCGCAGGACAAGCCGTTCGGAGACCGGACGGCCTGGCTCCGCGATCCGTTCGGCCATCGCTGGTCCTTCGCGAGCCGGATCGAGGACGTCTCTCCCGAAGAGCTGCAGAGGCGCCTCTCGGCGATGTAGCGAGCCGTCACAAGGGCGGCCCCGGAGCGGGCGGGGAGGGCGAGCGCGAGAATTGCGGCGCTTCACGAGGGGGAGCTTGCTAGGGTGTGCGGACGTCCATGCTCCCTGACGAACGCGCTCCTCTCCCGCTGCCGGCTCCCGCTCCGCTCACGCCTCCGGAGGGCTTCGCGGAGCGCCTCGCGGCGATCGGTGTCCCCCTCGACGCCGGGGTGATCGCCAAGCTCGGCGATTACCTCGCGCGCCTGCTCGCGATGAACGAGCTGATGAACCTCACCTCGATCACGGATCCGGTCGAGGTCTGGGAGAAACACGTCCTCGATTCGCTCACGCTCGTGCCGCTTCTGGAGGAGCTGAGCGCGGGGGCGCGCCTCGCCGACATCGGCTCGGGCGGGGGCCTCCCCGGCCTTCCGCTCGCCATCGCTCGGCCCGATCTGAAGGTGACTCTGGTGGAGGCGACGCAGAAGAAGGCTTCGTTCCTCGTCGCGGTGGCCGCGGGCCTCGGGCTCACCAACGTGTCGGTGCGCGCCGAGCGCGCCGAGCAGCTCGGCAAGGGCGATCTCCGCGGCGCGTTCGACGCGGTGACGGCGCGCGCGGTGGGGCGCCTGGTCATGCTGATCCCCCTGACGGTGCCCTTCGTGCGGCCCAACGGGCTCGTGCTGCTGGTGAAGGGCCAGCGCGCCGAGGAGGAGCTCGCCGAGGCGAGCTGGGTCCTCGGGCGACAGCGGGCCACCTTCGTGAAGACCGTGGGGACGCCGACGGGGAAGATCGTGATGCTGCGGAAGTCGGGGGAGGAGCCGAAGCGCCATCTCGGGCGGTGATCCCCGGCGGTGTTCGGTTCTCGCCGGGTCGGCGCGAGCGCACGCCTGTCGGGCTCAATGGCTGAGGGATTACGCCGGTTCGGCGCTTGTGATACACATCGTGACTGACGATGCGTGCGAAGGTCAGCAAGCTTCCGCTCGTCCTCGGCCTGCTCGCCTTGGTGGCGACGCCGCTCGCCACCCGCCTGCTGGTCCACGGCGACATGCCCGACACGTGGGGCGTGTTCCCACCGCCGAAGAGCCCGGATGTACCGGGCTTCAGCTGGTTCGTGTTCGGCCTCGGCGTCGCCCTGGCGCTGCTGACCCTCGGCTTCTTGTGGGCGCCGCAGCGGTTCGGGTTCGCCGCGCCGGCGGCGACCCGGCCCGCGGGCGTCCGGCCGGTCCCGTTCCCGCCGTGGTGCGTGCCGGGCGCGCTGCTGGCGGTGGCCTCGTGGGCGCTGATGTGGGGCAAGCCGCTGGAGGCGGCGGCGCTGGTGCCGTTCAGCTTCGTGCCGCAGTGGTGGGGCTTCATCCTCGCGCTCGACGGCGTTGTCTATCGCCGCACCGGTGGGGTCTCGCTGGTATCGCGGCGGCCGGCGGCGGTGCTGGCGATCGCGGCGACCTCGTGCGTGTCCTGGTACTTCTTCGAGTACCTCAATTACTTCACGCGCTCGAACTGGTATTACCCCAACGACGCGATCTTCTCGCGGTGCGGCTACCTGGCGTGGTTCGGCCTGGCCTTCACCACGGTGTTGCCGTCGACCTTCGTGGTCTATCAATTGCTGACGACGATCGCGCCGCTGCGGGCTCGCTTCGAGCGTGGGCCGCAGATCGCGCTGTCGCGCGCGGCGGTCCGGCGGTTGTTGTGGATCGGCCTCTTGTCGCTGGCCGCGCTGGTGCTGTGGCCCGCGCCGCTGTTCCCGCTGCTGTGGTTGAGCCCGCTGCTGGTGCTGACCGCGGCGGTGTCGCTCGCGGGCGCGTGGACGCCGTTCTCGGCGATCCGCAGCGGCAACTGGGCGCCGGTGGTGTTGATGGGCCTGGCGTGCGCGCTCAACTACCTGGTCGGCGAGATGTGGAACTTCTACAGCACGCCACAGAACCCCAACTTCTGGAAGTACGACGTGCCCTACGTGAACGTGCTGCACGTGTTCGAGATGCCGTTGCTCGGGTACTTCGGCTATCTGCCGTTCGGCATGCTGTGCTGGGTGTGGTGGATCCACCACGCGCATCTGTGCGGCGTCGATCCGGCGATCGACGTCGTCGCAGGGGCCGGGCCGACGCTCGCTCGTCCCCCAGCGCCAGGGCCCGAGAGAGGGCGCCCCGCTCAGCGGTCCGGCAAGGCCACGATCCCGACATAGGTGGGCTCGGGGACCTCGGTGACGCGGCCTGTCGGCTCGAGGGCGCCCGTCGCCTCGTCCACGCGAAACGCGACGATGTTCCCCGAATCCTGGTTCGCGACGAGCATCAGCTTGCCTGTCGGCGAGATCTGGAAATGGCGCGGCGTCATGCCCTGCGTCGAGGCATGGCCGGCGGGCGTGAGCGTGCCCCGCTCGGGATCGACGGCGAAGATGGCGATGCTGTCGTGGCCGCGGTTCGACCCGTACACGAACTTGCCCGACGGGGAGACCTGGACCTCGGCGCCGTTGTTTCCCTCGGCGCTCGCGCCGTCCGGCAACGTCGACACCGTCGCCACGGCGGAGAGCGTCCCGCGCGACGGATCGTAGCTCAAGGTGGTGATCGAGTCTTCGTACTCGTTGATCAGGTACGCGAACCGGCCATTCGGGTGAAACTCGAGGTGCCGAGGCGTCCCGGCCGTGGGCAACGAGAGGCTTCGCGGGTCGTTCGGATCCATCTGGCCCGTGTCCGCGTCGAAGGTGTACTGCGCTATCGAGTTGACCCCGAGGTTGCTGACGAACGCGAACCGGTTCGCCGGGTCGGTCACGGCCTGGTGCGACCTCGCCCGGCGCCCGTAGGACTCCTCGTCGACCGCCTGGCCGAGCGCGCCGTCCTGGCCCACGGGGAGCACCGCCGCCGTCCCGCCGCCGTAGTTGGCGACGAGGACGAAGCGCCCGGAGCGATCCGTGGACAGGTGGGCGGGGCCCGCGCCCTTCGAAGAAGCCCTGTTGATGAGCTCGAGCGTCCCGCCCTGAGGATCGATCCGGAACGCGCTGACGGCGCCGGACAGCTCCCCGTCCACCTCGTTCAGCTCGTTCGCCGCGAAGAGGCGCTGGTGCGCGGGGTCGACGGCGAGGAAGGTCGGGTTCATCTCGGCGTCGAGCGGGCCCTGCACGGCCGAGAGCGCGCCGTCGGAGTCGTCCAGGCGGAAGACGAAGAGCCCCTCGTGACCACCGACATAGACCGCGAACGCGCGTTCGGCCTGCGAGCCGCCGCCGCCCGCGCCGTTGCCGCCCGCGCCGCCGCCGCCGCCCGCGCCGTTGCCGCCCGCGCCCCCGCCGCTCGTGCTGCTGGCGCTCGTGCTGCCGACGCTCGCGGCGTCGCCCTGGCTCGCGCCCTCACCGCCGCCGGCGGTCACGCCCGTCGTGGCGCCGTTGTTCGCGGCTCCGGCGCCGGAGCTGCCGCATCCGAGCCATAGTCCCGCCGCCAGAAAGAGGAGCGCGCGCCGCATCGACCTGGTTTCTCCTGCCTCCTGCGTTAGTCCTGGCCAGCGCCGCGGCGCAAGCGCCACGGCACGATCCTCTTCGCGGCGCGCGCCGGCAGGTCCGCGGCGGTCGCGCCGCCTCGCAGTGATGGCCGGGGAGGATGCGCGACGCCGCGCGGCGCCTCAGGCTCGCCCGCGCAGCGCCCCGGCGGCGGCGCCGAGGAGCGCGCCGGCCGCGATGGGCACGCCGTGGGCGAAGGCGACGTGGACGACCTCGTCGAGCGAGCAGTGCGCGTGGATGCCGAGCGCCGCCCCGAGCCCGCACAGGGCCCCGATCGCGGCGCCCCGCCACGCCGGGGCCGAGAGGAACGAGCGGCGCAGCACGAGCGCCGCCAGCGCGAACGGCACGAGCGCCATGCTGAGCGCGACCGCGCTGCACTCGAGGTGCACGATCAGGGGCGCCAGCACGTCGTCCACACGCGACGTGACGACCGCCGCGGCCAGGAACCCGACCGCCACCGCGGCGACGAGCACCTGGAGCGCCCGCACGCCGGCCGGCAGGCCCCGGGCGCGCGGCAAGAGCGCGAGCAGCAGGCCGAGGCCGGAGAGCGCCGCCAAGAGGACGAGCGGGAGGGCGACCCGGGGCGACCCGAGGTCGTCGCGGAAGCCCTCCCACCACGTCAGGAGCAGGATCCACGCGAGCCCCGCAAGGATCGCGCCCACGACGCGGCGCTCGCGCGCCGGGCGCGTCGGCGACGGCTCGGCCGGCGCCTCGACCTGGGCCGGCGGCGGGCCGGCGGCGAGGTGGGCCGCGGGATCGGGGATGTCCTTCAGCTCGCTCAGCAAGTCGCGATCAGTCGACATTGGCACCTCCCCGGACGCGCCCCTGGCTCTTGCCCCGGCGGCGCTCTTCCGCGCCTCCTGGTTCCGCCTCGGGCCGCCGCTTGAGATCATCGAGCGCCGCCCGCAGCGCCTCGTAGGCGCGGAACGCGCGGAGCTTCACCGCGCTCGCGGTCGTCCCCAGGACGGCCGCGGCGTCCTGTACGCTGAGCCCCTCGTACCGGATCAGGATGAACGCCTCGCGCTGCGAGGCCGGCAGGCCCGCCAGCGTCCGCTCCACCGCCCGCGCCGTCTCGGAGGCGATCGCGACCGCCTCGGCGTCCGCGCCGCGCGCGTCCGGCGGCTCCGCGCCCGGATCGCTCGGGAGGCGCTCGGTGCCGCGGTGCTTCTGGGCGCGCGCGTGATCCAGGTAGACGTTGCGCGCGATGGCGTAGGCCCACGGCGCGACGGCGCCGCCGCGGGCGAAGCTCGATCGGGCGCGGTGCATCCGCAGGAACGTCTCCTGCGTCAGGTCGCCCGCGAGCGTCTCCGAGCCGCTCATGCGGGTGAGGTACGCGAGGAGGCGCGCCGCGAGCGCGCGGTGCAGCTCCGGAAACGCGCGCGCGTCGCCGCACGCGTACCGGTCCATCGCTTCGTTCAGGGCGAGCTCATCCATGGCGGTCCTGACGGCATACACCGTCTGCGCCCCGGCGATCATCGCGACGGCCCGAGGAGCGCCCCGCGCTCGGCGAGGTCGCTCAGCAGGGCCGCGGTGCTCTCCAGCACCGGCCCGTCGACCGGGTATCCCAGCGCGGCGCAGCCCGCGACCACGGCCTCCCCGAGCGCGGCGCCCGCGAGGAGGCGGCCCAGGATCTCGGCCGCGAGCGGCGTGAGCTCGAGGAAGCGCACGTCGTGCGCGGCGTCGCGGTACACGAGCAGGCGGGTGGGCTCGCGGGCCGGCACGTCGCGCGCCGACGCGTCGCCCTGCAGCCTGTGGACCGCGTGCTCGTAGCGCACGAGCGCCGCGGCCCGCTGGAAGCGCGCCCCCCGGTCGAGCGACAGCGCTTCGCCCAGGGGCCCCGGCGCCTCGTTGCCCGGCGGTCCCGGCGCCTCGTTGCCCGGTGTCGCTGGTGCCTCGTCGCCGAGCGGCCCTGACGCCCCGCCCGCGCCGGCCTCCTCGTCCTGCTCGGCGCACGCCGCCGCGAAGGCGGCCAGCTCGTGGCGCGCGAGATCCGCGAGGTACGCGGGGACCTCCGGATCCCCGGCCCAGCGCGGCGCGGCGAACCCCACGAACTCGAACGCGATGTCGCGGAGGTAGCGCGACCGGGGCGGCTCCGCTTCGATGAAGCGCTCCACGTCCGCCTCGAACCGCGCGCCGAGCCGCGCCGCGGTCCGCGGGATCCCGGCGCGGATCGCGCCCGTCAGCCCGCGGCGGATGAGGCTCCGGTAGAGCAGCAGCCGCTTCGGCGGGAGCGCCGCCATCGCCTCGAGGTCCGGCCCCTCGAGCCCGGCGCGGGCGAGCCACGCGCGCGGATCGGCCGCGATCGCCTCGCCGTCCGGCGCGGTCACGCTCCGCTGGAGCGCCCGCGCCAGCGCCGCGAGCTCCGGCGGCGGCGTGTTCGACGTCTCGCGTGTCTCGCACGTCTCGCGCGTCTCGCCCGCCTCGCCCACCCCGCGCGCCCCGCTCACGCTCGCGCCTCCCGCGCGGCGAGCCCGCGCCGGTACGCCGCGTCGACCTCGGCGAGCTCGGCGAGCAACGCGCCGAGCGGCGGCACGTCGTTGTCCCGCTCGATCACGACCGGCACCGGCCCGGTCCGCGCGACCGCGCGGGCGAGCAGGTCGAGCACCGGGGCGATCGCCGGCGCGCCGTGCGTGTCGACGAGGACCTCCGCGTCGTCGCGCCACGCGTGCCCCGCGACGTGCATCGCGGCCACGCGCTCGGGAGGGATCTTCTCCAGGAACGCGACCGGGTCGAAGCCGTGGTTCCGGGCGTTGACGTAGACGTTGTTCACGTCGAGCAGGAGCCGGCAGCCGGCGCGCTCGAGCACCTCGACGAGGAAGTCGGCCTCGTCGAGCGAGGCGCGGCCCGGGACCAGGTAGTAGGTGATGTTCTCGATCGCCATCGGGCGCTCGAGCCGCTCCTCCGCCTCGCGGATGCGGGCCGCGGCGTGGGCGGCGGCCGCGGACGTGTGCGGGAGCGGCAGGAGGTCGTGGAGGAACGCGCCGTCGACCCCGGAGAAGCAGAGGTGGTCGCTGTGGAAGGGGGGATCGAGCCGCGCCAGGAACCCCCCGAGCGCGCGCAGGTAGCCGGCGTCGAGCGGATCGAGCCCGCCGACGGACAGGGTGAGCCCGTGCGTCAGGATCGGGCGGTGCTCCCGGACGCGCTCGATCGCGGCGGGGAAGTAGCCGCCGCGCCGCATGTAGTTCTCGGGGGAGAGCTCGAAGAAGGGGACGGGCAGCGCCGCGTCGCGCGCGACGTGATCGGGCGCGTCGAGCGCCGCGAGCACCTCGTCGAGGAACTCCCATCGGAGCCCGAGGCCGACGCCGGTGAGCGCGCTGCCGGTCATGGGGGTACGGGGAAGGGCGCGGGAGGCCGCGATCAGCCGCAGGTGCCCTGGCCGCAGCCCGCGTGGCCGGGCTTCTTCGCGGCGGCGCCCGTCTTCTTGGCGGCGGGCTTCGCCGGGGCGCCGGTGGGCGGCGTGGGCGGCGCGGCCGTGGCCGCCGGGGTGGCCGTGGGGGCGACCTTCGGCGAGGTCGCGGCGGACTGCGCGTCGCTCGGCGGCGCGGGCTCGGCCGGGGCGGCGGGGACGTTCGCGCCCGCGGCGGCGTCGCCGGTGGCGGTCTCGGCCGGCGCGGGCGCGGGCGCCGGCGCGGGCTCGGCCGGGGCGGCGGGGGCGGCCTGCTCTGCGGGGACCTCGCTCGCGTTGACCGGCGCCTGCGCGCCGGCGCAGCCGCTCATCACCATGGCGCCGGCGCTCAGCGCGGCGAGGGTCTCGTAAATGCTCTTCTTCGACAGCATCGTGTGGCTCCTCTGGTTCTCGTCTCGACGGGCCTGCGCCCGCCGTTGTCGTCTCGACGGGCCTGCGCCCTCCGGCGGGCGAGGCGTGATCCGGCTTCCGGCGGCTTCCGGACCGCCGTGTCATCTCAGAGCCGCTGCGTCGCCGCAACGGCCCACTTTCGGGCGGCGCGCCGCGCTCACCGCGCGCCGCCGTCCGCTGCCGCCGCCGGCGCCGTGGGGGCCGCGCCGGCGGTCGCGGTCAGCTCGAGCGTCACCATCGCCTCCTTGGCGACCTTGGGCGAGAGCACCTCGAGCGTCTTCTGGGCGAGCTTGCCGAACGCCTCCCGCGGGCGGACGTCGTGCTCGGCGAGCCCCACCGGGAACGGCTTCGCCGTCTTCACGGTGACGCTCGCGGGCCTTTCGCCCTCGTACCTGAACGTGGCGATGAGCTCCACGGTCCTCGGGGACTGCCGCTGGTGCAGCAGCAGGTCGCCCGACGCCGTGACGGTCACCGTCCGCTCCGCGCCGGACAGCTTCGAGAGGTCCTTCTCGCCGGAGGTCGAGATCGACCGGATCGCGAACTGGGCCTTCTCGTTCTTCGCGCGGACGTCGTCGGGCGTGTCCTTCGAGATCTCGAGCCAGGTGCGCGCGTGCTGGTTCTGCAGGTCGCTCTTCTTCTCCTCACCGGGCTTGCCGTCGTCGCCCACGGCGGTCTGGAAGAGCTCGATCGTGGAGAGGTCGACCGTGATGAGGCCCGTCGTCCTCGTGATGTCGGCGGGGTCGACCTGGAGCGTCCCCGCGGCGGCGCCCGCGATCCGCCCGCGGATCTTCTCCTGCGGCGCATCCATCACGAGCTCGACCTTGCTGCCCGCGCGGTCGATCGCGAAGGTCGCCGCGGCGGGCGCCTTCGGCTCCGGCGCCTTGAGCTCGGTCGCGGCGGGCGCGAGGCTCGGCTGCTCCCCCTGGCACGCGGCCGCGCCCAGGCCGGCGGCCGCGAGCGCGAGGAGGAGCAAGGTCCTTGTCCGGATCGTCTTCACGCTCGCCTCCTGGATCCCTCGGGTTGTTGCGCGCCCGCGCACGAGGGCGCGCGGCGGTCTCCACTTGAACAGGAAGGCCGGCGCCCGGAAAGGGAGATCGGGGTCATCGCCATTGCTCGCCCGCCCGCTCTGCGCCTCGGTTCCATGAATTCCATGTCCGGGATACGTGCGAGCGGCGCCGCGGTTTCGGTGGCGCCGCGGTTTCGGCGGCGCCCGGCTGCGCGGCGCAAGGTGGAGCCCGCCGGACCTGCGCTGCACAGCCGCGTGTGGCCTGCGGTGTGCACGAGGCGGTCGTCGAAGACGGAACGAGCCAACCGGAGACAACTGCAATGAGCACGCGACGACTCGCGGCGGCCGCCATGACCGCCGCCGGAATGATGGCGCTCGCCGGCGCGGCGGAGGCGCAGGGCGCGGCGGGCCGGGATCAGCAGGTCCGGCCGACAGGCAACCTCCCTCCGGCGGATCAACCGCTCATCCGGCGCATCCCGGAGCCCACTGTCGCTGTGGAGGGCGGCCTCGGCGTGCTGGGCTTCCTGGGCGGCGCCGCGGGCGTCGGGCCGAGCTGGAACGTTCGGGTGACCGGGAGCATGTCGCCGCGCGTGGCCGTCGAGGCCAACTACACCGGCTCGGTGAACGAGCGCGCGATCGTGGGGAAATCGCTGGTGATGACCTCGCTCGACGCGGGTCTGCGCTACAACATCCTGCGCGCTGACGAGGCGATCGTGCAGCCGTTCGTTGTCGCGGGCGTGGGCTACGTGGGCTGGGCGGGCCGCGGCGGCGACGCGTTCGCGCTGTCGGTGCCGCTCACCGCGGGCGTGGAGCGGCTCGTCACGCGCAACGTCAAGCTGGGCGCTCGGTTCAACTTCCGTCCTGCGTTCTTCGACGACCTGAGCCTCGGCGGCGCGACGACCCAGACGGGCGGCGACACGTGGGCGCTGCTCGCGCACGGCGGCGGCGCGTTTTGACCTGGCCATCGGGTCTTGACCTGGGCCGCGCCTGCGGGGCGAGGCGAGCGTGGGCCGGGACCCTGTCGTCCCGTGGACGTGGAGTGGAGTACGCTGCCGCCCGCTCGGGCGGCGACCTGCCTTCGGGGTCCCGCGGCCGGGCTTGATCCACGGAGAACGACGGTATGAACACGCGCAGCGACTCGCCCCGTCGGGGCCTGAGCCTCTTCTTCACGGGGCTCTTCTTCACGGGGCTCGCGCTCGTCTCGAGCGCGGCTTGCTCCAGCAAGCAGCCGGCGACCCAGGGGACGTCGACGGTTGCGGCGGGCGAGCAGCGGGAGAACGGCTGTTCGACTGGGCCGCTCCTCGAGTGCCCCGAGGGCCAGCTCGACGGCTGCGCCAACGGGACCACCACGGAGCATCGCTGTGTGGACGCGGGGCGGGGGAGGTGCCTCGACATCCGGGCGGCGCTCGTGAAGTGCCTGGACGGCGAGATCCTGACGCACGACGGCTGCCCCGAGCCGGCCTACATGCAGCGGTGCGCGCCCAGGTCCGCGCAGCTGCCGTGAGGTGGCGCGGTCGTCGTCTTAAAAGTTCAGGGGTCGACCTGACTTCTTCTCGCTGTCTGCAGCGCTCACCGGTCGCCCTTGTGTCGCGCCCGCCGGCCGGACGGATCAACCCTACTTCCCCGCTACCCCGACGCGCGGGGCGACCTCGGCGCGGAGATCTTCGTATTCGAGATGATCGGCCCCCCCGCGTACGAGCCGGCGCCGCCTTCGCTGCCCCAGCTATCGACCTCGTCGGGCGGAGTGTCCTCGAGCTCGCCAGACGGCGTGATCGGCCCGCGGACGCCCGGGACATCCGCCTGCGGGAGAGGCCGCTTCTCCTCGCTGACCTCGTGTGCGAGGCGCGGGTCGCCCGGCGGATCGTGCGTGGTATCGACTCCCATGTCTCCTCCTTCCCGAGGGCTCCTGGGACCGGCGCGCTCGATCGTCCACTCCTCCCCTGCGGCGGCTGTCCCGTCTGCCCGCCGTCCCCGGCTCACCCCTCGTCCATGACGGGGATCGTGAACCTGAACGTCGTCCCCACGCCCACGCGGCTCTCCACGTGGATCGTCCCCCCGTGGGCCGCCACGAGCTCCCGGGCGATGGCCAGCCCGAGCCCGGTGCCCTTGTAGCCGTTCCGCTGGCCGCGCCAGAACCGCTCGAAGAGGTGGGGCAGCTCGTCCTCCGGGATCCCGGGCCCCGTGTCGGCCACCGAGAAGACGACGTGCTCCTCCCCGCGCTCGCACCGCAGCGTGATCGCCCCCTGGGCGCCCGTGACCTGGAGCGCGTTGCTCAGGAGGTTGGTGAGCACCTGGAGCACCCGATCGCGATCACACGTGACGAGCGGGACGTCGTCGGCCGCCACGACCCCTAGCTGGACCCCCTTCTCCAGGGCCTGCGACTCGAACGTCTCCACCGCCTCCCTGCCGATCTCCCGCGGATCCTGCGGCTGCCGGCGCAGCGCCAGCCGGCCGGCGCGCAGGCTCGCGAAGTCGAGCAGGTCGTGGAGCAGCCGATCCATCCGGTGCGCCGAGCGCTGGATCGCCTGGATCGCCTTCGTGTCGCCCTTCTCTCCCCGCGTCGCCGCGCGCTTCGTCATCACGGCGGCCGCCGTGAGGATCGCGCTCAGGGGGTTCCTGAGGTCGTGGGACACCGTGGCGAGCACGTTGTCCCGGAGCTCGATCGCGCGTTGCGCCGCCTCGTACAGGCGGGCGTTGTCCGCGGCGAGCGCCGCCCGCTGCGCCAGGTCGTGCGCCACCGCGAGGTCCGCCTCGTCGTAGACCCGGCCGGACCCTGCCGTCGCCAGCGTGATGCAGCCGAAGGTGCGGCCCCGCGCGACCATCGGGACCACCAGGGCCGACGTGATCCCGAGCGCCCGGGCGAACCGGCGGAGGGCGCCGTTCTCGTCGAGCGAGGCGACCAGCGGGTGCGACAGATCCCTGACGAGCTCCGGGCGCTCGCGGCAGAGGGCCCGCTCCAGCAGCGCCATCAGCGGCGGCGGGGGATCCAGCTCGCGGAAGAGCGCGCGCGCCCGCTGGAGCTCCTCCGGGCGCGTGTGGGTCACCGTGATCCCGCGCGCCTGCTCGAGGTCCGGGAGCGTCTGGATGACGCACCAGTCTGCCAGCTCGGGGACCGTCAGGTGCCCCACCCGGTCGAGCGTGCCCTGGAAGTCGAGGGTGTCGCTGAGGGCGGCGCTCGCGGCGGCCAGGAAGCGCTCTCCCCGCTCGACGCGCGTCCGCTCCGTGATGTCGAAGAAGGTCACGACGGCCGCCATCACGCGCCCGACCGGATCCCGGACCGGCGCCGAGCGCACGAGGATCCGCCCCTGCGCGCCGTCGTCGCGGACGATGTCGATCTCCTCGTCGATCACGACCTCGCCGGTCGTGATCGTCCGCGCGAGAGGCCAATCCCGGGCCTCGTACGGCCTGCCCGACCGAGCGTCGAAGCCCCGGCAGACGGCGTATCCATCGATGTCGTGGATGTCCAGGAGCGGCAGCCCGAAGATCGCCCCGGCCTGGGGGTTCGAGAGGAGGACGCGCCCCGTCGGCGGCTCGGCGATGACGAGCCCCGCCGGCATCTGCTCGACCACGGTCGCGAGCAGGGCGCGGGCGTCGTCCGCCTGGCGCCGCGCCGCGCGCTCCTTCGCGACGAGCTGCGCCTGCACGATGATGCCGGTCGCCCGGCTGGTCATCGTGCGCAGCATCAGCGCGTCGTCCTCGGAGAACTCCTCGGCGTTGCGGGAGCCGAGGATCGCGACGCCGATGGAGTGCCCCTCGTGGATCAGCGGCACGCCGTAGACGGCGCGCAGCCCCCTCGCCCGGATTTCCCGCGCGGTGACGGGCAAGCCGCCGGCCGCGGCGTCGAGCGACGTGGGCCCGCGCAGCGCGAGGACCGCGCGGGCGAACTCCCGCGCCGCCTCGAGCGGTGGCCCGGGCAGCGGCCCGTCGTCGATGCCCGCGGTCGCGTGGACCTCGAGGGCGTCTCCGTCCCCGAGCAGGACGATCGCCACGTCCACGGCGGCCGCCGCCTCCCGGGTGGCACGGAGCAGCGCCTTCAGGAAGGTGTCCAGATCGCTGCTTCCGAGCGCGGCCGTCGAGATGGCGTCGAGCGCCTGGAGCAGGCGCACGCGCGCCGCCTGGTAACGGGACACCGCGTCGGCGATCGCCTCGTCGATCGTCCCGTTCAGCTGGATGACCTCACGCCCCCCGTCCCCGCCGCCGTCCCGCTCCCAGAGCTCCAGGATCACGACGCGGAGCGCCGCGTACTCCATCACGACGTCGGCGAGATCGTACCCGTGGGCGAGCCGGCTCAACGCGTGGAGCCCGGGGAGCCCCCGGTGCTTCCGGTAGGCCGCCGCCGCCGTGCCCGCGCTGCGCGTGCCCTCGGCGATGTAGGCGAGGATGTCCGGGAGGTGATCGGTCGGCCTCGGCGCCGGCAGCCGCCGCGCCGGGCTGAGCGCCTGGACTCGGTACTTCCAGGCATCCAGGAGCGCGTCGTGGTGGCGCTGGATGAAGTCGGAGAGCCGCTTTGGGTTCGGTCTACCGAGCAGATCCATCGGGGACCTCACGATAGCGCGAATCCTTGAGCGCGTGTTCACCTAGCACCGACTCGAATCGACGAAATCGACGAGAGAGCGCCGCTCCCAGGCGGAGCTTGCTCGCCGCGCGCGCCGCACGCCGCGCGAGCGCCACGTCGGCGCGGGTCAGCTCCGGATGCCTGGCGCCTCGTGTCCGCTCTGGGCGACATACTCCAGGTATCCCCCGCCATACACGCGCGGCCCGTCGGGCAGGAGCTCCAGGACGCGGTTGGACAGCGCGGCGAGGAAGCGGCGATCGTGCGAGACGAACAGCATGGTGCCCTCGAACGAGGCGAGCGCCGCGACGAGCATCTCCTTGGTCGCCATGTCGAGGTGGTTCGTCGGCTCGTCGAGCACGAGGAAGTTGGGCGGATCATAGAGCATGATCGCGAGCACGAGGCGCGCCTTCTCGCCGCCGGACAGGATGCGACAGGGCTTGTCGATGTCGTCGCCCGAGAAGCCGAACGCGCCGGCGAGCGTGCGGAGCGAGCCGATCGAGGCCTGCGGGAAGCTCGCCACGATGGACTCCCAGACGGAGCGGGTCGGGTCGAGGAGCTCCATCGCGTGCTGCGCGAAATACCCCAGCTTCACACTCGCGCCGACGTTCACCCCGCCTGCGTCCGGGGCGGATGCCCCCGCGACGAGCTTGAGAAGGGTGGATTTGCCGGCGCCGTTTACGCCCATCACACACCAGCGCTCGCGGCGGCGGATCAGGAGGTCGAATCCGTCGTAGATGGAGCGCCCGCCGAAGGACTTCTTCACCCCGCTGAGCCGCGCCACGTCGTCGCCCGAGCGCGGCGCGGGCTTGAACTCGAAGCGGATCGTCCTCCTGCGCTTCGGCGGCTCGACCTTGTCGATCTTCTCCAGCTTCTTCACGCGCGACTGGACCTGCGCCGCCTTGGCGGCCTGGGCCTTGAAGCGCTCGATGAAGCGCATCTCCTTCGCGAGCATCGCCTGCTGGCGCTCGTACTGCGCCTCGGCCTGCTGCTCGTTGATGGCGCGCTGCTGCTCGTAGAACTCGTAGTTGCCGGAGTAGCTGGTGAGCTCGCCGCCGTCGATCTCGATGATCTTGGTGACGATGCGGTTCATGAACTCTCGGTCGTGCGAGGTCATGACGAGCGCCCCGGCATACTGCTTCAGGTACCCTTCGAGCCAGATGATCGACTCGATGTCGAGGTGGTTCGTCGGCTCATCGAGCAGGAGCGCGTCGGGCCTCATGAGGAGGATGCGGGCGAGCGCGACGCGCATCTTCCACCCGCCCGAGAGGGCGCCCACGTCGCCGTCCATCACGGCCTGGCTGAAGCCGAGCCCGGCGAGGATCTCGCGCGCCTTGGCGTCGAGCGCGTAGCCGCCGAGCTCTTCGTAGCGGGCCTGGGCCTGCCCGAAGCGCTCGATCAAGCTCTCCATTTCATCCATCCGCTCGGGGTCGGCGAGCGCGGCCTCGAGCTCGCGGAGCTCCGCGGCGACGTCGGAGACCGGGCCGGCGCCGTCCATGGTCTCGGCGACGGCGCTCCTGCCCTTCATCTCGCCGACGTCCTGGCTGAAGTAGCCGACGGTGACGCCGCGATCGATGGCGACCTGGCCGCCGTCGGGCGCCTCCTCCTTGGTGATCATCCGGAAGATGGTCGTCTTGCCCGAGCCGTTGGGCCCCACCAGGCCGACCTTCTCGCCGCGGTTCACCGCCGCGGAGGCCTCGAGGAAGAGGATCTGCTTGCCGTGCTGCTTGCTGATGGAATCGAGACGGATCACGAGGGGCGCTGCCGCTGGGGGCGGCTCCTTTCCGCGCCCCCTATACCAGACGGCCCGTCGCGCGATGCGGCATTTCGTCCGCCGCCGTCGGCGCCGGCGCGCGCCATGAACCGCCCGCGGTCAATCGGTGCATTGCTCGTCTTCGGGCGCATTCCGGGCGCATTGCACAGGAGCCCTTTTTTTTCTCTCCTGCTATGCGCGCGCTTTCCATCTCCTTTTTCGCGCTCATCCGCGCTTGATGTCGCGCGGTCGAGGGGGCAGAAGGCCCGGCATGAGCAAGGTCCAGATCCTCTCTTATGCCGGCTGCAGCACCTGCAAGCGAGCGCTGAAGTGGCTCGGCGAGCGCGGCGTCGACGTCGCCGTGCGCCCCATCGTCGATGAGCCGCCGACGGCCGCAGAGCTCGCCCGGTGGATCCCAGCGAGCGGGCTCTCGGTGCGCCGGTGGCTCAACACGAGCGGGCAGAGCTACCGCGCGCTCGGCAAGGCGCGGGTGGACGCCGCGAGCGACGACGACGTCACGCGGTGGCTCACCGAGGACGGGAAGCTCGTGAAGCGGCCTGTGCTGGTGAAGGGAAACCGGGTGCTCGTGGGCTTCCGCGAGGACGACTACGCCGCGCTGTTCGGCTGAGCCTCAGGGGGCCGAGGTGAAGCGGCCTCCCCGGACCTGGCTCAGCTCGAACGAGCTCTCCGGGTCCAGGTTGTTGTCCGTCGTGCCGCTGCGCGAGCGGCGGATCACGACGTCCACGTCGCAGCTCTCGGGCTCCTGTGAGCTGGTCGCCTCCAGCTCGCCCGCGTCGATGGTGTACGTCCCCGGGTCGCCCCCCACATCGAACGTCTTGGAGAAGATGCAGTCGCCCTTCACGTCGATCACCATGTCGTCCCCGGACGCGCTCGGCGACCAGGTGATCGTGAGGTCCTCGCCGCGCGGGACTGGCTCTCTGGGCAGCGCCTCGAGGTCGAACGGATCGGGGAGCGTCCCCACGTTGTTCGTCGCGTCGTCGTCGTCCTCGTCGTCGCGGTCCAGCAGCACCTTGATCTCGGTGCCTCCTGCGCCGACGTCGACGCCGGCCTCGTAGACCCCATCGCTCTCGGCGGACATCGCGACCGCCTCGCCGTCCACGGTCGCCGAGATCCGATCTCCCGCGCTCAGGATGACGTACGTGTTGCTCTCGTCGCCGCCGGCCTTGAGGGTGGCCCGCAGGGTCGTCGACGACGCGCTCTCGGCGATCGCCTCCAGGGTCGCCGAGATCCCTCCGGTCTTGATCTGCTGCGAATCGAGCGTCTCCGTGCAGCCTGCGAGCAGACCGGCGGCTGCGACCCCGAACATGGCCATCGTGGTCTTCGTGATCATGAGTTGCCCTTTCCTCACCGCCTCACCCGCCAGGGCGCGTCGGCCTGTAGTTTTCCATGGGATACTACGCTCGGCCGCGCCCCAGGACGAGGCGCAAGGTTCCGACGGTGCGCGGCGAGGCGGTCGTGGATTTCCCTTGGACGTCGCATCGCAACGCGGCTTCGAGGCGGCGTGAGCGTGCGCCGCGCTACCGTGCGCGCGCGAAGGCGGCGACAGGCGCGGGCTGGTTCACCACTGGCTGCGCACCACGACGCCGCCGCCGGTCGGTCCCGCGAGCAGCGACCAGCTCATCGCGCCTGCTGGGTGGTAGGGCGCGGCGCCGGCCTGCGCGCCGGTCGTCGCGCTGGCCTGCGAACCGGACGAGGAGGGCTCCGTCAGGAAGAGCACGAGCGCGGTGCCGGCCAGCGCCGCCCCGGCGCCGAAGCCGATCGTGCTCACCAGCCCCAGGTCCTTCGCGCGCTTTCCAGCGGCCTTCCCTTCGGCGGTCTTGCATACCGCCCTGCCGGAGCCGACGTCGTCGCAGTCCTCCTCCGCGTGGCGGCCCTCGCTGAGCGCCATGGCTCCCGTCACTCCCCCGGCGATCAGCCCGCCCAAGGCGAGCCCGCCCGTCACGTACGTCAGCACGCGCCGGCCGCTGGTCCCGGTCGGCGCCGGCGTCCGCGACGCGCCCTCGTCGTGCTGCGACGGCGGCGGGGCGGACTGCTGGGGCGGCTGATCCGCCGGCGTCGCGGGGGGCGGCGCCTCCGGGAGCTTCACCTCGAGCTCGATCGTCTTCTCCTCCGACTTCTCGATCGTGAACCGCACCTCGTGGGTGGGCCCGCCCGGCGCCTTCGTCGTCACGACGTGCTCGCCCGGGTTGACGGGGAGCGCGATCCCGAGCGAAGGCCCCTCCAGCGTGATGCCGTCGCGCTGGACCACCGTCCCGGCGGGCGCGTCGGCCGGCAGCGACAGCGTGAGCTGTGGCACGAGCGGCACGAGCGCGTCGCGCTGCTCGAGCACGAGCTTGTAGCGATCGTACTGCTTGAGCTGCTCGGACTCGGATAGGCGGGAGTAGAGCGAAAGGAAGTCGTTGTAGCGCGCGACCGCGGTCGCGGTGCGCCCCCACTTGGCCTCGCACTCGGCGAGCGTGAACAGCCGCCCTGCGCGAGGATCGAGCCGGTAGCTCTCGGTGAGGGCAGGGCATCCGGTCTGGAACTTCCCTGCCAGCATGTCCGCGAGGCCGCGGTTGAAGAGCGACTCGGCCACGGCCACGGCGTCAGGCTGCGCGTTCGCCGGCGCGGTGACAGCAATGCACAGTAGTCCGCTCAAGACGGACCCGGGCCAGAAGGTTCGCATCGGAGGTAACATGAGATACCTCCTTTGGGACCGCCCCAGGCAAAAAATCAGCGGGTTGTGGGGCCGCGCTCAGTCTGCGCCGTAGAGCGACTCCCGGGGCTTCGCCGCGGGGGCGGCGGAGGCGGTCGGCGCGATCTTGCGCCAGGCGCCGGGCGGCGGCGCCGGGGTGCGCGGCGCCGGCGAGGCCTTCGCGCTCGCCAACACTTCGGGAGCGATCGCCAGGCTGCTGTTCGCGGGCGGCGCGGCGGCGGGGCTCGCCGGCGCCGCGAGGTCGGTCGACCTGGGCGTGCCGGCCTCCTTGCCGGCCTCCTCGGGGCGGGCTGCGCCCGGGGCGGCATCGGGCGGCGTGGAGGGCGGCGCGACGGCCGCAGCCTGCGCCGCCTGCGCCGCCTGCGCGTGCTCGGTGGGGCCGGGGGCCGGGGACCTGCCCTTGCTGAACGCGGCGAAGGCGAGGGCGCTGCCGCCGACCAGGGCGATGGCCGCGACGACGAGCGCGGATCGGCTCCGCGGCGCCGCGGTGGTGCCGGTGCCGGTGCCGACCCGGGTCTCCACGCCCGTGCTGGACGACTGGGCGGCCACCGGCATCGACGACCCGGGCCCCTGGCTGACATGGCTATACCGCGGGATCGGCGTCTCCAGCGCGGCCAGGCGCGACGACCTGACCGTCATGGGGGCGATGTCGAAGACCTCGGCGAGCGCCTCCACCGTGGACGAAGCGGTCGGGAAGCGCGCCCCGGGCTCGCGCGCCGTCGCCTTCGCGAACCACGCGTCGAAGCCCGGGGGCAGCTTCACCCCCTCCTTCTCCGCGCGCACGGACGGGGGCTCCTGCGGGCCGTGCATCGCGATCACCGCGAACGCCAGCGAGTTACTGTACTCGCGCATGTCGTTCAGCCAGTAGGCCTTGCCGACGAGGGTCGTATACGCGATCATGCCGAGCGCGAAGAGATCGACCGCCCGCGTGATCGTCTCGCCGCTGAACTGCTCGGGCGCCATGTAGAGCGGCGTCCCGAGGGCGGCGGTGTTCGCCCCTTCGATCGCCGTCTCGGCGACCAGCTTTGCGATGCCGAAGTCAAGCACCTTGATCCGGATCTCGTCGTCGTCGTCGCTCGCCGCGAGGAAGAGGTTCGCGGGCTTCAGATCGCGGTGGACCACGCCGGCCGCGTGCGTTTTGTCCAGGGCGTGCGCGGTCTGGCGCAGGTAGGCGATGGCGTTCTCCGGCGGCAGGCGCCCGCCGCGGCGGATGCGCTTGCTGAGCTCCTCGCCGCGGAGCAGCTCCATCACGAGGAACGGCATGCCGGTGTCCAGGTCGATCCCGGCGTCGAACACCTCGACGATGTGCTCGGTCGCTATGCGCGCGGCGATGCGCGCCTCGAGCTTGAACCGCGCGTGGAACTCGGGGTTCTCGGCGAGGTGCGGGTGCATGACCTTGAGCGCCCGCCGCCGATCCGTCTCGACGTGGACGACCTCGTAGACCGCCCCCATCGCACCCGTCGCGATGCTGCGCACGACGCGGTACCTACCAGCGAACAGCATCCCCTCGTTGAAGTTCAGCGACATAGTCTCACCCGCGTCGAACGAGGTTACACCACCTGGTCGGACGACCGCACTCGTTAACTTGCAGACCTTACAAACTTGTGGGCCGTAAGACTCCCCACATGGAACTCCCCAATGTAGGCGCGTTCGTTAGATCTGCGCGCACCAGGTAACAGGTAAGCGCCCTGCGCTGATTGGCGCCGCTTGCGCGGAGCCCCGACCGTCGTCGCTCGTCGTCGCTCGTCGCCGCTCGTCGGCGCGAGAAGATCCCGTGATTCCGTGGCTTACGGGGCTCTCCAGCGATGATGTGGCGCCCGTCCGTTCTGATCGTTTTTCACGACAGACACATCGACATCGTCAGATGCACGGGCGGAGCGTGGGCGCCGCCTGTCCCGTCAGAGCACGAGCACCGCCAGCAGCCGGGGCCCGTGGAACACGTCGAACCCACCGAGTTCGAGCTTGCGACCGATCGTGTAGATCGTCTCGTCTCCGCGTCTGGTCGCATGGATGCTCGATATGATACCCTGGCCGATCGCCTCCACGTTGTAGGACAGCTCGGTGAGCAGGCGGAGCCGGCTGAGGTACGAAGTCAAGCGGAGCCGGAGCCCCACCGACACATTGCCGGAGAGCGCGATCATCGTCGCCTCGTCGACCTCGCGCGGGGCGCCGGGGACCGCGGGATCCGCGGAGAAGGCGTAGCGCACCGGGCCGGCGCCGCCGTAGAGGCCGAGATCGCCGAACGGCGCGAGCCGCGGCCACTCGCCGTTGCCCATCCGCACGCTGAAGCCGCCCTGGTAAAACCGCGACGTCACGCTCTGGGCGGGGCTTTGCCGCTCGAAGACGTAGACGTCGCCCTCGCCCGGGTCCCGCTCGCGGAGCGCATAGAAGATGCGCGGGAGCTTGTAGTCGATGTACCTGAAGCCCGCGAGCAGCTCCTCGAGGTAGAGGTCGTCCGCGGCCTCCGGGAAGAGCTTCGTCAGGTCGAAGCCGACGTCGATCTGGCGGAGCAAGAGCTGGAAGGGCGCGCTGGCGACGGCGCCGGCGTCGCGGTCGGTCGCCGGATCGACGGCGAGCTCGGTCACGTTCCCGGCGGTGAAGCGCGCGATCTTGAGGCTCGTGCTCACGCCGGCGAGGTCGGCGCCGATGTCGAAGACGTCGCTCGCGAAGCCGTTCAGCCCGAGGAGCTTGCCGAGCGAGCCGTCGTACTGGATGTCGCCGCCCGACGAGAACAGCCGGTCGGTCTTGAAGCCGGCGTTGAGGCGCGCGGCGTCGCGCGCGTGGTCGAAGTCGTACGTGAGCAGCGCCCGGCCGCCGACCATGAACACAGGATCGACGTCGTAGGCGAGCCGCCGCGTCCTGCCCCGGTAATCGTTGACGCCGCCGGAGGAGCCCGCGCTCGCGAGCTGGTGGAAGAACAGGAGCTCGACGTCGCCCTTCAGCTTCAGGTGGACGGCGTCGAGGCTGATCGCCCGGCCCTGCTCGAGCAGGCCCTCCTGCGCCTCGAAGCCCGCCGTGTCCTCGAGCGGCGTCTGCGCCGGCGCGGAGAGCGCCTCGGCGCAGGCGGAGAGCGCCGCGCGCTGCTCCTCGAGCACCCTGGAGATCGCCTCCGCGCGCGCCACGGCGGCCCTGTAGCCGGGCTCGTCCCGCGCCACCCGCCGGGCCTGCTTCACGACGTACGGCGCCACGGCGAGCGCCTCGATGTGCATTCGCAGGACGAACGACAGCACATGGAGGGCGTCGCGCGCGATCGTCCGGGCGGGCTCCTGCCCTGCGCTCGCTGCGCGGAGCGCGGCGGCGGCGACAGCGACGTCCCGGTGCGCTCCGGCGAGCGCCCGCCGCCGCGCGCCGGCCCTCGCCTTCGCGGCGGCGATCTCGGGCGTGTCGGGGGCGCCGAGGGGCCTCCCGGCCGAGAGCCGCTCGACGCTCCGCTCCTCGGCGGAGAGCGCCCGCGCGTGCTCGGCGAGCGCCTGCCACGCGGCCGGCAGGCGGCTCGCGGCGCTCGCCTCGCGCGACGGCGCCGCGAGCTCCGCGAGCGCGTCGAAGAGGCGCGCGAACGCGGGCGGCGCGCCGCGCTCACCGCGCGCCGCCGCGCGGGCGAGCGCCTCGTCGAGCTTCGCGCGGTAGAGCTTGGCGAGCGGGACCTCGTGCTCTCCGTCGTAGGGGGGCGTCTTCTCGAGGCGCGCGCGGAGCCGCTCGCCCTCGTCGTCGTCGAGGCGGAGCGCCGCGATCCACGCGTCACCCGGGGAGTACGGGGTGCTCGAGAGGACCTCGTCGGCAAGCCAGGCCGCTCGCTCCAGATCCGCGGCGCGATCGTCGATGATGGCGCGGCGGGCGTCCTCGTTCGCGAAGGCGCGGGCGGCGCGGGCGTTGTACGTGGTTGGCCCGCAGGCCGAGGCTGCCGCGGAGGCGAGGAGCAGGAGGCCTGCGAGCGCCGGGCCCGGTCGCATCGGCGAGAGCCTACCATGGCGTGCGAGCGCACTGGACGCCGCGCCGCCGGCCTGCTCAGAATGCGCGGCCGTGGCTCCCAGCCGACCCAGCGAGATCGACGGCGCGCGGGCCTGCGGCCTGCGATTCGCGGCTCGCGGCTTGCTGACCCGTCGTCCTGGCCGCGCAGCACTGCGGTCGCTGGCGGCGAAAGAGCCACGTGTGAAGGAGAAGAACCGGGATGAATGATGCCACATCCAGCTGCGACATCGGCATGATCGGGCTGGCCGTCATGGGCGAGAACGTCGCGCTCAACATGGCCGACCACGGGTTCAAGGTGGCCGTGTACAACCGCACGGTGCAGGTCGCGAAGGACTTCGTCGCGAGGAACCCGAGCACGCCCGGCGGCCTGGTCTGCTGCGAGACGCTGAAGGACTTCGTCCGCGCGCTGAAGAAGCCGCGCAAGGCGGTGATCCTGGTCAAGGCCGGTCCGCCGGTGGACATGGTGGTCAAGCAGCTCATCGAGGCGGGCGTCGAGCCGGACGATATCGTCGTCGATCTGGGCAACTCGCTCTGGACCGACACGATCCGCCGGGAGCAGGAGTACGCGAAGCAGTGCAAGTTCTTCGGCTCGGGCGTCTCCGGCGGCGAGGTGGGGGCGCGCTTCGGCCCCTCGCTGATGCCCGGCGGCGATCCCGTGTCCTGGCAGCACCTGGAGCCGATCTGGCGCGCGATCGCCGCCAAGGTCGATCCGGCGACCGGCAAGCCGATCGAGGGCGCGTCCCCCGGCAAGCCGGTGGAGGGCGGGGTCCCCTGCACGGCGTACATCGGGCCGAACGGCGCGGGCCATTACGTGAAGATGGTCCACAACGGCATCGAGTACATCGACATGCAGCTCATCTGCGAGGCGTACACGCTCCTCGACGGGCTGCTCGGGATGTCGAAGGACGAGATGTCGCGGGTCTTCTCCGAGTGGAACAGCGGAGATCTCGACTCGTACCTCATCCAGATCACCGCGGATATCCTCCAGCAGAAGGACCCTGTCCAGAAGGACAAGCCGTTCGTCGATTTCGTCCTCGACACGGCGGGGCAGAAGGGCACGGGCAAGTGGACGAGCAGCAACGCGCTCGACATGGGCATCCCCGCGAACGCCATTGCGGAGGCGGTGTTCGCCCGTTGCCTCTCTGCGCTGAAGGACGAGCGCGTCGAGGCCTCGAAGCACCTCTCTGGCCCGACCCCGACCCCGGTCGCGGACCGGCAGGGGACGATCACGGCGATCCGTGACGCGCTGTATTGCTCGAAGATCTGCGCCTACGCGCAGGGCTTCCAGCTCATGGCGGCGGCGCAGGCGGAGTACAAGTGGACGCTTGATTTCGGCACGATCGCGAGCATCTGGCGCGGCGGCTGCATCATTCGCGCCCGCTTCCTCCAGAAGATCACGGAGGCGTACACGCGCAATCCTGGCCTGACGAACCTGCTGCTCGATCCGTACTTCAACGATCAGATCAAGCAGGGGCAGGCGAACTGGCGCAAGGTGGTGTCGATCGCAGCGCAGAACGGCGTCTGGGCGCCTGCGTTCATGTCGGCCCTGTCGTATTACGACGGGTACCGTGCGGCCCACCTGCCTGCGAACCTCCTGCAGGCGCAGCGAGACTACTTCGGGGCGCACACCTACGAGCGCACGGATCAGCCGCGCGGCAAGTTCTTCCACCTCGACTGGCCGGACCCCTCCCGTCCTCAGCTGGACATCAAGGGCACCGGCGGCGGGCACTGACGCCCGCGCGATTCCCGTCCTCAGGGCACGAAGCCCGTCTTCCTCCCCCTCACCCTCGGCCACCAACGTGAACGTGAACGTGAACGTTTACGTGGTCGTGGTCGTGGTCGTGGTCGTTCACGGCCTATCGTTGACGACCACGACCACGACCACGTAAACGACCACGACCACGACCACGTAAACGTCTACGACCACGACCACGTAAACGTTCGGATGTGGGAGAACGCGGCGCGAGGCTTGGCCTCTCCTCGGGCCGGGCTCCCGCGAGGACTCCCCTCAGGTGAGGCTGATCCGCGGCCGCAGGTTCTGCTCGCGCAGGAACGGCTCGATGTCGTCCACGATGTCGAGCTGCACCCCCGCCAGGCTCATCGCCGCCGCGATCGTCTGGATCCCCATGCGCCCGAGCTTGTTCATCTCCGGGGGCGGGCGGACGACGATGTGCTCGATCTTGTCGCGCACGTTGAGCCCCCACTGGGTCAGGATCATGCGCGCCTCGCTCTCGTACCGCACCATGAGCGCCATGTCGTAGATGAAGAACGCCCGCTCCCCCGGGCGCATGACGCCCACGAGCTTCTGGTACGCGTCGACCGAGATGAACCGCGCGGCCTCACCGGTCGCCACCGTCTCCCGCAAGAGCTGAACGACCATGCCCGCCGGCTGCGTGATCCACACGCCGACGCTCCCGGTGTCGTCGAGCAGGTGCGGCTGCCTGCGGAACGCGAGTCTGCGGTTCGACGGGAGCATCTCTCTAAAGACAATAGCCATTCCGGCTACCGGGGCCCGCCCGCGACGACCGGAAGCGCCCCACCCGCCCGACCGGTCCGGTCGAGCCGAAGCGCGCTGTTGTTTCACACATCACCGGCCGAGCTCCTCCCAGGGGGTCAACGCTGCGTCATGGTGGTCGCAAAAAACGGATTCGGCCAGAAATGTGTGATCCTGCCGCCTCGGACCCCCCACGGGGACGCCGCACAGCCAGGCGGACGCGGGCGCGGCCGCGCTCGACCGGTCCCGCGAAGGCAGGCCATGGCGAAGATCCCCGGGCATCCCTGTGCTCCCCCCTGGCCGAGCAGCTTGCGCGCCGAAAGGCCCGGCGCCTCCCGCGCGGCGCAGGGAAGCGGCGCGCAGCCGTTCAGGCGAACAGCGCGGCGCAGGCCGACCCGATGAGGTTGACGTGCTCGAGCCGGGCGATCCGGGGCTCGACCTGGGAGCCGACGAGGGCGCGCAGCGTCTCCTGCACCCGCGGCGCATAGCGGGGATCGCCCCAGAAGAGGCTGCCCTCCGCGAGGATGCCGACCCCAGGAGGGCTGTCGAGCACGTCGGTGACGGCCGCGAGCCCCGCCGCCACGAGGTCGGCCGAGCGCTGGAGCAGGTCGCCAGCGACCCGCCGCGCCTCGTCCGCGCCCTCGTCGCGGAGCCGCACGAGATCCGCGGAGCTCGTCAGCGGGGCATGATCCGGACACAGCCGCCCGAAGAGCCGGGGCAGGTAGGCCCCGGACACCGCCTTCTCGAACCGCTGCGCGCCGGGGTTCTCCGAGGTCGCGTCGAGCTCCGCGTCGAACGGCTGGAGGTGCGGAGGGTTGAAATTCCCGTTTTCGAGGTTGACCGCCATCGGCGCGACGAAGTGACCCGTCTTGAGCTTCGGGATCCGGCCGGCGGGGAGGAACGTGGCCATGTTGGTCCCCGTCCCCACGATGAGCCCGATGAACGCCGCGGGCTGCGACCCGCCGTGCGCGAAGGCACCCCCGAGCAGGCTCGCCACCGTGTCGTTCAGCACCCGGACCGGACCGGGCCGGAGCCTCCGCGCGCCGAGCGCCCGGCCGAGCCGCTCGCCCACGCTGGTGCCCTCGACCCCGGCGACCTGGACGCCCTTGGTCCAGCGGAGCAGCCGCGCGTCGAGCGACGGCAGCGTCTCCGACGGATACGAGAAGCAGTACCCCACCGGCAAGCCGTGCACGGCGCCCAGGCGCTCGACCAGCTCCGCCTGCACGTCGAAGAAGGCGTCGCCCGTGATCTCCGGCCCGCCCGGGAACTTCGCAGGCACGGGCCCGGCGACGATGCGCGACTCGCCGCCCGGCAAGAGCTCCACGATGGCGGCGCGCAGGTTCGTGCCGCCAGCGTCGACCACCACGGCGCGGCCCATCATCCCTCCCGGCGGCGGCGCGAGATAGGCAGGGAGCGCGGCGATCTCGGTGCCGGGCGTGGAGAGGCCGAAGACGATGCGCGCCGCGAGCGTGCGGCGGATGTCCTGGAGCTCGGTGAGCGAGAGCTTCATCGGCGGAATGCTTACCCTTAGGCCCCTGAGAAGGAAATAACTTTGCAAGTGGCGCAAGTGAGGCTGAGCGTGCTTGGCGTCGGCCTCGCTCGGACGGCAAGGGGCCAGCGCCCCGCTGCCGCGATTGCGCTGTGCGTCACCTGGAGGAGGTCGCTGGAGAGCGGTTGTCGTCCACACCGAAGACGACGGGATAGACCACCGTGGCAACGCTCTTGCGGTCTGCGGCGGAGGGGAATCGGAGGCCCCGGAAGACGTCGAGCACGCAGCCGACGACCTTGGCGTCGCGGAGCGGGGGAGCGGGCGACGACGGCGGCGTCGCGCCGGGCGAGGGCAGCGCAATGAGGAGCGGCGCGTCCTCGGGCGGGCGGTCGGCGTCACCCGCGTAGGTGACCTTCCCTTCGCCATCGACGACGAGGTGTACGGGCAGGCGCCCTTGGAGCTTGGGGTTCTGGCGAAGGCCCTTTTCAAAGCAAGCGCGCATCTCGCCGAAGCGCTCCTGGACGACGCTCCGCACGACGTGAGGCGGGATGTGGGCTTTGCCCTTGATCGGGTCATAGGGGTTGCTCTTGCAACGGGCGGCAATGCCCCTCACGGCCTTGGCGTCCTGGTCGAGCTCCCTCTCCAGGCCGGCGCGGGCGACACCGGCCTTCTTGCGGTCGTGAGCGCCGAGCGACGCCTGGAGCTTGCGGGCCGCGGCGCCGGTCCGGGCGAAGCTCTCCCGGATGTCCTTGGCGCCCTGGGCGAGATCCGGATCGGAGGCCTGGACCGCGGCCGCGCGGGCCCAGAGGTCGAGCCGATCCGCGATCCTCCCGAGCACGTCGGGCGGCGTGTTCAGGTCGGATTGCCGGAGCACCTCGATCATCCTCGAGGCTTTCTGGACCTCCGGGCCGAGCGCCTTGCAGTCGGCCTCGATCGAGCGCGCGGCGCTGCCTTTCCCGGGGAGGGGGATGGGGGTGGGGCGGGAGATCGGGGCGCGCTCCTTCACGGGCGAGCGGGCGGGCGGACGGTTGTTTCCGGCGGAGCGGACAGGCGAGCTCGCCTTGTCGGACAGTGGGATCGGGGTGCGCGGCTTGGGGGCCTCGGGCGCGGTGTCGCGGGCGCGCGTGCTCCTCGGCGGGCGCAGGGCGGCGCGCTCCTTCTGCTCGGGCGAGCGCAGGGCGGCGCGCGCCTCGCGGGTCGAGCCCTCCGGGACAGCGCTCGGGGCGGCGACCCGGGCGTGCGTGGGGTCGGCGTCGGCGGCCGGCTCTCTCCGCGGCGCAGCCCCGCAGCCCAGCAGGGCATGAACTCCGACGAGGACGAGCCACGCGCTTCGCATCCGTTCCTCCGAGGTGCGTTCGACGTACGAGCCGCTGTTTTGATACAGTACACCGGTCCGAACATCGCTTGCAGGCGAAACGGCGGGGCCTCCCAGGAGGTGGACAGGCAGCGCAGGGAGTGTGACGTGAACAAGCGCGAGAAGAACGGCCGCGGGGGTGGGAAGGACGATCACGGCAAGGGCGGGGGCGAGCTCGCGGAAGCGGCGTGCGCGCTCGAGCGCGAGCTCGTGCGCTTCGAGGAGCTCGCGGAGTCGGCGCGGCGGCTTTCCCTCGATACACGCAAGGGGATCGAGCGCGCGGCGAAGTCGACGACCGAGGCGGCCGAGGCGCAGCAGCGCGTGAGCATGGCGCTCGGGTCGCTCATCGCGGCGATCGCGGCGGCGCGGGATCGCCACGAGGCGACCGCCACGGCGCTCGCGGCGCGCGGCGAGGAGATCAAGCGGCGGGCGGAGCAGCTCGGGGAGCTGTTCCAGCGCTTCGCGGCGCTCGGGGAGGAGGGGCGGAGCATCAACCAGCTGGTGCAGGAGACCGCGGCGCGCCAGCGGGAGGCGACGACGCCGGAGCAGATCCACGAGGTAGTGGCAGCGATGGACGAGGTGGAAGGGCGCATGGGGCGCCTCGCCGACGAGGCGCGCGCCCTCGCCCAGGCGGCGACGGCCGCGGGGATCGTCGACCTCGCCGAGCAGGCGGACGGGATGCGGCAACAGGTGACCGCGATGCGGAACAAGGTGGGGCTCCTGCGAAAGGGGATGCTGGCGCGGCTGGGAGGGGGAACCCAGCCAAACTAGCGGGTCATAGGCGTTCACCAAGCTTCGCGCCGCGTTCTCCTACATCCGAACGTTTACGTGGTCGTGGTCGTGGTCGTGGTCGTGGTCGTTTACGTGGTCGTGGTCGTTTACGTGGTCGTGGTCGTGGTCGTTCACGACCTATCGTTGACGACCACGACCACGACCACGACCACGACCACGTAAACGTTCACGTTCACGTTCACGTTCACGTTGGTGACCGGTGGAGGAGGGGCGGCTTCGCGCCCTTAGCGTGACCGAACGAGCTTGGTTAACGCCTGGGAGGGGGAGGGGCCTATCGCCGTGTCGATGGGGGACGGGGGAATACGATCCGACAGGGATCGGCTAGGCGGACGGCGAGCGGCAGAGCGTGAAGTAATGGTCGAGCGAACGCTCGCCCTTGAACGCCGCGCCGATGGACACGTCCTTCGAGACCCGACGCATGAAATCACGGGTTCCGTTGTAGACGAAGAACTGGAGTCCTTTGGTGTTGGGGACGACCCGGGGCCAACCGTCAGGTACGGGGCCGTCAGGGACCTGGAAGTAGTCGATCACGATGGCGCCACGCTCCTGCCACGCAGGATTGCCGGCCGTCGGGACCGCGACGAAGAAGCCCGGGCCAATCCAGGGACGCGTGAGCCCCTCGTTGTAACCGAAGAGCCGCGCGCTGCCGTCCTCGGGCAAGGCAAAACGCTTCTCGAAGAAGCGGAATGTGGACGGGAGAGGAAGGCTGTTCCTGCCCTCGTGATGAACCGCCACGCGGCGCGGTGTGCCGTCCGGGACGAAGAAGTCGAGCGTGAGCGGGGGGGCGTGGCTCGCGGCGGCATAGAGCGCCCGCTGATCCGCGCGCGTCGTGGTCGACAGGGCGCTGCGGCGCTCCTCGTGCGTCAGACCATCGAGGTGCTCGGCGATGCGAGCAATCGGGGCGTTCTGGCGAAGAAGTTGGACGAGCTCCGACATGGGCAGCGGAGCATAGCAGCGTTCGGTTGCAGCGTAGAGGGCCGGCCTCGCCATGGAGCGAGGCCGGCGGGGAGAGAGGCGATGTCGTGGCGAGCGAGCGTCAGAGGCAATGGACGGGAGAGCGCAGCAGCTCGGCGGTGGTGTCCGTCACGTCGGCGCCCTCGACCCCCGCGGCGAAGCGGCGGAAAGCCTGCTCGTCACCCCTCGTCAACGCGAACGCCGCGCAGACGGCGGCGGGGTGGGCCGAGCGGGCCGCGGGCGAGCGGAGCACCCGGGCGAGGCCGTCCAGCGCTCCCTGGTTGCCGGCCGCCGTGGGCGCGGCGGAGGCCACCACGGCGCGGAGATCCGCGGCGAGGACGTCGGCGACATCGGTCGCGCCGAGCACGCCGGCGAAGAAGGCACGAAAGACCGACAGGACAGCCGGGTCGAGCCCGTCCACGTACGTCGCGAGGTGCCGGATCGCGAGCACGCGCGCGCGCACCGAGCTCGCCATCTGCGCGACCCTGCCCCACGTGCGGAGCGCCGCCTCGGGCGGCAGCTTGAACTTGGACAGGTACTGGAGCCGCACGTCGGAGACGCCGCCCGAGGCGAGCCCGGTCTCGAGCGCGGACCAGTCCTCGGCGAAGAGCGCTTCGGGGGACACGACGGCGCTGCACGACGCGTAGCTTCCGACGTAGTCGAGGCCGTAGCTGTAAGGCGCTCCAGCGAAGAGGTCGGTGAGCACGCTCGACCACGCGCCGCGGACGTCGGCGTCGAGGCCCGGCGCGCACGCGACGTCGCACGCCGCGGCGAGCGATACCGCCCGGGCCGCCTCGCCGTCGAGGCCCTCGACGAACGCCTCGAACTCCTCGGGCGCGAGCCCCTCGGGCAGGCCGTCCTGGAGCGCGGCGAGCTGGTGCGCGCCGCCCACGTCGAGGAAGCACGAGACGCCCTCGGGGTCCGCGGGGACGCGGCGCGGGGCGAGCGTCGCGGCGTAGGCCTCGAGATCGCGGTCGGTGCTCAGGAAGGCCCACTCGGGGTGGCGGTCCTGCGGATCGACGACGAGGAGCTCGCCCGGGCGCGCGGGCGCGACCTCGACGCGCTCGCCGGGCGTGAGCGTCTGCACGCGGGTCGGGCCGTCGCCGGCCACCCACGCGAGCTCCAGGGGCGCGACGAGCGCGCCCTCCGGATCGTGCACCGTCACGAACGCCCCGCCGGAGGGCGCGGGGTCGACCGTGAGCCACGGGAGCGCCTTGGCCACGACCGCTCGCCGCGCGCGCGCAGCCGCCTCCGGGCCGAGCGCCGGCGCGAAGGCGTCGAGGAAATCGTCCGTGCCGATGGTCCCGAACCGGCGCTCCTCGAGCACCCCGCGGAGCGCCGACCAGAACGCCTCCTCGCCGGCCAGGCTGCGGATCTGGGTGAGCAGCCAGGCGGCGCGGCCGTAGGGGCCGCTCGTGTACTTCTCGCCCGGCGCGAGCGACGGATCGCGGACGGCGTCGCCGTCCCGGGGGCCGAGCTCGTCGCCGTTCAGCGTCCCCGCGCCGCTCTCGTCCGTGTAGACGCGGACGCCCTCCTGCTCGAGCAACGTCGCCATGCCCTCCTTGATCCAGAGGTCGTCCCAGGTCTCCACCGTCACGAGGTCGCCGAACCACTGGTGCGAGAGCTCGTGCGTCGTGAGCAGGAGATCCGAGGCGAGCGCGGGCTGCGTGCTCCGCTCCTCGCGCTGGAAGCTGATGCTCGCGTGCTCGATCCCGCCCACGGAGAAGTCCGGCAGGAGCACGAGCGCGTACTTCTCGAAGGGGTACGGCACGAGCAGCTCCTCGAAGCGGCCGATGGCGCGCGCGAGCTCGTCCACCATCCTGCCGTGATCGCCCGGCAACCCGCGGCGGTGCCAGACCGCGACGGGGAGATCGCCCTTCGTGCCGCGCTCGACCTCGAAGTCGCCGATCGCGAACGCCATGAGGTAGGGCGGCAGCGTGTAGGCGGTCTCGTACCGGACGAGGTGGCCCGACGCCCCGAGATCCTCGTCGCCGACGAGATCGCCGTTGGCGATCAGCGCCTCGCCGCCGTCGACGCGCATGGCGATCGAGAAGATGGCCCGGTCCGAGGGCGCGTTGTGGCACGGCATCCACCGCGACGCGCCGAGCGGCTCCGACACCGTGTAGACGGCGCGCACGGCGACCGGATCGCCCATGCGCGCCGGCACCGCGCGGAGGGCGTCGCCGGAGAGCGCCTCGTAGTCGATCTCGAGCGCGATCGGCGCGCCGCTCATCGCCTCGGGCTCGCTCGAGAGGTCGATCGCGAGCGCCTGGCGCTGCGGATCGAGCGCGTGCGGGAGCGCCCCGCCGCCCTTCCGCCGGACCTCCTTCACCTCGGCGACGGCGCTGTCGAGGACCACCGTCCTCGGGCCGTCTCCGGTGAGCGACAGCGTGAGGCCCAGCGTCGCCACGAGGCGGCTCCGCTCCCAGTCGAACTCGCCCCGGAGGTCGTAACGCTCGACGTCGAACGCGCTCCCCTCGAGCGGCGCCGGGCCCTCGCCCGAGCACGCGGCGGCGAGCGACCCAAGCAGCAGGCAAGCCACACGGAGCGCTCCGGGGCGGTGTTTCTGGAGTGTGCAGTGCATCGCGGTTCCTTCGATCGGAAGAGGGATTCATCTCGCGAGGCCAGGCGCCAGCGCTCGGACCCCCCGAGCCCACGGCGGCGCAGCGACGCGTAACTGACCGCGGGACAGTTACAGAACCAGGGCGCGTGGCCAAGCCAGGTGATCGCGCCGGAGGCCCCGGCGAGCCGCTCGGTGATGAAAAGAAGGGGCGCTCGGTCGCCCGCGTCACGGTCGCTCGGCGCTCCGGGCCGCCGCGCGTGGAGGCCGCGCCTCCGGCGCGCGCGATCGCCCTCTACCGTGCTCTCCGCGCCTCGTGCGCGCGGGGAGGGAGGAGCGATGATCAGCTGCCCAATCGGCACGAAGGGTGAGCGCATCGACATCGCACCGACGGTGAGCGCTTCTCCCGCTTCCCGCTCGCGCGCGAACGAAGGTGTGGATGCATGGTATTGCAGGCGCGCACCCTCGCGCACTCTGGGCGCGAATCGCCTTTCATTTGTAAGGGTTGCGGCGACCTGTGCGAGGATGCTCCCCGCCATGGCACAACACAAAGATGGGTGCGCGCGGGGGCGCTCGTGGGCCGCGCCGCTGGCTGTAGGCGCGGCGCTCGGCGTCGCGCTCCTTCCGAGGAGCTCGTCCGCTCAGACGTGGACGGGCGGGCGGACGACGCCGGTGCTCGACGAGATCGTCGCGATCGACAGGACCGGGGAGCCGCGGTGGCCCTACGGCGAAGAGGACGTCGCGGGCGACGGCGAGACCTTCGACGCGCCGGAGCGATCGATCGACTTCCGCTCCGCGTACGCGGTCGCCGCCGACGGGCGGTTCTGGGTGCGCGGGTACGTGTCGGAGACGGCCGCGATCAGCGGGGAGGCGACGCTCTTCGTGTTCATCGACACCGACAGGAACCGGCAGACCGGCGGCACCGCCGCGACGGCGGGGATCGACGACCGGTTCACGAACGACGGGTCGCCGGGCGGCTACGAGGTCGTGCTCGGCGTGAAGGGCGACGGCACGCTCGTGAGGGTCTGGTCCTTCTCCGGGGCGTCGGGGCGGTACGAGCCCGTCGACGTGACGGACGCGCAGGTCGCGACCGAGGCAGGGACGGACATGGACCCCCTGCTGATCAACGACGCGACGCGGGGGTACGCGCAGGCATCCATCGCGCTCGACATCGTGGGCGTCGGCGTGTCGTGCGAGGCGAACCTGTACTTCCGGTCGGTGAACGACGCGGCGGCGCTCGGGCCGGGCGATCTCGACATCGGCCTCTCCGCGCCGTGCGTGGCCGGCGATGCGGACGGCGACCGCGTGCCCGACGTGATCGTCCCGCCCTCCGGCTGCACGCGCGACGCGGACTGCGCCGGCAGGGGCATCTGCGTGGACGGCGACTGCATCCTGCCGGTGTCGTGCGTCGACGATGTCGACTGCGACGCGGACGAGGACTGCTCCGCGGACCACCGGTGCGTCCCCACGCCCGGGGAGACCTGCACGTCGAACGCCCAGTGCGGCGACCTCGTGTGTGTCAGCGGGCAGTGCGGCCCGTGCTCGCCGGGCTCGTCCGAGTGCGGCGCGGACCTGCGCTGCGCGCCGACCGGGCGCTGCGTCGACGGCGGGGCGTCGAGCGGCGCGGGCGGCCCGGGCGAACCGGATCTCCTGCCGGGTGATGCGGTCCAGGGCGGCGCCTGCGCCTGCGCCGCGGGGCCCGCGCCGTACGGAGGGGGAGCCCTGTCGCTGCTCGCCGCCGGCGGGCTCGCGCTCCGGTTGCGGAGGCGCCCGCGCCGCGGACCCGGAGCCGGCCGATGAAGCCGATGAAGAGGAGAACCATGCGCGCACCGATCCTCGCCGCCATCACCTGCGCTGCCTGCGCGGTCCTCGCCGCCGCGACGCCCGCGTCGGCGCAGAGCACGGACATCGACGTCGAGCGCTTCAAGCCGGCCGTCACCCACGACGCCTTCGTCGTCACGGAGGGCTCCGGCGTCCGCGAGCCCGGCGATCCATGGGCGTTCGGGCTGTTCCTGAACTACGCGCGCAACCCGCTGATCGTCGCGACGGGCGACGGCGAGGTGCGCAGCCAGATCGTGAGCGGCCGTCTGGGCGCCGATCTCATGGCGTCGGTCACGATCGCCGAGCCGTTCGCGCTCGGCCTCGACATCCCGTTCTTCCTCGCGCAGTCGGGCGAGGGCTCTCCGTCGTTCGCGGGCCTCGGCGACATCCGGCTCGTGCCGAAGCTGCGCCTGCTCGACGACCGCGACTCCATCGGCCTCGCCCTCGTGGCCGAGCTGCGCGTCCCGACGCACACAGGAGATTTCGCGGGCGGCGCGCGCAACGTCGTGTTCTGGCCGCGCATCGTGCTCGATCACCGGTTCGCGCCCGGCCTCAGGTTCGGCGTCAACGCGGGCGTCGCGATCCGCGAGGGGACGACGTACGCGAACGTCGAGGCGGCGAGCGAGCTGACGTACGCCGCGGCGCTCGGCTACCGCTTCGGCGGCATCGACGGCAAGGTCGAGATCGGCGCCGAGGCGAACGGCGGCATCGGCATCGCCGCGGACAACCTCAACGAGGAGGAGACGCCGCTCGAGGCGCTCGGTTACGTGAAGATCAACCCGAGCGAGGAGTGGGAGATCACCGCGGGCCCGGGGATCGGCGCGCTGGCCGGCTACGGCGTGCCGATCTTCCGCGTGTTCGCGGGCGTGAAGTACACGCCGACCTCGCACGACAGGGACCACGACGGCGTCGACGACGAGCGCGACCAGTGCCCCGACGTCCCGGAGGATCGTGACGCCGATTACGACAGCGACGGCTGCCCCGAGGAGGACGCCGACGACGATAAGGACGGCGTGCCGAACGCGGACGACGAGTGCCCGGACGAGAAGGAGACGATCAACGGCGTCGAGGATGACGACGGCTGCCCCGACAAGGGCGAGCCGCGGGTCGCGTACGAGCAGGGCGAGTTCGTGATCCGGGACACCATTCGCTTCCGGACCGGTTCGGCCGAGCTCGAGCCGGACTCGTACAGGACCCTGGACCAGGTGGCGCTCGTCATGAAGGCGAACCCCGAGATCGAGCGGCTGCGGGTGGAGGGGCACACCGACGAGACCGGCACGGCCGAGCTGAACCAGGAGCTGAGCGAGCAGCGCGCCGAGGCGGTCCGGAAGTACCTGATCCAGAAGGGCGTCAGCCCGGGCCGGCTCACGGCCGAGGGCTTCGGGTCGGACAGGCCGGTGGCCGAGGGCACCGACCCGGCGAGCCTCGCGAAGAACCGCCGCGTGGAGTTCGTGATCGACGAGTGAGGCGCGCTCGCCCGGGAGCGGCGCGTCGCGCCCTCCCGGGCACGGCGGCTGGCCCGCGGCGGGCCCGGCCGCCGCGGCGGCGCGCCGTAGCGCTGGGCGCTGGCGGGCGTCAGAAGCGGCCGTGGATCGCCAGCCCGCCGCCGGTCGTGCCGACGGCAGGCGCGACCACGATCCGCGCCGCCGCGGGCTCCGTGTCGCCGAGCGACGTCACGAACAGCGCGACGCCGGCCGCGAGCCCAACCCCGCCGACGATGAAGCCGGCGGTGGACAGCTTCGCGGCGCTCTTGGCGTCCTCGACCAGCGCCACGCCGCGGGCGTCGCAGAGCGTCTCGGTCCGGCAGTGATCGTCCTGGGCCCGGTTCCACCGCGAGCTGGCGAGCAGCCCGAAGATCGAGCCGGTCACGACGCCGGCGACGCCGACGCCGCCTGCCACGAAGGAGAGGGTGCGGCGGGTGCCCGCGCCGCTGTCTCCGTCGCCGCCCGCGGCCGGCTGGAGCGGCGCAGCGAGTGGCCCGGGCTGCGCGCCGGGCGGCTGGGTCGCCGCGGTCGCCGCGGGGTCGTCCTCGAGCGGCGGGACCTCCACGGTGACGACCTGGCCGGGGCCGGCGGTCTGCGCCTCGACCGAGAACGGCTTCTTGCCGGGCGCGGTCGCCTCGACGCGGTGCTTGCCCGGATCGACGGGGAGCGGCGCGCCCCACGCGCCGACGTCGAGGACCGCGCCGTTGCGCCTCACGACGAGTCCGTCCGCCGGCGTGGTCACCGTGATCGCGAGGCGCTCGAGCTTCTTCTCCAGATCGGCCGCGCGGCGGGTCGCCTTCGCCTCGCGGTCCGCCTGGCCGGCCCGGCTCGCCATGTCCGCCGCCTCGCGGAACGCCGCCCAGGCGCTCGCGGTGCGGCCGAGCCGCTCGAGGCAGTCCGCCAGGTTCCACTGGGTGCCGTAGCCCGGGTCGAGCCGCTGGCTCGCCGCGAACTTGGGGCACGCCTCGGCGAGCTTGCCCTGCGCGACGAGATCGCGCCCCTCGCGGAAGAGCGCCTCGGCCGCGGCCGCCTGATCCGCGGACGGCTCCGCGCGGGCGACCCCCGCGGAGAGCGACAGGAGCGCGGCGACACACCACGCGACGCGGCTATTTCCTCGATGTCTCGTCATCGTCATTCCTCGGGGGCCTTTGGGGCGGCGGCCTGGCCGCAGACGGCCTCGGCGCGGGCGGGCGAGCGACGGCGCTCGCCGGCGCCGACGCGGCGGCGCGCGCGGTCGTCGCAGCGGAGGGCAGCGCCGCGGGCGTCGACGAGGCCGCGGCCGGCGGATCCACGGGCGTATCGGCGCGCGGCGGCTCGGCGCTGGCGGACGGCGTCGGCCTGGCCTCGACGCCGGCGGACGGAGGCGGCGGCTCGGTCTCGGCGCGCGCAGGCGGGGCCGGCTCGGCCGAGGGCGCGGGCGCGGCCGGCGGCGCGCTGCGCACCGCGAGGTAGACGCCCGCCCCGCCCGCGAGCGCAGCGGCCAGCACGCCGCCGGCGATCAGGGCGACGGGCGGGCGCGACGCCGGACGCTCGGGGCGGTTCGACAGCCGCACGCTCGTGGCGGGCGCCGTGGCCGACAGCGCATACGGTCCGGATTGCCCGCCTGACGAGCGCCCCGCGGCCTCGAATGGCGCGGCCGACGCGCGCGGCGGGGTCAGCGCAGCGCGGAACGGCGCGCTCGAGGCGTGCGGGGGGGCCGAGATGGCGCCGAACGACGCGCGCGACGCGCGCGACGCGCGCGTGGCGGCGTCGAGCGGCACGAGCATCGCCTCGACGATCGCCTCGCCGCCCGGCAGGAACGCGCGCAGCGCCGCCGCGAGCTCGCCGGCGCTCGCGGTGCGGCCCGCCGGATCGATCACCAGCGCCCGGTGCACCACGTGGGCGACCTCCGGCGGCACCCAGGGCGCGATCTCCTGGATCCAGCGCACCGGGGTCGTGCAGATGGCCAGGACGAGCTCTCCGAGGCCGGTCAGGTGCTCGTTGGGCCGATGGCCCGAGAGGGCGTGGTACAGGCTGATGCCGAGCGACCAGACGTCCGAGCGCGCGTCGATGGCGCCGTTGCCGCGCGCCTGCTCGGGCGACATGTAGAGGGGAGAGCCGAGGAGCGCGCCGCTCTTCGTCATCCCCCCGTTGCCGAGGCTGTTGTCCGTCACCTTGGCGACGCCGAAGTCGAGCACCTTGATCACGCGCTGGCCGCCCTGCTTCCTGGCGAGGAACAGGTTGGCCGGCTTGATGTCGCGGTGGACGATGCCGGCCTCGTGCGCGCGCTCGAGCCCCAGGCACGCCTGCAGCCCGATGCGGAGCGCGAGATCGACAGGGAGCGGGCCGAGCCGCTCGATGAGGGCCTGCACGTCCTCGCCCTCGAGGAACTCCATCGCGATGTACGGCGCGCCGGTCTCGCGGTCGCGCCCGGTGTCGAACACCTGCGCGATGTGCTCCGACTCGACCGCGCCGACCGCGCGCGCCTCGCGCTGGAAGCGGCGGACGAGCTCGTCGTCCGCGGCCTGCCCGAGGATGACCTTCACCGCGACGCGGCGGCCGGTGCCCGCGTGCCGGGCCTCGTAGACGGCGCCCATCCCGCCCTGGCCGAGCAGCCGGAGCATCGTGTAGCGGTCGTCGAGGGTTCGACCGATCATGGCGCGAGGCCCGGGCCATGGGCGCGCGGCGTCGACCGCGGCCGCGCGCGCGAGACGTCCGTCCGGTCGAGGACCGACCGGCGGTCCGGCTGCCTGGGGGCGCCGGCGGCGGGCGCGTCGGCGATGCGGGAGGCGGCTGGAAGGGGAGGCCTCTTCACGGCCGCAGGCTAGAGCACCTCCAGCCCCGCGTCATCCCTCGCCGCAAACCTTGCACCAGGGCAACCTCACGAGCGTGTGGTGCGATGTCTCGAGCGTCGCGAGGTCCTGGATCAGGAACCTGCCCCCGAGCCTGGAGGGCGTGTACGCCGAGAGCACCTTGAGGGCCTCCATCGCCACGAGGTGGCCGAGCAGCTGACCCATCGTGCCGGCGTGCGGCGCGGGATCGGCCAGCGAGCGCGCCGCGGGCGAGGGGCTCAGCGCCTCGGTCGTCGCGCAGATCCGGCACGCCGTCTTCCCCGGGAAGACGAGGGGGCCCAGGACGGCCGTCGTCCCCGCGAGGTGCGAGAAGAGCGAGGCGATCCCTGCGCGATGGCCGAACCGCGCGACGCGCTCCAGGAGCTCCGCGTCGTCGCCGCGCACCGCCGCGACGAGGAGGTGAGGGCGCCCCTCCGGCGAGAGGAGGTCGTCGCCCTCCAGCGCTGCGGAGGAGCTCTCGTCCACCCGGCAGAGCGGCGCGTGGTCGCGGATCAGCGCGGCCACGGCGCCGCGGCGGGGCGCGCCGAGCGCCGCCTCCCCCCGCGCGCGGACCACCGCGACGTCGCGCGGGCCGACGGCGCCGCCGTCGATCAGGCGGAGCGCGGAGACGCCCGCCCCCGCGAGCGCCAGGGCGGCCGAGGCCCCCCAGGGCTCGAGGCCCACCACGAGCACGCGCGCGTTCGCGATCCGCTGCGCCGCCTGCTCCGGGGCCGACGACCACTTGCGGAGGAACTCGCGCTGCCCGCGGAGCCGCTCGCCGTCGGCGGACGGCGCCTCTGCGGGCACCGGCTCGACCAGCCCGCGCGCCTCGAGCAGGTCGAGGAACGCCGTCACGCTCTGCCGCGAGTAGTCCGCGAGGGCCTCGACGAGCGCCTCCCGGTCGCGCGACCCGTCGAGCAGCGGCACCATCCGCTCGACGAACGCGCTCACGTCCAGGCCGGTGAGCTGGAAGGTGCCGAGATCGGAGCGGAGGATGACGCCCACGTCGGTGGGCGTGATGCTGGCCGAGCGACTGAGTCGAATGCTGGGCATGGTGCTCTCCGACGCTTCTGGTTCAGGCACGCTAAGGGCCGTTCCGGCCCTCGGCCGGCGCGGGCTGACCGATGCAGACGATGTACAGGGTGTCTTCCTCCGCCGGCAGCGCCAGGAAGGTCTTGAGCTCCTCGTCGTAAAATCCGCCGATCGCCACCGGGCCGAGGCCCATGGCCGTCGCGACGAGATAGAGGTTCTGGCCCAGGTGCCCGGCGTCCAGCCACAAGAAGCGATATCCGCGCTGGCCGTATTTCCACATCGTGCGGAACGGCACCGCCGTGATGATGACCACGACATTGGTGTTCAGGATCATGTCCTGACCCGCCGTGAGATCCACGAGCGTGGCGTGCGCGAGGCCTTCCCGGCGGAGCTCGAGCTCGTGCGCACGGGGGTCGTAGTGGTACAGGCCGTCCGGGACCCCGTCGACGGCCTGCGTCGCGACATAGATCTCGAGCGGATACCGGCCGCCGGCCGAGGGCGCCGGGCGATCGCAGGTCCACGCCCCTTCGACGTTTCGCGTGCCACGGACGCCGTAGCTCGCGTGGAGGAGCCGCCCGAGCGCCTCGATGGACATCGGCCTGAGGGCGAACTCGCGATGCGACCGCCGCTGCTCCATCACCGCGCCGAGCGGGGCGTCGATCGCGAAATCGTGCCCGGGCAGCGGCGTGCGCGCCGAGCCGACGTAGGTGCGGAAGTTGAGCGGCTGGAGATCCCCGTCGAACGGCGGCTCCAGCGGTCGCGACCTCACGTGGGAGGACTGGAGATGATAGAGCCGCGCAATGTCCGCCTCTTTGCTCCTTGCCATGGTGTCCTCTCTCAGGCCATCGGGTGAGGGTCAGGGTTGATGCCGTGGGGGGTCATCGAACGGAGACGCGGATTACCGAGCTGAGCGAGCTGGTGGCCGAAGTGGATCTGCTGGAAAGCGGGCCCGAGGGCCCGGGCGACACGGAACGGGGTCACCGCGAGGTCGGGCGACGTCACGTCCACGATCGCGATGCGCAGCCCCGCGGCCTGCACGCGCCGGGTGAGCTCGGACAGCGAAACCTCCTCGGGCTCCTCGAGCTCGGCGGCGGTCACCGTGCTCCCCCCGCGGAGGAAGGCGAAGGCCGCGGCGCGGCTCGGGGGGAGGTAGTAGACCGCGTGATCCTCGAGCGTGAGCACGTCCTCCGGCCGCTCGGGGATGGCGACGTGTTCGCCCGTCATCAGGCGGAAGGCGTAATTGCCTATCTGGCCCTGCTCGAGGATGGCTTTCCGGATCGCGGTGAGGGGGTTCAGGTGGGCGGAGATCGAGACCACCGCGCCGGGCCACCGCTTGCCGTCGCCGTAACCGACGCACATCACCACGGGGACCGAGACGCCCGCGTCGAGCAGGTACAGCTCGATCCGGGCGCCGCGCTCCTCGAGCTGCCTCGCTATCTCGTGCAGCTCGGGGTCGAGCGAGTCGTCGGGCAAGATCCGCCGCCCGGGCCGGCGAGCGAGCCACGAGATCATGAACGCGTCGCGCTCGATGAGCTCGAGCGCGGCCCCCATCGACGCGCCCTCGAGCGTCGCGCCCGCGGCGAGCCCGTTCGAGGTCACCTGGCAGAAGTGGGCGTGGTGTCCTGCGCAGTAGCCGTAGTAGGTCGGGAGCGCCGGAACGTACACGGGCGCGCCGGTGTCCATCCAGCGCCCGAGGGCCCAGTCGATGGGCGCGGCCGGATCGACCCGCGCGTAGGGGAATCCGGGCTTTGCATACTGCTCCTCGCTATAGAGACAGAGCTGCTCCGGCGCGATGAAGTCGCCCTTCATGCCGGCGACCGAGGAGCGAAGGAGCTGCTTTCGGTCGACGAGCTCGGCAGAGTAGCGCTCGACCGCCTCGCCGGTCGCTCCGATCAGGGCCTCGACGGCTGTGACGCCCTTTCCGATGCCGGCCTGCGGCTCGCGCGAGCGGCGGGCGTGCGGCGAGCCGTCGCTGTACTCGCCGAGGAACGCCGTGGCCGTGACGCACGCCTCAGGGGCGAGCGCCGGGCTCGCCGCGTCCAGCGTGAGGCGGTGGACGATGCCCGCCCGCGCGTCGACGACGCCGGCGAGCATCCGCCGGAGCGCCGCGGGGTCGGGTGCGTCGCGTAGGTGTGCGCTCGCGCCCCGACGTGCGCTTCCGGTGCGGAGGGCTTCGGCGGCGCCGCCGCAGACCGCGCACCAGGGCATCTGCAGGACGGCGTGGAGCGACGCCTCCGGGTCAACAAGGCCCTGGACCATGAACCGTCCCGCGAGCCGCGACGCGGCTCGGTTCACCAGCAGATCGACGGCCGCAAGCGCAACGGCGTGGCCCAGGAACGCCGGCATCGGGGCGAGGTAGGTGCGCCCGCGGCGCTCCGGGCGCGCGGCGAGGAGCGACGCGTGGAGCGCGTGATCCGCCTCTGGCTGATTGCTGAGAGCGAGCCTCCGCAGGCGGCAGCAGTCCCAGCATGCGGTCTCGCCCGGCACGACGGCCGGTCCGATCACCGCCTCGAGCCCCTCGAGGTGCGCGCTGAGCGACAGGACGGACGCCGCGTGAGCGAAGCGGGCGACGCCCTGAAGGACGAGGAGATCATCGCCGGAGACGCAGGCGAGGATCAGGTCCCAGCCGGTGTCCTCCTGGACGATCGGGCGCTCCGCGGCGGCGAGCAGCGTCCCGGGCGTGACCGCGCAGCCGGGGGCGAGCCGCGACAGCGCCGTGGAGAGCGAGCGCGCTCGATCCTTTCCGAGATCCGCCTCGGCGAAGGGGCCGAGATCGTCGGCCGTGACCTCCCTGTCGTCGAGGACGTGGAGCGCGCCGACGCCCAGACACGCGAGCTCGGTGGCCGCGATGACGCCCCACGGTTCGAGCCCGACCATGAGGACGCGCGATCGCGCGAGCTTCTCGCGCGCCTCGGCCGGCGCTGGCGGGGCGGTCCCCTCGAGCGAGGGAGCGGTGGTCGCTGAGCTGGGCAGTTGAGTGGCCACGCGAGATCTCCAGGAAAGCGCAGCGCGGCGGCGCTTCGACGAGCGGCCGTCCTGCACCTTCGGTAAAGAGGTCCAATCCTGGTGCTCGGGGAGCTGTGCCCCGACAAGCGAAGGAGAGAAGAAACTCGCGATCTCACCAGACCGCGCGCCGTCGCGCGATCGTGGTGAGCCGGGGGAGACGGGAAGGTGCTTTTTCGATCTCTCGCGCTCCTCGTCTCCCTCCAGGGCTCTATCGCTCGGCCTCGCCGGCCTCAGGGCTAGCTACAGTGGCCGCAACGACAACCGCCGCAACCGCCGCAGCCGCCGCAACGACAACCGCCGCAACGACAACCGCCGCAACGACAACCGCCGCAACCGCCGCAACCGCCGCAGCCGCCGCAGCCGCCGCAACGGCAGTTATAACTGGCCGGAGCCGCTGTTGCCATGTTGTCCAGTCTGGTCGACAAATCGTCGATGGCGTTGCGCAGCTCCTTCACAGTCACGTCCAGATCTTTCGGAGAATTGTTTTCGATCTTCGAATCACTCATCGCAGAGCCTCCCACAAGTAGGTGAGGCACGCAAAGGGTCTTCGTCAATACGGTGGCTCGTCGCCGCGCGACGGAAGCTCGGTTAAACTCCCTATCATTCCAGGGCGCCCCGATCCGTGGACAGTACGAGAGATGCCGCCGCCAAAGGAGGGCGTTCACGGGCTCTTTTCTATCGCTCGCCCCACACCGGCGGCTCTTCCGGGTGGCCCGGATCGCCGCCGGAGCAGCAGAGAAGGCCGGAACAACATCGAGCGTTCCTCCCTGCGCTCCCTCCGTGTGCCCGGGCGGCTGGACTTCCGGGATAGGCCCTTCTGTCAAGCTCGCCTGCGATCTGGAGCCGTCCTCCGCTCGGGCGGGAGATGCCCAAGGGCCGTCGGGGACAAAGCGCCTCCCTCGAGCCGCCCGCCTCGATACGAACAATCCTGGATAAGGCGGCACGCTGCATGCGCGCGTGCACCGCGCCGTGCGCGCCGCTTCATTCGATTGCTTTTGTGCGCTGTGTCCGGTACGCGGTCTGCCGCTTCTCGGGTGCTCCTGGCGCCCATCGATAACGGAGTGTCATGCGTCGTACTTCGCTCGGACTGGCGATGGGTCGTCTCGCTTTGTATATCGTCGCTGCGTCAACGTGGCTCGTAGGCTGCGGCGTCGCGGAGAGCCCCTCGACGCCCAGCGCGACGGAGGTGGGGTGTGCTGGCTGCACCGTGCTGAAGGGAGGCATGGTGTTCGACGGCACGCGCGCGGCCAGGGCAACGGTGGTGATCGAGGGCGACAGGGTGAAGCAGGTCGTCTTCGGCGACGCCGAGCCCCACGTCGAGGCCGGGGGCGGCGAGGTCGTGGACGTCGCTGGCAAGACGGTCCTCCCCGGGCTCATCGATCTCCACGTCCACTCGCTCAGCGTCGCCGGGCCCTATGCTTATTATGACGGCGACCTCCACCTCGAGGACCACATGAAGGCGATGCTCCGGGCGGGCGTGACCTCGTACCTCGACCTCGGCTCATCCCAGCACGTCATCTTCGAGCAGCGATCGCGCATCGACGCCGGCGACCTCCTCGCGCCGCAGCTCTTCGCCGCCGGGCCCCTGCTCACGCCGACCGGAGGGCACCCCTGCTATCAAGGCAGCCCGCCCGGCGACTACTGCGTCTTCATCGACTCGCCCGCCGACGTCGACAAGGCCTTCGAGGCGCTCCTCCCGAGGGCACCCGATTTCATCAAGATCGTGCTCGAGGGGGGCGGATCGCTGCCGCTGCCGCGCCTGACGCGCCCGTCCGTGGCGGCGATCCAGGAGGCCGCCGCGGCCGCGGGTGTCCGGGTGATCGCCCACGCGACGGCGGCGTCGGACATCGAGGCCGCGCTCGACGGCGGCGTGACGCTCTTCGCGCACGTCCCGGACGAGGACCGAATCTCACCAGAGCTCGCGCGGAGGATGGCCGCTGCCGGGGCCGTCGTCGTCCCCACGCTCGCGGTGGCGGACGGCCTGTACCGCACGGCCCACGGAGCGCTGACCGAGCTCGACGACCCCGCCCTCGTCGATGACGTGCCGGTCGGCGTGATCGCGGCCCTGCGTGATCCCTCGTTGCTCGCGGAGCTCAGGACGGCGCATTTCCTGGAGCTCGTGAAGCGGCGGCGCGACCATGCGATCGCGAACCTCGTCACCTGCTACCAGGCCGGGGTCACGATCGCCGCCGGCACCGACGCCGGCAACCCGGGCGTCTTTCACGGGCTGAGCCTGCGCCGCGAGGTCGCGCTCCTCGTCGAGGTCGGGATGCCGCCCCTCGAGGCGCTCGCCGCCGCCACGCGCCGCGCCGCGGACGTGCTCGGGCGGCCCGATCTCGGGCGCCTCGAGCGAGGGGCGCTCGCGGACGTGCTCGTGGTCGACGGCGATCCGCTCGCCGACGTCCGCGCGCTCGAGCGCGTGTCGCGCGTCTACAAGTCGGGCGTCCTCCTCGATCGCGAGGCGCTCGCGTTGCCGCGCAAGACGAGCCTCGCGCGGGAGCCCAGGACGGGCGCCGGCCCCGGCGAGACGTGCCTCGCCGCGTCGGAGTGCGCGCCCGCGCAGTCGTGCAACCCGGCCCAGGTCTGCGCCGCGACCTGCAGGGCCGCCTCGGACTGCGCGCCGGGGAGCGCGTGTTTCCTCGATGGCGGCTCGTTCACAGGGGGGGCCTGCATCGACGGCGACGGCTGCGATCTCTTCGCGCAGGACTGCGACAACGGCGCTGCCTGCGTGTTCTGGGGCAACGGCTCGACGTCGTGCTGGAACGCGGGCGCGGGCTCGGACGGGCGGCCGTGCGACGCGTCGTTCGCGTGCGCGCCCGGCAGCATCTGCGACCCCTCGAACACCTGCAGAGCGCTCTGCGATCCGCGCGGTGAGCGCGCCGCGCCGTGCCCGCGCGGCGAGCGGTGCGTGGATCACACCGCGCTCGCAGGGCTCCCCGTGGGAACCTGCGAGCCGGCCGGGCGCCGCTGAGCGCGCGACGACGCCGGGCGCGCGATGACGCCGCGCGCGCTCAGCGCGACGCGAGCAGCCAGGCGATCACGCTCCCGATCATGAAGAACACGATGCCCGCGCCGGCGATCACGGCCCGCGAGGTCCGCCGCTCGATGAAGCTGGCCGCGGCCCGGAGGCTGGACGGGGCGGCGAGGGCGATGCCGCTGTCCGGCGCGCTCATCTTCTGGACGGCGGCGTCGAGCGCCACGAGCACGGCGCGCGCGTGGGGGAAGCGGTCGTCCGGGTCCTTGGCGAGCAGGCGCATCACGACCGCCTCCAGCGCGGGGGGGACGACGACGCCGGGGGAGCGCTCGGCGATCGGCGGCGGCACGGCCGACCGGTGCTGCGCGAACAGCGCCGACGGCTCGACCGCCGTGAAGGGGTGCTTGCCCGCGAGCATCTCGTAGAGGATGACCCCGAGCGCGTAGAGATCGGCCCGCCGGTCGACAGAGCGCATGCCGAGCGCCGCCTCGGGCGCCATGTACGCCACCGTGCCGAGCAGCACGCCGGCGTTCGTCAGCGAGCGGCGCGAGCCGTCGTCGGTGATGGAGAACTGCTCGATCGGCACCTTGGCGAGGCCGAAGTCGATGAGCAGGACGCGCTCCTCCGGCCCGTCGAGGACCATGACGTTGAGCGGCTTCACGTCCCTGTGCACGATCCCGAAGTCGTGCGCCGCGTTGAGCGCGCTCGCGAGCTGGCGCGCGATGTTCGCCGCGCGCAGCGGGGGGACGGGGCCCTGGTCGATGAGCTTCCGCAGCGTGATGCCGCGGATGAACTCCATCACCATGAACCACGCGCCGTCGTCGAGCTGGTTGATCTCGTAGACCGCCGCGACGTTCGGGTGGAAGATGTGGCGACCGGCGAGCGCCTCGCGCTCGAAGCGCTCGATGAGCTCCGGCAGCTCCTCGGCGTCCGGGTGGAGCACCTTGACGGCCACGTCCTCGCCGGTCGCGAGCTTCTTCGCCCTGAAGACGGCGGCGATGCCGCCCATCGCGACGAGCTCCTCGAGGCGATAGCGGTGGACGAGCGTGCGCCCGACGAACGTCATCGCGCGCTCTCGCGCCGCGGAGCTCGCCTGGCCTCCCGCGATGAACACGGACCCGCTCATGCGTTCGCGCCTCCAGGCCGAGCCTCGCGCGCGGCGTCGAGGAGGCCGCAGCTCAGGGCACGCACAGCCGCGCCGCGCGCTCCCCCGTGACCGCGCGCCACGCGGCGGAACAGCGGATCCACCCTGGATGACATCGTACGTTCACACACGCGGCGTCCGGAGGGTAGCGCCCCTGCGCGCCCTGCGCCATCTTCCCGGTTGGGCGCGAGGGCGAGGCGCTCGCGAGGGAGCGGGCGGGCGGCGCCGAGGATGGAGCTCACGAAGCGCGCGTGAGCCGAGCCTCCCGAGCGGCCTTCGAGAGATCGCACCCACCGCCGCGGCCGCGCGCGCTCTCTCGAGATTCCACCGCTCCGCCGTGATCGTGAGTCGCCAGGCTGCGCCGTCTCCTGCGCTGATGGCGCTGCCTCATCGTGTCTCCGGCCGGGGCGTGCGGAGACCCCTCATCGCCTGTGCCTCACGGCCGCGCGACGGGGAGCGCCGGCCGCACGAGGTGCAGAGTCGCGCCCGCGGCCCCGACGTGGCGAGAGCCCGTTGCGCGCTGGGCGGCGCTCGCCCGTCGCCGGCGGAGCGCGACCACTTGTCGGTAGATCCAGCGACATTGCCGGAGCTCCAGCCGCGTGCGCCTGCGCGGGGCGGCCGAACCAGCGCGTCCGCACGCCCGCGCGCGCCGGGGCCGAGCCTGCTGTCCTGCCACGAGCGCCCTCGCTCGCCGCATCGGCGTCATCCTCCTCCGGATCCGCACGAGGCGTGCCCGGTCGTGCGCGGACGAATTAGGTTTGAAAACACATCAAGTTCACAGATGCGTTTCTTCGACAGGCTCGTGTAGCCTGTATGGGTGGAGGTTTCCATGCACAGCACAATGCGTCGCACCGTTCTCCTCGGGCTCGTTTCCGGACTCGCCGTAGCAGCTTGCTCCACGTCTGAGGCGTCGAATCTCTTTGCTACCGGCGGGTCCGGTCCCGGGACCACGGCTTCCGCCGGAGGAGGCGAGGGCGGCGCGCCGGGCACGGGGGGCGCGGCGGGCGTCGGCGGCCAGGGCACCGGGGGCGAGCCGGGCGTGGGCGGAGCGACCGCGGGGAGCGGGGGGAGCGGGGGCGTGGGGCCCATCATCGACGAGCCGCCGGTCTGCGGGGACGTTTACGTCGATTGCGACGCGGATGCCGAGAACAGCTGTGAGGTCAACGTGACGAACGACGCCCTCCATTGCGGCACTTGCCCCGTCGACTGCGATGGCACCTGCCGGGACGGCACGTGCGTCCGCACCTCGATCCACATCTCGGGCCAGCAGGATCCGCTGTACCTCGCTGTTGCCAACGGCGTCGTGTTCTGGACCAACGGGGAGCAGGGCGTGGTCAGGCAGTGGACGCAAGGCGAAGCTGTCGCGATCAACATCGCCACCGCGCAGGTCCAGCCGGCCGATATCAAGGCCGACGCCACCCACGTCTTCTGGGCCAACCAGGGCGTGGCGGGCGAGAGCGACGGTCAGGTGATGAGGGCGCGGGTCGGCGGCCAGGAGGCGCCGGTGGCGATCGCCGCAGGGCAGCCCGATCCGTTCGGCGTGGCGATCGACGAGGAGTTCGTCTACTGGACGAACCGCGAGGACGGCGGCTCCGTGGTCCGCGCGCGGAAGGACTCGGACGGCAACGGGCCGTTCACCATCATCTCGGACGGGGGCGGGACGACCCACGCCCTCGCGGTCGACGAGACGCACGTCTACTGGACCGTGCGCGACGAGCGCGGCATGGTGATGTCCGCGCCCAAGGACTCCACGGGCGAAGGCCCGTTCACCACGCTGGCGGCCGATCAAGGCCAGGTGCGCGAGATCGCCGTCGACGCGACGCACGTCTACTGGACGACCAGCAGGACCGGCAACGTGATGCGGGTGGCCAAGACCGGCGGAGAGCCGACGGTGATCGCGAGCGGCCGGGAGAACCCGAGGGGCATCGCCGCCGACGCGACGGGCGTTTACTGGACGGACCCCACCTCACCGAACGTCATGAGGATGCTGCCGAACGGCATCATCGGGGCCGTGGCGGCCGGCGAGCCGTCGCCCTACGGCATCGCCCTCGACGCGACCCGCGTCTACTGGACCAACGGACTCGGAACGAACGGCACCATCGTGAGCGCCCCGAAGTAGCGGTCTCGGGCGGCCAGCGCGCGCGGGATCGAGCACCCGAGGTCCGCGAGGATCCGAGGTCTCCGCGCGTCCTCCAGCGCCGCAGCGCCGCGCGCTCCGGGCGGTGGTCGATCGGAGCTCGCGGCGCCGCCTCGGCGACGATGTCGCGCGTGGAGGTCGGGGCTCCGCGTGCTACAAGCTCGCCCTGTGCTGCTCGAGACGTTCTCCGTCGGTCCGCTGGGGTGCAACTGCTCGATCCTCGTCGACCCTGTGAGCAAGGGCGCCGTGGTCATCGACCCCGGGGGCGATTTCGACAAGATCCGCGCGCGCGTCGAGCAGGCCGGGGCGAAGGTCGCGGCCATCGTGCACACGCACACCCATATCGATCACGTGGGCGCCACGGCGCCACTCCAGCGCTGGTCCGGCGCCGCGGCCCGCATTCACGAGGCCGACCGCTTCCTCTACGACATGCTCCCCGTCCAGGCGGCGATGCTGGGCATTGCGCTGCCGGAGCGGTGCGAGGTCGACGGCGACCTGAACGACGGCGCGGTCGTGAAGGCGGGCGGGCTCGATCTGCACGTGCTCCACACGCCGGGGCACACGCCGGGCAGCGTCTCGTTCCTGGTGCTCGCGGAGACGGGCGCCGTCGCGTTCACGGGCGACACCCTGTTCCGGCGCAGCATCGGCCGGACCGATCTGTGGGGTGGCGACTCGCAGGCGATCGTCTCATCCATCCGGGGCAAGCTGCTCACGCTCGATCCGTCGACCCGGGTCGTCACCGGACACGGCCCCTCCACGACGATCGGCGAGGAGCGCGACAGAAATCCCTTTTTGCGGTCGTGACGCGCCGCCCGCCTGCTCGCGCGCTCGCGCGCTCGCTTGCGCGCCCGCAAATCCACGTCGCCGCGGTGCTTTCTCGCGAGAAAGTGCTTGCATCCCGCCAGGATTCTTTCGAAAAATGCCGCGCGACGATGACGCGCGTCGGCCCACTCGAGCCGGGTCGACCGCTGTCCGCCGCAGAAGTCGAGCACGATGAGCACCGAAAGCGCGCCTGCCACGAAGGTCGATCTCGAGATCCTAGCCACGCCGCATCCCCTCGGCGACGCGGAGCGCGCGCAGCGCATGCAGAACCCTGGCTTCGGGCGCGTGTTCACGGAGCACATGGTCGTGATCCCGTACGCGGCGGACAGGGGCTGGCTCCGGGGGCAGATCCGGCCGTACGCGCCGATCACGCTCGATCCTGCGGCGATGGTGCTGCATTACGGTCAGGCGATCTTCGAGGGCTTCAAGGCCTATCGGCAGCCGGACGGGCGCATCAAGACGTTCCGGCCGGAGGCGAACGCGCGCCGCTTCAATAGCTCTGCCCGCCGATTGGCGATGCCGGAGATGCCGGTTGATCTGTTCGTCGGCGCGGTCGACGCCCTGATCCGCCAGGATCGCGCATGGGTCCCCTCGCCCGTGGGCGAGAGCCTGTATATCCGACCGTTGATGTTCGCCACCGAGGTGGCGCTCGGGGTGAGGGCGTCCCGCGACTACGATTTCCTGGTGATCGCGTCGCCTGCGGCCGCGTATTTCCCTCAGGGCGTCAAGCCGGTGACGGTCTGGATCTCGGAGGATTTCGTCCGGGCGGCGCCGGGCGGCACGGGCGCAGCCAAGTTTGCGGGCAACTACGCCGCGAGCCTGCTCGCGCAGATGAACGCCGCGGCCGAGGGCTGCGCGCAGGTGGTCTGGCTCGATGCCGTCCAGCGCAGCGTCGTCGAGGAGATGGGGGGAATGAACATCTTCTTCGTCTACGAGGAGCGGGGGCGCCCCGTGATCGTGACCCCCGAGCTGACAGGCACCCTCCTGCCGGGCATCACCCGCGACAGCATCATCCAGCTGGCCCGGGATTTCGGCTATGCCGCGGAGGAGCGCAGGGTCACCTTCGACGAGTGGCGCGCGGCGGTGCGCGAGGGCCGCATGACCGAGGCGTTCGCGTGCGGGACGGCCGCGGTCATCACGCCCATCGGCGCCGTGAAGTCCCGCGAGGGGACCTTCTCCATCCACGACAACGAGACGGGCCCCGTGGCGGCACGCTTCCGCGAGGCGCTGCTCGACATCCAGCACGGCCTCGCGCCCGATCGCCACGGCTGGATGCACGACGTGGTCTGACCAGCTGACCGGGCGCGTCCCGCTCTACTGCGCCGCCTGTGGGCGCTTGGACTTCGCCGTCAGCCCATATTCGTGCAGGCGGTACTGGATGGTGCGTATGCTGATGTCCAGGAGCTCGGCCGCGCGCGTCGTCGAGCCGTTCGTCGCCTCGAGCGTCGACAGGATGGCATAGCGCTCTATCTCCGCCATGGTGGCGCCCGGGATCCGCAGGGCCCCCTTGGCGACCGGCGCCGCGTCGATGGGGAGGTGCTCCGCGTCGATGCGCGCGTCGTCGCACAGGACGACCGCCCGCTCGATCGCGTTCTCGAGCTCCCGCACGTTCCCCGGCCACCGGTGCGCGATGAGCTTCGCCCGGGCCTCGTCGGTGAACCCCTCGATCTTGCGGTGGTTCTCCGCCGCGAACCGGCGCAGGAAGTGATTCGCCAGGAGCAGCACGTCGGTGTCGCGGATGCGCAGCGGCGGCATGTCGATGTGGACGACGTTGAGCCGGTAATAGAGGTCCTCCCGGAAGTGGCCCTCCTGCACCGCCGCCGCGAGATCGCGGTTCGTGGCCGCGACGAGCCGCACGTCGATGGTCACGGCGTCGTTCCCGCCGACGCGCTCGAACGTCCTCTCCTGGAGGACGCGGAGCAGCTTCACCTGCGTCGAGGGGGCGATCTCGCCGACCTCGTCGAGGAAGAGCGTCCCGCCGTGCGCCTGCTCGAACCGCCCGATGCGCCGCTTGTCGGCGCCGGTGAACGCGCCGCGCTCGTGGCCGAACAGCTCGCTCTCGAGCAGGGACTCCGCGAGCGCCGCGCAGTGCAGGGTCACGAAGGGCCCTTTGGCGCGCGAGCCCTTCGCGTGGATCGCGCGCGCGAGCTCGCCCTTGCCCGTGCCGCTCTCGCCGGTGATGAGCACCGTCGCCCGCGCGCCGGCCACCTGCCGGGCCATCCGGTAGACCTTCTGCATCGCCGGGCTCGTCCCGATGAGCCCCTCCACGCCCTCGCCCTGGCGCTCTCGCAGCTGCCGGCGGAGGTTCTCCGCCTCGACCCGGAGCGCGCTCCGCTCGAGGGCGCGCTCCAGCGTGAGGAGGAGCGCGTCGAAGTCGACCGGCTTCGTCAGGTAATCCTCGGCCCCCGCCCGCATCGCCAGCACCGCCGAGGTCACGTCCCCGAACGCGGTGACGACGATCACCGGCAGCGCCGGATCCTGCTCGCGCAGCTTCCCGAGCAGCGCCACCCCATCCATCCTCGGCATCTTCAGATCCGTGATGACGACGTCCGGCGGCCGCTCCGCCGCGACCTCGACCGCCTCGACGCCGTCCGCCGCCGCGTCGACGGTATAACCCTCCTGGCGCAACAGCTTCTCCAGCCCCGAGCGCGCGCTCGCCTCGTCGTCCACGACGAGCACCCTCGAGCTCTGCCTCTTCTCAGCGTTCATATCGTTCCTTCCGAACATACCGTGTCCGCGAGGCGCTGCGACACCCGTTCGGCGGCCGCGCGGCGGCGCGGCCGCGCGCGGCTCGAGGATGCCGGTCGGAGGGCCGCGCCGGGGCAGCCGACGGGCGCCGCAGCCGTTGCACGCGGGCGCAAGCCGTTCGCCGGGCCTGGCGCGCCCCCTGTTCAGGCCGGGGGAGGGAAGGGGGAGCTCGGCCGCGTGGCGCGCGAGGCGTCGGAGAGCGCCGCGTCCGCGGTGGCGCGGAGCTCATCGCTCAGGGCGATGTAGTCGATCGGCTTCGTGTGCACAACCGCCGCGGGCTCCAGCCCTCGCCCGAGGCGCGCCACGAGGTCGGGATACCCGGTGAAGAAGAACAGCGGGAGATCCGGCCGGAGCGATCTCGCGTAGCGCGCGACCGCGATTCCATCGGCGTGGGGCATCCGGAAATCGGTCACCAGGATGTCCGGGATCGGACGGCGGGCCAGCCGCGCGATGGCGAGCGCGCCGTTCGTGGCCAGCTCCACCCGGAAGCCGTCCTCTTCGAGCAGGCGCTCGAGGAGGCGAGCGCTCTGCACGTCGTCGTCCACGAGCAGGATCAGCGGTTGTTCGGTGCTGCGCGGTTCCACGCCCGGATCTCTACCAAGTTGCGTGCCAGCCCTGGAGCCGCAGTCGCGCGCGGCCAGGAGAGCGGCGGAGGTCAGCCGGAGCGGCGCAGCGGGAGCGTCACGCGGAAGAGCGTCTTCCCCGGGCGGCTCTGGAACTCGATGGTCCCCTCGTGATCGGTGACGATGCGGTGAGCGATCGCCAGCCCGAGCCCGGTGCCGTTCGGCTTCGTCGAGAAGAACGGATCGAAGATCGGCGCGTCCGGGCTCGCGATCCCGGGGCCGTCGTCCTCTACCTCGACGACGGCGTGGCGCGGCTGCCGCCGCGCGCGGAGGGTGACCGTGCCGCCTCCGGCCGCGTCCACCGCCTCGATCGCGTTGCGGAGCAGGTTCAGCAGGACCTGCTCGATCTTCGCGGGATCGAGGTCGAGCACGATGTCGGTCGAGGGCAAGTCGACCTTCACCGCGGCCTGCGCGCCGGCGCCGTCCGACGACGCCGCGACGCGCGCCGCCCGCTCGCAGAGCGGGACGACGGGCGTCGGCCGGAGGTACAGCGGCTGCGGCCGGGCGAAGTCCAGGAACTCGCTGACGAGCGCCGAGAGGCGGCGGATCTCGTCGCGGACGACCTGGATCGCCTCCAGCGTGTCCGGGTCCTTCAGGCCAGCGCGCGCGAGCCCCCGCTCGAGGAAGGTCACGTGGAGCTGCGCGCCGTTCAGCGGGTTCCTGATCTCGTGCGCGAGGCCCGCCGCGAGGGTCCCCACCGCGGCGAGCTTCTCGCTCTGGCGCACGCGCGCGGCGAGCGCGTTCTCGTCGGTCGTGTCCTGCCCGATCGCGAACAGCACCACCTCGTCGTCGGCCGCGGAAGGGGCGTACGCGAGCTGCCAGCGCAGATCGCGGATCTTGCCGGCGCGCGTGCGCACGATGCTCTCCAGCAGATCGACGCTGGGGCGGCGGCCCGCGGCGACGTCCTCCACGAGCGCGCCGTGATCCGCGCGGATCTCCTCGGGGAGGAGCGCCTCGACGAACGGCACCCCGAGCACGTCCTCGCGCGCGAGCCCCGTGATCCGCTCCGCTTCCCGGTTGAAGAGCCGCACGATCGCCTGCGCGTCGAGGCCCACGACGAGGACGCGGGCCAGCTCGACCGCGCTCTTGTACCGGTGCTCCGTGCGCGCGAGCGTGCGGCCGACCTCCTCGCGGTCCAGGCGCTCGGTGCGCTGCGCGCGCGCGAGGAAGTCGTCGCGGTACGTCTCGAGCATGATGGCGAGCTCGAGATCGAGCACCTTGCTCACCGCCGCCCTGACCGGGATCACCTCCGCGCCGAGCGCGCCCTGGGCGATCTCGTGGAACGCGAGCCGGATGAGCGTCATCGCCGTGAACATGTACCGCTGGGGGAGGCCCACCCGGACGTGGATCCGCCCGATCTTCGCGCTCTCGTCGAAGTACGCGCCGTCGTAGGGCCCCGTGCAGATGCGCGTCATCCAGCGGACGAGCGATCGCTTGAGCCGCTCCACCTGCTCCTCGCCGGTGAAGACGTCGTGCGCGCCCTCGTGCTCGCGGATGCGATCGTAGAACTCGTCGGCGATGCGGGGGAAGTGCGGCTCCGCGTGTGCGCGGAGCACGGCGAGCCAGCGCTCGTCCTGCTCGCTAAAGCGGACGTACCGCTTGATCTCGTCGAAGAGCGTCTCCTGCGCGGGCACGGTCACCGTGTCTATCACGGCCCCGCCCCCGCCGAGGCGGACCAGGATCTCGCGCGCTCGAGCAGCGCCGCGAGCGCCGCCTCGTCCTCTCCGCCGCGCGCGACGAGCTCCGGCGCGAGCGGCGCCTCGTAGTCGGCGCCCGCGCCCGGGAGCGCGCCGATCTCCCCGGCGCCGGCCGCGTGGTAGAGGCCCTTCGGGTCGCGCTCCCTGCAGATCGCCGGCGCGACGTCCACGTAGACCTCGATGAGCCGCGGCGCGAGCGCGCGGGCGCGCTCCCGGTAGGCGCGGCGGTGCGCCGTCGCCGCCACGATCACGATCGGCCCCTGGCGCGCGAGCAGCGCCGCGAGGCGCGCGAGCGTCTCGTAGAAATCGTCGCGAGCGCGCGGGTCGTAGCCGGGCCGCGGGACCAGCGCGTCGCGCACCTCGTCCCCGTCGAGGAGGCAGCTCGCCCGCCCCTCGCCGAGCAGCGCCCGGTGCGCCCGCGCGGCCAGCGTGGATTTGCCCGACGACGGGAGCCCCGTGATCCAGACGACCCCGCCGCTCACGCGAAGAGCCCCTCGGCGTCGTCCGGATCGAAGCGCGGGGCGTCGAGGGCGCGCTCCACGAAGGAGAGCAGCGCGTCCCTCGCCCGCGCCGTGACAGCGGGGTACCACCCGGGGTTGGCCAGCACGAGCGCGCGCCACGCGAGGAACGGCGCCGCCACGTCGAGCAGCCCCGCGGCGCCGCTCCAGCCGAGGTAGACCTCCCAGAGCCGCCGCCACAGCGCGCGGAAGCCGCCCTCCCACGCACCAGGCGCGTCCAGCGCGAAGAAGACGTAATTGATGGCGAGGCAGGTGACGTCGTCCGCGGGATCGCCCTGGGATCCGCGGCTCGTGTCGAGCAGCGCGAGCCGCGACGCCTCGTCGAACACGATGTTGAACGGGTGGAAGTCCCCGTGCGTGCGCGCGAGCCGGCGGTCCATGCCGCGGAGCTTCCATCGCCACGCCACGCAGCGCCGCTCGATGGCCTGGAGCCGCTCGGGCGGCGCGCCGGGCACGTCGTCCGGATAGCCGTCGATGATGCCGAAGATGCCTTCGCCGTGGCCCACGAGATCGCGCACCGCGCGGCGGTAGTTGCCCGGCTGGGCGCCGGGCGCCGCGTGGAGCGCGATCAGGTACCTGGCGAGCGCCTCGCAGCGCGCCAGATCCTCGGGGCCCGCGCGGCGCTCGCTGGCGATCCGGCGCAGATCCGTCGCGTAGACCTGCCCTTCCGCGTACGTGGTGAGGAGATAGAACTCGCCGGCGTCGCGCAGCGACACGAGGCGATGGTCGTGGGTCAGCGCGCCGACGTCGACGACCTCGACGTGCGCCGGGATCGATCCTGCGGTGTCGAAGGCGAGCAGCGCCTCCGCCGCCCGATCCGATCGCCGGTCGTGTCCGAACGGGTCCGCCGTCGACGTGTGCAGGACCAGCCGCTGCTTCGAGCCATCCGGCCTCATCACCGTGATCCGGCGGGGGACGCCGTAGCCGGCGGACTTCTCGGTCCGATCGTGGTTCGAGCCGGCATCCGGCCCCAGCGTGGCGATCTCGACGACCTGCGCGCCCGGCACGACGGCCTCGACGAGCTGGCGTATCGGGCGCGAGAGATCGGTCTCGGACAGGGCTGCCTGCGCGCGCATGGTCTCCTCGAGGGGGCGGGGTGAGATCCCGACGGGGTCGTCGGATCCGCGAGAGCGGCAAGAAGCAGGCCGCCCCGCCGATGCGCCGGGCCCTACCGCGCGGGGGCCATGGCCGGCGCACCTCGTCGGCCGGGGCCGGCGGCGGTGGGCGCTGGCAGCGCCGGGCGTGCTCGCAGGACCTGCGTCACCGCGCGAGGCGTGCGCCGTCCCGTGTCGATCGTCGATGTGTGGAGCGGCGTAGTCTCTCGGCGAGCGACGTGTTCCTGGTGGGGTCGCTCGCCGGGCCCTGGATGTCCAGCTAGGGGCCTACTTGGCCGGCCACTGGTCCTTGGGGAGGTCCTTGTAGACGTCCTCGACCTTGTGGAAGCCGTCCGCGATCACCGTCGCGGCGAGGTTGTCCTTGTCGACGGCGACCGGCGTGATGAGCACGCTCGGGACGTCCTTCTTGCCGTTGTTGACCGTCTGCGTCTTCTCGCCGACGGGCTCCTTCTTCGCCAGCTTGACGGCGAGCTCGGCGGCCTTCTCGGCGAGCAGCTTGAGCGGCTTGTAGACGGTCATGCTCTGGGTGCCGGCCGCGATCCGCTGGCAGGCGGCGAGCTCGGCGTCCTGTCCCGAGACGCCGACCTTGCCGGCGAGCTTCTGCTCGCCGAGGGCCTGGACGGCCGCGCCCGCGAGCCCGTCGTTCGACGCCACGACCGCGGTGACGTTGTTGTTGTTCTTGGTGAGGGCGTTCTCGGTGATCTTGAGCCCCTCGACCGGCTGCCAGTCCTTGGCCCACTGGTCCGCCACCGTCTTGACGTCGCCCTTGTCGATGAGCGGCTTCAGGATGTTCATCTGCCCTTCGCGGAAGAGCTTCGCGTTGTTGTCGGTCGGGGAGCCGCCGATGAGGATGTAGTTCCCCTTCGGGAACTTCTTCACGAGGGCCTCGGCCTGGAGCTCACCCACCTTGACGTTGTCGAAGGACACGTAGAGGTCCAGGTCGGAGTCGAGGATCAGCCGATCGTACGCGATGACGGGCACCTTCTGCTTGTGCGCCGACTCGACGATGGTGGCGGTCGTCTTGGCGTTGTGGGGCACGACCACGAGCACGTCGACGCCCTGCGTGAGCAGGTTCTCCGCCTGCGAGTTCTGGAGGGCGTCGTCGCTGTTCGCGGACTGCACGAGCACCTGGGCGCCGAGCGCCTCGGCCTTCGCCTTGAACAGGTCGCGGTCGCGCTGCCACCGCTCCTCCTTGAGGGTATCCATGGAGAAGCCGATCGTGATCTTGTCTTTCTTCTTCTCCGGACCCTTGGTTTCCGCACCCTTGGCGGCTGTTGCCTCGGGCTTGTTCGCGCTCGCGCCGCCTTCAGACTCTGGCTTCGAGCAGCCGGCCGAGAACGCGAGAGAGAACAACGCCATGAGAAAGGTGGAGCGACGAATCAAGGTGACCTCCGCGTGAGATGAATGGGATAGGGGCTCTGTTATGGCCGCCGGCGCTACTGCGTCGAGTTGAGCTGGTCGGCGTAGCTCATGATAAGATTCAAGGTTTCCGTATCGTCATCGTACACCGAGTACCACCCCTGGAGCTCATGGGGCGGATCGCCGATGTAGTCGTTCCCGAGGAGCCAGTAGTCGTTGCCGTCGTCCGACGGCCTCCCGATCCCGGCCCAGGCCCAGAAGTTGACGCCGGCGAGCTCCGGGTTCTCGACGACGGCGTCGAACATGGAAGCGTAATACTCGTTCCGCTTGGCGACGGGCGACGAGACCGGCTCGGACTTGTCGTCCCGGGCGAGCCCGAACTCCTCCACGACGATCGGCTTGTCCAGCGCCCTGGCGTGCGCGAGCTGCGCGTCGATGTACCCGTTGCTCTTGGTGATGGCGGCCAGGAGCCCCTTGTCGGCGGCGCTGTCCATCGGCAGCGACGGGTCGTACCACTCCCAGTTCTCGGGCCACACGTGGAAGGTGAGGTAATCGATGCCGGGCACGTCGTGGAACGCCCTGTAATCGCTGTTGGCGTAGTCGCCCCAGTTATAGGACAGGTCGCCCTCCGAGCCGATGGAGACGAGGTGGTTCGGGTCGATGTCCTTGATGAACTTCGCGTTCCTCTCGACCCAGAGCTTGAAGAGCGGGCCCCAGCCCTTGAACGATCGCGGCTCGTTCCCGAGCTGCCACGCCATGATCCCCGGATGGTCCTTGAGCTTCTCGATCAGGACCTTGGCCCGGCTGAAGTAGAACTCCTGGGCCTTCTTGTTGCAGAAGAACAGCGACGAGAGATCCATCTGGTCGGGCCACGGGTTCGTGTTCGGATCGAGCGTGCCCGAGTGAGGGATGGCCCACTCGCCGATGGCCACGGCCTGGCAGTCCTGGCCTGTGCCCTCCTGGAACCGGATCGAGCCGGCGAACGGCACGTGGTGGTCCGCCGCGAGCAGGGCAGCGCCCGTCGTGGGGTGGGTCAGGCCGACCTGGTACGCGCTGAAGTCCTCTCCGCAGGAGAGGGTCGGCTGCTCGTGAGCCCACTTCATGTACTGGGGCATACCGCCGGACCAGTGCCAGAAGTCGTTCAGGGTCATCACCGCCTTCATCCCGCGGCTGTGCATCTCGTCGAGCACCGTCACCAGGTTGTCGGCGAACGCCTCGAGCTGCGCATCGGCGCACGGTTTGTCGGACGATGCCGGAAAGATCCGTTGTGGGCCGTACTGCTGATCGTTCTGCTGCGCCGCGGGGATGTCGCCCTCGCTGAGCGCCATGATCCTGAGGTTCAGGGCGCCGTGGGCCTCGAGGATGTCGAGCTCGGTGCGCAGGCGCTCGCGGCTGATGTAGGGAGCCGACCAGAAGTTCGTGCCCATATACCTGTACGGTTTCCCGTCGAGCGTGAGCTTACTACCTTCGGCGCGGACGTAGCACTTTTCCGGTTGCTGGGCGCAGTCGAGCTCCTGGCCGCCGCCGGTTCCGTCCCCGCCGCCGCCGGTGGCGTCGCTCCCGCCGGTGGCGCCGCTTCCGCCGCCGCCGGTGGCGTCGCTCCCGCCGGTGGCGCCGCTTCCGCCGCTTCCGCCGCCGCCGGTGTTGCCGGACCCGCCCGTGCCGCCGGAGGGCGCGGGGTCCGCCGGGTCGGAGGAGGAGCACGCGGCGAGGGAGAGCAAACCCAAAGCGAGCAAGAAGGTCTTCTTCATGGTCGGTTCCTTATGTGGTTCGAGTGTCGTTCCTCACGGATCGCTGAGCCCTGCCGCCCGGAGCGCTCGTCCGGTTCGCAGGGATCTGCCGAGCTGCTGCGCCACCGTCGCGGGGTGGCATCGCCGGCGGCACCGGTGAGCTCCCCCTGATTCCGCGACGATACAAATCTCCGCTCCGGGTGGTCGCTCGCGCGCCGGCGTGGCTCGTGGCAGACCACTTAAACGGTTCAGCGTCAACAGGGAAGAGGTCGTCTGGTGTGGCGCCTTTCGCGTGGTGCGTCTCCGGGCGCGCCGGTGGGGTTCCAGGCTAGACTGGGCGGGCGTGAGCCGATCCGCCGCGCGGCGGCTCCATGGAGGACGGGGGATGTCGCCGAGCTTGATCCTGTTCGCGGTGCCGGCCTTCTTCGCGCTCATCGGCGTCGAGCTCTGGCTCTGTCGCCGCCGCGGGCGCCGCGACTACCGCTTCTCCGACGCGCTCGCCAACCTCTCGTGCGGGGTCGGGCAGCAGGTCATCGTCTCCGTCGTGAGCGGCGGAGTCCTCGTCTATCTCTTCCTGTTCGAGCGCGCCGCGCTCGCGCGGCTGCCGGAGGGCGCCTTGTGGAGCTGGGCGGCCTGCTTCGTCGCGGTCGACTTCTGCTACTACTGGGCGCACCGCGCGAGCCATCGGGTGAACTTCATGTGGGCCGCGCACGCGGTCCACCACCAGAGCGAGGACTACAACCTCTCGGTCGCGCTGCGCCAGAGCTGGCTCCAGCGGGCCTTGTACTGGCCGTTCTTCTGGCCGCTCGCCGTGCTCGGCTTCCCCACGGGGATGGTCGTCACGACGTATACGCTGAACATCCTCTATCAGTTCTGGATTCACACGCAGCTCGTCGGCCGCCTCGGTCCGCTGGAGTGGGTGCTGAACACGCCATCTCATCACCGCGTGCACCACGGCGTCGACTCCGCGTATCTCGACAGGAACCACGGCGGCGTGCTCATCGTCTGGGATCGGCTGTTCGGCACCTTCTGCGCCGAGGGGGCGCCCCCGCGGTACGGCGTGGTCCAGCCGCTGGCCAGCTTCAGCGCGCTGCGCGCCAACGTCGACCCGTGGCGGAGGCTCGCGCGCATGGCGGCGGCGGAGCCGCGCCTCTCCGGCAAGCTGCTTGTCTGGTTCCGGCCGCCGGAGTGGCGGTCCACCGCGGCTTCGCCCGACGGCGGCCCGCTGCGCACCGACCCGGATTACGCCCTTCACGACGTGGCGCGCCCCCGCCGGGCGCGCGCGCTCGCCGCGGCGCTCTTCCTCGCGGCGCTGCTCGGCGCGATCGCGTACCTCCACGCGTCGCCGGGCATGGCCGCGGGCCCCCTGTGGGCGGGGGCGGCCGTCCTCCTCGCGGCGCTCGCGGCGGTCGGAGCGCTGCTCGACGGGCCGAGCCTGCCGGCGCCGGGCGCGGCGGCGCTAGAGCGGTCGTCGTCCTGCGGAGCTCCCCTCGTCGACCCACGCGCGCGCTAGCTCGAGCGTGCGTGCGTTCTCCTCGACGCGCTGGAGGAACTGCTCGCGCAGCGCGGCATCGTCGAGCTGGGCGGCGACGTCGAGGAGCCTCGTCCGGGCGTGCGCGATGGCGGTCCGGGCCGCCGGGAGATCGCCCGCCGCGAACAGCGCCTCGGCGTGGACCAGGCGGGCGAACGCCGAGCCCTCCTCGACCATGCCCAGCCGATCGAGCAACGCGATCGCCGCGCGCGCCTCGGCGAGCGCCTCGGAGGTCTCGCCGCGCGCGAGCAGGACGGCCGCCAGCGTCGCCCGCGCCAGCACGACGAGCGGACCTATCCGCTCCAGCTGCGCCACGGCGCGCCGGGCCTCGGCCTCGGCGCCGGCGAGATCGCCCGCGCGCATCAGGCACCCGGCGAGGTAGGTGCGCGACGCGCCCGCGAGCCGGCGATCCCCCTGCGCCTCCAGGAACGCGATGGCCTTCCTCAGGGCCTCGCGCGCCTCGTCGAGCGCGCCCAGGCGGCAGAGGGGCGCGCCGAGGGTGCTCCACGCGACCGCCATGCAGCCGTCGAGGCCCATGCGCTCGGCGTCCGCGAGCGCGCCGCGGAGGATGGTCTCCGCCTCGGCGTACGCGCCGAGCTGGTGCTCCTGGAAGCCGAGATCGAGCCGGCAGAAGCACGCCAGGCGCAGGTTCCCCGCGCGCTCGTGGGAGGCGACCGAGCGCGCGAACAGCGCCCGGCCCGAGCCGTGTCGGCCCGCGTACAGCTCGCGCCAGGCGCGCTCGCGGAGGACGACCCCGCTCACGGCCGGGTCGTCGCAGAAGCGCTCGGCCGCGGCGTCGATGAGCGCCTGGAGCGGCGTGGCGTGCGCGTAGAGGCCGCTGATCGTCAGGTAGAGCGCCGTCCCAGCGGACGCCGCCAGGAGCGGGCCCGTCGCGCCCTCTCCGGTCCAGGCGTCCGCGAGATCGCCGCTGAGGCTGGCGAGGCGATCGTGCTGCCCCAGCCGGGCCAGCACGACCGCGGCCTCGCGCACGGCGGCGTACCAGGGCGCGCTGCGCCGGGGCAGCTCCTCCACCGCCATCGTCGCCCAGCGCGCGGCCTCGACGAGCTCGCCGCGCCAGTGGTGCGCCTCGGCCCGGTGCAGGAGGACCTCGCCGCGCGCCTCGCCGCTGATGCCGAGCTCGATGGCGCGCCCGGTCCACGAGAGCACCACGACGAGGTCGTTCGCGGCGAGCGCCTGCGCCGCGGCCTGATGATAGAACGCGGCGGCGCGCAGCGGCTCGCCGCCCCGATCGAAGTGCTCCGCGATCACCGCGGCCGAGGGCTCGGCCGCGCGCTGGAGCCACTCGCCGGCGAGCCGGTGGCCGAGCGCGCGATCCTGGTCGGTGAGCATCCCGTAAGCCGCCTCGCGCACGAGCGCGTGGCGGAAGACGAGCTCCCGCTCTCCCTCGAACCTCGCCTCGTCGCGCGCGCCGATCCATTCCAGCCGCTCGAGGCGATCGAGGTGATCCGCGAGCCCGGAGACGCCGCCGGGGCCGCCGAGCAGCGCCTCCACCGCGCCCCGCCAGAACACCCGCCCGAAGATGCTCGCCGCGCGCAGCACCTGCCGCGCCGCGCTGTCGAGGCGCTCCAGCCGGGACTGCACCATCGCCAGCACGGTCTCCGGAAGCGCGCCCTGGTTCCCCTCGGACGTCGCCCGGATGAGCTCCTCCAGGTAAAACGCGTTGCCGTCGGCCTGCGCCACGAGCTGCGCCACGGTCTCGGCGCTCACCCCATCGCCGAGCACGTGCCGCACGAGCCGCGCGCCCGCCCGGGAGCTCAGCTCCTTGAGCCGGAGCTCCTGGAGATCCCTGTGGGCCCAGAGCCCTGGGAACAGCGTGTACACCTCGGGTCGCGCCAGGGCGAGCACGAGGAGGGGCTGGTCCGCGAGCCGGCGCAGGGCGTCGTTGATGAACTGGACGGTGGGCAGGTCGCCCCAGTGCAGGTCCTCCAGCACGAGGAGGAGCGGCTGCGCGGCGCACGCGGCCGAGGCGAAATCGAGCCAGGCCCTGCGCATCTGATCGCCCATCAGCGGGGCGTCCTTGCGGGCGGCGCGGAGGGGCGCGCTGTCCTCGTCGGGGAACGGCGTGCCCAGGAGCTCGCCGAGGAACTCCGCCACGCGCTGCGCGTCGGCCGCGCGGACGCGCTCGGTCACCCGCGCGAGCAGCTTCTCCCGGCGCGCCTCGATCGGCTCTCGGTCGCGGATCCCGAACGCGCCCTGGAGGGCCTGCCGCAGCATCCCGAACGGGGCGCCCTTGCGGAGCGGGTCGCCGCGGCCGATCCAGACCGCGACGGGCTCGTCGCGCTGCCGGACGCGGCGGATGATCTCGTAGGCGAGGCGCGACTTGCCGAGCCCCGCGGGCGCGGTGACGAGCACGGCGCGCGCCCGCGACTCCTCGATGCACCCGGCGAGGAGGGCCTCGAGGGTGGCCACCTCCCAGTCGCGCCCCACGCAGGCCGTGGGCTTGCCGAGGAGCATGCGCGCGCCGCGGGCGAGCGGCTCCTCTCCCCGGAGCCACAGGCCCGCCTCGGTCTCGACGACCTCGAAGCGGGCGTCGAGCAGCGCGGCGGTCACCTCGTCGATGGCGATGGGCGTCCCGCGCCCTGCCGCCGGCGCGCCCGGAAGCGCCGCCGTGGGCTGCGCCAGCATCCGGACGGCGCGGTCGATCACGTCGCCGACGGGCCGGCCGCCCGTGACCTCCACGCGGCCGGTCGTGAGGACCACCGGCCGGTCCCCGCCGGCGGCGCGGAGCAGGAGCGCGCAGCGGGCCGCCTGCGCGGCCTGATCCGTCGCCACGCCTGCCCCCAGGAGGATCACCAGGAGCGACCCGTCCGCCAGGAGCTCCAGGCACGCGCCGAGCGCCTCGATCTCCCGGCGCAGCTCCGGCGACACGACAGCGACCACCGTCTCGGAGTCGGCCCGCCCCGGGGAAGCGGCGAGCCGCGGCCCGGGCCCCATCAGCGCCACCGAGAGCACCCGCCGCTCCTTGTGGGTCAGCGAGGACTGGCGGCGCCGGTTCGAACGAGGCGGCTCCGACGGCGCGCGCGCCAGCGGCGAGACGCCCATGGCCTCGAGCGCCGCGGCGATCTCCGCGCCGTCGCGGGGGCGGTCGTCCGGGTTCTTGGCGAGCATCCGGGCGCAGAGCGCGTCGAGGGCGGGGGGGACGCCGGGGCAGAGGGAGCTTATCCGCGGCACCTCGTCGAGGAGGATCTTCGCGAGGACGGCCATCAGGTGAGCCCCGCAGAAGGCCGGCTGGCCGGTGAGGCACTCGAACAGCACGCAGCCGAGCGCGAAGACGTCGGCGCGCGTGTCGACGTCCTGCCCGCTCCGGGCCTGCTCTGGCGCCATGTACGCCGGGGTTCCGACGAAGGCGCCCGTCCGCGTGAGCCGCGTGGCGTCGGGGATCCCGGCGATGCCGAAGTCGAGCAGCTTCACGCGCGCGGCGTCGCCGTCCACCAGGAACAGGTTGCTCGGCTTGAGATCGCGGTGAACGATGCCGCGCGCGTGGACCGCCGCGAGCGCGGCGGCGGCGCCGACCGTGAGCGCGATCGTCTCGTCCACGGTGAGCACCCGGCGCTGGAGCCGCTGCTCGAGATCCTCCCCATCGAGCCACTCCATGGCGAGCCACGGCGCGCCCGAGGCGCCGAGCCCGTGCGCGACGTAGCGCACGATACCTGGGCAGGAGAGCTCTGCGAGCACCCTGGACTCGCGAGAGAGGCGCGATTCGTCGCCGGATTTCTGTTCGTCGAGGCACACTTTCACGGCCACGACCTCGCCCGAGCGCCGATCGACCGCCTGGAAGACCGCCCCCATGCCGCCGGCGCACGCCCGGCCCACGATCTCGAAGCGGCCTCCGAGCACTTCCCCTGGTTGCATCCCCTCGAGTATCGGCGTCCTCGGCCGTGAAAGTCCACGGCGAGCGCCGGGGCTGGCCGCCGAGGCCGACATTGGGGCAGGTGCGGATCGTCGCCCCCGTGTCCGTGGCCAGCCGCACCGCAGTCCGTCCAGCAGGGGCGAGGCGCCACTGGACGATTTCTTGTGAAGGATCCTGAGTCCTCTCTCCCCTCAAGGCCTGTCTCTGTTCCCCGAGACCGGTGTTCTGATCCTCCGTAAGCGGCTCAGATCAAGTGACGACTTCTCTGACATGGGGGGGACGACGTGTGCCAGCGTGCGCCGGCGCGCCGCGCCGCGCCGCGCTTGGCTTTGCGGCATCGCCCCGCCGGGGGCGAAGCCGGGCCGACGTGGACGAGCGTCCGCAGGCTGCGGAGTATGTATAAGGAGGCCCCTTCGATGGGTGCTTGAGTTGTTGATTGGGTGTCACTTTTTTCAAGGAGAGCGGAACACATGGTTCCAAAGAATGCTCTCCCACCCCGGGGGCAGGCCTCCGCTGACCGTCGGTTGGCCGAAGCGCCTTGAACGACGGGGGCCCGCCCCGGGCAGCGGCCACCTCGACGAGCGTGCCCGCCGCGCATCGCTGGGCCGCTGGGCAACGGGCAACGCCCCGTGTCAGATGGACAGGACCGACGCCGCCCCGCCCCCGGCGGTACCAGCTCGCGCCCCGAGCGGTTTGCGCCATGCCGATGACAACCGGTCACAAGGCTGCTCCGTCGCAGCCGGCGAGGCGCCGCCCCGTCGGCTGCACGGTGCACGGTGCGTGCCAGCAAGCCGCGCTGCAGCGGCCAGAGGGGGCCAGAGGGGGCCAGAGGGGGCCAGCGCGGCTAGGGCTAGACGTGGAGCACAAGGGAGGCAGCGAGAATCCCAAGCTATTCAAAAAATCCGAACATCAACTTGCCACCGAACCCCGACTTGCTATATCTTACATGAAGTATGATGCGCCTAGCTCTCGCATATTCTTCATCTTTGTAGCAGAGCAACCGCATTCGAGGCGCGCTTCTTCTGTCTCTGTGTCACCTGCTTGGCTGGTAAAAAGCCACGAAGAATCTCCTGCTCAAGGCCGCTGTACATCCTAGCTGAAATTGCTCTCGACGAACCGTCGAGATGGCGCGAGCCAATGGGTTCGCGGAAGTGGTTGGTGTTGTCATTGTCACGCTATGGCGATTCGTCCGGAGCGATGGGCGCCATCACATGGCCTTGAACGAGCGGAGCGCGACGATTCCATGCCTCGTCGAGCTCTGGTCCGCTGTACTCGTGTGATTCGAGCTCGAGGCTCCGAATCGGCACCCGACGGCGGAGGTTCATTCGGCATAGGGTCGATGTTCTGAAGTGAGAGGGAGCAGTCCATCGTGAACAAGAACATTCTGTCTGGCGCTGCCTTGGTAGCAGCCATTTTCGTTGGTATTGCCGCAGGGGCTCCCAGCACCACCTATGGTGCGACCGCCTCCGTTGGCGTTCCCGCTATCGACGTATCTGAGCTCACGATCTCGAAGGTGCAGTGGGCGTACCTGATGCGCCGTTACACGGCGGAGGCGCTGACGAACGCCTATCTCTCGAGGATCGCGCAGTACGAGTCGTCCTACAACGCGTTCACCTCGTTGAACCCGGACGCCGTCGCGCAGGCGCGCGAGATCGACAGGAAGCGGAGGAACGGCGTGGCCCTCGGCCCCCTGGCCGGGATCCCCGTTGTCATCAAGGAGTCGATGGATCACGTCGGCTTGCCGTCGACGGCGGGCTGGGCTCCGCTCAGCTCGCAGGTCGCCGGCGGTGTCGATCTGCTCCCCGTCAAGAACTCCGTCGTCGTCGATCGGTTGATAGCCGCCGGGGCCATCATCCTCGGGAAGACGAACATCCCGGCCTTCAGCGACGACGGCACCCGGGCGAACAGCAGCTGGGCGGGGCCCACCTACAACGCCGTGGACCCGACCCTGGTGCCCGGGGCGAGCAGCAGCGGCACAGCCACTGCGGTGGCCGGCAACTTCGCCGTGCTTGGCCTCGCGGAGGAGACGGGGGGATCCATCCAGAACCCTGCGGCCGCGCAGAGCCTCGTCGGCATCAAGCCGACGTTCGCCCTCGTCCCCACGGCCGGCGTCGTGCCCCTGGCCGCCAGCACGAGAGACGTGGTGGGCCCCATCGCGCGGACTGTCCGCGACGCCGCCATGATGATGGATATCCTCGCGGGCTACTCCCCGGAGGACCCCAAGACGAGCCTGTCCAATGGACACCTGCCCGTGGGGGGCTACACGAGCCAGCTGAGCAAGACCGCCCTCTGCGGAAAGCGAATCGGCCTGTACGGCTCAGGGTGGCGCAACGGCGGCCTGTCTCCCGAGACGCAAGCGCTGTACGAGCAAACGATCGAGGAGCTGGAGGAGCAAGGCGCGATCGTCGTCGAAGATCCCTTCGCCGGGAGCGGCTTCGCCGATCTGGCCTTGCCCGATGAGCCCTATGACATGCGAGGGACGGAGTCTGTGGCCTACGACTTCCAGCGCTACCTCAAGGGGGTCAAGGTCGGCGGGACTATCGTCGGCTCGATCGACGGACTGGCGGCCTACACGGGGATATCTCCGTTCGATCCCGTCGGCGGGCCGCTGTCCTGGTACGTCGACAAGCTCCCCGTGCTGGCCGCCTCGCTGCTCTTCCCCGAGGACGCGCCCGATCTGTCTGGCTTCTGGGCCCTGCGGGACCAGTACGTGAACGTCTTCGATTCCGTGATGGCGGCGCACGATCTGGACGGCCTCGCGTTTCCGCAGACCTATGACACGCTGCCGGAGCTCTCTGGCTCGGACACCTATCCCGCGACGACGGAGTCCGCGATCAACATCGCGGGCTTGCCCGGGGTGGTCGTGCCCGCTGGTCAATACAGCGACGGGGCTCCCTTCAGCCTGATCTTCGTCGGCCCTCGCTGGAGCGAGGCTGAGCTGCTGGGGTTCGCCTACGATTACGAGCAGGCGACTCAACACAGGATCGAAGCTCAGCTGACCTCGTGGTGAGCTCGCGCCTCGCACCTCCGGCGCTGTCGGGGGTGCGAGGGACGAGCGTGGGCGGCGCGGCCCTCGCGGGCCGCAGCCGGCCAAGGGCGCCAAGGCGCACGCTGGCACACCCGCGGCACAGGTTGCGTGTTGCACCGTCGTTTGGCCGTGATTTTGGTCTGCCGTCAGGTTGGCGCTGGTCGTGCAATGGTGGACGCCATGACGACGAAGAACGCTTCCATGCTGTTGGTCCTGGCGCCCCTCCTGCTGGCCGCCTGTGACGTGAGCTTCATCGAGGGCGCGATGAACGACGGCGGGGCGAACGACCCCGCCGATCCGCCGGGCGAGAGCGGCTCGAACGACCCCGCCGATCCGCCGGGCGAGAGCGGCTCGATCGACACTGCGGGCAGCGGCAGCTCCGGGGGCGACGCTGAGCCAGGTGATGCGTTGCCGGCTGTCGCCTTGACGCGCGCTCAGATGGAGGTGCTCTGGGATCAATACTGGGAGAGCCAGGGTGACGTCGGCGGCAGCAGCGGGTCGGGCGGCGGCCCCGCGCTCGATCCCAATGACCTCTTCCTTCGTGCATCGGATCTCGGTGTCTCGTGCGGCTCCCCGACCACGCATCTCACCTGCGGCGGGCACTGGGCGCTGAGCATCGTGCTGCCCAGCGCCTACCAGCAGGTCGGCGTCTACGATCTCGAGGATCCCGCGCTCGTCAGCTATAGCCACATGAGCGAGACGGGCGAGCCGTACTCTCCGCAGCCGGACGACTGCCCGTGGGGCGGTGGGTCGTTTGGACCGGGCACGCTCGAGATCCTCTCCATCGACGAGGCCGAAGTGCGCTTCCGTCTCAGCGTGGGCTCGCTCTGGGAAACCGATCCCAGCGGCGAGTACACAGCTCCGCGCTGCCCCTGAGGCGCAGGCGTCCTGGGGGGCGGGCTCGGCGATGACCCCTTCGCTGAGCTCGCCGTCGGTGCTCGGAGCACATTGGAGCTGGCAGGCTCGAGCGCTTGAGTGACCGGGGTGATCCGATGACAGCGTGCGAGCGGGGGCGAAGCCGCTTCCGTTCGCGCTCGCGTTGCTCCAAGGAGCCGCGCGCGCTGCCCCTGGCGAGGGATGCCGTGAACACGGCGCCACGGGGCAGCATCCAAGTGTCCATCAACTGGAGGTCCCATGCGCGATTCTCGTACGCTGATCAGCATCGCCGCCGCATCGCTCCTGTCGCTCACGGCCGCGGCCGCGCTGGCCCAGGAGACGCCGCTTCTTTACCTCTCGAGCCCGCGCCCGCACAGCGTCATCTCGGGGAACGTGCCGCTCGACGTGAGGTGTTTCGCGACATCGACCCAGGCGTGCCAGCGCCTTTGCGTGGAGGTCCGAGGCCGGACGCAGACGGCGAGCGCTTGCATCGACCGCACCCCGAGCTCACCTCCGGGGACGCTGATGCTCCTCACTCGCCCCTTCCCGGCGTTCGAATCGGGGGAAGAGCTCACCGTCACGCTCTCGGGCAATGCGGGCGCCGGCTCCGAGGCCACGGCGACCTTCGGGCCCCTCCTTATCGAGCGGAGCCCGAAGCTCGTCGCCGTGCATCGCGCCCCGGGGGCGATCCTCGACTTCGACGCTGCCCGTGTCCTGTTCCTGAATCAGTTCCAGTCGCTCGGCGTCCTCGACCGCGCCTCGCAGCAGGTGAGCTGGCTCGCGACGCTGCCGCAGGATCCGCCCGGGAGCACTCCCACCTACGGCGCGCTCACGCCGTCGGGCGCCGCCATCCAGTCAGGGTACGGCCGCATCTTCACGTCGGTCGACGGCGTGTGGACCAGGATCACGACGGGCCGGCTGGACGCGGTGAACGGCGACTCGCTGGTGTGGGTCACGGAGGACGGGGGCAGGGCCTACGCGCACACGCTGTCGACGGGGCACAGCCGGGGCATCTGGAGCCGGACCGGCAGCGACTCGCCGTTCCAGTCCGACATCGCGGCCACCGGTGACATCTATTACGCGACGCACGAAGAGCCGTTCATCCGCCACCTGCTCGTGGGCACCCTCGGAGACCACCCGGGCAACCTGGAGCGGCCCATCACCGATGGGACGAACGTCGCTGGCCGGTGGTCGGACGGGAGCACGAGCTCGAGCTTCCTGTACACGGCGGATGGCGCAGAGGTCGCTCTCGGCGACTCGATCGCGGGCGATCCCGCGGGGTTGCTCCTGCACGCGGGGCACGCCGGGTTCCTGAGGAGCGACGGGGACGTGAACCAGGTGTGGCTGCGGACCCCGGACGGCGAGCTGCACCAGCTCAGCTCCTTCGCGACCTCGAGCCAGCTCGATCAGCAGAAGCTCCGTGTCGGCCACGACGGCATCAGCGATTCTGGCGAGGTGGTGTTCCTCAACGAGGGCAAGCGTTACATCGGCCGCCCGGGCGCCGCGCCCGAGGAGATCAGCAGCGCGCTCGGCCACGCGCGCTGGTTCGACGGGGGCTGGTATGTGACGCTCGGCAACACGCTGTTCCGGGTCGAGGCGGCCGGCGCCGCACCGCCGCCGGTCGCGGCGCTGCGAGCCGGCTCGAAGGGCCTGGAGGGCTACTACGAGGAGGTCGTCGTCCGGCCGATCGCCGACAACGCGCTGGAGGACGAGCCGGCGCTGCTGAGGAGCCACGAGTCCGACGCTTTGCCGGAGCTGTCCGACCTCGAAGAGGCGAGCGATCTCGCCGGCGACGCGCCCGACGGTGCGCGGGCGGCGGCCGGGTGCAGCGCTGGCGGTTCGGCGGGCCCGGGCGGAGGCGCCGCTGCGTTCGCTGCGCTCGCGGGCCTCGCGCTCGCGCGGCGGCGCCGGCGGGCGTAGCCAGCCACGCGCGCGGAGCGCCGAAGACGCCGAGAAGGGCCTGTTCCGGAGCGGGTTACCGCGGCTCTCGCGACACGGTGTCGATCAGCCTGTCGAGGGACTGCCATCCTGACATGCCGCCGCCCTGGCCAGGGCGGGTGAAAGCGCGGATCTCCGCCGCGCTCTCCGGGCACGGAACGTGAAGCGCGTGTTCACATGGCCATCGAGACGATACCCATCGATCGCGAGGACCGCCTCGCCGGCGTCCTCCTTGGGACGGCGGTCGGCGACGCGCTCGGCCTGCCCAGAGAGGGCCTGTCGCGCCGCCGCGCCGCTCGCCTCTTCGGCGCGTCGCCGATCGAGCACCGCTTCGTGCTCGGCCGCGGGATGATCAGCGACGACGCCGAGCACGCGTGCATGACGGCCCAGGCGCTCCTGGCCGCGCCGGGGGACGCGGCGCGGTTCGCGCGCGCGCTCGCGTGGCAGCTCCGCGGCTGGCTCGCATCGCTGCCGGCGGGCGTCGGTTACGCCACCTTGCGGGCGATCCTCAAGCTGTGGCTCGGGTTCTCTCCGGAGCGGAGCGGCGTCTTCTCCGCGGGCAACGGCGCCGCGATGCGCGCGCCGATCCTGGGCGCGGCCCTCGCGCTCACGCCGTCGCGCATCGAGGCCATGGTGCGCGCGTCCACGCGCCTCACGCACACCGATCCACGCGCCGAGGAGGGCGCGCGGATCATCGCGCTCGCGGCCGCGTATGCCGCGGTGCGCACGCCCGAGCAGGTGAGTCCGGCCGAGCTGCTCGCGCTGCTCCGCGAGCGCGTCGCGGACGAGGAGCTCCGCCGCAGGCTCGACCGCGCGGCGGAGCTGCTCGGCCGGCGCGCCTCGGCGGAGGACTTCGCCGCGGCGATAGGCCTCCATCAGGGCGTGAGCGGCTTCATCGTGGACACCGTTCCAGCGGCCCTGTTCTGCTGGCTCGCGCACCCGGGCGATTTCCGCCGCGCGGTGGAGGACGTGATCCTGCTCGGCGGCGACGCCGACAGCACGGGCGCGATCGTCGGCGGCCTCGCGGGCGCGACGCTGGGGGCGCGCGGGATCCCGGGAGCGTGGCTCGACGGGATCGCCGATTTCCCGCGGTCGATCGCGTGGATGCGGCGGCTCGGCGCGCGGCTCGCGCGGGTGTTCCGGGGCGAACAAGGGGAGGGCGCCGCGGCGGGGGAGGAGCGAAACGCCCGCGCGGAAGGGCCTCTCGGCCTCTTCTGGCCGGTATTGCCGTTGCGCAACCTGGTCTTCCTGGCGCTGGCGCTGGGCCACGGATTCCGGAGGATGCTGCCGCCTTACTGAGCTCCGAGCGCCCCTCCACTGGACCGCTCCCGAAGCCGTTCGCGCGCTGGCTCGATGGAGCGGGGCGTCTGCTCGACCGCGGTACGGCTCGATCGGAGCGGCCTTTGCGCGCCGCGCGTCCTCGGCCATGGCATGCTGCCTCTCCCGGGCCGCCCCATGCTCTTCGTCACCTACACCCCGCCTCCCCCACTCGGCCGCTTCGTCCGCCTGCTCTGGTACTACGCCGCCCCTGAGCTCCCCGACCTGCTCGAGCGCGTGCTCCCCAGCGGCGCCATGAGCCTCCTCATCAACCTCGCCGAGGACGAGCTGCGCTGGTACGACGGCGCTGCCGAGCACGGCGCTGCCGAGCACGGCGCTGCCGAGCACGGCGCTGCCGAGGGCGGCGCCGCCCGCTGCCACCGCCTCTCCGGCATCGCCGTCTGCGGCGCCCACGCCGAGCACTTCGCCATCGACACGGCGGAGCAGCGCGCGATCGTGGGCGCGGAGCTCTCCCCGGGCGGCGCGGCCCCGTTCTTCGGCCCGGACGCGGCGGCGCTCGGCGGCGCCCATGTCTCGCTCGACGCGCTGTGGGGGCGCGAGGCCGCCCTCGTCCGCGAGCGCGTGCTCGAGGCGAAGACCCCCGAGGAAAGGCTCCGCGCGCTCGAGTCCGCGCTCGCGTCGCGGCTCCTCCGCCCGCGTGCGCCGCTCGAGCGCGATCCCTCGGTCGATTTCGCGCTCGCCGCGTTCGCGGACCCGTCCCGCGCGTGGACCGTGGCTGACGTGACAGGGCAGCTCGGGATGAGCTCGAAGCGGTTCATCCGGAGCTTCACCGAGCGGGTCGGCCTCACCCCGAAGCGTTATTGCCGTGTGCAGCGCTTCCAGCAGGCGGTCTCCGCGATCGAGCGCGGCGAGCGCGTCTCCTGGGCGGGCGTCGCGGCCGCGTGTGGCTATTACGACCAGGCGCACTTCATCCACGACTTCCGCGCGTTCGCCGGCCTCACGCCCACCGAGTACGTGACCAGGCGCCGCGAGCGGAACCATGTCCCGCTCGACGGCTGACCACCGGCGCTGGACGAGCCGGCTCGGCAGGCCGGCATGTTTTTACAATACCCGCTCCGGCCGCGTGGGCATCCTTCGCCCATGACCCAGCGACCACACCCCATCGCCCCGCCCCCGTACCACGCCGTCGTGCCGCACGTCGTCGTTGCCGGCGCGCCCGACGCCATCGCGTTCTACAAGAAGGCGTTCGGCGCGACCGAGAAGCTGCGCCTCGCCGACCCGAAGCTCGGCGGCGCCATCGTCTGCGCCGAGCTCGTGATCGGCGACTCCGTCATCAGCATCGCCGACGAGGCCCCCCAGTGGAACGCGCGCGGCCCGAAGGCGCTCGGCGGCTCGCCGATCGTCCTCACGCTGAACGTCGAGGACCCCGACGCGGTCGCCGCGCGCGCCGTCGAGGCGGGGGCCAAGATCATCTACCCGATCGCGGACCAGTTCTACGGCCGGCGAGAGGGCAGGATCGAGGACCCGTTCGGGCACCAGTGGATCCTGTCGGCCGTCATCGAGGACGTCTCGGTCGAGGAGATGCAGGTGCGCATGGCGAGGTGGTGGGAAGAGCAGGGCCCGAGCGGCGCCTGACCCGCGCCGCGACGGCCGCGCGCCGCCGCGCCGCCCCGCGGCCGGCGCGGCGGCACGACAGCAGGCTCACCGGGCCCATCGCTTCCGGGCCCGGAGCGTGGACGCGGCGGCCCTCGCCGGCTCCGGCTCGTGCGGCAGATCGTGCGGCGTGGCGCCGCACGTCACGCAGGCCTCCAGCCTCGTGGATCTCGGCGCGGGCGACGACTCCGGCGCCATGCCGGCGTGGGGCCAGCCGCACGACACGAGCTCGCTCCCGGCGTCCGTCGGCGTGAGCGAGTCCGCCATCGAGTGGACCGAGCGCTTCATCTCGGTGAGGCGCGCCAGCTGAAGGACGAGCGCCGTGAGCCGGGCCGGATTGAACGGCTTGAGCAGGACGTGGTGATACACGGCCTCCTTCGAGCGCGTGTACTCCTCGGCGCCGGTGATGAGGAGACAGCTCGTGTACACGGGCATGTTCGCCACCCTCCGGAGCAGCTCGTCTCCTTTCATCCCAGGCATCACCACGTCGGAGCAGACCAGGTGAAACTCCCTGGTCTCGAGTAATACGAGCGCCTGCTCCGCCGACGTACATTCCACGACGTCAACGTCCCCGGAGAGGACCGCGGAAATGGACCTCAGCGCCCTTTCGTCGTCGTCGACGACGAGGACGCAATACTTTCGCCGGGAAGACGAGATCGTGGCGTCCCTGTGCTGACCCTGCGAAGAGGTGCGATGGGCTCTTACGATCGATGACACAGTGCTGCCTCCCTGCGACGATCGCGGGCCCGCATCGCCTGCCGCTGTGCCGCGGAAGTGCGCGAGCGCGCTTGCGTGGTGTCGATGGCCTGCACGGCGGCACCCCCCGGCGCCGACGGCCTCTTCTATCGAGGTGTACACGACGATGTTTGTTCGAGTCAACCGCGCAACATGCTCTCTCGACAGACCAGCACGAAGATCTCGAGTTCCGTTCGACCTGCTTGGACGGTGTCGTGGAGGCACTCGGGACGTGGAAGATGCAACGCGAACGGCCCAGTTCAGCGCAGCTGCGGGCGCGCGCTTTGGTTCACGGTCGCGATGCACGGCGGAAACAACTGCGACTTGTTCGAATCTTCACATGGCCAGCGTGTGAGCTGCGGTACTCGCGGTGCCCTTCTTCTCTTCTTCGCACGGCTTCGCGCGGCTGGCACTTACGGGCTGTTCGGGACTTCCCTGCTTCTGTCGGGACTTCCCCCTGCCCCAGGTGCCCTGTTCGCGGGGAGCTGGCGTTTTCGTGCTCTGCAGCTTGCGTCAGCCCGTGCGATCGCCCGCATCGAGCCGTGGGGCGAACTGCGGTAGCGACGGGCAGGTGCCTCGATCACTCCTGTTGAGTCCGCCAAGCGACGGTCCGTGAAACGGCTCGTGATCGAGGCGGACGGGGGCTGCGGCGATTACCGCTGTGCTGCTGGCGCCCTCTCCGCTCGTTGGCCCAGGTGAGCGCCGACTACGACGCTTCCTTCCGCGTCGTCCATGCGCGGCCGCGAGCACCCCGGCGCGCGGCTCCGGGACGCGCGGCTCTTCGCGCCTTGCGCGGCCATCGCCGCGAGATCGTCCCCGCGAGGACGACGCGCGTCGCGGTCGAGCGTTCCCCGCTGGCGCGCCCTGCCGCCGGCGCCGATCGCCCACGCGACTGGCGGCGCGGCGCTCGGAGGCCCAGCCTCCACGGGATCTCGCGCCGACGGCCGGCGCTCTCCGTCGCGCCGCCGCGGCCGCGCCGCGATCCCGCCACGCAGCCCGATCCCGTGCGCGCTCTCGAGCACCTCTCGCCCGCGTGAGGGTAGACTCGGCGCAATGTTCTGGTTCGATGCCGTCCTGCTCGGGGTCCTCGAGGGCCTGACCGAGTTCCTTCCCGTCTCGTCCACCGGTCATCTCATCCTGCTCGGCGCGTGGCTCGGTCACCAGAGCGAGGCGGCGAAGACGCTCGATATCGTGATCCAGCTCGGCGCGGTGCTCGCCGTCGTCGTCTATTTCCGCGAGCGCCTCTCGACCACCGTGCGCGGCATGATCCGGCGGGATCCGGACAGCCTCCGCCTCGCGCTCGCCCTCGCGTTCGCGTTTCTCCCCGCAGCCGTGGTCGGCCTGCTCTTCCACAAGGCCATCAAGGCGCACCTGTTCGGCCCGGGGCCCGTCGCGGCGGCGCTCATCGTCGGCGGCTTCCTGATGATCGGCGTCGAGTCGGTCCGCCGCCGCCGGCCGGATCAGGGCGCCCCGCGCGTCGAGGACGTCACGCTCCAGCGCGCGCTCGCGATCGGCTTCGCGCAGTGCTTCTCGCTCTGGCCCGGCGCGTCGCGCTCGATGACCACCATCGTCGGCGGGCAGCTCTCCGGCCTCAGCACCGCCGCGGCCGCCGAGTTCTCGTTCCTCCTCGCCATCCCCACGCTCGGCGCCGCGACGGTCTTCGATCTCGTCAAGAACGGCCGCGCCTTGCTCGACGCCCCCGGCGGGATCGTGGCGCTCGTGGTCGGGCTCGCCGTCTCGTTCGCCGTCGCCCTGCTCGTGATCGCGGTCTTCCTGCGTTACCTGAAGCGTTATGGCCTCGCGCCGTTCGGCTGGTACCGCGTCGCGCTCGGCGCCCTCGTCCTCTGGCTCTGGGTCGCCAGCCGCTCCGCCCCCGCCGAGGCCGGCGCCGCCGCGGCCTCACCCGCGCCGCGGGGGGACGTCGCGGCCGCAGCGGACGGCCTCGCCCGTACCGGCGATCACCCGAGCCGCCCGTAAGCGTACAGCCAGCGGGCCGTCGTCTCGCCCCGGTTGCAGACGGTGTGCACCACGCCGGCGCGGATCTCGATCTCCTCGCCGATGCGGGGCACGATCGTCTTGCCCGCGAGCGTGAGCTCGAGCTCGCCTTCGAGGACCATCAGGAGCTCGTCCTCGTCGTGAACGTAATCCCTCCACATGCGGCCGGGCGGATGGGTCCACAGCCCGCCGTGGAAGCCGCGCGCGCCAGCGCTTCAGCACCTCGTCGCGAGTCGCCGTATCCACCGCGCCATCTTGCCCAAGGAGGCGCAGGACATCTTCCACGTCAGCGCCGGAGCGGCAGGGCGCAAGCCAAGGCTCGCCCGCCCTGCCGACGCCGGCGCCACGACGGTCGGGCCCGCGCCGAAGGAGAGCCCGCGGCGAGCGGCGGACGGCGATGATGGCGCGGCGAGGCGAGCAGGAGGCCGCGTGGAGCTGGCGCGCCCGCGCGAGGCGCGCGGTGGGCGGTGGGCGGTGGGCGGTGGGCGATGCCGACGCGTGGTGGCCTCGACCACGGACGGCCCGCTTGCGAACGACGGCGCATCGGGCTAGGATGCTTCTCCTCACGAACGTCCCTGGCCCTCGATACGACGCTTTCCTGTTTCCCTCTCGTGAGGGAGCCTGCAGCTCGCTCGGACGACTGGACGACGCACCGTGTGACCGCGCGGGGGTTCCGCGCGGCACGTCTCCGTTCGATCCGTTACGGCTTCGTCGGATGGCAGGCCGAGAGCGCCTCAACGGCGCACCAGAAAGCCGTAAAAAAAGCAGGATGGCATGGGAAATCGTCTCTACGTTGGAAACCTTTCGTTCAGCACCACCCGCGAGACCCTCGAGTCCGCGTTCGCCGCAGCCGGCGAGGTCCGTGAGGTCGCGATGCCGACCGACCGCGAGACGGGGCAGCCTCGCGGCTTCGCGTTCGTGACCATGGGCTCGGCCCAGGCCGCGAACAGCGCGATCTCGCAGCTGAACGGCGCGGTCCTCGATGGACGCGCGCTCAAGGTCAACGAAGCGCAGGAGCGCCCGGCGCGCGGCTTCGGCGGTGGTGGCGGCGGTGGCGGCTTCGGCGGGGGCGGTGGTGGTGGTGGCTTCGGCGGCGGCGGTGGCGGCTTCGGCGGCGGCGGTGGTGGCCGCGGCGGTCGCGGTGGCTCCGGCGGCCGCGGCGGCCGCGGCGACCGGTACTGATCGCGGGCGAGGCGCGGCGCCGATCGTGCGCCGCGCCTGCGCCTTCTCAGGACGCACCGCGAGGTGCTGAAGAACGCGCCGTCCGGAGGCGCTGAAAGGCCTGGCTCCCTATGCAGCAGAAACAGGCAGCAATGAAGCGGCAAAAAGAACGCGCCCGGCAGGAAAGGCAGCGCGAGAAAGACGCGAACCGTCTCGCGCGCCGCAAGGAAAAGGGCCCCGGTGATGGCGGGTCGCCGGGGGAGGATCCGGACATCGCAGGGATCGTCCCGGGGCCACAGCCTCCCATCACCGAGTGAAGCGCGGAGCGCGAGCCGAGGACAGCGCCCCGGCCGCCCCTCGCGGCGTACGCCGTCCCGGGCGATAAGCGCCCGCCCTACGCCTCGGGGCCACGGTACGTGGCCGTGGCGACGTAGCGGAGGACCCGGGAGCAGCACTCGCCACCACAGCTCCCTCGACAGGCGCATTCCCCCTCGAACCGCGCCGTGCGCGAAGCGAGGCCGCTCAGGATCTCCTGCGTCACGTCGTAGCCGCCGTTGTCACACGAAGAGTACGAGCACGGCATTTCGAACAGCGCATGCGCATGCTCGACAACGACGCGGCGGATGTACTGCGTCTCATTCATGGCCGAATTGGGCCGGGTCTCGCGAATTTCCAGGTTCAAGCTCGTGAGCTGCGGCACCTTCTGAAGGAGCTTGCCGGCCGCCTGCTCCCGCTTCTCGCGGAGCAGCATGCGCTCTTCCCGCTCGATATTCCGGCGACGATTCGCTGAATACATCGATCACCTCTGTCCTGCCGGGCAGGAATATATCAATCCCCCTGGCCCCTGTTCAGTATAGCGCAGGCGACCGGTCGGCGCATGCACAATCTGGGCTCTCCACGCTGTCGGCGCGCTGCATTCGCGGCCTCATCCACGGCGAAAGAGCGTGACGGAAGACCGCCCGGATCAGGATCTGGCAATCCGGGAGCTCGTCGAGCGAGCGGGAGGGTACGCGCACGACCAGCGCATGCGCACGAGCGCATGCGCACGACTCATGCGCACGACTGGAGAGCGGACCTTCGTGAGAGGCAATGAGCACCTGCCGCCGTATCTCCGGGCGAGCGGTTCCATCGCCGCAAAGAGGCCTTAGGTTGCTCCCGATATGCACGAAGAAGCCCTGCGCGACCCGCCGCGGTCGCCTTCAGAGGAGGCTCCGCACCAGCAGGAGCAGCGGCTCGCGCGCGCCGCGGCGCTCGCGGCGTGCGCGCCTGTGCCCGCCCGCATCGGCAACGCCCTCGCCGGGACCGCCGGGTGGACGGACCCGACCCTGGTGAAGAGCCATCGATTCTACCCGAAGGGCGTGTCGAGCCCGGCACAACGGCTGAAGTTCTACGCGTCCCAGTTCCCCGTGGTCGAGGTCAACTCGAGCTATTACGCCCTCCCGGGTCCGGGGATGGTGGCGCAGTGGGTCGAGCGGACTCCGCCTGATTTCGTGTTCAACATGAAGGCGTTCGCGCCGCTCACCCAGCACCCCGTGGAGCCCGTCCGCCTCCCCCCGGACGTCCAGGGCGCGCTGCCAGCCTCGCTCTTCGACAGGCGGCGCCTCTACCCGACAGACCTGCCGGCCGAGGTCAGAGACGCGCTCTGGGAGCGCTTCCGGCTGGCGCTCGATCCGCTGCGCCAGGCGGGCAAGCTGGGGTATGTGCTCTTCCAGTTCCCTCCGTGGTTCACGGCGACGCGCGGCAACGTGCGTGTCATCGAGGATTGCCGGAGGCGCATGGACGGGCTCCCGTTCGCCGTCGAGCTCCGGCACGGGTCATGGGGCATGCCTGGACGCATCGAGCGCGTCGCGGACCTCCTCCGAGATCTCGGCGCATTCTACGTCATCGTCGATGAGCCGCAGGGCAAGGACAACAGCATGCCTCCCACCGCCCTCGTCGCCGATCCTCGCCTCGCCGTGGTGCGCTTCCACGGCCGGCGCGAGGAGACCTGGGACGCGCCCGTCGGCGTGAACGAGAAGTTCAGGTACATCTACGACCCCGTGGAGCTCGCTCCCTGGGCGGAGACCGTCGCTCGGCTCTCCCAGGAGGCAGAGCAGGTGCACGCGATCTTCAACAACTGCGTGTCCGACCATGCCGTGGTTGGCGCCAGGGGGCTCATCGCCCTCCTCGCCCGCAGGGCAGCCGCGCTGGCACACGAGACCGCCCCGGTCCCGGCAGGCTCGGCCGTCCACTGAGCCTCGCTGTCGCGGTCGCTGCGTCCCTGTCGCGGGCGCTGCCTCCGTGTGCCGCTGCGGCCTCCGTGCACCGCCATGGACACCGCATCTCTGGCGGGCGCACGCCGGCCGCAAGGCGCTGCCTGCGGCCCGTCGCGGCGCCGCGGCGGCCAGCGAAACACGGTAGTCTCAGCCCTGATGATGCAGTCCAGAGCGGCGGGCGCTCCCCGCCTCGCAGCGCCACCGCGCAGGTCGCGGCGCGCGGCCGCGCTCCTCGCTGCGCTCGCGCTCGCCCGCTGCGGCGGCGCGCCGCCCCGATCTGCGCCGCAAGAGCGCGGCGCGCCCGCGGCGGCGCGCCCCCCGCCGCCCGCGCCCGTGCCTGCCCGCTGGGTCGACGCGAGCGGCGCGACCGCGATCGGGCCCCGGGTCGCCGGCGGCACGCTCGCGCTCGTCGGCGGCCAGCGCGTCCTCGTCGGTGCCGACGGCGCGGCACGGCCGGAGACCGCGGCGTGCCCCGAGCCCCTGATCGAGCTCGTGCTGGTTCCGTCCGCAACCGGCCCGCGGCTCGTCGGGCGCGGAGTCCACGGTGTCTACCGGTTCGATGACCCGCTCGGCGCGCCCGCGGTCCTCGCCCGGTCCGAGACGGACCTGCAGCGCATCGGCGGCGGGCCCGCCGTCGTCGCGGTCTGGGACGCCATCGCCGACTCCCCGATCTTCCTCGACATCGAGACGGGACAGCCGCGCACGCTGCCGGGCTTGCCCGCCCTGCCGCTGCGCGCCCTCGCATTTCGCGACGCGCGGCACGGCGCCGGGCTCTTCGAGGCGGCAGGGCTCGCGGTCACGACCGACGGCGGCGCGTCGTGGCGCCCCGTCGCGCCGTCGCCGGGCGGGGACGGAGAGGACGGCGACGCCGCCGCGCTGCTCCGCGTCGCCGACGTCCGTCTGCGCGACGGCGCGCTGATCGCCGTGACGCAGGGCAGGGCCTCGTCGTCCGGGCAGCGCGAGGCGCGGATCCTGGTCGCCGAGGCGCGGCTCGGGCCCGCGCCCGCCGACGATGCGCCCGAGCCCGGCCCAGGCGCGCCCCTGCTCCGCTGGATCCGCGCGACGGGGCGCCACCCGCTCGAGGCGGCGATCTCTGGCGGCGCGGTGTGGACGTCCGCCGCGATCACGGCGAGCCACGGCATCCTCACCCGCGTGGATCTCGCCACCGGCGCGCTCCACGAGGTCGCCCCCTTCGGCCGCGGCGACTGGCTGAACGTCTGCGGCGTCGGCCGCGCGGGGCGAGCGGCGTGGGTAGCCTGCGCGCTCGGCGAGGGCGGGCCGGACGGCCGCCACGATCCGTTCGGCGTGCTCCAGGTCAAGCCCGGCCGCCCTCTCGGCAGCGAGCCCCCCGTCCTCGTGCGGAGCGGCGAGGCCGAGCTCCGCGTGTCCCCGAGCGGCGGCGCCCTGCTGCTCGCGCCGTGCGACGCGGATGACGAGGGCAGCGTGTGCGTGCGACAGCCGAGCGGCCGGTGGAGCACGGTCCGCCCGGGCACGGACGTCCGCTGGCGCGGCGCCGGCGCGCTCGCCGACGGCCGGATCGCGATCTTGCGCGGGCTCTGGGACAGCGACGTCGCGCCCCGCGACGAGCCCGCGCCGCGCGGCGACGGCCGCGAGGGCGCCTCGCCCGGCGCCCATGTCGCGGTGATCGACGCCGGCGGCAGGGAGGCTCCGCTGATTCCGCTCGGCTGGCTGCGCGGCGGGGGCGACGATGTCAACGTGGTCAGCCCGATCGAGGAGGGGCAGGACGGCGCGCTGTCGTTCGTGGTGGCCGACGAGGCCGGAGAGCTCACCGCCGTCGTCCTTTCCCCCGGCGGCGAAGCCTCGCGGGCTCGCCTCGCCGGGGCCGCGCACGCCGTGGTCCACGCCGGCCGCGGGATCGCCGTCGGGGAAGGGAAGGTGCTCGCGTCGGATGACGCCGGCCGCACGTGGTCGCCCATCGAGATCCCACCCCAGGCCGCGGCGGAGATCGCCCGGAGTGGCGACCTGCTCGCCGAGCCCGGGATGCTGGCCGTGAACGAGGCCGGCCTGAGGATCTCGACCCACCTCCGCGTCGGCTGGGGGCCGCCGCTGCCCGCGCAGGGAGCGCCGCCCCGCGGTCCTGCGCTCGGGGCCGCGCCGCTCCTGCCGCTCCGCTCGCCGCCGTCCCCGGCGCTGCCGGAGCGCGCGCTCGCCTGCACGACACAGCCGGGGCCGCCGCTCTCGCCGGCGGGCCTGCCGCCGCCGCGCAGCACCCAGGAGGCGCTCGCGCTGCTCGCCCGCGACGTGAAGCCCGGACCGGACGGCCAGCGGCGCGTCTCGTCGGTGAGCGACAGGCGCTGGGGCCAGCTCTCCACCGTCGCCGCGCTCGAGGTGCGCTCGCCCGACGGCGCTGCTGCCAGAGGCGCCGGCGCCGATCTCCAGGCGCGCGGCGCCTCCGCTGCGCCGCGGGCGACGTGGACGCTGCGCTGGCTCGACCCGACCGAGCTCCAGGCCAGGGTCCGCTCGTGGACGGGCCCGGCGCCCGAGGGCGTCGGCCGGGACGCGATCCTCGCCCGGTTCGCGGCGTCCAGGGGCCGGATCCTGTTCGGGGTGCGCGCCTCGGGCCGCGACGTGCTGATCCAGGTGAGGCCGGGCCGCGGCGCCGAGGTCGCCGAGGTGCCGCTGGACCTGATGCCCGAGGCGGAGGTCGCCTTCAGCGAGGCGCCGGATGGCCCCGTCGCGTGGCTCCGCGGGGCGTCGCTCGTCGCGTGGTCCTCCGGCGAGGCCCCGCGGCCGATCGCCTCGCTCACGAACCTCGGCGAGCCCGCGCTTGGGCAGCCGACGAGCGCCGGCGTGCCGCTCTTGCTCAGCTTCCACGGCCTGACGCTCGGCCGGACGGTGCCGATCCCGCCTGCCGCGACGACGGCGCAAGGTGCGGCCGCGAAGGCCCCGCCGCTCCTGCCGCTCGACGGCTGGGAGATCGTCCCGAATGTCCGCACCGAGCTCACCCGCATGCCGGCGTGCGCCGCGCGCCCGCCCGGCGCGCGCTTCCTGCTCGATCGGGCGAGCGCGTTCGCGACGGTCGATGGCCGCCGCGCGCCCGCGAGCACGGCTGTCTATGACGTCCGTGTGTCAGGTCGTGACGTTTGCGTGGCGAAGATCGCCGCGCTGATGGATCTGGAGCGGCGGACCGACGGCCAGCTCAGCGCGGGCCCGCTCGCGTTCGTTCGCGCCGATCTCGCGGCCCGGCGCGCCGAAGGCGGCGATCGCGGGATCGGTCAAGGCGCCGGGAAATTCGGCGGAACGGAGGGCACGGCAGCGGCCAGAGCAGCGGCGAGATCCGCGCGCCGCCTCGCGTGCTCGCTGCCCGTCCGGCCTTGAGTTTGCCCTTCTCGCGGGGAGCTTCGCGCTCGACGGCCTACCCCCCGCGCGGGTATATCTTCGCGCCCTATGTCCTCTCCTGAGCATCCTCGTTCCTCGCACCGCCAGCTCGGCGACGGCGTCGAAGACCAGCTCGTCCCGCTCGCCGCGCTCGACCCGCTGAAGATTGACTCGTTCGACGACCTGCTCCGCGCGATGAGCAGGACCGCGTTCAGCGGCCGCGCGCTCGGCGAGGCGTGCGACGTGCTCGAGGCGATGGTGCGCGACGAGGACTGCCTCGTCGTGGCGACGTTCTCCGGCGCGATGACGGTCGCCAAGATGGGCGTCGTCATCGTCCGGATGATCGAGGCCGGCATGATCGACTGCATCATCAGCACGGGGGCGCTCATGGCGCATGGGCTGAGCGAGGCGGTCGGCCTGACCCATTACAAGGCGAACCCGGGCATCTCCGACGAGGCGTACTTCGAGAAGGGGTACAACCGCGTCTACGACACGCTCGAGATGGAGAAGAACCTCAACGCGATCGAGGTCTTCGTCCGGAAGGAGCTCGACAAGCTGGACCCCGGCTCTCCCTGGTCGAGCGAGATCATCTGCCGCCAGCTCGGCAAGGCGCTGGCGGAGATGGGCGACTCGCCGGGCGTGCTCCGGAGCGCGTACCTCCGCGACGTGCCCGTCTATGTGCCGGCCTTCACCGACAGCGAGATGGGCCTCGACGTGGCGACGTGGATGCTGCGCAAGGTGAAGGCGCAGCACGGCGACAAGCCGGGCTTCGACGTGTGGCGCGAGGCCGTGCCGCCGCCGTACAATCCGTTCCTCGATCTGCTGAGCTACGCCCGCCTGGTCCGCAAGAAGAAGCGCCTCGGCATCTTCACCATCGGCGGCGGCGTGCCGCGCAACTGGGCCCAGCAGGTCGCGCCGTTCTACGACATCGTCGGCGATCGCCTGGACATCGAGGTCGATCACCCGCGGTTCCAGTACGGCGTCCGCATCTGCCCCGAGCCTGTCCACTGGGGCGGCCTGTCCGGCTGCACGTACTCCGAGGGCGTGAGCTGGGGCAAGTTCACCCCGCCGCAGGAGGGCGGGCGCTTCGCCGAGGTGTACGCGGACGCCACGGTCGCGTGGCCGCTCCTTGTGCGCGCGCTGCTCGAGCGGCTCGGCAAGATGCCGAAATGAAATAGAGTAGGGGGAGGAGGTCACCGTGCTCGCCCCCAAGCGCCGCCCGCCGCGCACCCACTGGGTGCTCCTCTCCCTGGCCGCCGTCGGCGGCGCGCTCGTTTCCGCTGGTTGCCCCTCGGCCGAGGAGCGCGCCTGCGACCGCATCTGCGACTGCTCCGGCTGCAGCGAGGCGAGGTTCCTCGAGTGCGTCGACAAGGCGGAGACCGCGCGGGCGGCCGCGGTGAAGGCGAGCTGCACCGGCTCCTTCGACGACTACGTGACCTGCGTCGAGGAGGAGCTCGAATGCAAGGACGAGAAGTACCTGTTCGACGGCTGCGACAGCCAGCGAGATAGCCTCCGTGGCTGCGGCATCTCCATCTTCCGCACCGTCTGCGAGGACGCCAACGACGTCTTCATGGCGTGCGGGCTGGGATTCCCGTTCTCGACCAACCCCGACGACTGCGTCGGGTCGATCGTGTGCAACGCCCGCTGCATCATCGGCATGTCCTGCAATGGGCTGAACGGGATCGATTTCGAGGAGTCGCAGCGCTTCAACGAGTGCACGAGCGCCTGCTTCAACAAGCCCCAGGGCGGCCCTGAGGGAAGTCTCCCGTCGCCCGATCCCGCTAGGGGCCCGCGATGAAGCTGTCCTGGTAGCCCGGGTCCTCCACCGCGAGCGCGGCCGCGGTGGCCGAGAGCGGGCGGATCGTGTCGAGCATGACCGCGAGCTCGCTCGTCTCGCGGGCCCCGAGGCTCGCCTCGTACGCGCCGGGGTGCGGCCCGTGCGGGACGCCGGCCGGGTGGTGCGAGATGCTGCCGGGGCCGACGCCGCGGCGCGAGGTGAAGTTGCCGCGGCAATAGAACAGGAACTCGTCGCAATCGACCGACGCGTGGGGGTACGGGCAGGGGATCGCCTCCGGGTGGAAGTCGGTCGGGCGCGGCACGAAGCTGCAGACGAGGGCGCCGCGCGCGGCGAACGTCCCGTGCCAGTCCGGAGGCAGGTGCACGAGCCCGACGCGCGCCTGGAAGCGCTGGATCGGGAACGCGAACGGGTACACCGCCCCGTCCCAGCCGACGACGTCGAGCGGCGAGCGCTCGAGGGCGAAGCCGTGGAAGGCGCCGCCGCGCTTCACGACGAGCGCGCGGATGCCCTCGTCGAGGGGGCCGACGAACGTGGGCCGCCGGAAATCGCGGTGCGAGTACGGCGCGTCCATCCGCAGCTGGCCGACCTCGTTGCGCCACTTGCGCGGGAGGTGGATGTCCGCGGCCTCGATCGAGAGCCACCGCTGGGGCGCGGCGTCCGGGAGGAAGCGGTAGAAGAGCCCCTTCGGGATGACGACGTAGTCGTCCTGCTCGAAGCGGAGATCGCCGAGCATCGTGCGCAGGACGCCGCCCCCGTGGAAGATGAAGAACAGCTCGTCGGCGTCCGCGTTCGCGAAGTACACCGGATCGGCCGCGTCCGGCTGGACGAGCCCGATCACCACGTCGTCGTTGAAGAGCAGCGGCACGCGGCAGTCGACGGCGGGCCCGCCCCGCCGCGGCAGATCCTGCGACCGGTAGTGCCGCTTCGCCAGCGGGCGCGCCGGCGCGGCGACCGGCAGCGTGAAGCCGTGCGCGGCCTCCGCGACCCGGTGCTCGTGCGGCCGGCGCTCGTGGTAGGCGATCGTGTAGGGGCCGTCGAAGCCCGCCCGCGTCAGGCACTCCTCGTAGCGGAGATCCCCCGCCTCGCTGCGCAGGGCGATGTGGTGCTTGGGCGGCACGATCCCGGCGACGACGCGATCGAGCATCAGCCGTGCCCCCCTGCCTTCTGCTGCCGCTCGATGCTCTCGAACAGCGCCCGGAAATTCCCGGCGCCGAAGCCGCGATCCCCCTTGCGCTGGATGAGCTCGAAGAAGAACGGCCCGGCGTCGGGATCGCGGTGCGTACCCGACGACTCCTTGAGGAAGATCTGGAGGAGGTACGACCTCGCGCCGTCGCCGTCGACGAGCACCTCGAGCTCGCGCAGCGCCGCCGCGTCCTCGTCGATCTGCCCGATGCCGAGCCGCTGCAGGCGCTCGGGCAGCATGTCGTAATAGGCGGCCGGGGTCGGCATGAACTCCACGCCCCGGCCGCGCATCGCGCGCACCGCGGCGAGGATGTCCTCCACGGCGAGCGCCACGTGCTGCACCCCGTCGCCGCGGTGCTCCTCGTTGAAGACGTTGATCTGCGAGCTCTTGAAGTGCGGCCGGTAAGGCTCGTTGTTCGCGAACTTCACGCCCGAGGCCGGGTCCCACATCACGGCCGAGCGCAGGCCCGAGCCGTGGTCCGTGTCCTTCGCGACGTCGTTCGTGTGGAACGCGATCTGCCAGAACGGCTCGAGTCCGAGCACGTGCTCCATCCAGAGCAGGGCGGGCGCCATCGTCTGGAAGTTCGAGGTGATGTGATCGAACCGGGCGATCCCGAAGCGGTTCTCGCCGCCGCGCGGCGCGTCGTAGGCCACGCAGCCGGGGAACAGCGCCCGGTATCCGCGCCGCTCCACGAAGCGAAAGGTGGTGTCGCCGAACGGCGTCGTGATCGAGAACGAGGCGAAGGTGCCGCCTGCCTCCGTCACCCGGTGGACCTCGTCGATCGGCGTGCCCCCGCGGCCGTCGAGCAGCCGGAAGGCGCGGTCGATGTCCTCCACCTCGAAGATGACCGTGCCCACCCCGTCGGGGTGCTTGCGCAGGTAGCGCCACGCCCGTCCCCCCTCGCCGGCGGGCTGCGAGCAGACGACGACGCACTCGCCGGCCTGGAAGACGAGCGACTGCTGCGCCGCCGCCGCGGTGAGCTCCGGCGAGCTCGCGGCGAGCTCCTGGAAATCGAGCTTCTCCGTGTAGAACCTGCGGCTCCGCTCCAGGTCGCGCACGTAGTAGTGCAGCGCCTCCACGCGCTTGATGCCGATCGACTCCACCTTGGCCATCCGGGTCCTCCGTCGCGAGGGGTAACGCAGGGGCGAGCTAGGCGACCGCGTCGACCTGGCGGTCGGCGTGGGCGGCCTGGAACGCGGGCAGATCCATGCACGCGGCCTCGATGCGCGTGAGGGTCGAGAGCGGCGCGAGGTCGACCTCGTAGCGCCGCGCGTTGTAGAGCTGGGGCACGAGGAACACGTCCGCCACGGTGACCTGGTCGCCGACGCAGAACCGCCCGGAGAGCTCGCTCGCCGCCGCCTGGAACGCGGCGAGGCCCGAGGCGATGAAGCGCCGGCCGAAGGCCTTCTCGTCGCCGCCGAGCTCGTCCCTCACGTACTTCAGCGTGGCGGTGTTCTGCATCGGCTGCGTGCCGGAGTTGATCATCTCCACGAGCTGCCGCGCCCTGGCGCGCAGGTACGGATCCGCGGGCAGGAGCGGCGGCGCGGGGAAGAGGTCCTCGAGCAGCTCGATGATGGCCACCGACTGGGACACACGCCGGACGGCGCCGCCCTGCTCGAACTCGAGCAGGGGCACCTGCGCCATCGGGTTCTTGGCCCGGTACTCGTCGCGGAGCTGCTCGCCGCCGTCCCGGACGAGGCTCACCGGCCGGTACGCGTGCTCGATGCCCTTGTGGGCCAGGGCGATGCGCACGCGCCAGCTGCACGAGCTGCGCCAGTAGCCGTAGAGCGCGAGCCCCTTCACGGCGGCGCTCATCTGGCCACCACCCGCTGCGCGATGCGCCCGAACAGGCTCTCTCCCGCGCGATTCAGCATCTCGATCATGATCGTGTCTCCTGGCTTCATGAACGGCGTCCTGGCCGCTCCGTCCGAGAGGATCTCGAGCATGCGCCGCTCGGCGAGGCAAGACACGCCGCGCGCCGGGTCCTCGTTCGAGACGGTGCCGCTGCCGAGGAGCGTCCCCGCGGTGAAGCCGCGCGTCCTGGCGATGTGCGCGATGAGATCGAAGAACGAGAAGTGCATCTCCGGGCCGGCCTCGGGATCGCCGATGAGCGCGCCGTTGTAGGTCGAGCGCAGCCGCAGGTGGACGCGCCCGTCGCGGAGCGAATCGCCGAGCTCGTCGGGCGTGATCGCGAACGGCGAGAACGCGGTGGCGGGCTTGGAGCAGAAGAACCCGAAGCCCTTCGCGAGCTCGGCGGGCACGAGGTTGCGCAGCGTCACGTCGTTGGCCAGCAGGAAGAGGCGGATGTGCCGGTGGGCCTCTTCGCGGCGCGTGCCCTGCGGGGTGTCGCCGAGGACGACGCAGACCTCGGCCTCGAAATCGAGGCCCCAGGCCTCGTCGTGCAGGACGATGTCGTCGGTCGGGCCGAGGAGGACGCCGGAGCCGCCCTGGTACACAAGCGGATCGGTCGTCAGCGTCTCGGGAGGCTCGGCGCCGCGCGCCTTGCGCACGAGCACGATGTGGTGGATGTACGCCGAGCCGTCGATCCACTCGTACGCGCGGGGCAGCGGCGCAGCGAGCTCTTCAGCGACCAGCGGCGTCACGGCCGCCTCGCCGAGCTCGACGTCGGCCGCGATGCGGCGGAGCGCGGGCTCGGCGCGCTCCCAGTCGTCCAGCGCGGCCTGGAGCGTGGGGAAGGCCTCGCCTGCAGGCGTGTAGGCGAGGCCGTCGCGGCGGACGACGACGAGCGTGCCATCGCGGCCGGGGCCGCGGAGAGAGGCGAGCTTCATGCGGGGGCGAGCTCCTCGTGGTCGTACGGTGGTCCCATCGTCTCTGCTTGACAAGCACGAGCCCGCTCACGCCTGCTACGGGATGCGCCCGCACGCGCGCTGCGCAGCGAGCGTGCGAGCGGCTGAACGGATCTGCATGACTACCGGACTGGACGTTTTCTCGACTCTCCACGACCTTGTGCGACGAGCCATGGAGGGCCTCCCCGGCGCGCGGCGCGGGAGCCTGCTGATTCGCACCGGCCGGCGCCTCTCCTGCAAAGCGATTGTCGGGCTCGACGGCCTCCTGCCGGGCCGGGTGAACATGCCGTCCGACGGCGGGGTGCTCAGCGCGTCGCCTCCGTTCGGCCCCGCCGCGGCGCCCGAGGCGGCGCACGGCCCGTGCCTCGTCCCCGCGGCCGCGTGGTACCAGGCGCACCTGCCCGAGCTCGCGGAAGCGCCTGGCTGGCCGCTCGACGGCGTCCACGTCCACGTCGTACCGGTGCCCATGTTCGGCGCGCCGGGCGCCTACCTCGCCCTGGAGCAGCCGGACGCGGCGCCGCTCTCGGGCCCGTGGCGCGCGCTCGTGGAGTCGATCGCGGTGAGCGTCGGCGTCGTGCTCGAGCGGCGCGGCCTCTTCGAGGAGAAGGCGCAGAGCGCCCAGGAGCTGCGCCTGCTCGAGGAGGTGCTGAGCTCCGTCGCCGAGTCGGTCGATCTCCTCGAGCTCATCGAGACGCTCGCGGACGGGATCCGGAGCGTGCAGACCGGCCCGCGCTGGAGTGCGATCGACCTGGCCATCCTTGAGGATGCTGGGGGCGAGGGGCGCGTCGCCGATGGATGGCGGGGATCCCACGACGCGAGCGGCGCGCGAGGCAGGCCGATGATCCGCGTCTACAAGGCTCCCCGCCGGCCGTTGACGGCGTACTGGAACAACCTGCGGGACGGCGCGCTGGCGGCGGGGCGCGATCTCCGGGTCGGGGTCGAGTTCAGGAGCGTCATGTCCGCCGACGCCGCGGCTCAGGAGGCGCTCCTCGAGGAAGGGATCCGTCGGCGGGTGGACGGGATCGCGATCGCGCCCATCGACCCCGTGGCGCTCGAGCCGGCCATCGACCGCGCGATGGCGGCGGGTATCCCGGTCATCACGATCGACACGCCGGCCGCCCCAGGCAGCCGGTCGTTGCTCTACGTCGGGACCGACAACCGGGCTGCCGGGAGGATCGCGGGCGAGGCGATGCTGTGGCTCATGCCGCAGGGAGGCGAGATCACCGTCCAGGCGGAGTCCTTCGCCGTGCCGAACGCCCAGGGGCGCATCGAGGGGTTCCGCGAGGCGATCGCCGGCTCGTCGGTCCGCGTGGCCTCGCTCTCGGAGAACCTGTTCGATGTGGAGAGCGCGATCGCGCTCGCCGTCGACGCGGTGCGGTCGAACGCCGGCCTCGCCGGCGCCCTGGGTGTGTGCAGCGAGAACGGCCCCAGCTTGGGGCTTGCCTCGATGAGGCTCGGGCGATCCGGCGATCTCAAGGTGGTCGCCTTCGATCTCGTCACCTCGACGATCGCGATGCTCCAGGACGGCGTGATCCACGCGGCGATCGTGCAGCGCGAGTACGACATGGGGTACCGCGGCGTGCAGGCGCTCTACGAGATGGCCACGCGCGGCGTCGCGGAGGCCCTCGCGGATCTGCCGGCGTCGCGCTGCATCGACACGGGGGTCGACCTCGTGACCCTCGAGCGCACGCCGTTCTCGAGCGCCCTCTCGGATCACCTCGCCTCGAGCTCCGCCCGCAGGATCGCGAGCCGCAGGCTGGGCGCGGGGGGGCACGAGCGCGCGCTCGATTTCCTGGTGATCGGCATGGCCCAGCGCGAGAGCCTCGTCGACGACGCGCGCGCGCCCGTCACGGACGACTCGCTGGTGAGCCGGGTGATGCGCTCGTGCAGCTCGCTCGTCATCGACACCGCGTCGAGCGAGCACGAGCACCTCCGCGACGTCGCCGAGGCGCGCCGGAGCGGCGCGCGCACGCTGGTCGGCGTGCCGCTGCTCTCCCGGGAGGCGGTCCTCGGGGTCCTCGTCCTGGCCAGCCCGCAGCCCGACGCGTGCTCGGCGACCGACCTGGCGCTCGTCGAGCGCGTGGCCGCGGTGGCCGCCGTCGTGATCGAGAACGCGCGGCTCCTGTCGCGGATCAAGGAGCGGACGAGGGCGCTCGAGTCGCTGAGCAGCCGTCAGGAGGCGCTCCTCGAGACGATCGCCGCGATGTCGAGCCCGGTGGTGCCGATCGCGCGCGGCGTCCTCGTCATGCCGATCGTGGGCGCGCTGGACACGCACCGCTCCGGCCGCTTCATCGAGGCGATGCTGAAGGAGATCTCCGAGCACCAGGCGCGCGTCGTGATCATCGACGTCACCGGCATGGCGGTGGTCGACGCGAGCGCGGCGAACCACCTCGCGCAGGCGGCGCGCGCCGCCCGGCTGCTCGGGGCCGAGGTGGTGCTCGTCGGGATCGCGCCCGAGGCCGCGCGGCTCGTGGTGGAGCAGGGGCTCGATCTCGGGGCGATCGTCACCCGCTCCACGCTGGAGCTCGGGTTCTCGTACGCGCTCGGCAAGACGGGCGGGCGGGTCGTCCACGGGCGCCGCTGAGCCGCGGGCGCGGCCGTCGCGCAGCGGCGCTCCGCGCGATCCTCACCGGTCCCGGTGGAGCGCGACGGCGGCCGCGACCAGCGCGGCGATCGCGGCGACGTCCACGTCCTTGGCAGAGCGGATATGGAGGTTCCTGGCCTGCTTGGCTTCGCCGGTGAGCATGCCGTTCGGATCCGGCAGCTCGGCGCCGCGCTCGAAGCCGAGGGTCACGCCGAAGCGCTGCGGGGCGAGCCAGCAGATCTTGTGTTGGTCGCCGCTGCCCATCCGGAAGCTGACGAGCCGCCAGCCTGGATAGACGTGCTCGTGGACGTCGGGAATGATGCGGAGGAGCAGCTTGCGCACGCGCAAGGTCAGCTGTTGCGCTGCAGGGGGGTACTCGCTCAGCAGAGCGGCCACGGCCGGATCGTCCGACACAATCAATGACGGTAAGTCGACGTTCACGGAGACGCAACCGGCTGTGCCTCGTCGCGTGACGTCGCGTGACGTCGCGTGACGTTCTGGCTCGGGCGCGGCTTCCGTTGCGGGCGGTCAGGGGTGGAGTCGCTCGCGGAAGAAGGCGAGGACGCGCGAGAGCGCCTCGCGCGTCGGGTGGCCCTCGCGGTCGACCAGATCGCGCGTCAGGACCGAATGGGCGATGCGCGGGATCCCATGGGGGTTGCCTGGGGACGAGTCGATCTCGATCCTCTCGAAGCCGTCGCCGAGCTCGGCCCGGAGGCGGTCGAACCGCTCCTTCGGGCACATCGGATCGTGGGTGAAGCGGAGCCCGAGCACCGGGGTACCGGCGGCGACGCGCTCCTTGACGGCACGGAGGCCGTCGTCGGAGAGGTGGAGCCCGGCGCGGCGCTCGCGCGAGAGCGGGAAGGGCAGCGACGGCTGGCTCAGCACGGGCGCCGCGATGGCGGGGTCGACCATCAGCGCCAGCGCGAAGTTGCCCGTCAGGCACATGCCGATCGCGCCGACGCCCTTGCCCCCGAGCTCCGCGTGGACGTCGCGGCAGAGCGCGCGCAGCCAGTCGGTGATCGGGCTCGCCTGCCTGGACGCGAGCACGTGGAACTCGCGGCTGATGCAGGCGCGGCCCAGCTGCTCGACGATGTAGAGGGGCGTGTCCAGCTTGCCGGGCGTCCCGAAGAGGTGGGGCACGAAGACGGTGAAGCCGGCGTCCGCCACGCGCTCGGCGAACGCCGCGACCGACGGGGTGATGCCCGGGATCTCGTGCATGACGACGACGCCCGGGCCCGCGCCGCGGCGGTAGACCACCCGCGCCACGCCGTCGTGTGAGAACTGCGTCTCGGTGAAGCCGGGGAGCGACATGGCCGCCATCATCGCCCGTCGCACGACGCCGGGGAAGCGGCGGCCGGACGGCTGGCGAGCGGCTCCCCCGGCGATCGCTCGGCCGCTCGATCTCGCCGTCCTTCGGTCGCTCCGCTCCTCGGATTACTCGGATGCAGGCAGGCCCCTCGGCCGTTCGTCCTTGGCGATCCAGACGGTCTTGACGTTCACGAACTCGCGCAGGCCGTACGAGGAGAGCTCGCGGCCGTAGCCGGACATCTTGATGCCGCCGAACGGCAGCCGGGGATCGGACACGACCATGCCGTTGATGAACACCTGGCCGGCGTCGAGCTCGTCGATGAGGCGCTCGCGCTCGTCGGCGTCGCGGGTCCAGGCGCTCGCCCCGAGGCCGAACCGGGTGGAGTTCGCCATGTGGATGGCCTCGTCGAGGTCGGTGACGCGGAAGACCGCCGCGACCGGGCCGAAGAGCTCGTCGTCGGCGGCGGGGGAGGGGCGCTGGACGTCGGTGAGCACGGTCGGCGGGAAGTAGTTGCCCGGCCCCCTCAGCCGCTTGCCTCCGGTGAGGAGGAGCGCGCCCGCGGCCACCGACGCCCGCACCTGCTCCTCGAGCTCTGCGGCGATCTGCGGCGTGGCGAGCGGCCCGACGTCGACCGACGGATCCATCGGATCACCGACCCGCAGGCGCCGCATGGTCGCGACGAAGCGCTGCTCGAACTCGGGCGCGATCGACTCGTGCACGATGAAGCGCTTCGCCGCGATGCAGGACTGGCCGTTGTTGATGATGCGCGCGCGGATCGCGGTCCCCACGGCGGCGTTGAGGTCGGCGCTCGGCAGGACGATGAACGGATCGCTGCCGCCGAGCTCGAGCACCACCTTCTTGAGGTGCTTGCCGGCGTGGGCGCCGACGCTGCGCCCCGCGTTCTCGCTGCCGGTGAGCGTCGCGGCCGCGATGCGCGGGTCGGCGAGGAGGCGCGGCACGACGTCGGTCCCGGTGAGCAGCGCCTGGAAGACCCCTTCCGGGAAGCCGGCCCGGCGGAGGATGTCCTCGATCGCGAGCGCGCAGCGGGGGACGTTCGAGGCGTGCTTGAGGAGGCCGACGTTGCCGGCGACGAGCGCCGGCGCGGCGAAGCGGAAGACCTGCCAGAACGGGAAGTTCCACGGCATGATGGCGAGCACCACGCCGAGCGGGTGGAAGGCCACGTAGCTCCTGCCCGCGTCGGTGGCGACCTCTTCGGGGGCGAGCAGGCGCTCGGCGTTGTCGGCGTAGTAGCGGCACGCGGTCGCGCACTTCTGGGCCTCGGCGATGGCGGAGCCGATGGTCTTCCCCATCTCGAACGTCATGAGCTGCCCGAGCTGCTCCTTCTCGCCGTCCAGGATGTCGGCTGCCCGGCGCAGCTTCTGGGCCCGCTCGGCGATCGGGGTATGCCGGAAGCTGCGGAACGCGGCGTGCGCGCGCGCCACCTTCTGCTCCAGCGCCGCTGACGAGAGGGGTTCGAACGTCTCGATCGTCTCTCCGGTCGCTGGATTGATCGTCGCGATGGCGGTGTTCACGGATGTGCCTCCTCTTCGAGCGTCGCGGGCCGCGGCTCGTCGCCAGCCAGCTCGGGGCGCGCCGAGCGGTCCCGGCAGGCGAGCTTGAGCCAGACCCGCCACGTCGTGCAATGGTCAGCGACGACGAGCCCGCTTCTCTTCCTTCGCTCGCGTCGTTCCGGCGTGGTCCACGCGGTCCACGGGGCCACGCATGTTCCGGGCGCGTGAGGGGGGAGGGGGGTCGCCATCGCACGTCCTGTTCATTACGCAGAGGGGGATGGTCCGCAGCGGATCCCCTGTCGCAGGCGACGCGGAGCACGCGCTTTCAGCCCGAGCGACGCGCGCTGGCGAGCGCGCGGCGCTCGCTCCTCCGGCCTTCGACGACCCCGCCGGCCAGCTCTCCCGCGCGGGCGAGCTGGAGGTGAGGGTGAGGGCGATGGACGCCCTCCTCTGCGCCGGCGTGCCGTTCATGGTGGCGGGGGCGTATGCCTTCTTCGCGTACACCGGCATTTTCCGGGACACGAAGGATCTCGACGTGATGCTGGACGAGCGGGAGGTGCCGGCGGCGTTCAGGGCGCTGGAGCGGGCTGGCTTCGAGACGGAGCTCATCGATCCGCGGTGGATCGGGAAGGCCTACGCGGGCGACCGTTTCATCGATCTCATCTTCTCGTCGAGCAACGGCCTGGCCGTGGTGGATGGCGGCTGGTTCGAGCACGCGCGTCCGGCCACGATCCTGGGGCACTCCTGCCTGATCGCGCCGGTCGAGGAGATCATCTTCACGAAGGCGTTCGTGGACGAGCGGGAGCGGTACGACGGCGCCGACGTGAACCACCTGATCTACGCGTGTGGGGACGAGATGGACTGGGAGAGGCTCCTCGCCCGGTTCGGTCCCTACTGGGAGGTCCTGTTCGCGCACCTGACGCTGTACCGCTTCGTCTATCCGGGCGCGCGGAGCCGGGTGCCCGGGTGGATCATCGACGAGCTCTGCCGGCGTACGCTGGAGCAGACGCGGGCCGGCGACGCGCCGCTCCGGGTATGCCGGGGCAACCTGATCAGCAGGCAGCAGTACGTGCACGACTACGAGAAGCTCGGGCTCGTCGTGGGGTCCGCTGCGTCCGCGCCCGAGGCGGCGCGGGGGACGCTGTGCAGGAAGCGCCAGCGGTCTGCGGCGGGGCGGCCTCGCCTCGGCAAGGGGAAGCCGGGCCGTGACGGGGCTCCGGGCGGCGCGGAGGGGCCGGGGGTGGAGGTCGAGGCGGCGCGGGTCCGCAAGCCGGGATCATGAGCGCCGCCGTCGCCGGAGGGAACGGGGAGCCGGGCAAGCGCCGCATCGCGGCGTCCTCGGATCTGCACTGCCGGCCGGAGCACGGCGCCAGGATGCGCGAGCTCGTGAAGGCGGTGAACGCGGAGGCGGAGCTGCTCGTGCTGTGCGGCGATCTCACCGATCGCGGCCATCCCGAGGAGGCGAAGGTGCTGGCCGACGCGCTCGCCGGGCTCTCGATGCCGTGCGCCGCTGTGCTCGGCAATCACGATCTCGACCGGGGGGCGGGCGCCGAGATCACGAAGCTCCTGGGCGACGCGGGCGTCGAGGTGCTCGACGGAGATCACCTGATCTTGCGCGACGACATCGGGGTTGCCGGCGTGAAGGGCTTCATGGGCGGGTTCGGGAGCGCGACGCTCCAGGCGTTCGGCGAGGGCCCGCTCAAGGCGTTCGTCCAGGAGGCCGTGACCGAGGCGCTGAAGCTAGAGGCGGCGCTGTCCCAGCTCGACAGCGAGAAGAAGATCGTGATCATGCATTACACGCCGATCCTCGAGACGACCGTCGGCGAGAACGTGGAGATAAGGCCGTTCCTTGGGACGAGCCGCCTTGCCGCGCCGATCGATCTGTACGGCGCCGACGTGGTCTTCCACGGCCACGCGCACCACGGGGCGCTCGAGGGGCACATGTCGAACGGGACTCCGGTCTACAACGTGGCGATGCCGCTGCTCAGGAAGCTCACCGGCAAGCCGTTTCTGCTGTTCGAGGTGTAGCGGGCGAGCGCCGCTCGGTGCTTTCGCTCAGTGCTTCTGCAGGAAGGCCCGTATCGCTCCGAAATAGGCGGACGCGAAGAGGAGGATATCGTTGTGCCCGGCGCCGTCGATGAGGTGCAGGGCTTTCCTCTCGTGGGGGACGGCCGCGTGGTTCTCGCGGGCGTGGTCCGGCGGGAGCAGCGTGTCGCGCGCGCCGTGCAGGACGAGGACCGGCATCTCGACGTTCCTCAGGAGCTCCGGGTTCGAGAAGTTGCGGTGCGCCTCGTCGCGCAGATCGCCGAGGTCGATCTCGAAGAGGGCGAGCAGGTGCCGCACGTCGCTGAACCCGCTCTCGAGGAGGAGCGCGCGGTACGCGTCGCCGCGGCGCGCTGCGATGCGCGACGCCGGGGAGCTGCCGAGCGAGCGGCCGAAGAGCACCGGCTTCGGCGGCTGTTCAAGGCCTGCGGCGCGGCTCTTCTCGGCAAGCTCGCGCAGGAAGAAGTCGGAGACCTTCACGGGATCTTCATGGAGCGAGCGCATCGTCGGCTGCCCGCCGCTCCAGCCATAGCCGCGGTAATCGACCATGAAGAGGTTGAGCCCGATGTCATGCCAGCCCTCGGCGATGTCGTCGTAGTCGGGGACGGTCTCGCCATTGCCGTGGAACGCGAGCACGGTCGGGTTGCCCGGGTCGGACAGGTGCCAGCGCGCGCCGAGCGTCACCCCGGGGGCGACGGGGATGTCGTAGTCCGTCGCGCCGGCGGGTGGGCTCGTGTTCACCTGCCTGGGATAGAAGACGTCGGCGGCGCGAGGGTTCGCGTCGAGCGCGCGAAGGAGCTCGTCGAGCTGGCTGTCGGGGTCGTTCGTCGGCATGGCTCACTATTCTGCCGAGGTCGGCGGAGGTCGTGGGCGCAGGATACATCGTGTCGGGGCCGGAGGGTCGGTGGGATGGACGCCCTCGAGGGCGGCGGGGCGGGGGAGCCGGGGCGCGCGGCGAGATGGTGGCCTACGTGGTCGCGATGATGCCTTGCACCGCGGGCTCGCCGTACTCGGCGCCGCCGGTGCGCACAACGAGGTTCGGGAGGATCTCCGCCACGCCGGCGCCGTGGGTATGGCCGCAGAGCACCTCGATCCGACGCTCGGGGTACCGCTCAGCGGCCTCGCGGATCACCTCGCCTGTGGCCTTGCAGGTGAAATGGGGGAGCCAATCGTCGTTGGAGATCTGACCTTCGTGCCAGCAGGCCTCCTTGAACGGGGGGACGTGCGTGGCGACGATGACGCGCCGGTACCGCTCGAGGGCCGCGGGCAGGACGCGGCGCAGGTACGCCGCGGCCTCGTCGCCGAGGCGGTGCAAGGCCTCTCTCCGGCGGCGCCGGCCGAGGGAGGCGAGCTCCTGGATGAGCACGTAATCGTTGAGCATGACGGGCGATCTCTCGTAATCGCCGAGGCGGGCGTCGGCCCAGCCGTCGTGGCCGACGAGCGCGGTGTCCGGGCCGAGCTCGACGTGGGGGATCGATGGGAGCCACCTGAGCCACGGGGAGGTGGCCGAGAGCTCGGCGGCCATCGTGCGCACGGCGGCGATGCTCCCGCGGTAGAAATCGTGGTTGCCGAGGACGAAGTAGAGCGGGCGCTCGATGGCCCGGGCGACGGTCTCGAGGAGAGGGCGGAGGCTCGTGGCTTCCGCGATGTCGCCGGTGAAGAGGACGGCATCGGAGGCGGTGGCCGCGAGGGTGGAGCAGAAGGCGGTGAGTTCCTCGCGGGAGAGGAAGTTGAGGTGGACGTCGGTCGCCCAGGCGAGGCGGAGCGGGGTCGGCGCGGCCATGAGGGCAGCATAGGCGGGGAGGGGAGGGCGAGCCAGCGAGGTGGCGCGATCTCCCATCCCCGTTCCACGTTTCGGCGAACGGCGCGCCGCCGCGGGGGCTGGGCGCCGCTGCCGATCCTGTGCATTCATGGCGTCATGGCGATAGCCCGCCGGTCCCGTCCGCCTCCAGCGAGTCCGCCAGCGCGCAGCGCGCGAGTCCTGTCTTCTTGGCCTCCTCGCGCAGCATCGCGCCCTGCTCAGCGGCCCCTTTCACGCTGAGCATCGTGCGGAGCTCGATTCCATCGGGGCTCTCCACGTGCTCTGCGATCCACGCCGACCGCATCTGCCCGACGCTGATCGGATCGGCCTCCGGGTCGAGCCCGGCTCTCCTGTCGACATCGCACATCATCGCGACCGCCTCGGGGAAGGTCTGCCCGCCCGGGGCCGGGACCTTCGCCTCGGGAGCTGAGCTGCAGGCGGAGAGGAAGGCGGAAAGGAGCAGCGGTGAGAGAGGATTGGGGCGCATGCTGCCTTCGACAGGAGAGGGCGCCTGGGCTTGGCAGCGATCACATGGCCCCGGTGCGCCGCCCTCCGGCTACCGGCTACTCGCCCGTGCCCCCGTCCACCGCCGGGACGAGCTCGATATCGACGTTCTGAGGCAGGAAGCTCTCGCACTCGTCGTTCATGACGGGCGCGAGCGTCTGCTCGAAGTCGTCGTAGCCTGTCCCCGAGATCTTCACCCACGTCACGCCGGCCGTCCACAGCTCGCAGACGAGCGTCTCCAGCGCTTCGGGAGGAGGCTGCGCGCGATCGACGGCGCACACCAGGTTGGCCTCGTCGAGCGTCTTCCAGGTGGTCGGATCACTCAGGACGAAGATCGGCTCGTCCGCGGCGCTCCACGCGATGTGAACGGTGGTGTCCGGCGGGACGGTGGCGCCTCTCGCGCGCACGGTGATCGTGAACAGCGCCTGTCTTGGCCCCATCGGACAGCCGCTGGCGTCGCCCGTGCTCGAGCCGGCGGACCCGCCGCCCCCCGCGCCTTTACAGGCGCCCACCACGGAAGCGCTCGCGATCGCCGCCGCGGCGATCGCCGCGAAGACCGTGAGCGATACGATTCGACCAGGAGCGAAAGGAGGGCGTGGTGCCACAAGGGCGACAGGGTAGGGGCGACATGCCAGCAAATCCAGCGTGAGCAAGTTTTTGCGCAGGTGGAGCGCCCTTCTCCGTGCGCCCTGCTCTCGCAGGCGGTCGCGGCGTTCAGGCCTGGGCCTTGAGCTCCGCGATGTCCTTGAGGAGGGCCTGCTCGTGCCCGTCGGGCTTCACCTTCAGGTAGGTCCTTCTCAGCACACCCGACGGATCGATGACGAATGTCGTCCGGTCCCAGTACAGGGTGCCTTTCCACTCGCTCTGCGCGACGCCCGCGGCCTTGAGCAGCTCGTGGCGCGTGTCGGCGAGCAGGTCGATGGTGAACGAGAACTTGTCGCAGAAGCTCTTGTGCGACGTGACGTCGTCCTCGCTGACGCCGACCACGGCGATGTTGGCGTCGTCGAAATCGGCCTTGGAGGCCGTGAACGACTTGCCCTGGATCGTGCATCCCGGCGTGTCGTCCTTCGGATAGACGTAGAGGACGAGCCATTTGCCCGCGAAATCCTCGAGCTTCACGGTCTTGCCGTCCTGGTTTGGCAGGGCGAAGCGAGGAAACGGTTTTCCAATCTCGACGCTCATCTTCTCTTTGCCTTTGCTGTGGGCCGGAGGAGGGCTCCTCCTGGCCGGTGACGGGTCATGGGATGGGACGGATGGGACAGCGCGGCGGCGCGGACGTCACGTCGCTGCCCGCGCAGGGATCTAGCGCGGAATGAGCCCCCGGAACCAGGCCGTCACCGAGGAAGAGGACTCGTCCTGGTGGAGCGAGTCCGGGCCTTCCAGCTCGTCGGCGAGCCCCCCGAGCGGCCCCTCGCTGCGCGGGGGTGGCGAGCTCGGGTGCTCCTCCCCGTGCGTCAGGATCGTGGCGCCCTCCAGGGTGGGCAGCAGGCTCAGGCCGCTGCCGCCGGCGGTCGGCTCCTTCGTGAGCGACTTGAACTCGAGGAGCATCATGTCGATGAGCTCGGCGATCTTCTGCGTCCCGTCGACCGCCCGCGCCGGCCCGCCCTTGGCGCGCTCCACGAGCGAGGCGACGTCGTCCTCGCTCACCGGGCGGCCGTAGCGGTAGAGGAAGCGGGTCAGGTCGCGCCCGAGCTCGCGCGCCGACAGGTAGCGAGCCCCAGGGTCGCGGGCGAGCGCGCGGCGGATGATCTGCTCCAGCTCGCGCGGCACATCGCTGTTGATCTGCTGGAGCGAGGGGATCACCGCGTCGCGCACCAGCCGCACCGTGATGTAGTCGGAGTCGCCGAGGAACAACCGGCGCCCGGCGAGCATCTCCCAGAGGATGATCCCGAGCGCGAAGATGTCGACGCGCTGGTCGACGCCCTGCTCGAGCACCGTCTCGGGCGCCAGGTAGCCGAACTTCCCCTTGATGATTCCCGCGTCGCTCTCGGCGAGCTGGCTCGACGCCTTCGCGAGCCCGAAGTCCACGATCTTCACCTCGCCGTAGCGGGTGATGAGCACGTTGGCCGGGGTGATGTCCCGGTGCACGATCTGGAGCGGCTTTCCGTCCCCGGTCGCGAGCTCGTGCGCGTAGGCGAGGCCCTGGCACATCTTCGCGGCCATGAAGGCGGCGACCTCGACGGTCATCGGCCGGCCGACCTTCTTCTGGTGATCGAGGAGGGCCCTCAGATCGGCGCCGTCCACGTACTCCATGACGATGAAGTAGGTGCCGTCGCCGACGCCGATGTCGAACACCGACACGACGTTCGAGTGCGAGAGGTGCGCCGAGAGGCGCGCCTCGTCGAGGAACATCGCGATGAACTGCTCCTTCTTGCTGAGCTGCGGCAGGACGCGCTTGATCGCGACCTGCTTCTTGAACCCTTCGATCCCCGCGCTCTCGGCGACGAAGACCTCCGCCATGCCTCCGGAGGCGAGGCGCTTGATGACCCGGTACCGCTGCTGCTCGGACATGCCCTGTCTGTCGTCCTCCCGCCCCGTGCCGCCTGGCCCTCCAGTCTAGCGGCTCGGGGCCCGCCGCGGATCAAATCCCAAAGGCGGCACGCCCCCTCGGGTCATCGGAAGGTGGCGAGCGCCGCCACCGCCGCGAAGGAGAGCCCGACGAGCGCGGCGAGGGCGAGCGCCGACAGCAGCGGCTCCGCCCGCACGGCGGCGAGCAGCCGGTCGCGATCCTCCCTGGACAGCGGCGCGCCGTGGGTCCCGTCCTTGCTCTCGCCGCCCGAGGCGGCGGCGACGTGCGCCTCCAGGCGGCGCCGCGCGGTCCTGGATCGCAGCGCGAGCAGCAGCACCTGCGCCACCGCGGAGGCGGCGAGGACCACGAGGCCAGCGCGCCGCGCATGCGAGGCGCGGGCCTGCTCGCGCGCCTCGGCCGCCGGCATCCCGTCCGCGAGCAGCTCCACGCGCCGCGGCGAGGCGGACGCCGCCGCGGACGTGATCGGCCAGGCCACCGTGCCTGCGCCCTGCTCGTAGGGGTCGCTCGCGACCACGGCCCAGTCCGCCTCCCCGGGCGCGGCGCTGTCCGGGAGCGTCACCCTCCCCGAGAAGAAGCCCGCCCCGTCCGCCGCGAGCGGGACGATCGTCCCGAGCGCACGGCCGCGCGCACCTCCGATCGAGACGTAGGCGCGTGGCCTCGGCGTCGGGGAGATCAACCGGAGCTCGGGCCGTTCGCCATCGAGACCGCCCGGATCGAGCCAGATGGCTCCCGGGATCACGGGCAGCTTCCCTTCCCACGTGCCGCTCGCGATCCGTGTCCCTGGCGGTGCGCTCCCCGGGTGGGTCGCGCGGAGCGTGAGCTCGATCGTGTGCGCCAGCGGCTTGAGCGTGAGCTCCGCGGCGCCGCGCGCATCGACCGTGATCTGCGCCGGACCGCTGCCGCGCCCCTCGAGCTCCGCCCCGACGGCGCTCGCCTCGAGGCGAGCCCCTGCCGCGGGCGTTCCGTCCTGCGTCTCGATCGCGACCCGCACCCGCTCCGGGAACGGAGCTGCAAGGGCTCCCCGCGCCGCCGTGGTCTGCAGGCGCAGCTCCCCGTGCGCCGCGCCTGGCAGCGCGGTCGCGTGCGCCGCGCCTGGCAGCGCGGTCGCGTGCGCCGCGCCTGGCAGCGCGCTCGTGTCCGCCGATGCGAGCGGCGGCAGCAGCGGGAGCTGCCGCTCCAGGAGCGTGCCGCTGCCCAGCGCGATCCGCACGGTCACCGGCTCCCGCAGCCCCGCTGGCGCGCGCAGCAGCGCCTCGCCGATGCCGTCCTTGTCGAGCGAGCCGGTCCATCGTTCGAGCGGCGCCCCTGCCGACACGGCGCTCACCTCGATCTGCGGGATCGCCGCCGCGTCGTCGGCGCCGTGGAGGCGGCGCACCCCTTCGACGCGGAGCGCCAGCGCCTCGCTTCCGGCGACGGGCGCCCCCCACACCCGCACGCCGGTGGCCATGCGTGGCGAGCCTGGCCCCAGGATCGCGAGGGATGCGAGCCCGATACCCAGCGCGGGCATGACGTACGTCGCTGCGTTGGGCATCGAGAGCATCGCTGCCCCCAGCATACCTCTCCGTCCTTGCCGCGCGGGCGGAGGGCGGCTCCCGTCTGGCTGCTCGCGCGGAGCGCTGGCCTGGGCTGAGCCCCTTTGCGTCCGGGCGCCTCCTCCGATAGGAAGCCGCCGATGGCAGCCGACAGACCGGTGAAGCGCAAGCGCAAGGGTTCGGGGACCACGGGGCAGGGCGGTGAGGTCGTGTTGCGGCAGCGGACCGATCCGCGGAGCGAGCGACGCTTCGAGCCAAAGGCGTCGCTCGAGCTCGGCCTCACGATGCTCGGCATGTCCGTCGCGGCGCTGCTGGCCGGGGCGGGTGTTTACGGCCAGTGGTTCCGGGGCGAAGACGCTGGGGCGCACCCGGCAGCCACGTACCTGCTCCTCGGCGCCTTGCTCCTCGGGGCGGCGGTGGGGCTCTTCGGTCAGTGGTCGATGAAGGCGCTCCGTGTCGGTGATGCCGGGGTGGGGCTGGAGAGCGGACCTGGCGAGATCGAGCGCATCGGCTGGCACGATGTCACGGGCCTGTTGCTCACGGAGACCGCGCTCACGGTCCAGGGCAGCGGCACGGCGATCTCCATCCCGCTGCGAGCACACCTCGCGGCGGCCGCGCGCGTGCTGGCCGAGGCGAGGGTGCGTATCCCCACGCGTGCGGCTGACATCAAGGAAGGCGCGCTGCCTCCGCCCGACGATGCCGCCGGCGAGGTGCGCCCGCTGGAGCCGCCGCAGGTCGCCGGCCTCCGCTGCAAGGCGACCGACAAGCTGATCGCCTTCGAGGCCGACGCTCGTCTCTGCGGCCGTTGCGGCGAGCACTACCACAAGGAAGGCGTCCCCCCTCGCTGCATCACCTGCGAAGCGCCTCTGCGCTGAGCGCCCTGATTTCATGGGGGCCGGGCAGCCGGCACCCCCTTCCGGGCCCTCCGCGTTACGCCGTCAGATCCCGAATCGCCCCGCGTGCTCCCGGAGGAACGCGATGTAGACGTCCGCCTCTTGATGCGACGCCACCTCGCCCGACTCGACCGCCTCCTCCAGCGCGCGCTTGATCTCGCCGATCCGCCGCGACGGCGGCAGCCCGAACGCATGCATGAGGGCGTCGCCGATACCGCTCGGCAGCGGCGGCACCACCGCGTCCTCCGCCTGGACCTGGAGCACCCGCTCGGCGAGCTCGCTGATCTGCTTCAGCCCCTTCCGCTTCTTCTCGGGCCGCTTCGTGGTGATGTCCGCCCGCGACAGGTCGAGCACGTCCTTCAGGCAGCCGCCCATCTCCTTGGCGAACCGGCGCACCGCGCTGTCGGTCCACGACGCGTCGTACTGGCTCGCCCGGAGGTGGTGCAGGATCAGGAAGCGGATGCTGTTCTTCAGCGCATCCTCCTTCGTGAAGAGCGGCAGCCGCCGGTCGATCTTGTCGAACATCCGCGCGCCGACCTCGGCGTGACCGAAGAAGTGGACCTCGCCCGTCGGCGAGATGGAGCGCGTCCTCGTCTTGCCGATGTCGTGGAGCAGGGCCGCCCAGCGGACCTCGAGCCGCGGGACGGCCTGACGTACCACCTGCTTCGTGTGCTTCCAGACGTCCTTGTGGCGCCACTCCCCGTCGCCGAAGCCCACCATCGCCTCGACCTCGGGCAGCATCGCGGCGAGGGCGCCCGACTCGAGCAGGGCGTCGAGCCCGGCCTCGGCGTCGTCGCTCATCATGACCCGGTCGAGCAGCTTGCGGACGTCGGGCAGGTAGGAGGCGGCCGCGGCCTTGAAGTCGGCGGGCCGCCCGGAGATCACCCTGGACGAGGCGCGTGGCTCGGCGCCCGCTTCGGGCTGCTCGACCTCCGCCTTCTCTGCTCGCTGGACGGCCCACTCGAGGGCCTCCATCGCCCGCTTCGGGCTCGCTTCCTGGGTGAGAATCTCCTGCACGCTGGCCTTCCACACTTTCGAGGTTACGGGGTCGCCCACGGGGCGCCGGCTGGCGCGGCCCGAACGGGGGTTCGCCGGTTTAGAGCCAGCCGCACCTTCGCGCAATGGTTCGTCGCGTTCGTCGCGTTCGTCGCTCGACGCCGCCGGATGACGTGCGTCCGCAGGCGATGGATGCGTCAGGTGCGGAGGAGCCGCCCCACGTGGTCCGTCTCCCAGGCGAGGGCCCGCTCGTAGTCGCGGAAGAGCCGCTCGCGGGCGAGGAACTGGGGCGGATGGAGCATCCGGCGCCCGTTGCCGTGGCTCGCCGGCATCACGTGGTGGATCATCTCGTGGTAGATGACGTAACAGATGAAGTAGCGGGGGACCCAGGGCCGGTCGAGCACCGGGTGGATGCGGATCAGCCGCTCGACCGCCGAGTAGCTCCCGAGCTTGATGGTGCGCCGCGGCTTCCGCGCCTTGGTCCGCTTGCCCCAGGTGATCAGCGCGTCGACCCCGCCGCCGAAGTACGCGTGGTTCAGCTTCTGGAACAGGATCAGCAGGTCGTGCGTCCGCCCCTGCGTCGAGAGCGGCGAGCTCACCGGCCGGCTCGCCCGGATGCGGTGGCCGTTCTCGTCGATGTACTGGCCGACGACGAGCGAGGCGGCCCGGTCCTGGGTCACCACGTACCGGACGAGCGCCTCCTGGACGAGCGCCGGCGCGTCCAGGAACATGTGGTGGACGCGCGCCTGCAGGATGCCCTCCCGGAGCGAGGAGGAGATCATCTGCCGGTAGTTGTCGGTCACCGAGAGGAGGACCGGGCGCTTCTGGGCCAGCTCCAGCCGCCGGATGAGCGCCTGGCGCGCCCCCTCGTGCACGTAGATGTGCGGCTGGCCCGGCGGCAGATCGATGTCGATCGGATGATGACGGGGGTCCGGCACCCGGACGACCGCCCGGGAGACACGCGGCATCAGGGAAGTACGCGCCGCGCCCTTCCCACCGCTGCGCGACAGACGGCCTGGAGGGGGTTGAGCGAAGGGGAAGGCCATCTGTCCCGCCATCTCAATCCTCCTTATTTGGGCGTATTCTCGGGTGGGATCCTTGTCAAGCGAGCGGCCGAGAACATCGAAATCATTCGGATTTGTGACTATGTAAGCGGGTGGCCGGACCCTCCGGAGGGAGAGGGAGGGCGCCCCGGCCGCCGCTCGCCGGTGATCTGGATTTCCTCTGCAAATTCATGTGCTTGTAGTGAAGGCCACGAGCGCCTGCGCCGGTCGGGCCGCCTTCCGCCTCGGACGCGCGTCTTCTGCTCCTGCTCTCTCTCCCGCCATGACACGGCGCGCACGCAGCGCCTCGCTCATCGCGAGGCGAGCGCCCGGGGATCGAGGATCTGCGTCATGCGCCAGCGGCCCTGCGCGCGCTGGGAAGGCTCCGGCTCGAGGGCGACGACCAGGGCAGTACAGAAGCCGGCGGGGAGCAGCGCTGTCGCGCCTCGGCCGGGCGTGTCGACGAGCGTACGGACGAGGTGCTCCACGTTCGGCTGGTGCCCGACGAGCAGCGCGTCGGCGCCGCCTCGGGCGAGCGCGGCGACCAGCGAACTCGGGAGCCCGGCGTCGAGCGCGAGCTCGTCCCGGAGCTCGACCTCCGGCGCGCCGCAGATCGGCGCCGCGATCTCGGCGGTCTCTCTCGCGCGCGCGAGGGGGCTCGCGAGCACCAGCGGCAGCGGGGCGCCGCCCCGGAGGCGGTGGAGCTCGAGCGAGACCCGCGCCACGCGCTCGCGGCCCTCGGGGGTGAGCCTCCGGTCCGCGTCGCGCCCGCTGGTCGCCCGCTCCTCCGCCGGGCCGTGCCGCATCACGTAGAGGTGCATGGCGTCGATGGCAGCCGGCGTCAGTTCGTCTTGCCCGGGGGACGGCGGGCGTCCTGGCCGGATGAGGCTGCCTCGCCGCGACCCTTCGCCTGCGCGGGGGCCTCGGCCGCGGCTCCGCCCTTCGGGCCGGGGCTCGCGGCGCCGTTCGTCGGGGCGGCCCCGCCGATGCGCGAGATGCCGTGCTTCGCGAGGACCATCGACTCGATCTTGTCGAGCACCGCCGGGTGCTGCTCGAGGTAGGTGCGGGCGTTCTCCCGGCCCTGACCGATGCGCTCGCCCTGGAACGAGAACCACGAGCCGCTCTTCTCGATGATGCTCGCCTCGGTCGCGAGGTCGATGACGTCGCCGCTGTGGCTGATGCCCTGGCCGTACAGGATGTCGAACTCCACCTCGCGGAACGGAGGAGCCATCTTGTTCTTCACGACCTTGACGCGGGTCCGGTTGCCGACGACCGCCGGCTCCTTGCCGCCCGCGGCGGCCTCCTTGATGGCGCCGATGCGGCGGATGTCGAGCCGGACCGAGGCGTAGAACTTGAGGGCGTTGCCGCCGCTCGTCGTCTCGGGGCTGCCGAACATGACGCCGATCTTCATCCGGATCTGGTTGATGAACATCAGCAGGCACTGCGAGCGCGAGGTCGTGCCGGTCAGCTTGCGGAGCGCCTGGCTCATCAGCCGGGCCTGGAGGCCGACGTGGCTGTCGCCCATGTCGCCCTCGATCTCGGCCTTGGGGACGAGCGCGGCGACCGAGTCGACGACGATGATGTCAACGGCGTTCGAGCGGACCAGCATGTCGGCGATCTCGAGCGCCTGCTCGCCGTAGTCGGGCTGGGAGATGAGCAGCTCGTCGGTCTTCACGCCGAGCTTCTTGGCGTAGTTCACGTCGAGGGCGTGCTCGGCGTCGATGAACGCCGCCGTCCCGCCCGCCCGCTGGACGGCCGCGATGGCGTGGAGGGTGAGGGTCGTCTTGCCGCTCGACTCCGGTCCGTAGACCTCGACGATGCGGCCGCGCGGGTAGCCGCCGATGCCGAGAGCGATGTCCAGGCCGAGCGAGCCGGTCGCCACGGCCGCGACCTCGTCGTGCAGCGTCTGCCCGTCCTTGAGGCGCATGATCGCCCCCTTGCCGTACTCCTTCTCGACGCTGGCGATCGCGAGCTCGAGGGCGGCAGACTTCTGCTTGGTGTTCTTCTCGTCACTCATGAGTACCTCGGGAGGGAGCGATAGGAGGGGGGCGACGGCGGGGGACCGCGGAGGTGGACCCACGACGCGCAGGGCAACAGTTTCCGGCAGCTTTACTGTCCGGTTGTTCAGGAAGCAAGACCCCCGCATCCCGGATAGGACCGAAAACGTCCGAGCAGCGGGCTGGCCCGGCAGGCGCTCCGGAGGGCGGTGATGTCGCGGTCGGAAGCGGTTCCTGGTTGAGGTCGAGTCTCACAACCAGGGCAACAATCGTGATCGTCGTACACCGGGAGCACTGGCGGGCTCTTCAACTGTGGGCCACATCTTCCGCGTGGGGGGCGGGGGGCGCTTTTTCCCGGGGTTTTCCCTGGGCCGGTACGAACTCGTCCTGCGGGTGGCCGCAGGCGATGTGGGCGAGGTCTGGGCGGCGCGGCTGAGGCGGGAGCACGGGTTTCAGCGGCTCTTCGCGATCAAGGTGCTTCGCCCGGAGCTCTCGCCCGATCCCGACGCCGTGCGGACATTCCTCGACGAAGCCGCGCTGGCCGCGCGCATCAGGCACCCGAACGTGGTGCCCGTCGTGGATCTGGGCGAGACGGACGGCACGTTCTTCTACGTCATGGAGTGGGTGAGCGGGGAGCCGCTCTCGTCGGTGCTGCGCGCCGCGCGCAGGCGCCCGGCGCCGGTGCTCGTCGCGGCGAGGCTCGCCTACCAGATCTGCGCGGCCCTCGACGCCGCGCACGAGCTGCGAGACGAGGGCGGCAACCCCCGGGAGCTCCTCCACTACGACGTCTCTCCGGACAACGTCCTCATCACGTCCGAGGGGCTCGTCCGCATGGTCGATTTCGGCATCGCGAAGCTCGAGGAAGGGCGGATGTCCGAGCGACGGCCGCAGGCGCTGCGCGGCGACGGCGGGCGCGCTTTATCGGTGGGCGCGGCGGGCGCGGCGGGCGGCGAGGGGGGCGCGTTCCTGTTCCGGAGCAGCGCGCCGTACATGGCGCCGGAGCACATCCGGGGGCAGCCGTGCGATCGGCGGTCCGATCTCTTCGGGGTCGGGGTGCTCCTCTACGAGCTCCTGTCGGGCGCTCATCCCTTCCAGGCCGACGACAGCGAGAGCACGATGACCCACATCGCGAGCGAGCGGCCTGCCGCGCCGCTGTCGTCGCGGGCGGTCCCGTCCCGGCGCGGGTTCGCGGAGCGCCTGAGCGCGCCGCCTCCGCCCGAGCCGATCCCGCCTGCGCTCGATCGCCTCGTCTCCGAGGCGCTCGCCAAGTCGCCCACCGCGCGCACGGCGACGGCCGCGAAGCTCATGCGCGCGCTCGAGGAGGCGATCCCGGGCGCCGCGAACCCGGGCAACGACGCGCTCGTCGCCAGCTGGCTCGGACAGATCCTGGGCGACGCGTCCCACCTCCGCACGCAGCAGCTGCGCGCCGCGCTCGAGTCGCTCGATCCCGGGGACCGCTCGGCCGACGACGAGGTGGAGCCTCCGCCCGCCCCGCGGCGCTGGTTGCAGGCGCTGCTGGTGTTCGGGGCCGCCGTCCTCGGGGTCGCGCTCGCCGGGACCGCGGCGGTGAGGGACAGCCCGCTCCCTCCCGCCGCCGTCTCCGCGCCGGCCGGGCCGCGCCCATAGGGCGCCGCGGCGACCGTCAGCTCGCCCCCACGTCGCCGAGCAGCGGCGACCACGCCGCTCCGGAGATGAGCCAGAGCTGGTGCGACGTCCGCGTCACAGCGACGTGGAGCCGCCGGCGGGCCTCGTGGTTCATCGGGTACGCCGCCGCGGTCGCGTCGGGCACGACGACGTAGTCGAACTCGAGCCCCTTCGCGCTGTCCACGTCGGTGACGTCGATGCCCGGCTCGAACGAGAACGCTCCCTCCAGCACGAGCCTCGCCTCCGGCAGCTCCTCGATCAGCGCGTGGAGCTCCCGCGCGGCGCCTGGGTCCCGCGCGATGACGGCCACCGAGGCGCGGGGCTCCCGCCCGACGAGATCGCGGAGCGCGCCGGCGAGGAACAGGTACGCCTGCGCCTCGCTCGGGAAGCGGAAGAGCCCGACCGGCGCGCCGTCCCGGGCCGCGCGCGCGGGCGTCTCGGGCGCGAGCTCGCCGAGGAGCCGCCGCGCGAGCTCCGCCACCGGCTGCGGGCACCGGTACGACACCGCGAGGCGGCAGGTCGCCGCGTCGCCCACGCCGAGCGCCGCTCGCGCCGCGTCCCACCCGGCGAAGCTCGAGGAGGTCTGCTGCGCCTCGTCGCCGGCGAGCGTGACGCTGCGCGTCTCGCCAAGGAGCTTCCCCAGGACGAACAGCTCGAACAGCGAGAAGTCCTCGGCCTCGTCGAGCACGAGGTGCGACCACCCCGCCCCGTCCAGGCCGCGGCGAGCGGCGCGAAGGAAGAGCAGGATCAGCAGATCGTCGACGTCGAGCGTCCCCGCGAGCTCGTCCGGCGTCCCTTCCGCGATGGCGCGGCCGTCGAGCGCCCGCTTCATCGAGGCCACGGTGATCGAGGCGAGCTGCCGGTCGAGGGGCTCGGCGATCTGCAGCAGGGTGTGCCGGACGGTCTCCTCGACGGCGCTCCTGGGGAGGTCCCCGCCCGAGGCGGCGACGACGCCCTCGAGGAACCCTCGATCCGTGAAGACGTCGGCGAGGCGGCGGCGCAGCCGCGGGAGCGTCGTGTTCGCCGGGGCGAGCCTGGCGAACCGCTCGCGCAGCGCACGGTAGAGCGCCGGGTGGCGCTTCAGGCTGGAGACGAGCGCCGGGGGATCGTCGCACAGGGCGATCGGCTTGCCGAAGACCTCGCGCGCGGTCGCCGACGACCAGGCGTCGAGCGTCTTCACCTGGGCTTCCCCCGCGCCGAGCGGCGAGAGCAGGCGGCGCGACAGCCGCGCGAGGCCCTCCTCGGGGACGACGACGTTCATGGCCGAGAGCGGGCAACGCGCCGGATCGAGCGCGGCGATCCGGGCGAGGCGGTGCAGCGCCACGGTCGTCTTTCCGCTCCCGGCGCTGCCGAGCACGAGGAGCGGCTGCTCGGGAGGCGCGCACACGGCGGCGTACTGGTCGGCGTCGAGCAGGGCGGTGACGTCCGCGGCCTTCGCGTGGTCCGGGGCGCCGGCGCCGACGCCGAGGCTCCCGGGGCGGGCGGCCGTGCCCGCGCCGCCCGGCTGCATGGCGAGCGCCGCGCGCTCCGCGAGGGTCCATCGCCCGTCGCCTCGCCGCGTCAGGACGAGGCCGTCGCCCACGATCCGGGTGAGGGCGCCGCGCTCCACGACGACGATGCGGCGCGCCTTCACCACGCCCTCGGCCACGCGCCCCGGGAAGGCCTCCTCGTACTCGTCGCCCTCGCGGTACCGGTAGAAGATCTGCGCCACCGGCGCGACGCGCCAGTCGAGGATGCGCACGTCGGCCGACGGATCCAGGAACGTCGCGTGGCCGAGCAGGTAGTCCTTCGCCCCTTTGCCCTCGTCGACCCGGAGGTGGGCGAGGTACGGGCAGAGCGGGTCGGGCAGCGCCTCCCTGGGCTCCTGCTCGATGAGGCGCTGCCGCACGCTCATCTCGAGGAGCACCGCCGGCAGATCGTCGTCCGAGGCCGCGGCGGCCTCGTCGCGGAGCTCCCGGAGCGCCGCGACGGACCTGAGCTCGCGCGGCGCGCGCCCGCCGACGCGCGCGGCGCGCTCCTGCGCCCTGTCCAGCGCGGCGCGCACGCGCTCGAGGAGCGTGGCCTCTTCCTCGAGGACGGCGCGCGCCTCGACGGGCAGATCAAGCGTGCTCTCCAGCATGATGGGCCTCCTTGCGCCCCTCGCCTCCGCGAGGGGTCGAGCTCGATGGGTGAATGGTTCGTTCACTTTTGAGGCGAGGCGAAGCGAAGATTACACGAAGAAGCTCCTGAGTCCGGCAAGGTGGTATTTCGAGTAACCGTGGACCGCTTCTCGGATGGCGTCCTCGTCCTCGAAGCGGGCGAGGGCGTTCACCATCGCCCTGACGAGGCCCTGGTAAATCTGGTCCAGGTTGAACCGCATCACCTCGGTCACCGAGCGGCATGGGTCGAGGGCGCGGAAGTGCTCGATCGCCAGCGCGATGAGGCGTTCGACGGTCTCCTCGGAGAACCGCTCGTACCTGGAGCCGCCGGCGCGCCCCAGGAGGATCACGACGCGCAGCCTGTTCTCGATGCAGAAGCGGAGGAGCTCCTCGGAGATCAGGTGGTAGGCGGCCGTCGGCGGGAGCGCCCGGACGTCCTCCACGCCGTCGAGCGCCTTCACGCGGCGGCGCAGCAGGATCGTGAAGGCGCGGGCGAAGCCGTCGTCGACGAGCCTGTAGAAGAGCGCGTCCTTGTTCGCGAAGTACCGGTAGATGTTGCCCGTCGAGACGCCGGCCGCCCGGGCGATCTCGGCCATGGTCGCGCTCTCGTACCCCTTCCGCGCGAAGATCGTCAGCGCGGCGGAGGTGATGCTCTCCTGGACGTCGTCTTTGAGGTACTGCGCCATGGCGAATAATGAACGCGTCGTTCGCTTATAGCGATGGACGGCGGCCCGTCAAGCGAGCGGGCGGATCACGGCCTCAGGGGTCGACGGTGCCTTCGAGGATCGCGCGCGGGCCGTTGATGAGCATGAAGCTCGCCTCCTCCTCGCCGACCCTGGCGAAGAGGGCCTTGATGCCGTCGCGCACGTCGGGGACGTCCTTTGCGGCGTGGGCGTCGCTGCACGCGGCGTAGTAGTAGCCGGCCTCGAGCAGCTGCTCGGCGGCCCGGCGGGGGGTGCGCCCGTACTTGCCGGTGAGCGCCGCGACGTCGAGGAGGAGCACCGCGCCCGCGTCGAGCAGCGGATCGAGCGAGGAGATGTCGTCGAAGACGGGCTCGTAGCGCTCCGGGTGGGCGATGACGGGGCGGAGCTTGCGGCGGCTGAGATCGAAGATCCGCTCCGCGGCCCGGGCGGGGAAGCTCCGGGTCGGGAACTCGACGAGCGCGGCGCGGCCGCCCGGGAAGGGGAGGGCGCTGCCGTCGAGGAGGCGCTGGAAGACGATGTCGTCGAAGAAGTGCTCCGACGAGAGATCGAGCGCCGGCAGGTCGCGCGCGCCGGCCGCGGCCCGCAGCGCGGCGCAGGTCGCGTCGTAGGCGGCCTGGAGGCCCTGCCGGGTGTTGTCGAACATCCCGGGGCGCATGTGCGGCGTCGCCACGACGGTGTCGAACCCGGCGCCGCGGAGCGCGGTGAGGAGGGCGAGGCTCTCCTCGACGGTGCGGGCGCCGTCGTCGACGCCCGCGACCCAGTGGGAGTGCAGATCGATGAAGCCGCGCATCGTCGCTCCGAACTTAGCAAAGTTGGCCGCCCGCGTGCGCTGCGACCATCCTTCGCGTCGAGGAGGTGTTCGTGTCGCTCTCGTTATCGAACCAGCAGCTTGTGCCTCAGCTCGCGTCGGACGGCTGCGCTGGCGGCCAGCGCGGCGGCAGGCCGGGAGGCCGCGCAGAGCGCCCGGTCGATCCCGGCGCGCCCTCGGTCGATCAGGGCACACCGGCCCTGGATGAGGGGATCCCCACCTCCGAGCGGCGGCGCCGCCGCAGCGACGATCCCGTCACCGCGCTGCACTACCAGCTCTCGACGACCCGCGCCGAGGCGAACCTGGACGTCGTGGTCCTCGTGGACGACAGCGGCTGCCTCGTCGCCGGGGCGGGCGCGTGGCCGGCGTGTGAGGAGCTCGCCGCCTACGCCCCGCTCCTCGCCAACCCGGACGCCGTGCAGAGCGCGGCGGTCGGCTCGCGCATCGCCACGCTCACCGCCGACGTCGAGGTCCAGAGCCTCTCGGTGTCAGGCGGCGAGGTGCTGCTCTGCGGCCGTGGCGGCACGGCGGAGCGTGGCGCCTCCATTGCCCGGGCCGCTGCGGGGTGCTTGCGCATCCTCCGCGCCGCCTGAGCGGCCGCGCCGCCGCAGGCTGAGCGGTCGCTGCGCCACAGGCTGAGCGGTCGCTGCGCCGCAGGCTGAGCGGTCGCTGCGCCACAGGCTGGGCGGCGTCGTGACGCAGCTGGGCGCTCGCGACGCCGCAGGCCGGGCGCTCGCGCCCCCCCGGTTCGTGCTACAAGGGGCCGCGGCCTCAGGTCGCGCGCAATGCCCGGCTCGCTCGCACCCCCTCGGAACAGCCCGCCCGCCGCCGACGCGTCCCTTCAGGCAGACCACGCCGGTCTGGCCCCGTTGCTCGCCTCCCGCAGGGTGATCCTCTGCGTCGGCTGCGGCGGCGTCGGCAAGACGACAACGACTGCAGCGCTCGGCCTGGCCGCTGCCCGCCGCGGCAAGCGCGTCCTTTGCCTGACGATCGATCCGGCGCGCCGGCTATCCCAGAGCCTCGGGCTCGAGGAGATGACGACGGAGGCGCAGACGATCGAGCCCGCCCGCTTCGCCAGGGCGGGGGTCGACGTGCCCGGCTCGATGACGGTCATGATGCTCGACACGAAGTCGACCTTCGACGGCCTCGTCGCGTCGCTCGCCCCCACGCCCGAGCAGCGCGACCGGATCCTCGGCAACGTCCTCTACAAGTACATCTCCACGTCGCTCGCGGGCACGCAGGAGTACATGGCGATGGAGAAGCTCTACGCCGTCAGGAGCGACCCGAGCTACGACCTCGTCCTGCTCGACACGCCGCCCACGGCGAACGCGCTGGATTTCCTCGACGCGCCGGAGCGCCTCGTCGGCGCCATCGACGGCGCGGCGACGCGGTGGTTCGTGCAGGCCTTCCAGAGCTCCGGCAAGCTCTCGCTCAACCTGCTGGCGCGCTCGACCGCCGCGGTGCTGCGGGGCATCGGCAAGCTGACCGGCAGCGGCTTCCTCGAGCAGATCGCGGCGTTCATCAGCGAGATGAACGCGGTCTTCGGCGGCTGGAAGCAGCGGGCGGACGCGGTTGCGTCGGCGCTCCGCGGCCCCGACGTGGCCTACGTGCTCGTCACGACGCCCGATCCGCTCTGCGTGCGCGAGGTGCTGTACTTCGCCGATCGCCTGCGCGAGCAGCAGATGCATCGCGACGCGTTCGTCGTGAACCGCGTCCACCCGGTGTACGGCGCGCTCCCCGGCGTCGGCCAGATCGCCGCCGCGCTCGACGGGAGCGGCCTTGGGCTCGCCTCCGGCGCCGCGGCGCGCCTGCTTCAGGCCGCCAAGGACGAGAGCCGCATGGGCAAGCTCGATCAGCTGAACCTGATCGCCCTCGAGGCGGCGCTCGAAGACGAGCAGAGCGCCGGCAGCGTCCGCGTCGACGTCCCGGCGTTCCCGTACGACATCCACGACGTGGCCGGCCTCGCGAGGATCGCCGACGTGCTGGCGCCGCTGCCCGGGGCGGCTGGGTAGCCACAGGGGCAGCTCGTCGGTCCTTCTGGCTGCCCTGGGGTAACTCGGAACGGTCTGTGAGGAGGCAGCTGGGCTGCCCCCGGCCTACCCCCGCCGCCTGCGCTCCTTGTACTTTACACGGACCGGCACGCCCTCCAGCCCGAACGCCTGCCGGAGCTGGTTCGCCACGTAGCGTCGGTAGCTGAAGTGGAGTTTGTCGGGATCGCTCGCGACGACGACGAACAGCGGCGGCGACGTCTCGGCTTGCGTGACGAAGAACAGGCGGGGCGCGCGCCCGCCGTGCGTCGGCGGCGGGTGCGTGAGCAGGATCTGCTCGAAGAAGCGGTTGAGCTCCCCGGTGGGCACGCGCTTCCTGTAGGCGTCGGCCACCTGGGCCACGCTCTCGATGAGCTTCGCCACGCCGCGCCCGCTGCGCGCGCTCACGTGCGCGATCGGCGCCCACGGCACGAACGAGAGCTTGTCGCGGGCGTCCTGCTCCGCCTTCGCGAGCGCCTTGCGATCGAGGAGATCGATCTTGTTGAGGCCGATCACGACGCCGCATCCGCGATCGACCGCGAGGCCGAGGATCTTCGCGTCCTGCTCGGCCACGCCCTCGGCCGCGTCGCAGAGCAGGAGCACGACCTCCGCCCGCTCCATGGCGCGGATCGCGTGGATCACGCTGACCGCCTCGACGGCGCTGTCCTCCTTCGTCACCTTCGCCTTGCGCCGGATGCCGGCCGTGTCGATGAGCAAGAACCGCTTCCCGTCGCGCTCGGCCAGCGTGTCGATCGGATCGCGCGTCGTGCCCGGCTGCGCGTCGACCAGCATGCGCTCCTCGCCCGCGATGCGGTTGACGAGCGACGACTTCCCCGCGTTGGGCCGCCCGATGATGGCGATGCGGAGCGCCCCCTCGGCCGACTCCTCGGGCGCCGGGGGCTCCTCGGGGAGCGCCGCCTCGATGGCCATCTCCAGATCCGAGATGCCGCGGCCATGGAGGGCGCTGATCGGGATGAGCCGATCCATCCCGAGGCGGTACAGCTCCGCCGCCTCCGCCTCGGCCCGCGGCGAGTCCGCCTTGTTGGCGACGTAGATCACGGGCTTGCCCGCGCGGCGCAGCAGGCCGAGCTCGGCGTGCTCGGACGGCGTGACCGGCGTCACGGCGTCGAGCACGCACACGATGACGTCGGCCTCGGCGATGGCGAGGTCGATCTGCCGCTTGATCCCCTGCCGCATGGGATCATCGCTCTCGGGGTCGAACCCGCCCGTGTCGACGAGCGTGAAGCGCCGTCCCCGCGAGGTGACGTCGCCGTAGTGGCGATCGCGGGTCACCCCGGGCTCGTCGTGCACGATCGCGACGCGCTTGCCGATCAGCCGGTTGAACAGCGTGCTCTTGCCGGTGTTGGGCCGCCCGACCAGCGCCACGATCCCGGCCGACGGGGGCGGCGCAGGCGCATCGGCCGCGGCGTCCTCGGCGGCCGCGATGGCCTCCTCGGCCAGGTCCGCCGTGAGCTCCTCCCTGTCCTGCGCCGCCTCGTGGCCGATCGGCTCGGCGAGCGCACGGGCCTTGCTCGGGCCTGATCTGCTGCCCCTCTTCGATCCGGCGGCGCTCTTGGCGGGCGCCGCCGGGCTCTTTCCGCGAGCAGCAGCGCCCTTGCCGGGGGCCGCCGCGCTCTTTCCGCGAGCAGCAGCGCCCTTGCCGGGGGCCGCCGCGCTCTTTCCGTGAGCGGCAGCGCCCTTCCCGGAGGCGGCAGCGCCCTTCCTGGGAGCGACGCCGCCCCTCTTCTTCTCGGGGGCGTCGCCCTTCTTCGCCGTCCGCCCGCCTCCGGCGGCTCCCTGGCTGCGTTTGTTCGATCTGGAAAGGGCTGGCTTTGCCGCACTCACGAGGTCTCTCCCTTGTTGTAACCGAGCTCGTCCAGCCGCTCCCGCGACTCACGCCACTCCGGCGTCACCCGGACCCAGAGCTTGAGGTTCACCTGCCGGCCGACGAGCTCCTCTATCCGGAGCCGAGCCTCCGTGCCGATGCGCTTCAGCTGCTCCGCGCCGGCGCCGATCAGGATTTTCTTCTGCCCGGGCCGCTCCACGTGGATGGTCGCGTCGATGTGCAGCGCGCCCTCGCCTGTCGGCTCGACGTAGCGCTCGATCTGCACGGCGCTCGCGTGGGGCACCTCGGCCTTCGTCGCGCGCAGGATCTGCTCGCGCACGTACTCGGCGGCGAAGAAGCGCGTCGGCCTGTCGGTGAGCTCATCGGGCGCGAAGCCCCAGTCCCCCTCGGGACAGAGCTTCGCCACCTCGTCGAGCACGCGCTGGACGCCGTCCTCGCGCAGCGCCGAGATGGGGACGATCGCCGCGAACTCCCGGAGCTTGGCGAACGCGTCGAGGAGCGGCAAGAGCAGCGCCTTGTCCCGCATCCGGTCGACCTTGTTGAGCACGAACACCACCGGCGCCTCGCTCCCCAGGTCCGCGAGCAACGTCAGATCGCTCGGGTGCGGCGCGAGCGGCGGGCCGTCCTCCCCCTCCTTCACGCGCCGCGGCAGGCGCGCGGGATCCGGCGCTTCGGTCACGAACACGATCACGTCGGCTCCCCGCGCCGCCTCGCGCGCCGCCTGGTTCATCACGCGCCCGAGCTCCGTGCGCGGCCGGTGCAGGCCGGGCGTGTCGAGCAGCGCGATCTCCGCCGGGCCGTGGTGCACGACCCCGAGGATCGCGTCGCGCGTCGTCTGCGGCGTCGGCGAGACGATCGCGAGCGGATGGCCGAGCGCCGCGTTCAGCAGCGTCGATTTGCCCACGTTGGGGCGCCCGACCAGCGCCACCCGCCCGGATCTTTTCGGCAGCGAGGCGTCGGTCTCCTCCGTCCGCCTCGGCTCGGCCGCCTTCCTGCGCTGCTGCGCGGCGCCTCGGCTGGCGGGCCTCCCGTCCGGGAGTGGTCGACCCTCCGCGCCGCTTCCCGCGCGGGGCCCGCGCCCTGCCCGGCCGCGGGCCGCGCCGGAGGAGCGCGCCGCGGAGCCCTTCTGCTTCGCCGTCTTCTCCCCCTCGCCCCGCCCGGCAGCGCGCGTCGCGCCGGCCCGCCGCTCCTTCTCCTTGCCCGGCTCGGCAGCGCGCGTCGCGCCGGCCCGTCGCTCCTTCTCCTTGCCCGGCTCGGCAGCGCGCGTCGCGCCGCCTTGCTCGCTCGCGCGTCGCGATCTGTCGTCGGCGTGCGCCTGATTTTCGCGCCGGGGAGGGCGACCTCGCGGGATCGCCGCGTCGCTCGCCCGGGGGGCTTCGCTGGATTGCGCTCCTCGGCGGCTGCCTCGGCTTTCTTTCTGGGCAGGACGGGGGCCGCGGGAAGCCGAGGCGGGCTTCGGCGCCTGCGGGCGCGCTTTCGCGCCCTGGGGCGCGCTCTGGGGACGGGCTTTCACCACGCCGCGCGCGATAGCAGACGCCCAGGGGGGCTACAAACGCTTCCCCACGATCCGTGGTCACGCGCGCGCGAAGGCGGTAAGGGGATGCCCTGCATGTCGAGCGTCCACCGAGGGGACCCACAGCGCGGAGCCCCGCCCGCCGCCCCCGACCCGCACGCGAGCGGAGCCCCGCCCCGCGCCGAGGTGCCCCCTCTCGAGGCGCGCTCGGCTGAGATCGGCGACGTGCCGGCCATCGACCGCGACCGCGCGGCCGCCGGGAGCGGGCGCGCCGGCCTCGCGAGGCTCGCGGCCCTCGCGCTCGCGGCCCTCGCGCTGCTGCCCCTCGTCGGCAAGAGCGGCATCTGGGACCCCTACGAGCTCGACCGTGCCGACCTGGCGCGTCGGATCGCCATCCACGTCTTCGGCGCGCGCGGCGTGGATCTCCCCGACGCTCCCGGGCAGCTGCCGACCCTGACCGATCTCGGCATGGGCGAGCTCGGGTTCACCTCCATGGCGCTCGGCTTCCGCGTGTTCGGTCTGCACGACTGGGCCGGGCGCCTCCCGCTCGCGCTGTGGGGGCTCGCCGGCGCGCTCGTGCTCTACGAGTTCCTCGCGCGCCTCGTCGATCGAAGGGCCGGCCTGTACGGCGTCGCGGTGCTCGTGACGATGCCGCTCTACGTGATGCAGGCGCGCACCCTGCTCGGCGACATCGTCACGATGGCCGCGCTCACGATGGCGTTCTGCGGGCTGACCGGCGCGCTGCTCGAGGGCGGGCGAGGGGCGCAGCGCGGCGCCCTGCTCGCGTCGGCCGCGTGGCTCGCCGTGGGGATCCTCGGCGTCGTCGCCGGATACCTCAGCCGCGGCCTGCTGATCGGGGTCGCCGTCCCCGCGCTCGGCGCCGGCCTGACCTGGCTCCTGCTCCGGACGTCCGGCGCCTGGCCCGCGCCGGAAGGCCGGGGGCCCACGCTGGGCGACCTCGTGGGCGCCGCCGCGCTGGTGCTCGGCGTCGCCGCGGCGGCGCAGGGCGCCCTCGTGCTCGCGAGCTCGAGCGCCGGCGAGCCGCTCCCCCGCGCCCTCGGCGTGGCGCTCCTCAAGAAGCCGCCTGTCGAGTCCACGTTCGATCTCACGCTGCGCCAGCTCGGCCACGCCCTCTTTCCGTGGAGCGCCTTCCTGCCGTTCGCCGTCGGCCGGCTCTTCCGAGCCCCCGCCGCGGACCGAGCGGGCGAGGTCGTCGCCCCTCTCCTCGATCGCGAGGCCGGCGTCCGGATCGCCCTGATCGTCACGTCTGCGCTCGCCTACGGCGCCTTCGCGGTCCTCGCGCCGCACGCCGGGGCGCTCCCGTTCAGCGGCCCCGCGCTCCTCGCCGCCATCGCCGCGCTCGCCATCCGCGATCTCGAGCGCGGCGCCCCCTCCTCGCGAGCGCTCGCCGTCGGCTGCGCCGTGCTCGCCTTCGTGCTCTACCGCGATCTCGTCACCTCACCGGACAGGGCGCTCAGCGTCTTCTCGGTCGACAAGCCCGTCTTCCCGAAGAGCTTCGAGGGCGAAGCGGCCTCGGCGATGCGCTTCGTCCTGCTCGCGTTCGCCGGCCTCGTCGCGCTCACCTGGTTCGAAGAGCAGCCCCGCGAGCTCGATCGCAGCTTCAGGGCGTGGGCGCGGCGCGTCCTCGACGAGGTGCACGCCGGCGCCGCGGAGCTCGCTCGCATCTGGAACGGCAACCTGCTCTTCCTGCTGATCGTCATCGAGGCGGCGCTCATCGGCGTCGGCGCGATGCTCTTCGTCGGCAAGCGCATCGGGTGGGGCACCGTGGCGAGGATGCCGAACCACCTCGCCGCGTACGGGATGAACGCCTGGTGGGCGCTGCCCATGCTGATGGCGGCGAGCCCCGTGCTGCTCCTCGTGGCGCGCGACGCGTTCCGCCACGTCGTCGCGCGCGCCTCCCTCCCGCGCGCCGTCGGCACGCCGCTCGCCGGCCTCGTCGCCGGCTTCGCGCTGAGCTTCTGGTACTATCCGGCGCTCGCGGCCCAGCTCTCGCCGAAGGAGGTCTTCGCGTCCTACGAGTCCCTTCGCAAGCCCGGCGAGCCGCTCGCGACGCTCGGCGTCCGGAGCCGTACGGCGGCCTATTACCAGGGCGGCGAGGTCACCTCGTTCACCGATGTCCTGGAGGCGTTCGACTGGCTCACCGCGGGGAGCTCGGCGGACGGCGCCGCCGCTCCGGTCGATCCCGCCGCTCGCCGCTGGCTCGTCGTGAAGTCCGACGATCTGCCCCGGTTGAACAGCCTTTTTCGCAAGCGCTACCGGCGCAACCTGCCCGTCCTCGACGGCCGCTCCAGCCAGATCCTCCTTGCGTCGAACGAGCTCGGGGGCAGGCCGAACGAGAGCTGGCTCGGCCGTGTCGTCCTCGACGAGCCCGCCGCTCCCGAGAACCCGCTCGACGCGATGCTCGAGGATCAGCTGGAGGTGCTCGGCTGGGAGCTCACGGACGGCGACGGCCAGAAGGTCTCGAGCGTCGTCCCTCAGAAGAGCTACCACCTGCGAACTTACTTCCGGGTCCACCGGCCGATCACCGGCAACTGGAAGATGTTCGTTCACATCGACGGGTTCCAGCGTCGATACAACGGCGACCATCCCGTGCTCGAGGGGCGCTACCCGCTGAGCCTGTGGCAGCCGGGCGACGTCGTCGTGGACGACCACGAGCTCCAGCTCGAGCCCAACTTCACCCCGGGCGACTATACGCTCTACTTCGGCCTCTTCGCCGGTGAGACGCGCTTTCAGGTGACGCGCGGGCCGGAACACGAGGACCGCATCCGCGGCGGCGTCATCCGCGTGCGGTGAGCTGCCCTCGTGGGCTTCCCGACGCATGCCGCGCTGCGCGGCTCGTCTTGCGCGGCCCGGCGACGCACGCGTGCTCCTCCGCGTCGAGCGCCCTCGACGCGCGTGCGGAAAGCGGCTAGTCGCAGACTCATGACCGGGGGTCGTGGGGACTCGAACCATCCGCCCGACACGCCGGGCGATACGCCGCCGTCCTGCGCGCAAGCCGGCGCCTACGGCGACGCGCATCGCCCCGGCGAGGACGCCGAGCACGAGGTCCCCGCCCCGGATTCGCTCGACCGACGCTCGTCCGAGCGCCTCGACGTCACCTGGCTCGTGGACTGCGAGGCCGACGACACGTTCCTCTACGCGTCCATCACCAACATCTCGGAGATGGGCATCTTCGTCCGCACGACGCAGCCTCTCTCGATCGGCACGCGGCTCACGCTCCGCTTCTCGCCGCCGGGGGCCGACGGCTCGTACGTGCTCGAGGGGACGGTGCAGTGGATCAACGAGGTGCGCCCCCTCCACGACAACCCGAACCCGGGCATGGGGATCCGCTTCGCCGATCTCACGCCGGACGATCGCGAGCGCATCGTCGGCACGATCAGGACGATCGCCTACATCCGCGATGCGCCGGTGAGATCGAATTGACGCTGGCGCCGCCGCGGCGCGCGCGGTGAGGTCGAGGCGCGGCGCCGGGGACGGCCGAAGCGCGGGCCGCGCCGGCGCCCGCAATCCGTCAGCGGGACGTCGCGGCGTCGGCGGGCGCCGCCTGCGAGGGGCCCGCTGCACCTTGCTCCGCGGCGTCGCGCGGCGGCGCCGCGGGCATCGCCGCCTTGGGCGCAGCGCGCCGCGCGGCAGCGGCGGGGGCGGCGGCCGCCGGCGCCGAGTTCTGCGCCTGCGCGCCGGCGGCGTTCGCCTCGAGGTTCGCGAGCTGCTGCTCGGCGCGGTCGCCATAGCCCTTCGCGGAGCGCAGCGCGAGCAGCAGCTCGCGCGCCTTCGCTGTGTCCCCGGAGGCCTGGTAGCACCGGGCCGCCTCCCACATCGCGGCGTGCGCGGACGGCGTGCCCGGGTACTGCGCACCGACCTCGTCGAGCTTGCCGACGGCGGCCGCGCAGCCCGACTTGCGTTGCAGCGCTTGCGCCTCGTGCAACGCGGCGCTCGCGCCGTCGTCCGGGGACGCGGACGCACGCGCGCTCTTCTCCTTCGCCGCCTCCGCCCTGGGCGCCTCGTTCGCCTTGGCTTCGGCCGAGCGCCGGCCGTCGCCTTCCTCCATCGCGACGGCCGTCGGGGTAGGCGCGGCGGCGCGGGGCGCCTCGTGCTGGTCCGACGACGCGGGCTGGCCCCACTCGGTGACCCGCACCGGCGCCACGCCCGTCTTCGGCCGCAGCAGCAGCAGGCTCGATCCGATGACGAGCACGAACAGCGCCGCCATCGCCAGCTGCGGCCGCATCGCGTGGCTGCCGGCCCAGGCCAGCGCGCGGAGCGCCTTGCGCCGGAACGGCGTCTTCTTCTGCGCGACCTCGACGGCGTCGAGGATCCGCGCCTCGAGCTCCTCGCTCGGCTCCTCGAACGGCAAGGCGCCGACGTCGCGGGCCGCGCGCAGCCCCGCGAACGCCGACGCGCACCGGGCGCAGCCGTCCATGTGCCGCTTCATGGCCGCATACGTCAGCTCGTCGAGCTCGTCGTAGAGCGCGTCCATCACGTGCTGGTCGAACTTCTCGCAGTCCATAGACAGCTCTTCCGGAGCGCTAGCGCAGCGCCCTCGCGTAATCCTCGTACTCCGAGAGGGCCTCCTGGAGCCGCTCCAGGGCGTAGCGCATCCGGCTCTTCACCGTGTTCTCGGGCACCCCCACGATGTGGGCGATGTCCTTGAAGGGCACGTGCCCGATCTCCCGGAGCAGGAAGACCTCCCGCTGCTCGTGCGGGAGACCCTCGACCGCGCGGACGATGCGCTGCCCCATCTCGGTCCCGATCGCGACCCGGTCCACCGCGGCCTGGGGCGCCGGGTCCGCGGTCCGCTCGCCGAGCGTCGGGCCGTCGCCGCCCTCCCCGGAGCCCTGGTCGAGCGACGGGTGGCGCCGGAGCGACATCTTGCGCAGATGATCGATGCAGACGTTGCGCGCGATGGCGAACGCCCAGGTGGTGAACCTGGCCTCGTGCTTGAAGTCGGAGGCGCTCTGCACGATCTTCACGAACACATCCTGCACCAGATCCTCGGCGATCGCAGGCCCGCGGACCTGTCGCAGGATGAAGTTGTAGATGGACGTTTTGTGCCGCCGGACGAGCCCGGCGAACGCCGCGCGGTCGCCGCCCTGGAAGCGCATCATCAGGGCTTCGTCCGTGACCTCCTCTCGAGAAATCGGGACCATCCTAGCTCCCGGAGCGGCCGAGCCTCTGCGGCGCTCCTTCGGCGGCCCGGGCGGCGGGGTGTTCGCGGCGGCGGCCGCGGCGTCGGATCGGACGCGCGGCGCGGCTCGAAGATCTGAGGAGCACTCCTTCCCCTGACACAAGCGCACCTTAGCGGATCCGCCCCCGAGCGAGCGAGCCCCCTTCGCCCGCCGCGCCCGCGGCCGGGGAAGGGCAGGGGGACGGGCGTGCGCTGACCTCTACGCGCGCCGCCGGTGGCGGGAGCTGGCCGCGGTCGCGTGCCGTTCTCGGGGCAGCGCCCTGCGGACCGGCCGAGGACGCGGTCCGCGCCCGCCGCGGGAGGGCCCTCACACGATTTCGGCTCCGCCGTGCTGTGCTGTCTTCGCGCCGTGAGCGACGGGAGCCAGCGCCGGAGGAGGAGGCAGGTGTCCAGGTCGTTGCGCTCGGAAGCCCGCCGCCACTAGACTCCCCGGCACCGGGCGTGAGGTCGCCCCCCTCTGCCGACGAGGGTTCAACCACGAGGTTACCTTTCGATGCGACTTATCAGGATGCTGGCAGTGGGGGTGGGAGCCTCGTTCTTGATGTCGATGCCCGCCTTCGCGCAGGCCCCGGGCGGCGCGACGGGCAAGGCCGCTGCTCCCGCCGCCTCTGTGGCGCCGGCGGCCTCCACAGCGCCGGCTGTCCCCGCAGCGCCCGCGCCTGTCAACGGAGCGCAAGCGGCTCCTGCGCCTGCTTCCGCGACGGTCGCGCCGGCTGCGGGGGCGGCGGCGCCTGCCGCGACGGTCGCCCCCGCTGCGGGCGCGACGGCGGCGACGGCGGCGCCTGCTGCTCCGACGAGTGCCCCGGCTGCGGGCGCGGCCGCCGCTCCGGCGATGGATGGTCCGACCTATGCGGTGCGGCTGCGCGATCTGGAGCAACGCATCGACGAGCTCAAGGAGCAGATCCGCCGCAGCCACACGCGGCTCTCGCTCCTCAGCGACACGATCCTCTCCGGCGGCGGCGCCGGCTCGCGCGCCTCGATCCGGTTCAACAACGAGCTGTCGTCCGCGTTCCGCGTCACGCGCGTGCTGATCGTCCTGGATGGCGCCGTCCAGTACAACAAGACCGATCAGTCGGGCGCCCTTGCCGAGCAGGCCGAGATCCCGATCTTCAACGGCTCCGTTCCTCCGGGCGATCACACGCTCCAGGTGCTCGTGAACCTGCAGGGCAACGGCTACGGGGTGTTCTCCTACCTCCGGGGCTACCGCTTCGAGGTGCGCTCCAGCCATTCCTTCACGGCGGTCGAAGGCAAGACCATCAACCTTCAGGCGGTCGCGTTCGAGAAGGGCGGCGTCACGACCCCGCTCGAAGAGCGGCCAGCCGTCCGATTCGTCGAGAAGATCGTGAGCGGCCTCTCGGATGCTCCCGGGCAGCCGTCCGCCGCCGCGGGTGGGAAGTAGGCTCGAGCTCGTTAGGACAAGCCACCATGACCTGGGACACCGGATCGCGGGTACTCCCTGCCTTGCTTGGCGTGCTCGCGCTCGGCGCGGCGACGACCGCTGCCCCCGCCGAAGCGTGGGCCCTGGACGCTGAGCGCGCCTACACGAGCGCCTCTCAGCAGATCGGCAGCGTCACCTCCGGGCTGGGCGCCATCCAGGCGGCGATCCACAAGTCCCGCGGCGAGCAGCGCACGCCGGCCCAGCGCATCGCGGATGCCCAGCTCCTGATGGGCTCCAGGGATTACGAGCGGGCGGCGAACGTGCTGAACCAGGTGGTCGAGAAGTACCCCGACCATCCGACGGCGTTCCCGGACGCGCTCACGCTGCTCGGGGAGACGTACTTCCGCTCGAAGCAGTACCTCTCCGCCCGCCGGGTCTTCCAGCGGATCGTCGCGAGCGGCGCCGAGCCGCGCTTCGCCACCTACCAGGCGAAGGCGCTCGGCCGGCTCGTGGACATCTGCCTCCGGATCAAGGATTACGACGCGCTCGACGCCGTCTTCGCGTCGATGAACAGCGTCCCGGCCTCCACGGCGGGGAGCGCCCTCGCGTACGCGCGCGGCAAGGGCCTCTACGTGAAGAAGGACTTCGGCGGCGCGAAGGCCGCGCTCGGCGCGGTCGACCCGCAGAGCGAGTACTTCCACCAGGCGAGATACCTGCTCGGCCTGATCGCGGTGAAGGAGGCGACGCCCCCGCCCGAGCCGCTCAAGGAGGGCGAGGCGCCCCCGGCGGTGCCCAAGACCCGCTACGTCGCCGCGATCGATCTGTTCCAGAAGGTGACGCAGCTGCCGGCCGACACCTCGGAGCACCAGCGCGTCATCGACCTCGCGTGGCTCGCGATCGGGCGGCTCTTCTACGAGGCCGACCAGTGGTCCCAGGCCGTGCAGGCCTACGGCCACATCGACCGCGTCTCGCCCGAGTTCGGGACGATGCTCTACGAGCTCGCGTGGGTGTATGTCCGCCTGGGCGACGTGGATCGCGCCCAGCGATCGCTCGAGATCCTCGCGATCGCCGAGCCGGACAGCCAGAACATCGCGGACGGCTCGCTGCTCCGCGGCGACCTGATGCTGCGCGCGGGCCGCTTCGAGAAGGCGCTGAAGGTGTACGAGGGGGTCCGCGCCACCTACGACCCGATGCGCGCGCGCGTGGACGCCTTCCTCGGCTCGACGAGCGATCCCGCGGTCTACTACGACAAGCTGAGCCAGGAGCAGCTCGAGGCGCTCGACACGACCACCTCGCTCCCGCCGCTGGCGGTGCAGTGGGCGCGCGAGGCCGAGGACGGCCCGGCCGCGTTCGCGGTGATCGACGACATCAACCACTGCCGCGAGCTGATCAAGCAGTCGAACGAGCTCATCGAGAAGCTGAACGCCGTTCTCAGCTCGCCCAACCGGGTGCGCGCGTTCCCGGAGCTCAAGGCCGGCGAGGAGAAGGCGCTCGCGCTGCTCAACCGGGTCGCGCTGGCGCGCCTCGCGCTCGGCCAGGGCATGGATGACGTGGAGGACGACTCGCTCTCGGGCGAGATCGGCGGCGCGCGCGCGAGGCGTAGGGCGCTGGAGAAGCGCCTCGCGCGGGTGCCCGTCACGGACGCCGACTTCCAGGATCGCGAGGCGCAGGCGCTCAAGCAGTGGAACACCCAGTCGCAGCGCCTGCAGCAGCTCACGCTGCAGATGGACTCGCTGCAGGCGACGGTCAACGGCCTCAGGCGGCTTCTCCGCGATGGCCCGCACGCCGGGGTCGTCCGGGATCCCGCGAGCATCGCCCGGTTCGAGATCGAGCTCGCCCAGAACGAGCGCGACCTCGCGCTCTACCGCCAGCAGGCCGACGTGCTCCGCAAGCAGGTCAGCGCGGGCCGGGTCCAGGTCGGCTTCGGCGATCAGCGCTTCATCGAGGACGCGCAGGTGCGCAAGGCCCATCGCGACGCGTTGACGCGCGAGGTGGAGCTGGCCGCGGCGGGCGCCGGCGGTGCGGAGCTCGCGGCGTACGCGCAGCGCATCACGCCGGTGCTCCGCGCCGGCGACGCGGCGGACGCGAGGGTCGAGGCGGCGCTCCGCGACATCGAGGGGGAGGTCGCCCAGAAGTCCTCGGGGCTCCGGCAGATCGTCGGCCGGGAGACGGCGAACGTCGTTCACTACTCGGTGCAGCTCGATGGGCTCGACCGGGAGGCGCGCCTCGTCGTCGGCGAGGTCGCGATGCGAAATTTCGGCCTCGTCCGCGACCGGCTGAAGAACATCATCCTGCGCGCCGACGTCGGCATCACCGAGGAGGCGTGGGAGGTCCGCGAGGAGCAGATGACGCGCGTTCGCAGCCTGCAGGTCGAGCGCGCCCGTGAGGATCGGGTCCTCAAGGAGGAGCTCAACGAGGTCCTCGACGACAGCGGCGATCCGGAGGACGAGAAGTGAGCAACGAGCGTGGTGGCGCGAGCGCGCCGCAGATCTCTGGCGCGCCGCGAAGAGGGGCAGGGGCGCAGATCCTCGGACCGGCGGTCGCGCGCGCGCCGCTCGGCGCTGTGCGAACGGGGCGCCGTCGCCCGCGCGGCGCGCTCGGGTTTGCCAGCCTTGCCCTGGTGCTGGCGGTCGCGCCGCTCGCGCTCTCTCAGCCGGGTGGCCAGCCAGCGCCGGCGGCGTCTGCCGTTCCCGCGGCTGCGCCGACCACGCCTGCGCCTGGTGGCGCCACGGCTGCGCCGACCACGCCTGCGCCTGGTGGCGCCACGGCTGCGCCGACCGCGGCTGCGCCTGGCGCCACGGCGCCGGCTGCGCCAGCGGTGCAACCCTTCGCGCCGCCGATGTCGGTCGGGCGCAAGCAGGCGCCGCCGCCTCCTCCTCCGACGCCGGCCCAGCTGGCGGCGCTCGCCGCGCTCGAGAAGGAGGCGGCCGCCTACGAGAAGGCGGCGCGCGACTACCGGAGCGCCATCACCCGCATCGTGCAGCACCACTACGAGGACCGGCGCCGCCGCATCCTCTCGTCGCTCGACCGCGAGATCGAGATCGAGAGGAAGGGGCTCCGCGACGCCCGGGAAGAGGCGATCCGCCGGCTCGAGGTGTTCGTCGAGCGCTACAGCGGCCCCAACGCCCACCCCGAGAACACGCCCGACGCGATGTTCCGCCTGGCCGCGCTCTACGAGGAGCGCGCGCGCACCGACACCGACGCGAGCGAGGATCTCAGCGTCGCGCTGCTCCCGGCCATCGCGCTCTACAAGCGCGTCATCCGGGAGTTCCCCCAGTACCGTGAGCTCGCCGGGATCTACTACTACCTCGGCCATGCGCTGAACGATTCGGTCCGGTTCCCCGAGGCGCAGCAGGTGTGGCGCTCGCTCGTGTGCCACACCAAGTACCCCTATCCGGTCGCGCTCGACCCGAAGGATCCGACGCGCGACACCGTCGGCAAGCTCCCGCAGGACCACGACAACGATTACTGGACCGGCTGGGAGGCGCGCCACCCGACGCCCATCGGGTCCACGCCAGGCGGCCGGGCGCTCCAGGCCACGCGCAAGGGCGCGCGGGGGCGGGCGCCCGTCACCGAGGACGAGACGGCGTACGTCGACCCGTATCCGGACGATTGCCAGCCGATCCCGCAGAAGACGGCGCTCGGCGCGGAGCCCCGCTACATCGCCGAGGTCTGGTGGCAGATCGGCGACTACCACTTCAACGAGATCGACCGCGCCGGCGGCCCGTTCAACTACAACAGGGCGGAGTCGGCGTACCGGCAGTCCATCAAGTACAAGAAGCCCCCTGTCCACGGCGTCGCGATGTACAAGCTCGCCTGGACGTACTTCAAGCAGCAGCGTTACGAGACCTCGGTACGCCAGTTCATCGAGCTGCTCCGCTACACCGACGAACAGGAGAAGCTGACGGGCGATCCTGGCGCGGATTTCCGCGCGGAGGCGTACACCTACATCGCCGGCTCGCTCACGTACCTCGACTTCGTCGGCCCCGGACCGGACGAGCCCTACGTCCCGCGGAACGACGTCCTCGACGTCGAGACCGACCCGCGCATGGCCGAGCAGAAGATGCGGATCGCCATCGAGCGCGTCCAGGATCCCAAGCTGATCCCGCAGGATCAGAAGTGGACGGTCGAGATCTACAAGGCGCTCGCGCTGGAGTTCAAGGAGCTCAATCAGTATCGGAACACGATCGAGGTGAGCGAGATCCTCCTCAAGAAGTGGCCGATGCACCGCGACGCGCCCGTGATCCAGAACCAGATCGCGGACATCTACGACACGCTCACCTCGCAGTCGCGCGAGGGGACGGCCGAGCGGGCGATGAACTCGGCGAAGGCGCTCGAGGCGCGCACCAAGCTCGCCCAGTACGTCGGGACGACCCCGTGGGTCGAGGCGAACAAGGACGATCCCGAGGCGATCCAGACCGCCGAGCGGCTCGTGCGCGGCGGGCTGCGCCGTGCTGCCGCCGATCACACCAACGCCGGAAGCGCGCTCGTGCAGCAGGCGCTGACCGTCGGCGACAAGGAGACGCGCGACCCGATCTTCGAGCGGGCGCTCGGCGAGTACCGCCTCGCCGCGCAGGGCTGGGCCGGCTACCTGGCCCAGGACGAGAACGCCCCGGACGCGTACGAGAGCCGGTACTGGCTCGCCGACGCGCACCACATGGTCGTGGTCATCACGGTGGCGATGGATCGCTCGCCCGCGACGCACGAGATCGAGCAGGCGAGGAGCTCGGCGGTCGGCGTGCGGGACTCCAACGAGGACGACAAGTACCTGCAGCCCGCGGCGTACATGGTCGTCGACACCGCCCACCAGGCGCTCCTGGATCGACACAAGCTCTTCCAGCGAACGAGCGGCGCCGAGGGCATCGAGCCGCGCGAGAAGGTCAAGATCGTCGGCGAGGGCGACCAGCAGCGCGTCGTCGCCGAGCCGCTGCCTCCCCAGGTCCAGGCGGCCGTCACCGCGCGGGACGAGTACATCCAGCGGGTCCCTCCCGCGCTCGACGCCCCGAAGAACATCGACCTCTACGCGTTCCAGGCGGCCGACTACTACTTCCTCTACGGCCAGTTCGCCGAGGCGCGCAAGCGGATGGAGCCCATCTACGAAGCGCAGTGCGGCAAGACGGAGTTCGGCTACAAGGCGTGGGAGCGGCTCACGACGATGTCGAACCTCGAGAACAACGTCGAGCAGAGCCGCAAGCTCGCCGAGGCGGCGCTCACGCGGAGCTGCGCCGTCAGCGAGGAGCAGAAGCTGAAGGAGGGCGACATCGCCCGGCCGACGATCTCTCGCGGCTATTACATCGACGCCGCCCGGGCCTTCGAGAAGGCCGAGAAGATGCCGGACGGCCCGGCGCGCGTCGCCGCCTGGCGCGAGGCCGCGGCGCTCTACAAGGTCGCGCTCGAGAAGGCGCCGGCGCGCGACGAGGCGCCGGAGGCCGCCATGAACGGCGCTTACTGCTACAAGCAGGTGGGCGACTACGACCAGGCCATCGCGATGTACTCCCTGTTCATCAAGGAGTACGGCAGCGAGGAGAACCTGTCGAAGCTCGAGAAGGGCGATCCGGGCGCGAACCCTCCGAAGAACCCCGATCCGAAGCGCTACGGCGACCGGGTGAAGTACCTGAAGCAGGCCTACGACGCGCTCTCCGCCGCGTACGTCCTCTTCTTCAACTACCGCAGCGCGGCCGAGACCTACGACACCATCGCTCGCAACGGCCGGTTCGAGCAGGCGGCGCGCCGGGACGCCGCCAGGAACTCGGTGCTGCTCTACGCGAACATCGGGGAGCGCGACAAGATGACCGCCTCGCGCGCCACCTTCATGAGCCTGAACCCGCCCCCCGAGCAGAAGGCCGACATCGATTTCCTCGTCGCCTCGGCGGACCTGAAGGCCTGGGACGAGCGCGGGGCCGACGAGGGCCCGAACCGCGCCGCCCGGACCAAGGCCACGCAGTCGATGGAGGCCTATTACGCGGCCAACAAGAACAACCCGGCCGCGAGCGGGTATGTCGTCCAGGCGGCGTACCATGCATCCAAGATGCGCGCCGCCGGCGGCGATCCGAAGGCGCGGGATTGGTGCAAGAACACCATGACGGCGTTCACGTCCTTCCGTAACTCGGCGACCGGCGACAAGGTGAAGGCCCTCGGCTCGGTGCAGGCCGACATGGCGGCGGAGTGCGCCTACAAGGCCATCGACGATCGCATCAAGGCCGAGTTCGACTACGACACCGGCCATCACCGCTACGAGGGCGTCATCGACCAGGTGAAGCGGGCCTTCGAGGCGGATATCGCCAAGGCCAACGACAGGTACTGGAAGGAGCTCCAGGAGGTCATCACCGCCTACGAGTCGCGCCCGTGGTCGGTGGCCGCGCGCGCGCGTCAGGGCTCGCTCTACGATTCCTGCCGCACCGGCCTCTACAACGCCCGCCCGCCGGGGCTGAGGCTGTACACGGACAAGGAAGAGAAGCTGCTCAAGCTCGCCGAGACGAGCGATCGCGAAGATCTCCAGGAGACGGCCGACGCGCTCCGGCAGAACCGGCGCGAGCAGTGGCGCGCGGCGCGCGAGCGGCTCCTCAACGATGCCGACAAGGCGATGGTCAAGTTCTACGTCGAGTCCGTCGTCTGGGCGAAGGCGTGGAAGGTCCGGAATCCAGCGGTCGACCTCGCGATCCAGCGGCTCGCGTTCTTCACGGACATCCTCGGCGACGCCAAGCTCCGCGAGTGGAGCCAGGGGGTCATCGATCCCGAGACGAAGCGCCCGTTCGAGTACAAGGATGGCCTCTTCCTCCGGACGCGGCCCGGCATGACTCCGCCGCTCGCGCCCGACGGCCTCCCCCTGCCCCTGCCGGTCGTCCCATGATGCGCCGCCTCCCTGTCACCCTCTTCGCCAGCCTGCTCGCGGTCATGTCGCCGTTCGCCCTCGCGTCCTGCGGCGAGGAGGCGACGCCGCCGCCCAAGGTGCCCACGGTTCCAGCGGGGCCCGCCGCGACCGCGCCCGCCCAGGCGCCGTACGGCATGAACGACATGCCGAGCTCGGCGCGCCCCTACGATCTGCCCGCCCAGACGGCTGCGCCGATGAACGCCCGGGCGGCGGCGTTCTACCAAAGCGGCCTGCAGGCGTTCGCGACCGGCGATCTCGCCAACGCGAGGGCCCAGTTCGGGCAGGCGACGCAGGCCGATCCGCGCGCGCACCAGGCCTTCTATTCGCTCGGCGTGGTGCAGGAGCGGCTCCGCGACGCGGGCGCCGGCGCGAGCTACCGCCAGGCCTTCACGCTCGTGCCGGACTACGAGCCCGCCATCATCGCGTACGCGATGCTCCTCGCCAGGAAGAGCCAGCTCGGCGAGGCCGAGCGGCTCCTGACCGAGAAGCGCGGCCAGATGCCGAAGTCGGCGGCCGTCGCGGCGACGCTCGCGGAGGTCAAGTCGCTCCAGCGGGATACCGGCTCTGCCCAGCGGATCGCGCAGGAGGCGCTGAAGATCAACCCCGACTACCGGCCGGCGATGGTGATCATCGCCCGCGATCACTACAGGAACCGGCGCCTCGATCTCGCGCTGTACGCGCTCCAGGCGATCCTGGACGGGTTCGAGCCGGTCAGCGAGAACCCGCCGCGCGACAGGGACAACGCCGAGGCGCTGCTGCTCCGCGGCCTGATTTACCGGGAGCAGGGGCAGCGCGCCGCGGCGCTCGAGGAGTTCCGCAAGGCGGTGACGCGCCGCCCCGATCTCGTCGAGGCGCGGGTGCAGCTCGCGACCTACCTGCTCGAGGCGGGCAACGCCCAGGAGGCGCTGCCGCTCCTGGAGGGCGCCGTCCGCTTCGATTCCGAGCACGTCGCCGCGCACCTCAACCTCGGGGACGCGTACCGCCTGCTCGAGCGCTACGCCGACGCGAAGCGCGAGTTCGACTGGGTGCTCGCCCGCGACCCGAACCTGGCTCAGGTCCACTACGACCTCGGCCTGCTCTACCTGTTCGCCCCCGCCGTCCCCGGCATGACGCCGAAGCAGCAGGTGGCGGAGGCGATAAAATCGCTGACGAGGTTCCAGGAGCTGCGCAACAAGGGCCAGCGCGACGACTCGGAGGAGCTCCTGAACCGCGCCAAGCTCAAGGAAGGGGAGCTGAACGCGGCTGCTGCCGCGGCTCAGCCCGCGGCTCCTCCTCCTGCCGCCGCGCCGGATGGAGGCGTCGCCGACGCCGCGACCGACACGTGAGGGAGACCATGAGCATGTACAAGGCACTTGCGCTGGGTTCGGTCCTGCTCGCGATCCTCGGCCACGGCGCGCCGGCGAGCGCGCAGGAGAAGGGCAAGCAGCGCGGGGTCATCACGCTCGCGGAGGTGACGATCACGGGCCGCATCCAGAAGCCCATCGCGGCCGTCGACGTCAGCCGGATCCAGCCGAAGCTCACGCTCGCCGAGCTGCGTCAGCCGTTCCTGGACCGCATCGAGCAGGCGATCTTCAAGGAGCCGTTCTAGGCGGCGGGTGTGTCCGCCGTCGCCGTGCTCTTGAGCGCGCTGTCCATCGCGTCGAGCGCCGCCTGCGCCGCGATCTCGTGGAAGCACCCCGCGCAGGTCGCGCGTGCGACCGGCGGCGACCTGATGTCGCTCGCTCGCTCGCTCCGCGCGTTGCCCGGCGAGGCGCGGCTGGCGGAGCTCGCGAGGCGGTCGCCGCCGGAGAGCTGGGAGCGCCGCCTCGCGCTCGAGGTCATGGCCGCCGCTGACCCGCGCGCGAAGATCGTGGCGGCGAACGAGCTCCTCGCCGAGATCGAGCAGCGGCTCGACGCCGGCGCGGGGTGGCCGCGCGCGGCGGCGCGCCTGTCGGCGCTCACGGCGCTGTTCCTCGCCACGCTCTCGTACCTCGCGCAGGCCGGACCCTCGGTCATCGCGCTCGTCCTGGGCGCGGGGGGCGCCGGCGCGATCGCGTCCGCGGCCGCTGGGCGGGCCGGCCGCGCCGCTGCCGCGCGAGGGCGCGAGGCGATCGACGCGCTCGTGCGGGTCGCCCTGGAACCACTCGATAGCGCCGATAACATCGATGGCGTCGGGGGCCCCGGGCGCCCTTCCGGATCGCCTCGACGCTCTCGCCGGGCGCCTCGGTGAGCGCGGCGCGCTCTCCTGGACCGCCCCGAGCTGTCCGTGTACCCTCGCAAATTATGGTGCCCTCCGCTGCGCGGCGCGTCGCTCGCGGATCCGGGCCCGGGGCCTGCCGGGCCCCGGAGCGCGGCTCCGTAAGCCGCGCGCGATCGCGATCGGCGCACGCTTCGTCCCCCCTCTCCCGGAGTCCTTTGGAATGACCCAGCAGCACCCGCACCCCACCCCGTCGCGCCCCGGGCAGCCCGGGCAGATGACCGCGGTCATGCGGGCGGTCGCACCGGTGACCGGCCCGAAGGTGCTCAGGATCGGCCTGGTTCAGGGGGGAAAGGTGATCGAGGAGCGCGTCATCAAGCAGCGCACCCACGTCACCATCGGCCCCAGCGAAAAGAGCATGTTCGTCATCCCGAGCAAGAGCATCCCGCCGAATTTTCGGGTGTTCGAGCTCGTGGGGGGCGAGTACTTCCTCAATTTCCTGGACGGGATGACCGGTCGGGTCGCCTTCAAGGGCGGCGTCTCCGAGCTCTCCGCGCTCAAGTCGTCGGCCAAGCGCGTGGCGGTCGGCAATGTCCAGGCCTACCAGGTCCAGCTCAGCGAGGAGGCGCGCGGCAAGCTCGTCGTGGGGGAGACGACGTTCCTCTTCCAGTTCGTCGCGCCGCCGCCGGTACAGCCCAAGCCGCAGCTGCCCGTCTCGGTGCGGTCGGGGATCGCGAACGACATCGACTGGACGACCACGATCATCGCCGCGTTCTCGTTCCTGTTCCACTTCGGCGCCGTGGGGTCGATCTACTCCGACTGGATGGACCCGGTGGTCGACGATGAGATCGACGTCGCGCAGCTGCTCGAGTCCGTGAAGCAGCTGCCCCCGCCGCCGGTGGAGCAGCCGAAGGAGGACGTCGAGGCGCCGGCCGCGACGGCGGCGCCTGCTGCCGAAGCTCCCAAGGCCGCTGGCGGTGGGAACAAGGGGGCAGCGGCTGCCAGCCCGGGGAAGGGCTCTGGCGGGATGAGCGACGCCCGCGCGTCGGCGCTCACCAACGAGCTCGCGCAGCTCGACATGCAGATGCTGGGCGCGCTCAACTCGAGCGGGAACGCGACCGCCAGCGTCCTGAGCTCGGGCGACGTGCCCACCGGCTTGCTCGAAAACGCGGCCGCCTCGGGGGCCGGCGTCGGCAAGGGCGGTGTGGCGGGATTGAACATGGGCGGCGCCGGGGGTGGCACCGTGCGACCTGGCGCGGCCGGCGGTGGTGGCCTCGCCACGATTGGCAACACCGGGACCAGCGGCCCTGCGACGGCCGGCTCGGCACAGACGGTCAAGGGGCCGGTGGGCAACGCCCAGGTGGGCGGCGCCGCGGTCTCCGGCGGGAGCGTCTCGAACGCGCCCTCCGTCGTGGCCGGGATGACCGCCGGCTTCCGTCGTTGCTACAACAAAGGTCTTCAAGAGGACCCGAGCATGAAGGGGTCGGTCCGGATCACCGCGAAGATCGGCCCCAACGGCGAGGTGCTCTCGGCGACCCCATCCGGCGGCTCCGGCCTGTCCGGCACGGTGGTCTCGTGTGTCGTCGCGCGCGTCCAGAGCGCGCAGTTCGCGCCGCCTGAGGGCGGCGGCGCGACGGTTGTGATTCCTGTCACTTTCGTGAGCCAATAGCCTCCGATGCTTTCCGGGCCCGTGGACAAGACGCAATCCTCTCTCCTCGCTTGCACGTGAATGGCGTGCTGACGTCGCGCATCGAACGGGGAGAGCGCCGTACGGGGGCTCCCGACGGACGCGCGCTGCTGGCTGCTCGGCATGTTCATTGCGTTTTGACAATTACGTCTGCCCGCACCTATACTGCGCGGGTCTGACTTCCGGAGGCTTCGATGAAGCGTGAACAGATCCCTGGCTTCGCCGCAGTGGCGCTGATCTCGGTCGTGATCGGCCACGGGATCGCCGCTGCGCAGGCGCAGACGGCGCCTCCGCCGGACGCCTCCGCCGGCCTCGCGCGGCAGGTGACGCTCTCGCCCGCAGAGCAGCTCGCGCAGAGCGAGACCTACCTCGCCCGGATGGACGGCGCCCGCATGTCGGTTCGTCGCCAGCTGGAGACGGCCCGGTCGCAGCGCGACGTCGTGAAGACGCTCTGTCTTGACGACAAGCTGAATCAGATCGATGTCGCCATCCGCTCCGCCCGCGAGCGGCGGCAGGGCCTGGAGCTCGCCGTGAATCGGCGTGACGTCGATCTCTCCAACCATGAGTTCACGATCCTGACGGTGCTGCGGCAGCGGACCGAGCAGCTGACGGCCGAGGCCAACCAGTGCATCGGACAGGAAGCGGGCTTTATCGGCGACAGCGCCGTGACTGCGACGATCGATCCGAACCTCCCCAAGGACGATCCTTCCGAGTATCCCGTCAGCCAGATCATCATCGAGCCGCCTGCGTGCAGTAGCTGTTTTCGGTAGGCGACCGCCTCTCTCGGATTGCCACTGCCCAATAGGCGATGAAACTTCGTGAAACCATAGCCGCTGCCGCAGTCACACTCACTCTGTCCCCGGCGTTGGCCCTGGCGCAGGATCAGCCGTGGCTCAAGGATCGGCGCTACACCGAGGGCATCGGGATACGCACCGGTGATCTCGAGCTGCATCCCGGAGTCGCTGCGGAGTTCGGCTATGACTCCAACTTCTTCCGCCGGGACGAGAGCGACAATGCTGGCCTCGGTGATGAGGGGCCTGTTGGCTCGTTGCGGCTCCGGATCACGCCGTCGTTTTCGCTCTCGACGCTGAGCCAGCAGCGCCACGAGGTGACGCCCGACGCGCCGCCGCCAGACGTCGAGTTTCGCGCCGGCATCGCCGCGACCTATGAGGAGTTCTTCCCGGTATCCGGCAACGAGGTAGGGCAGGATCGGCTGAGTGATCAGCGGAACATCGGCGGCCTGCTCGACGCCAAGCTGACGATCCTGCCCCGGCGCCCCTGGTCCGGGATCCTCGATGCGTCGCTCGGCCGGACCATCGCCTCTTCGGATCTCGGGATCTCCAACCAGAGCTTTCGCCGCATCCACGCTGACGCGGGCGCGGAGCTCGTGTGGACGCCGGGCGGGGGGCTGCTCGACTGGCGGCTAGGCTATCGCTTTCTGGGCACGTTCTTCGAGGTCGATGAGTTCGACAGCCTGACGAACTTGCACCACACGATCCGGACGCGGGGTCGCTGGCGCTTCTTGCCCCGCACCGCGCTCATCTACGACGCGTCGCTCGGGTTCGTGAATTACCCGAACCAGCCGAGCCCGCCTGCCCAGCTCTCCTCTCATCCCCTGCGCGCGCAGCTCGGCATCAACGGCCTCGTGACGTCGTCGTTCGGTCTCCTCGCGATGGCCGGCTGGGGCGCGAGCTTCTACGCGTCAGACAGCCAGGCCGAGGTGCACGATTTCGACAGCGTCATCGGCCAGCTCGAGCTGAAGTGGTACCTGACGCCGAACCCGTCGGCCGATCCCGAGGCGGCGACGCTCGCGCTGTCGTCGCTGTCGGCCGGATTCACGCGCGATTTCCACGACAGCTATGTCGCGAGCTACTACGAGCGCAATCGCGGGTACCTCAAGCTGACCTACTTCTTCGGTGGGCGCTTTCTCGTGATCGCAGATGGCGGCGTGGCAGCAAACGTGTATCCCGAAATCCCGGAAAGGAACGGCAGCGTCACCCTGCCGCACGACCCCTGGACAGATGTCCGCATCGATGCCTCGCTGTTCGGCGAGTACCGGATCGGGGACTCGCTGGGCATCAACTCGACGCTGCGTTACGGCAACAACATCAGCAGTACCGCGCTGACGACTCCCGACCAGTCAAACGTCAATCCCCCCGACAACCACCTCGGATGGCAGCAGTTCGAGGCGTACCTGGGCGTGCGCTGGTTCATGTGATGCGGCGTTCTGGCCGGTGGACCGCCGCCGTGCTCGCGCTGGCGCTCGCTGCGTGCTCGTCGCGAACGCCCCAGCCAGCGAACCTGCCTGCGCCGGTGGAGGCGACGACCATCGGGGTCGGCGACGTGTTCGAGCTCCGCATCGTCGGAGAAGACAAGCTGCCCTCGACGTTCACCGTCGCGCCGGACGGCACCGTGGACGTCCCGTACGTGAAGCGGCTCAAGGTGTCGGGCCTCGAGCCTCAGGAAGTCGCGGAGCTCGTGCGCGCGAAGCTCATGGAAGGGCAGGTCCTCACCGATCCCAGCGTGAGCGTGAGCATCAAGGAGTACAACTCGAAGCGGGTCGAGGTGCTCGGCGAGGTGCAGAAGCCTGGGTCCTTGCCGCTCCAGCCCGGCATGACGCTGCTCCGCGCCATCTCGATGGCGGGAGGGTTCAACAGCATCGCGGACAAGGATCGGGTCACGATCCGCAGGAAGTCTCAGGGCAAGACGGTGTTCACCACCGTCTCGGTCGAGGACATCATCGACAACAAGATCCCCGATGTGCCGCTTCAGGCAGGGGACTCGATCCACATCGCCCAGCGCGTCTTCTGAGCGCGCAGGCGCCGTCCGCCACCTCTCGACCGAGGTGGCGCGGTCGCTCTCAGTTCTTCCGCGCGAGGCGGAACTGCTTCCTGCCTGTCGCCGCGTCGACGGTGGGAGGCTCGATGCGGAGCATCGTCAGCGAGACCTCGCGCACGCGGCCGTCGCGCTCCTGGCGGAGGCGGATCCGCTCGCCATCCGAGCTGATCACGGTGCAGTCGCCGAAGTGAAAGTGGGTCACGCTGTCGCCCACTTCCGGATAGAGCTCGTCCTCCTGGCGAGGACGGGTCGGGCGCTGCGGTAGCGGCGCGGCGGCGAGCTCCGCGGAGCCCGTTGAGGCCGCGCGCGACGGCTCGATGGCGGGCGCCGGAGGCGCCGCGCGCGGCGCCTCGATGGCGGGCGCCGGAGGCGCCGCGCGCGGCGGCTCGATGGCGGGCGCCGGAGGCGCCGCGCGCGGCGGCTCGATGGCGAGCGCCGGGGGCGTCGCGCGCGGCAGCTCCGCGGCGTGCAACGGAGGCGCCAGGCGGGGCGGTTCGCCCGCGAGCGCGGGGATGGCGGACGACTGGGGCGCGAGCTGCATCGTGCCCGTTCGATCGTCGAACACCCGCGCCAGGGGCAGATCGTCGAACGCCGTGACGCGGAGCTCGAGCCCGTAGACGCGCGCCCACACGAGCTCGCCGGCGGCGAGCTGGAGGCCGACGCCCGACTCGCGGGCGAGCGTGGCCGACAGCCGAAGCGAGGTCTCTCCCTGCTGGAGCGCGATGTTCCCCGAGAGCGCCACCACGTCGCACGGGCCGTCGAGGACGCGCGTCTTCGCGTAGGTGCGGGAAGCTTGATCGAACAGCGCCACTTCGGCCTTCTCCAGCGAACCTACCCCCTCGATCCAGCCGGCGCGCGCCTCGGCCTCATCAAGCGCGCGCACCAGCGCTGCAGGGAGCTCCTCGCCCCGGTCGAGGCGGATGATCAAATGGCGGGCACGGCGTGCCTCGAGGACATTCATCGCTGTTTCTTCTCTCCGGTCGTCGAGGGGGCTGCGCCCGGAGCACCCGGGGCTCCTTCAGAGCGCCGAGCGCGGGTCGCCGTCACCTCGATCTGGGGCGCGCCAGGCGCGCGCTTGGCTGATGGGTCGCCAGCGGCGGCCGTGATCCGGTCCGCCGGCAAGCCCGCGGTTGCAAGGAACTCCTTGACGGCGCTCGCGCGCGCGCCCGCGAGCTCGAGGGCGCGCGCGGACTGATCGCCCTGACGATCGGCGTAGGCCTCCACGATGACGATGTCGAGGGGCATGCGCCCGCGCATGAGCTGGGCGATCATGCCGAGCTGCGCCGCGAGGGCCGGCGGCACGCGGGCGCTCGCCGCCGGGAAGCGGGCCAGGCCGTCGAGGACGACCTGATCGCCGGACCACCGCGGCAAGGACCTGCCGGCCGGCTCAGGGCAGCCGTCGGCGTCGTTCGTGCCGTCGATCGTCTCGGCGGTGACGGGGCATGCGTCGGCCGCGTCGGCCACGCCGTCCTCGTCGTTGTCGCGCTCGGGGCAGCCGTCGTCGTCCTGGAAGCCGTCGCGATCCTCGGCGTTGCCCGGGCACTGATCGCTGGCGTCAGGGACCTGGTCGATGTCGTTGTCGGGATCGGGGCATCCGTCGTCGTCCTTGAAGCCGTCCACGTCTTCCGCGCCCATGGGGCACGTGTCGCGCGCATCCAGGATCCCGTCGCCATCGTTGTCGGGATCGGGGCATCCGTCGCTGTCCTGGAAGCCGTCGCGGTCCTCGGCGTCGTTCCGGCAGGCGTCGGCGTCGTCCGGGACGCCGTCGCTGTCGTCGTCCGCATCCGGGCAGCCGTCGCCGTCCTGGAAGCCGTCGATCGTCTCGGGCTCGTCCCGGCACCTGTCGCGACCGTCGGGGATCCGATCGCCGTCGTTGTCGGGATCGGGGCATCCGTCGCCGTCCCGGAAGCCGTCGCGATCCTCCGCGACGGGCGGGCACTCGTCGTCGCGATCGAGGACGCCGTCGGCGTCTGCATCGCGCCCCGTCGGCGCATAGCGGAGCCCCAGGTTGAACCGGACGCGCGGCGCGGTGAGCGCGCCGCCGGAGGCGAACGGGATGGCGCCGCCGCCGCCCGCGGACAGCGAGACGTCGCCTGCGAGCAGCGGGGCGCTCGTGGCCGAGAGGATCCACTCCGCCGGCACCAGCGCCGGGGCTCCGGCGGGCTGCTCGGCGAGCGTGTAGAGGGCGAACGCCTCCGCGGACGCCGTGAGCCAGCGGTCCGGGAGCACGTCGACCGAGGCGCCGAGGGCGCCGAGGAGCTGTGGGCCGACCTCGGTATCGATCAGCGTGCTCGAGCCACGGAGCCGGGCCCCGACCTCGGTCGCGAGAAGGAGCTTGCCGAGCCGGTACGCTGCGGCGACGCTCGGCGCGAGCGTCACGGTCCCGGCGCTGGCGAACACCGACCCGTCGCCGGTAGGCACGCCCAGATCGAGGCGCGCTGCCAGCGAGAAGCCATCGAGCGGACCACGCTGGGCCGGCGGCAAGATCGCGAACGCGGCGCCCAGGCGAGCGTCGCGCATCACGCTGCGCTGGAGCTCCGTGTCGGTGCCGAGGACGTCGGAGAAGCCTGCCCCGTCCTGGTACAGGGTGACGGGAGCGGCGACCGTGACCTCCAGGCGATCGGTGAGCCCGAACGACGCCAGGAAGGTCGCGTCGACCATGTTGTCCAGCGCATGGATGACCGTCCCCTCGGGGTCGGGCGAGGCGGTGCGCAGGCCCACTGGCCGCGACAGGTAGCTCGCCACGAGGCCGAACGAGGCCTTCGCGCTCGGAGCCGTCCCTGTGCTCCCCACGGCGAAGAAAGGGCCGCCGCCTGCGTGCGGCCAGAGGTTGTCGGCATCGATACAGCCCGACAGCCCGCTGGCCGGCGCGCACTCGTCCGCGCGCACCGGCGCCGGAAGGAGGGTCGCCATGAAGACCCCGGACGCCACCAGCAGCGGGAGGCTCGATCGTGCAGGCTCCCTCCGGTTGGCGCGCATCGCGCCCGACCCTCTACTACTGCCGGGGGGAGAGTCAAAAGAGCAATCGACGCGTCGCGATCCGCTGGCGTCCGAGGCTCGGGTTTGCGTCGGATTGCGTCGGATTGCGTCGTGCTCCGCGGTCGCGCTGGCGCCGTGCTAGGACCACGCCCGGCCGGGGCCGGCGCCGCCGGCGTCCGCACGACCATGATCGACGACTCACACCCGCTCCTGCTCGGCTCCGGCTCGCCGCGCCGGCGAGAGATCCTGACCACGCTCGGCCTGCCTCTCCGCGTCGCGGCAGCCGAGGTCGACGAGGCGGGGCGCGCCGGCGAGGACGCCGCTGCCTACCTGGAGCGCGTCACCCTGGCGAAGCTCGCGGCCGCCCGGCGCCTGCGCCAGGCGGCCGGGGCGGGCGCGATCCTCGTCGCCGACACGTCGGTCATCCTCGGCGATTCCATCCTCGGCAAGCCGCGGGACGAGGTCGACGCGCGCGCCATGCTCCGCGCCCTCTCGGGCCGCGAGCACCATGTCTGGACGAGGTTCGCGATCGCCGGCGGCGATCGGGCCAACGTCGCGACGGCATCCGCCCCGGGCCTCGCCGAGGCGCTCCACGCCGAGACGGTCGTGACGCGGGTGCGCTTCCGCGAGCTCGACGACGGCGAGGTGGCGTCGTACGCGGCGACCGGCGAGGGGCTCGACAAGGCCGGCGCCTACGCGATTCAGGGCATCGGCGCGTTCGCCGTCGCGCGCATCGACGGCTCCTATTCGAACGTCGTCGGTCTGCCCGCGTGCGAGGTCGTCGCTGCGCTGCGGGCCACCGGCTTGCTCGCGCGCTTCCCGCTGTCGCTCGCGCGCTCATCATGAGCGACGGCGCCTCGGTCGTCGCGCGTCGGCGCGACGCGGGCGCGATCTTCGCGCTCGCCCTCGCCGCGCGGCTCGCCATGGTCGTCTGGGCGGCCGGGCGCTTCCCGCCTACCGCCGACGGGACGTACTACCAGCGCATCGCCGAGCGGATCGCGGCGGGGCTCGGCTACACGTGGCTATGGCCGGACGGCGTCGTCACGTACGCCGCGCACTACCCGGTGGGCTATCCGGGCGCGGTCGGCGCGCTGTACGCGCTGCTCGGCGCGCACCCCGCGGTCGCGATGCTGCTGAACGCCGTGCTCGGCGCGCTCGCGGCGCTCGCCGTCCATCGCCTGGCGGCCCGCGCCGCGCCGCGCTCGCGCGCCGTGCCGGCGCTCTCCGGTGGGCTCGTCGCCCTCCACCCCGGGCTCGTGGCGTATACCCCGGCGCTCATGACCGAGGGCGTCACCGGTTCGCTCGTCGCCTGCGCGGCGTGGGCGTCTGCGAGGGCGCGCGAGCGCCGCCCCGCGCTGGCCCCGTTCGCCGTCATCGGGCTGCTCATCGGCGCCGCCACCCTCGTCCGCCCGCAGGCGCTCCTGCTCGCGCCCCTGTTCGCCGGCCTCGCCCTCTCGGGCTCTCCGCCTGCAGGCGGTCCCCGGCTCCTCCCCCCGTTTGCCGCGCGCGCGGCGCCCGTCCTGCTGGCCGTCATCGCGGCGCTCCTCGTGTGCGCGCCCTGGACCGCGCGCAACTGCCTGCGGATGAACCAGTGCGCCCTGGTGAGCGTGAACGGCGGATGGAATCTCCTCATCGGAGCGGATCCGGCGTCCACCGGCGCCTGGGCGCCGGTCCAGGTCCCCGACGCGTGCCGCGAGGTCTTCGACGAAGCCGGCAAGGACGCCTGCTTCGGCCGTGAGGCGCGCCGGTACATCGCGGAGCACCCGGGCGAATGGCTCGGGCTCGTGCCCAGGAAGCTCGCGGCGACGTTCGACTACTGCGGCGCGGCCGGGTGGTACCTCCACGCCTCGAACCCGTCGGCGTTCAGCGAGGCCGACAAGGTCGCGCTCGGCGCCGTCGAGACCGTCTTCGAGCGCGTCGTCCTCCTCGCCGCGCTCGTGTGGGCGGCGCGCAGGCCCGCGCAGGCGCCCGGCGCAGCTCGCCGTCCCTCGCTCGCGCAGCGCGCGCTCGACATCGCTCGGCTCGCGCTGTTCGCGCTGGGGGTCGTAGCCGCGCTGCACGTCCATGCATGGGTTGGCTACCTCGCGCTCCTCGGCCTCGCGCTGCTCAAGGGCCGCGCGCTCCTCCGGGCGCCGGTGCTCGTGGGCGCCGCGCTCGCCGTCCTCGCTGCGACCGCGGCGACGCACGCCGTGTTCTTCGGTGCCGGGCGTTACGCGCTGGTCGCGTTCCCGCTCCTCTCGGGGCTCGCCGCCCTCGCCGCGGCGCGCCAGGAGGCGGATCGGCCTGCCGCTGGCGCGCCCCGCGCGACCACCCACATGCGCGCCGCGCCCCTCGCGCCGCCGCGCGGGTGGGGGGGCGGGTCGTCGGACGACGAGCTACTTTGACAGCGCCGCCTGGGCTGCTGCATCCTAGGCCCCCGTCGGTTCGGGAGCGCGTGCCCCCGGCTGGCGAACCTGGAGGAGAGACGGATGCCCTTGATTGAAACGGAAGAGGCGGCGCGCCGCCTCGCGCGCGCCATCGCGAGCGATCTCTCGCTCTACAACGAGGAGAAGATCGTGCAGGGCATCCAGCAGGATGACCTTTTCACGGTCTTGTCCGAAGAGATCGAGGAAGGGCGCGCCCTCTACAAGAGCCGCGTCTCGCCGGACCTCTACCAGAAGAACTTCTACGACCGCGCCCTCGTCGACATCCTCATCAAGTCCAAGGGCCACATCAAATCGAAGATCTGGTAGCGAGCGCCCGCAGCTGGTCGAGCGCCTTGCGCATGTCCGCTGGCAGCGCGCTCTCCCAGCGGACGGGCTTTTGCGTGGCGGGGTGGATGAACCCGAGCACGCGCGCGTGGAGGGCTTGCCGGCCCAGCTCCTCCGCGATCGCCCGCACGGCCGGCTTCTTCGGCGGCTTGCCGTAGAGGGGGTCTCCGAGGACGGGTGTCCTGCCGCGCTCGGCGAGGTGCACCCGGATCTGGTGGGTGCGGCCCGTCTCCAGCGAGCACGCGACGACGGTCGCCGCGTCGCCGAGCCTCTCGAGCACGCGGACGTGCGTCACGGCGCGGCGCGGCGCGGCGACGCGTGAACCGGGCGCGCCGGCTCCGGAGCCGGGTGCGCCGGCGCCGCCGCGGATCCACGACGTGAACCGGAGCCTGTCGGTCGGGTGCCGGCCGTGGAGCGTGTCGTAGGTGGCGTCTCGCGCCTCGCCGGCGACGATCGCGGCGTACTCGCGCTCGATCGCGTGCCTGGCGAACCGCTCTTTCAGCGCCTCGCGGGTGGGCTCGTCCTTCGCCACGACGAGCAGGCCGCTCGTCCCTCGGTCGAGCCTGTGCACGATCCCCGGGCGGACATGGCCCATGGGATCGCGCGGATCGGCGGGCGCCAGGGCGAACCCGGGCAGCGCGAGCAGCCCGTTGACCAGCGTGCCGGACGCGTGGCCGCGGGCCGGATGCACGACGAGCCCCGCAGGTTTGTCGATGACGAGCAGGTGCTCATCCTCGTACACCACCGGGATGATCACGTCGGGCTCGGCCGCGGTGGGCGAGGGCGACGGCTCTTCGGGGCGGACCTCGACCAGCGCGCTTGCGCGCACCGCCACCGACGCGCGCGCGGGCTCCCCGTCGACGAGGACGCGACCGGCGGCGATCCACCGCTGCACCGCCGCGCGAGAGGCCGCATGGCCGGCGCGGTCGAGCAGGTGGACGACGAGCTTGTCGAGCCGGTCACGAGGGTCGCCGTCGTCCACCCGGAACCGGAAGTGGAGCGCTCCTGCACCGGCAGCCATCGCGTTCGTCACGGACGTCGTTCACGGCCGAGCGGCGCCAGGGTGAGGGCGTCGCGGCCGCGCGATCAATACTCCGTGTCGCCCTCGTCGTCCTCTTCGGCGGTCCCGAGCTCGGGGTTGAGCGCCACGTGGGACTCGAGGTCCTCGAGCCTCTGCGACTCGCGCAGCTTGATGAGGCCGCACTGCTCGGCGAGGTACAGGTCGAACGCGGTGTAGCGCGGGAAGACCCGGACGTTCGTGTCCTCGTTGTCGAGGCCGAGGATGACGAGCTCGCCGTCCCGCCTGGCCTCCCCGAGGTAGAGCGCGTTCCATGGCTGACCGGGGAGGTTGGGCAGCCTCACGACCTTGGCCCGGAGTCGCGATTCGGTCCAGCCGAGGTCGGTCTTCGCCTCGGCCAGCTTGCGGACCGAGGTGAGCTTCGGTCGAGGCGCCGACGGGTCCTGGCCGAAGCGATGCCGCCCCTTGAACCGCGGGCCCAGACTATCGAGCGTGAAATCGAACTCGAGGAACGCCCGCAGCGTGGGCGGCAGCTCGACCATCAGCCTCGACTCGAGCGCATCGAGAGCGGCCTGGCTCGCTCCCACGGCGGTATGGCTGGAAGGGCGCTTCTTCAGTTGCGCGATCACGCGATGCACAAGCTCAACGCCACGTTCGATCGGTGCCATGTATCCACGGGCCGCGGTTGCGCGGCGTTCTTCAGGACCCAAAGGGCCTCACTGGGGCCGCGTCTCTGGGCCCCGGATGTTGCAGGCTCGTCGCGCGCTCGGTCGGCTCTCTACATCGGCCGACCGGGTGCGCATCCCTCTATGGTGCCTACCGGTCCGGTCCGCTCGGTGTCAACCTGCGATCGCACTGCGGTTGATCATTCCTCCTCCCCCTGAAGTGATCGCCTGGTTTCCCGTTCCCGTCACCCTCGTCTCGAGGAGCGCGGTCCGCCTCTCCCGCGTGCGCTGAAGGCGCGCCGCGCTCGCCAGATCAGGACGGCGGTTGCGATGAGCACCACCGCGGCGCCGATCCCCAGGATGACCCATTGTGGCGCAGGGTAACGCCCGCGCTGGAGGCCAGGAGGCGGCCGCTCGTACTCGATCTGGAGCTCCGCTCCCACCGGCCCTCGTTACACGCGGATGCTCCGACCCGCAACTGATCCCGTGGCGCGAGCTGGCCGGCTCGGCGTGCAGGCCGGCTCGTGAGCAGCCGTGGCAGCTGCTCGGGCTGGCCGCGCAGAGCGAGGAAGCGCGCTCCAGATCAACGCCTCACCGACCGGCCAGAGCCAGCGGATCAAAACTTGCTTTCCTGGAAACTCGGGGTTGTAAAGTGGACCGAAGCGCGGGCACCGTGCGGCCGGTGCGAGAGGGTGAGAGATGAAGCCGGGCTCTTCAGCGTGGGTCGAGGGGGCGCTTCCGCGGCCTTCCCGGATTCGACGGTGCCTCATGGCGCTCGGCGCATGGGCGGTGCTCGGCGTCCTGGCGGGAGCGTGCGGCCGGACGAGCCTCCCCGACCTCTCGAACGCCAGCGCTGGAGGGGGCGGCTTTGGTGGCGCGACGAGCGGCAGCATGTCGACCTCATCGAACGGAGGCGAGGGCGTCGGAGGCTTCGACGCGTGCGGCGGCCCCACGGACTGTGACGATGGCGACGACTGCACGAGCGACGACTGCGCAGACGGGCGCTGCGACCATCGTCCCCGCGACGACGATCGGGACGGCGTCGGCCCGACGTTCTGCGGCGGGAGCGACTGCAACGACCTCAACCCGTCCGTCTTCCCGGGCGCGCCGGAGATCTGCACGGACGCCGCGGACAACGACTGCAACGGCGTCAGCGACTGCTTCGATCCCGCCTGCGCAGCGGGGGAGATCTGCGGCTGTACCCCGAGCCCTGCCGGCGAGCGCTGTCAGAACGGCGCCGACGACGACTGCGACACGATCGTCGACTGCTTCGACGCCGACTGCTCGGGAACGCCGGTCTGCGGCTGCTCCACCTCGGAGGCCGGGAAGTGCGGCAACGGCGCCGATGACGACTGCGATCTCGCCTTCGACTGCGACGACGCCGACTGCGGCTCCGAGCCGCTCTGCGCCTGCAGCTCCCAGCGCGAGCGCTGCGACAACCGCGAGGATGACGACTGCGATCTCCTCGTCGACTGCGGCGATCCGGACTGCCGCGGCATCTTCCCTTGCGCGTGCCAGCCGCCCGGCTCGCCGGAGCGGTGCGAGGACGGCGCTGACAACGACTGCGACGGGCGCGTCGACTGCGCGGATCCGCAGTGCACCGCCGCGCCGGCCTGCGAGCGCTGCGTGCCGGAGATCTGCGACGACGGCGCCGACAACAACTGCGATGAGCGCGTCGACTGCGCGGACAGCGCCTGCGCCTTCGCGCCGAACTGCGAGCCGACGCCGGAGCGCTGCAACAACGACGTCGACGACGACGGCGACGCCCTGGTCGACTGCCAGGACCCGGACTGCGCGAGCAGCCCCGTGTGCGTGCTCGAGCAGGCCAACTGCCTGTCGCCGAAGCGCATCCCCGGGACTGGCACGTACACGGGGGACACCACCGGGCACGTGAGCGAGACCCGGGGTGAGTGCGGCGGCGACGCCGGCGAGGCGGTCTTCTTCTTCGTGCTCACCGCGCCGTCGCGCGTGCGCGTCGACTCGCGCGGGTCGGCCTTCGACACGGCGCTCTACGTCCGCACGGGCGTCTGCGATTCCGGCCGGGAGATCGGCTGCGACGACGACAGCGGCGGGTCGCGGGCCTCCCTGCTCGATTTCGGCATCCTGTACCCCGGCACCTATTTCGTCTTCCTCGACGGCTTCACGATCGATCCCGCGAGCGGACCCAACGAGGGCCCCTTCGTGCTCAACGTCGAGATCGTCCCGAACCCGCGCGAGATCTGTGACGACGACCTCGACAACGACGGCGATCACTACGTCGACTGCGCTGATCCCGGCTGCGCCACCTTCGGCTCATGCCGGAGCTGCGCGAAGGGCGCCGCGCCTGGCCCCGAGTTCGGGACCGCCGCGTGCACCGACGGGATCGACAACGACTGCGACGGCGCGCTGGACTGCGCGGACGAGGACTGTAGCGCGAGCGACGTCTACGTGACCGAGTGCTGCAACGGCCTTGATGAAAACGGGAACGGGTTCCCTGACGATTTCAACTGCCGATGCGCCTCCGATGCCGATTGCGACGAGGGGCAGAGCTGCTACACGCACACTTCATTCACGTGCGGTTTCCCGTGCGAGAACTTCCGCGGGAGCATCTGTCCCTTCGTGGCGCCGGGCTCGCACTGCAACGATGCGACCCATCAGTGCGAGTTCTGATGGGCGTCGAGGTGACGCCGCCGCCTCTTTCGCGCGCGCGGCGCTCCCCGGCTGGCGCTCGTCCGGGCTAAGGTCAGGTCATGGAGATCCTGATCATCCGCCATGGCCATGCCGTGGATGACGCGCCGGACCTCGGCGACGCAGGTCGCTGGTTGACGGGCAAGGGGCGCAAGCTGACCCGGCGCGTCGCCAAATGGCTCGCGAAGCAGAAGGACCGCTGTCCTGGGGTGATCTGGACGAGCCCCCTCGTGCGCGCGGTGCAGACCGCGGAGATCATCGCCGAGGCCGCCGGGCTGACCGACGAGGTGTCGGTGGTCGCCGAGCTCTCTCCCTCGCGCGACACGGCCGAGATCCTTCGCCGGCTCTCGCAGCACCAGGGAGCTCAGCCGCTGGCGCTGGTGGGGCACGAGCCTTCGTTGTCGGCGCTGGTGACGTCGCTGCTCGGCGACGGCGGCTGGGCCGGCCTGAGCCTGAAGAAGAGCGGCGTCGTCGCGGTGAGCTGGGACGGGCGCGGGCCGGGGACGCTGCGCTTCGCGTTGGATCTGAAGGCCATGAAGGCGGTCGCGCCGGTGAAGGAAGCGCAGCAACAGGCGCCTCGCGCCCGGTGATGGGCGTCCGCGCCGCGGCGCCGCTCAGCGCACCGATCTCTCCACGGCGCTCAGCACGTCGACGTCGCGGACGCCGTCCGCCTCGGCGCGGTACGACAGCACGATCCGGTGCCGCAGCGCCGGGATCAGCAGCGCCCTCACGTCGTCCACGTCTGCGGCTGCTTCGCCGCGGAGCGCAGCGCGCGCCTTGGCCGCGATCACCAGCGCCTGGCTCCCGCGCGGCCCCGCGCCGTAGCGCACGTAGTCCCGGACCTCCTGCGCAGCGCGCTCCGCCCCCGGCCGCGTGGCCCTGGCGAGGCGCACCGCGAGGTCCACGGCCTCGTCGGTCACCGGGATCCTCGGGACGAGGCGCCCGATCGCCAGCACCTCTCGCGCCTTGAGCACCGCCGCGATCGCCGGCGGCTTCCCCGAGGTCGTCCGTCGCGCCACCTCGCGCTCCTCGGCCTCGCTCGGGTAGGTGACGTGAATCTCCAGCAAGAAGCGGTCGAGCTGCGCCTCTGGCAGCGGGTAGGTCCCTTCCTGCTCGATCGGGTTTCGCGTCGCGAACACCTGGAACGGGTCGGGGAGGGCGTGCGTGGTGGTCCCGACGGTCACCTTGCGCTCCTGCATCGCCTCGAGCAGGGCGGCCTGCGTCTTCGGCGGCGTCCTGTTCACCTCGTCCGCGAGGACGAGGTTGTGGAAGATGGGTCCGGGCTGGAAGCGCAGGCTCCGCGACCCGTGCTGCTCGTGCAGCACGTCGGTCCCCGTGATATCGGCGGGCAGCAGGTCAGGCGTGAACTGGACGCGCCCAAAGCTGAGATCGAGCGCCCTCGCGAGCGACGACACGAGCAGCGTCTTGGCGAGCCCCGGGACGCCGACGAGCAGCGCATGCCCGCGCGCGGCGAGCGTGATCAGCATGGCCTCGACGACATCGTCCTGCCCTACCACCGCCGCCGCGATCGCCGAGCGGAGCCGCCTGGCCCCCTCCGCTGTGCGCTCGAGGAGCGCGGCGTCCGAGAGGGCGGTCGATTCCTCCTCGGCGGTCGTGTCGGCGTCATTCTTGTGCTCGGGATCGCTCATACGGGCAGGGCTCGTACCCCGAGGCCGCGATGCCGACAAGGATCCGGCGAAGCCGGCGCTCCCCGCGGCGCTGGTCCTGGCCCGTGGAGGTTTGCTCGGACAGGTGAGCCAGTGTTAGCAATCGATCGCAATGGCGCAGAGCTCTGAGGCCCGGGAGAGGAGAGGGGCGCACGCGGCGGACGTGGAGGCGCAGCGCGAGCTCAAGGTGAGCGAGCCAGCGGACGAGCCGAGCAGCGGCAGCGCTGGCGCGGCGGAGGACGGCGCGGGAGCGGCCGAGATCGGCGGCCAGGTCGGCCCTGGGGAAGGCGGCGCGGAGAGCGGTGAAGCGCCGTCGGCGCCGCTCGAGTCCCTGAGCTTGCACGACGGACCGATCCCGCACGCGCCGCTCCCGCCGGTCGCGGGGCCGTGGCGTTCCTACAAGGAGATCCTCGCGACGCTGGCTCAGCGCGTGCTCGATGCGCAGCGGCCGATCCGCATCCTCCAGGCGCTCCGCTGGGAGGCGGACGTCGAAGAGCAATTTGTCCGCTCGAAGCAGCGCGAGCTGCCGCAGGTCGCCTACTCGGACGATCTGGGGTTCGACCCGGAGGCCAAGCAGCGCGAGCTCGAGGAGATCCTGCGCGACGCCGAGCGGGAGCTCGGCAAGCGCGATCGGCTCGGGCAGATCCTCCGCGCGACGGCGGACGAGTACCGGAAGGTCGTGCGCATGCTCATCGGACGGGGAACGAAGGCGTTCTACGCGCTGTCCCGCGAGCTCTACGGATCCCCGAAGGACAAGCTGCCAGACGGAAAGACGAGCGTGCGGGACATGGGGTTCGTGCTCTACGACCTCCTGACGGCGATCGGCGGTGAGCGCCTCGGCCCGTCGCAGCAGCGGGAGATCACGGCGGAGATGGCGGCGCTCGATCTGAACGCCCGCTTCGACCGCTTCTTCGGCGGCGCGTCGATCCGCGTGCAGGTGGACGACTCGCTCCTCGCGGACGCCGCCGCCGGCAGCGACTACGTGAAGATCCGGAGCGGCGCGATGTTCGCCAAGAGCGATGTCGACATCCTCGAGGCGCACGAGGGGTGGGTGCACGTGGCGACCAGCTTGAACGGGCAAGCTCAGCCGGTGGCGCGCTGGCTCGCGAAGGGGCCTCCGCGCACCACGGCGGTTCAGGAAGGGCTCGCCGTTCTGGTGGAGATCCTCACCTTCAGGAGCACTCCGCGTCGCGCGAAGAAGCTGAACGACCGCATCCTCGCGGTGGACAAGGCGGAGGACGGGGCGTCGTTCCTCGACGTGTTCGAGTGGTACCGCACCGAAGGTTACGAAGAAGACGAGTGCTTCCAGAATGCCAGGCGCGTCTTCCGCGGCGGCGTGCTCGCGGGAGGGGCGCCGTTCACGAAGGACGCCTGCTACTGTAAGGGGATCGTTCTCAACTACGCCTTCATGCGCGCGGCCATTCAGCACGATCGGGCGATGCTGATTCCCTTCTTGTTCGTGGGGAAGGTCGCGCACGAGGACGTCCCTGTCCTCCATGCGCACGTGACCGACGGGATCATCCGCCCGCCCCCGTATCTCCCGCCGATCTTCGACGACATGAACGGGCTGGCGATCTGGATATGCTATTCTTCCTTCTTCTCCCGCCTGGGAGGGACGGCGCTCGCCGAGCACTACGGCAGGATGCTGGAGCGCTGAGCGCGGCCGACCCCGGGGCCTCGGTTGCGCCGGCCTCCCTTCGGTGCGTGCGGCGGTCGCCTACGGAGCTGGCGCGGCGCAAGCCTTGGGGTTCGGGCCCGCCGCGTGCGCCTCGGCGATCGCGCGCGTGACCGCGAGCCAGATCCTGCGCCGGGTAGCGTCCGGCACCTCGGGGATGAGCCTGGCGGTGCTCATGAGCGACTCTTCGTCCGCCCCGCGGGAGCGCTCGGCGACCTGGAGGCTCAACGGATCGTGGAGTGCGCGCCGGTCCTCGGCGTTCATGCGCTTCACCGCCACGCGGAAGTCCTCGCGGGCCAGCCGGAGGCGGTTGCGCACCGTGTTCTCCTTCACGTCCAGGTCGCGCGCGATGTCGGCGGTCGTCACATCGAGCAGATCGTGCATGATCAAGACCACGCGTCGCTCGGTGTCGAGCCCGCCGAGCAGCCTGCCGACGAGCTGGCCGCTTTGCTCGCGTGCGAGCAGCTGTTCCGAGGTCAAGCCGGGGTCGGCGAGCTCGAACGGCCAGCTCGCCCCGGCGCCGACCGCGATCTCTCGGCGGCGGTGGGCGCGCTCGCGATAGTGGCCGACCTGTCGCCAGGCGATGCCGAACAGCCAGCGCCTGAGGGGCTCGCCGAGCGGGCTCGCCGTTTGTGGCGCCCCGCGTTCCAGGCTTGGGGCGTGGCCGCAGGGGGGATGTCTGGTGCGCGCCTCGTCTGAGCAGCGCCTCGGATCGAAGCGATCCAGCGCGTGATACGCAGCGATCATGACGTCTTGCAGGACGTCGTCGACGTCGCGTTCTGCCACCCCGAGCCAGCGGAGCGCTTGTCGGAGGAATGACAGCCCGACAGTGTACACGGTCTCGAAGCTGGGCCGCTCCAGAAGGGGCCTATGCTCAACAAGCTGTTGCATGCCTGAACTTACGTGCAGCAGCCCCCTCTGATTTGAAAATCGTCCAACCCTCCGACGTTACCATTAATAAGTAATTTTTATTACATTCGAGGTGGCCTCAACCTGGTCCGGCTGCCGACGGAGAAGAACGGCGAGGCAGCGCATTGCTCGACGTGCGGCGTGCGCTCAGTTTGCGCTCATTTGCCTTGGAACACCGGCTTCCGCTTCTCCATGTACGCGGCGAGCCCCTCGCGGGCGTCCTCCGACGTGAACAGCTCGGCCTGGAGCTCTCGCTCGAGGGCGAGCCCCTGTTCGAGCCCTACCTCGAAGCCCGTCTGAACGGCGCGCTTGATGCGCCCGACCGCCAGCGCCGCGCGGTCCGGCAGCGTGAACGTGTGGCTGTAAGCGAGGATCCGGTCCATGAACTCGTCATGGGAGGCCGTCTCCCAGACGTCATTGATCAGGCCAACCGCGAGCGCTGTCTCGAAATCGAACGTCTGCCCCTCGCACATCAGCTGGATCGCCCGCGATTTGCCGATGAGCCTGGCCAGGCGCTGGGTGCCTCCGGTGCCTGGCAGGACGCCCAGCGTGACCTCGGGGAGGCCGACCTTGCCGGCGCCTTTGCGGGCGATGCGGAGGTCACAGGCCATCGCGATCTCGAGACCACCGCCCACCGTGTGGCCATTCAGCGCGGCGATGCAGAGCTTCGGCGTGTGCTCGAGGCGGCTCAACGTCTCGTTCGCGTGGAGACAGAAGTAGTATTTGAACGTCGGGTCCGACTCGCGGAGCATGTTGATGTTCGCTCCTGCGCAGAAGAACTTTTCGCCGTGCCCGGTGATGACGATGACATGGACATCGTTGTCGAAGCGGGCCTCGAGGATGGCCGCGTCGAGGTCCTTCATCATCTCGTGGGTGTAGCCGTTGACGGGCGGATCATTGAGCGTAAGCAGCGCGACGCCTGCAGAGGTGGCGTAGTCGACGAGGGCCATGGGCGCTCTTTACCAAACCGTCAGAAAAAGCGCTGCCCCCTGGTGGAAAGGCGCGGAATTGTGCTACCCCGCAGGGACGTGCTCATGAACGCGCAGGACGTGCGGCAGAAGTTAAAAGAACTCATGGTCGAGGAGCTGAACCTCGAGGGGAAGACGCCGGCCGACATCGACGACGCCGCGCCGCTGTTCGGCGCGGGGCTGGGCCTCGATTCGCTGGACGCGCTCCAGCTCGCCATGAGCGTGGAGGAGCGCTTCGGCGTCCGCATCCCGGAGGGCGACGAAGCGAGGCCGATCTTCGCATCGGTGGACGCGCTCGTGGCCCACATCGTCAAGTCGACCGCGGCGGCGTGAACGCGCCGCAGAGAGCCGTTCGGGCGTGCGCATCTGGGTGACGGGCATCGGGGTCGTCTCGCCCCTGGCGCGCGGGGCGAGCGAGACGATGGACCGGCTCATCGCAGGAGAACGGGCCTTCGCGCCGCTCTCCTTGTTCGAGATCCCCGGGACGCGCGGGCGCATCGCCGCGGAGGTCCGCGACCTCTCCCCCGAGGAGGTCGCGCCGCCCGGCGAGGCGGAAGGGTGGTCTCGAACCGACGCGATGGCCGTGCTCTCGGCCCGCGAGGCGCTCGGACACGCGGGCATCGACCCGAGGGCCGTTCCAGTCGACCTGGTGGTCGGCGGGACGACCGCCGGGATGTTCGAGACGGAGGACTTGCTCGCCTGGCTGTCGCATGACCCCAGCGCGATCGCCCCCCTGAAGCGGATGCTCTCGCATCCCCTCTCATCGACGGCCGACCACGTCCGCGCCGCCGTCGGTCCGTTCCGTCGGGTGAGGAGCGTCTGCAGCGCCTGCTCGAGCGGCGCGAACGCCGTGTTGCTGGGCGCGGCCTGGCTCCGCGCCGGCCTCTCCACCCGCGTGCTCGCGGGGGGCGCCGACGGCCTGTGCCGGCTGACGTACACCGGCTTCGGCGCGCTCGCGGCCGTCGATCCGGAGCCGTGCCGCCCGTTCGATCGGCGGCGCGCCGGTCTGAACCTCGGCGAAGCGGCGGCGTTCCTGCTCCTCGAGTCCGAGGACGCCGCGCGCGCGCGCGGGGCGGAGCCGATCGTCGAGCTCCGCGGATGGGCGACCGGCGCCGAGGCGCATCACATCACCAACCCCGAGCGCGAGGGGCGCACCGCCGCGCGCGTCATGCGCGACGCTCTCCGATGCGCGGCGCTCACGCCCTCGGATCTTGATTACGTCAACGCGCACGGCACCGCGACGCCGCTGAACGACGTCATGGAGAGCGCCGCCCTGCGCGCCTGCCTCGGCCCCGAGGTGAACCGCATCGCCGTCTCCTCATCGAAGGGGCAGATCGGGCACACGCTCGGCGCAGCGGGCGCGGTCGAGGCCGCGATCACCGCCCTCGCCATCGCGCGCGGCGTGATGCCCCCGACCGGCGGCCTCGAAGAGGTCGATCCGGAGTGCCAGCTCGTGCACCTGAAGGAGGCGCGCGAGGCGCCGATCCGGTCGGCGATGTCGAACTCCTTCGGCTTCGGCGGCACGGACAGCGTGCTCGTGCTCGCGCAGCCAGACCGTTTTCCTCCGCCGCTCGACGCCGGCAGCGCGCCCCGGCGGCGCTCGGTCGTCGTGACGGCGGCCGCGACGATCGGCCCGCTCGGCGTCCTCGCGTCCCGCGGCGGCGCCGCATATCTGGAGCCTGGCCCTCCGCCAGCGGAAGGAGCCATCCCCTTCAACACGGCCGCGCACCTCGATCTCGCGCGGGCGAGGCGGCTCGACCGAGCTGGCCGGCTGACGACGGCCGCGATCCTCACGGCCCTCTCGGAGGCCGGGCTCGGTGGCGCGGTCCAGGCCGAGGCCGGCGCGGGCGATCCGGCGGCCGACGTCGCGCCGAGCCGCACCCTGCCTGGCGCCATCGTCGGCGCGTCCTTTGGCAGCGTCGACGCCTCGACCGCCTACATGCGGCGCATTTACGACAAGGGCGCGAAGTACGCGAGCCCCGCCGATTTTCCGAACCTGGTCCCCTCGTCGCCGGTCGGGCATGCCTCCATCTACCTGGGCCTCCGTGGCCCGGTGTTCGCGATGGCCGATCTCGGAGCGACCGCGGAAGCGGCCATGGTCACGGCCATCGAGCTCATCACGGCCGGGGAGGGGGAGGCGCTCGCCGCGGGCAGCGTCGAGGAGACGAGCCCGATGATCGAGCGGTGCCTCGGTCCGATCTGCTCGCAGGTCGTCAGCAGCGGGGTCCGCAGCGAGGGCGCTGCCGTGCTGCTCTTCGAGAGCGCCGCGCGTGTGCGTGAGCGAGGGGCGCGCCCGGTGGCGATGGTGTCCTGGTGGAACTCCTGGCGGGGTGACGGCGTGGGGATGCTCGCGGGAGCGCCAGCGCCGGCGCGCCTCGGCGCTTCGGGAGAGGGCGCCCTGCGAGCGCAGGCCACCGTCCCGTCGCCAGCCGCCGTGTTCGTCGGACGGGAGGAGGAGCGCCTCGTCGCCTGCCTGCATGGCTCACCGTGGGCCGAGGTGCGGCGCTCCACGCTCGCGTCGCGCTCAGGCGATCACGAGGGCGCCGGCGGGTTCGCCGCTGCTGCGGCGGTCGCGGCGCTCGCCTGCCGCGACCTCGCGAGCGTGCTCGTCGTGGGCGGCGCACCCGACCGGGGATACGCCATCCTGCTGGTCGCTCCCGGCGACGCGTGACGACATCGCCGCCCGCTCCCCGCCGTCGTGCGCGGCACCTCGTCAGCGCCGGGCGCCTCCTGCTCTTGCTCGCGAGCCTCCCTGCCTGCGCCGCGAGCGCCCCGCGGCGCGGCGGCGCGCTCGACGCCGAGCTAGCGCGCCTCCTTCCTGGCCCATCGGCGGGCACGTCCGCCGCGCGGCTCGACCCCTCCGCGTGGCGAGAGGGGCGCGAGCGCCTCGCAGGTCTCCGCCGCGAGGTCGAGGGGGCTGGCCCGCGCACGCTCCGCGTCCGCCTGGCATTGCGGGAGCCGCGCACTGGCCACGTGCTCGAGGCGCGCGGCGCGATCGCGGTCGCCCCGCCGGCGATCGAAGGGCGAGCACGCGCGGCGGGGAGCGACATTCTCGAGCCCGAGGGCGCGCTGCGGATGATCCTCCTCGGCCCGGGCGGCACCACCGCGCTCGACCTGTGGGCGCGCGGCGATCGCTTCCGTTTCGCCGTTCCCGCGCTCGATCTGCTGAGGCGCGGCGACGCCTCGACGCCACGGACTGCACTCCGCGGTCTGCCGGTAGATTTCCTGCGCTGGTGGATGCTTCACCCGGCAGCGGGGACGCTGCTCTGGTACTCGCGCGCCGAGAGCACGGATTCCTTCGTCCTGCGCGACGGCGACGCCGTGATCGATCTGCGGGTCAACGACCGAGGCGTGATCGGCGCGCGCCGCACCACGTGGTCGACGGCGGAGGGCACCCGCCGGCGCCGGCTCGACGAGGAGGTCGTGATCGCCGAGGGCATGGGCTGCGGCAACGTCCGTTACGCGCAGGCCTCGACCGGGCTGCTCATCACGGTGATCTGCGAGGCCGAGGAGCGGGATCGCGCGCCGGATCCGCGCGCGTTCGTCGATCCCGACGCGCTCCGGCCGGGGGGCGGCTCATGAGCGACGCCTGCGTCATCGCCTCGGGCGCTGTCTCGGCGCTCGGCCTCGGCCCTCTCGCCTACCGCGTCCCTCGGGCTGGTGAGCCTGCGCCTGTCGCGATCGCGCGCGACGCGGAGCTGGATCGCGCCGGCCTGCTGCGGCCCTTCGCCGCGCGCGCGCCGGCGGAGCTCGGCGTCGCTCCAGGCGCCGATCGCGCCACGGACCTGCTGAAGGCGGCGCTCTCACAGACGCTCGCGGCGCTGGAGGGCGTGCGTCCGGGCTTTCGTGGCGAGCGCATCGGCATCGCCCTCGGCACCTCCAGCGGCGGCATGCTCACCGCGGAGCGGTTCTTCGCCGCCCGCGCCGAGGGCGCCGACGCCGGATCGCTCGCCGCGCTGGCCTCGCGCGCGACGTATTTCGCGCCGTTCAACGACGCGCTCGCGGCGTTCGGGCTCGAGCGGACCCCGCTGCGCACGCACCTGCTCGCGGCGTGCGCGGCGAGCACCCTGGCGATCGGCCTCGGTCTCCGCTGGCTCGATCGCGACGCCTGCGATCTCGTGCTCGCCGGTGGCTACGACGCCCTCAGCATCTTCGTCGCCGCCGGCTTCGAGGCGCTCCGCGCGACCACGGCGTCCAGGTCGCGCCCGTTTCGGGTCGGCCGTGACGGCATGGCGCTCGGCGAGGGCGCCGCCGTCGTCGCCCTCGTCCGCGAGGACCGTCTCCGCGGCGCCCCGGTGATCGTCCGCGTCGCCGGCTTCGGCGCCTCCACGGACGCGGTGCACATCACCGCCCCGGATCGAACCGGCTCGGGGCTCGCGCGCGCCGGCGCCGCGGCGCTCGCCGACGCCGGGTGGCCTGCCTCGCGCGTCGGTCTGATCAGCGCCCACGCCACGGCGACGCCTTACAACGACGCGATGGAGTCGCGCGCGATCGCCGCGCTGCTCTCGCCGCGCGGCGCCGTGGAGGGCTCGGACGCGCTGCCGGGCGCGGATGCGCCTCCGCCGGTGGTCCACCCGTTCAAGGCTCAGATAGGGCACACGCTCGGGGCCGCGGGCGTGCTCGAGGCGCTCGCCGCAGCAGCCGCCCTCCAGGCGTCCATCGCTCCACCGGCGGCCTCCGAAGGCGAGCTCGACCCCGACGCACCGGCTCACCTGCTCGATCGCGCCGAGCCCCGCCCGCTCTCTTCGGCGCTCAAGCTCTCGGCAGCGTTCGGCGGCGCCAACGCCGCCCTCTTGCTCACGTCCACCGCCAGCGGGCGCCGCCCGCGGCGCCCGCGCGCCGTGGTTCTCCGCGCGCACGCGCACGTGACGGGCTCCGATCTCGGGCGCCTCGCCGAGGCGACCGGCATCGCGCGCGACCGCCTCGCGCGCCTCGACGCGCTCTGCCGGCTCGGGCTGACCGCGGTGGCAGCCCTCGCCGCCATCGTCGGCGCCGATCGCTTGCGGGGGGCCGGCATCGTCGCGGGCCACGCGCTCGCCACGATCGACACCAACGAGGTGTACGACGCCCGCCGGCGCGCCCGCGGAGCCCGCTTCGTCGAGCCTCGCCTCTTCCCTGCGACGTCGCCGAACGCGATCGCGGGCGAGTGCGCCATCGCGTACCAGCTCACCGGGCCGAGCTTCGCGGTCGGCGCCGGGCTCGGCGGCGCGCTGGAGGCGCTCCGCGCCGCGGCCGATCTCGTCGCGTCCTCCGACGCCGACCGCATGGTCGTCCTCGCGGCCGACGACGCGGGGCCGGTCGCGCGCGAGCTGCTCGGCCTCACAGGCGCCCAGCACCGCGCGCTCGCCAGCGGCGCCGTCGCGCTGCTCCTGCAGGCGGATCCCGGCGACGAGGAGCGCCTGCGCAAGGTCGATCCGGACCTCCCTGTCGACCACGAGGGGCCGGTTGGCCATCTCGCCCTCCTCCGCTGGCTCAAGGAGCACGCGTAGCGGCGCGCCCGTCCCCGTCATCCTTGGTGGTCGTGATCGCTTCGCTTGCCGATCCGCGCCTCGATCTGGCAAGGTTCCCAGCTGGAATCAGCTGCTTCCCCCGAGCGTTGTCCTGCCCGCGTATGTTCTGCCGCCAAACAAAAGCTGTCGCTTCGCTCCTCGTCGTTGCTTCGGCCGTCCTCGCCGGGTGCGCGACCCACTACATCCCGAACACAGACGTGGAGGACAACGACGACAACCGCAAGATCATCTCGTTCTGCGAGAAGTATCGCAACGCGGTGGAGAGCAAGAACGTGGGCGAGCTGCTCAAGCTCGCGTCGCCCAAGTACTACGAGGACGGCGGCAACATCGATGCGGCGGACGACCTCGATTACGCTGGCCTGCGCTCGTACCTCACCGGCAAGTTCCAGGACGCTCGCGCCATCCGCTACGAGATCCGCTACCGGCGCGTCCTGAAGGGTGATGACGTCATCTACGTCGACTACACCTTCAGCGCGAGCTATCGCATCCCGGGGGGCAAGGGCGAAGAGTGGCGCCGCAAGGTGGACGACAACCGGCTGGAGCTCGTGGAGTACCAGGACGGGTACCGCATCGTCGCGGGGATGTAGCGGCCGGTCGCTGCGCGACCGGGACGTGCGGCGGTAGCTCCGCCCGCCAGATCTAGTTTAGTGCGCTCTTCGAGGAGGGCGCATCAAACACGCCCTTCTCCTTCGCGGCGGCGAGTATGCGGAGCGCAGTGCGGTAGCCGCGCAGGACGAGCGGCTTGGCGGCGAACCGGTTCATGTAGCTGTACCGGCCGATCGCGGGCGCCACGTCCAGGAAGGTGACGTTCGGGTAGAGCTTGGAGAGGAGCTCGACGCCGCGGCGCTCCTTCTCGGCCAGAAGGATGCTGAGCGACTGCCGGACGACGCTGGGCGCGCCGCTCCTCGCGATCGAGCGCTGCGACTCGTCGCGCTCCTCGGGGCGGTAGATGTTGGAGATGATCACGATGTTCGCGCCGGCATTCACGGCCACGTCGGCGGAGAGCGTCCGGATCACCTCGCCGCTCAAGTGATAGCGGCCGTTGATGCGGTAGGGCCGGAACAGGCCGGGCACGCAGCAGCTGGCGGCCACCGCCTGGCTGATCGGCGTGGCCTCGTCGTAGCCAGGGCCGAACACGACGCGCTTGGCGCTGTCCACGTCCACCGCCGTCACGTAGACGGCGTGCGGCAGCTGCCGGAAGTCGTTGATCGGCAGCGTCCGGCGCACGTAGCGCTCGAGCCTGTCGATCGAGAACACCCCCGAGCAGAGGTATCCCGGGTCGAGCAGATCGCGCAGGGCGGGAGCGCCGAAGAAGCTCGACACGTGGAGGCGAGGCCCGCGGTGACGTCGTCTCCAGGGGAGGCGGTAGGCGTCGAGAAGCACATCGAGCGGGATGTCTTGCCCGTACGTCGCGCTGACCAGCGCGCCCGCTCCCGCGCCCACGTAGATCTCTGGATGGATGCCCAGCTCCTCGCAAGCCTTCAGCACGCCGAGGTGCGCAAGGCCTCGCGCCGCTCCTCCGGAGCCCACGAACGCGATCTTGAGGCGGCTCATCGAGCCCCGATCTTGTCGGAGATATGGCACAAGCGCAAAGCCTACTGTAGCTGGAAGTCCTCGAGCAGCCGATAGATCTTGAATCGCGGGCCGTCGCGGCGCAGCCAGACGACGATCTCGTCGCCGAGCAGGCGATCCGTGGCGACCCGCGCGGTCGCGATCGGCACGCGGATCACGACGTCCTGGTCATCGAGCGTCTCGGGCTGGATCGCGGGGTGTTGCGGCGTCGCGAGCACGTCCTCGGCCCGGAAGATCTGGAGCTCCGACTCTCGATAGACCGGCTCTCCGGCGAGCTTTCCGTACTCGAGCCGCCGGAACCGCTGCTCCCACCAGAGCCCGGCGCTCGGCGGCTGCCCCGATCCGCCCGAGCCGGTGTGGATCGCGAGGGCATCGCGCGTCAGCAACTCGCTCAAGGCTTCGCTGTCCTCGGCGACCACCCGCCGGAAGAACTCGTCCACGACGTCCTGCGCGGCGCCGATGCCGAGAGGTGTCCGGAGGGTCACGACGCTGTCCTCGACGTCTGCTTGGTTCGTCGGTGGCGGCGGGGTGCTCGCCGGATCGAGCGCCACCCCGTCGGGGCGGCGGCGCTCGTCAGAGAGCTCGGCGGCGGTGGGAAAGGAGGCCGGTTCTCCGCGGCCGCACCCCAGGAGCGACCAGCCCGCGATCACGGCGACGAGCAGCGATGGACACGCTCGCGACGGCCGAGAGGCGTCCGGAGCGCCGGCCGGCGGTGCATGGGCCCTGGCCTCCTGCGGGCCCTCCGGGCGTTCAGATCGGCTCGATCGCGGGAGCATCGGCGCGGGTGAACGTCACGATCGCACGCTCGCCAACGTGGGTCCACCCCGCGGGGGCCTGGTCGTCATCGAAGTCCGACGCGACGAGCGTCAACCGGCTCGCGGCATAGTCGGGCATGCGCATTCGGCCCAACCCGCCGTCGCTGAGGAGCCGCTCCATGTCCTCGCTGCCCTGGTAGATGCGGTACGCCATCGACGTGCCGCCGTGGGCGGCGAGCAGGTACTCGGGGTTCGTGACCACGATGTTCATCGCGCTCGGCCCCGCCCCTTCCTCCGCGCAGAGCCGGTCCACGAGCGCGATGGAGGACCGGAGGGCCGTCCGCGCGCTCGCCGCGTCCACGTTGGGTCGATCGAGCTGGCCGCTGTCGTGGAGGAAGGACAGGAACAGGTGGAAGAGGAGCTCGCTGTCCGTCTCGCCGCGAACGTCGCGCTGGAGAAACTGCGGCAGCGAGTCGCTCAGCTGGTTCCGCAGGCGGGCGAACCCTTCGACCGTGCCCGTGTGGGCGAACAGCCACTGCCGATAACGGAAGGGGTGCGTGTTCTCGGTGCGCAGGCTGCCGACGGTCGCAGCCCGGACATGCGCCACGAGGATGTCGGCGCGCACGTCCTTGGTCATGTCGGCCAGGCTGATCTCCGGTCGATCATCGATCGGCCGGCGCTTGAGGAGAATCTCTCCTCCCTGGTAGAAGCCGACCCCCCAGCCAGGGATCACGCCCTCCCTTCGGCGAACCGTGAGGGCACGTTCTTCGAGCTCGATCGCACGCGCGCCGAGATCCGGACGGTTACCGATAAAGCCGACGAGACGAGCCATAGCTTTGTCCTCGCGAGTTGGGTCGGGGAGGCGGGGGCAGGGTCCGGCTCGCCGGTAGAGCGCTCCCTCATCTGCAAGCAGGGGTGGCTCCGTCGGTCGGCCGAGTGAGCGTGGGTCGCGGGTTGCGCCCTATGCTTTCTTGATACGACAGAGTCGCCCTGCAAGCGGAGCAAAAACGGATCCCCAGCGGCGAGGCGGGGCGCGGGCACGGCCTGACCACACTGCCCGCCGTTGTCGCGCGTCGCGTGGGCTTGCCGATCGCGTTACCTCTTACTCACGCTCCTCGCACAGCGTCGCGATTCCGACGCGTGGGTGCGCGCGAGGAGCGGCTAGCCTCGTCTGCTCCCACGCTTCCGCGCTCCCACGCGTCGGCCCGCCGCGTCGGCGCCGTGGCGCATCGCGCCGTGAACGATGCGATGCCAAGCGGCGCCCAGAATTTCCGGCAGGAGCTCTGACGCGCGGCACTAAGGCGAGAGCCGATTCAGCATGCGCGGGAACGGGATCGTCTCGCGCACGTGCGGCAGACCGCAGATCCAGGCGACGCTCCGCTCGACGCCGAGCCCGAAGCCCGCATGCGGGAAGGTGCCATACCGGCGCAGATCCAGGTACCAGCCGAACGCCTCGGGGGGCAGCCGATGCGCCTCGATTGCCCGCTCGAGGATGGCGAGATCATCCTCGCGCTGCCCGCCCCCGATCACCTCTCCATAACCTTCCGGCGCCAGGACATCGACGCAGAGCGCGAGCCGGTCGTCCGTCGGATCGCGCTTCATGTAGAACGCTTTCACCTGAGCCGGATAGCGGTGAATCATGACGGGGCGATCGTACCGGCCGGAGATGATCGTCTCGTCCTCGCCGCCGAAGTCCTCTCCCCAAGGAAAATCCGGAATTTCGGCCTCTCCGGCCATTTCGCGTTTCTCCGCGCGCGCCTCGTTCAGGATGGCGACGGCCTCGTCGTAGCGGATGCGCGGGAACGGTTTCTTGACGGCCTCGAGCTTCCCGACGTCGCGCTCGAGCACCGCGAGCTCGGGGCGGCGCCGCTCGAGGACCCGCTCGACGATGAAGCAGAGGAAGTCTTCCGCGAGGTCCATGTCGCCCGCGAGGTCCATGAACGCCACCTCGGGCTCGACCATCCAGAACTCGGCCAGGTGGCGTCGGGTCTTCGACTTTTCCGCGCGGAACGTGGGCCCGAAGCAGTACGCCTTCCCGAACGCGGCAGCTGCCGCCTCCATGTAAAGCTGCCCCGACTGGGTGAGGTACGCCTTCTCGCCGTGGTAGTCGGTCTGGAACAGCGTGCTCGTCCCCTCGCACGCGTTCGGCGTGAAGACCGGCGCATCGACGAGCGTGAACCCGCGCCCGTCGAAGAAGTCGCGGATGGCCTGGATGATGGTGTGACGGACGCGCAAGATCGCGTGCTGCCGCTTCGATCGCAGCCAGAGGTGGCGGTGATCCATGAGGAAGTCGGTCCCGTGCTCCTTCGGGGAGATCGGGTACTCGCCGGCGGTGGGGCCGAGCACGCGGAAGCCGGACGCGGCGATCTCGTAGACCCCGGCGCGCTTCGGGTGCGCCTTCACCTCACCGACGACATCGATCACGCTCTCCTGGGTGACCTTGTCGGCGGCCGCGAAGACCTCGTCGCCGACGTCGCTCTTCGCCATCACGCACTGGACGGTGCCGAAGCCGTCGCGCAGCTCGAGGAAGTGGAGCTTGCCGCTCGATCGCTTGTTGTAGAGCCATCCGCGGAGCACGACAGTGCTGCCGACGTGCGCGCTGAGGTCGCTGGTAGCAATGACGGGCTGATCCTGCATGGGCGCCCGAAATAGCACGGTTTAGTTGCGGCTGACGCCGGCTCCGGCCAAAAATGGCGCCATCTTGGTCCTCCAACGGCATCGCGCGCTCTCGCTCTGCTTGCCCGCGTTCATCCTGCTGCTCGCTGCAGGTGGCACGCCGCTCGCCGCTGGCGGCTGCTCGGCGCTCTATCCCGAGCTCTCGACCCGCCTGCACGAGCCTCCTTCAGACCAGGAGCTGCATCCTCCGCCGCCCGAGAACGTCCGATGGCTGCGGGTCGTCCGGGCGAGAATCCCGGAGCGCACTCGGGACGGCCGCGCCTGGGATTCCGGCGCCGGTGACCTCCCGGACCCCTATGTCCGCGTCTTCGTCAACGGCGCGGAGATCTTTCGGACGGCGGAGCAAGCGAACACGCTGGAGCCGACCTGGCCCGAAGGACCCAGCGGAAACTTCCAGATCTTGCCCGAGGACCGGCTCCGGGTGGAGGTCTGGGAATCGGATCCGCTCACCGACAAGCCGATCGGGGTGCGCGACATCGGCCGTCCGAGCGATACGCACCGAGCCGCAGGCGAGATCGAGATCGAGCTCGACGCGGGCGGCTCGCTCACGCTCGCGTTCCAGCCGGCGCACGCCAAGCTCGGCCTCGGCCTCTGGTACCAGCTGCATTCCGGCTCGGCATTCATCTCGCGGACGATGGAGGGCGGGCCTGCAGAGCGCGCCGGGCTCCGCAAGGACGACGAGGTGCTGGAGATCGCCGGGCAGCCGCTGCGGCGCATGTCCGTCGCGGCGATCCGGGGCGCGCTCGACGCCGTGCCGCGCGCCGGGCTCGTGCTCCTGGTCAAGCACGCCACGGGCACGACCGAGCGGATCAGGGTCCACGAGGGGCCCATCTATCCGCTGTTCGATCGCTTCGCCGCCGCCGAGTAGGGGAGCCAGCGCGCCGTGAAGATCCCGCCCTTCGGGCTCACCACCCGGGAGATCCGCGAAGAGCTCGCCCCCTTGCGGAACGACTTCTCCATCGCCGTCTGCCGCGCGAAGAACCCGTTCAACATCGGCGCCATCATCCGCGTCGCGCACTCGTTCCTGGTGCGGGAGATCTTCCTGATCGGGACCGAGCCCTACTACGAGCGCGCTTCGATGGGCATGCAGAAGTACGAGACCATCGTCGAGTGCCCCGACGAGGCGAGCTTCCTCGAAGCGGCGCGCGGCCGCCCGCTCATCGGCGTGGAGCGCGATCACGCGCGGCGCACCCTCTGGGAGGCGCCGTTCCCCCGCGGGCTCGTGTTCCTCTTCGGCAGCGAGGATGACGGGCTGCCGCAGGCGCTGCTCGACGCGTGCGAGGACGTGATCGCGATCCCCATGTACGGGATCAACCACTCGTACCCCGTGGCGATCGCGGCGGGCATGACCCTGTGCGAGTGGGCTCGGCGGCGCGACCCGCGCGGCGGCGTGAGCCGCGCAGGAGGGTGAGCGGCGCCGAGGCGGGCCCCCGTCCGTGGACGGAAGCGCGCTACTCGGGGTAGCGCTCGAAGACGAGGAGCTCGCCCAGGAGGTCGTGATCGAGCGTTCCAGCAGGGCGCATCCCGAGCTTCTCGATCACCCGGAGCGACGCGCGGTGCCAGGCCGGCGTGGTCGCGATGACGCGCCTCACGCCCGGCTGCTGCAGCGTCCAGTGCAGGACGGCGCGCGACCCCTCCGTCGCGTAGCCTTGGCCCTGGGACTTGCCCTCGACGCCGTAGCCGATCTCCACCGTGCCGGTCGCGTCGGGCCGGCCGTTCAGCACCACGCTGCCGACGACGACGCGCTCCTCCTGCCCGCGCGTCACCATCAGCCGCGTGCCCCACAGGAACGCCTCTGGATCGTCGCGCAGCCGGTCGAGCGGCGAGCTGAAGGCGCGCTCGACGAGCGCGCGCCCGGGCCAGGCGCCAGGGAAGCGCGCGCCGGACAGGGCCTCGGCCTCGGCGCGATCTCCGCGGATGACCGCCTCGAGCAGGGACAGCGAGACCGGGGTGAGCGCCAGGCGCTCGGTAGTCAGGGTGCTCATCGCGAACCTGCGCCGGATCAGATCATGCGCCGCGGCTCGCCGGAAGTCGAAATGGCGAAGGGCCGACTTCCTGAGGAGGAAGCCGGCCCTCGCCCGCCGGGCTTAGCGGTCAGCGCGGCGCGTCGCGATCAGAAGTCGTGGCCGTGGCCCGCGTGGCCGCCACCAGCCGCCGCCTTCTCCTCCTTCGGCCGCTCAGCGATGAGCGCCTCGGTGGTGAGCATCAGGCTGGCGACGCTGGCCGCGTTCTGGAGCGCCGACCGGACGACCTTGACCGGATCGATGACGCCCATCTCGAGCAGGTTGCCGTAGTCGCCCGACGCGGCGTTGTAGCCGTACGAGTCCTTGCCGTCGCGCACCTTCTGCACGACGATCGAGCCCTCTTCCCCGGCGTTGGCCGAGATCTGGCGGAGGGGCTCCTCGATGGCGCGGCGGATGATGTTCACGCCGAACCGCTGCTCGTCGTTGACCTTGAGCTTCTCGAGCGAGCTCTGCGCGCGGATGAGCGCCACGCCGCCGCCCGGGACGATGCCCTCCTCGACGGCCGCGCGGGTCGCGTGGAGCGCGTCCTCGACGCGGGCCTTCTTCTCCTTCATCTCGGTCTCGGTCGCAGCGCCGACCTTGACGACCGCGACGCCGCCCACGAGCTTCGCGAGCCGCTCCTGGAGCTTCTCGCGGTCGTAGTCGCTCGTCGTGTTCTCGATCTGAGCGCGGATCTCCTGCTGCCGGGCCTTGATCTTGTCCTTCTTGCCCTGGCCGCCGACGATCGTGGTGTTGTCCTTGTCGATGATGACGGTCTTGGCGCGGCCGAGATCGCTGATCGTGACGTTCTCGAGCTTGAGGCCGAGCTCCTCCGCGATCACCTGGCCGTCCGTCAGGGTGGCGATGTCCTTCAGCATCTCCTTGCGGCGATCACCGAAGCCCGGCGCCTTGACGGCCGCGCAGTGCAGGGTGCCACGGAGCTTGTTCACGACGAGGGTCGCGAGCGCCTCGCCCTCGACGTCCTCGGCGATGATGAGGAGCTGCTTCTGGCTCTTGGCGATCGCCTCGAGCACCGGGAGCAGGTCCTTCATGTTGGAGATCTTCTTCTCCGAGATGAGGATGTAGCAGTCCTCGAGGTTCGCCTTCATGGCCTCGGGATCGGTCACGAAGTACGGCGAGAGATAGCCGCGGTCGAACTGCATGCCCTCGACCACGTCGAGGGTCGTGTCGGCGCTCTTGGCCTCCTCGACCGTGATCACGCCCTCCTTGCCGACCTTCTCCATGGCGTCGGCGAGGAGCTTGCCGATCGTCTCGTCGCCGTTCGCGCTGATCGTGCCGACCTGCGCGATCTCCTTCGCGTCCTTCGTCTGCTTGGCCGAGCTGTGGAGGTGCGCCACGATCGCCTCGACCGCCTTGTCGATGCCGCGCTTGATCTCCATCGGGTTGTGCCCGGCCGCGACGAGCTTGGAGCCCTCGCGGTAGATCGCCTGGGCGAGCACCGTCGCGGTGGTCGTCCCGTCGCCGGCGATGTCGCTCGTCTTCGAGGCGACCTCGCGGACCATCTGGGCGCCCATGTTCTCGAAGCGGTTCTCGAGCTCGATCTCCTTGGCGACCGTCACGCCGTCCTTGGTGACCGTCGGCGAGCCGAAGCTCTTCTCGATGACGACGTTGCGCCCCTTCGGGCCGAGGGTGACCTTGACCGCGTCGGCGAGGGCGTTGACCCCCGCGAGGATCATGCTGCGGGCGGACTCGTTGTAGATGATTTCCTTGGCTGCCATGGTGTCTCTCCTAAGTTCCTTCTGTCGCCCGCGTCACTTCTCGATCACGCCGAGGATGTCGTCCTCGCGGAGGATGAGGTGCTCCTCGCCGTCGATCTTGACCTCGGTGCCCGAGTACTTGCCGAAGAGGACGCGATCGCCCTCCTTGACGTCGAGCTTCCGCACGGTACCGTCCTCGGCGACCTTGCCGTTGCCGACGGCGACGACGGTTCCCTCGATCGGCTTCTCTTTCGCGGTGTCCGGAATGTAGAGACCTCCCTTGGTCTTCTCTTCTTCCTTCACGCGCTGAACGATCACGCGGTCCTGGAGCGGTCGAATCTTCATCTTTGCAAGTCCTCCGGGGACGAGCGCCGCGTCCCACGAACGGCGAGACCCAGCCGGCGCGATAGAGCGCGCCGGAAGGCCCCCTACGATTGCAGTCTGGGCACTTTGCTAGCACTCACCTGCGGCGAGTGCTAGCGAGCGCGCGGAAGATAGCCACCCCCTGGAGGGTGTCAAGAGTGGCCCCAGGCGGCACTTTGCGCGCTGGCAGCCAGGCGCAGAGGTGGCTGTAAGTCCTGGAGATCGCAGGGGAAGGCGCGCGGCTCAAGGCTGGGCTCGGCGGAGCCTCTCGGCTAAAATGCGCTTATGAGGGCAAAGCTGCGGCAGCACAGTGACGCGATGCCCTCACGGTCTCCAGCCCGAGGGAGGCCGCCAGGACGTGTCTGGTTGACCTGAGCGCGCGGTGGCCCGGGTTACGTCGGTATCCAGGGCACCCGCATAAGTGAGGTGCCGCTGTGAGCCAAGCGATCTCTCTGTCCCCGAGCATGACCCGCTATTTCCAGGAGGTTGTGGACGAGGCGCTCCGAGTTCGGAACGTCGCTGCCACCGAGGCGGCGTCGAGTTACCTCGTCGGTCTGCTCTGTGCTTTTGCTCACCCGGACGAGCATGCCGAGTCTGCCTTCAACCAGCCCCTGACCTTTCTTCTGCGCGACGCGCTGGAAGCCTCCGGAGCCGAGCGTTTCCAGCGGCTGCGTAACCTGGGAGACAGCGTCCTCTACGTGGTCGGTTTCTTCGGCGGCCACATCGAGCTCAAGGGGGTCGATCGCGGCTACGTGGTCGGGGTCGGGTCCACCGCCTACCACCATGCGGCCGCTATGCTGCGCCTCAATGCGCGCGTCGGCCAGGGGCCCGATGTTCTTTCGGAGATGGCCGAGAAATTCGAGCGGTTCGTGAGCGTCCTGAACGATGTGGCCGACGGTACGCTCGCGTCGGGAGCTCGGGACGAGCGCTCGGTGCTCCGGCTGTACGAGCGCTGGGTTCGTACGGGATCGAGCCGCCTCGCGGATGAGCTCGGGGCACGAGGGCTCGTGCCGAGCCGTGGTACGGGCGGGCTCAACTGATGCGGGGGGCGACCTTCCCGTCCCGGATCCAGCAGCACCTGGCGCGCACCTATGCGCTCGATGACGCGCCCGCGGTCGACGATTTCATCCGGCTGACGGACGGCAGCGCACGCGAAGCGCTGCTGATCCGGCACGCCGACGGGGATATCGAGATCGCGCTGCACCTGCCCCGCCGGGCGATCACGCGGGGGCGAGAGCGGACGTTCGACGAGATCTGCCAGATCGTCGAGGGCGTGAGCCACTTCCTCTATGTGGCCGAGCGGGCCCGCAGGGAGCTGCCGGCGACCCAGCTCGAGCTCGAGCTCCAGGCCGAGGTCGACAAATACGTGCTGCTTGTCTATGGCGATCTGGCTGACGAGGTCGAGCCGCCAGGCCCGCCACTCCGGCGCCGCCACGAGGCGGCCCCACCGGGGGCGGGGCGCTTCGAGCCCGAGCGCGCCGCGCGGATCCGCGCCCATCTCTTCGAGCGGGTCACCTTCATGGATCCACCGGGCACGGAGACCGGCGATCGCTACCGGATCGCGAACGATCTGGCGGCGCGGTTCGCGGGCCGACTCGAGGCCGAGTTTGCCCGCCACGGGCGTCATGCCGAGCTGCTCGCGGCGCTGCGACGCTTCTATGCGGCGGGGCAGACGGAAAAGATCGCCCTCGCGCGCGCCGCGTGAGCGCATCCTCCCGGGCGCTCGGGGTCGCTCGGGAGCCCGGCGCGGAGCGCTCGCCGCGGCCGCGCGCTCTCGTTCTCTCTTGACCGGTTCGCGCGCACGTACTCTCATCCGCATCCACGATGCCTTCCGCGAGCACGATGCCGCCCCGTGTCCTGGTGGCCGAAGACGAACCGGCGATGTTGAGCCTCGTTGCGCGTCACCTGAGGAACCTAGGGTTCTCTGTGATCGAGGCTTCCGAGGGCGATGCCGCCTGGGAGCTCGCGCGTGAGCACCGGCCGGATCTGGTGATCCTGGACGTGATGATGCCCGGCATGAGCGGCTGGGAGATCTGCAAACGGCTGAAGAGCGACACGTCCGACGGACGGCCGTTCGCGAGCACCGGCGTCATCATGCTCACCGGGATCGGCGAGAACCTGAACGAGATGACCTCGCCGCTCTTCGCCGCGGACGCCTGGTTGAACAAGCCGTTCGATTTCACGGATCTGGACGCGCGGGTGCGCGAGACGCTCGCGCGTTATGCGAAGCAGGTGCCTGATGCGAACGGCGCCAGGGCTCAGACGAGCGCGGTTGGCGAGGAGCGTGAAGCCGCGGCGCAGCCGTCTTCCAGAGAGCGGACGACGGGGGCGAAGAAGTCGGCGGCAAACGGTGCCATGGCGAGCAGGGCGGCTGCGAAGCGGTCGGCCGTGACGAAGAAGCCGGCCGCCAAGGCGGCGAAGAAGCCGGTCGCGGCGAAGAAGCCGGCCGCCAAGGCGGCGAAGAAGCCGGTCGCGGCGAAGAAGCCGGCCGCCAAGGCGGCGAAGAAGCCGGCCGCCAAGGCGGCGAAGAAGCCGGTCGCGGCGAAGAAGCCGGCCGCCACGAAGGCGGCGTCCAAGAAGAAGTCGATGAAGTGATCCAATCCGAGGCGGGCGCCGTGCGCAGTGGCCCGTCACCTCGTTCCCACGCAACGTACGCGTGCCGCCGCCGAGCCGGGCGCAGAAGAGCCGTCCGATCAGCGCCCCGAGGGAAGACCCCCACCCACCACCGGCAACGCGCATCCATGCCGGCGGCGCGCTGAGCGCAGAGGCTGCCCTGCACGGGAATCATCAGGGCTCGCCGCGCGTCATTCCCTCGTACGTCGCGCGGAGCCTCCCAGGAACTTTCGGGCGCCTGACCCGTCAGCAGGTACAATGCTGCGACGTTTCCCCTTCGAGGGCCCCCGCGGGGGGCGCCCGGAGCGCTGAGCACCGTGAGCGACTCTCGCACGAAGCAACTGGACCGCATTCGCAGCGCCGCGCTCGCGGTTGAGCTGAGGCTGCGGTTCGGGCGCGCGCTGCGCGCGCTGCCGAGCGCGCTGACCCTCGCGCTCGCGCTCGCTGCCGGGACGCTCGCGGTGCACAAGGCGCTCCCGGCGTACCTCGGCGAGCCGCGCGCGCGCCAGCTCCTCCTCGGCGCGGGGCTGCTCGTGCTGGCCACCCTCGTCGTGGCGATGCTGCGCCGCTTGCCTCCCCGCGCCGGCACCATCGCCCTCGATCGGCACCACGGCCTCCACGACCGGCTGACGATCGCGCTTGCCTTCGACGCGCTGCCCGCAGCGCAGCGCACCCCCCTGATGGAGGCGGCGATCGACGACGCCTGCGAGCACGCCGCAGGGCTGCGCCCGGCTGGCGCCGCGCCGCTCGCGCTCCCTCGCGAGCTCTGGACCTCCGCCGCGGTGGGCCTCGGCGTGCTCGCGGTGGCGCTGCTGGAGGTGCGCACCCCGCGGAAGCAAGCGCCCGTCGCGGCGACCATCGACGCGCTCACCATGTCGCCCGACGACATCGAGCTCTTCAAGGACGCGGCCAAGGCGCTCGATCGGCAGGACCAGAGCCCGGAGATGAAGTCCGCGGTCGAGCGGTTCAACCAGCTCATCGAGGACATCGCCAACAAGCGCCTCGATCGCACCGAGGCGTTCCGCCGCATGGAGGCGCTCGAGCGAGAGCTCCTCAAGGGCGCGGAGGCCGACCTGAAGGCGCTCGAAGAGGCGCTGAAGGAGACGGGGCTCGACCTCAAGAAGAGCGACCTGGCGAAGGGCGTGGGGGAGTCCCTCGAGAAGAAGGATCTCGAGAAGGCGAAGAAGGACCTGAAGGAGCTCGCCGAGAAGCTCCGCGACAAGAAGCAGAAGCTCGACAAGGCCGAGATCGAGCGGCTGCGCAAGGCGCTCGCCGAGGCGGCGTCGCGCCGCAAGGAGGCCCTCGCCGCGATCAACGAGAAGCGCGCCGAGGCGCGCGAGCAGCTCCTCAAGCAGAAGCAGAAGGCCTCCGCGAACGATCAGCAGAGATCCGAGCAGGAGAGGCTGCTCAAGAAGAAGGAGCGGGAGCTGGAGCGGCTCGACCGCGAGGCCGAGCAGAAGGAGCGGACCGGGCGCCAGCTCGACCGGCTCGATCGCGAGCTCGCCAAGGCCGCCGAGGATCTGATGCGCGACCTCGGGATGTCAGCGGACGATCTCGAGCAGGCGGCCGAGGACATCAACCGGATGCAGCAGGAGGAGATGTCCGAGCAGGAGAAGGAAGAGCTGCGCCAGCGGCTAGAGGAGCTCCGGGAGCTCGTGCGTCAACAAGGGCAGGGGGGCAAGCAGCGGATGGCCAGGATGCTCCGCTTCGGAAAGCGCGCGCGCGGCAGCCAGGGCGGCGGTGAGGAGCAGCAGGGGCAGGGCCAACAGGGGCAGGGCGACGGCGCGCAGGAAGGGCAGGAGGGCCAGCAAGGCCAGGGCGGTCAGGGCAAGGGCGGGCAAGGCCAGGGGCAGGAGCTGGTGATCGGGCCCGGCGGCAAGAAGATCCTGATGCCCGGCAGCGGGCAGGGGCAGGGGCAGGAGGGGCCGGGGAGCGGCCAGGGCAACAGCAACGGCGGCAACCAGCCCGGGGGTGACGGCGTCGGCTCCGGCCGCGGCGGCGAGGTCGCGGGCAAGCGCACCGACCCGAAGATGGGGACCCAGGACGTCCAGGCGCAGGGGCTCGACACGCAGCAAGGGCCCTCGAACAGCGAGGTGATCCTCAGCGCGGCCGAGCGGGGCTTCAAGGGGACCGGCTACAAGAAGGTCTTCACCGACTATCACACGGTCGCAGAGCAGCAGATCAACAAGGATCAGATCCCTGATGGATACCGGTTCTACGTGAACCGGTATTTCCAGCTCATCAGGCCGCGCGAGTGAGTCGAGCCGGCGGCTCGAACGCGACCGCGCCTCTACAGGCGCTCCGCGACAGCGGGCGCGAAGCAGGAAGTCATGGCCGAGAAGACGAAGGAAGCAGCGCGGGCCGAGGTGGACGAGTTCCGCGCGAGCATCGGACAGCTGCGCGAGGAGGTGGGGAAGGTCATCGTCGGCAACCGCGAGGTGGTCGACGGCGTGCTCACGTGCATGCTCGCGGGCTCGCACGCGCTGCTCGAGGGCGTGCCGGGGCTCGGCAAGACGATGCTCGTCCGCACCATGGCCGAGGCGCTCGACCTCCAGTTCTCGCGCATCCAGTTCACGCCCGACATGATGCCCGCGGACATCATCGGCACCACGGTCATCGATGAGAACGCGGGCGGGCAGCGGTCGTTCTCGTTCCGCAAGGGGCCGATCTTCGCGAACATCGTCCTCGCCGACGAGATCAACCGGGCCACGCCGAAGACGCAGAGCGCGCTCCTCGAGGCCATGCAGGAGCACCGGGTCACGGTCTCGCGGCAGAGCTACACGCTGGAAGAGCCGTTCTTCGTCCTGGCGACGCAGAACCCCCTCGAGAGCGAGGGGACGTACCCGCTGCCCGAGGCGCAGCTCGATCGGTTCTTCTTCAAGCTGCACGTGCCGTTCCCCAGCCGCGACGAGCTGAACTCGATCCTCGAGCGGACGACCGGCACCGACGCGATCGAGGTGCGGCCGGTCCTGAACAAGGAGCGGATCATCGCCATGCAGCGGCTCGTCCGCGAGGTGCCCGTGGCGAAGCACGTCCAGGACTACGCGGTGCGGCTCCTCCAGGCCACCCACCCCGCCGAGGGAGGCAGCCTCGACGAGGTGAAGCGGTTCGTGAAGTTCGGCGGGTCGCCGCGCGGGGCGCAGGCGCTGCTGCTCGCCGCGAAGATCCGCGCCCTCTTCGAGGGGCGGTTCGCGGCGTCGGTCGACGACGTGCGCGCGTGCGCGCTCCCCGCCCTCCGGCACCGCGTGCTGCTCAACTTCGAGGGCGAGGCGGAGGGCGTGAAGACCGACGAGGTGCTGCAGGCGATCCTCAAGCACCTTCCGGAGAGCAAATGAGGCGCCGTCGAAGGTAGCATGGGGCTCTTCGACGCGTTCAAGAGGGCCGCCGCGCCGCTGCGCCGCATCTCCGCGCTCTCCGCGAGCGCCCCCGACGAGGAGCTCTTCGACGACGAGTTCCAGCGCAAGCTCGACTACCTCGCGATGGTGAGCCGCCGCGTCTTCTCGGGGGCGATGCGCGCGGAGCGGCGGACCAAGAAGACCGGCTCCGGGGTCGAGTTCGCCGACCACCGCGACTACGCGCCCGGCGACGATTTCCGGTACCTCGACTGGGCCGCGTACCAGCGCTTCGACCGGCTCCTCATCCGGCTCTACGAGGAGGAGGAAGACCTCTCGATCTACTTCATCGTCGACACCTCGGCGTCGATGGCGTTCGGCGACGGCGAGAAGCTGCGGCACGCAAAGCGCCTCGCTGCGGCGCTGGCGTACGTGGGGCTCGCCAACCTCGACCGCATCGCGATCGTCACCGCGACCGACGAGATCAGCGGGCGCATGCAGTCGACCCGCGGCAAGGCGCGCATCTTCAGGATCTTCCGCTTCCTCGGGCAGGCGCGCGCCGAGGGCCCGACCGACCTCGGCGAGGCGATGAAGACCTTCGTGGCGCAGCACAAGCGGCGCGGCCTCGCCGTGATCCTCAGCGATCTCTATGATCCGGCGGGCTTCGAGCGCGGCATCAACGTCCTCCGGTACAACCGGTTCGAGCCGTTCGTGCTCCACGTCGTCGACGCGCGCGAGGCCAGGCCCGCGCTGCGCGGGGACGTGCGCGTCTACGACTGCGAGACCGGCGACGAGCGCGAGGTCACGGTGACCCCCAAGGTGCTCGAGCGCTACGCCGAGGCCTACGAGCAGTACCTCGACGAGATCCGCCGCTTCTGCACGTCGCGGCAGGTGAGCTACTTCCGCGCGGACGTGTCCGTCCCCTTCGATGAGCTGATCCTTCGCGTGTTCCGCAGAGGCGGCTTCCTCCGGTAGCGATGCTGCACTTCACCGGCGTTCCGCTGCAGACACTGCTCCAGATCGGCGCCCTCGGCGGGGCCGTCGTCGTCGTCTTCTACATCCTCAAGCTGCGCCGGCGGCCCGTCGCGGTCCCCTTCTCGAGGATCTGGGAGCGCATCCTCCGGGACAAGGAGGCGACGAGCCTGTTCTCCCAGCTGAAGCGGCTCCTGTCGCTGCTGCTGCAGCTCGCGCTCCTCGCGCTGCTCCTGCTCGCGCTGGGGGATCCGCGCCCTCAGGCGAACCTCGTCGAGGGGCGCAACATCGTCGTCCTCATCGACGCGAGCGCGAGCATGCAGGCCATCGACGTCGCGCCCTCGCGCCTCGAGCTCGCGAAGGAAGAGGTCAGGAAGATGGTCCGCGGCCTCTCCGGCAGCGACCGCATGCTGCTGGCCCAGATGGATGCGGCCATCACGCCCCTGTCGACGCTCACCGGAGAGATCTCGGAGCTCGAGGCGGCCGTCGCGGCGGTGAGGCCGACCGACGCCACCGCCGACTTCGCGCGCGCGCTCCGCTTCGCGAGCGACACCCTGAGCGGGCTCCCGTCGCCGGAGGTCATCGTCGTGAGCGACGGCGCGCTCGGCGAGCCGACCGACGCTGGCGGACAGGTGCGCCTCGGCGACATCAAGCTCTCGTACCTGCCGATCGGCAAGGGATCGAGGAACGCCGCCATCACCGAGTTCTCGGTGCGGCGTTACCCGCTCGACAAGAGCCGCTACGAGGTGATGCTCGAGGTCACCAACACGAGCGACGAGCCCCTCGATCTCGAGCTGTCGCTGCTCGGCGACGGCCAGCTCACGGATCTGACGCGCATCCGGCTCAAGCCCAAGGAGAAGCTGCCCCGCTTCTACCCGAACCTCTCCGGCGCGTCGAAGACGCTCGAGGCGAAGCTCGCGCTGGCCGACGGCAGCTCGGACGACCTCCCCGCGGACAACCGCGCCTACGCGCTCCTCCCCGAGCGGCGCCGCGCGCGCGTGCAGGTCGTCTCCGCGGGGAACATGTTCCTCGAGGCGGCGCTGCTCCTCGACGAGTACCTCGATGTGACCTTCGTCGATCCACAGCGGTACCCGGCGGCCTCGTCGTTCGACGTGACCATCTTCGACGGCGTGGCGCCGAGCGTCGCGCCGGGGAGCGGGAGCCTGCTCTACCTCAACCCGACCGGGACCAGCGTCCCGTTCGAGGTGGGCAAGGAGGTCCTCGACGACGACCCGAACTACCGCCTGGGCTTCGACGAGCTCGACGCGAAGCACCCGCTCCTGCGCTACACGGCGCTCAGCGACGTGAACGTCGCGCGCGCCCACGTGCTCAAGGGCAACAAGGAAGACAGGGTCGTCGGCCGGAGCTACAAGGGTCCGCTGCTGCTCGAGGGGCGGCGCAGCGGCGTGAAATTCGTCGCGCTCGGCTTCGACGTGCGCGAGAGCGATTTCCCGCTCCGCATCGCCTGGCCGCTCTTCCTGCTCAACGCGATCAACAACTTCGTCGAGGAGGACACGAGCTACATCTCCTCGTTCCGCACGGGCTCCGTCTGGCACATCCCGGCGTCCTCGTCCGCGGAGGTGGCCAGCCTGGAGCAGCCCGACGGGACGACGCGCGCGGTCCCCATCCAGGAGGGGCGCGCCGTGTTCCTCGGGCAGCACGCCGGCTTCTACACGCTGCGCGTCGGCGCCGCGGGCGCGCAGGAGGAGAGCATGTTTGCCGCGAACCTCTCGGCCCCGGAGGAGAGCGCGATCGCCCCGGCCGCCGAGCTCAAGGTCGACGGCCGCGGCGCGGGCGCGGTGAGCGAGTTCAAGATCGGCGTTCGCCGTGAGCTCTGGGTCTACCTGCTCGCGGCGGTGCTCCTCATGACCGCGATCGAGTGGTTCACGTACCACAGGAGGGTGACGGTGTGAGCGCGTTCCGTGGTCGGAGGCTGCGCATCGCCGCGTGGGCCATCACATGCGTCGCCCTCGGCGGGATCCTGTTCTGGGCGTACCGGAGGTATGTCCTCCTGCACCCGGATCCGACGCTGACGTGGGTGCGCGAGGGGGTGAAGTACGAGCTCCTCAACCCGAAGATGCTCGGCGCGATCCTGCTCGCGCCCTGGTTCGTCGGGGTGCTCGCGGGATCCCTCGCCGACCTTCCCCTGCCGCAGCGCGTGCTCTCGGTGCTGCTGCGGGTCGCGTTCGTCGCGCTGATCGCGCTCGGGCTGTCGCGGCTCGCGAGGTCCGCGACCACGGAGAAGGTCGCCACCATCTACCTCATCGACGTCTCCGAGTCGGTCACGGACGAGGCGCTCGACGACGCGCGAGCGACGCTCGACAAGGCGTTCGCCGAGAAGCCCGAGGACGGCGTCATCAAGGTGATCACCTTCGCGCGGCGGCCGCGGCTCGCCGAGCGCGCGGCCGGCGAGGCGGCCGGTCGCGAGGAGGAGCGGCGCGCGCCGCCCATCGGCCGCCACGTCGACGCGAACGGACAGCGCGGCGATCTCGGCGCGGGCTCGAACCTCCAGGCCGCGCTGCAGCTCGCGTACGGGCTGTATCCGCCCGGCTACCTCAAGCGCGCCGTGCTGATGTCGGACGGCGTGCAGACGGACGGCGACGTGCTCGCCGAGGCCAACCGGGCGCGCGACGTCGGGGTGCGGCTGTTCTCCATCCCGTACCGGCGGCCCGCGCCGCCCGAGGTCGCGGTGCGAGAGCTCAGGATGCCCGACCGGGTCAAGGTCGGGGAGACGTTCGAGATCCACGCCGACATCTACGCCAGCCGCGCCACCAAGGCGCGCGCGCGGCTCTTCCAGGGGGAGGCGCTGAACGGCCTCGAGGGCATCCGGGACCTCGAGCTCAAGGCAGGGCCGAACGACGTCGTGTTCAAGAGCGTCGTGCGCATCGCGGGGCAGGTGACCTACGCGCTCGAGCTCGACCAGATCGCGGACGACAAGTTCAAGGAGAACAACCGATACGCGACCACCATCGACGTGCCAGGGCGCCCGTCGGTGCTCTACGTCGAGGGGACGCCGCAGCACGCCGGCCCGCTGTCGAGCGCGCTCACCGCGCAGCAGTTCGACGTCGACGTCAGGCCGCCGGCAGGATTCCCCGGCTCCCTCAAGGAGATGGAGCGCTACGACTTCCTGATCGTGTCCGACACCCCGAAGGAAGCGCTCAGCCTGCAGGGGCAGGAGATCATCGAGAGCTACGTGCGGGATCTCGGCGGGGGGTTCCTCTTCGCCGGTGGCGAGTCGGGGTACGGCCTCGGTGGTTGGTACCGCACTACCATCGAGCGGATCCTGCCCGTTCGGATGGACAACGAGCGAAAGAAGGACATGCCGAGCGTGGCGATGGCGCTCGTCATGGATCGCTCGGGATCGATGACCGGGCTGCCCCTCGAGATGGCCAAGGCCGCGGCGAAGGCGACCGCGGGGGTGCTGTCGTCGGACGATCTGATCGAGGTGATCGCGTTCGACTCGGCGCCGACGCGCTACGTGAAGATGCAGCCCGCGCGCAACCGCTCGCGGATCGCGGGCGAGATCGCGCGCATCCAGCCGGGCGGCGGGACCGAGATCTTCTCCGCGCTCGACGCCGCCTACCAGGACATGACCGTCACGCAGGCGCGCAAGAAGCACGTCATCCTGCTCACGGACGGCAAGGCGTCGACGGGCGGCATCCGGGACCTCGTGTCCGCCATGATCGCCGAGTCGATCACCGTGACCACCGTGGGGCTCGGGAACGACCTCGACGAGCAGCTGCTCAAGATGATCGCCGACGTGGGCGGGGGGCGCTTCCACGCGGTCCCGGATCCGAACAACCTGCCGCGGATCTTCACCAAGGAGACCGAGATGGTCGCGCGCGCCGCCGCCGTCGAGGAGTGGTTCCCGGTGACCCAGGTCGGCGACGCGGCGTTCCTCCGCGGCGTCGACGTCCGCACGGCGCCCAACCTGCACGGCTACGTCTCGACCAAGCTGAAGCCGGCGCCAGCCCAGGAGCTGCTCACGAGCGACACCGAGGAGCCGATCCTCGCGCGCTGGCGCGTCGGCCTCGGGTGGACGCTGGCCTGGACGACCGACGTCAAGGCGCGCTGGGCCGTCGAGTGGCTGAGGTGGCCGGGCTTCGAAAAATTCTGGGGACAGCTCGTCCATGAGCACATGCGCCAGAAGCACCGGCGCGAGCTCGACATGAAGGCCGAGATCGTCGACGGCGAGCTGCGCGCGTCCGTCGACGCGTTCGGGGCCGACGACCGGTTCGAGAACAACCTGACCTCCCGGCTCACCCTCATCGGGCCCGAGCCAGGCGGCGCGACGCGGGTCGTCGACATGCGTCAGACCGCGCCGGGGCGCTACGAGACGGCGCTTGCGCTGGATCGGTACGGCTCGTTCCTCTTGCGGGCGGAGCACCTGCGCGAGGCCGAGGACGGCTCGCTCCGGCCCGTCGCCGTCAGCTACGGCCACGTCTCGAACCCGTACCCGCGCGAGTACGCGAGCTTCGAGCCCGAGCTCGCGATCCTCGAGAAAGCCGCGACGTCGACCGGCGGGGCGGTCGATCCGAACGGCGTGGCGGCCATCTTCGACCCGGCAGGGGAGAAGGTGACGTTCCACGAGGAGCTCTGGCAGCAGTTCATCTACGCTGCGATGGTCGTGTTCCTGCTCGATCTGTTCGTCCGCCGGGTGCGGCTCTTCGACCGGAAGTTCGTCGCGCGCCGGGGCCGAGGGGTAGGGGGCCGGCGCCTCCCGGCCACATGACGGCTCATGGCAAAGCGGAGCCCCTCATGACGGCCGATCCCCCGTTCCTCCCCGGCGCCGCGCCGAGCGCCGGTGCGCGTCCGTCAGGTTGTCCCCGACTCCGCTGCGTGGAACGCTGTGCTCCAGCCCGCTGGCCTGCACCATTTCGCGACGCGGAAGGGCCGTCTTGGGCTAGTTTCCCCTTATAGACCGGTGGTAGAGGAGCCCTGGAAAGCAGCGAAGGACGTGAATGCGCTCGAGGCCTCCACCTCTCGGCCTCCCGTGGGTCGTCCGCTCATCATCAGCGGCGATCCGCTCGCTTCGCTCCGTGGACGAGGCACCGCGGTGTCCTCCAACACCGCCCTCGGCCGGCTGCTCCGCGAGTCGCCGCGGGCGATCGCTGAGCTGCACGAGCAGGAGATCGCGCTGGGGATCGACGTGGTCCGGGCGCTCACGTCCGCGACGACGACGCGCGCCCTGGCGCCCATCGGCATGGCGTTCCGCGCCGCCGCGCTGACCGGAACTGCGGTCGAGCTCGCTACAGAGGCGGCGGGCGCGGCCGCGCGTCGCGTGGCGGTGGCGGGTATCCTGGGCCACACTGCTGCCGCGCCCATGGCCGACCGGATCGCCGAGGATTACGCCGTCCATGCGGCGAGGCTGGCGGCGGCCGGCTGCGAGATCCTCGTCGCGTGCGGCTTCGATCCAATCCAGGCAGCGTGCGTCGGCCCCACGGTCGCGCGGCTCGCGCGCCGCGCGGCGGTGGTCAGCGCCAGCACGACGCAGCTGGCGACGTGGGCGCTCGTGGAGCTCGACGGCGCCGGGCGCACCGCCGATGGCGAGGGCTTCGAGGAGGTCGCCCGCTCAGCCCTCGACAGCGGCGCGGACGCGTTGCTCTTCGAGGTGCCGTCGGTCGAGCTCGGGCTCAACTTGCTCCGGCGCCTCGAGGGCGTCGCGCATGAGGTTCAGGTCGGCGTGCTGCTCGGCGCGGAATCTGTGCAGGCGGACGGTGCCGACCGCATCGCGCCCGCCGAGATCTGCGATGCTTGGGCGGCGTCGGCGGCGCGGCTCATCGAGGCGGGCGCGCGAATGCTCGGGGGAGGGACGGGGACAACGCTGGCGCACCTGGGCGCGCTCGCGAAGATGCTCCGTACGACGCAGCGCGCGCCCCTTCTCAGGCGCGCGCTCTAAGCGAGAACGAAACCCAACCGGAAACGTGATGATGGCCGATGCAAGCCACGGGAGTGAGTCGAAGTCTCAACCGTTGGAGACGTTTGACGATCTGCTGTTTCCCTTCCACGAAGCCACGAAGCCCGAGGCCCTTCACCGGATCGGCGCCGAGGCGGAGAAGTTCGGTGTCGATGCCAGGACAGGCGCTGCCATCCCGTACGAGGGCGAGCGGAGCATCCTCAACATCCTTCAGGCGCTCGTCGAGCGGCACGGGTGGACACCCGAGCACGAGACCCCCGGCGGTCCGCTGATCGCGCTCGCCCGGGCTGGCGCCTCGGTGACCCTCGAGCCAGGCGGGCAGCTCGAGCTGTCCGGAGCACCCCTCGAGAACATCCACCAGATCTGTATGGAGATGAGCGGGCACCTCGCGGAGCTGCGCGACATCTCCGCCGAGCTCAAGCTGACCTGGCTCGGCATCGGGTTCCACCCCTTCGCGTCGCAAGCCGATCTCTCCTGGGTGCCCAAGGCGCGCTACGCGATCATGCGGCGCTACCTGCCGACGCGCGGCGCGCACGGCCTCGACATGATGCGCCGCACCGCCACCGTGCAGGCGAACTTCGACTACGCCAGCGAGGAGGCGGCGATGCGCGCGCTCCGCGTGTCGCTCCGGCTCTCCCCGCTCGTGACGGCGATCTTCGCCAACTCCCCGTTCTACGAGGGGGCGCTGTTCGGCGGGCGGAGCTACCGCGCCAAGGTCTGGCTCGACGTCGACGCCGCGCGGCAGGGGCTGATCCGCGACGTGCTCGAGCGCGGGCGCCGCTTCTCGGACTACGTCGCGTGGGCGGTCGACGCGCCGATGTTCCTCTTCAAGCGCGGCGGCGAGGTGATCGAGAACACGGGGCAGACCTTCCGCGAATTCCTGGAGCACGGCTTCGAGGGGCACCGGGCCACCCGCGGCGACTGGGAGACGCACCTCAACACCCTCTTCCCGGAGGTCAGGCTGAAGCGGACCCTCGAGGTCCGCGGCGCAGACTCGCTGCCGGCCAACCTCGTCTGCGCGCTCCCGGCGCTCTGGGCGGGCATCCTCTACGATGCGCGCGCGCTCGACGAGGCCGACGCCCTGTCCGAGAGCTTCAGGTTCGACGAGCTCGAGGCCGTGCGCCCGAAGATCGCCGAGCGCGCGCTCCGCGCCACGTTCCGCGGCAAGCCGCTCGCGGCGCTGGCCGAGCGGCTCGTCTCGATCGCCTCGGGCGGCCTCGAGCGGCGCGCGCGCCTGAACAAGAACGGCAAGGACGAGCGCGTCCACCTCGATCGGCTCAGCGCGCTCATCGCCAAGGGGCAATCCCCGGCCGATGCTCTCGTCGATGGACTCAGCAACGACGACCCGGACCTGCGAAGCAAGATCCTCGAACGTGCGAGGATCTAGCCGCGGCTCGTCGCCGAGGCGGCGCGGGGCGGCGGGCGCGCCGGGGGGAGGACGTCGATCGGCATGACGCTCGTCTACCTCCTGGGCACCTTGCTCCTGGTGCTCCTCAACGCGTTCTTCGTCGCGTCCGAGTTCGCCATCGTCAAGATGCGGCCGACGCGGCTGGAGCAGCTCGTGCGCGAGGGGGACGCGCGGGCCCGGCTCGCGCTGCAGATGTCGCAGCGGCTCGACGCGTACCTGTCCGCCAACCAGCTGGGCATCACGCTCGCGTCCCTCGGGCTCGGCTGGATCGGCGAGCCGGCCATCGCCCAGCTCATCGAGCCGTTGCTCGCGCCGCTCGACGCCTGGTCGGGGGTCGGCGCGCACGCCATCTCCGTCGGTATCGCGTTCATCCTGATCACGTCGCTCCACACCGTGATCGGAGAGCTCGCGCCGAAGTCGCTCGCGATCCAGCGGACCGAGAAGGTTACGCTCTGGGCGGCGCGGCCGCTGCACGGGTTCTTCGTCCTGATGTGGCCGGTCATCTGGGTGCTCAACTCGATGGCGAACGGGTTCGTCCGCCTCTTCGGGCTCCGGCCTGTGGGCGAGGAGGAGTTCGCGCACACGTCGGAGGAGCTCCGGCTGCTCTTGACCAAGAGCCCCGCGGGGCTCGATCCGGCGCTGCGCAGCATGCTCGTGCGCATCTTCGATCTGCGCCGGCGCACGGCGAGGCACGTGATGTCGCTCCGCTCCGACGCGGCGACCCTGCGCGCGAACATGACGATCGACGAGGCGGTGCGGATCGTGGCCGACGCCGGGTACTCCCGGTACCCGGTGCTCGACGAGCAGGGCAAGAACGTGCTCGGCTACCTGCACCTGCGCGACCTGTTCGACGTCCTGAGCCACCGCCGCCGCGCGGCGCGCGTCGCCGAGCTGCTCCGCAAGCCGATCTTCGCGCGCGAGAACACCTCGGTCGAGCGCCTCCGCCTCGAGATGCAGGCGCGCCAGGTGCCGGTGGCGATCATCACGTCGGCCTCGGGCGAGTTCATGGGGCTCGTGACGATGGAGGACCTCATCGAGGAGATCGTCGGCGAGATCCGCGACGAGAACGACGAGGAGGTGCCGCCCATCCACCGCCGCGGCGGCGGCATCGTCGACGTCGACGGCCGCGTCCTGCTGACGGACCTGGAGCGCGACGGGCACATCGTGCTGCTGCCCGAGGTGAAGACCGTCGAGACGGTCGGCGGCTACATGCTCGGCCGGCTCGAGCACCCACCCGAGGCGGGCGAGCGCGTCGAGTGCGAGGGCTACACGCTCGTGGCGATGGATGTCGCCGGCCGGCGGGTACGGCGCGTCCGCATCGTCCCGACCGACGCGGCCGGGGGCGAGCGGTCATGACGAGCGCGGCTCCCTGCGCCGCGGATCCGCGCCCCAGCGCCGTCCGTCAGGGGCGCCGCCTCCGAGCGTTCGCGGCGAGGCGCGCACCCTGGAATCGGTCGCCCCGGGGACGAACGGCGCGCGGATCCAGGTACAAACTTCGGCGGACCGGTACTACCCTGGCTTCGTAAGTGGAAACGCTTGCAACTCGGATCTTGCGCGATGGCCCGCTGAACGAGCTCGACGCCGTCGGCTGGGCCATTCGTCTTGCGAAGCGGATCGAGGCGCTTCACGCCCTCGGCGTCGCGCACGGCGCCATCTCGCCGGAGTGCGTGCTCACGACCGCGGTCGATCGCACCTCCAAGGCAATCCTGGCCGACCTGCGCCAGACGCCGAGCCGCATCGCGTACCAGTCGCCCGAGCGGGTCGGGGGCGGGACGCTCTCGGCCGGCGACGACGTGTGGGCCATCGCGGCGACGCTCTACGAGGTGCTGACCGGGGCGAGCGCCTTCGGCGGCGGGAGCGACGCCGAGACGCGGCAACGGATCTCGAGCTCCTCACCGGCGCCGCTCGCCGTCTTCGACGTGGGCGACGACGATCTCCAGCGGGTCCTCGACGATGCGTTCCAGCGCGATCGCTCCGCGCGGACGACGAACGCCGCCGCGTTCCGGCGCGCTCTCGAGGAATGGCACCCCGATCCCGCGGTGCGCACGCTGCTCCCGCTCGACGACGAGGACGCGACGAACGACGAGGACGACGACGAGGTGCGCACGCTGATGCGGGTCTCGCCGTTCAGCTCGAGCCAGCTCGACGAGGTCATCGCGCAGCGCGCGGCGGCAGCGGCGGCTGGGCAACCGGCGCCGCCTCTCCCGGCCGAGCGCGCGCGGCCCCCGGCGGCGCAACCCGGCGCGCCGGCCCCCAGGCAGGGCGCCGCCCCGATCCCCAGGGCGCCCGCCGCGGCTCCGGCCGCGCAAGGGCGCGCTCCGGTCGCGCGAGCGCGCGTCCCGGGCGTGGGGGCGGTCCCGGTGACCCAGACGTCCGGCGACGCCCGTGAGGGCTCGGAGCCCAGGATGGCCGCGCGGGAGGCGACGCCCCTGAACCTCCGCGGGCCCGCTGGGCCAGCGGCCGCAGCGCCCGCGCGCTCCGGAGGAGCGGCGCCCGCCCCGCCCCGCGCGCCCGACGCGGGGCGGCCCGCGCCAGGTGCGGCGCCGCCGGCTGGAGGGCATCGAGAGCCGTCCGCGGTCGCAGCGCCAGCGCCCGCGTTCCCGGGGCGCGAGCGCCCGGACGCAGAGCCCGAAGCTGTCGCGAGACCTCAGCCCCGGAGCGGCGAGCTACCTTTCCTCGGCGATCTCGACGGGGACATGCTCGACGAGTCCACGCTCGATGCGCCCACGATCGTCGACGACCGCGACGATGACGATGACGACGTCCCCACGCGGACGCGGGAGGCTCCCACGCCGGTCGTGCCGCCCCCGGTCGACGCGACGCCGACGCTCGGCGCGCCCCAGGCGCTCGCCGATGCGGCGGCGACAGGTCGCTCCGCTGCGGCGCCGCTCGAACGAGCCGCGGGGGCGCCCGCGGCCGCGTCGTTCACGAGGGCCGACGCGGGGGGCGGAGCGCTCCTCGGGCCGACCTCCGCCGCAGCCGGCGCGCTCAGCCCATCGCAGCAAGCCTCGGCGGCCATGCACGGCGCCGTCGCCGCGCAGCAGAGCGCGGCGCCCGCTCAGAGCGCAGGGCAGGGCTCAGCCGCGCCGGAGCCGCCGCCCCTCGGCACGGCCGACGGTTTCGGCCTGATCACCGACGTGCCGCCTGACCGCTCGGGGCGGCTCGGGATCATCATTGCGGTGGTGGTGGCGCTGCTCCTGGCGGGGGGGGCGATGCTGTTCGCCGCGCAGCTCGGCCTGCTGGGGGCCGCGCCCACCGCGCCCGGCAGGGGGGCGGTCGAGCCGGTCCCCGCGCTGGCCGTCGCGTCGATCGTGGCTCGCTCGCGGCCGGAGCGCCTCCTTGTGGAAGCTCTGGATCTGCGCGTCGAAGCCGCCCATGTCCACGCGCAGGAGCGTCTCGGGCCGGAGGCCTGAGCGGCGCGCGACGGCCTCGGTCCGCGCGGGGAACGGCGAGATCCACACCATCCTGCCGCCCGGCGCGAGCGCGCGCGCGGCGCCCTCGACGAAGCGGTCGAGCATGGCGTCGAGATCTCCCGTGCGCTCGACGCGCCGCCCGAGGGGCGGGTTCGTCAGGATCAGCGTGGGCGCCTCGCCCGGGGGCGGCGCGCCGCCCGCGTCGCGCTGGAGGAGCTCCGCGCCCCGCGCGCCCGCGGCGTCGAGGTTCTCGCGCGCGATCTGCAGGGCCCGAGGATCGCGATCCGAGCCCACGAGCCGCCGGTACGGTCCGAGCAGGGCGCGCTCGCAGAGCTCGAGGCCCGAGCCGACGAACGGATCCCAGACGACGTCGTCGCCGCGCGCCCCCGCGATGCGCGCGAGCGCGGCCGCGATCGTCGGGTGCGACGCCGCGGGCACGTCGCCCCGGCGATACGCGAACCGTGGGTCGGGCAGGCGCGGCGCGAGCTCGACCCGCACCCGGCCCGCGCCCTCGTAGACGACCACGTCCCACGTGCTCTGGGTCGGATCGTTCACGAGCTCCGGGGCCTCCGCCTCCACGGCCGCCGCGGCGCGGAACACCGCTGCCCGGCGCTTGCCGCCGCCGGCCCAGTCGATGCGGTAGCGGATCGCGCCCTGGGTGAAGCGGCGCAGGATCTCGCGCGCCTCCCGCGAGAGCAGCCGCTCCGCGACCGCCGCGGCGAGGTCGGCGCCCTGGTCGAGCTTCCGCAGCGGCAGCGGGAACGCGAACGACAGCATCGTGCGCGCCCCGAACAGGACGTCGAGGCGGCCGCTCAGCACCGCCTCGACCCGCGCGCCGCCGCACGGATCGCTCCGGAGCTCGGGGACGAGCGCCCCGCCGGGAGAGTCCGCGTCGAGCGCCGCGAGCTCCTCGGCGAGGATCGCCTCGAGCCCGCGCCGGCAGCGCACCGCCACCCGGAGGGGGCGCTCCGGCGCGCGATCGCCGGCGATCTCGGACGGCTCGCCGCGCGTGAGGGTCCTCCTGGCCAGGAGCTCGGCGCGCGCGCGCACGCCGGCGATGTCGTCGCCGTCGAGCTCGGCCAGCGCCTCGAGCGCGGCGCCGCCGCCCACCTTGCCGAGCGCGTCGATCAGCGCGCGGCGAACGTCGGGCGAGCGCTCGCTGCGCGCCGCCTCGGCGAGCGCCTGCTCGACGAGCGCTCGCCCGGCGTCCGCCGCGGGCGGCTTGCCGAGCGCCACCGCCGCCATGCGGCGCGTGCGGCGATCGTCGTCGCCGAGGCAGGCGAGCAGGTAGTCGCGCGCCCGCTCCGAGACCTCGGGCTCGATCGGCCCCGCGGCCATCAGCTTGCCGACGAGCCGGGTGAGCGGCGCGCGCAGCGCCGGCGGCGCGCCGGCCGCGCGCTCGATCGCGGCGGGCAGCGCCGCAGCGCCAGCGCGCCGCAGCGCCCGCTCCGCCAGCTCGGCGGGCTCATCGGCCGTCTCGAGCAGATCCATCAGGGCGGCGAAGTGGCGGCGGCCCGGCGTGAAGCCCGGATCGGAGAGGGCGCGCTGGAGGTCGGGGTCGAGCGTGGCGGGGGGGGTCATCGTGGCTTGTAACTCCGCGTATTTATGTGGATCCCGGCGGTCACAGCGGGCCGGGATCTCGGGGGACGCCTGCGCCGCTCTCCGAGCGCGCTCGACTTTCGCGACAAGCGCGGCGTTCCAGCAAGCTCTTTCGGCGCCGGGGCTCTCGGCGCTCTCGTTTTCGGTCGCCGGGTCGCTAGAGTCTCAATCATGCCGGATCTGAGCCAGGTCATCCCGAGGACGGCGTTCCCGCACGACGTGCTTCGGGCGGCCCTGGACGCGCTCGAGGCGGGGCGGCGGGTGGTGCTCGCCTCGGTGGTGGCGCGGCACGGCTCGGCGCCGTCGACGCCGGGGCAGAAGCTCTGCCTCTTCGACGATCTCACCGCGATCGGCACGATCGGCGGCGGCGCCGTCGAGCGGGCGGCGCTCGGCATCATGGGGCGCGCGCTCGACGAGCTCGCCAGCGCGCCGAAGCTCGAGACGTTCCGCCTGGGCCCGACGCTGGGCATGTGCTGCGGAGGCTCGGTCGAGGTGCTCATCGAGCCGATGCTGCCCGCTGTGCACGTCCTCGTGATCGGCGCCGGGCACGTGGGCGCGTTCGCCGCGCCGCTCCTCGCGTCGCTGGGCTTCCGCGTGACCCTCTGCGACACGCGCCCCGCCGCCGCCGACCCCGCCCGCGTGCCGGCGGCGGCGCCGCTCGCCCGCGCGCCGTCGGCGTACGACGATGCGCCGCGGGATCTCGCGCCGGCGCCGGGGGAGCAGGTGCGGCTCGTGCTCGCCGAGCACGACGACCCGGAGGTGCTGACGGGCCTGCCGAGGGAGCTCGGCGAGGCGGCGGCGCTCGTGATGACGCACGACCACGCCCTCGATCAGGAGGCGCTCGCGTGGGCGCTCGCGCGCGGCTTCGGGTACGTGGGCGGCGTCGGGAGCCGCGCGAAGGCTGCGCGAACGCGCGCGCGGCTCGAGGCGAAGGGGGTGCCGGAGGGCGACGTCGCGCGGGTCAGGATGCCGGTCGGCCTCGACATCGGGGCGCGCACGCCGGCCGAGATCAGCGTTGCTCTGGCCGCGGAGCTCGTCGCGTGGCGCGCGGGGCGGCAGCGCGCTCGATGGTCATCGACCGGCACGACGTCCGCCGGAGAGGAGCAGGCTGGATGAATCGAGTGACCACGATCGTGCTCGCCGCGGGCGCGGGCAAGCGGCTCGGGGGGCCGAAGGCGCTCCTGGCCTGGCCGTCATCGACGAAGGGCGGGGCCGAGCGGCCGCTGGCGATCGCGCACGCGGAGGCTCGCCTCTCGGCCGAGAGCGCGCGGGTGCTCGTGGTGGTGCGCAGCTCCGTCTTTCACGCGCTGCTGGCTCATGTGCAGCCGGGCATCGACCTGGTCTCGTGGTCCGCGCCGGACGACCTCGGGCCGGCGGGCTCGCTGGCCGTCGCCGCGCCGCGCATCGGCGACGCCGACGCGGTCATCGTGACGCCGGTCGACGTGCCCCCCGCGCGCGCCGCGACGGTGGCGCGGCTGCTCGCCCGCCTCGAGGCGGGCGCCTCCTCGACGACGCCGCCGCTCGCGGTGCGGCCGCGGCACCTCGGCCGCGGCGGGCACCCGGTGGTGCTGCGCACCGAGGCGCTCCAGCGTTACCTGGAGGCCGATCCACCGCCGCTCCGGGATCACCTGAGGGCGCTCGGCGACAGGTGCGTCGACGAGGAGGTGGACGATCCAGGGGTGCTGCACGACCTGAATGTGCCGGTCGACGTGATCCGCGTGCTCGGGGGCCCGCCGCGCTTCCTGGCCTGAACCTGAAGAGACGAGAGCCCGCCGCGTCCATCGGCCTCGCGCGCGGCGCGCCCGCTGTCGACGTGCCCCGGGTACAGGGCTATCGTCAGCGAGGAGGAGCACACGAATGGCGACGAGCCCTCCCGCTTCAGCGAGCACCGTGGGGAGCAGCGTGCCCCGTACGGACGGCCCTCCCAAGGTCACGGGGGCGTCGCGCTACGTCGACGACATCCCGGCGATGCCGGGGGAGATCTTCGGGCGCACCGTGCGGAGCCCCGTGCCCCGCGGGATCCTGCGAGGAGTGCGGCTCGACCCCGCGTTCGACTGGAGCGACGTCACGGTGGTGCTCGCCGAGGACGTCCCGGTCAACGTGGTCGCGCTCATCCTGGACGATCAGCCGATCCTCGCCGCCGGCAGGGTGAACCACGCCTACGAGCCGATCGCCCTGCTCGGCTGCGCGGACCGGCTCAAGCTCGCGCGGGCGGTCCAGGCGGTCACGCTCGACATCGATCCCTTGCCGCCGGTGCTCGACGCGCGCGCCGCGCTCGAAGGCAAGGATCTCGTCTGGGGCACCGACAACGTCTTCAAGCGCTTCCTCATCACGAAGGGGCGCGCCGACGTCGACCGGGAGCGCAGCGAGGCCGAGATCGACGCGGCGCTCGTTCGCTGCGACGTGGTCGTCTCCGGCACGTACGCCACGCACCACCAGGAGCAACTCTACATCGAGCCGCAGGGGGTCGTCGCGTGGTGGGACGAGGCCGGCGCGCACGCGACCGGCTCGCTCCAGTGCCCGTTCTACGTGCACAAGGCGTTTCTGAAGGCGTTCGGGCTCCCGCCCGAGCGGATCCACGTCACGCAGTCGGTGACCGGGGGCGGCTTCGGGGGCAAGGAGGAGTACCCGTCGGTCATCGCGCTCCACGCGGCGCTCCTCGCGAAGAAGAGCGGCCGCCCGGTCCGGATGATCTACGACCGGACCGAGGACATCGAGGCGACGACGAAGCGCCACCCGGCCTCCTGCGAGATCACGAGCGGCTGCGACCGCGACGGGGCGCTCCGCGCGCTGAAGATCCGGATCCTCATGGACGGCGGCGCCTACGCGACGCTATCGCAGGTGGTCCTGTCGCGCGGCGCGCTGCACGCGACGGGCGCCTACCGCTGGGACGACGTCTGGATCGAGGCGACCGCGGTGGCGACGAACACGCCGCCGAACGGCGCCTTCCGCGGCTTCGGCGCGCCGCAGACGATCTGGGCGATCGAGCGGCACATCGACCGCGTCGCGCAGGAGCTCGGCTGCGATCCGCTCGATCTGAAGGCGAAGAACGTCCTGCGCCCCGGCGACTCGACGGCGACCGGCCAGGTGCTCCGCGCGAGCGTCGCGGGCGAGGAGTGCATCGCCCGGGCGATCGCGACGAGCGGCTACCGCCAGAAGCGCGCGGCGGGGCCGGTCGTGCGCGGGCGCGTGGCGCGCGGGATCGGGCTGTCCGTGTTCATGCACGGCGCGGGCTTCACCGGGGCGGGCGAGCGCTTCCTCAAGGGCAAGGTCGCCCTGGATCTCGCGCCTGGCGGCCGCCTCCGCGTCCGCACCGCGTCGACGGACATCGGCCAGGGGACGGAGACGGTGTTCCGGCAGATCGCCGCGGACGCCGCGGGGCTGCCGATCGATCGGGTCGAGTTCGCGGTGCCGTGCACGACGACCGTGCCTGACTCGGGGCCCACCGTGGCGTCGCGCACGGTGATGGTGGTCGGCTCGATCCTCGAGGCTGCGGCGCGCGATCTGGCGGGCCGCGTGCGCGCGGAGCAGGAGGCGGCGCGGGCGGCATGGCAGGCGAGTGCCCCGCAGGGCGGCGCGGCCGAGGCACTGCCGGCGCTGACCTTCGAGGAGGCGGCCGACCGGCTGCTCGCGCGCGAGGGGCAGGTGACGTCGCTGAAGCAGTACGAGCCGCCCGGCTACGTGCGCTGGGACGACGAGGCGTACAAGGGCGACGCGTACCCGTGCTTCGGCTGGGCGTGCGACGTGGCCGAGGTCGAGGTCGACCTCGACACCTTCGAGGTGACGGTCGTCGACTTCTGGTCGGCCGTCGACGCGGGCAAGGCGATCCACCCGGTCATGTGCACGGGGCAGATCGAGGGCGGCAGCCTCCAGGCGATCGGCTGGGCGCTCTCCGAGGAGATCGTCTGGCAGGACGGCAAGATCAGGAACCCGCGGATGAGCAACTACATCATCCCGACGTCGCTCGACGCGCCGCCGTTCCACGTCGTCCTGGTCGAGGAGCCCTTCCCGTTCGGCCCGGGCGGCGGGGCCAAGGGCATCGGCGAGCTGCCGATGGACGGCGCCGCGCCCGCGATCGCCGCGGCGGTGGAGCATGCGACGGGGATCGCCGCGCGCGCGCTGCCGCTCACGCCGGAGCGCCTGTTCGAGGCGGCGCGCGCCGCCGCAACGCCGCGGCAGGCGGCAGGGGGAGGGGATCGCGCATGAAGGTATCGCTCGTCGTCAACGGCTCGCCGCGCGAGGTCGATCTGCCGCCGCTCTCGCGGCTGCTCGACGCGCTCAGGGGCCCGCTCGGGCTCACGGGCACGAAGGAGGGGTGCGCGGAGGGCGAGTGCGGCGCGTGCACGGTGCTGCTCGACGGCGACCCCGTGAACGCTTGCCTCGTCGCGATCGGGCAGTGCGAGGGGCGGCACGTGACGACGGTCGAGGGCCTCGCATGCGCCGGACACCTGTCGCCGCTGCAGCGCTGCTTCGTCGAGGAGGGGGGCGCGCAGTGCGGGATCTGCACGCCGGGCATGCTGCTCTCGGCGGAGGCGCTGCTCGCGCGGAGCCCGGATCCGTCGGAGCTCGAGGTGCGCGAGGCGCTCGCTGGCAACCTGTGCCGCTGCACCGGGTACCAGCGGATCGTCGAGAGCGTCCGCGCAGCCGCCGCGCTGCGCCGCGGCGGGGGAGGGGCGGCGCCGTGAGCCTCGCCGATCTGCGCCTGTTCGAGATGCGGCACGTCGCCGGGCTCGGTCCGCTGTGCGAGATCGTGGCGGAGCGGGCCGCGCTCGGCGCGCCGGTCACGCTCCTGGCCGGCGGCACCGACTGGGTCGTCGAGCAGGAGCTCAGGCCCACGCTCGATGTCGCGGCAGGGAGCCCGGCGGCGCCGCTCGTCGTCGACGTGTCCCGGCTCTCGGAGCTGCGAGGCATCTCGCTCTCTGGCGACACGCTCCGGGTCGGCGCCGCGACGACGTACCTGGAGATGCTCCGGAGCGACGCCATCGCCGCGCGGGCGCCGCTCCTCGCGCGGATGAGCCGCGACGTGGGCGCGGTGCAGATCCAGGCGCGCGGCACGCTCGGCGGCAACCTGGCCACGGCGTCGCCGGCCGCCGATGGCGTCGCCGCGCTCGCCGCCTACGACGCGACCGTCGTGGTGCAGAGCGTCCGCGGGGAGCGGCGCATCCCGATGAGCGCCCTGCAGACGGGCTACAAGCGCACGTCGCGCGCGCCGGACGAGGTGATCGTCGCCGTGGAGATCGCGTTGCCGGCGCCCGGGTCGCCCTGGTACTGGCGCAAGATCGGCGCGCGACGGGCGCAGGCGATCTCGAAGGTCGCGCTCGCGGGCGTGGCCGAGGTGCGATCCGGGCGCGCCGCGCGGCTCGGGCTGGGGATGGCGTCGGTCGCGCCGACGACGGCGCTCCTGCCGAGCGTGCGCGCGCTCTGCATGTCCCGTCCGCTCGCCGAGCTCACCGCGGCGGAGATCGACGCGGCGGTCGCGCAGGACATCTCGCCCATCGACGACGTGCGCTCGACGCGCGCCTACCGGGAGCACTGCGCTTGCGGGGTGGTGCGGGAGCTCCTTCGGCAGCTCGGCGCGCCGGTATGATCATTCCATCCAGTCGAGCTGCGCGGCCTCGGGCCTCCGGCTGCGCCCGCCGGGGAATGTCGGCCGCTCGTACGCTGGCGGCGGGAGCGGAGGTTCCGCGTCCATGTCGTGGCAGCGCGCGCATCGCCGCGGGGTGGTGGTGCCGGCCTGGAAGATGGTGACGCAGCCGCAGGCTGGGCAGATCATGCCGATGTCGTAATTCATGAGCACTCCTCGACGACGAACGCTCCGGGGCGGTCCGAGCGGCGGGAAGATGCGCTGAAGGGGCGACGTGGTTGCGACGGCGCGGCAACATCGCGTGGAAGCTTCGGCCCTGCGGGGCAGCCCATCGGAGGCGTGTCGTCGAGAAGCCCGTCCTCTTCCATTCCCATTCCGAACGCGCTCCTGCACCTGAGAACGAGGCGGCCTCTCTCGGACCGGCGGAGGCCTTCTGTGGCTGCGCGGACGGCGGTGCACGCTCCATTGTCGTCTGCGCTGCCGTCTGGCGTGAGCGCACGTCGGCCTGCGCTGTTCAAGGGCTACTCGATGTTGACTTTCATTTGTAGTAGGCCCCTGATGACCGCGAGTTCGACACGCCGCGAGCCCACCGAGCTCGCGATGCGGTGTGATTCGGTGGATTAGTAATACATATTACATGTCAACGCAGACCCGTCCCTTCCGGGCCCGTCTCGGGCTCGCTGTTCCCGTGCTTCTGATCACCGTGGCCGGGGTCGCTCATGCGCAGTCTCCTGAACCGAGCGCGGAGGCCCCGGGGGATCCAGCGATGCCGGGAGCGCCTCCGGGCACGGGAGCGCCGGCGGCGGGCCGGGACGCACCTGCACCGGCGCCGGCGGCACCTCCCGGCGATGCGCCGGCGGCACCTCCCGGCGATGCGCCGGCGGGGGACCAGGATGCTGCTGCGCCAGCGCCGGCGGCGGCTCCCAGCGCTGCGCCGGCGGCACCTCCCGGCGATGCGCCGGCGGTGAATCACGAAGGCGCTACACCGGCGCCGGCGGCGCCTGCCGGCGACGCGCCGGTGGAGGTGACGGTCGCGGGCACGCGCGTGACGCGGACCGCGGGCTCGGCTCATGTGATCAAGAGCCGCCAGCTCGAGCGCTTCGAGCACGACGATCCCCACGCCGTGCTGGTCAGCGTTCCCGGCGTGTACGTGAGGGGCGAAGACGGGCTGGGCCTGCGGCCGAACATCGGTGTTCGCGGCGTCAACCCCGATCGCAGCAAGAAGGTGACGCTCATGGAGGATGGCGTCCCCATCTCTCCTGCGCCGTACTCCGCGCCAGCCGCTTATTACTTCCCGCTCATCACCCGCATGTCGAACGTGCGCGTGATCAAGGGGCCAGGGGCCATCGCCTATGGCCCGCAGACCGTGGGTGGCACCGTGGATCTCGTCACCCGCTCCGCCCCGTCGCTCGCGTCGGGCGCGCTCGATCTCGCGCTGGGCCAGTACGGCTACGGCAAGGCGCACGCCTATGTCGGGACGAGCGACGGTCAGATGGACTTCCTCGTCGAGGGCGTGCACCTGCGGAGCGACGGCTTCAAGGAGCTCCCGAGCGGCGCGGACACAGGGTTTTACCGCAACGAGGTGATGGTCAAGGGCAGTTACCTCGTCGACCCTGCCGCCCGCATCAAGAACGAGCTCCGCCTCAAGCTCACCTACTCGGAAGAGCTCTCCAACGAGACGTACCTCGGCATCACGGACGGGGACTTCGAGGAGGACCCGCTCCGCCGTTACGGGGTGACCGCGCTCGACCGCATGCGCAACCACCGCACCGCGGTCGCCGTGACCCACGTGCTCGAGCCGTCGCGCGACCTGTCGGTGACGACGACCGTGTACCGGAACGACTTCTCGCGCGTGTGGCGCAAGGTGAACGGCTTCCGCGGGGCCAACCTGTTCGACGTGCTCGCGGCCCCGGACACGCCGCAGAACGCGGTGTACCACGCCGTGCTGACCGGGCAGCTCGACAGCTCGACGCCGGGCGAGGCGCTGCTCATCGGCCCCAACGAGCGCGACTTCGTGTCGCAAGGCGTGGAGACCCGCGTCCGCTGGAACGTCGCCACGGGGCCCGTCTCGCACCGCGTCGAGTACGGCCTGCGCCTGCACCACGATCGGGTCGAGCGCCGCCACAGCGAGAACGGGTTTCTCGTGCTCGGCGGCGCGCTCGTGCCGGACGGCGGACCGACCGTCGTGACCCAGTTCAACGAGGCATGGACCGAGGCGGTCGCGCTCCACGCGAGCGACGCGATCACCTGGAGAGCGCTCACGGTGACGCCCGGCGTCCGGATCGAGCTCATGCGCTCTGCCCTCGTGGATCGCGCGGCGGGGCGCGAGCAAACGCGGCTCGCGCAGGCGCTCCTGCCCGGCGCGGGCGCCTACCTTGCGCTCACCGAGGCGCTCGGCCTCCTGGCCGGGGCCTACCGAGGATTCAGCCCCCCGGCCCCGGGGAGCGACGAGCACGTCGAGCCCGAGCTCAGCGTGAACTACGAGGGCGGCGCTCGCTTCGCCGACGGGCCGCTGCGCGCGGAGATCATCGGCTACTTCAACGATTACTCGAACATCACGGATGTCTGCACGCTCTCCAGCGGCTGTCTCGACGCGGATCTCGATCGCCAGTACGACGCGGGCGAGGCCCGGATCTACGGAATCGAGGCGTATGCGGAGCACGAGGTCCCGCTCGGCCAGCTCAAGCTGCCGATCACCGCGGCCTACACGCTCACCCGCACCGAGTTCCTCTCGAGCTTCGCCTCGGACGACCCCATCTTCGGCCGCGTCGTGAAGGGAGACGAGATGCCCTATGTCCCGCGGCACCAGGCGAGCCTCTCGGTCGGGGTCGAGCACGAGCGCGCCGGCGTCGCCGTGGGCGCCACCTACATGTCCGCCATGCGGGAGAAGGCCGGCAGCGAGCCCATATCCCGGGCGCTCGCCACCGACGAGCAGCTCCTCTTCGACGCGAGCGCCAAGGTGCGTGTCGTCGGGCCGCTCGTGCTCTACGCGAACGCGCGGAACATCCTCGGCTCCCAGTACATCGTGTCGCGCCGGCCCTTCGGCGCCCGGCCGAACGCGCCGCGCTGGATCCAGGTCGGCGCCAAGGCATCATTCTAGAGCGGCGGTCACCCGCTTCGGATACGGGCCCACCTCGACGTTTTCGGTGCTCAGCGCACTGGAGTCTCAGGATCCTACACATCTCGCTTGATGTGTGCTGAGCGACGTGATCAAAGCTGCGGATGGGTTCACCTGCAGCAGAGCACGCAGCGGCGCTCGCCGAGGAGATGAGCGACGCGCACTTCGGCGATGCGCGGCTTTCGAAGCGCCAGAGCAAGCTGGTGCAGAAGCTGGCGCAGGCGCCGGACAAGAGCTTCCCCTCGCTGCTGTCCGACAGCGAGCTGGAGGCGGCGTACCGTTTCTTCGGCAACGACGCCGTCACGCCCGCGGCGATTCTGGCTCCGCATGTGCGCGCCACCCTCGCGCGCATGGAGGCCGAGCCGGTCGTGCTCGCCATCCATGACACCACGACCCTGTCCTTCCGCTCGGACGGCCAGCGGCAGGGGCTCGGACGGCTGCGCTCCTCGGGGCAGACGTTCTTCGCCCACTTCACGCTGGCGGTCAGCGGCGATGGAACGCGCCGCCCGCTCGGCGTGCTCGATCTGAGCACGCACGTGCGCGACGACGGCAGGACGGACAACGAGCACGACCGCTGGGGAGAGCAGGTGGAGCGAGTCGCGGCCTTGGGCGCTACTGCGCACGACGTGGTGCACGTCATGGACCGCGAAGGCGACGACTACGGCCTGTTCGCGCAGCTTTTGAGCGCAGGGCATCGGTTCGTGATTCGGCTCGCGCACAATCGCCTCGTCGAGGCTGACGCCCTCGGAGAGCAGGCCAAGCTCGAGCAGGCGCTCGCGCATGTTCAAGCGGTGGCCGTACGCGAGGTAGAGCTTTCGCCGCGGCCGGCGGGCAATCGCAGCCCTCAACAGAAACGGCTGCATCCTCCGCGCGCAGGACGCTTGGCCAAGCTCGCCCTTGGAAGCACGCGCGTGACCCTGCGGCGACCGAGATCCCAGCCGCGCGAGCTGCCTGCGACGCTGTCGCTGTGGGTCGTACGCGTCTGGGAGATCGAGCCGCCGCCGGGCGAAGCGCCGGTCGAGTGGGTGCTGCTCACGAGCGAGCCGGTCGAGTCCGTCGAGCAGCTGACGCAGCTGGTCGACTGGTACCGGGCGCGCTGGATGGTGGAGGAGTTCTTCAAGGCCCTGAAGACCGGATGCGCCTACGAGAAGCGCCAGATCGAGGACCTGCACGGCTTGCGCAACGTGCTGGCGCTCTTCGCGCCCATCGCCTGGCAGCTATTGCTGCTGCGCAGCGAGGCTCGGCGCGCTCCGGAGCAGCCCGCGACCGCCGTGCTCACGCCCACCCAGATCGAGGTGCTGCGGGTCTTCGCGCGCAAGCCCCTGCCCGAGAACGCCACGGCCCGCGATGCCTTCCTGGCAATCGCCGGGCTCGGCGGACACCTCCGGCGAAACGGCGAGCCCGGCTGGCAGACCTTGGGCCGTGGCTACGAGCAACTCCTCACCCTCGTCCAAGGCTGGAGCGCCGCGAGGGAGGTGGGGAAAATATGATCAATCCTGAGACTGGAGTGCGCTTGCGCGCAGAAAACGCCGATCTGGGCCCGTCTCCTGTGCGGGTGACCGCCGCTGTGCGCTGCATGTAGGAGAGGTGGGCGGGAAGCGAGCGGGGCGCCCGACGTGGACGCGCACGTCGATCAGAGCGGGCGGATGTGGGGGGGAGGCCCCTCTGGAGCTGGAAGGATGTAGGGCGCCGGGCCGAGGCCGTCGCGGACCGCGGCAAGATCGACGCCGGGATCGATGAGGCGCGCGATGCGGCGGCCGTTGAGCGAGACGAGGGCGTCGGCGCGCACCTCCACCGGCCCGCGGCCGCGGCGCTCGAAGTCCTCGCGGATGTGATGGGAGAGCTGCAGGATGAGATCGGGCTGGCCCGCCATCTCGCGCTCCTGCAGGCGCGTCAGGTACTCCCGCGGGCTCACATGCCATGTCCGGCCGGTCTGCCTGCTGCGGACGATGAAGGTGACGCTCCCGTTCTTCTCGCGCACCATCACGCGCCAGGAGAAGCGCATCCCCTGCTCGTGCCAGCGCACGTTGCCGCCGTACGCCAGGAAGCGGAGCGGCATCGCGAGCTGAATCGCGCAGTACGCGGCGCCCAGCGCGAGCCCGAGGGCGCGCAGCGATCGCGAGGGCGGCGCCGCCGGGGGGAGGGCGGGGTCGTCGGTGCGCGCTTGCGGCGCGCCGGCGCCGCCGTGGGCGGGGAGCGCGCGCGCTCGGAGCCGGGAGAGGAGCCGCCGGGGCCACTCCGGGGAGAAGAACACGAGCGCGGAGAGGACCATGATCACCGGGAACATCCCGATCGGAAACAGCGAGCGCGTGACGACGTGGAACAGGATCACCGCGGCGTACGCGAAGGGGCGGAGCCTCCGGCAGAGGAGAAGCCAGACGACGCTGGTGTCGAACAGGAAGCCCGCCCAGCTCATGAGCGGCGCGGCCCACGGGTGCGTGAAGAGCGGGCCGAGGACCGGCATGTCCGTGCGCGAGCCGAGCCAGATGCGGAGCGGCTGCGCGTGCAGGAGCCAGTCGGCGTGGGCCTTCGCGAGCCCCGCGAACGTGTACACGACGCCGACCTGGAAGCGCAGCAGGTAGAGCCACGCAGCGGAGACGGAGCGCTCGCTGCGCCGCGAGAGCAGCGCGTCGATGGACCAGGCGCGGTGCGCCGGCGACGCCGCGAGCAACAGGCCCAGCAGGCTCGCCAGGTAGTAGTGGTTGAGGTACGTCGTGACGTCGATGACCTGCAGGTAGGTGAAGCCGACGACGAACAGGGGCGCCGCGACGCGGAACATGAAGCCGAGGGCGAGCGCCAGGGCGAGCGCCGCGAGCGCCCAGAACAGGGCGTGCATCCCGGCCGGCGAGAGCGGCTCGACCCACGCGAGGCCCCAGTACTTGAAGTGAAAGCTGGGCTTGACGAAGAACTCGTCGATCCAGCCATACGCGATGAAGCGCGCCATGCTCACGCACATCGTGAGCCCGAACAGGGCGCGGAGCGCCGCGAGCCAGGCGATGTCGATCGGGCGAAACAGCGCTCGACGCAGCGCCGCGGCCGCGCGCGACCACGCCGCCGCGAGCCCCAGGGGGCCCGCGCGGCCAGGGGGCTCAGTCGTTGTCACCTTCCGACGACTGGGGCAGCTCGAGGTTCAGCGCGCTGACGAACTCCGTCTTGAGCAGGTCCGTCAGGGCCTTCACGGCGGTGTAGACCGGCTCGACCTTCGCCCGGTCGGTCGAGAGCGCCTGCTCCAGCGGCAGGTCGAGCGCGTCCACGGCCGACTGGGCTCCCGACAGCGCCTGCAGCATGCGATCGGCGAGATCGGCCGAGTCGACCGCGCGCAGCCAGTCGTCGAACCCGACGCCCTCGCCGCCCTCGCCGCAGCCCTGGAACAGGCGCCGGAAGCCGCGCAGGTTGGCCCGGATGTGCGCCGCCGAGGCGAGGGCGAAGCGGGACTCGAGCGCCTCCGGGCAGGTGGGCGTGACGCAGTCCTCGGTGAAGCCGAGCGGGCGCCCGAGCTTCCAGTCCTTCAGCTCCTTCTCGACATAGAACATCGCGTCGCTCACCGCGTTGAGCGCGTCCTGCTCGGTCGCGAAGACGGGGCTCCCCTGGCCGGCCTGGATGAGCTTCTCCCGGAAGCTCCCCGCCTCGGGCGCCCATGCGCGCGCGAGCGCGCCCGCCTGGGCGAGCACGTCCGCGGCCGCCGCGGCGGCGTAATCGGCCTTGCGCTGCGCGAGCTCTCCCGCGCCGAGCGCCGCCCAGGTGCGGTTCGCGTTGATGGGCGAGTACTGCGAGCAGGCGTTGTCGCCGCCGCCGTAGAAGGCGAGGTACTCGAGCGCCGCGAGGCCGCGCCCGTTGATGAGCGACGAGGAGAAGCTCGGCTGCGCATAGGCGCGGCTCACGATCTGCTCCTCGATCTTGCACCGGCTCACGAGGGGCCAGGAGTAGATCTGATCCCGGAGGTCCTGTCCTCCGGGCTGCGTGGAGCTCGCCGCGGGGCCGAAGCGGAAGAGCTCCACCTCCTGCCAGACCGCCATGGCGGCGAGCCAGGCGCCGCGCGCGGCGGCGGCGCTCGGCTCGCCCGGGCCGCGGGCGAGGGCCGCGGCGCTCTCGTGCAGCGCGCGCGCCTGCACCTCGAACTCGCAGGCGCGGTTCAGCGCGCAGTCCGCCGCTGCGGTGATCAGCTTGGCCTTGCTGAAGGGGCCTTCCGCGATGGGGACCGGGGGGCACACGTCGCCGGGGGCCGGCTCGCCGCCCCCCGCGCCCCCCGCGCCAGCGGTCGTGGCGATCGTGGAGGAGGCCGCCGTGGTGCTCGTGGCGCCGCTCCCGATCGACGGCACGGGTGCGGACCCGCCGCTGCCTGGCGGCTGCGCGACGCCGGGCCCCGCGCCCTGGCCCGTATAGACCACCTCGTCCGGGGGCGGCTTGCGGCACCCGGCGGCCGCGGCGACGCCGACGAGCGACAGCAGGAGCGCTGTCGAGAGGCGGCGGCCCGCCCTCTCGCTCCGGGCGCGGTTCATTGTCGGCCTCACGCTGTTCATGCTGCCTCTCCGAGATACGGGCGCTCGCCCGGGGCCCGCCGGCGTCGCGGCGGCCCCGAGCTCGTTTCGCGCGAGAATCGTCCGTCGTACCCTGCCCGTCAACACGGAGGGAGCGCTCCCCCGCCTGTCAGCGCGGCGCGGCGGGGGGCGCCTCCCGGCGCGCGTCGGTCGTGTGAGCGTCAGTCCCTCTGCGCCGGGACCGGCAGCAAGACCAGCGTCGCGTCGTCGTCCTCGGGACCGTCGCTGTCGGACCGGTACCCGGCGGCCGCGAGCCATGCGCCGTTCGGCGACAGCGCGACGCCGTAGAGCGAGTCGTCGGGGCGATCGAAGCTGTAGCGCCGGTATCCGTTCGGATCGAAGCGCGTGTCCAGGGCGCCGTTCTTGTCGAACAGGGCGATCATCCCGTCGACGTTGCCCGTCGCGGGGGTGGCGCTCCCGACCATCACGACGCGATCGTCGGGCAGGGCGAGGAGGTTGCGCCCGCGGTCGTTGTCGCCGGCCACGTCGAGCAGGACGCCGCCGCCCACGCCCCAGGAGGGGTCGAATCCGCCCGTGGCCGTGACGCGGAAGGACACGAGATCCACGGCCCCGCTCTCCTCGGAGCGCCCGTATCCGGTGGTCACGTACTTGCCGTCCGACTGGCGAGCCGCGCCGTAGGCCTCGGCCATGCCGAGCGGGAACGGCGCGAGCCTCACGACGCCGTCCGACGAGAAGGTCGTATCCGGGGTGCCGTCCTGGTTCAGCCGCAGCAGCACGATCTGGTTCCTGCCGCCCACGCTCGTGTAGCCGGAAGAGAAGATCTTGCCGTCGGCCTGCACGAACCCGTTGCGCGGGTTGTCGCCCAGGTTCAGCCCATCGACGTCGAGCGTGTGGACGCCCTCCGTCGCGAACGTGGTGTCCAGGGCGCCGTTCGCGGTGAGCCGCACGATCGCGCGATCCCGATCGGCGCGAGCCGCCGCCTTCCTGCTGGCGAAGAGGACCAGCCGATCGCTCGCGTCGCGGTCGACGCCCCAGAGCAGATCGCCCGTGTTGCCCTCGCCGGCGCCGAGATCGTGGATGGCGATGCCCTCGGTGCCGAAGGTCGTATCCAGCGTGCCGTTGCTGTTGAACCGCACGACCGCGAGATCCGCGTCCGACGGCGTGGCGCTCGGGTCGTGCTCGACCTGGCCGGCGAGCACGATCTTCCCGTCCGACTGCAGGACGATGCCGCGCGCGGTCTCCGTGGTCTTGCCTGCGACCACGTTGACCCTCGCGACCCCGTTCGTGCCGAAGGTCGTGTCGAACGAGCCATCGGTCTTGAAGCGCGCCACCGCCATGTACGTGTCGCCCGCCACGGCCACGTGCCCGGCAGCGTAAGCTCTGGACTCGGCGTCGAACGCGACGGCCCAGAAGCGGTCGTCCGTGGCTTCGTCGAGCGCCACGACCCCTGCGAATCCGGTCGACCAAGGCTCCTCGCCTGTGTCGCTGCCGCCCGTGCCGCCGCCCTCGCCAGCGCCGCCGCCGCCCTCGCCAGCGCCGCCGCCGCCTGTGTCGCTGCCGCCGGCGCCGCCGCCGCCTGTGTCGCTGCCGCCGGTGCCGCCGCCCTCGCCGGCGCCGCCGCCGCCTGTGTCGCTGCCGCCGGTGCCGCCGCCCTCGCCAGCGCCGCCGCCGCCTGTGTCGCTGCCGCCGGTGCCGCCGCCCTCGCCGGCGCCGCCGCCGCCGCTGCTGCTCGTCGAGGGAGCGCCGCCAGCGCCGCCGCCCCCGGAGTTCGCTGAGCCGTCGGAGTCGTCTCCGCACGCAGCCACTCCGCCGAGCAGCACGCACCAGGAAAGTCCGAACGTCGCGAGCACGGTCCGCTGCGCGGACAACCAGGTTCTCTTCACAGGCATGGTCGGCAATCCCTTCATGAACATGAAAATGAAAGTCGTTATCTTTGTTGGGTATAATCTTGCATGCCGTCCACGCTGTCAAGAGATTCTGCTGTCGCTATCCCGCCAAGGCCTTTCCTCGCTGGAAATGCCGCATGGAGGTGAAGGTGTGGAGGTGGTGCGGTGGGTGGGGGAAGCGCGGCGTGTGACGCGCCTTTGACGATGCCCGCATTGCGCCGCGCGACGCTGTCGGGGGCACCTCGCGCGCGGGCAGCCTGCTCGGCGATCGATGACCGCTCGGCGCGCCGTATCGGCAGAGCGACTTCGCCTGGGGGGGTCGGTTTCCTTCCGGAGCACGGAGGATCGCGGCCCGTCGGCCGGAAGGGCGGCCGGCCGAGGTCGCAGCGGGAGTCCCGGCGGAGGCCGGGCCAGCGGCGTTCGGGCGCCGCGCAGGCTGCGTCAGAGCAAGGTCAGGAGGCGTCGGGCGCGGGCCTCGGCCGCCTGGATGATCTCCGCGGACTCCGGCTCGGGGAGCTCGAGCTTCTTGGTCAGCGCTGCGATGTACTGCTTCTCCGCGTCGTGCTGCTCGCCGTCGACGAACGTGAGCAGCACGGCGTGCTGCAGCAGCGCGCGGCGGTCGTCGCCGCCGAGCTCGCCGAGCGGCACGTCGTCCAGGGTCCTTCGCTGGGAGGCGTAGGCGCGGATCTCCTTCGCCTGGTCCTCGTTCGCCTCGAACGCCGCGATCAGCCCCTCCACCATCTCGCGCTCGGCCTCGTGGAACTCGCCGTCCGCCCACGCCACGCTCACGAGCGACTTCACGATCGCCATGCTCTGCTCTTGCATGACGACGAGTGTCGTCGCTCCCCCGGGGCAACGTCAATCGTGAGGGGAGGGCGTCCTCGCCTCGGCGCGCGGGACGATCTGGAGCGCTCCCCGTGCGAGCGGCTCCGTCAGCGAGGCGAAGACCTCCGGCCGCAGCGTCCCAGCGAGCCCGGCGCAGAGCAGGGCGAGCGCGAGGAGCGCAAGCCACAAGGACAGACCTCGCCGGCGCGGGGCCACCAGCGGCAAAGGCGGCCTGTTGCCGTCGTCCATCAGGGCGACCGGAGCGGATCCGGGCGTGGCGCGCTCGGATGCAACGGGGCTCAGCGCCCCGGCGAGCGGCGGGCGCGCGCCGGGGATGGCGCGCGCGGAGGTGCCGGAGACAGCAGCGACCGGCGGCGGCGTGAGGGTGAGGTCGAGGCCAGCGAGCGCCTTCATGCTGCGCGCCGCGCGGCGCTGCGCGCTGTGCTCGGACTGCGCGACGAAGCGCGCGACGAGCTCGTCGACCCGGGAAGCGCCTGCACCGACGCCATCCGCGGGAGGGCGCGCGCTCCGGGATCGCCGCGAGGCGTTCCACACGATCGCATCGATGGGACCGAGCTCCGCCGGGCACGGCGTCTCTTGCGGCTCTGCGTCGGCGGGAGGCTGCGCTGATGCTGCATCCGCGGGCGCGAGGTCAGCGGAGGGCTGCTCGGGAGCTGCTGCGTCTGCGGGCGGCAGCTCGGGAGCTGCGTCGGCGGGTGGTTCCTCGGGAGCCAGATCGGTGGGCGGCTGCTCGGGAGCTGCTGCGTCTGCGGGCAGTTCCTCGGGAGCCAGATCGGCGGGCGGCAGCTCGGGAGCTGCTGCGTCTGCGGGCAGTTCCTCGGGAGCCAGATCGGCGGGCGGCAGCTCGGGAGCTGCATCCGCGGGCGGCTGCTCGGGAGCCAGAACAGCGGGCGGCAGCTCGGGAGCCAGATCGGCGCACGGTTCCTCGGGAGCTGCTGCGCCCGCGAACAGTTCCTGGGGTGCTGCGTCCGCGGGCGGCGCGCCGGCGTGCGCGGTTTCCGGACCGTCGGTCTCCGCCGCCAGCAAGGCCTCGATCGGCGCGGCCGGAGCCGTCGGGTGCGGCGCGGCCGGAGCGTCGTCGTCGCGCTGCGCCGGAAGGGGCCAGGGCAGCGTGTGACGCGCTGCTGGTGTCTCGTCGAACGGCGCAACGGCCGCTCGAGGAACCGCGGGCACGGCGAGGTGTGCCCGACGAACGAGCGGCCAGGCGCCATAGGCCGGCGTGACCTGGAGCGCCGCGTCCGCCGCCATGAACTGGATGGCGGGCGCGCGCGACGTCTCGATGAACTCCGGGACCTCGCTCACGCTGGCAGGCGCGTCCGCCAGGCGCGAGAGCACGGCCCCGTCGGCGGCCTCCCTCTCCTCCCAGACGGCCATGGCCACGGTCGGCGTCGGCTCCTGCGAGAGCGGCGCGACCTCGGCGGGATCCGGGGAGAGCTCGACGAGGATCGAATCGGTCGGCGTCGGTTCCCGGGAAGACAGCGCGACGGCGGCGGGAGCAGGGGAGAAGTCGACGAGGAGCACCTCGATCCCCTCGGGGCTCGTGAGCGCTTCGCTGCAGGCAGAGGAGCCGCTGACGACGAGCGATGGCGCGGGCACGGGCCGCGCTTCTTCAGGAGCGATCTCCGCCGCCGCGCGCGTGAGCGGCGCCACCGGCGCGATCGTCCGAGCAGGCTCGATGAGCTCCGGGATGACCGGGATCTCGGCCGGCGCTGCGGCCCCATGGAGCTCAACCACCGCCTGCACGACGGTCGGGGTCGGCTCCGGCAGCGCCTCGACCTGCTCGCCGGCGTGCGCAGGCGCCGGCGGGTTCTCGGGACACGGCGCGACAGCTACCGCCCCGGCAGCATCGCCTGCGCTCGCAGGCGCCGGGAGCGTCACCCCGGCGATTGCACACGCGACGAGCCCGGGGCTGAGCGTGAGCTCCACGACCGCAGGTGCGACCGGGCCGGGGCTGAGCGTGAGCTCCACGATGGGATTCGGCAGCGGGGCAGCGGGGGCGTCGCCGCGCGCGGCAGCGGGGGCGTCGCCGCGAGCGGCAGCGGCGGTCGCATCGCGCCGCGCTTGCTCCGCTTGCGGCGGCGGCATCTCGTCCGCTTCCGGCGCCGCAGGCTTCGCCTGGACCTCCGGGCGCGGGCGCCTCAGCCGACCGGCCTCCTTCGCGCGCAGCGTCTCACGGGCGAGCCGCGCCAGCGCCCGCCGGGCGGCGTTGCGGTTCACCGGGATCAGCGCGGCCTCGAGCTCCCGCGCGACAGCTTCCGGGTCCTGCTCGTGCGCGGGGCGCGGGCGCGCCGTCGCCGTGAGGTTGGGCATGCTGCCAGCGGACACAGCGAGGAGCCGGGCGAGCAGGTCGCGGAGCAGCCGCGCGGCCTCGGTCGGCGCCACCGCGTCGCCGCGCGTGCGCACCGTGACGGTGCCCTCGGTCGTGAGCAGCACCGCGCGATCGTCGAGCCTGAGGGGCAGGCGCGACGTCGCGTCGCTGACGGCGAGCGCCAGGTAACCCGAGGTCTCCGGCACCAGCGAGGCGCTCCGCGCGTGCGCCGCCGCGACGACCTCCTCCAGCGTGACGCAAGCGCTCACGAGCGCCCCCGGCCCGCCGCGTCGCCCGGCCCGCCTGCGCGCGCCGGCCTGACCGGCACTCCCGCCGCCTCGAGGTACGCCTTCGCTTCGCCGATCGTGTACTCGGCGTCGTGGAAGATCGACGCGGCGAGCGCGGCGTCGGCGCCGCCCTCGACGAGGCCGGCGCGCAGGTGATCCAGCGTCCCGACGCCGCCCGAGGCGATCACCGGGACCGGCACGGCCCGCGCGATGGCGGCGGTCAGCAGGAGGTCGTAGCCGTCCCGCGTGCCGTCGCGGTCCATGCTCGTGACGAGCAGCTCGCCCGCGCCCGCCCGTGCGATCTCCTCGGCCCACGCGACCGCGTCGCGCCCCGTGTCCCGACGGCCGCCGTGGGTCACCACCGTCCAGGCCACGCGCGAGGGATCCACGATCCGGCGCGCGTCGATCGCCACGACGATCGCCTGCGCACCCCAGCGGTCCGCGGCGCGCCGCACGAGGTCGGGATCGTTGACGGCGGCCGTGTTGATCGCGACCTTGTCCGCCCCCGCGTCGAGGAGCGCCTTGATGTCCTGCTCGGACTTGACGCCGCCTCCGACCGTCAGCGGCGTGAACAGCACCTCCGCCGTGCGCGCCACGACGTCGAGGATGATGCCGCGCTTCTCGTGCGACGCGGTGATGTCGAGGAACGTGATCTCGTCCGCGCCCTCGGCGTCGTAACGGCGGGCGGCCTCGACCGGATCACCGGCGTCCCGCAGCCCCACAAAGCGGACGCCCTTCACGACGCGGCCGTCCTTGACGTCGAGGCACGGGATGATGCGCTTCGCGAGCATACGTCCCGCGTTAGCCTACCTGCCACGCCAGGGCCAACTGTTGCGCTGTGCGCCCGCTCCGGCGCCGCGGGGGGCTTCCTCGCGCGCCTCTCGCACGTTTTGCCCGCATTTCCGGCCGCCGGGGAGGCGCAGCGCGCCGGCCGCAGCGCCCGGAGCCTGACCGCGCCGCGGTTCCTCGCTACCATGGCGCCATGCACTGCCCGCACTGCGGGAGACCCGTACCCGAGGGCTCGATCGCGTGCCCGCACTGCGGCGCCGCGCTCGCGCCGCCGGGCGGAGCGGCCGGCTACTACGGCATGAAGCCCGCGGCCCGCACCATGGTCGGCGTCACGCTCCCCGACCTGCTCCGACAGACGCCGTCCGCCCCCGCCGATCCGGGCGGCGCGCGCCCCGGCCAGGCCGCGCTGCCGCCCATGGCCGGCGGGCCGGCCGCCGCCTCGCGCACGATCGTCGGCATGCCCGCCGCGATCTTCGGGGCGGCGCCGGCGCAAGCGCAGGCCGATCCGCGCCTGGCCGGTGGCACGCTCGTCGTCGGGACCCCGGCTTCCGTGGCCCCGGGAGCGCGCCTCGACGCGCCCGCGGCCCCGGCCGCGCCGCTCCACGCGGCCCCGGCCGCGCCGCTCCACGCGGCCCCGGGTGAGCTGCGCCTCGACCACACCGTGCCGATCGCCCCGGGCCTCGCGGCGCCGCGCGCTCCGGTGCCGCTGCCCGCCGTGTCGCGGACGCTGGTCGGCGTCGCCCGGCCAGGCATCGCGCCGCTCGCGCCCGGCGCCCCGGCCGACCCCGAGCCTGATCCCGAGCTCGACGCGCGCTACCAGCCGGCCGGAGAGCTCGGCGCCACGATCGCGCCGGCGCGCTTCCGCGCCCCTCCGCTGCAGAACCCGGCGCTCATGCGCCCTCATCGCCTCAAGCAGCGGCTCCCGCCGCCGAAGGGCGAGAGGCGCCCGCGCACGTCGCGTCGGGCCGTCGCCGTCGTCGTCGCGGGCGGCGTGCTCGCGCTCGGCGCGGTCCTGTTCGCGCTCCTCTGGCCGAGCGCGCCCCCGGTGACCGCGCGCGCCCGCGCCGACGCCGGGGGCCGCGAGGTCATCGAGCTCCGGTGCGACAGCTGTCCTGACGGCACCGCGGTCTCCATCGGCGAGGGGCGCGCGACCACCGCCGGCCGCGTCGCGCAGATCCCGCTCGCGAGCCCGCTCTCCGTCGGCGAAAACCGGATGAAGGTCGCCATCGACCGCCCCGGCAGCGGGCGCGACGAGACGGTCGGCGTCTCCATCCACGTCGCCTACCGGCTCCGGCCCGACCTCGGCACGCTGCAAGGGGAGCGGCCCTCGATCCAGGTCGTTGTCGAGGCGAGCAAGGGCACGCAGGTGATCCTCGACGGCAAGGAGGTCGCGCTCACGAGCGGCCGGGCCATCGAGTCGATCGACGTCACCGACGCGGTCGCGGGGCCCTCGGACGAGACGAAGACGCTGAGCCGGCAGGTGCCGTACACCGTCACGCCGCCCGACGGCCCGCGCGAGCAGGGCATGGTGAGCGTCGCGGTCGGCATCGTCCCGCTCACCATCGAGTCGCCCGGCCCGAGCGTGGTCATCGACAAGGAGAGCTTCGTCCTCGCCGGGCGCACGGCCCGCGGCGCGCAGATCTTCGCCGGCGCGCACCCGATCGCGGTTCGCCCCGACGGCACCTTCGCGCACGTGATGAACGTCTCGTCCGTGGGCGCGACCCAGTTCGAGGTGCGCGCGAAGATGCAGGGGATGGCGCCGCGCATCGCGAAGCTCGCGGTGCGCCGCGTCGACCGGCTCGACGCCGCCGCGAAGGAGTTCGCCGGCCGCGGCCCGATCGGGTACGCCGAGCTCGCCGCCGGCGGGAAGGACCACATCGGCAAGCCGATCGCGCTGACCGGCGAGGCCCTCGAGGTGCGCCGGCAGGGATACGCGACGCTGATCCTGCTCTCGATCCCGCCCGCGTCCGGCTGCAAGGAGGGCGGCGCGGCCGCCGCGAGCGCGAGCCCGGGCGCCGCGCCGCGCTCTCCGGAGGCGTGCAAGGTCCGCCTCGTCCATGGCGCCGACAACCCCGCCCAGCGCGGGGACATCCTCACCGCCTACGGCAGCGTCGCGCCGCCGTTCGTCGCGCCGGGCGGCGCCGAGATCCCCGAGGTGCAGGTCGAGTTCACCGTGAAGGGCGGCCGATGAGCGCCGCGCGCACCACGGCGCCCAGCCCGAGAAGGCCGCGTCGCGCCCGGACGGCGGGCCTCGCCGCGGCCGCGCTCCTGCTCTCCGCCGCGGCGCCGCTCGCCTTCGCCGACGCGGTCGACACGAGCCGGCCGCACACGATCGTGGTCGGCGCGCCCCGCGGCTTCGCCCCGAGCGAGCGGCTCGACGCGCGCCGCACGGGCCGCTCCGCCGCGCGGCTGCCCTTCCCGGCGCGCGAGGCGTGGCGAAAGCAGCTCCGCGGCGGGATCGACGCTGCGCCGCTCGCGGACGCCGCGGGCGATCTCCTCCTCACGCTGACGGTCCCCGAGGTCGTCAAGCTCGGCGCGGACGGCCGGGAGCGCTGGCGCGTGCGCATCGGCGACAGCGCGCCGCTCGCGCCCGCCGTGCTCACGAGCGACGGCACCCTCGCGCTGATCACCTCGTCCGGCGTCGCCGTCGGGCTCACGCCCGCGGGGAGCGTGCGCTTCGCCGTCCCCCTCGGCCTCCGGGGGCGCGACGCCGACGTGACGCCCCTCGCGCTCGACGACGGCGGGCTCGTGGCGGCCCTGGGGCGCTCCCTCGTCGAGCTCGCCGCGGACGGGACCGTGCGCGCCCGCGCCGAGATCGCGGATCGCGCGACGGGCGCCTTGCTCGCGGGCCCTGAAGGCACGCTCGTGACCACCGAGTCGGGCGCGGTGCTGACCTGGCGTCCGCCCGGCGCGCCGAGGCGGCTCGGCTCTCTCGGCGGTGTGCCTCGCCGCGGCGCGGCCCTCGCCGACGCCCGCACGCTGCTCGCGGTCGTCGACGCCCGCCGCCTGGTCGCGCTGGATCTGCCGACAGGGACCGCCGGGGTCCGCGCCGGCGCGGCCTTCAGCGCGCTCGACGGGCCGCCCGCCATCGGCGCCGGGGGCGTGGCCGTGGTCCTGTCGACGACCGGGCTGCTCCTCGGGGTCAACGCGTCGGGCGACCTGGCGTTCCGGGTCGCGATCGACAGGCCTCCGGGGTCCCCACCCGCCGACGGCGGGCTCTCCGGCTTCTTCGGCCCGGTGGACGCGAAGCCGAGCCCGCCGGTGGTGATCGATCGCACCGGCCGCGTCGGCTTCGTGCGCGCGGGCGGACGCGCCGGCGTCGTCGAGGCGGACGGCAATGTCTCCATCGCGGCCGAGCGCGTCTGCTCCGCGCCGGTCGCCGTCATCCCTGCCGGCGAGGAGCGGATGGCGATCGCCTGCCGTGACGGCACCGTGGTGATGCTGGCGCGCTAGCGCCAGCCGTCGCTCGTGCCCAGAGCTGCGTGTCGATGGCCGAGCTGGCCGGCAGCGCCAGCCGACCAGCTCGGTCGATGGATCCTGCGTCCTAGCTTGCGGTGTCCGGGATCCACTGCTTCCAGGTGCCCTCGTCCTCCCAGTACAGCTCGGACTCGGCCGCCCTCGTCTTGTACCGCGCGATCGTGATCTGCTCGTCGAGCGCCGCCGCGCCGGTCTCGTCGTACAGGGGGGCGGCGAGCGCGTCTTCGGGGATCATGTGCATGCTCACGACGAACTCGTCGGCATTCGCCTCGACGATACAGAACCCGTTGCTCGTGGCGTTGCTGAAGGCGAGGTACGGATTGGCCTTCTGCATGCTGTCGTCGATGTCGATGTCCTCCGCCTCCAGGACGCCTTTCAGCGTCGGATGGCTCGCCAGCTGCTTCGTCAGCACCGAGCGGTACGTGGCCGACGAGATCGCGGCGCCGCCGAATTCCACGATCTTGGCCGTGGCGCCCTCCACGGCGGCCGTCCCTGCGAGGAAGGCGCCGAGCTCGCCGGTGATCGACACCACGTTGCCCTCGACCGCGGCGAGCATCCCGATGAGCTCGTCCCGTTCCTTGCGGAAGCCGTCCCAGCCGTCACAGCTCAGGTAGAAGTGCCGGGTGAGCGACTCCTGCTCGGGCTCCGCGGGTGGCGTTGTGTGGGCGAGGACGAGCTGTGAAAGGGGGTATTCGTTCCCCCATACCTTCCAGGTGCTCCGGGAGTCCTCCATCGTCTTCTTGAACCAGGCTCTCTGCGCGTCTCCCATGACGACGCCCCGCTCCACGTCGGCCTTGAGAGCGATCCTCGAGATGGGGTCGAAGGATTCCTTGACGACGAGGTGACGCGATCCGAATGCGCTGTAATAGTCCGTCTTTCCGAGATCGGCGTAGGCGAACCCGACGTCCATGAAGCTCATCTCGCTTGCGCTGATGAGGGGCACCTGCTCGGTCTCGGGCCTCTGCTCGTTCAGCTTCGCGACGATCTCGTTGACGACGCTGGCGCTGATGGGGCGCGGCGACTCGTTCTGAGCGAACCCGAGGAGCGGGTCAAAGCCGAGCAGGGGAGCGGCGATCTCCAGCGCGTCCTTGTATCGAGTCAACACGTCGATGTCCTCGATGTAGTGGCTTCTGTAGGGGGCCAACGCCTCGATCTCTGCCTCGTTGAACTCGTCCTCGATGTCCACCTTCAGCGCGATGACCTTCCCCGGAAAGGCGTCCTCCGGGATCAGGTGATCCGCGCGGTAGGAGCGGAGATCCGTCATCACGAGGTGGACGTGCTTCCCGAACGAGAAGTCCCGGTAGATGGTGATGTCGTCCGGGTACTCGACCGCGCTGTCGTAGCGGAACTCGTCGCCCTTCGGATCATTCGGGTATTCGGCCGGCATGTACTCGAACCAGGCCTGGTTCGCCGCCTTGCGCCGGTACTCGTCCGTCTCCGGCTCTCGGCCGTCCAGATAGGCCGCCGTCGCGCCGTGGCCATCGTCGGAGAACTCGTGATCGCCCCAGACAGCGATCATGGGAAAGAGCTCGTGGACTCGCTGCAGCGCCCGGTCGGACCGGTACGTCTTGTAGAGCTCCCGGTAATTGCTCAGCGACTTGGCCGCGTGGTAGGCCGCGCCCTCCGCCGGCTGGAAGGCGATGGCGCCGTCCACGTCGGAGAAGGAGATGCCGCGCTGCCCCGGGGGGGCCTGGAGGCTCGGGTTCCCGGTCGTCTCGTAAATGTAGCCCCCGAGGTGGACGACGAAGTCGAGCTCCTCTTTCGCCAGGGCCACATAAGCGTTGTAGTAGCGACCGATGTAGTCCTGGCCGGACACGAAGGCGAAGCGCACCGGCACGTCCGCGCCGTCCGCGGGCGCCGTCCGCGTGCGCCCGACGCGCGAGCGGACGCAGCCTTCTCCAGTGATGTAGTAGAAGCGGTAATAGTACGTGGTGCCGGGGCTCAGGCCGTTCACCTTGATCTTGACGCAGTGATCGAACTCCGCCCGGGCGGTCACGCGGAGCTGCGTGCTGCCCGACCCCACCGTGGCCACGTTGTCGGAGCTCGGGTTGAGCACCACGAGCTGCGTGAACCCCTCGTCGAGCGCGACCACGAGCGCCAGGTTGAGATCCGACTGCGGCTGCTTGCTATCGATGAGCCGGGTCCACAGCACGACGCTATCGTGCCGCGGATCGCCGGAGGCCACCGACTGCGGGAAGAACCCGTCATCCTCGTGCGCGTCGCATGCGCCGACGGCGTCACCATCATCGGAGCAGGCAGTCGGCACGACCACCGAACCAGCGGTCACCAGGGTGGCGCGAAGAAAGTCTCGGCGTCTCATCATCGATTCAAGTCCTCCAACGACGGATACACCCCGAGCGCTGCGCGCGCAACGGCGGCGCCGGTGCCCCCGTCGCGCGCGCAGCGCCGCCGCCGCGCGCGGCGCTCCTCGCGTTCGCTCGAGCGGCGCGGGTCGCAGCATGGCGCCTCCTCGCGAGGAGCGCGAGCGCCACTTGACGTGCCGAGTCAGGCGGCATCTCGTGTGCGCCCTACCCGCTGAAAGCACACCATGTTCCAGACGAACCTCTCCTCCGAAGCGCTGCGCGGCGCGCTCTCGCGCCTCCGCAGCGGGCGTTCTGTCTTCGACCACACGGGCGCGCGCCAGCCGGTCCATACCGTCTACGGCGGCGCCCACCTGTTCAAGGCCGACACGGCCCGGAAGCTCGGGGCGGTGGCCCTCCGCGCCGTCGAGGAGCACGCGCCCGACTTCGCCGTCTTCGCGCGGGCGATCGGCCTGCCGGGGGCCGAGGGGCTCCCGGAGGGACGCGCCGACGCCCTCGCGCTCGCGGCCGCGATCGAGGCGGGCGGGGGCGCGGCCGAGGGCGCCTCCGGGGCTGCGCGGCTCGCGCACGCGGTGCACGCGCGCGTGCTCGACAAGCTCCGCCGCGAGCCCGTGGAGGACCTGCGCATCGATTTCGAGGACGGTTACGGCGTGCGCCCCGGAAACGAGGAGGACGCGCACGCCGCCGCCGCCGCGCGCGAGGTCGCCCTCGGCATGGCCGCGCGCAGCCTGCCTCCGTTCCTCGGGATCAGGCTCAAGCCGCTCGGCGACGGGTGCGCCGAGCGGAGCCTGAGGACGCTCGACGTCTTCTTCTCTGCGCTCATCGCCGCGTCGGGCGGCGCGCTCCCGCACGCCTTCGCGGTGACGCTGCCGAAGGTGGTCGCGCCCGAGCAGGTCGCCGCCCTGGCCGACGCCCTCGACGCGCTCGAGGGCGCGCTGCGGCTGCCGGCCGGCTCGATCCGGATCGAGCTGATGGTCGAGACGCCGGCGTCGATCATCGGCCCGCGCGGGGAGATCGCGCTGCCCGGGCTGGTCGAGGCGGCCCGCGGGCGGTGCGTGGCGGCGCACTTCGGGGCCTATGACTACACCGCGAGCTGCGAGATCACGGCCGCCCATCAGCACCTCGCCCACCCGGCGTGCGACTTCGCGCGGCACGTGATGCAGGTCGCGCTGGCCGGCTCGGGGCTCTGGCTCTCCGACGGCGCGAGCAACCTCCTGCCTGTCGGCCCGCACCGCGCGCGCCCCGGCGGCGCGCCGCTCACGCCGCAGCAGGGCGAGGAGAACCGTCGCGCCGTCGTGGGCGCGTGGCGGCTGAAGTACGGTCAGGTTCGCCGCGCGCTCGAGAGCGGCTACTACCAGGGCTGGGACCTCCACCCCGCGGAGCTGCCGGTCCGCTACGCCGCCACGTACGCGTTCTTCCTGGAGGGCGTCGATGCGGCCGCCGCGCGGCTGCGGAGCTTCGTCGAGCGGGCCGCGCAGGCGACCGTCGCCGGGACGGTGTTCGACGACGCCGCGACGGGGCAGGGCCTCCTGGGCTTCTTCCTGCGCGCGATCGGCGCGGGGGCGATGACGGAGGGCGAGGCGGCGGAGAGGACCGGACTCACGCCGGACGAGCTCAGGGGCCGATCCTTTCAGGCCATCGTGGCGCGCCGGAGCGCGTGATAGGAGAGCACCGGAATGGCCCGGTTCGCGGAGGGCCCGAGCGGCGAGGAGGACCGATGAGCGCGATCACGACGCATGTGCTGGACACGTCACGGGGCTGCCCGGCGAGCGGCGTGCTCGTGGTGCTGGAGGTCGGCGACGACGGCGCCTACAGGGAGGTCGGACGGGGCACGACCGACGGCGACGGCCGGCAGAAGGGGCTGCTGCCGCCCGGCGAACGGCCCCTCCAGGGCCGCTACCGTCTCACCTTCCACACAGGCGCCTATTACGCGGCGCTCGGATGCGAGAGCTTCTATCCCACGGTGTCGATCCTCTTCGAGATCCGGGACCCGGCGCAGCACCATCACGTCCCGCTGCTGCTCAGCCCTCACGGCTACACCACGTACCGAGGCAGCTGAGCGCGCATCCGCGCGAGAGCGCCGTCCTGCGCGGCGAGCGCGACGCGCGCGCCTGCCGTCCGTGGTGCGCCCGGAGGCGCCGCGAGGTCGACGGTCGGGCGGGGTGAAGGAGGTGTCCCACATGATACGATGGCGGGTGCCCGTCGGTGGGCGACTGTGAGGGTGAACGGTGGGCGCTCTACGGATTCGTTCGGGTGAAGCTCGGGATCGCCGGCGCGGTGCTGGCTGGCTGGCCGTCGCGATGGCCACGCTCGGGCCGGGCTGCGAGCAGAAGGTGCGGAGCTTCGTCGATGGCGACGGCGGCGCTGGCGCCGCTGGCGGCGGAGCAGGTGGTGGGTCGGGCACGGCGGTCGGTGGCGGCGGGGCTGGCAGCGGCGGGGCTGGCAGCAGCGCGACGGGGGGCGGTGCGACCGGCGGCGGTGGCGCGACGGGTGGCGGTGAGGCCGGCGGCGCAGCGGCCGGGGGCGGCGAGGCCGGCGGCGGTGACGCAGGCGGGGGCGGGGGGACCCCTGTCGAGTGCTCTCCCGACGAGGCGCGGTGCGCCGGCGATCTCATCGAGGTGTGCGGCAGCGACGGGCGGTGGGGTCGTGCCGGTTGCGCTGGGTGGTGCGGCGCGGGCCGGTGCATCCTGCCGCCGAGCTGCCGCCTGGGCGAGACCGGGGCGGGCGAGACCTGCGGGCCGGATCGGAACCAGCCCTGCTGCGCGAGCCCGCGCGTTCCGGGTGGCCGGTACGACCGGAGCAACGACGCGGCGTATCCGGCGGAGGTGAGCGACCTGCGCCTGGATCGCCACGAGGTCACCGTCGGACGGTTCCGCAAGTTCGTCGAGGCGTATCCCGCGAGCCGACCCGCGGCCGGCGCTGGAGCTCACCCGGCGATCCAGCGGAGCGGCTGGGACGCTGCGTGGGACTCCCGTCTGCCCGCGAGCCAGGCGGCGTTGAGGGATGACCTGAAGTGCAACCCGGGATTGCACTCGTGGACTGACGACGCGGGCGGGAACGAGCTCAAGCCGATCAGCTGCGTGAGCTGGTTCGTCGCGTTCGCCTTCTGCGCCTGGGACGGCGGGCGGCTCCCGACAGAGGCGGAGTGGGACTACGCGTCGGCTGGCGGGAGCGAGCAGCGGGCGTATCCGTGGGGCAACGCGTTTCCGAACTCGACCTACGCCGTGTTCGACATGACGGGCAGCGCCGTCGTCGGATCGAAATCGCCGAGGGGTGATGGTCGGTGGGGGCAGGCCGACCTCGCGGGGAACGTGTGGGAGTGGACCCTGGACTTCGAGGGGACGTACCCCCAGCCGTGCCGTGATTGCGCGAACGTCGAGCGCGGCTCCGCGCGGGTGATCCGCGGCGGCAGCTGGTGGCAGCCTAGACCGGAGGACCTCTCCGCTCGCTTGCGGACCGGCTGGGACCCGACCGATGTGACGGACGCGCTCGGCGTGCGCTGCGCCAGGAGGCTGTAGCGCACGCCGCCCTTCGTGGGGCCGGCGCGCGCCGGGGAACGGGCGAACGGGCGCCGTTCAGGGAGAGATGAGGTAGATGACCGAGAAGGCCACGAGGAGCGTCGTGAACGCGAGCGCGATGAGCTTGGGCATGGTCCAGTCGTCGTTGTCGGTCTTCGAGATCTCTGTGCTCATCGTGTGCCTCCGCCGTGCTCTCCGCGCGCCTCGCGCGCGTCCGTCTCCTGGCAGAAGGCGGACTCGTCGTCAACCCTGAGCCCCCGCCCGCGACGGACCGGGCGTGCTCATGCGGATGCCTCCACCGCTGCTCTGGCCGCGCCCGCGGCCTGTCCGCCCGTGTGGAGCACGGGCCGCCTTGCCACCTCGCGCAGGCGACGCCGATTCCCCGCGTCGTGTGCCGATCCGGGTCCGCTGTCGCCTCTGTCTCTCTCCAGCGCGCCTCGGCGATCGGGGCGAATCGCCGTGTCCGTCGCGGCCTCCTCGCCGCCCCCGCGATCGAGCGACGTGCGGGGCGGCTCGCGGCGCGTGGGCGGCGTCGTCTTTGCTCTTCGTGGCGCCCTCGAATCGCACATCCCCGTGATGTGCAGGAGGGAGACATGCAATACCTCACGATGCTCGCGCTGGGCGCCGGCCTCCTCGCGACGGCGCTGGCGCGCGCGGCGTTGCCTGAGCGCCCGGTCGGCTCGCTCACGGCGGCGCTCACGGGGCAAGACGAAGTGCCCGGCCCCGGCGACCCGAAGGGGAGCGGCACGGCCCGCGTCACGCTCGATCTCGACCGCGGCGAGGTCTGCTTCGACCTCGCGGTGGCCGGCATCGCGCCGGCGACCGCGGCGCGCATCCACGAGGGCTCCGCCGGCCGCGCGGGCCGCGGGATCATCACGCTGATGCCGCCGACAGGCGGCAGCTCCAGCGGCTGCGTGAGCGCGGCCCGCGACGATCTGAGCGCGTTGCTCGGTGATCCGGAGAGGTATTACGTCGCCGTGCGCACCGCCGATTTCCCCGACGGCGCGCTGCGAGGCCAGCTCTCGCGCTGAGCGCCCCACGCTCGGACACCCGATCGCCCGGACACCCGACGCGCCGGCGCTCCCCTCGCCCGACGCGCTCCCTCCTCGAGGGCCGCGCCCCGGGGCTCTATCCGCCCCACAGGAGCTTCTTCAGCCGGATCGCCGTGATCTTCCGCTGCTCGTCCGCGGCGATGGGCAGCTCCTGCTCCGGCGTGTGCTCGATCCGCGCGCGCAGCGCCTCCAGCATCTCGTCCGCGCTCTTCCCTGTGGCGCAGACGATGTAGATGAACCCGAACTTCTCGTCATAGACGCGGTTCAAGCGCGCGAGCGCCTCTCGCGTATCCACCGCCGCGGCGCTCATCCCCGCCTGTTCCTGGCTGGAGAAGCGCCTCGCCGTCGCGCTCGCCTCCGCGGCCTCCGCCTGCGGCCTGGTCTCTCCGATGCGGGGGTGCGCGCGGAACGCCTCGAGCCAGTCCTCCGGCGCGAGCCGCGCAAAGGCCTGCGCCGCCGCCGCGGAGAGGTGCTCCTCGTCGCGGAACGGCCGCGCCGCCGCCATCTGCGACGCCCACGCCGACGAGCCGCACGCCACGCGGAGCTCCGCCTCGGCCTCCGGCTCCGTGAGCGCGTTGAGCCAGCGGAGCCGCTGCTCGGCCGCCCCGCTCCGGGTCGCCTTGCCGAAGATCCGGAGCCGGCTCACGCCGCCGTCAGGATAGATGTTCAGGCGCACGTGCGTGAACGGCCCCGTCGCGCGGAGCTCCTCCTCGAAGAGATGACGCGTGTGCGCCTGGAGCTTCGTCCGCGGCACGATCTCCCGCCACTCGCCCGCGCCGGCGAGCTCCGCCGCGGAGCGCCCCGCCGCGTCGATCCCCTCGATCATGCAGCTGTCGGGGTAATTGCCCTTGAAGTGGTTCGTGTCGACCTCGATCCGCGCGATCTCGCCCTCAGCCGCGAGCGCCACGAGCGCCCAGTCGTACCCGGGCCCCCTCCGGCGCCGCGTCTCCCAGCCGTCTCCCATGTTCGCCGCCCGGCCGGGCATGATGAGGTTGTGGCGCACCCCGAAGAACATGTCGCTGCACGAGAGCACGCGCCCGCCGTTCTCCGCGGCCGCGAGGTCGATCTCCGCGCCCGGGCGGCCCAGCCGGCGAACGTCGGGGAGGGCGTCGCCGTGCACCCGGAGCCGCGCCACGCCGCCATCCGGGTAGATGTTCAGGCGGAGGTGCGTGAACCGCGAAGAGCTGCTCAGCTCGAACGCGTTCTGCGAGTCGCCGGCCAGCGGCGAGCGCGGCAGGATCTCGACCCAGTGCGTCCGTGGGTCGAGCAAGTCCTCGACCCGCGCGTCGGGCCGCGCCGCGCACGCCTCGATGGAGCAGTGCTCGGGGTAATTGCCCCGGAAGAACGCCGTATCGACGATGACCCCGCGGAGGATCCCTGGCAGCCCCAGCCGGACGAGGCACCAGTCGAACCCGGGAGTCCGGCGCCTGCGCGTCTCCCAGCCATCCATCCACTTCCCGCGATCGGTGTACTCGTGCTCAAGGAACACCGCTTTCCCTGCCTTGAGCAGGTTCTCCTTCGGCGCGAAGAACTCGTCGTTCGCCGCGAGCACCGCGCCGCCCAGGCGCTCCGAGGCCAGATCGAGCGCCTCCGCGAACGCCGGCCCCGTCACCCCTCTCGCTTCAGCCATCGCCCTCTCGCCTCCGCGGGGAAGCTCCCGCGCTCATGGACCTTCTCGCCGCGAAGGTAGGTGGCCTCCACGACGCCGTGGAGCTCCTCTCCGGCGTACGGCGTCACCTTGTGCCGGTGCTGGAGGGTCGGCGGCTCGACCCGGAAGCTGGCGTCGGGATCCCAGAGCACCAGATCGGCGTCGAACCCGCGCGCGATCTCCCCCTTGCGGCGCAATCCGGCGAGCCTCGCGGGCCCGCGGCACAGCCAGTCCGCGAGCCGCTCGAGCGGGATGCCCCGGCGGCGGGCGTCGGTCCAGACGATCGACAGGCCGAGCTGCAGGCTCGAGATCCCGCCCCAGGCGGCGTCGAAGTCGCCGGCTTCGAGCCGCTTGAGCTCGGGGGTGCACGGGGAGTGATCGGAGACGACGAAATCGATGAGGCCTCCCGCGAGCGCGGCCCAGAGCTCCTCGCGGTTCTGCCGCTCCCGGATCGGCGGAGCGCATTTGAAGGGCGTCGCGCCGTCCGGGATCTCCTCGGCGGCGAAGTGCAGGTAGTGCGGCGTCGTCTCGGCCGACAGCGCGGCGCCGCCGTCGCGCGCCCGCCGCAGGATGTCGAGCGCCGTGGCCGACGAGAGGTGGACCACGTGCGCCGCCGCGCCCGTCGCCTGGCAGAGCGACGCGAGCAGGGCGATGGCCTGGTCCTCCGCCTCTCGCGGGCGCGAGCGCAGGTAGGCGGCGTACGTGCGCGGATCCAGGCCGGCGATCGCCGCGCGCGCCGCGTCGATGGGGCCGGGGAGCTCGGCGTGCACGAGCAGCGGCGCCCCCGTGCCCGCGAGCACCTCGAGCGCCGCCCTGAGGTCCGCCTCGGCGACGTGGCCGAACTCCGCCACGCCCGAGTCGACCATGAAGCACTTGAAGCCGAGCGCGCCGGCCTCGAGCAGCGGGACCAGCTCTCCCGCGTTGCCCGGGACGGCGCCGCCCCAGAAGCCCACGTCGACGAGGCACCGGCCCTCCGCCGCGCGCGCCTTCTTCTCGAGGTGCGCGACCGTGGTCGTCGGCGGGATGCTGTTGAGGGGCATGTCGACGAGCGACGTGACGCCGCCCGCGGCCGCGGCGCGCGTCGCCGTCTCGAAGCCCTCCCATTCGGTCCGCCCGGGCTCGTTGATGTGCACGTGCGCATCGACCAGCCCGGGCATCACCACCGCGCCCTGAGCGTCCACGACGGGGCAGCCCTCCGGCAGCTCGTCGTAGCCGGCGACGGAGACGATGGTGCCGCCCTGGATGTGCACCGAGGCCGGCCGCACGGCGCCCCCGGTGACCACCCGCAACCCGCGAACGATGAGGTCCGGCGTCATCAGGGACGCGATCGTACCACGGCGCCCGGCGGACCGAGGCGGGCCGCTCGCCGAAGCGCGCGCCTGCCCGCGCGCACGTCGAGGCGCGCGTGGGCCTGTGCGCGCGTCACGCCATCTTCATGCGATCGATGAGCTCGGCGAGCTCGGCGCGCATGGCGTCCTCGGAGGGAGCGCGGTACCGGCGGAGGTGGCCTGGCAGGACCCACGTGAACCGGTGCTGGAGGAGGCGCTCCATCGAGCGGATCTGCTCCGCCCAGGAATACCAGCAGATGTCGCGCGACGCGTCGAGTCGCCCGAGCTCGCCGGAGAAGAAGAGATGGTCCCCGGTGAAGAGGTACCGGTCCCGGAAGAGGAGCGCGACGCTGCCCCGCGTGTGGCCCGGGACGGGGATCAACGTGAGATCGGGCGCGAGGGCCACGGGGTCGAGCCCCTTGATCTTCACCTCGGCGAGCGCTGTTCCGTCGTCGATGTCGTCCTCGTGGATCACGCGATCGCACCCGAAGTTGTCGCGGAAGATCCGGTGATCGGCGACGTCGTCGCGGTGGGTGAGCACCAGGGTCCGGACGCCGCCGAGCTCGCGGATGCGCTTCATGAGCGGCCTGGCGGCGCGGGGCGAGTCGACGAGCACGTTGCCCTCCGGTCGCAGGATGAGGTAGCTCGCCGCGCCAAACGAGGACGACGAGGTATAGCCGCAATAATAGACATCCTCGTCGATCGGCTCGGGGAAGGAGAAGGTCGCGGCGGCCATCCCCGCCGCCGGTGCGGAGGTGCCGATGGAGGCGGTCGGACACGACACCAGCGCCATGGCCGCGCGGAGGTGCTCGTCCGGCGTCGCGGGCTGGCGAGCGACGACGCTCTGCTCGACGGCGGGCGCGCGCGCGAACACCGAGGGGGCGAGCTGGCGGCATACGTCGCAGTCGATGCACGACCGGTCGACGAAGTAATCGCCGGGGGCGTTCTCTGGCAGGCGGTCCTCGAGGCGAGCCATCTCGTTATCTCAGGATGACACGCGGGCGGCGGGCGTGGGGGCAGATCCGTCGCAGCCACGTCCACGGCGAACGGCCATCACTCCAGGCTTGGCGCGAGCTCTCGTTGCGTGATGGCTGCATGAGGGCGAGCGTGGATATCCCGGGAAACCGGGTGAGTTGAGACAGGGAGTCTCGGGACACCGGCGCCCTGCTGTCCAGCTCTGTGCGCTCGGTCCACCGCGGGCCTGCCGGGCGGCCGGCGAGGCCCTGGTCCCGCCGCGTGGCCGCCGCCTCGCGCTCAGCGCGCCCCGGCGCCGCCTTGCGCGCGGCTTGAGCTCTCGCCGCGCTGCTCCTACGCTGCGCGGCGTGAGCGCCGCCGGCCGAGCTGCGCCGCACCCGAGCGGCGCGCCAGGGAGCACCCCCGTTCCCTGGGAGCCGCTCTTCCACGAGAAGAGCCGGCTCTACTGGCCCATCCGCCCCCTCGCCGCGGCGTTCGCGGGGTGCGCCGGCTGGCCGCCGGTAGAGGACTACAACCGGGCGCTCGGCGAGGGGTTCCCCGTGCGCTTTGCGGAGCAAAAGCCGCGGCCTCGTCGGCGCGGGCGGCGCGGGCCCGTCGACCCCTCGGCGCTCTACGACGCGCGCATCCACGTCGAGGGCTGCGTGCCCACGCGCCCGAGCAACTGGCACGACTTCCTCAACATGCTGGTGTGGGGCGCCTTCCCGCGCGCCAAGGCGGAGCTCCATGCGCGCCAGCACCGGGCGATCGCCGCGCGCCTCCACCCCGGCGCCGAGGCGCTCCCTCCGGCGCGCACGCGCGAGCTGGACGGGCTCGCGCTCCTCGACGAGGGCGGGCTCCTGCTGCTCCACAACAACGCGCGCGAGGCGCCCCTCCTCGGCGATGCCTCCGATCTGGAGCGCTGCGCCGGCGAGGTGCGGGACGCCGTGCAGCGGGGCGAGGCCGCGGCGCTCGTCTTCGGCCACGCGCTGTACGAGAGCCTCCTCCAGCGCGGACCGATGGTCTACGCGATGGTGCAGTCCATCCCGTGCGACGGACCGCTGCCCGCCGCGCCTGCCGCGCTCGTGGCGCTGGCCGACGCGCGCCTCGGCGACGTGCTGCGGTCACCCGACAGCTTCGCGCGCCCGGAGCGCAGCCCGCGCCTCCCCCTGGACGAGCGCGTCCTGTGCAGGTGATGGTAAGTGACGGCCGCGGCCGGGGGACGACGGCGCCCTGAGCGTGCGAGGGGCTTGCCGCGGCGCGCAGCCCGACCGGAAGATGGCCGCCGCCATGACAGCGATCCGACTCTACGATCTCCAGGTGCGGGACGACCGCCGGCCGAGCCCCTTTTGCTGGCGGATCAAGTACGCGCTGGCCCACAAGGGCCTTTCGTTCGACACCGTGCCGGTCGGGCTCACGGACATCCCAGCGATCGAGGGCGGCGCGCACAAGACCGTGCCGATCATCGACGATGGCGGAAAGACCGTCTCCGACTCCTGGGCGATCGCGGACCACCTCGACAAGGCGTATCCCGACCGACCGCGTCTCTTCGCCTCGCCGGCCGAGCGCGAGCTCTGCCGCTTCGTCGAGGCCAGCCTGTTCGTGAGCGCCGGCAGGTCGCTTCTGATGAGTTATGTGAAGGACATCCACGACCACGCCCACGAGCGAGATCGCGCCTACTTCCGGCAGACCCGGGAGAAGCTGCTCGGCTCCACGCTGGAGGAGCTGGCCAGCGGGCGCGCGGAGCGGCTCGACGCGGCGCGCGCCGGCTTCGATTCGGTCCGGTTCACGCTCAAGGGGGGCGCGCCGTTCCTCGCGGGGGCGAACCCTGGCTATGCGGACTACATCGTCGCGGGCTTCCTGCTCTGGGTGGGGTCGATCGCCACCGCCCCCTTCCTCAAAGCCGACGATCCCCTCCTCGTGTGGCTCGGCCGCGTCCAGGACCTCTACGGCGGCCTCGGCCGGACGAGCCCGCTGAACGCGATCGCCGCCTGAGGGCGCCCCGCTCTCAGACGCGCCGTCGCGCCGCGAGCGCATAGACGAGCGGCAGTCGGCGCTCGAACTTCTTCATGCGGAACTGCCCTGGCGGTCCTTCCACCATGTCCGGAAAGATGTCGTAGGGGGACCAGTCGAGCTCGCGCAGGCGCTCCAGCGTGAGGCCCGCGTCGAGGAGCGCCGACACCACCGTCCCGATCCCGTGGTTGAAGCCGACCTCTTTCAGCGTCACGGGCGCGCTCCTGTCGGCGTACGTGCCTGTCTCCTCGGTGACGATCGGCTCCCCGTGCCCATCGTAGGCATAGGCGATCTGCTCGAATGCATTGTCGAAGATCCACACGAGGGGGTGGAACTCGACGACGTGCAGGACGCCCCCGGGCTTCAGGCACGCCGCGGCCGCGCGCGCCCAGCGCGTCATGTCCGGGAGCCACCCGAGGACGCCGTACGAGGTGAAGACGATATCGAACGTCTCGCCGCCGAGGGCCTCGGGGGCGTCGTAGACGTTGGCCTCGACGAAGCGCGCGTCCACCGAGAGCTCCTGCGCCAGCGCGCGCGCCGCCGTGATGGCCTCGTCGGAGAGGTCCAGCCCGGTGACGCGGGCGCCAAGCCGCGCCCAGGAGAGCGTGTCCTGCCCGAAATGGCACTGCAGGTGGAGGAGCGTCTTTCCGCGCACATCGCCGACCTGCTCGAGCTCGATCGGCTTGAGAGAGCTCGCGCCGGCCCGGAACGAGGCCAGATCGTAGAATTTGGACGCCAGGTGCACGCGGGTGCGCGCGTTCCAGGCGGCGCGGTTCAGCGCAAACCAGTCGGCTTCGGACATGGGGAACTTGTTATCACAACGTTCGTCGCGCGGTCTGCGTCGGATCGCTGCCGCGCTCGGACGCCGTCCCTGCGCCGCAATGTGCGCTCCTGGGCACATCACCGCTTCCGTCCGCCGTCACGCCGCCACGACGGCGCTCTCCCCCTCGACAGCCGCCTTCGGGTCATACCCCAGGTTCGGCGACAGCCACCGTTCCACCTCCTCGACCGTCATCCCCTTGCGCTTCGCGTAGTCCGCGACCTGATCCCTGCCGAGGCGCCCCACCATGAAATACCGCGCCTTCGGGTGCGCCAGGTAGATGCCGCTGACGCTCGCCGCCGGCGTCATCGCGCAGCTCTCCGTCAGCTCGATGCCGACCGACGGCGCGTCGAGCAGCGCGAACAGCTTGCGCTTCTCGGTGTGATCCGGGCACGCCGGGTACCCGAACGCCGGCCGGATCCCCCGGTACTTCTCCTCGATGAGCTCCTCGCTCGTCAGCGCCTCTCCCGCGCCGTACCCCCAGTCCTTGCGCGCGCGCTCGTGGAGCAGCTCGGCGAACGCCTCCGCGAGCCGGTCCGCCAGCGCCTTCGCGATGATCGCGCTGTAATCGTCCTTGTCCTTCTCGTACGCGCGCACGATCTCGTCGAGCCCGAGCCCCGCCGTCACCGCGAACGCGCCGACGTGATCGGCGAGCCCGCGCTCCCGCGGCGCCACGAAGTCGGCCAGCGACAGGTGCGGCCTCACCCCGCCCGCGGCCTTGTCGCCGCCGTCTCCGTCCTCCTCGGCGCCGCCCTGCCCCTTCACCTGCTGCTGGCGCAGCATGTTGAACCGGACGAGCTCCCGCTCCCTCTCCTCGTCCGCGTAGAGCACGATGTCCCGCTGCTCGCCGCTCGCCGGCCAGAAGCCGTAGACGCCCCGCGCCTCGAGCAGGCGACCCTCGATGATCCGCTGCAGCACCTTCTGCGCGTGATCGAACAGCTCGCGCGCCGCCTCGCCGTACTGCGGGTGCTCCAGGATCTGCGGGAACGGCCCCCTGAGCTCCCACGCGGTGAAGAAGAACGTCCAGTCGATGTACCTCGCGACCTCCGAGAGCGGCACCTCCACCACGCGGCGCCCCGTGAACGACGGCCTCGCGATGTCCTCGGGCCGCCACGCGATCTCGAGCCGCCCCCCGTCCGCCGCGGCGAGCGTCACGAGCGGCTTCGCCCGCTTCCTCGCGAAGAGCTCGCGCAGCCGGCGCTGCTCCTCCCGGTTCTGCGCGTCGAAGGCTGGCCGGTTCGCCCGATCGAGCAGGCTCGACACCACGCCCACGGCCCGCGACGCGTCGAGCACGTGCACCACCGTCCCGCTGAACTCCGGCGCGATCTTCACCGCCGTGTGCTGCCGGCTCGTCGTCGCCCCGCCGATGAGCAGCGGCAGCCGGATTCCGCGCCGCTCCATCTCGCGCGCCACGCTGACCATCTCGTCGAGCGACGGCGTGATGAGGCCGCTCAGCCCGATCATGTCGGCCTCCTCGCGCAGCGCCGCCTCCAGGATCCTGTCCTGGTGCACCATCACGCCGAGGTCGATCACCTCGTAGTTGTTGCACCCGAGCACCACGCCCACGATGTTCTTGCCGATGTCGTGCACGTCGCCCTTCACGGTCGCCATCACGACCTTCCCCTGCGACGACGAGCCCCCGGCGGCCTTGTCGGCCTCCATGAACGGCAGCAGGTGCGCGACGGCGCGCTTCATCACGCGGGCGCTCTTCACCACCTGCGGCAGGAACATCTTCCCGGCGCCGAACAGCTCGCCGACGACCTTCATCCCGTCCATCAGCGGCCCCTCGATGATGGAGAGCGGCCTCTCGTACTTCCTCCGCGCCTCCTCCACGTCCGCCTCGATGAAGTCGACGAGCCCCCTCACGAGCGCGTGCGAGAGCCGCTCCTCGACCGGGCCGTCGCGCCAGGCGAGGTCGAGCTCCTTCTTCTTGCCCTTGCCCTTCACCTGCTCGGCGAGCTCGACGAGCCGCTCGGTCGCGTCCGGGCGCCGGTTGAAGAGGACGTCCTCCACCCGCTCGAGCAGATCCCTCGGGATGTCCTCGTAGACCGCGAGCTGCCCCGCGTTCACGATGCCCATGTCCATTCCGGCCCGGATCGCGTGGAACAGGAAGGCCGAGTGCATCGCCTCGCGGACGACGTTGTTCCCGCGGAACGAGAACGACAGGTTCGACACGCCGCCGCTCACGCGCGCCCCCGGGCAGGTCGCCTTGATGATCCGCGTCGCCTCGATGAAGCTCTTCGCGAAGTCGCTGTGCTCCTCGATGCCGGTCGCGATCGCGAGGATGTTCGGGTCGAAGACGATGTCCTGCGGATCGAAGCCCGCCTCCTCGGTGAGCAGCCTGTACGCGCGCTGGCAGATCGCGACCTTGCGCTCCACCGTCTCGGCCTGGCCGATCTCGTCGAAGGCCATCACCACGACCCCCGCCCCGTAGCGCCGCACGGCGCGCGCCTTCTCGAGGAAGTCCTCGGGCCCCTCCTTGAGGCTTATCGAGTTGACGATCCCCTTGCCCTGGATGCACTTGAGCCCCGCCTCGATGACCGACCACCTCGAGCTGTCGACCATGATCGGGATGCGGGCGATCTCGGGCTCGGTGGCGACGAGGTTCAGGAAGGTCGTCATCGCCTGCTCGGAGTCGAGCATGCCCTCGTCCATGTTCACGTCGAGGAGGTTCGCCCCGCCGCGCACCTGATCGAGCGCCACCTCCAGCGCGGTCGTGAAGTCGCCCTTCTTGATGAGCTCCATGAACCGGGCCGAGCCGGTCACGTTGGTCCGCTCGCCGATCATCAGGAAGTTCGTGTCGGGTCGGATGACGAGCGTCTCCAGGCCGGCGAAGCGCCCGAAGCCGTCGCGCTCCGCGGGCACGGGCCGCGGCCGGAGCTCCGCCGTCGCCCGCGCGATCGCGCGGATGTGATCCGGCGTCGTCCCGCAGCAGCCGCCGACGATGTTCACGAGCCCGCTCTCCGCGAACTCCGCGAGCAGCCGCGACGTCGTCTCCGGGAGCTCGTCGTACTCGCCGAACGCGTTGGGGAGGCCCGCGTTCGGGTAGCAGCTCACCCGCGCCCGGGCGAGCTTCGCGAGATCCACGAGGTAGGGCCGCATGTCGCTCGCGCCGAGGGCGCAGTTGAGGCCGACGCTGAGCGGGCTCGCGTGCTCCACGCTCGTCCAGAAGGCGTCGATCGTCTGGCCGGAGAGCGTCCTGCCGCTCCTGTCGGTGATCGTCACGCTGAGCAGGATCGGCAGGCGCCGCCCCTTCTCCGCGAAGACCTCCTCCATCGCGACGAGGCACGCCTTCATGTTCAGCGTGTCGAGGAACGTCTCCGCGAGGATCACGTCGACCCCCCCGTCGACGAGCCCGCGCACCTGCTCCGCGAACGCGCGCCGCAGCTCGTCGAAGCCGACGGCGCGGAACGACGGGTCGTTCACGCTCGGCGAGATCGACAGCGTCTTCGGCGTCGGCCCCATCGCGCCCGCGACGAAGCGCGGCTTGCCGGGCGTGCGCGCCGTCCACGCGTCGGCCGCCTTCCGGGCGATCTGGGCCGCGGTCAGGTTGATCTCGTAGGCGAGCGACTCGAGCCGGTAGTCGGCCTGGGCGATCGAGGTGCCCGTGAAGGTGTTCGTCTCGATGATGTCGGCGCCGGCGTCGAGGTACGCGCCGTGGATCTCGGCGATGACGTCCGGCCGCGTCAGCACGAGGAGATCGCTGTTGCCCTTGAGATCGATCGCGTGGTCGCGGAAGCGCTCGCCGCGGTAGTCGGCCTCGTCCAGGCGGTAGCGCTGGATCATCGTACCCATCGCGCCGTCGAGGCACAGGATCCGGTGTTCGAGGATCTCCTCGAGGCGCGCGGGGCGTTCGCTTCCGTTCATGGCTCTGCTCATCTCCTGGGCTTCTTTCCCGTGGGCGCTGCGGCCGCAGGGCAGCCGTTCTGCCGCGAGGGCTGGGCGGCCCGGGGCCCGTCGTCGCCCGGCTTGCGGTCCAGGGGACGGTCGAGGCCGGTCTCACGCGGCGGACATGGACCGAGGCATTTGATATCTCAATCCGGATTAACGGATTGAAAACTGCCGGGCCTGCCTGCCGGTGTCAAGCGTCGGCTGCGAGCGGGCGATGGCGGCGGTCCCTGCCGCGGGCTCATCTGTGCACGCTGCTGTGCACGCTGCGCGATGCTGCTGGATGGCCGACCGGGTGGTCGCGTCTGGGCGCACTGGCAGCAGGGCGCGCGCCGGGCGAGCGGCGAGCTGGTGGTCATCCATGGACGAACGGGCGGCCAGGGCGCCGCCTGACGCCGCTCCGGCTGAGGCACTGGCGGACATCGCTGAAGGTGCGTATCTTTGGCGAGCCCTGAGCACCCCACCCCAGGGCACGGCCGGCCGGGCTCACCGCACGGTTCGCCTTGCTGCGGGGCGAACGCCCCCCGAGACAGGACCTGCCGTCCCCCGCCGACAAAGCACGCAGAGGAGATTCCAGGATGATCACGATCACAGAGAAGGCAGCCGAGAAGGTGATGGAGATCGCGACAGCGGAGGAGCTGATGGGGCAGGGGTTGCGCCTGCGCGTCGTGGGCGGTGGGTGCGCCGGCTTCTCGTACGACCTGTACTTCGAGGACAAGCCGACGGAGTTCGACGAGGAGTTCGAGGACAGGGGAATCAAGCTCTACATCGACCCGCTGAGCTTCCAGTACCTGGACGGCACGGAGATTGACTACGTGGAAGGCCTCCACGGCTCGGGCTTCAAGTTCAGCAACCCGTCGGTGAAGAGCACCTGCGGCTGCGGCTCCTCGTTCTCCGTCTGATTCCGTTCGTTTCCGTCAGATTCCCCTCTGATCGGGCGCCCGCTCTCTTCGCGGGCGTCGCTTCCGTCCTGGCTCGCGCCGCTCGTCCCTCGAGCGGCCTACGCGAGATGCACACGGGCCGCGTGAGCGCGTCTGCCCGGAGCATCGCGGCCTTCCTGGCTCTCTAGCGCCTTCGGTTTGGCTCGTCCCTCGCTCGGGCGCGCCTGAGGCGCGTGCGCCAGCGCTTCGCAGCCATGGTGTACAAGCTGCCCGCCCGGGGCGGCATGCCAGCTGCATCGCAGCCTGGGTGGGCTGCTCTCTTCGGAATCTCGAACCAACCACGTCGGCGGCAAGTGCCGGCGAAGCGATCAACGCGATCGAGGTCCGGCCCCGGCCGACCTCGACAGCAGGAGACGGGGTCCGGCGTCGGCCGGCCTCACCAACCGAACCGGGGTCTTCGGACCTCGAAGGAAACCCTGTGCAAACGTCCCGAGATCAGGCCAGCGCGGTTTCGCGCTACATCACGCATGTTCGGCAGATCCCGGAGCTGTCGCGCGAGGAAGAAGTCGAGCTCGCTCGACGGTGGCGGGACCACGGCGACGAGCAGGCCGCAGCGGCGCTCGCGCTCGCAAACCTGAGGCATGTTGTCTCGATAGCGATCAGCTACCGGCGTTACGGGATCCCGCTCGCCGACCTCATCGCCGAGGGGAACTTCGGGATCGTCCACGCGATCCGCAAGTACGACCCGGACCGCGGAAACCGCTTCGTGACCTACGCGGCCTACTGGATCCGGGCGTACATTCTGAACCACGTCATCCACTCCTGGAGCCTGGTCGGCGTGGGCTCGGGCCCGCTCCGCTCGAAGATGTTCTTCCGGTTGCGGCGGGAACGGGCGCGCATCGCGGGCCTCGTGGGCGAGGGGGAGGAGGGGGATCGGCTGCTGGCCGAGAAGTTCGGCGCGCCCGCGGAGAAGGTGCTGGAGATGGCTCACCGGCTGGAGGCCCGGGACGTCTCGCTCGACACGAAGGTGTTCGAGGACGGCGCCCGGTCGCTGGTCGACACGCTGCCCGCGGATGATCAGGACCAGGAGGAGCGCTTCTCGCGCGCGGAGGAGGGGGCCCTGCTCCGGGAGCGGCTGACGCAGGCGGTGGAGAACCTGGACCCGCGCGAGCGGTACATCGTCGAGACCCGGATGATGGCGGATCCCGAGGAGGAGCTGTCGCTCGCCGAGATCGGGCGTCGCCTGGGCGTGTCGCGCGAGCGGGCTCGGCAGCTCGAGGCGCGCGCCAAGAAGAAGCTGCGCGACCGGCTCCAGCCGCTGGCGGCGTAGCGACTTGCCACAGGTGAGCGGCGGGCGAGCACAAAAGCACGAAGCCCCGCCGGGGCGGAGCTTCGTGGTCGCAGGAGACGTAAGCCGAGTTCTGTTGCGCGGGGAGTCGCCCCCCTCGCGCCGGCGATCATTCCTCTAGGACGCGCGTCGCCGCGCGCCTCAAGCAGCCAACCCGGAGGCCTGGGGCGGGCAACCCTTGCCGCGGCGGCTGTCGCCGTCGCGGACGCCTCCCTACGCGGCCTTGCTCCAGGTGGGGTTTGCCGTGCCACCCTTGTTGCCAAGGGCGCGGTGGGCTCTTACCCCGCCGTTTCACCCTTGCCGCGCGGCGAGCCAGCGGAGGCTCGGAGCCCAGCCCATCCGGGCAGGAGGCTCGTTGCCCTCGCGAAGCGCGCGGCGCGGCGGTCTGTTCTCTGTTGCACTTTCCTCGAGATCGCTCTCACCGGGCGTTACCCGGCACCCTGCCCTGCGGAGCTCGGACTTTCCTCCCGCGGCCGGGTTTCCCCGTCCGCCGGCGATCGCCTGTCCCGCTGCGACGCGGCGAACATAGTCAAGAGCCGGCCGAACGCCAACACTGAGGTCGGAGAACGGGCGCGACTGCATGCCGTGGAGTGTCTTGTCCTTTCAAAGCCAAGCTCCGGCGGTGGCGCTGTTGCTCCCCTGCTCGTGGTCAGCATTCGGGGACAGGCCCGCTCCTTGGTCAGGCTCAGGTGCGGCGGAGCTTCTGCGCCATCTGGGCGCCCAGCTCGGCCGAGCGGTTGGACGCCGCCTCCACCGCGTCGATCAAGGTGCGGCGGAGGCCGCCTGCCTCGAGCGTGTGGAGCCCCGCGATGGCCGTGCCGCCGGGGCTCGTCACCATGTCCTTCAGGCGGCCGGGGTGCTCGCCGGTCTCGAGCTGGAGCTTGGCGGCGCCGTACACCGTCTGCGCCGCGAGCAGCAGCGCCGTGTCCCGGCCGAGGCCGACCTTCACGCCGCCGTCCGCGAGCGCCTCGATCATCACCATGACGTAGGCGGGGCCGCTGCCCGACAGGCCGGTCACCGCGTCGAGCAGCGACTCGTCGAGCACGACGACGCGGCCGACCGCCTGGAACAGGGTCCGCGCGATCTCGACGTCCTCGCTCGTGGCGTGGCTCCCGGCGGCGATCGCCGTGGCGCCGGCGAGCGCGATCGCCGCGGTGTTCGGCATGCTGCGGATGACGCGCGCTCCCTCGGGCAGGCGCGCCTCGATGGCGTCGATCGGCACGCCGGCCGCAACCGAGATCACGACGTCCGAGCGGCCGAGCCCCGACGAGATGGGAGCGAGGATGCGATCGACGATCTGCGGCTTGACGGCGATGACGAGGACGTCGGCCCACCGGCAGAGCGCCTCGTTGTCCTCGGTGGTCTCGATGCCGTAGCGCCCGTGGAGAAAGGAGAGCCGCTCGCTCTTGAGATCGCTCGCGCGGATCTGCTCCGCGCCCACGGCGCCCCCCTGGACGAGGCCGCGGATGAGCGCCTCGGCCATGTTTCCGCCGCCAAGAAACCCGATCTTGCGCCCTCGCAGCAGACCCTCATCGCTCGCCATCGCTCGCCTCGCTTCCAGGAGCGCGCACCCTAGCAGCCTTGCCGAGCGCGCGGCTCAAATCTCGACGGACACCGCCGCGCGGCTGCGTGCCGCGCGTGCCGCCATGGACGTGCAGACAGGCGCGGGGCCCGCTCGCCCGGACCGAGGCGATCACTCTTGTCAGCCGAGCCTGCGGCGTTATTGGTGCGGCGGAATGAACGCAGTCGGTCCCATGTTCGTCGATGGCAGGACGGGACCCTTCGACTGCCCGACGGAGATTTCATGATTCAAGCGGTTTCCTATCGCCCTCGCGCTTCGGCCCTCGCGCTGCTCACGGCGGCGGCGCTGGCCATCGGCGGTTGCGGTCAACAGGCCCACGCCACGCCTCCTTCCACCCAGGCCGCCGCCTCGCCGCAGGCCGCGGCGCCGCCGGTCGCGACCGTGACGCTCCCGCCGGCGACGGCGCCGGTGCCGGCCACCTTCGATGTCGCCGCCCTGTCAGATCGGGTCAAGCCGATGGTCGTCAACATCACGACGACGCATGAGGTCCAGGGGCCCGAAGGGCTCGACCCCTTCCAGTTCTTCTTCGGTCCGCAAGGCGGCGGACGGCTCAACCCGCGGGGCCAGCAGCCGACGCAGACGGCGCTCGGGACCGGCTTCATCATCGACCCGAGCGGCTACGTCGTGACGAACGAGCACGTCATCCACGACGCGTCCGGCGTCCGCGTGCGGCTCGCCGACGAGCGGGAGTTCGAGGCCGAGGTCGTCGGCCGCGATCCCAAGCTCGATCTCGCGCTCCTCCGCCTGAAGGGCGCGAGCGGCCTGCCTGTGGCGCCGCTCGGGGCGAGCGAGCAGCTGCGGGTCGGCGAGCACGTGCTCGCGGTCGGCAACCCCTTCGGGCTCGGCCACACGGTCACGCTCGGCATCGTCAGCGCGAAGGCGCGCGCGATCGGCGCGGGGCCGTACGACGACTTCATCCAGACCGACGCGTCGATCAACCCGGGCAACAGCGGCGGCCCGCTGTTCAACTGGCGGGGCGAGGTCGTGGGCATCAACACCGCGATCCGGGCGGGCGCGAACGGGATCGGCTTCGCGATCCCGATCGACGCGCTGAAGGACGTGCTCCCGCAGCTCCGCGAGAAGGGCTTCGTCGAGCGCGGCAAGCTCGGCCTCCTGTTCCAGCCCGTCACGCGCGATCTCGCCGCGGCGCTCCAGCTCGACGGGCCTCGGGGCGCGCTCGTCGCCGAGGTCGAGCCGGGCGGCGCGGCCGCGCGCGCCGGCATCAAGCCGGGCGACGTGATCGTGAACGTGAACGGCGTCCCCATCCACCACGCCGAGGAGCTGCGGCGCAACGTGGCGCGCAACGCGCCCGGCTCGGAGATCGCGGTGACGCTGGTGCGCGCCCAGAAGCAGCAACAGGTCGTGGCCAAGCTGGACGCGCTCCAGGACGAGGAGGGCGACGCGGCGGGCCGCGCGCGGCCGAGCCAGGGCGCGCGGCCCGAGCGCCAGCTGAGCGCCGAGAAGCTCGGCATCCAGGTCTCCGAGGCCCCGGGCGGCGGCGTGCGGGTCGACGGGCTCGCCTCGGGCAGCAAGGTCCAGGAGATCGAGGTGGGCGACGTGATCCTCGAGGTGAACGGCGCCCCGGTGAAGGACGTCGCGGGCCTCCGGGCGGCCATCGCCAAGCTCAAGGACGGGTCCGTCGCCCTCCTCAAGGTGCGGCGTGGGAAGCTCGTCCAGTTCGCGGCCGTGCCGATCTCCGCGCGCTGATCCTGCGCCGGGCGTGGCTTTCGCGGCTGGCGCGAGCCGCCCTGCGCCAGCCGCGCCGACCGCGCCACCCCATTCCCGCGTCACCCCATTCCCGCGTCACCCCACGCCTTGCTGCCGATCGGTGGTGTCCTCTCCACCCAGCGGCGCCTTCGCGGCGCGCGCCGCCTCCGCGAGCGCGCGCTTCTCCGCCTCCGTCTGCTTCACGCGCTCCTCGAGCACGTCGGTGCCGAGGTAGCGGAAGACGTAGACCCCCCCGACGAACATGCAGAGGAACAGGGTGAGCACCCGCCAGAGGACGACGTAGGGCACCACGAACGCGCCGTGGACCCAGGGCGACATGAGCGCGTTCGAGCCGAGCTCGGCGACGCCGCTCGCGCCGGGCGTGGGGGTCATGTAGAGCGCGAAGTTGAGCAGCGTCTGGATCAGGACGACCTGCACGATCGGCGGGCCTACCGAGACGAACGTCGACGGCGAGGTCGGAATGCCGAGCCCGAGCAGGATGAAGTAGGCGACGGCGAACCGCGAGCAGAAGAAGCCGAACGTGAGCAGCAGCGCGGCGGCGTAGGCGCGCTTGCCGCGGCGCATGTAGATGCGGAAGCCGTGGTGGAACTCGTCCACGCCCAGCAGCAGGCGCGCGGTCGTGGCGCCGGGGGCGGCGAGCGCGGCCTCGGCGCGGGCCCGCAGCCGGGGCACGCGCCGGACGCCCAGCAGGGCGGCGCGCAGGAGCTTCCCGAGCGGCACCGACAGCGCGCGGACGATCCCCTTGAGGAGCGGCGGGTACGCCGCCGCGGCGATGAGCGCGACGAGGGCCGAGCCGAACATCACGACGGTGAAGAGGAGCAGCCACTCGATCTGCGAGCCCGCCTGCACGACCAGCATCCCGCCCTGCTGCAGCACGAAGATGACCACGGCAGACAGGAGGAAGAAGGTGATCGTGCACGAGGCGGTGAGCAGCTCCGCCGTGGCCACGTCGACGAGCCGCATGCCGCCGTGCACGAGCACGGCGGCCTGCGACGGCGCCGCGCCGGCCTGTCCGGGGGTCACCCCGGCGCAGAACATCAGCACGAACTCCGAGGTCACCGCGGTACGGACGCGGAGCTCGGGCCAGAGGACGCGCCCGAGGGTCCAGATCCTGAGGCCTCCGAACACCCCCTCTTGCAGCGCCAGCACGGCGCCGACGAGCAGCCAGCCCGGGCGCACGTGCGCGAACGCGGCGGCGAGGCTCGCCTGCTTGTCGTGGATCTCGCTGTAGAGGACGTAAGCGAACGACGCGAGCGTGAGCGTGACGATGACCTGGATGCCTCGGATCAGGGTGGCGCGGTTCATACAGGGGCACGCAGCCGGGGTGATCGCATGCGCACGCCCCTATACCCTGTCGCCGGCGCTCGCGACCGTCATGCCTGCGCTCCTCCGGATCGACACCCCTCCCGTGGCGGCCCCGACCACACGGCGCACGCGCGTCGGGTGCGAAGGCCGCTTCGCGCAGGCGCTCCTCGCTCGCCGCGTCCCCCGGGCTCGTCCAGCGCGCCGCGTTCGCCGCCGTCGCTCCGTCGAATGGCGACGCGCATCCGTGCCTTTCGAGGCCAGGTCGAGGAGATGTCTATTGCGTCGCCGGGGGCGGCTCGCGATGCTGCGAGCCTCATGGCGGCACGAAAGATCGCTATCAGTACCGGCGGAGGCGACGCGCCGGGGCTCAACGCTGTGATCCGCGCGGCCACGCTCGGCGCGCTCGAGCGTGGCTGGGAGGTCTGGGGGATCCGGCAAGGGTACCGCGGGTTGCTCGACGACGATCCGGATGGGCTCATCCGCCTGGATCGCGAGCGGGTCCGGGGCATCGCGCACCTCGGGGGCACCATCCTGGGCACCGCGAACCGCGGCGATCCGTTCCATTACCCGACGCCTGGCGAGCACGGGCTCGTCCCCCGGGATCGATCCGAGGATCTCGTGCGGCGGTTTCGCGCGGAGGGGTTCGACGCGCTCATCTCGGTGGGCGGAGACGGATCCATGTGGATCGCGCACCAGCTGCTCCAGCGCGGGCTGCCCCTCGTCATCGGCGTACCGAAGACGATCGACAACGACGTCTGCTGCACGGACCTCACGTTCGGCTTCGACACGGCGGTCTCCATCGCGACCGAGGCGCTCGACCGGCTCCACACCACGACCGAGGCGCACGAGCGGATCATGGTCGTGGAGGTGATGGGGCGGCACGCGGGCTGGATCGCGCTCAACGCCGGGATCGCCGGCGGAGCCGACGCCATCCTGATGCCGGAGATCCCGTTCCGGTTCGACGCGATCGCCGAGAAGATCCGCCTGCGGGAGTCGCGCGGGCGCCGCTTCTCCATCGTCGTGGCGGCCGAGGGGGCGTATGCGCAAGGGGGTGAGCTGATCATCAAGGACGCGGGCGACGCGTTCCGCCGCACCGCCGTGCTCGGGGGCGTGGCCGAGCGCGTGGCCAAGGAGCTCGCGGCCCGCACCGGCAAGGAAGCGCGCTCGATGGTGCTCGGCCACCTCCAGCGGGGCGGCGGACCCACGACGGCGGATCGCTTGCTCGCCCTCCGCTTCGGCGCGGCCGCGGCGCGGTGCCTCGTCGAGGACTGCGGCAGCGGGATGGTGGCGCTGCGCTCGAACCGGATCGAGCTCGTCCCCCTCGAGGAGGTCGCCGGCAAGACGAAGACGGTGCCGCTCGACTCGGACACGGTCGTCACCGCCCGTGAGATGGGGCTGTGCTTTGGAGACGAGGCGCCCGGCCACTTCGTCGCGCCCTGATCGGCGAGCGCGCGGGTCTTCCGCTGTCTCCCTGCTCCTCGGCGAGAGTTATGTAGGGTTGTGCGGTATCGCCCCCGGACCGGGCGATTTCCGCTCGGCGCCCCGTCGGCAGGATTGGCAGGCGGACGGCGGCCGCGCGATCTGAGCTGCGCTGCCAGCCTCGTGTTTGACACTCGTTGAAGGGGGCCGATATCTTGGTTTCCCCTCCGAACCCGCGCACACCCCGGAACATGACGAAAGTCCTCGTATTTGAGAGCGATCCGGCGTTTGCCGGGGAGCTCCGCACGGAATTGGGCCGCCTCGGCTGCACCGTTCAGGTGGTCGACGACGGCAACGTCGGCCTGCAGGCGGCAGCGGCCGAGCGCCCCGACCTCATCCTGCTGTCGATCGAGCTGCCGCGCATGAACGGCTTCTCGGTCTGCAACAAGCTCAAGAAGGACGTGCAGCTCAAGGACGTCCCGCTCGTCATCATGTCGAGCGAGTCGAGCGAAGAGACGTTCGAGCAGCACCGCAAGCTCAGGACGCGCGCGGAGGACTACATCCACAAGCCGATCGCGTTCGGCGAGCTCCTCGAGCACATCCGCAACTACGTCCCGATCGACGGGGACGACGCGGAGGCCGATCCGATCATGATCGATGAGGCCGAGGTGCTCGAGGCCGACATCGACGAGGACTCCGGCGATCCCACGATCATCACGGCCGCCGTGGGCTCGGACGGCACGCCCGGGAGCGTCGCGCCTCCGCCCGCCGTTGCGCCGTCGGTCCCGCCGCCAGTGCCGAGGCCGCCGTCCGCGGCGCCGCCGCCGCCTGCCGCCGCCGCCACGCCGTCCGCGGTGCCGCCGCCCCCCGCGCCGAGGCCGACGTCCGCGGTGCCGCCGCCCCCCGCGCCGCGGCCGACGTCCGCGGTGCCGCCGTCTGCCGCCACACCGTCTGCCGTGCCGTCGGCGCCCCCTGCCGCCGCTGCGCAGGATCGTGCCCGGGCGTCAGCTCCGCCGAGGCCTCCGCAGGGCGCCGCGGCGCGGTCGGACGCCCGCAAGTCGGACGAGGACATCGAGGAGTTCATCGGCGGCGCGTTCACCCGGCTGATCCGCGACGAGGAGGAGGAGCGCACCGACGTCAGGCCCTCGGTCGCGCCGTCGTCTCGGACGCTGGCGCCCACGAAGACGCCCGTGCCGGCCTCGGCGCCGCCGCCCGTGAGCTCGTCGCCGGTGGCCGCGTACCGGGCGCCGGTCTCCGAGCGCGGTGCCGCGTACCGGGCTCCGGTCTCCGAGCGCGGTGCCGCGTACCGGGCTCCGATCTCCGAGCGCGGGCGGCTGACCCCTGCGCCGCCCGCGCCGCCTCGCTCCGACGCCGACGCGGCCGAGATCGAGCGCCTGCGTGGCGACCTGGACAGGTCCAAGGGAGAGATCGTCCGCCTCACCAAGGAAGTCGCGGCTGCGCGCGCGACCTCGCTCCGCCTCGAGGGAGAGCTCTCCTCGACGAACGACGGCAGCCAGGAGGCGGCCCGCCTGCGGCGCGAGCTGGACGAGCTCAAGGTGAAGCTCGCGTCCGGCGCCGGCGCCGGCTCCAGGCCCGGCGGCGTGTCGAGCCGCGAGTTCCTGGATCTGCGCGAGGCGCTCAACAAGAAGGACAAAGAGATCCTCGCGCTCCGCGACCAGATGTCGCGCAAGGACAAGGAGCTGCTGGAGCTCCGGGATCAGTCGCTGTCGCTCGAGCGAGAGAAGGCCGATCAGGTCGACAGGATCCTGGAGCTCGAGCGCGCGAGCGAGGACCTCGACGGACAGGTCGCGTCGCTCCGCGCGGACAAGGAGCTCGCCGCGAAGCGCGCGGACGACTTCAAGGCGCGCGCGGAGAAGCTGCAGGGGCAGATCGCGGCCCGCGACGCCGATCTCTCGTCGGCCCGGCAGGCGCTGATGGACGCGGAGGCGGCGCACACGGAGGCGCTGCGCGCGGCGGCGGACGAGAAGACGCAAGCGATCGCCGCCGTCGAGGCCTCGGCGCAGCGCGAGCTCGAGGAGAGCGCGCAGGTGGAGCGCGAGCGCTTCGAGCAGGCGGCCGCGGGGCACCGGGCGGAGGTGGAGCGGCTCAACGCCGAGCACGCCGCCCGGCGCGAGCAGCAGGCCGCCGAGCACCGCGCCGCCGTCGAGAAGCTGACCGGCGAGCATGCCGGCGCCATCGAGAAGCTGATCGGCGAGCACGCCGGCGCCATCGAGAAGCTGACCGGCGAGCACGCCGGCGCCATCGAGAAGCTGGCCGGCGAGCACGCCACGGCGCTGGACCGCCTCCGGGCCGAGCATGCGGCGGCGGCGGAGGGGGCGAAATCCGAGCACGCCGCCGCCATGGAGGGGCTGCGGGCCGAGCACGCCGGGGCGCTCGACGCGTCGAGGCGCGAGCACGAGGCCGCCGTCGAGGCGCTGCGGCGTGAGCACGAAGCCGCGGCGGAGCGGCGCGACCGGGAGCACGCCGCTGCGCTGGACACGGCGCGAAGCGAGCACGCCGCCGCCCTGGAGCGCGCTCAGGCGGAGCACGCCGCCGCGCTCCAGGGGGCGCGCGACGAGCACGCCGCCGCGATCGAGAAGCAGCAGGCCGCGCACGCGTCCGCGCTGGAGTCGCTGCGGGGCGAGCACGCGTCCGCGCTGGAGTCGCTGCGGGGCGAGCACGCGAGCGCCGTCGAGGGGCTCCGGAGCGAGCACGCGGACGAGATCGGACGGCGGGATCGCGAGCACGCGGGCGCGCTGCAACGCCTCCAGACCGAGCACGCGCGCGCCCTCGAGGGGCAGGCCGAGGAGCATGCGCGGGCGATCGCGCAGCAGACGGAGGAGCACGCGAGGGCGCTCGCGGCCGCGCGCGAGAGCTTCGCAACGCAGCTCGCGGCGCGGGAGCGCGAGCTCATCGAGGAGCGCGAGCAGGCCGTCCGCGACGCCGAGCAGGCCCACGCGAAGCGGGTGGTCGAGCTCGAGGCGCGCGCCGCCGAGCGGCAGGCGCAGCTCGAGGCCGCGCACGCGCAGGCGCTCGCCGACGCGCGCGCGGCGCACCAGGCCGAGACCGCCGAGCGGGAGGCCGCCTGGGCGGCGCAGCGGCGCGAGCTGGACGAGGTCGCCCGCGGGCTCTCCACGGAGCTCGGGCAAGCGCGCAGCCAGATCGCGGACCTCGAGGCCCGGACGCAGGAGCTCGATCGGCAGCTGGAGCAGCGCGCGGGCGAGCTCTCCGCGGCTGCCGCGGAGCGCGAGCGCTTGCTGGGTGAGCTCGCCGAGCGGGCGCAATCCATCGAGGCGCTCCAGGGCCGGCTCGCCGAGGCCGAGCGGCGTGGGAGCGAGCTCGGCGCTCAGCTCGCGCAGCGGACCGAGGAGCGCGACACCCTGCGGGCGCACGGCGAGCAGCTCACCGAGCAGCTGGCCGTCGAGCGCGCCCGCCTGCAGAAGGCACGCTCGAAGTGGGGTGAGGACCGCGTCTCGCTCGAGCGCGCGCGGGAGGCGCTCGCCGCGGCGCTGTCGCAGATCGATCAAGCCGAGGCGCTCTCGATCGAGTGAGCCCTCGGCGCTCCCTGGAGGGCGCTCGGGGCGATCAGCGCGAGAGCGCGGCCGCCCCGAACGCCTCGGGGAGCAGCGCCGACAGCGAGGTGGTCCGCGGCGCCACGCCGTCGGCCTCGGCGGCGATGAGGCGGATCGGGAAATCCACGGCGAACTCGGCGAGGGTTTGCCGGCACATACCGCACGGGCTGCCGAGCACGGGCCCGCTGGTGGCGACGGTGAGCGCGATCGGATCGCGCTCGCCGGCCGCGACCATCTGCACGATGGCGGAGCGCTCTGCGCAGATGGTGAGCCCGTACGAGGCGTTCTCGACGTTGCAGCCGGTGAACACGCGGCCGGATCGCACGAGGATCGCCGCGCCCACCCGGTAGCTGGAGTACGGCGCGTGCGCCCGCGTCCGGACGGCGAGGGCGGCCTGGTCGAGCGCGCCCCAGTCGATCGCCTGCGCCGCTTCAGCCGAGGCGAGCGCGTCGCCGGCGTCGCGCGGAGGGCGGCTCACGACGCCGTGCTCCCGGCCGCGACGTCGGCGCCGACGCGGCGGACCCACGTCGAGAGCAGCGCCGTGAACCGGGCGCGCGCCTCCCGGGCGGTCTCCTCGACCTCCTTGTGGTCGAGCTCGCGCTTGGTCAGCCCCGCGGCGAGGTTCGTGACGCACGAGATGGCCGCGGCGGGCACGCCCATGTGCCTGAGCGCGATGATCTCCGGGACGGTGCTCATCCCGACCGCATCGGCCCCGAGCGTGCGCAGCATCCGGATCTCGGCGGGCGTCTCGTACGTCGGTCCGAGCAGCGCGGCGTAGACCCCCTCGCGCAGGGCGACGCCCGCGTCGCTCGCCGCAGTCTTCGCGAGCTCGATCAGCCTGGGGTCGTGCGCGTAGGTCATGTCGGGGAAGCGCTTGCCGAGCGCCTCGTCGTTCGGCCCGACCAGCGGGTTCGCTCCCATCAGGTTCAGGTGATCGGTGAGCAGCATGAGGTCGCCGGCGGCGAACCCCGGGTTGATGCCGCCGGCCGCGTTGGTCAGGAGCACGGCGCGACAGCCGAGCCGGGCGAGCACCCGCACGCCGAACACCACCTTCGCCAGCGGGTGCCCCTCGTAGAGGTGCGCGCGCCCCTGAAGGCAGGCGACCTGCACGTCCCCGACGCGGCCGGCGCAGAGGAAGCCGGGGTGCCCGGCGACGGCCGGCCGGGGCATGCCGGGGATGTCCGCGTAGGGCACCTTCACGAGCTCGGCGAGCTCGTCGCCCCAGCCGCCGAGCCCCGATCCGAGCACCACACCAACGCGCGGAGGCGCTGGAATTCGTTCACGAATAACGCGCGCGGCTTCGTCGAGCTCAGGCAGGAGGGTCACCGTGACAAGCTACCCCAGGGCGGCGCAAAGGGTAAACGTCGCAGCGTAAACGTCGCAGATGCACGGCGGCGCGGCGCGTGATAGGGTCGCCGCCCTTTCGGGGCAAGTGACGACGATGGGCACCAAGATCGAAGATTTCTTGAAGGAAAAGAAGATCGACCCCCGCCGCATCATCGCGGCGTCGGTGAAGATCGAGCGGCTGCAGCCGGAGGATCGGGCGATCCGCCTGACCAAGCGGCTGGCGCGTGGCAGCGAGGACGCCGCCAAGAAGAAGGAGGCGGCCAGCGCCAAGAAGCCGCGCAGCGGTCGTCCCGTGACCGACCGCACGCTGAGCGCCGCGCTGCAGGGCAAGGCGATCAGCGGCCCCGCGAAGACGCGCGTTCTTCGCGCGGTCAACCGGGTCCTAGAGCAGAAGAAGCAGGAGAAGGTCGAGCTGTCGGCGCTCTTCGAGCTGCCCAAAAAGGGCGGCGCGGCGGGGGCCGAGGCCGCGGGCTGAAGCCGACGGGGACGACCCGGACGGCGCCGCGATCTCCTCGACTCGCCCGGCTGGAGCGCTCGTCGGCCTGAGGCCGACGCGGGCTCCAGCCGGGCCCCTTTTTGTCAGGGGCTGAAGGCGCTCGCTACACGCGATCGCGGCGGCGGGAGCCCAGATCGAGCAGGTCGGCGGCGACGAGGGCCACGGTCAGCGATACGGCGATGAAGATCATGCGCCGGAAGGTCGCGCCAATGTGGCTCAAGGAACAACTTTTCTGCGTTCGGCGTAACCGCTGCCCTTGTGGAGCAGCCGTGCGGCGCCATGAATGATCCGGCGGCTCGGCGCACCAGAGCTCTCCGTGCATACCGTGGCGGTCGAGACGGGGGCGCTGTGGGCGCACCTCTCGCGGTCGTTCTTCCCTGCTGACGCGGCTGCGCCGGACGGCCGTGACGACGACCTGCCCGAGTGCGCTGCCAGAGACGCCCACGCGCCGCTCGACGTCGCGTTCGCGGGCGGTGACCGCTCTCGTCGTCCGGCGCTCCTCGTCTCTCCGTCGAGCTCCATGAGCGCCGAGGGGGCGGGTAGGCTTCCGCAGGTGACCGAGCCCGACGACGTGGGCGAGTGGATCCGCCGCTTCCAGAGCGGTGACCCGACGGCGTTCGCGGAGATCTTCCGCCGCTACCGCCGCGACGTCGCGCGCCTCGTCTTCAGGATGCTCGGGCCGACGGCCGACGTCGAGGACGTCATCCAGGAGGTGTTCATCCAGGTGCACCGGAGCCTGGGTGACTTCCGCGGGCAATCGAAGTTCACGACGTGGCTCCACCGGGTGACGGTCAATGCCGTGCTGATGGCGCGGCGCGCTGCGCGCTGCCGGCCGGTGTTCGTGGGCGAGCTCGGCGCCGATATCGAGGTGGACCGCGGCATGCTCCCGGACGAGGACGCCGCTCGCGCTCGCAGGATCGACGCCTTTCGGCGGGTGCTGGAGCGCCTCCCCGAGAAGAAGCGGGTCGTCTACGTCCTGCACGAGCTCGAGGGGATCCCGCCGAACGAGATCGCGGAGATCGTCGGCGCGCCGGTCCTGACGGTGCGGACGCGCCTGTTCTATGCGCGCCGCGAGATCGAGGCGATGATGCGCGCCGAGCCCGCGCTCGCCCAGCTCGCCGCCGAGCTGGCCGAGGGCGGCGCGGACAAGGCGGATGGCGCCGGGCCGGCAGCGGCGCGCACGCGCGTTTCCGTGGGGGGCGCCGCCGTGGGATACCCCGCGGCGGATCCATCGGCTGTCGACGCGGAGGACGCATGAGCGGCGCAAAGCACTACGACCGGGCACGCGAGCACATGGAGCGGTTGCTCCGCGCCGAGCAGCCGCCCGAGCCGCGCTGGGAGACCATCGAGCGCGAGCTGTTCGCGCGGATCGAGCGGGCCGCTCCGGTCCACCGCGCCGCGCCGCAGCAGCGCTCGCCGCTCGGGCGCGCGCTCGGGTTCGCGGCGGCGGCGGCGGCCATCGCGTTCGCGGTCCTCGCGGCCGGGCGCTCCGCCCCGCCCGTCACGGCGACGTCGACGCCGCCGCGCGCCCGCGATCTCGCCGAGGTCCCCGTGGCAGCCGGCGGCGACCGGGCGTCCGGCGACCTGGACTTCCGCGCCCTCCGGCCCGGCGACTCCGTCGAGACCGCGGACCACGCGGTCTCTTTCGTCGATGTCGGCTCGGTGCGCTGGACGCTCCTGCCGGACAGCCGCGCCGTCGTGCGCGCCGTGGGCGCGGCAGGGGTCGGCCACGTGATCTCGCTCGAGCGGGGCTCGGTGCGCGCCGACGTCGTCACGCGTGCGCCCGAGGAGGGGCTCGTCGAGGCGTTCGCCGTCGAGGTGGACGGCACCCGCGTCGCGGTGCACGGCACGCTCTTCACCGTGACCCGTCTGGAGGGCCGCGTGGAGGTCGACGTGGAGCACGGCACGGTCGCGGTCGGCCCTGCGGCGTACCGCGGCGCGACCACCGCGCACCTCCTCGTTGGCCCGTCGCGCGGCACCTTCTCGCTCGACGGCGGCCGCGAGGCGCGCCTCCTCGAGCGCCCCGCGCCGAAGGAAGGCGCCGCCGCGGTCGCGTCGCCGGCGCCGGAGCCTGCACCCGCTCCGCCCCAGCCGTCCGTCGGCGCGCGTCCGCCGGGCGGAGCCGCTCTGGCCCCGGCGATCGTGGCTCGCGCGGAGGAGCCCGCCGCCCCTGCGGTCGCTGAGCCGACTGCGCTGCTGTCGCCGCTGACGACCGAGCCCCCGGCCGCCGCCGCGCCGCCGGTCCCGGAGGCGCAGGAGGCGTCTGGCCCGCCGGCGCTCACGCCGGCCTCCGTGCAGTCGCTGCTGTCGAGCTGCTTCGCGCGCGAGAGCGCGGGCGGCAGGTCCTCGGTCCGCCGATCGATCGTCTCGACGCTGCACGTCTCCGTGCGCCCCGACGGCAGCGTCGCCGCCCTGCGCTTCAACCCGCCGCTCCGGCCGGCGCTGCAGGCTTGCGCCGAGGGCCTCTACCGAGGGCGCTTCGCGGGAGGCTCGAGGCAGCTCGACATCCCCCTGACCATCGACGACTGAGCGGCGGTCACCCGCTTCGGATACGGGCCCATCTCGACGTTTTCGGTGCTCAGCGCACCGGAGTGCGCTTGCGCGCCGAAAACGCCGATCTGGACCCGTCTCCTGTGCGGGTGACCGCCGCTCTTCCTGTGCGGGTGACCGCCGCTCTTCCTGTGCGGGTGACCGCCGCTTTAGAGGGAGCCGAGGAGCTGCGTGAGCGCGAAGGTTTCTCGCGCGCCCATCATGCTGAACTGTACCCCCATCCCCTCAGGGGTGGTCCATCGCACCACCGACGGGATCACGGCGACCTGCTTCAGTCCTTGCAGGGACAGCAGCACCTCGACGGTCGCGCCGAAGGGAGCCGGCGAGCTCGTCTCGATGAACATCCCGCCGAGGCTGAGGTCGCGGCATATGGCGTCGACGCGCGGGCCGTCACCGATCCGGAACGCGATCGAGAGCTCGATTTGCTTGCGCGGGTGCTTCCGGTGATCTCGCACGTTCCTCGCTGGCTAGCTGCGCGGCGCTGAGGCGCGCCGCGTGGGGTATTCTGGAGCGCAGAGGAGACGATCAATGTCGCGAGCCGAGAGCGTCGCTGTCAAGCGCCGGGAGCCGCGCTCGAGTTCTTCTTCGAGTGGCTCGAGTCGCTCGAGCCGATCGAACAACAGCGGCAGCAGCACCCCCGCGGTCGCGATCGCGTCGTCCACGAGGGCCGACGCGGGGGCGCGCCGCGGCTGGAAGCGGCACCTCGAGGGCTGGGAGCCGGGGCTCGTGGCCGTGTTCATCGCGGGGTCCGCGGCGATCCTCGCTGTGCCGCGGTCGGTCGAGCCGGCCGAGCTGCCGCTGCCGCTCGCCGACGCGCGAACCCTCGCGCGCGTGCGAGACGCGGACATCACGCGCGCCCGCGAGGCCGAGGAGCTCGGGCTCGACGCCGAGGTGCGCGAGCTCGGCTCCGCCGTCCGCGCGTTCGGGCTCGTGGACGCCGACGCGGATCACACCGAGGCCGAGCTCCTCGCCGCGCGCGCGCGCGTGATCGACGCCATGGGCCGCGCGCTCGCCCAGGGGGACGAGGCGGTGCTCCGGCTGCGCGCCTACCAGCTGAGAGCGTTCGTCCGCGAGGTGCGCCGCTTCGAGGCGACCGGCGAGGAGTCCGACGAGCTCCGCGAGCTCGGCGGCGATTTCCTCGGGCTGCTCCGCCGAAACGCCTGGCTGGGGCAGGGGGACGCGGCGCCGCGCGGCGGCGGGGAGGGAGCCCGCCGCGTCGCCATGGATGGCGTCGCGCTCGGTGTGCTCTTCAAGAAGCGCTGGAGCGCCATCGTCGGCGTCCAGCGAGATCCGTTCGCCCCGGCGCTCGACGAGGAGCGCGCGCTGTTCAAGTTCTTGCTCGCGCACCCGCTCGTCGCCGCGAGGAGCGCGCAGACCCTCCCGGCTCCTCCCGACGAGGAGACGGCGGCGCGCCTTGCGCAGGCGGGTGGGTCGGGGCCGCGCGCACCCGCGGCCGCGCTCCGCGCAGCGGAGGCGCGGCGCGCCGAGGAGCAGTATCGCCTGAAGAAGATTGACGAGCTCGCCGCGCTCGACCCCTCCTATCCCAGGCACCTCGCCCGCGGTGTCACGCTCTATCGGCTGGGGAGCTTCATGCAATCGGCGGAGGCATTCCGCAGCCACCTGGACCAGCACCCCGACGGGGCGTACACGCTTCGAGCGCAAAACTACCTGCGCGCCGCGCTCGAGCGCGCGCGCGAGGAGCAATTCTAGGAACGGTCTCCCGTCGGCCGCGCCGATCGGTCGCGCCCGCATCCCCCGGGGAGGGCCTACGGGCCCCTGCGTATCCCGCCGGGGCGGTATGGGCGCCCGCTGATGCCCTTGGCCGGGTTGCCTTGCCCGCCGCGCCCTCGGCGCGTCTCCATCTCGTTCCAGATCCCCTGCTTGGCCGAGGCCTGCAGGAACCGGCGAGCGGCCGGATATACCTCCTGCTCCTCGCTCTCCACATGGCGCTGGTGCGCAGCGCGCAGGTCCTCGATGAGCTGGGGGATCGTCTCCACGGCCTCGGGGCCGCCGTCTCTGTCGATCGCGGCGCGCAGCGCATCGAGCGCGCGCTGTTGCGCCTTGTGCTCCTGCCGGAGGCGCTCGAGGGTCGGCGCGATCGCCTCGAGCACCGCGAGCCGCGGGTACAGCGAGCGCTCCTCGTCCTCGCGATGCCGGCTCATCGACCGCTCGAAGTAGGACACCACGCTGGAGAGACCCTCGAGCGCGGCGGCGCGCCCGCGGGGATCGCTGAGCGCGCGCGCGGCGCGCGCGAGATCGTTCAGGTTCTCTTCCAGGCTCCGGTGAGCGGCGGCGAGCTTCTCGAGCGGATCGATCCGGTCATCGGACATTCATCGATGATCGAACGACAAGGCGCACGCGTGGAAGCCCTTTATTCCTTCCGCGCGCGATTGGCGCTCCGCGTCGCGCGCTCCGCGTCGCGCGCTCCGCGTCGCGCGTTTCGCGCGCTGGTCATCCGACCAACTCGCCACCTGACCAGCGGAGACCGTATCGCACCTCCGGCGCCGGTCATCCCGCGCGGGATCGCTGGCGCGTTACGGAAGGCCCGCGTTGCGGGGCAGATCGAGGTGCAGCGCGGGCGCCAGCATCTCGCGCGCGAGGTGCACCTCGAGCAGGTCGATCACGGGGCTCTTCGACACCGCGCGGAGCCGCTCGTCCGCGCCGGCATCACCCGCCGCCTTCCTGGCCATCGCGGTGTAAAATTGCGCCTCCACCCGCTGCGCCGCGCTCCGGGCGAGCCTGCCGAGATCCGCGTCGTTGAGCCCACCGTTCGCCCAGGCCGCGAGCTTTCCCGTCCAGGACGCGCGGCTCGTCGCGCTGTCCAGCGCGCGACCCGCGGTGCCGTCGGTCGCGACGCCGAGGGCGCGCTCCAGCAGCAGGACCCAGAGCCCGCCGTAGATGAGATCGTCCTCGTCCACGTTCGCCTCGAGGCCGCGCTTCAGCGCCCGTCGCGCGGCGGGGAGATCGCGCTCCACGAGCGCGCGCCCCACGGCGTCGAGCATCGTGGCGCCGAGCTGCGGCGGCTCGGCCGCCACCAGGGCGAACGCCCGATCGTACGCCCGGGTCGCGCCCTTCTCGTCGCCATAGCCGTCGAGGATGCGCCCGAGCAGCCGCTCCGTCCGCGCCTTGGCGCCGGGATCCCGGGCGCGCTGCCGGGTGTCGAGCGCGGCGGCGAGCGCGGCGTCGAGCGACTCCTTCGCCCGGTCCTGCGTGCCAGCGTCGCGGTGGAGCTCGAAGGCGAGCAGGTGCGCCTGGATGATCTCGAGCGGCGCGCTGCGCGCGTCCGGCGCTCCCAGCGCGCGCCGCACGTCCTCGAGCGCCGCCTGGTGCTCGCCGGACTGCCGCTCGGCCATCGCGAGCACCGTGAGCCCGTTGACCGTCGGCTCGGCCGCCGTCGCCGCGCGGAGCAGCGGCAGCGCGGCCACGAGGTTGCCGGCGCGCAGCTCGAGCGACGCCATGAGAGAACGGACGCGGGCGCCTGACGGATCGAGCGCGCCGCCGCCGCGCGCCGCGCGATCGGCGAGCACGAGCAGCGGCCCCGCCGCGTTGTAGGTGCGCCGGGCCGCGTCGAAATCGTCGTTCGACGCCTCCTCCGAGAGCGCGCTCAGCACGAGCCCGAGCGCGGCCCCGAGCGCGCCCGGGCTCGGCCGGTCGCCGAGCGCGCCGGCGATCACGAGCGGCGTCGCCTCGGACATGCCGAGGCGGATCATCACCTGGGAGAGGAGCGTGGCGCTGTCGTAGTTCTGCGGGTCGCGCCGGTAGGCCTCGAGGGCCGCGCCCCAGATCGCCCCGTCGAGCAGATCCTGCCGCATCCCGGTCTCGGCGTCGCGCTCCTGCGCCTCGTGCTGCGCGAAGGCGGCGGCGAGCGCCTGCCACGAGACCGCGTCGTCGTCGGAGGCGGCGGCCTTGAGCCGCTGGTACAGGCCGGGCGGGATCACCCGGCGCACGCTCGTGCGGTCGATCTGATCGATCGCGCCCTTCGCGTCGCCGAAGCGGAGGAACAGCGCCGCCAGGCTCGCGCCGCCCGACTCGAGCGCGCGCGCCGCCTCGACCGCCTCCTCGCGCTCCGGCCTCGCGCCGCCCTGCCGGTACTCGATGTTGAACTCGATCGCCCGATCGATCCACGCCACGGTGGCGGCGGCCGCGCGCTGGATCGACTCCGCGCGGCCGTCGACGAGGGCGCGCGAGACGGCCGCGCGCTGATCCGCGCCGAGCTGCTCGAGCGGCCCGCCGGTGCGCGTCTCCTTCATCCACTGCTCGAGCGCGGCGAGGTGCTCGTCGCTCTCGGCGCGGGCCCGGCTCCCGCTCGGCAGCGCGGCGGAGCGGATCTCCATGAGGGCCCGCACCCGCCCCTCGTCGCCGCGCGGGCTGAGCCGCTCGATCGCGCCGGCGATGGCGCGCTCGCCCACGGCGTCGATCATCTCGGCGCGCCCCTCGCCGGGACGGACGAGGGCCAGCGCGCCCAGGACGCTCTCGACGGCCCGATCGGGCTGCCCTGCGTTGAAGCGCCCGGCGGCGTGCGCGAGCTGCCTGCGGACCACGCCGATGAGCAGGCCCGTGCGCTGCGGGCTCTGCTTGCCGTCGCGCACGATCGCGAACAGGCTGGCAGAGAAATCGGCGTCGCGGACCTCGACGGCAGCGACGCGGCCCTCGGCGCCTGGCGGCCCCTTCGCCCCCGGCGAGCCAGAGGCCCCGCAGGCGACGGGAGAGAGCGCGAGGGCGAGCGCGGCGAGACCCCGAGCGAGACGGCGCCGAGGGAACAGGGGCGGCAGCGACATTGCGAGCCAGTGTACACGGGGGGAGCGTGAGCGCACCCCTCGGAGGCGCTACCGCGAGCCGTCGCCGAGCTTGCGGCCGAGCAGCTTGGAGGCGAGCGTCTCGCCGAGCTCGCTCATCATCAGCTGCTCGACCACCGCCTCGGTGGCGGCGCGCTCCGCCTCGCTCGTGTACTGGAACTCGATCCCCATCCCCGCCGGAGCCGACTCTGTCGCCTCGGCGGTCGTGACGATCCACTTCACCCGCCCGCGAAGGCGGAGCGGCTCGGCCAGGTTCCGGATCGAGAGGGCGAACACGAACTCGGTGCCGATCGCGAGCGGGCGATCCGTCCGGATGAACGTCCCGCCTTTCGAGATGTTGCGCGTGTAGTCGGCGAAGAACGTGTTGAGCCGTTTGTACTCTACGCTCAGCTCGATCGCGGCGCGATGGGCCGAGCGGCGGTCAGCATCCGTCACGGGACCCACCCTACCACGGCGCATGCGGGCCAATGCGGACCAGAGTAAAGTCGCCGGCCATGCGACTCGGAGGGGTCAGGGCCGCGCTGGCGAGCGGGCGAGGCACGATCGACGCGACGCTCGCCGCCGGGCGGGCAGTGACGCAGGCGGGGCTGCTCGCCGCGCTGCGTTGGCCGGGGCTCAAGGTGCTCGCGCGCGAGCTCGCGAGAGGCAAGGCGAACCCGTCGCTCTTGTTCCGTTTCCACGCCGAGAACAGCCCCCACCGGATCGCGGTGATCGAGCCGCTGGGCCTCGCGAGCCTCGCGCCCCGCGCGGCGGAGCGAGGCGCGGGGCCCCCGGCCGAGGATCGGGTCTACTCCTTCTTCGCGCTGAACGAGGCCATCGATCGGCTGGGCTCCGCGCTCGACCGGCGCGGCGTCGGCCCGGGCGTCGCCGTGCTGCTCGCGCTCAAGAACCGCCCCGAGTTCCTGATGTGCCAGGTCGCGCTGGCCCGCGTCGGCGCGTCCGTGGTGGCGGCCTCGTGGCGATCGACCCCCGCGGAGCTCGCCTACCTCGCCGGCCACTCCGGGGCGCGCCTGCTCCTGTTCGACTCCGACATCGCCGGCGTGATCCGCGAGGCCGCGCCGCGGCTCGAGGGGATCCCGCCCGAGGAGATGATCGCGATCGGCGAGCGCGCCCCGGGCTTCTCGCACCTCGACGACCTCCTCGCCGCGTTCGACGCTCTCGCCGCCGAGCGGGGCGCCTCGCCGGATCGGAGCGAGCGCGCCGCGGTGGTGATGTACACGTCCGGCACCACCGGCAAGCCGAAGGGCGCGGTGCGCGGCTTCGGCGGCGGCATCGTCCTGCCGGCGCTCGGGGCCATCGGCGCGACCCCGATGCGCGCGGGGGACGTGCACCTCGCCGTGTGCCCGCTCTACCACCTCACGGCGCTCGGCTTCGTCAACCTGTCGCTCATCGTCGGCGCCACGATCGTGATCCTCCCGGAGTTCCAGCCCGAGCTCTTCCTCGAGGCGATCCAGCGGTACCGCGTGACCACCACGGCGGTCGTCCCGACGATGCTCCACCGCGTCCTCGAGCTCGGCGAGGCGCGGCTCAGCGCCTACGACACGTCGTCGCTCACCGCGATCTTCGTGGGCGGCGCGCCGCTCTCGCCGGCGCTCGCGGCGGAGGTGATGGCGGCGTTCGGCGACCGGCTCTTCAACTTCTACGGCGCGACCGAGACGGGCATCGTGACGATCGCGGGCCCCGGGGATCTTCGCGCCTCGCCGGGCACCATCGGGCGCCCCGTCGCCGGCAGCGAGCTGCTGCTCGCGCGCGAGGACGGGACGCCGTGCCAGGACGGCGAGGTGGGCGAGCTTTACGTGAGGAGCTCCTTGCTGGTCTCCGGCTACCACAGGGACCCAGGCGCCACGCGCGAGTCGACGCGCGACGGCTACTTCTCGGTCGGCGACCTCGCCCGCCGCGACGCGCGCGGCTGCTACCACCTCGAGGGCCGCAAGCGGGAGCTCATCATCTCGGGGGGCGTGAACGTGTACCCCGCCGAGGTGGAGTCGGTCCTCCACGAGCACCCGGCGGTCGCCGAGGCCGCGGTGGTGGGCGTCCCGGATCGCGCCTTCGGGGAGCGCGTGCGCGCGGTCGTCGCCCTGCGCCCCGGCGCGACCGCGAGCGAGGGCGACATCCGGGCGCACTGCCGCGCGCGGCTCGCGGGCCCGAAGGTCCCGCGCGAGGTCGTCTTCGTCGACGCGCTGCCGCGCAACCCGACGGGCAAGGTGATGAAGTGCGAACTCGCCGGGCCCGAAGGGAAATCAGCGGATTAGGCGGCCCGGTAGCCGCTGTCCCGGGAGGGCGATCGATGCTATTTCGCACGTCGTGCGGGATCCGTACGAAGTATTGGGCGTCGAGCGTTCCTCGACGCAGGATGAAATCAAGAGCGCCTTCCGGCGGCTCGCCGGCCAGCACCATCCCGACAAGAACCCGGGGGATCAGGGCGCGCACGTCCGCTTCAAGGAGCTGAACGCGGCCTACCAGATCCTGAGCGATCCGCAGAAGCGCGCGGCGTTCGATCGGTTCGGCCCCGCCGCCGTCGGCGCCTCCGCCGGCTCGGGGGTCCCGGGCGTGCCCTTCGACATGCAGGACCTCAACCTGGACGCCATCTTCGGCGATCTCCTCGGCGCCCTGGGCATCCGGGTCGGCGACCGCGGGACGCTGCAGAAGGAGGTGCGGATCACCTTCGAGGAGGCGGCGTTCGGCTGCGCGAAGGAGATCACCTACGATCGCGTCGAGCCGTGCGGCGACTGCGCCGGCTCGGGCTCCGCGCCGGGCGCGTCGACCGAGCGCTGCTCGGCGTGCTCGGGCCGCGGCCGCGTCCGGATGCAGCAGGGGATGTTCCCCATCGCGATCGAGCGCCCCTGCGGGCGGTGCCGCGGCACGGGGCGGATCGTGACCGACCCGTGCAGGACGTGCCGCGGCGCCGGCCTCGCGGCGAAGCAGAAGACCATCGAGGTGACGATCCCTCCGGGCGTGGAGAACGGCGCGACGCGGCTCGTGGAGCGCGGCGGCAACGCCGTCCGCTCCGACCGGGGGCCGGGCGATCTGGAGCTCACCATCCGCGTCTCGCCGCACGAGCTCTTCCGCCGCGTCGGCGACGACGTGGTGTGCTCCGTGCCGATCTCGTTCGCGCGCGCGGCGCTCGGCGGCGAGCTGGAGATCCCGACGCTGGAGGGGAAGGGCCGGCTCCGCATCCCCCCGGGCACGCAGCCCGGCGCGGTGCTCCGGATCAAGGGCAGGGGCATACCGCGTCGCGTCGTGGGCGGGCGCGGCGACCAGCTCGTCGAGGTGAGCGTCGAGGTGCCGACGCAGCTCACCGCGACGCAGCGGGAGCTCATCGCGCAGCTGGCGAAGGAGCTCGGCGAGAACGTGCAGCCTCAGCAGGCCACCTTCATGGAGAAGCTGAAGGGGCTGTTTGGTTGACCTGGCGCGCGGCCGCGCGCGATCCTTCGCGCTCTGCTGAACGCCGAGGCACGAGCCCTGCCTCGAGCGCCTGAGCCGACATGGCGACGGAGGGATCGGACATGGACAAGGCGAAGTTCATCGACGTCCTGAGCGACTCCACCGGAGAGACGGCGGAGAAGGCCGTGCGCGCCGCGCTCCTCCAGTACCCGGACGCGGGGGTGCAGATCCGCCTCCACACCCGGGTGCGCACGCCGGAGGTCGCGCGGCCGGTGCTCGAGCGCGCGGCCCGGGAGGGCGCGCTCGTCGTGTTCACCGTGGTGAGCCCCGAGCTGCGCGAGTTCCTGCATGCGTCCACCGCCGAGCTGAACATCGAGGCGATCGATCTGATCGGCTCGCTCATCGTCCGGCTCGGCACCTTCCTCGACCGGGAGCCGATCAACCTGCCGAGCGCGATGCTCCCGCTGAGCGAGGAGTACTTCCGGCGCATCGAGGCGGTGGAGTTCGCGGTGAAGAGCGACGACGGGAAGGAGCCGCGGAACTTCAAGAGGGCCGACATCGTCCTCGTCGGCGTCTCGCGCACGTCGAAGACGCCGCTGTCGACGCTGCTCGCGCAGCGCGGCCTCAAGGTCGCGAACCTCCCCCTGGTGCTCGGCGTCCCGCCGCCGCTCGAGCTGATGGAGGCCCCCCAGGATCGGGTCGTCGGGCTGACCATCGGGATCGATCAGCTCTGCGAGATCCGGCAGGCGCGGCTGCGCCAGCTCGGGATGCCCTCCGAGACCAACTACGCGATGCGCGAGCACGTCCGGCAGGAGCTCGACTTCGCGAACCGTCTCTTCGCCGCGCACCCGGAGTGGCCGGTGGTCGACGTCACCAAGCGCGCCATCGAGGAGACGGCGGTGATCATCCTCGAGCACCTGAAGGAGCGCGACGAGCGCGCCAAGGTCGTGCGCTCCTCGCTCGTGTGAGGCCGCGGCTCCAGCGAGATCAGCTCACGATCTTGAGGGCGCGGCCGACGAGGACCTCGTTGTGGCTGCCGGTCCTGTACCCGCCTAGATCGAGCGTCACGTACCGGAAGCCGTGCCGCTTGCCGGCGGCCACGATCTCGGCGCGCACCGGCGGCTCGGCGGCGCGCGCGAGCTCGCCCGCGTCGAGCTCGATGCGCGCGAGGTCGTCGTGGTATCGGACGCGGACCTGGCGGAACCCGATGCCGCGCAGCGCCGCCTCGAAGCCGCCGATCTGCGCGAGCCGCTCGCGCGTGACGCTGGTCCCGTAAGGGATCCGGCTGGAGAGGCAGGCCGCGGCCGGCTTGTCCCAGATAGGCAGGCCGACGCGCGCCGCGCCGGCGCGCACATCGGCCTTGCTGAAGCCGAGCTCGACGAGGGGGCTCAGCACGCCCGCCTCCCGCGCCGCCTCCAGCCCGGGGCGGTAGTCGCCGAGGTCGTCGGTGTTGGTGCCGTTCACGATCGCCGCGAGCGCCCACTCGGATCGCCTTCGCGCGGCGATCCGGTAGAGCTCGCTCTTGCAGTGGAAGCAGCGATCCGGGTTGTTCGCGACGTAACGCGGATCGTCGATCTCGGACGATTCGACGAGCCGGTGATCGGCGCCGATCAGCCGGGCGATCGAGGTGGCCTCTTCCTTCTCGGCCGGCGCGAGGCTCGGCGAGACCGCGGTCATCCCGACGGCCCTCGGGCCGAGCTCCTGGTGCGCGACCGCGAGGACGAAGGCGCTGTCGACCCCGCCGGAGTAGCAGACGAGGACCGATCCGAGCTCCCGGAGCCGGGCGCGCAGCCCGGCGAGCTTGGCATCAATGGGCGAGCCCTCGGGCGTGGACGACAGCGCGGACATGGCGATCCTCTTACCATAAGCCGCGTTCCGCGCCGGTCGGCCCGGCGTCCGCCAGGTTACTTGCGGTCCGAGCGCCGGTTCTGACACGCTGCAGGGCCAGATGGACCCGAAGAGGAAGCAGGCCGCCCGCACCTCCCTGCCGTTCGCGCTCGCGGCGGCGCTCGCGCCCGCCGCGTTTGCTGGCCAGGGGTGCAGCGACAACCGGCTGCCGCCGCGGGAGCTGCCGCGCGCCGAGGAGCAGCAGGCGCTCCCGCGATGGTACCCGGAGAAGCCCTGGTCGGAGCAGGGCGGGGAGAGCCAGGTCTACATCGAGGGCAAGATCGTCTTCGACACGAGCAAGGCGACGATCCGGCCGGGCAGCGAGAAGACGCTGGAGACGCTGCTCCAGTTCATCAAGGAGCACCCCGAGGTGACGCGGCTGCGGATCGAGGGGCACACGGACGCGCAGTCGAGCGAGGAGCACAACCAGGCGCTCAGCGCGCGGCGCGCCCTCGCGGTCGCCGACTGGCTGGTCGATCACGAGGTCGAGAGCGACCGGCTGATCGCCGTGGGCTTCGGCGAGTCGCGCCCGCTCGGGCCGAACGAGATCGCGGCAGGCCGCAGCGAGAACCGCCGGGTCGAGTTCCACGTGGCCGAGGTGAACGGGCGCCCCTTCCTGGGGCAGGATCCGTACAGGGGCGGCCTGGCGCTGGAGGTGCTGAGCCTCGAGCAGCGCAAGCAGCGCGCGGAGCAGGCCGCGCAGCTCAAGGCGCCTCCGCCCCGCAAGGGCTTCGTGGCGACGGGCGACGAGATCAAGCCGGTGCAGGTCAAGCCGCGGGCCACGTCGGAGGCGCAGGAGGGCGAGCCCCCCGCGCCGAGCGCGCCGGCCAAGGAGAGCGCGCCCGCGAAGGGTGGCGCGGCGCCCGCGGGCGGGGGCTGAGCGACCTCAGGGCGAGGTGCCCGCGGGCGGGGGCTGAGCGACCTCAGGGCGAGGCGCCCGCGGGCGGGGGCTGAGCGACCTCAGGGCGCGAGGTGCCGCGTGCGCGGCGCCCGCGTCCGGTAACGCTCGAGGAGCGCGAGCGTCGCGTCGAGCGACGCGCCGTACGGGAGCACGTTCCCCTTCGGCGTGGCGTACTCGAGGTAGAGGTTGTCGTCCGTGGACAGGATCGGGCCGCCGTCCTCGGCCGCGTCGGCGACGAGGCGATCGAGATCGTCGCCCGAGGTGACGAGGGCGTCGAGGAGGTCCTCGAGCCGCGCGCCGGCGAGCGTCGCCTGGAGCGACGGGCGCGCGTCGAGCCCGGCGAGGCGCGCCCCCGAGGCGACGAGCGGCGCGCCGCTCGCGACGAGGATGCCTTGCGCGCCGCCCACGAACAGCGCGACGTGCGGGAATGCGCTGCGCATCGTCCTCACCACGACGGCGAGCTCGCGCCGCCGGATGTGGTGGAGCTGCACCCACTGCTGCAAGACGCCGCCCTGGGTGAGCCGCGACCGGGCCAGCTCGTAGAACTCGTGGCTGTAGAGGCTCGCGGCGCCCGCGAACCAGACGCTGGTGAGCTCGATGGCGATGAGATCGTAGCGGCCCGGGGCGGCGACGAGCAGCTCGTTCCTGCCGTCGTTGAGCGAGAGGCGGACGCGGGGATCGTCGAGCGCGCGGAGGCTCGGGCCGGCGAAGAAGCGCCGAGACGCCTCGACGATCGCGGGCGAGATCTCGGCGACGTCGATGCGCTCGAAGGGGTAGGCCGCGATGGTGCCGGTCGTCGTGCCGGTGCCCAGGCCGATGACGAGCGCGGCGCGCGTGTCGCGGAGGAAGAGCGAGGGGAAGTGCGCGAACCGCCGCTGCGCCGTCATCTCGGGGCCGTCGTCGCCCTGGAACTTGCCGTTCGTGTACATGGTCGTGACGCCGGCGAGGTGCGCGACCGTGGTGACGCCGCCGTGCACGTCCTCGCGCACGAAGTCGATGCGCTCGGGGCGCGGCCCCATGGCGAAATAGACGTTCGCGCCGCTCGTGAGGCGGGCCATGTCCCAGCGGGGCGCGAGCACGGCGAGCGCCCCCGCCGCCGCGGCCAGCGCGAGGGCGCGGGGGAGCTCCGCCCCGGCGCGCGCGGCGGCGAGGACGGCCGTGAGGGCGAAGGCGAGCGCGATCGTCAGGAGCGCGCGCTCGGAGCCGAGCGCGGGCAGGATGAGGTAGCCGGTGACGATGGAGCCGGCGATCGTGCCCAGGGTGTTCGCGGAGGTCAGCCTGCCGACGCGCGCGGCGACGTCGGCGTGCGCGGCGGCGCGCGCGAGGAGCAGGGGGAAGGTGGTGCCCATGCACAGCGTGGGCAGCGCGAGGATCGCGAGGGCGGCGAGCGCGCGGCACGCCTCGCGGCCGGCCCACCCGTCGACGTGCTTGCCCGCGAAGGCGAAGAGCCGCGGGAGCTGGTCCCAGAGCGGGACGGTGGCGGCGAGCGAGAGCGCGGCGGCGGCGAGCCCCCGGGAGAGCGCGCCCTCGCCGTGGCGGCGCGCGAGGGCAGGAGAGCGCGCGGCGCCGGCCGCGAGGCAGACGAGGAAGACGGCGAGCATCAGCCCGAAGGCGTAGGCGCTGTTGCCGATGAGCAGCGCGAGCAGGTGGGTCTGGACCACCTCGGCGGCGAAGACCAGGAAGCCCGACGCGAACGCGAGCAGGAGCAGGAACGGCGGTTCAACCCGGCCTGCGGCCGCGGGGAGCGGAGCGTCCGCGGTGCGGGCCTCGGGGGAGCACGCGTCGGGGGCGGCGGCAGAAGGCGCCGGGCCGCGCAGCCCGGCGGAGATCGCGACGACGCCGAGGACGATGTTGGCGATCGCCGCGGACCAGAGCGCGCCTCGGATGCCGAGGTGCGGGAGGACCACGTAGGCGCCGGAGAGCGCGCCGGCCGCGCCGCCGGCCGTGTTGATGGCGTAGAGCGAGGCGAGGCGGCGCGCGGCGTCGTGCTCGGCGGGAGGCGCGCCGCCGTCCGGCGCGGCGCCGGCGCGGAGGATGCGCGAGAGCACCGGCAGCGTGGCGCCCATCGCGACCGTGGGGACGACGACCACGAGCGCGGTCAGCGCGGCGCGCGCCGCGGTGAGCAGCGCGAGCGAGTCGGGCGCTGCGCGGGCGACGGCGACGTAGGCCGAGGTCAGCGCCTCGAACAGGAACGGCGAGACGGCGCAGATCGCGCCGACGATCACCTCGAGCGCGCCGTAGACGACGAGCGGGCGGCGCGCGGACGCGGCGTGGCGTCCGCCGAGGTGCGCGCCGAGGGCGAGGCCGCCCATGAAGGCGGCGAGGACCGTGCTCACGGCATACGCGGTGGCGCCGAAGACGTAGGCGAGCAGCTTGGAGAAGGCGACCTCGTAGAGGAGGCCGGTCGCGCCAGAGACGAAGAACAGGGCGACCACGAGCGGGAAGCGGGAGCGCACGGGCGCGCACGCTAGTACAGGCGCCCGACGAGCAGGCACCTCAGAGCGCCGAGCACGACATCCCTCGGCAGGCGGCCGAGGGCGGGCGCGACGCGCCGCCCCGTCACCAGCCGAGCCGCTGCAGCCGCTCTCTGGCCCCCTTCACCCCGAAGATCGTCTCTTCGCCGGGCGGCACCACGGGCGCGAGCAGCACCGCCGCGAGCACCGCGGTGACGACCAGGGGCGCTCGCGCGTCGTCGCCGGCGATCGGCGGCTCTCGCACCTGCCAGACCCGCCGCGCCCGCGCGAGCAGCGCGTCGAACCCGCGCCCGCCGATCGCCCGCACCCCCGCCGCGGCCGCCGCTCGCACGAGCGGCGCGCGATCCAGCGGCACCGTCATGACGAGCACGCGGCTCGTTTCGCGCGGTGTGGAAGTAGAAGAAGAGGAGGTGCGCGCGACGTCCACCTCGACGGCGTCGGCCATCGGCGTGCTCCCCGACGGATACGCCTTCTTCTGCACGAGCGTGAGCTCCGCCCCGAAGAAGACGCGCGCCTGATGTGCCCAGCGGTGCTCGTCGATCCGCGCCTCGGGCTCCGGCGACAGCAGCGACCACCCCTGGCTCGGAGGCAGCAGCTCGATACGTCCTTCCGCCCACCCGCTGCCGTCGAATTCCATATGCGCGCCCGCTGCCACGGTAATCCCTGGTTTGACCTGGTCCGGATCGCACGAACGCGCGGCCGGTGGTCTATAGTTCGTGCCATCTAGGGTAAAGGTGAGCCCTGCATGCCGAAGTCCGATCAGGCGTCGGAAGAGCAAGGCCGGGCTGCCCTGAGGGCGGCCCTCTTTATACACCGACGCGCGCCGCTCTCCCGTCTGCTCGCTCGCCGCGGGCTCGGTCCCTACCGCGGGTATGGCGAGCTCCTGGAGGCGATCGAGCGGCTCGCCGACCGCGGCGCGCAGGTCACGCTGATCGGGCGCTCGATCCGGGGCGAGCCGCTGCTCGCCGTGCACCTCGGCGCAGCCAGCCTGGCCGCTGCGCGCGGCGAGAAGCAAACCGCAGGCCTCCTGGCGCCGAGCGCCCAGGGAGGACAGAGCGTTGCGAACGGCGTCTCACTCCGTCCGCTCGATGGCACGTCGAATGGGACGCCGGATCCCGATGGCAGCCGCGCGCCGGGCGGCGCGGACGACCCGGCGCCGAGCGACGCCGCCCTCGCTCAGTTGACCGAGCGCGCCGAGCGCGCCAGCCTGCGCCCCTCGACGGGAGCCGGGTCGCGCGAGCGCGTGCGGACGACGGTGATCCTGTCCGGGATCCACCCCCTCGAGTGGATCGGCATCGAGGCCCACCTCGCGCTGCTCGATCGCCTCGCGACCCAGGACCTCGGGGGCCGGTCGATCCTCGCCGTCCCGATCGTGAACCCGGATGGGCTCCTCCGCGTCGAGATGAACCTCCGCGCCGGGCGACACCGGTACGTGCGGGGCAATGCCCGGGGCGTCGACCTGAACCGGAACTTCGACGCGGGATGGTACGAGCGCGGCCTCATCCAGCGCTTCATCGGGCTCCTCTTCTCGCCCGGCAGCCGCCCCGCCAGCGAGCCGGAGGTGGAGGCCATCGCGCACGCGCTGTCGTCGCGCCGGATCGACCGCGCCTTGTCGCTGCACAGCGCCGGCGGCGCCGTGCTGTACCCGCCGGCGCACAGCCTCTGGCCCGTGGCCGACGCTGCCGAGCACCGCGCCTTCGCGCTGCGCATCGCGCGCGCCGCGGACCGCAGGCCGTACCGCGCCATGCCCTACGTCCGCTTCGCCTGGGGCGTCCGCAAGGCCGGCCTGGAGATCGACTGGCTCCACGATCGTCACGGGGCGCTGTCGCTCCTCGTGGAGTGCTCGCGCGGCAAGCTCGGCCTCCGGCCGTCGCGCCTCGTCGAGCCGTTCGCCTGGCACAACCCCCGGCGTCTCGACGACGCCACGCCGCCGCTCGTCGACGCCCTCCTACCCTTTGTGAAGGGTGCGCGCGCCTAGAGCGGCGGTCACCCGCTTCGGATACGGGCCCATCTCGACGTTTTCGGTGCTCAGCGCACCGGAGTGCGCTTGCGCGCCGAAAACGCCGATCTGGGCCCGTCTCCTGTGCGGGTGACCGCCGCTCTGCTGCGGCTCTGCTTGGTGCAGAGGGGGGCGGAGACCGATGTGGTTCCGCGAGGAACCGGGCGCGGCGCTCAGAGCTCGATCGGCTCGCCGACGGGGATCTTCTGCAGGCCGAGGAGGACGCCGAGGGCGGCGAAGCTCGCCGCCATCAGGCCGTACGCCGCGAGCGCCCGGTGCTCGATCAGCCAGCCGGCGCCGATGGGGCCGATGATCTGCGAGATGCTCGCCAGCGACTGGCTCACGCCGAGCGCCGCGCCCTGCTCGTCGCGGCCGACGCTCTTCGTGAGGAGCGTGGTGACGGCCGGCCTCACCACCGCCGCGCCGAACGCCGCGATCCCCACGAGCGTGAGCAGCACGGGCAAGGTGTACGCGACGCCGAGCAGGCCGTAGCCGACCACCATCGTGCCGAAGCCGAGCAGCGCGAGCCGCTCCTCGCCGTACCGCTTCGCCAGCCGGCCGATCAGGCCGCCCTGGATGCTGCCGCCGATGAGCCCGGAGAAGGCGTAGAGATAGCCCGTCTCCTTGACGCCGAACGCGAAGCGCCGCTCGAGGAAGAGCGCAAGGCCGCCGATGAGCGTCGAGAAGGAGAGAGAGAAGGCGAAGAACTCGAGCAGCCGGCGGCGCGGGAGCGGCCGGTCGAAGTACCGGCGGAAGGCGTCTCCGCGGCCGAGCGACGCCGGCCGGGCGGCCGCGGCGGTCGCCCCGTCCTGAACCGCCGGCACGGGCGGCTTCGTCGGGAGCAGCGTGGCCGTGAGGAGGACCGACAGGAGCGACAGCGCCGCCGCCCCGTACGCCGGCGCGCCGTAGCCGAAGCGGCTCGCGAGCTCCCCCGTGATGGCCGGGCCGAGCAGGAACCCGGAGCCGAAGGCGATGCCGATCAGGCCGAACGCCTTGGTGCGCTCCTCGGGACGGGTCACGTCGCTGATGTACGCCTGCGCGATCGTCAGGTTCCCGGCCGTGAGCCCGTCGATGATCCTCCCGAGGAACAGCATCCAGAGCGAGCTCGCCGAGCCGAGCACCAGGAACCCGAGGAACGTGCCGGTCTGGCTCACGAGCAGCGTGGGTTTGCGGCCCACCCGGTCCGAGATCCGGCCGAGGATCGGCCCGGAGACGAGCTGACAGACCGCGTAGCTCGCCGCGAGCACGCCGACCACGAGCTCGCTGGCGCCGAAGTGCTCGGCGTAGAACGGGAGGAGGGGGAGGACGAGCGTGAGGCCGAGGACGTCGACGAAGACGGTAAGGAAGATCGGCAGGAGCGGCGAGCGGAGCATGATGGCTTTCGGTGGCGATGGACTGCGGTGACGGCCGCCGGCGACCGGGCCGGCGATGGCCGGGCCTCCGGACGGGCGCCTGGACGGCGTTGTCCTCATGACGCATCTGCGCCGCGGCGGGTACCCTCCAGCGCGCGTCCAGCGCTCGCGCGGGGCACGGGCCGGGCCGCGGGCGGGCCCGGGGACGCCCGCGCCGTGGCTCAGCGCTCCGACGGGGCGACCGCGCGCGGGTCGGGAGAGCGGAGCGCGAGGGTCATCTGGATGTCATCCAGGATGGCGCCGTCGACCCGGAACGCGTCCTCCCGGGTGCCGATCGGGACGAACCCCATCCCCGCGTAGAGCCGCCTGGCCCGCTCGTTGTTGGCGAAGACGCCGAGGTCGAGGTACTCGAGGCCCGCCTCGTCGCGGGCCCACGCGATCGCGGTCTCGAGCAGGCGCCGGCCGTGGCCCTGCCCGGTGTGGGGGCCGAGGATGCCCATCGCGACGACGGCGCGGTGGCCCTCGGACCAGACGCGGCCGCCGCGCAGCTCGATGTGCCCGATGATGCGCGCCCGCGGCTCGCTCGACCGGAGCAGCCAGGCCCGCCCCCAGAGCGGCTCGTCGAGCCCCTTGCCCCAGCGGTCGCGCGCGCTGTGCTCGACCTCGTCGGGGGCGAGCGACGTCGCGATGGCGAAATGGGGCACTCCGCGCCGGCCGGACTCGGCGACGTGCTCGATGAGGTAGGCCGCGAAGGCCCGCGCGTCCGAGCGGTGGGCCGGGGCGATGGCGTGGAGGGCGGGGGAGGGGATCATGCCGCGGCGCGCGCAGCGCCACGCCGAGCGTAGTGCCGCCCTGGCGCCCGCGCGACCTCCAACGGCAGCAGGGCGGGGCCGGCCAGGCGAGCTCGGGCCGGAGGGGCGCGGACGGCCGGGCGCCGCGCAGGGCGTCACCAACGTGAACGTGAACGTTTACGTGGTCGTGAACGTGAACGTTTACGTGGTCGTGAACGTGAACGTGGTCGTGGTCGTGGTCGTGGTCGTCAACGTTAGGTCGTGAACGACCACGACCACGACCACGTTCACGTTCGGATGTAGGAGAACGCGGCGTGAAGCTTGGTTAACGCTTATGAGGGGGAGCGCGGGGCCCCGGCGTGGGGAGGCGTGGATCAGTCGGGGAAGATGCCCAGCTGCTCCGGGTCGGCGAGGCCGAACTGGGCCATCATCTTGAGCAGGTAGTCAGGCACCGACTTGTAGCCCTTCAGCTCGTACGCGTAGTGGTTCTTGTAGATGGTGAGCTGGGTGCAGTTCTCGTTGATGTTCTGATCGCACGCCGGCACGTCCTTGAACGGGCCTGTCGCGGGCACGTCCTTGATCGCGGGGTCCGGGACGATGATCGCGGTGCCGTCCGGGTGGTACGTGATCATCGCGCGACCGTACTTGTTGAAGCCGGGGCCGTAGTCGGCGACGTACGCGGGATCCGCGGGGATACTGTCTGTCGGGTTGCCCGGCTGCGCCTCGTGCCTCGGGTCGAGCTGGTAGCCATTCGCGGTGAGGGCGTTGGCGTACTCGAGCACGCGGGCCGCGATGCCCTTCTGCACCCACTTGCCGCCGGAGCCCTCGCAGGCCGTCCTGTTCTTGCCGGCCCCGAAGAGGCACTCCATGCCGTACGTGCGGGCGTAATAGACCTGCCCGGACGTCGGGTCCTGCCACTCGATGCGCTGCTCGAAGCCCGGGTCCGCGTCCCTGCCGAGCCGGTAGATGCGCATCATGTCGAGCCAGTTCGTCTTGCCGTTCGCGGGGATGTGCGCGAGTGTCCACGCGATCAGGAACTTCTGCACCTCCCAGCCGATCTGCGGATCGACCGCGAGGGTCCGGTCCACGGTCGCCGGATTGAAGTCGCCGCCGGTGTAGTTCGTGCAGACGTTCTTCCCGTCGGTCGGGAAGCAGACCTTCGGCCCCTCGTTCGGCCACCAGCTGACCCAGCCCATCGGGCGCGCCGGAAACTCCTTCGCCAGCGGATCGGGATCCTTGCTCTCCTTGTCGAGCACCGGGAGGCCGTCCGCGCCGGCCTCGAGGCGAGGCGCGAGGAGCGAGCGGTCGCCGGTGAAGGCGTTGGCGAGCACGCGGCGGTAGCCCTCGGGCAGCACGTCGGCCATGCCGACCGCGCGGAAGCGGGCGTCGTAGAAGTCGCGGCGGGAGCTGCTGACGAACCGGTCCTCCGACTCGGAGAGCAGGATGGCCGCGTGGATCTTGTCGTAGTAGCTGCCCGCGTTGAACGAGTAATCGGTGTCGAAGTCGCCGTGGTCCTCCGAGTTCCTGTTCTCGAGCGGGTGACCGCCGAACCCGACGTCCTTCAGGTAGCCGGTCGAGCCGTTCGGGATCTGCACCAGCACGGGGGTGTTGGTCGTGCCGCCGAACTCGCCGAAGCCATCGCCGGCGCCCCAGTCGTCGCCGTCGAGGTTCGAGCGCAGGACGTTCCACTCGGACCACGGGTTGCTCGGATCGTTGGCCTCCCGGGTGCGCAGGTAGTGCGGCCCCTCCTCCGGGCGGGCGAGCTGCCTGGCGAAGTGATCGAAGGCCACCGTCGCGGCCACGACGTTCTCCTGGAGGCCGCCGTCGATGAGGAGCGGCCACAGCGTGTCGAACGACGCGCCCTGGTTCGTCGCGAGATCCTGGTAGATCGTCCCGTAGAACCCGATGCCGCCGGCGATGCCGAGCATCTTCTCGTTGTAGCGGCTGTAGGACCGATCCGCCGCGGCGCGGACGCTGAACGTCGTGCGGTTGCGCCGGAAGTTGTCGAAGATGTGCCTGTTCTCCTGGGAGGTGATCAGGAACATCAGCTGCTCGTACGGATCGGCGCCGTTGTCGTGACGGAAGACCGAGGCGTTGCCGGTGTCGGCCCAGTTGTCGGTCGCGAACCCGTACGGCACGCGGACGCGGTTCTGGGCGTCGATCGCCGGACCGCCGCGGAAGGCGATGAGCGACGTCTCGTTGTCCACCGGCTTGCGCAGCTGCTTCCAGCCGACGTAGTCGACCGGCTGCTGGCGGCAGCGCTTCGTCTCGTCGCCGACCGTGACGATGCCGCCGTCGAGGAGCGGGTGCCACTTGCCGTCGAGCGCCTCATTCCACGTCGCGGGCGGGGTCGCCTGCACGTCGTAGCAGTCGCGGATGACCTCGTACTGTGCTTGCAGCCGGGAGTAGTGGAAGTCGTTGACCCTGGGCTCGGCCGTGGCGGTGCGCTTCGCGAACATGCCGTACTTGATGCCGGCCAGCCCGCCGAAGGTGTCCGTCGCGGCGAGGAGCCCGCCGCCGATCCTGCCGCCGGCGAGGTAGTTGCGATCGCCGTTGTCGTAGACGCTCACGTTGTCGCCGTAGAAGAAGCGCGCGGCGGCGAAGTCGTAGACGCCCAGGCCGACCAGGTCCTGCGAGACGTCGCCCGGGTAGTCCATGACCGTGGAGTGCTGGAACATCCAGATCATGTTCTTCTGCTCTTCGTCCGTGATCGCGTCGAAGTAGCGGGGGCCGACGCACTCCTCCGGGCTCTCGCCCGCCTCACCGGCGCACGCCGCCTTGATCTTTCCGTTCTTCGTCCTGAGCTGCCAGTACTGGGGCCGGAAGAAGAGCGCGGCGGTGTTGCTCACGAAGTTGTGCCGGAGGCCGATGGAGTGCCCCATCTCGTGCGCGATGACCGCGTACTGGTAGCGGCGCTGGATGTACTTGAACATCTGCTCGTAGCGCCCCCGCTTCTCGTCGGCCGTCTCCTTGTCGCCCACGGGGAACTTCTCGCGGAGCGCGTCCGCGAGGCCCGTCATCGCCGAGGCCTCGGGGGCCTCGTGCAGGATGCAGGCGCCGCGCTCGGCCAGCGCGTTGTCGTGCATGCGGCGGAGCTGCGAGTGCATCTTCGGGTTGTTCATCGCGAACGGCGACGCCGCGTCGGCGAGCGGGCCCTCGATGGGCAGGCCGGCGGGGACGCCCGCGCGCTTCAGCATCGCCGGGTTCATGAGCTCCGACTCGGCGAGGCTGCCTCGCGCGGCCTTCATGCGGGCGCCCACGACCGCCTGCTGCGGGGAGGGGACGTCCCCCCGTACCGCGACGTCGGCGACCTTCGCCTTCATCGGCTCGATGATCGCCTCGAGCTGGGGGGAGACCCCCTGCGCGACGAGGTTTTTGTACGCCTCGGCGTCGAGCTTCGTGGCGCTCGCGAGCCGCGACGTGACCTCCTGCTTCGTCATCGTGGGCCCCTGGCCGCCGCCCGAGACGCGGCTCGCCTGCGCCCAGTCGCGGATGTACTTGCCGTCGGTGATCTCGGAGGTCGGGATCTCGCCGTTGATGTAGCGGACGATGTCGACGAGCTGCTGCGCCGCGGAGTCGGTGACGTGGCTCCAGATGTTGATGCTGGCGGCCACCTTCTCGCCCGTGATCGGGTCGTCCGCGTCGGCCATGATGCCCCAGGGCGACGGGGTCTGGGGCTTGTCGACGATGAGCACGCTGTTGTAGCGGAGATCGCCGAGCCGCGGGGCGACGCGCTCCTCGAGGGGAACGCTCGTGTCGCCGCAGGCGGGGTGGTCGCCCTCCACGATGGGGTTGTGGCAGAGCACGATCACCGAAGGCTGCGTGACGACGCTTCCGATCGCGAGCGTCGCCTGGTCGCCGCCGCGCCGCTGAGAGAGCTGCTCCACGGCCCCCCTGGCCGCATCGTCGCACGCCGGCGCGTCCCAGCCCTCCGTGCGGCGGCACGCGTTCAGCGCGCGCGAGATCGCGACGGCCTCGTCGATGTCGTCCTGCTGGCCCTTCCACATCGGGAACCTCGCGTCGCAGTCCTGGCCGCCCGTCTTGCGGCACTCGACGAGGCGCGACGTCTGGATCGCGGTCTTCATCGCGAGATCCCACTCCTCGGCGGCCCACTGGGTCGCCTCGAAGATGTCCTCCGACGTGTTGCCGCCGACGTACCAGGGGATGACGACGGCCTCGCGGTCCGCGTAGGGCAGCGTGCACTTCTGCTTGTACACGTCGCACTGCGAGCCCGCGCCGGCCGCCGCGCACACGTCCGCGGTGCCGTCCTTGTCCTCGTCGAGGTTCGGATCGGCGGTCACGTCGCCATCCGGGGCCGTCTCCCGGGTCGCGCAGGCGATCGCGCCCTCCATCGCCTCGGGGTCGTCGTAGAAGTGGCTGCGCTTCCAGAGGTTGTAGCGGGACGCGAAGCGCCGCCACTGGTTGTCCACGATCCCGTAGTTGCGGTCGTAGCCATAGCGGTAATCGGCGGTGAAGTTGCCGAACGCCTGGAACCTCACGCCGTCGACGTCGACCGGCTCGTAGTCGCTGTCGACCACCTTCTTGAACGACTGCCGGATCGTGATCTCGACCGGGTTGCAGTTGCCGTACGGGTCGGTGCCGCCGGCGAAGTCGCCCGGGAGCATGCAGGCCGGGAACTTGTCGATGCCCCAGCCGAGGCTCGAGAGGTCGAGCAGGACAGGCTTGGCGAACGCCTTCGTCGTGACGTCGAAGTAGCCGTTCTTGCTGTCGAACCGCGGGGCGTCGGCGGACGCGGGATCGCTGACGTAATAGGCGAGCGGCTCGTACTCGACACCTCCGTAAAGGCCGACCTGCGACAGGGTGTCGAAGTTGTAGGCGTCGGTGGCGAGGTTGCGGGACCAGTCGACGCGGAAGTACTCGCGCTCGTACCAGAGCCGGTCGCTCGTGTTCTCGACGATGACGTTCGACTCCTCGCCGGTCGAGGGGTTGTAGTCGCGGACGATGTCGAAATGCGACTCGATCGCGTAGCTCGCGACGATCTGGCCGTCGTTCGTCGTCTTCTTGGTGAGCCCGTTATAGTTGTTGCCCTTGCCGTCGGTCCCCTCGATGCGCTCGTAGGCGAGCCGGGCGTTGAGCTGGCGCTCGGTGATCTCCCACTTGATCCGGGAGACGGGCTGGGCGTAGGTCGACGTGAAGAGGCCATCTTGGGCGGCGCCGTACCCGACGTCGACGACCGTACCCCGCATGTAGAACTCGGGGTCATCGACGATGTCTTTGAGGTCCCCTCCAACGAAGAAGGACTTGGCGAGCGCATCGCTCTGCACCCTTCTGATGGACGGCCGCTCCTCGGCGCAGCCCGCCCCCACGACGGTCAGCGCGACGGTGCCGAGGAGCACCGCACGCCTAAAAATTCGATTCATCAACGATCCTCCGGAAGCTGCCTGTCGAGATCGACGCACAAGCTGACCCTTCACGGCGCACAGGGCGCAGCGCGAGGTAGTCCCCCCAAGGCAAGAACGTTGCCAACGCTCGCCGACGCTCGAACGCGAGCTCTTTCGATAAGTTAAGCACCTGTCGCACATGCGCATCGGGGGTGGCGTTAAAGAGTTAACTGTTGCCGGACGAGCTTGCGACCGGCGCCCGTCTCCGGGGTGACGGCGGTCGGAGCAGTGCTCGGGACGGTCGAGGGCGCGGGCGCGGCGGCGCGCGGCGCGCGCTCGCGGAAGGGGCACCGCGCGCCGCCGGGGGCCGACAAGTCGTCGGCTGTCGAGTTCTTTGGTATGGTCGCCGCGTGCACTCTCCCTCGCATCGGACGCGCGGGTCGCGCGGGCGCGCGGACAGCCATGGGCGCAGCGCTCTCCTGCGCGAGGGGCACGGCCGCCCTGGGGCGGGCATGCGGTGCGGCCGCCCGGAAGCGGGCGAGCGGGGCAGACGCCGGCAGGTGCCGGGCGCATGAGGCATGAAGCGCTCCTCGGCCGCAAGGTGGCCGGGCGGTTCACGATCACCCGCTTCCTCGGCGAGGGCGGCATGGCCAGCGTCTTCATCGCCGAGCGCGACGCCGAGCCCCGCCGGGTGGCGATCAAGATCATGAACCCGGAGTTCACCGGGGACCGCGCGTTCATCCGGCGCTTCCAGCGCGAGGCGAAGGCCGCGGCGCGGGTGAAGCACCCGAACTCCGTCAAGATCTTCGAGTACGGGGTCGAGGGCGCCCTCAGCTACATCGTGATGGAGCTGCTCTCGGGGGACGACCTCTACGTCCTCCTCGAGCGCCACGGCGCGATCGGCCAGGCGCGGGCGGTCCGCATCCTCTCGGAGGTGTGCGAGGCGCTCGCGGTCGCCCACGAGATGGGCGTCGTGCACCGCGATCTGAAGCCCGAGAACGTCATGGTGGTCCCCGACCCCATGCACCCTCACGGCGAGCGGGTGAAGGTGCTCGATTTCGGGATCGCCAAGATCCTCGACACGGGCTCGTCCGGCGAGGCGCCCGAGCTCCTCGCCGACCCGCTGTCCGTCGTGACGCGCGCGGGCACGTTCGTCGGCACGCCGGCCTACATGGCTCCGGAGCAGTGCGGGCTGCTGCCGGTGGATCAGCGGGCCGACCTGTACACCTGCGGGGTCCTCTTGTTCCAGCTCGTCACGGGGCGGCTGCCGTTCGAGGGCGAGACGCCGCTCCACACGGCGACGCTCCACATCCATGCGCCGGTGCCGGCGCCGAGCAGCTGCGCGCCCGGGATCCACCCGCGCCTCGAGGCGCTGATCGTGAAGGCGCTCGCCAAGGAGCCGGCGGACAGGTACCAGACGGCGCGCGAGCTCGGGTACACGCTGCACTGCCTGCTGGCCGAGCTGCCCGACACGGCCGTGGGGCTCGGGCCGATCTCGCGCCGGCAGCCGAGCTCGCTCTTCTCGCGGGACGCGTCGCTGCAGCGGGGGCCGATGTCGCTCCCGCCGTTGACGTCGCTGCCGAGCTCGACGTCGGCGCCGATCTCCGGCCAGGCGCCCAGGGCGGAGCTCTCGATCGAGTCGGCCCGGACGCTCGTCTCCGGCGGGGGGGCGGGCGCCGAGGTCGCGCGTCCGCCGCCGGTGGTGCTTCACCACGCGCCGCCGCCCTCGGAGCTCCCGCAGACGCTCGATCCTCAGGCGGTCGCGCCGGGGGCGGGCGCCGAGCCGCAGCGCTGGGCCGGGGAGTCGGTGCCGGAGATCTCGCTGCAGCTCCCGTCCTGGTCCCACGGCGCCAGCGAGGCGCTGCTCTCGGGGAACGGCCTGGCCGAGCCGGGCGCGTACGACGACGCGAGCGGGGACGACGACAGCACGCTCACCATGGTCCGTCGCGACGAGCTCCTCGGTCCGGCGAGGGTGCGAGTCCACACGGCGGCCTATGACGAGGGCGACGAGCTCGACATCACGCCTCCTGGCCGCGAGGTGAAGGCGACGCTCCGCTCCGCCGAGGACTTCGGGCTGGGCACGCCCGAGAAGCGGGCCGAGGTCGGTTTGGTGCGCGTCGATTCCGTGCCGGTCCCGGCGACGCCGCAGAGCCCGCTCGACGGGGGGGCGGCAGGGGCGTGGGACAGGAGATCGCCGCGCGCCGCCAACACGCTCCGGCTGGTCTCGTCCCACCCCCCGGCCGAGAGCCAGATGCCCACGGTGACGCCCGGCGAGCTCCAGGCGGCGAGCCCGCAGGGGTTCGGGGCGATGGGGTTCGGCGCGGCGAGCGCGGAGACCGCCGGGGACTCCGCGGCGGTCGTACGGAGAGCGCCGGCCGCGGCCGACAGCGCCTCGCCGGCAGCCCCGGCGGCGTCGCTGCCGTTCGAGCTCGCCACGACCATCGCAGAGCAGCGCACGGTGCTGGAGCGCCGCGCGACGATGCCCGATCACGTCGTCGTGCCCCAGGCGCCGCCTGCGCCTGCGCCGGCGCCTCCGCAGGCGCGGGAGCCGAGCTGGCTCGCCGGCAAGCGGGGGCTCATCATCGGCTTCGTCGCCGGGATGCTCCTGACGGCGCTGGCGATGTTCCTTGTGATGCGCCTGCTCTCCTGACGTCTCGCACGCGCCCTCCCGCGCGGCGCGCCCTCTCCGACACCGCGCGCCGGTTCAGGGGATGTCGTACGTCAGCAGCCGGCACTCGATCGGGCCGTTGAACACGGTGAGCGAGCGCTCCGGCCTCCTGCGCATGGCGTGCTCGATGTCCTCGGTGCCGGCGAGGATGGCGACGCGGTGGCCCTCGAGCCGCGACAGCGCCGCCGCCATGTCGCGGTAGAGGGCCAGCGTCCCCGGCAGGCGCTCGCCGTACGGCGGGTTGGTCAGGACGTGGCCCGGCGGCGCGGTCGGGGCGAGCGCGGTGATGGACTGACAGCGGACCTCGAGCTGCACGCCGGCCATCCGGGCGTTGCCGCGGGTGATCTCGGCGGCGCGGGGGTCGATGTCGGCGGCGACGATCGCGGGGCCCTCGGGCCGGATCCGCGCGCGGGCGGCGTCGCGGAGCTCGGTCGTGCGCCGCGCGGCGGCCTGATCGTGGCACGCCCACCGCTCGAAGCCGAAGCGCTGCGCGCGCAGGCCGGGGGCGATGTCCCGCGCCCAGAGCGCGGCCTCGAGGGCGATGGTGCCGGCGCCGCACATCGGGTCGACGAACGGGCGGGCGCGGTCCCAGCCGGAGAGGCGGAGCAGCGCGGCGGCGAGCGTCTCCTTGAGCGGCGCGCCGCCGATGTGCGTGCGGTAGCCGCGGCGGTGGAGCGCGGCGCCGCCGAGGTCGGCGTAGAGCGTCGCGCGGTCGCGGACGAGGTGGAGGAAGAGGGCGAGATCCGGGTCGTCGAGGTCGACCGACGGGCGGGCGCCGACGCGGCGCCGGATCTGGTCGACGATGGCGTCCTTGGTCCGCTGCGCGATGAACTGGGTGTGGGTCAGCGCGCTCGAGCGGCAGGAGGCGCGGACGGCGAGCGTGTGGACCGGGCTCAGGTAAGGGGCCCAGTCGACGCGCGAGACGCCCTCGTAGAGCGCGTCCCCGCTGGGCGCGTCGAACGAGGCGAGCTCGACGAGCACGCGCACGGCGGTGCGGAGCTCGATGCACGCGCGGAAGCCCTCGTCCGGCGGGCCGGAGAAGTGGACGCCGCCGCGATCCGCGCGGACGCCGCGGAACCGGTGCTCGCGGAGCTCGTCGCGGAGGGCGGGCTCGGTTCCTTTGGCGGCGGTCGCGAAGAAGTCCATGGCGACGGGGCTTCTAGCCGAACCGCCGCGCGGCGGCCCTCACGAACGCGGCCTCTGGCCGCGCGGCCGCTCCCGGGGCGAGGCGCGTGGCACTGGATTCGCACGGCGTTCGCTGAGCTCTGGGGTGTGTGGACCGGGCGCAGGGACGCCGGCGCTCGGCAGGTGGGGTGAGCGGGCTCCGCGCTCGGCGGGCCGAGGCCGCTCGGGCAGGACGCCTGGCCCGAGGCCGCGGCGAGCGGGCAGAGCGAGGGAGCCAGGGCGTCGCGCGGCGGAGGCGCCGGCACGGCGATCCGCGAGGGAGGGAGGCCAATGGAGCATCGGATGGCGGCTTTGCGTGGCATCAACATCGCGCTCGGGATCTGGCTCTTGATCTCCGCGTTCCTCTGGCGCCACGGCCGGGACGAGTTCACCAACACCTGGGTGGTGGGCGCGCTGTGCGTCGTCTTCGCCCTGATCGCGCTCTGGGCGCCGAGGGCGCGTTACGCCACCGCGATCCTGGCGGTGTGGCTCTTCGTCAGCGCCTGGACGATACCGGCGCTGCTGATGGCGACGGTGTGGAACAACGCGCTCGTCGCCGTCGGCATCCTCGTCGTGTCGCTCCTCGCGACCGACGTCGCGGTGCGGGGCTCGCGGACCGCGCCGCGCGTGTAGGCGCCGAAGGGCCGGCGGCGGGAGCGCCGACGGCGCTCCCCCAGCTGCGCGCTGGCGGCGCGCGGCGTGTTCGCCTCGCGGCGTCGATCGTGTATAGCGGCGTCGCGAGCGCCGCGCACGAGCCGGCGAGAGGATGTCCCATGAAGCTCAGCGTCAACGTGAACAAGATCGCGCTCCTGCGGAACTCGCGGGGACACGATGCCCCGAATGTCCTCTCCTTCGCCCGGAAGATCGTCGACTACGGAGCCCACGGCATCACCATCCATCCGAGAGCGGACCGGCGGCACATCACGCCGGACGACGCGCGGGCGGTGACTCGCCACATCACCACGGTGGAGACGAACTTCGAAGGCGATCTCCGCGAGGAGTTCCTGGACCTCACGCTCGAGCTCAGGCCGACGCAGTGCACGCTGGTCCCGGTCACGCCGGGCGAGCTCACCTCGCACCGCGGCTGGGACGTCGCGAAATGGCGCTTCGTCCTCCAGCCCGTGGTGAAGCGGCTCAAGGAGGAGGGGATCCGGACAAGCCTCTTCGTCGAGGCCGACCCGGCGGTGGTGCCCGTGGTCGCGGCGATCGGGGCCGATCGCATCGAGATCTACACGGGTCCTTACGCCCAGGCGTTCGATCGCGGCGATCACCGCGCGGAGCTCGACAAGATCGTCGCGACCGTGAGGGCCGCCGTGGCGGCCGGGGTCGGGATCAACGCGGGGCACGACCTCACCGTGGAGAACCTCGCGCCGCTCGTCCGCGAGGCGCCGCAGATTCAAGAGGTGTCGATCGGTCACCACCTCGTGGCGCATGCGCTCGAGGTCGGGATGAAGCAATCCGTGCGCGACTACCTCGCGGCGGTCGAGGGGCGCCCCGCGCCGGCGCAGTAGCGGAGGGCCGGCCGAGCGCGCCGGTCAGCGCTGCGCCGGCCGAGCTCGCCCCGCCGCGATCGCGCCGCCGGCGGCGCCAGCCCTGGTCAGCTCCGGTGTTTGCTCAGCGGATCGACAGCGACGTCATCCACCGGCACGGCCGCGGACGGGCGGGACGCGGGGCCACGCACCGGCAGCTCCACGATGAACTCCGCGTGGCGCCCCTTCTCGGTGTTCCCGAGCCGGATCGCGCCTCCATGGCCGTGACGCACGATCTCATAGCAGATGGAGAGCCCTAGCCCGGTGCCCTGCCCGTTGGGCTTGGTCGTGAAGAATGGGTCGAAGATCCGCTCACGGATGAGCTCCGGTATCCCGGTGCCGTTGTCCCAGATCCGGATCTCGGCGATCGACCCGACCCGGCGCGTCGACACCCGGATGCGAGGTGGCTCGGCCGCGGCGCCCCTCTCCGCCCGCACCCGCTCACCCACGGAGTAGAGCGCGTTGTTGACCAGGTTGATGATCACGCGAGCGAGCTCCTGATCCATCACCTCGACCGGCGGGAGCGAAGCGTCGAACTCCTTCTCGACCACCACGTCCAGGGCGGGCGCCGCAGCGAGCTTGCCGACCATCGCGAGCTCGACCGACTTCTCGACCAGCGCGTTCAAATTCACCGGCTCTCGGACGCCCGACAGGACACGGGAGTGCAGCAGCATGTTGTTCACGATGGCGTTCGCGCGCTTGCCGTGCTCCGCGATCTTGTTCGCGTTGATCCTCAGCATCGGGAGCACCTCCCTGATCTTCGCCATGACCTCGCCGCTGTGCGGGTCGTCGAGATGGAGCTCGGTCGAGAGCGTGACGAGCTCATCCGCGAATCGAACGGACAGCTCAGCGAAGTTGTTGACGAAATTGAGCGGGTTCTTGAGCTCGTGAGCGACTCCCGCGGTGAGGTTGCCGAGCGACGCCATCTTCTCCGCCTGGATCAGCTGCTGCTGGGTCTGCTGGAGGTGCTCGAGCGTCGACGCCAGCGCGATGTTCTTGCGCTTGAGCTCCTCGGTTCGCTCGTCGACCTTCCGCTCGAGATCGTTGTAGAGCCGCGCGTTCTCGATCGAGATCGCGACCTGCGACGAGAGCAGACGGAGCACCTTCAGCCGATCCGAGGTGAAGGTGTCGGTGATGAGGTTGTTCTCGAGATACAGCACACCGACGAGCTGTCCCTGATGAACGAGCGGGGCACAGAGCACCGACCTCGGCTGGCAACGCACGACGTAGGGGTCGCTGACCAGCCGCTCATCCCGCGCCGCGTCGCGCAGCACGACGCTCTCCCGCGTCCTGGCGACGTAGTTCACCAGCGCGTGCGGGAGATCCGGGCTCTGATCCATCGGGATCGACTGCAGCACGGTGACCTCGCCGGACGCGATCGTCCCCTTGGCCTCGATGACGAGCTGGCCGGCTTCCTTGATGAGGAGGACTCCCTTCTCTGCGCCTGCGTTCTCGAGCATGATCTGCATGATCCTGTCCAGGAGCCGACCGAGCATGATCTCGCTGGAGAGCACCTGGGACGCCTTGACGACCGTGGTCAAGTCGAGGTCCTGGGGCGTCGGCGACACCGTCACGGCGGTGCCGCTCTGATGCTTCACCTGCGCCGGAGACGACCGCATGAGGAGCACGGGATACTGCTCGTCGAGCGCGCGGACCTTGGTGTGCGCGCCCCAGGTGAGATAGCAGCCGCGCGCCTCCTGGAGGTACGAGCCGGCCAGCTGCGGTTTGCCCCTGTTCAGATGGAACAGCGCCGCGCGCTCGCACGCCAAAGCCACATCGTGGAGGTACTCGCTCTTCCGCGCTGCGGAGATCGCGTCGTCGTAGAGCCTCGCCGCCTGCCTGGATCGGCCCTCCACGCGCGCCTCCTCGGCCAGCACCAGCGCAACCTTGTGGCGGGCGTTCACCGCGCTGTGCTCGGCCCACTTGTGCAAGATCCGCTTTGCCTTGTCGATCGCGCCGCGCAGGCGGCGCCTGTCCGCGCCGTCCGCGTCCGGAACCAGCGAGAGCGCCGCGAGCGCCCGGTAAAACGCGTGGTGCGGAACGAACGCCGAGCTCGGGTCCAGCATGTCCTTGTAGGCCTCGAGCCGCGACGCGATCTCCACCACCTCGTCATAACGCTCGAACAGGTAGCCGATCTGGAGCGCCAGCAGCAGGTGCTGCGCGCGCTGCATGTCCTCGGTGACGTACGCGTCAGGCTCGAGCGAGTGCTCGTTCGAGCGCAGCGCGGAGGGGTCGGCGTCCTGCAGCTCTCGCGTCCAGCGCAGGGTGATCTGCATGCACTGGACCACCTTCTGGGCGTCGGTCCGTCGTCCGAACTCGAGATACCGGCGAGCCTGCGCGGTCACCTCGGCGATCGGGGTGTCGACCAGAGAGGTCCAGTAGATGCTCAGGCACATGCAGTACGATGCTTGCACCAGGTTGCCGGCGTCGACGGCGCACTGGATCGCCTCCGCGAGCAGATCGAGCGCCTCGCGCAGGTGGGACGAGAACACCTCCAGGAAGCTCGCGATGACGAAGAGCGTCCTGCACGTCACCGATGGATCATTGAACTTGCGCGCCAGGACCAGGGCGAGCTTGCCGTACGCCGCGCCCGTCCTGGGATCGCGGAGCACCGAGCTGTTGAACATGCCGAAGCAGGCGAACGCGAACGAGGAGGCCTCGGTGTTGCCGTAGGTGAGCGACAGCTGCACGAGCTTGAGGATGATGAGCCCGATGAGCTGCTCGCGCTGCAGCAGGTAGGCAGGGAACCAGAGGGTGATGAGCAGACCCATCGCCGCCCGGATCTCCGGCGTCATGCGGTCCGGCAGCTCGCTGAGCTCGCTGATCTGCCTGCCCCGCAGCTTCCATCGAACCTGGGCGAGCTCGAGCAGCACCTCACCCATGTGCGGCTTGGACGACAGCCGTATGCCGAGCAGCTGCAGCGCGAGCAAGCCGGTCTCCACGGCCTGCTCGTACTGGCACAGGTGCAGGAGCTGCGTCACACGGGCGGTATGCACGGCGACCCGCTCGTCGTCGGCGCGGGCATTGCGGAGCAGGAGCGCGAACCTCTCGTCGGCGTCCGCGAAGCGGGTCATGAGATAGTCGCACTCGGCCCTCTCGAGGTGCAGCGCGAACGTCAGCTCATGACAGCGGCTCCACCCCTCCGCCCCGACGAGCTCGGTGCCAGCGGCGAGGTAGCGCAGCGCCGGTTCGTAGGCAGCGGACGCCTTTGCCTTGCGACCGGCGGTGAGATCGAGCTGCGCGATCTCCTGGCGCTCCGTCGTGTCGCGCACCACCTCGGCGCCTGCGTTCAGGTGATTGACCACCTCGAAGAGCCGCTCCGCGACGCGCTCGGCCGGGAGGCGCCGCCGGAGGAGGCGGCCGATGTCGAGGTGGGTCTTCTTCCGGTCCTGGTCGGGGATGAGCGAATAGGCTGCCTGCTGCACGCGGTCGTGCAGGAACTCGTACGGGACGGCGAGCTCCTCCAGCGACGCATCGAAGGCATCTCCCGGCTCGGCGCCGAGCAGCAGCTTGTACGACTGATCCGTGGGCAGGATGAGGCCCGCTTGCACGGCCTCCCACAGGGCGTCGGCCGTCTCCCGCGGTGAGCGCTCGAACACGATGGACAGGATGTTCGAGTCGAAGCGGCTCCCGACGCAGGCCGCCAGCTTCACCGCGCTCTGCGCCGCGAGCGGGAGCCTCTGCAGCTTGCCGACCAGGAGGTCGACCACGTTGTCCGTGACCCCGACGGACCTGAGCTGATCCATGTCCCAGCGCCACGCGCCCACGCCGCGCTCGTCCGAGAGCGCCGGGTCGAACACGAGCAGCCGCTCTTGATGGAGCGTCTTCAAGAACTCCATGACGAAGAACGGATTGCCGTGGGTCTTGCTGGCCAGGAGCGACGCGAGCGGCCCCGCGCGCTCTGCCGTGCACGAGAGGACGTCGACGAGCCACCCCGTGAGATCGTCCTGGGAGAGCGGCGCCAGCGCGAGGTGGGTGACCCTCGTCGCCTCCACCTGGAGGCGCTCGAACGCGCGGCCCAGCGGGTGGCCGTCCGTGACCTCGTTGTCTCGGTACGCGCCGATCAGCAGCAGGTAGCCGCCGGCCGGGTTTTCGCTCAGGTACCGGAGCAGATCCAGGGACGCAGCGTCGGCCCACTGCAGGTCGTCGAGGAAGAGCACGAGGAGGTGCTCCCTCTGGGCGAAGGCCTGAATGAAGCTCTGGAAGACCTGACGAAACCGGTTCTGAGACTCCGCTGGGCCGAGCTGGGGCACGGCCGGCTGCTGGCCGAGGACCAGCTCGAGCTCCGGGATCACATCGACGATGATCTGGCCGTTGGGGCCCAGCGCGCGTCCGAGCCGCGTCCTCCAGACAGAGAGCCGCGCCTCGTCCTCGGTGAGCAGCTGGCGGATGCTCTGCCGGAACGCCTCGATGAGGGAGCTGTAGGGTAGACCCCGATTGAACTGATCGAACTTGCCGGAGAGGAAGCTGCCGGTCTGGCCGACGACGAGCCTGTGGAGCTCGTTGACCAGCGTCGATTTACCGACGCCGGAATAGCCGTGGACGAGCACGATCTCGGTGGCGCCTCGGGCGACGCGCTCGAAGGCGCCCGTGAGGGCGGCGACCTCCGCGTCGCGCCCGTAGAGCTTCTGCGGGAACTGCAGCCTCTCCGAGCGATCCTGCCTGCCTGTCGGAAACGGCGCTATCTCGCCGGCGGAGCTCCACCCGGCGAGGCAGGTCTCGAGGTCGATGCGCAGCCCGCGCGCGCTCTGGTAACGGTCCTCGGCCGCCTTGGCCAGCAAGCGCATGACGACGCTCGACAGCGGGGCAGGCACTCCCGGCCGCAGGTCCTCCGGCGGCGTCGGCCGCCGGGCGATGTGACAGTGCACGAGCTCGAGCAGATCGGTGGCCAGGAACGGCGGCCGGCCGGTGAGCATCTGGTACAGCGTCGCCCCGAGCGAGTAGAAATCCGTGCGATGGTCGAGGGCCCGGTTCATCCGGCCGGTCTGCTCGGGTGACATGTAGGCCAGGGGCCCCTCGATCCGGGCGACGCTCTCGATCGTCTGGCTCTCGCGAGGCAGCCGGGAAGCGATGCTGAAATCCGTGAGCTTGGCGCGGCCGGTCTCCCGGTCGAACAGGATGCTTCCCGGATGGATGTTCTTGTGGGTGATCTCCCGTTCATTCAAGGCTTCGAGCGCTCGGCAGAGCTGGATCGCGACGCGGAGGAGCAGCTCGATGTCCAGCCCTTCGGCGGGGATGGCGGAGTGCAGCGGCTCACCCGCGAAATCCTCGAGGACGAGCACCGGTACGCCCTGGTGCTTCTCCAGCCGCTGCACCTTCAGGATGTACGGGCTGTCGAGCATCTGGGCGAGCTGGTGCTCGTGCTTGATGCGCGTGATATCGAGCAGGGTCGGGTAAGCGACGTGGAGCGCCTTGATCAGCGCTGGCTGCCCGTCGGCGGATCGGATGGCTCGATAGGTGGCAGTCCGCGTCTCTTCGACGACGGTCGCGGTCACATCGTAGCCCAGGAGGATCTGCATGAGCTCGCCCTTCGCGTTCAGCTACTTCCGCTGCTTCGGCTGAGCGTCGGCCGCGGCCGCGCTCGTCATTCCATGGGCCTGCCCGTCGCCCGCCGGGGCGGCCTTCGGTCTGGCCTTCTTCGCATAGCTCCACAAGAAATCACCGCTGCCGCGCTCTCCCCACGTGATTTTATCCTGCGACCTTCCCCTGGCGATCTGCGCGTCGGAGTGGCAGCCCATGCAGCTCGACGTGTGGAATATCCGGGTCGTCTTGGGGCGTAGAGCGCGGTTCACGTCGGCGGCGACCGTGTTGCCTTTCTGCATGTATGTCTCCAGGACAGTGTTCACGAGGTAAGGTCGGTACGGCCGGCCGCCGGACTCGTTCGCGACGGCATCGGGGAGCTTGTCCGACGGCGGCGGCTCGCCCCCGCCGTCCGTCGGCCACTGCGTGCCGACGAGCTCGTAGAACTGCAGGGCAGAGCGGTTCTTCTTGAGCTGCGCCTGGACCTGGCTGTTCAGGGCGGCTGTATCCTCCCGGATCGGCTGCTGCCGGTGCACCTGCGTGCGGCTGACCCACGGACCCCCCGAGGGCGGCCAGACGCGCTCATCCGGCGGCTCATTGACCGGGCACAGCGGGCAATCCGGATTGTTGAACGAGGGCTTGAGCGGCTTGCCATTGTGCGTCTCGAGCGGGTTGACATCGACGTTGTCGATGTGCTCGAACGCAGCCCAGACCCATTGCTTCTTGGCCGAGAGCGTCTTGATCATGACGTTCGCGCCCACGAGGCCGAACGTCTGCAGCGACGGGCCTGCGCCCGTGCGGACGTACGCCTTCCGGAGGATGAAGCGCCCCTCGAGGTGCCTGTCGCTCTCGTCCAGCAGCTTCCACGCGAGCTTGAGCGCGATCGAGGGCAGCTGATCCTCGTTCCGCGGGTTGCCCCAGGGCGCGTCGGGGTTGGTGCAGTCTTCCTCGGGGGTGGCGCAGTATTCCGCGCTGTAGGCGATCTGTCCATCGATGCTGTACAGCTCGTTGTCGTTGAGGTACTTGAACAAACGCTCGCTGTACAGCACCTCGTAATACACCTTGTTGCCGTTCTGGTCCCAGAGGATGAACGAATCGGCCTGTCTGTCGTCCTGTAGCGTGCGGGAGGCATTGATCGCGAAGCTCGCGTCCGGAGCGCTCCGCCTGGCCTGCTGCTCGGCAGGGTTCCATGCATCAGGTGGGCCGCCGTCCGGCTTGAAGATGTCGTAACTGGTCTTCCAGGTATCCCACCCATGGGCGCCATCGTCCGCGAGGCGAGGCCGCGCGCGGCCGTCCTTGGTCACCGGCCATGCCATCGCGATGAAGGACTGCCATGCCAGGATGTCGAATAGACGGTTGCCTTCTGCGTATTTCCCCCTCCCTATGGTTCTTTCTTGCAGCTCGGGATCGATGTCTCGGGGCAGGGCCGAGCACAGCTTGTCGGTGAAGCTCGGGAACTTGCTCCACAGCTCCGCCCGGCATGTCTCGTCGTCAACCGGTGAGGACACGCCCGTGTTCTCGGGAGGGGAGGGCGGGGGAGAGGAGCTCTGCAGCTGGACTGTCGCGGTGCACGACAGGTGTGCCGCGCCCGCCAGGATCATCGAAGCCGATCTGTAGATGGAGGACGAATGGCGTTTCATTGTGCGACGCTCCAGAATACAGCGTGTGTGTCGGTTCTCAGGCGAGGGAGAAGCAACGTAAGACACCAAGGTAGGCTTTGGCCGACAGCGCTCGATCCGGGCCGAGGACGATCTTCAGGTCGATCCAGCGGCGCACGCGGGACGGCCATTCGTGCTCCCGGCAGCGCTCGCGCGAGGACCCGGGCCATGCGGTGAGCGCGTCGCGCTGCGAGGGCGTGCAGAGGCCGAGCGACGAGAGGCGCTCGAGCGTCGCGCTCCGGCCCGGGTCCAGCTTCCGGGTCGCGAGATCGAAGAGCTCGATCCCGAGCCGAGGAGCGACGTTGTCTCCGATGGTGACGTCGATCGTGACGCGCTCGTCATCGACGCGCAGCACTCTCAGCAGCTCCTCCACCTCACCGGGTTGGCCCGGCCAGCCTACCCCGTGCAGGTAGCCGGTGAGCCGGTCGCGCGGCAGCGAGACGTTGAGCTTGAGCGTCGCAGGCTGCCTGGCGCTCATGACGGACAGATGAACGACGTGGCCGCCGTCCGGCAACAGGGTGAAGCAGCGGAGCAGCGCGGCCTGGGTCGCCGCCGGGACTGGCCCATCGAGGAGCACGGAGAGGGCCGCCTCGACGAGCCGGAGCCGGCCGCTCGGGCTGAAGTCGCGCTCTGCCTCCGGGGCCTCCAGGTTCGTGAGGGGCCTCGGATCCAGGCAGAGGAGCACGGACGGCTCGACCGGACCACGACGCGCGGCCGGCTGATCGAACTCGAACCAGAGCAGGGGAACCTGCTCGAACAGGAGGGTGCCGGGCGTGGTCCACGCGGCGAGGAGACGCCCTGGAGGGCCCCGGAGCGGATCGGCGCCTTCCACCGGCGGAAGGCCGCCGGGGGCGACCGGACCTTCGCGGCGCGAGCGCGGGAGCCGAGACGCGAGGAGCTCTCTCCCTTCCGCCAGAATACAGGCAAGAAAGTCGATCCGCGGTGCGGTCGCCCCCAGATGACATTCGAGGGTCAGGACGGAGGCGGCGTCCAGCAGGGCCGGGGCGCAGCGGCTGAAGGCGCGCCAATCTCGCGGTGACACGAGCGTCGGCGGGACATGAGGCTCGACGAGCTGCAGCGTCTTCTCCATCGACCGAACGATCATGCAGCGACCTCTCGTCCTGCCGGGCCGTGCCGGCGTGATGACCACCGACAGCCGCGGTCGGCCTTCGAGCAGAGCCGGAGGCTACCGGCTCACCAGGCCTTGTACCAGTTGTCGCCGTTGAGCTCGGAAACGACGAGATCCAGCAGGGCCTTGATCGAATCGTCGTCGGACGGGCCCCTTGCGATGTGGTCGTCGAGCTTCTTCATCTGCCGCTCGCTCAGCTTGAACTCGCTCATCAGCGAGTTCCTGGATTCGTTCTTGTGCGCATCATCGTCGGGGTGGAAGCGATTGTAGACCTCCGCGGTGTGCACCAGATGATAAAGAAAGGACAGGAGACCCGGCTTGCGTGCCGCGCCGCTCGCCGATGGGGCGGGCGCCTCGTCGCTCGCGTTCTTGAAGAGCCTCGCGTTGACCTCATCCTTCGTGAGGTAGAGGACGTTCGCGATGCAGTCATCGTCGGGGTGCCCCATGTCGCCGCACTTGTCGAACACCGGCTTCTCGGTAGCGCTCAAGCGAAAGTTTTTCAGTACTTTGTTCTTGTCTGTGTTCACGCTGAGGCCCATGTGCCTCAAGTGATAGAGCAATGACAGGACGCCGGGCGGATACTTCGTTGTCTCTGTGGGCATCGTCGTTGTTTCCTCGTGTGCTGTAGTTGAATGGCGCTTCGCGCGTCGCAGCAGGTGCGCGCGGCCCGGTGAGTCGCGTGCTCTGCGAGCTCTCAGGGGCCGTCGTTCGCTGGAAAGAATCGCCTGCTCCAAGCCGCTCGATCCGGTCAAGAAACACGTTCGGGGTGGAGCCGAACCGTCTGCGAGTGGGAATTGCACGGCGCGTACCAGCCGTGGGTGCATGTCCGCCGCCCGGCCGACGTGCGGGGATGCGGGCGTTTCCGGGCCGGGATGTGACGGCGGCCGCGGGCATTCCGTCGAGCGCGTGCGGCAAACTGTCGGCCGACGTGTCGGCCGACGTGTCGGCGGGCGTGCCGGCCGAGGTCTCGGCGCCGTGCCGGTGCCGTGCAGGCGGACGTGCCGGCGCCGTGCGGCGCCCTGCCGGCCGACACGATGTCAGCGCGGCGCCTACGCCGGCCTGGGCTCCAGGGAGATCTGGACCGTCTGTTCCCCCTCGAGCAGCGGCCGCGTCACGTCGCGCCCCGCCACCCTGTAGACGGTCGTCGATTCGGCCCTGGGCCAGATGCTCCGCGCGCCGGCGCTCTCGAACTTGAACTCCTGCCGGGCGGCCCGGCAGACCGCCTCGTCGACGAGGATCTCCCCGGACAGCGCTGCGCGCGCGAGGTGGGAGGCGGCGTTCACGGCCTGCCCGAGCACCGTGTAGCCGAGCCGCGCGCACGCGTGCGAGCCGACCTCCGCCGCCAGGACGCTGCCGGTCGAGACGCCCGCGCATACCCCGTGAGCGTAAGGCGAATCGTTCCCCGTACGCCGAGCGACCGTCTCGAGCTGCTCGCGTACGGCGACGCACGCCGAGAGCGCCCGGTCGAGGTGCTCCGGCCCGTGGAACACCGCCATGACGGCGTCGCCCACGAATTTGTCCACGATGCCTCCGTGCGCCAGGAGCTCCGGGACGATCACCTCGAAGTTGGCGTTGAGCAGCCGCGTGGCCTCGGCGGGCGGCCTCTCCTGCGCCACGCGGGTGAACCGGAAGACATCGACGAACGCGACGGTCGCCTCCAGCGCCTCGCTCGCGGCTGCGCCCGCGGGCCCGAGCGCCCGGAGCCGCTCCACCAGGGCCGCGTTCGTGAACTTCCGCAGGATATCGTTCTCCTCGTTCGCCTGGGCTTTCTGTCGCTGCTGCTCCGCGGAGCGGAGGGACTTCTCCAGCGTGGTCTCGAGGTCGGCGAAATCGAGCGGCTTGAACAGGAAGTCGAACGCCCCCCGGTTCATGGCGCGACGGATGTTGGTCATGTCGCCGTACGCGGAGACGATCACCGTCCTCGCGAGCGGGTTCACCTCGGGGATGTGCTCGAGCAGGGTGATCCCGTCCATGACGGGCATGTTGATGTCGGCGACGACGACATCGATGTCCGGGTGTCGCCGGAGCTCCTCGAGGGCGTGCTGGCCGTTGTCGGCGAAGATGAGCTCGTAGGCGGAGCTCTTCTTGTTCTGCCGAAAATGCATCTTCAGCAGGAGCTGCATGTCGGGCTCGTCATCGACGATGAGGATCTTGGCGGGCTTGCTCCCCGCGTCACACACCGCGGCGAATGCCGTGATGAGCTCGCGGGACGACTGGAATCTCCGGGTCCGGTCCTTTGCCAGGGCGCGCTCGAAGAATCGATCGAAGCCGGGGAGCAGGGCGGCGTCGAGCGATGAAGGCGGCGGGAACGGGTCAGTGCAGATGCTGATGATGAGCCCTGGCAGATTTTCTATCGAGAACGGAAATCGGCCGGTGAGCGCGCGGTACGCAATGACGCCGAGCGACCAGAGATCGGCCAGGGGGTGGGGAACGGCGCCGCGGACCTGCTCCGGGCTCATGTACGCGGGGGTTCCGATGCGCGTGCCGCTCCAGTCACGCGCATCGAACAGCCGCCACCCCACCCCGAAATCGAGGATCTTCACGGACTCGCCGGACGCACCCCGGGCGAGGAAGATGTTCGCGGGCTTGAGATCACAGTGGACAATGCCTGCCGCGCTCGCTGCCTCGAGGCCCGAGCTGAGCTGCCGGAGCAATGACAGCACGGCCGCCGCCGGGAGCTGGCGCGTGCGGCGAAGCCGGCTCTCGAGGTCTTCCCCCTCGAGCAGCTCCATGACGATATAGGGAGAACCCTCATCGATTCCGTAGTCGTGGACTTGGACGATGTGCTCGTTGCGGAGACGGGCGACGGTCGTCGCCTCCTGCTCGAAGTTGCGCCTTGCGTCGAATGAAACGACGTTCTCGGGCATCATCCGCTTCAGCGCCACCGGCCGGCGGAGCATCTGATCGAAGGCCTCCCAGACGATGCCCATGCCGCCGCGGCCGATCTCACGCAGCAGCGCGTATCTCCCGCCGACCGTTTGGCCCTTCACAAAGGAAAACTACTACGCGCGAGCGCACATCGTGTCAACTGGCGTTACTGTGTCCGCGCCCAGGCGACGTTGGCACAGAGGGGCGCCAAAGCGGTTCGGTGTGCTCGAATGTGCGTGTCGCGCGTGGCGTGGAGGAGCGTGGAGGAACCGAACGCCGGCTCCGCTGAGCTTGCAAGTCTTTTCGGTGGGCGCGTATTCTCCCACCCCCATGGTGACCGAGCGAACAGGGCTCACCACGATCGCGAACGCGACGACGCTGCACCCCGACACGAGCCCCTCACGGCGGGCATGCACACGCCTCGCTCCGTCCCTGTCCGTCCTTTACCATCCTCGTCTCGAGCGCATCGGTGAGCGCGCCGTCCTCGCCGACCTCGCGCTTCGCGATGCGGTCGCGCTGTCGAGAATGGAGCCGTACTTCGGTCCACCGGGGGCGATCGGCGATGCGCCGCTCGGGGATACCCACCTGAGCCGCAAACCCCTGCGCATCATCGCGCTGCCCGACGACCGGATCCGGCTGGACGCGGCGGAGCGCGGCTCCCACGTCGCGGTGGATGGCGCCCCGCTGGAGGGGAGCCGCGATTTCTCGCTCGACGAGGTGACGCGGGGGGTCGTTATCGAGCTCGCCAGTCGCGTCGTCCTGCTGCTCCACATGGTCGATCCGTCCCCGCGGGAGCCGGGGGAGCGCCTCGGTCTGGTTGGCGATAGCGACCTTCTGGAGCGGACGCGGTGGCATATCCGCCGCATCGCCGACCTCGGAACTGCGGTGCTCCTCCGCGGCGAGACGGGCACTGGAAAAGAGCTCGTCGCGAGGGCGATCCACCAGGCCGGCAATCGGCGCAATCAGCCCTTCGTGGCCGTCAACATGGCGGCGATCCCTCCGTTGCTGGCGGCCGCGGAGCTCTTCGGCGCCGAGCGCGGATCCTATACAGGCGCCCTGCGCGACCGTCCCGGTTACTTCGGCTCGGCCGAGGGCGGGACGCTCTTCCTCGACGAGATCGGCGAAGCGCCGCCCGACGTGCAGGCGATGCTCCTCAGGGCCCTCGAGACGGGCGAGATCCAGGCGGTGGGCGCCCAGCAGCCGAAGAAGACGCGCATTCGGCTGATCACCGCCACGGACGCCGATCTGGAGGCCAAGGTGGCCGAGGGGGCTTTTCGCGCTCCGCTGCTCCACCGCCTGGCCGGTTACGAGATCGCGCTCCCTCCGCTCCGCGATCGCCGAGACGATCTCGGGCGCCTGCTCCTTCACTTCCTGCGCGAGGAGCTGACGGCCTCGGGCGACGCGCATCGGCTCGACGCGCCGCGGCCCGACGGCGCCCCGTGGTTGCCGGCGTCCGTGGTGGCCCGGCTCGCGCGGTACGACTGGCCGGGGAACATCCGTCAGCTCCGGAACGTGGCGCGGCAGCTGGCCGTGGGGAGCCAGGGCGCGGCGCGTCTGGAGGGGGCGCCGGCGCTCGAGCACCTGCTCCAGCGGGCAGCCCCGGAGCAGCGGAGCCACGCCGACGGCGATCGCGCGGCTGCGGCGAGATCGGCGCGGCCGGAGACCGCCACGGCGGCGCGGGCGATCTCGGGGAAGGGCGCCGGCTGGCGCAAGCCCTCCGACGTGCGGGAAGAGGAGCTGATCGACGCGCTCCGCCGGAGCCGGTGGGATTTCAAGGCCGCTGCCGAGCAGCTCGGGATCTCGCGGACATCGCTCTATGCGCTCGTGGAGAGCTGCCCGCAGGTCCGCCAGGCGAGCCATCTTGCGCCGGACGAGGTCGCCCGCTGCTACGCGGAGTGCGGTGGACACATCGACGCGATGGTGGAGCGCCTCATGGTCTCCAAGCGGGCGCTTCAGCGCAGGATCCGTGAGTTGCGTCTGGCATAGTCGACCCGGCGCCGGAACGAGAAAGCCGGAGCGAGAGGCGGTCAGCGCGCCAAGGGAGACGTGAAAGAGACGTGAGGGAGACGTGAGGCCGAGGTTCGAGCCGGTCAATCGCAGGCGCCTCGATGTCTCGTTCGTTCGGCTCTTCACGTGGGATCTCTGCCTCGGATTCGTGGGCGTCCGCCTGCCGGTCGAGCTCTGATCGTCGCCGACGCCTCATGTCCAGAAGGTCCGATCGACCGGTCAGGCTCGGCCTTGATGGGCGATTGCCCGGAGCCAGACCAGAAAGACCAGCAATCGCCTGCGATGTCGCCCCGCATGACCTGAACGCACCTCGGGGAGCGCATCGCGCTCGACCGCGACGCCGATGGGCGAGCGCCGAACGATTCCTCTTCTCGGCGCGCCCGGCGGGCGAGTGCGTCTCGGGATGTCATGAGCCCGCTCGTGCGCTGCTCGTGCAGGATAACCAGCATCGCTTCATCTGGCGATATGGAATTTTCAGATCGATCTTGATGTGCCCTGTCGCACAGATGGGCAATTGATGATTGCCATCGATGAATCGATTCCTGTAGGGTCATCACAGTACGGCTTGCGGTTAAGAGCGCCGCTCGAGACCTCCTGCACCAGGCAGCCGAGGGCGGGCCCAGCGCGTCGCTGCTCCGCGTCGCCCTGCTTCATCAGGGCACATCGTCGCGCCGAGCGCCGCGCCCACCCTGGGCTTCCTTGTTCGATCCGGTCTTGTTCGGCGCCTGATACGTACGAAAGGGGAACGAGACACATGGCATTCCTTCCTACTTGCTCTTCCATTGGCGCACAGGGTCTCCGCCGCTTCGGTCGCGCGATCGCCGCGGTTTCTGCGCTCACGGCGATATCGGCTCCAGCCAGCGCGCTCCCGTCGTTTCCGGGGGCAGAGGGCTTTGGCGCCGTCGCGACCGGCGGGCGCGGCGGGCGCGTCATCAAGGTCACCAACCTGCGCACGAGCGGGTCGGGGAGCCTCCAGGCGGCCCTCGACGCCAGCGGGCCTCGCATCATCGTCTTCGACGTGAGCGGCGTGATCGAAGGGGATGTCGTCATCCGGAACGGCGACGTGACGATCGCGGGCCAGACGGCCCCCGGCGCGGGCATCACCATCCGCGGTCGCTTGACCGCCAGGTACTCCACCGCGGTCAACAACATCATTGCACGGTTCTTGCGAGTCCGGCCCGTGTACAACGGTTCGGCCGGAGAGCAGTTCGACGCAGCGCAGATCTCGCGGAACTCGAAGGTGATCCTCGATCACATGTCGATCGCCTGGGGCGTCGACGAGACCGTGGACCTCTATGAGGCAGATGACGTCACGGTCCAGTGGTCCACCATCGAGTCGTCGTCGACCACGGGGCATCCAGAGGGGATGCATAATTACGGTCTCATCAACGGCCCTGATGGCCACCGGATCACGCTCCACCACAACCTGTTCGCGCATCACAAGGCGCGTTGCCCCGCGGTCGCGAACGGCCCGGCCGACATCCGCAACAACGTGGCCTACAACGTGAGGCACGGGTTCGTGCACCACAACCGGGCGAGCGGCCAGTTCAACATCGTGGGCAACACCTACATCAAGGGGCCGAGCGATCAGCTGATCCCGTTCTACTTCGACGGCAGCGCCGGCGCAGGGCTCAAGTACTTCCTCGGCGACAACTACATCGACGATCCCGGGAAGTTCACGGGCACCGTCGAGAACCCCTGGAAGCAGCCGTACCTCCACCCGAGCTTCAGCAAGCTCAACAAGGCGGAGTCGTACCGCTCGGCGACGCAGTTCAATTTCACGCGGGATGTCCCGGGGTACATCCCGGTGACGACGCAACGCGCGCAGGACGCGGCTCGGCTCGTCGTCGCGCAGGCGGGCTCGCTGCCGCGCGACGTGGTGACGAAGGGCGTCTTCAAGAACATGGAGCGCCGCGACGGCTCGTGGGGCGCCCGCTACGTGAGCAACCTGATGGACGGGCTCAGCCCGGGGACGGCCCCCGCAGACGCCGACCGCGACGGCATGGCGGACGCGTGGGAGCGGGCGCACGGCCTCAGCTCATCGAACGCGAGCGACCACACCAAGGTGATGCCGTCCGGATACACCGCGATCGAGGAGTACATCAACGAGCTCGCCGCCGCGCTGATCCGCCAGGCGGGGGGCAGCTTCTCGATGCTCCCGGACGAGGGGGAAATCGAGGAGCAGATCGAGTAGCGAGCTCCAGGAGAGCGCGATCGAGAGGCCGCGGCGTGGTCCAGCACACCGCGCCGCTCCGCGCAGCGGAGCGGCGCGGGAGCGGCGGCGACGATGCGGCCTCGCGACGCGGCGCCGGCTGGCCTGCCTGTTGCGCAGGCCGTCGCCGCTGCTAGGTTCCCCGCGGCGCTCCTTCAGACAGAGCGTCCCGGACGAGACGCGCCGTACCCGGTCAGGATAAGACGACGCAGCCGCATCACGAGGAGAGTCGTCATGTCCTGGCTGGCGTTGCTCCTGGCAGGTCTGCTCGAGGTCTGCTGGGCTATCGGTCTCAAGTACACACACGGCTTCACGCGCCCGTTGCCAACGGCGCTCACGGTCGGCGCGATCATCACGAGCATCGCGCTCCTCGAGAGCGCCTCGCGGACCTTGCCCATCGGCACGGCGTACGCCGTCTGGGTCGGCATCGGCGCGTTCGGGGCGTCGATCGCGGGCATCCTCCTGTTCGGCGAGCCCGCCACGGCCGCGAGGCTCGGTTTCCTCGCGCTGCTCGTTGTGTCCATCGTCGGCCTCAAGCTGGCGAGCCCCTGAGCCCTCGTCGCCCGGCGCGCGACCGGCCGCCTCGGGTCGACTAGCCTTCCCTCCATGCACGGAACACCCGAAGCCCGCGCCCTGCACGCGCAGTACCCCGCCATCGATCTCCACGCCGACAGCCTCATGTGGGCGCGCTGGGTCGGTTACGATCTGCAGGCGCGGCACGAGCCGCCGCTGCCGCTCGCCGCCCTCGGCGGGCACGTCGACGTCCCGCGGCTCCGCGAGGGCGGCGTCGGCGCGCAGTTCTTCGGGCTGGTCTCGCTGCCCATCGGGCAGCGGCGCGGGCTCGCCGCCGTCGTCGAGGAGCAGATCGATCTGCTGGAGCAGGCCGTCCGCGCGCGGCCCGGCCGCCTCGTGAAGGCGCTCACGGCCGAGGACATCGAGGCGGCGAGGGCCCGCGGCGCCGTCGCGGCGCTGCTCGGCGTCGAGGGGGCGCACGCGCTCGAAGGCGATCTCGACACCCTCGCTCGCTTCGCGCGGCGCGGCGTGCGCTACCTCGGGCTCTGCCACTTCAGCGCCAACGAGGCGTGTTATCCCGCCTACGGCAGCGGCCGCAGGGATGGTGAAGGCCTCACCGCCTTCGGCCGCGACGTCGTGCGCCTCGCCGAGGACCTCGGCGTCATCGTCGATCTCGCGCACATCAACCGGGCAGGCTTCCTCGATGCATGCGCGCTCGCTCGCCGCCCACCCATGGTCAGCCACACGGGTATCGCCGGCGCGTTCGATCACTGGCGCAACATCGATGACGACCAGCTCCGCGCGCTCGCCGATCGCGGCGGGTGCGCCGGGATCATCTTCTGTCCGCTCTATCTCGGCGGAAACGGGCTCGCGCCCGTCGTCAAGCACCTCGTGCACATCATCAACGTTGCCGGCGAGGACACGCCAGCGCTCGGATCCGATTGGGACGGTTTCATCATTCCCACTCGTGAGCTGCGTGATGCGGCCCATCTTCCGCTCTTGACGGATGCGCTGCTGCGAGCTGGCTTGAGCGAGCGTGTGATCGCCAAGGTGCTTCGCGAGAACGTGATGCGCATTTTGAGCGACAACCCGCTTCCAACGCGGCTCCCGGTTGCGTAGCCTCTCTCGACGGGCCGTCGGGGTGGGTGGTCCCTCCGGCGCTGCGCTAGATCCTCCTTAACTCGGAGCGGATGCAGGCCATGACTCTCCATCGCCTCGCTGCACAGGGCTACGCGACTGCAGCGGATGCTTACGAGAAGGGGCGCCCGGACTACCCGCGCGGCGCGATCGAGCTCCTGCGCGACACGCTCCGCATCGACGCGACGAGCACGGTGCTCGATCTCGGCGCCGGCACCGGCAAGCTCACGCGCCTCCTCGTGCCCACGGGCGCGCGGCTGCTCGCGCTCGAGCCGGTCGAGGGGATGCGCCGCAAGCTGGGCCAGATGGTCCCGTCCGCCATCCCGCTCGATGGGGTCGCCGAGGCCATCCCCTTGCCCGAGACGTCGGTCGACGCCGCGGTCGCCGCGCAGTCGTTCCACTGGTTTCACGGTGATCTCGCGCTCGCCGAGATCCACCGCGTGCTCCGGCCGAGAGGGCGCCTCTCCCTGCTCTTCAACCTGCGCGACGAGCGCGTCGACTGGGTCGCCCGCATCTCCCACATCCTCGACCGCCACGGCCGGGATGCTCCGATACACAGGTTCGGCGCCTGGCGCCGGACGTTCTCCGACTCCCGCCTCTTCGCGCCGCTCGGAGAGCACGAGTTCACCCATACGCAGGAGCTCGACCTCGATGGGCTCCTCGAGCGCGTCGCGTCGATCAGCTACATCTCGGCGCTCCCCCTGCAGGAGCGTTATGCGGTCCTGAACGAGATCCGCGAGCTGGCCGCGAACCACCCGGACCTCGCGGGGAAGAGCGTGTACCTCTTCCCCTACCGGACGCTGGTGCCCCTGTACGAGCGGCGGTGAGCGTCCGGCGAGCCCGCCGACGGGGGCGCCGTGCTAGAGCGGCCCCCGCATGGCGGCGCATGAAGTCGTGATCGTCGGAGGCGGGCCGGCGGGCGTGAGCACGGCGCTCTTCCTCGCCCACCATCGCCCGGCCCTCGCCGACAGGATCGTGGTGCTCGAAAAGGAGCGCTACCCGCGGGACAAGTCCTGCGCAGGCGGCCTCGGCGAGCGAGCGGACAGGGCGCTCTCGTCGATCGGGGTGACGATCGACGTGCCCTCGGTCGTGGTGCACGGCATCAGCGCGGCCTTCCAGGCCGGCGAGGTCGCGCTCCGCGAGGGCAGCATCGGCCGCGTCGTCCGGCGCGCCGAGTTCGATCGCGCGCTCGCGCTCGCCGCGCGGGCGCGGGGCGTCCGGATCGTGGAGGGGGCGCGGGTGACCGGCGCCGCGCTGGGCGAGGACGGCGCCCGCGTCGAGAGCGCGGCCGGGGTGTTCGACGGTCGCGTCGTCGTCGGCGCGGACGGCGTCGGCAGCGTCGTCCGCCGCGCGATGGGGCTGCCGTTCGGCAGGCTGCGCGCGCAGGCCGTCGAGGTCGACACCGAGCCCGTCGCGGCGGACCGGGCGCGCGACCTCCTGCACTTCGAGATGCGGGACCGCTCGTTCGCCGGCTATCTGTGGGACTTCCCCACGATCGTCGACGGGCGCGAGCTCGTCTGCCGGGGGGCCTACGTGCTGCACGAGGGCGCGCTCGGCGTGGCGCGCCCCGCGCCCGACGCCGAGCGCGTGCTCCGGAGCAGGCTCGAGGCGCTCGGCCTCGACCCGGACCGCTACCGGCGAAAGCGCTTCGCCGAGCGAGGCCTCGACCGGCGGGCCGTGATCGCGCGGCCCGCCGCCCTGCTCGTCGGCGAGGCCGCGGGCATCGATCCGATGCTGGGAGAGGGGATCGCCCAGGCGATCGCGTACGGGGCCCTCGCGGGCGAGTACCTCGCCGAGAAGCTCGACGCCCGCGATCTCGGGTTCCACGACTGGGGCCGGCGCGTCGAGCGATCGCTGCTGGGCCTCGACCTGCGCTTCCGGCGCCGGGTGATGCGCGCCTTCTACGGCGCGCCGCGGGAGCGCGTCGAGCGTTACCTCCTCGGCGAGCCGTCGTTCCTGCGCTTCGGCGTCCGGCACTTCGCCGGCAGAGCCCAGCCGGCGGGCGACGCGCTCCGCGCGGCGGCGACGGGCGCGCTCGTCGCGGGCCGGATCGGGATCGAGCGCATCGTCGCGTCGCTCCCGCCGCGCGCGCGCAGCGCAGGCAGCGCCGACGGCGCGCACGCATAACGAGGCAGCGAGGCAGCGAGGCAGCGAGGCAGCGAGACGCGCCGTGCGCCGCGCCCGTGAGCCCCGACACCGCCGCGACGGTCACCATGCTAGCATCGCCCGCCATGGTCGCGCCGTTCCAGCCGGCGGTCGGGATGCTCTTCGGCGAGTTCCGGATCGTTCGGCCCCTCAGCGCCGGGGGCATGGGCGCCGTGTACATCGCCGAGCAGGCGAGCACTGGCAAGCTGCGGGCGCTCAAGCTCATGCACCCGCAGCTCTGCGCGGACGCCCGGCTGCGCGAGCGCTTCGAGCAGGAGGCGCGCGTCGGCGCGCTGGTGGAGAGCGATCACGTCGTGCAGGTGATCGGCGCCGGCGTGGACACGGCCAGCGGCGTGCCCTGGCTCGCGATGGAGCTGCTCGAGGGGGAGGATCTCTCGCAGCGGATGAGGCGCAGCGGGCTGCTCTCGCCGCAGGACGTGCACGAGATCTTCCGGCAGGTCTGCCACGCGCTCGGCGCCGCCCACCGGGCGGGCGTGGTCCACCGGGACATGAAGCCGCAGAACGTGTTCCTCGCGAAGACGCAGAGCGCGACGGCGCGCTGGTCGGTCAAGGTCCTCGACTTCGGCATCGCGAAGATCGCCGCGGAGGCGAGCACGATGGCGACCGCGTCGCTCGGCACGCCCCTCTGGATGGCGCCCGAGCAGTCCGACCCGCGCGGGCAGATCTCGCCGGCGACCGACGTGTGGGCGCTCGGGCTGATCGCGTTCGCGCTGCTCACCGGGCGCATGTACTGGCGCGCCGCGAACGACCCGATGGGCACCGCGATGCCGGTGCTGCTCCGCGAGATCCTCTTCGAGCCGATCGACCCGGCGTCGGTGCGCGCGACCGCGCTCGGGCGCGCCGGCTGTATCGTGCACCCGTTCGACGCCTGGTTCGCGCGCTGCGTCGCGAGGGAGCCGTCGCGGCGCTTCCAGACGGCGCAGGAGGCCTTCGACGCGCTCGGCCCGGCGCTGTTCGTCGATCCGCTCGACCCGCGCAGCGTGCGCGCCGCGGGCGGCGCGATCTCGGTGGTGCCGTTCAGCGCCGCGGCGGCGCTCACCCCGGCGGGGCCTGCCTCGCGCCTGTCGATGACCGGACCGACCGAGATGGCCTCGGACGCGCAGCGCGCGCGGTCGTTGCCCGCCGGCGCGGGCGCATCGTCGTCGCCCGTCCGCGCGCGCCCCCCGGTGACGCCCGCGCCCGTCCTGGCGAGCAGCGCGCCGCCGGAGGCCCCTCCCAGGCCCGCGCGGCGGGGGCCGCTGCTCCTCGCGTGCGGCCTGGCCGGTGGCTTCGCGATGGCGGTGATCGCCTTTTACGCCGGCCGCGCGCAGAGCGACGTCCGGCTGGTGCAGCGCCTGCCGGTGCCGGCGCACCCGACGGTGGTCAGCCCAGGCCGCGGCGGCGACGCGCGCTCGCCGGCGCTGGCTGGCGACGCGAACGGCGCGGGCGAGCGGCAGCCGTCGCCTGGCCCTCGCGACGCTCCGGCGCCGGCGCCCGCGCCGAGGTCCCCGCGCCCCACGCGCGAAGGCACCGCGCCGGCGGCGGCGGCGATCGCGGCGGCGCAGCCGAGCGCGCCGAGGCCGTTCGATCGCGGCGCGGCCCACGCGGCGCTGCAAGCGAAGGGCGCCACCGCGCGGATCCACTGCAAGGGCAAGGCGGGGCCGAGGGCGGTGACGGCGCGGGTGTTCTTCAACCCCGCGGGCGCCGTGCAGCGCATCGCGATCGAGCCGCAGGTCGCGATGACCCCGGCCGGGAGCTGCGTGCAGATGCTGCTCGGCTCCGCGCGGGTGCCGGCGTTCGACGGGAGCGAGCTCCAGGACGTCACGACGACCGTCGGGATCGAGTGATCGCCGCGGGCGAGCGCGCGCCCGGCCCCGTCACGGGTCTCCGGAGACGCACTCTCCCTCGCCGCGGAAGTGCCCGATCGTGCGCGAGAGCGCCGCGACGAACGCCCCGAGATCATTGATGTTTCCGGCGCTGCCCGTCCCGTAGGAGCCCTCCTTGATCTCGACGAGGCGCACCGCGGCGAGCTCCTCCAGGGTGACGGCCCCGTCGTCGTCGGCGTCCGCGGCGGCGATGGGCGCGAACCGGCGCGCGGCGGTCGCGGCCTGGAGGTCGTCGTAGAAGAAGTGGTCGCCGTGAATGGTGAGCTCCACGTCGTCGGTGCCGCCGTTCGTGACGAGGACGCCGTCGGTCTCCTTGCCGGCCTTCTCACCCTTGCAGTCGGCGTAGCGCGTCGCGAGCGAGAAGGTCCAGTCGAGGCGCTTCTCGACCTCGCCGCCGTCGTCGCTCTTCCGCGCGATCGCCTCGATGTGCACGGACGCTCCCGCCGCGAGCATGAGCGCCTTGTCCTCCTCCGTCGCGCCCTCGAGCGCGGTGTCCGCGTCCACCGGGCCGATCTCGTAGGAGACGGCCTCCCAGGGCTTCGCCTCGAGGTCGTCGAAGGTCACCACCGGCTTGGCGCCGGCCTTCGTGTGGTCGAACAGGATCGAGCCCTGCATGCGCGCTCCGACGTTCCCCTCGCGATCGGCGACGGTGACGTTCCGGACGACGAACAGGAACTTCTCGTAGTGGATGCTCCAGCCGTCCGCGAGATCGGCGGCCGGGATCTCCTGCTCGATGTACTCCTCTCCCCACGTCGAGAACGCCACGCTCCCGGCCCCAGCCTCGTCCTCGCCGCAGCCGGCGAGCGCCGCCGCGGCGAGCGTCGCCGCCGCCACCCACAGTCCTTTCATCGTCATTCCTTCTCCTCCGGGGAGCCGGGCGCAAACGAGAGCGCGTAGGCCGTCCCCTTCTTGAGTCCCCGCGTGAAGCCGCGCTGGGCCTGGCTCTCGGGCTCGAGGTCGACCGGCGCGCCGTCCTCGCTCGCGGCGACGGCCTCGAAGTCGACCTGATCGAGCCAGACCGCCGGCTTCACGACGAGCGTGACGGCGCCGGGCCCGTCGAGGAAGACCTCCTCGAAGACGCACCCCTCCACCGACGGCTCGCCGGTCGCGTCGTCGAGCACGTCGGCGGCCAGCGCGCGCGCGCGGAACACCCGCGCGAGCTCCCCCTTCTCGGCGCGGCCCTCCACGGCGACGACGTGCCCGTCGAGCGCCGCGGCGAGCGGGCCCGAGGGCGGCGCGCCGAACGTGAAGCGCGCGGATCGCGCGACGCCGCTCACGGCGTCCGCGTCCGCGAGCGCCGTCGTCCCCTGCAGCAGGTCGACCGACGTCGGCTGCGTCATCTGGCCCCTCGCCTCGCCGGCCTGGTAGTGGCCCGGGTGCGCGTGCGCCTCGGGCACGGCCCACCGGGCGAGCCGCTGGAGCAGCGAGGGGGCGCCGCCCGGCGAAGGCCGCCGCGCCGTGAACGGGGCGCCTTCGAAGTAGTGGAGCGACCCGATCGCCAGGTGCGCCTTCGACAGCGTGATGGTCCAGCCGAGCGCGTTCGTGAACGGCGCGGCCGACGCGGCGTCGGGCGCGATCTGCGTCGCCAGGGTCAGGCGCTTGCCGGAGGTCGCGTCGTCGCCTGCGGCGCCGCACCCGGCGGCGAGCGCGCCCGCGGCGAGCGCCGCGGCGAGGCGCCCCGACGCGGCGAGGGCGGCGCGCCGGCGGGATCGGGTCTGTGCGGTGGTGGATGTCATCGAGGACCTCAGCCGATGTAGAGGGAGAGCGAAGCGAGGAAGCTGCGTGGGGCGCCGACCGTCACGTGCCGCGCGGGGAGGAGGTCGGGCGCCGCGCCGCGGGTGAAGCTCGAGGGGTAGACGAACTCGCCGTCGAACCACGCCGCGTCGAGGAGGTTGTAGACGTCGAGCCCGAGCTCGACGCGGTGGTAGCGGACGTGCGCCGTCACGTCGGTGACGAGCGCGTCGTGGCCGACCTCTCCGAACGGCAGCGGGCGGCCGTGGAGCAGCGTCACGCCAGCGCCGGCGCGGGCCTCGAGGCGCCTGCCGAAGAGCGCGCCGAGGCGCGGCGTCACCGCGAGATCGGCGCGGGCGACGACCTGGGGCACGAAGGGGAGGAGATCGCCCGCCGCGTAGCGCCCCCCGGAGGCGGTGAAGGCGGCCCGGGTGTACGTCAGGCCGACGCTCGACACGAGCCACGGCGCCGGGTGCGCCACCGCGTCGAGGGCCACCCCGGTGCGGGCCGTGGCGGGCACGGGCTCGTTGCGGGCGGTCGCCTCGTCGAAGACGAGATCCTCGCTGAGGCGCGTGTGGAACAGCGCCGCCGACGCCCGCACGAGCTCGTCGGCGTAGCGGAGCCCGGCCTCGGCGGAGAGCACCCGCGTGAAGGGGGTCCGCTCGCCGTCGCCGAGGCTGCGCGCCTGGGGCGAGCGGAACCCCTGGCCCACGCTGGCGAGCGCGCGGAGCCCGGGGAACAGCGCCACGTCGACCGTGCCCTTGCCGCCCACGTGGACGCCCTGCGCGCCGCGCGCCTGGGCCCCCTGACCGACATTGTCGACGACCTGGTACGCGAGGCCGTCGGCGCGCAGCCCGCCGCGCAGCGTGATCCGCCGCGCCGGCCGGATCGACGCGTCGAGGTAGCCGGCGATGTCGGTCGCGCGGACCTTCGCGTCGACGAGCGTGGCGGTCGGCCTGTCGTCGACGGCCGCGAGGCGCCGCTGCGACTGCTCGATCCAGTCGGTGCGCGCGACGACGCCCGCCTCGAACGTGTCGCGGTCGGAGAGCAGCGGGAAGGCGAGCCGGTACGACGCGGTGGCGCCCGCCGTGATCGCCTCGTTGAGCTGCTGTGTGGCGTCGCCGTTCGTGGGGTCCGCGAGGTACCCGGTGAAGTTCGAGCGCAGCCGGAGCGCGCGCAGCACGACGAACGGCGTGAGCGAGAGGCCCTCCCCGCGGGCGGCGCCGTCGCCCGAGCCGCGCAGATCGACGACGATCTGCGCGCGCGACGAGTCGCCGCCCTGATCGGGATCGTACGAGGCGAAGCGGTCGACCTTGCCCGACTCGATGTCGCAGAGGCGCAGGACGCCGGCGGAGCCGCAGCGGGAGGCGAACGCCGACGCCATCACCCGCGCGGAGACGCCGGCGACCGGCCGGTAGACGGCTTGCGCGACGAGCGAGGCCCGGCCGGCGGCGCGGGCGGGCCCGAAGCCGTCGGTCCCGTACGCCTCGAAGGCCGCGAACGTGGCGTCGTCCGCGTTCTCGGGGTGGTAAGCGAGGAAGAGCCGGCGCGCGCCGGACGAGCCCGCGGAGGCGGTGGCGGTGATCCCCGGCTCGCCGTAGGCGAGATCGAAGCGCATCGTCCCGGCGACCGCGAAGTCGCCCTGGCGCGGGTCGTACGACCCCGGCTGCGCGCGGAGCTCGCCGATCACCTCCGGCATCACGAAATGGAGGTCGGTATAGCCCTGGCCGTGGACGTTGGAGACCTCGTTGACCGGCGCGCCCGCGACCCAGATCTCGAGGTCCTGCCCGTGGACCGCGTCGAAGCCGCGGAAGAAGATCTGGTGCGCCTTGCACTCGCCGCTGTGCTGGGAGGTGAACACGCCCGGCACGAGCTGCAGCACGTCGCTCGCCGTCCGGTGGGGCGCCGCCCGGATCTCCGCCTGCCCGCGCACCGACTCGGAGGCGCTGCGCGGCGGCGCCGCGCCCTGCACCACGACCGTGATGGGCGCGGCGTCGGACACGGGCGCAGCGGCGCCCGCCGCGCCGGAGGCGGGCGCCGCTGCGCCGGCGCCGCCCGAGGCATCGCCGCCCGCCGACGTCGCCGCCCCGGCCGCGGGCGGAGGCGCGGCGCCGGCGCGTGCAGGCGCCGCGCTGTCGCCTGCGCGCGCCGGCGTGGCGCCGTCGCCAGCGCGCGCAGGCGCGGCGGACGCGATGACAAGAAGCAGCGGGAGTGCCGTGCTCAGGGAGCGAATCACAGGTGGGCTGGCCAGTAGCACGATTTTCTCGGTTCGTGTTATCCTGCGGACGCGCACGCTCGCCCGGCGGGCGCGCCGGCGGTTTGGTCGACGTCGCAGGCGGCGAGCGCGTTCGTGTGTTCGTGTGTTCGTCGGTGGCGTCGCTGTCTGCTGGCCGCCGAAGATTGCTCCGGGGCCGTCCGCGAGCCCTCTTCCGACGCCGTATCGACTCGCGCTCTCGGGCGGATCGAGATAGCGACAACATGTCGCATTCAGGCGAGGGGCGGCGCGGCCTATCGTGGCGCGCATCGTTCCTCGGGAGGACGCTCATGGAATCCGGTCTTCGTGCATCACGGCTCTGGTTCCCGCTGGTCGGGGCGGCCCTCGCGCTCATGGCGTGCGGCGACGATGAGGGGGGGACCCCTGTCGACGGCGCGTCGACCTCGACGAGCGGCGGGGGGGGCGGCGGGGCTGAGACAATCGCTGTCGAGCTGCAGTTCGAAGGCCGCGTCCGCGACGACGTGTTCTCCTGCAGCGAGACGTACGCTGTCGGCAGCGCCTCGACGGACGTGGGGCTGAACGATTTCCGCCTCTACATCCACGACGTGCGCCTGCGCCGCGCGGACGGCGAGGAGGTGCCGCTCTCGCTCGAGCAGGACGAGCTGTGGCAGTACCAGGACGTCGTGCTCCTCGATTTCGAGGACCGATCGGGCACCTGCGCCAACGGGACGGAGGAGACGAACGGCGTGGTGCGCGGGACGGTCCCGGCCGGGGACTACGACGGGCTGTCGTTCAAGCTGGGCGTCCCGTTCGACCTGAATCACGGCGACGCGTCGAGCGCGCCGTCGCCGCTCAACCTGACGGGGCTGTTCTGGAGCTGGAACGACGGGTACAAGTTCCTGCGCCTCGACAGCGTCTCCACGGCGGACGACAAGCCGTTCCTCGTGCACATCGGGAGCACTGGCTGCGTCGCCGGCGCGGGCGGCGAGGTGACCGCGTGTGATCGCCCCAACGTCGCCGAGATCGTCTTCGAGGGCATCGACCCGCTCACGACGAAGGTGCTCGTCGACTATGCGGCGCTCGTCGCGGACAGCGACCTGTCGGGGAGCGCCGACGACATCCCCGGCTGTATGTCGGATCCGTCGGATTCCGAGTGTCTGCCGCTCTTCACCCATCTCGGCATCGACAGCACCGACGGCTCGCCGCGCCCCGATCAGCAGTCGTTCTTCAGGATAGACTAGGCGCCATGGCGATGTTCGCTTCGATGACCGCTCTCCGCCGCTCGGCGATCTCCTCCGCCCTCGCCGCGCTCGCGGCCCTCTGCTGTGCCTGTGGCGACGACGATGGCCCGGGCGGATCGACGGGGGAGGGCGGCGGCGGCCAGGGCGGCGGCGGCGATGGGGGAGGCGGCGCGGGCGCCTATGCGTGGGGGCTGCCGACGGGCTTTCCGGTGCCCAAGGTCCCCGAGGACAACCCGATGTCGCCGGCGAAGGTCGAGCTCGGCAGGCGGCTGTTCTACGACGTGCGCCTGTCCGGCAACGGCACGTACTCGTGCGGCTCGTGCCATCGCCAGGAGCTCGCGTTCACCGACCACCTCGCGAACGCCGAGGGCTCGACCGGCCAGCTGCACTCGCGCAGCTCGATGAGCCTGGCCAACGTCGCTTACCTCACGACGCTGACCTGGGCGAATCCGCTCATCGAAGCGCTCGAGGAGCAAGCGCTCCTGCCCATGTTCGGCGAGACGCCGGTCGAGCTCGGGCTCGCCGGCATGGAGGGCGAGCTCCTGGAGCGGCTACAGGGCGAGCCGCTGTACCAGGACCTCTTTCCCGAGGCCTTCCCCGGCGACGACGAGCCCATCCGCCTCGCGAACATCACGAAGGCGATCGCGGCGTTCGAGCGATCGCTGCTCTCCTACCGCGCGCCCTACGACCGTTACCGTTACGGCGGCGACCCCTCCGGGATGTCCGATGCGGCGCTGCGGGGGATGGATCTCTTCTTCTCCGAGAAGCTGGAGTGCTTCCATTGCCACGGCGGCTTCAACCTGTCGGACTCGGTGGAGCACGACGGCACCACCTTCACGGAGGTGATGTTCCACAACACGGGGCTCTACAACACGGACGGGAACGGCGCTTACCCGGAGGGCAACGGGGGAGTCTACGAGATCTCCCACAAAGAGGCGGACATGGGCCGGTTCCGCGCGCCCACGCTGCGGAACATCGCCGTCACGGCGCCGTACATGCATGACGGCAGCATCGAGACGCTCGAGGGGGTGCTCGACCATTACGCCGCCGGAGGGCGCACGATCGAGGCTGGCCTCCCCAACGCCGGTGTGGGCAGCGAGAACAAGTTCAAGAGCGAGCTCATCAGCGGGTTCGATCTCACAGAAGAGGAGAGAACGGACGTGATCGCCTTCTTGCAAACCCTGACGGACGACGAGTTTCTGAAGGACCCGCGCTTCGCGGATCCCTGGGCGGAGGCGCCGTGAGCCGAAGGCCTTTCCTGAGCCGGGCGCTCCTCGTGCCCGCGCTGGCGGCGCTCGCGTCGGCCGCGATGTACACCGGGGCGTGTGGTCACAGCCACGACCACACGTCGAGCGGGACGGCGTCCGACCCGACCCTGGCCGACGTCATCTTCGAGGGCGGCGCGACCGACGAGGCCCTGGCGGCGCTGCTCGCCGTGGAGCCGAAGGACGATCCCTCGCAGGGCACGGTGTTCGACGCGCCCGAGGACGGCGCGATGCTCCCCGGCGACGTCGCGCCGGAGCTGACCTTCCACGTCGCGGGCGCGGCGCAGCGGATGGCGCCTCGGGCCGCGCCGGAGCTGCGGCTCGCGGCCGTCGCGGCGCCGGGGGCGCGGGAGCTCGCCTCGCCGGGGGCGTCGATCGTCGCGGAGCTCGGGGCGCTCCTTGGGCCAGCGCGCGCCGCCTGGGCTCACGGGACGCCCATCAACGGGCGCGCTTACTTCCTGGTCTTCACGACGGCGGAGCGCGAGCTGCTGCTCCAGGTGTTCACGACCAAGCTGAGCTACACGCCGGACGCGGCGGCCTGGGACAAGCTCCGCGCTGCCGGTGCGCCGATCACGGTCGGCGTGATGAGCGCGCTGTTCGAGAACAACCGCATCGTGCAGGGCGGCGGTCCCTTCCCGGGCGCGTCGGTCACGTTCACCATCCTGCCCTGAAGCCGCCGCGCGGCGCGGCGGTGCCGGCTCAGGACGAGCGCGGGAAGATGAGCGTGTACGAGCCCGGCGCGGGGTTGAAGAGCACCGCCTTGTCCGGGTGCTGCTCCCTATCGAAATGGGGATACCACGGCAGCGCCCGCCAGGACTCCGACTCCTTGATGAACTCGCGGACGATGAGATCGAGCTCCACGTACTTCCCGGCGGTGATCGCGGAGAGCTCCGGTCCGAAGCTCCAGCGCTCGCGCCCAGGGCGCGGGGCGACGTCGTTGTGCAGCGCCCCGCCGTAGGCGATCACCATCTTTCCCGCGGCGTCCTCGCGGCCGAGCAGCGCCTTCGCCTCGGCGGCCGTCTGGCGCGCGATCATCTCGAGCATGGCCGTCACCGCGTCCGGCCCCGCGCGCACGATGGCGTCGACCTCCTGGCAGGAGGGCGTGAGCTGGTGGGGCCGGATGCCGAGCCGCTTCGCCGCGTGGCCGAGCGCGAGGAACTCGTTCTGGTTCTGCGCCGCCTGGCCCTGCGTGACCGTCCGCTGCTCCGTCTCGACCCGCGCGACCTGCTCCTTCTTGCAGCGCGGGTCCACGGCCCAGAGCTCGATGATCAGATCGGAGGCGCGGCCGACGAGCGCCGGCAGGAAGAGCTCCGTGAAGCGTCGGGTCGTCGAGGGGATGCCCTCCGAGCCTTGCTGTGCGTGCGCCTCGCCCACCGCGAGCACGCGCGGGCCGCTCTCCAGGACGCGGGCGAAGGCCTGAGCCGGCGTATCGAAGGCGAGGCAGCCCAGCGCGCCGCAGGGCGCCGGCGCAGGGGAGGCCGCGGCTGCGGGGGCGGCGGCCCGCGGGGCCGGCGGCGGCGGGGCGGCCGGGGGTGAGCTGGAACCCGAGGCGGCGGCGCTCGCGGATGGAGCGCTGGCCGAAGGAGCGCCGCCGGCCGGAGCGCCGCAGGCCGCGAGGAAGGCCGCGGCTACCAGGGAGGTTCGCGGGGTTCGCATGGGAGCATCTTACCGGGCTCCGAGAGCTCCTGTTCAGCGCGGCGCCTCGGAGCAGCCGAGCGGCTCCCCGGCCGAGCCGCGGCCGCTCGGAGGCTCTCCCGAGGGCTACCCGCAGCCAGGGTGCTGACCCATGTTGCGCAGCGCGTGACGTGATGAGCGAGGGACATCGTGTCCAGACGGAAGAGAAAACCCAAGGGAGCGAGCTCGGTGAGGCGTCGCGAGCGCGACGAAGCGATACGAGAGCGCGATGACGAGCGAGCTCGGCTCGCAGAACGCGACACGCGGGGCACGCACGGAGAGGGGAGCTTCATCATGACCATGAGGACGAGCGGGCGGGCGGAGCACGAGGCCGCCGCAGCACACCTGGAGTCCGCGATCACCAACAGCCTGGAGCAGGTGCGCGACATCCTGTTCGGTACCCAGTTCCGCGAGCTCGCGCGCCGGCTCTCGCACACCGACGCTCAGGTCGTCGCCCAGGCGGAGGAGCTGCGGAGCGAAGCGCGCCGGCGTCTGGACGCGCTGGAGGCGCACGTGCGCGGGGAGATCGAGGCGCTCAGCGCGTCGATCGAGGCCCAGCGCGCGGCCGCCGACGGCGCGCTCAGCAGCGCGGCGCGCGAGTCGCGGGAGGCGCTCGAGCTGATCGCGCAGCGGGTCCAGCGGCTGGAGGAGCTCGTCGCGCGCACGCAGCGCGAGCTCCGGCAACAGCTGCTGGATCAGTCCAAATCGTTCCTCGACGAGACCCGGCGCACGCGGAGCGAGCTGAGCGCGATGCTCGAGCGCGAGCTGGCCGCCGTGTGGGGCGACGGCGCCGACGCGAGCGCGCCGGACGCGCCGGCGCGCGAGGCGGCCGCGGCGTCGGAGCGGTACCAGAAGACGGAGCGCCGCTCGGACGAGGCAGCGTGAGGCGGCCGCGCCGCTCCGGCCACCGGAGCGGGCGCGGCGGTCCGGAGAAGAACGATGCGAGAGCCGAGAGCGCACCGCGGGGCGCCTCCGCCGAGAAAGACGCTCGAAGACCTCCGCCCCCTGCTCGTGGGCCCTGAGCAGCACCGGATCCAGCGGATCGAGGAGCGGCTGGACCAGTCCATGGTCGAGATGGTCGCGGGGGCGCTGCCCGAGGCGGTGATCGAGAGCCGCAAGAAGGGTGAGGCGCTCTCGTGGGCGCTGGAGCCGCTCCTCGCCAGCGCGATCCAGGAGCGCGTGCGCCAGGACCCGGGGTCGTTCGCGGACGCGATCTCCCCCGCCATGGGGCCGGCCATCCGCAAGGCCGTGCGCTGCGCTCTCCGGGCGATGATCCAGCGCCTCAACGAGGCGGTCGCCCTCGGCCTGTCCTGGCAGAGCGTGCGCTGGCGCGTCGAGGCGCGCCGCACGGGGCGTCCCTTCGCGGAGGTGGTGCTGCTCCGCTCGATGGTCTACCGGACCGAGCAGCTCTTCCTCGTCCACCGCGGGACGGGGCTCGTCCTCGAGCACCTCAGCGCCGACGAGATCCCCTACAGGGATCCCGATCAGGTCACGGCGATGCTCACCGCCATCGACGCGTTCGCCCACGACGCGTTCCGGACCGACGCGCGGCTGGAGCGCTTCCGCGTCGGCGATCTGACAGGGTGGGTCGAGCACGGCCCGTCGGCGCTCCTCGTGTCCATCGTGCGCGGCGTGGCGCCGCCCGCGTACGGGCTCGTCCTGTCCGAGACGCTGGAGCACGTCCACCTCACATACAGCGGTGAGCTCGCCGGCTTCCGCGGCGATCGGACGCCGTTCTCCGGCGCCCGCGAGCTGCTCTCGCGCTGCCTCCAGCAGCAACGCCAGCCGGTCCCGCGCCGAGCTCGGGCCGTGCTCGCGGTGGCCGCCCTGCTGGCCGCGGCCGTCGCGACCGCGCTCGTCTTCTCGGTGCGCGCCTCGCGGGAGGAGCAGCGCCGCGTCGAGGCCTGGGGCGAGGCGCTGCGGCGCGAGCCCGGCCTGCTGGTCACCGCGGCGGAGCGGCGCGGCGGCCAGGTCGTGTTCACGGGCCTCCGCGATCCGCTCGCCGCGGACCCGAGGGCCGTGCTCGAGCGCGGCGGCCCCGTGCGCCAGGAGGTCATCCTGCGCTTCGAGCCCTTCTATTCGCTCGATCCGCAGATCGTCGAGCGCCGGGTGGCGCGCGCGCTGGAGCCGCCGCCCGGGGTCACCCTGGCGCTGCGCGGCGGCGCCGTCGTGGCCAGCGGGGTCGCGCCCCAGCGCTGGATCGAGCGCGCGCGCTGGTCGGCGGCGGTGCTCCCCGGCGTCTCGGGGTTCGACGGCGAGGGCCTGACGGCGCAGGAGTCGATCGACCGCGCGCGCGCGGCGGCGCGAGCCCTCGAGGCGATGGAGCTCCTCTTCCGCCGCGGCGCCGCGCGGCTCTCCGGCGAGCAGGCTGCGCGCCTCGACGAGGTCGCGGCCGCTGCCGGGCGGCTGATCGCCCGCGCGCGCGAGGCCGGCATGACCGCCGAGATCCGCGAGATCGGCTACGCGGATCCCGTCGGACCGGAGGCGTCGAACCGAGCGCTCAGCCAGGCCCGCGCGGAGCACGTCGCGGCTGAGCTCGTCGCGCGGGGGATCCCGGCCGATCGCCTGCGAGCGAGCGGCGGGGGAACGCGGCGCGAGGTCGTGCCCCCGTCCTGCGCCGGGGGCGCGGCGCGGGCCGAGTGCATCGCCAGCGCGGACGAGCGCCGCGCGCGCAGCGTGATCTTCCTTGTGGACCTGCACGCAGAGAGCAAGGACTGAGTCATGGCGGAGAAACGCAAGGTCTGCGTGCTGGGCGCGACGGGGGTCGGCAAGACAAGCCTCGTCGCCCGCTTCGTGCGCAGCATCTTCTCCGAGTCTTACCGGACGACCATCGGCGTGACGATCGAGACACGGCGCGTGAGGTGTGATGAAGGCGAGCTCGACCTCATCCTCTGGGACCTGAGCGGAGAGGACGAGTTCCAGTCCGTCCAGACATCGTACCTGCGCGGCTCCGCGGGCTGGCTCCTCGTCATCGACGGCACGCGGCGCCTCACGGCGGAGACCGGGCTCCGCCTCTACACCGCTGCGCGGACGATCGTCGGAGAGGTCCCGGCCGTCGTCGTCCTGAACAAGGCCGATCTCACCGCGGCGTGGGACATCGACGACGCCACCGAGGCCAGGCTGAGGAGGGCGGGCCTCTGGATCACGAGGACGAGCGCCAAGACCGGCGCCGGGGTCGAAGGCGCGTTCAACGCGCTGACGCGCGCCATGCTGGCGAGCGAAGCGCCTTTGTTGCGGGGTTGATGGACGTGGACACGTGGCTCCTCGCTGCGCTGGACAAGCTCGTCCTCGAGCGTTTGCACGACGGGACCTTCGTCATCCGCGGCGAGCCGCCGCCGTGGTTCCGAAGGCTCGGGTTCGCGCCGCCGTGGCGCGACTCGCCGCTCCCGATCGATCGCGCGCTGCCCTTTCTGGAGGTGTTCCTCCCCGAGGCGGAGCGGGCCTGGTCCGCGGAAGGCGCGCCGGGCGTGCAATCCGACTTCTGGACGCAGATGATCGGCGACGAGGCGCTTCACCTCGAGGCGACGGCGCTCCGCGTGGGCTCGTCGCGGCTGCTCGTGATCACCCGGAACGACGCGCTGTTCCAGGAGCGCCGCCGCGTCCTCCAGCGGGCGCGCGAGCTTCACCTCGTGCACGAGGCGCTGTCGCGCGAGGTCGAGCGGAAGGATGTCCTCGTCCATTGCATCGTTCACGACCTCTCCGGCCCGCTGAACAGCCTCCTCGGCGCGCTGTCCCTGCTGGGAGAGCAGCCGCTCCCGGAGAAGAGCGGCGCGCTCGCCGCGGTCGCGCTGAAGGCCGCCCTGCGGCAGCGCGAGCTGATCCGGGAGATCCTCGACGTGTTCACCGCCGAGGGCATGGCGTCCGACGCCTCCAGCGGCGACGTCGCCGCGGTGGTCGACGTGCGCGACACCGTCGCTCGGGTCGTCGAGGCGCTCCTGCCCATGGCGCGCAGCCGGGGGGTGTGCCTGGAGGCGCCGCCGGAGATCGGCTGCGCGCGGCCGTGCACCGTCGTCGGTGAGGAGCCCAGGCTCGCGCGCGTGGTCTCCAACCTCGTCGAGAACGCGCTCCGGTTCACGCCTCCGCGCAGGTCGGTGCGCGTCGCAGTGCACGATGAGCCCCGGTGGGCTCGCGTGACGGTGGAGGACGATGGGCCTGGCGTCTCCCCTGCCATCGCGCCGCGCCTGTTCCAGAAATTCGCGCACGGCCACGACCCTGGCGCGGGCAGCGGCCTCGGGCTCTACGGCGCCCGGATCGCGGTGGAGCGGTGGGGCGGGGCGATCGGGTACGAGGCGCGGCCGGAAGGTGGGGCGAGGTTCTGGCTCCGGCTGCGGCGTGTCGGCGCGGCGGGCGAGGCGGGTGGCAGCGGGGCGCAAGGGGGGTGATGCCATGGCCAAGCTCTTGCTGGTCGACGATGACTCGGGGACGCTCGCGTGGATGGCCGAGGCGCTGCAAGGCGCGGCGTACGACGTCCGGAGCGTGCGCGGCGGGAGCGCGGCGCTGGAGCTCCTCCGGACGTGGACGCCGGATCTCATCCTGGCGGACTTCCTGATGCCCGAGATGGATGGCTTCGCCTTCAACCGGCTGGTGCAGTCGCGCGAGCGGGTGCCCGTGATGCTCGTCTCCGTCGTGAACAAGCCGGCAGAGGCGATCCTGCGAGGGGTCGCCGGCTACGTGCGCAAGCCCGTCACCGCGGGGGAGCTCCGCGCCGCCGTCGAGCGCGTGCTCGGCGCGGTCGAGGGGGTAACCATCCTCGTCGTGGACGACGACGCGGACATCCGGGAGTGCTACCGGCTGATCCTCGAGCCGCGCTTCAGCGTGCTCGAGGCCGAGAACGGGCGCGACGCCCTGGAGCTGCTCGCGCGCGAGCCCGTGGCGCTGGCCATCGTGGACGTCCACATGCCCGTCATGAACGGGGTGGAGTTCATCCGCGCGATGCGCGACGACGCGAGGTTCTGCACGATCCCGGTCGTGGTGCAGACGAGCGACCGGGCGGCCGCGCGCGCGCCCGTCTGGACCGATCTGCACGTGGCGCAAACGATCCTGAAGGACGAGTTCCTCGACTGGCTCATGACCCAGATCGACGCGCACCTCGCGCCGGCGTCGCCGCGCGAGGCCGAGCGCGCCTGGTCGAACGCGAGCCGGTGAGCGCCGAGCGTCGCCCCTTCGGCGAGCGCGGCCCACCCGGGCGCCGTCAGCCTGGCGTCCACCGCGGGTTCGCGGTGAACAGCCCGGATCCGAAGCTGATGTCGTAGGCCAGGAACAGGCCGAACCCCACGCTGAGGAGGCTGGCGACGGCGCCGAAGGCGTAGTGTATCCCGCTGGTGCGAGCGCGCGCGTAGGCGAACGGCAGCGCGAGCACCCCGGTGATGAGCGTCATCCCGGCGATCGTGCCCACGCCGAACAGCGCGATGTAGCCGATGCCCCACCGCGGGTCGCGCACCGTGGTGAGCACGAGGAGCGCCACCGCGGCCGAGCCCGCGAGGCCGTGGACCACGCCGATGAGCAGCGGCCGGAGGCTCGCATAGACGCGCGAACCGCCGAAAACGCGGTCCGCCCAGCCGAGGTCGTGCCGGTGGCCGTCGTGGTGAGCAACCTGCGCAACCTGCGCAACCTGCGCAACCTGCTCGACCGGAGCAACGTCGGGCGCCGGCGGCTCGCCCCGCCGGACCGCCCGGTAGAGCCGCGCCAGGTGGTACACCCCGAGGCCGATCAGCATCAGGGCGACCGAGAGCTCCATGGCCAGGCCGACGTGCGGCGGCACCACGAGCCCGAAGAGCAGGATGCCACCGCCGATCACCATCAGCGTGAGCGTGTGGCCGACGCCCCACATCGCGCCGATCAGCAGCGCCGTCCCGAGGCTCCGGACCCGGCTCACGACGGTCGCCACCGCGATCACATGGTCCGCGTCGGTGGCGTGGCGCATCCCGAGAGAGAAGCCGAGGAGCAGCAGCGGAAACGCCGAGGCGAACATGTCCCCTCTCGTAGCACGGACGGCGCGCGTCGTGTCACGCTGTGCGCGGCCGCCTGCTCCCGCCTCCGGCCGGCTCGCTTCGGCCTGTCGCGGCGAGCCGTCGTCTGCGCGGGGGCGACAAGCGCTGTTTCAGCTCAGCATGTCAGTTCGCGCGGTCTCGACTGAGCGCGTCGATGGCCTGCTGCATCCAGACCGCGTCTTCTTCAGCCTGCTTCAGGCCGTGCATCATCTGCTGGCGCAGCACACCCGTGGTCTGACGGATACCCCGTCGAAAGACATCGGCCGCGCGCTCGTGGACGACCTTGAGCCACGGGGCAAGGTCGCGCTTGTCGAGCGGCCCTGGAGCGTCCAGGACGGTGATGCAGGCATCGATGGCCTCGCGCATGGATCGGGACTCGAGCGCGTCGGCGAAAGCGGAGAACTGGAGCAGCGACTCTCGCAGCGCAGCGCGTCCGGTCGATGAGACTCTGTCTGTCATGGCCGCGCTCAGCCTACCACCTGGGCGACGCCTCCGCCCGTGCGCGCGCTGCGATTGCGCGTCAGCGCAGGCGGGATCGCCCCGCCGTCTCCAGCAACATCGCGAGCACGAGCGGATCGCCGAGGCCTTGCTCTGCGCCGATGTGCGCGCGGAGGCGCGACAGGCGCGCCGCATCCTCCAGGAACAGCGGTTCGTTCAGCCGGGTCGCGGCCTCGTGCAGGATGCCCTCGCGCTCGGAGAGGAGCACGGCGGCGCCGGCGCGATCGCCGCGCGCCACGCGGGCAGCGGCCTCCGCGAGCGACTCGCCCGCGGCGAAGCCCTGAAGCGTGCGCGTCATCGACGCGTCGACGGACGCCGCGCTGGCGGCGTCGCTGTCCGCATAACGCACCTCGATGGGGATCTCCTCGATCACGTTCCTCTTGGAGAGCCGATCTTTGTACTTCAGCTCGACGGTCGCGACGTTTCGCTTCCCCGCGCCGGGGCCGGCGCTCAGCTTGAGCAGCAGCGCGTGCCGATCATCGCGGGCGAAGACAGGCATGAAGAAGCGCATGCCGCCCTCGGCGTCGTCGCGTCGGTCGGCCGCGATCCGGTCCCGCGACTGGGCGGCGACGTCGGCCGCGATCTCCTGGGCGCGGACGCGAGAGGCCTCGGCGCCGTCCAGCCGGCGCGAACCGTAGACGCGGAGCAGCTCGACGCCTGCCTTCAGGCGCACGCGCACCTCCACCGCGGTCGCGACCGGGTCGAGGCGCTTGTCGAGCTCGGTCGACAGCGCGGGCGCGATCTGCTCCGGGTGTCGCAGGTAATAGTAGCCGCCAGCGCCGTCGCTCGCGATCGAGCTCATGAGCTGGCCGTCGAAGTCGTCGCCGAGCCCGAGCGCGCTCGTCTGGATGCCGCGCTGGAAGGCGTCGAGGGCGAGCCACGCCAGGCGCTCGCTGTCGGTGAGGCCGCTCGTCGCCCGGCCGTCGGAGACGAGCAGCACCACGCGCACGGCGTCCTCGGGGATGCCCGGCCGGCTCGCCTGCGCGTAGCCCAGCGAGAGCCCCGCGCCGATGTTGGTGCCGCCGCCCTCGCGGAGCCCCTCGATGGCGCGGCGGATCGCCGCGCGGCGCGGGCCGACGGGGCCGTCCTCGATCACCACCTCGGCGTCGCTGGAGAAGGCGGTGAGCGAGAAGTCGTCGGCCGGCGCGAGCCGATCGACGAGCGCCTGCGCGGCGCGGCGGGCGCTGTCGATCGGCGCGCCGGCCATCGAGCCGCTCGTGTCGAGGACGAGGTGCACGGAGAGGTGCGGCCGCGCCGCCGCCGCCGCCGCCGCGGAGCGGAGCGCGAGGCGCAGGTGGAAGGCGCCGCCGCCCGGGCCGAGCGCGGCGCGCTCCAGGTCGGCGCGCAGGCCGAGCGCCTTGTCGGGGGCGAGCGGGACCTCCGGGGCGTAGCGGGCGGCGACGTCGCCGACGAGCTCGCGCTCCGCCGCGGGCACGACGCCGCGCGCGAGGGCGGCCTCGAACGCGGCCAGGTGGCCGCCCCCGGGCCGGTACGTGGTGGCGAAGCGGCCGTTCGGATCGAGGGCGACCTCGGGCTCCGGAGCGTAGGCGGCCGCGCTCCGCGCCGAGACCGGCGGCGAGGAGGCGCCGGCGCGCCCGTGGCCGCTCCCGAACCCCTGGCCCGACCCGGCGCCCGCGCCGTGCCCGATCGTCCCGATGGATCCCAGCCCGGGCGCCGTGCTCTCGCCGGCGAGGCCCCCGTGGCCGGCGAGGGGGAGGCCCGCGCCGCCTGCGGACGACGCGGCGCCGTCGAGCCCCCACGGCGCCGTGGGGGCGCTCGGATCGCCGCCGCCCCCGGCGTTGAGCAGCCCGATCATCCCGAACTCGGCCGAGTCGCGCAGCGCCTGCTGTCGCGCCACGTGCGGATCGGGGCTGTCGCTCGGGCCCTTGACCCCCCACCTGTTCCCCGTCGCCCCCGCGCGCGGCGTGGACGACGGGTGGCCCATCGACCCTTCCTCGCCCTTGGCTCGCGTCCCTGCGCCGCCCTCCTTCGCGTCGGCGGCGGGCTCGCCCTCGCGCTCGATCGCCGCGCGCAGCTCGCGCTCGTCGGCGGACGCGAGGTACTGCTGCACGAGCGCGATCCGATCCGCGCTCATGCCCGTGGACGGGTCGACGAGGGGCGGCGCCCAGCGAGCGAGGGCGCCGAGGAGCCCGAGGTGCAGGGCCGCCGAGACGGCGTGGAGGGCGAGGCTCTTCCGGCTCACGAGCGAGCGGCCCACGCGCTCGCCTGCGGCGGCATCGGCGCGGATCTGGATCCGCACGCCCGCGATCTCGACGTCCACGCGCCCTTGCGCGGGCAGGGGCACGAGCGTGGCCCCGGGGATCGACGCGCGCTCCGCGCCGGCGTGCAGCTCCCGCGCCGCGGCCGCGGACAGCGGCGCGCCGCCGGGGGTGAGCGTGAGCGTCCCCGTCGCGGCGCCCTGCAGGACGAAGCCGACGCGCCCGGCGCCGTCGACCTCGAGGAGCGGCGCGCGGCGCGCGCCGAGCGCGCGCTCGGGGAGGAAGCAGTCGCACGGGCGCCCGTCGTCGCGCCCCTCACCGACGTCGAACGCGCGCGGCGGCGTCAGGTGCTGGACGAAGAGCACGGTCGTGCCCCAGGAGATGACGATCTCCACGGAGCGCACCGGGCCTTCGGCCTCGCCGGTGCTCGCCGCGTCGGGCTGCCTCGCGGCGGTGAGGTTCGGATCGGTGGCGGCGCCGCCATCCCCGGCGTCCGTCGTGTTCGCGCTGGGCATAGATCTCCCTCGTGCGCCGCGCGGAGCGGCGCGCTCACGTCCTCAGGATCCGCGCCGAGGACGCGCGGATCCGCGTCCTTCAGGCGGGCGCTCGGCCGCGCTGGCCGGCTGTCCGTCGTGCCTGCGGAATGACAGCGGCGGCGCGGGGAGGTTCCGGGGCTCGAACCTCACGCGCCGCGGCAGCGCCTGTGCTCCTCCCCTCCCCGGCGAGGTACTCGGCGCGCCGCTGAGCCGCGGCCTGGCCTTCCGGCTCTGCAGGGCCGAGGCGGCTCGGCGAAGGGGGCGAGGCGCGCGTGTGGAGCGGCCTCGATCCGGCGGACCGCGCCGCCCTCGTCGACGCGGATCCGCGCGGTGGTGCGCGGCTCCCTCACGGCCTACGCCCTCCGCCGCCTCCGCCACAGCGCCATCACCCCGACCAGCGCCGCGCCCAGCGCCGCGCCCGCGCCGCGAGCGCCGGACGCGCGCCGCGGCCCGGCGCCCGCGGCCTCGCACGCGCAGCCTCCGCCCAGCTGGAGGATGAGCGGGGCCTGCTGCGGGCCTTCGCACAGGTCCACCGTGAGCGGCCGCGGCGCCGTCCGCGCGACCCCTTGCCTGAGCGGCGTGTCGAGGTTGCCCGTGTTCTGGTTGTCGTGGTGGAGGCTCTCCCAGGCGATGAGCGCGCCCGTCGTCGCCTCGGTGTGCCAGGCGAAGAGCCAGCCGTCGCGGGTGCCCACCGCGATCTCGAGCGTGCCGTCGCCGTCGAGGTCGCCCACGGCGGGCGTCGTGGTGATCGACTGGCCGGTGAACTTCGGGAACCCGCGCGGCTCCCGGCCGCACCCGTCGAAGGCGTGAAGGAAGTAGCCGCTCGATCCGCTCAGCACCTCGGGGTAGCCGTCGCCGTTCAGATCGACGACCGCCTGGCTGCCCGAGATCGCGTAGTCCTCGAGCACGAACGGGGCGCGAGGCAGCATCGCGCCCGACCTGCCGCTCCAGACGGCGAGCAGGTGAGGCCCCGGCTGCGTCGCCCCCTGCGTGCCCGCGAGGGCGAGCGCGGCCGCCTTCGAGGCGCCCGCGGCGATGACGTCGGGGGTGCCGTCCTGATCGATGTCGCCGAGCGCAGGTTGCGACAGCAGCGGGATCATCGTCCGGGCGCCGGCGGCGGGCGAGAGGGGGCCGAACGTCGGGTCGAGCCCGGCCGGCGAGCCGCCGCTCGCCCGCGGCAGCGCGCCCGCCGGCGTCGCCAGGAGCTCGCGCTGCTCGCCGGGTGAGGCCGGGAGGACGAGCGGCGGCGCGCCGTTGCCCTGGACGACGCCCGCCAGCGCGCCGTCGAACCGCCCGACGACGCCCGAGGCCGTGATCCCCTCCGCGGCGAGCGGGTCGAACGAGAGCGACGGCACCGTGATGGGCCACCCCGCGAGCACGGGCCCGGAGGGCGCGGTCGTGCCCCGCCCATCGATCACGTAGACCGCCCCGGCCTCGCCGTCCTCGCCGAGCCGCTCGCTCGACGCGACCAGCAGATCCGGCAGCGCGTCGCCGTTGAAGTCGGCCACGGCGGGCGTCGCGAGGAGGCGGCTCCGCGCCGGCTCCTCGGCGAGCGGACCCGCGTAGTGCACCTCGACGGGAAAGCCGCGCAGCGCGTTGCCATCCCTGTCGAACGCGTGGACCGTGCCGTCGAACGCCGCCTGGATCACGTCGAGCCGCCCGTCGCCGTCGAGATCCGCGAGGACCGGCGAGGCGAAGGCTCCGCGCGCGATCCGCGCGGCCGCCGACATGCACGGCGCGCTCGCCGGAGCCCCGGGATCGAGGGGGCAAGAGGGGATCTCGGGCAGGCGTTTCGGCCACCCGTACCGGCCGCTGCCGTCCGCGCCGATGACGTAGATCGTGCCCGGCCACGTGGAGATCGCGATCTCCTGCCTGCCGTCGCCGTCGAGGTCCGCGATGGCGGGCGCGCTCAGGATCGGCTCGCGGCCGAGCTCACTGTTCACCTTGCTGTACGCGGGGGCGCCGAGGTAATCGGGCGTGGCCGGGGACGCCGGCTCATCGAGCAGGCCGTCGGTGGCGCCGGTCATGAACGGGAACTCCGGCAGCGGCTGCGGCCCCTTGGGCGTCACCTTCAGCACGTGCAGCGCGCCGCCGGCCGTGGGGTAGACGAGCTCGCGGACGCCGTCGCCGTCGATGTCGGCCATCTTCGGGCTGCCCTCGCCGCTGTCGCCGACGCGGACGGGGAAGCCCTGGACCAGCGTCGGATCGCTGTCGACGTGGATCGTGCGCCGCGCCTCGCTCTCCACGTCGCCGGTGGCGTAGTGGGCCCTCGCGCGGACGCGCACCGTGATCGCGCGATCGTCCTCGCCGTGGGGGCTGTCGGGGTCGCGGAGGTGAGACGTGTCGATCGTGCGCACGTCGAGGGAGGCGAGCGGGCCCTCGGCGCCGGTGACGACCATCGGCGCGACGTTCGTCTCCTTGTGGATCACCTTGAAATCCGCCGCGAGCGGCTGCGCGCCTGCCGCCCACTCGACCCAGTAGTCGTAGGCCATCGCCCGCTTCGCCGAGATGGTGCCCTCGATCGGCACCGGGCCCTGGACCTGATCCTTGTAAACGACCTCGAACCACCGCGGCGACGTCATGTCGACGGCGGGCGGCACGCGCCCCTCGCCGAGCGCCTCCACGGCGCGGTTCGCGTTGACGCGGCCGTGGCCGAACCGCTGATCGAACCCCGCCTGCGAGAAGCGGTACAGCGACCCGGGCTCCAGCGACTCCGGCACGGCGATGTCGTCGGCGGTCGCGACGAGCAGGCCCTGCACCTCCCCCGGGGACAGGGACACGCCGCGGTCGAGGGCGACGGAGTAGAGCAGCCCCGCGACGCCGGCGAGCTCGGCGGTCGCGTCGCTGGCGCAGCCGGGGCTCGACACGGCGAGCACGTTGTTGCCGCCGAAGCTCGAGCACGGGGACGCGTCGACGAACGTGGTCGACGTCGCGACGCTCTGGCCGTCGTAGCGGACGGCGCTCACGGGCAGCGCGTGGTTGCTCGTCGCGGGCACGCTGTGGTGGCGCGAGCCCTCGTTGCCCATCGACGCGACGACGAGCGTCCCCTGGGCGTGGGCGTAGTCGAGCGCCGCCTGGACGAAGCCGGTGTTGTCGACGGTGGTCACCGGGCACTGCACGACGTTGGCCCGGCTGTCCGCCGCATAGAGGAGCGCCTTCGCGAGGTCCTGCGCGTCGGCGACGTGGCTCTCACCGACGCGCAGCGGGATGAACCTGCACTGCGGGCACACGCCCGCCCCGCCCAGCTGGTTGTTCGTCTGCGCGGCCGACGCCTTCGCGCCCTCGGTGCCGTGGCCGTTGCGGGCGTCGTCGAACGGATCGTTGTCGTTCTTGAAGAAGTCCCAGCCCGCGATGTCGTCGGCGTAGCCGTTCTGATCGTCGTCGATCCCGTCCGAGAAGTGGAGGATGAGGTCGCCGGCGTCGAGCTGGCCGTTCCCGTTCCGATCCCCCTGCGGTCGCCCCTCCGACGCCGCGGGCGTGAGCTCCGGCGTGTCCCTGTAGTCCGCGATGGAAAGGACCCCATCGCCGTTGCAGTCGAAGCCCGCGAGCGCGCCGTCGCCGCCGCACGCCGCGCCGTCCGCGCGCCGCGGCATGTGGGCCGCGAGCTCGCCCTGGTTGAGCCACACCTTCTCCAGGAGATCCCCCTCTCCCCAGAAGATCCCGGAGTCGGCGACGGCGATCCTGACGCGCGGGTCCCCCTGGGTGAAGCGCCAGGCGAGATCGATCGCCATGCCGGCGGCGGACTCCTCCGGCCGGACGTACCCGCTCGGGGCCGGGATGAACGAGTAGAAGCCCCACTGTCCGCTCTGCGTGACCGACGTGCCGTAGTCCGGGTCGTTCGGCCAGTGCTCGGGCTCGGCCATGTCCGCTGCGCTGGCCCACGGGGGCGGGGGCCAGCCGCCGGACGCGTCGGATGAAACGAGCGCGCCCGCCGCGGCGCCGCCGAGCGCCCCCAGAAGAGCAAGCGAGGGAAAGCAAGTGCAGCGCATGCCGAGACCCTACCATCGGTTCGCGCGCGCGAGGCAACCGCCGCCTCCAGCAGGAAACCGGCGCTTTCACCGCGCCCGGGCCCGGATCGAGGCGGCCTTCGCGCCGCGCGCGACCCGACGCCGCTGCGGTGCTCAGCGCGCGCAGGCCGCCGGCGTCGGGTGCTCGGCGCAGTACGCGCTGTCGTCCGGCGGGCCGATGCGCAGCACGACGCTCTGCGACGCGAGGCGCGGCCGCGCGCCGCAGACGTCGGCCGTCTCGGCCTCCGACGGCGCGCACACGCCGGCCTCGTTGGGCACGGTCCAGGCCTGACCGGTGCCGTAGATGAGGTTGAGCGCGTAGCTCCCCTCGGGCAGGCAGCCGAACGCCACCTCGATCGTGCGCCCGAACTGCCGGCTCAGCGCCGCCTCGACCTGGGCCACGTCCCGCTCCGCGATGATGTCGTTGCCTTCCTTGTCGGTCTTGTGGCTGAGCACGAGCACGCCCCCCCGCTCCGGCTCGGTCGGGTGCATGCACAGCGCGGCGGGCCGGACGCCGATGAGCGCGCTGTCTCGCGGCTCGTTCAGCGGCTCCGGGCCGAGCGTGGCCGTGGTCACGAGATCGTCGTAGATCGTGAGCCCCTGGAGGAGCACCGCGGGCGCGGCCTGGCTGGTCAGCGGCTCCTTGTCGTCCTGCTTCGCGAACACCGAGATCGGGAAGAGCGCCGGGATCAGGGCCGAGTCGGGGACATGATCGTCGCCGTCGATCGCCCCGTCGCCGTTCACGTCCTGCCGCGCATAGGTGAGGGTCGGCGCGGGCTCGCCGCCCACCGCCAGCGAGAGCGGGGGCTTCGCCGCGCGCGCGACCTCGCTGTCCGGCACCCCCGCGGCGAGCCGCAGGCGCAGCAGCGACGCCTCGGTGCCGGCGGGATCGGCCGGGCTGAACGTCTCCAGCTGGAAGTCGGAGGCCATGACCACCTCGCTCGGGCTCTGCGTGACGCCGGACGCCGGCGCGAGCACCTCGGCGACGTGGAAGAGCGGCCGCTCCAGCGGGAGCGGGAGGCCGAGGGTGACGGCGATGCCGCTGACGCGCGTGCCCGTCTCGGGGATGGGGGCGGCGATCGTGATCGCGCGGTACCGCGGGGCGGCGCCCTCGAGCACCTCGGTCGCGTTCTCGATCGCGCCGCCGGCCACGTCGCCCCGGGTCGGCAGGTTGGCGATGCTGAAGGTGGGGTCAAAATTGCCGTCGTGGTCGTAAAAACCGCGGATCTGGTAGGTGCCAGCGACCAGGGGCGAAAGCCTCCAGGGGACGCTCACGGTGACGGGCGGCTCGTCCGGCTCGGGGCAGTGGAGCGCGCCGTCCTCGGAGCGATCGAGCGCGGCGCCCAGGCCTCCGAAGAGCTCGTCGCCGGGGATCACGTCGATGCTCGCGGCCGAGGTGCCGAGCCCCTCGGGCGGCGGCAGCAGGCGCGTGTCGAAGCCGAGCACGACCGCGGCGCCGACGACGTGGCCGTCCTTCGTGCAGGGCCGGGGTCCGGCGTACGTCACCGTGCCGTCGAGCACCCCGGCGGGGCCGCTCTGGTCCGGCAGCGGGACGAAGACCTCCACGTCGTCGCAGCCCGGGAGGGCCGCGAGGAGCGCGCCGAGCAGGAGGAGACCGGTGCGGGGGCTGGGTCGGAGCATGGCCTTGCCTAGAGCGAGTAGCTGAAGAATCCCATGAAGCGCCGGCCGATGCGGTTGCCGAACGGGTGCATCTGCAGCGCGTTGTCGCCGAGCCCGTCGAGCGCGTTGAACACGGTCGCGGAGATCTCGGCGCGGTCCAGGAAGCGGTAACCGACGCGCGCGTTGAGCAGCGTGTACGCGGGCAGCTCGTACTGCTTCGTGGCGATGACCGTCCCCGTCGGGACCTGCTCGGCCCACACCTGCGAGGACTGGTAGTGGAACGTGACCTCACCGTCGACGCCGATCGGCGTGCGGACCTGGACCCCTGCGTTCACCTTGTGCCGGCTGGTGCGCGCGTCCTCGAGCGCGTCGCGCCCGTCAGGGCGCCGGTGCACCGAGCGGTTGAGCGCGTAGTTGGCGAAGATGTCGAGCCCCTCGGTGGGGTAGACGCGGCCGCCGAGCTCGCCGCCGAAGACGTGGTAGACGTCGCTCTGGTTCTCGAAGCCGCCGAAGCCGGAGGTGTATCTCCCCGTCTCCGGGTTCAGCCCCCCGGACCCGTGAGCGCGCTGCGAGAGGGTCGTGCGCTGCGGCTCGGCGAGCACGATGAGATCGCTCACGCGGTTGTAATACGCGGTGACCTCGAACTCGAAGTAATCGCTCTGCTGGTTCAGGTAGCTCGCCTCGGCGGTGATGATCTGCTCGGGATCGATGGGGCGCTCGGAGCTGTCCGGCGTCCTCGAGGTCGAGAGGAGCTCGAGGCCGGGCAGCGCGAGCTGGATCGGCAGGTCGACGTAGGCCTCGAGCGACGTGGGCGAGCGGAACGCCGTCGAGCCGGAGAGGCGGATCGCCTGGCGCTCGGTCGGCTTGACGATGACGGAGCCGCGCGGCGACGGGATGAGCCGCTCCAGGTAGGGCACGTAGTCGAGCCTCCCGGACGCGACCAGCGTGACGCGCTCGCCGAGCTTCATCGAGTCCTGGAGGAACACCGAGCCCTGGTGCTCGAGCGGCATGTCGTCCTCGAGGTAGCTCCACGAGGTCGCCTTGAGCCGGTAGCCGAGGCCGATGTGGAAGTCGTGCACGACGGGGCTGGGCGCTCGGAGCGTCTTCACGAACTCGAGCTCGGCGTTCACGACGTGCTGCTGCGGCCGCCCTGCGAACAGGGTGTGCCCGAGGTAGGCGGCGTTGAGCAGCGAGTACCCGTCGAGGTTCGAGTAGTACGTCCGCGCGTTGACGTTCTCGCTGCGGTACGCGACCGCGACGTCGGCGTTGGCGACCTCCAGGTTGTAGTCGTTGAAGGGGCCGATGCCGTAGACGTCGAGCTCGCTCCGGGCGTAGCCGGCGCCCACCGTGAGCTCGCGCTGCGGCCCGAGCCGCTGCGAGGTCCGGAGGTCGATGCGGACGTTCTGCGCGCCGAGATCCTGGCTCTGGCCGCTCGTCTCGAGGTCGATGCGGTCGTCCGCGACCTCGCGCGACCACCGGGGGTAGCGGGTGTAGCCCGCGGAGAGGCGGTACGCGAAATCGCCCTCGCGCGCGGAGGCCCACACCGAGGCGTAGCCCTGCCGGTGATCCCCGTAGCCCGCGCGGAAGCCGCTCTTCCCGACGCCGGGCTCGATCGTGATGATGTTGACGATGCCGGCGAAGGCGTCGGCGCCGTAGAGCGCGGAGCCCGGGCCGCGCACCACCTCGATGCGCTCGATCTGATCCACGTCGATCGAGAGCGCCTCCCAGAAGGTCGAGCCGAGCACGTCGTTCTTGACCGTGCGCCCGTTCACGAGGACGAGGATCTTGTTGGCGAGGCGGCTGTTGAAGCCGCGCATCGACACGTTCTCGTCGCCGCCCGTGATTTGCATGACGTCCATGCCGGCGACGCGCCGGAGCAGCTCGGGGATGCGCGTGATCCCGGAGAGCCGGATGTCCTGCCGGGTCACGATGGTCGTCGAGTTCGGGGAGTCGAGCGGGCTCTGGGCGCCGCGCGAGGCGGTGACGACCGTCTCCTGGTAGACGTCCTCGGTCCGGGCCGCGCCGACGATCCTCGCGGCGTCGCCGGGGGCGGCCTTCGAGCCCGGCCCCGGCGCCTTCGTCGCGGCCGTCGCGGGGGCGCCCTGCGCGGCGGGCTCCCCGGCGGGGGGCGGCGGGGCGGGCGCCTCGCCTGGGGTGGGCTGCTGCGGCGCCGGCTGCTGCGGCGCGGGCGCCGGCGGCTGCTTCGGCTCGGGGATCGCCGCGGCGCGCTGCGCGGCGAGGCGCTGCTCCAGCTGCTCCACGATCCGCGTCACCTGCTCACGGTCCGCGGGGTCGCTCGCGATGTACTCGCGGTAGGCGGCGAGCGCCTGCTCGATGTGGCCGGCCTCGGCGTGCGCGCGCGCGATGTTGAAGGTGACGTTCGGGTGCGGGAGGATCTCGTTGGCCTTCTGGAGCTGCCGGATGCCCTCGTCGAACTGCTTCTGGGCGATGAGATCCATGCCTGCCCGGAAGTGGAGGCGCGCCTCGGTGCGGGCGTCGGCGAGCGCGCCGCGCGCGGCGGTCATCGCGCCGAAGGCGACGGCGCAGGCGAGGAGCTTCCGCTGGAGCGCCGTCGCGCGGCGCGGCCGCGCTGCGTGGGCGTCGTCGGTCGGGTCGAGCGCCGGGACATCGTCGCGGCGGCGGTGCGAGCAGGAATCGGAAGACGACATGAGTTCGCCCTGTCCTCAGCGGGGCCGGGGAGCGACGGCGATCCCGGCGAGAGCTCGGGAGCGCTGACGGCGCTGCTCCCCACATCACACCGAACACTTCATCGACGGGTCCACGTGAGGAGCGTCCGGTGAGCTCCTTGCGCGAACGCGAAGCCACTGCGGCCATGGTAAGAGGCCTTGGCCGCGAAAGCGCGGCGACTCTACCAGAAGAGCGGCCGGGGCGCGTCCGCGCCCTCGTCAGTAGGGGTTGCTCTTGTACGGCTCGGGCTTCTGGATGTTCGCCCTGGGCTTGCCCGGGGTCGCCGGCGCCGGGATCGCGGCCGGGTCGAGCTTCGCGCGCACCTTCTCCTCGGCGCCGGAGACGCTCACCGTGGCGGGCTTGTAGCCCGGCTTCTCGAACACGAGCTCGTGCTCCAGCGCGAGCGCGGCCGCGGCCCCTCGCCAGACGATCTCGCACGGCGTCTCGGCGCAGAGCTCCTTGTTGCCTTCCCTGACGGCCGCGCCGGGCGGCGAGCTCTCGATGTGCAGCCCGCGCGCCGCGGGCGCCGGCGCTGCCGGGGCTGTCGCTGCGAGCGGAGGGGGGCTCACCGCGCCCTGCTCGCGCGCCGCCGCGCTCGTGTGGGCGACCGGCACGCGCGCCAGCAGGGCGGCGGCGACGCCGACCCCGACCGCGAGGACCGCGGTGAGCGCCCAGGGGATGACCTTTCGACCTGGGCTCGCGCCGGTCTGGCTGGCGGAGAGCACCTCCGCGGGCGGCGCTGGGCGCGACCCCATCGCGTCGGTGATCGACGGGGGGACGAAGACGGGCGCCGCAGGCGGCTTGAGGGCGCTGTCCGTGGCGAGGGGGCCTGTATAGGTGGCGGGTGAGCTCGTGGGGGGCGACGAGTACGGCGTGGAGAGGCCCGGAAAATCGCTCGTCGTCGAGAGCGGAGCGGCCGATGGGTGCGGCGTGGCCGACGGACGCGAAGGCGCCGATGGGTACGGCGTGGCCGATGGATACGAAGGCGCCGACGGATACGAAGGCGCCGATGGATACGAAGGCGCCGACGGATACGAAGGCGCCGACGGGTACGGCGTGGCCGACGGATACGAGGGCAGCGACGCGCGGTAGCCCGTCGTGTCGGACAGCATGGGCGGGTTCTCGCCCGTGTCTCGCGTGGAGATGCCGCCTGCGGTGAACTTGAGCGCGTTGACGAGCTCGTTCATCGACGAGAAGCGGTGCGCCGGGTCCTTCTCCAGGCAGCGATAGACGATCCCCTCCATCGTCTGCGAGATGGAGAGCTGCGGGTTGTGGGCCTGCATCGGCGGGATCTGGTCGTGGACGTGCGACATGAGCGTCCCGACGCCCGCGCCCTTGTCGAAGGGCACCTGGCCCGACAGCATCTCGTACATCATCACGCCGAGCGCGTAGATATCGGTGCGCGCCGAGACATCGCTGCCGGTGATCTGCTCGGGCGCCATGTACTTGGGCGAGCCCATGAACAGGCCTTGCTGGGTCAGGTCCTCGCCGCTCTGGGTGTCCTTCACGAGCCCGAAATCGAGCACCTTCACGTGGTCGTGCTCGTCCTCGTGGTCGACGAGCAGCACGTTGCCCGGCTTGAGGTCGCGGTGCACGACCCCGAGCCCGTGCGCCTCGCGGAGCGACCGGCAGATCTGGCGCGCGATGTGGGCCGCGCGCGCCTCGGAGAACGGCCCTTCCTCGCGGAGCACGCGGTGCAGGGTCTTCCCCTCGATGTACTCCATCGCGATGTAGTAGATATCGTCGTCGCTCTGGCCGTAGTCGAACACGGTGACCGTGTTCGGGTGCGTGAGCTTCGCCGCGATCGACGCTTCGAGGAAGAAGCGCCTGTGGAACTCGGGATCGTGGTCGCCCTCGTACTTGGGGCTCAGCACCTTGAGCGCGCAGATGCGGCCGAGCGGCGCCTGCTCGGCCCTGTACACCTTCCCCATGCCGCCGCGGGCGATGACGCTGACGATCGTGAAGCGGCCGTTGACGACACGCCCCAGCAGCGGGTCTGTCGCGGCAGCCCTCGAGACCTTCGAGCTGCCGTTTACCTCTCGCTGTCGGCTATCAGGCATGTCGCGCCTCTCCTCGGGCAGCGGGAGGAGGTGAAGATTGGACACACAGCAGCCGCCTCGGAAGCAGTGTGACTGAGGCGACTCTGAGGTGTCAATCTGCAGTGCCACGATACAAGCAGGGAATGCGTGGAGCGTGGTGCGCTGCCGTCCGTGCGGTCGTTGAGGCGAGGCGGGCCGCGCGAGGCTGAACGTCGGTGACCCCGGCGCGTCGCTGCGGGGTGAAGAACGTAGGACGGATCGCGCGCAGGAGCGGGACGTTTGCACGGCCTGCGCATCGCCTCGGTCTGCGCGGTTCGCGGGCGGATCGCTCCGTCGCGGAGCGCTGCGCGGCGCGCGGCTGGAAGGGTGTCGACCCGCGGCGGACCGCGACCATGAGCAGGAAGCCGCGTTCCGCGCGAGGCCGCCGATCCAGATGCGGTTCGCGTCGTCGGTGAAGAGAGAGGGAGAGCGACGTGCCTGCGATCGAGAGGCCCATGAGCGGAGCCGGGGAGCTGTCGGCGCGCATGCGACCGCCGTCGCCGCTCCCGTTCACGCCCTCGGACGGCGTCAGTCGGACGATTTCCTTCGCGTCCTCTGCACCGTCTGCATCGTCCTGCATCGTCCCGGACGAACATCGGTCCGCTGGTCCGTTCCCAGGCCGTCGCGGAGGAGCCACTCTTCTCGCCCGTCCGGTAGATGGGACGTGGCTTCAACGGCTCGCTGGCCCGGCGCGCCTCACGCCAGCGCCGGCCCGCGCGCGGCGGTCGCGCCGGGTTGGCCGAGCCGCGTAAACAAATCAGCCGTCATCGTCAAGAGATCCCGGCGGCCGGGACGTTCGTAGGTGCGATCTCGGCCCAAATCAGCGGGGAAGCGGCCGCCGCCGCGCGGGGTTTGGCCTCTCCCTCCGAACGACCGTTGCGCTTGACGTTCAGATGGACGACGCTGTGCGCCGCAGCCGGTGTCGGGCACGCTCCGGTTCGCGCTCCTTTTATCCACCGCGGGCCGTGACCAAGACACCCCCTCCTCCCATCACTGCCGGAACGGTCATCAATGACCGTTACGACATCCGTCAGAGCCTCGGTAAGGGCGGCATGGGCGAGGTCTTCCTGGCCTTCGATCGCTCGACGCAGCAGACCGTGGCCCTCAAGGTTGTCCGCGAAGAGTCGCGCATGCCAGGCGACGACGAGGCGCTTCGCCAGGAGCTCCTCCTCGCGCGCTCGGTGGGCCACCCGAACGTCTGTCGCGTGCACGACCTCGCGCCGAGCCCGTGGGGCCCCATCCTCGTGATGGAGCAGATCCCCGGGCAGACGCTCCACACGCACATCCGCAAGCGCAAGGCCCAGGGCGGCTACTCGGCGGACGAGTTCCGCAAGATCGCGAGCGAGGTCTGCAACGGGCTCGCGGCCATCCACGCGCAGGGCCTCGTGCACGGCGATCTGAAGCCGGGCAACGTGATGGTCTCCGAGGGCCGCGCGGTGATCCTCGACTTCGGCTTCGCCCAGGAGCGCGCGCGCGCCTCGGCGCGCCGCCCTGGCGCCCCGCCCGACGGCGGCACGCCGAACTACATGTCTCCCGAGCGGCTGCGCAACGGCGGCGCGAGCCCCGAGGACGACGTGTACGCCATGGCCTTGACCCTCTGGGAGATGTGGACCTGCCGCGTCCCCGAGCCCGGCTACAAGCCGCGGGTCAAGACGATGAAGCAGCAGATCATGTTCGACGTGCCGGCGGGCCTGTCGATCGACGAGGTGCGGCAGATCTTCCGCGGCCTCAACGAGGACCCGTCGATGCGGCCGCAGGCGCGGCACATGCGCTTCTTCAACCCGTCGCAGCTCACGACGAGCCCGATCCAGCTGCCGCGCGAGCGCCTCGATCCGGGCCCGCCGCCGGGCGGCGCGCTCAAGCTGAACTTCACCCCCGGGGCGCAGTCGCTGCTCGTGACGTATGCGACGAACGCGCCCGAGATCGTGGGCTCCCTGCTGCCGCTGCACGACACGAAGCTCGCGCTCGGCCGTCGCAGCGATCAGAGCCTGTGCGTGCCCGAGGCGACCGTCTCGGGGGCGCACGCGATCCTGAAGTGGCAGACGGGGTCGTGGTTCATCGAGGACCAGGGCAGCACGAACGGCAGCTACGCGGACTTCAACTACGAGCGCAAGTCGCAGGTCTCGCTGCTGCACGGCGGTGAGGTGCAGGTCGGCGAGTGCCGGATGAAGCTCGTGACGTTCGGCCCGGACTCGCCGCAGCACCGACGCGCGAAGCAGTACCTCGCGAAGCGCGACGGCCTCACCGGCCTGCTCGTGCGCGAGCACCTGATGAAGGCGATCGACGAGGACGGCCTGTTCGCCGACTGGGCCGAGGTGCCGATGCAGGTCGCGCGGTACGAGCTGCGCGGGCCGAACCGCCAGGTCAGCGAGCGCCCGACCATCCTGGAGATGCTCGCCCTGCGGAAGGCGGCGCAGCGGGTGATCGATCTGACCGAGATGCTCCTGCTCAGCCTCACGCCGGCCGTCGCGGGCCGCACGGGGCCGCTCAAGTTCGTGGTCTCGATCGTGGGTCCGAGCATCGACGAGGCCCGACACGTGGTCGAGCAGGTGGTCGCGCAGGTTCAGGGGATGCTCCCGGAGACGCTCGAGCTCGGCGCGACGCTGGTGAAGGGCGAGCCTGGGCGCCCTGCGCGGACGCTCATCGATTGAGCCTGAGCGCGTCCGATGAACAGCCGGCCTCCGTTCCCGTCCACCTCCAGTCCGCCGTCTCAGCCCTCGCCGTACCGCTACCTCGGTCGCGGTGGCAGCGAGCGCCCCGTGCGGCTCCAGATCATCATCGCGCTCGTCGCGGGCCTCATCGTGGTGGCGGTGCCGCTCTACCTGTGGCGGCGCCCGAAGCCCGAGTCGATCCCCTCCGCGGACGCCGCGACGGCTGACGCAGGCACCTACGCCTGGGACGCGGGCGCGCTCGCCGACGCGGGCGCCGAGCTGTCGGAGGGGGTCACGCTCTCGCCGTTCACCACGATCAAGTGCGAGAACCCCGGCCCGGGCACCACCCCGCCCGAGCGCTGCGATCACGTCACGTTCTTCGAGGACGGCCTGTCGCGCGCGATCCGCGACAACGTCCAGTGCGCCCCTTCCGGCAAGGCGGGCGTCACGGTGAGCTTCGTCCTCGAGATGGACTTCCGGCGCAAGCGGACCAACCTCTACGTGGGCAAGTCGACGACGGTGAGCCGCGCGAAGACGAAGGAGCTGCTCCGCTGCGTGAAGCGGGCCATGCCGACGCCCGACTGGGGGACGATCCCGCACCAGTACGTGAAGTACAAGATCAACGTCATGGCGACGTACCCTGCCAACGAGTCCTTCTGAGGCGAGAGGCTCGTGCGTAGCGCATCGATCGTCCTGGTGCGCTTCGCGCTCCCGGCCCTCGGGGCGCTCCTCGCGATCGAGGCGCAAGCCCAGCAGGGCGGGACGGCAGCGGCCGCCGGGAAGCAGGGGGGGCCGGCGGCGCCCGCCGCGCCGGCTCGGCGCGAGGGCTATTCGAGCTACGAGAGCGCCACCATCGAGCGTGTCCTGTCGCGCCTCGGCGCGACGCTCGATCCTGCCCCCGAGGGCAAGATCGTCGAGGGGATCGACGTGGTCCCGCTCGAGGTGATCGAGGACCGCGATCCTGCGCCGGCCTTCCTGAACTGGTTCCACGCCCTGTCGCGCCCGTACGTCATCCGGCGCGAGGTGCTGCTCGCGGCCGGGCGCCCTTACGAGCAGGCGCTCGCCGACGAGTCGGCGCGCAACCTGCGCGACCTGAGCCAGCTGTCGCTCGTCCTCGTCTTCGCCGTGCGAGGCGGCGCTCCGGATCGGGTGCGGGTCGCCGTCGTCACCAAGGACGTCTGGAGCCTGCGCCTCAACTCGGACTACCGCATCGCCGGCGGGCAGCTCGAGTACCTGTTCCTGCAGCCCAGCGAGCAGAACCTGCTCGGCGTCCACCACTCCGTCGCGGCGCAGCTCGCGCTCGATCCCGGCGCGCTCTCGTTCGGCGTCACCTACGCGATGCCGCGCATCGGGGGCAGCCACGTGCGGCTGCGGACCCAGGCGAACGCGATCATCGACCGGGAGACCGGCGAGTTCGAGGGCACGAGCGGCGAGTTCATCTACGGCCAGCCGCTCTACGCGACGCAGGCGGAGTGGGCCTGGGACCTCGAGATCTCCTGGCGCGACGAGGTGACCCGCCGCTTCGTCGGCACGAAGCTCGCCACCTTCGACGCGGAGGCGACGCCGAAGGACGATCGCGTCCCGTACCGCTACCGCAGCGATCTCCTGGTGGGCGGCTACGCCGTCACGCGCAGCTTCGGCGGCGGCGCGTCGAGGTCCTCGGCCGTGAAGCACGACGTCTCGGTCGGCATCGAGGCGAGCCGCAAGGTCTATCGCCTCGACGCGCCCGGAGGCCTCCCCCCTGCCGCGATCGCCGAGTTCGAGGAGCGCGTGATGCCGGTGAGCGACACCCGCGTCGCGCCGACGTTCAAGTACGCGACGTACTCGACCCGCTTCTTGCGCGTCCTCGACTTCAACACGCTCGCGTTGCAGGAGGACTACCGGCTGGGGCACGAGCTCGCGATCCTGATCTATCCGGTCACGACCGCGCTCAACTCGAGCAGGAGCTTCCTCGGGATCTCCGCCGCGGCCGCGTACACCGTCGCGCTCGGCGACGGCCTCGCGCGCGCCGTGGTCGAGACCGTCACCGAGCTCGACGGCTCGCAGATCTTCGACGCCTCCATCGAGGCGCGCGCGCGGGTTCACACGCCGAGCTTCGGCGTCGGGCGGCTCGTGTTCGACGTGCGCCTGTTCGACCGATACAGGAACTACCTGAACAGGAAGCTGGTCCTCGGCGGCGACACCCGGCTCCGCGGGTACCCGACGGCGGCGTTCATCGGCGAGGACGTGCTCTCTGCGAACCTGGAGCTCCGCACGCGGCCCCTCGAGATCTGGTCGTGCCAGGTCGCGGGCGCGGCCTTCTTCGACGCCGGCGACGCCTTCGACGGCTTCGACGATCTGCGCCTCAAGCAGTCGGCTGGCTTCGGGGTACGGGCCCTCTTCCCGCAGCTCAGCCGCGTCGTCATGCGCGCCGACTGGGGGGTGCCGCTGACGCGCGGCTACAAGGAGCCTGACGCGCTCCCCGGCGACATCCTCGTCACCTTCGAGCAGGCGTTTCCGATGCTCCCTGCGGACGAGTAGGGACGCCGCCGGCGCCGGGCGGCGCCGGTGGACCGCTCGCGGCCGCTGCGACGCGCGCGCGGTGCGCCGAGAACGCGCCCCGGAGCGCTGGCGTCACCGGCTCTCGGTCGAGCGTCGCGAGCGTCTCGGCCGCCGGCCTGCCCGCGAGCACCGCGTGCCAGGCCCGCTCGAGCGCTCCCCGCAGGCGCGCGGCGTCGTCCTTCGGCGGCTCCTGCTGCTTGCCCTGGCCGGCCGTCTCCGCGCCGGGGCCTTCCGCGCGCGTTGCATGGAACGCCCGAGCGACGCTGCCGCGGTGCGTGTAGCGATCTCCCTCGAACCCCGCGACGTCGAGGAGATCCGGCGCGATGGGATCCCCCTCGTCCAGCGGGATCCGGCCGGCGAGCTCCAGGGTGCCATCCTGGTCGACGTCGAGCGCGAACCGCGGCGGCGCCGCGAGCTCGACGGCGTACCGGGCCGCGCCGAGCGGCTGCACGGCCCAGATCTCCAGCTCGCCTTCCTCGTTTCTGAGCACGACGTCCGGAGCGCCGTCTTGGTTGAGATCGGTCCCGGAGCGGAACACCCCGAGCTGCTCCGTTGCCTCCGGCTCGTGGCCGGGGAGGAGCGACGGTATCAGCTGGGTCGCCTGTCTGCGGTCCACGCGCCCGCTGTCGAGGGGCCCCGCGGCGATGACCACGCCGTGCGGCGTCGCCACGCGGACCGCCGACGAGCGGCGCCCGAGCGCGTCGGTCCCGCTGTAACCGCGCACCACCACCTCGCCGCCGCGCCGTAGCGCGCCGCGGAGCTCGACCTCGAGCTTCAGCCCGAGCTCGGCGGCCTCCACGTCGATGGCGTGCAGCCGAGCGTCGAGGTCCGGGGGCGCGACGAACGCGCCGAGCGTCGGTCTGCCCGCTGCACCCCAGGGAGAAACCTGATGATCGCTGGCGCATGAGCTGGTGCAACTGACGCAGACGACGCAGACGAGGCGTAGAACGCCCATCGTCAGCGAGAGCTTTTCTGTTACGGTTCCCGTCCGCATGCGCCTGCTAGTAGCCGACAAAATGGACCTCTCGGCTCTGGAAGAGCTCAAGGTGCTCGGGATCGAGATCGAGTCCCGGCCGGAGCTCACCAGAGACACGCTGCCGGCGGCTCTCGAGGGGATCGGCATTCTCGTCGTTCGTTCCACGGAGGTCACGGCGAAGGCGATCGCGTCCGGGCGACAGCTCAACCTGATCGTGAGGGCAGGGGTCGGCGTGGGGACGATCGACGTCGCGGCCGCGAGCGCGCGCGGCGTCTACGTGGCGAACTGTCCCGGCAAGAACGCGACCGCGGTGGCAGAGCTGACGATGGCGTTCATCCTCGCGCTGGACCGCCGCCTGGTCGATGCGACGTCGGAGCTCCGGGCCGGCCGCTGGGAGAAGGCGAAGTACTCGGTGGCCCGTGGCCTGTTCGGTCGGCGGATCGGGATCGCGGGGCTCGGCGCGATCGGCCGTGAGGTGCTCCTGCGCGCCCGCGCGTTCGGGCTCGAGCCGCACGCCTGGTCGCGCTCGTTGACGCCGGGCCGCGCCGCCAAGCTGGACGTCAGCTATGCGCGGACCTTGGAGGATCTGGCTGCCCGCTCTGACATCTTCACCGTCCACCTGACGGCTACCCCGCAGACGCGCGGTATCGTCAGCCGGAGCGTCCTCGAGGCGCTTCCCGACGGCGCCATCGTCGTGAACGCCGCGCGCCCCGAGGTGATGGACTACGCCGCGCTCGAGGAGCTCATCCCGCGCAAGGGGCTGCGGGTCGGCCTTGACGTGTTCGCCACCGAGCCTGACAAGAGCTCGGCGCCGTTCGAGTCGCATCTCCTCGAGCGAGGGCTCGTCTACGGCACCCCCCACGTCGGCGCGCAGACGGAGCAGGCCCAGCGCGCGGTCGCCCTCGAGACGGCCCGGATCATCCGTGCCTTCATGACGGAGGAGGAGCTGCCCAACGTGGTCAATATCTGCGCCACGTCGCCCGCCCGCTACGCGGTCGTCGTCCGAATGATGGACAAGGTCGGCGTCCTCGCGAACACCCTCAGCGTCATGAAACGCCACGGGATCAACATCGAGGAGATTTCAAACACCGTCTTCGAGGGGGCCACTGCGACCTGCACGAAGATGCGCGTCTCCGGCCGGCCGAGCGAGGCCTGTCTGAAGGAAATCGCGGCGTTCGAGGAGGTCCTGCACGTCGATATCGTCGCGCTGCCGAATCTGGCATAACGCTGACGGACCCGGCGGACGCGTCGCGTGACTGCCGCGCGGCGGGGAGCGCTCCAGCGCTGACGCGCTGCTGGCCGTCGCGAGGACGCGAGGAGGAACCGGCGGGAGATCTCCGGCCGTGCAGGGGCGGTTTGCCCGTATCCCCCCTTGCATGAGGGCCCGCACTCGACTAGGTTGTCCGCCGACAACTAGGCGGATCCGCGAGCCGGGTTCCCAGTTCGGGGAATCGGCTCTTTTTTTTTGGCGCAGAGGCACCGGGCACCCTCGCTCGGGGCCGATCGCGCTGGGAGGACCTGGATCCGCCGAAAGTGACGTCTCTCACATGCAGCAACCCATGGAGCCTTCGACCAGAGCCGTGTTCGATCTCGGGCGCGTTCGCGACGCCGTCGCGCCGGTGCTGGCCTCGCATGGGATCACGCTCGTCGATCTGGAGTGGATCACGGAGCGGGCGGGCTGGACGCTGCGGTTCACGATCGAGCGCGAGGGGGCGGACGACGCGGGCGGCGGGGTCACGCTCGAGGACTGCGCGGACGTGTCGCGCGACGTCTCGTCGGTCCTCGACGTCGAGGATCTCATACCCAACCATTACAACCTCGAGGTCAGCTCGCCTGGCCTCGACCGGCGGCTGCGTACAGCGGCCGAGTTCGCTCGTTTCCTCGGCAGGACAGTGAAGGTGAAGCTGGCACGCCCCGCACCGGACGGTCAGCGGTTGCTCCGGGGCGAGCTCCTCGAGGCTCCGGAGGGGCAGGTCGCGGTGCTGGTCGACGGCAAGCGGATCGCGGTCCCGTTCGCGGATGTCGTGGAGGCGCGCCTCGTCTTCGAGCTCACGGCGCAGCCCAAGAAGGGGCAGCGGCAGGGCAAGGAGCCGGCTAAGGAGTCGGGGCAGAAGAAGCAGCTCGCGGAGGCGGCTCCGCGGTCGGGCTCAAAGCGGAGCGAGCGCGGCTCCGAGAAGCGCAAGTAGAGAGAAGAAAGATCAGGAGACAGGGACGTCATGGCAACGATGGCAGCGATGCCGACCTCGGAGACGAGCCTCGGCAGCATCCTCGATCAGGTCGCGAAGGAGAAGGGGATCGACAAGAAGATCCTCGTCGAGACGATCGAGGCCGCGATCTTGAAGGCCGCGCAGAGCGTCTTCGGCCCCACCCGCGAGCTCGAGGCGCGCTTCAACGAGGACACCGGGCAGATCGACCTCTTCCAGTACATGACCGTGGTCGAGGCCGTGACGGAGCCGGAGCGCGAGATCTCCATCACTGACGTGGACAAGCTGAAGCTGGATGCGACCCTGGGCGAGGAGCTCGGCTTCCAGGTCTTCTGGCGACCCGAGGACGCGGAGAAGGCGCGCGATCAGGACAAGGAATACGGCGACATCCTGAAGCTCAAGCACGGCCGCACGACCTTCGGGCGCATCGCCGCGCAGACGGCGAAGCAGGTCCTGCTGCAGCGCGTGCGCGACGCCGAGCGCGATCTCATCTTCAACGAGTACAAGGATCGCAAGGGCGAGCTCATCCGCGGCATCGTGCGGCGGTTCGAGAAGGGCAACAACATCATCGTCGACATCGGTCGCACCGAGGGCGTGCTCACGTTCCGCGAGCAGACGCCGCGCGAGACGTACCGGCCCGGGGACCGCATCGTGGCGTACGTGAAGGACATCGATCGCGAGGCCCGCGGCCCGCAGGTCATCCTCTCTCGCTCCGATCCCCGGCTCGTCGAGAAGCTCTTCGAGGCCGAGGTCCCCGAGATCTACGAGGGCATCGTGCGGATCGTGTCCGTCGCCCGGGAGCCGGGCGCCCGCTCGAAGATCGCGGTGACCAGCCGCGACGCGGACGTCGATCCGGTGGGCGCGTGCGTGGGCATGAAGGGCTCGCGCGTGCAGGCGGTCGTCCAGGAGCTCCGCGGCGAGAAGATCGACATCGTGCCGTTCGATCGCGATCCGGCGCGCTACGTCATCGCCGCGATCCAGCCGGCCGAGGTGCACAAGGTGATCGTCGACGAGGCCGACGGGCGCATGGAGCTCGTGGTGCCGGACGAGAAGCTGTCGCTCGCGATCGGGCGCAAGGGCCAGAACGTGCGGCTCGCCGCGCAGCTGACGAACTGGAAGCTCGACATCATCAGCGAGACCAAGTTCAAGCAGATGGAAGAAGAGGCGATCTCCGCCTTGCAGCAGATGGACGTGGTGACGGAGCAGATCGCCAAGTCCATGTACCGGCTCGGCTTCCGCGCGCTCGAGGAGGTCAGCGAGGCCTCGGTCGAGGAGCTCGCGGCGATCCCGGGTCTCGGCGGCGTCGAGGCCGCCGATCGCATCAAGTCGCAGGCGGACACGACGATGGAGCGGCTGCGGCAGGAGCGCATCCGCTCCGCGAGCTCGCGCACCGAGCCGCTCACCGACCGCGAGCGGCTGATGTTCATCCGTGGCGTCGGCGATCGGACGGTGGTGTTGCTCGAGGAGGCCGGGTACCGCAGCGTCGAGGACGTGCTGCGGGAGGACGAGGATCGGCTGGCGATCCGCACCGGCCTCGGCATCAAGAAGGCGCGCGCCATCAAGCAGGGGGCGCGGGATTTCGTTGAAAGCGAGCAGAAGGTGCTCGATGCGGCGCGGGCGGACGTTCGTCGCGCCGCAGACGTGAGGCACGCGTAGGCTGCGAGGAGAAGTAGAGGGCCGAGGATGGGATCAGCAGTGAGCAGACAGAGCGACGCGGGTGAGCGTGAGCCCTTCGAGAAGGGGCGAGTGCGCACGTGCGTCGGCTGCGGGGAGCGCGTCGGCGTCGACGACGTCCGCGGCGCTCGTCCGCTCGTCCGGCTCATCCTTGGTCCCGGCGGTGTGGTCGCGGTCGATCCGGGCGACGGCGGGTTCGGGCGGGGCGCACACGTCCACCCGCAGCAGGACTGCCTCTCGGCGGCGGTCGCCCGGGGGCTCGCCCGCGCCGCGAAGGGACGTGTCCACGCGATCGTGGGGGCCGCTGGAGGAGGCGCCGAGGGCGCCGGCGATCAGGCGCAGGGCGTCGAGCCGCTCACGACCGTCTCGCTGGCGCGGGCGATCCGAGGGGCTACCGAGCGCCGGCTCCACGGGCTCGTCCGTGCCGCCGTCCGCTCCCAGAGCGCGGCGATCGGCCCCGATGCGGTCGTCGGGTCGTGCGTGCGCGGTGAGGCCGCGCTCGTCTTGGTCGCGTGCGACGCCGCGGCAGGCGCGGATCTGCCGGAGGTCCGGCGCGCCGTCGCCGAAGGGCGCGCCGTCGCGTGGGGCAGCAAGCAGGGGCTCGGCGCCCTGGCGGGCGGCCCGCGCGAGCGCGGCGTGGCCGTGATGGCGATCTCGGCGGCGTCGATCGCCGCTGCCGTCGCGAACGCAGCGCACGTCGTGGACACGTGCGCGCGCGTCGAGCGGGGCGAGGACGCCGCGGAGGGTGGGCGCCGCGGCGCCGGTCGCAGGGGGCGGCCTTCGCGCAGCGCGGCCGCCCGATCGGAGGAGGGCGAGAGCCCCGAGCATCGGAAGGCGCCGCCTGGCCATGCTGGCCTCTCGCGTCGCCGAGGGCCGGGGACGTCAGGCGTGGAGCGCGAGAACCCCGGGGCCGGGGTTCTCTCGGCGTCCGAGGATGTCGGGGGAAGACCCGGCAGCCTGGAGGGCGCGCTTACCAGCCGCGAGGAGCGGCGGGTGCCGGAGAGTGGGTCCGGTCGGCTTCTTGCTACTGCGCCGGGCATGGGGGGAGGCGGTGCGGTCGGGGGCAGGGCGGCGGTGTCCGGTTCTACCGGACGCGCCTCGACGGTCGACAGAGTGGCCGCAAATCGTCGCCCGCGCGGATGGGTGAGGCGGATTGGTTAACGTGGAGCGAGGTGCATGAGCAAAGTCCGGGTCTACGAGGTCGCCAAGCAGCTGAATATGGACCAGAAGACGCTGGTCGCGCTCTTCCAGTCCATGGGTATAGGCGACGTGCGCAATCACATGAGCGCCGTCGAGTCCGACGTCGTCGAGCGGGTTAAGCGGCACCTCGAGCGGCAAAAGTCGCCTGAGGTGGTGGAGGAGAGGATCCGCCCCACGGTCGTCAAGCGTCGCGCACGGCCCGGGGCCGAGCCCGAGCCGTCCTCGCCAGGCCGCGGGCCTGACCTGTCGGAGGCGCCCGTTCGCGCTGCTCCGGAGCCTGCGCCCTCTCGGCCTGCGGCTGAGCCCGCTCTGGCTTCGTCGCCGCCCGAGCGCGCCGCTCAGGAAGAAGCGCCGCCCCGTCGCCCCGTTGCGCCGCCCGCCGCTCCCGTCGCAGCGCCCTCGGCGCCGGCCCCCGAGCCGGTCGTCGCCGTGAGCCCGCGCGAGCCTGCTCCCGCACCCGCGCCCAATGCGCCTGCCCCGGCGATGCCGCCTGTTGCGGCTGCGCCCCCTGCGCCGCCGCCCCCGGCGGCTCCCGCTCCCGCAGCAACCGCGCCTGCCGCGGCGTCCGCGGCCGCGGAGGAGACGAAGGTGACCTCGCCCGAGCCGAAGCCTGCGCCGCCTGTCGCGGCGCCGCCTGCCACCGCCGCCGCGCCGGCGCCCGTCCCCGCTGCGGCTGCGCCCGAGGCGCCAGCTGCCGCCCCCGCGCAGGCGGCTGCGCCCGCGCCGATCCCTGCGCCTGCCGCAGCGGCGCCCGCGCCGATCCCTGCGCCTGCCGCAGCGCCTGCGCCTGCGCCTGCCGCAGCAGCCGCAGCGCCCGGAGCAGCCGCAGCGCCCGGAGCAGTCGCGGCGCAGACGCCGACCCGGCCGCAAGCCGCGCCCTCGGCGCCCGCGCCTGCTCCAGCGCACGGGGCGTCGCGGCCGACGTCGCCGCCGCCCGCGCCGCAGCGGCCTGCAGCTCCGGCCACCGCCCGCCCGGGCGCTCGGCCGACCACGCCGCCTGCGCCCGCGGCCAAGCCGGAAGATCCGGCCGGCACGCCGGGACAGGCGCCGCGCCGCCCGTCCTCGCCGCCGAAGACCGGCATTGAGGTCTGGCAGGGGCGCCCCGGCGTCACGATGCCGGCTCCCCGCACCGGCACGCCGCCGGCGCGGCGCACGACCTACGATCCGCGCGCCAACGCCCAGCAGGCACGCCCCGGTGGTCCCAGCTTCGGTCCAGGCGGCCGGCCCATGGGCGGTCGGAACACCCGCCCCGGGATGTTCGGGCGGCAGCGCCCGGGTGGCGGTGGTCTCCCGCGCAAGCCGGTCCAGGTCTCCACGCAGGAGATGGCCTCGCACAAGAAGGTCATCAAGATCGAGGAGCAGGTCACCCTCCAGCAGCTCGCTGCGAAGATGAGCCTGAAGGCGACGGACGTGCTCATGCGGCTCCTGTCGATGGGCATGACGGGCGTGAACATCAACAGCACGCTCGACGCCGAAACCGCGAAGATCCTCGCGAGCGAGTTCGGCTGGAGCGTCGAGGACGTGGCCGTCAGCGAGCAGGACACGCTGAGCGCGGCCATGCAGGCCGGGGCCGACACCGACGAGGAGGTGGAGATCCGTCCGCCCATCGTCACCGTCATGGGTCACGTCGACCACGGCAAGACGTCGCTGCTCGACAGGATCCGGAAGGCCACGGTCGCCGAGGGCGAAGCCGGCGGGATCACCCAGCACATCGGCGCTTACCGCGTCGAGACGCCGCGCGGCACGATCGCCTTCCTCGACACGCCGGGCCACGAGGCGTTCACGGCGATGCGCGCCCGCGGCGCCTCGCTCACCGACATCGTGATCCTGGTGGTCGCGGCCGACGACGGCGTGATGCCTCAGACCAAGGAGGCGATCTCGCACGCCCAGGCCGCGAAGGTGCCGATCCTCGTCGCGGTGAACAAGATCGACAAGCCGGGCGCCGACGCCGACAAGATCAAGCGCGACCTCGCCGCGCTCGGGTTGCAGCCCGAGGAGTGGGGCGGCGAGACGATGTTCTGCAGCGTGTCGGCGAAGTTGGGGCAGGGCATCGACCAGCTCCTCGAGTCGGTCCTGCTCCTCGCCGAGGTCCAGGACCTCCGCGCCAACCCGAAGAAGCGCGCCAGCGGCACCGTCATCGAGGCGCTGCTCGATCGTGGCCGCGGCCCGGTCGCGCGCGTCATGGTCCAGGACGGCACGCTCCGCACGGGCGACATCCTCCTGGCCGGCGCCGCGTGGGGCAAGGTCCGGGCGATGACCGACGAGCTCGGGCGCTCCGTCGCCGAGGCCGGCCCCGCGACGCCCGTCGAGGTCCTCGGCCTCAACGAGGTGCCGAGCGCGGGCGATCCCGTCCACGCCGTCAAGGACGGGAAGACCGCGGAGGAGATCGCCGAGACCCGCCGCAAGAAGGCGTCGAAGACGCTCATCCCGCAGGATTCGCGCGTCTCGCTCGAGTCCATCACGAAGAACCTGCAGGAGGCCGATCAGCTCGAGCTCAAGCTGATCATCAAGGGCGACGTGCAGGGCTCGGTCGAGGCGATCATCCACGCGCTGGCGAAGCTCTCGACCCAGAAGGTGAAGGTCACGATCGTGAACGGCGCCGTCGGCGGCATCACCGAGGGCGACGTCAACCTGGCGGTCGCGTCGAAGGCGATCATCGTCGGCTTCAACGTCAGGCCGGCCGGCAAGGCGGGCGCACTGGCCGAGAACGAAGGCGTCGAGATCCGGCTCTACAACATCATCTACAACGCCGTCGACGACATCCGGAGCGCGATGGAGGGGCTGCTCCCCGCGACCAAGGTGGAGAAGGTCCTCGGCCGCGCCGAGGTCCGCCAGGTCTTCAAGATCACGAAGGCGGGCACGGTCGCCGGCTGCATGGCCATCAGCGGCTCGGTCAAGCGCACCGGCGAGGCGCGCCTCATCCGGGACAACGCCGTGGTCTGGACGGGTCGCCTGTCCGGGTTGCGCCGGTTCAAGGATGACGTGAAAGAGGTGGTCGAGGGGTTCGAGTGCGGTATCTCGCTCGACGGCTACTCGGACATCAAGGAGCGCGACATCATCGAGAGCTTCGAGATCGAAGAGGTCAAGACGAAGCTCTGAGCCTCATCCGATGTTCGTGGGTGTACTCCGTCTCCGTCTCGATATCGTCGGGGCCCGCTCCCTCAAGGACAAGCGCAGCGTGGTGCGCTCCTTGAAGGAGCGGGCGCAGAGCCGGATGCGCGTGTCGATCGCCGAGGTCGGCGTGCTCGACGATCCGAGGCGGGCGACGCTCGGCGTCGCGGTCGTCTCGAACTCGGCGGTCATGTGCGACAAGGTCCTCGCGGACGTGGCCGCGATGGCAGGGTCGCTGCCGCACGCTGTCCTCACGGATCGGGCGACCGAGATCGTGCCGTTCGGCGATGGAGGCGCTGGGGTGCAGGGCGGCATCGAGCAGGCGCTCGGCCGTGACGATGGAGATCTGGGAGCGTCCTCGGACATGTTCGAGGACGCAGAGGACGACGAATGAGCGGCGTGGTGAAGCGGGCGACGCGGGTCGCCGAGCGGCTCCGTGAGGATCTGTCCAACCTGCTCCGGGATCTGCGTGACCCGCGGATCGCCGGCGTGCTCGTGTCGCGCGTGGAGATCACCGACGACCTGCAGAGCGCGAAGGTCCACGTGCGCCACGAGTTCGGCGCGGAGGACGCCGCGGCGCGCCGCGCCCTGCTCAAGGGGCTAGACGCGGCGTCGGGCCGGCTGCGCAGGGACGTCGCCCGCACGATGGGGCTGCGCGTGGTGCCGACGCTGCGCTTCTTTTACGACGAGGGGCCGGACGCCGAGCGGCGGATCGAGGAGCTGCTCCGAGAGATCAAGGACGGCTCGGGCGGCGAGCGCTCCTAGAGCGACGGTCACCCGCTTCGGATACGGGCCCACCTCGACGTTTTCGGTGCTCAGCGCACCGGAGTGCGCTTGCGCGCCGAAAACGCCGATCTGGGCCCGTCTCCTGTGCGGGTGCCCGCCGCTCTGGTCCGCACGTAGCAGAGGTGGGCGGAAGCGCTGTAGAGCGGGGTCGGGCGGCGCGCGATCACCGCGAGATGAGCCGCTCGATCGCCTGCGCGGGCTCGAGGTCGAAGCGCCACGGTCCCATCTTCGTCGGGGCGTCGAGCGCCACCTTCAGCGCGCTGAGGAACTCGCGCCGCCGCCACTCCACGGCGCCGAATCGCTCCAGGTGGTCCGTGTACACCTGGCAGTCCACCAGCGCGAAGTCCCAGGCGACGAGGTTCCCGAGGAGCGTCGCGAACGCGACCTTCGAGGCGTCGGGCGCGCGTGCGAACATCGACTCGCCGAAGAACATTCGCCCCAGCGACACGCCGTAGAGGCCGCCGACGAGCTCGCCGTTCGACCACGCCTCGATGCTGTGCGCGACCCCGGCGGCGTGCAGCGCCGTGTAGCCGGCGATGAGCTCCTCGGTGATCCACGTGCCGTTCTGCCCAGGGCGCGGCGCGGCGCTGCAGGCCTGCATGACCCGCTCGAACGCCGTATCGGTCCGCACCTCGATCTCGCCCCGGCGCACCCGCTTGCGCAGCGAGTGCGGGACGTGCGCCTCGCGCGGCGGCAGGACGAAGCGCGGATCCGGGGAGAACCAGAGCAGCGGTAGCCCCTCGTGAGGCCAGGGGAAGATGCCCCGGCGGTAGCCGGCCAGCAGCCGCTCCGGCGAGGCCTCGCCGCCCACGGCCACGATCCCCTCCGGGGTCGCGCGCTCTGGCGGAGGGAAGTCGAGCTTGCTCGTGAGCACCGGGACCCGCATTGCTGTGGGATCGAATCCTCCCAAAAGAGCGCGCGGTTGCAAAGCGTCGCCCGCCGCGCGCTCAGGAGGCGCACAGGTAGTCGGAGCCCTCGACGAAGCCGCGCGCCGCGAGGTGGCCGCGGATGAGCGCGCGCGCCCCCCGCGCCCCTACGGCGACGACGAGGGTCTCTGCCCCGCGCTCCAGCCGCGACGGGTCGACGATCGGCGCGCCCTGCGCGATCCGGCCGATCTTGCGCGGATCGATGTCCACGAACCGCGCGGGCGCCACGCCGTTCCGGGCGAGCGCCCTCGCCAGCCGCCGGCCTGTCTTTCCCGCGCCCCACACGGCCACCGGGCGCGCTGGGCGCAGCTTCCTCGCAAGATAGTGCGCCTTTGCCTCGAGGAACCTCGCGATCGCGTACCGCGGATCGGCGAAGGTGGCGCGCCCCTCGCGGTGCCGCCAGCGCAGGCCGAGCTCCGGGAGCTTCGCCATCCGCGCGCCCGCGGCGTCGAGGCGCAGCCACAGGTCGTAGTCCTCCGCCCACGGGACCTCCCGGAACCCGCCCACCTGCTCCAGCGCGCTCCGCCGCAGCATCACCGACGGGTGGCACAGCGGGGACTCCACGAACATCTCGCGCGCGTGGTCCTCCGGGGTGACGATCGAGTTCAGCCAGTCGACGTAGCGCAGCATGCCCTCGCCGATCGGCCCGGCAGCGAACGCCTCGACGCGGGCTCCGACGACGTCGAGCCGCGGATCCCGGAGGAGCATCTCCGCTTGTCGCGCGAGCCGCTCGCCGACCGAGACGTCGTCGCCGTCCATGCGGGCGAGGAGCTCGCCGCGCGCCGCCTCCGCCGCCCGCGAGAGCGCCTGTGCGATCCCCACACCGCCCGTCGCGACCTGGAGGACGCGGCGATCGCGCTGCGCGATGCGCGCGACCCTGGCAGGGCCGCCGTCCGTCGAGCCGTCGTCCACGGCGACCACCTCCAGGTCGACCGCGCGCTCGGCGAGCACGCTCTCCAGCGCCTCCTCGATCGTCGCTTCCGCCTGCCGGTACGGGAGCAAGACGGAGACGAGCGGCGCCACGCGGAGACCATGGCGGTGCGCCCGCGCAGCGTCCACAAGAACGGGCGCGGACGCCTAGCGCTTCTTGAAGTCGCCGAGGTGCGTGATGTACCAGCGGCCCTGCCACGAGATGATCGTGTGGACGTCCAGGCTCGCCGGCTTCCCGTCGATCTCGTACTTCAGCTTGCCGTGAAAGGAGCGGTAATAGCCGATCTTGTTGACCTCGTCCCCCGGAGGCACCCACTTCGGCTTGGAGCCCACCACGAAGCTGACGAACCGCGCCCCCTCCCAGCTCTTGCGCTTCCGATGCATCGACTTCACGTCGTTCACGTAAGCGGCGTGGAGGTTGTCCCAGTACTTGCCAGGGTCCTTCACGTCCTTGAGCGGGATGAACGGCTCCTTGGGGAACCAGAAGGGCTCGGCCAGCGCCGGCTCCTTCTTCGCGACGGCGTCGAACAACGCCCTGGCTCGCGCCGTGAGCTCCTCGCTCTCGAGCGCCGGCAGGATCTTGTTGTCCGCGCGGGCGGAGGTCGCGGCGCTCGCGTCGGCGCCTGCGCTGGGCTCCGCTCCTGGGCCTGGCGACGCGTCGGCCGCGGGCCCCTCGGCGGCCCCGCGCTCGCCCCCGTCCTGCGGCGGCTCCGGCGCGCTTGCGTCCTCGGGGCGAGGCGTTGACGCCACCTCAGCCGCGCTGGCCCCTGCCGTCGCTGCTGCCGCCGTGGGCGCGGCGCCGACGGAGGGGGGCCGGGCGCTCTCGGCTGGCCGGGCATCGGGCGCCGGGGTGGGCGCCGCGCAACCCGCCACCACCGCCAGCGCGGTCGCGATGACCTGCTTGATCATGCGCGTGCCCTATCGCAGCGCCCCGGCGCCGACAAGCGACGCCGAGGCGCGGCCGGATGCGGGGCCCGCCCGGCGGCGGACCTGGCTCACTTCTCCACGATGATGAACTGAACGCGCCTGTTCTTGGCCTTGTTCGCGGGCGTGACGTTCGGCGCGACGGGGCGATCCTGCCCATAGCCCTTCGCGAGCAGCCGCGAGCCGTCCACGCCGGCCCGGATCAGCCAGGCGCGCACCGCGTTCGCCCGGGCCTCGCTGAGCGTCTGGTTGTGCTCGCGCCCGCCCGTGTTGTCGGTGTGCCCCTGGATCTCGACCTTGCGGATGTTCGGATTCCGCTGGAGCACGTCCGCGATCTCCTCCATCAGCGCGTTCGAGTCGCCGAGGATCTTCGCCGAGTCGGTCTCGAAGTGGATCTGCCGCGAGATCTTGATCTCGTTGCCCAGCACCTTCACGAGCGAGATCTTCGGCCGCTTGTTCACCGTGAGGGCGGCGCGCGTGTCCTCGCTCGTCCGGACGTCGGCCTGGTTGACGTGGTTCATGTAGCCCTGCGCCTCGACCTTGAGCGTCACCGCGCCGGCCGGCAGGTCGGGGAAACGGAAGGCGCCGCTGCCGTCGGCCGTCGCCGTCTGCTCGCGGCCCGCAGCGTCGACCAGCCGGATCGTCGCGCCAGCGACCGCGTCCCCGCTCTCCGCGTCCTTCACCGTCCCGACGATGTTGCCCGTCTTGGGCAGCGCCTCGAGGGAGCAGTCGACGTCCACGAACGTCGGCCCCTGCGGCTGTGCCGGGCTCGGCGCAGCGCCAGGCCCTCCCGGCTGCGGACCGAAGGGCCCAGGCTGTCCGGGCTGCGGGCCGAAGGGCCCAGGCTGCGGACCGAAGGGCCCAGGCTGTCCGGGCTGCGGGCCGAAGGGCCCAGGCTGTCCGGGTTGCGGACCGAAGGCGCCGGGCTGTCCAGGCTGCGGGCCGAAGGGCCCAGGCTGTCCAGGCTGCGGACCGAAGGCGCCGGGCTGCCCGGGCTGCGGACCGAAGGCGCCGGGCTGCCCGGGCTGCGGACCGAAGGCGCCGGGCTGCCCGGGCTGCGGGCCGAAGGGCCCCTGCTGTCCGGGTTGCGGACCGAAGGCGCCGGGCTGCCCGGGCTGCGGGCCGAAAGGCCCAGGCTGCGGGCCGAACGCCCCGGGTTGCCCCGGCGCTGCCCCGCCAGGGAGGATCGTCGCCTGGCAGGTGCCGGGCTTGTACCCGTTCGCCCGGATGCTGAAGGTGTACGTCCCCGGATCGAGGTGCCGTGTGAGGAAGCGGCCGTCCGGCCCTGTCGCGTACGGCGGCTGAGCCGCGCCCTCGATCGTCACGATGGCGTCCGCCACCGCCGCGTCGGGCTTGTTCTGCTCGTGCACGAAGCCGCGCGCGAAGGTCTGCGGCGCCGGCACGAGCTGCGGCGGCTCCTTGATGATCTGCGGCGCCGGGGCCGGCGGCGGCTCCTTCTGCTTCGTATCGTACGCATAGCCAATCCCGAGATAGAGCGTCCACGGCGCCTGAGGCGCGACCTCCTCGATGAACACGGAGGTCGCCGACAGGCCGAGGTCGAACGCCGCGTGTCCGGAGAGCCCGCGGAACGCCTTCTCGAACGGCGTCACCCGCACGCCGAGCGACAGCCGCGACGGCGCCGCGGCATAACCCGGTCCGCCCTGGTTCTGCGGGTCAGGAGACGCGAAGTCGTCAAGCCCGAGGCAGACGTCGCCGCGCGACACGGTCTTCGTGTGGCACTCGTAACCCTGCCGGTTCACCGGGATGTCGAGGGTGTACTCGAGGTAAGGCTGCACCTTCGGCAGCGGCACCTCGACGCCGAGGTGGGTCTGGAAGAAGTCGACGCGGTTGATGCCGAGCCCGAACCGCTCGATCCGCGAGATCGGCTGCCGCTCGCGATCGTCCGTGAACGCCTTCGCGCGCGCCTTCTCGACCTCCTCCACGAGGACGCCGGAGTTGTCGAGCTTGTAGCCGAGGTTCACGTTCACCCGCAGCGGGAACCCCTTGCCCTGCGGCTTGCGCAGATCGAGCGACGCGAGCCCGCGGAAGACCGCGCTCGTGCCGCCGCCGGCGAGGCCGACGTTGCCGGTCCCGTTGAGCAGGAGCAGCTGCGCCTCGCCGCCGAAGGAGAACGGCTTGCCGATCTTCGTGGGGGTGAACGCCTTCACGCCGAACGTCGTGTCGCCGAGCACCTGCAGCAGCCGCGGACGACCCTGATCGTTCGCGTTCGCGAACGTGCGGATCGACGCGTACCCCTCGAGGAAGGGCAGGGGGGTCGCGTTCAGCGCGAAGAACGCTCCGACGTGGCTCGCCGAGTCCTCCTTCGCGTCAGGACCGCACGTGATCGGGTGACCGGCGAGCGTCGACTCCGCCGGATCGCAGAGAAAGCCGCTCGTGGAGAACCAGTCGAGCAGGAACGACACCCGGAAGGTGCCCGGCGCGCCCGAGCCCGCGTACGACGTCCTGAGGAGGCCGGTCGAGCCCCACAGGTTCGGCTGCGCAGTGAGGGAGAGCGCCCGCTCCTCCTCGTCCCACGCGGTGGATGTCGGCGCCGTCGCGCTGGCCTGGAGGCCCTGATCGCCGACCGACGCCTGCGCGCCGAAAGAGACGCTCCCGTCCGGCGGCGGTTGGCCCGGCTGCGGCCCGAACTGCGGCGGAGCGTCGCCCGGAAAGCCCGGCTGCGGCCCGAAGGGGCCGGGCTGACCGGGCTGCGGCCCGAAGGGGCCGGGCTGACCGGGTTGCGGCCCGAAGGGGCCGGGCTGACCGGGCTGCGGCCCGAAGGGGCCGGGCTGACCGGGCTGTGGCCCGAAGGAGCCGGGTTGCGCGGGAGGTTGCTCGGGCCCGAAAGCGCCGGGCGGCTGCGCGGGCTGGCCTGGGATCGGCTGAGGTCCGAAGGGCGGCTGCGGCTGCTGTGCCTCGGCAGCGCCCGCGAGCGTGAGCGAGCCGACGAGCGGCAGCGCCGTGAGCGCAGCGCGCCGGGGCCTGTCGGCAAACACCTTCCGAAGCGTATGCATCGAGCCTCACCCGCGGGGTCGAACAAGGAAACGCCCGCCAATCGGGACGGTGGAGACCTCGCGCGCGGCCCGTTGTACCACTCCGGGCGGCGCGTGAAACAGCGGTTTTCGCTGGCAGCAGCTCCGCGACAGGCGCGCCGCACGGCTCGATAAGTACGGCATCCCCGCGCGGTGATGCCGAGCCTTTCGGCCTTCTCTGCGCAACGTACGCCGCCACGCCGCCGCGCCGGCGCCTCGGTCGCAAACGTGCTCGACCAGAGCGCCCCGCGGTCCCGCCGCCGCTCGGCCGGGGCCGAGCAGCCGTCCAATTCCGCGGACGCGCATGCTAGGAAAGCCATCACCATGGCATCCCGCGGGCGCATCCTGATCGTCGACGACGAGGCCAACGCGCGCGCGGCGCTCTCGGAGATCCTCCGCGAGGAGGGGTACACGACCGAGACCGCGGCCGACGGCTTCAAGGCGCTCGGCAAGCTCGAGGAGTTCGCGCCCGACGTGGTCCTGACCGATCTGAAGATGCCTGGGCTCGACGGCATCCGGATGATGGAGAAGGCGCAGCTCGCGCTGCCGGACGCGACCTTCGTGGTGATGACGGCGTTCGGCACCATCTCGAGCGCGGTCGAGGCCGTGAAGAAGGGCGCGTACAACTACCTGACGAAGCCGCTCGATTTCTCGGTGCTCGCGGTCGTGGTCGAGCGCGCGGTGGAGCGGGCGCGGCTCCTCCAGGAGAACTCGCGGCTGCGCGAGCGGCTGCGCGAGCGCAACGCGTTCGGGCACGTGATCGCGAGCCACCCGAGCATGGCGAAGGTCCTCCGGCTGGTCGAGCAGGTGGCGCCGAGCCGCGCGAGCGTGCTGATCGTGGGCGAGACGGGCACGGGCAAGGAGCTCATCGCCGAGATGATCCACCGCGCCAGCCCGCGGGCGAAGGCGCCGCTCGTCCGGCTGAACTGCGCCGCGCTGAGCGAGTCGCTCCTCGAGAGCGAGCTGTTCGGCCACGAGCGCGGCGCCTTCACCGGCGCCGTCGGCCGCCGCGAGGGCCGCTTCGAGCAGGCGAGCGGCGGCACCCTGTTCCTGGACGAGGTGAGCGAGATCCCGCTGGCCACGCAGGTGAAGCTCCTGCGCTTCCTGCAGGAGCGGACGTTCGAGCGGGTGGGCGGCAACGAGACGCTCAAGGTCGACGTGCGGATCCTCGCCGCGTCGAACCGCGATCTGCGCCAGCGCATCGCCGAGGGGGTGTTCCGCGAGGACCTCTATTACCGGCTCAACGTCGTCACCCTGGAGATCCCGCCGCTCCGCGAGCGCCGGAGCGACATCCCCGAGCTCGCGACGTTCTTCCTCGGCCGCTATGCGCAGGAGAACGGCAAGCGCATCGAGGGCTTCACCGACGAGGCGCTGTCGGCGCTGACGTCCTACTCGTTCCCCGGCAACGTGCGCGAGCTGGAGAACGCGATCGAGCGGGCCGCGGTGCTCTGCGACGGCGCGCGCATCGAGCTCCGGCACCTGCCGGCGCAGATGTCGTCCGAGCCGGCCGAGTCCGTCGACGCGATGCCGCGCGTCCCGGGGAGCACCATCTACGACCTGGAGCGCTACGCGATCCTGCGCACGCTCGAGGCGTGCAAGGGCTCGACCTCGAAGGCCGCGACGATCCTCGGGATCAGCCCGCGCAAGATCCAGTACAAGCTGCACGAGTACAGCGCGGCCAACGCGCGCGGCCGGGCGCGGCCGGCAGACGGCGCGCCGGGCGAGAGCCCCGAGGGGGAGGAGGGCGCATGAGCAACGCAGCCGAGCGCATCGTCGAGCCGCGCGACCGGGGTGCCGCGCCGGCCAGCTCCGTCGAGGAAGGGGCGCCGGAGGGCGAGCTGCTGATCGACGTCCGCGGCCTCCTGAAGACGTTCCGGGTGGGTTTCTTGCGCCGGAGGGCGGTCGAGGCGGTCAAGGGGGTGAGCTTCGGCGTACGGCGCGGCGAGATCTTCGGCTTCCTCGGGCCGAACGGGGCCGGCAAGACGACGACGATCAAGATGCTGACCGGCCTCATCGCCCCGACCGGCGGCGAGGCGTACCTGTTCGGCGCGCGCGTGCCGTCGCCCGAGGCGCGCCGGAAGATCGGCTTTCTGCCGGAGAACCCGTACGTCTACCCCTACCTCACCCCGCGCGAGTTCGTGGAGCTCTGCGGCCGCCTCTCCGGGATGCGCGGCGCGGCGCTGCGCAGGCGGGCGATGGAGGTGCTCGATCAGGTGAAGATCGCGTACGCGGCGGATCGGCAGGTTCGCCGGCTGTCGAAGGGGATGCTGCAGCGCACGGGGCTGGCGGCCGCGCTGGTCGCCGATCCGGAGATGCTGATCCTCGACGAGCCGATGAGCGGCCTCGATCCGGTCGGCCGCAAGGAGGTGCGCGATCTCATCTTCGCGGAGCGCGATCAGGGCCGGACGATCTTCTTCTCGACGCACATCCTGAGCGACGTCGAGGCGATGTGCGATCGCGTGGCGATCCTGCGCGAGGGCCAGGTGGTGGTGAGCGGCGCGATCCGCCAGCTGCTGCGGGGCGACGTGCTGCGCACCGAGGTCACGCTGGCGGGCGCGAGCGAAGGCCTCCTTGCGGATCTCGGCGCGAAGGGCTTCGCGACCACGCGCCGGGGCGACGTCGTCGTGGTCGATGTGGAGGGCGAGGCGCGCGTGCGCGAGGTGCTGCGGGCGTCGCTCGCGGCGGGCGCGCAGGTCGTCGAGGTGGCGCCGCGCCGCGAGACGCTGGAAGACCTCTTCATGCGCCGCGCGCTGTAGCCAGCGTCGGCGTCCCTCGGACAGCGGTAGGCCCCCGCAGAGGACACCCTCTCCGGGGGCCGGGCAGCCGTGGCTACGCCGATGCCCCAGCGACGTCCTGCTTGGCCGCTTCGATGATCTCGAGCGCGTACGCGCCGATGGTCGACGCGTCCTCGCCCTCGACCATGACGCGGAGCTTCGGCTCCGTCCCGCTCCAGCGCACGAGGATGCGCCCCTTGTCGCCCAGCGTCTTCTCGATGCGATCCACGGTGACCCGCGTCCGCTGCATGCTGTCGAGCGGCAGCCGCGTCGCGAACGTCGCGTTCTCGAGGACCTGCGGCACCCGCTGCATCGCCTTCGAGGCGAGCTCGCTCAGCGGCTTGTCCTCCTCCATCATGATGGCGAGCACCTGCAGCGCCGCCACGATGCCGTCGCCCGTCGTCGCGTGGTCCAGGAAGATGAGGTGCCCCGACTGCTCGCCGCCGAACGAGTAGCCGCCGTTCCGCATCGCCTCGACGACGTAGCGATCCCCGACCGCCGTGCGCACGACGTGCCCGCTCTGGGCCTTGAGCGCCCGCTCGAGCCCGAGGTTCGACATCACCGTCGTCACGATCGTGTTCCGCGGCAGCTTGCCGGTGCGCAGCATCCGGAGCGCGCAGAGCGCCATGATCGCGTCGCCGTCCACGACCTCGCCGCGCTCGTCGACCATGATCACCCGGTCCGCGTCGCCGTCGAGCGCGATGCCGATGGCCGCGCCGCGCTTGAGCACCTCGGCCTTCACGTGCTCCGGGTGCAGGGCGCCGGTCTCGCGGTTGATGTTGCGGCCGTTCGGCTTCACGCCGAGCGCCGTCACGTTCGCGCCGAGCTCGGTGAACACCGAGGGGGCCACGCGGTACGCCGCCCCGTGCGCCGCGTCGACGACGATCTTCACACCGTCCAGCGAGAGCGCCGTGGGGAACGTGTTCTTGCAGAACACGACGTACCTGCCGCGCGCGTCGTCGAGCTTCACCGCGCTGCCGATCGCCGCCCCGACCACCCGCGCCTCGTCGAGCTCGTGGCTCTCCATCAGCCGCTCGATCTCCTCCTCCGCGGTGTCGGGCAGCTTGTAGCCGTCGGGCCCGAAGATCTTGATGCCGTTGTCCTGATACGGGTTATGGCTCGCGCTGATCACGACCCCGGCGTCGGCCCGCATGCTCTGCGTGAGCTGCGCGACCGCCGGCGTGGGGATCGGCCCGCTCAGCATCACGCGCCCGCCCATGGCGCACACGCCGGACGCGATCGCGGTCTCGAGCATGTAGCCGGACAGGCGCGTGTCCTTCCCGATCACCACCCGCACCTGCCGCGACTTCCCGTGGCTCGCGACGAACGCGATCGCGCGCCCGAGCCGCAGCGCCATCTCGGGGGTCATCGGCGGCTGGTTCGCCACGCCGCGCACCCCGTCGGTGCCGAAGAGCTTGCGGCCTGCGGCCTGCTTCTGCGGTTCGCCCGTCGCCGACGGAGCGCCCTCCCTAGGATCCTTCTTGGTGTGCTTCGGCACGGTCCCTCTCTGTGGTGTGGGGCTGAGGAGACCACCCTTAGCAACCTTTGCCAAGACGGCCTACGGCCAATCGCCGCCGCGGCGACATTGGCGCGGCCTACATCGCGCGGCTTTGTGGCGTGGCCGCTATCGTGCCGCGTCTGCGCTGTTTTGCAGCTCGGCAGCGACGCGCCGTGTTTACAGCGCGGTCGCTATCGCACCGTGGTTACAGCGCGGTCGTTACCGCGCCGTTCTTGCAGCGGTCGCCATCGCGCCGCTTTTGCAGCGCGGTCGCTATCGCGCCGCTGCCGGCGGCGCCTCGTTGTTGCGCCGAGCTGCCGCGTTGCTCAGGCGCAGCAAGACGGACCCCTGCGCCGGCGTGCGCAGGTCCCGGCCCTTCGTCGTGCCCTCGCCGCCGCCGGGCGCTGGCAGGAGCGCGTTGATGAGGCCCATCAGCCTCACCGTCGCCTGGGGCGCGATGCCGTGCGCCCAGCTCAGCAGGTACGACGACAGCCCGAGCTTCACCTCCGCGCGCCCCTCGCGCGCCGCCGCCACCACCCGCCGCGCCGCGCGCCGCGCGTCGATCGTCGCGATCGGGAGCGACGAGGCCAGGCCGAACCAGCCGAACTCGTGCTGCGGGCTGCCGCCGAACGCGGCGTTGTAGATCGACCCCGTGCGCATCGGCCCCGGGATCACCGTCGTGACGCGCGGACCCCTCGCGCCGCCGTGTGTGAGCTCCGCCTGCACGCTCTCCGAGAAGCCCATCATCGCGAACTTCGACGCGTTGTACCCGAGCAGGTGCGGCACGGCGACGCGCCCGCCGATGGACACCACGTTCACGATGCGCGCCGCCCGCCCATGCCGCCTCAGGTGCGGCAGCGCGCGCAGCGTCGCGTGGACCGCGCTCCAGAAGTTCGAGCGCATCGCCTCGTCGAGCTCCTCCACCCGGAGGTCCTGCATCGGCGCGACCTGGATCACGCCGGCGTTGTTGACGAGCACGTCGATCCGGCCGAACGCCCTCGCCACGCCGTCGATGAACGCCTCGGCCGCGGCGCGGTCGCCGAGATCGCACGCCGCCGCGTGCACCTCGACGCCGAGCGCCTGCAGCCGCTGCTCCGCCCGGTAGAGCGCCTCCGCGTCGCGGCCGGCGATCGCCACCCGGGCGCCGTGCCGGCCGAACTCCTCGGCCAGCAGCAGCCCCAGGCCGCGAGAGCCGCCCGTGATGACCACGACCCGGCCGCGCAGATCGAGCTGCCGCAGGGCGCGGAACGCCGCCCGCGCGAGCGCGGCCGCCACGAGGGCCGCCGCAGAGAAGAGCACCGGAGAACGCCGCTTTCTGAACGCCATGCCGCGGAGGACGGCATCGCCCGTGCCACCCGCCGCGCGCGGGCGGGCAGCGACGCGCCTGCACAGCGCGCTGCTCGCGCCCGCTTCAGAGCGTGACGACCGGATCCGCCACGATGCCGAGCAGCGCCGAGCGCACCTCGCCGACCAGGTAGATCGAGCCGGCCACGACCACGAGCCCGCCCGGCGCGGTGGCCTCGATAGCGCGCGCCACCGCGGCGCGCGGATCGCCGATCGCCTCGCCCGGCGCGACCCCGCGCAGCGCATCGAGCGGCGCGGCCGCGCGGCCCTTCGGCGTCACATAGAGCCGACGGTGCGCTCGTGGCGCGAGCAACTGTAGCATTTCGCCCCACCCCTTGTCGGCCATCGCCCCGAACACGAGGGTGGTGAGCGCCGCCCCCGGACCCCCCTCGTCGAGCCACGCCGCGAGCGCCTGCGCGCCGTGCGGGTTGTGCGCACAGTCGAGCAGGACATGGACGCCGCCCGCGTCGATCCGCTCCAGGCGACCGGGCCAGCGGGCCGCGGCGAGCCCACCCGCGAGCGCCCGCTCGACCTCGGGCCACCGCCCGGCGAGCTGCCACGCGATGCCGCACGCCACGCCCGCGTTCTCAGCCTGGTGCGCGCCGCGGAGGCCGAGCTCCACCTCGATCTCGCGGCGCCCCGGCCCGGCGACGCGCGCCGTGCCTGCCCCGCGTCCGCCGCGCCCCACCGCGATCTCGCCCGCGCTCCCGCCGCGCTCCGCCGGCGCGACGCGGAGGCGAGGCCCGGCGCCGATCGCCTGCGCGGCCGCCTCGATCGCGGCGTCGGCCTCCGGATCGAGGGGGCCGAGCACCGCGGGCGCGCCCGCCTTGAGGATGCCCGCCTTCTCCCGGGCGATGTCCGTCAGCGTCGGGCCGAGCACGGCCTGGTGGTCGAGCGCGATCGACGTGATCGCCGTGCAGAGCGGCGCCGAGATCACGTTCGTGGCGTCGAGCCGCCCGCCGAGGCCCACCTCGAGGATCGCGAGGTCGACGTCCGCCTCGCGGAAGGCCACGAACGCGGCGACCGTCAGCGCCTCGAAGAACGTGAGCGGCGAGGGGACACGCTCGAGCGCGGCGGCGAGCGCGCGCTCGAGCGCCGCGTCGCCGATCATCTCTCCCCCGACGCGGATGCGCTCGGCGAAGCGAGACAGGTGCGGCGACGTGTACAGGCCGGTCCGGAGCCCGGCCTCGCGCGCGATCGACTCGACCATCGCGCACACGCTGCCCTTGCCGTTCGTGCCGGCGACGTGCACCGCCGGGAGGCCTTCGTGGGGATCGCCGAGCGCGGAGAGCGCCTCGCGGACCCGGCCGAGCCCGAGCTCCATCCCCCGCGGCGCCCGCTGCCCGAGCGCCTCGAGCAGCGCGGGCAGCCGCGGCGCCGCCGAGGTCATCGCCGCGCCCGGCGGCTGGCCGTGAGGTGCTGGAGCAGCGTCCCGATGTACGCCTTCATCTCGGGGCGCGGGACGATGGCGTCGACCATCCCGTGGTCGAGCAGGAACTCGGACCGCTGGAAGCCCGCCGGCAGCGTCTGCCGGATCGTGTTCTCGATGACCCGCGGGCCGGCGAAGCCGATGAGCGCCTTGGGCTCGGCGATGTTCGCGTCGCCCAGGAAGGCGAAGCTCGCCGCGACGCCGCCCGTCGTCGGGTGGAGCAGCACCGACAGGAACGGCAGCCGCGCCTTGCGGTACCGCTCGAGCGCGGACACGCTCTTCGCCATCTGCATCAGCGAGAGGATGCCCTCCTGCATCCGCGCGCCGCCCGACGCCTGGAGGAGCACCACGGGGAGCTCCTCGCGCGTCGCGCGCTCGAACAGGCGGGTGATCTTCTCGCCGACGACCGAGCCCATGCTCCCGCCCATGAAGGCGAAGACGAACGCGCCGTAAGCGATGTCGCGGCCGCCCAGCCTGCCGCGGCCGATCTCGATCGCCTCCTTCGCGCGGCCCTTCTTGTGGAGCGCCGCGACGCGGTCCCGGTAGCTCTTGCCGTCGCTGAACCGGAGCGGGTCGTTCGGGACGAGGTGCTCGTCCCACGCGGCGAGCTCGCCGTCGTCGAGCAGGAGCCTCCGCCACCCGTCGGCGTCGAGCTTGTGGTGGTGGCCGCACTGCGAGCACACCTCGAAGGTACGCGCGAGCTCGGCGGCGTCGTGCGTGTGCGAGCAGCCGTCGCAGCGACGGAACACGCCCGCTCCCAGCGAGCGCTTCTCGCTCGCGTCGGTCGTCGGCAGGGTCTTTTCAGGCCAGGTCATCGGCGAGCCCTCAGGCGCTCCGCAGGTCCATCTCGTTCACGTCGGAGGGGACCCGGAGCGTTGGTTGTGTCTTCTCCTGCACCTCTCGGGCGCTCACGCCGGGCGCGAGCTCGCGCAGCACGAGCCCCTCGGGCGTCACATCGAGCACGGCGAGATCGGTGATGATCCGGTGGACGACGCCCCGCCCGGTGAGGGGCAGCGCGCACTCGTTCAGGATCTTCGGCGCGCCGTTCTTCGCCGCGTGATCCATGATCACGACGACGCGCTTCGCGCTCACCACGAGATCCATCGCCCCGCCCATCCCCTTCACCATCTTGCCGGGGATCATCCAGTTGGCGAGATCGCCCTTCTCGGAGACCTCCATGGCCCCGAGGATCGCGAGATCGATGTGGCCGCCCCGGATCTGCGCGAACGACTCGGCGCTCGAGAAGATCGCGGAGCCGGCGAGCATCGTCACGGTCTCCTTGCCGGCGTTGATGAGATCCGGGTCCTCCGCGCCCTCGATCGGGTAGGGGCCGATGCCGAGCAGCCCGTTCTCGCTCTGGAGCACCACCTCGATCCCCGCGGGGATGTAGTTGGCGACGAGCGTCGGCATCCCGATGCCGAGGTTGACGTAGTAGCCGTCCTTGAGCTCCAGCGCGGCGCGCTGCGCGATCTGTTCCCGCGTAAGTCCCATCGTGTCCCCTGTCCCCGCGCCGCCTAGGCGGCCGACGCCTTGCGCACCGTCCGCCGCTCGATCCGCTTCTCGAAGCGCTCGCCCTGGAAGATCCGGTGCACGAAGATCCCGGGCGTGTGGATGTGGTCCGGGTCGAGCGAGCCGACGTCGACGAGCTCCTCCACCTCGGCGATCGTCACCTTCGCGGCCATCGCCATCATCGGGTTGAAGTTCATGGCGGTGTGGCGGTAGACGAGGTTGCCGAACCGGTCGCCCTTCCAGGCCTTCACGAGCGCGTAGTCGCCGCGGATGGCGGGCTCGAGCACGTAGTCGCGGCCGTCGAACTGGCGCACCTCCTTCTTCTCGGAGTACCTCTTCACTGCGCCGTCCGGGCCATAGAGCACGGGCAGCCCGCCCTCGCTGATGGCCGTGCCCGCCCCGGTCGGGGTGTAGAACGCAGGGATCCCGGCGCCTCCGGCGCGGATGCGCTCGGCCAGCGTGCCCTGCGGCGTGAGCTCGACCTCGAGCTCGCCGCTCAGGTACTGGCGCTCGAACTCCTTGTTCTCGCCGACGTACGACGAGATCATCTTCCGGATCTGCCGGTTCTGAAGGAGGATCCCCAGGCCGAAGGCGTCGACTCCGCAGTTGTTGGACACGACCACGAGATCCTTCGTGCCGAGCTCCCGGAGCGCCGCGATGCAGTTCTCCGGGATGCCGCAGAGGCCGAAGCCGCCCGAGAGGATCGTGGCGCCGCCCGGGATGTCCCTCACGGCATCCAGCGCGCTCTTGTAGACCTTGTCCATGGCCGACCGAGAGGTAGCCCAACTGGCCGCGAGGCAAAAGCCTCCGCTGCCGCTGCGACATGCCGTGGCGCCGGCGCCGCAGCGCGGCACAGGGGCCGGGCGGCGCCGGCCGCGGCGCGGCGCTGCGAGGTGATCCGCGCTTCTCGGCCGCGCTTCCGGCGGGCGACGGGAACCTCGCGTGTGTCCGGGGTGCATGAGGCGCTCGTCGCGTCCGCCTGCGCTCGTTCACCGCACCTGCCAGCGCACATTCGGCGCACGCTCTCGGCGCAGGTCTCGGGAGCGGCCCTCGGAGGGCGCGGCCTGGCGGCGCCGGCTTCTTGGCCCGGCCCGCGGAAACCCCGTAACGCACCGGTGTGCCTCGACCGCTCTCCGTGCTGTTCACGATCCTGGCGCTCTCCCTGTCCGGCTCCCGGGCGGCCGCCGCGGCGCCGGATGCGCCGGCGCGCTCGCACGCGCGCTCCACCGCGGAAGCAAAGCCGCGGGACGCCGCGGCTGCCGCCAGGGCGCGCGGGACGACGAAGCGCGCGCCGCGCGCGCGGCTCGCGAAGGACGACAGCAAGGGCCACCGCCCCCGCGCCGGCGACGCGGGCCCGCGATCGTCCGAGCCGGCCAGAGAGAAGGCCGCGCCCCAGGCGCCCGCCTCGTCGGTCGGCCATCCCAACGAAGGGCGCCTCGATGGCGGCGTGCGGCTCGACACCTCGCGCAAGGACGTGCGCGTCGTGCCCGCCTATGCCGGCGCCGACGTCCGCTGGGGGCTACCGGCGCTCGTGGGCATGATCGAGCGCGCGGCGCGCGGCGTGGCCAAGCGCTTCCCGGGCGCCGTGCTCGACGTCGGCGACCTGTCGCGCCAGCGCGGCGGCGAGGTCCACCGCCACAACTCCCACGAGAGCGGCCGCGACGTCGACCTCGGCTTCTACGCGCTCGACGCGCGCGGCAAGCAGGTCCACGCGCCGATCTTCCTCCGGTTCGACGCCCGGCTCGCCTCGACCAACGTGCCCGGGGCGCGCTTCGACCTGCCGCGCAACTGGCTGCTCGTCCAGCACCTGCTCACCGATCCTCGCGCCCGCGTGAGCCACATCTTCATCGCCGATCCGCTCCGGTCCGCGCTGATCGCGCACGCCAAGCGGATCGGCGTCTCCCGCGCGCTGCTCGTCCGCGCGCAGCTCGCGATGATGCAGCCCACGGGCGCCGAGGCGCACGACGACCACATGCACGTGCGCATCTCCTGCCCGGCGGCCATGCGCGGCAGCTGCATCGAGCTCGCGAAGAACGCCCCCTCCCGCGCCCGCGCGCGCATGGCGAGGAAGACGGACAGGGCGCTCCGGACACCGCCGCCGTCCGCGCGCGCGGAGGCCGCGCGCCCGCCGAAGGCCGCCGCGGCGCCAGCGCCGGAGCGGCCCCGCGAGCCCGGCGCCGGCCGGCGCGACCCAGCGCAGCCCTCGCGCCGCGACGACAAGCGACCTGAGCGGGAAGCGCGCCGCGCCGCCCCGCACGCCGCTGCCGACGCCGAGGCGCTGCCACTCGCTGCCACGCGCGCGGCGGCGCAGCAGCCCATGGGCGGCCTCGATCTGTCGTTCCTGCGTCCCGCTGCGTCCGAGGCGGAGATCGAGGCAGATTCGGACGGCGCCGACGCGAGCGGCGCGCTCGACGACAGCGGAGTGCTCAAGATCACGGACTGAGATCCGTTGCGCGCCGTTCACTACAAAAGCGGCAAAGAGCCGGTAACGCGACGCATTGCAGGAAGTTCCGCAATCTCCGACCGGGGCGCCATCACGCCTGGACCCCGAGAGAAGACCTCGGGCAGACTGGGGCAGAGCAAAGGGGTGTTCATGCCGCAAGAGGACTCCCACACCTCGATTCCCACGCTGCCGTCCGCAGTATCGCTCGTCGCCAGCGATCACGAGCGCCGCGCGCTGCTCGCGGCGCTCACGTTCGTCGGCAGGCCTCCCCGGAGCGCGGCGGCGCTCGGGATCTGGTTCGAGAAGCACCTCGTGGCCGCCGGGAGGATGCAGCGACCGGGCTACGTGACCGAGGGCTTCTCCAAGCAGGTGGCGCTCGGCCATCAGGCCCCGACGGCCCCGGATGCGTCCGAGATCGAGCAGCTCGTCGACGCGGCGCGGCTCCGGGTGCTCGCCTCGCTTCGCGCCTTCATGCCGCCCGCCGCGGACGATCGCTTCCTCGCAGCGGCCATCGACAGCGGGCGCGTGCGCCGCGCCGGAGGCCTCGGGCCGTGGGAGCCGTGCCCGCGCGAGGAAGACCTGCTCAGCGACATCGTCCTCAGCCTCTTCGCCGCGGACATCCTCAACTTCCGCGCGTTCCACGACGCCTATCTCTGCGTCTGCAAGACCTGCTTTCGCATCGACTTCGACCCGAGCCAGGCCGGTCGCACCGGCTGCCCCGAGCACGAGCCGACCGTCACGGTCAACGTGATGCGCCGCAGCCGGCCGTCGCCCTGACGCGTCGCCCTGAGGCTCAGAGGCAGCCGAGGCGGCACTTGGACGCCTGCTCCAGACAATCCGACAGGCAGCCCTGGTAACGCTGGTACTGCGTGCTCTGCGTGGGCTCTTTACCGCACTGCGTCGCCCTGCACGCCTGGTGTCGCCGCTCGCACGCCCCGACGCACCCGGCATTGCCGCCGGCGGGCGCAAGGCCGGTCGCGGCCGCCGCACGCGGCCCCGCCCCTGGAGACGCCGGCAGCGCGCCCGGCGCCTGTGCGGCAGGCGGATCGATCCGCTGCGCCGGCGTCGTCCGGTGCCCCGCCGAGGCGGGCGGCGGCCCGCAGCGCTCGAAGGCGCGGCGCATCACGTCCTCCGCCGAGCCAGGCGGGATCTCGCACGCCCGCGCCAGGCTCTCGAGCCTGCGGTCGATCGCGGCGGCAGCGCGTGACGCGACCCCGTCTGGCCGCGCCGCTGGCGGTGGGGCGCCCTTCTGCGCGGCGCTCGCGGACGCGGCGCTCCCGCGCGCCGCGTCGTCGCCCGGCGCGCTCGACGCCCTGCCGATGAGGAAGGCAACGATGAGGCTTACCGCCACGAGCCCCAGGGCGGCGAGCGCGAGCCGCGAGTCGATGCGGCGCGGCCGGCGCGCCGGCGCGCCGGCGCGCGGCGAGCCGGCCGGGAGCTGAGCCGGCCCCGCGGCGCCGGGCGGCCGCGCATTCGCGGGCTGCGGCCCGGTGACGTTCGGTGTCCGCGGGGTAGGCGAGATCGCCGGCGGCGCCAGCGTCGCGACCTCCAGGGGAGGTGATGGGGCCACCATCGGCGAGAGGTTCGGCAGCGGCGCCGGCCTGGGGATATCGGTGTGCGCAGGTTCGCTCGACGCGGCGGACGGCACCGTCGGCGTGTCGGGCCACTCCACGAGCGGCCTCGCCGCGCGGAGGCGCTCGACGAGCGGCCCGAGCTCGCGCCGCTGCTCGAAGCGGCGGACGAGCTCGTACGCCGCTCCCTGGATCCCCCGCTCCCAGGGGATGTCCGGCACGCCGAGCTCCTCCGCGAAGCGGCGCAGCTCGGCCATGCTGAAGCAAGCCGTGATGCGCCCGCGGATCTCCGCGGCGCTATGCGCCGTGCTCCCCGACGTCCCCGTGCCCTCGCCGTCCACGCCCGGCAGCTTACCGCACACGCCACCGAAGCCGAACCTGGTATAGGCTCCGGACATCGTGTCCGGCGCTGCGGCACCCGGGGACGTGGAGGCCAGGAGATGAGCCGAGAGGACAGTGCAATTGGCGCGGCGCCGCCCGCGCTCGCGCCGCTGATCGGGCGCGAGGCGGAGCTGTCGGCCCTGGCCCGCGCGCTCGACGCGGTGGAGCGGGAGCGCTCCACGCGGACCGTGACGCTCGTCGGCCCGCCGGGCATCGGCAAGAGCAGGCTCGTGCGCGAGTTCCTCGAGCGGCGGCGCCAGGGCTCCGCCGCGCTGCGCGTCACCTCGGGCAGCACCGGCGACATGGCGTCCGCGTACGGCGTCTTCACGCGGCTCCTGCGCGCCCGCTTCGGCCTCTCCGACGGCATGGACAAGGACGCGGCCCGCGCCGAGGTCCGCTCGCAGGTCGCGCACGTGATGGGCGACCGCAAGGTCGGCGACGTCATCTACTTCCTCGGCCAGTTCATCGGGCTCGCGTTCGGCGACAGCCCGCTCACCCGCGCGGTGCAGGACGATCCTGCGCAGGCCGACCTCATCCGCCGCGCCGTCCTGAAGGCGTTCCTCGAGGCGGACGCCGTCCACGGCCCCCTGTGCCTCATCTTCGAGGACCTCCACGCGGCCCACGACGATTCCCTCGCGCTCCTGCGCTACCTCATCGAGTACCTCACGGGCCCGGTCCTGATCGTCTGCGCCGCCCGCCCGGAGCTGCTCACCCGCCAGGACGACTGGGGCAAGGTCGGCGACCGGCGCCACGTGCTCCTGGAGCTCACGCCGCTCGGCGAGGCCGCCGCGGCCGAGATGGCGAGGGCGCTGCTCGCGCCCTGCGCGCCGCGCGGGAGCGACGATGTCGTCATCATCGACGTCGTCGACGTCGTCGACGTCGCCGACGTCGCCGACGGCGTCGACGGCGTGGACGTGAAGCGCCCCGAGTCGCAGTTCCAGCCGGGCGTGCCGGCGGAGCTCGTCGAGGCGGCCTGCTCCTTCGCGAACGGCAACCCGGCGCTGCTCGAGCAGATGGTCCGCATCTGCCACGAGCAGGGCGTGATCGAGGAGCTCTCGCCCGACTCCGCGGGCGGGCCGCGCTGGCGCGTGCACCTCGGGAAGCTGTCGACGGCGCGCCTGCCGATGACGGTCGAGGACGCCGTGAACGTCCGCCTCGCCGCGCTCGATCACGACGGCCGGCAGCTGCTCGAGCAGGCCGCGACGATCGGCCCGGTGTTCTGGAGCGGCGCGCTGTTCGTCCTCGGCAGGGCCGGCAGCCAGGCCCCCGACCTGTGGGGGGAGGAGCAGAGCGACAAGGATCTCGACCGGATCAACGCCGCGCTGCGCTCGCTGTGCGACCGCGGCTACCTGCGCAAGCAGAGCGAGTCGAGCTTCGCGGGCTCGGACGAGTACGTGTTCGTGCACGCCAAGGAGCGCGAGGCGCTCCAGAAGCGGATGAGCGCCGCGGCCCAGCGGCGGTACCACCACGCGATCGCCGAGTGGCTGGAGCAGCAGGTGGCGGTGCGCGCGAGCGAGGAGCTCCTCGCCGAGCTCGCGACGCACCGCGAGCGCATCGGCGACGCGGTCCGGGCGGGGCTCTCGCTGCTCGACGCCGGGGACGTGGCGCGCGGGCGCTACTCGAACGCGAAGGCGGCGGAGTACTACGCGCGCGGGCTCTCGCTGCTCGGCGACGCGCACGTCGCCCGGCGCATCGACGCGCTCCACGACTACGGCGACGTCCTCCAGCTCGCCGGGCGCATCGACGACGCGCTCGCCGCGTTCCGCGAGATGCTGACGCTCGCCTACCGGCTCGACAACCGGCGCAAGGGCGGGGCCGCGCACAACCGCATCGGGCGGCTCTACCGCGACAGCGGCTCGCTCGACGAGGCCGGCAAGCACCTCACGACCGCGCTCCGCCTCTTCGAGGGCGCGCGGGACGAGCGGGGGATCGCCTCGACGATCGACGACATCGGCAAGCTGCACTGGCTCCGGGGCGAGTACCAGGAGGCGCTGAAATGGCTGCGCGACGCGCTCGCCCGCCGCGAGCGGATGGGGGATCGCCGCTCGATCGCGCTGTCGCTGAACAACCTCGGCCTCGCCCTGCAGGACTCGGGCGAGTTCAAGCAGGCGCTCAACACGTTCGAGCGGTCGCTCGCGATCCGGCGCGAGATCTCGGACCTTCTCGGCGTCGTGATGAGCCTGAACAACCTCGGCATGATCGCGCAGGACCAGCGCGATCACCGCCACGCCCTCGAGCTCTTCGAGGAGGCGCTGGAGGTGGCGCGGCAGGTCGGCGATCGCAACCGGACGGCGCTGATCCTGACGAACATCGGCGGGACGCTCTACCGGAGCGGCGATCCCGACGAGGCGGTGCGCGTGCTGCAGCAGGCCGAGGAGCTCTGCGACGAGCTCGGCGACCGGCTCGGCCTGGCCGAGGCGCGGCGCGCCCTCGGGAAGGCCTACATGCTCCGGGGCGATCTGGAGAAGGCGCGCGACTCGATCAGCCGGGCGGTGGACCTGTTCGCCTCGGTCCGGAGCAAGGTGCACCTCGGCATCGCGCTACGGACGCTCGGCGAGATCACGGCGGCGGGCGGCTGGGGCAGCGCGCACACGAAGAGCGCGCGCGCATATTTCGCGCGCTCGGTGAGCATCTTCGAGGAGACGGGGAACGAGCTCGAGCTCGCGCGCACGTTCCAGGCCTACGCGCGGTTCCTGACGACCGATCGCAGCTTCGTGGCGAACATGGCGGCGCGGCGCGAGGCGGTGGCGATGAACGAGAAGGCCGAGGCGATCTTCGCGCGGCTGAAGGTCACGTCGGTGCGCCTGGAGGACGAGCCCACGCTCCCGACGGGCCCGCCGGGCCAGTCGGTCCCCACGAAGTCGTCGGTCAGCGCGAGCCCTGGCCGCTCGCCGGCCCCCGAAGAGCCGTCGTTCCCGAACCCGGGCAGGGCCTCGACCTCCAGCTGACGCCGGGCGACCCGGCGTGCTCTGGCGCGGGGGGCGCCCGTGATACGCATGCCGGGTGAAGGCCCCGCACGAGAAGCGCGTCTCCGAGTCGCTCACGACGATGACCGAGTACGTCCTGCCGACGCACGCGAACGCGCTCGGCTCGATCTTCGGCGGGCAGGTGCTCGCGTGGATCGACCTGTGCGCTGCCATCTGCGCGCAGCGGCACACCGGCAGCGCGGTCGTCACCGCGGGCATCGACGACCTCTCGTTCGATCATGGGATCAAGGTCGGTCAGGTCGTCCGTCTGGCCGCGCGGGTGACGGCGACCTTCCGCACGTCGCTCGAGATCCTGGTGTCGGTCGAGGGGGAGGACGCGATGACGGGCGCCATCTGGCCCATGGTCACGGCCTTCGTGACGTTCGTGGCCGTCGACGCGTCGCTCAGGCCGACCTCGGTGCCGCCGATCCTCCTCGAGACGGACGACGATCGCCGCCTCGCCGAGGCCGCGGCGGAGCGGCGCGCGCGGCGGCTCTCGCGGCGCGGGGGCGGCCGCGGCGCGTGATCGTGATCGCCGCGCGCTACTTCTTCTTGATCCGGTCGGGATCCCCGAGGAACTCGAAGTGCATCGTGTCCTCGAGGTCGTCGTGGCCGAGCCAGTCGAAGCCGTAGCGCTCGAACGCCTTGATCCAGCAGCGGGACAGGGCCGTGCGCTCGTAGGCAGAGCGCTTCTTCTCCTGGCACAGCGGGCTCGTGGGCCACGGGTCGACGCAGCCGCAGCACGGGTTCCGATCGGGATCGATGTCGATGGCGATGCCGAAGAGGTGGTTCGAGATCTCGGCGCCGCGGTAGCTGTTCGCCGTGCGGAACCCGCCGACCGCGCGCGGCGTGTAGCGGCGGGACTTGCGGGTGCACGTCGAGCGGATCCGCTTCTCGACGCAGTGGAGCGCGGGCGCGATCTTCTCGTGGACGGAGAGCGGGAGGCCCATGAACTGCACGCCCGTCGCCTGGGAGTGGGCGCTCTCGGAGTTGTGGCGCCGCGTCTCCTCGGTCTCGACGTGGCCGTAGTGCTCGGCGAGGTAGCGGACCGCTTTGGCGTGCTTCTTCGGGTTGAGCATCCCCTTCTGGACGAAGGTGCGCCGCTTCAGGAACTTCTGCGGGCTCTGGACGCGGCACTCGTAGCTCTTCGCCTTCTTTCCCCGGGCCGGCTCCTTGGCCTCCGCGACGGGCCCGCCGCCGAGCCCCGAGGGGCCGGCCGCGAGCAGGGCGATCGCTGCTGCCACGAGCAGGTGCACCCGTGTCCGTCCGTTCGCGTTCACGGCCGGAGGTTAAGCAGGCCGCGTCAGGCGCGGCAAGGACTTGCCGTAAAAGCCTGTCAGGAGAAGCACCGTCAGGGGCACGAGCGCATTCTCGCGGCGGACGGCGCGCCGCATCGCTCGCGATCGCACGGTCGGTGTCAGCTCATGGGGTGAGCTGCGGCGAGCTCATGAGGTGAGCTGCGGTGAGCTCATGGAGAGGTCCACGGCGAGCAGATCTCCACGAGGACGCCGTTCAGGTCGCGCACGTAGGAGACGCGCTGGCCCCACGGCTTGTCGTGGGGTTCCGACACGGGGGCTGCGCCGGCCTTCACGGCGCGCGCGAACGCCGCGTCGACGTCCTCGCTGGTGACGATGATCTCGAACCCGGCGGGGCGCTCGCCTGGCCTGTTCTTCGCGAGCTCCGGGAGGCCCTTCTGGGCGAAGTCCTCCTGCACGAACCCGAGCGGCACCCTGCCCTTCAGCTCGCAGTATTCGTTGTCGCTGGAGACGAAGCTGCGCTCGAAGCCGAACGCGCGCTCGTAGAACGCCGCGGCTTCCACCGCGTCGGGCACATAGATGATCACGCCACCCAGTCCTGTGTTCATGAGGTTCTCCTCGGGGGTCCTGCCCCACGCGCCGGCATCCTAGGGCGGAGCTGCTGACAGCGTCCGGTCAGCAGCCTCGCTCGATGGACGGCGCGAGCGAGGCGCGGAGCTCTCGCGCATGAACCGCCCTCACCACGTTTCGATCGATGGCAGAGCGCGACGCTTGGTCGAACCAGAGGCTCCCCACGCTCGACGCCGAAGTGCGGCTTCTGCGCGGCGAGGTGCGGCTTCTGCGCGGCGAAGTGCGGCTTCTGCACGCGTCCCACGTCCAGGTCGAGCGCGTGGGGAGCGCGCAGGTCCACCTCGTCGCCCACCCGATTCATCGTGGGCAGGCGCACGCGATGCTCGCCGCCGCTCGACGGTTCTTCTGGGCCGAGGAGCGTCCGTGGTGAGAACGGAGCTCTCCGCGAGCTCGGCACTCCCGGTGCGTCAAGGCGAGCCTCACGGCCCGTCGAGGCGAGTCTCGGGGCGTATCGATGCGAACCTCAAGGCACATCGAGGCGAGCCGCGAGGCATATTGACGCGGGCCTCACGGCGCGTTGACGCGGTGTTCCTTCGGCTCGGGACGCTGGCGGGTGTGTGCCGCCGCAGACGCGTGGACCGGCCTGAGCGGAGATGAACACCGTCCCGGTCGTCTCCGCGCGGTTGCACCGCTGAACCAGCGTTTCATCCATGCAAGGGAAATCTGGCATGAACCCCGTGTTCACGCGGTGACTCGCTCAATGAGCGGTCGGCATGGCCGTTGCTAGGTGGATCGTGTGCCCTTCGCTGCGGTGGTTGCCGCAAGCGGCCTTTGTGTTGAGTCTTTTTTTGCGGCGAGCTCCCTATGAAAGAGGTCCGTAGCGACCAGCGCCGGCAAGCGAACGAGACGCCCATCCCCAAGAGCGGTGTCATGCGCGCCGTGCCCCGAAGCGTCGCGCCGCCGAGCGCACCGTCCACAGAGGGGCTGCTTGTCGGGCCGAACGGAGCTTCGTTCGAGGTGCGTCCTTCCGATCCGCTCCTCGGCAACATCGACATCGACGCCGTTGTGGCGGGGGTCCCCGAGTCCTACGCGATGAAGGGGATGTTCTTCAACGCGCTGGCGGCGACGCTCGGGGAGCGTTTCGCGCAGGTGGTGTCGACGTTGTCGAGCCCGCCGAGGGGTGGGCTCTACCTGCCGTTCTCGGACTATCCGACGCGCGACTTCTTGCGCCTCTACGACGCGGCTGCGCGGCTCTCACACCCGAACCGGAGCTCGCGGGAAGGCTACCGTCGCCTCGCGCGGCAGCAGGTCGGGGCCTTCAGGGAAAGCGCGCTCGGTCGGATCACGATGCACCTGGCGACCGACCCGGGCGCCGCGCTGATGCGCTACACGGGCAGCCTGGGCGCGCTCGTGAAGGGGCCGTTGGCCAGGGCGCGGCAGCTGGGGCCGTCGGAGGTGCAGATCGACATCAGCAGCCACCGCGGTACGCTGGAGTACCCGCTGGGGAACTTCGAGGCGCTCGTCATGGGGTACGGCGCCAAGCCGACCATCTCGGTCGAGGTGCGAGGGGCGGAGACGCTTCAGTTCCTGGTGAGCTGGTAGCCCGCCGCAAGCGGGTCGCCCGCGCCGGCGGGAGGGTCCACGCGGCGGGGGCGGGTGGGCGCTCGGCCATCCGCCAAGACGGGGACCGAGGCGCTTGCGCTGAGAACACCGCCCGGCATGTCTCCCTTCGGGCCATGCCTGCTGGGACGTTATGTTGCGCGCCACACAAGGCGCGCCTGAGACGTGGAGCCCCCTGCGACCTTATGGCACCTCGGTCGGTGCTCGCCGCGCCCACCCGCCCCCGCCGCGTGGACGCTCCCACCGGCGCTACGGTGGTGGGGGAGGGGGGAGCGAGGGGGGCCGACGTCGATGCGCGTTTTCCGTGCGCGCTTGCGGTAAGGCGAGTGCAGGATCAAGGCGGGCAATTCGAGACCCATGGAAGTGCGGTGATTTGAGTCGGCTTGCGGCCTTCTGAGCGAACCTGGCGACCATAGAGATCATCGTTTCAACACGAGTTGATCGAGAATCGCTGTTGATGGATCGAGGTCGCCTTCCGAGAAGGTGAATGCTCGGTTGGATGAAAGCCGCACTCGCGCCGGGCAGGAGAACATCGGCCTGCTGCGCAAAATTGCGCTCGAACTTTTATCGAGCGCGGGCGTCAAGCGAGCATGAGGCACTGTGGGCACTGGTGGACGTGCCTTGGAGTTGGCGAGCCCTCCGCAAGAACGGCGGCTTACCATGGGCGCGCAGGTGCAATATTCCTCTGGGGCTACAGCTCTCCACGGCTTCGCTGACGTCGCTCCGACCAGCCTTGCGCTCGCGCCCTCCCTTTGCGAGCGTCTGAGCCGGGCCGCAGAGGCCGTCCCGAGGACCACGCCAATGACTACCCACGAGATCGTCCTCTTCGTCTACGACAACCTCATGAAGGGCGAGGACCAACACGAATGGCTCGCGTCAGCCCGCTCGCTCGGTGTGGCGACCACGACACCGCAGTACGCGCTCGTCGATCTCGGCACCAGCGGCGCCCTCGTCCAGGGAGGGCTCATCGCCGTGACCGGCGAGCTCTATGCCATCGCTCCGGCTGCGCTGGCCGCGCTCGACGTGCACCGCGGACACCCGGTCTTGCACCGGAGAGCAGCCATCCGCCTCGCCGACGGCCGCGAAGCCCAGGCCTACCTCCTCTCCATGGAGCAGGCCGCTGGCTGCCGGCGCGTCCGCGAGGGCGACTGGCGGAAACGCCGCGGCGCGCCCGGCGCCGTGCGGACCCGGGACAACAGCCCGCTCGTGAGCTGGGCGAAGCGCCGCTTCGACACCTCCCGCTGACCAGTCTGCGCGCTCCTCTCTACCCCGATGGCGCTCAGCGCGCGCCGCGCCGTGCGAGCCGTCGCTGCGCAGGCGCACAAGCCTTCCCTCGGCACACAGCGCATACTGTACCCTCGGAGCAGGCATGGCGCGTCGCTCGTGGAACGGCGCGCGCCAGCGCAGGTGCTATGAGCATGGCCGCAGGGGAAAGCGTGGCGGAAATCTCGGCGCACGACCAACTCGGCCACGACGACGGCAAGCCTGAATCCGCCGCTGCCCAGCTCGCCGAGGTCGTCGTCGAGGCGGCCGCCGCGCTTTCTGGGAAATTTCAACCGCAAGCGCTCCGCGAGGTTGTCGCCGAGCAAGCCGCCCGGTTGCTCAGCGCAGACCTCTCGCTCCTGTACGGCGCCGCAGTGGAAGAACACGCGCGCCCGATCCGGCTGGTCGCCTCCTCCAACCTGCCGAGCGCGTTCGCCGCGCAGCTCACGGACCTCACGGGCACGTCGTCCCTCGTGCTGCGCGCCGCGGAGAGCCGCCGCATCGAGCATGCCTTGGTCGACCAGGCCGCCTGCGAGCGTTTCTCCGACCTCGGCGCGCTCGCGGCCAGCATGAGGCCCCACTGGGCTCTGTCTGCGCCCCTGCTCAGCGCAGACCGGCTCTTCGGCGTCCTCTTTTGCGCGTTCGGGAGCCGCAGCGCATCTTTCCAGGAGATCCTCCCGCGCGTACGGGCCCTCTGCGCGCTGTTCGCGCTCGCGCTCGCGAGCGCTGAGCCCACTGCGAGCGCGCGAACGCGCCCCGGGGGCGCCGACTACGTACGGGGCCGGGGCGCGGACGCGCTGGAGCCCACCGAAGCTGCGTTCCGTGAGGTTGAGTGGGGCCTCGCGGAGGAGCGGCGATGGCTGCGGAGCGTGATCGAAGACTTCCCCGTCGCCATCGCCGTCTTGGACGAGCGCGGCGGCCCCTCGCTCCTCGCGAGCCGCCGCTGCCAGGAGCTCTGCGGCGGGCCGCACCCGCTAGAGGCGCTGGATGTGGGGCGAGGCGCGCTTTTGTGCGAGCCAGGGGGACGGCCGCTCATGCTGCCTGAAATGCCCCTCGTTCGCGCGGCGCGTGGCGAGGGGACGACGTGTAAAGAGCTGTGGTTTCGAAGGACGGACGGGAGCTACATCCCCGTTGTGGTGAGCGCTGGCCCCATCCGGGGCGAGGACGGCGCGATCCACGGGGCCATCGCGAGCTACGAGGACGTCACCAATTTCAGGGAGATCCAGCGGCTCCGCGAGGAGTGGACCTCCCTCGTGGCGCACGACCTCAAGCAACCGCTCTCCGCCATCTCCGCCTACGCGGGCATGCTGTCGCGGCTGCCCGAGTCCGCCGGTGCGGCGGCGTGGGGCCAGAAGATCCTGTCGAACGTCCAGCGCCTCGATCGGATGGCCGAAGAGCTGCTCGACGCCTCCAAGATCGAGGCGAGGCATCTCTCCCTCGAGCCGCAGCCGACGGACATGCGCGCCCTGCTCCACGCGATCGTCGAGCTCGCTGCCGCTGAGAGGCCGGATCACGCGATCGTGCTGACGGCGGACGAGGACGTGCCGCCCGTCCTCGTGGACGCGGCGCGCATGGACCAGGTGCTCGGGAACCTCCTTCTCAACGCCGCCAAGTACGGCGATCCCGACGCGCCGACCCGCGTGACGCTCTCTCTCCGCGACGCCGAGGTCGAGGTCGAGGTCGAGAACCGCGGGCCGGGCATCCCCCCGGACGAGCTGCCGAGGCTGTTCCAGCGCTTCCAGCGGCTCTCGTCAAACCCGTCCCGGGGCCGACCGCCCGGCACTGGCCTCGGGCTCTACATCTGCAAGGGCATCATCGAGGCGCACGGCGGCCGGATCTGGGCGCAGAGCGAGCTGGGCAAGACGACGTCCTTCCACTTCACGCTCCCGCTCTCGCGCGGCGGCTGACCCCGCGGACCCCCGTGGCCGCGCCCCGGCGAAAGCGCGGGATCCGCCGCACCGACGGCGCCCCGCTCAGCCGTTCTTGATGCGCGCCACGATGGCGTCGGTGAGCGTCTTCGTGTCCGCCTTGCCGCCGAGATCGCGGGTGCGGACCCCGTCCAGGTTCAGCGCCCCGTCGATGCCGGCGCGCAGGCGGACGGCGAGCTCCCGGTGGCCCACGTGGTCGAGCATCATCGCGGCGGCGAGCATGAGCGCGATCGGGTTCGCCACGCCCTTGCCGGCGATGTCCGGCGCCGAGCCGTGCACCGCCTCGAAGATAGCGGCGTGCTGGCCGATGTTCGCCCCCGGCGCCATGCCGAGGCCGCCGATGAGGCCCGCGATCTCGTCCGAGAGGATGTCCCCGAAGAGGTTCGTCGTGACGATGACGTCGAACTGCCACGGGTTCAGCACGAGCTGCATCGCGCACGCGTCCACGATCCGCTCGTCGGTCGCCACGCGGCCCTCGTAGCCCTTGCTCACCTCGCGCGACGTCTCCAGGAAGATGCCCGTGAGCGCCTTCATGATGTTCGCCTTGTGGACGATGGTGACCTTCTTGCGGCCGTTCTTCTCGGCGTAGTCGTAGGCGAACTCGGCGATGCGGCGCGAGCCGACCCGGGTGTTCACGCCGGAGCCGATCGCCACCGCGTGCTCGTCGCTGCCGATAGGGATGTAGTGCTCGAAGCCCACGTAGAGGCCCTCGAGGTTCTCCCGCACGAGCACGATGTCGATGTTCTCGAAGCGGCCGCCCGGGATGAGCGTCTTCGCGGGGCGCACGTTGGCGAAGAGCTTGAACTCCTGCCGTAGGCGCACGTTCGACGAGCGGTACCCGCCGCCGATCGGCGTCTCGAGCGGCCCCTTGAGCGCGAGCTGCGTGCGGTGGATGCTGTCGAGCGTGGCCCGCGGCAGCGGGTCGCCCGCGTCCTTGACGCCGGCCATGCCGGCCACGCACGTCTCCCATTCAAAGGGCGCGCCGAGCGCGTCGAGGGCGCGCAGCGTCGCGTCCACGATCTCGGGGCCGATGCCGTCGCCGGGGATGAGGGTCGCAGGATGCTTCTGTGAGGTCACGGGCTGTCTCTCGATCTCGGGGTGAATCGTCGCGTCGACGAGGAAAGGCGCACGCATAGCCGAGGTGCGCGCCGCGATCCACCTCGCCGGGAGCGGCGCCGCGTGCCGCCCGCCCGCAAGTCCCTTGAGGATCCCCGCCCCCGCCGCCATCATGACCCGGGTCCCATGATTTGCCCGCGCTGCCACCGCGCGTACACCGATCGCTCGTACGGCTTCTGCCCCGACGACGGCGCGCGCCTCGTCCAGTCGCTGTCGGCCGCGCCGCCGCCGGCGCAGCCGACGCGGCAGTTCGGCGCCATCCTCGAGGATCGCTATGTGATCCAGGGCTTCATCGGCGCCGGCGGCATGTCGCGCGTGTACCTCGCGGCGGACAGCCGCACGAAGGAGCAGGTCGCGATCAAGATCCTGAACCGCAGCTTCGCCGCCGATCGGGCCCAGCGCGAGCGGTTCCTCCGCGAGCTCGAGGCGGCGGCCGAGCTCGGGCACCCCAACATCATCCGGGTCCTCGACGCGGGCGAGCGCAAGGACGGGTCCCCGTTCATCGTGCTCGAGCTGCTCACCGGCGAGTCGCTCGGCGTCCTGCTCCGCCGCGAGGTGGCCATGAGCGAGGCCGTCGCGCTTCCGCTGATACGGCAGGCGGCGTCGGCGCTCGCTTCGGCGCACGCGGCCGGCGTCATCCACCGCGACGTGAAGCCGGACAACCTGTTCCTCGTCCGCTCCCAGGGCGGCCCGCGCGTGCTCAAGATGATGGATTTCGGCTTTGCGAAGCTGAAGACGGGCCCCACCACCGCCGCCGGTCTCGTGCTGGGCACGGTCCCCTACATGGCCCCGGAGCAGGCCCTCGCCGATCCCATCGACGGCCGCACCGACATTTATGCCCTCGGTGTCACCATGTTCCGCATGCTCGCAGGCCAGCTGCCGTTCTCCTCGCCAGACGACGTGGTGGTCGTCGCCCAGCACGCCTGCACCCCGGCCCCCCGGCTCAGCTCGATCCGGCCCGGCATCGATCGGCGGATCGAGGCGCTGGTCGCCACCGCGCTCCGCAAGGCCCCCGGGAACCGCTACGACTCGATGCAATCGCTCCTGGAGGACGTCGAGCGCATCCTCGGCGTCCGCCCGGGCGAGCCGATCGGCGCGCCGCTCAGGACGACCCCGGACGTCTACGAGCCGGTGAACCGCGCTGCCCGGGAGGCGCTCAAGTTCCTGCGGCGCCAGCTGCCTTGAGCCGGCAGGCAGCCTTGAGCCGGCAGGCAGCCTTGAGCCGGAAAGCAGCCTTGAGCCGGAAGGCAGCCGCTCGCCCGGCGCGGCGGCTGGGCTCGCCGGCCCGTGGAGCTGCGCCGGTCACCGCGCGCCGAGATCCTCGATACGGTAGCCGTCCGGGTACGTGCGGTTCCTCAGCTGAGTGAGCAGGCGCGGCGAGCGCCGGCGCGGCATGGCCCGCAAGAGCGGGCCGCGCGCGCGGAGCGCCGCCTGCACGAGGCCGCGCAGCCCGGGCGGAGGCCGCGGCAGCCCGACGGCGTCGAGCATGCGATCATCGATCATCGCGTGGAGGACCGGCGCCCCGAGCGGCCATAGCGCTCTCGGCAGCGCCCAGCCCAGCACGAGGTCCCGCGTCGCCACGGCGAGCTTCCGGTTGTCCTCCGAGAACCGCAGGTGCTCCGCCTCGTAATCGAGGTTGAACCGCTCGAACGCCTCGTAGCTCGGCGGGATATCCTTGATGTTCATCAGCGTCCCGACCTGCTTCCAGTAGTGGTAGGCCGCGAGCTTCTCCTTTTCGAGCAGCGCGCGCCAGGCGAAGCGCTCGTTCCAGCGGATGGGCTCGAAGATGAACGTCGACAGCGTGTACAGGTACTCGTCGTTCGGGATGGCGTAACGCCCGTGCTGCCGGTTCATGCGCCGCAGCGCCGCCCGGCCGCGCTCGCTGTCGTATCCGTTCTCCAGCATCTCGGCGAGGATGAGGACGGTGTCGTCGTAGCGCTTCTGGGTGCGCTGGAGGAACTCCCCTGTCTGCACCAGGAGAGGTGTGCCCTTGGCGATCCCGAAGACACGGAACAGCGCGAGCTCGAGGGCGTGCTGCGTGTCCCACGGGAAATCATAGCACGTCGAGAGAAATGCGATCTCCTGATGATCCTTGACCGGATCCAGGTTTGCTTCGATATGGTCGCGGATCGCATAGCGCGATCGCGATTCGGGAGGGGCCCAGCGCATGGAAGATCTCCTGATGTGTATCCGCCCGATGACGCGTCCATTTCTATCATGCTTCGCTCAGCCTGGCGGAAACATCGCTGAACAGATGAAGACGTCGATCGTGGCCATCGTGGCGAGGCGAGGTGAGGTGCGGTTCACCGTGGCGCGCCGTGAATGAGGAGCTGTGATGCGGCGGCGGGCTCGCGCCGGGCGAGCCGGCTGGCCAGGCTCCGCGCGGCGAGGCCGCGGGGAGGGCCGGGGAGCGCGGCGCCGAGACGCTCGATCAGCTCGGTCTCGCGCTCGGCTTTCGGGCCCGCTTTCGCCCGCGCAGGCGCGTGCGCGGCCTGCGCGAAGGTGGCACGCTAGCGCCGTGCCGCCTGTCATCGACGACATGATCCAGGAGCTCCTTACACGCCATCGGTCGACCGGTCGGGTGGACCTCAACGACATCGCCGAAGTCGTCGACCGCCGGGCGGTCTCGTACGAGGAGGTCGAGTACATCATCGACCGGCTCGAGTCCGAGGGCCTCCGCGTCGCCGAGCCGCTCGATCGGGGCGATGTCGAGGTGCTCCGCGCCGTCGTCGCGAGCGCGAGGCGGCTCGCGGCCGAGCTCGGACGCACACCCACGATCGGCGAGATCGCGCTGGCATCGGGCCATGCCCCGCACACGGTGCGCCGGGCGCTGGAACAAGCGGGGCGTGCCAAGGCTTGTTGAAGAGGAGGTGCGCTGGCCGCGCAGGACGCAGCGCGGCAAGCCACGGTGACGCGCGGGCACGACGAGGTGCGCGAGAGGTGGCAAGCTGCGGCAGGCTGGCGCAAGACGCGGCAACCCGCGGCAAGAAACGCAGAAGCGGAACGACGCCAAACAAAACGAAAGCGCTGCGCCGTTGAGTGCAGACCAGAGCTCTACATCAGTGTTACGATGGAGATGGAGGGGTGCTCTGTAGCCGTAGTCGATTGTTTCATCTACGCATCAGGGAAGGAAGGCTGGACCCGATGAACATCACGATCACGTTCCGCCATATGGTGGGTACCGACGCCGTGAAGAATTACGCCCATGAGAAGGTGGCCAAGCTTCAGAAGTTCCTTAGGCAGGCGATGACGGCGCAGGTCACCCTCTCCGTCGAGGGTCTGACGCACGTCGCCGACGTTCGCCTCTCCTCCGGCAGTCTAGCCTTCCATGCGACCGAGCGGGGTGAGGACATGTACGCGTCGATCGACATGGTCCACGACAAGCTCGAGCGGCAGATCCGGGATGGGAAGGGTCACACCATAGCGCGGAAGCGCGGCGGCACGAGCGCCGGCGAGTACGCCGTCGAGGTGGAGCGCGAAGCGGTGGCCGCGACGGGACGCTCCCGATCGTGAGCCGCCGCGCGCGTCGCCGAGGCGCGACGCGCGAGCCGGAGCGAGGGCAGCCGCGCCCGCCGGCGCGGCGCGCTCCCATCCTGTGAGCCACCGCTGGCGGGCGAGGCGGCGCGCTCCCTCCGCGTGAGTCGCCGCGCTCGCCGCGGCGAGCGCGGCGGCGAAGAGCGCTCGTCTCCATCAGCTCACCCCTGCGCATGGCCAACCTGCCGGGGGGCCTGCCTGGAGCGGCGCGGTGGTCGCCCAGCGATCGCGACGCGAAGAACGCGAAGAACGCTCCCTCCGGGGCCGCTCGCCGCGATAGCGTCCTTGAGTCGCGCACCCGAAGTCCCCAGGGTACGATGGCCACATCGGCTCGCTTGGCCCTGGCCGAGCGCCGCGCCGACCTTGCCACGTGCGCCGTTCCAGAGCCCTCTCACCTCGCCCGAGCGCCGAAATCAGCATGCAAGTCCGCGACATCTTGACCGCGCACCAGGTATCCGTCGCCAGCGAGCAGGAGGGGGTCGTCCGCTCCAAGACGGACGCGCTCCGCCGGCTCGCCGCCCTGCTCGCGGCAGGACAGCCGGGGGTCAAGGCCGATGACATCGAGCGGGTGCTCGGCGAGCGCGAGCGCCTGCAGTCCACCGGCGTCGGGAGCGGCGTGGCCATCCCCCACGGCGCGATGGAGGGCGTCGATCGGCTGATCGGCGCGGTCCTGATCTGCCCGAAGCCGATCGACTTCGACGCGATCGACGGGGCGCCGGTGGCCATCCTCGTCGCCGTGATCGGGCCGAAGCGCGCCACGGGCGAGCACCTCAAGACGCTGGCGCGCATCTCCCGCCTGCTGCGGGACGAGACGTTCAGGCGGCGGCTGCTCGGCGCCTCGACCGGGCGCGCGGCGTTCGAGCTCATCGCGGCCGAGGAAGGGAGGTCGGTGTCATGAGCGGCCCGCGCAGCGGCGGACACGAAGGGGAAGGGGGCGGCCGGATGCCCCCCTCGACCCGCGGTGGCCGGGCGGACCGCCCCGCCATCGCGGTGCGGAGCCTGATGGCCGACGAGGGGCTCGGCATCGACCTCACGCTCATCGCCGGCGCCGCGGGCCTCGACCGGCCCATCATGAACACCCGCATCCAGAAGTCCGGGCTCGCGCTCGTCGGCCACTTCCACGGCATCGTCCCGACGCGGGTGCAGATCCTCGGGCAGACCGAGCTCTCGTTCCTCCACAAGCTCTCCCGCGAGGACCGGCTCCTGTCGCTGCGCGGCTTCTTCGAGCTCGGCCTGTGCTGCGTCATCCTCACGCAGGGCGACCAGCCGTTCGAGGCGAACGGCTCCGGCATCGGGTTCGTCCCTGTGCCGGAGCTCGCGCAGTGCGCCGAGGAGAGCGGGACGCCGCTCCTCCTCTCGGCGGTGCGGTCGAGCGCCACGATCACCGCGCTGCACGCGCTGCTCGACGATCGCCTGGCGCCGCGCCTGCGGCTGCACGGCGTGCTCGTCGACGTCTTCGGCGTGGGCCTCCTTCTCATGGGGTCGAGCGCGATCGGCAAGAGCGAGTGCGCGCTCGATCTCGTGATGCGCGGCCACCGGCTCGTGGCCGACGACGCCGTGGAGTGCGATTACCGCCCTCCCGGCATGGTCTTCGGGGCCCCGGCGGAGCTCCTCCGGTACCACCTCGAGGTGCGCGGCCTCGGCATCCTCAACGTGAAGGACCTCTTCGGCGTCACCTCGATCCGCGAGCGCAAGCGGATCGACGTCGTGGTGAAGCTTGTCGAGTGGTCGAAGGACACCGAGTACGATCGGCTCGGGCTGGACGAGCGGTACCACACCATCCTCGGCGTGAAGATCCGGGAGCTCGTCATCCCGGTGCGCCCGGGCCGCGACATGGCGTCGATCCTCGAGGTCGCCGCCCGCAACGAGCTCCTGAAGAACGCCGGGTTCCACGCGGCCCGCGAGTTCTTCGGCAATGTCGAGGGCGAGCTGCTCCGCGAGCGCTCGCCGGAGGAGTCGTCGATCCCGCCGCCGGCGAGGCTCGCCGAGGAAGGCGCCTCGCGGATCGCCGCGCCGCCCGGCCCGCCCCGGCCGCAGCCGCCCGGCCGCGGCGTGGACGCGCCGAACCCCCCGAGCAGCGCCTTCCGGCCGCCCGTGGATCGGGGCAGGCCGCCCCCTGATCGCCCGAGCTCCGGGTTCAGCCCCACGGAGTCGTCCGTGAGCCTGCCGCGGCCGAGGAGGCGAGAGTGAGCAACGGAGGCGATCAGCAGCAGCACGGCCTGCACGGGCCCGACGGCGCGCCGGGGCGCGTCGTCGTCGTCACGGGCCTCTCCGGCGCGGGCAAGTCGACGGCGCTCCACGCCCTGGAGGACCTCGGCTTCTTCTGCGTGGACAACCTGCCCACGTCGCTCGTGCAGCCGGCGGTCGAGGCGTGCGAGTCGGGCGGGATCACCCGGATCGGGCTCGGCATCGACGTCCGGGTGGGCTCCTTCCTGGCGGGCGCCACGGCGGCGCTCGACTCGATACGGACCGGACGGGACGTGGTGATCCTCTTCCTCGACGCCTCGGACGAGACGCTGCTCCGGCGCTTCAGCGAGACGCGGCGCCCGCACCCGCTGACGACCGGCGGCAGCGGCGCTATCGCGATGCTCGACGGCGTCCTCCTGGAGCGCGAGCGGCTCGCGTCGCTGCGGGCCAGGGCGACGATCGAGCTCGACACGACCCGGCTGTCGACGCACGACCTGCGCCGCGTCGTCATCGAGCGGCTGCGCCCCGCGAAGGTCGAGGTGCCCCGGATGTCCACCCGGTTCATCTCGTTCGGTTACAAGTACGGCATCCCGCTCGACGCCGATCTGCTCTTCGACGTCCGCTTCCTCGACAACCCGTATTTCGTCCACGGCCTCCGCGAGCTCACGGGGAACGACGAGCCCGTGCGGGAGTACATCCTGAAGAACCCGGATGCCCTCGAGTTCATCTGCAGGACAGAGCAGCTCCTCTCGTTCTGCATGCCGCGCTACGCCAGCGAAGGAAAGAGCTACCTCACCGTCGGCATCGGGTGCACCGGCGGCCGGCACCGCTCCGTCGTGCTCACCAACGCGCTCAGCGACAGCTTGCGGCGGAAGACGGGGCTCCCGATCACGGTCGTGCACCGGGACGTCGCCCGGGCGAGCACGAGTGGTGTACCCTCGGGGGTGGGAGAGGGCATGGCCGGGGCGCCCGGCGTGGATCTCCGGCTGGCGCAGCCGGGAGCGCCCCCGTCGGAGCCTCGCCCGGCGTCGGACACGAGCGTGACGGGGGGCGAGCGGTGACGACCGAGGCGGTAACGAGGCGGTTTACCATCATCAATGTCCGCGGGCTCCACGCGCGCGCCGCGACGAAGCTCGTGCAGCTCGCGGGGCGTTACGACTGCGAGATCTCGCTGACCGGGCCGGACGGGCAGTCGGCCAACGCGAAGAGCGTGATGGGCGTGCTCCTGCTCTGCGGGTCGATGGGCACCCAGATCGAGGTGAGCGCGACGGGCGATCAGGCCGCCGACGCCGTCTCCGCCATCGGCGAGCTGATCGCCGCGCGCTTCGGAGAGCACGAGTGACGCGCGGCCCGAGCGCGCTCTCGTCGGACGCCCCGGACGAGCATCCCGCCCCGGCGGACGCCGTCCGGAGCGGCTCGGCGGCGCCCGGCGCCCGGGTCGACTCGATGCCGCCCGGCGCCCGGACGGAGACGCTGCGGGGCATCGCTGGGTCCCCCGGGGTCGCCATCGGCGCGGCCGTCGTGATGGGCGGCCACCGGACGAACCACCCGCGCCGCCGCGTCGGCTCCAGCGAGATCGCGGCGGAGCTCGAGCGCTTCGAGGCCGCGGTCGAGCGCGCGCAGGACGAGCTGCGCGACATGGCGAAGCGCATCGGCGACCACCGCGCCGAGGCGTCGATCCTCGAGGCCTACCTGCTGATGCTCGGCGACGAGGCCCTCGCCGACGCCGTGAAGCGCCAGGTCACCGAGGAGCGCCGCTGCGCCGAGTGGGCGGTGGTGATCGCGTGCGAGGCGATCGCCGGCCGCTTCGCCGCGCTGGACGACCCGTACCTGCGCGAGCGCAGCCACGACGTCCTGTTCGTCGGCGAGCGCCTCCTGCGCGCGTTCAGCCTCCCGCCCCAGGAGCCGCCGTCCTCGCGCGACACCTCGCCCCTCTCCACGCGCAGCCTGATCGAGCTGCAGAACTCGATCGCCATGCCGGCGACGTTCGGCGCGGCGCTCCCGCGCTTCTCCGGGCCGACGATCCTCATCGCGCACGACCTGTCGCCGGCCGACACCGCGGCGATGGTCGACGAGCCGGTCGTCGGCTTCGTCACCGAGGTCGGCACCCGCACGAGCCACACCTCCATCATGGCGCGCGCGCTGGAGATCCCGGCCGTGGTCGGCGTCAGCGACGTGCTGCAGCGCGTGATCACGGGCGACGTCGTGGTGATCGACGGGCTGCGCGGCACGGTCGTCGTTCGCCCCGGCCCGGCCGAGCTCGCGGACGCGCGCGCCCGCGCCGAGCGCTACGTCGCGCTCGGCAAGGAGCTCTCGGAGTCCAGGCACCGTGCCGCCCAGTCGAAGGACGGCGTCAAGGTGTCGCTCCGGGCGAACGTCGAGCTCCCGGCCGAGGCGATCCTCGCGCGCGACCAGGGCGCCGACGGCATCGGCCTCTACCGGACCGAGTTCCTCTACATCGACCGCACGTCCCCGCCCTCGGAGGATCAGCAGTTCGAGATCTTCCGCGCCGTCGTCGAGGCGCTCCGCCCGAAGCCGGTCACGCTGCGCACGTTCGACATCGGCGGCGACAAGTTCGTCTCCACGTTCCAGGTGCCGCCCGAGATGAACCCGATGCTCGGCCTCCGCGCGGTCCGGCTCGCGCTCTCGCGCCCCGACGTCTTCCTCGAGCACCTCCGCGCCATGGTGCGCGCCTCCGCCTACGGCGACGTGCGGATCATGATCCCCATGGTCGCGGGCCTCGGCGAGCTCCGGCAGGTGCGCGCGCTGCTGCGCCGCGCGCAGGAGCAGGTGCGCGCCCGCGGCCAGGCGTGCGCCGACGAGATCCCGCTCGGCGTGATGATCGAGGTGCCCTCGGCGGCGATCATGGTCGATCATTTCGCGCGCGAGGCCGCGTTCCTGAGCCTCGGGACGAACGATCTGATCCAGTACGCGCTCGCGGTCGACCGGACCAGCCGCTCGCTCGCCTACCTGGCCTCGCCGTTCGACCCGTCGATCCTGCGGCTGATCACGAAGGTGATCCAGGCAGGCCAGGATTTCGGCAGGCCGGTCTCCCTCTGCGGCGCGATGGCGAGCGATCCGCTCGCCGCCCTGCTGCTGCTCGGCCTCGGCCTCCGCGACTTCTCGATGGAGGCGGCGGCGATCCCGGAGATCAAGGAGACGCTCCGGCGCGTGACGGTCGCCGAGGCCGAGGCGGTCGCGGCGGAGGCGCTCGCCTGCGCGACGGCGGAGGAGGTCGAGTGCTGCGTCGCCGCCTCGTTCGCGCCGGACCTCTACGACCTGCTCACGGGAGAGCGCGCCACGCGGTGAGCGGCGCGCTGGGTGCGGTGGGGCCGACGCCTGCGGTGCCGGTCGCGTCCGGGGTGGCGCGCGCGCTGGCCGCCTGCGCGGTGGCGCTCGGCCTGTGCGCGGCGGGCTGCGAGGAGGAGGCGCCGCCGACGCGGCTCGTCGGGCAGGTGCACCTGACGCTGCTCCACACGTCGGACATCCACTCGCGGCTCTTCCCGTACAACCTGCAGCTCGGTCAGGTGGACGCGGGGCTCGGCCTCGGCGCGGCGGCCTCGATCGCGAACGTCGGCGGCGCCGCGCGAATGTCCCATCTCCTCGGGCGCGAGCGCGCCCGGTCGTCGCGCGCGCTTCACCTCGACGGCGGCGACTGCTTCCAGGGGGCGCCGATCTTCAATTTCTACTCGGGAGAGGCGGAGATCCGCGCCCTCGGCGCCATGGGCGTCGACGCCATGATCGTCGCCAACCACGAGTTCGACCGCGGCGCGCTGAACCTCGGTATCCAGCTCCAGCAGAACGCCGGCTTCCCCGTCCTCGCGGCGAACTACCAGCTCGAGGACCCCGCGCAGCCCGGCGCCTCTCCGCTCGGCGCCATCCTGCAGCCGTTCACGGTCTTCGACCTCGAGGGCCTCCAGGTCGGCGTCGTCGGGATGGGCAACCTCTCCAGCCTGACGTCGATCTTCGAGGCGCCGAACCGGCTCGGCGTCACCCCGCTGAACACGACCGAGGTCGCCCAGTTTTACGTCGACCTGCTCCGCCCCACGGTGGACGTCATCGTCTTCGTGACGCACCTCGGCCTCGACGGCGACGAGCGGATGATCGAGACCACGACGGGCATCGACGTCGTGCTCGGCGGGCACAACCACATCGTCCTCCAGCCGCCGAAGCGCGTCCGCGACTGCTCGCGGTACTACGACGAGGAGGAGCAGCGGCACTACATCCTCCTGAACGACGAGCGCTCGCCCGGGGAGGGCGCGAAGCGCCGGCGTTACTGCACGCCGCGCGACGTGCTGCTCGCGCACTCCGGCGCGTTCGCGAAGTTCGTCGGGCGGCTCGACCTCGTGCTGTCCAGGGACGCCTCCGAGCTCGGGGGCGGCTACGACCCGGTGAACGGCTTCGAGGTGCTCTCGGACCGGTACGAGCTCTTCCCGGTGACCGAGGGCGTGCCCGACGATCCGATCGTCGCCTCGGCGCTCGAGCCGTACGCGCAGGGGCTCGACGCGCTCGCGAACCTCGATCTCCTGGTCGGCTACGCGCCGGGCGGCTCCCGCCGCGCCTCGGCGAGCGGCGGCGACTCGCCGCTGGGCAACCTCATCGCCGGGGCGATGTGGCTGCGCCTCGGCATCCAGACCGATTTCGCGCTCACGAACACGACGGGCATCCGCGCCGACCTCGTGCCCGGCCCGGTGACGGTCGAGCAGATGTTCAACGTCTTCCCCTTCGACAACTCGATCTCGAAGATGCAGCTCTCCGGCCTCGAGGTGCAGGAGCTCTTCGACTTCGTGGCGCGTCGATCGAGCGGCCGCGGGTGCGTCTCGCAGGCGCAGATCGCGGGCGCGCGGGTCGTCATCCACTGCGCCGCGCGCTCGGCCGACGGCGCCGCGTCCGGCGTCGCGACCCACGTGTACATCGGCGCGCGCCAGCCGGCGATAGCGTGCCCGAACGGCGACGCCGACTGTCCGGGCGGCGAGGTGGGCAGCTGCGACGTCGAGGCGAGGCGCTGCTGGCAGCCGCTCGATCCGATCGCGACCTACGAGCTGGCGACGTCGAGCTACCTCGCCCAGGGCGGCAGCGGGTTCCGCGTGCTCCAGCGCAACACGACGCAGCTCGACACCCAGGTGCAGCAGCGCGACGCGCTGATCGACGCCATCCGCGCGGGCAGCCCGTGCGGCGCGGACGAGCGCGGCGAGCTCGCGTCGTGCCGTCGGGACGCCGACTGCGCGGGCGCGGGCGAGGGCTTCGTCTGCGCGTGCCCCGAGTCGGTGGTCGAGGGGCGGGCGTGCAAGACCGGCGACGCGCCGTGCTCCCGGGGCGCGTGTGTGCTCGCGCGCTGCCGCGATGACGTCGCCGCCTACCAGCGCGACGTCTGCGCCGAGGCGCCGACCGACTGGGTGCGGGAGCAGTGCGAGAGCGCGCTCGCCCCGTGCAGCGCCGCGGGCGAGCAGTGCAAGCACCTGGCGTGCGTCGACCGGCGGCTCGGCAACTTCTCCGACGGCCGCTTGCGGATGGTGGGCCAGTGACGCCGCGCGCGAGGCGCCGAGCGGCGCTCGCGGCCGCCGCGCTCGCCGGGTGCGGCAGCGACGGCGGGCCGCCCCGGGGCGTCTCGAGCTTCTGGGTCCAGGTCGTGCAGGTGAACGGGGAAGCGCCCCCCTCCGCCGAGGCGCCGCTGCCGGCCAACCGCGGCGACACGGTGGACACCTGGTCGTTCAGGATCGAGGCGCGCGACGCTGCCGGCCGCCGGACGCCCTTCGACGGCATGGTCAGGCTGAGCGTCGATCCCGGGGCGGTGCTCGACGTCGAGGCGGACGACGAGGGCATCGCGGTCGGCCGCAACATCCGCCTGCGGGACGGCGTCGCCGAGGGGATCGCCCACGTGACGGCCGTCTACGGGCCCATCCGGCTGTGGGTCGAGGACCTCGGCTACCGGCCCGCGTCCCGGGGCGACCGCCCCGCGTGCGCCAACGGCGTCAACGACGACGCGCCGGGCGACATGCTCGTCGATTTCCCCGCCGATCCCGGGTGCGCCTTCGCGGACGACGACACCGAGGAGGGCGGCTCCTTCAGCGCCGGCGTCTCGAAGCCGGTCGCCTACGCCTCGCCGCGCATCGCCGACGTGCAGGGCGGCGGCTCGGCGACGCCCTATCCGTCCGAAGCGATGCGGATCGACACCGCGGCTCCCCAGCAGGTCGTCGTCACGCGTGTCTCGAGCGACGGCTTCTACGTCACCGATCTGGCCGGCCAGGGCAGCGGCTTCAACCACCTCTTCGCGTACAATTTCAGCACACCTGCCAACCTGCGTGTCTGCGATCGGCTCGAGTACCTCGCGGGCACCGTCGACGAGTTCTTCGGCTTCACCCAGCTCTCGTTCCCTTCGTACGAGATCGCGCGCGCGCAGGAAGGAGCGGAGTGCCTGGTCCCGGAGCCGACGGTGCTCGACGGGCCGACGATCGCTGGCGCCTTGGCCATGGAGCGCCTCGAGAGCGGGCTCGTGCGCGTCGAGGGGTTCCACATCGGCGAGCGCTTCGGTCCGAGGCCCGCGAGGGACAACGTCTTCGCCGCGGAGCAGTCGAACTGCGATCTGAACGGCGACGGGCAGGTCGATTTCGACAGCCAGGCCGAGCGGAGCTGCGCGAACGCGTGCTCGGACGACCCCGAGTGCAGCGAGTGGACGAGCTACTCCGCGCGCGGCAACTACAAGATCACGGACGGGTCGAGCAGGATCCAGATCCAGACGGGCACGGTGAGCGCCTTCGATCCGACGTCCCACCGGGGCGAGGTGATCGACGCGGTGACTGGCACGCTCCGGAGCTTCTCGGGCGGCTCGCTGAACTGGACGATCGAAGCCCGCTGTCCGGACGACCTCGTCTGCCGGGCGCCCGGCTGCGCGCCCGCCACGAAGCCCTCGAAGGAGGCCTGCGTCCGGACGCGCAGCCTCGACGACGACGACGCGGAGACCAACTAGCCACCTCCTCGCCTTCGCCGCGGCCGCGCCGCGCCCGCCGGTTCACCCAGGCCCAGGAAAGCCACCGCCCGCCATGCACCGAAGCGCGCTCCTCGCCCCTGCTGCCTCCGCGGCCTTGCTGTTCACGCTCGCGCCGCCGGCGCTGGGCCAGCCGCAGCCGCCGCCAGCGCCGGCTGCGCCGAGCCCGGACCAGGCCGTGCCGGCCCCGGCGCCCGACGCGCCAGCCTCGGACCAGGCCGCGCCGGCGCCGGCGGCCGCCGCGCCGCCTCCGATCTCCCAGCCCGCCCCCGCAGCCGTCGTCCCGACCCTCCCGCGGATCGAACCCTACCTCCCGCCAGCGGCCACCGAGCCTCTCGTCCGCGTGGGGGACGCGATGGACACGCGCCTCACGTGGACGCTCGGCGACGACGACCTGCTCCACGACACGGGTCAGGCGCAGCCGCTCTCGCCCAACCTCAGCGTCGGCGATCGAAAGCAATACCGGCTCTTCTTCGACAACCTCAACTCCCGCTTCAGCGGGCGCGAGAACCTGACGCACCTCGCGCTCTACAAGAGGATGCCGGGGTTCATCGAGCGGCTGGACACCGAGGCTTCGCTCGTCCTGCGCATCGATCTCGCCGCGCTGTCCAGGAACAACAACAACGTCAATCAGGCGTTTTACGACGCCGGATCGTTCATTCGCGCCTTCTATCACATAGGCGGCAGGGCAGAGGGGAAGACCGGCGTCGGTGTCACGCTCTGGCCCATCGACACGGACCGGTTTCGTCTCGGCTACCTCTACGACATCTCGTGGGGCGGGACGAACGGCTCCGCCAACCAGTCCATCTTCCCGCGCATCATCGGAACCGCGCCTGGCGCGAAGGTCCAGCTCGATGCCGACCGGTTCAGCGTGTACGCGGGGTTCAAGGTCGCGAGCCTCACCCAGGTCCAGAAGGTGCTCACCCCCGGCACGAGCGAGACCGAGGAGATCCGAATCGCTCAGACCAACTACGGCTTTCTCCTTGGCGGGGGCGCCGATCTCCACCCCTACGTTCACCTCGACCTCGGCGCCGGCTACTTCCAGCAGGGCCGCTTCGACTTGCCCGACGTCGCCGGCGACCCTGTCTACACCTACGGCGCCTCGGCCCGGATCGTCGCGCACGCCAGGAACGAGCCCATCCCCCAGTCGGTCGACTTCCTCCTCTACCGCAACGATCCCAGCAAGCCGCAGATCCTCTTCAAGCCCGAGCCGTACGCGCCGGCCAGGACGACATGGGCCGTGAGCCTCGAGGCGACGAACCTCTTTCAGAACCTCAAGGACTTCGAATCTGCCGGCGCCACCACCCACCAGCCGGCACGCGCCGGCGCCCTCCAGGCGGTCGTCAAGTCCGGGTATGCGCGCGCGAGCGTCACGGGCGTCTACCGCGACCTGCCGTTCGTGCTGCGCAACCAGCCGAGCTTCATCCCCTTCCAGACGATCCCGAAGACCGCCCAGACCTCGACGGCCGACGAGCTGTTCTTCGCGCTCGCGGCCGATTACCACCTCGCGTCCGCGCGGCTCACGCCCGGCCTCGGCGTGGGCCTGCAGTTCCCCGCCGCGTTCAGGACGATGTCCGTCGACGCCATGAGCGTGGTGATCGCGCGCACGTCCGTCGTCCGAGAGCAGGGCAATGTGTCGATCCTCCCCTTCAACACCTCCGCCGCCCCGATCTTCCAGCTCCGCGCGAGCCTCAAGTGGGATATCAGCAAGATCCTCTCCGCGGTGGCGTGGGCTCAATATGTGCGTGACAACAACGGCACCTTCATGGAGCGCGATCCCTCCGAGGGCACCGTGGCCCTGCGCACCTTCGTGAACCCCGACTTCTTCGGCCTCGGCACGAGCTTCCAGGCCCGCTTCTGATCCGGCGACCGCGCCGCGCGCTCACCGCGGCTGGAAGTCCTTGAACGCCGCGACAGCGCGCGGCGACGTGCTCACGGTCTCCACGATGCGGAAGCCGCCGCGCAGGTAGAAGCCCTCGAAGTGAAGCACGCTCTCGCCCTCGGCGGGCTCGATCTCCCAGTAGCGCGAGCGGTCCTTCGACGTGCCGAGCACCGCGATCCGCCGCCACCCCGCCGGGATCATCCCCGTCCACTCGGGGCCGCGCTTCTCCGACAGCTCGAAGTCGTCGCGGCTGTGCTTCACGCGGAAGCTCGCGTCCGGCCCCGAGCCGATGCGCGCGTCGAGCGTGGCCCCGGGCGGTCCCTTCGCCATCTGGTCCTGGCGCCGCGGACCCCGCTTGCTCACGCGGTAGCCCGCCACCGAGTGCGGATCGAGGTAGTAGGTGCCCCCTTCCTTGCTCGCGCGCAGCCGCCCCGCGTAGATCGCCTGGCGCACCGCGCTCTCCGAGATGCCGAGCTGGTGCGCGGCGTCCGGCACCGTCATCGTGAACCGCGTCCGCGGCGTGACGACCGCCGAATCGGGCGGCAGCCGCTTCCGCGCCACGCAGTCGAGCATCACGTGGAAGGCCGGGTCGCGGTACACGTCGGCGGTCGCGACGCTCCGGCCCGCGACGGCGGTCCTGTCCAGCAACGGGTTCTCCGGGCCGAGCACGAGATCGAGCAGCTCCGCATCGGACACCGACGGATCCCTGGCCGCCGCCAGGACCCGGGACAGAAAGGCGCCCAGCTCGCCCGCCGGCGTCGGGAACTCGACCGTCTCGCCGGACAGCAGCGTGTATTGCGTCTTCATCTCGCCTCTTCGCAGCTCGCAGCTCGTCGTGTGCGCTCACCCACACCGCGCGCCGCGCGCGTGCCCGGGCCCACGCGAGCCCGATCCGTCCAGGAGGCGGACGAAGTCCCACGCACGCGCCGGAGGCGCGCGCAGGCGGATCTCACCCCACCGGGGACGCCGCGCCGGCGGAGCCCGCCTCGATGGACGGGCCCGCCCGCACGTCGCCCGCGTCGGGCACGCGTTCAGCGCCGCAGCTACGCATTACTGTAAGCCCGTTCAGGTTGTCCCGTCTAGTGCCTTCGCACGACGCTAGGACAAATGCCGTCCGCTTCCAGTACGGCCGTGCGTTCGCAACCGTCCGAAATCAAAAGTTAATTCTGTATGATCAGAACGTGGCGCGACCACGGAAAAATCGTCGAAGGTCGCGGACGACGCGTGGATCGCGGCGCCACGCCTGCCTCGCGCTGTCGCCGCGCCCGGGTTGCCGGAGGGATTTGTTCAGTGGGTAGACCCCACCTTTTGTTCAGGTATCGGGCCGCTGTCGCGTCTCGGCGAGGGCCTCGATCGTGTCGCGATCGTGGTCCCGGATGCAGTCGACGCCGTTGCGCTCGAACTGGATGGCGGCGGCCAGCGCGGTCCGGCTTCGCTCGCGGTCCATGGCCCACGCGGCGTGTCGCACGAGCAGGGCGAGCTGCAGCGCCCGGCCCAGGGTGATCGCGACCCGGCGGGCGCCTGCCTCGAGGCCGGGGCGGTCGGCGGCGGCCATCTCCTTGATCCACGCGCGGGCGTGGGACACCGCGCGCGACGCGGACGTCTCGGCCTCGGCGAGCTTGGGCTCGACGACGCCGGTCAGGAGGCGCGCCACCTCGGCCGCGAGGATGTCGAGCGAGCCGTCCTTCAGGATCACCCGCAGCGCGTCGAGGGCGAGCACGTTCGTCGTGCCCTCCCAGATCGTGAGGACCTGCGCGTCCCGGAGCAGGCGCGGCAGCCCCGTGTCCTCGACGTAGCCGGCCCCGCCGAACGCCTCGAGCACCTCGCTCAGCACCGACACCGCCTGCTTGGCGGTCGTGAGCTTCGCGAGCGGGATGATCAGCCGCAGCAGCTTCGCCTCCGAGTCGGTGAGCGAGCCCGTCTCCTCGCGCCCGAGCAGCTCGATCGCGCGGAAGGTCAGGTGGAAGGCGCCCTCGAACTCGGCCTGGAGCTCGGCGAGCGTGTCCATGTGCAGCGGCTTCTCCGCCAGCGTCGTGCCGAACTGGACTCGGCTCTGGGCGTACGAGCGCGCCAGCGCGAGCCCCCGGCGCATCCCGGCGATGGCGCCGATCGCGTTCCAGGTGCGCGTCACGTTGAGCATCGGCGCGATCGCCCGGACGCCGTTCGACAGGCCCGCCACCGGCGTGGCGAGGACGCCGTCGAGCGTGAGCTCGGCGGTCGGCACCTTGCGGGTGCCGAGCTTGTCCTTCAGCCGGTTGATCAGCACGCCCTCGCGGCGCCCCGACTCGCCGGCGAGCTCCACGTAGAAGAGCGCCAGCCCGCGGCTGCCCTCCGGGTTGCCCTCGGGGCGCGCGAGCGTGAGCGCCATCTCCGACGTGGTCGACGAGGCGAACCACTTCGTCCCGTGGAGCCGGTAGGCCCCGTCGGGGTCGAGGCGCGCCGCCGTCTCGCTCCGCCCCACGTCCGAGCCGCCGGTGCGCTCGGTCATCCACTGGCCCGAGGTCCACGCGGCGGCGGGGTCGCGGCTTGTGAGCCGGGGCACCGCGCGGTCGATGAGCGCGCGGTTGTCGCTCGCGAGGAGCGTCCGCGCGGCGCCGTCGGTCATCGCGAGCGGGCACGTGTACACGTCGCTCGACGCGTCGAAGAGGTACGCCAGCGCGAACTGATGGACGCGCGAGAACGCGCCGTGCGCCCGCTCGTAGGCCGTCGCGACGACCCCCCGCTCGCACGCGATGCGGGCCGCCTCCTTCCAGAGCTGGGTCACCTCGACGTGGTCGATGCGCCTTCCCCAGGCGTCCCACGACGTGAGCTTCGGCTCGTTCGCGCGATCGGCGAGCTGCAGCTCGTACAGGCGGCCGCCGGCGAGCTCGCCCATCTCCCGCAGCGAAGGCGTTATCGATGCGGCCACCTCGCGCGGCAGGGCCCGCGCGAGATAGGACCGCAGCACGCGGTCGTCGTCGTACTGGTTCCCGAGTGTGGGGGGGTCCTGATAGAAAGCCACCGGCCGACTCCTAGGTTGGTGCGCCGCAACCCGAACCGTGCGACGCCCGCGCGCCGATCACGTTCCGCGCGCCCCTCCGTGCACGCGCGGCGACTCGCAGCCTCGATAGAGCTCGAAGCTACTGAACCCGTCCCACCCGGTTCAACAGGAAGCCGGAGGCTGCGTCGCGCCGACGCGGCGAACGGTGAACCTCTGCTGGTAATTTCCCCGCGACGCCCGGTTTTTGTGGGCTGTTCGGGTGCTGTGTCGCACGGAAAGAAGCGGAAGTCGCTGAATGTGCGGTTCTTGACTTCTCCGATGCACCAATGCATATGGCTGGCGGTGAAGCTCTCGAACAAGGGTCGCTACGGTGTGCGCGCATTGTTCGATATCGCATTCCACAACGACGGGCGGCCGACCCAGATCCGCGAGATCTCCGAGCGGGAGCTCATCCCCGCGCGTTTCCTGGAGCAGATCTTCCAGGACCTGAAGAAGGCCGGGCTCATCAGCTCGAAGCGGGGGCCGCGCGGCGGCTACCACCTCGCGCGGCCCGCGAGCGAGATCAGCCTGGGCGACGTGGTCCGCGCCCTGGAGGGGCCGGTCGCCGTGATCGCTCCGGATGACGACGGCAGGCCGGAGGGCTCGCCGCTCGACCCGCCCACGGCCGTGTTCCAGGATCTGGCGCTCGCCATCGAGCGCTGCTTCGACTCGGTGTCGATCGCCGACGTCTGCGAGCGCGGCGTCGAGCTCGGCGTGCACCGCAAGGGGCGGCCAGAGCGCTCGACCTACGTGATCTGAGCCGACACCATGAGCAGCCCCGAACGATCCGCACAGTCCACCGGCGCCCCCCGCACTCCCGCGGAACCCGCGAAGGGCGCAGCGCAGCTCCCGCCGCTCCCGTCGCACCCGCGCGTCGTCGACAGCCTCCTCGACCTCGTGGGCGACACGCCGCTCTTCGAGATCCGCCGCGTCGACGCGGCGACGCCCCGGGGGCGCGTCTTCGGGAAGGCCGAGCAGCAGAACCCGGGCGGCTCGCTGAAGGACCGGATCTGCCTGGCGATGATCGAGGGCGCCGAGGCGCGCGGGCTGCTCGGCGCGGGCGGCGTCGTCATCGAGCCCACGTCGGGGAACACCGGGATCGGGCTCGCGATCGTGTGCGCGGCGAAGGGGTACCGCTGCATCCTGACGATGCCGGCGAGCATGAGCCTGGAGCGGCGCCAGCTGCTCGAGGCCTACGGCGCGGAGGTCGTCCTGACCGAGCCCGAGCTGCAGATGGAGGGGGCCATCGCGCGGGCGCGCGAGCTCGCGGCGGACATCCCGGGGGCGCTCATCCTCAGCCAGTTCGACAACCCCGACAACCCGCGCGTCCACGCGGAGACGACCGCGCGGGAGATCCTGCACGCGATGGCCGGCCTCGACGCGCCGGGGCGGCCCGGTCCCCGGCAGTCGCTGACGATCGACGCGTTCGTCGCCGGCGTGGGGACGGGCGGGTCGGTGAGCGGCGTCGGGCGGGTGCTCAAGCGGATGCGCGCGGCGACGCGCGTCATCGCGGTCGAGCCCGAGTCGTGCGCGACGATCTCGCGCGGCGAGCGCGGGCCCACCAAGATCCAGGGGCTCGCCGCCGGGTTCGTCCCCGCGAACTACGATCCGGGCGTGGTGGACGAGGTGCGGACGATCAGCGATCGCGCCGCGTACGACACGAAGGTGGCGCTGGCCCGGCAGGAGGGGCTGCTCGTCGGCATCAGCGCCGGCGCGGCGGTACGCGTCGCGCTCGACGTCGCCCGCGAGCTCGGCCCCGACGCCAACGTGGTGACCGTCCTCTGCGACACCGGCGAGCGCTACTTCAGCCTGGACGAGTATTTCCGATGAGCGGCGGCGAGGCGATCCGCGGGTGCGTCCTCCTCGTCGGGGCGGGGGGGATCGCCGCGCCCGCCGCGCTCGCGCTCGCCGCCGCCGGGGTGCGGGAGCTCCGGGTCGCGGACGACGACGAGGTCGAGCTGACGAACCTGCATCGTCAGATCCTGTTCGACGACGACGACGTCGGGCGGCCGAAGCTCGATGCGTTCGCGGAGGCGCTGCGCCGCCGCTTCCCCGGGCTCCGCGTCGATCGCCGTTACGGCCGCTTCACGCCGAGCGCGGCGGCGGGGCTGATGCCGGGCGTCTCCGTGGTTGTCGACGCGACCGACAACTTCGCGTCGCGGTTCCTGATCGCCGACGTGTGCCGCCTCACGAGGACGCCGGTGGTCCATGCCGCCGCGATCCGCTGGCGCGCGACGGTGATGGCGGTCGCGGGGGAGGGGGCGCCCTGCTACCGCTGCCTGTTCGAGGACCTGCCGACCGGGGACGCGCCGGATTGCGCCACGGCCGGGGTGGCTGGCCCGGTGTGCGGCGTGGCCGGCGCGATCGCGGCGGATCGCGCGCTGGCGATCCTCGCGGGCGACGCGTCGATCTTCGGCCGGATCGCGACGTACGACGGCCGCACGGACACGCTGCGCAGCGTCCCTGTCTCCGCGCGGCCCGCCTGCGACCTGTGCGGAGCGCGCGCCGCGATCGCGACGATCGACGCGTCCCGCTACGTCGTCGCGTGCGCGGCCGAGAGCGGATCCCCGACCCACGTTGAAGGGGACCGCGAGAGCGGATCCCCGACCCACGCTGAAGCTGAAAACGACCGCGAGAGCGGATCCCCGACCCACGCTGAAGCTGAAAACGACCGCGAGAGCGGATCCTCGACCCACCTCAAGACTGGAGAGCAAGACCATGGCTGACACCGCGACCGTCCGCATCCCGACCCCGCTCCGCACGCTCACCGGCGGGCAGGACGAGGTCAAAGCCGCCGGCGGCACCGTCGGCGAGCTGATCGAGAACCTCGAGAAGAGCTACCCCGGCATCCGCGACCGACTCCTCGACGAGAAGGGCGTGCGGCGCTTCGTGAACATCTTCGTGGGCGACGAGGACATCCGCTTCCTCGACGGGCTGAAGACGCCCGTGAAGGGCGGTGACCAGGTGGCGATCGTGCCCGCGATCGCCGGGGGCTGAGGTGGACGACCCGCGCTATCTCCGCCAGGTGTTGCTCGCGGAGATCGGTCCAGAGGGACAGGCGAGGCTCGGGGCGGCGACGGCGCGCGTGCTCGGCGGCGGCAGCGACGCGCCGCCGCTCGCGCACGAGGTGGCGGAGCGCTACGCGCGCGGCGCCGGCTTCGGCGCGCTCGCGGACGGCGCGATCGACCTCGCCGCGCTCGCGCCCGCGGACCTCGTCGCCTCGCCCGCCGCGCGCGCCGTGCTCGCCGGCGCGCGCGCGGCGCTCGCCGAGATGCGCGCCGCGCTGGCTCTGGACAGCGCCGCGGGGAGCGCGGGGCAGGGGAGCGCGGGGGAGGTCGACCCGTCATGAGGCACTCGCTCGCCCGCTCCCGCCGCCTGGGATCGGTCGTCGACGCGGTGGGCGACACGCCGCTCTTGCGCCTCTCGCGCGTCGGCCGCGACACGCCGTCGGTCGAGGTCTACGCCAAGCTCGAGTTCGCGAACCCCGGCGGCTCGGTGAAGGATCGCGCCGCGCTGCGGATGATGACCCGCGCCGCCGCGGACGGCCGCCTCACCAGCCAGAAGACGCTCATCGACTCGACGAGCGGCAACACCGGGGTCGCCTACTCGCTCTTCGGCGCGGCGATGGGCTTCAAGGTGGCGCTCGTCATGCCGTCGAACGTGTCGAAGGCGCGCAAGGACATCGCGCGCGCGTTCGGCACGGAGCTCATCTTCAGCGACCCGATGGAGGGCTCCGACGGCGCGATCCGCCTCGTGCGCTCGCTGGTCGAGAAGGATCCGGAGCGGTACTTCTACCCGGATCAGTACTCGAACGAGGACAACCCGCTCGCCCACTACCACGGCACGGCGCGCGAGATCCTGGAGGCGGTCGGCGACAGGATCACGCACTTCGTGGCCGGCATCGGCACGAGCGGCACCATCGTCGGGACGAGCCGGCGGCTGCGCGAGCACCACCGCCCGATCCGCTGCATCGCCGTGGAGCCCACGGAGGCGCTCCACGGGCTGGAGGGGCTCAAGCACCTGCCGAGCTCGCTCGTGCCCGCCATCCACGACGAGGGCGCGTACCACGAGACGATGCGCATCGCGACGGAGGACGGCTGGGACATGTCCGATCGCCTCGCGCGCGAGGAGGCGCTGCACGTGGGGCACTCGGGCGGCGCGGCCGTCTTCGCGGCCTTCGAGGTGGCGAAGCGCCTGCACCGCGAACAGCAAGGAGGGTGCGTCGTGGCGATTGTCCCGGACCGGGGCGACCGCTATTTTGCGCCCATGAAATGGGAGAAGCGTTACGTATGGTGATGTCTCCACAGCCGTGGACCGCCGGTGGGGTCGTCCTCAAGGCGAGCGTGCTCAAGGCGGTCGAGGACGAGGCGCTCGCGGGCTACGCGCGCGACGAGGAGGCCTGCGGGTACCTGAAGGGGCCCGCGACCGAGCCGCTGCTCTGCGACGAGCACGTTCGGATGGACAACATCGCGAACAAGCTTCACGCCATCGATCCGGAGCGGTACTTCCGGACGGCGCGGACGTTCTTCGATTTCAACGGCAAGCGCTTCTCCGACGCTGTCGAGAAGGGCGCCTCGGCGGGGCGCCCGGTGAAGGTGCTCTATCACTCCCACCTCGACGCCGGCGCTTACTTCAGCCCGACGGACGCCGCCATGATGAGCGGCGGCGAGCCGCCGGCCGAGGAAGGGGGCCAGATCGTGCTGGGGCCCGGGCCGGCGTTCCCGCTCGCGTTCCTCGTCACCAGCGTGCGCGGCGGCTCCGGCGAAGGGCGCCCGGAGGAGGCGCCCCGCATCGCCGAGCACCGCCTCTTCGTGTGGGACGGCGCCGCGTTCGTCGCGTCGACGTTCTCCGTCGTCGATTGAGCTCATCGCGCCGGGGCGCGCGTCGACGCGCTCTCGCGCAGCCCTCATCCGCTCGTTGAGGGATCTGAATCCGAGGCCCGGAGAGGCCGAGTCCGTAGTCGTCACTTCATCATCGAAGGAGTTGCCTAAATGTCAGGTTTTGTTGTCTGGTTCACCGGTTTGAGCGGCGCCGGCAAGAGCACGCTCGCGGCGATGCTCTCGGCCGAGCTCCGCGCCCGCTCCGTCCATGTGGAGGTGCTCGACGGCGACGAGGTGCGCACCAACCTCTCGAAGGGCCTCGGGTTCTCGAAGGAGGACCGCGATACGAACATCCGGCGGATCGGATACGTGGCGAAGCTCATCGCCCGGTCGGGCGCGTGCGCGATGACGGCCGCCATCAGCCCTTACAAGGCGATCCGTGACGAGCAGCGGGCCCAGATCCCCCACTTCGTCGAGGTGTTCTGCTCCTGCGAGATCCCCGTGCTCGCCGAGCGCGACGCGAAGGGGCTCTACAAGAAGGCGCTCGCGGGCGAGATCAAGAACTTCACGGGCATCGACGATCCGTACGAGGCGCCCGAGAGCCCCGAGGTGGTCGTCGACACCGGCAAGGAGACGAAGGAGGAGAGCCTCGCCAAGATCCTCGCCAAGCTCGAGGAGCTCGGCTACGTCCCGCGCCGCGGAGGCGCGGTCGCCGTGTCCGGCGCGGCCGCCGCGGGGGCGGCCGCGGGCGGCGCGCGCGGGCTGATCGCGCCGCACGGCGGCGAGCTCGTGAACCGGTGGGTCGAGGGCGCGGCGAAGGCGTCGCTCGCGGAGCGGGCGAAGGGGCTGCCGGTCATCGAGCTCGACGAGCGGACCGAGAGCGACGTCGAGATGATCGCGATCGGGGCGTTCTCCCCGCTGCGCGGCTTCATGAACTCGAAGGACTACCTGCGCGTCGTGCGCGAGATGCGGCTCGAGAGCGGCCTGCCGTGGTCGATGCCGATCACGCTCGCCGTCTCCGAGCAGGCGGCCGAGGGGCTCCGCGTGGGCTCCGAGGCGGCGCTCCGCGCGCGCGACGGACGCATCGTCGCGGTCATCGAGCTGAGCGACAAGTGGCGGCCGAACAAGGAGATCGAGGCGCAGGAGGTGTTCCGGACGACCGAGACGAAGCACCCGGGCGTCGCGTACCTGATGAGCACGGGCCCCGTGTACGTCGGCGGCGAGATCCGCGTGCTGGAGCGGCCCGTCGACTCGGCGTTCCCGGCGTACGACCGGAGCCCGGCGACGACGCGGGCGTACTTCGCCGAGAAGGGCTGGCGCCGCATCGTCGGGTTCCAGACGCGGAACCCGATCCACAGGGCGCACGAGTTCATCACCAAGACGGCGCTGGAGATCTGCGACGGCCTGATGATCCACCCGCTCGTCGGCGCGACCAAGTCGGACGACATCCCGGCGGACGTGCGGATGCGTTGCTACGAGGAGCTCATCGCGAAGTACTATGTGAAGGACCGCGTGCTCCTCTCGATCTACCCGGCGGCGATGCGCTACGCGGGGCCGCGCGAGGCGATCTTCCACGCGCTGGCGCGCAAGAACTACGGCTGCTCCCACTTCATCGTGGGGCGCGATCACGCCGGCGTCGGCAGCTACTACGGCACGTACGACGCGCAGGAGATCTTCAATGCCTTCAGCCCCGGAGAGCTCGGCATCACCACGCTCAACTTCGAGAACGCGTTCTACTCGACGGTGGTCGGCGCGATGGCCACGGCGAAGACGGCGCCTGGTGATGCGTCGACGCAGGTCAACCTGTCCGGGACGAAGGTGCGCGAGCTGCTCCAGCGCGGCGAGCTGCCGCCGCCGGAGTTCTCCCGTCCGGAGGTCGCGCGCATCCTCATCGAGTCGATGCGCAGCTCGTCGTAGCCGCGGGCGCCTGAGGGCCGCGGCGGGCGGCGCCGTCGAGCGGGGCCGCGCGGCATCAGACGTGGCGCGCGTGGCGCGCGTGGCGCGCGCCGCGGCCCTCTCGCTCCTCGCCGCGCTCGCCGGCGTCTCCGCGGGGACGCCGGCGCGCGCGGATCTCAGCGACGACGCCGCGCGCGTCGCGCGGATGTGGTCGCTCTCGGGCGCGCGCGTCGCGCGCCTCCCCCCCATCTTCCTCGAGCACGGCCGCGCCCGGGTCGTGGCGGTCGATCCGCCCGCCGGCCCGGCCCGCGTGGCTGGCGCTGCCGGCGCGGCGGCGGACGAGTGCCTCACCGCCGCGTTCCTCGCGCCGCGCACGGCGGAGTTCACGCTCTCTCCCGAGGGGCCATCGGGCGGCGTCCCCGCCCTCGAGGGCCTCATCCAGCAGCTGCGCGGCGCGGAGCCCGAGGACGACCGCCGCGTCCTGAGCGTCGCCGGGGTCGCGGCCATCACGCGGTGCGGGGCCGAGCGCGAGGGGCTGCGCCGCGTGGCGATCGAGGTGCTGTCGACGCGCAGCGCGTTCGATGTCGTCGTCGCCGCGTCGAGCGGGCCGCTGGAGCGCGTCGAGGCCATCCTGCCGGAGCGCGCGTCCGGGCCCGTCGCGCCCCGCGGCGACCCTGGGCGGCCCTCCGAGCCGGGGCCGCTCGACGCCCGGGTCGCGCGGGCCGCGCGGCGCGCGCTCGCGGAAGGGGCGCCGCGCGTCGCTCCGACCGACATGCGCGCCTCGTCGATCGGGACGGGGCAGTTCTCGGTCAAGCTCCCCGAGGGTTGCCACCGCCTCGACCTGATGGCCGAGGTGCCGAGCGCCACGTTGCGCCGCGCGACCGACCTCGACGCCGAGGCGCGCGAGGGGACCACGGGCAGGCTGCTCGATCGCGACAGGTCCGACGCGCCCGACGCGCGGCTCGATTTCTGCCTGGGCGAGCAGGGGGTCGTCGAGGTGCCTTTCCTCGGGGCCGCGGGGCCGGTGAAGGTCGTGCTGTCCGACGCGCAGTGGCCGATGTCCGCGTTCGTGCCGGGGCACTTCGGCGCGCGCGCCCGGGGCAACCTGGTCGCCGCGCTGCGCCGCCGCCACGCGCCCGCGCCGCGCGCGCAGGCGATCGCCGAGGCGATCGGCGCGCAGGGCGACACGCTCGTCCCGGTCCAGGTCGAGCCGGGCCGCTGCTACTTCGCGGCGGCGGCGCTGGCCCGGGGCGAGCTGCGCGCGCTCCGGATCTCCGTCGAGCTCGGCGACCGCGCCGGGCGCGACGACGCCGGCGAGAACGGCGAGAGCGCCGGCGTGGCGTTCTGCTCCGAGATCGAGGAGAGCGCCGCCCTCCGCGTGTCCGCGCGCGGCGGCTCGCCGGTCTGGGTCGTCGCGGTCTGGCCGATGGACTGACCCCGCTCACCCCGCGGCGTGGGGGCGCCTCGGGCGGCGGCGCGGGGCGTGCTCCGGGCCTGGGCTGGCCGCGGCGCCGGGCTGGGCCCGCTCCGGCAGCAGCTGGCGGAGCTGCCAGGCCTGCAGGAACGCGCGTCGCTCCGCGGCGCGCAGCGCGTGCTGGTGCTGGCCCATCATGAACGCCGGCACGACAAGCATGAACAGGGTCGTCAGCGTCAGCGCCGTCATCGTCGCGATCTTCGAGTGCTCGACGGCCTGGGGCAGGATGACCATCGCGCCGCCCGCGAACTCGTACGAGCGGGGCAGGACGCCCGAGTACTCGATCCACGCGGCGGCCAGCACCGCGATGCAGCTGGTCACGACGACGGCGACGCGGTAGGCCGTCCGGTACGTGAACGAGTTGCCGTACGTGAGGATGACGAGCAGCATCGGCATGAAGAGCAGCGGGCCGAAGCCGCGCCCGATGCACAGGAAGCTGAGCACGTTGAAGACGAAGCCGGCGTAGGCGTACCACTCCGCGGACGGGCGGTGGACGACGCGCGCGGCGAGGAACTTCATCAGCGCCGCCAGGGCGGTGAAGCCCAGGATGAAGGCGAAGACCTGCCACTCCCGGATGCCGAGCCACACCGCGGCGACCAGCGTCGCGATCGCCGTCGCGAGCAGCTCGGCGCGCATGCCCGCGCGCAGCTGCAGCCGGTGCCGCGCCGCCGCGGCCGCGTCCAGCTCGGCGAGCACCTCCCCCGGCATCTCGCGCGGCGGCTCGGTCAGGACGCGCCGGAGCGTCTCCAGGGCGCGCTCGTTGGACGGATCGAAGGCGAGCGCCTGGCCGACCTCGCTGAGCAGCGCCTTCCGCGCGCCCTCGGCTTCCTTGCCGCCGGCGAGCGCCTCCGTCACGCGCTCCTCGGCCAGCCCCGCGTGCCGCGCCGCGAGGTCGCGGCGGAGCTCCACGTCCTTGTCGCCGTCGAGGAACCGCTCGACCGCCTCGTAGAGCGCGCGGGCGGACGGGTAGCGCTCGGAGGGCTCGCGCCGCGTCGCCGTCACGCAGATCGCGTCGAGCTCCGGCGGCACCTCGCGCTCGGGCGCGCGCACCGACGCCCGCGCGTCGGCGCCGTGAATGAGCGAGTCGAGCATCTCGGTGCGGTCCTTCTTCGGGTGCAGCGGCTTGAGCGTGAGGAGCTCGAAGAGGATCGCGCCGAGCGAGTAGATGTCGCTGCGCACGTCGAGCGTGTCGACGCACCCCTGCGCCTGCTCCGGCGACATGTACCCGAGGGTCCCGAGCACGTCGCCCGGGATGGTCCGCGTGCTCATGGGATCTTCGCCCATGTCGATCGTCTGGAGCGGCGTGTCGATGAGCTTCGCGACGCCCCAGTCGAGCAGGTACACCTCGCCGAAGTCGCCGAGCATGATGTTGGCGGGCTTGAGGTCGCGGTGGAGCACGCCGCGCGAGTGCGCGAAGTCGACGGCGATGCAGACCGACGAGAAGGCGGTGAGCAGCCTGCGGCGCGAGAAGCTCTGGAGCGCCGTCGGGTCGCCCTCGCGGAGCTCGTTCAGGATCCTCGCCAGCGTGAGGCCCCGGAGGCGCTTCATCGTGAAGTACGCCGAGCCCTTGTTGTCCACGCCGAGGTCGTAGACGGGCACGATCGACGGGTGCTCGAGCTGGCCCTGCACCCGCGCCTCGCGGAGGAACCGGTGGCGCAGCGTCGTGTCGCCCTGGTGCTCGGCGCGGATGACCTTCATGGCCACGTCGCGGCCGATGCGGCGGTCCCTGCAGAAGTGGACCTCGCCCATCCCCCCGACGCCGAGCAGCGACCGCATCTCGTAGCGGGGGCCGTCGCTCGACAGATCCGTGAGCTCCGCGCGGGCGCGGCCGAGGCTCACGGGGGTGGGGCTCTGGCCGTGCGAATCTCCGCCCTTCCCGCGAGATTTTCGCATCTCGGGGAGCTGCTCGAGCGTCTCGAAGTCGTCGTCGAACAGGGCCATGGCGTCCGGGAAGCCAGGCTCGGTCGCGCCGTGCCAGAAATACCCACACCGGCAGGGCTCCGCGTGGCGACCCTCGACCGCCTCGACGGACGGCAGCGAGCGGCGTTGCGGAGTGCTGGGCTTCCTCGGACGAGAAAATCTCGTATCGGGTGGTCATGTCAACGGGATGCTGCGTCCGTAGAAGACGGCCGACGCGCAATGCGACGGCCGCGCGCCGCGCACATCCCGTGCGGTCGGGGTGAAGGCGGGAGCCGCTCGCGAAATGAAGGTCGATGTCGGGTGTCCAGTGGTCCTGGCGCGCGCCGTGGTGGCGTCTCCGTCGCGCACGGGGCGCGATGTGGGGCACGTCACGGCGCGGACGATCGCCGGCGGAGGCTCGATGCGCTCGAGGTTCTCGGCGCGCTCAACGTCCGAGGAGCGCGAGCAGCGTCTTCTTGTTCGTGAGGCCGACGTGCCGCCCGACGGGCTCGCCCTTCTGGAAGGCGACCACCGTCGGCAGGCCGCGGATGCCGAAGCGCTGCGCGGCCTCGGGCGACGCGTCGACGTCGAGCTTGACCACCTTGACCTGGCCCGCCGTCTCGGCGGCGATCTCATCGACGATCGGCGCGAGCCGCTTGCAGGGGGCGCACCAGGATGCCGAGAAGTCCACGAGCACCGGCGTGTCCGTCTGCAGGACCTCCTGCGCGAAATTCAGGTCGTTGACTTCGATGACATTGCTGCTGCCCATGGCGCTGTCCTTTCGGTCTTCGCTGGAGTGAGCGGGCCCTGGCTGCGACGCGCCGGCCCGATGCCGGCCCGATCCTCGACAGCCACGCTCGCTCCAACTGTTATATGCACGGTTTCAGTTTCTGCCAGGGGAGCGGCTCGGCCGCCCGCAGGGATGGCGGCCTCGCGTGTGTCCGGTGCAGGAGGCCGGCGGGGTCGCCGCGCGGCCAGGCGCCTCCGCGATCAGCCGGCCTTGATCGGCGCAGGCGCAGGGCGGCCGAGGTGCTGCGCCCGGAGCGCGATGTCCGCGACGGTCTTCTGCGCGAGGCCGCGCAGCAGCCCTGCGTTGGCCGCCTCGGCGACCTCATCGAACGCCCGCTGGATCCCCGACCCGATCGGGCACCTCGCGTTCGGCTCGCACGGGCTCGGCGCGATGGCGCCTTCCGGCTCGACGGCGGCGTACACCTCGCTCAGCCGGATCTTCTTGGCCGGCCTCGCCAGGCGATAACCGCCCGAGCGGCCCTCCCGCGCCTCGATGAGCCCGGCCTGCGACAGCCGCGCGAGGATGCGCCGCAGGAAGGCCGGGTTCGTGTTGATGCTCGCCGACAGCGCGTCGCTCGCGCAGCTCTCGTCGGACTGGGCGAGCAGCGCGAGGGCGTGCGTGGCGATGGCGAAGCGACCCGAGGACATCGAACGGCCCCTCGGCCGTCATCTGAGGGCTCGGGGGGGTCCGCTGTCAAGGCGCGGCGGGCGGTCGAGCGTTCTCGCCTCGGCGCCTGCTCGCTCAGCGCGACCTGGGCGAGGTGCGGATCAGCACGAGGGCGTCTCCCTTGCCGTGCGCGAGGCGCAGCTCGATCGACGCGGGGACGGCCGCCGGGCCGGCGCAGCGGCTGTCGGACACGACGTGCCGCGCCCTGGCGAGCGCGCTCTCGCCCGTCGAGGTGTCGACGAGCCGCAGATCGACGCCCGCGCCGTCGGCGTCGAGCGCCACGATCACCTCGGCGCACGTGTTGGCCGGGATCGGGAGCGGGAGGATCTTGAGGCGCGCGGCGTCGAGCCCCACCGCCTGCGCGCCGGCCGCCCCCGCGGCGTCGGCGGGGCCGGCGGCGCTCATGCGCCCGAGCAGCCTCGCGGCGGCGAGCGGATGGGCGACGAGCGCCGGCGGGGCCTCGGGCTCCTTGCGGACCTCCACGGCGAACGGGCCAGGCTGCGCCATCGACTCGACGTCGACGCGGGCGGGTCCGCCGCGCCCGCAGGTGAAGAGCGTCGCCCGGGCGCCGCCCCGGGCGCGGCCGAGGAGGGCGTGGCCCTCGCTCCAGAGCTCCGCGAGCACGTCGGCGAGCGGCTTGCCGGCCAGCACGTCGATCCGCGCGCAGCCGGCCGGCAGCTCGATCGGCAGCGTCGTCCGGCTGCCGAGCCGCGCGGCCCCGGTCGACACGCGCGGCGCGCCGTAGCCCCGGCCGGCGAGCGCGCGGGCGTGGTCCGCCCGCGCCTCGGCGAGGTCGCGGCCCTCGGTCACGCGCTCGATCGGCGTGGCGCCGGAGATCTCCGCCTCGGCGCCCGGCTGCGAGCGGCCCACGACCACGGCCACGAGGCCCTGCGTGCCGCGCGAGCGGATCGCGATCGAGAGCTCGACGGAGACCGCCGAGCAGAGGAGCAGCGAGCGATCCTGGCCCCGCTCGCGCGCGCGCGCGACGACCCTGCCGGTCTCGTCCTCCGCGACCACCTCGAGCGAGGCGACCTCGTCGCTCGGGGAGACGAGCACGTCGAGGCAGCGGCCGCCGTCGAGGGTGGCGCCGATCCGGCTCGCGGTCCTCGATCCGACGGGCAGCGCGACGCGCCGGACGTCGTCCCAGCGCGCGCCGACCGCGGCGCGGCGCGCCCTGATCTTCGCCTCCAGGCCGGGCCACGACTCGAGGCGCCCGCTCTCGTCGCCGGACCTGCCGCGCGCGCCGACGGCGCGGGCGACCGCGTCGGCCGCCTTGACCGGGACGCTCTGCACGCCGACGCTCACCGCCCCGGCGCCCGACATCACGCGCGCCATGACATAGAGCCTCCGCGGGTGCGGCGGGCAGACGAGGATGGACGCGCGCGCGTCGGCGGCCTCGTCCGTCGAGAAGGCGCTGCCGTCGTCCTCGAAGGCGAACAGGTCGACGTCGCTGATCGTCGGCGAGACCCGCGCCATCGCGAGCATGCACTCGCCGGCGGGCACCTCGACGAAGGCGCCGAGCCGATCGCCGTCGGACGCCATGTCCGCGCCGATCACCCGGAGCGCGCTCGCGCCCGCCTGCGCTGCGCGCTGCGCGTCCCCGCCGAGGAGGGTGCTGCCGTCGATGCGATCCGGCAGCGCGCGCAGCGTCTCCGGCGCTCGCGTGCCCGGCGAGGTGATCGTCCCGGCGCCGCAGGCGGGCAGGACGGCGAGCGAGGCCGCGAGCGCCCAGGCGGCGCGGGCGGGCGATGGAGCCGCAGCGCGGGCGGGCTCGGGCGGGCGGTGCGCAGGCAGGATCGGGAGCGCAGGCCGCAGCGCGGGCGTCGGCGGGGGCGCGGGCGAAGGAAGGGACGCGGGATGTCGGGGGCGCAAGGGCGTGGGCTCGTCGGGGCGGGCGCTCGATCGAGAGGGAAGGTTCTACTTCAGCGCGGGTACGGCATCCAGGGCGCGCCGGCCGCCGCCGGGGCCCCGGCCGTCCACCGCGTCATCCCTCGGCGGTCTCGGCGCAGATCCGTCCGAGCGTCCGGACCGCGTGCTCGCTCAGCTCCGTGAACGGGTAGCCGCAGTTCACCCGGATGTAGTTCGAGAAGCGGTGCTTGGCCGAGAAGATCGGCCCCGGCGCGACGCTGATGCCGTGCTCGAGCGCGCTCTCGTGCACGTCGAGCGCGCTCGTGCCGGGCGGCAGCTCGACCCAGAGCACGAAGCCGCCGGCGGGGCGCGAGACGCGGGTGCCGGGTGGGAAGTGCTCGGCGATCGCCTCGCTCATGCGCGCGACCTGGGCGGCGAGCCGTCGCCGGAGCGTCCGCAGGTGGTGGTCGTACCCGCCGATCTCGAGGAACTCGGCGATCGCCATCTGCGGCAGCGTCGCGGTCGCCACGCTCTGCGCGAACTTGAGCTGCTCGACCTCGTCGAGGAAGCGGCCGGGCGCCGTCCAGCCGACCCGGTAGCCCGGCGCCACCGTCTTCGTGAACGACGAGCAGAGCATCACGAGGCCCTTCTTGTCGAACGCCTTGGCGGGGCGGGGGCGGACGTCGCCGAAGTGCAGGTCGCCGTAGATGTCGTCCTCGATGAGCGGCACCTCGCGGCGCGCGAGCATCGCGACGAGGCGCTCCTTCGCCTCGTCGGGCATGGCGCTGCCGAGGGGGTTGTTGAAGTTCGGGATCGCGAGGCACGCCTTGATGCGGTGGCGGCCCAGCATCTCCTCGAGGACGTCGAGGTCCATGCCGGTGCGGGGGTGCGACGGGACCTCGATCGCCTTGATGCCGAGGCTCTCGATGAGCTGGAGGAGCCCGTAGTACGCCGGCGACTCCAGCGCGACCGTGTCGCCCCGGCGGGCGACCGCGCGCAGGCAGAGGTGGAGCGCCTCCATGGCGCCGACCGTCGTCACGATGTCGTCGGGGGAGAGCGCGACGCCCCACTCGACCGAGCGCCGGGCGATCTGCCGCCGCAAGGCCGGCAGGCCGGGCGGCGGATCGTACGAGACGCCGGCGCCGCCAGCGCTCCGCGCGATCGCGCTGAGGATCCGGTTCAGCTTGTCGGTCGGCAGGAGCTCCGGGCTCGGGCACGCCGCGCCGAACGGGACGATGTGCGGGTCCCGGCACGCCCGGTAGACCTTGGAGACGAGGCTCTTCACGCTGACCCGCGTGGCGGTGGTGCAGGGGCGCGCGGCCCGGGGCTCGGGCAGCGCCGTGCCCCGGCGGGCGCGGACGTAGTGCCCCGACTGCGGGCGCGCCTCGATGAGCCCGCGGTTCTCGAGCTGCATGTACGCCTGCAGCACCGTCGCGACGCTGACCCCCTGCTGCCGGCTGAGCCGCCGCACCGACGGGATCCGGTCGCCCGGCCGCAGCGCGCCGCGCGCGATCAGATCCGCGACGTGCGCGGCGACGCGGTCGTAGAGGTGGGCCTCGTCCTCCGCTTCGATGGGCGCCTGCACCTGCACGAGACGAAGTGTACAGCCGGGCGGGCCCTGCGGTACCGGTACAGCTGCCGGGCGTGAGGACCAGCACAGTCGCCTGTTCCGGAGACTGTACCGGCCTCAATTACCAACCGACTGCCTCTGTACCGGTCGCTCGCTTGACCCCACCCTTCAGGGCATGAAGTTGACCTCACTTGTTTCGGAGCCGCCATCGCGCCTCCGGGAGGCGTCGCGGATCGAGCTCGGGAAGGGTCGCCTGTGGACGCACCGCCTGCGGGGCGGCCCGCTGCTCCTGAGCTGTACCGCCGGCGCGGTCTGGATCACCCGCGAGGGGGCGCCGGAGGACGTGGTGCTGGAGGCCGGCTCCAGCTATGGAGGCGAGGGGCGCGGGCTCCTCGTGGTGGAGGCGCTCGAGCCGGCGCAGATCGCGGTGGCGAGAGGCGAGGCAGGGAAGACGGCGCGCGCGGCGCTGGCGAGGGCGCGGGGGAGCTGGCTGGTGCTGCTCTCGCTCCTCGCGCTGTACGTGATCTGGGGCTCGACGTACCTGGCGGTCTCGGTCGCGCTCGAGACGATGCCGCCCTTCTTGCTGGCCGGGACGCGCTTCATGACGGCGGGCGCGCTGCTCTACGGCGTGCTCCGGCTGCGCGGCGCCCCGCGGCCGACGCTGCGGCAGTGGGGCGCGGCGGCGCGGGTCGGGGTGCTGCTGCTCGTCTTCGGCAACGGGTTCGTCGTCGTCTCGCAGCAGTGGGTGAGCTCGGGCGTCGCCGCGGTCGTGGTGTCCACGATGCCGCTCTGGCTTGCGCTCTTCGCCACCGCGCGAGGCCGGGGCGCCGCCGGCGGCGCGCCCGCCGGCGCCCCGGCGGTCTCCCGGCGCGAGTGGATCGGGCTCCTCGTCGGGTTCGCGGGCGCGGCGCTGCTCCACCTCGGCGGCGATCTCCATGCGGCGCACGCCGGGGCCCTGCTCATCTTGCTGGCCCCCGTGTCGTGGGCGCTCGGCTCGCTGTACAGCCGCTCGCTGCCGCTCCCGGAAGGGCCGATGGCGGTCGCGGCGGAGATGCTCGCGGGCGGCGCGGTGATGCTCGGGGTGAGCGCGCTCTCGGGCGAGCACCTCGCGGCGGCGCCCTCATCGCGGTCGCTCCTCGCGCTCGCCTATCTGGCGGTGTTCGGATCGATCGTGGCCCTCAGCGCGTACACGTACCTGCTCCGGAGCACGCGCCCGGCGATCGCGACGAGCTACGCGTACGTGAACCCGATCGTCGCCATCGCGCTCGGCGTCCTGCTCGGCGGCGAGCGGGCCTCCGCGACGACCTGGGCCGCGGCGGCCATCGTCGGCGCCGGCGTCGTCATCGTCTCGCGGCGCTAGGCGCGCTGCGCTGCGCTCACGGGCCACCCCCACCCCGCCCCGCTCCCACGGCGCGCCGCGGCGGCCGCCTTCGCGCCCCGGGCGCGCGCCGTCGACCGTAGGCAATGCGGGAGGCGGCGTGTAGTGTGCGCGGCGAGGAGGCGAGATAGATGAAGAGAGGGTACCGGCTGCTCGGCTGGGCGCTGCTCCTGTTCGGGGCGCCGTCGGCGTGCAGCGGCGGCCACGTCGGCGCTGCGTCGAGCAGCGGTGCGAGCGCGAGCGCCGGAGAAGGCGGCGGCGCGGCCACGGGCACCGGAGAGGGCGGCGGCGCGGTGGTGGGCGCCGGAGAGGGCGGCGGCGCGGCTGTGGGCGCCGGAGAAGGCGGCGGGGTGGCAGTCGGCGCGGGCGCGGGGCCGAGCGGCGAGTGTGCGGCGCTCGCGCCCGGGCCCTTCGAGCCGGCGCTGGTCACGGACGGGTTCATCGGCAGCGAGGACTTCGCGTTCGATGGCCGGGGCTACCTCGTCGCCAAGCAGGGGCCGAACCTCGTTCGCTTCGACGCCACGGGCCGGACCTCGAACTTCGCGTCTCTGCCGGGCCCCCCGGGCCCCGTGCCCGGGCTCCGGTACCGGCCCGACGGGACCCTCGTGGCGGCGCTGCCGAACCAGGGCGCCGTCGTCCAGATCTCGACGACCGGAATGGTCGACGACTACGTGACAGGCCTCACGGACCCGAACGGCCTCGCTCCGGACGCGCTGGGCAACGTCTGGGCGACCGACCTCGCGGGCGATCGGGTGATCCGCCTCAACCCCGATGCCACGATCGATGAGATCGCGAGCGGCGCCCCCGAGGTGAGCGGGCCGAACGGAATCGTCTTCGACCCGGCGCGATGGGCGGTTTTCTACACCAACTCCTCTGCCGGCGAGATCCGCAAGATCGACCTGAACAACCCGGGCGAACCTCCCTCGCTCGTGGTCACGGTCGCCTCGTCCGTGCTCGACGGACTCGTTCTCGATACGTGTGGTCACCTCTACACGGTCGATAACGAGAACCGGAAGCTCTATCGTGTGAGGCTCGACGCGGGCGGCGCCGCCCTGGGGGAGGCCGAGCTGCTGGCGCGCTTCCCCACCGGGGTGGCCAATGCGCAGTTCGGAGCGGGCCCGGGGTTCGATGCGAGGACCCTTTACGTCGGAGGCGCAGCCGGCTCGATCTATGCTGTTGCCGTCGGCATCGGCGGCGCGCCGGTCCCGGCGCCGCCAGAAGCGCCGTGATGGACGCTCCTCGGCGGCGCGCTGGAGGGGGGGCTCAGCGGGCGCCTTCCGCTGCGGCCACTTCGCCCTTCTTGAGCTTCCCTTGAAGCTCGCCGAGCTTCCCCGCCGACCGCTCGAGGGCGCGCGCGGCGCCCTCGAGCGCGATCCGCCCGTAACCGATGGCCACCCCTGCCCAGGAGGTGCCCAGCTCGCGCAGCGTCTCGACGAACGGCGGCTTGATCGCCGCCCCGGCTCTGGCGTCCGCCGCCTGCGCGGGCCCGGCGCTCCCGTTCACGCTGTTCTCGGCCTTCGGCTCCGTGATGCTCTGGATCTCACTCATGGTCTGCCTCCCACTTCGATATGTCCCCCCGCGACGACCGCGGGCGTACAGAAATGATGAATCCAGCGTTGACCCCCGTGCCCCGCGCGTCGCCCGCTCTCGCGGGCTCGCCAGACGCGATGTGCACTGGAGCGAGGGGCGCCCCGCCGCACGGCCGTGCCCGCGAACAGAGCCACCTTGTGGCTTCGTCGGAGGCACAATCGCGACGCCACGACATTGCGACGCGATGCGTTAACTGTCAAGGCCTCATGTCGATTTTGTTGCCGTCGTTTTTCCCTAGGTTGTTTGATGAGGACGCTGCGGCGGCCATCGCGTTCGCTCGGCAGGTCAAGGAAGGGAGTCACCCTATGTCGCTCGCGCGCTGGAACAAGGCCACGCCACCAACGCTGTTGTGGCTTCTCGTGGTGCTGTCGCTGCTCGTCGTTCCGTCGCTCTCGATGGGGCAGGCGCCTGACGCGCCGACGGCGGCGCCTGCCGCGGGCGCGGCGCCAGCAACGCCCGCGGCGAAGGGCGCCGCGGCGCAGGCGCAGGCGCACGGGCCTCCGCCGGACTCGTGGGCTGGACAGCTGGAGATGCTCTCTCGCTGGGTCGACCAGCGCGGCGGCTCGGGGGGCTGCGAGGAGCGCTGTTACGCGCTCGATCGGCTGCGCATCACGGGCGCGGTGGGCGAGGGGCCGCTCCAGTTCGAGCTCTCGGGCGGCGTGCTCACGGACCGCCCCGTGGCCGTGCCGCTCTTCGGGCCGCCGGCGCACCTCCGCATCGAGGCCACGCTCGACGATGGACGGCCTGCGTCGCGCCGCGAGGCCGCGCCGATCAGCTTCGAGGACGACCACTACTACCTCTGGACGGCCGCGCGCCGCTTCGTGCTCCGGGGCACCCTGTGGCTCGAGGGCGACCTCACGCTCCTGGTCGCCGGTCCGCTCAACACGTTCGAGGCCGACATCACCGGCGGCTCCGTCGCCGAGGGCGCGCGGCTCTCGGGGCTCAGCGGGGCGACGCTCCACTTCACCCCCGATGGCGGCGCGGGGTCGCAGAGCGCGGGCCCCACGGTCTTCCAGCTGTCGCGCGCGGTGCGGGTCGGTCGGGAGATCGGCTTCGAGTACCGGCTCGTCATGCGGTCGGGCAGCGACCTCGGCGTCGTGCGCCTGCCGCTCGCGTTCGGGGAGAAGGTGCTCGACGTCGCGGGCGCGAGCGGCTTCCGGGTCGAGGGCGGCGAGCTCGTGCTGCCCACCTCGGGCCGCGCCGCGGAGATGAAGATCTCGGGCACGCTCCCGAAGGTCGGGGCCTTCTCGCCCGATCCGCGCTCCGCCTACGAGTGGTGGCTGTTCGAGTCCGACGCGGAGCACCGCCTCACGGTGAAGGGCGACGCGCGCCAGGTCGACGCCGCCGAGTCGCCGATCCCGCGGACCCAGGCGACGTCGCGGCTCCTGCTCGTGCAGCGAGGGCAGCGCGTCGAGGTCGCCGTCGAGCCGCTCTCGGGGGTCGAGGTCCTCGCCGCGGTGGTGCGCGACCACCGCCGCACCCTGGTCCTGACCGAGCGCGGAGACCTCGTCGCCGACGACGCGCTCACTTACGAGAACAACGGCATCGATTACCTGACCTACGCGCCGGGCGGGCGGCCGATCTACCTCGCCACCGACGGGAAGGCGCAGCGGATCATGCACCAGGGCAAGGCCGCGGAGGAGGTCCTCGTGCCTCTGCAGACGGGGAGCCACACGATCCAGGTGCAGTCGCTGGCGCAGGCGGCGGTGCACTCGCTCGGAGGAACCCTGGAGCTGCCGATGCCGAGCTACCCGCTCACCGCGAGCGAGGTGGCGCTGACGGTCGGGCTGCCCGATCGCGTGGTGCCGCTCGCGCTGCTCGGCGGCGACCGGCCGGTGTGGTTCGCGGACGCGGGCGACGCCTTCGCGGTGGCGATCGGCTTCGTGGCCGCGTGGATCGCCGTCCGCCCCGGCGGGGCGGCGAGCCGCGGGCGCGTGCGCGCGCTGCGCGCGCTGGGCGGGCTGCTCATGGCGGGCCTGTGGTTCCTGGCGCCCGCGACGTTCGTGGCGCTGCTGGTCGGCATCGCGACGGCCGTGGCGGCGTGGCTCGCGGGGCGGCTCCTCGGAGGCCGTGGCCGCGCCGCCGCGATGGTGGTGCTGCTCTGCCTGGGCGGCCTGGCGCTCCTGGTCGGGCTCTTCGCCATCTCGGCGAGGAGCTACAGGGCGGAGCGCTGGAACTCGACGTACAGCGAGTCGGCGGCGCCGGCGCCCGCCGCCGTGCGCAGGGCGAAGGACGACGATCTGCCCAAGGGCGGCGGCGCGCTCGCCCCTGGAGGCGCGGTGCTGGAGGGGGTGACGCCGGTCGCGCTGTCGCTCCCGGACTACGAGAGGGCCGTTCGAGCGCGCCGCGAGCTCGTCACGCGCGAGCGCGCCTTCCGCCCCGTGCTCGTCTACACGACCTCCTCGGCGCTCGTGCCGCTCGTGCTCCTGTGGCTGGCCGGGGTGACGGTGCTCCTCGCCGCGCACCGCGCGCCGCTCACGGAGCTCTACCGTCGCGCGGCCGCGCGCCTCGCGCGCAGGCCCGAGGACGACGTCGCCCAGGGGGAGCCTCCGGCGCCGCTGCGCTGAGGCCGACCGACCGCCATGGCGTGGTCTCCTCGCCTCGCCGCGGCCCTCGCGCTCCTCGCGCTGGTCGCGCTCCGCATCGCGCAGCTGAGCCCTCCCGACGTCGTCCCGGCGAGCGCGCCGCCCGAGGTGTTCTCGGCCGAGCGGGCCAGGGCGCACCTCGCGCAGATCGCGGCCGAGCCGCGCCCCACCGGCTCGGCGGGCCACCGGCGGGCGCGCGACTACCTGCTCGCGGAGCTCTCGAAGCTCGGCGTGCAGCCCGAGGTGCAGCGCGCCTCGGTCCTCAGCCGGCAGTGGGGCCTGCCGTACGACGCGGCGCACGTCGAGAACATCGTGGCGCGGCTGCCGGGCGCGGACAGCACCCGGGCGGTCGCGCTCGTCGCGCACTACGACTCGGTGCCCGGCAGCCCGGGCGCCGCCGACGACGGCAGCGGGGTGGCGGCGCTCCTGGAGGCGCTGCGCGCCCTGAAGAGCGGCCCTCCGCTGCGCAACGACGTGCTGCTCCTGTTCACCGACGCGGAGGAGGGAGGCGTCCTCGGCGGCAAGGCGTTCATGGACGAGCACCCGCTGCGCGGCGAGGTGGGGATCGCGCTCAACTTCGACGCCCGCGGGGCCGGCGGCGTGGTCGCGATGTTCGACACCGGGCCCGGCGACGCCTTCCCCGTCCGCGAGCTCGCCAGCGCCGCGGCCTACCCGGTGGCGTCGTCGCTCTTCCCCGAGGTCGCGCGGCGCATGGGCCACAGCACCGATCTCAGCGTCTTCAAGCGGGCCGGGATCCCCGGGCTGAACTTCGCCTTCACCGACGACGCCGCGCACTACCACGCCCCGTCCGACACCGTGGGCAACCTCGACCTCCGGAGCGTGCAGCACGCCGGCGACTACGCGCTCTCGCTCGCGCGGCGCTTCGGCGCGCTCGACCTGCGGGATCCCGGGCGCGGAGATGCGGTGTACTTCAACACGTGGGGCGCCCACCTCGTCTCGCACCCGATCGGCTGGACGCTCCCGATCGCCGCGCTGGTCACCTGCCTGTTCGCGGGCGTGGTGCTCCACGCGGGGCGGCGGCGGGCCGCTTCGCCGGGCCGGATCGCCGCGGGGCTCTTCGCCTTCCTGGCGCTGCTCGCCGGCGTCGCCGCGGCCGTGGGCGGGCTCGCGTGGATCCTCCGCAGCGTGCACCCGGCCCTCCGGGTGATGCCGTTCGAGCCGTACAACGCGCCCGCGTACCGGCTCGCGCTCGCGCTCGCCGCGCTCGCGGCCTCCGCGGCGGGCTACCGGTTCTTCCGGCGGCGGCTCGGCGCGTGCGAGCTCGCCCTCGGCGCGCTGCTCCTGTGGCTGTTGCTCCTCGCCGCGGCGAGCCTGCTCATGCCGGGCGCGAGCTTCTACTTCGCCTGGCCGCTCGCGTTCGCCCTGCTCGGGCTCGCGGCGGTGACGATCCGGCGCGGCGACGCCCCGCCCACGCTCGCGGACGCCGCGGTCCTCGTCGCGACCGCGGTGCCGGCGGTCGCGCTGGCCGTGCCCGGCCCGTACCTGTTCTTCGTCGCGCTGGGCCTGCCGAAGGCGGCGGTGCCGGCCCTGGCCGTCGCGCTCGTCTTCGGGCTCTTCCTGCCGCACGCCGAGCTGCTCGGCGGCGGCCGCTCGGCGCGGCTCTCGCTCGCGTTCGGCGTCTCCGGCCTCACGGCGCTCCTCGTCGCCTGCGCCACCACGGGCTTCACCGAGGCGCGGCCCCGACCGGCGAGCCTCGCCTACGCGGTCGACACCGCCGCCGGGGAGGCCCACTGGCTCTCGGCCGACCGCGACCTCGACCCGTGGACCGCCGCGTACTTCCCGGACGATCGCGGGCAGGCGCCCTCGTTCGCCGTGCCGTTCGTGCGCGTGACGCGCCAGGGCGAGGCGCCGGCCCTCGCCCTGCCGGCGCCGTCGCTCACGGTGCTCGGCGATGTCCGGCGCGACGGCGTGCGGGCGCTCCGGCTCCGCGTCGCCTCATCCCGGGGAGCCCCCTGGCTGCTCGCCGAGGTGACGTCCCCGAACCGGGTGATCCGCGCCGAGGTGGACGGAAAGGGCGTGGAGGAGCGGGGTCGCGCGGCCGACGCGAAGCGCGATGTCCGCTGGGGGTTCACCTACATGGGTTTGTCGCCGGGAGGTATCGAGTGGTCGCTGGAGGTCGAGGACTCCGGGCCGATCGAGATCCGGCTGATGGACCAGACCTACGAGCTCCCGCGCGAGCTCGTGCGCGTGCCGCGGCCCAGGGAGATCATGGGCGCGCCGTACCGCCTCGCCGATTCGACGTTCGTCAGCGGGTCGTTCCAGCCTTAGCCCCGGCGGGCTCGCGGAAGCGGGCCCGCCGCCCTCGCTGGGCAGGAGAGGTGGAGCGGGATCAGTCGAGCGGATCAATCGAGCGGATCAATCGAGCGGATCAATCGAGCGGATCAATCGACAAAGATGGGTTCGCAGTTCGTGAACGCGAGCGTCGACTGGATGGTGAAGTTCGATTCGGTCGTGTGCCGCTCGGCGTGGAAGAAGTCGAGCGCGTACTCCTGCCCGGGCGTGATCCCCAGCTCGTTCGCCATCGCGTCGAGGTCGAGCCTATCGTCCTGCGGGCCGTGGAGGCCGCCCAGATCGATGGCGAGCCGGTTGTTGATGAACACCCAGAGATCGTCGTCGCCGGAGAACCTGAACTCCTCGCCGCCGTTGTACACGAACGTCATGTGGAGCTCGAACGTGAAGTGGAAGTTGTGCTGTCTCCCCTCGTTCCCGAAGCCCCGCTCGTCGATGGGGAAGAAGGCCCGGTTCTCGTAGGTGGCAATGCCGTCCGCGCCGACGACGGGCGTGATCGTGAACTGGATCGGCATGTTCACGCCGTCGACGTCGCGGTACCACTGGTTGAACTCCTCGGGCCCCGTCGTGTGCGCGGTACCGCCGTCATGCGCATAGATGGGCTTCTGATCCGGGCCCAGCTCGCGCTCGACGATGCCTTTCAGGCCCTGGCCCGTGAACGTCTCGAAGTCAGGGTGCCCCTCGCCGTCTTCGTAGGCGCGGAAGTCGCGCACGATGCCCGTGAGGCTCGCGTTGCACCCGTCGCCGCTGCCGCTGCTGCCGTTCCCGTTGCCTGCGCCCGCCGACACACCGGACCCGAAGTCGCTGCCGCCCGTGCCCGAGCCGTATCCGGCGCCGGCGCTGTTGCTGGAGTCGCTCGATCCATCGGTGCCGCCCCCACACGCGACCCCGGCCAACACCAGCATGGTTGCGAGCGGAGCACACCAGTTCGACTGTAGCGGCCTAAGCATGTGAAGACTCCTTCTGCGGGGAATATCGCGCGTGGTCTGCGCGTCCGTTGTGCGTGGTTTGCGCATGTTTTGCGCGTTGTGTGCGCGCGGGCCGCGGCGTTACGAGCGCCGGGATGGGCGGTCGCCGAGGGCGCAAGCGAGACAGCAATTCTATCGCGTCGCAATGGCGGTGCGATCCAGAAAATTGCCGCCGTGCGCTGGCAGCACGAGGCCGGCGTGGAGAAAAGTGCAGCCGAGCGACAGCGCACGAGCGCCGGGGAGGCGCCGAGATGTAGGTCGTTTATCGAGATCCGCCGCCGCAGTGGGCGCCGAGGCGCCGCGACAGCGCGGCCGGGAGCCGCTCGCAAAAACCGCCGTGCCGGGGCAGGGGCTCGCGCCGCGCGGTTTGCCAGAACAGCACCGGGCCGAGCCGGCGCTCCCGCGCGTGCGCCATGAGCGCGGCCATGGCCTTGCCGGTGTAGACCGGCTCCAGCGAGATCCCCTCGGCGGCGAGGGCGTCGCAGGCGGCGAGTGACGCGGGCGTGGGCGATCCATACCCGCGGCCCAGGTAGCCGTGCACGACGTCGATCGGCGCCGCGGGGGGCACGGGCGCGACGCCCCGCCGCGCGAGCGCGGCGCGGAGCTCGGCGGTGAGGGCGCGGAGGCGGAAGCGCGAGGCGAGGAGGCGCTCGACCACGGCGACGGCCACGACCCGCGAGCGCAGGCCGCCCAGCGCGAGCCCGACGGCGAGCCCGGCGGCGGTGCCGCCGGAGCCGAGCGGCACGTACACGCGCGCGGGCTCGGGGAGGTCGCCGGCCCGGATCTGCGCGCCGAGCTCGAGCGCCGCGCGCGCGGCGCCCAGCATGCCGAGCGCCGACGTGGCGCCGAGCGGCACGATCGCCGCGCCGTCGTCGTCCCGGGCGCGGAGCGGCAGGAAGAGCGACGGGCGCGCGAGCGCGAGCTCGATGCGCGACGGGTAGAAGCGGATCGAGGCCGGGCCCGAGGCGGTGAACGCGAGGTTGTCGAGCACGCCCCTGGAGATGTCGGTCCAGAAGAGGTGCGCGTGCACCCTCCGGCCGAGCCGCTGCGCCGCGGCGACGAGCGCCGCCACGTTGCCCGAGCCGATGCCGCCCGCCGCGGACCACGCCGCCGCGGTCGAGAAGGGCGGCGCGGCGAGCACGTAGTCGAGCTTCCGCATCTTCATCCCGCCGTGGAGGGGCTCGCAGAGGTCGTCTCGCTTGACGCCGAGGAACTCGACGCCGAGCGCGGAGGCGAGCCGCGGCAGCGCCGTGATCGGCGAGGGCGCGCCGACCCAGCCGAGCCGGGGAATGGGGTCGATCATCCGAAGGGCGGCTGCGTCGCGCAACGGGGGCACCTCGCGAAGGGTGTAAGGCGCTCGGGCGATCGGGCAATCGGGCGAGCGGGCAATCCGGGGGTCAGGCGAGCCAGCGATCGGGCAATCAGGGGTCAGGGGGAGCTTTCGGTCAGGCGCTCGCGCGGCCTTCGATCACCCGGGCGTGCCGGCGCGCTGCCCTGCGAGCGTCGCGTCCGGCTCCAGGACGAGGAGGCGCACGCGCCCCGAGGCGCAGAGCCGGCCCTCCTCGTCGTAGACCGAGCCCTCCCAGACCTGGGTGCGCCGCCCGCGGTCGAGCGGGCGCGCGGTGGCGCGCAGCCGCCCCGACCGGACCGCGCGCAGGAAGCTCGTGTGGTTCTCGAGCCCGACGACCGAGCGGCCGTCCGGCAGGGCATGGAGCGCGGCGCCGATCGACGCCAGCGTCTCCACGATGCCCGCGTGGACGCCGCCGTGGACGATGCCATAGGCCTGCCGGTGCTGCGGCCCGATGTCGAGCTCGGCCTCCACCTCGTCGCGCGTGGCGCGGATCAGCCGGAGACCCATGGCGCTGATCCAGCCGTCGATGGCCGCGGCGTTCAGCGCGGCGGCGAAATCCTCGGGTTCCCCTTCGGCCATGGCGGCAGCGTAGTACACGCTTTGCCGGGAGCTTCCGGCGATTTCTCCCAGGGCGCGCGGGCGCGTCAGCGCGTCATCCGGATGCCTTCTTCTCCAGGAGATCGGCGAACTCCTCGCGCAGCCTCGACTTGAGGAACTTGCCGGTCGAGGTGCGCGGGATCCGCTCGAGGAAGAGGTACTCGTCCGGGAGCCAGAACTTCGCGAAGCGCGGCTCGAGGAGGGCGTGGAGCTGCTCCTTCGAGGCGCTATGGCCCTGCCGCAGGACGATCGCGGCGAGCGGGCGCTCGCCCCAGAGGGGGTGGCGCGCCGCGAACACCGCGGCCTCCAGGACGGCCGGGTGGCTCATGAGCGCGTTCTCCAGCGCGACCGAGCTGATCCACTCGCCGCCCGACTTGATCACGTCCTTCGTTCGATCCGTGATGCGCATGTAGCCCTCGCCGTCGATCGTCACGACGTCGCCGGTCTTGAACCAGCCGTCCTTCGTGAAGCGGTCCTCGCCCTCGCCGCCGAAGTACGATGAGGCGACCCAGGGGCCCCGCACCTCGAGCTCGCCCATCGTCCTGCCGTCCCAGGGCAGCGGCCGATCGTTCGCGTCGACGTTGCGCTGATCGATGAACGGGACCGGGTAGCCCTGCGACGCGCGCGTCTGCAGCGAGGCGGCCGGGTCCTCGTGGAGGCGGCCAAGGCTGCTCCGGACGTGGGCGACGGTGCCGAGCGGGTTGGTCTCGGTCATGCCCCAGGCGTGGAGGACCACGAGCCCGTGGCGCGCGCGGAAGCCGTCGATGAGCGCGGGGGGCGCCGCCGAGCCGCCGATCACCATGGCGCGCATCGACGAGAGATCCCAGCGCTTCGGGTGCTCGTCGAGGAGCGCGAGGATCCCGAGCCAGATCGTGGGGACGCCCGCGGCGAACGTGACGCGCTCCCTGGCCATGAGATCGAGCAGCGACGCGGCGTCGAGGTGCGGGCCCGGGAGCACGAGCCTCGCGCCGGTCGCGATCGCCGCGTACGGCAGCCCCCAGGCCATGGCGTGGAACATGGGCACCACCGGAAGGACGATGTCGCGGTCGCGGAAGCCGAGCGCGTCGTGCATGCAGGAGACCAGCGTGTGGAGCACGATCGAGCGGTGGCTGTAGGCCACGCCCTTGGGGTTGCCGGTCGTCCCCGACGTGTAACAGAGCATGGCGGCGGCGCGCTCATCCAGGCTCGGGAAGTCGAAGTGATCCGGCTCGGGCGCGAGCAGCGCCTCGTAGTCGAGCCCGTCGCCCGCCGCCGGATCCACGGGCCCGTCGTCGTCGAGGACCAGGACGCGCTGGATGCTGCGGACCTCCGGCGCGAACTTGCGGAAGAGCGGGAGGAGCGAGCGGTCGACGACGACGACCTTGTCCTCGGCGTGCGAGGCGATGTACCCGAGCTCGCTCGGGTGGAGGCGCAGGTTCAGGGTGTGGAGGACCGCGCCCATGGCCGGGACGCCGAGGTAGAGCTCCAGGTGCCGGGCGTGGTTCCAGCAGAGCGTCGCGACGCGGTCGCCCGCGCGGACGCCGAGCCGCGTGAGCGCGTGCGCGAGCTTCGACGCGCGGCGGTGGAGATCGGCATACGTGGCGCGGGAGACGGTCCTGTCCGGGTTCTGGGTCACGATCTCGCAGCGCGCGTGGTACGTCCGCGCCCGGTCGAGGAAGTGGGTCAACGTGAGCGGGTAATCCATCATGCGGCCGGCGAGCATGGGCGGTGCCTCCTCGTCCCGCGCGAGGCGCGGGGATCCGTCGAGTCAGGAGGGCTCTTGAAGGGCGCCGTGAGACCGCGGCGCTGGCCCCCCCGAAGCGGAGGCTAGCGGCTCGCGGGCGGCGCCGCGCAGGGAATGCGGCGCACGCGGGAGATGCGGGGCACGCGGCGCCCGGGCGAGCGGCGCCTGGCTCCGCGCCGGCGACCTGATCCGGCGCCCCGGAGCTCCCGAGAGGGGGCGGGGATCGCAAGATCTCCCAAGAACGGCGCGGGCCGCCCTCATTAGATTCGACAGCGAACGCCGACCCGAAGAGGTCGCCAGCGCACGAGGTCGTCCATGGCCGAGCTCATCCTGCACCACTATCCGTTATCGCTCTTCGCGGAGAAGATCCGCCGGATCCTCGCGTACAAGAAGATCGCGTGGAGATCGGTCGAGCAACCGATGATGGCGCCGAAGCCGGAGCTGACGCCGCTCACGGGGGGATATCGGCGGATCCCGGTCTTGCAGATCGGCGCGGACATCTATTGTGACACGGCCTGCATCGCGCGGCGCCTGGAGCAGATACGACCGGAGCCTCCCTGCGTCCCGCCGGGCCAGGCCGGGCTGGTCGAGCTGATCGAGGACTGGGCGGATCATCGGTTGATGTCCCAGGCCGTGCCGCCGGTGGTCGTGGAGATATTCCCTGTCCTGCCGCCCGGCATCCTGGCCGATCGCGCGGCGATGTCGCCGGCGCTCAGCAAGGACGCGATCTTCCAGGCGGCGCCGCACGCCCTGAGCCAGGCGCTGCTGTCGCTCGATCGGCTCGAGGTCCAGCTCCGTGGCCGGCCTTTCGTGCTGGGCGACGCGTTCTCGATCGCGGACGCGGCGTGCTTCCACCCGGTCTGGTTCCTGAACCGGAGCGCAAAGCTGTCCGCCGCGATCGAGGCGCGGCCCGCGCTCGCGGCGTGGTTCGCGCGCATCAGGGCGTTCGGCCCCGGCGACGTCCGAGCGATGACCGCCGCCGAGGCGCTCGCGGCGGCCCGCGCGTCCGATCCGGCCGACGTCGCCGGCGGGGAGAGCGCGACCGGAGAGGGCCTGTCGCCGGGAGACGCCGTGACGATCACGGCTGACGATTACGGTCCAGAGGAGACCCGGGGCGTGGTCGCGCGGCTCTCGGCCGCCGAGATCACGATACGACGCAGCGATCCGGACGTGGGGGAGATCGCGGTGCACTTCCCGCGCGCCGGATATCGCATCAGGAAGGAGTGAGCCGCGCCGTGCGCCGGGGCCAGCGCGCTCTGCGTGCCGCCGCGGTCCTCGCTAGCCGCCCGTGCTCGACATCGCGCGCCGGAACGCGCGCATGTGGAACTCGCGCTGCTCGTCGGGATAGATGTGCTCCTGCCCGATCGGGCAGGCGCGGCGCGACAGGCACCCTCCGGTCATGCACGTTGCGCCGGGCCCGGCGTCGAGGTGGCCGACGCACGCGGCGACATCGTAGCTGCCAGGGGAGAACGCGGACACGGGGCAGGCGCTCAGGCAGGGCTGGCCGGCGCACGAGACGCAGGGGCTCGCCAGATCCTCGTGCGGCGGGAGCGACAGCCGCTCCGCGAAGACGAGGGCGGCGCGGTAGCCGTGCCAGAGGCCGAATCGCGGGTGGATGAGGATGGCCAGGGGCGACGGGGACAGCGCCTCGGCCTGCTGCGCCCAGCGCTGGAACGGCCAGTAGGGAGGGCCGGTGAAGGGAAACAGGGCCGTCGCGCCGAGCTCCGCCGCGAGCGGGGAGACGACCGCGGCGGTCCAGTCGTCGAGCGCGAGATCGGGGGTGTCCTTGCGGGCGCGCGAGAACGCGCGCCACATCGACGGGCCGGCGTTGCCGAGCAGGACGAGCGTCCCCGCGGGGAGGTCGCCCGCCGCCGGCACGCCGTCGCCTTCGCGCGGGTGGAAGCCGCCGCGGAGCGGGAGGCCAGCGCGCTCGCAACGCGAGGAGAGATCCGGCCAGCTGATGGGCATCGCGGCGCGCTTAGGACGCCTGGGCCTGCGCGGCAAGCGAGCGGCGGCGCTCAGTTCACGTCGACGTAGAAGTCGAGGCTCTTCAGGTTCGTGATCGGGCCCTCCCAGATCTCGAACCCGACGGCGACCGCGTTGACCGTGTTGCCGGGCACGCTGATGCCGCGCGTCTGCGCGTCGCGCACGAAGTCCATCACGTCGAACTCGATCTCCGAGCTGTCTTGCCCCTCGGCGCGCACCCAGTTCACGATCGGCAGGCCGTTCACCATGCCGTTCCAGATGTTCCACTTGCCGGGGACGTTCGCGACCTCCACGCCCTGGTGCGCGGCGTTCGGCTGCCCGGCGGGCTGGAAGCGCGTCGGATCGCGCAGCCACACCATGAGATAGCCCTGGAGCTGCGTGCCGTTGCCCATCCAGATGTCGAACGCGGCGTTGTACTGGCCCTCGTTGCCATTCTTGGCCCAGCGCCAGCCGGTGCGCAGGCTCTTGATGGAGCTGCTCGGCGCCGGCAAGCCGCAGTCAGGCACCTCCCTCACCGAGTATCGGCCGCAAAAGACCGTCGGATACGAGGCGGGTTGCCCCATCGAGCCGGCCGAGCCGCTCATGCTCTCCACCGTGAACGACGTGCCTTCCCACGACACGGTGTGGTTGCCGAACCCGGGGCCCCAGCCGTTGGTGATGAGCACGTACGGCGTGCCGTCGCGCGAGACGAGACCCGTTTCGTACCGCTCGCTCGATTTGCCGGAGCCCTCCATGGCGCCGTTGCCTAGCTCGGAGCCCGGGTTCGCGGTGCCGCCCGTTCCTGCCGCGGTGCTGCTCGCTTCGCCGCTACCTCCGGTACCTGCCGCCGCGCCGCCGCCGGTTCCCGCCGTGGTGCTGCCGGTGCTGCCCGCGCCGCCGGCGCCGCTGGTGACGCCGGCGCCGCTGGTGACGCCGGTGCTGCCCGAGGTCGAGCCGCCGCTGCCACTCGCGGCGTCGCCCGTCGAGGCGCTAGCGCTCGGTAGCCCGCCAGAGCTCGCCGCTGCGCCGGGGTCTCCGTCGTCAGCGTCAGAAGATCCAGAGCAACCGGCGGCGAGAGCCGCCGCCAGCGTGAGAAGTGCAAAAGATTCGGTCAAGGTATGGGCGCGCATGGCGCGCAACATACACTTGCACACAGGCACACGGCGGTGCGCGGCATCGCCGTGCGCAAAAAAGCAGAGCGTGACTTGAACAATTGCAGCAACAGCGATGGCATCACCGCTCGACTCGAAAAGTGTGGCGTGCGCCGCGTCACGCGCTTCGTGGACTTGACGTCGCTCCGGCGACCTCGACGCTTGGCGTGTTCGCGTCGGAGCACCGCTCGACATATCGTTTTTGCGCCCATCGAGGGACGGAGTCGCCAGAGAGACGATCGAACCGTGTCTCGCTGATCTTCATCGATGCTTCGAGTCGCCCGATGGCGCTACTGCAGCAGCGCCATCGGCGCGCCGGACGGAATGAGCTTCGGATGAGGCCGTTGAGCGCGGAGATGAACGCGTTGCTAGAAAGCGTGGAACTGGGTGATCGAGTGCGCGCGCTCCTCCCCGGTTCCCACGTTCTGGTCTAGAGTGCCGTCGTGCCCCGGAGGCTCCACTGTCGGCTCGGGACGGCGGCAAAGTCCCCTCTCCCCTGCGCGTTCGCTCGCGCCGGACGCGCACCCGCGGGCGCGCCATGAGCTTGCCGCGCCCGCGGGTCACGCTCCACTTCGCCCAGACGCTCGACGGCCGGATCGCGGCCCGGGACCAGCGCGTCATGCTCAGCACACCCGCCGGGATGGTGTGCGCCCACCGGGCGCGCGCGGAGCACGACGCGGTGCTCGTGGGGATCCGCACCGTCGTGATCGACGATCCGCGGCTGACCCTGCGCGGGTGCGAGGGGCGCCAGCCGATGCGCGTGGTGCTGGCGAGCGCCCTCGGCGTGCCGGAAGGGGCGCGCCTGCTGCAGCCGCCCGGCAGCGGGCAGCCGGCCGGCGGGCGCGTGGTCGTCTTCGGCGCGGCGGGGCGCGCGTCGCGCGCGGCGCAGGCGTGGATCGAGGAGCGCGGCGCAGAGGTGATCGTCGTGCCCGCGGACGACAGCGGCCTCGTCTCGCTGCCGCACGCGCTGGCCGAGCTGCACGCGCGCGGCGTGCGGCGGCTGCTCGTCGAGGGGGGCGGCGCCGTGCTCACCTCGTTCCTGCGCGCGCGCCTCGCCGACCGCGCGGAGGTCGAGATCGCGCCGCGCTTCCTCGGCGACACGGCGATCCCCGCGGTCGGCGCGCTGGGAGAGGCGCCGCTCGCGTCGGCGATCGACCTGCGCGAGCCGGCGGTCGAGCTCCTCGGGGGCAACGTGCTGTTGCGAGGGGAGGTGCGTTATCCCGACTGACGCGCCCGCGCCGCCCGGGGCCATCACGCCGAGCGATGCCGCCCCGCCCCTCGCCCGGGAGCTCTGGTTCGTCCGGCCAGGGCTCGTCGAGGTGCGTCCGGGGGCCCCGCCGCGCGCGCCCGGGCCCGGCGAGGTCGTGGCGCGCGCGCTCGCGTCGGGCGTGAGCCAGGGGACGGAGCTGCTGCTCTTCCGCGGCGAGGGGCCGACGCCGTTCGACCCGTCGCTCGACGCGCCCGACGCTGAATGCGCGCCGACCTACCCGCGCCGCTACGGCTACGCGTGGGTCGGCGAGGTCGTCGCCCGCGGCGAGGGCGCGGCGCTCGGGCCGGGCGACCGCGTCTTCGCGCTCGCGCCCCATGGCGATCTCCACCTGCTCGGGCCGGGCGCGGCGCGCGGCCTGCCCCGCTCGATCCCGGCCGAGCGCGCGGTGCTGGCCGCGAACCTCGAGACGGCGATCACGTGCGTGTGGGACGCGGGGGTGGGGCTCGGAGACGACGTGGTGGTGCTCGGCGGCGGGGTCGTCGGGCTGCTCATCGTGGCGCTCGCGCGGCGCGCCGGGGCCGTGGTCCGGCTCGTCGAGCCGAGCGAGCGGCGGCGCCAGGTGGGACTCGCGCTCGGCGCCGCGGCGGCGCTCCGGCCCGAGGACGACCGGCCGCGCGGCGACGCGGACGCCGTGATCGCCGCGACCGGCCATCCGGAGGAGCTCGACCGCGCGATCGCGCACGCGGCGCGCGAGGCGACGGTGACGGTCGCGTCGTTCTACGGGGCGCGGACGAGCCCGGTCGCGCTCGGCGCGGAGTTCCACCGCCGGCGCCTGCGCCTGCGGGCGAGCCAGGTCTCGACGCTCCCGCCGGAGCGCGCCCCCCGCTGGGACCACGCGCGGCGCTTCGCGCTCGTCCGCGCCCTCCTCGAAGACCCGGCGCTCGACGCGCTGCTGGACCCGTCCGTCCCGCTCGACGCGGCGCCGTCCGTGTACGCAGAGCTCGCGGCCGAGCCCGGGGCGCGGCTGCAGACGGTCTTCCGGTACGGCGCGCGATCGGCTACGCGAGAGGCACCCTAGAAGTCAGAGGCCCGCCACCGCCATGTTCCTCCTCGGCGTCAGCGATCACGTGATGATCGCGCACAGCTTCTCCGATCCGTTCTTCGGCCCGGCGACCCGGATGCACGGCGCGACGTACTCCGTCGAGATCGAGATCCGCGCGAAGGCGCTCGGCCCGCACCACGTGGTCATGGACATCGGCGCGCTGCACGCGTCGCTGCGCCGGGTGCTCGACACGATCGACTACACGAACCTCGACGAGCACCCCGCCTTCCCCGGGCGCACCTCCACGACCGAGCGCGTGGCCGAGCACGTGGCCGGGCTCCTCGCCGAGGAGATCGCGAGGCTGCCCGCGGGAGAGGCGCCGCTCCCGGGATCGACGCTGAGGGTGCTCGTCCGAGAGTCGCCGTCGGCGTACGCGGGCTTCGAGCGCGACCTGTAGCGCCGGCCGCCGCGGCGGGCCGCTCCCCTGACCCATGCGCATCGCCTGGATCGTCTACGGCGCCCTCGACCAGACAACGGGCGGCTACATCTACGATCGGCTCGTCGTCGAGCGGCTGCGCGCCCGGGGCGACGCCGTGGAGGTCGTGTCCCTCGATCCGGCGCCGCGGTCGCGGGCGCTCGCCGGCCTCGCGCTCGGGCGGCGCCTCGCCCGGATCGACCCCGCCGTGGTGGTCGGCGACGAGCTCTGCTTCCGGGAGCTCGGGCCGGCGTTCGTGACGCTGCCGCGGCGGATCGCGCGCGCGCTCCTCGTGCACCACCTGAGCGCGTGGGAGCTCCCGCCCGGCCCGCGGCGCGCGGCGCTCTCGCTCGCGGAGGCGGCGGTGATCCGCCTGTGCGACGCGCACCTCGCGACGAGCGCGACGACCGCGGCGCGGCTCCGGCGCGAGCTCGGGCTCGCCCGGGTCGACGTGGCGACGCCGGGCGCGGACCGGCTCCCCTTGCTCCCCCGCGCCCGGCGGGACGGCGGCCCGCTGCGGCTCCTGTTCGTGGGGAGCTTCATCCCGCGCAAGCGGCTGCTGGAGCTCCTCGCGGCGTTCGAGCGGGTCGGGAGCGCGCATGCCACGCTCGTGCTCATCGGCGACGCGGCGCGCGACCCGGCCTACGCCGGGCGGGTGCGCCGCGCGATCGCCGGCTCCGCGTTCCTGCGGGCGCGCGTCTCGGCGCCCGGTGTGCTCGGGGACGAGGCGCTCGCGGCCGAGCTCGCGGCGGCGGACGCGCTCGTCCTGCCCTCGTCGCTGGAGGGCTACGGCATGGTGCTCACGGAGGCGGTCCGGGCCGGCGTTCCGGTGCTCGCCGCCCGTGCCGGCGCGATCGCGGAGGCGGTCCAGGACGGCGCGGAGGCGCTGCTCTGGGACGACGTCGAGGGCCCCGCGCCGGCGCTCGCCCGCTTCCTCGAGGACGGCGCTCTCCGGGCGAGCATGCGCCGCGCGGCGGCCGTCCGGGCCGCGACGCTGCCCACCTGGGACGGCACCACGGCCGCGGTGCGCGCGGCGCTCGCGCGCGCGGCGCTTGGATGAGCCGATGAGGGGATGACCGGCTCGGCGAAGAGCGGGCAGGATCGCGCCGCCCCGGGGCGCCGGGCCGTCACGCCCCCGCGAGCAGCGACGCCGCCTCGTCCTTCAGCCGTCGCGTGAGCGCCGCGTCGTCGCGGGCCCCGCCCGCCACCTCCGCCGCGTCCCGCGCCTCGCCCAGGCGAACCCGCACCTCGACGTCGTCGAAGCCCGGCAGCGCCACTTGCAGGAGCGGCGCCAGCGTGGTGATCCCGCGGCGCTCGGCCCACCGCGTGATGGCCAGCCGCTTCGCCCGCGGCGAGTGCACCCCCGAGACGATCGCCACGGCGGCGCGCCCTCCCGCCGCCGCGGCCGCGCGCAGCAGCGCGCCGGCGCTCGGCTGCCACTCCGCGAGCAGCGCGTCGCCCTTGCCCGCGAACGCCGGATCCGCCTCGATGCGCCCCGCGGGGAAGTGCAGCAGCGCGCCCCCGCGGCGCAGGTGCCGCAGCGCGCGGCGCACGCCGGCCGACCGCGCGGCGAGCGCGAGCGCGCCGCCCTCGTCGATCGGCACGAAGAGCAGCCGCCGGCTCACGTGGGGCAGCGCCCGCAGGAACCGCCGATCGGCCGCGACGATCATGAGGTCTTCCCGGCCGAGCGCCGCCATGAGCGCGAGCGCGTCGTAGGCGCCGGGGTGGTTGGACACGACGAGCAGCGCCCCGCGCGACGGCGGCGCCGCGTCGGCCGTCCAGCGCGCCCCGAAGCCGGCGAGCGCCTCCCGCGCCGCGACGTGGAGCCCCGCCTCGCCGGTGCGCCGATCGAAGCGCGCGAGCACGCGCCCGAGCGGCCACGAAGGGACGGCGAAGGCCGCGCGCCCGGCCCGGCGCACCCACGCCGGCGCCCCGCCGAGGCCGAGCGCCTCCACCATCTCCGCGCCGGACAGGTTCGCGAGCTGTCGCTCCAGCGGCTCCGTCATGTCCGCGTCTTACTCCGTGTCGACGCCACCTCGCCAGCGCCGGCGCTCCGCCCGTCCGACATCGTCCAGCGCGGTGGGGCGCGTCCTCTGTCGCCTGTCGGGTTTGCGTCGGGGCGCGCCGCCTCTGTATGAAGGGGGCATGAACGCCACGCTCCCTGCCATGGAGGACGCGATCGGCCGCGGCGACGCGGCTGCGCGCCCCCGGCGGACGCTCGCGGATCTCCCGGGGCCGCCGGGCCTGCCTGTGCTTGGCCATCTGCTCGCGCTCCACCCCGACCGCTGGCACCTCGAGTTCGAGCGGTGGTGGCGCGCCCATGGAGACCTCTTCGTCGTGCGGATGGGCCGACAGCCGGTCCTCGTCGTTGTGGACGGCGAGCTCGTGCGCGACGTGCTCCAGCGCCGCCCCGCGGTGTTCCGGCGGGTGCGCGCCATCGAGGCCGTGTCGCGCGAGGCGGACATGGTCGGGTTGTTCTCGGCGGACGGCGACGCGTGGCGGAAGCAGCGGCAGCTCATCCACCCGACGTTCCACCCGAGGCATGTCGAGGGCTTCTTCCCGAGCATCCGCGACATCACGGGCCGGCTGCGCGAGCTCTGGGCGCGGGCGGCCGACGAGCGCGCCGCCCGCGACGTGCTCGGCGATCTCATGCGTTACTCGGTCGACGTCACCTCGTCGGTCGCCTTCGGCCGCGATCTCAACACGCTGGAGCGCGGGGCGGACGCGCTCCAGGAGCACCTCCAGCGCGTGTTCCTCGGGCTGAACCGGCGGATGCTCGCGCCGCTGCCCTACTGGCGCTACCTGGGACTGCCCGCCGACCGCGCCTACGACCGCGCCCTGGTCGCGGTGAAGCGGCTCATCCTCGATCTCGTGACCGCCGCGCGGCGCGAGCTCGAGGGCGGCGCGGACCGGCCCGCGCGCCCGCGGACGCTGCTGGAGCTCATGATCGCCGCGCGGGACGGCGAGGACCCGAGGGCGCGCCTCTCGGACGCCGAGGTCTACGCGAACGTGCTCACGATGCTGCTCGCGGGCGAGGACACCACAGCGAACACCCTCGCGTGGATCCTCTATTACCTGGGCTCGCGCCCCGACGTGCAGGCGCGCGCCCGCGAGGAGGTCGATCGCGTGCTCGGCGGCGGCCTGATCCCGACGCTGGAGCAGTGCAAGCGCCTCGAGTACACGGCCGCCGTCACGCAGGAGACGCTGCGCCTGCGCTCCGCCGCGCCGCTGCTCTTCCTCGAGGCGAACCACGACACCGCGGTGGGCGACGTGGCCGTGCCCGCCGGCGCCGGCGTCGTGGCGCTCACGCGCGCGACGGGGAGGAAACCCGAATATTTCGGCGATCCGGAGTCGTTTCGCCCCGAGCGCTGGCTCGGGGGCGCGCCGTCGACGCTACCCCACGAGCCGAGGATGGCGCTCGCGTTCGGCGGCGGGCCGCGCGTCTGCCCGGGGCGCGCGATGGCGCTCCTGGAGTGCGCGGTGACGGTCGGCATGGTGCTCCGGAGCTTCACGGTGCACCTCGCGGATCACACCGCGCCGGTGCGGGAGCGGATGGCGTTCGCGATGCAGCCGGAGGGGCTGCGCATCCGGTTCACGAAGCGCGCGAGCGCGTGAGATCACGAAGCGCGCGAGCGCGCGAGATCACGAGGTGCGCCAGCGCGCGGGGCGGCCAGGCGCCGGCGCTCCGGCTCACTGCACCTTGGCGAGGGCCGCGTCGTAATCGGGCTCCTGCGCGATCTCCGGGACGAGCTCGACGTGGAGCACCTTGTTCTGCTCGTCGAGCACGAGGACCGAGCGCGCGAGCAGGCCGGCGAGCGGCCCGTCGACGAGCGTGACGCCGTACTTCTGGCCGAAATCTCCCCGGAACGTCGACAGGCCTTCCGCGTTCGAGATGCCCTCGGACGCGCAGAAGCGGGTGTGCGCGAACGGCAGGTCCGCCGAGATGTTGAGCACCGTCACGCCCGGGAGCTTCTCGGCGCGCTCGTGGAACGTGCGCACGGATCTCGCGCAGACCGGGGTGTCGACGCTCGGGAAGATGTTGAGGATCTTCTTGCCCGAGTAAGACGAGAGCTTGCGCTCGGAGAGGTCGGTCTTCACGAGCGTGAAGTCGGGGGCGGTCGCACCGACGGACGGCAGCTCGCCGGCGGTGTGGATGGGGCTTCCCTTGAACTTGGTCTGAGCCATGGTCACATCCTCCTCTGTGCTCTATGCAGCTGTGCGGCAGCGCCTCTCGTAGGCGCGCCGAGGGCGGACGCCAAGCAGAACCAGCCAGACCGCCTCGGCCGGAGCTCCGCTCCTCTGGCGCGCGGGCGTTGCGCTGGCCGGGCGCTCTTGCCCGGGCGAGCGTCGATCGCCCGCGCGCCGAGGAACGCGCGATCAGCGGAGGGGCGAGCGATGCACCAGCGGAAACGGCTCGATCTCGCCGTCATCGGGGTTCGTGGAGTCCCTGCTGTACCCGATCTCCTGTGCTTCCGTCGTGATGACGAAGGGGCCCCCGATCTCCTCCGGCTCCATCCTGTCTTCGTAGTCTTCGGTGGTGTCGCCCCTGCCCGATGTCGCCGAGGCGACGTACTGCTCGGCGATCTGCTCGGCGAGCTCGTCGACCACCTCTGTGGGGCCGTCTCCCGGGTCGGGGATGAACGCATCTCGGCTCTCCGCGCGCCCGGCGCTCCTGCGCGCCGCCTCCATGAAATCATGGCTGTGATGCCTGCTGGTGGCCCGCAGGGAGCTGTCTCGCTTGGTCTGCATGGATGATCTCCTCGCTCAGCGGCGCGCTCTCACGCGCTCTCGGCGCCGCCGCCCTTCCGCTGTTCTGATGGCGAGAGATGCACCGCGTGTACCATGACTCTGGATGGCCGATCCGCGCGCGCCGCGGCGAGCGGATGGGACCGGCGCTCGCTGCCTGCGGGGTGTGCGCTGCGCTTGCGTGGGATGCGTGGTGCGTCGTGCCACAGCGGTCGCGATGGGCCGGTGGCACGATGCCCCGGCCCTGCGCCGCCCTCACCAGTCGAGCTCTTCGCGGATGGCCTCCGCGAGCTGCTGGGCCATGAGCGCGTTCGTCTTGACGCTCGGGTGGTAGTCGCAGCCGAGCCCGTTCGCCGCGCCGTCCTGCGCAGGGAACTCGAGGACGCGCACCTTGTCGTCGCCGCTGTCGTTCCGGTCCTCCACCACCTGGCCGATGTAGGCGCGCGCCCTGGTGAGCGCCTGGGCGCCTTCCGGGTACGAGTCGCTCAGCATGGGCCCGATGGTGCAGAAGATGAACGCATCCGGATAGTTCGTTCTGACCGTCTCGACGAGGCCCGCGTAGGCATCGGTGAACGGCGCGCGGAACTGGGCGTCGCCCGGGACGTTGATGCTGAAGTCGTTCGTGCCCAGGTTGATCACCACGACCTGCGGCACCCAGGACGAGAAGTCCCATGCGGGCTGCTCCTCGTCGGCGATCGTCCGGCCGTAGATCTCGGGCATCGTGGGCGCGACTTCACCGTCGTAGTTCCGGTACACGCCTCTGCCGGACCAGGCGACGATCGTTGTGTCGGCCCCGACGAGCCGGCCTGTCAGGGCGCTGTAGGCGAGGTAGTTGTTCTCCGTATCGCTCGTGAACGGGCAAGTCTCGTTGGCGCCGTCGACGCCGTAGCCGGCGGAGATCGAGTCGCCGATCACCTCGATCCGGCGCGCGGGCGCCGCCGGGACCGGCAGGAGCGCCTCGCCCTGCTCCGGGACGAACTCGAGGAACTGCGACACGCCGACCAGCGGCTCCGTACGGCGGTGGAGCACGAGGTCGTGCTCGCCGTCGGGCAGCCCTTCTGCGACCGTGTAGAGATCCTCCTCGCTGTTGACCTTGAGGACGCCCTTCGCCTCGCCGTCGATCACCACCTGGAAGAAGTTGGATTGCGCCGCGGTCGACTCGTCGTTGAAGCGGACGCCGAGCGACGTCCCCGAGAACCGGGTGACGATCGCGCTGCCGGCCCAGGAGAAGCGGGGGCCCTCGGCGTTCGTCGTATCGAAGCGCCCGATGAAGCGGATGGTGTCGCCGGAGGGGTCTCCGCCGCCGGCGCCGCTCGTGCTCGACGAGGACGACGTCGTGCCGGGATCCGCGCCACCGCCGCCACCGCCGCCTTCGCCCGTGCCGCCGCCGTCGCCGCCTGTGCCGGAGGCGCTGCTCGAGGTGGATGAGCCACCGCCCGAGCCCGTCGTTCCACCCGTTGAATTCGAGTCGTCGTCACCGCACCCGGCCAGCGCCGACCAGGCGATGCAGCAGATGGAAGCGAGCCTCGGGAGATTGGAGTAAGCTTGTCGTTTCATGCGCGCGAGGATGCTCTAGGTCCGTGGCGCGGACAACTCCAATCTCCTCCTGCGCGCAGGGGCAGACACCGCAGCGCGGGCGTCGAGCTGTGGAGATCGGTTGATCTCAGTTCCAGGTCCGGTCCTGGCGCTGGTACCTGGAGCGGCCGCCGTCCTCGGCGGGGGAGCGCTCGTGGCCCTGGCCTTGCGAGGCGCGCACGTCGTCGCGCTCGTGGACGCGGGTCGAGTATCCCTGCGGGATCTCGTCGCCCATGAAGCGGCCGAACCCGGGCCGGCGCTCCGGGCGATTGTAGATGCCGCCGTATTCGCTGCGTTCCTCGCTGCGGCCGCGGCCCTCGCGCTCCTCGCCGCGGCCCTGGTATCCGCGACCGTGGTCGCCTCGAACGTCATGGTGGCCAGGGGCGTTTCTCTCGTCGCCGCCTCGATATCGATCCTGGTCCTCGCCGCGCCCGTAGCCGTGGCTGCGATGCTGATCCTCGCGGCCCAGGTGGTCGCCTCGTGTGTTGCCGCGGCCCTGGTAGCGCTCGCGGTCCTGGTAATCGTCTCGCCCGTAGTCGCGGCCCTGGTAGCGCTCGCGGCCCTGGTAGTCGTCTCGCGCATAGCCGCGGCCCTGATAGTCGTCTCGTGCATAGCCGCGGCCCTGATGGTCGTCTCGCGCATAGCCGCGGTCCCGGTCGTCGTCTCGCCCGTGGTCGTCGCCCTGGTAGCGCCGGCTCTGGCCCTCCTCGTCGCGGCCGCGGTCGTGGCGGCGGTAGGCGCCGCGGCCCTGGTCCTCGTCCGGTCCGGAGAAGCCGCGGCCCGCGTCGCGGCCGTAATAGCCGCGGTTCTCGTCGCGCCCTCGCTGCACGGAGCCGAACCCTCTTCGCTCGTCCTCGGCGCCCCGCCCGCTGAAGTGATCGTCACGCCCGCCGATCCGCTCCCACGAGGGGCTGTCCTGTCCGTAGGCGCGGCGCTGCTCGGGCTCGCGGTAGCCGTGCGCGCCGGCGCCACCCTGCTCTTGCCAGCGCCTCTCGGAGCCGCCGCGGTCGTCCCGTGCGTGCTGGCCGCCCGACCTCCACGGGTCTCTGCCGTCTCCCCGCCCTTGCTGATCGTACGGCCGCGGCAGCTGGCCCAGCTCTGCCTGCCGGCTGCCGCCGCTCTGGTTCGCGTAGTTGCCGCGGCTGTACGACCCTCGCTCGAACGCGTCGCGGTCCCCCTCGTGACCGCGGAATCCGCGCTGATCGTCGTCCTGCGGCGCGCGCCACCGCTCGTCCCGGTGACGCCAGTCGTCGCGCGGCCCCTCGTCACGGAAATCCCGGCCCTCGTAGCGATCTCGTGCCATCTCGCTCTCCCTCCTCTGGGTGCTGGTGAACGACTCTCGAGCCTCACGAAGGCGGGGTCACCTCCGTGAGCAGCGGGCCCACCCGTTTCCGCCCGTTTCCGCCCGTTCAGCAACCGACGTGCCCAGTTGAAACCCGGTCGAGGGGAGAGGAGCGCCGGCGCCCCGACAGACGGCCTCGCGGCCGGATCGCGCCGCCGCGCGACAATGCGCCACACGCTGGGGCAAGCTGTCACGCTGGCGCGGCTCGTGTCGTCGAGGACGAGCTCGCTGGGCCGGCTCGGCGGCCCAGCTCGGATCCGGGGCAGGGAAGCGGGGAACAGGGAAGCAGGGAAGATGAGCACCGCAGGCAGCGGCGCTCACCCGGCGCTCAGTAGCGCGTCTCGCAGGGGTGCTGATCGGCGAACGCCTTCACGGCGGTCTTGTTGGACGACCACGAGAAGTTCGGATCGGTGATCGACCACGAGAGCGCGCCCGCATACCCCATGTTGTAGAGGTCGCCGACGAACCTGTCGTAGCGCACGTCCATCTCGGCCATGTTGATGGGGAACTCGCCCATCACGACCGGCTTGTCCGTGAGGCCGTACTCGGAGAGGGGCTTGTTGTACGGGAAGTGATCGTTGATCCAGCCGTACATGTGGACCTGGTAGAAGTCGACGTCCGAGCGCGTCCACGCCTGACCCCACTTGATGGCGGCGCTGCCGACGCTCACGGGCGCGCCGGTCTCTCCCCTCAGCACGGCGGCCGATTCCTTGGCGAGCGCTTCCATCTGCTGGTGTGTGACGAGATCGAACTTGCTGGAGTCCCCCTCGAACGCCGGGTCGCCGCCGTAGAGGCTCGGCCCGGTCATCGCCCACTCGGGCTCGTTGATGACGTCCCAGGCCAGCATCCGGTCGCGGTGCGGGCTCGACGCCACCGTCCGAGCGATGGGGCGGACGACGTTCTCGATGAGCTTGGCGCGCCGGCCCGCGTCCGCGACGATGGGCCCCATGCTCGCGACCGACAGGCCGTTCGGCGGGTTGTGCGATGTCTTGTAGAAGCCATCGAAGGAGAACAGCGTGAACATCACGTTGACCTGCGCCTGGTCCGCGAGCTCGAGCGCCGCCAGGATGTCCTGCGTCGAGGTGCCGCCGAGCCCGGTCGGGTTGCCCTGTCCATCGAAGTTGATCTGGTCCCCGTAGAAGCGGGGGTAGATCCACCAGCGGACCACGTCCACGCCGTTGGCGCGCATGTCCTGCAGGTCGGCGAGCACCTGGTTCTTCTTGCCCGAGATGCCCGCCTGGCTCCACTTGGACTGACCGCCGAAATCGGCGCCGAAGTCGCGCCAGGCGTAGTTCACGCCGTACATGAAGCGAAGGCGGCAGGCGATCTCGACCCCTGCCTCGAACGGACATTCGTCCTCGTCGGCGCCGGCGCACTCGCTGGGCTCTCCCCCGCTGCTTGTGCTGCTGCCGGCCACGGGATCGCCGCTGCCCGCGCTCGCGGGCCCGCCGGTGGGCTCGCCGGCGCCGGCGCCGGAGCCCGTGGGTGTGCCGGCGCCGGCGCCGGAGCCCGTGGGTGTGCCGGCGCCCGCGCCAGAGCTCGCAGGTGTGCCGGCGCCCGAGGAGTTGCTCCCGGTGGGGCCGCTGTCCCCCGCTTCGCCGCCGGCGCCGCCCTCGCCGCCGCCGTCCGATCCGTCACCACAACCGAATCCAGCCACGGAGAGCTGGAGAACCCCGACAAGAAGAAGCCAGTTGCGCATGCCCGATTATCACCAGAAACGCGCGCCGGACCAGCCCGAATTCTTAATCGGTTCAGTGACTCACTGCGCAACGTTCTGCTCTTGCTACAAGATCGTGGTCGCAGCGGCCCTGATGAAGATCACGTGAACTTCGAAGGGCACCCGCGGTATCGCTGCTTACCTGGACGGCCCGCGCGGCCTCGGGTGGATCCCCATGTACGCGGCCGCACTCTTCGCCGAGGGATCGTCCGGGTAGCGCTCGATGAGGTCTTCCGCGAGGCTCCGGGCCTGGCCGATCCGGTCCAGGCGCACGAGCGCCCGCACGCGGAGCAGGCCGCGCTCGGCGGCGCGGGGGCTGTCGCCGAGGTCGCGCGACGCCTCGTCGTCGAGCCGGAGCACCTCCTCGGGGTTGCTCGTCAAGGCGGCGCGCATGCGGTCGATGATGCTGGCCTCGGGATCGGTGTCCGGCGCCGGCTCCGACTCCTGTGCTGCGGCGCTCACGGTGGCAGCGGCCGGCGGGGGAGCGGGGGGGACGACGGGCGCCTCGTCGCGGCGCTGCGGCTGGCGGGCTGCGCGGGACTCGGCGCTCGGCGGGCGCGCGTTCGGCGCGGGGCGCTCGTCGCGATCCACGAAGAGGAAGGCCACCGCGGCGAGCGCGGCGAGCGCGGCGACGGGAAGGCCGATGAGCAGCGCGCGGCGAGCGCCGGACGGTCGGGGGGCGTCCACGGCGGCGAACGTAGCGCGGAGGAGCGGCCGGCGGTAGCGATCGGAGCGAGCGGAGAGCGAAGGAAGGGGAGAGCCGCCGAGGTGCGATGGCCGCCGCCGTCCGCGCGACCTCGGGCCGGCCCACGTCGAGGCGTTCCTCACGCGACTGGCGACCGACCAGCACGCCAGCGCCTCGGCGCAGCGCCAGGCCCTCGCCGCCATCAACTTCCTCTACACCCACGTCCTCGCGCTCCCCCCCTCGTGCAGCACCTCGATTTCACCCGAGCGAAGCGCCCCGCGCGCCGCTGCCAACGGTGTTGGACAGGTCTACCCTGCGGCGCTGGACGGCATTTGGGCCTTGCAGCGCAGCGCCGACACGTGAGATTTCTCGTGAGGGGGCACAAAAAGCGACGAGCTGGACAGACCTGGTCTGCCGGCTTCGGTTGGCCAGTCAATTGATAGTTAGCCGGACTTTCCCGATGGACGCTTGGTCAAGGTACGGATCCCCACTCTACCTGCTCCTTCTGCACGCGAATTTCCTCGACGAGCCGCCGGAGCGGCGGCATGCGTTCGCGCAGCAGTTCTTGGATGCGGCGACGTCTCTCCCCGAGCGCGAGCTTGGCTACTGGCTCAACGGATCGTGGCGCGAGCAGCTCACGGCGGCATGGATCATCGCGGCCCGTCGGCTCCCCGCGTTTCGAGGCGTGATCGGCGAGAGACTGCTCGCCAGCGCGACCTGCTATGCGGGACAGGGCTTCTCTGTCGCGACCGCGCGCTACCAGGATCTACCTGCATCCGATGCGCTGACGCTCTACCTCCAGTCGTACTTGCCGGTCGGTGATCGCGAGTACGATCAAGAGTGGGCTGTGGGATCACTGGTATGGCTCGACGCTCGCCTGGCCGCGAATCGCGCGGCGCCCTTTCTGAAGGCTCCTGAGCTCTGGAGAGTATCCGAGCACGGCCGGGAGTTGGGTGCCTTGGATCCAGGACGCGGCGTGGCGCGGGTAGCGCGTGCCATGGCCTTCCTGGACGACCTCGGCGCCAGCGACGTCAGCTGATGCGCGCGCGTTGTCCGCTGGCCCCGCGTGCGCACGTCCCCTTCGGAGCGCCGTTGGCCTTGCGCCAGGCGTTCACGGTCTTGACGCCAGGAGTCCGCGCTGTCTACTGGGGGAGCCGGCTAACAAGCGGCTGGCGCTGACGGTCCGGGCTGCCGAGCGGAGCGAGGTTGCCCGGCCCGCAGCACACCCGCAGAATTTGATGGGGCCGCAGGATGACCCAAGTTGTTTGGCAGCCGCTACGAGGCACCCGGCAAATGAACCAGGCGGAGCTCGGCGAAGAAGACCTTTGGCTCGCTTTGGACGAGCGTCGCACCGACGCGGAGCGCGCCTTCATCACAGAGATGTCGCGCCGGGCCTTGGCGTGGCGCAGCTTGGGCGTAACCAGCGACGATCTCCTCGGCACGGCTGAACAGTTCGTTGTGCTGATGCTCGACGTCTCCGCGGACGGAAACGTCCTCCGAACGCTCCGGGTCGATTTTCACGAATCACGAGTTGTGATTGGAGAGGATGAGACAAAGCAAGCCGCTACAGACCTGGACGAGGAGAATCCACGCGTTCTCGTGGTCAAAGATGGGTCGCCCGTGGCGCTCGCGACCGCCGCTGCTGACTGGATGGAACGGGAAATTCTGCGACCTATCGAACGTCACGAATGGGTGGGAGAAGGCTTCTGTCACCAGAGATGTGTGTTGTCGGACACCGGAGAGCTCCTGTGCTGGTCGGACTCCCACAACCAGAAGAGGCCCGATTTGGGCCCACCAGCCAGGACTGTCACCGTGCGAAGCTACCATGTCAAACGTCGCGGCTGATTGCTCGCAAGGCGAACACAGCGAGCCGGCGCGTGACCGGATGATGCGCGATGCGACGACGGAATCTTGCGAGCCCGCGCGCTCGCCGATCCAGCGGGGCGCGCTGGCGGGGTCGCCTCGGCGCTCGTGGCTCCGCGCACCACGCATCGCGCGCAGGTCGAGTCGAGCGCCTCACCGGCGAAACACGCGTGACGCCCTTGACCAGCGGGTCGGTTTGCTCTTCGTTTTCCCCGGCCATGAAGCTCGTCATCCGCTCCGCTGGCGTCTGGGGGCATGCCAATCTCCGGACGTGGGCGCCCGACGATCCCGACGCGTTCGCCGAGGTCGTGATGCTGGACATCGGGCCCAGAAAGGGGGCGAGGCCGAGACGTGGCCCGCATGCGTCGAGAACCTCCGGCGTTACTTCGCCTGGGAGTACGAGAGCTACCGGGAACCGTGACACGGCGCGCGCTCTCCTGTTCGCCCCCGCTCCTCGTCGCAGCGCTGGCGCTCGGCGCGTGCGGCGGCTCCTCCTGCCTGCCGCCCCGTCGGCGCTCGCGGCCGCCCGGCGGCATGCCCACCCCGCCCGGCCTGCGACGTCGCGCCGCCGGCTGCGATGCGGCCCAACAGGCTGCTGCTGCCGGCGGCGCTTCGCGACGCGGCGCACCGGCATTGCGCTCGGCAGGCTGGCGTCGTCACGACGTGTTGAGGAAGAGATGAATATATCCATCATTGACGCATGGCGCACGCAGGAAGCGCGTGAGTTCTTCCGGAACGTTTGGCCCATGTATGTCCACGAGATCTCCGGCTTCGATACGAACTTCTACGTTCTGGACGAGACCGGTCGATGGCAACCGGACATCGTCAACGATTGGGTCTCAAGCGTGACACCGCCCGGCAACCTGCGAACTCCGCAGTCGGAGCAAGACCCGATGCAGCCGTTCCAGCGAGCGCACGTCATTGCAAGCGACACCCGACCGATCGGGTTCGTATGTGTTGGCCTACGACCGTTCAAATACATGCCGGGCGACGTCGATTCCAGCATCGAGGAGTTCTTCTTGACCCACGGGAGCCGTGGCACCGGCGCGGGCCGACATGCGCTCCAGTTGCTGATCCATCGGTATCCGGGGCGGTGGCACCTCCGTGCCATACATGACAACGCTCGGGCGATCCGATTCTGGACCAAGACGCTTCCGCTCCTTGGAGTGCGAGATCTTCGAACACGGCACGAGAGCGGCGATGTAACCTGGCGGTTCGTGGCAGAGGGGTGAATCGCGCCGGGCTGCCGAACTATCGAATGAACCCGGAGACGCTTCGCGTCTCGGGTTGTTCGATCGTTGGCCGGCCGGTCCCGGCCCCGTACCGCCTGAACGTCGAGGGGGGGCCTCGCCGAGGAGGAGAACGTCGATGGCAGATTCGCTCAACCCGTACCAGGATTTTGCCGCCTGCCACCCGAAGTTGCGGGAAGCGGTGTCTGAGGTCGTCGCCTACTGGGAGCCCGATGAGGTCCCGACGACGGTCGGCTTGCGCGAGGGACGTTGAAGCACTGTTTCTTGTCGATGTCCCTTCGCGCGAGGCGGGTTGCGAACGACCTCTTCTTTCGGTGATTTCACCTCACTGGCATCATACGCCAGACGAGCTTCACGGGATGCGAGCGATCCCGATCAAAAAGTGGTTCTTCTATGGATGCTCTGCCTGGAAATTCGACGAGTCCGGGGAGGTCAAAACTGATATTGACGAAAGAGAGGAGCGAAGATGGGATCCGCGATGCCGAAAACCACAGACTTGACGTGTGGAGCGCCTGACGCTCGGCTTCCAGCGGACGTCGCTTCGCGCCGCCGCTGAAGCCGAGCGTCAGGCAGACGACTTGCCCGGAGCGCCAATGAGTGTCGGTTATATTCTGGTCAACTTTTCCGCCCGCGAGACAGTCGATTTTGTGCACGTGGGGGCGAGTTCCCTGCGCGAACTCGCGGGGTCTCCGGCTGCCGCCGCGATCACCACCTGGTACCTGCTTCACCACCTCGGCGACCAAATTGCATTTGTTTCGGACACCTACGATGACTGGCCCTTCCCGGGCTCGAAGTCAGATCTTGCATCCTTTCCGGATGCGACGGACCGAACGATCTCAGCCCTGATTCTGGCCGGAATTCTGGCCGATCGGGGGCGCGTGTTCGTGGACGAGGACGAACCCGAGCATGTCTATGTGCGAGACTTGAGGAACGTTTGGTTCGAAGCACCGGCGGACGCTGCGAGCGTGACCCGGCGCTCGCAGGAGTGACAGCTCGTGCAGCCCAACGAGCCGCTGAACCTGACACCGGGGCCGTGGTGAGGTCGTCTCGACCGGTGTGCCTACGGCACATCGGTCTGCCGGCGTCTGTCCTCTGCGGTGAGCTCGCGGTATCCTTGAGCCCGGTGCATGTTAGCGCCGCTGTTGGCCGGGCGGGGGACCGTGGGCCGCCTGAGCGAAGCCGCACCGCGGGTGAGCATTCCGCCTCACCCGTGAGGCTGGAAAGGCTGCGCGGAGAGTGATAAGGTGCGCCGTCGTGGGGCTCTTCGATCGCTGGCGAAAGCGCGCCGACGCTCCCGCGGCTTCGCCGGCGGACGATGAGCACGTGGTCGTGCCCGAGGGGCATCAGGTCGACATCCACCGCGCGAGCCCGTTGCCGGGCTTCGCTCGCTCCGCTGCGGGCGTGTGGCTCGCACACGTCGGCGGCAGCAGCGACGAGCTGGAGGAGGATCTCGATCGCGTCCTCGGCGAGGTGGAGATGCTGCTCAGCGGCCCTCGGCCGCAGATCTTCCTCGCCGCGGACCACGGGCTCCTCTCTTCTCTCATGGCGCCCGCGGACCCAGCGCTCACCCCGATCTCCGGTCACCTCGTGTGGACCCTCGACGCTGCTGCCCTCGCGGGAGCGCCGCGCGCGTCCGCACTCGTGCAACGCCTGCTCCGGCGCATCTACGTCACCTCGCGCGCCGCGATCACGCAGAGCGTGTTCGCATTGAGCAACGACGCGGCGCCGGCACGCGCGGTCGTGACGCTGATCCGCGAGCTCGGTATCGGGGTGCGCGCGCCTGAGCCGAAGAAGCAGGCCGTCCTCGTCGAGGTGCACCGGCCGGAGGGCGTCATCCTCTCCGCGCTCCCCGGCACGCCGTACGAGGAGGCGCACGCCGCGGGCGCCTGGGCGCGCGAGGTCAACGTGGAGAAGGATCTCGCCGCGGGCGATCGCGAGCGGCGCGCGCGATTGGAGGAGGAGGAGCGTCGCGTGCTGGAGGAGCGCCTCGCGCCGGCCGGCGGTGCAAGGCGGGTCGCGGCGGTCGATCGGGCGCCGCGGCTCCGTCGGCTGCTCCTCGCCGTGGGGGGGGAGGGCGGCGCCGCGGTCAAGACGGCGCTCTATGATGAGCTGCTGGGCCGCGAGATCCCCCTGCTTTTCATGATCGACCCGAGAACACGCGGGATCCACCTGCGCGCCTGGCCGGGCGGCTTCGAGGCGCTGGCGGTCTACGCCGACAACGCTTCGCTTCTCACGAGCGCGCGCGATCTCGGGCTGCCGATGAGCTCCTTCGCAATCGCCGAGATGGAGCCCGCGGCCCTGTTCTCGTGGGGAGCGGGCCAGGGCTGGGCCGTGGCCATCTGCGTGTTCGCTGAGTCGGGCAAGCCTGTCTATGTGCCCATCCACGCGGAGGAGGTGCGCGCGCTCGCAGCGGGGCGCCCCGGAGCGGTCTGAGCATGACCTCACGACGGACCGGCAGCGCCCCGAAGCGCGCGGCCGGAGCCCGCCATCGCAGGAGCCGTTAGTACACGGCCGTGAGCATGGGCAGCGCCTCGTACCGCAGCCCAATGTTTGACTTGATCGCAGGATCCTCGCTCTGGAATGTACGGAGCTCGGCTTCGTCGTGGACAGCAACGATGCCGACGCCCCATCCGCCCGCCGGGTCGGCGACGGGCCCGAAGGCGATCACGTGGCCCTCGGCGAGCTTGCCGCGCCAGTATTTGCCGTGCGCCTGCATTACCGCGCGCTCATCAGCCGTCATGTCCTGCATGAAGGTCGCGCGCGACGGGAGCAGCCGACAGAGAAAGAAGCGCGGCTCCGGTTGCGGCGCGACGTGGTTCGTGAGCCAACCCAAAACGCGCTCCCAACCTGTCGCGTGGCTCTCGCACGATGCCACACGAGCGCCGAATCCAGCGTGTCGGACCGTGAGGCGGGTACCCGTCTCGATGGCGTCGAGGAGATAGGAGACCGTCGTCGGGGGCCCGTCCGCATCCCATGACGGTTCCCATGTCTGGACGAGCCTTCGAGGCGGATCGAATTCGAGAACTCTGCCGCCGACATGGAATGGCTTCCCGTCTGCCCCCACGCCCTCGGTCCGCCAGGCCCCTCCGGCGCGAAGGTCGATCGTGAAGGCGGTCGTGCGATACATCTCCGCAGAACCCCACCACTTCGTCAGCTCGTCGGTCGTCAGCGCGCGGAAAACGCGCTCTGGCGGCGCGGCGATCTCGATGCGAGCGAGGATCGTTCCTTGCGCGACATCGGCGATCGAACGGGCTCGGATGTTCTTGGCTGTCATGTATCCTCCAGGTAACGCTTCAGCGACTCGAGATTGCGACCCCAGAACGCGCGGTAGCCCTCGAGCCATGCCATCGCCTTCTGCAGCGGCGCGGGTCGCAGCGTGTAGAGCCGCTCGCGCCCGACCTTCTCCTCGGTCACCAGCCGCGATGCCTTGAGCACGCGCAGGTGCTTCGAGATCGCGGGGCGGCTCTGAGAGAAGTCGGCCGCGATCTCGTTCACCGGGGCAGGACCCGCGCGCAAACGATCGAGGATCGCGCGACGGGTTGGATCGGCGATGACAAAAAACACATCGATGTCGGCTTTCGCGGGAGCCATATATGTAACCAGTGGGTTACCAGTATCGCGCTGGCCTGAGCTTGTCAAGCGCCTCGAGGAGTCCCCGCGTGCCGGTCGTGTCCTGCGTGACATCGGCAGAGCTGATCCCCTGCTTCGGCACCAGCTCGCCTAAAGCGACAAGCGGGTTGAAAACGCCAGAAGAGAGCAGAATTCGAACCGCCAAGGCGCCAAGGACGCCAAGAAAAACACAAAAATCTTGGCGTCTTATGGCGCCTTGGCGGTTCACTTCTCGCTCGATCGATGTGATCGGTCTTCTAGCGGGCTGTCTTGTGCCGATTGCCCAACAGGCGTCTGGTACCGGCCGCGCCTCGCGCCGCGGCGCATCGCGACGGCCGGCAGGTCAGAAGTCGTCGCGGAGGCGCACGGTGTCGAGCTCGCGCCGGAGCATTCGCTGAAAGATGCCCGGCGCCACCCACGAATAGACGCATATCCCGAGCCAGGCATACCCGATGAGCTGGGCGCCCGCCGGGCGGTCGAGGTCCTCGAGGGCGAGGCGGAGGAAGCGCTGCGCGACGTACGCGGCGAGGAGGACGAGCATCGCGCTCGGACCGAGCCCCGCGAGCACCGAGCTCACCCGGAACCAGAGGCCGAGGAGCAAGCTCTCGCGCGCCTTGATGGCGGCGAGGAGCCTCAGCGCGTCCGGATCGCTCACATCGGCGCGGATCGCCCAGACCGCGTGCTCGCGCGCGCCGCTCACGTCCCCGCGCCGGAGGAGCACGTGCCCCATGAGGACGAGCGCGTCGGCGTGCTCGGGCTCGGCCTCCAGCGCGGCGCGCGCCCAGCGCTCGGCGTCGTCGACGCGGCCGCGCGCGAGGTGCGCATCGCCGAGGGCGACGAGCGTCTCGACGTCGTCCGGGTCGAGCTCGAGCGCCTGGGTCAGGAGCTCGGCGGCGCGATCGTCGCGATCATGGTACCGCTCGACGGCGGCGAGGCCGCGCAGGGGCGCGGGCTCCGACGGATCGAGGCCGCGGGCCGTCTCGAAATGCTCCCGCGCCTCGCTCGGCCTCCGGTGCGCGAGCAGGACGCGGCCGAGGACCAGGTGCGCGAGCGGCGACTCGGGGGCGAGCCCGCGCGCCGTCTGCGCCTCGATGAGCGCCGCCCCGAGCCGCTTCAGCCGCAAGAGGGCCACGGCGAGCAGCGCGTGTGCGCGCGGCGCGTCCGGATCGAGCGTGAGCGCCCGGCGGAACCAGTCGATCGCGGCTGGCAGCTGCCCGCGATTCAGCGCGCTCACCCCCAGGTCGGTCGCGCGGTCGGCGTCGTCTTGCCCCTCCATCACATCACCACGATCCCGAGCCAGTTCGAGGCCTCGAACGCGGCGCGAACGACGTGATCTCGGGCGATGGCGGCCGCGATGGCGACCGCGGCGCCCTGGCGGACGCGCCCGCCGAAATGCTCATGGATCCCGAAGCTCCGGTGCTGCGACGTATAGAGCCAGTAGGCGGCGCCGAGCTTCGCCGCGGTGATGATCACGAACGCATAGGCGAGGGAGCGATCGGGCAGGTGGAGCGCCGAGATGACCAAGGCGCTCACCTGGGCGAGCACGACCGCCGCCGCCGGCGTGAGCGCGGCGATGAGCGCTTCGCGCCGGAAGCCCGCGCTGCCCATGGCCTTGCCGTTGAAGATGAACCACGGCAGCCCGGCCCAGCTCCCCGCGAGCATCGTCGTGAGCAGCGGCCAGAACGGGTTCACCGTGTACTCGGCGAGCCGGCCCGGGCGGGGCTCGTCGGCGATGGTATAGGCGGCGCCCACGTCAGCCCTTCCCGTGGCGCTTGAGGAAGTCGAGCACCTCGTCGTATTGCCCGGCCTCGTTCGCATAACGCGCGTAGTTGCGCGCCGTCGTGAGCCACTCCAGGGTGGTCGGCTTCACGTCGCGCAGCGCGGCCACGAGGTGAGCCTCCGCGATGGGCACCTCGGCCTTCTCGCCGAGCGAGGCCTCGATGGCCTCGTCGCTTGCCGTCTCGACGAGGTGCTCGAGGTCTGCGCCCGAGAAGCCGGACGTCCTCGCGGCGAGCGCCGCCACGTCGATATCGCGCGCTGCAGGGCGGACGTCGAGGAGGCGGCGGAGGATCGCCTCGCGCCCCTCTCGATCGGGCGGCGGCACGAAGAGCACGCGGTCGAAGCGACCGGGGCGGCGGAACGCGGCGTCGACGGCCCAGGGGACGTTCGTCGCGCCGAGGATGAGCACGCCCGCGTTGTTCTGGGCGAAGCCGTCCATCTCGGCGAGGAACTGGCTCACCAGCTTGGCGCTCGTCGCCTCGCGCGTGTGCTGGCGCTTGCCGGCGAGGGCCTCGAGCTCGTCGAAGAAGAGCACGGCCGGCGCGCTCGATCGGGCCTTCTCGAAGATGGCGTGGAGCTTTCGCTCCGACTCGCCGATGTACATGTCGAGGATGTCGTGGATGGCGACGTTGAAGAACCCGGCCTTGCACTCGCCGGCCGTCGCGCGCGCGAGGAGGGTCTTGCCGCAGCCCGGCGGGCCATAAAGGAGGATGCCGCCGCCGACGCGCTTCTTGAAGCGCTGGAAGAGCGACGGCTTCTGGAAGGGCATGATGATGCGGCGCTCGATCTGCTTCTTGACGTCCGCGAGGCCGCCGACGTCGGCGAACGTGACCGCCTTCGCCTCCGGGTGGAGCAGGCGCGCCATGACCGGCGCGTCGGTGTCATCGTTCGAAATGACGCGCATGCGCGGGCGCTCGCCGGCCGAAACTATCTCGCGTATGCGCGCCCCGAGCAGCGCCTTGAGGTCGACGTCCTCGAGCGTCGGGTTCTCGGCGACGGCATCCTGGTATGCCTGAACCGCCTCTTTCGGGCGGCCGAGCGCGTGGAGGACGCGCGCCCGGAGCATCTGCGTCTCGCCGTCCTTCGCGTCCGCGAGCTCGAGGGACCGCTCGAGATCTCCCGCCTCGAACAGCGCGCGGGCCGCGGCGCGCCGCTGCTCGGGGCGCTCGAAGAGTGATGCTCCGGCTTCGCGTACGAGCCGAGCCGCCTCGGCGGCGTCGCCGCGCTCGACGAGGGCCGCCACGACGACCGTGAGGAGATCCACGTTGCGAGGGGAGGCGGCGAGCGCCGCCCGGAGCGAGGTCAGAGTCGCGTTGTCCACCCGGAGGCGACCCATACCGCAGCACAGCGGAGATTGCTATGGGATCGCTTTCGCTCCCTCGCGCGTGCGCGCCGCGGAGTCGGGCGTTCTGGACCCGGCGGCGTCCGCGGCGGTGCGGCGCAGCGCGCCCAGGTGGGCGGAATCGAGCGATACGCTCCTGCTGGAAGCCCGCTACGACATCCGCACGATCCAGGAGCTCCTCGGCCACCGTGGTGTGAGCACGGCGACGATCTACACTCACATGCTGAACCGCGGCGGCCTGGTCATCCGAGCCCACTCGACGGCCCGTCGGTCCGAGGGTGTGAACGGACTGGTATGTGTCCGGCAACCTCCCGATGAAGGCGGCAGCGCCGTGTCACCGCGGCGCGACGCCTCCGGCAGCGCGTCCGCCGCGCCCCCTCGAGGTGCTCCCGGCTCCCCGGAAAGCCGGCGGCTGCCGCCGGTGTTAGACGGGTCTGTCCCATGGTGCTGGACAGCAATTGGCCTTGCGACGCGGAGCGGATCTGTGACACTTTTTGTGAAAAAGGGCACCCAGAGCGATGACTTGGGCAGACCTGGTCCGGCGGCTTCGGTTGACCAATCGACTGATAGTTGGGCAGATGAGGACGTGAGGCAGATGGTGCGATCCCCCCACAGCCAAGGAAAGGGAAGCCGCCGCTTCCCCGGCCGTCCTGGCGGTGCAGGATCGAAGCCGCCGTTGGAAGACTGGCGACGACACACGAGCCATGCCGCTGCTCGCGCCGAGGACCTCGAGCCCGACCGCTATCGACTGTGGTTGCGAGGCGACTGGAACACTTCTGCCGCCGAGCTTGCCTACAAGGTTGATCAAGCGTTCGCCCAGGCCCGCATCCCGTACTTCCCTATCGAGTATCATGGTTGGCATACGGGCCTCCAGGTTGTGATCCCGGCGCGTTTCGCGGAAGCTGCGACCGCTGTGCATCAACGGTTCGAGGAGGAGCGCCCTCGTCCTGCGCCATCAGTCGGTCGTGGTTGGACGTCGTCTATCGAGCCGCAGCGCTTGTCCAAACAGCACTCCAATCACCCATGGATATTTCGCCGATACAGCGAAAACCTTCCTGATGGACGGCGCTACGAAGCATTGCTGTTTCGGGATGAGCATCATAAGCATTTCGGAAAGCGTGAATGGGTCGTGCCGGCAGCGACGAATGTGCCTGACGCTCCAACGTTGCGGAAGCTGGCATGGCGAATCGTCACTGATTCTGAATTTAGAAATGAACTGCTCTCAGACGACCCCGAGTTGAAGGATTTCTGGCGATGATGCTCGGCGAGGCACTGCCCAACAACCCAGGAATTCAAGGCAGCGCATTCGTTTCTCAGTAGATTTGCCAGCGCAACTGTGCTTGGTACGAAGCTTTCACTTCGCGATATCTTCGTGGTGCCTGGAAATCACGACGTGGCCTATGACGCCGAGGACATGGAGACGCGCATTGTGCCCTACGCAAACTTCTACAACAAGCTGTTTGCGGGGACGCGTCCACCGATCCTTCCTCATGAAGCGAGCAAGGTCACCCAGGTTCACGTCGACAAGGGTCGTGGCTCCATCGTCGTCGAGATCAATTCTGCGCACTACGTACAGAAGGGCACGCCCGATGAGAAGCGTGGTAGTGTCGATATGCAGATGATTAGGATGATCGACGAGGCGCTCACCGAGGCGAGGGGCGTTGGGCAAACGAGGAATGGAGTGTCATGGCATTGAGCCGAGCTTCGGTTGAGCAATCGAAGAGCCTGGAGGAGTTCTACGGCGAGTTGAAGTCTTCGACCGACAGCTTCTCCGCGGCGATTGGCGGCGGAATGCTCGAGCTGTTGCCGCTCTTGAAGGACGCCTGCTCGGGCCGTGACGTTTGGGCGCTCACATCGCTGATGCGCCTCTGGTTGCTGCCAGCAGACGATCTATCGGCGCCCTGGCTGGTGTCCGTGATGGCGATGCCTGGTGTCGGATTCCAGGTCATGTACCGGATGTCGGACACTGAATCTCCGTGGCCAGATGCGTTGGTCCAGGGCACGGCGGTCGATGAGGCAGACGCTTGCCGAATGGTGAGGATCGCGATGGAGAGGTGCCGAGGTTGGACCTCGCTGTGAGCCGCTGCTCAACCAGCCGCTGCTGGCGCCTGCGCGTCGCGCAGCGGCAGACCGGCCAACAGTTCGGCGGTCTGCGCCGCCGCAGTAGAGGGCCCATGATGACACTCGAACAAGCCCACCAGGCCGTTCAGATCTATGCGGAGCAGTGCGGGGCAGTCTGGTTCGAACGCACGGTCATTGATCGTGGCGGGTATTGGTTCTTTCCGATTGGGCATGTCGGTTCTTGTGGTGTAATCGTGGACAAGGCCAACGGTCGTCTCAGCGTGATGGGATCGGCATTGTCGCTCGACGACTGCTTCTGGGGGCACGAGCATGCCTTCTCTCCTGAATTCGTGTGCTTGCGCATCAAAAAGGTTCACGATGAGGGCCGCACTATCGAGTTCCTGCTCTACCTCGTGACAGGCGGGCCGCCGCGCCAGCGGAACCCGAACCCGAAGCGCGCCTGGCTTGCCGCCCGACTTCGAGCACTACCGTGCGAGTTCGGTCCAGAGCGCCTCTGGTTGTCCATTCCAGCTTTCCGTGAGGCCCTGCAGCAGGGGTGGTTCGACTTCGATATCGCTGAGCCGCGCGAGGAGGTCGGGAAGGCGCGTCAAACGAGCGCTGAAGACGCTCGCCTCAAGACACGGCCGCGGCGGAGCCGGCGCTGATGCTGGCCAAGGCGGCGCGGCGCCGCGCTATTCTGGCGGCATCGAACCTCGGCGGCGTCGACCTCTCCCGGACGTCGATCCGCGGCGTTGACCTGGAGGGCGCGTCGCTCGTCGGCGCGAAGCTCGACGGGGCCGACCTGCGGGGCTGCAGGCTCGCAGGCGCCGATCTGACCGGTGCGTCGCTCCTTCGTTCGAAGCTCCGCGGCTCGGACCTGCGGCGCGCGAAGCTGTGGCTGTTGGACGTGCGGGGACCACTTCTGTACTCTATCGATCGCAGCGACTCATGCCGGAAGACCTGGACGTTCAGTACCTGGAGGGATTCGTCGCGGATCCCGCGGCCATGTTCGACATGGCGGAGCGGAATCTCTCGTGGGACGACCGGATGCATTCACGTCGAACCGCCTCGTGCGGGGTGGCGTACAACTACTCAGGCATCTCTTACCCGGACTGCGAGATGCCGCCCTTCGTGCAGGACCTCGCGGCCCGCCTCGCTGGCGTGGTGGGGCATCCGATCAACAACTGCCTCGCCAACTTCTATGCCGATGGGACGGCGAAGATGGGCTTTCACTCGGACTCCAGCGCCGGCGTCGTCGCTGGAACGACGACCTCGATCCTGTCGCTGGGTGCGCCTCGCGTCCTCACCTTCCGCCGGAGCCTTCGCCGGGACGAGACGCACGACATGGCCCTGACGCCCGGCTCGCTCCTGATCATGCGCGCCAGCGTTCAGGAGGGGTGGCAGCATGCCGTCCTCGCCGTCGACGCCGCGGGCCCGCGGATCAGCCTCACATTCCGATTCCTATCTCGTTGAAATGGCGGTAGCCGCCGGGGCGCGCCCCCGAAGGAGGAAGACGTGGCGAGAGGACGAACGCAGCGAACCGCGACCGTCGGCGTCGCCGAGTACGGCAACTCGGCGGTGCTCGTCACTGTCGCGCCCGGCGGCGAGCTCCTCGATCGCCGGCGCATCGATCTCACCGAGGGCTTGCCGACGCACCCGCATCACCACGAAGGGTCGTGGGCGGTGGGCCGTTACCTCAACACCCCGGGAGCGCGAGCGCTCTCGCTCGCCGACGCCGTGGCGCTCGTCGAGCGCGTGCGAGCGTCCGCCGCGCGCGGCGCGCGCGAGGGCCTCGAGGCGCTGGCCGCGGCGGTACCCGTGCCGATCGCGCGGATCGCGATCCGCGTGTGCCCCGAGCTCCCGCCGACGACCGAGGAGCGGATCGCCGACAATCGCGCGCAGACCGTCGCCGACTCCGTCATGTATCGCGAGGCCCTCGCGGCGGCAGCCGAGGCGCGCGGCTGGTCCGTGCACTGGTACGACCGCGAGCGCGTGTTTCGCGACGCTGCGACGGCGCTCGGCCGCGATGACGTGAACGATCTTCTGCACGCGATGGGCCGATCGATCGGGCCACCTTGGCAGGCCAACCACAAGCTTGCGGCAGCTGCGGCGCTCGTGGCGACAGGGCATCCAGCGTCGCGGGCAACCAGCGGATAACATGCAGTTGCAGCGGACGGTGATACGGTATTGTACATGACTCCTCGTTGAGCCGCCGCTGAACTGCGGCGTTGACCTTGGGGCGAGGGTGAGCAGGTTCCGATGAACAAGCTACCGAGGCTTGATGTCGCGTTCGATGAGCCCTCGGCGGGATGGCTCGCAGTAGAGATTCGGACCGCGGATCAGCGGGTACACGAGAATTTCTCGCACATCTACCCGACGTTGCCGGATCTCTGCTCCGCCCTCTGCGACGCGCTGGGCGGTAGACCATCGCGCCGCGTCACGTTCCTTCTGGAGCCAGCGGAGCTCGAGCTGACCATCGTGCCGGAGGGCCCTGCGGTGTCCGTCCTGAGCCTCCGGATGTTCCGGGATCGATTTCGGACGCTGACTCCGGCGCCAATACTGGAGTTCCACGGAGCGGCGACAGCGATCGTCTTGGCGTTCTGGCGCGCACTTCGGCGACTCCAGACGTGCTTGCCGGCGTCACAGTTCAGCGAGAGGTTTCGCGAGCCCTTCCCAGAGCTTGAGATGGAAGCGCTGACCCGGCTGGTCACAGCTCAGAAAGCGCAGGTCGATCGATGACGACCAAGAAGGCCGACCCGCCGCTGGGCAACAGAGGGATTGATGCCGAGAATGTGCTACACGCTCCCTTTGGCCGGACACGCACTCCGCAGCGTCGATCGTGTCGGTTGAATGATAGAAAAGGCGGCCACCCAGCAGGCCGGCCAGCCGTCAGCGCGACCTACGTCGCCCACCTGGAGCCAGACCGCCCCCTATGCCACCCTCGAAGCCATACTCCATCGCGCGCGCCGAGCTCATCGCAGAGCAGGTCGGCCGGTTCGCGACCCAGCACGTTCACCAATTGGCGGGACATCATGCAAATCTTGCGTTCTGGATCGCTGAAGCGGCGGCAGCGGTCCGAGCCATTGACGACTATCAGCATCGATTTCGACAACTCCAGGACGCGCAGCTCTCGTGGGTGCGGCAGCACGACACAAAGATCACGAGATACTGCCCAGTCTGCCGCGGCGCATGTGAATTCGGTCCGCAGACCCCGGACCGTCCGCGTCGTGTCCCATCCGAAGACCTCGCCGCTGCGCGCGAGGCTGTTCGACGCGCGGTCCGGCAGTTTCTCGTTCGGCTCTATCACGCGGGATTCGTCTCCGAAGCCGAGGTCCGCCGGTCGGCTGACCTCGTTGGTGCTTCGATCGAGCCAGAGGACCTGGAGCGAGGTGACGAAGCTCGCTGACCTGGCGGTGCACCCGACGCCTGATCTCGGTCGCTTCACTTCCTCGGCCCGGCGCGGGTGAACGCCGACCCGTCAGGTACGCGGAGTGCGAGGAATGCTCGTTGTCGCGTCGGGGAAGAGGCTGGACGGAGGTTGCCAGATGACCGAGGCGGAATGGCTGGTGTGTACTCGGACCAACCCCATGCTCCGCTTCCTGCTCGGACTCGGTCCGAAAGAGCTGCGGGTCGTGGACATCAAGACGTTTCCGGCCTGCAGGGGGGGTGACCGCAAGATGCGGCTGTTCGCCTGTGCATGTTATTACCGCGTGCGCGCCCTGCTCCCCGATGAGCTCGCAGAAGCAGCAGTGGAAACAGCGAGCCGTCACGCCGATGGCCTGGCCACGCAGGAGGAACTCCAGGCAGCCGAGGCTCTGGTCCGGCAGGCGCTCGACTCTCTGGAGGGTAGGTGGCGGGCGTCCCATGGGGCCGAACGTATCTCGCTCCAGCCGACGCACGACGCGCTGGCCCTGAGCTTTCAGGTGGTTCGGCCACAAGCTCCGAAGGCCGCGTACTACGCCTCGTCCAATGCTTGTTTGGCAGCTGCTGCCATTGCCAATCCTGGCGCCGCGCCTGAGGATGCTTCATTCTCCGCCAGCAGCGCCGCGGAAGAGCGCGCTCAGGCCGGCGTACTCCGCGACATCTTTGGCAACCCGTTCCGCGCGGTGGCATTCGACCCGCGCTGGCGGACCTCGACGGCCGTCGGGCTGGCTCGGCAGATGTATGAAAGCCGCGTCTTCGGGCCGATGCCGATCCTGGCCGACGCCTTGCTGGACGCCGGGTGCGACGACGCCGACGTGCTCGGCCACTGCCGTGGCGACGGGCCGCACGTCCGCGGGTGCTGGGTGATCGACTCGCTGCTCGGAAGGAAATAGGTTGAGCGCTCGATCCCGGATGGGCCCGTCTCGACGACCGGCAGGTCGCCCACGCCGAGCGGTCCTGATCCTCCCGAGTGTGCCGCGCACTACGAGGACGGGTCGGGGCGACCTGGGCGCGCGCGCCTGGGCCTGGTATGCTCCACATATCGAGACCGATGCCCCTGTCAATCTCCAACGTCCGCGAGTTGTTGCGCCGCGCAGATGCGGGGCGCTGGTGTGTTCAGACAATCGACGGCTCGGGCGAACCGTGCAAGTGGCTGCCTGTTGTGAAATATTCCGCTCGATTCAATCCGACTCAGCACGCGATCGGCTTGATCGATTCTGGCGAGTGGACATGTCAGTACGCGGATGGCCTGCGTGTCGCGCGGCCGAAGAACCTGGTGGGGTTCATGCCGGTTCTTGAATTCGACCGCCCGACGGTCCTATCTATGATTGATCAGGGCCTCGCAAGCCAGGGTGTCCCATCAAAGGTCCTTCGCACGTTTCCGTTCGACGATCTCCTCGTTCTCGCACTCGAAAGTTCGTCGCATTGGCGACAGCATGCCGAGGCATGGGTCGACTCAGGCTACCCGCCGAACGACCGCATCGCCGCGCTGCTGCCGCGAAATTCCCGCGTCCGGGAGTGGGCGGAGTCCCGGATCGACGCCATTCTCCGAGGAACGTAGAAGCTCCGCACGTTTTTCATTTTATTAGACCGCCAACAATCAGAAACCAGGAGAGAGTACGTCATGCAGGATGAACAAGCGGCGGCGCCAGACGACACGGCGGTTCGGGTCGCCTTGTGGCGTGCGCTGCACGTGGAAGCCGATGCGCCGCCGCACGTGTTCGAAGACGACGTCGGGTTGAAGCTGGCGGCTCCGGACGACGGCTGGCGCGGCCGTCCGGACATGAGCCCGTTCGCGCGGCCCTTCCGCGCCTCCATCCTGGCCCGCGCCCGCTTCGTCGAAGATCTCGTCGCGGAGCAAGCCGCCCGTGGCGTCGGGCAGTATGTCATCCTCGGAGCGGGCCTGGACACCTTCGCCCAGCGTCGGCCGGAGCTCGCCTCCCGCCTGCTCGTGTTCGAGATCGATCGGCCCAGCCCCCAGGCGTGGAAGCGCCAGCGCCTCCTCGACCTCGGGCTCGGCGTTCCATCGTTCCTGCGGCTCGTGCCGGTCGACTTCGAGGCAGGCGACGCGTGGTGGGAGCGGCTGGCGGCCTCGGGCTTCGACTCGGGGCGGCCGGCGGTCGTGGCGTCGACCGGTGTCAGCATGTACCTGACCAGGGACGCCATCGCGGCGACGCTGCGCCAGGTCGCGGCGCTCGCCCCGGGCTCCACGCTCGCCATGTCGTTCATGCTTCCGATCGAGCTGGCGGACCCGGAGGTGCGCCCCGGGATCGAGCGCGCGGCAGCGGGGGCCAGAGCCAACGGAACGCCGTTCATCAGCTTCTTCACGCCGGCAGAGATGCTGGCGCTGGCCCGAGATGCCGGCTTCGGAGAGGTCCAGCACGTATCGGCCGCCGCGCTCGCCCAGCGCTACTTCGCGGGCAGGACGGATGGCCTTCGTCCGCCGAACAATTCAGAGGAATTGCTGGTGGCGACGACCTGAATCAACCGGTCTAACCCGTCGTTGGACCGATCCGAGTTGCATCTACTTCACCATGCGGAAGCTCGCGTGCCGTAGCCAGGAGCGCGCGAGCGCCGCGTCTCCGTAGTGGGAGCGCGCCGTCACGAACAGCACGCCCGTGACCCCACCTGGATTCTCGATCCTGACGGGCTTGTCGTCTTGAAGGCCGTCCAGCTGTAGACCTATCGCCAGCGACCCACCGAAGTCGATGACTCCGCCTTCCGCCTCGGCCAGGTCGATGCACAACCTGGCAAGCAACCGATGATCTTCGTCGTCGTTGCACATCGCGGCGAATGAAACGACGTCTTCTGGCGACCATCCGAGCACCTTCGGGAGGCCCGCCTCGAGGACCTCGGATATCGCCTCGGGATATTCGGGCCCAACGGTCAGAATGAACGGGCGTCGGTCAACCCAGAAGTCGTCGCCACGAACATCATCGGCGATGCGCGAGATCGCACTTCGAAGCGCGGTGACTCGCTCCGCGCTCATCTTCGACGGCAGCAACACGGACGCCACGGGACCAGCCATTCCTCGAGCGTACGCTCTCGATCCATGGCCGTCCACCGAGGCGTCGCATCCGCCGAGCTTCGAGGCTTCGTCCGTCGTCCTGAGGAGCGCTATCCTGAACGAACATGGGCAGGTGGCGTCGGACGGCCTCCGGTGAACGGAGGACACCTCGTATCGCGGGTGCCGCCGTCATGGCGCTGGCCGCGCTGCTGTTCGCGCCCGCGGCCGGCGTGCGCGGCGATCCGCTGCCGCCGCTGCCGGGACCCGCGCCGCAGGGGAGACCGCAGGGCTTCTCCGCGCGCATCGAGAACCAGCGTTGCGAGGCGTGCCACGAGGACATCGCGGCCGAATGGCGCGCCTCGCTGCACCGGCAGGCGTTCACGGATCGCGTCTTCCAGAGGTCCTACGCGCTCGAGCCGCTGCCCTTCTGCCGTGGCTGCCATGCGCCCGAGGCCGATCCGGCTCACCACCCCGGCGCGGACGCGCAAGCGGTGGGCGTGGGGTGCGTCACCTGCCATCTCGTGGCCGGCGAGGTCGTCTCCGCGCGCGGCCGGGACGCGCGCGGCGGCGCGCACGCGGTCCGTGGCGACGCGCGGCTACCCCATGGCGCAGGACAGCATGCGGGCCTTGTCGCGCAGGACCGATCCGTGCGACTTTCATGGGGGAGGTCATCCAGGACGACGATCTGGACAGACCTGGTCCCGCCGCTTCGGTTGACCAATCGACCGATACTGGAACGACGACCCCGGGCGTCACGTGGTAGCGCTGGTGGCTATGAATGGAGTGCCTCGGTGAAGATCGGGAAGCCCGTACGGATTCTGATGTCCGCGCTGCTCGCAGGCGGCGCCGCAGGGGCCGTTGGAGGGGGTCTCTATTCGCGCATCGAGGTCTTGTCGGCCGCTGCGGCCATGGTCGCGCTCGTGCCCGCATGGTTTCTATGGGGCGGTGTCGTCGACCACCTCGATCTATCGCTTCGCCGCCGAACGCGCGACGCAGTTTGGCTGCTCACGCGCGAAGGGCAGGCGTGGTTGTCCTCGACGGAAGGAACCGCATGGTCGAACCGTCATGACAAGACGAAGCGGCGCATAACGTAGCCATGGGAACCTGGGGCCATCGGATCTTCGAGGACGACTTCGCGGTCGAGGTACGCGCGGATTATCTGGAACGCCTCTCTTCGGGCGCCCCCAGCGAGGCCGTCACGACCGAGATGATCCGCACCTACGGCGTCATGGACACGGACGAGGAACCCGTGTTCTGGTTGAGCCTGGCCGCCATGCAGTTCGAGTACGGTCGGCTGGACCCGAGCGTCAAGGCCCAGGCGCTTCGGGTCATCGACTCTGGCGCAGCGATGGCGGCCTGGAATGGGGACGCGAAGCGGCGCGCTGTGCTCGAGGAGCTGAGGGAGCAGTTGAACGGGCCACAGCGCAAGTCGAAGCGCGCCGCGACCCCGAAGATCCCTCGCCTCGTCCAAGGTGACGTTTTCTGCTTTCCACTCGATGACGGTCGGCTTGGGTTCGGCCGCGTCCTGATTCCCGAGCGCAAATACGGTTGGTACGCGTTCTACCTGACCTCGTCGGAACGAGATGGCGAACTGTCCGTCGAACATATCGCTGGCTCTCCGGTGGCGTTCGTCGTCACGTGCAACAACGCTGGCTTCCGAGACCGCCGATGGCGTGTGATCGGTCGTCTTCCGCTCGAGTCACATCTCACGAGGCCAATTCTCTTCTTTCATCAGGCGGCCGGAAGCCCGTCGTGCCTTGTCTTTGACATGTGGGATGCGAATCAGGATGGAAAGGAGATCCCTGCTTCTGAATGCGTCGGAATCGACCGGTGGGGTGCGTTCTCGCCGCCGCACGTGGCCGCCCGTCTGAAGGGCCTTCTCGCCGGCGAACCTGATTCATGGCGGCTTCATTCCGGTCCGGAGTCGCATGAGCGCAGGTAAATGCCTGAGGCGCAGCCGAACAAGCCGCTGCTGTCCGTGTTGCCCCTGCGGCGCGACGCGCCGGCGCGTCGTGTACCCTCACCTCGCGCCATCCGAGGGCGCAGGCGGCTACCAGGACTTTCTTCTCCATGTCACGCCGATGCCGGCGTGCTTGCCGGTCGGCCACCTCCGGGAGCCTGCTCGTGCCCGATTTCCGCGGGTCTGCATGGGCGCTCACGGACGGGCGACGCTCGGCGCGGCCGCGGGCGGTGGACAGCACGACCCATCGACGGCGCGCGGTGGGAGCGTGGGTGCGATCCGCGGCCAGACGAATCGACGCCGCGTCGCGGCGTTGGCACACAAGGACGAAGCTCCCGGGGCAGTGTGCCAGCCTCTGACCCTCGTGTCATGAGGGGCTCCGGCGGCGCGTCCACGCACCGCGGCACGGACGGCACGAGCTCCTCGACAAACTCGCCGGACCCGCAAGGGCCGACCTGTCTCCAGGGCACCGACACCGACGCGTTACAATTTCGCCGTGAACGGTACGTTATTTGCAATGGGCGTGAAGCGGAAAGGTTGCGCTTCATGTCCAATCAGCTGCCGTCGTCTTCCTCTGGTCGATCATGGTCGTCCCGCACGCGAGCCATCTCGCTGTTCGCCCTGCTTGCCCTCCCGTCTGCCGTCTTCGCGGCGGGGTGCGCTGACAAGCCGGACAACATCTACAACTACTATTACACGGACGGGGAGGGCGGCGCCGGGGGCGCCGGCGGCGCCGGGAGTGCCGGGGGCGCCGGCGGCGCGCCCGAGCCGTACCCGGGAGCGCCGGTGGCGGACACCGAGGTGGCCGAACTCGCGCTCGACGTCTTCGGCACCGTCGGCAACCGCTACTGGTTCGCCGTCTCGGAAGAGCAGCTCGAGTACATGAACGAAGGGCTCGGCGGCATCGGGGGCCCCATCAAGAGGGACGCATTCGGGGACATCTACTCACCGACCGGGGAGGACACGACCTTCGCGGATCATCTGTGGGTGACGACGGCCGGCGCCGAGGGCAAGACGGCCGACTACGGCAAGGTCCAGGTGGGGGTCGCCGGCCAGTCGACGCAGCGGCCCTGGACGAAGCGAACCATCCCCAACCTCAACATCGACGCCGACGAGTTCGTCGAGAAGCAACGGCTCGGCGGCTTCGAGCACGTGCGCTTCAACAACGGCCAGGTCGGCAGCATCTTCCGCGAGCGCCTCACGCTCGATCTCTATGCTCGCCTCGATTATCCAGCTCCCCTGACCAACTACGCCTGGCTGTCGAGCAACGTCTGGGGCGCGGAGGTGGCCATCCCCTACATCGTGGTCGAGCGCTACAAGAAGGCGTTCTGCACTCGCCTCGAGGGCGAGCTCGGCGGCGGCTGCGCCAACATCTGGGAGTTCGCTGGAGACTTCGCCGTCGACGTCCCGGGGGGCGGCGGGATCCCGCTCCCCATCGACATGGTGCCGTTCGGCGCGAGCGTCTTCGACGATTCAGAGAACTGCCAGCTCAAGGAGTGTGACAACACCCGCGCGAAGGAGCTCGAGGAGCTGATCGCCGAGACGCCGCCTGGCGAGGGCTTCAAGGCCGCGCTCGAGGGCTGGATCGACTGGCCGGCGTTCCACCGGTTCCAGTGCCTGTCGTGGGTGCTCGCCACCGGCGACGACGCGATCCACAACAGCAACAACGTCGTGCTGGTCGAGCGGGCCGATGGTCTGTTCCAGTACCTGCCGTACTCGGTCGACATCAGCCTGGGGCAGAGCTGGTATCCGGTGGTGCCCCTGGCCGGCACGAACACGCTGGCGCGCGGGTGCCAGAGCGAGCCGGCCTGCTGGGCCGACACGATCGCGGCGTGCGAGGAGGTGATCGAGGAGTTCACCGCGCTGGACCCGAACGCGGTGCTGAAGGGTCTCTACGAGCAGCTGTCGGACGAGGGCATGCTCCGCTCGGGCGACGAGCAGCGATACGAGGAGCTGGACGCCTGGCTCACCCAGCAGCTCGAGGTCCTGCCGGTGGAGCTGGAGAGGAACCGCGAGCAGCCGCAGCTCTGCATGCCTCCCCAGATCGATTGCGGCGGCTACTGCGGCTTTCCCCAGGACTGCGGCCTCTGCGTTCCTCCCCTGGTCGACTGCGGAGGTTACTGCGACTATCCCAAGGAGTGCGGCGGCGGCGGAGCGGGCGGCGAAGACCCGGGTGCTGGAGGCGCGGGCGGAGCCGGAGGGGGCGGCGGCGACGCGGGCGCCGGCGCAGGCGGCGGCGACGCGGGTGCGGGCGGAGCTGGCGGTAAAGCAGCGGACTGACGCCGGCTGAACCCAGAGGGAGGGGGCTTCGCCGTGGAGCTCCCTCTCAGGGCGAAGCCTCGAACAGGCACCGCGTGATCGGGATGGCGACGTCTTCCCAGACATACAGGTAGTATTTCGTGCCAGGAACGAGCTCCTCGGGGCTCCCCTCGGCCGGATAGCCCTGCTTCGTGCCCGGTGGGACCTCGCCGTAGGTGATCCCGCTCTTGACGGGCTCGGCGCTCGAGGGCACGTCGAGCCGCCAGATCGTCCCCTCGGGCAGGTCGAGGTTGGGCGGAGCGCCCGGGTTCTCGGCGTTCGCCGACAGGACGTAAACGTAGCGGGCGTCGCCGCCGCTCCACGTGATCTTGCCTGCGGCGTCCACGCCTTCCCCTGCCGCGCAGTCGCCTGGCACGTAGAGGCTCTGTTCATGGAGCGGCCCGCCGAACGGGGTCTCGTCCGCGAAATCCTCCTTCGTGAATCCGCGGCGCAGGAGCTCGCCCTCGAAGAACGCGACCATGCGCGCCGGGTCCGTGGAGGGCAGGCCGCTGACGTCACGGGAGAAGCCGTTGTTCTGGTCCGGCGGATACGCGCCGAGCGCCGCCGAGGAGACCCAGCCGGCGGCCAGCGCGAGGCCCGTTGGATAGAAGCTGTCGCTCCAGACCGGGCCGGCCTTGATGTACCAGTTCGACGGCCCCGCGGCCGGCGCGGCCTTCTCCGAGTGACAGCACACGCACCCGCACGCCTCGGTCTGCTCCGTGACCCAGGCGAGCTCGCCGAGCCATTGCGGATCGGAGAGGCGTGGATCGTCGCTCGGCGTCTTGTAATCGGAGGGGGGCGCCGGCCAGTACGGGCGCTGCGTGAGGACCGGCTCGCACGACGCGTAGTCGGTGAACAGGCGGCCGGGCTCGGTGCAGCCCGAGATCGCGCCGAACGTGCAGACCTTCCCGCCGCTCTGCCCTGCCGGCTCGCCGGCCATCGGGTCGACGCAGACCTGCTCGGGCCACTGGAAGACGGCGCCGCCCGTGCCCACGCCGCCGCCGGGCTCCTCGGCCGCGCCCTCGCAGGCGTCGGGCTCGAACCGGCCGCCGCCGAACATCTCGCAGCCGCGCTGGGTCGAGGCGCACTGGCTCGTGTCGCCGCCGGGGAAGATGAGGGTGTAAGCGTCGTCGGTCCCGCCGCCGAGCACGCACCGGCCGAGCGTCTCTGGATAGGCGCAGCTCTCGCCCCCGGTGAAGGTGGAGCCCTGGAGCGCCTTGCAGTCGGCCTCCGCGGCCTCGGCGGTCCAGCCCGCGCCCGTGTACTCACGACACTCCTCGGCCGGGCTGAAGGGGCTCGTATAGACGCAACGACCCGGCGACCCGGAGGCCTCCGGGGCCCCGGATGCGGCGTCTTCCTCTGTCTGCTGGCAGGCGCCCAGCCCTCCCAAGGCCGAGACGACGAGCGCTGCGCCCAGCATCACGTGCGGTGAACGGAGGAGCTCTTGCTTCACGGTCGAATCTCCTGAACGTCGCTTTCGGACGACGTTGATTGTGATCTATCCCACGTATCTTCCCGGTGAGCGTCCGTCGGTATATTGTTTGTTCATGGTTGTTCAATTGTCGTCCAATCTTTTTTTGTGTGAGGTATGTATGCAAGAATACGTTCTTGCGCATGGCGCCATTCGCTTGGAGGAGGCGGAGGCGTGTCCAGGGGCGTTGGCCCGCGCCCGCGCGGGGATCAGGCGGCGACGAGGCTCCTCACCGGAGCGCGCCGAGGCCGAGCGAGATGCAGGGCTCCCCGTCGCGCAGCGAGATCCCCGCCAGCTGCTTCTCGGGCGGGTACATGTACCCGAACAGCATGCACATCTCGTTGTCCCCGTAGCCGAACGTGAGATCGTGGTCCGACGTGTTCCGGAACCTGCACGCGTACCGGAGGGAGTCGCCTTCGCCGAGCGTGAGCGCCGGCCGGTAGACCTCGATGTCGCTCTCCAGATCGAACGCCCCGCCCTCGTAGATGCGCGCCTCGCCGCCGTCCGCGCGGACGACGTCGACATCGAAGGCATCGGCGTAACGGTGCGTGTGCGGCATCAGAGAGACGATGTTCCCCCCGAACGTCGAGCACGTCGTGCCGACGGTCTGCGTGGCGCGCGGCGGGACGAGGAAGTCGTTGACGCTCAAGACGAACGGCACGAGCTCTTCCGTCCGCTCCGAGAGAGGCATGGTGAAGAAGTCGTAGGCGAGCTCGACGACCGCGGGCTCGGGCGACGTGTTGAGCAGGTGGACGCTCGTCGCGATCTCGCGGGACGGTTCGAGGGTGAAGCCCATCCCTTCCGGGAAGACGAGCGTCTCCTCGCCGACGACCTGCGTGGAGCTCGCGAAGAGGACGTCCGGGATGGCCGCCGGCAGCGTACCGAAGGGATCGTCGGCGCCAGGATGGCAGCCCGGGTAGGGGTTCGGCCCGAACGATGGATTGACCGGCTTGGCGATCACGTTGCTGTGATGCAGCCCGGCCGTCGCGTAGACGCGCGCCGCGTGGACGGTCGTGCTCTCGATCGCGGGGAAAGGCCATGAAACGCAGAAGGTCGCCTCCTCGCCGGGCGCCATGAGCCGCGGCGGCGCGATGATCCTGAAGCCGCTGCGCGGCGGCTCCGGCAGCGCGAGCCGGGTGAGCTCGGCGCCGAAGGCGACGACGTTGTCCCGGTCGACGCGCTCCTCGGGCTCGTAGCGGGCGGCGGGCTGGACGCACCGCCCGCGAAAGCGCTCCTCGCCAGGAGCGCACGCGTCCGGCGGCGACGGCTCGACGCCCGCGCAGGCAGGGAGAAGAAGAATCCACAGGAGACCCGTCGAACGTGCGATGTCCCTCGGGACATAGCGAGTTTGGAGATGTTGCATCACGAATCATTTGCGGCCGACAGCCTCTCACGGGAAGCCTCGACTGCGGATCTCGCCTTCAGAGGGAGGGCGCCCTCGCGCGGCCAGGGCGGAGCCCGGGGCGAAGGGGACGCTCCCGGCACAACCGAGGACGGCTCGGGCTTATGCGGTCCATCCGCGGCGGCCGCCGTCGCCGGGCGGCGTCGGCGCGGCGACTGGTCCGCCAGCACCGGCGCTCGCTCCGCCCGCGGCAGCGGCCGCTCGCCGGCCCGCGACCGCGTCGCCTATCGCAGAGCCGACCGGAGCGTCCCGCCCACCTGTCCTCCGGCCGTGGCCGAAGGGCCGCCTACGTGGACACCCTGTTCACCCGGCTCGACGCTGTGCACAACATGGGGGTGACGTGGTCGTCGCGGATCGTCTAGCATCCCCGTGCCGAGGGGCAGCGCGCCCCACGATCCCCCGCATCGCCCGACCACCACGCAGCGTGGTCCCAGCTCGTGGAGAAGACAGCATTGAGCGAGCAAGCAATCGAGCCGGCCCTCCCCGTCACCGCTTTCGAGAGGCGCTTCAAGCACCCGCCGGGGCTCGTGATCCTCTTCTTCGCGGAGATGTGGGAGCGCTTTTCCTATTACGGCATGCGCGGCCTCCTCAAGCTGTATATGGCGAACTACCTGTTCGTCACCGCGCGAGAGGCCTATCAGGGGTGCCGGCAGCACGCGCAGCCATGCGATCTCGTCGCCGGTGATCCGACCACGGTGTTCGCCTGGCAGTTCATCAAGGGCCTGCTCCCGAGCGCGCCCGGCGAGCAGGCGTCCATGCTCTACGGGCTGTACACGGGCCTCGTGTACCTCACGCCGTTCTTCGGCGGCATCCTCGCCGACAAGGTGTGGGGGCAGCGCAAGACGGTGGTGATCGGCGGCGTCTTGATGGCCATCGGACACTTCGTGATGGCGTTCGAGAACTCGTTCTTCATCGCGCTGCTCCTGCTCATCCTCGGCAACGGCGCGTTCAAGCCCAACATCTCGACCCAGGTCGGCAGCCTGTACCCGAAGGGTGATCCGCGCCGCGACGGCGCCTTCACCATCTTCTACATGGGCATCAACCTCGGCGCCTTCATCTGCAACTTCGTGTGCGGCACCCTGGCCGCCGTCTACGGCTGGCACTACGGCTTCGCCGCCGCGGGCGTCGGGATGTGCCTTGGGCTCGTCGTCTACCTGGCGGGGCAGAAGTACCTCGCCAAGGACAACCTGATGAAGACGGCGGAGGGCGTCGGCGAGCAGAAGCAGCCGCTCTCCAGCGACGAGTGGCGGCGCGTCGGCGCGCTCGTGGCGCTCTGCGCCCTCAACGTCGTCTTCTGGGCGGTCTACGAGCAGCAGGGCAACACGATGCAGAGCTGGGCCGACGAGAAGACGGTGTGGCCCACCGTCCTCGGCTTCCAGATCCCGTCGACGTGGTTCCAGTCGGTGAACCCGCTCTGCATCATCCTGTTCGCCCCCCTGCTCGACGTCTTCTGGCGCTGGCAGGCGAAGCGCGGCACCGAGCCGACCAGCGTCTCGAAGATGGCCCTGGGCTGCACCATCCTCGGGCTGTCGTTCATCGTGATGATCCTCGGCGCGCAGGCCGTCGGCGACGGCAAGGGCAGCCTGTTCTGGCCGGTCTTCTGCACGCTGCTGCTCACGATCGGCGAGCTCTACCTGTCGCCCATCGGCCTGTCGCTCGTGACCAAGGTCTCGCCGGTGCGGATCGTGTCGATGATGATGGGCATGTGGTTCGTCTCGAGCTTCCTCGGCAACACGCTGAGCGGCTACCTCGGCATCTTCTACGAGCGCTGGTCGAAGGACATGTTCTTCCTGATGCTCACCCTCCTCGGCCTCGGCGCCGGCGCCGCGATGTTCGCGTTCAACAAGCCGCTGCGCCGCGTGCTCGGCCAGCACTGATCCGCACCGCGCCCGGCGCGGCCGCGCGCCCTCTCCGCGAGGGCGCGGCGCGGCGTCAGGGCGCCCGCGCGCCGGCGGGGTCGACGATCCGCTCGTCGAGGGTCGCGAGCCGCCCCTCGGGCAGCGCGCTCCCGATGGCGGCGACGGCGCGGCGGACGCTCTCCAGCGTGCTGCACGAGGCGACGTCGACGAAGAGCCGCCCCGACTCGGGCCAGGAGTGCAGGGCGACGTGCGATTCGCCGACGACGGCGCACGCGGTGATGCCCTGCGGAGAGAACGGAACGACCACCATCTCGAGCAGGGTGAACGAGCCCGCGGCGACGGCCGCCTCCAGCGCCCCGCGGAGCGCGGCCGGGCTGTTCAGGAAGTCGGAGGGACAGCCCTCGAACAGGGCAAGAGCGACGAAGAGCTGCATCGGTGAGCGGGCGCGCGCGGCGGCCCGCGCCGGCCGCCCAGGGTAGCCGAGCCCGGGCACCGCGGAACCTGAATCGGTTTCACGATGGGGGCAGGCCCTCCTCGGGCTGGGCCGCTCGGCACGCCCTTCCCCCCGCCGCGCTAGGGCCGCCGCGCGACCTGGACGACCTCCCGCACGCGCTGCCCACCCAGGTCGAAGCGCCCCTCGAGCCCCGCGAACACGAAGCTGTTCACGCGCCTGCCCTGGACCTCCCAGCCGCGGATCGACCCCGCGGTGTTCTCCCAGAGGAACAGGTTGAGCCCGCCGCCGATCGTGGGCCCCAGCGCGACGCTCTCGGACATGCGGACGTCGATCACCGCCTGGAGTCGCCCGAGCTCGATCCCGTGGGTCACCGTGTCGCCCCTCACCCCCGCCGGCGCCGCGATCCACACCCCCGCCGGCGTCGCGGTCCACACCCCCGGCCGCGCCGCGGTCCACAGCGCCCGGTAGCCGGTGCCCAGCGAGATCACCGGATCGACGCGCTCGAACGGCGCCAGGTGAAAGCTCGCCTCCGCGCCGAGCGTCACGCCGCGCACGTCGGCCCCTCCCTGCGCCATGTACTGCTCGTACCTCGACGTCAGCCCGAGGCCGACCTTCGGCACCGCGCGGTAGACGAGCTTCACGCCCACGCCCGCCCCCGGCCCCGCCACGTCGCGCAGGCGCCGCTCGCTCCCGATGTCGCCGAACCCCTGCGCGTATCCGAGGTTGAGGCCGAGCTCGAGCGCGTTGGCAGGCGCCCCCAGCGGAGAGCGCAGGTAGCTCGGCGGGACGTCGCCCCCGAAGTCCTGCGCAGCGGCGACGCTCCCGCAGAGCACGGCGACCGCTCCCGCGGCGATCGCGACCCCGGTGTTTGCCTTCATTGCGGATCCTCCTCGCTGCGCGGCGCCGCGAGGACGGCGGATCCGATCCGCGCGCCACGCCGGGAACGCCGCGCGCCGGGGCGCGAGCATCGCGTGTGCCACGGAGGCGGCGAGCAACACCTTCCCGGTCGCGGACGGGCCGCCCGCGCCGCGCGTCAGCCGGCGTGTGCGTGTGTCGACGAGCGGCGGCAGCCGCCCGCGCCGCGCGTCAGCCCGCGCCTACCAGCGGTGGAAGGCCGGGTGCCCTTCCTTCACCGCCACGAACGTCCCGCGGCACGTCGCCGTGACCCGCCCGCCCGCCTCCAGGGTCGCCTCGACCACGACGCGGTCGCCCTCCGCCTCGGCGACCTGCGCCCGCAGGTGCACCGGGCCGCCGAGCGGCGTCGGCTTCTTCAGCTTCACGTGGAAGTCCGCCGTCACCGTGCACGGCGGCGCGTCGGCCCCCCGCGCCTTCATCAGGTGGTAAGCCGCGGTCCAGTTGGAGTGGCAGTCGAGCAGCGCCCCGATGATGCCGCCGTTGAGCATCCCGGGGAACGCCTCGTGGTGCGGCTCCGGCGTGAAGTCGCAGACCACCGCGTCGCCCTCGACGCGGCTCTTCAGCCGGAGCCCCCTGTCGTTCGCCGGCCCGCAGCCGAAGCAGCGGCCCTGCGGCGAGTACCTGTCCTGCAGGCTCGCCGCGTCGCCGCTCACCGGGTGCCCCCGACGAACGCCTCGTCCATCAGCATCTTCTGCTCGAGGAGGTGGCTCGCGCGCGAGCCGGTCGCCGGGCTCGCGCTCGGCGCGCGGCTCACGCACGAGAGCGGCAGCCGGTCGCCGATGCGCTGCCGGAGCACCGCGAGGATGTAGTACCAGGCGCCGTAGTTGCGCGGCTCCTCCTGCACCCACACGAGCGGCGTGCCGTCCTTGTAGGGCGCGAGCGCGTTCACGATCTCCTCGTTCAGCGGGAACAGCTGCTCCAGCCGCAGGATCGCCACGTCCTTGAGCCCGCGCGTCTCCCGCGCCAGCGCGAGGTCGTAGTAGACCTTGCCCGAGCAGAGCAGCACCCGCTTCACGTCCGCCGGATCGACCCCGCTCGTATCGGGCAGCACGCGGTGGAACTTGCCCTCGGAGAGATCCTTGATCGTCGACACGGGCCGGTGCGGGCCCTTCGACGTCGCCGGGACGCGCAGCAGGCTCTTCGGCGTCGCGATGATGAGCGGCTTGCGCCACGGCCTGTGCACCTGCCGCCGCAGCACGTGGAACAGCTGCGCCGGCGTCGTCAGGTTGCACACCTGGATGTTGTCCTCGGCGCTGTTCTGCAGGCAGCGCTCGATGCGCGCGCTCGAGTGCTCCGGCCCCTGGCCCTCGTAGCCGTGCGGCAGGAAGAGCACGATGCCGCTCAGCCGGTGCCACTTGTCCTCGCTCGACGTGAGGAACTGATCGACGATGACCTGCGCGCCGTTCAGGAAGTCGCCGAACTGCGCCTCCCAGATGACGAGCCCGTCCGGGTAGTCGAGGCTGTAGCCGAAGTCGAAGCCGAGCACGCCCGCCTCGCTGAGCGGGCTGTTGAACGCCTCGAAGCGCGCCGGCCCCTCGGCCACGCGCGACAGGGGCGCGTAGCGCGCGCTCGTCTCGACGTCGCGAAGCACCGCGTGCCGGTGGCTGAAGGTGCCGCGCTGCACGTCCTGACCGGAGAGCCGCACCGGCGTCTTCTCGGCGAGCAGCGACGCGTAGGCGAGCATCTCGCCCGTGCCCCAGTCGAACGGCTCGCCGGCGACGAGCTTGTCGTGCCGCTGCTGGAGCGTCGGCAGCACCTTCGGGTGCGCCTTGAAGCCCTCGGGCAGCTCGAGGAGCTTCTCCGACAGCGCGATGAGCTTCTCGGCCGGCACGCTCGTCGGCACCTCCGGCGTCGCGTGGTCGGCGCCGCCGCGGTAGTGCGACCACACGCCGCCCATCGAGTACAGCACCGGCGCGAAGCCCTTCTGCTTCACCTCGTCGAGCGCGGCGGCGAGCGCCTCGCGGCGCCGCACGACGATCTCGTCGGCCTTCTCCTCGGTGACCTGCCCGAGCTCCATGAGGCGCCGGACGTACACCTGCCGGACCGTCGGCTTCTTGTCGATCGCGGCGTACATCCGCGGCTGCGTGTAGCGCGGCTCGTCGCCCTCGTTGTGGCCGTACCGCCGGTAGCAGTACATGTCGATGATCACGTCGGAGCCGAAGCGCGTGCGGTAGTCGATCGCGAGCTGCGCGACGTGCGCGACCGCCTCCGGGTCCTCGCCGTTCACGTGGAACACCGGGACCTTGAGCATCCGCGTGATGTCGGACGCGTAGCGGGTCGAGCGCCCTTCCATCGGATCGGTCGTGAACCCGACCTGGTTGTTCACGATGACGTGGACCGTGCCGGCCGTCGTGTAGCCCTTCAGGTTCATCATGTTGAGCGTCTCGGCGACGACGCCCTGCCCGATGAACGCCGCGTCGCCGTGGATGAGCAGCGGCATCACGCGGCGGCGCGCGTCGGCGGCGCCGTCGGCGAGCCGGCGGTCCTGCTTCGCGCGGACGCGCCCCTGCACGACGGGGTTCACGAACTCGAGGTGGCTCGGGTTGAACGTGAGCGTGAGGTGGACGTTGCGCCCGTTCTCGAGCGTGCGATCGGTCGAGTAGCCGAGGTGGTACTTGACGTCGCCGCTGCCGAGGTGGCGCTCCGCGTTCTTGTCCTCGAAGGCCGCGAAGATCTCGCGCAGGCTCTTGTCCATGATGTTCGCGAGGACGTTCAGCCGGCCGCGGTGCGCCATGCCGACCACGATCTCGTCGACCTCGTGCGCCCCCGCGCGCTCGATGATGAGGTCGAGCAGCGGGATGAGGCTCTCGGCGCCCTCGAGCGAGAAGCGCTTCGTCCCCGCCTCGTAGGACTTGTGGATGAACTGCTCGAAGATCTCGGCGTCGGAGAGCTTCGTGAGGATCCGGAGCTGCTTCTGGCGGTCGAGCGTGAGCCGGTTGCGCGTCGACTCCATCTGCTGCTGGAGCCACTGGCGCGCCTCGGGCTCCTCGATGAACGTGAACTCCACGCCGATCGAGCGGCAGTACGTCTCCTCGAGCCGGCGGATGATCTCGCGCAGCGTGAGGACGGGCGGCACGCCGGCGAGGTCGGTCGTCGGGAAGGGCAGCTCGAGGTCCTCGACCCGGAGCCCGAAGTTCGTGAGGTCGAGCTCGGGCGGCGTGGCGGGCGGCAGGCCGAGCGGGTCGACGTGCGCGAAGAGGTGGCCGCGCACGCGGTAGGCGTTCACGAGGGCGTAGACGCGCGCCTTGATCGCGGCCTCCGCGAGCACCTTGAGATCGCGCGAGGACTCGGGCGAGCTCGGGTGCTCGCTCAGCGTCCGCGCGAACGCGGCCTCCAGCGTCTTCGCGGCCTCGCCGTTCGTGTTCGTCTTGCCATTCCCGTTCCCGTAGCCGTGCCCGTTTCCGGGCCGCAGCACCTGGTGCGGGATGGTGGGCGTCGCCGCCGGAGCGGGCAGCCTGCTCGGCGTCGCTCCGCCGTTCTTTCCCTCGAAGAACGAGCGCCAGCCGGGGTCTACCGACTCCGGGTTCTCGAGGTACTGGGCATAGAGCTCCTCGACGAGCCCTGCATTGATTCCGAAATCAAGCTGCATCGTGGTCGGCGTGCAAATAACGCGTGTCGGGCCGGCACGCTAGAGTCGTTTTCCGATGACTTCGCCTCGTGGGGCGGAACATCGTCCGGGCAAGGGGTTCGACCGCCTGGAGAAACGGTAGGGAGAAGCGGTAGAAGGGGGCCATGGATCAAGACCGCAGAACCCCGGGTCGAGGACCGGCGCCCGCCGTCCTCCCCTTCGATCGCTTCCGGGACCACCTCTTCCACGAGCCCAGCCTCGGCCTCTGGCTGGACGTGAGCCGGATCCGCTTCGGGAGCGACTTTTTTACCACGATGGAACCGCGAATTCAGGCGGCGCTCGCGGAGATGGCGGCGCTCGAGGGCGGGAGCATCGCGAATCCCGACGAGGGCCGCCGGGTCGGTCACTACTGGCTGCGCGCGCCGGAGCTCGCGCCCGAGGCGGCGCTGCGCGCGGCGATCGAGGAGACGAACGCGCGGATCCTGAGCTTCGCCGCGGACGTGCACGCGGCGCGGGTCCGGCCGGAGCGGGCGGCCCGCTTCAGCAGGGTGCTCGTCGTCGGGATCGGCGGCTCGGCGCTCGGGCCTCAGTTCGTCGCCTCGGCGCTGGGGACGCCGGCCGATCGGATGCAGATCCATTTCTTCGACAACACGGATCCTGACGGGATCGATCGCACGCTGGACGCCATCGGGGACGATCTCGGCGCGACGCTCGCGGTGATCATCTCGAAGTCGGGCGGGACGAAGGAGACGCGCAACGGGATGCTCGAGCTCGAGGCGGCGTACCGTCGGCTCGGCCTCTCGCTCGGCGCGCACGCGGTCGCGGTGACGGGGGAGGGCAGCGAGCTCGACCGGTATGCGACGAAGCACGGCTTCCTGGCCCGCTTCCCGATGTGGGACTGGGTCGGCGGTCGCACGAGCGAGCTGTCGGCGGTCGGCCTGCTGCCCGCGGCGCTCCAGGGGCTGTCGATCGTCGAGATGCTGCAGGGTGCGCGCGAGACGGACGAGGTCACGCGGTCGAAGGAGGTTCCCCGGAACCCCGCGGCGCTGCTCGCGCTCGCCTGGTACTCGGCGACGGGCGGCGCGGGCCGGAAGGACATGGTGCTCTTGCCGTACAAGGACAGGCTCGAGCTCTTCTCGCGCTACCTCCAGCAGCTCGTGATGGAGTCGCTCGGCAAGCGGCTCGATCGGCAGGGCAAGGAGGTCTTCCAGGGCATCGCCGTGTACGGCAACAAGGGCTCGACGGATCAGCACGCGTACGTGCAGCAGCTCCGTGACGGGCTCGACAACTTCTTCGTCACGTTCATCGAGGTGCTGCGGGATCGCGCGCCGTCGCGCGGCGTGCTCGAGGTCGACCCCGGCGTCACGACCGGCGACTACCTCGACGGCTTCCTCCAGGGGACGCGCAAGGCGCTGACCGAGAGCGGGCGCGAGTCGATCACGCTCACGATCGACACGGTCGACGCGCGCGCCGTCGGCATGCTGATCGCGCTCTACGAGCGCGCGGTGGGCCTGTACGCGTCGCTCGTGGGCATCAACGCGTACCACCAGCCCGGCGTCGAGGCCGGCAAGAAGGCCGCGCAGGAGGTGCTCGATCTGCAGGCCAAGGTGCTCGCGGCGCTCGGCGCGAGCGCGGGCCGCGCGCTGTCGCTCGCCGAGGTCGCGAAGGCGGCGGGCGCGGACGACGTCGAGACGGTCTTCTGGATCCTGCGCCACCTGGCGGCGAACCCGGAGCGCGGCGTCGCGCGGGAGGTTCCGCAGGGCGGCTCGCCGTTCGACGCGACGTACCGTCTGGCGCGCTGAGGGGGCTCCCGCGCGGCGCGGAGCGACGCCGGCCTGGCCCGGCGGCGCGCGCGCCGCGCGGTGCTGCTCGGCGACGCCGTGGAGGGCCGGTTGGTCGGCAGGGAGGGGGCGTGAGCCGGCGAGCGCCGTCGATGGGCTGCGCGGGAAGGGCGGCGGGGGGTTGCGACATGGGTGGGTGCCTCGCGGAGCAGGCGGCGGGCACGGTGCGACATGGGCGGGTGCCTCGCGGAGCAGGCGACGGGCATGTCGCGATATGGGCGGGTGCCTCGCGGAGCAGGCGGCGGGCACGGTGCGACATGGGCGGGTGCCTCGCGGAGCAGGCGACGGGCATGTCGCGACATGGGCGGGTGCCTCGCGGAGGGTAGTGGCTAAGGTTGGGTGATTCTGGCCAAGTTTGGCCAGATGCACGGACGTCGTCGCTAAGCTTCGGCCCCGAAATAGGTGCTGCCCGCGGGTGTCTCACCACCCCGGGCAGCGTGGCCGACACCTCACACGTAGCGCGAGGTCCCGACGATGCTGACCGTAGTCCGTTCGCCTTCGGGCGAGCAAGAAGGCGAAGGTGCGCCCGCGCGCCGTCGCCGAACCGCTCCCTGTCTCTCACTCACACCTACCCAGCGTAAGCGTCTCAGAGCGGCACTGAAAAACCTCAGGTCCGCCTATGGCAGCTGGTCCTGCGTCGCCTCGGTCATGGGCATGTCGCCCGTGACCCTCCAGGGCATCGCTGGCGGGCGCGACGCTGGCTCTCCAGCGACCGCGCAGCGCGCCGCCAAGGCGGCCGGCATCCCGGTCGAGCAGTTGCTCGGCGGACCAGTCTCCGTGGACAGGTGCCCGGCATGCGGCGCGCGCCGGGGTGCCCCATGAAGCCCCGGCGGAAGGGGGCGAAGAGCCAGCCGACCGCGCGACATCCCCGGAAGCGACCGAGCATCGAGGCGATCATGGCCGAGCGCTCGACCATCATGGCGGTCATCGTCGCCAGCGGCGTCCCCGCGCGCGATCGAGCCGATGTCTTCCAGAACGTCGTCATGGGCGCGTGGCGCTCGATCAAGCGAGGGCTCTACAGACCAGCCCCGTCGGACGACCCCCGGAAGGCCCTGCGCGGCTACCTCTACGCGGTCGCGAGGCACCTCTCCATGCACCACGTCAACAGCGCGTGGGAACGGCGCGCCGTGCTGACCGAGCAGCCGCTTGGCCTGCTCCGCGATCTCGTCGGGCCCGACCTGGAGGCGCAGGTCGCCGCGCGCGAGGTCCTGGACGCCATGGCCGAGCTACCGGACTGGCAGGTCGAGGCGCTGCTCTCCGTCGACAGTCCGGAGTCGCTCGTCGCGTACGCCAAGCGCCGCCGCATGAACCCGAGCACGGCAGCGTCCAGGCTCAGGATCGCCAGGGAAGCGCTGAACTTGAGGCTCAGGAGGTGGCGGCGGTAGGCCACCGCGAGGCGGCCCAGTGGGCGATCGGCGCGTTGGACCGGCTGTACGTGCGCGGCGAGTAGACTGCGACTGGGTGCGCGCCTCGCGCAACCCGCCTACGCACTACGTATATCCTCAAGATATATCAGCTTACCTCTCTTCTCACCGACCACGGTCACCATCGTGTCCCACATTGGTCTAACAATGTCAGTCATCATGCCTTTTGGTACGATGATTGTGTGCTTCTTCTTGTGCTCATCCACTATTTGGATTCGATCTCTACCAGTGATACTCGCAAGCTTTAGTCGCCCGGTTACGGAAATCGGCTCTGTGCGAGTAGCGCCAGGCTTCATCAGCGCAACGTCATCAGACGCAGAGCGTTGCGAAAGCGAGATTCGATTGTTTGCCCGCGTCAGAGACGCCTCTTGCTCGTACCCAGTGGACAACAACGCAGTGAAGCCCACAAGCTTCACTTCTCGCCCATCTGGCTTCATCCGCCTGGCTAGACCCACGAAATTCTTGTAGTAGCTGTCGTTGCCGATGATGCGCTTGAGCCTCTCCTCGTCCTCGCTGTTATAGATCGAGAGGCACATTAACAGTTCTTCCAGGATCTGCGCCGGCGGGGCATTGTCGAACAATGTCGCCTGACGCTGCGCAACCCTAAACGATACTGCGAAGCTGGCAGCGCGCGGGACACTTATCTCTACCTCAAAGTTGTCTCTAACCTGTCTACTGCCATGCTCTGAGTATTCGGCGCCGCACTTCCTCTCTGCCGTCCGGTAGAACGCCTTCTCGAACATGTCAATGCGCGGGAGTACATATTCAGCTCGGCCAAAGCCGAGAGATATCGAGCCTCCCGCAAGAGCCAGTTGCACCTCATCCTGCGACAGTTCTACGCCGCGGACTTCCATGTGGCGGGAGAAGTACACTTGCTCCAGCACGTCCCTAAGCTCTTCTGCGATCTCATGTGGCGGGTCGCCAGCGAGGGCTATGGCCACCAGCCGCTCCGCCTCTCTAATCTCGCCGCACTCAAGGGCCAAAGTGGCTGCGCTACGAAGCAGCACCGAGCGGGTAGGCTCAGAGTTTGGAATGTCGGCCACCATAATGGCGGCCTCTCGCTCGTGCTGCAATGCGTCTCGGTTCAGGCGCAAAGCGCGCTGCCTGTCGCCGCGACGCTGAGCTGATATGGCCTCATCGGCCAAATCCATCGCTTTGTCGTGGAGCTCTCGTACCGTCGTCATCTCTTGGCCAGATTGGCAACGGGGAGACCAAACTCAACTATGACGACGTACGCTGGGAGCTTCGTGTTGTCTGACTGCTCTGTCTGCTTCAGCTTCTGTTTCGTGCGCGCACGGACAAGCGTAGGCGTGCCAGTTCTTATGCCAGACACTTCCAGCCGCGCCATGTCGTTGAACAGTAACGGCTGTTTGGGGTCTTCGGTTCCCAGCCAGTAGTCAAAGCCTGTCGGTTTGCGAGAACGACGAACGACCTCGTGATCGCATAGCACCTGTCGCATGATCAGGATTGCGATGCAGCACGCCCCCTCCTCGGTAGCTTCATCTGGATCGTCGTAAGTGCGACGCATCTGGTCTGTGACGAATTGCCAGTGAACCGTGAATGCGCACTCGAAAGGACCGGCAAGGCGCAAGGTGACGCCCGTCTCATGCCCCTCCTCACTCAGGCATACTGCGCCACACTCGGCCAGGCGTTCACCTGTTGCAGGAGTGAGCCCAAACATCCCCTTGGCGAGATCCATGAGGATGAGCTGTCGCGGCAGGTCTCGTTCGCGCGGTATACCGTCGGCCATGGCGCCCGCTGGCGATGCTACGCCATGGCTGTGCCGTGGCCAACAACCCAGCGCTGCCCGCCGCCTTGTCATGCGGGCGTACTCGACGCGCCGCGTCGGGCTATCGGCTGTGACACCCGCTGCCCTAGCGCCCCCTCTTCCGCGCCATCCGCAGCGATGAAGCTCTGCCTCGTGCGACATCCGCTAGTATGACCGCAGACGATCCACAAACAAGCGGAATTATTATGGATCTCCGAACAGATCCAACTGCACCATCCTGCGTGGCACTGGCGGCGGCGGCTCCGGCTTGGGCCCCTCGGGAGGCGTAGGCGCCACGGGCGCAGTCGGCGCGCTCCCGACCAGCCGGAGGAACCCGCGCCCGTTCGGTAGCGCCCGCGCTGGCGCCGTGGGTGTCCCAGCGGGCGGCTCCGGGAGCTTGAGCGCCTTGGGCTTCGGGGGCTCCGTGGGCGCCTCGGAGAGCGCCGAACTCGCGGCCAGGTGCGCCGAGGCAGATGCCGACGGGCGCTGGAGCGAGTAGAATGCTCATCTATGACGCTGATTGTAGCAGTGCTTTCACCTGAATACGCACTCGCGATGGCAGACACCCACGTGGTGATTAGTGGTCCAGGATCTGCAAATCTCGGAGACGGCGCAACACATGTCATCGACCAAGGTTACCGCATGGTCGTAGACGGCCATCCAGGCTTGCCAAAGGTGATGTTCAACACGGCTCTAACGGACGCCGTGGGGTCCTCCGGCTCACGCGACGCCCAAGCGCCTTTTCTTGGGCTTCAGGATGACCTGGCTGGAATTGAAATAGATGAGCGTATAGCGGAGCACTTGGAGCTAAAATCTGAATTCCGCAGTTATCATGCTTTGCCACCGGGGTCGTATACCACCTACTCGGCCCTCCACGCGTACCGCGCGGGCCATAGGTTTGTGGCGACCCGGATTAGCTCTGGCCCTGGTAGTTTCTCGCGAAGGTGCTACCGGAGCAATAAAGAGCACCTCGAATGGGCAGCCATAGGATCCGGCAAGGCTCATGCTGTGTCGTTTATGGGGCGGCAGGAAGTGCGCAAAGAGTGGGCTAAGCTGAGTACGCAACTCGCGACCAGCGGTATAGACCAAGTGCTCGCGTTTTGGGGGAGAGTGTTTGCGTTCGTGAGCACCGTCGACGAGTTGGTGAACAGTATGGTGTCAGCGTGGGTCCTAGGCTCCGAGTCGGAACAGTGGCAGTGGCGCGGGCACCGGGTCTTCGACCCTGGTGGCGGAGCAGAGCTCCCGCACTCCTTCGCCGCATGCACATGGAAGATAGAGCGCGAACCAGACGCCGACGTGGCCGGCTAAGATGCGGCCACCGCCGGCCACGTGCGCCCGCCGATGGCGGTCAACACGCCATTTGGCCTCTGCGCAACGCGCCCGTGCGGCTATGACATTCCCTGTCCATCTGGTCCCTATTTCGCGCGCTTCCGAGCGGTTTTCATAGGCAAAATCGCTATAATCCGAGGACCTTAGACGAAAGCGCCCCGTCTAGGCTGGCACCTGGACGGGGCTGCGAAACATCCGGCGGTGGCCCGCCGAACGCGCATCGCACCGCGAGCATGCGGCCACCTACGGGGAGAGGCAAGGGTCCCGTGGCGAACGAGCTCCCACGCGAGCGGCGGCTTGCCGTGCTCGCTGCCTTGGTGGACGGCAACAGCGAGCGCGCCGTCGAGCGCATGACCGGCGTCAGTCGGCCGACGATCAACCGCTTCGCGCTCCGGGTGGGCGTCGCCGCGCAGAGCCTCCACAACACCATGGCGCGCGATCTATCGCTCTCGCTCATCGAGAGCGATGAAGTCTGGTCCTTCGTACAAAAGAAGCAGTCGCGCGTGACGCCAGCGGAGCACGCGGCCGGCCTCGGTGAGGCGTACGCCTTCACGGCGCTCGCGATGCCGAGCCGCTACGTCGTGACGTGGCACGTCGGCAAGCGCGACGAGACGAGCGCCGACGCGTTCATCAAGGACCTGCGCGCGAGGCTCATCGTCATGCCGTCGCTCACCTCGGACGGCTTCGCGGCCTACCCAGGGGCGATCGGCGCGAGCTTCGGTCCTGGGGTCGACTACGGCCAGGTCATCAAGACGTTCTCGCGGGGTGGCCAGCGGGACGACGATCACCGGTACGAACCGCCGCGCAACCCGTGGCTGACCCGGCGCGTGGTGTTCGGCGCTCCGAACATCGACGCCGCGACCACCGCGCACGTCGAGCGGAACAACGCCACCCTGCGGCACCACATCGGGCGCATGAGGCGCTTGGTGTTGGCCTTCAGCAAAGACCCGGAGCACCACCGCGCGGCCGTCTCGCTCGGGCTGACGCACTACAACCTGTGCCTGATCGTGAAGACGACCCGCGTCACCCCCGCGATGGCAGCCGGCGTCACCAACCACATCTGGGAGCTCCCGGAGCTGCTCGACGCGCTGCTCTCCGTGCCCGAGACGCCGGCCCCGAGCGCGAAGCCGCTCGCTCCACGGAAGCCAGAGGGCACCGCGCGCGAGCTGCCCGGCGGACGCGGGTTCTTGCGCGTGGTTCAGGGCGGCGCCGCGCCGACCCCACCCGTCGCCCCTGCGCCACCTCCACCCGCCCCGGTGCCTGTCGCCGCGAGCCCGAGCGTGCCCGCCCCCGTCGATCCGAGCGGTCAGCTCGACCTGCTCTCGTGGCGCCCGAAGCCCCGGAAGCCGGTGCAGATGTCGCTCTTCGGGGATCCGCCAGGGGAGGAGCAAACTTAGCCAGATCAAGGGCCTGGCCAAACTTGGCCACTACCTCGCGGAGCAGGCGACGGGCATGTCGCGACATGGGCGGGTGCCTCGCGGAGCAGGCGACGGGCATGTCGCGACATGGGCGGGTGCCTCGCGGAGCGGTAGTGCTCAATTTTGAGCAATGGGCCCCGGGTCGCCTTGACGGTCGATCCGGTGCATGAGCCACGCGCGGAGCGTGGCCTCCTCCTCCACGTCCCACCCGTCCAGCCTCATGGGCTCGATGTAGGCGATGTGCGCCTCTTGGATGACCTGCGTGAGGTCGTTGCCGTCCTTGCCGTCCTTGCGCCGGTAGATGTCTTCCTAACGGTCCGTCTCGTCAACGTCAGAGCGGTTGGCGTCGTCCGGACTGCCATCATCAACCTTCTGCTCGTGCTGCTCATGTTCCATCGGGGCCAGTATCGGCTCCTCGATCACGAGCGCAGACCTTCCGAGCCGCTCGCTCCGCTCCATGAACTCGTCCCAGTCGAACTCCGGTACTGGGGCGCCTCCTGCTGCCACGACGGTCGCCACGTCGCGCATATGGGCAATCACGTCCTCGGGCGTGGGTGGCGGCTCCTCCGCCACCTCGGCGGACAGCACACGCCTCACGCGGCCGGGCTTGTACCCGCGTGCGGTGAGGACCAGCGTCGCCTCTCGCTTGGTCGCTACGCCGACGGTGAGCGCGGCCAGGATCGGCTTCGCAGCCTCGTTATCCATGTCCTCGAAGAGCTCGCGGGCGTGCTGCGCCAGCGCCGCCGCCCACCGCGGGTCCGGGGTGCCGGCGGGCTCCCTCGGCATGGGCTCACCCGGCGCTCCCACCGCATCGCCCCACGTCTTCATCCGTTCGAGCAGCACGCGAAGCGCGGCGGCGTACGGCAGGTCCGTCGATTCCTTGCAGCGGCCCCCGTCGGAGAGCTCGACGCGCGAGCCCATCTCGTTCCACCGCATCTCGGTGGTCGCCGCTGCCTCGTACTCCTCGGCGTGATCCGTGCCGCATCTCGGCAGCGCTTCCACCAGCGCACGCGCGGCGGCACGGTCGGCGGAGAGCACGGCGAGTAGCCGATCCACCTCGGCTTCTCGCTCGGCGAGCTTCTCCTCGGCATCGGCCCTTGCACGGCATTCGGCGAGCGCCTCGTTGGCATCGGCCTCTGGGTCGAAGTCCAGGCTCAGCACGCGCCACTCGCGCTCCTCGCGCTCCTCCTTGAGGATCGAGCCCACGGCCGGCGGCTCCTCGAGTTCCACGAGCATCGATATGGGGCGACCGCCGCCCTCGGTGTCCATGATGAGCCGCACGCGCATGTCGTGATGCTACCACGGGCCGAGCGCCGCCCGTTGGGGCTCGCGACCGACGACGCGAAAGAGGGTAGTGCTCAGTGTTGAGCAATGGGCCCCGGTCGGCCTTGACGTGCGACGCGCTTCCGAAGGCCGCTCGGACCGCCGCGCAGGCTTGGTGGCGATGTGCGCGACGCGGGCGCCCGTGCATGCCCGTGCACGGTCGACCCCACCGCAGCGCGGCCGACGCACGGTCTAGTTACAGCCCTGGCTGCTGAGCCACGACACCCCGCGGTTCTTCTCCGAGGTCCCGTTCGATCCGCCTCCGTCCGTGTTCGCGAACGACATGGAGACGCTGCTCCCGGTGGAGCGGTTGGTGATCTCCATGGTCATATTGTTCGGGATGAGCGCGCTGCTGTTCGGGTAGTTCGCGCCGATGTAGTAGCGCAGCCGTCCGCTGGGCAGCGAGCTGCAGGTGGCCATCTTGTTCTCCAGCGCTACCCAGTTCCCGCGGTTGAAGTTCGCGTCCTGGGGCACGAGGTTAGCCCGTCCTCCCCATCCGCCGAGCTGCGAGCCGATCATGTGACCGCCATCGTAGTCGTTGGACGGATTCTCGGCGTCTCCCCAGCGTCCCACATTCGTTTGACAGGTGTCCTTGCGAGGAGCGGCGACGATCGGCGGAAGATAGGCGTATGCCCTGTAGGGCCGGCCAGAGCCGTCGAGGTAATAGAACTCCCCATCGAAGGAATGCCACACGTTGCGGTCGCCCGAAGGGAAGTACTGCGGGCAGTCGCTGATGAGCTCCTGAACCGCATAGCCGATCCCGTACTCGTCGAGCGTGGCGCGGATCTCTTCCTCGCTGCCGCTCTCGAAGAGGTCCATCACGCCGTCGGGTCCGCCGAAATCTCGCTCAAGAGCATCCAGCGGCTCTCCGTCGCCGATCGGCTCGGCCGCGCACCCGACCAGAGCAAGGAAGCTCGCACAAAGCAACGCAGACATCGCCTTCATGGTCCTACTCCATTCCAGGCCCGCGCAGCTGCCAGAGCGGCTGTCGCTCGGCCTGGTGACAGCCAGGTCGCTGCGTGCTCGGCATCGCGGGAGCAGGCCACGTTAAGAGAAGGACAGGGTTTTATGTTGATACGATTTGATTGAGTTCGCGTTTCGGGAATGTTGAGCGTCGGTCGTGTTCGGGTTCGTCGAGAGCTCAGAACACGAAACCCGCCCCCACCATCGGTCACCGTCGTAGTCGTAGTCGTGGTCGTGGTCGTGGTCGTGGTCGTGGTCGTGGTCGTGGTCGTGGTCGTAGTCGTAGTCGTGGTCGTGGTCGTGGTCGTGGTCGTGGTCGTGGTCGTGGTCGTCGACGACACGATCGTAGACGTGAACGTTCCGCCGAAACCTCGGCCGACGATTGCCGCCGCCTCCGTTCGATTCGGCGCAACCGAGTTCCACGTCGCGTCGAAATCCCTGCTATGTTCGGATTCCAACGACTTGAGTCTATCGTTGCGCCATCTCGTTCCTCGCTCTCAGCGGCCCGCTGGCAGCTCGAGCCCCTCGCGGACACGGGGAGCTGGCTGACCAGCTGCGTCGAGCGGCGCTTTCCGTTCCACTCAACATTGCGGAGGGCAGCGGCAAGCCGGAGCGAGATGCGCGCCGGTTCTATGCGATTGCGAGAGGCTCGGCGCTGGAGTGCGCTGCGATCATCGATGCGTTCGAAGCCCTGGGTCTCGTCACCGCCCAGGAGCTCGTGGAACCTCGCGAGCTGCTGGAGAGGACGGTCTCGATGCTCACGAAGATGGCGCTGAGCGAGGTGAATCTTGGGAAATGAGAGAGGCGACTTCTGGGGGACGTTTACGTTCACGAACGAGCCGTTGACGACCACGACCACGACCACGTCCACGACCACGACCACGACCACGACCACGACCACGTTCACGACCACGCCCACGTTGGGGGCCAATGGTGGGGCAGGGGGGCAATCGGTCGCGACGAACGCGGCTGGGGAACAGCAGAGCGCCCGTTTCGCTAGCTCACGCGAGCGCGATCCTCAGAAGCTCACGCGCAGGGTCGCGCCCGTCGGGCCGACGGTGAACTCGGGGGCCTGGATCGACACCTTGCGCGGGATGTCGTCGCGCACCCAGACCCGCTGGTTGCCGACGAGGCCCGCGACGAGCAGCACGAAGCCGGTCACCTGCGTGGCCCCGTCGAAGAGGAGGAGGGTGGCGGCGAGCCGGCCGTCGTCGCGGTCGACGTCGACGTCCTCGCCCGTGCCGAGCGTGATGAACGGGCCGCCCACGGGCACGAGCATCGGCGAGTAGCTGACGGCGTCGCTGCCTCCCTCGCTGAGGATGCTCCCCGCCGTCAACGCCGAGAGCGCCCACGCGCTGGCGAGGACGATCGACCCCGCGATCACCAGCCGGCGGTTCATCTGCGTCTCGACGCGATAGCCCGCCGGCCGGATCCCGCCTTCCGTGAAGGTCAACGTTCGCGGCATGCCGAGGATGACGGACGGCGCATACGGCGCGTAGCCGGGCGGCACGTGGTCAGGCGGCGGCGCGTATCCAGGCGGCAGCGCGTAGCCGGGCGGCGCATAGCCGGGCGGCGCGCCGGCAGGGGACGGCGCGTAGCCAGACGGCGCCGCGCTCTGCGCGGACGGGGGGGCGTCGCTCTCCGCCGTGGCCGGCGCTGCGAGCGCGAGCGGGCCAAACAGCGCGGCCATCGAGAGGGCGGTGCGGATCGCGGTCACGTGCGTCTCCCTTCGGGGTGAGGGCTGTCGGCGCAGGGGCACCAGCTCAGAATCTCCATCGGAGGCTCGCGGAGGACCCGCCGATCGAGCCCTCAGGCCAGCGGGGCGCAGCGTGCCCAGGGTCGCGTGAGCTCACCGTGAACTGGCGCTCGAGGTAGACGTCCTCGTTCGCGAGACCGGCGGCGTACAGGATGAGCCCGCCCACCTGGGTCACGGCGTCCATCGTAAGCCAGAAGATGCCCGCGCCCTCCGCTTCCAGGGTCCCTATCGCGATCATCGGGCCGGCGAACGGGATGAGCAGCGGCCCGAACTCGTCGAAATCGTCGTCGTCGAACGACGCGATGCCTGCGACCGTGAACGTGAGCGCGTACGGGATGCCGAACGTCAGCAGCCCCGCCGTGGCGAGCTTGCGGTCCGCCCTGGTCCGGAGCGCGTAGCCGCGCGGGATCGGGTCCCCCTCTTCGTACTCGATGGTCCGTGGGTTGGCCCACGGCGGGAGCGGCGGCACCGGCAGGTAGTAACCCTGCGGGATGGGCACCAGCGCGCCGCCCGCCGGAGCGATGGGGGCGGGCGCCGGAGCGACAGGGGCGGGCGCTGGAGCGATCGGGGCGGCCGCCGGAGCGATGGGGGCGGGCGCCGGAGCGACAGGGGCGGGCGCCGGAGCGACAGGGGCCCCCGCTGCCGCGGGCGCAGCGCCTGGCGCGGCGGGCCTCGCCGCGTCGCCGCGCGCCGGTTTCGGCGGCGCGGCCTGCGCCTGCGCGGCCGCCGGCGCGGCGAGCCCGAGCAGCGCCGCGAGCACCGCGGCGGCCTGCACGCCGCGAACGCGCGGCGCTGCGTCGCGGCGCAGCGGTACGATACTCCCTTTCGTTTGCCCGATCGGCATGCTGGCTCCCGTCGCGCTCGCGCGACGACTCCAAGGACTGCGGGTGGCTTCGGTGCAGCGAGGCCAGGATACGCAGACTGTTCACGAACTCAATCCGCCCGCACAGTGCGGGCGGGCGCCGCGCTGGGAGCCCCGACGCTGGCGAGCCGGTCGCCCGCTCCGGCCGACGATGGGCCACCCCTCGGCCATGCGCTGCACGCCCGAGGAGGCGCTCGTCGTCGCGAAGCCCGCGAGGCCCCGCCCCTCGGCGCATGCTGGGCTGCCGCTCTCCGGGCGCCGACGGTGCCCTCGCGCCCCTCGCCAGCGCGATACCCGCCATCGTCGAGCGTGGTCTGCACGCCCGCGCGGCGCCGTCGCCCCGCCGCCACGAGCCATGAGCCGCCGGCGACGCGCGGTCGAGCCGTGCACCTGGGACAACCCTGACAGGTAAGGACTGTAGCGAGTGGACCCCTGGGACAACCACGATGCGTAAGGGTCATGGCAAGTGGACGCCTGGGATAACCCTGACAGGTAAAGACTGTATGTCTCTCACCTGCTCTGGCTCAGCTCGCCACAGCCCCGTCGGGCGCTACGCTGTTGTCTGAACAAGGGTGATGTCGCAGCCGCCCCCGTGGCGAGCTCGGCAGAACCATGGCCTTCCATGACATGGCGGCGACGACCGCCCGCGGAGGAGCGAAACGATGACAAGGACCTTATTCGTGGTGTTGGCGTGCGCGGCTGCCGCGCTGAGCAGCGCGTCGTGCGGAGGGACGGACAAGGGCAATCGGGCCACGGGCGGCGGCGATACGGGCAGCGGCACGACCGGCGGCGGCGGTACGGACAGCGGCACGACCGGCAGCGGCGATGCGAGCGGCGGCGATACCGGCGGCGGCGCCACGTCAGGGACCGGCGCGCAGCCAGGGGCCGGCGAGCAGTTCTCCGTCGACGCGCAGGGCGGGACCTTCACGGCGGACGACGGCTTCACCATCGAGGTGCCGCCGGGCGCGGTGAACGAGAACACGGTGATCACCATCCAGCGCATCGACGAGGCCCCCGAGGGCGCGGTGGGGCCCATGTACGTCCTCGGCCCGGAGGGCCTGACGTTCGAGAGGCCGATCACGCTCACGCTGCCGATCACCGTCGAGCTCAGGGCGGAGCTGGGCGAAAGCGCGGTCCTCGGCGCCTATGGCTTCACCGCGCAGGAGGGCTCGGACGATTTCGCGCCGCTCGCGCGGCACGACGTCTCGAGGGACAGCGTCGTCACGGAGACCGACCGCCTCTCGAGGATCTATCCAGGCATGATCCTGGCGACCCCGATGGCGAGCCTGCACCGCTACCCGAGCGCGCTGGCCGCCGACGCGTCCTTCCTCTACTTCGCGAGCGGCGGCACCGAGGATGTCGCGACCGGGGACAACAACGACGGATTCATCTACCGGGTGAGGCTGGGCACCGCCGAGGCAGAGGCGATGATCCCCGCCGATCCCGATCCCAAGGCGCTGTGGGTCAACGACTCCCACGTCTACTGGGCGAGCGGCGGCGATGATGACCCGGTGATCCCCTCGGCGCTCCGGCGCGTCGACAAGGCGACCCTGGAGGTGGAGACGCTGGCCCAGATCGGCTATGTCGTGAGCGTCATCGGCGACGCGTCGGCGCTCTACTTCGGCGACGGCGATGGAGAGAACCTCTTCACGATGCCGCTCGACGGCGGCGAGCCGGCCGTCCTCGCGTCCGGCGCCGGGAGGCCCGCGTACCTCGCGCAGGACGCGGAGAACCTCTACTGGACCGGCGGCGCGGCGACCAACAAGGTCTACAAGGTGGCGAAGGCGGGCGGGGAGGTGACCGTCATCGCCGACAACGAGGCCGAGCCGGCCGGGATCGCGGTGGACGCGGAGTTCGTCTACTGGGCCAACGCCGGCGACGGCGGCGTGTTCAAGGCGCCCATCGCCGGAGGACAGAAGACCTTGATCCACAGGGGGGACTCGATGGCGGGGCTGGCCCTCCGGGGCTCGACGCTGTTCTCGACGGACACGCGCGGGAACCGCAGCGTCAACGCGCACGATCTCGAGAGCAACAGGACCGTCCTGCTGGCGTTCGGACAGCCCGTCCCCTGGCGTGTCATCGCCCCGGAAGGGCAGGGCGTGTTCTGGTCCAACGCCGGCGACTACCGCTACCAGGGGCAAGTCGCGTCCTACCACGCTCCTTGATCCTCCGTGGCCCGGCGGTGACCGCGAGGGCGCGCCCGCGTGGCTCGCCCTCGTGGTCGCCGTGGGTCAGGGGCCGAACGCCGCGACGAAGACGTCCTCGTCCCCTGTCAGCGGGCCAGAGCCGAGGTCGAGGGTGCCCGTGAACGTCGCTGTGGCCAGCACGCGATCGAGCGGATCGACGACGATGCTGAAGGGTCGCTCCGTGTCGAACCCCTCGACCCACAGCACGTGCCCGCCGGCGTCGAACTTCACCAGGAAGGTGCGCGCGCTGTATCTCGACGGGTTGTACCCTGACGGGAAGGGGATCCCATCGAAATCGAGCGTCGCCGAGACGTCGGCGACGAGCACCCCGGAGGCGACCACGTTCGCCTGGCTGTCGACGTCGATCGAGGTGATGACGACAAGGCTCTCCGGCGCGCTGAAGCCCCTGCTCCAGACGGTGTTCCCGGCCGCGTCGAGCTTCGCGAGGAACGCGACCTGGTAGCCCTCGTTGATGATCGGCCCCGTGCCGAGGTCGATGGTGGTGCCCGTCTGCCCGGCCACGACCACGTTGCCCGCCGGGTCCACCTCGACGTCCTGGATGAAGCCGGACGTGTCTCCGAACGTCCTGCTCCAGAGGTGGTTGCCCGCGGGATCCAGCTTCGCGACGAAGAGTCGAGGGTCCGGGAGCGGCCCGCCGCCCAGATCCGCGCCGGGGCCCACGGATCCTCCGAAGAGCACGTTGCCCATCGGGTCCGTCGTGAGGGCGACCGACCCGTCGCTTGAGTCGCTCCCGACGCCCTTGCTCCAGAGGGTGTTGCCCGCCGGGTCCAGCTTGAACAGGAAGATGTCCTGCGCGCCCGCGCTGCTCACCGGCCCCGCGCCGAAGTCGACCGTCCCCTCGAACGAGCCGAGGACGACCACGTTGTCCTCGCCGTCGACCGACAGGCCATAGACGTCTTGATAGGCCGGATCGCCGAAATGGCGGACCCACGCGGGGTCCCCTGCCGGGTCCGTCCTCATGACGTAGATGTCGCTCAGCCCGGCGCTGGGGATCGGCCCGGCGCCGACATCCAGCGAGTCGACATAGCCTCCCGCGTTCACCAGGCTCCCGTCGGAGAGCGCGGCGATCTTCGCGCCGAACTCGTCCCCAGGGCCGCCGTAGCGCCTCGCCCACGCGAGCCCGCCGTCCGGATCGAGCTTCGCGATCAGCACGTCGCGCTGCCCCGCGCTCGTGAGCGGGCCTCCGCCGAGATCGGCCGTACCGCTGAGCTGGCCAGTGAGGAGGACATTGCTGGCCCCGTCGGCGTTGATGCTCGCGAACGACGCTTCGCCGGGAAAGCTCACGCTCCAGAGCGGCGCGCCCGGCTCCACGCAGGCGCCGTGTCCGTCGCACACCTCGCCCTCGCCGCAGCGATTTCGCCCCCGCGACGGCGGCGGTCCATACGGCGCGGGCGCATGGACGCATGCCCACCTGACGCGTGCGTCCAGGGTGCATGGGTTATGATCATTGCAGCTCGCTGCGCCGTGACCGTGACCGTGGCCGTGGCCGTGACCGCGCCGTGGATGCCTGTCATTCGCCCGGAGCGCGCTCGCGGACGCCGCTGCCCCGTCCGGTTCGGGGCTCCCCTGTTTGCTTTCAGGGGGCGCGGCGCAACCGACCATGGCGGATGTCATCACCACGGCGGCATGCATCCTGCTGTTCCTGAGAATCGTCGAGACGTGAGGCATGAGCTCCTCCAGCGCGCCTCGAGATGCGCGCTCTCTGCTCGACCATGGCGACCTGCGAGCCATGGGGCGCGCGGGCCATGGTCTCCCGTGTAGGGATCGATGTTGCCATCATCTCGATCATTTCAACTCCAGGATCGCCTGGCATTGCGAGTCCGCCGTCGACCTGAACGCGCGCCGGTCCAGGGAGAGGCGCCACGAGCGCTGAGCGGTTCCAGACGTAGATGGCTGAGAATCCGCCCGACGCGGTCCGCGCGCGGCGAAGGGCCACAGCCGCGCTCGCCGAGCGCGGCGGCGCTCACGTCGTGACGCCGCCGCCGCGCCTGCGCCTCGCTGCGACGATCGCGGCCCCGGCGCTCACCAGCCGGGATCGAGCGCCGGCTCGACGGGCACGAACGGACCGACCTCACCAAGGTTCCAGCCGCCGTGGCGGAAACAGGCGCCCGAGCCGTCGGTGCGCACGCCGCAAAGGAGGTCGTTCCCGCCTTCGATGAACGTGAAGCGCCCGGCGTCGATCGGCATGTCGGCGCCATCGTAGCGCCTGCACGTGAGGGCCCCCTCGGCGTCGATCGCACACACCGCTCCGGCCGTGGCGGTGATGGAACGGTACGGCCCGCCCGAAAACTCGGGATACTCGGGCCCGGCGCAGCGCGTGCTGGGGGTGTTGCCGCAAGAGATGGTCGGCTCGAAGCACTGGATGCCGCCCGCCTTCGTGAGCCCGCAGACGATGCGGTTGCTGAACGCCACCTGGGTGAACTCACCGGGGATCGTCTCCATGCCATGGAACTGCCACAGGCTGCCATCCGGGCGCACGCCGGCGACGAGCCCTTCCCAGGCGCAGAGCGCTTGCGTGAACGGGCCCTCGAACTCCACCACCTTGTCCGGGTGCTCCGGGAGGTTGTCTTGTAGGCGATCCAGCAGCACCGCGAACGACCCGTCCACGAACAGCGGGCACACGCCCTGGTCGCCCCACATGTTCGTCGCCCGAAAGGAGGCGACAGGCGGCAGCCCGTCTGGCAGGACCGTCTCGGCGGCGAGCAGCCGGCCGTCCTCGGTGAGCCCGATCAGCCCCTGTCGCGTGAGCTGGACACGCCGGTAGCGCTCGGCGGGCAGCGCGCCGCCCGGATCGTCGCCCCAGCAACGATAGCTGCCGTCGGTCTTCGTCACACAATAGCTGCCGACGTCATCGTCGACCGCGACGTTTCGCGCGCACACGAAATCGGAGACGCGCCAGCCGCCGTCGCTCGTGCACGTCTCGCGCAGGCCGCTCGCGTTGCAGCGCGCCTCCCCCGCCGCGCAGGCCGCGGCGCTCCCCGGATCGCCGCCCTGCGCCGTGCCGGCGCTCCCTCCCGCGCCGCTCTCCTGCGTCGTCCACGTCCCGCTGCAGCCGATGGCGAGCATCGCGGCGCCCACTGCCACGAGCCGCGCCGCCCTCCGTTCAAGCGCCATGACACAAAGGATACCCAGGTGCTCCGTGCTCCGCATGCACCATTGATCGTCGAGCGCTGGCCGCGATTCAAGGAGTGAGCATCTCCGCGTCCACGCAATCGGCCAGCCCGCGGGCCACGCTTCGTCGCTTTGCGCTCGAAATTTGCGCGCCAGGTGGACCCAGCGACGGCCGCGTCGCGAGCTCCGGCGGGCGGCTTCGGCTCGCGGGCTTCGAGCAGCTCGCGGGCCGAGGTGGAGGCGCGAGCCTCCATCGCCCTGCCGATGGAGGAGGCTGTCGCCTCCATCGCCGGGTCGAGCGGCGGTCTGCCCCACGACCTGCGTCGCGATCCTGCGCTGCGAGATCATTGAGGGCTCAGGAGCGCTCAGGGGATCGTCGCAGGCACGCTCCCTGCTCTCTGGTTTGGTGCGGGTGCGGGGGGCGGGCGCGGGCACGGCCTGAGTGGCCGGCATACCAAGGGGAGTCACACCATGAAGATTGCTGCGTATCATCTCGGTCTCGGTCTCATCACCTTCTCGATGGTCACGGGCTGCGTGGCGGCGGACGCCGGCAGCTTCGACGAGGAAGACACGGCGGAGAGCGCCGAGGAGCTCGGAGGAAACCCTGACCCCTGCGCGATGGGGACCGACCCGAACTTCACCACCCCGCAGCTCACCGCGGTCGGAGCAAGCGAGAACTACGTCCGCGCCTACCAGTGGATCGACGGCATCTGTCCGGACATCGGGCAGGATCGAGCGACGACGATCGTGGATTTCCCCGTGCCCGGCTATTACCAGCACCAGACCCCGGAGACATACCGCTTCGACGTACAGCCTACCTTCTGGGGGGCCTCCTCCACCTCGTGGAGCGACGCGTCGCAGGCGATGAGCGACTGCGCAAACACCAAGATGGCCACGCGCGTGCAGCGCTGGGACGCCGCCACGAGCCAGTTCGTGCAGCTCACGTACAAGGAGCAGGCGGGCACGTGGCTCTGGGACAACCCGCTGACTGGCCGCGGGCACTGCTCGACGCCGACGTTCGTCTACTACCACGAGAACTACGGGACCGCGCAGCAGGTCGCCACGAGCAAGTACCGTGTCCGCACCTGGGCGACGCAGCCCGACGGCTCCCATGCGACCGTCTGGATCACGGGGACGCACACGGGCCTGTAGCCCGCGCGCGACGCTCAGCTGTTCGCGCGAAGCGCCTCGAATTCCCCCGGGTCCTTGATGGCCGCCGGCTGGTTCTCGTCGGCGAAGAGCGTGGTGTCGTCGTACTTGCCGAAGTGGGTCACCTCGTGCGTGCCACCCACCGCCGGGAAGCCGTCCGGACCGGCCTTCACCCCGATGGCGTTCATCAAGCCGCAGAAGTACTTGTTGATCGGCTGCGTGGCGATGCCCGGCGGCGTCCCGGTGGAATCCACTTCGCTGTAGGCGAGCTCCGTCTGACCGGGGCCGCAAGCTCCCTCGCTGTTGCCGCGGGTCAGGTCCGCCTTGGCGCCTTCGACGTTCACGGCCTGACCCACCTTGAAGTAGCCTCCGCAGCTCCCCGCCTGGAGGATCGGAAGGTTGTTGAGGTTGTGGCTGTTGCCGTCCGAGCATTCCTGAAACCAGACGGTGGCGGTGTTGTCGAGGAGCTTCACGTCGCCCTCCTCCAGGCTGTCGAGCCGACCGACGAGGTAGGCGAACTTCTTCGCATACCAGTCGTCGATTTCATGGATCATCTCGAGCACCCCAGGGACGCACGTCCCGCCCATGCTGGCGTTGCCGATCCGGTGGGAGATGCCATGGGATTCTATCGTGTGATCGATGCCGTCCCACCTGAAGACCGTGGTCCCGGGGAACTTCATGAAGATGACGCGGCTCTGGTCGCAGAGGGCCGAGAGGACCGCGAGGTCCATCATGACGTTCGTCGACCTCGACAGGTCGCGGGTGATGCCATCTTGCGACGCCTGCACGGACTGGCTCGTCAGGCCGAGCGCCGCCGCGGCGCCTTCGCTGCACTGGGCCGTGACCGTGCCCGACGTCTCGTGGAGGAGATCCATCCAATCGGAGAGCTTTCGTCTGTCCGACTGGCTCATGTCGAACCTCTGGAGGGTCGCCAGGTCGTCTCGCACGACGTCGATGACGCTCTTGCCGCGGGCCACCTTGTACGTGTCCGGCGACATGGACCCGCGATCGAAGAGGTTCGTCAGGTTGTTGAAGATCGCCGCCGGAGACCCGATGCCCGGGAACATCTGCTGGGGCGCGGAGTACGAGAAATTCGATTTGGCGTCTGATCTCACCCCGCCGATCTGCATCACGAGGGGAGCCGCGCCGCCGGGGTTGACCTGATCCGCGCAGATGTGGTCGAGCGCTGATCGCAGGGGGACCGCGGGTCGCCTCATGGTGACGAGCGTCGTCGTCCCGATGAGCGAGCGCTGTCGGGATGCTCGCACGCTCCCCACGCCCAGTAGAGCTCCATCCGCGAGGACCATCCAACGGAGAATTCGCCCGCGCGGCACAGCCATGCGGCATGGTGGCAACAGGAGTGGAACACCGGTGTCGAGCGGCCCGAGCGAATGCTACTCTCGGGTCGAGGAGCGCCCATGCCCGATCCGTACAACCTGCAACGATTCGTGGACGCGCAGGCTCCGGTCTATGACAGCGTCCTGGCCGAATTGCGCCGAGGAGAGAAGACCAGCCACTGGATGTGGTTCATTTTTCCGCAGCTGAAGGGCCTGGGCCACAGCGCCATGGCTCAGAGGTTCGGCATCGCTTCGAAGGGAGAGGCCGAGGCGTATCTGCAGCACCCGACGCTCGGTCCGAGGCTGCTGGAGTGCACTCGCCTCGTGAATCAGATCGAGGGGCGCTCGCTGTACGACATCTTCGATAGCCCCGATGACATGAAGTTTTGCTCGTCGATGACCCTGTTCTCCCGCGCGGCCCCCGGCGAGGCGGCGTTCCTCGCGGCGCTCGACAAGTACTGTGGCGGCGAGCCCGATCCGCGAACGCTCGCGCTGCTCGAGTAGCACCGGCCGTCGCCGGACGCGCCGCTGGATCGCCCCCCGTGGGTGGATCGTCGACGCGCTCGCGTCGCGTCGCGTGCGCCGTTCTTGCCTGTAACATTCCGATGTCACGGTCGCTGTCGGCTCGCGCGGGAACCAGCACGACCGACGTTGCGGACGCCACGTCCCCTGGCGAAAGCTCCAGATTTCGCCCTGGGCGGCCGCCTGGAACCGAGGCAACGCAATTTCCCACTTGATCCGCCGTCGTGGACGGACGAGTGAGCCGGCGCTCGCTCCGGCCGGGGGCGGGCGAGAGGACCATCACCCGTGGATGCATTGTCGTACCAGTCGCTCGTAACGGGCGCCGTCGCGCTCATGGTCGCACGCACCTTCTACGTGCGTGTCAAGAAGGCCCCTGAAGGCAACGAGACGATGGCGCGCATCGCGCGCTACGTCCGCGAGGGGGCGATGGCCTTCCTCGCGCGCGAGTACAAGGTGCTCGCCGTCTACGCCGCCGCCGTCTTTGCGCTCCTGGCCGCGACGCTCGGGCTCCTGTCCGCGGTCGCCTTCGCCGCCGGCGCGTTCCTGTCGCTCATCGCCGGCTTCTTCGGCATGAAGGCCGCGACGTACGCCAACGTTCGCACGGCCGAGGCCGCGCGCGCGCACGGCAAGCCCACCGCGCTCGTCACCGCGCTCGACGGCGGCGCCGTCATGGGCCTCTGCGTCGCGGGGCTCGGCCTCATCGGCCTGGGCGGCATCTATGCCCTGTTCCGCAACGACGAGCACCTCGCGACGATCGTCCACTCGTTCGCCGTCGGCGCGAGCTCGATCGCGCTCTTCGCCCGCATCGGCGGCGGCATCTACACGAAGGCCGCCGACGTCGGCGCCGATATCGTCGGCAAGGTCGAGGCGAACATCCCCGAGGACGACCCCCGCAACCCGGGCGTCATCGCCGACAACGTCGGGGACAACGTCGGCGACATCGCGGGCATGGGCGCCGACATCTACGAGAGCTACGTGGCCGCGGTCGTCGCCGCGATCGCGCTCGGCCTCACGCTGCCGATCGCCAAGCTGCAGCAGCTCGCGCCGTCGGTGAGCGAGCAGGAGCTCCGCGCGATGGCCGTGTCGCTGCCGCTGCTCCTCGCGACGATCGGCCTCGCGGTCTCGGTCGTCGGCATCTTCATCACGCGCGAGCTCAAGAACCTGCCGCCGGCCCGGGTGCTGCGCCTCGCGCTCATCGTCCCGCCGTTCCTCGTCGTGCTCGCGGCGGCCGGCATCCTGCCGGGGCTCGGCTTCAGCTTCGGCGCCGTCATCACCCTCGCGGCCGGCGCCGCGGGCGGCGCCATCGTCGGCCTCGTGACCGACTACTACACGTCGATGGGCCCCATCCACAAGGTGGCCCAGAGCTCGCTCACCGGCCCCGGCACCAACGTCATCCGCGGCATCGCGGTCGGCCTCGAGAGCGTCGCGATCCCCCTCATGACCCTCGTCGCCGTGGGCTGGATCTCGAACCACTACCTCGGCCTCTACGGCATCGCGCTCGCCGCGGTCGGCATGCTCGCTGGCACCGCGATCGTCATGACCGTCGACGCGTACGGCCCGATCGCCGACAACGGCGGCGGCATCTCCGAGATGGCCGGCCTCGGCAAGGAGGTCCGCGCGATCACCGACGAGCTCGACGCGGTCGGCAACACCACCGCGGCCGTCGGCAAGGGCTTCGCGATCGGCTCGGCGGTGCTCACCGTCGTCGCGCTGTTCGCGGCCTTCAACATGGAGGTCGACGCGGTCCGCCGCGCGAAGGGCCTCCCGGAGCTCGTGCTGTATCTGACAGACGCCAAGGTCCTCATGGGACTGCTCTTCGGCGCCCTCCTCCCGTGCCTCGTCGGCGCGCTCACGATGACCGCCGTCGGCCGCGCGGCCGGCTCGATCGTCGAGGAGATCCGCCGTCAGTTCCGCGAGATCCCCGGCCTGCTCGAGGGCAAGCCGGGCGTCGAGCCGCAGCCGAAGGTCATCGTCGACATCGCCACGTCGGCCGCCATCCGGGAGATGATCGCGCCCGGCGCCATCGCGGTGCTCGCGCCGGTCGTCGTCGGCTTCGTGGCCGGCCCCGAGGTCCTCGCGGGCACGCTGGCCGGTGCGCTCGTCGTCGGCGCGGTGCTCTCGCTGATGATGGCGAACGGCGGCGGCGCCTGGGACAACGCCAAGAAGCACATCGAGAAGGGCGGCCTCGACGGCCACGCGAAGGGCTCCGACGCCCACAAGGCCGCCGTCGTCGGCGACACCGTCGGCGATCCCTTCAAGGACACGTCGGGCCCCGGCATCTCGATCCTCATCAAGGTGATGGGCGTCGTGTCGCTCCTCATCGCCCCGCTCATCGCCTGAGCGGACGCGCCGTCGCAGCGAGCAACCCAGAGAGCGCGGCCCTCACCGGCCGCGTTCTCGCTTTTGTGGCTTCACGCGCGGCTCTCGTCCTGCCTCGGCCATCGAATTTCCTCGGCTGACAGCGGAGCTTCCGTGCTGTAAATGGCCTGTCTTCGGCGGGGGAGAAGGATGTCCGGGTGAGGATCAGCCGCCGCTCGCAGGTGCCGCCGTTCGCGGTCATGGAGGTGCTCGCCGCCGCCAACGCGCGGCGCGCGGCGGGTGAGCCGGTCATCAGCCTGTGCGCTGGCCAGCCGGGCTCAGGGGCGCCCGCCGCCGTGCGCGCGCGGGCGGCCGCGCTCCTCGCGGAGGGCGACCTCGGGTACACCGAGGCGCTCGGCATCCCGGCGCTGCGCCGCGCGCTCGCGGAGCACTACGGCCGCTGGTACGGCGTGGACCTCGACCCGTCGCGCGTCGCCCTCACCACGGGGTCGTCGGGCGGGTTCCTGCTCGCGTTCCTCGCGGCGTTCGAGGCGGGTGACCGCGTGGCGCTCGCTCGCCCGGGCTACCCGGCGTACCGGAACATCCTTCGCTCCCTCGGGGTGGAGGTGGTCGAGCTGCCGTGCGGCCCGGAGAGCCGCTTCCAGCTGACAACGTCGCAGCTCAGGGCCGCGTGCGACGGTGCAAAGCTCGATGGCGTGGTCCTGGCGAGCCCGGCGAACCCGACGGGCACGATGGTCGACGCCGCGGAGCTCGACGCGATGGCGCGCTGGTGCGCGGAGCATGGCGTCCGGCTGGTGAGCGACGAGATCTATCACGGCCTCACGTACGGCCCGTGGGCCGGGCGCCAGGCGACGGCGGCGCGCCACGTCGACGCGGGCGCGGTCGTCGTGTCGAGCTTCTCGAAGTACTGGGCCATGACGGGCTGGCGCCTGGGGTGGCTCGTGCTGCCGCCGGAGCTCGTCCCGACGGTCGACGCGCTGGCGGGGAACCTCGCGCTGTGCCCGCCCGCCCTGGCGCAGCATGCGGCGCTCGCGGCCCTGACCCCGGAGGTGTACGCCGAGGCGGACCGGCTGGTGGAGGGCTACGCGGCCGCGCGCGACCTGCTGCTGCGGCGGCTGCCCGAGCTCGGCTGGAAGGTCGCCCCGCCCGACGGCGCCTTCTACCTGTATGCCGACGTCGGCACGGACGACTCGGTCGCGTGGTGCGAGCGGCTGCTCGCCGACACGGGCGTGGCGCTCACGCCGGGCACGGACTTCGATGGCGTCGGCGGCGCGCGGTACGTCCGGCTGTCCTTCGCGGCCCCGGTCGAGCAGGTCGACGAGGCGGTGACGCGGATCGTCGCCTGGCAGCGCGCGCGGTGACCGGCGGGGGGTCGCCGGGGGGGCCCGGGGAGCTCACGAGGCGGCGCGCGTCTCCTTCGGCTTCCGTCGGCCCTCTGGCATGAGCACGGTGAGCGCCGTGTCGATGAACGCGCGCAGCTTCGCCTGCGTCTGCGCGCGGGCGGGGAAGTAGAGGAAGAACCCGGGCCCCGTCGGCGCATGGCGCTCGAGCGCCGTCGCGAGCGCCCCGCTGGCCAGATCCTCGGCGACGGCCAGATCGAACATGTACGCGAGCCCGAGCCCATCGCGCGCGAGGGACACCGCCAGATCGGCGTCGTTCACCGTGAGCGTGCCAGGGGCGTGCACGGTGATCTCGCGGTGATCGCGCACGAACTCCCAGCGATAGAGCGCGGCGCTCTGGAATCGGTACTGGATGCACGTGTGGGCGAGCAGATCCTCGGGCTCCTCCGGGCGGCCGTGGGCGGCGAAGTACGCCGGCGCGCCGACCACGAGCCAGCGGAGATCCGGCGTGAGGCGCACGGCGGTCATGTCCTGGGCGAGGTCCTCGCCGAGCCGCACGCCGGCGTCGAAGCCGGTCTCGGCGAGATCGACCAGGGCGTCGTCCACCGAGATCTCGACGGCCACGTCGGGGTAAGCGCGGCGGAAGCGCGGGAGCACCGGCTCGATCACGAAGGGCACGGCGGTCCGGGCGACGGTGAGGCGGAGCAGCCCCGCGGGCTGGCCGCGGAGCTCGTCGAGCGCCTCGAGCGCGGCGCTGATCTCACCGGCCGCGGGCGCGAGGCGCTCGTGCAGCCGCTCGCCGGCCTCTGTGAGCCCCACGCGGCGCGTCGTGCGCGAGAGGAGCGGGAGGCCGACGCGGCGTTCGAGGGCGCGGATCGCCTGGCTCACGGCGCCCGTGGTCACGCCGAGCTCCGCGGCGGCGGCGCGGAAGCTCCGGTGCCTCGCCACGGTGAGGAAGACGGTCAGACCCTCGAAGCGGTCCGTCGCGCGGTTCATGGCGCGATTGTATAGCAGCGCTGATCGGCTCGTTTCGCGCCGTGGGTCTACCGGTCGCGGCGGGGAGGGCGCATCTAACCAGCGCGCGGCCGGGCATGCCGCCCTGCGCGCAGGGAGAGGACGAAGGAGGCAGCATGGCCATCACCCTGGTGAACCCCAGCGGGTTGCCGAAGATCGAGGCGTACCGACAGGTGTCGATCGCCACCGGGTCGAAGCTCGTGTTCATCGCAGGTCAGGTCGCCTGGGATGCTGATGGGAGGACGATCGGCAGGGGCGACTTCGCCGCTCAGGTCGAGCAGTGTTACCTCAACGTCGCCACCGCCCTGGCCGGGGTTGGAGGCTCCTTCAACGACGTTGCGAAGCTGACCATCTATGCCGTGGGCTGGACTCCGGACAAGATGCCCCTGCTGCTGGAGGGGATCCGTCGGGCGGCCGCGAAGCTGGGAGTCACCCCGGTCCCGCCAGGGACGCTGCTGGGCGTGAGCGCGCTCTCCGACCCCGAGCACCTGGTCGAGGTCGAGGCCACCGCGGTCATCGACTGAGCGCGGCAGATTGGCCCTCGAGCTTCACGCCGCTTCCGCCGTTGCCGGTGAGCTGGGTCTGGTACAACGCATGATAGGCGCCGCCCGCGGCGAGGAGCTCCGCGTGCGTGCCGCGCTCGACGATGCGGCCCCCCTTCATCACGAGGAGCATGTCGGCGTCGCGGATCGTCGAGAGGCGATGCGCGATGACGAAGCTCGTACGCCGGGCGCGCAAGGCCGCCATCGCGCGCTGGACGAGCACCTCGGTCCGGGTGTCGACCGAGGAGGTCGCCTCGTCGAGGATCAGGATCGCCGGGTTCGCGAGGAACGCGCGGGCGATCGTGATGAGCTGCTTCTCGCCGGCGCTCAGGTTGCCCGAGTCCTCGTCGATCACCGTATCGTAACCAGCGGGCAGGGCGCGCACGAAGCGGTCGACGTGCGCCGCGCGCGCTGCCTCCTGGATGTCGGCCTCGGTCGCGGCCGCGTTGCCGAACGCGATATTGTCACGGATCGTGCCCGAGAACAGCCATGTATCCTGCAGCACGATTCCGAACCTCGCGCGCAGCTCGTGGCGAGGCAAGCGCGCGATGTCGACGCCGTCGATCAGGATCCGACCGCCGTCGAGCTCGTAAAACCGCATCAAGAGGTTCACGAGCGTGGTCTTGCCGGCGCCCGTCGGGCCGACGATCGCGACCGTCTGGCCTGGCAGGATCGTGAGGTCGAGGTCCTCGATGAGAGGCTCGTCGGGCTTGTAGCGGAACGTGACGTGCTCGAACCGGACCTCGCCGCTCACCTTCGGCAGGGCCGCGGGCGGGGTGGCGTCGGGTGACTGGCCCTGTTCGTCGAGCAGCTCGAACACCCGCTCTGCAGAGGCAACACCCGATTGCAGGACGTTCGTGACGGACGCGAGCTGGCCGAGCTGCTGAGAGAACTGGCGCGAGTACTGGATGAACGCTTGCACGCTGCCGAGCAGCATCGCGCCCGACGCGACGCGCAGGCCGCCGACGACGGCGATCGCGACGTAGGTCAGGTTCCCGACGAAATTGACCGCCGGCATGATGATGCTGGACATGAACTGCGCGCGGAAGCTGGTCTCGAACAGCTCCTGGTTCGTGGACTGGAAGCGCGCCTCGACGTCGCGGCGTCGCCCGAGCACGTTGACGAGCGAGTGGCCGGTGAACGCCTCCTCGATCTGGCCGTTGAGCACGCCGACCTGCGCCCACTGCGCGACGAATTTCGCCTGCGCGCGCTTCGCGACCGCCGCGGTCGTGAGCACCGAGAGCGGCACGGTGAAGAGCGTGATCACCGCGAGCACCGGCGAGATCACGACGAGCATGACGATGATGCCGAGGAGCGTCAGCGCGCCGTTCATGATCTGTGTCAGCGTCTGCTGCAGGCCCTGCGCGACGTTGTCGATGTCGTTCGTGACGCGGCTCAAGAGCTCGCCGTGCGGGCGGCCGTCGAAGTAGGCGAGCGGCAAGCGGGCGAGCTTGTCCTGCGCCTCGGCGCGGAGCTGTCGCACGGTGTTCTGCACGACGTCGTTGAGCAGGTAGCCCTGCAGCCAGGCGAACAGCGACGCGCCGGCGTAGAGCGCCATCACGAGCAGGAGCAGCTCGGCGAGCTCGCGGAGCTGGATGCCGCGGCCGGGAACGACGTCCATGTGGCCCACGAGCTCGGCGAGCCGCGCCTGGCCGGAGCGCTGGAGCTCCGCGACGGCCTCGGCCTTCGTGGCGGCCGCCGGGAGGCGAGCGCCGATCACGCCGGAGAAGATGATGTCCGTCGCGCGGCCGAGCAGCTTCGGGCCGGCCAGGCCGAGCCCCACGCTGAGAAGCGAGCAAGCGAGCACGACCACGAGGCGGGCGCGCTCGGGGGCGAGGCGGCCGAGGAGGCGCCGCGCGGAGGGGGCGAACTGCTTCGCCTTCTGCGGCGGCGCGGCGCCCATGCCGAAGGGGCCGCGTGGCAGGACCGGGGAGCGCGCCCCCGCGGGGGCGGCGGGCGGGGGACCAGCGTGACGCGCGCTCATGCGGCCACCGCCGTATCGCGCTGCGAGGCCACGATCTCGGCGTAGGTCGGGCACGACGCGAGCAGCTCGCCGTGCTTGCCTTGGCCGACGATCTCGCCGTTGTCGAGCACGAGGATCTGGTCCGCGTCGACGATGCTCGACACGCGCTGCGCGACGAGGATCACGGTGGCGGCGCGCGTGCGCTCGGCGAGCGCGGCCCGCAGCCGGGCCTCGGTCGCGACGTCGAGCGCGGAGAAGGCGTCGTCGAACAGGAACACGCGCGGCCGGCGCAGCAGGGCGCGGGCGATCGACAGCCGCTGGCGCTGGCCGCCGGAGACGTTCGTGCCGCCCTGCCCGATCGGCGTGTCGAGCTCTCGCGGCATCGCCTCGACGAAGTCGCGCGCTTGCGCGGCGGCGAGCGCCGCCCAGAGCTGCTCGTCGGTCGCCGCGGGGTCGCCGTAGCGCAGGTTCGATGCAACCGTGCCGGAGAACAGGAAGGCTCGCTGCTGGACGAGCCCGATGCACGACCACACCGCCTCGAGGGCGAGCATGCGCGCGTCGACGCCGTCGAGCCGGACCTCGCCCCTCGTCGGATCGATGAGCCGCGCGATCAGGTCGAGCAGCGTGGTCTTCCCCGAGCCGGTGCTGCCGATGATCGCGGTGACCTGCCCGGGGCGCGCGACGAACGAGATGCCGCGCAGGACGGGCAGCTCGGCGCCCGGGTAGCGGTACTCGACGTCTCGCAGCTCGACGATGCCGGTCGGCTCGACGAGCGTCACGGGCTGGTCGGGAGCGCGCACGGACGGCTCGGTGTCCAGCACCTCGACGATGCGCTCCGAGCACGCGGCCGCGCGCGGCAGCATGACGGCCATGAACGTCACCATCATCACGGCCATCAGGATCTGCACCAGGTAGGCGAGGAACGCCGTCATCGAGCCGATCGCGAGCGTGCCGTCCGCGATCTGGTGCGCGCCGAACCACAGGACGGCGACGCTCGAAGCGTTGAAGACGAACATCACGGTCGGGAACATCAGCGCTTGCAGGCGGCCGATGCGCAGCGCGGTGTCGGTGAGGTCGCCGTTCGCGTGCTCGAAGCGGGCCGCCTCGGCGCGCTCGCGCACGAAGGCGCGGATCACGCGCACGCCGGTGATCTGCTCGCGCAGCACGCGGTTCACGGTGTCGATGAGGGGCTGCATCCTCCGGAACTGCGGCACCATCCGCGACATGATCGCGACGACGGCGCCCGCGAGCAGCGGCACCGCGATCGCGAGCAGCCAGGCGAGCGACCCGTCCTCGCGCAGCGCCATCACGATGCCGCCGACGCACATGATCGGCGCGAGGACGAGCATCGTACAGCCCATCATCACCACCGTCTGCACCTGCTGGACGTCGTTGGTCGTGCGCGTGATGAGCGACGGCGCCCCGAACCGCGACAGCTCGCGCGCGGAGAACTCGCCGACGCGGTGGAACACCGCCGCGCGCAGGTCGCGACCGAAGCTCATCGCGACGCGCGCGCCGGCGTAGTTCGCGGCGACCGAACACACGATCTGGACGCCGGTGATCGCGAGCATGATCGCGCCGAGCTCCAGGATCCGCGACGTATCACCGAGCGCGATGCCCTGATCGATGATGTCGGCGTTCAGGCTCGGCAGGTACAGCGAAGCGAGCGTCGCCACGAGCTGGAGCGCGACGACGAGCGCCAGCAAGCGCGCCTGTGGGCGCAGGAAGCGGCGCAACAGCTGCCTCAGCAAGGCTCCTCCTCTTCGGAGCGGCGGCGGATACCGTCGAGCAGGACCGCCACGACCTCCGCGGCGGTCAGGGGCATGCCGTCGGTGATCCGCGGGTGTGTGCCCGCGAACGTCATCATGCGCACGAGCCGCGCCGCATACGCCGGATCGCAGCGCAGCTCGTCGCGCGACGCCTCGAACAGGCGCTCGAGCTGCACGTGAAGCTGCTCATCCTGGCGCGGCGCCTGAGCGCACCCGGACCCGGGGCGCATGGGTGGCGGCATCGTCATGCCGAGCATCGAGATGAGCTGCCAGATGCCCTCGACGCGGCGCTGCAGGACCTCGACCGCCTGGATCAAGCGCTCGCGCAGCGGCGCCGCGAGATCGATGCGCTCCAGCTCTCGCAGCGTCGGCGCCGGATCGAACAGGGTCGCGATCGCCGCCTGGATCAGCGACTCCTTGTCGGGGAACACGCGGAACAGCGTCCCTTCCGCGGTGCCGGCGGCCATCGCGATCTGCGCCGTCGTCACATCGCGGCCGTACAGGCGCAGGAGCGGGATCGTCGCCGCAATGATGCTCGCGCGACGCTCCTCCGGACGCAGGGGAGGAGCTCGCCGGCTTGGTGGTGCCATGCGTCCCGTGTAGCGGAGTGAGCGCTCACTCGTCAAGAGTGAGCGCTCACTCACTCGATCTGAAGGCGGCCGGTGGGGCCCGCGCCGGGACACGACGGAAGGAGGACCCAGCCGCCATTTTCAGGTGAAACTATTGAAATCGTTTCGCTTTCGTCCGTGCGCTCCTCCGCACGGACGACGAGGCCCAGGGTCGTCCGTGGTTGTGCGCTTCCCGGTAGGCCCCAGGATCAGCGCGCGCCGGAGAGCCTCGCGATGAACCCGCGGGACTCGTTATCGCTCTCGCTCCCGAGCGGCGCGGCGAGGCCATCGAGGCGGAGCGCGCCCGTCACGGCGCCGGCGACGTAGACGGGCCCGCCGAGCGCCCCGTCCACCGCGACGACGCGGAGGGCGACGGTGCCGGCGCCTTCGACCTTGGCCGCGGAGATCAGGTTGCCCTGCGCGTCGAGCCGCATCAGGAACCCCGCCCGCTTCTGGGACGTCGTGAGGCTCCCGGCGCTCCCCAGCGGGATCGTGCCCGTGAACTCCCCCGTGACGTAGATCGCGCCAGCGCCGTCCACCGCCACGCCGGCCGCGACCTGGCTCTCCTTGTCGTCGCCGAACCCGCGGCTCCACACGACGCCCTTCCTCGAGACGCGCGCGACGAAGAAGCTCTCCGTGTCCCCCGCATCGGGCAACGCCGGGCAGCCGCCGCCGAGGTCGACGACCCCGCGGTACGAGCCGGCGATCACGGCGTCGCCGCCCGGGAGCAGCGCGGCGCCGTGCTGCGCCACCTGCTGATCTCCCTCGAGGTTCAGCGTGATCAAGTCCACCAGCGCGCCGTCGATCGCCGTGTAGCGCGCGACGAAGACGTCGCGCTGCTCCGAGGCGAAGGGGGTCTGCCCACCGAACGTGACCGCTCCGCCGAGCGACTCGTAGTCGCCCACGACGGTCACGAGGTTGCCGCCCGCCTTCGGGTTGACGGGGAGCGCCTTGACGGTCACGGCCGCCCGCGGCCCGAGGCGGTGTTGCCACTTGCACGCGCCGTCCGCCGGGTAGAGCGCGGCGAGCAGCGCCGACTCCGCCGGGACGCTCTTCAGCTCGCACGGGCCGAAGCTCCGGCCGGCGTCCGTCACGTCGACGGCGAAGACGACCGCCTCGGAGCTCGCCGCCATGGCGCGCGCCGTGGTGTTGTGCTGCGCGTCGACGCTCCACGCCCACCCGCAACGGCCGCTCGCGTCGAGCGCCGCGACGAAGCTCGTCGTGTAGCTGGTGGCGACCAGCGGAGGGCCGACGCGGCACGCGTCGAGGAGCCCACCGGGGAGATTGGTCGCCCCCGCGGCCTCCCCGGCCACGTAGGTGGCGCCGCCGCTCGCAGCCAGGTGCAAGCCCCAGACATCGTTCGCCGACAGCCCGTACCGGGAATCGTGTGCCCCGCCGGAGGTCCACTTCGCGACCGAGAAGCGGAACGCCCCGCTGTCGAGGACCTCCGTGATGACCGCCGTCAGCGCGCCGTCCGACGCCGCGAGATCGCCGACGTCGAAGCCGAGCGTCTCTCCCCAGCTGGCCGACGGCTCGACGAGGGTCCCCTCGGCGTCGCTGCACAGCGGACCCCCGCCGCCGCTGCCCCCGCCGCCCCCGCCGCTGCCCCCGCTGCCTCCACCGCCGCCGCCGCTGTCGCCGCCGCCTGCACCACCGGTGCCCGCACCACCGGTGCCCGCACCACCGGTGCCCGCACCACCGGCGCCCGAGCCTCCCGTGCCAGGGCCTCCCGAGGAGGAGGCCGAGGCCGCGCCCGCGCCGGACTGCGACGGAGCCAGCTCACCGACCTCCAGCCCGATGATCGCGTTGCAGCCCCCCGCCGCCGCAGCGAGCAGGAAGGCGCAGGACACGACGGATCGGAGGGCACCAGGTTCGGGTCTCATCGGGTCGGCTCTCCGTTGCGTGGCACCCTCGATGCCGCCACCGAGCCAGCGCGGGCTCAGTGGCATGCCCTGGCGTACTCCTCATAGATGTAGGTGGACATGCAGAGCAGGCTGCAGGAGCCGAACGGGCCCTTGCGCCCGCACCGGGGGTCCGTCAGAAACACGTTGCTCGCCGCGGTGCAAGCGAGGCCGCTGCAGCTGACCGCGCGGAACTCCTTCTCCTCCTCGCCGCTGCAGTCGTAATCAAAGCCGCCTCCCGTAGGGATCGGGGTGTCATAGAAGGTGCTGGGCTGGTCGGGGTGGACCAGGGCGTTGTTGTCGTTGCAATCATCGCCACCCTCGCACGCGGTCGATCGATAGTGGTCGCCGTCGGCATCGCAATCGACGGCGCCGCCGCCGGAGCCGGAGGTCGCCGAGCTGGAGGTCGCCGCGCCGCCGCCGGAGCCGGAGGTCGCCGAGCTGGCGCTCGCGCTGGAGGTCGCCGAGCCGCCACCCGAGCCGGAGGTCGCCGAGCCGCCGCCGGAGCCCGCCGAGCCGCCGCCGGAGCCCGCGGAGCCGCCACCGGCGCCCGGTGCACCGCCGCCGGAGCCCATCGGGCCGTCGCCGTTCCCGCCGGCGCTGGAGGCCTCCGCGCCGCCGCCGGGGCCCGCCGCGCCCGAGGACACGACGGCGGAGCTCGCCGCGTCCGTCGCGCCGCTCGCGCCGCCCGCGCTCGTGCTGGAGCGTTCCGTGAAGGTGGCGTCGGGGAATCCACAGCTGAGTCCGGCAGGGAGGGCCAGGCAGAAACAGAAGAGGCGGTGAAGCGAGCGCATCCTCTCATGGAAGCTGCCAGTCCCCCCTTCGTCAACCCGGGCCGGAATGCGCACCGCTGCGGTCCGGTCGCAGGCTCCGTGTCGTCGTGCGGAAATGTCATGGACTGCTCGCGTGGTGCGCTGGCGTCCGCGCGTGGCGCTCACGGCAACCCCTTCACCCGGGCGATGAACCCTTCGCCCGGCGCCGCGCTGGGGTGGTCGCTGGGGACGAGAGAGAACGTCTCCGTCAGCTCACCGCCGATGGTGAAGGGATCGCCGAGCGTCGCGCCCGGCGCGACCGCCCACACGCCCACGGTGCCTGTGCCCGCGAACGCGGTCGCCGAGAGGACGTTGCCGCGGGGATTGAGCACGATCAGAAAGCTCTGCAATTCGTCCGTCCCGGCCGTGAGCCTCTCGCCGTTCCCCAGGGCGATCTCGCCCTCGAGCGTCCCGGCCATGTAGATCGCGCCTGCTCCGTCCACCGCCAGACTGACGACCATCTGATCTCGCTTCTCGTCGCCGAACCCGCGGCTCCAGACCACTCGCTCCTTCGAGACGCGCGCGACGAACGAGTTCTCCGTGTCCCCTGTGGGAGGCAGGAGCGGACAGTCGTCCTCGAAGCTGAAGGACGGCCCGGTGTAGGTCCCGGAGATCACGAGTTCGCCGTCCGGGAGCATCGCGGACCCGTGCCGCGCCGCAGCCTGGGTCCCAGGGGCCGTGAGCGGGATGAGGCCCGTCAGGGCGCCGTCATCGAGCCGGAAGCGCGCCACGAACAGGTCGCGATCCGGCGCGCGGGGGAGCTTTCTTCCCTGGATGTCGATGGGCTCATCCGGCGCGTCGTAGTCGCCCACGACGAGCACCTCGCCGGTCTCCGGCGCGGCGACGACCTCCGCGACGTGCACGGCCGCGGAGGATCCGAGCGCGCGGCTCCACCGGCACTTGCCGCCTGCGTTGAAGGTCACGAGATCCGTGACCCCGCGCTGATCGGCGGCCCCGAGGACGCACTCGTCGGTCTTCGCGCTCGTCGCCCCGGAGCGTGAGACGGCGAAGGCGACCCGGTCGGCCGTCGCCGCGAGCCCGAGCGGGTAGGCGTTGACCTCGGCGTCCACGCTCCAGGCCCACCTGCACTTGCCCAGCTCGTCGAGCGCCAGCAGGAAGCTCGGCTTGCGACCGGTGTCCGCGCTCGCGCTGGCCGTGCACCTGCCGCCCGACGCGAGCAAGGTGAGGGGAGCTTCCGACCAGCCGGCCACATAAGCGAGGTCCGAGGCGACGGCCAGGTGCTCGGCCGAGACGCTGCCGAGCATGTCGCCGGTCGTCATCCCGTACGCGCTCTCGCGGACCCCGGCCGGGCTCCACCTCGCGACCGAGAACCCCGTCCTGGTCTTGGTGGGCTCGCTGGCGAGCACCCGGCTCTCCTTGACCAGGGCCGTCACCTCGCCGTCTCGCGCCGCGAGGCCGACGACCGCCAGGCCGGACAGCGCGCCCCACTCTCCCGACGGTGTCCGGACGGCTCCCTCGCGGGCGTAGCTGCAGAGCGCCTCGTTCCCGCCGCCAGCGCCGCCCTCGCCGGCGCCGCCCTCGCCAGCGCCGCCCTCGCCGGCGCCGCCCTCGCCGGCGCCGCCCTCGCCGCGACCGCCTTCGCCTCCTGCGCCGCCGGCCGACACGCTCGAAGCGGTGGCGCCCGCGCCGCCCGCCGAGGAGTCGAGCTCGCCGACCTCGAGCCCGATGAGCGCGTTGCAGCCCCCCGCGGCCGCGGTGATGAGCAGCCCGGCGCAGAACATGGGTCGAGTGCTCCTGAGATCGCGCTTCATCTCCCGTCTCCTGGTGGCGCGGTGCCGCCGCGGCCGCCAGCGAGAGCTCTCACCTCGCTCGCCACCATCGACTTCATGGCGAGCGTCGCTCCAGGAGTCGAGAGGGTTCCGGCGCGTCCCTCACCGAAAGGCGCGCTCTCCGCCGACTGCCATCGACCGGAGCGCGCGCCGCGGCGATCCGGTCGCAGCGGCCGATGCGGGTGGCGGGGCGTCGAGCGCTCGCGGCCCGGCGCGCCGGACCGCGGGGATCACCGCACGCCCGGGAGCTCGGCGATGAACCCGCGCCCCATCGCGTCGGTGAGCGGCGGATCGCGCCCGATATCGAGGGTGCTGCCCAGCTCCCCGCCGAGATAGAGGGCGTCGCCAGGCGCCGGGCCGGGCGCGGCGGCCCACACGTAAGCGTCGCCCGTCCCCTTCAGCTCGGAGGCGGAGACGACGTTGCCGCGGGCGTCGAGCACGATCAGAAACCCGACCATCGGATCGGCGTCCGTCGCGGGAGCGACGAGCTTCCCGCCGTTCCCGAGGTCGATCTCGCCCTGGTAGTTCCCCGTCACGTAGATCAGTCCATCGGGCGCCGCCGCCACGCTGGCGACCCACTGCCGGTGCCCCGCGTCGCCGAACCCGCGGCCCCAGACCACGGACGGGCCGGAGACGCGCATGACGAAGAAGTTCTCCATGTCCGGCGCGTCCTCTTCGGGCGCCGGCGGGCAGCCCTCGCCGAAATCGAGCGAGCCGGCATAGGAGCCGACGATCACGACGTCGCCGCCCGGGAGCAGCGCGGCCCCGCGCTGGTCCACCTCCTGACGCCCGGGGAGGGGGAACGCGTCGATGCCCTTGAGCGACCCCTCGGTCAGCGCGAAGCGCGCCACGAACACATCGCGATCCTGCGAGGGAGGGAGCAGCGCTCCCCCGACGACGTAGCCCTCCTCGCCCTCGTAGCGGCCGACCGCCAGCACCTCGCCGCGCGCCTCGTCGACGAGGAGCTCTCCGACGGTCACGGCCGGCGACGGGCCGATGGGCATCCCCCACAGGCAACCGCCTGCCGCCGGATCGAGCGCGGCCAGGCCCACGGACGTCTCCGCGCCGCCCATGGCGAGGGTGCACGTGCCGTCGTTCACGCTCGGCCCCTTCACCGAGGCGGCGATCACCACGGCGCCGGGCGCCGCCGCGAGGCCGAGCGGGGTGGAGGTGGCGCCGCCGTCCGGCGACCACGCCCACCGGCACTGGCCCTTCTCGTCGAGCGCAGCGAGGAAGCTCGGGTGAGAGCGCGCGAGCTCGCTGATGACGCACCCGGTGGTGGACGCGCTGGGCAGCTGGGGGCCGCTGTCCGACCACCCTGCCACATAGGCGAGCCCCTGGCCGATGGAGAGGTGCGTGGCCTTGATGTCGCCTTCCAGCAGATCGGTCGCCGTCAGCCCATACCCGGCATCGCGGGTGCCGCCGCGCGCCCACCGCGCGACGGAGATCGTGCCCTTCTCGTTGACGATGGCCGTCACCCCGTCGCCGTGCGCCGCGACGTCGGTGACGTCGAGCCCGATGGTCGTGCCCCAGCGTGCCTGCGGCCCGCGGATGGCGTCCTTGCGATCCTCGCCGCAGAACGGCGCCTCACCGCCGCCGCCGCCGCCGGCGCTGCCGCCCGCGCCAGCGCCGCCGCCGTCGCCTCCGCCGCCCGTGCCCGCGCCGCCGCTGCCACCGCCGCCCTCGGCCCCTCCGCCCGTGCCCGCGCCGCCCGCGCCGCCCGTGCCGCCCGTCGATGCGTCCAGCTGGCCGACCTCGAGGCCGATGAGCGCATTGCAGCCTCCCACGCCCGCGGCGACGAGCAGGACGGCAGAGACCACGGCTCGGATGCTCCTCTGATCGCGCTTCACCACCAGGGCCCCTCCCTCGCGGCGACGCCGCGCAGCTCCCGTCAAAAAACGACAGTCGCCACGGCGCCGCCCGGCACCACGCCGATGGTGGCCCGGGGCGCCGGCGACCCTTGCCCCGAGGAGGGCGCCGTGAAGACGAGCACCGCGCCCGTGCCCAGCGCCGCCGCCCCGACGAGGAACGCGACCGTCGAGATCGTCCCCGCGGTCACGCCCTGCTTTTGCAGCTTGATCCCCTGATCCAGGCAGACGTTGTCCTCGTCGCAGTACGCCTCGGCGTCGCCCTTCTTCCCGATCGCGCGCGCGCCGAACACGGCGCCGACGCCGATCCCGACCGCGCCGACGCCGGCGCTGATCCAGCCGGCCGTCCGCCGGGGCGAGCCCCCCGCCTCCTGCGGGGCGGTCTTCGGGCGGAGCGCAGGCCCCGCGCCCGCGGCGGCCGCGGCCTCCTCCGGCGCCACGACCAGCTCGACCTGCGCGCCCTCCGCGAGCTGCACCGTGAAGATCTTCTGCTTCCGGCCCGGCGCCGCCGCCGTCACCTGGACCTCGCCCGGGTCCACCGGCAACGACGAGCCCAGCGAGCCCGCGCCGACCGGGACCCCCGCGCGCTGCACCGCCGTGTCCGCGGGCGCCCCCGGCGCGAGCCGGATCGTGAGCCTCGGCACGCGGGCCTCGAGCGCCGCCGCGCGCGACTGGGCGATGGGGCGGCGGTCGTCGTTCGCGGGCAGATCGCGCGCGAGCTGCCGGAAGATCGACCACGCGGTCGCGACCCTGCCGCGCTTCTCCTCGCAGTCGCCGAGGTTGAGCAGCGCCCCGGGCGCCGGATCGAGCTCGTAGCTCTCCCGGAATTTCGGGCACGCGGCGTCGTAGTCCTTCGCCTGCAGCGCCGCCCTGCCGGCGTCGAACAGCGCCTCCGCGGCCGCAGGATCGCGCCCCTGCGCGGAGGCGTCGGGGCAGGCGAGGAGCACGGCTCCTCCCAGGGCGAGCACCTCCGCCGGGAATCGTCTACGCGAGCTCGATCTACGCATCCGTGCGGCCTCAACGTCTCCGGTTGTACGGGTCCTCCGCCGGCGTCGGCGCGGGGGCCGGCGTCGTGGCGGCGGGCGCCTTCGTCGCGGTCGCGGGGGATCGCGCCCTGCCCCCGGCGGCGGGCCTCGGCGCGGTCGCGCTCGCGCTCGCGCTCGCGCTCGCCGGCGCGGACGCGCTCGCGGCCGTCGCGCTCGCGGCCTCGGGCGCCGGCGTGGTCGCGGGCGCGGACGGCGCGATCGCGGGGACCGCATCGCCGGACGGCGCCGGCTGCACGCCGGCCCCGAGCGAGCCTGCGCTGTCGGGCGGCGCCGTCGCCGCCCCGGCGCCCGCGGTGGGGCGCGGCTCGGCCTCCACCGTGGAGCCGTGCGACGGATCCTCCGCGCCCCTTTCGCCCGCGCGCTGCCACCACACGAGCGCGACCAGGACACCCACGGCCAGCACGCCGGCGCCGGCGAGGAGCGCGCCCGTGGCCGCCGCGCGCGGCGCGGTGCGCTCCGCGCTGGCCGAGCGCTCCACGACCGGCGAGACCGTGCCGGTGCTGGCCGCGCCGCCGCCGGCCGCGACGCCGCTGGCCGTGCCCGCCGCGGCGAACTCCGTGCCGCGCGGCCCGCTCCCGGGACCTCGCGCCTGCGCCGACGGGCGCCCTGGATCCGAGTGCAGGAGCCCGCGCCCGTGCTCCGAGTGCAGCGGCGCGCGCCCGGGATCCGGGTGCGCGCCCGGGGCCAGCTCGAGCGCCGCGCCGCCCCGCGCCTGGCGGAGCGCGCGCTGCATCGCGCGGGCGTTCGGCCAGCGGCGGTCGGGGTCGAACGCGAGCGCCACGTCCATCACGCCGGCGATCGGCGGGGGCAGGGCCGGCAGGACGCTGCCCACGGGCGGCGCCGGCTGCGTCATCGCCGCGAGGAGCAGCAGCGGGAGCGTCTCGGCCTCGTGCACGTACCGCCCCGAGAGGAGCTGGTACATCGTGCTCCCGACGGCCCATAAATCGCTGCGCGGGTCGACCCTGTCCCACTGCCCCCGCGCCTGCTCCGGCGGCATGAACTGCGGCGTCCCCATCAGGGTGCCGGCGCGCGTGGAGGCGTTCGCCGGGGAGGAGAGCTCGCGCAGCCGCGCGATGCCGAAGTCGAGCACCTTCAGCTGCCCCTGGCGCGTGAGGAACAGGTTGTCCGGCTTGAGGTCGCGGTGCACGATCCCGCGCTCGTGCGCGACGGCGAGCACGTCGAGCAGGTCGTCGGCGATGCCGAGCACCTCGCTCACGCCGAGCACGCCGCCCGGCTCGCGCGCGCGGCGCGCCTCGACGGTCTCGCCCTCGAGCAGCTCCATCACCAGGAACACGGAGCCATCGTCGGTGACGTCGTCGTCGAGCACCCGGACGATGCCCGGGTGCTCGACGCGGTTGGCGACGTAGCCCTCGCGCAGGAAGCGCGAGCGCGCCTCCTCGTCCTCGGACAGCTCGCGGCGGAGGATCTTCACCGCGCCGCGCATCCCGTTGCGGTGCGTGGCGGCGTAGACCATGGCCATCCCGCCGAAGCCCAGCAGGCGCTCCAGCCGCCACTTGCCGCGCAGGACCTGGCCTACGAGCGCTTCGGGCCGGAAGCCTTCAGGGTGGACGCGGGTCATCGGCGAGCATCACCCCCGGCGCGGGCCACGTGGGTCGTCGCGTCGCCGGCGGAGCCAGCGAGGCCGGCGCGGCTGGAGCGACGGGGACGGCTGGCGGGCGCGCGAGGCATGACGGGCGCATGTTACCCCGGTCTGACGCCGCGGTGCGTGAAACCGTCCAGGGTACGCCTGCGCGCTCGCCGGATCGGGCGGATCCCGGGCGTCGCGGGCAGCGGCGCGGGGCCCGACGCCCTTGACGTCGCGCGCGAACGGGGACACTCCGCCGCCCTCACGGGGGATCGAGCGAGCATGCGCAAGACGATGAGCCAAGCGGCGTTGATCCTCCTCGCCGCCATTTCCTCGATCCGGTGCGGCGGCGCGGGCGCCCATCCCCCTGAGGGCCCTGCGCAGGAGCCCGCCGGCCGCCCGGCCGCGGAGGCCCCGGACGACGAGCTCCGCGCCGTCGCCGCGATCCACGGCGGGGCGGGGCCGTGGGCCGTCGCCGGCTACCGCATGGGACGCTTTGCGCTCGCGAGGCTCGGGCTGCCCGCGAGGAGCTTCGACCTCGAGGTGATCCACCACAGCCCGCGGAATGTGCAGTTCTCCTGCATCGCCGACGGCGCCGCCGCGGCGACGGGGGCCAGCCTCGGGAAGCTGAATCTCAGCCTGATCGAGGCGAGCGAGGACGGCGTGGAGACCACGTACAGGCGCAGGTCGACCGGGCAGGCCGTGACCCTCCGCCCGTCTGCGGCCTTCCGCGCGCGCTTCCGCGATGTGCCGAGAGAGACGCTGGAATCGGCCGGCAGGGAGGTCCTTTCCTTGCCAGACGCCGAGGTATTCGAGGAAGCGCCGGCGCGCGTCGCCAGCCCGCCGCCCGGCGCGCCGAGGTGACGCGCCTGCCCCGGGGGGCGCGCTGCCTCCGGAATTCACCGGAACCGCAGGCGCACACGTGCTACTCCCGGCGCCGCTGAGATGATCACGCTCGAAAAGCTCACCAAGCGGTACGGTCCCAAAATTCTCTTCGAGAACGTCACGATGCGCTTCGACCCCGGCAAGCGCTACGTGCTCGTCGGCGCGAACGGAGCGGGGAAATCGACGCTCCTCAAGGTCATCTCCGGCGAGGAGGAGTCGGATCAGGGCTCGGTCGAGATCCCGAGGCAGCTGCGCGTCGGGGTGCTCAAGCAGGACCATTTCGCCTACGAGTCCTGCCGGATCCTCGACACGGTCCTGATGGGGAACCGGGCGCTCTGGGACGCGATGCAGGAGCGCGATCGGCTGTACGAGGTCGAGATGACCGATGAGGTCGGCATGCGGCTGGCCGAGCTCGAGGGGACGATCGGCGAGGAGGACGGCTACACCGCCGAGTCGCGCGCCGCCGAGATCCTCGAGGGGCTCGGGATCGCGACCGCCCGGCACACGAGCGCGGTGAGCACGCTCGCGGGCGGGTACAAGCTTCGCGTCCTCATCGCCCAGACGCTCTTCGGGGGCGCGGACGTCCTGCTCCTCGACGAGCCGACGAACCACCTCGACCTCGACTCGATCCGGTGGCTCGAGTCGTACCTGACCGACACCTTCCGCGGCACGCTCCTCGTCGTCAGCCACGACCGGCACTTCATGAACGCGATCGCGACGCACGTCGCCGACGTCGACTACCAGACGGTCACGCTCTACACGGGCGACTACGACGACTTCATCGAGCAGAAGACGACCGGCAAGCGCCAGTCGGACGCCGACGCCGCGCAGAAGAAGAAGAAGATCGCCGAGCTCAAGGACTTCGTGGCCCGCTTCGGCGCGAGCGCGAGCCGGTCGAGCCAGGCGCAGTCGCGCGTGAAGGAGATCGAGAAGCTCGAGGCGGGCATCCAGGTGCGGCGCTCGAGCGTCGTGCGCCCGTACATCAAGTTCGAGATCGAGAAGCCCTCTGGCCGCGACGTGCTGCGCGTCGAGGGCCTCTCCAAGAGCTTCGGCGATCGGCGCGTGATCCAGAAGCTCGATTTCAACCTGAACCGCGGCGACAAGCTCGCGGTCATCGGGCCGAGCGGCATCGGCAAGTCGACGCTGCTCAAGCTCCTCGTCGGCGAGTACACGCCGGACGCCGGGGCCGTCACGTGGGGCCACGACACGAACGTCGGCTACTTCGCGCAGGATCACCACGAGGCGATCGAGGCGGGGTTCACGGCCTACGACTGGCTGTACCGCTTCGACCCGTCCGCCCCGAAGGAGCACGTGCGCTCGGTGCTCGGGAAGCTGCTCTTCAGCGGCGAGGCCGGGCTCAAGAAGACGGAAAACCTCTCCGGCGGTGAGGCGGCGCGCCTGTTCCTCGCGAAGCTCATCCTGGTGAAGAACAACATCGTCGTGCTCGACGAGCCGACGAACCACCTCGACGTCGAGAGCATCGACGCGCTCCTCCAGGCGCTCGTCGAGTACAAGGGGACGGTCGTCGTGACGAGCCACGACCGGCACTTCGTGGGCAAGCTCGGCACCCGCGTGCTCGATCTGTCGTCGAAGGATCCGCGCGTCTTCAACGGCACGTACGACGAGTACCTCGAGGGGCCGGGGAACCCGGACGCGCTGAAGAACGCCAGGGCCTCGTAGCGCGCCCGCCGGAGCCCTGGGGCGCGCGAGCCCCGGGGCGTGTTCGAAAGGGCGCTCCAGGGCCCGTGCGGAGCCGTTCGTCCCCTCGGAGCACGGCCACGGCGGCCATCACCGGTCCGCGTAGGACCACGCCGACGCGAGCGAGAGGGCCTACGCGCTCGTCCTGGCGCAACCCGGGTTCGTTCGTGGTGGTCGCGGGCATGTAGGCCGCCTCACGGCTGCTGGCCATCGCTTGCAGGGTGAGGAATCGCGCGCTGCATCAGGATCACGTCGAGCCAGCGGTCGAACTTGTGCCCGACGTCGCGGAGCAGCCCGGCGTCCTCGAACCCGAGCGCGCGGTGCAGCGCGACGCTCGCCGCCTGGTCTCCGGCGATCTGCGCGATGATCGTGCGGTGGCCGAGCGAGATCGCGCGGCTCACGAGATCGGCGAGGATGCGGCGCCCGAGCCCCCGCCGGTGGAGGCCGTCGCGCACGTAGACCGAGTTCTCGACGGAGCGGGCGTAGGCCTCGCGCGGGTTCCACAGGGAGAGCGAGCCCCAGCCGACCACGGCCCCGGCCCCGTCGCCCTCGACGGCCACGGTGGCGGGGTGCTGGGGGCCGTGCGCCGCGAGCCAGGCGCGGCGCTCCGCCGGGGTCGGGACGGTGGTGGCGAAGGTGCAGGTCGAGCGCTCGACGTAGAACGCATAGATCTCCTCGATCGCCGCGAGATCGGCCTCGGTCGCCAGGCGGATGCGCACGCCGTCGCCTGGCGCCGGGAGCGGCGCGAGGTCGGGCGCGACGAACGCGGCGCGGGCGTCGTCCGAGAGCAGCCGCGCGCGAGAGTAATGGGCGAAGAGCGCCTTGCTGCTGCGGTGGCGGTCGAGGAGGCCCTCCGCGAGGTCGTGGACGGCGGCGCCTCGGTGCTCGGCGGCGTGGCGGGCGACGAGCGTGAGCCAGGCGACCGTGATCGTCTCGTGGTAACCGTTGGTCGGCGGGTGCCGGGCGTTGAAGGCCTGCAGGGCGGAGCGCATGCGCGCGAGCGCCCCCTCGGGCCCGTGAGCGCGCACGTAGTGCAGGGCGAGGAGCAGGTGGCGCGCGTGCGAGAAGTCGCGCTGCGCGATCGCGGCGTCCTCGATGGCGGCGGCGAGCGCCGCGAGGTCGCGCTCGTCGATCTGGCGTTCGCGACGCTCGCGGCGCTCGCCACGATCGCCGAAAGGCGGCAGTCCGTCGGCGCCGCTCACGGCGCCTCCTTCCGGGCGGCTCCGCGGCCGGGCGCCTTGCGGGGGCGCGCTTCGCCGTCGCGCGCCTCTTCGGACGGCAGCGGCAGGGGCGGGAGCGCGGTCTCCTTGGCGGTGGACAGGACGATCGTCGTGCGCGTGCGCACCACGCCGTCGTGGGCCTTGAGCTCCTGCGTGAGCAGGCGCTCGAGCGCCTCGGTGTCGCGGCAGCGCACCTTGAGCAGGTAGTCCTCGTCGCCGGCGACGTGGTGGCACTCCTGGATCTCGGCCGCGCGCTCGACGGCGCGCAGGAACTCGCCGCGACCGCGCCGGTTCGCGATCGAGACCGAGATGAAGGCCGTGAGCCCGGCGCCCACGGCCCGGGCGTCGAGGCGCGCCTCCCACCCCGTGATGACGCCGCGCTCCTCGAGCCGCCGCACCCGCTCGGCCACGGCGGGCGCGGAGAGGCCGACCGCCTCGCCGAGGTCCGCCCACGACCGGCGGGCGTCGCGGGCGAGGAGGTGGATCGCTTTCAGATCGATGGCATCCATGGCTACTGTCATTGGAAGTGAATGGATTGTTGATAAAATTGTTTCGAAATTCAAGTCGTGGGTCTCCATGCGCCGGCGCGTCGCTCCCGCCGCCGTCCCTGCCCGCCGCCTTTCGCCGCGCGGCCCCGCTGCTCGCGGCGCAGCACCAGAGCAGCATCGCTGCTGGCCCGCGAGCAGCGGCGAGCGCGATCTGCCGCGCCCGGGTCCTCGCCGGCGGCGCGGCGCTCCGGCGCGCGGGCCCTGCCAGCGCGGCGCCGGGCGCCGGCACGGGCCCTGCTCGGGCGGCCTGCATGACGACCATCAGCCTTTCTCTCGACACCCCCGAGCTCGCCCAGGCCTACGAGCACGGCAGCGACCGGCAGTTCAACCACGGCAAGCTCCTCATCGAAACGCTGGGCGTGCGGCGCGGCCAGCGTGTGCTCGACGTCGGCGCGGGCACCGGCCGGCTCGCCGCTCACGTCGCAGAGATCGTCGGCCCCGAGGGCAGCGTGACGGCCATCGACCCCCTGCCGCTCCGCGTCGACATCGCCCGGCAGAAGGCCCGCGTGAACCTCGCGACCGCGGTCGGCCGCGCCGAGGACCTCTCCGCCTTCGCCTCGAAGAGCTTTGACGTCGTGTACCTGAACAGCGTCCTTCACTGGCTGAACGAAGCCCAGAAGGAGCGCGCCATCGCCGAGGCGGCGCGCGTGTTGAAGCCCGGCGGCAAGCTCGGATTCAGCACGGGATCGCGGGAGAAGCCGCACCAGATCGAGCCGATCCAGCGCAAGGTGCTGGCCGAGCTCGGGAGAGACGCCCAGGGCAATCGCCCGTACAAGCTGACGGTCGACGAGGTTCGAGCGCTGCTCGAGCGCGCCGGCTTCATCGTCGACACGGCGGAGATCCTCACCTTCGTCGACCACGCCGCCGACGTCGACGAGATCTTGACGCACAGCGGGTCGAGCTCGTTCGGCAACCACCTCTCGCACCTGAGCCCCGAGGAGAAGCGCGAGGTGCGCGAGCGGCTCGCGAAGGAGATCGAGGCGTTTCGCACGCCGCAGGGCATCCGGCTCGAGCGCAACCTCATCTTCGCGATCGCCCACACGGCAGGCAACTAGCCCGCCCGCCGGCGCCGCTTCAGTCCAGCGCGCCTCGCGCGTGAGAGCTCTGCTAGAATCGAGCGACCATGCGAGGGGAAGAGGTGGAAAGGCACATGCTGCGGCGCCGGCTGAGCGGTACGGCGGGATTGCTGCTCCTCGGTGCTGCGGCCTGTGGCACCACCCCCGACCGCCCGAGCGGAGCGACAGGCGGCGCTTCCACGGGAGCCTCGAGCGCCGGCGCGGGCGGCGGAGGCGACGCGACAGCTGGCAGCGGCGGCTCCGGGGCCGCCGAGCCGTCCGGGGGCGGGCAAGCGGGATCTCCCGAGGGGCGTGACTGCGGGACGGTGGGAGAGGTGATCGCGGTGGGCGCGAACGTCCTTCGAGAGGCGACCGGGCCCGCGCCCGAGCTGGAGCGCTTGCGTGGCTGTACGCGCTTCCTCGGCACGCTTCATCTGCTGAGCCTGGACGGGCCCGAGGCGATCGACGCGCTCACGGATCTCAGGGAAATAGCGGGATCCCTGCTGCTCTATTCGCCTCCTGAGGATCTCGGACCCCTGTCCAACCTGACGCGGATCGAAGGTCGGTTGCTGGTCGTGGCGGCGCCGGAGGCCTTGCGCGGCCTGGAGTCGATCCAGTACGTCTCCGGGCTGTGGCTCTACCAGAGCGGCTTTGCCGACTTCTCGTGGCTTCCTGCTCTCGCGGAGATCGGCGCCTCCATGATCGCTCGGCGCAACGCGCAGCTGACCGCTGAAGCATTGGAGTCCTTCGCGACGTCGCACGTGCGCAGCGGCGCGCTGGTGTCCCTCACGAACGCCGTTCCCAAGGAGCCGCCGGACCCCGATGCCGAGGCGGTCGTGTGTGGCCAGCCGGACGATCTGGTGATCGTGCCCTACACGAGCGTGGCTGGATGCACCCGCTTCCGGGGCTCGATCCACCTGAGCGATACGACGCCGGGCGCCTTGGAGCCGCTCTCCTCCCTCGTCCACATCGACGGCTCGCTGACCCTCTTCCGCAACCACACGGACGACTTCACCGCGCTGCGCAACCTCCGCCGCGTCGGCGCGAATTTTCAGATGCATCTGCTGGAAGGCCCGGGCCTCGACGGGTTCGACGCCCTCGCGGAGGTGGGTGAGCTCAGACTCGTGAGCTCGGGTGAGCTCACGAGCTTCGACTGGCTCCCAGCGCTCACCAGCGTTCGTGAATCCGCCTTGGCGGTGAGGGGGCTCCCCCTGTCCATGGAGGCCTTGGAATCTTTTCTTTCGCGCCTGGACATCGGGGGCGAGACCGCGGTGATGAGCCTCGACTGACGCGTCCTCGTTGCGTTCAAATTCACCGCGCCGCCCGCGCGCGGCTGACGAGCGCCGCCGCGCCTGCGAGCCCGGCGAGGCCAGCCACCCAGGGCCAAGGGGACGTCTTCGTCGCCGAAGGGAGGGTGACCTTGCCGAGGTCCGTCTCTTCGACCACCTCCTTGATGTGCGGGTACACGCGGATGAAGGCGAGCGCTCCAGCGACCATCCCGAGCAGCCCGAACATCGCGTCGCGCCGGCCTTCGCCGACGGCGGCGAGGGTCGTGCCGGGGCAATAACCGAGGATCGCCATCCCAGCGCCGAAGGCCACACCGCCCAGGATCACCGAACCTACCTGGAACGGCTTCACGTCGAGCTCGGTCGCGCCGGCCGCGCGCAGGCCGTGCGTGCCGATCGAGCCGACGGCCGCCGCGGTCGACATGATCCGCGCAATGCTGCTGTCGCGCAGCAGGAGCTGCTGGATGATGAGGTCGGCATCCGAGGCCCCTCCTCGCTGGAGGAGGGCGCCGAACGCGGTCCCGGTCGCGAGGCCGAGCACGAGTCGTCCGAGCGGATCCCGCTTCATCGCGCGCCTCCTCGAAACAGGAGCTTCGCCGCCAAGACGGCGCTCACGCTCATCGCGACGTCGAACGCGAGGCTGGCCGCGGCGAGCTGCATCGTGCCGCTGATGCCGTGCCCGCTGGTGCATCCTTTGCCGAGCCGCGCGCCGAACATCATCAGGGCGCCCCCGCAAAACGCGGCCGCGTAGCGCTTTCCGCGGCTCTCCCCGAACCGCGCCCGCCATGCGTCCGGCAGCGTGGATCCTCGCGTACCCGAGGCGCGCGAGGCCAGGAACGCGCCAAGGACGATGCCCGGGGCGAGCAGCACCTCCCAGTCGATCTTCGGCGTCGTCTCCCGCTTGGCCACGAACTCGTTCACCCGGCTGGCCTGCGGCGCGAGCCGGCGCGCCAGCGCGCTCGCCCCCGTCTCGAACGCGGACGTCACGCCGAGAGGCCGCTTCGCGGTCCCCATCGCGAACGACTCCAGCGCTCCGATCGCGAGCCCGGCGATCTCCGGCGCCCAGCGCGCGCCTCCCGGCGAGCTCATCGTCGCGCTCCTTCGATATCCATGGTGGTGATCGTGCGCTCGGGGCCCTGCTTCTTCGGCAAACCGACTTTCTCCCATGCCGTCATCCCGCCGAGGACGTTGGCGACCTCGGTGAAGCCGCGGCGACGGAGGATGCTCGTCGCGAGCCCAGCGCGATGCCCGACGCTGCAGACGAGCGCGATGCGGCCATGACGCGGCAGCGCGGGCTGGACCTTCTCGAAGTGCTCGTCGAGATATCCCACGTACATGTGCCGCGCGCCTTCGATGTGCCCCTCCGTCTCGAACTCCTGATCATCGCGGACGTCGAGCACGGCGACGGCGTCGCCGGCGTCGTGGAGCTCGCGCGGGGTCATCGTGCCCGTCTTCTCGATGGGCATGCCCGCGTCCCGCCATGCGTCGAACCCTCCGGCGAGCACGCCGGACACGTGATCGACGCCGACGCGCGCGAGGTGCAGGACCGCCGCCTCCACGTCCGCGGCGCGCGAGACGACCAGGTACACCCGGGTCGTCTCGTCCGCGACCCACCCGCCGAACACCGGGAGCCCAGCGAGCCAGAGGTTCAGCGAGCCGGGCAGGTGGCCCGACGCGAACGCCTCGGGGTCGCGCGCGTCGAGCACCAGCCCCTGCCTGGATTCCGACGCGAACTTTTGGGGCGGCAGGGAGGGTACTTCGCCGGGCTTCGCGGAGAGCGGCTTGCCCCCTTCGAGGTTCAGCCTCTCCATCAAGCTGAAATAGGGTGGGCGCGGGATGCGCTCCGCGACCTTGGCGCGGGCGAAGTCGTCGGCCGACCTGACGAAGACGGGATTGTAGGCGCGCTCGAGGCCGAGCGTGGAATCATCCCGCTCCGCGATGTTGCCCCCGCAGACCGAGCCGGAGCCGTGGGCGGGCCAGACGAGCGCCTGATCCCCGAGCGGGAGGAGCTTCTCGTGCACCGAGGCGAAGAGGAGGCGCGCGTTGTCGCTGGTCTTCTCGCGGTCGGGCAGGTCGGTCCGGCCCGTCTCCCCGATGAACAGCGTATCGCCGGTGAAGACGCCAAAGGCGCGCCCGGGCGCGTCCGGGAGGAACACGGCATAACAAGTGCTCTCCGGCGTGTGTCCCGGCGTATGGAGCGCGCGGATGCGCAGCCCGATCAGATCGAGCTCCTCGCCATCCCGCATCCGGATGTCGCTCTGTCCGAAGAGCGGATGATCTCCGCTCACGATCTTCGCGCCCGTCGCCTTCGCGAGGGCGCCAGAGCCAATGACGAAGTCCTCGTGGCGGTGCGTCTCGAGGATGAACTTGATCACGAGGTCCCACTCTCGGGCCGCCGCGAGGACCTCGTCGATGTCCCTCCGCGGGTCCACCACGATCGCCTCGCCCTTGTTGCCGAGCAGGTAGGCGATGTGAGCGAGACCTGGAGTCTTCATCCGGTGTAGATGCATGCACGGGAGTGGATGCAAGCGAGGCGCCAGGCCGACCGCTGCGAGCGATCGGCGCGACGCGCGAGCTCAAGGGATCACCCGTCGCGCGCAGGACCGCCACGCCTCGACCTGTCCGCTGTGGCGAGATGGTGCGTCACGAGGCGCGAGCGAAAGCGCCGGCGTCCTGCCCGCCTCGTCCGCGACGGCTGCTTCCCATCGCCGGAAGAAGCCAGAGCCGCCCTGACGCGGCGCTCACGCCGCGCGGATATCGCTCTGGAACGGGGAGACGTTCTCCCGGAACATGAGCCAGACGAAGAGGCATCGCATCTCGAAGTACTCGTCGGCCGCGATGCCCGCGAGCGTGGGGTCGAGCTCGCCGATGTCGTGCCCTTCCCAGAGGAAGCCCGGCACGCCGCGCGCCCGGCTGACGAGCCCGCCGCTCTGCAGCTGGTCGCGCGCGCGGAACCAGCGGGTGAGCGACATGTTGACCGCCGCCGTGAAGTCGGGCCGGTGCGCGATGCGCTCCGGCAGCGCGACCTGGTCGAGGCCGGCCGACCAGCAAAGCCAGCAGAGCGCGGCCCACTCGGCTCGGGCCCTCCGCATCAGGAGAGAGACCGGCAGGGCTCCTGGGTCGAGCGCCTCGTCCACGGTGAGCTCGACGGTCTCGACGCCATTCTCGGTCTCCTCGGTCAAGGTCGCCTCCGTCCGCGCGAGCTCCACCGGCCCGTCCGGCAAGAGGTGCGACAGGTCGGGCGGGAGCCACGGACAGGGCTCCGTACCCGGCAGGCCGCGCTGCACGGCCTCGCGCAGGCGCAGCAAGCGGGTGGCGTAGAGCTGGACCTTCTGCCGAACCTGCTCGATCGGCTGATCGAGCTCGACCGTGGCCGATGCGTCGCCGGGCACCGGATCGATGGCCTGGCGCGCCGGCCAGAAAGCGAACTCCGGGTACAGCAGCCGCACGAAGGTCCTGAGGTGCTCGGCCACGGCGGGGGCCTCGGCCTCGACGCGGTCGGCGTCCTCGAGCACCCCGCGCGTGTCGCCGAGCTCCAGCTGCAGGAGCGCGCGCGTGATGCAGGTCGAGCGGCGCTCGGGCACGAGCAGCAGCGCCGCCTCGACGAGCGAGAGCGCAACGCGACGCGAGCCCCGGAAGACAGCGGCGAGCGTGCGGTAAGCTGCGCTCGGCTCGGCGCCGAGCAAGAGCTCGTCCAGGACGCCGAGCGCGGTCGTGTCGGACGCCTCGAGCAGCGCTCGCCCGCGTTGCTCCACGACCTCGGGTTTCGGCTGCAGCGTCGCGCCGCGCAGGAACTCGGCGAGCCTCTCTCGCTCGCCCCCGCGGGCCGCCGCGCGGGCCGCGGCGCAGCAGGCTTCGCGCGCGCGGCCCTGCTGCAAGAGCTCTCGCGCGAGGGCCCAGACGCGCTCGGCGTCCCACGCCGCGATGTCTTCGGCGAGCGCGGGCGACGCGCCGAGGCTCGCCTCGTCCAGGGCCGCGCCGAGCTCGCGTCGAACCACCGGCGCCCCGTCCGCGTCGAGCCCCGTGAACGCTCCGACCGGGTGACCGTGCGTGTACTGGCCGCGCTCCTCGCGCACGCGCCGGTCGAGGTAAGGGCTCGTGTCCGGATCGGGAAACCAGCGGACGGACGGGCCGTGGAAGCGTCCCTGGGGATCGAGGTGCCGCTCCTCGGAAGGGCGGCCCAGCGCGTCGTACCGGAGCTCGCGATGACGCGCGCCAGCGCGAATCTCGATCTCCTGAGAGGGCTTGCCCTCGCGCGTGAAGTAACGGTCGATGAGCGAGGCCGAGGCGTCGTCCTCCTCGCGGACCAGCCATCGTTGCGAGCCGTGGTCGTAGTCGGCCTCTCCGGCGACGCCGGCGGGTCGGTCGGGCCAGCGGGAGCCGTCCGCGGAGATCGGGTACCCGTCGCGGTCGTGAAAGACCTGGCGCAGGATGCTCCCTTGTCGATAGCGCGTTCGCAGCTCCCAGGCGCCGGGCGGCACACAGCACGGTCGTAGCCTGAGCTCCGTCGGGGCGTCGCTGCCGTACACCACCACCTCGCCGTCGAGCTCGCCGCCCCGGTAGCGCCCGCGCTGCGCGGGTTGACCGTTCGGGTGGAACAAGGTGAACGGCCCGTCCTTCACCCCGCCCGCGTAGCAGCACCGCGAGAGCAACGAGCCGTCGCTCGCGCGGTAGACGTGGCACTCGCCCGAGCGACGGCCGTCGGCGTCGGTCTCCACGAGCTCGAACGTGCCGTGCTCGGGGTTGTACCTGGCTGAAGGAGGAATCGACGGAGGCCGCTCCGCGCCGTGGTGTGCCGTGGAGTCCACGCATCGCAGTCTATCGGCTTTCGCGCCGAGAAGGCGGCCCTTCACGCTGATTGCAAAGATCCACGAAGCGCGGGTTCGGGGCGAGCGGCGCCTGCCCGAGCGCCGCTCCGGACCACCGAAGCTCGACCCTCTCGACGACCGCGGCCAGCGCAGCGGATCGCTGCTGTTGGCGCCGCGCTACTGGTTGGCGGTGTCGCCGGTGCAGATGACGAACTGCGTCGCGCCGTCCAGGGCTGCGCCGTCGCCGGTGAACCGGACCTGGCGGCGCTCTGTGGATGGGCACTTGGCGACGACTTCGTCTCGGCCGAAGCCGAGCCGCGGGTCGACATAACACCACCCGTGCACCTTCTCGCCGCCGACCTCGACCGGTGCAGGAGGCACCGTGTTCTGGCACGCCGCGAGCTCGTCCGGCGTTTTCAGCTGCTCGACCTCGCAGACGCAGTTCCAGCCGTTCGCCGCCGCCACCGGATCCTCGAGCACCATCCGCTTCGCGGCGAGGTTCTCGCGGAGCACCTCCCGCCGCGCCGTGAGCCCGTCGCAGCCGCACTTCCCCTCGGCTGTGCTCCGCGCCTCGAGGACGAGGCAGCTGACCTGTCCGCTCTCGTTCGGCTGGAGCGCGCGGGGCAGGCACTGCCCGCCGAGCTTCGTCTTCAGGCGATCGACGATCGCGCCGATCGCCGGCCGATAGCCGAAGTCGAGCCGGTCCTCTTGCGGGAACTCGAGCTGCGCCGGGCACACGGAGCCGACGATGCCCTGCTCCCCGAGGTTCCGGATGAGCTCGAGCTGCCGCAGGCCCGGATAGGCCTTCGCGCTGACCTGGAGGTTGCTGTCGGTGCCGTCGGGGTTGTCCTTGCACAGGGGGCTGTCTCGGTCTTCAGTGCCCTTGCAGTCATCGCCCGTCACGGGCTCGAGCAACCGGAACGTGCAAGCGTACTGGAGGTCGCCGAAACCCGGGTTGGGGTTCCATTCATGGCCGTTGATGGTGTTGGCGTCGTCCGGCGAGTCCGGGCCGGCGATGCGCGTCCCGGTGATCGGGTTCTCGCCGTCGCGGGGGAGCGGCGACTCGATCATGTGGGGATCGCCGGGGCTCCGGCGCGACTTCGGATCTCCGAGGATGATGTCCCAGGTGCTCGCGAAGCCCGCGTTCGGGGCGCTCAGCTCCTTGGCGCTCTTGAAGCCGCCGACGCGGTTGCCGTCCTGGTCCCTTCCTTCCCGGAGATCGGGCTGACCCGCGTCGCCCTGGCGCGCGATGTCCTGCCACGGGACGCCCACGAGGCCCGCGAAGAACACGTACTCCGGCGGACGGACCGCGCTGTTCTCGTCGTCCGGGTCGAGATCCGAGAAGATCGGGTTGTCGACGAGATTGCCCTGGTGATCCTGGATCCGCGCCTGCGTGAGCGCGTCCGTGTAGCGGTCGATCGGGTAGAGCAGATCGATGCCGAACCGGCGCTTCTGGTCGAAGCAGCGCAGGTTGTGCGGGTCCTCGTTCGGGCGGAGCGTCTTCGGCTGTCCATCCGGTCCGCAGGTCTCCTCGTCCAGCGGGCACTCGCCCCTGTCCGACCCGCAGGACTTGCAGCACGGGTCGTCCAGGCCCTTCTCCGCGCACTCCCTGCGCGGCGCGAACATCCGAAAAACGTCGCCGTCGTCGTCCTTCTGCCTCGCGACCCAGAAGGCGTTCCCTCCCTCCTTGATGGAACAGTCGTTCTCGTCCGACAGCATGACGATCGCGAGGAGCGAATCCGGCCGCAGGAACGCCTTGCGCTGATCCAGGAGCTTCCTGTCCACGCCGCGCCGCTCCGCTTTGCCGTTCACCACCTCGAGGGTCTCATAGGGCGCGGGGTCCACGAGGAAGCGGTACCAGCTCTCCAGCTGCGACTCGAAGCCGCAGCCGTTGTCGGCCACCCCTCGGACCATGTTCGTCAGCGCCGGCACCAGGCCGCGCCCCGCGCCGTCGTCGAGGATCGACTCGCCCGCGGGGCTGAGCTTCTGCTCTGGATCCCAGGCGAGGAACCCCATGTTCTGGTAGGTCGGCGGGTCGTTGTCTGCGTCGTTGTGGTCGTCCCTGTCGCTCCGGGCGACGAGGTGTCCCCTGTCGTTGTTGAAGACGAGCGGTCCCTCGGGGCACGAGTCCGCGCCATGGCTGCCGAGGCTCGTGCTGATGATCCCGATGTGGATGTCGACGACGGGCTCGAACTCGCGCTCCTTGCCGCTCGGGCAGCGGCCGTCCTCCCCCGGCGGGGACGAATTCAGGGGGTCCAGCGGATCGATGCACCGGGGGTCGACCAGGCGCCTCACGAGATCGGGAACGGCCAGCGCGAGGATGTCCTGCTTGTCCTTCATCGACGACGAGTTGTCGATGGTCAGGAGGAGGTCGATCTTGTCGACGCGCCGCGGGAGCCGCTCGACGACGGTGCCAGTCGTGCGCGTGTCTTGATGGGCTATCGGGCGGCTCAGGCACCCCGGGAGGAGCGATGTACCGCCGACGACGAGGGAGCACAAAAGCGACGCTGCCGCGCGGGCAGCGCGTGACGGAGGACGAGCGGGCATGGATCCTTCCTTGCGCGAGAGATGGAGTGGGCCCTTCGCGCGCCATGCGCGCGGAGCCGGCGCGCCCGTCTCGCGCGGAGTGGGTGACAGGCCGCCTGGCGATCGCGTATCAGACGCCGAGAGGGGGTGTTCTCTTGGCTACGTGGCGAGATGAGCGCGACCCCATCACGAAATCCACGAACCACGGAGAGACCGCGGTGCGGTGGCCGCGTCGCACAGTGGCGGCACATCCGCCGTAGCGGCTCGCGGCACGGGCGGCACAGCGGCCATCGCGGGCGGAGGCGCCGCCGTCACGGCACGGGCGGCACAGCGGCCATCGCGGGCGGAGGCGCCGCCGCTTCGTCGGAAGCGGAGGCGGCCTGCGCCGGCATGCGATAGTATTGAAAAATTACGTGTAGGAAGGAATCGTGAAGGCCGGGCGCCAGAAGCGTCCTCGGCCGGCGGCGGGAGCTCAGCTCTCGGCGGAGGCGGCCGTCTCGGCGCCAGCGACGAGCGGCGCGTACTGCGCGAGGGACTTGCTCCAGCGCTTGTGCTTGCGGCCGGGCTTCCGGGAGCTCTGGGTGCTCCGCTCCTGCTTCTGGGTGACCTTGAGGGTGAGGTGCTGGTGCTGGCGCGTAGGGCGATTCATGGCGGCGGATGCTGGTCGAACGCGCCCCGCTCCGCAAGCCTCAACGCGACGGAGCCCGCGCCTGCTCGCTCCGTCCGTCCCGCTCCGTCCCCAGCCGGCCGAAGCTGTGGATCCCGTAGATGAGCACCAGGAGCGCGAGCACCGTGAGCCCCATGCCCGCGTCCGACGGCCCGACGCCGACCAGCGCGAGCCCGGCGACGAGGAGCAACCCACCGCCGCCGAGCGCGCGTCGCGCGCGCTCCTCGGCGTCTCGCTCTCTCCGGTGCCCCCGGCGGCGCGCCGGCCCGCCCTCCTCGAGCGCGCTCACTGGAACTTCTGCGTCCGCGCGTAGGTGATGAAGTCCTGCACGTCGCGCGTCAGCTCGCGCTCGGCGGTGATCGTCGTGCGCTCGTGCGACTCGCCGACGAGGTCGTCGTAGAGGTAGTTCTGCTGGTAGAGGAGCACGAGGCGAATGGCCCCGTCCGGCCCGCCGCGGACGACGCGCAGCTTCTCGTCCCGGCCGTTCGGCGGCGGGATCGCGGCGCCGAGCGCCTGGGCGTCCTCCTCGGTCACGTAGACGACGCCGTACGAGCGGCTCTGCACGCCGACATCGACGCGCACCTTCTGCCCGCTGGTCAGCTCGACCTCGCGCCCGCGCGCCGGCTGCGCGCCCTCGTGCGCCATCGCCCGGCGGATCACCTCGATCGCCCTGCGCTCGTCGAGGGCGCGCATCGGGTTCGGCGCGCGCGCCTCGCCGCCGCTGCACGCCGCCAGCGCGAGCGCCGCGGTCGCGATCCCCAGCGCGAGGCGCGCCGCCCGTCGCGCGCCGCCGAGGAGACGGCGCGCGTCCCGAGCCTGCCCGGGCGCGAGCGTGCGCGCTGAAGGCCGATGCTGAAGGGGGCCGAGATGGGGAGCCCCCGAGCCTTGATGAAGCTTCCTCGACATGAGCGGCATGAGAGTAGCCAACCGCCCGGAGCTTCGCTACTTCTCCCGACATGGCGCGGCTCGCTGCGATCGACATCGGATCCAACGCCATCCGGCTTCGCATCGTCGACGTCGATCCTCCGGCGCTCGGGGCGTTCGGGGCCGGCTGGGATCCGGCGCTCGCCGGGGCCGCGACCGGCGCGCCCGACGCGCCCCGCTTCCACCCGTTCCGCGATGTCCATGCGGATCGCGCGTCGGTGCGTCTCGGGCACGACGTGTTCACGAAGGGCCGGCTCGAGTCGGGGGTCATCGGCGCCGCCTGCGAGGCGCTCCGGCGCTTCCGCGCGGCGATGGATGCGGCCAAGGTCGACCGCTACCGCGCGGTGGCGACGAGCGCCGCGCGCGAGGCCCAGAACGGCGACCTCTTCGTCGAGCGCGCCGCGCGCGAGGCCGGCGTCCACATCGAGGTCATCGAGGGGGTCGAGGAGGCGCGCCTCGTCCAGCTCGCCGTCCGCGAGCGCGTCGCGCTCGGCGAGCGGACCGCGCTCCTCGTCGACATCGGCGGCGGCTCCACCGAGCTCACGCTGCTCCGCGGCCGCGGGGCCGTCTTCTCGCGCTCGCTCCCCGTGGGGACGGTGCGGATGGTCGAGGCCTTCCTCGAGGATCGCCGCCCGGTCGACGCGGGGCACCGGCGGCTCGTCGAGGAGTACGTCGATCGCGTCATGGTCGAGGCCACGCGCGAGATCGTGGAGCTGCTCGGCGAGGGGTCGGGCTCGGGGATCGATCTGCTCGTCGGCACGGGCGGCAACATCGAGACGCTCGCGGAGCTCTGCCCCGCGCCGGCCGGGTCCGCGGAGGGGCGGGCGATCGACGTCGGCGCGATGTCCCGCCTGCTCGACGAGATGGCGTCGAAGACGCCCGAGGAGCGCGCGCAGATCTACGGCCTGCGCCCGGACCGCGCCGACACCATCGTCCCCGCGGCGACGATCCTGGGCCGCATCGCCCGGGCGTTCGTGCAGCGGGTCATCGTCGCTCCCGGGGTCGGGCTCAAGGAGGGCGTGCTCGTCGATCTCGCCCACGCCCACTTCCTCGGCCCCGACTTCCGCGGAGAGGCCGCCGCGGTCAGCGACGCCTGCGTCCGGCTCGGCCGCCGCTACCACTTCGACGAGAAGCACGGCGCGCTCGTGGCCCGCTTCGCCGAGCGGCTGTTCGACGACCTCGCGCCGCGCCATCGCCTCGGCCAGCGCGACCGGATCCTCCTGCGCGCGGCGGCCCTGCTCCACGACATCGGCGACTTCGTCCGCTACGAGGGGCACCACAAGCACAGCTATTACGTCATCGCCCACAGCGACCTCATGGGCCTGACCCCGGAGGAGCGCGCGATCGTCGCGAACATCGCGCGCTACCACAGGAAGTCGCCGCCCAGCATGGACCACGACAACTTCCGCGCGCTCTCGCGCGACGCGCGCGCCAAGGTGAAGTCCATGGCGTCGATCCTCCGCATCGCCGACGCGCTCGATCGCGAGCACCGGGCCAAGGTCGCGGAGGTGAGCGGCCGCATCGAGGGCGACACGCTGGTGATCGAGGTGCAGGGCGCGGAGGACCGGGCGCTCGAGGAGTGGACGGTCGTCGCGAAGGCGGGGATGCTGCGCGACGCGCTCGGCCTGGAGGTGCGGATGGTCGACGCCACGCCGAGATCGCGCCCGCCTCCGGCCGCGAGCGCGGGCGGATGACGCGAGGCACCGCCGCGCTCGCGGCGGCTGACGCGAGGCTCCGCTGCGAGCGCTGGCGGGGTCGACGCCCGAAAAAGGCGCCGTGGCCTTTGCGTGGAGCCCTGCGGGCCACCATGAAGCTCGGCACGGGGGAGGTTCTGCCCCCGTGGACGAGCGCGGCGATGCCGTACCGACGGGCGCGGCTGCGCCGCCGTGGAACAGGGGCGAGCGACCGTTGACGCTGAAATCTCCGAAGCTGATGGAGGCCCGCCGCGCCGCCGGCATCCTGAGGTCCGCCCTGCGCGGGCACACGGGCGATCTGACGCTCGCCGACGCGTCGGCGAAGAGCGGCCTGCCGCTGCGCGACGCGGAGAGCGGCCTGCACCTGCTCGTCAGCGAGCACCGCGGCCACCTCAAGGCGACGTCCGAAGGTGAGCTGCTCTTCCGCTTCCCGTACGGCTTCACCAAGCCGTGGGAGACCCGCACGCGCCTCACGCGCGCGCTCCAGGCCGTCCTCCGGGCCGCCGCCGGCGTGGCTCGCTTCGTCGTGCGGGCGTGGATCGCGATCGTGCTGATCGCGTACGTCGTGATCTTCGTCGGGATCCTGATCGCCCAGCTGTTCGCCCGCTCGAGCAGCGACTCGCGCAATCACGACGGCGTCCCCGGATCGTTCGCCGGCTACTTCCTCTTTCGGCTGGTCCTCGACGCGATCTTCTGGACGTTCCACCCGTTCTCGCCGTTCGTGTGGACGGCCGAGCCGGCGTGGTCCTCGTCGCATGGCCACCGCGGGGCGCTCGGGCAGCGACGCGACGAGACGCCCTTCTACGAGAAGGTGAACCGGTTCTTCTTCGGCCCGACGCCGGCGCCGCGCGATCCGCTCGAGGCCGAGAAGCTCATCCTGGCCGAGATCCGCGCGCAGCGGGGCCGGATCGGGCTCGCCGACGTGATGCGCGTGACGGGGCTCTCGCGCGACGAGGCGGATCCGCTCATGGCGCGGCTGATGCTCGACTACGACGGCACGGTCGACGTGTCGGAGGAGGGGGGCATCGTCTACCGGTTCGAGGCGATCCGGCGGACGGCGGCGGAGGCGCCGGCGCGGGCGCCCGCGCCGGTCTGGGCGGAGCGCGAGGAGCTGCCTCCGCTGACCGGGAACGGGCCGGGGATGAACGCGCTCATCGTGGCGCTCAACGGGTTCAACCTGCTGATGAGCCTCTACGCGCTCGGGGCCCACCTTACGCTGGACAACCTCGGGCTCCTGGCGCGGGGCGTCCCGATGGCGGAGCTGCCCGCCACGGGGACGGCGGTCGCGCTCGGGGTGGTGCCGCTCGTCTTCTCGCTCGCGCTCTTCGCGCTGCCGCTCGGCCGGGCGCTCCTGCGCCCGCTGAAGCAGCGGAGGCTCGCCCGGCGGAACGGCCGGCGGGCCGTGCTTCGGGCGATCCTTGCCCGCGTCGGCGCGAGGCAGGGCCGGGAGCCGATCACGGAGGCGGTGCTCCAGCGGGCGTGGCAGGAGGCGGCGGGGGAGCCGCCGCGCTCCGAGGAGATCACCCGCGAGGTGGTCGCCCTCGGGGGCGACGTCGACCTCGAGGCAGGCGAGGGGATCCGGTACCGCTTTCCCGATCTGGAGACCGAGGCGAAGGCCCTCGAGGCCGAGCGGGAGGCGGCCTCCGAGGAAGAGGCGCGCGCCGGGAAGGTGATCTTCTCGTCCGACGCGTGAACGCCGTCGCAGACGGTTTTTTCTGTGGTGCTTGATGAGGGCGCTGACAAAAACCGTCGATGACGTGTGCGCGCGTACGGAGCCGCTCCGCATGGAACCGCCGTTCATTGACGCGCTCTGGTCTGGACGTCTACGTTAGGGTGAATTTCGCTCATGTACTCCGTTGACAACAGGGCCGGTCGTCTCATCGAGGTGAGGCTCGCATCACCGCTCCCGGCTGGCGAGGTCGACGCGTGCATCGCCCGGATCCAGGGCGTCGTGACCCAGAACCGGCACGGCGCTGTCGTCTGCCTCGAGCTGCTCCAGGTCGACGTGCTCGCGCCCGAGAGCGCGGAGAAGTTCCTGGAGATGATGCGGGTCCAGAACGCCACGGTGCACCGGACGGCCTACCTGCTGCCGGTGTCGAACGCGATCCTGGGGCTCCAGGTCGAGCGCCTCATCCGGGACGCGCACAACTCGAGCCGAAAGGCGTTTCGCGACACCACCTCGCTCGAGGCCTGGCTCGTCCCGGTGATGACGATGGTGGAGGCGCAGCAGCTCCGGAAGTTCCTGTCCCAGCTCGGCTGAGGTGGAGCGCGCCGCCCGCGGCGCGCGCCGCGGGCGCCCCACCGCGCCAGGCGCTAGCCGCGGACGAACGGCAGGTACTTCGGCTGCCAGAACCGCGCCTTCACATAGGCCTCGACATTCCCGGGGTCGACCTTCTTGCTCCTCGCGACGCCGTCCTCGAACGCCGCGCGGATGACCGCGATGGCGACGCGCGTGGAGACCTCCTGGAGCTCCTCCACGGGCGGGTAGATGAGCCCGTTGTCGAGGTGCTTCTCCGCCGTGTAGTCGACGAGCGCATACGCCGCCGCGAGCACCATGCCGTCCGTGATCTCGCGCGCGTCGGACAGGATGGAGCCGAACCCGAGCCCCGGGAAGATGAAGGCGTTGTTCCCCTGGCCGATGGGGATGGTCTTGCCGTCGCGCTCCACGGGCGGGAACGGGCTGCCGGTCGCGACGAGCGCGCGGCCCTCGGTCAGGGCGAGGATCTCCTCGGGGAGCGCCTCGCAGGCGCTCGTCGGGTTGGAGAGGGCGAAGATGACCGGCCGCGGGGTGTTGGCGGCCATGGCCTTGATCACGGGCTCGCTGAACGAGCGCGGCTGCCCGGACAGCCCGAGGAGCACGGTCGCGCGCGTGTTCTCGAGGGTCTCGAGCAGCGTCGGCACGGCCCCGGCCTTCTTCCACGCGGCGATCTTCCCCGGATCCTGCGCGAACTTGCGCTTGTACTCCTCCATCGGGCGGTCCTTCGCGAGCAGGCCCTTGGAGTCGAGGACGAAGATGCGGGCGAGCGCCTCGTCCTCGGTGAGCCCCTCGCGGAGCATCCCCTGGCAGATGGCCCAGGCGACGCCGACGCCGCCCGCGCCCGCGCCGTGGATGACCACCGATTGGTCCCTGAGCCGCTCGCCGCGCAGCCTGCACGCGGCGACCACGCCCGCGAGGGTGACTGCCCCTGTCCCCTGGATATCGTCGTTGAAGGAGGGGATCACCTTCCGGTACCGATCCAGCACGGAGAAGGCGGCCTCCTTGGAGAGGTCCTCCCACTGGATGACGGCGCGGGGGCAGCTGCTCTTCACGGCGTCGACGAACCTGTCGAAGAAGTCGAAGTAGGCGTCGCCGCGCAGGCGGCGCTGGCGAACACCGAGGTAGAACGGGTCCTCGATGAGATCGGCCCGGTCGGTCCCCACGTCGAGGACCACGGGCATCGTGTGGAACGGGCTCACGCCGCCGCCCGCCGTGTAGAGCGCGAGCTTGCCGATCGGGATGGCGAGCCCGCCGTAACCCTGGTCGCCGATGCCGAGGATCGCGGAGGAGTCGGTCGCCACGATCATGCGCACGTCCTCCCACGGGAAGCTCGCGAGCACGCGCTGGGCGCGATCGATGTTCACGGGAGAGAACGAGACGCCGCGCGCGCTCTGATAGAGGAAGTTGAACTGCTGCACGGCCTCGCCCACGGTCGGTGTGTAGACGATGGGCAGCATCTCGCCGAGGTGGCGATTGAGCAGCGCATAGTAGAGGATCTCGTTGCGCTCCTGGAGCGCCCGAAGATACTGATACTTTGCGATCGGCGTCGGCTCGCGGCGAAACCCGCCATAGACGCGGGCGAGCTGCTGTTCCATGGTGTTGACCTGCGGCGGGAGCAGCCCGTCGAGCCCGAGGTTCACGCGCTCTTCCGGCGTGAAGGCCGTCCCCTTGTTGGTCATGACGAGCCTGAGGAGGGCGATTCCGTCGAAGTACACCTCCATGTACTCGCGGCCATAGGCGTCTTTTTTGACGTCGAAATACTTTGAGATCCTCACCATGGAGGCATTCTAAACCGATGCGCGCGCGCCGGCGAGCGTTCCTTGAGCGCTTGAGCGGGCGAGCGGGCGAACTCGGGTTGTTCCCGGTCGGTGAATGGAGTGTTTCTCACAGTGGTATCGCCGGCGGGCGAACCCGGGCGGATCCTGCTCGCCGGATGCAGTGCTTCTCACATTGTTATCGCCTCGTGGTATAGAGGCGCGATGCGACGCATTGCCGTCATTGGAGGCGGTCTGGCCGGGTGCATCGTTGCGTTCCGGCGAGCGGTGGCGGGCGACCAGGTGACGCTCGTCGAGGCGGCTCCGCGGGTCGGCGGGCAGCTCTGGACGGAGCGGGCCTCGGGCTTCGTCGTCGAGCTCGGCGCCGAGGGGTTCATCGCGCGGAGCGAGGCCGTCCCTGGGCTGGCGAGCGCGCTCGGCATCGCCGGCGATCTCGTCGGTCAGGAGACGCACCGGTCGTTCGGCTTCGACGGCGTCGCGCTGCGGGAGCTCGCGCCGGGCGAGGCGGCGGAGTTCCTCGGCTTCCAGGTGCCGCGCGACGAGCTCGGCAAGGGGATCCGGACCTTCCGCCTCGGGATGGCGCAGCTGACCGAGACGCTCGCGCTCGCGATCGCGGGGCGCGTCGAGGTGCGCACTTCCGCAGCGGTCGCCTCGCTCGCGAAGGTGGCCGGCGGCTTCCGCCTCGCGCTCGCCGGAGGGGCCGAGATCGACGCCGACGCGGTCGTCCTCGCCACCCACGCCGCCGGCGCGGCCGCGCTGCTCGGCGAGGCGGGGCGGGCGCTCCGCGACGCCGAGACGCTCTCCAGCGTGACCGTCTCGCTGGCGTACCCGCGCGCCGCGATCGAGCACCCGCTCGACGGCACCGGCTTCGTCGTCGCCGCGGGGCACCAGGCGCACGGCTTCCGCGCGTGCACGTTCACGACCTCGAAGTTCGCCGAGCGCGCCCCCGCCGGCCACGTCACGCTTCGCCTCTTCTTCCGCCCGGATCCGGCGGACCTCGAGCAGATGGGCGACGACGCCTGGACGGCGCGCGCCGAGGCCTCGCTCGCGCGCGTGCTGCGCGTGCACGGGCCCTCCGAGCGCGCGTGGGTCTCGCGCTGGTCGAGCGCGCTCCCGGTCTCCACTCCTGCGCACGCGGCGCGGGTCCGAGAGGTCGAGCAGGCGCTCGCCGGCAGCGGCGTGCTCCTTGCCGGATCGGCGTTCCACGGCTCCGGGATCGACGCCGCCGTGCGCTCCGCCGAGGCGGCCGCGGAGCGCGTCGGCGCCCTGTAGCGCGCTGTCGCGCTCCGGTGCGACCTCGCACGAGAGGCGACCCGTCCTCCCGAAAGCTCGCAGGCTGCGCTGATGCGGCGCGCGAGGAGCGCGGCCTGCCAGCGTCGATCTGCGGTGACAGGCTCGACCCGGACGGGCGAGGATGCGCACCATGACCACCGATATCACCGGCTGTCACGGCACGCGCGAAATCGAGAGGCGCTTCGCGCTCGGCTTCATCGCGGCGTGCGTGGCCGCGGGCTGCCGTGACCAGCCGCCGCGGCCGACCGCCGAGAGCGCGCCGCCCGTCGCGGCGAGCTCACCTGCCGCCGTCGCGTCGGCGAGCAGCGCCGCGTCGCCGGCGTCACCGGCCCTGCCCGCGCCTAGCGCGCGCCCGCTCACCGAGAAGGAGAAGCAGGCCCTCGCCACGTACAAGGCCGCGCTGGCGAGGGGCCGGCTCGCGACCAAGAAGCAGGACTTCAACGCGGCCATCCAGGCGTTCACCGAGGCGATCGCCGCGGACCCGAGCGACGCGCGGGCGCTCGCGGAGCGAGGCTTCGCGCACCTGACCGCGGGCGACAGCGGCGCGGCGGACAGCGATTTCGACGCGGCGCTCGCGGGGGCGGGCGATCCCGAGCTGCGCTCCCAGATCTGGTTCAACCTCGGGCTCCTGCGCGACAGGGCGGGCGACGCCGAGGCGGCCCGGGTCGCTTATGCCAACGCGCACCTGCTCAAGCCCTCGGCGGCCACGCGCGGCAAGCTCGCCGGCAGATCGACGTGCACCGTGGAGGTCCGCAAGGCCGACCTCGAGGGCGCCGATCTCGTGAAGGGGTGGACCGAGCTCCTCGCGCGGATCGGCGCCGCCGAGGGGGCGACCGGCGAGGCGACGAGCGAGGCCGCGGCGCGAGAGCGCCTGTGCAGGCCCGACTCGAGGTGGGCGGACAGCCCGTGCGCCGGCGATGCGCCGTGGGTCTTCCCTCGCGACTACATGATGTACGTGCACCACAGCAACCATGTGGTCTTCCCCCGCAAGCCGGACGGGTTCCTGGTCGTGAACGGCGGTCATTCGGGGGGCTGGCCCGCGCACTGCCATGGGATACGCAGCGTGAGCGGCTCGGTCGAGGGGGGGCTGCTCGTGGTCGAGAGCACCTTCGACGGCGCTGGCGCGGTCTACGACGGAGAGGTTAACGACGAGATGCGCTGCCGGGACGGCGCGAGCTACCGCGAGCGGACGTTCTATGACGCGCGCACCGGCCGGGCGATGGTGGCGCTGCGCTGGCCGGCTGGGAGCGAGGCCGACGTGAAAGTGCAGGGCGGTCAGCTGGTCGTCTCTGGTGGCGGCTGCGACGAGCGAGTCCGGCTCAACGTCAGCGCCAGCGCCAGCACGAAATAGGCCACGAGGTGCGCTGCGCGGTCGCCTGCTGCTGTCACTCCTGGCTCAGGGTGCCTGAGCGCCGTCGTGGGTCGTGCGTGACGCCCTCGGCATATGCAGGCCCAGGGCGGGTGCCTGGAAAAAGAAAATGGCGCGGCTCGTCGATTGCATCGAGGACTGCACCGACCGCGCTCGGACCGGCGAGCGCCGAGGGAGCGTGCCAATGCTGAAGGCGTTGAAGGCGGCGAAAAAAGAATCGACTCGAGGAACTTTTCTGTTGCGCAGCCCGTCCAAGGGGAGTACTTAATCGGAACACGAGGATTCGCCATGTTCAGCCGCCGCCACAACCTGCAGATCGTTACCATCCTGTCCAAGTCGGGAACGCCCGATGCGGCCATGGCATGGGATCGCCTGCTGGGCGATGAACATTGGGCGCATAATCCAGGTTACCCTTGCGGCCTCCGTCCGTCGCGGAAGCTCGGTAACCCGGAGAATAGCGCCTAGAGGCAGCTAAGCACGCGTCGATCGACGACGTTCGCGAAGGCCGCCTCGGGAAACCCAGGCGGCCTTCGGCGTTCTGGGGGCTTGTGGGCTGTCGGCTCGTTGCGGCTATCGGCCCGCTCGTGGGCTGGAGATCTGCCGTGGGCTGGAGATCTGCCGTGGGCTGTCGGCCTGCCGGTAGGCTGGAGATCTGCTGTGGGCTGTTGGCCTGCTGTGGATCGCCGGCTGCCGGCGAGCCGAGGAGATGAGTTGTCTTGCGCGCAGCGCGCTACGTCGTCGCGCGCTGCGGTGGGGGAGTTGCGCCCGGAGAAAGGAGGCGCGGCAGAGAATGCGCTGGGAGCATTCGATTCGAGAATGAGCGCCGCGGCGCGCGTTCGCGGCGCCGGGTAATGCTTTCGCGGAATGGTCGACGTGCATTGGCTTGCCGACACAGCAGGCCAGGCGGAGGTGTGCCCTCCGCGCGGACCCGTAGCTCAAATGGATAGAGCAGCTGCCTCTTAAGCGGAAGGCTGGAGGTTCGATTCCTCTCGGGTCCACCTGTCCTCGTCGGCGCAGCCGCGCCGGCGTCGGGGACACCTGATCTGTGACAATTTAGGATGATGTAGATGGAGGCGCGCTGCGCCTCCATGTTCCGGTGTAGCTCAATGGTAGAGCGCCCGCCTGTTAAGCGGGTGGTTGGAGGTTCGATTCCTCCCGCCGGAGCCGCGCCCCCATCGCGGGAGGCAGGCCCGCTTCGCTCACGCGAGGCGCCGGCTCGCCGCCGGCCGGGGGCGCGTCGGCGCCTCGTTCGAGCAGGCGCTGCGGGATGTAGCCTAGTGGAAAGGCGCCTCATCTGGGGTGAGGAGATCCGCCGGTTCGATTCCGGCCATCCCGACGATGGTTTGCGTGGGTGTTTCTCTTCTGGTGAAGAGGGCAGGTTGTGACCCTGCGTAGGCGGGTTCGATCCCCGTACGCCCACCCAGGACGGGTCGAACGGGCTCGGTTATCTTTGGGAGATCAACCCGAGCACGCTCTTTTATCCGTCCTCTTTTGCCCGGGGGCCCGGGCCGGAGGTGGTGTGATGGCCGATTATCTGAAGCACTTCGCCGCGCTGGTCACCCCGCAGCGGCAGAAGGCCCGCGCCGATCAGGCGAAGAACAGCGCCGGCGGCTTCGCCTTCGCCCTCGACGAGTGGGCGAGGCTCGACCGCTGGCTGATCCTCGGCGCCGAGGGGGGGACCTACCACGCGACCGAGCGGAAGCTCACGGTGGAGAACGCCCGCGCCGTCGAGGCGTGCCTCGCCGCGGACGGGCCCCGCGCCGTGCAGCGCATCGTCGACATCAGCGGCTCGGGGCGAGCGCCGAAGAACGCGCCCGCGATCTTCGCGCTCGCGATCGCCGCCGCTGACGCGAAGCTCGAGACCCGTCAGGCCGCCCTCGCGGCGTTGCCCGAGGTGTGCCGCACGGGGACGGATCTCTTCCACTTCACCCGCGATGTGCAGGGGTTCCGCAAGTGGGGGCGCGGGCTCCGGTCCGCCGTCGCCGCCTGGTACAACGACAAGCCCGTCGACAGGGTCGCGTACCAGGCGATGAAGTACCAGCAACGCGACGGCTTCAGCCACCGCGATCTCCTGCGGCTCGCGCACCCGGTCGCGCCGACCCCGCAGCACGACGCCCTTTACCGCTGGATCGTCGGCGGCATCGAGGCGCTCGGCAAGGAGTCGGCGCGCGGCAAGGCGCTGCCCATGACCGATCTGCCGGACGCGGTGCGCGCGTTCGAGTCGCTCCGCGCGGCGACCAACCGCAAGCAGGTCACCGCGCTGATCAGGCAGCATCGCTTCACGCACGAGATGCTCCTGACCGAGTGGAAGAACGACCCCGCGGTCTGGGAGGCGCTGCTCGAGCACATGCCTCAGACAGCGCTCCTCCGGAACCTGGGGAAGATGACCGCGATCGGCCTGCTCTCGCCGATGAGCGACGCCTCCCGCAGGGTGGCGCGACAGCTCACCGACGCCGGGCGCCTGCGCGCGGCCCGGGTCCACCCCATCGCCGTGCTCTCGGCCCTCAAGGTCTATGAGCAGGGCCACGGCGAGCGCGCCCGCCGGCGCGCCAACGCGCTCTCGTGGACCCCGGTCCGCGAGATCGTCGACGCGCTGAACGAGGCGTTTTACCTCGCGTTCCAGGCGGTCGAGCCGACGGGGAAGAAGCACCTCCTGGCGCTCGACATCTCCGGGTCCATGACCAGCGGCTCCATCGCCGGCGTCCCTGGCTTGACGCCGCGCGTGGCGAGCGCAGCCATGGCCATGGCGACGGCGAGGATCGAGCGCGAGTACGGCGTCGTCGGCTTCTCGGCGGCGTCGGGCGGTTACGGCGGCAAGTGGGGCGGGGGCGTCTCCGGCCTCATGCCGCTGTCGATATCGCCGGAGCAGCGCCTCGACGACGTGCTGCGCGCGGTGGGTGGCCTCCCCTTCGGCGGCACCGACTGCGCGTTGCCGATGGTCTGGGCGAAGCGGAACCGGGTAGAGGTCGACGCGTTCGTCATCTACACGGACAACGAGACCTGGGCGGGCGGCGTTCACCCGTTCCAGGCGCTCAGGGAATACCGGCAGGCGATGGGCCGACCGGCCCGGCTGATCGTCGTCGGCATGACGTCGACCGGCTTCTCGATCGCCGATCCCACGGACCCCGGCATGCTCGATGTCGTGGGGTTCGACGGGGCGGCCCCCCAGGTGATGGCGGATTTCACCCGGGGTGTCTCGTGACAGGCAGCGTGACGGACGGGCTCCGCCGGCCCGTCCGTCCGACGAGGGCGCCTCACGAGCGCCCTCCTTTTGCGGGACGCCGCCATGATGGATGGCGCCTGTCCTTCACCCTTTGCCCGGGGTCTCCCGGGCCTCAGAGGGACAGTTCTCGTGGTTCGACTCCAGCGTCCCGCTCTCAGCAACAGCCCCCGAGCCCGAATGGATAGGGGCCGGCCTACGAAGCCGGTCGATGCGGGTTCGAGTCCCGCCGGGGGCGCCGGGATCCTCTCTCCGTCGCCCGCTCTCTCGCCCGATCCGGGCCGGAGGACGACGGTTCTCTGATCCCGACCTTGCCGCCGTAGCTCAGCCTGGTAGAGCACCTGACATTCCGCTCTCCACCATTTGCCCGATCCGGGCCGAAGGAGGACGGTTACCCGTTAATCTGGATGACGCGGGTTCGAATCCCGTCGGCGGCGCTGGTTTGCCCTCGTATGCATCTGGTGAGGCAGCCTGATTGTCGATCAGGTGAGGGGAGTTCGATCCTCCTCGGGGGCGCCTCGGGGTGTGCGTCATGGAGACGGCGGAGCCTCCAAAACTCCTGCGAGAAGGTTCGATTCCTTCACGCCCCGCCGCAAAAAAAGGAGCGCGATGAACCCAATAAGAACGATGAGTGATCGTCCAATGGGCGAGGAGGTAAAGGAGGTAAAGGACGTGGGGAGACAAGGAGATGGATGTTCGATGATGAAGATCTGACGCCGGAGCCGCTGGCTCGGGGTGATAGTTCAACCGGGAGAACACTGCCTTCGCACGGCAGGGATCGAGGTTCGACCCCTCGTCGCTCCACCGGACGGGCCAATGTTCGTGGGTTACCATGCCGCTTGGCAGTTCCCCCTTGGGGCCTCCCCACGGCGCCCTTTGCCCGTTCGTTCGTCTCGTTGCCGAGGCGGGCCGCCGTCCGGCGGCCGCACACGATGTGCGGGCGCGCGGCGCCCGGCGGCCCGCCTCTTTTTTTCGATGAACCCGCGGTGGTAGCTCAACGGTAGAGTGCGAGCGTGCCAGGCTCGCGACGGGAGTTCGATTCTCCTCCACCGCTCCTGTCAGGGGCCGCCCCTCGCGGCGCTCTGCGCCCGCGACATCGCGGCGCCGGGGCCGCAGGTCGGCTCTCCTGATCCTGTGCTTATCATGTGTCCCTGTCCCCATCTCGCTAGAGGCTCAGGCGGCCGGATTTTCGCTCCGGAGGCGCGGGTTCGAATCCCGCTGGGGACACCGGGCCGCTCCGCTCGCCAGCGTGCTCCTTCGGGCGCCCGCGCCCGAGCGAGCGAGCCTGCCAATTCCATCTTGATGAGATATTTCTGGGTGTGGCTCAACCTGGTAGAGCACCGGCTTCGGGAGCCGGGGACTGGGGGTTCGAATCCCCCCACCCAGACCGCGGAGGGGCGACTGCTCCGCCGCGACGCACGACAAAGACCCTCTGGGTGTGGCTCAACCTGGTAGAGCACCGGCTCGGGGAGCCGGGGGCTGGAGGTTCGAATCCTCCCACTCAGACCGCGTCGCGCGGACGTCACCGTGACGGAACGGCATACGTGGCAGGCTGAGATCCTGCGCCCTTCGGGGCATGTGGGTTCGAGTCCCACCGGTGACACCCTGCCCGGGTGGCGAAACGGCAAACGCTGCTGGCTTAGACCCAGCCATCTGGGGGTTCGACTCCCTCCCCGGGCACCGATTGCGTCTAACCTGGAGTGACGTCATGAAGAGAAAGAGACGATAGAGAGGTGGGCCATGACCGCGCAGACGCTGCTTTTGACGCCATGGATGGTGCCCCATAAGGTCATCCCCTGGCAGACCGCCGTCACGATGAGCTTCCTGGGCAAGGTGGAGGTCATCGAGGTGTACGACGATGTCATCCGGTCGCCGTCGCTCTCCATCAACGCGCCTGCGGTGGTGCGGCTGAAGCGGCCGACGCTGGGGATGAAGCGCGGCGTGAAGTTCTCGAGGCTCAACGTCCTCCTGCGCGACGGATTTTGCTGCCAGTACTGCGGCGTGAAGAAGGTGGCCCGTGAGCTCAACTACGATCACGTCATCCCGCGTGTGCAGGGTGGCAAGACCGTCTGGGACAACATCGTCGCTTCCTGCTACGCGTGCAACTCGGCGAAGCGGGGGCGCACGCCGGAGCAGGCCGGCATGAAGCTGCTCCGCGCCCCGGTGAAGCCGAAGTGGCTGCCGCCTGCGCCCGTCATGGGCCTGAGCGAGCGGCGCATCCCGGAGGTGTGGGCAGGCTACTGCGCGAGCTCGGGGTGAGCTGAGCCCCTCGCGCCGGCGCGCCCGCGGCCCGTCGTGCAGACGGCGGGTCGGGCGCGCCGGCGCGCGTCGGGGCTTCCGCCGGCGGCCGCGCGGGTGCAGGATGGGCAGGCATGGAGACGCGTCAGGCCGAAGGCCGCGCGGAGGACGAGGACGCGCCGTTCCCCGCGATCCTGCGGGGCTGGCTCATCGAGGGAGAGCTCGGCCGCGGTGGGATGGGGCGCGTCTTCCGAGCGCGGCACCCGAAGACGCGGGCGCGGGCGGCGATCAAGGTGCTGCTCGGCGACTACGCCCGCCGGCCGGACGTCGTGGCTCGCTTCCGGCAGGAGGCGATCGCCGTCAACATCATCAACCACCCCGGCATCGTCCGTGTCTTCGACTCCGGTGAGGTCGAGGACGGCTCTCCCTACATCGTGATGGAGTACCTGGATGGGCGGGGGCTGCGCGACTGGGTGCAGGCCGTGCCGGCCGCGGATCGGCCGCGGCAGGTCGTGCGGCTCGGCTACCAGATCGCGTCGGCCATGGCCGCGGCCCACGCGTCCAAGGTCGTCCATCGCGATCTGAAGCCGGAGAACATCATGGTGATCGACGACGAGCTCGCCCCCGGGGGCAGCCGCGTCAAGATCCTCGATTTCGGCATCGCGAAGGTCCTCTGGGGCGGCCTCCCCGAGGTGCTGGAGCTGGACGCGAGGGGCTCCCTCGCGCCAGCGTCCGTGCCCCCGCTCCGCACCGAGCTCTCTGCGCCGACGGCGCCGACGGTGGGGATGGCGCCCGACCCCGAGAGCGCCGCCGGCTGGGCAGGGATCGCGAGCGGCCCTGCGAGCGACGCGCGCACGACGGCGGAGAGCGAACAGAGCTCGACGGCGGAGAGCGAGCCGCGCGAGGACGACGCGCTCCGGAGCCTTCCTCGCGTGAGCCTCGAGAGGCCTGCGATCCAGGTCTTCCCCGCGCCGGTCGAGATCCCGCCCGGGGTGGTCTCTTCTGCTGCAGGGCGCGTGTCCATCGAGCCCGCCGGGCCCGCGTCGAGCGGCGGGGGCGCGGGACAGCCCACGATGCCGTTCACGCAGGAAGGCGCGTGGGGCCTCGGGACGAGGAGCTACATGGCGCCGGAGCAGGAGCGCCACTCCGGGAGCGTCGACGTCAAGGCGGACGTCTACTCCCTCGGCGTCATCCTCTACGAGCTGCTCGAGGGGCAGACGCCCGACGCGCCGCGCGGCGCGTGGCCGCCCCCGATGAGCGCCGCCACGCCGCCCGATCTCGTCGCCCTCGTCCACCGGGTGCTGTCGTTCGACCCCGATGCGCGGCCGCGCATGGCGGAGGTGGCGACGGCGCTGCACCGGCTCGGCCGGGCGAAGAAGGAGCTCGACGAGGCGCTCTCGAGGTGGGTCGCGAGCGGCAGGGCGCCGAGGCTCCTGCCGCGCGGAAAGGCGCTGCACGAGCTGTCCGCGTGGGCCCGGGACATCGACGACCTCTCGGGCCTGGAGCGCAGCTTCCTCGACGCGGCCCTCGGCGCGGAGGCCCGCCGCGAGCGGCTCACGCGGGTGCTCCTTGCGCTCGGCGTGGTCTTCCTGATGGGCATGGTCGCGACGACCACGGTGTTCTGGGTGCACGCGACGCGGGCGCGGGCGACGGCCGAGGCCGCCGAGCGCGCCGCGCGGGAGCACAGCCGCCTCGAGGCGGCCGCGAACTCCTCCGCGCAGGAGGCCCTCGCGAAGATGACCGAGGCGCAGCGCGCCACCGAGGAGGCGCTCGCGCTCGCGATGAGGGCGAGCGACGACGCGAAGAGCGCCAACTCGGCCAGGGACTCGATGACCGAGGCGAAGCGCCTGGCCGAGAGCGCCGAGCTCCGCGCGAGGCGCGCGGCGCAAGCCGCGGCCGCCGCGAAGGCAGAGGCGGACGAGCGCTACGAGCAGTCGAGGAGCGCCATGGAGCGCGAGATCGCCGGGCTCGAGGGCGACCGCGAGCGCCTGTCGGCGCGGCTCGGACAGGCCGAGGACGAGCGCGAGAGGGTGAGGGCCGCCCTCGGCTCGAGAGAGCACGAGCTCAGGGCGGCCCTGTCGGAGCTGAGGCGCGAGTCCACGCGCGTGGGCCTGCTCGAGCGCAGGCTCGACGAAGCCTCCGAGCAGATCGACGCGCTGGAGAGGCAGAACGAGGAGTGCGCCCTGCGGCAGCGCAGGGCGCAGCCGCAGCCAGAGCCTCCCGCCGACGAGGACATGCCCCCTGCGAAGGAGGAGAGAGAGGAGAGCGCGACGCCGCCGGCCGAGCCTCCGGCGGACTCGAGGCCTCGGCCGGCGCCCCGCTGGCGGTGGCGACGCGATACGACGATATAGCCGCCGCATCGGCGGACAGCGGGAGGCGAGGCTCGCGCCGCGCGCCCGAGCCCCGCGCGTTCGGGCTAGCTGAGCGTAGGTATCTCCTCGCGGCCACGGTTGCCGCCGCGCGCGTCCACGACGCGCACGCTGCTCGCCTGAGGCCCCTCGTTGCCGTCCTCCTCGGTGTAGGCGACGCCCATGCCGACCCTCAGATCGGAGAACGGAGCCGATACGATGCTTCGCTCGTGGAAATAGATCTCCCGACCATCGATCGTCGTGATGAACCCGTAGTCGTTGAACAGCTTCGCGATGACGCCGGCCGTGTCCTGCGCCGGGTGTGCCTTCACCTCGCTCCGGTGCTCGTCCGCGAGCTTCTTGAGCTGGCGACCGGCGCGCTGGAACACGTCGCGCACCGCCGCCGGCAGCAGGTTCCTCGCGGCCCGCTCCTCGCTCACGATCTCGTGCTTGCCGGCCACGTGGAGGTCGACGCGCACGCGGTACTCTCCGCCCGTGCCCATGCTCGCATGGTCGCGCTCGACCACCACCGCGCAGCTGTTGATGTGGTCGTTGAAGCGCTCGATCTTGTTCGCTTGCTCCCGGATCAGCTCCTCGAGCGAGGGGCTTTTGCCGATGTGTCGGAAGGTGAGCTCCACTTGCATGCTCTCTCCTTTCATCCTGTCATCCTGCGTCGCTGGGACGCCTCACTGCAGTCGCTATGGGTCGCTGATCCGTATCAGCCGATTTCAGCACGTGGGTGGGAGTTCCGGTCCAGGCGCCGGGCGCTGCCCCGGCCTCGCGGCTCTCCGCGCGATCGCTCGGAGCGCGCGCCGCTCCGGGGCTGCCCGATCGACGGCGTCGCGCGGCAGCCGGGCCTCCTCAGGCAAGACCGGGATCTCCCGGAGATCGGCCGAGGCGACGCCCCGCAGCCGACGCGTCGGCTCCTCGATGTCCTGCGCGCGCTTCACGCCGGGATCCAGGAGGGAGGGCCCGCCCCCGATGTCCTGCCCGCCCACGTGGCTCGGCTTCATATCACGCTGTAGCATCGTCGGTATGCGTCTGCTTCGCCGGAGGCGCAGGCTCGGAGGGATTGGCCCTGCGACCGTGAACACCTGGCGCGTGCTCGGCGTGATCAGGTAGCAAGTTCGCTGCCATGGCCGCTCAACCGAGCAACAGCCGCGCGGCGCGCTCCTTCACGGTCGAGCGCGCCAGCCGCGCGCGCGGAGGCGCAGGCTCTGCGCGGAGGGAGCCAGTTCTTGCGTCCCTCGTGCATCTCCAGGGTGGCAAGGGGGTGTGGCATGAAGCGACGGGGCGCCCTCTCCTGGGGCAGTTTGCGACGTGCGGCGCGCTTCACATCGTTCCATGGCGGCTCGTCGGCGCTCGACGTGTGTCGAGTCCGGGAGCGGTGCCTCCCGGTCCTGACGAGCTCTGCCACCAGGGGGCGCCGCGGGGGGCGGCGGACACGACGGGCCCTCACGGAGCGCGGAGCGACGCGAAGGCCCGCCCGCCGTGCCGATCGGGAGCACGTGCGCACGGCGCGTCGTTGTGTCGTCGTGCGGCGCAGGAGCAGCGACAGGACGGCGTGCACGAGGGCGAGCGCCCGCGCCGCGAACGCCGCCGCGCCGCCGGCTCGCGCTCCTCCGCTCGGCCTGCCACGTGCGCCCGAGCTCGCCTTCGTGCTCGCCGTGGCCCTTGGCTCGAGCTCGCTGCTCGGCGCGTCGGGCGCCGCTTCAGCGGATCTCGAAGACGTAATCCGTGTCGTAGGTGCGGACGAAGAGCTTGCCGTCCTTCTCGACGAGGAACTCGGGGCCGCTCTTCAGCGGCAGCTTCGAGACGACCTTGCCGGTGGCGCGCTCGAGGACATAGAGGAAATCCGGCTCGGCCGTGAAGCCGTATCCGCAGAGGAGGTGATCTCCATGCAAGACGAAATTCTCGGCGTTGCAGACGAGCGGCGCGCTCCGCCAGAGGAGCTGTCCCGAGGCGAGCTCGATGGCCGACAGGTAGGCGTTTTTGCCCTTCGATGAGGCCGCATACGTCCTGTGCCCCGACGAGACGTAGAGCACGCCGTCCTCGACCGCGGCCCAGCCGATGCTGCCCTTCACGAAGTCGGCTTCCTTGGGATCGAACTCAGGCGGCATGAGGAAGCTCTCGAAGTCGAAGAAGGCGACGATCGTGTGCGCCGCGTCGAGGATCGCGGCGAAGCGCGCCTCGGCGAAGTTCGGGCCGTAGAGCAGCGCGCTGTGGTCCCCGTGGCCGATCGCCTTGACGAGCGCTTGATCGCGGTAGCGCTCGGGAGCGAAGGAGGGGAAGGTGTCGCTCGCCCCGCGCGCGTCCGCGCTCGGCGCCAGCGTGATCATCGGCAGCGCGAGGCCGTTCGTGGTGAACCATGCCGCCTCGTCCGTGATCTGGTTCTTCTTCTCGGCGACCTTCACGAGGCGCGGCGCGGCGGAGCTTCCGGCCGGCGCGCGCCGGAAGAGCGCCGCGCCGAACGGCGGCGGCGGGAGCCTCACCGGCGACCGGCTATCGAGCGACGCGCCGTCGCCCGCCGCCACCAGCGCCGGCTGCCCGTTGCCGCCGCGCGGGGGTGGCGCGGGCCGTGGCGGCGGGGCGCCGTCGTGAGGCGCCGGCGTCGCGGCGCTGGCCGCGCCGGGGGGCGCCGCGGCGTCCTGGGAGGCGCGGGCGGGGGGCGCCGAGGCCGGCTGGCACGCGCATACGGCGAGCAACGCGGCGGCGAGCCAGCGCGCGGGGCGAGGTGGCTGAGGCGGAGGCGGGGCGGCGAGCACGCGCGCAGCGTACCGCATCCGCCCCGGCGAGAGGGCGCTCCCAGGCGCGGGAGCTCAGCGGGCGGGCGTGAAGGAGAGGTTGAGCGTGTAGGGGCCGGCGTCCCGCGAGTTGTACGGCTCGACGAAGATGAACAGCGGCACGCCGCCGTCGACAGCGATATCGGTCCTCTCGTCGCGGCCTTGGATCTGCTCCTCCATGCACGCCAGCTGGCGACCCGTGCAGCCGGCCCGCACGTAGAAGCCCTGGTCGGTCTCGGAGGACAGCACCACCCTGAGCCTGCCAGCGCTCGGCGGCGTGACCGCGTGGATCCCCTCCCGCATCCCGGTCCTGGTGCAGGTGCCGTCGAACACCATCGTCCCGCTCGTCGTGTCGCCCCGGTTCTCGCCCAGGACAGCCACGGGCGCGTCCGCGCAGATGTCGTCGAGCTCCCAGGTGCACTCGGCGGAGCAGCCGTCGCTGCTGACGGTGTTGCCGTCGTCGCACTCCTCGGGCCGGCTGACGGTGCCGTCCCCGCAGGTGGCCGGAGAGAACGAGAGCTCCAGCGTGTACGGCCCTGCGCCAGCGGACGTGACGGCGTCGACGAAGATCGGCACCTCCTGGTCCTTGCTCACGACGATCGCGATTTCAGGCCCGACACCCGAGGGGGCGGTCTTGTCCTGGCAGGCGAGCTCGGTGGATCCGTCCGCGCACGCCGTGCGGGCGTAGAGGACGTGATCCCCCGCTCCTGACTGGAGCACGACGCGGAGCGTGCCCGACTGCCCAGCGGGGGGCGTGAACAGGTGGACCTCCTCGGGCCCCACGCCCCCGCAGGTGCCTTCGAACACGCGCGTGCCCAGCGACGTATCGCCCTCGATCGTCGCCGTCGTCGCCGGCGCCGCGTCCGCGCAGGCTGCGTCGACGAGCGGGCGGCAGGTCGCGGTGCAGTCGCTGTCCGCGCAGTCGACGCGCTCGTCGCCCTCGTCGTCCTCGCCGTCGGAGCAGTCCGTCTCGCCGAGCTTGCAGAGGCCATCGAGCGTGTCGCACACGCCGAGCGTCCGGCACTGCGAGTTCTCGGTGCACCCAGGGATGCACGCGGTGAGCTCGCCCCTGATCTCGTCGCACCGGTAGCCGTCGCGGCAATCGTCCGGCCCGCTGCACAGAAGGAGGCACAACCCCAGGCCCTCGCCGAAATCTTCACAGAAGCCGCCGTTGGGACAGTCTCTCACGGCGGGATCGCACTGGCCCGCGCAGGCTCCGGACGGCCATCCCCACTCGCGCTCGGTGATGCAGTAGTCCTCGGGGCAGGCCGCATCGGAGGTGCACGCCGCTCCATAGGGCGTGGGGCTCGCTCCGCCGGAGCCGCCGGTGCCCGTGGGCTCGGCGCCACCCGCGCCGCCGGTGCCCGTGGGCTCGGCGCCACCCGCGCCGCCGGTGCCCGCGGGCTCGGCGCCACCCGATCCGCCGGTGCCCGTGGGCTCGGCGCCACCGCTGCCGCCCGTGCCGGTCGCGCCCGACGCACCGGCGCCGCTGCCCGTGGGCTCGGCTCCGCCGGAGCCGCCGGCGCCACCTTCGCCGTCATCGCCGCCGCACCCAGCGGTCGTCGAGAGCGCGAGCACAAATAGACCTGCAACGAGTCGTACGTTCATCCACCCGCTCCACCAGAAGAGAGATTGTCGAGACGTGAGGTGCACTCCACCCACGGCGCAGCGCCGCACCATCTTCAGTGCAACGGCTTCGCCTGCCAACCCCTGGTTCACGGCATCCGTGTTCGTTGGCGCGCTGCGTTTGCCGCGGGCTCTTCATGCGCGATCCGCGCCGGACAGCAGGCCGTTTCGCGGAAAGAGGGCGTACCGATGCGGCGCGCGTGGCATGCGAGCCCACCGGCCCGCCGCCGGAACACGTGCGTTCGGCGGCACCCTCGCGTACGGTCGCGTCCGATGAAGCCCGGAAAGACACTGCTCCTCTCCCAGTCCGATGTGGCCTCTCTCCTCGCCATGGAGGCGGCCGTCGCCGCGGTGGAGGCGGCGTTTGCGGCGCACGGCCGCGGCGAGGCTGCGATGCCGCCGAAGGTCTATCTGGGGCTCCCGGCCCACGACGGTGATCTCCGTGCGATGCCGGCCTACGCCGATGGCGCGGCTGGTGTGAAGTGGGTCAACTCGCACCCGAAGAATCCTGCGCGCTTCGGCTTACCGTCCGTGATGGGGCTCTACATCCTGAGCGATCCGGCCACAGCGGTGCCCCTCGCCGTGATGGATGCGACGCGCCTCACGGCGGTGCGGACGGGCGCGGCGGCGGCGATCGCGTCGAAGCACCTTGCGGGGCCGAACCCGAGGACGCTCGGCTTCATCGGTTGCGGCGTGCAGGCGCGCTTCCTGCTCGACGCCCACCGCGCCGTCTACGGCGATCGGCTCGAGGTGCTCACCGCGGACGTGTCGCGCGAGGCGAGCGAGCGGTTCGCGGCCGAGTCGGGCGGGCGCGCGGTCTCGGTGGAGGAGGCCTCCGGCTGCGACATCCTATGCACGTCCACGCCCGCCCGCGCGCCGGTCGTGCAGCGCGCGTGGGTCCTTCCGGGGGCGCACATCAACGCGATGGGCGCCGACGCGCCCGGCAAGCAGGAGCTCGATCCGGGCATCCTCCGGGACGCGCGCGTGATCATCGACGACTGGCACCAGGCGACGGAGAGCGGCGAGATCAACGTGCCGCTGCGCGCGGGCACCCTGCGCCGCGAGCACATCCAGGGCACGCTCGGCGAGGTCGTCGCGGGCAAGCTGAACGGGCGCGGCGATGCGGCCATCACCGTGTTCGACTCGACCGGGCTCGCCATCCAGGACGTCGCGCTCGCGCGGATCATCTACGCCGCCGCGCGCGAACGGGGCGCCGGGACGGCGTTCGACTTCTTCGGCTGAGCGCGGCCGCTACGGCGTCCTCGCGCACCGCACGCCGAGGCTGTAATAGGGCGCCGACGGCGCGACGCTGACCCGCTCCGACGTCAGCAGATAGCTCGGCGTGCCGAAGCTGCTCCCGCCGCGGACCACCCGCTTCGAGGTGTCCGTCAGGCTGGCGCAGTCGACGCATTCTGCCGGATAGGTCCCGTACCCATCCAGCACCCACTCCCGCATGCTCCCGCCGAGATCCGCCTGCGTCCACCGCCCGTCGCCCTTCGGCGAGCGGGATCCGACGTGCGCGATGTCGCTGAAGTCGCTCTGGAATGTGCAGCCGGGCGCCGCGCTCTCCCTGCAATCGTAGGAGGCGTAGCTCGCGTCGATGGTCGTCGACTCCGGCGGATTCGACCACGGATACTGCCGCTGCTCGTCCCCGCCGGCCGCCGCGTAGTTCCACTCGGCTTCTGTCGGGAACCGGCCCCCGTCCCACGCGCAGAACGCGAAGGCGACATACCAGCTCACGCAGTTCATCGGCAGGTGCTCCTGGGCGCCCGCCTCCTCCGTCCACGTCCGCATGTCCGCGTTGTCCGGATTGCACATCACCGCTGCTCGCAGCGCCGCCGCGTCCGGGGGCAGCTCGCTGTTCCAGGCCGGGTTCCACCCGCTCCCCTGGATGCCCGGGCGCGCTCCCGCGTCGGCCGCGGGCTGGCTGCCGGGGTACGCCTCGACGAACTTCCGGAACCTCCCCACCGTCACCTCGAAGCGATCCAGCCGGAAGTCGCTCACCGTCGCTGGATATGCAGCATCGTTGCCGCGGTCGAATGTCCCCCCGGGCACCACCGCGCTCGCGCAGCAGCTCTCGCTTTCTCCCGGCCCGCACGTCGATGGCAGCCCTTCGCAGCTCGGGGGCGTCGTGCACGTCCCTCCGCTGCACACGGGCGCCTCCGCAGGACACGGCTCCGGGGCGTCCCACTGACCGCGGTCGTTGCACCGCTCTAGCCGGTTGTCCGAGCACCGCGCGTCGCCGCGCGTGCACTCGCCGGCGCCGCCGCCGCCGCCGCTGCCATTGCCGGCGCCGCCGCGGCCCGAGCTTGCGTCGCCTCCGCCGGAGACGGTGTCGCCGCCTGCGCCTTCGAACGGGTGATAGTCCTTGTCCAGCCCCAGTATCGCCGTGCAGCCGCTTGCCATGAAGGCCGATGCCGCCCACCACCACCACCGACGCGTGCGCTTGCTCTTCATATCTCCTCTTTGGCCACTCTCCCCGCGCTGTCCACCGCGGCGCGCGCCCGCGATCTTACCCGGCGACGCGCGCGGCTGCGCGGCCTCCAGCGGTATGGCCGCGCTCGACGCTCTTCACTCTTCTGGAACGAGCGGGTCGGCGTAACGACGGCCGCCCCTTGCGGCAGACCTGCAGCCTCCCCGCTGAGGGATCCCTCACATCTGTGGCGGAGTTTGACGGTTGGGCGTCACGGAGATCGAGATCTTGAGCTTCAAGTAGGCTCGAAGCGAGAAATTATGCCTGTCGAGTGAGAGGTCGTCGTCGCTGACCGGAGTCGTCTCGGTAGGAGGCGACCAGCGAGCCTAGCGCGTTTCCCGTTGGTCGGAGCGACATCATGACGACTCGCGCGACGAATTCGATCAAGCTTGCCCCTCACGAGAGCCAGCTCCGGCGCTGTCGACGCAGATCGAAGGATCTGCGTTTTGGTATGGGGCTTTCGGCCACGCACATCCATGATGCCCAGCGGCGTGATCGCTTGCTGCTCGCTGCCATCGCGAACGCATTTCCGACGTTGCTTGGGGCTGCTGCCGAGGAGGCGGATCTCGACCGGTTTCTCAAGGTGAACACGGTAAGCGTCGCACCATTCACGCTTCCGCCAGGGGGCCTACGGGTACGACTGCGTCCCGACGATGCGAGAAGAGTGGCTGCGTCCACTCCTGATCGGCGCCAGGAGCCTGCTGGCGGTAGCGTTTCCCAGCTCCGTTCACGTTCGCCAGCGTCAGAAGCTCCCTTGCGCGCCAAGGACTGCCCCCGCCGGCCCTGCCCCCAGCACGCCTGCGCTGATCCACCGCGGGCTCGCGCCGGCTGCCGGGCCGGCTCCGGGGCGGCGTGGGTTCAGACGGGCGCTGGGCCGCCGCCTTCCTGCGCCGAAGCCGCCGGCGGCGCCGCGGCGGGCGCGGGCGCAGGCGAGGCTTCGGGCGCAGCGGCCGGCGGCGCGGGGGCGGTTTGGGGCTGGCGCGCGGATGTGCCGCGCTCGGCGGAGACGGCCGGGCAGCGCTCCGCGGCGGCGGGGTCGTCCCGCTCCAAGTAGCGGCCGAGGTGGAGGTGCTCGACGTAGGCAGAGAGCCAGTGGGTATACGCCCGCTGCCGGAGATCGCGCGGAGATCCCTTGGCGGAGGTCTCACCAGCGTCGAGGCGCGCGAGCGGCTCGGTCGCGTCAGCCTCGGCCTCGTCCAGGTAGGCCTCCTTGACGGGCGTCTGGCCCTTGATCGCCGGCCAGTGCCGGCGAAACAGCGCGACGAGCCGGACGGTGTCCTCGGCGTCGTCGCCGGGGCGCTTGCCCGCTGGATGTCGGCGACGATCGCGCTGACGGACGCCGGGTGGGCCGCGGGAGGCGGCGCCGTTCCACAACGTGCGCCAGTCCGGCTGGCCTGTGGACGAAGAGGCCGTCCAGCTCCCCAGGAACTGCTCTTACGAACGCGCTATCGTCGGCGTCAGAAGCGCCCTCGCGCGCCGAACATGGCCCCTTTCGGCCCTGCCTCCAGCACGCCTGCGCTGATCCACCTCGGGCTCGCGGTGACCGCCGGTGGCGCGGTCTTCGGCTCGGTGAGGTACAGGACGAGCGCCGTCCCGGCCCCGACCAGGCCCACCGCGAACCCGATCGTGCTCACCGTGGCCAGCATGTTCGCGCTGTTCCCGGCGTCGCGCCCTGTCGTGTCGCATGCCTTCGGGTCCGCGGCCTGGATCCCGCTGCCGCAGTGCTCGTCGATGGTGTCCTTCTTGCCGAGCACGATCGCGCCGGTGATGCCGCCCAGCACGAGGCCTGCCGCGCCGAGCCCGCCCGCCAGATAGAGAGCCGTTCGGCGGCCTGCGGGAACCTCCGGCGCGCCCGGCGGGGCCGGCGCGGGCGCCGGCACGATCGCGGGTGCCGGGGACGTCGGAGGGGACGCGGGGGCCTGGGCGGCCGGCGCGTCCTTCAGCGCCAGCGTGAGCTCCTTCGTCTCGCCCGCCGCGATCGTGACGTGTTGTTCCCGGACGGGCTCTCCCGGCGCCTGGATCGACACCCGGTGATCTCCGGGGTCGACCGGCAGCGCGACGCCCAGCGCGGCCTCGCCCAGCACGGACCCGTCGCGCCGGACCACGGTGCCTGCCGGCGCACCCGGCGGCAAGGAGAGCGCGAGCCTCGGAATCTGGGGCGAGAGCCGGTCGCGCTCCTCCATCGCGAGCTTTGGCCGCTCGCCTTGACGGGCCTGCTCGGCCGGCTTCATCCGATCGAAACGCGCCAGGTAGTCCTTGAAGCGCGCGACCGCCGTGGCGATGCGGCCCCATCGGGCCTCGCAGGACGCCAGCGTGAAGAGCGTGCCGGGCTGAGGGTCGATGCGCTCGCTCTCGGCGAGGGCCTTGCAGCCCGTCTCGTAACGGCCTGCCTGCATGTCGGCGAGCCCCCGCTCGAAGAGCGCCTCGGCAGCGGCGATGTCCTGCGCCGCCGCAGGAGCCGAGAGGGAGAGCACGCCGAGGGCGGCGAGGAGAGGGGCGGAGCGGCGGAGACGAGGGGGCATGCGCTGGCACTCGGCGGGTGAGGAGAGAGCGAGAGACGCGCGGTCACAGGCGCGGTGGGCGGGCGGATTGGAGCACGACGGCGGAGAGGTGGGAAGGAGGGGAAGGAGAGGGGAACGGGGCGCTGCGCCTTCATGACGGCGCTTGAACCGCTCGCTGACGAGGACACGCTCGGCGCGCAGGGGGTGAGCCGGCGTTGCCACCGAGGCGGAGATCGCGTGCAGGGCGCGAGCCGGCGCTGCCGCGGAGGTGCAGCTCAATACCGGCCGTACGGGGAGGGGGAGGTGGATGTCGTTTGTTGCGGCGCGGGCGGCTTCTTGGCGCCCGAGGGCGGCCTGGGCCCCGATGCCGATGGCTTGGCCGCGGGCTCCCGTGGCGGCGCGCCCGGGCGGAGCGTTGTCGGCGCGGGGGCCGTGGAGGCTTGCACCACCGCCGTGGACGGCGCGCGCGGCGCCGTCGCCGAGGGGGGAGGAGGCGTCGCTGCGGCGGTCGGTTCCGGCGCCGCGGCGGCCGGCACGGGCGCCTGCGCGAGGGTCGGCTCGGGCGCGGGCGTGAGGGTCGGCCCGGGCGCTGCCAACGTCGTCTCCGACGCCGCCGCGGCCGTCGTGACGGCAGCCGCCGCGGCCGTCGTGCCGGCAGCCGCCGCTGGCTCGCCGCCGCGGCTGGCGCGCAGCGCGACCCAGCCGCCGCCCAGCAGCACGAGGAGCCCCAGCCCCGAAAGCCCCGCGGCGAGCGGGGCGCGGCTCGGTCTCGACGGCATGGACAGCATGCCGGACACCGCGGCGCCGGTCGAGCTCCCCACGTGCGCCGGACCGGACGAGCGCGCGTCGCGCTCCGGGCCCGCGCTCGCCGCCGCCGCCGGGGCCGGCTCGGCCGTGAAGAGGGCGGGGGCGACCGCCGCGGTGGCGGGGGCGGTTCCGGGCCAGGACGGCGCGCTCGGGAACGTCGCCCGGCTGCCGCCCGCCGGGACGCCGAGCACGTCGCCGAGGGCCCGCACCGCCTCCGTGGCCCGCTGGAACCGCGCCGCGGGATTGACCGCCGTGGCCCGGGCAAACCACGTGTCGAAGGCCGGCGGCAGCGTCACGCCCATCGAGCGCGCCCGCTGCACCGGCGGCTCTTGCGGACCGAAGACGGCGATCATCGCGAATGCGAACACGCCGTCGACGCTGCTCGCCTCGGGATCCCAGTACGAGGTGCCCACGAGCAGCGTATAGGCCATCATGCCGAGCGCGAAGACGTCCGCGGCGCCTGTGAGCCTCGCGCGGCCGTGGAACTGCTCGGGGGGCATGTAGAGCGGCGTGCCGAGGCTGCTCGTGGTGCCCGCCGCGGTCGCGCCCTCGGCGACGAGCTTGGCGATGCCGAAGTCGAGGATCTTCACGCGGACCGAGCCGTCCTCGCGCTGCGACAGGAAGAGGTTCGCGGGCTTGAGGTCGCGGTGCACGATGCTCGCCGCGTGGGTACGGTCGAGGGCCAGCGCGGTCTGGTAGAGATAGGTGACGGCCTCGGCGGGCGGCAGGCGGCCGGCGCGCTTGATGCGCTCGCCGAGCTCCTCGCCGCGGAGCAGCTCCATGACCAGGAACGGCATGCCGGTCGCCTCGTCGACGCCCGCGTCGAAGACATCGACGATGTGCTCGCTCTCGACCTTGGCCGCGATGCGCGCCTCTTGCTTGAAGCGGGCGCGCATCTGCTCGCTCTGGAAGAGGTGAGCGTGCATGACCTTGAGCGCGCGGCGGCGCTCGGTCTCGAGGTGAATCACCTCGTGGACGGCCCCCATCGCGCCGGCGGCGATGAGGCGCTCGACGCGGTAGCGGCGCGCGAAGACCGTCCCCTCCGCAAGGATGACCGACACGAGAGGAGGCTCACGCGCCGGGCGGGCGGCGTCAAGGGGACGGGAGCCGGTATGAGGCCTCGACGAGGTGCTCGGTGACGTCGAGGCAGGCATGGAGAAGGCGGTCGCCGACGGTGAAGCGGTGGTCGCGGGGGAACTTGGCGACGCGCTCGGCGACCCAGGCGAGCAGCGCTTCCATGCGGACGGCGATCACCGGCGCTGCAGCGGGGGCCGGGGGCTCCGTCCCCGGACCCCCGGCTCCCTGCGTTGCGGCTGCTATCGCCCGACATCGGTGGGGAGCCTTGCTTGATCAAGGGTTCAAGGATCAAGTTTCAAGGGAAATGATACATGTAAGCGATACTTGTGCCATGTTGCTACGGCGTCCTCGTGCACCGGGCCCCGACGCCGCCGCCGCGGCCCGACGGGACGTCGTAGCCGCGGCGGGAAGAGAGCAGGTACGACGCACCATAGCCCCAGCTCCCGCCCCGGAGCACCCGGGACGAGGTAGATGCTAAATTGGCACAATCATCGCATTGCGAGTCGTACGGGTCCTTGTACCAATCCAAGACCCACTCCCACAGGCTCCCGGACAGGTCCGCCTGACCCCACTTGCCATCCCCTTTCGGCGACTTCGACCCCACCGCTTGGATGTCGCTGAATGCGCACGAGCCGTCAGGCCCGCACTCATATCCCGCGTACATGCTGTCGATCGTCGTCGAGCTCGGCGGCTTCGACCACGGATACTCCCGCTGACCGTCTGCTCCTCCCCCTCCCGCTGCCGCGTAGTTCCACTCCGCCTCCGTCGGCAGTCGGCCTCCGTCCCACGCGCAGAACGCGAACGCCACGTACCAGCTCAGGCAGTTCATCGGAAGATGCTCGTTCTCCGCTGCTACATCCGTCCAGGTCCGGTAGGTCGAGTTGCACTTCACCGCGGCCTTCAATGCCGCAGCATCCGCGGGCAGGCTGCTGTCCCACGCCGCGTCCCACCCTGCGATGTTCTTCGGGTGCGCTCCCGCTCCCGCCCCAGGCTTGCTCCCGGGATACGCCTCCACGAACTTCCGGAAGCGACCCACCGTCACCTCGAACCGATCCAGCAGGAATCCGCTCACCGTCGCTGGATACGCGGTGTCGTTGCTCCGGTTGAACTTGCCCGTGGGCACCGCCTCCCCCGTCGCGCAACAGCTCTCGTTGCTGTCACGACCGCACGTCTGGGCCAGGCCGACACAGCTCGGCGGCGTCACGCATGCCCCTCGACTGCAGACGGGCGCAGCCGCACCACACGGCTCGGCGTCCGCCCACGCCCCGCGCTCTCCGCACCGCTGCGGGCGATTCTCCTCCGAGCAACGCACGTCCTCCGGGCCGCACTCCCCAACGCACTTCCCGTCGACGCAGGTCTGCCTGACGCACTCCTTCCCGGCCGGCGTACAACCGTCCCCGCCTCCAGTTCCCCCGGCGCCTCCCATCCCGCCTCCAGCTCCCCCGGCGCCTCCCATCCCGCCTCCAGCTCCCCCGGCGCCTCCCATCCCGCCTCCAGCTCCCCCGGCGCCTCCCATCCCGCCTCCAGCTCCCCCGGCGCCTCCCATCCCGCCTCCAGCTCCCCCGGCGCCTCCCATCCCGCCTCCAGCCTCCCCTTCGGCGCCGGCTTCGCCTCCGGTTCCGCTCCCGCCACTTCCTTCTTTTTGCACGTAATAACCGTCCTCCAGCCCCGCCACCAGCGCACAGCCGCCCGCCGTCGCCGCCCACGCCGCCCACAGCCATCTCGCGCCCGTCCGCTTCGCCATGCCTCGTCCTACTGCTGACACGCTTCCGCTGTCCACCCACGCGCGTCCTCCCCCTCTTGCCCTGCTGCGCCGCCGCACGCTCGACCCGCGCACGCCCGTGCTGGGGCGGCAGGTGGTTTCGAGCGTGACGGACACCGACGCGGCGGCACGACGCACCGAGTTCGCCGTCCTCTCCGCCCTCGCGCACGGCGCTGGCGAGCAGGGCGCCGCGATCGCCGCAGCCGTGCCGCCCGCCCTCCGCGACCTCGATGAGGAGAGGGGGCAGCAGGGCGCGCAGACTCACGGCATTACGCGCAGGTCGCCATCATGATGTCTCTATTCATGCTGCTCAACGTCGATATTTCGAGTGCGCTCCTCCCGGAGCGCTGATATCAACTCCTCCACGCGCCATCGGGATGCGGTTTGCGAAGCGAGACCTTCGCCGGCGAGACCCCGCGCGCTCTCGGAACTCAAGCACCTGCGAGCCACCGCACGATGCCGTCCATGGACCACGAGATCCTCGTCGATCTCTTCAAGAACCGCCCGTCGCTTGCCGCTGAGCTCCTCGTCGAGGTGCTGGGCGTCCCGCTGCCGCCGCATTCCGGAGCGCGCTCCACCTCGAACGATCTCACCCAGATCCAGCCTGCCGAGTACCGCGCCGACGTCGTCGTCCTCTTGCTCGGCGACGACCTCCCCGTCTCGGTGCTCATCGTCGAGGTCCAGCTCGCCATCGATCCTCGAAAGCGCTTCACCTGGCCCGAGTACACCATGGGCGCGCGCGCCATTCACCGATGCCCGGCCGGCCTGCTCGTCGTCGCTCCCGACCCCGACGTCGCTGCCTGGTGCGCATAGCCCATCGAGACCGGCATTCCGGGCTTCGTCCTGCGACCGCCCGTGCTGGGGCATGAGGCGGTTCCGATCGTGACGGACACGGCCGAGGCGGCCCGGCGCCCCGAGCTGGGCGTGCTCTCCGCCCTCGCGCATGGCGCGGGCGAGCAGGGCGCGAACATCGCCGCCGCCGTCCTGCCCGCCATCCGCGAGCTCGATGAGGACAGGGCCAGGTTCTACGGCGATCTCGTGCTAAATTCCCTGGACGATACGGCCCGGCGGGCCCTGGAGGCGATGGTGAAGGGCTACGAATACCAGAGCGATTTCGCCAAGAAGTACGTCGCGCAGGGACGCCACGAAGGAGAGCGTGCCATCCTGCTGCGGCAGCTGCGAGCTCGCTTCGGCGAGCTGCCGGATGCCGCCGTCGCCCGGGTCGAGGGGGCCGAGATCGCCGTGCTCGAGCAGTGGGCCGAGCGGGTGCTCAGCGCGAAGTCCCTCGCCGAAGTGCTCGACGAGCCGAGCTGAGGACCGCTGCTGGGGATATCGCCTGACAAGGCGATACCGCCGGCGCGCCGGCTCGGTCCAGGGAAGCGTGCAGCGCACCGCGAGGGCGGAACGTGTCACGCGCCGCGATCGCCCTGTCGGCTGGTGACGGCGTCCTCGCGCACCGGACCCCGATGCCGTTGGCATGATCCGATGGGATCCCGCAGCTGAGAACGGACGAGAGCAGGGACGGCACACCCAGGCTGCTGCGCAGTGCCTTGGCCTGCTCGACGGCGTCCGCCTCACCGAGGCCTACCGTCGTGCTGCTCTTGAGCGCTGTCGCTCCGCGGCCGCTCCGACCGAGCGTGACGTGTCGCCCGCGGCGCCGGGGTCGGGTTACCCGCTCTCACGCTCTTGCGCACAGGGTTGCGAATTCATCTCTCTTTATCTGCCGTGCAGATCGCTTATTTGAAGTGCGTCGCCGTCGGTGAGTTGATATCAAGGCCGCCGTGGGCAAGCTTGACGGGTTCGCGAAGCTGACCTTCGCCGAGGACACCCCGCGCGTCACCGCCGGCTCCGCCGCATGGCACCGGCCGCTCGAGGTGCGACTCGAGCGTGTCCAGGCCGACGGTTATCTCCGCGTGCTGCGGCCCGAGGGCCTCGTTCCCCTCGCCCCGCTCTGGCCGGCGGCGTGCGACCACGACGAGGTGCTCGTCGAGATCAAGATGGCCGGCGACCACGTCGGCATCGGGGAGATCAAGCGCGCGACGCTGCGCAGGCTGGCGCGCGAGATCGAGCGCATCGAGGAGCGCGAGCCGCCCTGGATGGCGAGGAGCCGATCTGGGTCGTCGGTCCCCACCTGCCGTCGTGCAGCACTCCGTCCGGACGCTGGAGAAGTTCGCCCCGGGCTGTTACCGGGTCGGACCCTCGCCGTTTTCAGTTCCTCTGGATCGCGGCCCACGAGCTGCCGCTGCGCGACGAGCTGGTGCCGTTCCTGATCGCTCGCTCAGGACAGGCCCTCGACGAGCTCGCCCGGTGGGTGGCACCGCGGCGGGATGTGGAATGGGTGATCCGCACGTACAACATATGCCGATATCAGCGGGGGTGAGCGACGACTTGCTTCGGCGGTTCGCTCGCTCCGACGACCCGGAGATCGAGGCGCGCAGGCGGTGGATTCTCCGGTTCCTGCTCGCCCACAGCCCGGAGGGCAAGAAGTTGCTCATCGAGCATGCGATCGAGAGGGGCCAGCTTATCGGAGCGCGCGCGGCGCTGCGCAGGGTCTTGGCGCGGCGTGGGCTTGCGCTCAGCGCGCCGCTCGAGGCTCAGATTGATGCCTGTTCCGAGCTGGCCACGCTCGAGCGATGGCTCGACCAGGCGGTGACGGCGACGAGCGCAGACGACGCATTGGTGTAGATCTGGGTGCGCCCCGCCGCGGACTCCCTCTCCCTGGGCCGGGCCGTTTGGCAATCCCGTCACACCGCCAGAAACTCCCTCGCGATCTCGTCGTCGAACTCCGCCACGCTCCCCCGCCGCACGATCCCGCCGTTATCCATGATGAAGTACTCGCTCGCCGTCGAGAGCGCGAAGTCCAGGAACTGCTCCACGAGCAGGATCGCCATATCCCCCTTCTGTCCGAGCCCCTTTATCACCTCCCCGATCTCCTGCATGATCGACGGCTGGATCCCCTCCGTCGGCTCGTCGAGCAAGAGCAGCTTCGGCTTCCTCAGCAGCACGCGCGCGAGGGAGAGCTGCTGTTGCTGCCCGCCGCTCAGCGTCCCTGCCGCCCGCGCGTGAAACTTCCTGAGGATGGGGAACATCTCCATCATCTCTTCCAGCGCCGCCGGGCTAGGCGTCGGATCGCTCTTCGCCTCGAAGCCCATGAGCAGGTTCTCTCGCACCGTCAGGTAGGGGAAGATCCCTCGCCCCTGCGGCACATAGCCTATCCCCGCGCGCGCCCTGTCGCTCGGCGACCTCGCCGTGAGGTCCGACCCGTCGAGCGTCACCTTGCCGCGCCTTGGCTTCAGCACGCCCATGATCGCCTTGAGCAACGTCGTCTTGCCGACCCCGTTGCGGCCCAGCAGGCACGACACCCGCCCTGGCGCGACGTCCAGGCTGACCTGCGACAGGATGCAGCTCTCCTCGTAATAGACCGCGAGATCCTCGACAACCAGCATGCTCGCTACCGCTCCTCCGCCTGAGCCTCGGCCGGCTCCTTGGCCCCGCCCCGCGCGCGCCCCGCGTCGTGCGCCCGCCCGAGGTAGACCTCGATCACCTGCGCGTTGCCCTGGACCTCCTCGACCGGCCCCTCGCACAGCCGCCTGCCGGCGTGCAGCACCGTCACCGTGCTCGCGTAGCGCCGCACGAACTCCATGTCGTGCTCCACCACCAGCACCGACCGCTGCTTCGCGATCTCCTGGACGAGCTCCCCCGTGCGGTCGCGCTCGCGCCGGGTCATCCCCGCCACCGGCTCGTCGAGCAGGAGCAGCTTCGGCTGCTGCACGAGCAGCATGCCGATCTCCAGCCATTGCCGCTCTCCGTGCGCGAGCACCGCGGCCCGCACGTCCGCGCGCCGCCGGAGCCCGACGCGATCGAGCGTCTCGGCGATCTCCCTCTCCTGCGGCGCTGACAGCCCGCGGAGCAGCCCCGGCGCGCTCTCCCGGAAGCCCATCGCCGCCTCCAGGTTCTCGAGCACCGTGAGGCTCCCGAACACCGCGGGCGTCTGGAACTTCCGGCCGATCCCGAGCCGCACAAGGGCGTGCTCCGGCAGGCGATTCACCTCCACGGCCTCCTGTCCGGACTCCCCACCTCCGTGGAACACCACACGTCCGCTCGACGGCTTCGTCTTGCCGGTCAGGATGTCGAGCAGCGTCGTCTTCCCCGCGCCGTTCGGCCCGATCAGGAACCGGAGCTCCCCGCGCTGGATGGAAAAGTCGAGCTCGTCCAGCACCTTGAAGCCGTCGAAGCTCACCGTCACCCGCTGGACCTCGACGATGTTGCCGCGGCTCATCGCGCTGCTCCTCTCCTCGTCTCTGCGTTCGATTCCGCGCTCGATTCCGCGCTCGATTCCGCGCTCGATTCCGCGCTCGATTCCGTGCTCGCTTCCGCTCATCTCCGCGCCTCCCCCTCAGCGACCGGTCGTCGCCGGCGCCTCTGGGCCCGCCGCCGAATCGACCTCATCCCCGCTCGCCGGCCCCGCCGCGCCGCCCGTGTCGCGGCGCGAGAGCTTCGCGGCGTGCCGCTGCAGGAAGCCCGAGACGCCCTTCGGGAGCAGCATGACCGACGCCGCGAAGAGCGCGCCGAAGCCGAGCTGCCACACCTCGGGGTACGACTCGCTCAGCGCGCTCTTGCCCAGGCTGACCAGGATCGCCCCGACGACCGCGCCGATCAGCGTGCCGCGCCCGCCGACAGCCACCCAGGTCACCATCTCGACCGACGGGATCACGCCCATCGAGGAGGGCGAGATGAGGCCGACCTGGCAGACGAACAGCGCGCCCGCGATGCCCGCCATGCCCGCCGACAGCGCGAACACCAGCGTCTTCAGCGTGACCGGGTTGTAGCCGAGGAAGCGCACCCGGTTCTCGTCGTCCCGCATCGCCACGAGCAGGCGCCCGAAGCGCGACTGGGTGAGCTTCCGGCACAGGAGGTAGAGCGCCCCGAGGCAGAAGAGCGTCACGAAATAGAGCACCGTCTGCGTCCCGGCTGCCCCCCGCGCGAAGCCGAAGATCGTCTTCAGGTTCGTGATCCCGTTCGTGCCGCCCGTCACCGCCTGCTGGCCGATGAAGAGGATCGACGCGATCAGCGTCAGCCCCTGGGTGATCAGCGAGAAATACACCCCCTGGACGCGGCTCCGGAAGACGAGATAACCCACCGCGGACGCGACCGCCATCGGCAGGAGGACGACGGCGCAGAGGGCCACGACCGGCGAGCGGAACGGCTCCCAGAAGATCGGCAGCGCCTCGAGGCCGCTCCAGCTCATGAAATCGGGCAGGCGCGAGCCGGACGTCTCCAGCTTCAGGTACATCGCCATCGCGTAGCCACCGAGGCCGAAGAAGAGCCCCTGCCCGAGGCTCAGCATCCCGCCATAGCCCCAGATGAGATCGAGCCCCAGGGCGACGATGGCGTACGTGAGGAACTTGCCGAGCAGGTTCAGGCGGAAATCGGAGAGCACGAGCGGCGCGACGAGGAGCGGCAGCGCCACGGCGAGCGGCGCTCCCCAGGTCCAGACGAAATTGCGAAGGGCAGAGTCTCGAGGGGCCATGTCCATGTCCTCTCCTATCGTGTGCGCAGGGCGAGCAGGCCTGTCGGACGCCACTGCAAGAAGGCGATCACCAGCGCGAACACGAGCGCCTTGCCGAGCGACGCCGTCGTCGAGAGCTCGAGCAGCGTGTTCGCGACGCCGATCACGAGCGCGGCCACCACCGTGCCAGGCAGCCGCCCGAGGCCCCCGAGGATGACCACCATGAAGGCGTCGACGATGTAGTTCGTCCCGAGCGACGGCCCGATCGAGCCGAGCTGCGTCAGCGCGCACCCGGCGATCCCGGCGAGCCCGGCGCCGAGCGCGAACGTCGCGGCGTCGACCCGGCGCGCGCGGACGCCGAGGCACGAGGCCATCTCGCGGTTCTGCATGACGGCCCGCAGCCGCCTGCCGCCCGCGGAGCGGTGCAGGTACGTGTAGACCGCGGCGATGCACGCGATCACGAGCGCGATGAGGAAGACCCGCTTGTAAGGCAGCTGCGCGCCGCCCGAGAGCGCCACGCCGCCGCTCAGCCACGACGGGCTCGAGACCTGCACGTTGGACGCGCCGAACAGGCTCCGCGCGGCCTGCTGCAGCACGAGCCCGACACCCCACGTGGCGAGGAGCGTGTCGAGCGGCCTGCCGTACAGGAAGCGAACGATCGAGAGCTCGAGCACGAGCCCGAGCACGCCGGCCACGAGGAACGAGGCCGGCAGCGCGAGCAGGAACCAGAGCCCGGCCTCGGTCCCCCCGACGAGCGGCGCGACGTGGTGCCCGATGACGTACGTCGTGTAGGCCCCCGCCATGATGAACTCGCCGTGGGCCATGTTGATCACGTTCATGAGCCCGAAGGAGAACGCGAGGCCCATCGAGATGAGCAGGAGGATCGAGCCCAGGCTCAGGCCGTTGAAGGCGTGGAGGAGAACTTCGTTCATTCTAGAGCACCCAACCGATCGAGACGCCGCGCACAGTGAGGTTCGGGCCGCGGAGGCGCGGAGGGCATCCTGACGAGGCCCCGCGCCCTCCGCGGCTCCGTGGTCCGGGCTTCAGGCTTCGCGCTCGCCCCCGCTACTTCGCGGCCAGCTCCTTCGCCCAGGGATACGCGCTCAGGTACGGATCCGGCTGGACCGGCTTGCCCGAGCTCCACACCTCGTCGATGAGGCCGTCCTTCCGGACCGCGCCGATGCGGACCGTCTTCCAGGTGTGCTGGTTCTTCCCGTCGAGCCGGACCAGGCCCTCGGGCGCGTTGTACTCGATGCCTCCGGCCTTCACGGCCTCCTTCACCTTGGCGACCTCGGTCGACTTCGCCTTCTCGACGGCCATCTTCCACAGGTAGACCCCGAAGTAGCCGGCCTCGATGGGGTCGTCCGTGACGCGCGTGGCGCCGTATTTGGCCTTGTACGCGTCGACGAACTTCTTGTTCTCGGGGGTGTCCGTGGTCTGGTAGTAGTTCCACGAGACGAGGTGTCCGGCGATGTTCTCGGCGCCGATGCCGCGCACCTCCTCCTCGGCGACGCTCACCGAGAGGACCGGCAGCTTGTCGGCGGTGTAGCCGGCGTCCTTGAACTGCTTGAAGAACGCCACGTTGCTGTCGCCGTTCAGCGTGTTGAAGATCGCGTCCGGCTTGGCCGCGCTGATCTTGGTGATGATCGTGCTGACCTCGGTCCCGCCGAGCGGCAGGTACTCCTCGCCGGCGAGCTCACCGCCCTTCGCCGCGAGCTGCGCCTTGATGATCTTGTTGGCCGTGCGCGGAAAGACGTAGTCGGAGCCGAGCAGGTAAATGCGCTTCTTGCCCTTCTCGAGCAGGTAGTCGACCGCGGGGACGATCTGCTGGCTCGGCTCGGCGCCGGTGTAGAAGATGTTGGGCGACTGCTCCAGCCCCTCGTACTGGACCGGGTAGAAGAGCAGGCCGTTCAGCTCCTCGAACGAGGGCAGCATCGCCTTGCGGCTGGCGCTGGTCCAGCCGCCGAACACGACCGCCACGGCGTCCTGCTGCACGAGCTTCCTGGCCTTCTCGTTGAACGTGGGCCAGTCGCTGGCGCCGTCCTCGACCACGGGCACGAGCTGCTTGCCGAGCACGCCGCCCGCCTTGTTGATCTCCTCGATGGCGAGCAGCGTCGCGTCCTTCACGGCCACCTCGCTGATCGACATGGTGCCGCTCAGCGAGTGGAGCACGCCGACCTTGATGGAGCCGCTGTCCGAGGCGGGCGCCACGGGCGCCGTCCCGGGCGCCGGAGCCTCGTCGTTCGCCTTGCCGCAGGCAGAGAGCAGGGCCGCGCCGGCGAGCGCCGCCATCGCGACGCAGAGCGCCCGACGCCGAGAGGTGCCCGCCGCCGGCCGATCCTCAACGTCCAACCCAGACGTGTACATATTCAACGCATCCTCCTTGGGTGCCGAGGGCGCGTCCAATGCCCTGCATCGACGCGGCGCGGCGATTCGACTGCACAAGAGCCGTTGGGAGTTCGGGAGCCGGCCAGTGAAGACTCCCGGCTGGACACACCCGATGGCCGCCCTGCACAGCAGAACGCGGTCCCCGGACAAGGGCCAGCCACACGACGTCGTGGTGAAAGGCCTTATGCCGAGTGGCATGTTTCGTAGAGGTTTCGTCGACGTGAAATGTCGCCCGGCCGGCAGGCGCCGTGCGTTTTCCGCAGGCCGTTTGGATTTCTGGCCACAAAGCGCGTCGAGCGATCCATCGTTGTTCTCGTTCCGCTCGAGTTTTCGCCCCGGTTACGGCTCCGCTGTGATGCACCGCACGCGAGGGCGAGGGCGAGGCGCGCGGGGCGTCGAGCGTGGGGTCGTTGAGCGCGCACGCGCGGCCTCGCCCGGGGTCGTCACGCCCGATGTCGCTTGAGCCGACACGGTGTGGGGGGCTCTGGCCGCTGCGCGCACGAGCGCTGCGAGCTCCGGCGCTGTGGCGAGCTGTTGCGAGGAGGTGTGCTCTCCAGTGCAGTAAAAAACTTGTATCAAGAGCGGTAAATGGCGAGTACACTGATAGATGCTGTCTGCGCCCTGTGCTCGGTCGACACGGAAGGCAGGCGGGGTGGAGCCTATGAGAAGCACGGATCATTTGCCCGGCGAGACGGATGGCCGATCCACGAGCGGCGGAGCGGCGCCGGACGGCGTCGCAGCCGGGCCGCGGGACGAGAATTCGGTGGTGATCTCCCTGAGCGCGCTGCTCGCGGTGGAGAAGGACGCCTCCACCAAGAGCGGCGCGCGGGCCGATCGCGGCGCGAGGAGCTCCGGGATGGAGGATAGCCACGGGTCCCCCGCAGGCGACGGAGAGCGCAGCAGCTACCTCGAGATCTTTCCGTTCGGCGTGCCTTCCGAGCTGCCGGCGTTCAGGCCGCCGGATCTCACGCCCGTGCCCTCCGAGGTCCCGATCGACCTGCGCCCGCCGCGCGCGCGGCGGGCCGCGGGCGTGCGCTACGGAATCGCGGGCATCCTCGGGGCGGCGCTCGTCGCCAGCGCGGTGTGGCTCGGCGCCCCGCGCGAGACGCTCCAGGCGGCTGCGCAGCCCGGCGTGCGGCACGCGGCGAGCGCGGCGCTGGCGCAGCTGCCGAAGGTGGAGGCCAAGGCCGCGGCCGCGCCCGCCGAGGCGCCTCCGGCCAAGAAGAAGAAGGGCGACAAGGCGCGCGAGCGCGGGGCGAAGGCCCCACCCGCCGCCGCAGCCGGGGGCAAGGCGTCGGCGAAGCGCGCCGCGGAGAGCAGTGGACCGGCGACCGCCGCGCCGCCGGCGAGCCCGGGCGGCGCGCGTACAGCGGGCGACCCCTGCAAAGGCGACCTCGACTGCGCCATGCGGCGCGCCGCGGGCGGCTCGTAACACCGCCCGCGCAAGCAAAAGGGCCGAGAGCTCGCCGCCGCTCCATCGAGATCTCGATCGTTCGAAGCGCGACAGGCCACCAGCGAGCTCTGGTGGGCGCCTCCTGTCGCACAGTTGCCGTTGAGGTCGCCCGCATGCCCAGCGCGTTCCCCTGGAGCAGGTTATCCACGCGGAGCCGCTTGATCTCCCGCACCTGCCCTGTGCTAGGGTCTGCTCCTGTTGCACAAAACTGCTGACAACCGATCTGTCCCGGTGGATTGCGCGCACATTGTGCAGAGACATGCGTGCTCCTCGCGCGACCGCTTGGGGCGCAGAGGCGCAGCTGTAGGCACGAAGCAGATACCATCACGTAAAATTCTGGTGTAGGAACAGCGCCCGGCGCCGACGGTGGCGTTGAAGTGCACAGGAAGCGTGGCCCGGCGACGTCGCTCGACGTGTAGTGCCGAGTTACGAGCCGCGCGGCGCGACCCTACTCGTCTGGAGGTGGATTCATGAAAGCTTTTGGTTTCGCAGCGATCCTGATCAGCGTGGGTATGATGGCGGCCTGTACGGTCACGAGCGGTGATGGCGACACGAGCGGCGACGGCGGCTCGGGCGCCTCGGGCTCGACCACCACCACGTCGTCGGCCACCACGGGCGAGGGCGGATCAGGCGGGACGGGCGAGGGCGGCTCGGGCACGGGCGGGGCCGAGGAGTGCTCCGACGCCGGGACCGAGAACGAGTGCTTGGACTGCTGTGATGAGACGTACGCGGAAGGGCTGGAGGCCCTCGGGATTCACGGGTTCGAGGCGTGCGGTTGCACGGCTGACGCCACGTGCGCCAGCGTGTGCGATACCACCGATGCCACGACCGACGTCTGCAACGATGACGGCACCATCAACCTGGATGCGAACAACGCCGACTGCGTGGCGTGCCTGAATGACCTCGCCGAGGACGATGCCTGCATCGAGGCCGCCGCGGCCGCCTGCGAAGACGATGCGGAGTGCCTCCCGTACCTCGAGTGCCTGGGCACCTGCCAGTGATGGCTCTCAGGCGCCGAGCCGGCGTCGTGCGTCATCGATCCTGAGGTGATCCGAGCCGGCCGGACAGAACAGGCGATCTCGACGAGATCGCCTGTCCTGTTTTGTCGCATACCGTCCTGCCGGCGACCATCGAGGGGCGCGCGTCGAGCGGCCCCCTGCGATGAGCGGTCCTGCCGGGTGCGAACCTGCCAGGGAGCGCCGGCGCCCTACGGCGAGAGCCGCACCACCAGGATGTCGGACCAGGTCGACTGCGCCGTGGCGCCGTCGAGGTCCACGCTGCCCTCCACGGTCCCGGCGAGCAGGGCGTGGCCGCGGTCCACGAACGACGCGACCCCCGCCGCGGACCGGCGCCCGCCGCTGCTCCCGGCGCCCGGGCCGAGCCGCTTGCTCCAGACGTGGCGCCCCCCGGCGTCGAACCGCGCCACGACGATGTCGCCGCCGCCGCCCGCGCCGTCGAGCGGCCCCCCGCCGAGGTGGGTCGGGCCATCGACGTCGCCCGCCAGGACGAGCCCGCCGTCCGCCTCGAGCGCGAGGCGCGGCGGCCGCTCCGCGGGGTAGGCCCGGCTGAAGCGGTGCTCTCGCGCAGGCCCGAGCTCGGCCACGAACGCGGACATCCCCTCCGAGAACAGCTCGCCGCCGCCCAGATCGAGGATCCCGTCGAAGGTCCCGCTCAGCGCGATCTCGCCGCCCGGCCCGATCTCGATGTCGCCGCCGCGCTGCAGGCGGCCGTCTCCGAAGGCCAGCGACGCGACGTGCTCGCCGCCCTCGTCGAGCTTGGCCAGGAACACGTCGCTCATCCCCCTGGACAGGAGCCGGGGCGCGTCGTCGCCGAGCTGGAGCTCGCCGTCGAAGGTCCCTGTCATGACCACATCCCCGCGCGGGTCCACCGCCACACCCGTCGGCTCCTGGTTCCCCGCGCCGCGGAACTCCCGCCTCCAGAGGAGCTCGCCCGACGTGTCGAGCTTGGCCACCGCCACGTCGGTCCCGCCGGGGTCCATCAGCGTCGACACGACAACGAACTCGCCCCGCGCCGAGGCCGCGATGTCCTGCGGCCTGCCGAGGAGCATCGCGCTCCACTGCGGCTCGCCCAGGTCGTCCAGCTTGATCACGAACCCCAGCGGCGCGTCGGCCGTGAGCCCCACGTCGTTCATCTTCCCCACGAGCTCGCCCGTGATCGCGACATGGCCGTCGAGATCCACCGCGAGCGCCTGCAGCGAGCCTCGCCCCTCGGTGACGAACCGACGTATCCACGCCACGGTGCCGCCCGGATCGAGCCGCGCGACGAAGATGTCCTGCTCGGCGCCGGTCGCGAACTGCCCTGCGCCGAGATCGAGGGAGCCCGCGAACTCGCCGCCCAGGATCGCGGAGCCCCCGGGGCCCGCCGCGAGCGCGCGCGCCCGCTCCTGGCCTGCGCCGCCGAGGAGGGCGCCGAGCGGTCCGCCGGGGAGCACCGCGCCGCAGTCCCATCCGCCGTTGCAGTCGTCGTCGGCCGGCGTGCTGCAGTCCTCGATCCGCGGCGTGACCTCGCCGGCGCAGGCGCCCCACCGGCTGTCGAGCCCGCACGTCCGCCGGCCGGCGCGGCACGCGCCGACGCCCACGGTGCCCGGCGGTCCTCCGTACGGGCACGGCTCGACGGTCCCGGGGGCGCAGGCGCAGACGGCGCTGCCGCCGTCGGCCGCGGGATCCTCTGGCCGGCCGCCGTCGCCGTCCGCCTCGTCGATCGCGCCGTCGCAGTCGTCGTCGGCCGCGTTGCCGCAGCGCTCCGGCGCAGGCGTCACCTCGCCCTCGCAGGGGCCGTAGCCGTCGCCGGCGGCGTTGCACCGCATGAGGCCGGTCTGGCAGGCGCCGACCCCCTCGGTCGCCGGCGGCCCGCTGTAGCAGGCGATGGTCGAGAGCGGCGCGCAGCCCTCCTCCACGAGGATGCCGTCCTCGAGCCCGAGCAGCGCGTTGCAGCCGGCGCAGCCGAGCGCCACGAGGGTGAACCGCAGGCCGAGCCCGGTCGTGCCGCGCGCGCCCACGTCAATAACTCCCGCCCACGACGAGGGAGAACCCGCCGGGGCCGGCGGCGGCCGCCGCCGTGGCGCGGCGCGAGGGCGGGCCGGCGGCGCTGGGCGGGGCCGTCCAGAGGAGCAGGCCGGCCGCGAGCAGCGCGGCGGTGCCGGTCGAGAACGCGATCGTCGAGGCGGTGCCGGCCTCCTGCGCGTCCTCGCGCAGCGAGACCCCGACGGCGTCGCAGCGGCTCCGGGCGTCGCAGTGGCCGCGGTTCGAGGCGTCCCTGCGGGCGATCGCCTCGGCGCCGAACACGGCGCCAAGGCCGAGCCCGACGAGGCCGGCGCCGCCGGTCACGAGCGCGATCACGCGCTGCGCGCGCCCGGCGCCGCCTCCGCGGTCGTCGAGCGGCAGGACGGGAGGCGCCTGCGTCCTCTGGCCTTTCGGCGCGGCGGCGAGCGCGCGCGGGGGCGGCTCTTGCGCCAGGAGGAGGGGCACGTCGATGACGACGCCCGCGCCGTCGGGTGGGACGACGCGCTCGACCGACCAGCGCTTCCTGCCGGGCGCCTGCGCCTCGATCGTGTGCGTCCCCGGGTCGACCGGGAGCGCCTGTCCCCACTGGGAGGGCAGGAGCAGCACGCCGTTGCGGCGGATCTCGAGCCCCGGCGCGGCGCTCCCGGGGGGCACGGCGATCGCCATCCGCGAGAGCCGCGGCTCGAGCGCCGCCGCGAGCGCGGTCGCGCGCGCGGCGCGGGGGTCTCCCGCGCTCTTCGCGATGGCCGCGGTCTCGCTGAAGACGTTCCAGGCGCCCGCGGTCCTGCCTGTGCGCGCGAGGCACTCGCCGAGCCGCAGGAGGAGGTTGAGGGCGGTTGGATCGAGCGTCCGGCCCTGCTCGAGCATGGCACACGCCTCGGCGATGCGGCCCGCCTCGAGCAGGCGCGTCGCGGCCTGATAGAGCGCAAGCACCTGCTCCTTGTGCCCGCCCGGCTGTCCCGGGTTGGGTCTGGGCTGTCCCAGGTTGGGCTGTGCCAGATTGGGGCTCGTCTGTGCCGTGTCGGACTGCGCCGAACCGGGCTCGCCGGCCTGGCCGCCAGCCGGCGCGAGCGACAGCGACACGGCCGCGAGGGCGGAAGCGAGCCCGCGCGGGCGCGAGCAGCAGGGGATCTTCGGCAGGGCTCCTCGGGGCATGGCGATCACCACGGGCTGTCCGGCGCGCCCGCCGGCGTCGCCGCTTCAGCGCCGCTGCCGGGCGCTGCCACGAGAGACGGCGCGCCCGCCGCCGCGCCCCGGACGGGCGCCGGCGCATCCGCCGCCGTCCGCACCGCGGCGCCAGCGGCGGGCGCCGGTGAGGACCCGGACGTGTGCACCCCGCGCGCCAGCGCGCGCTGCGGACTCCCCGCGTTCGCCCGCGCGGGCGGCGCGGCCCTCGTGGACAGGACGGCGCCGGCTCCGCTGTGCGCGGCCGGGCGCGCGGCTCTGGCGTCGGCCTGGGGCGCGTCGCACGCGCTGGCAGCGCCGTCGTGCAGCGCACCTTCGGCCGCGTCATCGGGCCCCTGGAACGACCTGGCTGCCACCGCGTTCCCCTTCGGCTCCGCGGCGAGCCCCTGCGGCACGCCCGCGAGGTGCTGGGCACCGGCGCCGTCGGCCCAGGTCAATCCCGCTGCCCGCGGCCACCCGGGCGACAGCAGGATCGCGGCCAGCGTGGCGCTCGCGGAGACCGCGCCGGCCGTGGCCGCCAGCCAGGTTCGCCTGGGGCGGCGGCCCTCGCGCCTCGTCTCGGCCGGCCCGGAGGACGTCGTGGGCGGCCGAACGGAGGTCGCGGCCGGCCGAACGGAGGTCGCGGCCGGCCGAGCGGAGGTCGCGGCCGGCCGCGCGGCGGTCGTGGGCGGCCCATCGTCCAGCCACGTGAACGTCGGTTGGCTCCGGTGCACCCCCGTGGGCAGCGTCGCGTCGGGCGCTCCGCGCAGCGCGAACGGCGCGAGCGCGGCGGCGAGCTCGCGGGCCGAGGCCGGGCGGCGCGTCCGGTCCTTCTCGAGGCAGCGCATCACGATCTCCTCGAACCCCTCGGGCAGATCGGCGCACGCGTTCCGGAGCGGCCGGGGCGCCTTCTCCGACACGACCAGCACGAACTGCTCCAGCGTCTCCGCGCCGAACGGCAGCGTGCCGCTCACGAGCTGGTACAGCACGACCCCGAGCGCCCACAGATCCGCGCGCAGATCGATGTCCTTGGGCGTCAGCATCTGCTCGGGCGCCATGTAGCGGCGGGAGCCCATGACCGACCGCGCCGTCGTCATCTCGAGCCCGTCGTGCTCCGGCTTCGCGCTCATGAACTTCGCGACGCCGAAGTCGAGCACCTTGAGGAGCGGCGTGCCGTCGGTCCGGTACGTCAGGAACAGGTTCGCGGGCTTGAGGTCCCGGTGCACCATCCCGAGCGCGTGCGCCTCCGTCAGGGCAACGCAGGCCTGGCGGACGTACTCCGCCGCCTCGTCGACCGGCAGCCGCCCGCGGCGCTCCAGGATCGAGCGGAGATCGTTGCCCGACAGGTGCTCCATCACGATGTACGGCACCGGCAGCGCGATCCCCGGCCTCGGGGCGAGCGCGCCCAGGTCGTAGATCCGCGGCACGTGCTCCGTCTTCATCCGGAACATCCCGCGCGCCTCGCGCTGGAACCGCCTCAGCAGCGCCGCGTTGCCGCAGTGCTCCGGCCGCATGAATTTGACGGCCACCAGCTCGCCCAGCGCCAGGTGCCGCGCCGCGACGACGGCCCCCATCCCGCCGATGCCAAGAGGCCGCTCGACCCGGTAGCGGTCTGCGATGACCTCGCCGCAGTGCACGGGCACCACTCCTTCTTCATCGCTCACCACGCGCCCCCCACTCCGTCGCTCTGAGATTGCAGACCGGCCAGCCACGATCTCGGACCGGATGGTTCCTTGCAGGGCCGCGCTCGACGCGCTCGCCGCAGGTCTCTGGTGAGATTCGATTCTCCGGAGAGGCGATACGTCGCGTCGTCTGTCGAATTTTCCGGCGCTCCTGTGGGCGCGTGGAGGTGCGCTTCATCTGCTGAGGGCGATCCGAGGGCGCCTCCGCCCTGCACGCGTCGTCGCGCCGGAGGCCGCGTTGGATTGAAGTGTCCCGGTTCCTTTCTGCCGTCCTCCGCGATACAGACGTGCCGTGTCTGCCTCTCCCGCCCTGGTCTGCCGCGGCCTGGTCAAGCGTTATGGGGACGTCGTGGCCGTGAACGGGCTCGACCTCGAGGTGCAGCGCGGCGAGTGCTTCGGCCTGCTCGGCCCGAACGGCGCGGGCAAGACGACCACGGTGGAGATCCTCGAGGGGCTGACCCGCCCCGACGCCGGCGAGGTCGAGGTGCTGGGCGAGCGCTGGGTGGGGGACGGCATCGCGCTGCGCGCCCGGCTCGGCATCCAGCTCCAGGAGACGCGCTTCCCGGACAAGCTCCGGGTCGGCGAGGTGATCGCGCTTTTCCGCAGCTTCTACCCGCGCGGCATCGAGCCGGAGCAGGCGCTGCGCCGCGTGGCCTTGCAGGAAAAGTCGAGCGCGTTCGTGCGCACGCTGTCGGGCGGGCAGAAGCAGCGGCTGTCGCTCGCCTGCGCGCTCGCGGGCGATCCGGAGGTGCTGTTCCTCGACGAGCCGAGCACCGGCCTCGACCCCGCGTCGCGCCGTCAGATATGGGCTATCGTCGAGGATCTGAAGGCCCGCGGCCGCACGATCCTCCTGACCACGCACTACATGGAGGAGGCCGCGCGCCTCTGCGACCGCGTGGGGATCGTCGATCGCGGGCGGCTGCTCTCGCTCGGCACGCCGGCGGCGCTCGTCGCCTCGCTCGGCGCCGAGCACGTCGTGGAGGTCGAGGTGGACGCGGAGATCGCCGAGGAGGAGCTCATGGGGCTGCCGGGCGTGGAGGCCGTGCGCTCCGCGCAGGGGGCGCTCCGGCTGACGGTGCGCGACGTCGCGCGCGTGCTCCCGCCGCTGCTCGCGCTCTGCGCGGCGCGCGGGGCCACGCCGAAGCGGCTCGCGACGCACCACGCGAGCCTGGAGGACGTGTTCATGGCGCTCGCCGGGCGGACGCTCGCGGACGACGAGGCCGCGTGATGGCGCGCTGGCTCCGCTCCCTGCGCGCCTCGTCGCTCACGCTCCTCATCCGGGCGCGGGTCGTGGAGTTCCTGCGCGAGCCCGAGGCGATCTTCTGGATGTTCGTGTTCCCGATCCTGCTCTCGTCGGCGCTGGCCGTCGCGTTCAGGGACCAGCCCGCGGAGCCCGTGCGGGTGAGCGTCGAGGAGGGCGCCGGGGCCGAGCCGCGGCGCGCGGCGCTCGAGGCGTCGGGGCAGGTCGTCCCGCGGGTGGTCCCGCGGGCGCAGGCGCAGCAGGAGCTCCGGACGGGCAAGGTCGCGCTGGTCGTGCTCGCCACCGATCCGCCCACGTACTGGTTCGATCCGGCGCGGCCGGAGAGCCGCCTCGCCCGGCTCGAGGTGGACCAGGCGCTCCAGCGCGCGGCCGGGCGCGCCGACGCCTTCCGCCCGGCCGCGCTCGAGGTGACCGAGGCCGAGAGGGGCTCCCGCTACGTCGATTTCCTGGTGCCCGGGCTGCTCGGCATGAACGTGATGTTGACCGGGATCTGGGGGATCGGGGTCGCGATCGTGCAGCAGCGCATCGGCAAGCTCCTGAAGCTGTTCGTCGCGGCGCCCATGCCGCGGTGGCAGCTCCTCGCGTCGCACCTCGGCGCGCGGCTCGTGTTCCTGGCGCTCGAGGTCGTGGCCCTGCTCCTGTTCGCGACCCTCGTGCTCGGCGTGCCGATCGCCGGCTCGCTCGCTGCGCTCGCGCTGGTCGCCGTGGTCGGTGCGCTGGCGTTCGCCGGGGTCGGCCTGCTCATCGCGGCGCGGCCGCGGACCCTCGAGGGCATCTCGGGCCTGGGCAACCTCGTCACGTTCCCGATGTGGATCTGCTCCGGCGTCTTCTTCTCGGCCGATCGCTTCCCCGACGCGATCCAGCCTTTCGTCCAGGCCTTGCCCCTCACCGCGCTGAACGACGCGCTCCGGGGCGTGATGCTCGAGGGGGCGCCGCTCGCCGCGATCGCGCCCGAGCTCGCGCTGCTCGTCGTCTGGGGCGTCGCTACCTTCGCGCTCGCCCTCAAGCTCTTCCGCTGGGAGTAGCCGCCGCGCCGCGGCCAGCGCCAGCGGGCCACGGTGCGTGAGCTCACCGGCGCACGCTGTGCGCCAATCGCTCCATCGCTCCGCGAGCATGTCAGTCAACCTGCGTCGTGGTGGCGGCGCAGTCCTCGTCAGGCTCGCATGCTCCTACCGTGTGTCCATATTTTCTGTTCAGGACATTGACCTTCAAAAGTGGCGCGGTCCTGTATTCGTGTACGATGACCGCATGAATGAACGGGGGGAGCGGAGCGGCCAACGCCCTCGCACCGCACCGAGTCTGTCCTTCTGGGTCGCGGGGCCGCTGGCCGTCGCGCTGCTCGTGTTCGTGGGTCCGGGGCTGTGGATCGCGGCGTGGGCCATCGAGGGCGCGATCCTGAAGAACGAGCTGGGCGTCCTCGCGCGGACCCATGACGAGTGGACCCGCCGCATGAACGACCGCCTGATCCAGGCGGAGGCGAGCGTCGCGCGGTACGGCCGCATGCTCACCTCGGCGTTGCACGAAGTCGAGGGAGAAACCCCACAGAAGTTCGACGCCCTCGTCGGGCCGTCGCGCGACGGCGGCATGGTGTCGCGCAACGCGGGCTTCGAGCCCAGGCGAGACGCCATCGTCTGGCTGCCCGCGGGGTACCCGCTCGACGACCGGGAGAAGGTCTTTCTCCTGGAGTTGAAGCGCATGACCGAGCTGTACTCGGCGGGGGCGCCGGGGGAGCCCATCAACACCTGGCTCATCCCCAGGCGGAACGGGCTCGTGATGTACTGGCCCAGCCACACGAGCTACATCGATCAGGTCGACACGACCGTCGATTTCGTCAACTCGGAGTGGACGACGCTCGTGCTCCCGGCGAACAACCCGGAAGGAAAGCCGCGCTGGACGCCGACGAGCTACGACCCGGGGGCACGCGAGTGGATGGTGAGCGTCGTGGTGCCGTTCTTCCGCGACGGGGTGTTCGCGGGGAGCGCCGGGCACGATGTCACGGTCAACGCGGTGATGGACAGCTTCCGGGAGCTCTCGCTGTATCCGGGGACGGAGCACGCCCTCGTGAGGGGCGATGGGACGGTGCTCGTCTCGAGCGTGCACCAGGACAAGATCCACGGGAGCAAAGGCACGCTGACGGTCGACTCCATCGGTGACGACGATCTCAAGCGCGCGTTCGAGGCGGCGAAGCGCGACGACGCCGCGGCGGCGCACGTGGTCGGCCGCACGGATCAGCGCGTGATCGTGGCGGCGCGCATCGCGGCGCCGGACTGGGTTCTGCTCACCGACGTCCCTCGCGCGGCGCTGCTCTCGTCGGTGAAGGGGCTTTACTGGGACTACTGGCTGATCGCGGCGTTCTCGATCCTGGCGCTCGTCGCGCTGCCCGTTCTCGTGATCATGCGCGTGACCTTGCCGTCGGTGCGGCAGCTCGTCACGGCGGCCGAGCGGATCCGGGGTGGTGATCTCGATCAGCGCTTCGAGGCGTCAGGCACCCGGGAGTTCGTGCACATCGGCGACGCGCTGAACGGCATGGCCCAGCAGCTCCGTGAGACGTTCGCCGCCCTGGCGAAGACGAACGAGGAGCTCGAGCAGCGCGTCGAGCAGCGCACCGCCGAGCTCAAGGAGGCCACGGTCGCCGCGGACGCGGCCAACAGGGCGAAGAGCGACTTCCTCGCCAACATGAGCCATGAGCTGCGGACACCGCTCAACGGCATCCTCGGGTACGCCCAGATCCTGAGGCGCTCCAGGAGCCTGGGCGAGCAGGAGCTGCGCGGCGTCGAGGTCATCGCCGAGTCCGGCGCTCATCTGTTGACCCTCATCAACGATGTCCTCGATCTGGCGAAGATCGAGTCGCGGACGATGGAGATTCACCCCAACGATTTCCATCTCCCGTCGTTCTTGAACGCGACGGCCGAGATCTGCCGGATCCGCGCGGAGCAGAAGGGGATCGCGTTCGTGTTCAAGCCCGGCCCCACGCTGCCCGAGGGGGTGCGCGCCGACCAGCGGCGCCTGCGTCAGATCCTGCTCAATCTGCTCGGCAACGCCATCAAGTTCACCGAGAACGGGAGCGTCACCTTCACGGTCGCGGAGGTGCCCGGCGGGCCACACGGCGCGCGCAAGGATCTCCCGGAGGACGGCGCGAGCCCCGAATCGCGGACCAAGACGCACAGGATACGATTCGAGATCGAGGACACGGGGACCGGCATCGGCGCCGAACACCTGGACCAGATATTCCTGCCCTTCAAGCAGGTCGGAGACAAGAGTCGCCACCGCGAGGGCACCGGGCTCGGGCTGGCGATCAGCCAGCGCATCGTCACGCTGATGGGCAGCTCCATCCAGGTCAGGAGCGAGCTCGGGAAGGGCAGCGTCTTCTGGATGGACCTGGCGCTCGCCGAGGCGCCCGACTGGACGGACACCGTGAGGCGCACGGAGCAGGGGCAGATCGTCGGCTACAAGGGCTCGCGACGGAGGCTCCTCGTGGTGGACGACAAGCCGGAGAACCGCGCCGTGGTCATCAGCATGCTCGCGACCCTCGGGTTCGAGCTGGCGGAGGCGAACGACGGCCAGGAGGGCCTGGACAGGACGGCGAGCGAGAGGTTCGATCTGATCATCACCGATCTCGCGATGCCCGTGCTCGACGGCTGGGAGATGATGCGCCGCATGCGCAAGGCGCCGGAGCTCGCAGGGACGGTGATCATCGCGTCCTCCGCCAGCGCGTTCATCACCGACCAGGACAAGAGCCTGGAAGCGGGCGCGGACGATTTCCTGGCCAAGCCGTTGCAGATGGATGAGCTGCTCGAGAAGCTGCAGCGACACCTCAAGCTGGAGTGGATCTACGAGCGGCAGGACGGCGCCAGCGAGGAGACGGAGCCTAGCCCAGGCTCGGGCGTGACCAGCATCCGCGATGTCGTCCTGCCCCCGGACGAGGACCTCAAGGCCTTGCGCGATCTCGCGCGCAAGGGGCTCGTCAATCACATCCAGAAATACGCGGACAAGCTCGAGCTGGGCGACCCTCGGCTCGCGCCTTTCGCCAAGCACCTGCGCGAGCTCTCCGAGGACTTCCGGCTGGAGTCGATAGAAGAGCTCGTCGGCGGGCGTATCGACGGTGGCGCCCGATGAGGGCGTCGGGTTGAGATCTGTTGTGAGCGCAGTCATCCTCATGCAGCGTCGCTGGCGCGAAGGGTGAGGTCATCCGCTGGAGAGGGCAGTGTGACGAACGTGAGTGATATCGGAACGGTCCTGATCGTCGACGACGAGCCGCGAAACCTGAGGCTGCTCCGCGACAACCTCTCGGGCTGGGGGTTCGAGATCGCGGCCGCGACGAACGGCCTGCGCGCCATCCAGCTCGCGAAGGAAGTGGCGCCGGATCTCATCTTGCTGGACGTGAAGATGGAAGGGATCGACGGCTTCGAGACGTGCCGGCGGCTCAAGACGGATCCGGCCACGAGCGACATCCCTGTCATCTTCATGACGGCGAGCACGGAGATGAGCGCGGACAAGGTGAAGGGGCTGAACCTCGGCGCCGTGGATTTCCTCCTCAAGCCGTTCCAGAGCGAGGAGCTGCTCGCGCGCGTCCGGGTGCAAACGAAGCTCAGGCAGCTGATGAAGAGCCTCGCGGCGCAGGTCGAGGAGCGCGTCGCCGCCGAGGCCGCGCTGCAGAAGCTCACGCACGAGCTGGAGCGACGCGTGGCGGCGCGGACGGCCGAGCTCGAGCGGGCCCTGGAGGAGCTCACGCAGGCTCAAGCCCAGATGGCGACGGTCATCGGCGCAGCGCAGACGGTCGCCGGCGAGGTCGTCCTCGACAGGGTGCTCGATCGGCTGCTGCGGATCACGCTCGAGCACGCCGGCGCCGAGCGGTGCGTCCTCGTCCTCGCGCGCGAGGGCGGGCTCTTCGTGGAGGCCTCGATCACGAGGGATCGCCCGGACGCGGTCAGGCTGGGGCTCGCGACGCCCGTCGAGGCGGACGCGCAGCTCGCCGTGACGGTCATCCAGGGAGTCGCGAGGACGAAGGAGTCCCTCTTCATCCAGGACACGCGCGGCGAGCCTGGCCTCGCCGGGGACCGCTACCTCGGCGCGAGCGGACCGAGGTCGATCCTGTGCATGGCGATGATGCATCAGGGCGAGCTGACGGGCGTCTTGTACGTCGAGCGCGAGGCGGTCCATCACCCCTACACACCGACGCAGCTGGAGACGCTGAGGCTCCTCGCCTCCCAGGCGGCCGTGGCCGTGAAGGTCGCTCTGCTCTATGCGGCCCTCCGCGGGTCGAACGAGCAGCTGGAGACCGAGGTCGCGCGCCAGACCGAGGAGCTCCGCAGGACGAACGAGCGGCTGACGCTGGAGCTCACCGAGCGCGAGCGCGCGGAGCTTTCGCGCGCGGCGCTGCAGGAGGAGATCATCCGGGCGCAGAAGGAGCGGCTGGCGGAGCTCTCCACGCCGCTCATTCCGATCACCGAGCGGATCATGGTCATGCCGCTGATCGGGACGATCGACGCCAGCCGGGCGCAGCAGGCGCTCGAAGCGGCGCTGAACTGCGTGCACACGAACCGGACGGACGTCGTGATCATCGACGTCACGGGCGTGACGCTCATCGACTCCGCGGTCGCGACCACGCTGATGGGCACGGCGGCGGCGCTTCGGCTGCTCGGCGCGACGACGGTGATCACCGGCCTGCGTCCCGAGCTGGCGCAAACGCTCGTCTCGCTCGAGATCGATCTCAGCACCGTGGTCACCCGGGGGACGCTCCGGAGCGGCATCGACTACGCGCTGCGACAGGTCCGCTGACGCCGTCTTGCCAGCGCGCCTGCGGGGCCGCGCGGGTGACGCGGCACAAGGCGGCGTACGGCGGCGCACGATGAATCGAACTCATGACAGTCTCTCTGTGCGACCACGTAGCCAGGGCACCGCCCAGCGAGTTGGCCATGACGGCGCGACCGCTCGACCGCTTTTTTGTTGTTAATCGTATTTATTTTACATAGCTTGAAAGCATGCTGCCATCATGCTGTCTGCGCCGTTTCCTGGCTGTCAGCGTAGGTGCTACGGCCATGTCCCTCGCCGCCGCTCTCCCCGCGGCGGCCGCCACGCCGTTCACGACATTCGAATCGGGCCAGGTCCGCCCCCTGGCCCTGTCGGCGAACGGCAAGCTGCTCTTCGCGGTGAACACGCCCGATAACCGGCTGGAGATCTTCCGCGTCGAAGCCCATCGCTTGCAGCTCAAGGCGTCTGTGCCCGTGGGGCTCGAGCCGGTCGCCGTGGCTGCCCGGGGCGACGATGAAGTCTGGGTGGTGAACCACCTGTCCGATAGCGTGAGCGTGGTCGACGTTCGAGAGCCCGAAAGGGCGCGCGTCGTCCGCACGCTGCTCGTGGGCGATGAGCCGCGCGACATCGTATTCGCCGGGCCCCAGCGCTCGCGGGCCTTCATCACCGCGGCCCACCGCGGGCAGAACGCCCCCTTCGATCCGCAGCTCTTGACGCCCGGCGTGGGGCGCGCGGACGTCTGGGTGTTCGACGCGAGGCGGCCCGGGACGTCGCTCGGCGGCACGCCGCTCTCCATCGTGACGCTCTTCAGCGACACGCCGCGCGCGCTCGCGGTGACGCCGGACGGCAGCCGGGTCTACGCCGCCGCCTTCCACTCGGGCAACCGCACGACCGTGATCGACGAGAGCCTCGTGCCGAACGGCGGGGAGGCCGCGGGCGGACTGCCCGGGCCCGACACCAACTTCGAGGGAGTCCCCCGGCCGGAGGTCGGGCTCATTCTCAAGTTCGACGGGGCCCACTGGGTCGATGAGCTGGGTCGCCCCTGGGACGACGCGGTGCGCCTCTCGCTGCCCGACAAGGACGTCTTCGTCATCGACGCGCTCGCCAACCCGCCGCGCCAGGTGGACGGGCCAGGCGGCTTCTTCACGGGCGTTGGGACCGTCCTGTTCAACATGATCGTGAACCCGGTGAACGGGAAGGTCTATGTGTCCAACACCGACGCCCGGAACGAGGAGCGCTTCGAGGGGCCGGGCATCTTCGCCGGCCACAGCGTGCGCGGCCACCTGCACGAGAGCAGGATCACCGTGCTCGGTCCGGGCGGCGTCGCCCCGAGGCACCTCAACAAACACATCGATTACAGCAGCTGCTGCGCGCCGGTGCCGAACGACGAGAGCAAGAAGAGCCTGGCGCAACCGCTGCAGATGGCCGTGACGCGCAACGGCGCGACCCTGTATGTCGCGGCGCTCGGCTCGGACAAGATCGGCGTCTTCGACACCGCGAAGCTCGAGAACGACACGTTCGTGCCCAGCGCCGCGAACCAGATCCGCGTCCCTGGAGGCGGGCCGACCGGCCTCGTCCTCGATGAAGACAGGCAGCGGCTCTACGTGCTCGCGCGCTTCGATAACGCGATCTCGGTCATCGACACCCGGACCCGCCGCGAGGTCGCGCACGTGCCGATGCACAACCCGGAGCCTCCGAGCGTCGTCCGGGGGCGCCGCGTCCTCTATGACGCGTCGCGGAGCTCGAGCCACGGCGACTCGTCCTGCGCGAGCTGCCATATCTTCGGCGATTTCGACAGCCTCTCGTGGGACCTCGGGAACCCGGACGGCACCGCGCTGGAGAACCCGGGGCCGTTCTGTACCGATCTCTTCGGCCAGGATACGAGCTTGCACCCGATGAAGGGGCCGATGACGACCCAGAGCCTGCGCGGCATGGCGAACCACGGGCCGATGCACTGGCGCGGCGACCGCACGGGCGGCCATGATGCGCCCACGTCCCAGCCGGACAGCGGGGTCTTCGATGAGCGGGCGGCGTTCAAGAAATTCAGCGCATCGTTCGTCGATCTGCTCGGGCGAGACGAGACGATCCCGGAGGAGGAGATGGACGATTTCACGGACTTCATCCTCCAGGTCACGTATCCACCCAACCCGATCCGCGCGCTCGACGACTCGCTCACGCCCGATCAGAGCGCGGGGCGCGACTTCTTCGGGGGGCCGGTGTCGAGCATCCTCGGCGCCTCGTGCATCGGGTGCCACGCCGTCGATCCCGACGCCAACCCCGACGACTTCGCGCCGGGCTTCTTCGGCAGCGACGGCGGATCGGCCAACGCCAACGAGACCCAGCTCTTCAAGGTCCCGCACCTGCGCAATCAGTACCAGAAGGTCGGGATGTTCGGCATGGCGGAGTCGTTCGTGTTCCCGTTCGGCGGCTCCAACGCGCACATGGGCGACCAGGTCCGCGGCTTTGGCTTTCTCCACGACGGCGCCGTCGATACGCTCGTCCGCTTCAACGCGTTCTCCGATTTCGTCCAGACGCCGGAGAACCCCGGCGGCTTCCCCGTCGACCCCGAGGGGGAGCTCCTGAAGCGCCAGGTGGCGGAGTACATGCTGGCGCTGGAGTCGAACCTGAAGCCCATCGTGGGCCAGCAGATCACGCTCACGCCGTCGAACGCGGCGGTGGCCGGCCCCCGCGTCGATCTGCTCGTGGCGCGCGCCGACGCCGGCGACTGTGATCTCGTGGTCAAGGGCTGGTCACACGGGGACGAGCTGGGCTTTCTGTACACCGGCAATGGCCGTTTCGACGCCGACCGCGCGCGCGCGCCGCGGCGGTGGGACGGCGAGCTCCGCTGGCTGGCCACGAGAGGCGGGAGCGAGCTGACGTATACCTGCGTGCCGCCCGGGTCGGGCGAGCGCATCGGCGTCGACCGCGACGGCGACGGCTTCCGCGACGGTGACGAGCGGGACGCCGGCAGCGACCCGGCCGACCCGGAGAGCGTTCCGCGACGGGGACCGCACGGACCGTCCCCGTGGCCGCATCGCTGAGCGGAACGATCGCGCCTGCGCGCTCACCCGCCCATCGACCGGTGAGCTGCCGCGGACAGGTGCTTCCCTGACAGCAAGGCTTCCGCAGCGCTGGTGATCCGTTGCTGCCCTCGCAGCACGTCGCGGGGCAGGAGAGGGGCGGCGCTTCGATCTCCGCCGCTGCGCCCGTGGCTCCGGCGCCGGGCACGGCGCTTGCGCTCTGGGAGTGGAGATCGCGCGTGGAGATCGCGCGTGGTGATCGCGTGCGGCGGTCGCGCGGCGACGTGCCCGCGCGCGCACCTGAAGGACCGAGACCGAGGACACCCCATGAGCGACAATCAGCGGAAGATCCGTTTGGGCGCCTTTTTGCCTGGCGCAGGCCACCACGTGGCGGCCTGGCGGCACCCGCAGGCGCAGGCGGACGGAGGCATCAACTTCGCGCATTACAAGCGCATTGCGCAGGCGGCGGAGCGGGCCAAGTTCGACGCCGTGTTCCTGGCGGACGGGCTCGCCTTGCAGAACCGGCCCGGAGCGCAGGGCCGCACCGCTTATGGGGCCAGCTTCGAGCCGGTCACCTTGTTCTCCGCGCTCGCGGTCGTCACCGAGCGCATCGGCTTCATCGCCACCGCGTCCACCACGTACGAGGAGCCTTACCTGCTGGCCCGCAAGTTCGCCTCGCTGGACCATATCAGCCAGGGGCGGGCAGGCTGGAACGTGGTCACCACCGGCGGGGGCGAGGCGGCGGGGAACTTCGGGCTCGACGCCCACCCCGACCACGCGCAGCGCTACGTCCGGGCGCGCGAGTTCGTCGACGTGGTCACCGGCCTCTGGGACAGCTGGGAGGACGACGCCTTCCTCCGCGACAAGGCGTCCGGGGCTTACTACGATCCGGCAAAGCTGCACACGCTCGACCACAAGGGGAAGTTCTTCTCCGTTCGAGGGCCGCTCAACATCCCGCGTCCACCCCAGGGACACCCGGTGATCGTGCAGGCGGGATCCTCGGAGGCGGGCAGGGAGCTCGCGGCCGAGACCGCCGAGGTGATCTTCACCGCGCAGCAGACGCTGGAAGACGCGCAGGCCTTCTACGCCGACGTCAAAGGCCGGATGGCCAAGTACGGGCGGCACCCCGACCAGCTGAAGATCATGCCGGGGGTGTTCCCCGTGGTCGCCAGGACGGAGTCGGAGGCCAGGGCGAAGTACCAGGAGCTGCAGGACCTCATCCTGCCGGAGGTCGGGCTATCGCTGCTCTCGGGCCTGTCGGGCGGGGTCGATCTGTCCGCGTATCCTGTGGACGGGCCGCTCCCCGAGCTGCCCGAGACCAACAACAACAAGAGCCGGCAAGCGCTGATGTTCGACATCGCGCGCAAGCGCAATCTCTCCATCCGGGAGCTCTACCTCTGGGTGGCTGGGGCGCGCGGGCACTGGACGATCGTGGGCTCGGTGGAGCAGATCGCGGATCAGCTGGAGGCGTGGTTCACCCAGGGCGGCGCCGACGGGTTCAACGTGATGCCGCCGTGGCTCCCGGGCGGGCTCGACGACTTCGTCGAGCTGGTGATCCCGGAGCTGCGCCGACGCGGGTTGTTCCGAACGGAGTACGAGGGCCGCACGCTGCGGGAGAACCTCGGGCTGGCGCGGCCGGTGAACCGCCACGCGGCCAGCGCGAAGCCGCGGGCGTCGGCGGCCTGAAGGCGCCGCTCCCGGGCGAGGGGGCGCCTGGCCGCGCGCGACACCGCGCCGGTGCGCCTCACCGCGTCACGCGCTCTCCCTCGGCGGGCACGGCGGCTCGATGTACGGCGCGAGGTAGCGACAGACCGCCTTCTTCGCCTCCTCGACGTAGAGCGCGCCCTGCTGCTCGTCCCGCTGAGCGGCGAGGGCGAGCAGCGTCGAGGCCATGTACAGCGCGCTCTGCGCGACGACGCGCCGCTCGGCAGGCGCGAGCGCGGGCGTCAGCGGCGAGAGGAGCGCCTCGACGCGCGCCGAGAACTCGTCCCCCCACGCCGCGGCCGTCGAGAGCAGCGCGCCGGACAGCTGCACGCCGAACCACAGCTCCCGGTAGCCGGGCTCCGACCTGTAGAACGCCGCGAGCGCGTCGAGCCAGCGCTCGGTGAGCTCCCGCCACGAGCCCGGCGGCGCCTCCGCGAGCGCCGCCTCGGTGCGCGCCCGTAGCCGCTCCAGGTAACGCCCCGTCAGCGCGTGGAGCACGGCTTCCTTGTTCGGGAAGAACTCGTAGACCGAGCCGATGGACGTCCGCGCCCGCGCCGCGATGGCGTTCGTGGTGACCGCGTCGAGCCCGCGCGACGCGAGCAGCGCCGCCGTCGCGTCGAGGATCCGCTCCTTGCGCCGCTGGCTCCTCGCCTGCAGCGGCACCCGGCGGGGCGCGGTCGACGGCGGCTTTTTGCGCTTCGTGGCCATACGCCGAGCGTACTTGACAACCTGAGTAAAAGCTCGACTATATCCGAGTGAAAGCTCAACTTCTGGAGCGCCTCGAACAGATCGGGCAGATCGAGCCGCCTCGCGCGGCGCCGGCCGGCGTTACGCCGGTCGGTGAGACCGCCGGGCGAGCGGGCGCGCCTCGCCTTGGCTGGCCGGGGCTCGCCGCGGTCTCCGCAGCGACGCTCGCCTACGCCGCGTACCCGCTTGCTGCGGCGGATCGCGCCCTCGGCCTCGCCTGCTTCGGCGTCGGGCTCGCCTCCCTGCTCGCCGTGGCGCGCGCGCCGGACTGGGCGGCGCTCCACGCCCCGCTCCTCGCGGTGCTCACGCTCGCGCCCGCGGCGGTGGGGCTCGCCGCGCCGTGGCCGCTCTCCCTGGCCGCGCCGCTCGTCGTGCTCGCGCTGCTCGCGCGCGCCGTGCCGGCGCTGCGGTCGTCGATGCCGCCGCTGCGGCGCGGGGCGTTCGGGCCCGCGGTCCTCGGCTGGATCGCGGCGGTCGCCCTCGTCTCCGCGCTCGCGCTCGTGCTCTGGGTCCAGCTGATGCGGCCCGATCTGTCGCAGATGCGGGCCCTGCTCCCGCCCGTCTCGCTGCCGCTGTTGCTCCTCGGCGGCCTGGGGTTCGCGCTCTTCAACGCGCTCCTCGAGGAGGCGGTCTTCCGCCTGGTGTTCCTCGGATCGCTGGACGCCGTGACGACCTCCGGCTGGACGGCAGTGCTCGTCCAGGCGGTTGCTTTCGGGCTCCTCCACCTGAGCGGCTTCCCGAGCGGGGCCGTCGGCGTCGGCCTGGCGGCGATCTACGCCGTGATGCTCGGCGTGCTCCGGCGCCGCGCGGGCGGCCTCCTCGCGCCGTACGTGGCGCACGTCGCCGCCGATCTCACCATCTTCGCGCTGCTGCTGACCTGGACGCGGTGACCCGCGGCTCCCCCCCGCGCTGGCCTCTCGGCCGGGCCCCTTGATAGGCTCGTCGCGTGGCGCGTGAGGTCATTGATTTCAGCATCGAGCGGAGCCGCCATGGGTCCTTCTTCGGACGACAGGACGTGCTCGACGCGCTCGAACGACTCCTCGCCGAAGAGGCGGGAGCGACCGGCTGGGTGCTCCTCCTCGGCGGTCCTGGGATGGGCAAGAGCGCGATCCTTTCGCGATGGCTCGAGATCGCGGAGCAGCGCGGCCGCCGTGTGCCACACCACTTCCTGCGCCGCGATGTGATGGACTGGGATCGACCCGATGCAATCACGCGCTCCCTGGCGGCGCAGATCGAGGCGCTCTACCCCGAGCAGAAGGACAGCGAGGCGGCACCGGAGAGCCGGCTCGTCGAGCTCCTCGCGCGGGTATCGCAGCGAGAGCTGGTTCCTCGCCGTGAGCAGCTTATCGTCCTCGTGGATGGCCTTGATGAGGTGCGGAGCGACGGCGCCGGGCAGAACCCGCTGCTGAGCTTCTTGCCATACGCGCTGCCGCCACGGGTGCAAATGATCTGCGCGTCAAGGCCGCAGTACCCGCACCTCGCTGCGCTGGAGAGCCGTGGGAGCGTGCGGCGCATCGATCTCGACGCGGCCGCGTGGGCGACCTCGAACGACAAGGCCTGTCGTGCGTTTTGGGCTCACCATGGGCCGCTCTTCGTGCCAGCGCTCTCAGGGCGGCTCATCGAGGAAGCCGTGGGCAAGGGGCATGGGAATCTGCTCTATGCATCGAAGCTTCGGGAGTGGCTCCAGGAACAGCTGCCCGACCGGCGGCGAGCGGAGCGCTTGCCGCACGGGCTCGGCGGCTTCCTCGATCAGGTCTGGCGGCAGCTCCGGATGCTATCAGGCGAGCGCTTCGGGATCGTCTGCGACGGGCTCGGGCTGCTCTGCGCAGCGCGCGAGGCGCTGCCGCTCGAGGAGATCAAGGCGGCGCTCGGGTGGGGCAATCTGCAGACCGGAGACGACTTCCACGAAGCCGCGCGGACGCTGCTCCTCGAGGAGCCCGAGCACTGGCGCGGCGCGCGGGCGTACCGGCCCTATCACGAGGCGTTCCGCGATTTCGTCGTGGAGAAGCTCGGATCGACGCGAATGGGCGAGCTGCACCGGCACCTCTTGCGGACGACGGCCAGGTGGCCCGTGGGCGAGGGGGGTGAGTTCCGGAAGCAGTATGCACCGCGCCATGCGATCGGGCATGCGCTCGTGGCGGGCGAGCGCGAGAAAGCTCGCGCATTGTGCAAAGACGTCGAGCTGCTCGAGGCGCTCTGCAGGGAGAGCGGGCCGTCCGCCCTCGAAGAGGCGCTGCGCAGGGCCGCCAAGGAGCTCGGGGATGACGAGATCGGCTTGATTCATCGCGCAATCAGGGCAGAGTCGCACTGGCTCGGCGAGGCGAGCGAGGCGCTACGGGTGCTTGTCTACAACCGGCTGCGATCAGCTGGCTGGGACGCAGCAAGGATCGAGCCGATGTTCGGGTCCACGAGCCGATTGCCGATGCTGCGGCTCCGGCATCCAGTGCGGATGTGGACCGGCGTGGAGCGCACCCTCTCCGGTCACCTCGGCTCGGTCACGGCTTGCGCGATCAGCCACGACGGTGCGCGGATCGTCTCTGGCTCCAGCGACAGTACACTCAAGGTGTGGGATCTCGCGAACGGCCATCTGCTCTTCACGCTCGAAGGACATTCCGCGAGGATCAACGCCTGCGCGATCAGCCCCGATGGCGAGCGGATCGTCTCTGCTTCCAGCGACGGGACGCTCAAGGTGTGGGACGCCGCGAGCGGCGGTCTGCTCTCCACCCTCGAAGGCCATACCGACGGCATCAACGCCTGCGCGATCAGCCCCGACGGTAAGCGGATCGTTTCCGGGTCCAGCGACAGAACGCTCGTCGTATGGGATGCCGCGAGCTGTACACCTCTCTATGCCCTGGGTGAACAGCGCTCTCCCGGCTGCGAACGGCGGGGTCACGACGATGGAATCACTGCGTGCGCAATCAGTCCTGACGGGGAGCGGGTCGTCTCGACCTCGTACGACAAGACGCTCAGGGTGTGGGACCTTGCGAGCGGTGAGCCGCTCGCCGTCTTTGCGGCGCATCGCGACTGGGGGAGCGCCTGCGCGATCAGCCCCGACGGCGAGCGGGTCGTCTCCGCATCGTACGACAAGACGCTCAAGGTGTGGGACGTCGCGAGCGGCCGGCAGCTCGCCGTCCTCGCGGGGCACGATGATTGGGTCCTCTCATGTGCAATCAGCCCTGACGGCGAGCGGGTCGTCTCCGCATCGCACGACAAGACGCTCAAGGTGTGGGACGTCGCGAGCGGCCAGGTGCTGTCGACGCTCGAAGGCCATTCGGCCGGGGTCTATACCTGTGCGATCAGCCCCGATGGTCAGCGCGTCGGGTCCGGCTCCGCCGACGGAACTCTCAAGGTGTGGGATATCGCGAGCGGCCACCTCCGCTCCTCGCTCGACGGCCACGCTGCCAGGGTGTGGGGCTGTGCGATTAGCCCGGACAACAAGCGGATCGTCTCGGCCTCGTCTGACAAGACGCTCAAGGTGTGGGACGTCGCGAGCGGTCGCTTGCTGTCCATCCTCGGCGATCCTTCGCGAACGGAGACGTCGCAGCGCCACCTCGATCAGGTCACTGGATGCGCGATCAGCCCGGATAGCGAGCGGATCCTCTCCTGCTCGTACGACAGGACGCTCAGGGTATGGGACGTCGCAACCGGTCAGCTGCTCTCCACCATCGAGGCGCACGACGACTGGTGCACGGCATGCGCGATCGCCCCAGATGGTCGGTACGTCCTGTCTGCGTCCGTCGATACGACGCTGAAACTATGGGATTTGGCGAGCGGCAAGTGGTTGTGGACCCTATTGGGGCACGGGGGCTGGGTGAACTCGTGCCTGATCAGCCCCGATGGAGAGCGGATCGTCTCAGCATCCGAGGATCGGACACTTAAGGTCTGGGAGGTGTCGACGGGGCGGCTGGTCTTCACCCTCCGGGGTCATTTCGACTCCGTCAATGCCTGTGCGATCAGCCCCGACGGGGGTCGAGTTGTCTCTGCGTCCGACGATCATACGCTCAAGATCTGGGATCTTGTGGGTGGAAATTTGATCTCGACCTACGTGGGCCACTCTTCCTCGGTCAAGAGCTGCGCGTTCTCCGCGGATGGCCGGTGGATCGCCTCCGGCTCGGCGGACAAGACGCTCAAACTCTGGGATACGTCCACGGCGCGATGCCTGGCCACTGTTCCTGGAATAAGTCCATTCGTCTGCGTGGCCATGTCCCAGGGGCTCCTCTGCGCCGGTGATAAGAACGGCAACCTCTGGTTGTTCGATTGTGCCGCCCCATTTCGTCACCCGGTAACTCCGGCCCCGCGCCGGCCTGCGCGCCTGTTCTTCAGCTATTCTCACAAGGACGAGGCGCTCCGCGATGAGCTGGAGCGCCACCTCGCCCCCCTGAAGCGGGACGGTCTGATCGAGAGCTGGCACGACCGCTGCGTCCTCGGGGGAGACACGCGACAGGACGAGGTCGACAAGCGACTGGAGGAGGCCGATGTGATACTCCTTCTCGTCAGTGCCGACTTCATGCACTCGGATTACTGCTACAATAAGGAGATGAAGCGCGCCCTCGAGCGCCACGAAGCCGGTGAGGTCAGCGTCATCCCCATCGTCCTCCGGCCGTTGGACTGGTCGGGAGGCTTCTTAGCCAAGCTTCAGGCGCTTCCGACGGACGCCAGGGCGGTCACGTGCTGGGAGAATCAAGATGCTGCGTGGGCCGACGTGGCGAAGGGCATTCGAGGAGCGATCGCCGGTCTCGCGCGGCGAGACAGGCCATAGGCACGAGCGGCAGCCCGACAAGGAGCAGCACCCTCGACCATCGGACCTTGTCGATCATGGAAGCTCGGCGCCGCCGTCGATGATCTCGATGCGGTTCCCGAACGGATCTCCGTGTGAAACCGCACCTCGGGCAGCTCGCGAGCGCGGGTCACCAGATTCCCCGCACTCGCGCCCCGGGATGTTCAGCTCAGCCGCAGCCGGTCGCGCCAGCCGGCTCTGCCGACGCCGCGCGCAGGCGCTCCTTGATGTCGTCGGACAGGCACATCCGCGAGACCATGTCCTCGAACGTGTCGCGCCGCCGGATCAGCCGGCTCTTCCCGCCGTCGACGAGCACCTCGGCCGGCCGCAGCCGGCCGTTGTAGTCGTAGCTCATCACGTGGCCATACGCGCCCGCGTCCATCAGGACGACCACGTCCCCCTCGGCGACGTCCGCGGGGAACTCGCGCTCCGCGATCCACATATCCGTGTTCTCACAGACCTGGCCCGTCATCGCCATCGGGGCCGTCTGGCCGCGGCGGCCGTTGATCCGGACCTCGTGGTAAGCGCCGTACATCACCGGGCGCGCCATCGTGTTCATCGAGATGTCCGTGCCGATGATCGTCTTGTATCCCTGCTTGATCGAGATCACCCGCCCGAGCACGTAGCCCGCGTCCCCGACGAAGTAGCGCCCCGGCTCCATGACGAGGCGCGGCTCCTTCAGGCCGTGCTCCGCGCACTTCTTCCGGACCATCGCGGCGATCCCGCGGGCGACGGCCTCCACGTCGAGCGGCGGCTGCTCCCTCCGGTAGGGGATGCCGAGCCCGCCGCCGATGTCCACGAACGCGAGGTCGAAGCCGAGCTTCCGGGCCACCGGGCCGATCAGGTCGAGCAGCTTGCCCGTGACGTGCGCGAAGTTCTCCGGCTTGTTCGCCTGCGAGTGAGGCATCATGTGCACCCCGAGCCGCTCGACCCCGTTCTCGAGCGCGGTGCGATAGGCCTCCTCCACGTGGCGCGGGTGGATCCCGAACTTCGCGGACGGGCCCGCGAACGGCTTCAGATCGGGGGTCGCGATGTCCTCGCCGCTCGGGTTGATCCGGAACGACATACAGCGCGGCTTCCCGAGCGAGAACAGGCGCTTCAGGATGCCGTGATCGTCCACGTTGAAGTTCACCCCGGCGCGCAGCCCCGCGGCCAGGTCCTCGTCCGAGAGGCTGTTGCCCGTGTAGATGATCCGCTCGCCCGACAGCCCGAGCGCCTGCGCCAGGCGGATCTCGTTCGGGCTCGCGGCGTCCACGCCCGAGCCCTCGTCGACCAGGAGCTTCGCTATCTCCAGGTTGTTGCACGCCTTGATGGCATAGAAGACGGACACCTCCGGGTAATTGCCGCGCAGCGCCCGCGTGAGTCGACGGAAGTTCTCCCGGATGCGCTCGGCATCGTAGGCATAGAGCGGTGTTCCGTATTGCTCCGCGAGGTCGCGGACCGAAATGCCCCCGATCTTGATCTCTGCCTCTTGCATACTCCTCGTGGCGTCAACGCTTCAACTTTGAGAGACAACCTGAAGAAACCGTTCGCAATTCCGCGGCACAGCCTACCATGTGCCCCTGGCGGCCGGAAGGGGCGCGCCCTGCCTCGGGTTCCAGGAAGGCCGCCGGTTCCCGCGCCCGCGCCCGCGCGTCCCTGGCGCTCGCCCGGAGCGCCTCGCGCGCGGCTACTTCGCGGGGTCCCGGCTGGTGAACAGGTGCCGCCAGAGCGCGCCGAGCCCGCCCACGAAGAGCGAGCCCTGGCGCTGATCGATGTCCTCGACAGCGGCGGGGTCGAACGGCAGCTGGTCCGGGTCGATCACCTCGAGCAGGGCGCGCTCGTCCGCCGTGGGCGAGGGGTGGAGCCGCAACCGGCACGAGCTCCCAGGCGTGCGCGGCCCGGTCGCCGGGCTCGCCAGCGCGTCGAGGCAGGCGACGAGGTCGTCCACCCGATCGAAGTCGGCGTCCCCCAGGTGCTCGCCGATGAGCGACGCGCGCACCGCGCGGATCGAGCGGCCCAGCGCGTCGTCGGGATCGTCGGTCTCGACCGAGGCGTTGATCTCCGTGTCGATCGAGAGGCTGCGGTTCGTCAGGTTGGCGGAGCCAACGGTGAGGAAGCGGTCGTCGACGATCATCACCTTCGAGTGGATGTACGTGGCGCGCTCGGCGGTCTCGTCCTCGCCGCACGCCGGCAGGGTGTAGTAGACGCCGAGGCGATGGCCTGTCTCGGCCGCCACGTCGCGCAGCCCGCCGAGCACCTTGGCCTGGGAGAGGCCGACGGCGATCTGCTCCTTCATCGTCTCGGCCTCCATGTTGAGCACGAGCACCACGTCGAGGAGCGGCCGGCCCTCCGCGCGCATCCGCCGCGCGAACGCCTCCGCGATGACGTGAGAGCTGAAGTACTGGGTCTCGACGTAGATGAAGCGCTCCGCGGCGTCGATGGCGTCGAGGTAGAGGTCGCGTATCTCCGTGCGGTGCGGGGCGCCGGTGGGCGCGCCGTGCGGATCGGTGCGGCTCAGCGTGACGCGCGCCGCCGCCAGCGGGATGCCGCCCTCGGGCCGGTAGTCGGGGAACGTCGGCTCGACCTCGTCGAGGTCCGGCAGCGTCATGTCCACGCCGCCCGCGCGCCGCCAGCGATCCGTGAAGATCTCGGTCAGCGCCCGCGCGACCGCGCGGCCGCGCAGGTAGGCCTGCACGTCGTGAAACGGCTTGTGCGGCTCTCCTCGGCTGACGCGGAGCGGGTTCTTGTTGGCGTGACTTCGGTCGTCCCAGCGGTGGTCGCAGAGGTCGAGGCCGCCGAGGAACGAGAGCTCGCCGTCCACCACCACGAACTTCTGGTGGTGCGAGGCGCGCTCGACGTGGGTGGCGTCGAAGAGGAAGCGCAGGCGATGGTTCGTCCACTCGAAGACGAGCTGCTGGAGCCACTCGCGCTCGAGCGCGAACACGAGGTGGAAGTCCCACGCGAGGATGAAGATCTGGAGATCGGGGCTCTGCTCGCAGAGGTGGTTCAGGAACTTGAGCAGCGTGATCGGGCTCGACACCTGCTCCTCCCTCCCGCCCCGGAGCAGGGCGACGTCGCTGTCGAACTGCCAGCCGGCGAGGAGCAGGTACCGCCGCGCCCTGGCCGCGACCCGGTAGAACTCGGGGTAATACTCGTCGGCGTCGACCAGCAGGCCGATGTCGTCCACCGGGGTGTCGCACCACGTGTGGCGGCGAGGATCGATGATCTTCCGTGCGCTCCTCATCGCGATCGCGCGCCTACGGCTTCAGGTGCTCCTCGATGAGCCGCTTCAGGCCCGCGACGTCGGGCCGGCTCCCGCTCGCTTCGCCGATGACGGCGAGCCGCTCCGCCTCGTCGCGCGAGAGATCGGGGCATATCCACTCCAGCAACGCTGCCCAGTCCGGCGCGCCGTCGCAGCTATAGCAGTCATCGGGGATCGGCGTATTGTCGGGTAAATTCCGGAAAACCAGGTACGGCATCACATCTACCTTCGTGCCGGGATCGCGGTCGCGTCGTCCTCGCATCGTCACCGCGGCGCGCGCTCGCGCGCGTCCGCCGAGCGCTCGCCACCCCGGCTATGGCGCCGGCGGAGCCAGGGGGCAAGCGTGCTCGGGGCCGCTCCGCCGGCGGGCCGTGCCCGGAGTGGGGTCCGGCGCGTGTTCAGGGGAGGCGCGGGAAGGAGGTCGCGCGGCGCGCGCGATGGCGGTCAGGTCATCGCGCTGGCACGACCCACGCGCCGGTGCCCGGCCGTGTCAGGGGGCGCAGCCGATCCGCTCCGGCGCGACCGCCACATCGTCATACCACATCGTCCGCGCCGGGCCGTGGAAGCCGAGGTAGCCGAAGCTGAACGTCTTGTAGTTGAGCGTCTTCACGCCGGTCTTGTCGATGATCTTGGTGCCGTTGGCGTAGACCTGGACGCCGCCCTTGGCGCCGTCGAAGTAGGCCTCCATGCAGTGCCACTGGTCCTTGGGGAGCTTCACACCGTTGCTCCCGCACCGGGTCTCGCCGCCCGTGGACAGGGTGACCTCGTCGTGCAGGTTCAGCACGAGCTGGCAGTACTGCTCGGCGACCTCCATGTTGTCGCCCAAGTTCGGCTCGCCGTCGCCCGTCATGGCCTGGAAGTAGGCGTTGTGCTCGGACTGGCCGAGATCGACGCTGCTGCGCACGTGGAGCCGGACCCAGAACGTCGAGCCGGGCGACGGGACGGAGAGCATTCTCCAGTCGTAGCCGCTGCCCCCCGGGTTCACGCGCAGCGCGCGCGTGCCGGCGTGGAAGATCGAGGAGTCGATCGCCATGTTCTTCAACGCATCTTGCGCCTGGTACGAGGGGCGGTAGGTCGCGCCCTCGGGCAGCCCGTCGCCCTCGAAGTCGGAGCAGAACGTCGCGCTCGCCGGGCACCCGCCCGTCGGCGTCCCGCTGCCGGTGCTCGACGTGGCGCTCGTCTCGGGCGTCCCGGTGCTCGTGGTGCTGGTGCTGGTGTCGCCGCCGCCGCCGCTGCTGCTGCTGCTGGTGCTGCCGTTGCTGGTGGTGCTGCCGTTGCTGGTGGTGCTGCCGTTGCTGGTGCTGCCGTTGCTGCTGCTCGCGGCGGGATTGCCCGTGCCCGAGCTCACGCTCGAGGCGCCGCCGGTCCCCGCGCCGCTGCCGCCCGCGCCCCCCGTGTCCGAGGAGTCGCCTGCGCCGTCCGAGCAGCCCGCCGCCGCAGCGGACAGGGCCAGACAGGAGATCCCAACCCAGGTGAAGCGTGCGATTTCGCGATGGAAAGTCATGTTGATGCCCGAAGGGTGATAGGCCCGTTCGCCGGAGCTGCGCGCTGCCGCAGCGCGGCACGTCTGCCGGTGATCTTAAGAAACTGCCGCTGCGCCGAGGCGCGATCAGCGCTCGACGCGGCTCACAGCTCTAGCAGAATTCGCCGCAGCTCGGGAGGGGTTCTTCCGGGTCCAGATGGACCGTAAACTTCTCAGCGGGGCGGCGGGCGCGGACGGCGCGGCGCGGACCGCGGGATCCTGGGCGTGACCGAGCTGCTCGGCCGCCAGCACCGCGGCGAGCGTCTCGCCGACGCAGCCCTCGCGCACGGCCCTCGCGGCGACGGCGGCGAGGTCCGCGCTCACCGCCACCGCGCCCGTCACAGCGGGAGACAACGTGGATGCACGGAGCGCACATACTCGTCGGCGTCGCCGGCGATCTGAACGACGGCGCTCCCCATCGGGCATTTGACCCCGAAACCCGTGCTGTGGACGTTGCCGATGCCGGGGCCGACATTGATGTTGCCGTCGCCCGTCTTCCACGCCTCGACCGTCTGGCACAGCAGCTCGACCCGGTAAACGTAAGTGTCGACCCAGATGTTGATCCCGACCAGGACCTGGCTCGCAGGGCAGATCACGCTGCCCGGCCCGCCGCCGTTGCCGCCGGCGGTCACGGTCTGGAAGGCGGTGCCCAGGGTGCCGTCGCTGGCGAGCGGCGCGCAGATCAGGCCGATTTGATCGATCGAGCCGCCGCTCCGGCCGTGGACGCCGACAGCCACGTTGCCGCTCCCACAGGCGATTTCGTAAGAGATGTCGCTGCCCGTGCCGCCAGCGCCGCCGGTGCCGCCAGCGCCGCCCGTGCCGCCAGCGCCGCCCGTGCTGCCAGCGCCGCCGGTGCCGCCAGCGCCGCCGGTGCCGCCAGCGCCGCCGGTGCCGCCAGCGCCGCCCATGCCGCCGCCGTCGCTGCCGGCCGTCCCGCCGCCCGCGCCGCCGCCCGTCGCGCCGGCGGAGCCCGAGAAGTCGAGATCGTCGACCCCGGAGATCGCGTTGCATGCCGCGCTCCAGCACACGAAGGCGAGCGCCGCGGCCATGACCGTCACGAGAGGCTTCGTCGTCCGGACTGCTGCGTGTTCTCTCATCAGAAGCTCCCGTGGCGGATGAGCTGGCCGGGCCCGAAGCTCGTCTGGAGGGCCGACGAGGCCGGGGGGCCGAGGCGCGCGGCGGGATCAACCAGGGGGGGTTGGGTTGGCGGCATGAGGTCTCCCCTTCGGGATCGAGGTCTCGGTGCGGGCGATGGTCTGCTTTGCCGAGGCCTGGCTGACCCGGAGGGGGCGGTCGCCGTGCCGGGCGGTCAGCGGCGAGGGCAGCCAGGACGTCCGGCGTGACCATACCTGCGAGAATGGCCGGAAGGAACCTGAACGTCGCCCCGAAGGCCTTTGCGAAAGCGTTGCCGGCGGGCGGCCGGCCCTTGCCGGGGAGGCAAGGGCCGGGGCGTGCGCGGGCGACGCCCCTCTCGCCGCGGATGCATGGCGGCGCCATGGCGGATCTGCGACGGCGCGGGGAGCGCCGGGACGTGTCTGTCAGATGGGTGGGGAGTCGTGCCTGGGACTGAAGAAGCCCGGGCGCGTGGCGCGCGGGATGGCCATCCCGCGCGCGTTCATCATGCGATGCTCAAGGCCGAGCGCTCACTTCATCGACACGTTCACGCTGGCGCTCCCGCTGCTCTGATAGCCCTCCACGACCATCGAGACCTCGTACAGGCTCCCCAGCTTCATCCCCAGGCGATCCCACGCGTTGAAGTGGTTGGCGACGGAGATGGTTCCGCTCGTGCGCTTCTGCTGCCGGACGCTCCAGAACTGATAGAAGGTCTTGGTGCCTTCGATGGACGGCTGGTTGACTCGCTCGGTCCGATAGATGTCATAGGTGCCTCCGTCGCTGGTGACGGTGCCCATGAATCCCTGGCCGCCCGGCGGACGCCAGGTGCCCCAGCTGTCGATGATGTAATACTCGATGAGCGGGCCCTTCGTCCACCCGTAGACGCCCAGGTACGAGTTGCCGTTCGGCCGGTAGTCGGCCGAGTAGGTCACGATCTGGTTCTTCGACCCGGGCCTCAGGCCTTTACGGCCCAGCAGGTTGTTGATGTTGCTCCACTCGACGTTGTAGCCAGTCGCCGTGTTGGTCTGGCATCCGCTCCCGTTGTCCTTCCAGTACTCGAAGGTGTAGCCGCAGTGGGTGCCCGTCTGATTGGCGCAGACCTGCTGGTTGGGTGACGTGCACGTGCTGCCGCCGCCGGAGCCGCCCGACCCGCCGGAGCCGCCCGACCCGCCGGAGCCGCCGGAGCCGCCGGCACCTCCCCCGCCCGAGCTGCTGCTCGACGCGCTCGAGCTGCTGCTCGACGAGCTCGAGCTGCTGGACGAGCTCGAGCTGCTGCTCGACGACGAGGCCGAGCTCGAGCCGGTGATCGTGCCGCCGGAGCCGGTGACCGAGGCGATCGTGGGCCGCCCGCTGCCGTTCGCGCAGAAGCCCCACTGCGTCGAGGTGCCAATGCCGACCGCGCCGTTGTGGTCCACGTTCGTGGCGCTGAACTGGCCGTTCGACTCCGTGAACTTCACGTTCCAGGGGTTGGGCTTCGTCGAGCCGTTGAGCGCGACGACGACGTTCCAGCCCGTGGTCGCCGGGCTGCGGGAGTTGTTCTTCACCGTCACGTTCGCGCAGTAGCCGCTTCCCCAGTCCGAGGTGACGGCGACGCTCGCCGACATCGAGCGGTCCGCGCTGTCCAGCGCGCCCTCCTGAGCCTCGATGTCCTCGTCGACGATGTTCTCGACGCTGCACGCCAGAAGGCCGCACGCGATCGAAGCGGATAGGTAGCCAAGTAAGGGAACGATGCGCATTTAAGATTCTCCATGATCGGATCGGCGGAGTCGCGGGCCTCTGCTCGAGATGGATCTATGAACCACCGAGACAGACGCGAGCCCTCCGATCCATTGGTTAAAGTTCAAAATTTCCGGCCAACGTGCTCGTGATCCGGAGATCACGGACGCGCCCGCGGGCCTGCGCCGACCACATGCCTGGCAATCACGATGTTTGTCGGACAGATGCTCACATGCGAACACCCCGTGTGACGGGGCCGGGCATCAACTCGGAAAAAGCAAGAACAACTCGAACGCGTAGCCGCAAGAAGCAAGTAGCCCCGGCAGGTTCACCCGGAGTCCTCCCCTGTACGATCCTGCAACCGACTGCGGCCCCCGGCCGAGAGCGGTCCGGATCGTCAAGAAGGATTAGAATATTCACACAAACAGGAGGGCAAAGTCAAGACTCTTTTCTAAGTCGCGTTCGCTTTTCCACGGCCCGGCCAGCTGCTTCTTCTTGGCGTGCTGCGGTTGTCTCGCGAGAGCGAGATCCAGTCACGTTGCGCGCGTAGGTCCGAAGATGGAACCTAGATTTGTTCATTCTCCTGGAAAAGAGAGGAGCACTCGAAAAGCCGGCCTCCGGTTGATCTGACTCATCCGATCTTGCGGTGAAACTCCACGAGGAACAGGGCCTGACCGTCGTGGTCGAACTGATGCAGCACCTCTGGCGCGACGATCCTGGGGCGCTCCGGATCCAGGGGCGACTCTCGACCGCCGAGCCCGTCGGTGCGAGAGCGGAGCCGCCTGGAGACCATGTGGAACACGCCCCCACACCGGGTCTGGCCGCGTGGTTTGACGAGCCTCTCGGCCGTCAGCCCTTCTCTACGTCCTTCCGGATCCCGAGCTTCCGCATCTTGCTTTGCAGCGTCGTCGGCTTCAGCCCAAGCGCCGCCGCGGCCCCGTCCTCGCCGTAGATCTTCCCGCCCGCGGCCCGCAGCGCGTCCTCGATGCAGCGCTGAGCGGCCTCTCGGTACGTCATCACGCGCCCTGTCGCGCCGGGCGCCGTGGAGAGCGGCGCTGACAGGATGAGCTCGTCTCCGGTCGACATCACCATCGACCGCTCGATCACGTTCTCCAGCTCCCGCACGTTGCCCGGCCAGCCGTGCGCCCAGAGCCGCGCCATCGACTCCGCGCTCACCCGCGGCGGCGTCCGGCCGAAGCTCGCCGCCACCTTCTCCACGATGACGCGCGTGAGCGGCTCCAGGTCCTCTGGCCGCTCCCGCAGCGGGGGGACGATGATCGGGAATACCTGCAGCCGATAATAGAGGTCCTCGCGGAACGCTCCGCTCACCACCATGTCCTCGAGCGGCCGGTGCGTCGCGGCGATCACGCGCACCGAGACGCGCACCGCGCCCTCGCCGCCGACGCGCTCGATCTCGCCCTCCTGGAGCACGCGCAGGAGCTTCGCTTGCGCCGCCCTGGGCAGCTCGCCGACCTCGTCGAGCAGCAGCGTCCCGCCGCTCGCGCGCTCGAACAGCCCGAGGTGCCGCGCCGCGGCGCCCGTGAACGCGCCGCGCTCGTGTCCGAACAGGGCGCTCTCGACGAGCCCCTCGGGCAGCGCTCCGCAGTTGACCGCGAGGAACGGCCGCTCCGCGCGGCGCGACAGCGCGTGGATGCGGCGCGCGATCACCTCCTTGCCCGTGCCCGTCTCGCCGCGCACCAGCACGGTCGTGTCCTGCCGCGCGACGAGCGGCACCATCTGCTGGAAGATCGCCCGCATCGCCGGGCCCACCGCGACCACCTCCCTCGGCAGGGCGACGCGATCGAGCTCCTCCTTGAGCGTCCGCTTCTCCCCCTGCGCGCGGCGCGCGATGGCCGCGACGCGCCCGAGGACCTGCACCTGCCGCAGCGCCACGGCGAGCAGGCGACCGATCGCCTCGAGCAGGGCGGGCGAGACGTCGAGCGCAGCGCCGCCGCCGAGCGCCATCGTGGCGCAGCCGACGGCGCCCTCCGCGTCGCGGAGCGCGAAGACGGCGAGCGTCTCGCCGCCCGCGCCGCGCCGGACCTCCGGCGCGCCCGGCGCGGCCGCGCCGCGGCGCAGATCGAGCCGCCGCAGCGGGAGATGGCGCGAGAGCGCGGCGCTCACCGCGGGGACGAGCGTCGCCTCGGTGTGCGCGCGGGCCGAGGCCTCGCCGAGGTCGGCGAGCAGAAGAAGGGCGTGATCGGCGGAGGCGGTCATCGTGCGCGGAGCGAGGCCGACGAAATGGCGTTGCGCGGCACCGTAGGGGCGTTGCCTGGACCGCACAAGGCCGGCGAAAGCCCGGGAAAAGCCGCTCGGGCCGCGGGCACGCGCCCTGCTCCCTGCCGGAGGAGGGAGAGGAGAGCGCGCGGACGACCGCGCCACGGAAAGGAACCCTCATGGCCTACGTCATCGCCGAGCCCTGCGTCGCCACGTGTGATACCGCCTGTGTCCCTGTCTGCCCCGTGGACTGCATCCACGGCCCGCTCGCGGCGGACGAGATCTCGCGCATCCCCGAGGGAGAGCGGAAGACACGCCTCGCCGGTCTCCAGCTCTACATCGATCCCGAGTCGTGCATCTGCTGCGGCGCCTGCGAGAACGAGTGCCCGGTGGGCGCCATCTTCGATGAAGACGAGCTGCCGGCCGAGTGGCAGCGCTACCGGGAGATCAACGCGCGCTTCTTCGACGACCGCGCGAAGGAGCGCGCTCCGGAGGAAACCTGAGCGCGGCTCGGGAGCGGCCGACAGCGACGAGCGACACGAGGAGAGGCGGAGGTGGCCGCGGGGCATTGACAGTCCAGAGTCGTCGCGATGTCATGCGCCTCTCTTCCACGTGCTCCGCCCACCGGTCAGCTTCCAGGCGCGCGCGATGTGCATCGGGCTCTGCTGTGCGGCGCTCGCGTGCATGGCGCCGCCCGGCCCGAAGGGCGTGCTTCCCTTTCTCGCGTCTCCGGCGGGGCTGGGCGTCGCTGCGCTGGCGCTCATGGCGCTGGGGACGTCGATCGAGGACCTCGGCAGGATCCGGCGCATCCGCGCCGGCGTGGGCCTCTGTGTCGTGGCCGCCGCGCTCGTCGCGGCCGGCGCGCTGTGGGGCGCCGCGCTGCCCGCGCTCAAGCCGTCGCTCGCCTGGTTCGCCTGGCTTCTTTATGGCGCCGGCGCGATCGGCGTCGCCCTCGCGCTCCGGCGTGACATCGCCGTCTTCCGCGATCCGCGTCACGGTCAACCCGTTCGCCTGGAGTCGATCTCGGCCGATGCCGTTCGTCTCACCGCCAACGGGGCCCCGGTCACCGTCCCCGCCGGCCAGATCCGCAGCGTGAGCCTCGGCGCCGGCCTTGAAGGGCGGGGCGTCTTCGTCCTCGTCGGCAGCCGGGACAAGGTGATCGGCGACGCGCGCGCGCTGCCCTGGGTCGCCGCCCATCGGGACGGCGACACCTTCCTCTTGACCGAGCACCAGGCGGCGCTCGACGCAGAGGTCCTGGCCGTGCGGCTGCACGAGGCAGCTTCCGCCAGCGGAGGGGATTATCGATGAAGGCGAGCGAACACGCGGCGGACGGCGCTCTCGAGATCCCGCTCCGCCGTCCCTACCTGGAGCTCCTCCTGAGCGCCTTCTTCTTTGCGGTCTGCGCGGCGGTCCTCGCCCATCGGGCCCAGACGAACGACCGCGGCCTGATCCTGAACGGGATCCTCCATTTCGAACCTGGAGGCGCCGACGTGTTCTACGCGGTGCTGGCGACCCTGTCAGGGGCCTTCTGCGCGCTCGGCGTCCTCGTCGCCGCGCGGTTTGCGGCGCTCAAGGAGTTCCGGATCGTCCTTGGCCATCGATCGATCACCTTGCCGTCGATGCATCCGCTCCGTGGCGCGCGGGAGGTCACCGTGCCGCTCGATCGCGTCGAGTCCGTGGAGCTGCAGCCGCCGGCCAAGCCGATCACGCTGGTGATCCGCGAGGACGATCGCTCCCATAACATCCCGCAGCGCTGGCTTCCCAGGGGCAGGTCGGCCGAGGAGGTCGCCGGCGCGATCATCGCGCGCGTGCGGGGGTCGCAAGCGGGGCAGCGCGCCCGCGGGTAGCGCGCTGCATATCGTCGGGTCTCGGCCGCGACGCGGTAGTAGGATGGCGCGCGATCACGAGGAGGCATCCATGAAGGCCGCGGCCGCGCTGGTGAAGGACATTCACGAAGAGCTCCGGAGCATCGACGATCAGCTGAGGGCTCACCCCTATCCGGACGCCATCGAACGGGGAGAGGTCACTGTCGAGGGATTGAGGGCCTTCCCGGGCCACCAGCACCACGTGGTGCTCAGCGACCTGCGCTCGATGGCGATGATGCTCCAGCGCTTCGGGGACACGCCCTGGCGCGATTTCTGGAGCGGTGTCCTCCAGGGCGAGCTCGTGGCGCCGGACGGGATCGCTGCCATGGGCCGGAAGCTCGGCATGACGAAGGACGACCTGGATCGGTACGAGGTCACCGCGGAGGGGTTCGCGTATGCCGTTCAGATGGCCTGGGCGGCGGCCAACGCCTCGGCGGCCGAGATCGCGTGCGCCCTGCTCATCAACTTCCCAGCCTGGGGGTTCAACTGCGGCAGGATGGGGAAGGCGCTCCGCGACCGGTACGGCTTCGGCCCGGAGCACACCGCCTTCCTGGACGCGTTCGCGGCCCTGCCATCGTTCGAGGACACCGCGATCGCCATCATTCAGGACGGGCTCGACCGCGGCGTGGAGCCCCGCGCGATCCGCCGCACGACCAGGCTATTTCAGGCGTATGAGAAGATGTTCTGGGACGCGATGACGGCGCTGGGAGCGCAGAAGGCGAGCGGCTAGCTAGCGCCGCCCTTCCTCGCGCTCACACCCGTACTTCTCGCGGATCTCCACCGCCATCCGGTGCACCACCGCGCCGGCGTCGGCGCGCACGTGCAGCTCCAGCCCCGGCATCAGCTCCACGCGCCGCCACGCCCGGCCGAGCTCCTCCGTGTCCGCGCGCTCTCCCGCGCCCGGCGCTGCGCTCTCGGGTGGCTCCGGCGGCAGCACCTCCTTCGCCAGCTCCTCGAGCGAGATCGCGGCGAGCTTCCGCTTGATCTCCGGGAGCAGCAGGTTGTGCTCGCGCAGCTTCTTGATCGCGAGCGCCCGTACGAGGTGCTCGCGGCCGTACGTCGTGCGGCGGCCGTGGAACGCGGGCTTGTCCATCAGACCCTCCGCGAACCAGTGCTTGATCGTGCCGGTACTGACACCGGCGGCGCGCGCCAGCTCGACGGCGCTGTAGCCGCGCGGGGCGACAGGGGGCGTGGGGACCAGGGGCATCGAGATATCCTAGCCAAAAAATCAGACAAAAGTCGACAGAATCTAGACAGTTGCTTCTGGTTTCCTGGTGGATGGAGGCTCAAACGAGAGATTGGCCATTGAAATCTAGCTAATATGAAGCTTAAACCAAAGAATCATCTCAAAAAACCAGGATGATGCGCCCTGAATCCAGAAAAACGGCTCAAGGATCGAGCGAATCGAGTCGCCCCGATCGTGCTGGTCGGGTCGACAACGGCGGCCGGCGCGGGCGGTGGTACACCCTGCCGTCATGACGACGACGGGCGCGCCGCGATCCATCTATCTCCCCAGAGCCTTCGAGGCACCCGACCTCGCCCACCTCCACGATCTCATCGACGCGCACTCCTTCGGCATGCTCATCGCGCCCGGGGAGGACGGCGTGCCCATGATCGCGCACCTGCCGTTCCTTCTGGAGCGCGACAGCGGCCCTCACGGCACCTTGCTCGCGCACGTCGCGCGGGCCAACCCGATCCGGCGCGCGCTCGACGGGAGCACGCCGGTCCTGGCCGTCTTCCGCGGGCCGCACGGGTACATCTCGCCCGGGTGGTACGCCTCGCGCGACGACGTGCCGACCTGGAACTACGCCGTCGTCCACGCGCACGGCGCGCCGCGGGCCATCGAGGACCACGACGCGCTCCTCGCGCTGCTCGCGCGCCTCTCCGACGTGAACGAGCGCGGGCAGCCCGAGCCCTGGAGCGTCGCGGAGCTCTCGCCGGAGAAGCGAGCCGCGCTGCTCCCCGCGATCGTCGGCTTCTCGATGGAGATCACGCGGATCGAGGGCAAGCTCAAGCTGTCGCAGAACCGCCGCCCCGAGGATCGCGACGGCGCCATCGCGGGGCTGCGCGCGCGGGGCACGCCCGACGACCTCGCGCTCGCGGCGGCGATGGAGCGCGCCCGCCCCCGCTGAGCCGTCAGGCTTCGCGCGCTTGCGACCTCCACGATCCGCGCCGTTCGGCGGCCGTGGGCGGCTGCGCGGCCACGAACGGCGTATGCGGGAACCAGCAGGGGCGACGTCACCGACTCCATGTTCCTGCGGTGCCTCGCCCTGACGAATTTGTGATCGCGCGGACGGAACCCGGAGATCGTACGGCGGGAGGCCTTGTCATGAGGCGCTTCATTCCTTGCCCCTGGAGCTTGCTTCCCGGCAGCGCGGTCGGGCTTCGCAACTCATTGGATTCAGGGAATTGTTAACCTGCTCGGCGCTCCGGGTGGCGGTCGTGGAGGGGCGGCTCCTCTCCAGGTACGGGAGATATCAATGTTCAGAATGTTCAGAATGAACAAGGTGTTGGCAGGGATGGGCTTGTTGTCGGTCGGGCTTACGTCCTGCGGCGACCACGTCGCAGGTGATGAACCGGCGGTCGTCGGGATGGAGCTCGATGAAGCGGAACAAGGGCTGGCGAATGGAACGCTCGTCTCGAATCGCTGGGCAGGCGGCATCGTTGATATTGGTTTCTGGGACGGGAGTCAGTGGGTCATGTCCGGCTGCAGCGGACAGGTCGTGTCTCGTGATGCGATAGTGCTCGCCGCCCACTGTGTTCGTCGCTGGCTGACGCCGGATACGGCCAATCCGCCGAACGTCAACTACAATCCGCCGGATACCGGGACCACGTGGTTTGCGGCCTACCGAATGAACGAAGACGGCACCTGGACTTGCATCACGGATCCTGCCGGCGGTTGTCAGCTGCAGGCAAGCTGGGCGGTGCCGTCGACGTACCTGGGCGTGTACCACACGGCGACGCAAACATGGACCGGTGACAACGCGGATCGCGATGTCGCCACGCTGAACTTTGGCACGAACTTCGCGAACGTCGTGCAGAAGGACGCAGCCTATCTGAACTCAGGCGGTGACTCGACCATCGGGACCGCCTACGGCTACGCAGACCCGCCGGCGAGCGACGGCAAGCTTCGAGGGGGAAATTTCTCTGGTATTGCCTTGAGCGGTGGAGCCTACACGAAGACTGTCCCACAGGCCGACCCGCACCTGTGCGGCGGCGATTCGGGCGGGCCGCTGCGCTTCCTGACCAGCGCAGCGACCACTCCAGAAAGCACCGTTCGTTCGGGGGTCCTCCTGGGAGTCAACTCCAAGGGAGGGTGCAGCGGCGCCAATGTGGGCAACCTCTGGGCGCCGATCAACAGCAACCGTACCTTCATCGAGAACAACATCGGCCGGGCATGCGCCACCGTGGTTCAGAACGGTTGGAGCACCCGCGACTGCTGGTGAGCTTCACGCCAAGGTGACGGTGCGGGGCAGCGTGGACACCACCCTCCGCGCGGGCCCAGGCGGCGACGGCGGTATGGCCGTCCGGCTGGCCACGCGGGGGGAACGAGGCTCGTCGCCGAGCGAGCGCTACCGGACGCGAGCGGCCGCCATCGCGTCGATCGGAGACTACGACTACATCGACAACTTCTACAACCTGAAGCGGCGGCTCCACGCCGGCGCGTCGGCTCAAGGACGGGCGAGCGCCGCTCGCGCCGACCACAGCGGACCTCCGCGGAGCCCGAGGCGGGCACGACGCCGAGCCGGCCAGGGCGACGATGGCACGCGGCTCTTGACGGAGCTGTCGCTCATTTGGCCGAGGCGGTTCGTCGTCGGATTCACCACCATCGGGTATCGGCATCCGATGCACATGTCGCCACACCCGGCGCAGGATCCGTTCCAGCTGCCAGGAATGCGCGACACCAACATCGAGAACGAAGTCCTGGTCAATCCTTACGCGCTGGACCGTCTGTGGGCGGACCTGGTCAAGATGCCCTGGGCGTCGGAGTATTCACCGCACGCGAAGATCGCGCGCAACGGCGCTCTGGTGGAATCCGGCGCTGCCGCCGGTGTCCGAGCCAGCCGTGCCGGTCGTACGCGCCCGAGACGTCACACGTCCCGAGCAGCGTGCCGGTCTGACTGTCGAGGTGGAGCTCGATCTTCGCGTTGCTGGCTGCGGACGATACCCGAGCCTCGAAGGAGGTCACGCCGTCCAGGAAATCGACGTCCTTCACCTTGATGTAGTCGCCATTGCTGATAAACGTTACGTTCATGCCGGCGCCGGTGTCGGTGCACACCTCGGTCTTGAGCCCCGACGAGGAGGCGATGGTCTCGGCCTCGACTTGCTTGAACGGATCCAGCGTGGCGACGGCGGACGGTCCATTCATGGACATCGTGAGCCTCGGAATGCTGCCGTCGGCGCCGTAGGTGAACTCCTCCACGCACACCGAGCGCTTGAAGTCACCGCCGCCCGGCAATGCGTTGTTGTGATAGAAAAGAATACGAGTTCCCCTTATAGTCGACGATGCCTGGGTGATTGGTGAAGGTTCGGCCAGCGCCCTGTAGCCCGCGGGCGAGCCGTGCGATCACGGATCGAGCCATGCCGTCTGGGCCGTACCAGGCTTTGAGCCCCGCCCGGGGCGACGCGAGCACGGCTGACATTGGCCCGCTCCGTGAAGCTTGACATTCATTGAAAGTCACGCATGGTTAACGAAACTCCAAGGCCTGATTCGGCCGGAAGCACGCCGCCGACGAGGTGAGTGGGGAGCGTTGATCAGGAGGTTTGTTTGAAAAAGCAAACGCCATTCGTCCTTTGCTGGTTGTTGTGTGTGGTGGGCCTGGCAGGTTGCGACGGGGAAGCGCCGAGCGAGGAGGAGGGGGTCGGAAACGTCACTGCCGCCGTGACGATGGCGAATCAGCACGATGTGGCAGCCATCGATTTTCGTGTCGCGACGCATGCCCAGTCTTGTGATAATCCGCTCACGCAGGCCATCAATGCGCTGGAAACGGAGACCCTTCCACCATCGCTCCAACCACCCGGCTCCGGCGCACACGCGTTCGCAGACGCACTCTTCGTGTTGCCAGCCGGCGACTACCGACTGTGCGTTATTCCTGTCACCACATTCGGCACGCCGTCAGTGCAATGTGGGCGAGTCGAGGCCATGGTGACGGTGTTGCCGAACGTGACGAACGAGGTTGTCCTCGTGTCACAGTGTAGTGGCGCCGAGATGGGCGGGCTCGACGCGGTCGTCGCGCTCAATGATGCGCCGCAGATCACGGGACTGCTCATCGCCGAGAGCAAATTCATCACCTTGTGCCAGACGGCGCAGATCAGGGTCAACGCCGTCGATCCGAACGGTGATGCCCTCTCGTTCTCGTTCTCGGTCGTGTCAGGCCCCGGCCCGGGTTCGCTGATGCAGGGCGCTCCGGCGATCGTCGGTTGCACGGCCGAATCGCCGGAATGCCAGACCTTCACTCCCAGCATCGTGGGCGATTACCTGTTGCGGGTGGAAGTTGGCGACGGGCTCGGGGGAGTGGCTACCCTCACGTTCCCGATCCACGTCTCCCCATGTGACCACTAGCACCGCCTTCGCCGACCGGCCCTGCCGCGGCGACCGTTGCATGCGCGGGACCACTGCGATGCGCCTTCCTTGCTCGGTGTGCGTGTCCGTTATCGTCGTCGACGAGGGGACACGCCGGCAGCCGTGCTCGCGCATCGTCCGCACGACGTCCTCGATGCTCGTTAACGGGCAGGGTGGCGAGCTCGTCCGACATCTGTCGTGCGCAACGCTCGAACCTGAGCTTCACCGTGTGCAGCGGAGGGCCTCGGGCGTCTTGACGAGGCACGGACCACGACGACGATCACCACGTCGAGCGCACGGAGGTGCCGCATGTCCGAGGAGGAGAGCGAGAGCGACCCCAAGCAGAAGCACGCCCCCCGACCCGCCGGCTCCACACAGGGGAGCAGCGCGGATGAGAGCCCTCGTCTCCTGCGAACCCGACGCCACTGGGCAAGCTGTAGCAAACGCTTCCCGAGGACGGTCGCTGAGATCGGCCGGACGACTGAATACCCCCTCCGGCGATCATGACGCTGCGGCGTGCTCGCAGACCCAAGCGCCCGTCCTCCAGCGCAAGTAGCCCCGACACCGGGCAGGAGATCGCGGCATTCTCCACCTGCGCGGAGATCGGACCTCGCCTCGAACCGCGGAGACCTACGTGATGGCCGCCCGCCTCCAGCCCAACTCTTCGGGGCCGCCCCCGTCCTCGGAAATGCGCGCGCCGGCGCCGTTCTACGAGCGGATGCGGGCGCGCGGGCGTCGACCCGCGGTGGCGGCGGCGATCGCGGTCGGGCTGTCGTCGATCGTGATCGTCGCGGTGCTGGCCGGGATCTCGTCGCTGCTCGTGGGCCGGGGCGTGGTGCTGGCGGGGGCGCTCATCGCCGCGCTCTCTCCCGGGGCCCCGGCCCGTGAGCTCGTCGTGGAGTGAACCCGGCGCCTCGAACCGCTCGGGCTCCGCGCCGACGATCTTCCCGCCCGGCTGCGCGACGCCGCGGCCGAGCTCGCCGCCCGCGCCGCCGGCATCGCGGCGTTCGTCGCCTCGGCCAGCTTCAGCGCTCTGCTCGGCTTCTTCTTCGTGTCGATGACCACCTACTTCGTCCTTCGGCACTGGACCGCGCTCGCGCGCCGCGCGGAAGACGTGCTCCCGCTGCACCCACGCCACACCCGCGCGTTGCTCGACGAGTTCCGGGTCGTCGGCCGGACGACGCTCCTCGGCACCGTGCTCACCGGAATCGCGCAGGGGTTTCTCGCGACGATCGGTTACCTCATTACGGGGATTCCCGAGGCGGCGTTCTTCGGCGCCGCGACGGCAATGGCCTCGCTGATCCCAGCGGTCGGCACGCTGCTCGTCTGGGTGCCGGCGGGCGTGTACCTGATTCTCACGCACCACATCGCCATGGGGATCGTCGAGCTCGCCTGGGGGGCGCTGGTGGTGGTGGGCCTCTCCGACTACGTGATCCGCCCGCGGCTCGTTGGACGGGGCTCGAGCATGCCAGCGCTCTTCACGTTCGGCGCGCTGTTCGGTGGGGTGGAGACGTTCGGGCTGAGCGGGCTCTTGCTCGGGCCGCTGGTGATGGCACTGGCGATCTCGACGCTGCGGATCTACGTGGCGGAGACAAAGGGGAGGCGCACGCAGGGCGAGGCTCGGAGGTGATCGAGGTGGCGAGATCGACGCTCAATCGGCCATCCTGCTCCTGGCTGCCGCCCCGGGGCAGGTCTCGACGCCGCGCGCAAGCTTCCGGTTCACCACGGCCCCCACGAGGAGCGCTGCCGTGAACAAATACAGGCCGATCATGGTCACGCCGATCACCGCGAGCCCCGCCAGGTAGGCGCCGCCATCTCCCGCTTTGGCGATGTAGAACGCATAGGCGAAGCCGAACAGGATCTCGAGCGCGACGGCGAGCAACGCACCGGGGAGGATCGGCACGCCACGCCGGGCCCGGGGCGGGATGCCGACCCGGTACAGGGCACAGACGTACGCGAGGACGATCCCCGCGCTGACGCAGAAGCGGAGAAGGCGGCTCGCCAGGGTCGGGGCTTCGGTCGCCCGCAGCGGCGGGATCCACCGCCCGAGCCCACCCATCGCGCCTTGGAGCGCGGGGCCCAGGGACGCGAGGAGAGCAACCGCGACCGGCAGGACGATGCACATGCCGATGGCGAGCAGGCGCTTCTTCCACCAGGGACGCGAGATCCCGGTCCCGATCTCGAGGGAGTCGAAGATCGAGTGCACGCCGCTCGAGGCGAGCCAGATGAAGACCGCTGTGGTCCCGACGCCCACCGAACCCTCGTTCCACGTGGCGAGGTTGATCAGCTCGGCGCTGACGAGCTGGCGGGCCGCTGCCGGGAGCGGGCTCAACAGCTGCACGACCGCGCTCCAGTTGCTCGTCGAGAAGCGCCCGGCAAGGAGACCCGCGACAGCGGCGAGCGGCACGAGCGAGAGAAATAGCCAGAACGCCGTCTCGGCGGCGAGGCCGAGGACCCTCGTGCGATCCAGGCAGACGAGCACGTCCTTCGACCAGGCGCCGGCGCGTGAAAACCGCCGCTTCCATCCCGCCAGCTTCAAGATGTGCGGCCGACGCATCGATGCCTCCCACCTCGGGGCTCCATGGGCTCCTCTTCTGCATCCGGAACCGCCCCTCCGCGTCGTCCTCCCGTAGCTCGCCGTCGTGTGATCGCGCCCCGACATGGCCAGCGAAGGCGCGTCGCTGTCACGCCGCGCGCCCGCGCGTGAGGAGCTCGCGCCACCGCTGCGCGGAGACCCGCGCCGGCTCCGTCGTGTCCACGAACCCCTCGAGCACTCGCACGAATTTCTCCGGATCCTTGCAATGCGGGTAGTGTCCGACGGCGTCGAAGAGATCGAGGCGGCTGCCCGGCATCGATGCGTGTGCGTCGCGGGCGTGGGCGACGGGGATCACCCGGTCGTTGGTCCCCCACACGATCAGCGGCGGCACCTCCGCCGTCAGGTACAGCCGGTCGTGCGCGCTCACGCGCTGGCCGGCGCGGTCGATCACCGAGCGCAGGGTCTGGACGAACGCGCGCCGGGCGTCCTCGTCCGCGAGCGATGAATAGGAGTTGACGAACTCGACGAGCACCGGACCGGGGCGCCGGCCGCGCCGCTCCAGGAAGCGCAGGGCGGCGCGCGCGAGGAAGCGCTCCGGGCGGAGAGTGAAGCGGAGGAGCGCGCGGGAGAGCGGCCGGCAGCCGATCGGCAGCGCCAGCTCGGCCCCGGGCAGGCTCAGCGCCCGCAGGAGCGCGTTCGCCTCGATCCCGAGGCCGCCGCTGCCGACGAGGACGAGCCGCTCGCAGCACTCGGGGAACTGGTAGACCGTCTGCATGGCGACGCCGCCGCCGAATGAGTGCCCGACGAGGGTGCCGCGGTCGTGTCCGAGCGCCGCCATGAGATCGCGGATGCTGCTCGCATACGCGCCGAGCGAGTAGTCGGTCCGCGGCTTGGCGGAGGCGCCGTGGCCCAGCAGATCCGGCGCGACGACGGTGAACCGCCGGGCGAGCGCGGGGACCACGTGCCGCCACGTCGCCGAGCTCCCGGCCATGCCATGGATGAGCACCATGAGCGGGCCCCGGCCTTCCCGGCGGAAGGCGATGTCGTGCCCGTGGATCGTGGTGTGGTGCAGCTCCATGACACAAAGCGTAATGCGGCTCCGGCCGGTGTCGCTCGGATCCGACTTATGGGGGTCGCGCCTGGTCGAGCAGGCGCTCGTCCCTCAGCCGGAGCCGCGTCTCTTCGCCGCTTTGTCCTCCGTGTCGAGCCGCTTCGCGTCCTCGTCGTAACGCTTCTCGTCGGCGCGGATCTCCGCCTCGGTCTGCTCGCGGATCGGCGGGCGCACTGCCTCCGGTTTGTCTTCGCCGAAGATGGCCCTGGCCGCTCCCCGGCCGAGGCCGTAACCGAGCCATGCTGTGAACCACGACATGGTCAGCCCTCCTTCCTGGGCTTCTTGAGGCGTCGTACGCGCCCCCTCGACGGACGCCTTGACGTCGCTTCAGACGTGGTCGGCGCCCTGCTTCACCTCGTCCCACTTATCGTCGGTCGCCTCGGCGATCTCGTGGAGCTTGGCCTTCGCGACGTCGAGCTTAAATCCGGGTGCGCCGGCGCTTCGCTGCCTCCCGCGCCGCCGCTCGCCGGGGAGCGCCGTGTCGGGTCCGCCTCGGCGCGGGCGCCGAAGGTTACGCCCGCTGCTAAGGGTCCAGCACCCGGAGCAATGCGCTCGACCCGGGCGAGACGGGCGCGGGGTGCGCTGCGACGCCGAGCCCGTCGAGCAGGGCGGGCGATGCGAAGAGCCCCTCCGCCGCTCCCTCGGGCACCCACCCGGAGAGCTCCAGCAAGTCGCCGCCCGTCAGCGTGCCATCGCCGCTCGCCTGGAGCTCGCCGACGTGCGCGCAGAGGCGGACATGCACCCGCCGGTCGCGCCCCGCGCGCGCCTCGAGCCGCCGCTTCAGCGACAGCGCCGCGCCGAGCGCATCGCGGCGCGCGGCCTCGTCGCGCGCCGGATCGAGGGGCCGGTCGGCCGTGACCAGCGCGGTCGTGCCCGCCTCGACCGCGGTCGAGAACCCCGCCTTCGTGAGCTCGGACAGCGCGAAGGGCAGGACGGACTCGAAGTCATCGAGCAGCTCCGCCGTCGGCTCATCGAGCGCGCCCGGGTCGGCCTGCACCTCCACGTGGATGCCGATGGCCGATCGCCGCGGCGCCGCGGCCGCCCCGCCCGCCGCCCGCGGCGCCGCGGCGGCCTCGCGCAGCTCGGTGAGCAGCTGCCCCGCCGACGGCTGGCGCTCCGCCGGGTCCTTGCTGAGCGCCCGCAGCACCACGTCGTCGAGCGACGGGCTCACGCGCGCCTGCGCGCTCGGGCGGGGCGGGCTCGCGAAGAGGTGGAGCTGGCGCAGCACCGGGAACGACGCGCCGGCGAACGGCGGCTCTCCCGTGAGCATCGCGTACGCCAGCGCGCCGAGCGCGTAGACGTCCGTCCGCGCGTCGACGGGGCGGCCCGTGAGCTGCTCGGGCGACATGCTGGAGGGCGAGCCCAGGACGTGCCGCGACGTGGTCAGCGCGGGCCCCGGCGCGTCGAGCAGCTTCGCCACGCCGAAATCGAGCAGGACCACGCGGGGGCCGCGTTTCTGCGTGTCGCCGGAGCACAGGAAGACGTTGGACGGCTTCACGTCGCGGTGCACGATCGCCCGCGCGTGCGCCGCGTCGAGCGCGCTGCAGAGCGGCTCCAGGAGGGCGAGCGCCTCCTCCAGCGGGAGCCGGCCGCGGGCCTCGAGGTGCCTCTCCAGGCTGACGCCGTCGAGCAGCTCCATGACGAAGTAGGGGCGGCCATCCTCGAGCCTGCCGACGTCCAGCACCTCGACCACGTTCGGGTGCCGCACCCGCTGCATCACCACGACCTCGCGCTCGAAGCGGAGGCACACGTCAGGGTGCAGCGCGAGCTCGGCGTGCAGGACCTTGATCGCCGCCTTCGTGCGGCGCGTCGCGTGCTCGCCGCGGTAGACGACGCCGAAGCCGCCCTCGCCGAGGACGCTCTGGAGCACATAGTCTCCGGCGCGCGAGGGCACCTCGGCGCTGCGCCGGCCACCCGCGGTGGATTCCTCCCCGGCCGAGAGGGTGACCGTCTCGTCGGTGGGGCTCACCACCCCGCGCGGCGCGCTGGGGATGGTGTCGTCATCGACGTGTACCATGCTGACCCGCGACGATAGCATAGGCGTGGTGTGCGCTCGCGCGCGCGCCTGCGTTAGCGCGCCTGCGTTAGAGAGAGGCCGAGTGCATCGCTGTCCTTTGTGTCACCGGCGTCGCGAGGGCGCGGCGCCGTGCCCCTTCGACGGATGGACGCCGCCGCCCGGCGAGCCCTCCGCGCCCGCTCCGCCGCGCGTCCCCGGTGTCTCGCTCGGCGAGCGCCTGGGGCAGGGCGGCTTTGCCATCGTGTGGGCGGGGGTCTCGGACGATGACGGCGCCCCCGTCGCCGTCAAGGTCGGCATGTCCACCACGCCGATGCTGGAAGAGCGCTTCCGCCGGGAGGCCGACGCGCTCGAGCGCATCGGCCCGCCGCACGTGGCGCGGCTCCACAGGTGCGGCCGGCTCGACGATGGTCGCCCCTACCTCGTGATGGAGCGGCTCTTCGGCCGCACCCTCGCCTCGGAGCTCGCCGCCCTCGCCGCCCCGCCCGATCCGGGCTGGGTCGCGGCGCGGGCCGACGCCGTGCTCGCCGCGCTCGAGGCCGCTCACGACAGGGGCGCGATCCACAGGGATCTGAAGCCGGAGAACCTCTTCATCGAGCGCCGCTCCGAGGCGGCGGACGAGCGGGTCGTGCTGCTCGACTTCGGGCTCACGAAGCGCTCCGAGCGCACGCCCGGCGATGCGGCGCGCGAGGAGCTGCTCACCCGCAGCGGCGTGGTCCTGGGGACGCCCGAGTACATGGCGCCGGAGCAGTTCCGCGGCGAGGCGGTCGACGTGCGCGCCGACGTCTACGCGTTCGGTGTCATCCTCTTCGAGCTGCTCACCCTTCGGCTGCCCTTCGCGGGCGACGGCGCCTCGCTCGAGCATGCGCACCTCGCGCTGCGCCCGGAGCGCCCGGGCGAGCTCGCGCCGGTGCCCGCCGCGCTCGAGGAGCTCACGCTGGCGTGCCTCGCCAAGGATCGCGAGCGCCGCCCGGCGGACGCGCCCTCGCTGCGGCGCGCGCTCGCCGCGGCGCGCGCCACCTTCGCGCGCCGCGGCGAGGGCGCGCCGGCCGAGCCGGGCGCGCCGCGCGACCGCGCCGCGGCGCCGGCCGAGCCGGGCGCGCCGCGCGACCGCGCCGCGGCGCCGGCCGAGCCGGGCGCGCCGCCCGCGCGCGCCGCGGCGCCGGCGGACTCGACGAGCGCCAGGCTGATCGCCGGGGGGCGGAGCTCGGTCGTGCTGCTCGTCGCCGACACGACGGCCGCGGCGTCGCCCGTCATCGCCGCCGTGACCGGCCGCAAGGGGTTCATCACACGGCAGCGCGGCAGCCGCTACGTGGCGGTCTTCTCCGGCAAGGACGCCGATCACCCGGCGCAGGCCGCGCTCGCCGCCGCGCGCGAGCTCGCCGGGAAGCACGGGGCGCGCGCGGCGCTGCACCTCGCGTCGGTCACCCTCCGCCGCAGGGCGCGCGGCGCCGTCTCGGCGTACGGCGCCGCCGTCGAGCGACCCGAGACCTGGCTGCCACCAGAGCCGTGGTCGGGCGTCGCCCTCTCCGCCGAGATCGAGCGCGCCCTGCCGGCGCGCGAGGACAGCGACGGCCGGCCCGCCTCGGCCGAGGCCGAGCCGTCCGTCGAGATCGAGGTCCCGCTCGCCGGTCGCGACGACGTCCTCGCGGCGATCGCGGAGAGCGCGCGCGCGGCCTTCGACGGCACGTGCCCGGGTCTGTTCACGCTGATCGGCGATACAGGGCTCGGGAAGAGCCGCCTCGCGGCGGAGGCCGCCTCGGCGGCGCTCCGCTGCGACGCCGGGGCGCTCGTGGTCTCGCTCCGCGCGGCGCAGCCGCTGCTCGGCGACGCGGCGCGCGACGCGGCCGAGCTCCTCGGCCGTGTCCTCGACGCGCCCGCGGAGGCGCCGCCGGACGTCGCCGCGTTCTGCCGCGAGCGGCTCGGCGCCGCGCTCGGCGAGGCGACGTGGCCGTCGGTCGCGGCGGCGCTCGGCTGGTCGCCGCTGCCCGCGCGCGGCGCGCCCGCTTCGCTCCACCACGGCGTGGTCCAGGCGCTCGGCGAGGCGCTGCGCCGGCGCGCCCAGCGCGGGCCGGTGGCGGTGATCGTCGACGACGCGCACTGGGCCGACGACGCGCTGGTCGACGCGCTCGAGTACGCCACGCTCGACGGCTCCGGCGTCGCGCTGTGGGTGCTCGTCGCCGCGCACCCCCGCTTCGAGCAGGTGCGCCGCGCCTGGGGCGCGCGCACCCAGCGGCACGACCGCGCGGCGCTCGCGCCGCTCGACGACGCGGCGGCGATGGCGCTCGCCGCCGAGCTGCTGCGGCCGGCGGAGTACCCCCCTGCCGAGACGCTGCGCCGGCTCGCGCGCTGGGCGGGCAACAACCCGGCGTGCCTCGTCGAGCTCGTGCGCTCGCTCAAGCGGGCCGGCCTCGTGAAGCGCCGCGTGAACGCCGGCAGCCACTACGTCGCCACGGCCGAGCTCGACAACCTCCCCCCGTCGCCCGCGTGGCAATGGCTCGCGGAGCGGCGGCTCGACGCGCTCTCGCCGGAGCTCGCGGCGTGCGTCCGGGTCTGCGCGGTGCTCGGCGACTCGTTCGCCCGCGCGGAGCTCGAGCAGATCCTGGACTCGATCGCCCGGGCGGGGGAGGCCGGCACGCCCATCGACGCGGGCTACGGCCTGAGCGCCCTCGTCGAGCACAGGATCCTGGAGCGCGGCGCGGGCGAGCGAACCTCGTTCCAGAGCGCCGTCTTCCAGGACGCGGTGGTCGAGCTGCTCGACCCGGGGGAGCGCGCGCAGATCCACCGGCGCGCGCTCGCGTACTTCACGGCCAGGGTGGAGGCGGAGGGGCCTCGCCCGGAGCTCCTCGCGCCGCTCGCGCGGCACGCCGGCGGGTGCGGAGCGCGGGAGGCGGCGGCGGACGCGTGCCTCACGCTCGCCGATCTCGCGTTCGCGCGGCACCGCCACGTCGAGGCGGACCGGCACTACACGGCGGCGCTCTCGTTCGCGACGGCGGACGACGCCCGCCGGCGGGCGCGCGCGCTGGCGGGGCGGGGCAAGAGCCGCTACCGCGTCGACCGGACGCGCGAGGCCACGGACGACCTCGCGGCCGCGCGGGCGCTGGCCGCGGAGCTCGGCGACGACGCCTCCCTCGCGGGCGTGCTGCTCGAGGAGGCGGCCGCGCTCGACTGGGCGGGCGAGTTCGAGCGCTCGGCCGAGCGCGTCGGGGAGGCGCGCGCGCTCGTCGATCGGCTCGGCGCGCGCTCTCTCGTCGACCGGTTCGGCGCGAGCGCGCTCGAGGGCCGCGCGCTCGTCGCCGAGGGGCGCACCTGCTTCCGGCGCGGCCGGGTCGCCGAGGCCGTCGAGCTTCTCACGCGAGGCGCCGCCAGCGCGGAGGCCGAGGGCGATTACGGGACCAGGATCGTCGCGCTCCTCCTCCTGTCGCCCGCCTTGATGTGGCTGGGAGAGCTCGACCTCTCGAACGCCCGCTTCGACGAGACGTTCGCCCTGGCGTCGTCCGCCGAGGACTGGCCTCACCTCTGCGCGGCCTGCACGTGCCGCATCCCGCTGAGGGCGATGCGGCGCGAGCTCGACCTCGCCATGGCGGACATGCGCCACGCCATCGCGCTGGCGCGCGAGCTCGGAAACCCCGTCCTGGAGCGCCACGTGACGCTGAACGCGGCGGAGCTGCTCCACGCCAGCGACCACGGGGACGAGGCGCTGGAGCTGGCCCGCCGCGCGCACGTGCTCGAGCGGCGGTTCTTCGAGCACGCCGCGCCCGAGTGCTCCCTGCTCCTTGCGCGCATCCTCGTCTCGAGGCGCTGCCACGACGAGGCGAGCCGCCACCTCTCGTGGATCGAGCGGAGCTGCCCGCCCGACCCCTCGGCGCCCTCGCTGTGGGCGTTCTCCCGCGCGCTCCACCTGGTGCTCTGCGAGCAGGGCCTCCGCGCGCGCGAGCCGTCGGCGAGCGCCGATCCGTGGGAGGACGTGCTGTCGCGGTGCCGGGGCGGTCTCCTGGCGATCGAGCTCGTCGAGCTGCTCTCGATGCGCGCGGAGATGGCGATCGCCGGCGGGCGGCCACGGGAGGCGGCCTGCGCTCTCCAGGAAGCGGCGGCGCAGCTCGACGACGCGCCGGGCTTCCGCACCCGGCTGGCGCGGCTCGCGGCTCAGCTGGATCGGATGGCGGCTCCGGGCATCAGCGGGTGAGGGGCAGCGCCTCCATCCGACCCGATGCCCCCGGGCGCCCGCCTCCGCGCCGGGGCCAGATCGTAAATATTCGATATAATTGATTATTTTTGTGAGAGAGCGCGCGCCGACGTCCCGTGCCGGAGGGGGGCGGCCGCCTGGCACGAAAACTGGAAATAGCCGGTCAGAACGCGCCGCACGGCGTCGCCTCAGGAGAAGATCATGTCGAGCTTGGGAGCCCCGGTTACAGCGCTGCTCGGTACGTGCCTGTTCGCGCTTGGATGCGTGGTGACGCCGGCGCCGGCGGACGACAACGAGGAGGACATCGCAGCCGAGGGCGATGTGGCGTCGGTCGAGCAGGCGTATGTCTTTCCCAACGGCGACGATCCGGAGTTCCTCTGGGAGCCGCGGACGATACAGATGCTCCAGCGGCTCGCCCTGGCGCCGCTCGCGGACGGCGCTGGCAAGCTCGCCAGCACGCCGCTCCTGGAGACAGAGCAGGGCCGCAAGCTCCTCCACTATGTCGTGGGCTGCGCGCTCCGCCCGGACATGACCGTGAAGGGGGTGGTGGGCGCGTCCTCCTACGTGTATCAGGGGGCGCTCGGCCTCGCGGCGCCGTGGCGGAGTCAGGCCATGACCGCCACGTCCCCGCAGCGCTGGGTGACGGCGTGTATCCTCCAGACCTTGAACGGCTTCCTGGAGGAGGTGCCGATCCGCATGGTGGGCAAGCACCCGGGCCTCGCGGACGCGCCGTGGATGAACCCGGCCCAGTACACGTTCCCGGACGCGACCATGTTCGGCAACATCTTCGTCCCGGGCCAGGAAGTCGCTTATGCCTGCGCGGATGAGGGCGCGCAGCTCGCGTGCGGCGATGTGTGGAGCACGTTCGCGAAGCTGCGGATCTGCGACTCGTCGCCGACGTGCAAGCTCACCCTCCTCGGACCGTGCAAGGGCTCGCTCCCGAACGAGACGGACTGCGCAACCAACGCCGCTGGCCAGCCGACGTGCCACGCGGACGGTGTGTCGTACCCGGAGTCGATCTCGTCGAAGCTCGACGCGGAGGGCGTCTTCAACCTCTACCCGAGCTGCGCGCAATGAGGCGCGGCGCCCCTCGTCTCCACCGCCCCCTCCTCCGCGCGCGCTCGCCCGCGGGGCGCGCCCTGGGAGTCGCGACCATGGCGGCCGCGCTCGTGTCTCCGGCCGCGGCGAGCGCCTCGGACTCGGCGCCCGCGTTCACCGGCATGGGCTCCGCCGTCGTCGAGGCCCTCAATGAGCTCCGCTTCTGGGGCCAGGCACAGATAGGCGCCACTGGCGCGATCAGCGATTGGGCGGAGCCGGGCGGGGTGAGCCTGCGCGCCTCGATGAGCGTGCGCGGAGTCGGGCTCGCCGGCGCGCTCCGCTATGAGCAGGTGGAGGGCCGCGGCGGCGGCGTGCTCGCGCTCGGCGGCCAGCTCCGGCCGCTCGCCTTCGCCCAGATGACGGCCTACGAGCGGATCGATCCCTTTCTGAGCCTGGGCGGTGAGGTCGGCGGCGAGCGAGACGCGCTTCGCGCCGACCTCTATGCGGGCGCTGGCCTCGATTTCGTGCTCTTCCCCGAGGAGGACGCGCAGCCTGCGCTCGTCCTCGAATACCAGCTCCGCCCCCTCCGCACGCCCTCGGACACGCCGCTCCAGATCCTGCACCTCGGCGCCGCCATGCGCGGCGTCTTCTAGCGCGGGCGCGCGCCCGCGCTGGTATCAGGGTCGTCATGACGACGATGCGTGCCAAGCGAACGGTGTCGGCTCCGCGTAGAGCTTCCGGAGAGGCCCCTCCAGCGGCCCCCGCTCCGCGTGCGGCGCCGGAGCGAGCCCATGTGCTCGACGTCCCGTTCGCGATGCGCGCGGTCGCGTCCGCGAGCGGCGCGCGCTGGGACGCGGAGCACGGCGTGTTCGTTGTTCGCGCAGAGACGCTCCCGCCGGCCCTCGCGCCGTTCCGCGCCGCGCCGTACTCGTGGGAGCGACGCATCGAGCACGAGCTCAACGAGGACCCCGCGCCCGCGCCGGCCGCCCCCGCCGGGGCGATGATCCTCCGCCCGCACCAGCTGGACGGCGTGCGGGCCATCGCCGCCGCGAAGGCCGCCAGGCGCGCCGGGTTCCTCCTCGCCGACGACGTCGGCCTCGGCAAGACGATCACCGCCTGGGCCGCGGTCCTCCAGATGCCGGATGTCACGACGGTGCTGATCGTCTGTCCGCTCGCCGTCGTCGCGCACTGGCGCCGCACGGTCCAGGCCATGGGCGACGCAGGCAAAGAGATCGTGATCATCAACTATGATCGGCTAAGCAAGCTCTTCGAGGTGACCCCGGAGGCGCGGCGAAGGATTCGATCGAAGAAGGGCCTCGCGCGCGCCGGCAGCGCCGCGGAGTTCGACGTGGTGATCTGGGACGAGAGCCATCGCTGCAAGAACCCGGCGGCGGCGCGCTCCAAGCTCGCGGTCAAGCTCAACGCACGCGCACGGTTCGTGCTGTGGCTCTCGGCCACCGCGGGGCAGAACCCGCTGGAGCTGTCGTATCTCGCGCCGCTCCTGGCGAGCGCAACCGGGAGCCGCTCCGCGGATCTGAAGGACTTCGAGCAGTGGTGCGCCGACCAGGGGCTCGGGGTTGCGCGCGGCGCGTTCGGCAGGTGGGACTGGCGCGGCGATCCGGCGGACTGCGGGAAGGTGCGTGCCCTCCTGTTCGACGGCCGTCCGGCGGTCGGGATGCGGCGTCGCCCGGAGGACGTGGCCGGCTGGCCCGAGATCAACCGCATCCTCACCCCGCTCGAGCTCGACGCCTCCGCGCGCGAGCTCTACGCGCAGGCGTGGACCGCGTTCCGCCGGGAGATGGATCTCCTGCCAAAGGGCGCGAACCCGAAGTCGACGCTCGCCGCGATGTTGCGCCTGCGACAGAAGAGCTCGCTCATCCGCGTGGCCAGCACCGTGGAGCTGGTGCGTGAGCTGCTCGACAACGGGCATCAGGTCGCGGTCTCCGTCGCCTTCATGGAGACGCTCGAGGCCGTGGAGGCCGCGCTGGCCCGGGAGCGCGTCCCGTGCGCGCTGATCCACGGCGCGCTGCCGGCCGGCGAGAAGGAGGCCGAGCGCCTCCGCTTCCAGCGCGGCGAGCCGCGCGTGGTGCTCTTCACCGTGGAAGAGGGGATCTCGCTCCACCAGGGCGAGCACAACGAGGTGCCGCGCTCGGCGGTGATCCACGATCTGCGGTGGTCGGCGATCCAGATGGCGCAGATCGAGGGCCGCTGCCACCGCGATGGACGCTTTGCGCAGGTCTACTGGGCGTATGCCGACGATACCGTTGAAGACAAGATCGCTGAGATCGTGTGCCGCAGGATCCGGTCGATGAAGGCGATGGTCGGCGATGACGTCGAGACGATGCACGAGATCGAGCGGTTGCTCGCCGGAGCCGAGTGAGAGACGCGCCACGCGCCGTGGCCATCATCGTCGCCTGCGAGCCAGAGACGAACACTTCGTGCTTGCCCTGCTTCAAGGAATTTCGGAGCGGGCTCGTCGTCCTCGTTCGCGGGCTCTTGCGGCTTCGCAGGGCGCGGTCCGATGCGCGGGCGCCATGAGCTCGCGGACGCCAGCACCGCCGCGGCTGCCATGGAGGGATGCGTCGTGGCCGCCTCCATCCGCCATGGCGCCGCCACCCCTGAGGCGGATCTCTCCTCGCGTTTGCCCGTCGTTTCGTGTCGGCACGGGGTGTGCTCGAGGCCGAGCGTCATGCCGACGCTCGAGCACAACGCCCTCGTCGAGATGTTCCGCGAGGACCTCTCCGGCGCCGAGGCAGCCAGTGCCAATAGCCGATGGATGACGATCGCAATATTTCGGCGCGATCCGGGCTCCAGGTGCGCTGGCAGCCGAGACATCGCGTGGTCGGCATGGTCGAGTGTGAGGCGCACGAGGGGAACGGGGCCTAGCACGTCGAGCACGTGGCCCAGCCTCTGCTCATATTTATCGGCTGTCCGAATCGCCTTCACATGGTCCGGATACTGCTCGGCAAGCTTTCCAGAAAGAACCCGCTCAGCGAACTCGGCGAAGGTGGTTTCCCCGGAGGCACGGGCGCGCGCTTCGCCCCTGCACAGGTGGTTGATCGCGAGCCGGACGTCACGGAGCGCGCTGCCCTCGCGCGCGGCAGCCTGCTCCAGCAGCGGCAGGCCGAGCACGATCCTGGGGGTGTCAAGATAGTTGGCCGTTGATCTGGTCACATCCTCATGAGTGCTTGAGCCTCGTGAGCGTGGGGGTTGAGGGTCACGGCGCCGATCGGTGTCCAGTTGCGAGTCTGGCCGGTCCAGCGCAAGGGCGTCCTGCGGCGGGCCCGCTGGTAGAGGGCATGGCGGGCGGCGAGCAGCGCGCCGTCGCGCCCGCCGAGCTCCGTGCACCACACGGCGGCTCTGGCCCTCCGCGGCACCAGCCCTCCGCGGCACCACGGCACGGCCGCAGCCCGGGCGGCACCGGTGGCGGAGGCAGCGGTGAGCCCCCCGTCGGGGTCGCCTTCACAGCGACGTCGGTGTTTGAGGAAGGGCACCGGGTGGCGGTCATCGGCGCAGGGTCACGACCGCGATCGCCAGGGCCAGCCCGAGCGCGTGCGCGTGCGGATGCGGCGGCTCGATGACGTCGGCCGCAGGGTACGGATCCGAGGTGATTGCCTCCACGCCGGGCCTGGGCGGTGTCATGCGTGTAGGCGCGACAAGACGATTCGCATCCTCACCTCGCACCACTCGCGGGGCATCCCGCGCTGACCACGCGCACATCATCCGATGACGATGACCGTCAAGTGTCAACGGATGGGAGCGTTGTCGACGTGGTCGATCCGCTCCCAGCGGCTGCCCTCGAGGCGCACGATGTCCTTCGAGCCGACGACCCAGAGCGCGCCGCCGACGCTGTCGACCGTGTGCGCGTCCTCGATCTCGGGCACGAGCCCGGTCGAGACTCGCCGGAGGCTGCCGCGCTCGTAGGTGAAGAGGCCGCGCGGATTGGCGCCGCTTGCCAGGTAGATCCGGCCGTCGTGCCTGGTGATCGACGTGAACATCTGGCGCCGGCCCGAGACCGCGACCGCGCGGAAGCCTTCGCGCCGGTTGCCGCGGAGGAGCGTGCCTTCGCGCCCGCAGATCCAGATGCGCTTCTCGTCCTCGACGAAGATGCTCACCAGCGCCGCGGCCGTGACGGGCGGGAGAGCGGTGAACGTGGCGCCGTCCCAGACGAGGATCGTGCCGCGCGTCCCGGCGACGTAGATCTCGTCCTCGCGTGGACCGTCGACGCAGTAAAAGACCTTGTGCTCCGCGGCCGGCGAGCTCGGCGCGCGCAGGAGCGCCCGGGCCCGCTCCTCGGGATCTTGCAAGAGCGAGCGATCGAGGTGCTCCCAGCGGCCGGCGCCGAAGTCTCCGCCGACACGGCGATAGACCTGCCCCCCGTCGCCGCAGGCGTAGAGGTGGTCGCCGACAGGGCGGAGGCGCGCGAGGCGCCCCCAGCGCTCGGCGTCGGGCGAGGTGATGCCGGCGCCGGGGATCTTCTCGCGCGGGAACGGTGGCCGCGCGAGCACGACGTCTCCCTCGGCGGAGAGCACGCAGAACGAGGTCGGCGCGCCGGGCGCGGGGGTGAAGCGGGCGATCGAGGTGACCGCGACCTGGAGGTCGTCGTAGAACCACTTCACCGGCCCCGCATCGCCGGCATCGTAACGGCAGAGCCGGGTGAACGGCGTGAAGGGCTCCTGGCCGTCTGGCACGCCGGCGACACAGAGGAAGTCCGCGGCAGCGGCCTTGGCGCGGGTGAAGGTGAGCGGCGTCGTCATGGTGATGTCTCCCTCGACCTCAGTAGCGACCGCCCGGGCGCATGCCGGTGCTGAGCGCCTCGTACTGCGGGCTCCCGGCCACGGTCGGCATGATGGTGGTGCGGCCGAGCTGCGCGCGGTCAACCCCGGCGAAGCCCGCCTGCACCGCGGCGCGGATCTGCGCCTCGCACTCCCGGCGGAGGTTGACGACCTGATTCTCCGAGAGGTCGATGATGCTGCCGATGGCGGTCGTCCCCGGCGGCGTGCCGTTCACGCCCAGCTGGGCGATGCTCGCGTCCACGCCGTGCGCCTCCCAGTGCTCCGAGCCGTCGTCGCCGGCGTTGCCCTGGAGGCAGATGGCGGGCCCGTCGCCGAATGACGGGAAGTTGGGGATGCGCTTCATCCCCGCCTCGCCCTCGGCCCTCGTGCCATAACGAAGGGTGTAGTCGGGCACGATGTGGTGCGCCTGGTAGCCGGGTTCGCACGTGCCGCGGATAGTCCTGTATGGGCCGACGTTGCAAGGCCGGTCTCGCTCGCGCGTCACGCGCACGTTGCCCGCTGCGGCGGCGAGCCGCGCATTTTCCTCCTGTCGCGCGCGCTGCGCCCGCAGGCGCTCGGCGTTCTGCCGGATCTTCTCGGCCGAGGGCCACGGCTGCCTCACGAGCTGCTCGAGCTGCTCGGGCGTCATCTGGCGGAAGTCGACGAGGGTGCCCGCCTTGAGCGAGAGCTGATTGTTGGTGCTATCTACCTGGTTCCAGTACCAGCCGCTCGATCCATAGGCGGCACTCCGCTGGTCGGCGCTCATCTGGCCATAAAGGTGCTGATCGATGCTCCGGGCGAACATGCCTTCATTGCCGATGTAATACTGACCGGCCATCTCCCCGAGGCCTGCTCCCAGCGCACCGAGGCCGAGCAGCGCGTTCAGCCTGGCGGCCGCCCCCATGGGCCCCGCGGCGGGCGCGCTCCCCGGCGTCGTGGCCGTGCCCGTGCCCGTGTAGGCCCCCGTCGTGTCGAGAAAGGCGACCTGGACCGGGCGGTCGCTGGCGCTCATCACCCGCGTGTCCCGCACGAAGATGAGCTTCCCCTCGGTGTTGCGGTCGTTCATCCACCAGGCGTCGTCGTGGCGGATCGCGTTCCTGCCCTCGATGCGCACGGTGGGCGAGTAGGTCTTGGGCTCGCAGACGCTGCCCACCGTGCCCGATTTGACCCCGAGCCCGCTGCCCGGCTCGTCACCCTGGCACGTCGTCACCTTCGATCCCATGTTGTGCGACCGATCGCCGGTCTGCAGCACGGTGGTCGCGGTGTCCACGGCCGCCTGGTTCTGCCTTGCGTAGATCGAATAAGGGATGGGGACGAGCGCCGGGCCGACCGGCGTCTTGCAGACATCCGGGCAGGTCGAGACGATGATGCCTTCGCCTATGTCGCGGCTGCCCTCGCGCGGGATGCTCATGCGTCGCTCCCCGGGCTCACGAGCCCTCGCTCGTCACACCACGGCAGCGCCGCGGCCTCTTCGAGGCTCGCGGCAGCGAGATCGATACGATCGAAGCCCTGCGACATGGCCACCCAGGCGCGCCAGGTGAGCTGGACAGACCAAGGCGGCTCGCCGCGGACATCGATGTGCATGCCATCGAGGTGGAGGCGCACCGGGACGCGGCGCCCCCGCTCCCACTTGAACCAGGCCCAGAGCGAGTGGCCGGGCAGCGTGAACGCGAGCGCGCCGCCCCCCGGCGTGAGGCCCTGGAGCTCGACGCGCTCGTCGCCGCGGAGATGGCCGGGCAAGACCAGGCCGGGGTGCGCGGTCTGGTAGAAGCGATAGTCGAAATCGGCGGGGAGCTGAGGGTGGCGAGTCGCCAGCCAGGCGTCGTCGTAGGTGCCGGCGAAGCGGCTGCGAAACTGCCACCAGGGCGGCACGGGCCCGAAGCCCTGCGGTTCTGGCCGCGCCGCCGGGTCGCCCACAGGCTCGGCCTCGCTGTCGATGGTGGGCGCGGGGTAGGCGCGATCGGCCGGCGTGTGGCGGCGATCGAGGACGCCCCGGCCGATGGGGTTGCGCGCGTCGACGTTGCCCTCGGGATCGCCGATGACGACGCCGCCGGCGGCCGATCGGTAGTCGATGGACGCGCGGGCCGCCGGCTCTCCCGTGGAAAGCCGAAACCCGCCGGCGTCCGGCTCGAACGCGCGCGGCGCATACGCCCTCAGGAAGCGCGTGTATTCCCCGACGCGCGCGCCCACCTGCCAGACGTGCGCGGCCACGCCCCCGGGGGCGTGGCCATCAGCGAGGAGGGTGACGTCGGCCGCGGGCTTGAAAGGGATGAGCAGGCCGACCCGGAGCATCGGTGTCGCATGCGGATCACCCTCGTACTCGTCGGCGAGGATCAAGGATTGATCGGGGGCGATCGACAGCCGGCCTTCGGGCGAGAGTAGAAGCGTGCCCCTTGCCGCGACGACGGCCATGGCTGCGCCGTCACGGTGCTTCTGCTCGAACCCTAGCGCGGCGAAGGGGGTCGCGTTGGCGGCCAACATGGCTAGCGGCGGTGGACGGCGACGCGGGTGCCGTCGATGAGGTGCGTCGCAGCAAAGGCGGTTCGATTCACGGCCAGCATGGCACTGCTCAGGTAGGATCGATGACGAACTCGATCTTGGTCCCTGCATGGACACCAAGAAGGACGACACCGGACGGGACGCCGCGGGATGTGGCTCGGCATGAAGCTCCGGGCTCGAACCGCTTTCTGCGACCGCATTCAGGGCTAGTTGAGATCGATCGGATCGCCGAAGACCTGGACATGCTCGCTCCCATCGACCAGGATCCTAACGCCCTTGAGCGTGATGTTGCCGTCCTTGTCCATCACGAACTTCGATTTGCCGCACGTGATTTCGATCTTCTCCCCGACGTCGATGGTCTGATTCCGGCCAATCTGCACTACCTCGTCGACACCCACGGCGCGGGCGCGGATCATCCCCACCGCTTCGCGCAGGCTATTCAGCACGCTCTTCGTGGCGTTGTTGCCGACCGTGACGTCCTCGTTGTGGCCGATCCCCGTCGTCCGGTCGCGGCCGATCGTCGTCTCCTGATCGTTCTTGACCAGCTTGTGGAGGTCCTTCTCGGCTTGCATCCTGACGAGCTCGCTACCGGCCTTGTCCTCGAACATGATCTCGTTGTAGCCGTACGTGGACGGGCTCGAGTTGCTCTTCCAGCCGCTCTGCGTCTTGTTCATGGGCAGCGAGTAGGGCGTCTTCTGGAGGTTGGTGTACACGCGGCCGACGATGATGGGCCGGTCGGGATCGCCGCCGAGGAAGTCCACGATGACCTCCTGTCCGATGCGCGGCAGGTTGGTCCCGCCGAAGCCGGCGCCGCCCCAGGGCTGGCTGACGTGGATCCAGCACGACGAGTCGTTGTTCATCTTGCTCTCGCGGTCCCAGTGGAAGTGGGCGCGCACGCGGCCGAACTCGTCGACGTGGATCTCCTCGCCGGGCGGACCGACCACCGTGGCGCTCTCGACGCCCTGCGCGCGGGGCTTGCGCGTGCGCAGCGGCGGTCGGTAGGGCGCGTCGGCGCTCACGGCGACGCAGGAGTGCTCCCACTCGGCCGGTACCTCGCCGGAGAGCTGGGACTCGAGGACGAGCAGCTTCTTGTCGGGACCGAGCTCGCTCTTCGGGTGCTCGAGGAACGAGAGGACGGCGCCCGGTGCGGGATCGATGACGTTGGTCTTGAACACGATCTCCCGTGCCGAGGCGCGCTTCGCCTCCAGCCGACGCTGAGCGAGCGCCTCGCCCTCGGACTCGTCCGCGCGGTACTTGCCCTGATCGTCGGCTGTCGGCGAACTCTCGCCCTTTTGACTTTCAAACAGGAACGCGCCAGGCACATAATGGAAGCGCTCCAGCTGATCTTCCACGGGGCCGGCGCCGGAGGCGGTGGCCAGGAGCTTGTAGTTCGCGGGCCTCCGGTGGTCGTGGTCGCGCACCGTGTACCTGCCGGGTCGCAGGCGGCGGCCGACGACGACCTTGGTGACGTGCTCGCGGTCGGCGTCGGTCGGGTGATCGCGGTAAGTGATGGGCACGCGGGCGACGTTCGCCTGGGGGCGGTCGTCGAGGACGAGCCGGCTCTCTCCGCCGTTGTCGAAGTAGAAGCTCACCCCGGCGTCCTCCAGCATGCGGCTGATGAAGGTGTAGTCGCTCTCGCCGTACTGGACGCGGTACTTGCGCTTCTTGTACTCGCCGGCAAGCCGCCGCGTGGGGGAGATGCCCCACTCGCCGAGGAGCTGCAGCACGATGTCGACCTCCGACTTGTGCTGGAACATGCGGTAGTTGCGGCGCTGGGTGGCGAGCCAGAGCCGCGGGACCAGGGTCAGCTCGTAGGTGGAGAGGTAGCGCTCCTCGACGGCCACCTGCTGGAGGTGACTGCACAGTCCGGACCAGACGCGGGTCTGATTCGCGTGCGCGGTGAAGGTCATGGGCTGGCCGATTACGGCTTCGAAGTCGATATCCGGGTTGTCCGATACGGCGACGATCTGGACCTCGAAGAGCGAGGAAATCCGCTCGGTGACCTGGAAGCGACGCACATCGAGCATGTCGCCCGACGCGATCTGCGCCTCGACTCGGTAGACCCCCGAGCTCAGTCCGGTTCCCTTGTTTCGCATGATCGGGTGCGTGTCGGCCATGGGCATTCCTAGCCCGGTCTACCCTGCGCTTGTAGAGCGGACAGCCGATGCTATCCGGCAGCCATCCCTGTCCGCAAGAGGGGGCCCGCGCGCATTGTACGCTCAGGGCTCCGCCGGTGCGGCCGTTCAGACGGTCGAACGCCCACACATTGACGCCTCGTGTTGATGGTTGCAGTATCGCCGGCGGAGTGAAGGTCGTCTCCCTTTCGCAGCTCCCCGTTGGCCTGGTCGTGTGGCAACCCCATTCAGGCGCCTGGATGCAGACGTTCGTCTGTAAAAGCACGTTCAAGCTGTACCCCGGTGTGTGTGCCCTCGCGGCCGAGCAGGAGCCGCTCCACCTATCCGACCGCCACTGGCGCGACGACGCGTGCTGGAGTCTCTATGCGGCCTCCGACTTCGTCCCCCACCGCGCCCGGGCGGACGTCGTCCTCGTTGGTCACGCCTTCTCGCCCAACGGCACGGCAGTCCGATCCCTCACTGCCCGCGTGATCGTGAATGACATCGACAAGGCCATCGAGGTCTACGGAGCTCGCAGCTTCACGCAGCACGGCGTCCTCGATCAGAGCTCGCGCTTCACCAGGATGCCGCTGCTCTGGGAGTACGCGGGCGGCGGCCCCGGCACCTCCAACCCCGTCGGCATGCCCCCCCATGCTCGCGACATCCACGGGCGACGCAACCTCCCCAACCTCCAGCGTCCAGGCGTTGTCGTCATCGGGCCGGACGACGTCATCGAGCCCGTGGGATTTGGACCCGTTGCCTCCGGATGGCCCACCCGCCGGCAGAAGCTGGGGCGCTACGCGGCCACGTTCCCCGGCAACGACTGGCACCGCCAGCCCCTGCCCCCGGACCTCGACGTCAGCTACTTCAACGCCGCGCCGGTCGACCAGCAGACCACCGCGCTCCGCAATGACGAGCGGCTCATCCTCGAGCATCTCCACCCCGAGCACCCGCACCTCGTCACGAGCCTCCCGGGGCTCCACCCCCGCGCCTACGTCGACCGCCCCGGCGAGCCCTCGCAGGGCGTCGCCATGTGGCCCGATCTGCTCTGGATCAACACCGACCGCTGCATCTGCACGGTGACCTGGCGCGGCCAGGTCCCGCTCCGAGAGCCGCAAGAGGCCGGGCAGATCCTGGTCGCGCTGGAGGGGCCTTATCAGACCCTCGTAAGTAACGACAGCGAGGGCGTGGCCAGCAGTTCTGGCGTGGGGCTCGCGAGCGGCCGGGCCGGCGGCGGCGCGATGAGCGAGATCGGGCTCCAAGCGCCCTACGACCAGGCGCACGATGGCGATAGCGCCGTGCACAACGAGGATGACCCTGAGGTCTGCACCCTGCCGTTGGACGTGAATCAGGATCTCGCCGTCTCCCGGCCGGCCCTACCGTTCGCCACAGTGCCCGCGGGCCAACCTGCTCCCCCGTCGAGCCCGGCGCAGCGCCTCGCAGTCCCCCCCTTCGTGCAGTCCGCGCCGCCGGCGGCCGCGGTACCCCCGTCGAGTCGGGCACAGCACCTCGAGGCCGCGGCCGCTGCGTTCGTTCAGGCCGCGCCACGAGCAGCCGCGGTACCCACTCCGGCAGCCGCGGCGCAGCCGCCCGCCGATGCGCCCACTGCCACCAGCGCGGCTTCACTGGTCGCCGCGAAACCCGCGTTGCCATTCGTGCAGGGCGAGCGAGCTGAGCCTGCGCTACGTCACCAAGCAGAGTCTTCGCCGCGAGGGGCGGAGCCAGCAGAGGCTCCTGACAAGGTGCTGCGTCCGCCGCTTGTCGCGATCCCTCCAGCGCTGTCGCCTGCGCTGCACGCGCCGCCTGCGCCTGAGCGCGATGCGAGGTCTCCGCCCCTGACGGCAAAGGAGCCCGCCCCTCCTGCCATGCTCGGCCCACTGGCGAGGCCAGACATGGGGGCGATGGAGCCCTCGGCAGAGGAGGCGCCCGAGCCTGACACCCAGGCGAAAAAGCCTGGTCCGCTCCCCGCGCCGGAGGAGCCCGCACCGCCTCTCGCGGCCTACCCCATCGAGCGTTGCGCAGTCATTGCGGCCAAGCTCGCGCAGCGGCCGGCGGACTGCGACACCATCCTCAAAGCGGAGAAGCTCACGCCGAAGAATTGGCAGTCGCTGCACGAACAGTGGCTTGACGAGATCCAGGACGAGATCGCGCGCCGGAAGAAGAAGCTCCTGTCAGCGTACGACGCGGCCTACGTGGCGGCACTCGAGAAGGAGCGCGGGCCGATCACAGCGGGCGAGTACGCACAGCTTGTGATCTCGGCCGAGCAGGGGCAGGGCCAGGCGGCACTGGCCGAGCTGGGCCTGCCGGATGAGTCGATGATGCGGATCCGGCGGGTGTGGCTGGAGAGGATCGTGAAAGACAAGAAGGCGGCGGCAGCGGTGCGGGCTGCAATGCGGAAGGCGGACGAAGCTTGAAGGCGGGCGCGCTGAGCGGCGGGAGCTTCTAAGGTAGGCACAACCGGATGGGCCTGGGCCCTCCGGCTCGACCGGAGCCCATCGTACCCATCAAGAGCACGTTATGCCTCTCCGCGGCGGTGATGTTGGGGTGGCCTTCGCCGCGTCGCAGGGCTTCTCGGACCTCGCGAGGTCGTTGACCGAGCGCGGCGCGTCGTCGGCCCGTTGCGCTGCCAGGGGTCGGCGGTACCCAGGCCCCGGCAGAGCCAGGACTAAGCGGACCGTGCCGACGTGGCTCGGCTTCCGCGGCTCTCCGCGTCTGTCCTACCTCGGTGCCTCGTCTATGCAGCCTGCTACTGTCGGCGCGACCTTGCTCGCCCCTTCGGTGCCGCCGACAGCCCGAGCAGCCGACCGATCGCCTCGTGAACCACCCGGGCGGCCTCTATATCACCGAGCGCGACAGCGCGGCTCAGCGTGCGGGCGAGCGAGTCAACCAGCGCAGATCGAGGCGACGGGTCGGCCGGCGCGAGCTCAACACGTCCCAGGCTCGCCGGCTGGGCCCACGTTGGGCCTGCGCCTTCCGAGGGGCTGCGATCCGTCGTCACGCTCCCCCGAAATCTCGACGAAAGTGACGGAACGCGACGGTTCGGCACCGCAGATTCGTTCCGCGAGCACCCCGAGCTCGCGCCCCACTGGCTCGCGACGCTCTTCCACGTCGAGGTGCCGCCACACACCTCGATCGGGGTGGTCGAGTCGTCGCTCGACCAGCTCATCCCGGTGGAGTTCCGTGCTGATCTGGTGATCGAGCTTCGAGACGTGAGCGGCGCGCTCGTGCTGGCGATCGTCATCGAGGTCCAGCGCGACATGGATCCGGACAAGAAGTTCTCGTGGCCGACGTACGTCACGGTCGTGCGCGCCAAGAAGCGCTGCGGCACGGTCGTGCTCGTGATCGCACCGGACGCCGGCGTGGCCGCCTGGGCGGCAGAGAACATCGACCTCGGCCTGGGCCTCGGCCACGTCGAGCCGCTGGTGCTCGGTCCGGCCGTCGTCCCCGAGATCACCGACCCAGCCGATGCGGAGAAGGACGCCGAGCTGGCCGTGCTCTCGGCGGTGGCGCACGGCAATGGGCCGAACGGGCTCACCGTGGTCAAGGCCGCGCTCGTTGCGCTTGGCCGGCTCGACCAGGAGCACGCGATGGTCTACTTTCAGGTCATCTGGAGCGGGTTGCGTGAGCCCATGCGGCGGGCTCTGGAGGCGTTGGTCATGGAACGGCAGATCGAAGGCGAGGAGAGGTTTCCGTTCGTGCGGGAGCTGATGGATCGCAGCAAGCTCGCGGGCCTACGTGAGGGCGAGCTCAAGGGCATGCGTGAGGGCAAGCTCGAGGGCATGCGTGAGGGCAAGCTCGCGGGCAAGAGGGACACGCTGCTGCGGCTGCTGGCGCGTGCAGACATCGTGCTCACCGAGAGCGAGAGCGCTCGCATCCAGGCGTGCACGGACATTGCGACCCTCGACCGCTGGATCGACAACGTCCTTGCGGCGAAGAACGCCGCCGAAGTGCTCTCCTGATGGTCAACAGATGCGGCCCGACAAGGCGATGAATCAGATGGGCTTTGCCAGCTGATTATCGCGGCGACGTCGGGCGGGAGAGAGGCGGGATACGCCGACGGGAACGGCTCGCAGCCTCCGGGCTGCAAGACACCGCAGCCGCGCCCCGCGGCGCCCCGCGCGAAACGGCCCGATGCGCGCTGCTATACGATCGCGCCATCGACCGCGCGACGGACCGCTTGTCATGGTGTCGCCGGACGCGGCGCTTCAGCCGTCGAATCGGACGCGCGTGCCCCCCGAGGGGCGGAGCACCGGGAGGTAGCGCGAGGCGGGGAATCCGCCCTGGAGCCTGGGGCCCGAGGCCGGGAGCTCCCGCCCGAGCGCGACGAGGAACTGGACGATCTCCATCCAGGCGAGGTGATAGCCGAGGCAGAAGTGCGCGCCGCCGCCGAACTGGGCGATCTCGAGCGGCGAGAGCGCCTCCTTGCGGCCGAGCCAGCGCTCGGGGCGATAGCTGTCCGGATCCGGGTAGAGCTCCGGATCGCGGGAGAGCAGGACCAGCGGGATCGCCACGTGGGTCCCCGCGGGGACGGCGCGGCCGTCGAGCTCGAAATCGGCGACGGCGCGGCGGGCGTCGTGAGCCACCGGCGGATGGAGGCGGAGCGCCTCGCGGAACACGGCCTCGGCGAAGGGAAAGCGGCGGAGATCCGCGGGGGAGCGCGGGAGATCCGGCGCGCTCGACGCCTCCTCGCGGAGCGTGCGCCAGACCGCGGGGCTCTCGGCGAGGTGGGCGACGCACCAGGCCATGACCGAGGCCGAGGTCTCGTGGCCGGCGAGCAGGAGCAGGCGGAGGTTGCCCACCAGATCCTGCTCCGAGAGCGGCTCGCCCTGCTCGTCGCGGGCCGTGAGCAGCGCCGGCAGGAGGCCCTTCGCGTCGCCGCGGGCGCGCACGCCGGCGAGGATCCGGCCGATGCGCTCGTCGAGCCAGGCGCGGGCGCGGAGGCCGCGGCGCCGCGGCGAGCCCGGCACGTCGAAGGGCAGGCCGAGGATCACGAGCATCAGATCCTCGTAATAGTGGCGCCACTCGGGGAGCTCGTCGTCCTCGACGCCGGTGATCTTGAACATCACCTCCAGGGCCAGCTCGCGGGTCTCGCGCAGCAGCTGGACGTCGCGCCGGCCGAGCCAGGAGCGGACCTTGCGCTCGACGCTGGTCGCGACGATCGCGCCGACCTCCGCGGCGTCGAGGCCCTTCGGCGAGAAGGGCCCGTTCATCGCGGTGCGGAGGCGGCGGTGCGAGGCGCCGTCGTGGGCCATCAGCGTCTGACCGAAGAGGTGGCCGACGCCGCCCTCGGTCAGATACGAGGAGTCGACGGCCTTGCTCTTGAAGAGCGAGAAGGCCTCGTTCGATGCGTAAATGAGCTGCCAGGCGTCGACGCCAGGAGCCCAGAAGAAGAGGGAACCGAAGCGGCGCTGGCCCTCGCGGAGCAGACCGAGCTCGTCGACGGCGATCGCCGGCATGTGGCCCACGATTGGGAAGCGGCCGGGGAGGATGGGGAATCCATGCCGCGTCTCGATGCGGCGGGCGAGGGGGTTGCGGCCCTGAAGGAGCGGGAGATCGGCGAAGGAGGCGGGGAGGGCGGTGCTCATGGGGCGTGCGACCTCCACGTGTATCATCACGCCGGCGCGGCCTGGGCGCCCGGCGAGAGGCGCGCTGTCATCTCCGGATCTCGGACACGAGGACGAGCCTCCCGCCGTCGACTCGGGCGCACACATGGTAGTCGGGGTCGGTCCCGGGGCCCTGCTCGAGCGCACGTGCGATCACGCCGAGCAGGTTTGGCCATGTGCCGGCGGCGGCGACCAGGTAGGCAGACCAGCCCGCCTCCTCGAACGCGGTGACGACCTTCTTCGGGTCGTCGAAGCCCTTCCCGGGATCGCCGACCGCCGCGCGGAGCGCCGGCAAGAGCTCCGTGACCGCCGCGTCGCCGGCGGCGCATCGCTCGGCGGCGAACGCCCTCTCGACGCCGGCGCGCGAGGCGTCCGTCAGGGCCCACGACGCGACGAAGCGGCTCTGCTTGCCCTGCACGGTGACCCCGAGGGTGCCGTCGCTGGCGAGCCTGCGCGCCGGCGCGGCGAGCCAGAGGTTCTGCCGGGCCTCGGCGAAGCTCTGGGCGGCGATCGTCGGGATCACCCTTGGATCGACGTGGCCTCCGGAGAGCGCCCTCGCGATCTTGCCGTAGCCGTCCGTCGCGCCCAGCTCGCCCATCCGCTCGGGATCGAGGCACACCGACACAACGGGGCTCGCGTCGAACCTGGAGCACCGGCCCTCCGGGCCCCCGATCTCCTCGCTGAACGCGACGAGCTCCTTCAAGGCGGCCGGATCGCCGCCGGACCCGAAGAGCGACATCACGACGTCGAGCCGGAGGTCGGCGCCGTCCGCGTAGATCGCGACGGCGGCGATCCCGCCCTGCGCCACGCCGAGCGGCGCCCGGGCGCCGAAGCCGGCGCAGCGCGCGGCGCCCGGGCACGCGTCCAGCGGGGCGCCGCCCGTGAGGACGTCCACCACGGTCGCCAGCGCGCGCCGCGGGTCCGCCCCGCTCACGAGCGGAACGAGGAGCCGCACCCGCGTCACGTCCGCCGCGTGCCCGCGGACGACCTTCTCGAGCGCCTTGCCTGAGGCCCCCTTGGCCATGGCGTCGACGACCGCGCGCGCGCTCTTCTCGGACGCGGGCACCACGGCGCCCAGGATCGGCCTTCGCGGATCGACGCCGGCCTTCGCGAGCGTCACGTCCGGCGGCTCCTGGCTGCCGAGCGCGCGGTTCGCCTCGATCAGGACCTCGGCGATCTGGGGCACGTACTGGACGGCGACGTCGAGGGCGCTGTTGCGAAGCGAGGCGTAGATCGCGGCGCCCGGCGGGAGGCGCGCGATCTGCTCGGCCGACGGGGGCGGCGGCTCGGGCGCGGCTCCCCCGGGCGCGGCCGGGTCGCTCGCCGCCGGTTGCGCCGGCGCCGCCGCGGAGGCGCTCGCCGGTGCGCCTGGTCGCGCCGGTTGCGCGGCGGCGCTCGACGGGCTCGCGCCGGTCGAGCCTTGTCGCGCGGCGCAGGCCGCGCTCCCCGCCCCGAGCGCGATTCCTGCGCCGAGGAGGACGATGGGGAGGAGCTCTCGAAGAGGCATGAGCGGGCTTCATGCCCGCGCGGTCGCCGCGCCACAAGCCACGAGGTGATACGCTCAGGCGCATGGACGGCCAGGGGCGGAGGCGCGGGGCGTCCCGCAGGGTGAGCCGGGGTCTTCGCGAGATCGTGCGCGCCGTGGCACTCGGCGGGGCGATGGCCGTGACGGGCTGCGGGGCCGCGCCGCCTCCGCGGCCCGTGAGCGATTTCGATCTCCTGTTCCGAGACGAGGGCAAGGAAGAAGAGCCCGAGCAGCACCCCGTGCTCGACATCATCGCCGTGGCGGATACGGACTTCGACGGCAGGTCGGAGCTGTCCCTGAGGGGCATCCGCGGGGGCGCGCTGTATTTCATAGAGAACCGAGGACGCGTCCTGCGTCGGCTCGATCTCGAAGGCGGCGCGCGGTTGATGGACGATGTGGATCCTTTCGACGAGCCGATCGTGACAGCGTCCCTTCCTGGCGCGCTGTCGACGGCCGGGACCAGCGATCGAGCGCTCTGGCTCTCCAGGCGCGAGGGCCCGCCTGGGGTCGCTGCGAACGCGCCGGCCGGGCAATCCATCGATCGGACCGAGCTCGTGGACTCGGGCTTTCTGTACTGGAGGAGCGGGGACTACCTGATGCGGCAGCCGGCGCGAGGAGGTCCAGCGATCCCGGTGTCGCGCGCGCGCGACACAATGCGGAGCGAGTACACGTTCGCGAGCGATGGCCGCTCTCTTTATCGAGGCTCGCGCGCGTCCGTGTCCAGGGCGCCCCTCTCGGGCGGAGCCTGGCAAGAGGTCGCGAGGCTGCCGCCCGCCGACCGGGCGTGGACCATCCATCCGATCGCGGGGAAGCTCTACGCGCTCTCCTCCAGGATGCTGCTCCGGCTCGATCCGGAGGCCCCCCGCGCGCGGCGGCTCGTGGCGCTCGACGACGTGCCCGTCGGATCCATCGCTGTCCTGGGATCGGAGCTCTACTACACGACGCGACAGGAGGCGGGTGACGTGCTGTGGGCGACGCCGAAGCGCGGAGGCGCCTCCACGCCCGCGTTGAAGCTCGAGCAGCTCGGCGCTGCGCCCGCGCTCGACGAGGCGCATGCCTTCTTCCTCACCGTGGACGGCAGGCTGGTGCGCGCGAGCCTGACCGGAGGCTCGAGGGAGACGCTGGTCATGTCCGACGACGTCGCCCGCGCTCTGTCGGCGCCGGAGCCCTACGGCTACGGTCCGAGCGCGTCGCGGGAGGATCTCTGGGGATCGCCGGCCTTGCCAGAGCTCGTGGCGGTCGACGCGACGAGCGTGTACTGGGTGGACCGAGCACGACGCGCGGCGCTGAAGCTCCCGAAGCGAGGCGGTTCCATCGAAGTGCTCATGAGGGGCCTGGAGAACCCGGAGAAGCTCGCCATCGACGATCTGTACGTCTACCTGTCCGACGACGGTCGCAGCGGCAGTCGGCTGCTGCGGATCGACAAGACAGGAGGGCGCCCCGAGGTGCTGGCGCGCGTGCGGGGGCCGGCGTTCCACTTCAGCGCGAGCGGCGAGGCGCTGTTCTGGGCAGCGGACGACGACCTCTTCAGCCTCTCCAGAGAGGATGGTTTCCGCGCCCTGCCTCGCCTGGGGAGCTTGCTCGATAGCTCCCTGTCCCACAACGCCAACTGCAGCTTCGCCGCGCGTGGAGGGGACCTGTTCTATGCGCGGTGCGAGGACGACTGGAGCTCGTCGCTCGTCGTCCGCCGGAGCGGGGAGCAGCGCGCGCTGCGCATCCTCGGCGCCCACCACAGGCACCCCGCCAGGCTCGCCGTGGACGCGGACGCCGTGTACATCCTCGAGGTGGGCACGAAAGCGGGGCCCAGATCGCGCGCCTCGGGCCAGGAGCGCTTCCATTGCTGCAGCATCTGGGCGGCGCCGCGATGACGAGCGCGCGCGCCGGGGTCCTTCCTGGCAGGCTCTTGTCCTCTGCCAGGCGACCGTCCCGCCGCCGCGTCCAGGTTTGCAAGGTCTCGTACTGGACCGGCGTCGGCTCGGACACCCAGGTGAGCGTGCAGTGCTACGACTATCTCGGCAACCCGGTCGACAGCCAGTTCACGAGTACGTATCTCGGCGCCGAGATGTTCACGCCCTGCTGAGCGAGCGCTGATACAGGGGGGCCGAGATCACTCGCCCGTGTCGAACTCGCATGCGGCGACCTGCGGCGCACACTCGCCCTCCACCTCGGCGGCCACAGAGGCGAGGCAGTCGTCGCACTCGGCGCTCCGCCCCTCGCCGGCGCCGCACGCGCCATAGCAGGGCAATTCCTCCACCAGGCCGCAGGCAACGCAGAGACAGTCCATGAGCACCTCGTAAATCTCGGCCGACTCCGCGCACAGGTCCGCCGGATCGTCGGTGTCGTAAGGCGGCAACGAGCAGGTCGCGCACTCGGCGCTGCCACCGGCTCCGCCCGTGGCGCCGACCTCGCCGCCCGCGCCAGCGCCCGCCTCGCCTCCCGTCGAGCTGCCGCCCGCGCTGCCGCCGGCCTCGCCACCCGTCGAGCCGCCGCCGGTCCCGCCACCCGTCGAGCCGCCGCCTCCGCCCACCAGATGGTAGCTTTCGTCCAGCCCCGCCAGCGCGGTACACCCGCCGGCCGCCGTAAGCCCGATCAGCGCCATCGCCAGGGACGCGTTCACACGCTTCGAGCCCGCCATGGCGCCGGAGCATCACTCGCTTACGCCTCCGGCGTCAAGTGACCGTACGGCTGGTTCGACCTGGGGCCGTGGTTCGATGCACGCACGACACGCGTGCTCGTCAAATCTGTTACAATCGTAGCAATCGCATGTTCATGGACGCCGGCACGCGTGACCGCCGCCCCCGAACTCGGCCTGATCGCCCTGCCGTGCGCTGCCACGTCGTGGCTCGCCATGGCACAGAAAACCAGCGTGGTTCTCTCGTGCCGGAGCGGGCATGTCCCGTGCTCGACGCGGCGGCCATGACACACAAGTGCTTTCTCTGGTTGGCTCGTGGTTCCTTCATTGCGTGGGCGACGCTGGGCGGCGCGGCGTGCGGCGAAGATGACCATGGACCTGCAAGCGCGGAATCCACCAGCACCAGCGGAGCGGGCGCGAGCGGCAGCGCCGGCGCTGGCGGCTCCGGGGGCGGCGGCGGCAGCGCCGCCAGCGGCGGAGCCGGCGGCTCTGGGGGCGGGGGTGGCAGCGCCGCGAGCGCCGGCGCTGGCGGCTCCGGGGGCGGCGGCGGCAGCGCCGCCAGCGGCGGGGCCGGCGGCTCCGGGGGCGGGAGCAGCCATGGCCTGACGTGCCGCGAGTCGAGCTTTCCGGCGTTCAGCAAGGCCTGCGAACAGGCGAGCGACTGCGTCGTGCTGCCGCACGTCACGACCTGCTGCGGAGACATCCTGTTCGTCGGCGTGGACGCGGACGACAAGGAAGCGTTCGAGGCCGCGGAGGCGGCGTGCCTCGCCGGCTCGCCGCTGTGCGATTGCCCGTCGCGTCCGTCGCTCGCGGAGGACGGCCGGCGGCTCGAGAGAGAGAGCGAGCAGGCGGTCGCGGCGCGCTGCGACGAGGGCTCGTGCACGTCGGAGATCAGAGATCTGCCCTAGCTCGACCTTCGTTCGCGGGGACACGAGGTGCTGGCGTCACTCCAGATCCCGGGTGTCGTGCGGTACATCGCGAACGGCGTGACCGCCGCGGGGTGCCCCTACGTCGCGATGGAGTGGCTCGACGGCGAGACGCTTGGTGAGCGTTCGCCCCCGCGCCGCTACGCCGTGCGTTCCACCGAGCTGTCGGCCGCGCCCGCGGACCGCTTCGGGCCGAGGCGCGAGAGCCGGGCCGGGGCGTCCCCGGGCGCGGGGTGCCGGATCGTCCCTCTCGGCTCGAGCGGCGGCGCGGCCGGCTCGTTGCCGGTGAGCTGCTTGAGGCCGTAAAAGCCGTTCATCGCCGCCGACAGCATCATGGCGCCGCCGCTCAGCGACCGCGCGCCGCGCGCGAGGCGCTCGAGCACCGCCGCGGGGCTGAAGGCGCGATTCCACATCTGGCGGTGGGCGGCGAGCAGCTGCTCGGGGGACATGCGCGCCGGCCGGAAGGCGACGCCGTAGCCGCTGTAATGGGGCCAGTCACGCTCTTCCAGGATGCGCCCGTCTCGCCGGTGCTCGTCGTACAGCGGCGTGCCCCGGAACGGCGTGAGGATGCTGAGGAACGGGACGTCGACGCCGATCTCGTTCAGCCGATCGGCCGTGGAGGCGATGACCTCCGGCGTCTGATCGTCGAAGCCCGAGATGAAGCCCGCCATCACGCAGATCCCGCGATCGTGCAGCTTCCGGATGGCCTCGCGGTACTCGCGCGCGCGGTTCTGGCGCTTGTCGACGCTCTTGAGGTCGGCCTCGTCGAGGCTCTCGATGCCGAGGAAGATGCCGATACAGCCGGACCGCTCCATCGCGTCGAGGAGCTCCCGGTCCTTGACGATATCGATGGATGCCTGCGTGAGCCACCAGCGATCGAGCCCGGCGAGCTCGCGCAGGAGCTCCTTGGCCCAGCGGCGCTGGACGAGCAGGTTGTCGTCCCAGAACCACGCGACCTTCTCCTGCCAGAAGCGGGGGAAATGCGTGGTGGCGATGTCGCGGATCACCTCGTCGACGGGGCGCACGCGGAAGCCGGGGTTGAGGTCGGGCACCGTGCAGAAGCTGCACGTGAACGGGCAGCCGCGCGTCGCCTGGAGCACGCGGGGGACCAGGAAGCGCTCTTCGAGCAGATCGTAACGAGGGGTCGGCAGCCCCGCGAGCGACGCCGGTTCGCCGTGATAGACGCGGCGCTGCGTGCCTCGCGCGAGATCGCGCAGGACCGAGGGCCAGACCGCCTCGGCCTCCCCGGTGACCACCACGTCCACGTGCTGGAGCGCCTCCTCGATCCAGTACGAGACATGCGGCCCGCCGGCGACGACGCGCACGCCGAGGGCGCGGTAGCGATCGGCGAGCGTGTAGGCGCGGCGCGCGAAGCCGGAGAAGAACGAGAGCGCGACAACGTCCGGCGAGGCGTCGACGGGGACGGGGCGCACCTGCTCGTGGAAGAGCTCGACCTCGTGCTCCGGCGGGGTGATCGCCGCGAGGTGGATCCCGGTGACCGGCGGGACGAAATGGAAGCGGTGGCCCCGGCGATAGCGGGGGACGTAACTCACGACGATCCTCACCTTCATCAGCGCCTCCTCGGGATCATGGGTCTCATCGGATCGGACCCGCGATGACGGCGTGGATCTGATGGCGGAAGGAGATCCGATGAGAGACGCCGAGAATAACGGAAGGCGGCCGGTGTCGATTCCAGAAGGGAGAGGAGCTACCGTGGAGGGACGGTGGTGGATGCGTGCGGGGGCGGAGGAAGCGAGCGCCTCATGGGGCCCCCTTCCGGCCGCGCCTCGGCCGCCGGCGCCGCTCCCGGTTGAGCTTCAGATCAGATCTCGCTCGATCTTCTCCCGCCACTCACGGCTGTTTCAACCGCGGCCGCCATGTGACACGCACTGGGTCGCGACCTTCCTCTTGGTAAGGAGGTTCGTCCGCCAGTCGGGATCCAACTCCGGGACCGACAACGACAGGAGTTCAGTGTAGGCGGGATATGGGAGGCGCAGCTAGCCGCTCACCCCATCCCCCCGGACGCGGCGCAGCAGCGCCTCCGCGGGCTCGTAGCCCCGCCCCTCCGCGCGAGCCTGCGCCGCCTCGGTGGGGACGAGCTCTCCGGAGAACGCCCTGGCGAGGATCGTGTGCGGGAGCCTGTCGGCCCGGGCCGCGGCGCGGGCCACGCGCTCCTCGACCTCGCTGGCGAGCGCGAAGAGCGCCTGTGCGCGGCGGACGATCTCCGCCTGCTCCTCCGCCGGCGGCACCGACACGGGGATGCCGTTGAGCGCCGCCTGCGTGAGCTTCGGCTGGGCCGAGCCGGTCACGTGGTGCTGCAGGTCGAGCGAGTTCAGGAGCAGCTCGAGGTACCCGAGGACCACGCCGGCCTTCGGTTGGACCACATGAGCATGGTTGTTCACCCAGAACCTCCCGCTCGCGGCGAACGCCACCCGGGTGTTCCTCGACAGGAGGTTCGCGCCGTCCTCGGCGATCAGCAGGTAATCGCCGTCGAACAGGTAGCCATCGATCGAGTCGATGACCCCCGACGCGCCGTAATACGGATATGGCCCCCGGCGCCTCGCTCGAACCGCGGAGCTCACGGGGACGCGTCGGCCATCGTGGTTGTCCACCAGGGCGCCGAACGCGCAGCGGACCCAGGACGGCGGCAGGGGACGCTCCGGACCGTCGCTGCTCGCCCCGGGCGCGGCCGGCGCCGACGTCGAGCAGCGCGGCGGGGGCTCCGCCGGTCCCGCGGGCGGCGCGGCGGCGCCCGGCGCGCGCAGGTCCTCGGTGAGCCTCCCCGAGCACGCCGCCCCCAGCACGGCCTGCCGGAGCCGCCGGAGGAGCAGCGACGACCTCGCCAGCCGGGCCTTCGCCGCGTCTACCTCGCCGAGCAGGGCCTCGGCCTTCGCGACGATGCGGCGCTGCTCGGGGAGGGGAGGCAGAGAGAAGGGCCGCTCGAACGTCTCGCGCACCTTCACGAACGGCTGCGCGGAGCCGCCCTTCACCCAGAATCCCTCGTCGTTGAGGTGGAGGAACAGGTATCCGACGTCGATGGCCCGCTCATCCGGCCAGACCACATGGGTGTTCGCGATCGCCGACCACCGCCCGCGCGCCTTGAACGCCTTCCCGCACCGCGTCCCCACGGCGGAGACCACGATCGCCTCGCCCTCGTGCTCCCAGCCGTCGCACCACACGTCGGGGCCGGCGGCGCTGAACCCCTGGTAGCGCCCTGGCCGCTGCTCGGCGTGGAGCTTCCCCTTGATGAGCTTCGAGCTCCCGCTCCGGTGCGAGCAGATCGACGCGAGCGTCGTCTCGGCCCACCCCTCGGGCAGCGGCCCGCTCACGCCTCCGCCGCCTTCGCCCCGCCCTCGAGCAGCGCGAGCACGCGGTTCAGCGCGGCGACCGCCTCCGTCAGCTCCTGGAGGGCGTCGGTCGCAAGCTCCTCCGGCTCGGGCGGCTCGCCGGCCTCGTCGAGCGACTCCTCCCTGAGCCACCTCAGCCCGTCGAGCTTGAACTCTCGCTCCTTCACCTCGCGGAGCTCGAAGCTGCGGAATCGACCCTCGCTGGAGCTCGCCGCCTCGCGCACGCCGCGCCCGTCGGGGTCGCCGCCGTAGCACCGCTCGAACTCCGCGAAGTGCGCCGGGGAGAGCGGCCGGCCCTTCTTGGTGATCGACGGGACGCCCGTCCGGGCGTCGTAGATCCAGACCCTCTCCGTCGCGCGGCCCTTCGTGAAGAAGACGACGTTGGCCTTCACCCCGGCGCTGTACGGCGTGAAGGTCCCGTGCGGCAGGCGGAGCACCGTGTGCAGGTCGCAGCCCCTGGCGAGGATCTCCAGCACCGCGCCTGCCTGGTCGGCGAACAGGCAATGGTCCGGCAGGACCATCGCCGCCCGGCCGCCCGGCGTCAGGATCGTCAGCACGTGCTGGATGAAGTTGAGCTGCTTGTTCGCGGTCGCGATCGCGAAATCCTCGCGGCGCGGCGTCTCGTAGGCCCCCTTCGTGCCGAACGGCGGGTTCGTCAGGATCACGTCGAACCGATCGTCCGGCTGCGGGGCGTCGAGCGAGTCGCCGAGGGTGATCCTCGGCTCGATCCCGTGGAGGTACAGGTTCATCAGGGCGAGCCGGCGGGGGCGCGCGACGAGCTCCTGGCCGAAGAACGCCCCGGCCTTGATCCGGCGCGCCGCCTCCCGGTCGAGCGCCCCCCGCGCCTCGGCCTCGATCCACTCCCAGGCGGCGACAAGGAAGCCCCCGGTGCCGCACGCCGGGTCGCACAGCGCGAAGCCCGGCTTCCCCTGCGGATCGGGCCTGATGCACCGCACGATCGACTGGATCAGGGCGCGGGGCGTGAAGTACTGCCCCGCGCCCTTCTTGCCCTCGGCGGCGGCCTTCTCCAGGAGGCCCTCGTACGCCGCGGCCTGGATGTCCACGCCGAGGCGCGTCCACTCGATCTCGTCGATGAGGTCGACGAGCTTCCCGAGGCTCGCGGGGCTCTTGAAGCGCGGCTGCGAGCCCGCGTAGATCTCCCCGAGGACGCCGGGGGCTCCGTCGAGGGATCGGAGGACGTCGGCGTAGCGGTCGAGCAGCGCTTGCCCGCTGCGCGCGCGCAGCGCGGGCCAGGAGCAGTCTGTCGCGTCGGCCTCGCCGCGGGGCGTCCTGTGCTCGACGCGCGAGAGATCGATGCCTCGCTCGGCGGCCATCTTCAGGAAGAGCAGGTAGGTGATCTGCTCGATGTAGTCCCCGTGGTCGATGCCGTCGTGGCGGAGCGTGTGGCAGAACCCCCAGAGCTTTCCAACAACGTCGGTCATGCGGCGGCGGCTTCGTTCGGGTCGTGGAGCGGGAAGGCGAGGCGCGGGAGGAGCCGGCTTACCACGGCCGGGCGCCTCACGGCGGCCGCCGCGCTCGTCCATGGCGCTGGGACGCGCCGCCGCCGATGTACTAGGCTCGTCCCGTGCCGCGCGCCCTCACCTCGCTGCTCGCGCTTTTCTTGCCGCGATTGCCCCGATCGCCGCGGCTGCCGCTGCCGCTTCTGTCGCTCTTGCCGCTGTCCGGCTTCGCCTGCGCGTCGTCCTCGCTCCCCGATCCCAAGGAGGCGGTGCAGGTCTACGCCGACGCGGCGGCGCGCGGCGACGCCGACGCCATCTACGGCATGCTGAGCGACAAGAGCCGCACCGCGATGTCGCGCGACGAGGTGCGGCGGCGCGTCGCCGAGGCGCGCGCCGAGCTCGCGGAGCAGGCGCGCAGCGTCACGGCGCCCGGGGTCGTGGTCAAGACCCGCGCCCGCGTCCGCTACCCGGACGGCGAGATCGCGACCCTCGAGCTCGACGAGCGCGAGCGCGCCTTCCGGATCTCGGCCGCCGACGCGCTGCCTGCGGGGGGCCGCACCCCCGAGCAGGCCCTCGAGCAGCTCCGCCGCGTCCTCGCGCGCCGCAGCTACGCCGGCCTGCTGCGCGTCCTCACGCCGGCCACGCGCGCCGCCATCGAGGGCGACCTCCGCTCGCTCGTCGAGGGGCTCGCTCAGCCCGAGGGGCTAGAGGTCCGGATTGCCGGCGACTCCGCGACGGTGCAGATCCCGGGTGGGCACGAGGTGAAGCTCCGGCGCGAGGCGGGCGTATGGCGGGTCGAGGACTTCGATTGAGACGATGGCTCGGCCGGCTCGGCGCTCGCCGGTCGTGCGGCCGGGGCGGTGAGGCGGCGCTGCCGCCCTCGCGCCCCGCCGCCTCGGCCCGGCCGCGGCGCCTCGCGGCCGCGGCGCTGGTGCTCGTCTCCGCGCTGCTCCTCCTCGCGGTGCCGCGCCCCGTGCGCGCCTTCGGCGAGGAGGGGGCGTGGAACCCGCGGCCGCTGCTGACGGGCGACGCGCGATGGGAGGGGGTGCGCGCCACCGCCCCCGCGCGCTGGTCGTTCGAGCTGGAGCGGCGGACGAGCGCGCCGGCGCGCCGCAACCCGACAACGGTCCGCGCCGACGACCCGGCGCTGCTCGCCGAGCCGTTCGCGCTCTGGGGCGGCGAGGGCGATCTCCCGCCGCTCACCGAGCGCGAGGTCTTCGGCCTGCGCCGCTTCCTCGCGCTCGGCGGCGTGCTCCTCGTCGACGACTTCGCCCCGGGCAGCGGCGCGTTCGGCCGCGCCGCGCGGCGCGAGCTCGCCCGCGTCCTGCCGGAGGGCTCTCCCATCCCGATCGGCACGGAGAACGTCGTCTTCCGCTCCTTCTATCTCCTCCCGCGCGCCGTCGGCCGCGTCGAGGGCCCGCCGAAGCTCTCCGCGATCGTGCGCGGCGGCATGCCGCAGGTGATCTTCTCCGACCACGACCTCGCCGGCGCCCTGGCGCGCTCGGAGGGCGGGGGGCCGAGCGTCGAGGTCACGCCCGGGGGCGAGGCGCAGCGGGAGCGCGCGTTCCGCCTGGCCGTGAACATCGCGATGTACGTGCTCTGCTCGAACTACAAGGACGACCAGGTGCACGCGCCGTTCCTGATGCGCCGCCGCGCCATCGACGACAACCGACCCCGCTCCGCGCCTGCGCGGCCGTGAGGCGCGATGACATCGGGTCGCCTCGCCGCTGCGCCGAAGCTGGTCTGGCAGGACGACCACTTCACCGTGCTGTTCGACGCGTCCCTGCACGTCGTCTGGACCGTCCGCAGCTCCAGGCCGTTCGTGTCGCTGGAGGAGATCGAGGCCGTGATGGGAGAGCTCATCCGCGTCCTCGACCGGCTGGGCCGCTCCCATCACGCCCTCTTCGTCGACGTCCGCGCCGTCCCCGGCAGGAACGATCCGTCGTTCGAGGCGACGATGAAGCGCTTCCGACCGCACTGGCTGCGGGGCTTCCGGCGGGTCGGCGTGCTCGTGCAGAGCGTCGTCGGCGCGCTCCAGATCCAGCGCTTCGCGAGGGATGACGGCATCGAGCGGCTGATCACGAGCGATGAGGCCGCGCTCCTCCAGTACCTCACGCAGGAGGGCTGAGCGGCCAGGAGCTCCGGTGTCTGGCCGCGCTCAGCTACCGTCTGGCGTGGCGGAGGGCGTGCGCGATGCCGCTTTGCAGCGTGCTCAGCGTCGTGATCCCGGAGAGATCCACGCCGAGCGTGACGAGCGTCTGCGCCACCTCCGGGCGGACGCCGGTGAGCACCACGCGGGTGCCGAGCAGCTGGGCGGCGCGCGCGGTGCGCGTCAGCGCGTCAGCGACGTGCGTATCGACGGCGCGCACGCCCGTGATGTCCAGGATCGCCGTGTGGGCGCCCTGGCTGCTGATGCCGGAGAGCAACGTCTCCATGATCTGCTCCGCGCGCCCGCTGTCGATCGTCCCGACGAGCGGCATCGCGACCACCCGGTCGGCGAGCGGGATGAGCGGCGTGGACAGCTCCCGGAGGGCGGCCTGCTGCGCGAAGATGATCTCCTCCTGCAGCGTGGCCCGCTCCGCCTCCGCGCGCTTCAGCGACGTGATCTCGGTCACGATGCCGCCCATGCCTATCGGCGTCCCGCGCTCGTCGTGGATCGGGAATTTGACCGTGAAGAAATGGTGTTGAACGCCGCCTATCGGCACCACCTCCTCGAACTGCATGACCTGCCCGCCGGTGAGCACCTCTCGCTCCTTCGCCACGATCATCGCGGTGGCCGCGGGGTCCAGGGCGCCCAGCTCGAACTCATCCCGGCCGATGAGCTCGAGGACGTGCCTCTGCATCGTCTGCGCATGCATGCGGTTGGCCAGGACGTAGCGCCCCGCGGTGTCCTTGACGAAGATGGAGCTGCGCGCGTTGTCCACCAGCTGCAGGAGCAGCTGGTATCGCCCCTGCACCGTCTTCTCCCTCCGCTGCCGGTCGCTGGTGTCATCGACGAGCGCCGCGATCTCGCGCGCGTCGCCTCGGCCGTCGCGCAGCACGGCGTAGGTCCACCGGCAGAGGAACGCGTGATCTCCCTTCGTCCTGCACTCGCTCGTGGTCGCGGCGAAGCGGCTCTCCTCCCGGGCGAAGTCGAACGTCCGGGCCGCGGCGGCGGACACGGGGACGGCGCCCACGAGGTCGGCCAGCCGGCGGCCGACGGCCTCGCTCGCGCTCCAGCCGAAGAGGCGCTCGGCGCTGTCGTTCCAGTACGTCACCGCGCCGTCCAGGCGCCACTGGATCACCGCCGGCACCGCCGTGGGAAGCCCCTCGAGCGCGTCGAGGGCCTCCACGTCTGCCGTGCCTTCCGGCGCCGCTGCGCTCTGTGCGTGACCGTTGGAGCGCTCCGCCAGCGCCTTCTCCAGCGCCTCGACGCGCGCGCGCAGCGCCGTGTTCTCTGCCCTGAGCCGCCCGGCCTCGTCCAGCTCTTCGCGCATCGTCACAAGGGTTCGAGCCTACGCGCGGCGTACCCGGCGTTTCAAGGTGGCTCACCGTTGTTCGAGGTCGCCCGAGAGGTCGCAGCAACGGCGCCGGGCTGGGACACTCCGCCACGATGTACTAGGCTCCGCGCGTGCCACGCGCCCTCGACTCGCTGCCCGCGCTGTCGCTCTCCCACGCCGGCGTTGCGAGCGGGACTCCCTCTTCTCGCGCGCTTCCCGCGCTTCTCTCGCTCCCGGAGCGGCAGTGACCCGGAGCTTCGCGCCCTCGGGCGACCTCTCGTCGCCGGTCGTCGCCGTCGCCTGCGTCGTCGCGGCCCTGAGCTTCGGCCTGCTCGTGCTCGAGCTCGTCCGCGCGCGCGGGCGAGCCGCCGGGGCGGTGGGCGCCGCGCCCGCGCGCGCGGCGCTCGGCACGGCGCTCACGGGCGCGCTCGCCGTGCTCGGCCTGCTCGCCGCCATCCTCCGCCCGGTCGCGGTCACGTCGCGCGGGAGCCTCGTCGGCCCCAAGGTCGTGGTGCTGGTCGACGGCTCCCGATCCATGGACCTGCCGGGCGTCGCGGGGACCCGCCGCGACAGCGCCGAGCGCGCGCTCGAGGAGCTCGGGAAGCGCGCCGACGTCCGGCTCTCCCGCTACGTGTTCGGCGAAGGGGCGCCGCTGCCGGCCGACGGGCAGGCAGGCGAAGGCGCTGGCGCCGCGCCGGCGCCGGGCGGGAGCGCTGGCGCCGCGCCGGCGGCCGACAGGGACGCGGGGGCGCCGGCCGCCGCCCCCGGGTCGGCCGCGGCGCCCGCGTCGCCCGCGCGAGGCCGGCCGCAGCGCCGCTCGGACCTCAGCGCCGCGCTCGAGGCGCTCGCCCGCGCCGCCGACGAGCGGCCGTCGGCGTTCGTCGTCGTCTCCGATGGCCGGCTCGACCGCCCGGGCTCCGACGACACCGCCGCGGCGACGCGGGCAGCGCTGGAGGGGCTCGACGTCCCGGTGCACACGGTCGCGGTGGCGACCGAGTCCGTGCGCGACGCCGGCGTCCGCGCGGTCCGGACCTCCGGCGCCGCGGTCGCCCACCAGCCGCTCTCGCTCCGCATCGACATCGGCTGCAGCGGCGGCCTCGCGTGCGACGCCGTCCCTGTCGTGGCCCGCGAGCTGCGCGAGCAGGGCGCGCCCACGACGCTCGCCACGGGCACGGCGCACGTCGAGGGCGGCGTCGGCACGGTCGAGCTCGGCGTGACGCTCGACCGCGCCGGCACCCGCATCCTGGAGGTGTCGATCAAGGCGCCGGACGGCGACGAGCTCCCCGAGAACGACGTCCGGTACATCACGCTCGACGTCGCGCGCGACCGCATCCGGGTGCTCCACGTGGCGGGCCGGCCGACGTACGACGTGCGCGCGCTCCGGATGTGGCTCAAGGCCGACGCCTCGGTCGACGTCGTGGCCTTCTTCATCCTGCGCACGCCCGGCGACGAGGTGAACGCGTCGTCGGACGAGCTCGCGCTGATCCCGTTCCCGGTCGACGAGCTCTTCAGCGTCCACCTCTCGAGCTTCGATGCGGTCGTCCTGCAGGACTTCGACGCCGCGCCGTACGGCCTGACCAAGCACCTCCCGGCGCTGGCCCAGTATGTCGACAAGGGCGGCGGGCTCATCATGGTGGGCGGCCCGAACGCCTTCGTGTCGGGCAACTATGCGCGCACGCGGCTCGCCCGCGTCCTGCCGGTGGATCTCGACATCGGCCGCGCGCCCAAGGTGGATCTCGGCGCCTTCGTGCCGCGCATCACCGCCGCGGGCCGCGCGGCGCCGGTGCTCGCGCCGCTGCTCGCGCTGATCGGCGACGAGATGCCGGAGATGCCGGGGACCAACGTCGTCGGCGATCCGCTCCCCGGGGCGACGGTGCTCATGACGCACCCGACCCGCACGACGGCCTCGGGCGCGCCGATGCCGGTGCTCTCGCTGGGCGAGCACGAGAGCGGCCGGACGATCGCGCTGACGCTCGACGGCAGCCACCGCCTGCTCTTCAGCGCGTTCGCCTCGAGCTCCGCGGGCCGCGCGCACGGCGCGTTCTGGGACGCCCTTCTCGGCTGGCTCATGCGCGATCCGCGCTTCGAGCCTGCCGCGATCGAGCCGCGCGGCGGATGCCTCGCGGGCGAGGAGACGGCGCTCGTGCTGCGCCCCCTCGCCGGGCAGCGCGGCGAGGCCAGGGTGACCATCGCGCGCCTCGGCAGCGGCGCGGTCGTGAAGACGTTGACCGCGCCGATCGGCGAGGGCGGCGAGCCGGTCGAGCTCGCCGCCGGTCGCCTCGAATCCGGGGGTTATTCGGCCACGGTGGAGATCGTCCCGGAAGGCGCCGCTGGCGACGGGGGTGACCAGAAGCGGGCGACGACGCGGCGCGACTTCGCGTGCGAGCGCGGCGGCGACGAGTGGGCCGATCCCCGCCCCGACGTCGCCCGCCTGGAGGAGATCGCCCGCGCGACGGGCGGCGCGTCGGTGCTCCCGTCGGGCGCCGGCTCGCTGTCGCTGCCTGCGGCGACGCAGGTGGCGGCCGAGCGCCACGTCGCGCCGCTCCTGCCCCCCTGGGCCTGGACGCTGGCGGCGGCCGCGGCGCTCGGCGCGCACTGGATCGTGCGCCGGCGCGGGGGCCTCGCCTGAGGCGAGGGCGCCGGCCGGAACCCTGGTCTCGTCTCAAGGGAGCGACGGCTTCTCGAGCGGATCGGCCTTGTCGCCGACCCAGACCCTCAGCACCCCGAAGTGCGCGGGGTTCCTGGTGAAGCTCGCGTGATTCACGATGAGCAGCGTCTGCGCCGGGTCGTTGAAGGCCACGTTGGCGGGGGCGTCGAGGGGAATCTCGTCCCCTGGTGCGCTCTCGATGCGCGATTCCTCGACCCCGTCCTCGTCGAGCACCGAGATTGCGTTGGCCGCCGCGAGCGTGACATAGAGCTTCCCCGACTTGCCGAACGCGAACCCGTCGGGCGCCTCGCCAGCATCGTAGTCGTGGACCAGCTCCAGATCGGCCTCTTCGGGGGCTTCGACGAGGGGGAGCCGGTAGATGGACCCCAGGCTCGTGTCCGACGGGGAGAACGTCACCGAGAAATAGACGTGCTCCCGCTCCGGATCGAGCCGGATCCCGTTCACGCCGATCGGCAGGTCGCCGCTGCCGACGAGGGCGGAGCTCTGGAACCAGATCTCCGGCGCGCCGCCCCCGGGCGGGTAGCGGAAGATCGTCGCCTGCAGCGAGTCGGTCACATACGCGTACCCCTCCTCGTCGAAGGCGATATCGTTCGGTATCGGCGGCGTCGGGAAGGGCGTCGGCGAGCACGCCTCTCCCGGCGCGGCCATCACGCACGCCGGCAGATCCGGCAGCGGATCGCCGTAGCTCTCCTGAACATATCCGTGTCCAGTCTTCGTGAAGCGCAGGAGGCCGAGCTGCGTGCTGAGCGCGTAGACCCGGCCATCGTCGTCGACGGCGATGCAGCTCAGCGCGTGCTCGTCGGCGAGCGCCTCGCCCGCCACCTCGATCGTGTTCTTGTGGACTTTGCTGTCCCTGTCGAATACGTCGATGGTCGACGGGCCTTGACCTGCGGTGCCGAACGTCGCTGGGCCGGAGACGTAGACCCGATTCCCATGGACCGCGATGCCTTCGGGGAACCCCGGAGCCGCCGGAACCGTCGCGAACGTCTTGATCTCGCCGTAGCATCCCCCCTGCGCCAGCGCCGGACCCGGTATCAGCGGCGACACCGCGGAGAGGAGCGCCAGCGCGCCGCAAGCCAACCATTTTCCGTTGGAGTGCGATAATTTTGACGTGACGGATTGCGACATGTGACCTCCAGGGGTCCATGGTTGCCGGACCGGAGTTGTCGAAATAGGTCGCGTCCAGAAGCCAAAGTGCAAATTGCCTGGCTTTGTCAGGCTGAGGACGCGGCCATGATAGCTGGAGTATATGCGGTTGAGCTGATTGGCTGTCGAGTCGAAATTCTTCGGTTCATGAAATATCAGGGAGGCAGCTGCCTGGCTGACCGGCCCCGCGTCGCCCGCGTCGCCCGCGTCATGTTTCACATGTGTGTCCGCGTAGTTGCGCGCTTGCGCCCTGCCTGCACAGCGCGGTCACGTCAGTCCACGTTGGTTCACGTCAGTCCACGTCGGTTCACGTCAGTTCACGTCAGTCCACGTCGGTTCACGTCAATCCACGTCAATCCACGTTATTTACGTAGTGCACGTGGCGACAGATGTGTGCAACGGGCGGAGAACGCGTCCTGGCCGCATGTCGGTGAATGCTGCCGAATGTTCCCGAAGGCCATTCAGCATCTGGCGCGCGGCGGTCCCCGCGGTCGAGGTGTCGCGCTAAGGCTGCGTCGGCCAGGCGACGCGCGTCGGCACGAGCCGGGGCTCGACGGTCCCGTCGCCCAGCTCGCCGTTGCTGTTGTCACCCCAGCAGAGCATCTCGCCCGTGCGCTTGAGCGCGCAGCTGTGGTCATCGCCGAGGGCCAGCTCGACCACGTCGGTCAGCGCGAGCGGCTCCGGAAGGAGCCCCGGATCCTGCGTGCCGTTGCCGAGCTGCCCCTTCGCGTTGTCGCCCCACATGAGCACCTCGCCGCCCGCCAGCACCGCGCCGGAGTGCCTCGCGCCGAGCGAGATCCGGGTCACGTCCACGAGGTCCGAGATCTTCCGGGGATTCGCCTCAGGGTTCACGACGCCAGTCCCGAGGCGGAACTGCTCTCCCTTGCCCCAGCAGGAGGCCACGCCGCGCGCCGGCGCGGCGCACGTGTGCAAGGCGCCCGCGGCCGTGAGCGCGACGCTGGTGAGGCCCGCGACGGGCTGCGGGGTGCTCTGCTGGTTGAAGTTGCCGAGGCCGAGCTGGCCGCTCTCGTTGTAGCCCCAGCAGTTCATCGTGCGCTCGCCCATCCGCTCGATCATGCCCGCGCAGGTGTGCGAGAGGCCGGCGCTCACGGAGTCCACGCCGTCCAGCATCACGGTGGGCTCGACCCGATCGACCTCGTCGCCGTAGCCCAGCTGGCCGGAGCTGCCCTCGCCCCAGCAGTAGAGCTCGTGCGACGCCGTCACCGCGCAGGTATGGGTCCCGCCGACGGCGACCTGGGTCGCGCCCGCGAGCTCCTTGGCGCGCACGGGGGAAGGGGAGTTCGTCGCCTCGCCGTCGCCGAGCTGTCCGCTGTTGCCCGCGCCCCAGCACGCCACCGCGCCGTCGGTCAGCACCGCGCAGGTGTGCGCGCGCCCCGACGAGATGCTCGCCGCGACCCTGGCGGCGCCGCTGAGGCCCATGACCGGCCTCGGGATCGGTCGATCCTGCTGCAGCGTCCCGTCGCCGAGGTTGCCCCAGGTGTTGCTGCCCCAGCACCAGACCGAGCTGTCGCTGAGCACCGCGCACGTGTAATCCGTGCCGGCCGCGATGTGCGTGGGCACGACGCAAACGCCCCGTACGCACTGGCCGCCGCAGGGCTTGTCGCACCTGCCGCAGTGCGCGGTGCTCGTGAGGAGGTCCACCTCGCAGGCGTTCTCGGGGTCCTTGTCGCAGTTGCCGCGGTTCTCCTCGCACGCTGGCGACTGGCAGACGCCGTCCTGGCAGGTCGGCTCGCCGCCGAAGGTCGGGCAGGCGACGTCGCACGCGCCGCAGTGCTGCGCGTCCGTCATCGGGTCGACGCATGCGTCACCGCAGACCATGCCGCCTCCAGGACACCCACCGCCGCTCCCGCCGCTCCCGCCGCTCCCTCCGCCGGTGCTCGAGCTCGTCGACGCGTCGGGCGGGCGCGCCGTGAACTCGTCGCCGCACGCGGCAAAGGCGATGGCGACGGCGGCAGGCATGTACGCCGCCGCGAGGGGCAGCAAGGCGAACGGGAGCCGGCTGGCCCGAGGTCGATGCGTGGAAGCCATGGAGGGCGTTCTTCCCTTGCGTTGAGGCGCGGCTGCGCCACGAGGCGCGGCGTGCGACATTCTAGACGAAGTCGCGCGCAGAGATCTCTCGCCGCGCGCCGCGCGCGGGGCGCCCGTCGCGCCGCTCAGCGCGTCGCGCCGCTCAGCGCGTCGCGACGAGCACCTCGTCGATCGGCGGCGCCTTCTCGAGCACGCCGAGGTCCACGAGCTGCTTCGCGAGCGTCTCCCAGCGCTCGCTGGTCATCACGCCGAGGCCCTTCTCCTTGGTCTCGGTGGTCTCGATCAGCGGCCGCTGCGCCTCGGCCGCGGCGACGAAGGTCTCCGCGTCCATCGAGGTGTTGAGCTTGGCCATGATCTCGTTGGACCGCGTCGGATCTTGGAGGTATGTGCGCCAGCCCTCGCGCGTCGCGCGGACGAACGCGCGGACGCGCTCCGGGTTCTCCTTCCAGAGGGCTGCGCGCGTGATCACGACCACGACGTACGGGTTGAACCCCTCGCTGGCCACCAGGAACGCGGCGGGATCGCTCCCCTTGCGCTTGGCCGCGATCGGCTCGGCGGTGATGAAGCACTGCTGGGAGAAGTCCTTGTCGGCGACGAAGCGGGCGACGCCGCCGTCGTACGGCACGACCTTCACCTTGTTGAACCCGTACTTCTTCTTGAGGTACGCGGCGTAAGGCAGCCCCGGCTCGATCGCGAGCGTGCCCGACTTGAGGATGTCGGCGATGCTCTTCGCGCCGCGGCTCTCGTGGGTCATGATGGCCTGCGGCGAGGTCTGGAACACGGCGAAGAGGGGGAGCACGTCCGCGCCGCGGGCGCGGGCGGTGAGCACCTCGTCGGCGCCGGAGATGCCGAAATCCACCTGCCCGCCGGCCACCATCTGGACGACCGGCACGCCGGCGCCGCCGCCGAGAATCTCGACATCGAGCCCCTCCTTGGCGAACGCGCCCGACTCGCGCGCGGCGTAGAACCCGCCGAACTCGGGCTCCGGGACCCAGTTGAGGGCGAGCTTCACCTTCGCGGCCGGCGCGTCGGGGGCAGCCGCGGCGGGCGCGGCCGGCGCGCTCTGCGAAGGCGCGGCCGGCGCGCTTCCTTGCGGGGACGCGGACGAGGCGCGCCCGTCGCCTTCCGGCGACTGCGAGCGCGAGCACGCGGGGGCGAGGAGGGGGACGGCGGCGAGGGAGGCGAGGCGTCGCAGGAACAACCGGCGGCTGTCGGGGAAGTGCATCAGCGATTGATCTCCGAAGGATGCCAGCGCCGCAAGAGCCGCCTGCCGGCGAGGTCGACGGCGCCGAACAGCGCGAGGCCGAGCCCGGAGGCGAGCAGCACGGCGGCGAAGAGCAGATCCGTGCGCAGCTGGCGGTAGGCGGAGAGGACCAGGATGCCCAGGCCGGCGGCGTCCTCCGAGAAGCCGGCGACGAACTCCCCGACGATCGCGCCGATGACGGCGAGGCCCGCCGCGATCCGGAGCCCCGTCACGAGGTGGGGGAGCGCCGAGGGCAGCTCGAGCTTGCGGAGCGTGGCGAAGCGGCTCGCCCCGTAGAGCCGGAAGAGATCCCGCAGCGCGGGCTCGACGGAGCGCAGGCCCGCGAGCGTGTTCGCGATGACCGGGAACACGGAGACGATGAACGCCGAGACCGCGACCGCGCGCAGGCCGGGGCCGCACCAGAGCACGAGCAGCGGGGCAATGGCGACGATCGGGACGGTCTGCAGGAAGACGGTATAGGGATAGAGCGCCCTCTCGAGCGGGCGCGACGAGGCGAGCGTGATGGCGGCGAGCACGCCGACCGCGGCGCTGAGGAAGAAGCCCGCGAGCGCGGCCTTCGCCGTCGTGACGGTGCCGGCGAGCAGGGTGGCGGCGTTCACCGCGCCCGCCCGCGCCACGTCCGAGGGGGGCGGCAGGAGGTAGGCAGGGACGCTGAGCGCTCGGGCGAGCGCCTCCCAGAGCGCGAGAAGGATCACGAGCGCGGCGAGCGGCGGCGCGACGGCTTGGAGCGGGGTGGGTCGCACGGCTCGGCCTTCTCTAGCGCGAGGCCGCCGCGCCAGGAAGATGCTGCGGTGGAAGAAATCAGGCTCGTCCGTGGCCCGGCGCCGAGCGACGCGCGCGCCGAGCCACGGGAGAGGCGCGTGGGGAGCTTTGTCGAAGCGGGGTGTGAACCGCGCCGAGCGCGGCCCCGCTCGGTCCGGCTACTTGCCCTTCTTGGCGGGCGCGGCCGGAGCAGGCGACGCCTTGGCGGTCGCGGCTGCCTTCTTCTGGTTCTTATCCGCCGTGTCCTGCTTCTTCTGTCGCTCTTTGGCCTTCGGAGATTTGTCACCCATGGGAGCACCGCCTCGGTGGATGTGTTGGTGTCATCCGCCTTGACCGAGGCTAGCACCATCTCTCGTGGCGCAGTCACGAACTTTGTACTTCGCGAGCGCTTATGTCTCGGCTTCTCCGCGTCTCGTCTGGTCTCGTCTCGCCGCCTCGTCGGTTTGTCTCTCGGTCGCCTCTGGGTTGCCTCCCCCACCGACAGGCGGGGAAACCGTCGACGCGTTCGGCTGGGACCCTTGCTGGTTCCGGCGGATGGGTGGCCGCTGCGGGCGTCCACGACGTGAATCGCGCCGGCCTGGCGCTCGCGTGCGCGCGTCCTTCCGATGAGAGGCCGAGCGTGGCGCCGGCCTGGCGCTCGCGTGCGCGCGTCCTTCCGATGAGAGGCCGAGCGTGGCGCCGGCCTGGCGCTCGCGTGCGCGCGTCCTTCCGATGAGAGGCCGAGCGCGGCGCTCGCTGCCGCCGGGCTCGCTTGCCGGCATCGAGGGGCGGCGCTACGAAGGCGCCGCGTGTTCAAGGCCATCCTCTGGGACAACGATGGAGTCCTCGTCGACACCGAAGGGCTTTACTTCCAGGCGACGCGCGAGACGATCGCGTCGGCCGGCGTCGATCTCACCATCGACGACTATCGCCAGCTGTTCCTCGTCGAGGCGCGCGGCGCCTGGCACCTCGCCAGCGCTCGCGGGGTCGACGAGGCGGGCGTGCGGCGGCTGGCCGACGAGCGGGATCGCCGGTACCTCGAGCTCGTCGCGGGCGGAGACACGCTGTTGCCGGGCGTGCGAGAGGTCGTCACGGAGCTCGCCGCGCGCTTTCGTATGGCGATCGTCACGAGCAGCAAGCCCGAGCCGTTCCACCGAGCGCACGCGGCGACGGGCCTCCTGCGGTGGTTCGAGTTCGCGCTCACGCGGGATCAGTATGCGCGCGCCAAGCCGGATCCCGAGCCGTACCGGATCGCCTGCGAGCGGCTGGGGCTCGCGGCGCGCGATGTCCTCGTGATCGAGGACTCCGAGCGCGGGCTCCGGTCGGCCAAGGCCGCGGGCCTGACGTGCTGGGTCGTCCCGTCGCCGCTCACGGCGCCGTCGGACTTCACCGGCGCGGACGCGGAGCTCGGATCGCTGCGCGAGGTGCTCGCTCGCCTCCGAGGAGCGTGAGCTCGACCTCACGTTCGCGCGATGAGGTAGCTCACCGCGCCTGTGTGTGCGCGCCGCCACCGCGCTGCGTCGCCCCCACCCCTGGATTTTTGCACGCTGCACATCTGCTGGGTGCATGACCATCTGGCGGTTCACGAACGGTTCGTGGCACCTTCGGGCCCGTGGCTTCCGGTGACGGCATCTCGCTCATCGAGCTCGTCGTCCTCGGCTGGTCCTCGGCCACCGCGGCGCCGGCGCCGATCCCCATTCGCATCGACTTCGATGCCCCGGCGGACTGCTCGACCGCCGACCAGTTCTACGAGGGCCTCCGTGCCCGGTCGGACCGCGTGCGCCTCGCGGCTGACGGAGAGGACGGCTGGGGTGTCCGCGTCCGGTTGAGCCGCGGCGGGGCCGGGGTCCACGGCGAGCTGCGCGTCGTTCACGCAGGCGGCGAGACCGACACGCGGATCGTCGATGCCACGTCGTGCGACGTCGTGGTCCAGGCGCTCTCGCTCACCGCGGCGATCGCGCTCGACGAGGTGGTCGAGGTGACCGCGCCCCTCGCTCCCCCTGCGCCGCCGCCCGCTGTCCCCCCTGCGCCGCCGCCCGCCCCGCGAGAGGCGCCTCCGCTCAAGTTCGCGCTCGGCGCGCACGTGGTGGTGACCCAGGTTGTCGCACCTCATGCGAGCCTGGGCGCCGCCCTCGGTGCGCGGGTGACCCCGCACGTCGAGGGCCCGTTGAGCCCTTCGTTCGGCCTCTCGCTGATGTACGCGCGGAACGACCTGCTGTCGGGCGGCGACGCCCTCATCCAGTGGGCGGCCGCGGCCCTCTCCGCGTGCCCGGTGCGCTGGCAGCTCGGCCCTATCGTCAGCGCAGAGCCGTGCGTCGTCGCCGCCGGCGGCTGGCTCGCGGCGACGGGACGAGGTATCTCGAACCCGGAGTCCGCCGTGCGATCGTGGTGGAGCGCGGGAGGCTTCGCGCGCGCCGCTGCGCTCCTCGGCGGGGGCACCACCCTCGAGCTCGAGGCCGGCGTCCTCGTGCCGCTCGTTCACCGGCGGTTCACCATGGGGTGGTCTGCAGAAACCGTCGGCGAGACGCCGGTGATCTCGCCGCTCGTTGGCGTTGGAATCGTGCACAACTTCTAAGCCAGGATTCTGTGATCACTCCGACTCGCGCTGGGAATTATGACCCATGGACGGCATCCGGAAGCTGGGCCGCAGGCACGCTGCCCTCCCCGACCCGAGGACAATGTTCCGCTCTGGCTGTCGCCCATTGCTTCCCGGTAGAGTCCATTCTTCACTGGTCTCATGCCTCGCCTCGCGGTGAGTATGGTTGCCGACGTCATGACATCGCCTGCTTTGCCTGACAGCGAGCCGGCGAGCGTGGCTCCACCGGCGGCCAACGTGAAGCAGCGGGACGCGCGCCTGCGACGGATGGTGGATGCTCATCTTGACTTCATCGGTCGGGTGCTCCGCAACGCGGGGACCCCTGCTGCCGAGATCGACGATGCGGTGCAGCGCACCTTCATCGCCGCCGCGCAGCGGCTGGACGACGTCCGGCCGGGCGCCGAGAAGAGCTTTCTTCTCCAGACCGCGCTTCACGTAGCCGCCCACGCGCGCCGCAGCGCCGCGCGCCGGCGAGAGTTCCCCGCGGCCGAGCCGCCGGAGGTTGTGGACGCTGCGACACCCGAGCAGCTCACCAGCCAGAAACACGCGCGACAGATGCTCGATCAGGTCCTCGACCAGATGGAGTCCGATCTGCGGACCGTGTTCGTGCTGTACGAGTTCGAGGAGATGAGCATGGTGGAGATCGCCGGCGTGCTGGGGATCCCGCAGGGCACCGTGGCCTCTCGGCTGCGAAGGGCCAGGGCCGATTTTCGTGAGCGCGTCCGCGCGCTGGAGCTCGTTTCGACGAGCGAGGTGAGACGATGATGGAACCACGTCGCCTACTGGAGGAGAGCGACAACCCGCTCGAACGCGCGCTGCTGAACGCAGGCGCGTCGTATCCCACGTCACCGGAGACGCGCGCGAAGACGCTGGCCGCGCTGGGACTCGCCGGCGCTGCCGCCCTGACGGCCAGCGTGGCGGCGCCTGCGGCGCTCTCCGCGGCAGGGGTGTCCGCTACGTCCTCGTCGCTCGCCGTGAAGCTCGGCTGGACCAAGATCCTCGTCGCGCTCTCGACGGTGGGCATGCTCGCCGGCATCCCCGCGGGCTACCTCGCCTGGCGCGGGCAAGACGCGCCGGACGTCACCGCGGCGCACCGCTTCGGCGCCGCGCTCGCCGCCCCGGTCGCGCAGATGGCGGTGCGGCCTGTGCAGGCGCCTGCCTCGGAGCCAGCGCCGGTGGAGGCTCTCGCGGAGGAGACGATGGCACCGGCGCTTGCGGGTGGCAGCAGCGCTGCGGCCACGAAGCTCGATCCGAAGCCGTCCGGTACGGGCGCCGCCCTGGAGGCGGAGCTCGGCGCGCTGGACGCGGCGCGCACGATGCTCGCGAGCGGGAACGCGCGAGGCGCGCTCTCGCTCCTGGACGCCTACTCCAGGGCGCATCCGCGCGGGCGGCTGAGCCTCGAGGCCGAGGTCCTGCGGATCGACGCGCTCGCGAAGAGCGGCCGCTCCGACGCTGCCTCGCAGCGCGCCGCGGCGTTTCTTCGCCGGCATCCGAACAGCGTGCTTGCTTCCCGGGTACGGCGCTATGTAAACAACTAAACTCTGGGTCATGCGTTGCCCTGCCCTCCTCCGTTCGTTCCGCGCAGCTTCCGGCGTCGCCGGTGCCTGGATGGCGGTGTGTGTGCTGCCTGGGTGTGTGACCACGGTGGATTCGCTCGGCTACGACCGGATGAGCAGCGATGAGCTCGGCCCGCTGACGGGCCCCTCCGAGTACCCCAACGCGTTCCGCGACGTGCTCGGCAAGACGGACGAGGAGATCGCGGCCAAGATCGAGGACAGCTTCGATCAGCTCTTCTACGGCGATCGCGACAACGAGACCGTCTACTACCCGGTGCCTGGCACCGAACAGGCCTACATCTGGGACGACTACCACAATAACGTGCGCTCCGAGGGCATCGGCCTCGGGATGATCATCACGGTCGAGCTCGACAAGCGAGACGAGTTCGACCGGATCTGGAGATACGCCAAGTCCACACTCCAGCTCAAGTCCGGTCCCGGCCAGGGATATCTCATGTCATGGTGCGACGTCCCGGGGAGCACGCCGGTGGCGTGCTTCGATCCCTTTGGCCTCCAGCAGGTCGCGATGGCGCTGTTCTTCGCCCACGGCCGCTGGGGGAGCGACACCGGGGCCATCGACTATGGGCTGGACGCGATCAGCCTGCTCGAGGTGATGCGCCACAAGGAGGCCCTGAACGGGGGGGTCGCCTCGGGGGTGACCAACACGTTCGATTCGACGACGAAGCTCGTCTACGACTACCCGCATGTCTTGGCGGCGGACGTCACCCGTCCTTCCATCGAGATGCCCGCCTATTACGAGCTCTGGGCGCAGGCCATGCGCGACCCCTTCTGGTCCGAGGCTGCCGCCAGCGCGCGCACCCACTGGCAGGAGGCCGCGCACCCGAGCACCGGGCTCATCCCTGTGCGCGCCCACTTCGACGGCACGGCGGTGCTCAACTGGGACTACTTCGGCTCCGAGGCCTACCGCACGCAGCTGAGCCTCGCGCTCGACCACGTCTGGTTCGGCGTCGACCCGTGGCAAGTGGAGGAGGCGAACCGGCTGCTCGGGTTCTTCTCGAAGCTGGGCATCGACAAGTACGGCGCGGTCTTCAAGATCGACGGCGCGATGCTCAGCGCCACGCCGGAGTCGGCGCTCATCTTCATGAACGGGGTCACCGGGCTGATCGCGACGAACGACGATCGCGCCGCCTACATCGAGGCGGTGTGGACGACGCCGCCGGCGACCGGGGAGACCCGCTACTTCTCGAGGTTGCTCCACATGCTCTCGCTGTTGGCGCTGAGCGGGCAGTTTCGCGTGTACTGATCCGGCGCGCGGGCATCTCCGCGCGGCGCGCGGGGGCTCCTCTCGGTCCGCGCCCCGGGGAGGGACATCGCTCCTCGGGGGCAACGCCGTTGCGCGAACCGCGAGGCTCATTCGAAGCGGAGGTGGAGGACCGGCGGCGCACCTCTGCCGCGGTGCCGGCCAGGCATCCCGCGCAGGCCGCGCAGCGCTCGCTCTGGCGCCGGAAGAGCGTCGCTCTCGCCGACCGGCCGCAGCCGCGGGTAGCGCGCGACCGAGCCATCCAGGGCCGGGATCTCCAGGCACGCGCGCTGCCGGAGCGACGCGCGCAGGGGCGGGGACACCTCGTGATCGAGGATGATCTCCGTCCCTGTCGGGAGGCGCGCGGAGGCTCGCGTGAAGAAGGCGTCGGCGAGCTCGCGAGGCTGTCCGGCCAGGGCGCCCTCGGCGATGAGGAGCGTCGGCACGTCGCTCGCGCCGCGGAGGGAATCCATCCAGCCCGTGCACGCGATCGAACAGCTCCTCGCGAGGGCGTGGCGCTCGGACGCGTGGCAGAGGCGGTGCTCGCACTTGAACTCCGCCACGTGGGGCGGATCGAGATCCACCCAGCGGAGCGTCCCGTTGTCGATGCGCGAGAACCGCGTGCAGAGCCCGGCGTTGAGCGCGATGGCGAGGCCGAACGGGTTCCGCTCGAAATAGCGCCTGACGAGCCCGTCGATGATCATGGCGCGCGCCGCCGAGGTCCGGAGCGCGCTGGCGTCGAAGCCAGCCGGATCGACGTCGAGCGTGGCCAGCATCGCCTCGGCCCACGGATCGGCGAAGCCGAGATCCGGAAAGCGCACCCGCGCCTCGGCGCGCCCGACCAGCGAGAGCACCGCGTCCCTGGAGACGGTCATGGAGCTCATGAGCCCTCCTTGCATCGCCGGACACGATGCCGCGCGAGCGCGCGCGCCCCCCGGAGACACGGCGTCACGACGCCACCCCGCCGTGGCCTCGAACGACCTGGGCGACGAGGGCGAGCTCGAGGCGGAGCACCGCCACCCGCTCCGGGAGCTTCGCCTCGACCAGCCCGCCGAGGAGCGTCGCGAGCTTGTCGTAGTCGGGCGCCTGCGCCTTCCAGTTCGCGATCGGATACGCCTCGTAGAGCCCGCGCGTGAGCCGCGAGGGCGTCAGTATCGAGACGCGCGCCTCGGGGTGCCAGAGCTGCAGGTGCCAGAAGCCGTGCGTGACGAAGTAGTCGAACTTCCGTCCGCCGAAGAGGCGTACCTCCCAGCCCCCGACGGCGAGCGCGAGCTCGCGCTCGCGAGGATCGTGCGGCGGCGGAGGCCAGCCCTGCTCGCTCGCGGGCTCCGGCAGGCATGACGGCCCAGACGGGAGCGGGCGGCCGACGGAAAGCGGTGTGCGAGAGCTCACGAGGCTTCTCCCTGGCGAGCGTCGGACCAGAGGAAAGCGGCGAGCGCTGCGCATCGGTACAGGCTCGGGGCAGGAGGCGTCTCTCGGATCACGTTGGCTCCGTTGTTGATATTGAAAGTGATGTTCAACTTCGATATGCTGTGATCTCGCTGACGTCAAGAGAAAAACGGGCGCCGTTGAAGGGGGCCGCTCCGATGGCGGGCGCCGGCGGGAGGTCCAGGGGAGCGTGCTCGAGCCCCGGCTTCTGGATGGCCCCGAGGGTTCTGTCGGAAGGGGATGGTGATGCTGGGGGGCGGATCGGGATCAGCGCGCACGTCGTGGCGATGGCTCCGGCGGGGCCGCGGCGCGGATACCGTGTTGACGCCTGTGTCCGGTCTGGGTGGAAGAGCTGGTGTGCTCGGGTCTGCTGGCGCGCCGGGACGAACAAAGCTTTGGGCGGGTGATCATCGGAGACCGGCGTTGGTTACAATGAGCGCGAGATGAAGCCTCTCCGCGCAGCTCGTCCTCTCGCGATCTCCACGAAGTCCCTTGTTGCCCTCGTCCTTTCCGCGTCGCCGGCCGCCGCGTTCGGCGCGGGCTGCGGCGTGGCGGACAGCGTGCCGATCCCGAGCGCCGGAGCGCACGAGGGGACAGGCCATGAGCCGACCAGCACGGGCGCCGCGAGCAGCGGCGCCGGGCCGAGCGGCGGGAGCGCCGCGGACCCCGGAGCGAGCTCGGGCCCGGGGCGCGCCGAGGTCATCGGGGCCGTCGTCTCTCGCCATGATGTCGTCAGGATCATCGCTCTCGGCGACACCGGAGAGGGAAACCTCGCGCAGAACCAGGTCGCCGATCGGATGAGCGAGAAGTGCATCGAGGTCGGGGGCTGCCATGCCGTGATGATGAACGGTGACAATTTCTACGACCACGGCGTGGTCGACACGAGCGATGCGCAGTGGGGTCCCAAGTTCGAGCAGCCCTACGACAGGCCCGGCCTGAACGGCCTCCCGTTCTATGCGGTGCTGGGCAACCACGACCATGGCCCCAGCAGCAGCGGCGTGCGGCAAGCGCAGATCGACTACTCGCAGCTGCCCGTGGGCGACGGGCCTGGCATGCGGCTGACCGCCAAGTGGCACATGCCCGCCTCGTATTACGACGTTCGCGTCGGTGACGTCCATCTCTTCGGGATCGATACCGTCGACTTCACCTCCGATGACCAGGCGCGCGACATGAGCGCGCGGGTCGCCGCCTCGGACGCCACGTGGAAGATCGTCTTTGGCCATCACCCCCGCTACACGTCCGGAGTCCACGCCTCGGACAACCCGTCGCTCGGGATGAGCGGGATGTTCGCCATGCAGCAGGCCATCTACTGCGGGGCCGACATGTACATGGCCGGCCACGACCACAACCTCGAGTTCATCGACAAGGGGCGAGACGAGGGCTGCCCGAACGTCTATTTCGCCATCAGCGGCGCCGGTTCGAAGACCCGCCCGGTCGCTTCCTCGGTCCCGACCGAGCGGGGGCAGCTCTTCTTCACGGACAAGACCGAGGGCTTCGCCTATCTGCGGTTCGAGGGGAGGAACCTGCTGTTCGAGTTCATCGACAAACAAGGGGCGCCGATCTTCACGACGACCATGACCAAGTGAGCGGGCGCCGCCCTCGGCGGCCGAGCGGCGCCGCGGCCGTCAGCGGCGCTCGTCGTCGCGCGGCGGGCCGTCGTGCTCGTCGTCGCGCCGCCTCCCGAACGAGATCGTGCTCTCGGTGCCCGCGAGCATCCGCCGGATGTTCGGGATGTGCTTGAGCCAGACGAGCGCGGCGAGGAGCAGCGAGAGGCAGAGGGCCGGGGCGGCCCGCTCCCCGAGGAGCCAGAGGAAGAGGGGCAGGGCGAGGGCGCCGGCGAGGGAGCCCGCCGAGACCATGCGGGTCGCCCGCACGATGACCGCGAAGACGGCCAGCGTGGCGAGCGTGGACCGCGGCGCCAGCACGAGCAGGACACCGCAGGACGTCGCGACGCCCTTGCCGCCCCGCATCCCGAGGAAGACCGTGTAGTCGTGGCCCAGCACCGCGGTGAGGCCGCCCGCCGCGACGACCCACCCGCCCGGCGCGACGGAGAGCCACGACGCGAGGGGCCCGGCGACGAGCGCGCCCTTCGCCACATCCGCGGCGAGGACGGCGAGGCCAGGCCCCCAGCCGAAGGCGCGCAGGACGTTCGTCGCGCCGATGTTCCCCGAGCCGACCTCGCGGAGGTCGATCCCTTTGACGAACCGCGCGAAGAGGTAGCCTGTCGGGATCGCTCCGAGGAGGTAGGCAAGGGCCAGGTAGATTGCCGTCATTGCCGTCATCGCGCGCCTCCATGCCCGCGCTCACGGCGGGTGTAGCACGCGCGCCGCGTCGAGCGCGCGCCAAAGAGCCCATGTCACGATGGTGATCATGGTATTCTGCGAGCATGGCTGACCTGGCGCCCGTCTCGACCCGGAGTGGCCGCGCCCCCAAGATCGCGCTCGTCCTGGCCGGCGGTGCCGCGCGCGGCGCTTACGAGGTCGGCGTGGTGCAGCACATCCTCGAGGACGTCTCTCGCGATCTCGGCCGCGAGGCGCCGCTCGATATCCTGTGCGGCACCTCGGTCGGCGCCATCAACGTCTGTGGGCTCGCCGCGTTCGCGGACGAGGCGCGGAGCCGCGCGCGGCGGCTCGCCGCGGTGTGGACGCGCCTGCGCATCGACGACCTCGTGCGCCTCGACGTGCGCGGCGTGCTCGCGGTCGGGCACGACCTGCTCCGCGGGGGCGCCGCGAGCGCGCGCGCGCCATCGAGCGGCGGCCGCGCCGCGCTCCTCGACACGTCGGGCCTCGAGCGGCAGATCGCGGAGGCCGTGCCCTTCGAGCGGATCGACGGCCACCTCGAGAGGGGGCTCCTGTCGGCGCTGACCGTGTCGACGACGCTGGTCAAGAGCGGCCGCACGGTCGTCTTCGTCCACCGCCGCGAGCCCGGCCTGCCGCCCTGGAGCCACGACCCGACGATCTCCCCGCGCGCCACCGCGATCCGCGCGCAGCACGCGCTCGCCTCGTCCGCGCTCCCCATCCTGTTCCGCCCGGTGAACATCGACGGAGAGCTCTACTGCGACGGCGGGCTGCGCCAGAACGTCCCGCTGTCGCCCGCGCGGCGCCTCGGGGCCGACGGCGTGATCGTGGTCAATCCTCGGTACATCGAGCCCGCGTCGAGCGCGGCCGAGCGCGACGCGCCGGGCTTCCCCGGGCCCCTCTTCCTGCTCGGCAAGACTCTGAACGCGCTGATGCTCGACCGGATCGACAACGACCTGGCGCGGCTCGAGAGCATCAACGGGATCCTGGAGGCGGGGCGGCGGCGCTATGGCGAGGGCTTCATCGGCGAGCTCAACGACGAGCTCGGGCTGCCGCCGGGGCGCGCGCTCCGGCCGATGCGGTCGCTGCTCATCCGCGCCTCCAAGGACATCGGCGGCCTGGCGGCGGAGTTCGTGCGCTCCCCGGCGTTCCGCGCGCGGGCCACGGGCGTGCTCGGCCGCGTGATGCGGCGCCTCGCCGAGGGAGACGAGCAGCGCGAGGCCGACTTCCTGTCCTACCTGCTGTTCGACGGGGAGTTCGCGGGGCGGCTCATCGAGATAGGCCGCGCGGACGCGCGCGCGCGGCACGAGGAGCTGTGCGCGTTCTTCGAGCGGGCGCTGAGGCCGGGCGGGTTCGAGGAACGGGCGCCCTGAGGGGGCCTGGAGACACAGGCACGCTCTGGATCCGTCCGGATCCTCTCGGGCGCCGAGGCTCAGACGGCGTCGAGGCCCTCGGCGCCTATCTCGGCGCGAGCTCCGCGCGGCCGCGGCGCCCGGTGTAGACTCGCGCCGCGAGATGACACCTTCGGATCCCTTCGGCTGGGTGGGCGCGACGATCGGCGGCAAGTACCGGCTCGACGCCGTGGTCGGCGAGGGCGGGTTCGGCGTCGTCTACCGCGGCCAGCACCTCGGGTTCGACGAGCCGGTCGCGGTCAAGTGCCTGAAGCTGCTCGGATCGCTGGCCCCGGCGGAGCGCGCGTCGTTCCAGCGGATGCTCCTCGACGAGGGGCGGCTCCTCCACCGCCTCTCCCGGGCGAGCGCCGGCATCGTGCAGGCCCTCGACACCGGCGCCGCGGTCTCGCCGTCGGGCGAGTGGACGCCTTATCTCGTGCTCGAGTGGCTCCATGGCGTGCCGCTCGACCGCGAGATCGCCGAGCGGCGCGCCCGCGGCGAGGCGGCGCGCCCGCTCGCCGAGGCGGTCGCCCTGCTCGCGCCCGCGGCGTACGCGCTCGAGGTCGCGCACGCGCAGGGCGTCGCCCACCGCGACGTCAAGCCGGCCAACCTGTTCCTCGCCGAGATCGGCGGCCGGCGCACGCTGAAGGTCCTCGATTTCGGCATCGCCAAGGTGCTCGGCGAGCTCTCGAGCATGACGCAGGCGATGGCCGAGACAGGGAGCGCGCTCCGGGCCTTCACCGTCCATTACGGCGCGCCGGAGCAGTTTCACCACCGCTTCGGCGCGACCGGGCCGTGGACCGACGTCTTCGCGCTCGCCCTGGTGCTCATCGAGGTCGCCTCGGGCAACCGCGCCCTCCTCGGCAGCGACGTCACGCAGCTGTACATCGCCGCGACCGATCCGGCGTTCCGCCCGAGCCTGGGCGGCGCGGGCGTGAGCGCGCCCGACGCCGTCGAGGCGGTGGTGCGCCGCGCGCTCGCGATCGACCCGCGGGAGCGCTACCGCACGGCAGGCGAGCTCTGGGGGGCGCTCGAGGCTGCGATGGCGACGGCCGCGCCCGCCGGCGCGGTCGCGCTCACAGCGGGCAGCCCGCCCGCGGGCGCGGCGCCCGGCGCTGCGGCGCTGGGCGTGGCGGGGACGGAGCGCGCGGCCGCTGGCCCGCCCGCCGGCGGGCTGCCCACGTCCGTCGGCGCGCCGCCCACGCCCGCCGGCGCGCCGCCCACGCCATCCCTCACGACGATGCGTGGCCTGGCGACGAGCGCGCCGCCGCAGGCTGCCCCGCAACCGGCGTCGCCCCCTCCCACGCCCCAGGCCGCCAGGACCGCTCCGCGGCGGCGCCTGGTGCCCGCGCTCGTCTCGGCGGCCGCGCTGGCCGCGGTCGGCGCAGGCGCCGTCGCGTTCGTCCGCCACCGCGCCCCCGACGAGGCGCGGCCGGCGCGCGTGCTCGGCGGCCTTACCGCGCCCCGGATGAAGGCGCCGCCCCCGCCCGACATGGTCCGGATGCCGGCGGGCCGCTTCACGATGGGCAGCGCGAAGGGCGGCAAATCCGAGCGCCCGCCCCACGAGGTGACGCTGACCCGCGCGTTCGACGTCGATCGCACCGAGGTGACGGTCGCCGCCTACCAGCGCTGCGTCGAGGCGGGCCGGTGCACGCCGAGCGGCCTGCACGGCCCCCGCGCGACCGACGCCGACGTCGAGCAGCGCGGCGCGCTCTGCACCGCGGCGGATCCCGCGAAGTCGCAACACCCGATCTCGTGCGTCGACCAGGCGCAGGCGGCCGCGTACTGCGCCTTCGCCGGCAAGCGGCTTCCGACCGAGGCCGAGTGGGAGTACGCCGCGCGCGGCGCCGACGGCCGCGAGTATCCGTGGGGCAACGAGCCGCCAGGGTGCGCGCACGCGGTCGTGTCTCGGCCTCCTGGGCAGGGCTGCGGCGGGCGCGGCCGGGGCACCCAGGAGGTCGGCTCGGCCAAGGCCGGAGCGAGCCCGTCGGGCGCGCTCGACATGGCGGGCAACGTCTGGGAGTGGGTGGCCGACGGCTGGGACCCAGGCGTGTATGCCAGAGGCGCCCAGATAGATCCCCAGGTGCCGGCGACCGGCAGCAGGGGCGTGCTCCGGGGGGGATCGTGGGACTTCTCCGCCAGCACGGCAAAAGCGACGTTCCGGCTGGCGTATGATCGTGAGGCAGGTGACGTCTCGACCGGGTTTCGTTGCGTTCGCTCGGTCGATTGAACACGAGGTCCCGAGAGCGGGCGGCAGGGAAGCGCGGATCCGCAGGTCAGGCTCATTTCAGCCGCGCCGGGGATAGGCTATCTATCCCATCTTGGTCGAACGTCGATTCACACGCCCGATCGCGAGGTAGGATGTTGGGACACGTAGAGCCGTGCGATCGGGCGCACAAGACCAGGTCACCGCGAGCACGTCCTCCGATGCGGGCCGGCGAGGTCCACCCCGCGCATGAGCCCGGTGACTCCGCTTCCTCACCGGTCAACCCCTGCTGCGCCCACAGGAGCCCATGCAAGAATCCGAGAAGTTGATCTCCATCGAGGAAGGCCGGATGCAACGCGTCATCGATGCGGTTGCGCTCGCGTCCACGGGAGAGGTCGAGCTCGCGCTGAAGCAGCTGGCGGCGGTCGAACACGACGCCTTCGGGGTGATCGAGGAGGCTCTGCGCGTCTTTCTCTCCGAGCTCTCCGCGACCACGCAGCAGAAGAGCCAGGCGCTCGCCGCGCTCGCCGCCTCGAAGCGCGAGCTCGAGCATCAGCTGGACACCATCCAGCGCCAGGAGTGCGCGATCCGGGAGCTCTCGGTGCCGATCATCGACATATGGCACGGCATCCTCACGCTCCCGCTCGTCGGGCTGTTCGACTCGGTGCGCGCCGTCGAGGTGACCGAGCGGCTCCTCGTGCGCGTGGCGGAAGACAGCGACGTCGAGTGGGTGATCCTCGATCTGACCGGCGTCACGCTCATCGACTCCATGACCGCCCAGCACCTCATCAAGCTGGCTCAGGCGGTGCAGCTCCTCGGCGCGCGCTGCGTCCTCACCGGCCTGGGCGGTCATGTCGCGGAGACGCTCGTCGCGATCGGCGTCGCGTTCGACGAGCTGAACCCGATGCGCAGCCTGCGGGAGGGGCTCAGGTTCTGCCTTGCGCAGCGGGGGCGCGCGATCTCACCGCGCTGATCCGCGGAGCTCCGCTTCGTGCGGCGTCGCCTTTGCGGAACGCAGCCGGTGTGCCAAGGGATATCCTGTTGCAGCCCATGGAGAACGCGACGATCCCCGCTCGCTTCCAGGACACCGCAGACGCCCGCCGTCGCTTCGGCGACCAGCTCGATCGCCTGGGGCCCTTCCTGCTCCGCGTCGATCCGGTCGCAGACGCCGTCGTGGACGCGTTCGCGTCGATGCCGCCGGGCCAGGGCTTCCGTCTCCTGGAGGCTGCCCTCGCGCGCGGCATCGACGATGACCGCACGGTGAAGGAGGCCCCGGCCGAGCTGCGGGCGCTCTTCGCGTCGGTCGATCACGTGCCCCTCTGGGTGGACTGGGAGGCGGTGAACCGCGGCGGGGCGGCGTTCCTGCGCACGGGCGTCCTCGGCGGCATCCTGCTCGCGATGCAGTCGCTCATCCTCGGGTACGCGTCGCCCGGCGGGAACAAACCGCTGGTCTTCTCGGGGAGGCTCCGCGAGCAGGCCGAGCGCCGCCTCGCCGAGACGAGCCGGTTCGTCTATGCCGTGAGCCACGCGAACGGAATGCGCCGCTCCGGCGAGGGCTTCGCGATCACCGTCAAGGTGCGCGTCATGCACGCGCAGGTGCGGCGCCTCATCCGAGCGAGCGGCCGGTGGCAGGCGGCCCTCTGGGGCGAGCCGATCAACCAGCACGACATGGTGGCGACGGCGCTGCTCTTCTCGGTCGCGGTCATCGACGGCCTCGACAAGCTCGCCTACCGCTTCGCGCCCGCCCAGAGGGAGGACCTCGTCCACCTCTGGCGCTACGTCGCCCACGTCATCGGCGTCGAGCCGGAGCTCATCCCAGGCTCCTACGCCGAGGCGCGTCGGCTGGCCGAGATGATCTTCGCGACGCAGGGCGCGCCGGACCACGACTCGCGCATGCTCGTGGACGCGCTGCTCACCCGCAGGGTGCGCAGCGCGCGAACCGACGGCGAGCGCCGGAGCGCCGAGCGGTTCATGGCCGTCTCCTGCGGCCTCTCCCGGGCCGTGCTGGGCGACGAGCTCGCCGAGCAGCTCGGCGTGCCCCGGCGACGCTCGCCCCTCGTCGTGCCGCTGCTCCGCGCCGTCGCCGCCGCGTCGAGCCGCGCGCACGCGCTGCCGCCCCTGCAGGATCTCGCGCTCGACCTCGGCGACCTCCGCTGGCGGCGCGTCATCTCGATGGGCCTCGGCGGCCGCCCGGCCGACTTCGCGCCCCCGGAGCGCCTCGCCGGCAGCGACACCTGAGCGGTCGCGCCGCTCGCGGGGCGAGGCGGCTGCGGCGCCGGATGTCCAGGGCGATGGCGCGGGAGCGGGCGCGGCAGTCGGGGTTGAACCGCCCTCCGGTTCTGCGGTACGAGACCTCCGGCATGGAGATCATCCCTTACGGCGGTTGGAAGCGCGCCGCGCGCCTCGTCTGCGGCGACACGGAGCTCGTCGTCACGCTCGACATCGGCCCGCGCATCATCCGGTACGGCGTCATCGGCGGTCCGAACGAGTTCTCCGAGATCCCCGAGGACATGGGCGCGACAGGCGGGACCCACTACAGGTTCTACGGCGGTCACCGGCTCTGGATCGGCCCCGAGGACGAGCAGCGGACGTTGCAGCCCGACAACGATCCCGTGCAGCACCGGGAGGAGAACGGCGCGCTCGTGCTCCGGACCGCGCCGGACAGGTACGGAATGCAGAAGGAGGTCCGCATCGCGGCGGACGCGGCGGCGGGCAGGTTCGTCATCGATCATGCGATCGAGAACCACAGCGCTTATGCGGTCGAGTTCGCCCCGTGGTCGCTCTCCGTGATGGCGGGCGGCGGCGAGTGCCTGTTCCCGCAGGCGCCGTTCGTCCCGCACCCCGATCGCGTCTTGCCGGCGCGGCCGCTCGTGCTGTGGTCGTACACCGACATGGCCGAGCCCCGGTGGACGTGGGGCAAGCGCGTGATCCGCCTGCGGCAGGTCGCGGGCAAGGGGCCGCAGAAGGTGGGGGCGCTCGTGACCCAGGGCTACGCGGCGTACGCGAACCACGGGAACGTGTTCCTGAAGCGGTTCCCGTTCATCGAGGGCGCCACGTACCCGGACATGGGGTGCAACTTCGAGACGTTCACGAACGCGGACATGCTCGAGATCGAGTCGCTCGGCCCGCTGCAGCGCGTTTCGCCCGGCGCCCGCGCGGAGCACCGGGAGGCGTGGTATCTCCTCAAGGGCGTTCAGCCGCCCGCCGAGGACGGCGCGTGCGCGGACTGGCTCGAGGCGGCGGCGAAGGACAGGCCGCTGTGAACCGCGAAAGGTGAGCCTGCGTCGGGCGCGCTCGCTCGCGGCGGCGAGGTGAGGTCGCCCCGGGACGACCGGGCGTACGCGCGTGGTCCGACGGGCTCGGCCTCAGCTGCCGCTCCCGTCCGCTGGCCGGACGGCGCCCGCGCCATGATGCGCGAGCTCCACCTGGATCCCGAAGTGAGTCGCAGCAGCTGCTTCGTATTTCGGAGCGTTGATTGGACGCGCCCCCGGCGTCGCGCCTAGGGGCCGGCCTTTCCGGCCGCGCGCCTCAGGAATCCCTCGATCGCCCGCGCCGACGCCTCGGGAGCGAGCTGCAGCACCAGGTGCGGCGCGTCCACGGTGACGCACTCCAGGTCGGGCCGCATGCGGCGGAGCTCGCGCAGCACGCGCGGCGGCACCAGCGTGTCGCCCGCGGCGCCCAGGTAGAGCAGCGGCGCGGCGCAGCCCTGGAGCGCCGCGCGCGCGTCCACCGAGAGCACCTCGCGCACGCGCGCCGCCATCACCGCAGGATCGACGGTCTCGACGTTCGCGGCCACGCGCTCCAGCCACGCGGCGGAGGCGCGCGCGCCGACGAGGTAGCGGCGCGAGACGAGCTCCGGCGCGCGGCGGCGGAAGAGCCACGGGCCGACGAGGTGCCGCGCCAGCGACGGCACGAGCCACACCGGGTTCGTGACGAAGGTGGCCACGAGCACCACGCCGACGAGCTGGCCGGCGCTCCGGCAGGCCAGGCGGAGCGCGAGCGGCCCCGAGAACGACTCGCCGAGCAGCGCATACGGCGCGTCCGCGGGCAGGCGCGCCGCGACCAGCTCCTCGAGCGCGCCGTAATCGAGCGCCATGTCCGCAGGGTAGGAGACCACCTCCGGCGCGATGTCGGCGGACAGCGTCGACAGGAACGGCTCGAAGAGCGCGCCGGTGCCGTCGAGGCCGGGGAGGAGCAGCAGCCGGAGCGGCTCGTTGCTGGGCGCCATGGCCGTCAGTCGGGGGTCCGCTCGGCGCGCACCGGCTCGCTGGAGACGACGACGGGCGCGCGCCAGAGGTGCCTGTCGAGGAACGCCAGCACGCGTCGGTCGATCTCGGCGCCACGGAAGCCGTGCCCCCACGCCGCGACAGGGACGAGCACGCTCGGCACACCCGAGCGCAGGAGCGCCCTGTGCATCGCCTCCGAGAGGGCGAACGGGACCAACTCGTCGCGCGTGCCGTGCATCAACAGGAACGGGGGATCCCGCGCGTCGACATGGTGGACCGCGGAGGCCGAGCGCACGAGGTCCGCGCGCTCCGGCGGAGGGCCGTCGAAGAGCGGATCGAGCCGGCCGTGCATCTCGGCGATCGCTTCGGGCGTGGTCGCCGAGGCGAAGAAAGCCGCCATGTCCGTCGGTCCGCAGAAGTTGATGACCGCCTGGACACGGCTCGTGGGCAGCCGGGGGCCGTCCGGAGGCGGCGGGGCTCCCTCGACCGCAGCGTCGCCGGCCGTCGTGCCGAGCACGCTCGCGATCTGGCCGCCGGAGGACTCTCCCCAGACGGCGATTCGCTCCGGATCGATGCCATAGCGGTCCGCCGCGGCGCGCGCCCAGCGGACGGCGGCCTCCGCGTCGCGGAGCTGCGCGGGCCAGGGGAAGGTCGGCGTGAAGCGGTACTCGATGGTGATCCCGACGTAGCGGCCCGTCGCGACGAGCTGCGGGAGGAACTCGTGGCCTTGCTCCCGCGTGCCCCGCCTCCAGCTCCCACCGTGGATGTACACGACGGCCGGCAGGCGGGCTGCGCTCGGCGGATCGGGCCGGAGGACGTCGGCCAAGAGCCGCTGGCCGCCGGCGAGGCTGTACTCGACGCCGCGCTCGACGACGACGGCGCTCCGGCGCGCAGCGGTCGAGGCGGCCTTCCGCGGGGCCGGCGCGCCGGCGGCGGCCTGCGCGCCAGCGCAGCCGGAGAGCGACGCGAGGAGCACCAGCGCGGCAGCGACGGCGTGGCCGCGCTGGCGCATCGTGCGGTCTCGGTTGCCCCCTGTCATCGGCTGTCCCCCGTCATCTGCCAGGCGAGTATACCGTGGCACAGGAGGCGCAGCAGGAAGGAAGGCGCTCCGAGGCGCCGCGCGCTCGGCCTGCGGCGTGCGCTCGCGCGAGATCGAGCGCGGCGGCCGCTCGCGTGGACAGGCGGAGCACCCGCTGTGCGCTGCGGAGGGCTTTGTTCGTCCCGCGCGCTCGACTATGCGGAGGCTCATGCCGCTACACCCCCTCGCAGGCCGCAAAGCCCCTCCCGACGTGCTGATCGATCCCGACACGCTGCGCGCGCAGTACTACAGCGAGCGCCCCGACATGGGCGATCCGCAGCAGCGCGTCGCCTTCGGCACCTCCGGCCACCGCGGCTCGGCCGCGCGGCGCAGCTTCAACGAGGCGCACGTCCTCGCGGTCGCGCAGGCCATCTGCGACTACCGCGCGAAGGAGGGCACGACGGGCTCGCTCTACCTCGGCATGGACACGCACGCGCTCTCGGAGCCGGCGCAGCGCAGCGTGATCGAGGTCTTCGCGGCCAACGGCGTCGACGTGCTCATCGCCGAGCGGAACGGCGTCACGCCGACGCCGGCCATCTCGCACGCGATCCTCACCGCCAACCGCGGGCGCACCTCCGGCCTCGCGGACGGCGTGGTGATCACGCCGTCGCACAACCCGCCCGACGACGGCGGCATCAAGTACAACCCGCCGAACGGCGGGCCGGCCGACACCGCCGTCACCGGCTGGATCGAGGAGCGCGCCAACGAGCTGCTCCGCGCCGACAACGCGGGCGTGAAGCGCACGCCCTACGAGGCCGCGCTGCGCGCCCCGACGACCCACCCGTACGATTTCATCGGCCCCTACGTCGCCGATCTCGGCAACGTCGTCGATCTCGAGGCCATCCGCGGCGCGAAGCTGCGCATCGGCGTCGACCCGCTCGGCGGCTCGAACATCGCGTACTGGGCGCCGATCGCCGAGAAATTCGGGCTGGATATCACGGTGGTGAACCAGGCCGTCGACCCCACCTTCAGCTTCATGCCCCTCGATCACGACGGCAAGATCCGCATGGACTGCTCGTCGCCGCACGCGATGGCGAACCTCATCGCGCTCAAGGACGACTACGATCTCGCGTTCGGCAACGACGCCGACTCGGATCGCCACGGCATCGTCACGCGCAGCGCCGGGCTGATGAACCCGAACCATTACCTCGCCGTGGCGGTGTCCTACCTGTTCCGGAACCGCCCGCTCTGGCGGTCCGACGCGGCCGTTGGCAAGACGCTCGTCTCGAGCAGCATGATCGATCGGGTGGCGAAGGACCTCGGCCGCCCGCTCCGCGAGGTGCCGGTCGGCTTCAAGTGGTTCGTCGACGGGCTGCTCGACGGCTCGCTCGGCTTCGGCGGTGAGGAGAGCGCGGGCGCCTCGTTCCTGCGGAAGAACGGGCAGGTGTGGTCGACGGACAAGGACGGTATCCTCCTCGACCTGCTCGCCGCCGAGATCCTCGCCCGCACCGGGCGCGACCCGGCCGAGCACTACCGCGACCTCACCGCGCGGTTCGGCGCGCCGATCTACACGCGCATCGACGCGCCGGCCACGCCGAGCCAGAAGAGCGTGCTCAAGAAGCTCTCCCCCGACGCGGTGCGCGCCAAGACCCTCGCGGGCGAGCCGATCACCGCGAAGCTCACGCGCGCGCCCGGCAACGGCGGCGAGATAGGCGGGCTCAAGGTCGTCGCGGAGAACGGCTGGTTCGCCGCGCGGCCCTCGGGCACCGAGGACGTCTACAAGATCTACGCGGAGAGCTTCAAGGACCAGGCGCACCTCGATCGCGTGCTCGACGAGGCGCGCGCGATGGTCACCGACGCGCTGTCGGCCAAGTGAGCTCCCCGGGCGCGCCCGAGATCTCTTGATCTCCCGGCGCTCCTCCGGGGACTCCGCCACGCGCCCGCCCGCCCACCCCCGGGTTCGCCTCGCGCGACCAGCGCCGGGTCAGAACAGCGAGAGCTGCCGCCGCGCGCCCGTCATCTCATCGAAATCGGCCCCGCCCAGCCACCGCAGCACCGAGTCCGCGATCGGCTTGAGCTGCTGCGACACGTAATGATCGTAGTCCGGCGGCGCCGTCGTCTGGCCCGCCGGCTCCGGGCCAGCGCGCGTGATCACATAGGCCACGATCCGCCCCGCGTCCCCGCCCAGCTTGCGGGCCGCCTTCACGTGCGGCGGCGTCGTCTTCGTGTAAGCGCCGAGCGGCTTCCTCAGCGCCTTCTTGTACACGAGCTCCGCGTCGAACCGCCCCGCGCGGAGCTCCGTCACGAAGCTCCGCACGAAGCCCTCGACCGGGCGATCGTGGAAGACCAGGTCGAGCAGCTCCCGCTGGAAGCGCCGCGCGACCGCGCTCGCGTCCCGCCGGACCGCCTCGAGCCCGACGATCTCGAGCTTGTCGCCGCCCTCCCCGGCGACGAGGCCCGCATAGCGCTTCTTGCTGCCCTGCGCGGCGCCGCGCAGCTCGGGCAGGAGGAAGCGCGCATAGACCTTCTCGAACTCGAGCTCCAGCCGGCTCTCGCAGCCGAACGTCCTCGCGATCTCGGCGGCGACCGACCCGGAGATGGCGTCGCGGAGCTCCTCGGCCCGGGCGGCGGCGCGCGCCGTGTCCGGCTCGCCGATGTCGACGAAGAGAGAGTCGGTGTCCCCGTAAAGCACCCGGTGCCCGGCCCTCCGCACCGCCTCGGCCGTGAGCCTGATGACGTGCTGCCCGGCGCGCGTGATGGCGTTCGCGACCTCGGGGGAGAACAGGCGCGACGCGGGAGAGCCGAGCACGCCGAAGAGCGAGTTCATGAGGATCTTGATGGCCATCGCGCCCCGCTCGTCGCCCGCCCGCCGCGCCTCGGCCCGCTCGTCCCAGAGGCGCGCGACGAGCTCGGGCAAGATGCCCGGCTCGCCGCGCCGGAAGGCCGCGCCGCCCGGCGTCACGATGAGCGCCTCGGGCGGCCCGGCGCCTCCGGCGACGAACGTCAGCGGGTCGATGTTGAACGTGCGAATGAGGCTCGGATAGAGGCTTTTGTAATCGTACACCACGATGTTGCGGTAGAGCCCCGGGAGCGAATCGAGCACCAGGCCGCCGGCGATCTCCGCCCCTCCCTCCGGCCCCTCCCTCGATACCGAGGGCGCGACCTTGCCGCGGGCGCGGAGCGCGGGCAGGTAGAGCGAGTCGATCGCGGCGATCTGCGCCCCCACGCGGTCGAGCTGCATGCCGGTGAGCAGGCTCCTCCGCACCGAGAGCTCGATGAGCCCCGTCTTCTCGAGCAGATCCCGGACGAGGCGCGCGTCCTCGAGGTTGTACTCCGCGAGCCGCGCCGGGTCGTCGCGGTACGACGCCTCGATCTGCTCGCCCCGGTCGTCTGGCCCGAACAGCTTGCCGCGCCCGAGGATCGTCCGAGCGGCGGTCTCCAGGCGGTAATCGTCGAGCCGCAGGAAGGCGCCGCGGAGGAGCGCGAGGCCGTCGAGCACCACCCGCCCCGACAGGACGGCGCGCGCCTCGCGCGAGAAGCCAGGATCGCGCAGGATCGCGATCTCGTCATCGCCCCTCCCGAGCGCGCACAGGAGCCCGGCGCGCCGGCAATAGCGCTGGAGCGCGGGCAGATCGAAATCCGGGATGTTCCAGCCGGTGAGGACGTCGGGGTCCGCCTGCGCGACGAGCTCGAGGAAGCGCTCGAGGAGCATCCGCTCGTCAGGGAAGCGCTCGACGAAGGCGGGGAGCCCGCCGGGCACCGGCGCGTCACGGACGAGGAGGCAGCGCTCGCCGCCCGCGCCCGCCACGGCGATGGCATAGAGGTGCTCGCCGTCGAGGCTCGTCTCGATATCGAGCGAGAGCACGCGGAGGCGGGGGACGAAGCTCGCGGGGACGAGCGTGGGATTGCGGTACACGCGCCCGACGCCCGGGTGGAGCTCGAAAGGCCCGGAGACGGCGAACGCCCCGCGGATGCCGCGATCGATGAGAAAGCGGTAGGGAAAGCGAACGTCCGCCTCGAGGGCGTCGGCGCCGGCCTCGGCCAGCCTGTCGCGCAGCGCCGCGACGTCCCGCGGGAGCGCGGCCTCGACGCGCAGGACCGGCTCTCCGTCGAGCGTCTCGAGCGCCTGCGGAGAGACGCGGCGATCCGCGAGCCGCCGCGCGACGTCCTCGTCGCGGGCGCGCACGAAGAAGTAGGGCCTGAACCTGTCCTCGATGACGAGCGCCGGCGCGCCGTCCTCCATCACCGCGTGGAGATGGATCTCCGGGCACCCGGCGACGACCCGGGTCGTGGGCGTGAGGATGAAGCCGCGGTCAGGCATGTGCGAATTCGCGGAGGCCCCCCGGGCGAGCTCTTCGCCAGCGCGCGAGGCGGCCCGGGGGCCGCGCCACGCTGCACTTGACCACCGGGACCGGCGCCCCGCAAGCCCCTCTCGCCCCGGGCGACGGGGATTTCCCGGAGGAGCGCGATTGCCGAGGGAGCGGGGCCTCCGTCGGAGAGGGCGCCTTTCGAGGAGGCGAGCGCCTTTGTAGGATTGCACGCTCGATTCAACGGGGGATGGCGAGCCCTCTTGGCTTGACGTGGAATCCCGAGACGCGGCGCGGACGACTCCCCGGGTGTGCGGCGATCGCCCCGCGAGCGCGCCCGCGCGCAGCGCCATGAGCAGGGCAGTCCCTCAGATTACGTCGAGAGCGGGTCCGCCGCTTGCTTGGCGTTCGAGACGTCGTGAGCCGCGGGCATCCACGGATCGGCCGGTGAAGCGCGCCGCGGAAATCCAGGAAGGGAATCCACCATGATGCGCCATCATTTCAAGCATCGCGTCGCCGTGATCGCCGCGCTCGCCGCGAGCGTCATCGGCAGCTCCGCGCACGCGGGTGGGCGAGGCGGTTACGTCCATCAGGGCGCGCAGATCTCCCAGCTGCAGCAGCGGCTGGAGGAGGTGAGCCCGCGGTCCGAGGAGACACAGGTGTCGGACGGCGCCCTCGCCAAGGTGATCTCCGCGGTCAACGAGGTCGAGATCTCCCTTGCGATGATCGCCCGCAAACAGGCGCGGTCGCGCGAGGTGAAGGATTTCGCCAGGGAGATGCTCGAGGCCCACACCCAGGGGGAGATCCGCCTGAGCGCGCTCCTCCGGCGTCTCCGGATCAAGGCGGAGCCGACGCGGGCGAGCGCGATGATCGCCGGGCACTCGTCCATCATCGCGGCGTACCTCCAGAAACAGCCGGCCGAGAAATTCGACCAGACGTACATGGCCATCCAGGTGAGGATGCATGCCCATGCCGTGCGGATGCTGGACGAGCAGGCCATCCCGAGGGTGAAGAACCAGGCGCTGAAGCAGGAGATCCAGCGCATTCGCGACGAGGCGGCGAGCCACCTGAAGCGGGCGCAGGCCATCCAGGCGACGCTGGCGAAGGGGCAGGAGCGCTAGCTCTCGCGGTCGGGGGCGGCGGCCTCGCCAGGGTCAGGGGGCGAACACCGCGCGCACGCACGCCTCTGCGCGCGCCTCGAAGAGGCGGTATCCGCGCGGCCCGTCGTCGAGGCACATCCGGTGCGTCAGGAGGTACGACGGATCGATGTCGCCGCGCTGGATGTGATCGAGCAGCCGCGGGATGTACCGCTGTCCGTGCTGCTGGCCGGTCCTGACGATGAGCGCCTTGTTCATGAGCGCGCCGAGCGGGATCTTGTCGGCGAACCCGGAATAGACGCCCACGATGGACACCGTGCCGCCCTTGCGGCAGGCCAGCATCGCCTCGCGCAGCACGAGCGGGCGGTCGCTCTGCATCCGGAACGCCTGCTTCACCCGATCGACCGCGTGCTGCAGGCCCGTCCCGTCGGCTTCCATGCCCACCGCGTCGATGCAGGCGTCGGGGCCGCGCCCGCCCGTCATCTCGCGGAGCGCCTCCTGGACGTCGACCTCGGCGTAGTTCACGGCGTCGGCGCCCCCGTGCGCCTTCGCCATCGCCAGGCGGTCCGCGATCCGGTCGATCGCGATGACGCGCTCGGCGCCGAGGAGATAGGCGCTCTTGATCGCCATCTGACCGACGCCCCCGCACCCCCAGACGGCGACGACCTGGCCCGGGCGGATGTCGCAGAGCTCGGCCGCCATGTAGCCCGTCGAGAGCGCGTCGGAGGCGAACAGGGCGCTCTCGTCCCGCACCCCGTCGGGGACCTTGAACGCGCCGTGATCCGCGAACGGCACGCGCACGTACTCGGCGTGGCTCCCCGCGAAGCCCCCGAAAGCATGCGAGTAGCCGAAGATCGCGGCTGTCGTGTCCCCGAACACCCTGTCCGTCACCACGTGATGAGGATTCGAGTTCTCGCAGAGCGACCACAGCTCGCGCTGGCAATACGCGCACCGCCCACACCCGATGATGGAGGACACGACGACGCGATCGCCCCGCTGAACCCGCTTCACCTCCGCGCCGGTCTCCACGACCTCGCCGAGGAACTCGTGCCCGAGGATGTCGCCCTGCTTCATCGTCGGGACGTACCCGTGGAGCAGGTGCAGATCCGAGCCGCAGACCGACGACAGGGAGACGCGGACGATGGCGTCGTGCGGGCTGATGAGCTTCGGCTCGGGCACCGACTCCACGACGATGTCATCCACCCCATTCCAGCAGATCGCGCGCATGGTCACTCCCTCTCACGGTCTGCCCGGCCGGACGGCTGCCCCGCCGTCGTCGGGATCTCGCCGATCTCGATCCATTGCCTCAGGCGCCGCAGCTCGCCCCGCAGCTGCCGCCTGGGCAGCTCCGCCAGCAGCTCGCCCGCCGCGCGCGCGAGCCGCCCCCGCGGCCGCGCGCCCGGCAGCACCACCTTGATCTCCGTGCCCCTGTCGCCCGGCGCGGTCGCGAGCGAGACGACGCCTGCCGGCGTGCGCTCCGGGCCACCCGCGCCGGCCGCCCGGATCGTCGAGGCTTGCCTCTTCGCGCCGGCCTCCACGCGCCCGATGCTCGGCAGGAGGCGCCGCACGCCCGCCGCGTCCTGCAGCGCGTGCAGGACCGCCGCCCGCGCGCGGCTCACCGTGACGCTGCTCACGACCCGCGGGGCGCGGGCCCCGAGCGCCCGGAGCGCCGACGCCGCGATCTCGACCCCGAGCGCCGGCCGCTCCTCGGACAGCCCGGCGACCCGCTCGTAGATGCGGTATGCCGCCGTCTCCAGCCGGCTCAGGAGCAGCCCCGCGATTCCCCTCCTCCCCGGCAGCCGCGCGCAGCTCCCGCGCTGCGCCGCCGCGCTCTGCCGCTCTCCCAGCGGGGCTCTCTCCTGCTCCGTCGGGGGCGCGCCTTCGCCGCCGCTCCGCTCCCGGTCCGCGCTCTGCGCGCCCCTCTGCGCCGCGGCGCGCGCTCGCCGGCCAGCCTTCGCCCGTGCCATCTCTCCTCCTTCGAGCCTCGCCGAGAGAGCCCGCGAAGGCGCCTTGCAAGCAGGCGGCCACTCGCGCTGATCCAGGCGCTCACGTCTCAACGGCGCTCCGAACATGCCACTGCCGTTGCGAGCGGACCCAACAAGGACATTCGCGTGAGCCTCGCCTCCAGGGCGAACGATGGCGAGCGAAGGCGAGCGAAGACAAAGATGGATTGCAGCGAGGAAAGAAGAAGGTTGCAGGGCCTGAACTTCCAGGCGATACTCGCCGCGCCAGGACGCTCCTCGATTCAATTGACGTCCGGCCCAGAGCGAGCACTGATTAGCATAAACTAGATACGGAGATACGAACGTATGAAGACTAGAATTTCCCTGTGTGCTTTTAACTTGGCGGTCTGTGGACTGGCTGTCGCGGCGTTCGCGGCGTGCGGTGGCGACGACGGCGGCGGCGGCGGGAGCGGGGGCGCTGGCGGCGCCGGCAGCGCCGGCAGCACGACCTCCGCGGGCACCGTGGACCCGTCGACCACGACGGCGAGCACGGGGACCACCGATCCCGCCACGACCTCGACGGCCGCGAGCACCTCGGCGTCGACGGGCGCGGGCGCCGGCCCCCAGACGATCGAGATGATCGATGACATGGAGGACAACGACAACGCCATCCTGGCCGAGGGCGGGCGGGTCGGTTACTGGTACACCTTCAATGACGCGACGGAGGGGGCCACGCAGACCCCGCCGCCCGATCTGGAGGGGACCGGGGAAGAGCCGTTCACGATGACGGCGCTCGATCCGGCGCGCGGGCAGAGCACGTACGCGGCGCGCTCGTGGGGGACGGGCTTCACGGAGTGGGGCGCTGGCTTCGGCTTCGATCTGAACAGCCCCGAGGGGGTCAAGGCCTCCTATGACGCCTCGGCGTACACCGGAATCACCTTCTGGGCGAAGCTCGGCCCGGGCTCCGGCACGAGCGCGACCGTCATGATCTCGGACCCGGGGACGGATCCTGCCGGCGGTGCCTGTTCGGACCAGTGCGACGCGTGGCAGAAGACGTTCCCCGCCACCGAGGAGTGGCAGCAGTTCACCATTCCCTTCGCGGACCTGAAGCAGGGCGGCTGGGGCGATCCGGCGGGCACCGAGCAGATCGACGCGGCGAAGCTCTACTCGCTCCAGTTCCAGATCGGCAAGGCACCCGAGTTCGACCTCTACATCGACGACCTCGGCTTCTACAACTGAGCGCCCTCGCCCGGGCCGCCCCGGGAGCCCCCGCGCAGGGGGCTCTCAACCACTCCTCTTCCCCCCCGGCGCTTCCCAGGGAACATGCGTGACGCGCGACACGCGACACGCGACACGCGACACGCGACACGCGACACGCGACGCGCGACGCGCGGCGACCTGCGCGCCTGGATCCTCTGCGCGCTTCCAACAAAGTGCTTGCATCGCAGGCCCCTCCCAGGCGAACGTGGCCGCGCGCTGACGCCCCTTGTGCCCAGGACAATGCCTCTCCTCGAGCTCGCATCGATCACGAAGCAGTTCCCCGGGGTGAAAGCCCTCGATGGCGTCTCGTTCGACCTCCAGGAAGGCGAGATTCACGCCCTCTGCGGCGAGAACGGCGCGGGTAAGAGCACCCTCATCAAGACCCTGTGCGGCTACTACCCCGCAGGCACCTACGGCGGCGAGATCCGCTTGAACGGCGGCGTCGTGCAGTTCAGCAGCATGCGCAGCGCCGAGGAGCACCGCATCGCGCTGATCGCGCAGGAGCTCGCGCTCGTGCCCGATCTCACCGTCGCCGAGAACCTCGTGCTCGGGCGGGAGCCCGTCCGCGGTGGGCTCATCGACTGGGACGCGGTGCGGGCCCTGGCGCGGGAGGCGCTCGCGCGCGTCGGGCTCGACATCGATCCCGAGCGCCCGATCAAGGACCTGGGCATCGGCCAGCAGCAGATGGTCGAGATCGCGAAGGCGCTGCTCAAGGACGCGAAGGTCCTCGTCCTCGACGAGCCCACGGCGGCGCTCACCGAGTCCGGCGTGAAGACGTTGCTCGGCCTGCTCCGCGATCTGCGCGCCCGCGGCGTCTCCTGCATCTACATCAGCCACCGGCTCGAGGAGGTCTTCGAGATCGCCGACCGCATCACGGTCCTCCGTGACGGGAAGTCGATCACGACCCAGCCGCGGACCGCGCTCTCGCCCGACAACGTCATCTCGTACATGGTCGGCCGCGAGGTGACGAACCTCTACCCCTGCCCCCCGCCGCCGGAGGGCCCCGTCGCGATGTCGGTCCAGGGCTGGTCGGTCGAGGACGCCGGGCACCCCGGGCGGTTCGTGCTGCGCGACGTGAGCTTCGAGGTGCGCGCCGGCGAGGTGCTGGGCATCGGCGGACTCATGGGCGCCGGCCGCACCGCGCTCCTCTCGACGATCTTTGGTGCTGCAACGAGCCGCGTCACCGGCGCGATCTCGGTCCGAGGCGGGCCCGCGACGCCGCCGTACAGGGCGCCCGAGCAGGCGATCGACGCGGGCATCGCGCTCGTCAGCGAGGATCGCAAGCGCTACGGCCTCGTGCTCGAGGCGACCCTCCTCGACAACATCACGCTCGCGACCCTGCGGCGGTTCGTGAAGGGGCTCTTCCTCGATCACGCCGATCGGGAGGTCAGGGCGGTCGAGCAGATGAAGGCGCTCAGGACCAAGGCGTCTGGGCCGCTCGCGCTCGCGAACCAGCTCTCGGGCGGCAACCAGCAGAAGATCGTGATCGGCAAATGGCTGATGACGGGGCCCCGGGTGCTGCTGCTCGACGAGCCGACCCGGGGAATCGACGTCGGGGCGAAGGCGGAGATCTACCAGCTCATCCACAAGCTCGCTTCGGATGGGCTCGCCGTGGTGCTCGTGTCCTCCGATCTGCCGGAGCTGCTCGGCATGAGCCACCGTGTGCTGGTGCTCAACCAGGGCAGACCGACGGCCTGCCTCGACCGGAAGGACGCGACCGCGGAGCGCGTGATGGCTGCTGCAACGAGGAAGGTGACGGAATGAGCGAGGCCAAGCTTCGCGTGCGTATCCCCTGGCGCGCCCTCTCGATGGTGGGCTCGCTCATCGCGATCTGGATTGCCTTCTCCATCACGACCGATGGGACGTTCGTGACGCCGCGCAACCTGACGCTCCTCGCGCGGCAGATGTCGGTGACCTCGATCCTGGCCATCGGCATGGTGATGGTCATCGTCGCGGGGCAGATCGATCTCTCGGTGGGCGCGCTCGCCGGTCTGCTCGGCGCCTCATCGGCGATGATCTACGTGAGCCTCGGCTGGCCGCTGCCGGCCGCCTTCATCCTGCCGCTCCTGCTCGGGGCCGTCCTTGGCTTCGTGCAGGGGACCCTCGTGGCGCGGCTGCGGATTCCCCCCTTCATCGTCACGCTCGGCGGGATGCTCATCTTCCAGGGATCCATCCTCGGCTTGACAGGCGGTGTGTCCATCTCGCCGGCGCGTCCTTACCTGTTCGTGGGCCAGGCGTACGTGCCGCACACCCTCGGCTGGGCGGGCGCTGGCGTCCTCTGCGTCGGGCTGCTGTACAAGGCGGCGCGCGCGACCGGCACGGCGCGCTACCCGTGGATCGGGCTCGCCGTGTTCTCCCTCGCGTTCGCCGCCCTGATGAACTCCTACGAGGGTGTCCCGTTCCCCGTGCTGGTCGTGCTCGTGCTCGCGACCGTGTTCACGGTGCTCGCGAAGCACACGACGTTCGGGCGGCACCTCTACGCGATTGGCGGCAACCGAGAGGCGGCCTTTTACTCCGGCATCAGCATCGATCGTCACCTCATCGCCGTGTTCACGCTGATGGGCGTGATGGCGGGCATCGCGGGCGTGGTGCTCACCGCCCGCGTCGGCTCTGCGACCTCGGACGCCGGCCGGATGATGGAGCTCGACGCGATCGCGGCCGCCGTGATCGGCGGCACGTCGCTCCTCGGCGGGCAGGGCACCATCTGGGGCGCGCTGCTCGGCGCGCTCGTCATGGCCTCGCTCGACAACGGCATGAGCCTGATGAACACCGAGAGCTTCTGGCAGCCGATCATCAAGGGCATCATCCTCATCCTCGCCGTCGGCATCGACATGGCCAGCCGCAAGACCAGAGGTCACTGAGCGAGCCGCCGCTCGCGTTTCGATGAGGGTGAGTTGCCGCCTCCCGGCTCCGCGAACACGTAGGCCCTGGGAGAGGGGGTCCGCCGCGCGGCGCGGGGGATGGGCCGATGTTTGAGCCTGAGACGATGATCCTCCGGCGAAGCCGGAGGATCATCGTCTCAGGCGAGTTCGGCGGGGCCCCCGCGCCGCGCGGCGGACCCCCTCTCCCAGGGCCGGGCAGCCCGGCGAGATCTCACTGCGGCTGGACCGCCCCGAGCTCGGCGATCTCCTGCTCGAGCTGCTCCCACTCCGCCATGAGCGCGTCGATGCGCGGGCCGAGCGCCTCGTCCTCGGCCTGGAGCGCCGCGATCTCGGCCTGTCCAGTGCGCTCGAAGAAGCCGTCGCTGCAGTAGAGGTCGTGGATCGCCTTCTTCCGCGCCTCGGCCGCCTCGATGGACGCGAGCACCTTGTCGCGCCGCGCGGGCAGCTCCTTATGCCGGTTGCGACGCCGCTTCTGCTCCTCCCAGGAGCCGCCCGCCTCCGCAGGCGCGGCCGCCTTCTGGTGCTCGCGCTTCGCCTTCAGCACCACCGTGTCGGCGTCGAGGTGATCGTCGCCGCAGCCGGCCAGGTACTCCTCGTACGTGCCGGGGAAATCGCGCGGCCCGCTCGGCGTGACCTCGAGGATGCGCGTCGCCAGCTCGGAGACGAAGTAGCGATCGTGCGAGACGAAGAGCACCGTCCCCTCGAACGCCTTGAGCCCCTCGACGAGCCCCTGGATCGCCTCGAGGTCGAGGTGGTTGGTCGGCTCGTCGAGCACGAGCACGTTGGGCCGCTCGACGATGATGCGGCAGAAGATGAGCCGCGCCGCCTCGCCGCCGGAGAGCGAGCCGACGCTCTTCTCGACGTCGTCGCCCGAGAACAGCGCCCTGCCGAGCTGGCCGCGGACGTAGCTCGGCGACTCGTCGGGGCACGCCTCCCACAGGAAGGAGAGCGGCGTCATCGATCCGTCGACGAGCAGCTCGCGGTGATCCTGGGCGAAGTAGCCGACGCGGGCCTCGTGCCCCCACGACGCGCCGCCGGCGTCCGCCCCGAGCCGGCCCACGAGGATCTTGAGCAGGGTCGATTTGCCTAGCCCGTTCGGCCCGATCACCGCGACCCGCTCGCCCCGCCGCACCGACAGCGAGACGTCGCGCAGCACCTGCTTCGCGCCATACGACTTCGAGATCCCCTTCGCCTCGAGCACGTCGCGCCCGCTCGGCCTCTGGATCGCGAACCGGAACAGCGGCGAACGCCGCGACGTGTCGGCGAGCTCCTCGACCTCGATCTTCTCGATCTGCTTGAGCCGGCTCTGCGCCTGGCGCGCCTTGGTCGCCTTCGCGCCGAACCGCTCCACGAACGCGCGCTTGTCCGCGATGATCTTCTCGGCGCGGGCGATCTCGGCCTGCTTGCGCTCGCGGATCGCCCGCTTCTCGACGACGAAGGCGGCGTAGTTGCCCGTGTAGAGCGTGATGGTCTCGTAGTCGACGTCGAGGATGTGCGTGGCGACGTTGTCGAGGAAGCGCTGGTCGTGGGAGATGACGACCGCGCAGCCCTTGTAGCCGGCCAGGAACCTCTCGAGCCAGCGGATGGAGAGGATGTCGAGGTGGTTCGTGGGCTCGTCGAGCAGCAGCACGTCCGCGCCGCCGAGGAGCACCTGCGCGAGCAGCACGCGCAGCTTGAAGCCGCCCGAGAGCGTGGAGAGCGGCCTCCGGTGCGCCTCCACGGGGATGCCGAGCCCCTCGAGGACGGCGCTCGCGCGCGCCTCCAGCGTGTAGCCGTCGTGGGCGCGGATGCGATCCTCCAGGTCCGCCACCCGGCCGGCGTCGCCGCCGTCCTCCGCGAGGCGGCGCGACTCGACGAGCGCCTCCCACACGACGCGATCGCCCATCATCGCGAGATCCAGGATGATCTGGTCGTCGCTGAGGAACCGGTCCTGCCGGAGCACACCCACGCGGGCTTCCTTCGGGATGCTGACGCTCCCGTCGCTCGCGGGCTCGTCGCCCGCCACGATCTTCAGGAAGGTGGTCTTCCCCGAGCCGTTCGCGCCCACCAGGCCGTAGCGGGATCCGGGGTTCAGCTTGAGCGAGACGCCCTCGAAGAGGGTCCGATCACCGAATGATTTCGAGAGGTTCGAGGTTCCGAGCATGGCGCTGTGGGGGCTTGGGTCGCGGCGCGCGGGGGGCGGCGCGCCGGGGCGGCGCGCCTCGCGGGGCGCCGTCAGCGGCGCGGCGGGGCGCACAGGCATAGCACCGCGCCCCGGGCGGGAGCCGGTGATCGTGCGTCAGCGCGCGCCAGCGCGGCGCGCGACGCCGGCGTGGCGCGCGTCCGGCTGGCGGGGAGGCCCGCCGGCCGGACGCCGGCGCGTCAGTTGATCTCCGGGCACAGGATCTTGTCCGAGGCCGCGTCCTTGTTGTTTCCGTCGTTGCACTCGTCGATCGCGCCGTCCGGGTCGACGACGGCGTAGATCAGGATCGACAGGTTCGACGGGAACTTCTCGATGGTGGCGGTCAGATTCACGCTCGCCCCGGGCGCGATCGGCCCCGGGATGACCTCCTCGTGGAGCGCCGTCCCGCCCTGGCCGGGATCGCCCGCGTAGTACCGGATCCGCACGTCGCTGGCCGGCGCGGAGCCGGCGTTGATGACGGTCGTCGGGACGTCGACCTGCTTCACGGCGCACTTCGTGGCGTTCACCCGGCCGACCTCGATCTGGAGGTCCGGGCGCGCGCTGCCGGCGTCGAGGGGCGCGGTGAGCGCGTTGTTGTCCTCGTGGCACTCGCGCTCGACGGCGTCCTCGTCCACGACCGCGCGCACGCGGGCGGGCAGCGTCCCCTGCGCGTTGTGCGCGGCGCTGTAGCTCACCGTCAGGAGCAGCGAGCTGTGCGGCTCGATGCTGCTCTGGAGGACGAACTGCAGCGGGGCGAGGTCCTCACCGTGGAGCGGCTCGTCGACCTCCGGCGTGTCCCACTCGCCGTAGAAGCTGATGGCGACGCCGGGGCCCACGCGGAGATCGCCGAGGTTCTCGACGCGCACGGTGATCGCGACCTCGTCGGTGAGCTCGCCGCAGGTCGCGTCCGGGGACGAGACCTGGATGCCGCTCAGCGCGAGATCCGGCGCGACGCCGTACGACCGCGGGTTCGAGCGGTAGGTGTTGTAGACGCGGCCGCCGTACGGCTTCCAGCTCTCGGGCTCCTTCAGGGGGATGCCGCCGCTCTCGAGCACGTTCGTCACGTGGTAGCTGTGCTGGTTCCAGATGCGGCGCGCCGAGACCCAGAGGTCGTTCTGCGCGCCCCAGACCTCGAGGCCGTTGTTGTAGTCGGTGCCTTGCGAGCAATGGGTCGATTCGTTCGAGGTGCCGAACACGATCTCCGCGTTGCCGTCGTTGTCGACGTCCGCGACGATCGGGTACTCGGAGCGGGTGCGGCTCGGCGAGGGCACCTTGAACAGGACGTCGGCCGTCACGCCGTCGTAGATGCGGAAGTAGCACTCGTCGTTGTAGATGACCTCGGCGGCGCCGTCGCCGTTGAAGTCGAACACGCTCGACCCGGTGGTGCGGCTCGAGTCGTCCTCGGTCATGCGCTGCCAGCCGTTGTGGTAGCAGACGCAGGTGCCCCGCTGCTGGTTGCACGTCGCCGCGCCCGGGGCGCCGCATTCCTCGTCCGTGGTGCACGGCTTCCCGTTCGGGGTCCGCTCCGGGTTGCCTTGCAGCCCCGTGCCCGCGTCGGTGAACGCGTTGGGCCACGCCGGGCACTCGGCCGTCGGCGCCTGGAGATCGAACATCATGTAGCGGAGGCCGAACGCCGTGCCGACCTCGGGGAAGCCGTCGCCGTCGAAGTCGTCCACGTTCGGGGCGCCGCCGTCGAAGGTGGTGCCCGAGGCCGTCATCACCTGGCGGCGCTTGATGGTGCCGTCCTGCCCGTTGAGCACGAAGAAATACCCGTTGTTGAACAGGATCACCTCCGGGCGCTCATCGAGCGGGTTGCTCGGCCCGGGTGCGGCGTCCTGGTCCTCTCCGAGGACGTCGGCCACGGCGCAGAGGCCGTCGCGCTGTTCGAGCGGGATCCCGGCCGTGCCGTTGACGGTCTGCCCGTCCCAGACCTCGATGAGCTTCCCCTCGCAGTACGCCGTCGCCTCCTTGTCGGTGTACGGCGGCGCGCACCCGGCCCTGCTCGTCACGCCGGGCGGCGGGCGGGGCAGCCCATAGGCGGTGCTGCCCGCGACGATCTCCAGCCGGGGGTCGTCGTCGAGGTTCGCGACGCACGCGATGGGCCCGAGCCGGTTCTGCTGGTTCGTCGGAGACCCCTGTATCCCTTGAGCCTTGTCGCCCTTGAAGTGGTCGACGATGGAGAGCTCGCGGGTCGCCTCGTCGACGCGCAACGTGAACACGTTCGGCCCGACCACGATCTCCGGGAGCCCCTGGCCGTCGATGTTGGCGAGCGCGGGCGACGGCTCGTTGTAGCCCGTCCAGAGGATGTCCGTGAGGACCCTGGTCTCGCCCGTGTTGCTGAAGATCTGGAGCCCTGTCTTCGTCACCTCCGTGGCCCCAGTCCCCGTCACGACGGCGGTGATCGCGACGATCTCGGGGACGCCGTCGCCGTCGAGATCGCCGACGGCCAGCCCGGCGGTCGGCATCAGCGTCGCGTCGGCGCAGGCGTAGGGCGCGTCGATGGGGTCGCCCTCGTGCCAGACCTGCGCGCCGAGCACCGCGAAGTAGTTCTCTCCCTTGCGGGGCCCGCCGCCGTGGATCGCCCGGAGGACGCCCTGCTTGCCGAAATTCGAGCCGCAGAACGTCGTGAAGATGATCTCGGGGAAGTCGAGCTCGTTGATGAGCCCGTCGCCGTTGTCGTCGTCGAGGTTGGCGACGAGCGGCGTCATGACGGTCTGCGCCGAGGTCTTGAACGGGCTGTTGGCGGCGTCGGAGTTGGCGCGGTTCTCCCCTCCCCACTGGATCTCGTTCTGCGGCAGGGCGCCCGCGAACGGCTCCGGCGGCAAGAGGCACGTGGGCGCGGCGCCCGTGCCGGAGCAGGAGCCGACCTCGCAGGAGGCGTAGGTGGGGCAGTCCCAGTCGTCCTCGCAGGGGCAGCTGGCTGTCCCGGCGCCGTCGTCGGTGCACTTGCTCTCGAAGTAGGCCGATCCGCCGCACGTGAAGAGCTCGCTCGTGGTGCTGCCGTTCGACACGCACAGCCGGAGGCTGTCGCCGTCGCACGTCCGCTCGCCGGCCGTGCAGGCATCGACGACGCAGATGGTGCCGTTGCAGAACTGGTTGAAGGCGCACTCGAGGTCGCTCTGGCAGGCGATATCGACGCAGCGCGCGCCTGCGTCCGGGGGCGTCTCGCACACCTCGGTCGCGTCGCAGGTGAGGTCGTCGCACGTGTTGTCGACGCAGGTGCCTTGTCCGTCCGCCTCCTCGCAGTGCTGGTCCGCCCGGCAGCTCACGCCCTCACAGCCACTCTCGCCGCCTGCGCCGCCTGCGCCGCCCGACGCGGCCATCGACCCGACGAACCCGCCGCCATCGCCCGAGCTGCTGCTCGTGCCGCCGTTGCCTCCGCCGCCATCGCCGGGGGGCGTGACGACATCCGGATCACCGCCGCAGGCCGCTGCAGCGAGCAAAAACCAAGGAAGGGCGCGGGGAAGCAACCGCCGGGGGCACGTGGGCATGAGGCGATTGTACGAGCGCGCTGTCGGCATGGAAGCGCGTTCGCGCGCAGGATCGTGCGGCGAGTGGGAGCTCTGCCCACGATGGCCACGATGGACGTCGCTTTGCGGCAGGGGGCAGCAGCGCGGTGGAATGGGCGCGCGGACCGCCCGGGGGGTCGTGGGGACGGCCGTGCCGGGGAGGAGCCGGGCTCAGCGGGCGCGCGGGAACGACGGTTCGACGTGGCGGCGCCGGCGTCGCTGCCCTTTCACGATCCGGCCCAGAGCACCGTGGCGCCGTAGCGAGTGAGCAGCTCGTCCACGGTGACGAGCGCTGCCCCTTCGCAAAGCGCCTGCGCCACGGGGAGGCGATCGAAGGGATCTCGGTGATGGTGCGGCAAGGCCGCGGACGAGATCGCGTGACGGGAGGTCACGGGGAGCTCGATCCCTTCGAGCGCGGCGATGACCCGCGGGACGAGGAGCTCCGGCCTTTCGGGGAGCGGGAGCTTGCCGATAGCGTGCTTGACCGCGATCTCCCAGGCGCTTGCGGCGGAGATCAGGAGGGTGTTGTGAGGATCCTCGATGGCCTGCCGGGCCGTCGTGGCGATGCGCTCCGGCGTGAGCGCAGCCCAGAGCCACACATGGGTGTCAAGGAGCAGCTTCACGTCTCTCCATCTCCCTCGAAGGCGTGAAGCATGTCCTCGGGCAGGGGAGCGTCGAAATCGTCAGGGACGTCGAACAGGCCTCGGAGCGCCCCGAGCTTGCGCGCCGGCGGCGTGAGGCTACGCGGGGCCGACTCCTCCTCGAGGATGATCACCTCGACGTTCTTGCCCGCGAGCGCCGAGAGCTCCGGGATGTGGAGGAGTTCGGAGGTGACCTGGGTGCGAATGCGGATCGCGTTGGCCATGGTGGGCAGGAGGGACTGTAGCGCACGTCAGGAGTCTCGCGGCGCGCCGCTGTCAGAGCGCGGCGGCAAACGGGAGCGGAAGGGACCTCCGGGCGCGCCGAGCTGCCGCGATCTCATTCGCCTCCACCCGTGGAGCACCGGGAATGCCGGGCTCGCCGGTCCGCGCCTCACGCCCCGCCGCTCTCCAGCGCCTCCTGCAGCGCGCGCACCTCGCGCGCGAACGCGGGCTCGGTGCGCAGCGCGGCCGTCCGCTTGTCTGGCAGCGAAAGCGTGCGGTCGGCGACGACGCGCGCCGGCCGCGGGGAAAGGACGACGGCGCGCTCGGCGAGGTAGGCGGCCTCGGTGATCGAGTGGGTCACGAAGAGCACCGTCATGCCGAGCTCGGCCCAGAGCGCGCGGAGCTCGTCGTCGAGCCGGCTCCTCGTGAGCTCGTCGAGCGCGGCGAACGGCTCGTCGAGCAGGAGCAGCCGCGGGCGCGTGACCAGCGCGCGGGCGAGCGATACACGCATGCGCATGCCGCCGGAGAGCTCGGCCGGGTACCGCGCGCCCGCGTCGGCGAGGCCGACCTGGACGAGCGCCGCCCGCGCCGCCGCGCGGCGCTCGTCGAGCGGCGCGCCGGCGAGCTCGAGCGGCAGGGCGGCGTTCTCGAGGACGCTCCGCCAGGGCAGGAGGTGGGCGTCCTGGAAGACGTACGCGAGGGGGGCGCGCGCGCCGCCTGCGCCGCCCGCGCGGCGTTCGCCGCCCGGCGCCTCCTCGGCCTCCACGACGGCCGCGCCGGCGTCGGCGCGGTCCAGCCCGGCGACGAGCCGCAGCAGGGTGGATTTGCCGCACCCGGAGGGCCCGAGCAGCGCGACGAATGCGCCAGGCGCGATGTCGAGATCGATGCCGTCGATCGCGATCACGCCGGGGGCGCCGTCCCTCGGCGCGCGGCCCGCGTCGTCCAGCACCGGGAAGACGCGCCGGACGCCGGTCAGCCGCACGCGGACGCCGCCGCTCGCCCTGGCCCTGTTCGTCTGCATCTGCGCCCGGCGTTCTATCCGCGCCGCAGCCGGTTGACCAGGCGCTCGTGCGCCGAGCCCGCGCCGAGCCGCCGCACGTGCGCCGAGCAGCTGCCGCGCCCGAGCCCTCAGCTCGACGAGGCCGTTCGCACGCAGCGGAAGCCGCCGCCGGCGAAGCGGTAGTGCGCCTCGAAGCTCGTGCGCGCCCAGGTGCGGAGCGACTGCGCGCCGTACATCCACGAGCCGCCGCGCATCACGAGCAGCGGCCGATCCGAGGGCCGCGTGTTGCGCGGGTTGTGGGAGGGGCCGTCCGCATAGAAGTGCGGATCGTCGTAGTCCTCGCACCACTCCCACACGTTGCCGGCGAGGTCGAGGATGCCATAAGGAGAGGCGCCTCCCGGCAGCGAGCCGACGGGCACCGTCCCGCCCTCGCGGTTGTCGTAGTTCGCGCGCGTGGGCCCGGGCTCGGCGCGCCCCCACGGGTATTTGCGGCCGTCGGTGCCGCGCGCGGCCTTCTCCCACTCGGCCTCGGTCGGCAGGCGCTTGCCGGCCCAGTTGGCGTAGGCCCGCGCGTCGTCCCACGACACGTACACCACGGGGTGCTCCTCGAGGCCCGCGGGGATCTCGCCGCGCCTGAAATGGGCGAGGAGCCGGCTCGCGTCGTCGTCGTCGGGGCGGTACCCGGTCACGTCGAGGAACGCCTTGAACTGGCGGTTCGTGACCGGCGTGCGGTCCATGTAGAACGCGTCGACATGGACCTTCCTGCGCTGCTGCCCGCTCAGGAACGGCCCGCCGGGGACGAGGATCATCTGCTCGCCGGTCTTCTCGCGGACCGTCGGCGCGAGCTCGCGCCCGTCGGACGAGGGCCGCGACGGGGCGGGCGAGAACTCCGAGAGCGCCTCGTCGAGCCGCGCCCGGAACTCCGCGCACGACGCCGGCCTCCCCGCCGGGTCCTTCGAGAGCGCGTCGAGCACGAGCCGGTCGAGGGCCGGCGGGAGGTCGGGGCGCAGCGACGAGGGGGGCGCCGGGGCGTCGGCGACGTGGGCCATCATCACGGCGAAGTGGTTGGGGCTGTCGAACGGCACCTGCCCTGTCGTCAGCTTGTAGAGCGTCACGCCGAGAGAGTAGATGTCCGAGCGCCGATCCGCCGCGTGGGGGCTCTTCACCTGCTCGGGCGACATGTAACAACACGTCCCGAGGAACGCGCCGCTCAGCGTGTACGTCGTCCCCTCCAGGATCTTGGCGATGCCGAAGTCGACGATCTTGGGGTAGAGGCCGTCTTTCCCGGTCGTGACGAGGATGTTGTCGGGCTTGAGATCGCGGTGGATGATGCCCATGCGGTGCCCCTCGTCCATCGCGTCGAGGACGCCGCCGAACAGCGCGCGGATCTCCTGGAAGGGGATGCGCCCGCGCCACCGCTCGAGGTGCCGCACCAGCGTCGACCCGTCGACGTACTCCATGACGATCGCGAGCAGGTGATCGCGCTCGACGAAATCGTAGACGGCGACAACGTTCTCGTGGCTCCAGGAGCGGAGCACCCGCGCTTCCCGCGCGAACCGCCGCCGGATCTCCGGGTTGCCGCAGAGGTTCGAGTGCAGGCATTTGACGGCCACGACGCGCTCGCGCGCCCGGTCGTAAGCGCGGTAGACGACGCCCATGCCGCCCTCGCCGAGCGTCGACTCGATGCGATAGACGCTGATCTCCGTCCCGGGCAAGAGCCGCACCGGCGGCAGCGGCAGGGAGGCTGGCGGCAGCCCGACGGCGCCGAGCTGCGTCGCGGGGAACGCCGTCGCGGCGAGGGCGGGGCTGGGATCCGGCGCGGTGACGAGCTGGCCGCACGAGGGGCAGAAGCGGGCGTTCTCCGGGAGCGGAGCGCTGCAGCCGGCGCACCGGGGAGGGGAGTCCTGGCCCATCGGTGGCCAGGGAGTCTGGCACAGGTCGGGGCGGCCGTGGGCGGCGAATGTGTGGCGCGCGGGAGCCGGTGACATCGACGGAGGTGATGGTAGATCCGTCCCATGGACGACTGGCTCCGCCGCGCGCCGACCGCCTTTGGCGGCAAGCGCATCTTCCGGCTCGGGCTCGCGGCGAACTACGGCATCGATGAGGGCGGGGTGCGCGCGGCGATGGACCGCGGCGTCAATCTCTTCCTCTGGACGATGCGCTCGGGCGGGCTCGGCAACCCGCTGCGCGAGGCGCTGAAGGGGCGCCGCGACAGCGTGGCGGTGGTCGGCTTCGCGCAGGCCGGCTGGTTCGGCTGGGGCGTGCGCCGGGGCGCCGAGAAGCTGCTCCGGGAGCTCGGGACCGACCATCTCGATGTCTATCTGCTCGGCTGGCTCGGCGTCGGGTCTGCCTGGACGAGCGCGACCGAGCGGGAGCTCATGCACCTGCGCGAGAGCGGCAAGGTGCGGGCGGTCGGGGTGAGCATCCACGATCGCCCGCGGGCGGGCGGCCTGGCGGAGTCGTCGCCGCTCGACCTGCTCATGATCCGCTACAACGCCGCGCATCCCGGCGCGGAGCGCGACATCTTCCCGCACGTGCGCGACGCGAAGCCGAGCATCCTCGCCTACACGGCGACGGCGTGGCGTCGGCTGCTGAAGCAGCCGAAGGGCTGGGATCGCCCGGCGATGACGGCGGGCGACTGCTACCGATTCCAGCTCTCCAGCCCGCACGTGGATCTCGCGCTGACGGGGCCGAAGAGCCGCGCCGAGGTGGAGGCGAACCTCGACGCGCTCGCGAAGGGTCCGCTCACCGCCGACGAAGAGGCGTGGATGCGCGAGTTCGGGCGCGCCGTGCACGGGTGAGGGGGGCGTCGGTGGATCGGCTGATCATCGCGAGCACCGTTGTTCTGCCGGCGGAGGCGGCGCGCTCGCTCTCGGAGGGCGTCGCGCCGCACGCGCTCGAGCTGGCCGCGGCGCGCTCCGCGAAGAACCTCGCCGTCGTCGCGCCGGATCCGCTCGTCCTCGGCGCCGAGGTCGTCTTTGGCCAGCCGCACCCCGACGACGTGCGCGCGGCCCCGCGGCTCCGCTGGGTGCACCTCAGCACCGCGGGGTATGCCCGCTACGACGTGGCGGCGGTGCGCGCCGCGCTCGCCGCCCGCGGCGCCGCGCTGACGACGAGCAGCGGCGTCTACGCCGATCCTTGCGCGGAGCACGCGCTCGCGTTCCTGCTCTCGGCCTCGCGGCGGCTGCCCGAGTGCCTCGAGAACCAGCTCGGCCCGCGCGGCTGGCCCGACGCGCACCTGCGGTCGCGGAGCGCGCTCCTGCGCGGCCGGCGGGTGCTCCTCCTCGGCTTCGGCGCGATCGGCCGCCGCCTCGCCGAGCTGCTCGCGCCGTTCGAGGTGGAGCTCTGCGTCCTGCGCGCCCGCCCCCGCGGCGATGAGCCTTTCCGCGTGGTCGCGAGGGAGGAGCTGGGCGACGCCTTCGCCTGGGCGGATCACGTGGTCTCGAGCCTGCCCGAGGCCGAGGGCACGCGGCGGCTGGTCTCGGCCGCGCTGCTCGCGCGGATGCGGCCGGACGCGTGGCTCTTCAATGTCGGCCGGGGCGTCACGGTGGACCAGGTCGCGCTGCTCGAGGCGCTCGAGGCGCGCAGGATCGCGGGCGCGTACCTCGACGTGACGGATCCCGAGCCGCTCCCGCCGGAGCACCCGCTCTGGCGCGCCCCGGGCTGCGTCATCACGCCGCATTCGGCCGGCGGGCGGCGCGAGGAGTCGATGGCGCTGGTGGAGCATTTCCTGGCGAACCTGCGGCGCTTCGAGCGCGGGGAGGCGCTCGTGGACAGGGTGATCTGAGGCCGGGGCGCGAAGGGGCGACGAGCTCTTCTGCGCCTCGTCCGATCGAGCCTCGGCACGCAGGCGGGCGTTGCGCGCCCAAGCGCGTGCGTGCCATGGAGGATGTGCAACCCATGAACGACGACGAGCACGAGCCGGTGGTAGCTGGTGAAAACGCGGTGGCCCGTCTGTTCGAGGCGGCGGATTATGAGGTGTCGCGGGCGGTCGGCCTCGAGCCGGGGAGCGTGGATTGGTTCGCGACGCCTCGGAAGGGGCTCGTGCATCCGAAAACGTACTTCCGCGTGTGGACGCGCTGCCCCGAAGGCATTGACGTCGCACTGGCGGAGCTTGAGGAGAAGCGTCGGACGACGGGAGCCGATCGTGCGCTCGGGGTCCTGATTGAGGGGAGCCTGCCGCCGGGGTACACCGCAGACCTGAGGACAGATGTCTGCGCCGCGATCTCGTACCGTAGACTGGTCCTGGAGGTATCAGGGATCGCGGACGACGTACGCGAGCACATGAAGGCGTCTGAGGCGAAGGGCGATCCAGGGAAGTACGTGCCGCGGCGCGTCGATGATCGTGAGATGGGATTTCCCGACGCTGTGTCTTGGATCAAGGAGTGGGTGAGCGGCGGGCCGACGTTCGCCGCCATCGTCATCTCAGACGACCTGGCTGACTGCTTTGCTGTCGTCGGACAGGCCATCTATGAACTCGGCGTCCGGTTCTTGCGCGAGCCGGACGACACGGTGCTGCTCGCCTCGTATCGTCCTACCGGAGCAGCGCGGCTGGCTTATGAGCACGGATTCGCCATTCGCGTGCACACGGATATTGAGTCATTGCGGAGTGAGCGTCGACCGTCGTTGGTCTTTCTCGAACGCTCGGAGGTCGTGGATTTTGAGAAGCGCGCCCGCGGCTATCTGCCAGGCAAATATGTGAAGATATGCGCGCCGGCGCCGAGCGATGTCGAGCGCTGGTTCATCGATCGGTTGGCTTCGCCGGCATTGGTTGCTCGTTTCCTCGCTGCCCGTGAGCGTGAGCCGGAGTTCCAAGAGTTGACCAATGCGCCTGCGAACGTGCCGCGCATGCTGGAGTCCGTTCTCGCGTTCCGGGATGTGCCGTCGAGCGGCTCTGCGCAGTGGATCGCGTACGTGGTTCACGACTACATCGTCAAAGTAATGCGTGAGATTTTCCCGGAGGAGGCGGATTCCCTGGCGCAGTTCCTGCCACTGGAAGACGCGGCGCTGACCCAGTTCTCCCTCGGGTGGACCTCCGTTGAACCTGGATACCAGTTCTCCTCGCGGCGAACATGGGGCGCTCTGCAAGATCAAGTCCTCACGTGGTACAAGAGCGACAGCGAGGGCCGCGTACAGATGAATGCGCTGATCCGCGACTACCTCATTGCACGCAGGATCGCGCGCGAGGTTGTCGCCGGCGCTTTCGGCTCTCTGAGCCGCCACCAGTTCCCCAGGGAGTATGTGTTCCTGTTCCTGTCGATCCTCTCCCCGGAGGCAGCTGCCCGGTTCGCGGAGGGGCGAGGCGCCGAAGTTCGCGCCGACATCGAGGCCGAAGTGGAGCGCCGCCTCCAGCTGACGCTCGCTCATCAGCTCAAGCGCTCCGTGGGCGCGATCTTGATGAATGTCCAACACATCCGGGAGAATCTCGCCGCAGCAGACGTGGCGCAGTTTCAGTATGAGTTCTCTCGCATCGACGAAGAGCTCGCGTTCCAGGCGGCGCTCGCCGAGCAGACCGGGCGATGGCAGGAAGTTCCGAACGACCCTCCGGAGGCGCTTGCGCTTCACGAACTTGTGGACGATGCCGCCGCACCTCTACGCCGAAAGTATCCGGACGTCCTCTGCGAGATCGATGTCTCCGTCTCGCTCCTGGTACGAGCCGGCCGCGTAGGGCTACGTGAGATACTCCATTGCCTGATGGAGAACGCGTTCCACGCGATCGCATCCACCCCCGCGCCCCGCGTAGGGATCCGCGCGACCCCCGAGGGCGACACCGTCCGGCTCGACATTGTCGACAACGGCCCGGGCATTCGCGCGGAGGATCGGGAGCGCATCTTCGAGCCCTACGTGACGACCAAGAAGGGCGGCGACCAGCCGCTCGGTACGGGGCTGGGGCTCGCCATCGCGCGGCGCTACGCGGCGCGGCTCGGCGCTCAGGTGGGGCTCGACCCAGATCGCGAGGGAACCTGCTTCTTCGCACGGTTTGTCACTTGGAGGGATGCATCATGAACGAAAAGAACGCCCCGAAGGTGCTCCTCGTCGAGGACAACGAGGCCACGGCCGGCGATTTTCTGCGCCTGCTCCGGCTCAACGGGTTCACGGTCGAGCACGCCGTCGATGCCGCAGGGGCGCTGGGCAAGGCCGCCACCTTCGGCCCCGACGTGGTCCTGCTGGACCTGCAGATCCCCTCTGCCCCGAGCCTCTCCGACGAGAATGTCGAGCACGGCTTCCGCGTGCTCGACGCGCTCCTCGCCGCTGACCCGTTTCGCCCCGTGTGCATCGTGACCGCGCACAGCGAGCGCGAGGTCATCCGGCGCGCGATGCGGCGGACGCACGGCGCTCCGTTCGTCTTCAAGGACGACGATCTCCGACGCGCCTTGCCGAAGGCTGTGAACGTCGCCCTCGCCAGCCCGGCCTTCAAGATGAGCCGTACCGTTCGCGAGTTCCGTGCGCTCGTCGACCGGAACGAATCCGAGGACGCCTATCGCAAATTCATCCACCAGCACTGGGGTGCGATCCTCGGCCCCGAGTACCAGGACGTCCGTTCGCCGTACCCGATCACGCGCGGCGGGGAGATCGATCTCCTCGCGATCCGCTGGGACGGCTTCCCCGACCTCTGGGAGCTCAAGCGTCCCAGCGACCCCGTGTTCAAAGACTACAACGGCTGGCTCCATCACAGCCTGGAGTGCGCTCGCGCCATAGGCCAGCTCATGTCCTACTACGATGCGGCGGAGAAGGAGCCCCGCGGGCCGCTCGGGTACGACGGACGCCGGGGCATCGCTGTGCACCTCCAGCGCCCCCGCGGCTTCGTCGTCATCGGGCGCTATCAGAACGACGCCGAGCGCGAGCGCCTGCGTCTCGAGAACGGCTTCCTCGCCGGCCTCGCCATCCTGACGTACGACGATCTCATCGAGCGGGCCGAGCAGTTCCTCACGTTCCTCCAGCAGCACCGGAACGGCGACGATTTCCCCGCATAACCCGCTCTCTGCGTCTGCGACGCCATCCGCGGCTTGAAATCGCCTTCCCCGGCGTACAGTCGCCCGCTTCAAGGCTTGAAACGCCCGACTCGGTCGCCGAGTTGGCGATTTCAAGCCTTGAAGCGGCTCTCCCGGCCGCCCGGTCGACCGTCTCAAGCCTTGAAACGGCCCGCTGAGCCTCCGAGTCGGTCGTCTCAAGCCTTGAAACGGCCAACTCGGCGACCGAGTCGCCCGCTGCAAGACTTGCATCAAGCCTTGCAGCGGGCCGCGGGCTCACGCGTCCGGCGAGGCCCCCGGCTGGGCGGACGGCGCGGCTGCCGGCGCCTCCGGCGCGGCCGGCTGGCCGGGGGGGAGGGCGTCGCTGACGCCGGTCGTGCGGTGGACCTCGGCGAGATCGTCGAAGATGAGCGGCAGGAGCTCGGGCTTGCCGAGGTGGGCGAGCAGCCCGCGCACGAGGTTCTTGTTGGCGTTGTAGACACCCAGCCAGGCCTCGCGCGCGGTCGACACCTCGGGGCCGAGCTCGAGCCGCTCGACGCGCGAGGCGCGCTGCTGCCGCTCGATGATCGCGAGCTTCTCGTGCGCCTCCCGGAGCTCGGAAAGCCACATGTCCGCGCCGCGGACCTTCTCGCGCTGCCTCTCGAGCTCGTCGGCGATGTGCCCGACCGCGGCGGTGAGCTTCGTGAGCCGCCGGCGCGCGAGGACGCTCGGCGCCTCACCGCGGAAGAACACCCGCGGATCGACCGGCCTCCCCTTGAGCGAGTCGAGGTACGCGGCGAACCGCACGATGACGTCGCGCGCCTCGTCGAGCACCTCGGCGCTGTCGAGCTCCGGCGCCGGCTTGGGCTGGCGATCGAGGACATCGGACATCGCCTGATCGGCGAGGAGCTGCTTGCCCATCGCGAACTCGACCATGCCGTCGAGGGCAGCGACCTTGCCCATCAGGACCGCGGCCATCTGCTCGCGCGCGAACTTGCCATAAATCTTCGTCTCGAAAGGATCGATATAGGGGTCTGCCATAGGCGCCTCCTTGGGTTGAGCAAAACGCGCTGATGTTGGCAGAGCCCGAGGGACCACGGCAACGCCTGACGGGCTCGACGGGACGGAATGGCACGAATCGGACGCTCTGCGGGGCTGACCGGGCCGCGGCCGCGTATCAGTCGCGGTGTGCCGCCGCCCGCAGCCGTCGCAGGAGCTCCTCGCGATCTCCTGCGTAGGCGCCTCGCGGGAAGTCGCGCCGGTGTTGCTCGAGCAGGAGCCGCACGGCGTCGTGGCGACCGGCGGCGAGCGCCGCGAAGGCCTGCCGGATCAGCCGGGCCTCGGAGGAGGGCAGTTGGATGCGCTCGCCCTGACGAGGGCCGGGCGGGTATCGCGGGCTCGCCGGGTCGCGGCGCGCTGTCGTGAGGGCGCCGCTCACGTCGCTTTCGGCCCGCTCCTCCGAGGGCACCTCCGGGCCCGAGGGGACGGCGCTGCCGCGCTGAGCGGGCCATGCGGCCTGCGGGGAGCGAAGCGCGACCGCATGGGCGCTCGGCGGCGGGAGCTCGCCGCGCCCGCCGGCGGCCAGCAGGGCGAGCGCGCCCGCCGCAACGCCGGCTGCGGCGCTGGCCGTCGATCGGCGGACGGCACGTGTGGGTGCCAGCGACGCGTTCCACGAGCTAGCCGCCGGGCGGGCCGCGCCGTGAGACAGCGCGCGCCGGAAGGCGCGGCGAGCCAGGCCGAGCAGCCGCCGCAGCCGGCCTCCGTGGAGCGGCCCCGACGAGGCGCGCGCTTTGGTCGCGCCGAACGCGAAGGCGAGCGGCGCAATCAGGGCGCCACGGCCGCGTCTCCGCGCTCGCCAGCGCCGCGCGGCGGCGTCGAGGCTCAGCCGCGCGAGCCGGAGGTCGTTCCACACGGTATTGCGCGGCATCGCGAGCTCCTCGGCGATGTCCTGGACCGCCTCCTCCTCGAGGTCGTGCGCGACAAGGATCGCGCGGCGCCGCGGAGGGACCTCCTGGAGCAGATCCGCGAGGATGTCGCTCTGTTGCGCCTCGATGAGCCGTGTCTCGGAGTCCGGCGCTGCGCTGGAGAGGCCTTCCAGCGCCTCCTCCGGCCACAGCTCTTCGTGCCGGCGATGGGCGCGATTGCGCTCGTTGGAAGTCAGGTTGAACGCGATCCGCAAGAGCCAGGTGCGCACGCTGGCGATGCGGGGATCGTACCGGGGCAGCGACCGCGAGGCGCCGTGGAAGATCTCCTGGACCAGGTCGTCCCGATCCGCGCCGTGGAAGCCCTGCCGCTCGACGTACCAGCGGACGAGATCCAGGTGCTCGGCCATGATCGCCTCGATGGTGAGCGGTTGGTTCTCGGTGGCGCTGTCGGTCTTGCGAGACGATTTCCCCATGCCTGCGTAGTTACCTGGCGAGCTCGTTCGACATTTGAAAATCGGCATGTCGGGCTGAGCCGAGGCAGGCCTGTGGCGTGAGCGCTCGGCGCGCCGCGCAGCAGGGCGAGCATTCTCGCGGCGCGACCAGAATTGCCTGACGGTCGAGTCGATTCCGTCACTTTCTCCGGACCAAGGCGGCTTGACCGAAAAGAGACTCGTCGCGTAGTATGCCGCGGAGATGGCGTCCACAGGACGGTTGCTCCTCGCCGTGGTCGCCGCATCTGTCGTGTGGAGTCGCGCGGCGGTGGCCGTCGGGGAGGAGCCTTCTGCTGGACCGCCCGGAGCGGCCATGATGCGCTCCGAGGCCGAGGCGGCGTTCGCGCGGGGCGAGAGGGCGCGGCGCGAGGGGCGGTGGCAGGACGCGGAGGCGTCGTATCGCGCGGCGTGGAAGGCGGATCCGCGGCCGGAGTTCGCGGGGGAGCTCGGGCTGTCGGAACTCGCGCTCGGGCGGTCCCGGGACGCGGCGGAGCACCTGCGGGAGTCGCTGCTGGTTCCGGAGACGCTCCAGCCGGCGGCGCAGCGGCGCTTCCGGGCGGGGCTCGAGAAGGCGGAGCGCGAGGTCTCGTTCGCGACCGTCGCGGTGAGCCGGCCCGAGGCCGAGGTGTTCATCGACGGCCAGTCGATCGGCCGCGGACAGGGGATGTATTTCGTCTACCTCGACCCGGGCCGGCACGAGGCGCGCGGCACGCTCGATGGGTATGTCGACGAGGTCTATCCGTTCGAGGCGCAGCGGGGGCGGGAGTCGATGGTCGGCCTTCACCTGGAGCTCAAGCCCCCGCCGCCGGTTGCGCCTGCGCCGGTCGCGGCGCCGGTGGCGCCTGTGCCGGCTGCGCCTGCGCCGGCTGCGGCACCCGGGGGGCCGTCGGCAGGAACTGTGTTCCGCATCGGCGGGTTCGCGCTCGCGTCGGCCGGGATTGCGCTGGGCACGGGCTTCGCCGTGGCAGCGGCGGTGCGCGGCGGGGAGGCGGAGGCGCAGGCCGCCCAGATCCGCGAGCGCAACGGGGCGGCGGCGTGCTTGTCCAAGGCATACGCCGAGCCGTGCGGTGTGCTGCGCGAGATGATCGACGCGCGTGACACGCTGAAGGCCGCCGCATGGGGGAGCTTCATCGGCGCCGGCGTCGCCGGCGCGGTCGCGCTCTCGTCGCTCCTGTGGGCGCCGGAGCCGGGAAAGCGCGCTGTGCGCGCGGCGCCGTTCGCGGCTGCGCATGGCGGGGGCGTGATCTTCTCCGGCAGCTGGTGAGGCTGCGCCGGAGCCGGAAGGAGCGGTGCTGATGCGGAGCGTGCGGCAGAGAGGGCTGGCAGGGCTTTGGCTCCTCTGCTTCGGAGGGGTGGCGGCGGTCAGTGGGTGCAGCGGCGCCGGGGCGTACGACTGCGCGGAGGCGGTCGCGTGCGAGATCCGGAACGACGACGGCACCAGCAACGGGCACTGCTGGGGGCAGTGCGTCCACGCGCCGCCGGACTCGTTCGGCGCGCCGGAGCTCGTCTGGACGGGGCCCGAGGTGCTCGCGCCGGCGTCGTGCGCCGAGCTCGTGCGGATCGTCCCCGGGACCGGCGAGCGGATCCCGTTCGGCGGCGCCACGCGGACGCTCTTCGCGCGGGCCGTGCCGGAGCCGACGCACGGCTGCCCCGCCTGCGCGTGCACGGCGCCGGCGTGCGCGCTCCCGCAGACCGTGACGGCGAGGTCGATCGAGGCGTGCGGCGACGGCAGCGCTGGGACGCAGACGTCGTTCCTTCTGCCGGCAGGCTGGGACGGCTCGTGTGTGTCGCCCGGCACGGTGGCGGCGGAGCAGCTTGGCTCGCTCTCGATCGGCCCGGCGATCTGGGAGCCGTGCACGCCGATCGTGGCCGACGAGCCCCCGCAGCCCCTCGCGGGAGGCGTGGGCGAGGTCGCCGTCGCGTGCGACAGCGTGGTGGAAGACGAGCTGTGTCCGGGGCAGGGGGAGCTCTGCATGCTCGAGCAGCAGCCGGCCCATCTGCCCGACGGGTGGCGCCATTGCATCGTCGGGGCGGGGGATCTCGGCTGCCAGCAGCCCGAGGGAGGGGCGGACCCTCGGAAGATCTTCTCGGACAAGCTGGGGGTGTTCTATGTGAACCTGGAGACCACGCCGGGTTGCTCGCCGTGCACCTGCGAGGCGCCGGCGACGAGCCGGTGCGAGGCGCTCGTGGTCGCGTGGGAGGACGGCGCCTGCAGCGACGTGCTCGTCGGCATCGATGTGAACGAGAGACAAGGGATCTGTGTCGATCCTGTGTCGGGCTCGACGTTGAGCAGCGTGAGTGCGACGTGGCTCTCGAACGAGCCCGGGACGTGCAAGCCGAGGGGCGGTGAATCCAGGAACGACAGGGTGATCGGCGAGGCCAAGACGGTCTGCTGTCTGCCGAAGGCGCTGGAGGCGCCGTGAGGGCCAGGGCGAGAACACCGGCGGGTGGCGGGCGCGCCGCCCGCGGCAGGAGCCAACCGGTGGTACAGCGTGCACGGGCTCCTCGGGAGCGCGTGGGGAAGGCGGTGATGTCGCGATGAGGTGGAACAGGAAGGGGTGGCTCCTGCGAGCGTCGATCACGCTGTCGCTGGGGGGCCTGGGCGGCGTGCTCGTCGCGAGCGGCTGTGGCAGCGCAGAGCCGCCGTGCGGCCTCCCGGGGAATCTCTGCCACATCACCAACGAGGACGGCACCAGCAACGGCGTCTGCGCCGGGAGGTGCGTGATAGGGCCGATGGTCGGCTTCTACAATCCGCTGCTCCTGTGGATCGGAGACCCTGACGAGCCCGAGCCGTCGTGCGGGGACCTCACCGGATACGACCTTCAGCGTCGCGACACGCAGAAGATCGCCCCGACGGTGTTCTCCCGGCTCCGGTCGTTGCGGCCGGGCGAGGAGCCCTGTCCCAAGTGCGGATGCAGCGTTCCGTCCTGCTCCATGCCGGAGATCGTTGCGGCGCACTCGGACGCCTCGTGCGAGAACACCCCGGCGGAGACGCTCCGGCCGTTCAATCCGCCCCGGAACTGGCGAGGCGAGTGCACGTCTCCAGGGACCGTGCCGGCAGACGAGTTCAGCGCAATCTGGATCGCGCCGGGGCCGGATGGTTCGTGCACGCCGTTCACCGTGGACGAGCCCTCTCCGCCGGCGGGCCCTGCCAAGATCGCGATCGCGTGCAGTGGCGGGGTGGCCCACTTCGAGTGTCCAGTGGGCGGGGATGTCTGCATGCTCAACCAGCAAGAGGCCAACGTGCCCCCCGGGTGGCGCTACTGCATGATCGGGTTGGAGGGGGATCGCGGATGCTACCCGCCCGCCGCTCCGGGGGAGCCGCCCGTGTTCTCGGAAAAGTTCATCTTCTATAACCGGGACCTCACGCGGAGCTGTGAGCCGTGCGTCTGCGTGCCCAGCCGCACGCCGAGGGAGTGCGTCGCGCGGGTGAGCGCCTACTCGGATCGCGCGTGCAGCGAAGACGCGCTCCTCGGGACGACGACGGTGACGGCCGGCGAGGTCGATCGCTGCCTGCTTCCCGAGGAGGATGGTGCGGCGCTCGGCAGCATCCGCGCCGAATTGGAGGTCAATCACGTGGGGTTCTGCGACCCGGCCGGCGGCGAGGCGCGCCCGACGACTGTCTGCTGCCTGCCGGAGCCCGCCGGGTGACGCGGCCGTGAACGGCGACGGCCACGCGGACGCGGTCCTCTTCAATCACCCCAGGCTGCACGCGGCGGCCTCCCCGGCCGCTTCAGGGGTTCTTGCTGGTGCGTCTTTCCCGAACCTTGAAGAGCTTTTCCTGTATTTCGGCCGTCTAGCCCGGGTCCGAGCTCTCTTGCCGGCGCTATGCGGTACCATGGACCGGCTCGGGGATGCTCCGCAGCGCCGGAAGTAGACAACCTGTCGAGCTCCGCCGCGTGCATACCGGAGCCGCGCGACGGAGGGGGCGCGAGGGGAGGGCGCACCTGCATCGGGCTCAAGCGGCCGCATGTACGCCCCGCCTTTCCCCCTCGTGAGACTGAACTAGACTCCGGGCATGTCTGACCCGGACCAACTCATCCCGGAAGAAGTAGAGGATCTGCTCGAATGGGCGTCGATGGCCAAGCTCTACACCGTCGGCTACATCCGCATCCTCGCCGACGCGATCGAGCGCGGCGACGCCGATCTCCAGGTGGATCCCGTGGCGTGGGAAAACTCCCTGATCGCCATCGAGGGGGTGATGGTAGAGCACATCCGCGGTCACCTGCACGGACCTACACCCATCACTGTAGAGGACGTCGAGCGGATGCGGCGACTCCGCGGACTAGGTTCCGCTGCGCTCTCGGGCGGTGAGCGGTCGCCCGAGCTCTGCTCGCTCGCTCTTCGGTCCATGGAGTGTCTGTTCGGACGGGACTGGAAGCGCGCGGCGCGGCTAGCCGCGTCCTACGCGCGCGCTCTCAATCAGGAGTTCCACCCTCGTAGCGGCAGATAAAGGGAACCATGCCGAGAAATATACAGCTATCTCCGTTTTCGTAATAGTAAAAGCAGGTGCTGACCAGGCCGAGGGATCTGCATTGCCACAGCAGTCCAGTTTTGACGTTGTCTTTGTACGGGTGTTTTCGTCCGGCAGGGCAAGATATTCCTGCGTCGGCGCACTTCGTCATGCAGTCGGCGCCGTGCTCATGTCTCTTGCAGCGGATGATCTTGGCCGTGCCGATCGCCTCCGTTTCGGTCGTGGGACCGCTCTCCGTTTCGTCGCCAAGTTCCATGTCGCTGGCTTCCGGTGTGTCGATCTCCGTCTCAGAGAGAGTTTCTGATGGGTACATGACACAGGATGCAACACATAGAGCGACTCCATGGAGAGAGACGATAGCGGCAACCGTGGGAACCATTCGCATGATGCCGGCGACCGACGCAAGCACCGGTCCACGTCACTCGAGTGGGACGGTGTGGGACGGTGCCATGCGGCAGGGACATCTATAGCGGGGCGCATCTCCGTGCGCTACGGGCTCATCCGCAGAGTGAAGCTCGCTGCGGCGTACTTTCGTGCGCCTCACTCGCCTGCCTAGCGGCTGGGCCCGTATCACACGAACCTGCTCCCCGCTATAGAGCGACAAATGGATTGAAATTGCCTGAAAATCACAGAACTCGCACCGCCAAGACACCAAGAACGCCAAAAGAGAATCTTGTCTTGGCGCCCTTGGTGTCTTGGCGGTTTATTTCTCGCTTGATCAACGTGATCGCTATTCTAGTGTCCATTCTGGGGTTGGAGGACGTGTAAAATTCGCTGTCCTCGTCGTCTCGTCTGAACGCGGCCGGATGGATACGGCCGGAGTCAGCTCAGCCCTTGCCCGTGGACCACGAGCCAGGAGCCGACGGTGTCGGAGCCGTGGCCGAGAGCGATGCCTCCGGACGGGGGCCGAACCGCGCGCCGGCACGTCTCGGGGAACAGGAGCAGCTGCGACGGTGAACGGGACGCGCAAGATCTGCGTGGACGACGGCTGGGCTGCGCGTCTCGGTGCTCGGTTCCGCGCGAGTGGACTGCGCCCTCGGCGTCGCTCCTGGTTTGGCACGCGGGCTGCAAAAGTAAAAGGAGCACGTGAGAGACGGAGTCGGCTGCAGATGCGCCGGCGACTGCTGGGCGCAGCACGCGATTCCTAGAAAGAAGCACGTCATGCGGCACGTAGTGACGATCCTGATCGCGCTTCACGGTGCGATTCACATCATCGGATACATCGAGTGGTCGAAGCTCGCAGCCGCCGGCCAGTCGAGCGATCGCACGCTCGTGCCCCTCTCGCCCGCCGGCAGTCGAGCCTTCGCTCTGCTCTGGCTCACGGCGCTGATCCTTCTGCTCGCGGCGGCAGCGCTCCAGGTCCTGCGACGCGACGCGTGGTGGGCGCTGGCGCTCTTCGGCGTGCTCCTGTCCCAGGGCCTCATCGTCCTCGCGTGGCCCCAGGCGAAGTTCGGGACGCTCGTCAACGTGCTCCTCCTCTTGCCGATCGCGGCCGCAGCCGCACACGCGCGCTTCCGCCATGAGGTCGATTCGGAGGTCCGAGCGTTGCTCGCGCGCCCCTCCGAGCCGCGCGCTTCCAGCGTCGACCCCTCCGAGCTCGATCGCCTGCCCGCGCCGGTGCGCACCTGGCTAGAGGCCTCGGGCGTCGTCGGCCGGGAAAGGGCTCAGACGGTCCGGCTGAAGCAGCGCGGCGAGCTCCGGACCAGCCCCGACGCCGCCTGGATGCCCGCGGAGGCCGAGCAGTACTTCTCCGTCGACGAGCCTGCGTTCGTCTGGAAGGTCACCACGAAGACGATGGGCATCCTCCCGATCGAGGGCCGCGACAAGTACGCCGCCGGCAAGGGACAGATGCTCATCAAGGCGGCGTCGCTCGTCGACATCGTCGACGCGGCCGACGAGAAGATCGACCACGGCGCCATGCTGCGCTTTCTGGGCGAGATCGTCTGGTTCCCGTCAGCGGCGCTCCGCCCCTACATCGCGTGGGAGTCGATCGACGCGACGAGCGCGAAGGCGACGATGCGCCACGCAGGGAAGGTCGCATCGGCGGTGTTCACGTTCGATCCTCAGGGGCGCGTGGTCGGGCTGCAGGCAGACCGTTATCTCGGCGGCGGCGCGGACGCGAAGCTCACGCCCTGGTCCGTGTCGTGCTCGGACTGGCGCACGTTCCGGGGTATCGGGATTCCGATCCGAGGGGAGGTCCTGTGGACGCTCGAGGGCGGGAGTTTCAGCTACTACCGCTGGGAGATCCTCGACGTGGAGCACAACCCCGCAGGGCCGTACTGGGCCGTACTGGGAGAGCGGCTCCCGCACGCAGCCCCTGCGCCTCGCTAGAGCGGGCGGCCGATCCGGGCGCGGATCTGCGCCCGGACATCCTCTGGAAGCGAGCGCAGGTAGTCGTCGGGCAGCAGCCGCAACGTCTCGTCAGGCACGAGGAGGAGCCGCTCCTCGGGGGTGAGCCCTGCGACGCGTTGCTCGGGCGGCATCCCGGCGAGCCGCTGCTCGGGCGGCATCCCGGCGAGCCGCTGCTCGGGGGTCAGCCCCGCGGCCCGCTGCTCGGGCGGCAGCGCCGCCAGCAGCTCGTCCACCGGCAGCGCCGGCAGCAGCGTCTCGATCGGCAGCTTTCTCAGCAGCGTCCTCAGCACCTCGTCAAAGCCTTCCAGCTCGCGCATCGCCATCGCGATCTCCTCCGCACCGACCTGCTCGGCCAGCCAACGGCGCGCCTCGACCGTCCGCGCCGTGCCGTGACCGAGCAAGTGTAGCAGATCGTCGCCCTCGGCCTCGGCCACCGTGGCGAGCTCGACCACGTACAGCGCGAACGCTGCTCCCTGGAGCTGCCAGTAGCCGCCGGCGAGGTCGCGCCAGACCAGCCCGTGCGCCGCGGCATCGGCGTCAAGGGGGCGGGTGCGCGACGGTACCAGCAACACGCCGGCCAGGTCGCGGCGTGGCCCGAGCCGCTTCCCAGCGCCCGCGTAGTGCAGCGACAGGTAGCCCCAGAGCCGGTCGAGGTCGCGGCTGCGGTAGGTGCGCCGGACGCTCTTGAACTCGACGATCGTCTCCCTGGGCAAGAGCGACCAGAGCCTTCGCAACGTGCCGGCCGGCTCGTGGGCCTCGCCCGGAGCATCATTGCGCAGCAGGAGAACATCGGCCCGGGGCGGCTCCGTCGACAAGGGCACCTCGCTTTGGATCTGAAAATGGCGCGGGCGGCGCTGGCGCAGCAGTGCGGCGAGCAGCACGTGCCACGCGGTCCGGGTCGAGCCCATGGCACCCTGTACTGGCAACTCAGGTGCAGGACAAGCGAACAGGAGCGCGAGCGGCGTCTCAAGGTCCTTGTCTCATCGGTCTCATCGCTTTACGAGGATAGGTAACCTTTCATCATGCTTTCTTCAGGAGCAGGCGAATCGTGGCGATACCCGGGCACCACGCGCACCCGCGGCAGCGGGCTCGGCGCGTGCCCCCGCCCCCCTCCGAGAAGGCGTCATCCCGGAATGACCACCTCCAGCAGGTGTCCCAGCCCCTGCGCGCGGAGCGTCTCGGCCTGGAGCCGCCCAGACGAGGTCGTGAAGCGAAACTCCGCCACCTGCACCCCTCAGGCCCGCGACGGCCCTCGGCTCACCGCGCGCCGCTCGCGGTGAGCCCCAGCGTCTCCTGGCGTCGCACGTCGCGCGTCGCGCGCCGCGGCGACCTCTTCCCGCCTACTTGGCGAAGATCGACCCGTTCCAGACGTACCGCGCCGGCTGCGCGCCCCCCCAAGGCAGCAGCAGCGGCTCGAAGCCGCCGACAGGCGCCTTGTCCTGGTTGAAGGGGTACGTCTGCTCCGTCCACTCGACGGCCCGCCCCGGGGCGAGCTCGATCCCCATCTTGTCGCCCACGCGTACGAACTTGAGCTCGCCGGCGATCTTCTTGTCGCCGATGCTGCGTGCGACCTCGGCCGCGAAGATCCGCTGGATGCTCTCGCCCTCGACCCGGAAGATCTGCACGACGTCGCGGTCCACGGTCCCGCCGCCCGCCTCCTTGGGCGCCGCCGCGCGGACGGTGCCGTGGACGATGATCTCCGCCTTGCCGTCGCCGGTGAGATCGAGCGCGCGCACCGAGCGGATGTCGGCCGGAGACGCGAACTGCGCGAGCGTCATGAACGCGTACCCCGCGCCGCCCCGGAACCCCTTGCCGAACACGACGATGTCGCGGTCGTGCAGGAGCACCCGCTCGGGCTCCTTGCCGGCGGCCACGTCGGCGCCGAGGTCGAACCGCGGCTTGCTCGACGAGGCGCTCCGGTCGCGCCGGTAGAGGGCGTACACCTTGTCGAGCATCTCGGCCGGCGAGAGGCCGGCCGGCTTCGGCGCGGCCCGCGCCTCCTCGGCCCTCGCCGGCGCCGGGCGCGGCCCCGCGGCGCCCGCCTGCCGCTGCTCGCTCGCCTTGGTGAACACCCCGCCGGTCAGCTTGTAGAGCTGCGACTTGATCGACCCCCACGGCAAGAGCAGCGGGTCGTACGTCGTCTCGACCCCCTCCGCGTAGTTGCTCGCGTCGTACCGGGTCGCCTTGCCCGGCTCCACGCGGATCGCCATCTTGTCGCCGTCCGCCACGAAGTCGACGTCGTTGACGACCGAGCCCTTGTCCGTCGCGATCGCGATCTCGTGCTGGAAGATCGGCTTCGGCGTGTCGCCGGCGCCGAACTGGAGCACGTGGATCACCTCGCGGTACTTCGCGCTGCTGCCGGAGCGCTTTCGCAGGATGAGCTCGGCCTGGCCGTCGCCCGTCAGGTCGCGCGCCGTGAGCGACGGCACCATCCCGTCCTTGGCGTCGACCCCGAGGTCCTCGAAGTAATACTGCGCGCCCTTCCGGAACCCGGGGCCGAGGACGACCAGGAACCGCTCGTGGACGAGCACCCGCTCCCGCATCCCGTCGCCGGCCACGTCGGCGACGAGGTCGTAGCTCGCGCGGCCCTGGATGCCCTTGCTCCGGAGGAGGCCGTCGGTGAGCGCGAGCTCCGGCTCGGTCGCGAGCGGCGACAGCGACCCGTACGCCTCCGAGGCGGCGCTGCCGACGACGGCGTCGACCCCTCCGCCGTCGTCGTCGTGGACGAAGAGCCCCGCCCGCAGCCCGACCCGGGTCGTCGCCGCCTCGGGGAACGCCGTCCAGGGGACGCTCGCCTCCAGGGTGTACCCGCCGCTCCGGGGGGCCTCGATGACCCTCGCCCCGGCCACCGCCTTGCCGCCCGGGACCTTGACGCTGCCCGCGGTCTTGCCCGGCTGTCCCGGGTAGAGCGCGACCTCCTGGACCTTTCCGCCCGGGAACCCGAGCACGACCTTCACGTGATCGGCGCCGCCTCGCAGCGCGTCGTCGGTCACGTCGGCCGCCACGTAGATCCGCGCGTCGTCGTAGGCGATGGCCACCTGCGCGGCCAGATCGGCCTTGCTGGGCTTGCCCTTCACCTTGAGGCCGAGGGAGGTGAACGCCACCGGCCACTCCTTCGGGATCCCGTCGAGCTTGAGCCATTTCGACTCGACGAGCGGCGCCGCGATCGGCGTGCCGGCGGCGAGGGCAGGGGAGGGGGCGGCGGCGGTCAGCGCCGCCAGCGCGACCGGCGCGAGCGCGGCGAGGCGGGAGCCGGAGGCATGAGCCCCCAGCGCACGGAGGTTGTGTGATTTACGTCTCATAAGCTCGGGTTTGGACGCCTCTCCGCGCCCGCTTGTTCTTACCACGAGCACTTTCTTTCCGGATCGCTCCGCGTCGCCCACCCGAGGCGGCACCCTGGACGCCGTGAGGTGGCCGTCTGACGTGGCAGGCGAGGGGGCTCGGCGCTGCCGAGGCCCCTCACCCGGCGGTCATCCGTGGGGCTTGGAGGCGGGCGTGAGGCGGGCGGGGCCGGCGCCTTCGGGGCGGATCCGGCGGTACACGAGCTTTGCGATCTCGACGGCCGGGACGATGAGCGCCGAGAGGACGAGCAGGAGCATCCACTCGTCCGACGACATCGCGTACGTGCGGAAGACCGGGCGCAGCGCGGGCACGAGCAGCGCAATCAGGTGGATCGCCGCGCTCGCCGCGACCGCCAGGAGGAGCGGGAGGCTGATGAGCGGCTTCGACGCGAAGAGCGAGATGACCGGGCTACGGCAGCTCCAGGCGTGGAAGAGCGGCGACAGCGCCAGCAGCGAGAAGGCGACGGCGCGCGTGCGCAGCAGCGCCTCCTCGGTCTGCTCCGACGTCGCGTAGAGCGCGACGGCGGCGAGCCCCATGATCGCGCCGACGTACAGGATCCCGAGGTAGTCGCGCTTGATGAGCAGGCCCTCGTCGCGCGGCCGCGGCGCCTCCGACATGAGCTGCGGATCCGGCGGATCGATGCCGAGCGCGAGCGCGGGCAGGCCGTTCGTGACGAGGTTGATCCAGAGGATCATGAGCGGCGTCAGCGGCGGCCACTTGCCGAAGAACGAGACGACGAACACGGCCACGAGGAGGCCCATGTTCGACGAGAGGAGGAAGAAGATGAACTTCTGGATGTTGCGGTAGATGGCGCGCCCCTCGCGCACCGCCTCGACGATGGTGGCGAAGTTGTCGTCCGCCAGCACGAGGTCCGCCGCCTGCCGCGCCACGTCGGTGCCCCCGCGCCCCATCGCCACGCCGATGTGCGCCTCCCGGAGCGCGGGCGCGTCGTTCACGCCGTCGCCCGTCATCGCCACGATGTGGCCGTGCGCCTTGAACGCCCGCACGAGCCGGAGCTTCTGCTCCGCCGTCGTCCGGGCGAAGACGCGCAGGTGCATGATCCGCCGCGCCAGCTCCTCGTCGCTCATCGCCGCGAGCTCCGCGCCGCTGAGCGCCTCGTCGCCCTCGTCCCAGAGCCCGATCTCCTTGGCGATCGCCGTCGCGGTGAGCCGGTGGTCGCCGGTGATCATGACGGCGCGGATGCCGGCGCGGCGGCACTCGGCCACCGCCTCCTTCACCCCCTGCCGCGGCGGGTCCATCATCCCGACCAGGCCGAGGAACGTGAGCTCGCGCTCGACGTCGTCCTCGTCGCGGCTGACCCGCACCCGGCGGCAGATCGCGAGCACGCGCAGCGCGGCCGCGCTCATGCGATCGGCCTCGGCGACGATCGCGGCGCGGTCGTCCTCGGACAGCGCCCGCACGCCCTTGTCGTCGGCGAACTTCACGCAGAGCGGCAGGAGCACGTCGACGCTCCCCTTCACGTGCGCGATCTCGCGGCCGCGCTCGTCCCGCGTGATCACCGTCATCCGCTTGCGGTCGCTGTCGAACGGCAGCTCGTGCACGAACGCGTGCGACGGCGCCACCGACTCGCGCGAGTAGCTGCCCTTCGCGGCCAGCGTCAGCAGCGCGCCCTCGGTCGGATCGCCGACGATGTTCCAGCGGCCCGTCGCCTGGTCCTCGTTGAGCGACGCGTTGTTGCAGAGGGCGACCGTCGCGAACAGGTAGGTGAGCGGCGCCGAGTGCTCCACGACCTCCGCGCCGTGCTCGTCCCGCAGCGCGCCCGTCGGGTCGTACCCCTCGCCGGTCACCGTGTAGCGGCGGCCGCCCGCGTACACGTTGCGCACGGTCATCTCGTTCTGGGTGAGCGTGCCCGTCTTGTCCGACGCGATGATCGTCGCGGCGCCGAGCGTCTCGACCGCGGGCAGCTTGCGCACGATCGCCCCGCGCCGCGCCATGCGCTGCATCCCCAGCGCGAGCGTGATCGTCGTGATCGCGGGCAGCCCCTCGGGGATGGCGGCCACGGCGAGGCTCACGCCCTCGAGCAGGAGCTCGTGCCACGGCCGTCCGCCCCGGATGAACCCCCAGCCGAGCAGCACCGCGGAGAGCGCCAGGCACACCCGCAGGATCACCGAGCCGAAGCGATCGAGCCGCTCCTCGAGGGGCGTCTTCTGCTCGCCGACCGAGCGGATCATCTCGCCGATCCGGCCGAGCTCGGTGTTCACGCCGGTCGCGGTCACCACCGCGCGCCCCTTGCCGCGCACGACGCTCGTGCCCGTGAAGATCATCGTGACCCGGTCGCCGAGCGGCGCGTCGCGCGCGACCGGGGCGAGCGCGTCCTTGACCGCGGCCGCGCTCTCGCCCGTCAGCGCCGCCTCCTCGGTCGCGAAGCTGATCGTCTGCACGAGCCGCGCGTCGGCCGGGACCGAGTCGCCCGCCTCGAGCTCGAGGATGTCGCCGGGCGCGACGTCCTCGGCCGCGATGACCACGGTCTTGCCGCCGCGGCGCACGCGCGCGTTCGGCGCGCTGAGCTTCTGGAGGGCGTCCAGGGCCGCCTCCGCGCGCCGCTCCTGGTAGTAACCGAGGAAGGCGTTCAGGATCACGATGAGCAGGATCGCGATCGCGTCGCCGAACCGGTGGAGGAAGCTCTGGTCCTTGTCGGCGGTGAAGCCGACGACCACGGCGATCGCCGCCGCGGCGAGGAGCGTGAGCACCAGCGGGTTCGCGAACTGCTCGAGGATGCGGACGAGCGCGCTCTTCTTCTTCGTCTCGGGCAGGCGGTTCTTGCCGTGCTCCGCGAGGCGCTTCTGCGCCTCGTCGTCGGAGAGCCCGCCGGACGAGCTCACCCCGACGCGCTCGAGGAAGGCGCCGACCTCTTCGGCGTGGACAGGGATGGGGGCGGCGGGAGGCGCGTCCGGTCCGGCCGGGCGGAGCGCCGTGGCGGCTTGGCTCATGGGCGGGCGTGCTCTAGCGCTTCATCCTGGCTTGTTCACGTTGTTCTTCGGCCTCGAGCTCCGCGAGCGCCGCCGCGAGCTCGTCCTGCTCGGCCTGGGGCGCGGCGGCCGGCGCGCCGCCCGCGCCGGCCACGCGCACCTGCGGCGGCGGCGCCGCGGCGGGCGGCGGCTCGGGCGGGAGCACGCCCATCTTCCGCTTGAGCGCGAGCAGCTCGTCGTCCGCGCCCGCCGTCGCCTCGAGCTGGCCGAACTTGTGCGCCAGCGTGTCGCCCGTGTACTGCTCGGCGATCTCCCCGGCGGCCTCGGCCTCGGCCTCGATCTGGTCGATCTTGTTCGACATCCGATCGAACGTCTCGAAGGCGGAGGCGTTGTTCAGGCCGCTCATCGTCTCCTGGATGGCCTTCTGCGCCTCGGCCCGCTTCTTCCGGGCGATGAGCACGTTCTTCTTGCGCTTCGCCTCCTCGATCTTGTTGTTCAGGAGGCGCAGCGCCGTCTTCAGCTGGTCGACGGCCTGCTTCTGCTTCTGCCACTGGTCCTTGTAGGAGGTGGCGAGCTGGTCGTGCTCCTTCTTGCGGTTCAGCGCCTCCTTGGCCAGCGCGTCGTCGCCCGCCTTGATCGCGAGCATGGCCCTGCGCTCCCACTCCGCGGCGTTGGCGGCCTCCTGCTCGGCCTGCTTGGCCAGCCGCTTCTCGTCGGCGATCGAGACGGCGACCTGCTTCTTCGCCTCGATCAGCTGGTTTGCCATGTCGATGACGACCTGGTTCAGCATCTTCTCGGGGTCCTCCGAGCGGCTGATGAGGTCGTTCAGGTTCGACTTGATGAGGGTCGCAAGGCGCGCGAAAATTCCCATAGATCAGCTCCAACTCTCGGGGTGCGCAGGGTCGAAAGGCGCGGCGGGTCTGCTCAGCTGAGCGCGAGATCGTGCAGCACGGGGACGTGGCGGGCGAGCGCGAGATCGATGTCGCTCAGGATCGCCTCGAGCTCGTTCATGTCGAGGTTCTCGAGCTCCAGCGCCGCCGACAGGACGACGGTGCCCGCCTCGATCCCGTACGAAGCATGCATGAGATCCGTCGCGTTGTACTCGAGCAGGCGGCGGAAGAGCCTGGTCTGGTGTGCGTCGTCCCCGGGGACAGGGCCGATCGAGACCCGCACCGCCACGATCGGCGGGTCGATGCGGATCGCGATCGGCGGCGCGTCCGGGCCCCCCGAGACGAGGTAGGTACCGGCGTCGTTCTCGAACCGGCGATCGAGCTGCAGGAGGTAGGTTTCGACATCCTCGGCTGTACGCGGCATGGCGCGGCGAGCCTACAGAATCATGTCGCATCGGGCTAGTGCCCCGTCCCTCGGATTCTTTCCGGGATTCCGCGGGCTGCGGCCTACGGTCACCACCATCGAGGACGCGCGGCTCGCCGTGGTCCTCCGAGTGGTCCTCCGAGTGGTCCTCCGAGTGGTCCTCCGAGTGGTCCTCCGAACCATTGCGTCCCCTTCGTTGGGTTCGTGCTCCGATCGCACCGGCGCGCTGTCACGCCGTGAGCCCGCAACACGCGCCGCGAGCCGCAACACGCGCCGCGGGCCGCGCTCCGCGATCGGTTCCGCTCGCTCCCGGAATCACCGCGTTTCCCCGGACGCTCGCTTTTTTCTCACCCGTTCGAGAGTCGCGGTGGTACGGTCCCGATCCAGGTTACGTGGCGATCCACCCGGGCGACGTCGTTGCTGGCTACCGTGTCTCCCGCCTGCTCGGGCGGGGCGGCATGGGCGAAGTCTGGGCAGCAACACGGGAATCGGACAATCAGCAGGTCGCCATCAAGGTCCTGCTCGCGCGCGCCGCGATGAAGCCGGATCTCGTGCGGCGCTTCGACCGTGAGGCGAAGATCGCCTCGGCCATCCAGAGCCCGTACGTCTGCCAGCTGCTCGAGGTCGGCCAGACGGACGAGGGCGAGCACCTGCTCGTGTTCGAGCAGCTCGACGGCGAGTCGCTGGCGGATCGGCTGAAGCGCGAGCAGTACCTGCCGTTCAGCGAGGTCGGCCCGATCATCGATGACGTGCTCCAGGGGCTCGTGGCGGCGCACGCCGCGGGCGTCATCCACCGCGATCTGAAGCCGGGCAACATCTACCTCGAGCACCTCGGCCTGCCGGACCGGCGCGAGCGCGCGAAGATCCTCGATTTCGGCATCTCGAAGCTCACGCGGCGCGAGAAGGAAGAGCCGACGCTCACCGCCTTCGACGCGACGCTGGGATCGTTCGCGTACATGGCGCCGGAGCAGGTGCGGGGCGCCGCGCGGGCCGACGAGCGGGCCGACATCTACGCGGTCGGCGCGGTGGCCTTCCGGGCCCTGTCCGGGCGGCTGCCGTTCGAGGGGGCGAACGCCGCGGTGCTCGTCGCGATGAAGCTCGACCGCCCGGCGCCGTCGCTCGCCGAGGCGACCGGCGAGAAATGGCCGGTGGGCATCGAGCGCTTCCTCGAGCGGGCGCTCGATCGCCGGCGCGAGGGGCGCTTCGGCTCCGCGGCAGATGCGCTGTCGAGCTGGCGGGCCATCCAGCCGGCGAACATCACGCGCGCGACGCGCCGCACGCAGCGGAGCAGGTATCCCTCCGAGCTGCCCGACGCGTTCCTGGAAGACAACCCCACGGTCGTCGACGGCCCCCCGACGATGACGGAGAACGGCGGCTTCAGCGACGCCGGCCACAGCTCGCCGCCCCCTGCTTCGCTCGCCCCTCCCAGGGCCAGCACCGTGCCCCCGCCGCCACCGAGCAGGGCCGGGAGCACCGTGCCCCCGCCGCCGCCGAGCAGGGCCGCTGCGCCGCCAGCGTCGCCGAGCAGGACCGGCGTGGGCGCACCGCCTGCGCCGCCGAGCAGGACCGGCGCGGGCGCGCCTCCAGCGTCGCCGAGCAGGACCGGCGTGGGGGCGCCGCCTGCACCGCCGAGCAGGGCGGGCGCGCCGCCGCCACCGCCGAGCAGGGCGGGCGCGGGCGCGCCGCCGCCACCGCCGAGCAGGGCGGGCGCAGGCGCGCCGCCGCCACCGCCGAGCAGGGCGGGCGCAGGCGCGCCGCCGCCACCGCCGAGCAGGGCGGGCGCAGGCGCGCCGCCGCCACCGCCGAGCAGGGCGGGCGCAGGCGCGCCGCCGCCACCGCCGAGCAGGGCGGGCGCGGGCGCGCCGCCGCCACCGCCGAGCAGGGCGGGCGCGGGCGCGCCGCCGCCACCGCCGAGCAGGGGCGAGGGCGCAGAGATTCCCCGGCCGGAGGGTCCGCCTTCGCGCCGCAAGACAGAGAGGCACTGAGTTGCTCGACGCGACGGTAGGCACGAAGAACCGGGTCGAGGTGCGCGGCGGGCGCATCCGCCTCACGAAATCGTCGGCTGCGCGCGGCGGCGGATGGATCGAGATCGGCACCGATCCCGTCATCGTGGGCCGCAACGCGGCCTGCCAGCTGGTCCTCGACGACGCCAAGGTCAGCGCGGTGCACGCCGAGTTCGTCGCCACGGAGCAGGGCGTCCGCGTGCGCGATCTCGACAGCAGGAACGGGACCTTCGTCGGCGGCGTGCGGGTCGGCGACATCTACCTGCTCACGAGCACGAAGCTGCGGCTCGGCGAGACCGAGATCCAGTTCGAGCCCCTGCGGCCCGAGCGCATCACGGTCTCGGCGATCCCGTCGTTCGGCCCGCTCGTGGCGAGCAGCCCCGGGATGCGGGCCATCTTCGAGCGCCTCTCCAAGATGGCGCCGACCGACCTCACGGTGCTCATCACGGGCGAGACCGGCACGGGCAAGGAGCTCGTCGCCCAGGCGCTGCACCTGGCGAGCGCCCGCTCGAAGAAGCCGTTCGTGGTCGTGGACTGCGGCTCGATCCCGCCGACCCTGGCCGAGGCGACGCTGTTCGGCCACGAGCGCGGCGCGTTCACGGGCGCGGTCGACAAGCGCCTCTCGCCGTTCATCGAGGCGGACGGCGGCACGATCTTCCTCGACGAGCTCGGCGAGCTGCCGCTCGAGGTGCAGCCGAAGCTCCTCCGCGCGCTCGCCGAGCGCCGCATCAAGAGCGTCGGCGGATCGAGCTACCGCGAGGTCGACGTGCGCGTGCTCGCGGCGACGCGCCGCGACCTCGTGCGGGCCGTGAACGGCGGCAACTTCCGGAGCGACCTCTACTTCCGCGTCGCGCAGATCAAGATCGAGCTGCCGGCGCTCCGGCAGCGCGTGGAGGACATCCCCGTGCTCGTCCGCCGGATGCTGAAGGATCTCGGCGACGAGAGCGCCTACGAGCGCGTCTCGAACATGACGCTCGAGCGGCTGATGCGGCACGACTGGCCGGGCAACGTCCGCGAGCTGCGGAACGCGGTCGCCGTCGCGTTCGCGCTCGCCGCCGAGGGCGAGGAGATCGACGTCGCGGCGCACCTCGGCGCCCTCACCGAGACGCCGGTGCACCCGAGCTCCTCGCCGTCGATCCCCCCGGGCGCCGGCGGCAGCGCGGCCAGCAGCTCGTTCGCGTCGATGAAGGGCCGTCAGTTCCAGGAGGCGAAGCGCGACGTCCTCGCGCGGTTCGAGCGCGACTACTTCGCCGCCCTGTCCGAGGACGCGAAGGGCAACGTGAGCGAGATGGCGCGGCGCGCGGGCATGGAGCGGGCGCACGTGCGGGCTTACCTCCGCCGCCACGGCATCGGCGCGAAGCAGGAACAGGAGTGAGCGAGCCGACGGCGGCTCGCTCGCTCCGCGTCACACCGCCGCGGCCTTGTCGTCCCTGCCGGACGGCGCGATCTCGTCGGACTCGAACAGGCCTTCGAGCTCCTGCGCCGCCTGCTTCGCCGCCTCGATGAGCTTGACCTCGTCGTTGTGCACCGCGTGCCCGCGGACGAGCACCTTCTCGTCGTGGGCCCTGAACCGCTCGATGGTCGCGCGGGCGTCCCGCTCCCGCATCCCGAGGCCCTCGAGCACGCGCGCCGCCACCTCGAGCGACGACAGGAACGTCTCCCGCTCCAGCACCGTCACGCCGATATCCATCAGCTGATACGCGTGCTGGCGGTTCCGGGCGCGCGCGTAGATCAGGAGGTCAGGGAAGTGCCGCTTCACCACCTCCGCCGTCTTCACCGACGACGCGACGTCGTCGATGGCCAGCACGAAGATCTTCGCCTTGTCGGCGCGCGCCGCGCGGAGCAGGTCGAGCCGGGAGGCGTCCCCGTAGTAGATCTTGTTGCCGTACTTGCGGACGAAGTCGACCTGCGTGGGGCTCGCGTCGAGCGCGGTGAAGGGGATCTTCCTCGTGCGGAGGACGCGAGAGACGATCTGGCCGAAGCGGCCGTATCCGGCGATGATGACCCTCGGGTCGTCGTCGTCGATCGCGTCGAACTCGCGCTCTGGCCCGCCCCCCTGCCATCGCTTGACGAGCGCGTCGCCGACCGCGATGACGAGCGGCGTGACCGCCATGGACAGCGTGACCACGACGACCAGGAGGTCGGCGAGGAGCCTGTCCATGAGGCCCTGTCCCGCGGCCATCCCGAAGAGGACGAAGGCGAACTCGCCCCCCTGCGGGAGCGCGAGCGCGAGGTCGCGCGCGGAGCCCTTCGCGTGCCCGGCCGCCCTGCCCAGGAGGAGCAGGACGGCGGCCTTGAGCGCCATCACGCCGAGGACGAGCCCGAGGACGAGCAGCGGCCGCTCGATGACGAGGCCGATGTTCGCCGACATCCCGACGGCGATGAAGAAGAGCCCCATGAGCAGGCCCTTGAACGGCTCGATGTCCGCCTCGAGCTCGTGGCGGTACTCCGAGTCGGCGAGCAGCACGCCCGCCATGAAGGCGCCGAGCGACATGGAGAGGCCCACCTGCACCATGAGGAGCGCCGTGCCGAGCACGACGAGCAGGGCCGCCGCGGTGAAGATCTCGTGGGCGCGGGTGGCGGCGATGGCCCGGAAGACGGGGCGCACGAGGTAGCGGCCGCCAGCGACGACCGCGAGCAGCACGGCCACGGCCTTGAGCGACGAGGCGACGGCGCTCCCCTCGGCGGGGGCCGCGCCCGCGGAGCCGAGCAGGGGGAGCACCGCGATCAGCGGGATCACGGCGAGGTCCTGGAAGAGCAGGATGGCGAACGCGGAGCGGCCGTGCTGCGACTGCATCTGGCCCTTCTCGGCCAGGATCTGCAGGACGAACGCGGTCGACGAGAGCGAGAGCCCGACGCCCGCGATGGCCGCCGTGTCGGCGCGCAGGCCGAGCGCGGCGCCGATGAGCGCGATGAGCGCGCCCGTGACGGCGACCTGCGCGCCGCCGAGGCCGAACACGGCGCGGCGGAGCACCCAGAGCCGCGACGGCTGGAGCTCGAGGCCGATGAGGAAGAGGAGCAGCACCACGCCGAGCTCCGAGAAGTGGAGGGTGTCTTCGACGTTGGCGATGATCCGCAGCCCCCACGGGCCGAGCAGCGCGCCCGCGACGAGGTAGCCGAGCACCGCGCCGAGGCCGATCCGCTTGAACAGCGGCACGGCGACGACGGCCGCGCCGAGAAAGACTGCGGCGTCAGAGAGCAAGCTCATTCGTCGTGGGTCTCCTTGGGGCTCCGTGATAAGCACGATCCGCCATGCAGATCGAGCTCATCGCCACGGCAAGCGAAGATTCCGCGTACCTGCCTCGTGTGGGGCTCGGCACCCTCGCGGCGCTCACGCCCCCCGAGGATGAGATCATCTACACCGATGACGTCGTGCAGCCCTTCGATCTCCAGCGCGACGTCAAGGACGTCGACCTCGTCGGGATCAGCGTCGACAGCAAGACCGCCCGCCGCAGCTACGATATCGCCGCCGCTTACCGCAGGCGCGGCGTGAAGGTGGTGCTCGGCGGCATCCACCCGACGGCCTGCCCCGACGAGGCCCTGCAGCACGCGGACGCCGTCGTGGTCGGCGAGGCCGAGGACGCCTGGCCCGCCCTGCTCGCGGACGTGAAGCGCGGCGAGCTCAAGCCGTTCTACCGCCCGGAGCTGCCGAACCTCGCGGGCAGGCCCCCGCCGCGGCGCGACCTGTTCACCTCCAAGAAGTACATCCCGTTCCAGGTCGTGCAGACGATGCGCGGCTGCCCGTATCCGTGCGAGTTCTGCAGCGTGTCGACGGCGAACGGCACCACGATGCGGTTCCGTCCGACCGACGAGGTGCTGAGCGAGCTCCGGTCGCTCGGCAAGCTCATCATGTTCGCGGACGACAACGTGATGATCCACCGGGCTTACTCGAAAGAGCTCTTCACCCGGATGATCCCGCTGAAGAAGCACTGGATAGGCCAGTGCTCGCTCGCCGCGGTCAAGCGCCTCGAGAACGTGAAGCTCATGGCCGAGAGCGGGTGCAAGGCGCTCTTCATCGGCTTCGAGAGCATCGACGAGGAGACGGTGAAGTTCACCGGAAAGCGGCAGAACCGTCCCTCCCAGTACAAGGACACGATGGCGATGCTCCACGATCACGGCATCTCGGTCTGGGGGAGCTTCGTCTTCGGTTTCGATACGGACGATCCCGAGGTGTTCGATCGCACCGTGGAGTTCGGCATCGACATGAAGCTGACGATGGCGCTGTATGCCATCCTCACCCCGTACCCCGCGACGCAGCTGTACCGCCGCCTCAAGGCGGAGGGGCGCCTCACGGACGAGCGCTGGTGGCTGCGCCGCGACCACGACGCCGGCTCGCCCTATTTCGTTCCCAAGCAGATGTCGCGGGAGCGGCTCCGGGAGGGGTGGGTGTCCGCGTGGACGAAATTCTACTCGCCGTCCTCGATATGGCGCAGGTTCACCCTCACACGGCAGTCGAGCTGGATCCAGCTGGCGGGCTTCTTCCCGCTGAATTTCATGCAGCACACGCTGGCGCACCGCAAGATCGCGGGCGGCGAGCAGCGCTTCCGCTCCGGCGTGCACATCGAGGAGACGGCCGCGTCGCCCGTGGCGCAGCCGCAGCCGCAGCCGGAGCCGCAGCCTGCGAGGGCCAAGGGCGCCCGGCAGCTCCCGATCATCGGATAGGCGATCCCCTGGCGCCAGCTTCGCGTCCTGTGCGTGCGTGGGCGCCGTCCTGCACGCTGCGGGGCAATGGTACGCTGCGGCGCAATGGTGCCGCGCTCCGCTCGTCGGCAATGAGGCGGCGCCCTGGCGCGGCGCGCGTCGTCTGGGCGCGCCGCAGGACGCCGCGCCTCGGCCGCTCGGGCGCCCGCGGCAGGCCAGGCGCGCCGCGGCTCGCGGATCGCCCGCGGCGCATCGGTGGATGTGGTCAATCGACCGCTCGTGGATTGACAGCAGCGCACGGTGAGCGAGCGACATTCTTCTGTCGCGCTTGCAGTGCGATTGTCGCTTGCTGATTTTGCTACACTCGCGTGAGCTCCTGGAATGCCGGGGTGTCGAGCGGGGTGTGAGCCCGCTTTGTCGCGGCATCGAGGATCCCCAAGCGGAGGTGTCATGGGTCGACGTCGGTTCTCCTTCTCGCTCCTCATCGTGGTTGGCGCCGCCGTGTCCAGCGCTGGCTTCGCGGCCAGCTGCAGCGCGACGGGTTCGTCCAACGTGCTCGACTCGAGCGGAGCTGACGAATCAGGCGCGGGAGCGGGCGGCACGACCGGCGGAGGCGACGGGCTGGGTGGGTTCCTCGACTTCGATGGAGGGCAGGAGCCGCACAGCGATGTGATGGTGAACCCTTGTGGGAGCGCGTGCGGCGACAAGGAGCTATGTACCGGCGCGACCCTCGGCCTGGACGACGACTGCGATGGTTCGATCGACGAGACGTGCGCCTGCATCCCCGGTCAGGCGCACTCCTGCTTCCGCGGCGATCCGTCGTTCCGGAACAGCGAGGGCTGCTTTCCTGGCACCCAGCTCTGCGACGAGACCGGCACCTGGGGCCCGTGCGTCGGCGGCGTGCACGCCGACGAGAACTGCCATATGGATAGCGGCGCTCCGTGCCGCCCGATGCAGGCGTCGCCCTTCGCGAACCTCGACCTCAAGGCAGGCATTGGCGCGTTCGGCGCGGATGCGCTCGCGGGATCCGAGCTGTGGACGGTGGACTGCCCCGATGGCGTCGACCCGTGCCCCGGAGTGACCGGCTCGGACCCAGCGGACGATTTCAAGCCGCTGCAGTCGGGCGAGTACACTGTCACGTACAGGAAGCGCGTCGCGAGCGGCGCTACCCAGAGCTGCGAGTACCCGCTCTTCGTCAGCGCGGGCGGCCTGCGCGTCGAGCTCGAGTGGGAGCACGACGTCGGCGACGTCGATCTCGATCTGCACCTCCACAGGCCGAACAACACGCAGCCCTGGAAAATGCTGGGGTCGTCGGTGGATTGCGGATGGAACAACTGCGCTATCTCGCACTTCGCGACAAAGTCACCGGAGCCCTCGGATATCCGCTGGTTCTTGAACAGCGCGAGGCTGCCGAACCCCGTGAACTGGTACCTCGACCCGGTGCCCGGCAACAATGGCTGCTTCAACGCCCCTCGGGGCGTGGGGGAGCAATGGAAGGCGAACGGTCTTGGCTGCCACAACCCGCGGATCGACCTCGACAACAGGGGGTGCGACCCCACCCGGACTGATCCCGATCACAGAAGCTTCTGCGCGCCGGAGAACATCAACCTCGACTATCCGCCGAAGCGTCAGTGGATGCGCATCGGCGTGCATTACTATGAGGAGGGCATGGTGAAGCACGATATTCACCCCCGTATCAAGATCTTCTGCGACAGCGCCCTCGGGGCGGATCTGGGGCCCGCGGGGTTCTACAGCCCGGAGCGGCCCGTCGCGTTCAAGCCCACGGACGGACGCACCATGTTCTGGCTCGTCGCCGACGTGCTCTTCCCAGAGCCGGACGAGTGCGGCCAGGCGGCCTGCGTCGTGCGGCCGCTCTATGAGAGCGCCAGCGCGAAGACGCCGCTGCTCACCACGCGGGACGACGTCGAGGCGAGCTTCGGTCCCGCCTACCCGACGCTGCCCTGAAAGGCGCGCGCGCCGCGCGCCCGACCCGCCTGGAAAGCGCGCGCCGCGCGCCCGACCCGCCTCCAGATCACCGCGATGGCCAGGGCCTCGCGACGTCAGCGCCCGCGAACGCGCCGGCGCGAGCGCACGAGCTCAGCCGGCGCCACCTCGCCCCGCGCGCGGAAGCCGTGAGGCGCAACGCCACACCGGCCAGCAAGGCAAGCTTCGTGGTGATCTGTCGGAGGATGATTTCTCTGACTCCTCGGGTGAGCTGGTGGTTCGCCTGACTCCGCATCTGGCGAGAGCGCGCCTCGCCGGCTGAAGGCGGCTCATTGTGGCCATCGCCGGCCGGAGTCCGTGCTAGGGAGTCCTCCTCCAGCGACTCACCCTGCTGAGTCTGCATGGCAGTAGTCCTTATTACTCGATGAGGGTCGGGGCTCCGAGATCTGCCGTCCCGAGCCGCGCTTTCGCGCGCGCTGGGGACACCGGTATCCGCTTTGCTTCACGCTGTCGTGCCTGGTGCACGGCGCGCTTCGCCGTCGCGCGGAGCGGGCGCAGGCCGCCGCGACACCGCGTCTAGGTCTCCAAGTGGAGGTATCATGTCTCGTCTTCGTGTCTCCTCCGTGCTCCCCGTCGTGATCGCGATCGCGGCGTCGGGCGCCGGTTTCGCGGCCGGCTGCAGCGCGGAAGGCAAGCGGCTCACGTTCGATCTGACGACGGGCGGCAGCTCGCACGCCGACGAGGCGGGCAGCGCCGGCGGGGCGGGCGGCGCCGGCGGGGCGACGGCCCAGCCTGGCGACTCGGAAGGCTACGGCGGCTTCCTCGGCGATATCGATGCAGGGGCGCCCGAGGGCTTGCCGGTGACGATCAACCCGTGCGGGAGCGCCTGCGGTCCGACGGAGCTGTGCGGCGTCGATGAGCTCGGCGTCGATCACGCCGGGCTGGACGACGACTGCAACGGGCTGATCGACGAGAGCTGCGGGTGCATCGCCGGGCAGGCGCACTCCTGCTTCCGCGGCGATCCGTCGTTCCGGCACAGCCCGGGGTGCTTCCCCGGGACCCAGATCTGCGACGAGACGGGCACGTGGGGCCCCTGCGTCGGCGGCGTGCACGCGGACCAGGACTGCCACCGGAACGACGTGGCGGGCTGCCACGCGCTCCAGGCGGCGCCGTTCGCCACCGTCGATCTGAAGGAGGGCACCGGCTCGTTCAGCGAGGACGCGCGTCCGGACTCCGAGGTGTGGACGGTGACGTGCCCGCCGGGCGTGAACCCGTGCCCCTCGGTGGGAGGGCAGGGGCCGGCGGACGACTTCAAGCCGCTCCAGTCGGGCGAGTACACGGTCACGTACACGAAGAGCCTGGCGAGCGGCGAGACCGCGAGCTGCGTTTACCCGCTGTTCGTCGGCGCCCGCGGCCTCCGCGTCGAGCTCGAGTGGGAGCACGAGCCGGCCAGCGTGGATATGGACCTCTACCTCCACAAGCCGGACAACATGCAGCCCTGGACGGTCGGCGGCTCCAGCGCCGCGTGCGGCTACGGGAACTGCACGCTCGACAGCCTCTCGGGCGGCTCGGCCATCACGTGGTTCAGCGACACGGCGACGCCCCCCGAGCCGGTGAACTGGTACCTGGATCCGGAGGAGACCAACAACAGCTGCTTCTACGCGCCTCGCGGCGTGGGGGACGACTGGCGCGCCCACGGCAAGGGGTGCCATAGCCCGCGGCTCGATCTCGACAACATCTCCTGCGCCCACCGCACCACGGACCCGGACGACCCGACCTTCTGCGCGCCCGAGAACATCAACGTCGATTTCCCGCCCAAGGCCAGCTGGATGCGCATCGCCGTGCACTACTTCGGGGGCAGCGTGTCATTCGACGTGCACCCGCGGGTCAAGATCTACTGCAACGGCGAGCTCGGGGCCGACCTCGGGCCCACGGGTTTCTACGACCCCGAGGTGCCCGTCGCCTTCGTTCCGGAGGACTCAGGCGACAGGTTCTGGCTCGTCGCCGACGTGATCTTCCCCGAAGCGGGGGAGTGCGGAGGCGATACGTGCGTCGTCAGGCCGATCTACCGGGACGAGACAGTGAAGACGCCGTACCTCTCGACGGTCCGCGACGTCCGCAACGACTTCGGTCCGGCCTACCCCAGCCTGCCGAGGCCCTGACGGCGCGGCGCTGGCCGGCGGCGGGCGCGCCCCTCACGCCTCGACGCCGGCCCGCCTGAGGAAGGCGAGCGCGGGGCCGAGCGCGTAGGCGGGCGCCCTGCCCAGGCGCAGCTGCTCCCCGGTCGACAGGTGGAGGAGCAGCCAGCGCGGCGCGAGGCCCGGCTCGTCGACGTCCGTGTCCGAGGCCGGCGGGGTCGAGACGCCGACGATCGCCTGGATCGGCAGGATCCGCCGGAAGCCACGGCCGTCCTGGATGAGCTCGTCCCGCTCGAAGTCGAGGCGGAACAGCCCGTGGAGCCGGCGGCGCCGGCGCACGGCGAGCAGCGCGGCGGCGGCTCCGGCCGTCCACGTCCCCGCGATGAAGAGGATGGGAAAGGGGGCCGCGCGCGCCGCCACGATGCCCGCCACGACGAGCGAGGCGACGAGCGCGAACGCGGCGACGCGACGGACGGCGAGGTCCAGGCCGTCGCCACGGCACTCGCAGACGAGCACGGCGGGGCCTTGCGCCAGGATGGTGCCGTCGGTGTTCGAGAGCAGGACGTCTCCGTCAGGCACTGCGGTCCTCCCGATCGGGTGAGGTGGTCGAATACCGCAGCCTCGCGAGCGAGGCGAGGGGTCGACGGGGGAGAAGCTCGCGCCGAGCCGCCGGGGCCATCCTGGACGTTAACCAAGCTTCGCGCTGCGTTCTCCTACCTCCGAACGTTTACGTTTACGTGGTCGTGGTCGTGGTCGTGGTCGTCAACGGCAGGCCGTGAACGACCACGACCACGACCACGTCCACGTCCACGTCCACGTCCACGACCACGACCACGTAAACGTCCACGACCACGTAAACGTTCACGTTGGTGACCGATGGTGGGGTAGAGGGGGGCGGGCTGAATGCCCGTTAATTGGCCAGGAATGGCGAGGGTGTGGCGCGCGTGGTACGTGGTATGCCGCGGTGCCGGCGAGGGCGAGCAGGCACGCCCCTCGCGCGACCGGGGCGGTCGTCGCGGCGACTCGGGCCGAGGTTCTCATGGGGGCGTGCGCGCTCGGGACCGAGCTGCCAGAGGAGGACTCTGCGATGAGGTGGATTGTGAGACAGGCATTGCTCGCGGCAGCGGTGAGCTTGATCGCGGGCTGCGCCGAGGAGCGGCCGGCCATCAGCCAGGTTCAGGCGAACGCGCTGGCGAAATCGTTCTTCGTCGGCGCCGATCTGCAGAGCAGGGAGGACGATCCCGAGTTCTGGGCGCGGACCACGGTGGTCGACGTGGGCTACGGCGCCTCGCAGGACGGGCTCTTCTCCTCCTCGTACGCTCAGGCCGATGTCGCGCGCATCAAGTGGATCATCCAGGAAGACCTCCTGCTCGGGCGCCTCACCTACGAGCGCGTGAACGACAGCGACGGCAAGGGCGCCGGCGCCGCCACGGACGATGGCGTCGTGGTCGTCGCCTACAAGATCCTCTCGCACTTCGACGTCCAGCGCGATTACAACCGAGCGACGGGGGAAGAGAGCAACGTCGTCGTCGAAAATACGACCGACCGTCCATGGGTTGAGCGCGAGTACATGCGGGTCGACTGGTCGAAGAACCTGAACGTCGACTCCTACGACTTCGACACGCTGTCGCTCATCGGCGTCTACGGCGGCGTGCAGTACGAGCCGCTCTCTTACTACGTCAGCGACCCGAGCCACCCCGACGCGCCCCATTTCGACCCCGAGGAGGGGTATTTCGACGTCACCAACAAGGCCTTCGCGGTGCCCCAGCTCGTCGATCTCAGCCACCTCGGGTGGGGCATCGACAGCTTCCCGGCCTGCATGCTCGACACGGACTTCGCGGGCGGGACCGCGCCGGTCGGATCGTGCAACCCCGTCGAGATCACCCTCCGGCAGTCGTTCCGGCGCGTCGTCGATCGGGACTACGAGCCGGCCGAGTGGGACGGCTACCGGTTCCGGGCGTTCGGCGCCTTCGTGCGAGAGCGCTTCGGCTACGCCCGCAACTACGGCATGAGCGACGCCAAGTGGCACCGCATGATCTCCCGTTACAACATCTGGGAACGCAGCCACTACTACGACGATCCGGAGAGCATGACGGGCGAGATCCCGTGCTTCACCCCCGAGACCACCCCCGCCGGCGCAGATCCGCACCGCGACCAGGACCGGAACGGGACCGAGGACGAGTGCGAGGTCGTCACCGGGGCCTCGATGGCCCGGGACGGAGGGATGGAGGCGGTGGGGCCCGGCTCGCGGTGCGACACCTTCAAGCAACGGTGCACCCTGCCCTACCAGCGGCGCGAGGCCGTGCCGCAGGCGTGGTACGTCACCTCGGACAGCAACCCCGACTATTTCGTCGCCACGGACATGGCGGCCCACGAGTGGGACGTCGCCCTGCGCAGCGCCGTCGTCACCGCCAAGTACGCCGAGTGCGTCCGGACGCAAGGGGACGCGGCGCGCTGCGGCGAGGCGTTCCCGGTCTACGACGGGCAGATGGACGATGACGCCGACGCCATCGCGCTCTCGCGCGAGGTCGACGCGTGCCGGCGCGGCGCGGCGCGCGAGGGGCAGCGCTGCGAGGCCCTCGCCGACGAGATCGGCGCGCGGCGCGGGTACTCGAGGGGCGTCATCGCGCTCGCGAAGATGCCCGAGATGATCGTGCTCTGTCACAGCCCCGTCGAGGCGGCCGACCCCGAGGCGTGCGGCGGTCCGCGGCTCCCGGCGGGCGTGACCGCCAGGATGTGCAGCGACGAGCGCCGCAAGGAAGCAGGGCGGGACCCCGCGCTGATGGGGGCGTGCCGCGAGGCGCTGAACGCGCGGATCGGCGACCTGCGCTATCACCAGATCAACAACTTCGAGGCGCCGCAATCGCCCTCCGCCTGGGGCATCTACAGCGACTCGGAAGACCCGCTCACCGGCGAGAAGGTCGCGGCGAGCATCAATGTCTGGACGCACGTCAGCGACATCTGGAGCCAGGGCGTCGTGGACACGGCCCGCTACATCAAGGGAGAGCTCAAGACCGAAGACGTGACCGACGGCGATTACGTCCGGGACTGGGCGCAGGCGAGCGAGGGCGCGTCGAGGGGCGGCGCGCTGCCGCGGCTGACGCGGGAGGAGCTGGCGCGGCGGATCGCCCGGTCCGCCGGGGTGGACGAGGCGGCCGTCACCGAGGGCACCGGCCAGATGGCGCAGAACCCGGCGCTGCGCGAGAGCCTCCGGCGGCTCTCGAAGGAGGTGCGCGGCATCGCGGCCGACGCCACGGCGCCCGACAGCATGCGCGGGGTCTACGCGGCGCGCCGCAGGGCGGCGGCGGGCTCCGAGCTCGAGGCCGAGCTCACGACGAAGGCGATCCAGGCGCTCACCGGCGTCGAGGGGCTGCCGCTCACGGACGAGGTGATGCGCTTCGCCTCGCCGCTCCGAGGGGCGAACCCGAGCGTGCGGCGCGAGCTCGGGAACCTGAAGGAGATCGCGCTGGCCGAGCGCGGCGCGTGCGTGATGCACGAGGCGCCGGCGCCGCTCGCGACCGCCGACCTGGCGGACCTCCTCGAGGAGAAATTCGCGAGCAAGCACGGGCGCTTCGGCGAGGGGGACGCCGCGCAGAAGGCGCGGCGCGCCGAGGCCATGCGGCGCTACCTCGCGCAGCGGGCGCACACCTCGGTGATCCTCCACGAGATGGGCCACTCCGTCGGGCTGCGGCACAATTTCGTGAGCTCCTCCGACGCCTGGGGCTACCGGCCGCAGTACTGGCAGCTCCGCACGAGCAATGGACGGGTGAAGACGCGGTGCGAGACGCTCTCGGAGGACGGCGAGGCCTGCGTCGGGCCGAGGTATTACGACCCCGTCACCGAGAACGAGCGGAAGAACCTGATCTGGATGTTCATGCAGTCGTCGACGATGGATTATGCCGGCGAGCCCACGCAGGACCTCATCGGGCTCGGCGCCTATGATTTCGCCGCGGCCCGCTTGTTCTACGGCGATGCCGTCGCCGTGCACGCCGACCCGAGCTACAAGGCGACCACCCCGCGCGGCAAGGGCGTGCTCGCGAAGATCGACGATTTCGGCGGCGTCCTCGGCATCCAGCCCGAGTACGACGACGAGGACATCCATTACTCCGAGCTGCAGAGCAAGTACGACCTGATCACGCCGCGCAGCTGCGTCGAGGTCGACCCGAGCGTGTACGTGCCCTCGGACTGGGACGAGGAGCTGGACGGCGTCTGGCACCCGTTGCTCGACGGCCAGCTCGTGTCGATCGGCGGCAAGACCACGCGGTGCCGGCAGCAGAAGGTCGATTATGTCACCTGGCGCGCCCTGGAGACGCCGAAGGACGTGAAGGGGCCCTCGGTGGACCCGGCGGGGCGGACCCGCCTGCCTTACGGCTTCGCGACCGACCGGTGGGCCGACCTCGGCAACCTGAGCGTGTACCGGCACGACAACGGCGCGGACGCCTACGAGCTCTTCAATTTCTTCGTCACGCAGCAGGAGGTGAACCACATCTTCGACAACTACCGCCGCGGCCGGCAGGCCTTCAGCGTGCGCGCGGCGTCGGAGCGGACCCTGAACCGATACAACGCGAAGATGCGCGACGGCGCGAAGGGCCTCGGGCTCATCATGAACATCTACCGCGAGTTCGCGCTGGACCGCGGCTACGATTTCGACACGTTCTGGGTCCAGGCCGCGAACAGCCTCTTCAAGGAGAACACGCTCGCGGCCGGGATCGCGTTCGATCACTTCGCGCTCCAGATGGCGCGCCCGCAGCCGGGTGAGCACTTCCTGCCGGACGGGGACGCCGTCCTCCGGTCATCGAGCGATGTCTTCGGCGATCCAGGGGAGCCGCTGGTGGTCGTCCCGAACGGCGCGACGGGCTATTTCGGTGACATCGCCGTCGGGGGCAAGCCGCTCGAGAACGCGCTCGCGGCGGACAAGGGCGAGTACGACTCGTCGTACACGATGAACGCCGGGGCCTATTACGACAAGGCGTGGGTGTCGATGCTGATGACCGAGTCGGTCGACAACTTCATCAGCGACTCGCGGCACGACTTCCTCGACGCGCGCTACCGGGCGGTCTCGCTCGCCGACGTCTTCCCGGAAGGGTACCGCCGCTGGCTCGCCAACAACCTCACGGGCGACGACGCCCTCAAGGGCGTGCGCGTCGAGGCGGACCAGCGCGGCCGGCCGGTCCGGGACGCGAGCGGGTATCCGGCCGGCGCGCTCGGCTGGACCTCGTGGTGGGCCGAGAGCGGGCCGGAGAGCTGCTTCCCCGCGGCCGGGAGCATCGTTTGCAGCTCCTATGGCGCGCCCGACAGCGCGCCGTGGAACCCGCGGGCCCCGGCCAAGGTCGCCATCCTCGACCCGCAGATCGGCTGGGAGCAGCAGAAGTTCCTCATCGCATGGACCCTGCTCTACCTGCCCGAGAACGAGAAGCAGAAGTGGCTGGACATGATGCACGTCTGGGAGGCCGGGGCGGACACCGACCCCGGCTTCCCGGACCGGATCGAGCTCCACCACCCGTCCGGAAAGGTGTTCGTGGCGAAGGCCTACGGGACCGAGACCGTCTTTGGCAAGGTCGTGCAGAAGGGCATCGGCGCGCGCATCCTGGAGTACGGCAATGAGCTCCTGGCGAAGGCGTATGTCACCGAGCCGGGGCCCGACCTCGACGGCGACGGCAAGGCGGACTGGTACAAGGTGAAGCCGAACCCGGAGACCGGGCAGCCGATCGTGCGGTGGGATCCGACGATCGCCGCCATCGCGGACGACGGCGAGGTGCTGCGGGAAGGCGTGGACGGCTGCAAGGCGGACGCCGACGCGGACGACGACGATTTCAGCGATTTCTACAAATGCACGTGCTCCTCGAACCGCGCTTGCGGCGCGCTCGAGAGCTACCTCTCGGTGCCCGCCTTCATCCGGCAAGCGCTTGCGGCGTTCAAGCTGGGTGACCCGACGATGAAGGGCCTCCACTGAGCCCGCGCCCTCGCGAGCGAGCCCGGCGCGGAGGACAGGAGCCACGCCAAGGGATGAGCCCGGCGAGGGCGTGAGCGTGGCGCTCTTCCCCACGCCCCGGGGTGAGAGTGACCTTCGTCCCACGAGAGATCACGAGAGCACCAGGCTCATCGAGCGCGGCCGACGCCGCGCGGGTGACAGGCTACGTCCGAGCACATCCGATTCTGTCCGATGGCGGCCCCACGATTCCGAGCACATCCGAGCACACCCGAGGGCAGCCTCGCGATGACGGGGCCGAGGTCTGGCGACGCCACAATGGTCGGGGCATCTTGCCGCATGGGGCGATTCGCCCCACGCGGTCGCGCGTTCACCGCGGCGCTCCAGGTGCGCCGGCGTGGCTCAGGTTTTGCTGAACTTTTCCATGAAATGACGTGCTGCTGGATATCGCTCACCCCATGCGGCTCCTGTGTCGGTGACGCAGGACGGCCGGGCGGGTCGCGGTGCCGACGAGCTGCAACCCGGGCCTGCCGTCGTGGAGCGCGGATTCGATCGTAGCGCCGCCGCCGGGACACGGGAAACGCAGAACAGAGTGGCTCTCCTGCGCCGCGAGCGCCGGGAGAGCCGTTGGCTCGAGGTGCGGAGAGGACCAGCGATGGAGTTCGAGAATGTCACGCACGTCCAGAGAGCGCAGGCGCGGGTGGGAACGTCGCTCAACGGCGCGTGGCGGCTGGACGCGCTGATCGGCCTCGGCGGTATGGCGGCCGTCTATGCCGCGACGCACCGGAGGGGCCAGCGGGTCGCGATCAAGCTGCTGCACCCCGAGCGGGCGAGGGATCGGGGCGATCGCGCGCGGTTTCTCCGCGAGAAGGCCATCGCGCAGACCGTCGATCACCCGGGGGTCGCCGCGGTGATCGCGGACGACGTGACCGAGGATGGATCGCCGTTCCTCGTGATGGAGCTCCTCGAGGGAGAGAGCCTCCTCCAGCGCTGGAAGGCGCAGAGGGGCCCGCTCCCGCCGGCCGAGGTCCTCTCCGTGAGCGAGCAGATCCTGGAGGTGCTCGCGGCCGCGCACGCGAGGGGCGTCGTTCACCGGGATCTGAAGCCTGACAACCTCTTCCTCACGCGAGAGCGCGGGGTGAAGATCCTCGATTTCGGCATCGCGCGCCTGCGGGTCCCCTCGGGGCAAACCTCCCTCGTGGGGCTCCGCGCGATGGGCACGCCGGCGTACATGCCGCCCGAGCAGGCCCGCGCGCGCTGGGATCTCGTCGATGCGCGGACGGACCTCTGGGCGCTGGGCGCGACGATGTTCTCGCTGCTGACGGACCGATACGTCCAGGAGGCGCCGACCGTCAACGAGCTGTTCTTCCTGAGGATGACCTGCCCGATTCCGTCGCTCGCGCGGATCGCGCCGTCGATGCTTCCGGCCGTGGTGCGGGTGGTGGACCGCGCGCTCGAGTTCGCGCAGGCGGATCGCTGGCCGGATGCGCGGTCGATGCTGGCCGCTGTGCGCGAGGCGCATGCCGCGCTCGCGCTCGCGCCACCCCGGAGCACGCTGGTGCCGCCGCCCCGGAGCACGCTGGTGCCGCCGCCCCGGAGCACGCTGGTGCCGCCGCCCCGGAGCACGCTCGCGCCGGCGACGAACCAGCGCGACCTCGGCGCGCTGGACGAACGGCCGCCTTCGGCTCGTCCCCAGGCGCGGCTCTCCCGGGCGGCGGCGCTCTCGTCGCCGCCGTCGCTCGCGACGAACGCGCGCGCGCGCTCGACGATCCCTCGCGTGCCGTGAAGCGAGCCCGAGGCAGCGACGGGCTGCCCCCGGCGGCGGGCCACGCGCTTGCCGCGCTGTTTGCGTTTCGCCCTGGGTGTGTGGATCGTGGGGCGAGCCTGCGAGCAGCTCGCCGGGTGATGGGGGGCGAGCCTGCGAGCAGCTCGCCGGGTTATGCGTTCAGGCCTGCGAGCAGCTCGCTCGGCCGCAGCACGCCTCGCCGCTCCGACTCGCGCCGGGCGAGGAGGGTCTCGTAGATATCCATGTAGCTCGCCATCATGCGTTCGGCCGAGTAACGCCGCAGCGCGAGCTTCCTTCCGCGCTTGCCCATCGCCGCGGACTGCATGGGATCCGCCTTGAGCGCGGCGAGCTTGGCGGCGAGCGCGCCCTCGTCGTCCGACGGCACGAGGAAGCCCGTCTCCCCGTCGGCGATCAGGGCAGGGATGCCACCCACGGCGGTCGAGACCACCGGCAACCCCGTGGCCATGGCCTCCACCATGGAGAGCGGCAGACCCTCGGACTTCGACGACAGGACGAAGACGTCGCTTGCGGCGAGCAGCCCCGGCACGTCGTGCCGTTCGCCTGCGAAGACGACGCGGTCGCTGATGCCGAGCTCTCCGGCGAGCGCGCGCAGCGAGGCGGCTTCGGGCCCGTCTCCGACCAGGAGGAGGCGCGCGCTGTCCGAGTCGCCCGACAGGATCCCCGCGGCCGCGGCCGCGCGGAGCAGGAGCGCGTGGTTCTTGACCTGCGACAGGCGGCCGACCGCCCCGGCGACCCACGCGTCCTCGGGGATCCCGAGCTCGGCCCGGATGCGGTGCCGGGCCGCGGCGTCCGGCCTGAAGCGGGAGAGGTCGATTCCATTCAAGATCACATGTAGCTTCGAGCTCGGTACCTCTTTGTGCTTCAGCATGAAGTCGGCCGTGGACTGCGACACGGCCACGTGCGCGTCGGCGAGCCTGGCGGCCATGTGCCGCAGCCACGCCCTGCGCCCCTGATCGAACATGGCGCCGTGCAGCGTGTGGCACACAGGCACACGGTGCAGCCGGCCCGCCGCCGTGGCGTAGATGAGCGGCAGCTGATTGTGCGAGTGCACGATCGAGACACCGTGCGTGGCGAAGAACGCCGCGAGCTTCCCGGGGAGCTTGAGGTCGAAGCCGGAGCGCTTCGGCAGCATGTGCACCGCGACGTCGCGCTCCCGGAGCTGCGCCGCGCGCGGTCCGTCGGGGTTCGTCTCGATGCCCACGACCATCACCTCATGTCCCGCGGCGCGCTGCAGCCCGGCCAGATCCACCACGACCTGCTCGGCGCCGCCCACCTGGAAGGAGTTCAGTACGTGTGCGATCACGAGACGGTCGCGGCGTGCTCCGGTCATCGTCGCATGCTCGGTGGTCTTCATATCGTAATCTATGCTCATGGTTCCCCTCTCGGGTGCGCTTCGGGCGCATGTGGTCCGACCTGAGAGAAACCCCTCCTTCGTGTCCGCGTCCCGAGGGGGGCAAATTACCACAGCATCCACGAGGCGAGGAGATTTCTCTGTGTGTCTCCTCGATATGCCGGGTACCGCTGGATTGACGTGAGGGGATGTCTTCATCGGCCCGTCCGCTGACTACGTGGGATCGCGCCTGTGGCAGATGGCAACAGCTGTGACAAAGAGCGTCGCGGCGGCTTCACGTGCGTGCCAGGGCGGCTCTCCCTGATCCAGGACAGCAGCGATGCCACGCCGACGTTCCGGCAGAAATGCCGGAAACCGCGCATTTTTTTCGGAATGTGGAAGCGTCCGATGTTCACGCAGGCCACCGTCCAGGAATTCATGCGAAAAGCGTGCAAGCTGCCTCACGCGTACCGGCGGGACATCTGCACCCCCGATGCCGCGATGCTGAGGGGGGTGGCCTTCTGTGGGTGAATGTGCGTGCGATGGCGGCTCTGGCGACCGCGGGCCGCTGATCCGGCGGTGTAAGGGATTCAGGGGAGGGCTGCGACTGGGCCCGGCGGCGTCGCGGGTCGTGCTCCTGGGGAGCACGGGTGGACCGCGGTGTCTGTGCAAGCGGTGCGGCAGGTGGGGGGGCTGTGCGGCGATGGCACGGTGTGCCGCGGTGCGGCGTGCGGCGTGTGGGGAGCACCGGTGAGGTGCGGAGCCAGCTGTCCCCCGCCCTCGCGGTCACGGTGGACGGGCGGGGGACAGCTGCTCGAGAGATGGGCGCGTGCTCACGCGAGCATGGCCCGCCGGTCTCTCGGGATCAGCGCTCGGACAGCTCGGCGCACACGGCGAAGGTGGTCAGCGACACCGTCTGCGCCTTCTTGCCGAAGCCGCTCTCGAACACGGCGGTCGATGTCCAGCCCGCGCGGCCTTCGGTGGGGTCGAACGGCGAGTTCTCGACCACCCTGCTCGTCGCCTGGGCGCCGCCGGAGATCGAGAATCCGCCGCTGATCACGACTTCACCCGCGTCGCAGATCGCCTTGACGTTGACGAACGTGCTCGTGGGCGGCGCCTCGCGCGTCACGGAGACCACGCGGATCTTCACGAGTCCAGGCGCTCCGGTCGGCCCCTGGGGGCCACGCTCGCCCTTGGGTCCAGCGAGGCCCTGAGGACCGCGCGCGCCGTCGATGCCCTTGAGGCCCTGGAGACCCTGGAGACCGACGGTCCCCGCGGGGCCGCGCTCGCCACGCTCGCCCTTGGGTCCGGCCGGTCCCTGGGGACCCGCCTCGCCCTTGGGTCCAGCGGGACCCTGCGGACCGCGCGCGCCGTCAGCGCCCTTGAGGCCGTGAGAGCCGTCGGCGCCCTTGAGGCCCTGGAGGCCCTGAGGACCGACGATCCCCGCGGGGCCCTGGAGGCCGCGCTCGCCGCGCTCGCCCTTGGGTCCGGCGGGACCCTGCGGACCGCGCGCGCCGTCAGCGCCCTTGAGGCCCGGAGCGCCGTCAGCGCCCTTGAGGCCGCGCGCGCCGTCGGCGCCCTTGAGGCCCTGGAGGCCCTGAGGACCGACGATCCCCGCGGGGCCCTGGAGGCCGCGCTCGCCGCGCTCGCCCTTGGGTCCAGCGGGACCCTGCGGACCGCGCGCGCCGTCAGCGCCCTTGAGGCCCGGAGCGCCGTCAGCGCCCTTGAGGCCCTGGAGGCCCTGAGGACCGACGATCCCCGCGGGGCCCTGGAGGCCGCGCTCGCCGCGCTCGCCCTTGAGTCCCATGGGCCCCTGGGGACCGACCTCGCCCTTGGGTCCGACCGGTCCCTGGAGACCGATCTCGCCCTTGGGTCCAGCGGGACCCTGCGGACCACGCGCGCCGTCAGCGCCCTTGAGGCCCGGAGCGCCGTCGACGCCCTTGAGGCCCTGGAGGCCCTGAGGACCGACGAGCCCTGCGGGGCCCTGGAGGCCGCGCTCGCCACGCTCGCCCTTGGGCCCTGCCGGCCCCTGCGGACCGCGCGCGCCGTCAGCGCCCTTGAGGCCCTGAGGACCCATCTCGCCCTTGGGCCCTACCGGCCCCTGAGGACCCATCTCGCCCTTGGGCCCTACCTGCCCCTGCGGACCACGCGCGCCGTCAGCGCCCTTGAGGCCCTGGAGGCCAGTGTGCCCGACCGGCCCCTGAGGACCCATCTCGCCCTTGGGTCCCATGGGCCCCGCGGGTCCCTGCGGACCACGCGCGCCATCGACGCCCTTGAAGCCCTGGAGGCCCTGGGGACCGATGAGCCCCGCGGCGCCTGCCGGCCCCTGCGGGCCGCGCTCACCCTTGGGCCCCTGCGGACCGCGCGCGCCATCGACGCCCTTGAAGCCCTGGAGGCCCTGGGGACCGATGAGCCCCGCGGTGCCTGCCGGCCCCTGCGGGCCGGGCTCGCCGCGCTCGCCCTTGGGCCCCTGCGGACCGCGCGCGCCATCGACGCCCTTGAAGCCCTGGAGGCCCTGGGGACCGATGAGCCCCGCGGCGCCTGCCGACCCCTGCGGACCAGGCTCGCCGCGCTCGCCCTTGGGCCCCTGCGGACCCTGAGGACCGCGCTCGCCCTGCGGCCCAGCGGGCCCCCGCTGCCCCATGGGCCCCTGGGGACCGCGCTCCCCCTTCTGATACTGCTGATACTGCTGTCCCACGAACCCCTTGCCCCTGCCGGGCATGTGGTGCCCGACCTCGTCGGACGCCCCGGCCTCCGCCTTGACGTCTCGCGAATCGCCGGCCCAGCTCGCGCCTGCGCTGGCCATCACCCCGGCAAACCCGGCGAGGATTCCAGCAGAAACCGCACTCGCTCGATACTTTCGCATGTGACTCCGCCTTTCTATCGATTCCGAGCTTCAATGCGCTCGATCCCGCAGACAGCCGCGTTCAGATGAGGTGGAGCCCAGCAGGCGAGTGAATCGGGCGAAGGCCGACTCCGGGACGGATCTCCGCCCGTGCCCCGCACCGACTTCTCTATGAGAGTCCCACCAATTGCCGGCACGAAAAGTCAGGGCGATTCGTCGGTGCGGCACCCGACTGGCCACGCCACGACGCGGGCGTGATCAGGTGCAGCCAGCGCTCGAAGGCTCCAGTCGCCAACCCGCTGTGTCTGGAGCGATCCTAAGTTAATGGGGGCGGTTCACCAAGCCCCTGAGGAGGGGTTGACAGCCGCGACGCCCGTCGAGCAGTCGGCGTTCATTCGCATTCGCGGCGGGGGAACGCCGCGCCTCCATGCAAAGCCGGGGTATTTGCAGGTATCGAGAGCAGAGCAGGGCGAACGCGTGGAAAGACAGCAGCTCGCGCATGAGAGCACGCAAGGGCGCGAAGGGAGCACCAACGCGAGAATCAGGAGACGGCCGCGCACGGGACAGGAAATGGCGAACGCGGCGCTCGGCGAGGTGGCGCTCGGCGCGCCTCCGATGGACCGGCGCGGCGAGTACGCGGTGCGCTCGTCAAGCCGCGGCAGCACGGCTTCGCTGGAACATCCGGTACCGATTCAAAAGCGCCCGACATGGCCTCAGGAGCGCCCGACATGGCCTCAGGAGCGTCCGACATGGCCTCAGGAGCGCCCGACATGGCATCAGGAGCGCCCGATACGCTCTCGAGCGCGATCCTCTCCAGCGACCGGGCAGGCTCTACCATCGATGGCCGGCGGCCACCGTGACGCGCCGATACGCGCCGCATCACCCGCGTGTGGCGTACGCACCTCGACTCGCCTGCCGGTGCGCGCCAGATCCATGCGCGCCGGCGCCCCGTGATGGGTGAGCGCTGCGCCGTCGCGGCGGACCGGGTAAGATCGCCCGGTGCCCGGCCTCGACACCGACGATGACGCCCTCCTCTTGACGGAGCGCCTGCGCCTCCGCCCCCACCGGCGGTCGGACGTCCCGTTCATGATGGAGCTGAACTCGGATCCCGAAGTGGTCCGCTACACCGGCGATACCGCGTTCGCGTGCGAGGACGATGCGCGCGCGGTCGTCGCGCGGCTCGCGCGCCAGTTCGAGGACTTCCGCATGGGCCGGTTCATCGTCTCGGACCGGAAGACGGCGGAAAAGCTAGGCTGGTGCGGCCTCAGGTGGCACGACGACCTCGAGGTCGCGGACCTCGGGTACCGCTTCTTTCGCAAGCACTGGGGCAAAGGCTACGCCACGGAGGCGGCCGCCGCGTGCATCCGGTACGCAGCCGAGGAGCTCCGGCTCTCACGCCTCGTCGCGCACGCGATGCTCGAGAATGTCGCGTCGGTCAGGGTGCTGGAGAAGCTAGGGTTCCGCCGGACGGGGCCGACCGTGTTCAAGGGGCTCGTGGCCGAAGGGTTCGAGCTCCTCCTGAGGGCCTGAGCCGCCGGCGCTCTCGTGCGCTGCGCCCAGCTTCATCCCGCGGGGCCTGCGATCATCAGCCACACAGAACGCGGCATCGATCGATGCTCCTTGGAGGGCGAGACGCCGCAGCTTACCCCGATCGCGAGGCGCCTCGCGTCACTGGCCCGTGTATGCGACGCGGTAGATGACCCCGTTCGTGTCGTCGCTCACCAGGAGCGACCCGTCCGGCATCTGGACGAGGCCAGCTGGGCGGCCGAAGAGGGCGTGGCCGTCCTCGATGAGCCATCCGGTGATGAAATCCTCGAAGCCTGTTGGCTGACGGGTCTCGTCGTCGAAGAGGACGCGCACCACCTTGTAGCCCACCGGGGGGTAGCGATTCCACGAGCCTCGCATGGCGACGAACGCGTCGTGCTTGTACTCGGCCGGGAACAGGTCGCCCGTGTAGAAGCGGAAATCGATGGGCGCGCTGTGCGCGTCGTAGATGCTCACCGCGGGCTCGGTGGCGGCGGCGTATTCCTCCTTCGTCGTGTCGGGCGGGTCGTCCATGATGGGATCGATCCCGCGCTGGCCGGGGCCGCTCGAGTAGACATAAGGCCAGCCGTAGTCCTTGCCCGCGACGAGCCTGTTGAGCTCCTCGGGCGGCACCACGTTGCCGCGCTGGTCGCTGCCGTGATCCATGCCCCAGAGCTCGTCCGTGCCCGGGTACCAGTCGAAGCCGATGGTGTTGCGCAGGCCCTTGGCGAAGATGGCGCGATCTTGCTCCGTCTGCGGGCCCAGGGACGGATCGATGAGCAACAGGGCGGCGTGCTCGGGGTTCGTCTCCGCGCACGCATTGCAGGTGCTGCCCACCGAGAACAGAAGGGACGCCCCGTCGGGGGTGAAGCGCATCGTGCGCTTGCCGTGCTGTCCCCCGTCGGGCAGATCGGTGATCAACGTCAACGGATCGCCGATCCGGCCGTCTCCGTTGATGCGGGCGGAGTAAAGGCTCGTCGCCGTCGCCAGAAACATGGTCTCGCCGTCGGCGCTGAGCGCGATGCCGTGCAGGGTCTCGAAGCCCGCGCCCCCCGCGAACGCCTTCATCGCCTCGTCCGCCGCCCCGTCGCCGTCGGTGTCGCGCAGGAGCAGCACGTCGCCGGGCGTCGGCCGCGTGACGTACACGCCTCCGCCAGGGGCGAGCTCCATCATGCGCGCGTTGCCGGCCTCTCTCGCGAACACGCTGATGGTGAACCCCGGCCTCGTCCGGAGCCGCTCGAGCAGATCGTCGGAGAACGGCCGTTGCTCCGGCCGAAAGGTGCTGTCGTCCTCCGGGGTATAGCCCCCGGCGCCGCCAGCGCCGCCAGCGCCGGCAGCCTGGCCGCCGCCGCCCGCCTGCGTGGCCCCGTCCAGCGGCGCGCCCCCGCTTCCCCCGGAGCCGGCCTGGACGTCGATGGGCCGAACGCCGCCTTCCTCGGCGCACGAGGGGACGAGCAGCAGGATGAGCAAAGGCGCGACGTGCAGCTCCATGCGAGCGACCCTTTCCGGAAGTGACAGGTACCGGCCGCGAGGGGGCGCCCTCGGCCCGGAGCCCTCCAGGATGACCTCGTTACGGATGAGGGCCGAAAGCACGTCACGTACCCGATGGAGGCCCAGCGATAGCAAGGGCGATTTACAAACCAGGTGGCCCCCTTCCTGTGGCACGAAGGCTCGGTGCTGCCCCGTGCGTGGCAGAAAGGCATGCCGGCGCGCCGCGCCTCGCGCCAGGGCGTGGCTCACGGGGCCGTGGCCGCTGCCGTGCTCGGCGCCCTGAGGCGGGCATGCTCCCCCGACCCGAAGACCCCTGAAATAGGTGAGACCCGGGACTGTAGCCTAGTCCCGGGCCTCGGTTTGCCGCCATCTGCGCACACCCACACGTTTAAGGTCGAAGGTCAGTCCTTACACCGCCGTGTTCTGCCATTGAACTACCGGCCATCATGGACCGCGCGCCGGGGCGGGAGCGCCCCGGCGCCGCGCGAGGAGAGGCGACGCCTCACCGCGGCGCGGGCTGGCCAGGCTGGAATTGAACCAGCATCCGACGATTCAAGCCTTCTCCCGTTCGATTGGGTGATCGGCGGCGAATGCTCGAGCCTGGAGTGAGAGCTTGAGACCATTGAACGGGCCGGCGCTGCCTCTTCCGAGCTGGGCTACCCCGCCGCGAGAGAAAATGAGGTGGCGGGGGCAGGATTCGAACCTGCGCTTGGGCGCCGAGCCCATCAAGCTGAGCTTGAGCTTCAACTTGCACTCCGCGGCCACGATATCGCTCCGGCGGCCGCGGCGCAAGCGCGGCCGGGGCAGGGGGCGCGCGTCAGGTGCGCGTCAGGTACCGAAGAGGAACCCGAGGACGGCGGCGCCGACCTTCTGCTCCTCGACCGTCTGGTTGTTCGCCTCCTCGCGGGCGAACTTGACCGCCTTTTGCAGCTTCTCCACGCGATCGAGCAGCTCGTTGATGCGCCGCGCTGGCAGCGCGCCCGAGAACTTGACCGTCTTCCAGTAACCGACGACCACGTCCTCGTGATAGACCTCCACCTGCGCCGGGTGTTTGTCCGTCGCCTCGGCCTTGACGTGGTTGCGGGGGATCTTCTTGGTCCGCGCCGTCTGCACCGGCTCCGTCGCCCAGGAGTCCCCGGAGGGATCGAACGTCCAGCTCTCCGACGCGTCGAGCACCGGCAGCTTCTTGATGAAGGTGTTCATGTCGACGAGCTGCTTCTCCAGGAAGAGCAGGTAAGTCACGGGCGCCCCCGTGAGAAGCACCTTGCCGTCGACGACCACGTCCGCGCGGGCCTTGCAGTTCGCATAGTCCTTGGTGGCCGTGACGTCGAAGAGCTCGCCCAGGATGTCGGCGGTGCTCCGGATGATGTCCTCGGCCTTCGCCTGCACCCTCGTCGCCTCGGGCGGGAGCTGCTCGCCCTCCTCGTCCTTCGACCGGTAGGTGCGCGAGATCCCGGAGAGCAACGCCGGCTTCTGCAGCGCGTGGTGCGCCTCGGTGAGGCGCTGGTGGGAGCGGGCCTTGACGCCCTTCTCGATGGCGATGATCTGGTTCAAGCGAGGCATGGCGGTCTCCTAGGAGGACCACCTTATCAGAGGAGCAAAGCGCCTGTCAGCGCCGTCGCGTGAGCGTGCAATGGGCCCGGGAAGCGCTGGCGTGAGCGCGTGAGCGCCTAGGCCGATGGGAGCAGGGCCCCTTGGCCCTCGGCCGCCGTCTCCGCCTCGGCCGGGCGCAAGGGGAGCTCGACGATGAACGCAGCGCCCGCGCCCGGCTTGCTCTCGACGCGGATGGTGCCGCCGTGGGAGGTGACGATCCACCGGACGATGTAGAGGCCGAGGCCCAGGCCGCCGATGCTGCGGGCGGAGACGGCGCGCTCGAAGCGCTCGAAGATCCTGGCCTGGTCGGTCTCCGTGATGCCCATGCCGTGATCGCGGACGACCAGCCGCGCGCGGCCTTCCAGGCCGCGCACGACGACGTGAATGGGGGCCCCCGCGCCGTACTTGATCGCGTTGGACAGCAGGTTGATGAGGACCTGCTCCATGCGAGAAGCGTCCCAGTTGCCCACCACGGGCCCTTCCAGCTCGAGCTGGGTGCGGCAGCAGGCGTCGTCGAGCTGCTGGTGCATCCGCTCGACGACCTCGCGCGTCATGGCTGCCAGGTCGAGGGGGGCGCGCGCGAGGGTGAGCCGGCCGGCGTTGAGGCGGGTGACGTCGAGCAGCTCGTTGACCAGGTGGGCGAGGCGCGCGATCTGTCGGTCGAGGACCTGGATCGCGGCGTCGATGCGCTCCGGAGCGACCTCGGCGCGCTGGAAGCGGGGCAGGAGCCGGGCGAGGAGGTGGGCCTGCATCTTGAGCGAGGTGAGCGGGGTCTTGAGCTCGTGCGAGGCGACGAGGAGGAACTCGTTCCGGCGCTCGATGGCCTCCTGGGCCTCGGTGAACAGGCGGCTGTTGTCGAGGGCGAGCGCGGCGCGGCTCGCCAGCTCCTGGGCCAGCCACAGGTCGGCGGGGCCGTAGCTGCGCCGTGGCGCGGTCGCCAGCAGGGTCATGACGCCGAAGCACCGGTCGCGCGCGAGGAGCGGAGCCCGGAGCAAGGAGTGAACGCCGAGCGGCTCCAGGAGGGGCGCGGCGCGCACGTCGCCCACCTCGGGGCGTTGCAGCGACGCCGCCGAGAGCGGCTGCCGCGCGTCGATCACCGCCCCTGCGAGCTCGGCAGGCACGCCCGCGGCGATCGTGTGTCCCGGGGCGCCGCGAGCGAGGTCCACGTCGATGACACACTGATCGGCCAGCTCGGGCACGGCGAGCGGCGCCACGCTGTCGAGGGTGGCGCCGTAGCCGAGGGCCATGAGCTTGCGGCTCGCCTCGGCGAGGAAACGCTCGGCCAGCTCGGCCCGCCTGCGCTGGGTGATGTCGGTGGAGATGCCGCAGAGCACGCCGGGCATGACCCGCTCGCCGAGCGGGAACTTGACCGACAGGAAGGTGTGCGGCCCGTCGTCCAGCAAGATCTCCTCCTCGCACTGCAGCGGCTCGCCCGCGTCGAGCACCTTCCTGTCGTTGTCACGGAGCACCTCGGCGGTCGAAGCAGGAAAGACCTCGGCGTCGGTCTTTCCGACGAGCTCATGGCGCGGCAGCCCGACGGCGCTCTCCGCGTGGCAGTTGGCGAGCAGATACCGGCCGTCGCGATCCTTGAGGTAGATGGCTGCAGCGGAGTTGTCGACGATGGCCTGGAGCGTCTTCTGGTGGGCCTGGAGCTCCCGCTCCGCCCGGCGCCGCTCGGCGTTCTCCTGCTCGATGTCGGTATAGAGGATGGCGTTCTCGAGCGAGATGGCCGATTGCGAGGCGAGCAGCTCGAGCACGGTGAGCCGCCCGGGCGTGAACGCCCCGGTGATGAGCCTGTTCTCCAGGTAGAGCAGGCCGAGCAGCCGCGCCTGCCGCACGATCGGCAGGCACAGCACCGATCCCGGCCCGCTCTGCCTGAAATAGTCGTCCTCCGAGAACGGGTGTCTGCCGGAGGCGTCGTCGAGCAGCACGCGCTCGTGGCTGCGGCGAACGTAGTTGAGGACCGACCGCGGCAGCGCGGTCGCCGCCGCTTCGCCCGCGTCGAGCAGCCGCGCCGCGCCCCCGGACGTCGAGATCGCCGCCGCGATCGACAGGCGATCCTCCCGGACCAGGAGCACGACCCCCTCTCCGGCGCCCGCGTGCTCGACAACGATGCGCAGCAGCATCTCCAGCAGGCGCGGGAGCTTGAGCTCGCCGGAGATGCTCTGAGAGGCGGTGACGACCGACAGGACATCGAACTGCTCGGCCCGCACGGCGAAGGTGACGGTGGGCGCGATCGGCTGGTGCGGGGCGAGGTAGGGGTAGCGCTGGTCGAGCTGCTCCACCTTGGCGTGGGCGCCCCAGCGAAAATAGCCGGCGCGGGCCTCTCGCAGGTAGGCGTCGGCGGACGTGAAGAGGCCGCGCGCGCGGTAAAACGCCGCGGCGAGCTCGCAGGCGATGGCCTCGTGCTGGACGAAGCCGTTCTCCCGCGCCGAGGAGATGGCTTGCTCGTAGAGCCGCATCGCCCGCGGTTCCTGCCCGCGGAGCCGGGCGATCTCGGCGCGGACCAGGGCGTGCTTGTGGAGGAAGTTCTCGGGGCAGCTCCTGGCCCACGCGCCGAGCTGCCGCTCGCACTCGAGCAGCTCCTCGGGGGGGTCCCCCCGCGGGGCGGGCCGCGCCTCATGGGCCTCGCTGGAGAGGGCCGCGAGCGAGAGCGCGAGGTAATAGGAGCTCTCGGCGATGATGACGTTCGACTCGACCTTGTAGGGGTGCTCGGCGCGCCCGCGGGTCACCGCGGCGAACGCCGCTCCGGGAGGGCCGATCAGGAAGCGCGCCTGCGCCTTCAAGTTGTAATAGAGGGCGCGGACGAACGGAGGGTTCCCCTCCTCGAGCGACGCCTCGAAGGCCGGCAGATCCAGCTCCGAGCCGTCCAGGGTCGAGAGGCGGACCGGCCTCCCGCGCAGCGCCTGGATCACGGCGTAGATTCCGAGGAGGACGCCGTGCGGCAACGCGTAACCGGCCCTTCGCACGAAGCCGAGGCGCGCTTCGACTGCGCGGAGCACGTCCTCCAGCGGCTCCCCGGAGAGCAGCGGGAACACCTCGGCCCACATGCAGTTGTAGCAGGCCTCGTTCAGGTTGCCGGACTCGACCGCGGCGCTGAAGCCGGCGCGCGTGTACGGAGTCGTCTCTCTGTAATGGCGCGTCCAGAAGACGATCTGCTGTCCAAACATGGTGAGCACGACCGATTTCGTGGTGAGGAGGCCGCTCCTCTGCGCCAGGTCGTGACCGAGCTTGCCGAACCGATATCCTTCCTGGTATCGCCCGTACCTCGGGCCGATCACCCTCGCGAAGAAGGTGTATGCGACAGCGGAGCTCTCGGCGTTGCCATGGCCCAGGCTGAGCTGGACCATGCGCAGGACGACGAGGTAGTGCAGGTTCGCGTCCATGAAGAACGCGGGGAGGGACACCTCCTTCAGCACGCCCATCGCGCTCTCGATCTCCGGATGCGTCATGGGGGGCAGGTGGATCAGGTCCGCGATCTCGCGATCGCCCAGGTCCCGCCAGACGTGCTCGGTCTCCTCGTCGACCCGTGCGTCGCTGGGGCCAAGCGGAAGCGCGATGTCGCAGATGCGGAGCCACGCGAGCCCGATCTCCACCGCGCGAGCGTGTCGCCCTCGGGTGACGTTCAGCGCGACGGCGAGCTCGACCGCGGCGGCCGTCTCGGTCTTGCTCCTCGCGCGCGCCATGAGCTCTTCGAGGAGCCGCTCGGTCTCGTCGAAGCCGCCGGTGATGTACGCGACGTGCGCGCGCTCGAAGGTCAGCTCATAGGTCAGCTCGTGCCGCGTCTCCCAGCGGCATGGCGCGAGCAGGGAGAGGCCCGCGGCGAGGAGCGCGGCGGCGGACTGGAAGGCCGCGGCGGCCTTGGCCTTCTTGCCGGCGCGGAGGTTCAGCGCGGCGAGATCGTCCCGCTCCACCTGGGAGCGGAGGAGCGCGGCGCCGCGGTTGAGGTGGCCGACGACGTCGAAGAGCGACTCGTCGCGCTCGCCCGGGCGCAGGGCCTTCACGAGCAGCTGGCCGATGCAGAGGTGCACCTCGGCGAGCTGCTCGGCCGGGATGAGCGAATACGCGGCCTGTTGCACCCGGTCATGGAGGAAGCGGTAGCCAGAGTCCCGTCGGAGGAGCAGCCCCTCCCGCACGGCCTCCTCGAGCGCGCCGCGGAGCGCTTCCGCCGACCTTTGCGCGACGATCGCGAGGGTGTCGAGGTCCAGGTTGCTGCCGAGGCAGGCGGCGAGCTTGAGCGCGTCCCGGGCCGGGATGGAGAGCCGCCTGAGCTTGCCCACCATCAGCTCGACGACGTTGTCGGTGAAGCCCTTGTCGTGGATGGCGGCGATGTCCCAGCGCCATACGCGCTGCTCGGCGTCGAAGGTGATGAGGCCTTCCTGGTGCAGCTCGAAGAGGAACTGGAGGACGAAGAACGGGTTGCCGCCGGTCTTCTCGTAGACGAGCCGCGAGAGCGGCTCGACCTCGTCGGTTCGGGCGTGGACCGCCTCGGCGACGAGCGCCCCGACGTGGGCGGCGGAGAGCGGCGCGAGGACGAGCTCGGAGACGGCGGCGCCGCGCTTCTGCACCTCGGCCAGGGTGAGCCGGAGCGGGTGCGCGGGGCCGACCTCGTTGTCGCGGTAGGCGCCGATCAGCAGGAGGTGCTCGGACCCGGCGTAGGTGGCGAGCTGCTCGAGCAAGAGGAGGCTGGCCGCGTCGGCCCATTGCAGGTCGTCGAGGAAGAGCGCAACGGGGTGCTCTTTCCGGGCGCACGCGGCGACGAAGCGCTGGAGCGCCGCGTGCAGCCGGCCCTGCGCCTCGGTGGGCGGGAGCTCGGGCACGGGGGGCTGCGGGCCGAGGAGGAGCGTGAGCTCGGGGAGCACGTCGGTGAGCAGACCGCCGTCCTGGCCGAGGGCCTCGCGGAGGCGCTGCCTCCAGCGCTCGAGCTGCTCCTCGCTCGCGCCCAGGATCTCCTGCAAGAGCGCCCGGAACGCTTGAAGGAACGGGAGATAAGGGACATCGCGCTTCAGCTGCTCGAACTTGCCGGAGAGGAAGAAGCCGCGCTCGCGCACGACGGGCCTGTGCAGCTCGGCGACGAGCGATGACTTGCCGATGCCCGAATAGCCCGACACGAGCGCGAGCTCCGGCCGGCCATTCGAGACCACGCGCTCGAACGCGGCGAGCAGCGCCTCCACCTCGCGTTCGCGTCCGTAGAGCCGCTGCGGGACCCGGAACCGGTCGGAGAGATCGCGCTGGCCGAGCGGGAACGGCTCGATGGCGCCGGTCGCCCGCAGCTGGGAAAAGCACCGGTCGAGGTCGTGGCGCAGGCCGAGGGCGCTCTGGTAACGCTCCTCGGCGGCCTTGGAGAGCAGCTTGAGCACGACCGCCGACAGGAGCGGGGGAATCGAGGGGACGAGCGCCTGCGGCGGCTGCGGCGCCTGGGCGATGTGGCAATGCACCCACTCGACGGGATCGCTGGCCTGGAACGGCAGGGCGCCCGTCAGCATCTGGTAAAAGGTGACGCCGAGGGAGTACAGGTCGGTCCGCTCGTCGATCCAGCGGTTCATCCGGCCTGTCTGCTCCGGCGCCATGTAGGCGAGCGTGCCCTCGATGAGCCTGTCGCGGGCGAGGTCCTGGGACTCGCGGGGCAGCAGGCAGGCGATGCCGAGGTCGGTGATCTTCACCTCCCCGGTGTCGGGGTTGCAGAGCAGGTTCTGGGGCTTGATGTCCTTGTGGATGATGCGATGGCGGTGCAGCTCGGCCAGCGCGTCGGTCAGGCGGAGGGCGAGGGGGAAGAAGCGCTCGATCGACATCGGGCGCATCGGGCGCATGGGCCCGTCGCCATCGAGCAGCTGGTCGAGCGAGCGGCCGCCGAAGTCCTCCAGGACCAGCGCCACCTGATCGCCGAACACCTCGATCGCGCGGGCCTTGACCACGGCTGTCGTGTCGAGCGCCCTGGCGAGCTCGTGCTCGTGGTGCAGCCGGCCGAGGGCGCGCGGGCTCGCGTGGTCGCGCCGCAGGACCTTGAGCACCACCGGCCGGCCGTCCTCCGCGCGCCGCGCTCGGTAGAGGATCGTCTCTGCACCTTGGTGCAGGACCGCCACCACGAGGTAACGCGGACTTTCTGGCATAGGCAAGATCGTCGGCAGCCGGAGCGGCCTCCGAGGCGTCGGCGTCTGGCCTGATGGTGCCAAAAGCGCCGTCCTTCGCCACGGGAAATGGCGGCATGCCCTCGCGCCGGCTCGCCTGGAGCGCGCATGCACCGGTCGCCCCGGGGGGCCGCCGGTGAACGTCGATTCTATGTCGATGAGAGGGAGGTGTCCTGGACGTCCGTCTCCGCCTCCGCCGCATGCAAAGGGAGCTCGACGATGAACGTGGCGCCCGCGCCCGGCTTGCTCTCGACGCGGATGGTGCCGCCGTGGGAGGTGACGATCCACCGGACGATGTAGAGGCCGAGGCCGAGGCCGCCGAAGTTGCGGACGGAGACTGCGCGCTCGAAGCGCTCGAAGATCCTGGCCTGGTCGGCCTGCGCGATGCCGATGCCGTGGTCGCGGACGATGAGCAGCGCGCGGCCTTCCAGGCCACGCACGACGACGTGAATGGGGCCTCCCGAGCCGTACTTGATCGCGTTGGACAGCAGGTTGATGAGGACCTGCTCCATGCGAGAAGCATCCCAGTCCCCGAGCACGGGCCCCTCCAGATCGAGCTGGGTGCGGCAGCGGGCGTCGGTGAGCTGCTGGTGCATCCGCTCGACGACCTCGCGCGTCATGGCCGCCAGGTCGAGGGGAGCGCGCGCGAGGGTGAGCCTGCCGGCGTTGAGGCGGGTGACGTCGAGCAGCTCGTTGACCAGGTGGGCGAGGCGCGCGATCTGTCGGTTGAGGACCTGGATCGCGGCGTCGATGCGCTCCGGAGCGACCTCGGCGCGCTGGAAGCGGGGCAGGAGCCGGGCGAGGAGGTGGGCCTGCATCTTGAGCGAGGTGAGCGGGGTCTTGAGCTCGTGCGAGGCGACGAGGAGGAACTCGTCGCGGCGCTCGATCGCCTCCTGCGCCTCGGTGAACAGGCGGCTGTTGTCGAGGGTGAGGGCGGCGCGGCTCGCCAGCTCCTGGGCCAGCCACAGGTCGGCGGGGCCGTAGCTGCGCCGTGGCGCGGTCGCCAGCAAGGTCATGACGCCGAAGCACCGGTCGCGCGCGAGGAGCGGAGCCCGGAGCAAGGAGTGAACGCCGAGCCGATCCAGGAGGGGCGCGGCGCGGACGTCGCCCACCTCGGGGCATTGCAGCGACGCCGCCGAGAGCGGCTGCAGCGCGTCGATCACCGCCCCTGCGAGCTCGGCGGGCACTCCTGCGGTGCCCGTGCGCTCCGGAGCGTCCGGATCGAGGCGCACGTCGACGACGCACTGGTCGGCCAGCTCGGGCACGGCGAGCTGAGCGACGCTCTCGAGGGTGGCGCCGTAGCCGAGGGCCATGAGCTTGCGGCTCGCCTCGGCGAGGAAGCGCTCGGCCAGCTCGGCCCGCTTGCGCTGGGTGATGTCGGTGGAGACGCCGCAGATCACGCCGGGCATCACGTCCTCGCCGAGCGGGAACTTGACCGACAGGTAGGTGTGCGGCCCGTCCTCCAGGATCAACTCTTCCTCGAACTCGAGCGGCTCGCCCCTGTCGAGCACCTGCCGGTCGTGCGCGTCCAGCGCCACGGCGCGCGCTGTAGGCATGAGCTCGGCGCTCGTCTTTCCGATGATCTGATCGAGCGGCCTGCCGAGGGCGCGGCTCACCCCGCGGTTGGCGAGCAGGTGCCGGCCGTCGCGATCCTTGAGGAAGATGGCCGCGGAGGAGTTGTCGATGATGGCCTGCAGCGTGGCCTGGCTCTCGCGGAGCTCGCGCTCCGCCCGGCGCCGCTCGGCGTTCTCCTGCTCGATGTCGGCGTAGAGCATGGCGTTCTCGAGCGAGATGGCCGACTGCGAGGCGAGCAGCTCGAGCACGGTGAGCCGCCCTGGGGTGAACGCCCCGGCCACGAGCCGGTTCTCCAGGTAGAGCACGCCGAGCAGCCGCGCCTGGCGGACGATGGGCAGGCACAGCACCGACCTCGGCTTCTTCCGCGTGAAATACTCCTCTTCGAGGAAAGGGTGCTTCCCGGCGGCGTCGTCGAGCAGCACGCGCTCGTGGCTGCGGCGAACGTAGTTGAGGATGGATTGCGGCAGCGCGGCCGCCGCGGCCTCGCCCGCGTCGAGCAGCCGCGCGGCGCCCCCGGGCGCCGCGATCGCCGCCGCCGTCGACAGGCGATCTTCGCGGGCCAGGAGCACGTAGCCTTCCTCGGCGCCCGCGTGCTCGATCACCGTGCGCAGGAGCATCTCGAGCAGGCGCGGGAGCTTGAGCTCACCGGAGATGCTCTGAGAGGCCTTGACGATGGAGAGGACGTCGAACTGCTCGGCGCGTACGGCGAAGGTGACGGTGGGGGCGATCGGCTTTCGCTCGACGAGGAAGGGATACCGCTGGTCGAGCTGCTCGACCTTGGCGTGGGCGCCCCAGCGGAAGTAGGCGGCGCGGGCCTTCTGGAGGTGGGCGTCGGCGGCGGTGGCGAGGCCGTTCGCGCGGTAAAACGCCGCGGCGAGCTCGCAGGCGATGGCCTCGTGCTGGACGAAGCCGCCCTCCCGCGCGGCCGACGCGGCCTGCTCGTAGAGCCGGGCCGCCTGCGGTTCCTGCCCGCGGAGCCGGGCGATCTCGGCGCGGACCAGCGCGTGCTTGTGGAGGTAGTTGTCGGGGCCGTTCCTGGCCCACTCGCCGAGCTGCCGCTCGCAGTCGAGCAGCCCGTCCGGCAGCTCCCGCTCCGGCGACGGCGGCGCCTCGTGCGGGCTGCGCGCATCGCGCGCATCGTCGTCGTCGACGAGCGCCGCGAGCGCGAGCGCGTGATAATAGAAGTCCTCCGCCACGAGCGCCTGCGGTTCGGTCCTCCAGGGCCTGTCGACGATCACCCGGCGCGTCGCCTCGCACGCCTCCCCGGGGGAGCCGAGCAAGAACAGCCCCTGGGCCTTCAGGCTGCAGTGGAAGCTGAGCACGCCGCCCATGTCCCCGGGAGGCAGCCGCGCCTCGAAAGCGCCGGGATCCAGCTCGGATCCATCCATCATCGGGAGCCGGGCCGGCCTGCCTCGCAGCGCCTGGACCAGCGCGTAGGCGCTCAGGAGGATGTTGTAGACGAACTCGTATCCGGTCTTGCGCACGAAGCGGAGGTGCTCCTCGACCTCGCGGAGGACGTCCTCCAGGGGCTCGCCGGCGAGCAGCGGAAACAGCGGGGCCCAGATGCAGAGGAAGCACGCGTCGTTCAGGTTGCCGGTCTCGATCGCGGCGTTGAAGCCGGCGCGCGTGTACGGATACGTCTCTCGGTAATGGCGCTTCCAGAAGATGATCAGATTGCCGAACAAGGAAAAGACCATGGCCTTCATGGCGAGGAGGTTGTCCCTCTCCACCAGGTCATGACCGAGCTTGCCGAACAGATATCCCTCCTGGTATCGCCCGTATTTCGGGCCGATCACCTTCGCGAACGCCGCATACGCGTGAGGGGAGCTCGCGGCGTTGCCGTGCTGCAGGCTGAGCTTCACCATGCGCAGGACGACGAGGTAGTTCAGGTCCGGGTGCACGAAGTACGCGGGGACAGACACGCTCGCCAGGACGCTCATCGCGATCTTGCACGTCGGGTGCGTCATGGGAGGCAGGTGGATCAGGCCCTCGATCGCCCGGTCGCCCAGGGCCTGCCAGACGCCCTCGGTCTCCTCCGCGAGCCGCGCATCGGTGAGCGGGATCGACAGGTCGACGTCGCAGGAGCGGAGGAACGAGAGCCCGATGTCCACCGCGCGGGCGGCCTGCCCGCGGGTCACGCTCAGGGCGATGGCGAGCTCGACGGCCACGGCTCGCTCGGCCTCGGTGCTCGCGTGATCCATGAGCTCTTGCAGCAGCCGCCCGGCCTCGTCGAAGCCGCCGGCGATGTACGCGGCGTGCGCGCGCTCGAAGGTCAGATCGTAGGTCAGCTCGTGCCGCGCCTCCCAGCAGCTCGGCGCGAGCAGGGAGAGGCCCGCGGCGAAGAGCGCGGCGGCGGACTGGAAGGCCGCGGCGGCCTTGGCCTTCCTGCCGGCGCGGAGGTTCAGCGCGGCGAGCTCGTCGCGCTCGGCCTGGGAACGGATGAGCGCGGCGCCGCGGTTCAGGTGCCCCACGACGTCGAAGAGCGCCTCCTCGCGCTCGTCCGCGCGCTGGCCCTTCAGGAGCAGCCGGCCGATGCAGAGGTGCACCTCGGCGAGCTGTCCGGCGGGGATGAGCGCGTGGGCGGCCTGCTGCACCCGGTCGTGGAGGAAGCGGTAGCCCGAGTCCCGGCGGAGCAGCAGCCCCTCGCGCACGGCCTCGGCGAGCGCCTCGCCGAGCTCGGCTGCAGGGCGGCTCGCGACCAGCGCGAGGGTGTCGAGGTCCAGGCTGGCGCCGAGGCACGCGGCGAGCTTGAGCGCGTCCTGCGTCGGGACGGGGAGCCGCTTGAGCTTGCCCACCATCAGCTCGACGACGTTGTCGGTGAAGCCCTTGCCGCGGATCGCGGCGATGTCCCAGCGAAAGGCGCCCGCCTTCGCGTCGAAGGCGATGAGGCCTTCCTGGTGCAGCTCGAAGAGGAACTGGATCGCGAAGAAGGGGTTGCCGCCGGTCTTCTCGTGGACGAGCCGCGAGAGCGGCTCGGCGCGCTCGGCCGCGGCGTGGACCGCCCCCGCGACGAGCGCCCCGACGTCGGAGGCGGAGAGCGGCGCGAGGACGAGGTCGCTGAAGGTCGCGCCGCGCTTCCGCGCGTCGGCCAGCATGAGCGGCAGCGGGTGCGCCGGGCCGACCTCGTTGTCGCGATAAGCGCCGATGAGCAGGAGGTGCTCGGTCTCGGTGTAGGTGATGAGCTGCTCGAGCAGCTGGAGGCTGCCGGCGTCGGCCCACTGGAGGTCATCGAGGAAGAGCACCATGGGGTGCTCCTTCTGGACGCACGCCGCCACGAAGCGCTGGAGCGCCGCGTGGAACCGGTGCCGGGCCTCGACGCCCGGGAGCTCCGGCGCGGGCGGCTGCGGGCCGAGGAGCAGCGCGAGCTCGGGGAGCACGCCGGCGAGCAGCGCGCCGGTCGCGCCGACGGCCTCCCGGAGGCGCTCTCGCCAGCGCTCGAGCTCCTCGTCGCTCACGCCCAGGATCTCCCGCAAGAGCGCCCGGAACGCCTGGAGGAAGGCGTGGTAAGGGACGTCGCGCCTCAGCTGCTCGAACTTGCCGGAGAGGAAGAAGCCCCGCTCGCGCACCACCGGCCCGCGCAGCTCGGCCACGAGCGACGACTTGCCGACGCCCGAGTAGCCCGACACGAGCACGAGCTCCGGCCGGCCGCTCGCGACCACGCGCTCGAACGCGGCGAGCAGGGCCCCTAGCTCGCGCTCGCGGCCGTAGAGCCGCTGCGGGATCTGGAACCGATCGGAGAGATCGCGCTCACCGAGCGGGAAGGGCGGAATCGCCCCGCTCGCTTGCCACCTGGCGAAGCACTCGTCGAGGTCGCGCTGCAGGCCGAGCGCGCTCTGGTAGCGATCCTCGGCGGACTTGGAGAGCAGCTTGAGGACGACCGCCGACAGCTGCGGGGGAATCGAGGGGACGAGCGCGTGGGGCGGGGATGGGTGGAGGGCGACGTGGCAATACACCCATTCCACGGGATCGCTCGCCTGGAAGGGCAAGGCGCCGGTCAGCAGCTCGTAGAAGGTGACGCCGAGGGAGTACAGGTCGGTCCGCTCATCGGTGGAGCGGTTCATCCGGCCCGTCTGCTCGGGCGCCATGTACGCCAGGGTCCCCGCGATGAGCCCGTCATGGGAGACGTCGTGGCATTCGCGGGGCGAGAGGCAGGCGATCCCGAGATCGGTGATCTTCACCTCCCCGGTGTCGGGGTTGTAGAGCAGGTTCTGGGGCTTGATGTCCCTGTGGATGACGCGGTGTCGATGCAGCTCGGCGAGCGCGCCGGAGAGGCGGAGGGCGAGGGGGAAGAAGCGATCGAGCGGCGTCGGCCCCTGGATGAACCGGTCGAGCGAGCGGCCGCCGAAGTCCTCGAGGACCAGCGCCATCTGGTCACGGAACGCCTCGATCCCGTGGGCCTTGACGATGGCCGTCGAGTCGAGCGTCCTGGCGACGTCGTGCTCGTGGCGCAGCCGCCCGAGGGCGCGGGGGCTCGCGTGGTCGCGCCGCAGGACCTTGAGCACCACCGGCCGGCCGTCCTCCTCGCGCCGGGCTCGGTAGAGGATCGTCTCGGGCCCGTCGTGCAGGACCTCGATCACGAGGTAGCGTGGACTATCGGCCATAGGGGGATCTTCGAAGGCCGACGCGGCGGCCTCCGAAGCGTCGAGCGTCGGTGCATGTTGCCAAAAGCGCCGCGCTCCGCCATGGAAAATGGCAGGGCGCCCTCGCGCCGGCTCGCCTGCGATGACGAGGGGGAAGAGAGGGAGTTCGCCGAGAATCCTCCGACGCCTGCCGTTCGGGCGCGCTGTGCTGTTTCTGCCGGAGCCCGGCGGCCAGCCGTCGCGCGAGCGCAGAGCTATGTGCCGCAGCGCTGGACCGTGTGATCGCCGTCGACCGGCCAGTTCTCGTCGCCCGCGCCGCGCACCTTCACGAACAGCGAGGTCTCGTCGCTGCTGACGATCTCGAGCGTGCCCTCATGGCCGGGGCCCGAGCCGCTCGCGCCACCGCAACCGGAGAAGAACACAGTTTTGGAGAAGGGGATGTGCATGGCGGAGAGATCGATGAGACCTGGCTCGTTGAGCTCGGGCGGAATCAGCAGGATGAATTGCCAGGTACCTGCCTTGTCACAGTCGACGCCGGCCTCGAGATCGAACACGGGCTGGGCGCACTGCTCGACAGCGTTGCTGAAGTACAGGACGAGCGCGTCCGGGGTCTCCCAGGGCGGTGGACTGCCCGTGAAGTAGAGGGAGCCGGGGACCACATCGCTGCCTCGCAGCGCGATGACCTGGACGGCCGAGGCGCCGTCGTCCACGTCGTCTACATCATCGTCGTCCACCTCATCGCCGTCGTCGGGCACCATGGGGGCCGGGGGGCTCCCCCAACCCCCATTTTGAATGGGATTGAAGACGATCTCTTCACATCCGCTGTTCATCACCGCCATCGCTCCGAGGACCATCATCCATCGTTTCATTCGAACGACCTCCAGGCCAGGCTCCAGAGGTGAAGTCCCTCCGGCGCGTGACGGCGGCTCATAAGAACAGATCGATCTCGATGCCGGCTGAAGAGAGGATGAACGGTTTGCCCCAGGTCGCTGTCTCTCGCTCGACGAACCGGACGGAGACACCCTCGACGAGGACGCTGGCGAGGGCGTCGGCGCGCAGGCGGAACGTGGGGGTCAGGGCGAAGGAGAGGCCGACGCCCGCGAAGGGGCTGGCGGTCACCGCGGCGGATGCGCTCGAGCGGAAGCCTTTGCTGGCCACCCCCGTGCTCCAGAGCAACACGGCCGAGAAGCCGAGATCCGCCGAGGCCGTCCACGGGCTGTCGCGCGGGGCCAGCTGGAAGCGCGCGCCCCCGCCGGCGAGCAGGACGGAGAGCTCGGCGGTGCCTTGCGATCGCTCGACCTGGTGGGCGCTGACCGGAATCGCGGCGAACGCGATCGCGCCGGCGTGCTCGCTCGGCAGCCAGGAGAGGCCGACGTCGACGCTGACCGCCGCGCCGAAGCCGCCTGGGCTCAGCAGCGCACCGGGAGCGAGCGAGAGGCGGAGCGCCGGCGACGGCCTCCGGGCCGGCGCGGGCAGCGTGTCCGGCGCGCGGACCCGCAGCTTCTCGCGGATCTCGGGCGTCGCGGGCACCTCTCCGGGCGGGGGCGCGGGCAGGCCGGCCTCGAGGAGGCTGGCGCGCAGCAACTCGACGGCGCGGAGCGCGAGCGCCGCGTCGCGGTCGGGCGTGCCGCCGTCGTCCGCCATCTCGCGGAGGACGGTCTTGCCGGTCACCCGATCGGCGATCCAGATCTCGACGCCGCGCTCGGAGGGGACGGCGCGGATCGCGGCGATGGCGCCCACCTCGCGCGCCGAGGCCTCGAGGGACGCGCGCGACGCCGGCGCGGCCGCGGGGTCGAGGCGCTCCGCCCGGAAGCCCAGCGACTCGATCTCGGCCACGAGCCGCAGGCCGAAGCGATCGCCGGGGGCGCAGAGGACGGCGATGGTCGAGGGGGCCTCGGTCCGGGTCTCGCCGGCGCGCGCGCCCTCGGCGAGCGCGGCCCCTGCTGCGAGCGTGGCCCCGGCGAGGAAGGCGAGGAAGAGGAGCGTCGCGGCGCGGCGTCTCACGGCGAGGGAGGCTCGGCGGCAGGGCCCGGCGCGCCGGGAGAGCCTCCGGAGGGGACGGGCCTGGCAGGAGAGCCTCCGGGGGTGACCGCCTTCGATCCGCGCCCGAGCACGTGCTTCGCGTACCCCGCGTGCGAGCCGCTCGGATGAGCGGCGAGGTACTGCTCGGCCGCCCTCCGGGCGCCCGCCTCGTCGCCCCGCCTGTCCTCCGCCTCGACGAGGCGCCCCGCGGCATCGGCGGCGAACGCGCCCGCCGGTTGCTCGCGCAGGTACCGGGCGAACCAGCGCGCGGCGGCCGCGTGGTCCTTGCTCTGGTCCTGGGCGATCCTCCCCAGCATGAACGCCGCCGACGTGGCCTCGGGCGAGCTGGGGAACCGGGCGCGGAGGGAGGCGAAGGCCTGGGCGGCGCGCGCCGGGCTCCCGCCGAGCCGGGACGCGTCGCCGAGCGCGTGCAGATCGCTCGCGCTCGCGGCGTCGCAGATCGCGTCGAAGCCCTCGCCCTCCGCGGCGGCCAGGGCGTCCCTGTACCTGGCCTCGAGGGCCAGGGCGCGCCACGACGGCGTCTCTCGGAGCGCGGGCAGGGGAGCGACCGAGCCCTCGCCGCCTGCTTGCCCTTCCAGCGTGGCCGCCCCGGCGTCCGGGGCGCGGGCGGCCGCCGGCGGCCCGCTCGTCGAGGGCGCAGCCGCGCCCGGATCGGCTTCGCTCGGGGCAGGCGCGCTCGGAGCGCCTGCGCCGGGATCGGCCGCGCTCGTGGCAGCCGCGCCGGGCGGGGTCGCCGTCGATGTGGGGCCGGAGGCAGTGGGGCCAGAGGCAGCGTCGATCGAGCCCACCTCGAGGGTGTTCGTCGCGGGCGAGATGGTGAGCCGCTCGCCGGCGCGGACGGCGCGCGAATCGCCCACGACCGGCCCGGAGACCGTGATCGCCCCCTCGTGCAGCGCGACCACGAGCTGCTCGGTCACCGGGTCCCATCGGGTCTCGAAGCGCGTCCCGATCACGCGGATCTGGAACGGCCCGACCCGCACCGTCCAGCGCGCGCCCTCGCGGTGGACGACCGAGAGATCGAGGGCGCCTCGCTCGAGGGAGAGCTCCGCGCCGTCTGCGCCCACCGAGGCGACGCGGGCGCGCCCCCCCGGCGCGAGGCGGAGCAGCGAGCCGTCGGAGAACCGGATCGGCAGCTCCGCCGTGGTCGGCGCGGCGATCCACGCGCCGACGACCCCTGGCTCGGCCGCCCCGAGCGCGAAGCGCATCGGAGCGCGGGGGCGCGCCACGAGCGCGACCACGAGCGCGGCGGCGAGCAGGGCCACCGCCGCCAGCGAGGCGGCGAGCCGCGCCGCGAACGGCCTTCCAGGCCTCGTCCGCCGCGGCGCCCAGGACGACTCACGGCGGGGCCGCTCTCCGCGCCCGGCCGTCTCCGCACCGGGCGCCGGCGCCGCCGCGAGCAGCCGCGCTCGCCCGCGCTCGCGATCGAGCCGCGCCGCCGGCATCCGGTCCTGAAGCTCGGCCACGTGCCGCCCCAGGGGGATCAGCGGGCGCTCGGATTGCCCCACCGGGTACCTCCATCGAGCCACGCCTCGAGCGCGGGTTGCTTGCGGGCTTCGGCCTCGAAGCGGGCGCTGGCGCGGGCGAGCCGCCGCTTGATCGTCGCGAGCGAGGTCTCGCACGCCGCGGCGACCTCGGTGAGCTCCATGCCGTCGATGAACCGGAGCGCGAAGGCGATCCGCTCGTCCACCGGGAGCGCGTCGAGGACCGCGTAGGTCGCGCGCAAGGCGTCCAGCACGTCGCCCGACGCCGCGCCGGACTCGACCTCGGGCAGCTCCTCGCTCGGCAGGAACCAGAGCCAGCTGCGCCGCTTCCTGCGGGTGATCGACGATCGCGCCACGTGCACCGCGATCATCGTGAGCCATCCCTTGAGGGCGCTCGGGTCCTCCAGGCCCGGCAGCGAGCCGAGCGCGCGGACGAAGACGTCGTGGTGCAGGTCGGCCAGGTCGTGGCTGAAGCCCAGCAGCCGGTAGAGCACCCGGTGGACGTGATCCGCGAACCGGTCGTAGAGGGCGGCGCGCGCCCCGGGGTCGCCCCGCCGGAACGCGTGCACGAGGGTCGCGTCGTCGCCGGCGAAGACCCGCTTCGGCGCGGGCGGCGGCGGTCGGACGAGCTTCAAGGGGCGGGTCAAACGGGGCTCCTCTGCTGAAGTCCCGCGAGGGGAGGCTCACGGCTCAGGGGGTCGCACGATCGTCCCCCGAGGCCCAAGGAGCGCCTGAAGAACCGTGGTTTCACACGAGAGCCCTGACCCTGCGCTCCGTCGCAGAAGCGATCTTCGCGCCGAGGCTGCGCGGCCACGGCCGGCAGGCGCGTGGATCAGCCCCAGCGCGCGGCCGGAGCATGGCTGTCTCCCACCCTGTTTGCAGGAGGACGCCCCTCGCATCGCGCGCCCACGGCACCACCTTTGCTTTCAGGGCCGTCGCGCCCCGGGCTCTCAGGGGCACGCTTCGAAAGGGGAGCACGATGCGCAACCTGCTTCTTCGCCTTCACGTCGTTCCGATCCTCGTCGCCCTCGCCGCCGGCTGTTCTGGCGAGGGGAGCCAGCCCCCGCCCGGCACCGACGGCACCCAGCTGCCCTCCACGGAGCTCGGGCCCGAGCAGCAGGCGGAGCTCACCGCGCTGCTCGCCGAGCGGGATGCCTCGGCGAGCATGAGCGCCGAGGATTTCGCCGCGCGCTACCCCGTCCCCTTCGCGTCGGGCCTGTCCTATGCGCCGGCGGACGCCGCGGGCCTCTCGCTCCTCCAGGGCACCGCGCTCGCCCTCGACGAGGACGAGCTCGCGAAGCTCTCCGCGAACGGCTTCGTCATTTCGAGCAAGAAGTCCTTCCCGACCTTCGTCTACGGCTACGAGAGCATCTACTCGCTCGACCTGCCGCTCTACGTGTCCGCGGACTCGGTCCTGTTCGCGGTCCACCGCTCGTACGACGCGATCCTGAAGGCGGTGGAGCTGGCCTCGCTCGCGCCCGAGCTCGGGACGATGCTGAAGCAGATGCGCGCGCGGCTCGCCTCGGGCGCCGGAGCGGAGCTCGGCGCCGAGGCGCGCGCGGACGCGGATCTCTTCACGGCCGTCGCGCTCGCGCTGCTCGACGGCGCGCCCGTCGCCCCCGTCGCGGGCGCCAGCGCCGCGGCGATCGACGAGCTCGTCGCGGGCGCCGAGGCCCACCAGGGCATGGGGGAGGTTCGCCTCTTCGGCACGGACCGGCTCATGGACTTCTCGCAGTTCGAGCCCCGCGGCCACTACGTCGACGAGCTGCACCCCGAGCTCGAGCGCTACTTCCGCAGCATGATGTGGCTCGGCCGCGTGGATTTCCGCTTCCTCGAGACCCAGCAGGACGGCACCCAGCGCTTCCAGCGGCGGCACCTCGAGGGCGCGTACGTGCTGCGCGCCCTGGCCGACGCGGAGACCGTCGCCCGCTACAAGCGCATCGACGACGCGATCCAGGCCTTCGTCGGCGAGAGCGATTTCATGACCCTGCCGGAGCTCGACGACCTGCTCGCCGACCTCGGCCTCAGCGACGCCGCCGGCCTCGCCGGCGTCCCGGACGCGCGGATCGCCGAGGTCATCGTGAAGGAGGGCCACGGGACGCAGCGGATCTCGAGCCACATCATGATCAACGGGCTCGGCAAGGGCACGATGCCCCTCTCGTCGAGCTTCGCGCTGCTCGGCCAGCGGTACGTCGTCGACTCCCACGTCTTCTCGAACGTGGTCTTCGACCGGGTGCAGGGCGGCGCCGTCAAGCGCATGATGCCGGATCCGCTCGACGTGGGCTTCGCCGCGCTCGGCAACGATCAGGCAGGCCAGCTGCTCGCGCCGGAGCTCGGGAAGTTCCCCTATGCGCCCGACCTGCACATGATGCGCGTGCTCGTCGACGCGCACCCCGGGGACTTCTGGGGCAAGAACCTCTACAACCGCTGGCTCGGGGCGCTGCGGGAGCTGTCGCCGGCGCGGGCGATCTCTGACGGCGAGGGGCTGCCCGGGGTGGCGAAGACCGAGGCGTGGGGCCGCCGCCTGCTGAGCACCCAGCTCGCCTCCTGGGCCGAGCTCCGCCACGACACCCTGCTCTACGCCAAGCAGTCGTACACGGGCGGGGACACGTGCGAGTTCCCGGACGCGTATGTCGATCCGTACCCGGCGTTCTACACGCGCATCGCCGAGCTGGCCGAGCACGGCGTCGAGATCGTCGGCGCGCTCGATCTGTCGAGCGCGCCGCAGCTCGGGGAGAGGGTGTCGGCGTACTTCTCGCAGCTCCACGACGTCGCGCGGACGCTCGGCGAGATGGCCGCGAACGAGCGCGCCGGCCTGCCCCTCACCCAGGAGCACCTCGATTTCATCAACCAGGCGGTGAAGGTTCAGTCGCAAGGGTGCGGTGCGCCCTACGTCGAGGGGTGGTACATGCAGCTCTTCTTCGATCAGATGAAGAGCCTGGAGCAGGATCCGACGATCGCCGACGTGCACACCCAGCCGACCGACGAGGGCGGCGCGCCGGTCGGCCGCGTGCTGCACGTGGGCACCGGCCTGCCGCGGCTCATGGTCGTGACGGCCGACCCCTGCGGCGGCGCGCCTCGCGCGTTCGTGGGGCTCGCCTCGTCGTACTTCGAGGCCGTCACCGAGGGCTTCGAGCGGATGGACGACCGGCAGTGGGCCGGCACGGTCCTGAGAACGACCCCCGACGTGCCCTGGATGACGGACCTCGTCTCCCGCTGATTCCGCTGATCCGGCCACGCAGCGCACGGCGCTGGCCGTCCCGTGAACTCGTGCCGAACTGTGTCGACTTGCGCCGATCCGGCGCTGCTGCGCGCCAGCGGGATCATGGTGCTCGGTCGATCCCGTCCGCGGCCGGAACGCACCACCGTCATGCGCTCGTCGCCATTCCGATCTCGAGCTCGAGGTAAAGCTCGCGGACGATCCTTTCAATTGTCTACTCCGGTGACTTCGATTACCTCGGTTCGGCAGGTTGCCCGGAATCGTCGGTTCCCCAGCGGATCTGGGCCATGAAAGTCCGTAGAGAGGTTCGGCTGTCATGCAAGCGCAGAGCGTGTTGGTGCAGGTCGGGACGGCGGTCTTCGCGATGCTGGCGGCGTCGGGCTGCATCGTCGCCGAGCGGATAGAGCAGCCAGGAGACGAGGAGGTCGACTCGGTGAGCGAAGCGCAGCTCGACCCTGGCATGTCGACTCCATGGCGGCTGTACACGGCGACCTTCTCGAACGGCCAGCCGTTCTTTCGAGCCCTTGCGATCGGCGGGAGCAATGTGGGCAGCTACCAGGCGAACACCGAGTACTTTTATGTGACCACGGCGAGCCTGCAGTACCTCGGCAAGAAGGGCGTGAGCGTCAGCCACACGGACGGCAGCGGCGCGCCGCCGGCGCAGAGCGGAACGCAGCAGTTTCAGCTGCCGGTGAGCTCCTCCTGGACGTGGTTCTCGAGCGACCAGGTGAGCGGTGGATACCGCTATGACAACGGCGGCGTGCACCTGCGGATCGGCACGGGCGGCGGAGAGATCACCCGGCTGACCTGGTACCAGACGATCGGGCAAGGACAGAACCCGGCCAACATCACGCCGAACGGGGCGTTCACCGTCGGCTCGGGCGCCGTGACGGTCCCGGTCGGGAGCGCCGGATACTACGTCGACGACACGATCCCGTGATCACGCCGAACCACGGGGCGTCGAGGCGCTCGGGCCCGCGGCGACACGCACCGGGTCAGCGCGTCAGCGCGGCGTCCAGGTGCCATTCGTCGCTTCGCAGATCGGCTTGACGGTATCCGCCGTGAGGAGCTCTGTTTCATAATGGTACGTCGTCATGGTCTCGCCGTCGCCGGTGACGACGCAGGTGCCGAGCACGTCGTCGGTAGAGCATCGATCGACGAGCTCGGCCTCGAGGTTTGACGTGTCCGTGCACTGACTTTCGTGCTTGTCCGGGTCGTCGGTCTCGAGCTCGGCGCAGCTACGGACCGTCACGCCGCCTGGGGTGCTGCCGGTGAACTCGCAGGCCACCCAGCTCGCGGCCGGAGCCTCTCCGCCACATCCCACGATGAGCACGAACACGACGATGAGAACGTTGCGCATGGCCAATCCTCCTTGATGAGCGCTCGAAGGAGCGCGAAACGATGACAATCACTGCTGTGTCCCCGAGCTCCTCCAGAGGTCGAGCCAGGAGACACGAGCGCGATGGCGGGCTTCGACTCCTCGCTGCTCGCGTGTGGCTTCAGCCCGTCTGTCGCTCTACAGCGGTTTCCGCCCACCGCCGCTCTAGAACTTGCCCGAGACCGTGAAACCCACGTTGCCGTCGGGTCCTGAAGGCGCGACCTGCAGGCCGGCCCTGCGCAGATCCCGCTGGTAGGACTGCGCCGGATGTTCGGGATCGAACATGGCGCCGAGCGACCACACGGAGGCGAGGAGACCGGACGTCAAGCTCAACATCCGCCTCTCTGCTGGCAGATCGCCGTCCCACACGGGCGCGGTAGCGGCGACCCCGCCGAGCGCGACCGGGAGGTAGATGGCCCAGCTCGGGATCGCAGGCGCGGTGGCCAGCAGATCCCGCTCGATGCTCGCGATCTGCGCGCCTGACAGCCGCGCGCGCCATCCGGGCGTCGCCACCAGCGCATGGTCGGCGCGGAGGCGGGAAGCAGGCGTGTAGTCGGACAGCGCCAGGTTCAGCCCGGAGAGCAAGCCGGACACGTAATATCCCGACGATAGCGCGATCGGCGTCGCCCTCGCGAGGCCGCTGTCCGTGAAGAACGCGAGCCCGAGCCAGAAGCTGCCTTGTGAGAGCTGCGCGGCGGCCCCCAGCGTGTCGCGCCGGTACGTCTCCGGCACGGCGAGCGCGGCGATGCTTCCCGCGAGCAACGTCGCGGAGCCGGCGGTCCAGGCGAGGAAGCGAGGCTCGGCCGGGGCTACGGTCAGGCTCAAGGCGAGGCTCGCCCCGCTGATACCGCTGAAGAGGACGGGCACCGCTTTCCCGGCGGAGTGCAGCCTGATCACGTCGTGGAGGTGCGTCGCAAGGAGCGCGGCGCGCTCGCGCCGCTGGACGATGTCTTCCCGACGCTCGGTCTCGTCCCACGCCGGGGCGACCGCCTCCTGCGCCGCGGCGCTCCCCGGCAGCGAGAGGCGCGCCATCGCCGCTCCCACCAGGACCGCCTTCCGCGCGTGGCGCTTGCTCCATGACGACCAGACCATACGAGACCTCTCTGTTGAACTATCTTGCGCTGACAGGGCTCGAACCATTCGACGAACCGGACACGATAGGCACGCTCTCCGGCGCCCTCGAAAGCACGTTTGCGCAGGCGGGCGAGCAGGCCGCGCGAGGCGCGCGTGCGCGCCGCTCGATCAAGGCTCCTTCGCCGCGCCGAGGAGTGCGCGCACGCCCGAGGCATGCGCGCTCGTCGGGCGCGAGGCGAGGAAGCGCTGCCCCAGCTCGGCGGCGCGGGCCCGGTCGCCGAGGCGGATCAGCGCCTCGATGCGGAGCACGGTGGCCTCCTCTCCCATCGCGCTCCGAGGAAATTTGCTGTCGTGGGCGTCGAGCGCCGCGAGGCACCCCGCCGCGTCGCCGGCGGCGAGCGCGTCGCGCGCGCGATCGATCATGGCGACCTGCTCGCCGAGCGCGTCGATCGGCGCGCCGGGAGCGGATCCCGCGCGCGGCGCGGCGCTCTTCGGGCGCGGCGGGCTCGTGGCGGCGGCGGGCGCTTGGAGCGGCCGGGCGCTCGCCTGGAGCGGCGGGGCGCTCGCCTGGAGCGGCGGGGCGCTCGCCTGGAGCGGCGTTTGCGTCACGGGCCCGGAGGGAGCCGGCGCGGGCGCGACCGGCGCCGCGCTCGCCGCCGGCGGCTCGACGGCGGTGGGCGGCGTGAGCGTGGCCTGCGGCTCGCTCGACGTTCCCGCCGCGGAGGGAGGCGCCGACGGCCGGAGGAGCGCGACGCCCGCGGCGAGGAGGCCGACGCCGATCGCCGCCCTGAGGCTCCACTTCGCCAGCACCAGCAGCTTGCCGGCGCCCGCCTTCGGCGCGGGCGCGGCCGACGGAGAGGGCGCAGCGGTTGTCCCCCCTGCGACCCCGCCCCCTGCGACCCCGCCCCCTGCGACCCCGCCCGTGGCGAGCCCGGCGATGGCGAGCGCGCGCGCGCGCGCCGACGAGGACGGCGACTCCTGCTTCCACGAGCGGAGCAGCGCGCGCTCGAACTCGGTCGTCTCCTCGTCTCCCAGCGGCTTCGGATCGGTCATCGCTCGCCTCCCCGGTGCGGCGCCCTCGCCTGGACGCGCCTCGCGATCGCGCGAAAGTCCTCTCGCGCGCGGCGGAGGCGGGAAGCGACGGTGCCCTTCGCGAGGCCGAGCATCGCGGCGATCTCCTCGGTCGGGACGCCCTCGAGCTCGAAGAGGACGAAGACGACGCGGAGGTCCTCCTCCATCGCGTCGAGCGCGTCGTCGAGCAGCGCGCGCGCCTGCTTCATCTCGATGAGCTGCTCCGGGTTCGGCGCGTCGTCGGCCGCGGCCGCCATCGCGCCGTCGTCGCAGAGCTCGCGCCGCCGCGCGCCGGCGCGGCGCGCGTTCGCCGCGACCCCCAGCGCCGTCCCGAAGAGGAAGGACCGCTCGCGATCGGGCGCGATCTCGGCGAGCTTCTGGTAGGCGATCAGGAAGACGTGCTGCGCGGCGTCGTCGGCCGAGCCGGCGGGCACGCCGAGCCCGCGCAACGAGCGCCAGATGAAGTCGAAATGCGCGTCGACCAGCGCGCGGTAGCGCTCCGCGGAGGGCGATGGCGCGCGCTGCTCGGCGCGCTCCGCAGGCGCCGTCATGGCCGCGTCGCGCACCACCTCTGCGCGCGCCGGGGGTCGGGATCGAGTCGCGCTGATCATCGTCTCCTGCCGCTGCTATGTTCGGAGGCGAGCGCCGGGATCACGGAATCGTCAACCCGAGCCCGAGCGCCCCGACGCTCTCGATCGGCGGCGGGCGGGCGTCGGCGTCGGCGCCGTCGGGGAAGAAGCCGTCGCGCAGCAGCGGTAAGCGTACCCCGGCGTCGGCGTCGAGCACGAACGGGCCCCAGAGCGGCAGCCGCGCGCGCACCGGCAGGCCGAGCGCCAGCCATCCGCGCGTCACGCTGCGCGCGGGGGCGATGCCTCGGCGGCTCGCCGAGACGAGGCCGCCCTCGACGCGCACGCAGGGGGAAAGGCGCAGGACGCCGAGCGATGCGCCGAGCGGGCACGCGTCGGCGCCGAGGGCCGCGCGCAGAAACGATGCAGAGCCACCCGCAACGGGGACGTCGGAGGACACCTCGAGGTCCGCGTCGAAGCGCGCCGGGCCGACGCCGCGGGTCGTGACGGCGAGGGGAGGCTCGGCGGAGATGCGCGTGCCGAAGGAGGGGAGGCCGATCATCTGGCCGACGAGGAGCTGCGCGCCGAGCACCAGGTGCGTCGTGGCGTCGGGCTCCGGCGCCGGCGGCCGCGCCCGCGCGTTACCGGCCGGCGGGGCGCCCGCAGGCGGGGCGCCCGCAGGCGGCGCACCGACCGGCGGGGGCGGCGCGGCGACGGCGCTCGGGGACGCGGAAACCGCGGGTGTGGCGGCCGTTGCGGGGGCGTCCCCGGCCTGGGTATCGACGGCGAGCGCGGTCACGACCGCGAGCGCGGCGACGACATCGTCGCAGGTATCACCCGCGACATCGCGGTCGGACGCCGTCCCGTCGGCCGCGCGGACGCTGAGGCGCCCGATGAAGCGGCGATCGCGCTGCTCGATGATCACGACGTACGCGCTCGCTGCGTCCGTCTCCGCGATGTTCCGCCGGAGGCGCGCGCCGACGCGCGCACGAAACTCCGCCTCTGCCGGGCATCCAGCCTCCGTGCGGTACTCGATACGCAAGGGCGCCGCGGTCGGCTGGGCGTGCGCGACCGCGCTGCCGCCGAGCGCCGCGGAGATCACGAAGAGCGGCGCTGCCGAGGAGCGTGACCTCACCTTGGGGCCAATGTGGCGTCCCGGAGCCCGGAGCGCCACTCCACATCGTCGCGCTCGCTCTCGCCCGGAATCGTCGGCGCTGCGCTCCCTGGCCGCCGCCCTGCACCTCCTCCCACGCGATGAGGGAAGAACCCCGGTGACGCGGAGCTAGGGCTGTGGGAGCAGGTCCCCTCGGCCGTCCGCCGCCGTCTCCGACTCCGCCTCCGCCGGGTGCAAGGGGAGCTCGATGATGAACGTGGCGCCCGCGCCCGGCTTGCTCTCGACGCGGATGGTGCCGCCGTGGGAGGTGACGATCCACCGCACGATGTAGAGGCCGAGTCCTAACCCACCGAAGTTGCGTACGGAGACGGCGCGCTCGAAGCGCTCGAAGATCCTGGCCTGATCGGCATCGGCGATCCCCATGCCGTGATCGCGGACGACCAGCCGCGCGCGGTCTTCCAGGCCGCGCACGACGACGTGAATGGGGGCCCCCGCGCCGTACTTGATCGCGTTGGACAGGAGGTTGATGACGACTTGCTCCACGCGAGAAGCATCCCAGTGCCCGACCACGGGCTCTTCCAGATCGAGCTGGATGCGGCAGCGGGCGTCGTCGAGCTGCTGGTGCATCCGCTCGACAGCCTCACGCGTCAGGGCCGCCAGATCGACGGGCGCGCGCGCGAGGGTGAGCCGGCCGGCGTTGAGGCGGGTGACATCGAGCAGCTCGTTGACCAGGTGGGCGAGGCGCGCGATCTGTCGGTTGAGGAGCTGGATCGCGGCGTCGATGCGCTCCTGAGCGACCTCGGCGCGCTGCAAGCGAGGCAGGAGCCGGGCGAGGAGGTGGGCCTGCATCTTGAGCGAGGTGAGCGGGGTCTTGAGCTCGTGCGATGCGACGAGGAGGAACTCGTCGCGGCGCTCGATCGCCACCTGGGCCTCGGCGAACAGACGGCTGTTGTCGAGGGCGAGCGCGGCGCGGCTCGCCAGCTCCTGGGCCAGCCAGAGGTCCGCGGGGCGGTAATGGCGCCGCGGCGCGGCCGCCAGCAGGGTCATGACGCCGAAGCGCCGGTCGCGCGCGAGGAGCGGGACGCGGAGGAAGGAGTGAACGCCGAGCCGCTCGAGGAGGGGCGCGGCGCGGACGTCACCCACCTCGGGACGGTCCGGCGAGGTCGCTGCGAGGGGCCGCAGCGCGTCCATCACCGCGTCTGCCAGCTCGGCCGGCACGCCCGCGTTGACCGCGTGTCCCGGGGAGTCCGGGGAGCTGCGAGCGAGGTCCACGTCGATGACGCACCAGTCGGCCAGCTCGGGCACGGCGAGCTGCGCCACGCTCTCGAGGGTGGTGCCGTAGCCTAGGGCCATGAGCTTGCGGCTCGCGTCGGCCAGGAAGCGCTCGGCGAGCTCGGCGCGCTTGCGCTCGGTGATGTCGGTGGAGATGCCGCAGAGCACGCCGGGCATGACGTCCTCGCCGAGCGGGAACTTGACGGATAGGCCGGTGCGCAGCTCGCCCTCTATCAGCACCTCCTCCTCGAACTCCATCGGCTCGCCCGAGTCGAGCACCTTCCGGTCGTGGTCGTCGATGGACTCGGCGACCGCGGCAGGCAGGAGCTCGGCGGTCGTCTTTCCGACGATCTGCTCGGCCGGCCTGCCGAGGGCGCGGCTCACCTCCCGGTTGACGAGCAGGTGCCGGCCGTCGCGATCCTTGAGGTAGATGGCTGCAGCGGAGTTGTCGACGATGGCCTGGAGCGTCTTCTGGTTGGCCTGGAGCTCGCGCTCCGCCCGGCGCCGCTCGGCGTTCTCCTGCTCGATATCGGTATAGAGCATGGCGTTCTCGAGCGAGATGGCCGACTGCGAGGCGAGCAGCTCGAGCACGGTGAGCCGCCCTGGGGTGAACGCGCCGGCCACCAGCTTGTTCTCCAGGTAGAGCAGGCCGAGCAGCCGCGCCTGGCGCACGATCGGGAGGCACAGCACCGATCTCGGCCGCTTCCGCGTGAAATACGCGTCCTCCGAGAACGGGTGCCGCCCGGCGGCGTCGTCGAGCAGCACGCGCTCGTGGCTCCGGCGAACATAGTTGAGAATGGATTGCGGCAGCGCGTCCGCCGCCGCCTCTCCCGCGTCGAGCAGCCGCGCGGCGCCCCCGGACGCGGCCATCGCCGCCGCCGTCGACAGGCGATCTTCCCGGAGCAGGAGCACGTACCCCTCTCCGGCGCCCGCGTGCTCGACCACGATGCGCAGGAGCATCTCGAGCAGGCGCGGGAGCTTGAGCTCACCGGAGATGCTCTGAGAGGCCTTGACGACGGACAGGACGTCGAACTGCTCGGCCCGGACGGCGAAGGTGACGGTGGGGGCGATCGGCTTTCGCTCGACGAGGAAGGGATACCGCTGGTCGAGCTGCTCGACCTTGGCGTGGGCGCCCCAGCGGAAATAGGCGGCGCGGGCCCTCTGGAGGTAAGCGTCGGCGGGCGTGGACAGGCCGCGGTCGCGGTAGAGCCGGGCGGCGAGCTCGCAGGCGATGGCCTCGTGCTGGACGAAGCCGCCCTCGTGCGCCGAGGAGATGGCCTGCTCGTAGAGCGCGATGGCCTCCAGATCCTGCCCGCGGAGCCGGGCGATCTCGGCGCGGACCAAAGCGTGTTTGTGGAGGAAGTTGTCGGGGCCGCTCGCGGCCCACTCGCCGAGCTGCCGCTCGCAGTCGAGCAGCCCGTCCGGGAGCTCCGGCCGGGCCGACGGCGCCGCCGCGCGGTCCTCGTCGTCGTCGACGAGCGCGGCCAGCGCGAGCGCGCGATAATAGAAGCACTCGACGTACAGCGCGTTCGTGTCCATCTTCCAGTCGAAATCGACGACCACATGGGCCGTCGCCGCGACCGTCTCCCGGGGCGCGCCGAGGACGAACGTCGCCTGCGCCTTCATGCTGAAGTGGAAGCATCCAGGGACGACCCCGCCCTCCCGGACGAGCCGCGCCTCGAAGGCCGCCTGATCCAGCGCGGCGCCGTCGAGCATCGCGTAATCGACCGGCCGCCCGCGCAGCGTCTGGATGAGGTGCCGTGCGCCGAGGAGGACGTCATGGACGAACGCATAACCGGCCTTGCGCACGAAGCCGAGGCGGTCTTCGGTCAGGTGGAGGGCGTCTTCCAGCGGCTCGCCGGAGAGCAGCGGGAACATCGCCGCCCAGATGCAGTTGTAACATGCGTTGTTCCAGTCGCCGCCCTCCAGCGCGGCGTTGAAGCCGCGGCGAGCATAGAGGCCGGTCTCCCGGTAGTGGCGCGTCCAGAACACGACCTGCTGCCCGAACAGGGTGAACACCGCGCCCTTCGTGGCGAGGGCGTGGCCCCTGTCCGCGAGGTCGTAACCGAGCTTGCCGAACAGGTACGCGTCACGATACCGCCCGAACAGCGGACCGAACATCCGCGCGAAGGCGGTGTACGCCTGGGCGGAGCTCTCGGCGTTGCCGTGGCGCAAGCTGAGCTTGACCATGCGCACGAGGAGCAGATAGTGCAGCTTCAGATCCACGAAATAGGCAGGGATCATCACGCCGAGCAGGATGCGCATCGCGACCTTGATCTCGGGGTGATCCATGGGCGGCAGGTCGACCAGCGCCTCGATCTCCCGGTCGCCCAGCGCTTGCCAGACGCCCTCGGTCTCTTCCTTGACCTGCGCGTCGGTGACGGGGAGCGACAGCTCGATGTCCCAGGCGCGGAGGCACGAGAGCCCGAGCTCGACGGCGCGGTCGCACTGACCGCGGGTGACGCTCTGCGCGACGGCGAGCTCGACGACGGAGGCGCGCTCGATGTTGGTCCTCGCGCGCGCCATGAGCTCGTCGAGCAGCCGCTCCGCCTCCTCGAAGCTGCCGATGGCGTAGGCGGCGTGCGCGCGCTCGAGGCTCAGGTCGTAGGCCAGATCGTACCGAGTCTCCCAGCGCTCGCGGGGGTCGTGCGCGAGGAGGGAGAGGCCGGCGGCGAAGAGGGCGGCGGCAGACTGGAAGGCGGCGGCGGCCTTGGCCTTCCTGCCGGCGCGGAGGTTCAGCGCGGCGAGCTCGTCGCGCTCGGCCTGGGAACGGAGGAGCGCGGCGCCGTGGTTGAGGTGGCCGACGATATCGAAGAGCGCGTCCTCGCGCTGGTCGGCGCGCCGTGCCCCCAAGAGCAGCTGACCGATGCGGAGGTGCACCTCGGCCAGCTGTCCGGCCGGGATGAGCGAGGTTGCGGCTTGCTGCACCCGGTCATGGAGGAAGCGATAGGCGCTGTCCCGGCGGAGCAGCAGCCCCTCCCGCACGGCCTCCTCGAGCGCCTCGCGGAGCTCCTCCGCCGGCCTTCGCGCGACGATCGCGAGGGTGTCGAGGTCCACGCTGCTGCCGAGGCACGCGGCGAGCTTGAGCGCGTCGCGCGTCGGGACCGAGAGCCGCTCCAGCTTGCCCACCATCAGCTCGACGACGTTGTCGGTGAAGCCCTTGTCGTGGATGGCGGCGATGTCCCACCGCCATGCGCCCTCGTCGGCGTCGAAGGTGATGAGCCCCTCTTCGTGCAGGGCGATGAGGAACTGGAGAACGAAGAAGGGGTTGCCGCCGGTCTTCTCGTAGACGAGCTGCGAGAGCGGCTCGACCCGCGCTTCGGGCGCATGGACCGCCTCGGCGACGAGCGCCCCGACATGGGCGGCGGAGAGCGGCTCGAGGACGATGTCGCCGATGGTGACGCCGCGCTTCTGCACCTCGGCCAAGGTGAGCCGGAGCGGGTGCGCGGGGCCGACCTCGTTGTCGCGATAAGCGCCTATCAACAGGAGGTGTGCGTCGCCGGCGAGGGTGGCGAGCTGCTCGAGCAAGAGGAGGCTGCCGGCGTCGGCCCATTGCAGGTCGTCGAGAAACAGGGCGACGGGGTGCTCCTTCTGGGCGCAGGCGGCGACGAAGCGCTGGAGCGTGGCGAGCAATCGGCTCTGGGCCTCGGCGGGCGGGAGCTCGGGCACGGGGGGCTGCGGGCCGAGGAGCAAGGCGAGCTCGGGGAGCATGTCGGTGAGCAGCCTGCCGTTCTGGCCGAGGGCCTCGCGGAGGCGCTGCCTCCAGCGCTCGACCTGCTCCTCGGCCGCGCTCAGGATCTCCTGCACGAGCCCCCGGAAGGCGTGAAGGAGGGGGCGGTACGGCACGTCGCGCTTGAGCTGATCGAACTTGCCGGAGAGGAAGGAGCCGCGCTCGCGCACGACGGGCCCGTGCAGCTCGGCGACGAGCGAGGACTTGCCGATGCCCGAATAGCCCGAGACGAGCACGAGCTCTGGCCGGCCGCTCGCGACCACGCGCTCGAACGCGGCGCGCAGCGTCGCGATCTCGCGCTCGCGGCCGTAGAGCCGCTGCGGGATCTGGAACCGATCGGAGACGTCGCGCCGTCCGAGCGGGAAGGCGTCGATGGCGCCGCTCTGGCGCAGCTGGGAAAAGCACGTGTCGAGGTCGTGGCGCAGGCCGAGTGCGCTCTGGTAACGCTCCTCGGCGGCCTTGGAGAGCAGCTTGAGGACGACGGCGGAGAGCTGGGGTGGAATCGAGGGGGCGAGCGTGTGCGGCGGCTGCGGCGCCTGGGCGATGTGGCAATAAACCCACGCGACGGGGTCGCTGGCGTGGAAGGGCAGGGTGCCAGTCAGAAGCTCGTAGAAGGTGACGCCGAGGGAGTACAGATCGGTCCGCTCGTCGACGCGGCGGTTCATGCGGCCTGTCTGCTCCGGCGCCATGTAGGCGAGCGTGCCCTCGATGAGCCCGTCGTGCGCGAGCTCCTGGGCCTCGCGCGCGGAGAGGGAGGCGATGCCGAGATCGGTGATCTTCACCTCGCCGGTGTCGGGGTTGTAGAGGAGGTTCTGGGGCTTGATGTCCTTGTGGATGACGTGGTGTCGGTGGAGCTCTGCGAGCGCGGCGGCGAGGCGGAGGGCGAGGGGGAAGAAGCGCTCGATCGACATCGGGCGCATCGGGCGCGTGGGCCCGTCGCCATCGAGCAGCCGGTCGAGCGAGCGGCCGCCGAAGTCCTCGAGGACCAGCGTCACCTGATCGCGGAACGGCTCGATCCCGTAGGCCCTGGCGATGACCGGCGAAGCGAGCGCTCTGGCGACCTCGAGCTCGTGCTGGAGCCTGCGGAGGGCGCGGGGGCTGGCGTGATCGCGCCGCAGGACCTTGAGCACCACCGGCCGGCCGTCCTCCTCGCGCCGCGCGCGGTAGAGGATCGTGTCCGCACCCTGGTGCAGCACCTCCAGCACGCGGTAACGTGGACTATGGGGCATAGGAGAATCTTTGAAAGCCGGGGCGCCGGCGGCGTGTCGCCAGTCAACCCGGTACATTGCCAAAAGCGCTGCAACCCGTCACGAGCAAACGGCGCGGAGCAGCGCCGGCTTCGGCTCCCGGTGAACGCTCATGCCGGCGGGAGAAAGGTGCCCTGGCCTTCCGTCTCCGCCTCCGGCGGGTGCAAAGGCAGCTCGACGATGAACGTGGCGCCCGCGCCCGGCTTGCTCTCGACGCGGATGGTGCCGCCGTGGGAGGTGACGATCCATCGAACGATGTAGAGGCCGAGGCCGAGGCCGCCGAAGTTGCGGACGGAGACGGCGCGCTCGAAGCGCTCGAAGATCCTGGCCTGGTCGGCCTCCGCGATGCCCATGCCATGATCGCGGACGACGAGCACGGCGCGAGCGCCCTCGCGGCGCACGATGACGTGAATGAGGCCTCCCGCGCCGTATTTGAGCGCGTTGGACAGGAGGTTGATGAGGACCTGCTCCATGCGAGACGGATCCCAGTGTCCCATCACGGGCTCGTCCAGCTCGAGCTGGGTGCGGCAGCGGGCGTCGGTGAGCTGCTGGTGCATCCGCTCGACGACCTCGCGCGCCAGCGCCGCCAGATCGACGGGCGCGCGAGAGAGGGTCAGCTGGCCGGCGTTGAGGCGGGTGACGTCGAGCAGCTCGTTGACCAGGTGGGCGAGGCGCGCGATCTGTCGGTTGAGGAGCTGGATCGCGGCGTCGATGCGCTCCGGAGCGACCTCGGCGCGCTGGAGGCGAGGCAGGAGCCGGGCGAGGAGGTGGGCTTGCATCGTGAGCGAGGTGAGCGGTGTCTTGAGCTCGTGCGAGGCGACGAGGAGGAACTCGTCGCGGCGCTCGATGGCCTCCTGGGCCTCGGCGAACAGGCGGCTGTTGTCGAGGGCGAGCGCGGCGCGGCTCGCCAGCTCCTGGGCCAGCCACAGGTCGGCGGGGCCGTAACGGTGCCGCGGCGCGGCCGCCAGCAGGGTCATGACCCCGAAGCGCCGGTCGCGCGCGAGGAGCGGGACGCGGAGGAAGGAGTGAACGCCGAGCGGATCGAGGAGAGGTGCGGCGCGGACGTCGCCTATCTCGGGCCGGTCCGGCGACGCCGCCGCCAGAGGCCGCAGGGCGTCCGTCACCGCGCCTGCGAGCTCGGCCGGCATCCCCGCGGTGACCGCCCGCCCCGGGGCGTCCTGGGCGAGGTCCACGTCGATGACGCACCGGTCGGCCAGCGCCGGCAACGCGAGCTGCGCGACGTTCTCGAGGGTGGCGCCGTAACCGAGGGCCATCAGCCTGCGGCTCGCGTCGGCGAGGAAGCGCTCGGCGAGCTCGGCGCGCTTGCGCTCGGTGATGTCGGTGCAGATGCCGCAGACCACGCCGGGCATGACGCTCTCGCCGAGCGGGAACTTGACCGACAGGTAGGTGTGCGGCTCGCCCTCTTTCGTCATCACCTCCTCCTCGAACTCCAGCGGCTCGCCCGCGTCGAGCACCCGCCGGTCGTTGTCTCGGAGGACCTCGACGTCCGCGCCACGATAGACCTCGGCGTCGGTCTTTCCGAGGAGCTCATGGCTCGGCACGCCGGCGACGCTCCCTGCGTGGCGGTTGGCGAGCAAATACCGGCCTTCGCGATCCTTGAGGAAGATGGCCGCGGCGGAGTTGTCGACGATGGCCTGCAGCGTCACCTGGTTGGCCTTCAGCGCCTGCTCCGCCCGCCGCCGCTCGGCGTTCTCCTGCTCGATGTCGGTATAGAGCATGGCGTTCTCGAGCGAGATGGCCGACTGCGAGGTGAGCAGCTCGAGCACGGTGAGCCGCCCTGGGGTGAACGCCCCGGCCACGAGCCCGTTCTCCAGGTAGAGCACGCCGAGCAGCCGGGCCTGCCGCATGATCGGGAGGCACAGCACCGATCTCGGCCTCTTGCGGCCGAAATACTCGTCTTCCGAGAACGGGTGCCTGGCCGTCGCGTCGTCGAGCAGCACGCGCTCGTGGCTGCGGAGGACATAGTTGAGAATGGATTGCGGTAGCGCCGCCAGGGCTTCGCCCGCGTCGAGCAGCCGCGCCGCGCCCCTGGACGTCGCGATCGCCGCCGCCGTCGACAGGCGCTCCTCCCGGACCAGGAGCACGACCCCCTCTCCGGCGCCCGCGTGCTCGACCACGATGCGCAGGAGCATCTCGAGCAGGCGCGGGAGCTTGAGCTCGCCCGAGATGCTCTGAGAGGCCTTGACGATGGAGAGGACGTCGAACTGCTCGGCCCGGACGGCGAAGGTGACGGTAGGGGCGATCGGCTTTCGCTCGACGAGGAAGGGATACCGCTGGTCGAGCTGCTCGACCTTGGCGTGGGCGCCCCAGCGGAAGTAGGCGGCGCGGGCGTCCCGCAGGTAGGCGTCGGCGGGCGTGGACAGGCCGCGATCGCGGTAGAACCGGGCGGCGAGCTCGCTGGCGATGGCCTCGTGCTGGACGAAGCCGTTCTCCCGCGCCGAGGAGATGGCCTGCTCGTAGAGCCGGATGGCCTCGGGCTCATGCCCGAGGAGCCGGGCGATCTCGGCGCGGACCAGGGCGTGTTTGTGGAGGAAGTTCTCGGGGCAGCTCGCTGCCCACTCGCCGAGCTGCCGCTCGCTGTCGAGGAGGCCCCCGGGGAGCTCCTGCGCCGGCGACCGCCGCGCTTCGTGCGGCTTGGGCGGCTCGGGCGCGCCACCGTCGGCGAGGGCCGCGAGCGAGAGCGCGTGAACATAGCAGTTCTCGGCGATGAGCGCGTAGGGCTCTCTCCTGAAGGGGTGGTCGACGATCACGCGCGTCGCCGCGGCGAGCGCCTCTCCGTAAGAGCCGAGCACGAAGAGGGTGCGCGCCTTCATGCTGTAATGGAGGCCGCGGGCGCCCCGCATATCCCCCTCGTCGAGCCGCGCCTCGAAGGCCGGCGGATCCAGCTCGGAGCCGTCGAGCGTGGAGAAGCGGACCGGCCTCCCGCGCAGCGTCTGGATGACGGCGTGGGCGCTGGCCAGGACGCCGTAGGCGAACGCGTAACCGGCCTTGCGCACGAAGCGGCTGCGCTCCTCGACCTCGTGGAGGACGTCCTCCAGCGGCTCGCCGGCGAGCAGCGGGAACAGCGGAGCCCAGACGCAGTTGAAGCACGCCATGCGCATATCGCCGGACTCGACCGCGGCGCTGAACCCGGCGCGCGTGTAGGGGTACGTCTCCCGGTAGTGGCGTGTCCAGAAGACGACTTGCTGTCCGAAGAGGGTGAATACCAGCGACTTCACGGTGAGGAGTTCGCTCCTGTCCGCGAGGTCGTAGCCGAGCTTGCCGAACTTGTAGGCCTCGCGGTATCGCCCGAACCGCGGGCCGAACATCCGCGCGAAGGCCGCGTAGGCGTGGGCGGAGCTCTCCGCGTTGCCGTAGCGCAGGCCGAGCTTCACCTGGCGCAGGACGATGAGGTAGTGCAGGTCCTGGTCCACGAAGATCGCGGGGGCGGCCACGGCCTGCAGCACCGCCATCACGACCTTGCACTCGGGGTGCTCCATGGGGGGCAGGCGGATGAGGTCCTCGATCGCCCGGTCGCCGAGGGCTTGCCAGAGGCTCTCGGTCTCTTCTTTGACCTGTGCATCGGTGGGGTGGAGTGGAAGATCGATATCCCGGGCGCGGAGCCACGCGAGCGCGAGGTCGACGGCGTGGTCGGACCGCCCTCGGGTCTGGTAGAAGCTTACGGCGAGCTCGACGACCGCGGCGCGATCGAGCTCGTTCCTCGCGCGCTCCAGGAGCTCCTCGAGCAGCCGCTCGGCCTCCTCGATGCTGCCGGTGGCGTAGGCGGCGTGCGCGCGCTCGAGGCTCAGGGGATAGGCCAGATCGTACCGATTCTCCCAGCGCTCGCGGGGATCTTGCGCGAGGAGGGCCAGGCCGGCGTCGAAGAGGACGGCGGCAGACTGGTAGGCGGCGGCGGCCTGGGCCTTTCTGCCGGCGCGGAGGTTGAGGGCGGCGAGCTCGTCGCGCTCGGGCTGCGAACGGAGGAGCGCGGCGCCGCGGTTGAGGTGGCTCACGATGTCGAAGAGCGCGTCCTCGCGCTCGTCCGGCCTCCGCCCCTTCAAGAGCAGCTGACCGATCCCGAGGTGCACCTCGGCGAGCTGTCCGGGCGGGATGAGCGAATAAGCGGCTTGCTGCACCCGATCGTGGAGGAAGCGATAGGCGCTGTCCCGGCGGAGCAGCAGCCCCTCCCGCACGGCCTCCTCGAGCGCCGTGCGCAGGGCCTCCGCCGGACGGCGCGCGACGATCGCGAGGGTGTCGAGGTCCACGCTGCCGCCGAGGCACGCGGCGAGCTTGAGCGCGTCGCGCGTGGCGACGGAGAGCCGCTCCAGCTTGCCCACCATCAGCTCGACGACGTTGTCGGTGAAGCCCTTGTCGCGGATGGCGGCGATATCCCACCGCCATGCGCCCTCGTCGGTGTCGAAGGTGATGAGCCCCTCGTCGTGCAAGGCGATGAGGAACTGGAGAACGAAGAAGGGGTTGCCGGCGGTCTTCTCGTAAACCAGCTGCGAGAGCGCCTCGACGTGCGCTTCGGGCGCGTGGACCGCCTCGGCGACGAGCGCCCCGACGTGGGCGGCGGAGAGCGGCTCGAGGACGATGTCGGAGGCGGCGGCGCCGCGCTTTCGGACCTCGGCGAGGGTGAGCCGGAGCGGGTGCGCGGGGCCGACCTCGTTGTCGCGATAAGCGCCGATCAGCAGGAGGTGCGCGTCGCCGGCGAGGGTGGCGAGGTGCTCGAGCAAGAGGAGGCTGCCGGCGTCGGCCCATTGCAGGTCGTCGAGGAAGAGGGCGACGGGGTGCTCCTTCGGGGCGCAGGCGGCAACGAAGCGCTGGAGCGTGGCGAGCAGCCGGCTCTGGGCCTCGGCGGGCGGGAGCTCGGGCATGGGCGGCTGCGGGCCGAGGAGACGCTCGATCTCCGGGAGCATGTCGGTGAGCAGCCTGCCGTTCTGGCCGAGGGCCTCGCGGAGGCGCTCTCGCCAGCGCTCGACCTGCTGCTCGCTCGCGCCCAGGATCTCCTGCACGAGGCCCCGGAAGGCGTGAAGGAGGGGGCGGTAGGGGACGTCGCGCTTGAGCTGGTCGAACTTGCCGGAGAGGAAGGAGCCGCGCTCGCGCACGACGGGCCCGTGCAGCTCGGCGACGAGCGAGGACTTGCCGATGCCCGAATAGCCCGAGACGAGCACGAGCTCTGGCCGGCCGCTCGCGACCACGCGCTCGAACGCGGCGCGCAGCGTCGCGATCTCGCGCTCGCGGCCGTAGAGCCGCTGCGGGATCTGGAACCGATCGGAGACGTCGCGCCGTCCGAGCGGGAAGGCCTCGATGGCGCCGCTCTGGCGCAGCTGGGAAAAGCACGTGTCGAGGTCGTGGCGCAGGCCGAGTGCGCTCTGGTAACGCTCCTCGGCGGCCTTGGAGAGCAGCTTGAGGACGACGGCGGAGAGCTGGGGTGGAATCGAGGGGGCGAGCGTGTGCGGCGGCTGCGGCGCCTGGGCGATGTGGCAATAAACCCACGCGACGGGGTCGCTGGCGTGGAAGGGCAGGGTGCCAGTCAGAAGCTCGTAGAAGGTGACGCCGAGGGAGTACAGATCGGTCCGCTCGTCGACGCGGCGGTTCATGCGGCCTGTCTGCTCCGGCGCCATGTAGGCGAGCGTGCCCTCGATGAGCCCGTCGTGCGCGAGCTCCTGGGCCTCGCGCGCGGAGCGGGAGGCGATGCCGAGATCGGTGATCTTCACCTCGCCGGTGTCGGGGTTGTAGAGGAGGTTCTGGGGCTTGATGTCCTTGTGGATGACGTGGTGTCGGTGGAGCTCTGCGAGCGCGGCGGTGAGGCGGAGGGCGAGGGGGAAGAAGCGCTCGATCGACATCGGGCGCATCGGCCCATCGAGGAGGTGGTCGAGCGAGCGGCCGCCGAAGTCCTCCAGGACCAGCGTCACCTGGTCGCGGAACGGCTCGATCCCGTAGGCCTTGACGACCGCGGGCGACTTCAGCGCCCTGGCGACCTCGAGCTCGTGCTGGAGCCTGCGGAGGGCGCGGGGGCTGGCGTGGTCGCGCCGCAGGACCTTGAGCACCACCGGCTGGCCGTCCTCCTCGCGCCGCGCGCGGTAGAGGATCGTGTCCGCACCTTGATGCAGCACCCCCAGCACGCGGTAACGTGGACTGTCGGTCATAGAGGGAGGGTGTCCAAAGCCGGATCGGTCTCCGAGGCGCCCGGTCGATTCGTGATGTTGCCAAAAGCACCTCGCTGCGCCACGGGAAACGGCGGCGAGCTCTCGCGCCGGCCCGCCCGCGGCGGTCTCTTGCGTCATGCAGGGCGGGAGCGGCCGGACGGCCGCTGGACGCCGTGCCTCGACAGCACGTCACGGACGCGATCCAGCGGAATGGCGTCCACGGTGCGACCGCTCCCCGTGGTGGTCTCGGCCGTGAAGAGCGAGTTGTAGATGGCCTCCTCCGTCGCCTCGATCACGGCCTGAAAGAGGGCGGACGTCTCCTGGTTCGAGAGCTCGGTGGTCGCGAGCCGCTTCGCGCCGGAGCGGCGCCGCACCGAGGCGCTCGTCGAGAAGGCGATCGCGTAGTCGCCGGAGCCGTTCGCGCCGGAGGATCCGGTGCGCGCGAGGCCCAGGATCGCGCGGGCAGCGAGCCGCCCGAGGTTGCGATCCGACAGCGGCGCGTCCGTCGCGACGAGGATGAGGATGGATCCGTCCCCCGCCGCCGCCTCGACCTGCGACCGGAAAGCGTACCGGCCGAGCTCCTCGCCGACGGGCGCCCCCATCACCTGCAGCACGCCGCCGAAGTTCGACTGGACGAGCACGCCGACGCAGGCCCCGCCGAGCGACGCCGGCAGCACCCGCGAGGCGGTGCCGATCCCCCCCTTCCATCCGAACGCGACGGTGCCCGTGCCCGCGCCGACGCACCCCTCCGGCGTGGGCCCCTCCCGCGCCGAGCCCAGCGCCGCGCGCACGTGCTCGGCGGTGATCGGACGGAGCCGGACCGCGTTGAGCACGCCGTCGTTGGTCTCGCCGACGACCGGGTTGAGCGAGCGCACCTCCTCCATGCCCGGCTGAGCCAGCATCCATTCGACGAGCGCGTCGGCGGCCCGGAACGCGCAAAGCGTGGTCGTGAGGAGAATGGGAGTCTCCAGCTCACCCAGCTCGCGGACCTGGGTCGCGCCGACGAGCTTGCCAAACCCGTTGCCCACGTGGATCGCCGCGGGGACGCGATCGAGGTAGAGGTTCCCCCCGTGGGGGAATACGGCGGTGACGCCGGTGCGGATCGCGTCTCCCTCGATCACCGTGGCGTGCCCGACGCGCACGCCGCCCACGTCGGTGATCGCGTTCAGCGGGCCCGGATCGAAGATGCCAGGCGCGACGCCGAGATCACGCGCGCGCACGGCGTCTCCCGCGCGCTTCGTGGATCCGGGCGCGAACGGCGCGCTGCCCGCCTCGTCCGGGCAGCGAGCGATCGGGCAGCGACAGGACGAGGCGGCCAGGCGCGACGTGCGGCCCGGTGGCGGGACAGGGCCGAGAGAGGGTTTCGGCATCCACGGGGAGCGGCGCTAACAACCTCCGTGCCAGGCGCGTCGGATGCCGCCCGATCAGGCCGTGTCCTTGTCGGTGCGCCGCGAGCGGCCCGAGCAGCGGTGCGCGCCGAGGTCGCGCGCCTGAGCAGGGTTTGACCAACTCGCGATGAGCGACGGCGCTACCCACACGATATTGTTAGATGTATTTCATAACGGCGAGCGCGTGGCGATTCCCGGAGAGCGCGTTGAAAGGTTAGGATATTCGACGGGTCGTCCGGCCCGGAGAACGCTGGGCCGCTCGTGTCGCGTGGAAGGATCCCGAATGACCCTAGATCTCGATGGGCCCGGCCCACACGTCGGCGCCGGCCCCCTGCCGCACGTCGGCGTCGACCCCCTGCCGCTCCTCTGCGCGCTCCCGGTAGCCGCCGCTGTCTTCGATGCAATGGGAGCGCTCCGGTGCGCCAATCCCCGCCTGGAGCAGATCCTCGCGGAGGGCGCGTTCTCCGCCTGGCCGGTGTCCCTCGCGCACACGCCAGCCGTCCTGCCCGCGTCGCCCGAGGGGCTCGCCGGCGAGGCGCAGGAGGTGCTCGCGGGCATCCGCGCCGTGCTCGAGGGCGAGCGCGAGCAGGCCGGCATCGCGCTCCGGGGCGGCGCGCCCGGCGCGCCGTCCTGCGAGATCTCGGTCACGCAGCTCCGCGTCGATGGCGCGCGCGGCGCGCTCGTCTGCGTCCACGACCAGGCTGCGCCGCGCAGCGAGCCAGGGACGGTGCGTATCGAGAGCTTCCTCGACACCATCATCGAGCACGTGCCGGTCTCGGTCTTCATCAAGGAGGTGACGGAATTCCGCGTTGTCCAGATGAACGGCCACTACGAAAAGGTCTTCGGCGCCCCGCGGAGCGGCGTCCTCGGCAAGAACGTCTTCGACCTCTTCCCGCATCGACTGGAGGAGGCCAGGTGGCTCGATCGCATGGATCGGGACGTGATCGAGAAGGGCGAGATCGTGGACGTGCCCGAGACGCGCATCGCCACGCCGGCCGGGGAGCGGTGGCTTCACATGGTGAAGGTGCCGCTCAAAGACGAGCACGGCGTCTGCCGCTATCTCCTGGTCATGATCGAGGACATCACGGAGAAGAAGCGCGCCAACGAGGCGGTGCAGAAAGAGCTCGCGTGGTTCGCGACGCAGCGGAAGCTCCTCGATGTCATCCAGGAGCTGTCCACGCCGGTCATCCCGGTTCACGAAGGCATCCTCGTGGTGCCCCTCGTGGGGACCATCGACTCCGCCCGCGGCGCCCAGCTCCTGGAGACGCTGCTCCAGGGCATCGAGCGCCACAGGGCCGAGACGGTGCTCATCGACATCACGGGCGTGCCGGTCCTCGACGCCGATGTGGCTGCCCGCCTCCTCCAGGCCACGCGGGCCGCCGCGCTCCTTGGCGCCACGTGTGTCCTCGTCGGGGCGTCACCCGACGTCGCCCAGACGCTGGTCGCGCAGGGGATCGAGCTGGGCAACCTCCTGACGCAGCGCGATCTCCAGGCCGGCATCCGTTATGCTCTCGCCCGTCAGGGAACAGCGATCGTCGAGCGGCGGCGCGAGCGGCGCTGATCTCACGCCGCGGCTCGCCCGGCGCCGAGCTCTTGCCATGAAAGCGCGACGAGGACGCTGGGCGATCGCGCCTCGATCAAACCCCCTGGATGGCGGCGTCAGATCGCGACGAACCGGTCGCGGCAACCCAGCGGCCGGTACATCGGCGCGATCAGGCTCGCCCCGGCCGCGCCGCGCAGCGCGGCGGGCGTCATTCCCGCATACCGCCGCACGGCGCGGCAAAGATGGCTCTGGTCGGCGAACCCGGCGTCGGCGCTCAGCGCGGCCCACGACAGGTCCTCATCGAGGCGCTCCAGCGCGCGCTGGAAGCGCCGGATACCCTTCATCTCACGCAGCGTCACCCCGTGGTGGCGCCGCAGCAGCCGCTCGGACTGGCGCAGCGAGACGCCCAGCGCGCGGGCCAGGCCGGCGGCGTCCCGGTCGGCGAGCCAGGCGTCGCGCAGCGGGGCTGGCGCCGCCGCGCGCGGCGTCAGCGCGGCCAGCCAGCGCCGCACCGCCAGCAGGCGGTCCTTCGCCGCGCCGGCGCGCTGCACCGCCCGCAGCAACCTCGCCACGGGCGCGGCGCCCAGGACGTCGCGCAGATCGACGCGGCGATCGACGAGGCACGCGGCGTCGACGCCGAACCACTCGGGGATCGCCCAGGGCTCGATCAGGACGATCACGGCGTGCAGCTCGGCCGACAGCCGGTAGCTGAACGGCCGGGTCGCGACGCCGGACAGCCGCACCGCGCCGCCCGCGCGGTCGTCGCGCTCGCTCTGGATCTCGCCGAGCAGGCCGACGCTCAGCACCGCATGCAGCGACGGCAAGGCGCACGGCGCCGGCGGGCCCCACGACGCGACCCGCCCCGCCACGTCGACGAGCCCGGTGACGCCGCGCTGGCCGTCCCCGGGCGCGGTATGCGTGGCCAGCGGCGACGCGCGGCCGGGGCTCCTGGCGATGGCGAGCGTCGATGTCGACATCGTTCAATACAGGGCCGCCGTCGGCGGACACACTGCGCCTGAGCCGCCGCACGCCGGCGTTGTTCGAGAGGACTGCAACGCATGAAGGCAATCGGAATCCATCACCATGGCGACGCCTCGCAGCTCGTGCCGCTGGAGCTGCCCGAGCCAGCGCCCGGACCCCACCAGGTGAGCGTGCGCGTGATCGCGTCGTCGGTCAACCCGGCGGACATCCGGGCGCGCTCGGCGGCGCCCGGGCCGCGCCGCATCGAGCGGCAGTTTCCGCTGGTGCTCGGCTATGACGTCTCCGGGATCGTCGACGCGGTCGGCCCCGGCGTCGACGATCTCGCGGTCGGAGACGAGGTGTTCGGCTCACCCAGCCTGTTCGGGCAGGGCGCGAACGCGGAGCGGGTGGTGGCCGACAGCCGCACCCTCGCGCGCAAACCGGCGGCCCTCTCCCATGAGCAGGCTGCCTGCCTGTCGCTCGCGGGCGTCACGGCCTGGGAATGCCTCTCGCGCGCGCGGCCCGCGCCCGGCGCCGCGGTGCTGGTCACCGCGGGCGCAGGCGGCGTGGGCCATCTGCAGCTGCAGCTCGCGCGTCACCTCGGGCTACGGGTGGTGGCGACCGCCAGCCGACCCGAGTCGACGGCGCTCTGCCGCGACCTCGGCGCAGCGGTCGTGCTCGATCACACGACGCAGGACGTGGGCCAGGCGTGCCGGGACCTGACCGGCGGGGCGGGCGTCGCGGTGGCCTTCGACAACGCCGGTGGCCGCGCGCTGGATCAGGCGCTCGACGCCGTGGCGCCGATGGGCACCGTGGTGAGCATCGTGCCGACGCCCGCGCCGGTCGCGGACCGGCTGTTCATGAAGGCGGCGTCGCTCCTCTATCATGTGATGGGGGCCGCCACGATCTGGCGGCTCGACCCGCACGCGCAGGGCCGCGCGCTCGCCGCGGTGGCGGAGCTGGCGGCGCAAGGCCACGTCAGGCCCATCGTCAGCGCGAGCTACCCGGTGCGCGAGCTCTCGCAGGCGCACCGCGCCATCGAGTCGGGCCGCACCATCGGGAAGATCGCGATCCGCGTGGCGGAAGGCTGGTGAGGCTGGGCGGGGAGCGCTGGGGGCCGGGGGGGGGAGATCGGGCGGGCGCTCGAGCGCGCCCGCGCCGCGCTACTTCGTCTGGATCCGGCGCGCGGGAAGGAGGCGCCGGAGCGAGGGCGCCTCGAAGGACACGAGCCGCCTGGCGAACGCGCCGATCGCCCGGTATTCCGCGTCCGCGATGAGCGCCAGCTCGACGCTGATCATGAATACTGCGAACGTGCCGAGCCCCATCATGACGGCGATGCCGGCGTGGAACAGGAACGCCGCGGCGAGCGAGAGCCTGCGTGTGTGCCGGTTCAGGGCGAACAGGAACGGGAAGCTGAGCTGGAACCCGACCGTCGCGTAGGTCAGCGCCGTCACCACCGCCACGCTGCGGGAGAGGCTGTCGCTGTGGCCGGGCCACGTGAACTCGCCGACGCGGGTGATGTAATAAAGGGCCGTCCCGTTCTGCCACAGCTCCCCCTGCACCTTGTAGAGCCCCGCGACCCCGTAGACCAGGCACACCTGGACGGCGCAGGCGAGGATCGCCGCGTTGTGGAGCATCCCCTTGATCCGCTGGAGCTCCCCGCCGCGCTCCCGCTGCGCGCGGAGGCGATCGGCGTCGAGCGAGAAGTACGCGCCGAGCTCGGCGAAGATGCCGTACAGCAGCGCGAGCCGGACGAGGTTGTCGCCGCCGTCGAGCAGGACGGGGTTCCGCTGATGCAACGACCAGAGCCCGACATACGTGAGCAGCGACATGAGCCGCGTGCGGAAGCCGATCACCCACAGCGCCGCGAACAGCATGGCGAGGTGGAAGACGACCTCGAAGTAGAGAGGCGACCTGCTGAGCAGGTAAATCGAGAACGCGCCGGTGCTGTGGGCCTCCTCGAGCGACCGCGCGAAGGGCCACACCCCCTCGGGGCCGTAGAGGTAATGGCGCTGGAAGTAGTTGGCCAGGTAAAGGTGGAGGATGGTCAGCCCGGCGACGATCCGGAAGAGGCTGGCCCCGATGAGACAGCGCTCGCGGCTCGTGAGCTCCACGATGCGGTGCCAGCGTGCGTTCAGCTTGCTCAGCATGGCGTCACCTCTCCTCCGCGGCCGCCGCCCGGAGGGCCACGGGCGTCTCGGGTCTGTCCTCGGTCGTCGCGTCCAGCGGCGCCACCGGTCGATGGGGAGCCCAGTCGAAATCATAGTACGTCATTTCTCCCTTCGAGTCGGGCAGGTCGCGCCGGGAGAAGCGCGGGAATTTCAGCACCGCCAGGCGCAACCGCACCGCCGCGGTGCGGCTCGGGCCGTACAGGCTGTCACAGTGCGCGGAGCCGGCCCGCTCCAGGACGGTCTTGCCGAGCTGAAAGCCGGCGTCCTGCTCCTTCTTCACCTCGTCCCTGAGCATGTCGGCCACCTGCGCATCGGGCGCCTCGGCGCCGCCTCCGCCCGCCTGCGCGCGTGTGCGCTGCTGATCGAGCTTCTTCGCCATCTGCAGCGACGTCGGATCGACGGTGTAGATCATGCGCGCCGCGCCCGTCACCGATCGTCCGAGGCGCGTCGCGGGGCCGAGTCGGTTCTCCAGGTGGGATTCCCAGTAGGGGGTCGTGATATCGGTCCACCCGGTCTCGGTCGTGCTCCCGTCCGGCTCGTGAACGCGGCAGGCGACCATCACGAGGCGCGTGTCGGTGATGGGATCGGGGGCGAAGAGGTGCCAGTTCTGCTCGAAGAACGGGTTCATGTACCCGCTGATGAGCCGCGCGAAGCGGAGCTGGAGCGGGTTCTGCGGCGTCAGGTAAGCGAGTGTCATCGCGAAATGAAAGCAGAGCGCCGCGGCCAGCAGCGCGGGCGCGGACGTCGAGAGCACACGGAGTAAACGGCGCATGGTTTCGTCCATCCCGGGTTCGGGGTCGTCGGAGAGGAGGCCGCGCGCCGCCGGAGCGCCGCGCGCGGCCCGTGGATGCTCCGGCCCCAGCGGGCCGGCCGGGGCCGCTTGTGGCCGCCGGGGGTGCGGCGTGGGGCGGAGCCCCGAGGAAACCAGCCAGGTCTGCCCGCGCGAGGCCGCTGCGAAGCGGCGCAGAGGTCCGGCCATCCCTGGCCGGACCTCTGGCGGGCGGAACGCTAGTTGTCGAAGAGGATGTCTGCTTGACCGGACGCCGGCGCGTCGTTCAGCGCGATCCTCCTCCAGCCTCCGTGGCCACGGCCGTGGCCACGGCCGTGGAAGCCCCCTGCGTTGGCCGTCGCGACACCGACGTTGCCGTACCCGCCGGCCTGGGCGACCGACGACTGGGCGACGGACCCCGAGGTCCCGATGGCGATGCCCGCGAGGCCAATGTTCGTCGAGGTGGCCACGTTGGCCCCAGGGTACCCGCTGTAGTACGCCACCTTCTCGGGGATCCCGGCGCTCGCCTCGGCGTTGAGGACTGAGCGACCCTTCAGGCTCGAGGTGGCGGGCGTCGCCGCCTGCGCCATCGCCACGCCGACGAACAACGACATACCAGCGACCGCGGTGATGATCTTTCGTGTCATGTTCTTCCTCTTTCGTTCGATCTCGTGATGGTTGATGGTCAGAGAGGCCAGACATGCCAGCTGCGTTTGCCGACCGCGCGGAGCCCCTGCGTTCGAGCAGCTCCACCGGGCTCGGTGCATCAAGCCAGCTCGCGGGTCATGTGCCCCTGTGTGCTGCGTGACCAAAGAGCACTCGTCGTGCCAGCCGCGTTCTCCGCTGGCCCAGCGCGCGACGCGCCCTCTCGTCGCGCCAAGTTGAGGCCGGGGCCGCTCGGCGGCGCTATCCGCCCGCGGTCGGCTTGCGTGTTCGAGCAAACCATCGCGCGCAACCCTTTGCTCGGATTGTCGCGTTCGAAGCGACGATCTCTCCGCCCGTGGTGATGATGCGGCAGGACAGGCGAGCTCGCCCCGTGCGGCCGGGCTGGCTGCGCCGTTTGAACATCGCGGACACACGCGGGGCAGCGCTCCCGTACCTGCCGCGGCGCCGCGAGCTCGGCCGCCGGCCGCGCCATTCGGCACGCCGCGTGCCTCGGCCCCTGCCAATCAATGATGCCCGATCATGGAAGCATCGCTGACCAGGAGGAGTGAAGATGAGCGGTACGCTGTTATCGATGTTCGTGTTGTCGATGCTGCCCGCTTCCGCGGCGCTCTGGAGGAGCGCGGCCGCGGAGGCCGTGGACGGCAGAGCAGGGGCGTCGGTCGACGCCAATGAGCCTGATTCTTGGCAGGCCAGCGACGCTGAGGTCGCGGCGGGCGGCGAGGATGACTCCATTGCCTCGTGCGTCGCCACCTGCCCGAAGGGCGATAAGGTCGTCACGTGTCCTGAGGGAGTGTGTCAGTGCCACTGTGACGATGGCGGTCGCCCGGTCTGCAAGTGCGAATGAGCGCACGCCGAAGGCGCGTCCATGGCGCATAGCGAGGTGTAGATTCGTGTGATACGGGCTCATCCGCCAGGCAGGCGAGCGAGGCCTACAAAAGTACGCCGCAGCGAGCCGAACGACGCGGATGAGCCCGCAGCGCGCGAAGGCTCGCGCGAGGTCGAGCGCGAGGAGCGGCCGATGGCGCTCGGCTCCTACGAGCCGCCCCTCTTCTGGTACGTCCCGACGAGCTCGACATGCGCGAGGACGTGCCCCTCCATCGCCTTCTCGAGCTCCACCTTCGTGAGCCCGCCTCGCGGGGGCAGCACCGTGTCGAGCGCATACAGCTTGAAGAAGTAACGGTGCTTGCCGATCGGCGGGCACGGGCCGCCGTAGCCGGCGCGCTTCCAGTCGTTCCTTCCCTCGAGCGTGCCCGTCGGCAGATCGGCCTTGCGCGCGCCCTCGGGCAGGCCGCCGGCGTCGGGCGGGATGTTGTAGAGCACCCAGTGGACCCACGTCGTCTTGGGGGCGCGTGGATCGGGCGCGTCCGGGTCGTCGACGATGAGCGCAAGGCTCCTCGTGCCGCCGGGGATACCCGACCAGGAGAGCGCGGGCGGCACGTCCTTCCCCTCGCAGGTGTGCACGATCGGGATCACGTCGCCATGGTGGAAATCGGGAGATTGTAACGAGAGCATCGGCTCACCTCGCCCAGCGCGCTTTGCACTGCGCGCGCCATGCAGCCGGCGTCACACGCCGGAGGGGTAGGTCTCCGGCGGCTCCTTCTCGGCCCGCGGCGCGATGTGCAGGGGCCGGACGGCCTGTGACTCGTCGACGAAGACGAGCGCGTCGTAGCGGCGCGGCAGCACCGTCGGCACGTAGTTCCCGTACCCGTCGTACTCGGGGTGGTAGACGACGCCGACGGCGCGGTGGCCGCGCCAGGCCAGCGACTCCACCGGCAGCCGCCCCGGCTCGAAGATCAGCAGCTGATCCCGGCCGCCCGCCTCGTGCATCAGGTCCTCCCAGCTCTCGGGCCGCCCGACCGGCAAGCGCATCACCTCCATCGGCGCCTCCCACGCCCGGGCGGCGATCACCGTGCCGCGGTGGGCGCCGAAGGCGACGAGCGCGACGCGCTCCTCCCCGTGGCGCTCGCGGGCGAGCTGGCCGAGGTTCACCTCGCCCCGCGCCGCCATGTCGGTGAAGCGCGCGTCGCCGATGTGCGTGTTGTGCGCCCAGACGATCGCGCGGCCGCGCGGGCCGTGCTGCTCGAGCAGCCGATCGAGCGTCTCGGCCATGTGCCGATCGCGGACGTTCCACGACTCCGCGTCGCTGCGCACCATCGCCCGGTAGTAGGCCTCGGCGTTCTTGACCACGAGCGCGTTCTGCTCGGCGACGAAGTGCCCGTCGCGCCCGTCGGCGCCGAACTCCGGCGTTCTCTTGCGCACCTCGGCGAGCAGCTTGACGGCCTCTGCCTGGCACGACTCCGGCACGAGCACCGTCGCCCGGGCGTACTCCTGGGCATCGTCGGCATACGGCTCGAAGCAGCGCAGCGCGCGCCGCGCGGCCGGCAGCGCGTCGGGGGCGGCCCCCTCCAGGTAGCGCATGACCTCGCGGAGCGAGTCCCAGAGGCTGTAGACGTCGAGCCCGTAGAAGCCGACCCGCTGCTCCTCGGGCCGCCCCTCGTTGTGCCTGCGCAGCCACTCGACGAGGTCGGCGACCTCCTCGTTGGCCCACATCCAGGTCGGCCAGCGATCGAAGGCGCGCAGCACCGCGCGGGCGCTGCTCCCCGCGTCCGCGTAGCCCTTCACATAGCGGTTGACGCGGTAGCAATCGGGCCAGTCGCCCTCGACGGCGATGAAGGAGGCCCCCGCTTCGACGATCAGCCGCCTGGAGAGCGCTGCGCGCCACGTGTAGAACTCGCGCGTCCCGTGCGTCGCCTCGCCCAGGAGCGCGCAGCGCGCGCCGCCGATGCGCTCGATCAAGGGGTCGAGATCGGCCGTGGAGCGCAGCGGCCGAGCCAGCGCGCGGAGCGCGGCCAGGAGGTCGGGCGTCGCGCGCGTCCCCGGCTCGATGAGGCGTTGTAGTCGAGCCATGATGGGATCCTCCTGGGGCGCGGCGGCGGAACGGCAAGCTCGCGCGGGGTAAGGGCGAGCGTGCAGGCCGCCCGGCGGCGGAAGAAGGGCCGCCCGGCGCCGCTGAGCCCGTACCTCCGGGGGCCCATCGCCGCCGGAGTTCGGTTCGCCCTCCGACAAGGAGCAGACGACCAGACTCCACGTGAACGCGACGCGACGAACAAAGTCTCGCCAACAGGTGTCGCTTCTCGGATGTCCCTCAGGTGCGAGCTTTCGCGAGGTGTTCCCGGAGACGATCCGGAGGGGTCGCCTCGACTACAAGCTTGTTGAACATTTGCATCCTTGCCAAACGCTGCGCGCTCCGGTCGTACGATTCCCAGCGATAAGCGTGATCGAACTGCCCTCCGCTGGGAATGGGCATCTGGTGATGTCGTTCCGGCCAACCGTCTCCAAACCTCTCCCCCCAACGGCCCTCCTCCCCTGTTCGTCGCGCGCGGCCCCAGCGACAGCCCCGAGACCACCGGCTCCGAGGCTCTTCCCTCCGGACCCGGCTGGACCGGAGGCGTCGTCCGGGGAGAAGTTCTCCTCATCGAACGACGTCCGCCCACCGCAGGCGACTGCAGAGGACCCGGGGAGGAAGCGAAGAGCTCGCGCTCGAGCGGAGCGCATCGCCAGATCCGGGACTTGCTCCCAGGCCCCGGGAGCGCCGTTCTCATAGCTCAGTTTACGGGTCCTCGGCCTGGCGGCGAACGAATCGCACCGCGCCCTGAAATCTCTCGTTCACGTCCCATTGGCATACTCACAGCGCAAATTCGCTCGCGTCGCGAAAACAGCGTCACCAACGCGAAAAACGCACAAACTTCACACTCGTCTGCTATAAGTACGGCGGCTTTTCGCGTGTCGGGTACCACCTGTCATGTGCCCGTGTCGCACGCCGCCACTGCCCTCGAAACATGGAGGCCTTCATGTCTGTCCGTTCTCGTGCCTCGCGCAAATTAACCGCTCTCGCGATCCCCGTCCTCGCCCTCTTGAACTTCCCTGGCTGCGCTACAGAAGTAGGATCCGGCGGTGCCGGGGGAGATGCTTCGGGCTCAGGCGGCGGGACCCCGAGCGGGAGCGGGGGAGTCACCTCGGGTGCAGGCCCCGCGACCAGCGGTGCTTCCACGAGCAGCGGAGGCGCCGGTACGGGCGGCGGTGCCGCGACGAGCGGAGCCGGCACGGGCGGCTCCCCGACCGGCGGGGCCAGCACGACCAGCGGGACTGGCGAGCCTAGCGCGACCAGCGGGACTGGCGGCGGCCAATTCACGTGTGTCCTGCCAACTTTGCCCGAGCCGAGCGGTCTGACCGAGGTGAACGAGAAGCTCCCGGATCCGTTCACGTTCTTCAACGGAACGAAGGTCACGACCAAGGAGCAGTGGGAGTGCCGCCGCAAGGAAATCCTGGCCATGGCAGCCAAGTACCTTTACGGCCCGGTCCCCGGCGAGCCGGATGAGGTGACCGGAACCGTATCCGGAGGTACCGTTTCGATCACCGCCAAGGTGGGTGGAAAATCAGAGACCTTCTCGGCGAGCATCAGCGGATCCGGCAGTGTGATCGCTCTCAAGTTGTCGGGTGGGATTTTCCCGTCGGGCAGCAAGACGCTGTCGTTTGGAAGCGGCTTTGAAGGCAAGATTAGAAATCTTTTCGGCCTGTCCGAGGTCAACACCAACATCGCCAACGGGTGGATGATTGACCGGGTGATGGACGTGCTGGAGAAGAACCCGGGCAGCGGGCACGATCCCACGAAGGTGATGGTGTCGGGGTGCTCCGGGTGTGGAAAAGGCGCTTACCTGGCGGGTGTCTTCAGTCGCGCGCCGGTGGTTGTCATCGTGGAGTCGGGCGGCGGTGGTGTAGCCAATCTGCGCCAGGCGGAGTGGTTCAGGCACGGTGATGGTGGTTCTGTTTGGCAGTGCAAGGATGCCAAGCCTCAGAGCATCGACAACCTCGAGGACAGCGGTATCTGCGGACCCTGGGTGACCAGCGCGGCCCGCTGGCTCCGGAACGACCCCTCGAAGGTGTACAACCTCCCCTTCGATACGCATATGCTGCTGGCGACCATCGCTCCACGGCACCTGGTGCACTTCACGAATGCCAACGGCAGGGACTCGTGGTGTCACCTGGGTGGGACCTGTGAAGCGCTCTCCGCATGGGCGGCAAAGCCGGTGTGGAAAGCGCTCGGCGTTCCGGAGCGCATGGGTTTTACGATGTACAGCGCAAACCACTGCAGCGCCTCGGGCACTCAGACCGCCCTCGCAGGCGAGATGTTCAAGCGAGCGTTCGAAGGCAATACCAGCGCAAACACGGACGTGATGAACATCCTGGACAATGGCGTTCAGCAGCCGGTCAGCGAATGGAAAAGCATGTGGATTGACTGGGATATGGATACAGTGCTGCAGTAGTGAGCCTGGTCACGAGAAGGCGCGGCCGGGCCGTTGTGCGAGGCCCTGCCGCGCCGGCGCGGCCGCCCCCGGTCCGTTGACCGGAGCGGCGGGCTCCCGGTCCGGTAACGGACCGGCGAGACAGCGCGGAAACGAAGCGCGTTCACTCCCAGCCGGAGCTGCTTGCCGCGCCCAGGATCGCGCTCACGCCGTACACCTGGCCGCCGCGCATCTTGAACATGTGCATGTCGGTGTTCCCCATGAACATGGTAAACCCGACCCCGATTCCCCTCTCGACGTCGGCGAAGATGAGACGAGGGGGAAGCGCGGGTGATCCCGAGCCCGGCTGGCCAGGATTGCAGCTCGCGCCGGCGCTGCAGGTGAACGACCCGCCGCCGTTCTCGATGCGCTTGCAGTTGCTGACCGTGTTGCAGACGCCGCCCGGGAACATCCAGAAGTACTTTTCCATCCAGCCCTCGAGCTCGTCCCGCGAGTTGCGCTCGTTCTCCGGAACGGGCTCCTCCCACTTGACGGTATCCCCGCTCGCGATGATGGCGCCGGTGTTCGAGGCAAAATTTTGCCCGGAGACCTTGTAGTCCCCTGGCCGCACGGCGATGGTCTCGATCTCGGTGATCTCCTGACCCTGGAGCTTGAGGCGAAGCCACAGAGAGGATGGATATCACGCCATGGTCAGCCATGTCCTCGGCTACATCTCCCACGTTGGCACGTCAAGGCCGTCTTGCTCGCAGCGGCCGCGCGCCTCTCTTCGAAGGTTGGAGTGCTCCTGCGAGATAGAGAAAAATATCGTCACAACGTGCCGTCACACGCTGGCCCGGGCTCGCTGGTCGCCGCTGGACTGGCGCTTGCCGCTCCACGGGCGCGCGTGCTCGGCGCGCCCACGAGGCGGGATGCCGGACAGGAAATGCCCGGCCGGCATCTGTACCCGCGCCTGAGGCGCAAGAGAGGGCGCGTATGAGACGGTCTGCGGCTACAGGGGCGGCGCTGCGCGTGGTCGTCGCGATTCACACCATGGCCGCCTGTTCGCCGGGCGTCGACCTGCGCGAGCAACGTGGGGCGGACGAGCCCGCGGCGTCACCGCTGGGGGTCGCGACACCGAGGCTGGGCCGCACCCGGTGGGAGGCAGTCCGCCTGAACGACTTCGATGCCGACGGCATGGGGGACATACTCTGGAGCAGCAAGGAGCAGAACCTGATCGCGATCTGGCTCATGGAGGGGAACCGGCTCCTGGCGCCGGGGCCGCTCATCCCGGGACCCATCGGCCAGGGCTGGGAGGTGGCCAATGCGGGCGACTTCAACCGCGACGGCATGGCGGACGTGGTCTGGCTCAACGCAGACCGGCACCTGATGACGATATGGCTGATGAACGGAAGCCAGCTGCTCGCGCCGGGGCCGGTGCTCCCGGGGCCACCCGGCGAGGGATGGACGGTCACCTCGGCGACCGATTTCAACATCGATGGGATGTCGGATCTGCTCTGGAACAACGAGCGACAGAACCTGATGACGGTCTGGCTGATGGATGGATGCCAGCTGCTGGCACCGGGGCCGGTGCTCCCGGGGCCGCCCGGCGAGGGATGGACGGCGCCCACCGCGCAGGACGTGAACTACGACAACATGGGGGACGTGTTCTGGAACAACATCCAGAAGAACCTGATGGCGATCTGGCTGATGGACGGAGCCGAGCTGCTGGCGCAGGGGCCGGTGATCCCGGGGCCGCTCGGCCGCGGCTTCAAGATCGTCACGTCGTCGGACTTCAACTTCGACGGCATGGGGGACGTGCTCTGGAGCAGCCCCGAGCAGGGCCTGATGGCCGTGTGGCTGATGGCCGGAGCGCAGCTGCTGTCGCCGGGACCGGTGATCCCGGGGCCGCTCGGCCGCGGCTGGGAATTGCGCCCCGGCACCGACGTGAACTTCGACAGCATGGCGGACGTCCTCTGGTACGCCGTCGGAACGAACCAGGCGGCGGTCTGGTGGATGGACGGACCGCAAGTGCTCGCTCCCGGGCCGGTGATCCTGGGTCCGTACGACGGCGGGTGACGCGGCGCCGTCGCGCTCCCAGGCTCGCGACGGCTCGCGCGGCTCGATGCCGCCCCTTGTTCTGGACGCGCGACGGCGGCATTCCGGCGCGGACGGAGGTAGCAGAGATCGTCGCAGGTCGCCGTCGCCTCGAGCGCCGTTGCGGGCTTGACGCTCCTGGAACGTTTCGATTTCCTCCTCTCTCATGAACGGTGTGAATTCGGCTGCCGGAACTGCCGGAGAGGGCGCAAGAATCCGACGGTCGGCTCGATCGTGGCTCGACCGGCTGACGTCGATGGCCGCGGTGTGGTTGCTCGTCGCGTGCGGTTCGGGCGATGGGAACAGCGCCAGCGCGGGCGACACGGTCACGGGGGGCTCGGGCGGCGCAACGAGCGGGGCGTCTCACGGTCCGTCGGGAGGTCTGGGCGGAGGCAGCGACGGCGGCGGGGCGGGGGAGGGTGGCTCGGGCGGAGACACGGACCCTGGCGCAACGTCGGGCGCGTCTGCTGGGGGCGCAGGTGCGGCCGGAGAGGGCGGCGCTGGAGATTGCGAGAGCGGCCCGGAGGCGCTCGAAGGCAGCGTCCATCAAGGCGATCTGCTCATCGCGTCGGACGCGGACGCCCTCGCGGCGCGCGCTTACTCCACGATCGACGGCACGATCTCGGTCAGCCCCGACTTCGCCGGAACGCTCGACTTGCCCAGCTTGCTCGAAGTCGGCGGTATCCAGGCCGAGGGCGGTGCCTCGAGCGGGGAGCTGGTCGCGGCGCAGATCAAGGCGATCCGCATGCCGAACCTGGTGCGTGTCCGCGGGACGTTGTGGATCTATCTGGCGTTCGAGCTGCTGGAAGCCGACTTTCGCAAGCTCGAGACCGTCGACGAGCGGTTCTGGATCCATCGAAACACGGAGCTCGCGGCGCTGCGGCTCGATGCCTTGCGAAGCGTGGGCGAGGACGTACAGATCACCGACAATTTCAAGCTCCAGGCATGCGCCCTCGAGAGGATCGAAGCCAACCTGCGCGCGGCCGGCACCACCAGCATGAACATCTCCGGAGGCGTCCAGGAGACCGGCTGTGAATGCAGGCTCGTCTGCGGACAGGGGCTCTGCTTGTAACGAGCGCCGGTCCGTGGCCGAGTCGAGGACGTGAGCCATCGGACAGGGGGGCTCCCTGCCGGCAGCTTCGGGGCGTCGATCCGCGCGGCGCAGCGGACCATCGCGAGAGCGCCCCCATCGAGGCCTCGTGCGCGGCGTCCATCCGGTCTATGCTGCGACCAGCACGCCAGGTCGTCGTGCTGGTTCGCTCGAGCGATGGGTGTGGAGTCAATCCGGCTCTTCTCATGAGGCAGGTGCGCGCGTTCTTTCGATCCGTGTGGTCCGAGCCACGAGCACCGCACCCCCCGCGACGCGTCCGGATGGATTGGGTGCTCCTGGCCGCGTTCGCCGCGCTCGGCTCGATCGAGGTCGCGATCCGGCGCGACCTGCCGTGGCGGATCGCTTCGCTGGTCCTTTGCATCGGGCTCTTGCCGACGCTGCTCTGGCGGAGGACCAGGCCGCTGCGGATGGTCGTGATCGCGTTCGGCCTCCTCATCGCGATACAGCTCGCCGTGATGGCGACCGGCAGCGCATCGCCAGGGCTCTACGCGATGGTCTACATGGTGCTGCTGCCCTATTCGTTGTTCCGGTGGGGTACGGGGCGTGAAGCGATGATCGGGCTGCCGATCATGGTGACCTCGGCGGCGGTCGACATGATCCGTTCTCATGCCAGGACCGGCGATGTCATCGGGGGCTACGCCGTCCTGCTCTCCACGATGGCGCTCGGCGCGGCGGTGCGCTACCGGGATGGCGTGCGCCTGCGAGAGCTCGATGAAGCCAAGCTGGCCGAGCGAGAGCGGATCGCCCGCGACCTGCACGACACCGTCGCCCACCATGTATCGGCGATCGCGATCCGCGCGCAGGCTGGCCTGGTCGCCGCGTCGGCTCGCCCCGAGGCTCCCGTCGACGCGCTCCGCGTGATCGCGGACGAGGCGTCTCGCGCCCTCGGCGAGATGCGCACGATGGTCCGGCTCCTGCGCCGCGGCGAGTCGGCCGAGCTCGCGCCGAGCCCGCGGGTCGCCGACCTCGGACAGCTCGCAGGCCCATCCGCCACAGGGGCTTCCGTCGAGGTGAAGTTGACCGGGAGCTTCGATGACTTGCCATCGTCGGTCTCCGCCGCGATCTTTCGCCTCGCGCAGGAGGCGATCACCAACGCTCGCCGACACGCTCGCCACGCGACCCGGATCGACGTGGAGGTCACGGCCGACGACACGTCCGTACGTTTGCGGGTCACCGACGACGGCCAGGGGACCCACGCTGGCCATTCCACGTCGGCGGGATACGGGTTGGTCGGCATGATCGAACGAGCGACGCTGCTCGGCGGTACGTGCCATGCGGGCCCGGGCCCACGGCGCGGCTGGACGGTGACGGCCGTGCTGCCTCGGAATGGACGGACAACATGAGCATTCGCGTCATCGTCGCCGACGATCAAGAGATCGTCCGCACCGGGCTCAGCATCATCCTCGACGCCCAGCCTGACATCGAGGTCGTGGGCGTCGCCGGCGACGGACACAAGGCCGTGGAGCTGGCGCTCGCCCTCCGTCCCGACGTGTGCCTGTTCGACATCCGCATGCCCGGAATCGACGGCATCGAAGCTACCCGACGGCTCGCCGGCCCGGCCGTCGACCGTCCCCTGGCGGTCGTGGTGATCACCACCTTCGATCATGACGACTACGTGGTTGGCGCCCTCAAGGCCGGCGCCCGCGGCTTCTTGCTGAAGGACGCCGGTCCCGAGCTGCTCGCGCAGGCCATCCGCGCCGCCGCGAGCGGCGACGCCTTGATCGCGCCACGTGTCACCGCCCGCCTGCTCTCCTCGTTCGCCGCCTCTCGCCCCCAGCTGCCACGAGCACAGCCCGCGGAGGCCCTCACCGCCCGCGAGGAGGAGGTCCTCCTCATCGTGGCCCGCGGTCGAACCAACGCCGAGATCGCCGACGAGCTCCACATCAGCCTGAGCACCGTCAAGGCCCACATCGCCAGCCTCATGACCAAGCTCGGCGCGCGCAACCGGGTCGAGATCGCCATCTGGGCCTACGAGACCGGTCGCGTCCGCGACTGACCCGTCGGCCCGGGGCCAGGTGGCGGTGCACCTGGCCGAAAGTACGATCGTCCCATCGGGCAATCGGCCGACCCAGATCCGACTTTTGCGCCAATTGCGACGCAACCAGGGCCGTCCCTAGCTTGGCGGCATGACGAACGAGAGCACCACGACCCCCTCGGCGAAGCGAGACTGGCTCGTACCCGCGCTCCTGCTCGGCCTCAGCGCGGTCCCCGTTGTGGCCGGCGCCTTCCGCCTGGCCGAGCTGAGCGTCGGCGCCAAGGTCACCCCGGACAACGCCCGCTTCTTCGCTGCGCCCGTGCCCATCGTGCTGCACATTTTCAGTGTCAGCGTATTCTCGATCCTGGGTGCGTTCCAGTTCTCCTCGGGCTTTCGCCGCCGGAAGCCTCGCTGGCATCGCGCGGCGGGGTGGGCCGTGGCCCCGTCAGGGCTCGTCGCTGCCGCCTCGGGTCTGTGGATGCAGGCGTCTTACGAGCTCCCCGAGGGGGACGGCGACGCCCTCGCCGTTCTCCGGGTGCTGTTCGGCTCTGCCATGTTCATGTCGCTCGTGCTCGGCCTTGTCGCCATCTCGCGGCGCGACTTCGTCCGTCACGGCGCCTTCATGCTGCGCGGCTACGCGATCGGCCTGGGCGCGGGGACTCAGGTGCTGACCCACATGCCGTGGGTGCTGCTCGTCGGCGTGCCGGGCGAGGGCGTCAGAGCGCTCCTGATGGGCGCCGGCTGGGTGATCAACGTCGCCGTCGCGGAGTGGATCATCCGCAGGAGAGCTACATCTCTTCGGAAAGAAAAACAGCCGGGCGCGCAACGGCGCCCGGCTGTCGTTCCCTCGATCGCTCGGCTTATCGGATCCAGCGATTGATGATGTTTTCGTACAGCTCCTGCTGACCGCTCGTGAGCTTGACCTCACCGCCAGCGTTGCCGATCTCGGCCAGCTGCTCCAGCGTCAGCTTGCCCTGCTCGAAATCGGCGCCCTTGCCGCCGTCGAAGGACGCATAACGCGCCTTGCGCATCGCCTCGAGCGGCGACTTGCGGATCAGGTCGTCGGCGATGAGGAGCGAGCGGGCAAACACATCCATGCCGCCGATGTGCCCGTGGAAGGTGTCGATGAGATCGCTCGAGTTGCGGCGGCGCTTGGCGTCGAAGTTGACGCCGCCGCCCTGGAACCCACCGCTGCGGAGCAGGATGAGCATCATCTCGACCGTCTCGTTGATGTTGTAGGGGAACTGATCGGTGTCCCACGCGTTCTGATAGTCGCCCCGGTTGGCGTCGATGCTGCCGAGCATGCCGTTGTCCGCGGCCACCTGCATCTCGTGGTCCATGGTGTGGCCGGCGAGCGTCGCGTGGTTCGTCTCGAGGTTGAGCTTGAAGTCCTTGTCCAGGCCGTGCTGGCGCAGGAACCCGATCACGGTCTCGGCGTCGAAGTCGTACTGGTGCTTGGAGGGCTCCATGGGCTTGGGCTCGATGAAGAAGACGCCCTTGAAGCCGCGCGAGCGCGCGTAGTCGCGGGCGATGGTCAAGAAGCGAGCGAAGTGCGCCTTCTCGCGCTTCATGTCCGTGTTCAGCAGGCTCATGTACCCTTCGCGGCCGCCCCAGAACACGTAGTTCTCACCGTTCAACGCGATGGTCGCGTCGAGGGCGTCCTTGAGCTGGGCGCCGGCGTAGGCCAGCACGGAGAAATCCGGGTTCGTGGAGGCGCCGTTCATGTAACGCGGGTTGGAGAACAGGTTCGCCGTGCCCCACAGCAGCTTGACGCCCGACTGCGCCTGCTTCTGCTTGGCGTACTCGACGATGCTCTGGAGGCGACGCGACGTCTCGGCGCGGTTCTCGCCCTCCTCCACGAGGTCGATGTCGTGGAAACAGTAGTGCGTCGCGCCCAGCTTGGTGATGAACTCGAAGTTCGCGTCCATCTTCATGCGAGCACGGGCCAGCGCGTCCTTGCCCTCGTCCCAGGGGAAGTTGATCGTCCCCGGGCCGAACGGATCGTGCCCGCGCCCGCAGAACGTGTGCCAGTAACACACGGCAAACTTGAAGTGATCCTTCATGGCCTTGCCGGCGACGACGCGGTTGGCGTCGTACCACTTGAAGGCGAGGGGGTTGTCGGACTCAGGCCCCTCGAAAGGGATCTTGCCAACACCCGGGAAGTACTCTCTGTCTCCAGTGACAACGGTCATAAACGGATCTCCAGCTCGTGGTTTGCGTGTGCCTTAGTTCAGAGGGCGCCTTCGACAACGGTGTCCGCGGGGTAAGCCCCAGGGCTCTGGTCTCCAGGCCAGGGTGGAGGCGGTATCTCCACGCCCGCGCTGGGCTTCCAGGCATGTTGCGTTTGTTGTGGCTCCAGCGCTCCTCAAGTCAGGTGAACCACCGGCGCGCATCAATTGCGCGCGTGGCGGAATCGGCGGGCTAGCAATAACATGGTGCCGGGTCGGAGGCTAGGGTGGGCCTCCGGCGCCTCGCACCGTTGACTCTGGCTAGCTGTGCCGCGTCAACCTCCCCGCACGGACGAGCCGCGAGACCATACCGAGGTTGGCTTCGCTGCCCTCGCTGGATCCGTCACGGCGCTCGTGCTGCCGCCCCCTGCGATGCCGGCCGTGTTGAGCGAGCCGGTCCACGGCGGCGGTATCTTACAGCGACATGGCATTCAAGCGCCCGGCGGCGGAACTTCCACGTGGGTGGCGCCCGAGAGGGGCCAAGCCCTGCGCGTCCGTCGCTTCGCGAGGCAAGGACTCGCCCGCATCGTTTGCCGCCAGCCGCGCTCGCACGGACGCTTCGCTCACCTACCAGGTCAGCGTGTGCGTGTCAACGCTCGTCAGGACCCGCGTGACGGGGGGGCGGTCGGTGGCCTGGAGCGGGCGAGACTGCGGCCATCGCGGCGGATCGCGACGGTCGGCGCCGCAAGCGCGTCGCCCAGGGGCGCCTCGGGTGGCGCAGGAGGCCTCGCCGAGCCGCCGGGCCCCCTCACCGGGGGCCCGCGGGAGGAGCCTGGGACTGCTCGCGCGGCGGTGGGTGAGGGGATGTCCGCCATCGATGGCTGTTCTGGTCCAGGGTGCTGGCGTGGTGTCCTGGCCGGCGAGATCTCCGCACAGGACGCTGAGCGCCACGGCGCGTTCCTCGGGCGCCGAGCGGAGATTCTGCCCCATGAGAGGCCGGCTCGCGCGGTAGCGTGACGAGATGTCGAGACGAACCATGCGAGTCATCTGGCCTTTGGTTCTTATCACCTTGCCCCCGGGCTGCGCTGGCGAGTCGGGCGGTGAGGTGTCGAGCAGTAGCGGAGGAGCGTCGAGCGGGAGCGGGGGAGGGGCGTCGAGCGCGAGCGGCGGCGGGGCATCGAGCGGGAGCGGGGGAGGAGCGTCGAGCGGGAGCGGGGGAGGAGCGTCGAGCGGGAGCGGCGGCGGGGCGTCGAGCGCGAGCGGCGGAGGTGCGGGCGGGGATCCGGGCCCAGGCGCGTGCGGCGTCACCCGGGACCGCATTCGCAGCACCCAGGTCGACGTCGGGGGCCGCGTGATCAACAACGAGGATGAGGCCGCGCTGAAGCCGCTCGTCATCTCGCCGATACCGTCCGGCGGGTCGCGCCTGGCATGGATGAGCGACGACGGACAGGTCCACGTCCTCCAGCTCGACGCCGATGACAAGGCCGTGGGGCGCTCGTTCGGCTTGCCGGCGAACGACTTCGCCGACCTCTACGCCGACGACGACGGCGGCGTGCTGCTGCTCACCCGCGATGCGGAGGGCGGCGGAACGCTGAATTGCGGCACGCCCTCGAACCTGTGCGGCACGCCGCCGTCCCCTCCGGTCGCCTGTCACGACATGTACATGGTCCGCTTCGACGGCGAGCGCGCGACCTGGGCGACGAAGCTCACGAGCTCGAGCGCCGCGCTGCCGCCCTACTCGACCGGCCCCACCGGGCCCGAGGTGTACATGATCTGGTGGTACGCGCACCACGGCCGCATCGCCTTCGACGGCTCGCGCTATGCGGGCTATTTCGGCGCCGCGATCAGCGTCTCGCAAGGCGGGTGCATCAACATCCACCAGGGCGATCGCATGAAGGTCGTCGACGCGAACGGCGCGCTGCAGAGGGACGGCTTCGACTGGGGCTGCAGCCACAGCGGTTACGAGCGCATCCTCTGGGACGACAGCGCCCGGAAGTTCGTGACGGTGTGCAAGACCGACAACAACAACCGCATCGCGCTCGCGCCGAATTACAAGACGATCTATCCGGTCGATCTCGCCTACTCGAACCTTGGTAACCTCGTCACGGCGGCCGGCGGCGGCTACTGGCTCACGGCGAGCAATATCCGCTCGGGCCAGCCGGCGGGCGCGAACGGGCTCGCGGACGTCCGGCTGCTCCACTTCACCGACGGCGGCGCGGACAAGGACCTCACGATCGCCAGCGACGCGGGCATGAACCACCGCGCTCCGCACCTGGCCGCCTACGGCCGCTCCCGCATGCTCGCGGCCTGGGAGACCACGACGAGGGCCGGCGATATCGCCCGCAACGACGCGGCGCGCGCGCTGTTCCTCCAGACGCGCGATCGCGCCACCGGCGAGGCCGAGGGCGAGCCGCTGGAGGTCGACGTGCTCGGCAATCGTTACCAGGACTTCGTCGCGTTTCCCGACGGGAGCGTGGCCTTCGCCGCGCCCGGCAGCTCGAACACCACCATCCAGGTGCTGCGCATCCTGCCCTGCGAGTAGCGCGCGCCGCGCGGGCGACTCGTCACCTCCCCGGCGACCTCGGCCGTTGACGGCGGGCCGCGAGCCGGCCCACACACCTGGGGAGATGGGCAAATCGACCTTGACAGAACTGTGGCTCATCGCGCCTTCTGGGCCATCGCGTCGCGCGTCGTGACGGCGGATCGAGCGGGACCCGTATGCGCCATGGGGTGGATCTCTTCGCGACATTGCAGCAGATCGTGCGACGGGCCATGGCGATCGCGCCGCGGGCGCCGCGCGGCAGCCTGCTCCTCTGCGAAGGGAACCGCCTCGTTTACAGGGCGCTCGAAGGGTTCGGCGCGTTCGCTCGGCAAGGGGTGAATCTCCCGACCGACGCGGGCCTCGCCGCCGGAGGCGGCCCGCGCGCGGCGCCCGAGGCGGCGAGCGGGATGTGCGTTGTCAGTGCACATGCGTGGTATGAGGCGCACCTGCCTCTCGCGATCGCGGCAGAGGGCGCGGTGCCCGCCGGCGCGGGGGTGCTTGTCGCGCCCGTCGCCGTCCGGGGAGCGCCGGCAGGCTACCTCGCGCTGGAGCAGGCGACCCTCGAGCCTCCGCAGGGCGAGCGCCGCGTGATGCTCGAGGTGTTCCTGGACGCCGCCGGGGCCGCGCTGGAGCGGCACAGGCTCTATGACGAGAAGGCGAGATTGGCACAGGAGATTCGCCTGCTCGAGCAGGTGCTGAACGCGGTGGGCACCACGGTGGAGCCGGACCACCTGCTGGACACGCTCGCTCACGGCATCAAGAGCGTGCAGATCGACCAGCAATGGGCCTCGGTGGAGCTGTGGCTCGTCGAGGACGCCGGCGGCGGAGAGGGCGCCGTGGCCGCTTCGGGCGAGCTGGATGCCCGGGTGTTCCGGGCCGGGCGGTCGGCCCCCATGACGTACTTCCACACCCTGCGCGACGGCGCGGTCGACGCCGCGCGCGGCCTCGGCATCTCCGTGGATTTCCGCCTCGGGCCCCCCGGCGGCCCGGGGGGCCAGCGCGAGATCCTCGAGGACGGCATCCGGCGGGGTGTGGACGGCATCATCATCGCGCCGTGCGCCCCCGAGGAGGCGGAGGAGGGGTTCCGGCGCGCGGCGGAGGCGGGGATCCCGGTGATCGTCGTCGACACGCCGCCGGTGCCGGGCAGCCGGGCCCCGCTTTATATCGGCACGGACAACGTGGCGGCGGGCAGGCTGGCGGGCGAGGTGATGCGGCGGCTGCTGCCGAGCGGCGGGGTCGTGGCGCCGCAGCGGCCCACGAAGGACGCGATCAACACGCGCGAGCGCATCGAGGGGTTCTGCGCGGCGATGGAAGGGGCCGAGTTCACCGTGCTGCCCCCCCACGAGGACAGCGAGCACGATCAGGAGCTCGGGACGGAGCTCGCGCGGGCGGCCCTCCAGCGGCGGCCGGACATCGCCGGCGCCTTCGGGGTGGCGGTCGGAGGCGGGCCGGCATGGGGCCGCGCCGCGAGGGAGATCGGCAGGGGCGGAGAGCTCAAGATCGTCGCGTTCGATCTCTTCTCCGCGACGGTCGCGCTGCTCCGCCGGGGCGCGATCCACGCGACGATCGTGCAGCGCGAGTACGACATGGGGTATCGCGCCGCCGAGATCGTCCACCGGATGATCACCCGGGGCGTCGAGCCGACGCTCGCGGAGCTGCCGGCCTCGCGCATCATCCACACCGGCGTCGATTGCGTCACCCTCGAGCACACGCCGTGGTCCAAGACGCTCAGCGATCACCTCGCGCTCGACGCGGCCCGCCGCGTCGCGAGCCGGCGCGTCGAGGGCAACGCCGCCGGCCGGCCGATCGAGGTGCTGTTGATCGGCGTGGCGGCGCGCAGGGAGCCCGTCGTCGAGGAGCGCGTGTCCTTCTCGCCGCGCTCGCTGGTCGGCCGGGTGCTCGACGCCGGCCGCCCGCTCGTGATCGATCCGGCCGGGCACGGCGGGCGCGAGGACGCCTCGCTCCTCCGCGGGCACGCCGGCGCGCGGACGCTCGCCGGGGTGCCGCTGCGGGCGCGGGGCAGCGTTGTCGGCGTCCTCGTCCTGAGCAGCGAGCGTGAGGACGCCTGCGGGAGCGACGACGTGCCGTTCCTCGAGCGCGTGGCCGGCACCGCGGCCGTGGCCATCGAGAACGCCCGGCTGTTCAGCCGGATCTCCGAGCGGACCATCGAGCTGGAGCGGTCGAACCAGCTCCAGGAGTCGATGCTCCGGACGATCCATGAGCTGTCGAGCCCCGTGGTGCCGATCGCCGATGGAGTCCTGGTCATGCCCGTGGTGGGCACGATGGATGCCCAGCGCTCGAGCCGCTTCATCGAATCTCTGCTGAAGGAGATCCACGAGCACGACGCGCAGGTGGTGCTGATCGACGTGACGGGGATGGCGGTGGTCGACGCCACGGCGGCGAACCAGCTCGTCCGGGCGGCGCAGGCGGCGGCGCTGCTCGGCGCGGAGGCGGTGCTCGTCGGCGTGACCGCGGGGGCGGCGCAGATGATGGTCGCCCAGGGCCTGGACGTCGGCGCGATGGTCACGCACGTCGACCTGGCGCGCGGCTTCCGGTACGCCCTGGCGAAGACCGGCGGCCGCATCCTGTATCAGCGCTGACGGCGACGGCCGCCGATGGGGTCAGCGCGCTGAAGCATCCCCTCGAATTCTCCGGAAACTTCACAGGGAGACGGGGAGGCGGGGAGGGAAATTTTCAAAATACTCCCTGTCTCCGAGCCTCCCTGTTCAATTTCTCCGCTGAAAATGGCTGCAAAATAAGGGGATTCCTCAGGTCAGCGCGAACGGGCGGCTCAAGCCGCGCTCTCGACAGGCCGGAGCTTGCTCTGCTCCGCGCCGGCGCTCGCGTCGACGCGCGCGGCGAGCATCGGGCGGAACGCGGCGCGGTACGCGAAGGCGAGGTAGAGCTCGATGGCGAGGATGAGCCAGGACACCGGGTTCCCCGGCGCGAGGAAGGTGTGGAAGGCGACGATGTTCACGATGATGGGCGCGAGGAGCGCGAGCGCGAGGGGTACGTAGCGGTTCGAGAGCAACAGCGCGCCAGCGACGACCTCGGTCCCCTTGATGAGCGGGAACATGTACCCCGTCGCCGCGAGCGCGCCCGCGAAGCTGGCCGCGGCCTCCGGAGCCGGGGGCTGCGGCAGGAACTGCAAGAAGCCGTTGAGCCCGAACACGAAGAACACGAGCCCTTGCAGGATGCGGGCGGCGGTGGGGGCGAAACGCTTGACGTTGTTCATGGTGAGCCTCGCTGAGGTGTGGCGGGCTCTCCCGATCGGAGCGCCCACGCCTTTCCTGATGCGCCCTCGCGACGCCCGGTGCTATCGTGCAACGGCTCAACTCAACGTTGCGCTGGCGCAACCTGGCGAGAGCCCCCCGATCGGCGCCGTTTACCCCTCGTGAGGTCCTACCATGCCCAGCCCCCGCGCGGCAGCCCGAGCGCGCCCTGCCCGGGCGCCCCAGCTCGATGAGATCGCCGCGTTCGCCAGGGTGGCGGAGCTGGGCTCGTTCACCGCCGCGGCGGAGCAGCTCGGCGTCCCGAAGTCGACGGTGAGCCGCGCGGTGACGCGGCTCGAGGACGGCCTCCAGGTGCGTCTCCTCCAGCGGTCGCCGCGCGCCGTGGCGCTGACCGAGGCGGGCCGTCGCTTCTTCGGCGACGTGGCGCCGCACATCGCCGGTCTCCGCGACGCGGCGCAGGCGCTGGACGCCTATCAAGGGCAGCCCCAGGGCACGATACGGCTGAGCGCTCCCCCGGATGGTGGGGAGTCTTTCCTCGGAGAGATGCTCGTCGAGTTCGGGGCGCGTTACCCGCTGCTGTCGCTCGAGGTCGACATGTCCACGCGCCGGGTGGACCTCTTGCGCGAGGGCTTCGACGTGGCGCTCCGGGCGACGGGCGAGCTCCCGGACTCCTCGCTTGTCGTGCGCAAGCTGCTCGACTCCTACGTGCAGCTCTTCGCTGCTCCGGCGTACCTCGCGCGCCGCGGCCTGCCCCGCGCGTTCGACGAGCTCGTCGACCACGAGCGGGTGGTGTTCCTCCCCAACAGCCGGCGCAGCCAGCAGCCCGTCGACGGCCCCCGCGCGGTGCGCGACGCGATGGCGACCGGGCGCATCGCGACCGACGATTTCCAGCTCATCCGCTCGGTGCTCCGGGCGGGGGGCGGTATCGGGCCGCTCCCGCGCGTCCTCGCCGCGCCCGACCTGGCGAGCGGGCGCCTCGTCCACGTGCTGCCGGAGTGGTCGCAGCGCGCAGGGACGCTGTACCTCGTCTATCCGAGCGCGCGGCACGTGCCGCGGAACGTGGCGGTGTTCCGCGACTTCGTCCTTGCCTGGGTGAAGCGGCTCGCGTGTTAGAGCGGCGGTCACCCGCTTCGGATACGGGCCCATCTCGACGTTTTCGGTGCTCAGCGCACAGGAGTGCGCTTCCGCGCCGAAAACGCCGATCTGGACCCGTCTCCTGTGCGGGTGACCGCCGCTCTGCGACGCTCGTACCAGGCTCAGCTGAAGACCGCTCTGCGACGCTCGTACTGGGCTCAGCTGAAAACCGCTCTATGGCTGGTTGTCGATCATCCTCTGAAGGGTCGCCGCGATCTCGAGGAGATCGGCGTCCGCGCCGGTCGTGTTCGCGGCGAGGACGGTCTCCCGGGCGGCCGTGAGCGCGCTCGCGCGCTCTCCGGGGCCGAGCTCGACGAGCTGCTTGAGAGCCTCGGCATACGCGATGATCGCCGCCGCCTTCGTGAGGTTGCCGTCGTCGATCCCGAGCCCTCCGAGCGTGGTTTGCTGCACGGCCTCCCTGGCCTCGCCGGTCGTCGCGTCGCGCCAGGTGACGCGGACCCGATACGGGTCGTTCGCGCTCGGCAGCGACGGGTCGCACGGGCGGAGGATCTGATACAGCATCATCGAGTCGCTCGGGGCGAGGTGCTGCGTGCGCACCTTGGCCGGATCAGGCGAGTACTCTTCTCCATAGAACTTCTGGATGCCGAAGTACGGCGGGAGCGTCAGCTCGATCCTCACGTCGCGCGCGGCGACGAGGACCGTCTCGGCGAACCGGTCGACGAAGACGCGCCTCGCCTCGTCGGCGCTGTCGAGATAGACATACGCGCCGCGGCCGGCGTCGGTGACCACGTCCATGAGCGTGTCGTTCACGCCGTCGCCGACGCCGACGCCGACGAGGTAGACGCCTTCTCCGTCCGCGTCCTCGGCGTTCTCTCCGATGAGCTCCTCCTCGGTCACCCCGACGTTGGCCTGTCCATCGCTGATCAGCACGACGCGGTTGATGCCGCCCGCGGTCCTGTGCGTGTTGGCGAGCGCGTACCCCGCGGCGAGGCCGCTGTACAGGTCGGTGCCTCCGTCGGCCTCGATCGCGCTCGCGACCCCGAGCAGCACGGGGTCGTCGGGGCCCGAGACGACGTGGCCCTCGAGCACGGGGCTCTGCCCCGTATTCCACGTGACCGCGTTCACGACGTCGCCCTCGATGAGCGTCGACGCGATGGCCCGGACAGCAGCCCTCTCGAGCTCGATCGGCTCTCCCGACATCGAGCCCGACGTGTCGAGCACGAGCGTGATCGTCATGGGCTCTCGCGCGGCGGGCGCCCGGCTCGACTGCACCGCGATCTGGAGCGCCAGATCGCCCGTGAGCACGCAGGAGCCGAGCTGCGATACGATCGAGAGCTCCCCCGGCTCGGCCGGGGCGAACGAGTACCGGTAGTAATTGAGGAACTCGTGCGTGCGGATGACATAGGGGTCGACCAGCGGCGCGCCGCGCTCGATCTGGCGGCGGACGATGACCGGAGATGCCATCGAGTTGGAGTCGTCGGACGAGAGGTACAGCGTGAGCGGCGTGGAGAGGTTGACCCCCGCGCACGAGCCGCCGCTGGCCTGCGGCCTGAGCCGGGGCCCGGCGTTCCGCGAGCTGCCGGCCCCGCCGCCCGTCGTTGTGCTGCCGCCGGTCGTCGCGCCGCCGCCGCCCGCGCCGCCGCCGCCGGCCGAGCCGCTGCTGCCGCCCTCGTCATCGCACCCGCCGGCGCCATCGCCGCCACCGCCGCCGGCCCCGCCTTCGGCGCATCCGCCCCCGGAGCCGCCGCTGCCGTCCCCGGAACCCCCGCTGCCCCCGGTGCCTCCTTCGCCCACGGGCGGCTCGGCGCTGGGGTCCGTGGAGCCTCCGCTCGAGCTCGATCCCACGCCCACGCCCGCGCTCGCGCCCGTGCCCGCGCCCACGCCCGCCACCGGGTCGCGGCCGGAGCCGTCCCCCTCGCGGGTCGCGCCGCCGCCGCAGATCGCCGCCGGCGCCTCGCCCAGCTGGAGCGGCTCGTGCGGCGGCGCGTCGCTCGACGAGGAGCAGGCGATCGACAACGAGGCAGGGATGATGAGAGCGAGCGCTGTACGCTGAAACTGTGCCATGAACACCTCCACGGGCCGTGCGCTCTCGCACGGGCGGTGCCAGGGAAATCATCAATTATTCCGCCGATAGATGCCTCGTTTGCGCCACGGTGTTCGGCTCATGTTGGCCTGAATCGTTTCGAGGTGTGCCAACGTGCGATGGAGCGCGTCCGCGGGGCGCCGGCGATGGGGGGCGCCGAGCGCCCTCACGGCTCTGGGCCGCGCGGAGGGGCCAAATGGCCCGGGATCGAGCCCGAGAAGCGCACGGCGATGACCGCAATGCCGCCGCGGACGATGGCTCGGTGTACCCTCCCGCGCCGTGCGTGCGTTCGAGAGTGCCGTGCTCCACCCGCGCTGGCTCGCAGCCGTCGTCGTGCTCGCCGGCGCCCTGACCGGGGGTGACGCCTGGGCGGAGGTCCAGCGCCTGCGCATCGCGTACGAGGCGCACGACGGCTGTCCCGGCGCCGGGGCGTTCCTGCGCGAGGTGACCGCGCGCACGGACCTCGCCCGCGCCGCCGCGGCGGACGAAGCGGCGCTCGACGTGCGCGTGCGCATCACCTCGAGCGCGGGCAGGAGCCGCGGCCGGATCACGCTCGGCAAAGGCGAGGACGCGCGCGTCCGCGAGGTCGACGGCGCGACGTGCGGCGAGGTCGTCGCGGCCCTGGCGCTCATCACGGCCCTCCGGGTCGACCCCACCGCGTCTCTCGATCCGCAACCGCCGGCCGTCGGGCCGCGCTCGTCCGAGGCTCCGGAGGCTGGCGGGGCTCGGGATGCCGGCGGGGCGCCAGCGCCGGCCGTGGATCCCGTCGCGGCCCCGCCGCCCGCCGCGGATCCCGCCGCTCCTGCGCAGCCGGCCGGGGCCGCGCAATCCGCCGGGGCCGGCGGCGACGCAGCGCCGGGCGCGGGGAGCTCGCCGCAGCCGCCCGCCGCCTCGCCGGCCCCACAGGCGCCGGCCGCGCGCCCCTTGCCGATCCGCCCGCCGTCGCCGGTCGCGGGGGCCCCGCACCCTCCGCGGCCGCGACGGCCCGTGGAGCGCCCGTGGACGCTCGGCCTCCAGGGGAGCGCGGCCTCCGGGGTCGCCCCCGAGGCGCTGCTCGGCGGGGGGCCCTTCGTCGAGCTGCGCGCCGATCTGGGCCTCGACGCGGCGTTCCGCGTCGCCGCCGAGGTGGCCGCCACCGGCGCGGTCGACGCCGGGCCGGGCGGCGCCCTCTTCGTGCGCGGGATCGGCCGCGTCGACGCCTGCGCGGACCTCTTCCGCCCGGCACGCCGGCTCTCGCTCGGGCCCTGCGTGGGCGCGGAGGGCGGCTTCCTTCACGGCACCGGGCTGGTCGGCGAGGCGATCTCCGACGTGGAGGAGGGCACCGTCCCGTGGGCCAGCCTCGGGCTCCTCGCGCGCGTGACCGCCTCGCTCGGGACCCTCGTGCGGATCGACGCGCAAGGTGGACCGGAATTTCCGCTGGTGCGGCGATCGTTCATGTTCGAGCACCCCGCGCAGCTCATCCACGAGGTGCCCGCGGTCACGTGGACGCTCCGCGTCGGCGCCGGCCTCTCGCTCTGATCACCGGCCGCAGGGAGCGACGCGCGACGAAATTGGGATCCCGGGGGAGAGCCTCGGAGATTGCTACGGCGGGAGGCTCTGTCATGAGACCTTTGAAAGCCGTACCTTCACTCGGCTTCTTCTCGGTGCTCTCGCTCCTCGTCGCCGGGTGCGAGATCACGATCGTGGGTGACGACACCGGCGGTGGCGGTGGAGACGGCGGCGGCGGCGTTGGCCACGGCACCACGGTCAGCGTCGGGGAGGGCCCAGGCAGCGGCGGGGGGGATCCCTGTTTCCCCGGCGTCCCGGCGACGTCCCAGATCCCGCGCCTGCTCAACCGGGAGTACGACGCGGCGGTGCGGGATCTGCTCGGCGTGACGGCGCTGGCGAGCGCCGGCAACGGCCCGCCGTCGACGCTGCTCGCCCCCGACTTCGAGGGGGACATGACAGATGTCGCATGGAACGCCTATCTCGCGGTCGCCGAGCAGATCGCCGCCGAGGTGATCGCCGGGCCGAACAGGTCCAGGTTCGTCAGCTGCGATCCGGCGGCGTCCGGGTGCCTCGAAGAGACGATCATCGACTTCGGTCGCAAGGCCTTCCGTCGTCCTCTGCTCGAAGAAGAGGTGCAGAGCTTCCTGCGGCTCACCGCGGTGGAGCCCCAGGGCACGCCCGACGAGATCGCCGAGGCCATCCTCTTCACCTTCCTCGCCTCGCCCTCGTTCATCCTGCGCCCCGAGCTGGCGGAGGAGCCAGAGGGAAGCGCCGTCAAGCTCTCCAGCTACGAAGTGGCGGCGAGGCTCTCGTTCCTGCTCTGGGATTCCGTGCCTGATGACATCCTGAACGCCGCGGCCGACGCTGGCCAGCTCGCCACCAGGGAGCAGATCCTGGCGCAGGCGCAGCGGATGATCCGGATCCGCGAGAAGACGGCGCCGGTCGTCGTCGCCTTCCATCGTGATTATGCGGAGATTCGCCAGGGCTCGCACTGGGGAGTCCACGATCACGACACGACCGTGTACCCCGAGTTTTCCCCGGACGCGGTCGCTCCCATGATGGCGGAGATGGACGCCCTCTTCGAGGAGGTGGCGTTCGAAGGGGGGTCCTTCGAGGACCTCTTCCTGAGCAACGTCGCCTTCGTCAACGAGGACACCGCGGCGCTCTATGGGCTCGATCCAGCGAATTTCGGCGCGGAGCTGACGCGGGTGGAGCTCGACCCGACCGAGCGGCCGGGGTTCTTGACCCGCGTCGGGTTCTTGAGCTCCTACTCGTCCTACGCCGCCACGAGCCCGATCCTCCGGGGCGCGTTCATCTCGAGGCTGCTCGGGATCAGCCTGGTGCCCCCGCTTGCCGTGGAGCCGTTGCCCCCTCCGGGCGAAACCACCACGCAACGCCAGCGCGTCGAGGCGCTGACCTCCCCGGCGATGTGCGCCGGGTGCCACGGCCCTTACATCAATCCGCCGGGCTTCGTGCTCGAGAGGTACGACGCCGTCGGCAAGGTGCAGACCACCGATCCGCTCGGCGGCCCCATCGATGGAACCGCCGACGTCCACTTCGGCATGGACATCACCGAGACGATCGAGACACCGATCGAGCTGATGAACGAGCTCGCCGCTGCCCGGGCGGCCAAGCACCACTATGCGGAGCGGTGGGTCACCTTCGCCACCGGGCGGCAGCCGAACCCGAACGACATCTGCGACGTCGATGAGCTCGACGCCAAGCTGTCTGCCGACGGTTACACCATTCTCGACCTGCTCGCCGATCTTACCCAGACAGATTCGTTCCGTCTGCGCGTCCGCGGAAAGTGAGGAGGGAATACGCCACGACGCCGGGCGGCGGCGGGGCGCGGCGCTCGGCGTGACGCGGCGCTCCCTCGAAGCGCGCCCGAGCAGGCCCCACGCTGGCCGCATCGAAGCGGGCGCCGGGCCGACGTGCGCGATGAAATTGTGATCGCGGGGAAGCCCCCCGGGGATTGTACGCCGGGAGGCTTTGTCATGAGGCTCTGGCGCGCCGTATCCTCGCTCTGCTGCTTCGCGGCGCTCTCGCTCGTCGCCCCTGGGTGCGGGATCACGATCCTGGGCAAGGGCACCGACCGCGACGATCAGAGCGGCGGCAGCAGCGGCGCCACCGCCGGCGTCGGGGGGGGATCAGGCGTCGGAGGGGGGGATTCCTGCGTGCCCGGCATCCCGGCGACGTCCCAGATCCCGCGCCTGCTCAACCGGCAGTACGACGCGGTGGTGCGGGATCTGCTCGGCGTGACGATGCTGGAGAGCGCCGGCAACCTCCCGCCGTCTTCGCTCCTCGTCCCCGACTTCGACGGGGACATGACAGAGCCCGCATGGAACGGCTATCTCGCGGCCGCCGAGCACCTCGCCGCCGAGGTGATGGGCGGGCCGAACAAACCGAGGTTCCTCACCTGCGATCCGGCGGCGTCCGAGTGCCTGGAAGAGACGATTACCGCCTTCGGTCGCAAGGCTTTCCGCCGTCCTCTGCTCGAAGAAGAGGTGCAGAGCTTCCTGCGGCTCACCGCGGTGGAGCCCCAGGGCACGCCCGAAGAGATCGCCGAGGCCATCCTCTTTGCCTTCCTCGCTTCGCCCTCGTTCATCATGCGCCCTGAGCTGGCGCAGGAGCCCGAAGGAAGCGCGATCAAGCTCTCCAGCCACGAGGTGGCGGCGAGGCTCTCGGTCCTGCTCTGGGATTCCATTCCAGATGACATCCTGGACGCCGCGGCCGACGCTGGTCAGCTCGCCACCAAGGAGCAGATCCTGGCGCAGGCGCAGCGGATGATCCAGGACCGCGAAAAGACGGCGCCGGTCGTGGCCCGGTTCCATCGTGCTTATGCGGACATTCGCCCGGGGTCGCGCTGGGGAGCGGTCGAACACGACACGACCCGCTTCCCCGACTACACCCCGGACGTGGTGGCCCCGATGATGGCAGAGATGGATGCCCTCTTCGAGGAGGTGGCGTTCGAGGGGGGGTCGTTCAAGGACCTCTTCCTGAGCAACGTCGGTTACGTCAATCAGGACACCGCTCCGCTCTATGGGCTCGATGCGGCGGATTACGGCGCGGATCTGACGCGGGTGGAGCTCGATCCGAACGAGCGGCCTGGGTTCTTGACCCGCGTCGGGTTCTTGAGCTCCTACTCGCGTTATGGCGCCACGAACCCGATCCTTCGGGGCGCGTTCGTCGCCAACAGGCTGCTCGGGATCGACCTGGCACCCGTGCCCAGCGCGAGCGAGACGCCGTGGCCTCCGGGCCCGTTCTCCACGGAGCGTGAGGCCATCGAGTCCATGACCTCCTCGGCGGGGTGCGCCGGATGCCACGGCACGTACATCAACCCGCCGGGCTTCGTGCTCGAGAGGTACGACGCCGTCGGCAAGGTGCAGACCATCGATCCGCTCGGCGGCGTCATCGACGGGACCGCTGACGTCACCTTTGGCGCCGACAACGTCAAGACGATCACGTCACCCATCGAGCTGATGAACGAGCTCGCCGCTGATCCGGCCGCCATGCGCCATTATGCCGAGCGGTGGGTCGCCTTTGCCACTGGACGGGAGCCAAACGGGAGCGACAAGTGTGACGTTCACGGGCTCAGCGTCAACCTGCTTGTCGACGGCTATACCATCCTCGATTTGCTCGCCGATCTCACCCAGACGGACTCTTTCCGCCTGCGCGTCATCGGGAACTGAGGAGGGAAATACGACAGGGCGAGGAGCCAGTTCGCTCGCCTTCGCGCGAACAGCCGAGCGTCGCTCGCTCCCGCGGCGCCGTGGCGTGGCCCGGCGGCGGGCTCTTCCGGCGGCTTGAGCGGCGGCACCTCCGCGCGTAAGGTTCGCCGATGAAGCTCCCGTTCGACAACACCTACGCCCGCCTTCCCGACCGCTTCCACGCGCGCGTCTCCCCCGCGCGGGTCCGCGCGCCGCGCGTCGTGAAGGTGAACCGCGCGCTCGCGGAGGTGCTCGGGCTCGATGCGGAGCAGCTCGCCTCGGCGGAGGGGGCGGAGGTGCTCGCGGGCAACGCGCTGGCCGAGGGCGCGGAGCCGATCGCGCTCGCGTACGCGGGGCACCAGTTCGGCAGCTTCGTCAGCCAGCTCGGGGACGGGCGGGCCATCCTGCTCGGCGAGGTCGTGGGCAGGGACGGCAAGCGGCGCGATCTCCAGCTCAAGGGCGCGGGGCGGACGCCGTTCTCGCGGGGCGGAGACGGGCGCGCGGCGCTCGGGCCGGTGCTGCGCGAGTACGTCGTGAGCGAGGCCATGGCGGCGCTCGGCGTGCCGACGACGCGCGCGCTCGCCGCGGTCACGACGGGCGAGCCGGTCTATCGCGAGGAGGTGCTCCCCGGCGCGGTGCTCACGCGCGTGGCCGCGAGCCACATCCGCGTGGGCACGTTCCAGTTCTTCGCCGCGCGGGACGACCGCGAGGCGCTGGCCACGCTCGCCTCGTATGCGCTCTCCCGGCATTACCCCGAGGCGGTGGGCAGCGGCAACGACGCGCTGGCGCTGCTCGAGCGCGTCGTCGACGCGCAGGCGTCCCTGGTCGCGCGCTGGCTCGGCGTCGGCTTCGTGCACGGCGTGATGAACACCGACAACACGTCGATCTCCGGGGAGACCATCGATTACGGGCCGTGCGCGTTCCTCGACGAGTATGATCCCGCGAAGAAGTTCAGCTCGATCGATCGGGGCGGCCGTTACGCCTTCGGGAACCAGCCGCGCATCGCGCAGTGGAACATGGCGCGGCTCGCCGAGGCGCTCCTGCCGCTCCTGGCCGAGGGCGAGGAGGAGGCCGTCCGTCTGGCGACCGAGCGCGTGGAGCGCTTCTCCGCGCTCTTCGTCGCGGCCCACGCGCGCGTCCTGCGGGCCAAGCTGGGGCTCGCGCGCGAGGAGGAGGGAGATCTCGCGCTCGCCGCGGATCTGCTGGAGCGGCTCGCGTCGAACGGCGTCGACTACACGGTCTTCTTTCGCCGGCTGTGCGCTTCAGCGGCCGATCCAGCGGCCGACGCGCAGGTGGCCGCCCTGTTCGCGGAGCCCGGCGCCTTCCGCGACTGGGCCGAGTCGTGGCGCCGGCGGCTCGCCCGGGAGGAGGCCACGTCGGAGGCGCGCGCGAGCGCGATGCGGCTCGTCAACCCGGCGTTCATCCCGCGCAATCACCGGATCGAGGCGCTCATCCAGGCGGCCGTTCTGCGTGACGACTTCGAGCCGTTCGAGACGCTGGTGCGGGTGCTCGAGCGACCGTACGACGATCAGCCGGAGAGCGCGCCTCTGAGCGAGCCCCCGCAGCTGGACGAGCGCGTGCAATACACGTTCTGCGGGACCTGACCATTCTCGAACAGCGAGGCATCTCAGGGAGTCGTCCATAACGGTCGGGCACCAACGTAAACGTTCACGTCCACGTAAACGTTTACGTGAACGTGAACGTTTACGTGGTCGTGGTCGTGGTCGTTCACGGCCTATCGTTGACGACCACGACCACGACCACGACTACGACCACGTAAACGTAAACGTAAACGTGAACGTGAACGTGAACGTTAGGATGTGGGAGAACGCGGCGGGAAGCTTGGTTAACGCGTAGGAGGGCTGGCGGACGGTTCGACGGGGTGATAAACTACGGTTTCTTCGAGCGCTCGGGCGGCAACCACCCTCCAGGAACCGGCCACCATGAGTCAGAGGAAAGGCAAGCCGCGCCCCGCGTCAGGAAAGAAGGCCCGTCGAGACGCCCGCAAGGACGCCGCGGGCCGCGTGCATCTCACGGTCCTTCGCGACCCCGCGAGCGGGCATGACCGCGTGGCGCTCAGGAGCCCGGTGTTCCGGGAGGCGTGGCAGAACGACATCGCGGCGGCCGCGGCCAACACGGCGTATTCCGCCCTGCGCGGGGAGCCGAGCGTGGAGGGCGCGGTCGAGCTGGCGCGGGACGCGATGGCAGCCACGTCGCGGCTCGCTGCGGGGCTGCTGGCGCGCGCGCCCGACGGCGCGGTGGCGTGCAGGGCGGGCTGCGATCACTGCTGCCATCAATCGGTCGGGGTCACTCCGCCGGAGGCGCTCGCGATCGCCGACCACCTGAGGTCGACCCTGTCCGACGCGGAGCTCGCGCGCGTGGCTCAGCACGTGTCCGGGTGCCACGACAGGACGCGGAGCCTGCCGTCGGCAGAGCGGTTTTCGCCGGACCACCCTTGCCCCTTCCTGCGGTCGGGGCGGTGCTCGATCTACGAGGTTCGACCGCTCTCCTGTCGAGGGATGAACTCGCTCGACGCGGGCGAGTGCGCGACCAGGCTGCGGGACCCCGAGGCGCGCGCCGCGTTCCTGGCGCACGGCGTGGGGGGCCGCTCGTTCATGGAGCCAATTCGCGGCGTCCACGCCATCAGCGCCGGCCTGCAGCTCAGCCTCTCCGAGCTCTTTCGCCTCGACATGCGCCCCCTGGAGCTGACGGCGGCGATGCACCTGCTCCTGAACGGGCCGGACTCGCTCGCCGACGCGTGGATCCGCGGGGAGCGGCCGTTCGAGTCGGCACGCAGCGCCGACAACGCGACGGATCCCGGCCTGGGCGAGCTCATCGCAGCGGTGGGTCTCGCGCCCGGCCGGGGGCCGTGAGGACTTACAGCGGTTTCCGCCAACCTCTGCACCATGCAGAGCAGAGCGGCGGTCTCCCGCACAGGAGACGGGCCCAGATCGGCGTTTTCGGCGCGCAAGCGCACTCCGGTGCGCTGAGCACCGAAAACGTCGAGGTGGGCCCGTATCCGAAGCGGGTGACCGCCGCTCTCAGGCCTTGAGCTCGGTCAGCTCGCCCGGCTTGGTGATGCCGGCCTGAGCGTCCCTGCTGTCGAGCTTTCCAAACTCCGTGACGGGTCCACCGCCTGCCGCCGTGCACCCGACGGCGTTCATCAGCGTCACGTAGAGCTTGTTGATGGGGACGCTGCCGGTGTTCGAGCCCGTGCCGAAGCCGACGCTGGTGTCGCCGCCCGTGCAGTCCGCCTCGCTGTTGCCGGTGCCGAGCTTCCCGCCGTCCACGTTCACCACGTGGCCCTGCTTGAGGTAACCCCCTGCGCTGCCCGCGATCACGATCGGCAGGTTGTTCGTGTTGTGGGCGTTGCCGTCGGCCAGCTCCGGGAGCCACATCGTGGCGGTGTTGTCGAGCAGCGTGCGATCGCCCTCCGCGATGCTGTCGAGCAGGGTGACGAGCCGCACGTACTTGGCCGCGTACCAGGCGTCGATCTGCGCGATCATGTCGAGCACGCCGTTCTTGCAGGTCCCGCCCACCGCGAACGAGCCGTTCCGGTGCGAGAGGCCGTGGTGGTCGGCGTCGTGCTGGATGCCATCCCAGTCGAAGGTCACGTAACCTGGATAGACGAGGATCATCGACCGGTTCATGTCGCAGATCATGCTCAGCGCCATGAGGTTCATCATCATGTCCCCGCCGGCCGTGAACGACGTGCCCAGGCCCGCGCCGAAGCCGCCGCCCGAGCTCGCAGCGTCGACCTTGGCGGCCGTGACGCCGACCGTGGCCGCGGTCGCCTCGTTGCACGCCGTGGGCGCGACGTTCTGCTCCGTGCTGCGGAGCAGATCGAGCCAGTCGCTGATCCGGCGCTGGTCGGATTTGCTCATGGTGAGCCGCTGGTAGCTCTGAAGGTCGTCCTTGACGAGATCGATGGCGCTCTGCCCGCGCTTGACGCGGTAGTCGGCCTCGGTCTCCTGCCCGCCCCCGAACAGCCCGGTGAGCTGCTGGTACACCGTCTTGGGGTTGACGACGGCCGGGAAGGCGGTGTTCGGCGCCGAGAAGGACAGCACCTCCTTGATGCTGCTGCTCGACGGGCCGACCGAGAGCACGAGCGGGCTCGCCTTGCCGGGGTTGATCTGCTTCGCGATCTCGTGGTCGAGCGAGTGGGACGTCGCGTACCGCGTCTTGTCGTCGCTGATGAGCGCGCAGGTGAGCTTCCCCCCCATCGCCTGATCGTGCGGGTCGATGGACTGGATCTCCGCGTAGGAGTTGAACATCTTCAGGCCGCGCGGGAACAGCAGCTTCGACACGAACGGCGTGAGCCCCGCCAGCGTGGTGCCCTTGATGTGCTCGGCCGTGAGGGCGCCGCTCTCGATGGTCGGGAACCAGCGGTTGGTGAGGCACCCGTTGTGCGTGTAGAAGATCACGAGGCGCCGGGGCGGCGACGACTGGGGCGCGGACTGCGCCTTGACCTCCCGCTCGTGGACGGAGCTCAGGAACGGAGCCGCGAGAGCGGCGCCAGCGACACCCTTCAGGAAGACTCTGCGCTTCATTCGCCTACTCCAGTTCTACGGCTCGGGTTCGGAACGACGGAGACTGCGTGAGGTCCGTGACGAGGTTGAGGACCGTGTACCCCCCGGCGGTGATCTTCGTGGACACGTCGCGCACCGTGCACGAGTCGAGCGGGTGGCCGTCGCGCTCGTAGGCGTACGAGACCCACTTCTGCGCGTACTGGCGCTGCGCGTTCGGGGAGACGGCGAGCTTCGCCATCAGATCGGCCGGGCTCGTGACCCTCACGGGCTGCCCGTCGATGCGCACGTCCGCGACCGTGTCGATGAGCGCGCCGGTCAACGCTTCTTGCGTCTGCCACGACCCCATGGCGTCGTACGCCTCCATCACGAAGCCCGGCGGGTTGATGGTGTTGTGGTGGCACGCGGCGCAGGTGGCGCCCGCCGTCTGCGCGTCCACGCGCTTGCGGTTCGTGTCGAGATCGTCCCCTTCTGGCAGCGGCGTCTCGAGCGCGCCGGGAGGTGGGGTGCCCGGGTCGATGCCGAGCACGTCCTTGGTGATGAACACGCCCCGGAGGATCGGCGAGGTGCGGTTGTACGACGAGTACGCGTTGAGGAAGCCCACCCGCGTCAGGAACCCCGGCCGCTGCGTCGGGTCGAGGGACACCTCCTCGAGATCCGCCCCGAACTGGGCGGGATCGAGCCCGTAGAGCGGCGCGGTCGCCGCGTTCACGAAGGCGACCGGGCTGAGGAGGAACTCCTGGAACGTCCCGTCGCGCGTGAAGACCAGATGATCGAAGAAGCGCTCGGTCTCTTCCGCCATGATCGGAATGAGCGCGCGATCGAACATGGGGAACATGGTCGTGTCCCGCTGCGCCGAGTCCCAGCGCGTGTTCGGCCCCAGCTCCAGGTAGTATCGATGGAAGGCGGCCACCATCTGCCGGGCCCTCGGGTCATCGAGCATCCGCTGGGCCTGCGCCAGGACCTGCTCCGCGGTGGACAGCTGGCCCTGATCGGCGGCCTGGTTCAGCGCCTCGTCGGGGATCGTCCCCCAGAGCATGTAAGAGAGGCGCGACGCGACCTCATGGTTCGAGAGGGCGAACCCCGCGGCGCCGCCGGGCGTCTCCGTGATCTCCGCGCGCTGGATGAACGTGGGGGAGATCAGGAACATGAACAGCAGCGCCTCCGCGACCTCCTCCGGGGCCCCGCTCTCGGTGATCTCCGGCCCCTTGGCCACGATCGCGTCGAACCTCGCCACCTCCGCGTCCGTCAGCGGCCGCCGGAAGGCGCGCCGCCCGAACTCGAGGATCGTGTCGTGCAAACACGCGGCGCCGTCACCGCTGGGCGTGCACTTCAGAAAGTTCTTCTTGAGCGCGGGGTCCGCCATCACCTGCGCGGCGACCATCTCGGCCACGGCCCTGTAGGCGCTCCAGCCCAGATCCGTGAGGCTCCCTGCCTGGTCCGTCGCCAGCAGCGTCGAGGGCGCCACGTTGCCGGAGGCCGTCAGCGCCGTGACGCCCAGCAGATCGCGGACAGTCCTGTCGTACTGCGCGTTCGTCAGGCGCCGGATCTGCGATGTCGGCGCGATTCCGGGCTTGCACTCGCCGCTCGCTCCTGGGCCGTCCGGCGTGCCGTCCGCGCCCCCGGTGGGGTTTTGCCCGCCCGACTCCGAGTCGACCTCGGCGTCTCCCACGGAGCCCACACAGCCAGCCGCGAACGCGGTGGCGACGATGATGCCGCTCCTCCACGTATGCATCGCACTCACCTCAGTTGTTATGTTCCAGATCAAAGAACCCAGACGGAAGCAGCAAGGGCGTCTTTTGCGACCGACACGCGACGTTCGGTGGCTGCCCTGCTCCCCGCGCACCACATCCTCTCATGTCGAGAGGATGTGGTGCAATGATGTGTCGGTGAGGGCTCTCTTTTTTTCTGTGATTGACGCTCTAATTTTTCATCAAAGGCATGCGAGAACATTTTGATGTTCACCCAAGTGCGCTTTTCGTCAAAGGCATGAGGGAACCCATGGATGTTCACCCATGCGCGCCCCGCAGCCTCTCGCGCGCGCTCCGCGAGCAGGCCGCCGCCCACCGGCCGTGGCCGCGGTTCGCAGCGGCCAGAACGGAAGGCCGGCGACGACTCGGCATGTCCAGCGTGGTGATGGCGCGGCTGTCGCGCTGTACGTCCGCGCCGCCACGCGCGATGACGCGGCGTGGGACGAGTGCTGCTCTATTGCCGCGCTGCCCCTGAACGGAGCCGCCCTGCGTCATTCACCGCCCGAGCCAGCGCGTCCTCTCACGCGCGAGGCGCGCGACGGCCGCCCAGTCGATCGGCGCCGCTCTGCGCAGCTCGTGGGCGGGTGAAGCGGTGTTTTCCCACATGTCCTTCGCGCCGAAGAGCACCTCGACCACGGCCGGGTCCTCGTCCCACGCGACGGGCACGAGGTCGTCGAGGCACGTTGTATCGATGGGCGCCTCGGGGTCCGCGATGAATTTCGCCATCATCTGCGTACCGCAGGGCGCTGCGCCGGGGGTCTTCACGGGGGACTCGAACGCGACCCCGTGCGGGCTCCAGGGCACGGCCACGAACGTCTGATGAGGCGCGGTGAGCTCGTCGGCCGAGAGCTCCGCCAGGCCGATGGGCGTCTGCGGGTCGAGCAGGCCGTTCATCGCCAGGATGGGCACGGTGGAGCCCGGCCACCCGCCCCAGAACCGGTCGTGCGGGTAGCGCGGCCAGGCCTCGTAGAGCGCGCCGAGCTCCAGCGCCTCCCGCGGGCAGAAGCGCTGCGCATCGCAGCGCGCCTGGAGCTCGGCCGGGGTAGGGGCTGGCTCTTCCCAGAGCTCGGAGAGGGCCACGTGTGTCCCCAGGATGACCGATGCCCGGGGCTCGCTTTCGCCGGGCTGCGACATCAGGTCGCGCAGCGTCTGCATGTAATGGCCGACCACCTGCACGTCGCCCGGCTCGCAGCGGTCGATGCGGTAAGCGAGCGGGAAGAGGTGCGTCCGCAGGAGGGGGATCTGCACGAAGAGCGGAGCGATGGACGCGAACAGCCCGACGTCGGCGCCGAGCTGCGCGCAGTGGCCTGCCGTGAGCTTGCCGAAGAGCGCGTCGAGCTTCGCCCAGGGCTCGGGGCCGAGCTTCGCCCCGCACACCGGATCGGCGGCGCAGATCTCGGACAGGTCCCTCACCACCGGATCGTACTGCGTATCGTACCGTGACAGGTGCTGCGCGCCCGGTGATACGATCGAGTCGAGGATGACGGCGTCGGCCCCGTCGGGGTGCGCCTGCAAGAAGCGCAGCGCGCGCGTCGTCCCGTAGGAGGCGCCGTACACGACCACCTTCTTGCCGGGCTCGCGCGTACGATCGATGAGGCGCGCGAGATCCTCGGCGTCGGCTGACGTCGTGAAGTGATCGAGATCGTCGCCCCATCGCTCCTTCAGCGCCTGGATGCAGGCGGGCCACTCGCTCGCGGTGATGTCCGCGCCGCCCTCCGAGCCCGGGTCCTCCTGGACCGGGCAGGCGAGGCGGCCCGAGAGCCCGACGCCGCGGTGCTCGAGCACATACCAGTCGATGTCGGGCATGACGCCCTGCCACAGCTGCTCGATGGCGTCCTTGAACACGGAGCCAGAGTCGCCGGGGCCGCCTTGCAGGAGCCAGACCTGCGCCCTCGCCGCGCCGCTTGGCGCGAGGCGGCGCGATACGAAGACGGGCAGCGCTTCGCCGTCAGGCGCCGATGGGTCGAGGGGCAGGGGGACCGCGGCGCACTCGGAGAGGAAATCGTCTGGACAGCTTCCCCATGCGATCGCCGCGCTTTCGCCCGAGCCGCCAGCGCCGGTCGTGCCAGCGCCGGTCGTGCCAGCGCTGGCCTGGTCTCCGCCGCCGGAGCAGCCCGCAGCCAAGGCCGTGAGCCCGAGCATTGCGAGGAGGAGCCCCGCCCGAAGGACACGATCGTCGATCATCCGTGAACCTCGCAATCGTCAGAGGGCCGTTGAACGGCGCGAGGTCTCGGTGGTCGTGACCAGGGCGCCGGCGGCGTCGAACGCGTCGAGGTCGAGCGCCGCGCCCTGTGTGCCCGCTCGTGCGGCTTCCGCTCAACGCGGGCTCTGTTTTCCGTGCGGGCCGCGGGGCCGAGGGAGGCCCCCGGCCCGCACGGTGGAGGGGCCCTCCGCTCAGAGGAGCTTGAGATAGGCGACCATGTCCGCCTCCTCCTGGGCGGTCAGGGTCGAGCGCCCCCCGAGGATCGGGGCGGCCAGGATCGGTGCGGCCTCGAAGGCCAGCTTGTAGTGGTGGATGACGTCCTCCAGCGTAGGGGCCGAGTTGTCGTGGAAATAGGGCGCCGTCTCGTTGATGCCCCAGAGGGAGGTCGTCTTGCCGTCCCCCAGGACGTCCAGGGTGCCAAGGACGAGAGCGGAGCCCGGATCGGCGGCCAGCATCGAGAGGACGCCGTTCTCGAGCCTCGGCTGGTAGACGGCGATGAGCGGGAAGTACAGATCCGGATCGGAGCAGAGGAGGCCGCTCCCGTCCGACGGGCAGGCCATGGCGTAGCGACGCATCGGGTTCGGCGTCGGCCGCACCTCCGAGGTGCCGAGGACCTCGCCCGAGAAGCCGGTCAGCACGCCGGTGATCCTGGTGAACGCCCCGAAGGGGAACTGCTCGCTGCTCGTGTTCAGCATGGGCCCGCTGTGGCACTGGCCGCAGACGCCGTTCGGGAGAAAGTGCTTGCGCCCGCGCTTCTCGGACCGTGTGTGGCCGCGAGGCAGCTCGGGCTCAGGCCCGCCGTGCGCGTAACGGCGCAGCTCTCGCGAGCTGAACAGCGTCCGCTCGTAGTCGGCGATCTTCTCGAGCTGCCGCCGCGTGGGCGTGACCGTCGGCTCGAAGTGCGCCAGGATCGCGTTCGCGGCCTGCGTCTCGAGGTCGGGCTCACGGGCATCGAACGTGATGAGCGGATCGAGCGCAGGCGAGTTCTTGACGGAGGGGACGCCTCGGAAGACGGTCACGCTCGTGGCCGCGGGGTCGTCGTAGATCCAGACGTTCGGGGGCAGCGGGAACTCGAAGCGGATCGTGGCCTCGTTGAGGAGCCGCGTGTAGCTGTCGCCGACGCCGTCGTCGCTGTCGATCGGGCGGAAGAGGGGATCGTTCGGGTTGGCCGCGTACCGCGCCTGCACGTCCGCCGGGGAGATCGTGCCGGTCTCCTCGCTGTGGCAGGTCACGCAGCGGCGCCCGTTGCCGCCGAATGTCGCTCTCTCGAAGAGCTGCTCGCCGCTCTGGACCCTGTGCGCCTGGGCGGCGACCGCGACGAGCTCGCCTGTGTCCCACTCCTCCTGCCCCGCGCAACCCGCGGCCCCCAGCAGCGGGATAAGGAGGAAGAGACAGGCCATGAACACGCCTTGATGGGAATTGAACATGTGATTCATAAACCCTCCCTGATAGTGAGTCTGACAGGGGAGCGTCGCCCGGAGCGAACACGGTGTCGTGATCGCGCCGGTCGAGGGACGCGCGCCCAATCCGAGCGCGCAGCCATCATGTTTTATCTAGATCGCGGTGATTCGGGCGTCCGCGCGAGGTTGCGGCGCGCCGCGAAGAGGACCCCCAGGTGACCTCGCAGTTTTCAGAACAAACGAACCGGTCCCCAGCTGTCAAGGGAGCTCAGCCGTGCTCGATCCGATTGCCATGGTGTGCGTGTTCGTGGGGTTCAGGTCGCCGATGCGCGCTGGGTGCCGCCGCTGTGTGACACCGCGTCGCCTGCCGGACCGAGGGAGCCTCGAGGGCCTGGCCTGGCCAGGCCGGTCCGGAAGCCTGCCCCATCAACGCGTGTTACCCTGCGACGGTGGTCATGGAGTCGCAGCTTACAATGGACGCCCTCGAGACTGGCGTGATCCATGTACGTGCCTGCCGCGCGTCGGAGATCTGCTCGATACAGCGCGCCGCCGTGCACACCTATTCGGTCCTCGCCTTTCACCTCGGCGGCCGGATGCGGGTGGAGCACCGCGGCGAGCTGGAGCTCACGGCTGGCCAGGTCCACCTCATCCCGGCCGGCGATGCCCACCGGTGGCTCACGGCGAGCAAGGTGGATCTGCGCGGCGTGGCCTTCTGTCGCTCGTGCCTCCCTCAGGATCGTTTTCAGGAGCTGCTCGCCCCGCTCGATCGCGTCCGGCGCGGGGCTTTCCCGGTCGTCGAGCTGCCGACCAGCAGGCAGCCCCACGTGCTCGGCCTGCTCGAGGAGCTCGAGCGCGAGCTGTCGCGGTCCTCGGGCATGCTGCCCGTCGTGGCCGAGAGCCTGCTCGGGCTCCTGCTCGCCGAGATCGTGCGCGCCGCCCCGCGCGACGCAGCTCCCCCCGAGGCCCCCTCGATCGTGGCCGAGGCGCTCGCCGTCATCGAGGCGCGCTGTCTGGGACCGCTGACCCTCGGTGAGGTGGCCCGGGCGGTGCACCGATCCCCCGCCTACGTCACGACCGCGGTGAAGCGGTCGACGGGCCGCTCCGTGGTGGCGTGGATCCTCGAGGGCCGCCTCGCCGAGGCGCGGCGTCGCCTGCGCGACACGGACGAGCTCGTCGAGATCATCGCCGAGCGGGTCGGTTACGCCGACGCCAGCCAGTTCAGCCGCCTCTTCCGCCGCCGCCACGGCGTGGCCCCGGCCGCGTGGCGAGCCCGCGAGCGCGCGCTGCCTCGCCCTGGGTGAGCGTCCGGCAGGCCTGTCGCGCCGAGCGCGCTTTCCGGCCCGCTCGAGCGCCGTGAACGATCGCGCGCCGCCGCCAGGCGGCCTTGCAGCGAAGTTGCTTTCGTCGATCGCGTGGGGCATCACCCCGACCCCGAGCTGGTCGGCACGCCGCCGCGCGGGTCGCGGCGGTGGTCCGTCTGGAACGGGGCCGAACGAGAGGAGAACAACGATGAGCTACGTCGACGGTTTCGTTGTGCCCGTGCCCGCAGGCAAGAAGCAGGCTTATCGCGATCTGGCCGAGAAGGCCGCAGCGGTGTTCAAGGAGCACGGGGCGATCCGCGTCGTCGAGTGCTGGGGCGACGACGTGCCCGACGGCAAGATCACCGACTTCAAGGGCGCGGTGAAGGCGGAGGAAGGCGAGGTCGTCGTCTTCTCGTGGATCGTCTGGCCCTCGAAGGAGGTGCGGGACGAGGGCAACAAGAAGGTGATGGAGGACCCGCGCATGCAGATGAACGAGGACTCGCCCTTCGACGCAAAGCGCATGATCTACGGCGGGTTCGACGTCCTCGTCGACGCCTGACCGGCAGGCTGCGGTCCTCTGGCCCGCGCCCGGTCAGGCGGGCCCGTGGCCGGTCATGGCGGGTCGGTGGCGTCGACGCGGTGGGTGTCGACCACCGCATCCCAATGGTCAATGTGGTGGACGAGGCTCACGGCAAAGTGCTCCTCGTCCAGCTCCACGAGGATGGGGTCCGACTCGTCCCAGCTCGCTCCGGCGAGGAGGGCGGCCACGCAGCCGGCAGCGAGCTCCTCGCGGCCTGCATCCTTGAGCGCAGAGACGCTGGCGCGAGCCCAGCCGGTCCGAGCGTCGAGCAGCAGGGCGACAGTCGCGGACGGGAACGCGCGCTCGAGATGGGGGAGCGCTCGAGGGGCGGCTGACGGATCACCTCCAGGCGTGGCGATCAGGACGAAGAGCTCGGAGGCACGGGGGTCGCCCTGGAGCTCCGTGCTGTAGCGAAAGTACTGAGGGCTGTGCTCGACACCAGGGACCGGCAGCATGACGAAGCGGCCCGGCGTGACATCACCCGCCCAAGGATGTCCGGGCGGAACGAGGAACCCGTCCTCGATCGGCTTCACCTGGACCGACACGGCGCGCTGGCGCGCCGCGCGCGCCGTCACCCCGGGCCCCGCAGCGCCTCGACCAGCGCCTCGACGAGCGCGCGCACCGGGAGCGAGGGCGACCGCTCGCCGAGCAGCTCGAGCACGTCCTCGTCGTCCTCGCCGCACGAGAGCTGCACGGCCGCGACCACGGCCCCGTCGCGCTCGACCGCCAGGTCGAAGATCCCCTCCTCGTCGCTCACCGGCGCGCCGAGCAGCGCCGACAGCCGGCGGCCCAGGAGCTCGGCCAGCGGCTCGTCACCGTCGAGGCTCGCCTCGTCGGGCTCGATGGTGGCCTGGACCGCGCGCGTCGGCGCCCCGCTCACCTCGGCGCCCTCGCGATCGAGCCGGAAACGAAAGCCACGCGCCTCGAAGAACCCCGTCGTCACGCGCGCGATCAAGGCACGCCGCGGGCGCGCCGGCAAGCAGGGCGGGTGACCCACGCCCAGGGCGGTTCGCGGGCGGTCACGGTGGAACGTCACGACGTGACGTCCACCAGGACCTTGCCGACCGCGCCGCTCTCCACGGCCCTGTGCGCGTCGGCGGTGCGGTCGAGCGGAAAGCGGACCAGCGGCGGGCCGTGCTCCTCGCCGACCGGCAGGGCGCCGCTGCGGACGGCGGCGCGGCCAGGCGTTCCGTCTGGGTGTCCGGCGTGGGGTCGCGACGCGGGTCGCTCAGCGCGCCGCGTACTTCATGACGAACGAGGGGTACCGATCGCCGACGATCGCGCCCGGCGCGAACGCAGCGTCGAGCTGCGCGAGCTCGTCCGGGGAGACGCGCACGTCGAGCGCCGAGAGGTTCTCGTCGAGCCGCGCGCGCCGGCGGATGCCGACGAGCGGCACGATGTCGTCGCCGCGCGCGCGCAGCCACGCGATGGCCAGCTGGGCTGGCGTGCAGCGCTTCCGGGCGGCCAGCTCGACGAGCGGGCGAGCGGCGCGGACATTCTGCTCCAGCGCGTGCCCTTCCATCCGCGGCGCCACGAAGTGCGCGCCAGGGCTCGGCGCCGTCGCGCCGCTGAGCAGCCCGTCGGCGAGCACGCGGTAGGCGACGATGCCGATCCCGAGCTCGCGCGCGGCCGGCAAGATCTCTGCTTCGATGAACCGGCACGCGAGGGAGTACTCGATCTCGAGCGCGGTGATGGGGTGCACGGCGTGCGCGCGGCGCAGGAGCTCCACGCCGACCTCGGACACGCCGACGTGACGGACTTTGCCCTCGCGCACGAGGTCGGCGATGGCGCCGATCGTCTCCTCGAAGGGCACGTCGGGATCGGGCCGCCCGGGCTGGTAGAGGTCGATCTCGTCGACGCCGAGGCGCTGGAGCGAGTAGGCCGCGAACGTCTTCACCGTGGCCGGGCGGCCGTCCATCCCAAGGAACTTCCCGCCCGGCGACCGCAGCATGCCGAACTTCACGCTCACGAAGGCCCGGTCGCGCCGGCCTTCGATGGCGCGCCCGATGAGCGCCTCGTTGTGCCCCATGCCGTAGAAATCGGCGGTGTTGAGGAGGTTCATCCCGGCGTCGAGCGCCGCCTGGATCGTGGCGACGCTCTCGGCGTCGCTGCCGGCCCCGCGGCTCGGCGACATCCCGCCGCAGCCGAGGCCCAGCGCGCCGACGAGCGGGCCGTTCTTGCCGAGATGCGTACGCGGTATCATGGGCATCGTTCGACCTCCCTCAATGTTAGAGCGAACGCTCTATCAATGAATCGCCGCATGCGCACTGTCAACCCCGACCAGCACGAGAAGAAGCGTCGCGAGCTCCTCCGCGCCGCCCTGCGCCGCTTCGCCGCCGAGGGCGTGCAGGCGTCCATCGCGAGCATCTGCGCCGAGGCGGGCGTCAGCCCTGGGCACCTCTACCACTACTTCCCGAGCAAGGAGGCCATCCTCGAGGGCCTCTTCCAGCTCGTGCTCGACGAAGCGGCCGCGCACCTGTCGGGTGACGTGCAAGACGCGCGCGACCTCCCCGCGCTCGTGGCCGATCTCTACAGCGGCAAGGGGCCGTCCCTCCTCTTCGACCTGCTCGCCGAGTCGCAGCGCAACGCCGCGATCGCGGATCGGCTCCGGCGCCACAGCGCCGAGATGAAGCAGCTCCTCGCGAGCGCGATCGTGCGCGGACAGGCCGCCGGCCTCGTCGACGACACGTTGCCGGCCGAGACCCTCGCGACCATGCTGCTCGCCGTGCTGGACGGCAGCAAGGCGATCCGGCTACGCGATCCAGCCGTCGACCGCGGCCACGCGCGCGAGATGCTGCTCGCGCTCGTGTCGCGCGTGCTCAAAAGGCGGAGCGCAGACGAGATGACGGGGGAAATGCGCAGACCGCGGTAAGGCGCCGGTACGGATGGGCTACGTCAGTCGTCGGATACCGACCATAGCAAGCGCGCCGCCAATCGCAATGGGGAGAAGCAGTTGCCATGTGAACTCGGGACGTGTCTCCCTCGTGGCGTTGATATAGAACGCTATGCCGGCAATCAAGGTGACGACACCCCCAAGGATCAGGCAGAAGTAGGCACCAAGCCTCTGCCAGATGGAGAGACTCGGCTTGGGCGCAGTGGCCGCCGGCGTGAGCTGGGGTAGTGCCAGACGCCGCAAGGCGACGAATGCGGCCGGAGCTCCGATCCACAGGAGACCGTACTCTCCCAAGAGCGGTATCCGAGAGAGCGCGCCAGCCACTGCGAGCCCGAGGAGCGCCGCAGGCACATCCCAGAAGTGTAGCGTCGGGTTCCTTGGGTTTCCGCTTGCCATGTCGATCTCCCTGCCAGATGTCATTCTGTTACGAAAAATCGATCTGGAGCCGGAAGCCAGGCGAGCGGTGCCGACTCCATCAACTCGCCCACGAAGCATGGGGCGATGCCGGAACCGAGCGCCTCGCGGCGCAGGTGAGAACACGTCGACCCCGCCTGAGCTCGCCGCGTCACCCGCCCGGGCCACGGAGCCCCGCCTCGGTGACGGCCCGCTCCACGCGGTCGGGCGACCATGCGCCGGCGTGGCGCGTGAAGAGCGTCCGCCCCTTGAACGCGCGGCCCGCGAGCTCCGCGGGCATGTCGGGCCAGCGCGCGACGAAGCTCCCCTTCGGCGCCCCCTTGCGCGCGGCGACCCACGGAGGGGCCCCGCCCTCGATCGTGAACCAGTCGATCACACGCTCCACGTCCTGGGCCGCCTCGAGCCGCCCGATGAGCTTCGTGCTCGTGTTGCCGAACACGTTGTAATCCACCGATCGAGGGCTCTGGGTGCACAGCAAGCAGCCGACGCCGTACTTCCGGCCCTGGGTGAACAGCCGGATGAGCGGCTGCTTCGCGGGCGGCTTGCTGCCGCCGGCCGGGATCCAGTCGCGCGCCTCGTCGATGTAGAAGAGCAGGTTCACGCCGCCGGAGGTCGCGTCCACGGTCGTGATCATCCAGCGGTACAGCTCCGTCGCGAGGGCGGCGAGGAAGAAGTGCTTCTCATCGTCGTTGCTGAGCGCGTTCAGGTAAACGATGTTGAGCGGGACGCGCCCCGGCTTCGAGGGCCGTAGCAGCTCGGTGAAGTCGAGGCGCGTTCCGCCCGAGAAGAGCCGCGCGGACGGGCCCTGCACGAACGTGTTGAGCTTTCGCGCGAGCCGCTCGCGCTCGGACTTGCGGATCAGGCTGTCGACGTCGTCGATGCCCAGGTCCTCGGGCGCGGTGACGGCGGCCACGATGTCCCTCAGCCGGACCGGCGCCGCGCGCGGCAGGTGCCGCAGCACCTGGTAGAGGAACGTGCGCTGCGACTCCTCCTCGCCGCCGCACGCGCACAGGCTGACGAGGTTGGCCGCCACCGCCACGAGCAAGCCCTCCTCCTCCTCGGCGCGGAGCGCGGGGTTCGCGATGTGCGAGAGCTCGCCCGCGCTCGGGAGCCGCAGGGGGTCGAGGCAGAGCCGCAGGCCGTGCGAGGACCCGGGCGTGAGGATGCGCGGCTCCATGCGCTCCCTCAGCTCCTCCCACGCGCGGCGCAGCTCCGCCGGCACGTCGGACGGCGGGCGCGCTTCCATCATCTGGACGAGATCGCCCTGGGGGTCGATCGCGACGACGGGGACACCGGCGCGCAGCGCCTCCTCCGCGATGACCTTGGCCATCCACGTCTTGCCGCTCCCCGCCGCGCCGACGACCGAGACGTGCGTCCGGAGCACCGCGGGGTCCACGCGGACGGGCGAGCCGCCGTCGTCGAAGCCGAGGAGCATGCCGGTGACGCTCGCGGCGCGGGCCCCCGGCGGCCTCGCTCCCGCGTCGAGCGCCGCGGGGGTCGAGCGCTCCCCGCCCGGCGGCGCCTCCGCCGGCCTGGCGCTGGTACCGCCCGGCGGCGCCTCCGCGGGCGCTTTTCGCCCGCGGCCCCGCGCCGGCGCCGGCTTCGGGCGCTCGACGGCCGGCTTCACGACCGCCAGCGCCTCGTCGAGCTCGGGATCGTCCTCCACCATCGGCTCGTCCGCCGGCCCGTCCGCCGCCGGCGCGCTGGCGGCGGCGCGCTCGCTCTCGTCCGGCGCTCCGCCGCCGCGCGTGGCCTCGAGCGCCGTCCAGCGCCGGTCCCACGCGCCCACGTCCTTGTGGCCGAGCTGCGCGACGCACGCCCCGGAGCGCTCGTGCTTGCAGCCGCCGCAGTACGCGCGGTCGCCCGGCGGCGCGAGCCCGCCCGCGCCCGCCGCGTGGTCGGACCAGGCCACCATGCTGGCGATGAGCTCGTGGACCTTGCCGCGCTTCGCCTCGATCTCCTCCCAGCGCGCCTCGCGGACGCTGCGCGTGGGGTGCAGGTAGAACACCGCAACGTCCGGCCGGGTGCCGTGCTGGTGGTGGTGCATCAGCGCGTACGTGAAGATCTGGAAGAGATCGCTGTTCGGGGAGGTCGCGGGCGTGAGCTTGTAGTCGACGATGCGGTGCTTCCCGAGCCGCGGATCGAAGTACACGTAGTCGATCGCCCCGGTGACGTGGACGTGGACGTCCTCCCCCACGTGGAACGTCACGTCGACCCGCTTGCGCGAGTCCCCGAAGAGCTGCGCCCGGAGCTCCGCCGCGGGCAGGCCCGCCGCCCTCGCGTGCGCCGCGAGCCGCGCGAGCTCCTCCATGTAGAGCTGGACCGCGGAGATGAAGCCCAGCCGCAGCGGCACCGGGCGCGCCGCGAGCGCGTCGAGGTTCAGGCAGGAGGCGTTGAACCAGCGCATCAGCGCCTGCTGGAGGCCCGGGGCGTCGCCGGCGGCCTCCAGCGCCGCCAGCACCTCGTCCGAGCTCGCCGCGGCGGCGTTGAAGCGCTCCACCGCTGTGTGGAACAGCGCCCCGCAGCCGGGCGCCTCCCCGCCCTTGCGCCAGATGCGGCTCACGACCGTCCGCCCGTCCTGCCGCTCGGCCGTGGCGCGCGCGTCGAACCAGTGGAGCCTCGGGCACGTCGCCGCGACGCGGAGCTGGGTCACGTTGACGTGCACGAGCCTCACTTCTTGCCCCGCAGCTGGACGAAGAGGTCGTCGTCGGTCGCGGTCGCGTGGACGTGGCCCTCGTCATGGAGCGCCTGCGCCGTCTTCTTGATGTGCGACCACACCTCCGGGAAGCGCTTCTCGTGCAGCTTCTTCCGGCTCGCGAAGATCTGCGCGAGCTCCTTCGCCATCAGGCCGAGGCGCCACGACAGCTCGGCCATGATGTGCTCCCGCGTCTGCTGCGGATCCCACGCCGGGGGCGGCGTCGAGTCCCCGCCGCCCTTCACGATCTCCTCGGTGAGCAGCTCGCGCAGCAGCGGGTGCGCGAGCAGGAGGCTCTGGCGCTCGAAGGACGCCAGCACCTCGGCCTCGGTCACCTTGCGGTACTGCCCGCGGGGGTGCTCGATCTCGAGATCGTGGCTCCTCGCGGCGCCGAGGAGCCCCACCAGCGAGTCGAGCTCCGCGTGCCCGGCGAAGTCGAGGTGGAGGTGGAGGAAGCGCTGGCGGCCCAGCTTGCAGAGCGCGTCGTACGCGGCCTTGCCGGCGCCGCCGAGCCGGAGCGGCCGGCGCTCCTCGTCGGTGACCAGGATGCGCTTGTCCGTGTGCTTCGTGTCCTCGACCATGCGCTGGAGCGGCAGCCGCGCGCCGTGCCCGCTCGGCGCGCAGAGGAACGTCACGCCGGTGGTCACGACGACGCCGTCCGCGCGCTTCTCCTTGGCCACGAGGTGGTGCGTGGGGGCGGTCTTGCCGCGCTTCTTCGCGGTGGCGTGCTCGACGCTCAGGAGCGTCGAGGCGCCCTTGCCGGCGCACCTGGCGAGCAGGTGGTGCGTCAGGCTCGCGAGGTTGTCCTCGTCGGGCGGCAGCGACGCCTGCTGCAGCCGGCGGCGGGTCGTGCCCTCGACGAGCTTCTTCTTCACCTCGGCGTCGATGACGTCCTCCAGCTTCACCGGCGGCGGCTTCGGCCCGTCCTCGGGGCCGGGCCACTCCTTGAGCCAGCGCTTGCCGCCGACGGCCGCGAGCCGATCCTGCTGCGCCTCCCAGCGGTCGCGCGCCCAGAGGATCGCGTCCCGCGGCCGGAGCTCCTGCACGCCGTCGAGGCGCCGCTCGAGCCACGCGCTGCCGAGCGGGAAGAGCCGATCGCGCTTGCGCGCGGCCATGAGCTCCTCGATCTCCTTCTCCTCGAAGCCGGAGAGCGCGGCGTCGAGCCGCCCCTCGAGGATGGCGCGGGCCTCCTCCGGCGAGACCATGTGCAGCTCGAGGATCCGCTCCGCGATGCGGTCCCACGCGGCCGCCGGGATCACCTCGCCGGTGCGCAGGGAGAGCATCGACTGCTTCACGCCCGAGACGATCACGACGAGGTGCTTCGCCCGGTCGAGCAGCGCGTGCGCGTACGACATCAGGGCGCGCACGGCCTCGGCGTCGAGGTTGTCGATCTGGTCGAGGCAGAGCACGAGCGGGAGCTCGGCGAGGGCGCACAGGTGCGCGAGGACGTGGAGGACGCGCTCCACCGCGGCGTCATCCGCGAGGGCGAGGCCGTCCTCCCCGGCCGCCTGGTCGAGCAGGCGCGCCTCGTCGGGCCCGAGGGTCTCGCCGGAGAGCCACAGCACCGCCGCCTGGGCGCGCTTCTCGGCGCCGGCGTCGCCGAGGCTCGCGTGCGACGTCCCGGTGAGGAACGCGTTGAGCACGGGGATGACCGCGCTCTGCGGGTCGATCTTCGCGCCGAGGCGGGCCAGCGCCTCCTTGCGCGCGTCGATCTCCCTGGGCCCCGTCATCATCTTGCGGCCCTTGAGCGCGCCCGTCCGGATGAGGGCGCGGTTGAGGACGGTGTAGAGGCGCGACTGCGTGTAGTCGCTGCCGCGGTGCCCCGCGAGATCGCTGACGGTCGCGTTGAGCACGTACCGGAGCATCCGCTCGGGCGAGGCGAGGATGTTGTGCAGGTAGACGACCGTCGCCTTGTCTTCCCCGGCCCACTGGAACAGCCGCGCGAGCAGGTGGCTCTTGCCGACCCCGGGCGCGCCGATGAGCAGCGCGCCGATGCTGACCGGCTCCTTCGCGGCGTCCTGCACGACGCGCACGAGCTTGGTGAAGGCGTTCTTGTGGATCGACTCGACCGTGGCTTCGCCGCCCCCGACGTCGGTGATGCGGTGGCTGCGGAACGGGTTGGTGCCCCGGACCGCGGCGAGGAAGCGCTCGAACGTCGGCTCCTCGCTCATGCGTCGTCCCTCCGCGCCACGTAGACGAGCAGGTTCCCGGCCTCCATGATGCCGGCGTCGCGCTCCGCCTCGGCCATCTGGTGGTGGCGCCCGTCGGACGGGTCGAGCGAGTAGCGCCGCTGCCGCCGGAGCGCGGCGAGCTCCTCGTCGAAGGTGGCGCGCGGGATGTCCGGCAGCGCGGCGCGGAGCGCGTGGAGGGTGACGTAGTTGAGGCGGCCGGAGGCGCGGTCGAGCGAGGAGAAGGCGGCGTCGAAGCGATCGGCGAAGGAGATGGCCGGCGCGCCGGGGCCGCTCTGGGCCGAGCTGCCGGGGCCGTTGGGGGCCGAGCTGCCGGGGCCGTCGGGGGCCGTGGGGCGGGCAGCGCCGTCGGTCGCGATCGCGGCGGGCCGCGCCGGCGCGCCGGCGGCCGGGAGGACGGCGTCTGCGAGGAAGAAGAGCAGCGGCTTCTTCCCGGTCAAGGCGCCGATGGTGCGGGGGAGCCGGCGCTCGGCGATGCGCTGATCGAGCGCCGCCTTGAACGCGCGGCTCAGGGCGGGAACGAGGCCCTTGGGGAGCTGCGCCAGGTCGACCGCGGGAGCGTCGGCCGTCCGCGCCGACTGGAGCTGCACCTCCAGGAGCCGATCGGACTGCGCAACCGCCTCCAGGTCCTCCGCGAGCAGCACCAGCGTGGCGCTGGGGGCTGGCTTCTTCTTGCCTCCCGCGGCGCGGGAGAGCAGCACGCGCCCCTTCGCCTCCTTGGTCGTCAGCGCCTTGCTCGTCACCGCGAGCGTGTCACCTGTCAGCTCCGTCAGCCGCTCGAGCGTCGGCGGGTACGACGCGCCGCCGAGCTGCTTCTGGGACTCCAGGACGCCGAGGAGCTTCGGCACCGGCGAGGGCGGCGGCTCCTTCTTGCGCGCCGCGCCCTTCTGCCTCGCGGGAGCCTTCGGCGCGGCGGCCTTCCGCGGCGCGGCGGACTTCTTCGGCTCCTCGGCGCTGCTCTTCCTCGCTGCAGTGGTCTTCGTGGTCGTCGCCCGCGAGCGCGGACTCGATGCGCTGTTCCGGTTCGTGGCCCACCTCCCGAGGGGCCGAGATTACCCCGGTATCCAGCCATGGGAAGGGGCTCCGCGCCGCCGCGCCGCCTTTCTCTATCCGATTGACGCCCAGCTCGATTCCGCGTGACGTAGACTCGGGGCCTCGTGCTGCGGAGGCGACGGAACTGGCGTGTCGGGTGGCCGATCGCCGCTCACCTCGATGCCCCAGGAGGAGCACCATGAAGCGCATCTTCTGGGTCCGGTCCGCGATCGGGGCCGCCCTATGTCTTGCCTTGCTCAATGTCGTCCAGGGGAGCACGGCCATGGGCACCGGCGCCGGGCGCTGGACCGTCTATGGCTACGATCTCGCCAACACCCACCACGCGCGCGACGAGCACGACATCGGGCCATCGAACGTCGCATCGCTCGCCGTGAAGTGGGCCTTCACCACGACCGGCATCGTCCCCGCGACACCGGCCGTCGACCACGGCGCTGTCTACTTTCCGGACGGGGGCGGCAAGCTGTACAAGCTCGACGCCAGGACCGGGCACCCGATCTGGACGCGCACGATCGCCGGCCTCACGGGCACGGCCGGCGCCGTCTCGCGCACGACCCCCGCGCTCCTCGGCCACACGCTGTTCCTCGGCACCCTCGCCGGCGCGCACATGGTCGCCGTGGACACGCGCACGGGGGCGCTCCTGTGGAAGAGGCAGCTCGACACGCACCCCGCGGCGATCATCACGCAGTCTCCCGTCGTGCATGGCGGCCGCGTGTACGTGGGTGTCTCCTCGCGCGAGGAGCTCTTCGCGGCGGACAACGCCTATCCGTGCTGCAGCTTCCGCGGCAGCGTGGTCGCGCTCGACGCGGGGACCGGGGCGGTGCTCTGGAAGCGCTACACGGTGCCCGCCGGCTACACCGGCGGCGCCGTGTGGGGCGGCGCGCCGTCGCTCGACCTCAAGCGCCGCACGCTGTACGTGACTACCGGCAACAACTACACCGTGCCGCCGTCCGTCTCCGCGTGTGTGGAGGCCGCCGGCGACGACGCCGTCGCCGCCGAGGCCTGCCTTGCGCCGGACGACTATATCGACGCCGTCCTCGCGCTCGACCTCCGCACCGGCGCGCTGAAGTGGGCGCGGCGGCTCCAGGGCTTCGACGCCTGGACGGGAGCCTGCTACTTCGGCGGCGACTGGTGCCCCGATCCGGCGGGCCCGGATTACGACTTCGGCACGGGCGCCACGCTCTTCACGGCCGGCGAGGGGGCGGAGCGCCGCGATCTGGTCGGCGCCGGCCAGAAGAGCGGTATCTTCTGGGCCCTCGATCGGGATGACGGGAGCGTGGTGTGGAGCACGCTGGTCGGTCCCGGCGGGGAGCTGGGCGGCATCATGTGGGGAGTCGCCGTCGACGAGAGCAGGATTTACGTGCCGATCGGCAACAACGGCCAGGTCGAATACACGCTGCAGCCCTCCGGGGAGGTCATCCACTGGGGTTCGTGGAGCGCGCTCGACGCCGCCACGGGCGACATCCTGTGGCAGACGCCCGATCCCACGCCGGGCGCGCAGACCAGGGGGCCGCTGACGGTCGCGAACGGCGTTGTCTACGGCGGCTCGATGAGCGGTGACGTCCACGCGCTCGACGCCGAGACGGGCGACGTCCTCTGGAGCCATCCGGCCGACGGCTCCGTCAACGCCGGGCCGGCGGTGGTGCGCGGTACGGTGTTCTGGGGGAGCGGCTACGAGAGCTTCGGCATCGGCACGCCGGGCAACACGCTCTTCGCGTTCGGCTTACCGTAGCGCTGCCCGCCGCCGGAGGGCGGACGCCGGAGCCCGGCCGTGCCGTGATGCCAGGCGCGGGCGCCGGTGGCCGTCCCCACGCGCCGCCCCAGCGACCCGCGCGCCGATCCGGCGCGACCTCAACCTGGGTGACCTGGGTCGCCTCGATGGTCCGATCGGAAACCCCTGCGTGCCGGCGGCTCAGCCGCCTCCGCCCGAGGTCAGCGCGCCTCGCAGCCTTGCCCTGTCGACCTCGGCGGATGGCAGCCACGCCAGGATGCCCTCGATGGCCCGATCGATGGCGATGCGGTCGGCGCCGTCGCTGAGCATGTACTCCTCCGCGACGACCTGCCGCGGGACGTCGATCGCCAGCAGCGCCGCCGCGATGACGACCCCGGTCCGGTCTCTCCCCGACGTGCAGTGGACGTAGACTGGCCAGGGGAGGGCGGGGGCCGCGAGCGAGGAAAGAGCCTTTCCGATCCAGCTCCTCACCCGTCGCTGCCGCGTGTCGTAGTTCTCGATGTCGTCCTCCGCGGCGACGTGGACAACCTTGATTCCCGCGAGGTGACCAGGATCGGCGCCGCGCCGGAGGTTCAGTATCGTCCCGGGGAAACCGAGGTCGCTCGCCGCTGTCATGAGATCGAATCGCCCGCCGCGGAGCAGGCGCCCGGCAGGGATCGGCGAGACGTCGAGCCAGAGCCCGAGCATCTCGCCGACATCCCGGTAGTTGGCGGGCCGGAACGTCGCGCTCATCGAGGTCGCCTGCGCCCGCCTACTCGTCGTCTTCGTCGTCCTCGTCTTCGTCGTCCGCGTCCGTTGTCACGGGCGCCTCGCGCTCGAGCTGCTCGGTGATGGTCTGTACCTGGATCTCCGCGGCGTGGATCTTCTGGCGGCAGAGCGTCACCAGATCCGCGGCCTCCTTCACGAGCGCGGAGAGCGCGTCGATGTCGACCTGGCCTTCCTCGATGTTCTGCAAGATCTCCTCGAGGCGCGACGACGCCTCGCCATACGAGACCTCTTTCGTGGCGCGCTGCGGGCTTGCCGTGTCCCCGTCGGACAGCTCCTTCGTCCCGCGCTTCGGCTTTGCCATGACCCTATGTCTCCTCCGATCCGTCCGAGCGAAGCCGCAGCACGCCCAGCTTCAGCTCGGCGATGAGCGTCGTCCCCTGGGGCGCGCGCGCCGCGTCGGTGAGCACCGCCCCTTCCGTCGTGCGCAGGATCGCATATCCCCGCTCCACGACGCGCCGCGGATCGAGGAGGCGCAGGCGCCGTTCGCGCGACTCGAGGCGCTCGGATTCGAGCGCGAGCCTCCGGGAGGAGCGCGGCCCGAGGAGCGAGGCCATCTCGTCGACCCGATGCGAGGCGGCGTCGAGATCGCGCCTCGCCCCCTGGCGAAGCTGGCGGACCGCCTCCTGGAGCTGGCCCGCGCGGCGCGCGATGAGCAGCGACGCGGAGCGCGGGACCCGGGTCGCCCGGCGGGTGAGATCCGACGAGGCCGACCGGAGGACCCGCCGGCCCTGGTCGAGGATGCTCAGGAGCGACGACTCGACCTCATCCCTCGCCTCCGAGACGCGTTTGACGAGCATCGCGGCCGCGGCGGTCGGCGTCTTCTCGCGAAAGCCCACGAAGTCGAGCGCGGAGATGTCTCGCTCGTGGCCGATGCCGACGACCACGGGGAGGGGGAATGTGGCGACGGCGCGGGCGATCGGCTCCGAGTCGAACCAGGCGAGGTCGGTGCGCGAGCCGCCGCCGCGGCAGATCAGCAGCACGTCGAGCTCCGCGGCGCGCGCCCGGAAGTAGTCGAGGGCGTTCAGGACCGATGGCTCCGTCTGCCGCCCCTGGACGCGGACCCCGTGCGCCACGACGCGGAACGCGAAGCCTGACTCCCTGAACGTGCCGAGCACGTCGTTGTAGGCGTCCGAGCCCAGGCTGGTCACGAGGCCCACGCGGAGGGGCAGGGCGGGGAAGGGCAGGGAGCGGTTCCGATCGAGCAGCCCTTCCTCGGCGAGCCGGCGGCAGATCTCCTCTCTCCGCCGGGCGGCCTCGCCGAGCGTGTAGCCCACGTCGAGGTCCTCGATCAGGAACCGGTACGAGCCCCAGGGGACGTAGAGCTCCACGCGCCCGCGCACGCGGATCTGGATCTCGTCCTCGATCTGGAACGGGTCGCCCGCCGCGGCGAGGCGCCGCTCGATCTCGGCGCGCGCGCTCTCGAAGAGGGTTGCCTTGACCTGGGCGATCTCCTTTCCGAGGGCGTCGCGCTCGACGAGCTCGAAGCCGACGATGCTCTTGTGGGCGGCCCGGTTGTACCCGCAGACCTCGCCCACCAGCCAGATCGAGGCTGGAAACGCCGCCTCGAGCGCGGCGCGGACCTGTCCGTTGAGCTTCGAGACGGTGAAGTCGGACGCGGCCACCGCTGGCCTCGGCCGCGCGTCCCCGTTGCGCGGCTCATCGGCTCGGGCTGGCTCCGCGGTGGGGATCGGCGTGACGCCCCCTTCGTCGAGGGCGAGGGCCCCGCCGCGTTCCCGGTAGAGGCGCTGCGTCACCTCGCAGAAGCCGAACCCCTCGGCGAGCAGCACCTCCACGACCGCGACCACGTGCGTCTCCGGGACGCGCCAGGTCTTCTGTTCGGGATTCCAGCGGCGGGACGGGAGCGACTTCACGACGTCCACCAGCCTGCGATCGAAGGCGAAGTGGATCTGGAGGCTCCCGGTCCCGTCGCTGCTGACGCGGCGGCTCATCGCGCCACTCTATCATCGCGCATCGCGGGTCGCGCACGGCCATCGCGGGGGATCTCCCGGCCGACCCGCCGGCGCGCGCGGCCGCGCCGCGCGGTGGCCGAGCGTGCGCTGCGTGGCGGCCGAGCGCGCGCTGCGCCACGGCGGCGAGCAAGCCCTCGGCCTGGAGGACGAGAGCTCCTCCAGCCACCTGCCCCTCACGCGTTGAGGCTGGCGAACGCCTGGGCGATGCGCGGGGCCGCGCACGGGCGGGCGTACATCCGGTCCATGTAGGCCCGAAGCTGCGGGAAGTCGTCCAGGAGGTGGGCCTCGTTGGCCCAGTCCAGGGTGTAGGCCATCACGAGATCGGCCACCGTCACGCTGTCGCCGACGACGAACTGCCGCTGATCCATGTGCTTCTCCAGCACGACGGCCATGGCCTTGAAGTCCTCGCGGGCGACGGGGATGTCGCCCGGCTGGCGTTTGTCCTCCGGATACAGAAACTTGTGACGCGCGATGCGCCACAGCGGCTGCTCCAGCTCGGTCGCCGCGAACAGCAGCCACTGGTTGACCTTGGCCCGCTCCCTGGGGTCTGCCGGGAGCAGCCCCTTGTCGGGGTACTTCTCGGCCAGGTAGAGCACGATGGCAACGGACTCGGTGAGCACGAGATCGCCGTCGACGAGCACGGGGAGCTTGCCGGCCGGGTTGAGCTTGAGGAACTCGGGGCGGCGATTCTCGCCGGCCCGGAGGTTGACCTGGATGGTCTCGAAATCCACGCCCAGCTCCTGGAGCGCCCAGCGCACACGGATCGAGCGGGTAGGAGCGAACTCATAGAGCTTCATCGATGCCTCCCTCCTCAGCCGCGCGCTGCGGCTGGTATCGTTGCTTCTGTTTACTTACGTCCGGACCTGCTGTGTTTTGAGACGAACGGTGCCAACCAGCAGGCGAATGGCCGTGTGTATAGCCGCACCGCGCGACGAGTGTCAATGGACACATTCGCCGTACGCAGACGGCCTCTGCGCCGTTTTTCGGCGGTCTGGAGGCAGGCTCAGCCCGCGTCAGGCGCTCTTGCCATGCCATGCCCAGAGCCAGCGTGGGCATTCTTCAGAAGGAGGAAGGAGACGATGCAAAGAATCAGCTCCGAGATCGCCTCGGAGGCCCAGATCCCGGTCAGGGAGAACAGGCTGGACGCCAGCAGCAGCACCGGCAGCTTGACCAGCAGGATGCCCCCGAGGGTGAGCAGCAGCGCCTCCCTGGCCCGGCCCACCGACTGAAACGAGGCCGCCGTGACCATGGCCACGCCGGTCAGGGGGTAAGAGAGCGCCAGCAGCCGCAACGCTGTCTGCCCTTCAGCGATGATCGCGCTCTCCCTGGAGAGCAGGGCGATCAGCGCAGCCGGCATCACCAGGCAGACGCCGCAGACGAGCGATCCATAGGCGACCGCAGCGCCAAGGGAGAGCCGGATGGCCTCCCGCACCCGCTCGAGCTTCTTCTGGCCGAAGTTGTACCCCACCAGCGGCTGCATCCCCTGGACGATGCCGGTCAGCGGCGCGAGCAGCCCGGAGTAGAGCCGGCTCACGATCGCGAACACGCTCAGCGCGCTGTCGCCGCCGATCCGCCGGAGCAGGTTGTTGGTGACGATGGCGATCAGGCTGACGCTGGCGCTCTTGATGAGCGAGGGGGACCCGATCTTCACCACCTCGATGAGGATGGGCCAGTCCGGCCTGAAATAAGACGCCTTGATGCGATAGGAGCGGTTCTTCCTGAAAAAGAAGAAGTGGAGGCCCATGCCGGCCGAGGTGGCCTGGCAACAGACCGTCGCCAGGGCGGCGCCGGAGACGCCCATCTGCAAGATGAGGATGAAGAGCCAGCACAGGACGATGTTGACGCAGATCGGGATGATCCACATGGCGGTCGAGTACATGGCGTTGCCATCCGCCCTGACGATGGCCGAGTAGCCGGTGCCGGCGATGGCGCCGAGGAAGATGATCCGCCCGTACTCGATGGCATAGGGGGCGACGCTGTCGGTGGCCCCGAGCAGGTAGACGAGCGGCTCGATGAAGACCGAGCCCAGGACCGTGATGGCGAGCGCCGCCGTCCAGAAGATCAGGAAGGTGCTTGCCACCGTCCGGGAGGCCTTCTCCAGGTCCTGCTCGCCGAGCGCCCTGGAGACCACCGAGGCGCCGCCGGCCCCGACGGTCGTGGCGACGGCGCCGAGGGCGATCTGGACCGGCGAGATGATCGAGGCCGCGGCTGCGGCCAGCGCGTTGACGCCCACGGAGAGAAAGTAGATGTCCGTGAGGCTGTAGACGGTAAAAACCAGCAGCGAGAACGTGGTCTGGGAAGACATCTCCAGCAGCAGCTTCCCGACCCGCTCGGTCCCCAGCTTTTCAACCCTGGAGCTCTCGCCCATGAGCGTTCAGTTCGCGCTCAGCCAGGCCATGTGTTCACCCATCCATTGCCTGGAGAGGTTGAGGACGGAGTCGGTGTCGTAGTTGCGGTAATAACACTCCGTGTTCATGACCAGGGCGAGGTGCAGCGAGTAGAGGCGGCACCTCCGCTCTTCTTCGGAGGTGAAGGAGGTCTTGCCGTAGCCGCGCATGCTGCTGGTGATGCCGTCGGAGGAGAGCAGCCGGAACTGGGCCTCCATCAAGGGATCGGCCCAGAGCGCCCTCTCGAAGTCGATGATGCCGGCGACCCTGCCTTCCTTGACGAAGACATTGGGATTCCAGACGTCCCAGTGGACGAGGCAGGGAGTAATGACCTCGTCCAGCGCGGGGGCGTGCCTGAGGACGGCGGCGCGGATCTCGTCGTATCCCTGGTCGTACGCCACGCCTTTCCGGGCGCCGTCTTCCAGAACCGACTCCATGATCCTGGTGAACGCCTCTCTCCAGGTGCTCGCGCGCAGGTCCGGGTTCCCATCGTAACCAAAATAGGTGCCGGTGAAGCCGTTGATCTCCCGGACGATCTCGCCGATGTGCAGGTCGATGGACGCCTGCGTCTCGGGGGAAAGGCTCGATTTCACGTGCTCGAGGTTGTCCGCGGCGATCTTCTCCATGAAGAAGTAGTCCGAGTCGCACAGGTCGCGTGTGTCGTCGAAATGGTAGATCTGGGGCACCGGGATGGCCGGGTTTCGCCGGACCAGGCGCATGGCGGCGACCTCGGTGGCCATGATGTTCTTTTCGTAGAGCATGACCTCCGCGTCTCTCGGCGGCGCGATCTTGAGGATGACCTCCCGGCCATCGGCGAGCCGGACGCTGTACGCCGCATTGAACCAGCCGTCTTTCAGCTCGACCACGGCGCCTTCGCCGTCCGCGAGCGCCATGCCGCCGAAGGCCCTGGCGGCCATGGCGGCGATCTGCGGGCGTGTCTTCGTGTTCTTGGTCTTGCTCTCCACGGTCTTCCTTCGTCGATTGGCGGCCCTTGTGACGAGCGAAATAACGTTCATTGTGCTGGATCCTGGGAAGCTGTCAAGTCGCGACCTGGAGTGTGCCGGGGCCCGGAGCGAGAGGGCGCCAGGGTCGCCGGCGTAGCCGGCTGGGGCTCACGCGGGTTATCGTGTTATCCTGCGCCCCATGCCGACCTACGATCCCGAGGAGAGCTGGAGTCGCGGGGTGCTTGCCATGCGCATCGAGGCGCCCCGCGCTCGTCGTGTCTTCCGCGGTTCGTTCCTGGTCGCGTCCGCCCTCGCGGCGGGCCATCTCCTCGCAGGCTGCGGCGGCAGCACGCCCGGACCGAGCGCGGCGATCGGAGCGGCGCCGGCGGGGCCGGCGGAGCGTCCGCCGGTAGAAGATCGGCGGACGTTCGCGGAGCGGGCGCCTGCACGGACGCGTTTGCTCGCGCAGATCGAGCCGAAGGCTCTGCCCGCCGCCGACGTGGGCGCCGTGGTCGGATGGGGCGCCGCGCGGTGCGGCGTGGACATCGAGCGGAGCGTCTCGCGGGTTCAGATCGCCGTCGCCGAGCCGGCGGAGATCCGCGCCGACATCCTGGGCTCGCTCACGATCGAGGACGTGGGCTGCCTCCTCGATGCCGAGCAGGACGGTGGCGGGCTCCACGCCGGTCCGCTCGAGATCGTCCCGCTGCCCCACGGCGGCGTGCGCGTCGCGACACCCGGCGCCCTCGCTGACGGCCCAGGTGCGAAAGAGGCGCTCGCGCGGCGGCTGGACGAAGCGCTCTCCCGCAGCGGCGCCGCGGTGGTCGCCGACCTCGGGGCCGCCGATGCCCCGATCGAGCTCGTCGCGACCGTCACCGATCACCTGGAGGCGAGGCTATCGTCGCCCGGTCGCCCCGACGCGTCGCTCGCAGGAACGCGGCTCGGCGAGGCGCTGGCCACCGCCCGGCAGAGCGGGGCGGCGGGCCTGGAGGCGCTGGAGATCGCGGCGGCTCCTCCCGACGGCTTCGTCATGAAGGTCAAGATCGCGACGGAGCCTGCGCGCGCCGCGGGCACGGCGATCGCCGTGCGGCGGCACGTGATCGAGTCCTTCAAGGTGCCTTCCGGGAGCATGAGCCCGACCGTGATCCCGGGCGACCACCTCTTCGTGCTGAAGGGCAAGCGTGGCGAGCGGGCCGGCCGGGGCGACGTCATCGTGTTCCGCTCCCCAGCGAACCCGAGCCAGCGCTTCATCAAGCGGATCATCGCCACCGGCGGAGATCGCGTTCAGATCGATGATCGAGGTCTATGGATCGACGGTCGCCAGGTGCCTTCGGAGCTCGTCGTCGCGGAGCACCGCGTCTCAGGAGACGACGGGCAGATTCATGAGCTATGGCAAGAGACCCTCGACGGGAGGCGTTATCCGATCTTGCGCACCCCCGGCGTTCCTGCGTCGAGCGCCGAGATCGACGCGACGGTGCCTCGAGGGAGCGTCTACGTCATCGGCGATAACCGGGACAACTCGCATGATTCGCGGCATTTCGGCCCCGTGTCCGTCGAGGCCATCGAAGGGGTCGCCGCCGTGATCTACTTCTCCATCGATACGAAGGGCCTGGGCCGCTGGGAGCGCACCGGGCTCGCGATACGGTAGGGGGGCTGCCCTCGAGGCGCCTCGCCGATGCGATGCGCACCTGATTCAGCGTCCGCGGCAGGTCGGTCCGCGGACGTCCTCGAGCAGATCGGGGCGCGTCAACCCCCCGCAAAGGAGCTCACCGCGGGAGCGAGCTCTGGTGGTGGAGCAGCAGCGAGCCCAGTGGGAGACGCGTCCGCAGCCGCCTGCGTCTTCCTGTACTCCTCGGCCGCTGGAACGAGCAGGAACGTCACGAGGCCGTGAAGGCTCTGGACGGCGTCGCGGATTTCCTCGAGCGTGACGCGGAAATACTCTTTGCGATGGTTCACCATATTGACCCGGCGAGCCGCGAAGGCACGATGGAGCTTGCCCTCCAGCGCAGGCGCGTCCTCAGAGTAAATGATCGCGTGCACATCGAACGGGAACGGCACCGATGCGTCGCCGAGCTCTTCGACACGCTCGAGCGGCTCCAGACGGCGTGTCATGCCGATCTTGTAGATGCCGTCGCCGAACGAACCGATGTTCGACAGCACGTAGACGTGGCCGGACTTCGTCAGCTGCGCGCGCGCGATCGCCTTCGCTTTCCGATCGAGCGCGTCCTTGAGGTCAGTTTCGAGGCGGTTCACGAGGGCCTCGAGCTTCTCGTGCTGCTTCGCCGTCGCGGCGCGCGCGACTTCCGCGGCGGCCGCTTCGACTCCCGCTGCCTCGATCCTGGCTGCCTCGGCGGCCGCAGCTGCGTCTACGGCGGCGAGCTCCGCGCGCGCCCGAGCGAGCGCGGCTGCCGACTTGGCTTCCTCCTTCTCGGCATCGGCCTTGGCGCGATCGATCTCCTCCTGGGCCCTCTGCTCCTCGCGCATCTGCTCCTTGATGCGCTTTTGCTCTTCCTTCTCCTGCTGAACCTTCTCGCGGTGCTCGTGCACGAGGTGCAGCTCGGCGAGCTTCAGGTCGAAGTACCGACGCGAGATGAAGACGCGCTGGACCTCGCCGAGCTTGTTTATGTCATCGTAGGCCTTCGTGATCCGCTGTTCCAGCGTCGTGACGTTGTCATACCGAACCTTCGCGATCGCAGCGTCGCATTCACCGTTGAAGGCGCGCAGCATCAGCTTCGACTGCTGGCGGATCATCTTCTTGCCCTCCGCTGCGCTACCGCCGACGGACCACTTCGTGTCGCACGGCGCCGCCTTGTCCTCCTTGATGAGCATCTGCTGCTCGTCGCGCGTTCCCTTGAGGCGGGCGGTGTATTGTGCGGACGACTCAAACCCATACTTGGGCGCGTAGAAGCCGAACGACTGGATGTCGAGAGCCTCCTCGATGGACCGAAGCGCACGATCCGCGGCCTCGAACTCCGCCTTGGCGCGCACGATCTCGCCTCGGATCCGCTCGAGCTCGTCGGGATCACGCGTCGCCGCCTTGAGTGCCTCTTGGGCGGCACGGAGCTCTCGATGCGCTGCGGCGGTTGCGTCCTGCGCTGATTTCGCCTCGGCCTGCGTGCGGGCGATATCGCTCCGAGCGGCCCTCAACTCGGTGCGGAGCTGTTCCAGCTCCTGTGCGGCCAACGGCAGCGACTGCCCGGCAACGGCCGCCATGAACGGCGGGGATTGCACGGGCGGCGCCGAGAGGAGTGCTTGCCGGGCCGCAGCCGCGGGCTGCGGCGCTGGCGCGGTCATTGACGAGGCTACGCGTTGCGACGGCGCAGGTTGAGGCGATGGCAAGGCAGGGAGCCAGACCACCACGCCGAAGGACCCTTGATTCGAGTGGGACGGCGGATCGAGTTGTGCCTGACAGGCCACGTGGGCTCCGTACCGACCATATAAACTAGCGAAGATGGGCTTCCACTGAAAGGCCAGCTCGCCCGGCAGATAGCCAACCTTCCCACCGAGCACCCAGACGATGATGGCGTTCGGATCGTGCGGATTTTGCGGATCGGGTAGCAGCCATGCCTGGATGAGCGCGTCCGTTCGACCGTGCACGGCCGAGACTACTCGCCGCATCTGGTCCGGGTTATATATCTCGCCGACGACCTCATGGCGCACGCACCTCGGGCCAGCGATCCAGACGGCGCGTTGAGCGTCCACAATCTCAATCGAATGCGGAATAGCCAGGTCGTCGAAGGGCTGCATCCAATGTGCTCCATCCGTAAGAGGTCGGAATGTCTACCCCTGTTTTAGAAGGCGAGATATGGCGCCATCAGCGTTGTCGGGAAGCATGGACGAGTGGGGCAAGCTGCGACCCAGACAGAGCGCCCGTATGTCGGCCGGCGACGGCTTCCCGCTCCGGCGCACCGCCCCCTCGATCTACCCCCACTTCGCCGACCAGCCGGCCATCATGTTGGCCGTCGTGCAGCAGGCCTTCACCGAGCTGGAGAGCAGGCTGCGCAGCGCCGTGGAAGAGGCCGGCGACGATCCACGAGAGCGGCTGTACGCCGTTTGCAACGCCCATCTGGAATTCTCCCGGAGTCATCCAGAGCGCTACCGCACCATGTTCGGTGGCCTCTGGATGCCCACCCTGGGCGACAGTTCCGTGACCGAGCGGGACCTGACCACGCTCGGCCGGGAAGCCCTGCAAATCCTCATCGACGCCCTCGGCGGCTGCGTCACCGCCGGGCATTCCACCAGCGCCGACCCGGTCGCCGACGCGATCGCGCTGTGGTTCGGCCTGCACGGATTCGCACACCAACGTGCCGTGAGCCGCGTCTTTCCCTGGCCCGCCGACACCGCCGAACGCATCATCACCGCGCTTGCGCACCTCAACCCCTGAGCCGCGCACCGGCAGACGTGAGCGCCACACCTCGATCCGCGGGACATCGCCTCGCCAGCCCCGGTGACGGCACGATCGCGCGGGTCGGTGCGGCCCCGCGCGCGCTCCAGCCGCGCCGCGCCCGCCCGTCCGGGCCGGGCTCGTGGATCGCGATCCTGCTCGCGCTCATGACGACGACCTCGTGCAACAGCATGCGAACCCAGGAAGGCCCGGCCGGCGAGCCCGCCGCCGCGCCGGGCAGCCCGTCCGCGCCGGCACAGCAGGCCGCCGGGCAGGGCGCCCTGCCTGCCCCGCCCGAGCATCCGGCGCCCGCGGGGCCTCCGGGCGCCGCGCCTCCGCCGGGCGGCGCTGCGGGACGCGCCACGGCCGAGGCGATCGCGGCCTCCGCGCGTGCCTTCCTCGACGGCCTCGACGGCGAGGCGCGCGGCCGGGCGCTGCTCGCGTTCCAGAGCGGCGAGCGCGAGGACTGGCATTACGTCCCGCGCCGCCGCGCCGGCCTCGCGATCGGCGACATGGACGGCGGCGAGCGCAGCGCCGCGCACGCGCTGCTCCGGGCCGGCCTCAGCCCGGAGGGCTACCGCAAGCTCGAGAGCGTCCTGCTGCTCGAGGGCATCCTCGGGGGCATCGAGGGCAACCCGGCGTTCCGCGACCCGGGCCGTTACCACCTCGCTCTCTTCGGCCAGCCCGGGCCCCAGGCCCCGTGGGGCTTTCGCTTCGAGGGACACCACGTCTCGCTCAACTTCACCGCTGCAGGAGGCGGCGTGGCCACCACCCCGGCGTTCCTGGGCGCCAACCCGGCCGAGGTGCCCTCGGGTCCCCGGAAGGGCCTGCGCGTGCTCGCGGTCGAGGAGGATCTCGGCCGCGCGTTCCTGGCCTCCCTCACCCCCGCGCAGCGTCAGCGCGCCGTGATCGCCCCCGCGGCGCCGCCCGACCTCGTGACCGAGGCCTCCCGTCGGGCCGCGCTGGCGAGCTTCGACGGCCTGCCCGCCGCCGAGATGACCCCGGCCCAGCGCGCCGCGCTGCTGCGCCTCCTGGAGGTCTATGCCCGCAACTTCCCCGCCGACGTCGCCGACGGGCACCTCGACCGCATCGCGCGCGCCGGCGTGGAGCGCCTGCACTTCGCCTGGGCGGGCGGCGCCGCGCCGAAGCAGTCGCATTACTACCGGATCCACGGCCCCACCCACCTCATCGAGTACGACAACCGCGGCGGCGATCACATCCACACCGTGTTCCGCGACCTCCAGGACGACTTAGGCGACAGCCTGCTGGCGCGGCACCTCCAGGAGGGCCACGGCGCCCCCGCCCGCGGTCGGCCTTAGCTCCGCGCGCGGACCTCCCGCCGCCCGTGGCGGCGCCCCTCCTCGCCGGCGCGGACTGAGCGCGGCTGGCGGGTCAGGCGAAGCACCCCTTCAGGCGCGGATCGGTCCGGAGGATCGCCTCGACCTCGGATACGCAGTCGCGGGAGGAGAGGACCGTGTAGTAGCCGGGCTTGATCTCCGGCGCGACGCGGACCGCCTCGATCCACTCGTCGAGCGAGAACGGGTCTGCCCGGATCGCATCCCAGAAGCCCGTCGCGTCGAGGACGGCGGCGATGAGGTCCGTCTCCCGCCCCTGGAGCTGGCTGACCACGTAGGCGGCCGTGCCTACCTGCAGGCCGTGGAGCCGCGGCCGGCCGGAGGTCTGGTCGAGCGCGTGCGAGATGAGGTGCTCGCTGCCGCTCGCCGGCCGGGACGACCCGGCGATCTCCATGGCGATGCCGTTCAGCATGAGCGCCGTCGCGAGCAGGCGCATGCCCTCGAGGTCGCGCCGGGGGCGCGCCATGAACTGGAACACGGTCGCGTCCGAGAGCAGGGCGGCGAAGTCGTTGACCGGCTCGCCGCGCGCGTGGAACGCGAGCTTCCAGTCATGGACCGCGGTGACCTTGGCCGCGAGATCGCCCACGCCGGAGAGCCACAGGACCTCCGGCGCGCGCAGGCAGACCTCGGTGTCGACCACCACGCCGAACGGCACCGCGCACGGAAGCGAGCGGCGCCTGCCGCCCACCGTGAGGCTCGCCGAAGGGCTGCAGAAGCCGTCGTTCGAGAGCGAGGTGGGCACGGCGAGGAACGGCAGCCGGGCGAGGGACGCGAGGTATTTGGCCGTGTCGAGGGCGCGGCCGCCGCCGAGCCCGACGATCGCGTCGCAGCGCGTGGGGAGCGCGGGCAGGAGCGCCGAGGCCTCCTCGACGCTGGCCGAGGCGACCTCGCGCCGGGCCACGACCTCGATCGCCTGCGCGTCCAGGCCCTCGCGCATCGCCGCCTCGATGGCGGCCGGCGTCCCCGCGCTCGCGAGCAGCAGGACGTGGCGGCGCGCCGCCCGCGCGAGGTAGAGCCCGCTGCGCGGGAGCGCCCCGGGCTTGATGCGCACCAGCGTGGGGATGCCGATCTGGGTGGCTGCGGGCATGCGCGGGTCTCCTAGGCCCGCCGCCGCGCCGCGGCTAGTCGCCGCGGGCTGCTCTACTTCCGGCCGAGCCGAACCGCTCCTACGAGGCCCAAAGCCAAACCAGGACAAGAGTTCTCAAATGAGGACGCCACGCTGTCACCTGGGGCGCCGAGTCGTCCTGATCCAGGGAAAAATGCGATGCTTGACCCGTGTCCCGCGTCGCTCTCATCTCCGACCTCCACCGTGCCTTCGACGCCCAGGCCGACCCCCGCAACGTGGCCATGATCCGGCGACGCCATGTGTTCTGGGCCCAGCTCGCCCGCCTTCATGGCTGGGACCTCGCGGTCTGCGACGTCGCCCAGCTCGACGCGCCGCAGGGGGTCCGCGGCAGTGTGTCCTGGATCGATCTGCCGATGCTACCCCGCGCCGCATACCACTCCGTCTTCGCTCGAGCGGTCGCTGCCGGCGCCGCGTGCGTGCTCGACCTCCCCGAGCATGTGGAGCGGGTCCTCGGGCTCGATCGATTCTACTCGGTCCTCACGAACGCCGGTGTCCCCACGCCGCGCACCGCGCTGCTGCCCGTGGACGCCGCCGTCGCTGCCGCGATCGACTCTCCCGCGGCCGTGCGCCGTCTGTTGACCGAGGCGATCTACGGCGCCCTCTTCGATGCGGAGATCGATCCCCACGCCGGGGTCTTCGTCCGCGGCTTCTACTCGTCGGCCAAGTCCGCCAACCCCGAGCTCTACTACGGCAGCAACCAGGCGGACATCGAGGCCACGGTCTTCGAGGTGGTCCGCCGCCTGCGTGTCGCTCTCGACGTCGGTGGCCTCGCCCTGCGCGAGCACCTCGACCTCGAGCGCATCGAGCTCGCCACCCTGCCCGGCGACCGCAACGCCATCCGGGTGCCCTTCGAAGTGCGGCTGACGGTGCTGGGTGGCCGGCTCCTCATGACCAGCTATCACGGCCCCTTCGAGGTCCTCATCGACGACGCGCGCCGGCTCCTCGCCGATGAGCTCACTGCCAGGAGCGAGGTGGTCCAGCGGGCGGTTCGCGACCTCGTCCCAGCGCTCCTCACGGCTGACCTCCCGGCGAACTACGTGGCTGACGTGGCCTTCGCTCGAGGCGGTCAGCCAGTGGTTCTTGAGCTCAACCCACTCTATGCCGCGGGTTACAACGTGCCCTCGGCGCACGCCCTGCTTGTCGCTGCGCTCGGCGCCGACCTTGCCCACCGTGCCGGGTACGCAGCGTTGCCGTGGACCCAGATCCTCGACAGCGCTGCGACACTCGCCGGCGAACGTGTCGAGCAGAGCCCGGCGGTATGGCTGCTGGGGTAGTGGCCGACCCCTCGCATCCTGTTCTGGCGCCGTCGGTGAATGCCTCCAGCCTCACCCCGCCATGGCAAGGCGTCGACGCGACGTTCGCCGTCTCGCGAGTCATCCGCCTTCGAACTCGAGGCAGGCGGAATTGATGCAGAAGCGCTCGCCCGTCGGCGCTGGCCCGTCGTCGAAGACGTGCCCCAGATGTCCATCACAGCGCGCGCATACGATCTCCACCCGATCGAGGCCATGCTTCCGGTCGGCTCGGCGCTCGATCCGCTTCTCGTCGAGGACTGCACTGAAGCTGGGCCAGCCGGTTCCAGAGTCGAATTTCGTCTGCGATGAAAAGAGCTGGGTGCCGCAGCCGGCGCATCGATAGACGCCCGTGCCGTGGTGGTTCCAGTACTGCCCCGTGTACGGACGTTCGGTGTTGCCGTAGCGGAGCATTCGGTAGCGGTGGGGCCCGAGCAGCAAGAGCCACTCGGGTTCGGTCTTCGAGATCTTCTTGTCTGCCATCGCTGGATCCCGTCGGTGGGTCCTGGTGTCACGGGCGTTCGGCTCGGCGCCGGCGGCCCACATGGATCTTAAGCTATCCGCCCCTGCATTACGAGCGCAATGACCGTCGCGGATCTCGCAGGTGCAGCGGCGGCCATGGCGATCGAGCGCAGATCCCGCGCAGGCACACGCCTTCCGGTCCGGCCGGCCGTGGCACGAGCCCCCGCCCTCCCAACGACCACGGGTGTGCTGCAGGGCGCCGCGCCGAGCGCAGCGAGACGCGACCCACCGTCCGCACCAGCTGCCAGCTAGACTTCATCCTCGGGATCGCGTTCATAGTCCAGAGGTTCCTCCTGAACATGCCGAAGCCATTGAGCGAGATCGGGCGCGTAGTGCATGTAGCCGAGATCGCCGCACACTACACCTGTTGCCGCCACCGGCAATGTCTCCTCCAGCCACTGCTGGAGCGCGGCCACGGAAGGCATCCGCGGTGAGCGCGCGTGCTGGGTGTAGCCTTTGACGTCGCCGTACAATGAGAAGTAGACATCGTGGACGGCGTACTCGACGGTACCGTCACTTCTCGCATGACGCATCACACGGGGCTGGTAGTACTCGCCGGAAGCCTCGATGCGCAGCTCGGCCGCACGGCTGCGCGCCGCGGACGCGGCGATATGGCGTGCCGCCGCCGAACGCGCCTCGGCCAGCTGTTCATACCATGCAGCGCCCCGCTCCAGCGTGCTTCGTGACGACTCGCGCCAAAGACTCAGCGCCTCTTCAAGCAGCTTCGCAGCAGACTCCAGATCGCCGGCGCTCGACGCGATCTCGGCATGGCGCGCGAGCCGCGCCGCAAGCTCATCCGGTGAAACGTGATTCTCTCGCAGTAGGTCAATCAGACGACCGTAGAGCATGGACGCCTCTGTCCACCGCTCTCGGCCGTCAAGGTAGTCGGCGATCGACTCGAAGGCGCGTACGCGCTCTGCTGCTTCGGTCTCCGCCTCCGCGCGACGAATGGCCCGTCCAACGAGCTCGTCGGCACGGTCCGGGTTGTCTCGGTGGTTCCATCGGGCATCATCCAGCAGAGTCTTCCACGCCATGGCTTCACCAGGTCATCGGTGCCAGTCTAACGACCTGGCGGTGCGCCGCGGGCGCGACGCGCCCGTCGGCACCAGCGCCTGATTGGGCAGAGGTCGGCATGATCTAGGTTGCCCGCTCCTGATGCTCGGAGACGGTTCGTACGAGGCGCTCCACGTCAGCCGAGTAAAAACGGCTTCCGTTGAAGCAGTTGCACTCGACGATCTTCCACGCGCCGTCGACCCGTGCGACGTCGAGAACGAACACGCTCGCCGGCGCCCATCGCGAGGCTGCTTTCTCCGCGAAGTCGATCAGCTCGCGAGGGAGGTGTGAATCGCCGCTCGGCCGGTACATGCTACCTGTCACGACTTCACCGTCTACGACAAACAGCCGCCATTCTCCATCGATCTCGCACGGTTCGCCAAGGACGACCTCGGACGTGGGCTCCACCGGCCTCGCTGCGCCTCGTAGAGTTTGAAACAGGGTCACGCACTCCGAGAAGCGAAGAACCTGCCCGGTAAAGCGCTTCAGATCGTCGTTCGGCTTCAGGAAAACAAGCTCGTTCGGGGCACGTGGCTCGCCGAGGAGCCTCTCCCATGACATGACGTGCGCAGGTGGCTCGCATGGTTCGGATCTCCGCTCTCTGCGGGAGGTCTGCTTCCTTCTGCCCAACGGAAGGCATGCCGGACCGGCATCGTCGTGGTGCGATGCTACCACGTTCTACCGCACACGGCAGCAGGTGGGCCTGTTCGAGGCGCCTTCTGTAACGTTCGGCGTCGTCCGACGGCTCCGTTTTGCGCCTGGCAACCACGCGTCGTGGGTAGAGGCTCGCCGTGGTAGCGCCTGGGTAGGATGGTGTCGGCCGCGCGCGAGCTGCGAAGGAAGCTTTCTGGTGGGGGCTTGTTAGCCGACGGTCACCGTCGTCGCTCGCTTCTGGACTGCGGCGGCGCCCAGGGCGCGGACGAGCGCCTGTGCGATCTTCAAGCCGCCGGCGCCCGACGGCTCGATGGCGTTCGCGAAGTCCCCCACCTCCGAGCAGACAAGGCGGAGGTCGACGACGTCGAGCGCGCGCGAGAAAGCTTGACGAAGGATGACGTCATTGAACGTCATCAAGGCGATGCGAGCTCGCTCGGCCTCACCGGGAGCGAGGTTGCCGTTGTAGATCGTGCAGACCGTGGCCGGTCGGCCGAGCGCGACGACGGCCTCGAGCGCCCACGAGTACGATTGCTCGAACGCGTCCACGCGTTCGCGGAACATGTCCAGCGCCTCGGCCGTCGACCGGACAGGCAGGCCGAGAATGTCAGCGTTCGAGAGCGCGTCGTTTCCGCCAAGCGAGAGGAGGACGTGGGTCGCGTCCTTCGGCATTCGATCGAGCTGGGGTCCGATATCAGAGGTGGTCGTACCGTCGACAGCACACAGGGTGACTCGCCAGGAGGGCAAGAGCGCGCGGAGGTGAGAGGCGACATCGGGCTCGCCATTGGTATACGAACCATTGTCGAAGATTGAATCACCCAAGAGAACGACAGACGACATGATTTTCTCCCGTGAAATGAGTCCCAGCGGCTGGTTCGGCGGTCGGTCGGGTCGCTTGAGCGCAGCGCGAGCCCGCGCCGTCACGTCGACCTCCCTCGTCCGTTTCTATCACGATTCGAGCTCGAACTCGTCCGCGAGCTCGTGCACCCGGCGCTCCGAGAGCCGCGGCGGCCGGACGAGCCGGCCGACGGCCGCACGGTCAACGTTCGTGCAACACCGCCTCCAGCCGGTGGCCGTCGGGGTCGCGAACGAACGACGCGTAGTAGCCGGGATCGTAGTTCTCGCGAACGCCGGGTGGTCCTTCATCGACACCGCCCTTGCCGAGGGCCTCCGCATGGAAGCGATCGACCGCCTCGCGGCTCGGCGCCACGAAGGCGAGGTGGAAGCCTCGACCGGGAGCCGTCGCGTCAGGACCGGACGCGACGATGGCGAAGGGCGGCTCAGCTTCGTATCCCTCGGGCCCGTACGCCACGCTGCGGGCGTTCTGCGAGAGCCGGACAAAGCCGAGCGGCGCCAGACAGGCGTCGTAGAACTCCGCAGCACGCTCGAGGTTCTCGACACCGACCGACACGTGATCGAACACGAAGACTCTGGCGTCCTTGGGCATGGGTACGAGGTACCTCTCGCGGTCGTCCGTGGCAAGCGACAAGGCGGGGGAGGACCTGTACGAACGCGCCGGAGAGGGCGGCGCCGAGCGGACAGCCGAAGACCGCCGAGGACAAGGTATGCCTGGCGCTCGCCGCCGAGCGGCGCGCGCCCGACGAGCGCGCGGCCCTCAATCGGAGTTGGGCCAGGTAAGAATCCCAGGGCGCGGGTACGGTCCGAACCCAGTGAAACAGCTCCAGTCCGATTCACCTTCTATCACAACGTGCACCCACGCTTCGTGCGAGTCTACGAGGCGTGCCCGGTCGGTCACGATGCCGACGATGCGACGCTCGCGCAGGATGCGGTCGACGACATCCGCGTCCTCTTGGTCGAGTCCGAGCATCGCGCCGCTGCCCATGTACTTCGGTCCTTCGAAGTGCGCCGCGAGGGAGCGCCACCCGTCTTCGGCGTCCAGCGGAATGAATACGCCCTCGATCTCGGGCTGCATGCAAATGTTCCCACAGGTCTGATTCGAGTAGATGACCCCGCTCGGGCAGGGGATGAGCAGGCCGAGGCCTGCGTCGTACAGCCTGATCGTTTTGTTCATCGACCTCGCCTCCCGAACGCCCTGCGCCTCAGCCGCGCCGTGCAGCGGCATCGATAGCCGCCGCTTGCTGGGCAGCTCGCGCGACGGTTCGCGAGCAAGCCGGCCTATCTGGGTCCGCGATTTTTTGCCCACGAGACAATGGTCCCAGACCGTGGGCCATGGCGCGGGCTCAAGGTGAAAAGTCGAAGGATGACTCCACCAGCTCAAGGCCAGGCTTCGCGTCCTTCATGTCGTCGTCATAGCATTGCTCCACCGCGATGAACGAACGTTTGTCGTCCGCGTGAGAAAACACGCGAACCGAGCCCGCGCTCACGCCGAGCAGCTTCCCTTTCAGGAGCATGCCTTGTCCGGCGTACTTGCCCCACGTGGTAAACGGTGTGCGTGCAGGCGCAGAGAGCAACTTGGGGACGAACCCGTCAATCTGCGCTTGAACGTTGCCTGCGGGATCGGTTGGCACGTCAAGGACGAAGATCATCGTCATGCACGAGCCGGGGCTCTCCACGTTCACGTGGTGATCGGGATCATTGTCCGGCGGGTCCGCCTCGACGCTCCAGTTTCCTGGGTATTTGAAGGAAAAGCCGGGCCGCACGTAGCTCTGGGCGTGCGCCAGATCGGCAGGCGCCTCGCTGGACGCGAGATCCTCGAGGAACGCAGCGCCGGCCTTCGTCGCTCCGATTCCGGCGAAGAACCCCGCCGCGAGACCGATGAACAGGAACAGGAAGGCGACGGCGGTCTTGCTCATTCCGCCTGCTGATTGCGACGGGCCGTGGGGGGTCATCATCGGTAGGTCCTGCTGTCTTTCAGGCTGGCAACTACAGCAGCCCGATGCCGTACCTGTCCAGCGGCTCGTTCACGCGCGCGTGTTTCGCGCGTCGATTGACTCGGTACCTCCTACGGGGCTGTTTCTGGTGCCGAACAATGCGATCATCACGAGGACGAGCCCGACCAGCTCCAGGAGGTGAGAAGCGAGGCCGGTCAGGGAGGCAATACGGACCAGCTCTTGCATTGCGCCGCCGTCCCGATAGATGGATATTTGCCAGTACATGTGCACGGCGTTGATGAGCCAGCCCATGAAAAACAAGAAGAAGCCGCAGCCCGCGAGGAGAGCCGGCTTGCCTTGCGTTGGATAACGAGAGAACGCAATGGCGATCGCTGTGATGTAGGCGATGAGAAACGGTATGCGGAGAATCTGCGACCCCAGGAACGTCAGCATCGTCTCACCCATGATTGTGCGCAGCTCCTCTCGGGATCCGCCGTTTCTTGTCTGGAGGGCCGCCCCCGCTCATCGTGGAAAGGTAGCGTAGCTGACGGTTACCCCGCCTTGTCAAGGAGACCAACGCGTGATCGCGTGAGCTCCAACGCCGGACGACGGTGCGGACGAGCTCAACGCCGGCTGCTGTCCAGCCCGCTCTCCTCGGTCAGCTCCGCCTTCTGCGCGCGCGCCGACGGCACCTCGAGCCCTGCCGCGCGAGCCAGCCCCATCACCCCCTCCACGGCCGCCGCGATGTATCCGAACGGGTTCGCCCCATCGACGGCCGTGACGTGCACCTCTCCCATCCGCTGCTGGAACGCGGCGGCGAGCGCCGGCATCTGCTGCGCGACGGTCAACCGGATGACCTCCGGCGACACGGTGTTCTCGATCTCCCGCAGCGCCCGCGCGCGGTCGATCTCGATCTCCTGCGTGAGGCGCGCCTTTTTCGCCTCGATCTCGGCGATGGCGAGCTCGGCCTCGGCCACGAGCCGGCGCGCGCCCGCGATCGCCGCGCGCTGCCTGAGCAGGTCGATCTCATGGGCGCTCGCGGCCATCTTCGCCGCGTGGCGCGCCGCCGCCGCCTCCGCCTCGAGCGTCGTCTTCTCGATCTCGGCCCTCAGCGTGAGCGCCGCGATCTGCTGCTCGTGGGCCAGCCGCGTCTCCTTCAGCCGCGCCTCGGAGGCGAGCTCCTCGAGCCGGGCCTTCTCGCTGGTCTCCTGGCGTCGCGTGCGCAGCTCGACCTCGGCGGAGAGCCTGGTCAGCTCGATCGCGCGCTGCGCCTCGGCCTCGCCCTGCCGGACCGCGCGCTCGGTGAGCAGCGACGCCTCCCTGGCCTTCCGCTCCTGCTCCTGGCGATAGTGCGCCTGCAGGTTGCCGAACACCGCCGGAGAGAGGATGCGCACGTCCTGGATCTCGATGGTATCGATGAGGACGCCCCACCCCTTGTCCGTGGCGTCCTCTGCGCTGCCGCGCCCGGAGACGACGGGCACGATCTCTCGTATCAGCTCGCTGGCGAGCCCTTCCTTCCGCCGCGTCAGGCACTCCTCGACGGAGAGGTTCGCGACCAGCCGGCGCGCGGCGCCGGCAAACATGTCCACGAGGAGCGCCTCGAGCTTCTCCTGCGCGCGCTCCGGGAACGAGAAGTTCAGCATCCGGAACGCGATGAGCGGCTCCACGATGCGGTAGACGGCGAGCCCCGTGATCTCCACGCCGACCTTCTCGAGGGTGACCTGGTCGGCCGTGAACTGGAGCTTCTGGACCGTGGTCGGCACGATGGCGACGCTGTCGCCCGGGAGCTTGAAGCACGAGGCGCCCTGACCGGAGGTGGGCCGGAGGTTACCCCGCCGCATGTGAATCAGGTACTCGCTCGGCTTCGCGCTGACACGGCCCCATCTCTTGAGCTTCTCCGGATCTTCGGCCGGCTTGCCGGCGCGCCAGCCCTGATCGTACCGCCCGCGACCGGCCGCCCCGGTCCCGTGATCGTCCGCGTGGAGGACCGCCGCGGCGCCGCCCGGCACGCTGCCCTCATGGATGATGACCCTGCGTTGCTCGATGTGCGTCATGACCTCTACCTCGCGAGAACGGCTTTCGCAGGAAGCGGGCCAGGCAGGAGACACGGCGAAGCAGGCGTTCCGGGGCCGCGCCGCGCGCCGCCGACCCGCGACAGGCGAAGCGCCGATCCGGAATGGAGCGAAGCGCCGATCCGGAATGGAGCGCAGCGCCGGTCCAGGATGGAGCGCTGTCGCCTCATAACCAGGGAATTATCCGTCGGTGCTGTACGAGCTCACCATGAACTGCGCGCGTCGACTCGGCGGGTTGCGTGCAGATCCAGAGCACGTTCTTTGCGGCATCCGCTGGCGACTGCGCCGACGACATGTCGTCGAACCACGGGCGCGACGCGTCGGTGTCCACGAGCCCGGGGCAGAGCGCGGCGATGGTGAGCCCGCGCTGTGCGGCCTCGGCCTGCCGCTGGCGCGTATAGATCTTCATCGAGGCGACCTGCGCGACCTTGGACGGGATATTGATCCACGCCGGCCAGTGGTGGGCCTCTGCTTCGCCGCGCTCGACCAGCTCGACGTACTCGTCCATGACGCGCTCGATGTCCTCGAGAGATCGCGTGGCGGGGTCGAAGCGGTGGTGCAGCCGAGAATCCAGCTTACCGAGGGAGCCGAAGGAGCTCGCGACCACGAGGAACCGCCCGCCGTCGCGCAGCAGGTGCCCGAAGGCGCGGATCATCCGGTAGGTGCCGTGGTTGTTCGTGTCGATGAAGGTGCGGACCTGGACCGCCTGCGGCACGTCCTTCACGATGCGCGCGGCCGCGTTCGAGAGCACGATATCTATCCCGCCGTGACGGCGCGCCACCGTCTCCGCCAGGGCCTGGACGCTCGCGTCGTCGGTCACGTCCAGCCGGGCCAGCGACGGCTGCAGGCCTTGCTCGCGCAGGCGCGCCACGGCCGCCTCGCCGCGCTCCGGATCCCGCGCCCCCAGGTACACGGTGCTGCCCGGCGGCAACTCCTGGCACAGACGGGCCACCATCGCGTAACCGAGGCCCTGGTTCGCGCCTGTAACGAGTGCGATTTTCGACATCGATCCCTCCTCACCCCCGCGCCGCGAAGACGTGGTGTTCGAGAAGTGCTACCTCAGCCTGGCTCGGGGCGCGACGATCGTCGTTCACGGCGCGCGCGATCCGTTCGACCCGCCCGGCTCCCGCAGGCTGAAGCGCTCGTTCTGCGGGACGTGACGACGAATCGCGCGGCGTCCTCGCGGGCTTGCCACGCGCGCTCCCGGGATTAGGAAACGGGAGATGAGCACGAAAAGAGACCAGCAGACGGCCGATCCCAGGGCCGCGGGGCAAGCAGGCGAACAGCGGCCCTCGAACGTCCAGAAGGATCCGCGCGACTGGAAGACGGGCGACGAGCGGATGACGGGCGCGCAGGCGTCGTACCTGCACACGCTCGCAGAGCAGCAGGGCGAAGAGGTCCCCGACGACCTGACCAAGGCGGAGGCGTCCGAGAAGATCGACGAATTGCGGGACGCCGTGGGCGTCTCCGGCGGCGCGGAGGGGGCTGCCGGCGTCGAGAACACGCGCAAGGACCCCGAGCAGTGGAAGACGGGCGACGAGCCGATGACAGGAGCGCAGGCCTCGTATCTCCAGACGCTCTCCCAGGAGGCGGGCGTGGACTTCGAGGCGAACCTGACCAAGGCGGAGGCCTCGAAGCGCATCGACGAGCTGCAGGCGAAGACCGGGCGCGGGCAGAAGCTGCGGGAGTGACCCAGGCAGGGTGGGCGATGTAGCGCTTGCCGACTGCGCGCCAGCACCGCATGCATGGATCCATGCCGCCCTCGCCCATCGCGCTCCTCATGATGGCGTTCGCCCTCCCTGCCTGCGACGGCTCCGCGGCGCCGGAGGTAGCGTCCGCTCCGCCGCCTCCTCCGCCTGCGGCGGCCCCCTCGCCGCCCACCTCGGCAACCCCTGCCGCTTCGGCCGCGCCCGCCGCTCCGCCGGCGGCCCCGCTGCCCATGCTGAAGGGGGTCGACGTCTACGGCACCGACCGGTTCGACGGCGCCTGGGTGAAGGCGCGCTTCGGCGACGTGCTTCAGCGCTTCTTCGGCACGGAGGACGAGGCGGACAGGAAGGCTCTCGCAAAGGAGATGGTCGAGGTGATCCTCGCCGAGCACGAGGCGATCGGTTGGATCGAGCTCTCACCCATCATCTATTTCGATAGGGGCGAGGTCCTGAAGGCCTATGTCACCGTCGACGTGGTGGAGCGCAGGGAGTTGAAAAAGCGCCTCACCTTCGGCCCGCAGCCCAAGGGCGATTTCGAGGACCCGGCGGGCCTGCTCGCGGCGTGGAAGGACTACCAGGACACGTACTTCCGCATGATGTATGAGAACAAGGAGATCCGTCCTGAGCGCGCCGCGTGCCCCGCGTTTCATTGCCTGGGCGGCTACGAGCACGACAAGCTGCGCCCATACGGCGAGAGATTCGTGAACGACGTTCCGCCGAACGAGGACAAGCTCATCCGCATCCTCGAGGCGGACAAGGACCCGGAAGACCGGGGCGCGGCGGCGTTTCTGCTCGCGCACATCAAGGATGGCGAGAAGCTCGTCTCGCTGATGCTGCCCATGCTGAACGATCCCGACGCCCTCGTTCGGAACAATGCCATGCGCGTGGTCGCGCACGTCGCCATGTTTCACCACGACGTCCCCATCCCGCTGACGCCGTTCCTCAAGGCCCTGGACGGCCCGACGACGACGGACCGAAACAAGGCGGCCGCCGTGACGTGGGGCCTCATCGATCGGCCGGAGGGCACGAAGCTTCATGCACAGGTCATCAAGGAGGCGGGGCCGACGCTCCTCAAGCTGCTCAAGCTCGAGCAGCCGAACAACCACGACTTCGCGTACCTGATCCTGAAAAAGGTGAGCGGGAAAGATTTCCCGGAGCGCGATTACGCGGCCTGGGAGAAGTGGCTCGCCGCGGCGGTGTAGGGGGCTTTAGTACTTGCGGGAAAAGGCACGCTCGACCCACGCCTCGATGTCCTCGTGGGAGCTCCCCGGGCCTGGCTCATCCGTGCCCGCGATGCGGCTGCGGATGTCGGCCATCGGCTTCGAGCAGTCGGTGACGCGCGAGATGCGTCCCGCCTCGAGCTCCACCTCGAGGACGTGGGCGTATTTCCACGCCGGGTGGAAGCCCGCAGCGCTTCCGCTCTCGGGCCCCGCGCTTCTGTCGCGATCAGCGCAGCGCGTGGGAGCGGGTCATCCGGTTCGCGAACGTCGACAGCGTGTAGGTGCCGATACCGACGATCACCTCGAGGGCCTGCTCGGCGGTGAAGCCCGCGCCGAGGAAGGCGTCGAGATCGGCGTCCGGCACCTGACCCCGCTCGCGCAGCGTCGCCTCGGTGAACGCCGCGAGCGCCTGGAGGCGCGCGTCGGGCGCCGGCCTTCGCTCGAACAGCGCCGCGGCGACCTCGGGAGAAGCCCCCGCGCGGAGGAGCAACCCGCGGTGCATCGTGCGGCAGAGATCGCAGCCGTTCTCGCCGGCGACGACCATCACCACGACCTCGCGCTCCACCGGCGAGAGCGTCGCCCCCTCGAAGACCGCGAGGAGCTCATCGAAGGCGCGCACAAGGAGCGGCGAGGTCGCGAAGCGCGCCAAGGGCAGCGGCAGGAAACCGAACTTCCGCGAGGCCCGCTCCAGCGCGGGGCGGGCCGCCGCGGGCGCGGTGTCGAGCGTGTGCGCAGGAAAGTGAGGGGAAGCAGCGGTCTGGCTCATGCGGGTCTCTCCTGAATTGATTGTCTATGCAACTAATTGATGATGAAGAAGGCGGCGTGGAGGGCGGGGCTACCTTCAGCCCTCGGGTTCGAGGTTCGCGAGGATGCGCTGCAGCGTGCGCCGGGTCGTGAGGAGATCGTCCTCCGGGATGCCGGCGCGCCCCTCGTCCACGAGGGCCTTGGCCTCGCCCGACAGGGCCTTGCGCAGCGCTCGCCCGCGCGCGGTGAGGTAGACGAGCCGGGCGCGCCGGTCCGTCGGATCGAGCCGGCGCTCGACAAGCCCGTCGCGCTCCATGAGCGCGAGGATCCGGCTCATCGTGGGCACGTCCCGGAAGGTGCGCTCGGCCAGGTGCGTCTGCGTGACGCCCTCCTGCTCCCACAGGCGGACGAGGACCATCCATTGCTCGGGCGTGATCTCGACGCCGTGCGCGCGGAAGCGCCGGTACATCGCGGCGCGAGAGGCGAGGTAGACGCGCGCCACCCAGAAGCCGAGCGCGTTGTCGAGGACGATCCCCCCGTCGGCCGTGAACTGGTCGCGCATGATGGCCGATCCTACCGCAAGGGATTTGGTTGTCAATGCAATCAATTCGGCCCGCTGCGAGCCGACCAGCCTGTCGAGCGACGTGGCTCTCAGCGCGCCGCGAGCTGGGTCTCGAGCAGGTGCGCGAGCGCGCTCCGCCGCTCGTACATCGACGCGTGCGACGGAAAGGATCTCCCGGACTGGGCCAGAGGACGAAGCTCCGCGTAGAGGGCGTCCCTGGCTATCGGCTCGGCCTGGAACGCCGAGCTCGTGGCCGGCAACAGGTAGCGCGGCACCGCGGTCGGCCCCGCATCCCTGGAGATGAGCAGATCGCGCATCACGTCGTCGCGGGTGATGAACTCCGCCCACGCGGCGGCCGCGGCATTGCAGGCTGGGTCGCCGGAGCATCCCTTTCGCCGAACGAAGGCGTCGGTGAACAGGAGGGGCGTGGCGCTGGTACCGAGCGGGATCGTCGACACACGCAGCCCCTCGACGGGCACGCCCTGCGCCTTCATGAGCGTGACGGTCCGATGCAGGCGCTCGCCGTATCCCCAGTACCCGATCGCGTTGCCCTTCACGAACTCCTCGACCGGACCCTCCAGTGTCTCGTCGTACGTGCCGTCGATGCAAGGGTTCCTGTCACCCTGCCGGCAGAGCTCGGCAAGCTGCTTGAGCGCCGCTGTGCTGCCGGCGTGCAGGGGCGGCTTCACGGCGTTGCTCAGGGCCGGTTGATCCACGGCATCGAGCCCGTTGTCGACGCGTGCGTCCAGGTAGAGGGCGGGTAGATCCCAGCTGCTCGCGAAATTCCCGAGGAGGGGCTTCCCGCTCTCGCGCGCGGCCTTCACGAGGCCGGCGATGCTGGGTGCGGCGTCGAGCTTCTCGGATCTCGTGACCAGGAAGAACCCGCAGCTGAGATGGGGTACACCCCACCAGACGGACTTGCCACTTCGGTCGATCCCGGTGCTGGCTGACCTGGCTGCGGCAAGGTAGTCGCGCTCCGGCACGGAAGGCCACGGCTCGAGGACGCCGGCGTCGATCAGATCGCCCAGCACCACGGCGTCGATCTCGACGAGATCGTGGCGACCGGACGCGAGCCATCCGGCGAGGCGCGTCGGATTGTGGTAGCTGTCATCGGACTTGACGAGGCGCAGCTCGAGATCGATCGCCACATGCTGCGATTCGAACCCGTCCTCGATCATCGTTCGCAGGGACGCGAAGTCATCGCCGGCGGCGTCTGGGATCCACGGGATGAGGGCAACGCTGAGCTTCGTGCGTCCAGGCTTGCCGGCGGAATCGACCGACGAGGCCGCCGGAGGCGGCGTGGGGGGTGGGCAGGGCATGCTGGCGGTGGTGCCCCCCACGCCTCCGCAGCCGGCAGCGGAGAGCGCGAGCACGGCGGTCCGCAGACGGGCGCTCGGTCGTCGGCTCATGGTCATGTCGTCCATGGATGGAGGCGCTGGCATGGCCTCGTGTGTGCGTTGAATGAAACCGTTCAGGGTTTACCCTGGGTCGCACGAAGCTCCCGTACGAGTCGCTGGAGCGTGAATCTCGATTCATGCCACCACGTGTCGCTCTGGCTGAGCTGGTAGGTTCGGTCCAGGAGCTCGTTCAGCTCGGGCAACAGCGCGGACGCATCCCGTCCAAGGGCGGCGACCGCGCCCAGCCAGCCCTCGAGCCGAAAGGGAGCAAGCCGAGCGTCGAGCCGTGGACGCGACGCCGCAAGGACCGGCGCCAGCGGATGGTCATCTCCGCTGCGCGCGAGCGCCTCCACCGCCAGCCAGCGCACGGTGAAGAGCTCGTCGGAGAGCGCACGACGGAGCGCCGGAGCCTGCTCGGGACACGGCGCAGCGCGCGCGAGCACGCGGGCCGCGGCGATCCGAGCGATGGGCTCCTTGCTCGTGAGGGCATCGGCGACCGTACTCAGAACAGGCCGCGCAGCCACTCCGGCTCTCTCGAGGGCGACGAGGGCGGCTCGCTGGACGTTTGGATTGGATGCATGTACCCAGCGGGCCGCGCTCTTCACGCCACGCTCGGTCGGGGCGACCGGCGGCAGCCACTTTAGACATGAAACCGGGCGGCCCCACGCCCCGGCGAGCGCGAGCAGGAACCGCTCAGGCTTCGGTTCTTCCCCCGAGAGACGCTCGATTGCCGCATCGATTCGCGCCCGATCCTGGGCAAGCGCCGTCTTGAAGACGTCCCCCGGGTCACCGTGGTGAGGCATTCATCGTCCTCCAAAGAAGCCGTGCTCGCCCAATGTCGCAGTTGCGGTGAAGTCGACCTGCCCCACGAGGTGCACCCGCTCGCTACCGCCTGAAGAACGACGCCTGCTGGAAGCGCAGGCCGGCCAGGATCTGATCCACCCGTGCGTCGGACAGCGACCCGATCCGCTCGCCCAGGCGGGCCTTCTCGACCGAGGAGATCTGCGACACGACCACGACGCTCTGCCTGGGAAGGTTCCCCTCGCCCACGTCGAGCAGGATGTTCCCAGGCTCGTTCGCCCGGTGCAAGTTCGACGTCAGCGCGCACACGACCACGGTCGTGATGCGCGAGTGGTTGAAGACGTCGTCCTGGACCACCACATGGGGATGGGAGTAGCTCGGGACAGGCCCCCGCGAGTCGTCAGGCCCTATCCAGAACACGTCGCCGCGATCGATCCGCGCTGAGCGCGTGCCTGTCGGTTCTCCTGCGCCCTCGTCCATCTTCATGTGCCTCGCGCGTCGGCCCGAAGGATGGTCCGTGGCGCACCTCGGCGCAACCCGCTCCTGCTGCACGACCTTCCCAGCACACCACGGGGTCTGGCAAGGAGGCACAGGCACATCGACCCCGCCGATCCATCGGTTGCGCCATCACCGGCGCCTCCCGGCTCACCCGCGAGCACCGCGCGCGGCCCATCTTGGCACAATCTGCTCCAGACTTGCTGGCATCGCGCGTCTCCCCGGGACAAACATGCGATTTGCGGCGCAAAAGCGCTCTGGCACGCAGGCTGCAAAACCCTGGCATCATGAGAACATCAATTGTCTTGGCGACCGTGCTCATGTCGGCTCTCGCGGGGTGCAGCTCGAACGATGGAGGCGGCACCGGCGGCGGTGGCCCGGATCAGGGAGAGGGCGGCTCGGGCCAGGGAGGGGGCGGCGGGGCCGTCGAGTGCTTCGAGAAGAAGGCTGGTTGCGTGCTGCCGTCGGACGCGGCGCGGATCGAGAGCCCGGTCGTCTCGGAGGAGGATCAGGTGTTGCTGACGCGCAACAACGCGAGCTTCGCGCTCGACCTCGGCCGCGTGCTCCCCAGCGCGAACGGGAACGTCGTTTACTCGCCTTACAGCATCTCGACGGCGCTCGCCATGACGTACGCGGGCGCGCGGACCACGACGGAGAAGGCGATGGCCGAGGCGATGCGGTTCGAGCTCCCGCAGGAGCGGCTGCACCCGGCGTTCAACTACGTGGATCTCGAGCTCCACAAGCGCGCCGAGGGCTCGAGCAACGTCGAGGGAGGCGGCTTCCGGCTCCACACGGCCAACGCGATCTGGTCGCAGCTCGACCTCCCGCTCGAGCAGCCGTTCTTGACGGTGCTCGGCGAGAACTACGGGGCGCGCGTGCGGCTCGCCGACTTCGCCTCCGCGCCGGACGAGGCCGAGAGCCTCATCAACGCGTGGGTGAAGGACCAGACGGAGGGCATGATTCCGGAGCTCCTCAAGAAGAACGTGAACCCGGAGACGCTCGTCGTGCTCACCAACGCCATCTACTTCGACGCCGCGTGGCACACGCCGTTCAAGGAGGACGCGACGAAGCCCGGCGCGTTCCAGCGCGGCGACGGCACGAGCGTGACCGCCCAGATGATGCACGGCACACAGGAGACGCGCTACGGCGCCGGCGACGGCTGGGAAGCGGTGGAGATCCCCTATGCGGGCACCCCCGTCTCGATGTTCCTCGTCCTGCCTGCCGAGGGGAACGCGGACGCGCTGGCGGAGTCGCTCGACGGCGCGGCGCTCGAGACGATCATCGCCTCGACGCAGTCGCGGTCGGTCGACATCACGATGCCGAAGTTCTCGTTCGGCACCTCGGCCTCTCTCAAGAACGCGCTGACGGAGCTCGGCATGGGGGCCGCCTTCGGCCCGGGCGCAGACTTCTCGGGGCTGCTCCCGGTCGAACCGGGCGAAGATCTCTTCATCCAGGACGTCATCCACAAGGCGGTCATCGACGTGGACGAGGCCGGGACCGAGGCCGCGGCGGCGACGGCGGTCCTCATCGGCTCCACGGGCTCAGGCCTCTTCCCCGAGCCAGCGGAGATCGTGCTGGACCGGCCGTTCTTCTTCTTCATCAGCGACCTGCCGACGGGGGCGCTCCTCTTCGCGGGGCGCGTCAGCGATCCGACAGCGCACTGAGGAGACGTGAGGCCGGCGCGCTGCTGAGATCACCCTTGCGCTGCAGATTCTCTCACGATTGGTTCGACGCGTCGGTAAGTGCAGGTCGGTTCCTACGGCATTACGGGCATCACTCGAATACAGCGTCGAATCTGCCGATTCTACGATCGGTGCCTGGGAGAAGAGCGTCGCCACGCCGCTGCTGGTACACTTCCGGTTCGCAAGCCATGAGCCGACGACGGACGAGGAGGACGATGTGAGCGCAGAGATCCGGGCGTGGTTCGAGGAATACGAGCGGAAGCTTCGGGCCGAGGAGCGGAAAGAGGGGCGCGCCGAGGAGGCGGCGCGTGCCGTGCTGACCGCGCTCAGGGTTCGTGGCATCGCCGTGCCGGACGTGGCGCGCGAGCGCATCCTGGCCGAGAAGGATCCGGAGACTTTGGAGCGATGGCATGAGCGGGCCATCATCGCCGTGTCGCTTGCCGAGGTACTCGACGGTCTGAGCTGAGCGATACCGGCCAACGACGGGCTGTCCAGCTCGCGGGCGTTGGTAGCGGCGCCTCCTTGAGGAGCGCAGGTCTGCCGCCGCGGATCGCGCCCCGCGGCGAGCGGGCGCACTTACTCCCTCGTGAAGGCCGAGAGGCGGCGCAGCAGCCCCGAGAGCTGCGGATACATGTCGCGGTAGATCCCCAGCAGCGCCGCGTAGCGCCCCCGGCGCCCGGCATCGGGATGGAACGTCGCCGTGGCGGTCCCGCGCATCGCCCTCGCGGCCGCCTCGATGCTCCCGGCCAGCCCGGCGCCGGCGGCCGCGCACATGGCGGCGCCCAGGCACGCCGCCTCGACCGTCTCGGACCGCTCGATGGCGACGCCCGTCGCATCGGCCATCACGGCGCACCAGAGGTCGCTCGCGGCCACGCCGCCGACGGCTGCGAACTCCGCGACCTCGATCCCCGCCGCGCCGCGCATCAGGTCCAGCACCAGGGCCTGCTCGAGCGCGACGCCCTCGATCAGGGCGCGGTAGACGTGGCCGCGCCCGTGCGCGTCCGTGAGGCCCAGGATCGCGCCGCGGGCGTCGGGATCCCAGTGGGGGTTCATGGCGCCCTCCCAGTAGGGCAAGAGCAGCAGGCCGCCGCTGCCGGGCGGCAGCGACGCCGCCTCGGCCTCGAGCGCGGCCATCGCGGCCCCGTCGCGCGGATCGACGCCCAGCTGGCGGCGCAGGTACCAGTCCGAGAGCAGCGCCCCGCTGCGCAGGCTGCTCTCCAGCACGTAGCCGCGGCCGGAGGCGCTGGTCATGGTCCGCCACGCCGGGTCCTGCCGCGGCTCGGGGGAAAAGACGCCGAAGACCACCGCCGTGCCGAGGTTCAGGTAGGCGCGCCGCGGGTCCAGGGCGTCGACGCCGAGCCCGGCCATCTGGCCGTCGCCGCCGCCGGCCAGCACCGGCGTGCCCTCGCGCAGGCCGCTGGCCGCCGCGGCGGCCGCCGACACAGCGCCGAGGAGCGCGCCGGGAGGGAGCGCCTCCGGCAGCCGGTCGGGCGTGATGCCGGCCGCGGCGCAGAGCTCCTCGGACCAGCGGCGCGCGCCGATGTCGAAGAGCGCGAGCGGGTCGGCGCTCGCCCAGCTGGTGCGGGCGCGCCCTGTCAGCGCCTGCACGAGGTACGCCTGCACGTCGCAGAAGAGGGCGGTGCGGCGGTGGGTCTCCGGCTCCTCGCTGGCCAGCCACGCGATCTTGGGCAGCGCCGGGCCGAAGTCCGCGGCCTTGCCGGACAGCGCCCGCAGGCGGTCTCGCCCGATGCGGTCGATCACGGCGCCGAGGTGCCCGCGCGCGCGGCCGTCCAGCCAGAGCATCGCGGGGCGGAGCGGCTCGCCGTCGGGACCGAGGCAGGCGAAGGTCTCGCGCTGGTGCGCGATCGCGAGGCCAGCGATGCGGCCCGGGTCCACCGCGGCGGTGACGCCGGCGACCGCCTGGCACAGGGCGGCCCACCAGTCCCGGGGATCCTGCTCGAATCGCTCAGGAGCCGGCCGGGCCAGCGAGAGCGGCGCCCGGCCGGCGGCGTGCAAGCGCCCCTGGACGTCGAAGGCCGCCGCCTTGGCCGCGGTGGTGCTCAGGTCGATGCCGAGGACGAGGTCGGCCGGCATGGCGCCGTCAGCGCCCCGGAACGCAGGATTGACAAGCGATCACGGGCGCAGACTACAGTAGGGACTCGCGCCGGCACAATCGTCCAGCGCGGCGCCGCCGGGGAGCCGGCGGAGCTTTGAAAGGGAGTCTGGAACGGTGCGCGCAACCTTCATTCACGGTATCCGCGATGTCCGGCTCGGCGAGGTCGAACCTCCGCGGCCTCGCGAGGGCATGGTGACGATCCAGGTCGCGGGCTGCGGGATCTGCGGCAGCGATCTGCACTATTACCTGGAGGGCGGGATCGGCGCGGCGCAGGTCCGGGACCCCTTCGTGCCAGGGCACGAGTTCGCCGGCTGGGTCGTCGACGACCACCCGGCGCTGGGCCTGTCGAGGGGCCAGCTGGTCGCCGTCGACCCCGCGCACGCCTGCGGCCGCTGCGAGTGGTGCCATCGCGGCCACGTGAACCTGTGCCCGCACGTGGAGTTCCTTGGCGCGCCGCCGCTCCACGGCGGCATGGCGGAGCGGCTGGCGGTGCGCCCCGAGCAGCTGGTGCCGGTCCCCCGCGGCTTCTCGGTGCGAAAGGCCGTGATGCTGGAGCCGCTGGGCGTCGCGATCCACGCGATGGACCTGGCGCGGCCCCACCTGCAGGAGACGGTGGCGGTGCTGGGGTGCGGGCCGATCGCCCTGTGCCTGGTCCAGCTCGCGCGCCTGGCCGGCGTCGAGCGCGTCTTCGCGATCGACCCTGTCGCCTACCGGGCCGAGGCCGCGCGCCGGCTGGGCGCGCACGACGCTGCGCCGACGTTCGCGGCCATCGCGGAGTGGACGGGCGGCCGCGGCGTCGATCTCGTGATCGAGGCGACGAACTCGCCCGAGGGCTTCCACCACGCGGCCGAGGCCGCGCGCATCGGCGGGCGGATCCTGCTGGCGGGCATCCCCGAGGGCGATCGCTATTCGCTGCCGGCGGCGCTGTGCCGCCGCAAGGGGCTGAAGATCAAGTTCTCCCGGCGCATGGGGCACGTGTACCCGCGGGCGATCCGCCTGGTCGCCGACGGGGCGGTGGACGTCGAGTCCATCGTCACCCACCGGTTCGATCTGTCCGAAGCCGAGAAGGGCTTCCGCCTGCAGGCGGATTGCCAGGACGGGGCGCTGAAGTCGATCATCGTTCCGGACGAAGGCGACACGCCGTTCTGATCGGGGTCGTCGCGCGGAGTCTCCGAGCGAGGCGGCGCGGCTGTCATTTTTCCTTCGCCCCATGTCACACGAGCTAGACCCGGTTCGTCATTGACGGCGAGCGCGGGGTCACAGGAGCAAGGCGCCGGTCGCTCGCGTGATCGACAAGGGAGAAAGACATGAAGATCGTGGTTATCGGTGGAACCGGGCTGATCGGGACGAAGCTCGTGCGCAGGCTCCGCCAGCAGGGCCATGAGGTCGTCGCGGCGTCGCCTTCCACGGGCGTCAACAGCCTCACGGGCGAGGGGCTCGCCGGAGCGCTCGCAGGGGCCGAGGTCGTTGTCGATGTGGCGAACTCGCCGTCGTTCGAGGACAAGGCGGTCCTCGACTTCTTCGAGACCTCGGGCCGCAACCTGCTCGCCGCCGAGGCCGCCGCGGGCGTCAAACATCATGTGGCGCTCTCGGTGGTCGGCACCGATCGAATGCTCGGCAGCGGCTATTTTCGCGCGAAGATGGCGCAGGAGGCGCTGATCGAGGCCTCCGGGATCCCCTACACCCTCCTGCGGGCCACGCAGTTCTTCGAGTTCATGGACGGCATCGCGCGCTCCAGCGCTGACGCTGAGCGGGTCCGCCTCTCGTCGGCGCACCTGCAGCCGATCGCGTCCGAGGACGTCGCCGAGGCCCTGGCCGACGTCACGCTCGGGGCGCCCGTGAACGGCATCCTCGAGGTGGCCGGCCCCGAGAGGCGCCCGCTCGCCGAGTTCGTCGGCAAGTACCTGAGCGCGAAGAAGGACCGCCGCGAGGTGATCGCCGACGCGGAAGCGACCTATTTTGGTCTCCGGATCGACGATCGGTCGCTCACCCCGGGCGACGGCGCGCGCGTCATGCCGACGCGCTTCGACGACTGGCTCGCCCTGTCGCTGGCTGGCGCGGCGTGAGGCATCCGATTGGGACGCTCAGAGCGAGCTATCGATCGTATCCCTGCGAGGCGTGATCAGCGCCGTCCGAGCGGCTTCACGACGAGCGCCCCGGTCTTGACATAGCGCTCGTAGACGACACGCAGCTCCGCGTCGTTGAGCCCCTGCTCGTCGTCGATGATGTAGACCCCGCGCTGCGGGTCCCGGTAAACGTTCGCCTGGAACTCTTCCCAGCTCATGGTTTCGTCTCGGTCCGGCGTGGACTCGTCGGACTCGGACGAAGAGGAGGGCTCCGTGCCGCCGCAACCGGCGAGCGCGAGCGCCACCACGGGCACGCAGAGAAGGACAGACAGGGAGCTCCCGACGCGGCTCCTGGACAGACGTCTCGAAGACGATCCTTGATTCATTGAAACACCTTTCACGGTAAGGCCACACGTTGTTCGCAACCAAGAGAATCCTGCCGGCGGCCATTCGACATCCAGCGCCGACAGCATCTGGCATATTTACACAGGAATCGAGGGATATGGAAGTCCCATGCGGGAGCAGCAGGGCGCTTTCATCGCCGCGTTGCCGCGTTGCCGCGTTGCCGCGTTGCCGCATCGCCGCCAGCGGGGGTGCGGTCTCGGTGGTGACTGCGCCTTGCGAGCCAGGAGGATGAAGAGAAGCGCACACAGCGTCTGCCACAGGTCGTGTAAATCGAATGAATCCGGCGCGCCTGGGCTACTTCGGCCCCATCAAGGCGCGCGTCGGAGGGGGTCGACGTGGCTCCGGGGTCTGCGGGGTCGTGACGGCGTGATTTTCACCCGCTTCCTCTGTACCCTCTTCGTTCGCGGGGAGGTCTTGTCACGATGCTTTCGCTTCTCATCGTCCCTGGCTACAGCGGCTCCGGCCCTCGCCACTGGCAGACGCTCTGGGAGCAGAAGCTCTCCTTGGCGCGCCGCGTGGAGATGCCCGACTGGGATCACCCGGACCGACGCGCGTGGGTCGAGGCGCTCGACAGGGCGGTCGCCGCCAGCGCCGAGCCCCCGGTGCTTGTCGCGCACAGCTGCGGCGTGAGCACGGTCGTCCACTGGGCGGCGCTGGGCGCGCGACCCGTGCGCGCCGCGCTGCTCGTCGCGCCGGCCGACACCGAATCGCCGAGCTACCCGCGCGAGGCGTCGACGTTCCACCCGTTGCCCGGCGTCAGGCTGCCGTTCCCCTCGATGGTCGTCGCGAGCGCGAACGACCCGTACTGCGCCCCGGAGCGAGCCGAAGCCTTCGCGCGCGCCTGGGGGAGCCGCTTCATCCAGGCCGGGCCGTGTGGGCACATCAACGTTGACGCCGGCTTCGGGCCCTGGCCCGAGGGGGAGCGGCTCCTCGCGGCGCTGATAGGGGAGCCCGTCTCACGGGTGTTCCGCGCTTGAGTTGGCGAGCGCCGTCTCAGCGATTCTCGGCCTGGGCCGGGACTTCGAGGCGCAACGCCCAGGCCTCGTACGCCGGCACGCCCAGCGCGGCGAGCGAGGGGAGGATCACGCGGTCGATCCGGTCGTAAAAGGCGCGCGCCGCGGCCGGACGCGAGGGGATCCCGAGGTTCGGGCCGGCGGGCGGAGGCGCCTCGGGGAGCGGGTCGCCGTCGGCGCGCGAGGCGCCGGCGTGGATGCGGTCGTAGTGCGCGAGCGAGAACGCCAGATCGGCGGCGAGCCAGTCGCGCTCGTCCTCGGTGAGGCGAGGAAAGACGAGGCGCGCGAGCGCCCAGCCAAAGCGGTCGTGGAGGATCTCGTCCCGCAGGAGGGTGCCCACGACCACCTGCAGGCAAGGATCGGTGGTGTGCTGCTGGAGGACGTCGAGGATGCCGACGGACGCGGATTCGCCCACGCAGAACATCGATGCGGTCCACCGGGCGACGAAGAGATGGGCCGGGAGGCCGTTCCGCGGGAGGTGGAGATCCGAGGGGGCGAGCGTCGCTCCGTGGTTGCCGCCGAGCGCGTCGGCCGCGCGCGCGCAGAGCTCGGTGTGGCGAGCCTCGTCCTGGAGGAGGCGCGAGGCCGCGGTCGTGACCTCCAGGGGCAAGCGCAGCTCGGCGAAGCGGGCGATGAGCTCGCCGAAGACGATCATGGATCGGTATTCGGCGACCGCGCGCGCGGCCCACGCCTGGCGGGCGATCTCGACGTCGGCCGGCGGGAGCGCCGCCGGGTCGAGGCGGTCCCACGGGGGCGCGGGGTAATGGCGATCGAGGAAGCGGCGGTGGAGCGTCGCGAAGAGCCGCTCGGTCGTGCCGAGAGGGAACGCGGTGTTCATGAGGGGATGGGGCGCGGCCGCCGGCGAGCGAGGGGGGCGGCGGGAGGTGTCGCTCGCGTCACGGCTTCGTGCGCGGCGGCGTGTTGATGTGCAGCGGCGACGTCGGCGGGGGTTGTCCGGGCGGAGGACGACCCACGGTCGCGGAGGATGACGCAGGGGGCGCCGTCGGCGGCACTGGCGGGGGCGTGTTCACGTCCACCGGCGCGCCCGGCGGGGCGTCGCTCGGATTGGCCTCCGGAGCTTCCGGCGGGGTCGCGGAGGACGAGGACTCGGTGGGCGCCGCGGTCGGCGTCGGCGGGACGTGGTCGATGGGAGCCCGTTCGTTGATCGTGTGGTCGGGCGCGGAGCTCCCGCCGCAGCCGGTGACGAGCGCGGCAGCCGCCAGGAAATGGGCGCGAACACGGGCGAGGCGCTGCGGGTCGAGGGGCACGCGGCGAGCCTAGCGGGGCACGCGGGGGTTGGGAAGCGGGAGAGGGGAGCGATGGGGGCCTGGTGCTTCAGCTCGACGACGCGGCGATGGGGCCGCTCTGCACGCGAGTCGTGCAGCTCGCGCCCTCGACAACTACCTCATTTATCCATTCCTTGGTTCGACGCCTCGAGCCGGGTGAGCGCCGTCACGTCCGCGAAATGCGGAAGCGGGCGATGATCAGAAGCTGACGACGAGCTCGCCGCCTGCCGTGGCGTTGTTGCCCTCGAGGAGCTCGGGGACCTCGCCGTAGGCGTCCACGATGGCCCCGAGCGTGTAGGTATCCACGGAGACGTAGGTGTCAGCGGAAACGAGGAGGCTCTCGCACTGGCCCACGCCGAGGCTCGGCACCCAGGCGCCTCCGGCGAGGAAGTCGTCCGTCGTGATCGTCGCGTCGGCCGACAGGCGGACTTCCACCATGGTGCCATAGCTCGGGGCCGTCCCCTCGTTGCACACGGTGATCGAGGCGTCGAAGAGGCTGCCCTGCGTGGCGCTCGGCGGACCGCTCACCGTGGAGACGACGAGATCGGGGCCGTGGCCGATGGCGATCAGGTCGCCGGCGGTGGTGTTGTTGGTCTCGATGAGCTCCTCAACCGGGCCGTTCAGGTCCACGATCGCGCCGAGGTGGTAGGCGCCGTCAGGAGCGTAGGCGTCGGCGGCCACGGTGATGCTCTCGCACTGACCAGGGCTCAGCCCGGAAACAACCTCGTTGCCAACATGGATATCGGAGGGCGTGATGGTCCGGTCGGGCGACAGCAGCACATCGACGCTCGTGCTGCCGCTCGGGGTCGTGCCCTGGTTGCAGACCGTGACGATGGCGTCGAAGCCGCTGCCCGGCGCAGCGATCGATGGGCCGCTCACGACGGACGCGATGAGATCCGGCCGGCTGCCGACGCCGAACACGCTGCTTGCGCTCGTGTTGTTGGTCTCGATGAGCTCCTGCGTCCACGCGTAGGGGTCCACGATGGCGCCGAGGTGATAGGTGCCGTCGGGCGCCGCCAGGGAGGTGGGGATGGTCACGACCGTGCACTGGTCAGGATCCAGGTACGGCACCGGCGCGCTTCCGAGGTAGAATCCGGTGTAGGCCGCGTGATCGTCGGTCGCCAGGCGCAGCTCCACGTCGCCGCCGTAGCTCGGCAGCGTTCCCTGGTTGCAGACGGTGACCTCGGCGTCGAAGCTGCTGCCCGGAAGGGCGCTGGGCGGGCCCTCCACCGCGGAGACGATGAGGTCCGGTCCATGGCCGACGCCGAGCACGCTGCCCGCCGCGGCGTTGTTGGTCTCGATGAGCTCAGGAGTCCAGCCGTACGGATCGACGATCGCGCCGAGGTGATAGGCGCCCCAGGGCACGTACGACGCGCTCGCCGGGAAGGTCACGGTGGCGCACTGGCCCGGCGCCAGGTGCGGCACCGGCCCGTTTCCGGCCAGGAAGTCGGCCGTCGTGATGGTCGCGTCCAAGGAGAGGCGGAGCTCCACGTCGCCGCCGTAGCCCGCCTGCGTGCCCTGGTTGCAGACGGTGACCTCGGCGTTGAAGTTATCACCCGGTGCGAGGCTCGGTGGTCCGCTCATGGCGGAGACGATGAAATCCGGCCCGAAGCCGACGCCGATCACGCTGCCCGCCACAGCATTGTTGCTCTCGATGAGCTCGACGAGCGATTCGCCCGGGTCCACGATCGCCCCGAGGTGGTGGGCGCCGTCGGTCCCATAGGCGCTCGCGGGGACGAGCACGGAGGTGCACTGTCCAGGGCTCAGGCCGGGCACATAGCCGCTCCCGGCGTGGATGTCCGCGGGCGAGATCGCGTCGTCGCTCGACAGGAAGAGCTCGAGGTCGACCCCGTAGCTCGGGGACGTGCCCTGGTTGCAGACGGTGACGGAAGCATCGAATCCGCTGCCCGGCGGGGCGCTGGGCGGGCCGCTGACCGCCGAGACGACGAGGTCGGGCTGGAAGCCCACGCCGATGAGGTCGCCCGAGGCGGCGTTGTTCGACTCGATCAGCTCTTCGTGCCAGTCGTTCACATCGACGATCGCGCCGAGGTGATACGCGCCATCGGGAACACAGGCGCTCGCGAGGACGAGCACGGAGGTGCACTGCCCGGGTGCCAGGAAGGGGACCGTGCCGGCGCCGGCGAGGGTGTCGTCTTCCGTGATCGCGGCGTCGTCGGACAGGTAGAGCTCCACGTCGCTGCCGTAGCTCGGCTGCGTGCCCTGGTTGCACACGGTGACGGAAGCGTCGAAGCCGCTGCCCGGCATGGCGCTGGGCGGGCCGCTGACCGCGGAGACGATGAGGTCGGGCTGGTAGCCGACGCCGATCACGGCGCTCACCTCGGCGTTGTTCGTCTCGATGAGCTCGGGAACCCAGTTGTCCCGGTCGACGATCGCGCCCAGGTGATAGGCACCGTCGGGCACATAAGCGCTCGCCGGGAAGGTCACGGTGGCGCACTGGCCCGGATCCAGGTACGGCACAGGACCGTTGCCAGCAGGGGAGTCGGCCATCGTGAGGGTCGCGTCCGCGGAGAGCAGCAGCTCCACCTGGGTGCCGTAGCTCGTCTGTGTGCCCTGGTTGCAGACCGTGACCGACGCGTCGAAGCTTCCGCCAGGGATCATGCTCGGCGGCCCGCTCACGGCGGAGACGACGAGATCCGGCGCGTGGCCGACTCCGAGCACGTTGCCCGCCGCGGCGTTGTTCGTCTCGATGAGCTCGGCGATCGCGCCGCTCGGGTCCACGATCGCGCCGAGGTGATGCGCGCCGTCGGGCACATAGGCGCTCGCGGGCACGGCGACGGCGGCGCACTGCCCGGGGTTCAGCCCGGGGACGTAGCCGTTCCCGGCGTGGCTGTCCGAGGGCGTGATCGCCCCATCGTTCGACAGCAGCAGCTCGACGTCGACGCCGTAGCTCTGCGTCGTGCCCTGATTGCAGACCGTGACGGCGGCGTTGAAGCTGCTGCCGGGCGTCACGCTCGACGGCCCGCTCACGGCGGAGACGACGAGGTCGGGCCAATAGCCGACGCCGATCAGATCGCCCGGCGCCGCGTTGTTGGTCTCGATCAACTCGGGCTGCCCGCCGTACGGATCGACGATCCCGCCGAGGTGGTAGGCGCCGTCGGTCACGTAGACGCTGGCGGGGATCGTCACGGCCGCGCACTGGCCGGGATCCAGGTAAGGCGTCGGCGCGCTGCCCGCGAGCGCGTCGGCCGCCGTGATCGTGGCGTCGGCGGACAGGCGCAGCTCCACCATGCTGGGGCCCGGCAGCGTGCCCTGGTTGCAGACGGTGATCTCCGCGTCGAAGCCGCTGCCCGGCAGGACGCTGGGCGGGCCGCTCACGGAAGCGACGGTGAAGTCAGGCGCGTAGCCGATGCCGATCCGAGCGCCTGAGCCCGCGTTGTTGGTCTCGATGAGCTCGGGGACCCCGCCCTGCGGGTCGACGATCGCGCCGAGGTGGTAGGCACCCTCGGGCACATGAGCGCTCGCCGGGAAGGTCACGGTGGCGCACTGGCCCGGATCCAGGTACGGCACAGGACCGCCGCCGGCGACGAAGTCGGCGGTCGTGAGCGTCGCATCCGCGGAGACGCGCAGCTCCACGTGGGTGCCGTAGCTCGTCTGCGTGCCCTGGTTGCAGACGGTGACCGACGCGTCGAAGCCGCCGCCGGGGAACACGCTCGGCGGCCCGCTCACGGCGGAGACGATGAGGTCGGGGCCATGGCCGACGCCGATCAGGCTGCCCGCCGCCGCGTTGTTGGTCTCGATGAGCTCGAGCAGCGAGCCGCCCGGGTCCACGACGGCGCCGAGGTGATAGGCGCCGTCGGGCACGTAGGCGTTCGCGGGCACGGCGACGGAGGCGCACTGCCCGGGGCTCAGACCGGGCACATAGCCGCCCCCGGCGGGCGCGTCGAACGGCGTGATCGCCTCATCGGACGAGAGCACCACGGCGATGTCGCTGCCGTAGCTCTGCGTCGTGCCCTGGTTGCAGACGGTGACGGAAGCGCTGAATCCGCTGCCAGGCACGAGGGTCGGCGGCCCGCTCACGGCGGAGACGATGAGATCCGGCCGATAGCCCACGCCGAGCAGCCCGCCCGACGCGGCGTTATTGGCCTCGTTCAGCTCTTCTTGCGAGTTGTACAGATCGACGATCGCGCCGAGGTGATAGACGCCGTCTGGCACGTAAGCGCTCGCCGGGATGGTCACGGCGGCGCATTGCCCCGGATCCAGGTACGGCGCCTGGGCGCCGCCGGCGGGCGGGTCGGTCCACGTGATGTTGTCGTCGGGTGACAGGCGCAGCTCCAGGGCGGCGCTGTAGCTCGGGCTCGTGCCCTGGTTGCAGACGGTGACGGTGGCGCCGAAGCCGCTGCCCGGAAGGGCGCTCGGCGGGGCGCTCACCGAGGAGACGATGAGATCCGGCCGATAGCCGACGCCGACCACGGCGCCAGCTGTGGCGTTGTTGTTCTCGATGAGCTCGGGAACCCCATCGTACGGATCGACGATCGCGCCGAGGTGATAGGCGCCGTCAGGCACGTAAACGCTCGGCTGGAAGGTCCGGGTCGCGCACTGCCCCGGATCGAGGTACGGCACCGAATCGCCGCCCAGGGGGGCGTCGGCCGCCGTGATGATCGCGTCCGAAGAGACGTACAGCTCCACGTTGCTGCCGTAGCTCGGGGTCGTGCCCTGGTTGCAGACGGTCACCAAGGCGTCGATGATGCCGCCAGGCGTCGCGCTCGGCGGCCCGCTCACCGCCGAGACGACGAGGTCCGGCTGGTAGCCGACGCCGATCGCGCCGCCCGCCGAGGCGTTGTTCGCCTCGATGAGCTCGACGACCCAGTCCGGGACATCCACGATCGCGCCCAGCGTGTACGCGCCGTCGGGCACGTACGTGCTCGCGGGGATCGTCGCGGAGAAGCACTGTCCGGGGCTCAGGTAGGGCGCATAGCCGTCGCCGATCTGGACATCAGCAAGCGTGATCTCGGCATCGGGCGAGAGCACGAGGTCGACTACGACGTCGTAGGTCGGCTGGGTGCCCTGGTTGCAGACGGTGACCGAGGCGTCGAAGGTGTCGCCGGGCACCAGGCTCGGCGGCCCGCTCACCGCCGAGACGACGAGGTCCGGCTGGTAGCCGACGCCGAGCAGCCCGCCCGCCAGCGCGTTGTTGGACGAGATGAGCTCCGCGTACCAGCCGTTCTCGTGCGCGATCGCGCCGAGGTGATAAACGCCTTCGGGGACACTGGCGCTGGCGGGCATGGTCACCGACTCGCACTGGCCAGGATCCAGCCATGGAACCGGGATGCCGCCGAGGAGGTGATCCGACGGCTCGATCGCGGCGTCCGGCGAGAGGAGCACATCCACGATCGCGCTCTGGCTCGGCGTCGTGCCCTGGTTGCACACCGTGGCCTGGACCTCGAAGCCGCCGCCGGGGAGCGCGCTGGGCGGGCCGCTCACGGCCGAGACGATGAGATCTGGGCCATAGCCGATGCCGATCTCGCCTGCCAGCGCCGCGTTGTTGGTCTCCGACAGCTCGATCACCTGCTCGAACGAGTCCACCACGACGCCGAGCGTGTACGCGCCATCCGGCACGGCCGCGGCGGTCTGGACGCCGAGCTCGACGCATTGCCCCGCGTCGAGATACCCCAGCGGCGCATAGCCGGTGATGGGATCCGACGGTGTGATGATGTCGTCGTCCGACAGACTCACCTCGACCTGGGTGCTGTAGCTCGCCGAATTGCCCTGGTTGCACACAGTGACCCACGTCGTGAAATAGCCGCCCGGCAGGACGCTGGGCGGCGCGCTCGCGCTCGAGATCACGAGGTCGGGCTCGTCGCCTGTGAGCGCCCCGGTCGCGGCCCCGATCGGCTCGGGATCGTCAGGGGGTCCGCTGCTCCCGCACCCCACGGTCATCGCCAGCATGCCGAACACGAAGCACGCCCGTCGCACCCGAGATACTCTTAGGCTGAGCATAGAGAATCAGGAGAAGCTGGTGGCGCGTCCACGTCAAGGGGGTCGCGATTCTCTCTGGAGTTTCGCGGGATAGGGGCCTTGCGCCGTCACGAGGCGGGGGCGCCTTCGTTTCCGTGACGTCTTCGGTGGCGAGGCGCGCGCGCTGGCCTTGCGCTCACCGCTGGAACCTGAGAGAGGAGCACCATGAACGGGAAGGTCTGCGTCGTCACCGGCGGCAACACGGGCATTGGCAAGGAGACGGCCCGCGGCTTCGCTCAGCGCGGCGCGAAGGTGGTGCTGGCGTGCCGCGACACGGGCAGAGGGGAGGCGGCGCGCGACGACATCGCGCGCTCCACCGGCCGCAAGGACGTGGAGGTGATCGCGCTGGATCTCGGGAGCAAGGCGAGCATCCGCGCCTTCGGCGAGCGGTTCCGCGCGGCGCATGAGCGCCTGGACGTCCTTGTGAACAACGCCGGGGTATGGCGGAGCTCGCGCGGCACGACCGAGGACGGGCTCGAGGCGACGTTCGGGGTGAACCACGTGGGGACGTGGCTGCTCACGCAGGACCTCCTCCCGCTCCTGAAGAAGAGCGCGCCGTCGCGGGTCGTGGTCCTGTCCTCGAAGCTGCACTACCGCGGCCGGATGGACTGGGAGGACCTGCAGTTCGAGCGGCGGAAGTACGGCACGACCGCGGCATACGCCCAGTCGAAGCTCGCGAACGTGCTCTTCACCAAGGCGCTGGCCCGGCGGCTCGAGGGCACCGGCGTCACCGTCAACGCCGTCCATCCGGGCGTGGTCAGGACCGACCTGATGCGCGATTATCCAAAGCTCCTTATGAAGCTCTTCAACCTGTTCCTGCTCACGCCCGAGCAAGGGGCCGAGTGCTCGCTGCACGTGGCCACGGCGCCGGAGCTGGCCGGGGTGACGGGCGAGTACTTCGAGGAGAGCCGCATCAAGCCGGCGGCCGAGGCGGCGCTCGACGAGGCCGCGCAGGAGCGCCTCTGGAAGCTGACCGAGGCGCTGGCGGCGTAGCGCCCAGCGGAGAGAGAGCAACGCCAAGGCACCAAGGCGCAAAGATGCACTAAATTAGTTACTTTTGCGCCTTTGCGTCCTTGCGCCTTGGCGTTGAACTCTCTCTCTCCGGCTCCATGGACAGGACTCCTGGCGGGCGGAACTAAGGGCAGCTCGGCCGCCAAGCGTCGTCGGCGAAGTACCTGGCGATGAGGTCGTGGAGCGGCCGATCGTAGTCGCGCAGCTCGGCCCGCGTGTTGATCTCGTTGTGGATCCCGTTCGTGGGGATCGCCTCGGTGTTGGCGTCGAACCAGGACTGGACCCCCTCGGCCCAGTATTCGTCCTTGTTCGTCGCCGCGTAGGTGTTCTCCCATTTCCCGGCCTGGAGCGCGGCATCGAAGGTGTCCTCGAGCTCCCTGTTGAACGCCGGCTCGACGAAGGCGATGCCCATGATCGCGATGGCGTGCGAGAACTCGTGCACCAGGATGTCCTCGCCGAGGTACGGATCGCTCGGATAACACAGGACATTCTCCTCGGCGCAGGAGCTCGCGGGCCGGGCGGGGGTCGCGCCGAGGCCGCGGGCGCGCGTGTCCCAGTCCGTCCCCGGGAACGCCTCGTACAGGTCGCTGTGCTCGGGGATGTCGGTTGTCACCTCCGTCTCCGCCATCACGGCGACGCGCGTGTGGTTCTCGATCATCGCCTGACGCACGTCGTCGCGTTGGCCGAGCATGCGGACGACCACCGAGCAGGTGCGCAGCAGCGCCGCGTCAGGCACCTTCTCGGAGCTGATGACGGGAATCCCGGCGGAGTCGACGTACTTCCTGTAGAAGGGGTCGAACCCCAGCTCGGGCGGCACCTCCGAGACGCTCCCGCACTCGCCCTCGGGCTCTCCGCCGCCGCCGCCGCCGCCGCCGCTGCCGCCGGCCCCGGCGCCCGTCGCGGCGCTGGAGGTCGCGCCCTCGGCCGCGCTCGAGCTGGCCTCCGCGGCGCCGCCGGAGCCGCCGCTGCCGGCTGGACCCGCGCCCCCGCCGCCCGCGCCACCCTCGTCGGGCGGCGACTCAGAACAGGCGGCCAGGGCGCAGGTGAGGAGAGCGATCAAAGCAACTCGTCCATGCACGCTTTCACGCATGCGCGCGAGGCTACAAGAGCTCAAGCCAGCATCCAAGGCGCGAGCCGGCTGAATGCGCAGCTGACCGTGTCAGCCGGCGCGGCCCCCTGGCGGTGACGGCGCAGGAGCTGGCACAGCCCGGCGCACGGCGAGCCACGCCGTGCGGCCGAAGGACTGGATTCCACGAGCTTTCTGCGCCGCGCCAGGCGCCGGTGCGTGCGGCACGCCGCGTGCTGTCGGAGCGGGCATGACGGTGCAGGAACGACGGGAGCATGCATGATGGAGCGCTCACCCAGCGATCGCGTTCACCCTTGGCCCCAGCCGCGCGTGGGTGCGGCTCTCTTGTCGCTCGCCCTTGGCGTCGGCTGCTCGGGCGAGACCCAGCTCCCGACGGAGGAGCACCCACCGAAGCCGGAGGTGTGCGACTTCGAGCTTCCCGTGGCCGCCGCGCCTGCGCTGAGCGGCGATCTTCGGATCAACGAGGTGATGACCGGCAACGACGGCGCCTGGGTCGACGAGGTCGGCGAGACGGACGATTTCATCGAGCTGATGAACATCGGCCAGCGCGCGCTCGATCTCGGGGAGTACGCGCTGAGCGACAAGTCCGGCAAGGCGACGCGGCTGCCGAAGATGGCGCTCGGGCCGGGGCGAACGGTGCTGCTCTGGGCCGACGACGCGCCGGAGCAGGGCCCGCTGCACCTGCCGTTCAAGCTCTCGAATTCCGGCGCGCGCGTGGCGCTTTGGTCGGCGTCGTGCGAGCTCGCCGACCTCGTGAATGTGCCGGAGCTGCCGCGGTCCGAGAGCTACGCGCGCTTGCCCGACGGCACGGGCGCGCTGTCGATCTGCCGCTATGCCACGCCCGAGCGAGAGAACGGCGAGACCTGCGGTCCGCCGGATCCGCCGAACCTCGACGACAGCATCCGCTTCGCGCCTTTCCAGTGGCCCGAGCCGTTCCCGGCCATCGCCGGGCCGCTGGTCATCTCCGAGCTCTCGCTGCGGCCCGCGGGGTTCGTCGAGGTGCTGAACGCGAGCGGCGCGCCCGTCGCGCTCGACGGCTTCGCGCTGCGCCTCGCGGCGCTCTCTCCGGGGCAAGCGCTGCCCGGCGCCGACGCGGGCGTGCTGCTCGCGTGGCCCGAGCCGTCCGTCACGCTCGCGGCCGGGGAGCGGGTGAGCGTGCCGGTGAGCGCGAGCGACACGGCCGAGATCGAGGCCTCGCCCGATTTCGAGGGCGTGGCGACGCTGTGGCGCGAGGACAGCCCGGAGCCGAGCGATCGCATCGACTTCATGGCCTGGCCCGAGGGCGCGTCGCTGGCCCGCGTGCCCGATGCCGACGGGGCGCCGCGCTTCTGCGGGGCGGCGAGCCCCGGCGCCGCGAACGAGGGCTGCGCCGAGCTGCCGGGGCGTGAGCTCGCGAGCGGGCGCACGCACCGGCTGGAGACGGCGGCGGACTTCGCCGAGCTGGCCGAGGGCGGCACCGCGGTCGGTGAGCTCGGCGTCAAGTTCGTCGTCGACATGGCCGCGAACGACACGGTGCACCTCCTGAGCACGCGCGATTGGGCGCTCCACTACACCTTTGTCCGCGAGCAGATCCGGAAGGAGCCCCACCTCGATCGCTGCGATCCCGAGCAAGCCGCGGAGTTCAACGTCGGCTGGGGCTTGTTCAGCCAGACCGAGTACTTCCGGTCCGAGGGCCGTCGCTACCTCCTCGGCACGCTGGTCGAGCACACCAACGGAGCCAAGACCGTCGAGTTCTCGCCCGGCGACCAGATCGTCGGCGAGCAGATGCGGCGCGCGTTCTTCGCGGCGATGAAGGCGGTGCCCGACCCGGAGGCGTGGGCGATTCGGCCCACCGAAGGGCGCCAGATCATCGAGCTGCGGGCGATCGAAGGGACCGCGCCCATCGTGGGGCCGAACGCGCCGTACAAGGGGCTCACGTACCAGTCGCTGAACCCGGCCGAGGGCTTTGGCACGCTGACGTTCGTCCCGGCGCGCGATCTGGAGACGGCCGAGCTCGGGCCGAACGTGATCGTGGTGACCGACGACGTGCCGAACGAGACCGCGTTCATGGGCGGCCTCATCACCGAGGCGTTCCAGACGCCGCTCGCGCACGTGAACGTGCTGGCGCGCGGCCGGGGCACGCCGAACATGGCCCTGCGCGGCGCGCGTGACGACGGGCGCCTCAAGGCCCTGTTCGGCAAGCTGGTGCGGCTCGAGGTGCGCGCGTCGGACTTCGACATCCGCGAGGCCACCGCGCAGGAGGCGGACGCTTACTGGGAGAAGCGCAAGCCGACCGGCGCGCGGCTCTCGCCGGCGCTCGACCTCTCGGTGCGCGGGGTCGTGCCGCTCGACGCCGCGGGTTACGCCATGAGCGACAGCATCGGCTCCAAGGCGGCAGGCATGGCCGAGCTGTACCGCGTGAGCGGCGTGGGGCAGTATTGCCCGCTCGACCTGCTGCCGCTGTACGTGCCGCCCGCCGCGTTCGCGATCCCGTTCTCGCACTACATGGATCATTTCGAGGCGAGCGGCGCGGCGGAGCTCCTGGCCGAGCTCGAGCAGGATCCCGAGTTCCGCGCCGATCCGCACGCGCACGCCGAGGGCCTGGCCGAGGTGCGGGCGCGGATGCTGGCGCACCCGGTGGACCCCGCGATCTTGAGCGAGGTCACGGGCGCGATCGAGCAGCGCTTCGGCGGCGACCGCGTGCGCCTGCGCAGCAGCAGCAACACCGAGGATCTCGCGACCTTCAACGGCGCGGGCCTGCACACGTCGACGAGCGGCGACCTGGACGCCGAGTCGAGCTCCATCGAGGAGGCGCTGCGCACCGTCTGGGCGAGCCTGTGGAACACGCGCGCTTACGACGAGCGCGAGTTCGGCCACGTCGAGCAGGCGCGCGCGGCCATGGCCGTGCTGGTGCACCAGGCCTGGCAATCCGAGCGCGCGCAGGGCGTGGCGATCAGCCGCAACGCGCTCGACGCCACCCGCGACAGCCAGTACTACATCAACGCGCAGATCGGGGAGGCCTCGGTCACCAACCCCGCGCCCGGCGTGACCAGCGACGAGATCGTGTACACGCCGCCGCCCCGCACGATCAAGGCGGAGTACCACACGCGCTCGAGCCTGTCGCGCGGGCGCGACGTGCTGTCGTTCCCGGAGGTCCAGCGGCTCGGGTGCGTGCTCGAGGCCGTCCACGCTCATTACCGGCCGCTGGTGGACCCGGAGGGGGAGAACCGGCTGTACGCGATGCAGATCGAATGGAAGCTGATCGGCCCGGAGCGCCGGCTGCTGGTCAAGCAGGCGCGGCCCTACAGCTTCGGCACGCTGGAGGCGCCCGGCGACTGCCGCGAATACTAGAGCGACGGTCACCCGCTTCGGATACGGGCCCACCTCGACGTTTTCGGTGCTCAGCGCACCGGAGTCTCAGGATTGATCATATTTTCCCCACCTCCCTCGCGGCGCTCCAGCCTTGGACGAGGGTGAGGAGTTGCTCGTAGCCACGGCCCAAGGTCTGCCAGCCGGGCTCGCCGTTTCGCCGGAGGTGTCCGCCGAGCCCGGCGATTGCCAGGAAGGCATCGCGGGCCGTGGCGTTCTCGGGCAGGGGCTTGCGCGCGAAGACCCGCAGCACCTCGATCTGGGTGGGCGTGAGCACGGCGGTCGCGGGCTGCTCCGGAGCGCGCCGAGCCTCGCTGCGCAGCAGCAATAGCTGCCAGGCGATGGGCGCGAAGAGCGCCAGCACGTTGCGCAAGCCGTGCAGGTCCTCGATCTGGCGCTTCTCGTAGGCGCATCCGGTCTTCAGGGCCTTGAAGAACTCCTCCACCATCCAGCGCGCCCGGTACCAGTCGACCAGCTGCGTCAGCTGCTCGACGGACTCGACCGGCTCGCTCGTGAGCAGCACCCACTCGACCGGCGCTTCGCCCGGCGGCGGCTCGATCTCCCAGACGCGTACGACCCACAGCGACAGCGTCGCAGGCAGCTCGCGCGGCTGGGATCTCGGTCGCCGCAGGGTCACGCGCGTGCTTCCAAGGGCGAGCTTGGCCAAGCGTCCTGCGCGCGGAGGATGCAGCCGTTTCTGTTGAGGGCTGCGATTGCCCGCCGGCCGCGGCGAAAGCTCTACCTCGCGTACGGCCACCGCTTGAACATGCGCGAGCGCCTGCTCGAGCTTGGCCTGCTCTCCGAGGGCGTCAGCCTCGACGAGGCGATTGTGCGCGAGCCGAATCACGAACCGATGCCCTGCGCTCAAAAGCTGCGCGAACAGGCCGTAGTCGTCGCCTTCGCGGTCCATGACGTGCACCACGTCGTGCGCAGTAGCGCCCAAGGCCGCGACTCGCTCCACCTGCTCTCCCCAGCGGTCGTGCTCGTTGTCCGTCCTGCCGTCGTCGCGCACGTGCGTGCTCAGATCGAGCACGCCGAGCGGGCGGCGCGTTCCATCGCCGCTGACCGCCAGCGTGAAGTGGGCGAAGAACGTCTGCCCCGAGGAGCGCAGCCGTCCGAGCCCCTGCCGCTGGCCGTCCGAGCGGAAGGAGAGGGTCGTGGTGTCATGGATGGCGAGCACGACCGGCTCGGCCTCCATGCGCGCGAGGGTGGCGCGCACATGCGGCGCCAGAATCGCCGCGGGCGTGACGGCGTCGTTGCCGAAGAAACGGTACGCCGCCTCCAGCTCGCTGTCGGACAGCAGCGAGGGGAAGCTCTTGTCCGGCGCCTGCGCCAGCTTCTGCACCAGCTTGGTCTGGCGCTTCGAAAGCCGCGCATCGCCGAAGTGCGCGTCGCTCATCTCCTCGGCGAGTGCCGCTGCGTGCTCTGCTGCAGGTGAACCCATCCGCAGCTTTGATCACGTCGCCCAGCACACATCAAGCGAGATGTGTAGGATCCTGAGACCGGAGTGCGCTTGCGCGCCGAAAACGCCGATCTGGGCCCGTCTCCTGTGCGGGAGACCGCCGCTCTGCTCTGCATCTTGCAGAGGTGGGCGGAAACCGCTGTAGATCCTCTCATTCGAGGAAGACCGTGATCGGCTGCAAGCTCATGGTGGCCGAGCGGTTCGCCGGATCCGTGAAGCAGGAAGGGTGATAGATGCCGTTCTTGGGGGCGATGGGGTCGCAATAGGCGTCACACGGGCCAAGGAGCTGGATCGCCCCGCACGGTCGGATGGAGCCAGTCGTCTCGTCGATGTGCCCGGCGGCGCAGTCGCGAAGCGCGGCGCGTGAGCTCGCATCGTTCTCTGGAACATGGCAGGCATAGAGCGCCGGCGAGCTCCCGTAGATGTTGCCCCAGAACGCACCCTCCTCCCTCGTGAACGTGGACAGCTCCGGCGAGTTTTGTTTGTTGATCGCCTTGGTGGGTCCACGCGAAGAGAGCACGACGGGGACCCTGTAGTAGTTGGTGCGCGCCGCGAGGCACGCCGAGACCCAGCGCTGTCCGTCACCATCCAGCGGGACCCACGCCCAGCTCCTCGCGAGTCCGAGCATGCCTGTGTAGATCTCGTCGTGATAGACGCCAGAGACGTCGATCCACCCGAAGCGGAATGATTGCGAGCTTTCGAGGGCGCATTCGACGGCGTACCTCAGGTGCTCGCGCGAGAGGGCGCCGTTCGGCCCGGGGTCGAGGATCGCGGTCAGCGCCTGCGAGCCAAGGGCGACGAGGCTCAAGGCGCCGACTGCCAGCGCGTTGGGGTTCAGCGCGTTGGGATTGAGCGCGTTGGGGTTCAGCGCGTTGGGGTTCAGCGCATTGCCGGCCTCGAGCGCGCTCTGCGCTTCGCCCAAGGGCGCTTCCAGCCACTCTCCGTCCTCGCCGCATCCGGTTCCGGCCAGAACGATGAGCGGTATCAGACCTACCATGGTATTTCGAGCCATATCAGTCCCCCACTGAAAGGCTGCAATTCTGGTAATAATGGCAGAGTATACTGAGGGTGTCGAGCGAGCGGGTCGACGTCGTGGCGTGACGTCCGACGGACAGACGTCTGGAGCGTGAGGGGGACTTCGATGGCGTGCTCTGGTACGCCCCTGGCCGATCTCGGGTACGTCATCGGCGGCGAGGAGATCGAGGGGCGCTCGGCGCGGCTGTGCCTCGGCGGTTCCGCCGGTGCTTGCCGAGCGTTTACAGGCGCGCCGTCGACCGTTAGTTTCGCGAGCAGCGAGGTGCCCATGTCCACATCTGCCGAAGGTCCGACGTCCGACGAATCCCTCACCCCCGTGCGCTGGGGCGTCCTCGGGGCGAGCAACTTCGCGTTGACGGTCAGCCTGCCCGGCATGAAGCGTGGGCCGCTGACCGAGCTCGCCGCGCTGGCGTCGCGCGACATCGACAAGGCGCGCGAGGCCGCGCGGTCGCTCGGGATCCCGAAGGCGTACGGCAGCTACGATGAGCTGCTCGAGGATCCGGAGATCGATGCCGTCTACAACCCGCTGCCCAACCACCTGCACGTGACGTGGACGGAGCGCGCTGCCCGCGCCGGCAAGCACGTCCTGTGCGAGAAGCCGATCGCGCTCAGCGCGAAGGACGCCGAGGCGCTCGTCGACGTCCAGCGCGAGACGGGCAAGCTGATCGCCGAAGCGTTCATGATCCGCAACCACCCGCAGTGGCAGCAGGCCAGGGACTGGGTGCGAGGCGGCCAGATCGGCGATCTGGTCAGCGTCCAGACGGCGTTCTCGTATTTCAACCGCGACGCCACCAACATCCGCAACAACAAGGAAGTCGGGGGCGGCGCGCTCTACGACATCGGCTGCTACGCGGTGAACACGTCGCGCTTCCTGTTCGGACGCGAGCCCGTGCGGGCGATCGCGCTCGTCGAGCGCGATCCCGAGTTCGGCACCGATCGCTTGACCTCGGGCCTCGTCGACTACGGCGGCGCGCACCTGACGTTCACGTGCAGCACGCAGGCGGTGGCCTACCAGCGCGTGAACGCGCTCGGTACCAGGGGCCGCCTCGAGATCGAGATCCCGTTCAACGCCCCTGCCGACCAGCCGTGCAAGGTCTTCCTCGATGACGGCTCGACGCTGAACGGCAGCTCGGCCAGGGGCACCTCGTTCCCCGCCGTCGACCAGTACCACCTGCAGAGCGAGGCGTTCTCGCGCGCCATCCGCACGGGCAGCCCGGTCGAGAATTCGATCGAGGTCGCGGTGGGCAACATGCGGGTCATCGACGCGCTCTTCCGTTCCGTCGAGAGCGGGCGCTGGGAGAGGGTCTAGCGGCGCGTCAGCGCGTGACGGCGCCGAGCTCCACGAAGGCTCCGTCGGTCATGACCACGAAGGGGCGCTCGTCGAAGGTCAGACCGCCCTTGCCGTCGTGGTCGACGATCTGCAGCTTGCCCATGCCGTAGCCCATCGGGCCGCGCGCGTAGTAGTGCGCCTGCAGGGTGTACCGGCTGGCCCGGTGCTCCCGGGGCGCGCGGATGGTGAAGCACTCGGGCCCGTAGCCGGTGGTCACGTCGGCGTAGAGGCGCCCGCCGCCTGGCAGCGTCGGGTCGCCGTAATAGGCGTGGCCGCCGCGGTCGTCCCGGATGTGGAAGTCGACGTCGTTGGCGTCGGTCTCCCAGTTCAGCACGAAGCGGAGCGAGAGCGCGTCTTCGAGCGCGGCGCCGGCCTTCGCGAGCCGGGCCAGGATGGCCGCCCGGCGCGCGGGCTCCACCTTGAGCCACGCCGCGGCGACCAGGCCGAGATCCTCGCGCAGGATGCCCTCCACGCCCACGAAGCGCCCCGGCGGGTAGCGGCGCGCGACGCCCGCCGCGAGCGCGTCGAACGCGGCGGCGTGCTCGCCCCGCTTGAGGCGGGCGAACGCGAGCAAGCGGTGGCTCGCGGGGTGGTCGGGGCGCTGCTCGCGCGCCTTCTCGTACGTGTCGACCGCCAGCTCGAGGCCGGCGCCGCCCGCGAGCCGCTCGAGGCGCGCGCCGGCGAAGCGGCGGAGGTCCGCGCGCGCCGGGAACAGATCGATGAGCGAGCCGTACGCGCGGGCGGCGCCCGGCGTGTCGCTCGCCGCCTCGAGCGCCTCGCCGAGCGCGACGAGCGCGAGCACGTCGCCGGGGGCCTCCGCGTGCCAGGCCCGGGCGCCGCGCACGGCGGCCGGCGCGTCGCCCCGGGCGAGGGTGTCGTGGATCTGCTTGAAGCGGCCGGTGTACGGCTCCGATTGCGGGGGCGCGGCGTCGTCGGGCGCGGCGTCGTCGGGCGCGGCCGGCGCGGGCGCGCCGCTCGGGGGCGGCGAGAACAGGAGCGGGTACACCACGTCGACGCTGCCGCCCTCGGGCGCGGGGAAGGTGAGGTCGCGGAAGGCGCGGACCACGCAGGCGACCGCGGCGCTGTCGGGCAGATCGGAGCCGCCGTCGCGCGCGTTGACGAGCGCGCCGCGCGGGTCGATGGTGAAGCGCACGATGACGCGGCCTTGCAAGCCCGCGTCGCGCTGTAGCCCGCGCTCGTAGCAGAGGCGGAAGCGGCCGAAGCTCTGGCGGACGATGCGCTGGATCACCTCCGGCGGGAGGCGGCCGCTCACCTGGGTGGCGCCCATGCGGACCAACGGCGCCCCGGTCCGGTGGCTGCCAGCGAGGCGGCCGTGCCCGCTGCCGAAGCCCTGGCCGGTGCCCGTGGCCGACATGGCGCTCGGCGCGGGCGCCGCGGCTCCGGCCGCGGCCCCGCTGCCGTGGCCAAGGGTGCCGATCTCGCCGAGGCCGATGCCCTCGCCGCGGCCGCCGCCGCCCTCGCCGACGCCCGATAGCCCGAGCCCGCCGGCGCCCCCGCTGACGACCGACAGCGCGAGCCCGTCCGCGAAGGAGTATCGGTTGTCCGCGCCCGCAGGGGGCGCTGGCGGCGCGGGGGGAGGGCGCAGGGCAGCGCTCTCGCCAGGAGAAACGTCGGCGCCCTGCTCAGAGAAAATCTCGGCGCGCTTGCCAGGCGAACCGCCGGCGATCGGGCTTTGGGCCGGCGCGGGGGCCGGCGCCTTCCCGGCCTGCGGCCGCGAGCGCCTCTGCACGGCGACGCGGCCGCCCTCCACGGTCAGGATGTCGGAGAGCCCTCGCCGGGCGATGTCGAAGCGCGCGTAGTCGTGCTCGGTCTCCAGCACGAGCAGCGCGGTGTACGGGCTCAGCACCCGGTGCGCGATCGAGAGATCGATGATCTGCTTGCGGATCGCGTCCTGGTCGCCCCCGGCGCCCTCTCGGGCGAGGAGGCCGTCGATCTTCGCCCGGGCCCAGGAGCGCTCGAGCAGCGGGCGCTCCACGCCGCGGAGGCCGGGCGTCGTGGTGCGGCCGTCGACCGTGAGCCGGACGGGCAGCTCGGCCGGCACCTCGGCGTAGACGAGCGCCTCGTCGCCGGGCTGCGCGCCGTTCAGGGTGCGGGGCCAGACCCAGCGCGCGCCCTCGATGTTCACCGCGATCCCCGAGCGCGTGGCCGAGCCGAGGCGCCGCTCGATCTCGGCGGCGCCGCGCGCGCCGTCGACCACGGCGCCGTCGCGGGGCAGGCCCGCCGCGACGAGCTGCCGCAGCGCGGCCTCGTCGCGGAGGCCGCCGAGCGCGACCGCGTCGAGCCGCTCGACCCCCGCGCCCCGCAGCGCCGCCGCGGCGCCGCGCAGCGCGCCCGGCGCGACCTCGCCCGCCGTGGCGATGCCGTCGGAGAGCAGCACGACGCGCCGCTGGCCGCGGGCGCGCGCGCGTTCGCCGGCCCAGCGGAGCGCGCGCCCGAGATCCGAGGCGCCGAGCGCCTGCCGCTCGCGGATGCGCGCGAGCTCCGCCTCGCCGAACGCCGCGGCCGCGCCGTCGAAGAGGGGGGTGACGGCCTGATCGTAGCAGGCGACGGTGAGCGGCGCGCCCGGGCCGCCTGCCTGGGCGACCGCCCGCGCGAGGGCCGCGAGCGCGCCGAGCTGCTCCTCGAGCCCGAGCGCGCGTGATGCGCTCGTGTCCACGAGGATCACCGCGGAGGCGAGCGGATCGGGCCGCGCGTCCACCGGAGCGCTCACGCGGGCGAGCACGAGCTCGCCGCTGCGCAGGCCGCCGCGCGCCTCGGTCGACGTGAGCCGCGCGGGATCCACCACGAAATCGGCCTCGGGCGCGGCGTCGTTCCGGCGCAGCGCGTGGACGGGCGCGGCGGCGCCGGCGACGGTGGCCTCGATGTCGAGGCGGCTCACCGTGGGCAGGCCGCGCAACGGGACGGCGAAGGGCGCGTCCGGGCGGAGCTCCTGGGAGAACGACAGGACGATGTGCTTCACGCCGCGCGCCGGGATGGGGAAGACCCGCGCGCTCACCTCGTTGCCCGCCGCCTGCTCGAGCAGCGCAGGGTCCTGCTTGCGGTGGAGGAAATCCTCGTACGCCTCGCGCGCGCGCTGGCGCTCGACGACCTCGCCCTCCTGCCACCGGTCGTCGATCTTCATGGCGAGGCGCCCGACGCTCGCGCCGGGCGGCAGCGTCACGCTGAAGGTGCCCTCGAGCACGCGATCCTCCGGGTTCTCGAAGGTGAGGTGCAGCTCGGCGAGCGCGAGCGGCGCCTCGATCACCGCGCGGCCGGTGAGCGCGACGAGGCGCAGCCCGGTGCCGTCCGCGGCGGTCAGCCGGAACGGCGCGGCCTCGGCGCGGCGCGCCGCGACGGCGACGGCCGGCGCGGCGGGCAGGGGGCGCGGCGCGGCAGGCCCGGGCGCGCGCGAGAGCGAGGCGGGGGTCGCGGGCGGCGAGGGGCTGTCCGCGCAGCTGAGGAGGGCAGGGACGAGGGCGGCGATCGCGGCGAGCGCAGCGCGGCTGCGGAGGAGGGCTCTAGGCACGGGGGATCTCCGGTCGTTGCGCGGTGGGCCGAGCCTGAGCGCGGGCCCGCCAGCGGTGGGGCAGGGCGATCGACAACCCGGGCGGGCCCGAGGTTCCCGCCTCGGCGAGCGCGGCCGAGCGGCGAATCCCACGACGTGGTCGGTGCGGCGTGGGGACGCAGGGGATTTGCATCCTCTCGACGGACAGCATCACCGCGGGGGCGCGACAGGGGCGCCAGCGCCGGGCATCGAGACATGTGTGCAGCGTGCGCTTGCACTAGATTGCTGCGCACCTCATGCAGCTCCTGAACCTCCCTCCCGCCGAGCGCAGCTCGCTGCGTGTGCCGGGCGCGCCGTCGAGGCGCTGCCGGCTCCTCCCCGTCTTCCTGCTGGCGCTCGCGGCAGCCGCGTGCGGCGGCGAGCGCGGGGGCCACGACCGTACGCGTGATGGCGGTGCTGGCGGCGACGGCGGCGCCGGTGGCAACGGCGGCGCCGGTGGCAACGGCGGAGGCGCCGGGAGCGCGGGCCAGGGCGGCGCGCTTTGCCACGACTACACGCGCTTCGACGCCGGGCGCCCCGTGGAGTTCCGGACGGAGGTGCTGCCGCTCCTGCAACGCTCCTGCGCGACCGGCGCTGCTTGTCACGCCGACACGCGCGGCGACCCGACGCGGCCCTACCTGGGACCGACCGCGAGCACGCCGCCGGCGCAGGTCAGCGCGGAGGAGCTCGCCGCCATCCGCGAGCAGAACGTGAACGTCGACTCCGGAGAGGCCTCCGGGATGAAGCGCGTGGCGCCGGGGGACCCGGAGCACAGTTACGTCATGCACAAGATCGATGGAACGCTCGAATGCGAGCTCGTCTTGTGCGACGAGGGCTGTGGCCTCGCGATGCCGCCGACGCTGAAGCCGCTCTCGGCCGACGAGAAAGACACCGTTCGCCGCTGGATCGCTCATGGCGCCGCGATCGATTGAGGAGGAGGCCGCCGGCGGTCGATGGCTTCACTGAAAAGGAGATCCGTCACGATGTCTCACAGGAACGGTTCGCTGTGGTTCACACGGTGCATGCTCGCCGCGGCGAGCGCTCTGGCGGTCCTGGGTTGCGGCGATGGCGATGACGAGCAGCCGCGGCCGGCCCCGACGCCCTCAGCGTTCCGCACGCTCCCCACCGTCCCCACGGGGGAGGCCCGGGAGCTCGATCTGCCGCGGGCTCAGCCCCCGCGCCGCTATCCCGACCTGCCCGAGGCCGTCAGCTCCTTCGGCGCCGCCCTCGCCGACGACACGATCTATACCTACGGGGGGAACCTCGGAGGAGGCTTTGCGGCCGAGCACCAGTCGACCGGGTTCCGGCGGCTCTCCCGCGCGCAAGGCGGCGCCTGGGAGGACCTCGGGGCCGTGGAGCACCTGGAGAGCATCGCGCTCGTGGCGCACGGCGGCTTCATCTACCGTATCGGCGGCCTCCGCGTGGACAGCGCCATCGACGAGCCGGAGGTCCTCACCTCGGTGGCGACGGTCCAGCGCTACGATCCGCGCGAAGGGACGTGGCAGGCCATGCCGGACCTGCCCGAGGGGCGCTCCGGGCACGGGGCCGTGGTGGTGGGAGACCGGCTGTACGTCGTGGGGGGCTGGACGCTCGCGGGGCCCGGCGAGCTGCTGACCCGGGGCGTCGTGCTCGACCTCTCGACGCCCGACGCGGCGTGGGTCCCCCTGCCCGAGGCGCCGTTCGCGCTCCGCTCGCTGGGCGTCGCGAGGCGCGGTGACACGATCTACGCGCTCGGCGGCGTCGGCGAGGGGATGGCGTTCTCGGGCGAGGTCTACCGGTTCGACACGAAGACCGAGGCCTGGTCGCCGGGCCCGGCGCTCCCCTCGGAGATCCCGATTGCGGGCTTCGGCGCGACGGCGTGCAACGACGAACAGGACCTCTACATCAACATCGCCGACGGCCTCTTCCGGCTCAACGCGGCGGGCGACGGCTGGGAGCCCGCGGGAGCCCTGGAGTTCACGCGGTATTTCAGCCCCCTCATCTGTCCTGGCGACGGCGAGGTGATCGTCCTCGGCGGGCGATCCGCGGCGGACAACGAGCTGACCGCATCCGTCGAGTCCGTCGACGTGGCGCAGTAACGGCCGCGCGCCGAGCGCAGGAGCGCCGGCTCATAAAGTGGAGCTGGCTCCAGTTTGCTGGAGTCGTGCGACCCGTCAGGCAGGCGGTGAGGAGCGGGTTGGCCTCCCTGGCTTCAGCGCGTGACGGGGATCGTGCAGGAGAACGTCGTCCCGGCGCCGAGCTCGCTATCGACCGAGATCTGCCCCCCGTGCGCCTCGACGATGCCCTTGACGATGTACAGCCCGAGCCCCGCGCCCGCGCAGCGCGCCGCCCGCCCTTGCCAGTAGCGATCGAACAGGCGCGGGATGTCTTCGGGCCGGATCCCCGTGCCCGTGTCGCTGACGGACAGGCGCACATCGGGCCCCTGGCGCTCCGCGCCGATCGTGATCTCCCGTCCTTCGGCGGTGAACTTCAGGGCGTTGCCCACGAGGTTCGACAGCACCTGGAGCATGCGGCCACGGTCGCAGCTGAGCTCCAGGCCGCTCCCCGGAAGGAGGGTGTGGAGCTGGATCCGCTTCTGCTCGGCGAGCGGCGCGAGCATCTCGGTGACCTCGCGCACGAGCGAGCCCACCTCGCACGGCTGGATGTCCAGCTTCATGCCCTTCGCCTCGATGATCGCGGCGTCGAGCAGCTCGCCGAGCATCTCGACGGTGCGCTCCGCGGCGCGCTTGATCTGCCGCGCCCGATTGCGGATCGCCTGCCCCGCCGCGTCCGCCGGTGCCGATCGCTCGAGCAGGGACGCGGCCAGGATGATCGACGACAGCGGGTTCCGGAGGTCGTGCGCCGCGATGGCCAGCGCCTCCTCGCGGAGCCGCCGCGCCCGCTGCTCGGCCTCGTAGAGGCGCGCGCGCTCCAGGGCCTGCGCGCACTGCAGGGCGAGCGTCGTCATGAAGCGCCGGTCGTCCTCGCTGATCCGGCAGGTGTCGCGGTACGTGACCCCGAGCACCCCGATGGTCACGTCGCCCAGCGTCATGGGGACGCAGATCAGGGTCTTGGCCCAGTCGCCTACCGGCGTGTCCGGATAGGCAGCCTGATACGCCGCGAGCGACTCGAAGATCAGCAGCTGGCCCGTGCGGATGCAGTCGACGACAGCCATGCGCGCGGACATGGGAATGCGGCGCAGGCGCGCGACCACGTCCTCGGGGTAGCCGGGCGCGCGGAGGACCTCGATCACGTCGTCCTCCGCGAGGAGCGCGACGTACCCCGCGTCGGCGTAGAGCGCGGCGAGCCCGAGCGAGAGGACCACCTCGGCCACCTGCGCGGGCGTCACCGCGCGCGAGAGCTCGGACGTGAACGTCTGGAGGCGCGCGACGCGCGCCTCCGCCAGCTCGACCCGGACGCGCGCGACGCGCTCGCAGGCGAAGGCCCGCTCCCGCGCCTCCTCGGCCCGCTTGCGGCGCTCGATCTCGTTCACGACCTCGACGACGTACAGCGGCGCCCCCGCGCGATCGCGGGCGAGCGAGCGCGTGACCGCGACCCAGAGCATCGACCCGTCCCGCCGCAGGCAGCGCTCTTCGGTGGTGGAAGAGGGGATCTTCCCATCGCCCAGCGCATGGACGTGCCGGAGCGCTCCCTCCGCGTGGTCCGGGTGCCGGAGATCCTGGGCGCGGAGCGCAAGCAGCTCCTCGACGGTGTATCCGAGCAGCTCACAGAGCTTCGGGTTCACGCGGAGCAAGCGGTCGTCGAGGGAGACGTGGGCCATCCCCACCGCCGCCTGATCGAAGGCCGCGCGGAACCGCTCGTCGCTCGAGGCGCGCGCGACGTTCGCCGCGCGCGCCTCGAGCAGAGCGCGGACGGCCGTCATCAGGAGCCGGCTCTCGGTCGGCCATGCGCGCGAGCCGGCACGACAGCAATCGTACGCGGAACCGTACGCGGAGCCGCACGTCGAACCGAGCGTCGAATTCGACGTCGATGGCTGACCGACGGCCGCGTTGGGCCGGCTGGCGTGCAACACCGGAGTGGCCGCCGCGCCCAGCGCCGCCTGGAGGCGCTGGCAGAGCTCGCACCGCTCGCCGTCCGGCAGATCGACGCCGATGAGCACCAGGTCCGGCGGTCGATGGGCTCTTCGCAGGCTCTCCGCGACCGTCGCTGCGAGCTCGACCCGCAGCCCAGCGGCCTCGAGCGTGCGGCGGATCTCCTCTCGTTGGGCCTCGTCATGATCGACGATCAGGACGGTAGGTGCCTGCATACGGTCCGCGCTCTTCCTTGGGAGAATGGAGAATTGAAATAGCTCACTTCCTCGCGGCTCGCCTCTCGAGGAGGCGTGTCGAGGGTACGAACTGTGCAAGATCCCGGAGCAGAATCGCGGACGATGGCGGACGCAACCGCGCGCTCGAACGAGGGGTGGGCTCATGGCAGCGTGGCTGGAATCAGCGCTCGAGGCGGGGCGCCTCTATCGCTCGATCGGCGTCCTGGAGGCGGAGCAGCTGCGTCCTCACGTGCACCGCGCCTGGGTGCGCTCTCACGGGGGAGGGGCCGATCCGCGCCGCCCCAAGGCCGAGTTCCTGAGCGCGCTCGACACCGAGCGCCTGCGCGAGCGGCACCAGGACCTCATCCTCGCTTCCGAACCCTACCTTCACGCGCTCAGCCAGGCCTCGGGCGACGAGCGCCATGCGATCATGGTGGGGGACGCGCGGGCGGTTCTCCTGGATGTCCGCGGTGACGAGCAGACGATTCACGGCCCCGAACGGGTGCCCGGTCCAGGCGCGTTGCTCGAGGAGAGCGTCTGTGGCGCGAACGGCGTCGGTACGGCGCTCGCCGAAGATGGCTATACGGAGCTCGTGGGGCCGGAACATTTTATTCAGGGATTCCAGGTCTTCACGTGCCATGGGCTCCCGCTCCGGGACGGCGATGGGGCAACCATCGGCGTGCTCAGCGTCTCGGTCAGGAGACCCGAGATTGGCTGGCGTCTCCGCGAAATTATGCTCTGCGCCGCGCGCGCCATCGAGATGGACCTCCTCGCCATGCGGCTCGAGCGGGACATGGATCGTCTGCTCACTGCGCGGGACGTGCCCATGGAGGACCTGCGGCGGTTGCTCCAGGACCTCCTCCAGGCGCGGGCCGCCGCGCGGCTCAGGATCGATCTCGCCGCGGATCAGCTCGCCGGGAGCGTCCTCGCCCAGACGCGCGATCTGCTCCACCTCGCCGCCAGCGTGCTGCGCCGCTTCCAGCGCTCCGCTGCGCTGTGGCGGGCGCTCGCGCTGGGCGAGGCGGCGGCGCCGCGCCCGGTGGCGCTCGACGCGCTGATCCGCGATCTCACGGAGCTGCTGGAGGTCGAGTCGGCTGTCTTCAACGTCACGATCCGCATCGAGGAGCTCGAGCCCGTGGTGATCCAGGCGGACCACGACACCCTGGCGCGCAGGCTCTTTCGCGTGCTGGTGAGCGCCATCCGGGCTGCGCGCCGCGGCGCCGTGCACCTCGCGCTCCGGGCGAGGCCGACGGGCGGAGAGCTGTGCCTCACGCTCTCACCCGGCGCGGGGGTCGCCCCGCGCGCGCCGCGCCCCGTGCGGGTGCTGGTGCCGGCACACCCGGGAGCTCCGGAGCGCGCGGCGAGCGATCTCTCGGCGTGCATGGCCTGAGCCGGCGGGCCCGCGCGCGCCGCGACGGAGCCGCCGCGAGGCGCGTTGACCGTGCTGCTGCGCGGTGGTCAGCGCGTCGACGCGCGCTCGTCGTCGTCCTGGCGCCGCGGCCGCCGCTTACCGCAGGAGCGAGCCATCACCATCGCCGATCGAACGGCGTCGTCCCGGCGATCCGATTCTTGCTCCGCGCGCCGCGAGCGTATTGACGCGCGTTATGCTCGCCCGTCTTTTCGCTTGGAGGAGGTCCAGCATGAGTCGATCAGCGCTTGTCAACATCGGGTTCGCGGCAATGTTCCTTGCGGCGGCGCCGCTGCTCCCGGCGTGCGCCGTCGGTCCGGACGGCACGGAAGAAGCGGAGTCCACCGGCCGCGCGAGCATCGCCCTGGTGGCGCAGACCAACGGGCACGTGTACCGGCTGAGCAACGCGATCTTCAGGATCGAGGGGCCGATCGTCACGTACCTCGGCACCTCGGATGATCCGGGCGAGACGGTGCTCAGCGCGGCATTGCCCACCGGCGATTACGCGAGCACCCTGGAGCAGGGCTGGGTCTTGCAGCGCGATGACGGGGGCACGTTTGTGCCCGTGCAGGCGACGCTGCTCACCCCTCCCACCGTCTCATTCGCTATTTACGATGGGGCCGTCACGCCGCTGGTCTATCAATTCCAGACGGACGGCACGATCATCACCATCGGGGATGGGCAGCTGGACATCTCCATCGAGGTGACCGAGGTCGGCGGTGGCGGCGCGTGCACGCCGTTCGGCGCCGGCTGTAGCGGCGGCGAGTGGTGTGCCCCAGGAGCGCTGCTGGGAGGGGTTCCGGCCTGCCTCCCGGGAGGCACCATCCCCGTAGGAGGCACCTGTGGAGGCGTCGAGGGGTGTGTGTCCAACGCCGCGTGCGGCGACCTGACCGGGGAGGGCCTCACCTTCACCTGCATCGAGCTCTGCCCGGGGAGCAGCTTCGGCGCGCCGTGCGCCAGCGGCGGGAGCTGCGTCGACATCGGCTACCCGGAGTTCGGGATCTGCTTCTGAGCGGGGTTCGCGGCGATCGTCGCCGGGAGCGCGCGGGCGGCTTCCGGCGACGATCGCATCGGGCGGCGACCCTCCGTCGGGTCAGCGCGGAATGAGGTTGCGGCAGCCGCTGCCGCAGGCGTCCCCGTCGCGGTTGTTGCCGTCGTCGCACTCCTCCACGGCCTGGACGACGCCATCGCCGCAGTACTCGCCGAGCTTGCAGTCCTGCGCGCACTCGCCGTAGCCGCCGTCGTTCACGCCGTCGTCGCACTCCTCGCCCAGGCTGACGACGCTGTCGCCGCAGACGGGCTTGCACTCGCTGCGCGCCGTCGCGAAGCCCTGCAGCGTGAGCTTGAACGTCGACGCCGCGGTCTGGCGCTCGGCGTGGAACACGGCGATCTGGTAGACGCCGCCGTCCGTCAGGCCGAGGTCGACGTTCCGCGGCTGGATGACATCGTCTTCCTCCGTCGCGTAGGTCACCCTGCCTCCCCCGCTGGCGTTGATGACGAGGCGCCCGTTGACGGCGCTGTGGATGCCGCCGACGTCGACCGCGAGGCGATCGTTGATGAACACCCACACATCGTCGTCGCCGGTGAAGTCGAGCTCGTACTGCTCGCCCGCGTTGTACTGGAACCAGTAGCGGATCTCGCTCGTGAAATGGAAGTTGTGCTTCGGGCTGCCCTGCTCCTTCAGCCAGTCGCCGCCGCCGTAGCTCGGGAAGATGTCGGCCGCGACGCGCTCGGCCGCCGGGGTGAACGGATCGTCGTCGACCGGGAAGAACAGGGGGCTACCATCGTAGGTCTCCTCGATATACCGCGCCCAGTAGACCCCGTCGCGCACGTTGCAGCTGTGGAATTGCTCGCTGTGGATGTCGCCGCACTGCGGGGTGGCCTGGGCCGACGAGGTGCACTCCTCGTCGTTCACCTCGTTGCCCACGTTGCCGCAATAGTGCTCGCTCTCCTGGGACAGCAGGGTCCACTGCTCGCCGTCCTCGCCCCAGCGGTTCACGAAGCGGCCGTCGCCGGTGTCCCAGAGCGTGAGGGTGGTGACCGTGGTGCTGTTGGTGCCGGGCACGTCGTGGTACCACTGGGCGAAGGTCTGCGCGCTATTGACCAGGCTGTTTGCGGTGGTCATGTACGTCGGCTTCTTCTCGGCGTCGAGCCGGGGCGCGACCATGTTGAAGACCGGCGTGCTGCGGCCGGGACCATCCGGCTCGAAGTCGGGGTGTGCCTCCTTGAAGTCGCGGAAGACGACAGGCACGGCCATCGATCCCGAGGGCTGGGGGACGGCGCAGGTGTAGCCCGGCTCCTCCGTGCACGTCGCGGAGCAGCCGTCGCCGTCGATGTTGTTGCCGTCGTCGCACTCCTCGCCCAGCACGAGGCCATCGCCGCAGAGGGACGCGCAGGAGCCCGCGGAGCAATCGGGCTCGGCCTGGCAGCTCGAGGAGCAGCCGTCGAAGGGCATCGTGTTGCCGTCTTCGCAGCTCTCCGCGCCCTCTTGCGTCTTGTCGCCGCAGGTCGTCGGCGTGCAGGCGCTCGGGCTGCCGCTGCACTTGAAGCCGACCTCCACCTTGCAGGTCGGCGAGCAGCCGTCGGCCGCCTCGGTGTTGCCGTCGTCGCAGAGCTCCGGGAACACCGCGGAGCCGTCACCGCAACGCGCGATGCGCGCGCAAGCGACCCCGGGCAGCGGGCACGACCAGCCGAGCTCGACCGAGCGGCAATCCGCCGCACAGCCGTCATCCCCCACGGCGTTTCCGTCGTCGCACGCCTCGTCGTTGGTCAGGCCCCCGTCGCCGCAACGGAACGCGCTGTCGCCGTCGCCGATGTCCGATCCGCTCCCCGTGGTGTCGCCGTCGCCGAGATCGCCGCCGGTGGTGGTGGTGGGATTGTCCCCGCCGCCACCGGGGCCGCCGCCTCCGGAAGGGCGGTCGGCGCTCGCAGAGCAGCTCGCCACCAGGGCGGCGCAGCTCGTGATGAAAATGGTTGAACCAAACCACGAAGATCGAGGACGCATGACCTGCTCCTTCCGGTTGCCCGGGACCTCTCGGGATGCGTGAATTGGCGACAGTCTCCCACGCGGGTGCCCTGAATTCGAGCCCTTCCTGCGCGCGTCGCCGCCTCCAGGTCTGTTGGATAAGGCGACTCCCCCTGTGCGTGGACAAATCCTGAACCAGCGTCTCTTTCGCCCGAGGGCGGACCGCGTGAGGGACGTATACTCGCGCTGCGGCCGGCTCGCTCCTCCTCGCAGGGCGGCCGGCCCGTCACCGGACCTGGAGCGCTGCATGTCGCGATCGTCTGACTCGACCCGTCCTCCGGGGAGCGCACGCCTCCCCGGCGCGACCGCGCGCCCCCGGCGCTCCTGGCCCGGGTGGGCCGGCTTCTCCGGCCTGCTCCTCCTGGTCATCCTCGTGCCGTTCTTCCTCTTCGCCGACAGCCTCGAGGCCGCGGCGCGAAGGCTGCTCGCGGCGCCTCCTTCGCCCATTGCGACGGCGCTCGTCCTCGGCGGATTGCTCGCTGGCGATATCGTCCTGCCGGTGCCATCGAGCCTGGTGAGCACGGCGGCGGGCGGGCTTCTCGGCTTCTGGCGCGGGACGGCGGTCTCCTGGGCGGGCATGATGGTGGGCTCGGGGCTGGGTTATCTGGTCGGCGCGCGCGCGGGCGCGCCGGCCTTGCAGCGGATGGTGGGCGAGGCGGAGCTCGCGCGCCTGACGCGGGCCGCCGAGCGGCACGGCCGCTGGTTCCTGCTCCTCTTCCGCGGCGTGCCCGTGCTCGCGGAGGCGTCTCTCGTCTTCGCGGGCGCGGGCCGCATGCCCTGGCGCGCGTTCGTCACGGTGACGGCCCTGGCCAACCTGGGCATCTCCGCGACCTATGCCGCGGTGGGCGCCTCGGCCGCGCGGCTCACGTCCTCCCTGCTGCTGCTCGCTGGGATGGTGCTCCTGCCGGGGCTCGCGCTGCTCCTCGTGCGCCTGCCGGAGCGCTGGCGGAGACCGCGAGGGGAGGGCGAGGGCCGCGGAAGAGGAGGGGAGTAGCGTTACCCGCTCAGCCGCCGGCACACCCGCCGCCGTCAGGATCGATGAAGGCCGGAGCAGCGCGTCGACGCGTCGACGCGTCGCGTGCCCCCGTGACAGGCATCGTGGCGAGTCGTGGTCTTTCAGCGTGCCTTTCCCATTGACGAGCTCTGCCGATGTCCGGTTCGTCGAGTTTGACGCTGTGCGCAGGACGGATGACGCTGCGCACCTGTCGAATGACGCTGTGCACCTATCGAATGACGCTGCGCGCCCTTCGGGAGCGCAGGGCGCCCAGGTGGTTCGGCAATTGATGTGCAATTTGAAAGTCAAGCGCCACGTGGCGGTCGCCCCCTCGTGCAGCGCTCCTGCAGGATCCCGTTGGAGGAGAGCGTCTCCTGCGATCCGCCGTCGTGGGAAAAACACCGCCCTATCGATAATTGGCCTCGGCATCGGGGGTGCGTCTCGTCTTGACCCTCTGTTTGGTGGCGGGTAACATGCGAGCCCGGTTGGCAACCCGTCGGTGTTGCTTGATTGCGAATTCTGCGCAGGGTCGACTGTAGAGCGCGACCAACCGTTGATCTGGCTGAGATTGTCTTACGGACGAGCCTTGGGGGTTGTCGCTCGAAGCAGTGCGCCGTGCTCTGAATTTGTGCTTAACGAAAGAACGAACCTATGAGAATCCGAAGAAGCCATATCTTCTTGTGTTCCTTCGCCGCCCTTGCTCTGATGGGCATCGCCTGCGGTGGTGATGGATCGACCGCGGCGACCGGGGGAGGGCTGACGGGCTCCGGCGGCGCGGGCAGCGGCAACGGCAGCGGCGCGGGCAGCTCGGTGGGCAACGGCAGCGGCGCGGGCACCACGGTGGGCAACGGCAGCGGCGCGGGCAGCTCGGTGGGCAACGGCAGCGGCGCGGGCAGCTCGACGAGCAGCGGCGACACCAGCGGCGCCGGCGCTGGAATCCCGAGCGGCAGCGGCAGCGGCAACCCGGACGCGAAGCCGACGCCGGACACCGACGACTCGCCGAACGGGAGATTCCGCGTCAACCTCGACAACGGCCGCCTGACGCAGGACGGCACGGAGATCCAGGTTCGCGGCGGCAACTGGTTCGGGCTCGAGGGACAGGACGATCTCGAGCGCCCCGGCGCCATGGAGCTCTTCATCGGGTCGATGTGGTGGGCGGAGAACAACGCCCCGCGCACGATCGCGGACACGATGAAGGAGCTCACCAGCTCCAACCTCAAGTTCAACACGATCCGGCTCCCCATCGCGCCGCAGACCCTGGTCGCCAACCACCCGGACGGCAACTACAGCACCACCTCGCCCCGGATCAAGAACAACGACCCGGACGTCTACCCGTACGCCAACGCGTACGAGGCGCTCGAGGACTTCCTCAAGCAGGCCAGCGCGAACAATCTGAACGTCATCATCGGCATCCACTCCTGCTCGAACCACCTCGGGTGGCGCGCGGGCAGGCTCGACGATAACAAGCCCTACGTGGACAGCGATCGCGAGAACTACGATTACAAGGCGGACGACTACACCTGCCTTACGGGCGAGGACGCCTACAACTACGACAAGTGGCTCGCGGACATCCGTACGATCGCGCAGCTGCCCAAGAAGCTCGGGATCAAGAACATCATCGGCATCGATTGCTTCAACGAGCCGTGGAAGTACAGCTGGCCCGAGTGGGCGGACATGGCCAAGGCCTGCTACGACGTCATCGCCGAAGAGAACGACGACATGATCGCGGTGGTCCAGGGCGTGTCCGGCAGCCACCAGCCCGCGGGCGCCAGCGGCCTGACGCTGGAGCCGGAGCCCCACGGCGATCCCGACCTCAACCCGAACTGGGGTGAGAACTTCTACGGACAGACGGCCTACCCGATCCAGATCCCCAGGAATCGGCTCTGCTTCTCGCCCCACACCTACGGGCCTGCCGTGTTCGTTCAGAAGCAGCACGTCGATCAGTCCAAGCCCGAGTGCGTCGGGCTCGAGGACGAGGCGGCCGCCAAGGCCGGGTGCGGGCTCATCCTGGAGCGGAGCAACGCAGCGGCTGTCGCGAAGCTGGAAGCGCAGTGGGACGAGCACTTCGGGTTCCTGCACGACCAGAAGTTCTGCGTGATCACCGGCGAGTTCGGCGGCGTGAAGGACTGGCCGAAGAACGAGATGGACCCGGCGCTGGCCCAGCAGTGGGCGCACCTGCCTGCCGGCAAGCGCTACGACTGGGAGTGGCAGAACATGTACGTGGACTACCTCATCAAGAAGAAGATGACGGACTTCACGTACTGGTCCATCAACCCCGAGTCGGGTGATACGGGTGGTATCTACAACCACAAGTACACCGATGCGGACAAGTCGGGCTGGGGCACCTGGACGGGGCTGGACACCGAGAAGGTCGAGATGCTGGCCCGCCTCAAGTAGGCCGAGCCGCTGACGAAGAAGACCGCCCGCAGGCCTGGACCTGCGGGCGGTTCTCTTTTGTGACTCCAGCTTTGTGCACCCCGCTCTACAGCGATTTCCGCCCACCTCTGCACCATGCCGAGCAGAGCGGCGGTCTCCCGCACAGGAGACGGGTCCAGATCGGCGTTTTCGGCGCGCAAGCGCACTCCGGTGCGCTGAGCACCGAAAACGTCGAGGTGGGCCCGTATCCGAAGCGGGTGACCGTCGCTCTAATCGCAGCTGTTGTCGCGCGCGTTCACCAGCGTGAGGTCGCGAAAGGTGCTGTTCTCGGCGCAGGGGTTCTCGTTGACGGCCGTGTCCGTGATCGTGAGGTTCTGGATCGTGATGTCCGAGGAGTTCGCGAACTCGGTGCGTGCGGCCAGGCGGATGTCGCCGCCGCCGTCGACGGTCCCGGACTCGGCGGCGATGTTCACGTTGTGGCAGTTCTCGATCAGGATCGCGTTGTTGCCGGTGTCGGCGAGATCGATCCGGTCGATCGTGACGCCCCCGCTCTCGGACACGCAGAAGATCCCGCGCCCGCCGCCGCGGGCGATGACCTGGCCGACGTGGATGTTGGTGGGGTAGCCGCTGCCGATGCGCCCCGCGCGGTTGGCGAGCCGGAACGCCGCGTAGCCGGTGCCCGCGCCCGCGTTCATCGCGTCGACCGTCCCGACCTCGGCGTTGGTCGTGTCGTTCAGGAGGAGGCCGCATTCCCCGGTGTCGCGCGCGATGACGGTGCCGATGCGCATGTCGTCGACGCCGTAGGTCTCGACGCCGTGAGAGCTGGTCCCCTCGGCGTAGACATGGTCGATCTCGATGTTCTTCACCTTGTTGGCGCGGTCCGAGCGCCCATGGTTGTCGATGCGGACGCCGAGCCCGCTCGAGACGCGCAGCTCGACATGGCCGAGGCGCAGGTTCTCGACGTCGCGGAAGAACATGGCGTAGAGCGGGGTGCCGCTGATCGTGACGTTCGGGATCTCGATGTCGGTCCGGCCGCGCGCGTAGATGGGCGCATTGTCGCCGGAGCCGCTGCCGGTGACCTCGATCGTGCCGCAGACGTTGAGCACGGTGTAGCTGGGCACGTTCAGCCTCGAGCTCGCGGCCACGGTCCCGGAGCCCTGGACCAGGACGCTCTGCTTGCTGGTGCGGCCGGAGCTCAAGCTGTCGAGCGCCGCCTGCATCGCGGCCCGCATGTCGCCGCCGCTGTAGACGTTGCGAGCGCCGTTCTGCGCGGTCCAGTCGGATCCGGATCGGGTCACCACGGCGTTGTAGCCGCTCGTGTCTCCGTCGCACGGATACGCCGCGTCACCACCTCCGCTGCCGCCCGTCCCCGCCCCTCCGGCGCCGCTCCCGCCTGTGCCGGCCGCGCCGGAGTCCGCGCCTCCGGTGCCGTTTCCGCCGGTGCTCGCCGCGCCGGAGTCCGCGCCTCCGCTGCCGGTGCTGCTCGTGGCGGCGGAGCCTCCCGAGCCCGCCGCGCCGGCGCCCGACGTCCCGCCGCTCGCGACGCCGCCGCCCTCGCCAGAGCCACCGCTGGCGGGCGAGCCCCCCGTCGCCGAGCTGCCGCTTTCGGGCGAGCCCCCCGTCGCCGAGCCGCCGCCGCTGCTCTCCGGGTCGCTGCCGGCGTCCGAGCCGCAGGCCGCTGCCATGAGCAATCCGATGAGTGTTGCGGGTATCGCTGAGAGGGTGCGCAATCGAGTCTTCATTCCAAGCTCCGAACGGTGAAAGAGACCTGGCGCCCCGTGGTCCGCGCTCGGGGCCCGGCCCCCGGACCCCTGAGGGGCAGCGTCGAGCGTTGACAGGACCGCCGTCGCCAGGAGGGTGTCGACGTGGGGGCAAGACCAATCACCGCTCTCGACCGGCGACGAGTCGTTCGCGTGCGAGCGCACGATTGCAGTGTTGCGCGTCGCCGGATCGAGGCTCGAGGCTTCCCCAGCCGCCCCGCCGCGATGTCGCCCGAAGCAGTCGGCGAGCCGGATGGCTCGCACGACGGATCCCCATCTCTCGCCTCCCCGCCTCCCCGTCTCCCTGTGAATCTTCTCTTCTCCCTCTCCACCCAACGTCGCGTTTCGCCTCCGTCGATGTCGCGAGCGCCACGCCCTCGATCCTCTTCTCATGGCCGCCCTCCAGGCGGCCGCGCTCCGATCGACCCTGGCGACCTGAGCGCCGCGCGGTCGGGGCGGATCGGGCGGCGCGCTCGCCGATCGGCGGCAGCGGCCCGCTGCCGTGTTCCGCGGCGCTCCCGGCTTGGATACGCTACTTTACGAGCTCCCCCATCTCGTGTGTGCATCCGGGGCCGAGCGCGCTGCTCTTCGAAGCCCCGCACCCGCCATGTACCGTACCGCCGCTCCCCTGCCTCCCGAGCCGCCCCGCGAGTGGCAGCTCATCGTCGAGGCCTTCCTGTACGAGCACCTCTCCGTGCCCGAGGCATGGCTCGCGCGCGCCGGGGGCACCGTCGCGCTGCTCGTCGGCGCGCGGATGCTCGCGCCCGAGCACCACGGGGAGAACCGCGCCTGGCTGTTCGGCGATCTGCGGCGGATGGAGGGCCAGCGGCCGCCGCTCCTCGCCCCCGCCTCGTTCGGGCTGGAGCGCGTATGTGCGCCGGGCGAGGCGGAGGCCCTCCCGCGGCACGTCGCCGTGTGCCCCTGGCCCGACGCGGCGGGGATGACGCTGGCGGGCATCGCGCGCCACCTTCCGGGCTCGCGCTTCGAGATCGGCGCGGCGGCGGAGGTCGCGGCGCAGCTCGCGCGCGTGCGGCTCGCCGTGCCGCACGCGCGCTTCACGTACGCGCGCGTCATCGTGTTCGAGAGCGGCGAGGTGCGGGTCGCGCCGCCCCTGCCGGAGACGGAGCGCTCGGCCGCGCTGAGCGATTCCGGGTTCGAGTACCTCGACGACCTGGGGATCAGGGGCTCCCCGCTCCACAACCCGAGCGACCTCGAGCCGGCCTCCGGCGTCGCGTCGGCGCTCTTCGAGCTCGTCGCGGGCTTCGGCGAGGCGGGCGGCGTGGCGAAGCGCCAGTTCCTCCACGCCGCGGTCACGGCGCAGCCCGCGCACCCGCTGCCGTCGGACTTCGGCGTGCGCAGCCGCGAGGTCGACGCCCTCGTCGCGCGGGGCACGTCGGGCGATGCGTCGCTCCCCGAGCTGGCGCAGGCGCTCGCGGCGCTCAGCCAGGCGCTCGACGGCGCAGCCGCGCTCGGGCGCGCGGTGCGCGCGAGCGTCGCCGCGGCCGCGCCCTCGCCGCCCCACGGGCAGACGTGGAATGGAAAGCGTATTTACATGCTCTTCCCCGACGTGCAGGCGCTCCCTGTCGGCGCTGGCTGGCCGGGGTCCGAGCCCTGAAGAGACCGCGCCGCCGCGGCGTCTCGTGCGCCTCTCACGTGCCTCTCGTGTGGCAGCCGCCGCTAGCCGCAGCCCGGCACCTCGTCGAAGCTGAAGAAGACCTGCTTGCCCATGGATCGGGACAGCTCGACCATCTCGTCGGCTCCCTTCGAGGGGCCGCCGATCCGCAGGCAAGCGTCGCAGCGCGCGACGAGCCGGCGCGCGACGGGATGGAAGATCTCATTGAAGATCTCGTCGCCGATCTGCCGCGACCCGGCGTGCTCGATGAGCGGCAGCGCGAACCATTCGCCGAGGACGGGGAGGTGGCCCGCCCGGAAGAGGCGCACGGCCATGTCGTTCATCGCGCGAACGTTGGCTGCGATCAGGACCGGATCATCGCCCGTGCCGGAGCGATACGGCCCGGCGACGAGGATCATGAGGGGCTGGGTGGGTTGCATCGTCTGCCGTCAGGGGGCCTGCAGGTCCCGGTCGGCGCTCGGGAACCAGCGCGTCGCGGCGCGGACCGCGTTGGTGGCCGCGCCGAGCCGAAGGTTGTCCCCGACCACGGTCAGGCACACGCTCTTCCGGTCGCGGTCCCGGTGATCGGGGCGGATCCGCCCGACCAGCGCGAGGTCTCGGTCCTGCACGCAGTGGAGCGCGCTCAGGCCCTCGCCGGCGGCGCCGGGGAGGTGCTTCACGAAGGGCGACTTCGCCGGATCGCTCAGGATGCTCGCGACCCGATCGAGATCCACCGGGCGATCGAACGTGACCCACGCGTTCTCGTAGTGGCCGACCGCGACGCCGACCCGACAGCACTGCGCGGAGACGCCGAGCTCCGGCATGCTCAGGATCTTGCGGCTCTCGAAGATGAGCTTCCGCTCTTCCGAGGAGTAGCCGCTCTCGTCGGTGCCGCCGTTGTGCGGGACGGTGTTGCCGGCGTAGCCCGACGGCTTGAACGGCAGGCCCAGGCGATCGAGGGCCTGGAAGCCGTCGCGCGCGTCCGCGAGGAACGAGTCCAGGGCGGCGATGCCGGCGCCGCTGACCGCCTGGTACGTGCTCACCGTGACCGCGCTCAGCCCGAACTCTCGGCGCAGGGGCGAGAGCGCGAGCATCAGCGGGATGGTGGTGCAGTTCGGGTTGGCCACGAGCCGGACCGAGTCGTCGATGATGCTCGAGTTCACCCCGGCGACGACGAGCGGCACCTTCGGGTCGGCGCGGTACGTGTTGCTCTTGTCGATCACGCGGTACCCGAGCTCCACGAGCCGCGGGACGTACCGCTTGCTGTGATCGTCATCCAGGGCCACGAACGCGAGGTCTCCGCGGGGGGCGTCCTGCGCCTCGAGGCGCGACGCACTGAGCACCTCGTACGACTTGCCGTCGAGGGTGAGCTCCTGGTCCCGGCTCGCGAACAGGGCGAGCGTCGCGCCGGGCCAGGCCCGCGCGATGAGGGTGATGGTTTCGCGGCCGACAAGGCCCGTGGCGCCGAGGATGCAGATTCGCATAAGTGCGCTCTTTACCAGACCGGGGCCCAGCCGACGAGGGGCGAGTGGCCGGGCGCCGCGGCGGCGTTCTGCCTGGCCCAGCCTAGCCGCGCGAGCGCGTCCCTTCCGCCCGCGCGCCCAGCCGCCGTCCCCTCGGCGGCCGGGGCGCGGTCCGCGCTCAGATGACCGTGCCCGGCGGGACGACGGCGTTCTTCGGGACGACGACGATGCCCTCCCGGGCCGCGTAGTACGGGGCGTCGGTGTCCGGCCGATCGGGGATGTTGCGGATCACCACCCCGTCGCCGATGCGCGCGTTCTTGTCGATGATCGCGCCGTCGATCGTGCACCCCCGGCCGATGCCGATGGGCGGCAGACCCCTCGTGCTCTCGGGGCCGTGGGCCTGGAACAGGGACTCGTAGTCCGCGCCCATCATGACGGTGTTCGACATGGAGACGTGGGGCCCGATGGAGGAGAGCTGCCCGACGACCGACCGGGAGATCTTCGACTCGATGATCCGGCTCCCCTCGGCGAGGAGCACCTGGTCGAGGACCGAGCCGGCGGTGACGTGGGCCGGGGGGAAGAACTGCGGGCGCGTGTAGATCGGCCGCTGCGGGTCGTAGAACGAGAACGGAGGATCGGAGTCCGTGAGCGCGAGGCTGGCCTCGTAATAGCTGCGGATCGTGCCGATGTCCTCCCAGTACCCGTCGAACGTGTAGGTCATCATCCGATGGGTGTCGAGCGCCCGGGGGAGGATGTGGCTGCCGAAGTCGGAGGCGTTGTCGTGCTCGAGCATCTCGTAGAGCGCCTTCGCGCTGAAGATGTAGACGCCCATCGAGGCGAGCCACGGGTTCGCCGGATCGGGCACCTGCCGCACGTTGTCGAGCAGCTTCATGTCCTTCGGCTTCTCGACGAACTTGACCACACGCCCGGTGTCGTCGGTGTCCACGATGCCGAGGCGCGACACCTCGGCCGTCGGGACGGGGCGGACGGCGAGCGTGACGTCGGCCCGGGTCTCGCGGTGGTGCTCGAGGAAGGGCTCGTAGTCCATGCGGTAGAGGTGATCGCCCGAGAGGATCATGACGTCCCGCGGGTTCGGCGATTTCACCTCGACGAGCTGCTTGCGGACGGCGTCGGCGGTGCCCTGGTACCAGTCGCTGTGGGTCGGCGTCTGCTCGGCCGCGAGGATCTGCACCGCGCCGGCGGAGAAGACGTCGAATCGGTACGTCTGCGTGATGTGGTTGTGGAGCGAGACCGAGTTGAACTGCGTGAGGATGTGGATGCGGTTGAAGCCCGAGTTGAGGCAGTTGCTGATCGGGATGTCGACCAGCCGGTACTTGCCGCCGGTCGGGACCGCTGGCTTCGAGCGCAGCTTGGTGAGCGGGTAGAGGCGGCTTCCTACGCCTCCGCCGAGGATCAAAACCACCACGTCGTTGTGCTTCAAGCGGGTCTCCGCGAGGTGAGGGGGACGGTTCGACGCCCGGGACGATGGGCGCGGTTACACTATCAGGTGTGGCGCTACAATCGGGCTGCAGATCGCTCAGCGGCAGCGGGCTGGGCGGTCGCTCGGGCCGGGGGCTTCCCGGGCGATCGCCCCGGTCTGCTCCTCCACGCTGAGGGACGTGATCCGCGCGTCCGGCGAGGTGTCCACACGCACGGCCAGCGAGAGCGCGCCGCGCTCGCAGCGCAGGCCGAAGCGCGCCGCCGTGGCGCTCTCCACCACGGCGGAGCCGTCGAGCGCGCACGCCCCCACCCGCGCGCCGGCGTCGCGCAGCGCCTTTCGCAGGGAGGCGAGGTGAGCCTCCGGGAACCAGCCGGGCCTGAGCCTGCGATCGAGCGCCCCCGTGCGCGCGCGGCCGATGACCGAGGCGACGGCCTGGGCGGCGCGGCGCACGGGCGGGGAGGGCGGGACGACGCGCGCCTCCATGGCGCCGGTCGCCGCGAGCTGGCCGAGCACGTCCGCGTTGAGCGACTCGAGATCGGCGCCGGCGACGTTGGCGAGCGCGACGACGCCGACGCCCCGCTGCGGGAGGAGCGTCACCGACGCGGAGAAGCCGTCGATCAGGCCGTTGTGGAAGACCACGTGGCCGAGGTCGCAGTCCTCGCGCACGTGCCAGCCGAGCCCGGGGCCGTCGTCGCCGCCGGCGGCCGGGAACGCCGAGCCGTTGCGCGCCATCAGGTGCGACTCGCGCACCGTGCTCCGCCGCAGGGCCCCTGCCTCGGGCGCGTCGCGCGCGGGCCAGGCGGCGAGCTCGAACCCGACGAAGCGACCCATGTCGGCGAGGCTCGCGTAGAGCCCCGCGGTCGCCTCGGAGGCCCCGAGCCGCCAGGGCTGGATCGGCGCCACCGCGCCGTCGTCGACGCCGCGCGCGTGGGGCGACGCGAGCTCGCCGGGCGGCACCTGCGACGGGTCCCAGGCGGCGTCGCGCATGCCGAGCGGCCCGAGCACCGCGTCGCTCATGTAGCGCCGGTACGGCACGCCGGCGGCGCGCGCGACGACCAGCCCGAGGAGCGAATAGCCGAGGTTCGAGTAGGAGGTCGCGGTGCCCGGCGCGCTCTCGAGCCCGAAGCCGTCGAGCGTGGCCAGGATCTCCCGCTCGGTGACGTCGCGCGACGTCGACGCCGGGGGGAACACGCCGAGCCGCGGCAGGCCGGAGCTGTGCGTGAGCAGGTCGCGGACGGTGATCTGCCGCGCGTCGCGCGTCGGGTAGACGACGCCGGTGAGCGCCGGCAGGTAGCGCGCCGCCGGGGCGTCGATCGACAGCCGCCCTTCGTCGCGGAGCCGCAGTATCGCCGCCGCGGTCAGCGGCTTGGTGACGGAGCCGATGCGGAAGCGCGTGTGCTCGTCGACCGCTCCGCCCGCCGCGGCGTCCCGCACGCCGAGCACCGCCTGGATCGCGAGCTCCTCGTCGATGACGACGCCGAGCGCGAGCGCCGGCAAGCGCTCCCTCTCCGCGGCGCGCCGCGCGAGCGCCTGCACGTCGGCCGCCGCCGCGCGGAGCTTCCGCCCGCGCTCCGGATCGGGGAAGCGCGGCGTCGGCGCGGGCTCGCTGGCGAAGCGCTGGTCGAGCGGCGCCGCGGTCCCCTGCGCGACGGCCCGCGGCGCGGGCGCGGCCTGTGTGCACCCGCAGAGGAGCAGGGGTGACGCGGAGAAGACGGCCGCGGCGAGGAGCGCGGCGAGCCTGTCGTCGATCGTCCTCAAGTCGGAGCCATGACTCTCGCTCTTCGATCGCGACCCGACAATTCGAAACGGACCCGGTGGAAGGGGTCAGTCCTCGATTGTAGCGGTGGAGGTAGGCGGGGAGCACGACGTCCACGCAGCTCTGGGGTGGGGATCCCACGGTGTGATCCGCGCGGGGCCGTGACGGCGCGCGCGGGATCGGAGGCGCCGGCGGCAGTACGCGCCTACGCCCGCGCGAACCGCTCCTCGAAGGCCCGGTAGTTCGGCCGATCGGCGCCCCGGTCGTACACCGCGAACACCACGCGCGAGAACGCGCCGCGGAAGCGCGGGCGCTCGAGGCACCGGGCGAAGACGTCGGCGACCTCGCGCGGATCGTTGCGGAAGACGCCGCACCCCCACGCCCCGAGGACCAGGCACCGGTGCCCGTGCGCGCCCGCCGCGGCGAGCACCATGTCCGCGCGGCGCTCGAGGGCGGCCCGGATCTCCTGGTCCGTGGCGTCGTCGCGCTGGAACGCCTCGCCGGCGTTCGGCGCCGGCGCCGTGATGATCGACAGCGCGAACGGCCGGTCGAGGAGGGCGTGCTGCTCGTCGCGGAAGAACGGCACGTCCGGCGAGTAGATGATGTGGTCGGTATAGAGAAAGCTCCCGCAGGCCCGGTTCTGGTCGTAATACTCGCGCTGCTCGACAAGGGACGCGTACAGCGCCGAGCACCTGGCGAGGTCCTCCTCCTGGGCCTTGGCCCCGCGCAGGAACCCGCCCCCGGGGTTCTTGGCGGAAGCGAAGTTGAGGGCCATGACGCGGGCCTCGCCCTCCTGCTCGATGAGCCGCCGCCCCGCCGCCCCCGTGGTCTCGCCGGTGACCTCGATCACCGCCGGGCCATCGCGGCGCTCCTTCGGCTCCCAGGCGTCGAGTGATCCGGGCCGGTAAAGCACGGTCCCCTTCACCGCGGCGAGCACGCGGTCGCGGATGCGAACGGTCGCGCCCGAGGGCGCGATGTACTCGCCGCGACTCGCGATCTGCACGGTCTCCGCGGCGATGCTGGTCAGCTTCATGCGCTCAAGGATTGGCGAGCCGCGGCCGCTCGTCCAGCGAAACGCGCGGCGCGGGCGCGGCGGGGCGCGCAGCTCCCTCTGCCGGAGGCGCAGGCGGGCCGGCGATTCCCTCCAGTCAGCGTTCGCCCGCGCTCCCCGCCCTGCGCCGCGTCAGCGCCGCACGGAGAAGAGCGCCCACTGTCCGTCGCGCGCGGCGAGCTCGAGCCGCTCGTGGGCGAGCAGCGCGGGCGAGGGCGAGCGCAGCAGGACGTAGTCGAACCTCGTGAGCTCCGGGTGGCGGAGCCAGCTCGGGCCGAGCCCTGGCATCGGGTTCTTGCCGCCCACGTACTGAATGAAGTTCATCCCGTAGCCTGCATAGGAGGTGTTCGGCAGGCCGCCGTGGCGCACCGTGGCGATCTCCTGGATCGCGCGGAGCGGCTTGACGGGGAACGCCTCCGTCGCCCCCCACGCGTCGAGGGGCGCCAGCAGCGTTTGGCCGTGAGATAGCCTGTCGATGAGCCGCGAAGCGCCGACCGTCTCTCGGTGGAAGTCGACGAAGCGCCCGCAGAGGTGGAGGAGCAGGGCGCCGCCGCCGATCGCCGTCGAGGCGAGGAGGCCCGCTCTCGGCGCGGGGCGCGCCGGCAGGCTCCAGGCGAAGGTGAAGAGCAGCGCGGCCATCCAGGGGTGCCGGTTGTTGATCCCCTCGACCCCGAGGCAATACGAGGGCAGGACCAGGTGGCAGACCACGCTGGCGAGCGCGAGCACGGCGAACGCGTTCGGGACCCGGTACCGGGCGGTCGGGGACTCGGGCGACGCGTGGGGCGCGGCGGGCTCAGCGGTGGCGCCGGCGACGACGAGCAGCGCGAAGAGGAGCACGTAGCCGACCGAGCTCGGGAGGAGGACCCCGACGAACTCGGGGAGCTGCGCTGCGTTCTCGAAGAAGGGCGGCCACGCCGCGACAGGGCCGGGGACCGGGGCGCCGGAGGGCCTCGTGAGCACCGACATGCCCACCCAGACCGCGAACAGGGCGAGCGACGGCGTGAGCGGGAGCAGCGCCCGCCATCGCTCCCGCGGCCCCGGCGCCCTCCAGAGCGCCCAGAGCAGCGCGACGTCGAGGAGGAGCTGGGCCAGCGCGAGCGCGTGCCACAGGAGCAGGGCGACCGCGATCGCGGCGAGGCCGACGCCGAGGCGCGGGGTCGGGCGATCGAGCCATCGCACCGCGACCGCCAGGCCCAGCACGACGAGCGGAGGGGCCGTCGCGAACGCGAAGAAGCCGCCGCTCACCCAGTACGAGTGCACGAGGGGGAAGACGAGCAGCACGCACCAGCGATCCCGCCGGAGCACGCGGAGGAGGAGCATCGAGGCGGCGGGCAGGGCGACGGTGTAAGCGGTGAGGAGGACCTTGCCCGCGATCTCGATGGAGCTCACGGCCGCGAGCGCCCGCGCGAGGAGGATCGGCAGGACGAGCGGCGCGATGGGCCATCCTGTCGTGTAGGTGCCGTGAAAGGGCGAGGCGGGATCCCCGTGGTCCTGGAACGCTCGGACGAACGTCAGGAAGGGTGGGTAATCCATCATCGGCAGGAGGTCGGTCAGCCAGAAAGGCACCGCCGCGAGGAGCGTCAGCGTGAAGACCGTCACTCCATAGGCCCAATGAGCCCACGGGAATCGTGCGCCGGGACGTTCCATGGCCTGGTCGAGGTGAGGCGATTACTCAGCGGGGCGCCGTCGAACTGCTCGGGCGCCATGTAGAGAAGAGCGTCGGGTGCATGATCTTGAGCGCGCGCCGCCGGTTCGTCTCGATGTGTGCGGCCTCGTACACGGCGCCCATGCCGCCGACGCCGATGACGGGCCCGAGGCGGTAGCGCCCCGCGAACACGGCGCCCTCCGCGAACGCGAACGTCATCGGCGGCCGCCTCCATCGGCGCGCGCGCCCCGCGGGGGTCGCCACCGCGCGCGGGCGCGTCGCCATGTCCCTCTCCCCGGCATGGATGCCACGATTTTCTGTTCGCGCCGTGCCGTCAAGCCCTCGATCGCAGGCCGTCGCGCCGTACGCCACCCCGGCAGCGCGCAGCGCGCAGCGCACGAACACGACGCCCGACGCTGCTCGCGCGATGGAACCAGCACGACGGCGGGACGAAGCTCCATCGATCGACCGCCTCGATCCGGTCCCGGCGGCGCGCGCTGCGCGCTCTGCTTCGATCTCGATACGCAAGTCCTTGCACAGGTGCGCAAGCACCCGCTCCACACGTGTGGACTCCTTCGCTCCGCGCTTGACCTCCGGACCGCAAAGTCACGCCATCGCGCGTGCGGCACGTCGCTTGCCAATATCGGACAGCGAAACCGGACGCCATCCGCGTCAGTACCAGCAGTCGAGTCGGCCCGGACCGCCGTGGGGGTCCCGTGGCGCCGCCCGGCGGAGCTCACTGCGGCGCTGCGCGCCCTCGCCTGACCCGAGAGGGAAAGGCATGAACGAGAGGTGCTTGTATGATGAGTCATCTGTCTACGAAGTCTCTTGGTCTCCTCGTCCTGTCGCTCGCGTCGGTCGGGTGCGCCGCCGGCGCGCCTGGGGGAGCCGAGATCTCCGAGCAGGTCGGCGATACGGAGGTGAGCTTCGACGAGTTCGAGGCTCGCACCTACCGTGAGCCGGAGAGCGACATCTACATCGTCGACGGCGACATTCCCGTCGAGGGCCTCGACGGGCTCGAGCGGTTCTATGAGCGCCACGTCCAGCGCGGAGCGCTCATCGTCGATCAGAGCCGTGGAAGGGACGTGAGGTGGAGCGACAGGGAGAAGCGGAACCTCAGCTACTGCGTGAGCGAGGCGTTCGGTGACGACCATGGCGCGGTGGTCTCCGCGATGGAGAGCGCCGCCGCGGCGTGGGAGGAGGTGGCGGGCGTCCGCTTCGTTCACAGCGCAGACCAGGACGACGCGTGTGATGCGCGCAACAAGAGGGTCGTCTTCGACGTGCGCCCGGTCGAGGGGCAGCCGTACTACGCGCGCGCGTTCTTCCCCGACAGCTCGCGCCGCGCGCGCAATCTCCTCATCGACTCGACCGCCCTCGGCCCGCTGGATCTCTGGACGCTCACGGGCGTCCTGCGGCACGAGCTCGGCCACGCGCTCGGGTTCCGGCACGAGCACACGCGGCCCGAGGCGGGCGCCTGCTTCGAGGACGACGGCTGGCGCGCCCTGACGCCGTACGACGCGGGCTCGGTGATGCACTATCCGTGGTGCAACGGCACGAACTGGGGCGACCTCGACCTGACGGAGCACGACGCGCGCGGCGCCGCAGCCCTGTACGGCCCGCCCTGCCGGTGAGCTCCGCCCCGCGGCGCGCGCTGCGTCCCGCGCGCGCTGCGTGCCGCGCGCGCGCCGGCGGGAGGCGGGAGCGCTGGCGAGGTAGGGAGCCCGAGGGGCCATGGCGCGCGCGCGCCGCGCGTGAGATCATGGCGCGCCATGGATGAGGTCGAGCTCGGCGTCCGGCGATACTCGGCCGAGGTGGTCGCGCACCGCCACGCGCACCACCAGCTGGTCTTGCCTCTGGAAGGCGCGATAGCGCTCTCGATGGACGGTCGAGAGCTCATGGCATCCGGGCTCTCGGGTGCTCTCGTCCCGTGCGACACCCGCCACGCTTTCGCGGCGCCGGACCGGAATCGCTTCCTCGTCATCGATGTGCCGCCCGCCTCCGCGGAAGCCCTCGGCGCCGCGCCGTGGTTCGAGCGGATCGCCGGCGGGTCGATCGCCCTCGACGCCGCTGCCGCGCACCTGGTCCGGACCGCGGCGAACGAGCTCGACCGGGGCGGCTCGGTCGCGCTGCGCCGGCAGTGGGCGGGGCTGCTCGTGCTCACGCTGGCCGAGCGCGGGGCGCGCGGCGCGCTCGGCCCGATGCGCGCCCCGGAGAAGCTGCGCCGCGCGCTGCGCTTCCTCGAGGACCACGCGCACGAGCCGCTCACCGTCGCGGACGTGGCTGCCCGGGCGGAGCTGAGCCCGGGGCACCTCCACCATCTGTTTCGCACGGTCCTCGGGACGACGGTGCAGGAGCGCATCGCGGATCTGCGCCTCGCGCGCGCGACCGACCTCCTGTCCCGCACCGAGCTCGGGATCGCGGAGATCGCGATCCGCTGCGGCTATGCCGACCAGAGCTGCCTGACCCGCAGCCTGCGGCGCCGCCGCGGCGTGACCCCGGCGGCCCTGCGTCGCGCGGTCCGGGCCGAGAGTCGGGGCGAGCCGCGGCGCAGGCGAGCGTAGTCGCGCTGCAGGCGCGCAGCCCAGGCACAGCGAGCCGGGGCGCGGGCGAATGTCGCTGGGGCGCGAGCCCGTAGCCCCGGCACAGGACGGCGGAGCCTGAGCCAAGACGGCGGCCGGCCCGCGCGCCATGCTCGGCGCCATGTCGGACACGACGCACGGCGCCGCCCTATCGGACGCGGCGATGGCAGCGACGCCAGCGGCGCGCCCCTCGCGGCGAGCCGCCACCCTGGCGGGCGTCGCGGCGATCGGGCTCTGGGGCAGCCTCGCCCTGCTCTCGACCTCGGTGCGCAGGTTGCCGCCGCTCCAGGTGCTCTCGTCGACGTTCGCTGTCGCGGCGCTCCTCGGCGCGGCGCGGCTCGCCCGGCGCGGCGGGGGCGGCCTCGGCGCGCTGCGCCAGCCGCTCGGCAGCTGGATCCTCGGCGTGGGCGGGCTGTTCGGTTATCACGCCCTCTATTTCTATGCGCTCTCCGCCGCGCCGCCCGTGCAGGTCAGCGTCATCTCGTACCTGTGGCCGCTGCTCATCGTCCTGCTCTCGGCGGCGCTCCCCGGCGGGCGCCTGCGCGGCAGGCACGTGGTTGGGGCGCTGCTCGGGCTCGCGGGCGTCTGGACGCTCGTCGCCGGCGGGGGCACCGTCCGCCTGAGCGCCACACACACGCCCGGTTACCTGGCCGCGCTCGGCTGCGCGCTCCTCTGGTCGACGTACTCGGTGCTCCAGCGCCGCTTCGCCGAGGTCCCTGCCGACGCCATCGCAGGCTCCTGCGCCGCGACGGCCGCCCTGGGCCTGGCCGGCCACCTCGCGTTCGAGCGCACGGTCGTGCCCACGGCCGGAGAGGCGCTCGGTCTGCTCGCGCTCGGGCTCGGCCCCGTGGGGGTCGCGTTCTTCGCGTGGGATCACGCGACGAAGCACGGCGACGTGCCGCAGCTCGGGGTGCTGTCCTACGGCGCGCCGATCCTATCGACGCTGCTGCTCTGCGTCGCCGGCCACGCCGAGGCGAGCGCCCAGCTGCTCGCCGCCTGCGCCCTCGTGGCTCTAGGCGGCCTCGTGTCGACCGCGCCCGCGGCGAACGTCGGCGCCGGCACCCGCGGGCCGTCGACGTTCGCACGCTGGATCACCCGCCCTCGATCGCGGCGCTGACGCGCCCGCGATCGAGGGCGCTCTCTTTCGTTGCGGCTCGTGGCTACGCGCGGCGTGTGGGGGTCGGCTCGTCGTCCAGCAGGCCCGCGTTCGCGCTCGGCGTCGCGAACACCCCCTGCACGTCGTCGGCCGGAGCCCAGTGCCCCGCGCACATGAGCGCACCCCCGGTGATCTCGGGCTGCGGCGAGAGGCGGGCCTGCACGTCGTCCGCGTGCACGCACACGTTGACGTGCACGCGCGGGTCCGCTTCCGGTCGCTGGGCCAGCGCCCGGTGCACGGCGGTCGCGAGCTCGATCGCTGCGCGCCGCTCCCGTAGCTCCCCGGCGGCGTTTGCCGGGAGGAGGCGAACGCCGAGCACCTCGTTGCCGGTGATCGACGCGAGGATGAAGCCTGCGCGCGAGAGCTGCGACTCGGCGATGTCGAGCACCCGACCGATGTCGAAGGTCAGCGCGTCGTCCAGCTCGCCGGCGTCGCCGCGGGTCCGGACCTCCAGGTAGACCGCCACCGCGGGGTGCGTCGGGTCGGGCCCGCTCGGCATGCCCGACGCGGGCCCGCCGATGGCGTCCCTGAGCGCGCGCATCAGCTCCTCGACCGAGCCAAAGCGCCGCTCCCGCCGCTTCTCCATGCACCGCAGCACCACCGCGTCGAGCTCGATGGGCAGCGGGACCCGCAGGCTCGGGGGCAGCGGCTGCTCCTCCAGGTGCTTCCGCACCATCTCGTCCATGTCGTGTGTGTGGAACGGCAACCGGCCCACCAGCATACGATGAAGGAGGACGCCAAGCGCATAGACGTCCACCCGCGCATCGATAGGACCGCCGAGGATCTGCTCTGGAGCCATGATGGATGGCGTCCCGGGCATACGTCCGGCGGTGGTGAGCCATGTCGACCCCTCCTCGGGCGCCATCATCTTTGCGATACCGAAATCGAGCAGCTTCACGGTACGTGGCGGGCTCGAACAGATGAAGATGTTGCTCGCCTTCACATCCCTGTGAACGATGCCCGCTGTGTGCGCGGCTGCTAGCGCTGCGCACACAGGTTCCATCAGCTCCAGGGTCTCGCGTGGTGTGAGCCGTGTCTGGGACCGGATCAGCGCGTCGAGCGTCTGGCCCTCGAGGCGCTCCATGACATAGAATGGCTGATAGTTGTTCAGCTCACCAACTCCGTAGATTTCCACAATGTTGGGGTGGGATATCGACCGCAGCACCTCGATCTCGCGTGCGAACCGATCGACCACGCGGCGAGAGTGGGCCACCGCCTCGCTCAGCACCTTGACCGCGGCGGGTCTGCCCGATTGGACGTGCCTCGCTCCGTAGACCACGCCGCAGCCGCCACGCGCGATGAATCCTTCGAGGATGTACTCGCCCGCCAGGGTGCCCGGCGGGACCTCGCCGCGCGCGGTCGACCTCTCGAAATCCGAAAACGGCCTGGTCTCGTCTTCTTCGTCGTTCATCTGCTCCTCCGCGCCGTGCGTCGCGATGCGTCGCGGTGCGTTACAGCCCTGCTGCCAGCGAGCGCTCTGGATCGAACGCATCCTTTACTAAAGCGCTATGCAGAAGCATTTCGAAATGGTAACTTAAACTTTGCGGCTACTCGACCTTAAACGCCAAATCGCGGCGATGAAAAGGGGGACCGTCATGGTTCTTTGCTGTGCACGAAGTGTCGCGGTCTTCGCATTACCTCTGCTTACTGCTGCCTGCATCGGCGCCGAGATCGACGAGCAGGCGGAGGAGCTCGTCGGGGAGGCCGAGAGCGAGCTCATGGCCGAGAACGGGCTGTTCCCGAACGCGCTGCCCCCGAACGGACTGTTCCCGAACGGGCTGTTCCCGAACGGGCTGAACCCAAGCTGGCTGATCCCGAAAAAGCTGACCCCGAGTGGCCCGAATGGGCTGACCACGAGCGCGCTGGCGGCCATCCAGGATCCGGGAACGACCGGCACCCTATCGAGGGATCTCCTGCGCTACATCGTGAGCTGTTCGCTGCGCCCCGACCAGACGTTCTCGTTCTCATGGACCGACAGCAGCGGGGTCGCCCACCCGGAGGTGTACCGCGGCGACCTCGGCTACGCGCACTGGTGGGCAACCAGCCCCATAAGTAACGATACCTATGTCCAGCATCAGATCTCGGCCTGCGTCGCCGCGCGGGTAAACTGGTACGGCGTCTCGGTGAACGTCTCCCTGCGCAATAACGAGATGGTGTCGACCGCGGCGGAGCGCGCGGCCTATCCGGTGCGAGAGGGCGCGTTCTGGGGCAACCTGTTCGCCGCGACGCCCTATGTGGGGGCCTGCTACGATTCGGTGGGCTACGTTCGTGCGCGCCAGGTGAAACGCGACTGCGCGGCCGGCCACGTCGAGACCAACCCGACGACCGGGGAGGTCACTTGGCAGCCGTGTGGCTCCATGGTCATCTGGGGCTCATGCAATGCCCTGTGCAACGGGACGGACGCCACGGCCGGCTACTTCAGGGGGTGTGTCACGAACTACTCGGTCAACCCCTATGTGCGCACGGACCAGGTGGTTACCACGTTCTTGACGGCCGGCCCCTAGGAGCGTGAATGGGCTCAGAAGCCCTGCGAGACGAGGAGCCGGAACGCGCGACCCGGGAAGCGGGGCGCTGTCCGGCCTGCGGGCGGCGGAACCAGGGCGCGTGCCCCGAGTGCGCTCAGTCCGCTCGGCCGCCGTCTGGCCAGTCGTCGATTCCTCCGGAGATCACGGAGGTCGTCCCCGTCGCTTTGCCCCGTTTCCCCGGCTACTGGACCCGCAGGACGCTGGGGCAGGGCGGCTTCGGCCTCGTCTTCGAGGCCGAGCCGGAGGGCGGTGGCGCGCGCGTGGCCATCAAGCTCGCGCGCGCCGATCGCCGCGGCACAGGCCAGCGCCTCCGGGATGAGGTCGAGGCGCTCTCGGCCATCGGTGCCCCCCACGTGCCGGCCGTGCACGCGTGGGGGGCGCTGGACGACGGCTCGCCCTACGCGGTGATCGAGCACATCGCCGCGCCCACGCTCGCCTCCCGTCTCGCGACGCGCCCTGCGCCGCATATCGAGGAGGCCGCTCGGCTCGGGCTCGCCACGCTCGCGACCCTCGAGGCCGTGCACGCGCGCGGCTACGTGCACTGCGACCTCAAGCCCGAGAACATCCTCGTCGATGAGGCGAAGGCGACGCTCATCGACCTCGGCATCGCCCGCGTCGTGGGGTGGCGCTACGACGGGCAGGACGAGGACCTCGCCGTGGGGACGGCCGAGTACATGGCGCCGGAGCAGTCGGCCGGGTGGCCCGATCTCGACGCGCGCGCCGACATCTACGCGATGGGCGTCATCCTGTACGAGCTCTTCGCGGGCCGGCCCCCGTTCTGGGGGCCGCGCGCGGCGGTGCTGGAGGACCATCGGAGCCGCAGACCGCCGCGCCTGTCGGCCAGCGCGGCCGTGCCGCGGGCGGTCGAAGAGGTGGTGCACCGCTGCCTGGCCAAGGAACGGAGCGAGCGGTTCGCGAGCGCGAGCGAGCTCCGCGTGGCGCTGGAGCGCGCGCTCCTGGACGAGGTCTCGGCGAGCGCGCGGGAGGGGTCGCGCTCCGCGGCCGGCATCGAGCGCCGCGTGATGGGGCTCCTGTTCTTCGAGAGCGCGGCCGATCGCATCGCGGTGCAGCGCAGGCTCCTGGCGCTCGGCGGCGAGCTCGCGCACGCCTCCGGCGCTCGTTACGTGGGCGTCTTCGGCCAGGAGGGGACGGCGAGCCCCGCGCGCCGCGCGCAGCGGGCGGCCGACGAGCTCCTGCGACGCGGGCTGTGCGCGCGGGTCCTCATCGATCTCGCGCCCGTATCGATCCAGGCGCGCCCGGACGGGTCGCGGCGGCTCCTGAGCCCGCTCTTTTCGCGCGCCGAGCGGTGGCCCCCCGCCTCTGGGCCGTCGGGGCCGTTCCTCACGCCCGAGGCGTCAGCCGCGCTACCGGAGCCGTCGCACGCCGCAGCGGGCGACGAGCTCCCGCCGGGCATCGAGGACCAATCGCGGGACGCGACGCGCCCCGGCGGGTTCGTCGGCCGTCGCGACCTCCTCGAGCAGCTCATGCAGAGCGCCGAGGAGGCGCTCTGCATGAGGAAGCCCACGGTCGTCTCGGTGACGGGCGGGCCCGGTCACGGGAAGAGCCGCCTCTTCGTCGAGCTCGGCAAGCAGCTCCGCGAGCGCCTGCCGCACGCCCAGATCATCGAGCTGCGCGGGCAGGAGCCCACGAGCGGCGCGTCGGACGCGACGCTCCACGAGCTCGTGCGCAAGGCGCTCGGCGTGCCCGAGCAGCCCCCGGAGAGCGGCGTCCGCGGGGCGCTCAGGGAGTCGCTCGGTGCCGTGCTCGGCGAGGAGCTCCGCTTGGGGCTGGCGATGGCGCTCGGATGGGTGGACGAGCAGACGGGCGTCGACATCTTCCCCGAGCTCGAGGCGCTCCGGGCCGCGCCCGGCGCGCTTCGCTCGGCGCGCGTGCGGGCGGCGGGCGAGTGCCTGCGCCAGTGCGCGGCCGCGTCGCCCGTGATCATCCTCCTCGACGACGCGCACTTCGCCCACGACGCGATGCTCGCTGCGCTCGAGTACGCTGCGCTCGCGGACGAGGCCACGCCGCTGTGGATCTGCGCGATGGGGCGCCCGGCGTTCGCCGAGGCGCACCCCTCCTGGGGAGAGCGCGCCGCGCGACACGAGGCTCTGCGGCTCGAGCCGCTGGACGACGAGAGCGCGCGGGCGCTGTGCAGGCGGCTGCTCCTGCCCGCGCGGGACGTGCCGGAGCCGGCGATCGATCGCCTGCTCGAGCGCTCGCAGCGGGTGCCGCTCCTGCTCGTGGAGCTCGTGCACGGGCTCAAGCGCGAGGGGATCCTGCGCCGGCACCGGCGGGGCGACGCGTGGTATCTGGCGACCGACGAGCTCGAGCGCCTCCCTGTGCTGCCGTCGCTCGATCCGTTGGCGCAGGCGGAGATCGCGGCGCTCGGGCCGGCGCTCGGGGCGCACGCGCGGCTCGTCTCACTGCTTGGCGCAGAGGTGTCGATCGACGAGATCGCGGGCGTGCTGTGCCAGCTGGATCTCCGCGGCGACGGTGCCGCCTTCCCGCTCGATGCGCGCGTCGCGACCGAGCGGTTGCTGAAGGTGGGCGTGCTGGTCGGTAATCCGAAGGACCGGCTGCGCTTCCGGCACGCGCTGGTGCGGGAGGCGGTCGCGCAGGACGTCGCCGAGGCGGAGCGGCGGCGGATCCACCTGGCCGCGTACGAGCACCACCGCGAGGCGGCCCACGAGGGTCGGGAGCAGCGGCGGCTCAAGATCGCGCACCACGCGGCCGAGGCGGGGTTGGCGACGGTCGCGGAGGACGCCTACCTGGAGCTCGCCGAGCGGGCGCGGGCGCGGCACGCCTACGTGGAGGCGGAGCTCTACTACAGCCGGGCGCTCGCGCAGCCTGTCGAGGCGCCTGGGGTGCGGCGGAGGAAGGCGTACCGGGGCCGGGGGCTGATGCGCTACCGGCTGGGCCGCTACCACGACGCGCTCGGGGATCTCGATCGCGGGCGCGCGATGGCGGTCGAGGAGGGCGACGTGATCGAGCAGATCGATATCCTGCTCGACGAGGCCACGGCGCTCGACTGGATGGACGACTACGGACGATCGAAGCAGCGCGTGGAGGAGGCGAGGGCGCTCGCGCGCGGCGATCTGCCGCCCGCGCTGGCGGCGCGGCTCTCGATGGGGGTGGCGCGCTCGCTGAAGCGTGAGAGCCGGGAGGAGGAGTCGGCGCAGCAGTTCGAGCGCGCGGCGGCGCAGGCAGAGGGGCTGGGCGACGAGGGCTACGAGACGCTCGTGGTGTCGCTGCTCCTCCTGGGCGTCATCTACCCGGGGCTGGGAAAGCTGGACGAGGCGGGCGTCGCGCTGGAGCGGGCGATCCGCATGTGCGAGGAGCGCGGCGATCTCCTGCACCTCGGGCCGGCGATCAACGGCCGGGCGCAGCTCAGAGCCTGCCAGGGGGACAGCGCGGGGATGATCCTGGATCTGTGTCGCCTGATCTCGATCTCGCGCCAGCTGGGCCTGGGGATGCTTGAGCTCGTGGCGGAGTTCAATCTGGGCGAGTACGTCTACCTGATGGGCAATCTGGACATGGCGATGCCGCACGTGGAGCGAGCCGTGTCGCTGGAGCTTCAGCAGCGCGGGGAGGAGGCGCGGCCGGTGGTGCGTCTTCTCCTGGCGAGGCTGCTCCTCTACCGCGGCGAGGAGAGCAGGGCGCGCGAGATCATCGAGGCGATCCGGGCTCAGCAGGCGAAGGCCGCCGCGGCGGGGCGCGAGGATACGGCGATGGCTCCCGCGGAAGAGGTGCACTGGTCGATGATCGACCTGGCGACGCGGGAGGCGAGCGCCGAGGAGTGGGACGAGCTGGAGGCGCGGTCTGCCCGGTTCTCCGCGGGGCAGGAGCGGATCGAGGTCATCGAGGCGCGGGCGCGCGCGCTGTCTCGGCGAGGCCGTGACGCGGAGGCGAGCGCGGCGCTCGCGAGGGCGATCGAGGCAGCAGGGAGTATCCCCAACATGATGCGGGAGCGGCTCGAGCGGCAGCGAGGGAGCTAGCCCGGATGCTCCATGAGCCGCTCACGCCGGCTCGTGACCCACGGATTCAGCACCACGCGTACGAGAAACAGGCCTCCAGGTGGCTCGTTGCTTCGCGCAGCGCTCGCAGAAATTGACGGGATTCATTCGCCGACTCACCGCGGGACAGCCGCCGCGGCGCGGCGCGGTGGGTCCTCGCGGTGGGAGACGCCCGTGACGGCGCCCTTGGCGCTTGGATGCGCAGCGGGATCGCCCGTCGCGTCGAACAGGGCGAGCGCCCTCGAATAATCGAGCGCCGCCCCGGCGGTGTCGCCCCGCTCGCAGCGCAGATCGGCGCGCGCGTGGAGCACCGCGGCCTGGCCCGCGCTGTCCCCGAGCTCCTCGAAGAGCCGCAGCGCATCCTCGTAGTCGCGCTGCGCGCCCGGGAGCGCGCCCCGCTGGCGGCGCAGGTCGCCGCGGGCCTTGAGCGCGGCGGCCTCGCCGCGGCGATCTCCGCTGTCCCGGTACAGCAGGATCGCATTGCCATAGTCGCGCGCCGCGAGCGCCGTCTGCCGCTCTCGCAGGCGCAGGTCGCCGCGGGCCTGCCACGTGCGCGCATGGGTCTGCTCGCACCCGAGCGCCCGGAGGAGATCGGGCTGCGGGAGCACCTCGCGCGCGGCGCGGGCGCGTGAGCTCCCCCCGCGACGCTCATCGCGGCTGCTCGGCGGGGGCGAGCGCAGCTGGCTGAGGACGCGCTCCTCCACGCCCTCGAGGATGTAGAGCGCGCGGTCGTAGGCGCGCGCGGCGCCCGCGAGGTCCCCCTCCCTGAAGCACAGATCGCCCTGCGCCTTCAGCACGTTGGCCTCGCCCAGGCGATCACGGCAAGCCCTGAGGAGCGTGAGCGCGCACCCGTAGTCGCTCGCCGCCCCCGCCAGCTCGTCCTGGTCGAGCCGGAGGTTGCCGCGCGCGAGCAACCCCATCGCCTCTCCGGCCCGGTCGGACGCCGCCTTGAACAGCGACAGCGACCGCTCATGATCGCGCGAGGCGGCCGCGAGGTCCCCCTGCCGCCGGTGCACGTCGCCGCGGAGCAGGAGCGCCGTCGCCTGGCCACGCCCGTGCATGGCCGCCTCGAACCCGGCGAGCGCTTCGCCGTAGTCCGCCACGGCGGCCTCGAGCGCGCCCTCGGCGAGGCGCCGGTTGCCGCGCGCGAGCAGCTCCTTTGCGCTGCGGAAGACCTCGTCGTCGGCCGGCGGCGAGCTCCGCGCCGCCGCGCGCTGCGCGTTCGCGCGCACCGCCTTGCGGAGGACGTCGCGGTGACCCGGGCGGCCGCGCTCGCGAGCGGCCGGCGTCGCGCGGAGCGTCCCGAAGGTGCCGCGCCGCTTGCTCGCGAGCTCGGCCCGACGCGCGCTCTCGAGCGCCGCGAGCGCGCGCTCGCGCAGCTCGGGGAGCGCGTCGCCCGAGAGCCGCGCCGCCTCGTCGAGCAAGCGCTGCTGGAGCTCGGCCGGGAGCCCGAGATCGACCACCGTGCAGGCGTCGACGAGCGCCCGCGCCAGCACCTCGGCGCCGCGCTCGCCGTCCCGGAACGGCGCGAGGTCGAGGGCCGCGAAGAGCTCGCAGGCGACGCGCCGGCGCGACGCCGCCTCCGGCCGCCCCTCGGCCGCGGCCGTCCAGAAGAGCAGCGCCTGCATCGCGTCCGCCGACCCCCGGTGGAGCGCGTCCCAGCGCCTCGCGTCGGCCGCCGCGTCCTCGCGGGCCGCGGCGCGCACGGCGGGCGTCATCGTGAAGGTCTGCGGGCCCTGCTCGAGCGACACCACCCGCCCATGCACGAGCAGCTGGAGCGGCCGCGCAGCGGAGGGCGCCGGCTTCCCCGCCGCGGCGGCGACCACCTCCAGCGGAATGCCCGCCGCAGGCAGCACGGCGAGCGCATGCACCACCCGGCGCGCCTCCTCGCCGAGCGACTCCAGCGCGTCGCCGAGCACCAGACCCACGATCTCCCCCTCGGGTCCCCCCGGGTCCAGCTGCGCCGCGTTCTTCCGCAAATACGCCTCGACCGACATTCCCGTCCGCCGCAGCGTGGCTGCGGCGATCTCGATCGCGGCCGGCAGATACCCGAGCGCAGCGACGAGCGCATAGGCCCACTGGGCCTCCGCAGCGGGCGGCGCGTCCGTCCCCCATGCACCCTGGGAGAGGACGGACATCGCAGCGGATACGGAGAGCGCCGAGGCGCTGAGCTCGGCCATCTTCCGATCTCCGGACGTGGAGCGGAACCTCAACATATCGCCTCTGTCATTCCAGAAGAGCTGGTTGTCCGAGCAGGCGCCGTCCGGCTCTCGGCCCGCGGCGACATGCCTGCTGGCCCCCAATCAGCCTGGAGATTGATGTCTCGAAGCCTGTGTCGAGGAGCTTAGCGCGGCGCGCGACAGGCTCAACGGCCTTCCAGGTTTTCATGCGATCCCCGCGGCGGATTCGCGGCGAACCAGCCCGCGCTGGCACGCGTCCGGCAACGGCTCGCCGATCATGGGAAAGCGCGTTCGACGAAGCGGAACGACGGGATCCTGCGCCGGACGCTCGCTCCTTGTCGCCGGCTCGTATGTCCCCCGGTCGGGTCGAGGAGAGAAGATCCTGCCCATCTCCGCGGGCCCCGCGGCGAGGCGGGGGGCTCGGGCGCAAGGCCGTGGGCGGGAGATCCGGGTCGGAGACGAGATCCTTTATGTGACCGAGACGGGCACCGGCAAGCCCGCGGTGCTTCTGCCCAGCATGCTGATCGACGGCGCGACCTACCAGCCAGCGGTCGAGGCGATGACGCGCCACGTGCGGGTGCTCGTCCTGGAGCTGCCCGGCTCGGGCCGCGCCTCGCGGCTCCGCGCGCCGTGGACCCTGGAGCGGTATGCGCGCTGCGTCGCCGAGGCCTTGCGGGCTTTGCGCCTCGAGCGCGTCACGCTGATCGGCCACTCGCTGTCTGGCGCCGTGGCGCTGATCGTCGCGGCGCTGTACCCCGAGCGGCTAACCGGGGTCGTGCTCGTCGATTCCATCGGATTCAACCCGCCGGGCTCGGTCCTTTCGCTCGTCCTCGCGCGCGCGGCCGAGGCGCTGCTGGCGCCTCGCTTCGTCGCGCGGGGGACGCCTGCTCTCCTCCACAACCTGCTCTTCCACGCGCGGAGCGCGCTGAGCCTGCTGCGGATCGCCGCGACCGCGGATCTGAGCGGCCACGCGGCGCGCGTGCGCGTGAGGGCGCTGCTCGCCTGGGGCGCGCGCGATCTCACGGTGCCGATCGGCTCGGCCCTCGCCTTCCAACGCTTGATCCCCGACTCGACCCTTGTCGTCTCCTCGAAGGGAAGCCACGACTGGATCGTGGAGCGACCAGCCGAGTTCGCGGACGCGGTGGCGAGGTTCATGGCGTGCAGCGGCGGAGCAGCCTGAGCAGGGGGGTATCGTGGAGCGCCGCCATGCGCTACCCTTGTCGCGGCGGTCTTCGGCGTGAACCTCTGGGAGCATGGCGCGCGGCGCGAGCCGAGCCGCCATAGCAGGGAGCGGGGCTTGACTGGTTTGTTGCGCCTGCTGGAACAGGCCGCGAGGTGGGCGCGGCGCGCGACCCCGCTCCTCGCGCTCCTCGCGATGATGGCGCTGTGCCTCCCCGCCCGCGGCGAGGCGGCGGCGCCCGCCGCGGGCCCGGGCGGCGCGGCCGGAGCCCCCGCGCCGCCGGGCCCGCGGCCGCTCCCGCCGATCCCCGGCGCGGGCAAGGTCACCGTGGTCGCGATCTCCGGGACGATCGATCTCGGCCTCTCGCCCTTCCTGGAGCGCGTCGTCGCCGCCCAGGGGGAGGGCGACCTCCTCGTGCTCGACATCAGCACGCTCGGCGGCCGCATCGACGCCGCGCTCGCCATCCGGGACGCGCTGCTCCGGGCGCGCGTCCGCACGGTGTGCTGGGTCAACCCGCGCGCGATCTCGGCCGGAGCGCTCCTCTCGCTCGCCTGCGATGTCATCGCGGTCGCCCCCGGCGCCACCCTCGGCGCGGCGACGCCCGTGCAGATCGGCGAGGGCGGCGAGATGAAGCCTGTCGCCGAGAAGGTCGTTTCCTACATGCGGAAGGAGATGCGCGCGACCGCGGAGGCGAAGGGGCGGCGCGGCGACATCGCCGAGGCCATGGTCGACGCCGACGTGGAGGTCCCCGGCCTCGACGAGAAGGGGAAGCTGCTCACGCTGGACGGCGCGCAGGCGCTCGCGTGGGGCGTCGCCGAGGTGCAGGCCGGCACCGAGGCAGATCTCTTCGGCGCCCTGGGCCGCCCCCAGCCCGCGGAGATCATCCGCCCGCGCCCCAGCTTCGCCGAGGAGCTCGCGCGCTTCCTCTCGGATCCCACGCTCTCCGGGGTCCTCATGACCCTCGGGATGCTCGGTATCCTCCTCGAGCTCTATGCGCCGGGCCACGGCGTCCCGCTCGCCGTCGGGCTCTCGTGCCTCGCGCTGTTCTTCTTCGGGCACCACGTCGTGAAGCTCGCGGGCTGGGAGGAGCTCGCGCTCTTCGCCGTCGGCGCGATCCTCATCGCGGTGGAGATCTTGGTCCCGGGGCACATCGTCCCTGGGGTCGCGGGCGCCGCGTGCGTGGCGAGCGCCCTCCTTCTTTCGCTGCTCGATCTCGAGCGCGTGCCGGTCGACGTCGCCTGGCACGCCGGTTGGCTGCCGCGCGCCCTCGCCTCGGTGTGCGGCTCGCTCGCGGCGACGGCGGCGCTCGCCGTGGGCGCCGCCCGCATCGCGCCGAGGACGCGCTTCGGGCGGCGGTTCGTTCTGGACGCGGCGATCCGCGGCGTCGCCGTCGGAGGGCGTCCCGAGGGCTCCGCGGCGCCCGCGTCGCTCGTGGGCCGGCTCGGCACGGCCGCGACCGATCTGCGCCCCTCGGGCAAGGTCGCGCTCGACGGCCGCCGCGTGGAGGCGCTCTCGGAGCTCGGCTATGTCGAGGCCGGCGCCCGCGTGCGGGTGATCCGCGCGGAGGGGGGCCGGGTCGTCGTGAGGGCGGTAGCGCGCAGCGCGGACGAGGAGCGCGGAGCGTGACGCCCGCGCTCCTCGTCGTCGCGCTGCTCGTGGCGGGGCTCGTGCTGCTCGCCATCGAGGTGCTGGTCATCCCCGGCGTCGGCCTCGTCGGGCTCCTCGGCGGCGCCGCCGTGCTCGGCGCGGTCGCGCTCGCATGGGCGGCCCTCGGGATCGGCTACGGCCTGCTCGCCCTGGGCGCCGGCGTCTGCATGACGGGGCTCCTGTTCTGGGCTGTCCCGAGGACGCCGGTGGGCCGCAAGATGGTGCTGCTCGAGACCCAGCGGAGCGGGCGTGGCCCGGACGCGCGGCTCGCCGCGCTGGCCGGCAAGGAGGGCAGGGCGCTCACGCCGCTCCGCCCCGCCGGCACGGTCGAGATCGAGGATCGCGCGGTCGACGTCGTGACCGACGGCCTCTACGTGGAGGCTGGCACGCCTGTGCGGGTCGCGAGCGTGGAGGGGAATCGGGTCGTCGTCGAGCCGCGCAAGCCCTAGAGAGCGCGCGAGAGGCGGCCCTTCACGGACAGGGACGGGTGGAGAGGGATATGGAGATCATCTCGGTCATCGTGATCGGCGGGCTCGTGCTCGTCGCCATCGTCGCGACGCTGTACATGGTGCCGCTCCGGCTGTGGATCGCCGCGCAGGCGTCGGGCGCCGGGGTCTCGATGCTCACGCTCATCGCGATGCGCCTGCGCCGGGTGCCGCCCGATCAGATCGTCAACGCGCGGATCAGCGCCGTGAAGGCGGGTCTAGAGGAGGTGTCCGTCGACATGCTCGAGGCCCACTACCTGGCCCGCGGGCGGGTGGAGGCGGTCGTCAACGCGCTCATCTCGGCCGGCAAGGCGGGGATGGAGCTCGATTTCTCGCGCGCGGCCGCGATCGATCTCGCCGGCCGCAACGTGCTCGAGGCGGTGGCGATGTCGGTGAACCCGCGCGTCATCGAGACCCCGAAGGTCTCGGCCGTGGCCAAGGACGGTATCCAGCTCCTCGCGATCGCGCGCGTGACCGTGCGCGCCAACATCGAGCGCCTCGTCGGCGGCGCGGGCGAGCAGACGGTGCTGGCCCGCGTCGGCGAGGGCGTCGTCTCGACCATCGGCTCGGCCGACGACTACAAACACGTCCTCGAGAACCCGGATACCATCTCGAAGAACGTGCTCAAGAAGGGCCTCGACGCGGGGACGGCGTTCGAGATCCTCTCCATCGACATCGCCGACGTCGACGTCGGCTCCAACATCGGCGCGAAGCTCCAGACGGAGCAGGCCGAGGCGGACAAGCAGGTGGCGCAGGCCAGGGCGGAGTCGCGCCGCGCGCTGGCGGTCGCGCAGGAGCAGGAGATGAAGGCCAAGACGCAGGAAATGCGGGCGAAGCTCGTCGAGGCGGAGTCGACGATCCCGCTCGCCGTCGCGGAGGCGCTCCGCACGGGCAAGCTCGGCGTCATGGACTACTACAACATGCGCAACGTCATCGCCGACACCGAGATGCGCCAGGGCATCGCCGGCACCACGGGGGGCAAGCCCGATCCCGCCGGGGAGTCGTGAGGTGCCGCCGCGCGACCCACCGAGCCCGCTCCTCGCGTGGCTCGGCCGCCGCGGCGCGCTCGTGCGGCGCTTCGTCCTGGCCGAGGTGCTCGGCCCGCCCCGGGCGTTATCGCCGCGCGCTGCGCGGCCAGAGAGCCGCGCGGCCGGAGGGCCGCGCCCCGACGACGCTGGACGGGCGCCATGCGTGACCTCGACCTCGAGAAATACGTCGGCGCCCTCATCGGAGTGATCTGGGCGATCGTCAAGCTAGCGAGCCTGTACGGGAGCCTGCAAGCCAGGCGCGCCGAGCGCGCTGCGCGTGCCGCCGCGCGGCCCGGCGGCGAGGACGCCCCGCGGAGCGAACCAGCGCTCGTCGACGTCGCGCCGGGGAGCGATACGGGGCCCGTCGATGTCGCGCCGCCGAGCGCTGCGCCGTGGGCGGGGATGCCGTTCGGCGCCCCGCGCGCGCCCGACGCCGACCGGCTGCGCGTGGTGCTCCTGCGGCTCGCCGAGCTCGAGCAGAGCGCCGCGGCGCTCGGCGACGTGGTGCGTCACGAACGGGCGAACCGGCGCTTCACGGACGTGCTCCTCGGGGCCGTCCCGCACGAGATCGGGAGCCTGCGCGCCGCCGTCGACGCGGGCCTCGCGGCGCGCGAGGCGGAGGCCGCGGCGGACACCATCGAGCTCGTCGTGGGCGAGATCGCGGTGCTCGTGCGGCAGCGCCGCGACCCGTCGCTCCTGCCCGATCTCGGCGACGCGGACGCCCTCGCCGACGCCTGCTACGCCCCCGTGATCGCGTTCGCGCGGGCGGAGGGGCTGCCGCTCCGGAGCGGAGCGCCGGCCACGCAGCTCACGGAGTTCGATCTCGCGATCTGGACGGGCTTCATCCCGACGTCGATCGCGCCCATCTTCCTCCCTGTCGACTTCTTCTCGACCCCGCTGCGCTGGCCGGCGCTCGCGCACGAGATAGGCCACGATTTCCTGGCCTCGGTCGACGGCCTCGAGCCGGCCCTGCGCCGCGAGCTCGGCCTGGGGGGCGAGCGGGTGCGCCCGCTCGCCCCGGACGGCGATCGCATCGGGGCTCCCGCGCTCAGGCGGGTGTTCGGCGTGTGGTTCGAGGAGATCTTCTGTGACGTCTTCGGCACGCTCATGTTCGGCCCCGCCTACGTGCTCACGATGAGCGAGCTGTTCTTCCAGGAAAACGAGCCGTACGCGTCCATCGCCGTCCAGACGGACGTGACCGGCGCGCGTTATGACGAGCACCCTCCGCCGCACCTGCGCGTGCTGATCGGGTGCATGGTCCTCGAGCGGGGCGGGCTCAACGAGGACGCGCGCGCCCTGCGGGAGGCGTGGGCGCGCCGCCACGCCGAGGTGAGCCTCGATGACCTGCTCTTGCCCGTGAGGGGCGCCTTTCGCCCCGTCCCGCTGGCGCCCTTCGCCACCATGGCCGCGTGGATCGTGGAGCGCCTCTATGCCGGCCCGCTCACCGCCCTGTCCGGCTTCGGTCTGCAGGACATCAGCGGGCTCGACTACGGCCCGCACGAGCGGAAGGAGGCGTCGCGCGCGCGCGACGCGCTGCTCGCCGGCCGGGTCCCCGCCGTCCTCGACGCCCGGGCGCTCCTCGCGGGCGCGGTCCTGGCGGCGCATCGGGCGCCCGCGCAGTCGCTGTCGATCCTCCTCAGCGCGCGCGCCGCGATCCCGGCGCTCGGCACGAGCGAGCGACGGCCCGACGCGTTCGGGTCGCGCCTCGACGCGTCCAGCGTCGCGCTGGACCGCCGCACCGTGGCGGAGGCGCTGCTCTTCCGCGAGGTCCTGCTGCCGCCGCGAGCGCTTCGCACCCGCCGCCGCGCGCGCCTCTAGAGAGAGCGACGGTCACCCGCTTCGGATACGGGCCCACCTCGGCGTTTTCGGTGCTCAGCGCACCGGAGTGCGCTTGCGCGCCGAAAACGCCGATCTGGGCCCGTCTCCTGTGCGGGTGACCGCCGCTCTGCTGCCGCTCTGCTTGGTGCAGAGGGGGGCGGAAACCGCCGTGGAGCGGGGCGCCGCTCGGATCAGATGGCGTCGAGCTCGGCTGCGCCCTGCGTGGGGTGAGCCGCCTGGATCGTGGGCGCCCGCGGCGCGGCGAGGCTGCCCGCCGCGATCAGGGGCAACGACGCCCGCGGCGGGGGGATGCTCTCCGAGCGGAGCTTCATGAGCTCCTCGCGCTGATGCTTCCACACGGTCCGGTAGCGGAAGAACGGCACGGCCGGGTAGAGGTGGTGGATCAGGTGATACGTCTGCCCGAAGAGCAGCACGTTGAACAGCGCGCTGTCGACCGCGCGCGTCGCGCTGTACCGGTCCTGCATCGCGGTGATCGCGTGGGGGTAGTGAGGCAGGTAGTCGAAGGCGAACGCGAGGAAGAAGATCGCCAGCCGCGCCGGCAAGATCCAGTAGAGGAGCGCGAGCTGGCCATAGCCGAGCCCGAAGGCCAGCGCCACGAGCGCGAGCATGGCCGCGAGCGACGCGACCGTCTCGATCCGCTCCGCGCGCTTCTGCGCGTGGTAGGAGCGCAAAAATAGATAGTAGTAGTGGAGATCCTGTGTCGCCCAGCGGAGCGGCAGGAGGTACCACGGGCCGCGCCCACTCCAGTAGTCGGGATCCCGGTCCGCCTCGTTCGTGTGTTTGTGATGCTCGAGGTGGAAGTGACGCACCGCCAGGAACGGCGCCATGAGCAGCAGCCCGGACAGCCGCCCGATCACGCCGTTCAGCAGCGCGGAGCGCGCCAGCGACCGATGCGACGCCTCGTGCATCGGCGTGAAGGCGGCATACGCGGCGACCGCCGCCGCGAGCACGGCCGGAACGGTCGACACCGAGCCCGCGATGCCCGCGTAGACGGCCGTCGCCCAGAGGGCGTACGACCCGGCGAAGAGCGCCACCGTCGGCCACTCGATCGTCCGGGTCTGCAGCAAGCCGCTGTCGAGCGGCAGGACGCTCCAGAGCGCCGGCCGCCCGGAAGGTCTCCCCGACGGCCTGCCCGAGGGCCGCCCCGACGGCCTGCCCAAGGGCCGCCCCGACGGCCTGCCTGAGGGTCGGCTCGGGCCCTTCTCGCCGTCGTTCCTCGTGAAACTCCAGACGGCTGGCCGCCCCGATGGACGACTGAGTCGGTTCTCGTCGTTGTTCATGGCGCTCAAAACTCCCCGGGGAAGCTTCGGATCTTCACGTTGGTGACAGCGAACGGTGGACACCGGATCAAGCGCAAACGAACGTTCGACCACTCGGGACCGCGTTCCAGGGATGGCACCGAGAAGTCGTCAGGGGTTAGCGACCTCCAGAGCGAGGCCGTCCACGGCCATTCCCTCGGATGAACAGAGGAGCGCCATGGGCGGTCCCACTGCGAGAGAAGGCGGGAGACGCTCGCAGACGAGCACGAATCCAATCTAGCAGCCTAGCAACAGGAGCACAACGGGACTTTCGGAGCGTTGCGTTGGGCTTTCTGGTTGGCTGGATTCCAGAAGCAGCGTCGTTTGTTTCGGTTTGTGACGGTTGCGTCGGTTACAACGCTTACGACGGTTACGACCGTTGCGACCGACGCAACCGTTGCATCGGTTTGCGATGACGTCGTCCGCCTGCGTCAGCTTGCGTTGGCTCGTAGCCGCGTTCGCGGCGGCGTGGGTTGGCGTTGGCGTTGGCGCCGCTGCCGTTGTCCGAGGAACAGGCCCGGAGCGCCGCGCTGACGCTGACATCATGGCGCGCGTCAAAACAGTGCGCTCGGCACATTCCGCTAGACATGGCCGTGTGTCGACGCGTTGCCGTCCCGCAGAATTGCGCTCACCTCGTGGGCACAACCCCATGCCAGCGTGTATCCCGAACCGCCGTGGCCGTAGTTGTGGATCACACGGCCTTCTCGCTCGACCCGCACGGTGCTCCGGTAAGGGCGCAGCCCGGCGCGTGAGCCGAGCAAGCGGCCTGGCTTGAGCCCGGCCGCGCGCACCCGCTGGAGCATTGCGTCAGCGAGCTCGGGATCAGGCGTCAACGGGCGATCATCGGGCGACGGGATGAAACAACCGCCAATCACGATCTCGCGACGTCTTGGGATGACATAAACGAGCGCCGACTCGTCCCTTTCATCACCCAGTGCGACATCTGGGGGGATCTCGCCTGGTTCGACGATCGCCACCTGGCCGTAGATACCGATGAGCTCGCCGTCGCCGGTGAGCGCGCGCGCCCCGAGCCCGGTGCAATTCACGATGCAGTCGCCCTCGACCTCGGCGAGCGATCGCACGTGCTCGGTGCGCACTGGACAGTCGAGCTGCGCCTCCAGCCAGGGCAGGTGCAACGATGGCTCGATGCGCGGCGCCGTGAATCGCAGGCTGTACGGCGCGCCCAGCGGGTGGGGTCCAGGCTCGAGCGCGAGGTCCGGGGCGCTCGGAGCCCACCACGGCAGGCGCGTGTCGTCCGCCGCCTCGCGCGCGGTCAGGAGATCCACGCCCGCCTCCGGGTGTTCGTTCGCGATGCGCGTGAGTTCATCGAGGCTCCTCGAGGACCACGCGTTGACGCGCTCGGGCGGGTTCGCCAGGAAAGGATGCCACAGCGCCGCCGCGACCGCGGACGTCGTTCGCTCGCCGCGCGCCGCTGCGATCACCTGTACCCGGTGGCCGTCCCGCTGGAGGACGACCGCCGTGGTCAACCCGATCACCCCTGCGCCCACGACGGTGATCTGCTGCCCTTGAGCCTGGCCCCGCGATGACGCCACGATCGCGCGCTCTAGCACGCCGCGCCTCAGCGTCGACATCGCACACCACGCCCGGCGTCGAATCCGGTCTCGTGGACGTCCCGTGATGTCCCGCGACGTCCCGCTGTGTCCCGCGACGCCCCGCTGTGTCCCGCGACGCCCCGCTGTGTCCCGCGACGCCCCGCTGTGTCCCGCGACGCCCCGCTGTGTCCCGCGACGCCCGATCCACAACGCTTTCCGCCCACCTCTGCACCATGTCGAGCAGAGCGGCGGTCTCCCGCACAGGAGACGGGCCCAGATCGGCATTTTCGGCGCGCAAGCGCACTCCGGTCTCAGGATCCTACACATCTCGCTTGATGTGTGCTGAGCGACGTGATCAAAGCTGCGGATGGGTTCACCTGCAGCAGAGCACGCAGCGGCGCTCGCCGAGGAGATGAGCGACGCGCACTTCGGCGATGCGCGGCTTTCGAAGCGCCAGAGCAAGCTGGTGCAGAAGCTGGCGCAGGCGCCGGACAAGAGCTTCCCCTCGCTGCTGTCCGACAGCGAGCTGGAGGCGGCGTACCGTTTCTTCGGCAACGACGCCGTCACGCCCGCGGCGATTCTGGCTCCGCATGTGCGCGCCACCCTCGCGCGCATGGAGGCCGAGCCGGTCGTGCTCGCCATCCATGACACCACGACCCTGTCCTTCCGCTCGGACGGCCAGCGGCAGGGGCTCGGACGGCTGCGCTCCTCGGGGCAGACGTTCTTCGCCCACTTCACGCTGGCGGTCAGCGGCGATGGAACGCGCCGCCCGCTCGGCGTGCTCGATCTGAGCACGCACGTGCGCGACGACGGCAGGACGGACAACGAGCACGACCGCTGGGGAGAGCAGGTGGAGCGAGTCGCGGCCTTGGGCGCTACTGCGCACGACGTGGTGCACGTCATGGACCGCGAAGGCGACGACTACGGCCTGTTCGCGCAGCTTTTGAGCGCAGGGCATCGGTTCGTGATTCGGCTCGCGCACAATCGCCTCGTCGAGGCTGACGCCCTCGGAGAGCAGGCCAAGCTCGAGCAGGCGCTCGCGCATGTTCAAGCGGTGGCCGTACGCGAGGTAGAGCTTTCGCCGCGGCCGGCGGGCAATCGCAGCCCTCAACAGAAACGGCTGCATCCTCCGCGCGCAGGACGCTTGGCCAAGCTCGCCCTTGGAAGCACGCGCGTGACCCTGCGGCGACCGAGATCCCAGCCGCGCGAGCTGCCTGCGACGCTGTCGCTGTGGGTCGTACGCGTCTGGGAGATCGAGCCGCCGCCGGGCGAAGCGCCGGTCGAGTGGGTGCTGCTCACGAGCGAGCCGGTCGAGTCCGTCGAGCAGCTGACGCAGCTGGTCGACTGGTACCGGGCGCGCTGGATGGTGGAGGAGTTCTTCAAGGCCCTGAAGACCGGATGCGCCTACGAGAAGCGCCAGATCGAGGACCTGCACGGCTTGCGCAACGTGCTGGCGCTCTTCGCGCCCATCGCCTGGCAGCTATTGCTGCTGCGCAGCGAGGCTCGGCGCGCTCCGGAGCAGCCCGCGACCGCCGTGCTCACGCCCACCCAGATCGAGGTGCTGCGGGTCTTCGCGCGCAAGCCCCTGCCCGAGAACGCCACGGCCCGCGATGCCTTCCTGGCAATCGCCGGGCTCGGCGGACACCTCCGGCGAAACGGCGAGCCCGGCTGGCAGACCTTGGGCCGTGGCTACGAGCAACTCCTCACCCTCGTCCAAGGCTGGAGCGCCGCGAGGGAGGTGGGGAAAATATGATCAATCCTGAGACTCCGGTGCGCTGAGCACCGAAAACGCCGAGGTGGGCCCGTATCCGAAGCGGGTGACCGCCGCTCTAGATGTTTCGTGCGCAGCGGGCGCCGATGTTGTTGACGCGGTCGATGGGATAACTGAAGTCGCGGTTGCCTGCGCGCACGTCCGTCGCCGGCGCGCGGTAGCTCCCGCCGCGGGTGACCCGCGTCGCGTCGCGATCGCCGTCCACGCGATGCACGCAGTCGATGCACGGCGTGGGGAGCGCATCCCGCCACCAGTCCATCGTCCACTCCCACAGATTCCCGGCCAGATCCGAGTGCCCCCATCGCCCGTCGCCACGCGGCTTCGACCCGACCGGCAGGATGTCGCTCAGCGCGCAAGCCCCCGCTGCGCTCCCATCCCCCGTGCAGTTGTAGGAGGCGCGATCGCCGTCGATCCCGGAGCCCCAGGGGTAAGGTCGATGCTCGTCGCCACCGGCAGCCGCATAGTTCCACTCCGCCTCGGAGGGCAGGCGGCCGCCGTCCCACGCGCAGAACGCGAACGCCTCGAACCAGGTGATGCAATTGATCGGCAGCTCCTCGTTCGACCCGGGGGCGTCGGTCCACGTCCAGAGGCGATCGCCATTGCACTGCAGCGCCGCCCGGAGCCCCGCGGTGTTCGGCGCGAGCCGCGTGTTCCACCCCGCGATCCACCCGCTGCCGTTGACGTGGGGGTGCCGGCCAGCCCCGATGGCCGGCGGGCTCTCCTGCACGCCCTGCCCGGCATCCACGAACGCTCGGAATCGCCCCACCGTGATCTCGTACTTGTCCAGGCGGAAGTCGCTGACGGCCGCGGGGAACGCGTCGTCAGTGCTCGGCGTCCCGTCGTAGCCCCTCAGGAAAGTGCCACAGGGGACCATCCTGTTGCCGCAGCAGCTCGCGTCGCCCGGCCCGCAGCTGTCCCCGGCGCCCGGCCTGCCCCCCGCGCAGCTCGCAGGCATGACCATCACGTCCGTCGATCCGCACGTGTTCGGGCAACCCGGCTCCCCGCACTCGCACTGCATGCCGCCCGCGCACGTCACGCAGTCCCCGGTTCCATCACACTCCGCGCTGCCGTCTGCCCCGCAGGGGGTCCGCGCCGGCCTCGGCCGCTCTGCACACTCACCCTCGCCGCACACCGCTTCCATGCAGGCGCTCTGCGCTGGCGGGCAGTCCTCCACCGGGTCGACGCAGCCATCCGTCGCACCGCCGCTGCTGCTGCTGGCGCCGCTGCTGCTGCTGCTGCTGCTGGCGCCGCTGGTGGTGGTGGTGGTGGCGTCACTGCTGCTGGCGGTGGCGCTGCTGCCGCCACCGGCCCCGCTTCCACCGCTCCCGACGTCGTGGTCACCAGGGAAATCACGCACCTTCGGGCTGCAACCCGAGACGAGAGAGGTGGCCACGATGAGCGCCAATTTTCTCATGTACGGCATCATACGCGACCGGGCGCACCCCCGTCGCGGTGGATGCCGTACCGGCCCGGAGCGTTGCAGCGCCCGACCTGCGCCGGGCGCCGAGGCGCGCCGGGTGGTCGGGGCGGTGGCCACCGTTCCACCGACGGCGGCCGCCGCGCTGCGGGCGCTGTGTCCTCGTCCGCGCCTCGTTCGCGCCTCGCCTGCGCGGCTTGGCGGCTGGAGCTCCGCTACTTGCGCTGCGCGGGGGCGGTCGCGGTCGCGCCGTCCCCGGCGCGCCGGCCCGGCTCGATCTGGCCGACGTCGCGGACAGCGCCGTTGGCGGCGCTCGTGGCCATCAGCGCGTAAGCCCGCAGGGCAGGGGAGACCTTCCGGTCGCGGTTCGGCCTGAACGCATCGGCGCCGCGCGCCTCGGCGGCGCGGCGGCGGCGATCGAGCTCCGCCTCGCTGACGAGGACATCGATCGTCCGGGCGGGGATGTCGATCCGGATGCGGTCGCCCTCCTCGATGAGCCCGATGGTCCCGCCCTCGGCCGCCTCGGGCGAGACGTGCCCGATGCTCAGGCCCGAGGTCCCGCCGCTGAACCGGCCGTCGGTGATGAGGGCGCACGCCTTTCCGAGGCCCTTCCCCTTCAGGAACGACGTCGGATAGAGCATCTCCTGCATGCCGGGGCCGCCCTTCGGCCCCTCGTAGACGATCACGACCACGTCGCCCGAGCGGATCTGGTTGTCCCAGATCGCGTCGCACGCCGCCTCCTGCGAGTGGAAGACCCGCGCGGGCCCCTCGAACTTCCAGATCTCGGGATCGACGCCGGCGGTCTTCACGATGCAGCCGTCCACCGCGATGTTGCCGTAGAGCACGGCGAGCCCGCCTTCGCGGCTGTACGCGTGGTCGACGTCGCGGATGCAGCCCTTCTGGGCGTCATCGTCGGTGTCGGCGAAGTACTTGTCTTGCGAGAACGCGACCGTGGTCGGCACGCCGCCCGGTGCGGCGAGCGAGCGCTTCTTCGCGGCGGCCGTCGCCGTGGGGCGGCGGATGTCGTTCTCGTCGATGGCCTCGCCCAGCGTGCCCGCGTGGACCGTGCCCGCCTGCCGGTGGATGAGCCCAGCGCGGTCGAGCTCGCCGAGGATCGTCAGCACGCCGCCCGCGCGGTGCACGTCCTCGACGTGGTGATGCGACGACGGCGCGACCTTGCAGATGTTGGGCACCTTGCGCGACATCCGGTCGATGTCCGCCATCTTGAAGTCCACCTGCGCCTCGCGGGCGACCGCCAGGATGTGGAGCACCGTGTTCGTCGAGCCGCCCATCGCGATGTCGAGCGCCATCGCGTTCTCGAACGCCTCGAACGTCGCGATGCTCCGCGGCAGCACCGAGGCGTCGCCGTCGACGTAGTGCCGCTGCGCGAGCGCGACGACGCGCTTCGCGGCCGCCTCGAAGAGCTCCCAGCGCGCCGCGTGCGTCGCGAGCAGCGTGCCGTTGCCGGGCAGCGCGAGGCCGAGCGCCTCGTTGAGGCAGTTCATGCTGTTGGCCGTGAACATGCCGGAGCACGAGCCGCAGGTCGGGCACGCGGACCGCTCCATCGCGGCGAGATCCGCGTCGGTCACCTTGTCGTCGCTCGCGGCGATCATCGGATCGATGAGGTCGAGCTTCCGGATGAGCGGCTTGCCGTCGCGGTCGTGGGTCCCGACGAGCTTGCCCGCCTCCATCGGACCGCCCGACACGAAGACGGTCGGGATGTTGAGCCGCATGGCGGCGAGGAGCATGCCGGGCGTGATCTTGTCGCAGTTCGAGATGCACAGCAGCGCGTCCGCGCAGTGCGCGTTCACCATGTACTCGACGCTGTCGGCGATGAGCTCCCGGCTCGGCAGCGAGTACAGCATGCCGGCGTGGCCCATCGCGATGCCGTCGTCGATGGCGATGGTGTTGAACTCGACGCCCCAGCCGCCCGCGGCGTCGATGACCTTCTTCGCCCGCTGGCCGACGTCGTGGAGGTGGACGTGCCCCGGAACGAACTGCGTGAAGCTGTTGGCGATGGCGACGATCGGCTTCTCGAAGTCCGCGTCCTTCATGCCGGTGGCGCGCCACAACGCGCGCGCCCCTGCCATGTTGCGCCCCTGGGTGGATGTACGACTGCGGTATCCGGCCATGCCAGGAACCTACTCCGTTCCGGCCTTCGCGCCTAGCCGGCAGGCGGGGCCGGCGCCAGGGTACCGCCGCGCCCGCTGCGTCCACCGCCGCGCGCTGCGTCCACCGCCGCGCGCTGCGTGCGCTGCGTCCACAGCCGGCGAGGTCGTTCGAGCGGCCAAGGCGGCGCGCACCAGGTCTCCCGGGGCCTGGGCCGCGACTCCGGGCGTCACCGCAGCCCGGGGCCGGCCCTTCGATCATCGGCCTCGTGGCTTGGACCACCGATCCACGGCGACCATCGCGGCGCCCAGCCCGTCGATGTAGGTGCCGTGCCGGAACGTCGCGCGCTTGAGCGCCACGACCAGCGTGGCCAGGAGCTGGCGCGCCTCGTCTCGTTCTCGCCGCAGGTCCTGGACCTCATCCCGCGACGGCCGGTTGACGACCGCAGCTTGCCCGGCGTCGTTCGTGCCTGTCTGACTCGCTCTCTCGGACATGGGTCTCATCCTCCCATATCAAGTTAGCGCCGCGTCGCCCGCGCCATCAACCTCCATAGGAGGTATTTGAATCGGTGTTCGTATCCCGGCCCACGTCAGCTCAGGAGCGCGCGACGAGGGTGACGAGGCCGCGCGCGATCTCGCGATGGATGACGCGGAGTCCGGCCGCGTCGAGCCTGTCGCAGACCCAATCGGGGGCGAGGCGCAGCTTGCGATAGAAGCTCGCTGACAGCGTCCACCGGCCGTCCTCTCGGCCGCGCGTGTGAACGAGGTCGTGCACCTTGACGGTCTCGGGTTCGTACTCGAGGAAACAGGTCATGATCACATCCGCGGAGTCGTGGACTGGGATGAACCGGTCGGCGCCTACGAGCTCGCGGGTGAGGTCACGGAACGTGAGCGCGAGATGGCCGCCGGGCGCGAGTCGCCGGGCGCAGCCGGCGAACATCCGCTCCACGTCCGACTTGCTGCCGAGGTGGGGGAGCGTGTCGCCCATGCACACGGCGAGCGCGCAGGGGGGCCCCGAGCGCTCCAGCGCGTCGAGGAGATCCCCTCTCACGATCTCGACGGCGAGCGGCCCGCGGCGCGCTTCGAGCTCGGCGAGCAGCCTGTCCGACGTGTCCACGGCGGTCACCCTGAACCCGAGCTGCGCCAGCGCGAGGGACTGAAAGCCGGAGCCGCACCCGAGGTCGATGGCCTCGGGCGAGCCGCCGGACGAGCCTTCAGGGCGCAGGCCGAGGCGCTCGAACAGCGCCCGCTGCTCGGCGACCTTGGCGTCGTACTCCCCGAACATCCTCGAATAGTGCTCGGCGAGGAGCTTGTCGTAGTGATCGGCGACCGTGGGCATGGGCTCTGTTCCTCCGCGGCCATCCTACAGCGGCAGGGCCCGCCGGCGCACGCCTGCGGCGGCACGCATCACGCATCACGCATCACGCATGGGACGCACGGGCGCACGCCTGCGCCGGCACGCGTCACACATGCACGCACGGGGGCTCACCAGAATCGACTGCGTCCGAAAATTTCTGCTCTGCTTTGACGAAGACATGATATCTTGGTTGAAACGCGACTCTTACTCCGACATCGATTTTCGGGTCGGCGGTGTTGGAAGGCACCGGGAAGGTTCCCGGAGCGAGGTTGGAGAGGGAGAGATCGCGTTGCTGTGCGCAGCTGGTTTCGTCGGACGGGTGGGAATGAGGTACGGCGGGCTTGGACCGAGCCAGCCTGTCGCTCGCGCGGGTGTTTCGCTCTTCGAGAGCGCGCCTCGCGAAGCGCGCTGATGGACCCGTCGGAGAACCAGCGAGGCGAGCCGGAGAGCCCAGGCAGGCGGTCACGCCGGGCGACCAGGCAGCCGGAACGACGGGCGAGCCAGAACGACAGGCAAGCCAGATGACCAGGTGAGCTCGGGCGAGCCGCGCCGCGCTCCTCGTGCGCCGCGCAGCCGGAGCCCGGTCGGCCTCGCCGACGCGGCCAGCACCTGAATCTGAGCGAGGCGCGCCCAAGCGCTCAGGTCGGCGAGAAGCTGACGAGACTGACGAGACTGACGAGACTGACGAGACTGACGAAGCTCACGAGCCGCCGACAAGCGTGACGAACGGCTCATGACCGCAAACCCCGTCGAGATCGAGAAATGAGTTGCGGAAGGTGTCAGTCTGCGTCACGATGAGAAGTTTTGTGACTGCGGTGTTTGCGATCTTGCGGAGTTCACGCGGGTCGTGGGATCACGTCGAAGTAGCGAAGGAGCGTGGTGCATGAAGACGGTTGGTGATTGGCTCTCCAGGTGCTCGCGATCGCTCGTCGCCGCGGGCGCGGCAGCGCTCCTCTCCGCCGCGCCGACCGCGGCCTCGGCAGAGCACCCCGCCACGCCGCGGCAGGCTGCACCGACGGTAGCCGGCGCGGAGAGCGCGCCTACGGCAGAGCCCGCCTCGGCCCCCGGCGCGGGCGAGTGGGACACCTTCTCCGTGGAGGTCTATGGCAGGCTGGTCTCGCGCGCGGGAAAGGTCGCGACGCTGCTGCCGCTCGTCTCCACGACCGAGAAGCCGGTCGCCGCGGGGACCAAGGCGGTGCTCTTCCGCAAGGTCGAGGACCCCGACGGGCCGAGATCCACGAAATGGGTCGAGATCGCCAGGGTGACCATGAAGAAGATCGAGTCGACCGGCAACATGCAGCTCACCATCGACTCGGAGCCGCAGGCGCCGCCCGGCGAGAAGGGCAAGACGCCTGGCCACTTCGTGAAGGGCGCTCGGCTCAAGCTCGCGATCCAGTAGCCCGGCGCCGCGCGCGGCGGAGCACGCCGCGGGCGTGAGCCGGGTCGCACCGCTCCGAGGAGGACCGCGCGGTCGCCGCGAGCGGGGACGGTGGGAGGGAGTCGGCGCGGGGGCCGCGGCCGAATGTCGCCGCCGTCGCACGACATTTTGGAACGCGGCGCCTCATCGTTGATAGAGTCGGCTTGCGGAGACGCGCGACGACGATGAACGCCCTTCGATCCTGGCTCTCGCAACTGAACCGCCCCGAGGTGACGGAGTTCGCCGTGGCCACCGGGCGCATGCCCAGCGTCAAGGTCTCGGGCGCCTTCCAGGCCGTCGATCCCGGCGCCCTCACCACGGAGGACATCCTCATGCTCCTCAGCGCGCTCGGCGGCGGCCGCCACATCGAGGCCCTCGGCGCGAAGCCGTCGCAGTGGCACATCCGCATCGAGGGCATCGGCGCCATCTCGGTCGTCGCCGCGCGCCAGGGCGACCTCGTGCACGCCCGCATGACGCGGATGCAGTCGTCCGGCGCGTCGGGGACCGCGGCCGCCGCGCCTCCCGCGCGCCCTTCGCAGCAGCTCTCCATGCGGGAGCACCTCGCGCCCGAGGAGGGGCAGCGCTCACCGCCGCGCGAGCAGGACGCGAAGCGCACGAGCTCCTCGGAGGTCGCGCTCGACCTCCGCTCTCCGCCGCCGCCTGCAGAGCCCCGCGCCAGCCGGCCCTCGGTGGCCCGCTTCGAGGCGCGCGCCGACGATGCGCCGGCCGCCGAGCGCGCCGCGCCGGCCGCCCGCCCGTCGGCGCCGTCCCCGGAGCCCCGCGCCGCCGCGCGCGTGGCCGCCGCGGGCGGGCGCGCGCGGCCCTCCTCCGCCGAAGTGCCGGCGGCCGCCCTCGACGGGCTGCTCGCCATGGCGCGCGATCAGGGCGCGAGCGATCTGCACCTCGTCGCCGGCCGCCCGCCGCTCCTGCGCGTGGCCGGCGAGCTGATGCCGCACGGCGAGCCGCTCGACCCGGCGGCCGTCGAGTCCCTCCTCTTGCCGCGCGTCCCGGCGCGCCTCTCGCAGGTGCTCGAGGTCGAGGGCTCCTGCGATTTCGCCCTGGAGCTCGGCGCGCTCGGCCGCTTCCGGGTGAACATCTCGCGCCACCGGCAGGGGTACAAGGGCTCGTTCCGGCTGATAGCGCGCACCATCCCGACCCTCGCGTCGCTCGGCCTGCCCGACGCCATCGGGCTCGCCACCCGCCACCACCAGGGCCTCATCGTGATCACCGGGCCGACGGGCCACGGCAAGACCACGACGCTCACCGCGATCGTCGACATCCTGAACCGCGAGACCAGCCATCACATCATCACGGTCGAGGATCCCGTCGAGTTCGTCCATGCGCGCGGCAAGGCGATGATCAGCCAGCGCGAGGTCGGCACGCACACCCGCTCCTTCGAGAACGCCCTCAAGGCCTCGCTGCGCGAGGATCCCGACGTCATCGTCGTCGGCGAGCTCAGGGACACGGCGACGGTCCGCATGGCGCTGGCCGCGAGCGAGACTGGCCACCTCGTCCTCGGCACCATGAACACCCCGAGCGCGGCGAAGACCATCGATCGGCTGATCGATCTCTTCCCGCCCGGCGATCAGCAGCAGGTGCGCGTCACCCTCGCGGGCGGCCTCCGGCTCATCGTCAGCCAGCGGCTCCTGCCGAGCGAGGGCGGCAGGCGCATGGTCGCCGCCGCCGAGGTCCTGCCCGGCTCCGTCCCGCTCTGGAACCTCATCCGCGACTCCAAGACGTTCCAGATACCGAGCCTCCAGCAGCGGGGGAAGGGCCTCGGGATCATCCGCCTGGACGACTCGCTGGCCGAGCTCGTCCGCGCCGGCAAGACCACGCTCGAGGCCGCGCTCAAGGTGGCGGAGGCCCCCGACGAGCTCGAGGCCGTCCTCGCCGGCAGGCGGCAGCCCATGCTCACGCCGGACAGGAGGCCACCCGCCCCCGCGCCCGACGCGTCCAAGTCCGCGCCCCTCGAGGCGGGCAAGGGCCTCTTCGAGCGCGCGGGCGCGCTCTTCGGAAAGAAGGGAGCGTAACGTGGCCCGGATCGACCGCCTCTTCGACGAGCTGCTCTCGAGGAAGGGCAGCGACCTGCACCTCGGCATCGGCTATCCGCCGCTCGTGCGCGCCCGAGGCGAGCTCATCGCCCTGCGCGACACGCCCCTCGACACGGCCGAGATGGAGGCGCTCCTCTTCGAGATCACGACCCCCGAGGAGACGCGGCGGATCGTCGACGAGCTCGATCTCGACTTCGCCTATTCCTACGCGGACAGGGCCCGTTTCCGCGCGAACTACTTCTACAAGACCACCGGGCTCGCGGCCGTCTTCCGCACCATCCCGAGCAAGATCCTCTCGCTCGACGATCTCGGCTGCCCCGAGATCGCCCGCCGGCTGTCCGAGCGGACGAGCGGGCTCATCTTGATCACCGGGCCGACCGGCTCCGGCAAGTCCACGACGCTCGCGGCGATGATCGATCACATCAACCGCTCGCGCGCCTGCCATGTCCTCACGATCGAGGATCCGGTCGAGTTCGTGCACAGCCCCATCAAGGCCCAGATCACGCACCGCGAGGTCGGCCCCGACGCGGGCAGCTTCGCGAGCGCGATCCGCAGCGCCGGGCGCGAGGACGCCGACGTGATCCTGATCGGCGAGCTCCGGACCAACGAGACCATGAAGCTCGCCTTGCAGCTCGCGAGCTTCGGTGTCCTCGTCTTCGGCACCGTCCACACGAACAGCGCCGCCGCGACGATCGACCGTATCATCAACGCGTTTCCCGCCGACGAGCAGCTCCAGGTCCGCGGCATGCTCGCCGAGAGCCTCGCCGCGATCATCGCCCAGCAGCTGCTCCGCACGAAGGACGGCACGAGCCGCGTCGCCGCCCACGAGATCCTCGTCGGCTCGAGCGCGCTCTCCGCGATGATCCGCGAGGGCAAGACGTTCCAGATCACGAACCTGATGCAGGCGGGCCGCTCCGCCGGCATGCAGACGATGGACATGGCGCTGGAGCGGCTCGTCAAGAAGGACACCATCTCGGTCCAGGCGGCGCTGGAGAAGGCGATCGACAAGGACAGCTTCCAGAAGCTCTTCCCCGACGCGCAGGGGGCGTGACGCAGAATCGAGCCGCGGAGGCGGAAGGGGGAGAGCGAATCGCTCGTCGTCTTCTCTGGGCGTCCTGGCGCTCTGTCTCGCTAGGACGCGACACCCCCGCTCCTCGGCGGGCCTCCCGAGGCAGATGACGGTGCGACGTTCCGCGGCAGATCCACGGTGAAGCAGGCGCCCTTGCCCTTCTCGCTCGACACCTGGAGCGTGCCCCCGTGCGCCCGGACGATCTCGTTCGCGATGTAGAGCCCGAGCCCGAGCCCGCCGTAGGACCTCGACGAGACCGCCCGCTCGAACCGCCTGAAGATGCGCTCCATGTCCTCCGGCGCGATGCCGGGCCCGTGATCGCGCACGACGACCCGCGCCGTGTCGCCGCGCTCGGCGACGGTCACCTCGATGGGCCCGCCCTTGCCGAACTTGATCGCGTTGTTGAGCAGGCTCCTCAGGACCTGCGCGACGCGGAGCCGATCGAAGCGGCCGCGCACCGGGCGCCCCGCCGCGATCTCGATCCGGCAGCCCGCACGCGACGAGGGCTCGCGGAGCTCGCTCACGACGTCGCAGGTCAGCGCGGAGAGGTCGACCTCCGAGAGATCGAGGTCGAGCTCATGGCGCGCAATCTGGTTCACGTCGAGGAGGGCCTCGATGAGCCGCTCGATCCGCTCGACCTGCCCCAGGCTCACCGCGACCATGCGCTCGAGCGAGGGGTTCACGATCTCGGTCGCCAGCTTCTTCTGCATCAGCGCGAGCTTCAGCCTGAGCGGCGTGAGCGGCGTGCGGAGCTCGTGGGACGCGACGGCGAGGAACTCCTCGCGGATCTGGACGGCCTGCTGCGCCTCGCGGTAAAGGCGCGCGTTGTCGAGCGCCATCGCGGCCCTGCGCGCGAGCTCCTCGACGAGCGGCGCGTCGGCCCCGGTATAACGCGGCGTCGCTCCGGTCCGCATCAGCGAGAGCACGCCGAGGCAGCGGCCGCGCGTCACGAGCGGCGCGTTCATGTACGCCGCGGGCGCGAGCTCGAAGAGCGCCTCCGGGCGCGCCGCGCCCGCGGCCCAGCGCCGCATCAGGCCGTCGCTCACGCGGCAGAGCTCGGCACGATCCGCGCCGAGGACACGGTGGGGATCCCCGGGCGCGCCCGGGGACGCGGCGGCGTCCCCGGAGGGCGCGGCGAGCTCGCGCAGGCGCGCGGCCTTGGCCGGGGAGTCCGCCGCGACGGCGGCTTGCTGGAGCGCGCCCGCGTCGTCGAGCACGTAGAGCGCGGCGCCCTCGGCGAGCTCGGGCACCGCGACCCCCGCGATCGCGTCCAGCGTCGCCTCGTAGCCGAGATCGGCCGCGAGCCGCCTGCTCGCCTCCGCCAGGAAGCGCTCGGCCATCTCCGCCCGCTTGCGCTCGGTGATGTCCGTCGAGATGCCGCAGACGGCATAGATGGCTCCAGCGGCGTCGTGCAGGGTGAACTTGAGGGACAGGTACGTGCGCGGCTCGTCGTCCACGAGCACGACCTCTTCCAGGTCCAGCGGGCTGTCCGCCTCGATCACCTTGCGGTCGTAGGCGGCGAACGCGTCCGCCATCTCCGGCGGGAAGAGCTCGTGATCTCTCTTGCCGATCACCTGCTCTCTCGACAGATGGACGAACTGCTCGTACCGCCGGTTGATCAGGAGCAGCCGGCCCTCCAGATCCTTGACGTAGATGGCGGCCGGCGAGCTGTCGACGATGCTCTGGAGCAACGCCTCGCTCTTCTTCAGCGCCGCGTAGAGCGACGCGTTCTCGAGCGAGATGGCGGCCTGCGACGCGAGCAGATCGAGCACCGCGAGCGTGTCCTCGGTGAACGCGCCGCGCATCGCGGCGTTCTCCAGGTAGAGGATCGCGTCGACCCCGGGGCGCCGCGCGATCGGCATGCACAGGACCGATCTCGGCCGGGCCAGCGCGATGTACTCGTCCGCCGAGAACCGCGTCTCCGCCGCGTCGTCGAGGATAACCGGCTCGCCCGTCCGGACGACGTAGTTGACGACCGACAGCGGCAGCGCGGCGGAGGACGCGGGCGCGCGCGCCTCGCCGGCGAGCGACTCCACGAACGGCTTTCCTCCCTCGATCCTCGCCCTCGCCCGGATCGACGCGGCGCCGCGGCGAGCCTCCAGCAGGTAGCCCTTCTGCGCGCCTGCGTGCGCAAGGACGACCCTCAGCAGCGCCTCTTCGAGCCGGGGCATCAGGATCTCGCCCGAGAGGCTCTGAGACGCCCTCACGACGGCCAGCCGGTCGAGCTCCTCGGCCGGCATCGTGACCGTGCTCGTCGCGGCGAGCGGGCGCGCCGCGAGGTGCGGAAAGAGCCTGTCGAGCTGCTTCACCTTCCCGTCGGCGCCCCAGCGGGCGTAGCTGCTGCGGGCCGCGCGGAGGTAGGCGTCGGCGATCAGGTCGAAGCCGCGATCGCGGTAGAACGCCGCTGCGAGCTCCTGGCCCAGCGCCTCGCCATGGACGAAGCCGCTCGAGCGCGCGGCCCGGATGGCCTGCTCGTAGAGGCGCATCGCGGAGAGCTCGTCGCCCGCGATGCGCGCGATCTCGGCCGACACGAGCGCGTGGCGGTCTGCCTGGTTCGCGGGCTGGACCTCCGCCCAGCGGCGGAGATCCGCCTCGTGTGCCCTCAGGGCAGGGAGGAGGTCTCTTCGCTGCTCCTCTGGCAGGGCGCGGGCATGGCACGAGAGCGCGAGCGCGGCGACGTAGGCTTGCGTGCTGACGTGGAACTGGTCTGTCACGGTACCCAGCAGCTCGCCCGCCGCGCGCGACGCGGCCACGGCTTCGCCATGGCGACCGAACAGGAGCGCCGCCTGGGCGGCGTAGAGGCGCGCGTGGAAGCGCGTGATCCGCTCCGCCGCCCCGCGCGGCGGTCCCTCGATGTCATCGGCGCCCTCGCTCCCCCAGCCCGAATCGCGCCCGCGCAGGCGCTCCACGAACCGATGCACGACGGCCAAGGAATCGTGGATGACGTCGTACCGGGCCCGGCGCGCGAAGTCCATGTGGCGCTCGGCCTCGGCGACGACGTCCGCCAGCGGATCGCCCGCGGCGAGGCGCAGGGTCACGCCCTGAAACGAGCCATACGACGCGTAGAGCAGCGCACCGGTCTCGACGGCCTCGTCAAATGCCTTGTAGAGGAGGCCGACCACGTCCTGCAAGGGGCGGATCCAGGCGTCGATGAAGGTGCTGATCATATGGAGGATCTGCGCCCGGTTCCCGGCCCGGCCGCTGGTCTCCAGCAGCGCGCGGGCGAGCTCGCCGAAGCGGTAGCTCTCCCGGTAGAGGCCGAGGACGCGGCCGATGGTCCCGCCGAACGCGACGTATCCAGGCGGAGAAGCGTCCGAGTTGCCCGCGCGGAGGCTGAGCCGGACCATGTGGCACGCGATGAGGCTGTAGAGGCGCGGGTCCGTGAAATAGGCTGACGGGAGCGCCGTCGACAGGGTCGTCATCACGGCCAGCATGTCCGGATCGACCATGCGCGGCAGGCTGACGAGCTCCTCGATGCGGCGGTCGCACACCTCGCCCCAGACCTCGCATACCGCGCGCTCTACCGCGTCGCGCGTCGGGTGGAGCGGGATGTCGATGCCGAAGCGGCGCACGCAGGAGAGGGCGCTCTGCGCCGCTCGCTCGAAATCGGTCCGGGCCGTGTGGAGGACGATCTCGATGCCGTGGACCTCCGCAAGCTCGAGCCGGCCCCGAGCGCGCAGAAGGAGCACGTCGACGAGCCGCTCGGAGGCGGCGAAGTCGCCGCACAGGAAGGCGCAGCGCGCGCCCTCGCAGTGGAGATCGAACGCGAGCGCGCGCTCCTTGTTCCAGGCGTCGTCCCCGAGCAGCGCGATGCCCGCCGCGAGGTAGCTGGCCGCGGCTGCGTAGGCTGCAGAGGCCTTGGCTCGCCGGCCCGCCACCAGGTTGAGCCTGGCGATCCGGACCTTCTCGCGCCGGTCGGTCACGAGGGCAGCGCCCAGGTTCAGGTGGCCGGCGATCTCGAAGACGCGCGCCTCGGCCGCGTCGGGAGGCGCGTGGGCGGCGAGCAGCCGCCCGATGCGGAGGTGCACCGCCCCCAGCTCCGCCTCCGGAATGAGCGCGTGAGCCGCCTGCTGGACACGGTCGTGGAGGAACCGGTACGTGTCGCCGGACCAGAGGAGCAGCCCCTCGCGCACGAGCTCCCGGTGGTCCTCGTGAATGGCGTCCTCGGACCGATCGCGGATGACGGCGAGGGTGCCGGCATCGACGGTATTCCCCACGCAGGCGGCCAGCGTGAGCGCCTTCTGGGCCGACGGGGAGAGGCGCTTGATCTTCGCGATCATGAGATCGACCACGTTGTCGGCGAGGCCCTTGCCGCGGATCGCGTCGATGTCCCACCTGAAGGCGCCTGCGCGCAGATCGACCTCGAACAGGCCCTCTTTGTGGAGCATGGTCAAGAACTGGGTGGCGAAGAACGGATTGCCGGCGGTCTTCTCGTAGACGAGGCGCGCGAGCGGGGCGGCGTCCTCTCCGCTCGTATGGACCGTATCGGCGACGAGCCGCTGCACATCCCGCTCGGACAGCCGAGCGAGCTCGATCTCGAGGAGCCTTATGCCGGCGCCCCGCGCGCGCTCGAGCATGCACGTCAGCGGGTGGAGCGGGCTCACCTCTTCATCGCGGTAGGCGCCGATCGCGAGCAGGCATTGCGTCTCGGGGTGGGTGACGAGGTGCTCGAGGAGCGCGAGGCTCGCCGGGTCTGCCCACTGGAGGTCGTCGAGGAAGAGGCAGAGTGGGCGCTCCTCGCGGCAGAAGGCGCCGACGAAGCGCCGGAACACCATCGCGAACCGGTTCTCTGTCTCGGTCAGCGGCAGCTCGGCGACGGGCGGCTGCTCGCCGAGGATGAGCTCCACCTCCGGGAGGACGTCGACGATGAGCTGCGCGTTCTTGCCGAGGGCCGCGGAGAGCCGCCTCCGCCACGCGTCCACGACGGGCTCGCTCCCGCTCAGGATCTCGCGCACGAGCTCGCGGAGCGCCTGGACGATCGTGGCGTAGGGCGCGTGTCGGCGCTGCTGGTCGAATTTGCCCGCCGCGAAGAGGCCCCGCTCCCGGACCGCCTTCCGGTAGAGCTCCTGCACCAGCGAGGTCTTGCCGACGCCGGCGTTGCCGGAGAGGAGGAGGAGCTCCGGAGCCCCGAGCCGCGCCACGCGCTCGAAGGCGGCGACGAGCGCGCCGAGCTCGCGCTCGCGGCCGTAGAGCTCCTTCGGGATCTGGAAGAGACCAGAGAAATCGTGCTCTCCGAGCGGGAATGGGTCGATGCGCGCGCGCGTCGTGAGCCCCTCGAGACATCGCTCGAGATCGAGCGTGAGGCCGCGCGCGCTCTGGTATCGATCCTCGGGCGCCTTGGCGAGGAGCTTCATGACGAGATCGGACACCGGCGAAGGGAGACCCGGGACGAGCTCCGATGGAGGCCGGGGGAGCACCGCGGCGTGATGGTGGACCCACTCCAGGGCATCGCCGGCCGAGAAGGGCAGGACGCCCGTGAGCATCTCGTAGAGCGTGACGCCCAGCGAATAGAGGTCGGTGCGGAGATCGACCGCCCGGCTCGTGCGCCCGGTCTGCTCGGGCGCCATGTAGGCGAGGGTCCCCTCGATGACGCTCGGGCTCCGCGCGTCGCCGTTGTCCTCGGGGAGCAGGGAGGCAAGATCGAAGTCCGCTATCTTCACCTCTCCAGACATGGAATCGACGAGGATGTTCTGCGGCTTGATGTCCTTGTGGACGACCCCCTTTGCGTGGATGTCCGAGAGGGCTGTCGAGATGCTGGAGGCGATCGTCAAGAAACGTTTGAGATCCATCGGCGCCCCGAGCTCCCGATCGAGCGAGCGACCCCTGAAGTCTTCCAGGACGAGCGCCGGCCGGCTCCGGTAGGTGGTGAGCTCACAGGGCCTGATCGCGGACCGGCCGCTGAGCCTTCGCCCGATCTCGAGCTCGTGGCGCAGCCGCGCGGCGTCCCGGCCGTCGAGGGGCTCTGCCCGGGGGATCTTGAGCAGGACCGGACAACCGTCCTCGTTCCGGAGGCCGCGATGGACGACGAACCTGGTCCCCTCGCGGAGGATCTCCGTCACGGTATAGCGGTCGGGCGCGGGCATGTCGTTCGACCGGCGGCGACCAGGCCGCGCCGGGCGCGCTGCCCAGTCCGCCGCCGCGCGGTGTGATGATCATCCCGGCGCTCCACGGACCGACGTTTCGCACAGAGCCATCGAGCGCTCTCCGCAGCGAAGCCACGGAGCGGCCCAGCGCAGCCTGCATGGGTTCGATGGTCCTGCTCCACCGCCGTCAATGTGCTGACCGGTGCGTTGACGGTCAAGCGAGGGGCCGCGTATCCTCGCTGCACCGATCCAATGCAACCTTCCACACAGGACAGCGCATCGCTCGACCTCGACGCCTATCTCGCCCGCATCGGCTACCGCGGCGCGCTCGCCGCCACGCGGGAGGTCCTCGATGCGCTTCACGCAGCGCATGTCTACTCCATCCCTTTCGAGAACCTCGACGTCCTGCTCGGCCGACCGATCCGCCTCGACCTGGCCAGCGTCCAGGCGAAGCTCGTCGGGGCGCGCCGCGGCGGCTATTGCTTCGAGCACAACACGCTGTTCGCCGCGGCGCTGCGCCGGCTCGGATTCAAGCTCACGACGCTCATCGCGCGGGTGCGGTTCCAGCGCAGCGATACGGGCCCTCGATCTCACATGCTGTCGCTGGTCGAGCTGCCCGAGGGGCCGTTCATCGCGGACGTCGGCTTCGGCGGTCCGGGGCTCTTGCAGCCGCTCCCGCTCGTCGAGGGCGAGGGGCACGCGCGGGTGCTCGACGTGATCGGCTTGCGCCGCGAGGGCTCGTCCTGGGTGCTCGCCTCCAGGGCGGGCGAGGCGTGTCAGGACATCTACGCGTTCACGCTCGAGGAGCACCTCCCGATCGACTACGAGGTGGCGAACCATTACACGTCCACGCACCCGAACTCGCTGTTCGTGAACAACCTCATCGTGGCGCTCCCGTCGCCGGAAGGCCGGGTGACGCTGCGCAACCGCGAGCTGGGGTTTTGGCGGGTGGACGGCGTCGAGCGCGTCTCGGTGCGCGATGACGCGCTCCTCGGCGTCTTGAAAGAGCGCTTCGGGCTGGAGCTCCCGGCCGGAACGCGGCTCTCCTGCGCGGGCCTCGACAGCTGAAGGGACGGCGCGCCCTCCCCGGGGCCTGCCCGGGAGGCCGGGCGGGCGCGGCTCGCCGGCCGCGCCCGCCGCCCCTCGCGCCGGGGCGCTACCGGATCAGTGGACGCGCCCGATGCCGCGGCGGATGAACGCCGAGCGGCTCGCGGCCGCGCCGGCCGCCGCGCCGCCTGTCGGCGCGGCCCTGAGCGCCGCGAAGGTCGGGGCAGGCTCGCAGACCAGCGCCGACAGATCCTGATTCCGGCGCCTCAGATCGTTCAAGGTGCGCGGCTCACCGCTCACCGGGTCACTGACCGTGATCCCCGTCATGAAACCCGACAGCGACGCCTCATTCCCGAGCGACCTCGGGTTCACGTGCAGGAACCCCGTCCCGGTCTCCTGCGCGCCGTGGCACCCATTGCAGGTGTTGAGCGAGAACTTGTGCCGCGCCTCGTTGTTGAGGATGCCAGGAGCGGTCCAGGCCGTGAGGTTGTTGAACGACGAGCCGCCGAGGAACGGGTTCCCCTGGAACGTGTCGGGCACCGTGTGCTGCTCCGCGATGATCGAGGCCTCGTTCTGGTTCACGAAATCAGCGAGCGTGGGCGATCCGTCGAACCCGAGATCCGGCGTCAGCTTGACGGTCTCCGGCCGCAGGAAGCCCGTGTCGGGCGAGAGGACGAACTCGCGCAGCTCCCACGGCCCCGCGAGCGCGATCTCGTTCGTGCGGAGCTGCCCGAGCGAGCTCCCGTTCGGCTTGCCGGGCGCGGCGTTCCGGCCTGCGAACCGCGTGGTGATGTCCTGGAGCGCCGCGTTGTACGCTTCGGACGGGAAGGGCAGGCTGCCGAGGGCGTGCCAGTCGTTCGCCCAGTCGAGCACGTCGGCCTCGGTCGACGCGGGGAGCTTGTACTCCAGGATCACGGTGAACTGCTGCGGGAAGCCCTGGCTGACGACGCCGAACACGAACCTCCCTTCGCCGGCGTTGCCTTCGGCGAGGTTGCGCACGTCGATCCTGTTGACGATGCCGAGCAGCAAGAGCGGCGCCTGCTGCAGGTCGAGCGACCCGTCAGGGCTCCTCGGCCACTCGTCGAGCACGACCTGTTGAATCGCCGTGCGCGCCGGCACGGTGAAGCCGTTCACGACCTGATCGGTCAGCCAGGTGCTGAAGAGCTCCTCGACCATGGCCGGCGCGTCGGCGGGCGTGGGCGCCATGTCCTCCATCAGGCGCGCGAAGGTCCATGCGCCCGTGCGGGGGTCGCCCGGCGGCCCATTGAACGTCGTGCGGAGGGGATCCTCGACCACGCTGAGGTCCTTCACGAAGATCTCTCGGCTCGTGCGGACGAAGCACCCCGTCGGCTCGGCCAGCTCGAAGTCGAGGGCCCCGGAGGCGACGATGAACTCGGGCGAGTTGAAGTCGATCACGGAGAAGGGGATCAGGTGGGCGCCGGGATCCGCGTCCTCGGTGCCGGTGACGGTGATGGGGAACGTCTCCGTGCTCCCGGGCAGGACGCCGGGGAAGAAGGAGGGATCGGCGGAGACGTCGATGCCCGCCGAGGGGCTGGAGATGTCGAGGAAGTAGTCGCGGCCGGGGCACGCGCCGACATCGTTGTTGGTGACGGCGATCTGGTACGCCACCGGTGTGTTCGGGGCGACCAGGCCGCTGCTCTCCGGCGTGACGACGGCCGTCGTGGGGCGCCTGAGGCAGGAGAGCTGGGCGATCTCGAAGGCGGTCGTCGGTGAGGCGGAGAGCCAGACCTCATCGAGCAGGCCGGTGAAGCGCTCCTTCTGCACGTTGTTGCCGATACGGATGGGCGCGTCGATGTCGTGGAGCGTGCCCGCCGCGCTGATCTGGCCGACCTGCTCGCCGTTCAGGAAGAGCCGCACGAAGGTGCCGTCGTAGATCCCCGCGACGTGGGTCCACACGTCGGCCTGGATGGGGGCGCGGGAGGTGACCGTCCGCCCGTTGGTCAAGGTCACGGTGAACCGCGCCTGGCTGTTCCGGATGTCGAGCGAGAAGCTCGTCTCTCCGCCGCCCTTCTCCTGCACGATGGTCCGCGGCGTCGACCCTGACACCGCGGTCGGCTTGACCCACGCGGCGACGGCGAGGTTCTGTCCGAACGTGAAGCTGGCATCGTCGTCGACAAGGATCTTGTCGTTGTCCTGGTTGAAGGCGACGCCGAGACCGCTGACACCTTGAGCGCACGCCGCGTTGGCCGAGCGGGTGGCCGTGTTGCCGTTGCCCGACGAGTCGAACAGCGCCGTTGTCGCGGCGTTGCAGTCGTCGAGCTGCCAGAAGCCGACGGCCGGCGGCCCCACCGGGGGCGGATCGCCGGGGTCGCCGCCGCCGACGCCTACGCCGCCGCCGACGCCGGTGGTGGTGACCGTGCTGCTGGTGGAGCCGCCGACGCCGACGCCGGTGGAGCTGGCGACCACGCTGGTGCCGAAGCCGCCGGTGCCGCCGCCGCCGACGCCGGTGGTGGAGGTGGCGACCGAGCTGCTGCCGAAGCCACCGGTCCCGGTCGCGCCGACGCCGGTGCCGACGCCGACGCTGGTGCCGACGCCGGAGACGGCGCCGCTGACGGCGCTCGACCCGCTGGCCGCCGCTTCGAGGGCTAGTTCTGCGTCGTTGAGTGAACCTTCATCGACGTCATAGCTTCCGCACGCGGCGCCCGAGGCGAGCAGGGCGAGGACCGCGGCCGAGCTGGTTTTGATTGAGAGAGGATGGGCGAAGCCGAAGGAGAGGTTCCGCATCTGCGTTCTCGTTGGGTAAGAGTTGACTGCACGAGCGCCGTCCGGCCGCAGCTCGAGCTGCGGCCGGCGACGCGAACAGGCGTCTGTCTGACCCGACCGGGCTGTTCGGGTTTGGGCGCTGGTGCGGAGCACCCGATTGGCAATTGATATGCCCGGTCCCAGATCGTGATTTTCGCCTTGTCGCGGCGAACCCAGCGTGCCCGGGCATGTCGGCGGACTCCGACACTGGCACATCTGGCACACCCATTTTGCGACCCCAGGCGGGTGCTCGAGATCAAACAAGCACGCTTTCGACGCGTCCAAATGGTGCGCCGTGGCGCGCGGCAAAGGGGGACAACAAGGTTCCTTTTCGTCGCCGCACGCCCGTCGCACTTCGTCCCGACCGCAGCTCCGCCGTCTCGCGGCCATCCATTGCGCCGCTTCTATATGCCGCGCCGCATCCTCCACGCATCGCGCCGCCGTCGCGCTATGCCGACATCTCTCTATAAGGAGGTGGCCGCGGCCTAATAGGAGGACCGTGACCTATAAGGAGGCGGGCCGCGGACATCCCGTGTTGTGGCGGCTGGCGCGCGCCGCCCTTTGGCGCCGCCGCAGCTTCCGTGACCGAATCCCGGGCCGCAGCCGTCTCCAGCCCGCGCCCTCCGCAGCGCCGCTCCCGGCAAGTTTCCGCCGCGCGATCCTCTCCGCTCTCTCTCCGAGCTCTGATACATCCGTTAGCGGAGCTCTCCCGCTTCGGATACGGGCCCATTTTGACGTTTTCGGTGCTCGGCGTGCCTGAGTACGCCTCCGCGTCGAAAACGCCGATCTGGGCCCGTCTCCTGTGCGGGAGAGCTCCTCAGGAGAAGGACCAGCGGGGGCCCTGGGGGGTGTCTTCGAGCACGACACCTGCCTCGGTCAGCAGGTTGCGGATGGCGTCCGCCTTGGCGAAGTCCTTCGCCTTCCGAGCCTCCTGGCGCATCGCGATCAGCCGGTCGATCGCGGCGTCACCCCCGCGCCCAGCGGCGCCCTCGGCAGGGGCGAGCGCGTAGTCCGGAACGAGCTCCGGATACAGCGCCGGCTCGGCGATCTCCACCCCGAACACCGCGAGGTGACGCACGATGGCCCGGTAGACCGCGAGCAGCGAGGGGCGGTCCTCACACCGCTCGATCCCCGCCGAATAGAGCGCGCTCACGTAATCGAAAAATGCAGCCACAGCGTTCGGCGTGTTCAGATCGTCGTCCATCGCCTCGATGAAGCGCGCGATGAACCGCTCGGTGAGCTCCCCGAACTGGCCGTGAACGTACTGGTGGCGCATCCTCGGGAACCGCTCTTCCTCGGGTCGCTGCGATGCGTACGCGCCCGGGGCGAGGGGGGCCTCCGTCGCGCCGCTCAGCTTTTCGGCGAGGACCGTCGCGAGCTTCTTGATGCGCGCATAGCCCTGAGCGGATTGCTGGAGCAGCTCCCAGCCGAACGGGAGCTTGCAACGGTAATGCTGCGTCACGAAGAACCACCGCGCCTCGTCGTGCCCGTGCCTCGACAGGAGCTCCTCGACGGAGATGACGTTCCCGAGGCTCTTCGACATCTTCATGTCCTTGAGATCGAGGTGCTCCGGGTGCAGCCAGTAGCGCACCCAGGGCCGCCCGCAGAGCGGCTCGCTCTGCGCGATCTCGTTCTCGTGATGGGGGAACATGTTGTCGATGCCGCCCCCGTGGACGTCGAAATGGTCGCCCAGGAGCGCCGTGCTCATCGCCGAGCACTCGATGTGCCAGCCGGGGCGTCCGGTCGGCCACCCCTCCTCGCCGGTGCGCCAGCTCGGCTGGCCCGCGCCGGTCGGCTTCCAGAGGCTGAAGTCCGCCGGGTGCCTCTTCCGAGCGAAGTCCTCCTCGACGCGGCCGCTCGCCCCGACCTCCTGCTCGTCGACCTTGCGCCCCGAGAGCTCACCGTAGGACGCCCACGTGCCGACCTCGTAGAAGACCTCGCCGTTGACCGTGTAGGCGTGGCCCTTCTCGATCAGGCGCTTCGCCATGTCGACCTGCTCGTCGACGAAGTCGGTGGCGCGCGTGTAGACGGCGTAGTCCTTGATGTGGAGCTTGCGGCAGTCGCGCCGGAACGCCGCGATGTTCCGCTCGGCGACGTCGACGGCGCCCTCGCGCTCGCTCGCGCGCTGCATGATGCGATCGTCGATGTCCGTGTAGTTGATGATGCTCAGCACGTGATAGCCGCGGTACTCGAGGTAGCGGCGGAAGACGTCCCAGAAGCAGTAGGTGCGCGCATGGCCGATGTGCATCGGAGCGTAGACCGTGAGACCGCACGTGTAGATGCGCACGACCTTCGGCCGGGCGGAGACGAAAGCCTCCTTCTTCCTCGTGAGCGTGTTATGAACCTTGAGCGGCATCGGCCACCTGCGTGAGTGTGCGAGCACCCCCCGGGACCGCGTACGCTACCCTGGCCCCGCCGCCCGGTCAACGCGGAACCTCGCCGGTTTTCCCTGTGGTTTCGCGGTGTCTCGCATCGTCTCGCATCGTTTCGCCTCGTCTCCCCTCGTCTCCCCACATCTTGCGGCCGTCCTCCCTCCGGTCTACGCAACCGCGCATGCACATCACTTCAAGGACCTTGCTGTTCGTCCTCGCTGGCGCGCTCTCCGCCTGCGCGGGGAGCCCGCCGCCCGTCGAGAGCGCCCCGCCGCCCCCGCCGCCGGCCCCCGCGCAGGCGCCGCCGGCCGCCGCGCCGGCCGCGCAGCCCGAGGCGGCGACGCCCAAGGCGGACCCGGAAGCCGAGAAGAAGCAGGCGGAGCTCGCCAAGCTCGCCGAGGACACGAAGGCCATGGAGGCCAAGGCCGACAAGGAGGCGGCGCGGTTCGACGACGCGCTCAAGGCCGAGGTCAAGGCGCTCATCGCGGCCAACTACCCGAGCGCGGGCGCCGCGCTGCGGGCGGCGCTCAAGGGGAAGCACCGGGCCCCGGGCAACGCCGAGCGCGACGCCGCCCGGCACCCGGTCGAGAACCTGGAGTTCTTCGGCCTCAAGCAGACGAGCACGGTCATCGAGCTCGGGGCCGGCGAGGGCTGGTACACCGAGCTGCTCGCGCCGGTGCTCGCGAAGAAGGGCAAGCTCATCATCACGGCGTTCGATCCGAACGGCCCCGCGGACTCGCGCAACACGCTCTATGGCAAGCGTGTGAAGCGCATGATCGAGAAGTCGCCCGAGCTGTTCGGCAAGGTCGATGTCGTCGTGATCGATCGCGACAGCCCGAAGCTCGGGATCGAGGGCAAGGCCGACCTCGTCATCGCCATTCGCGAGGCGCACAACTGGCACCGGAACGGCAAGTTCGACGTCTATGTCGCCGAGGCGTTCAAGGCGCTCAAGCCGGGCGGCGTCTTCGGCGTCGTGGCGCACCGGGCGAAGCCCGACGCCAACCCCGATGAGAGCGCGAAGCAGGGATACCTCCCGGAAGCGTGGGTGATCCAGAAGGTCGAGTCGGCGGGCTTCAAGCTCGGCGGCAAGTCCGAGGTCAACGCGAATCCGAAGGACACGAAAGACTACCCGGAAGGGGTCTGGACCTTGCCGCCGAACTTCCGGCTCGGCGACAAGGACCGCGCGCGCTACGCCGCGATCGGCGAGAGCGACCGCATGACCCTCAAGTTCGTCAAGCCCGCCCGCTGACCCATCCTGCGCCCGGCGCTCGCGGCCCCGCGAGCGCCCGGGCGCTACGCGGGGGTTGCGGCGCGGCCCGGCGGCCGCACGAACACGCGGCGCATCGGGATCGTGGCGCCGGCGGCCCCCGAGACCCGGTGGGACAAGAAGGCGACGCCATCGAGCATCGCCGGCGACGCGTACACGCCCGGCTCCGCCGCCTCCGAGAGGCACGAGGAGAGCTCGAGGAGGTTCCCGCCCACCAGGGCGCCGTCCTCGGTGAGCACCACGTCGCCGGCGTGGAGGCAGAAGCGGACGCTGATCCTGGGATCGCGCTGGCCCGGCCCGGCGAGCCCCGTGTGCAGCGCGACGGCGGCCGCGATCGCGCGGTGGCGCGCCTCTTCGGTGCCGCGCTCGCCGCGCCGAAAGGGCGCCGCGAGCAGCGCGCTGGTGCTCGTGATCGCGAGCGGCGAGAACCCCGAGGGCGCGAGCGCGGCCACGGCGTCCGGGACCACGGCCTCGAATTCAGCCAGGAAGGCGTCGGTGGGGGCCTCGAGCGCGCGGCTCTCGGCGAGGACCTCGACGAGCAGCCCGATGGCGAGGCGCCGGATGCGCCCCGCCTCCACCGCGCCGGTCCGCGCGATCCGCGCCGTCGCGGCCCGCACGTCGCCCAGGAACGCGGTGACGTCCGGGTGGCGGCCGGCGGGATCCTTGCTCATGGCCCGCACGACGATATCGTCGAACGCCGGGTCGACCGGCGCGTGCAGGCTCGGGCGGGGCGGCGCCTGGTGCAGGTGAAGGTGGCGCAGCACCGGGTACGTGGTCGCCAGGAACGGCATGGATCCCGCGATCATCGTGTAGAGCAGCGCGCCGAGCGCGTAGACGTCGGTCCGCATGTCGACAGGCCGGTTGAGGAGCTGCTCGGGCGACATGAACGCCGGGGTCCCCACGACGTGCCGTGACGACGTGAGGGAGAGATCCGTCGTACCGAGCAGCTTCGCGATGCCGAAGTCGAGCAGCACCACCCTGGGCTCCCCGCCGTGCTCGCACAGGATCACGTTCGAGGGCTTCACGTCGCGGTGGATGATCCCGAGCGCGTGGACCGCGGCGAGCGCGCTGCAGAGCGGATCGAGGATCGCGAGCGCCTCGTCCGCCGGGAGCCGGCCGCGCGCGAACAGGTGCTGCTCGAGGCTCTTGCCCTGAAGGAGCTCCATCACATAGTAGGGCCGCCCGTCGTCGAGCTGCCCGACATCGAGGATCTCCACGACGCTCGGGTGCCGGATCCGCCCGATCGCGTCCACCTCGCGCTGGAAGCGGAGCACCACATCGGCGCGCGAGATCAGGTCGGCGTGCATGATCTTGACCGCCGCCGGCGCCCTGCTCGTCGCGTGCACCGCGCGGTGGACGACGCCGAACCCACCCTCGGCGATGACGCCGTCGAGGAGGTACTCGCCTGCCCGCAGCGCCGCGGCGCGCGGGGCGCCGGGACCTGCGCCCTCGCGATCGTGGGTGTCGGGCGTGCGTTGTTTCCATGTCTGCGACGCGCCGATCGGCCGCTCGCCCGCGGGGGCGCCGGCCGGCGCCGCGACGGGAGACGGCTCATCGTCTTGGCAGGGGTTCTTCATGGGTGACACCCGCTGACTTCTACATGACAACCGCTGAGTTCGCGCATTACAGTACGCTTCGCCGTCGTCCAGCGCGACCCTCGGCTGCCCGCAGATCGAGCCCACTCATGCACCGTTGCCCCGTATGTCACGGGCGGCTCGCCGCTGACGCTCGGTGCGTCAGAGATGGTTTTACGCCGCCGCCCGGCGAGCACGACGCCGTGGAGGGCGCGGCGCCCGCGATCGAGGGCTTCTCGCTGCTCGGGCCGCTCGGTCATGGCGGCTTCTCCGACGTCTGGGCCGCGCAGCAGGACTGCGATGGATCACCGGTCGCCATCAAGGTGGGGAGGCACGCGGCGTGGAACCTGCGAGAGCGGTTCCGGCGGGAGGCCGCGCTGCTCGAGCGCGTCGGCGTGCCGCACGTCCCGCAGCTGGTCGCTTGCGGCGAGCTCCCCGGGGGGCGGCCGTACCTCGCGATGGAGCGGCTCTTCGGCCAGACCCTCGCCGAAGAGCTCGCGGCGCTGCGCGCGCCGCTCGATCCGGACCGCGCCGCTGGGCGCGCGGACGCGATCCTCGCCGTGATCGAGGCGGCGCACGCGTGCGGCGTCATCCACCGCGATCTCAAGCCGGAGAACCTCTTCCTCCTCGGCTCGAGCGGCCGCGCGGTGCTGCTCGATTTTGGCCTGGGGAAGCTCGCGTCCGACGGCGAGCCGCCGGCCGCGTCCGCCGGCGTGACGCGCGCCGGCGACGTCGTGGGGACGCCGGAGTACATGGCTCCGGAGCAGCTCCGGGGCGACGCCTCGCGGATCGACGCGCGCGCGGACATCTATGCGTTCGGCGTCATCCTGTTCGAGCTGCTCACCCTGCGCCCGCCGTTCGTCGGCGGCGAGACCGCCGTCGAGCATGGCCACCTGGCGCTGCGCCCGCCGCGCCCGAGCGATTTCGTGGACGTCCCCGAGGGGCTGGAGGCGCTGACGCTCGCCTGCCTCGCCAAGGACCCGAGCCGCCGCCCGGACAGCGCCGCCGCGCTCCGGCGCACCCTGCACGCCCTGCGCGCGCGGCCTCGCGCCGACTCGATCCCGCCTCCCTCCGCGCCGCGATCGCAGCGGCAGGACGACGGCGCCGCGGCGGCCGTCGCCGAGGGGCGGCAGCCGGTCGCGTTGCTCTTCGCGGAGGGCGGCGTGGGGCCGGTGATCGCGGCGATCGGCGGCCGCCGGGGGTTCGTCGCGCGGCAGCGGGGGCAGCGCTGCCTCGCCGTGTTCTCCGCGAGGGACGTCGACGATCCGGCCCGCGCAGCGCTGGCCGCGGCGCGCGATCTCGCGCTGAGCGGCGGCGTGCGCGTGGCGCTGCACCTCGCCAGCGTGCGCCTGCGCAGGGTCACCGGCGGGCTGCACGCCGCCTACGGCGCGCCGATCGAGCGCCCCGAGACGTGGTTGCCGGCCGAGCCCTGGGGCGGCCTCGCGATGACCGAGGAGTTCGAGCGCGCGCTGCCCGACGACGAGGTCGCCCCCACGCCGCAAGGCGACCCGGAGAGCCTGCGCGAGCCGGCGCTGCTCGGCCGCGATGACGTGCTCTCGGCGCTCGCGGCCAGCGCGACCGACGCCTTCGACGGGACGTGCCCCGGCCTGTTCACGCTCATCGGCGACGCCGGCCTGGGCAAGACGCGCCTCGCGGCCGAGGCGGCCAGCATCGCCGGCGTGCCGGTCCCGGACGTGCGCGTGGTGGCCGCGCGCGCGCTCCACCCCATCCACGGCGGCGCCGCGCAGGCCGTGCGCGCGCTCCTCTGCGTCGCGCTCGACGCGCCGAGGGAGAGCCCCGGAGACCCGCGGCAGTTCTGCGTGGATCGGCTCGGCGAGACGCTCGGCGGCGCGACGTGGGAGGCCGTCGCCGCGGCGCTCGGCTGGACCGGGCCCCGCGGGGGGCGCCTGTCCGGGGAGGCCCGCAACGGCCTGATGCTGGCGCTCGCCGAGGCGCTCCGCCGCGGGGCGCGCCGCGGCCCGCTCGCCGTGATCCTCGACGACGCCGACCAGGCGGACGACGTGCTGCTCGACGCGCTCGAGTACGCCACGCTCGACGGCGAGGGCACCCCCCTCTGGGTGGTCGTGACCGCGCGCCCTCGCTTCGAGCAGGCCCGCCCCAGCTGGGGCCAGCGCAACCAGCGCCACACCCGCCTGACGCTCGCGCCCCTCGCGGAGGAGGCGGCGATGGATCTCGCCTCGCGCCTGCTCTTGCCGGCCGAGTACCCGCCGGCGGAGATCCTCCGCCGGCTGGCCGACTGGGCGGGGGGCAACCCGGACTGCCTGCGGCAGATCGTCCGCTCCCTCAAGCGCGCGGGCGCCGTGCGCCGGCGCGCCGGCGGCGGCTCCTACGTGGCGACCGCGGAGGTCGAGGCGCTGCCGCCCGCGCCGGCGTGGCAATGGCTCGCGGCGCAGAAGCTCGACGATCTACCGCCGGAGCTCGCGACGTGCGCCCGGGTCTGCTCGGCGCTCGGCATGTCGTTCGATCGCGCCGAGCTCGAGGCGGTGCTGGACGGCCTGGAGCGCGCGGGCGGCGCAGGAGCGATGGTCGACGCGGGCTACGGGCTCGCGGCCCTGGTCGAGCGGCGGATCCTGCTGCGAGACGGCGAGGGCCGCGGCGGCGGCGAGGACGACTGGCACGCGTTCCAGAACGCGGTCCTCCAGGAGGCGGTCTACGAGATGCTCGACCCGGCGCACCGCGCCGCGATCCACCGGAGCGCCCTCGCGTACTGGCGGGCGCAGGTGGCGGCCGGCTCGACCGACGGCCTCCGCGCGCTCGCGCGCCACGCGGCCGTGTGCGGCGAGCGCGCCGAGGCGGCCGACGCCTACCTCGCGCTCGGCGATCTCGCGTCAGCGCGGCACGACGCCGTCGAGGCGGACCAGCGCTACGACGCCGCGCTCCAGATCGCCGAGCAGGGCGACGCGCGCCGGCGCGTGCGCGCGCTCGCGGGCCGCGGCAGGAGCCGGTACCGGATGTGCCGCGTCCAGGAGGCGCGCAGCGATTTCGGCGACGCGCTGGCGCTGGCCGAGGCGCTCGGCGACGCGCAGGCGAGGGCGAGCCTCCTGCTCGAGGACGCGACCGCGCTCGACTGGGCCTTCGAGTTCGAGGCGTCGGCGCGGCGCGTGGAGGAGGCGCGGCCGCTCGTCGACGCGCAGGGCTCGCCCGAGCTCTCGCTGCGCCTCCGGGTCGCCGATGGTCGCACCTCCTGGCGTCGGGGGAAGATCGAGGAGGCGATCACGGAGCTCACCGCGTGCGTCGATCGCGCCGCCGCGCTGGGAGACTACGACGCGCGCGTCCCTGCCCTGAACATGCTGGCGTTCCAGCTCGCGAGCGCAGGTCGCCGCGAGGACGCCGAGCGCGCCTCCGAGGACCTGATCGCCCTGGTCACGGCGGCCGGCGATCGATTTCACCTCTGCGGGGCGTACGTCAACCGCATCGGGCTGTGGGCCTGGCGGTGGTCGCTGCCGGGCGCGATCGGCGACCTGCGCCGCGCCGTCGATCTCGCGCGCGAGATCGGCAATCCGTGGCTGGAGAAGCTGGCCTCGTACAACGTCGCCGTGCTGCTGCACTGGAGCGACAGGCAGCGAGAGGCGCTCGCGCTCCTGCGGCGCGCCCGGTGGCTGGAAGAGCAGGCCTCCGAGCGCCCGATGCCTCAGACGGCGATGCTGCTCGCGCAGATCCACCTCGCGCTCGACGAGTACGAGCAGGCCAGCCAGCTCGTCTCGTGGATCCAGCGATCCTGCGCCCTCGAGCCGGGCGATCTCGCGGAGTTCACCTTGCTCGAGCTCGTGCTCTCCGAGGTCGGGCTCCGGCCGGCCCCGCAGCCCTCTCTCTCCTGGGGCGAAGCGATCCAGCTGGCGAAAGGCCAGCCGATCGCCGAGCAGACGCTGATGTTCCTGTACTGGCGTGCTCGCATGGCGCTCCGTCGTGGACATCTGCGTGAGGCGGAGGAGGCGCTCGCAAGCGCGCGGGAGCACCGCGGGGACAGCCCCCTATGGCTGTCCCGCTTCGTCGAGCTGGAGCGCACCCTGGAGGAGACATCGCGGACGCCGGACGTTCGTCCAGCCGTGTCGCAGTGACTCGATCCTGACTCGATAGGGGCGCGTTCCGTTCGATATTCCGGCGAGTCCGTATAGGGGCAACAAACCTCCGTGTGCTAGTTTTCGGTATTGCATGTCTTCCTGGAAAATGAAAGACTGCTAATTTAAGTAAGAGCGCGATTGCTGGTCGGTGTCGGAGCCTGGCCTCGTGCGTGGCAGCGCGCCTTTCTCGGAGGAGAGCTGAATGTCATCGATCCGTTTCATTGCGGTTGGTCTGCTTGGCGCCGGTTTGTTCACGGCGGGATGCGCCGTCCCGTCGGACACCGACCCCGACGCTCCGTCGGACACCGAGCCCGTCGAGACGGCGGAGCTGCCAATACGGCGCAATGCCGTGCCCATCGGATGTAACGGCCTGCTCCCCAGCGACTTCTGGGCGCCGGCGAACCGCACTGCGTTCCAGGCGCTCGGCCGGGCTGCGCTCGTCGGCGCCGAGAACGTCGTGGTTCCGACGCCGCTGCTCGGCACCTCCGGCGGGAGGAGCGTGCTCGACTATACCGTGCGCTGCGCGCTGTCCTCTGAACAGGTCGTCTACGCGCCGGACGGCCGCAGGTTCTACGGCTCCCTCGGGTTCGCGCCGGAGTGGACGCGGCGTGATCTCACCACCTCGGAGCAGCGCTGGGTCTCTGCGTGCATCTTCCAACACCTGAACGGCACCGGCGAGCATGTGGATATCTTGCTGGATGGCAGCCACCCGGCCCTCGAGTGCCCCTCGGACGCGGAGCCCTTCGCGGAGTTCGTCGTCCACGACGCCACGATGTACGGCAACGCGTTCCTTCCTTCGGCCATCGCCGGATATGCCTGCATCGATCCCGATCTCACCGGGGAGCTCTCGTCGCTCTCGCTGAGCTGCCCGCTCGATCTCGGCCTCCTCGCGTGGGAGCGGCTCTGTGGCCACGTGCCGACGTGCGGTATCGCCTTCCTCGGTCTCTGCGATCTGACCTGCCTGACGGACGCCGACGGCGATCAGACGTGCCACACGCTTCCGCTGCTCGGGCCTCTCCTGGGTCCGCTGCTCGGGCCGAGCTACTCGGAGACGATCCGGAGCTACGTGCGCGACAGCGATCTCCTGCCGCTCTACCCTGGCTGCGGCCTGCTCTGAGCGGCGCCTCCGTCGGGGGCCCGGCTGAAAGGAGGCGCGCCGCGCGCGCCGGTCACGTCCCGAGGCGCGTCTTCAGCTGCTGAATCGCGTCGGCGATCGCCTTGTCGTCGCGGAAGCAGCACGGATCGTTCCGCCTGCACCGCGCGCCGTGCAGCACCTGGAGCTCGAAGAGCATGCGCTCGTCCCCCTCGGCCGCGGCGCGGCCGAAGAGCGCCCGCTTGCCGCCGCAGCTGGCCCTGCGGAACGCGAAGAGGACGCGGAGCGCGGGGGTCGCGCGCGCCATCACGTCGGGCCGGGCCAGGATCTCGCTGGCGCGCCGGGCCGCCTTGGTGCCTCCGCGCGCGCGCACGAGGTCGAGCAGCACGTCCAGCCCGCCGCTGCCGAGCCGGTTCGTGAGCAGGTCGAAGACCTCGTCCGCCGCCGGGTTGTCGTCCTCGAACCCGATGCCCGCCACGGTGGAGAGCACCTCTTCGCGCAGGCCCCTGCTCAGGGCGAGCTCCGGATCGGCCTCGGCGAGGGCCAGCAGCGACCGCGCCCCGAGCACCCAGTTCCTGGTCGCCACCGCCCGGCTGAGCTGCGCGCGCGGGCTCGGGGCGCCGCGGGCGTCGTCCTCGGGCGCCGCGCTCGCCGACGCGGGGGGCGGCGCTGGCGGCGCCGGCGGGGGCTCGACGGAGGCGACGGCCGACGCCTCCGTGGTCGCCGCGGGTCGCCGGACGACGAGCCAGAGCGCGACGCCGATCGCGAGCGCCGCCAGGGCCGAGAGCGCCGCCGCGAGGGGCACCCAGCGCGCCGAGGCCGTGGGCCCGCGGTGCGCGCGCGCGAGCAAGGTCGCCCGGGGCCCCGGCCAGGCAGACGGCGCCTGCTCCCTGGGCGCCGCCTTCGCAGCCTGCGCGGCGGCCCCGCCCGCCGCGTTGGCTCCGCCCGCCGTGGCCCGGCCCGCCGCGTTGGTTGCTCCCGCCGCGTTGGTTGCTCCCGCCACGGCGGCCCCGCTCGCCGCGCTGTTCCCGCCCGACGGGGCCTGCCCGGCCGCGGCGATCCCGCCCCCTGCCGGCGCTGCGGCGCGCGTGATCGCCGCGAGCCCCTCATCGAGCGCCGCGATGGCGTCGGCCGCCGTCTGGAAGCGGAACGCCGGATCGTGTTCCATGAGCCGCATCACGGCCTGCTGGACCTCGTACGGCACCTCCAGATCCGGAGCGCGCACGCGGAGGGCCGGCGGCCCTCCCGGCCCCTGCTGCTTGAGCCGCTCGACCACGTTCTTCGTGTCGAAGGGGTGCTGTCCGGTGAGCATCTCGTAGAGCACGAGCCCGAGCGCGTACAGGTCCGCGCGCGCGTCCACCGCGTCCATCCCGCGCAGCGCCTCCGGCGCGAGGTACGCGAGCGTGCCGAAGACCTCGCCGGCGCTGGTCAGGGCGGGGCTCGGCGTCGCCGTCTTGCGGCTCTGGCTGGACAGGAGATCGACGTTCACCTTCGCGAGCCCGAAATCGATGAGCCTGACCTGATCGTGCGCGTCGAGCAGGACGTTCTGGGGCTTCACGTCGCGGTGGACGATGCCCTTCTCGTGCGCCGCCGCGAGCGCCGACGCGATCTGACGCGCGATGCGGAGCGCCCGCGCGGGCGCGAGCCGTCCCCCCGCGATCGCCTCCTTGAGCGGCGTGCCCTCGACGTACTCGAGGACGAGGAAGAACGACGCGTCGTCCAGCTGACCGAAATCGATGGCGGCGACGACGTTCGGGTGCCGGATGTGCGCTCCCGCGACGGCCTCGCGCTCGAACCGCACCACGAGCTCCGGCATCCGCCGGGCCAGGGGCCGGAGCAGCTTGATCGCGACCTGCTTGCGGAGGTGCACCTGCTCGCCGCGGTAGACGGCGCCCATCCCGCCCTCCCCGATGAGCTCGTGGACGCGGTAGCGCCCCGAGATCAGGCTCCCGATCAGCGGGTCGCCGCCCGCGCTCCCGGCCGCCGCCGCCTCGATCGCCTCGATGTCCTCGGTGAGCGCCGAGCTCGAGAGCTCCTCCATGGGCTGCGCGGCCGGCGCGCCGAGCCTCGGGACCGTGAGGTCCTCGACCAAGGCCGAGCCGAGCGTCTCTTCGGATCGCGGCGTCTCCGGCATGCGGCGCAGGATATCAGGTCGGCCGGCGTCGCGGGGAAGCGGAGAGGAGGCGCTCTACGCGCGGGAGGGGCGCGGGGGCGCGCGACGCGGGCGTCCGCGAGCGCGCGAAATTCACAGGAGGAACGAGACGCCCAGCGAGAACGCGGGGTATCCGAGCCGCATCGTGAGCGTCACCTTCTCCGTGAAGTGGAAGCGCCCGCCGACGAACAGGGCCGGTGCGACCCCGAAGACCCCGTCGCGGCCCACGTCGCCGAGATACAGCGACAGCCCCGGCTCGCCGAAGACCGACCACTTCCGGTGAAGCCAGAAGTTCCACTGCATCACGACCGAGCCGAACACGTAGTCCGAGGGCGCCCCGTACCGGTCGACCTCGGTGCAGATACGCGTGCCCGCGGGCCCGTTCTCGAAGCGGGTGCACTCGCCGCGGTAGTCCGCGTCCCCTCCGTAGTGGATGCCGTCAAGGCCGAAGCCGATCCCGACCGAGTCGTTGATGCGCTTGATGAAGCCGTCGGGCGCGATGTCGATGGTGGCGCGGAGCCCGGCGCCGAGGCCGTTCCCGGCGCCGGGGCCGCCGAGCGGCTCGAACGGCGTGAGGAGGAGGTGCGGCTCCAGCTCGACCTTGTAGTCGGGGCGATCGCCGGGGCGCTTGATCGTCATCTGCGCCTCGCCGACCTCGGTCCACCCGATCGTCAGCGCCGCGAACGAGAGCGCGGCGGCCAAAAGGCGCGGCGCGCGAAGCTGCGATGTCATCGCTCTCTGCATCGGTCTCGGTCTCCTCAGCATCCGCCGCACGAGCGCGAGCCGTTCGGGCACATGACCGCAGCCTCGCCGCCGGGGCAGGTGACGCGGCACTCGCCGCCCACGTTGTCGCAGAACACCTCGCATGAGCCCCGGCACTCGACCTCGCAGGTCGACACGTTCCGGCAGGTCACGACGCTGCCCGAGCCGACGCTGACGCCGCACCGGCTCGTGTCATGGCACTCGTACCGGCAGTCGCGATCGCAGATGGCCCCGCACGCCGCCGTGTTATGGCAGTTGAGGTCGCAGTCGTCCCCGCAGGAGGCCGAGCACTCGTCGACATCGAAGCACTCGAACGAGCACCCGTGCTCGCAGACGGCGCCGCAGCGATTCATCTGGAAGCAGCGCTGGTCGCAATCGTCACCGTCGCAGCCCAGGTAACACTCGTCACCCTGGGAGCACTCGCACGCGTCGCCCTCCACGCAGCCGCCGCTGTTCCAGCAGCTCGCCAGGCAGAGGCTCGCGAAGAGCGTCAAAAAAGTCAGTGCATAGAAGCGCATGGCCGGGCGAGCATACCCGACCCTCCCGAAAATTGTCACGAAATCCGCGGAGCTACGCGCGGAGGTACGCCTGACGCCCGGCTCACCACCGTGTCCAGCGCGAGATTCGCCGCACCCTGGTAGAGCGCGTATTGTCGTTCGCGAGCCCGACCCGGTTCGCGACGTACGTGCTCAGGTGGGGGCCCCAGCCGCCGTCGTCGTGGGGCTCGTCCGCGTCCGCGCCGAGGTTGTAGTGCCAGCACTGCGCGTAGTGCTGCGTGACGTTCTGAGACGCGATCGCGCAGTTCCCCGGGTCGGGATCACCGTCGTGGTCGTGCGACGACCACCCCGAGAGGAAATGGGAGAAGAAGACGTCGGCGTCCCCGGAGACGTGCAGGGGGCGGAGGAGCTTCATGGTCGTCGTGTCGATGCCCTCGGCGGTCGCGCGCATGACCTCCGCGACGGTGCCCTTGATATCCGCGATCTCGTCGCGGTACTCCCGGCCGACGAGGTAGAGGGAGCCCCTGTAGAAGTTCCGCTCGAGCGCCGGCTCGCCCTTGGTCCCGAGCCGCTCGGCGTACGGGATGTCCCAGAACGACAGCGTCGTTCCCTCCGCCGAACCGACGCTGTTGTAGACGAGCGCCCACCCTCCTCCGTCCGTCTCCAGATCGCACACCACGGGGAACTCCGGATCTCCCCCGGCCCCGTCCAGATCGAGGGAGTACACGCCGCTCGGCGCGCCGCGGGGGACGTCGGCGCACCGGGCGTAGGCGCACCCCGCGTTGACCGCGCCGTCGCAGTCCTCGTCCTCGGCGGTGTCGCAGCGCTCGGCGGCAGGCCGCACCTCTCCGGCGCACGGGCCGAACCCGTTCCCTTCCTCGTCGCAGATCTTCACGCCGGCGCGGCAGGCTCCGCGGTTCAACGTGTCCGGCGACCCACCGTAACAGGCCTCCTGGCGACCGGGCTCGCACCCGCTCCCGCCGCTCGACGCAGAGCCGCCGCCGGCGCTCGACGCAGAGCCGCCCTCGCCGGCGCTCCCGGCCGAGCCGCCGCCGGCGCTCGACGTCGAGGCGCTCCCGCCGCCTCCGGCGCCGTCGTCTCCGAACCTCCGCACCCTGGTCGAGCAGGCCGACACGGCGGTGAGCAACGCGATGGCCGCGCAGCAGGCTCCTGCGACCGAACCTTGGCCGAGCGACATGCGACCTCCGGGGACACGAACACACGCCACGCGGCCTTATACACCAGGCCCCCCGGCGCGCGCATCCGCCCCGCGCGGTCGGCTGCTCCGCCGCTGCGCGCCGGCACGTTTCCGACGCTTTTATTGGGCGAGGGCCCGAGGCGCGCCCTGGTCGCTTTGCAGCGCAAAGGCGATGGCGCTCTGGAGCGTGCTCTTGGTCAGGAGGCCTGCCAGGTCGAGCGAGAGCCCGACGAGCGTCTGCGCCACCGCTGGCCGGATGCCGGTCAGGATCGTCCGTGCGCCGAGCAGCTGCAGCGCCTTCGCGGTGTCGACGAGCCCGGCGGCGACCCGCGTGTCGATTTCCTTGAGCCCTGTCACGTCGAGGATGACCGCCTGAGCCTGGGTGGACTGGACTCCAGCGAGCGCGGCCGACATCACCTGATCGATCCGCTCCGAGTCCATCTGGCCCACGAGGGGCATGACCATGATGCGATCGGTGATCGGGATGAGCGGCGTCGACATCGCCTGCATCGTGTCGCGGAGCCGCGCGAGCGTCCGCTCGAGCCTGTCGAGCAGCTCCCTGTACGGCGTGACGTCGTGGGCGGTGCCATAGACGAGGCGGCGCGACGGCTCCTCGGCCGCGTCCAGGTGAGCGGTCCACGCGAGCCACCTGTAGGAGCCGTCCTTGCACGCGTACCGGTTGTCGAACTTGATGGTCGTGTGGCCCTGGAAGAGCGCGGCGGCCTCGGCGAGCGTGGCCTCGCGGTCGTCGGGGTGGACGAACTCGATGAACGGCTTCGCGATCATCTCCGAGGGGGACCAGCCGAGGGTGCGCTCCCAGGCCGGGTTGGCGTGGCGGAAGTACCCCTCTGCGTCCAGGGTCACGAGCAGGCCCACGGACACCCGGAACAGCTTCTCGTAGACCGTGGTCAGCTCCGCCGCCTGCGTGAGCTGCGCGGTCCGCTCCCGGTCGCTCGTCAGGTCGAGCGCCGTGGCGACCATGAGGCGTTCGGAGGGCGCTTCGGCCATGTCCACTCGGGCGGTCCAGCCGAGCCACCGGTACGAGCCGTCCTTGCACACATACCGGTTGTCGAACCGGCCGTTCGCGCGACCCTGGAAGAGGGCGGTGGCCTCGGTGAGCGTGGCCTCGCGGTCGTCGGGGTGGACGAGCTCGATGTAGGGCCTGGCCCTGAGCTCGTCGAGGGACCAGCCGAGGGTCTGCTCCCAGGCAGCGCTCAGATCATGGAAGTAGCCACGCGCGTCGGCGGTGGCCAGGAGTCCTGACGAGACCTGAAAAAGTCGTTCGTAGCTCAAGCCCATGTCGTCTCCCGCGCGGGCAGGCAGATGCGCGCCCGTCGTCGAGGCCGCCCGCCATCAGCGATTCTCCTGTCCGAACGCCGGCGAGCGCCTCGCGCGCCGCCTGGACAGAGCGCGCACGCGCAATCCCCAGGCGGCGCGACGTCGACCTCACCGCGCGTCGAAGACTGCTTGTCTACGAGAACGGCATATGTGTCAAGGGTATCGGGAGCCTCGTTAGCGGGCGTGCTGGGCCGGCTGCGCCAGAAGGGACGCCCGGGTCTGGCGAACACGCGCGCGCCCAGAGGCCGCCACTGTCATGTCGCCGAGGTTGCCAGCTCACGATGAGGCGAGTACGGTCCGCGCCCCAAAGGAGTGGACCATGACCGTCTCTGCGATTTTCAACCCGGCGCGCTGGCGTGAGGTCGATGGGTTCTCGTTCGAGGATCTCACCTATCACCGCGCCGTGGACCAGGGCACCGTCCGCATCGCGTTCAACCGACCCGAGGTCCGCAACGCGTTTCGTCCCCGCACCGTCGATGAGCTGTACACCGCGCTCGAGCACGCGCGCACGACCTCGGACGTGGGTTGTGTGCTGATCACCGGCAACGGGCCCTCGCCGAAGGACGGCGGCTGGGCGTTCTGCTCCGGCGGCGATCAGCGCATCCGCGGGAAGGACGGGTACAAATACGAGGGTGAGAGCGCGGGGCAGGCCGACCCGGCGCGGCTCGGCCGGCTCCACATCCTGGAGGTGCAGCGGCTCATCCGGTTCATGCCCAAGGTCGTCATCGCGGTGGTGCCCGGCTGGGCGGCGGGCGGCGGCCACAGCCTCCACGTGGTCTGCGACATGACGCTGGCGAGCCGCGAGCACGCGATGTTCAAGCAGACGGACCCTGACGTCGCGAGCTTCGACAGCGGGTATGGCTCGGCGCTGCTCGCGCGGCAGGTCGGGCAGAAGAAGGCGCGGGAGATCTTCTTCCTCGGGCTCGATTACACGGCGGAGCAGGCGGCGGCGATGGGGATGGTCAACGCCGTCGTCCCTCACGCGGAGCTCGAGGAGGAGGCGCTGCGGTGGGGTGCGATCATCAACTCGAAGAGCCCGACCGCGATGCGGATGCTGAAGTACGGCTTCAACCTGCCTGACGAGGGGCTCGTCGGACAGCAGCTCTTCGCCGGCGAGGCGACGCGGCTCGCCTACGGCACGGAGGAGGCGAAGGAGGGGCGAGACGCTTTCCTGGAGAAGCGTCGTCCGGACTTCACCCGTTATCCCTGGCACTACTGACGACGACGCGCCGCCCGCTCCCACGGCGGGAGCCCGCATTCGCGCTTGACACCGACATCGACTTCATCGATGGTGGCGGCGCTGTAAGATTCCGTGCGCGCCGTCTGGCCGCGCGGCTTCAACTTCACCTGGAGATACGCATCATGCTTTGTCTTTCTGCTGCGAAGTCGGCTCGTCGGGAGCGTTCTTGGCTGTGTTTGGGTGGGTCTCTTCTTCTGGCGCTCGCGGGCGGCCTCACCGCTGTTGGCTGCGGCGACGATAGCCCCTCGGACGGCGCGGGCGGCGCGGGGGCTTCCGGCGGCGCGGGCGGCGCGGGGGCTTCCGGCGGCGCGGGCGGCGCGGGCGGCGCGGGCGGCGCTGGGGCTTCTGGCGGCACGGGCGGCACGGGGGGCACGGGGGGCACGGGGGGCGAGGCGCCGATCGAGACGGTGCCGCCGTCGGGCACCGAGCTGATCCGCGTCAACCAGGTCGGGTATCTGCCGGCCGCCGCCAAGGTCGCCACGGTCGTCGCCGCGGCCGACAAGCCGCATGCGTGGGAGCTCGTCGACGCCGGCGGCACGGTGGTCGACAGCGGAGCGACCCGGGTCGTCGGCGACGACGCGAGCTCCGGCGAGCACGTGCACACCATCGACTTCAGCGGCTTCACCACCCCCGGCGAGGGGTACACCCTCCGTGTCGGGGAAGTGTCGAGCCACCCGTTCGACGTGGGCCCGACCATCTACTCTCAGATGAAGTACGACGCGCTCGCGTACTTCTATCACAACCGCTCCGGCATCGAGATCCTGGAGCAGTACGTCGGCCCGGACCACGCGCGCCCGGCGGGGCACCTGCCGGACGAGGCCCCTTGCGGAGCGGATCTCGGCTGCACGTACACGCTCGATGTCACCGGCGGGTGGTACGACGCCGGCGATCACGGCAAGTACGTGGTCAACGGCGGTATCTCCGCCTGGACGTTGCTGAACCAGTACGAGCGCTTCGTCGCGCTCGGGTCCACGGCGGACGACTTCGGCGACGGCAAGCTGAAGATCCCCGAGAACGCGAACCAGATCCCCGACCTCCTCGACGAGGCCCGGTGGGAGATCGAGTTCATGCTCGCGATGCAGGTGCCGGAAGGCGAGGCCAGCGCGGGCATGGTGCACCACAAGATTCACGACCTGGAGTGGACCGGCCTGCCGATGCCGCCGCACGAGGATCCGCAGCCGCGCTTCCTGCGCCCGGTCAGCACGGCGGCGACGCTCAACCTGGCCGCCACCGCGGCCCAGGCCGCGCGCATCTGGCGCGAGCTCGATCCCGCGTTCTCGGCCCAGTGCCTCGAGGCAGCGACGCGGGCGTGGACCGCGGCGAAGGCGAACCCGAAGGTCGTCCCGGACGAGAGCGGCGTCGTGGGCGGCGGCGGCTATGGGGACGCCGAGCTGAGCGACGAGTTCTACTGGGCGGCCGCCGAGCTCTTCCTCACCACGGAGGACGCCGCGTATCAAACCGAGCTCGCGGCGTCGCCCTACGGCGACGAGCTCGCCGGCGTGGACGGCACGTTCAGCGCCATGACGTGGGGACAGGTCGACGGGCTGGGCGCCATCTCGCTCGCCGTGGTCGAGGCTCAGCACGCCGCGGCGGAGCGTGAGGCGGCCCGGACCAAGCTGATCGCCATCGCCGACAAGTACCTCGAGGTCATCGGGGCGGAGGGGTACCGGGTGCCCTTCAAGGCGAACGAGAGAGGGTATCCCTGGGGCTCCAACTCCTTCGTGCTCAACAACATGCTGGTCCTGGCGCTCGCCCACGACTTCACCGGCGCGCAAAAGTACTTCGACGGCGTGGCGTCGGGCGCGGATTACCTCCTCGGGCGCAACCCGATGGACAAGTCCTATGTCTCCGGCTACGGCGAGAACCCGCTCGAGAACCCGCATCATCGCTTCTGGGCGCACCAGCTGGACGCGTCGTTCCCGTCCGCTCCTCCGGGCGCGGTCTCCGGTGGGCCGAACTCCGGGCTCGAGGATCCGGTGGCGAAAGAGGCGCTCGATGCGACGGCCGACCGCGCGAAGTGCGTCCCGCAGAAGTGCTACATCGACCACATCGAGGCGTGGTCGGCGAACGAGATCACGATCAACTGGAACAGCCCGCTCGCGTGGACCGTGGCCTGGCTGGACGAGAAGGCCAAGGCGAGCGCCCAGTGATCCGGAACGCGGTGGTGGGGCACGTTGACTGAGGGTGGGGGCTTTTGAGCCGCCAGGGACGCCAAGGACGCCAAGAAAATCTCAATAATATTGGCGTCTTCTGGCGCCTTGGCGGTTCCATCATCCCGGCAGGACGGGGGGAGTTCTCCCGCCGCCCCGAGCGCCGCGCGGCCGCGCCGCGCCACGCCGGATGAGCGATTGGCCGCGACAACCGTCCAGCTTCTGCTAGGTTGCGCGGCTTTCATGAATCCAGACTCATCGCTCGACGCCTTGCCCGCGCCGCTCGCGGGCGCCCTCGCCCGCCGCGGCTTCACCTCCCTCACCTCCGTCCAACAGGCTGTCCTCGCCCCTGAGCTCGCCGGGCGGGACCTTCGTGTCTCGTCGCAGACCGGCTCCGGAAAGACCGTGGCCATCGGCCTCGCGCTCGCCCCCCGCCTCGAGCGCGCCCTCGCCGACCGCGCCGCCGCGGCCGCGGCCGACGGCGCGCCCCGGACTGCGGCGGCTCCGGCCGCGGTGATCATCGCGCCGACGCGCGAGCTCGCCGCGCAGATCGCCGGCGAGCTCAGCTGGCTTCTCTCGCCCCTCGGCGCGCGCGTCGCGTGCGTCACCGGCGGCACGAGCTTCGGCGCCGAGGCGCGCTCGTTGCGGCGCGACCCCCTGGTCATCGCCGGGACGCCCGGCCGCCTGCTCGATCACCTGGACCGCGGGACCCTCGACCCGCGCGGCGTCCTCGCCCTCGTGCTCGACGAGGCGGACCAGATGCTCGACCTCGGCTTCCGCGACGACCTCGAGGCGATCGTCGGCAAGATGCCCGAGGAGCGCCAGACCCACCTCGTGTCGGCCACCTTCTCCCGCGAGGTCCGCGCGCTCGCCGATCGCTTCCAGCGCGACGCGGTGAGCGTCGAGGGCACGCGCCCCGGCGCCGCGAACGGCGACATCGCCCACGTCGCCCACCTCGTGCTGCCGGCGGAGCGCGACGCGGCGGTCGTGAACCTGCTGCTCCTCGCGCCCGGCGAGCGGACGCTCGTCTTCGTGCGCACCCGCGAGGGCGCCGCCGAGCTCGCCGACAAGCTCACTACGCTCGGCCTGCCCGCGCGCGCCCTGAGCGGCGACCTCGAGCAGCGCGAGCGGACCCGTACGCTCGACGCGTTTCGCTCGGGCGCCGTCACGACCCTCGTCGCGACCGACGTGGCCGCGCGCGGCATCGACGTCCCCGAGGTCGGGCGCGTCATCCACGCCGATCCCCCGGGCGATCCCGAGATCTTCACGCACCGGAGCGGCCGCACCGGCCGGGCGGGCCGCAAGGGGACGAGCGTGCTGCTCGTCGCGCCGTTCGCGCGAGAGCACGCGCTGAGGCTGCTCCGGCGCGCGCGCGTCGAGGCCACGTTCCGGCCGGCGCCGTCGCCGGACGACGTGCTCCGCGCCGCCGACGAGCGGCTCGCCGCCGAGCTCGCCGCGGCGCGCCGGGAGGGCGCGGCTGCGGACGACGCGGACGCGGGCGATGCCGTCGCGGTGGACGCGGCCGCGGTCGACGCGAACGTGCGCGGCCCGCGCGAGGCGTCCGGCCTCGCGCCCGAGGCGCGGCACAGGCAGCTCGCCGCCCGCCTGCTCGCGGACATGGACGCGACCGAGCTCGTCGCGGCCCTCCTCGCGCGGGCGAAGCACACCGGCCCCTGCGCTCCGCAGCCCGTCACCGCCGTCGCGCCGCCCCGCTCCGAGCCGCCTCCGTCGCGCGCCCGGCCGCCGGCGCCGCCCTGGTCCGGGGCGCCGTCGCGCGCCCGGTCCTCCGCGCCGCCCTGGTCCGGGGCGCCGTCGCGCGCCCGGCCCTCCGCGCCGTCCTGGTCCGAGGCGCCGCCGCGCGCTCGCCCCGCCGCTCGTCAAGGCAACGGGGAGCAGCCCCCGCGCCTCCCCTTCGTGCCCTTCCAGGTCAACTGGGGGGAGCGCCACGGCGCCGACCCCCGGCGTCTGCTCGCCCTCGTGTGCCGCCGCGGCGGCGTGTCGAGCCAGCAGATCGGCGCGATCCGCATCGGCTCCACCGCGTCCGTCGTCGAGGTGGCGTCCCCCGCCGCGCCCGAGTTCGCGCGCGCGGTCAACCAGCCCGACGCGCGTGACGCGCGGATCCGCATCGTCCGCGCGAGCTCGATGCGCGTCGAGTAGCGCCTGTCCTGGCGCGGCGGACCGAGGCAGACGGCCGAGATCGCTCGCAACGGCAGGGGTTTCCTGATTTCTCGGAGACCTCGGGTGTTGTACAACGGCCGGGTGAACCGAAGCCCGAACAACAAGCCACCCCTACGCCGCCTCGCGAGCCCGGCCGCGGTGCTCGCTGCAGTGCTCGGTCTTGCGCTCGCCGCGTGCGGCGGCACCGTGCCTCCGCCGAACGACCAGCTCGCCTCGTCCCAGGCCGCCATCCGCGCGGCCGACGAGATGGGCGCCGGGTCCGACCCGCAGGCCACCCTCCACCTGAAGCTCGCGCGCGAGCAGCTCGAGAAGGCCAAGCAGCAGATGCAGGCCGAGGACAACGAGTCTGCCACGCGCCTCCTCCAGCGCGCCGAGGCCGACGCCGAGCTCGCGCTGGCGCTCGCGAAGGCGCGCTCCACGCAGGCCGAGGCGCAGGAGGCGCTGAAGCAGGTCGAGAAAATGAAGCAGGCGGGGGTCAAGTGAAGCGAGAGGTGATGGTGATGGCATCTCTGGTGAAGAACCCGTCCTGGCCTGCCCGGTCTCTCGCCCTGTGCGCCGCGCTCTACGCGGCGTCGGGGTGCGGCGCGGCGGTCCCGCCGAAGGAGCTCGTCGACGCCCGCGCGAGCTACAGGCGCGCGGCGGAAGGCGCCGCCTCGCGCCTCGCGCCCGCCCAGCTCGACACGGCGAAGCAGGCGCTCTCCCGCGCCGAGGGGGCGTTCGGCGAGGACGCCGAGGCCCCGCAGACGCGCGATCTCGCGTACATCGCCGACCGCAAGGCCCAGGAGGCCGAGGCGGCGGCGGCGCTGCTGCAGGCGCAGCGCGACAAGGCCGCGGCCGAGGACGCCTTCAAGGACCTCTCGCAGCAGCAGCTCGCCAGCGCGAGGGAGGCGCTGCACAGCGGCCAGCAGCAGATCGAGCGGGAGCGGCACGCGCGCGCCCAGGCCGAGACCGCGCAGCAGCAGGCCGAGAGCGCGCGGCTGCAGGCCGAGAGCGCGCGCACCGCGGCCGAGAAGGCCCGCCAGGAGGCCGAGGCGGCGCGGCGGGAGGCCGAGCGCGTCGCGAACGCGGCGCTCGCGAGCCTCAAGGAGATCGCCGCGGTGAAGGAGGAGAAGCGCGGCGTGGTCATCACGCTCTCCGGCGCGGTGCTCTTCGCCTCGGGCAAGTCCGAGCTCCTGCCGATCGCCAAGGAGAAGCTCAGCCAGGTCGCGGCCACGCTGAAGGACCAGGGGTCGCCGCCCATCAGGATCGAGGGGCACACCGACTCGACCGGCTCCGCCCAGGCAAACCGCAAGCTCTCGCTGGAGCGCGCCGACGCCGTGAAGGCCCACCTCATCACGGCGGGGCTGCCCGGGGACAAGATCGCGACCGTGGGCCACGGGCCGGACCGCCCCGTGGCGGAGAACACGAGCACCGAGGGCCGGGCCAACAACCGGCGCGTCGAGATCATCGTCAATCCCACCACCCAGCAGTAGAAGCGCCTGCCGCACGGTTGTGCCGGGGGCGCCGGCGGTGATAAGCACGGCGCGTGATCGGACGCTTTTTCCGCCGGATCTGGCAGGAGTACGTCATCGACCTGCGCGACCGGCTCGACGCCGAGGCGGCGCACCACCGGGCCACCACGCCCGCGGGCGAGGTCACCCGCCGGATGGTGTGGGTGTTCCTCACCGTCATCGGGGTGCTCATCTTCGTCCGGTTCGCTGGCAACGAGAACGACACCCGCTGGATGGTCGACGGCCTGCGCGCCGTGGGCCTCGACGGCGCCGCGGCGAGGCTCCACGAGGCGCTGAACACGTCGCCGGATCGCCGCTTTCACCAGCGTATCGTCTGGGCGCTCGGCCGCCTCGTCGGTTATCTGATACCGACCCTCGTCGTCGCGAAGCTCGTGCTGCGGGCGCCGATCCGGAGCTTCGGCCTGCGCGTCCGCGGGACGGCGCGGCACCTGCCCGTCTATGGCTTCCTCTTCGCCGTCATGGCGCCGTTCCTCTTCGGCGCGTCGCTCTCGCCGGCCTTCCAGGCGAAGTATCCCTATTACAAGCTCGCGCCGGGCGAGGACCTGTGGCCCTGGCTCTGGGCGTGGGAGGCGCTCTATGCCGCGCAGTTCGTTGCGCTCGAGTTCTTCTACCGCGGCTTCTTCCTCCACGGGATCCGCCGCGCGCTCGGCTATTCCTCGATCTTCGCCATGATGGTGCCTTACGCGATGATCCATTTCGGCAAGCCGCTGCCCGAGGCGCTCGGCTCGGTGCTCGCCGGGTTCATCCTCGGCACGGTGAGCCTGAAGAGCGACTCCATCTGGGGCGGCTGCGCCATCCACATCGTCGTCGCGACGTCGATGGACCTGCTCTCCCTGTGGCATCAAGGGCGTCTATGACGACGCGCGGCCGCTGCCTCATTCATTTCCCGCCGGGAAGGACCACGATATGCCTCCTGCGACGACGATGGGGCGAAGGTCGCGACGCGCGCTCCTGCTCGCGATGAGCGGCGTCCGGGTCAAGGACGAGGAGCTCGCGCGCCTGGGGCTGACGCTGCCGGGCTTCGTCGAGCGCAGCGAGGTCATCGCGTCGCTGCCGAGCCTGGGGCTGCTCACGATCGCCGCGCACACGCCCGAGGGCTGGGAGGTGGAGTACCGCGAGCTCGACGCCATCGCCGACGCGGACGTCGCGCGCATCGTGGACGGCCGGTACGATGTCGTCGCCATCTCGTCGCTCGCGGCGCGCGCGCTCGACGCCTACGCGCTCGCCGACCGGCTGCGCGCCGAGGGCGTCACCGTGGTCCTCGGCGGCCTGCACGCCTCCGCGCTCCCCGACGAGGCGGCGCAGCACGCCGATTCGGTCGTCCAGGGCGAGGGGGAGCTGCTCTGGCCGGCGCTGCTCCAGGAGCTCGACGAGGGCCGGCTGCGCCCGCTGTACAGCGCCCGGAGCGGCGCGTGGCCCGCGTTCCAGATCGAGGGCGCGCGGGTGCCGCGTTATGACCTGCTCGACGTCGCTCGGTACAATCGGTTCACGCTCCAGGCCACGCGCGGCTGCCCGCTCGCCTGCACTTTCTGCGCCGCCTCGCGGCTCATCAGCCCCTACAAGCGCAAGCCCATCCCGCTCATCCGCCGCGAGCTCGACGCCATCATCGAGGTGTGGCCGCAGCCGTTCATCGAGCTCGCGGACGACAACACGTTCGTGCAGAAGCCCTGGGCGCGGGAGCTCGCGCGGCTCTTCGTCGACTACAACGCGCGGCGAACGCGCCCGATCGCGTGGTTCACCGAGACGGACATCTCGGTCGCCGACGATCCAGAGCTCCTCGATCTGCTCGCCGAGTCCAACTGCGCCGAGCTGCTCATCGGCCTCGAGTCGGTCAATCCGACCGCGCTCCGGGCCGCGGAGCCGCGGGGGTTCAAGGCCGCGGAGCGGGCCCGCTACGTCGACTCGGTCGGCCGCATCCAGGAGCGTGGGATCCCGGTGAACGGCTGCTTCGTGCTCGGCTTCGACGAGGACGATGACGGCGTCTTCGAGCGCACGCTCGCGTTCGCCCGGGAGTGCGATCTCGCCGAGGTGCAGATCACGGTGCTCACGCCGTTCCCGGGCACCGCGCTCCACCGCGCGCTCGAGGTGCAGGGGCGGCTGCTCCGCCCCGTGTTCTGGGACGCGTGCACGCTGTTCGACGTGACCTTCAGGCCAGCGCGCATGAGCGTGGAGGAGCTCGAGCAAGGGTTCCGCTGGCTGATGAGCGAGCTCTACAGTCCGGGGGAGACCGCGCGCCGGCGCAGCCGGTTTCGCCGCGCCACACGCGCCCGCAGGGGACGGCATGCGCGATCGTGATCGACCGTCGTTCGCCCGCGCCGCGGGGCGGCTGCTCACCTTCCGGCTCTCGCGCGACGACCTCGCGCGCCTCGACGGGCGGCACCTCGCGCTCGGCCTGGCCTGCACCTGGCTCGTCGGCGTCGGGCGGTACTGGGACGATCCGGTCGCCAGCGCCTGGCGCAAGACGGGCCTTGGCTCGGTCGTCTATGCCATCCTCCTGAGCGCGTTTCTCTGGATCGTCGTGGCGCCGCTCCGGCGCCCGGACGAGCAGCGGCTCTCCTACGCGAAGCTCCTGACCGTCATCACGATGACGGCGCCCCCGGCGGCGCTCTATGCGATCCCGGTCGAGCGCTTCACCTCCATGCCCGTGGCCATCCAGATCAACCTCGGGTTTCTTTCGGTCGTCGCTGGCTGGCGCGTCGCGCTGCTCGTTCACTACCTCTCGCGCGGCGTGGGGTTGCGCTGGCCCGCGGTGATCACCGCGACGCTCCTGCCCCTCGCGCTGATCGTGACGGGGCTCACGTATTTCAACCTGGCCACCGGCGTGATCGAGATCATGGGAGGGCTGCGCGATCGCGCCAGGAGCCCGGACGACGGCGTCAACGGCGTGCTTCTTGTGCTCGCGCTGCTCTCGCACCTCGCGGTGGGTCCGCTCCTGGTCGTCTACGGGGTGCTCGTCGTGAAGGCGCGGTGGTGGCGCGGCGGAGCGGGCCGCCGGGATCGCTGACCCGATCCACGAGACAGGGGACGCGCGGGTCCTGCTCTCCCTCCCTGGGGGCGGTCAGGCCAGGGTCCTGCCGCCGTTCACGGACAGCTTCTGGCCCGTGATGAACTCGGCGGCGTCGGACGCGAGGAAGGCGACGGCCTCGCCGATGTCGTCCGGCGTGCCCATGCGCCGGAGCGGGTTGCTCGCCCGGTAGGCCTCGATGGCCTCGGCGCTCGCGCCCTCCTGGATGTGGCGCTCGACGACGACCCAGCCGGGGGACACCTGGTTGACGGTGATCCCGTGCGGGCCGAGCTCCATCGCCCACGAGCGCGTGAGGCCGAGCTGCGCGCCCTTCGCCGAGACGTAGCTGGAGAACTCGGGGACGCCCTGCTCGAAGACCTCGGACCCGACGTTGATGATCCGCCCCGATCGGCGCTCCTTCATCCCCGGGACCACCGCCTTCGCGAGGAGGACCGGGCTCTTCACGAAGAACTCGAGCTGGTCGAGGCAGTGCTTCCAGGTCAGGTCCTCCAGCTTGACGAACGGCTGCGGGCCCGTCGCGTTGATCACGAGCACCTCGACGGGGCCGAGGCGGGCCTGCACCTCGCCCACGAGGCGGGCGACGTCCTGCTCGTCGCGCACGTCGGCCCGGAACGCCTCGGCCTCGCCGCCGCCCTGGCGGATGTCCTCGACCACGCGCGCCGCCTGCTCGCCGCTGCCGAAGTAGTTGGCCGCCACCCGCGCGCCCGAGGCCGCGAGCTTGCGGGCGATGGCCGCCCCGAGGCCGCGGGAAGCGCCGGTGACCAGGGCGACTCGTTTGGATAGTTGGTGCGCCATTCAGGCTTCTCCAGGAGATGGGTGGCCGCGGTTCGCTCGCCGCTGCGAAGGAGATCGGCCGCACAGGCGCGCCTCCAGGGGCGTCCCTGCCGCGCGGGCGCGGACCGCTCGCCGCGCGGCAGAGGCCGACAGAGGGTCGAGGTCGGCCACCCCCAGCTGTAAACGAGCGCGATCCAGCGATACAAGATTTTTCCGCGTTGAAGCCTGATAAGGGGTCTTTCAGCAGCACAGTTGAAGTTTTTCAATTCAATCACTGCTGGGTCCGCCGAGGATGGTGTACGCTGGGCCACATGAACAAGCGTGCGATCCGGCAAGCCTTCCGGCTCCTGGTGATGCTCGCCATGGGGCCTGTGTTCTGTGCGGCCGTCGGGATCACGGCGATCCACGCGTGGCTCGACGTGCGGCGCAGGCCCCCGGGGCGGCGCCCTTTCGCGCGCGCTGGGGTGCGGTATCGCCGCCTGCGCCTGCGCGAGCAGGCGCCGCTGTGATCGGCGCGGCGCCTGCTCTGCGTGGCGGCGTGGCGAGGTCGCGCCGCGGCGGCGCGGCTCACCGTACGAGGAGGAGCCAGGCCAGCGCCGCGGCGGTCGAGGCGAGCGTCACCGGGACACCCACCCTGGCGTAAGCGCGGAAGCCGATCTCGCGCTCGGCGCCCACCGTCTCCACCACGATGATGTTGGCCACCGAGCCCAGCAGCGTGAGGTTGCCCGCGAGCGTGGACACCAGCGCCGTCGTGATCCACGCGAGGTGCGGATCGGGCTGGCTGCGGATGTACGAGTCCGCCAGGAGGATGAAGGGGACGTTCGAGACGATCTGGCACCCGACGAGCATCGCGATGCTCAGCCCGAGCAGGCCCATCGTCGGACCGGCGGGGAGGAAGGGGCTGGCCGCGCGCAGCGCCTGCTCGGGCATGCCGGTCTTCTGGAGGCCCGCCACGACGATGAAGAGGGCCCCGAAGAAGACGAGCACGGTCCACGACACCCGCTCGAACAGGGCGTTCGCGTCGCGCCGGTGGAGCAGGATGACCGCGGTCGCGCCGCCGATCGCCGTCCACGCCAGGTTCGCGCCGAGCACGAACATCACGGACACGACCGCGATGCAGGCGAGCGGCGCCAGGGCGCTCGGCCGGGCGCCTCCCGCCGGCGCGGGCGCGGGCGCGGGCGCGGGCTCGGGCGCGGGCGTCCGCACCGAGATGCGGCGCCGGAGCAGCAGGTGCAGCGTCACGGCCGTGACGGCGAGCCCGATCAGCGCGGCGGGGCCCGCCTCCAGCAGGTACGTGCGGTACGAGATGCCGGAGAGGTGGCCCACGAGCATGTTCTGCGGGTTGCCGGCGAGCGTGAGCGCGCTGCCGGCGTTGGCGCCCATCGCGAGCGCGAGGAGGTACGGCGCCCGCTCGAGCCCCGCGCGCCGGGCGGTCCGGTCGACGAGCGGCGCCAGCATCACGCAGACCGAGTCGTTCAGCAGCACCGCGGAGGCGAGCCCGGAGCCCACCGTGACGAGGTAGAGCAGGCGGACCGGCGACAGGTCCCGCTGCGCGACCCACGCGGCGGCGCGCTCGAACACCCCCGCGGCGTCGAGCGACGCCGCGAGCAGCATCATGCCGAGCAGGAGGCCGATGGTGTTCGGCTCGATCGCCGAGAACGCCTCGCGCGGGTCCAGGCCGGCGCCCGGGTGGATCGCGCTCAAGAAGACCATGGCGCACGCGCCCGCGAGCGCGCCGGCCGGGCGTCCGATGGGCAGGATCGACAGGCGCCGCGCCGCGATGAGCATGTACGTCACGGCGAATACGAGCAGGACGGACCACACGGCGCGGATCTAGAGTGGTCGGTGGGGATCCTGTCAAACTGAATGCCAAGGCATGGGCAGGCAGCTCTCGACCCCCACCGCGATCCTCCTCGGCAGCGCCATGATCGCCGCCGCGGTCTACCTCGGCCTTCGCCACGGCCCAGCCGGCGTCCCCACGGACCCGCGCCCCGCCGGGGGAGCGCCCTCGCTGCCTGCCGATGCGGCGTCCGCCGCGGGGCCGGCGGCTCGGGCGCCTGGAGCGGGCGCGCCGCTGCGCCCGCTCCAGGCGCCGGCGCCGCGGCCCGCGCCGAGCGTGCCGCGCGACGAGGTCGCGACGCAGGCCGCGCGGGCGCTCGAGGCGCACCGGCCGGCCCTGATCGAGCGCTGCTACAAGCCGGCGGTCGCGGCGCAGCCGGCGCCGCGCGGGGTGAAGTACGTCTTCAACCTCACGTTCGACGCGCAGGGCCGGCAGCTCGCGCGCGGCATCATCGAGGATCGCGAGGCGTCGAGCCCCGAGGTCACGGCCTGCGTGGCCGCCGCGCTCCCGGCGGTCGCCGTCGCGCCGCCAGGGGCGAACGTGCGCGTCGATGTCCCGTTCTCGCTGCCGTGATCGAGGGGAGGGCCGGGCTCGGGCCCGCCGGCGCCGGAGGCGAGCGCGGCGCCCTTGACGCACCCGCCTGAACGCCCGATGCCGGAGCGGTGACGCCCGACCAAGCCTTGAAGGAAGCGGCCACCGGCGCCCTCCGCCCCGTCTACCTCGTGCTGGGGGAGGAGCGCTGGCTCGTCGATCGCGTGGTGAGCGCGATCCGGGAAGCGGCGGCCAAGGGGGGCATCGCCGGCTTCAACGAGGACAAGTTCACCGCGGGCGACGCGCCTATCGAGTCGATCCTCGGCGCCGCCCGCATGCTTCCGATGATGGGCCCGCGCCGCTTCGTGCTCGTCCGCGGCGTCGATCGCTGGGAGAAGAAGGACGAGGGCGACGACGGCGAGGGGGACGACGACCGCGGCGCGAGCGGCGCGGGCGGCAAACGGGGCGTGTCGAAGCAGCTGAGCCCGCTCGACGCGCTCGCGGAGTACACCAAGGCGCCGTCGCCGAGCGCCGTCCTCGTGCTCGTCGCGACGAAGCTCCACGGCCAGCGCCGCCTCGTCACCGCCGCCAAGAAGGGCGATTTCCTTGTCGCGTGCGAGCCCCTGAACCGCCGCGCCTTGCCCGGCTTCATCGCGACCGTCGCCCGCGAGAAGGGCAACCCGATCGCGCCCGACGTGGCCGATCAGCTCGCCGAGCTCGCCGGGCCCGAGCTCGGCTACGTGGTCGACGCGCTCGAGCGGCTCTCGCTGTACGTCGGGCCGAAGCAGCCGATCACCGAGGACGCGATCGCCCAGATAGTCATCCGCATCCGGCAGAGCACCGTCTGGGAGCTGATCGACGCGCTCGGGAAGCGGCGCCTCGACCGCGCGCTCGCGGCGCTCGCCGACGCCTACGATCCGCGCGACGGCGGGCTGCGGCTGCTCGGGGCGGTCTCGTGGTCGGTGCGGCAGATGGTGAAGTTCGAGTCGGCGCTCGCCGGGGGCGCGAGCCAGGCCGAGGCCGCCCAGCGGGCGGGCGTGGCCCCCTTCAAGGCGAACGACGTGGCGCAGTCGGTCCGCCAGCTCCCGAAGGGCGCGCTCGCCGGCTGGATGCGCGTGCTCGCGGAGACGGATCTCGCACTGAAGAGCAGCCGCCGCCCGGCGCAGGCGGTGCTGGAGGCGATGCTGATGGAGATGTGCGCGCGCTGAGCGCGAGGCCGCGCCCGGGGGGGGAGGCGCCGCGCGCGGCCGGCGTGCGAGGGGCTCGGCGCTCTGCTGACCCTCTATTTGCATCAGCAACCTGCCCGCGTCCCGTCGGCGAAGGCGCGCTTGAGCGACAGCCGCACCAAGCCGTCCTGTTGTATCGCGACGCGCTCCTCTGCGAGCGCTCGGTCGGGTGAGCTCGAGGAGCTGCCGGCGCTGCAGGTCCACGATGTCCACCGAAGCGCGTCTCACGAGATGCGACCGTCGGAGAACGCAATGCGGAGGATCTTCGGTCGCTCGGGCAGTTCCACCCGCCAACAGGCGCCGTCGCGCTCTACCGTGACCTCTTCTGGCTTGGGTTCGTAGCTCCGAGTCAGGTCGCGTCCGCGCTGGTGCGCCCCCTCGCGATCGACGGGCCCAGGGACTCCATAAGAGCCAAGCCTCCGAAGGTAGTCTGCAAGTTCGGGATCGTTGGCTCGTCGTGCAAGCGATTCGTACCCGGCGAGCCGCGTGACCACCTCCGGAAAAGCGTCGCGACCTGCGGCCGTGGCGGCGGTGTTGCGCGCCCAGCAACGGATGAGCCCGAGGACGTACTCTCGCTTCGGGCAAGCGGGCTCTCGGGCGACCTCGAGCAACCCCGGAACGAAGTCTTCGGTCATGAGCGCCAGATCTTCGTCCTCGCTGCTGATGAGCCACCCGTTCGTGTACGCCCAAAGTCGAAGCGCTGCTTGGCTCCAACATTCGGGGAATCCGTGGGCCCAGTCGGCAAGGTCTACCCGGCAAAGCTCATCCCACAGTCGACCGAATGCCGGGCTGAAGTCGTCGGGGGTGGGGGAACCCGTCGTGCTCTGCCAAGCGGACGGCGTGACCTCACCTGCTTCGAGGGCTTCGCGCAAGACTTGGGTCACCCGCGCGCTCGACGGGTCGGAAGCGAGGCTCTGTCGCAAGCGTTCGATGTCGAATCCTTGCGGCTCCGCGAACGGGGCCAACCTTCGAAGCGCTTCCTCCAGGGTCATCGAGGGGTCATCGTACAGCCTACCGGTGCCAACTCGAACCACGGCGTAGCGCCGCTTGCGGCGCCCGGAGATCGTTTCGTGAGCGGATGAGCATTTCCTCGCCGAAGCCGCACGGGGCGCTGAGCGCGGCGGACCTCGAGCCGACGACCCCGCAGTGAGCGACCGAGATCGTGGTCGCCTCGACGTGTACCGCTAACGTTGCAGGCGGTGAGCGGGCCGGAGCTCGGTGACCGCCTCGCGCTCCGGGGATCGACGCGCTCACTCCTCGACGCTGCGCCGCACAGCGAAGGCGAGGCCGCAGCCCTCGATCTGCTCGCGATGGATCACGCCCATCGGCGAGAGCCCTTGCTCGTCGACCCGCCGGCCCACGCGCAGGAGGACCTTCTTCGCCGCGAGATCCACGAGCGAGACGCGCGCCGAGCTCGCGGACGTTTTGAGCTCGGCCGGGCTGTCGGCCACGATGATCAGCACCTCCGCGCCGGCCGCCTTTCTCGCCAGCTCGATCGGGGAGTGATCCAGCTCCTTGCGGTGCCTCTTCACCGCCGCGACGTCGCGGGCCGCGCGCACCGAGCCCTCGAACACGGGGCCGAGCACCGCGAGGCCGAGCCGCGCCTCGGCGAGCCGGCGAACGTTCGCTGTCTCCTCGTCGACCTTGGTCCCGCCGAAATACACGCCTCGCACCTTCGTCAGCAGATCGCGCTCCGAGGGCGAGGGCGGAGGCTTCAGGAGGCACAGGAGGAACGCATCCTTGTCGGATCCGCGCGCGGCGTCCTCGATCCCGCGAGCGTCGCGCAGCTCGGCGCGAGGAGCGCGCACGTACACCGCGGGCCGGCGGAGCAGGGCGTCGAGGGCCCCTGGAGCGCGGAGCGAAGGGTCGACGACATCGGAGGGGTCCCCGTCGCCCGCGGCCTCGCCGATCCAGCGATCCGTCGCCTCGACGAAGCCCTCGTGGCCCGCCGGGAACTCCGCGCGGCGCTCGTCGAGCGCGGCCAGCAGGGCGCGCCGCTCGGCCTCGATGGCGCGGCGATCCTGGACGTACATCGCGATCGCGAGGAGCACGACGGCCGCCGCCGTCAGCAGCGTGAGCAGCCGCGCGCGCCCGAGCCGCTTGTCGCTCGCGAACGTCCCCTTGATCCCGGCGCGAGCCGCGTGATGGCGCGCGCGCGCCCGGTGGCTGGCGGCCCGCTCCACGCGCGCGCGGAGGGCGGGGTTCATCCGCTCCGTCGTGAGGAACGTCGCCACGTCAGCTTTCCCCGGAGGGACCCGCGAACGCGGAGTCCCGACCCACGACGGAGGGACCCGCGAACGCGGAGTCCCGACCCACGACGGAGGGACCCGCGAACGCGGAGTCCCGACCCACGACGGACAGCGCTCGGGAGGCGGGCTGGTTGCGATCGATGTTGCGATCGATGAGGCCCTCGAGTTCGCCGCGGGTCACGCCGAGCCGGGCCGCGGCCTGGGCCGCGAGCGAGGTCGCGGCCACGCCGTCGACGAACTGGTACGTGGGCTTCTGCGCCGCGTCGAGCTCCACCTGGACGAACCGGAGGTTCCTTATCGCCTTCTCCCGCTCGAGCCGCGCCGCGAACGTCAGGAAATGCGTGGTGATGAACGCCTGCGGGCGGAGCTTCTCGAGCAGCGTGACGACGAGCTCGAAGATTTCCTCCCCCTCGGACGGGTTCGTCCCCGAGCAGAGCTCGTCGAGGATCACCATCGCTCCCGGGCCGAGCTCCTCGAAGAGCGCCCGGATCCGGAGGAGCTCCATGCCGAGCCGCCCCTCGCTCTGATCGAACTTCGTCTCCTGGATGAGCGACACCACGAGCCCCGGGACGCGGGCGACGCTCGCCCTGCGCGCCGGCACGAACATGCCCGCCTGCGCGAGGAGCTGCGTCAGCGCCACCGACTGGAGAAGGCGCGTCTTTCCGCCCGAGTTCGGCCCCGTGACAAGGAGCGTCGTGTCGGCCCGATCGGTCACGACGTCGCACGGCACCGCCTTCCCTCCGCCGGCGACGAGGAGCGGATTGAAGAGGCCGAGGAGCGCGCGCTCGCCCTCCGCGGCGGACCGGAGCTCCGGCAGGCAGACCTCGAGCCCCGCCGCTTCGGCGAGATCCCGGAAGCCGAGCGCTCCCAGGTAGACCTCCATCTCTCCGACGAGCGGGACCAGCTTGACGACCTGATCCTCGACGCCCTCGAACACCGCGTCGACGAGCCTCGCCATGACCTCTCCGTCGCCGAAGCTGTACCCGCGGAAGAACATCTCGAGCTTCGCGAGCCAGCGCCGCACCGGCGACAGCACGAACGGGTTCTCCTGCCGCTCCCGGACGGTCACGACGTCGAAGCCTCGGATGCGGCCGTCGGCGCCGACGCGGATGTCCAGGCGGAGCGTCGCGAGGTGCTCGTCGTAATCGAGGAGATCCGCCATCGATCGATATCCCTCGGTCGCCTGCACCGCCTGGCCGAAGTCGCGCAGCCGGGAGAGGCCCGATCGCGCGCCCTCGAACGACCCGCTCATCAGGTCGAAGACCTCTTTGACGATCGCGAGCACGTCGAGCTGCCGCCGCGTCGGATCGAACTTCTTCCCTGCCACCGCGCCCTCGAGCGCGCCTCGCATCCGGCACGAGGCCGTGTAGAGCCTCTCGAGCTGCGTGCGAAACGTGGGTGAGCCCGAGAGCTCGTGGAGGATCCCCCTCCGGAGCTCGGTCACGCGCGTGTCGCTCGGGGGCCGGGAGAGGACGCGGAGGATGAACCCTCGGTTGACGACGGCCTCGTGCCCCCCGACGCGGACGCGGAAGCACCGGGCCACGAGCTCCTCCAGGAACAGGTCCGGCGCGAAGCTCTTCGGATCCCACGTGGAGGGCCCGATGGGCGCCCGATCGAGCGCCTGGCTGAAGAGCCCGCCGGAGACGCCGCTTGTGAACGCGAACGAGAGGGACTGTCGCAGCTCGTCGAGATCCGTCCGCGCGGGCGGGTCCACGAAGAGCAGGCTGGGGATCTTGTCCGTGGACGGGAGGGCGGGCGCGTGGGGCACCTCGGGCGCGTAGGGCCTACCGGGCTCGGGCGGGCGGGCAATGCTCTCGGTGGGGACCTGCGCGCGGATCGGGTGCATGAGCAGACGACCCGCGCCCGCGGGAAAAGTTCCCCGTCTCCCGCGAAAACGCGCGCCTCCCCCGGTGCCGCCGTGGGACCGCCTTCGCGACCGCGCTGATGTACCCTCGGACGAGCCGCCCATGTCGACCGCAGCCCCCTCACCGCCCGCTCGCCCTGTTTCCGAGATCCCTGTTGCTCCCTCGATCCCGCTGCTCGGCAGCCTGCCGTGGATGGCGATCGACGCCGCGGGCTTCCTGGAGCGCGTCGCCATCGAGAAGGGGCCGATCGCCCGGATCCCGTTCGGGGCCGCGGGCATGGTGATGCTCACCCACCCGGACGACGCTCGCTACGTGCTCCACGATGCGGCCAGGAAGTACTTGCGCGGCGACAAGTCGAGGGAGACCGTACAGCCCGTCTTCGGCAACGGTCTGGCGATCAGCGATCCGCCGTTCTGGCTACGGCAGCGGCGCATCATGCAGCCGAGCTTCTCTCGCGCGCGGATCGCCAGGATGACGGCGGCGATGAACGCGGTGGCCGAGCGCCACCTCGCGCGCCTCACCGATGGCCAGGAGCTCCACGCCCACGATCTCATGCTCGGCATCACGCGCGACGTCATCGTGGAGACGATGTTCTCGCAGCAGCTCCCGTCGGACATCGCCACGCTAGACGGCGCGCTCGCGGAGATCGACCGCTACATCAAGATCCGGATGCTGCTCCCCTTCAGGGTGCCGCTGTCCTGGCCGCTGCCCTTCAACGTGCGCATCCGGGAGGCGACCGCGGCGTTCGACCGGGTGGTGTACGGCATCATCGACCGGCGCGAGCAGGGCGGAGAGCGGCCGGGGGACCTGCTCGACGCGCTCCTCGACGCGCGCGACGAGGAGACCGGCGAGCGCATGTCGCGGAAGGAGCTTCGCGACGAGGTGCTGCACATCTTCTTCGCCGGGCACGAGACCACGGCGAACGCGCTGACGTGGGCGACGGTCCTGTTCACCTTGCACCCGCACGAATGGGAGCGGGTGCGAGGCGAGGTGGACAGCGTGCTCGGAGGTCGCGCGCCCGAGGCGGAGGACGTACCCAGGCTGACGCGGACGGCCATGGTCCTGCGCGAGACGCTGCGGCTCTACCCGCCGGCCTGGATGATCGTCCGCGAGGCGGTCGAGGACGACGAGATCCGCGGTCATGCCATCCCGCGCGGCACGTCGGTCCTGATCTCCCCCTTCGCGATGCACCGCCACCCGTCGTTCTGGCCCGAGCCGCGCCGCTTCGATCCGGAACGCTTCGCGGGCGACCCGGCGACGACGGGCGCCGGCAAGAACTGGGCATACATGCCGTTCGGGGGCGGGCCGCACGTATGCATTGGCAACCACTTCGGGCTGACGGAGATGGCGATCGTGCTGGCGCGGCTCGCGCAGCGGGGGAGGCTCGTCGCGCTGCGGCCAAAGGAAGCGCGACCGCGCGGCACGACGGCGCTCGGGCCGTCCGGCCGGGTGCCGGCGCGATTCGAGGCGCGGAGCGCCGCGGGCGGGCATTGAAGCCGAGCGACCACGACGGACGGGGAGCGGTCGAGGAGAGACGGTCAAGCAGAGGATGGATGAGAGCGAACCTCGTGGGTCAGGGGAGATCGTGATTGACGCCGGGCACCCCGTCCCTCATCTCACCATGGCCTGCGCCACGAGCCTCGTCGTGGCAACAGCAGCAGCCAGCTGCTCAATCCGGGGCGGATCCCCCAGAGAGGCAGACTCCGCATGGGCCGGCGCCGTTTCGCCCTCTTCATCTGCGCGCTCCTCGCCGCGGCCGCCGGCCTTGCAAGGCACGTGGTCCGCGGCCGGGCCGCCACGCCGCTCGACCGGTTCCTCGCCTTGTCCACGGTGCTCACCGGGGTCGGCGACCTCGCCCGGGACCACGCGCAGATCTACCTCGACTGCCTGCTCGCACGTCCGGAGCAGGCCGCGGCGCTCGTGGACCTCTATACCAGGGCGGGGCTCGTCGGCGACGCTCCGGCGTGCCCCCTCGATGACCTGACCGCGCGAGGCGTCTTCGCCGACGCGCGCCTGCGGGCGCTCGCGGACGAGATCCTCCTGTTCTGGTACACGGGCCAGTACGACGCGGCCGACGGGCGCGCGCTGGCGACCTACGAGGGCTCGCTCGCGTGGAGATCGCTCCCTTACACCAGCGCACCGGGCACCTGCGGCGGGGCGATGGGGTCCTGGGGAGAGCCGCCCGCGGGGTGAGGCGGCGGGGCGCGCTGCCGCCGCCCGGACGGAGCTCGGTATGGGGGACAGGCTGCAAGCGGATGTGGTCATCGTGGGCGCGGGCATCGCGGGGACGCTGGCCGGCTACCGGCTCGCGAAGGCGGGCGCCAGGGTGCTCGTGCTGGAGTCGGGGCCGCGGGTCGACCGCGACAAGGCCGTCAGCGCCTACCGGAGCGCCGTGGTCAAGACGCTGGACGCCCCCTTTCCTCGCTCCATGGCCGCGCCTGCGCCCAGCGAGAGCGCTCCCCGCGGGTACTACGTGCAGGAGGGCCCGGACCTCTTCAAGAGCACGTACCTCCGCGTCGTCGGCGGGACGACCTGGCACTGGCTCGGGACCGCGCTCCGCTTCCTCCCCGACGATCTCCGGATGAAGACCCTTTATGGAGTCGGCGTCGACTGGCCCATCGGGTACGACGTGCTCGAACCCTGGTACGTCGAGGGCGAGATCGAGATGGGCGTGGCCGGCGATGACAGCCTCGGCTCGCCGCGCAGCACGCCTTACCCCATGGCGCCCATCCCCCACAGCTACTCGGATCTGCGCATCGCCGACAGGATCTCGGCCCTCGGCTATCCGGTGACCGCGACGGCACAGGCGCGCAATAGCGCCGCGTACGACGGCCGGCCCGCGTGCTGTGGCAGCAAATCCTGCATCCCCATCTGCCCGATCGCGGCTCGCTATGACGCCTCGGTGCACGTGAAGAAGGCCGAGCTGGCCGGCGTGCGGATCGTGGAAGAGGCCATCGCGACGGCCGTCGGCATCGGCCCTGACGGGCGCGTGTCGCGTGTCCTGTTCAAGCGCCCGGACGGCACCGATCACGAGGCCTCGGGCAAGGTCTATATCGTGGCCGCGCACGGGATCGAGACGCCCAAGCTGCTCCTGATGTCCCGGACCGACGCGCTGCCGGACGGGGTCGCGAACAGGAGCGGCCAGGTCGGGCGCAACCTCATGGATCACCCCATCCAGCTGAGCTGGGCGCTCGCCGGGGAAGCGCTCGGTCAGCCCCGCGGACCGCTCTCGACGGGGGGAATCGACGCCACGCGGAACAGCGCCTCTCGGGGGGTGCGCGCCGCGTTCCGGGTGGAGCTCGGCAACAGCGGGTGGCAGTGGCCGATCGGCGGGCCCGAGGTCGCCGCGGCCGATCTCGTGCGCAAGGGTCTACGTGGCCAGCAGCTCGCTGCCGAGCTCGCGTGGCATTGCACCCGGCAGCTCTGCGTATCCAGCTTGATGGAGCAGCTCCCCGATCCCGACAACCGCGTCACGCCTGCCTTCGATCAGCGCGACGCGCTCGGGTTGCCGCGGCCGCGCCTTCATTACCGGATCGACCCCTATACCCGCGACGGCATGACGGCCGCGCGCGCGATCCACGACCGGATCTTCGACGCGCTCGGGGCCACGCTCCGCGAGCACCGGATCGAGCACGAGGGCGCCGGGCACGTCATGGGCACCTACCGGATGGGCGCCGACCCGAACACCTCGGTGGTCGACCCGAACCTGCGCGCGCACGACCACGACAACCTCTACCTGCTTGGCAGCGGCGTCTTCCCCACCGGCGGCGCCGTGAACCCCACGCTCACCATCGCCGCTCTCGCGCTGCGCGCCGCGCATTCCATCGCGACCGCGCTCGGGCGCTGACCCCGGGCGTCGCGAGGAACATTGCCGGTGCTGAATGCAACATGTCGTACAGCGTTGTATCCGCCCCGATGCGCCACTCCCTCACCCTCGACGTGCTCGGCCGTTCGGTATCCCGGAGGGCAGGTCATCTTGGAACTTTCGCGGACTTGTGGTCTGGGATCAAACGGCCGGTTATGCGCGCTTCATGTCGCAGAGGCACTCTGTCGTATCGGCGCCGCAGCGGTCAGCCGGCCGCTCGTCGAGAGATCTCGGATCTCAACCGAGCAGCGCCTCGAGCGCGCCCCTCGCCCGGAGGTCGGTGAAGCTGTGGGTCGGGGCGCATGCGGCGAGCTCTGCGAGGGCGTAGGTGCCGGTGGCCACGGCGATCGACTCGGCGCCGATCGCGCGGGCCGCCGCGATGTCCTTCGGGGTGTCGCCGATGACGACGACGCGGCACGCGTCGAGCGGCGCCTCGAGCATCGCCGCCCCGCGCGCGGCGCCGATGCGCAGGAGCTCGTCGCGGCGCTCGTGATCGCAGCCGAAGCCGCCGAACGCGAACCGCTCGTAGATGCCGACCCGGGTGAGCTTCGCCTGCGCCCCGGCGCGGACGTTCCCCGTGCCGAGGCCGATGGCGCACTTCGCGCGCCGGGCGGCGGCGTCGAGCGCCTCGATGACGCCGACGTGGACCCGGGTGTCGCCGGCGAGCGACATCTCCTGCGCGAGGATCTCGACGTAGATCGCGAGGAGCGCGTCGATGGCGTCATCCGTGGCCTCGCGCCCGACCGTCTCGAGCCCTGTCCGGATGATGGCCCGGTCGGTCATGCCGGCGAACGAGAACGCCTCGCACGCGTCGCGCCGGTCGGCGTACCGGGCGAACGCGTGCTCCATGGCGCGCCGGCCTGCGCCGCCGGTGGAGAGCAGGGTGCCGTCGATGTCCCAGAGGAGCACGGTGGGGCGCATGTCCCCATGGTATAGACCGGCGCCGCCCCAGGGCGAGCGCGGAAGGGCGGCGGGCGCGACGGCCTCGTCGCGGCCTCGCCTGGCGGCTCGGCCGGGGGTCGTCGGCGTCATCGTGGGTCGACCGGCGTCGGACTTCCGGCGGCTGGTTGAAGGCTCGCCGCGTCGCCCGCCCCGCGCGAGCTCACCCAGGTTGAGAGCTTCCGGAGCGTCGGCTGACCCATCGGCTGATCCAGACCCAGGTTGAGGAGCTGTCAGCTCGCCCCGTCAGCTCACCCAGGTTGAGGCGACAGCTCAGGTTGAGGCGACAGCTCTCTGCGTCGCGTCGGCTGACCCAGGTTGAGGATTCTGGGATCGTAGCGCATCAAATGTGAGAAAATTGTGCCGATCGATGCAATGCGACGAGCTCGCCTCGATGTCGACCCTACATAGTGAGTGGTTCGAACGCAGCTGTGCGGTGATCTCGGGCGCCAGCTGATCCAGGTTGAGAACACAGTCAAAATTCGGGGGCAAAAGCTCATTTGGTGTGAGAATTTTTGTTCGCTGAACGCAATGCGTGTTGTTGGCCCTCGTGCCTTCTTGTCGCGTCGTTCGTCCTCACATCTTCTCTTGGTGTCGAGCGTTTCGAGCGCAACCGCGCGGTGATCTCTGGTAGGAGAGGCGCTGGAAATCGAGAGAGCGCGTTGCCCGAGCGCCCGTGCCAGGCCCTCGACCCTGAGCCCGAGGCGCTCCACGCCTGCGGCGCCCTCGCGACCTGCGCAGGGCGCCCTCGCCGCGCGGAGGAGACCCGGAAGACAAGACCATGCGACGCCCGCTGCTCAGCCCGATCACCGCGATCCTGCTGCTGCTCACCTGCCCAGCACCGGCGGCGGCAGCGCCCCTCCCGCAGCGGCCGCCGCCGACCGGGCCGGAGCGTGAGATGCTCGACGAGGCGAAGCGGCTCCTGGACGAGGGGCGGCTCGCGGACGCGCGCGACATCCACCTGACGCTGTGGGGGCTCACGAAGAGCGCCTCCGATGCGTTCCGCGTGGGGATGCTGTCGTTCAGGCTGCACGACTTCGAGAGGGCGGCGGAGTTCCTCTCGATCTACTTCGACATGGTCGGCACCCCCGACGCCCCGAAGATCTGGGTGCCGCCGGGCTTCAAGGAGAGCTACGAGCTCGCGAGGGCCAATTTCGCGGAAGCGCGGGTGCACGTCGGCGCGCTCGATGTGCGCGTGAGCGAGCCTGGCGCCGCCGTGCTCGTGGACGGGCGGCAGATCGGTGTGTCCCCGCTCCCGCGCCCCGTGTACGTGGCTCCCGGCCAGCACCGCGTGAGCGGACAGCTCGCCGGGGCGCAGCGCGAGGACGTGGCCGCGGTCGACGCGGGCGGCGAGAGGACCGTCTGGCTGACGTTCCCGCGCTCCCGAGCCGAAGCGCCAGCGCATCCTCCGGTCAGCAAGGTGGCCTCGCGGCCCGTCGCGCCACCGCCTCCTTCCACGCGCAGCCCCGCGCTCCGGTGGTGGACTGTGGGCGCGCTCGCGGCCACGTCGGCCGCCTTCGCCACCGTCGGGGCCCTCTCGGTCGTGGAGGCCAACGACGCTGCCGGGGAGCGGGACGCCGCCTTTTCCCGGGCGGAGCGGGAGGTCTTCCATTGCCGGCCGGGGCTCCCTGCCTGCGACGCATATGCCGACGCCGATGGGCGCACGAAGACGTTCACGGCCCTGTCCGTGGGCGCCTTCGTCGGTGCGGGTCTCTCGGCCGGCGGCGCCGTGGCCGCGGGGTTCCTGCTCGCGCCACAGGCAAAGGTCCGCGTGGAGGCCGCGGGGACCGCCCCGGGCCTGGAGCTCTCGTTCTCGTGGTAGCGCCCGAGCTCCGCAGGGACGTGCTCCCGGGCGGAGAGGCGACTTCATCTTTCTGAATGGCAGTTCATCTTTGGTGGAGAATTTGCGGACGTTGATCGCAATGCGAATAGCACGCGTCGATCGACGCATGGCTGGGATCTCCACGATCCTCCGGACGAGGAGGCCTGATATCATGGTTCCAATGTGGCAGCGCGGGCTGTGCGCTTCCGGCGCGGTGTTCCTGGGCTGCTTGCTCTGGGCTGCCTGCAGCGGTGACGCCTATGTCGATGTGGAACAGGAGCCTCTGTGCGATTCAACCGCGGACTGCCAGCTCAAGCTGAACGGAACGCAGTGCATCGATGGGCGCTGCCGGTGTCCCGACCCGGAGGAGGCGCGCTGCTGCGAGCCCGGCGCCAGGGAGGAAGAGGGCGATTCCTGCAAGCGGGAGTGTCGGCCCATCAGCGAGTGCAACGCCATCTTGTGTAAGACAGCCGAGGATTGCCCGAAGCCTGCGGACCTCCGCTGCGGCGAGGCCGTGTGCGAAGCGGAGGTCTGCAGGCTGGCCGTGCGAGAGCGATTCCCGAACCAGCGGGCTGGCGATTGCGTGACCCTGCGCTGCGACGAGGCTGGGCGGGTGGTCGCCGAGGTCGATGACCGCGACGTCTTCAACGACGGCAACGAGTGCACGATCGACGCATGCGTGCAAGGAGTCAGCGTGCACCGTCCGAGGGCAGCGGGGAACGCCGAAGAGGGCTCCGGGTACTGCGATGGCGAAGGGCATCTCGTCGGATGCCTTCGCGACGAGGACTGTGGGACCCCCTCGTACGCCTGCTCGACATCGGGCACGTGCGTCCTCGAGTGGTGCGACAACGGCATCTTTGATGATGCCTCGGGCGAGACGGCGCGGGACTGCGGCGGCCGGTGCCAGCCGTGCAGGGCAGGTCAGCCGTGCGCGGCCGACAGCGACTGCATCGAGGGCGTGTGCGGCTCGGACATGCTGTGCAAGGAGACGAGCTGCCGTGATCGCATCCAGAACGGCGCCGAGACCGACGTCGATTGCGGCGCGCCGTCGTGTCCCGCATGCGCTGCCAGCCGGCGGTGCGACGCTCACGAGTCCTGCCAGAGCGGTGTGTGCGCGGATGGCACGTGCCGTCGCCCGACGTGCGAGGATGGAGTGATGAACGGCAACGAGCCAGGCATCGACTGCGGCGCGAACTGCCCCACTGCCTGCCCACTGTTCATCTCAGACGAAGAGACATGAAGAAAGGCAACATGACCACGAGCAGGCACCTTTCTGCCGCCGGCGCGATGCTCTCCGTGGCCGCGCTCTGGATCGCGTGCTCGGAGGGGGCCCCGGCGCCTCCGCCGGAGCGCCCCGAGTGCGTGACCGAGTATGATTGCGACGACCCGCCGGATCCCGCCTGTGGCACGGTGAAGTGCGTCGAGGGCAAGTGCCAGCGAGAGGTGGGGGAGTACCGCGGCCAGTACCCAGGCGACTGCATGACGATCGCGTGCGACAGGGACGGGCAGAAGGTCGTCTTGCCCGCGCCGGACGATGTGCCGGACGACGGCAACCCTTGCACGGATGACTTCTGCGACGGCGCGCATCAGCTGAACGAATGGACCCGGCGAGGTCCGGCTCCTGACGGCTCGGGGCTGTGCGACGGCCAGCAAAACTTGGTCGAGTGCCTGTCGGACGCAGACTGCGGGGATCCGACCATGTACTGCTCCCGGCGCAGCAAGTGCATCCCGCTCGACTGCGACAATGGCGAGCTCGACGTAGACACCGGCGAGTCCTATGTAGACTGCGGTGGCCGCTGCGATGCGTGTGGCCCGACGTTCCCGTGTACCACGGGAGAGGATTGCAATACCGGTGTGTGTGGCTTCGATGACCGGTGCAGCTTTGCCACGTGCAGCGATGGCATCCAGAACGAGCATGAGGTCGACATCGACTGCGGGTCCAACTGCCGTACCTGCGCCGCTGGAGACAAGTGCATCGACGGCCCGGATTGCCTGACGAAGGTGTGCTTCAAGGGCAGGTGCCAGCCGCCGAGGTGCGATGACAATCGCCAGAATGGCTTGGAAGTAGGTGTAGACTGCGGCGGTGATTGCCCTCCTTGCCCGGAGGGGCTCCTCTGAGCGGGAGGGGCGTCGTCGCCGTCTCTCTCAGAAAGCACGGGAGCGAGGCGGACATCATGAGCAAGTTTGCGAGGTCGGCCGTGATCGCGGCGCTGGGCCTTTCAGGAGTGGCGTGCGCGCCGGACGAGTACCGGCCGCTCGCGGAGAACGACGCCGTTCGCATCGACGTCTACGGGTTCGAGCCGCCCCTCGTCCACGATGGCCGCACGTACCGGGGCGAGGTGGAGGCCTACGTCTGGAAGACGGACAACCCCAATGCATACGGTATCCGGAAGCACGACGACGGGGAGTATCTCCCCGACAGGTTCGTCGTGAGCAACGGCCTCGAGGAGATCAGGCTCCGTTGTGTCCTCTACGAGGACAGCTATCCGGAGGACGACCTCATCGCCACCTCCTGTCGCGGTCAGTTCGTCCAGGCCGAGCCCGGTCGTGCGATCCATGCCACCTTCAATGAGTTCGACGGCTGGGAGGTCGTCATGCCCGAGCTCTCGAAGCTCATGTATCCCAAGCAGGACAGCGAGTTCAGCCTCAGCTCCGGCGAGGATCTGGTGCTCTCGTGGGAGCCGCTAGGCGCGGACGACCGGATGGGATGGTCTCTCGGACCCGTCAGCTTCGACGACCCGGGGCCGTGTGTGGATGACGTAGAGTGGTACCGTTCGGACGGGTCCATGGATGACACCGGCGCGTTCGTCGTTCCCAGGGACTCGTATCCCACGGGCCTGCCCCCCGAGGGGTGTCAGGCTTTCCTTCGGTTCGATCGTGGCCGGCGCGGGACCATCGATCCTGGCGTCCAGAGGGGCTCGATCTTCGCGCGCCAGTCTCACGAGGTGCGGATCACGCTGAAGCCGTAGCTTCGTTCAAACGGGAACGTGCACAGGTTGGGTAGTGCTCAAATTTGCCCGGAGAGAGTTCACATGAAGGCGGGAAGATCATTGAGCTCTTCTTCCCGCCTTGCCGCCTCCATGTTCGATTTCGAGCACTACCCACAGGTTGCCCCGTGCGGCGCAGCCGTCCCTTGCAAAGACGTCGGATCGTGGAGGATCTCATGAGAGACATCGTGTGGTTGGCTTTGGTCGCCGTCCTGGGTCTTTCCGGGGCAGCGTGTGGGCCGGACGAGTACCGGCCCTTGGCGGAGAACGAGGCGGTCGTCATCCGGGTCTACGGATACAACGTGCCGATCGTCCGCGATGGCGTCGAGTACCTGGGCGAAGCGGAAGCCTACGTCACGAAGGTGGACGCCAGCGGCGGGTTCGGTGTGCGAGATCCCGGGGACGGGGAGTACCTCCCCGACAGGTTCGTCGTGAGCAACGGCGCGGAGGAGGCGGAGCTCGCCTGCTACTGGTGGCATGACAGCAAGCCGGAGGACAACCTCATCGCCGCCAAGTGCCGCGGTTATCTCAAGCACGCCGAGCCGGGCCGCGCGATCCGCGCCCGATTCAACGACCTCGACGGCTGGGAGATCGTGATGCCCGAGCTCTCGGAGCTCACGTCTCCCGAGCCGGAGAGCGTGTTCAGCCTCGGCTCCGGCGAGGATCTCGTGCTGGCGTGGGAGCCGCTGGGTAAGGACGACATGATGAGATGGTCCATCGGACCTGTCAGCTTCGATGAGCCGGGCCCTTGTCTGGATGACGTATCCTGGGTCGACTCGTCGGGGGAGCTGGACGACACCGGCTCGTTCACCGTTCCCGAAGGCTCGTACCCCACGGGGCTCCCCGCCGAGGGCTGTCAGGCCTTCGTGCGCTTGAGCCGCGGTCGGGACGGGACCATCGATCCTGCCGCCCCGGCGGGTGTGATGTTCGGTATGCAGGTCTACAAGATGCGGATGACGCTGAGGCCGTAGCTCCGTCCGGCGGGCGCGCGCGCAGGTCGGGCCCGACAGGTCTTCGCCGGCCCTTCGCTGGCGCAGCGGAGGGAGGCGCTCCTCACCGCTCAGGCCTGCTCGACGGAGAGCGCCGGCGCTCGCCTCCTGCTTCCGCCGATGCCATCATGGCGCTCATGCCCTCTGCGCCGGCGATCCAGCGAGAAGACCTTGTGGGCGGGGGCCGAGCGATCTTTTGCTGCCGGCAGCCCTCACCGGTGCAGCCGGTCATGCGGGCGTCCGTGACCCACGCCTTCGCCGCGCTGGCGTTCTACATGAGCGGCTCTTCTCGCATCGAGCAGCGCGGTCGATGGAACGTCGAGGCTGGAGACGTCCTCCTCGTGCCTGCCGGACAACCGCACCGCTCGATCGAGAAGGCGGCCCCGGACTGGATCGGCGTTGGTTTCTGTGTCCCCTGCTTGGCCGCCGAGGAGGCGGGCAGCTTGCTCGAGCCGTTCGAGCGCGTGCGCGCCGGCGCATCCCCCGTCGTTCGGGTGCCCGCGGATCGTCACGCGCACATCGACATGCTGCTCCGCGAGCTGATGCGCGCGACGGAATCGCGCGATGGCGGCGCTCCTGACGTCGTCCAGCGGAGCCTCCTTGTGCTCATCCTCAACGAGGTTCAGCAGGCAGCGCGCTCGCAACACCCTGCCTCGCCATCGCCGGGAGTCGTCGTTGATGCCCTTCGCTTCATCGAGCGAAACTGCCTTCGACCGCTCTCGCTGAAGGACGTCGCGCGATCGGTCGGGCGGAGCCCGGCGTACGTGACGACGGCGCTCTCCCGGGCGACGGGCCGGAGCGCGGTCGAGTGGATCGTGGCCGGGAGAATGGCGGAGGCTCGCCGCATCCTCCTCCACTCCGACGAGAGGGTCGAGATCGTCGCCGAGCGCGTCGGCTACGCGGACGCGACGCACTTCATCCGCATGTTCCGTAGAGAGCACGGGGCGACGCCGGCGGCGTGGCGCGCCGAAGCGCAGAGCAAGGGCCGCACGCTCACCCAGGAGGCGGTGTCCGGCCGCACACGCTGAAGACGAGGTCGCCGACGAAGGTGGTATTGGCCTTCGTCCGTTCGGCGGCGAGACGTTCTTCCAGGGTGTCCACGTCGACCTCGGCCTCCGACGCCACGCCTTGCTGGACGATCCGCGGGAGCATCGCGCGAACGATGAGCGCGAGCTGATGCTGGATCTTCGGCGTCTGCACGATGGCCTCGGCCCTCACGAGCTGCACGGTCAGGCCCGCTTCTTCAAAAACGCTCGGCATCTGGAATCCCATGTGGAGGCTCGCGCCCTCACGCTCCACGGTCCGCCAGATCCACCGGTGCACCTGGCGGTGCAGATCCATGGGCATCAGGCTGCCCTGGCCCATCGTCGGGTCGTTCTCCTGGAGCAGGATCAGGCCGCCGGCGCGCACGGCACCGGCCATGGCACGCACCGCAGCGACAGGATCCGGCTGGTACATGAGCACCCTCCGGCCGACGGCGGCATCGAAGCGCTCGGCGGCGGGGGAGAGCGCGCCGAGGTCCCGCTCTTCGAAGGCGACTTGGCGGAGTCCCAGCTCGGCGGCTCGCCGGCGAGCGACCGCGATGGGCGCCGGATCGCGGTCTACCCCGAGCACGCAACCCCCTTCGCCGACGATGCGGGCGACCATGAAGCTCACGTCGCCTCGGCCGCACCCCACGTCGAGGACGCGCATGCCGGGAGCGATGCCGGCATCGCGCAGAAATCGTTCGGTCATGTCGTTGACCAGGTCTGTCATCGTCGTCTCCGCCAGTTCGTGTCAGCTCGCCCGTCGTTGCTGGTTTCACGCCGGGCTCGCGGGTCAGCATCCCTGCTGTTTGCAGGACTGTACGGACTGTCTGTCCTGCGCGGCAGTGCGTGTCTTTGTGCTGGATCGGCGGGGTTTGTGATCGGTGGGCGGCGGAAGTCCCGGGCGCCCGTCGCGACCGCCGCGGTGCGCGCCGCCGGCCAGATCGGGCCGCGCGTACCGTGCTCCCCGGCGCCCCGCCGTGCGCGGACCCTGCTGCGCGGCCTGTGGCCGGCGTGACGCTGCCCGGTCATCCCCGCTCGGCCCCGCGCACAGCGGCTCAAGTTGCGCTACTCCTCCACCTAGATGGTGCTCCAACCGATTCGCGTGGCCGCGCTCGCCCTGGTGACGGGGCTTGTCTTCCTCGGATCTCCGGCGTGCAAGAAGGGCGGGGAGGCCTCGCCCGAGCAGGGGCGCAAGCCAGCGAAGCAGGGGCTCAGCTTCCCGGTCGAGGTCGTGCCCGTCGCGGCGGAGCGGGTCGAGTACGCCGTGCCGGCCGTCGGAGCGGTCGAGGCGTTCGAGCAGGTGCAGCTCACCGCGCGCGTCGCCGGCGTCGTCGAGGCGGTGCGGTTCATGGAGGGCGCCGAGGTCAAGGCAGGGCAGGTGCTCGTCGAGATCGACCCGGCCCGGTACAACCTCGCCGTCCGCGCGGCGCGCGCGACGCTCGATCGGATGACCGCCACCCAGGCCGAGGCCGCCGCGGGGCTCGAGCGGCGCGAGGCCGAGGGCGCCGACGGCGTCTTCAGCAAGGAAGACGTCGCGTCCTGGCGCTCGAGGGCGGCGACGACCGCCGCGCAGGTCGCCGAGGCGAAGGTCGCCGTCGACCAGGCGCTCCTGAACCTGCGCGACGCCTACGTGCGCGCCCCCGTCCAGGGGAAGATCCAGACGCGCACCGTGCAGACCGGCCAGCACGTGCCTGTCGGCACCGTGCTCGCGACGCTCCTGCGCCGCGATCCGCTCCTGCTCCGCTTCCAGATCCCCGCGGCCGACGCCCCGCGGGTCAGGCCCGACATGGAGGCTCGTTTCACCGTGAAGGGCGACGCGCGGACCTACAGCGCCAGGCTGACGCACGTCGCCGACGCGGCCGATCCGGCGACGCGCATGGTCGCCGTGACCGGCGAGGTGCAGGGCGAGGGCAAGGAGCTGCTCCGCCCCGGCACCTTCGCCGAGGTGACCGTGCCCGTGGGCGCGAGCGGCGACGCTCCCGTGATCCCACTCACGTCCGTGCGACCGAGCGAGCGGGGGTTCCTCGCGTACGTGGTCGACGGCACCACCGCGCGCGAGCGCGTGCTCTCGCTGGGCCTGCGCACGTCCGACGGGCGCGTCGAGGTGAAGTCGGGCCTCTCCGTGGGAGAGCTCCTCGTGGCGCGCGGGGCGGAGGCGTTGCGCGAGGGGGCGCAGGTCCGCATCGCGGCGCCCGGCAGCGTGCCGGGAGGCCAGGCCGCGGGGCACCACCCCGAGGGAGGCGCAGACGCCAGCGCGTCGGCGGCCGGCGCGTCGCCGCCCGCCGCCTCGTCCGGCGCGTCACCGCCCGCCGCCTCGTCCGGCGCGTCGCCGCCGGCCTCGTCCGGCGCGTCGCCGCTGACCGCTCCCGCCAGCTCGTCACGGAGCGTGCCGTGAGCCTCACCGAAGCCTGCCTCAGGAAGCCGGTCTTCGCCTGGATGCTGATGGCCGCGACCATCGTCTTCGGCCTCGTCGCCGTGTCGCGCATCGGCATCAGCCAGTTCCCCGACGTCGACTTCCCCACCATCACCATCTCCGCCACGCTGGAGGGCGCCGCCCCCGAGATCATGGAGCACGACGTGGTCGAGCCGCTCGAGGAGGCGGCCGTCCAGGTCGAGGGGATCCGATCGATCACGTCGACGTCGCGCCAGGGGAGCGCCTCGGTCACCATCGAGCTCGACCTGTCGCGCGACGTCGACGTCGCGCTCCAGGACGTTCAGACGAAGATCTCCCAGGCGCAGCGGCGGCTGCCGCTCGACCTCGACCCGCCTGTCGTCTCCAAGACGAACCCGGAGGACCAGCCGATCATGTGGGTCGGGCTCTCCGGCCCCTTCTCTCCCCAGCTCGTCGCCGACATCGCGCGTTACCGGCTGAAGGAGAAGCTCCAGACGGTGCCCGGCGTCGGAGAGCTCACGCTCGGCGGCTACCTCGAGCGCAACGTCCGCATCTGGATCGACGCCGATCGACTCGCGGCGAAGGGGCTCACCGTCGCCGACGTCACCGAGTCCCTGCGCCGCCAGCACATCGAGCTCCCCGCCGGCCGCATCGAGACAGAAGGGCGGGAGCTCAACGTGCGCGTGATGGGGGAGGCGCTCGATCTCGCGACCTTCAAGCGGATCGTCCTCCGCCAGGGCGATCCCGGCTCGGCCGCCCAGCCGGGCGCTGCCGCCCAGGCGGCGGGGCCGCCGTCGTCGGCGCGCGCCACGGTGTACCTGGAGGACGTCGCGCTCGTCGAGGACGGCTTCGAGGACGTCCGCCGGCTCGCCCGGGTGAACGGGGAGCCGGCCCAGGGCCTCGGCGTGAGGAAGCAGCGCGGCTCGAACGCGGTCGAGGTCGCCCGGGGGGTCCGGGCCGCGCTTGCCGAGGTCCAGAAGTCCCTGCCCGAGGGGATGGAGGTCGGCGTGAACTTCGACTCGACGAAGTTCATCGAGGAGTCGGTCCACGAGATCGAGCTCGAGCTCGGCATGGCCATCGCGCTCACGGCCCTCGTCTGCTGGATGTTCCTCGGCTCGCTCTCGAGCACGCTCAACGTCGTCCTGGCCATCCCGATGTCGCTGCTCGGCACGGTCGCCGCGATCTACTTCCTCGGCTTCACGCTGAACACCTTCACGCTGCTCGGGCTCTCGCTCGCCGTCGGCATCGTCGTCGACGACGCGATCATGGTGCTCGAGAACATCCACCGGCACGCCGAAGGGGGGAAGGACCGCGTCCGCGCCGCCCGCGAGGGCACGGCCGAGATCACCTTCGCGGCGCTCGCCGCGACGCTCGCCGTCGTCGCGATCTTCCTCCCGATCATCTTCATGGAGGGGGTGGTCGGCCGGTTCTTCCTCCAGTTCGGCGTGACCCTCTGCATCGCCGTGCTGCTCTCGTACCTGGAGGCGATCACCCTCGCGCCCGCCCGCTGCGCGCAGATCCTCGACGTCTCCCGCGAGGGCCGGGGACGCCTCGGGCGGCTCGTCGATCGCGGCTTCGAGGCGCTCTCCCGCGGCTATGGCTGGCTGCTCGCCCGGGCGCTCCGGTTCCCGGTCGCGGTCGTCCTGCTCGGCGCGATCCTCTTCGCCGGCGCGATCGTCGCCATGCAGCGCCTCCCGACGGAGTTCGTCCCGTCGCAGGACCAGGGGCGGCTCCTTGTCCGCCTCCAGACGGCGGTCGGCTCGGACATCGAGGAGACCGATCGGCTCTTCCGTCGCGCCGAGGCGGCCGTGGGCGCGAACCCGGCGGTGGAGCGGGTCTTCGCCGTCGTCGGCGGCTTCGGCGGAGGGGGCGGCGTCAACACGGGCGTGCTGTTCGTCACGATGAAGCCGGCGGAGGAGCGGGCGCTCTCGCAGGCCGATCTCCAGGGCGCGCTCCGCAAGGAGCTGAACGGCTACCCCGGCCTGCGCGCCGTGGTCCAGGACCTCTCGCAGTCGGGCTTCACGGCCCAGCGCGGGTTCCCTGTCGAGTTCTCGATCCGCGGCCCCGACTGGGACGAGCTCACGAAGCACAGCGAGCGCATCCGGGCCGAGCTCGCGCAGAGCGGCGTCGTCGTGGATCTCGACTCCGACTACCAGCTCGGCATGCCCGAGCTCCGCATCGTGCCCGACCGGGCGCGCGCCGCGGATCTCGGCGTGAGCGTCGAGGCCATCGCGACGACGCTGAACACGCTGATCGGCGGCGGGCGCGTCGCCAAGTACAACGACAGCGGGCGCCGCATCGACGTCCGCGCGCGCCTGCTCGCGGAGCAGCGGAGCCGGCCCGAGGATCTCGCGCGCATCCAGGTGAGGAGCGCGTCGGGCGCGCTGGTCCCGCTGACGTCGGTCGTCACCTACGACGAGCGCCCCGCGCTCCAGGCGATCACGCGGCGCGACCGCGAGCGAGCGATCTCGGTCTTCGGCAACGTCGCGCCGGGGCGCTCGCAGGGCGAGGCGGTGGCGCGCGTCGAGGAGCTCGGCCGGGACCTGCCGGCCGGCTACCGCCTGGTGCTGGGCGGCGCGAGCGTGACGTTCCGCGAGTCGATGGGCGGCCTCCTCTTCGCGCTGGTGCTCGGGATCCTCGTCGCCTACATGGTGCTCGCGTCCCAGTTCAACTCGTTCCTGCATCCGGTCACGGTGCTGACGATCCTGCCGCTGTCGATCGCGGGCGCCGCCTTCGCGCTGCTCCTGACCGGGCACACGCTCAACATCTTCAGCATGATCGGGATCCTCCTGCTCATGGGGATCGTGAAGAAGAACTCGATCATCCTCGTGGATCACGCGATCGAGGTGAGGCGCGGGCACGGCGAGGGGGAAGGGGAGGTGATGGACGCCCGCGAGGCGATGCTCCGCGCCGGCCCGGTGCGGCTGCGCCCCATCCTGATGACCTCGATCGCGACGCTGATGGCCGCTGTCCCGTCGGCGCTGGCGCTCGGCCCCGGCGCCGAGATCCGGGCTCCGATGGCCGCGGCGGTGATCGGCGGCCTCGTCGTCTCGACGGCGCTCAGCCTCCTCGTCGTGCCGGCGTTCTACGTGGTCGCGGACGACCTGCGGGCGCGCCTTGCCCGGCTCCGGCGGCCGGGCTCCCCGGCCGCCACGGGCTCACTTGGGGCCCTGGATCGGTGACCAGTCGGGGGGCGGGTTGAAGGCGAGGTCGATGAGCGAGCCGAACGCCTCGCTCGTCAGGACGGTGGCTCCCGCTTCCACGTCGCCGCCCGCGGCGAGCTCGGCCTTGGCGATCGCCGCCGCCGAACCGACCTTGGAGGGCAGCCACAGGTTCCCCTGCTGATCGAAGGCGATGCTCTCCGGAAGCGCCAGCACCCCCACTTCCAGTTGAACCTCGGGGGTGAGCTCCGCTGATGCTTCGAGATCGCCGGGCTCGAACCTGGCGATGGTGTTCGAGCCCCAGTAACCCACCCAGAGCGCGCCCTGCTCGTCGAACGCGAGCCCCGTCGGGTGGCCCAGCGGCCCGATCACCGGCTCGGGGGTGAGCGCCTTCAGCACCACGTCGGCGGGATCCCCGTCGTCCGCGGCGAGCCGCCCGGCCGCGTACATCAGCACCGCGTCCTGCTCGGCGCTCGCCACCCACAGGTTGCCCGATCCGTCGAACGCGAGCGCTTGAACGTTCTCGATCTCGTCTCCGGTGATGGTCACGGAGGGCTCCACCACGCCGGAGCCTTCGAGATCGGCCGCGTCGATCCTCAGCAAATGGCCGCGGATCCCCACCCAGAGGTTGCCGGCGGCGTCGAACGCCAGGCCGCCCGCGGCGCAGGGGATGACGCCCGCGCACGCCTCGGACACGTCGAGCACGCGGTCAGGGGCGGCCTCGCTGCTCTCGCCCAGCGTGTCGACGAGCCGCACGGTGATCTGGCCCGCGTTGGCCGAGACCCACAGGTTGCCGGCCCCGTCGAACGCGATCGCGCCCTGGTTGATGATCTCCGCGCTCCCCTGGAACGCGACGCTCGGCGTGACCTCGCCCGACTCGAGCAGCGCCTCGCCGTCGAGCGCGCCGACCAGCTGGTCGCCGTTCTGCGCGGTGAACCAGAGCTTGTGGCTCCCGGGCGTGAGCTCGTAGTTGAAGGTGACCTCGGTGGTCGCGCCGTCGGCGACGCAGGCGCTCTGCTCCGGGTCATCGGGCCGATAGACGAAGCCGACGCGTTCGTCGTCCGGGTAGTCGGCCACGCTGCCTGCGCGCAGCGTGTACTCGCCCGCTGGCGTGTCGAGGGACGCGCTCGAGACCAGGCGCTCGTCCGGCACTCCGGGAGAGGTCACGGCGACGTCGCCGGTATCGTTCGGGCTCACGATCTCGACGTCGAGCGTGCCCTCGCCTCCGACTTCGCAAGCCGCGCCACCACCTGCACCGCCGCCGCCGTCACCGCCCGAACCCGCCTCCGACGGGTCGTCGTCGTTGTCCCCACAGCCCACGGAAACCAGCGCCGCGAGCAGAACCCAGGAAAGTCGTCTCATGGGTCACGAGTCTAGGAACCCCGGGCAAACACCGCAAAGAGCGTGTGGCCCTCGAACGCTCGATTTCGAAAAAAAAAGCGTGAATCCACCGCCGCGGGAACCGCTGTGCGGTCGGCCGTGATGCGCGCTCAACGGCGGTCGAAGGAGGCGGGAAGACGCTTGGCCGCCGAGAGACAGCTTCAGGGAGCGATGAGAGAGGGCAAACCTCCCTGAAATGCACGCGCTGCCAGAAATTCGCACGAAAATGGAGTGACCCCTCGGCTTTTGCCTCGGTCGACATGTGTTTGGTGCGAAGTCGCGTTTCTGCTAGGGCCTTGGTGGTAAATGCTTCAACCCAAACGAGAGATACGGTCGCCGTGGAGACTTGTGCTTCCCAAGAGTGACGCTAGAAGGTTCGAATCCTTCCCCTTGCACCAAGACGATCCATTGAAGCAGCACGCGTCCGACCGGTGGCTTCGACGAGCTCACCGTGAACGAGGAGAGCGAATACGTCCAAGCGCTCTGGGAGCGGATCGCGGCGAGGGGGGAAGAGGTGCCGGTACCCGAGTGGCACAGCGCCGTGCTCGATCGCCGGCTCGCCGAGTACGAAGCAGCGCCAGACGTTGGCCGACTTCTACTTCGTGGTGAAGCCGACCCGCGGGCGTCGGTAATCCTTGCCGTACTCCATCAGCGGCGCCGCCCGTCTGTCTGGAAGAAACGCACTCGAGACGAAGGTGGAGCGGGCTAACTCGGCGCTGGCGCCGACGCCGGCAGGATCCGGCCGGATCCTGTCGGTTCGTTTCCGCCCGCGCTCGCCGGACCCATGACCGAGACAAGGCGCTCGACATCCCGCTTCATGCGCGTCTAGCGTGCGCCAAGCCCGGCAAATGACCCCATGACCGCTCCCCAGAACCCCCTCCTCAACGACCGTGACGTCGAGTTCCTCCTTTACGAGGTGCTCGACGCGCCGCGCCTCTGCGAGCTCCCCTATTTCGCCGATCACGCGCGCGACACGTTCGACCTCTACCTCCAGAGCTGCCGGCGGTTCGCGCGGGAGGTGCTGTACCCGACCTACAGGCAGGTCGACGAGGCGCCGCCGCGCTTCGAGGGGGGCGCCATCTCGGTGCACCCTGCCGTCAAGCGGGTCTTCCGGCCGATGGTCGAGCTAGGGGTGCTCACCGCGGCGCGGCCGGCCGCGGTGGGGGGCCAGCAGCTTCCGCTCGTCGTCGCCACGCTCGCGGGCGCCTACCTGCAGGCGGCGAACCTGAGCGCGTGCGGCTACCTCAGCCTGACGGCCGGCGCGGCGCACCTCATCGAGACGTTCGGCGACGACGCCCTGCGGTCCGCCTTCATGACCCGGATGTACGCCGGCGAGTGGACCGGGACGATGGCGCTCACCGAGCCCCAGGCCGGATCGAGCCTCGCCGACGTGCAGGCGAGCGCGGTGAAGACCGACGCGGGCCACTACCTCGTCCGCGGGTCGAAGATCTTCATCTCGGGCGGCGACCACGACCTCACCGAGAACATCGTCCACCTCACGCTCGCGCGCATCGAGGGCGCGCCTCGGGGCATCAAGGGCGTGAGCCTGTTCGCCGTCCCCAAGCGGCGGCCCGAGGGCGGGCAGCTCGTCCCGAACGACGTCGAGGTCGCCGGCATGATCCACAAGCTCGGCTGGCGCGGGCTCCCCAGCCTGTCGCTCAGCTTCGGCGAGAAGGGGGACTGCCACGGCTACCTCGTGGGCAGCCCCCACCAGGGCGTCGCCTGCATGTTCCAGATGATGAACGAGGCCCGCATCCTGGTCGGCGCGAACGCCGTGGCGACCGCCTCCGCGGCCTACCACGAGGCGCTCGGCTACGCGCTCGTCCGGCCGCAGGGCCGGCCGCTCGGCGCGAGGGACCCGGGGGCGCCGCAGGTGCCCATCATCGAGCACGCCGACGTGCGCCGGATGCTGCTCCGGCAGAAGGCCATCGTCGAGGGCGGCCTCGCGCTCGTCTCCACGACCGCGCTGTACGCCGATCTCGCGGCGCACGCCGCGGACGCGGCGGAGCGGGAGCGCGCCCAGCGGCTCCTCGACCTGCTCACCCCCATCGCCAAGACCTTCCCCGCCGAGAAGGGCTTCGAGTCGAACGCCCTCGCGCTCCAGGTCCACGGCGGCTACGGCTACTCGAGCGAGTACCTCCCCGAGGCCTGGCTCCGGGATCAGAAGCTCAACTCGATCCACGAGGGCACGACGGGGATCCAGGGCCTGGACCTCCTCGGGCGCAAGGTCGTGGCCGGGAACGGCGCCGCGCTCATCGCGCTCGGCGGCGAGATCCGGCAGACGATCGCCCGGGCGCAGCGGGCCGGCGTCGAGCCCGCGTGGGGCGAGCGCCTCGGCGCGGCGCTCGCGCTGCTCGGCGAGGTGACGGTGCAGCTCGCCGAGGCGGGGATGCGCGGCGACACCGAGCGGATGCTGCGGCACAGCGCCGATTACATGGAGCTCGTCTCCGTGATCGTGGTGGCCTGGCAATGGCTCGCGATGGCCGCGGCCGCCCGCGAAGGGCTCGCCAGGGGCGCCGCTCCGGCCGACTTCTACGAAGGCAAGCTCTGCGCGGCGCAGTACTGGCTCTCGACGGAGCTGCCCCGGGTCGAGGCGCTCGCCGCGCTCTGCCGCTCCGGCGAGGACTCGTACGCCAGGATGCAACCCGGGTGGTTCTGAGGCGGGCGCGCGGCCCCCGGCCTCCTCGGTACCCTCGGGGGGTTCCGAAGCGGCGGCGCTCCCCCGGCTTCCTCGCCGCCCCGACAGTCCGCCGGCGTCTCGTTGGTGAGTTCGCTCACGGCCGGCGGTGCCGGCGATCGCACGGGGACGAAGCGGAGCGGCTGCTCCACACAGCCGATCGGCTGCTCCAGGTATGTCCTTGGAGCAACATCTTGGAGAGCTTACCTTGTTCCTGCCGGGTGCTTACGCTACCTGATTGACGCCACCTTCAGGGGTGGCCGGACAAGGGCAGGGCGGCGGGCTACCCAGGCGCGCTCCTTGCTTGACAGGCGACCCAGGATTCCTCCACCAGGAGAGCGAGATGCACGTCCCGACGACGGCGATCCGGCCTCAGCTCGATATTCGCGCCCAGGCGCCCGTGCCCACGAAGCACGGCGTCTTTCAGATGTTGGTGTTCCACTTCGGTGGGACGACGAGCCCCGACCAGGGGCTGTCTCCCGATCACGTCGCGCTCGTCATGGGCGACGTGCGCGGCCGGTCGGACGTGACCCTCCGCGTCCACTCCGAGTGCCTCACGAGCGAGGTGTTCGGCTCCCTCAAGTGCGACTGCCGCGAGCAGCTCGAGGCGGCCCAGGCCGAGATCGGGCGCCGCGGGCTCGGCGTGGTGCTCTACCTCCGGCAGGAGGGGCGCGGCATCGGGCTCGCCAACAAGATCCGGGCGTACCAGCTCCAGGCGTTCGGCCACGACACGGTCGACGCGAACCGCATCCTCGGCCTGCCGGACGACGCCCGCGGCTACGAGCCCGCGGCCGCGATGATCGAGCACCTCGGCATCGAGTCGATCCGGCTCCTCACGAACAATCCCGACAAGGTCGACGCGCTCCGCGCGCTCGGCGTCCGGATCGCCTCGCGCTCGGCGGCCATCGTCCCGGCCAACCCGTTCTCCGCGCCCTACCTCGAGGCGAAGCGCCTCCGGATGGGCCACGTCATCCCGTCGCTGCGGGACGGCGAGGGCGCCGCGGTCGGCGACGCCGAGTAGCCGCGGGGCCTGATTCAGCCCCGCCGCAGCGCCACGGCCGCCGCGCGCTCGAGCACGCGGAACGTGAAGCTCTCGGTGAGGAAGAGCTCGACGACCTGTCTGTCGTGCCCGTCGTAGCCGATGGACAGGTCTTCCCCCACGGTCAGCTCGAAGTCGCCGCCTCGCGTGCTCAGGAGCACGCCGCCTTCGAGCGCGGGCGCCCACACGATCGGCCCGTCGATGAGCTGGCGCTCGATGTGCTTGAGGAGCGGGTACCCGTCCTCCGCGGCCGCGGCCAGCTCGTCGTACGCCTTCGGGCCCAGCGCGAGCGCATAAGGACCGTCGACGCCCGCGGCGCGGAGCACCTCTCTCGCCTCCACCACGGCGCGCGGCCACGCCTCCGGCGCGGGGATCAGCACGGGCTTGTGCGGCGCGACCTCCAGGATCCCTTCGATCCCGGCGGCCGCGAGCCCGTTGAAGATGGCGCCGTCCTCGAAGCGCGCGGCGTGCTCGGCGGCGCGCACGACGTCCTCGATGTTGGGCTCCTGCGCGCCGCGCCCGACGGCGTCCAGCTCGGCGAGCTCGAGGCGGATGGGCGCGCGGAACTCGACGAGCGGCCGCACGAGGCGGACGCCCGCGCTGACCGAGGACCCCTCCTTCCGCTCGAGCGCGCGCAGGCGCCCCGTGTTGACGGCGGCGACCTCCCAGCCGAACGGACCGCGGAAGTCGACGACCTTGCGGCCGGCGAGGTGCAGCTTGAGCACGCGCGTCGCCTCATGATCGATGAGGTCCCACGCGGCGGGGAGGATGGGAGCGAGCTCGCGCTTGAGAAGATCCATGATCATGCCCCCTTCAGGCTCCCGATGCCGAGCGCACCGCTCGGCGCCATGGCGCCGGTCCGCGCCGTGGCGCCGAGCTTCGCCGCCTCCTCGGCCGCTTCCACCTCGGTGATCGGCCCCTGGCTGTTGAGATAGATGTCGATCTTCTCCTGGAAGACGTGATCATTCCGCCGGAGCCACTCGAGGTTCATCATCGCGTGCTCCACCTCCTCCTCGAGGTGGTGGAGCAGCACGGCACGGAGCTCCGCGTCCGAGCACGCCTCGGCGCGCTGCTGGTACCAGTCGATCGCCTCGAGCTCCTCGATCAACGAGACGATCGCGCGGTGCCGTTCCTTGGTCGCCTCCGACAGGAGCTCCGGCAGCTCGTGGTAGTTCTCGCTCGACACGCCGCTTCGTCCTTCTGCCTAGGCGCTCTTTCGCGCCGTTTGCACCTGGAACGCCACGATCTCCGGCTCGACGTTCGAGCGGCCGCAGGCCGCGCACTGGGCCGTGCGCTCCCGCTTCAGGCGCTCGAACTCGGAGAGCGACGCGACCACCTCGAACTCGGCGCCGCAGTCGTTGCACTTGAACTCGTACGTCGGCATGGGGCTCCTGTCCTGCAAATGTGAATTGAATCACATACGCGGGCACAGGCGAGATCCGTGCCCTCCCAGGATTCGAGCCGACCCAGGTTGCAGCCGGACGAGCACGGGTGTCTCCGGCGTCGCGCGAAATGACCTGCGCGGTCGTTGCCGGAGGCCGAGTTACAGCCGCGGCCGGAAGCTCGGGCCGGGTCGCCGATGCGCTCGCGGCGTGCCTCCCGGCGCTGGAAGGTGTGATCTCGACCGGCCGGCCGGTCGCCTCGCTACCGCCCCTCACCGTGCGTGAACAGCACGGCGCCCGCTACTTCTTCGCCGCGTCCTTCAGCCGCGCCTTGAGCCGCGTCGCGTAGCCCTCCTTGTTCTCCTGCTTCACCCGGCCGATCGCCAGCGCCTCGTCCGGCACGTCGCGGGTCACGGTCGTGCCCGTCGCCACGTAGGCGCCGGCGCCGATCTTCACCGGGGCGACGATCTGCGAGTCGCTGCCGATGAAGGCGCCGGCGCCGATCTCGGTCCGGTGCTTCCGGAAGCCGTCGTAGTTGCAGAAGATCGTCCCGGCGCCGACGTTCGCGCCCTCGCCGATGTCGCCGTCGCCGAGGTAGGCGAGGTGGTTCGCCTTCGCGCCCTTCCGGACCACGGTCTTCTTGGTCTCGACGAAGTTGCCGATGTGCGCGTCGGCCTCGATCTGGCTCTCCGGGCGGAGGTGCGAGAACGGCCCGATCTGCGCGCCGGCGCCGATCGACGACTGCGAGGCGACCGTGTACGGCTTCACCGAGGCGCCTGCCTCGACGACCACGTCCGTGAGGACCGAGCCCACGTCGATCCGCGCCCCCGCGCCGACGCGCGTCCGGCCCCGCAGGACCACGGCGTGCTCGATCACGGCGTCCGGCTCGACGGCCACGCCTGCGTCGATGCGGGCGCTCGTGCGGATCGTGACGCCGCTCTTGCGCAGCCGGTCGGCGATGCGGCCGTGGAGCACCTCCTCGGCGGCGGCGAGCTGCGCGCGGTCGTTGATGCCCACGAGCGAGCCGACGTCCCTGGCCACGACCGCCGCGGCGCCGCCGGCCTTCGCCGCCTGCGCGACGATGTCGGTCAGATAGAGCTCACCCTGCGCGTTGTCCGTCGTCAGCCCGGCCAGCGCGCGCCCGAGGAACCCGCTGCGGGCGAGGTACACGCCGGGGTTCACCTCGGTGATCGCGCGCTCCTCGGGGGTCGCGTCCTTGTGCTCGCGGATGCCGATCACGCGGCCCGACGCGTCGCGAAGGATCCTGCCGTACCCCGTCGGATCGGAGACCTCCGCGGTGAGCATCGCGATCGGCGCGTCGCCCGCGCGGTCGAGCGCCCCGCGGAGCTGCGTGAGCTGCTCCGGATCGAGCAGCGGCGTGTCGCCGCACAGGATCAGGACCGCCTCGGAGGTCGCGTCGATGTGCGGCATGGCGCAGCGCACCGCGTCGCCCGTGCCGCGCTGCTGGGCCTGGAGCGCGGTGCGGACCTTCTTCCCCTGGGCGCCGAACGCCTTGTCCAGGGCCGCGGAGACCTCTTCGCGGCCGTGGCCGACGACGACCACGACGTCCGAGGCGCCGGCGGCCAGCGCCGCGTCGACGACGTAATGGAGCATCGGCCGGCCGCAGAGCTCGTGGAGCACCTTCGGTCGGGCGCTCTTCATCCGGGTCCCTTGTCCAGCAGCGAGAACGACAGCGGTGAGCGGGGTGGGTTGGGTCGCCATCGCTCCGCAGCGTATACCCACGAGCCCGCCGCCGTCCCCGTCGCAGCGCAGACCCTGGAGAACGCGCGCTCCGGCGCCACCCACCTGACACCCGCAGGGGCGCCAAGCCCCTACGCACCTGGGGTGGAATCGTCTACCCTGGGGGTAACTGGGGGAGGTTGTCGTCATGCGCAGGCGCGCGCTGGGTTCCTCGGCCGCTGTCGTACTCCGGCTCGTCGCGCTCATCGCGGCCGGCGGGGCGATCGCTTCGTGTCACGAGCCGCTCGACACGACGCGGAAGCCGCCTCCGAAGGTCACGGAGGGCGGCGGGCTGGGCGACGACGTCTTCGGCATGCTCTGCGACCGCGTGGGCGCGTCGAGCCTCCACGAGGACCCCACGGGCGCCTCGTACCAGCGCGTCTGTCACTACGACCGCGAGGGCCGGTACGAGGATGAGGTCGACGTCTCGCTGCTCCCGCCGGTCTCCGGCGAGCGGGCGGAGCAGGCGCGCAGGCTGGGCGTGGCCAAGGTGGAGGCCATGGCGCGGTGGCGCAACGCCCTCGTGGACGCCGTCAACGCCGCGGTGCCGGACATCGAGATCGACAACGTCGCGCCCGGCGAGGGGGGCGGCAAGATCCGGCTGCACGATGCCGTCCTGAGCCTCTCGCAGACCCTGGCGCCGCTCTACGAGACGAACCCGTTCGACGCGGCGGGGCCTGCGGTCCTGCCCGCGTCGACCCGGGGGATCGCCCGGCTCCTGGACGCGCTCATCCACGGCGGCGAGGAGAGCGCGCGGCCGGAGGGACCGGAGGAAGAGAAGGGCGACCAAAAGAGGCAGCGGGAGCGGGCGCCGATCGCCTGCGACCGGGCAGAGGGGCAGGAAACGCCCGTCTGTGCGCTCGCGAGCATCTGGGGGCGCCAGGGCTATCGCTCGGCGGAGGTGGGGCTCGGCATGGCGGGCGCGGCGCTCGCGTACCCCGGGCTGCGCCCGATGACCGTGGCGGCGCTCGACGTGCTCGGCCCCGGCGGCCCGGGGGCGCCCGCGCTCCAGGCGCTGCTCGCCGCCGGCGAGCAGGAGCTGGCCACGCTGTCGCTGCCGGAGCGGGCGCCGCTCGCGATCGACGCCGCCACCGCGCAGCCGAGCCGCCCGCGCACGGCCCTGGAGCTCGCGCAGGCGGCGCTGCTCGCGGAGCACCCCGAGCTCGCCGCGCCGCCGTCGATCTTCATCGCCCGCCGCGATGGGCGCGGGTGGGTCCTCCCCCAGGGGGATGGGGTCCCCGCGCCGTTCGCCGACGCGGACGGCGACGGCCTCGCCGACGTCGACGCGTCCGGCAGGTTCGTGGACCGGACCGGCGCGCCGCTCGCGATCGAACCGCCGTTCGCCATCCCCGGCGTCACCGAGCCGCCGCGGGACCCGTTCGGGGGCCTCTCGCCGGAGCTCTACGCCTACGTCGACACCTCCCGCACCGTCCTCGGCGCGGCGCTGCGGTCGATCGTGCCGCTCGTCGACGGGACCCGGTACGCGGGCAAGGGCGATCCGGAGCCGTGGAAGACCGAGCACGAAGGGCTCATGTACGCGCTCTCCGGCGCGTACCTGCTCTTCGGCGACCGCGAGGAGGCCCGCTACGACGTCCGCCGCGGCAGGCTCGTGCCGTCGGACGAGCGGTGCGACGGCTGCCTGTCGTACCGCCGCTTCCGCGGCGAGGACTCGCCGCTCGCCGACCTCGCGCACGCGGTCGGCCAGGTGCTCGCCGACAAGGACTCGGACGTCCTCCTCCTCACGCTCATCGATCTGCTCGAGAACCGCGAGGCGGAGCTCGCGCGCATGACCGCCGCGGCGCTGCGCATCCGGGACGTCGCCCGCGAGCACGACCGGCTGGCCGCCCAGGGCAAGGAGGCCCCCGCGCGGATCGACGACGAGGCGCCGCTCTGGGACGAGCTCGCGGCGGCGCTCGGCGGGGCCGTGGAGCAGCCGGGGCTCGTGGCGCGCTTGCTCGAGGCGATCGCGGGCGGCGCGCTCCTCACCCCGCACGGCAGCGCGCGGCACGCGGGCGACGCGATCGCGGCGATGCTCACGACCCGCGACCAGTACGCGTACAACCCGTCGGACCTGAACGGCCCGGCCATCAACCTCACGGTCGGGGCGCCGTCGACGGCGGCCCCGAAGACGCCGGTCGACCCGAAGAAGCCGAGGGGCGGCGACAACCGCTCGGGCATGGAGCGGCTGATGCAGCTCATGCACGACACCGCCGGCGTCAGGCAGTGCAACAAGGAGGGCGCCGTGGTGAGCGCCTTCGAGGTCACGGTGCCTTTCGTCGAGTTCGCCGAGTGCGAGCTGTTCCAGATCGACGACCTGGCGGCCTTCTACCTCGACTCGCTCCTCCCCGACGGGGATCCGAAGCGGGCCGAGCTCGAGGTGAAGCCCTCGGCCCTGGCGATGCTCGTGACCGACTCGGTGCTGGTGGACTCCAGCGGCATCGGCGGCCTGACGAGCCACCCCACGCCGGCCGCGCTCAGCCGGCTCATCTACTTCGGGGCGGACTCGGCCAGGTTCCCGGGGCTGCCGGACCTGGATCCTTTCCGGGCCGGCGCGAACCTGACGACGAACCTGTTCATCTCGGGGACGCTCGAGCCGGCCGGCACGATCCATTGCCCCAGGAACGCGCTGGGCGTGAACGAGTGCAGCTCCCCGGAGAACCTGATCCGGGTGCGCCACCCGGGGACGACCTACCTCCTGGAGCAGCTCGGGCTCGCCGCGTACCTGGGCCCCATCGTGAAGGCGTTCGCCGACGTCGACCACGGCACCACCGGCGAGGCGATCCTGACCGATCTCTTCAGCACGGCGTACCGCCACTGGCCGGGCAAGGGGCACGGGCCGGAGTGCATCAAGGCCGGCTCGCCCGAGACCAACACCGCGTACTGCTCGGAGGCAGGGGTCAACAGCTACGAGCCGCTCATGGCCGACGCGCTCCGGGCCGAGGACGTCCTGGCGTCGTCGGTCGCGTTCGCCCGGATGGCGCGCGACACGTCCGTGACCGTGCGGCGCGGCCCCGCGGCAGATCGGCCGCTGACGAAGGCGCAGGTCATCGAGAAGCTCGCGCGCATCCTCTTCAGCACCCGCTACGCCGCCGGCGTGGGCATGGTCGACCGCTGGGGGAAGAAGAAGGCCACGTGGGCGGATGGCCGGGTCCAGGACCAGCTCACCGTGTTCACCCTCCTCGCCGGCGCTCTGAACGGCATCGACGCGCGCTTCGCGCAGCGCAATGCGCCCGACGCCGCCGAGCGAGAGGGCCAGTGGAAGCGCGGCGTGGACGAGCTCGTCGATGCGCTGCTCGCGGTCGAGGGGTCGGGGCCCGAGGCCCGGTTCAAGAACCGCGCGCTCCCGAGGATGGGCGCCCTCGTCCTGCGCGTCCTCCGCGAGCAGCTGAACGCCCACTGCCCCGATCGCGAGACGACGGGGCGGTGCGCCTGGGCGCAGAAGGAGCTCGGCGCCACGGTGAGCGACCTCCTGAGCCATCCGCTGTTCGCCGCCGCCGTCGACGTGATGGAGGCAGTCCGCGCCCACGAGCCGGCGCGGCGTGAGATCGAGCGGTTCCTCACCTACCTGCTCGACGCGGACGCAGCCGGCGCCCCGTTCCAGGTGCTGCCGACGACGCTCGCCGACGGCCTCCAGCTCCTCGCCGACGACGACGCCTTGCGCCGGATCCTGAAGGCCGCGTCGACCGCGCTGACCCCGGCGGGGGGCGCCGGCGGGCCGGGCGCGGCCGACGCGGGGCTCAAGGCGCTGAAGGCGCTCAACGACGATCGCTACGACAGGTATCGCGCGATGGGTCGCGTGCTCCCGGCGCTGGTGACGCCGATGGCGGACGGCCGATCGCCGCTCGACGTGTTCCTCGACGCGTTCGCGGACGTGAACCGCATCGAGGCCGGGAGCGGCGCGCCGCTGACGGCGGAGGACTACCGGCAGCTTTTTGTCTCGGCCAGGGACTTCCTGACGGACGAGACCCGCGGGCTCGAGCAGATCTACGCCATCGTCAAGAACCGGCCGCACGAGTGATCCACGTGCAAACGCCCACGATCCGCGCCGTGCTCTCCGTGGCGTCCGCCGCGGGGGCGCTCCTCCTGCCCGCAGGCGACGCCGGCGCCGCCGGGCTGTACTTCACCGACCGCGGCGTCCGCCCGTCGTCCCGCGGCGGGGCATACATCGCCGGCGGCGACGATCTCGGGGCGATCGCCTACAACCCCGCGGGGGTCTACGAGGCCGGCACCCAGGTCCTGTTCGACGTCGGGCTCTTCGAGTGGCGCAGCCGGCACACGCGCCAGGCGATCGTACGGCAGGTCGACCCGAACACCGGCGAGCCGACGGGCGCGAGCTTCGTGCAGACGATGGCGCCGGTGACCGGCAGCGCGCCGGTGCTGCCGATCCCCACGCTGGCGGCGTCGTTCAAGGTCGATCCGCGGTGGGTCGTCTGGGGCGGGATGTGGGCGCCGTACGCGGCCCTCTCCAGCTATCCGGAGCAGGTGAACGGCATGCCGGCGCCCCAGCGCTACGCGCTGCTCACGCTCGAGGGCTCCGCGCTCGCCCTCGTGGGGGTCGGGGCGGCGTACGCGCCGTCGCCCGAATGGCGCTTCGGCGCCGGGCTCGGCGCGCTGGTCGGCGCGTTCAACAGCCGGATGGTGGTCTCCGGGTGCCTCCCGGAGCGGATGTTCTGCGCGCCCGAAGATCCGGAGTGGGACATCCATTCCGAGCTCAGCGTCGCGCCCATCGTGGCGCCCACCGGCCAGCTCGGGGCGCTCTTCGTCCCGACGCCGCGCTGGCGCGTCGGCCTGGCCTTCCAGCTGCCCATCTGGGTGCGCGCGCCGGCCAAATTCAGGGCGCGGCTCCCGGCGGCGCCCGTCTTCGAGCGCGCCGTCCAGGAGGGCGAGGACGCCGACGTCGCGTTCGACCTGCCGTGGATCCTCCGCGCCGGGGTGGAGGCGCGGGTCGTGGACGACCTGCGCGTGGAGCTCGGGCTCGGCGTCGAGGGCTGGAGCATGCACGACGACATCCTCGTCGAGCCCGACGGCGTGGTGCTCCGGAACGTCGCCGGCTTCCCGGAGGAGTTCCGCGTGCCAGCCGTCTCGTTCCCGCGGCGGTTCGAGAGCTCGCTCTCGGCGAGGCTCGGGGGCGAGTATTCCTTCGATCTCGCGGGCGCGCGGTGGGATCTGCGCGCCGGCGTGAGCCTCGAGCAGAGCGCCGTCCCGCCCGGGTACCTGTCGGTCCTGACGATCGACGCGACGAAGCTGACGACGGCGGCGGGCCTCGGCGTCCACCTCGGCCGGTGGCGCCTCGACGCGAGCTATGCGCACGCGTTCGCCGCGGACGTGAGGGTCGATCCGAGGGAAGCGCGGCTCCCGCAGGTGAGCCCGGTGCGGGCCAATCCGCCGGAGAGCCCGAACACCATCAACGGCGGCGCCTACAGCGCCCGGGCGAACGTCGTCGGGCTCGGCGTCGCTTACACGTTCGAGGCAGCCGGGAGCGGCGTTATCCGGCCCGCAGCTCGCGCAGCCGCTCCGTGAGCCGGGGGCCGTCCAGCCAGCTCAGGTCCTTGTCCACGCTCGTCTCGATGTGGTTACTGACCTGCTTGCTCACCGTGCCGCGGAGCAGGCCGAGGAAGTGCGGCGGCGCGACGAGCACCAGCGTCTCGTAGGCGTGCTCGTTCAGCCCCTTCTCCAGCACCTCCGCGAGCTCCTGGGCGAACTTCTGCTTCTCGACCTCCTTGGGATCGGTGTCGGGGGCCGCACCAGGACGGCCGAGGTACTGACCCCCCGGGCCGCCGCCGGGGCTGGCGTTCCCACCGGAGGTGCCGTTCGGCTTGCGGCCGTGCGCGTCGGCCATCAGATCCCGCACGCGCGCCCGGCTCTCGTCATGGTTGTATGACTCGAGCAGGGTGAAGCCCTTGCCCGCAGGCTCTTCACGATAGAGCTGGGCACGGCTTGCGTCGGAGACCAGGATCCATGTCTTCCGTGCTGCCTTTTTCGCCATAAGCCTCCACGAGGGAATCAACCATTCCCTTTGTCTACGTTAAAGACCGACCCCACGCGGCGCAAGCGGCCGGAGAGCCAAGTCCGATGTAATTCGGCCGGATCGCACCCCGAGAGGCAGGCTCCAGCAGACTCAACAACCTGCGCGCGGCCTGAATTCGTGGAGAGCGAGAGGGGGCGATCGGCTCTCGGGAGGTGGTTGACCGCGAAATACAGTGTTTGGTGTACCGGGTATGTCCAGCGAGCTCGGCCGCGCTCGTTGACCGCGGGTCAACGGAACCGGTCGGTCGCCTCGACCAGCTCGTGCAGGATGCCCGGCTCCATCGCCGAGTGCCCTGCGTCCGCCACGATGCGCAGATCGGACTCGGGGAACGCGCGGTGGAGCGCCCACGCGCTCTCCGGCGGACAGACCACATCGTAGCGGCCCTGCACGATGACGGTCGGGATATGGCGGATCCGGTGCACGTCGTCGAGCAGCTGCGTCTCCGTCGTGAAGAACCCCTTGTTCATGAAATAGTGGCACTCGATCCGGGCGAACGCGAGGGCGAACTCATCACCTGACGTCTTCGCGACGAGCTCATGGTTCGTGAACAGGCAGCTCGTCCGCCCCTCCCAGACGCTCCACGCGCGCGCCGCCCGCTGCTGCAACCCGGGGTCCGGGCTCGTGAGGCGCCGGTGGTACGCCGTGAGCAGGTCGTCCCGCTCGGGCTCGGGGATGAACGCGAGGTACTCCTCCCACGCGTCGGGGAAGATGGCGCTCGCGCCCCGCTGATAGAACCAGTCGAGCTCCTGCTTCCGCAGGAGGAAGATGCCGCGCAGCACGAGCTCCGTCACCCGCTCCGGGTGCCGCTCGGCGTAGGCCAGCGACAGCGTGCTCCCCCACGAGCCGCCGAACACCTGCCAGCGCTCGATCCCGAGGTGCTCGCGGAGCTTCTCCATGTCCTCGACGAGGTGCCAGGTGGTGTTCTCCTCCAGGCACGCGTACGGCGTGCTCCTGCCGCAGCCCCGCTGGTCGAGGAGCACGATCCGGTAGGCGGCCGGGTCGAAGAAGCGCCGCTGCTTCGGCTCCGTGCCGCCCCCGGGGCCGCCGTGCACGAAGACCACCGGTTTGCCGCGCGGATTGCCCGACTCCTCGAAATAGATCTCGTGAAGATCGGAGACGCGCAGCCTCCCGGCGCGGTACGGCTCGATCTCGGGATACAGCGTTCGCCTCCGGGTGCCTGTCGTCGTCATGCCGCTCCCGTTCGTCGGTCGACGTCGCGCGTCGCGCGCGCCGGCGTGTCCAGCGTACGCGAAGGCGCGTCGGGAGGGGAGAGGGCGTGGACGGGGGGGACGGCAGGTCGCGGCGGGGGAGCGGCGGGGGACCGCCGGTCGGGGGGCGCGGGAGGCTCAGCCGGGCCGCGCGGCGTCGCGCGCAGCGGTCTTCTCCGCGCCGCCCACGCCGCCGTAGAGCGCCTCGAGCGCGGGCCCGTACTTCTGGAGCGCCACGCGCCGCTTCAGCTTCAGGGTCGGCGTGAGCATCCCGTTCTCCGCCGTGAAATCCTCGGCCGCGAGGGCGATCTGCTTGATCTTCTCGAAGGACTTGAAATCAGACGCGTACCTGTCGACCTCCGCCTGGACGTGCGCGACCACCCGCGGGTGCTTCAGCATCGCCTCCGTCGACTCGAACGAGAGCCCCTCGGCCCGCGCCCATTCCGTGAGCGCCGCCATCTCGGGCGCGATCACCGCCACGTTGAAGGGGCGGTTGTCGCCGTAGATCATCGCGCCGTTGATCAGCGGAGACAGCTTGATCTTCTCCTCGAGCGGGGCCGGCGCGACGTACTTGCCGTTCTCCAGCTTGTACTGCTCCTTGATGCGGCCCGTGACGAAGAGGTAGCCGTCGTCGTCGAGGTAGCCCAGATCGCCTGTGCGGAAGCCGCCATCCTCCGTGAAGACGGCTTTGTTCTCCTCGTCGCGCTTGTAATAGCCCACCATGACGTTCGGGCCGTAGACGACGATCTCTCCCTGCTTCGGATCGTGCGTCTCCGACCTGTCGATGACGATCTTCACGCCCGGGATCGGCTTGCCCACGCTGCCGAGACGGCGGGCCCCCGGGTAGTTCACGGTGGCGACGGGCGATGTCTCCGTGAGGCCGTAGCCCTCGTAGACGGTGATGCCGAGCGCGTCGACGAACTCGGCCACCTGATAGGCGAGCGCCGCCCCGCCGCTGATGGCGTACTTCAGCTTGCCGCCGATACTGGCGCGTATCTTCGAGAAGATGACGCGGTCCGCCGCGACGAGCGCGAGCCGCTCGACGAGGCCGAGGGGCTCGCCCTTCTGCTTCTTCGTCGCGGCGCGCATCCCGGCGCGGAAGAGGGCCTGGATGACGGCGGGCTTCCCCGCCATCTTCTTCTGCACGCCCTCGTAGATGCGGTTGAAGATCCGCGGGACGCTCATCAGCACGGTGGGGCGCACCTCGCCGAGGTTCGCGAGGATCTTGTCGACCGACTCGCTCAGCGCCATCGACGCGCCCACCGTGATCATCACGTGGAGCTCGCCGGTGTGGCCGAACGAATGGGCCCAAGGTAGGAACGACAGGCTCCGATCGCCGCCGCCGAAGGGGATGAGATCCAGCACCGCGCAGACGTTGGAGGCGATGTTGCCGTGCGACAGGATCACCCCCTTGGGGTTGCCGGTCGTGCCCGACGTGTAGATGAGGCACGCCGTGTCCTTCGATGTCGGCTGGATGACCGGGGCCGGGCTCCTCTCGCCCGCGGCGAGGAGCTCCTTGTACGAGCTGGTCTTCGCCCCGGGGACGCCGTCCCTCGCCCCGTCGGGGTCGAACAGACAGACAACGTGCTTCAGCGAGGGCGCCTTCTCGGCGAGATCCTTGCATTTACCGTAGATCTGCGGCGTGGCGACGATCGCGGCCACGGCCTCGCAATCGTTGATGATGAACGCCCACTCGCTCGGGAGCTGCGCCTCGTACATCGGCACGACGGCGACTCCCATGCTGAAGCAGGCGTAAGCCGACACCGCCCACTCGACGCGGTTGTTGGAGATGAGGGCCACCCGATCCCCCCGCTGGATGCCGAGCGACGCCAGCCCACCGCGGAACCTGGCGACGAGCTGCCCGAACTCCGCATACGTGATCCAGTCCCAGCGGCCATCGGTCTTCGTGCCGAACAGCGGCCGGTGGCCATGAAGCTTCAGCGCGCGATCGAGCAGGTCTACCAGGTTCTCCAGTTTCGCCATCGGTCACCTCCCGACCCGATTGTTAACATGGTACTGCGCCGCGTCAGTGTCCTTTTGGCGGCACGTGGCGCCGGATGTTGTCGCGCCGACGCTGGAGCGGCCCCGCGCGCGTCGATCGGCGCGGGGTCGGCGGTGCCCGCGCGGGGTTGACGATGGGGGGAGCGGGAGCGCTCGCGCGGCGCGCGGCGTCGGGGCTCCTGGCGCGCGAGGTGGCGGCCTCGGGCCCCTTCTGTTAGAGCGTTCATCGCCTCGATGCCCCGGTATTCCATCACGACGTTCGGCTGCCAGATGAACGTGCACGACTCCGAGCGGATGCACGACGTGCTCCGTTGCGCCGGCTACACGGAGGCCGGCAGCGCCGACGAGGCGGACGTGCTCGTGCTCAACACGTGCAGCGTGCGCGAGAAGGCCGAGCAGAAGCTGCGGAGCGAGGTGGGGCGGCTCGCGCGCTGGAAGCGGGAGCGCGCGGACCGGGTGCTCGTCGTGGCGGGCTGCGTGGCGCAGCAGGAGGGGGAGCGCCTCCTCAAGCAGATGCGCGCGATCGACGTCGTGGTGGGGCCCGACAACATCCCGGAGCTGCCCGGCCTGCTCGGCGACCTCGCGATCGGTGGGCTGCCGATCGCGCGCACGGTGTTCGACCTCGACGCGCCCCGGTTCCTCGTCGCGTCGCCGCCGTCGCCCTCCTCCTCCTCGCCGCGCGCCGCGCCGACGGCGTTCGTGACCGTCATGAAGGGCTGCGACGAGCGCTGCTCGTTCTGCATCGTCCCCCACACCCGCGGGCCGGAGCGGTACCGGCCGAGCGACGAGATCGTCGCCGAGATCGCGGCGCTCGTGGCCGCGGGGACGCGCGAGGTCACGCTGCTCGGCCAGACGGTGAACAGCTACCGCGACCCGCTCGGCGCGCTGCCGCGGGCCCCGGGCGCGAGCGCGGACGACCCGGACGAGAGCGAGTTCGCGGCGCTGCTCCGGCGCGTCGCGGCCGACGTCCCCGGCCTCGCGCGCCTGCGCTACACGAGCCCGCACCCGCGGCACCTCACGCCCTCGCTCGTCCTCGCCCACGCCGAGCTCCCGGTGCTGCCGCGCCACGTGCACATGCCGGTGCAGTCGGGCAGCGATCGGGTCCTCCGGCGGATGATCCGCCGCTACACGCGCGCCGAGTACGTCGCGCGGACGCGGGCGCTCGTCGAGGCGGTCCCGGGCCTGACGCTCTCGACCGACATCATCGTCGGCTTCCCGGGCGAGACGGAGGACGACTTCGCGGCGACGCTGTCGCTCGTGCGCGAGGTCGGGTTCAAGGGGCTGTTCGGCTTCAAGTACTCGCGCCGGCCGCACACGCCCGCGCTGAAGCTGCCGGACGACGTGCCCGAGGGCGTGAAGGGCGAGCGGCTCGCGCGCCTGTTCGAGCAGAGCGAGGCGCTGCTCGCCGCCCACCTGTCGGCCCTCGTGGGGACGACGCAGGAGGTGCTCGTCGAGGGGCGCGACAAGGAGCGCGGTCACGGCGGAGCCGGCGGCGCGCTCTGGTCCGGCCGGACGGGGCGCCACGAGATTGCGCACATCGACGGCGCCGGGGAGCTCGATCTGCTCGGCGAGGTCGTCGAGGTCTCGATCGCGCGGGCGAACAAGCACTCGCTGCAGGCCGAGCTCACCGAGGCGGCGCGCGCCGCGGCCCGGCCGCGGCAGCGGGGCGGCCTGGAGCCGCGGCCCGCCCGGCGCTCGCTGCCGGTGGTCGCCGCCGAGGGCGGCTGAGGTGGCGCTCGTCCTCGACCTCGGCGGGGTGTCCCCGCGGCTCGGGCGCGACGTGTTCCTCGCGCCGAACGCGACGGTGATCGGCGACGTCGAGCTCGGCGACGAGGCGAGCGTGTGGTTCGGCGCGGTGCTGCGCGGGGACATCGGCGCGATCCGCGTCGGCCCGCGGACCAACGTGCAGGATCTCGCGTGCCTGCACCTGACGGGCGGCGTCTCGCAGACGATCGTCGGCGCCGACGTGACCATCGGGCACAGCGCGATCCTCCACGGCTGCCGCGTCGGGGACGGGTGCCTGATCGGGATGGGCAGCATCGTGCTCGACAACGTCGAGATCGGCGAGCGCTCGGTGATCGCGGCGGGCGCGGTGGTGCCGCCGGGGCGGGTGATCCCGCCGCGCTCGATGGTGCGCGGCAACCCGGCCCGGGTGGTGGGCGAGGTGCGGCCGGACCAGGCCGAGCTCGGGAAGCTGGGCGCCGCGGGCTACGTGGAGAACGCGCGGCGCTTCCGGGCGGCGCTCGCCGGGGAGGCCGTCGAGCCGCCGGAGGTCGCGGCGCGCTTGGTGATGCGAGAGGTGAGGAAGCCATGAACATCACGGTGAACGGGGAAGCGCGCGACGTGCCGGCGGCGCTCACGGTGCGGAGGCTCGTCGAGCTGCTCGGGCTGACCGAGGGGCCGGTGGCGGTGGAGCGCAACGGCGAGGTGGTGCCACGCGCCGAGCACACGGCCGCCGAGCTCGCCGAGGGGGACGTGATCGAGATCGTCCATTTCGTCGGCGGCGGCTGAGATCGCCTCGGCGATCTTGGCGTTCTGACGGTTTTTTCTCTTCTCAACGGTCTAGCGATCTTCCAGATCGTCCGCGATCCGGCTACCATGGCGAGCTGCCGTGGATACGAGGGCCCTCGTTCTGGTCTTGGCGCTCGGCGGGTCGGCCGGCGTGGGTGCCGCCATGGGGGTGCGCCATGTGTTGCCGGCCTCTCCGGTGGTCCGCGGCCTCTCGGTCGGCGAGCGCTTCCTGCCGGACGGCGCCGCGCCGGCGGCCTGGCTCGCGGCGCGGCGTGACGCGCTTCGCGAGCGCGTGGTCCGGCTGCGCCACGACGACGTGGAGCTCACCGCCACCCTCCGTGAGGCGGGCGTCGAGGTCGACGTCGACGAGACGCTCGCGGCGGCGCAGCGCGTCGGGCACGAGGGGCCCTGGGCGCGGCGGCTCCGCGAGGCCCGAGGGGCGCGGCGCGGCGAGATCGACGTGCCGCTCGCCTGGGCCGTCGATGAGCCGCGGGCGCGGGTGTTCCTCGAGCAGCTCGCTCCGCAGATCTACCGGGCGCCCGTGGACGCGCGGCTCGACCTCGCGAACCGGCGCAAGATCCCGGAGCAGGCCGGCCGGGCGCTCGATGTCGACGCCTCCCTCGCGGCGCTGCGGGCCGGGGAGCACGGCGACGAGGAGCTCATCGAGCTCGCCGTCCGGCAGATCTTGCCGCAGGTCGTCGTCGCCGACCTGGTGAGCGTCGACGTCACCAGGGTCGTCGCGGCCTACGAGACGAAGTTCAAGCAGCACGGCAAGGAGGCGGGGCGCGCCCGCAACATCAGGAACGCCGCCTCCAAGATCGACGGCACCATCCTGGCCCCGGGCGATACCTTCTCGTTCAACGCCCATGTCGGCCCCCGGACGGCCAAGAACGGGTTCACGATCGCCCCGGAGATCCTGGGGGACGAGACCGTCCCCGGCTACGGCGGGGGGACGTGTCAGGTCTCGAGCACGCTCTACGCCGCGTCGCTCTTCGGCGCGCTCGACACGCCGGACCGCCAGAGCCACTCCCGCCCGAGCGCCTACATCCCCATGGGGCTCGACGCGATGGTGACCTACCCGGAGTCGGACCTGAAGATCAAGAACACGCTCCCGTTCCCGATCATGATCCACGCGTATCTCCCCGAGCCGACGGTGCTCCGCGTCGAGATCCTGGGCGGAGACCCCGTGGCGGAGGTCGAACACCACGTCTCGGCGGAGCACACCGACGATTTCATCCGGCGCATCTACGTGAAGTCCGAGCTCGCCGAGGGCAAGGTGAAGCGCCACCAGAAGGGCTCGTGCGGCTACGACGTGAGGTCCTTTGTCACCGTCCGTTACAAGGACGGCAGGGCCTCGGAGCGCAGCTATTCGAGCGAGTACAGGCCCGCGCCAGAGGTGTTCTGGGTCGCGCCCGACTATGACCCGCAGGCGCTGCCGGCGCTCTCCGAGCACGCGAAGGCGGTGGAAGAGCTCCGCGAGGGGGAGTCCCCCGCCGAGGCCCCCGCTGCGGCGGGGCAGGGCGGCGCCTACTCGATGTGAGCCCGTTCGAGGGCGCCGGACCCCTCGAACGCCGGCGCGACGGCAAGGACATTGGCTGTCCGCGCGCCCCTGGCGTCGCTTGACCAGGAATCGTCCTCAGGGGAAACTCTGTGTCCATGGCGGCGGGCGGCGCCCCTCTGTGCGCGGCCGATGCGCCGAGGATCGCCTGCTGCCAGGGACGACGACGGGCGTGATCTTCGCTTAGCTTAACTTCGCTGCTCGCGACGACAGACTCATGATGATCGTCATCTTCTTCTGGCTCGCTCAACGCGGCCGGCGCGCGAGCTCGGCCATGAGGCCGAAGAGCTCGATCGGGCCCGGCGAGGGGAGCTTCCCGCCGCTGAACTCGCGGTAGAGCGTGTGCACGTTGACCACGATGCGCTCGGCGTCGCTCCAGCTCGCGTAGTCGGCGAGCGCGATGTCGCGGGCGGCGTCCGCCGGGGGCATGCCGGCGTCGTAGCGGCGCCGGGCCTCGTCGCGGATGTACACGAGATAGTCGCGGACCGCGCGCACTCCCGCGCGATCCGTGATGGGGCCATGCCCGGGCACGATGACGTCGACGTCGGCCGCGAGGAGGATGTCGCAGGCCTTGAGCCAGTTGCCGACGGGCCCTGCCCACATGATCGGCGTCGCGTCGATGAAGAGGACGTCTCCCGTGTAGATCACCCGGTCCGCCGGCACGTGCACCAGCAGATCGCCCTTCGTGTGCGAGGGGCCCACCTCGATGAGGCGGACCTCCTTGCCCCCGACCGCGACGGTCAGCTCCCCGTCGAACACCCGGGTCGGCGGCGTGGGGGCGATCCCGTCGAAGTCGAAGGCGCCGAAGCAGTGGACGAGGTACTCGCCCAGCGCGCCCGCGGCGCCGCTGCGCGCCTGTCGCATCAGCATGGCCAGCATCGGCGCGGGGACCTCGTCCATCTCGGCGGCGCCGGCGCGCGTGGCGATGAGGGTCGCGCCCTCGACGAGCGCGTTGCCGTAGCAATGGTCGCCGTTCGCGTGGGTGTTCACGACGGTGCCTATCCGCGCCGCGGCGGGGGCCGCCGCGCGCATGGCGTCGAGCATCTCGCGCGTGCGCTTCAGGTCGAAGAGCGTGTCGACGAGCAGGGCCTCGCCGTCCGAGGTGACGAGCCCCGCGTTGCTGAGGCCCCAGGTTCCGGCCGGCTGGAGATAGGCAAAGCAGCCATTGCCGATGTCCTCCAGCCCTCGTTCATACCGCCATCGGCTCATGGCCACTCCCTCGTTCCCGGGCGCCGCCCGGCGCTTCTCCGAGCCTCGAAGGTAGGCCATCCGCTGGCCGCCATGGAATCGAAATCAACCCCCGCACGCCGCCGTGAGCGAGGGGGCCCGGGGGATTGGTCAGGAGGCGGTCGCGGTCGTCGTCACCACGCGTAGGCCTCCGGCGCCTCGCCGCCGGGGCCGGGGAACATCGCGTCGAGCCGCCCGAGGTGCTCCGGCGTCAGCGTGATCTCGAGGGCGCGCAGGCTCCCGTCGAGCTGCTCGGCGGTGCGCGGGCCGAGGATGGGCGACGTCACGACGGGGTTCCGGAGCAGCCAGGCCACAGCCACGTCGGCGGGCCGCTCTCCGATCTCGGCGCAGAACGCCTCGTACGCCTCCAGCTTGGCGCGGTTCTTCTCGATGCGCGCCTGCGCGTCGGCCGAAGAGCGCCGGCCCTCGCGCGCCTTCTGGAGGGCGCCGCCGAGCAGCCCGCCGGCGAGCGGGCTCCAGGGCAGGACGGCGAGGCCGAGCGCGCGGCACGCGGGCAGGACCTCCAGCTCGACGGTGCGCGCGTTGAGGTTGTACAGGCTCTGCTCCGAGACGAGGCCGAGGAAGTGCCGCTGCGCCGCGAGGCCGTTCGCCTGCGCGATCTGCCATCCAGCGAAGTTGCTGCTGCCGACATAGAGGACCTTCCCCTCGCGGACGAGCTGCTCCATCGCCTGCCAGATCTCGTCCCAGGGCGTCTCACGGTCGATGTGGTGCATCTGGTAGAGGTCGATATGGTCTGTCTGCAGGCGGCGCAGGCTCGCCTCGCAGGCGCGCCGGATGTGATAGGCCGAGAGCCTCCTGTCGTTCGGCCCATCGCCCATGAGGCCGTAGACCTTCGTGGCGAGCACGATGCGGTCCCGGCGCCCGTCGCCCTGGGCGATCCAGCGCCCGACGATCTGCTCGGTGATCCCCTCTCCGCGCTTTCGCCCGTAGACGTTGGCTGTGTCGAAGAAGTTGATCCCGTGTCCGAGCGCTCGGTCCATGATGGCGAAGCTGTCGGGCTCGCTGGTCTCCGGGCCGAAGTTCATCGTGCCGAGGCAGAGGGGGCTGACCTTCAGGCCGGTGCGTCCGAGATTGCGGTAGTCCATGGCGCCGGAGGGTAGCAACGCGCTCCGCGGGCCGTCCACGCCCCAGGGCGGAACGCGTCGTAGGGTTTCGCCGGAGTCGCGCCGTCATGAGCCGGCCCGGCGGGCGGCGGCGCGCGGCGTGTGGCGCGCGACAGGCGCCGCGCGCCGCGCCGGACACCTTGTCGCGGCGTGGCGGCGGCGCGGATCCAGCGTGGAGGGCCGCTTCCTTGATGCGCAACGGTGCTTCACTTATGCTCGCTCGCCGGGGCGAGGAGACGACCATGTGGCAGCAGGAAGACACGGAGATCGCGCATGCCGAGAGCGTCCACGACGAGGCGCGGGGCATGCGCGGCGTCCGGTTCGTCATCGATATCGGGAACATCAACCCGCTCGACGGCGCCGCCATGTGGTGGGATCAGCACGGCTGCGCGCGGGAGCTCTTCCCCGGGACCGGGTGCGAGATGCAGTCGGGATCGTACCGTGAGCCGCGCTTCGTCGTCCGGATGAGCGTGCCTCTCCCGGGCGTCGGGCATTTCACGCAGACGTTGCGCTTCTCCGCGGAGCGCGTCTCGCCCGAGGTCTGCGTCATCGTCGTGGATGCGTTCGAGGAGAACGTGCTGTGGACGCGGGGGCTCGGGACTTACCGCTTCTCGCCGGGCTCTGGCGGCACGACGCTGATCGAGGTGACGAGCCTGTATGCGCCCAAGGTGCCGATCATCGTCCTGAATCAGGCGTCGCTGGCGGCGGCCCGCGCGCACCAGCGGCGCTACCTCTCGGGCCGGCGCCCGACGGACGAGGAGAGAGAGCAGTTCCTGTCGGCGATCGGCGCTGGCCCGCAGGCCGACGCCTGAAGCGCGCCGCTCGTGTCGGCAGCGGCCGGCAGCGGCCCCCCCTTGCCCGCCGCGGGGGTGCTCCTCAGGCGCGCGGCTTGCCACGAGGCGATGACGGCGGCTCCGCGCGCGGCATCGAGGCGGCCAGCACCGCGGCCTCGTGCGCGGCGAAGCGCTGCTGGAGGAAGTCGACGAACAGCCGCGCCCTCGCGGGCAGGAAGCGCCGGCTCGGGTAGATGACGTTCACGGCCGAGCCCGGCGCGGGCAGGTCGGTGAGCAGCGGGACGAGGCGCCCGGCGTCGATGTCGGCGGCGACGTCCCAGATCGACTTGAAGGCGAGGCCATGGCCGGCGACGGCCCAGTCGCGCACCAGGTCGCCGCTGTCGGCCACGAGCCGTCCGGAGGGCCGGACGGTGTGCAGCCCCTGCTCGGTGCGGAAGGTCCACGAGAGGGCGCGCATGCCCGGGCGCTGCAGCACGATGCACTCGTGGTCGGCCAGGTCCGCGATCGTGCGCGGCCGCCCGCGCCGCGACAGGTAGGCCGGCGCGCCGCAGACCACGCGGCGGCTCCGGGCCAGCCGGCGCGATACGAGGCGGGAGTCGGCCAGCGCGCCGATGCGCACGGCCACGTCGACGCCGGCCTCGAACAGGTCCACCACGCGGTCCGACAGGCTGACGCGCACGCTGAGCCGCGGGTGCGCCGCCGCGAAGTCGGCCGCGGCCGGCCCCACCCACTGGCGGCCGAGATCCACCGGCGCCGACACGCGCAGGACGCCGCGCGCCTCGGCCTTTCCGGCGGTCACCGCGAGCTCGGCCTCGCTCACGTCGGCGAGGATGGACATGCAGCGCTCGTGGTAGGTCGCGCCCTCGCTGGTCAGCGTGAGCCGCCGCGAGCTGCGCTGGAGGAGGCGCACGCCGAGCGCCGCCTCCAGCCGCGTCATGCGCTTGCTCGCCACCGCCGGCGAGAACCCGAGCTCGCGCCCCGCCGCCGACAGGCTGCCGCTCGCGACCGCGCACACGAACAGCTGCATGTCCTCGAGCTCGACCATCACGCGCGCCCTCGGCGAACCCGGGCAGGGTAGGCGCGCCGGCGAACATCTTCAACTTTTTCGAAAAGCTGGTTCGGCCAATGCGCTCGTTCTCCTTCGTGGAGGAAAGGATCAAGGTGTCCCTGTCGCCGTCCACGGCCCGCCGCGCTCGACGCTGCGCCCCGCCGTGCCGGCGGCGCCTCCGGTCGGCGCGTGCGCGCTGACCGGCTGTCCGAGATCGCCGTTCGAAGGAGACACGTCATGAGAAAGCCCTTGTTGATGAGCGCCCTCTCCCTCTCGCTCTTCGCCGCCGCGAGCGCCTGCTACGTGCAGGGCGCCGGCGCGGAGGACCTGCCCTCGCCGCGGTCGATGGTCGTCGACGCGAGCCTGCCCAGGGCGCAGGCGGACGCGGAGATCCTCGCTGCGCGCCGCTTTTACGCGTTCTGGGGCACCGGCGACACGCGCTACCTCGACGCGGCGATCGCGCCGACGTTCACCGACCGCACCTTGCCCGAGGGGCGCCCGCAGGGCCCCGAGGGCCCGGCGTTCGCGTCGAAGAGCTTCCGCGCCGCGGTGCCGGACCTGAGCTGCGAGGTGGAGCAGCTGATCGTCGCCGGCGATCGCGTGGTGGCGCACCTGCGCTTTCGAGGCCGCTTCACCGGCGCCTTCGGCGACAGGAAGGGCGCCGGGCAGGCCGTGGACTTCATCGCCACGGACATCCTGCGCGTGCAGGACGGTCGCATCACCGACAACTGGCACATCGAGGACAACCTGACGCTGTTCCAGCAGCTCGGCGTCGTGGCGCAGTGACCGCCGACGGGGGGCGGAGCGGGCCAGGGGTATTCATCACATCGTGGCAGAACCATCGTGGCAACCTCGCCGGGAGCGCGACAGGCGCGCGGCTCACTTGGCCAGCTTGATCACCGACGCTGGCCGCTCGTCGGTGGCCCAGGTCGTCCAGTAGAGGGCGCCGCAGTCCTGGGCGAGATCTCGGATGTCCGCGCTGTCGGCGAGCGGCTCCGGCGCGCCGCCCGAGGTGCGCACCCGCTGGAGCTGCCCCTCGCGGCTGTACCAGTAGACAAAGGTGGAGTCTGCCAGCAGGCGCGTGGGGAAGTCCGTCGCCACGAGCGCCCCTGCGTCGGTACCGTCCTTGTTCACGGCGTAGATGGCGTAGCCGCTGATCCAGAAGATCCGCTCGCCGACCGCGATGTCTCCGGGGAGATCGCCGTCGTGGATGGGGATCGACGCGACGATCTCGGTCTGGCCGGGCTCTCCGAGCGCCATCCGCCGAACGGTGCTGTGCGTCCCGCCGGGCGGGAGCTCGGTCCAGTAGAGATGGGTGGCGTCGAGCGCGAGGCCTCCGACGTACGTGTTCCGGTCGAAGACGGGGAGGCCTGTCTGATCGGTCGCGTCGGCCCGCGCCGCCCAGATGCGCTTCGGGACATCGCGCGCGTCGGGATCCTGCTCCGGGTCCTCGATCACTCCGGTGATCCAGTAGACCCAGCCGCCGCCGGCCACGGGCCGCCGGTAGCCCGCCGCTCCCTGGGCGCTGGCGACCGTCGAGACCGTGACGTTCCCCGTGAGCGGCATCCGGTAAACGTCCGGCTCGGTCTCGTCGGTGATGAGCAGCGAGCTCTCCGAGCGCGCGAGCAGGGTCGCGAGCGAGTCGAGCACCACCAGCGGCTCGGTCGAGCCGGAAGCCGCCTTCTCGGTCGCGAAGATCGTGCTGCCGTAGCCGCTCGCCCAGAGCACGCGCCCATCGTCCCCGTCCCCATCCACAGCGAGGCCGATCGCTTCGTGCTCCTCGTCGTTGGCCGTGGCGAGGACGACCGGCAGACACCTGCCCTCCTCGCAGGCGCCGCCGAGGCAGCTCCTGCCGGGCACACAGCAGTTCTCCGGATCGGAGAGGTAATCGTGGTCGCCGTCGGCGGCCTGGCACGCGCCCGGCGCGCGCCCTGTGAACGGCTCAAACGGGCACTCCGCGGAGGGCCCGCCGGCCGCGCCGCCCCCGCCCCCGCCGGCCCCCGAGCCTGCGCTCGCGGTGGCCCCTGCGCCCCCTGAGCCGCCCGAGCTGCCCGCGCCGCCTGCCGCGGGATCCCCGCTGGCTTCTCCGTCGGGGATCCCCCAGATGGCGTTGCAGCCGAGCGCCGTGCTCAGGGCGGCGCACGCCGCCAGGCCGGTCCAATAGGTTTGTCGCATCGCGGTACTCTAGCGCCGCGTGCTTTCGGTGGAGAAGCCGGACGCGCGCGCGACGTCGGTTTCTGATCGACGCGCGTCGACTCCCGTCGGCAGGCAGACGCTCAAGGCGCCAGCCCCGCTGCCACGGTTGGAATTTGGCGACCACCTCGTCCACCATCACGCGATTGCGTCGCGTGCGTTCACATGCTTTCTAGTCTCTTCGTCGATCGCTCGCGCGGCGAGCGCCGCGTGACCAACACCATCATGAAGAGGTACCTTGCTTTATCACAACGATTCGCTTCGATTGGTCCTTTGCCTGGCTCTCGGGCTCTCGGCGGCGGCTTGCTCCGATGACGAGTCCACGGGCACTGGCGGCGGTGCCGCCTCCAGCACGACCAGCAGCGGCGGCGGCTCCAGCCAGGCCAGCAGCGGCAGCGGCTCAAGCCAGGGCGGCGGCGGCGCTGGCGAGGGCGGCGGTGCGCCGGCCGGCACGGGGGGCGAGGGCGGCGGCGGTGCGCCGGCCGGCACGGGGGGCGAGGGCGGCGGCGGTGCGCCGGCCGGCACGGGGGGCGAGGGCGGCGGCGCGCCTCCGGGCGATCCCGCCTGCGGCGCGGACACGGCGGCGTTCGCCGACGTGGAGCCCATCCTGACGAGGAGCTGCGCGAACCAGTACTGCCACGGCAGCGCCGGCGCACCGTCCGGCGGGCTCGACCTCCGCGCGAGCGCGGCCGTCGGCAAGCTCGTCGCTCAGGACAGCGCGTCCTGCTCCCGCGAGCAGGCGCTCGTCGTGCCGTTCAAGCCGAGCAGCAGCTATCTCATGAACAAGCTGAAGGATGTCGGCCTGTGCGACCCTGACGAGAGCAGTATGCCGCCGAGCGCGCCGCTGCCCGAGGCCGATATCAAGACGATCAACGACTGGATCTGCGCCGGCGCTCCCTCCCGCTGAGCTCTGCCTCGTCGAGATCGTCGATGCGACCGCGCCTGCCGGCGCACGCCGATCACTGGCAGACCGGGAACTGCGATGAGGTGAGTTGCTCGGCGGTGGTGGTGTTGATCGAGGTCTCGATCGTCTTGCCGAGGACGTCGGTCACACGGACACGCCAGGGCCCTTGCCCCATGCTGCCGCTGCCGACGCGCCAGTAGTTGTACGGCTGCCGCGTGGCCTCCGCCCAGCGCCCGCCGACGTACACCTCGAGCTTGCGCACCGGGGTGCGATGGCCCTGCACGCGGAGCTCGTTCCACCAGGCGTTGCCCGGCTCCTTCAACACGATGGATACGTTCTCCTCGACGGGGCACGGGACGTATTTCCACGAGATCTTGCCCCTGACTCCGCCGTTGCCGGTCCCCAGATACCCCTCGTCGAGCGCGCCGATCTGCGCAAAGGCCTCCTTGCTCAGATCGATGTGCCCGGCCTTGCATTTGGGGTTGCTCGCCGTCGGGCATTGATCGACGACCGTCGCCACGACCTTGCGCCCATCGTCGCGGCTCACCTCGACGCAGGCGCCGCACGCGGCCGCGGTGTTGTAGTCCGCGGTGTTCAGGGCGGCGAAATATCGCCCTCCGCCGGTCGCGACGTGGCCTATGCTGTCCGGATTGCGCTGCTGGATGGGCAAGCTGCAGTTCACCTGGGCGGTGCCCTGGTCGAGGGAGTACCAGGTCGCAGAGCCGTTGCCGCTCGTGTAGCTCGGCAGCGGCATCGAGCAGGTAGCGCTGCTTCCGCCGGCGCCCGTGGATCCTCCGCTGCCGCCGCTTCCACCGGCCCCGGCCGTGCCGCCACCGCTTCCTCCTGCCCCGCCAGCGCCGCCGGCGGTGCCGGTGCTGCTCGAGCTGCTCGAGCTGCTCGAGCTGCTCGATCCCCCTCCTGTCTTGGTCACCGACACCAGCGTCGGCCGGTAGTTGCTTCCGGTCGCGTTCGCGCAGAACCCGAAGCTGACAGAGCTTCCGACCGGGATGGAGGGGCTGCCGGAGCGCGGGCTCACCGTCAGGATCGAGCCGCTCTGGCTCGACGCCGCGTTCCACCAACTGCTCACGGCGGACTGATTGAGATTGATCACGACGGTCCACGACGTCACCGGGGCGGTCCCATCGTTCGCGACGATCACGTTGGCGCAGTAGCCGCTCCCCCAGTCCGACGGCATCGTCAGCGCTGCGGGCGTGAGCCCGTCGGTCGTCACCACAGCCCCGTACAGCGCGTCCGCCTCCTCCTCCTCGCCCCCTGTCCCGACGGTGCACGCGGCGGCGACAAGGCCGAAGAAAGATATCGCGGCAGCGGAACGACAGACTCCCAATCGCATCCTGATTCTCCAAGTCATCGGGGCGCCGAGAGGGCGCACCTGACGATGTAATAGACACGGATTGGCCATCTGGCCATCACCTGATGGTCAGTCAGATCGTTTTGACAGACAATAACTCTGAAATGTTCGTCCGCGGCCGGAGAGCACCCGCGGATCTGTCGAACATTTCACCTCAAACACAACAATCTGCGATGGCGTCGATTGTCCACATCAGGCGCCATGGGCTCCCACGATGCCACCGATACGCCAAGTGTGGATGCGTCGAAGGGGCCGCGTTCGCTCCACGGCACGCGGGGCTTTGCTCGGCGTGACCTCCATCCGGTCTCCTCCGCTCTGTGCGCTCGGGCAACCGATTCTCTCGCCGATTCGCCCTCGGGGGACCCTGTGCTACGGCCCTGGCCGCGGATCCTTGCAGCAGCGAAACCCGATCTCGTAGAACCGGAACATCGGTCCATGCGAGTCGTTGGTCCCCCGGCACCCCGCCCACGGCTTGGACCAGTAGCCGCCCTTCAGCGACGAGCGGTGTGGCCACTCGGGGCGCGAGGTCGACACCCACTCTTCGACGTTGCCGACCAGGTCGACCACGCCGTACGGGCTCACGCACGCTGGATACGAGCCCGACGGCTCCCCCTGCCAGAGCCGCTGCGTCTCGGCGGCCCGCACCGCCGGGTCGTCGGACGCGAGCCGCCGCTCGCTGATCCCTCGGTACGGCTTGCTGACGTTGCAGGCGGCCGGATCGTGCGCGTAGCCGTAGGGGAAGGGGAGCGAGGACGGCCCCTCGCAGGCGAGCTCCCACTCGAACTCGGTGCAGAGGCGCTTGCCGACGGCGGCGCACTCCCGCTCGGCCTCGATGAAGCGGAGCATCACGACCGGCAGCGCGCCGGCCCGGTTCGGCCACTCGTGGCGGTCCATGCACGTGCGCACCGGCGTGAAGCGCGGCTCGGCGGCGAACAGGCCGGGGAAGAAGTCGAAGCAGTGGCCGCCGCGGTAGCTCGTGCAGATGCGCTGCACGTTCTCGGCGTGGGTGCCCTCGACGAGCACCATGTCGGGCGGGCAGGACGCCGCGGGTCCGGGCCGGGGCGGCGCGTCGGCCTGGGCGAGCAGCGGGGCGAGCAGGAGGTCGAGGAGCACGCGGCGGGTCTCTATCGCAAAGCCGCGCGGCGGACGAGAGGCCGCGCGGCGGCTCGCCTCGATCCGCGCTCGTCGCGCCCGTGCCGCGCTCGCGCTCGGGCGCCCACCTGGGGTACTCTCGCGGTCTATGCGAATGGCGCTGCTCAGGATGCGCGCCGCTGCGCTCGCCGCCCTGGCCTGGGGAAGCGCTTGCGGTGGCAACGTGGTGGTCGACGGGATGCCGGACGGGTCAGGAGGCGCCGGGGTGACGAGCTCCAGCGCCAACACCACGGGCGCGTTCGGCTCCAGCGCGATCAGCACGGTCGCGGTCGCGGTCAGCGTCGGCGTGGGCGGCTCCAGCGCGGTCAGCACCAGCGCGACCTGGATGGCCACGTCGGGGACAGGGAGCGCCTCCACCGGGGCGGGCGGCGGCGATGCCTGGTCGACGTGCCTGAAGTTCTGCGAGACCTATTCGGATGTCTGCGAGGGGGCGGAGCCGGGGCAGTGCGAGGGGTTCTGCAAGGGGTATCTGAACGAGGCGCCCCAGTGCAACGAGCCGCTCGCGCGGTTCTTCGACTGCGCGACGAACGGCAGCATCGACTGCGACTTCGTTCTGGAACGGTGCCGGCCGTTCCTGGCCGAGTACGAGGAGTGTCGGGCCAGCGGCGGCTGCACGCCGCTCGAGTGCTTCGCCGATCGCAACCGGGCCTGCTCCTGCAAGGGCTCGTGCCCGAACGCCGAGTTCGCGGTCGAGTGCCGCTCCGACATGCGCAGCGGGATCGTCTGCTCCTGCTTCGTCAACGGCGACGAGCTGGCCAGGTGCGAGGATCTCGGCCCGGCGTGCGACCTCGCCCATGGCTGTTGCGAGCCGATCTTCGACGAGTTTCGCTGAGGGGCGCCCGCGGCGTTCGCCATGGAGGGCCAGCCGGGGAGCGCGGCGCAGGGCGGAGCGCTCGTCGAGACGAGCGCGCGCTGCGTGGGGGCGCGGGTCGACGCGGCGCTCGCGCCCGGGCGCGCTCCTGGGCTACTCTTGCGGCCCATGGGAATGACGATGCTCAGGATGCGTACCGCTGCGCTCGCCGCCCTGGCGTGGGGGAGCGCGTGCGGTGGCAACGTCGTCGTCGATGGGATGCCCGACGGGTCAGGAGGCGCCGGGGTGACGAGCTCCAGCGCGATCGGCACGGGCGCGTTCGGCTCCAGCGCGATCAGCACGGGTGCAGTCGCCGCAAGCGCGGTCAGCGTCGGCGTAGGCGGCACCAGCGTGGGCGGCTCCGGCGTGGGCGGGTCCACCGGGGTGACCGTCGGCGGGGGCGGCTCCAGCGCGGTCGGCACCGGCGTGGGTGGCACCGGCGGGAACGGCTCCAGCGCGGTCAGCTCCAGCGCGACCTGGATGGCCACGTCGGGGACAGGGAGCGCCTCCACCGGGGCGGGCGGCGGCGAGGCCTGGTCGGCGTGCGTGCGCTACTGCGAGCGCTACGAGGAGGCGTGCGGGGCGCTGGAGCCGGGCGGCTGCGGGACGATGTGTGACACGGAGCTGGCCCAGGCGCCCCGGTGCAACGATCTGCTCGTCCCGTTCTTCGACTGTCTGATGAACGGCAGGTTCGACTGCGACCTCATCGGGCCCCGGTGCCAGCGGTTCCTGGACGAGTACAACGTGTGCGCGAACGGCGACGGCTGCCCGGGGATCGCGTGCGCCGGCAATCCCGGCGGGGCCTGCAGTTGCAAGGGAGCGTGCCGGGGCGTGGTCGTCGCGGCCGAGTGCCGCACCCAGAGCTTCGGCAGGACCCTCTGCTCCTGCTTCGTCAACGGTGAAGAGGTGGCCTCGTGCGAGGACCGCGGCGAGACCTGCGAGCTCGGGCTTCGCTGCTGCGGGCCGTACTTCGAAGCGTTGCGCTGAGGGGCACGAGCGGCGTTCGCCATGAAGGACCACACGGGGGGCGCGGCGCAGGGTGGGGCGCTCGCCGAGGCGCTCGCGCGCTGCGTGGGGGCGCGGATCGACGCGGCGCACGCGAACCCGGCGACGGGGCTCGTCGCGCTCGCCGTCTACGGCGGGACGCGGCGCGTGCTCGGCGCCGGCATCGGGCCGCGCGTTTCAGGGGTAGGGATCCTGCCGAGGCTGCCCCGGCTCCGCGCCGGCGCGTCGCACCCGCTCGTCGCCGCCATGAGGGCGCACCTGGTCGGCCGCCGCGTGCTGGCGATCGAGGTGCGGGGCGACGGCATCGTGATCGTCGCGGGTGATGATGATGCGGTCATGGTGGAAAATGACCGAGGGGGTGGAGAGTACGCACCCAGGTTGGGGTTGGCCGCGCCCGAACCCGGGTTGGGGCCGGCGGCTGCTGCACCCGAACCCGGGTTGGGGCCGGCGGCACCGGGGTTGGGTTTGGCCGAACCCGGGTTGGGGCCGGCGGCAGTTCCCGAACCCGGGTTGGGGCCGGCGGCAGTTCCCGAACCCGGGTTGGGGCCGGTGGCGTCCCCACCCAGGTTGGGGGCGTCCCCGGGAGCGCGGCTGGAGCTCACGCCGGGACGCCGCGGCGAGGCGCGGCTGCTCGACGCCGCCGGCCACCTGATCCTCCGCTGGCCGCCTCAGGGGGGCGCCCCGCAGGCAGCGGTCGCTTACCCGGCGGATCCGCTGGCCGCCGGCGCGGCGCTCGTCGAGGCGAGCGACGACGCCGCCGCCGGGCAGGAGAAGGCGGCGCTCGCGCGCGCCGTGAAGACGCGGCGCGCGGCGCTCGAACGCAGGGCCGAGGCGGTGCGCGGCGATCTCGGGCGGCTGGGCAGCGTCGCGCGCCTGCAGAAGACGGGGCAGCTCCTGCTCGCGCAGGGCGCCCGTGTGCCGCGGGGCGCCGCGAAGGCGCTCCTCGACGACTGGGAGACCGGCGGCAAGATCGAGGTCGCGCTCGACCCGGCGCGCCCCGCCAAGGCGCAGGCCGAGGCCTTCTTCGCCAAGGCGCGGCGCTACCAGCGCGGCGAGGCGGTGATGCGCGCGCGCCTCGCCGAGACCGAGCGCGCCCTCTCGGCGATCGCCGCGCTCGAGGCGGACGTCGCCGCGGCGGAGGCGCGCCCCGAGTCGCTCGATCCGCTCGCACAGCGCGCCCGCTCCCTCGGCGTCTCGCGCGCGGAACTCGCCGGCGAGCCCGGGACGTCCGGCGCCCGCGCCCTCGGGGCCGGGCGGCCCGCGCCGCGGCGGCCGTTCCACGCCTACCGCAGCGCGTCCGGCGCGGCCATCCTCGTCGGTCGGGGCGCCGAGGACAACGACGCGCTGACGACGAAGCACGCGCGGCCGCACGACCTCTGGCTCCATGCGAAGGGCGCCACGGGCTCGCACGTCGTCGTGCCGCTCGCGAAGGGGGCGAGCTGCCCCGCGGACGTGCTGGTGGACGCCGCGACCCTGGCGGCGCACTTCAGCGACGCGCGCGGCGAGGCGGTGTGCGAGGTGAGCTACGTCCAGCGCCGCTACGTGCGCAAGCCGCGCGGCGCGGCCCCGGGCGCGGTCGTCTACGACCGGGAGAAGGTCATCGCCGTCCGCATCGAGGACGGCCGCCTCTCGCGGCTGCTCGCGACCAAGGAAGAGGGCTGACGCCGCGCACGGCCGGCGGAGGCCACGCCCGGCGGCGCAGCGCTTCGCCCCCGGCGGAGCCCGCGCCGCCGGCGGGGGCCGCCGTCAGGTCGCGAACGCCGCCCGGACCTGCTCGTTCAGCTGATCGAGCCGGCGCGCGGGGAGCTCGGCCGCGCGGGCGAGCGACTCGATGACCGCGCGCTCCGCGTCGGAGATCCCCTCGCTCGCGTGGGCGACCGCCAGCGCGATGATGATGCCCTCCTCCACCGCGTCGCAGTCCATGAGGATCTCCGCGAGCAGGCGCACCCGCGGCTCGACGCCCGCCGCGGCGATCACCTTCAGGCTCGCCTCGATGAGGTAGCGGACGAGCTCGACGTTGAGCTGGGCGCCGAGCATCGGCTCGATGAGCTGGCGCAGGGCGTCGATCTCCTCGGCGTCGACGGTGCCGTCGGCGTTCGCCACGAGCGCGCCGAGGTCGACGATCGGGGTCGGGTTGTACTCGTTGAGATCGAAGCGGGCGCGGAGCAATCCGGCCGCCTGCTGGACCAACTCGGGAGGCTTCATGTCTCCACCGCTCCGGCGATTCGCCTCATGACTCACCACCTTTCGGGCCGCGGCGCCGCACCGTCTCGGATTCGCTGAGGCCGAGGCAGAGCTGCGCCCGGAGCGCGCGCAGCCGCGCGAGCACCTCGGCCGAGGCCGACTCGGCCTCGGCCCGCTCGATGGTCGCGTCGAGCGTCGCGAGCCTGCCTGTCTGGAGCGCCTTGAGCGAGTAGGTCATCTGCACGAACGTGTCGAACAGGTCCCCGAGCTCATCGCCCTTTCGCAGCCCCTCTCCGATGGTGAGCCGCGTCGTGCCGACCTGGCGGCAGAGGCGCTTCAGCTGGTGGACCGGCCCCACGATGCGCTGGGTGATGAAGACCCCGAGCACGCCGAGGACGGCGAGGAGGAACGCGCCGCCGCCGACGAGGATGCCGAGGAGGCGACCTTGCAGCGCCTCGACGTCGGCGCGCCGCTTGGCGACCTCTGCCAGGTTGCGCTCGTACTCGCGGTTCGTCTTCTCGAGCTCCTCGTCGAGGGTGCTGCCGAGGTCGGCGCCGTCGCCGCCCAGGGCGGCGGTGCTCATCTTGAGGATCTTGGCGCTGTTCGCCGCCTCCTTGAGCGCGAGCTCCGCCTGGGTCGCCGCGTAACGCGCCTGTTCGTTCGCGACGCTCGCGGTCTGCCAGATGACGAGTCCGAGCGCCAGCATGACGGCGAGCACCACCGAGACCAGGAGCCCGGTGTATTTGAGCTGGAATCGCGGATTCAGGAGCAGCTTGCGGCGGGATGCCGGGCGGGCTGTGGCGCGATCCTGGGCAGGTGAGGTCATGAGGGCTCGTCAGCGGGCGCGCGGCATCGTCGCGTGTCCAAGATAGACCAGGAGCGGGCCGCGCCGGTGCGACCCCCCACGAAAACGCACTGCGGTCTCCGTGGTACAGCATTCCGTGCGCCGGTCGCAAGGCCCAATCCGCGGGCGGGGCTCCGACGCGGTTCGCGGCTTGTGAGGGCCATGAGGCCGCGGCGCTGGTTGTCCGGGGCCGGCGCGGCACCGCCGCAGCGGCGCGGCGTGATGGCGCACCCGGCCGGGGCATCGTGTGAGCTCCTGTCGGGCCCAGTCGGGGCACAGGAGGTCGTCGGCGTCGCGCGAGGCGTCGTTCGGCCCCGCCCAGCTCAGGGAGAGCAGCGGCACGGGTGCCCCGGTGATTCCCGATCTCATCGTCATGAGTGATGAGCTCGACAGCGGCTCAGGGGTGGTGTTCGTTCCGGCGCCCGAGGCGCTGCCGCTCCACCACACGGCCTTCAGTCGCTAGAGGCAACCGCAAGCGAGCGAGCCTTCGCGCACCGAAAAGCCGTCGGCGTCGGCGTCGTCGGTCCAGAAGAACGGCTTGACGCCGCCGCTGCACTCCGCGTCCGGCGCGAGCCCGATGCCTTCGTTGTTGGAGTCCGGCAGCCCGCTGGGGGGACTGAAACGCCGCTCCAGCACGAAGCGCCCGAGCGCGTCGTCGATACCGAAGACGGCGGATTGGTTGTCGCACGTGTCGTCGCAGGATGCCCACAAGCTCCCGGTGTCACGGTCGAGCTCGAGCCCCATCACGCCCGCGAGCGGCGTCGAGATGCTGGCCACCAAGGTGGCCGCGCCGCCCTCGTGATCCAGCGCGAAGGCGTACACCTTGCCGGTCTCTTCCACGCCCACCAGAAACAGGCCGGCGCCGTGCTCGCCGTAGTCGCTCGGGACGTAAGCTCGGGCCTTGCTCTCGTCGAAGAAGTGGTGCGCCGTGAGCAAGCTGTCAGCCGCCCAGGTGACCGCTTCCAGGCCCGCGTTCGCGTCGACCTCGGGCAAGAGCGCGGTGAGGTTCCACTCGTGAGTCGCGGTCAGCGTCGCTCCGGCGGCCGTCACGTCGTAGCGCAACACGGACAGCCGGCTCACGGACGGATCGTCCGTGTCGCGCTCGGTGCACACGTAGACGCCTGCGGCGCTCGTGGCGGCGAGCGTGACTCCCTCCGCGTCGGGGGTGCCCTTGCCGTTCGGGTAACGTAGCCGTTTGCCGGAGGCCCAGTCCTTGGAGGTGTCCGGCGCGTAGCTCGCTCCGCTCTTCAACAACCGAAACAGCCTGGCGGAGAGGTTGTCGGTCGCCCACAGCACTCCGGGCGCCTCGTAGGTCAGCCCGCTCAGATCGCTCTCGAACGCGTCCTCGCTGTCGAGCGTGCGTACCTCGGCCTTGCCAGGCCACGGCGACATCTGCGTCGAGCCCGCCGGGCAAGCGCCGTCACCGCCCGCCCCCGCGCTCGCACCACCGGCTCCGGCGCTGTCGGCGGCTCCGGCGGCGCCGCCGGCGTTCGGGCTGCCGGCCACGCCGGTCGAGCCCGCGACAGCCGCAGCGCCGCCGCTCGCTCCCGCGCCGCCTGTTTGTGCTGCGCTCCCGCTCGAGCCTCCTGCCGCGGACGAGACGCCGGCCGCCGACGTACCGCCTGCTCCGCCCGACGGCGCTGGCAGCGGCGGCTCGCTCGACCCGCTGCCGCACGCGGCCAGCCATGCCATGGCGACGACGGTCGCATGAGACCGGAGGTTCATCGTCCTCTTCCCCTCGGCCTTGAGCTCTCGCCAACCGGTCGCCGGCACCAAGCGACGATAGCACTCGAGCGCGCCACGTCACAACGGCTGATATTCGAGATCCTCCGCGCGAGCGCCAGCGTGGTGTAATGCCAGGGCGACGAGGGACTAGCGCAGCGGGGCCATGTCCCGCATCAGATAGTCGATGCAGGAATTCCAGGTGGAGGGCTCGAGGAGCTGCGCGAGCTCGTCGGATGAGCCGCCGAGCGCCGCTTCTTCACCCGTGCCCATCGCATCCATGAGCCGCCGCAACCTGGCGTCGTCGCCGCGAACGAAACAGCGGACCATGCTGGCCGCTTGCACATAGAACATCAGGGCATCGTCCGTGCGGAGCGTGTAGGGGACCGCCTGCTCCATCAGCTGCAGGGGCATCGGAGCGTGCCTCACCTGCTCGAGCCTAGCCGGGGCGAGCCACCATATCTCTTGCGCGATAACCATGGCGATGCCCTCTTGCGCCCAGGCCGGCCCCAGCATGCCGTGGCTCATCAGCACGTGATGCGTGTACTCGTGCACGACGCTGGTCCGAGTGTCCTCGCGCGTCGTGACAACGTGCAGCGCGCCGTCGTAAAAGGCGACCACGCCGCGGTTGGTGCAGGCAGCAGCCGTGAGCAGGTCCGTATCGAGGTACGCGAAGACGTCAGGGCGCTCGGCTTTGAGCTCCAGCCGGTAGAACACCTCCCGTTCCGCATGCTCGAGGTGATCGAGGAGGGGCAGGTGCGCGTCGTCCGGCAGCCTGGGGTCGACGTACAGGCGCCCGGCATCTCCCCACGTCTCGTGGCGGAAGTGGGAGATCAACGTCTCTTGCGCGCCGGCTGCCTCGCTGGGGTCCGTGCACAGCCCGGGCTGTAACCTCCGCCGGAATGCGGACTGCTCCGGCGGGCGCGCGGGGCGCGGCGGGGCGGCTGGCTTCGTGGGGGCATCGTGGATCGGACGCTCGATCGGCTCCTCATTGAGGGGGGGAGACGGGGGCTCCTGGGGGGCTTGATCTTCCGGAGCGCGCGCCGAAGCCCGCATCGGTATGGGCTCGGTGGGAGGCTCGCCAGGCGCCGGCCGGCTCGGGACGGAGATGGCGCTGGGCTGCAGCGCGGGAGGGGAGGGTGGCTCGGGTGCGGAGGCGCCAGCTCGGACCACCGGCGGTCGCGGCCGCTGCGGGGTGGGGGTGCTCACGATGCCTGAGGCCCACGCGATCACCGCGATGACCATGATGAATCCGAGGCCGAGCGCGAGGCGGCGAGCAAGTGTCACGGTGCGGTGATGGCAATCATTGCGCCGCGTAGATTCACGTGATTCGAGGTGCTGCACGCGGTTCGTGCTGCGTTATGGTGGACAAATCGTCGAACGCAAGCAGCATTATCGACGATCTGTCGTGACCCACCCAGGTTTGCGCGCCGCCGCTGGGTCAGTAGCGGCGGCCGAGGCCGTTCGCCGGTCATCCAGGGTGCTCTCACGCTGCGCCGCTGACGACAGACACGCTCGACCCCGCTCGCCCGCTACCGGTGCAGGGGTTAGAGCCATCGGAGCCACGCGCGCAGCACGGACTCCAGCGCCGCCCGCTTCGCCAGGACGTCCTCTCCGTCGCTGAACGTCACGAGGCAGCGATCCTTGGCAAGCCACTCCAGGAGGCCAGCCGGGTCCGCGATCTCGAGCCCCTTCGCCGCCGTGTCCTTCACCTTGGCTCCGAGGTGAAGGATGAGCCGGACGCGGTCCCTTGCGCGCAAGTTGAACGTGGCGAAATGCTCGGTTGTCCGGAAGCTCGGTGCGTTCCACTTGATCTCCTCGCGGATCGCCGGGCTGACGCCGAGGATGATCTGCCGGAGGGCCACGATCGCCTCCTTCCGCGGATGATCCAGCTCGCGCAGGAACGCGACGACGGCCGGGCTCTCCTGCGCGCCGGCGGGCGTGGCGGGCGCGGCGGGCGCTCCGGGGGCCTCCCGAGGCTCGCGCCTTTCGGGAGACCCCTTCTGCGCCTTCGCTCGCGGCTTGCTCGGCTTCTCGGTTGTGCGCTTCATGATGTGTTGTACGCCTGACTCGATGGCCCGAGCTCCAGCGCCCTTTCAGGGGATCTCGCGTGAGCCGACCGTCGTGATCGGACGCGCTCAGGGTGAGAAAAGACGAACCGACGCGAGGATGTCAAGGCGGTGAGGTCGGCCTCGGAGAGGGTGAGCGGCGTGGCTGCGCGGAGGCGGCCCCACTGCGCGGCGGAGAATCCCTCGTACCCGGCGGCGGCGTCCATGCTCGGCCGGGGACGATGATACGCCACGAGCGCTCCCGGCGAGCCGCTTCTCGCCGCGCGGTGGCACGTGCGATCATCGCGGCATGGACATGTCCTTTGCGCCCCGCGCCGCGTTCTCGGTTCTCGCTGCCGTGCTCTCCCTTCCCGCGTGCGGGGCGCGCAGCTCCCTCGAAGGCGACCTCGGCGCCGGCAGCGGCATGGGAGGCAGCGGCGGCGCCCCGGCCGCCTCGACCCACGCGGCGTCCTCGACGTCCGCCGTGTCGACCGCCTCGGCCTCGATCGCCGCCTCCTCGTCCGCCGCGTCGTCTTCGACGGGCGGCGGCACGAGCAGCGGCTGCAGCGACGGCACCCGCGAGGGCTTCCTCGACGAGGCGGTCTATCCGCTCATCGCCGCCTGCTCCGGCGGCTGGTCCATCCCCGGGATCCTCACCGCCACCGCGCCGCGATGCGCCCACCTCGCCGGCAACGACAGCGCCAACCCCACGGGGCTCAGGTGCGGCGCCGCCGACCTTTGCGCGCCCGGCTTTCACGTGTGCGCAGGGGCCGAGGACGTCGCCCGCCGCTCGCCCACGGGCTGCGAGGGCGCGCAGTTCGGCCCCGACCTCTTCTTCGCCACGCGCCAGGGGAGCACCGGGTGCGCGATCTGCGCGACCGGCTCGCTCGAGGACTCCCCGTCCTGCACGGGCTGCAGCTGCGCCCGGGGCTGCGCGACCTCGCCGCTCACGGCCAACGACCTCTTCGGCTGCGGATCCATGGGTGACGCCCGTGTCGCCGCGAGCTGCGGCGTGCTCGATCGCTTCTCGAACGATCTGTGCGGAGCCATCGGGTCGATGTGGAATTGCCGCGGAGATGGCAGCGGAGATGGCTGCGATGAGGCCAACGTGGTGACGAAGACGTCCGACAAGGGCGGCGGCGTGCTCTGCTGCGCGGATTGACCGCGCCGACGCGCCACGCCCCCGCCGCCACGGGTCCAGCCCGGGTCGGAGCGCTCCGGGGCGGCGTGCTTCCCTCCCTCGACGGCCCCTCGTCGTCCCGCGCTTCCCCCTCCTGCCGTCCACATAGCGTCCGTGTCAGGCCGCGACGAGCCCGCCATCGATGGGCAGGGCGACCCCGGTCACGAACGACGCTTCGTCGCTCGCCAGGAAGAGGGCCACCCGAGCCGGCTCGATCGGGTCCGCGAACCGGCCGATCGGGTGGCTCGCGAGGACGTGTTGCTCCACGGCCCCATCCTTTATCCACCTGTCGAACATCGCGGTGTGCGTGCCCCCGGGGCAAATCGCGTTCACCCGCACGTTGCGAGCAGCGAAATCGATGGCCGCGGCCTTGGTCAGCCCGATGACGAGACCCGCGACCTCGGGACGGAGGATGTCCACCCTCCGCCGGCGCGGCTTGGGCGAAATTGACGGGACCCGCGCAGCGTGCGATCCACGGAAATGGGCCTGGCGCAGTGCGCGCTGGCTCACCCCGAACACGAGGTGGATGATCGTCTGCAGCGAGATCGTCTGCATGAGGTCCTGCGCCACCAGCTCCAGACCCGGCTTGAGGTCCCGGGAGTGCTGCAGGGCCAGGTCGCAGATCTGCTTCCCGTACTGCAGGCGGGCCGTACGCTCCAGAATGCCGCTTTACGCCGCGAGGAGCAATCGTTGGCGCAGGAGCCCCACGCTGGCGTGGCCGTACATCTGGCGCTTGAGCATCTTCAGCTTCGTCACCTGATCCTCGGTCTGCCCGTTGCTCCACGTCGACCGGGGCACGTTGCTCAATGTTGAGCACCACCGCGCCTTGTCCACCGGGAGATGAATGCGACCCATGTTCCGCGTGGACGAGCCAGCCCACCCGGATGGGTTCGCGGCGTCCCGCTCGCCCCTGCGCGGGGCGAGCCAAACGACGCGGATCACGCTCACGCCGCGCGACGCGGAGCACAGCCGCGACGCACAAAATGGAGGACCACCCCAGGCGAAGCTTCCACGAGCCACGATCGGCTGTATGCTCTCGGGCATGAAGGACCCGAAGCACCTGCCCCGACCCGAGGGCCAGGCTCATGGCTGGTGAATCCTGCGGCATCTGCGGCGGCGACGGCCGCATCGCCAACTCGTTCTCCGGCACCACCGCCACCTGTCCGGGCTGCCACGGCACCGGCCGGCGCTCGGACGACACCGGCTTCCGCGACGTCACCAAGACGAAGCCTTCCCACTTCCGGCAGCCGAACAAGCAGGCGGCTGTCGAGAAGCCGGAGGGACCTGCGTCGCTGGAAGGCATCCAACTCGCCAGGGAGGTGAACGCGGCTGCACATCTCTCCAGCGGGACGAAGACCAAGCTCACGCTCGAGATCATGGAGCATGAGGCCACCCACGGAAAGTGCACCCAGACCTTCATCAAGAAGGTCCGCAAGCAGCTCCGTCCGCCCGGATCGTGATCGGCGAAGGGCAGCCGCGAGCGCCATGTCATGCATCGGGTGCCGCGATCATTCGGTAGGAGCTTTCCTTCTCGGGTGGTGGCTACGTCACGAAATATCAAGGCGCCGGCGAAGCAAGGCGCTGCTCGTCGTGCACGATCACGACGAGCCCGCAGGCCACGCTCAGAGGTCGAACAACGTCCCCTGCCGGCTCGGCCGCCTGAACGTCGACTCGCCCTCTCGCTCGATGTACTCGCCGCTGCCGCGCGCCACGTTGAGCCCGAGCCGCTGGCAGTGGACCTCGAACAGCCGCTGGATCGCCGCCCAGCGCGGGCCCGCGCCCTGGAAGCGCGCCCCGAAGGCGGCCTCGTTCATCTTGCCGCCGCGCATCTCCTGGATGCCGCGGCGGACCTTGGCGGCGCGGTCCGGGAAGGCCTCCTCGAGGCGCTCGTCGAAGACCGGGAGCACCTCGCGCGGCAGGCGCAGCGGCATCATGAACGCGCTCTCCGCGCCAGCGGCCCGGGCGCGCTCCAGGAGCTCCGGGACATCGCTGTCGTTCAGGCCGGGGATCATCGGCGACAGCGAGATCCCCGTCGGCACCCCCGCGTCGGAGAGCGCCCGCATCGCCTCGAAGCGCAGCGACGAGCGGCTCGCATACGGCTCCATCTTGCGCGCCACCGCGTCGTCGGCGAACGGGATGCTGAAGTGGACCCGGGCGCGGGCCCGGCGCGCCAGCTCGCCGAGCAGCGCGGCGTCGCGCCGCACGAGCGCGCCCTTCGTGATGAGCCCGACCGGGTTCCTGAACGCGAGGCACACCTCGAGGCAGCGGCGGGTGAGCTCATAGCTCGCCTCGAGCGGCTGGTAGCAATCGACATTGCCCGAGAACACGATCGTGTCTCCCTGCCAGCTCGGCTTGTTGAGCTCCTTCTCGAGCAGCTCGGGCGCATTCGACTTGACCACGATCTTGCGGTCGAAATCCGTCCCGGCGCCCCACCCGAGGTACTGGTGCGACGGCCGGGCATAGCAGTACGCGCACGCGTGGAGGCAGCCCCGGTACGGGTTGACGCTGTACCGGAATGGAAGATCGGGGCTGTCGTTCGCGGTCACGATGGAGCGGGCCTGCTCCTCGAAGATCTGCAGCGTCGCCGGGGGCGCCTCTTCGAGGTACTCGACCTGCGTCGACGACCATGGGTTCGGAGGGTTGTTCACGGGGCGCGGCATGGTGCGGAGTACTCCGGGCGAAGAGGCGAGCGCTGCGAGCGCAGTCTAGCGCGTCCCGGTCAGGATGGGAGCGTTTGTTCAGTAGAGCCCGGCGGGCTCCGTCGGGGCGCCTGAGACGCACCGGTCGTGCCGGCGGGGAGGCCACGGCGGGAAGAGCGGATTGACGCGGTAGGGGAGCCCTGCTGGCATGGACGCCCTCAGTCGAGACGGGGGAGGGAAATATGGCCGAGCCGAGACAGCCTGGGTTCGATCTCCGCAGCACCTACCTGCACCTCGCGGACGCGGGGGATGCGCGGCAGATCGACGTGAAGCCGACGTTCTGGCAAGAGCTCATGTCCGACGAGCCGACGGGCGCCGACATCCGGCGGGTCAAGCACGTGGATGGCTGGCTCGTGACGAGGTTTCACATGGCCGAGGACACGCCCCGGTGGGAGATGCACCCGGCCGGGGACGAGATCCTGTACCTCCTCTCGGGCGCGATCGACGTGGTGCTGCAGGACCAGGGCGGCGAGCAGGTCGTCTCGCTCCGCGCAGGGACGGCGTGCACGGTGCCGCAAGGGGTGTGGCACCGGATGATCGTCCACGAGCCGGGGGATTTCCTGGCGGTCACGTACGGGAAGGGGACGCAGCACCGAGCGGTGTAGTCGCCCCGCGGCGAGCCCGACGTTCGACGCCTCAGCCCCGCCCTGCGTGGCGGCGGTGCTCCACCATCAGGCAGCGGTCCTGCACGACCAGGATGCCTGCCTCGACCAGCCGCTCGGCCACCTGGTCGTTCCGGATGCCGCTCTGCAGCCAGACGGCGCGCGGCCGGGCGGCGAGCAGGTCGTCGAGGTGCCCGGCGACGTCCTGGCCCCGCCGGAAGACATCGACGATGTCGATGGGGCCCGGGGCGTCGGCCACCCGGCGATAGACCTGCTGGCCGAGGATGGTCTTCACGTCAGGGTAGTAGACAGGGACCGGGATCACCTCCACACCCGCGCCCTGCAGATAGCTGGCCACGTAGAACGCTGGCTGATCCGACTGCGCCTCGGTCTTGATGCCGAGCACGGCCACCCGCCGCGCCGAGCGCACCAGCTCCGCCACCCGGGCCTCGTCGTCGCTTATATCGCGAATGTCGTCCATGGAAGGAGTCTACGCCCCCGGGCGCGGCTCGGCGACGGATCCCCGCGCTCGGGCCGTGGCAGAGTTGTGGCAGACTCGGCCGCGTGAACCTCGACCGGCTCCTCGCGCTCTGGGCCGACCTCATCCGCTCTCCCGCCTCGCTGCCCGTCGCGCTGGCGCTTTCGGCCTCCGTCCTCGCGCTCGGCTTCTTCGCCTACCGCCTGGTCTTCGCCTCGCTCTCGCGCCTCGCGGGCGCCACGCAGACGTCGCTGGACGACCTCCTGGTCCGCCGCATGCGGCTGCCGGCGCGCATGCTCGTCGCGCTGCTCGCGCTGCACGCGTTCATCTCCCTTCGCGGGGGAGAGCTGCCCACGCTCCACAAGGGCGTGCTCCTCCTGGAGCTCACCCTCGCCGCGTACCTCGCCATCGAGATCGCCGAGACGCTGGTCATCGACTACTGGCTCGCCGAGCGCCGGAAGGTGCTGCTCCCGGCGCTTGTGCGGCACCTCCTGCTCACGATCCTCTACCTCGTCGCCGGCCTCTCGATCGTCGGCGCGGTCACCGGGGTCGACCTCGTGCCGCTGCTCGCGACCTCGACCGTCATCACGGTGGTCCTCGGCCTCGCGCTGCAGGACACCCTGGGCAACCTGTTCGCCGGGCTCGCCCTGCACTCCGAGCGCTCGTTCGGCGTCGGGGACTGGATCCTCGTCGACGGGGTCGAGGGGCAGGTGATCTACGTGGGATGGCGCTCCACGCGCCTCCGGACGTTCTCCGGGGACGTCGTGATCCTGCCGAACTCGATCATCGCCAAGGCGCGCGTCCAGAACTTCTGCGCGCCGGACCGGAACTGCGCGCGCAACATCGAGATGCTCGTCGCGCTCGCCGCCTCCCCCGAGGCCGTGGAGCGCGCCGCCCAGCGCGCCTGCAGCGAGGTGCCCGAGGTGCTCCGCGAGCCCGCGCCCAGGCTCTGGCTCGCCGCCGTCACGCCTCTCTTCCAGCGCTACGTCATCAAGTTCTGGATCGCCGACTTCGAGCGCCACGATCTGCTGGAGTCCGAGGTCATGAAGGCGTTCTTCCGCGCGTGCCGCGACGAGGGCGTGGCGCTCAGCCCCGCGGTGGCGCAGCCGGCCCTCGCCGTCGAGATACGGCCCCCGGCTGGCGCTCCAGGGCCCGCCGAGGGCGCCGCAGGGCCCGCCGGCGCCGCAGCACCCGCCGCCGACCCGAGGGCGGCGCCGGCGGTCCTGGCGGCGATCGTCGTGGCGCCGGCCGCCCCGCCGCCGGGCGGCCACGGCTGACCCCGCGCGGGCTCAGCGGCCCGATTTGCCTTGGTGCAGCCGCCCCGGCGCTGTACCCCGGCGGTATGCCTGATCACCAGACCCTCTCTTCCAGCAAGGTCGCGATCGTGGGTGCTGGCAGCGTCGGCGCGACGATCGCCTATGCGAGCCTGCTCCGCGGCGTGGCGAAGCAGATCGCCCTGTTCGACACGAACCGGGCCAAGGTCGACGCCGAGGTGCTCGACCTCAACCATGGGCTGCAGTTCGTCCCGGCGGCCACGCTCGACGGCAGCGATGACGTCGAGGTCTGCCGCGGGGCGGACGTTGTCGTGATCACCGCCGGCGCGAAGCAGAAGCCCGGGCAGAGCAGGATGGACCTCGCCACGGCGAACGTCGCGATATGCCGCGAGCTGCTGCCGAGGCTCCAGGCCGTCGCGCCGGACGCGCTCTACCTGCTCGTCACCAACCCGGTCGACCTGATCACGTATGTCACGCTCAAGCTGACAGGCCTCCCGCCCGCCCGGGTGATCGGCAGCGGCACGGTGCTCGACAGCAGCCGGTTCAGGTTCCTCATCGCGAGGCAGCTCGACGTGGCCGTGCAGAACGTCCACGCGTACATCGCGGGAGAGCACGGGGACAGCGAGGTGCCGCTGTGGAGCAGCGCGAGCGTGGCGAACATCCCGCTCGACGCGTGGTCGGTGCCCGGCCACGGCCACCTCGGCGCGACCGAGCGGGCGGAGATCTTCTCCAACGTGAAGAACGCCGCCGCCCAGGTGATCTCCGGCAAGGGCGCGACGAACTACGCTATCGGCCTCGCGACCGCCAAGATCCTGGAGGCCCTGCTCCGCGATGAGAACCGCGTGCTGCCCGTCAGCAGCCTGCTGAGCGGCTATCGCGGGATCGACGATGTCTGCCTGAGCGTGCCGTGCATCGTGAACCGGTCCGGCATCGAGTCACAGCTGCCCATACCGATGAGCCCCGAGGAGGAGGCCGGCGTCCGGGCCAGCGCGGACACGATCCGCAAGGCGATCCGAACGCTCGGATTCTGAGGCGACCCCGTGCGGCCGTTGCCCATCTTCAAATAGGCATTCCTCGAGGTGTGCTGCGTGGCGGCGGCCGCGGCTCACGGCGCGCAGCGCGTCCCTGTCTTGAAGCTCCAGCAGGCGGCGCTGACGCCGGCGTGGCCTGCGCTGGATGACGACTCGAGTCCTCCCAGACCGCCTTCACCCGGCTCTCCGGGGATGAACGCCGTCAACGACGGCACGGCAGCAGGGGCGGCGTCGTAGGCGATGCCGATCGCATGTCCGCCGCGCCCGCCGCCTCCGGGGCCGCCATTGCCGCCACGACCGCCGTTCCCCCCAGCCCCGTTGTCGGGCGCATTCGCATCGTTCCGGTTCGTGCCGCCCGGCGCACCGCGCCCCCCTTCTCCGCCGCTCTGTCCTGCGGCGCCGATTCCTCCTTTGCCGCCATGACCCACCGTGACGGTCACATCGGCCAGGCCCAGCTTCATCCCCATGCTCACGATTCCGAGGCTGGACCCGCCGGCTCTCCCGCCTGCGCCACCCTTGCCGCCGCATCCGCCTGCGCCTCCACCCCCACCGCCCGGGGCAGCGCCGTCTGCCGGACGTCCGTCGATGAAGGTACAAACGACGCCCAGCACGCGTGCGCCAGCTCCCCCTCCGCCTCCCTGGCCCGGCTTGCCGGGCTGGCCGGGGGCGCCGTCGCCGTCTGTGATGCCGGCGAGGGTCAGCCTCCCGTCATGGCCGCCTTCGCCAGGCGTCCCGCTGGCGCCAGTGGCACCGGCGATGCCGGCTTGGCGGGTTCCCGAGGCGTCGACCGTGCCTCCAAATCCGTCCGGGGGCGTGCTCGCGAGCGGCTTGCCGCCCTCACCGGGTTGCGCGGGCGTGGAGGGCAGACTCACGGAAAAGGGCGACGTCTCCCCGGTCCCGCCCGGGCCACCATCGGTGACCACGTCACCGCACGTCATCCGTCCGGACTCACCACCGCGCGCGGGAACTACGCAGGCATTCGTCGGCGCGTGCGCGCCCTCTGTCGGAGCGTCCCCCCCAGCGTCTGCCGCGGTCGCCTCCGGCTCACCGTCGGCGCCGGGCATGCCGTCGCCGGCCCGCACCTCGAGGTGGCTCAGCTCGGCCGCGATGTCCGCCACGGCAACCGCGATGGACGACCCGCCAGGCTCCGTCGCGCTCGCCGCGGAGATCACGAATCCATGCACCTTCGCCCCGTCCGCGTCGCCCGTCAGGGTCAGCGCGACCTGCCCCGCCGGCCCCGCGATCGTGCTCCTCGCATCCGAGCTCTGCTTCCACTCTCCATTGCACGTGAAGTCGCCGCGCACCTCGATCCCCGCGGGCAGCGTCACGGCCTCGGCGAACGGCTGACCGGCGCATGCGCAAACCGTCCCGCCCTTCGCGTCGTCGATCGCCTCTTGCAGGCGCGCGTAGGGAGCGTCGCGCGTCCCGGCGCCTCCAGGCGCAGCGCTCGCGCTCGCGAACACGTCGCACCCGACGACCGGCCTCGGTCCTTCAGGCTCCTCGTACATTCGCGCTCGCTGGCACGCGGTCGCGCACAATGCCGCGGCGAGCACAGCGGCGCACCGGAATCGATGAGCCTTCTCCAACGGATCGCATCGCATGAAGTCACTCCTCCGTGTCACTGTCCTATGCTCAGCGAACGACGTGCGCCGGGCTCATGTACAGCGGAGACTCGACCGCCCCGCCTGGCATGGTGTGGAGTCCGCCGTTGAACGAGAGGTTCCTGGCGACGCCGAGGTCGAGCACCTTGACGACCCACCCGTCCTCTTCAGCCTCGACATCCGCCCCTCTCGCGGCGGAGCCAGCGCGCCGTGAACGGACCGCATCGGGTAGGCCGCGCCGGACGCAGCTCGACGTCCAGCGGCGTCGCTCCCCTGCAGGTGTCTCGCGATCGATGGTGGTCCGGTGTCACGCTCGCCGCGGTGCAAACATGGCGCGTGCCACGAACGGCCGTGCATGGACATCGCACCTTCGTGAACGTCGAGGGCGTCTATCGTCCGTCGGCTGACCAGACCCAGCTCGTCTGCTCAGGCCGATGTTCGAGCCCAATAACCATCTTTCATCCGGTGAAGCCGGATGAAAGATGGCTCAGGCGAGTTCGGCGGGGCCCCACACCGCGCGACGAGCTGCCTCGCCTCGGGCCGGTCAGCTCAGAAAAGCCCCCACACGCGCAACGAGCCGCCCCGCCTCTTCGTCAGCCCGGCAAAGCTCACCCGCCAGCCGTCGCCTGGTCCGACTCCCCCCACGCCACCATGACCGCGCTCGTGTTGTAGAACCCCTCGACGCTCCCCCCGAACTTCGCGATCTGCCCGTAACACGCCATCCCGAACATCGGGTTCGACGCCGCGTTCGGCGAGAGGAACGCCCGCACCTCCTCGCGGTACCGCTCGCCCAGCATCCGGAACCGCGCAGCGCAGTCGAACACCAGCGAACCGGCCACCCCGGGCAGCGGCCCCAGCACCTTGGTCGACAGGCTCTTCGCCGCCTGGAGCACCGCGTCGGTCGCCGCGTTCACGACGCGCACCACCTGCCCGCGCGCCAGCCCCCCGGTCAGCACCACCGCGCCGTCTCCGCGGATAGCGATCGGCGACCTGATCTTCAGCGACTCGCCGAACGGCGTCTTCGCCCCGAGCGCGTGCTTCGCCATCGTCTGGAGGAGCCCCTCGCCGCTCGACCGGAAGCCGAGCCGCGAGAGCTCCTCCTCGTACACACGCGCCGCAGGCTGCCCGTCCAGCGTCCTGAGCACGTTCCGCTCGATGTCCGTGATCGTGAAATCCCGCCCGCCCTCGGCGGCGCGGAACCCGTGCACGACGTCGATGTTCACCCGCTGCCGGTGCGTCAGCCGCACGAGGACCGCCGCGTCCGTAAGCACCTTGCGGCCGAGGAACACCCGCGCCCCCTCGAACGTCCACCCGTCGCCCGCCGTCCCGCCGAAGACGCGCGTGTGCGGCGGCACGCCCTGGCGGAGCGCGGCCACCAGATCGTCGCCGTCGCACGCGAACGCGTCCGCCAGCACCAGGATCGAGCTCGTCGCCCCGCTCCGCCCGCTGCCGCTCGAGACGGCCTCGTCCATGTCGCTCAGCGCCGCCCTGATGCTCTTGCCGTGATCCGAGCGCAGCTCGCGCGCCGCGGTGCACGCCACCTCGACGTTCGCTCCCCCGAGGAAGGCGCACGTCACCCCGCTCCTGCTGAAGCCGCGCTCCGTGAACGACACCCCGCCGGTGGTGGCTCCGACCACCGGAACGCCCGTCGCGTCCTCGACCGCGGCGAGGTACTCCTCGTGCTTCGTCCCGCTCGGCATGGCCACGATCGCGAGCCGCGCGGGCTCCTTCCACTCCGCGACCGTCCGCTCGATCTTCCGGCCGAGCAGCCACGCGTTCCCGTCAAAGGGTCCGAGGGTCATCATCTTCATGCGCTGAAGCTCCTGAGTGCCCGGCGCCGGAGCGCGGGCTTCGGATCCAGGCCATCGCCGACGAACCGCGTCATGACGGTGATATCACGCACGAGGGAGGCCGCTCTACTCCTCATAGAGGGGCGCGCGATAGAGGGGTGTGCGCGGCCGCTCGCTCGGGTGACGAGCATCGGGCAGCCTCGGCTCAGCTCGGATGCTGTGTTCGGGCCGCATACCTCCGCGCCGGAGCACCGCGCGATGCTCCGCCCTGCGCGCGAGCGCGGCGTCGCGCGGCGTCGACAGCAGAGCGTACGAGCGCCGTCTCTGCGAGCGCGCTCACATGCCGAGCAGCATCGGCTCCCGCTGCCGCACGAACCCCTCCACGAGCTCCCGCTGCTCGCCCGAGAGCCGCACGAAGCGCGCCCCGAACCCAGGCGGGCCCTCCTCCTCTGCCTCGCGCGTCCATTCGACCACCCCCACCGCGTCGATCTCGCCGCCCTCCGCGAACGGGATCTTGAGCGCCACCGTCGTCCCGCGCGCCGGCGGCGGCCGGAAGGTCGGCACGAAGATGCCGCCGTGGTCGACGACGTCGGCCGCGGGCGCCGTCCGGTAGAAGTTCGCCGGCGACGCGGCCCCGACCCGCGCCTCGAAGCGCGGCGGCGGCGGCTGGCTCTGCGGGCGCGCCGCCGCGCGGACCTTCTCGTCGAGCGACCGGAGCCCCTGCGCGAGCTCCGAGATCTGGGCCTCGATCGCCCGGATGCCGAACGCGCTCTGCGTCGTCGCCTTCGCGAGCGGCGCCACGAGCCGCTCCACCAGCGACAGGTGGTGCCCCACGAACTCCGACACCGAGCGATCCGTCTCGACCTTCACGTCGACCCGCGGCTGCGCCGCCCCCTTGAGCGCCGTGGAGAGCCGCTCCATCTCGGGCGCGAGCCACTGCTTCATCTCCCGCGCCCGCGCGTCCCCCGCCTGCGCCACCGCGGCCGCCTTCCCGATCGCCCCGCGGATGCCCTCCAGCTGCTCGCCCAGCATCGACAGTGTGCCGGTCACGCGCACGACCGGGTCGTCCTCCTTGCCGCCCATGCGCTTGATGCGCACGAAGCCCTTCTTGATCTCGTCCCACCGCGCCGCCTGCTCCGGCGTCATCCGGCCGCGCAGCTCGGCGAGCTTGAGGAGGTTCTGCTCGGCGCCCGTCGTCAGCGTCTGCGACTCGCTCACGTAGTGATCGTCGATGAGCCGGTCGACCTCCTCGGGCGTGTGCGCCGCCACGACCTTCTCGGCCAGCTTGTTCATGTTCCGGTAGCTGCCCTGGAGCTTGAACGGCGGCTCCGTCCGGAAGGCGTCGTCCTGCGACGCGCTCCGGATGTACTCGAGGTTCACGGACAGGAGCACCTTCTGCACCCGGAAGAGCCGCTCGAACACGGCGACCATCTCCGAGACCTCAGCCGCCGAGTAGCCGTGCTCGAGCTCCGTCGCGGCGATGGCCTCGCCCTGCGCCATCCGGATGAGCTTGTGCGTGTCGCCCGGCGCCCGCCCGGAGAGCGGCGCGAGCGTCGGGTTCGACGTGAGCGCGTTCTCCAGGTAGCTCAGCGCGAACAGCGCCTCCTTGCCGTCGAGGACGTCGCCGAGGTTGTACGTGTCGGCCCGGTTCGACAGCATGTCGGGGATCTGGAACCGCGCGCCCGACTCCGTGTACGGGTTGCCCGCCATCACCACGCAGAACTTCTTGCCGCGCAGGTCGTACGTCCTCGTCCGGCCCCGCCACACGCCCTCGATCCGGCGCTGCCCGTCGCAGAGCGAGATGAACTTCTGGAGCAGCTCCGTGTTCGTGTGCTGGATGTCGTCCAGGTACAGCATCACGTTGTTGCCCATCTCGAACGCCAGGTTGATCTTCTCGACCTCCTGGCGCGCCGTCGCGTTCGGCGCCTCGGCCGGGTCGAGCGACGTCACCTCGTGGCCGAGCGACGGCCCGTTCACCTTCATGAACACGAGGCCGAGCTTGCTCGCGACGTACTCCATCAGCGTCGTCTTGCCGTAGCCCGGCGGCGAGATGAGCAGCAGCATGCCCATCAGGTCGGTGCGCTTCACGTCGCCCGCGGCGCCGAGCTGCTTCGCCAGGTTCGCGCCGACGAGGGGCAGGTACACCTCGTCGATGAGCCGGTTGCGCACGAACGACGTGAGCACCCGCGGCGCGAACTCCTCGAGGCGCAGCCGCTTCCGCTCCCGCTCCGCGATCTCGCTCCTCACCTTCCTGTAGGCGCGGTAGCGCGGCGCCCTCTCGTGCAGGAAGTCCTCGATCCTGCTCAGGAATTCGTCGAGCCGGAGCGCTATCGCGCGCTCCTTGATGCGCGGGTGCTGCCCGAGCAGCCCCTCGACGCGGGCCTCGGTGACGGCCCCGCTCGGCTCCCGCTCGATGTGCCGCTCCGTCACGACGATGACCGCCGCCTCGAGGGCGAGGTGGCTGAGCGCAGGGCCCGGGGGTTTGGGGGCAGAGCCCGGCTTGCCGGGCGAGCCCCCATCGTTGGCGACCGCGGCGAACCCGCGCAGCCACGCGAGCGCGAGCTCCAGCCGCTCGGCCGGGTGCTTCTCGAGCTGCCGCAGGTCCTCCTCGAACGCCGCGCGGCCCCCCGCGAGGTCGAGGCGCGCGAGCAGCGCGTCGCGCAGCGCGAGCGCCGCGTCGCTCGTCACGAACCGGGGGCGCTCCGCCGCCAGCTCCTCCACGAGGTACCGCGCCGCCACGCGCACGTCCGCCGCGCTCGCCTCGAGCCGATGCGCCGCCGCCGCCGCGGCCACGCCCTGCGCGAGCTCGGCCGCGAGCGCCGCCCGCGCCTCGCTCTCGCCGAGCTGCGCCGCGAGCCGGCCGAGGCTCCGCGACCGCCGGTGCGCGAGGTCCCGGGCGCGCGCGTCGAGCCCCGCCCAGGTCAGGCAGGCGAGGGCCCGCGGCGCGCTCCCGAAGCGCAGGAGCCCCGCCGTGGACCGCAGCGCGAGCAGCTTCTCCAGGAGCAGCGCCGCGTCCGTGTCGTGGACGCCGCGCTCGTAGCCCTCGTCGTGCCGGCCCTCCGCGTACGCGCGCACCGCGCCGAGCAGCCCGCCCGGGCCGAGCGACGCCTCGCGCAGCCGCTCGGTCGAGAGCCCGCCGCGCCCCGCCTCCGCGTCCGCGAGCATCGAGCCCGCGAGGAGCTCGCCCCGGTAGACCTCGGGGGTCTCGCTCGCGAGCTCCTGTCCCCAGAGATCGCGCGCGCTCTCGAGCGCGGGGTCCTCGATCGGCTCGAAGAAGTCGGTCCCGGTGAGGTGCAGCGCGAGCCCGTCGCCGCGCGGGACCAGCGTGAGCTCCAGCGCCTGCGTGCTCACGTTGAAGCGGTGGCGGCCCAGCTTGATGACGTCGCCGCCGCCCTCGAACAGGTCCTCGCGGTCGCGCAGCGCCCGGAGCGCGTCCTGCCGCGCCGACTTGAGCCGCGCCTCGACCTCGTCCCCCTTCACGCTGTCGCCGAGCGCGTGGAGATCGGCCGCGAGATCGCGGAGCTTCGCGACCATGGCGTCGGACGCGAAGTACGTGTTGAGCTCGTCCACGCCCGCGAAGGTGCGCGCCCGCCGCGCCACCCCCTGGACGATCCGGTCCGCCGCGGCGACGAGGTTCGAGACGCGCCGCTGCCGCTCGTCGAGCAGCGCCTGTCTGCGCGCCGCGATCGCGTCGTTCACCTCCTCGCGCTTGGCCGCGAGCTCGCCCAGAAACTCGTCGAACTCGCCGAACTTCCCCTCGAGCTCCTCGAGCTGGACGAGCAGCTTCGACAGCTCGGCGTCGCAGCGCTCGGGCGTGTCGCACACCGCGATCGCGCTCGAGACGCTCTGGCCGAACACCTTGAACTGCGCGCCGAACTCCGCGCGCCCCTCCGCGCCCCGCAGGTCCTTGCCGCGGGCGCTCAGCGTCGCGCGCGCGCGGTTCAGCTGCGCGTAGACCTCGCTGATCCCCTCCAGGATCCGGGTCCGCGCCGTGGGGTCGTCGACCTTGAGGCTCGCCACGATCTCGGCGAGGACCGAGAGCCCCTCGTTCACGGCGTCGAGATCCGCGGCGAACGGCGCGAGCTCGGGCGACTTCGCGACGGCCTCGATCTTCGCGATGAGGCCCGCGAGCCGGTCGGCCAGCGGGCGGAACGCCTGCTCGCCGAGGAGGAACGTCACGCACGCCTGGCTCACCTCGTCGGCGCGCGCGACGATCTCGGCCTCGAGCGCGTCGACGCGGCCGAGGTCCATGTACTTGAGCTCGCGGAGCGTGATGAGGTGCCCCCGCTGCCGCCGCAGCGCGGTCAGGGCCTTCAGGAACGCGTCGACGCTCGCCGCGTCCTCGGGCCGCACCCCGGAGAGCAGCTGCCGCTGCGCCGCCTCGGCCTCGGCGAGCGCGGCGGCGGCGCGCGCCTTGATGCCCTCGACCTTCTCGAACTCGTCGACGATGCTCTCGGAGACGCCCCGGAGCTCGTTCACGACGGACAGGAGATCGCCCGCCTCGGCGTGGCCGAGCCAGTAGTAGGCGTCGGCCATCCGCTCGGCGGTCTTGATGAGATCCTCGTACGTCTGCCGGGTCGGCGACCCGTCTAGCGCCGCGCGCCGCATGCTGAGCGCGTCGGAGATCCCCCGGACGAGGTCGGCGTTGCCCACCTTCGCGAGGTACGAGCCGTCGGTCGGCGCCGACGCCGCGAACTCCGCGGTCATGAACGGCGTCTGCCAGATCTGCATCGGGTGGACGCGGGTCGCCTCGTCGCTCGACGCCCGGAAGATCACCATCTTGCCGTCGTCGAAGAGGCTGTACCCGTGGCACTGGATCGGCGTCGCGATCTCCTTGCGGATCAGGTTGTACGGGAAGAGCACGTACCGCCCCTCCACGACCTGGTGGAAGACGTAGAGCACGTCTTCCCCGTTCGGAGAGCGGATGACCCGCTCGAAGACGAGGCTCTCGGTGCTGCCCTCGAAGCGCTTCGTCTCGCCGGTGATGAGGTAGTAGCCGTTCGGGAAGACGATGCCCTGGTCCTCGGGGAGGCTCAGGCAGGCGAGGCCGATCGCGTCGATGCGCGTGACCTTCCGGGTGCGGCCGTTGTAGACGAGGTAGCGGTACGAGGGCTCCCGGAACGGCTTGATCTTGAGCAGGATGAGCGGCCCGAGCCGGGCGTACTGGATGTCGGCGTCGTCGAGCGCCTGGCCCGCGTCGTCGACCGGCTCGCGGTAGATGCCGAGCCCCGTGGTCGTGTTGTTCTCGACCTTGACCGTGAGATCGCCGCCGACCGTCTCGACGAAGATCTCGCCGAGGATCGCGACGTGCGGGTGCTTGCCCTGCACGTGGTCGTCGCGGGTGGCCTGGGTCCAGGCGAAGTCGTGGGCGCGCGGCCGGACGTTGTCCTCGTCGCCGCGCGCGTCGAGGTACCGGATGCGCCCGGTCGCGTCGATGCTCCACCGGAACACCTTGGTGTCGCGCTCGGTCGCGCCGACCTGGAAGATGGCGAGCAGCCGCGTGTCGCCGCTGCGGCGCAGCTGGAGCAGCCGGGGCTCCTTGACGTAGCGGTGGAGGTCCTTGAACTCCTTGACGAAGTTGGGGTCGCCGAGGAACGCCTCGCCCTCGTCGAGCGGCACGTGGGACAGGTCGAACGCGCCGCCGTCCTTCGCGAAGCGGTGGAGGCTGAAGACGTCGCCGACGTTGACCTCCTTCAGCCCCATGAACACGAGGTAGCCGACGAGCAGCTTGCCCCGGATGCTCACGATGTCGCGCGGCACGCAGTTGTTCTCGGTCCTGACGCGGGCGTTCTCGAGGAGCGCGAGGTCCGTGCCGCCGAACACCTGTTTTCGCCGCGCGTTGAGCGCCTCGGCGCGGCGGGCGAGCTCCTCGGCGCGCTCGACGAGCCGCCTCCGGATGACCTCGTAATTGCCCCCATCCAGCGGCTCCGCCGTCTGCGGCGGGGACGCCCCCGCCGCTCGGGCCGCGCCGTCCAAGGCCCCTGTCGACACCATGCATGCTCCGTGTGGTCAGCCGAAAGGCCCGCCCCCGCGTCGAATCCGCGCGGGCCTCGGCCTGCCCGCGGCCAGGTTACAGCCGTTCGCCGCGTCCGGGGGGCGAGATGGCGACCGCGCGGCGGGCGGGGCGCGAGGCGGCGCTCTCGGCGGGACGTCTTCCAGGGATGTCAAGCCCGAGCGCCGCCGCCGCGCCGTTGTTCGCGTGCCGCCATGCCGCCGCGCCGCCGCGCCGCCGGCGGATTCCGTCGCGCACCGACGGGCGGCGCGTCGGGAACCCGCTATGCCGCGAAATCCGCTTGCTCCACGGGGGTGGTTGCGTTGCGATGAGGCGGGAACGAGGGCGACCCACATGTCGATGCGAGCGCGCGCCTGTGCGACGTGCGCTCACTCCGCCTCCAGCGGCGCACCTCGTCGAGGCGCCTCGCGGCGTGGCTTGGACAGCGTGACGACCTTCTGAAGCAAGTTGGGATGGTGGCGTCGATGGGCTTGGGAAAGAGACTTACTTCCGTGCTCCTCGTCGTGCTCGCCGGTCCGCTCGTCGCCTGCGGTGGCGGCGGCGAGGGCGGCGGCGGCGAGGGCGGCACGGGCAGCGGCGTGGGCGGCGAGGGCGGCGCGGGCGGCGGCGGGGCTGCAGGCACCGGCGGCGAGGACAGCAGCGGGAGCTTCGGCGGGTTCATGACGGTCGGATCGGGCGGGAGCGGGGGCGCCGGGGGCGATCCCTGCGAATCGCCGGATCCTCCGCCGGAGTGCGACGCGGTGGAGCCGGCGTGCGGCGACGGCGAGATCAACCAGGGGAGCGAGGCGTGCGACGACGGGAACAGCCTCCCCGGGGACTGCTGCTCTGGCGCCTGCAAGGTGGAGCCGTACTGCGTCTGCGAGCCCGGGGAGCTCTGTCACACGACGATCGCGTGCGGCAACGGGGCGGTGGAGCCCGGCGAGAGCTGCGAGGACGGGAACACCGCCTCGGGCGACGGCTGCGACGATCGCTGCCAGAGGGAGCCGGGCGACTGGGTCTGCCGGACGCCGGGGGAGCCGTGTTACCGGCTCCACTCGTGCGGCGACGCGCGCGTCTCGGGCGGGGAGAGCTGCGACGACGGGAACACGGTGTCCGGAGACGGGTGCTCCGAGGTCTGCGCGCTGGAGGACCCCGGCAGCGTCACGTGCCCTGTCCCCGGGCAGCCTTGCAAGCCGGTCGAGCGCTGCGGCGACGGCCGCCTGCGGCCGACCGAGCGGTGCGATGACGGGAACACGGAGCCCGGCGACGGCTGCTCGCCGAGCTGCCTTGTCGAGGCCGGCTGGAAGTGCCCGGACGGCGTGCACTGCACGTTCACGGTCGTGTGCGGCGACGGCCAGATCGGCGTGGGCGAGGCGTGCGACGACCGCAACACGCTCTCGGGCGACGGCTGCTCGTCGACCTGCGGCCTCGAGGCCGGGTTCGACTGCGCGCGCGCGGGGAGCCGCTGCACGGCGGTCTGCGGTGACGGGCGCGTCGTCGCGAGCGAGGACTGCGACGACGGCGACACGACGAATGGCGACGGGTGCGACGCCACCTGCAAGTGGGAGCCTGGCCTCGTGTGCCAGTCCGCGCCCGGCGGCTACGTCTGCCGCGATACCCTCTGCAACGACGGGAAGAGGGAGGGCTCGGAGCCGTGTGACGACGGCAATGCCAACCTCGGCGACGGCTGCACGCCGTTCTGCCAGGTCGAGCCGGATTGCGGCGACAGCGGGTGCTCGTCGGCCTGCGGCGACGGGCTGCGGCTCGGCGACGAGGCGTGCGACGACGGCAACACGAGGAGCGGCGACGGCTGCTCGAGCGCGTGCACGATCGAGCCGGGGTACAGCTGCAGGAACGATTCGACCCTGGGCGACGAGCTCCGCGTGCCGATCGTGTACCGCGATTTCAAGGCAGGTCAGCCGAATTTCGAGCCCGGGACCAACCCCCCGGACGCCATCGTCACGGGCATCGTGCAGAGCGCGCTCGGCGCCGACGGCAAGCCCCAGTTCGCGGCGGCGCGGCCGAACGCCTTCCTCACGAACGCCACGGACTTCAACCGCTGGTACAACGACTCGGACCTCTCGAAGACGGTCGTGGACTGGCTCCCGCTCGCGCGTGTCGGGACGTCGGGCGTGTTCCTCTTCGAGGATCACCTGTTCTTCCCGCTCGACGGCAAGGGCTGGCAGGACCCGTCGGTGCCCGTGGCGCAGCGCGAGGCGAACCGCGAGGCCCGCGATCCGTTCAACGACTGGGCCGTGGCGGGCAATCACAACTTCTACTTCACGAGCGAGGTCCGCTATTGGTTCGAGTACCACGGCGGGGAGCGGCTCGATTTCTACGGGGACGACGACGTCTGGGTGTTCATCAACAACCGGCTCCGCATCGACCTCGGCGGCATCCACACCCCGATGGGGACCGGCGAGGTCGCCGGCGTCGAGGACGATCGCGGGACGGTGCGCATGGATGACCTCGGCCTCACGGAGGGGCGCGTCTACGAGGTCGTCGTGTTCCAGGCGGAGCGCCACACCACGGCGTCGAGCTACAAGCTGACGCTCGGCGGCTTCAACGCGGCCTCGTCCGTCTGCGAGCCCGTGTGCGGCGACGGCATCGTCACGCCCGACGAGCAGTGCGACGACGAGGACGAGAACGGCGCGGGGTACGGGAAATGCTCGACGAGCTGCACGCTGGGGCTCTACTGCGGCGACGGGGTGACGACCTCGCCGTACGAGATCTGCGACGACGGCACCAACCTGGGCGGCTATGGCTCCGAGGCGTGCGCGCCGGGCTGCGTGGCGGCTCCCCGCTGCGGGGACGAGGAGATCGACAGCCAGTTCGGCGAGGAGTGCGACGACGGCGTGAACGACGGCCGCTACGGCGGGTGCACTCCGGAGTGCGTGATCGGGCCGCGGTGCGGCGACGCGGTCGTCCAGGAGCCCAACGAGACGTGCGACGACGGCGTGAACGACGGCCGCTACGGCGGGTGCACGCCGGAGTGCGGCGACGCGGCGAAGTGCGGCGACGGGGTCACCCAGGACGCGTGGGGCGAGGAGTGCGACGACGGCGTGAACGACGGCAGCATGGGCTGCCTCGGTTGCCGGATCGGCGCCGTCTGCGGCGACGGGAGCGTGCAGCGGGAGCTCGGCGAGGAGTGCGACGACGGCGAGAACGACGGCGGCTACGGCGAGTGCGCTCCGGGCTGCGTGTACGGCCCGCGCTGCGGCGACGGCGTGACCCAGGCGCCGCCCGAGCTGTGCGACGACGGCGAGAACGACGGCGGCTACGGCGAGTGCGCTCCGGGCTGCGTGTTCGGCCCGCACTGCGGCGACGGCGTGCGGCAGACGGCGTTCGAGGAGTGCGACGACGGCAACACCGCGAGCGGCGACGACTGCAGCGCCACGTGCCACAACGAGGTCCACTGATCCACCGCGAGCCCTGACGGCGACGGGAGCGCGGCGGCTCGCCTGGGGCCGCCGCGCTCCCCTCTCGACGGCTCAGGACACGTACCACGCGAGCTATCGAAAAGGGGGTACCATGCGAAATTCGACATCTGGCGCGCTCACGTTGCTTGCGCTCGTTCCGGGGTTCCTTCTCGGGTGCTCCGGCGAGGAAGCGCCGGGCTCCACGGCGGCGTCTCCGACGTTCCATCGAGACGTCGAGCCGCTGCTGCAGAAGCACTGCATGAGCTGCCATTCTCCCGGCAACATCGCCCCGTTCAGCCTGACGGCGTACGACTCCGCGCACAGCGTGGCCAGCCTGCTCGCGCGCTCGGCGCGGGAGCGCACGATGCCGCCGTGGGGTGCGATGGAGACGGACGAGTGCCAGCCTCCTCACGGCTGGAAGGACGATCTCCGGTTGACGGAGGAGGAGATAGCGGTCCTCGAGGCGTGGGCCGCATCGGGGGCTCCCGAGGGGGATCCGGCGGACGCGCCGCCCCCGTTCGTGGCCGAGGCGCCGGGGCTGCCGGGCGTCGAGCTGGAGGTCGCGCCGCAGGAGCCGTTCGTCGCGAGCGGCGATGCCGACCAGTTCCGGTGTTTCGTGATGGATCCTGGGCTCACGGAGACGCGGTACATCAACGGCGTGCACCTCGTGCCGGGCAACAGCAAGGTCGTGCACCACGCGCTCGTGTTCATCGACAGGGATGGCGCGACCGACGCGCTCGTGGATGAGCACGGCGGATACGACTGCTTTGGCGGCCCCGGGTTCTCGGGCGAGCTCGTCGCCGCGTGGGCGCCGGGGGGCGTCCCCATCGAGCTCGAACCGAACATCGGCGCAGAGCTCCCCGCGGGGGCGCGGCTGGTGATGCAGGTCCACTATCACCCGGCCGGGACGACCGCCGAGCCCGACGCGACGCGCCTCCAGCTGCGCTTCACCCAGGGCGTGCCGGAGTGGCTCATGGGCATCGCGCTGATCGGCAACTTCGAGTCTCCCTTCGCGCAGGGGCGCGGCCTCCTCCCCGGGCCGAACGACGCGGATGGCGTGGAGTTCCTGATCCCCGCCGGCGAGACGGATCATGTCGAGACCATGCAGTTCAGGCTGCCCGCTGCGGTGTCTCTCTCGGAGATGTACCTCTACGGCGCCGGCACGCACATGCACTATGTCGGCACGGACATGAAGGTCACCCTCGAGCGCGAGGAGGGCGCCGCCGGCGAGCCAGAGGACCAGTGCCTGGTGCAGACGCCGAGGTGGGACTTCTCGTGGCAGCGCGGGTTCTACTACGACGCTCCCATCGAGCAGCTCCCGCGCCTCCGCGGCGGCGACCTGCTGACGATGCGCTGCACGTACGACAACTCGAACAGCAATCCATTCCTCGCGAAGGCGCTCAAGGAGCAGCACATCCCCGCCCCGGTGGACGTGCACCTCGGCGAGAGCACCCTCGACGAGATGTGCCTCGCCGCCGTGATCCACGTGACGAGGAACCAGTAGCGATCCGTGTCTTGATGGGGGTGGGAGGTCGGTAGCGATCGACGACTGCCGATCATCTCTCTCCCACCCGCACCGTCTCCGAGCGGTGCTCTCCCGCACAGGAGACGGGCCCAGATCGGCGTTTTCGGCGCGCAGGCGTACTCATGAACGCCGAGCACCGAAAACATCGAGGTGGGCCGGTATCCGAAGCGGGAGCGCCGCTCAGGCGCGCGGGGTGCGCAGCTTCGCGAGCTCGTCGATGCCGAGCTCACGCGCCTTCTGGGCAAGCGCCTCGAGCTTCTTCTTCCCGTCGGCGTCGGCGCTCGGCAGGAGCGACGTCAGGAGCCCCGACAGCGTGCCATCCGAGGGCTTTCCCCCGGGCGCGACGAGCTGCTTCAGGTCCTCCGTGACGCTCGCGTTGCCGTTCAGGTAGTCGCCGGCCAGGGCGCGCACCGTCGCGCTCTGGTCGACCAGCCCGTCGACCGACTGGCCCAGGGTGACCGCCTTGACGAAGCGATCGAAGAACGCCCCGTCGCCGCCGACGATGTTGATCTTCGCGTGCTCGAACGCCCCGTGCAGGATCTCGGCCTGCGCCTTGGCGATCTCGGCCCGGATGCGCAGCGACTCGAGCTCCACCGCCCGCTCCTTCTCGAGCCGGAGGCGGAACTCCTCGTGCTCGCGCCCGACGCCGTCGAGCGCCTTCATCGCCGCCGCCTTCTCCGCCGTGCCGGCCGCCTCGGCCAGGAGCCGCTGCTTGATCGCGGTCGCCTCGGCGAGGCCCGTCTTCTCCAGGGCGAGCGCCTCGGCCTCGCGCGTCCGCGCGGCCGCGAGCCCCTTCTGCTCGATGCCCGCCGCCTCGGCGAGGAGCCGCTCCTTCGCGACCGTCGCCTCGGCGCGCCCCTGCTTCTCGATCGCCATCGCCTCGGCCTCCTTGACCATCACCCGCGCGAGGCCCTGCTTCTCCTCGCCGGCGGCGGCGGCGTTCATCTTCTCGAGCGCCACGCGCGCCTCGGCGAACCCCTGCTTCTCGATCGCCTGCGCGTCGGCCTCCTTCACCCGGATGCGCGCCAGCCCCTCGGCCGCGGACTCGGCCTGCAGGCCCTCGGCGAGGCGGATCTTCGCGCGCGCGGCCTTGTCGCTCACCTCGAGCTCGGCGTCGGCCGTGATGAGCTTCTCGCGCGCCCGGAACTTCGCCGCCTCCTCGCTCGCCTCCGCGCCCTTGAGCTGCTTGACGAGCTGCTCCTGCGCCTCGGCCTCCGCGTTGATGCGCGTCACGTCCTTGAGGCGCGTCGCCTCGGCCACCGCGCGCACGTCCTTGATGCGCTCCTCCTCCTCGGCCACCGTCTTGTCGACCGCGATCCGCGCCCGGACCACGTCGGCGATGTCCTTCTTCTGGAGCTCGAGCTCCTTCTCGCGCGCGATCTGCTGGAGCGTCACGTCGCGCTCGCGGCTCACGATCTCGAGCTGACGCGCCTTCTCGACGCGCTCGGTCTCGACCGCGACCTCCCGCTCCTTGTTCTTCTGGGCGACCGAGACGCCGCGCTCCTTCGCCTCGCGGGCGACGAAGGCCTCCTCGTCGTTCTTCTCCTGGAGGAGCACCGTCTTCTTGCGCTCGTCGCTCACGATGCGCGCGGCCTCGTTCTGCTCGCGCGCCTGCGCCACCGCGATCTCCTTGGCCTTCTTCGCCTCGGCCTCGGCCCGGCGCTGCTCGAAGCGGAAGATGGCCTCGTCGGAGTTCAGGTTCTGGCTGCCGATCTCCATCCGCTCCTTCTGGCGGAGCTCGTTCGTCAGCACGTTCTGCGCGACCGTGAGCTCGGTGATCTTCCGGATGCCCTCGGCATCCATGATGTTGTCCTTGTCGAGCAGCTCGATGGGCGTCTGCTCGAGGTAGTCGATCGCCGCGTCGGCCAGCACGAACCCGCTCAGGTCCTTGCCGATGACGTCGATGATGTCGTCCTTGAACTTCTGCCGCTCCTTGTAGAGGTCCTCGAAGTTCAGGCGCTTGCCGACCGTCTTGAGCGCCTCGGAGAACTTCGCGGCGAAGAGCTGCTCGAGCGTCTCCGGGTTCGACGCGCGGACGCAGCCGATGGTCCGCGCGACCGTGCGCACGTCGTCCTGCGTCTTGTTCACCTGCACGAAGAAGGTGACCTTGATGTCGGCGCGGATGTTGTCCTTGCAGATGAGGCCTTCCTTGCCGCGCCGGTCGATCTCGATCGTCTTGACCGAGATATCCATGTACTCGGCGCGGTGGATGATCGGCAGCACCAGCGTCCCGGTGAAGGTGACGATGGGGTCCTGGCCTCTCGTGTTGATGATCAGCGCCTTGCCCTGATCCACCTGGCGGTAGAACTTGGCGTACATCACCAGCATCCCGAGGGCGACGAAGGCGAGGACGCCGACGAGGACGATGATTAAGGGGACGGTCACAGGGGGCACGCGGAGCTCCTTCGCGTTTCGGTGGAGGGGAGGTCGCCGGCCCCCGCGTTCACGTCGGTGAGGGTCGGACGGCCAGGCCCGCTCAGAGCCGGGTCGGGGGCCGAACGACGCCCCCTAAGGGATGAGCGTACACGAAACCGCCCGCCCGACAGCGGCGTTCAGCGGCGGCGCCCGCGCCGGCGTTCAGCCGCGGCGCTGCCGCTCGTCCGCTGCGCGCGCCGCGGGCGCGTCGTCCTCCTCGACGCCGGCCGGGCGTGCTTCCACGCGGGACGCACCCCGCGCGGCCAGGGGAGGGGGAGGGCCGAGGAGGGCGTCGAGCGGCTCGACGCTGAAGATCTCTCGGTCCGGGTCCCAGCTCACGAGCAGCGCGCGGTCACCCCGGCGGAGCGCGCCGGGCGTGTCGCACCGGACGTCGAGGATGTGGCTCGCCCCGCCCTCGTCGATCGTCGCCTGACCGAAGCGCTCGTCGACGCGCCCGGTGGAGATGACACACACGCGGCCCACGAGATCCTTCTTCGACTGGCCGTGCCGGGTCACGAACAGCGGGCCGAGCGGCCGCACCGCGAGCGAGGTCGAGAGCACGGCCGCGGCGAACGAGCCGGCGAGCACCGCGACGCCGAGCGTCCAGCGAGGCAGCCCCCAGCCGAGCCAGAGCGGCTCGACGAGCACCGTCGACAGGGCGCTCGTGAACCAGCCGAACGTCGCGATCAGCGTGAGCGACACGGTCGCCGGCACGCGGTGGAGCTGGAGCGCGGCGAGGAGCGAGCCGGCGTCTTGCGCGCCGTCGGCCCCGTCCGCCGTGCCCTTGGCGGCGCCTTCGAGCGAGCCCTTGGCGGCGCCTTCGAGGGCACCCTTGGCGGCGCCTTCGAGCGCGCCCTTGGCGGCACCTTCGAGCGCGCCCTTGGCGGCGCCTTCGAGCCCGCCGAGGTGGGGCGCCGCGTCGCCGTGGGCGCCGCCGAGCAGGTCGAGATCGACCGCGCCCAGGAGGACGAACAGCCAGTAGATGAGCGCGAGCGCGAGCGCGACCGTGAAGATCACGGCAGGGAACGCGAGCGATGCGGCGAGCACCTCGGCCATAGACAGACGCGGGCAGGGCGCAGGATGCGGCGCCAGCGACCAGCGTCGCCGATAGGATCACAAGGAGGGGAGGGATGGGGCCAAATTCGGTCGCCCGGCGTGCGGCCGAAAAGGCTTGACATGCGTGGACAGGCGCCTATCGCGAGCCGCCCTACAGGGGGCCTACGGGGATCGCATAACCAAGACGCGAGCCGGCCCTCATGGAAAGGCGACGCCGACTCGACGAGTATCCATATACCGAGCGCCGCGGCTCAGCGAGCTTCTTGGCCTTCGAGGCTCGAGAGCACGCTGAGGTCCTCGGGACCGCCGAAGACCGGCGCAGGCACGCCGAGGATCCCGAGCTCGAGCAATTCGCCGAACGACCTCGCCGAGATCGCGAAGTAGCCGTTGCACCGGGAAGCCTTCAGCTCGGGCCTCGCGCTCGTCAGCGCGTCGAGCCTGCGCGCGCGCTCGCTCAGGATCGCGCCGACCTCCCGCGGACGCGAGGCATGTTCGGTGAGCGCCGCGTATCCGATTCGGACCCGTGGCTCGTCCTTCGGCAGCTTCGCGAAGGCGTCCCGCGCCTCCTTCTGAAAACGCTCGGGCACGATGCAGAGCCCCGCGTGATCCGGGATGAGCCAGCCCTTCGACAGCGAGGCGAGGAGGATCGCGCTCCCGTCGTCGAGCAGCGCCCGTGCTTGCTCCGTCGGCGGCGTCGCATAGGCCGAATCGAGGATCAGCATCCGCCGCTCGTCCGCGCGCGCCCAGCGCCGGAGCTGGGCCGCTTCGAGCGGCGACAGGTGCGAGCCCCACGGCTTCAGGGGCTCGCAGATCAACACCGCGTCGAGCCCGTCGAGGACGGGTAACCCGAGGCGAGCATTCCAAGGGACGAGGGTCGCTCCCGCCTCGGCCGCGAGCTGCTGGTAGACGGGGTAGACGTCGGCGGGGACACCGACGCGTGCTTCCCGCTTCGCGAGGAGCTCGAACAACGCGCGAAGCGAGCGACGGATACCGTGGCTGACCTGCGTGCGTGGCTTGAGCGCCTGCGGGAGATCGAGGTGCGCGAGGAACCGCTCCGCGAGGTGACAGCGATACGGCGCCTCCGGGTGGGTCGAGGGCGCGATGGCCGGGAAGAAACGCGCGAGGCTCCTGTAAACGTTGAGCTCCGAGAGATCGACGAGCGAAGGACGCGTGGCCCTGAGCTCGGCGCGGCGCGCGAGAAACGCTTCGTGTTTCATAACGTGGAGCTCGGATCTTCGAGGGAGGCGAGGCAGGACCCGTCGGCCATCACGTTCCACGAGCGGACGATGCCATGTGTCCGTTCCCAGCCGACCGATGGCTCGGTGTAGGCGGCCACGCGGAGCACGCGGCCTCTTATGGTTCCTTCGAAGACCGGGCTCCCCCAGGGGAGCTCCGCGCATCGCTCGAAGCCGAGGTCCGCGAGCGTGTGGAGCACGAGCGAGAGAGGCACCCGGTTTGCCTCGCAATACCGGTTGGCCGCGCTCGGCGCCCACGGGTTCTCCGAGAGGCTCGAGATGTAGAGCTCCTTGAAGCACACCTCCTGAAACCCCTCTTCGGCGCTCCGTTCGAGGTAGGCGCGCACCTTCGCGGCGTCGTCGACGCCGCCGCGCTGGAGCACGCAGATGGCCCGCGTGCGGAGGCCCGGCGCGCCCCCCAGCGCGCCGGAGTCGACCTCGATCCCCATGATGCGCGCGTCGTCTTCGCGCGTCACGCCGTGCCGGCTCACCGCGAGGGTGGTGAGCCCTGCGTCCCGGAGCCGTTCGACCTGCGCGAGGGCGAGTCGCGCGCCGTTCGTGATGAGGAGGGTCTTCGGGAAGAGCTCGGAGAGGCCATGAACGAGCGCGCGGAGCCGTTCGGGCTCGAGCAACGTCGGCTCGCCGCCGCCGGTGATGACGGCGCGCTCGGCGCCGCGCTCCTTCGCGCGCTTCGCCCAGTCGAGGTAGCGCTCCAGCGTGGCGCTCCGCTGGCGCGCGAGATCCGAGGCGCTCGCCTTCGAGAAGCAGAATGCGCAACGCGCCTGGCAAGCATTCGCGACGGGCAGCACCGAGATGCTCCGCGGCCGGCATCTCGCCCAGTCGACGAGGCCGGCGCCCTCCAGGCGAAAGGCCTCCGCGGTGATCTCCTCGTGCCGGGTGGGGACGAGGGCGCCATGCGCATCGACCCACGCCACGCCGCTCAAGGGGATCTCGCTCGCCGGCCAGCGCCAGCCGATGCCCGTGCCCGTCACGTCGTTCGGGCGCATCGCGTCGGGCCCGACGGGGAGCCGCGCCCGCAGCGCCACGACGCGATCCTTCGGCCGCCCGAGCTTCGTCACGAGCCTCCGCGCCTTCTCGAGCCCGGGCGCAAAGGGCTCGTCTTCCTTCAGCATGTAGAAAGCGTCGGGGAAGGTCGATTCGCGGATCAACGCCTTCGAGTAACGCATCCCGTAGCGATCGAAGCCCCGCAGCCAGTTCGACAGCGGAATGAAGGCAACGAAGGGGACCATGGACGACATGGTCGAGGAGTCACCGAGTCGAGTCAACCGGACGCGAGGGGGCGGACGCGAGGCTCACGGCGCTGCGGGCGCACGCCCGAGGTCGGCCATCGCCATGCGCCTGGCTCTTGCGAGGACGAAATGATCCGCGGGAGTGGGGACGAGCCAGGGGGCGATTTGCGCACGTGCTCTCGAGAGCTCAGGCGGTGCGGCGGGGCCTTGCGAGGCGCCGGCGAAGCCGCGTGGCGGCGAGCGCCCCGAGGGCGAGCAGCCAGGCCGGTGTCTCCTGAGGGCCAGTCGCCGTGCGGCAGGCGCAGCCCCCTGCTGCGCTCGGGAGTTCACCTCCGCCGCTGCTCTGCGTGCCCGTCGCGCCGGCGCCTGTGGTCGTGGGGTCATCGTTGCCGGCGCCGGTCGTGTTGGATGTGGCGCCTCCTTGATCGCTGGTGTCACCGCCTTGGCCGCCTGTGGTCGTACCGCCAGCGCCACCTTCGCCGCCAGCGCCACCTTCGCCCCCGCCGCTGGTTTCGCCGCCTGGGCTGCCACCGGTGCCACTGGCAACGTCGCCGCCGCCGGCGCCTGGATTGCCACCCACGCCACTGCTACCATCGCCGCCGCCGCCGTCCGGATGACCACCGCCGCCGCCGCCGGCGCCTGGATTGCCACCGACGCCGGCGCTGGCGTCGCCGCCGATGCCGCTGCTGGTGTCGCCGCCGCTGCCCTCCGGATGACCACCGACACCGCTGCCGGCGCCGCCGCCGATGCCACTGCTGGTGTCGCCGCCGCCCACGCCGTTGCTGGCGCCGCCGCTGCCGCCGCCGCCTCCGCCGTTGCCGCCCGCGGCTGTGCCGCCTGCACCGCCGCCGCCGCTCACGGCCCCGCCGCCTTCGCCCGTGGTGCTGCCGCCGGCGCCGTCGCTGCCGCCCCCCGCGCCAGCGCTCTCGCTCCCGCCTCCGCCCGGTACGCAGGCGCCGCTCTGGCACATCCCGGGCGACGCCGGCCGCGCTGTGACATAGAGCCACGCATTGTCGAGACGTTGATAGGTCGTACCGCCGCCGGCGATCAGGATACGGCCGTCGTGGAGCCGCTCCACCACGGCGCTCTGAGCCCTCACGTCCAGCGCCGGCGCGAGCGTCCAGGTGTCGCTCGCTGAGTCGTAGATCTCGGCCGTGAAGGCACCGTCCGTGGCTCTGGATGCGGACGGGAGGCCCGTCACCAGGACCCTGCCGTCGGGGAGGAGCGCCGCGCTGGTGGGGTAGTGCCGTGGCTCCACCGTCGCTCCCGTCGAGGTCCAGGTGTCGCGCGCCGGATCGTAGATCTCGGCCATCTCCAGGTTGCTTCTGCTGCTCCCTCCTCGTCCCCCGACGACGAGCACCCGGCCGTCCAGAAGCAGCGTTGCCGCGTGCTGTTGGCGGCTCCAGTTCATCGAGGCGACGCGCGTCCACGTGTTGGTCGCCGCGTCGTAGATCTCCGCGCTCACCCTCGGGGAGTCCTCGTCTCCGCCCGCGACGAGGACCCTGCCGTCCTGCAGCAACGTCGCCGTGGCGAGGCCTCGCGGGACGTTCATGGGCGCCGCCAGGGTCCACGTGTCCGTCACGGAGTCGTAGATCTCGACCTTTTCCGCGCCGGCGTCGACGTTGTTGTCGCCGCCGGCGACGAGCAGCCGGCCGTCCGCGAGCGGCGTGACCGTCGCGCGGGTGATAAGGCGCGGCCCGGTGCTGCTCGCGGCCGGCGTCCACACGCCCGTGTCAGGGTCGAATCGCATCGTCGGCGAGGGGCGCCGGAGCGGGCGATCGGGGAGCCCCAGGGCCGTCCCGTCAGGAAGCGATACGAGCCTCGACGGCAGCTTCAGCCCATCCAGCTTCTCGGGGGGCTGCCACGAGCCCGCGCTCGGGTCGTAGCGGAGCCAGACATTGCCCGCCTGCGGCGGATTGCCTGTCTCCCCGAGTCCGATCATGAGCAGCGTTCCATCCTGGAGCAGCGTGGCCGCAGGCAGGTTGAGGAGGACGCCCATCCGCCCCGTCACCTCCCAACCCTCCGCGGAACCGGCGAAGTCGCAGGGCGCACCGTCCGGCTTCGCGGACGCGGGCGCCGCGCACCCCGCCGCGGGGTCGCACACCGGCGCTTCATGACAGTCGTCGACGGGCAGGCACACCGCGAGGCTCGACCCCACGCAGGCCCCGCCCACGCAAGCGCTCGCCGCGGAGCACACGTCGCCGTCGCTGCACGGGGTCCCGTCCGGCGCGGGCGCGCCGCCGACGCACGCGCCCGCCTCGCAAACACCCCCGATGACGCACGCGTCCGTGTCGTCGCAGGCGACGCCGGTGAGCGGGGTGCAGGCGCCATCCTGCGACGCTCCCGAGGCCGCCGCGCAGGCGTCGCAAGACCCGGCGCAGGCCGCGTCGCAGCAGACCGAGTCCGCGCAGGAGCCGCTCCCGCAGTCGCTGTCCGTCTCGCAGGCCGCGCCGAGCGGCGAGCGCTCGCGGAAGAGCACGGCAGAGGCCGTGGCGGTCGTGGCGTCGACGTAGCCGCCGGCGATCAGCACGCTACCGTCGTTGAGCCGCGTCGAGGAATGGCGGGCGCGCGCCATGGTGACGGGCGGCTCCAGATCGAGGCTCGACCAGGAGAGGGTCGCCTCGTCGAAGATCGCCCGGGTCGCGTGGAAGGGAAAAATGAGGTCTCTCGTCCCCTGCGCAAAACAGGGCTCCACACCTCCCGTGAGCAGCACCTTTCCGCTCGGGAGCAGCGATGTGCGCATTCCCCGGATGCCGGAGCCGCCCGCAGCGCACGGCGTCGAGGCCGGAGCATACGACCCGGAGGTCGGCGCCCATCGATCGTCCTGCGGGAAATAGACCTGTGAGAAGCCAGGATCAGCCGGGCCCGGACCGGCGGAGATGCCTCCCAGGACCAGGACCCCGCCGCCCGGGAGCGTCGTCGCGCTTGGAGCCTCGTGCTGGGTCGTCGGCCTTACGGCCCCGTTCTCCCAGGTCCAGATCCCGGTCTCCAGATCATAGAGGCTGCAGCCGGCTCCGGTCACCATGACCCGGCCGTCCTGGAGCAGCGTTGCGCTCACGGGACTGGGCCCGTACGTCGTGTACCGGTCCACGGATTTGCAGAACGGCAATTCCGCCCAGCCGCGCGACTCCGGGTCGTAGATGGCCGAATTCATGTAATAGCGCAGCTCGGCCGCGCCATCCATGTTGTGATCCGCAAAGTCCCAGCCCAGGCCGACGAGCACCGGCCTGCCGCCGGCGAGCATCATCGAGGGCGCGGGGTGGGGTATCGACAGCGGCCCGGCAGGCGTCCAGGTGTCGCTCATCGGGTCGTAGATCTCGGCCGAAGGCAGGGACGTTCCCAGCGCCGCTGCGTTCCTCATCCTGCCGCCGGCCACGAGGACATGGCCGTCTGGCAGAAGGATGGCCGCGTGTCCGCTGCGGGCCTGGAGAAGCGGCGCCGCGGGCGACCACGTCCTGGTTGCCGGGTCGTAGATCTCGACCGCCTTGAGGCTCATCGCCTCTCTCGTCGTAGAGGGCGGTTCGTCCAGCTCCGGGTATCCACCCGCGACCAGCACCCTGCCGTCCTGGAGCACCGTGGCCGTATGCTCGCCCCGTGGGGTGATCATCGGCGGCACGCTCTCCCAGGACGGCGCGGTGGCCGCCGACGCGACGCTCGCGCACAGCATGACGAACCCGCAGGCAGCGGCGCTCCCGAGCCTTCCGATCGATCTCATGTCCCGATGGCCTCCGCTGCCTTCTGTTGCGCGCGGTGGCGCGAAGATTCAGGGCGTGGAGGAGGACGCGCTCCTGGAGCGGAACGGCGGGCGGCGTGGACTCGGAGGATGTTTTTTCCCCTTCAGGGTCCGGCGCCGCGACCAGCAGAGCAGGCCGAGGGCGCCGAGCCACGCGGAGCTGGCCGCCGTGCCCGCCGGTGTCGGGTCGCCGCTCATGCTGCACCCGCTGCTGCTGTCGGGGCTGTCGGCGTCGGCGCCGGAAGAGGAGGCGCTGCCGGTGGTGGTGACACCGGTGTCGCCTGAGCTGCCAGCGCCGGAGGAAGAGCTCGCGGCGGTAGCGCTGGACGCGCCTCCACCTCCGCCGCCGGCACTGGCGGACGAAGCGGAGGTGCTCGAAGCGGCGTCGCCGCCGGCGCCGCCAGCGCCCGAGGAGGAGGTGGCCGAGGCAGCGGCGTCGCCGCCGGCGCCGCCAGCGCCCGAGGAGGAGGTGGCCGAGGCAGCGGCGTCGCCGCCGGCGCCGCCAGCGCCCGAGGAGGAGGTGGCTGAGCCAGCGCCGTCGTCGCCGCCAGCGCCCCCGTCGCCCCCGCCGCTGGTTCCGCCGCTTGGATCGCCACCGATGCCACCGCCAACGTCGCCGCCGCCGGCGCCTGGATTGCCACCCACGCCACTGCTGGCATCGCCTCCGCCGCCGCTGGTGTCGCCGCCGCTGCTGGCGTCGCCGCCGATGCCACTGCTGGTGTCGCCGCCGCCTACGCCGTTGCTGGCGCCGCTGCCGCTGCTCGTGTCGCCGCCGCCGCCGTGGCCGCCCGCGGCCGTGCCGCCTGCGCCGCCGCTGCCGCTCACGGCCCCTCCGCCTTCGCCCGTGGTGCTGCCGCCGGCGCCGTCGCTGCCGCCCCCCGCGCCAGCGCTCTCGCCCCCGCCTCCGCCCGGCACGCAGGCGCCGCTCTGGCACATCCCGGGCGACGCCGGCTGCGCTGTGACATAGAGCCACGCATGGTCGAGACGTTGATACGTCGTACCGCCGCCGGCGATCAGGATACGGCCGTCGTGGAGCCGCTCCATCACGGCACTTTGATGCCTCACGTCCAGCGCCGGCGCGAGCGTCCAGGTGTCGCTCGCTGGGTCGTAGAGCTCGGCGGCGAAGGCACCGTCGTTGGCTCCGGAGGGGGACGGGAGGCCCATCACCAGGACCCTGCCATCGGCGAGGAGCGCCGCGCTGGGGTACTCCCGTAGCTCGACCATCTCTCCCGTCGAGGTCCAGGTGTCGCTCGCCGGATCGTAGATCTCGCCCGCCTTCATGTCGTCGCCGCCGCTTCCTCGTCCCCCGAGGACGAGCACCCGGCCGTCCAGGAGCAGCGTCGCCTCGTGTGAGCTGCGACTCCAGCGCATCGAGGCGACGCGTGTCCACGTGTTGGTCGCCGCGTCGTAGATCTCCGCGCTCATCCTCTGGGACTGCCTGTCACCGCCGGTGACGAGGACCCTGCCGTCCTGCAGCAACGTTGCTTTGGCGCGGCTTCGCGGAACGTTCATGGGCGCTGCCAGGGTCCACGTGTCCGTGACGGAGTCGTAGATCTCGACCTTTTCTCCGCCGCCGTCGACGTTGCCGTCGCCGCTGGTGACGAGCACCCGGCCGTCCGCAAGCGGCGTGACCGTCGCGGTGTTCATCTGACGCGACACGATGGTGGGCGCGGCCGGCGCCCAGACGCCCGTCGCAGGGTCGAATCGCACCGTCTGCGCGGGGCGCTGAAGCACGCTGTTGGCGATCCCCAGGACCGTCCCGTCCGGAAGCGATACGAGCCTCGTCGGGCGCCTCGACACGTTCATCTTTTCGGGGGGCTGCCACGAGCCCGTGCTCGGGTCGTAGCGGAGCCAGACATCGTTCCACCGCAGCGGATTGCCTGTCTGGCCGTACCCGATCATGAGGAGCGTCCCATCCTGGAGCAGCGTGGCCACAGGCCCGTTGAGGAGGACGCCCACCCGCCCCGTCGCCTGCCAGCCCTCTGCGGAACCGGCGAAGTCGCAGGGCGCACCGTCCGGCTTCGCGGACGCGGGCGCCGCGCACCCCGCCGCGGGGTCGCACACCGGCGCTTCATGACAGTCGTCGACGGGCAGGCACACCGCGAGGCTCGACCCCACGCAGGCCCCGCCCACGCAAGCGCTCGCCGCGGAGCACACGTCGCCGTCGCTGCATGGGGTCCCGTCCGGCGCGGCCGCGCCGCCGACGCACGCGCCCGCCTCGCAAACACCCCCGACGACGCACGCGTCCGTGTCGTCGCAGGTGACGCCCGTGAGGGGGGTGCAGACGCCGTCCTGCGATGCGCCCGAGGCCGTCGCGCAGGCGTCGCAGGGGCCGGCGCAGGCCGCGTCGCAGCAGACCGAGTCCGCGCAGAAGCCGCTCCCGCAGTCGCTGTCCGTCTCGCAGGCCTCGCCGAGCGGCGAGCGCTCGCGGAAGAGCACGGCAGACGCCGTGGCGGTCGTGGCGTCGACGTAGCCGCCGGCGATCAGCACGCTGCCGTCGTTGAGCCGCGTCGAGGAATGGTAGGCGCGCGCCATGGTCACGGGCGGCGCCAGGTCGAGGCTCGACCAGGAGAGGGCCGCCTCGTCGAAGAGCGCCTGGGTCGCATAAAAGGGAAAGACGGACGCTGACGAGCCCGCGGGCCTGCAGGGCTCCACGCCTCCGGTCAACAGCACCTTTCCGCTCGGGAGCACCGAGGTGCGCATCCCCTGGATACCCGAGGAGTCCCCCCCGCATGGGCTCGATGCCGGAGCGTACGGTCCGGGGGTCGGCTCCCAGCGGTCGTCCTGCGGCAGGTAGAGCTGCGAGAAGGCGTGAATCTCCGGGGCCGGGCCGGCGGGGAAGGTGCCTCCGACGACGAGGACCCCGCCGCCCGGGAGCGTCGTCGCGCCGGGATACGCAACTTCGGTCGTCGGCTTCACGGCCCCCTGCTCCCAGGTCCAGAGCTGGGTCTCCAGGTCATAGAGGCTGCAGCCGCCTCCGGCCACCATCACGCGGCCGTCGTGGAGCAGGGTCGCGCTCACAGGCTGGGGCCTGTAAGGCAGCCTCACCCACCGGTCCACGGCTTCGCAGTGCGGCAGGTCCATCCAGCCGCGCGACGCCGGGTCGTAGATGGCTGCGTTCTGGTAATAGTGCAGCACGAACTGGCCATCGAACTCGTCGTAGACGTCTTGCCAGGCCAGCCCGACGAGCACCGGCCTGCCGCCGGCGAGCATCATCGAGGGCGCGGGGTGGGCTATCGACAACGACCCCGCGGGCGTCCAGGTGTCGCTCATCGGGTCGTAGATCTCGGCCGAAGACAGGGAGGTCCCCTGCGCCTGTGCGTTCATCATCCTGCCGCCGGCCACGAGGACATGGCCGTCTGGCAGAAGGATGGCCGCGTGTCCGCTGCGGGCCTGGAGGAGCGGCGCCGCGGGCGACCATGTCCCGGTCGCCGGGTCGTAGATCTCGACCGCCTTGAGGCTCATCGCCTCTCTCGTCGTGTAGGGCGGTCCGTCGAGCTCCGGGTATCCACCCGCGATGAGCACCCTGCCGTCCTGGAGCACCGTGGCCGTGTGCTCGCCCCGCGGGGTGATCATCGGCGGCACGCTCTCCCAGGACGGCGCGCTGGCTGCCGACGCGACGCCCGCGCACAGCATGACGAACCCGCAGGCCGCGGCGCCCCCGAGCCTTCCGATCGATCGCATTCCTGATGTCCTCCGCTGCCTTCTGTTGCTCGCGGTGGCGCGAAGATTCAGGGCGTCGAGGACGCGCTCCTGGAGCGGAAGGGCGGGCGGCGAGCCAGCACCGTCGCCGCCAGCGCCCGAGGAGGTGGAACCGCCGCCGCCGTGACACGACCCGACGTCGCCAGGCACGCCGCCCGATGTGCCGTCGATACGGCAGCAAACGGCTCACCCTGGCGCAGTCTCATCGTCTCACGCTCGGAGATCCGCGATTTGCGCTGGCACATCCGTTGCTGAGGGGGCGGCATGAAGACCTTTATCCGATGGCTCATTCCCCTCGCGCTCCTTCCTGTGTTCGCTTGCACCGACGCGGTCGAGCAGCCTTCCGGCGGCGGGGCGGGGGGCGGCACGCCCGACGAGACCCTGTCCTCCAGCGTATCGAGCGGCGCCGGCGGCACGCCCGAGGACACCACGTCGTCCAGCGCCTCGACCAGCGCATCGACTGGTGGAGACACCCCCGTCGAGTGTGATTTCTCAGGAGGGGGCGCTCCGCCGGGAGCGCGCTGCGCAGTTGAAGACCAGCTTTGCGACTACGCCTGCTCCCCCTGCAGCGTCACCTGCACCGACGGCGTGTGGGTCGAGCACTGCACCGCGTGTCCCAGTCTAGAGCCTGAGAACGGAACGGACTGCAGCGCCTATTACAGCGTGGGGCCGTGCAGGTACAAGCGCTCGTGTGGCACAGTGAGTGCCACTTGCGACGGACCGACCGGATCGTGGGTGGTCAGCTGCAGTGACCAGAGCGACGGGAGCGGCGGGGGCAACGAAGGCGGCGGGGGCGCCGGCGGCGGAGAGGACACCCACGGCGGCTGCGGCTAGTTCCGCGTGTCAGACTGGCCCGGTTCAGCGACCGATCGTCGCGTGCATCGCCGTCGGCTCCGCCTGCGTGGCAGCGAGAGCGCTGAGCGTGGTCGGCGGCGTGCGGCGTACAAGCGGCCCGCGGGGGCCGCATTCGCCTCCAGCGCTCGTCGCGGCGCCGGTTCCCTCCTCACCCGGGCTCGCCGGGGAGGACGATGTGCTTCTCGCGGAACGCCGCGAGCACCCGCTCTGTCAGGGTGGTCGCGTACTCCGCCTCGTACTTCACGTCGAGCACGTAGGCCTTGGCGACCAGGCGCACCGTGGCGACCTCGCTCAGGATCTGGCTCGTGACCACGCACCATGGCTTGCCGAGGAACACGTAGCGGTTGCTGGTGATGCACTCCTCGACGATGCGCCTGGCGATCGCGATGTCCTGCGCGGAGCTGATGAAGAACTCCACCGGGATCAGCATGTCGAGCCGCCCGTGGTTGGCCGACGCGACCGCCTCGGTCAGGAACTTGTTGTTCGGTATCGTGACGACGTGGTTGTCGAGGGTGATGATGCGCACGGAGCGCAGGCCCATCGACGTGACCTCGCCATAGAACGCGTCGAACTTGACCCGATCGCCGACCTGGAAGGGGCGATCGACGATGAGCGTCACGCCGGCGAGGACCGACGCAGCGAGATCCTTCAGCGCGAAGCCGATGGTGACCGCAACCGTCCCGGTCAGGGCCAGGATCACCTCCCGGGAGAGGTTGATCGAGGCGCCGATGGCGATCGCGATACCACCGATGTAAAGGAAGAACCGGAGGAGGGTCGCGATCTGGTTGAGCAGCAGCCGCCGGTGCGCGAAGCGGGTGCCGCTGCGCTCGAGCGCGGCCGTGATCAGCCGGACCGCGAACCACGTGATGCTGAGGATGACGAGGCCAGTGATGACGCCGCTGACCTGGATGGTCTCGATGAGCTTGGCACCGTCGGGCACGTCCACGTCCGAATCCACGGTGGTCGTCCTTTCTCACGGTCTCACGGCTGAATCAGGTGCTTCCGCACGAGATAGTTGCTGACGGCGCGCTGCCATCGGGTCGTGACGCGGTGCCGGCCGCGCAGATCGTCGATGATGCCGAGCTCGACCATCTTCGCCAGCGCGTCCTGGCACGGGAGCGCGTCGACGCCGAGCGAGCGCGCCGCCTCGTCGGTCGTGAGGCTGTCGTGCCAGACCACGCTCGCGAGCACGAAGCGCTCCACCTCGCTGAGCGACTCCAGCTCGTCCTCGTCCGGCGTGCGGAAGAGGCGGACGCGGAGGCGCCGCTCGCCGTGCGCGTCGTCGACCAGCAGCGATCGCTGCCAGAAGTGGAGCGCGACCCGCGGACAACCCTTCGCGTAGTCCCAGAGCAGCCGCGCGAAATCGCGCTCGGTCCTGAGCTCGCGCTGCACGCGATCCGTGGACTCGTCGTCGTCCATCACGAGGTCCTCGTACGAGACGCTGTAGCCGCTCGCCCGGGTGCGGGCGGTGAGGAGCTCGGCGAGCCGCTGCTCGGACCAGGGCGCGAGGTGCACGATCGTCCGGAAGACCGTGGCCCCGCCGCGCGCGAAGACGAGGTAGCGGTAGGGGTGCTCGGCGATCGCGCACAGCCAGAAGATGCTGGGCGCCGAGCGCTCGACGATCTCCAGGAACGCCTCCCAGGCGCCCCACGCCTCCAGCCCGCGGAGGAACAGGTGCTCCAGGTCGTCGAGGACGAGCAGCCGGCGCGGCTCGAGGCGGAGCCACGCGGTGAACGCCTCGACGCCGGTGCGCGCCTCGGGGGGCGCGTCGAGCGCATTCCCGAGCGTGGCGATGACGTCGGCGGCGGTGAGCTGCCGCCTGTCGAGCGCGACGCGGACGACCGGGACCGGCGCCTCGCGCTCGGCCGCCACGAGCCACGTCGTCTTCCCCGAGCCGGCGCCGCCGACCAGCAGCAGCGAGCCGATGCGGCGGCTGTCCTTCCACGCGGCGAGCGACGCCTTGAAGCGATCGAGGCCGGCGTAGTGATCGAGCCCTGTCGTCGGATCCAGGAGAGGCTCTTCGGACAGGTGCGCTAGCACATCCTGCGGGAGCTCCCGGGCGAGGCCGTCCGGGTGCGCGGAGTCGGTGCGGCGCTCGAGGCGCTTGCGGAAGATGAACGCGAGGACCCGGTGCGTCAGGTCGAAGCCGAGCAAGACGCGGCGGGCGGCGCGGCCCATCCTCGCGAGCACGAGGGCGAGGAGCGCCACGACGGCGACGAAGAAGCCATACCACCGGACGCGCGTCTTCCGTACCGCGCTGGCGAGCGTTCCCTCGTCGTGCCGGCGGAGGTACGCGTCGCTGATGTCGTCGCGCCACCAGCGGATCAGGACCCAGCCGAGGAGGAGCGCCCCGAGCGAGGCGGCGCGGAGGGCGGTGTTGTAGAGGTAGCCCCTCCCGGTCGCCGCCTCGACGGCGCCGACGAGGAGGCCGACCGCCAGCGCGAACCGCCCGACCGCCCGGAGCGACCGGAGGACCTTGCCGCTGGTCGCCTCGCCGATCGGCGCTCCGAGGTCGCTCGGTCTCCGCGCGATCCAGCAGTGCATGGCCGCCAGCGCGAGACGGTAGAGCGCGTACCAGAGCAATATCCCGTAGGCGAGCTCGACCTCCCGGACGGCGGCGGCGTCCGGCCCGAGCGCCCGGTGTACCCCCCAGATCGTGGCGAGCAGGAGGAGCGAGCCGGAGAACATCGCGAGGATCGAGCGCGCGCTCTCGAGGATGCGCTGCGCGCGCGCCCTGCGGACCACGCGCAGGATCACGGGCCAGGCGGCGTCCATCCAGCGGCGCCTTCGCCGGGTCACGAACACGGCGAGCGCGATCACCGCGACGACGAGGGCGGCTCGGTACGCGAGCGCGGTGACGACGAACGGGTCGCGGAGCGCCGCGCGGCTCTCCTCGACGGCGCTGTCGCGGTGGAGCCGGTACCACCGCGCCCGCGCGCCGATGCGAAAGAGCTCCGCGCGGAGCTGATCGACGCCGGCGCGGCCCGGGCCGAGCGCCTCCTCGCGCATGCCGTCGGGCAGCCGCGACAGGAGCAGCACCCGCGCGGCATCGAGCTGCTCCTCATCCTCGAGCGCGCAGGTGAGCCGCTCGACGCCGGGCGGCGTGGCCGCCTCGCGGAAGTCCGCCTCGATGTCCGGCTGCAGCGCGCGCAGCTCGCCCATCACCTGCCCGAGCTGCGCGCCGGCCTCCGCGCTCTTGTGCGGGCTCAGCCGCGCCGCGACGACGAGCTGCTCGACCCGCCCCCGCCGCGCGCCGGCGGCGGCGTCTCGGCACGGCGCGCCCCCGTCCGCCGCCGCGGCAGCCGCCGCGTCAGGCGTGACGGCGGCCGCCGGGGTGCCGCCCGGCGGATAGCCCAGGGCCACAGCGAGGAGCGCGGCCGCAGCGGCGCCCCGCGCCCTGCGCGTGATCCCTTCGCGCTCGCGCGCCAGCGTGGGAAAGACCATATCGAGACCGCTCGGCTTATCGGATCTCCGCGAGGCGCCCCGTGTGCTGCGACCGCCAGCGATAAAACGTGCTCGCCGAGATGCCGAGCTCATCACACATGTTGTGCACGCTCTTGCCCTTGCTCGCCTGCGCGAGGATCTCGTGGATCTCGCGCTCGGTGAACCGCGGCCTCCGCGCCGCTCGGGTCGCGGTCGTCCGAGGCGACACGGCGACGGCATTGCGCTCCGAGCGCCGCTGCATCTCGCGGAGGAGGTCCACGTCGTGCCGCACATCCTGGGCGAGCTGGGAGGCGACCTTCACGAGGTCCGAGGGGGCGGCGCTCTGCGCCTCGCCCCTGCCGGAGAGCCCCAGCAGGCGCGCGCCCGCCCCGACGAGCCAGCGAGACAGCTCGTCGATGTGCCCTTCGATCCATGAGAGAGCCTTCATGACGGCGCCCTTCACCACCTCGAGCGGGGGGCGCTCCTGGGTCATTCGTTCGGCTTCCAGGCGGGCGAGCGCGCTCACGATCGCCTGCTCGACCTGAGCCGCACACGCGGCGATGTGGCTCTCGCTCTCCGGGCCCGCGCCCTGCGGCGCCCACACCATCGGCTCCAGGATCTCGATGAGGATCTTGGAAGGCCACGGGATGTAGGGCGGGATGAACGGCCCGAGCGTCAGGCCCCAGGGGATGCTCAGCATGAGGGGCCACGCGTTGATGCCGAGCTTGCTCTTGGCCCCGATCGCGTCCGCCAGCCAGGGCAGATCGTCGAGGATCATGGCCGTCGAATGGCTGCCGACGGACACCACAGGCACGATCGGCACGCCGTATTTCATGGCCAGCCGGATATGAGAGGTGCGCCCGTTGAAGCGAAGGCGCGTCCTCTCCCGGTGCGGGCGCATGAGCTCCACCTCGGCGCCCGGATACAAGAGCAGCGGGTGCCCACGCTCCAGCACGCGCGCCGCGCATTGCCCGGACGCGCGGACGCAGCCGTACCTGGTGAAGATCTGGTTCAACAGCGGCAGCCTGATCGTCAGCTTGTGCGCGAGCACGTACGGAAACCGGCTTATCCCGTATTCATTGAAGAGCGCGGCCGTGAACAGCCAGAAGTCGGACATGTACGGATAGCCGTTGTGATTGCCGACGTAGATGAGCCCGTCCTGGCGGGGGATCCGCGAGAGCCCGCGGACCTCGGTCCGATGATAAGGCGCTATCGTGCTGTCGAGGATGCTCGTCATCCTCTTGATGAACCGGGGATCGCGGTTCTCGAGGGAATCGGGATCGTTCAGCATGGCGGCTCCAGGGCCGAAGGACCCCTCGGGGCCCACTTCAAGAAGATGTCAGCTGGCGGTGGAGATGAGCTTCGACTTCGACTTCCCGTTCTTGAGCGGCGAGGTCTTGCTCGCGCGCGCCGGCGCTCCGAGGGGGGGCGCCGCCCGCCGCTTCACCGGAATGTTGCCCGCGATCTCGCGGGCGACCAGGGACCACACGCGACGGAACTGCTCCTCGTCGAAACCCGCGCCGCACGGGAGCCAGTCGGCGTGGCGATCACCGCCCGAGTACGGAAAGTGCCCGACGACGTCGAGGTGGTCGCCGAGCACGATGTCCAGCACCTTTCCATAGGCCTGGCTCTGGCACGGGACCACGCCGTCGTTCGATGTCTTCGTGATCTCGATGGGGGCGGAGTGCTCGTTGAGGTTGAGCGTCTCGATGTCCAGCGCAGTGCAGGGGTATTGTCTGGGGACCGCCGAGGTGACGCGGTACAGGGCCCAGAACGCGAAGATGGAGACGGCCCGCACCGGCGAGAAGAAATCGGCCGGACGGAACGGGAACGAGCTCGGCGGCGGCGCCACGCAGATGATCGAGCTGTAGTGCGTCTCCGGGCGGTCCGCGACGGCGGCGTTGAACAGGTGCATGGCCTCCATCGTGAGCTGGATGGACGCGCCCTGATCATTCGAGAGCTCGCTCAGGAATTTGAACATCAGATCATCGGCGTTCTTGCCGGTCCGCTTCAGCATCTTGTGGACGATGGTGTCGAGGAACGTATCGGTCCGGCCCGTCCAGTCGTCGGCGCGCGCCACCAGCTCGATGACGCGCGCCAGCGCCCGGAAGCCCTTCCTGCCATGGGGCTTGCCGAGGAGCCCGAGCATCTCGAACGCCCTCCGGAACGGCAGGCTCCCGAGCAGGTACGCTATCGGGCTCCCGTAATGGGGCGTCGACATCGTGACGATGGAGCTGATGCGCCGGCCAATCCGCTCCTCGAGGCGACCCGGCACGAGCCTCGCGCCCGGCGTCGCGAGGAGCCGCGCGTCGAGCCCACCGGTCGAGTGGCCGACGATGTGGATGCTCTCGGCCTGTTCCCCGCCGTGCGCCGCGATGAACTCGAGCGCTTGCTGCGCCCTGCGAGCGATGGATCCGGTCGGGATCGTGGGGCACTCGTGGACTTCAATCCTGTCGTGGCCGAGCTCCCCCAGGAGCTCCACGAGCATCTTCGGCACACGCCTGAAATAGGCGAGCTCGCCGAACGACTGAAAACCCATGAAGCCTGGCAGAAGATAGATCTGGGTCATCGTGTTCCTGCTGTGATCAGGCCCGAGTGCCGAACTCCGGATACCCGCGTTCTTGTAATGCTGCAATCGTCATCACAGACGCGGCGCATCATCGTTGCGCTTTTCGATCAGCTTGCGTTTTTTGATCAGCGCGCGCCGCCGCGTCGTCGTCCGGTCGGCCGGCGGCGCGAGAGCGTCTCGGATGGGGTCTCGCGGAAATGCTTCCTGTAGTCGACGCTGAACCGCCCCGCGCTGCGGAAGCCCATCGCGCTGGCGACGCCCGCCACGGTCGTCTCGGGCAGGGCGGCGAGGAGCATGTGGCGCGCCAGCTCGAGTCGCCGGACCTTCAGGAATCCCATCGGCGTGATGCCGCGCGCCGCGCGAAACGCCGCCTGGAGCGAGCGGGCCGGCGCTCCCGCGGCGGCGACGACATCCGCCAGCGTGATCGCTTCGCCCGCATGCATGGCGATGTACTCCTCGGCCCGACGCACGACCGCTGGAGCGACACGCGGGGGCGTGAGCTCGAGCAGATGGGAGCCCGTGTGGCGCGGGATGGTCACGAGCGCGGTGAGCAGCACATCGCAGAACTGGGAGCGAACGAAGGGCGAGAGCGCCGGGCGCTCGAGCTCCTCCCGGAGCAAGCGCACGATCCCCTGGAGCGTCGCGCCGCCGCCGCCAGTGAGATCCAGGTCGGGCTCGAACAGGATCGCCTCGCGCGGCGCGTGGCCTGTGAGCATGGCGAAGTGCGCCTCGAGCGCAGATCGCAGGACGGTGAGGCTTCGCCCGCTTCCGCCCGCCGGTATCTGGATCTTCACGGGCCCTTCTGGGACGAGCAGGATGGCCCGCTTGCCATGGGCCATCGAAAGACGCTGGCGCCTGACCACCACCTCGGTGTCGCGGCTGCCCTCCCCGGCGAGCCCCAGCACGTAACGATCTTGCAGGGTGGCCGCGTCCATCCGGCCGCCGAGGGCCCAGTCTGTCGTCACGAAGCTCACGGGACCGACCGTGGCGATACCGATCTCGCACCTGAAAGCGCTTCCTTTCAGAGGCCGGAGCGCCACTCCCGGGCAGAGGCGGGCGAGGGCGGGGGACATCTCGTCGGGATCGGAGGTGCTGAGATGGATTCGCGAGACCGAGAGGGGCGGCGCCGCCGCGTGACCGGCCCCCCGAGCGGGCTCCGGATCGCGGTGGATCGTTGGTTGTTGGTCGAGACCCGGATTGAATTTGGTGCGAGTCATAGCCGCCGAATCTCGCGTGAAACGGCGCTCGACGACAATTGCGAAGCTCGGCCCCCCCCCGCCGTGCAGCGGGCGGTTTCCCCGGCACCCGTGACCGGGTAACATCAGGTCTCGCCATGCGAGGTGCACACATGGAACTGAGGATCCAGGACGTTTCGAGGACGTACCCGAACGGTGTGAAGGCGCTCTCTTCCGATCCGCCGAGATCGCTGCTCGAGCAATTGCTCGAGCACGTCACCCGCCGGCAATCAAGCGGTGGACGTTGTCGAACCGGCGACCGCGCAGCACCTTTTCAAGATCATGCGCAGCGTGGAGCTCGTCGGCTGCAAGGAGCTTGTCTCGGGGATACGTCCGAGCGTGGCGAAGATAATGGTCGAGCTCGGTATCGAGCTCTCGACCCTGGTCACGTATCCGACGCTCGTCGAGGCGCTGCGGAGATGGATCAACCGGCGCGCTGCTGCTGCTGTCTGCAGGCCTCAACTGCGGAGCGCGAGCCTCGACCTCGTGAAGGCGCGCCCGACGTCGTGAACAAGGCGGCGAGGGCGCCGCAGCCGGCCGAGCTGCTGAGCCCCCGCACCATCGAGCTCGTGCAGTGGTCCTGGTCGGCGTCCGCGACCTCCCACGCGGACGGCCCGCCATTTGCGAGCGGCAGGAGCACGCACGCCCGATCCGGAGCGCGAGACGAGGATCCCAGCCTCGGAGGGGGGCGCGTGTGAGGTGCGGTCTCTTGATCCGCTATGCTGAATCCGTTTCTCCCCTTACAGCCTGCCCGAGACCTCCATGCATAACCGATCCGCTCGCCAGGGGCTCGAACGCCCTCCGCTCATCGATACGCGCGATCTGGAGGCGGCCCGCGTGTTCCTCGCGACGATCTACGGCGACCTCACCGCCGACACCGTCGGCCGCGGTCACCGTTTCGAGTGGCGTGCCACCCCCGTCGACATGGGGCCTGTCGCCCTCTTCTCGGGCGTCTTCGCCTCCGGCATGTGCCTGCGCGGCGTGAGCTCGGGCTACACAGTCAGCCTGGCGACCGGCGGCTCGGTACGTGCGGCCTCGTCGGGGGACGCGGCGGAGATCGCCCCTGGCCGGAGCGCCGCCGTGTTCTCGCCAGGGGCCCGGTCCGAGTGGAGCGCGGAGGGCCCGGCCCGCCCCATGAACCTCCGCGTCGACGCCCGCTATTTCGAGGCGCAGCTCGAGGCGCTCACCGGCGTGGCCATCCGCGGGCCCCTTGCTTTCTCGCTGTCGATGCCCACCACCGACGGCCCCGGGACCTTCCTGGCACGACTCTGCCGCTTCCTCTCCACGGAGACCGAGCGGGCAGGGCGAGCCCTCGGCCACCCCGTGGTGATGGCCAGCCTCGGCGAGGCGGTGGCGCGCGCGCTGCTCTTCGGGCAGCCCCACGATCACGCCTACCTCCTGGAGAAGGCAGCGCCGCCGTCGAGCCAGAGCGTGGTGCGGCTCGTCGAGGAGTACCTCGACGCCCACGCGGAGGGCGCGATCGGCACCGCCGATCTGACAACGCTCGCGGGCGCGAGCATGGCCTCGATCGACGGGGCCTTTGCCTATCGGGGCGCCACCCCGTGGGACTTCCTCCGCAAGAGGCGCCTGCTCCTGGCGCGGGATCGCCTGCTCCTGGCCGAGCCGGGCGAGACGGCCGCGAGCGTGGCCCACGCTGCCGGCTACCTGCGCGTGGAGCGCTTCGGCGCCGCCTATGCAGCGGAGTTCGGCGAGACCCCGGCCGAGACGAGGCGGCGCGGGCTCCTCGCGGCCGAGGCGCCGCCGAGCCCGCGGCCCAGGGCGACGAGCCCGTCCCCGCGAGGAGCGGAGGCGGCGACCGTCTTCCTGGTGCACCGGGATCCCTCCTGGCGCGGGGCCGCGGCCGGGCTGCTCCAGGAGGCGGGGCACGTGGTGCAGGCGTTCGCGTCGTCGCTCGCCTTGCTGGAGGCCGCGCGCGCGGTGGTGTCGGGCTGCGTGGTGCTCGACGTCCAGCTCCCCGATCTGAACGGCCTGGAGGTGAGGGCCCTCCTGCGCGAGGAAGGGTGCGCGCTCCCCGTGGTCTTCACCAGCGACGACGGGGACGTGACGGTGGCCGTGGAGGCGATGAAGGCGGGCGCCGTGGACTTCCTCGCCGAGCCCCTCGACGCGGAGGCGCTGCTCGCCGCCGTGGCGCGCGCCCTGGCCCGCGATGCGGAGGCGCGGGCGGCGCGGGCCGAGGTGGAGGCGCTCGCCGCCCGGCTCGCGGCGCTCTCGCCGCGCCAGCGCGAGGTGTGCGAGCGGGTGGCGCAGGGGATGCTGAACAAGCAGATCGCGACGGAGCTCGGGATCTCCATGTCGGCCGTGCGGCTCTACCGGGCGGAGGGGATGGAGAAGCTCGGGGTGGCGTCGGCTGCCGAGCTGGCGAGCCTGTTCGCGAGGCTCGAGCGGGTCACGGGGGCAGGCGGGGGGTAGGCGCGCCTCCCCTGCCGCGCGCGCCGCCCGGGGAGCGCGGCGCGCCTTTCGCGTGGGAGCTGGAGGCTCAGTTACAGGTGCCGTTCTGGGCCGCCGCGAAGTTCAGGACCTCGGCCCTGCACGCCGCGGCCTGATCCGCCGTGAGGCCGTCGACGAAGTCGATGCCTTGTCCACCGCAACCGAACTCGCTGTTGTGAACCTGCACACCGCAGAAATTGCTGTCGCCCTGGGTTCCGCCGAGGATGCGGACCCTGTTCGAGCCATACGTTGAAAATGCCCAGGAATGGTCGGGCTCGCTGCCGCTTCTCCGTTTGGCGGGACGCGCGGTGGAATCCGCGGGTCGCCCGCCGGGAGCGGCACCCTGCGTCAGCTCGTCCAGGGTCGCGACTTGGATCGTGATCCAGCTTTCGGAAGACCAGGCTTTCATGGTAGCGTGAAGAGCTATCCGGCGACCTGCGCAGGGCGCGAGCCCGCCGTTGCTGGAACAAGGAGGTCGCCTGGATGACACGCAGGGTTCAGCTTCGGATCCTTCTCATCGCTTCTTTCTCTCTCTTGCTCTCGTTCGCAGGGATCCGCCCGAGCGCCGCCCAGTCGAGCTTGCCCTACTGGACCGAGATCCCGCAGGGCGGCGCCATCCCCGACGCCATCTGGGACGGCGCGAGCGCCTATCACGAGGGCCTCTTCTACATCTTCGGCGGGTTGAACGGGACCTATCCGGATGACGAGCCCGTGGCCGCTTTCAGCGCCTTCGACGTCGACGCGCTGACCTGGTACGACCTCGGCCAGTACCCGGGCGGGCCGTCCGCCAGGGCCGAGTCGATGATGTGGTGCGTCGCCGAGGAGGACGCGCTGATCGTCTCCGGCGGGAGAGGTCCTTTCCGGCGCGGGCTCGACCTCACGCACCAGGACACGTTCCGCTTCGATCCGGTGCACGGGTGGACGCAGATCTCGCAGAGCGCGGCCGAGATCGGGCGCGCCAACCGCTCCACGGAGGCGGTCGCCGTGCGAAAGAAGGGGAAGCACAAGACCGTCGCGTACGCCTTCTCGGGCTCGTCGTCGACGATGCCGGCCTTCATCAACCGTCCTGACGGACTCCAGCACGACCTGGTCCGCTACAAGAACGGCTGGAAGCAGGTCGCGACCGGCTCGCCCGGCCCGCGCGCTCGAGCCCACCATCCGCTCGTGTACGCCGAGGGCTGGAACGCCCTGCTCGTCTACGGCGGATACACGAACGACGCGGTGAACGGGACCGGCCTGTTCACGCCGGAGAACTACCTCGGCGACCTCTGGATGTTCGACATCGACACGGAGACCTGGGATCAGCTCGTCTTCGACGAGGCCGCCGGGCCGGGCCACCGCGACAACGCGAAGCTGATCGCCGATGAGCACAACGACCGTATCTGGCTCTTCGGGGGCAGCCAGTTCGACGGTACAACCCTGTCCGATCTCTGGTACTTCGATCTCCACACAGGGGCCTGGACGCGCGTGGACACCGCGATGACGGGGCCGGCGCCGGCGCCGAGGTTCGGCCAGTTCTACTTCACTCGCAAGACCGCCACGGCCTACGAGCTCTACATCTTCGGGGGAGCGACAGCGGAGTTCGCGCCGGTGCTGCTCAACGACATGTGGAGATTGACGATTCCCCTCGACTGCGGCGGCTGATCGCGAGCGAGCCCGGTGGGCTCACGCGTGGACGAGCCGCGCCGGAAGGAGGGAAAAATGAGGCGGTGCCTCAGGGAGACCTCCTCAGGTTACCACGAGAGCCTGCATCTCCGAAAGCTGGATCACGATCCAGGTCGCTCCCTTGGACGAGCTGACGCAGGGTGCCGCTCCCGGCGGGCGACCCGCGGATCGCGACCGCGCGTCCCGCCAAAGGAGAAGCGTCATGACGCATGTCACCTCTCTTCGCAGGCTCGGCGCGATGGTCGCGCTGCTCGGCCTGAGCTGCTTCACGTTCCTCGGTATCGGGTGCTCCAGCACGGACATACCCGACGAATCGGACTCCGAGCACGTCGGCGCGGCGGAGCAGCCCCTCGTCGGCTTGCTGTGCACGCTCTTGGCAGTCAACGGCAAGGTCCAGATTTGCCACCATGCCGGCTCGGGGAGCCACCCCTACACAATCCTCCAGGCCAGCAAGGACGCCTGCATCCTCGAACACGTAGGCCACCTCCACGACTACATCGCCGTGGGCAACCCGAGCTGTAGCGGCGACGGCTGCCTGCCCGCGAACGCGTCATGCGACGGGACGCTCCCTTGCTGCGGCAACTCGTCGTGCACGAACGGCGTCTGCGGGTGTGACGCGGGCTGGGGCGGCGAGCGCTGCGAGACCCAGTGCCCGCCGGGGTTCACAGGCGCCGACTGCGATAGCCCTTCGCTCCCCTGCGAGCCCAGCCCCTGCCAGAACGGCGGCGTCTGCACGCCGGGCGCGCCCCCCAGCTCCACGTACACGTGCTCCTGCGCGCACGGGTACACGGGCGTGAACTGCGAGATCGACGCCTTCGCCGTCAAGCACTGCGATTCGAACCCCTGCGTGGGGGAGGGCAGCACCTGCGTCGACGACGCGCAAGGCTACACCTGCCTCTGCGCCGCGCCCTGCCCCACCAGCACGAACGAGTGCGAGCCAGGGGGCTGCGATTCGAGGACCGGTGTGTGCGTGATCCCCGCGGCGGTGCCGGACGACGCCGCCTGCACCGACGACGGGGACCCTTGCACGGTGGACACTTGCCAGGGCGGCGCGTGCGCGCATGTCGTCGGCCCCGATGTCTGCGGCGGCACGAGCTGCAACGGCACGCCGCTGGTCTGCGACCAGCACATGGGCGACTGCGCCACGGGCTCCTGCTTCGTCGCGCAAGACGCCGTCCCGGGCGCGTTCGTCGCGCAGACGATCACGCTCGGCGGCGCGGTCCTCCAGATCGCCCCCGAGACAGCTATCCAGGTCGGCGGCGCCACATCGGCGGCTCCCGTCACCATCACGCTCCAGGCGCTCAGCGATCCGTCGCTGCTCCCCTCGTCGCTGCCCACCGCGGATCCGGTGCTCTTCCCGATCTACCAGTTCGGCCCCTCGGGCACGCGGTTCTCGCCGGGGCTGCTGTTCACGATCCCCGTACCGCTCACGGCGACCACGCCGAGCGCGTGGCTCTGCGACGACTCGGGCCTGAACTGCGAGCGACGCAACGGGTTCCTCACCCTCGACAGCTCGGTCTTTCCCCCGCGGCAGACGCTCACGGTCGCGATCGACCACTTCAGCACGCTCGTTGTCACGCAGTCGCCGACCGCTGTCGCACAGGCGTCGTGCGTCACCGTCCAGCGGGGGTTTTCAGGCAACGTCGTCGACGCCACCGCCCGATACCTGACCCCCCACGACCCCCCCACCCAGCTCGTCGCCGGCATCGCGGCCCAGAGCAACCTCTATGGACCGGGAAGTACGGGGGGCACTTCGAGGTACTTGCCGCACGTGCAGTGGGACCTGAGCTCGATCCCGACGTACGCGAACGTCACGTCCGCGTTCATCCAACTCTTCGTCGAGAACAACTTGAGCCCCTACGAGGCGAGCACGTTCTACGCGGCGGCCGGACCGTGGGACGAGGCGACGATTACCTTCGGCAACAGGCCTGAGCTCTACCGCCAGCCCAGCGCGACGCTGCAGTACGGTAAAGGCTTTGCGCGCGCCGACGTCACGCTGATGACGCAGCTTTGGACGATCGGGGACACCCCGAACTACGGCGTCGCGCTCTACGCGGACATCCTCGACACGTCCGCCACCTATATGAACTACGGCGCCACGTCGTTCTGGAGCAGCGAGGCGCCCACCGTGAGCGTACGGCCCAGGCTGGACGTCTGCTACACGGTGGCCTGCCCCGGGCCGGGCTGCGTGGTGCAGGCGGGCCCCGGTCCCGTGACCCAGGTCAGCGCGGGTAACGACTTCACGTGCGTCGTGAAGAACGACGCCAGCCTCTCTTGCTGGGGCGACAACACCTTCGGCCAGCTCGGCGCGCCGGCCGGCACCTTCACCCAGATCAGCTCGGGAGGCTGGCATAGCTGCGCCATCGGCACGAGCGGCCAGGTCAGCTGCTGGGGCGACAACTCCTATGGCCAGGCCAGCCCGCCGTCGGGCACCTTCTCGTATGTCGCGTCGGGCGAGCTGTATACCTGCGGTGTGCGGACGAACGGCGACCTCGCTTGCTGGGGGCTCCAGAACGACGGCCTCCAGTACGATTACGGCCAGGCCAGCCCGCCGCCGGGCACCTTCACGCAGGTCTCGGTGGGCGTTTACCGGGCTTGCGGCCTGCGAGCGGACCAGACGCCCGTCTGCTGGGGGAACAGCCCCACAACCTTCTCCCAGACCTACACGCAGGTCGCCACGAGCTCCGGGCAGACCACGTGTACCCTCTTCGCGGGCCAGCTCACTTGCACCGGCAACAACGACGCGGACGCGGCCACCCCGCCCACCCTCGACTCTTTCGGCCAGCTCAGCCTGGGATACCTTTACGGATGTGCTCTGCGGACCACCGGCGCCCTCCACTGCTGGGGGGACAACAGCCATGGTCAGGCGACTCCGCCCCCTACCACGTTTGTCCAGGCCGCGACGGGCCGACAGCACGCGTGCGGCGTGACCTCGATGGGCACCGTCTCTTGCTGGGGGCTCGGCAGCTCCGGGGAGACAACTGTCCCGGCCGCCTTCTCCGGCTTGACGCCGACGTGCACGGACGGGGCGAAGAACGGCACCGAGACGAGCAACGACTGCGGCGGCGGCACGTGCCCGCAATGCGTCGTCGGCGGCGGATGCAGCACGAACTCGGACTGCGTTACCGGGAACTGCGCGGGCGGGGTTTGCAACGCCAACCCGTGCACCGCGGCGCCCTGCCAGAACGGCGGCACCTGCGCCTCGAGCGGGAGCAGCTACACCTGCGCCTGCCCGGCCGGCTACACGGGGACGAACTGCCAGATCCCGCCCGCCGACCTGTGCAGCGGCGTTGTCTGCGCGCCCTCCGACGCGTGCCATGACGCGGGCACCTGCAACCCGATGACCGGGGTGTGCTCCAATCCCACGTCGACCGCTTGCGCGACGGGGATGTTCAGCGACGGCGGCGGCCCGGCCAGCCACCGGACCGACGGCCCGTACACCCAGGGCATGCTGATCCAGGTGGGGAGCAGCGCCGTGACGATCGGCGCCCTCGGGGCGCAGGATGACAGCCTCTCCGGACCGGCCGCCGACGGCTTCGCCGGCGGCGGCGTCCAGGTGGGACTGTGGGACGCGACGGGCACCACGCTCCTCGCGTCGACCACGGTGCTGAGCGCCGATCCGCTCGTCGGTACGTACCGCTACCGCGCTCTCGCGAGCCCCATCACGCTCCAGCCGAACACCAGCTATCTCATCGGCGCGCTGGTGGGTGGCGCCTTCGAGCCGTTCGAGGACAACATCGGAGCCGCGAAGTTCAGCGCCCACGGCGTGACGATCGTCGGCAATCGGTTCGCCTCGGGCGGCTCGCTGACCGCGCCGACCATCGATGGCACCGGGACGCTCGGGCGCTGGGCGCCAGCCAGCGCGCTGTTCGGGTGCTCCGGCGCGGGTTGCCAGGCCGGGATGTTCAGCGACGGCGGCGGCCCGGGCGACCACCGGACCGATGGCCCGTACACCATCGGCACGCAGTTCCAGGTGGGGAGCAGCGCCGTGACGATCGGCGCCCTCGGGGCGCAGGATGACAGCCTCTCCGGACCGGCCGCCGACGGCTTCGTCGGCGGCGGCGTCCAGGTGGGACTGTGGGACGCGACGGGCACCACGCTCCTCGCGTCGACCACGGTGCTGAGCGCCGATCCGCTCGTCGGTACGTACCGCTACCGCGCTCTCGCGAGCCCCATCACGCTCCAGCCGAACACCAGCTATCTCATCGGCGCGCTGGTGGGTGGCGCCTTCGAGCCGTTCGAGGACAACATCGGAGCCGCGAAGTTCAGCGCCCACGGCGTGACGATCGTCGGCAATCGGTTCGCCTCGGGCGGCTCGCTGACCGCGCCGACCATCGATGGCACCGGCACGCTCGGACGCTGGGCGCCGGCCAGCGCGCTGTTCGGGTGCTTCGGTGCGGGCTGCCAGACCGCGCTCTTCAGCGACAGCGGCGCCCCGGCCAGCCACCGGACCGATGGCCCGTACACCCAGGGCGTCCTGTTCCAGGTGGGGAGCAGCGCCATGACGGTGAGCGCCCTCGGGGGACAGGATGGCAGCCTCTCCGGACCGGCCACCGACGGCTTCGTCGGCGGCGGTCTCCAGGTCGGGTTGTGGGACGCGACGGGCACTACGCTCCTCGCGTCGACCACGGTGCTGAGCACCGATCCGCTCGTCGAGACGTATCGCTACCACACGCTCGCGAGCCCGGTCACGCTGCAAGCCAACACGAGCTATCTGATCGGCGCGCTGGTGGGGGGCGGGGTCTTCGAGCCGTTCGAGGACAACGCCGGAGCCGCGAAGTTCAGCGCGCACGGCGCGACGATCGTCGGCAATCGGTTCGCCATCGGTGACTCGCTGACCGCGCCGACCCTCGATGGACTCGAGACGCTCGGGCGCTGGGCGCCGGCCTCCCTGCTTTTCTCGAGCCCGTGACCGGTGCTTCCGAGCACTCCCTGCCATATTGATGCTCGCAGTAATATTGCATTGAGAATCAAGGCCCAGCCGGGTGGACCTCGACGATTGCCCACCCGGCCGGGCGACCATCAAGGAGATCTTCATGCGTACATTCTTCCGCGGCGCCGCCGCGTTCATCGCTGTCTTGATCACCGCCGGGCCCCTGTCCGCGGCGGGCAACTCGATCCGGTTCGCGCGGGCGCAGCCCGAGGGGACGGTCGTCACTGTCAAGGGCGTCGTGTCTGTCCCCTCGGGCGCGTTCGCGCCCAACGACCAGGGGTTCGCCATCCAGCGTGGGCCCTCGGGGATCTATATCCACGACGCGCTGGGCGGGAGCTATGCGCTCGGCCAGGAGGTCGTGGTGACCGGCACGGTGGCGAACAGCTACGGCCAGGTCCTCGGCGTCCAGCCCACGAACATCGCCGTCTCCGGCTGCCATCCAGTCCACCCGGCGAAGCCCATCGACACGGGCGACGTGGGCGAGGATTCCGAGGGGACCCTCGTCCGCATCGGAGGCACGGTGGTGGACGAGGTCTTCGACGACGGGGAGTATGGCTATCGGTTCCACGTCGACGACGGCTCGGGCGCGGTCACTGTGTTCGTCTATGCCGGGACCGGCATCGACGTGAGCGGCGTCGCCCCGGGGGACGACGTGGAGATCACCGGGTTCAGCGGTCAGTTCCTCGATCACTACGAGGTGAACCCGCGGGTGCCCTCGGACATCGAGGAGCTCCCCTGAGCCTGCCTCGGGACGAAGGGGTCTGACGGCCTCTCTCGTCCCCCCGGCGCACGACCGGGTACCGTGTCGCCCAAGGACACGACGAAGGCCCCGCGATCTCGCGATTGCGAGGCCCTCGCCAGACGAACCTCAGGGGACGAGCGCGCGGCGCGTGCGTCTTTGGGTCGGCGTGCGACTTCAGATCGCGATGAGCCCCGTTGACGTGGAGCTCGGTGGAACTCTCAGGAGGCGTTCCGGCGCGACTCGTTGTTCTTCGTCTCCGGGGGCGACGTCGCGCCGATGGAGGTCGCGGAGCCCGCGGTGACGCCGCTCGTGCTCGCAGCCGCGCGCTCGCTCGACGACAACCCCGCGCTCGTCCTCACCTCGCCCTGCTGCTGCTCGCGGTAGAGCCGGATCTCGTTCCGCACGTCGACCACGCCCGAGATCCGCTCGGCGAGCGCCTCCAGCTGGTGCTTGAAGCGACGCTCGCGGACGGTCCCGGAGAGGACGACCTCGCCGCTCTGCACCTTCACCTCGACGTCGCTCGCGTCGAGGTCCGGTTGATCGGAGATCTGGTCGCAGATATCCTCGCGGATCCGCTCGTCCGAGCGCTTGTACCCCTTGGGCGGGCGACCACGCGAACCGCCAAGCCCGCCGCCCTGTCGAACGGTCTGGAGGAAGCTGCGGCCGCCTGGGGCCTGTCCGCCGGATCCCTGTCCGCCGTAGGGCTGAGGGGAAGGGCCTTGATGGCCGCCGAAGGACGACTCGTGGCCTTCGTACCCGCGTTGCTGTCCTGGCCGCTCGTTCCAGCCGCGCTCGTCGTCGGCCCACTGCCGGAGGCCGCCGCGGGCTCCGTATCCTTCGTGCTGGTCTCCGCCCAGGCCTCCCTGGCGACCGAAGCCGCCCTGGCCGCCACCAGATCCACCCTGGCCACCGAATCCACCCTGGCCTCCGAGGCCGCCCTCACTGCCCTGGCCGCCGCCGAAGCGGCCCTGTCCGCCGAAGCCGCCCTGGCCAACCTGGCCGCCGAATCCACCCTGGCCACCGAAGTGGCCCTGACCGGCGCCATAACCGCCCTGGCTGCCGCCGAAGCCACCCTGTCCGCCGAAGTGGCCCTGTCCGCCGAAGCCACCCTGTTCGCCCAAGCGGCCCTGTCCGCCGAAGCGGCCCTGTCCGCCCTCATCGCCATAGACGCCCTGGCCACCGGCGAATCCGCCCTGGCCGCGGCCGAATCCCTCTCCGCCGTAGCCGCCGAAGTGGCCCTGTCCACCGAAGCCGCCCTGGCCGCCACCGAAGCCGCCCTGGCCGCCGCCGAATCCGCCCTGGCCGCCGCCGTAACCGCCTTGGCCGCCGCCGAAGCCGCCTTGGCCGCCGTAGCCGCCCTGGCCGCCGCCGAAGTGACCTTGGCCGCCGTGACCGCCCTGGCCGCCACCGAAGCCGCCCTGGCCGCCGCCGAAGCCGCCCTGGCCGCCGCCGTAGCCGCGCCTGGCGTCAAGATCGTCGCGACCTCCTCGCTGGAAGTCATCACGCTGGCCGCCCCAGTCCTTACGCTGGGCGACCTCGCGCTGCCCCCAGCCGCGATCCTGTCGGCCCTCCCAGGCGCGTTCGCCGCCGTAGCCGCGCCAGCTCGGGTCGCCCTCGCCGCCGCGCTCGCCCTCGTAGCCGCGTCCGACAGACTCTCGCTGATCGGAGCGACCGCGGAAATCATCGTGACCTCCGCGGGAAGGGCGCCGATCGTCTCGCTGGAGGACTTGCTCGTAGTTGCCACGATGCCCGTAACTAGCATCCCCGCTGGCTCCGCGCTCGCCACGATATCGCTCGTCTCCTCGCTGACCCTGGGTTGGCCCAAACCGCTCGTCGTCGCGCCCCGGCCCATCGTTATGTTCCTCGTCGATCCATCCCTGACGATTCGGCATGACTCCTCCGCCTTTCTTGCGAGAAGAGCGACACGGCAGCGAAACTGGGCCGCTCCTCTCCGGTGATCCAGCCGACGCTCGGTCCACATTGGGGCGACGCACGAGCGTGCGGGAGGACAGCCGTATCGGGCCGCCTGTCGTGCGTGCCTGTCCGGCGCCGCGTGGCCTGAAGATCCAGGGCCCCGACGCCCCGGCGCGATCCGACATCGCAAGGGGTGTTCCAGGACGGCGAGGGCGGTATTTCGCTCCGTTTTCAGGAAGATTTCGCCCCGTCAGGCCCCGCTGCGAGGTGCAATGCGCCCCATGCCGGAGCGACCAAAGCGTCTCACAGAGACGTTGTGCCACAGTGACGACATCATGAATTAGGGCCTCCCCTGAGCGTGGCTCGGGAGCCGACGGACGATGTCACATGACTTTCCGTGTTGCGCGGCGGCGTTTCTCACCGAGATGTTGATTTCCGAGCACCCGAGCTCGACCATGGCTCTGCGGATGAGCCCGCCTCATGGCGCCACGGATGAGCCCGCCTCATCGATTGTCGATGAGCTTCCTCGAACGCCGCACGCTCGCGGGCGCCCCACGAAAGGCGCGAGAGACGAAGAGCGAGGACCGAAAAGCGGAGCGACGAGGGGCGAGCCGCGACACGAGGCGGGAGAAGAAAGAGCAGGGCGGAAGGCGAAAAATGTGACCATCGCGGCATACCGGCCGGACGCTCGGCAGGCCACGGCGAGATCCGCGGTTCGCGTGTTCGTGTGCGGGCGGGAGCCCGGCCCGCTCCTCACCGAAAATCCATGCGCGCGCCGCGCGGCCGCGATTACCCTCGCGCCTTCCTCGGAGCTCCCATGCCGGCCCAGCGAAGCGTGACGAAATGGCTCGAGCGAGCCCCTGCGCCGGTGTTCACGGCCTTCGCCGTGATCGCCGCGTTCGCGACCTACTTCTGCATGTACGCCTTCCGCAAGCCGTTCGCGGTCGGCTCCTACAAGGGGATGGTCGCGCTGCCGCTGCTCCCCGCGCTCGATCTGAAGAGCCTCTACATCATCGCCCAGGTGCTCGGGTACTGCGCCTCCAAGTTCCTTGGCATCAAGGTCGTCTCCGAGATGCCGCCCGAGCGGCGCGCGCTCGCCATCCTCGCGTGCATCGGGGTGAGCGAGGTCGCGCTCGTCCTGTTCGGGCTCACGCCGGCCCCGTACGCCGCCGTCTTCCTGGTGCTGAACGGCCTGCCCCTCGGCATGGTCTGGGGGCTCGTCTTCGGCTTCCTCGAGGGGCGCCGCGTGAGCGATCTGCTCGGCGCCGGCCTCTGCGCCAGCTTCATCGTCGCGAGCGGCTTCGTAAAGACCGTTGGCAAAATCACGCTCGGCTGGGGGGTCCCGGAGGTGTGGATGCCCGCGGTGACGGGGGCCCTCTTCTTCCCGCCGCTGCTCCTCTCGGTGTGGATGCTCGCGCAGATCCCGCCGCCCTCGGTGGACGACGAGGCGCTCCGGACCCGGCGCGCGCCCATGGACCGCGCCGCGCGGCGCGCGTTCGTCCTCGCGAACGCGGGCGGGCTCGCCACCCTCGTCCTCGGCTACGTCGTCCTCACCGCTTACCGCGATTTCCGGGACAACTTCGCCCGCGAGATCTGGGACGCCCTCGGCTACACCGACCAGCCGGCCATCCTGACGACGGCCGAGATCCCCGTGGCGATCGGCGCGCTCCTCTCGGTCGCGGTGATGATCGGCATCCGCAACAACCGCGCGGCGCTCGTCGCGATCCACGGCGTCATGGTCGCCGGGGCGGCGCTCGCGGGGCTGAGCACCGCGCTCTACCAGGCGGGCGTCATCGGCCCCGTCGCCTGGATGATCAGCGTCGGGCTCGGGCTCTACGTGGGGTACGTCCCGTACAACTGCGTCCTCTTCGACCGGCTCATCGCGGCCGTGGGCTCGGTGGCGACGGCGGGATTCCTGATCACCGCGGCCGACGCCTTCGGCTACCTCGGGAGCGTGGCGCTCCTGCTCTACAAGAGCTTTGGCCAGGCGAAGCGCTCGTGGCTCGAGTTCTTCCTCGGCTTCAGCTACGCGACCGCGTTCGTCTGCGGGGCCCTGTTCGCCGCATCCGCGGCGTACTTCTGGCTGCGCACCCGCGGCCCGTCCGCCACGGCGCGGCCCGCGGCGCTCGACGCATGAGCGCGCCGCCCGCTGCCGGTCGCGCAGGCGAGCGGCGCGGGCGAGCGTGGGGGAAGGGCTCAGTTGATCGGCGGGATCTCGGTCTTGCAGCCGACCTGGAGCTGGACCTGCCCGCCCGCCTGGAAGTGGGTGCAGGTCGCGGGGCACATCACGATCTTCGTCGGCGTGCCGCCGGTCGTGGGGTCGACGTCGTAGTACCAGCCGCCGGCGGTCGCGTCGCAGCGCGCCTCGCTGGCCACGTAGAAGATGGTCGACGGGTCGGCGCCCTCCGGCGGCGTGTGCTGGACGTTGAGCGTCCCGTAATCGAGCGTCTGCCCGGCGGACGGCGCCGGGACCTGGTACTCGCACGCGAGGCTCGTCCCGCGGATCTCGCTGAGCGCATCGAGGAACGCCTGCGTCACGTCGGAGCTCGTGTCGATGAAGTAGGCCGACGTCGTCCCGCCGCCCTCGGCGATGCGGTTCATCGTGGCCTGGGCGCCCACGTCGTCCCCGTTGAAGACGCCGATGACGAAGGTCGAGATGCTCGGCGAGCCGCTCAGCCCCTCGGCCGCGATCTCCGCGATGCCGTCGGCGGACGTGGGATTGCACTCGGTGGGCATCCCGTCGGTGGCGAGCACGGTGACGACCCTGTGGGTCGGGTTCGCCTCGGCGTGGGCCCGGGCCTGGGCGATCGCGCCGGACAGGGCGCCGGCGGTGGGCGTGCCTCCGTCGGGAAATGTCCGGCCGATCGACCCGATGAGCTCGTCGGCCCAGGCGGCGTCGAGCGGCGCGATCGACACGGCGGGCGTCGCGTAGTCCTCGGTGATGCACGAGTAGGGGTGCGCGCAGGTGCTCCGGGACACCCGGTAGCACGTGCCCGCGCGGCCGTCGCAGCGCTCGCCGATCAGATCGCAGATCTCGCGGCTCTGGGAGCACACGCCGATGTCGATGCACTCGTCGCCGTCCGAGCAGTCCGCGTCCTCGACGCAGATCTGGATGCCCGTGGAGGTGGAGAACGAGCTGCGACAGGCCCGGAGCGCGCACGGCCCGCTGTCGCCGCACTGCTCGTGGGTCGTACAGCTCGCGGGCACGTCGGCGTTCATCAGAGGGAAGTACTGGAGCCCGACGCCGAGCCCCTCCGACTTGGGGTCGGTGAAGAAGGCCTTGAGCGCGTCGGTCACGGCTTCCCACTTGGTGTCGCGCGTCGCGAGCTCGTCATCCATCGACCCCGACGCGTCGAGCATGATGTAGAGGTCGAGCGGCACGAGCTCCGCCGTCTTCGTCTCCCCCGCGCACGACGCCTCGCCGCCGGCGCCCTCTCCGGCGCCGCTGCTGGGCCCGGTGGTGATCTCTCCAGGCCCGTCGGTGCCATATCCGGTGCTCGTCTCCCCGCCTGTTCCCGGGCCATTCCCCGAGCCATTCCCCGGGCCTGTCCCCGTGTTGGCCCCGGCACCCGCTCCGCCGGCTCCGCCGGCGGAGACCGAGCCATCGGCCCCCCCGCACGCCGCGAAGATCACGCTGATCCCCGTCGCGGCGAGCGCCACCATCGTTGACCGGTTCCTCATGAGAAGAATCGAAACACCCTGGAAGCGCTTTGTCGAGCGCGTTGACTCGAACCCTCTGTCCGCGCTCTGGCTCGGTGTGGGACGGGGTGAGACGCTTCAGGGGAGGTCAGGCGACAGCTGAGCTCCCCGTGTGCTTGCGGGCACAGGATTGCTCCGAAGCACAGGATTGCTCTGGCCCGCAAAGTGCTTTGGAGCACACGTCTGCTCCGGAGCTTAGGGCTCCGCCGTAGCGCATGTGCTTTGGAGTACAGGGGGGCTCCGGCGCGTGGCGCTTTGCCGGAATGCAGGGGTAGGGAGCGCCGGGGGGCTCCGTAGGGCGGCGCGGCGCCGAGCTCAGGGGTGCTTCTTCGGACCGACGAGGCTGCGGAGGACGGCGCGGGCGACCTCGGCCCCCGTCGCGTCGCGCAGGCTCACCGGGATATCGTACTCCCTGCGCTCGCTGGTCTCCGGGAGAGGGCACTCGCAGACGGCGCGGATCGTCCCGCGCGCCTTCTTCACGTACTCGATCGAGAGGCCCGCGACGATGAACCGGGCGTCATCGGGCAGCGCGTAGGACAGCGCCGTGTTGCCGGTGAGCTCGGCGAGGTTGACGAGCGCGACGGCGTGCACCGAGCGGAGGTGGTTGCGCAGCCCCGGCCGGTCGCGCATCGACACCTCCGCGCGGCCGCGCTCGAGGACCTCGACCTCGGCGCGGATCGTCCCCGTGTACGGGGCCATCGCGCCGATGAGCCGGCTGAACAGGCGCTTGCCCCCTGGCAGGAGGCTCAGCTTGTCCCAGACGTCGCGGATGGTGTTGCGGCGCGAGCTCGCCGCGATCGATGCGAGAGAGAAGTCGGTGAGCTTCATGCGCTGGATCCGCCGGGCGGGGGCGCCAGCCTGCCTCGAGTCGCGCGCGGACGCACCCGGAATCCCCGGCGAGCCGGTGCGTCCCGGCGCCTCCTCGCGCCGCGACCTGGGCGCAGCATGATTCATTCCCAGCATGAATTGTACTTCAGAATGATATTCGATAATCGGATGGCTCCGGAGCGCCCTGGCGCCCCCGTTTTCGCGAGGATTCTGCGGCATTTCCGGGCTCCGGACGCCCGTGAGCAGCCGTCCGGGCCCCCCGTCCGTCGCGCATGGCCTGCTTCGGGCGGCAATCTCCCGTCCGTGCCCGGAACTGGACTTGTGTATGACAAGACCTCGACGTCCGGGCCAAGGTGGCCCACCCGAGAAAGAGCGCGCTTTCGAGCTTCTCTTTCGTGAGCAAACCTCCGCGCTCGTAGGGCGCTGGCTGACGGGCCTGGGGGTCCCGCTGCGCGATCGCAAGGACCTCGCGCAGGAGGTCCTGTTCGCGGCGTACCTCAGCTTCAACAAATACAATCCCGAGATCTCCCGGCCCGAGCGCTGGCTGAACAGGATCACGGTCCACACGGCCTCGCACTACCTGCAGCGGGCCCAGCACCGCTACGAAGAGCTCGTGCCCGACGATGAGCTCCCTCCCCTCGTCGACCCCTCCAAGACCTCGGAAGAGCTGCTGATCTCGGATCAGGAGCGGCTCGTCGTGCTGGAGCTCATGCAGCAGCTCGACGCCGACGCGCACTGGATCCTGGTCGGGCACGATCTCCACAGCACCCCGATGGCGGATCTCGCGCAGCAGCGCGGCATCCCGCTGTCCACCGCGTACAAGTGGCGCGCGCGCGCCATCCGCCTGTTCCACGACATCGTCCTGAAGCGCCGGCGCGAGGACCGGAAGAGGGAGGGCTTTCGCCTCGTGTTGCCCCTGGATCTGGCGGCGCTCCTCGCCACCGCGCGGATCTCGCCGCGCGTGCCCGACGACGTCCGGGTCTCGATCCTCCGCGGCGTGCAGGAGTCGGTGGGGGCGCTCAAGGCGGGCAGCGCCGGGAACGCCGCCGGGGGCGTCGGCCAGGCGCTGAGCGACGCAGCGGCGTGGCTCAAGGGCCTCGCGAAGCTCGTCCAGGTGCCGACCCTGGGCGTGGCCGCGCCCGTCGCCGCCACGGCGGCGGCGGTCACGGGGGCGGCATGGCTCGCGCTCCAGGCCCCGGAGCCGCCGCCTCCGCAGGAGGTGAGGCACGTCGTGCCCGCGCTCATCGCCGCCATGCCGCCGCGCCGGCCCGCCGAGCCGCCGGCGCCGCCCGTCGCGCCGCCGGCGGCCCCGGCGCCCGTCGAGGCGCCGCGGCCGAGCCCCCCGGCCCAGCGGCGCGCGCGCGTGCCGCCGCGCGACCGGGGGGAGCGCTCGCCGGCGCCGGTCGCCGCCGAGACGATCGAGAAGCTCAAGATCGAGATCGACGGGCCCGGCAGCAATCACGACATCGCCCTGTTCGACGCGGTCACCGAGGCGCTGCAGGCGCGCGATCCGGACCGGGCGACCGCGGCGCTCCAGCGCTACGAGCGCGAGATGCCGAACACCCTCTTCGCGTCGGAGCGCAAGGTGCTCTGGATCCGGGCGTTCGTGATCGCGAGGCGTTACCCGGAGGCGCGCGCCCTGCTCGAGGAGGTGCGGCTCGATACCGCGATCCAGCGGCAGGCGATCGAGGAGCTGGACATGATCCTGAACCCCCGGTGAGCGGGCGACCGGGCCGCCGCGCGCCCCGCGCCGCGGCGGCTCAGTCGCCGGCGTAGGTGCCGAAGCTCGCCCGGCCGCTCGTGGAGACCTGCGGGGCGGCCTGGCCCACCTGCACGACCGCGGACACGAACGCGGCGGGCTTGAGCCCCTCGTCGGGCCCGGCGTCGTTGGTGATGTACTCGAGCCCGAGCCCCGCCAGGAAGCCGAACGACGTGGTGTTGCCGCCCGAGCCGAGGATGGGGATCGTCGGCGCGACGCCGACGTAGCCGAGGAGGCCGACCCGCCCCTCGCCGAGCGTCTGCACGAAGCCGCCGAGCTGCGCCGCGATCGGGAAGGCCCGGCGCTCCACCGGGTCGTAGCGGTCGATCGCTAGCGCGACGCCGACGGCGCTGAGCACGCTCCGCGTGACGAGGGGCTTCTCCACCCACGGCGCGCGGGTGACCTGCAGCGTCGCCAGCATCGCCGGGACGGTGAGGTACGCGCGGAAGCAGGTCCCCGCGGCCTCGAGCGTCTGGAAGTTGTCCTCGCCGCACAGCGGGACCGAGTGGATCGCCACCGATCCCACGAGGCGCCGGGCGCGCTCCGGCTCGCCGGGCTCGTTCGAGCGCAGCGAGCTCGCGACGCGGCCCGCGTCGGAGACGAGCACCACCTTGCCCTGCGGGCTCAGCGGATCGCTGTAGACGGCCAGCCGGAGCCGCGCGTCCCCGTCGAAGTCCTCCGCGAGCGGCGGGAGCGCGAACTCCGCGCTGCTCGGCGTGACGATCCACGTGCCGTTCTGGAGGAGCTCGATCGGCGTGCCGCTCCGCATCTGATCGGTGCGCGTCAGCGAGACATGGAGCGCGAGCGGCGCCACGAGCCGGTGCTTGGCCTGGCCCGTCAGCCGGATCCGGCAGTTGCCCAGCCGGAGCGGCGCCGGCGAGATGACGACCGCGCCGTGCGCGAGCGGTTGTGGCCCGGGGCGCGATGGATCCACGTCGGGCGCCCGGCGAGGAGGCGGCAGCCCGGCTGGCGGCTGGGCCTGCGCCGGAGGCGGGGCCTGCTCCACCGCGCCGGGCTGCGCCGTCGGACCGGCCTGCGCCGCCGTCGAGGGCCGCCGGCCGGCGCCTGCGCCGCCCTGGGGCTGTCCATTCGCGCGCGCAGGTACCCGGCCCGCCGGCGGGGCAGGGGACGCCGCCCGCGGCCCGGGCGGACGGGCGCTCCCGGGCGGCGGGAGGCTCCCGGCATCCGCGCGGGGCGCGATCGGCGTGGGGCCGCAGTCGACCTTCAGGTCGTCGGCGAGCGGATCGGGGAAGAGGAGCCGCGCCGGGTTCGACTCGACGAGGTTCTCGAGGGGCGGGATGGTGACCCGGTACGTCGCGTTGACGACGTTGGCCGCCGCGGGCGCGTGAAGGTTGAAGGCGGTGACCCGGAGCCAGCCGCCGCCCGGGAAGACGCGGAGGACCTTGCCATCGGGGCGCCCGCAGCCGCCCGAGGCGACCTCGAGGACCGGCACGGTGAACGTGCGCTGGAACGGCTGCACCCGGGCGTTGCCGCAGCTGTCGACGATGGCGAGGTAGTGGAAATCGGCCATCTCCGACTGCTTCGGCCACTGCATGCCCAGCGTGAGCTCGCCCGCGTCGGCCGGCGGCGGCTCGGGCCGGCCGTCGCGGCAGACGTCCACGCGATCGGACGACAGCGGCGACAGCGGCGACGGCGCGGCCGTCGCGGCGGGCGCGCCCACGGGAGACCGCGGGGCGTCGGCGACCGGGCGGTAGGCGCAGACGTGCCGGTACGAGCGGCGGCCGAGCAGCACCGGGTCGAAGTCGAGCAGGCGCTGGCCGTCCTCGGTGAGCCGCCCCCACACCGTGAGCGGCAGGGGCAGCGTCGGGGTCTGGAGCTTGATCGAGCGCAGCATCTGGTCGCCGATCGGGCTCTGCCCGGGATCGCCGGTCTGCGCGGCGCAGCCGCCGCCGCTGCACAGCCAGCGGCCGCCGCGGCGCGCGGCCTCGATCGGGACCGGATCGGTGTCGCGGACGCTCATCCAGACGCGGCGCGCGTCCGGGAAGATCTCCGGCCCGCCGGCCGACGAAGCGGCGCTGGCCGTGCCCGCCGGCGCGCGCACGACCTGCAGGCTGCCGCCGAAGTCGGCGGGGACGGCCATCGGCGCCGCGTCGGTCGGGCGCCTCAGGGAGGTGGCCGGCTCCGGCGTCTCCTCGTCTCCGGTCTCCCCGGTGTCCGTCTCGGGATCGTCCTGCGCCGGCGCGGTGGCGGGCGCGGCGATCGCGAGCGCGAGCGCCACGGCCGACAGGAACATGGCGGATCTGCGTGCGCTCACGGCGAGCCTCCCCCTCCGGCGCCCGGCTCGGGCTCCGGCTCAGTCTCCGTTTCGGCGTCCTCTTCCGGCTTTGGCTCCGGCGTGACGGTGATGGGCTCGGAGGAGCACTCCGGGCTCGCGAGCAGGCGGGGCGTCACACGGAGCGTCGTCGTCCCCGGCGCGACAGCGACGCCCTGGATGATCGTCGCCTCGCTGTCCTCGCCGCGCAGGGTCACCGACGCCTCGCCGAGCGCGATCACCTGGTCGTCGCCGACGGTCAGGTCGACGGGGACGGCGATGCGCACGCGCTCGGCGTTGTAGGCGCTCACCTCGAAGAGATCGCCGGGCGTCCCCGCGGCGACGACGCTCCGGAGGGCGCGCACGCGGAGCAGGCGCGGCTCGGGGTCGACGGTGAGCGAGGGGATCGGGTCGAGCGCCTTCTGCCCCGAGCTCACGGCGATCTTCACCTCGCCGCCGAGGTCGCTGAAGCACAGGATGAAGGGCGGGCTCTCCCCGGTCGCGCCGAGCAGCACGCGCAGGCGTGAGGTCCGCTCTAGGCAATCGGGGGTGAGCGAGAGGGCGGCCTCGCTGTGCAGCGACTCGATGATCACCGGCGCGTGCTCCACGACGCCCGGCGCGTCCAGGGGAGGCGACGCGCGGACGCGCGCCTCGCGCGCCCGGATCGCGCCTGGCCGCCAGGTGGCGCCGAGATCGTCCGGCAGGGGGCCGATCGTGCACATGAGGGGGACGTAGGTCGCGAGCACCCGGTCGCTGTCGCCGAGGCCCCCCGCGATGAGCGCGAAGTTGGTGGCGTCCTCCGGCAAGCCCGCGGGGAGGATCGTGATCGGGAGCTCCTCGGTGCGGTCGGCCCACGAGACGACGAGCCGCGCCTCGCCGGACCAGTCGCCCTCCGAGGCGGCGGTGAAGCGGGCGTAGCCCTGGGTTCCGGCGGTGCAGCGGAACGCGCCGTCCTTCAGGCCGCACGAGGCCCCGTTTTCCTGGTCGCGTTCCACGGGGTGCAGCGCGAGCGCCTCGCTCGGGACGGCGCGGACCTCGACGTAGCCGCCGTACGCCGGCTCGTTCGCCTCGGTCAGCTTGAGCGAGACCGCGGTCCGCCAGGGGCTCTGGCGGGGCAGCACCGGCTTGCCCGCCTCGTCGAGCGTGTCGGCGGCGAACAGCGGCCCGGCGACGTCGGCGCGGAGCTCGACCTGCCCGCTCCCGGCGAGGGGGTAGCCGCGCTCGATGCAGGCCGAGGCGAGCGAGGCGAGGAGGAGCGCGCCGGCGGCCGCCGCGAGGAGCGGCGCGCTCGGTCGGCGCAGGCGAGCTGTCGTGTGGAGCGCGCGAGGCGCGCGAGGCGCGCGCGGGCAGGAGCGGGGCACGGCCGGCCGGGGCGCGCTCACTTCTGGTAGATCTCGGTGTACTCGGTCCCGAGCGGGTGGCGGTGCCAGGCGTAGGCGCTCTGCGGGAACCCGCTCTCGTCGGTGTAGTCGCAAGGGCCGAGCTCCCACTCGGTGTGCCAGACGCTCGCGCCCGTCGCGGGGTCGACGGACATCCCGTGGGCGGTCACGTCGCTCTCCGGCTCGGCGGGGTCGTGCACGACGCGCGTGGCCTCGTCGAGGTAGCGCTCGAGGACCGCGACGGGGATGCGCGCCACGCGCTTGCCGGGCATCGGGATGAGGAACACGTCGCTCTTGTCAACGGTGCTGGTCATGGAGCTCTCTCCTGGCGAGCAGCGGGGGGCGGCGTTCCGGGCCGCGGAGCGCCGGCTCCGTGGCCGCGGGTCGCGCCGGAGCGCGGGCTCTCGCTGGTGCTCGGCGCCATCCCTCCAACGCGGCGGCGAGCATACCCGCTTCCCGCAACGCGAGGGAGCGCTTCGCGCGGCGCGCGTCAGGGAGGCGATGTCTGCAGCGGCGTGCCGGGCGGCAGCGCCTTGAGGTCGGTGACGAGCGACGTCGGGTACCGCTCCCAGTCGACGACGAACGTGAACTCGATCGTGTCGTCGAGCGCCAGGCCATCGAGCGACACCTCTCGGGCGACGCCGAACGGCATCGCCATCGAGGCCATGCCCTTCTTGCGGCCGTCGCGGCTCACGAAGTCGGGGATCGGCTCGTGATGGATGAGCAAGACCCGCTGACCGTCCGGATACGCGATGTTGCGGAGCACGCCCCGGCTGTGATAGCGGGCGCCGTCCTCGCCTCCGCCGCGGCAGGCGAGGACGGTCATCAGCGGGGCGAGCGCGAGCCTCGCGAGGGCGAGTCGGCGCGGCGTCACGGGTGGACCGGCGGCAGCTGGCTGACCTCGGCGGGCGCGCGGGGCGCGACGCCGATGCCAGGGCGCTTTTCTTGCGGGAGCATCCAGAGGATCTGCTCCAGCATGACGTCGGGGTTCGTCAGGCAGGGGCACGCGGCCCACTGCTGGTGGGCCACGTTCCCGTACAGGACCACGCCGATATGGGATGATGCGCTCCCGTCGATCTCCGGATCGGGGTCGACGAAGCCGAGCTTGCGCCGCACGAGATCGAGATCGCCGGCGCTCCCTGTCAGGAAGAGCCAGCCCGGCTTGACGCCGTGGGCCGCCGCGTACGTGCGCAGCACGTCGGGCGTGTCTTCTTCGGGCTTGAGGGTGAACGAGTACATGAAGACGTCGCGGCCGACCGCGTCCCCGAGCCTGTTTTGCACCCTGCGCAGGTTGGCGGTGGTGCCCGGGCAGATCCCCTCGCAGCGCGCATACATGAAGTTGATGACGACGACCTTGTCCTTGAGGAGGTCGTCATAGAGGCGAACCTCCTTTCCCTCGTGGGTGCGCAGCGTCACCTCGGGAAAGTAGTCGGCGCCGAAGCCGCCCCGGTTGGGCGCGAAGCGCGCCACCGCCCGCGGCTTCGCCGGGAGCCCCTCGCTGGCCAAGACGTAGGCCGCCGGGGCGAGCGCGCACAGCGCGTACAGGCCCCAGCGGAGCATCCGGACACGGTTCGACATACGGCGTCTCCAGCTCCGGTCAGGGGATGATGTCCCAGCGGAGCATCATGGCGTGGTCCTCGTGGAGCGTGTTGTGACAGTGCATCACGTAGCGCCCGACATAATCGCGGAACCGCATGAAGATCTGGATCTCTGAGCCCGTGAGTCGACCCACGTCGATGACGTCCTTCCGTCCGGCGAGGCGCGGCGGCGGCGGCGCGCCGTCGATGCTGAGGATCCGGAACTCTTCGTGGTGAATGTGGAGCGGGTGCGACCACCCGCCCGACGAGTTGTTCAAGGTCCAGATCTCGGCGGTGCCTCGGGTCGGGCTCGCCCGGACGACGTTCGGGTCGTAGAACTGGCCGTTGATGGCCCACGCGCCGTTCGTTCGCTCCAGCTCCCACGTGCGCGTCGCGACGACCTCGCTCAGGTTGACAGGCGGCAGCTGGCGCAGGGTGGCGGGCACCTGGCTCGGGTCGGGGGCGTTGCGGTCGACCTCGAAGCGCAGGACGGCATTGCCCTGTCCTGCGGGCAGGATGTCTTCATCCGGCCCGCGGCCGTCGTCCTGCGCCTGGCGGTTCTCGAGGATGATGTTGCTGCCGATCGCCGCGTTCGTGAAATCGATGATGACGTCGACCCGCTCGGCCACGGCGAGCCGCACGCTCTGCGCGGTGATGGGCGCCGGCAGCAGGTTGCCGTCGCTCGAGATGATCGTGAAGTTGGCCCCGTTGCTCAGGTAGAACCGGTAGTAGCGCGACGGCCCGCCGTTGAGCAGGCGGAATCGGTACTTGCGCCGGGCGACCTTGAAGAATGGCTGGATCTTGCCATTGACGAGGAACTTGTCTCCCAGGATGCCGTCGAAGTTGAACATGTCGAAGTAGATCTGGCCGTCCTCGTCGAAGACCCGATCGGTGAACAGGAGCGGCACGTCGTACTCGCCGCTCGGGAGCCGGAGCGCCGTCGGGCTCGTGTCTCCCTCGTCGCCCGAGTCGACGTCGTCGAAGAGCAGATAGAAGCCGGCGAGGCCACGGTAGACGTTCTGCGACGTGAAATCGGCGCGGTGGTCGTGATACCAGAGCGTGCCGAGCGCCTCGCGCGGGTCGCCGAGCGGGAAGTACGCGGGCGTGTCGAAGCCGGCGTACGCGTTGATGTAATGGTGATCCTTGAACAGGCCCGTGGCGTAGAAATCGTTGGGGAAGCCGTCGCTCGGCGGCGCCGTGTGCAGGTTGTGCAGGTGGGTCGAGACCTCGGGCCGGCCGAAGCCCGCGTGCGCCGAGAGCGCCGGCAATTCGTTGCGAAATCGCACGGAGATCGGCTCGCCATAACGCGCCATGATCGTCGTGCCCGGCAACGTGCCGCCCCAGCCCCACGCCGTGTTCGAGGGCAGCTCAGGGTGATAGCTGTGCTGGAACACCTGGGCCCGGAGCTCGTACTTCTTCTGGGGCAAGAAGCGGGTCCAGAACGGGTGCGCCGCCCGCGGCGCTTCCCCGGTCACGGCGAGCTCCGCCGGCGCTGGCGTCAAGGTGACGGGGGAGGCGACGGGCGGAACGACGAGCGGCTGAGACCACGGCGTCGTGGGCGGGCTCTCGGGCTCGTCGCTGGCGCGCGCGCTCAGCCCGCTCTTGGTGACCAGGTAACCGCTGCCCGCCATGAGCCCCATCTTGACGAGATCGCGCCGGGTGAGGCCGGCCTGGATGAGCTCCTGTCGGTTCCTCCGGGCGGTGACGGCCAGCTTGCTAGGTTTGTATTTCAGCAGTCGCATCCATTTCTCCTGAGCGGATGACACGAGCGATTCACGCGCTGCCGCAGATCCCGGCCAGGCGCGGCGATGACCGGCCAGGAGCGCGCAACGACGCACGCCCGGCGGCCGAGCGCGTGCTCGCCAGCGTGCGAATGCGATCGCCCCGCCTCCTCGTGATTCGACGCCTTGAAGCGCACGCTTCCTATACCGCCAATCGATGCTCCTGGAGAAGTGTTATTCGCAATATGATTGCAGATAACATTCAGGTGACACAGGCGTGCGGCGCCGGTGAATGACGCGATGCGTTGTCGTGGGACTTGCGCCGATCCGAAGGAGCGGCTTCGCCCAACCCGGGCTCCGTCGCGGAGACCACGTGAGAGCCCCGGGCGAACATGCCGAGCGGGAGCTCGGGCGCCGCTCTCTCTCCCGAGGACACCTCACGGTGGGACGGAAACCGCCGATGGCGGGGCGTCGGCGCCCCCTGTGGTAAGCTGCCGCCGCCGTGGCCCCTCCCGAGCTCGTCCCGGTCGCGGCCGCCTCATGCTCTCTCCGGATTGCCCGCTCGTCCTTGGTGGCCGTTACCGTCTCCTGAGCGAGATCGGCCGCGGCGGCGCGGGCGTGGTGTACATGGCCGACGACCTCGACGGAGGCGGTCAGGTCGCGGTGAAGGTCCTGCTCCGGACACACACGGCCGGCACGGCGGCGGCCTCCCGGTTCGAGCGCGAGATCCGGGCCATGCGGCTGCTCGACGCGCCCGGGTTCGTGCGCATGCTCGACGCCGGCTTCGCCCGCGAGCTCGACGATGCCCCCTTCCTGGTGATGGAGCTGCTCCGGGGCCACGACCTGGAGCAGCTCGTCACCACCCAGGGCAGGCGCTCGCCCGGCGAGGTGCAGCGCTGGCTCGGCGAGGTCGCCGAGACCCTCGAGCTCGCCCACGCGCGGGGCCTCTCCCACCGCGATCTCAAGCCCGCGAACCTCTTCCTCGCGATCGGCGACGACGGGCGGGAGCGCGTGAAGATCCTCGACCTCGGCCTGGTCAAGGCGGTCGACCCGGGCGCGCTCGGCGCGTCGGGCGGGATCACCGCCACGGGCACGGCGATCGGCACGCCCATCTACATGGCCCCCGAGCAGGCGCGCGGGCGCTCGGACCTGATCGGCCCCGCGGCGGACGTGTGGGCGATCGGCCTCATCGCCGTCCGCCTCCTGACCGGCGACATCTACTGGACCGCGAACAGCATGGCCGAGCTGATGGCGGCGCTCCTCGTGATGCGGCTCTACCCGCCGTCGACGCGCTGGCGGTGGCTCCCGCCCGCGTTCGACGCGTGGTTCTTGCGGTCGTGCGACCGCGACCCGGCCGGGCGTTTCCCCTCGGTCCGCCAGCAGAGCCTCGCGCTGCGCGCAGCGCTCGAGGGCTCGGCGGCCGCCGAGCCGTCCGGCGCCGGCGGCCCGGCGCCGCGCGGGGGCGGCGTGCCCGCGGACATGCTCAGCACCGACACCATCGAGCTCGCGGGCACGGTCGAGGCCCCGCCCCAGGCGCTCCCCGGCGGCGCGCACCGCGACTCGGACCGCTTCTTTCCGCCGCTAGGCCTCCACGGCACCTCGCCGCCAGGCCTCCACGGCGCTCCGCCGCCCGGCCTCCACGGCGCTCCGCCGCTCGGCCCCCACGGCACCTTGCCGCCCGGCACCTCGCTGCCGCTCGGCTCCTATGGCACGCCGCCGCTCGGCACCTCGCCGCCGCCGCCCGGCTCCCACAGCACGCCGCCGCTCGGCCTGTTCGGCTCGCCGGAGGCCGAGCGGCCGCGCCACAACCTGCCGGTCCAGCGCACGCCGTTCGTGGGCCGCGCCCGCGAGCGCGCCGAGATCGCCGCGCTCCTGCTCGACCCCGAGGCCGGCCTGCTCACGCTCACCGGCGTCGGCGGCACCGGCAAGACCCGGCTCGCGCTCCAGGTCGCCGAGGAGCTCGTCCCCGCGTTCCCGGGCGGCGTCTGCTTCGTGCCCCTCGCGTCGCTGCGCGAGGCGGCGCTGGTGCCCTCGGCGATCGCGCAGGCGCTCTGCCTCGGCGAGGGCGGCGCGCGGCCGGATCTCGAGCGCGTGGTCCAGTTCCTCCGCGACCGCCGCCTGCTGCTCCTGCTCGACAACCTCGAGCACCTGACGGCCGCGGCGCCGGCGATCGCGCACCTCGCCGCGAGCTGCCCGCACCTCTCGCTGCTCGTGACGAGCCGCGCCGCGCTGAACCTCTCGGGCGAGCGGCGCTACGTCGTGCCGCCGCTGGAGGTGCCGGAGCCGCGCGGCGTCACGGTCGACGCCGCGCTGGCGAGCTCGGCGGTGAGCCTGTTCTGCCGCAGGGCCGCCGCGATCAAGCCCGGCTTCCAGCTCGGCCCCGACAACGCCGCGGAGATCGTGGAGATCTGCGCGCGCCTCGACGGCCTGCCGCTCGCGATCGAGCTCGCCGCGTCGCGCCTCCGGGTCCTCACCCCCGCGGCGCTGCTCTCGCGCTTCGGCGACCGCGGGGCCGCCGGGCGCTCCTCCGCGCCCGCGGGCTCGTTCCGCCTGCTCACGGGCGGCGCGCGCGATCTGCCCGAGCGCCAGCAGACCATGCGCGCCGCCATCGACTGGAGCTACGGCCTCCTCGATCCGGAGGAGCAGCTGGCGTTCCGCACGCTCGCCGTGTTCGCGGGCGGCTTCTCGCTGGCCATGGCGGACCAGATGTGCGCCTCCCGCGATCCGGCGCTCGACACGCTCGGGATCCTCGAGTCGCTGATCGACAAGAGCCTCGTGCTCCAGGTCGCGGGCGAGGAGCCGCGGTTCCAGATGCTCACGATCCTCCGCGAGTACGGCCTCGATCGGCTCGCGGAGGAGGGCGCCGCCGAGGCGTGCAACCGGCGCTTCGTCGAGCTGTCGCTGGAGCTCGCCGATCGCGCGGCCGAGGCGCTCGGCGGGCCCGAGCAGGCCGCGTGGCTCGCGGCGCTCGATCTCGAGCACGACAACCTCCGCCTCGCCCTGGAGCTCGCGCTCGCGGGCGCCGACGCGGGCGCCGCGGTGCGCCTCGCCGCGGCGCTCTCGCGGTTCTGGTACATCCACGGGCACTACCAGGAGGGCCGCGCGTGGCTCGGCCGGGCGCTCGCGGGCGCCGGGGGCGTCGCGCCCGAGCACGTGGCGTCGGCGCTCCGGGGCGCGGGGAGGCTCGCGCTCCTCCAGTGCGACTACCGCGAGGCGCGCGCGCTGCTCGAGCGGGGCGCGACGCTCTACCGCGAGCTCGGGGACGAGGGCGGGCTCGCGTCGGTGATCCAGATCCTCGGGAGCGTCGCCCGCGAGCAGGGCGACTACGAGCGCGCGCTCTCGCTGCACGGCGAGAGCCTCGCGCTGGCCACGCGCCGCGGCGACACGCTCGAGGCGGCGCGCGCGCTCGGCTACTCGGGCTTCGCGGCGTGGCTCTCGGGCGACATCGCGCGCGCGGAGGGCGCGTGCCGCCTCGCCCTGCCGGAGCTCCGCCGCGCGGGCGATCGCGAGGGGACAGCGACCGCGCTGCTCTACCTCGGCTGCGCGGCGTTCTACCGCGGGGAGCTCGGCGAGGCGGTCCGCCTCTGCGAGGAGAGCGAGGGCCTGTCGCGGCAGGTCAAATTCAAGGAGGGGATCGCCTGGACGAGCAACATCCTGGGCCTCATCGCCATCGAGCGCGGCGATCTCGCCCTCGCGGAGCGGCGCCTGCGGGCGAGCCTGCGGCTGCACCGGGAGCTCGGCGATCTCTGGCGCTCCGCGAGCGTGCTGGAGGCGCTGGCGTGCGCGGCGGTGCGGGCGGGGAAGGCGGAGCGCGGCGCGCGCCTGCTCGGCGGCGCCGCGGCGCTCCGCGAGGCCATCGGCACGCCGGTGCCGCCCATCGAGCGGCCGGCGCTCGAGGCGTGCGTCGAGGCCGCGCGCGCGGCGCTGGGGGAGGCGATCGACGATGCGCGCTTCCTCGAGGGCCGGGGCGCCGGGCTCGACGCGACGATCGCGGCGGCGCTCTCGGAGTGAGCCTGTTCGCGTCGCGTGAGGGGACAGGTCTTCAACATGGGTGAACGGGGCGGATCGAGCAGGATTTTGCGCCCTGGAAACAGTGCGGTTCGCTTCCGTTATCGAGCGCGCTGTGTTCGATGGTGGATATGAAGAGCGCACGATGGGTGTTCGCAGGGTTGATGGGGATGATGTTGGCCTTGCCCGCATGCTCCGATGACACGCAGGAAGGCCCGGGCGGCAGCACGGGAGAGGGCGGCGGCGGCAGCACGGGAGAGGGCGGCGGGGCGGGGGGATTCACGGTCACCGGACCGATCACGGGGGAGACGGCTCCAGAGGGCGCCGTGGTGGCCGTCGTCTGGATCGTGAGCTCGTCCAGCCCCGACTACGGCTTCAACTTCGGCGAGGGGAGCCTCTCCGGCGCGACGTTCACCGTCGGCTTCGGGTCGGCGCCGCCGCGCGAGGCGCTCAACAGCAACGGTGTCGGCATGGGCTTCGTCATGCTCCTCGCGCCGGGCACCCAGATGCCCGGGGGCGAGATCGACCCCGACGTGCTCGATACAGCGCTCCTCGGGGTGAGCTCGCGGCACGTCATCGTCTGGCGCGACGACTCCGGCCAGGGGTTCGACTGGTCCGAGAGCTTCCCGGCCGGGTTCGGCTGCGGCAAGTGCGTCGCGGCGCCGCAGGGCGAGGGGTTCGACTCCTACGCGCCGGTCGACTGCGCTGAAGTGGAAGTCCAGGTCACATCGGACCCGGATTCGCTCGAGTTCTGCAACTGGACCTGACGTCGGGACCTGCTCACCGTGCGCGCTTCGGCGCCGGCAGATCCCATCTCTTCAGGATGCCTCTCGCCCGCGCAGGCGCGGCGTGGCGACTCCGGCCTTTCACCGCGCGCCCGGGCCTTCTCCCGCCGCCCCGCTCCGCCCCGCGGCCCGGCCGAGGCGCTCGGCCAGGCGGCGGAGCTGGTCGATGAGCTCCTCGGGCTCGTGCACCTCGAACTCGAACCCCATGAACCCGAGGTGGAACGCGAGCGCATCGAGGCTCCCGCCGCCGGTGTGGACCACGCAGCGGTCCGGCGAAAGCGCCTCGATGCGCCCCGCCACGCCCGAGAGCCGCTCCGAGACGGCCTGCGCGGGGGCGTGCACGGTCACGCGCGCGCGGATCGGGTAGGCGTCCGTGGAGACCGACCTCGACACGTAGGCGGCCACGTCCTCCGCGGGCAGCGGGCGCGGCTTGAAGCGGCCCGCGGCCTTCGGCCTGCCCTGGATGCGATCGACGCGGAACGTCCGCCAGGCGCCTCGCTGGAGATCGTACGCGAGCAGGTACCAGCGGCGGCTCGTGTGCACGAGCCGGTACGGCTCGACCGCGCGCGAGCTCGCGGCGCCGCTGTGGCTGCTGTAGTCGAAGCGCAGGACCTCGGCGTCGCGGCACGCGTTCGCCATGGCGGCGAGCGCGCCCGCGTCGATGGTGGGGCCGCTGTCACCCAGCCGCACGCTCACGGCGCCCAGCGCGGTCACCTTGCGCCGGAGCCGCTTGGGGAGCACCTGCTCGAGCTTTCCGAGCGCGCGGACCGACGCCTCCTCCAGCCCCCTCACGGGTCCGGTCGCCGCCGCGCGCAGCCCCACGGCGACGGCGACGGCCTCGTCGTCCTCGAGCGGCAGCGGCGGCAGCTCCTTCCCGGCGCCGAGCTGGTATCCGCCCCCGATGCCGGTGGCCGCGTGGACGGGGTACCCGAGGCTCCGGAGCCTGTCCACGTCGCGCCGGACGCTGCGCTCGGTGATCGCGAGCTCGCGGGCCAGCTCGCCGCCCGTCCAGAAGCGCCGGGATTGCAGCAGCGACAAGAGCTTCAGCAGCCGCGCGGAGGTCTGGACCATGTGCCGCCTGTCTCCTTGCGGACCGAATCTGTCCGCAATCCAGTCTAGCTTCCTCTCATCCCGCGGGCGAGGCGCCCGAAGGCGCGTCTCGACGAGCCCTACGGCCCCCGCCCCCCAATCCCTGGAGCCACCGCCCATGAGCAACGCCGCTTCCGAGCACACAACGACGACCCCCGGCCTCCGGACCTACAAGGGCAGCTGCGCTTGCCACGCCGTCCGCTTCGAGGCCGACTTCGACCCGAGCGCCGGGACGACGCAGTGCAACTGCACGATCTGCACGAAGACGAGGTGGTGGGGCATCATCGTGAAGCCGAGCGCCTTCCGCCTGCTCGCCGGCGAGGAGGTCCTCGGCGACTATTCGCGGTTCGAGGCCGGCCATGCCCGGTTCTGCAAGACGTGCGGCATCCGCGTCTTCGGGCACGGAAACATCCCGGAGCTCGGCGGGGAGTTCTGCTCCGTGAACCTGAACTGCCTCGACGACGCGGACCTCACGGGCGTCCCGGTGGTGTACCTCGACGGGCGCCACGACACCTGGGCACAGATCGGCGCCACGACGTACGTGAGTCCGTTCTCCGCCGCAAAGGGGGCTTGAGCCGGGGCGCGCCGCGGCTCGGCCTCGCCGCTGCGATGGCGACGGCGCTCCCGGCGTGAGCGGCTCTCAGCGCCCCCCGGCGTCGTCGGGGAGCCCGTCGAGCAACGGGACGAGCACCCTGGCGTCGATCGGCTTGACGAGGTGCAGCCGGAAGCCCGCTGCGTCGCTGCTGCGCTTGTCGCTGTCCTGGCCGTAACCGCTGAGGGCGATCAGGATCGGCGGGGCGTCCTGGAGGCGCGTGTGGAGCTCGCGCCCGAGCGTGTAGCCGTCCATCACGGGCAAGCCGATGTCGAGGATGGCGATCTGGGGCCGGAAGGCGTCCACGAGCGACAGCGCGCGTGACGCGTCGTGAGCGATGCGCACCTCGTGGCCGCTCTTGCTCAACATCTCCGCGATCAGCTCGGCGCCGTCTCGGTTGTCGTCCACGACCAGGACGCGCCGGCGCCGCGTCTGCGGCGGCCGCGATTGAGGCGGGCGAGCCTCGGGCGCCGCCGAGGGCGGGGCCGCCGCTGCTGGAAGACGCACAGTGAACTCGCTGCCTCGACCGACGCCGGCGCTCTTCGCGCTCACGACGCCCCCGTGCATCATCGTCAGCGTTCGCACGAGGGACAGCCCGAGGCCGAGCCCGCCCAGGGCTCGGTCCGAGCCACGTTCCCCTTGCACGAACATCTCGAACACGTGGGGCAGCAGGCTCGAATCGATGCCCTCGCCGTCGTCCCGGACGCGCAGCACGACATCGCCGCCCTCGCGGCGGGCGGTCACCTCGATGTGGCCTCCGGGCGGGGTGTAGCGCGCGGCGTTCGTGAGCAGGTTGTTGACCACCTGGGTGAGGCGGACCTCGTCGCCCTCGATCGCGAGGCCCTCGGTGGGCACCGACAAGGTGAGCTTGTGCCTTCGCTGCGCCAGGAGCGGCTCCGTCGCCTCGACCGCCTGCTCCACGACCCTCGCCAGCTCGAGCCACTTCTTCGAGAGCGTGACCTTGCCGCGCGCCACCCGCGCGACGTCGAGCAGGTCGTCGACGAGCCGTATCAGGTGCTGCGCCTGGCGCGCGATCACCTCGCGTTCGCGCGGCGTCGCGACGTTGCCGCGCAGCTCCATCAGCTGGACCGCCGTGAGGATGGGGGCGAGCGGATTGCGGAGCTCGTGGGACAGGAGCGCCAGAAACTCGTCCTTCTGGCGCGCCACCTCGTGGAGCCGAGCCTCTGTCTCCTTGAGCCGCGTCACGTCGACGAGCGCGCCGATGGCGCCGCGCGCCTCACCGCTCGGCTCGCGCAGCGTCACCGCCCCGCCGTACAGGTGGATCGCGCGCCCGTCCGGGAACTCGAGCACGATCTCGTGGGGCGTCACCTCGTCGCCGCGCGCCGCCCGCTGGAGGGGCAGCTCCCCCGGGGGCAGGTTCACGCCGTCGACCAGCACCTTGAAGCCGCGGTCGTCTACCGCGTCGTCGCCCGCGCCCAGGGCCGTCCGTGCCAGGTTCTGCCCCGGATCGCTCCCGAGGAGCGCGTGCAACGCGCGGTTGCCGTGCAGCTCCTGGCAGCCAGGGTCGCGGGCGACGAGCACCGCGGCCGGGACGGCATCCATCAGCACCGCGAGCTCATCTGCGCGCGCTCGCGCGAGCGCTTCGGCCTCCTTTTGATCATGCATGTCGAACACGGCGGCCACCCACCGCGTGATCTTGCCGTCGTCGCCCCGAATCGGCACCACCCGGCCGAGGTGGAAGCGATAGACACCCGCCCGGGTGCGGAGCCGGTATTCCATCTCGCAGGTGCTGGAGGTGGAGAGGGCCTCGGCGAAGCACCGCTGCACGTGCGCCCGATCGTCGGGGTGCACGGCGGCGAGCGCGCCCTTGTCCCGGAGCGACTCCTCGCGGCCGAGGCCGGTGAGCTCCGTCCATCGATCGTTGACCCAATCCAGGCGTCCCTCGGCGTCGCACGTCCAGATGATCTGCGGCAGCGCGTTGGCGAGCTTCCTGTAGTCCCCTTGATCGCCGTCGTCAGAGCTCATATTCCCTCGCCTTCCTCGACGCGTGGGACCGGCCTTTCACGCCCGGATGACCTCCGACCAGGACAATCTCGTTCGTCTCGGGCGGCATGATCGGCGCGCGGACGGGCATGATAAGGCCACTTATCATTTATAGGACCGACAGACAATCATCGCATCTTCGATGCTCGCCCCAGCGAAGGCACGGGCGCGGGGGCTCGAATGCGAGCGCTGCGGGGGGATCTGGGATGCGCACCTTGGGCGGATTCGCCGCGCTCGGCGTGTCAGCGGAGGACGGCGGCGGAGCGACGAGCCACCGCGAGCTCCGCGGGGCGCACAGGATCGCGACGGATCGCCGGCGCCCTTGGTTACGGGGAGGTCGCTTTGACGACGGCGTTGATGATCGCGTCCAGGTCCACGGCGTTCGCCATCGCCTGATACCCGGCGTCGTTCGGGTGCAGCTTGTCCGCGTCGTAGGCCGGGAGCAGGCGGCTCGGATCGGCCGAATCGCGCAGGGCCTTGTCGAAGTCGATCACCCCGTCGAAGGCGCCGCTCGTGCGGATCCACGTGTTCAGCTTCTGCCGCTCCTGCTCCCCCTTGGCGGTTCCATAATCGCCCTTGTAGGTGCCGTTCGAGCCGGCGAACGGCACCAGGGTGCCGCCGTAGATCTTGAGCCCGGCGGCGCGGGCAGACTGGATGATCTGCTGGATCGCCGGGATCAGATCCGCGGCCTTGGCGGAGCGATCGCCGATGTCGTTGATGCCTGCCAGCAGGATGATCGCGCGGGCGCCGGGCTGGGTCAGCACGTCGCGCGCGAGGCGGGCAGGGACCGGATACCCGAACTGGAGCTGCGGACGGACGGTGAGCAGCTCGTTCCCGATGATCCCGGCGTTCGCCACGGCGAGGGTCGGCCCCTTCCGGCTGGCGAGGCGCTGCGCGAGGTAATCGGGGTAGCGATGGTTGTCGTTCTTGGTCGACAGGTATCCATCCGTGATCGAATCGCCGAGCGTGATCAGGGTGCCGACGACGTCCGGTGAGGCCTTGACGTCGACGCCCGACACGGCCATCCAGCACGAGATCTTCCGTGTGAACTGCTTGTCGGCGCCGTTCCCTGTCTGGTTGCCCGAGGCGAGGAAGTTGTCCTGTGCTGCAAAGTAGTGTTGCGTGATCGGCCCGGTCTTGCCCGGAAGGTAGACGTTCACCGTCAGCGCCTGCAGCGGCTGGACCTTCAGCGCCACGGGGTCGCTCACCGCCTCGCCGCCCGCGGCGATGACGATCGAGGTCTGGCCTCCGAAGCGCAGCGGCAGTGAGCTCCCCGCGACCGTGGCGGCTCCACCGGCCGAGAGCGCGACCGACGCCGAGCCCACCTTGAGCGGCTCGCTGCCGCCGGCGTTGGAGATGCGCACGCGCACAGAGCTCCCGCCGGCGCTCACGCGGACGATGTTCCGGACCGTCTGGTCGGCGAGGCCGACGTCCGAGGGACAATCCTGCGAGTTGAACGTGCCGCCGGGCGTCGGGCTGCTGTGCCATCCAGCGACCCATCGCCCCTCAGGCGCCTTGTCCGCGGCCAGCGCGGGGCGCCCCGGCGCGCTGGTGATCAGCGCGGCCACCGCGGCGACGAGGGAGACCCGCGATGAGCGACCGACCTTCGCCAGCAGATCGAGCGAGGAGCGCCGGGCGTCGCGGCGCGCTGAGGTGATCCCGTGATGTCTCTGTCTATCTGCCATCGGCTCTCTCCCGGTTGTTGGCGTGGAGCGCGGAAGACCCCCTGGCTCGTCGGTCGCAACGCGCTCGCTTCGCCTGGATCCGCTCGGACTGTGTTGTCGGTTTCGCCATGAGCGCGCCCAGGGGGCGGGCTGCCGGCGCGGAGGAAGGAAATGCAAACGCGTCGGAGGCGTCAAGCCGCGGCGGGCGGCGCGCGGCGGTGCAGAGAGGCCGCCGAGGAATGCGCCCCAGCGCATTTGCGTTGAATTTGCCGTGGCGCGGTGCGGTAATCGCCCGAGGGGCCCCCCGGATGCTCGGGGAACGCGGCTCGCGGGATCACCATGGACAGGGACGCGTGACGGGCGGAAGAGACAGCGGCGGGGACCTTCCGGCGGGCGAGAGCGTCCCGCCCGCGCCCGTCGAGGCGAGCGGCCCCGAGGGCGCGCCCGGGGCCGAGCTGCGGTCGGTCGCGGCGGGCGGCGCCACGCTCTGGCTCACGCAGGCGCCCGGGTTCTCGCTGTGGCGCGGCGAGGTGGCCGCGCCGGATCGGCTGCGGATCGAGGGGCGCGACGGCTACCTCCACGAGCTCCGGCTCGAGCCGGTCGGCGCGCTGCGGCTCGGCCGCGTGGAGCACGTGGGCGACGAGCGCAACGAGCTCGTCTACCCCGACGTGGCGTCGCGGCTCGCGGCCTCGCTGCGCCACGACGGCGTGCGCTGGTGGCTGCGCCGCCGCGAGGAGTGCAGCGTGCCCGTGCAGGTCGGCGCGCGGCACCTCGCGCGCGGGGAGGAGTCGCCGCTCGTGCACGGCACCTTCGTCTGCGTGGGCGGCATGCGCGCGACGTTCTTCGACCGCCGCTACGCCGCGCTGTCGGTCCCTGCCGGGGCGGTGGACCCGGCGACGGGCCTGCTCGCGCGCGCCGGGCTGGAGCAGGAGTGCGCGTCGCTGCTCGCGCGGAAGGGCCAGGGCGCGCTCGTCCTGCTGCGGCCGATCGAGGCGGGCGCGCCCTCGCGCGCGGCGGCCGCGCTGGTCGCGGTGCACCGGCTGTGGCCGGATCGGCCGGTCGGCGACGCGGACGGCACGGCGGTGGTGCTCGTGCGGGGCGGCGCCGCGGAGGCGGCCGCCGCGGCCCGGCAGGCCCTGGAGGCCGCGGAGGCCGCGGGGCTCGGGGCGTTCGCGTGCGGTTACTTCACGGTCGCCGGCGAGGCGGACGTCGCCGGCCGCGAGGTCGAGCTCGGCCTGCACGCGATCGCGTCGCTCGCGGCGGAGCGCGAGCGGGGCGCGTCGCTCGCGGCGGAGCGCGAGCGCGGCGCGGCGGGCGTGGACGGCGCGTCCACCCCCGTGGCGGAGCTCCGCGACAGCGCGGCCAGCGCGCGTTTCGCCGCGCCGTTCGAGGTGATCGAGGCGTCGCGGAGCGGGCGCCGGGCGACGGTCCTGTTCGGCATCGAGGAGCAGAGCGCGCTCGGCGGCGTCGGGCCGCACGTCATCGGGGCGCTCGCGCAGGAGCTCGCGGCGGTCGTCGCGACCCACGCGGGCGCCGGCGCGCTGATCGCGCCGCTCGCGCCTGGCGTGGTCGCCGCGTGTGTGCCCCGCAAGGCGGATCCGGCGGTGATGGCGAGCGCGGTGCAGTGCGACTGGCACGGCCGGCCGCCCATCCTGGACGGGAGGGTCGAGCACGCGCGGACCCTGTCGTGGGAGCTCCTGCACGACGCCGACGCGGGCGCGCGGGCGGCGGAGATCTCGCGCGAGTGCGGCGATCCGCACGGGGTGCTCTCGGCGCTGAGCGGCGGGCTGCCCTATCCCATCGCGGGGCGGGTGCGGGCGGCGATCGGGGCGTCGAGCGCGATCGAGCGGGTGAAGATGCTGTTCGACGTGCTCGAGGGCACGTGGCGCTTCATCGCGACGGTGCTCGTCTCGGCCTTCTTCAGCGGCGGCAGCGCGCCCCCGACCTCGGCGCGCAGCGGCGTCGCGAGCGGGCCGGGCGCGGGCGGGGGGAGCGCGGGCGCGAGCGGTCCGGGCGCGGGCGGGGCGCCTCCCGGGTGGGGCGCGTTGCTCGATTTCCACGGCCGCACGCGCACGCGCGACGGCCTGGCGCTCGGCGCGTGGCGCGAGCTCGCGCGCACGGCCGCGCGGGCGTTCGGCGATCGCGACGATCCGATCGGCTCGATGGCGAGGGAGGTGCTCGACGTCAAGCTGTCGCACAACCAGACGTTCGAGACGCTCTCGAACCTGATGCAGGCCGAGCGCAACCAGTTCGCGCACGGCCACTACACCGAGGCGCGGGCGGCCGCGGATCTGCCCGACTTCGAGCAGATGACGCGCGCGCTCCTGCGGGCGCAGCGGCCGCTCTGCGCGTGGACGCTGGTGACGGTCGAGAAGACGGAGCCGGACCTCTACGGCGATCTCCAGACGGTGGAGTTCATCGATCACACGGGCCCTTACGCGTCCGGGACGCGGCGGCGCATCGGGCTGAACTCCCCTGTTCGCCTGTCGAACGTGGTCTATCTGGCCCGCTTCCGCGAGGGGCTGATGCTGCCGCTAGAGCCGATGGTGCGGCGTCTCGCGCCGGACGACCGGTTCGATCTCTACTGGATGGATCACCTGCCGCGGCCGGGGACGTGCCATATGAGCGCGGTCGTCGCGGGCCGGGCGGTGAAGGCGCCCTGCGATCCGCGGCGCACGCCGCCGCTCCTGCGGGCGATGCTGGACGCCGCGGGCGGCTGAGGGGCCGCGACGAGCGCGGCTCGCCTGGCAGCCGCTGCCTCGGCCTGTCGATGTCGCAGAGGTAGCCGTCGTGGTATCTTCCACGGCAGGCCATGTCAGCCGTCGAATCCACGGCCCGCCCGTCCGCTGCATCTCGTCCGGCCGCCGCACCCCGCCGCCGGATGGGAGCGCATGTCTACAGCCGCCCGCCCGAGCCGGTGTACTTCCCCGAGGCCGAAGAGGTGCCCGAGACGAACCGCCACCTGGAGCTCCGCACCGCGCTGTACCTCATCCTCAAGCGCGAACTCGCGCACACGGCGACCCTCGGCTCAGACCAGTTCGTCTACTGGGACCCGAGGACCTCGAAGAAGCGCCTCGCCCCCGACGCCTTCGTCCGGCTGGGTATGCCTCATCGGACCTTCCGCACCTGGAAGATCTGGCTGCACGGGGCGCCTGACCTCGGGGTCGAAATCGTGAGCGACTCGGACGAGGGCGAGCCCGACTGGGACGAGAAGCTCGAGCGCTACCGCGCCGCGGGCATCCCGGAGGTCGTGCGCTTCGATCCCGAGGATCGAGAGCGACCGATCCGCGTCTGGGACGCCCTGGAGGGCGATCTCGTGGAGCGGGCGTCTGGCGACCCCGATCTGCGCGCTTGCGAGACGCTGGGCCTCTGGTGGACCGTCGTGCAAGACCAGTCGCTCGGCCCGATGCTGCGGCTGGCGCGCGACCGCGAAGGCCACGATCTGCTGCCGACGCCGGACGAGGCCGAGAGCAAGGCGCGCGAAGCGAACGACAAGCTGCAGGCCGAGGTGCAGGCGCTGCGGGCAGAGCTGGCGCAAGCCCGAGGGAAGCGGAAGACGCGGCGACGCTCCCCGGGATGAGGCGCCCGCTCGGCCGGAAGGCGTCCAGGCATCTCGGAAGCTCGGTGGACTTCGCCGGAAGCGCCGGACCACGTTCCAGCTCGCCGTCCGCACTGCGCCGGAGGTGGCCGTCTGGCTCGGCTTCCGCGATCGGTGAGCCCTGCGGTCACTGGAGGTTCGGCGGCGTCCACGTCATCCACCGGCTCAGGTCGGCCTTCGCCCCGTCGCTCTCGAGCAGGTTGGTGTCGTCGGTGCCTCCCCCGACGAGGAACTTCTTCACGTACGCCTCGAGGATCGCCCTCTGCTGCGCGGGGAACTGGCAGTGCTCATGGCCGCCGAGCTGTGAGTAAGCCATCCTGTCGGGCACGCCTAGCCCCTCCCAGATCGCGTGGGCGATGGACCCGGCCGTGAAGGTGCTGTCGATGCCGAGCCAATCGATTCGATTGTCGACGACGAGCAGCGCGCGCGGAGCGACGAGACCCATGACCATGTGATGATCGAACGGGAGCGTCGTCACCTTGTTGCCGAAGTTCGCGCCGAAGCTCTCACGGAACCACGGCTGCTCACCGGCTGCGCTGGACAGGGTCTGCACGTTCTCCCCGGCGTCCTTCCCCGCCTGGGAGACGCGCCAGCTCGCCGAGCCACCGGCGCCCGATTCTTGCGGGATCGTCAGCACGATGCGCTCGTCGAACGCCCCTGCCGTGAGAGCCCCCTTTCCATCCCGCGAACAACCCGTCACCGCGATGCGCTTCGGATCGATGTTGGCCGCCGGGGTCTTCTCCAGCGCGTCGATGATCCGGCTGATGCCCCAGGCCCACGCGATCATCGAGCTGGCCGGGTGGTCCTTGCCGTAAAGGTCATAGAAGATCCCCGTCCCACGCGTGCCGCCGCCGCCCTGGGCGCCCATGTTGTTGTTGTTGAAGAGGGCCGTCGCGACGCCGTTCTGGCTGAACACGCTCGCGTCCAGGGTCACGCTGCCAAAGCCGTAGAGACTGATGAGGAGTGGAATCGGAGCGGAGGGCGCTCCGGCAGGCCGATTGATGTCGATGGAGAAGGAGACGCTCTTCGAGCCCTCGTTGACGCCGACCGTCAGCTTGTTCCCCGAAAACTCCCCCGTCACGTCATCCTTGGACACCGCGGGCTTCGGTCCGGACTCATACTGCTCGACCTGCGCCTTGATCTCCGCGCGTCGACATGCCCATTCCGACGTCTTCGTGATGCGTGATCCATCCAGCATCGTAAACGGATCTTGATGAGTTTCGTAGACAGGGAGAGATGCCGCGTCGGGCAACGTCGGCGCGGGGCAGCTCACGCCGCTGTCCTCGACGCCGCCTGGGCCGCCTGTACCGGTGGATCCGCTCCCACCCCCACCCGAGACCGACGAGCTGCCGGAAGAGCCCGCTCCACCGCTGTTGTCCCCGCCGCTCGACGTCGTGGTGCTCGACGTCGGGTGTCGGAGGGGTCATCACCGCAGCCGGGGATCGACAGGAACAGCAGAGCCAGAAGGATTTTTCTCATTGTCCTCGATGCCCGAAAGTTGGTTTGGTTCGCGACCGCTCGAATTGCTCAGCGGAGCAGCGTCGAGAGCGTGTCCGGCCGCTCCTGCGCAGGCGTGGTCCGGTTCGCGCGAAGAGCGCATTGGGTCGCGTGGCGCTGTCCGCTGTACTTCGATGTCCATGTGAGCGCTCACAATATCATGCCACTCTCACGCAATAATTGCTGTATCACAAGAGAAGTCGAAATTCTCCTCACGCGCCTCGCCCCGGCGCCTTGAAAACCAGCGGATTTGCCGGGCGAAAGCAAACTTGCGCCAAGACGAAAATACGAGAAAACTCGTGATCTGCGACCCACGATAAGGCATCCTGATGCGTGGGCGATGCTCGATGTGAGAGCCCCTCGGATGAGGTGAGTTCTATGGACACGTGGGCGAGGCGGTTCATCGTTCCTGTGCTGCTCACGGCGAGTTACGCAGCCATGGGCGGTTGCACCGCGATGATCGGCGGCGATGACCCGGAGGCGAGCAGCGGCTCTGGCGACGGGCCTGGGAGCGGCTCTGGCGACGCGCCTGGGAGCGGGTCTGGCAATGGGTCTAGCAGCGGAGACGGCGCCGGAGGGAACGGCTCGGCGGGGGGCGGCCCCGGCGTCGAGCCGACGGTGTGCGTGCCGGGCGTCCCGCGAACGTCGGCGCTGCCGCGTCTGACGAGGGCGCAATACGACAACACGATTCGCGATCTGGTCGGCATCGACAACCAGCCGTCGTCGATGCTCGCGCCGGACGGGGTCGGGAGCGTCGATCAGCGCGCGTGGGACGGGTACAAGACCGCCGCGGCGACGGTGGCGGCGGCGGTGATGGCAGAGGCCAAGGCGCGCGCCAAGACCATCCCGTGCACGCCGGCAGGCGACGGCACCGCGTGCGCGAACCAGCTCATCGATACGCTGGGGCGGCGCGCCTTCCGGCGGCCGCTCACCGAGGAGGAGAGGGGGCTCTTCCAGGCCCTCTACACCCGCCGCCAGGCGCTCACGCCGACCGGCTCGTTCGAGGACGGCGCCCAGCTGATCATCGAAGGGTTCTTGCTCTCGCCCTCCTTCCTGATGCGCGCCGAGATCAACGAGAAGCCCGAGGGCGAGTACTTCGTGCTGAACAGCCACGAGGTGGCGTCGCGCCTCTCGTACCTGATCTGGGGAACCATGCCGGACGAGGAGCTGTTCGCCGCGGCAGACGAAGACGCGCTGCAGACGCCGGAGCAGATCCTCGCGCAGGCGCAGCGAATGCTCGCGGATCCCAAGAGCCGCGGGATGGTCAAGGCCTTCCACGAGCTCTACCTCCACATGGGCCCCGGCACGCGCTGGTCGGACATCCAGCGTGATCCGGCCGCCTTCCCGGACTTCAAAGCGTCGATGATCCCGCTCCTGTCGGAGGAGACCGATCGCTTCATCGAGCACGTGGTCTTCGATCAGGCCGGGACGTTCCAGGATCTGGTCACCACGCCGGTGGGCTTCGTCAACGCCTCCCTGGCGCCGCTCTATGACCTGGATCCTGCGGAGTTCAACGGCGCGGAGCTCGTGCCGGTCGAGCTCGACCCGACGCAGCGCTCTGGCCTCTTCACCCGCCTGGGCTTCCTGGTGTCGCACTCGGGGTACGACCGGACGTCGCCCATCCTGCGCGGCGCGTTCTTGCAGAAGGAGGTCCTCTGCGCGGACATCCCGCCGCCGCCCCCGATGGTGGAGGGCACGCCGCTGCCCACGGACGCGAACCTCACGACCAACCGTGCTCGGGTCGACGCGCAGACGGCGGGAGACTCCTGCGCGTTCTGCCATCACACGTACATCAACCCGGCGGGCTTCGCGCTCGAGGCGTACGACGCCGTGGGCGCCTTCCAGCAGACCGAATCGTTCTCGGGCGCGCCCATCGACACACGGGTGGACGTCGGCGTGGGCGAGGACCTCGTGGCGATCGACGGTCCGGTGGCGCTCTCCGAGGCCATCGCGAGCTCCCCGGCAGCGCACACGTGCTACGTGCGAAAGTGGGTCTCGTTCGCCTACCAGCGCGAGCTGAACAACGAGGACTCCTGCACCGTGGACGAGCTGACCGCCAAGCTCACGCAGGGCGGCTACACGGTGCTCGATCTCATCGCAGACCTCACACAGAGTCAATCGTTCCGAGTTCGTGCCCTGCAGGCGGAGGTGGAGCCGTGAACCGAAGACTGTTCCTGCGCGGAATTGGTGGCGCGGCGCTCGCCGTCCCCTTCTTGAATACGCTCGGCCGCTCCGCGCGAGCGCAGGAGGCGCCGTCGCCGCGCCGCCTGGTGATCTTCTACACCAACAACGGTTGCCTGACGAACCGATGGTTCCCGACGGGGATCGAGAACGGGGCCGGGACCGTCACCGCGGCGTCCCTGGAGACGACGCAGGCGGACGGGAAGCCCCGGACCCTCGCCGCGCTCGCGCCCTTCGCGTCGAAGCTGCTCTTCCCGCGCGGGCTCGCGATGCCGCTGAACGGCTTCAACAACAAGGTGGACGGCACGGAATATTTCGATCCCCACGATCAGGGCATGGGCAGCAAGCTGACCTGCGCGCCCCTCGATCCCACCGGGGATCACTGGGCGCTGTCGCACTCGCTCGACCACGAGATCGCGCAGCGCTTCAACCCGGGCACCAACAAGGTCCCGCTCGTGCTCTCCGTCGGCAATGCCTTCACGAACGTCAAGGGCATCGTGTCGTACTCGGCGCCGAAGACGCCGTACGCGCCCGTGACCAACGCGCGCACGGTGTACAGCAGCCTGACCGGGCTCTTCGTGAGCGGCTCCGAGACGGAAGCGGATTATCGCGTGGCTCGCGGCGAGAGCATCATCGATCTGGTGAGCCGTGACCTGAACGCCTACAAGGCCCGCAAGATGAGCGGCGCCGATCGGAAGAAGATCGACGACTGGCTCTCCCTGCTCCGCGAGACCGAGCAGCGGGTCGTCCCCTCTGCTTGCACCGCGGAGTCAGCGACCGCGCTCGGCGTCACGGACGCCGCCCTCACGCAGGCGGGCTACCCCGCTCGCGGCGGCGGCTTCCCCAACAGCGAGACGGTGTACACGCTCGGCAGCGAGATGATGATCCGACTCATCGCCCTCACGATGATGTGCGACAACAACCGCTCCATCGTGCTCCAGTGGCCGGGCTTCGTGACGTTCAAGTGGGACGGCATCGCGCACACCCACGATCATCACGGGCTCTCGCACCGGAACGGGAGCGCCGCTGTCGGCGGCCAGTGCGTGAGCGGCGTCATCGAGCAAATTCACGAGATCGACCGCTGGTACGCGGGTCGGTACGCCAAGCTGGTCAAGACCCTCGACAGCATCGAGGAGGGGGGCGGCACCATGCTCGACAACTCCGCGGTCATGTGGCTGCCCGAGCTCGCCGACGGCAACGCGCACAACAACAACAACCTGCCCATCGTGATCGCCGGCAGCGCGGGCGGTTACCTCAAGCAGGGCGTCTCGGTGAACGTCGCGGGCGGGAAGCTCGAGGCAGGCAACAGCGAAGCCACCTGCTCGAGCGGCACGGAGGGCGAGAACAACAGCGGCAACACCGGCTCGTCGGGCGGAACCGTCCCGCTGAACAAGCTCTACACGACGTTGATCAACGCGCTCGGCGCCGGGACGCCCGACTGGACTCCGGTCGATCGCTTCGGCGTCTCGGATGCGGTCGCGGTTGGCTTCGGTGGCAGCGGGCCGTCGTTCACCACCGACGGCGCAGGCAAGGTCACCGACGGGCCTGGCATCAGCAAGCCGGGGGAGCTCGACGCCATCAAGGCGTGAGGCGACCGAAAGCCGCCGCAGTCCCGGGCCAGGCACGTGCACGAGAGCGCCGTCGGCGCTCTCTGACTTTCACGATCGGTTTTGAGCGTGATCGCCCGACCTCACCTCGCCGGCGGGCGCGCGCGGGCTGGCCCCGAGGACAGCGGCGCGCTCATCCCGGTCGACTGCCCGGCGCGGCGGAGCGCATAGGCGATGCCGCTCTGAAGGGTGCCCATGGTGACGATGGACTTCAGCTCGATGTCCAGGCCCACCATCGCCTGGGCGACCTCGGCGCGCGTGCCGGTGAGCACGGCCTCCGTGCCGAGCAGCCGCAGCGCGTTGGCGGTCCCCACGAGCGTCTGCGCGATCTGGGTATCGATGTGCTTCATCCCGGTGATGTCCAGGATCACGACGCGCGCCTCGTGGCGCTGGGCGCCGTCGAGCGCGACCTCCAGCACCTGGGCCGCCCGCGCGGCGTCCATGGTGCCGATGAGCGGCATCACCATGATCCGGTCGGTGATCGGGATGAGCGGCGTCGAGAGCTCCGCCAGCCTCGTCTGCTGCGCCTCGAACATCTGGCGCTGCAGCGCGGCCCGCTCCCGCTCCGCCTGCTCGCGCTGCGTGAGCTCGATCTTCAGGCGCTCGTTGCTCGCGCTGAGCTGCGCGTTGGAGCGCTGGAGCTCCTCGGTGCGCTGCGCGACCTCGGCCTCGAGCCGCCGGTTGGCGTTCTGGACCTGCTCCTTCACCTCCCGCATGCCCGAGAGGAGCAGCGCGTTCTCGATGGATATCGCGGCCTGGGACGACAGGAGGCCGAGCAGCTCGACGCGGCTCGCGTTGAACGCCCTGCTCGCGGCGTTGTTCTCCAGGTAAAGGACGCCGTTCATGCGGCTCTGGTGGAGCAGCGGAAGGCACAGGACGGATCGCGTGCCCTGCCCGAGGATGCAGGGATCGTCGGAGAACCGGGCATCGGCGCTGGCGTCGTCGAGGACCAGCGGCTCGCGGGTGCGAGCGACGAACAGCGCCACCTTGTGCGGCAGGTCGGGGCGCGTATCGAGCGGCTCGCTCGGCCCGAGCGCGAGCGTCCCGGGCTCGACCCCGAAGGTCGCCTCGACGAAGAGCCGCCCGTCCCGCTCCAGGACGAGCGCCCCCCGCTGCGCGCCGGAGTTCCCGAGCACGAGCGTCACCAGGCGTTCGATCACCCGCTCGAGCTCCGTCTCGCCGGCGATGCCCTGCACGGCGCGCACGATCAGCGCGGCATCCCGCAGGTTGCCGACCGTCGTCCGGCCGAGGATGGTCCCCGCGTGCGCCGGGCCCGACGTCGCCGAGGGGATGGACGAGATCGGCACGCTGTCGCTCGAAGAGGGCAGCAGCGCGGCGTGATCGCGCGCGAGCGCGTCCGCCTTGGCCGTCGCTCCCCAGTGCCGGTAGCCGAGGTACGCGTCCGCCATGTACGCGCGCGCCACCTTCGTCCTGCCCTCGTGGAGGTGCAGCTTCGCGCACAGCTCGTTCGCGAGCGCCTCGTCGTGAGGAAACTCGTTCTCCCGGGCCAGGGAGATCGCCCGGTCGTAAAGGCCCATGGCCTCGAGCTGGTCGCCGGCGACGCGCGCCTCCTCGGCCTGGATGAGCAGCAGCAGGTGCTGGAAGTTCATGGGAGCGCTCGCCGCGAGGCCCGCGATCCGCTCCTTGTGGCGGGTGATGGTCAGCGCGCGGCGCTCCGCCTCTTCGGGCGACGCCGCGGCGGGCAGCGCGAGAAACGCCATGCAAGCGTAGAAATGCAGCTTCGTCGGTTGATACAGACCGAGCATGCCGGCGCCGTAGGCCTCGGCGTCCGCGGCGTGCGCCGCGGCCTTCTCGCAGTCGCCGTACAGATAGGGAAGCTGCAGCTTGAGCAGCGCGTAAAAGAAGAGGCCCGCGATCAAGTCCCTCTCTTTGAGGCGCGCGACGAACTCGTCCTCGTCGAAATGGTCGTCGCTCAGGCTGCCCGGGGCCCGCGTCCGCCCCTGCAGGCTCGCGATCGCCTGCCTCATGAGCGTCATCACGGCTGTGCCGCTGACGTCCCCGGTTCGCCGTAACACGACGAGGCCTCGCTCCACCTCCTCGCGCAGCTCCTCGAGCGGATAGCCCGCGGTGAACATGTTGCTGGTCACGCAGTTCCATACGTTGCTGAGATGGGCGAAGTCGCCCGATTCCAGCAGCCCTTGCCGCGCCTGCAGGAAGCGAGAAATCCCGTCGCGCACGTCGTGGAACAGGTGGGAATACGTGGCGAAGACGTAGTTCACCCTGGCGGCCAGAGCGGCGTTCGAGAACTTGTCGCTCAAGGTGATGGCGAGGCGGCCGAACGCGTGGCCGTCCGCGGGCCGCCCCTGCAAGACCGCGAGCAGGAATCCGTACGAGGTGTACGCGAGGGCGGACACGTCCGCGTGGCCGTACCGCAGGGAGATGTTGACCTGCTTGAGGACGAACAGCGGATAAAGCTCCGGCCTCAGGCAGAAGACCGGACCCATCATATCGCTGATGAGCTGGACGAGCGCCCTTTGCTCCGGGTTGTCCATCACCGGCGCGTCGATCAGGTCTTCTATGCGCCGGCCCGCCAGGTTCGCGTCCACCTCTGCAAGCTCGGCCCCGACGCGCGCCTGCAGCTCCGCCTCGCTGCTCGGCAGCGTGAAGCCGAGGATGCCGATGCCCTCGCCGCCCAGGCGCACCGCGTCCGCGAGGTTCCCCAGCGTCACGTGGAGCAGCACGCGGAGGCTGTAGATCTGCGCCCGCTCCACGTTCGACCGCGCCCGGGGCATGAGGGACGTGAAGAGCTCCTCGGCCCGCTCGGGCGCGCCGCTCAGGTACACGCACTCCGCGCTCTCTCGGCTGAGCGCGAAGCAGAGCTCCTCGTGGCGCGCCCAGCGCGCGTCCCCGAGGAGCTCTAGCCCCGCGCTGAAGTGGTCTGCGGCCGCCCGATAGGCTGTCCTGATCTTGGCCGCCCTGCCCGCCCGCTGGTTGAGCCGGGCCAGGGCCAGCCGCCCGGCCTCGTCGGCGATGCCCCGCGCGCCCAGGTTCAGGTGGCGGACGATCTCGATCAGGTCCTCGTCCGGCGGCGTCTCGCCGGCCCGCGCCCAGAGCAGCCGGCCGATCGCCAGGTGCAGCGCTTCCCTGCGCGAGGGCTCGACCAGCGAGTAGGCCGCGTGGCGCACCCGGTCGTGCAGGAACCGGTACGATACCTTGATCTCCTGGGGGGCCGAGGGCTCGGTGTCCGCGCTCTCGTCGAAGAAGCGATAATCGCTGTCACGCGGCACGATCAGGCCCCCGCGCAGCGCGTCCCACAGGTCGGCGGCCGTCGCGGCGGGCGATTTCTCGTGGACGGCCGCCAGCGTGGTGAGATCGAACGTGTGGCCCAGGCACGCGGCGAGCTTCAGCGCGCGCTGCGTCGCCGGCGGGAGCCGGTGCAGCCTGTCGAGCATGAGGTCGACCACGTTGTCCGCGGCGACCGCCTCCCGGACGCGCGCCACGTCCCATGCCCAGGCTTCCGAGGGCGCGTCGAACCACAGCGCCCCCGCGTCGTGGAGCTCGCCGAGGAGCTGGCCCAGGAAGAACGGGTTGCCCTCGGTCTTCTCGAAGACCAGCGTCGCGAGCGGCGCGACCGCATGCGGCCGCGCGCTCAGCGTGTCGGCGACGATCTGTGTGACCGTCGGCATGTCGAGGGGCTTGAGCGTGAGCTCGGCGATCGCCACGCCCGACTTGCGAAGCTCACCCAGCGTCGCGTGCAGCGGGTGGGCGGCGTCCACCTCGTTGTCCCGATAGGCGCCGATGATCAGGAGATGGTTGCCCTCCACGTCCGTGAGGAGGCGCTCGAGGATCCTGAGCGACGCCGGATCGGCCCACTGCAGATCGTCGAGGAAGAGGGTCAGCGGGTGGGTCGGCGCAGCGAAGACCCGCAGGAAGCGCTGCACCAGCAGATCGAAGCGGTTCCGGGCCTCGGTCGGCCCGAGCTCCGGCACGGCCGGCTGAGGCCCGAGGATCAGCTCGAGCTCCGGGATCAGCTCGATGAGGAGCTGCCCGTTCGCGCCGACCGCGGCGAGCAGCTTGCGTCTCCACTCCTCGACGGCCGCCGCCGACTCCGTCAGGACCTGCCGGATGAGCTCGCGGAACGCCTGCGCCACCGACGCGAGCGAGACGTCCCGGTTGATCGGATCGAACTTCCCCTTCGCGAAATACCCTCCATGACGGGCGATGGGCTTGTGGATCTCGTTCACCAGCGTGGTCTTGCCGACGCCCGAGTAGCCCGAGATGAGCACCAGCCCGGCCGCGCCCCGGCGAGCCCGCTGAAAGGCGGACAGGAGCACGTTCACCTCGTGATCCCGGCCATAGAGCCGCTGGGGAACGCGCAGATCCAGCGGCCGGTCGTGCTGGCCCAGCGGGAACGGATCGGCGCGGCCCGTCGCCTCCCACCGCCGGAGGCACTCCTCCAGGTCGAGCTTGACCCCGCGGGCGCTCTGGTATCGGTCCTCCGGCATCTTGGCCAGGAGCTTCACGATCACGTCCGACAGCGCGTGGGGCACCCCCGGCGCGCGCTCGTGCGGCGGCGTCGGCATGCGCGCCATGTGGCTGTGAATGAGCGCGGTGGGATCGCCCTCCTGGAACGGGAGGGCCCCTGTCAGCATCTCGTAGAGCGTGACGCCGAACGAGTAGAGATCGGCGCGCAGATCCACGCTCCGGTTCATGCGGCCAGTCTGCTCAGGGGCGATATACGACAAGGTGCCCTCGAGCGCGTCCGGCGGGAGCGTCTCGGGGGCCTCCCTCGAGAGGCGGGCCGCGATGCCGAAGTCGACGAGCCGCGGGCGCTGCGTCTTCTCGTCGATCAGGATATTGTGCGGCTTGATGTCCTTGTGAATGATCCGGAGTCCGTGGAGCGTGTCGAGGGTGCCCGCGAGCGCGATGGCGGTGCGGAGCGCCGTGCCCACGTCGAGCCTGCGCGCCTTCAGGACGGCGTGCAGCGAGGAGGGGCCGAGGTCCTCCATGATGAGCGCGAGGCCTCTGCCGCACTTCTCGATGGCGTGCGCCCTGACGACGCCGGCCACCTCGCCCGCGTCCCGCAGGATGGCGAACTCGCGCCGCAGCCGCGCGAGATCCCTGGCCGTCGGGAACTCGGACCGAGGCATCTTGACCGCGACCGGCGCGCCGTCCTCGTTCCGGCGGCCGCGGTACAGCACGGTCTCGGCGCCTTCGTATACCCTCTCGAACAGCGTATGACCTGACAGATCGATCATTGCAGCAAGACCCCGTATTCCGCGTCAGCCGTCCAAAGGAGCGTGACGCCCCCCACACATCGGCTCGAGCATCCGCCGTCCCCCCGCCGGACAGAGACCCGCCCGCCGGCAGAATACGCGGCAAGGCACGGAAGTCCAGCCTGGCGGCGCTCAGCGCGCTCAGCGCTCCTCGCGACCTCGCGCGGCGTCCTCGGGGCGTCTCCCCGGGCGTTCCGTGCGGGAATGGAGCGAATTGGCGAACTTGGCGCCAATACGGTTTTCGTCGTGAACCGGGGCGACTCCCCGCTACAGCGCTGGTGGACCGGTTCGATGCGGTGTCGCTGAAACTACAGATTCAGAGGAAGGCCGTCGAGCGACGTGCCTCCCCGGTACACGTCGCGATCGCGAGGGCCGGGTTCAGGCGGGTGTCGCGCCGCTCGACACCTCTCGCCGCGCCGGTGATACCGTCGTCTCGCGATGGACCGCACGCTCGTCGACGAGGGGAGCTCCTCCCGCGATCCGGGCCCGGTGCCCATGCCCGCGGGCGGGCTCGCGCACGCCCCCGGCGACGTGCTCGACCGCCGCTACCGGCTCCGCGTCCGCCTCGGCCGCGGCGGCTTCGGCGACGTGTGGCGCGCCGAGGAGCTCCTGCCCGACGGCGCGCCGTTCCGCGAGGTCGCCCTCAAGCTGCTCGTCTCGGACTTCGCCGACGCCGCCGACTGGGCCGACGAGGCCAAGCTCCTGGCCTCGTTCCGCCACCCGTCGCTCGTCACCATCTACGCCGCCGGCATCCTCCACGGCGCCCCGAAGACCCCGTTCGTCTCGATGGAGCTCCTCGAGGGCCGGAACCTCGCCGACCTGATCCGCTTCCGCCGCCGCATCCCCTGGCGCCGCGTCGTCGCCTGGGCCCGCGACGTCGCCGGCGCGCTCGACGTCATCCACGCGCGCAGCGTCGTCCACCTCGACCTCAAGCCCGCCAACCTGTTCCTCACCCAGGATGGCGCCCTCAAGGTCCTCGATTTCGGCATCTCGCGGCGCGCAGGCGCCCCCGTCTCCCGCGCCCCCGCCGTCGCCGTCGGCGGCGGCCATGACAGCGGCGGCGGCGACCTCGGCACGGCGGCCTTCCTCGCCGAGCGCGACGTCTACGCCTCCACGCGCCGCGCCTTCGCCGGCGCGGACAGCCCCGCCGCCGCGCGCAACGTCATCGGAACACCGGGCTTCATGGCGCCGGAGGTGCTCGAGATGGCCGAGCCGACCGCCGCCACCGACGCCTACGCGCTCGCCGTCTGCATCGCGCAGCTCGCCACCGGGCGCCTCCCGCACGCCGTGCCCGACGAGCCGGACGACTGCTCCGACCCCGCGAGCGTCTCCGCCTGGTGGACCGAGCTCCGCGCCGCGACCCTGCGCGGCACGATGCGCGACCTCGAGCGCGACCCCGCGCGGCTGCCGCGCGGCCTCGTCGCGCTCCTCCAGCGGCTCCTGTCCGTCGATCCAGCGCACCGACGCGTCGCGCCAGGGAAGCTGACGCAGCTGATCGACGAGGTCTGGGAGCGGCCCCACGGCGTCCCCGAACGTCCGTACAGGGGCCTCGCGCCGCTCTCGTCCACCGACGAGGGGCTCCTGTTCGGGCGCGACGACGACACCGCGCGCCTCGGGCGCGAGCTCGAGTTCGAGCCGTGCGTCGTGCTCCAGGGGCCGCGCGGATCGGGCAAGAGCTCGCTCGCCTCCGCGGGGCTCGTGCCCCACCTCGCGCGCCGCCACGTCGACCAGAAGGACGACTGGATCGAGGCGCGCCTCACCCCGGGCGACCACCCCGACGGCGCCCTCGCCCGCGCGCTCGCCGCCGTCTCGCCGGAGCTCGAGGCCGCGGACCTCGACGCCCTCACCAGGTTCTGCATGGCGTCCGCCGTCGGCGTCGCGCTGATCGTCGACCCCATCGCGCCCCTCGGCGACGGGCGCCTCGCCGCCCTCGTGGGCGCGCTCGCGACCGGCGAGCCGCGGCGAGGCCTCCGGCTCATCGGCGTGCTCGACGAGGCCGACGACCGCACCGCGGCCCTCCTCGCCACCCCGGCCGGCGAGGGCCTCCGGGCCGCGCTGCGCTACGTGGGGCTGCCCGCCGCCGCCGCCGTGAAGGACCTCGTCGCAGGCCCGGCGAAGCTCGCCGGCGCCGAGGTGCGCGGGCTCGCCCTGGTCGCGGCCGAGGCGCAGCGCGAGCTCCGGAGCGGCGGCGCGGCGCTCTCGTTCATCGCGCTCGCCCTCGCGGAGTGGTGGGAACGCGCGCGCGACCGGCGCGGCGCGCTGAGCGGCGAGGTCTGGCAGGAGCTCGGCGGCGTGCGCGGCGCTCTCGCGCGGCACGCCGACGCCGCCCTCGCCGCCCTCGCCACGGAGGACCGCGCGATCGCCGACGAGGCGCTGCTCCGGCTCGGCGCGATGGACGGGTCGCGCGTCCGCTGGGTCGAGGCAGAGCTCGCCGAGGCCGTCGCCGCGCCGCCCGACGATGTCGACCGCGTCCTCGGCGCCCTCGAGCGCGCGCGCCTCCTCGTCCGCCGCGACAGGTCCGTGGAGCTCGCCCACGAGTCGCTCGTCTCGAGCTGGCCGCACGCCGCCGCCACCCGCGCGCTGCACATGGAGCGGCTCATCCTGCTCGAGCGGCTCCGCGAGGCCGCCGACGTGTGGGATCGCTCCGGCGAGCGCCCCGATCTCCTCCTCCGCCGCGACCTGCTCGAGCAGGTGAGCAAGAGCGCGGCCTTCGCTTCGCGGCTGCCGCGGCGCGAGCAGGCGCTCGTGCGCGAGAGCCTCCGGCGCGCCCGCGCCCAGCGCGCCAAGAAGATCGGCGCGGCCCTGGCGCTCGGGCTCACCGTCGCCTCGGCGTTCATGGCCGAGCGGTGGACCGCGGCGCGCCAGGCGCAGACCGAGGCCAAGGCGCGCGAGGCCGAGGAGCGCGCCGAGCTCGCCGAGCTCATCGGCAAGGCGCGCCGCACGGAGGACCCGTACCACCGCGCCGCGTGGATCGCCGCGGCCCTCGCGCGGCGCGCGGATGACGCGGCGCTGCCGCTCGATCTCGCGTCGGCCGCGGTGGGGCTGCCGCGCGCGCGCTTCCTGACCGTCGACGCCGTGGTGGGGCCGGCGCTGCCGTGGGACGATCGGTGGGTCATCGCCGGCGGCCCCGGGGGCTCGTTGCTCGTCGCCGACCTGCGCCCGCCCGACCCGGAGGTCATCGACGACGTGGCGCTCGACGCCGACCCGGAGAGCATCGAGCGCGCCAAATCGCCGCGCGTCCTCGCGCTGCGGCCGCACGACGCCCCGCACGTGGAGCGCGTGCCGTTCGCGTTCGACACGGCGCTCGCGACGCGCTCGGTCACCGGCGAGGTCCGCGTCTTCCGGCTGCGGGAGGGCGGCACCGTCGCGCTGGCCGCGGTCGCGCCGGTGCGCTGCAGCAGCGCCGTCCACGCGGCCGAGGCGGCGCCCGTCCTCGCTTGCTCGACCGACGGCGGGATCGCGCGCTGGGACATGCGGCGCGGCGGCGGCGCCGAGGCGGTCGATCGGCACCCGTTCCGCGGCAACGTGCTCGGCGTCTCGCCCGACGGCGCGCGCGTGGCGGCGGTGCTCGGGCGCAGGGCGCTGCTCTGGGGGCCCGGCGGCGGCGCGGGCGCCGAGATCACCCTGGGCGCGCCCGCCGTGCTCGGCCGCTTCAGCCCGCGCGATCCCGTGATCGCGCTCGTGCAGCAGAGCAGGACGTCGATCTACGCCCTCGACCGGCCCGAGGCGCCGCTCTTCGAGCTCGACACGGATGCGGCGCCCGCGTCGGCGCGCTGGGACGCGGGCGGGCTCGATCTGGGCGTGTGCGGCAGCGGCGGCAGCGCCTGGCACTACCTCCGGAAGGGCGGTCGCGCCGCGGGCGATCCGCCGCCCGAGGGCTCGCCGTGCGAGGCGTCCCCGGGCAAGGGCGCGCCGCGGCCGCTGCGCGCGCGCGGCGAGATGGCCGACATCGCCGAGCGCGACGTCGGCCCGCACGCGCTCCTCGGCGGGTGGCGGCTGCCGGACCGGCGCGTGCTCACGCGCGACCTCGTCCTGTTCAGCCCGGGCGCGCCCGCCGCGGAGCGCCTCCTCGGGTTCGAGGGGCTCGACCCGGAGGGGAGCCCCGAGGTGCGCGGCGCGGCCGCCTCGGCCGCGGCCGCGCTGCGGCGCGGGGGCGTCGTCGCCTTCGAGATCGGCGGCGAGGTGCGCCTGTACGACGAGGGCTCGCGGCGCCGCGCGGCCGCGCGGCGGGGCCACGTGCTGCGCGCCTGCGACGACGGCCGGCTCATGGCGTACCGGCGGGACGAGGGGGTGTGGACGCTGTTCGACGCGACGACCGGCGCGACGGTGGAGGTGGTGCCGAGGGCGCCGGCGCTCGTGCTCGGCGTCGACGCCGCCTGCCGGACGCTGTTCACGCAGGAGCTCGACGGAAACGTCGTCGCGACGTCGCTCCGCGACCTGTCGTCCCGCACGATCGCGGTGACCGACGGCTATGTCTACGAGGCGCGCCCGAGCGCCGCGCGCGGCGACGTCGGCCCCGGGCTATGGCTCGCGTTCAGCTCGGGCGCGCTGGCGCGCATCGACGAGGCGCGGGGCGAGGTGCGGGTCCTCGGGTACGCCACGCCGCGCGCGACCGCGATCGCGGACGGCCCGCTGCCGGGAGACGCGGCCTTCGCGGACGCGACGGGCGTCGTCGTGATCCGCCGCGCCGGCCTCACGGAGCGGGTGCTCGAGGGCGTGAGCGGGGCGGAGTGGGAGGACATCGCCGCCGCGCCCGACGGCAAGACGTTGCTGCTCTCGTCGGCGGACCGGATCGCGGCGCTCGACCTGGAGCGGCACGAGATCGTCGGCGCCATGCCGTCCGACGGCCGCGAGCGGCTCGCGCCGTGGGACGCCGACGGCTCGGTGCTCTCATGGTCCTTCGGCCGCGTGGGCGGGGCGACCGGCCTCGTGGTCCCCCGGGGGCTGCCGCTCGCCCAGCGCGTGGGAGAGGCGGTGTCGAACCTGAGGGCTCAGGGCAAGCGGCTCGTCGCGCGGCCGTGAGGCCGCGCGCCCAGTGAAGAGCGCGCCAGTGAAGGAGCGCGGCCGTGAGGCCACTGGGGACCGCGGCAGCGAGCCCGCGGCCGACGCGGCAGGTCAAAGCCCGCCGTCGCGCCGTATTGTAGGGTCTGCCCTCACCCGCGCGCTCGCGCTCGCGCGAGAGCAGAAGGCGTTGGCTCCGCTGCGGGAACGACGTAGGCTGTGGCAATCGTGCCCGCGTCCGAACCGAACCTGAATGCATCACTGTTCCTGTGCATCACGTTCTTCCCGAGCGACCGCATGGCGACCGCGGTGCTGCGGCTCGTGTCCAGTTTCTGCGGGATGATCCTGGACGACGCGAATGTGAGCTCGCGGTTCTACATGGCCGCGCACGAGCTCGCCGAGAACATCACCAAGTATTCGACGGGCCCCAGGGTCAGCCTGGAGCTCGCGCTGGAGGAGACCGAGAGCTCCTGTATCCTGAAGATCCGCGCGCGAAACGAGGCCTCTCTCGAACGCCTACGGGAGGTGGAGAGGCGCCTGCTCGAGCTGAAGACGACGAGCGATCCGGTGAAGCACTACGACGAGCTTATCCATGAGACGGCGATGGTAGAAGGAGTGTCGGGGCTCGGCCTCGCGCGGGTGCGCGCGGAGGGCGGGCTCGACGTGGACTACAAGATCGAGGGGAACGAGCTGACGATCATCGCGCACGCGCCGGTTGGGAGATGGAGGGGAGATGAGCAGCTTAAGGGTTGAGTCCGTCGTCACGGACAGCTTCGGGATCGAGCCGACCCTGAGGGAGGACACCCTCAGCGTCAAGCTCACCGGCACGGGCGACATGGCGGCGGCCGCGCCGCTCGGCTCCTATTGCAAGGCCCTCCAGGCGGAGGTGGTGCGCCTCTCCGTGAGTGCCGTGGAGTTCGACGTAAGGTCTCTTTACTTTCTCAACTCAAGCTGCCTGAAGGCGTTCATCAGCTTCATTTGCGGTCTAGCCGCGCAGGGGCTGAAATGCAAGATACAGTTCGTCACGGACGCCAGGCTTGGGTGGCAACGGCGGAGCTTGACGGCGCTGGAGCGCATGTCCCCCGAGCTGGTCTCCATCGCCGACGCTTGAGCAGGAGCCGCAGGGATGAGCAAGAGACGCCGGACGATCGCCCTCCTGATGGACTACGTACGAGGTGAGTACCAGTCCGAGGTGCGTTTCGGCGTCGAGCGTGCCGCCGAGGCGCACGACGTCAACCTCGTCATCGCCTTCGGGGAGACGCTCGCCCTCCCCGGGGCCGCCAGCACGGCCCAGAACAGCATCTATCACCTCATCGGCGCGGAGACGGTCGACGGCATCATCGTCGCCTCGACGACGCTCTGCCACCACGTCGGCATCGAGGGGATGAAGCGGTTCTGCCGGTCCTACGCGCCGCTGCCGATCTGCAGCCTCGGGATGGCGATCGACGGCATCCCGAGCCTCGTGGTCGACAACGGCCTCGGGCTCGATCTCTCGGTCGGACACATCGTCGAAGACCACGGGTGCCAGCGCGTCGCGTACATCGGCGGGCCGCCGAGCAACGAGGAGGCGGAGGTCCGCGCCGACGCCTACCGGAGGGCGCTCGCGGACCGCTCGCTCCGCGTCGACGAGCGCCTCGTCGCGTTCGGCAGCTTCACGATCGACACCGGGCGCGCCGCGATGCGAGAGATCATCGGGCGCGGGGTCGCGTTCGACGCCGTGGTCGCCGCCAACGACAACATGGCGCTCGGGGCCGTCGAGGAGCTCAAGGCGCACGGCCTGAGCGTCCCGAAGGACCTCCCCGTGTGCGGCTTCGACGACGCCGTCATCGCGCGCTTCGCGAAGCCGTCGCTGTCCACCATCCGCCAGCCCATCAAGCGCATCGGCGCGCGCGCCGTGGACATGATCGTGCGCATGATCGAGGGCGAGCCGGTCCCCGAGTACAACCTGTTCCCGGTCGAGCTCACGCTGCGCGAGTCGTGCGGCTGCGGGTACCAGGTGGAGCCCGCGGGCGCGCCCCCGAGCAAGGCGTGGAGCGCGCCGCTCCCGTCCGCTGGCCAGCGGGATGATCTGGAGCGCCTGCTCGAGAAGAGCGTCGCGATCCCCGCCGGATCGCTCGACGGCTGGGCCGGTCTGCTCCTGTCGGCGCTGGAGGAGGAGCTCGAGGGGACCGAGGGCCGCTTCCTGCGCGCGGTCGAGTCGCTCCTCGACGCGGCGGGGCGCGAGGGCGCGATCCTCGAGCACTTCCAGGGCATGATCACGCTCCTGCGCGAGCAGTTCCGCCGGGGCCACGGGGCCCTCCGGGATGCGGTCCTCGACGAGGCGCTCGAGCGGATCTGGCACGCCTCGCGCATCGTCATCGGGAGCGCGTCGGTGCGCGCCGAGGGGCAGCAGCGGCTCAACGTGGAGCTCGCGTCGCTCTACCTGAGCTGGAGCGCGCGGAGCTTCTCGACCTGCCTGAGCCTGCCCATCCTGCGGCGCATGATGGCGTCGGAGCTGCCGCGGATGCAGTTCTCGCGGGTCGCGGTGTCGCTCTATGACACCGCGCACGACCCGCAGCGCACCACCATGAAGGCGCTCTTCCTGATGGAGGACGGGCGCGAGCTGGAGCCGCCGGCGGAGAGCTTCCCGGCGCGCCGCCTGGCGCCCGAAGGGTTCCTGGGAGGCCGGGAGCGCACGAGCATGATCGCGCTCCCCGTCGCGTTCGGCGACGAGGAGAAGTTCGGTGTCGCGGTGCTCAACAGCGGCGCGAACGAGATGGTCTATGACGCCCTCCGCCTCCAGATCGGCTCGGCGGTCAAGGCCGCGGCGCTGCACTGGGAGGTCGTGCGGCAGGTGGAGCTGCGCGAGCGGCTGGAGCAGGAGAAGGTCCGCCAGGAGAGCGTCGTCGCGGCGCGCATCCAGACGACGCTGGTGCCGACGCAGCTCTCGGTCGAAGGCCTCGAGCTCTCCGCCGTCATGAAGCCGGCCGCGGAGGTCGGCGGCGATTACTACGACGTGCTCGCGACGGACGAGGGCGGTTGGCTCGGGATCGGCGACGTCGCGGGGCACGGGCTCGCGGCGGGGCTCGTGATGCTGATGATCCAGAGCATGATCTCGGCCCTGACGCGCAACGACCCGCGCGCCAGCCCCGGGGACATCCTCTCTGCGGTGAATGGGGCGGTGTACGAGAACGTCCGCAGTCGGTTGAAGCGGGACGAGCACGCGACGCTGCTCCTCTTGCGGTACGAGCGGAGCGGGCGGGTGACGTTCGCGGGGGCGCACGACGACATCATCGTGTGCCGCGCGCGCACCCGCCGCTGCGTGTGCATCCCGAGCTCGGGCGTCTGGATAGGCGCGCTGCCCGCCATTGACGCGATGACGCGAGACGCCGAGTTCGTCCTGGAGGACGGGGACGTCCTCGTGCTCTACAGCGACGGCGTGACGGAGGCGCGCAACGCGCACCACGAGCAGTTCGGCCTCGAGCGGCTGTGCTCCACCATCGAGTCCTCCCAGAGCGCGCCCGCCGAGGCGATCCGGGACCGGATCCTCGGCGAGGTCGAGGGCTGGTGCCCGAGCCCCGATGACGACATCACGGTGGTCGTGGCGAGGTACAGCGCGCCTCGATAACTGTAACTGTGGCAACTGTGGCCCGAGGCCGCCCGCTTTCCTACATGAGCGCTATCGTCGGTGTCAGCAGAAGGGATTGGATCCGGGTTGAGAACCACGTACGCTGCGCCAATCGTGTCCGTGTCCGAACCGAGTCCGAACGGGTCACTGTTTCTATGCATCTCGTTCCACCCGAGCGAGCGTATGGCCAACAGCGTGCTTCGGCTGGTGTCCAGCTTCTGCAGCATGGTGCTGGACGACGCCAACGTGAGCTCGCGGTTCTACATGGCCGCGCACGAGCTCGCCGAGAACATCATCAAGTACTCCTCGGGCCCCAAGGTCAGCCTCGAGCTCGCGCTGGAGGAGCGCGAGAGTTCCTGGGTCATGAAGATCTCCGCGCGGAACGAGGCGTCGCCGGAGCGGCTGCGCGAGGTGGAGAGGCGGCTCTTCGAGCTGAAGGCGGCGAGCGATCCTGTGAAGCACTATGACGAACTCATCTGTGAGACGGCGATGGTAGAAGGGGTGTCGGGGCTCGGCCTCGCGCGGGTGCGCGCGGAGGGCGGGCTCGACGTGGACTATACGATCGAGGGCAACGAGCTGACGATCATCGCGCACGCGCCGGTGGGGAGGTGGAGGGTCGATGAGCAGCTTAAGGGTTGAGCCCGTCGTCACGGACAGCTTCGGGATCGAGCCGGCCCTGAGGGAGGACACCCTCATCGTCAAGCTCACCGGCACGGGCGACATGGCGGCGGTCGCGCCGCTCGGTTTGCTCCTCAAGGACCTGCACGCCGAGGCGGCGCGCCTCCGCGTGAGCGCCATCGAGTTCGACGTGAGGGCCCTTTACTTCCTGAACTCGAGCTGCCTGAAAGCGTTCATCAGCTTCATCGCCGGCGTCGCGAGCCAGGGGCCGAAGTGCAAGGTGGAGTTCCTCACCGACGCGAGGCTGGGCTGGCAACGGCGGAGCCTGACGGCCATCGAGCGCATGTCTCCGGAGCTGGTCTCCATCGCCGATACCTGACGCGAGAGCCGCGGGAGATGAGCGAGAAGCGCCGGACGATCGCCTTCCTGATGGACTACGTCGGGGGAGACTACCAGTCCGAGGTGCGCTTCGGCATCGAGCGCGCCGCGGAGGCCCACGACGTCAATCTCGTGATCGCCTTCGGAGAGACGCTCGCGCTGCCCGGCGAGGGGGGGGCGGCCCAGAACAGCGTTTATCAGCTCATCGGCCCGGAGACGGTCGACGGCATCATCGTCGCGTCGGCGACCCTCTGCCATCACATCGGCATCGAGGGGATGCGCGAGTTCTTCCGGGTTTACGCGGCGCTGCCCGTCTTCAGCATCGGGATGGCGATCGACGGTATCCCGAGCCTCATCGTGAACAACGGCCTCGGGATCGAGCTCTCGGTCGGGCACATGATCGACGTCCACGGGCGCCGGAACGTCGCGTACGTCGGCGGACCGGCCAACAACGAGGAGGCCAAGGCGCGCGCCGACGCCTACTGGGGGGCGCTCGCGGCGCGCGGCCTCCCGCTCGACGAGCGCCTCTTCGCGGTGGGCGCGTTCACGATCGACAGCGGTCGCGTCGCGGTACGCGACATCCTGGACCGCGGGGTCGAGGTCGACGCCGTGGTCGCCGCCAACGACAAGATGGCCCTCGGCGTGATCGAGCTGCTCGCGGAGCGGGGGCTCCGCGTCCCGCAGGACATCCTCGTGTCCGGCTTCGACGACGCCTTCATCGCGCGCTTCTCCAAGCCGTCGCTCACCACCGTTCGCCAGCCCATGAAGCGGCTCGGGGCCCACGCGATGGACACGATGATGCGCATGCTCGACGGCGAGGTCGTAGAGGACGTGGCGCTCCTCGACGTCGAGCTCACGTGCCGTGAGTCGTGCGGCTGCAGGGTCCAGGCGAGCGCCTCGCTCGCGCCGTCGGCCTCGACGCCGCGCGACGGGGCGTCCCTGGTCGCGGCGCGGCGGGAGTCGCTGGAGACCGCGCTCAGGAGGAGCGTTGCCATCCCGACTGGCTCGCTCGATGGCTGGCCTGGCGAGCTCCTGTCGGCGCTGGAGGACGAGCTCGCGGGGCGGGAGGGCCGCTTCCGGCACGCGCTCGAGGCGCTCCTCGACGCGGCGGGGCGCGCGGGCGCGATCCTCGATCACTTCCAGGGCATGATCGACGTGCTCCGGGAGCGGCTCGGCCGGCCGCCGTCGGGCGGCGGGGGCGTCGCTCTCTACGATGCCCTCGAGCGGCTCTGGCACGTGTCGCGCATGGTCATTTCGAGCGCGTCGATGCGCATCGAGGGGGAGCGGCGGCTGACCGTGGAGCTCGCGGCGACGTACCTCAGCTGGAGCGCGCGGAGCTTCTCGACGTGCCTGAGCCTGCCCGGCCTGAAGCGCGTGCTCGCGTCGGAGCTGCCGGTCCTCGGGATATCGCGGGCCGCAGTGTCGCTTTATGACGACGCTCCCGAGGCGCAACGAGGTTTCATGAGGTCGCTCTTCCTGATGGAGGACGGCCGGGAGGTGGACCCGCCGGCGGCGAGCTTCCCGGCGCGGCGCTTCGCGCCCGAAGGGTTCCTGGGAGGCCGGGAGCGCACGACGATGATCGCGCTCCCCGTCGCGTTCGGCGACGAGGAGAAGTTTGGTGTCGCGGTGTTCAGCAGCGGCGCGCACGAGCTGATCTACGACGCGCTCCGCCTCCAGATCGGCTCCGCGACCAAGGCCGCGGCGCTGCACCGGGAGATGGTCCGTCAGGTGGAGGCGCGCGAGCGGCTGGAGCAAGAGAGGGTCCGCCAGGAGAGCGTCGTCGCGGCGCGCATCCAGACGACGCTGGTCCCGGAGCGGCTGTCGGTCGCGGGGCTCTCGCTCTGCGCCGTCATGAAGCCGGCCGCCGAGGTGGGCGGCGACTACTACGACGTGCTCGCGACCGCCGACGGCGGCTGGCTCGGGATCGGCGACGTGGCGGGGCACGGGCTCGCGGCGGGGCTCGTGATGCTGATGATCCAGAGCATGGTCTCGGCGCTGACGCGCAGGGACCCGAGGGCGAGCCCCGCCAGGGTGATCTCGGCCATCAACGCGGCGCTGTACGAGAACGTCCGCGGCCGCCTGAAGCGGGACGAGCACGCGACGCTGCTCCTGCTCCGGTACGAGCGGAGCGGGCGGGTGACGTTCGCCGGGGCGCACGACGACATCCTCGTGTGCCGCGCGAAGACGCGCCGCTGCGTGTGCATCCCGAGCTCGGGGGTCTGGATCGGCGCGCTGCCATCCATCCATGAGATGACGCGAGACGCCGAGTTCGTCCTGGAGGACGGCGACGTCCTCGTGCTCTACAGCGATGGAGTGACCGAGGCGCGCGACGCCCACCATGAGCAGTTCGGCCTCGAGCGGCTCTGCACCACCATCGAGGCCGTCCAGACCGAATCCGTCGTGGTCATTCGTGACCGGATCCTCGGCGAGGTCGAGGGCTGGTGCCCGAGCCCCGACGACGACATCACGGTCGTCGTGGCGAGGTACCGCGCCCCCCGGCAGCCCTGACGCATCGGTCGAGGCGCGGCCGGCGCGCTCGTCGAAGCGGCGAGCGCGCGGTCGAGACGGACGCCGTGAACAGCGCGCCGGGGCGCTCGCGATCGTTCGCTCGCCTACATGGGCACACGGCCGACCAACGGGGATTGGATCCCGTGCAAGAATTACGTACGCTGCGTGAACCGTGTTAGCTTCCGGACTGAGCCAGGACGCTTCACCGTTCTTGTGCATCACGTTTTTCCCGAGTGAACGGATGGCTAGCGCGGTGTTACGGCTGGTGTCCAGCTTCTGTGGGATGGTGCTGGACGATGAGAGTGCGAGCTCGCGGTTCTACATGGCCGCGCACGAGCTCGTCGAGAACCTCATCAAGTACTCGTCCGGCCCGGAGGTCAGCCTCGAGCTCGCGCTGGAGGAGGGCGAGGGCGCGCGGGTCCTCGTGATCCGCGCGCGGAACGAGGCGTCGCCGGAGCGGCTGCGCGAGGTGGAGCGGCGGCTCTCCGCGCTGAGGTCGGCGAGCGATCCTGTGAAGCACTATGACGAACTCATCTGTGAGACGGCGATGGTAGAAGGGGTATCCGGGCTCGGCCTCGCGCGGGTGCGCGCGGAGGGCGGGCTCGACGTGGACTACACGATCGAGGGGAGCAGGCTGACGATCATCGCGCAGGCGCCGGTTGCGGGATGGAGGGGAGATGAGCGGTTTAAGGGTTGAGCCTGTCGTCACGGACAGCTTCGGGATCGAGCCGACCCTGAGGGACGACACCCTCGGCGTCAAGCTCACCGGCACGGGCGACATGGCGGCGGCGGCGCCGCTCGGCCTTTGCCTCAAGGCCCTCCAGGGAGAGGTCATGCGCCTCTCCATCAGCGTGGTGCAGTTCGATATAAGGGCTCTTTACTTTCTCAACTCGAGCTGCCTGAAGGCGTTCATCAGCTTCATCTGCGGGCTCGCGGGCCAGGGGCTGAAGTGCAAGGTGCAGTTCCGCACGGACGCGCGGCTAGGATGGCAAAGACGGAGCCTGGCGGCGCTCGAGCGCATGTCTCCGGAGCTGGTCTCGATCGAGGACACCTGACCGGAGAGCCGCAGGACAAGATGAAGAAGCGCCGGACGATCGCCCTCGTGATGGACTATGTGCGCGGCGAGTACCAATCCGCGGTGCGGATCGGGGTCGAGCGCGCCGCCGAGGCGCACGACGTCAACCTCGTGATCGCCGTCGGGGAGACGCTCTCCGCCCACGGTCCCTCGGAGGCCGCCCAGAACAGCATCTACCGCCTCGTCAGCGCGGAGGCGGTCGACGGCATCGTGGTCGCGTCGGCGACGCTGTGCAATTTCGTCGGCGCCGAGGGGGTGCAGCGCTTCTGCCAGGACTACGCGCCGATGCCCCTGTGCAGCATCGGGATCCCGCTGGAGGGCATCCCGAGCATCCTCGTGGACAACGGCCTCGGGATCGAGATGGCGGCCGGCCACCTGCTCGACGATCACGCGTGCCGGCGCGTCGCGTACATCGGCGGGCCGGTCAACAACGGCGAGGCGAGGATCCGCGCCGACGCGTTCCGCAAGGCGCTGGCCGCGCGCGCGATCCCGTACGACGAGCGCCTCGTCGCGAGCGGCCAGTTCACGATCGACACGGGCCGCACCGCGATGGCCGAGATCCTGGACCGCGGGGTCGAGATCGACGCCGTGGTCGCGGCGAACGACAACATGGCCCTCGGCGCGATCGAGCTCTTGAAGGCGCGGGGCCTCCACGTGCCGAGGGACATCCTGGTGTGCGGCTTCGACGACGTGGGCGTGGCGCGCTACGCGAAGCCGTCCTTGACGACGGTCCGCCAGCCGATCAAGCGGCTCGGGGAGATCGCGCTCGAGACGGTCCTGCGCATGCTCGACGGCGAGGCCGTCCCGGATCGGAGCATGCAGCAGATCGAGCTCACGCGGCGCGAGTCCTGCGGCTGCGCGTACCAGGCGATCGCGATGCGGCCGCTCACGAACCCGCCGCGCCTCGGGGCGATGTCGCTCGGCGGCCGGCGCGACGAGCTGGAGCGGGCGCTCGAGCAGGCCGTGGGTATCCCGGCCGCGTCGCTCGGCGGCTGGGCCGGCGGGCTCCTGTCGGCGCTGGAGGAGGAGCTCGAGGGCCACGAGGGGTGCTTCCTGCACGTGCTGGAGCGCGTCCTCGACACGGCCGGGCGCGAGGGGGTGTTCCTCGATCTGTTCCAGGGCGTGGTGACGCTCCTGCGCGCGCGGCTCCGGCGGCCGGTCGAGGAGGGGGGCGATGCCGCCGTGAACGAGGCCCTGGAGCAGCTGTGGCATGCGTGCCGCGTCCTCATCGGGAGCGCGTCCGTGCGCGTCGAGGGGCGGCAGCGCCTCGACGTCGAGGTCGCCTCGATCGACCTGAGCTGGAGCGGGCGGTGGTTCTCGACGTGCCTGAGCTTGCCCCTCTTCCAGCGCATGCTGGCCTCGGAGATGCCCAGGCTGCACTTCACGCGCGCCGCCGTCTCGCTCTACGACGACGCCCAGCGAGCCACCCTGAAGACGCTGTTCCTGATGGAGGACGGCCGCGCGGTGACGCCGCCCACCGAGAGCTTCCCGTCGCGCTCCCTGGCCCCTCCCGGGTTCCTGAGCTCGAGCGAGCGCACGAGCGTCGTCGTGATGCCGCTCACGTTCGGTGACACCGAGTATTTCGGGGTGATGGCGCTGAACAGCGGCATGAACGAGATGGTCTACGACGCGCTGCGGCTCCAGATCGGCTCCGCGGTGAAGACGGTGGCGCTGCACCGGGAGATGGTGCGTCAGGTGGAGCTGCGCGAGCGGCTGGAGCAGGAGAGCGAGCGGCAGGAGACGGCGCTCGCGGCGCGCCTCCAGACGACGCTGGTGCCGGAGCAGCTGCACATCGAGGGGCTGGAGCTCTCCGCGGCCATGACGCCGGCGGCCGAGGTGGGCGGCGACTACTACGACGTCATCGCGACGCCCGAGGGGGGGTGGCTCGGGATCGGCGACGTCGCGGGGCACGGGCTCGCTGCGGGGCTCGTGATGCTGATGATCCAGAGCATGGTGTCGGCGCTGACGAGCAGGGACCCGGGCGCGAGCCCGAGCGAGCTGCTCGCGGCGCTCAACAAGGCGCTCTACAAGAACGTGCGCAGCCGCCTGAAGCGTGACGAGCACGCGACGCTGCTCTTGCTCCGGTACGAGCGGGGCGGGCGGGTGACGTTCGCCGGGGCGCACGACGACATCATCGTGTGCTCGGCGCGCACGCGGCGGTGCGTGTGCATCCCGAGCTCGGGCGTCTGGATCGGCGTGTTGCCCGTCATCGACGAGGTGACACGGGACGCCCAGTTCGTCCTGGAGGACGGGGACGTCCTCGTGCTCTACAGCGACGGGGTGACGGAGTCGCGCAACGCGCACCGCGAGCAGTTCGGGCTGGAGCGGCTCTGCACCGCCATCGAGGCCGTGCAGGCCGCGCCGGTCGAGGCGATCCGCGACAGGATCCTGAGGGAGGTCGAGGGGTGGTGCCCGAGCCCGGACGACGACATCACGGTCGTCGTGGCGCGGTACCGCGCGCCGGCGTAGTAGCGCCCGAGGCTGCCCTTACCGTCGCGTCGCCTCGGCATGGCGGCGCTCGATGACGCTGCTGTGGAGGAACGGAGACGTCCTGCCCTCGCCGGCGCTCTTCCGGCGTGGGGCGCTGGACTGGCCTTGCGCGCGGTGCTGGACTCGACTCATCGGCGCGCTGCAGCGGACGCGAGGGCCCGCGCGCCGGAGCCCGGAGGAGATCGCGCCATGGTTTATCCCGACCTGCAGGTTGTCGAGCGCGCCCTCGCCGCCGTCGAGGCGCTGCGGGCGAGCGCCATCGAGCACGAGCTGCGAAACCGGCACCTCGTCGATGCGGTGCACCCGAAGCACCGGGCGGGAGCGACGAACCTGCTGCATTACCTCGCTGTCCGGCAGCAGGACATCCGCGACCTGCAACGGCAGCTCGCCTCGCTCGGGCTGAGCTCGCTGGGGCGCCTGGAGCGCTGTGCGCTGGCCTCCCTCGACGCCGTACGCGGCGCGCTCGACGCGCTCGCGCGGCGCCCCGAGGTGCGGCCGCCCGGCGAGTCGCCCACCACGTTCGCGTCGGGGGGCGCGCTGCTCGAGGAGCACGCGCGGGCGCTGCTCGGGGAGGGGCGCCAGGGGCGAACGACGCGGGTGATGGTGACGCTGCCCGGGGACGCGCGGAAGGGGGAGCTGAAGCGGCTGCTCGAGGGAGGGATGGACGTCGCGCGGATCAACTGCGCGAAGGAGGACGCGGGCGCGTGGGCCGGGCTCATCGAGCGGCTCCGGGAGGCGGGACGGGAGACCGGGGTGCGGTGCAAGGTCCTCTGCGACATCGCCGGGCCCAACCCGCGCGTGAGCAAGATCGATGGGGCTCCGGCGCGCGTCATGCTGTCCGAGCGGGGTGAGCGGCCCTGGCTCTGGCTCTGCAAGGACGTGAAGCGGGCGCGCCCCTCGGCGGGCAGCACCGGAGCGGGGGAGGTGCTCGCGCTCGGGTGCACCATCCCGGAGATCGTCGACGACCTCCGGCCCGGGCACCGGGTGTTCTACGACGACGGGCGGCTCGGCGGCACGGTCAAGCTCGTGACCAAAGGCGCCGCGCTCGTGGAGGTGGATTTCGCGCGCCAGGGCTCCGTGAAACTGAAGCCTGGAAAGGGCCTGAACTTTCCGGACACCGAGCTCGGGATCCCGTCGCTCACGCCGAAGGATCTCGAGGATCTCGACTTCATCGCGCGCCACGCGGACATGGTGGGGCTCTCGTTCGTTCGGTCTCCTTCCGATGTGGAGCGCCTCCAGGCGGAGCTCGCCGCGCGCGGGGCGGCTCACCTCGGGATCGTCCTCAAGATCGAGACGACACCTGCGTTCGCGCAGTTTCCGAGGCTCCTGCTCACGGCGATGCGCAGCGAGCAGGTGGGGGTGATGCTCGCGCGCGGCGATATGGCCGTCGAGATGGGGTTCATGCGGCTGGCGGAGGTCCAGGAGGAGCTCCTGTGGCTCTGCGAGGCCGGGCTGGTCCCCGCGATCTGGGCGACGCAGGTGCTCGAGAGCCTGAACAAGACCGGCGTGCCGACCCGCGGGGAGGTGACGGACGCGGCGATGAGCTCGCGCGCGGAGTGCGTGATGCTCAACCAGGGCGAGAACATCGTCGCGACGGTCGCGTTCGTGGTCGACGTCCTCCGCCGGATGCACGAGCACCAGGACAAGAAACGGGCGCTCATGCGATCGCTCGGGGTCTCACGCCTCGACTGAGGCGACCCAACCCCGGTTGACCCGACCCGGGTTGACCCGGTTGACCCGACCCGGGTTGAGGGAGGGCGAGACCCGGGTTGGGCGTCCAGGTTGGGCGAGCGTCCAGGTTGGGCGCTCCGACCCGGGTTCGCTTTCCGCTTTCAGCAGTCGCTTTCCGCTTTCAGCGGTCGGCAGTTGACCCCGGCAGTTGACCCCGGTTGACCCAACCTGGGTGGGTAGCCCCGACCCAACCTAGGTTGGGTGCACCGACCCGGGTTCGCTTTCCGCTTTCAGCGGTCGGCAGTTGACCCCGGTTGACCCAACCTGGGTGGGTAGCCCCGACCCAACCTATCCAACCTGGGTCGGCGGCCCGGACGACCCAACCCGGGTGGGTAGCCGGGTGGGTAGCCACGGACGACCCAACCCGGATGACCCAACCCGGGTGGGTAGCCCCGGAGCCCCGGACGGGTAGCCCCGAGCCCGGGTCGGCGGTCTGCGGGCGGGGAGCCCGGAGTTGGCAGCCAGCACGCCCGCCGGATCCGCTGAGTTAGCAGCCAGCACGCCCGCCGGATCCGCTCCGGCTCAGTCGACCGAAGGCACGGTGGCGTCGACCCGGGTTGGGAGCCCGCGGGCGCCTGCCGGCGCGCGGAACGCTGCGCCCGACAGCTCCCGCCGCATGCAGGTGGCCGCCTCGTCGTAGCGGGGGTCGGACGCACTCCCGATGATCGTCGGCACCACGATATAGCCCTCGGCGTCGACGTTGAACTCCACCCGGATGGCGTCAGGCGGCAGCAGGCTCCCGCCCGGGCCGCGGCAGCGCTGCACGAGGTCCCAGTAGAGCTGCGCCCGCGCCGCCTTCTCGATCGCCGGGCTCGACATGTTGGCCTGCACCATGGGCGCGCCGATCTCGACGCGCGAGCGGGGGGCAGGGGTGGGGGCGGGCGCCGGCTCCGGCGGGAGCGCGGAAGGCGCCGGGAGGCCGGTGCTCGTGCCGATCTTCGCGATGCTCACGCCATCGGCCGGCCTGGGGGCGGCCTCCCGCGCGGCGGTGAGGATCTCCTCGAGCGCATCCGGCTCGACGGACCCCACCGCCGGCGCGCTGTCCGTCCGGAGGCGGGCGCCGCGGTCGTCCAGCGACGCGGCGCCGCCACGCGCCCAGGGGGTGAGCGCCCCGGCGTCGGCCCCCGCCGGCGGCGCGGGCGGCGGGCGCTCGCAGGCCGCGAGCAGCGGGAGCAGGGCCACGAGCGCGGTGCGCACGAGGAGAGGGTCGATCGAATGCGCGTCGCGCGCAACGGCGTCGGCAGTGTACCGTGGCATCGCACGTCGATGCGCGCGCTCCTCGCGATCCTGCGGATCGGTCTTCGCTCGCTGCGCGAGGGGAGCGTGTCGCCCATGTCGTCATCGGGAGGCCTGCGAGGCGCCTCTTCCAGGGCCGCCGCGCGCCTCGCCCTCGTCGTGGCGCTGTCGTCGCTCGCGGGCGCGCTGTCCGGCCTGCTCCCGGCGATCGCCGGCGTGGCCCTCGGCGCCGTCTCCGGGCGCGAGGCGCCGCCCTCGGGCGGCATCGGCGGCGCGCTCGCCCGGCTGCTCGCCGGCGCACCGCCGGCGGCCGTGGTCCTCGCAGCGCTCGGCGCCACGCTCGTGTCCGCCTCCCTGGCGGTGCTCTCGGGCCGGAAGAGCTCGGAGCTCGGCGGCGACCTCACCGCCGCGCTCCGCGTCGCGCTCTTCCGGGCGGCGCTCTACGCCTCGCCTCGCGACGTGGACGCCGCCGGGCGCGCGCTCATCGCGGCGCAGGCGGCGGGGCCCGCGCCGCGGCCGCCGAGCGCCGGGCCCGCGCCGCCCGTCCGGGGCGCGGAGGTCGTGCGGCTCGCGATCGCGCGGGACGCCGGCCTCGTCGCCGATTTCGCGATCGCGGTCGCGACCGGCTTGCCCCAGGCGCTCGCGACGCTCGCGGTCCTGGCCGGGTCGCTGGTCTCGAGCGGCATGGCGCTCGTCCTCGCGGGCGGCGCGGCGCTGTTCGCGGCCTCGCGCCTCGCGGCCGACCGGGCCTCGGGCCGCGTGGCGCGCGCGATGCGGGAGATGCAGCACGCCGACACGGCCGTCTTCGGCGCGGTGGGCGAGGCGCTGGCGGGAGCGGAGGACCTCCGCCTGCTCGGCGCGCGCGCCCAGGCCGAGGGAGAGCTGGCCGGGGCCGCGCGCCGGGTCGCGGACGCGCGCCGCCGCTTCGGCCAGGCGCTCGCCGTCTCCGGCCAGATCAAGGGCACGCTCGCGGCGCTCTCGCCGCTCGTCATCGTCGCCGCGCTCGCGGCCTCTCGCGGGGTCGCCGGCGCGGGCGAGGTCGGAGAGCTCCTGCTCGTGGTGCCGCTGCTGATGGCGCGCCTCGAGGCGCTCGACGCCCTCCGCGCCGGCTTCATCGAGCGCGCCCCCCTGCTGCGCGCGACGCTCGCGCTGCTGCGCCTGCCCGAGCACCCGCCGCGCCCCTCCGGCGGCCTCGGGGTGCAGCTGGACGGCGAGGCGAGGCGCCCCCTGTCGATCGCCTTCGAGGGGGTCACGTTCACGCCGCCGGGCGCGAGCCGCCCCGTCCTCGATGGCGTGTCGCTCTCGATCCCCGCCGGAGCGGTGGTCGGCGTCTGCGGTCGCTCCGGCAGCGGCAAGTCGATGCTCCTGCGCCTGCTCCTGCGCCTCGACGAGCCGTCGTCGGGCGCGATCGCCGTGGGTGGCGTGGATCTGCGGCAGATCCCGCCCGAGGAGCTCCCGCGGCTGTTCGGCGTGGTGGGGCAATCGGCGCGGCTGTTCGAGCGGAGCATCGCGGACAATCTGGCGCTCGGCCTCGAGCCCGCGCCCACGGAGGAGCGCATGCGCGAGGCGCTCCTTCGGGTGGAGCTCGACGAGCTCGCAGACGCGCCGCCAGCGGAGGGCGAAGCGCGGCCCGCGCGCGGCCTCGCGACGGAGGTGCGCGCCTCACCGCCGAGCCTGTCGGGGGGTGAGGCGCGGCGGCTGCTGCTCGCGCGGGTGCTGCTGCGCGAGCCGCGGGTCTTCGTGCTGGACGAGCCGGAAGCGGGCCTGCCGGGCGCCACCGCCGAGGCGATCCTCCGCACGGCGTGCGAGGTAGCCGCCGGGCGCACGGCCATCGTCGTGACCCACGCGCCGCACCTCCTCAGGTCGACGTTCAACGTGCTGCTCGACGGCGGTCGGGTCGCGGCGGTGGGCACGCACGAATCCCTCCGCGAGAGCTCGCCGCTCTATCGTTCGCTTCTGGCCGAGGCGCTGCAGCGATCCGCGAGGTCGGCGGCGGGCTGACGAACACGCGCGCGCGGTTACCCCGCTCGCGCGGAGGTCACGGATCGCAGGGACCGCCTGCCCGCGCGGCCTGGCGGGCGAGATGCTCGGCGTCGACGGCAGCGCCGCGCGCCTCTTCGGGCACGTCCGCCGAGATTCCCAGCGGGCGGCCCGCGAGCCCCCGCGCGAGCCAGACGAGGATGGATACGGCTCCCCAGGCGAGCGCGAAGGCGACGCCTGCGTCGACGATCGCGCGGTAGGGCGGGGGCATCTGCCGCACGAGCAGGATGAGCGCCACGATGCCTGCGACGAGCGCCCACGTCGCGATCAGCCGGCGGCGCGTCGCGTGGAGGAGCGCCATGCAGTAGAGCGGCGCCAGCGCCACGTGGAGGGGCCGCCCGTGCTCGGCGAGGTGGAGCGCGCGCGCGACGACCCGCGGCGAGAAGCGCTGCTGAAAGCCGCGGTACCCCTCGAAGTAGGCGATCGTGACCGTCCAGGCCGCGAGCAGGACCAGCTGGCCCGTCGTGAGCGTGTGCCCCGTCAGGATGCGCGCCGCCGTCGCGCCGAGACGACAGATGGCCTCGACCAGGACGGCCACGACACCAAGGACACCCCACAGGACGACGGCGAGGCGGCGCCGTCCCTCGCGGACGGGCGGGCTCATCGCGCCCGCGCCGGATCGAGGGGCCTCGCGGCCGTGGATCGCGCTCGATCGGCCGCGCGCTCGGACGAACGCTTCGGACGGTGCGCCGGACAGCCGAATCGCCGCATGTCGCTGCATGCTAGGAGAGGAGCTGGGCACGTCAACCGGATCCCACGGGTGTCATGGCGGTTCGCTCCGGCGCGGTCCGGCGGTAGCATCGTCGGCCCATGCCGCTCGCCGACCGCTCCGCGCCGGGTGTCCCGCCCGCCTCGGCGCGGGCCCTCCCGCCCCACCCGCACGCGCTGCGCTCGCCGCTCGCGCCCTTCACGGCGCGCCTCCGCGACCTGCTCTCGACCGTCGAGTCGGCGGCGCTCCTCGGCGCGGTGGAGGCGCGGGTGCGCGGGCTCGGGGAGCACCTGCGCTTCGCGTGCCTCGCGATGCCGTGCTCGGAGGCGCTCGTCGCGCTCGAGATGGAAACGCTCGGGCGGCTCACGGTCCCCGTCGTCGCTGACGCGGTCGGCTTCCGCGCCCCGGGCGCGGAGCTGCCGCCGAGCGGTACCCCGTTCGCGTACCTGCTCGGTGGCGGCGGCGGGCACGCGGTGGAGCTGTCCGACGGCGATCCGATGATCGCGCCGCTCCGGCCGCTCCTGGCCGCCGCGCCGGCGTCCGCGATCTTCGTGCCCATCCGCGTCGGCGCAGCGACCGTGGGCGGCGCCGCGCTGTTCTCGCACGAGGCGCCCCTCGGCGGGCGGGAGCTCGACCTGGCCGAGCGGCTGGCCGAGGTCCTCGCGCTCACCGTGGAGTCGTTCCGCACCGAGCGCGTCGTCTTCGAGCTCTTCGCGCGCGCGATGCCGGACCTGCTCGCGCAGGCGCCAGGCCAGCCGGCGGCGGGGCCGGGTGGGCGCGCAGCCTCGGGCGCGGAACCTCCCATGCCGGAAGGGGCGGCCCCGCCGCCGACCTCGCTCCGCGCCGCGCTGGAGCGGCACATCCACGCGCTGCGCCTCACGCCCGAGTACCGCCGCCGCCTGGAGCTCGCCGCGGTGGTGGGCAGGCTCGCCGAGCGCGGCGAGGCGGAGGCCCGCCTGGCCCTCGACCTCCTCGCGCGGATCGACGCCTACGCGAGCGGCGCCGGCGATGCAGGGGAGCCGGCCTCCGCGGGGGAGGGGAGCTCCGCGTGACCACGGCTTCTCCGGCAGGACCGGGCGGCGAGCCCCACGGCGCGCCACGCCCGGGCGCGCGAAGCGGCGCCGGCGTGCGCGTCGCGCTGATCGACTCCGGCGTCGATGCCTCGCACCCCGCGCTGCGCGCAGCGGCGCTGCGGCACGTCGCCCTGGTCCAGCGCGGCGCCGCCGGTGGCGCGTACGGGGTCGCGCCGTGCGCTCCGGGAGATCTCAGCGGGCACGGGACGGCGTGCGCGGGCATCGTCCACCGCATGGCGCCCGCGGCCGAGATCACGAGCGTCCGTGCGCTCGGCGATGACGGGCGGTGCTCGCGTGACGGGCTCGTCGCCGCGCTGCGCTTCTGCGTCCGCGAGCGATTCTCCGTGGTCAACCTGAGCCTCGGCATCGACATCCCGAAGAACGCGCCGCTCCGCCCGGGCGACTACCGCTCGCTGGTCGAGCTCTACGAGGTCGCGGACGCCGCCTACACCGCGGAGGTCGTGCTCGTGGCCGCCGGCCCGAACGCGGCGGCGTTCCGCACCTATCCAGGGCGCTTCAAGTCGCTGATCGGCGTCGGCAGAGGGGCCTTCCAGGACCCGGAGGCGCTCCGGAGCGAGCTCACGCTCGACCACGAGATCCTCGCGCCCGGTGACGACGTGCTCGCGCCCGCGCCCGGCGGCGGCGAGCGGCGCTGGACCGGTACGTCGTTCGCTGCGCCCCATGTGACCGCGCACGTCGCGCGCATCCGCGCCGCGTGGCCGGAGCTCTCGATCGAGGCGGTGAAGGCGGCGCTGCACGGGCTCGCGCGCGGAGCGCGCGGCGAGGCGGTGGAGGAGCGCGGTGCTCCCGCTTGACCCGATCGACAGCGTGTCGCCGCTGTCGCGGCTGCTGCGGAGCGCGCCGGGCGCAGAGGTCCGCGCCGAGCTCGACCGCGTCGAGGCGCTCCTCGGTGTCGGCCGCGATCCTGCGGCGGCGGTGCTTGATGGCGGGCCGCTCGTCGCGGCGGCGCTCGGCTTCGGGCGCGGCGCGCTCGCGTTGCGTGAGGGGGCGCTGGACGCGGCCGTGCTGCACCTCGAGGGCGCTGTCGCCGCGTTCGACCGAGGAGGGGCCGCCGAGGCCCGGGACCTCGCGCGGTGCGAGGCGGCGCTCGCGCGCTTGCGGCGCGACGTCCGAGCGGCCTGTGCGTCCGCCATCGAGGAGCTCGACGCCATCGCGGCCGCAGGCGATCCCGGACGCCGCGCCGCGGTCGTCGCCGTCCACTACCGCGGTACGGCCGAGCGGCTCCTCGGCGACGCGGCGGCTGCGCAGCGCACGCTGCTGTCGGCGCTGCGCCGCTCGGAGCCGTTCCTCGGCGAGCGCGCGCAGATCCTGAACTCGCTCGGCACGCTCTACGTGACCCTCGGCGCGCACGGCGCGGCCGAGGCGCTGCTCGAGCACGCGGCCGAGCTCCACCGCCGCCGGGGCGACTCCGTGGGCGAGGCGATCGCCTGCGGCCAGCTCGGCGCGGCGGCGCTCGGCCTCGGCGCCCTGGAGCGCGCCCGAGCCCCGCTCCAGCGACAGGAGTGGCTGTGCGCGCGCCTCGGCGACGCGTTCGGCCGCGCGCGCGCGCTCACGTTCCTCTCCGAGCTTGCGCTCGAGCTCGGCCGCGCCGACGACGCCCTCGCGCTCGCGACCTCCGCCCGCGAGATTGCCGAGCACGCCGCGCCGCCACTCCGAACCTGGGTCGCTTACGCTTCTAGGGCGATCGGGCGCGCGCGGCGGGATCTCGGCGATCCGGGCGCGGCGGCGGTGCTGGATGAGGCGGGCGCACTCTTCCGAGCGCTCGGCCTTCCGCTCGGAGAGGCGCTCGCCGCCTGGGATCGCGCCTCGACCGAGGCGCTCGCGCTCGCGGAGCCGGCGGACTGGTTCTCCGCTGCCTGGTCGCTCGGCTCCCTGGGTCTGTCCTCGCGGGTGGCGCAGCTCCTCCGGGAGCATCTGGAAATCGAGGAATCCGCGCCGCTGCCAGAGAGGGGAAGGCCAACGTCGGACGGCGGGGCCCGCGAGCGGGCGCTTGCCGCGGCGGCGCAGACCTCGCCTCACGTGGCGATGCAGCGCGAGGTCGAGCTCGTTTACGATCGTCCCGACCACCTTGCCGCGATCGCCGCTCGCCGGATGGCGGCTCAGCGCAACCTCGGTCGGCTCGCGGCGTTGACGCTCGCCCGGCCGGGGCTCATCGTCGCCGCGATCGCGGCATCGCCCCTCGGTGCCCGTGGCCGCGCGCTCCCCCCCGAGCGCGCGATGGCGGTCTGCGTGGCCGACCTGCCCGGCCTCACGGTATGGATCTGGCCGGCGGCTGCCACGCCAGCCACCATCGGCAACGATCTAGCCGTGCTGCGCGCGACGCTGGGCGAGCCGCTGCGCGCAGCGCTGGCGTTCGCGCCGGCAGGACGCGTGCTGTGTCCGCCGTTCGCGGGCGACACTGGCGCGGAGCTCGATGCGGTCGAGCTCGTTGGTCTGATGGCGCTGCCCGCCGTGCTCGCGCCGGGCGAGCTTCGCCTAGATCCGCAGCTCGGCTGGGACGGCGACGCTCGCGCGAGCGTAGAGGCACTGGGATTCGTCGTCACGAACAACCCGTGCCACCCAGGTTGATCCGCGAGCCGCGCGCGCTACCTCACCCAGGTTGTCCCTGCCCTTTTACCCTCGAAGTACCTACATCGTGAGCACAACATCGGCCATATTGGCGCCGTGAAACGTGCACATCCACCACGTCCCTGCCGGGAATACCACGCTGCGCACGCCGGCGCGCCACCGCTCGAGCGCAGCGCGGTACAATGCGCGAAACCCGCGTACAGTGGCACGAGCCGCGCGCCACGCGTCGCCCTGCTTGCGGCCGACAGCAAACGTCGGATTTCCAGCGCGCGGCGCCTCGAGGCTCGTGATGCGCTCATGGGGCGAGACCTTGCCGACTTGTTCGGCGCCGAGGAAGCGGCGCCCTCGCTGCTTCACCTCCGCTTGCGCCTGCAATTCTTGCCTCTCGAGCTCGGCGGCGATGGCATGGCGAAAGTCCTCCGCGCTGTCATGCTCGATGGTCGGCGGCAGCGTGAGTGACAGCGTTGCTTCTTCCGGCCACTGTGGATTTTTGGGGTCGAAGTATGCGGCGGGACGCGCCGCGCACAACACGCCCCGGCCGATCTCGCCCACGTTCACCTTGGCGCCCGGCCACTCATGCGCATGCGGGACGAGTCCAGCGGCCACAGGGTTTGCGAGGACATAGGCGATCTTCTCCACGACCGCCGCGTGTGTCAGCAGCCGCACCACGCTCGTGGCCTCATGATCCCATACCGGCCCTTCCCACGCGCGGAGCACCTTCGTGCCGAGCGCGACGATGCGATGGAAGAACTGTAGGAAGCGCGGCAGAACGCCGTTCACGTCGGTCACGACGAGGTGCAGGTGCGTCGACATCGCGCAATGCGCATGGACCTCGATGCCGTAGCGGTGTGTCGAGACCGCGAGGGCGTAGACCAAGAGCTGAGTGATGGCTGCGTCGGGGCGGAAGAGGAGATGCCGGCGCAGAACGCGACGGGTGATCAGGTAGGTTGCGCCGGGCGCGATCTGGCGGGGCTGGCTCATGGTCGGGCAGAATTCCAAGAGCCGTGCCGGCGATCGTGGTGAACGATCTCAAGTACTTACCAAGTACTTACCCATGCCTGCAGGTGGCGGCGCCATGGCGGACCGTGCTCCGTGACCCGGCGGGTCGGATCAACCTGGGTGGGTCGGGTTTCCCCCCTCCGGTCAACCTAGGTCGGGTCAGGTCAACCTGGTTGGGTTGCGCCCGCGCGGATCGCCTTGCTGAGCCAGGAGCGCAGCCAGCGATGGCCTGGATCGTCGTGCACGCGCTCGTGCCAGACAGCCGAAGATCGGTCCACGCCGAGCTCGACGGGGGGCCGGGCCGCGCGTAGGCCGAAGGGCGTCGACACCGCCGCGACCGTCGCTGGACACGTCACCACGAGGTCCGAGGCCGCGATCAGGAAAGGCACCGTCACGAAGTGCTGGACCTGCGCGACGATCCGCCGCCGCCGCCCACGAGCTTCCAGCGCGCGATCGACAAGGCTGCCCGGCATGCCGTGCGGAGCGATCAGCACGTGCCCGAGCTCCAGGTAGCGCTCCAGGGTCAGCCGCCGTGACGCTGCGGGGTGGTCCCTGCGCATCAGCGTCACGAATCCCTCCTCCGGCAAGCGCAGCTGTCGTGATGACGGGGGCACGAGGAACTCCGGGACGAACGCCAGATCCGCCGTTCCCCGCTCGAGCCGCCTCACGAAGTCCGCTTCGGCGCGGTCGACCTGCACCGTGATGTACGGTGCCTCGCGCGCCAGCATGGGCAAGAGCCGCGGCAGCGCAACCGCCTCCAGCAGGTCGTTGCCGAGCAGCACGAAGCGGCGCTCGGACGTCGCTGGGTCGAACGGCGCGCCGGCCTGGACCGCCGCCCGCAAGCTCGCGAGCGCCTGTGCCAGCGGATCGGCGAGCGCCTCGGCGCGCGGCGTGAGGGCCAGCAGCGGCCGCCCCGGAGCGAGCAGCGCATCGCCGAAGAACTCGCGCAGCCGCCCGAGCCGCTGGCTCGCAGCCGACTGCGTGATGCCGAGCCGCTTCGCCGCGCGCGTCACGTGCCGCTCGCGCAGCAGCACGTCAAGCGCGAGCAGGAGATTCAGGTCGTCGGGGAGCGTCTCGATCATTAGACACACTAATATATAATATTAGAGCGATATCCTGTACTAATCGTTCGAGCCGCCTCAATCTCTGCGCATGGCCGTCGCTCGCGGAGCCCGGTCTGACGTCCTCTGGAGGATGGAGCGCATCATGGAGAGGAAACTCAAGGTCTCGCGGCGGCGCCTGCTGGAAGGCGTCGCGACGCTCGCCGTGGCCGCGGGAGCGGGCTGGTACGCTGCGGGCCGGGGTGTGTTCGACGATCGGACGGGCGAGCCGTTCGCCCCTTGGACCGCGTTCCGCGGGCAGCGCGGCGGCGAGCTCGCCGAGCTCGTGCGCGCGGCGGTGCTCGCCGCGAGCCCGCACAACACGCAACCCTGGCTGTTCGAGGTCCACCCGGATCGCATCGACGTGTTCTCGGACAGGTCTCGATCGCTCGGCACCATGGATCCGTTCCTGCGCGAGATGCACATCGGGCTCGGTTGCGCGATAGAGAACCTGGCGCTCGCGGCGGGTTCGATGGGATGGGCTCCCCGCGTTGAGCTCGAAGCCGGCCCTCTGCCGGGCTCTGACCCGGAGGGATCTCGCGCTCTCGAGCGCGCGGCGCCGCGGGCGATCCGGGTGGCGAGCGTCCGTATCGAGCCAGGCGCAGCGGCGTCTCCGCTCGCGGAGGTCATCGCACGGCGACACACGAACCGCGGCCCCTACAAGGCGCAGCGCGTGCCTGTGTCGGCGCTCCAGGAGCTCTCGCGCCTGAGCGAAGCGGGCTCCGATGGTGAGGTGGTCTGGCTGGAGCACCCCGATCAGCGCGAGAGCTTCGCCGCTCACACGCTGCGCGCCACCGAGACCATCGTCCGCGACGCGGCGATGGTGCGGGACAGCGACGCGTGGTTCCGGCTGGCGCCGGAGGCGGTACCGAGCCATAGGGACGGGCTGACCCTCGATGTGATGGGGCTCGGTCCGCTGCTCACCGCGGCGGTCAAGCTGCTGCCGCGCCCGTCGGCGGAACAGATGCACGACGACTGGCTCCGCGTCACCCGCGAGGTCCACCTCGCCGGCGATCCCGCCATCGGCGTCATCGCGGTCCGCGACCGCTATGAACTGGGCGCGACGCTCCGCGCCGGGCGCCTGTGGCAACGCATGCATCTCTGGGCGACCGCGCGCGGCATCGCGATGCACCCGCTGAACCAGGTGCCGGAGGTCATCGACCGGGAGCGTATGCTCGGACGAGCGCCGGCGATGGAGCGCTCGTTCACCGAGGCGATGGGTCCAGGCGACCGGCAGCTCACCTTCGCGTTCCGCCTGGGCTTTCCGGAGCGAGAGGGCGTGTGCGGCCCGCGCCGCGCCGCGGAGGAGGTGATCCGCGCCGCGTGAGCGCCGCGCCCCGGCTGGCGTGCTGGCCGAGGGCGGCAAACCCTGGACGCCGAGGAGCGACCGTCACCGCACGGCAATGCCCTGGGCGCCGCCGCCGGGCGTCAATCCACCCGCCTCCCCGCGTGGAATCAGGCCGCCGTCGCGGCTCACCTGGAATGCCGCGATCGTCCCGGTGCCTGCGTTGAGGGTGTACAGAAACCGGCCGTCGCGCGTCATCGTGAGGTCGATCGGCGCCGTTCCGGTGGGGAACGAGGCGGACACGCCGTCGTCGAGCAGCGTCAGCGCGCCCCGGGCGTCGACCTGGAGCCCGGAGAGCGTGTTGCTGCCCGTGTTGGCCGTGAAGACATAGCGGCTCCCAGGGGCGCCGGCGATCCAGCAGGTCGCCCGCTGGAAGGTGTCGACCGTGTCGCTGATGACAGCGAGGCTCCCGTCGGGCCCGATTTTATACGAGGACACCACGCTCGTGTCGCCGGTCGCGGGCACGCCGTCGCCGCCGACCTCCGCCACGATGAGATGGCCCCGACGATCGAAGGCGAAGTCGAACGGGACGAGGCCCCTGGAGATCGTCGTCACCGGCGCCTCGCTGGGCAGTCCGCGGCCGCTCATGGGGAACACGTGGAGCTGATTGGACCCCTTGCCCGCCACGACCAGCGCCTCGCCGTCGGGAGAGAAGCCGATCTGACCCGGCGTCGCGCCGAGCGACGGCGGCGTCGTGCCGCCGAGGCCGAGGCCGCGGTTCGATCCGTCGAGCGGGACGAGCTCGCCGCACGGGTTCACTTCAAAGCCGGCGATGTTGCCTTCGCCACCCACGTTGAGGACATAGAGCAGGTCGCCGTGCGAGGTGACGCTCACCGGGAAGTCGCCGCCCGAGTCGACCACGTCGAGCAGCGTCAGGCCGTGCGGGCCGACGCGGAACATCGACACCTCGCTGCTGCCCGCGTTCACGGCGAACAGGAGCTTTCCGTCCTCGCTGAGGACGAGCGAGCCCTGGGATCCGAGCGCGTTGATCGGCCGGGTCGGCGCGCCGAGCCCTCCGGTCGCGTACGTGCCGGCGTGCGAGAGTGAGCCGTCCGCCGCCCGGTCATACGCCATCACGGAGTTGCCGTCTCCGGCGTTGGTCATGACGAAGATCTGGCCGTGCCGGTGGACGCCGCTGCCGTGCGCCATGGCGTCGCCGGGCGCGCCCGCCGCGAAGAGACCGAAGCTCAGGGCCGTGATGCTCATCGTGCTGCGAAACATGAGAAAGCTCCTGGGGAATGGCGCCGCGAACCCAGCGGCGCGGGCTTGTCGGTGCGTCGATCGTCGAGGCGCATCTCCGTCGTGACGACGGGCACGGCGCGCCCCGAGCTCGCGGGCGCGCGGCTCTGCGCGCTCCGTCGGGCGGGTTCATCCGCTGCTACGCGGAAGCCCCTCCGCGGTTTCGCCGCCATCGACCGGTCCGCTCCGGCGCGCCTCAGGCCCTTCACCCGGCCGCTGCGGCTGGCTGGATGCGCCGGACGGCCATCATCAGCAGGTAGCGGTCCGGGGCGCCAGGCAGGTAGCGCTCCAGGTGGAGCTCCCCCGGCCGGAAGCCGAGCCCATGCAGCAGGCGGAACACGCGGTGCGCGGCCTTCTCGTCGCGAACGGAGCACTCCAGGGTAGCGAACACCGTCGGCGGCACATCGTGGCGCCGCGCCCCCTGCGGCAGCCGACGCCCAGGTCGGATCCGGAACCCGACCTCTCCATGAAGATGGCCGTCCACGAGGTCCAGCGTGCGGACGTACCCGCTGGTCAGCACCGGAATGCGCCTGCGATCCAGCTCTCGCTTGCGCGCCGTCACGGCAGCGCGAAAGGCCAGCGGGCCCTCCGGCGCCGTCGCCGGGAACCAGACCAGCACCGAGGGCTCCTTCCAGTGCTCGAGGTGTATCGGGATCTGCGTCGACGTCACGCCGCGCAGGTACTGATCGGCGATCTGGAGCGAGAGGAGGCGGGCCGTCATGTCCTGCTGCCACGTCGCGAGCATCGCCTCCCGCGACCGGCCGCTCATGCGCAGGAACTCGCGGATCTCCGCGATGGGGAGCCCCGCCGCGCGCAGGCTGCTGATGAAGCGGGCCTCTTCGACCTGCCCTTCCGCGTACACGCGGTAGCCGTTCGCGCGCCGGCCGGTGGGCAGAAGGAGGCCCCTGCGTTGATAGAAGCGAAGCGCGCTCGGCGATAGCCCGCTGCGGTCCGCGAACTGGGAAATCGTGAGCATGCGGCGGATTTTTCCTTGAGCTTCAACCTGGTTCAAGGTGCAGGGTTCGGGCGTCGTCTCCAAGGAGAAGAGCGCATGAACGTTTCCGTCGTGAGCCAGGGCGAGCTCCGGATGGCCGGCATCAAGGTGGTAGGTCGTCGCAGTGAGCTCAGTCATCGCGTGCCCCTCGCATGGATCGAGCTCGTCGACCGCCTCGATTCCGTTCCCCACCGGGTCGACCGGAGCGTGCTGTACGGTGCCTTCCCGGAGAGCGATCACCAGAGGGCGAGCAACGACGGCGTCTACACGTACTGGGTGTGCACCGAGGTGAGCGCGGGCGGGGCGCTTCCGGAGGGGTTGCAGCCGCTGGTGATCCCAGCGCGGACTTACGCGATGGCCCGGGTCGAGGGGACCGCCGAGGCCATCGAGGCGACCTACCTGGGGCTGGCGCGCTGGATCGAGGCGCAGGGCAAGCGCGTCGATGCGGGGGCCTGGTGCCTCGAGCGGTACGACGAGCGTCGGCAAAGGGTGACGCCCCCCTACGAGCGGTTCGACTACGAGGTGTGGAAACCGCTGGACGCATGACGCGCTGGACTGACGCGGCGCGCCGGATGGCTCAACCTCGGATGGGATTGCCCCAACCTGGGTCGGGTCGCTGCCCCAACCTGGGTCGGGTCGCTGCCCCAACCTGGGTCGGGTCGCTGCCCCAACCTGGGTCGGGTCGCTGCCCCAACCTGGGTCGGGTCGCTCGACCCCGGACGGGCGAGCCTGGCATTGCCGCTCGCAGGCGCCGGCTCCGCTTCTTGCGTACCTGAGCAACCGTTCGCTGGGCGCCACGGCACCCGCGCCCTCGGCGGCCCGGATCCAGCGCGAGGTGCCGCGGAAACCGCGCTTCTCCCAGGGCGATGACGCGTGGCATCGCCGATGCTTTGGACGCGATCGCGAAAGTCCATCCACGCTCCAAAGGGAGTTGAACCATGTCCGTCTCGAACGCCCCTCTCACTGGAACCCCCGAAGCTCGCCGGCCCGCCCGCGGCTACGAGCCCGACGCAGGCGCCAGTGTTCGGGACGAGTTCCTCATGCTCGCGTCGCACGAGCTCCTGACGCCGCTGACCTCGCTCAACTTGCAGGTGCAGCGGATGAAGCGGCTGAGCGAGCAACGGGCGGAGGACGGGTCAACGTGGGTCGCCTCGCTCGAGGTCGTCGGCCGGCAGGTCAACCGGCTCACCCGGCTCTGCGATGACATGCTCCAGGCGATCCGGCTCCGAGCGGGTCCGCTCGATCCCGAGCGCGAGACCGTCGATCTCGGGGCGCTCGTCCGGGAGGTGATCGCCGAGCTCCCGGTGGAGCTCCGCTCCCCGTCCTCCACGATCTCCATCGACGCGCCGGAGGGCATCGTCGGCCGCTGGGATCGGGAGCAGATGGGACGCCTCGTGTTCCATCTCGTCAAGAACGCCATCCAGTTCGGCGCCGGCCGGCCGATATCCATCGAGGTGAAGGCCTGTCCCGGCGGAGCGGAGCTCCTCGTCCGCGATCGAGGCGCGGGCATCGCGGAGGAGGACCAGGCCCGCATCTTCAGGTGCTTCGAGCGCGCGGGCGGCGTCGTGCACTTCGGCGGCCTCGGGCTCGGGCTCTACATCGCGCGCGAGATCGTGCGCGCTCACGGCGGAACCATCGGCGTGGAGAGCTCGCCGAGCTGCGGCTCGACGTTCATGGTCGAGCTCCCCCTCGAGCCCGAGCCCGCCAGTCGCGCCGCCATCTCGCTCGCTCCCTGACACCGTCGCTCCCTGCGACGCCCGCCCACACGCCGTCGCCCTCCCCATCCCCTCGTCGAGCGCGCGCCCACACCGCGAGGCGCCGCGCGTCCCCCACCATCCACGTGCGCTCACCGGTCACGTTCGGCGCGCCCGACGGCCGCCGCCACGCGAGGTCCGCCGCGCGAGGCAGCGCAGGCACCCGCCCGCGCGACTTGTCAGCTCGCCGCGAGATCTCGTGATCTCCGGCCTCGCAGAGGACGCCATCACCCGTCGACGACGGGGCGCGCCCTCCCTGGCACGCAATCCATTGCTCGATCGTGTAGCGGTCCGCGCGCTCATCCCCGCTCGCGCGGCCAGCGCGCCGATGTCCCCCGTGAATCTGCGTGAGCTCCGCCGGCACGAGGTGTGCTCTGGCTCACGTGAGGGCTAGGGCCAGATAGGCAATCCGCGTTCGACGAATGCTCGAACGAAGCGGAGCCGATCGATCGATGTGGCGTCGTCGTGGCGCCCGCGTCGCAGGGAGAACCATGAAGATCGAATCGACCAGCGACCTCATCAGCATTGTGCTCGGCAAAGGTCACCCCTCCATCGTCTCGGAGGCTGCGAAGAACACCGAGGCTCACGGCGCGCGTCATCCCACGAGCGCGCGACCCGCCGACCTCGCGGAGCTCGGCGGGGAGAGGAAGGCTCGCGGCGGCACCGCCGCTCCTCGCTACCAGAGCGCCGTGACCCAGCCGGCCGCCGGCCTCGCCAAGGCGCCGGAGCTCCTCGCCGCGAAGCAGCGCGTGCTGTCCGGCAGCAGGCTACCTGCGGCCTCGGTCCGCTTCGCCGGGCCTGCCGACATCGACGTCTTCCTCGGCGAGCTCGATCAGGCGATCCGTCCATTCGAGGACTGCTTGCGAAAGGCAGGGGCCCGACACGGCGACAGGGCCGCCCAGCTCAAGGCCATCATCAAGAAGGCCTCGATCCAGACCAGCAAGACCCGGTTCGAGTGCCTCCGCGACATGGCCGAGTTCGACGCCAGGCTCGAGCGGATCGTGCGGACGGGTGAGCCCATCGTGCTGGCCATGCGGGAGGGCGGCGGCAAGGTGCCAGTGCCGCTCAAGACAGGCAGGTTCGGCCGGGGGCCCGATTTCGCGGAGTTCCTCGGTATCAAGATGCGAGCGGCGCTGGCGCGCGTCCTGCGCGAGTTCCACCCTGGCGGCGCCCACGTGGTCGTCGTGCCGGATACGTGCCTTCACACCCGCGACATGGGCTTCTGCGCGGACGAGGTCCGGAGCCACCTCGAGCAGCTCTGGCGCGATCTGCCCCGCCTCGGCGTCCGTGACGAGGTGATCGTCGCCGATACCCTCGCGTACCTGCCCGCGGACTGGGGCAGCGTCGTCGAGCGCAGCGCCGCGGAGGTGGTCGCCTCGATCGCGGAGGATGAAGTGGTGAGGGAGGCGGCCGCCGCCCAGTCGAGATCGCTGATGTTCATCAAGGACTCCGGCGTCTCCGACGAGGACGAAGCGGTGCTGTTCTATGCCGCCGTGGCCGGGCACCCGGACGGGATCCCCACCGGGCTCGCCGCCCAGGCCAGGGCCTTCCAGGCGGCGACGGACGAGGTGACGCCCCTCTACATGGCCATCAACCATCATGGCATCCGGGGCCTCGGCCTGATCGAGCGGGTGGTCGACGGGCTCGGCTTCTCGAGCGCCAGCTACCTCCGCGCGAGCGTCCACGCCAAGCCCGGCTGTCCGCGGCCCGCCCTCAGCGTCTTCCATGCCCTGGCCCCGGTCGCCCTCTTGCCGATGCACGCCCTCGGCGTGCGCGTGATCGACGAGACGCCTCGCTGGGGGCTCTCGTTCGATGTCGTCGGGCGGATGCGCGGCTGGCAGGCCGTCTGCGAGGCGACCACGGGGCGCTTCCTGTTCTATGAAACGACGCAGGAAGGTGTGGAGATGGGCGGCGCCTGTGCCGAGCGGGCAGCCGCGTGACAGCGCTGCGGAGGCCGGCGGGGGCGCCGGTCTCACCCCCTGTCCAGGAACCGAGGAGGACGCGCGTGCAAGAGTTCGATACGATCGTGCTCGGCGCCGGCATCACCGGCCTCTACTGCAGCTTTCGCCTCGCCCGGCGGGACCCCGGCCGCACCGTCGGGCTCTTCGAAGCCTCGGAGCGGTTCGGGGGCCGGATCGAGACGGTCGACCTCGATGGTTTCCTCGTCGAGTGCGGCCCCATGCGCTTCGAGAAGCGCCGGCAGCGCCTGCTGATGGGGCTGCTCGGCGAGCTCGGCCTGAAGACCAGGCCGTTCACCCCTTATGCGGCCGAGCCCGTCCAGGGGCCGCGGTTCTCCCTCGCCCCCGACGAGGCCGGACCCGCTCATCGCCCCCACACGACGCTCGAGCTGATGAAGCTCGGTATCCTGAGGATCTTGAAGGACACCCCGTGGGCGAGCCCCGGTAACCCGAACGACCCCAGGGACGCGAAGCACCGGGAATGGCTGAGGCGCCTCGCGGGGGACGACTATGCCAGCACGCGCCGCGGCGCCAGGCTGGGAGGCGCCTTCCTCTACGAACAGGGGTTCTGGAACGCGCTGAGCGACGTCCTCAGCCATGGGGCCGTGCTCGCGATCCGGGATCAGGGCACGTTCTTCCACCTGATTCCCGAGAACCCCAACGCCATGGACTGGATCGTCTTCTGGCTTCGCGCGCTGTCCAGCGAGGGGGAGGGGGACGCCTCGCTCGTCAGCATCGAAGGCGGCTCCCGGGCGCTACCCCTCGCCCTGGTGCGGGAGCTCGAGCGGCGCCCCGAGCAGGTCGCCATCCACCTTCGCCACGCGCTCACGTCGCTCACGTCGCTCGCGGCAGCGGAAGGAGGGAAGATCCGCCTGCAGTTCGCCCGCGGCGCGGAGACGGTGGAGGCCGTCGCGAAGCACGTGATCCTCGCCTTGCCCCGCAGCCCCCTGATGCGGCTCGCCGGCTGCTTCTCCCGGGAGATCCAGCGGGATCTCGACGCGGTCTTCGGGTTTCCGCTCCTCAAGTGCTTCCTGGTCACGGACGCGCCGTGGTGGACGGCGCGCACGCCACAGGAACGCGTCGCTGATGCCCGCCAGGGAGGTCCACACCACCTACCGCGAGAGCGACGGCAAGGGCATGATCATGCTCTACACCGATCGACCGGCCACGGAGTTCTGGAAGGTCTATGTCCAGGGCGAGGCCCACGATCGCGCGGAGATCGACGGCAGCGAGGCGCTGAAGCGGCAGCTCCTGAAATACCTCGGCGTGGACCTCCAGGACCCGGCCGGGCGGCAGCGCGCCGCCGGCACCGTGACGACCTGGGCCATCCGGGACTGGAGCCGGGAGCCCTACGGGGCGGGGGCCCATACCTGGCGGCCAGGCGTCAGGTCGTGGGAGGTCCTCGAGAGGCTGAGGGCGTTCGACCTCCCCGGCAGCAACGCGCCTGTCGGCAGCGTCCATGTCTGTGGCGAGGCCTACTGCGATTATCAAGGGATCGAGGGCGCGCTCCGCTCGGCCGAGAGCGCGCTCCAGACCGTGCCCTGATCCTCGATGCGGCGCGCGCTACGGCTCCCGGGGGGGCGCGTACCCGAGCCGCTTGATGCCGAGCGTCTTGAGCTTGTACACGAGCGTGCGCAGCGGCATGCCCAGCGCGCGCGCCGCCTCCGTCTGGTTCCCGCTCGCCTTGCGGAGCGCCTCGACGATCAGCTCGGCCTCGCAGCGCTGCAGCCGCGTCTTCAGGTAGTCCCCGCCCGGGGGCGCGGCGGTGAGCTCTCCGACCTGGTACGGCAGCTCCCCCTCCGCCGCCGGCTCGGAGGAGGGCGCCGCCCGGGCGCGCTCCGGCAGATCCTCCTCGGCGATCCACTCGCCCTCGGCGATGACCACGGCCCGCTCGATCGCGTTCCGCAGCTCCCGCGCGTTCCCCGGCCAGGAGTACGCCCGGAGCCGCGCGAGCGACTCGGCGTCGAAGCCGCGGATCGACCGGCCGTTCGCCTGGTTCGCCTGGTCGAGGAAGCGCAGCGCGAGCGGCTCGATGTCCTCCGGGCGCGCCCGGAGCGGCGGGATCGTCATCGTCATCGTGTTCAGGCGGTAGAACAGATCGCTGCGGAACGCGCCGGACGCGCACATCGCCTCGACGTCGCGGTGGGTCGCCGCGACGACGCGCGCGTCGACGTCGATCGGCTTGTTCGAGCCGACGCGGGTCACCTGCCGCGTCTCGAGGACGCGCAGGAGCGCGGCCTGCACCGCGGCCGGCAGCTCGCCGATCTCGTCGAGGAAGACCGTCCCGCCGTCCGCCGCCTCGAACACCCCTCGCTGCTGCTGCCACGCGCCGGTGAACGCGCCGCGCTCGTGGCCGAAGAGCGTGCTCTCGACGAGCTGCTGCGGGATCGCCCCGCAGTTGACGCACACCATCGGCTTGCCGCTCCGCGGGCCGCTGTCGTGGATCGCCCGCGCCACGACCTCCTTGCCCGTCCCCGTCTCGCCCAGCAAGAGGACCGGGATCGACGAGCGCGAGACCCGCTTGACGATCTCGAAGACGCGGCGCATCGCGGAGCTCACGACGACCGGCTCGAAATTGCAGCTGCCCGGGCTGCTCTTCCAGGTCCCGCCCGGCGCCGAGCGCACCGGCTGCTCCACCGTCGCGCTGCGCACGGCGCTCCAGCACCGATCGAGCAGCTCCTCCGCCACGGTCCCCGCGTCGGGGAACGTCGCGAAGCCCGCGAGCACGACGGGCGACCCGCCCACGGGCGGCGCGGCGAGCGCGCGCGCCACGTCGAGCGCCACCTCCGTCCCGGCCTCGAGCAGCAGCGCCGCCACCACGTCCGAGCTGTAGAGCGCGATCCGGTCCACGGGCCGCAGCAGCGCCCGCACGCGAGGGAACAGGTGGCTCACGTGGGCGCTGGGCTGGCGGGCGACCCGGGCCATCACGACGGCGAAGCTCCGCCCGAAGTACCGCGCGCGCTTCACCTCCTCCTCGAGGGCGACGCGGAGCTGCTCGTGGCTCATCAGCCCTGGCAGCTCGTCCTCGGCCGCCGTGATCGAGCGGACGGCGACCACCACCTTGCCGAGGATCACCTCCTCGCCCGGCTTCACCTCGCCTCGCGTGATGCGCTCGCCGCCGAGCCACGTGCCGTTGGTCGAGCGCAGATCCTCGATGACGACCTTGTCGCCGGACTGGGTGAAGCGGGCGTGCTCGCGCGAGAGGCTGACGTCGCCGATCTGGACCTGCGACGGCGGCGCCCGGCCGATCACGACCGGCACGCCCGGGCTCAGCACGGCGCGCTCGGCGCCGTCGCGGTGGTAGACGAGCAGGGCGACGCGTCGATCGTCCTGCCTGACACCCTGGATCGCATCGATGAAGCTGCTGGACAGCGGCGTTGTCTCCGGGCCGATGTCCGTCTCGCGAATGACTGCCACGCTGCTCACCCCCTTCTCAGACGACCTCGCCCCCGGGCTCGCGGGCGGCGCGTCGCGCGCGCTCCCGCGGCGTGCGCCGGCGAGCCCGCCCGCCCGCGCTCCAGGCAGGCGCTCGCTGACGCTGAATTGCGCACCAGCACGGGCGTCTCCGGCGGGCGGCGACGCACCAGCTTGTCCATCAGGGTCCGGTGTTCATGAAGCGCATCCCACGCACCCCGCGCCTCCAACGCGTCCAATGCACCCGCCGCACCTTGCAATTCAAGCACCACCTGGGCGTCGAGCTCGCTGGTGACAAGGAGACGGTGTTCCTGATCGGCGAGCGTGAGCGCACCATGCTCCGCGGCCGTGTCGTTCACCTCCTGGTGCCGCTCGCCCGGCTCACGCTCGTGTTCGGCTGTCATCACGACGCCCGCCTCGGCGTGCAGGGCGCTGACCGAGCTCAATCAGCTCTTCCGAACGGGCGAACCGGGAAGAGGACCTGAACCCTGTGCCGCTGGTCGTCTGATTCCGCTCCGTCTACCAGAGATTTGGAGAGGGAGAATTTAACGCAAAAGCGAAAAGGCGCAAAGACGCAAAGACGCAAAGACGCAAAGACGCAAAGACGCAAAGACGCAAAGACGCAAAGACGCAAAGACGCAAAGACGCAAGAAAGAATCAATGTTTTGTATTTTTGCGCCTTTGCGTCTTTGCGTTGAACTCTCTCTCCGGCTCCCTGACAGGATTTCTGACCCGCGGCACCTGGCCAGGTCCGGGGGATCCGGCAGCAGCAGAAGAGGAGATGTCCCGTGCGCGACGGCTATCGCATCCTCGACGCGGATCGTCATGTGATCGAACCGCCCTCTCTGTGGAAGACCCACCTCGAGCCGGAGCTCCGCGCTCACGCCCCGTACCTCGCGTACGCCGGCGACGGCGAGCCCCTGGCCGACCGCGTGGCGCACCTCGGGCCGGAGGGGCTGCTCCGGCTCCCGCCGCAGCCGATGGTGGATGGCCGGCCGGTCCATCACCGGATGAGCGCGCGGACCTGGCGCGCGATCGCCGCCGCCGGCCGCCGGCGGCTCGGGGCGCTCGCGTCGCTCGGGCCGCTCGAGCAGCCGCGAGCGCAGCTCGACGACATGGATCGCGAGGGCATCGACGTGGCGTTCCTCTACCCGACGCTCGCGTTGGCGCTCCTCGGCATGACCCCGCTGGAGCCCGCCCTGGCGAGCGCGCTCGCCAGGGCGTACAATACCTGGTTACGGGGCTTCTGCGATCACGACCCCTCGCGACTCCGTGGCGTGGCCCTGATGAGCCCGCACGATCCGGCGCAGATGGTGCCCGAGCTCGCGCGCGTGGCCGCGCTCGGCTTCCGCGCCGTCGTGCTCCGGCCGAACCCCGTCGCGGGGCGGACGCTGGGCGATCCTGCTTATGAGGCGTTCTGGGCCGAGTGCGAGCGGCGCTCGATCGCTGTCGCCATCCACGAAGGCACGCACGCCTCCTTGCCGGCGGCCGGCGCCGATCGCTTCCGCAGCCGCTTCGCCCTGCACGCCTGCTCGCATCCGATGGAGCAGATGATGGCCTTGCTCGCGCTGATCGAGGGCGGCGTGCTCGAGCGCCACCCCGGCCTGCGGGTGGCCTTCCTCGAGGCCGGCTGCGGGTGGCTGCCCTACTGGCTCTGGCGCCTCGACGAGATCGAGTACCGGGGCCTGGCCGAGGAGGTCGCGCCGCACGTCCGCCGCGAGCCGTCCGCGTACTTCCGCCGCCAGTGTTTCATCGAGATCGAGCCGGACGAGCCGTGCCTGGAGCAGGCGATCCCATGGCTCGGCGAGGACAGGGCGATCTTCGGGACGGACTTCCCCCACATCGATCACGACGCAGGCATGGTGGAGCGGGCGCTCGCGCTCCACCGCAGGCTCCCCGGAGAGAGCCTCCGCAAGATCCTTTGGGACAACGCCGCCAGCTTCTACGGCATCGACGGATGACTCAGCAGATGACGCCGGACGACCCGGGGTCACTCGCGAGCTCGGCCAGCGCGACGGGCTGATCGTCCAGCTCCGGCGGCGGTGGAATATAGAGCGTGATGGCGCCCGCCGACGGGTCCCAGCCCCTGCGCTGCTCGCAGAAGCGCAGCGCGTCGCCGCCCGGCGAGCCTGGCTCCCGCGCCTCGCGGATGGTGAGCTCGATCCCCGGCGGCAGCCCATAGCCGCACCAGGCCATCAAGAAGCCCCGCGGGTCGCTCTTCAACCGATCGAGCTGCGTCGGATCTTCCCAGCAGAGCGCGACGGCGCGCAACCATGCTCCTTCCAGCTCCAAGAGTCCTTCCTCCATCGCGCCTCGCTCGCGCAGGGGGCGCGCCTCCTCGTTGAGCTGCGCGGGAGCGCCGTCGGTTTCCGCGATCCTGGACATGTACTTGGATGATTGATGGGAAAACATGGCCACCTCCAATCGCCGGTGCCGCAGGCCCTGGCATGGGATATGGAGCTCATTGAACCGGCGCCGCGCGCCGTCGAGCCCCTCGAGCATCCAATGCAAATCAACGCAAACGCGATGAAAGCGCCCGAGGTGGCGCCGAGGCAGATCAATCGGTCATCTCCTGGAGCAGCGCTCGCGCCTCGGCAAAATCGGGAAGATCGGTGCACTCCACAGGCCAGTCGGTGATCTCCCTGAGCAGGCGGCGCGCCTCGTCGCGCCGGCCCTGCTGCGCGAGCATCCGGCAGAGCGCCAGCGTCGAGCGCAGCTCGAACGTTCGCGCGCCCTGCTCGCGCGCGACAGCGATCGATCGCCGCAAGCACCGCTCGCTCTCCTGCTCCGCGTCGGCGCCGGAGGCGCGGAGAGACAGCGCCTTCAGGCGGTAGAGCTCCGGGAGGTAGTACACGTCCCCCGACTCCTCGGCGAGCAGAAGGCAGCTCGCGAGCTGCTCGATCGCGGCCTCGTGTCGTCCGCGCTTGGCCTCGAGCTCCGCCACGAGCGAGAGCCAGTACGGCAGGCCTGTCTTCTGGCCGGCGTCCCGGATCACCTCGACGTGCTGCCTCAGCTGCTCGAGATCGCCCTGCGCCCAGCAGCGCAGGGCCCAGCAGTGCACCTTGAACCAGAGCTGATGATGCTCTGTCAGCTGCAGTACGGAGTCGGTCACCGCGGCGACCTGCGCCCGTTCGCGGCCATAGTGATAGACGCCGGCCAGGTGGAGCAGCGCCATCCCGAGGCTGCTCAGGTGATCGAGCTCGCGCGCCCACGCCACCGCGGCCTGCCCGTGGGCGAGGGCCTGGGCTGGACAGCCCATCAGGTAGAGCACCACCGCGAGCGTGTACTGGCCCCAGACCTTGACATCGACGCCGTAGAAGAAGGCCTGCTCCCGATGTGCCTGAGGGTCGTAGAGCGCGATTCCGCTATCGAGTTGCTGGCGGGCCTCTGCGAGCTTTCCTTCGAAGAACGAGCACTGTCCCAGCAGCACCATCGACGAGACCAGCTGCGCGGTGTCCTGCGACCGCCTGGCCAGGTCGAGCCACCGCTCTGCGATCGCCCGCGCCTCAGGGCGATGGTTCCGCATGTGGTGGTACCAGAACATCGCCCACAGCGTCGGCGGGGTCATCGAGCTCTCCCCGAGCTCGTCGCTCAGCTCCTCACAGCGGTGGACCGCCGCCTCGAGCTCCTTCGGCATGTACCCGCGCCGGCCGATGAGCGCCAGGATCAGCAGGCTGTTCAGGCGCAGCTCCGCCAGCGCGCGCTCCCGCGCGTCCGCGATCGCCGACAGCCAGCCGAGCGCCTGCGTCACGTGGACGATCGCCTCGGTGTCGTCGGCGTTCGCGGGCCGCTTCAGCGCGCGCTCCGCCGCGATCTCCGCGTACGCGATCGCCCGCTCCAGCTGCTCGGCCGCCGCGTGGTGGTGCGCGAGCAGGTGGGGCCGCGCCGCGACGATCTCGGGGAACCGCGCCTCGAGCGTCCGGGCGATGATCGCGTGCACCTTCCGCCGGCTCCGCTTCGAGAGCGACTCGTAGGCCGCGTCCCGGATGAGCACGTGCTTGAACTGGTACGTCGGGTTGTTCAGCCGCCGCTTCCTGTGGATGAGATCCGCGGCCATCAGCCGCTCGAGGTCCTCCTGGACCTGCTCCCCGTCGAGCGCGGACACGGCGCAGAGCACGTCCTGGCAGAACTCCCGGCCGAGCGCCGCGGCGATGCGGGCCGTCTCCTTGGCCCTGCCGAGCCGGTCGAGGCGCGCCACCAGGAGGCCCCGCAGCGTCGTGGGGATCGCGAGCGCCGAGAGCGGCTCGGCGAGGCGGTAGTGGTCCCCCTCCTCCACGAGCGCCCCGGACTCGAGCACCATCCGCGTCAGCTCCTCGACGTAGAGCGGGACACCGTCGGTCCGGTCGACCACCTGCGCCAGCACGGGCCCAGGCAGGGCGCGGCCGCCGGCGAGGCGCGCCACCAGGTGCTCGACGTCCGACCGATCCAGGCGGCTCAGCTGGATCTGGAGCAGGCTCGACATCGACCAGGGCGGCGAGAACTCGGGCCGCGCGGTGAAGACCGCCATCAGCCGCGCCGAGGGCACGTCGGCGATCATCACGCCCAGCCACTCGAGGGTCGTCGGATCGGCCCACTGCAGGTCCTCGACCATGAACAGGACGGGCTGCTCCTCGGCCATGTCGAAGAGCATCGTCACGAGCACGTTGAGCGTCCGCTCCTTCTGCCGCGGCGGCGGGTCCAGCGGCGCGGCGTAGCGCTCGTCCAGGGGGATCGACAGCAGCGCCGCCAGCAGCGGCACCATCTCCGAAAGGTCGAAGCCGCGGCGCGAGAGGAGCGCTTCGAGCCGGGCGAGCCGGCGCCCCGGCGCGTCGTCCCGGCCCGTCTCGATCAACCGCTCCAGGAGCTCGATCAATGGATAGAGCGCGCTGCTCCGCTGATCGGGCACGCAGCGGCACTCCAGGCAGCTGTGCCGCTCGCCGCGGAGCCGCCGGACGAGCTCCCCGGTGAGGCGCGACTTGCCGATCCCGGGGCCGCCGGTGACGAGGATGCTCTGCCCGGTGCCCTGCCGGACCTGGCCCCAGCGCTGGAGCAAGAGCTCGAGCTCCTGGCTCCGGCCGATCAGCGGCTCGGTGTCGCGGCCGGCGATGTCCTGGTCCTGGGCCGGGGGAGGGATCTCCTGCCCCATGCGGTAGATCGCGAGCGGGCGCGCGACGGACGAGAGATCGGGCGGCGTCATCGGCTCGAGCGCGAACCGGCTCCGGAGGAGCCTGAAGGCCTCGCCGCTGACCACGACCGTGCCCGGCGCCGCGACCGCGCTCAGCCGGGCCGCGATCTGCGGTGTCGTCCCGAGGTGCTGCGTGTACCGATGGATCTGGCCGGCGACCACGAGGCCGGTGTGGAGCCCGATCCGGACCTCGAGCGCCACGCCCCGCGCCGCCGTGAGCCGCGCGCTGCGCGCCTCCACGTCCGCCACGACCTCCAGCGCCGCGCGGGCGGCGCGCCGGGCGTCGTCCTCCTGCGCGGAGGGATAGCCGAAGTGCAGCAGGACCTGATCCCCCAGCGCGCCGGCGAAGCGCCCCCGGTGGCGGCGGGCGATCTCGGCGCAGGCGTCCTGTTGCTCGTCGAGCAGGTCGTCGATCTCCTCGACGTCGGTGGTCTTCAGCCCCGGGCCCGAGGCCGTGAAGGTGCAGCAGACGACGGTGAGGGGCCGCCGCTCGCCGTCGGGTCGCTCCAGCGCCTGTGCCTCTGGCCCCGGCGGGGCCGGCGCGTCCACGCGCCGGGGCGTGGCCGGAGACGGCATCGTCTCGGCCGCCGCGTGGTCGCTCGGCAGCGCCCGGGGCTCCCGCGAGGGCGCGTCGAGCGGCGCCGTCTCGCTCGCGACGCGGCGCCACGGGCTCGCGTCCGCCGCGCCTCGGGTCGGGGCCGGCGGCGAGCGCGGCGCTCGCGCGGGCTCGACGAGGTCCTCGCGGCTCAGCGCGTCCACGTCGCAGGCCTCGAGCTCGCGCAGCAGGCTCGAGGCCGTGACGACGCGCGCGGCCATGTCCTTGAGGGTCGCGCGCCGGAGGAGGGCGCCGAGCGGGTGCCCGAGGAGCGCCGGGGGGATCGGGATCGGCTCGGGGCTGGCCTGCCGGAAGAGCACCTCTTGCAGCGACCTGCCGGTGATCGACGGCCTGCCGGTGAGGCACTCGAGGAAGACGAGCCCCCAGGCGTACAGGTCCGAACGCACGCTCACCGGCTGTCCGAGGAGCTGCTCCGGCGCCGCGTAGGCGGGCGTGCAGAGGATCTCGTTGCTCGGGGTGAGCTTCGGATCCACGCCCTCCATGGCCCCGGCGATGACCGCGCCGATGCCGAAGTCGAGCACCAGCGCGTTTCGCCGCGCCCCGGTCGAGACGATCATGATGTTGCTGGGCTTGAGGTCGCGGTGGACGACGTTCTGCCCGTGGGCGCAGCCGAGGGCGTCGAGGACCTGGAGCATCAGGTACCGCGCCTCGCGCGGATCGAGGGCGATCTCTTCGGCCAGCACCTCCGCCAGGTTCTGGCCGGGCACGAACTCGAAGATGGTGTAGAGGGTGCCGTCGTCCGTCTGTCCGGCGTCGATGAGCCGGACGATGTTGGGGTGGTGGAGCTGCGCGCAGAACCGCGCCTCCTGGTGGAAGCGGGCGCAGCGCCGCGCGACGTCGGCGGACTTGCTGCCCCGGATCGGGTGCATGACCTTGATGGCCACCGTCTGTCCGGTGGCGAGCTGGCGCCCCTTGTAGACGTCGGCGAAGCCGCTCTCGCGCAGCGCGGAGACGATCTCGTAGCGCTCCTGGAAGACGGCGCCCATGGCGATGGCGCTGCGGCTCATCCCATCTCCCTCCGCCGGGCGGCCCGGCGCGACCGGGGGAGCGGGCATGAGCCGGGGAGGGCGGCGCGCTGCGCCGGCCGGCCCGCCTCATCGATGAGGCGTCTGGACAGAGCGGCTGTCGATCTCGTCAGCACAGCTTGTCCACGGCCGACCTCGCTGCTCACGTTGGTTCATATAGGGTGGTACTCCGTCGACGTCCGTCGATGCCGATCGGGTTCCGGCGCCTTCCGCGAAGAAACCCAGGCAGACGCTCGCGCCCGGTCGGCTCCGTGGGGATCGGCTTCGGGGAGGCGGGCCGACGTGCGCGGGCGCGCCTCTCGCGGGGCGGCGGCCGAGCTCCGCCTGTCTGTTTGTTTTGGCTACAATCTTTCATCCTGGCTGCTGCCATGGCGACCGGGCGAGTCGCGGCGAACAGCAGCGAATTGACCTCTGGCACGGCCGGTGAGAGGGCGGATACGCGGACTTCGTCGGCGCTCGACGCGCGAGGGGAGCCGCGAGCTTTCCTCGGACGGTGAGAGACGATTCAATGCTTTTCAATCCTTTGTGGAAGGAGCACGAAACATGCTGAGGCAACTGGCGACCCACATCGTTTTGCTCGCGCTGGCGGCGGCTGGTCCGGTCGCGTGCGGGGGCTCGGGTGACAGCCCCGCGGACGCCGGCAGCGTCGCCAGCGGGAGCGGCGGCGCTGCCGCTTCCGGCGGACAGACCTCGGGAAGCGGCGCGACCGGCGGAGACGGCGGAACGGGCGGCGGCGTCGCGGGGAGCGGCGGCGCGGGCGCGGGTGAAGCGGGCACGGGCGGCGCGGGCGCGGGCGAAGTGGGCACGGGCGGCGCGGGCGCAAGTGAAGCGGGCACGGGCGGCGCGGGCGCAAGTGAAGCGGGCACGGGCGGCGCAGGCACCGGCGGCACGGGCGACGGCGGCGCGGGCGGCGCGGGCGCTGGCTGCCCGGGGACGGGGGGAATCACCTACACGCTCGCGAAGGTCGCCTCGCCGACGGCGGAGCAGCAGTCTGCGTACGACAAGATCACGAGCGCGATGGACGGGGCGCTGTCGTACTACAACTGTCACACGAGCATCGAGAAGCGCCTGTCGGTGTCCTACGTGCCGTCGGTCGCGACGGCCGACGGCAACGTCAATGGGTCCATCCGGTTCGGCGCGACGAGCTCCATGAACTACATCACCGCCATGCACGAGATCGGTCACACCGTGGGGGTCGGCAGCCGCGAGTTCGGCGCGCTGGTGGTGGACGGCGTCTTCACGGGCGAGGCGGCGACGCGCCAGCTCAGGGCCATCACGGGCAACGAGAGCGACGTCGTGCACGCGGACACGCAGCACTTCTGGCCGTACGGTCTCAACTACACGACCGAGGTCAAGACGACGGACGATCTCGTGAACCACTGCAAGATCGTTGTCGCCATCCGCGAGGACATCGGGTTCTGACGGAACGATTCCGCGGGGGCGAACCGTCGCGATCCGTCGGATCGCAAAATCTCTCGCACCTGACGCATGAAGAGCGCGCCCCCGGCGCAATCGCGGGCGGGTCAGTACGTGAGCGAGGGCGTCGTGCAGCCCAGGCCGAAGGCGCCGATGGCTCCTCCCTCGACGACGGTCTGAACGAGGTTCGCGACCTGGTCTGCACCGCAGAAGGTGTCCGGGAACTCGCTGCCGCCGTCGCCGCCCACGCCGTCCGGCCACGTGACGGGGCCGAGCTCGACGCGGAGATCGCCGGGAGGTCCCGTCACGAGGAGCGGCGCACAAGCGATGAAGAGGAGATCGAGGTACCTGCCAGACCAACCGCTGAAGCCCACCACCACCTCGTTCTCCGGGCACACCATCTCCCAGGACTCGGTGCCCTCGCTGCCCTGGAAAGGGGTCACGTCGCCGGGCATCATGGTGATGGTGTACGGGCCGTCTCCCGTGAGCTCCAGGTGGCCGCACTGCGCCTGGATCTTGGCATGGATGAGCGACTCCCCCAGCGGTCCCAGGGACCCTCGAAACCCGAGGAGCACCTGGCTCTCCGGGCACCGGTCCCTGGCAGGGGTGGCCGTACCGGGGCTGCCGCGCAGCTCGGTATAGGTCTGCTCCACGACGTCGACGCCTGTCGGCGCCGGGCACGGCTCCCCGTCGCACTCGCCGCCGCCGCCCGCGCCGCCCGCCTCACCGCCGCCGCCCGCCTCACCGCCGCCGCCGCCCGCGCCGCCCACCTCACCGCCGCCGCCCGCCTCACCGCCGTCGCCGCCCGGCCCACCACCCCCATCGCCAGGCGGAGCGCCGCCTCCTCCGCTCGCGCCCACGCCGTCGAAGGTCAGGCTGCCGATACCCGAGATCGCATTGCATCCGGCGAGGACAAGACCGGAGATCAGCGCGGAGAGGCCGAGCAGATGGCGCGTCACCGAGATCAAGTACTCGATCCGCGGCCGGACCGGTAGCTGGTCGCCCGAATGCCGCTTCGTCCTCGATCGCGGTGGGCTCGGCCGCGACATCAACGCCTGTCGAGCCCCGATGGTCGCCCCATGTGCGCGCGCCGGCTCGCACGTTCGAGAATGACGACCGATGGAGCGCTGAATGGCAACGGATCCGAATAAGGTTCGGTTCGATGAACCGACAGGTCTTCGGGGCCACCCGCTTCAACGCGCCCGGCAGCTTCACTGGTCTCGATTTTTCTCCGGACTCCAGAACGCTCGTGGCTCTCGTGACCGGCGAGAAGCGCACCAAGGTGCATCGCTTCGCCGTCGACGACGGTCGTGCCCTCGACGAGCAGACAGTGACCGGTCGCTTCACTGGCGTCTTCGCGTTGCCTGACGGCGACCTTCTCCTGTGGGCGCGTGGATCCATCGCGCGCCTCGGCGAGGACGGCGAGCTCTCGTGGAAGCTCGGAGAGAAGGCGACGAGGAAGTTCGCCTTCGCGACCGTGAGCGCCGACGGTGCGATCGTCGCGACCTACGGCGGAGACTCCGTCGCCAACGTCTTCGACGCGCGTACCGGCAAACGACTTCACGACCTGAGCGAGCCCGCAGGCGAGATCTTCGCGTTCGCCTTCTCACCCGACGGAGCGACGTTCGCGACCGGCGGACAGAAGGGCATCGTCCGCGTCTTCGATCGCAAGTCGAAGAAGGAGCTCGCCCAACGAAAGAGCTCCAAGATCCTCGTACTCGCGTTCTCACCCGAGGGCAGCGTGCTCGCCGGCGGCCACGGACAAGGCGACGTCCACCTCTGGGACGGCGCATCGCTCGAGCCCGTGCGACTCCTGGGCTCCCATCGCTTCCAGGAAGATGATGGCTCGGGCGAGCAGGACGGGGGGCCGGCCGGCTGTCGCTGGCTCGCGTTCCTGGCCGACGGCAAGACGGTGGTCTCGCAAGGCAACGATCGCTACTTTCGCTGGTGGAAACGCAGCGGCGCGGAGATCCGTCGCGTCCGCACGCCTCGCCACCACGCGTACGGCCAGGGCCCCGCGATGGCGCTCTCGCGCGACGGGAAGTGGCTCGCCGCAGGCTCGACGGCGTCTGGCATCGGCATCTGGACCTCGGACGGTGAGCCGGCTTCGAGCGAGCTCGGGATCGACGCGCCACACGCGATCGCGCTGAGCCGCGAGCGCGTCGTCGTCGCCGGCTCGTCGGGGATCTGGTCTTGGCGAAGGGCCGACGGCACAGTCAGCGAGCGGCGCGCGAGGGGCCCCGCGGCGCTCGCGAACCTCCCGCAGGGAGAGCTGCTCCTCGTCGAGCCCGAAAGCGCCGTCGTGGTGCGCGAGATCACCGACGAGGGCGAGGTGATCTTCGCGAACGACGCGAACTCTCCCCAGGGCGTTGTGGCGGTCTCGCGCGACGGAAAGACGGTGATGCTCCCCGTCGCGTCGAACGTCGAGCTCTGGGACCGCGCGCGCGGCGTCCGCACCGCGGCGCTCTCGCACGACGCCAAGGTGTCGGCCTGCACGTTCGGGTCCGACGACACCTGGGCCGTTTCGGTGTCCGACGCGGTCCGGATCTGGCGGCTCGACGATCCGGAGACACCCGTCCATACGATCGAACTGGAGAGCGGTGCGCCCGAGCACTGCGGCGGCGTCGCCGTCTCGCGCGTCGGATGGATCGCCGTCAGCGTCGATCGGGACATCAGCAATCATTCGTCGGACAGCGCGCTCGTCTTCATCGATCCGCGTTCGGGTGAGGTGACAGCTACCCTCGCCCATCCAGACAAGCGCCTCGGGCAGGTCGCGTTCATCGACGATGCCCGCGCGGTCGTCGTCGACTCCGCGGGCCGTACGAGGACGGCCGACGCCGAGGAGGGCAAATGGCTCGACGAGCCCGAGGCTCCGGAGGACATCGAGTTCCACGGCTTCGAGATCCTCCCGCTCACCGCCTCCGAGGACGGGACCGAGATCGCGTACATCGACGGGCACGGCAACCTCGCCATCCGCGCGATCGAAGGCACGAAGAAGCGTGTCACTCCCTTCGAGCTCGGCTTCGCCCCGCTGGCGGAGAAGGAGCCGCAGGGCATGTTCGAGGAGCGCCTCGCCGGGACATGCATTCTCTACGCAGGCAAATTCCAGAGCTCGGCGATGGATGTGCGCACGTCGCGCGAGTTCCGCGAAGACATGCTGATCGAGCTCGGCGGCACGGTCGCGAAGAAGGCGAAGGACGCGACGCACTTCGTCGGCGCGCGTATTCCGTACGTGAAGCACGTCCCGTCGAAGGCGGAGACCGAGATCGACGCGCGCATCGCCAAGGGCGACAAGGTCATCAAGCTGAGCGAGAAGAAGCTCATCGAGATGCTGCTTCCGACGTTCGAAGAGTCGCGCGCGATGCTGCGAGGTGAGGTCAAGGACGGCATCGAGCGTTGGAACCGCTGGCGGTCACGCTGGCGCACGTCGAGCGGCGGGTTCGTGCAGCTCTCGGGCATCGATCTCACGGGAGCCGACCTGCGAAAGGCACACCTCATGGTGATCCCGTTCGAAGAGGCGAAGCTCTCGAGCGCGCGCCTCGAGGGGGTCGATCTCTACGACTGCGTCTTTCGCCGCGCCGACCTCCGCGGCGCGGATCTTGAGGGCGCTCGCTGCGGCCGCGTCGTCTTCTCGAACGCCGACCTCCGCGAGGCGAAGTTGGCCGGCGCCGGGTTCACCGGCGCCGAGTTCGACGGCGCCGACCTCCGCGGCGCCGACCTCCGCGACGCGGACCTGCAGTACGCGAAGCTCGCTGGCGCCAAGCTCGACGGCGCCAAGCTCGACGGCGCCAAGCTCCCGCGCGCCGGCGCGGATCACTCGAGGTACGCGGCCAGGCCGAGCTTCTGATCGCGGACGGCGCCGGCCATGACCTTCGCGATCTGCTCCGCGCCGGAGCGCGAGAAGTGCGTGTGATCATCGCAGAAGAACTCGCCGACGGGGCCGCTTGTCGTCGCGCTCACGTCGCCCCCGGGGACCGGGCAGAAGCCCAGGGTGTTGTAGAGCGCGATGCTGAGCTCGTGCAGGTCGATGACCGGCACGCCGTACTCCTTGCCCGCCTCGTGGGTCGCGGTCACGTAGCCGCCGCGCGTCCCCCGGGCCGTGCTCCCGTTGCAGGAGATCGCGCTCACGGGGGTCACGAACACGGGCTGGGCGCCTCGCTCCTCGGCGGCGCGGGCCATCATCCCGTAGCTCGACTTGAAGGCGTCGAGCCCCACGTGCCGATCGCACGTGCGCGAGCCGTCGTTGATGCCGAACTGGATGAACAGATAATCGCCCCGCTTCACGCCGTCGAGCATCTGGACCCACCTGGCCTGCAGCACGGGCTCGCCGCTCGAGTCGCGCGCGAGCTCGCACTCCCCCGAGCTATCCATGGTGGTCTGCACGTTGTAGAGCCACGTGCGCACGCTGCGGCCGCCGACGGCGCTGTTCACCACGGTGACCCGATCGTCGAAGAGCGCCGCGAACTGGCCGCCCCAGCCCGCCGGGCAGGGGGTCTGCCCGTTGGCGACCGTGGAGTCCCCCGCGATCCAGATCGTGATGTCCGGCAGCGGCCCCGCGCCGCCCGCGCCGCCGTCGCCCGCGCCGCCGCTGCCGCTCGGCCCACCTGAAGATCCCGCCGAGCCTCCCGAGCCGGCGGGCGCGTCGCCCCCGGCCCCCGCGCCGCCCGTGGAGCCGGCCGAGATCGCGGTGCTGCCCGCGCTCGCGCTCGCGCTCGAGCTGCTCCCTTCCGGCTGGGAGCTCCCGCCCGCGCCGCCCGTCCCCCCGCCTCCGCCGGCGCCGCCCGCGGCCGTCTCCGGATCGGGGGAGCAGGCGGCGGTGAGCAGCGCGAGGCAGGACACCCGGGCAAGCATCCGGCCGCGCGCGGCCGATCGAACGTTCCAGTCCATGAACATGCCTTTCCTCCAGTCACGACACGAGCATCAGCGCCATCCACGCCGGATGGCGCTGGCCCTTCGCCTCCCGGTCCCGCAGGCCGCCAGGGCACGCTCGGTCGAGGTGCCGGGCCGGCACCTCGACCGAGCGCGCACCGCTGCGGGCGCGGGGCGCGCCGCGAGCGGCAAGGCAACGCCGGCGAGGCGAGCGGCGGGGGGGACGGGGGGCGAGCACGGCTCGCGTCACTGTGTCGGGAACGGCTCCCAACCAATCACGGACAGGAGTTTTTTTTTCGGATCTGCGTGCCGGGGTGCGCTCCGGAGCACACCCATCGCAAATCTGAAGCAGTGACAGAATCGAGGCCGACGCGAGCGCCAGCGCGAGCGCGCCCGCCTGTCCACCCGCCGCACCGACGCCGCGCCCGTGGAGAGGAGACCCGCGGCGGTTCGTTCACGACACACGGCGATGTCCGACGACGGATTGGCCAGTTGACTGTGCAACCAGGGCAATCACGGTGATGCAGGGCAGGGCAGCGCAGCGCAAGGAGCATGAGGGCGGAAGGTGGACGGAAATCCGTTGAACGGAGATGTGCTGTGAAGGGCATTATTATGCCGTTGACTGACACAAACTTTGTCACGTATGTTTATCAAGGGTGACGCTGGTTGAGGGGTGGCGTCGCACCAGACCTGTAGACGTGTTGTAGACGTGACCGATGACGCGGATCGTCCAGGCGCGCTCTTGTGCGCCCGCGACGCAGCGGTGCGAGGCTCGGGCGCGCGATGGCCCCAGGGAGACGGCGCTTGTGTCAGTGTTTTTAAGAACTCATTCCAAGCTCTCCCACGGTCGAGGCGACGGCGTCGGCGCGATGGTGCAGAGAAGGGTTCGAGTGCTCCTCGCTGGCGGCGACGGGCGAGCCGCGCTGCGCGCGAGGGCCGAGGAGCGAGGATCGGCATGAACAGCTGGGATCCCCTGGGTGCGGCGGAGCAGGCCGCGGTCGCGGACGAGATCCTGTCCGTGCTGCGTCACGACCTGCGCAACCGCTTTGCGATCGTCCGGAATGCGTCGTTCTACATCAAGCGGAAGGTCGCGCGTGACGCGGCCTACACGGCGGATCCGAGGATCGAGGAGTTCTTCGGGATCATCGACGAGGAGGTGATCGCGGCGAGCGCGCGGCTCGAGGAGTCGGTCGACGCCGCACGGCTCTTCACCCGCAGGAGCGTGTGCGTGAGCGCGGCGGGCTGCGTGCGCCGCGCGGCGGCGTGCGCGCGCATCGGCGCGTCCGGGGCCCGCATCGTCCTCTCGGCTCAGGACGGCGACGTCGAGGCGGACCCGATCGAGCTCGCCGTCGCGGTGCGGTGCCTGATCGAGAACGCCGTGGAGTCGACGCCGGGGGACGGCGTGGTCACGGTTCGGGGCACCTCGAGCGCCGCGCGGTACTGCATCGAGGTCACGGACGCGGCGGCTGTCCCCTGCGAGGCGGACAGCGAGTCGATCCTGCGGCCGTTCTACACGACCAAGCCGGGTCACTCCGGCCTGGGGCTGAACATCGCGAGGCGGGTCGCCCGTCGCTACAGCGGGTCGCTCGCCGTCGAGCCTCGGGCGCACGGCTCGTCGGTCGTCATCGCGCTGCCGCTCGCCGCCGCGCCGGTGCTCCGCGACGCCGGATCGGAGCCGGCGCCGTGAGCGTGGGCGGTCCGCCCGCAGGGCGCGCGCCGGCGGCCCGGGAGCCGGCCGCCGTGCCCTCCGCGCGGCGGGCGCGCCCCCGCGCCTCGCTGGTCTCGCTCCTGGTCGCGTCGACGGCGGCCGCGCCCGCGGAGCTGGAGCGGACGGAGGCAGAAGACGAGGCGGCGCGGCCGCCGATCGAGGAGCTGTTCCTTGGCGAGACGGCCTTTCCGCAGGAGGCGCTCGAGCTGCAGATCACGAGCGCGCCGAGGTGGGAACGCGACGGGCGCCAGGTCGGCTTCCGCATCCCGCTGCTGCTGGAGCTCGGGATCACCGATCGTCTGCAGCTCGGGGGAGAGCTCCCCCTGGAGCTCGCGCGCCAGGACAGCGGCGTCGTGGCCGGGCTCGGCTCTGTCGAGCTGGAGGCCCTGTACAACCTCGTCAACGAGCGGGGGCTCGGGCTCGCGCTGTCCGCGGGGCTCGGGGCCGCGCTCCCCGCCGGCGCGCGCGAGCTCGGCGCGCCGGGTTACGCGCTGGAGCCGTTCGTGAGCCTCGACAAGGCGATCGGGCGCGTGCACGTGGGCATCTCCGCGTCGGCCGAGATCCGGCTCCCGGCCGCCGGGAGCGACGCCACGGAGCTCAGCCCCGGCGCCTCGCTGGGCTTGATCCTGCCGCTCGGCGACGTGGTGCCGACCATCGAGCTCGCCGCCGAGATCGAAGACACGACGTCGCTGCTCCTCGCGCCCGGCGTGCTCTGGCACCCGGCGCCCGGCCTGGAGCTCGGCGCCGCGCTCGAGCTCGGCCTCGCGGGGGAGACGCCCGACGCCGGGCTCATGCTCCTCGTCACGAGGGAGATCGAGCTCGCGGGCGACGGCGACGATCACGTGAAGCACGCAAGCAGGAGCCGCTCCCCATGAGCATTCGAGCCACACTGGCCGCCATCTTCGGCGTCGCGCTGGCGGCGGTCCTCGTCGCCGGCGGCGCCTTCTACTTCGCCATCGCGGAGATGCTCGTCTTTCAGCGGCGCGCCGAGGCTTCCTACGACGACCTGAAGCTGCACGTCACCCTCGCCAGCAACGCCAGCCGCTACATGAACGAGGCGGTCAAGTCGGTGCTCCACGGCAGCCTCAGCGAGGAGCTCACGAGCGCGGCCGAGGCCACGGCGCGCGATCTCGACGCCATCGAGGCGCGCAAGAGGGCGATGATCGCCGACGAGGAGATCAGGGAGAGCGACGAGGAATCGACGGAGGAGCTCGATCACATCGGCTTCATGCGAGCGAGCTTTGCGCGGATCGTCGAAGGCGTGGCGGCCGCGACCCATGTCGAGCGCGAGCGCACGAACGAGCGGCACGAGATGCTCGTGCAGCTCGCCGACCGCGAGTACAAGTCGGAGTTCCTCCCGCACATCAGCGCGGCCGTGCACGACGCGGAGCGCGACGTGGCCAGGATCCTCGACGACGAGCGCCACCTCCGGGCGCGGGTGGCGTTGCTCGGCGCGGCGGCGACCGGCGGCGCGCTGCTCGTCCTCGTCGTGCTGCTCGGGCGGCTCCTCCGCTCGGTGGACCGCGGCTTCAACTCGCTGCTGGACGGCTCCCGGCGGATCGCCCAGGGGGATCTCGGGCTGCGCCTCTCGGTGCTCGATGAGCACGAGTTCGGTCGCATGAGCGCGGCGTTCAACGAGATGGCCTCCAGCCTCCGCGACGCCCAGGAGGCCAGGATGCGCATGGAGAAGCTCGCCGCGGTGGGGCAGCTCGCGGCGAGCGTCGGGCACGACCTGAGGAACCCGCTGGGCGCCGTCCGGAACGCGAACCATTACCTCAAGAAGCGCCTGTCCGGGACCGAGCTCGGCGCGGAGCCCCGCGTGGCGCAGTTCCTCTCGATCATCGAGAAAGAGCTCGCGGCGTGCGCCAAGATCATCGGCAACCTGCTCGACTTCGCGCGCGAGCGGCGGCCGCGCTTCGCGGCGTGCGCGCTGAGGCCCCTCGTGGACGACGCCATCTCGGTCGTCGAGATCCCGCCGCGCGTGCGCGTCGACAACGACGTACCGGACACGCTCCCTGTCGTGGAGATCGACAAGGACCAGTTCCGGCAGGTGCTCGTGAACCTGATCCAGAACGCGGCCGAGGCGATCCCGGCCGAGCGCGAGGGGCGCGTACGCGTCGCGGCGGAGCGAACGGGCGACGGGGTGACGCTCTCGGTCATCGACGATGGGACGGGCATCTCGGAGGAGACGCTCGCGCGGATCTTCGAGCCGCTGTTCAGCACCAAGCTGAAGGGGACGGGCCTCGGCCTGGCGATCAGCGCCGGGATCGTGGAGCGGCACGGCGGCACGATCGAGGCGACGAGCGCGCTCGGCAACGGCACGACCTTCGTCGTGCGGCTGCCGGTGCGCGAGGAGCCGGAGGCCGCGGAGCCAGCACTGACGCCGACCGGAACTCAGGGCGTATGACGGGGGGGCAAGCCATGCAGGTGCAGGAGCCCGCGCAGCGGGGCAAGCGGGTGCTCGTGATCGACGACGAGGAGGGCATGCGCATCACGCTCGCCGCCAGCCTCGAGCTCGAGGGCTACGAGGTGGTGGAGGCGAGGGACGGCATCCACGCGCTCGAGCTCGTCCGGCAGCAGGCGTTCACGCTGGTCATCAGCGACATCCGCATGCCCGGGCTCAACGGCGTCGAGACGTTCCGGGAGCTCAAGAGGATCCAGCCCGAGCTCACCGTCGTGCTGATGACCGCGTTCGCGCTCGAGAGGCTCATCGAGGAGGCGATCGCCGAGGGGGTGTACACGGTGATCCACAAGCCGTTCTCGATGGACCACCTCGCGCGCATCGTCGCTCGCGCTGTGGACTCGCCGGCCGTCCTCGTGGTGGACGACATCCCGAAGGTCGCCGACTCGATCGTGGCGGTGCTCCGGGCCGCGGGGCTGTCGGCCCTCGCCGTCCACGATGGGCGGGCCGCCGTCCAGTACGTCGTCGAGCGAGGCATCGACGTCTGCGTGCTCGATCTCGTCATGCCCGATCAGGACGGCGTGACGACGTGCGCGCAGATGCGGGGGCTGAAGAAGCGCGTCACGGTGATCGCCATGACCGGCCACGCGGTCCCGGAGATGGTCAGCGCGATCATGAGCAAGGGCGGGTACGCGTGCCTGCACAAGCCGTTCGACGCGCGCGAGCTCATCCACACGATCGCCCGCGCGCGCGGGGACGCGGCGCAGGGATGACGGCGACGTCGCGCTGGCGTCGGCTCAGGTAGCGCTCGGCCAGCTGGCCAGCTCTGCCGCGCGCAGGTACTGCTCCGCGGCGCGCGCGGGGTCGTCGCCCCGCGCGAAGTGCTCGGCCAGCACCATCGGATCCTGCTCGCCGGCCTCGAGCAGCCACTCGCCGGCGAGCCGGTGGCCGAGCGCCCGGTCGCGATCCGTCAGCATCGCGTAGGCCCCCTCCCGCAAGAGCGGGTGGCAGAAGGCGATCTCCTCCTCGCCCGCGAACCGGGAGCTCGGCCGGCGCTCGATGATCTCGCGCTCGACCAGCTCGGCCCACGCGTCGCGCTCGCTCGTCCCCGACGTCCCGGCGCCGAGCAGCGCGCGCACGCCGCCCACCCAGGCGACCTCCCCGAAGACGCTCGCCGCCCGCAGCTGCCGCCGCGCCTCGAGCCCGAGCGCCGCGAGGCGCGCCTCCGCCATGCCCAGCACCGTCTCCGGCAGCGCGCCGCCGCGCCCTTCCGAAAGGGCCCGGATGAGCTCCTCGAGATAGAAGGCGTTGCCCCCGGCCCGGTGGATGAGCGCGGAGATCTCCCCGGGCGCGAGCTGCCTGCCCGCGCCGCCGAGCGCGCTCCGCACGAGCTGCTCGGCCGCGCGGGCCGGCAGCTCGCGCAACCGGAGCTCCGAGAGGCCCCGCTCGGCCCAGAGCCTCGGGAAGGCCGCGTGAATCTCGGGCCTGGCGAAGGCGAGCAGCGCGTACGGCCGGTCGCCGAGCTCCCGCAGCGCCCGGTCGAAGATCCCCATCGAGGGCGCGTCCCCCCAGTGGAGATCCTCGAGCACGACGAGCACGGGGCGCGCGGCCGTCACGGCGCGCGCGTAGTCGATGTACGCGCGCTGGATGCCCTCGGCCATCAGCGCCGGATTGTGCCGCGCGGCCCGCAGCGCCGGCAGGTCCTCGTCGGGGAGGGGGGCGACGCCGAGCAGCTCGCCCAGGAACCCGCCCACCCGTAGCCCTTCCTCTCCCGAGAAGAGCGGCGCGAGGGCCTGCGCGAGCTTCCGTCGCCGCGCGTCGACGGCCTCGCCCGCGGCGATCCCGAGCGCGCCCCGCAGCGACCCGGCGAGCATCGCGAACGCGGCGCCCGTGCCGATGGAATCGCCGCGGACGACGCTCAGGCTCACGTCGGGGTGGCGCTGGCGCAGCACCTCGACGGCCTCGTGGCGCAGGCGCGATTTGCCCATGCCCGCCGCGGCGGTCACCAGCGCCACCGCGGCGCGCCGCTCGGCGAAGCTCTCGTCGACGAGGTCGAGCAGGTGGCGCAGCTCCCGCTCGCGCCCGACGTGGGGGCTCGGCTTGCCCAGGAGCTTGCGCGGCCCCTCGCCGATCTCGCGCTCCGCCTTGAGCCAGGAGAGCCCGCCCCGCTCCACGACCTCGAAGCGCACGTCGAGCAGCGCGCGCGTCACCGCGTCGATGTGGACCCCCTCGCGCCGGCTCTCCGCGCGGCCGGTCGCGGCGGCCTCGTCGAGCAGGGCGGCCGCCCTGTCCAGCACCTCGCTGAGCGGCGATCGGCCCGCCGGCTCGCCCCACCCCGTCACCAGCACGACCGCCGCGCCGGGGAGCTGCGCGCAGATCTCGAGCGCGCAGCGCGCCATGAGCGCCGCCTGGTCGGTCGCGCTGCCCGCGCTCACCACGAGCGTCACCACCATCCCGTCGCCGAGCTCCTCCACCTGCGCGCTCAGCGGCATGGCCGCGCGGCGCACCACGGCGAGCGTGTTCGGCGGTGACGCGTGCAGATCGAGCGACTCTGTCGACTCGAAGAACGAGGCTTGCGCCGGCCGGACCGCCACCATCGAGACCAGGCGCTTCTCGCCCGTGGTGATCACCGCGCCGGGAAGGGGGGCCGAGGACACCTTGCTCCTCGTCCAGGCGCCGAGCGTGTCCAGGGTGCGCGCCACGGCCGCGCCGTCCTCGGGCCGCGCCGAGGGATCCTTGGCCAGCATCTGCGCGACGAGCTCGTCGAGCGCGTGGGGCACGTCGGGCCGCAGCTCCCTCGCCCTCGGCGGCTCCTCCAGGAGCAGCTTCCACACGAGCGCCATCGGGTGTTGCTTGCGGAACGCCGGCTTCCCGGTGAGGCACTCGTAGAGCACGCATCCGAGCGAGAAGATGTCCGCGCGCGCGTCCAGGCTGTCCCGCTCGCCCCGCGCCTGCTCCGGCGCCATGTAGCCCAGCGTGCCCAGCACCGCCTCCGTCCGCGTCAGCCGCTTCGAGGCGTCCTCCAGCTGCGCGATGCCGAAGTCGAGGAGCTTGACCCGATCGAGCGCGCCTTCGACCAGGAAGAGGTTGCTGGGCTTGATGTCGCGGTGCACGATCCCGCGCGCGTGCGCCGCGCCGAGCGCGTCTGCCACCGTCCTCACGAGGGCGATCGACTCGTCGATGCGCAGCTCCTGCCGCGCCAGCCGATCCGAGAGGCTCTCGCCGGAGAGCCACTCCATCGCGAGGTACAGCTCCCCCGTCGGCGCCATGCCGTGCGTCGCGTAGCGCACGATGTGGGGGTGCTCCAGCCGGGAGAGCGTCTCTGCCTCGCGGAGAAAGCGCGCCTGCGCGCGCGCGTCCGCCGCCTTGCGCAGCAGCTTGACGGCGACCACCGTCCCGCTCGAGCGATCGAAGGCCCGGTAAACGGTGCCCATGCCTCCGGATCCGGCGATCTCCGCCAGCTCGAAGCGGCCGTCCAGCAGCCTGCCAGGCAGCATGCGCGTGAAGGATGCACTCTCACTGGAGCGTGAGGCAAGGCGGACGAACGGTGCGAATGTGCCGTGGCACCTGCGCGGGGCGCGATGGCGGACTCGGCCGGCGCGGACGCGCGTCGTGCGCGTCGCCCTGATTCCGAGCTCCGCGAGGACCCTGGCCCGATCTCGCTCCCTCGTTCACGACGCAGCCGGCCTGTCGGGAGGCTGGGTTGTCTCGATGCGTTATGTTTTCGGGTCGGCGCCCGATCCGCGCCGGAGCTGCTCCAGCAGGAGCGGCATCGCGCCGGTGCCGGCCGCGAGGAGGCGCTCGTCGAGCGTGGCCAGGCCGCAGCGGAACTCATAGACCCTGAGGTGCGCCTCGTTGTGGAAGTACCTGAGGTTCAGGCTGGCGCCCGTGGCGGCGTCGATATCCATGGCGACGATGCGGAACCCTGCTTTCAGCTTGGCGATGATCACCGCGTTGTTGCAAGGGGCGTGCTCGCTGACCACGTAGTCGAAGCCGAGCTCTCGCGTGTAGGCGAGGACCCGGCGGAGGAACTCCCGGTACAGGCCGCGCCGGCGGTAGTCGGGGTGAACGGCCGAGTGCCACATGCGGTAGGTCTCTGCGTCCCGCTGGTGGCCCGAGAACATGGCCACGACCGCCTCGCCGTCGCGCACCGCCCAGAAGTCTGCGAGGCGGTGGGCTCCCTCGGACGCCGTGAGGCGGGCGCGGGCGCGCTCGCCCTCCTCGCCGGACAGCGCCCCGAGGTTGAAGAAGACCTCGGGCGGGAAATGGCGGAGCAGCTCGGCTTTGTGCAGCGCCCAGTAGGCCTCGCCGTCGGCGAGGCGCTCGAGCGGGTAGAGGCCTCCGAGCGGCTCGCCGAAGTGCTTCTGTCGAATCGGAACGACCCAGTCCCACGCGGTGCTCATACATCGAGCCCTATCATGTCGGCTCGCTCCACCCCAAGAAGGCCGTCCGCGGAGGCGCTCAGTCCGTTCAAAGGCCCGATCGCGGCGTGGACCGCGTTGGACAGGAGCCGTTACGAAGCGCTGTCGCCGCGATCGAGGTCGAGCCGCATGGCGCAGCGCTGCGTCGGGTCGAGGCCCTGGCGCGCCTCGTTCTCGAGGATCTCCGCGAGCCGCGGGGACGCCTCGGCCGGCGACAGCTCGCGGAAGCCCATCGAGGCGTAGAACGGCCCGTTCCAGGGGACGGTCCGGAAGGTGGTCAGGGTCATCGCCTTCAGCCTCGCGGCCCGCGCCCACGCGATGACGTGGGCGAGCAGGCGTCGCCCCAGCCCTTGCCCCTGGCGGTCGAGGACGACGTCGATCTCGCGGATGTGGAGCTCCTCGCCGGCCGTCTCGGCGCCCAGGAACGCGATCGGCTCGCCGGCGCCGTCGTCCATCACCCAGAGCGTCCCGGCCCGGAGCGCGCCGCGCCAGCCCTCCGCCGGCGTCACGTTCGCCAGGGCCTCGACGTCGAGGTCCGTCCCCCGGAACGCGTCGCTCGCCGAGCGCTCGATCTCGGGCAGGCGAGGCAGGTCGGACTCGACGGCAGGTCGGATGAACGCTGATGTCATCGGGGCTGCGCAGGCTAGGCAGCCACCGGCGCCCCCGCAACCTCGGGGCGCGACGGGGCTCCGGGGGAGGGCGACCCCGGGGGGGCCGGGGCGCCGCGCGCCGCGGCTGCTCGAGCCGCCGCGGGCGAAAGAGCGGCGTCGATTGAACGTTCCGCGAGCGTCCGGGAACTGAGGTCCATCCAGTCACGCAGCGGCGCCCCCACGGCGGGAAGCCCGACGCGTGCTCACAAGGAGCCACAGATGACGCTCGTCTCCTCGGCCCGCGCGGCGCGGAGCTCCGCGCCGCGATCCGCCCGGCGCCGGCTCGTGAAGCCGCTCCTCGGCCTCACGGTCTTCGCGGCGCTCTTCGTCGTGCTCGCGTGGCGGCTCGACAGGCCCTCTGTGGCCGCCGGGCCGCTCGACGCGGCGGCCGGGAACCCGCTCGGCCAGCTCTCCCGCGACGCCGCCGACCGGGCGCCCATCGCCGGCCTGGTCGAGGAGCGACTCCCGGCCGGCTCGTACACCTATGTCGCCGTGCGCACCGGCGAGAACCTCACATGGGCTGTCACTGTCGGCGACGCGCCGCCGCCCGGCACCCCGGTGCAGGTGCGGAGCATGGGCCGCAAGGCGAATTTCCACTCACGCCGCCTCGCGCGGACGTTCCCGGACCTCGTCTTCGGGATCGTCTCGCGCGCTGACTGAGCCTTCCGGCCACGGACAGAGTCCCCGACAACGGACAGAGGAGAGAGGACCATGATCATGACGACATGTGGATTCGACCAGATGCCGAGCGCGACGATCGAGCGCTCCTCGCGCGTGCTCGCCGCCGTCATCGCGGCGCTCGGCGCGATGACGGCGGGGTGCGGCTCCGATTCCGGCGCGAAGGCGGCCGACGCTCCCCTGCCCGAGTGCACGGGGGGCGTGCTCGAAGCCGATCTGGAGATGGACACGCTGAGCGGGCCCGGCGTCGATCCGGCGACCGGGAAGCTCCGGCCGCCTCCGGAGGGGTCGTCGTACGCGGTCAGCGCCACGTACGGGGTGACGCGGCCGGGCGACGCCGTGATGGAGCGATACGTGCCAATCTTCGAGGCAATCCATGCGCAGCTCGCGTCGCAGCCCGGCCTCCTGGCCATCCAGCTGGGCGGGTCGCCCTCCTGCGGCTCCGGGCGCACGCTGGCCGTGTGGGCCTCGACCGAGGCGATGTACGAGTTCGTCATGAGCCCGGCCCACCTCGCCGGGGTCGACGCCGCGGACGAGCTGCTCGAGCCCGGCTATGTAGTCACCCACTGGGAAACCGCCGAGATCGAGGGGATCACCGTCGAAGACTCGGTACGTCGCATCAAGGCGCTCGCCGCCGCGGCGCCATGAGCCGGTGCCGCGGCGGCCACGCGCACCGCGCGCCGAAGGGTCGACCCCGGGCTCAGCGGGCGGCCGTGCGCTGCGCGCTGAGGCGGCTCATCGCGTAGGCGAGCCCGCTCTGGAGCGTGCCTTGCGTGGTGATCCGGCCGAAGTCGATGCCCAGCCCGACCAGCGTCCTGGCGATCTCCGGGCCGATGCCCACCATCACGCTCCGGCAGCCGAGCAGCTCTGCCGCCTGCACGGCGCGCACCAGGTGGCGCGCGACGGCGGAGTCGATCACCGGCACGCCGGTGATGTCGAGGATCACGAACTCCGCGCGCCGCTGCCCGATGGCCGCGAGCAGGCTCTCCAGCGCCTGGGCCGCGCGCCGATCGCTCATCTCGCCGACCAGCGGGATGAGCAGGATCCCCTCCCAGACCTGGATGACCGGCATGGCCACCCGATCGAGCAGCTCCGCCTGCATCTGGATGATCGCGCGCTGCTCCCGGTTCTCGGCCGCCATCCGCTCGGCCTCCATGTGCCGCTGCTTCAGGTCGGTGATGTCCGTGATGAGCCCGCACAGGCCGACCACCTCCCCCTGAGCGTTCTTCATGGGGAACTTGCGCGTCCAGATCGTGCGCGCCACCCCGTCCGAGCCCGTGGCGCTCTCCTCGTTCTCGCTCGGCTCACCCGAGTTGAAGACGACGTCGTCGTAGCTCCAGAAGACCTCGGCCTGCTCCTTCGGCCAGTAGTCCGGGTCGCTGCGGCCTATCAGATCGTCGTAGCGCTGCCCGATCAACCTGCAGAAGCCCGGATTGCAGGCGATCCAGCGATGTCGCCGATCTTTGACGAAGATGGGATCCGGGATGGTGTCGATCACGAGCTGGAGCAGCCCGAAGGTCTTCCAGTCCGAGACGTCGATGCAGCGGAGTGTGAACGCCATTCAGCCAAGCCCATCTCCCCCGACCCCGACCAGCCTCCCTTTATCAGCCATCGTGGATGGCCGTGCAAGGGCAGAAATGCGGCGGATCACCGCGGAGACCCGGAGACGTGTGCCCCGCTTCAGGGAGCGCCTGAGTGTGCCTCGCCTTGCTAACTACCGCTACATGACGACGCGAGGGTTCGACGGGAGGCGCGCGGCGGCCGGACAGCTCGCGATCGCGTGGGTGCTCGCGCGGCAGCCGGAGTTCGTCCCGTGATCGGGGCGAAGACCCGCGCGCAGCTCGACGATGCGTTCGCCGCGCTCAAGCGGCCGCTCTCGAGGGACGACCCGGCGTTGCTCGAGGCGCTGGCGGCGATCTCCGCCGATCGCTGCGGCGCGGAGCAGACGCGGCGCCTGGACAGCGAGCGGCGGTGAACCCCCGGCGCGGCTCAGGCGTGACAGCGCGGCGCGGCAGCGACCTCGGCGCGCCGCCCTCCCGGAGGTCCCCCGTGCCGTCGTCGACGAGATCGAGCTCTCCGTCCAGATTCGACCGCGAGGCGTGATCAGTCCGGCACGGTCCGGGAATTCATCGAGGCCGTTCGGCAAGCCTCTTTCCAAAGGAGGCCTCTACAGATAAAACTCGCCACCTCGCCGATCCATTCCCCGCGCTCTGCAAAAGGAAAGATCGAGCGATGGCGCCCGGGGGCAGGTGTCACTGCCCGGCGGGATGCCTTTGTCGAGGCACATTGGACCGCTGGGGGCCCCTGGAGTCCCGTCCTGCATGAGAATCGTCGATATCCGCGCCACCACCGTCACCGTGCCGCTGGAGGCGCCCTTGCGCCACGCCAACGGCTGTCACTGGGGTCGCTTCGTGCGCACGATCGTCGAGATCGAGGCGGATAACGGGCTGATCGGCCTCGGTGAGATGGGCGGCGGCGGCGAGTCGGCCGAGGCCGTGTTCCGGGCGATGAAGGGCTACCTCGTCGGCCACGATCCCGCCCGCCTCGAGGAGATGCGGTTCAAGATCGCGAACCCGACCGCCTCTCTTTACAACAACCGCACCCAGGTCCTCGCCGCGCTGGAGTTCGCGTGCCTCGACCTGCTCGGGCAGGCCTTCGGCGTGCCGGTCCACGATCTCCTCGGCGGGAAGCTGCAGGACGAGGTGCCGTTCGCGTCCTACCTCTTCTTCCGCTACCCGAACGCCGACGGATCAGGCGAGGTGCGGACGCCAACGCAGCTCGTCGAGCAGGCGAAGGCGCTGAAGAAGACGCACGGGTTCACCTCGCACAAGCTCAAGGGCGGCGTGTTCCACCCGGACTACGAGCTCGAGTGTTACCGCGCGGTCGCCGCCGCCGTGGGCGAGGATCGCGTCCGCTTCGATCCGAACGCGGTCTGGTCGACGGAGCAGGGCATCCGCTTCGGGCAGGCGATCGAGGACCTGAACAACGACTACCTCGAGGACCCCGTCTTCGGCCTGCACGCGATGCGGCGCACCCGCGAGAAGGTGCGGATGCCGCTCGCGACGAACACCGTGGTCGTGGGCTTCGAGCAGCTCGCCGCGAACGTCCTCGACACGGCGGTGGACGTCATCCTGCTCGACACGACGTTCTGGGGCGGCATCCGGCCGTGCGTGAAGGCGGCGGGGATCTGCGAGACGTTCGGCCTCGGCGTCGCCGTCCACTCCTCGGGCGAGCTCGGCGTGCAGCTCGCGACGATGCTGCACCTCGGCGCCGTCATCCCGAACCTCTCGTTCGCCGCCGACGCGCACTATCACCACCTGCGCGACGACGTGATCCAGGGAGGCCCGCTCCCGTACCGGAACGGCCGTATCCGCGTCCCCGCGGGGCCCGGCCTGGGCGTCCGCCTCGATCGCGAGAAGCTCGCTCACTACGCCGAGGAGTACCGCCGGCTGGGCTCCTATCCGTACGACAAGGACCCGCTGCGGCCGGCCTGGTGCGCGACCGTGCCGAACGACCGCTGGGCCGATCCGAAGGACGACCGAATCCCCGAGGTGCCGAGATGATCCTCGCCGAGCGCGTGGCCGCGGCCGTCAACGCCGCGCCCATCATCGATCTTCACACCCACCTCTTCGCGCCCCAGTTCCCCGCGCTGAACCTCTGGGGCGTCGACGAGCTCCTCACGTACCATTACCTCGTCGCCGAGACGCTGCGCGCCGAGCCGAAGGTCACGCCCGAGGCGTTCTTCGCGCTCGACAAGAAGGCGCAGGCCGATCTCGTGTGGGCGTCGCTCTTCGTCCGCCGATCGCCGCTGTCCGAGGCCACCGCGGGCGTGGCGACGGTGCTCGCCGCGTTCGGGCTCGACCCCGCCGCGCCGGATCTGCGCGAGGCCCGCGCCTTCTTTGCCGAGCGCCGGGTCGAGGATCACCTGGAGGACGTGCTGCGGCTCGCGGGCGTGAGCGCGCTCGCGATGACGAACGATCCGACCGACCCGGTGGAGCGCGCGATCTGGGACTCGGGCGCCACGCCCGATCCGCGGTTTTACACCGCGCTGCGCCTCGATCGGCTCATCCACGCGGACGATCTCGCGCCCGAGCTCGAGCGGTGGATCGCCCGCATGCGGCCGCGCTACCTGGCGATCTCGGTCAACGAGGTCTCGGCGCCGCCCCGGGCCGTGCTGGACGCGTGCCGCGATCACGGGCTGCCGTTCGCCATGATGATCGGCGTCCGGCGCGCGGTGAACCCCCGCCTCGGCGTGGCCGGCGACGGGGTGAGCACGGTCGATCTGACCCCGCTCGAGCGGCTCGCCGGGGAGAACCCCGACGTGCGCTTCCTCGTCACGACGCTCGCGCGCGAGAACACGCACCCCCTCTGCGTCGTGGCGCGCAAGTTCGCCAACGTCCTGCCGTTCGGCTGCTGGTGGTTCATGAACAACCCGAGCCTCATCGAGGAGACGACGATGATGCGCCTGGAGATGCTCGGGCCGACCTTCGTGCCGCAGCACTCGGACGCGCGCGTCCTCGATCAGCTGATCTACAAGTGGCGCCACTCGCGGCGGTCGATCGCTTCAGCGCTGACCCGGCGCTACGGGGCGATGCCCGTCCCGCCGACCGACGCGCAGATCGAGCGCGACGCGCGGGCGCTCCTCGGGGGCATCGCGAAGGACTGGCTGGGAGCATGACGAACCGTTTCGACATCTCGGGCCGCACGGCCGTCGTGGTCGGTGGCACCTCCGGTATCGGGCGCGCGATCGCCCTCGGCCTCGCCGAGGCGGGCGCCCACACCGTCGCCACGGGCACCCGCGCGGACCGCGTGCAGGCGGTCGCCGCCGAGATCCGCGGGCGGGGCGTCCGCTCGATCGAGGCGGCGTGCGACGTCAGCGATCGCGCGACGCTCGACGCCCTGCGCGATCGCGTGATCGAGGCGTTCGGCGGCGTCGACATCCTCGTCAACTGCGCCGGTCGGACCTTCCGGAAGCCCACCGCCGAGGTCGGAGAGGCCGAGTGGGGCAGCCTGCTCGACACGAACGTCACCGGCATGCTGCGCGCGTGCCAGGCCTTCCATGGCCCGTTGAAGGACAGCGGCCGGGGCCGCATCGTCAACATCGCCTCGCTGTCGAGCTTCGTCGCGTTCCACGAGGTCGCGGCCTACGGGGCGTCGAAGGCCGCGGTGCTGGCGCTCACCCGGAGCCTCGGCGCCGAGTGGGCGAAGCACGGTATCCGGACGAACGCGCTCGTGCCGGGCGTGTTCGTGACGGACCTCAACCGCGCCCTCCTCAACGGCACAGGGCGCGGGCAGGAGCTGCTCGCTCGCACGCCCCTCGGCCGCTTCGGCGACACGCAGGAGCTGGTCGGCGCGGCCCTCTTTCTCTGCTCTGACGCGGTGAGCTTCATCACCGGTACGAGCATCACAGTCGACGGTGGATTCCTCGCCTCCGGGGTGAACCAATGACCGCAGCGTCTCCCGTGGCCCCGGCGACCGCCGGCGTCATGTCCCGCACTCGCTGGACCATCTGCGCGCTCCTCTTCTTCGCGACGACGATCAACTACCTCGATCGGCAGCTGTTCTCCCTGCTGATACCGTTCTTCGAGAACGAGCTGAAGCTCGGGCCGACGGACCTCGCGCTCATCAACGTGAGCTTCCTGCTCTCCTACGGCTTCGGCATGGTGTTCGTCGGCCGCTGGATCGACCGCGTCGGGCCGCGCAAGGGGCTCAGCGCGACGTTCCTGCTCTGGAACATCGCCTCGGCCGGCCACGCCATCGTCGGCAGCTTCGCCGGCTTCGCCGGTATCCGCTTCCTGCTCGGGGTCGGCGAGGCCGGCAACTTCCCGGCCGCCGTCCGCACCGTGGCCGAGTGGTTCCCCAAGAAGGAGAGGGCGCTCGCGACCGGGCTGTTCAACTGCGGCTCCAACGTCGGCGCCATCCTGGCCCCGCTCTTGGCGGTGCGCATCGCGGAGGCGTACGGATGGCGGACCTGCTTCCTCATCCTGGGCGGCGTCGGCGTCGTGTGGATCTTCTTCTGGACGCGCCTCTACCGGCGGCCCGAGGAGCACCCGAAGGTATCGCCCGAGGAGCTCGCGCACATCCGCTCCGACGCGAAGGAGGCGACAGGGTCCCTCGGCGTCGGCGAGGTGTTCGGGATGCGGCCCGTCTACGCGGTCGCGGCGGCGAAGTTCTTCACCGACGCGCCGTGGTGGTTCTACCTCACCTGGCTGCCGAAGTTCCTTGTCAGCGAGTTCAACCTGAAGCCGACCTTCATGGCCTACGCCATCCCCGTCGTGTTCCTCGTGGCGGACGGCGGCGCGATCGGCGGCGGCTGGTTGTCCTCCAGGCTCATCGCGAGCGGCCGCTCGGTCGGCACGGCGCGGAAGCTCGCGATGCTCGCGTGTGCGCTCTCCGCGGTGCCCGTCATGTCCGTCGGGCTCCTCGTCGATGTCCCGAGCGTCGCGGGCATCCCCACGATCTACGTCGCGGTCGCGATCCTGTCGCTCGCCGCGGCAGCGCACCAGGGCTGGAGCAGCAACCTCTACACGCTCGTCTCGGATGCCCTCCCGCGCCCCGCGATGGCCACGGTGGTCGGCGTCATGACCGCGTTCGGCGTCGTCGGCGGGGCGCTCTTCCAGATCTTCGTCGGCTGGGCGCTCACGGCCACGGGCTCGTACGTCCTGCCGTTCCTGCTCGCGGGCACGCTGTACCTCGTCGGCCTGCTGGCGCTGCACCTCATCCTGCCGCGCGTCGAGCCGGTCGCGCCGAAGCGGCGCGTGCCGAGCGCGGCGATCGTCGCTGGCGGCCTGGTGATGCTCGCCAGCATCGCGGGGCTGCAATTCGCCCTCAACCGTCCTGCGTACACCTCTGTCGACCAGTACCGGGCGACGCGGCCGGCCCAGCTGAAAGCGACGGGCGCGCCGGTCGAGGGCCCCGCCGCCCACGTGGGCTGGATGGACGCGCGCTGGTACCTCTGGCCGACGGCCGCGGGGACCAAGGCGGAGCTCGTCAAGTTCGACCGCGATGGGCGACCCATCGTCGAGGGGAAGGGCGCTGCCGCCAAGGGCTACACAGGCCCGTCCGCCGCAGAGGTCGAGTCGTCCCGCGCGCCAGGAGGCGATCGGTAATCACCGCCATCGGCCCGCCTCATCGCGATCTCCGCGATGGCGGCGGCCCCTTGAACCCTGCTTGTCCACCGGCTCTTCCGCCACGCGGCCTGCACCACTGCAAGGTATCCATGTCCTTCACGCTCCGTGATCCTTCCACCTGCCGCTGGGATCTCGTGTCCCTCGGCGAGGTCATGCTGCGCCTCGATCCCGGCGACGGGCGGATCTCCACCGCCCGCAGCTTCCACGCCTGGGAGGGAGGCGGCGAGTACAACGTCGCCCGCGGCCTGCGCCGCTGTTTCCGTCTCAGGTCGGCCATCGTGACCGCCCTCGCGGACAACCCCGTCGGCCGCCTGCTCGAGGATCTCATGATGCAGGGCGGCGTGGATCTCACGCACGTCCGCTGGGCGACGCACGACGGCGTGGGGCGCCTCGTGCGCAACGGCCTGAACTTCACCGAGCGGGGCTTCGGCATTCGCGGGGCGGTCGGCCTCTCGGACCGCGGCCACACGGCCGCGTCTCAGCTGAAGCCCGGCGAGATCGACTGGGATACGATCTTCGGCGCCGAGGGCGCGCGGTGGTTCCACACCGGCGGTATCTTCGCCGCGCTCTCGGAGACCACGCCTTCCGTGGCGAAGGAGGCGATGGAGGCGGCCAGGCGGCACGGCGTCGTCGTCTCCTACGATCTCAACTACCGTCCGTCGCTCTGGAAGTCGATCGGTGGTCAGGCCCGCGCGCAGGAGGTCAATCGAGCGCTCGCGCCGTACGTCGATGTGATGCTGGGCAACGAGGAGGATTTCACGGCTGCCCTGGGCTTCGAGGTCGAGGGCGTCGACGAGGGGCACGCCAACCTGCGCGTCGGCGCGTTCGAGAGCATGATCGAGCGCGTCCTCTCGGTGTTTCCGAACATCCGGGCGGTGGCGACGACGCTCCGCGTGGCGACCTCGGCGACGCGCAACGACTGGAGCGCGGTGCTGTACCAGGGCGGCCAGCTCTACAAGGCGCCCGAGCGCAAGGACCTGGAGATCTTCGATCGCGTGGGCGGCGGCGACTCGTTCGCCTCGGGGCTCATCTACGGCTTCCTGATGGGCAAGGGGCCGCAGTGGGCGGTCGATTGCGGCGCGGCGCACGGGGCGCTCGCGATGACGACGCCCGGCGACACGACGATGGCGACCCTCGACGAGGTGCTCAAGGCGATGAAGATGGGCACGGCCCGGGTGGACCGATGAACAAGCAATCCGTGCTCGAGTGGATCGCGCGCGGGCGCATCGTCCCTGTGGTGCGCGCTGGCTCGGCCGACGAGGCGCTGCAGGCGGTCGAGGCCCTCCTCGAGGGGGGGATCGACGTGCTCGAGATCACGATGACCGTGCCCGGCGCGGTCGAGGTCGTGCGCGAGGTCGCCGCGCGCCACGGCGATCGGGCGCTCGTGGGCGCCGGGACGGTGCTCGACGCCCGCGCCGCCGAGGCGTGTGTCGAGGCCGGGGCGCGCTTCGTGGTCAGCCCCGCGCTCGACGAGGCGACGGTGAGGGCGTGCGTCGCGATGAACGTCGTCCACGCTCCCGGCGCGCTCACGCCCACCGAGGTCGTGGCGGCGCACCGGGCGGGCGGAGATGTCGTGAAGGTGTTCCCCTGCGACGCCCTCGGCGGCGCCTCGTACCTCAAATCGCTCAAGGCGCCTCTGCCCCATATCCCGCTCATGCCCACGGGCGGCGTGACGCTGCAGAACGTGGGCAGCTTCTTCGCGGCGGGCGCGGTGGCGGTCGGCGTCGGCGGCAACCTCGTGGATCTCAAGCTCCTGCGCGACGGGCGGCGCGACGAGCTCGTCGCCCGCGCCCGTGCGTTCTGCGACGCGGGCCGCGCGTCCTGAGGGAGTGCGCAGGAGGCGCGCCCGCCTTCACCCTATCGATTCCAGCGGCTCCCCGGGGGGAGACGGGCGTGGTGCGCGCGCTGCGCGGTGCGACGTAAAATGTAGTTAAAACCAATAGTTGCGGCGTTTGCAGGGGATTCCCGGCGCCATGGATAACCAGGGGCTTCGAACATGAATCAATCGAAGGTTGCGAACCTAGTCGGTGCGTCGATTTTCTTCGTGGCGGCGGTCGCGCACGCCCAGACTCCCCCGCCGGCGCCGGACGCGGCCGCTCCGCAGGCCGCTGCGCCGGCCACGCCGGCGGACGCGCAGGCGCCGGCCACGCCGCCTGCGGACGTGGCTGCTCCGGCGGCGCCGCCGGCGGAGGCCGTCAAGCCGGCCTCCAAGGATCCTGTTCCCGTCACCGCCAAGTGGAAGGCCACGATCTACGGGATGGCGGAGTTCGACATCATGCACGACTCCACCCAGAGCTTCGGGGAGTCGGTCGGGGCTACGGTGATCCAGCGCGAGGACACCTACGCCGGCTCGCACGGCCGCACGCACTTCACGACGCGGAACTCCAGGTTCGGCGTCAAGGTGACCGCGCCCGAGGTGTCCGGGATCAAGACCACGGCCATGCTGGAGCTCGACTTCTTCGGCAATCAGCCGCCCACCGTCTCCGAGGCCTCGCTGGTGAGCAGCGGCACCTTCCGTTTGCGTCAGGCCAACATCAAGGTCGAAACGGACTACGTCGACCTGTTGATTGGACAGGGCTATCACCTGTTCGGGTGGCAGCCGTACTTCTTCCCGGCCACGACGTCCTTCTTCCCGGTGATGAACCAGGTGTTCGGGCGGATGCCGCAGCTGCGCGTCGGCCACAACTTCAAGTCGGACGCCGCCAACGTGGAGCTCGCCGCTGCCGTCCTCAAGCCGCCGCAGCGCGACTCCGAGGTGCCTGACATGCAGGCGGGGTTGCGCGTCGGCTTCAACGGCTGGAAGGGGATCCACACGCTCGGCGCCGCCGGGATGCTGCACGACCCGCTGACGCTCGGCGTCTCGGGCATCTTCCGCCGTTTCAGGGTCAACGAGCACTCCGCCGCCCCGATCGAGTCGAGCTCGGCCAACGGCTACGGGATCTCGGTCGATGCGCTGCTCCCGATCATCCCGGCCAAGTCGCTGGAGGAATCCGGCAACGCGCTGACGTTGACCGGCTCGTTCTTCACGGGCACGGGCATCTCGGACATCGTCGGCGTCGCGAGCAACGTGCCGCACCCGCCGCTCCCTGACGCTGGAGCGACCTATACGCCGAACATCGACAACGGCCTCGCGGTGTACGACGCGAACAACAACCTGAAGACGATCGGCTGGACGGGGTTCATGGTCGGGCTCCAGTACTATCTGCCGCCCTCGGGGCGCTTCTCCGTCTCCGGCAACTACACCCAGGGCTCGAACGACCGGGTGACCGAGGAGAACGGCTACGGCGCGCTCCGCACGGCCTACCACAAGTCGCGTTACATCGACGGTAACCTGTTCGCCGACATCACGCCGGCCATCCGCGCGGGCCTCTCGTTCCAGTACTCGGAGCAGACCTTCGCGGACGATGTGACCGCGACCAACGAGCGCATCAAGCTGTCCCTCTACAGCTTCTTCTGAGCGACGGCGGTGGGCGACCCGGGTCGCGTTTGATCCGCACGCTCTCGCGCGACGCCTTCGCGAGCCAGGTCGCGGAGGCAGTGCTCGCGCTGCTCGACCCCGATCGCGTCGCCTCGACGTCGCGCCACAAGCGCATAGCGACGCCGGAACGCCATTTGCTACGAATGGCTTGACTTCCGCGACATGGTGGCCGAAGGGGGAGGTGCATGAGTACTGTACATTTTGTGGGTGGCGAGAAAGGTGGCGTCGGCAAGAGCGTGGTCGCTCGACTGCTGGCGCAGCTATTCATCGACCGAGCGCTTCCGTTCGCGGCACTCGATGCGGATCTGTCGCATGGCGCGCTCCGCCGTTACTACGCGGACTACACGCAGCGCGTGGATCTCGATCAGCTCGATAGCGCCGATCAGATCCTGGACAGCGCGCTCGGAGGCGATCGCGTGGTGCTCGTCGACCTGCCTGCGCAGAGCCATCGGGCTCTCGAGCGCTGGATCGAGTCGACCGACGTCCTCAACTACGCGCGGGAAATGGGCGTCCAGCTCGTGTCCTGGCACGTCACCGACGGCGGCTTCGATTCGGTGTCCCACCTCGAGCGGGTCCTCGCGGCCCCGGGCGACGGGCTGCAGCATATCGTGGTGAAGAACCAAGGTCGCTCGAGGGACTTCAGCCAGCTCGACGCGTCACCCGCGTACCAACGCCTGCTCGAACGCGGCGGGCAAACCGTGACATTGCCCGAGCTCGACTCGTCGGTGATGTACAAGATCGACCGTTTCGGTTCGAGCTTCTGGGCCGCCATCAACACGAGCGAGGGGCCGCAAGCGCTGTCTGTCCTGGAGCGTCGCCGCGCCAAGCTCTGGTTGGAGCGCGCGCAGGCTGCGCTGGAGGCAGCGGGCAACTGGCGGCCAGCGACGGGACGCGCATCTGCCGTGGTCGTGCCGCAACACCCCGAGTCGGCGCAACAGCAGCTCGAATCGGCCGCGAGCAACGAACGGGTCGCGACCTGACCAAGGCGCCGGGGGCGCTTGATCAGGGCCTTGGGGTGAGCCGCCCCCGTGGTCTCGGGTCGACCCCTGGCCTCGGCCCGGCCGCGCGGGAGCGCGCCTCGGCGCTCGCCGCCGACGAAGCGTCGCGCCACGGGCCCCTTGCTCCCGCTCGCGAGATTGCTTCGGATGGCACGCTCGGAAGCGTACCATCGGCTCCGACCCATCATGGACGCCGCCACCACGACGTACGAGATCTTCGCCGCTGCGCAGTGGGGTTGCCTGCGCGCGGCCACGCCGCTCACCCTCACCGAGGCCGATCTCGTGGTCTTGCGGGGCCTCAATGATCGGCTCTCGCTCGACGAGGTCGCGACGATTTACTTGCCGCTCTCGAGGCTGCTCAACCTGCACGTAGGCGCGGCGCAGCAGCTCCGCCGCGTGAAGGACACCTTCCTTGGCCGCCCCATCGCGCAGCGGCCTTTCGTGATCGGCATTGCCGGGTCGGTCGCGGTGGGCAAGAGCACGACCGCGCGCGTGCTGCAAGCGCTGCTCGCGCGATGGCCTGACCACCCGCGGGTGGACCTGGTGACCACCGACGGCTTCCTGTACCCCAACGCGGTGCTCGCCTCGCGCGGCGGCCTGCACCGCAAGGGGTTTCCCGAGAGCTACGATCTCGGGCGGCTGGTGAAGTTCCTCGCCGACCTCGAGGCGGGCGTCGAAGCGATCGACGTGCCGGTCTATTCGCACGCCACCTACGACGTGATCGACGGGAAGGTGCAGACCGTGAGGCAGCCCGACGTCGTGATCCTCGAGGGCCTGAACGTGCTGCAGGGCCCCGACCGTGCCGCGGCGATCGCCGTCAGCGACTTCTTCGACATCGGGATCTATGTCCACGCGGACGAGGCCGACATCGAGCGCTGGTACATCGAGCGCTTCTTCGCGCTGCGGGCCACGGCGTTTCGTGACCCCTCCTCGTATTTCCACCGTTATGCGGCGATGGGGGACGACGAGGCGCGCGCCTTCGCGTTGCAGGTCTGGCGCACGATCAACGGTCCCAACCTGACCGAGAACATCCTGCCGACGCGGGCACGCGCCGACGTCGTGCTGGAGAAGGGGCCCGACCACGCCGTGCGCGCCGTGTGGCTCCGCCGGCTCTGATGTAGAGGTTCACGGCCGGCGCAGAGCGTCTGTCGTGTCCAGGTCCACGCGCTTTCCGTCGGTGGCGTCTTGACACCGCTGTCGACGACGACGGCCGTGAACTGTTGTAGGCTGCTGTCATGGACTGGAAAGAGAGCTGTCGCTCCCGCCTCCGCGAGCACGTCGACCAGCACGGCGACATCGCTCCTCCATGGGAGCGCTTCCCCGACTACGAGCGCTACACGCTCGGCTGGCGAATGGGCTCCGGCGAAGACTGGTTGGGGATGTGGGGCGTCTTTCTCGAACAGCTCGCGCCGGACCGCGAAACACGCATCGCCTACCTGCGACGCCACCCTCCCGCGCCGATCACCTGGGCAGAGGCCGTTCACAAGGTCTTGCACCCGACCGATGAACGGGCAGATGACGAGGGCGACGACGAGGACCCGATAGCGGCGGCCTCGCGTCGATCGGCGCTCCTGGAGCAGGGGTTCATCGCGGTCGACGTCTCCTTCACCATATGGCTCAGCCAGCAGGACGGCGTGCGTTGGCCGTGGGAATCGTACGAGACGCCCGAGAAGGCGGCCCGCTACAACACCCGCGAGCTCTGGTTCTGGTCGCGCCAGGTCGCCGAGCTCCGGAGAGGCGACGGGTGGACGCCTCCCGCCGTACCGGAGGGTTGGCGAGCGTGCGCGACCGCGCTCGCGAGCGGCGACGCAGATCCGATCGAGCCTCGCGACGGGCTCCTTTCGCTGGCTCGACTGCTCTGCGCCGGGGACGTCAAGGCGCCCTGGCAGCTCGGCTTGGAGCTCGCCGACTTCGCCGATTCGTTTGAGGACGACATGGGTTATGTCGACGCGTTTCGCTTGTGGGGAATGTCCGCCTTCGACGACGCCCACCAGCTGCGTCGCTACCTTGAGGCCACCCGAGTGCCGCCGGGCTGGGAGGCCTGGATCGCGGAACAATTCCCGGTGGATTGAGCGGCGGAACCGGTCTGGCCGACTCGACCTGGGTCAGCCGACGCAACCTGGGTCGGGTGGCCACACCGGCCGACGCAACCTGGGTCAGGTCGCCTCCTGGGCCGGGTGGGCGCCCAACCTGGGTCGGGTGGGCGCGCAACCTGGGTCGGGTCGGCGGCCGGCGGCGTGGCCGAGCGGGCCAACAACTTGGCCGTACGGGCAAAGGCCGGCGCCAGCCGCGGCGCGTAGCTTCCCGGCATGCTGCTCGCCGCTCATCGCACCTCGCGCTTCCGCCAGACCCGCGCCCTCGTGGCCGCTGCCCTGCTGGTCGGGCTCGTGGCCGCCGGCGGCTCGCTCGTAGTCCACGCCGCTGCGCATCCTGGGACGCACGCCGACCGGAACGTCGCGGGAGACGCGCCGCCCGGCGGCCCGCTCGGCGACCTATCGAGATCCCTCGGCGACCTCGCGCCCGTGGTCGGCATCGTCGAGGAGCGGCTCGCGGCAGGGAGTTACACCTACCTCGCCGTGCGGCCGGACGGCGGCAGCCCGATGTGGGCCGTGACCCTCGGCGGCGGACAGCCGGTGGGCGCGCGCGTCTCGGTCAGGAGCTTCGGCCGGCGCACGGAGTTCACGTCTCGCCGCCTGCAGCGGACATTCCCCGTTCTCGTCTTCGGCGTGGTCTCGCCCGCGCGCGCGGACGAGCGCTGATTCGCACCCGACAACATCACCTTCTTTCCTGTCATGAGGTTCATCATGTCTCGAATTGACTTTTCCCTCTCCCGCGTCGCGCTTGTCCCGCTCCTCGTCGCGGTCGCCGCCTTCGTCCCGGCGTGCGGCGCGGACGACGGGACACCGGGCAACACGGGCGGCGGCTCGGGCACGCAGACCGCCGCCTCCGAGTTCACGTGCACAGATGACGATCTGCAGAGCTCGCCGTTCGGCGGGCCCGGGTTCGCGGACGGCGCGCTCACGGGCGCCGCGCAGGACTCCTATGTTGCCTCGTCGACCCTGCTCTGGATGAAGCCCGACGCGGCGGCGCAGCAGAGGTTCGGCGAGCTGATGGGGCCCATCCTCGCCCAGCTGCCCGCGCAGGAAGGGCTGATCGGCTTCACGCTCGGAACGTCGGCGAAGTGCGGCTATGCGAGGACCATCACGGTGTGGAAGGACGAAGAGGCGATGGGGAAGTTCGTGATGTCGGACGCCCACCTCTCGGCGATGAGCGCGGCGAGCGCGGTCAGCGTCCACGGCGTCGTGACCCAGTGGACCGTCGGCGCGGGTGATCTCCCGATGTCGTGGGAAGCGGCGAGAGAGAAGGTCGCCGCCGCCGAGATATCGTACTGAGACCGGGCGCGCGCGACGGCCGCGGCCCGAGGCCCCGGGCCAGGCGGGCCATCGCCCCGGCGGTCAGCCGTCGTCCGCCGCGCGGTCCACGCCCGCTGCGGCGCGGCGCCCCGGGGCGCCGCGCGCCTCCTCACGGAACCGGCCGGGCGTCCTCCCGGACCAGCGCTTGAAGGCCCGCGCGAAGGCCGTCACCTCCGAGAACCCCAGCAGAAAGGCGATCTCCGACATCGATGTGTCGCTCTCGCGGAGCAGCTCCTCGGCGGTCTGACGGCGCACCCCGCCGACGATCTGCCGCAGCGTCGTCCCCTCGTCCTCGAGGTGCCGCCGCAGCGTGCGCTCGCTCGTCCCGAGCCGCCGCGCGACGGCGGTCGCCGACGGCTCGCCCGAGGCGAGGAGGTGCGCGATGACGTCACGCACCCGATCGGACATGGGCGACGCGTCGGCGACGCGACGGCGGCGCAGCTCCTCCGCGTGCTGGTGGAAGAACGCGCTCAGGGCAGGGTTCGCGTCGCGAGGCACGAGGTCCAGCAACGACGCTGGGAAGGCAAAGCCATCGCGGGGCGCGTCGAACTCGACAGGGCACCGGAAGAAGTCCCGGTGCGCGGCGAGATCGCGCGGCGCGGCGTGCCGGAAGTTGACCCGGAGCGGCGAGAACTCGACGCCAGCGCACTGGCGGAAGCAACGGACGTGAATCGCCAGGCTGCACTCGGTCGCGACGCGCGCGCCCAGCGTGAAGCGGGGCGAGCGGTGCAGCTCCGCGAACGGCGCATCCGGGTCCGTCGTGGTATCGGTCACCCAGCGCGGTGTATCCGCCAGGAGCACCATGTAGCGGTCGACACGGTCGAGCGACTCGCGGGCGCTCGCGCTCGTCATGACCGCGAAGCCCATGACGTGCATCTCCTCCATGCGCGTCCGCGCGGCGAGGCGGATGGGCGCCCCGGGATCGTCGAGCGCGCGTACCATGTGCGCCCACAGGGCGTCGAGCGACGTCACCGGTATGCGGCTGTCCGCGTCGGTCAGCGACTCGGCGGAGACGCCGGCGACCTCGAGAAGATCGCCGTGGCGGAGGCCGCGAGAGGCGGCATACGAGATCAGCCGGCCGACGATGGCCATGGACACCGTGGGCCGCGACGGGGAAGACGGCATGCCCGAGCGAGTCTATCATCCGCCGTGGACCGCGAGACGAGCTGGGTGAGCTGGGTGAGCACAGCGCTCGCCGAGCGCCCGTGATACGGCACGACGGCGACGGGCTCGGTAACCGCGTCAAGTTGTCGTTATCGCCATGGCACAACGAATTCATGGCGACAATATGTCGTAAACACGGTTTGAGCCCGCGCTCCGCCGTGAAACGGCGCGCATCGAGTGACCAACAGAGGACATCGTCGCGTGGCACCGATGTTGCTCAATATCCGGTGTTGCTCAGCATCCACGAGCATTCGATGGAGGTGTGACGATGACGTTCAGGTCCGAGCGCGCCGCTGCAGCGATTGACCGGCCGGGCCAGGGCGGCGAAGCGCCCCGGCCGCCCACCTCGCAGCCTGCGCAGGCGCGGCATCGGATCCCGGTGGCGTCGGCGCTCCGGCGCTGCCTTGGCAAGGGGTACGGCCTCGGGGATCTCCAGGCCGACCTCCTGGCAGGCACCGTCGTCGGCGTCGTGGCGCTCCCTCTCTCCATGGCCCTCGCCATCGCGGTGGGGGCTCCTCCTCAGCACGGGCTCTACACGGCGATCGTGGCCGGCGCGCTGGTGGCGCTGCTGGGCGGCTGCAAGTTCCAGGTCACCGGCCCGACGGCGGCCTTCGTGGTGATCCTCGCGCCCATCGTGGCGGAGCACGGGCTGTCCGGGCTGATGACGGCGGGGCTCCTGGCCGGCGTGCTGCTCGTGATCATGGGGCTCCTGCGGCTCGGCCGGCTCATCGAATACATCCCGTATCCGGTGACCACGGGCTTCACCGCCGGGATCGCCACCGTGATCGCGACGCTCCAGGTGAAGGACGTCCTGGGCCTCCAGGCCGGGCCGCTCCCGGAGCACTACACCGCCAAGGTGGCGGCCTTGTGGGCCGCGCGCGGGACGGCGGATCTCTTCGAGCTCGCCGTCGCCGCCTCGACGCTCGCCCTGCTCTTGCTCGTCCCCCGCGTCATCAAGAAGGTGCCGGCGCCCCTCATCGCCATCACCGTCGTGTCGCTCGCCGCGGTGGCCGTCGACGCGGTTTACCCTGCGTTCTCCGTGGCGACGATCGGCAGCCGTTTTCGCTCCACGGCCTTCGGCGTGGAGATCGCCGGGATCCCGTCGATCCTCCCGACGCCCTCGCTGCCGTGGGGCGATGGGCTCTCGCTCGAGCTCGTGAGGGAGCTGCTCCCCGCCGCCTTCGCGATCGCCATGCTCGGCGCCATCGAATCGCTGCTGTCGGCGGTCATCGCCGACGGCATGACAGGGACCAAGCACGATCCGGACTCGGAGCTCATCGGCCTCGGTATCGGGAACATCGTTGCGCCGATCTTCGGCGGCATCGCGGCGACCGGAGCGCTCGCGCGGACGGCCACGAACATCCGGGCTGGCGCGCGCTCTCCGATCGCGTCCGTGACCCACGCCGTGGTCGTCCTCCTGTCGATCCTCGTCTTCGCCCCGCTCGTGGCCTACGTCCCCATGGCGTCGCTGGCGGCGCTGCTGCTGCTCGTCGCGTGGAACATGTCCGAGCTCCACCATTTCATCCGTATCGTGAGGCTCGCGCCGAGGAGCGATGTGTTCGTACTCCTGACCTGTTATGGGCTCACCGTCATCCTGGACATGGTGATCGCCGTGTCGGCCGGCGTGATCCTCGCCGCCATCCTCTTCATGCGCCGGATGGCCGAGCTGACAGGGAGCCGGACGGTGCTGGAGGCCGCCGGCGGTTCGAGCGAAGTCGAGCTCCCGAGGCGGGTCGCCCTCTACGAGATCAACGGCCCGCTGTTCTTCGGCGCCGCCCAGAAGGCGATGGCGGCGCTGCACGCCATCCGCGGGGACAGCTACGAGGTGATGATCCTCGACCTCGGCAAGGTGCCGTTCATCGACAGCACGGGGTTCGTCGCCCTCGAGAACGCGCTCGACGGGCTCGCGCGGCGCCAGAAGGCGGTGATCCTCGCCGGTCCGTTGCCCAGGCCGCGCGAGATCTTCGACAAGGCGCGCGTCCAGGAGAGGTCGCAGCGCGTGTACGTCGCGGAGGATCTGGCGGCGGCGCTCCGCCTCGCCGGCGAGCTGGTGAACGGCTGAGCGCTCGCTGCCGGCAGGTCCGCGGTACCGCTCCTCTCTCGCCGGACACCTCTGCGGCCGCTGCGCGCCGCGCGGCTCGCTACTTCAGCGCGTCGCTCAGCCGGGCCGCCTGCGTCGCCAGGTAGTTCTGCTCCGGGATGCTCGTCGTGCGGCTGGCCGCGCGCCTGTAGTGCGCGATCGCCGCCTCGTGATCGCCGGCCCGCTCCAGGAGGTGCGCGCGGGCGGCGTCGAGGCGGTGATGACCCGAGAGGCGCGCGTCGGCGTCGAGCGCGTTCAGCAGATCGAGCCCCGCCCGAGGGCCGTGCACCATGGCCGTCGCGATCGCGTGGCTGAGCGCCACCATCGGGTTGTCGGACATCCGCATCAGCACGCCGTACAGCGCCAGGATCTGCGGCCAGTCCGTGTCCTCGGCCCGCGCTGCCTCGTCGTGCACCGCCGCGATCGCGGCTTGCAGCTGGTAGGCGCCGATCGAGCCCCTGGTGGACAGCGCCCCCGTGACGAGCGCGACGCCCTCGGCGATCGCCTGCTGATCCCACAGGCGCCGATCCTGCTCCGCGAGCGGGATCAGCTCGCCAAGAGGCCCGGTCCGCGCCGCCCGCCGCGCGTCGGTCAGGAGCATGAGCGCGAGGAGGCCCGCGACCTCGCCGTCGTCCGGGAGGAGCGCGTGCACGGCGCGCGTCAGGCGGATCGCCTCGCCCGACAGATCGTCGCGGTGCAGCGCGGGGCCGGAGCTCGAGGTGTAGCCCTCGTTGAAGATCAGGTAGAGCACGTGCAGGACGGCGCCGAGGCGCGCTGTGCGCGCCTCGGGCGTCGGCCGCTCGAACGGCACGCCGGACGCCTTGATGCTCTGCTTCGCCCGGCTGATCCGCTGCGCCATGGTCGCCTCCGGGACCAGGAACGCCCTTGCGATCTCGGCCGTCGTCAGGCCGCCGACGGCGCGCAGGGTCAGCGCGATCGCGGACGGCGCGGAGAGCGCGGGGTGGCAGCACATGAACAGCAAGGTGAGCGTGTCGTCCTCGAGCGCCGCCTCGTCGCTGTCGGCGGCGAGGGCGATCTGCAGCTCGGGCGGCACGAGGCTGACCACGATCGCCTCGCGGCGGCGGCGCGCCGCCTCGCTCCGGACGTGATCGGCGATGCGCCGCGACGCCACGTGGATCAGCCACGCGCGCGGCTCGTCGGGCACGCCCTCGCGCGGCCACTGCGTGGCCGCCGCGATCAGCGCCTCCTGGACCGCGTCCTCCGCGGCGCCGAAATCCCGGAATCGCCGCATGACGGCGCCGAGCACCTGCGGCGCGAGATCACGCAGCAGGCGCTCGGCCGTGGCGCCCTGGGACGGAGAGGCCACTAGAGATCGCTGGGCGGCGCGCTCATCACCTCGCGCACCTCGATCCCCATGTTGAGCGGCGCGCCGCCGGGGCCGGGCGCGGCGGACGCTTGCGCGGCGATCTCGTACGCGCGCTCGGGGCTCTCGACGTCCACGATCCAGTACCCGGCGAGGAACTCCTTGGTCTCCGGGAACACCCCGTCGGTGATCGGCGTGCCGTCCTTGCCGGCGCGCACGAGCTTGGCCTGGTCGGGCCCCGCCAGGCCCTCGGCCGCCACGAGCTCGCCCGACGCGCTGAGCTTCCTGTGGAAGCTCTTCATGAACGCGATGTGCGCCTGGAAGTCCTTCTGCTGCCAGTTGGCGACCTGGTACGGCCCCCCGCACGGGGTGTTCATCATCAGGATGTACTTCATGATCGGCTCCTTCTCTTCGCTGCCGCCCCGGGATCGGGCGCGCGTTCGTGGGGATGTCGGAGCCGAGGGCGGGTCCTCGACATCCCGGGCGACGATAGCGAAGAAATCCGAACCCCGACACAAGGGACGGCCGCATGTGGGCGCATGTGCGTCTGAGGCGCCCGCGGGAGGTGTGCAGGTCTGTCGTCGCGAGCGTGTGTCCTCCGCGGTGTGATGTGCTCCGTGGTCGCAGCTGGTCGGTAGAGGAGGGGGAATGTGCGCCGTCTTCGCAGGTCGCCGATCGCAGGGCGGCCCATCACGGGCGGATTCCGCGAATGACGTCCGGCGCGCCCCCATGCGACCTCTCTGCTGACGAAGCGCTCGGGCGTGGTGATTCCGCGCGTCGCCGGCCGTCGTGATCGCTGAGGTGCGCGCCGTCGGACCGCCCTGTGAGTCGACTCTTTGGCTCAGGCGCGGGACATGCACCCTCGCGCTCCGATTCTCACGGATGCATGAACCTGGAGGAGCGTCGATGGAGAAGCGTGTTCCGCAAGGGAAACTTGGACGCCGGCAATTCGCCGGCGGCGCGATGGCCACCGCGGGTGTCTCGCTGCTCGCCACACCGAGCCTCGCGCTGCCCGACAAGAGCTACGCGGTCTGCGAGTCGATCGGGCCCCTCGCCCTCCCGGCAGGGGCCGCCTATACGCCCGGCATCTCGGTCGACCAGCGCTCGAGGAAGCCGGTCTTCCTGCCCGCCCCGGGCGCCGGCTATGCAGCGCACGCCGTCTCGGAGGTCCTCTTCTGGACGGACCAGCTGATGGAACATGCGTTGTTCATCACGCTGCTCATGCCCGGCGATCACCTCCGCGGGCCTCGGGACGAGGCGCGGCAGTACCAGAACCTCTTCGCCAGGCACTTCCTCGCGGCGCGCGACCGGGGGTATGGCGATTACGGGATCTCCTCGCTCCTCGCCTCGACGCGGTCGAGCGTCCAGCGCTTCATCGAGTACAAGCGCCGCATGCAGCGCGCGCAGGAGAGCGGCTCGCTCCGGAGCCTCGTCTGGCCGCTCTTCTTCGACCACATCGCGCGGGAGGCCGAGCGCTTCGTCGCCCGGCTCGATCGGCTCGCGTACGGCGACATCTCGCTCCAGAGCGACGAGGTCTCGGCGTTCTGGACGACGATCATGGCGGATCACCTCGAGTTCATCGCGCACCTGCTCGACCCGCAGGAGCGCGCGCTCATCGACCAGGCGACCGCGCGCGCCGGGCAGCTGTACCAGGCGCACGCGTTCCGCGTCGACAACGCGCAGCTCGCGACGATGGCCGACGAGGTCATCGACTTCAAGTCGGCCGCGGAGCAGGGCATCGAGACGGGACAGATCAAGAGCATCATCGATCCGGCGCTCGCCGATCACGTGCTCCGCGAGGCGGTGAGGTTCTCCGACGAGGTCAGGCGCGCGCAGTGACGAATGACGCCCTGGGCGCCGCGTGGCGGGGGCGAGCCCGGCCCCTCCTCCTGCTCGCCGCGCGATGCCTGTACAGCGGCCGCCCGCCGGATTACCCTGGTCGCGGGTCGAGCGGAGCTCTCCGCCGAGCCCGCGGCGCAGAGGCCGTGTCGGAGGGATGCCATGGATCTGACGGTGGTCGACGAGGGCGGTGTGCAGTTCGTGGAAGGGCCGCCGGACCACGGGCTCATGGAGAGCGTTCGCGACGTCGACCGGGTGATCGAGGCCTGCTTCTCGGGCGGCGTACGGTGTGCTCTTCTCCACCCGGCGAACCTGACGGCGGCCTTCTTCGACCTCAGCTCAGGGGAGGCCGGGGAGATCCTGCAGAAGCTGAGAAACTACTGGATCCGGCTCGCGGTGGTGTGCCCTCCGGGGGCCGCTGATTTCAGCAGCCGGTTCGGGGAGATGGTGGCCGAGGAGCGCCGCGGCCAGCATTTCGGCGTGTTCGAGACGCGTCACGCCGCGGTCGAGTGGCTCGGCCAGACGTAGCCATGGCGGCCTGGCCGACAGCGCATTGGGCGCCGTCGCCGCCTCCGGCGCAGGCTGACCTCGAGCTCGATCGCTCACCACGCACGCGGGATCACTTGCCGCGGCCGAGGAAGTCCATCAGCCAGGCCATGGCCGGCCGCATCGCGCCGTCCGGGTGCATGAGGCCCGTGTTGTCTAGCCAGGTAGAACCGACGATGTAACCGAAGAAGGTGATGCCTTTGACGGCGCTGTGGTTGTAGAGCATCGTGAACTGCTCCTCCATCACCCTGCGCTGCTCGTCGTCGTCCGCGAGGTCGCCGACCTGAAGCATCCCCCCCGAATTTTCGGGAAAATTCACAGGGAGGCGGGGAGACGGGGAGAAAAATCCAACCAATCTCCCCGCCTCCTGTTCAATTCCTCTCGCAAGCTGAACGATCGTAGCCGGCGATCGCCATCGAGCCGGCCGCGCGTCACCGGGGCGCCTCTCTCAGCGCGGAGGCGGGGTGCAGGTGAAGCACCCGCCGCACTCGTAGTGCTGCGTCGTGGCGCCCCACGCGATCCGGTTGTTGCAGCAGTCGCGGCCGTACTGGCCGACGACGGTGGTGTAGCTCTCGTCGCTGTAAAAGGTGCAGTTTCCCCCGGGCGCCGCCGCGCTCGAAGGGACCAGCAGGGCAGTGGTGCCCAACATCGCTGCGCCTGCCGTCAGGGCAGCGAAGAAGTAACGAACTCGGGCAGCAGGGCTGAGACGACGCATGGACGCTCCTCTTGCAATGGGGACCTGTTTCGGCCTCCGAAGCTATGCGAGGCAGCTTAGACCGCTTGCTCGGCTCGAGCAAGCGCTCCGGCTGGAGTGGCCTTTGCGGAGTTCTGCAAAGTTTCATTCGGCGGTGGGGGGCGGCGAGCTCGTGAGCGCGGTTCACGAAGGCAAAAGAGGCATCGTGCTCCGAGGCCGGTGAAGTGATTGCGGTGTCAAGGAAATTCAGTCGCCCCGATCGGGCTGGGCCGGCGTATCGACGCGGTACGTATCGAGAGGGTCATTGAGACGAGCAGGCGACCGTACCCGGCGTGGCGGCGCCGAGGATGGCTGGACTCGGCCGTGGTAGAAAAGCAGGTGTCCCCCATGACGAGACAGCGCACCGGCCAGCGCGACCGCGTCGAGGAGCGGACCGGCGCGGGGCGCGTCGAGGAAGCGAGCGCCGGGGCTGGGCCGGATCCGGCCTTCGGCGCCCTCTCGGGCGGCGGGGAGATGGGGGCGCTGATACGCTCGATCGACTGGTCGCAGACGGCGCTGGGCCCGGTCGAGGCGTGGCCCCAGTCGCTGCGGACGGCGCTGTCCATCCTGCTCTCGTCCGAACACCCCATGTTCCTCTGGTGGGGTCGGCAGCTCATTCAGTTTTACAACGACGCCTACCGCCCGATCCTCGGATCCACGAAGCACCCGGCCGCCTTGGGCCAGGCGGGCCCCGAGTGCTGGAAGGAGATCTGGGAGATCCTCGAGCCGATGATCGAGAAGGTCTTCGCGGGAGGGGCCACCTACGTCCGCGATGGCCTGCTCGTCGTCGATCGGCACGGCTTCATGGAGGAGTGCTACTTCAGCTACGGTCAGAGCCCCATCCGGGACGAGAGCGGCGCTGTCGCGGGTATCCTCGTCGCGTGCTCCGAGAGCACAGGGTACATCCTTGGACAGCGACGGCTGCAGGTCCTCGGGGCGCTGGCGGCGAGGGCGGCTGACGCCAGGAGCGTTCAGGACGTCTGTCGGGTGATGATGGAGACCCTGGCAGAGGCCGGGCGCGACGTGCCTTTTGCCCTGATCTATCTCGTGGACGACGACGGCGCGCCCGCCCGACTCGCAGGGACCGTCGGGCTCGACCCGAGCCACGCGGCGGCGCCGGCGGCGGTGGAGCTCGGCGCGGCGGCCGGCGCGGTGTGGCCGCTGCACCGCGCGCTGCGCGGGGACGTGGAGGTGGATCTGTCGGAGCTGCCCGCGCGCGTCGGCCCCCTCCCGGGAGGCCCGTGGCCGGACGCCGCTCGCCAGGCGGTGGTGCTGCCGCTCCCCCGCGCCGGCGCTGGAGGCCGTCCGGCCGGCTTCCTCGTCGCGGGCGCCAGCCCCCGGCTGGTGCTGGACGACGACTACCGCCGCTTCCTGCGGCTCCTGGCCGGCCACGGCGCGGCGGCCCTGCAGAACGCCCGGGCCAGCGAGGAGGAGCGGCGCAGGCTGGACGCGCTCGCCGAGCTCGACCGCGCCAAGACGGTGTTCTTCAGCAACATCAGCCACGAGTTCCGCACGCCGCTCACGCTGATCCTGGGCCCCGTCGAGGACGGCCTCTCGGACGCCGAGCACCCCTTGCCCGCGGCGCAGCGCGACCGCCTCGCGATCATCTACCGCAACAGCCTCCGGCTCCTCCGGCTCGTCAACACGCTGCTCGACTTCTCGCGCATCGAGGCGGGCCGCATCCGGGCCAGCTACCAGCCTACCGATCTCGGCTCCTTCACCGCGGAGCTCGCGAGCTCGTTCCGCTCGCTCATGGATCGGGCTGGCCTCGCCCTCACGGTGGAGTGCCCGCCCCTCTCCGAGCCCGCCTACGTCGACCGCGAGCTCTGGGAGAAGATCGTGCTCAACCTCATCTCGAACGCCTTCAAGTTCACCTTCTCGGGGGGCGTCCGGGTGACGCTGGAGGAGACCGGGGGGCGGATCGTCCTGTCGGTCGAGGACACGGGCACCGGCATTCCGGAGGAGGAGCTGCCGCGCGTGTTCGATCGGTTCTACCGCGTCGAGGGGGTCAGGGGCCGCAGCTACGAGGGCAGCGGCATCGGCCTCGCGCTGGTGCGAGAGCTCGCGAAGCTTCACGGCGGCAGCGTCGCCGTGGAGAGCCGCCTCGGCGCGGGCAGCCGCTTCGCGGTCGCGATCCCGCTCGGGAAGGCGCACCTGCCCGCGGATCGCATCGACCTCGCCCCGGCGCCGGCCGCGGAGGGGTGCGGCGCGGCGCCCTTCCTCGACGAGGCCGCGCAGTGGGAACGCGACGTGCCAGCGCCGGATGCCGTGCCGGCGGAGGAGCGCCCGGCCCCGAAGCAGCCGGGGCGCATCCTCGTCGCGGACGACAACGCGGACATGCGCGATTACGTGCAGCGGCTGCTCCTCGCCGAGCGGTGGACGGTGGAGGCCGTGGCCGACGGTCAGGCCGCGCTGGAGAGCGCCCGCGCCCACGTCCCGGACCTCGTGCTCACCGACGTGATGATGCCGCGGCTCGACGGCTTCGGCCTGCTCAAGGCGCTGCGGGCCGACGAGCGCACCCGCGGCGTCGCCGTGATGATGCTCTCCGCGCGCGCGGGCGAGGAGGTGCGCCTCGACAGCCTCGGGGCCGGCGCCGACGACTTCCTCGTGAAGCCGTTCTCCGCGAGGGAGCTCCTCGCGCGGGTCCGCATCCACGTGGAGCTCGCGCGCCGGCGGCGGGAAGCCGAGGGGCAGCGCCAGTACCTGAACGACCTCTTCATGCAGGCCCCGGGACCCATCGCGATCCTCCGCGGGCCGGAGCACGTCTTCGAGGTGGTCAATCCGCTCTACCAGCAGCTCGTCGGCGGACGAGCGCGCGTGGGGAAGCCCATCCTGGCCGCCCTGCCCGAGCTCGAGGGGCAATCCATCCCGGACCTCCTGGATACCGTGATCCGCACCGGCGAGCCCTTCGTGGGAAAGGAGCTCGCCGTGCGGCTCGATCGCAAGGGCAATGGCACGACGGAGGAGCGCTTCTTCAACTTCGTCTTCCAGCCGATGCGCGACCGTGACGGGGCCGTCGAGGGCATCTTCGTGTTCGCCTTCGAGGTGACCGACCAGGTGAGCGCCCGCCGGCGCGTGGAGGCGCTCGTCGAGGCGCTGAGGCTCGCCGATCAGCGCAAGGACGAGTTCCTCGCGATGCTCGCGCACGAGCTCCGCAACCCCCTGGCCGCCATCAGCCTGTCGCTCACGCTGCTCGGAGACATGGCGGGCGAGGCGCCCAGATCGGCGCGCTACCGCGAGATCGCCCGGCGGCAGGTGGGCAACCTGGTGCGCCTGGTGGACGATCTCCTCGACGTGTCGCGCATCACGCGCGGCACGGTGGAGCTGCGCCTGGAGGACGTCGATCTCGCGGCGGCGGTGAGGAACGCCGCCGCCGCGGTGAGCCCGGCCGTCCAGGCGCGGCGCCATGCGCTCTCGGTCGAGGTCGGACCGGGGGACTTCGGCATGCGGGCCGACGCCACGCGGCTGGAGCAGGTGGTCACGAACCTCCTGACGAACGCCGCGAAGTACACGCCGCCGGAGGGAGCCATCTCGGTGCGGCTGACCCGCGAGGCGGCGGACGGCGCGCCCGAGGCCGTGCTGCGGGTGCGCGACACGGGCCGCGGCATCCCGGCGGCGATGCTAGAGCGGGTGTTCGAGCTCTTCACGCAGGTCGATCAGACCATCGACCGCGGCACGGGCGGGCTGGGCCTCGGGCTCACGCTGGTGCGGCGGCTGGTGGAGATGCACGGCGGCAGCGTCGTCGCGGAGAGCGCCGGACCGGGCCAGGGCAGCGAGTTCATCGTGCGCCTTCCGCTCGGCCGGGGCGCGGCGCCGCCGCTCGCGCCCGGCGCGGCGCCCCCGCTCGCGCCGGGGGCCGAGCCGGCTGCCGCCCCGCCGCCGGCGGAGGCCGCCGAGCGGCGCCGGGTGCTCGTCGTGGAGGACGTGGAGGACGTGCGCCGGGTGATGTGCGAGTTCATCGAGGCGCTGGGGCACGAGGTGACGGTCGCGGTGGACGGGCTGGACGGCGTGACGAAGCTCCTGGAGCTGCGCCCGGACCTGGCCTTCATCGACATCGGCTTGCCGGGCATCGATGGCCACGAGGTCGCCCGCCGGGCGCGGGCCGCGCCCGGGGGCGACGCGCTCTACCTGGTGGCGATCTCGGGCTACGGTGGACCCGAGGACCAGGCCAGGTCGAGGCAGGCCGGCTTCGACCTGCATCTCACGAAGCCCGTGGGCGGCGCGACGCTGCGTCAGGTGCTCGCCGAGCGGCGCGCGTGAGCGAGCGCGCGCCGGCAGGGCCGCGCCCGCTCACCGCCGGCCGGTCAGCTCATCGCTGCTGCAGCTGCGCGACCAGATCTTCGAGGCGGTCGTAGCTGAGGCCCGCGCCCTTGGGCATCCCGGACGCGAGGACCATGTCGCGCACTTCCGTCGACGGATAACGCACCGTGGCCGTGAGCCGCGTCTTTTCCCCCTCGTCGGTGAAGACCGCCGTCACCACCGAGACGGTGTCCGGGAACTGCTCGAAGATCTCGGTGAACACGAGCCGGCTCGGCGGCGTGATCTCCTGGTTCTCGCCGTGGAAGGCGGCCTCGCCGCCCGGGTGGCGGTTCACGAAGCGCCACTTGCCGCCCGGCCGGAGGTCCATCTCGCAGACGGGCACCGAGTAGCCCTCGCCCAGACAGCCCCACCACCGCTTGATGTGCTCGGGCCTCGTCATCGCCTCGAACACGAGGTGCCTCGGGGCGTCGAACAGGCGCGTCATGCGGACCTCGTCCGCCGACGGCGTCGTGACCTGGAAGCTATCGCCGTTCGCTGTGCGGCTCTCGACCATGGCTCTCCTCCTTCTCCTTCGTCGAGGCGCCGGCTACGACTGGATCGCCTCGGGGGCCATCCAGACGACCTCCCAGTGGTGACCATCGATGTCGTAGAAGCTCCAGCCGTACATGAAGCCGTGATCCTGCGGATCCATGGCGTGCGACCCGCCCGCCGCGATCGCCTTCTTCACGATCTCGTCGACCTCGGCCCGGCTGCTGCACGAGAGCGCGAACATCCCCTCCGTGTGCGTGCTCGTGTTGCAGATCTCCCGCTTCGTGAAACCCTTGAAGAACGGCTCCGTGAGGAGCATCACGAAGGCTTCCTGGCTGACGATCATGCAGGCGGCGTTGTTGTCCGTGAACTGCGGGTTGAACTCGAAGCCGAGCTTCGCGAAGAACTCCATCGACCGCTTCAGGTCGCTGACGGCCAGGTTGACGAAGATCTTGCGGGCGCTGTTCGTTGTCATGGTCCTCTTCTCCTGTTCGAGCATGGACGCCGGGTGATGCCGGCCACGATCGCGGCCATGAGGGCCGTCGTGCCGGAGTTCACCCCATAGACCCCGGCGTGCCCAGGGACTCATCGGTCGACCGGAAAAAAAGATCGCCGCCCCGAGCCGGCCGGGCGCGGGGGCTACGCGGGGAGCTCGAGCGGCAGGCCGAACCGCGGGAAGATCGTCTCGGTGTCGAGGAAGGACGTCATGCTGGCGATCCGGTCCCCCGCGAGATCGAGCACGATGAGCGCCCAGGCCCGGTGGCCGCCCTCCGGCGCGGGGCGGTACTGGGCGAACGCCGGCGCGCCGCAGGCGGCCGTCGGCACGAGCCGCGACCCGCGGCAGCCCGCGCCCCGGCCCAGCAGCCAGGCGCGGATGGCGCCGGGGCCGCGGAGCCAGAGGGTGAAAGGCGGCATCGACAGGGTCGCGTCCTCGTGCAGCAGCGCCGCGAGCCGATCCACGTCGTACTGCTCGAAGGCGGTGACGTAGCGGTCGAGCAAGGTGGACTGCGGCTCCGGCAGCGTGGCGCGCACGTCGCCGAGATCGCGGCTCGCGAGCGTCGCCCGCGCGCGCTGGAGCGCGCTGTTGATCGCGGCGACCGAGGTGCTGAGGCTGTCGGCGACCTCCGCGGCGGACCACCCGAGCACCTCCGTGAGCAGGAGCGCGGCGCGCTGCTTCGGCGGCAGGTGCTGGAGCGCCGCGACGAACGCGAGGCGGATGCTCTGGCGGAGCACCACCCGCTCCGCGGCGTCGATGTCCGCCGGGAGGGCGTGCGCGTCGGGGACGGGCTCCAGCCAGTGCGTGCGCGGGCGCGTCTGGAGCTCGTCGTCCACGGTGCCGACCGGGCCTTCCTCGATGGGGCGCGCCCGGCGCGCGCGATCGGCCCGCGCGTCGAGGCAGACGTTCGTCGCGATGCGGTACAGCCAGGTGCGCAGCGACGACCGCCCGTCGAACTTGTCGAGGCTCCGCCAGGCGCGCACCATGGTCTCCTGGACGGCGTCGTCGGCGTCGACCACGGAACCGAGCATCCTGTAGCAGTGCCCGGTGAGCGCCGCGCGGTGTTCCTCGAGCTGGTCCACGCTCTCCGACATCGGGGCGACCGTACCATCGGCCTCCCGGCGGATCCACGGTCATGCTCCCTCGCCGCGTGACACGCGCGCCTCGGGCAGGGCGCTGGTCTCGACTCGGGCACTTTTTGTTGGCCTGGTCGGCCTGCGGCCGCGCTCGGTCGGCGACACACCCGGGACGGCATGCCGAGCGTCGCGCGGTCACGACGACGTCGCGCGGTCACGACGCCATGGCCAATCGGCTAGGATGGGCGACGGTCAGGGCGGTGCTGGGGCGCCGCGAGGACTCCGTTCGGCAAATTAGCAAACCTGATACCGGATATGGACGACCAGGAACTGCAGCGCAGAGTCGGCACAGTGCTGTGCGGGAAGTGGACGATCGAGCGGTTGTTGGGCTCGGGCGGCATGGCCGCTGTCTACGTCGGCGTGCACAGGATCGGGCGGCGAGATGCCATCAAGATCCTCCACCCCGAGATCGCGCGCATGCCCGAGCTGCGTGCGCGGTTCGATCAGGAAGCGCAAGCCGTCAATCGATTCGTCCATCCCGGCGCGGTGGAAATACGCGATATCGACACGACAGCGGACGGCTGCCCGTTCCTCGTCATGGAGCTGCTCGATGGTGAGTCGCTCGCCGGGTACGCCAGGCGCCTGGGCAGGATGGACATGGCCGAGCTGCTGGCCATGGTGGACGGGCTGCTGGACGTGCTGGCAGCGGCCCATGCGCACGGCATCATCCACCGCGACATCAAGCCAGACAACCTGTTCCGCCTCCGCGACGGGCGCCTGAAAGTGCTCGACTTCGGCGTCGCCCGTGTCAGGCAGGCCGCGGCCGACTACGTTCGGACGCGCACGGGAACGACGCTCGGCACGGTCGCCTACATGCCACCGGAGCAAGTCAGAGGCGACGAGATCGATGCGCGTGCCGACCTGTTCGCGGTCGGAGCGACGATGTTTCGTCTGATCACGAAGCGGCGCATCCATGACGCGAGCTCTGACACCGATCTGGTCGTCAAGATGGCCACGCTGCCTGCGCCGCCGCTCGCGAGCGTCGCTCCGGAGACCCCGCAGTGGGTGTGTGCCGTCGTCGATCGCGCGCTCGCGTTCGACCGAGGCGAGCGCTACCCGAGCGCGACGGTCATGCAGCAGGACGTGCGCGCGGTCCTGGCCGGTCAACCGCCCGCTTTTGCCCTGCGGTTCGGCGCGGCCGGGGCCCCCGCGGCAGATCCGCTCAGCACCGCCACGACGGTGTGGATACCACAGGGGCTCGCCCCTTCATCGGCCGTATCGGTGCGCGCCGCGGGCGCCGGTGGTCTGCATCCCGCCCCGCCGCCGGCAGGTGACATGGGGAGCGTCATCCGCGATGTCTCCATCGCCAGCGTCCCGAATACGTCGAGCGCGCAGGGCGCCCCGGGCGGCGGATCGGCCGTCGCTCCGGCTCGTGCCCCCGCACCGGCGGCATCGGCGTTCACCCAGGCGACGCAGTGGACGCCGACCACGGTACGTGGACGGAGGCTGCGATGGGCCGTGCTGGCGTTCCCGCTGCTCGCCGCGGGCGTGCTCGCCGCCGTGTATCTGCGTGCGGTGAACGTCGAGCCCGACGCGAGATCGCCGGGGGCGACCGGCGCGCAGCGACCGGCGGCCTCACCGCCCGCCAAGGTTCCCGGCGGCCCGGCGGCGGATCGCCTCCTGGCAAAGGCTCCGGATCCCGGCCCCGAGAAGAAGGGCGACACGAGAGCTCGCCTCCCTGGCTCACCGAGCCGCGGCCCCGAGGAAGGGCGCGGCGCGTCGCAGCGGGCCAGCTGTATGCTGACAAACGACTGCGATCACGTGTGCGATGAAGCTTGCCAGATTGCTTGTCAGGACGGGAGCGTCTGCGACATCGGAGCGCGCCGAGACGCGCTGGTCAACTGCATGGGATCGGGGATGCACAAGATCTGGTGCGAAGGCGATTGCTCGGTCAATTGCATGACGAGCGCTCCATGTTTGGTGTACTGCCCGCCTGGCTCCGATTGCGTCATCGGCACGTGTCTCGGGCAGATAGAAGCGTGTCCTGGCAACGTCATGGCGTGCGGGGCCCCGTGCCCCGACTGATCGTCGCGTCGCGCTCGTGCGCTGCTCTCATGGCGTCTGCGCGGAGGGCGCCGCGGTACGCGCGCTCAGCCCGCGCCGCGGAGGAGTTGGATGAATATGGACCGGTTCGGCCGTCGTGACGACCTCGCGTCCCCCGCGCAGCGCGGCGAGGATCCCCGCCGCGACGATGCGGAGGTGAAAGAGCCCCCGACACAGCTCTGGGTGCGCTCGCCGCAGGCCACCCCGCCGATGCCCGAAGAGAGGGCTGGCCAGGCCGGACCGGAGCGACAGACGCTGCCGTGGTCGCCGCCGCCCGGGGGCGGCGCCGCGCGGTCGTCGCCGGCCGATGCCTCCGCCCAGCCGACCGTGCCAGGCGCGCTGCCGGCGCGGCGGCTCGCGAGGGCCGCTGGTCGGATCGCGTCGGCGCTAGGTGCTCTGGCGAGCGCGCTCGAGCGCGCCGTGGCGGTCCGCCGGGCGCGGGATCAAGGGCATCCGCGCTCGCGAAAAGTCCAGTGGAGACGACGCTTGCGGCGATGGGCGTGGCGCATCGCGATGGCCGCTTCGACGCTGCTGGGCCTCGGTCTGCTGATGTTTGCGGGGCTCATCTGGTACTACGGCCACGACCTGCCGCGGACCTCGGAGCTGAGGAGCTATCATCCGCCGGAGGTCACGCGCATCCTCGCGCGCGACGGGACACCGCTCGCGGAGCTCTTCGTCGAGCGACGCACCGTCGTTCCGATCTCGGCGGTGCCGACGAGCATGAAGCTCGCCGTTCTGGCCGCGGAGGACGCGAACTTCTACAAGCACGAGGGGCTGAACTACCTCGGCATCCTGCGGGCGCTCCTCGTGAACCTGCGATCCGCGCAGGCCCGCCAGGGAGGCAGCACGATCACCCAACAGGTGATCAAGAACGTGCTCCTCACGCCGGAGCGCACCTTCGCGCGCAAGATCCGTGAGCTCATCCTCGCGCGCCGCATCGAACAGGAGCTCACGAAGGACGAGATCCTGGAGCTCTATCTCAACGACATCTATTTCGGGCACGGGCGCTACGGCGTCGAGGAAGCCGCGCGGTACTACTTCGGGAAGAGCGTTCGAGACGTGCAGCTCGCCGAAGCGGCCCTGCTCGCAGGTCTGGTCAAGGGTCCCAGCGTCTACTCTCCGCGCGTGGATCTCGCCCGCGCCGAGGAGCGGCGCAGCTACGTGCTCCAGCAGCTGGGCGATAAAAAGTTCGTAGCCCGCGCCGACGTGGACGCCGCCGCTCGCCAGAAGATCGTCCTGGCCCCCCCGCCGGAACACGCTTCCGAGCTGGCGCCCGAGGTCGTCGCCGAGGTCGAGCGCGCGCTGGTCGCCGCGGTCGGCCCGCAGGCCACCCGTGGTGGGTACACCGTGACGACCACGATCGATCCGGCGCTGCAGAGGGCCGCGAGAGCGGCGGTGCGCGGCAATCTCGATGCATACGCGGCGCGCCGCGGGCTCATCGCTCCGCTGAAGCGTGGCAAGGGAGATCCGGCCCCGTTCGAAGGAACGCCCACGCAGGGCAGCGAGCGCGTCTACCACGGCGTGGTCACGAAGGCCGACGACGCGGCAGGCACGCTCACCGTGCGCGTGGGTACGGCGCAAGGCGTCGTGAAGCTGGAGCGAGCGGCGCGCTACAATCCACGCAACCTGCCCCCGAGCCAGTTCGCCGAGATCGGCAAGGTCGTGCGCGTCACCTTTGCCGGCGGCGACCCGCGCAGCGGACGGCTGGAGCTCGCGCTCGGGCCCCAGAGCGCGCTCGTCGCCCTCGACGTCCGGACGGCCGAGGTGCTCGCGGTCGTCGGCGGCTACGACGCGGCGCGCGGCGCCCTCAACCGGGCAAGGTCGGCGCGCCGCCAGCCCGCCTCGACGTTCAAGCCGATCGTGTACAGCTACGGGATCCAGACGCGGGCATTCACCGCGGCCTCCATCCTCGAGACCCATCCGTCCGCGCTCGGAGGGAAATACAGGCCCGACAACTACGACGAGAGCGACGGACAGGCGCCGCGCCGGCTGCGCGAAGCGCTCGCCCAGAGCGTCAATGTCGCCGCGGTATGGGTCCTCGATCGGCTCGGGCCGGCCAAGGTCGCCGAGTGGGCGCAATCGCTCGGAGTCACGTCGAAGCTCGGCGCGGATCTGTCGTTGGCGCTCGGCGCTTACGAGGTGACGCCGCTCGAGATGGTCGGTGCGTTCAACGTGTTCGCCGCGGGCGGCACGTACCGTGATCCAGCGATCATTCGCAGCATCATCGGCCCGGGCGGCCAGCCGCTGCCGCTGCCCAGCGCGGCGCCAGCGCGCCGGGTGATGGGCGAAGCCGAGGCGTACATCATGACGAGCCTCCTGCGTTCCGTCGTCGACTCGGGGACAGCCAAGCGCGCGCGATCCATGAGCACGCCGGTCGCGGGCAAGACGGGCACCTCGAACGCCGCGAAGGACGCGTGGTTCGTGGGCTACTCGACCGACATCGCGTGCGCCGTCTGGACGGGCTACGATGACGCCTCTCCGCTCGGCCCCGGCGAGACGGGCGGCGCGACCTCCCTGCCGGCCTTCATCGCGTTCATGCAGGACGCGCACAAGGCGAGACCGCGCACCGACTTCGCCGCGCCGCCGGACGGGCTCGTGCGCGTGCTGATCGACGCCACGACCGGTCAACTCGCGCTGCCGGGCGCCGTGGGGGCGACCGAGGAGGTGTTCCTTGCAGGCACGGAGCCGGCGGCGTACGCCGAGCTTCCGTCGAGCGGCGAGGCTCCTCGCATCATGTGGCCATTTTGAGCCTCGGTCAGCTCGGGGGCTGCCTGCTACACCCCGTCTGTCGTGCACACCGCGCCGGGCTCGCAGTGGACCACGCAGTCTCCCGAGCCGGGGCACCGCACGTCGCAGTCGCCCCTGCAGACTACATCACAGTCGCCCGAGCCGGTGCAGTCCACGGTGGAGTTATCGCCGACCGTGAGCGTACAGGTGCCCGAGCCGGTGCAGGCGATGTCGCAGTCAGGGCCGCAGTCGAAATCGCAGCTCCCGGAGCCGGCGCACTGGAGATCGCAATCCTCGACGCAGAAGATCGCGCAGTCGCCGGACGAGGGGCAAATGCACTCAGCGCCGTCGCACTCGCACGTCGGGCCCTCGGCCGGATCGCCGACCGTGCAGTCGTCGGCGGGGTCATCGCCGCATGCGGCGATTCCGCCCCAGAGGAGGGCGAGGAGCGATAGAGCAACGACGTGGTGGAGACGAATGGGTTGGCGCATGGATCCTCCGATCGACGTGGATGAATGCAAGGACGGAGCCGTCGGCGTCCGCCGAGCTTCGGTGGAGCGGCGAGTCCCTCGCGTTGTGTGGTCATCGAGTGTCTGGCTCAACTCGGCGCCGCGGACCGCGTCGCGCGATCACCCGCGCTGCTCACGGGTTGGCTCGGATATGCCTGCACCGTGTTCTCCAACGTGACGGCGTGCGCGGAGCAGTCTTGCTGGCGGAGTCGCGCCGACCTTCGTCCGAGCGAGAGGGTCGCCCAGAAGATCGCGAACGCGATGGTAGTGATAGCGATATGGCCAAGGTGTGCCCCGATGCAGGCGAGGCCGAACGGGACGAGCGCTGCGGCAACCCATGCGATGATCTTGATGCGTGTGCTTGACATGACTTGCCTTCAATTGACGGTTGTGCCGACTGGCAGCAGTAGTTCGAGCGAGCTTGACCGACCTTTCGGGGCGCGCAGCAGGTTTGCCGACACGCCCCGGCGCGCGAAGCAGGGTGCTGTCGTGGTCGACGTGGCCGAGCTCAGAGCTCCCCTGTTGCGGTCAGTCGCACACGACGGGCGGTAGAGCTTCCAGCGGCGCGACACCGTAGTTGTCGAGCAGCGTCGCGTTGCTCGAGGGCACCACCGTCTCACCACAGAATACGTTTCGTACGAACGCCCCCGCGTTGCCCATGATGCTGGCGCGGCCCCGGACGAGCGAGAAGCTGATCCCAAAATTATTGCCTCTTGATGTGAGATCGCCCGTGATCGTGAGGCCTCGCAGCCGTACCTCTTCGCCTTCCACCGTGATGCTGCCGTCGATGACCACCGCGCGATCCAGGAAGTCCTCACCGTACAGGAGCGCACCCTTGCCGGTGATCGCGATGCTGCCGACGTACGTACCCGGACGCAGCACGACGATCCGATCGTCCTCGGCCAGGTGGCCCTCGATGTCTGCCAGGGGCACCGACGAATCGAGGAAGATGGCGCCCGAGGCCTCGTTGACAGCGTAGCGGATGGGCGTGTTGTCGAAGAACGCCGCAGCCGAGCCGGAGAACGCGATAGGCGCATCCACGACATCACCCTCGGCCTGGACCGTATGCGAGAGGCTGGCCCCGGAGACGTCGAGCTCGATGCCGCCGGGCGACACGCCGACGACCGCGACGCCGTCCGCCGTGACGTCGCTGTCGCCCGGCGTGGCGGCCACGGTGAGGCCATCGCGCGCGTCCCCGAGCTCGCCGGGAACTCCCGTCGTGTGGGGCGTGTTCACCACCGGATTGACGATCGCCACGATCGCCGTGGCGCCGGCCTCGACGTCGACGTCCTCGGGGGTCCCCGGGCCCGTGGCGTCGTCACCGCCGCAGCCGACGGAGCCGATGAACGCGAGCACGAACAGGGCTCGTCGTGCAGAGAGGGCGCGCGACCGGATCGCGCTGCCGAAGTCAGCTTGCTCCTTACATGCGTCGTTCTGTCCAGTCATGGCGAGATATCCCTCCGGGTGAAGATCTTCACTGCGTGATCGCGCGAACGTGGATCGTGAAGCGGGCCGCGGCGCGGCGGCTTTCATCATCACTTCCAGCGCCATTTGCCCTTGCCCTTCCACTTGCCCTTTCCCTTGCGGACGACGATGACCCGGCGGCCGTCGTCGTCATCGTCGTCGTGCACCACCACGGTCGGCCTGGCGTTGACCTTCACGGCCCACGTGGTGGCCACCAGGATGCCGATCACGGGCGCGCTCGCGCCGACCACGATCACCGCGCCCGGATGGTAGTTGCAGAGGACCACGTCCGTGCGCCCGCCGTCCTTGAGCACCACCGTGATCTTGGTCGGGTTGACCTTCGCCTTCAGCTTGCCCGTGAAGTAGAGCCGATCGGGGCCAGGCGCGAGCACGAGGACGTCGGGGCCCGACGCCGTGTGAATGGCGAGCTTGATCTCGCGCTGGCCGATCGGGACCGGCTTGAGGTCGAGATCCAGCACGTACACGCGCACGTCGCCCGTCGCCTTGTCGGCGACGATCTCCACGATGTCGTCTCCGACCGGCTGGAGCACGCCCCCGTTCGGGCCCTTCTTCCCATCGAGCTTGCGCGCCTGGTTCTCCTTGGCGCTCTCCTGGAGCTCCCGGGTCCCGCCGCGCGGCACGTGCAGCACCCCCTTGAACGGCTCGCCCTTGACCTTGAGCTCGTAGTTCACCTCCGTGAGGTCGTCCTCGAGCGGCGGGATCTTGGCGAGCAGGACGCCCCCCGACTTGGGCTCCGGCACGAGCTCTGCCGTCACGGGGGCTCCCTCCTTGCCAGGCACCTTGACGGTGACGTTGCCCGACACGCCCTCCGCGATGGGCTTGCCATCGCGGTCCTTGATGAGCGCCGTCACCTTCCCCTCCTGGGCCACCGTCATGACGACCGAGCCGGGCTCGTGCTGCTCCGTCAGCGCCCAGTTGTCGTCGATGCTCTCCGCCGTGATCTCTGGCGATTTGCTGCAGGCGGGCGAGACGAGCGCCGCGGAGACAACCCCGAGCGCGACGACCATGGACCGGAGACAACGTTGGATTCGCATACACCCCTCTCTGGCAACACCTTGAAGGCGCGATCGCCTCATACCTGCTTGCGCGTCACGGACCAGATGAATCCGTCGTACCAGAAGTGCATCAGCGCGACGGTCTGCGTGATCGACCACAGCGCGCGGTCGTCCGCCGGCGCGAGCTCGGCCCAGGCCCCGTACACAAGGACGCCCCCGAGGAAGACCGCCACCGCGATCGGCGTTCCGGCCCGGAGCGCGTCGAGGCGCAGCCGGCGGCGGAGGCGGCCGCCCTCCGACCACCAGACGAGCGCCAGGTACTGCACGGCGTGGAACAGGTTCATGATGAAGAAGGCCTGTCCCCAGGGGTTGAAGCCCCACGTGTAGATCGAGCAGAGACCCGTGCTGACGAGCAGCCACACCTTGGGGAACGACACCCGGTAACCCTGCCTGTACAGGGAGCAGTAAGCGATCGCGTAATAGACCAGGAACAAGGTCCCTGCGGCGATGACGGCCCAGCTGATGGCGCGGTGGTGCGACGCCATCCGCGCCGGGACGGCGGTGAAGAGGGCCGCGCCCACGTCCTCGAACGCGTCGAAGCTCTGGAAGTGGAGGAGCATCGTCGCGCCGGCCACGATGGGGCCGGCGTAAAAGAGCAGGTTGAGCCATAGATCCAGCCGGCGGCCGAGCGCCGGCGGGTTCCCCGCGCGGGTGTCGTAGATGCGCCCGAGGCCGAACGTCTGGAGCGCCGAGTGGTAGACGTCCCAGAACACCACGAGGACCGACACGCAAGCGACGGCCCACATGGACAGCATCATCGCCGCGAACAAGGCGACCGGCGCCACGAGGAAGCGGAGCCGATACCGCCGGAAGATGTCCGCGTTGCCGTGGCTCCGGAGGAGCACCGCGGCGAGGTGGCCGTGGATGAGCGTCCCGATGAAGAGCCCCGCCCACGTGACCTTCTCCCCGTGAAGCCTGAATCGCGCGTCGGTGAACGGCGTTCCGGCGATCAGCGCACCGACGGCGAGCGCGACGAGCGGCGGGAGCAGGAAGAAGGTCCAGTCGTACCAGGGGCCGACGATGTACGCCGCCCTGCCCGCGGCGAGGAGCGCAGGAGACGCGGGCTCGGCTCGGGCGCTCATGCAGGACGCTCGACCAGCGTGGACTGCGGCTCCGAAGCTGCCTGCGAGAAGCCGATCGTCCACCCCTGCACGCCGAGATAGTCGACGAGCGAGAGCAGGAAGAGATTCACGCCGAGCATCTCCATCGACTCCTCCACGAAATCGATGAGCCCATAGACGAGGTTGTTGCTCCCGGCCTGTTCGGTCCAGTACCCGAGCGGCAGCTCGAGGACGAGAGCGCCGGTGACATAGATCCCGCCCGACAGCAAAAACCGGTTCCTGGTGCCGCGCGGTAGGTGCGCGAGGAACCTGAGGTACGCGACCGCGAACGCCGCCACCACGACGGCCGCCGGGATGACCCAGCTGAAGTACAGGACCCCGCCCAGATCGAGCCAGGAGCTCGCCGCTTCATGGATCTGCACGACCTCGTCGAGCGAGATGTAGAGGAACGCCGCGGCGAGCCCCCACCAGTGCTTCACGAACCCGCCCTCGCGGCGGGCGCCGACGGCGATCACCGCGAGGGTCAGAGCGCACGCGAACAGAAGACACGATGTGTACCACGTGGGCACATTCTGCTCGTAGCTCAGCGAGAGCAGCGGGACGACGCCGCTGCGGCTCTTCAATTTGAGGATCGGCTTGAGCACCTCGACAGCGAGCCCGGCGCTCGCGACGGCCGCCATCAAGGCGAACAGCGCGAGCTGCAGCCTGGCTCTGGCGAGGGTGATCTGCATCGACAAGGAACAGTTACACGACTGCGTGAGTCGCGGTCAATGTGCCTAGCGCTCGCCATGCAGCGCAGGTGTGCCCATGGCGAACGAGCTCAAGGGCGCTCGCATGCCTTCGTGAGGCCATCAACGGCACAACGCCGCTTGCGCAAGAGTGACACCGTTGTTCGTCCTCACGGTAGCCGCTACCCCCGTCGTGCTGATCGCCGTCGTGGCCACGTGTCCGGTCGCAAAGGACAATGTCAGGCACGCGGGCGGCAACGCAAATCGCAGATACATGAGCACACATCGGCCCCCCCCATGCGGGGATTGTCTGAAGGAGCAGTCGCATCGCCGCTCGTCGACGGCTCAACAATCGGCAGCTCGGCTGCCCGCCGGCGGTGTTCTATGGCTCTTTGGTGAGCCGCAGATGCGCGCTCGTGCGACAGCTTGATCGCTGCTCTCAGCACGAAAGGGGAGTGTGATGCGTCTTGCAAATTGGCTCGCGCCGTCAGTACTCGCAGGTGTGCTCGGCCTCGCTTTACACGCCGGATGCGGCGGCGACGCGGGAACGGGGAGCAGCGGGTCGAACGCTGGAGCGGGGCCAGGCACGGGGGGCGGGGGCGCGGGCTTGCCGGGCGCAGGAGGCAGCGACGGTACGGGCGGTCTCGACGGGACCGCGGGCAGCGATAGCGGTCCGGGAGGCGGCGTCGCGTGCGCGCCTGCCGGCGCCGCGTGTGACGCTGCCATCGACTGCTGTTCGCTCAACTGCAGCGGCGGCCAGTGCGATCCGGCCGCGGGGTGCGGTCAGATCGACGAAGAGTGTACGGACAACGCCGACTGCTGCTCGAACCTGTGCGACGGCGGCACCTGCGCGCAGGGCGGCGGCTGCCTTCAACCGGGCGAGGATTGCTCGATGGGCGGCAGCGAGTGTTGCAGCGGCGTCTGCGAGGACGCGCCTGTGGCTGGCGAGAGGTGGTGTGGTCAGCCGCTCGGCGGCTGCCATGTGGAGGGAGAGGTGTGCTCCAGCAACGCCGACTGCTGCAGTAACCTGTGCGAGGACGGGGGGAACGGCGTGCTCGTGTGCGTGCCGCAGGGGGCGTGCGACCCCGTCGGCGAGGCGTGCAACGGCCCATCGCAGTGCTGTTCGAACGCGTGCATCGAGATCGCGCCCGGGGCCGCGTTCTGCCAGTCCATCGGCGGCTGCAAGCCGATAGGCGAGCTCTGCGCGGACGACGCGCAGTGCTGCACCGAGAACTGCCAGACGGAGCCGAACGGCGTGAAGAAGTGCGGGCAGCCGCCGAACTGCCGTCCGGCCGGTGAGATATGCGACGAGTCGTTCGGGGAGTGCTGCCCCGGCGTGCCGCAGGGCAAGCTGCTCTGCTTTGCGGGCTCGTTCGGCGTGCTCCGCTGCCAGGACCCGTGCTGCGCGCTCGCGGAGGCCGCCTGTGACTCCGACGACGACTGCTGCTCGCGGCGCTGCAACGTCGACGCGGGCCGGTGCGAGAACGGGTTCGCCTGCAAGGTCCACAGCGAGGAGTGCGACGCGGACGCGGACTGCTGCAGCGGCATGTGCTCGTCCGGCAAGTGCGCGGACTGCGCGTGCCGCTCCGAGGGCGAGGCGTGCCGGACGCCCGACGACTGCTGCGGCGGCGTCTGCGCGCCCGATCCGAGCAGCGGTGGCGAGCTCAGGTGCAACCCGAGCAGGGGCGGCGGCGATGGCGGTGGCGGCAGCGATGGAGCTGGCGGTGATGGCGGAGCCGGTGACGGCACGGGCGGCGGAGCCGGCGGCGCTCCGCAGTGCGTGGAGGTCGGGGTCGGGTGTTTCAGCAACGCCGAGTGCTGCTCGGGGCTGTGCAGCGGTGGTGAGATCGCGGCCTGCCTGTCTTCGCCTTGCAAGTCGATCGGCGGGCGTTGCGCGGACTCCGGCGAGTGCTGCTCGGGGATGTCGTGCATCGACGGGGCCTGCTCGCTCTAGAGACGGTCACCCGCTTCGGATACGGGCCCACCTCGGCGTTTTCGGTGCTCAGCGCACCGGAGTGCGCTTGCGCGCCGAAAACGCCGATCTGGGCCCGTCTCCTGTGCGGGTGACCCCCGCTCTGCTCTGCATGGTGCAGAGGTGGGCGGAAACCGCTGTAGTACTGCAGTCGCACGTAGCGGCGAAGCGCTCGACGTAGGCCGCGATTTTTGCGGAAAGCTGGGGAAGTGTACTGGGTGGCCGCCTGGTGCGATCCTCACGCCCGGTGCTTCTGCAACGTTGGTACTAGAAACCAAGCGAGGTCGGGCAGGAACGCATCGGGCTGCTGCTCGGCCAGCGTGCGGTAGCGCGTGACGGCCTCTCGGGTGGAAGCGAGCGCCGCTTCCCGCTGCCCCAGCATCGCCGCCCGCGGAGCCGTCGATGCCGGACACGGTGCGCTGCGGGGTCGTGCGTGACGGCGTCTGGACGAGCTCAGCGTGGTGTAGACAATGTCACACAGTCGAGTGAACTCGCTGGAGCTGGTGGCCTTTCGCGATCGCTCCTGGTGAACGGGATGGTACCATCCGCCCGCTCGATGGATGACGAGGAGCTCGCGGTACGGCGCATCGGCACCCAGATCGGGACCTGGACGGTGGAGCGCGTGCTCGGTGGCGGCGGGATGGCGAGCGTCTTCCTTGGCCGGCGCGCTGACGGCCAGGTCGCGGCGCTGAAGGTCCTGCACCCGTCGCTGAGCCAGATCGAGGAGCTCCGGAAGCGCTTCCTGCGCGAGGGCCCGATCGGCAGCGCCCTGGCGGCTGTCGGCCCGCTCTGCGAGGGGCTGCCGCTCGTGCTGGAGTCGGGCATCGCGGACGACGGCGCCGCTTACCTAGCGATGGAGGTGCTCGAGGGCGAGACGGTCTTCGACCACATGGCCCGGGTGGGGACGCTCGCGGTGGGCGAGGTGCTGGCGCTCGCCGAGCGGGTCCTCGATGTGCTGGTCGTGGCGCACGCGCACGGCGTCGTTCACCGGGACATCAAGCCCGAGAACCTGCATATCGGGAGCGATGGGCGGGTGAAGGTGCTCGATTTCGGGATCGCCCGCGTGCTCGATCCGCTTCCCTTCGGGATGGGGGAGCTGCCGGAGAAGACGGCCACGAAGACGGGCGTGGCGCTCGGCACGTGCGAGTACATGGCGCCAGAGCAGGCGAGGGGGATGGTCCGCGAGATCGACGGCCGGACCGACGTTTTCGGCCTGGGCGCCACGATGTTTCGGCTGCTCTCCGGCCGCGCGATCCACGGCCACGTGGCCGAGGCGCGCCTGCTCATCGCCGCGGCGACGGCGCGGGCGCCGTCGCTCGCGCAGTGCGCGCCGGACGTGCCCTCGGAGGTGTGCGACGTCGTGGATCGCGCCCTCGCGTTCCACAAGGTCGAGCGTTACCCCGACGCGGCGACGATGCGCGCCGACGTCCGCGCGGTGCGGGCGGGCCGCCTGCCGCCATACGTCGTGGCCGTCGAGGAAGGGCGGATCCCGGCGGGGGCCCCGCTTCCTCGTCGCTGAGGGAGCCCACCTCGTGGAGGGCGCCCTGCGCGGCCGTGGCGCGCGTCAGCGGCGGGGAGACCGGACCGAGGGGGCTCATGGAGCTGCCGTCGAGCGACGAGCCTGCTCCCTCGATGTGGCCTTTTTGAGCCTCTGTCAGCTGAGCAGGATGGCGATCAAGAGCGCGACGCTGAGCAAGAGCGATACGACGATGGACGCAATGAGCCACGGTCGCATCGCCGGCGAGGTCCACCTGGACGCGAGCGATGTCGCGCTCGTCTGGCGCCCCGGAGCACCGGGGTGCATCGCAACGGTCGGCTCGATCTGCCTCGGCGCGTTCTCCATCGCCGCAGTGGCCCCGTCGATGGCCGCGATCACGTTCGTAGCCGTCGGATATCGCTGGATTGGGTCTCGCTGGACGAGCCGCATCACGAGCGCCTCCACTTCGGGGCGGATACCCAATCCCGGCGCACGCTGGCGGAGCGGGGGCGCATCCTCGAGGAGCCGCTGCCGGAAGGAAGATTGGCCGTCGCTCGCGTCGAACGGGCTTCTCCCGGACAGCATTTCGTACAAAATGATTCCAAGCGCATAAAGATCTGCGCGAGCATCGACGGCATCCATGCCGCGCACGGCCTCCGGCGCGAGATAACTGAGCGTGCCGAGGACCTGGTCGGCAGCGGTGAGGTCCTGGCCTTTGAGCGCGGCCTCGCGGCTTTCGGTGGACAGGAGCTCCACGTTCACCTTGGCGAGGCCGAAATCGATGAGCTTCACCTGATCACGGGCGCCGAGAAGGATGTTCTGCGGCTTCACATCGCGGTGCACGATCCCCTTCGCGTGCACCGCCTCCAGAGCAGACGCGATCTGCCTCGCGATGTGGAGCGCGCGTCGCGCGGGGAGCGGCGCCGAGGCGATCACGTCCTGGAGCGGGGTGCCCTCGACATACTCGAGGACGAGAAAATGCGACCGATCCGCGAGCTGACCGAAGTCGTTTGCCGAGACCACGTTCGGATGCTGGATATGCGCCCCCGCGATCGCCTCGCGCTCGAACCGCGCCACGATCTGGGGGAGGTTCCGGGCGCCCGGCTGGAGGACTTTGATCGCGACCTGCTTGCGGAGGTGCACCTGCTCGCCGCGGTACACGGCTCCCATGCCGCCCTCCCCGATGAGCTCGTGGACGCGGTACCGCTCCGAGATCAAGCTCCCGATCAGCCCTGGCGCTCTGTTGTCTGAGCGCACCAACGTGGGTGCGTCGTCCGACCACGGCCGCGCCGCAGTCTCGATTTCTTCCACCAGCGCCGAGCTTGTGAGCTCAACGACGGACGCGTCGCGTTGTTTCCCGAGCATCGGCACCGTGACGTCGTCGGTGCTCGAGCGCCCCTTGGGTGGGATTGTCCCCGGCATGCCGAGGACTGTACACGCACAAAGGCGCTGAGAGCGGAGGAAGCGCACCGCTGTCCGAGTGGACATCCTGCTCAATCCACCCGCCGTACGGAAAAGCTGTGCAGTTTCGCGATGTTCGTGGATCTGGTTCCGCGCGCCGACATCAGCCTACAAGGATGTCCACAGTGCATCGAGCCGTGGCTCGCTGGTCGCCGCCCGCATCGCCGGAACCTCCAGCCCCGTCCCGAAGGCGTGATGAAGACATCGGGGGCCAGCGATCGAAGAGCTGGGCGGCGGCGTGCTCTTCGGCACGCCGGCACGGTACAAGACAGGGCCGCCGCACCTCACAAAGCTATTGCCATTGAAGCTCAGAGGGGTGGTAGGCTTTGAGGCCTTCAATCGGAATGGGCCCATCGGGGGTGCCGCTGCACACTTTGACGCCTTCGTCATTCGTGCGAACTGGATAGGCATGTTTCAGCTTCGACGTGACGCAAAATGGATATTTGCCGTCTTTGATGAGGAGGCGATACTTGCCATTGGGGGCGGGCGGGCGCGTCGATGGGGGGGCAGCGCTCGAGGATGGCGTGGATGGCGTAGATGGCGTGCTGGTGGTGGAAGACGTGGCCATCGTGCGAGAGCTGCCGCTCGCCTTGTCCTCTTGCGATGTCTCATCGTCCGCGCTCTCACGAGTGTCTTCGGCGGAGTCTTGCGAACGAACAACGAAGAAGACAGCGGCGAGGCAAACGGCGACAGCAAACGAGCCAATCACTGCAATGATCAAGAATGGCGGATTCGAGCTCGCTCGTGGGCTGGTTGCAGCAGATTGAGGCGGCACGGGTACGACCATCGGTGCCTGCATCGCGTGGCCGGGAGCGGGAGCAGCCATCGTCGGGCCATCGACGCTGATTGGAGACGACACGTCGGCTCGGATCGACACTGGGGCTGGCGCGTGAGGGGTAGCATTGGCGCCCAAGACTCGCTCGATGTCTTCGCGCATGGCGCGGGCCGTCGGATAGCGGCGCGATGGATCGAAAGCGAGCGCGCGATCGACGATGGCGCAGACCTCTGGGCTGACAGAGAGGGCAACGGTGTGCAGCGCCGGCGCAGGCTGCGTCGCCATCTTGATGAGGAGCTCGCTTTCCGTGGAGCCCTCGTGCACATGGCGTTTTGTCAGGATTCGAAACATCGTCGCGCCAACGGCGAAGACGTCGGCCCGTCCGTCGATCTGGCCACCAGTGATCTGTTCGGGCGACATGTAAGGTGTAGTCCCGAGCACCGCGCCGGTGCGTGTATGAACATTGGAGCCGCCCTGTTTCATCCGAGCGATCCCGAAGTCGAGGACCTTGACGCCGCCTGAAGAGGTCAAAAATAGATTGTCAGGCTTGATGTCTCGATGGACGATGCCGAGCCCGTGCGCGACATCGAGCACTTCGAGCACGGTTGAGACGATGCGGAGCAGCTCGCGCTCCTCGATGCCGCCGGAGCCGCGGGCGCGCTTGCCGAGCGATTCACCGTCGAGCAACTCCATCACCAGGAACGGCGAGCCATCTTCGCTCGTATCGATGTCGAGGACATTGACGGCTGCGGGGTGACCGAGCTGGTTTACCGCGAGCGCCTCTTGCTCGAACCTGGCTCGAAGCTCCTTCGAGACCGCGATTTCCGGATGGAGGATCTTGATCGCGCAGCGCCGGCCGATCCTGTGTGTCGCCTCGTAAACCGCAGCCATCCCGCCGACGCCGATAAGCGAATCGATGCGCCATTTGCCCCGGAGGACCGTCCCGATTCGTGCTGTACAGTGTGCTAGCTGGGGATCATCATTCATCGAGGTTCAGGCTCCAATGTATCCCGGATGCGAGGAGCTGAACAACATGCTCGGCGTGGCCACGGGGAGCGCCGGCGCACGCCCTCGCGCTTGCCTCCCCGGCACAGGCCCGCTGGTTGCCGACAACACGTTGCCGGAGGCCTCCGGGGCGCTTCGGCACGCAACCGCTGCGCACGGGCGATCTCAGCAGAGCCCGCGGGCGGGATCGCGGCGGTTCGCCCCCGCGAAATCGTCTCGCCAGGGATCGCTGGCACGCGGAGCCAGGCGCGGTCGCGCTCCAGCCCCGGATCCGCGCCGGAGCCGCAAGCGCCCGCGCCGGCCGCTTCCCACGCCCGGCGGTCCGGGCGAGCATCGCGCCATGAGCATCGACCGCGCCGTGCTGGAGCAGCTCGATCGGGTCGGCGCCCGCCTCTCCGAGGGCAAGGCGCTCCGGCTGCTCGAGGACATCGCCTGGCCTCGCGAGGTCGAGGAGCGCTTCTTCGCCGCCGGCGAGGATCGCCTCCCCGAGGTCGAGCGCCGCGTGGATCGCGACGGGCTCGCGCGGCGCATCGCCGAGCTGCGCGAGCTGCTCGGATCGATCGACGGCGACGCGCCCGCGCTCGACTGGCTGCGGGACAACGTCCGCGCGCAGATCCAGGCCGCGGAGCTGCTCGAGGCCGCGGGGACCCGCGAGTTCTCCGAGCGGTCGCGGGCGCTCTACGGCGGCGCGCGCTCGCGGTTCTTCGGCGGCGAGGTCCGCAACATCGACCTCGCCGAGCACCTCACCGCGCGCCTGCGCGTCCACGGCTGGGACGAGGCCAGCGATCCCGACGAGGAGCCGCTCGACGCCGCCGCGCTCCGGGAGCTGCTCGCCGCCCGCGTCGCAGCGCGGACGCCGCCGCTCGACATCGAGATCGTGCTCGACCCGAGGATCACGGCCAAGGTGGTGGCGGGCATGAGCCGCGTCCGCATCCGCCCGGAGGCCACGTTCGCGTCCTGGGAGGCCGAGGGGCTGTGGCACCACGAGGTGGAGACGCACGCGCTCACCGCGCACAACGGCGCGGCGCAGCCGCGGTGCGCGTTCCTGCGGTCGGGCGGCCCCCGCACCACGCGCACGCAGGAGGGGCTCGCCATCTTCGCCGAGCTGTACAGCCGCTCGCTCTCCATCGGCCGCCTCACCCGGCTCGCCGAGCGGGTGCGGCTCGTGGACATGGCCGAGCAGGGCGCGAGCTTCCTCGATCTCTACAGGTACCTGCGCGAGCGCGGCGCCGGGCGCCGCGACGCCTATTTCGACGCCCAGCGCGTCTGCCGCGGCGGGCTCGTCGAGGGCGGCGCGCCCTTCACGAAGGACGCCTGTTACCTGGCCGGCCTGCTCGAGGTCTATGCCTTCCTGGCCGCGGTCCTGCGCGGCGGCCTGCGCGACGAGGTGGAGCTGCTCGTCTGCGGCCGGATCGCGCTCGACGACATCGCGGTGCTGGCGGAGCTGCGCGCGGCCGGCGTGCTGGAGCGGCCGCGCTACCTGCCGGGCTGGCTTCGCGCCTGGCAGACGCTGCTGCCCTATTTCGCGTTCACCTCGTTCATGGATGGCATCGACCTCGGCCCGGTGGAGCGGCACTTCCAGGAGCTGCTCCGCGTGGCCGCCGAGGCGCGGCCGGTCGGGGATGGGGAGGGGAGCAAGCGCCGCGGCCGGCCCCGGGAGGGGTGAGGGCGCCGCGATCGCGGGCGCAGGCCGGGCGAGCGGGACGCGGCAGATGTCCCTGCGCCACGGTTGAGGTATGCCGCTCGCTGATGGGACGAGTCCATTCCCGTTTCGCGCATCCCCCCGCGCCCCCGGCGCGCGTGTCCTCCACTTCTTCCGCGGCCGCGGTGCGCCGCCGCCTCGTCGCGTGGGCGCTCGCCCTTGCCGGCGCGGTGCTCGCGTCGAGCGCGGCCGCGCAGACGCCGGCAGAGGGCGCGGAGCGCACGCCGCCCGCGCAGCTCGCGCCCTCCGCGCCGCCAGCCGCGCCGGCCGTGGCCGCGCCGGCCGTGGAGGAGCTCCCGCCGCAGGCCATGTGGGAGGCGACGGTCGCTGCGTACGAGGCGAGGATCGAGGCGCTCAAGTACGAGGCGGACGCCATCCACGATTTTGTTGACTCCGAGGACATGCGAGACGCCCGAGGGCGCCAGATCGAGCTGGAGATCGAGGCGACGAAGAGAGAGCTCCGCAACTTCATGGAGCGGACGACCGAGCGGAACAGCACTGTCATGATGGTCTCGGGGATCGTCCTCGCGAGCCTCGGAGCAGCCGCCCTCGTCACCGGCGCCGTGCTGATCACCGCGAACCACGACGAGGCCGTCACGAAGCACCGCGACGGGTACACGGTGGCCGTGGCGACGGCGGCCGGGGGCGTGGCTGCCGTTGGCGCCGGCCTGCCGCTCTACGTGATCGGTAAGAAGCGGGTGCTGCGGAAAGGGCTCGATATGCGCGGGCTGGCCGCTGCGCGCCTCCTCGTCGGTCCGGGCGCCGTCGTCGCGTCGCCTGGAGCGGTCCCCCTTGGCCTGGGGCTGCGCATCGCGTTCTGAGCTGTGGCTCGGCGCCCAGGCGCGCCCGCGCGCTCCTGTGGCTCGTGAGGCGGAGAAGAAGCGGAAGCGGAAGCAAAAGGAGGACACGAACGCTCCGCGAGCACAGCGCGAGATCTCCACGCGCACAGCTCTCCTCCACAGACGCAGAAAGTGCTGGGCGATCTCTGGCTCCGGTGCTAGCGTTGTTGTCGACGCGTCGCCCGCGTCAATCATGAACACTCCCTGCTGATACCACCGCTCCGTCACGCGGCCCCGAGGGGTGAGCGCCTGTTGCCCAGGTAGGCACGGCGCCCCTTTGCTGCCGCGCGTGAGCAGCCACGACGGCCGCCCGCGGAATCCCCGCGCGGGCGTGGGTCGTGTGCTCGTGGGGACGGAGCGTGGTCCAACTGCGAACGAGTCGGATGCGCTGGAGGTCGTTGACCTCGCGGTCGCAGCCCCTCGCTCGCTGGCCGCTCGCGCGAAGCACCGAGCCGGATGGTTCGTGGCGCGGCGGGCCGACTCGCCATCTCTCCTGACGGCGAGGCGCTGAGGCGCCTTGCCAGGGGGCGTGTGGTGATGCGGACCGCCCTGCCCCGGCGATGCGTGGAGGTGCGTTCCATCGCGCGAGAGCGCCAGTCGAGAGGCCTTTGGGCGGCGTCCGGAGCCAGCGTCCGTCGCGGCATCGGTGTGCCTTCAATCCGGGGTCGTACGATGAATGGAGGGTGTATGAGAGCTGGTTCTTCGAAGGGTTCGTTCAGCCTTGGTGCTCTTTCTGCCGTGGTGATGAGTGATCGAATGGAGGATTCTATGACGGAGCGACCCGCGCATCTCCCCGAGCGCGCGCTGCAGCTCGGTTCGGCCAAGACGCCCGAGCAGCGCCCGCCGCAGGCGGGGCATGCCCCGGCGCCGAAGCCCGCGCACAGGGAGCCCCGCCCGCCGAGCAAGCTCCCGAACCAGGACCGCTCCCGGCCGGCGCTGAACATCCCGCAGCGCCGCCGCATGGGCGTGCAGCGGTAGATCCGCCGCCGCTCCGGCGCCGGAGCGCCGCGAACGGCGGCGGTCCGGCCGGGCGCTCCGGCGGCGTGGAGCCGGAAGGCCTAGACTTCCGCGACTCCACGCCGTCCGGCAGCGCGCTGACGGCTCCGATCGTGATTGGGCCAGGGCGAGGGCTGCGGTAAGACCTCGCCACCCGCGCGGCCCAGCAGCCTGTGGCCCTGCAGAGGCCCGATCATGATCCAAGCCGAACCGTTCGAAGCCCGCCTCGTCGCCGTCCGGCCTCTCAGCCCCTTCGTGCGAGAGCTCTCGTTCGAGCGCGCTGACGGCAGGGCGTTCCTGTTCGAGGCCGGGCAATGGGTCAACCTCGTCCTCCCGCTCCCGGGCGGTGAGGTGAAGCGCGCCTACTCGATCGCCTCTGCCCCCGACGGCTCGCCTCGCTTCGATCTGGCGGTCACCCGCGTGGAGGGCGGGGCCGGCTCGGAGTACCTGCACCGGCTGGAGCCCGGCGCGACGCTCCGCGCCGTCGGCCCGCACGGGCTCTTCACGCGCGATCCCGAGAGCCCTGCGCCCTCGCTGTTCGTCGCCACGGGCACCGGCGTCACGCCGCTCCGGAGCATGCTGCACGCGTCGCTGCGCGCCGGGGTGGCCGCGCACCTGTGGTTCCTGTTCGGCGCGCGTTTCGAGGAGGACATCATCTACCGCGACGAGCTCGAGGCGCTCGCGCGCGGCTCGGACCGGATCCGCTACGAGATCACGCTCTCGCGCGGCGGCCCGTCCTGGTCGGGCCGCCGCGGCTACGTGCAGGCGCACGTGCCCGAGCTCTACCGGGAGCTGGCCGGGGCGAGCGGGGATCCGGCCCCGCATGTCTTCATCTGCGGCCTCGATCGGATGGTCTCGCTCGTGCGCGAGCTCGCCCGCGGCGAGCTCGGCGTCCCCCGCAAGCACGTCCACGTCGAGCGCTACGACTGAGCCGCCGCCCCGGCGAGCGCGTCCACGTCGAGCGCCGCGGCGGAGCCCCGGCCTCTCCAAGGAAGGAGCCGCCGATCTCGGGCGGACGCGAGCGTGGATCGCCCTCCGGTGACGCGGCGCGCCTTGAGCGTTACCCTGGGTACGACGTAGGATGCGCGCCCCCGCGGGCGGTACCTGCGGGGTCAGTTCTGCAGGTGATCACGTGACGACCAAGAAGACGTTCCGCACCATCGATCCAGCGACGCTCCCGAAGCATTTCGACTCGCCCGTCGCCGAGCAGCGCCTGGCCGACGCGTGGGAGGCCGACGGGACGTACCGTTATGACCCCTCGCGCCCCCGCGAGGAGACCTTCGTGGTCGACACGCCTCCGCCGACCGCCTCGGGCTCGCTGCACATCGGCCACGTCTTCAGCTACACGCACACGGACGTCATCGTCCGGCAGCGCCGGATGCTCGGCTTCAACATCTTCTACCCCATGGGCTGGGACGACAACGGCCTGCCCACCGAGCGGCGCGTGCAGAACTATTTCCACGTCCGCACGGACGTGCGCACGCCCTACGAGCGCGGCCTCTCGCTGCCGCAGGCGGCGCCGGAGGCGCTCAAGAAGGAGCAGCCGCGCATCGTGTCGCGGCCGAACTTCATCGAGCTCTGCCACAAGGTCACGCGCGAGGACGAGCAGGTCTTCAAGGCGCTCTTCCGCCGGGTGGGCCTCTCGGTCGACTGGCAGTACGAGTATGCCACCATCGATGATCACTGCCGCAGGACGGCGCAGCTGTCGTTCCTGGATCTGCACGAGAAGGGCCACCTCTACTCGGTCTTCGCGCCCACGATGTGGGACGTCGATTTCCAGACCGCGGTCGCGCAGGCGGAGGTCGAGGATCGCCCGCAGTCCGGCGCGTTCCACGACATCGCGTTCGCCGTGGAGGGCACGGGCGAGCAGCTCGTGATCGCCACGACGCGCCCGGAGCTCTTGGCGGCCTGCGTCGGCGTGACGGCGCACCCCGAGGATCCGCGGTATCAGCACCTCTTCGGCAAGACGGCGCTCACGCCGATCTTCCGCGCGCCGGTGCCCATCTTCCCGAGCACGCTCGTGGATCGCGAGAAGGGCACGGGCATCCTGATGGTCTGCACCTTCGGCGACGCGACGGACGTGATCTGGTGGCGGGAGCAGAAGCTCCCTCTCCGGCAGATGCTCGGCAAGAACGGCCGAATCCTCCCGGTGACGTTCGGGGAGGGCGCCTTTGAGAGCCGCGATCCGGCCGCCGCGAACGCGGCTTATGGGCCGCTCCAGGGCAAGGGGGTGAAGCAGGCGCGCGCGGCCGTCGTCGAGCTCCTCCGCCGCGAGGAGCACGCGGCGGCGCCCGGCGCAGGCCCGGCGCTGCGGGGCGAGCCGAAGCCGATCGAGCGGGCGGTGAAGTTCTTCGAGAAGGGCGATCAGCCGCTCGAGTTCGTGCCCACGCGGCAGTGGTTCGTCCGGCTCGCCGACAAGAAGGAAAAGCTCCTCGAGTTCGGCGACAAGATCGAGTGGCACCCGGATTTCATGCGCCTCAGGTACCGCAACTGGACCGAGGGGCTCCAGGGCGACTGGTGCATCAGCCGCCAGCGGTATTTCGGCGTGCAGTTCCCGGTCTGGTATCCGCTCGACGCCGAGGGCAACCCGGATCACGGTAGGCCGCTGCTCGCGACGCGCGAGGTGCTCCCGGTCGATCCGACGGTCGACGTGCCGCCCGGGTACGACGCGTCTCAGCGGGACAAGCCGGGCGGCTTCACGGCGGAGTCCGACGTGTTCGACACGTGGTTCACGAGCTCGCTCACGCCGCAGATCAGCTCGCACTGGGGGCTCGACGAGGGGCGCCACGCGCGGCTGTTCCCGGCCGATCTGCGCCCGCAGGCGCACGACATCATCCGGACGTGGGCGTTCTACACGATCGCGAAGGCGATGCTGCACGAGGCGTCGGTGCCGTGGCGTCACATCGCGATCTCGGGGTGGATCCTCGACCCCGATCGCAAGAAGATGTCGAAGAGCAAGGGCAATGTCGTGACGCCGATGCACCTGCTCGACAACTACTCGTCGGACGCGGTCCGCTACTGGTCGGCGAGCGCGCGGCTCGGCACGGACACGGCCTTTGACGAGAAGGTGCTGAAGATCGGCAAGCGCCTCGTCACGAAGATCTGGAATGCGGGCAAGTACGTGCTCAGCCAGTCCGCGGAGGTCCATCCGGTCTCCGAGGAGCTGGATCGGGCGTTCTTGCACAAGCTGTCGGCGGTGGTGGCGGACGCGACGCGCTCGTTCGAGGCGCAGGAGTTCGCGGCGGCGCTCGAGCGGACGGAGGATTTCTTCTGGCGCTGGTTCACCGACGCTTACCTGGAGCTGGCCAAGGCGCGGGCGCGCGGCGAGGGCGGCGCTGGTGATGCGGCGCGGGGCTCGGCGGTGGCTGCGCTGCGGCTCGGGCTCTCGGTGCTGCTGCGGCTGTTCGCGCCGGTGCTCCCGTACATCACCGACGAGGTCTGGGCCTGGGTGTACGCGGAGGAGACGGGGCAGCGGTCGATCCACCGGGCGAAGTGGCCGGCGGCGGGGGATTTCGCGGAGGTCGCGGCGCCGGCGGACGCGGGGCTCCTGGAGCTGGCGGCTGCGGCGATGGCGGCGGTCAACAAGCGGAAGAGCGAGCTCGGCGCGAGCGTGGGGCGCGTGGTGACGGATCTGGCGCTGGGGGCGAACGCGGCGACGCTGGCGCGGCTGAAGCCGGCGCTGGGGGACGTGCTCGCGGCGGTGCGGGCGGGGGCGCACGAGCTGGTGGAGCGGGCGGAGCTGGCGGACGGCGAGGTCCAGGTGGTGCGCTGCGAGCTGGAGGTGACGGCTGCGGCGGCGGCCGGGACGGGGGAGGCTGCGGCGGCCACGGAGTAGCCCCCGGATCGAGGCTCCTGAACGACGAGCGCGCTCAGGCGCGGATCACGACGACCTCGCGACCGGCAGGGGTCAACGCGTGCTCGCGGCGCGTGCGCTCGGCGATGGGAGGCTGTCCCGAGCGCTGGTCGAAGAGGATCAGCCATCCGCGCTGGAGCCCCAGCCCGGCGAGGTACTCGTCCAGCTGGGCAAGCCCCTCGGCAAGGGGATCCGGGCGGCCGTCGCGCCAGACCTTGAGCTCGATCGCGAGCGTTTCGCCCGCATAACGGACGCAGAGATCCATCCTGCCCCGGCCGATGGCGTACTCGCGATCGATGGTGCCGCCGCCGTTCACGACGCGGTGGAGGAAGGCCATGACCACGAGGTGCGGGGCGATCTCGTGGTAGGGCGCCGCCCTGAGCAGCGGCTCACCGTGCTGGCGCCAGAAGGAGAGAAAGGCGTCGAGCAGGCGATCGGCGTCGAGGCGGCCGTCCTGAGTGAGCCAGGTCGCCGGGATGCGCGGCAGCGAGTCGCGCACCCCGCTCGCGAGCTCACGGACGATGATCTCGCGGTAGATGGGGTTGGCGATGACGAGACCGCCTTCCGCCGTTCGGCGCACGAGGCCCAGGTCGACCGCGAAGCGCCGGTCGTCTTCGGGCACATCGCCGAGGGTGGTGCCGGCGAGCATGGGCTCGATCACGGCGCGGATGCGCGGCTGGCGCAGCCGGTCCACCAGGCTGTCGAGGTGCGTGTCCTGCCGCTCGATGAGGATCTCCCTGGCGCGATCGACGTCCGCGGCCGTGATGGGCAGCGCGCGATCCTTGACCAGGACATCGACGAGCTGGCGGGCGAGCGCGTTCACGAGCCATGGCTGACCCTGGGTGAGCTCGAAGGCCCGGTCCACGGCGTCCGGACGGAAGACCTGGCCGGTTTCGGCCGTGTGCTGGGCGTAGAGCGCCGCGACCTCGTCGTGCGTGAAGTTGCGCAGGGTGAGGGACTCGACCTTGATGTTGAAGGGGCTCGACGTCCCGAGCCTGTCGCTGCCGCCGGACGTGACCTTGTAGTCGCGCACATCGCGCAGGCCGACGAGCGCGAGCGCGTGCGGGAAGTCACTCGGGCGATCGGGATAGCCGCTGCGGATCTGGCGCAGCAGGGAGACGAGCGTCGCGTCGCGCAGGGCGTCGGCCTCGTCGAGGAAGACGACGAGCGGACGCGGCGCAGCCTTGGCCCAGGCGCGCAGGGCCGCTCCGACGCGCTGGCCGGGGGGGGCATCGGGGAACGGTGGCGGCCGCAGATCGGCCGGGAGCTGCGAGCCGGCGGTGCCGCGCCATTCGGCGAGCATCGCGAGCTCGGCTGCGCCAGGGTCGTCGGGGAAGGGAGCGCCGATCTCCGCCGAGACGAGGACCGCCACATAGCGCCCTTCGGCCGTGAGATCCCGGGCGAGCGTACGCAGCGAGGTCGTCTTGCCGATCTGCCGTGGCGCATGCAGGACGAAGTAAGCCTTGCGATCGACGAGGTCGCGCACCCCGGGCAGGCGCTCCTCTGGCGGGAGCATGTAGTGATCGGCCGGATTGCAGGGGCCTGCCGTGTTGAACCAGCGGTGCATCGCGGCGGTGAGCCTAAGGGCGGCGGCTCCGGGTGGCCAGCGCGGCGACGCCGGTCGCGTTCGCCCGGCGGCGTCGAACCTCGATGAGATAGCATGCGTGGCAATGTCGAACGGGCGATTCGGGAGCGGCGCGGCGGGGCTGGGCGCAATCGCCCTGGCGGCGGCGATCGGCGGCTGTAGCGGCGCGTCGCCGGCGCAGCCGCAGCCGACGCAGCTCACGCCGGCCGCCCCTCCGGAGGCCTGGCCGCCACCGGGAGCGCTGCTGGCGAAGCCGGAGGGGCATCTGGCGAAGGTGAACTGCCTGGCGTTCTCGCCGGACGGTCGGCAGATCGTGTCCGGGGGCGAGGATCGGGTGCTGCTCGTCTGGGATGTGGCGACCGGCCAGGTCGTCCAGCGGCTGGAGGGGCACGGAGGATGGGTTCGTGGCTGTGCGTTCCTGCCGGACGGGCGCGGGGTGGTGAGCGGCGGCTGGGGCGGCGAGGTCTTCGTCTGGGATCGCAAGAGCGGCGAGCGGCGGCGGATCGGAGCCCTGAGCCCGACCGATGCCGTCAATTCGCTCAGCGTGCGACCGGATGGAGGCGAGATCCTCGTCGGTACGCTCTCCGGAGGGGTGAAGGCCTGGGAGCCGGGCTCGGGCGCAGCCACCCTCGAACAGGACGCGCTGACACGCCGTGGTGAGAGCGGCGCCGTGTGGGCCACGGGCTACCTCGACGACGGGCGCGCCTTCGCGGGCGGGAACACCGGTGTCGTGGTGTGGAAGGGGCGACAGGCCGTGACAGCCCGGTACGACGCCGCGAGCGCGGCGGCGTTGCCGGGCGGCCTCCTTGCGCTCGGCGGTGAAGGCGAGGTGATGCTGTTTCAGCCCGGCGGCGCACTCGAGCGCCTCGGCGCGCAGGAACGCTGGGTGTACGCGCTCGCCGTGAGCCCGCGGCGCGATCTGCTCCTCGCCGGAGACGATGCGGGCAACGCTCGCCTCTTCCGGCTCGCCGACAGGTCGCTCTGGTGCGAGCTGAAACGGTCGGGAAGCCTCTTCGCCGCTGCGTTCGACCCGACCGGGACCTGGTTCGCGGTGGCCGGCGACGATGGCTCGGTCGCGCTGGCCCGGGTCGCGGACTGCACGGGCGCGGATCGCCAGCTCGCCGTGCGGCAGCTGGGGAGCCCGCAGCGGCGGATGCGCAGCGTGGCGGCGGGGCAAACGGTGCTCGTCGGGACGGCGCCGGCAACGTCAGCGCGTGGTCGACGGCCACATGGTCGCTCTTGAACCGGTGGACCGCACACGCGGGCGAGGTGACCGCGCTGGCCGCGCTGCCCGATGGCGGCTGGGCCTCGGGAGGTCTCGACAACGCAATCGTCGCGATGTCCGGCGTCTCCAGCGCTTCCCCTCGGGGGATTGGCGAGCTGCGAAATTTTCCCTGGGCGGTCCGCCCGAGCCCTGATGGCATGTCCGTCCTGTCGGCCGATGGCGCGGGGGATCTGACGCGCTTGCCGCTGGGCGAAGGCGAGCGGTCCACGCTGCTCTCCGGGGAGCAGGAGCTTTATGCCCTCGCCGTGGCTCCCGTGCGCCCCGAGGTGGTTGTCGCCGGCAGGATCGGAGGTGTGCGCAGGGTGAGCCTCGTCCCATCGGAAGTCCGGAGCGCATCCTGGCCAGAGGCGGTAAAGCCTCGAGAAAGCGTGAACGCGCTGGCCTACAGCCCCGACGGCCGCTGGCTCGGCGAAGCTGGCACCGACGGCACCGTGGCGCTCCGTGACGCCGAGACCGGCGACGTCCTGCCCCGCCGCCTCGAAGGGCTGAAGGGCCAGGTCTCCTCCCTGGTCCTCACGCCCGAGCACCTCTGGGCCGGCGGCGCCGACGAAGTGCTCGCCCGCTGGTCGATTCACGCCGATGCCGCCGCAGCGCCGCTCCGCATCGAGGAGCACGCGCCCATCCACTCCCTCGCCGCCACGCCCGACGGCAAGCACCTCATCGCCGCCCTCGGCGACGGCCGCGCCTCGGTGCGCGCGCTCCCGTCGGGCGACCTCGTCGCCCACCTCCTCCCGCTCGGCGACGGCAGCTGGGCCACGGTGTTCGCCGGCGGCCGTTTCATCACCTCCGGCAGCGGCGCCGCCCTCGGCCTGCGCTTCGAGGACCCCGCCACCCGCAAGGTCACGACGCTCGGCGCGCTCCCCCGCGTCAGCGTCAGCTCGCCGTCGGCGACGCGCACCGCCGAGGGCCACCTCCTCGTCCGGGCCACCATCTTCTCCCCGCGCGGCGTCCCCCGCGTGCGTCTCGACGGCCGCTGGGACGTGCGCGGCGTGATCCCGAGCCCGACCGCCCTGTCCGCGTACGAGGTCGAGCTCCTCCTCGGCGAGAGGTCCACGGCGCCCCACCGCCTCGACGTGCTCGGCCCCGGCGGCGAGACCGCCCGCGCCGACATCCGGCCCGAGCCCGACCTGCGCGCCCGCGCGCTCCGCCCGCGCGCCCTGCTGATCGGCAACGCCGCGTACCGCGCCCCGGGCGTCAAGCGCCTCCCGGGCGCGCTCGCCGACGTGGACGCGATGCGCCGCGCCCTGCAGCGCGGCGACGGCTGGGCCCTCGACGACGACCACATCAAGGCCTCCAAGGACCTCGACGCGGCCAACCTGGAGGCGACCGTGACCGGTTTTCTCGCCGGCGCCGCCGAGGGGGAGACGCTGCTCGTCTACTTCGCCGGCCACGGCCTCGATCAGCGCGGCGAGGGCTTCCTCCTGCCCGTCGACTACGACCCGGCCCGCCCCGCCGATCCGCGCAACGCGCTGCCCGCCGCGCGCCTCTTCCAGGCCATCGCCCGCTCGAAGGCGGGGCGCGTGCTGGTCATCCTCGACGCGGGCCGCGCCGGCGCCTTCTCGCTGCCCGAGGATCTCGGGGTAGAGCACGACCACAGCGAGCGCATCGGCGTCGTCACCGCGGCCAGCGCCGGCAGCGACGCCGCCGAGACGCCGCGCGGGGGCGTGTTCACGCAGGCGCTCGTCGGGGCCTGGACCGATCCGGCGGCCGTGGATCCCGAGCGCGAGGCGGTCACGCTCGGCCTAGCGTTCAACCGGGCGCAGGGCCGCACCTACGCCCAGCGCCCGCGCCTGTTCGGCGGGCTCGATACGCTGCCGCTCGCGTGGCCGGTGCGCGGAGCCGCCGAGGCGCCCGCGGCGATGGCGAGCGAGGAGGCCGCCGCCTCAGGCACCACGCTCGCGCGCGTGAAGGGGACGGTCCTCGGGACAAGGCAGCTCACCGCGCTCGGGCGCCGGATCGACGGGACCCTGGAGGTCGAGATCGCCTTTGGCCAAGATACGGAGTCCGTGCGCATCGGCGTGTACGCGGTCGACAAGGCGCCTCCGGCGGCGCGGCCCGAGGTGTTCGCGCCGGGGCCATGGAAGGGCGGCCAGGTCCAGCGCCTCCGTGTGCCGCTCAAGGATCACGAGCCCGGCGAGCACCGCGTCGAGGTCGAGCCTTGTCGGGCGGGAACGGCGTGCGGACACGAGCCTGCCTCGACATTCCGGATCCGACTCGGCGGTTGAGATCACGCCGCGCGCTGCCCTGCGCGGCGGGCCAGGAGCTCGGTGCCCGGGCACCGGAACGCGCTGTCGTCGCGAATGTCCCCGGGCGCCCGAGCACCAGAGCGCGTTGTGGTCGCTCTGCGATCCAGGTGCCCGAGATCGGCCACATGCAGGGGTGATCGTGGCTTAGATTACATTTTGCTACCGACAGGGTACCGTGATCCTGCGGGTGAGGGCCGTCGCTGGAGGCCCGTGTGAACGACATCGCAGACGCAATGCGCGATTTGGACGTGATCGAGGATCGGTTCGAGATCGAGCGGTTCGCCGGATCCGGCGGGATGGGGGAGGTCTATCGCGCTCGGGACCGGCGGTCGGGGGAGGCGGTCGCGCTCAAGGTGCTGCACAGCGCGAGCGCGGGCGATCTGCGCCGGTTCGCGCGGGAGGCGAAGGCGCTCGTCACGCTCCGGCTGCCAGGGGTCGTGCGGTACGTGGCGCACGGGACGACGGGCGCAGGACAGCCGTACCTGGCGATGGAGTGGCTGGAGGGCGTGACGCTGGAGCAGAGGCTCGCTCAAGGACCGCTCTCGATGGCGGAGAGCGTGACGCTGGCGGCGCAGGTGGCGACGACGCTGGGCGCGGTCCACCAGCAGGGCATCGTCCACCGCGACCTGAAGCCGAGCAACCTGATGCTGGTGGGCGGCGCGGTCGAGCGAGCGACGCTGCTCGACTTCGGCATCGCGCGCGAGCTCTGGCTCACGCAGAGTCTGACGGCGCCCGGAGCGATCCTTGGGACGCCCGGGTACATGGCCCCCGAGCAGGCGAGCGGCGAGGCGCCGGTGGACGCCCGCGCGGATGTGTTCGCGCTCGGGTGCATCCTGTTCGAGTGCCTCGCGGGGCGCCGGCCGTTCCTGGGCGACAACCTGCTGTCGCTCCTCGTGAAGGTCGTGCTGGAGGAGCCGCCGCGGCTCGGGGAGCTGCGCGACGGCATCCCCGAGCTGCTCGAGCGCCTCGTGGCCCGGATGCTGTCGAAGTCGGCGGAGCACCGGCCGCGCGACGGCGCCGCCGTCGCGGCGGAGCTGGCCGTCGTCGCCGGCGAGGGGCTCGCCGCGGGAGGAAGCGCGGTCGCGGCGCCACACGCGCCCGGCGAGGAGATCACGACGTCGGAGAGGCGGGTCATGTGCGTCATCCTGGCCGCCCATGGCAGCGAGGAGACCGGCGCGACGCTGGCGGAGGCCGATGGGGCCGCGCAGGCCCAGGCGCTGCGGGACATCGCGGCGCGCCACGGTGGGAGGCTCGATTTCCTGCAGTCGAAGTGGCTGCTCGTCGCGCTGTCGGGGGCCGAGTCTCCGACGGACCTCGCGGTGCGAGCGGCCCATTGCGCGCTCGCGCTCCGGACCGTGGTTGGCGGCGTGCCCATGTCGGTCGCGACGGGGCTGGCGGAGATCGAGGAGAGGCTGCCTGTCGGTGAGCTGGTCGATCGGGTGGCCCAGCTGATCGTGGGGCGCGACGGCCCGCCGTCCGGGGGTATCCGGCTCGACAGCGCGACGGCGAGCCTGCTCGCGAGCCGCTTCGACACGGCGCGGGGGCCCGGAGGATGCTGGCTGCGCGGCCGGAAGGAGGAGCCGGACACAGTGCCGAGGCTGCTCGGGAAGCCGACGCCGTGCGTGGGGCGCGAGCGAGAGCTCTCGCAGGTCGCGGCCGAGTGGCGCCATTGCCTGGACGAGCCCGCCGCGAGCGCGGTGGTCGTCGTGGGGGCCGCGGGCATGGGCAAGTCGCGCCTCGCCTGGGAGTTCCTGCGCGCCATCAAGGAGCGGCGCGAGGCCGCCGAGGTCTGGATCGGCAGGGCCGATCCGATGGCGGCCGGCTCGGCGTTCGGCTTGCTCGCCCAGGCGCTCCGCCGCGCCATGGGGCTGCTCGACGGCGAGGCGCTGGAGGTGCGGCGGAGCAAGGTGCTGGCGCGGGTAGAACGGCTCGACGGGCTCGGGAGCAAGGGGCCGCACGTGGCGGCGTTCCTCGGCGAGCTGGTGGGGGCGCCCTTCCCTGACGAGGGTGATGTGCAGCTGCAGGCGGCGCGCCAGAGCCCGGTGCTGATGGGCGACCGCATCCGCCAGGCGTTCGAGGACTTCGTTCGGGCCGAGTGCGAGCGGCAGCCGGTGCTGCTGGTGCTGGAGGATCTGCACTGGGGCGACCTGCCGACGGTGCGGCTGATCGACGCGGCGCTCCAGCACGCGAGGGACCTGCCGCTGCTGGTGCTGGCGCTGGCGCGCCCCGAGGTGGACGAGCTGTTTCCGGAGCTCTGGCGCCAGCGGGTCGGGCTTCGGCTGCGGCTCGCGGCGCTGCCGCGGCGCGCGAGCGAGCGGCTGGTGCGGGAGGTGCTTGGCGACGGCGTGGGCGCGGCGCAGGTGGACGAGCTGCTGGCGCGCGCCGAGGGCAACGCGTTCGTGCTGGAGGAGCAGATCCGCGCGGTGGCCGAGGGGCGGGGCGAGGGGATGCCGGAGACGGCGCTGGCGATGGTGCAGGCGCGGCTGGAGGCGCTGGGCGTGGAGGAGCGGCGGGTGCTGCGCGCGGCGAGCGTGTTCGGCGAGACGTCGTGGGAAGGTGCCATCGCGGCCTTGGTGGGCGGCGCGCCGGTGGCGCAGCCGCTCGCGGAGCTGGGGCGGCGGGAGCTGTTGATGCGGCGGCGCGAGGCGCGGATCGCGGGCGAGGTGGAATACGAGTTCCGGCACGCGCTGGTGCGGGAGGCGGCCTACGGCATGCTGACCGAGCGCGACCGCCGCGTCGGGCACGGCCTTGCGGGCGACTGGCTGGCCCGCGCTGGCGGGGCGGACGCGACGGTGCTGGCGGAGCACTTCGAGCTCGGCGGCGCGCCGGCGCGGGCGGCGGAGGCGTACCTGCGCGCGGCGGAGGAGGCGCTCCGCGGCGGCGATCTCGACGCGGCGATCGCGCGGGCCGACCGGGGTCTCGGCTGCGGCGCGGCCGGGGACGCCGCCGGCAGGCTCCGCTGGGTCCAGGCGGAGGCTCATGTGTGGCGCGGCGATCTCGCGCTCTCCGCGGAGCGGGGGAGCGAAGCGCTGGGCCTGGTGGAGCGCGGCTCGGCCGCGTGGTTCTCGGCCATCATCCCCCTGGTATGGGCCACGTCCAAGCTGGGGCGGCTGGACGAGGTTGAACGCTGGACGACCGAGGCGGTGGGCGTGGCCGCCTCCGGCGACGCGCAGGACGCAAAGCTCCGCTGCCTGTCCGCGGGCGCGAGCGCGCTGTCGCTGGGGGGGCGGTACGCCGAAGGCGCCGCGCTGCTCGATGTGGTCCAGCGCGCCCTCGCGAGCGCGGAGACGACGGATATCGAGGTGGTCGCGCACCTCCACGACGCGCGCGCGGCCCATGAGATGTGCAGAGGCGACCTGGGCTCCTGTGCCGCCAGCCAGGAAGCCGCGTTGCTCGCCTTCGAGCAGGCCGGCGATCATCGCAACGCGCTCAGCGCCCGGGCGAGCCTGGGCTCCGTGTGCACGGAGCTCGGCGACTTCGAGATGGCTCAGTCGATGCTGCGGGCAGCCATGGAGGCGGCCGACCGGATGCACCTGGACGAGCTGAAGGTCACTGTGCAGGCCAACCTCGCGCACGCGCTCGGGTACCGTGGTCAGCTCGCCGAGGGGCGGGCGCTCGCCGAGGAGGCGGTCGCGTCGAGCCAGGGGGCGGGCATGGTGCGCACGGAGCTCTTCGCTCGCTGCTACCTGGCGAAGACCGCCCTCGCCATGGGCGATTTCGAGGCCGCCGAGCGCGAGGCGCGCGCGGCCATCGCGCTCTTCGAGAGCGCGCCGACGCTCTGCGTGCAGGCCTTCTCCCTCCTCGCTCGCGCGCTGCTCGGGCTCGGGCGCACCGACGAGGCGATCCGGGCTGCCGCCGAGGCGAGCGCGCGGCTCTCGGAGTTCGGCACGCTGGAAGAGGGCGAGTCGCTCGTCCGCCTGGCGTATGTCGAGGCGCTCGCCGCGAGCGGGAGGCGCGCCGAGGCCGAGGTCGCGATCGCGTCGGCCAGGACGGCGCTGCTCGCGCGTGCCGAGCAGCTCAGCGATCCGGTCTGGCGCGAGCGCTTCCTCCGCGACGTGCCGGACAACGCCCGCACGCTCGAGCTCGCGCGGCAGTGGCTCGGCGGCTGAGCCCGTGGTGCACGAAGCGGCACGCCGCTGTCGGCGCCACGGGCCCCTCTCTTGCCGGCGCTTACTTCGTGGCGAGCTTCGTCAGGTCGAGCATTTCGTCGACGTCCGGCATCACGATCAGGTCGCACCGCCGGTTCTTCTGCTTGCCGGCCGGTGTGTTGTTGTTCGCTATCGGGTCCGTGTCCGCGAACCCTGCCGCGCTCCAGTGCCTCGTCGGCAGCTGGCCCTCCTTGCCGATCAGGAACAGCAGCACGGCCCGGGCGCGCATCAGCGACAGCCCCCAGTTGTCCTGGAACGGGCCGCTCTTGTACGGCTGGCTGTCGGTGTGCCCGGCGACCTGGTAGTCGCGTTCCACGAGCGACTTGTCGCCCCGGATGACGTCCGAGATCTTCTTCAGGATCTGCTGGCCCTCCTTGCTCAGCGTTTCCTTGCCCGAGTCGAACAGGACGTCTCCGGGCAGCGAGATGACCATCCGGTTCCTGCGGACCTGGACCTCCAGGCCGAGCTTGACGAGCTCCTCGAGCTTCTTCCGGAGCAGGTCGAACCGCGCCTGGATCGCCTCGAGCTGCTTCGCGCGTGCCTTGTACTCGGCCAGCGCCTTCTCGCGGTCCTCCAGCGTCGAGCTCATCTTCGAGATGTCGGCGCCCTGGTCCGCGAGCTTCTTCTCGAGCTCCTCGACGCGCTGCTTCGCGTCGGCGAGCTCCTTCTCGAGCTCGGCCTCCCTCTTCTGGCTCCGGTTCTGGAGCTGGTTGTACTTGTCGAGCTGCGACTTCCACTCCTGCTCGGAGTGGCCGCAGCCCGCGGCGAGCAGCGACGACAGCGCGAGGGGTAGTGCAATGAGTGTCCGGTTCATGAGCGCTTTCTCCATGGCTCCGTCGGCGGGAGCGGGATGCTGCGGGCGAGAGCGTCGCTCAGCTCGGGCGAGAGATCCAGAGGGGAGGACGGCGAGATCCGCCCGTCCGCGCGGCCGTGCGCTGCAGGTGAGGCGGGATCGGGGCTCCGGCGGCGCAGGTGAGAGCGGCGGCGGCGCGGCCGGCGACGGCGCTGGCGCGAGCCGGGACCACGGCGGCGGCGCAGCCGCGGGCGTTGCTGGCGCGTCTTGGGGCTTCGTCAGCGCGTTGCCCACCCCGACCGAGGTTGAGGCGGACCCGACGGCGGACCCGACCGAGGTTGAGGTGGACCCGACCGAGGTTGAGGTGGACCCGACCGAGGTTGAGGTGGACCCGACCGAGGTTGAGGCGGACCCGACCGAGGTTGAGGCGGACCCGACCGAGGTTGAGGCGGACCCGCCAGCCGTCGCTGCCAGCCGACCGGGGTTGAGGTGGCGGTGGCCCCTGCTCCGATGCGTCCCGGGTGTGCATCCGTGACCGGGTTCCAGGGCCTGGGGCCGAGCGGTGCCTTGACCACACAGGCCGGGCGTGAGACATCGGCCCCCGGCCTCCGGGTCACCGAGAGCTCGGATCTTCAACCTCTTCCTGCGCGCGGGGCGAAAACGCGCGAACGAAACCAAGCAGATGCCCATCTCGTCGCGGTCTCCGGGTACGTCGTGCCGCCCTGGCACCCCTCGCCGTCGCCTCCGGTCGGGCCTCGCGCTCGCGCTCGTGCTGGGCGCGTCCTCCGCGTCCGCCCAGCCGGCACGCCGGCCGGCCCAGCCCGCCGCGCCGGCCCAGCCCGGCGCAGCGCAGCCCGGCGCAGCGCAGCCCGCCGCACCGGCCCAGCCTGCCGCGCCGGCCCAGCCCGGCGCAGCGCCGGCCGCCGCGCCGGCCCAGCCCGGCGCGACGCCTGCGCAGCCCGGCGCGGCGCCGGCCGGCGCCGAGACGCCCGAACCCCCGGCGGCGCGCCAGCCGCTCCTGCCGCCGGCCGACACGGCCGCTCCCTCCGCGCCGCAGCCGGCCACGCCGGCGGCCTCGGAGGCGCCCGCAGCCGCTGCGGCGGCCGAGCAGCCCGAGCGACAGGCGATCCAGGCGGAGATCGGCGCCCGGCCCAGCGAGGTCTACGCCGAGGACTGGTGGTCCCACGCGCGACCGACGTTCGAGTTCCACGGCTACTACCGGCTCCGTTGGGAGCTCTTCAACAGCTTCGCCCTCGGCCGCATCGACCCCCGCAATGAGGCGCTCTGGCCGCAGCCGGCCGACGACTCCTACAAGGGGAACGCGGTCTCGCTCTGCAACCCGAGCGAGACCACGAGCGGCGGCACCCGCTCGTTCGACTCGTGCACGAACGACACCCAGGCCGGCGCGAACATGCGGTTCCGTCTCAATCCCGAGCTGCACATCAGCGACAACCTGCGCATCCTCACTCAGGTCGATCTCCTCGACAACGTGGTGCTCGGCTCGACCCCGGACGGCTACGCGAACCAGCCGGCGGCGGGCGGCGGCTACCAGGTCGCCCGCCGGGGCGGCTACTCGCCGCTCGGGGCCTTCTCCAGCACCCAGTGGGCGCCCAGCGCCGGCATCAACTCGACGAAGGACTCGATCTCCGTCAAGCGGATCTGGGGAGAGTACATGACCCCCGTCGGTCTCCTCCGCTTCGGCCGCATGCCGAACCACTGGGGCCTCGGTATGGTGGCGAACAGCGGTGACGGGTACGACTCAGACTACCAGTCGACCGTCGACCGGCTGATGTTCGTCACCGGCATCAAGAAATACGACATCTACTTCGCCGGTGCGTGGGACTGGGCCAACGAGGGCGCGACGAGCGCATCGATCCAGGACCTCGAGGGCCAGCCGTACGACCTCGCCCAGTCCGATGACGTCGATCAGTACGTGTTCGTCGCCGTCCGCCGCAAGAATCCCGAGCTCCAGAAGCTCGAGCTCGCCCGCGGCAACATGGTCATGAACGGCGGCGTCTACTTCGCTTACCGGCAGCAGACGCTGGCGAACGACATCACCGCCGGCGACACCACGGCCGACTTGTCGGCGTCGCTCGGCCAGAGCGCCGACAACGTCGCTGCGGGGTACGTGCATCGGGGTGCGGAGATGATCATCCCCGACGTGTGGTTCCAGCTCCTTTACAAGAAGTTCCGCTTCGAGCTCGAGGCGGCGATGATCTACGGATCCCTCGATCTGCGCGGGCAGGACGAGAGCGATTATGCGAACGTCATCTCGCCGAAGGACACCGGCTGGGGCGTCCGGCAGTTCGGGCTCGCCACGCAGGCCGAGCTCACCGAGATGGAGGGCCGGCTGCGCGTCCACTTCGGCTTCGGGTACGCGACCGGCGACGACGACGCGCCCGCCCTCGAGCCGCGAGGGACGGAGCTCGGGGCCATGGATCCCCAGCTCTCGACTGATCGCACGTACTCGACATTCCGCTTCCACCCCGATTACCGGGTCGACCAGATCCTCTTCAGGAACATCCTCTCTCGGGTCCAGGGCGCCTATTATTTCCGCCCTGGCGTCGACTGGGACTTCGCCCGCGACAAGAACGGCCAGCGCGCCGGCGTCGGCGCCGCGGCCATCTGGAGCCGCGCCTCCGAGTTCCTCCAGGCTCCCGGCAACTCCCGGGATCTCGGCATCGAGCTGAACGCGCAGCTGTACTTCCAGTCCAAGGACGGGACGCTCAACGACGACCCCGACAAGATGGGCGGCTTCTACACGGCGGTGCAGTACGGCGTGCTGTTTCCTCTCGGCGGGCTCGGCCAGCTCAGGGGTGACGAGACGGTCCAGAAGATCGATCTCGAGACCGCACAGACGGTGCGCTGGTATCTCGGTATCCTCTTCTGAGCCGAACCCGCCCGACGCTCAGCCAGCCTCGCGCGTCGCCGCGTGTCTGGAAATGAGCGCTCGGGGCGGCGAAGCGGCGCGGAACCGTGGCAAACGGCGACGTCGTCGCTCTCGTCATGAGTCCTGCATGAGCCATCCGGGGCCAAACAGCCCTTGATCTCGCGACCGTCCTGGCCAAGGATAGGATTGTCTGGACGCCAGCGCGTCGCGATACTTCCCTGGTTCACCGAGGAGAACGGGTGGCGTGAGCCGCCGTTCTCCGGAGGGACGTGATGGTTCGTCGTCTCTTCATTGCGATGTTCTTGGCGGCGTCGATGGTGCTCGGGTCGACCGCCCTGTCCGTCGCCCAGGACGCAGACACGTCCGCTTTCCGCGACATCGCGGTAGGCAAGGACTATCGGCTCCGTGTCGCGGCGGCGCTGTCGCTCAGCAGGTCGAAGAGCCCCGGCGCGCGGCCCGCCCTCGAGAAGGCGCTCAGGGATCCGCACCCGGCGGTGCGCGCGTCGGCCGCGGCGGCGCTCGGCGCGCTGGGCAACCCCGCGGCGGTCCCGGCGCTCAAGGCGGCGCTCAACCTCGAGCCTGCCCCCAACCTGAAGCGCCCGATCGCGGCCGCCATCGAGAAGCTGTCGCGCTCGTCGTCCAAGGCGCGCTTCCTGGTCAGCCTGGGCAAGTTCGAGAACCGCTCCGGCGTGAAGGACGCGAAGCTCGGATCGCAGCTCAAGCAGCAGACGCGCAACCGCGTGGCGCAGTTCGCTGACATCGAGATCGTGGCTGACGGCACGGACTTGGCTGCGGAAGGCAAGAGCCGCAAGCTGCCGGCCTTCACGCTGGACGGCTCGGTCACGCACCTGAGCAAGCGCCATGGGGCGGACGGGGTCGGCTTCGCCGCCAAGGTCGAGTACGTGATCCGCGAGATGCCGAGCCAGACGCTGAAGGGCTCGATGACCGGCTCGGCCCAGGCGCTCGCCGAGGCGAAGCGCGTCCAGGGCCTGAGGGAGCTCGCCCAGCTGCAGAGCGACGCCGTCGCGGGCGCGATCGAGAGCGCGCTCCAGAGGGCGCCGCTCGCCCTCGAGGCCGCCTCCGGCAGCAGCGTCGTCGCCTCCGGCCGCTGACCCGGCGGTCCCGCCTCGCCGGCGTGGGCCGGCGCGCCCAGCGGGCCCGGCGCGGGCCGGCTCGCACGCCGGCCCGGCGCAAACCGGCCCGGCGCGCGCGTCTTCGGCGGCGGGCGTCGCGGGCGCGCGTCGAGCAGGCGGAAGCCGCTCTCCGGTCGTGCTAGACCGCGCGTCCTCCTATGTCCATCGCAACGCCTGCCAGCTCTGACCTGCTCCGCCGCACATTCCTCGAGTTCTTCGCCCAGCGCGGGCACGAGATCGTCCCGAGCGCGCCGCTCGTGCCCCAGAACGATCCGACGCTGATGTTCGTGAACGCGGGCATGGTGCAGTTCAAGGACGTCTTCACGGGCAAGGACAGGCGCCCGTACCAGCGCGCCGCATCGAGCCAGAAGTGCATCCGGATCAGCGGCAAGCACAACGATCTCGAGAACGTCGGCGTCACCGCGCGCCACCAGACGTTCTTCGAGATGCTCGGCAACTTCAGCTTTGGCGACTACTTCAAGGAAGACGCGATCGCCTTCGCCTGGGAGCTCCTGACGAAGGTCTACGATATCTCGCCGTCGCGGCTCGTGGTCACCATCTACAACGGCGAGGGGGGCTTCCCGGCCGACGACGAGGCCGCGGCGATCTGGCGCAAGGTCACGGGCTTCGGAGACGACCGGATCCTCCGGCTCGGCCTGGCCGATAACTTCTGGACGATGGGTGACGTCGGCCCGTGCGGCCCCTGCTCGGAGATCCACTTCTTCCACGGGAAGGAGCCCGACGTCGCGCGCTTCGGCGAGGAGCCGCGCATCGACGGCACGGGCTGGACCGAGATCTGGAACAACGTGTTCATGCAGTACGAGCGCATCGAGAAGGACGGCCCGCTCGTGCCCCTGCCGGCGCCGAGCATCGACACCGGCATGGGCCTGGAGCGGCTCGCGAGCGTGCTCCAGGGCGTGACGTCGAACTACGACACGGACCTGCTCCGCGGGCTCGTCGACAAGGCCGCCGAGCTCAGCGGCAAGCCGTACACGGGGGGCAGCGCCGACGACGACGTGTCGATGCGGGTCATCGCGGATCACGCGCGGACGGCCGCGTTCCTGATGGCCGAGGGGGTGATGCCCGAGCGGCAGCGGCGCGAGTACGTGCTCCGCCGGGTGATGCGCCGCGCGATCCGCCACGGGCACCGGCTCGGGATCGATCGGCCGTTCCTTCACGAGGTCGCGCTCGAGGTGGTCCGCCGGATGGGCGAGACGTACCCCGAGCTCCGCGACCGGCGAGAGCTCATCGCCCGCGTCACCGAGGACGAGGAGGTCCGCTTCCGCTCCACGCTGAAGCGCGGGATGAAGATCCTCGACGAGCGCTTCGACGAGATGCGCTCGTCCGGCGAGCGGACGCTCCCGGCCGCCGCCGCGGCCGATCTCTACACCACCTATGGCTTCCCGCTCGATCTGACCCAGGTCATCTGCGCGGAGTCGAACTTCGGCGTCGACGTCCAGGGGGCCGAGGCGATCATCAAGGGTGCCGGCGAGGCGGACGGCCCGATCGATCCGACAGCCGCGGTGGACCCAGCGCACCGCGAGGCCCGCGCCAAGCTCGCGCAGCCGGTGGTGTTCACGGGTTACGAGCACGAGGAGGGCGACAGCGAGATCGTCGCGATCGTCCGGGTCGACGTCCAGGGCGAAGGCGACCGGGCGCGCAAGGTCCGTGCGCTGGTCGAGCGCGCGGAGGCGGGGGCGACGGTCGAGATCGTCGTGCGCGAGACGCCGTTCTACGCCGAGTCGGGTGGTCAGGTCGGCGACGTCGGCGAGGTGACGGCGGACGGGGCGCGCGTCGAGGTGAAGGACACGCAGAAGCCGCTCGCCGGGCTGGTCGTGCACGAGGGCGTGGTCAGCGAGGGGGCGCTCGCCGTGGGGCAGCGCGTCCACCTGACGGTGGACCACGCGGCGCGGTCGGCGACGCGGCGCAACCACTCGGCCACCCACGTCCTGCACTGGGCGCTGCGCAAGGTGCTCGGCGAGCACGCGCAGCAGAAGGGCTCGCGGGTCGGCCCGGACGTCCTCCGCTTCGACTTCACGCACAACCGGCCCCTCACCCGCGAGGAGATCTCGCGAATCGAGGATCTGGTGAACGAGAAGATCCTGACGAACGCGAAGGTGACGACCGAGATCCTGCCGATGGACGAGGCGCGGCGGCGGGGCGCGATGGCGATCTTCGAGGAGAAGTACGGCGACACGGTGCGGATGCTCACGATGACGCCCGAGGTGGTGGAGCTCTGCGGCGGCACGCACGCGTGCGCGCTGGGGGACATCGGGCTGTTCAAGATCACGAGCGAGGGCGGCGTGGCCGCGGGCGTGCGGCGGATCCTCGCGTCGACGGGGCTGAACGCGCTCGCGTACGCGCGGGGCGTCGAGGCCGAGCTCGCCCGGGCGCGCCAGGTGGCGAAGGCGCAGGGCGGCGATCTCGCCGAGAAGATCGGGAAGATCGTGGCGCACGAGCGGGAGCTCGAGAAGAAGGTCGCCGAGCTCGAGCGGCGGATCCTGGAGGGAGCGGGCCCCGCGCAGGGCGGCGGCGGCGGCGGCATCGACGCGATGCTGGACGGCGCCCGGGACATCGGCGGGATCAAGGTGCTCGCGCGCCGGGTGCCGGACGGCACCAACCCGGGCGCTCTGCGCGATCTCGCGGAGAAGCTGCGCGACAAGCTCGGCGATCGCTCGGCGGTGCTGCTCGGCGCGGTCGTGGGCGACAAGGCGCAGCTCGCCGTGATGCTCTCGAAGTCCGCGACCGAGCGGCTCAAGGCCGGCGAGCTCATCAAGCCGATCGCCCGCATCGTGGGCGGCTCCGGCGGCGGCCGCCCGGACATGGCGCAGGCCGGCGGGACCGACGTGGCGCAGCTCGACGCGGCGATCGCGGCGCTCTACACCGAGGTCGAGCGGGCGCTCGCGTCGTAGCGCGCGTTGCCTGCGCCCTGCCGGGACAGTCGTTCAGGCGTCACGCCACTTGGTGCGGGCGAGCGGGAGCAGCTTCGGGGCCTTCCCGCCCCGCGCGGGGCGCGCCGGCAGCCGCGCTGGCTCGCCCGGCGCGGCCGCCCGGGGCCGCGCGCCGCGGGCGTGAGCGCCGATGGTCGCGCGCACGATCGGCGGCAGGAACACGGACTCCAGATCGACGCGCGCGAGCGCGGCCGCGACCGTGGCGATGCGATCCGGCAGCGACGCGTTGGCGTCGACCAGGATGATCCGCCGGCCGAGCACCGTGCAGAGCCCGCCCCGCGGATTGCGCGCGTCCGACAGGTGCGGATCGAACGCTTCCATCCTGACGGCGATGCCGACTTTGTCCGCCGCCAGGGTGAGCTCGTCGAGCAACCGCGAAAGCTCCACCCACATAGCGTAACCCTCCTGTCCGGCAGATGGCAAAGCGCAAAAGCGCTGTTGCCCGCGCCGCGCCGCGCCACCGCTGGCCGGGCGAGCCGCGGCCGTGACGACCGCGCGACGATCGGGGTGCGCCGTCCGGGAGCGCCCGTCCACGCCCGGTTACACGCGGTTGGGCGTGGTTGCGCACGGTCACGCTTGATTGCGCATGATTACGCGCGGTTGCGCATGATCACGCGCGGTCACGCGCGGTTACGCATGATTGCGCGCGGTCATGTACGGTGATGCCCGGTCCGTCCGCCGCGCTCCGGCCAATCGCTTCCTCCATCATCCCATGGCGCTCCTCGGCCGCGCGGTGGTGGTGCGGTCGTGCGGCGATGCGGTGAGTTGAAGGAGAGCCTTCGACTCCTGGACTCCCGGACCTATCGACGCACTCAACACCTCAACGGATCAACGCATCAACTCCTCTTCTCCCGTGGTCTTCTCCCGTGGTCTTCTCCCGTGCTCCGGACTGGCGACATCCGCTCACGAGCCACATCGATGCTCGTCCAGGGGCCCGCGCGCGCCGTTGACTGCGCGCCGCGCGTTCATCCAGGCTGCCGTTGCCGGCCGCCGCGCGCTCGCCTCGGCGCGGCGCCCGGTCGATCCGGGCTTCGCGCCGCCCGGCCCCCGGTTCCGTGCCCTAGAGGTCGGTCAGCGGCTTCTCTTGAGCCGGATCGCGCGTCCCGTTGACCGCCGTTTCCGAGCGTGCTACGAGCAGGCCGTTCCGCGCGTCGTGGTCGAGTGGGAGCGAATGTGCGTTTCCCGGCTGCGGTGGGGTATCCCGCGCGCTTCGTCAGCCACTTTGGACGGGGCGGCCGCGATGGGGACGACGAGGGCGCCCGCCGGGCGGCGCGCCCGAAGGGCGAACAAAGATGACGTTCACGGATGCAGCCGCCGAGGTGCTTCGCCTCATCGGTAGACCGCTTCACTATAAAGAGATCACCGATATCGCGATCGAGAAGAACCTCCTTAGCCACGTTGGAAAGAGCCCAGAGGTGACGATGGGCGCCCGCCTGGCGGCGACGTTGAAGAAGGACACGGCGGACAACCCCCTGGTGCGCGTGAAGCCGGGCGTGTTCGCGCTGCGCGAGTGGGATGAGAAGACCATCAAGTCCGGGCTCGACGGCAAGAAGGCGAAGCGCGGCGGAAAGCCCGAGGCGGCCAAGGCGCGCAAGGACGAGGAGCAGCCGACCCTGTTCGATGCGGGCGCCGACGACGACGCGGTGGAAGAGAGCGATCTTGGCGCTCCCGCGGAGCTCGAGGCGGAGCGCGGCGCGGTCGAGGTCGAGGGCAGAGCCGCAGCGGCGGCGCAGGCTGCGCCTGCGATCGACGATGAGGACGAGGACGACGAGAAGGTCGCGGCCGGCGCGACGAGCGCGGCCGGGCTGAACGGCGTGGAGATCGCGGCAGCGCGCGAGCCCGTGCCGCCGCCGACGCCGTCGTCCCCGCGCGCCGCGAGCACGTACATCGACGAGGAAGAGGGCGAGCTCGACGACGCGGAGCCGCCGGGCCCGGACGAGGCGATGCGGGCCGAGGCCGTCGCCGGCGCCGCGGAGCTCTTCGACGAAGAGGACGACGACGATCAGCCGATCCTCGGCGGCGAGGACCGCGCGACGCCCGGCTCGTCGGGCGAGCAGGGCGAGGGCCGCCGCCGCCGCCGCCGTCGCCGCCGCGGCCGCGGGACCGCGGAGGCCAACCCGAGCACCGGTGGGCTGCCTTCCTACGTCGCGACGCCGGTGTTCGAGGCGCGGCGCGAGAACGGCCGCGAGCCGCCGCGCTCCGACCGGACCGAGCGCTTCGATCGCCCCGAGCGAGGCGAGCGCACCGACCGGGCCGAGCGCACCGACCGGGTCGAGCGCACCGACCGGGTCGAGCGCACCGATCGAGCGGACCGCCCCGACAGCTTCGGCGCCGAGCCCGTCTACCGCGGTCCGCAGGTCATCGAGCTCACGGGCGGCGAAGGGCACGCGCTCGACGACCTCGCCGGCCGTGATCTCGCCGATGCGGTCGCCGGGATCCTCTCGACCTTCGATCGGAACGCGGGCGCGGTCTCGCTCCGGCAGATCGCCGAGACGGCGCAGCGCCGCGGCCGCCTCGCAGGCGACGTGCAGCTCGTGCAGTCCCAGGTCGCGGCCGCCGTGCGCGCCGACAACGCGCGCCGCATCGCCGCGGGGCAGCGGCCCCGCTTCCGCTTCGCCGGCGGCAGGATCGCGCTGACGGACTGGCTGCTGCCGGGCGACCTGGCGCGGCTGGAGCAGGAGGCGCTCGCCGCGGTGGAGCGCTACCGCGATGCCGCGCGGCGCGCCTTCGTGCGCAAGCTCTCCGAGCTCCCGGGCCATGCCTTCGTCGAGATCTGCGTCCTCGCCCTCGAGCGCATCGGCATCGGCCAGCTGCGCGCGGTGCGCCGCGCCGGGGCGCCGGGCGGCGAGAGCCACTTCTCCGGCGCGCTCCGCACGGCGGGTGATGAGATCAAGCTCGCGCTGGTCATCCGGCGGGACGGCCGCGAGGTCGGCCGCGAGCGGGTCACCGAGCTGCGCGGCTCGCTCCACCACTACGGCCCCGCGACCGCCGGCTGGATCCTGACCGCCGGTCAGATGCTCTCCGGTGCGCGCGAAGAGGCCGCGATCGTGGGGACCGCGCCCATCTCCCTCTTCGATGGGCTCGCGGTGGCTCGCCTCTGCGAGGACAACGACGTCGCCGTCCTCCGCGCCCGCCTCCCGATCGCGATCCCCGACGTCGATCTGCTCGAGGCGCTCCGGGCGTCCTGATCCCGCTCGCGCGCGTCCGGCCGGGGGCTCGCTCCGGGCCGGACGCGCGGCCCTCCTCGCCGCCGTCTTCCGGGCCCTCGGCCCTCCCTCGACAACCCTCCTCCACGGCCACGCCCCTCGCGCCGCTCCGGCGGATGGGCCCGGCGCCGCTTCCGCGGTTGACGGGCTCGGCGATCCTTGCCAGCGTCCGCGCCCATGCGCCATCGCGCGATCGCCTGGGCCGCGCCCCTCGCCGTGCTCGTGACCGGCTGTGCCTCCGTGGATCCGCCCGCGTCCCGGTTCCCGAGCGCCGACGCGGCGCTCGACCGGATGAAGGCCTCCTATGCCTGCGTGAACGGCGTCCAGGGCACCGCCAAGGTCGACCATTTCTCGCGCCAGGGGCGGCTCCGCGGGGACATGTATATCCTCGCGGTCAATCCGGATCGGGTGCGCTTCGACGTGGTGAGCCCGTTCGGCGCGACGCTCTTCACGCTCACGTCGAATGGCACCCAGTTCCAGATGCTCGATGTCCGGGAGAAGCAGTTCCTGCACGGGCCCGCGAGCACGTGCAACCTGGCGCGGCTCACCCAGGTGCCCATCCCCGGGCACGCCCTCGTCTCGCTGCTCCGCGGCGAGGCGCCGGTGCTCGCTCACGAGCCGCACGGCGCCTCGATAGCCTGGGACGGCGACGGGTTCTACCGTGTGCTGATCCAGGGCTCCCGCGACGCGGTGGAGGAGATCCACCTCGAGCCGCACCCCCGCGACTTTCTCGCGCCGTGGAGCCAGCAGCGCCTGCGCGTCCGCGAGGTCCGTGTCGCGCAGCGCGGGACAGACCTCTATCACGTGGAGCTGAGCCATCACGAGGCCATCCGCACCGCGCCGCCGCGCGTCGATCCGGAGGGGATCGACGATCCGATCCCGCCGAGCGGCGGCGCGTGCATGGCCGAGATCCCCCGCTCGATCCGCATGCGGGTGCCCAACACCGAGGACGACATGATCTTTCAGTACAAGGAGGCGAAGTGGAATCCGCCCCTCATCTCGGGGGCGTTCACGCAGCCGGTCCCGGGCGGCGTCGTCCGCCGTCATGTCGATTGCCAGGATTAAGGTGCTCTGAGCAGGCGCGTTCAGGTGGCTCCTGAAAGGACAAAGGACATCACGGGCGGCGCAGGCTGGCTCATGGCAGCGCTCGCCTGATGGCGTGGACGCCGCTCGTTCGAACGTCTAGACAGACGCAATCCACCTCGCCGTGGCGGGAGGAGTCGGCGATGGACGTCGAGCCGGGAACGATCGTCGGCGATAAATACCGCCTGGAAGGGCCGCTCTCGCGGGGCGGGATGGGCTCGGTGTGGCTGGCCCGGCACCTCCAGCTGGGGGCGCCGGCGGCGATCAAGTTCATGGATCCGGAGCACGCGGCCTCGCCGGAGTTCCGCGCGCGCTTCTACCGCGAGGCGCGGACCGCGGCGAACCTCGGTAGCCCGCACGTCGTGAGCGTGCAGGACTACGGGATCTGGGGGACCGTCCCGTACCTCGTCATGGAGCTGCTCCGGGGCGAGGATCTCAGCCGTCGCCTGAGGCGGGTCCGCCGCCTCTCCCTCGCCGAGGCGGCGCGCATCGCGGTCCAGACCGGCAAGGCGCTGCGCCGCGCGCACGAGTGCGGGCTCGTCCACCGCGATCTCAAGCCCGGCAACCTGTTCCTCTCGCGCGTCGACGAGGACGAGGAGATCGTCAAGATCCTCGACTTCGGCATCGCCAAGCAGCTCACCGGCAAGCTCCTCACCGACGAGACCACGAGGACCGGCGAGCTCCTGGGCTCGCCGTTCTACATGAGCCCGGAGCAGGCGCGCGGCGACAGGAACCTCGACGCGCGGAGCGACCTGTGGTCGCTCGGGGTGATCCTCTTCCGCGCGGTCACGGGCAAGCTCCCGTTCGAGGGCGACGTGCTCGGCGCGGTCCTGTCGCGCATCCTCGTCGAGCCGATCCCGCTCGCGACGCACCTCGCGCCCGACGTGCCGGCCGATCTCGACGTCTTCTTCCTGCGCGCCCTCTCGCGCGACAGAGCCCAGCGGTTCCAGTCGGCGCAGGAGATGGTGCACGCCTTCGTCGTCGCGGCGGGCGATCCGGGCATCCCGCTGCCCGTGCCCTCGGCGCCGCAGCCGGCGCCCGTGACGTCGCGCACGGGGACGCTGCTCGGGCTGTCGCCGGGCGGCGCCGGCGCGCTGGAGGGCTCAGGGGAGCTCGCCCCGCTCTCCCGACCCGGGGACCAGGGCCCGCGCCCGCGGCAGGACACGCTCGCCTCGCTGGCCGATCCGTCCCAGCCCGGCACGCTGACGGCGGCAGCGGCCGGCGAGGTGCGCGCGGACCGCAGGCCTCACGCGAGCGCGACGCTCCGCTGGCTCGTGGCGTGCGGCGCGCTGTCCGCGATCAGCGCGACGGTCGCGGTCAAGGCGCTGCGGCCCGTCGGCGTGGAGGGCGCCGCGCCCCACCACGTGATCGCGCCGATCGAGCCCGAGAGCGTGAGCCCGGCTGCGCCGTCTCTGGAGGTGGTCCGCGCATCGACCCCTGTGATGGCACGCTTGCCCTTGGCCGAGGACGTGCCCGCCGCGGACGCCGCGCTGCTCGCGGCCACGGCGGAGCCGGCGGCGTCCGCCGAGCGAAAGGCCCCGCCGGCTCCGTCGGCCCCGCGCCGGGGCCCGCGCCGCTCGCGCGAGATCATCGACCCCTGGCAGCGAAGGTAGCGCGCGGCCGCGCCGGTCCGACGAAGCCGGCTACGCGAGCGCGTCGCGGATGCGGCGCGGCGCGTCGGTGATGAGCCCGTCGACGCCGAGCGCCGCGAGGTCCTGCGCTTCCCGCGGGTCGTTCACGGTCCACACGTTGATCACGCGGCCCTGCCGCTTCAGGAGCGCGATGCGCTCGGGGGACGCGATCGTCCGCTCGATGTGCGCGGCGAGCGCCCCGAGCGCCGGCGCGAGGCGCACGGCCGCGTCGTGGTAGCGGCTCCGGTGCACGAGGAGCGCGCGCGGGACGGCCGGCACCAGGGCGCCGAAGGAGGCGATCATGACCGGATCGAACGACGAGACGAGCAAGGCGTGGCGCGGATCCCAGGCGTGCACGAGCCGCGCGGTCGCGAGCACGACGGCGGTGCGATCGGGCACGTCCCGCTTCATCTCGATGTTGACGGCGAGCCGCCGGCCGCGCGCGAACGCGAGCACCTCGGACAGGAGCGGCACCCGGTCGCCGCGGAGGTCGACCCGCCGGAGCTCGTCCCAGGGGAGCGCCGCGGCGGCGCGCGGGTCCGCGCCCTCGGTCACCCGCGCGAGGTCCGGGTCGTGCAGCGCCACGAGCTCGCCCGAGCCGCACACCCGCACGTCGAGCTCGATCCCGTCGGCCCCCTGCGCCGCGGCTTCCTCGAAGGCGGTGAGGGTGTTCTCCGCGGGGGCGCCCTCGCCGCGCACGCCCCGGTGCCCGAAGAGGAGCGGCGCGCGCGTGGCCGCCGCGCGTGATGACGCTGCCCGCCCCGTCTCGCGCGCGCTCCTGCGGAAGCGCTGCTCGGCCCAGGTCACCGCGCGGGCTCCCCGTCGAGCTCCTCGGCGACGGCGCGGGCCGCCTCGCGCGCGCGCTCGAGCGCGGAGAGCGGGAAGGACGCCGCGCCGACTGCCGGGTGCCCGCCCCCCTCGTAGCGGCGGCAGATGGGGGCGATGTCGCGATCGCGGGGGACGCCGCACCAGGGGTTGTAGCCGACCGAGAGCTTGTAGTGCTGCTTCTGTCGGGAGAGCGTGACCGAGTACACGCAGTCCGGGTACATCGCGTACGTCATGAACTTGCCGACCGCCTCGAGCGGCGCGTCGGAGAGGTCGACGAGCACCACGCGGCCGAGCTTCCGCGCGCCGCGCTCGATGCGCGTGACGAACGTCTGCCGCGAGACGGAGAGGGGACGCCAGAGATCCTGGATGTCCGCCTCGCGCGCCACCTCGCTCACCGGCCGCTCGACGAGCCGGGGCACCACGGAGGCGAGGAACGGCCCGTCCCCGTGGTGCTCCACCACGGAGGCGAGCTGCATGATCGGCTCCTCCCGGCTCACGGCGGCCTCGGCCGTGGGGAAGCGCGCGGTGTCGATGAGGTCGGCCCACCGGATGAGCTCATCGGCGCTGGACATCTCGACGCCGAAGTGATCGCGGGCGACGTCCGCGATGAGCTTCGTGCACGAGCCGTAGGCGGCGTCGTAGAAGACGTGAGGCGCGTCGCCCGCGACCTTCGCGCGCGACGCGCCGGCGAGCGCCGCGTCGCGCTCCTCGTCCGAGCCGAACCCGGTGACGTGGTGGTCGAAGTACCACGTCAGCTTCTTCGTCGGCGTGTAGCGGAAGTCGAGGATCGCGTTCTCGTCACCGTCGAGCCACGAAGGCGGGATCATCGTCATGCCCGGGCCGTAGCCGCAGGATCGGTACCGCAGCGCGAGCGGCTCGCCGGGGCGGAGCGCCTGCATCAGGCGGGTGAACAGCGCCGCGCTCGCCATGCCGTCGAAGCAGTGACCATGCGTCGCGACGACGATGTCCCTGGGTTTCATCGGGCGAGTGGGTAGCACGACCCACGGCCGGCCGCTCGCAGGCCGAGCGCGGCGCGGCGGTTCTGGTAGGCTCCGCGCGGTGCGGCGCGCTCTCGCTCTCGTCGAACTGCATCCGTTCGGGCCGGCGCGCCGCCTGCTCGCTACGTCGCTCGCGCTCGCCGCGTCGGCGTGCGGCGGAGGCCGCGCCGAGGTCCTGCGCCCTAGCCCGCCGCCTCCGCCGGCCTCCTCGCCCGCGCCCGACGCGCCGCGGAACCCGCCGCCTCCGCGCGACGCGCCCGAGCCGGACCCGGAGGCGTCGCGCCTGTTCCTGAGCCGCGCGGCGGAGCAGCGGCCCGCGGCCAGCGCGCCGGTGCCGCGCGTGACGGCGCTCGCGCTCGCCAACACCGCGCGCGGGGAGGCGGGGGGCATGGCGCCCCTCGGCGACGTCGTGTCGCTCGCGATCGCGGAAGGGGAGAGCGCCGCGATCCCCGTGCGTGTCCCGCGCGGTGTTGGCGAGTGCGCGGTGTTCATCGCGCAGGGCGGGCTCGGCGTGAGCGAGGTCGACCTCTTCGTCACGAAGGGCGCGCCGCCCGCGCTCGAGATCGTCGCCCAGGACGCGGACCGCGGGCCGGTCGCGGTGATCGGCGGCCGGGGAGCGTGCCTCTCGGCCCCCGGCGCCGCGCTGGTCGCCGTGGAGCTCCACGCGCAGGTGCGGCGCGGCGCGGGCGTCGTGCTCGTCCAGGGCTTCCGGGGCGCGCGCCCGGCCCCGCCGCCCGGCGCCGCGCCGCCCGGCGCGACCCCGCCCGACACGGCGCCGCCGAGCGCCGCGCCTCGCGTGCCGCCCCGGTAGCGCGGCGACCGCGCCGGGAGCGGGCGGCCGCGCGCTCCTCGTGCCGCGGTCCTCATTTCGCGCAACTCGTCCCGGGCGTCGGTCGACACGCCGCGTATGGCGTCGATCGAGATCCAGCCCGCACATCCCTCCTACCCCGCGCAGCTCTGGGCCCTCGTGACGGAGACCGAGGCCGCGCCGCCGACGCTCTACCTCCGCGGCGCGCTCCCGGCGTGCCCGGGCGTCGCGATCGTCGGGACGCGCGCCGCGAGCGAGGAGGCGCTCCGGTTCACCCGCGCGCTCGCCGCGGCGCTCGGCGAGGCGGGCTTCTCGATCTGGTCGGGCGGCGCGCGCGGCGTCGACGCGGCCGCGCACGAGGGCGCGCTCGACGCGCGCGCGCCGACGGTCGTCGTCGGCGGCGGCGGCCACGCGCACCCGTACCCGCGCGAGCACGCGGCGCTGTTCGCGCGCGTCCTCGCCGCGGGCGGCGCGCTGCTCGCGCGCGTCCCCGACGACACGCCGCCGCTGCCGGCGCTGTTCCTCCAGCGCAACGCGGTCCTCGCCGCGCTCACGCTCGCGACCGTCGTGGTCGAGGCGGGGATCGAGAGCGGCGCCCGCTCCGCCGCCGCGGCGGCCCGCCGCCTCGGCCGTCACCTCTGCGTCGTCCCCCACGCCCCGTGGAGCCCGCGCGGCGTGGGCTGCGCGCTGGAGCTCGTCTCCGGCGCGCGCCCTATCACGCGCGCGGCCGACGTGATCGACGTTCTCGGCGGGCAGGCGCCGCCGCCCCGCCGGCGAGCGCGGCGCTCGGCGCGCAACAGGTCGCCCGGCGGGGGCACGCTGCCGCTCCCGGAGGCCGCCTTCGGGGCGCGGACGGGCGTTTCGCCCGAGGGAAATGGGCCACCTCCGTCGATGAGCGCGGCCGAACGCGCGGTCCTCGACGCCCTGGACGCCCGGCCGGCGCACGTGGATGAGGTCTGCGAGAGGACGGGGCTTCCGCCCAGACGCGCCGTGGAGGCACTCTTGACGTTGACGCTCCAGGCCGTAGTAGTAGAGGGGCCCGCCGGGTTGTTTCGGCGGGCTCTTCGTTGAAGGGGCGCGCCGGCTCACCCTGCCCAGTGCGGTTTCGGGTGGCAGCCTCCTCGCGGGGGGGCCTCCCTCGCACCGAAGGGCGCCCCTCAATCCTCACAAGCCCGATCTCGTTGCTCAGAAGGTGGTGATGGCCAAGACGCTCGTCATCGTGGAGTCGCCGGCGAAGGCGAAGACCATCAAGAAATATCTCGGCAACGGGTACGAGGTGTTCGCCTCGAAGGGGCACGTCAAGGACCTGCCCAAGAAGCAGAACGCCGTCGACGTGCAGAACGATTTTGCCGAGACCTACGAGGTCATCGAGGGCAAGGAGAAGGTCCTGGAGGAGCTGAAGTCCGCCGCGAAGAGGGCGGACGAGGTGCTCCTGGCGACCGACCCCGATCGCGAAGGGGAGGCGATCGCGTTCCACATCTCGGAGGAGATCAAGAACCCGAGGCTGAAGGTGGCGCGGGTCGAGTTCCACGAGATCACGAAGAAGGGGGTCGACCACGGCGTCCACAACCCCCGCAAGCTCGACGAGAACCTGTACGACGCGCAGCGGGCGCGGCGCGTGCTCGACCGCATCGTCGGCTACGACGTCTCGGCGCTCGTCTGGTCGAAGCTCGCGTTCGGCCTGTCGGCGGGGCGGGTGCAGTCGGTCGCGCTGCGGCTCATCGTGGACCGCGAGCGCGAGGTCGAGGCGTTCGTCCCGGAGGAGTACTGGAACATCGCGGTCGGCCTCGGCGCGGCGAGCCCGCCGCAGCGCGCCCCGTTCGTCGCGAAGCTCGCCTCCGCCGACGGCAAGAAGCTCGAGGTGACGAACGGCGAGGTCGCGGGGAAGGTGCGCGCCGACCTCGAGACCGCCCGCTACAAGGTGGCGAAGGTCGTGCGGCGCGAGCAGAAGCGCAACCCGCCCGCCCCGTACACCACCTCGAAGCTCCAGCAGGACGCGACGAACTACCTGCACTTCGGCGCCAAGCGGACGATGCAGATCGCCCAGGCGCTCTACGAGGGCATCGACCTCAAGCGCGACGGCGGTCCGGTCGGCCTCATCACGTACATGCGTACCGACTCGACGCGCGTCAGCGACGACGCGATCGCCGAGGTGCGCGGCGTGGTCGCGAAGCGGTACGGCAAGGAGTTCGTCCCCGAGCGCCCGAACGTCTACAAGTCGAAGAAGAACGCGCAGGACGCGCACGAGGCGATCCGGCCGACGAGCGTCGAGATCCACCCGGACTCGATCAAGAAGCACCTCAAGGACGAGCAGTACAAGCTGTACAAGCTCATCTGGAACCGCTTCGTCGCCTCGCAGATGACCCCGGCGGTGTACGACCGCACGACGGTCGAGATCGACGTCGCGCCGACGATCGCGGCGCCCGCGTACCGGAGCTACCTCGCCCGGGCGACCGGGCGGATCCTCAAGTTCGCCGGCTGGCTGCAGGTGACCGAGGGCCAGCAGGAGTTTGCCGGCGAGGACGAGAGCGCAGGCGGCGCCGCCGCGGACGGCGGCGCCGCCGCGCCGGCGCCCGAGGCGACCGCCGCCGAGGCTGAGCGCGCGGCGCCGGGGCCCTCGGCCGAGGAGGACTCGGAGGCGCTCCTGCCCGACATGAAGGAGGGCGAGGCGCTCGCCGTGTCGCCCCCGGGGGTCATCACCGACCAGAAGTTCACGCAGCCGCCGCCCCGCTACAACGAGGGCTCGCTCGTGCGCGAGCTGGAGAAGCGCGGCATCGGCCGCCCGTCGACGTACGCGGAGATCATCAGCAAGGTGCAGCAGCGCGCGTACGTCGAGAAGCGGGACGGCGGCGCGTTCCAGCCGACGCTCCTCGGGAAGTTCGTGGTCGACGGCCTCGTCCGGTCGAACCTCGACATCATGGACCCGAACTTCACGGCGCAGATGGAGGAGGAGCTCGACGCGGTCGGCGCCGGCAGCCTGAAGCGCGAGCAGCTGCTCAAGACCTTCTACAAGAAGTTCAGGGAGCAGCTCGACAAGTCGAAGAAGCTCGCGCCGTGGAAGCCCGAGGCAGAGAAGACCGACATCGTCTGCGACGAGTGCGGGTCGATGATGCTCAAGAAGTGGGGCAAGAACGGCTGGTTCTTGAGCTGCGAGCGCTACCCGAAGTGCAAGGCGACGCGCGACCTGTCCGACGCGCGGGGGACCGCCGCCGTCCGCGAGACCGACATCTCGTGCGACAAGTGCGGGAAGCCGATGATCATCAAGACGGGCCGCTTCGGCGACTTCCTGTCGTGCACCGGGTACCCGGCCTGCAAGAACACGCGCCCGATTCCGCTCGGCGTCGCGTGCCCGAGCTGCGGCGGCGATCTCATCGAGATCCGGCCCCGCAAGAAGGGCGGGCGCACCTTCTACGGCTGCTCCAACTGGAACGCCGAGCAGAAGTGCGAGTTCAAGCTCTGGCAGAAGCCGGTGCCGGTCCCATGCCCGAAGTGCAGCGCGAAGTTCGTCACCCGCACCGCTGGCAAGAAGGCGATGCTCGTCTGCGCGACGAAGGACTGCGGCTTCAAGCAGGAGATCGTCGAGGGGGAAGGGGAGGACGGCGCCGCCGACGGCACCACCACCCCGGACGCCGCGGCGGTCGTCGCGAGCGCCGCCCCGGCGCCGGCCGCACGGCCCGCGCCGGCGGAGCCCACGCCAGCCGGCCGGCCCGACGCCGCGCCGCAGGGCGCTGGTGCGGCCCAGGGGGCCGCCGAAAAGCCTGCGCGGGCCGTGCGCGCCCGCCGCACGGCGAGCTAAGAAGCCCGCGAGACCCCCCACCCTGGTGAGCTGTATGAACGGAGCGGAGAGCCCGCACGTCGTCGTCGTCGGAGGCGGCCTGGCCGGTTGCGAGGCGGCGTACCAGCTCGCGCAGCGCGGGCTGCGCGTGCGCCTCGTCGAGATGAAACCTCACCGGCGCACGCCTGCGCAGACGAGCGATCGGCTGGCCGAGCTCGTGTGCTCGAACTCGCTGCGCGGCGCCGCGCTGAGCAACGCGGTGGGGCTCCTCAAGGAGGAGCTCCGGCGCGTGGGCTCGCTCGCCTTGCGGTGCGCCGACGAGACCTCGGTGCCGGCCGGAGGCGCGCTGGCGGTCGACCGCGAGCGGTTCGCCGAGGCGATGACGCGGGCGATCGAGGCCCACCCCCGGATCACCGTCGAGCACCGGGAGGTGACGGAGATCCCCGCCGAGCGGCCCGTGATCCTCGCGACGGGGCCGCTCACCTCCGACGCGCTCGCGGCGAGCCTCGCCGCGGCCGTCGGCGCCGAGCACCTCGCCTACTACGACGCGATCGCGCCGATCGTCAGCGCCGACTCGATCGACTGGTCGCGCGTGTGGAAGCAGTCGCGCTACGGCAAGGGGGGCGCGGTCCGCGGCGAGCGGAGCGCGCAGCTGGAGCGGGCCGCGCCGCCGGAGGACGCGGCCGAGCGCCGCGACGACGCCGAGGCCGGCGACGAGGCGTACGTGAACTGCCCCTTCGACGAGGCGCAGTACAAGGCGTTCGTCCAGGCCCTCGTCGCGTCGGAGAAGGTGGAGGCCCGCGCCTTCGAGGAGGTGCGCTACTTCGAGGGGTGCCTGCCCTGCGAGGTGATGGCTGTACGCGGCGAGCAGACGCTCGCGTTCGGGCCGATGAAGCCGGTGGGGCTCACCGATCCGCGCACCGGCCGGCGCCCCTACGCGGTGCTCCAGCTGCGCCCGGAGGACGAGGCGGCGACGGCGTACAACCTGGTCGGCTTCCAGACGCGCATGAAGTATGCCGAGCAGCTGCGGGTGTTCCGGATGGTGCCCGGCCTCGAGGAGGCCGAGTTCCTCCGCATGGGCTCCGTGCACCGCAACACCTTCGTCGACGCTCCGGCGCTCCTCGGCCCCGCGATGGAGCTCCGCGCGCTGCCGGGCGTGCACCTGGCCGGCCAGATCTCGGGCGTCGAGGGCTACGTGGAGAGCGCCGCGGCGGGGTTCGTGTGCGCGATCCTCCTCGCGCAGCAGCTGCGGAACGAGCCGCTCCGGCCGCCGCCGCCCACGACGGCGCTCGGCGGCATCCTCACGCACCTCGGCCGGAAGCAGCTCACGTATCAGCCGTCCAACATCACCTGGGCGCACATCGCGCCGCTCGATCCAGCGCACGGCAAGCTGCGCAAGCGCGCCCGCTACGAGGTGATGGCCGAGCGCGCCCTCCGCGACCTCGACGCGTGGTGGGCCGCGGGCTGACGGCGGCTCGCCGCGCGGCAGGCGGCGCGCCAATCGTGCGCGGGCTGCCCGCCGCGCGCAGGCTTGGATAGCCTGGCGGTGGTGCGCCGCGCGCCGCCCGCGCGCTTCGAGAGCCCGCCCGCGCGGACCTGCGCCCATGGAGGTAGCCGATGAAACTTCGCTTGTTCGCGCTCCTTGCGCTCGCCGTTCCTTCCGTGACGCTCCTGTCGCCGCGCGAGGCGCTCGCCTGCGGCGGGTGCTTCGCCCCGCCCACCGAGACGACGGTCGTCAACGCGCACCGGATGGTGCTCTCCGTGTCGCCCGTCCAGTCGGTGCTCTGGGATCAGATCCAGTACTCCGGCGATCCGAGCGCGTTCGGGTGGGTGCTCCCGGTGAAGCGCGGGGCGATCCTCGAGGAAGGCTCGGATGCCTGGTTCGAGACGCTCGACGCGGCCACGTCGGTGCGCATCACCGCGCCGAGCTCCACCTGCGCCCGTAGCGGCGGGGGCTGCGGCGCGACCCTCGGCTCCGCGGACGCGGCGGGGAGGGCGTTCGGCGGCGATGACGTCGTGGTGCTTCACCGCGGCACCGTCGGTCCGTACGACACCGTGACGCTCGCGACCGACACGCCCGGCGTGCTGAACGCCTGGTTCGAGAAGAACGGCTTCAACGTCGACGAGTCGACGCAGCCGATCATCGACGCCTATGTCGACGAGGGCTTCGACTTCATCGCCATCAGGCTCCAGCCGGGCAAGGACGTGAAGGAGATGACGCCGGTGCGGGTCGTCACGCCGGGGGCGAACCCCGCGCTCCCGCTCCGGATGGTCGCCGCCGGGACGGGCGCGAACGTCGCGATCACCCTCTTCACCATCAGCGAGGCGCGGCTCGCTCCCGAGGGGTTCGCGGCCGCGGCCGTCCCCGTCGACCTGCTCGCGTGGGACTTCGCCTCGCAGGAGTCGAACTACGGCGTGCTCCGCGAGAAGGCGATCGCGGCGGCCGACGGCGGCCGCGCGTTCCTCACCCCCTACGCGCAGCAGGGCTCGCTGTTCTCGCCCGTGTCGAGCCCCGCGGCGCCGTTCGGCGTGCGCTACACAACGAGCGGCTCGACCACCCCGGTCGACACGATCGCCGCCGCGTTCGCCCAGCAGGGGTTCGCCAACGGCGAGACCGGCGAGGTCCAGGACTCCGCGTGCGCCGTGCGCTTCGCCGAGATCGCGACCGAGAGCCGCGCCGTGGCGAACCCGTGCCCGGCCGGCGTCCCGCTGTCCGATCCGAGCTGCGGGGAGGTCGCCTCCGACCAGATCGACGCGCGCGAACTCGCGTGCGGGGAGCTCGACGACCTCGCGATCGCGATGGTCGGCCTGCACCCGAAGGACGTCTGGCTGACCCGCCTGGAGGCGAACCTGCCGCGCGCCGCGCTCGACACGGACCTCGTCCTGAGCCCCGCGCCGCAGGAGCGGGTCGACAACTGGCTTCGCGCCCGCGTCAGCGTCCACGCCGACGTGCTCTGCGGCGCGGCGATCCCGGTCCTCGACGGCGATCGCCCCTCGCGGACCCGCGGGCAGGGCACGCTCGTGGGCATGACGCTCGGCGCCCTCGCCCTCGCGGCGGCGATAGCCCGTCGCGGCGCGCGCCGCCTCGCCTCCCGCCCGGCCTGACCGGCGCTCAGACGCCTTCGTCCCGCGTCCTGGCCCGGGCGACGGGCAGGGCGTGGCCCTGCTCCGGGACGATGGTGAGAGCGCCGTCCGCCTCCAGGATGGCCCATCGCACCTGGGAGAGGTGCTCCAGCCCGCTCTTGTGCATCTCGGACAGGATCTCCTCCGGCTGGATCCGCTCGCGATTGCACGCCTCCTCCAGGATACGGCCCTTCGCGACCAGCACCGTGGGCGAGCCGTCGATGACCTCGGACGCCTTCGGGAAGAGGTGCGTCAGGAGGGACGTCAGGAACACGAGCACGAGGACGGTGGACACGCCCGCGAGCGCGTTCGCGAGCGACGCCTCGCGGACGAGGGCCTGAGAGACGATCTCGGGGATCAGCATGAGCGTGACGAGCTCGAACGGCGACATCGAGCTGAGCTCGCGCTTGCCGAGCACGCGGAACGCGGCGGCGAGGAACACATAGACGAAGGCGACGCGGGCGACGGTCTCCATGGTGATCTCAGGGGAAGATGAACGTGCGGAGCGGCACGTGGACGCCGCGCTCCCCACCGCACGACAGGGTCGCGTTGCCCGAGGCGAGCCAGCTGCGCTCGCCGCGGAGCTCGATGTCGATCCGGCGGCGCTCGCCGGGCGCGAGGTCGCCCAGCGCGAAGCGCCCGAACGCCGCTTCTGCAGGCGTGGCGTGGTGCTCCTCGAAGCTGTCCAGGTACGCCTCGTCGAGCGTGAGCGCGGCCGCCCGGCAGGGTTCGCCCGCCGTGTTCTCCACGTCGAACGTGACCCGCTCCATGTCGCGGAAGCGCATCCGCTCGGGGTAGGCGACGCGCAGGGTGAGCCCCTGCGCCGTCGCCTCGCGCGTCGCCAGCGCGTGCATGAACAAGGCGCTCGCGGCCACGCAGGCGAGCGCGAGCGCGCCGATCGCGTGCAGGGGATCCAGGGCGAGCCGGCGCCGCAGGGGCGGCGCGGACGGCGGTGTGGGCTCGGGTTCGGATGGCGCCCGGCGCGATCTGGTGCGCGTCCGGGCGGGCCGAGGAGCGGAGAGCTCGCGGGCGGCGGGGAGCATCGCGCCCACGCTTTCAAGACCGGTGCCGCGGCCCGCTCGCGCATGCGCGGCCCGCTCGCGAGGACAGCCGCTGCGCCGGAGAGGCCGCTTGCCCCGCAGGCGCCGCGGACGGCGCCGTGAGCGTGGCGCTTTGCCACGTGGCGAGCCTCCTGTTGCTGACTTCACTGCGCGATCGCGCCTTGGCGATGTGGCACACGGGCTGCTTGAGCCACGGCGGTGAGCGCGCGGGCCGCTGTGGCAATCGAGCTGCAGCCGCCCGGCGTTCGGGACTCGACATGACCTGCTCGGCGCCGACGTTTCCAGGCTCCAGGGCGGACTCCAGCACCGGTCGCGCTGCGGCAGGGGGCGCTCTCCATGCGACGCTCCTCCTCCCCGGGATGAAATGGGTGCTCGAGTCGCTCCTCAAGGACATCGCGCTCGCCCGGGAGCGGATATGGATCTCCACGTACATCTACCGCAACGATCTCATGGGTCGTCGCTTCGCCGACGCCTTCGCGAGCGCCGCGCGGCGAGGCGTGGATGTCCGGCTCCTGTACGACGCGCTCGGCAGCCACACGACGCCGGCGGCGTTCTTCGAGGACATGAGGGCTCGCGGCATCCGCGCCCGCGCCTACAGGCCGCTGGGCGCCGTCCTCCGCGGGGGCGCCCTGTTCCCGCGGGAGCACTCGCGCATCGTGGTGATCGACGGCGCCGGGTACGTCGGCGGCGCTGCGTGGGCCGACGAGTGGCTGCCGCGCGACGAGGGCGGCGACGGCTGGCACGAGGTCTGTAGCCGGGTGATGGGGCCCTGCGTGACCGACATGGCGCGGGCGTTCGAGTGCCGCTGGATGCTCGCCGACGAGGCCGCGGGGCGCTCCTTCGATTACTGGACGGGCGGCGTCTACGACGACGTGGAGTTCATCACCGACGCGCCCACGCCGCCCGCGGTCATCTACGAGCGCCACCTCGCGCGGGTGCGCGCGGCGAGGCGGCGGGTGTGGATCGAGAACGCGTACTTCTGTCCTCCGCGCGGGCTCGAGCGCGAGCTCATCGACGCCGCGCGCCGCGGGATCGACGTGAAGATCATCGTGCCGCGCGACTCCGACCTCCCGGCCATCCGCCACGCGAGCCTCGCGCGGTACACGTCATGGCTGGAGAACGGGCTCCAGATCCACGAGTTCCTCCCGTCGATGCTCCACGCGAAGTTCGCGGTGATCGACGACGACTGGGCGACGGTGGGGACCTTCAACGCGAACTCGACGAGCCTGAGGTGGGTGAGCGAGGCGAACCTCATCGTCAAGCAGCCCGCCTTCGTGAGGGACGCGGCCCGCCTGTTCGAGCAGGACCTCGGGCGGAGCGAGGCCGTACGCCTCGACAACCTGCCCAGGCAGGGCCCCTTCGCGCAGGCGCGCAACGCGCTGTGGAGCTTCGGCCTCGACCTGGTGGAGCCTCGCTATGCGGGCGCGCTCCCCGAGGCCGAGCGTGAGGGTGGGTTCCTGCAGTCGCTCGGCGTCTAGCCCTGCCCGCCGGGCCGGCATCCGGGCCGCTACGGCGCCGCTGGAGCGCTCGAAGAGCCCTCCGCTGCGCCGGCATCCGCGGCCGGCGGCGCCTCCTCGGTGGTCGCCGGACGGCGGTGGACGCCCGGTTCCTTCTCGGTCGTCCCGGCGTCATCGTAGACCTCCACGGCGCTCGTCGACGCCTCGGCGGCCGGCGGGCAGGCCGCTTCCCCGCCTTCCCGGTCTCCGCCAGCCGGACAGGCGGCGCTCCCTGGCGCCTGCGCCGAGCCGGCGGCGACCGGCTGCGCCGTCGAGGCCGGCGCCTCCGGGCCCGCGCTGGGCCCGGACGACCCGGGCGGCGCGCTCGCCGCTGGCGCCGGCGGCTTCCCGGTCGCGGCTGGCGCGTTCGCCGCCGGCGCCGCGATCGCAGCCCGCGCGACGGCCGTGGCCGGCGCCTGAGGTGCGGGGACCGCGGCCTTCAGCGCGCGCGCCGGGCGCGGCGCCGTGGGTCCGACCGGCGGCGCCACGCTTTCGTGCGCCACGCCGGTCGGACGGGAGCTCACCTCGAGCGGTGGCTGCGCCGGAGACGGCGCCGCGGCGATCATCGCCACGGGCTGCACCGGCGGCGCCGGTGTCGACTCGCCTGCGCGACCCGCCGTGCCCAGCGCGACGCTCCACACCGCCGCTCCCGCGAGGGCCACGAGCCCGGCCGCCGCGACGCCGCGGAGCGGAAAGCGCTCCCGCCACGACGACCGCGGCGACGGAGACGCCGCCCCCGGCAGATTCACCATCGCGGTCGCCTCGGACCACGCGCGCTCCCCGCTCTCCTCGATCCCCTTGCGCTCCGCCGTCCCCGGCGCGCTGTGACCCGCCGCAGCCGCCGCCCCCGGCGCCCTCTGCGCGGCCGTCACGGGCAGCTGCAGCTCCAGGGAGTCGTCCGCGCGGCGCGAGTGCAGCGTCGGCGCGGAGCTCACCGCGTTCAGCCGCGGCGACGGCGACGGGATCTGGCTGGCCCGCTCGTCCAGCCATTGCGCGCGGAGCGACGCGCCGCACACGTCCTCCGAGACTCCCCTCGAGACAAGCCACGTCGCGAGCGCGCTGCCCAGCTCGCGCATGCTCCCCCAGCGATCCGCCGGATCCTTGCGCAGCCCGCGCTCGATGATCGACCACAGCGCCGGATCCGAGCCGCACCGCTCGACGAGCGAGCGCACCGGATCCTGGATGATCGCGCGCAGCGTCCCGAACCCGTGCTCCCCGGCATACGGCGTCTCACCCGCGATCGCCTCGTACAGCATCGTGCAGAGCGCCCAGATGTCCGCTCGATGATCGATGTGGCCTTGCCCGAGCGCCTGCTCCGGCGGCATGTACTGCGGAGTCCCGATCACGGCCGCGCCCGTCGATCCGGACTCGGGCTCGGTCCACGTCACCTTCGCGATCCCGAAATCGACGACCTTGGGCCTTATCCGCCCGTCGCCCTGATTCGCGAGCATCACGTTGTCCGGCTTGAGATCCCGGTGAACGACGCCCCGCTCGTGGGCCGCGTGCATCGCGCTCGCGACCGGCAGCAGGATCGCGAGCGCCACCTCGGGAGCGAGCCGACGCTCGCGGCAGAGCACGTCCCGGAGGGCCTCGCCCTCCAGGAGCTCCATCACGATGTACGGGGTGCCGTCCGCGGTCTTGCCGAGATCGAAGACACGCACGATCCCGGGGTGGCTGAGCTTCGCCGCGGCCCGCGCCTCGCGCAGCAGGCGCTCGGCGATCGCGGGAGAGCGCATCTCCGGCCGCAGCACCTTGATGGCCACATTGGCCTCGAGCGCCGTGTTCGTGGCGACCCAGACAGACCCCATCGCGCCCTCTCCCGCTTTGCGGAGGAGCTGGTACTTCTCGCCCACCACCGTGTCGACCTCGAAGCATTCCCCTGAGGTGTGCTCGAACGCCTGGGTCATGTTGCTCGACATGCGCTCTCCTGCCGTCTGCTCCGGCCATCCGCCGCTCGCCACGCGACGGCACGCGACGAGTCTGGAGCATCGCGTGTGCCAGGCGAACCGCTCGGGGAGCTCCTGAAACCCTGCACGGGCGCGTCAGCGGCAGCGCGCCTCAGCGAGGCAAGTTGCCACGTGCCTTCCGCCTTCCCGCGACCGCTCAGATGAAGCTGTCGTAAGGACGCCGCTGCGAGCTCTCGCTCCGGACGTCCTCGGCGCCGGCATACTCGAGGATCAATTCCAGGATCTCTGCATCTCGCTCGGAGGAAGCATTTACGCCCACGAGGATCGCACCTTGTCGTAGGCCGCTGTCGTAGATGCTCGCCCGGTGCTCGGGAATGCCGGCGCTGACGAGCGCGTCGACGAGCCCGCCGGCCGCGCCAGCTCCGGCGAGCGCGGCCTCGATGGGCCCCGCCGCCACGAGCCCCAGGCCAGGGAACGCCACGCTCGCGCCGAGCACCACGAGCGCGGTCGAGGCCGCCCCCGCCGCTCCACCGACGTCCGCCGCCGCGCCCGCGGTTCCGTCCACGGCGCGATGGTCGCGCCCCGCATCGCTCATGACAAGGCTGATGGCGTCACGCGTGTATCCGCAGCTCATCACGCGCTCAACCGACCTCTCGGCGTCCGACCACGTCCTGACAAGACCGGTCACCAGCTTTGGCCTCACCTACAGCTCCTTTCCCGACGAACGTCCTCGCGCGCGCGCCCTGCCTGTATTCTGGAAACACACATCGCCACAGCAGGCGACAGCAGGCGGCATGCCAAATGAAAATGCGGGAAATGCTCGGTACTCTGCGCAGTCGATCGCCCGTGTGCCGCGCAAGAGCTTGCGCAGGTGCGCCACACCGAGGCGTCGTTGCAGCGCAGACGAAACTGCCGGGCGTGCTCGGGGGCGATCGCAGGGCGTGGTGTGGAGAGCAGCGGTGACGGGAGATGAAGCGAGCTCAGCGATGGAGCCAGATGCGGAGCTGCGCCAGCAGCTGCTCGGTGTCGACTGGCTTCGAGGTGTAGTCGGTCGCGCCCGCCTCCAGGCACTTCTCCCGGTCGCCTTTCATCGCCCTCGCCGTGACGGCGATGATCGGTAGCGTCTGGAATGCCGGCTGTTTGCGGATTGCGCGGATCGTGTCGTATCCGTCCATCTCCGGCATCATGATGTCCATGAGCACGACGTCGATCCCGCTCGTGCTCCCCAGGCGCTCGATGGCGGCCTTCCCCGTGTCGGCGGTGAGGGTGGTCATCCCGTAGCTCTCGAGGACGGTCTTCAGCGCATAGATGTTGCGGAAATCGTCGTCGACGATCAGCGCACACTTGCCGGCGAGCGCGGCGGTCGACTCGTGGAGCTGCTCCACGATGAGCCGCGTCGGCTCCGGCAGATCCGAGAGCCGGCGGTGCAGCGCGAGCGTAATCTCGTCGAGCAGGCGCTCTCTCGACTGGACATGCTTCACGGGCAGCTTCTGCGCCAGCCGGGAGAGCTGCGCCTCGTCGTCCCCGGCGACGCCGGCCGGCGCGTACACGATGGCCGTGAGATCGGCGAAGCGCCCTGCGCGATCGAGGCGCTCGATGAGCTCGAGGCCGGGCATGTCCGGCAGGTGCAGATCGATCACGATCGCGTCGAACGCCTCGCTATCGAGCGCGTCGAGCGCCTCCTGGGCCGTCGTCGCGCTGGCGACCGTGGCCTCCGCGTCCCCGAGCAGCTCGGTCACCGGGGCGAAGGCGGCCTCGTCCGGCGCGACGACGAGCAGCCGGCGCCGCGGCGAGCCGATCAGCCCGGCGAGCCGCGCGAACGCCTCGTCGAGCGCCGTCCTGCTGCTGAGCGGCTTGTTGAGCAGGCCCACCGCGCCCATCCGCCGCGCGCGGCTCCGCTCCTCCTCCGTCTCTGTCGTGATCACCTGGACCGGGATGTGCCGCGCCGAGAGATCGCGCTTCAGGCAGTCGAGCACGCGCCACCCGTCGACGTCGGGCATGTTGATGTCCAGCGTGATCGCCGCGGGCTGGATCTCTCGCACCAGCGCGAGCGCGGTCGCGCTGCGGAGCGCGACGACCGCCTTGAAGCCGTGCTCCCGCGCGACATCCACGAGGAATCGGGCGAACACGGTGTCGTTCTCCACGATCAGGATCGCGCGGTCGCCTGGGCGGACGCTCTCGCTGTCGTCGATGATCTGGACGTCTGCGCTCGCGGACGTGCGATCCGACGGCCGGCTGCTGTGGACGGCATCATCGATGGACGGCGGCGCGTCGAGGACGTGAGTCGGCTGCCGCCGCGCCGCCCGCACGGGCCGGAAGGTGCGCGGCAGGTAGAGCGTGAACGTGCTGCCGCGGCCCGGCGCGCTGACCAGCGTGAGATCGCCGCCGAGCATCCCCGCGATCTCCCGGCTGATCGCGAGCCCGAGCCCGGTGCCGCCGTACTTGCGGCTCGTGCTGCCGTCCGCCTGCTGGAACGCCTCGAAGACGATCTGCTGCTTGTCAGGCGCAATCCCGATCCCTGTGTCATGGACGGAGAGGGCGATCACCACATCGGCCCGGCTGAGCACTTCGTTCTCACGGCTCCAGCCGCCGCGGGCCACTGTCACCTCCAGGACCACCTTGCCGCGCTCGGTGAACTTGAAGGCGTTGGAGAGCAGGTTCTTGATCACCTGCTGCAGCCGCTTCGCGTCGGTGAACAGCGACGCCGGCAGCGTCGACGAGAAGGAGAGCTCGAAATCGAGCTTCTTCGCCTCGGCGACGTGCCGGAACGTGCGGCGCACGTAGTCCGAGAGGTCCGTGAAGCTGATCTCTCCGACGTCGACCACGACGGTGCCCGACTCGATCTTCGTGAGATCGAGGATGTCGTTGATGAGCCCCAGGAGATCGGTGCCTGACGCGTGGATCGTCTTCGCGTACTCGACCTGCCTCGCGGTGAGGTTCTGGTCGTTGTTCCTGGAGAGCTGGTCCGACAGGATGAGGAGGCTGTTCAGCGGGGTCCTGAGCTCATGGGACATGTTGGCCATGAACTCCGACTTGTACTTGGACGTGAGGGCGAGCTGGCGCGCCTTCTCCTCCAGGGCCTGGCGGGCCTGCTCGACCTCGTGGTTCTTCCGCTCGACCTCCACGTTCTGCTCCGCCAGGAGGCGCGCCTTCTCGCCGAGCGCGGCGTTCGTCTCCTGGAGCTCCTCCTGCTGGCTCTGGAGCTCGCGCGCCAGCGACTGGGACTGCTTGAGCAGGTCCTCGGTGCGCATGTTGGCCTCGATCGTGTTGAGCACGATGCCGATCGACTCGGTGAGCTGGTCGAGGAACGCCTGGTGGGTCGGGCTGAAGCGCTCGAGCGACGCGAGCTCGATGACGGCCTTCACCTGACCCTCGAAGAGCACCGGCATCACGATGATGTTCACCGGGGGCGCGTCGCCGAGGCCGCTCGTGATCGTGATGTAGTCGTGGGGCGCGTTGACGAGGAGGATCTTCTCCTTCTCGAGCGCGCACTGCCCGACGAGCCCCTCGCCCAGCTTGAACTGGTTGTCGACGTGCTTGCGCTCCTTGAACGCGTAGCTCGCGAGCAGCTTCAGGACGGGCTCCTCGCGGGCGGCATCCATGATGTAAAAGACGCCCTGCTGCGCCGTGACGACGGTGGCGAGCTCGGACAGGATCCTCCGGCCGACGGTGAGGAGATCCTTCTGCCCCTGGAGCATGCGCGAGAACTTGGCGAGGTTGCTCTTGAGCCAGTCCGTCTCGCTGTTCTTCAGCGTCGTGTCCTTGAGGTTCCGGATCATCTCGTTGATGTTGTCCTTCAGCGCGGCGACCTCGCCCTGCGCCTCGACCTTGATGGACCGGGTGAGATCGCCCTTGGTCACGGCGGTGGCGACCTCGGCGATCGCGCGCACCTGCGTGGTGAGGTTCGCCGCGAGCTGATTCACGTTGTCGGTGAGGTCCTTCCACGTGCCGGCCGCGCCGGGCACGCTCGCTTGCCCGCCGAGCTTGCCCTCGACGCCGACCTCGCGCGCCACCGTCGTCACCTGATCCGCGAACGTCGCGAGCGTCTCGATCATGCCGTTGATCGTGTCCGCGAGCGCGGCGATCTCCCCCTTGGCGTCGACGACCAGCTTGCGCTTGAGATCGCCGTTGGCGACCGCGGTCACGACCTTGGCGATGCCGCGCACCTGGTTCGTCAGGTTGCCCGCCATGGAGTTCACGTTGTCGGTGAGATCCTTCCAGGTGCCGGCGACGCCGCGGACGTCGGCCTGCCCGCCGAGCTTGCCCTCGGTGCCGACCTCGCGGGCGACGCGGGTGACCTCGGAGGCGAAGGAGCGGAGCTGATCGACCATCGTGTTGATGGTGTTCTTGAGCTCCAGGATCTCTCCCTTCACGTCGACCGTGATCTTCTCGGAGAGGTCGCCGTTGGCGACGGCGGTGGTGACGGCGGCGATGTTGCGCACCTGGGAGGTGAGGTTGCCGGCCATCGAGTTGACGGAGTCGGTGAGATCCTTCCAGGTGCCGGCGACGCCGCGGACGTCGGCCTGCCCGCCGAGCTTTCCCTCGGTGCCGACCTCGCGGGCGACGCGGGTGACCTCGGAGGCGAAGGAGTTGAGCTGGTCGACCATCGTGTTGATGGTGTTCTTGAGCTCCAGGATCTCGCCCTTGACGTCGACGGTGATCTTCTTCGAGAGATCGCCCTTGGCGACGGCGGTGGTGACGGTCGCGATGTTGCGCACCTGGGCCGTGAGGTTCGACGCCATCGAGTTGACGGAGTCGGTGAGGTCCTTCCAGGTGCCGGCGACGCCGCGGACGTCGGCCTGCCCGCCGAGCTTTCCCTCGGTGCCGACCTCGCGGGCGACGCGGGTGACCTCGGAGGCGAAGGAGTTGAGCTGGTCGACCATCGTGTTGATGGTGTTCTTGAGCTCCAGGATCTCGCCCTTGACGTCGACGGTGATCTTCTTCGAGAGATCGCCGTTGGCGACGGCGGTGGTGACGGCGGCGATGTTGCGCACCTGGGAGGTGAGGTTGCCGGCCATCGAGTTGACGGAGTCGGTGAGGTCCTTCCAGGTGCCGGCGACGCCGCGGACGTCGGCCTGCCCGCCGAGCTTTCCCTCGGTGCCGACCTCGCGGGCGACGCGGGTGACCTCGGAGGCGAAGGAGCGGAGCTGATCGACCATCGTGTTGATGGTGTCCTTGAGCTCCAGGATCTCTCCCTTCACGTCGACCGTGATCTTCTTCGAGAGATCGCCTGTGGCGACGGCGGTGGTGACGGCGGCGATGTTGCGCACCTGGGAGGTGAGATTGCCGGCCATCGAGTTGACGGAGTCGGTGAGGTCCTTCCAGCTGCCGGCGACGCCGCGGACGTCGGCCTGCCCGCCGAGCTTGCCCTCGGTGCCGACCTCGCGGGCGACGCGGATGACCTCGGAGGCGAAGGAGCCGAGCTGCTCGACCATCGTGTTGACGGTCTTGGCGGTCCGGAGGAACTCGCCGTCGAGCGGCCTGCCGTCCACCTCGAGGGCCATCGTCTGCGAGAGATCGCCCTTGGCCACGGCGCCGATGACGCGCGCCGTCTCGGCGGTGGGGTGGACGAGATCGCCGATCAGCGCGTTGATGCACGCGATCTCGTCGGCCCATGCGCCGCTCACCTCGCCGATGAAGGCGCGCTGGGAGAGCTTGCCCTCCTTGCCCACCGCGCGGCTCAGGCGGGCGAGCTCCTTCGCGAGCTTCTCGTTGCGCTCGACGACATCGTTGAACGTATCGGCGATCTTCCCGTCGAGCCCGAGCCAGTGGACGGGCAGCCGCACCGAGAAATCGCCCTTCTTCAGGCCCGTCAGCGACATCAGCAGCGTCCGCCGGTCGAGCTCGTCGCTCTCGAGCGGCGCGGCGGCGCTGGGGCGCTCGGCCGGGCGGGCCTTCCTCGCGCGCGCGGCGCCGTGCTGCAGCCCATCCCCGGACGCGGCCTTCTTGCTCTTGCCATTGCCGGCTCTCGCCTTGCGGGCCGCCTTGTCGAGGTCGCTTCGCTGCTCCATGCCGCTGTTCTCCTGGTCCCGCCTGCGGGCAGGACCGATCGGTCAATAAGAAGGGAAATGAGCGCGCGCCCCGGGCGCGGAGGGGCCCAGGGGCGCTGGAGGCCGTCGGACCCGGTGCCCCGGCGTGATTCCAGGGCGCCGCGCGAGAGGACGGCAGGAGGACAGGCCCCCTCGCCTGGACGGCGGCGTCATCGATCGAGGCTGCGCTCGGGCTCCGCGCGACGCTTCCCGCCGCCGAGGAGCGGGGCCCTCGCTGAAAGGCCGCGAGGCGGCCGTCGAGGTCCCCTCGGGTTCAGGCTTCATGGCACGTCGGCCATGCGCTTCTGCTCCCACCGCGCAGCAGCATGGGCTCGTATTACTAGCAGGCGCTCAGCCGGGCAAGCTTCGCGCCACGCGCAGCACGCAGCACACGCGTACGGCGCGCAAGGCGCGCGCGTCCGCGGCGCGCGGTCGGCCGAGCGCGCGCGTGAAGCCGCGGCGGGACACCGGCGGAAGCGGCCCCCGCGCCGGCGCTGCGGCCCTCCGAGCCGGCGCCTCAGGCTACGTCGGACTTGGGCGAGCGGCGCTTCGTCGGGAGATCGCTCGGCTTGTTGCGCGGCGTGATGATGCTGTAACGCCCTGCCTCTCCCACCCTCTCATGGACGCCCGACTCCATGGCATCTCTCGCAGTCCTGAGCGGCGGCAGCCATCGCGACACGTTCGCGAGGCACGAGGTGCGCTCGGGAAAGGGAGAGTGACGGGGGGGCGGCCTCTCCGTCGCTCCGCGGAGCGGCCGCTCCGACGCCGCGTCGTGCGTCCGCTCTTCGGCGGCGTCATACGGCCGCTCCGGTGGCCCGTCATACGGCCGTTCCGCGGCGGTGTCATACGGCCGCTCCGCGGCGGCGTCGCACGGCCGCTCCGGGGTCGCGTTGTGCGTCCGCTCCGAGGGGGGCCCGTGCGGCGGTGCGCACGGGGCGGCGCTCTGCGCAGGGAGCGTGCCGGAGGACGCGCGCCGCTTCGCGGTCGTCGCGGCGATCCGGTGCCGGAGATCCTCGACGTGCTTCGCGAGCCGCTCGGTCTCCTGCGTGAGCCGCGTGAAATCCTCCTCGGTGAGCCGAGTGAAATCATCGACCTGGCTTCTGCGCTCTGACATAAACGATCCTTTGCCGCGTCTCTTCAGCCGATCTCGACGCCCCATCGGCTCCGCTGCACCTCCCGTTGCGTTTGCACACTGCATGCCGCGCCGCTCGGGTCGGTCGCACGCACCCGGCGGGGGTCGAGCGACGCTGGCGCGGATCGCCGCAACGGGGCGCGCCTGCCTCCATCCGTCCTCGCGAGCTCTGGTCGGTGAGCGGCGAAGATCTGGCGGGACACGCGGCGGAGGGGGCCGCGGCACGCCCTGTGCCGTGGGGACGCCGCACACACGATGGATGAGCCCGGCGCGCCTCGCTCGGTCACAGCCCTCTGCGCCGCCCTCCAGAGCGCGGCGGAGAGGCCCGTGTCCCCGGGGCTCCAGGCCACGGAGGCGCGCGCGGCGCTGGTGCGCTGGTGAAGGAGTGGACGCATGCAGAACTCGAACTTTGAATCGCTCGGCGCCCGGCTGGGGATCCCGGGGGATGGAGTGTGGCCGTGGGTGATCGTCGCGGCGAGCGTTCCGGTCGGCTTCGGGCTCGCTCGGATCGCCGCGGGCGTCTTCCGGCGCGCCGGTTCGGTCGTCGCGCGACGGACCGCGACGCCGTGGGACGAAAAGACACTCGACGCGGCAATCGGCCCCGTGACCCTTTGTCTCGGGGTCGTCCTGACAGCGGGACTCGCCAAGCTCACGCGGCTCGGCCAGGGCCTCGTGACCGATCTGCGGTCGCTCCTCTCGGCGCTGTTCATCGGCGGCGTGGCGTGGCTCCTTCTGCGCATCGTGGGGATCCTCACGGAGGTGCTGGACGCGCGCGCCCTGCGTCACCTCGAGGAGGGGAGCGAGTCGTCCCGCGGGCTCCGCACCCAGGCGCGCGTGCTCGAGCGGGTCGCGCGGGTGCTCATCGTGATCGTGGCGAGCGCGCTCGTGCTCCTGAACTTCGAGGCGGTGAGGAACGTCGGCGTCTCGTTGCTGGCGTCGGCCGGCATCGCGGGCGTCGTGCTCGGCCTCGCGGCGCAGAAGCCGGTCGGCGCGATCCTGTCGGGCCTCCACATCCTGTTCACCCGCCCCATCGACCTCGGCGACAAGGTCGTGGTGGACGGCGAGTTCGGGACGATCGAGGAGATCCGGCTGACCCACGTGGTCGTGAAGATCTGGGACGAGCGGCGGCTCATCGTCCCGACGGCGAGGCTCCTGGACCAGTCGTTTCAGAACTGGACGAAGCACGGGACGGAGAAGCTGGGCACCGTCGAGATCTACGTGGATTACCGGACCCCGGTGGACGCCCTGCGGCGGCATTTCGAGTCGATCCTCCCGAGCAGCGAGCTCTGGGACGAGCGCGTGAAGGCCGTTCAGGTCACGAATGTGACAGAGCGCACGATCGAGGTGCGTCTCCTCGTCTCGGCGCGCGATCCTGGGCAGCTGTTCGATCTGCGGTGCTGGCTTCGCGAGGAGATGCTCCGCTGGGTCCAGGAGCTGGAGGGCGGCGCGTACCTGCCGCAGGAGCGTTTGACCCGGAGCGCCTCTCTCTCGGAAGCGGCAGAGGGTCGTGGTCCGGCCTCGGGCCGCGCGCGCCGGGCTGGAGCGGGCGACAGGCTGCCCGATGTGGCGCCGTGACGGCGTGCGCCCACCATGTAGCGGAACGCCACACCGCGGCATTCAGGCGATGTCCGATGAGCCCGGCATCCGCCGCGTCCCTCGGGGGTGTCGAAGGCCGGCCCAGGCCCTGCCACAGGGGCTCCGACGCGATGACGACGCGATGACGACCAGCGTCGCGGAACAGCCCTTCAGGTCAGTCGCGCCCTCCCTGACCGCCAGGAAGGGCTCCGCGCGCCGCTCCCTCGCAGGTGAGGCGCAGGAAATCGGCACGTGATTTGCAGTAGAGTCAGAAAGATCTGGGACAAGTGCCCGTCAGCCGAGCCGTCGATCGTGCGACGAGGTGTTCGCCACGCCCCGGGGGAGGAGGCAGTGGCACGTCGGAACTGCGCCTCCGCCATGTGCAGGTGCCTGCGGGAACCCAGGAGCAAGACACCATGAAGTCGGTCATCAGGATCACGCGGCTCGGCGGTGTTGATGTGTTTGCGCATGCGGCGTTCGGCCTGCTGCTCCCGATCGGGGCGCTCCAGTGGGGGGCGCGGCACGGCTGGAGCGGCGCGCTCTTCGGCTGCGCGCTGGGCGCGGCGCTGCTCGGGTGCGTGGCGCTGCAGGCGCTCGTGCGTGGGATCGTGGCGAGGCAGCTCGGGCTGAGGCTGCGGGAGATCCAGCTCTCGCCGCTCGGCCCGATCGTCAGCCGCTCGCGTCCCGCGGCCGGGTGGGTGCAGGGCGGCGCGCTCGGCCTCGCGGCGAACGTGGCCCTCGCGGTGCTCTTCGCGCTGGCCGTCGAGGCCCCGCGCGGGTTGGGTGAGCTCGGCTGGATCTCGGTCCTTCAGGCCGCCGAAGCGCCCTCGCGCGAGGCCGCGATCGTGTGGATCGCCAGCGCGAACCTGGGGATCGCCCTGCTCGGCCTGCTGCCGGCGTTGCCGCTCGAGGGGGGGCGCGCGCTGCGCGAGGCGCTCTCGCCGCTCACCGGCGCCTGGCTCGCGACGTCGATGACGGCGGCGCTCGGGCAAGCGGCGGCGGGGGTGCTGTTTTTCATGGGCCTGTTCGGTGGTCAGCTCGTCATGGCCGCGCTGTCGGCGCTCCTCTTCGTGGAGGCGCGGCGGGAGTGGAGCGCGGCGCAGGCGGTGATGGCGCCCGTGGCGCCGCCCGAAGAGCCTCCGAGCGAGGGTAGGGCGGTCCAGCTGTGGCCTGGCGAGCTCGTGGGCGACGCCGCGCGGCGGATCCTCGCGAGCCAGGAGCCGGACTTCCCGGTCGTCTACGAGGACCGCGTGATCGGGGTCGTGACGCGCACGGACGTCATGCGCGCGCTGGCCGCCGGCCAGGAGGGGTCGTTCATCGCGTGGATCATGCGCTGCGACGTGCCCCGGGTGGCGGCGGACGTGTCGCTCGACGAGGTGGGGCGGCAGATGATCGAGAAGAACACGCCGGTGGTCGCCGTCTTCGACGGAGAGAGCTACCTCGGGCTCGTCAAGCACTCGGACATCGCGGGTGCGCTCACGCGCGGGCGCGGGGGTCGGCTCGGGAGGATTCACCTGGCTCCTCAGGTGGGTTAACGCGTCGGCATAGGCGTTAACCAAGCCTCGCGCCGCGTCCTCCCACATCCGAACGTTTACGTGGTCGTTTACGTGGTCGTGGTCGTTTACGTGGTCGTGGTCGTGGTCGTTCACGGCCTATCGTTGACGACCACGACCACGACCACGTTCACGACCACGTAAACGTTCACGACCACGACCACGTTCACGACCACGTAAACGTTCACGTTGGTGACCGATGGTGGGGGGCTCGGCGGGATGCCCGGACCCCTCCGGGATCGCGAGGTAACGGGCGAGCGTGGTTCCGGACACAACGACGCTCGAGCGAAGCGCCCCGCCAACCCGGAGAGGGGGGCGGGGCGCTCGTCGGGAACCGCGAAGCTCAATCGCCTCGAACGAAATTGAGCTTGAAGGAGACCACGAGCACGAGCGCGTCCTGACTGATGCGGCGCTTGCCCCAGGCGACCCCGATGTGCAGCCCCTCGATCGGATCGAGGTTGGAGGGGAGCCCCACGGTGTGCGTGAGCGTCTTCGTGAAGTTCCACTCAGGCCGCTTGTTCGCGAGCGCCGCGTTGACCGCCTTCATGACGGTGTGGTCGAGGATCGAGGGGATGCCGCGGATGTCCGCCTCCTCGAGCTCGACGTTGAACGCCAGGACGTTCCCCTTGTTCCTCTCGATGATCTCGGGGCAAATCAGCACCTTGAGCTCATCGAGCCGGATGGTGGGGTTGACGCCCGCGATGGACCACTGGAGCTCCGCCGGGCAGGTGACCCGCAAGCCCAGGTCGTCGGCCAGGGCAATCTCGGTCGCCTTGCCCAGGTACAGCCAGCGATCGGTCGTCTCGTCGTCGTCTAGGTGGATCTTCACCGGGAGGAACTCGCCCAGGATCTGCGCGAGATCCTCCCGCGTGATGATGGCTTCGAGCCACACGGCCAGCGCCTCAGCTCAGGTGATGGCCGCTCTCGCCGCCGTGGGACAGCCCAGCTCCCTCGATGCCGTAATGCGAGTTCGCGGAGCTCGCGTCGGACGGCGCGACCGCGCCCTTCACCGCGTCGACCGCGCTGCCGACCTTGTCCTGGACCTTGCGCTCGGCCTGCTCGACCCCGCGGGTCGCCTGGCGCTTCAGGCCGTCGAGGCGGGTCAGGAGCTCGCGGCGCAGCGCCTCGCCCGAGGTCGGCGAGAGCAGCAGGGCCACGCCCACGCCCACCGCGAGGCCGGCGCCGAAGAGGCCGAGCGCCGTGAGCGGGCTCCGCTTGCGCGAGAGCCCGACCCAGCCGAGCACGTCGTCGAAGCCGAGCGCCCCGACCGTGGCGGCGACGCCGGCGACCGCCTTCGCGACGTCGAACGCCGTCGTCCTGGCCGCCGTCGCGGCCACGCCCGCGCCGGTAGCCGCCGACTCAACCACACCCTTCGCAGTCCCCACCGCGTTGTTCATTCGGTTCGTCATGGCTCTTGTCTCCTCGTGACGGACACGACATCCGCCGGTTCGTGTCGGGAAACCATTGCAGGGCCCGGACCAACCGAGAGCTTGCGCCCAGAGCGCCTGGCCCCGGGGCCGCGGAGCGCCGCCGTGGCGCTTGCGTGACGAAACGCCACAGCTGTCGTGACGCGCCTCGGGCGCAACACGCGCCGTGAGACGAGCGCCGGTGAGCCAAGGGCCGCGGCGCGCGGCGCCGTCGCCAACGGAAGAGGTTGGATTGGGGGAGGAGTGCCGTCCTGCCGAGAGGGAGAGCCAGCTGCAGCGCCGCTCCGGCAGGGCTCCGAGCCGCCACCGTCGAGCGGGCGAGCGGGCGAGCGGGCGAGCGGGCGAGCGCGCGCGTCACCGAGGGGCATGGGCGACGCCGATCAGCGCGACGTCGACCCTGCGATCATAGCCATAGGAATACATCGGTTGAGCTCCGACCGCCTCGGCGGCGCCCGTCGCGCGCGTCGTGATGCGATCCGCGGGGATGCCCTCCTTCACGAGGATCTCCTTCACCCGCGCGGCGCGGCGGAGCGAGAGATCCTGGTTGTACGCCGGGGTGCCGCGCGGATCGGCGCGGCCGACGAGCTCTATCCTCGCGCCCTGGAGGCTCGATGAGCGCAGGCAGTCGACGAGCGCCCGGAGCTCCACGTGATCCTGCGGGAGCGGCTCGGAGGAGTCGAAGGCGAAGCTCGTCTTGGGCAGGCGGCAGACGTCGGCGATGTCGGCCCCGAGGGTGAGGCCGATGAACCGATCTTCACCTTCCCTGAGATCGGGCCATTCGACCTTGTAGACTCCATCCGGGCCCGGGTTGGGTAACCTCGGCTCAGGCCGAGCCTGCTCCGGGGGTGGTGCCGCGGCGCACGCGGTGAACAGCGAGAGCGCAAGCGCGCCCAGGCAGAGCCTGGGCAGGTTGGACATCGACAGCATGTGGACCCTCCTTTCGAGGTCGGCCGCGATAAGCCGTCTCGTGTTCCGAGGAGGTCGTTCAAGCTCCGTGCCTGTCCGGCGATCGAGGCGTGTCGCCGCGCGCCACGCCCCGCGCTCAAGGCGGGCTCATGAGGGGGATGAAGGCTCTCTGGCCTCTCTGGCCTCGATCTTGGGCCAGGTGAAACGGAAGGTGGCGCCGGCGCCGACGGCGGACTCGACCCAGGCGCGCCCGCCCTTGCTCTGGACGATCTTCTGCACGACCGACAGGCCGATGCCGGTGCCCTCGACCTTGTCGCGCGCCTTCAGCGTCTGAAAGATGCCCCAGATGCGGTCGTGGTACTCGGGCGCGATGCCCGCCCCGTTGTCGGAGACCGAGAACTCCCAGAACGGCCCGGCGTCGCGCGCGCTGATCCGGACCTCCGGATCGGTGCCGCCTGCGTGCTTCAGCGCGTTGCCGATCAGGTTCAGGAACGTCTGCTGGAGCGGAGCGCGCTCCGTGACGAGGACGGGCATGTCGGGGGCGATCTCCACGAGCGTCTCCGGCGGGGGCGCGAGCAGCTCGATGACCTCCCGGAGGAGCTTGCCGACGTCGATCGCCTCGGGCTTCTCGCGGGCGCGGCCCGCCCGCGAGTAGCTCAGGATCCCGTCGATGAGGTTCTCGAGCCGGTGGACGCGCCCGCGCAGCAGATCGAGCTGCTTGCGGCTCTCGGCCGTCATCTTGTCGTTCAGGTCCTCCTCGATCCACTGCGAGAGGTTGGCGATGCCCCTGAGCGGCGCCTTGAGGTCGTGGCTCGTGACGTACGCGAACTGATCGAGCTCCTTGTTGCTGCGCTCCAGCGCCTGGACGAGCCGCTGCCGCTCCTCCTCGGCGCGCTTCTGATCGTCGATGTCCGTGTACGTGCCGAACCAGCGGACGATGCGGCCCGACCCGTCGCGCGAGGCGACCGCCCGGCCGATGAACCAGCGGTACATGCCGTCCGCGCGCCGGAGCCGGCACTGGCTCTCGTACGGCTCGCCCGTGCGGAGCGCCTCCCGGAAGGCCTGGATGGCCCGCTCGTGCTCGTCGGCGTGGATGATCCGGCTCCAGCCCTCGCCGCCGGTGTCCTCCGCGGTGAGCCCCGTGTAGTCGTACCAGCGCCGGTTGAAGTACTCGTGGTGGCCGTCCGGGCGGTTCGTCCACACGAGCTGCGGCATCGTCTCGGCGAGCAGCCGGAACTGCGCCTCGCTGTGCTTCAGCTCCTCCGCGAGCGTCTCGACCTCCTTGCGCACGGTGACCTCGCGCTCGAAGAGGAGGGCGTTGTCGACGCTGAGGGCGGCGCGCCGGGCGAGCTCCTCGGCGAACTGCACGTCGACCTTCGTGTAGTGCCGGCCCGACTCGGCGTGCGCGAGCGTGATCGCGCCGAGGACGCGGCCGCGCGCCGCCAGCGGCACGACCAGGTACGACCGGAGGCCGAGCTCGCGCGCCATCCGGAGGTGCTCCTCGTCCCGCGCGTTCTCGATGAGCAGGGAGTCCGGGATCTCGGAGGCCCACTCGGCCTCGCCCGTCCGGAGCACCTTCGGCACACCGCGGCTCGCCGCGGGATCGACAGGATAGCTCTGCTCGATCTGGCGGACGAGCTCCACCTTCTGCGGGTCGGTGTGCTGGACGGCGACGCGCTGGATCGCGCCGTCCTGGCCCTGGATGTCCACGGCGCACCAGTCGGCGAGCAGCGGGACGACGAGCCGGGCGAGCTGCCCGAGCGTCTCGCGGAAGTCGAGCGAGGACGAGAGGATCTCGCCCGCGCCGGCGAGGAGGCTGACGTTGGCCTCGGCGCGCTTGCGCTCGCTGATGTCGAGCACGTAGGTGAGGTTGCGCCGCTGCGTCTCGATGCGGGCGGACCCGACGAGGACCGCCACGCGCTTGCCGTCCTTGCGGATGTACTCCTTCTCGAACTGCCTCGTGACGCCGTGGAGGCTCAGCTCGGTGATCGCGTCGTGGTGGACGTGCTCGTACTCCGGCGGGGAGAGCTCCTGCCAGCTGAGCAGCCCCGCCTTGAGGTCCTCGCGGGTGTAGCCGATCATCGAGAGGAAGCAGTCGTTCGCCTCGATGACGCGCCCCTCGTAGTCGCTGAAGAGCAGGCCCATCATGCTGGTGTCCATGATGCGCCGGAACACCTCGTCGCTCGCCTGGCGCTCCAGCTGGCGGAGCGCGGCCTCCTGCCGCTTGATCTGCTCGGCCCTCCGGTGCAGCTCGACGAAGACCGCCACCTTGGCGCGGAGGATGTCGGGATTGAACGGCTTGACGACATAGTCGACCGCGCCCTCGCGGTAGCCGCGATACCGTCGGTCCTCGTCCTCCGGCAGCCCCGAGATGAAGATAATCGGCGTGTGCCTCGCCCGATCGAGCCCCCTCACGCGGGCGGCCGTCTCGAAGCCGTCGATTCCGCGCATCTTCACGTCCATGAGGATCAGCGCGAACTCCTCGCGGTGGAGGTGCTCCAGCGCCTCCTCGCCGGATTGCGCGGTGACGAGCCGCTGGCGCAGCGGATCGAGCACGGCCTCGAGGGCGAGGAGGTTCGCGCGGTGATCGTCGACGAGCAGGATGCTCGCCACGGGCTCGGACGGAGCGGACGGGAGGGGAGCGCCCGGCTGGACCGAGGACTTCACCTGAAGCGGGCTCAGCCCTGGCTTTCGGTCGGGCATGACGAAGACGGTTAACGGCGCCCGGACCTTCTGGCAAGCGAAAGCGGCGCGCGCGCGGCGAGGGCCATTGTCCTGCTCGAAGCGGGCATCTCCGGCTCGCCGCGGCACCTCCAGCGCGCAGCGACAAGGCCGCGCGGGATCGGGCTCCGCGCGCCACGCTGTGGCGATCCGTCACGTGCGCCGAACGGAGCGGACCGTCGTGGGTGCGGCGCCGCGACGCCGCGGCCGGCAGCGCGTGGCTGGCATGGGGCCTGCTGGACGTGCCGCAGAGGGAGCACGTATGCGATTCGGACTCAAGCTGGCTTCATTCGTGGGAGCGCTCGTGGGCGCGCTGCTGCCGTCGCCGGCGGCTGCGGCCGACGGAGCGGGGCTCTTCGCGCTCCCGCCGAGCCGGCTCGACGCGGCGGACGGCGCGGGGATGCCGTCCTCCGAGCCGCCTGCGATGTCCGGCGGGACGTTCGTCGATCTGATGGCGCGCGCGATGATGGCCGTGCTGTCGCCGCCTCCGTCGGAGCTCCGCGTGGCGCCCCTCGTGGGCCGAGGTGGCGGCGGAGGGCTCCGCCTCGTCCTGCCCGTGTGCGAGGACGGCTGTTCGCGTTACGCGTCCCGCGCCGTCCTCCTCGTCGCGCAGAGCGCGCCCGACTCGCCGTTTGCGTGGCTCGCCGCGGTGACCAACCGCGGCGGGCGATCGCCCGAGGGGCCGCCCGGCCTCGCGGCCGTCCGGGAAGAGGCCCGCCGCGCGCGCGCGAAGGTGCCTCAGGAGGAGGCGAACGCGCTGCCCGAGTAGGCGCCCGCTCACCGCGTGGCCCGGGTCGACGTGACCGCCTCGTGGAGTGCGCGGAACATCGCCGCGAGCCTGTCCGGCTGGTAGCTGGCGTTGAGCCCGCTGGGGTTCGGCAGCACCCAGAGCCGCGTTGCGCCGAGCGTCTCTGTCTGGGGGCCGGGCACGGCGCGGGGCCTGCCGAAGGCGCCTCGATAGGCGCCAATCCCGAGCACGGCGAGGAAGCGAGGGCGGTAGCGTCGCACCGTGGTCTCGAGCCGCCGCCCGCCCGCGGCGAGCTCCTCGGCGGACAGCTCGTCCGCCGACGCGGTCGCGCGCTCGACCACGTTGGTGATCCCAAGCCCCAGCTCGATCAGCTCGCGCTCCTCGGACGGGGAGAGCACGCGATCGGTGAATCCGCCGGCGTGCAGCGCCGGCCAGAACCGGTTGCCGGGGCGGGCGAAGTTGTGCCCGACGGCGGCGGTGTAGAGGCCCGGGTTGATGCCGCAGAAGAGGACGTCGAGGTCCGGGGCGATGACGTCCGGCACCGTCTTGCCGGCGGCGGCGAGGAGCTCGTCGCGGGTGGGTCGTCGGAGGCGGGGAGGGGAGTGCACAGGCTTTCCGGGCGGGCGCAGGGCGCCGCGGCTGCAGCTTACGACGTCGCTGCGCGAAGGAGCGCGGGCGCCGAGGGCGAGGAGCGCGGGAGCCGGGGACGACGGGCGCGGGAGCCGGGGACGACGGGCGCGGCCGCCGGGGGTGACGGCGTGGGGGGGCGAGGACGTGGATCGACGCTGGACGGGGGCGCGACAACGGATACCGTCGTGCTTTCCCCGGATGCTGGTGCGCTCGCTCGGTCTGATCTCGGCTCTCCTCGCGGCCGCCTGCGCGCGTGCGCCCGAGCCGAGCCCGGCGAGCGGCGCGGGGGCTGCTCGGGCCGCGCGTGCGTCGGGCGCGACCGGCTCCGCCAGCGCTGCCCCGGCGGGGGCGCGCTATTTCCAGGCGCTCTCCGAGGGCGTGTTCCGGGCGACGCACGACGGACCGGCCGCGGCCGTCGCGGCGCGCGTCGTCACGGAGGGCGCGCGGATCGAGCTCGGCGGAGACGGGCGCGTCGCCGCGGCGGCGTGGGAGGCCGATCTGTGGGCGTCCGGCGAGCCGGTCGTCGGATCGCTCGCGATCGCGCCCCACCTCGGCGGGGGCTTCCTGCACTGGACCCGGCGCAGGGCGTTCCGCTCGCGCGGCTTCACGGGGCCGCTCGCGGAGGTGGCGCTCGGCGGCGGCGGCGCGGTGCGGGGCGCCCGCAACGGCCTGCGAGGCGTCGTGGTCTTCATGGAGCAGGGGCCGCGGGAGCTCCTGCCGGGCGAGGATCGGGGCCGGGCGCTCGACATGCCGGCCATCCACGATCTGGCCGCGCTGGATGCCGCGCGCGCGGCGCGCCTCGACGTCTTCGGCCGCGCCGCGACGACGGCGGACGGCGGCAGGACGTGGATCGACGTCGGCCAGCGGCTCGGGATCGCCGTGCGCGCCCTGAGCGTCGCCCCGGACGCGCTCTCGCTCGACACGGCGCTCGGGCGCGTGGCCGTCCTCCCGGACGGCTCGCTCGGCCGGCCCGACGGCGATCCCCGCGCGATCTGGCAGCCGAGCGGGTCGTTCCAGCTGCTCTTCGCAGGCGCCCAGGCCGCCTCCCGCGACGCCCCCGTCCTCGACGATCTCGCGCCGCTCGCGGCGGCCATCTCCGCGGGCGCGCTCTTGCTCGACGGGACCGCGCTCGGGGTGTTCGAGGGCGGCGTCGCGCGGATCGACGTGAGCACGGGCGCGGTGCGCGAGCGGTTCTCCGGCTGGCTCCCGGACGGGCCGGGCTGCGCGCCGGTGCCCGCGAAGGACGGGCCGCTCTTCCTCTGCGTGTGGGACGATTACGACGGCTACGGCAGCTACGTCCTGCGCTCCGAGCGCGGCGAGGCGCCGCGGATGGAGCGCTCCTTCAGCGACGACGGGTTCTTCGTGGCCGACGACGGCGGCGCGCTCGGCTACGTCGGCGGCTGCGCGGCGTCGCCGCGGGTCGCCAGCGACGAGGAGCGAGATCTCCGCTACGGCGAGGTCGTGATCCACCCGAGGATCTGCGTGCGGCGCGGCCCGGACGACTGGGTCGAGCATGCGGTCGAGCTCGGCGAGTCGCAGACGCTGGTCGGCTGGGCGCCGCGCCGGGACGGGAGCGCGATCGCGCTGCTGAGGGGCGAGCGCGACGCGCGGCTACCGCCGCCCGCCGGGGCGCCGCGGGGCCGCGACGAGGGGGGCGCGCGGGTCGTGGAGCTCCGCGGGCACCTCCCCGGCTGGTACTGGACGCCGCCCCTGCGCGACGGGACACGGGCGCTCGTCGACAGGCGCTTCCGCGCGCGCGAGGACGGCGGGGTCGACGGGTGGCTGTCGTCGGTCGAGTGGCCCGATCCCGTCGGGCAGGGGAGCCTGGGCGTCACGATCGCGGATGACGGGACGGTCTCGCCGCACGCCCTGCCGCCGGATCCGGCGGGGATGGTGGTGACCGGCGACCACGGCGTGCTCGTCACGGCCGGCGCGGAGCTCTACGAGACGCTCGATCACGGCCGCACGTGGCGCGCCGCCGGGCGCTCGCCGGTGCCCCCGCCGTTGTTCCAGGGCGGGTGCTCCGCGCTCGGCTGTGCGTTGAGCGGCGTGGTGCGGCTCGGCTGGGGCGCGGGCGAGGCGTCGCCGGCCGTCGCCGCCGCGCCGGGTCCCGGCTGCGGGGCGGCGGATGCCAGCCGCGCGGGCGCCGCCGGGGCGGACGCGGCGGCTTGCGTGGGCGGCGTCGGCCGGATCGACGAGCCGCCGGCGGCGCTGCCGTCGCTCTCCTGCGCGCCGGTCGAGCTGCCGGCGCTGCGCCCGCGCGCCGCGCCCGAGGCTGGCTCGGAGCGATGGACCGTGCCGACGTCGTATGGCGAGACGCTCGATGTCGTCGCCGACGCGCCGCCGCCTGGGCGCGCCGCGCGGCCAGCCGAGGAGGCGCCGCCCGCCGAGGAGGCCGCGCCCGAGGAGGCGCCGCCCAACGTCGCGGCGTCGGGCAATGGCGGCGCGGCGCCCGGAAAGGGAGGCCCGAAGGTCGCGGCGGTCCGGACGCACAGCGTGCTCTACCTCCCGCCGTTCGATCTGCGCGGCGAGGCGCTCCGACTGAACGCGACCGAGCTCGCGCCGAGCGGCGGGCATGGCGGGAAGCGCAGCGCGTCGATGCCGCTGCTCGCTGCGAGCGGCGAGGTCGGGCTGCTCGTCCTCGCCGAGGCGGGCGAGCTGCTGCTCGACCCGCAGGGCGCGCGGGCGCTCCCGGCGTTCGAGCCGCGCCGAGGTTACGCGGACACCGCGCCGGGGCGGGCCCCGGGTCTCCTGCTCGGTCCTGGCCGCGCGCTCGTGCTCGGCGAGCTCCGGCGCCGCGTGGCCGTCGAGGAGCACACGCCGGAGCCCCGGCGGCCTGCGCGCCTCCTGGCGCTCGACCGCGAGGAGCTGCGGGGCCGGCCGATGACCCTCGCGTGGCGCGACGATGGGGAGGCCGGCGTGCTGGTGCTCGACGGCTCGGCCCTCGAGATCGCGGGCGCGGCGGTGCTGGACCGCATGGGGGGGACCGCGGGCGAGGTGGTCGCGCTCGCGCCCTGGGCGACGCTGACCGCCGCCAGCGACGCGCGCTGCCGCGCCCAGAGGGGCGCGTGGCGCGCGCTCGTGGCGCTCGATCCGGAGCGCGCGCTGCGCCTCGATCGGAGGGCGCTGCCCGCGATCGCGCTCGGGAACCAGGGCCTCGCGCAGGTGCGCTGGGGGCGCGAGCGCGTCTGCCTCGAAGCGCTGCACCTCGCGGCCTCCGACTCGAGGCGGCGCGGTGAGCGCGCGGAGGACGCGGCGCTGATCGCGCGGTGGACGGCCGCGCGGGGGCAGGGGAGCGGCGCAGGACAAGGCGCGCTGCGAGCGCAGGCGACGACGCAGCGCCTCGTGTGCTCCGTGGGCGCGCGGCCCGAGGACGGCTGAGGCGCGGCGTGGATGTGGGTCAGCCGCTCCGAAGACCCCTCCGCGAGCACGATCGGCTCGGACGAATGATACGCCCGGCGGACGGATAGGTTGGTACCATCACCATTCCCAATGCACGGCGACGGGACAGAACGGTCGAAGGACATCGATAGTACAGCGTCAATGCAATTTCGTGCTCCGTTCTCTCGGCAGACCAGCGCCGGGGCGGGGCTCGTGTTGCTCTACGCCGACAACTACGAGCAATTCCGTCCTGCATACCCCGTGCTCGAGCAAGGCTCGGTCCTCGGCCGCGATCCGACCGCGGATGTGTCCGTGCCGACGCGGAGCGCTTCGCGCCATCATGCTCGGATCGAGCGGCGGGGCGGCGTCTGGCGGCTGACCGACCTCGGCGGCCGCAACGGCACGCTCTGCAACGGCGAGTTCGTCACGGAGGCGCCCATCGCGCACCTCGACCAGGTCCGGGTCGGCGACGCCATCTTCAAGTTCGTCGAGCGCGACGTCGAGAGCTACGCCCGCTACCGCATCGACGGGGCCTACGTCGAGCCGCCGGGCTCGCAGGAGGGGCCGCCGAGCTTCTCGATGGGGCAGATCGTGGGCGGCTACCAGACCCGGACCCTCGCCCGCAGCCTGCACGAGATCGCGCGCAGCGAGCTCTCGGTGCTGATTCGCGGTGAGAGCGGGACGGGAAAGGAGATCTTCGCCCAGCAGCTCCACGACTGGAGCGGCCGGCGCGGCCCGTTCCTGGCCGTCAACTGCGCCGCCATCCCCGCCGCCCTCGTCGAGGGGGAGCTCTTCGGGCACCGGCGCGGCGCGTTCTCGGGCGCCGACCGCGACAGGGCGGGCATCCTCCGCGCGGCCCACGAGGGCACGCTCTTGCTCGACGAGATCGGGGACATGCCGGCGGAAGCCCAGGCGAAGCTCCTCCGGGTGATCCAGTCGAAGGAGTTCACGCCGCTCGGCGGGACGCAGGCCGAGCGGATCGACGTGCGGATCGTCGCCGCCACGCACCGCGATCTCGACAAGCTCCAGCAGACGGGCGCCTTCCGCGCCGATCTGTTCGGTCGCCTGAACGAGCACAGCGTGACCCTGCCCCCCCTCCGCGAACGCAAGGAAGACATGTTCTTGCTCTGCACCGCGCTCGCGGCGCGCCACGGCCGGTCCGAGATCCGGCCCAGCATGGTCTCCATGACGGCCCTGCTCCACCACGATTTCCCCTACAATGTGCGGGAGCTCGAGGCGCTCCTGAAGCGCTGGGCCGCCGCGGATCGCGGCGCCGAGTTCGGCATCCAGGATCTCAGCGACAGCATCCGCGATCGGATGAAGACGTACGGAGCCCGGGGCGCTGCCCTCGCGAGCCCGCTCGTGGAGGATTCCCGCGCCACGGTCTACCCGCAGTACGACGAGGAGCCCGCGGAGGACGGAGCGTCCGCGCCGGGCGGGCCGCTGCCGCCGAGGACCACCCCGGAGGAGGGCGTGCTTCGGGATCTCCTGGCGAGGCACCAGGGGAACGTCGCCGCCGTGGCGCGCGTGCTGGGGAGGGATCGCGTGCAGGTGCACCGCTGGATGAGGCGGTACAACCTCAAGGCCGACACGTTTCGCGGGTAGCATCGCGCTCGGCGCCGCGCAGAGCGGCACCACTCGCGCCCGCCGAGGCCCGCACCCGCATGACCGCCGAAGACGTCGTGGCTCCTCTCCTCGCCGCGCTCGCGCTCGCGCTCGCGCTCGCGGCGTGCGGCGCGGCCGAGCCGGCGGCCGCGCCGCCCGGCGCGCTCGAACCGCCTCCCCGCGCCACCTCGACCGTCGCGCTCGGCCCGGCCCGGTACGTCGCGCAACCCTACCTCGGCCTGGTCGAGCGCGTGGTCCTCGACGGCCGGGAGGTCGACAGGGCGATCGTCAACGGCCAGCGCGCCGAGCTGCACGGCCTCGATCGGCTCGAGCCGCTGGGCGCGGACCGCGTGGTGCTCGCCGGCGGCGCGGCGTTCCCCGCGTGGGCCCGGCCCGGCGCGCGCGTTATCGGCGTCACGCGCGCCGCGCGCTACCTGTTCTGGAGCGGCGGCGACATCTACGCCGCCGAGAGCTTCGGCGGGGAGCTCCGCAAGCTCGCGACCCTGCCGGGCGACGTCGCCAGCGCGTTCCCATGGCTCGACGGCATCGGGCTGCTCACCGCGGCCGGGAGCTTCGTCGTCCAGGGCGCGAGCGGCGCGCTGCGGCCGCTCGGCTCGCCGTCCCTCGTCGCGGCCGCGGCGGCCAGCGAGCGCCGCGCGCTCGTCCTGACGGTCTTCGGGCGCGCGCTCCTCACGCTGGACGCGGGCGCTTCGTACCGCGACGTGACGGCGGAGCTCGGCGATGCGATCGCGCTCGACGTCCGCGGCGAGGAGATCGTCGCCTCGCTGGCCTTCGGCCTCGAGCGCGCCGTCGAGCCGAGCGGTCGCCTCGGCGAGCCCCGCGCGCGGCGCGCGCCGCCGGCGGCCGGCGTCGATCCCGGGTGGCTCGGCCGCGCGCCCTTCCAGCAGCTCGCGGACGCCGTCGCCTCGGGCCTGCCGCTCGCCGACGGCGGGGCCGCGCTCGCCGTGGACGGCCTCATCGGCCGCGTCGACCTCGCCACCGGCCGCGCCTCGTCCGTCGCGCCGCTCCCGCCCGGCAGCGGCGAGTGCGCGCCGTTCCGCGCGAGCGACGCGCTGCTCGCGGTCTGCGCCGGCCCGGAGCGCGCGAGCGTCGTCGACCTCTCCAGCGACGCGCGCGCGCTCCGCGTCGAGCGCTCGTTCGAGCTCCTGCCCGAGCCGGCGCGGGAGACCGATCGCTTCGTCGGCGTCGACGGCGAGGCGCTCGGTTACGTGGGGCCATGCGAGGGGCGGCCGAGGCCGCGGATCGATCTCCGCGCGCTCTCTCAAGGGGCGCTCGGCGGCGACGCGACGCAACAGAGCGCGGTGTTCTGCGTGCGGCGCGGGCCGGGGGACTGGGTCGAGCACCGTCTCGACGCGGCGGACGCGAGCGACGTCCTCGCCTGGATCCCGCGCCGCGGCGGGGGCGCGGTCGCGCTCATCGCGCGCCCCGGCACGTTCCTGCCGGACGGCGAGCGCGTCGAGGTGCGCGGCGCGCTGCGCGTCGTGCGGCTCGCGCGGGGCGAGCCGCCGCTCCTCTGGCCTCCGTATGGCGAGGAGCGGGCGGAGCTGCTCTCGCGCGCGCTCGCCGCGCGCGCGGACGGCGCCATCGAGGGCTGGCTCCCCGTGCACGGCTACGCGGCCGATCCCGCGCCGATCACGATCGACCCCGCCGGCCGGCTGCGCCGCCACGCCGTGCCGGCGCGCGCGCGCTCGATCGCGGCGTCGGGCCCCTTCGCGCTCGCCGAGACCGAGGACGGCGGGCTCTTCGAGACGATCGATCGAGGGCAGCGGTGGGCGCCCGTCGCGCCGCCGCCGGGCGGCGGGGCCGCGCGCCTCAACGCCTGCTCGGCGGTGGGCTGCAGCGTCGGCACGTTCCTCCGGCTCGGGTGGGCGTCGGCCCCGCGCTCCGGCGGCGGCGGCGGCGTCGGAGGCCGCGCCGCCCTGTCGCGATCCGGCGCGGCCCTCGCGGAGCCGCCCCCTGCGCGGCCCGCGCCGGATCGCGACAGGGCGGCGCGGCCTCCGGCGCCGCCGCCCCTCGCGCGGCTCGCCTGCAGCTTCGCGGGGCCGCTCGACGCCGCGCGCGTGCCGGAGTCGTCCGGGTTCGGCGCCGTCGCCGCGCCGCCCTCGCGCATGGCGGGCACGCTGCGGCTCGGCACCCTCGGGATGCTGACGCTGCCGTCGTTCAACGTTGGCCTGATGGGCAGCGTTGGCCAGTCGGGCAGCGGCGGCCTGCCGGGCCCCTCCTTTGCCGACGCGGAGCTCGCGTGGATCGCGCCGCTCGACCTGCGCGCCGAGATCCACCGCGCCACCGTTCCGCTCGCGAGCGCCGGGCTGCTCCAGCTCGCGTACCGGCCCTACGAGGCGCCGATCGGGCTCGTCATCGATCGCGACGGTCGCGTGGCCCCGATCGCGGCCGGCCCGGCGGAGGCGTGCCTCGCCGGCCTGCTGGACGCCGCGCGCGTCACGCGGCCGGTCGGCGGCTGCGCCCCCCAGCCCGCGATCGGCGTCGATCTCGGCGATCGCGCGGTGTTCCTGAGCACGCAGCACGACGGCCTCGTGGTGAGCTCGGTCGACTTCCGCGGCGCGCGCGGCGAGGCTCCTCTCGCGCGGCCCGCGGGCGGCGGGCCGCCTCCGGCGATCCGGGAGCTCCACGTGCAGCGCACCGCGCGCTCGACAGCGGCGCAGCGGGCGCGCTTCGCCTTCGGCGCAGGCGCTCGCGCGGGAGCGCCCGTCTTCGTGGCGGTCGCCGGAGACGGCGGCGCGGTGCTCTCGCCGGTCGACCCCGTGCTCGGCGCCCTGGGGCCCGAGGAAGCCCTCGCCCCGCTCGGCGCGCTCGCCGCGGGCGGCGACCCCGCCTGCGCGCCGCGCGCCGGAGAGGCGCGCGTGGTCCTGTCGTTCGATACGGAGATCGGCCTCGTGCCCGGCGCGCTGCCGGGGATCACCGCGGCCGGGACGGCCGGCGTCGCGGTGATCCGGTGGTCGCGCGAGCGCGCGTGCCTCGACGCCGTGGAGCTCGTCGTGCGCGACGAGCGCTACGAGGGCGGCCTCGGCTTCTACGAGCCGCCCGGCGTCGTGAAGAAGCTCATCGCGCGCTTCGCGGGGCCGACACCCGCGGCGACGCTCGGCGCGCGCGGCGGGCTCGTGGAGCGGCGCGGGCGCGGCGGGCCGAGCCCCGCGGCGGCGCGGCGGAGCGAGCCGGCGCAGGGCGCCGGCGGCGGCACGCTCGCGCTCGTCCTGTACGGCCAGGAGAGCCGGCAGCCGGTGCAGTGCAAGGCGGTCGTGGGCGTGCGCTGAGCCGAGCGCGCGCTCGCGGACCTCTCGACCGCGGAGCGCGGCCCCGGATCGCGCGGTGCGCCGCGGATCGCGCGGCGTTCGCGGCGCACCGTCTGCCCGTCTGCCCATCCAGCAGCACGCTGCGGCGGATTTCCAGATGGTCTAGAATGCGCCGCGTGAGCGCCGCCGCGATGCCCTCCCGCGCAGGCGTGCTCCTCGCGCTCTCCCTCGCCGCGTGCAGCGCTGCCCCGGAGCGCCCTCCGCGCCCTGCGCAGCCGCGGGCCGCCGCGCTCGCCGACCCGCTCCCGCTCTCTCCTGCGCGCTACGTCCTCACCGAGGACATCGGCGTCCTCCTCGACGCCGCCGCCGGGGCCGACGAACGGGTGCCCGCGCCCCGCCCGGAGCCCGCGCTCTTCGAAGGGCGCCGCGTTCGCGTCGATGGGGGCGTCGTGCTCGCCGATGCCCCCGCGGCCGAGCTGCTCCGCGGGTTCCGGTCGATCCCGGCGCGCCTCGGGGGCGGGTTCCTCCTGTGGTCCGAGGGCCGCGTCTACCGCGCCGCCGACTTCCTCGGCGAGCTCGCGCCCATCGCCGACGTCGGCGCTCCGGGCGGCGCGCGGCCGTACCTCGACGCGATCCTCCTGCGCAGCGATCGGGGGCTCCTCGAGATCGAGCCTTCCACGCTCGCCGTTCGCCGCTTCGGCGCCGCGGGCGTGGTCGACGCGGTGGCCGTCGACGCGCGCCGCGCGGCGCGCCTCGACCTGTTCGGCCGCGCCTCGGTCACCCTGGACGGGGGCGCCACCTGGATCGACGTGCTCGAGACGCGCGGGCTCGCCACGTCGCTCCTCGAGGAGCAGGACGGCGGCAGAGCGGTCGCGCTCCTGGGTCCGCTGGGCGGCGCCACGCTCCACGTGAGCGCCGCCGGCCTCGTACCCGCGGTGCCCCCTCCGCCGCGGGCCGGGCCGAGCGCCTCGCTCTCTCTCCCGCCTGCGCGGGACCCTACGCTCGGCGCCTCCTCGGTCCGCGCGCTCGCCCCGGCAGGGCTCGCGCTTGCCGCGGCCACCGGCGCTCTCCTCCCTGGCGGCCGGTTGCTCGTCGCTCGCGACGGCGGCCTCGCCGTGCTCGCGGCGGCGACCGCCCAGCCCCTCGCGGAGGCGGCGATCGAGAGCCTCGACCCGAGCTATGCGCGCTGCCAGCCGTTCCGGTCGGGCGACGACGTCTTGCTCGCGTGCGCGCACGAGGCCGCCCAGGTGCTCCGGCTCGAGACGACGCTCTCCGCGCCGCGGCTGGAGGCCACGTTCCCGCCCCGCGGCCGAGGCCCCGACCCGATAGCGAGCTCGCAAGGCGCGTTCGTCGGCGACGATCGCGGTCGCCTCGCCTTCATCGGCCGGTGCGGCAGCGTCCCCCCTGGGCTCCACGACTTTCCGGAGAGCCCGGGAGACGCCGGCCCGACCGACGACGAGGCGCCATGGCCCCGGCGCTTCGCGCGGCTGGCGCCCGACGAGCCGCAAGGGGACGCCGCGAGCCGCGAGCCCGCAGAGGAAGGCGTTGCACGCGTGTGCGTGCGCGTCGGCGGCGGCCGCTGGGTCGAGCGCCGGATCGAGGGCGAGGACGCCGACCGCCTCTACCGCTGGATCGTCGGCGAGCGCGGGACCGTCACCGCGCTCGTGCTGGAGGCGCCGGAGGGGCCGCGGCCGCCGCCCTCCGAGGAGGACGAGGAGGAAGGGCGCCGGACCTCCGAGGGCGAAGAGGAGGACGGCGCGCCGCGGAGATCTCCTCCCGGCCCCCCCGCGCGCGGGCGCGAACGTCCTGCGGGCCCGCCCGAGGGCGTCCGCGTGGTCCGCGTACGCGATCGCGACCCGGCGCTCGCGGGCGGCGCCTTCCCGGCGCTCGCGGGCGGCGTCTTCCCGGGGTCCGCCGACGCCGCATCGCCGCCGCGCCTCGTCGACACCGATTTCTGGGAGGACGACGACGGCGCCGTGCGCGGCTGGCTGCACCTGCCCGAGGAGGCCGACGACGTCTCGCCCGCCCGCGAGGCGCTGCCGGAGGCGGGCTCTCCCGCGCGCGCCCGTCGAGCGGAGCGGCTGCTCTCGCACCGCCGCGGCGGCCGCATCGCCGGCCTGCGCATCGACGCGCGCGGCGGCGTCACCGTCTTTCCCCTCCCGGCCGGCGTCCAGAACGTCGTCGTCGGCGGGCGGTTCGCGCTCGCCGCCACCGGCGACGACCCGCCGGCCTTCTTCGAGTCGACCGACGGCGGCCGCTCGTGGCGTCCAGCCGAGGGCCCGCCCGCCCGCCAGATCGAGCCTCCCTTCGACGAGGGCGCCCCCTTCGCCTGCTCCCCGATCGGCTGCGCGATGGGTGAGCACGGCCTCGTCCGCCTCGGCTGGGGCGGCCCTCCGCCCTCGCCGCGCGGCGCGCCGCCGCCCTTCGCTCCTGCGGTGAACCCAGCGCTCCGCGCCGCTCCTCCGCCGCTCGTCTCCTGCCGCCTCGACGACGACCCCTCGTCCTTCCCTCCGCCGTTGGTCGCCCCGGCGCCGCCCCCCTCGGGTCGCCGCGCTCCTCGGGGCACGCCCGCGGCAGGGGGCGTGCCCGCGACGGCCCGTCCGACCGGCGGCGCGCCCCCTCTCGTCTCGCTGTCGACCGCGCCGTCCTCGCCCCTGGGCGCGCTCCGCGACGGCACCTTCACCGCGAGCGTGCTCCTGCCGTTCGCGCGTGCCGGAGCGCCGCGCCGCCTGTCGCTCCGCGACGGCTCGCTCGGCGCGGCGTCCGGCGACATCGTCCCCGTGCTGCTCGCGCCAGGCGCCAGGGCGCCCGCGGATCTGCTGCTGCTGTTCGACGCGAGCGGCCCGCACGGACGGCGCGGCCTCCGCGTGCGCGCGGGCGCCGAGCCCCCGGCGCTCCTGCCGTTCGACCACGCCGGCGCGATCGCCGCCGCGGTCGAGCTGCCGGGCGGCGAGCTGCTCGCCCTCGACGCGGGGAGGCGCAGCTTCGTCGTCGCCGTGCGGCAGGGCACCTTCCCGGCCTTCGGGCTCGCGCGTGTCCCCGAGCTCGCGGGCGCCCGCCTCACCCTGGGCCGCCGGCTCGACGCCCCTGGCGTGGCCCTCATCGGCTACTCCGTCGCTTCCGGCGAGGTGGTCGCGGGGCCGATCGACGTCGCCCGTGGCCAGGTCGGTCCGCTCGAGCCGCTCGGGCCCCTCGCGTCGCTCGCGGAGATGGGCGCCAGCGGCTGCGGCGGCGCGCGGCCGTCGCACCGGTTCATCGCCGAGCTGCCCGCCACGCTGCGGGTAGCCTCGAGGAACGGGGCGCCGCTGTTCGAGGGGGACGCCCCCGCGTCCGCGCTGCTCTCCGGCGGCCGCGGCGCCCTGTGCGTCGAGGCGATCGAGGTCCGCGCCGCGGCCCGGGGCGGGCTGGACCTCGGTGTGGTCTTCGGCCCCGACGGCGCCGCCGCGCTCCGCGACGGCGGGGGCGGCGTGCGACTCCGCTGCGAGCTGCTGTCAAACCGGCCATGAGGGGCGGCGAGCATCCGGAGATTCCGCGTCGGCGGACCTCTCGTGCTAGGGTCCGCCAATGCCCGCCCTTCGATCCTTGGCCCTGCCGATCGCGGTGGCCGCGTCGATGCTCGCGCTGAACGCATGCTCTGAGCGGCCCACCAGCTTCCCCGATCGCGACGGTGTCATCGCGGCCCAGGCCGAGTGGTGCTCCGCGCTCGCCAAGCTCCAGCGCGCCGGTGCATCCTGGGAGCACCTCAACGCGTGCAAGGCCGCCTACCCGACCTCGTCGCCCACGTACCTCCGCGCGATGACGAGCTGCTTCTCCCGCCGCATGGAGGCCGCCACCGAAAGCTCGCCGGACCGGAGCCAGATCATCCTGGAGTGCAACGACGAGGTGGCCGTCAAGCTGAACCCGGACGAGCCCACGGCGGCGCCGGTCATCGAGTCCCGCTGCGCGCGCATGGCCCGCTGCGAGAGGGTGCCCGTCCCCGCGTGCAAGAGCGCGTTCAGCAAGCTCGAGGGGGCCCAGCGCGCGATGTTCACCACCATCTACAACGCCGCCGGCCGCTACGAGATCATCGACTGCCTCGACAACGCGAGCTGCACCGACAACGAGGAGGCGGGCCGCCAGGCCTGTTACAAGCCCACCTCCGACGCGCTGCTCTGGTTCCCGGACTGAGCCCCGCGCGCTGGCGGTCATCGTCTCGTTCACGCTGGCGGTGATCTTCTCGTCCACGCTGCCAGCCCTCTTCTAGTCCGCGCCGCCCGCCCTCTCGTCCGCGTCTCGTTGCCACGAAATCCCTGGTAGCGTGCCGCGCATGCGAACCGCCCGACCTCGAACCGATCCCCTGTCTCAGCTCGGCGCGCAGCGTCCGCGCGCCGAGCGTCCTCACGCCCGCCCCGGAGCGACCCAGCCCGGCGCGGCGCGCCGCCTCTTCCTTGCGCGCGTCGTCGCCGCCGCGCTCGCGCTGATCGGGGCGTGGCTGCCCGCGAGCGCCGCGCACGCGGCGGGCACCGTCACCATCGTCGACCGCTCGCCCAAGGAAGACAGCGGCCGATGGAAGCTGAAGATGACGATGAACTACGGAGGGATGCCGCACCTCGGGCACATCCCGATGCTGTTCTCGTTCACGCCGACCGTGCACTACGAGCGAGCGCTCACCGACAAGTCGCCCGAGACCCCGATCCTCGTCCGCATCCCGCTCCAGAACCAGCAGTCGATCAACGAGAGCATGGACGTCGGCTTCTCCGACAGCAGCGGCAAGGTCTTTGCGATCACCAAGTTCGACTTCGTCCTCCGGCGCGATCGAGGCTTCGAGGCCGGCGAGTACGAGCTCGTGATCAAGCGCGTGAGCGACGGCGTGCAGATGGGGCCGAAGCAGAAGATCACCCTGCAGGGCGACAACCCCGTCATCGATCGCCGCGCGATCGTCTTCAGCGGCGAGAAGAAAAAGAAGGACGAGAAGGCGGACAAGGCCGAGGCCGAGAAGAGCGACGAGCCCGCCAAGGAAGAGGCCTCCGAGGGCGCGCCCGCGGAGGACGCCGCCGAGGCGGAGGCGCCCGTCGACGACGCGCCGCCGGCCGAGGCGCCGCCGCCCGTGGAGCCCAAGCAGGGCGGCTGCGGCTGCCGGCTCTCGCCCGACGAGGCCGCGACGCCCCTCGCCCTGCCGCTCGTCGCCCTCGGCGCGGCCGCCGCGCTCGCGCGAAGGCGCCGCGCGCGCCGCGCCTGACGGCGCCCGCGCCGCGAGCGCCCGGGATCGAGCGAGACGGCCTCTGTGCTGGACGTTGCGCGCGCGGCCTCGGCCCGCCGCGCCTGCAGCACATCGTGATCGCCCTTGCAGGGACCACCCGAGCCCGCAGACAATCCCCCGCCGACGCCCGCTGTCCGCGACTCCCTCGCGGGCCCGCCGTCCCCAATCCAATCGATGAGCTCCCTAGTCCCTGCCCACCAGCACCCCCTGCTGTACGCGATCTTCGTGCGTGTCTGGCTCCATGAGCTCTCGCGCGCCGCCAAGGCCAGGGTGACGCTCGCCAGCGTGCCCGACGCGGCGCTCGACCGGCTCGCCGCGCTCGGGGTCGACTACGTGCATCTGATGGGCCTCTGGACGCTCGGCGAGGAGGGCCCGCGCCGCTCGCTCACCGATCCCGACCTGCGCGCCGAGTACGACCGCGTGCTGCCGGACTGGACCGAGGCCGACGTGGCTGGCTCCCCGTTCGCGGTCGCGCGCTACGAGGTGAACCCCGCGTTCGGCGGCGACGCCGGCCTCGCGGATCTGCGCCGGCGCCTCGCGGCGCGGGGCATCGGGGTCATCCTCGACTTCGTGCCCAACCACGTCGCGCGCGATCACCACTGGGTGAAGGAGAAGCCCGAGCTCTTCATCGCCGGCGACGACGGCGCCCCGCTCAGCGGGCGCGATCCCTACATCCCGCCGTGGCCCGACACGGCCCAGCTCGACTACCGCCTCGCGGCGACGCGCGCCGCGTCCGTCGAGGCGCTCCGCAGCGTCGCGTCGCGCTGCGACGGTGTCCGCTGCGACATGGCGATGCTGGTGCTCGACGACGTCTTCCGGCGCACGTGGTCCAAGCGCCCGCCGGCGGAGCGAAAGGCCGAGGCCACCGGCGAGTTCTGGGCCGAGGCCATCGACGCCGTCCGCCGCGACCACCCGAGCTTCGTCTTCATCGCCGAGGCCTTCTGGGACCTCGAGTGGCGCCTGCAGATGCTCGGGTTCGACTACACCTTCGACAAGAGCCTTTACGATCGGCTGAGCCACGCCTCCGCGTCGTCGGTCCGCGGCCACCTCGCGGCGACGCCCGACTACCAGCGGCGGAGCGTCCGCTTCATCGAGCACCACGACGAGCCGCGCATCGCCGCCGTGCTCCCCCCGGATCGGCGCCGGGCCGCCGAGTTCATCGCGGCGACGGTGCCCGGGATGCGGTTCATCCACCACGGCCAGCTCGAGGGGCGGACGGTGCGCGCCTCGCTGCACCTCGCCCGCGCCCCCGAGGAGCCGGTCGATCAGGCCTGCCTCGCCTTCCACGAGCGGCTGCTCGCGGCCGTGCGCCGGCCCATCCTGCGCACCGGGAGCTTCGCCACGCTCACCGCGCGCGGGCCGGGCGCCGACGCGTTCGTCGCTTACCGGTGGGAGCCGCTCCCGGCCTGCGGCGCGCCCCGGAGCGCGGCGCCCCTCGTGGCGGTGATCAACTTCGCCCCGTCGCGCAGCGGGTGCCGCATCCCGCTCGACATCGCCGGCATCGCCGGCCGCAAGGTCCTGCTCGCCGACCTCATGACCGGCAACGAGCACCCGCGCGACGGCGACGAGCTCGTCGATCTGTCGCGCGGCCTCGGCGTCGAGCTCCCCGCGTACGGCATCCACCTCTTCGAGATCCGGCGCTGATGCGCGTCGCGCCCGGGTCGTCCAGGGACCTTGGAGATCCTCATGGCTGATCCTGGCGCGGGCGCGCCCCTCCGCCTCATCACCATTCCCTGGAGCCACTTCTGCGAGAAGGCGCGGTGGGCGCTCGATCGTGCCGGCGCGCGGTACCGGGAGGACGCCTACCTCCCGCTCGCCCACGCGCTCCCGTCGCTGAGGGCCGGCGGGCGCCGCTCCGTCCCGGTGCTCGTCTCGCCGGCGGGCGTGCTCGGCGACTCGACCGACATCCTGCGCTACGCCGACACGCTCGTGCCGCCGGAGCGCGCGCTCTTCTTCGAAGGTTCCCGCGAGCCCGACGCAGGCCGCGCCGAGGTCGAGGCGCTCGAGCAGCGCTTCGATGTCGACCTCGGCCCCGCGACCCGCCGCGTCGCGTACTTTCACCTCCTGCCCGACGCGGAGGGCGCGTTCGCCCTGATGGGCGGGTCGTTCCGCTCCCTCGAGGGCGCTGGCGCGGCGCCGCCCTGGTGGTTCGGGCGCGGCACCTTCCGCGCTTACTACCCGGTCGCGCGGGCGGTCATGAAGCGCGTCATGCGCATCGACGCCGCCTCCGCCGAGCGCTCGCGAGGCAAGCTCCGCGCGGTCTTCGACGCGGTGAACGAGCGCCTCCGCGATGGGCGCCCGTACCTCGTCGGAGACCGCTTCTCGGCCGCCGATCTCACCTTCGCCGCGCTCGCCGCGCCGCTGCTCGCGCCCGAGCACCACCCGTCGCCGCTGCCGCCGCCCTCCGAGCTGCCGTCCGAGCTCCGCGCGCTCGCCGAAGGGCTCCGCGGCGAGCCGGCCGGCGCGTTCGCCCTGCGCATGTACCGCGAGCACCGGCGCGCGAGGCCCGGGCGAAGCGCCGTCGGGTGACGCTCGACGCCGCCCGGCCGCGGGCCAGCGCCGGCGCCGGCCCGCGCGCTCACGCGAGCGGCGCGCTCACGCGAGCGCCGGCACGCCCGCGATGAGATCCCGCGCCGCAGGCCCTGCCTTCAGCGGGTCGCGGTGCGCGCCGAAGTGCCGCGCGTGATCCCGGACCGCGCCCATCGCCGCCTCGGGGGCGAGGCCGTGCCGGGCGCGCAGCCACGCCGCCAGCACGACGCCCGCGCGGCCCGCGCCGGACGCGCAGTGCACGACGGCAGGCGCGCCGCTGGACTCGGCGCGCCTCAGCGCGTCGAGCGCGCGCTCCAGCGCGTCGGGCGAGGGGAGCGCGCCTCCGTCGAGCGGCACGTGCGTCACCCGGAGGAACTCGCGCTGGTAGCGGCCGAGGAGCGGGATCCGGTGGAGCGCCAGCTCTCCCTCGTCGAGCAGGCAGAGCACCTCGCGCATCCCGTGCCGCGCCATGAAGGCGAGCCACGCCTCGACGGGCGCGTCGCTCGGATCCGCGTGAGCTGCCGAGCTCGGCGGCGCGACCACCGACGAGCGGATCCCGGAAGCCGACCAGTTCGCCATCCCGAAGCCGGGCCGCTCCGCGCCGTGGACGATCCGGTCGAGCGGCGACGCGGGCGCGAAGTTGAAGGGGGCCGGCGTCGCCTGCTCGTGCGCGCTCCGGTAGAACAGCTCGAACTCCGCGACCGACGCCTCGAGCTCGGGGTCGTCGATGGAGCCTGGCCGCACGCGCCGCACCTCGGCGATGGCCTCGGCCGCCGACCTGCCCAGCGACACGAGGCGGCACGCCAGCACGACCCCGGTGCGCCCGACGCCGCCCTCCCCGTGAACGGCGATCGGCCGCGGCGCCCGGCCGAGGAACGCCACGGCGCGGAGGAGGTCCACGCTCGGGATGCGCGTGAAGTCGGCGAGCGGGCAATGCAGGTGGATGAGCGGGCCCACCGCCGCAGGCGGTGGCGCCCGACGCGAGAGCGACACCAGGCTGCGGAAGCCGAGCTCCGCGAGCTCCTCGACCGCCTGGGGCGCGTGGGGATAGGCCATGCCGGCGAGCTCGCCGGGGATCACGAACGAGAAATTTTCGAGCTCACTCATGGCCGTCGCTCGGTGCGCAGGTGGTCGTGGCTCGCGCCTCGGGGTGGGGCATCCGTCTGCACCTCGCCTCGAGGTCGCAGCTCGTCGCAGCGCTTCGCCGCCTCGCTCTGCGAGGCAACCCGGAGCGGCTGCTCCGGGCCGTCGGGCGGCGGCCGCTCGTCCGTCCTGCGGGCGAGCGGGGCGCCGGGCGGGCGGCGGCGAGGCCGAGGACCGCCGAGAGCGTGGGCCTGGGCGCAAGGGCATTCCTCATGGTGGGTGAGCATTGTAACGGCAGTTCACCGCCGCATGGCAGCCGTCACTGCGGGGCGGTTCGTCCAGGTCGCGCCGACCCGTGCGAATCGCGGACGGTACGGGTGAATCGCGGACGGTGCGGGTGACTCGCGGGGGGTGCGGGTGAATCCGGAGGGGCGGCGCGGCGGGGCCGCGCCCCGACGATCGCACGTCGCTCCTGGTTCCCTCGGCACGGTCCGGCGTGTATGAAGGGCCCGTGGTCCGCTTTGCCCTCGCCCGGACGGCCATCGCGCGTCCGCTGATGCTCGTCGCGCTCGGGCTGGGCGCGGCGTGCAGCGGCGCCGCTCCGCCGACGGCGGCGCCAGCGCCGCCGCGCCAGGGTGAAGAGGCGCCCGCGACCCCGGCGCCCGCGGCGGCCCGGCCGGAGGCCGCCCCCCCGCAGGCGGCGCCGCCCGGCCCGGCCGAGGCGCAGGCCTTCGTGGCCGCCGTCGACCGGGAGCTGCGCAGGCTGCGGATCCAGTCCGCGCGCGCGTCCTGGGTCAACCAGACCTACCTCACGGACGATACCGACGCGCTCGCCGCCTCCGCGGAGGAGGCGAGCATGGAGTACCTGAACCGCACGATGAAGGCGGCGGCGCGCTTCGACGGGCTCGCGTTGCCCGCGGACGTCGCCCGCCAGCTGGCGCTCCTCAAGCTCTCGACCTCCCTTCCGGCGCCGAGCGACCCGGCGGAGCGCGCCGAGCTCGCCGCGCTCTCGGTCGAGATGACGAGCCTGTACGGCAAGGGCAAGCACTGCCCGAAGGCCAGGCCAGGGCGGGCGACGACCGCAGCCCGGGGCGCTGCGCGCGCGGGCGCCGGGGCCGAGCCGAAGTGCCTCGCGCTCGACGAGCTCTCCAGCCTCCTGAAGACCAGCCGCGACTGGGACGAGCTGCTCGATGCATGGGCGGGCTGGCACGCGATCGCCCCGCCGCTCCGGCCGAAGTTCGAGCGTTACGTCGCCCTCGGCAACAAGGGGGCGGCGGAGCTCGGCCTCCCGGACGTCGGCGCGCTCTGGCGAGCCGGATACGACATGTCCCCCGATGCGTTCGAGGCCGAGACCGAGCGGCTCTGGGGCAAGCTGAAGCCGCTCTACGACGAGCTGCATTGCTATGTGCGCGCGAGGCTGCGCGCGATCCATGGCAAGGACAGGATCGGCGAGAAGTCCCCGATCCCGGCGCACCTCCTCGGCAACATGTGGGCGCAGGAGTGGTCGAACGTCTACGGGCTCATGGAGCCGTACAAGGGCCAGCCCTCGCTCGACGTGACGCGGAAGATCAAGGCGAAGAAGCTCGACGGGAAGCAGATGGTCTCGCTCGGCGAGCGGTTCTTCACCTCGCTCGGGTTCGACCCGCTGCCGGCGACCTTCTGGGAGCGATCGCTGCTCAAGAAGCCGGCCGACCGCGAGGTCGTCTGCCACGCGAACGCCTGGGACGTGGGCGACCGGGACGATCTCCGCCTCAAGATGTGCATCGAGCCGAGCGAGGAGGATCTCATCACGATCCACCATGAGCTCGGGCACATCTATTACTACCACCAGTACTACAAGCTCCCGATCCTGTTCCAGTCGGGCGCCAACGAAGGCTTCCACGAGGGGATCGGGGACACGCTGGCCCTCTCCGTGACGCCGAGCTACCTGAGGTCGCTGGGGCTGCTCGACAGGGTGTCCGAGGACGAGAAGGGGGTCATCAACTTCCTCTTCAAGAAGGCGCTCGACAAGATCGCGTTCCTCCCGTTCGGCAAGCTCATCGACCAGTGGCGGTGGGATGTCTTCTCGGGCAGGACGAAGCCGGCCGACTACAACGCGGCGTGGTGGGCGCTGCGGCTGAAGTACCAGGGCGTCGCGCCGCCGGTGCAGCGCAGCGAGGCCGATTTCGACCCGGGGGCGAAGTTCCACGTCGCGGCGGGCGTCCCGTACATGCGTTACTTCCTCGCGCACGTCTACCAGTTCCAGTTCCACCGCGCGCTGTGCAAGGCGGCCGGGCACACGGGGCCGCTCCACGCGTGCTCGATCCACGGCAGCGCGGCCGCGGGCGAGAAGCTGCGCGCCATGCTGTCGCTCGGCGCGAGCCGCCCGTGGCAGGAGGCGATGCAGGCGGTGACGGGGGAGACCGCGGCCGATCCGGGCGCCATGCTGGAGTACTTCGAGCCGCTCCGGAGGTGGCTCAAGGAGCAGAACAAGCGTGAAGTCTGTGGGTGGTAATTGAGCGTGGGTGAGCGTAGGTGAGCTGTGCGCGTCTTCGTCGCCGTTGATCCGGGAGCCGAGCTCCTCGCCAAGGTCGGAGATCTCCTGCGGGAGATCTCGCCGCGGGCTCCGTCCGCCAAGTGGGTGGAGCCTGCTGGGCTGCATCTCACGCTCGCCTTCATGGGCGAGATCGGAGAGGAGCGCCTGCCGCTCGTCATCGCTGCTGCCGGGAGCGTCGCCGCGTTCCACAGGCCGCTCACGTTGCGCATCGAGAAGGGCGGTGCGTTCGGAACGCGGCGTCGCCCGCGCGTGCTCTGGCTCGGCGTGGGCGGCGCTGTCGGCGCCCTCACCGCGATCCACCGCGACCTGGAGCAGACGCTCTCGATGTCGACGGGCTACGTCCCCGAGGACCGGCCGTTCGAGCCGCACCTCACCCTTGCCCGCTCGCGCGATCCGCGCGGCGATCCGGCGCTCGACGCCTGCGCTCAGGCGGTCGGCAACGTCGACTTCGGCGAGACGCGGATCGAGGAGATCATCGTCTACCAGAGCGAGCTGACCCCGAAGGGGGCGCGCTACACGGCGCTCGCGCGCGTGCCGCTCGAAGGGATCGGCACCCCCGAGCCGGCGCGCTGAGCGTCGTCCTCCGTGGAGGCGCTGCGCTCCGTCCTTCGAAAGGACGGCGTCTCGCTCGGGCTCCTCAGCGCTTGCGCGGCCCGGCCGGAGGGATGAGCCCGAGGCGCACCGCCTCCTTGTAGGCGAACGATCGGCTCAGCCCGAGCAGCCGTCCGGCCGTCGCCGCGTTGCCGCCTGCTGCCCGGAACGCTCGGCCGAACGCGTCGCGGCGGGCCCTCTCGAGCGCCTCTGCCAGGAGCTCCACGGGCTGCCCCAGCGGCGCGTCCGCGAGCTGCAGCCGCTCCCCGGGGAGCCCGATCCGCGGGGCGAGCGAGCGCTCCTGCGCGCCGCCGTCGATCGCGTCGAGATCCTCGCGCCGCACGACGAGCGCCCCGCCGGCCGCGCTCTTGCCCTCCGCGATCGTCCGGCGAAGCACGGCGCGCTCCACGGCGTTCTTCAGCTCGCGGACGTTGCCCGGCCACGCTCCCTGCGCGAGCGCGCCCAGCGCCGGCTCGGTGAAGTCCACCCGCCCCGCGCCGAGCTCGGCCGCGAGCGCGGCGGCGAAGCGCTCGCAGAGGGTGGGGATGTCCTCGCGCCGCTCGCGCAGGGGCGGCACGCAGATCGGGTAGACCCAGAGCCGATGGAACAGATCGGCGCGAAAGCGCCCCTCGGCGACCTCCCGCCGGAGATCGCGGTTCGTGGCCGCGACGACCCGCGCGTCGACGCGGCGCGCCCGGTCCTCGCCCACGGGCTGGATCTCCCCCTCCTGCAGCGCGCGCAGGAGCTGCGCCTGCGCCGACAGCGGGAGCTCGCCGATCTCGTCGAGGAAGATCGTCCCGCCGTGCGCCGCCTCGAACCTGCCAGCGCGCGCGGCCGTGGCGCCGGTGAACGCGCCTCTCCTGTGGCCGAAGAGCTCCGATTCGACCAGCTGCGCGGGGATCGCCGCGCAGTTGACGATCACGAGCGCCCGGCTCGCCCGGGGCGATCGCTCGTGCAGCGCGCGGGCGACGAGCTCTTTCCCCACGCCCGTCTCGCCCGTGACGAGCACCGGCACCGACAGCGGGGCGAGCACCGCGATCTCGCGCTCGATCCGCTGCATCCCGGCCGAGCGGCTCGCCGGCGCCGGGCCGCTCGACGCCGGCCCGGAGGCGCGCCGCGCGATCGGCCCGGCGTCGAGCGGCCCGGCGCCGGCGTCGAGCCGCAGCGCGCCGGCGCAGAGCCCCGCGAACACGCGCGCGTCCTCGTCGCGCAGGCCGCGGAGGCCGTGGGGATCGCAGGCGTCCAGCGTCAGCAGCCCGGCGAGGCGGCCCTGCACGTGCAGCGGCACGGCCATGCAGGCGTGGATCGGATGGATCTCTCCGGGGTTACCGAGCAGCCAGCCGCTGTAGGGGTCGGGCTCGCTCGGATCGAGGAACCGGATCGGCCCGGCCGCCTGCGTCGCCCTGCGGAGCCGCGGGTGCTCCGCTGGCCGGAAGCTCATCCCCAGGGCGGCCGGCGACAGCCCGATCTGCGCGGCGACGCCGACCGAGCCGTCCTCCGCCGCCGTGAGCACCGAGAGCGCGTCCGCCGCCGTCACCCGCGCGAGCGCGCGCAGGATCCGCTGCAGCGCCTCGTCGCGGGCGGGCGCTTCGGACAGGCTGAGCACGGCGTCGAGCAGGGTCACGCGGTTCCTCGAGAAACGGAGGCGACGGAGGTTTCCTGTCGGAGACACTGGCAGGAAACACCGTGGGGTGCAGCGGAGCAAGGCGCGCGTCGGGGCGGCGCGCGGGTGGGCGCCCCCGGAGCGGCCGCCCTCGGAAGGCGGCCAGGTTTCCCGTGGGAAACCGCCGCCGGTCGCCGGGCGCGCCGACCCGGCGAGGATCGACGCGATCCCCGGAGAAACGCCCCTGGCACGGCCCGTGCGAACGCTTTCGACCAGCGCGCGCCGACGGGCGAATCGACCGCCGACGACGGCTATCACGGGCACAGCGCCCGGCCGGGAGGTTTTCATGGGATTGAATGTTGGCTTGCTGCGGGAGAGCTTCGAGCTCGTGATCGAGAGGGCGCCCAACCTCACGCACCGTTTCTACGGGATCCTGTTCTCTCGGTATCCGCAGGTGAAGCCGCTCTTCGGGCGCAATAGCCAGGAGCAGCAAGAGAAGATGCTCACGGAGGCGCTCGCCGCGGTCATCGACCGGCTGGAGGACGCGTCGTGGCTCGAGGAGAAGCTCATGGCGATGGGGGCAAAGCACGTCGACTACGGCGTCACGGACGCGATGTACCCCTGGGTCGCCGACGCGTTGATCTCCGCGATGGCCGAGGTCGCGGCCGCGGACTGGTCCCCGGCGCACCAGGCGGCCTGGACCGACGCGCTCGGCGCGATCGCCTCGCTCATGCAGCGCGGTGCGAGGGAGTACGGCGCCGCGAGGCCCCACGCGCCGCCACCCGCGGCGCACGCGGGCGGCTAGGGAGACGAGCCCCCTCGACCCTGTCGCCCGCGGAGCCCGCGCGTCGGCCGGCGGCGTCACTCTCCCATCGCCTTCACGACGACGCGCTTGCGCCGGCCGCCATCGAACTCCGCGTAGAAGATCTGCTGCCAGGGCCCGAGATCGAGCTTCCCCGCGGTGATGGGCACGATCACCTGGTGGTGCACGAGGATCGATTTGAGGTGAGCGTCGCCGTTGTCCTCGCCGGTCCTGTGGTGCTTGTAGTCGGGCCCCTCGGGGGCGAGCTGCTGGAGCCACGCCCAGATGTCCTCCCAGAGGCCCGGCTCGTGGTCGTTCACGAACACGCCGGCGGTGATGTGCATGGCGCTCACGAGGACCATGCCCTCCCGGATGCCGCTGGCGGTGACCACGGCCGCGACGCGCTCGGTGACGTTGATGAGCTCGCGCCTGGCCTTCGTCTCGAAGTAGAAATAATCGGTCTTCGATTTCATGGCTTCTCCTCGGCGCGGGTCACGGAGCGTGACGGAGCGCGCGTGATCGACGATCGCGTCGCGCTCAGGGGTAGAGCCGCTCGACGCGCCAGCCTTCGCCGTGGCGGACGTACACCACGCGGTCGTGCAGGCGGTTCTCCTGGCCGTACCAGAACTCGACGCGCTCCGGCACCACCCGGTAGCCGCCCCAGAACTCCGGCCGAGGCACCGGCCGGCCCTCGAAGCGGCGCTCGATCTCGCGCACCCGATCGAGGAGCGCCTCGCGCGAGGGCAGCGGCGCGCTCTGCCGGGACGCCCACGCGCCGATCTGGCTGCCCCGCCCGCGGGTCTCGAAGTAGGCGTCCGACTCCGCGTCGCTGACCCGCTCGATCCGCCCCTCGACGCGGATCTGCTCCGCGGCCTTCGCCCAGTGGATGCACAGCGCGGCGAACGGGTTCGCCGCGAGATCCATCGACTTGCGGCTCTCGTAGTTGGTGAAGAACACGAACCCGCGATCGTCGATGCCCTTCAGCAGCACCATCCGCGCCGAGGGGCGCCCGGACGCGTCCGCCGTGGCCAGCGTCATGGCGGTCGCGTCGGTCGGTTCGGTGGTTTGCCGCTGCTCGAGGAGCTCGCGCGCGAGGACGAACGGATCGGTCGGCTCGGTGATCATGGTGAAACGGTGCTCATGGTGAAATTGCGTCATGCATATACAAGCAGAGCGCGCCGCTGGCGAACCCGCGATGCACGCGAGCAACGCGCGCGATCTCGGGTGGCTGGGTGGCTATGGCGGCGCGGCGGCTTCCCTCGCCCCTCGCTGATTTCCGGGAAAGCTCGCGTTGTCGCGCACGCGCTGTTTTGATACTAGCGGAGGGGCGGAGCGAGGGCGTGCATGGTCGTACCGGTGAGCGTGGGGGACGTCCTCGCGGAGAAATACGAGGTCGAGCGCGTCCTCGGTGAAGGCGGGATGGGCGTGGTCGTCGCCGCCCGCCATCTCCTGCTGGGCGAGCGGGTGGCCATCAAGTTCCTGCAGCCCCAGGCCCGCGAGCGCGCGGACCTCGTCGCCCGCTTCCTGCGCGAGGGGCAGGTCGCGGCGCGCATCCGGAGCGAGCACGTGACGCGCGTGTACGACGTCGGCACGCTCGCGCGCGGCGAGCCTTACCTCGTCATGGAGTACCTCGAGGGGACCGACCTCAAGGCCGTCCTGCGCGATCGCGGGCCGCTCCCGGTCGCGCTCGCCTGCGACTACCTGCTCCAGGCGTGCGACGCGCTCGCGGAGGCGCACGCGCTCGGCATCATCCATCGGGACCTGAAGCCGGGCAACCTGTTCCTGACCCAGCGGGCCGACGGCAGCCCGCTCATCAAGGTCATCGACTTCGGCATCTCCAAGATGGCCCTCGCGGCGGAGGCGGCCGGGCCCAAGGCGCACGACATGACCGAGAGCTCGACGATGCTGGGCTCGCCGTTCTACATGGCGCCCGAGCAGATGGTCTCCTCGAAGAGCGTCGACGCGCGGGCCGACGTCTGGTCGATGGGCGCCATGCTCTATCAGCTGCTCACGGGCGCCGTCCCCTTCCGGGGCGACTCGGCGATGGCCATCTACGACCGCATCCTGGAGGGACCGCCGCGGCTCGACGCGCAGCGGTCCGACGTGCCCGAGCGCCTCGGCTGGGTGGTCCAGCGCTGCCTCCAGAAGAGCCCTGCCGATCGCTTCGGCAACATCGCCGAGCTCGCCGCCGAGCTCGCTCGGTTCGCGCCGCCGCACGCGCAGCACCTGGCCGATCGCGCAGCGCGCGTGCTGCAGATCCGCCTCGACGCGAGCGCCGAGGCGGGCCGCGCGCCCGGGCCGCCCCGCCGCTCGAACTCCACGTCGCCTGGGCCCGCCGGCGGGACGCCGTCGCCCAGCGACCCGGATGGGAAGGGCGTGGCGGCCGGCTCCGCGTGGTCTGGGGCGCCCACGGCGCTCCTCTCGGACGGCGCGGCGACGGATCGCTCCTGGGGCGGCACGCGCGCCTCGTCGGGCCAGGGCGGCGGGGCGCGCACCCTCGGGATCGCGGCGGCCCTCGCGGCGGCGCTCGTGGGCGCCGCGGGGCTCGCGTGGCTCGTGTGGTTCGCGCTCCGCGTCCCCGCGTCGGGTGGGGCGCCGCTCGCCGCGTCGGCGCCCTCGGTGGCGCCGCTTGCGCCGGAGGCACCGTCGCGCGACGCGGCGGTGCCCGCGGCCGATCCGGCTGCGGGCAAGGCGGCCGAGCTCCTCGACGGCGGCCCTGCGCCGCCGCCTGAAGCGCCCGTGTCCGAGGTCGCGACCGCGCGGCCGACCGCGAGCGGGTCTGCGGCGCCGCGGCCGCCGGCGTCGTCGAAGGGCGCGCGGCCGTCGGGGCGGACCCCGCCGCCGGCCCGCCCCACATCGACCGCGCCGCAAGACCTCTTTTCCGATCCGCGATGACATCCCGTGAGCCCAGGAGAGGTGCCGTCTTGCTTTGCCATCGTCGTCTCTCGAGCCCCTGTCCGGAGTCCGGCTGCCCTGCTGCGGTCTCCCGCGCGCCGCTGGCCGGGGCCGGTCGCCGTCGAGCGGTAGCGCTCCTGTCGGCGCTCGCTGCGCTCGCCTCGCTCGCGCCGGCCGCGGGCGCCGCCGAGCCGACCCGGGAGGAGCGCGCCGCTGCGGTCGCGCTGTTCGACGAGGGCCGCGCGCTGATGGCCGCTGGGAAGCACGCCGAGGCCTGTCCGAAGTTCGCCGAGAGCCATGTGATCGACCCCGGCATCGGCACCCTCTTCAACCTCTCCGACTGCTACGAGCGCACCGGCAAGATCGCGACGGCGTGGATCGGCTTTCGCGACGTCGCGGCCGCCTCGCTCTCGGCCGGGCAGACGGAGCGCGAGCGGGTGGCGCGCGCCCGGGCCGCCGCGCTGGAGCCGCGGCTCTCCCGCCTCCAGATCGTGGTCCCGCCGGCGGCGTCGATCGCGGGGCTGGGCCTCACGCGGGATGGGGTCGCTGTGGGCAGGGCGCTCTGGGGGACGGCGGTGCCGCTCGACCCGGGCGAGCATCGGATCGCCGCCGCCGCGCCTGGGTACGAGCCCTGGGAGGTAAAGGTCGCGATCGACAAGCCGGGCGTGGTGAGCGTCACGGTGCCGGCGCTCGAGCGCGCCAGGGAGCCGGCCTCCGCCCCGGGAGCGAGCGGCGCGCCGACGCCGGCGATCGCGCCGCCCCCGGTCCGTCCGCCGGCGAGCGACCCGCCCTCGGCGCAGGGCGGGAGCATCCGCAAGCCGCTCGGCATGGTGGGGGTCGGGCTCGGCGTGGTCGGGCTCGGCGTCGGCACGGCGCTCGGCTTCATGGCGAAATCGACGTTCGACAAGGCCACCGAGGGCGGCCATTGCGACGAGGCGGGCCGCTGCGTCGATCAGACGGGCCTCGATCTGCGCGACGACGCGGTGGCGAAGGGCAACATCGGGACGGCGGTCTTCATCGCGGGTGCGGCCCTCGCCGTGGGCGGGGCGATCCTCTGGATCACCGCGCCGTCTGCGCCTGACGCCGCGGCGTCAGCGCGCGGCCGCGGGCCGACGGCCGACGCCCCCTGGAGCGCGCGCGTCGGCCTGGGCCCAGGGAGCGTGTGGATCGCGGGCACTCTCTGAGCGGAGCGCCACAGGAGCAGGAGGGGGCGTCGTCGCAGCGGGGGAGCTCGCGGGACGCCGTACGACGTGCGGCGTCGAGCCGGGTGAGCCGACTGGCACCGAGGACAGAGGAGAGCCGGCGTGAGCGAGGGCGCCCGGAGATACCGGCGTTCAGCGTGGCGCCTCGATTGACACGGATCCCCTCTCCGACATGGCGCCGTGCGGCGAGCTGACCGATGATGCCGAGTCGGCCGGCGTCGATTGCGGTGCACGGGTGAAACACAGCACGTCTCTCCGCCGGGCTCGTCCGGCGCGGTGAGCCAGGCGCCGTCGCGCCATGGCGCGGCGCGGCTGGCCTGCTGGTGACGCTGCGCGCCGGCCAGCGAGCTCCGGCGGCGAGGGCGTGGCGAGCGATGATCCGTCGCAGGCGATGATCAGAAGGGTCCTGGACGGGAATATAGCCCCGGCCCCGAGCGGACCTCGGGGACTCGCACGTACCGCTCTGCTTCAAATATCCACCTCGACGAGTGAGCAGCGCATCGATGGCCCACGTCGGCGTGCGCCAGGCGCATTTCATCTGAACGGCTGATCAAATCATGGGCAATGCTGCTCGACACCGGTCGAGGGGCGCTGTTCTCCCATGGCTCGATTGCGGTGGCGACCGGGCGAACGAGCCTGTCGAATGCCCTTGATCCCACAGGCCCTGGGGAGAGGAGCGCCGCCGGCGTCTCCGAGCTCGCATCGAGCAAACGTGCGCCGTCGGCCGGCCAGACGAGCGCGTGTTGACGTTCTGCAGGCATGATCCGTCACCTGCTTACCCCGGGCTCCGATGTCCTGTTCTTTCGCCCGGCGGTAGTTCATGAGTGCGCCACGGCGCTTGTCATGTATAGAATGCGTCTCATGACGAAACAGCGTTCAACCTTGGCTTTGTGGATGACCTTCGCGCTGGGTGGCGGCGCGTGTCTCGCGCTGGGCGCCGGTGCGTGCAGCGACGACGGGGCGACCAGCTCTGGCGACACCGCGACGAGCGGGGGGAACCAGGGCTCCTCCGGGGCGCAGACGGGGACGGGGGCCGGCGCTGGCTCTGCCTCCAGCTCCGGCGCGGGCGCTGGCTCCGGCTCTGGTTCCGGCTCTGGTTCCGGCTCCGGCACCGGCGGTGGCAGCAGCACCACGTCGTCGTCCGGGACCACCGCGGGACAGGGCGGCTCCGGCGCCGGCGGCGGCGACCCGGTGGAGTGCGATGCCAGCGCGGCGCCCGACGTCGGGAAGCTGGCGCTCGCTCCCGTCGTCACCGGCGTGGAGAGGCTGGTTTACGCCGCTCAGCCGAAGGGGTCGAGCGACTGGTATCTCGTGCTGCAGACCGGGCAGATCCGCGTGTTCTCCGGCGGCCAGCTGCGCCCCGGGGCCTTCCTCGACGTGAGCAATCAGATCACGCTCAGCTCCGGGCCCTTCGACGACGAGCGCGGGCTCATCAGCATGGCGTTCCCGCCCGACTACGCGACGAGCGGCAAGTTCTACATCATGATGACGGCGACCACGGGCACGAACATGAACCGTGACATGGTGGTCGAGTACAAGCGGTCGAGCGATCAGTACGTGGCGGATGCGAACTCGGCGAAGACGATCGTGCGGCTCGACGCGTCCGCGGTGAATCACAACGGCGGCCATATCGTGTTCGGGCCCGACGGCATGCTCTACGTCGGCACGGGCGACGGGGGCGGGTCCTGCAACAGCGACAAGCCTGGCGGGTCGCAGGACCCGGCCTCGCTGTTCGGCAAGATCCTGCGCCTCGATCCGAATGCTGCCGAGCCGTACGCCGCGGCCGGCAATCCCTTGGACGGCGCGGCCTCGCGGACCTGGCACTATGGTCTGCGCAACCCGTATACCTTCACCTTCGATCGTGGGACGGGCGACCTCTTCATCGGCGATGTCGGCCAGGATGGCTACGAGGAGGTCGACTACGTTCCTGCCGGCACCTCGGGGCTGAACTTCGGCTGGCCGAAGTGGGAAGGCACCCACGCGGATACCTGCCAGGGGCGCACCATGCGCGCGGGCGATACGCACACCCCGCCCATCGCCGACATGGATCGGCGGCAGAGCGCGACAGGGCCGTACCGCGACTACAAGTCGGTCGTCAGCGGGTTCGTGTACCGGGGCAGCCAGGTGCCGCAGCTCCGGGGCGTCTACCTGTTCGGCGACTACACCGGCGGGAAAATGGGCGCGCTCATGCAGTGCGGGGCGCAGACGTCGCCCATCACGATCATCAACAAGAACCCCGATCCGAACGCTCCGAACGCTCCGGCGTTCACGCGTCAGGGCAGCCTGCCGACCTTCAACGCGCTCACCGCGATCGTCGAGGACAACGACGGCGAGCAATACTTCGTCGCGAACCGCAACAGCCTGGTGAAGATCGTTCCCGGGACCTGACCAGGCCGCCCAGGGCGCGGGCGCCGGAATCTCGCGCCCGGCCCTGGATCCAGCGCGCGAGCTCCCGCACGCTCCTGGACGCGGGCGGCCACGCGCGCCCGCTCCGCCTCCGGCTCCTCCGACGCAGCCAGCCCCGCGCAGCCGCCGTCGCGCCGCCTCCGATGGCAGCGGACGGCGCGCCCCCCTTCCGAGCGCCCAGCGGATGTGCTTCGCTTGCCCCGCTCGTTCAGGAGGAGTCCCATGAAGAATGTCTTGACAGTGCTTGTTGCGCTCGGCGCCCTGTGTCTCTTCGGCTGCGAGGGCAAGCCCCAGGCGACGCCGGAGGCGAAGCCCGCGGCCACGACCGAGGCGGCGAAGCCCGCGCCCAAGGCCGAGCCGGCGAAGGCGGCGCCGGCCGAGACCGCGAAGCCGGCGAGCACTGGCGGCTGGTGATCGGCGCGGCGGCTCGGCCCGCTGCCCCCCGGCGCAGGCGCATGGCCGCGGTCCGCCTCGCGCTCGCGCTCTCGCTCGGCCTGGCCGCCGTGGCGTGCGACGGCCGCCCTGCGCCCCCGGTCCACGGCGGTGCCCCCGATCCGGACCCGCTCGAGCCGCTGCGGCGCTTCGAGGCGGCGCGCCGAGCGGAGGCCGATTTCTCCCGCGCATCCAGCTCCGACCGGCTGTTCGGGGCCGACCCGATCGCGCTCCGCCCCGTGGATCCGCTGGGCCGCCCCGCCGCGCCGGGCGCGCCCGCGCTGCTCTCTCCGCTCCGCGGCCGCGACGCGCTCGTCCTGCTCGACGCGTCGCTTCGCGAGCTCTCCCGCGCCCCCGCGCCGGCCTCGCCGACAGGGGTCGCGGTCACGCCCACCGGCGAGGTCTTCGCGAGCGGCGAGGCGTCGCCCTCGCTCTTCCGCTATGCCGTCCGCGGCGCCTCGCTCGAGCCCGCGGGGCGCATCGAGCTCGCGGGCCTCCACGGCGTCCGGGACGTCGCGGCCGGCCCCGAGGGCCTCCTTTACGCGCTCGACGAGCGCGCCGGCACGCTCGTCACGCTGCGCCCTGGCCACACCGGCGCGGACGGACGCATCGAGGTCGAGCGCTGGGACGAGCCGATCGGCGCTGGCCCGTTCCGCGTCGTGCGCCTCGCGCATCACCTGATCGTCGATTGCCTTCTCGACCAGACGCTCGTCGTGCTCCCGGTCGGCGCCGATGGCCGCCCGCTCCCGGGCGGCGCGGCGCGCGTCCGCCACGACGGCCCGATCTGGAGCTTCGACGCGGTCGAGACGGGCGGCGCCGGGGGCGGGCTCCTGCTCGCGGCCGGCGGGGTCGAAGATCATCCGCTCGACCGGACCGGCGGCTCGTTCGGATACATCGACTCGTTCGTCTTCCTCTACCGCGTCGCCGCCGGCGCCCGGCCCGAGGTGACGCGGCTCTCGGCCGTGAACATCTCGGAGCTCGGCGTCCTCACCCCAAAGGCCGTCGCGCTCTCGGCGATCCCCGGATCGAGCGGCGTGCGCGTGATCGCGACGGGTTATGGCGGCGATCGCCGGGCCGAGCTCCTCTTCCGCGCCACGGACGCCGGCCTCTCGAGCGCGCCGGAGGTCTCCACCCGCCAGCTTTCCCCCGGCGTGGCCGCCATGGCCGCGCTCGGCGGCGGCGCCTTCGCCTATGCGAACCCATTGCTCGACGCGTGGCTGCTCGACGTGGGCGACGGCGCGGTCGTGAAGCAGCCGGTCCGGGACGGCGGCGAGGACGCCCGCTCCGACGAGATCCGCCTCGGCGAGGCGCTCTTCTTCACCTCGCTGATGGCCCCGTGGAACAAGGCCGAGGGCCCGCTCAGCCGGTTCACGTGCGAGACGTGCCACTTCGAGGGCTACGTCGACGGCCGCACGCACCACACGGGTCGAGGCGACGTGCGCGCCACGACCAAGCCGCTGCTCGGTCTGTTCAACAACCGCCCCCACTTCTCCCGCGCCCTCGATCCGGATCTCACCGCGGTGGCGGACAACGAGTTCCGCGTCGCCGGCGCGCTCAGCGGCCACGACCCATGGTTCTCCCTCTCGAGCGAGGCCGCGCCGTGGCTCGCCGATCTCGGGCTCGCCGACGCCGGGCGCGCGGCGCGGCCGCCCGAGGCGCTCCGCCGCGCGCTCATGAGCTTCCTCATGGCGTTCTCGCACCGCGCGAACCCCGCCATCCTCGGCCGGACGAGCTTCACCCCGCTCGAGCGCGACGGCGCCCGGGTGTTCCGGGACCGCTGCGCTCGCTGCCACGCGCCGGTGCTCCGCAGCGACGACCCCGGCTCCGCGGCCCCGTTCGAGCGCTGGGAGGCGCTCGTGTTCGCGCCCGAGGGCCCGATCGTGTGGGGGAGGGCCGGCTACGAGAAGACTGGCGTCGTGCCGTACGTGCACGAGGACGGCGCGCGGGTGCCGTCGCTCCGGCGGCTCTACAAGAAGCGGCCCTACTTCACGAACGGCTCCGCGAAGACGCTGCGCGATGTGCTCGAGCGGGCGCGCTTCGAGGACACGGGCGGCCGCGCCGCCGGCGATCACCGCAGCACGGCCGCTGCCGCTGCTGCTGCCGCTGCGCCGAGCGCCTTCTTCCACGACGGCGCGCCCGCGGGCGAGGGCCTCGTCGCGCTGGACGCCGGCGCGATCGAGGCGCTCCTCGCCTTCCTCGATCTGCTCTGATCGCGCGGCGCGTCCGCTCGCCCGCGGGCAGGCAGACCGCGGGCGCGCCGCGCGGAGCGCGCGTGTCTGCGTGTACCCGATCCCGGCGGCGGCCAGCCCTGAGCCCGCCCGCGCGGATCCCCCAGCATCGCCGCGCGATCCGCGGTAAATGGGGGAGATGCGACAGCACCCCACGTTCCCCCGCCCGTCGGCGTCGGCCATCGACAAGGCGCGCCGGCTCCTCGAGCGCGCGCTCGGCCCCTCGAAGGTCATCACGTCGGCCGACGGGTGCGCGGCCTACGCGGGCGACGAGTCGGATCAGCCGCCGGTGAGCCCGGACGCGGTCGTGCTCGCATCCTCGGCCGCCGACATCGAGAAGGCGGTGCGGGCGGCGAGCGAGGCGGAGGTGCCGGTCGTGCCGCGCGCCGCTGGCAGCGGCAAGTCGGGCGGCGCGGTGCCGGTCGGGGGCGGGATCGTCATCGCCACGATCGGCATGAACTCCATCAAGGAGATCAGCCGCGAGGAGCAGATCGCGGTCGTCGAGCCGGGCGTCATCCTCGCCGACCTGCACGCGGCCGTCGAGGCCGAGGGGCTCTTCTACCCGCCCGATCCGAACTCGCTCAAGATGTGCGCGCTCGGCGGCAACATCGCCGAGAACGCGGCCGGCCCGCGCGCCTTCAAGTACGGCGTCACGCGCGAGTACGTGCTCGGGCTCGACGCGATCCTCATCGACGGCACGCGCCTCCGCACCGGCCGGCGCACCGTGAAGGGCGTGACGGGGTACGACGTCACGGCGCTGCTCGTCGGCAGCGAGGGCACGCTGGCGATCACGACGGAGGCGACGCTCCGGCTCATCGCGAAGCCCCCGTCGGTCATGACGCTGCTCTGCCTGTTCCCGGACGTGCGCGCCAGCGGGCGCGCGGTGAGCGCCCTGGTCGCCGCCGGCGTCGTCCCGCGTTGCCTCGAGCTGCTCGATCGCCCCACGCTCGACGCGGTGCGCGCGCGCGGCGTCGGGGTCGACGAGCGCGCGGGCGCGATGCTGATCATCGAGGTCGACGGCGAGCCCGCCGACTGCGAGGTCCAGGCCGAGCGGGTGGGGGAGGTCTGCATGGATGCCGGGGCGCTCGACGTGCTCGTCGCGCAGGACGAGGCGCAGCGCGAGCGGCTCTGGGAGGCGCGCCGCCAGCTCTCGCCCACGACGCGCGCCATGGCGCGCTACAAGATCTCGGAGGACGTCGTGGTCCCGCGCGACAAGATCCCGGCGCTGCTCGACGAGGTCGCGGAGATCTCGGCGGCGACGGGCGTCCGCATGCTGACGTACGGCCACGCCGGGGACGGCAACCTCCACGTCAACCTGCTCTGGAACGACCCGGAGCTCGTCCCCCAGGTGGAGACGGCGCTGTCGCGCCTGTTCCGCGCGGTGATCGGCATGCGCGGCACGCTGAGCGGCGAGCACGGCATCGGGACGTCGAAGGCGGACTTCCTCGCGCTCGAGCAGTCGCCGGAGCTCATCGCGATCGAGCGCAAGATCAAGGCGCTGTTCGACCCGAAGGGCCTGCTCAACCCGCACAAGATCTTCCCGCGGCGGACGCTCGAGGCGGCCGAGCGGGGCGAGCGCGACGGGGGGGCCGAGCGCGCGCCGGGCTTCCCGACCCACGTCGTGGCGCCCTCGCACGGGGCCTGCTGAGCCGATGCGGGTCCTCGGCATCGATCCCGGCTCGCGCCACCTCGGCTGGGGCCTGCTCGTGCGGCACGGCACGCGCATCGAGCACGTCGCGCACGGCGTCATCGACATCGACACGAGCGGGACGTTCGCCGCCCGGCTCGTGGAGATCGACGACGAGCTCGGCAAGGTGATCGCGTCGCTCGCGCCGGACGCGGCCGCGGTGGAGAGCCTGTTCTTCGCCAAGGACGCGCAGAGCGCGGCGAAGCTCGGCCACGCGCGTGGGGTCGTGCTGCTGCGGCTGGCGCGCGCGGGCGTGCCGATCTCGGAGTATCCGCCGGCGCTGGTGAAGCGGACCATCGTCGGCCGGGGCGCGGCCGAGAAGGCGCAGGTCGCGCAGGTGATGACCGCGGTCCTGCGCCTCGCCGCGCCCCCGCGGCCGGACGCTGCCGACGCGCTGGCCATCGCGATGACCCACCTCAGCGCCGCGGGCTTCGCGGCGGCGCTGGCGGCGTCGGGCGCGCCCGTCCCGCGCCGCGCCCGGCCGCGACGGGCGCGCCTCGGGTGAACGTGGGCCGACGCGGCTCCCTGGTTGCGCATGGGGACGAAAGGCGCGGCGCCTCGTTGGACTGCGTGACAGGGGGGCGGGCGGGGGCGGTCCGGGCGCACATCCCGTGTGCTATGGAGCCTGCATCGGACGCTCCCGCGCCGCGTCCAACATGAAACGTGCGGCGCGCCCCGGCTTCAGCGAGGGTGCGGCTGCCAGGGCACGGAACCGGCGGTGCATCGCCGGCGCCCCCCGCCGCCGACGAGCGGGGGCGAGACGCCTCTGGACATCAAAGGAGATCGGGAAGGATGACGCGAACCTCACTCAACCGCCTCGTCGCCGCGTGCCTCATCGGGCTGACGGCGCCCCTCACGGTCGTGCTCGCGACGCTCGCGACCGCCGGCGAGTCCCAGGCCGCGGGTCCCACCGCCGAAGAGCTCGGCAGGCGCGTCCAGCAGTTCTACGACTCCACGAAGACCTTCAAGGCGAGCTTCACCCAGACCTACACGATCAAGGTCCAGGACGTGAAGAAGGTCTCCACCGGCAAGGTGACCTTCGAGAAGCCGGGCAAGATGAGCTGGATCTACGACGCGCCGAACGGAAACCGCGTCGTCTCCGACGGCATCACGATCAAGGTCTACGAGAAGGACAACGAGCAGATGTTCGAGACCCAGGTGAAGGGCTCTCAGTATCCGGCGGCGCTCGCGTTCTTGATGGGCAAGGGGCAGCTCACGAAGGATTTCTCGCTGCGCCTGCTCGATCCTGCGCAGATGAAGTTCGAGGGCGGCTATGTCCTCGAGGGGACGCCGAAGGAGGCGACCCCTGCGTATCAGAAGATGCTCCTCTACGTGGACGGGCAGACCAACCAGGTCCGCCGCGTGCTGATCCTCGACGCGCAGGGCAACCGGAACCGGTTCGATTTCTCGTCGCCGGTCGTGAATCAGCCGGTCGGGAAGGCCGAGTTCGATTTCACGCCTCCACCGGGCACGCGCGTCGTCCGCCCCTGACGTTCTCCCGCCACGTTCCCGGCGCGGAGGAGCCGCTGCCGCGTTACCCCGCCGACCCCCGACAGCTCGTGGAACCCGTGGAAGCGGAGCGTCACAGCCTCCGCGCTCCTCGCCGGCAGCGCGCCGTGGCGAAGCTGCTGGGATATATGCCCGGCGCGTCCCTGCCGTGGTAGAAATATTCCGTGATACTTCGATCCCACGGGCGTGAGCGACAGCTCCGAGGCTGGCGTCGCCCGGCGCGGATCGTCACCGCTGCTTTCGGCTCCACGCGCGCGGCGGGGATTCGCCTCGGCTGAACGGTCACCGCTGTCACGAGGCTTTCGCGAGAGCGCTCGATCCATGCACAATCCCCACGGACATCGTCCCGATTCCCCCGGCGTGCCGCAACAACCCCGGCCGGCGGAGCGCTTGAGCGAGCGCGCGCAGGGGGGCGGGCAGGGCCCTTCGGGGTATCCGGCGCAAGGTGCTGGGCAGAGCACCATGGGGCAACCGCCGCACGGGCAGCAGGGCCACGGGCAGGCGCCGCAGGGGTACGCGCACGCGCAGCCAGCGCAGGGCTACGGGCAGGGGCACGCGTATCCGCAGGGCTATACGCACGGACCGCAGGGGCACGCGTATCAGCAGGGGCACGCGTATCCGCAGGGGCCGCAGGGCTATGCGCAGGGGCCGCAGGGCTATGCGCAGGGGCCGCAAGGCTATGCGCAGGGGCCGCAAGGCTATGCGCAGGGGCCGCAAGGCTATGCGCAGGGGCCGCAAGGCTATGCGCAGGGGCCGCAGGGCCACGCGTATTCGCAGGGGCCGCAGGGCCACGCGTACCCGCTGGCACCCCAGGGCTACGCGCGGGGGCAGCAGGGTCACGCATACGCGGATCACCACGCAGGCTACCCGGCGGCCGTTCGGAGGTTCGACCCGGACCGGCGGCTGCGCATCGCCGGGCTGTGGCTGTGGGCCATCGGCCTCATCGCGGGCGCGGTCCTCAACGTGCTCTTCACGCTCCTCGGCGTCATCGAGTCCGGGGGGAGCATGCTGAGCGCCATGCTCGTCGGGGCGCTCTTCGCGTTCCCGCCGCTCGTCCTCTACCTGTTCGTCCCGATGATCATCGATCGGTACGATCCCGAGCCGTGGTGGTGCCTGCTGATGGCGTTCCTCTGGGGCGCGCTCGCGGCGACCGGCTTCTCGATCCTGATCAACACGGGCGTCCACATCGGCGTCTCGAGCAACTTCGGCGAGCCGGCCGGCGAGCTCGTCAGCGCATCGGTCAGCGCGCCGTTCGCAGAGGAGCTCTTCAAGGGGCTCGGCGTGTTCGGCTTCTTCTACTTCCTGCGCCGGGAGTTCGATGGGATCGTCGACGGCATCATCTACGCCACGTTCTGCGCGCTCGGCTTCGCCGCGGTGGAGAACGTGCTCTATTACGCGCGCGCCTCGATGCAGGGCAGCGACGTTCTCGCCGGCACGTTCGTCCTGCGGGGCGTCTTCACGCCCTGGCTCCACCCGCTGTTCACGTCGATGACCGGCATCGGCTTCGGGCTCGCCCGGGAGTCGTCAAAGACGTGGGTGCGCGCGGCGGCCCCGATCGGCGGCTACCTGCTCGGCGTCGCGCTGCACGCGGTGTGGAACTTCCTCCCCACCGCCCTGGGGCGCGCGATGGGGGACATCTTCATGCCGTGGCTCCTGCTCTGGTTGTGCTTCGTCGCGTCGTTCTTCGGGATCATCGTGGCGCTCGTGATCCGCAAGGGCTGGGTGATCCGGGATCATCTGCGCGACGAGGTCGCGCTCGGCATGCTCACCCAGGACGAGCTCGAGCTCGTCTGCTCGCCGATCGGCCGGCTCCGGTGCACCCTGGGCTGGCGCGGCGCCACGGGGCGGAGCTTCATCCGCGCCGGCGCGCGGCTCGCGCTCAGCAAGTGGCACACGGCGCGCGCGCTGCAGGGCCGGAACCGCACCCTGAGCGCTGATTTCATCGGCCCGCTCCGGCAAGAGATCGCGGAGCTCAGGCAAGAGCTCCTCGCCCGGGCTCCCCGGTAGAGCGGCGGTCACCCGCGGATACGGGCCCATCTCGACGTTTTCGGTGCTCAGCGCACGTGAGTGCGCTTCCGCGCCGAAAACGCCGATCTGGACCCGTCTCCTGTGCGGGTGACCGCCGCTCTGGAACCCTCGATCCGGCGTGGCGGCGGTCAGCTCTGCGAGGTGTTGGTCCCGTCCGCGGCTGGGCGCGCGGCGGGCTGGGCGGCGCGGTCCTCGCGCCGCTGCACGGGCTTCGCGGGGATGCCCACGACCGTGGTGTTCGGCGCGACATCGTGCACGACCACGGCATTGGCGCCGATCCTGGCGCCGTCACCAACCGTGACCCCGCCGACGATCTTCGCCCCCGCGCCGATGAAAAGGTCGCTCCCGAGCACCGGTGTCTGCCGCCGATCGGCGCCGATGGTCACCTGGTGCTCGATGAGCACGTTCGATCCGCCTCGGACGTTGCCATTGATGACAACGCCGTTCGAGTGGATGAGCACGAACCCGGGCCCGAAGTCCGCGCCGCGCCCGATCACGCAGCCGCCGGCCAGGTTGGTCGCCTTGTTGAGCACCATCTCGAGCACCGGCATCCGGTGGGCTCGCGCGGCCTGCGTGAACCTGTAGAGGACCATCGCCGCCGTGCCGTCGGTCGCCAGCGTCTTCAGGAGTGTCGGCAGTGGATCGCTGCCGTAGCACCATGTGGCCTTCTGGCGCACGTCGGCCGCGATGAGTCGCAAAGTCCGCAGCATCCCGACGAGCCTAGCGCATCTCGCCCCGCCCGTGCGACCTTTCGCCGCGCGCCCGCGGGGCACCTCGTCTCGTCTCGTCTCATCGCGCCGCGCCGCGCCGCGCCTGCGTGACCTTCGCCGCGCCTGCGCTCCCCTGCTACATCCCGTCGTGCGTCCGCCGCGCCTGCGTGCCCGTGCGGTCTTTTCGGCGCCGCACCGCCCTGTTGCCATCCGGTCATCGCTCCGTCACATCGCTCGGGTACACGCGCTCTTCACCATGGCGCGGATTTTAGTCATCGAGGACGAGCCGGCGCTCCAGAAGGTGCTCGATTACAACCTCAGGCAAGCCGGGCATGAGGTGCTCCTCGCGGGGCAGGGCGGTGAGGGGGTCCGGCTGGCCACGGACCAGCGGCCCGATCTCGTCTTGCTCGATCTCATGCTGCCCGACATCCCGGGGACCGAGGTGTGCCGTGCTCTCCAGCAGAGCGATGGCACCCAGCGGATCCCCGTGATGATCGTGTCGGCGCGCGGGGACGAGGTCGACCGCATCGTCGGCTTCGAGCTCGGCGCCGTCGACTACGTCGTCAAACCGTTCAGCGTGCGGGAGCTCGTGCTGCGCGTGCAAGCCGTGCTCCGCCGCGCGAAGTCCTCCGGGGACGGGGAGCGGAGCATCGAGTTCGGGTGCCTGCGGATCGACGAGGGCGCTCACCGCGTGTGGGTCGAGCGCGAGGAGGTCGAGCTGACGCTCCTCGAGTTCAAGCTCCTCGTCGCGCTGTACGAGGCGCGCGAGCGCGTGCAGACGCGCACCGCGCTCCTCGACGGCGTCTGGGGCATCGACGTGAGCATCACGACGAGGACCGTGGATACCCACGTCAAGCGGCTTCGCGACAAGCTGCGCCGCGCCGGCGATTATATCCAGACCGTCCGCGGTATCGGTTATCGATTCGCCGCTTCGCCCGACCTCCCCGAGAGCCGCAGCGCCTGAGCGCCCTGCCGGGCGAGCACGACAATCGTTGCCCCACCGTCACCGGGCCGCAACGGCAGCCAGTGTACCGTGCAGACGGTGATTCACATGATGGGCGACATTGTTGAAGCCTGCCGGTCCCTCTCATGAGGTCAGGTGGAGCTCTGGTGTTGTCGCCAACGTGTGCCGGGAGCCTCGATGTACCTTGAAACGTGGAATGCAGGGGAGGCCGATCCTGAGCGGGCAAAGCGCCTCGCGATCGGGGTTGCGGCAGGGCTCCTGCTGTTCGCGGCCATCACGCTCGCCGCTGCCCGCCTGAGCGGCGCGATCGCGCCTCCTCCGCCCGAGGAGGAGGTCGTCGAGGTCAAGCTCGCCACCCAGCTCCCCGAGGCGCCCCCCGTCGCCCCGGCGCCCGCGCCCCCGCCGCCGGCGGCGGAGGCTCCGGCGCCTCGCCCCGCGGCGCCCCGGCGCCCGGCGCTCGTCGCGCCGACCGCCGTGCCCAGCGAGGCGCCGGCGGAGGCGGACCCGAGCCAGGCCAAGGCGAGCGACGACGACACCTACGGAGAGCCGGGAGGCGTACCGGGCGGCGTGCCCGGCGGGGTCCCCGGCGGCACGGGGACGGCCGCCGTGGCTGCGCCCGCGCCTCCGCCACCGCCGCCGCCTCCGCAGCCGAAAGGGCCGATTCACCTCCCCGAGAACGCCACGCCGCCTGTCGCGCTCTCCAATTCCCTCCCTCCCATCCCCGAGGCGGCGCGGAGCGCGGGGATAGAGGCCACCGTGGTCGTCAGGTTCGTGGTGACCGAGACCGGCGAGGTCACGAACGTCACCATCGTCCGCGGCCATCCGCTGTTCAACGACGTGGTGCTCGCGACGGTGAAGACGTGGCGCTACCGGCCGGCGATCCACGAGGGGAGGCCGGTGTCGACCTTCAAGACGGTCCGGATCCCGTTCAAGGCGAAGAGATGACGTCGAGCGCGCGGCCGCGGACGCGGCCTCTCGCCCGAGGAACGAAGGAGGTTAACCATGATGCAGTTTGATCTCGGGCACATCTGGGCGACCATGGGGCTTTTGAGCAAGCTCGTCGCGTTCGCCCTCGTGCTCATGGCGCTGGCGAGCGTCGCCGTCGTGGTGGAGCGGCTCATCGCGCTCGCGCGTCAGGCGTCGGAGACCCGGCGCTTCGCGAGGGAGGCGCGCCCCGTGATGGAGGCCTGGGACACCGCGCGGCTCGTCTCGATCGCCGACGGCTATGGACGCTCCGCGCTCGCCCGGCTCGTCGGTGCGGCCGTGCGCCGCTTCCAGCGCGCCGTCGAGGCCGGCGAGGGCGGCGTGCCGCCGGTGGAGCTCGCGCGCCGCGAGGTGTCTCGGCGCCGGGAGGCGATCTCCGCCGACCTGCGCCGCGGCCTCTCTGTGCTCGCGACGGTCGGCTCGGTGGCCCCGTTCGTCGGGCTGCTCGGCACCGTCATCGGCATCATCACCGCCTTCCAGACCATCGCCTCGACCGGCTCGGGCGGCCTCGGCGCCGTGAGCGCCGGCATCTCCGAAGCGCTCATCGTCACCGCGCTCGGGCTCGCGGTCGCCATCCCGGCGGTGCTTTGCTTCAACTACCTCACCACCCGTATCGCTGCGGTGGAGCTCGCGCTCGAGCGCAGCGCGGGTGAGCTCATCGACGAGATGGAGAACGAACATGGGCGTTCGAGCGGAGAGCGGTCGCTCGGGTCGGCAGCAGCCGCCTGAGCCGGAGATCAACGTCACGCCGCTCGTCGACGTGGTGCTCGTGCTCCTCATCATCTTCATGGTGATCGCGCCCCAGATGGAGCACGGCGAGCGGGTCGAGCTCCCGGCGGTGTTTCAGCCGGATCCGAAGGCGAAATCGAAGCTCGATCCGATCTACGTGACGATCACCGGCGCGGGCACAGTGTTCCTCGAGAAGGAGGCTGTCGCCGACCTCGGCGCGCTCGGCGAGAGGCTGCGGGCCATCCGCGCCGCCGAGCCGGAGCGCCGGGTGGTCATCAAGGGCGACTCCTCGGTGAGGTACGGCCGCGTGCGGGAGGCCTTCGCGCTGTGCCAGGAGGTCGGGTTCGCCGGGATCTCGCTGCAGGTGAGCCAGCGGGGCGGCGGGGCGTCCGCGGAGCCGGAGGAGGGATAGCGCCGTGGGAATGAGCGTTCCGCAGGGCGGAGGCAAGAGGGGCGGTGTCGCGCCGAGCATGAACGTGACGCCGCTCGTCGACGTGGTGCTCGTGCTCCTCATCATCTTCATGGTCGTGACACCGCTGCTCGCCAAGCAGTTCTGGCTGAACCTGCCCAAGAAGGACGACACCGCGAAGCTCGCGCCGCCTCCCATCGACGCCGACAAGCCCGTGGTGCTCACGGTGGATCGGCGCGGCGTCCTCCGCATCAATCAGGCCGAGGTGCAGCGCGGCGAGCTGAAGGAGCGGCTCGCGCGCATCTTCGCGGCGCGCTCGGACAACGTTCTTTATTTCGACGCGGATGACGAGGCCGTCTACGCGGTCGCCGTGGAGGCCATGGACGCCGCGCGCATGGGCGGGGCCAAGACGATCGCCGTCCTGACGGAGAAGCCCGCGCGCTGAGCCAGGGCAGAGGCCCGAAGAGGTGAAGTCGAGGCGCGCGGGAGCCGCCGCCGCGCTCGAGCGCGGCGGGGTGCACGGGACGGGAGAGGGCGCGAGTTGGCCCGCAGCTCTCCTCATCAGACGGGCGCGCGTGCGCCCGGCCATCGAATCGAGAGTCGCGCCCGGGCTCGGAGCGCGCGAAGGGACAGGTGCATGAGTCGCAGAAGGATCTCGGGGGTAGTCGCAGCGCTGGTGACACCGCTTTGCTGGGGGGCCACGGCCCTCGCGCAGGGCGACCCCGGAGCCGCCGCGCCGCAGCCAGACGGCGCGGCGCCTCAGGCCGGCGGTCCTGCGGCGGAGGACGTCGCGGGGCTCGACGAGCCGAGCCCGTCGCGCCCGCCGCCCGCGGGGAAAGGCGTGGTGTGGGGCGTCGTCACGGACACCGCCACGAAAGAGCCATTGCTCGACGCCCAGGTGTCCGTCGTGGGGACGAAGCTCAAGGCGATCGCGGACCTCGACGGGCGGTATCGCCTGGAGCTCCCGCCGGGCACCCATCAGCTGCGAGTCTGGTACGAGGCGCACAAGCCGCAGCGCGTGCAGGACGTACGTGTGACCGCCGGGCAGGTGGTCCACGTCGATGTCGGCCTCGATCCCGATCAGCAGACAGAGGAGGTCATCGAGGTCGAGTTCGAGCCGGAGCGGGCGAGCGTCGCGGCGCAGCTGCTCATCCGGAAGAACGCGGCCCACGTGGGCGACGCGGTCGGCGCGAAGGAGATCGCGAAGACACCCGATCGCAACGCCGCCGAGGCCGCGAAGCGCATCGTCGGCGCGACCGTGGTCGACAACAGGTACGTCTACGTCCGCGGCCTGGGAGAGCGCTACACGAACGCGCTCCTGAACGGCGCCCCGCTGCCGAGCCCCGAGCCCGACCGGCAGGCCGTCCCGCTGGACCTCTTTCCGTCGCTGGTCCTCAGCGACATCACCGTCGTCAAGACGTTCACGCCCGATCTCCCCGGCGACTTCGCGGGCGGCTCGGTCCAGATCAACACGCGCGAGCTCCCGACGAAGTTCCTCTTTCAGGCATCGCTGTCGCTCGGGCTGAACAGCCAGGCGACGTTCCGCGATCGCCTGACCTACGTCGGATCGGGCACCGACTGGCTCGGGATCGACGGCGGCGCACGCGCGCTCCCCAGCGAGATCCCCGAGTACAAGGTGGTGCGGCTCGGCTCCAAGCCGGGTGGCGGCACCATCACACGGGGCGAGATGGCGGCCTATGGGCGGGCGATCAACTCATCGATGGTGACGACGCGGTCGTTCACCCCGCCGAACGGGAGCGGCAGCTTGGTCGTCGGCGACACCCTGAAGCTCGGCGGTGAGCAGCGCCTCGGTTACATCGCCACCCTGAGCTATGGCCGGAAGTTCGCTCCGCGCTCCGAAGAGCGCACGAGAACCTTCCTGCCCCATCCTCTGGGCGGCGAGCCCGTACCCGACGTCGACACCAGCACCGGAAGCATCCGTGACCAGGTGTCGTGGGGCACCTTCGCCAGCGTCACCTACAACCCGGATCAGAACCACAAGGTGACGATCACCGGACTCCACAGCCGCTCGTCGGAAGACCTGGCCAGCGAGATCAGCGGGAACCCTCTGGATGGCGGCAGCGCGTTTCGCGACACGCTGCAGCGGTTCATCTCCCGGGCCCTCACCTTGGGTCAGCTCCAGGGAGAGCACCGCATCGGCGCGCTGGACGGCGGCACCCTCGACTGGAAGGCGTCCATCTCCCACGCGTCCTCGGACGAGCCCGATACGCGGGAGACCGTCTACATCCGGGACGACACCAGCGGAGCCTTCTCGTGGGACGAGGGCACGCTGAGCGGCGCCCACTTCTTCAGCGACATGACCGACGTGAACTACGGCGGGCAGCTCTCCTATACCCAGCCTCTCGTCCGTGGGGACACCCCGACCCGGGTGAAGCTGGGCGGTCTGTTCAACCTTCGAGAGCGCGAGTTCAACTCGCGCCGGTTCCGGTTCAAGCAGAGCCCGGGTTCGGACTCGACGATCCTGCGCCAGGAGCCGGGCCAGCTGTTCTCGGACGAGAACATCGGCACGGCGCTCGAGCTGGAGGAGATCACGCGCGAGACCGACTCCTACACGGCGAACAGCGATCTCTATGCAGGCTACGTGATGACCGACGCCGCCATCACACGATGGCTCCGCGCGGTGCTCGGCGCCCGGATCGAGGCCTCCACGCTGTCGCTGAGGGCGTTCGACAGGTACTCCCCTGCGAGCCCCGAGAAAAAGGCCGAGAGCGATAAGGTCGATCTCCTGCCTGCGGCCAACATTATCGTCAAGGCGAGCTCGATCTCGAATGTCAGGCTAGGCGTGTCCAAGACGCTGGCTCGGCCCCAGCTCCGCGAGCTCAGCCCTACTTTGTATCAGGAGGGATACAGCGGGATGGAGGTGGAAGGCAATCCGGAGCTCGGGCGGACGAGCATCGTGAACGCCGATCTCCGTTTCGAGATCTTCCCGACGGCGGGCGAGGTCGCCGCGGTCAGCGTCTTTTACAAGCACTTCCAGGATCCGATCGAGGAGATCATCTTCCCGAACGGCGGCAGGGGCAGGCTCAGCTACGTGAACGCAGAGGCCGGTCACGTCGCCGGGGTCGAACTCGAGCTCAGGAAGGGCCTGGGCTTCGTCACCCCGCTCCTGAAGGAGGTCACGGCCCTCGGAAACCTCACGTTCGTGCAGTCGGAAGTGACGATCGATCCCGATGACAACGAGGGAGGGGTCACCATCGAGAGCACCCCGACGCACCCGCTCCAGGGGCAATCCCCCTTCGTGGTGAACCTGGGGCTTGATTACGCCAGCGAGTCGACCGGCACGAGCGCCCGGCTCCTCTACAACGTGTTCGGCGCCCGTCTCAAGCGGGTGGGTCGCAAGGGGCTGGCGGACGAGTACGAGCAGCCGCGGCACCAGATCGATCTGACCGTGGCGCAGCGCCTCGGCGAGCACGTCGAGGTGAAGCTGGCCGGCGAGAACCTCATCGATGCGCCCGTCCGCGTCACCAAGGGGAGCGACGGTGATGAGGACAAGATCGCCAGCCAGTACAGCGTCGGGACGACTGTGACGTTGAGCGCAGCGCTCACCTACTGAGCACCTGCCATTGAATCGTCACGCCGCGCTCGTCACGAGTTTTCCTACATGCGCCATGTTGGGGGAGGAGGTAGAATAAATTGCGTACATTCAGATTGGGCTTGGTTTGCGCCTCGGCGCTCTCCGTCGCGGCGTTCGCCGCGTGCGGCGATGACGACTCGGTCTCCCCGACCTCGACAAGCACCTCGTCCGCGAGCAGCTCCGCCAGCGGCGGTGACGGTGGCGGTGGCGACGGCGGCGGCGGTGGCGACGGCGGCGGTGGTGGCGACGTCAGCGCCGATTGCTCCTCCCCGGTGGAGGTCAGCGAGGCGATCACCGCCAGCGCGAAGTGGACCGCCGACAAGTGCTACCTCATGAAGGGGATCGTCTTCGTCGAGCGCGGCGCGACCCTGACCATCGAGCCCGGCACGACGATCATGGGCGAGAAGGTGAGCCTCGCCACGCTCGTCGTGAAGCCCGGCGCCAAGATCAACGCCAAGGGCACGGCGAGCAAGCCCATCGTGTTCACGAGCCAGGGCGAGGAGGGCGATCGCGCCGCCGGCGACTGGGGCGGCGTCATCCTGCTCGGCGAGGCGCCCGTCAACGTCGAAGGCGGCAAGGCCAGCGTCGAGGGCATCACCGGCGAAGGCACGGAGTACGGCGGCGACAAGCCCGCGGACAACAGCGGTGTCCTCGAGTACGTGCGCATCGAGTACAGCGGGATCCTCCTCTCCCAGGACAACGAGGTCAACGGCCTCACCTTCGCCGGCGTGGGCTCCGGGACGACCGTCGATCACGTGATGGTGCACCACACGCTCGACGATTGCTTCGAGTTCTTCGGCGGCACCGTCAACGCGAAGCACCTCATCTGTGCGCAGAACGGCGACGACGGCTTCGACTTTGACCTCGGCTATACCGGCAAGCTCCAGTTCCTCGCGCTCCAGCAGGACCCGTCCGTCGCCGACGAGACGAACGGCTTCGAGGGCGACAACGACGCCGACTCGTCGGCCAACACGCCCCTCAGCGAACCGACGATCTACAACGCGACCCTGTGCGGCAAGAACAAGGAAGTCGACAAGCAGCAGTACGGCATGCTGCTCCGCCGCTCGACGAAGGCCCACATCTTCAACACCATCGTCACCGGCTTCGAGGCGGGGGTGGATCTCCGGAACGAGCTCACCGAGGTCGAGCTCGCGAGCTCGATCTTCTTCGGCAACATCGAGGCGAACATCGCCTACGAAGAGACCGACACCGAGGCGGCGACCGAGTCGAAGCTCGACGACGACGACGACGCTGGCGCGGACGAGGTCGCGTGGTTCGAGGGCGAGGCGACCAACAGCACCGAGGATCCCGGGCTCGCCGACTGCTTCGCCGCCACGCCCGACTTCCGGCCTGAGGCCACGCTCACCGAGAACGCGGCGACCCCGCCGGATGACGGCTTCTTCGACCCGGAGGCGAGCTACATCGGCGCCTTCAAGGCCGATGACACCTGGGCGACGGGCGCCTGGGTCTCGTTCGACGCGAACTGACGCGGCGCCGTCCGCGCCGGCCCTCCGCGATGCGGCGGGCGGACGGGATCCGTGGCGAGAGAAATGACGAAGGCCGGCTCTTCAGCCGGCCTTTATCGTCTCTGGCGTCACGACTCCGCCGCAGGCGCTCAGCGCACCCGCGGCGTAAACCCGGACACACTGCTGCGATGCTCGCTGCATACGCCTCGCGCGTCCGCGGTCTCCTTGAATGACACCCTTCCGCACACCTCGCAGATGCACAGGTGTGCGCGATAGAACTCCCGGTCGAGCAGGATGTCGGCGGCGAGCAAGCTGAGCACAATGTCGCCGAGGAAGTCGATCTCGCGCGGCGAGGCGACCCAGACGGGACGGCCGCCGACCGCGGCCCGGCGGACCCTGCCCCCGTAGATCGCCGCGTTCAGGAACCGATCGTCGGCGACGGGCGCGATCAGCCCCCGGAGGGCCGTGATGACGCGCCCGCGGGCCTTGTGGATGAGCTCCTCGAGGTTGCTGCCGCCGTCGGCCCGGGGATCGAGCATGACGGGCGTCGCGCCGGGCTCGCGCACGATCTGGGGGCGCTTCATCAGGCCCGGGGTCACGAGGTGGTCCACGAACCAGTCCTGGAGGTCCTTGGGCGTCCACTCGGACGCCGGCCACTCCAGGAACTCGAGAGCGCCGCGGAGGCCGCTGACGCTCTGGAGACCGGGGTGGGTGGGGAGGCTCGGCAGGGTGCGGGATGTGTGCAGACGCCGGGACGAGCGGCGGCTCGCCTCCTCGATGTTGCGGCCGGATCCCATGTTCACCTCGAGGGCAGCCCCCCGGTCCCGATGGATGCGAGCTCTTGCAGAGGCCACCATGCCGAGGGAACAAGCACAACTTGTGCCGAACCTGGCGAACGGGGCGACCTGGATTTGCTGGGAGTTCTGCCCGGAGAGCCTTTGCAGGCCGTTGGGATGGCCGGCCACTGGCCGGCCAGGTTCTTCAACGGGTAAGATTGCGCCCGATGGACCACTCCACCGTCCGCGTCTCGGTTGCACCGGAGCCCTCGGTCGCCGAGCCTGTTCCCGGCATCGTCCTGATCTTCTCGGGGGATCAGCCGCGCTGCGCTCCCATCCCGCTGGATCGTGGCTCCGTGGTGGTGGGTCGCGGAGGCGTCGGCGGCGTGCCGCTCATGGACGACTCGCTCATGTCGCGGCGACACGCCCGCATCGCGTACGACGGCGGCGCCTGGACCGTGGAGGACCTCGGCAGCACCAACGGGACGTCGGTCAACGGCGAGACGATCCGCGGCGAGGTGCGGCGGGACGCGATCCAGGTCGTCGGCGCGGGGACGTCGGTGTTCCTCGCGCTCAGCGACATCCGGAGCTTCGCGCGCGGGGGCGTGCGCCTCGAAAAGGAGAGCGTCCTCGGGCCGAGGCTGCAGCTGATTTACGACACGATCATCCGCGCCGCGGCCGGGGGAGACAGCCTCCTCGTGACGGGCGAGAGCGGCACGGGCAAAGAGCTCGCGGCGCGCGCCTATCACGAGGCGGGGCCGCAGGCGCGCGGCCCATTCGTCGCCGTCAACTGCGCGGCCATCCCGGAGGGCCTGGCGGAGCGGCTCCTCTTCGGCGCCAGGCGCGGCGCTTACTCCGGCGCGACGCACGACACCGACGGCTATGTGCAGGCCGCCCACGGAGGCACGCTCTTCCTCGACGAGGTGGCGGAGCTCGACGCGGCCGTCCAGGCGAAGCTGCTGCGGACGATCGACACCCGGCAGGTCCTCGAGCTCGGCGCGGTCGCGCCTCGCCCGGTGCAGATCCGGATCTGCGCGGCGACACACGACCTCCGCGCCCGCGTCGCCCAGGGCCGCTTCCGGGATGATCTCTACTACCGTATCGGCCGGCCCGAGGTCCGGCTCCCGCCCCTCCGCGAGCGGACCGAGGAGATCCCGTGGCTGCTGGCGCAATGCGCAAAGGCGGTCGGCGCGGCCGCTCAAAGCGCGCCGCCGGCGATTCATCATTCGATGATCATCGCGTGCGCGATGCGCCGATGGCCGGGGAATCTGCGCGAGTTCGTCGGCGAGGCGCGGCGCGCCGTGACGCGCGCGCTCGACGAGGGGCGGCGCACGGTCGAGGCCAAGGATCTGGATCCGCTCGCCGGCGTCGGGCTGAGCCCGGAGTCGATCGAGCCGCAGGCCCGGCCGACGGCGAGCGATGTTCGACCGGCGCGCGCAGGACAGGCGCCGCCCGAAGATGAGATCGCCGAGGCGCTTCGCCTCGAGCGAGGCAATGTGTCTCGCGCGGCCATCAGGCTCGGAGTGCACAGGAATCGAATTCGACGCTGGCTCGAGAAGAATGGCGTCGATCGCTCCCACTTCGCCGAGGGAAGCGACCTGTCCGATAACGACTGAACCGCTGGCGCCCGCCGTCGCATGCACAGGTGCAGGAGTGCGTCAATGGTGCCGCCGCGTCGCCGGAGAGCGCTCGTCTTCCGGCTGCGTTGCGATGACGAAGTCACTCCCGGCGTAGGCTGCTGAGGCCGAGGGGGCGGTCGTTCCATACATCACCTCCAGCAAACGCTCTGCTCCTTTCGAAGGCCTGAAGGCCTTCGCGGCGCTGTTTCTCGGGCGAAGGAGCGCCCGATCGTCGCAGGGTTGCCTTCATCTGGCGACGCAACGTGGGCTCGATCGACCGAACGCCCATGTATAGGGACTTTACAGAGCTGATTATGCGGGTTGTAATGTGGTGTGTAAGCCCCGTCTCCAGCGAGGTGCTGTCACGACCACGGTCAACTCAACGAGTCCGGCGCGTGCTCGCCAGGTCGGAGCCCACGATGCGCCCTGAAGAGACCATCGGTGAAGTGTGCTGTGGCACGTGCGTCGCGCGCGGCCTGCGTCATCGAGGCCGCGCTCCTCGCGATCCGCGCGCGCCGGGGCCGGCGGGGCTTCCGCCTGCGGCGCGATCACGCGCGCCTCGCGGGACGCCTACGAGTGCCTACGTTTGTCGCCAGAAGACAGGCTCGGACGGCGCGCGGAACACGAGGACGGGGGCGCGACGCACAATGACGATCTTGGACTTGACCGGGCGGGCGGCTTCATCGATGTACAGAGAGTTGTCTGTCGGGTCTCCCTGCGAGCTCAGGCCCCGTCGCGTCACGGGCGGGCGCCGCGCTTCGCGGCCTTGCCGCGGGCGCGCGGCCGCCGAGCGCCTGCCCCTTGCTCGTCGTCGGGCTCTCCCTCAGCGACATCTGCAAACATTGAAACCCCTGGCTCCTGCGAGGTGGTCGACGTCATGCGTTCTCGCCTGAAATCGGCTGCCCGCGGAGAGCCCAGCCAGGACGGCGGGCTGCCTGGTTGAACAGCCCTGGACACCATGAACGCGATCCGTAGACACGTATCGGCCGAAGAGGCGCCTCTTAGCCTACGAGCGCACATCGAGGGGCCCACCAGCTCGACCGCGTCCAGCCCAGGGCAGCAGCCGAGCTCGGGGACCCGCCAAACCCACTCGCGTCGCCGCCCGTTCCTGAGCCGCCTCCTGGCGGCGGGCGAGGCGATCGAGGCAGGGGATAGCGAGCGCGCGAGGGCCCTCATCGAGGGCATCCTGCGGGCCGAGCCCGATACGGGGGACGCGTCCGAGCGCATCTCTGGCGTGTTTGGCCGGGCGCTGCTCGCCCGCCTGGACGGAGATCGCTCCGGCGACGGGAATCTGTACCTGCGCAGCGCCGGGCCGCGGGACATGCTCGCGGCGTTTCAGCTGCTCGTTCACGCGACGCCGCTCATCCGGTTCGGCTACCTCAGCGCGAACGCGGCCATCGTCGAGGCGTTCCAGGACGAAGGGGAGATCCATGTCATCGACATCGGCGTTGGCGGCGGTACGCAGTGGCCATTCCTGCTACACCGGCTGGCGACGCGGCCCGGCGGCCCGCCGCGGGTCCGGCTGACCGGCATCGACCTGCCGTGCCGGGGCCCCGATCCCGAGCAGCGGCTGCGCTGGGCGGGCGCGTTCATCGGGGGGTGGGCGGAGCGGCTGAAGGTCCCCTTCGAGTTCCACGGCGTCGCGTCCTCGGTGGAGCGCGTCGACTGGAGCCGTATCGCGTCCCGCTCCACGGCGCCCATCGCGGTCAATGCGGCGTTCGCATTGCACCACGTGCCGGATGCCTCGGTGCACGCCACCGCGAACCGCGACACCATCCTCACGAGGATCCGCGCGCTGTCGCCGCGCGTGCTGACGCTCGTCGAGCCGGATGTGGAGCACAACGCGCACCAGTTCCTCCCGCGGCTGTCGGAGGCGATCGGCCACTACTACGCGGTATTCCAGGCGCTCGAGGCGCTGCTCCCGCCGCACATCGCCGCGCGCGAGACCATCGAGCAGGTCTTCTTCGGGCAGGAGGTGATGAACGTGGTGGTGGGCGAGGGGGCCGCGCGGGTCGAGCGGCACGAGCGCCGGGGCGCCTGGCAGCGCCGCCTCCGCATGAACGGCTTCGAGCCGCTCCGCGTCTCGCCGCACGAGTCGCTGGTCCGCGGAGCGCTCCGCCTGAGCCAGGGGTTCGACGTCCGGAGCGACGAGCCCGCGCTCCTGCTCATGCGCAACGGCGTGTCCATCGTGGCCGCGTCGGCGTGGCGTCCGCGGCAGCTCCCGCCGCCATCGCGGTTCATGTCGGGGCTGTTCCGCCGCTAGGAGCGCCGCACAGCGCAGGTGAGCCCATAACGCACGAATCTGCGCCCCTCTACCAACAACCGCTTCCCTGTCCGGATCACATCCGGACGCGAGCGGCTCCTCGCCCTCAGCGCCTCAGGAGGACGAATGCCACCCAGAGCACCAGCGCGCCGAGCGCGAGGCACGCGAGGGGGAGCCACAGGGCGCGGCGCTTGTGCATTGCGGTTTCCCAGAGGTCACGCCGGTACCCCGGCGTGTGACCGCCCTCGGCCGCGGACCGGGGGTCGTGGAGGGGAAGAGGGCTCAGCCCTTCGCGCCTGACGAGCTCGAACAACACCGAGCCGCGCGCCTGGGCCCGTGCGAGCTGCCCCAGCAGCTCACGGCGACAATGAAGGCAAAACGTCGACGCATCCTCTTCAATGCCGACGAGGTCGAGCTCTCGTAGCCGCTGCTGCTCCCAGCTCTCCCTGGCTTGCCGGGCCTCGTTGTGCGCGTCCTCTCGGCGGTCGTCGTGGTGTGGGCTGTCCTTCGCGCTCATCGCAGCTCCTGATCGGGGGCGCGGTCTGCGGCTCCCTATGAGGATCTATTCCGGTCAGCCGCGAGAAATTCTCACACAATGCGCCTGGCGAACATGCCGCGCTGGCCGCAGGCCACCCGGACGAGCAGCTGACAGTCAGCGAGCGGCGAGCTCATCGAGCTCAGCAGGTGACGAGCACCTTGAGGGCGCCGGGCGCCGCAGCGGCCGCCAGCGCCTCTGCGGCGCGCTCCAGCGGGAGCCGCGCCGACACGAGGGAGCGGACGTCGACGGTCCGGGCCTCGAGGGCGCGCAGCGCTGGCCCGAACAGCCCGCAGCGCGACCCAACGACGGTGATCTCGTTGATGACGAGCTCCGCGAGGTGGACGCTGGAGAGCCCGGCCACCGTGCTCTTGAGCACGAGCGTGCCCCTGGGCCGGGTCGCGCGGGCGGCCCTCACGAACCCCTCGGCGGTGCCGGTGGCCTCGACCACCAGCTCGGCCGGATCTCCGGCCCAGGCGCACGGAGGCGGCGAGGCACCGGCGTCGGTCTGGCCCGAGGGCTCCGGGCGAACGAGCTCGGTCGCGATGCCCTGCGCGCGCATCAGGGCGAGCTTCTCCTCGTGTTTGCCGACCGCGAGGACGCGGGCGCCAGCCTGGTGGAGCACCTGCGCGATGAGCAGGCCGAGCTTCCCGTCGCCGAACACGAGCGCCGACGCGCCCGGCGACACACGCACCTGCTCCAGGATCGCGAACGCCGCCGCGAGCGGCTCCGCGAACACCGCCTCCTCGTCGTCGACCCCGTCGGCCACGGCGTGGAGGTTCGCCACGGGCACCGCGACGCGCTCCGCCAGCGCGCCGTCGGCGCCGACGATGCCCATGACCGTGCGCGTCGGGCAGTGCCTGCCCAGCCCGCGCGCGCAGCTCTCGCAGCGGCCGCACGCGAAGTTGATCTCGCCCACCACGCGGCGGCCGAGCCAGGCGGCCGGGCCCTCCACGACGTCGCCGACGAACTCGTGCCCGAGCGTGCCGCGGAAGCCCATGTAACCTTTGATGATCTCGAGATCCGTGTTGCAGATCCCGGCGCACCGCACCTCGACCACGGCCATGCCGGCCGTGGTCGAGGGGGGGTCGCGGTCGATGACGCGCGCGGCCGTTCCGTCCCAGACCAGCGCTCGCACGGTCGAGCTCTAGCCCGCCGCGAGCGCCAACCGGCGCTTCGCCGGCTGCATCAGGTACGCGTCGACCGCGTCCGCTGCCTTGCGCCCTTCGGCGATGGCCCAGACGACGAGGCTCTGTCCGCGCGACATGTCGCCGGCGGCGAAGACGCCCTCCACGCTGGTGCGCCCGCCGTGGGCCTTCACGTTGCCGCGCTGGTCCATCTCGACGCCGAGCTGCTCGAGCAGCCCCTCGCGCTCGGAGCCGACGAAGCCCATCGCGAGCAGGACGAGCTCGCACGGGATCTCGAACTCGCTCCCCGGGACGGGCACGAACTTCCCGCCTTCCAGCTTCACCCGCGCCGCCTGGAGCGCGCGGACGTGCCCTTGCTCGTCCCCGAGGAACGCGGTGGTCGATACCGACCAGTCGCGCTCGCCGCCCTCCTCGTGCGAGGAGGACGTGCGGAGGATGAGCGGCCACGCGGGCCACGGGTTCGTCAGCGAGCGCTGCTCGGGGGGGCGGGGGAGGAGCTCGAGCTGCGTCACGTGCGCCGCGCGGTGGCGGTGGCTCGTGCCGACGCAGTCGGAGCCGGTGTCGCCGCCGCCGATGACGACCACCCGCTTGTCCGTGGCGAAGATCGCCTCGCTGTCGGGGATCACGTCGCCGGCGACCCGCTTGTTCTGCTGGGTCAGGAAATCCATCGCGAAATGGACGCCCTTCAGCTCCCGGCCGGGCACCGGCAGGTCGCGCGGCCGGCGCGCCCCGCCGCACAGCACGACGGCGTCGTACTGCTCGCGCAGGGCGTCGCCGGTGATGTCGACGCCGCAATGGACGCCCGTGCGGAACGTCACCCCCTCGGCCTGCATCTGCTCCATGCGCCGGTCGATGAGGTGCTTCTCCATCTTGAAGTCGGGGATGCCGTACCGGAGCAGGCCGCCGATGCGGTCGTCACGCTCGAAGAGCGTCACGTCGTGGCCCTTGCGCGCGAGCTGCTGGGCAGCAGCGAGCCCGGCGGGCCCCGAGCCGATCACCGCGACCTTCTTGCCCGTGCGCTGCTTCGCGATGACCGGCGCCACCAGGTTCCGGTCGAACGCGCGATCCGCGATCGCCCGCTCGACGTTCTTGATGGTGACCGGCTTGTTCTCGATGTTCAGCACGCACCCCGCCTCGCAAGGCGCGGGGCACACGCGCCCGGTGAACTCGGGGAAGTTGTTCGTCGCGTCGAGCGACGCGATCGCCTCCGGGAGGCGATCGCGGAACATGTGATCGTTCCAGTCGGGGATCAGGTTCCCGAGCGGACATCCGTCGTGACAGAACGGGATGCCGCAGTCCATGCACCGCGCTGCCTGATCGCGCAGCTCGGCGTCGGGGACCGGGAGCTCGAACTCCTGCCAGTCGTTCAAACGCTCGGAGACGGGCCGCTTCTTGATGTCGACCCTCTGGATCTCGAGGAAGCCTCGTACCTTACCCATGGGCGGCCGACCTCTCTCCCGTGCTCAGGGGACCCGCGTTGGCGGGGATGTAACGTCCAGTGGAAACATAGGGGGTGGAAGGAGAAAGGAGAGACACGAGCCTGTCGGACCCGTCCGCTCCGTTCGTCGCGGGTGACGCCGCGGCCTCCAAGGCGCGGCGGTACTCGCTCGGGACGACCTTCACGAACTTCGACAGGACGGCCTGCCAGGACTCGAGCAGCTCGATCGCCTTCCGGCTGCCCGTGCGCCGCACGTGCTCCTCGAGCAGCGCCCGCACCGACTCGGCGTCGGCGGCGGTCATCGTCTCGAGCTGCACCATCTCCTTGTTGCAGCGCGCCTCGAAGAGCGCGTCCTCGTCGAAGACGTAGGCGAGACCGCCGCTCATGCCGGCCCCGAAGTTGCGGCCGGTGGTGCCGAGGATGATCACGGTGCCGCCCGTCATGTACTCGCAGCCGTGGTCGCCCACGCCCTCGACGACGGTGGTGGCCCCGCTGTTCCGGACCGCGAAGCGCTCGCCGGCGCGGCCGTTGAAGAACGCGCGGCCGCCCGTCGCGCCGTACAGCACGACGTTGCCCACGATGACCTGATCGTCCGGCCGGAACGGCGCCTCGCGCGGCGGTCGCACCGCGACCACGCCGCCCGAGAGGCCCTTGCCGACGTAGTCGTTCGCGTCGCCTTCGAGCTCGAGGGTCATGCCTCGCGAGGCGAAGGCGCCGAAGCTCTGGCCGGCGCTGCCGGCGCACTTGACCACGATGCTGTCCTCGGGGAGCCCGGCGCTGCCGTGGCGGCGCGCGATCTCGCCGCTCAGCATCGCGCCGAGCGTCCGATCCGAGTTCTTGACGCGGGTCTCGATGACGACGGGCGCCCCGCCGTCGATCGTCGCGCGCGCCTTCTCGATCAGCTTGAGGTCGAGCACCCGGTCGAGCTTGTGGTCCTGCAGCTCCACGCAGTGGGTCGGGCTCGTGAGCGCCTCCTTCGGGCGGTACAGCACCTCGGAGCAGTCGATCTTCCTCGCCTTCGGGTGGAGCCCGGTGCTCCGCTGCACGATGCAGTCGGAGCGCCCGACCATCTCGGTCAGCGTGCGGAAGCCCAGGCGCGCCATGATCTGCCGGAGCTCCTCGGCCACGTAGAAGAAGAAGTTGATGACGTGCTCCGGCGCGCCCGTGAACTTCTTGCGAAGCTCGGGGTCCTGCGTGGCGATGCCGACCGGGCAGGTGTTCAGGTGGCACTTGCGCATCATGATGCAGCCCGTCGCGACGAGCGGCGCCGTGGAGAAGCCGAACTCCTCGGCGCCGAGCAGCGCGGCGAACGCGACGTCGCGGCCCGTCATCAGCTTGCCGTCGGTCTGCACGATGGCGCGGCCGCGGAGCCCGTTCATCACGAGCACCTGGTGCGCCTCGGCGAGGCCGAGCTCCCACGCGACGCCCGCGTGGTGGATCGACGTGAGCGGGGAGGCGCCGGTGCCGCCCGAGTCGCCGCTGATCAGCACCACGTCGGCGTGCGCCTTCACGACGCCCGCGGCGATGGTGCCGACGCCCGCCTCGGCGACGAGCTTCACGCTGATGCGCGCCTTCGAGTTGATGTTCTTCAGGTCGAAGATGAGCTGGGCGAGATCCTCGATCGAGTAGATGTCGTGGTGCGGCGGCGGCGAGATCAGCGTCACGCCGGGCGTCGAGTGGCGCACCTTCGCGATCACCGAGTCGACCTTGTGGCCCGGGAGCTGGCCGCCCTCGCCGGGCTTGGCCCCCTGCGCCATCTTGATCTGCAGCTCGTCGGCGTTCACGAGGTACTCGGCCGTGACGCCGAACCGCGCCGAGGCGACCTGCTTCACCGCGCTCCGCTTCGAGTCGCCGTTCGGCAGCCGGAGGAAGCGCACCGGGTCCTCGCCGCCCTCGCCGGTGTTCGACCGCGCGCCGATCCGGTTCATCGCGATCGCGAGCGTCTCGTGCGCCTCCTTCGAGATGCTCCCGAAGGACATGGCGCCCGTGGCGAAGCGCTTCACGATCGAGGCGGCGGGCTCGACCTCCTCGATCGGCACCGGCGGGCCCGCGGGCCTGAAGTCCCACAGCCCGCGGAGCGACATCGGGTGCTCCTGCTGCTCGTTGATGACGGAGGCGTACTCGGCGTAGCTCTTCGCGTCGTCGAGGCGGACCGCCCGCTGGAGCGACGCGATCGACTGCGGCGTCCAGAGGTGCCGCTCGCCGGACACGCGGAAGTGGTGGTGGCCGCCGACGTCGAGGTGCGCGCGCGCCCGCTCGCCGTACGCCGCGTGGTGGCGCGCGAGCGCCTCCTCCGCGATCTCGCGCAGCCCGACGCCGCGGACGCGCGACGCCGTGCCGGTGAAGTACGCGTCGATGACGAGCTGATCGATGCCGATCGCCTCGAAGATCTGCGCGCCCTGGTAGCTGGAGAGCGCGCTGATCCCCATCTTCGACATGATCTTCAGGATGCCCTTCTTGAGCCCCTTCACGTAGCGCGAGCCCGCCGCGGTCGGCGAGAGGTCGGCGCCGAGGGTCTTGTCGCGGCACATCGCCGCGATCGACTCGAACGCGAGGTACGGGTTCACCGCGCCGGCGCCGTAGCCGATGAGCAGCGCCATGTGGCCGACCTCGCGGGCCTCGCCGGTCTCGACGATGATGCCCGCGCGCGTGCGCGCCCCCTCGTTGATGAGGTGGTGGTGCACGGCGCCCACCGCGAGCAGGCTCGGGATGGGGGCGAGCGTCTCGTCGATGCCGCGGTCGCTGAGGATGAGGATGCTCGCGCCGTCGGCGATCGCGCGGCTCGCGTCCTTGCAGAGCTTCGCGATCGCGGCGCGCAGGTTGTCCTCCGGGTCGCCGTCGACCGGGAAATACATGGGCAGCGTGGCCGCGCGGAAGTCGGGGAAGACGTTCTTCCGCAGCTTCGACAGGTCGTCCTGCGTGAGGATCGGGTGCGGCAGCTCGAGCATCCGGCACTGGCGGGGCGTCTCCTCGAGGAGGTTGCCCTCGCCGCCGACGCAGCTCACGAGCGACATCACGATCTCCTCGCGGAGCGGGTCGATCGGCGGGTTCGTGACCTGCGCGAACAGCTGCTTGAAGTAGCGGAAGAGCAGCTGGGGCTTCTCGGAGAGCACGGCGAGCGGGATGTCGATGCCCATCGAGCCCACCGGCTCCTCGCCGAGGGTGGCCATCGGCCCGAGGATCATCCGCAGGTCCTCCTCGGTGTAGCCGAACGCCTGCTGCAGGCCCCGGAGGTCCGCGTGCGGGATGGTGTAGAGGCTCGGCACGTCCTCGAGGGCGCGCAGATCGATCTTGTTCTCGGCGACCCACGCCGCGTAGGGCTTCTGCGTCGCGACGCGGCGCTTGATCTCGTCGTCGCTGACGACGCGACCCTCGGTCGTGTCGACGAGGAACATCTTGCCCGGCTGGAGGCGCCCCTTCTGGATCACGCGCGCCGGCTCGATGTCGAGGACGCCGAACTCGCTCGCGAGCACGACGAGCCCGTCGCTCGTCACGACGTACTTCGCGGGGCGCAGCCCGTTCCGGTCGAGCGTCGCGCCGATCAGCCGTCCGTCCGTGAAGCACAGCGCCGCGGGGCCGTCCCAGGGCTCGATCAGACAGCCGTGGTACTCGTAGAACGCCTTCTTCTCGGCCGACATGTCCGGGTCGAGCGCCCAGGCCTCGGGCACGAGCATCATCATCACGTGGGGCAGCGAGCGGCCGCTCGCGAGCAGGAAGTCGACCACGTTGTCGAGCGCGGACGAGTCGGAGCCGCCCGGGCGGATGATCGGCTTGAAGTCCTCGATCGCGTTCGCGAAGACATCGCTCTTCAGCAGCGCCTCGCGCGCCGACATCCACGCGGTGTTGCCGCGCACGGTGTTGATCTCGCCGTTGTGCGCGATGACCCGGTACGGGTGCGCGCGCTCCCACGTGGGGAAGGTGTTCGTGGAGAAGCGCGAGTGCACCATCGCGAGCCGCGACACGGTGCGCTTGTCGGACAGATCGGGGTAGAACGCCGCGACCTGCTCCGCGAGCATCAGGCCCTTGTAGACGACCGTCCGCGACGAGCACGACGTGATGTAGAAGTCGTCGGCGTTGGCGGCGCGGCCGGCGCGCTTGCGGATCGCATACAGGACCTGCTCGAAGGACTGGCGAGGCGCGACCCTGCCGATGAACAGCTGGCGGATCGCCGGGCGCGAGTCGCGCGCGATCGGGCCGAGCGCCGCGTCGTCGATGGGGACGTCGCGCCAGCCGAGGACGCGCTGTCCGTGGTGCACGACCGCGGCCTCGAGGATCGCCTCGCACTGGCGGCGCCGCGACGGGAGCTGGGAGAAGAACGCCGTCGCGACGGCGTAGTCGCCGGGAGCAGGCAGCGCGATGCCAAGGGCGGCCAGGGACGTGGCGTACAGCTCGTGCGGGATCTGGAGGAGGACGCCCGCGCCATCGCCGGTGCAGGGGTCGCAGCCAGCGGCGCCGCGATGGGTTAGATTTTCGAGGATCTCGAGCGCTTGGCAAACGACCTCGTGCGTCGCTTCACGGCGGAGCGTGGCGACGAATCCGAGACCGCATGCGTCGTGTTCGAAAGCCGGATCGTAAAGACCTTGTCGTTGGGGCAGAGGCATGGTGCTGACTTCACACGCGCGTAGCACAGGTGGCACAAGGATTGGAGCCCTAGTTTAATGCGGCGCGCCAGGAGCCGCGGAACCGGGCCCAAAATGGGGGAGGGGTGTCGCGTCGCCTTGACCGTGTGCCGCCGCGCCCGGCGGCGGCGCTCGGCAGTGGACGCACGTCGTCGGCCGTGGTGTGGGTGGGGGCGGCCGGCTCGCCGGGCCGGCCCCCGGCCGCGCGGTATTCGGATGAAGCTCTTCGCACTCAGCGATCTCCACGTCGGGTATGCGGAGAACCGGTGGGCCATCGAGCGCATGACGCCGCGGCCGAGCGACTGGCTCATCCTCGCCGGTGATCTCGGGGAGACGGAGCAGCACCTCCTCTACGTCCTCGAGACGCTGGGTCCCCGGTTCAAGCGGCTCGTGTGGACGCCGGGCAACCACGAGCTCTATACGATGCCGAGTGAGCGCGGCGGCCCGCGCGGCCAGGCCCGGTACGAGCGGCTGGTCGAGCTGTGTCGGAGCCGCGGCGTGCTCACGCCGGAAGACCCCTACGTGCTCTGGGACGGCGAGGGCGGACCGCACGTGCTGGCGCCGATGTTCCTGCTCTACGACTACAGCTTCCGGCCGGACGGCGTGCCCGAGCGCGACGCGGTGGCGTGGGCCATGGAGAGCGGCGTCCTCTGCAGCGACGAGGAGCTGCTCGACCCGGCCCCCTACGCGAGCCGACCCGAGTGGTGCCGGGCCCGCCTCGCCGCGACGGAGGCCCGTCTCGGCGCGATCGAGGGGCGCCCCACGGTGCTCATCAACCACTTCCCGCTGCGCGAAGAGCTCGTGCGGCTGCGGCACATCCCGCGTTTCTCGATCTGGTGCGGGACGCGGCGCACGCACGACTGGCACACGCGGTTCCGCGCGCGGGTGGTCGTGTCAGGGCACCTCCACATCCCCCGCACCGACTGGATCGACGGTGTTCGTTTCGAGGAGGTGTCGTTCGGATACCCGCGCCAGCGGCCCATCGAGCGCAGCGCCGACAGCTGCCTTCGGGAGATCCTGCCGGGCCCTGCAGGCGCGGCGCCGCCGAGGATGTAGATGCTCACGATCGGCCCCGGCGCCGCGCACCTCTGGTACGTCTTCTGCGACTCGGCTCGCGACGAGGCGTTGCTCGAGGCGTACCACCGGCTGATGGCCCCTGACGAGGCGGCGCAGCAGGCGCGCTTCCTTTTCGCCGAGAACCGGCACGAGTACCTGCTCACCCGCGCCCTCGTGCGCACGGTCCTCTCGAAGTACGCGAACGTCGCGCCCGAGGCGTGGTCGTTCGTCCGGAACGAGTTTGGCCGCCCGCAGATCGCCGGACCTCCGGGGGTGCCGCCGATCCGGTTCAACCTGTCGAACACGCGGGGGCTGATCGCCTGCCTGGTCGCGCTGGATCGCGACGTGGGCGTCGACGTCGAGGACACCGAGCGCGCGAGCGGCGCGGTGGACATCGCCGATCGCTTCTTCTCGCCGGGCGAGGTGAGGGCGCTGCGCGCGCTGCCGCCGGAGAGGCAGCGCGCGCGCTTCTTCGAGTACTGGACGCTCAAGGAGTCGTACATCAAGGCGCGCGGGATGGGGCTCGCGATCCCGCTCGATCAGTTCTCGTTCCACCTGGACGATGGACCGGCGATCGGCATCTCGTTCGATCCTCGGCTCGGCGACGACCGCTCGGCCTGGCAGTTCGCGCTCTACCAGCCCTCGGCGCGGCACACGATGGCCGCCGCGATCCGCAGCGGGGGCGGACCCCCGCTGTCGATCGAGCTGCGGGAGACGGTGCCGCTGCGCGACGGCGGATGAGCGACGGCCGGGGCCGTCCGCGCGAGGCCGCCGCGCGGCGGGGCCGACGCGCATCCCTCCCTGGCAGGCCCCCGGCTGGCTGGGGAAGCGCGCCCGCGGCCCCGGCGCGCGGCGCGCGAGGTCAGTCAGGCCGCGCGATCGAGAGCTCGACGTTGCGCCACGAGGGCTCTCCGCGGCCGTCGTCGCCGAAGCCGGAGGTGACGTCCACGACGGCCCGGCGGCGCCCTTCGGAGGCGACCGGGTCGTCGCCGACGGCGTAGTCGAGGGCGGCGCCCCGGATGGCGACGAAGCCGTTGTCCTCGTCCCAGATCTCGATGACGCGGACCTGATGGGGGTAGTCGGCGAGCGCGGAGGTCTCGAGCTCCCAGTACGCGTGCCCGCCGGCCGGAGAGACCCGCGTCACCCGGTGCACGTGGGTGTGTCCGGCGAGGTGGAGCAGGACGTTGTCGTAGCCGCCGACGAGCGACTGCCACGCATCGACGTCGATCGCGCCGGGCACGGCGGGGGTGCCCGTCGCGGCGAAGGAGCCGTCCCCGAGCGAGCGCGACGCGTGGTGGGACGTGAGGATGACCCACCTGCGCTCGCGCTTCGCGCGGTCGAGCGCGGGACGGATGAACCGATCGAGGTCGTCCTGGAGGATCACGCCGTTCGGCCCGCCCGTCTCGGCGGCCGTATCGAGCACGATGACGCGAAGGGGGGTGTCCTTCATGTCGAACTCGTAGAACGCTTTGCCGTACGCGCGCTCGTCGGGCCCGATCCCGTGCCCGTCGCCGGTCGCCGCGACCCGATCGAGCAGCTCGGGGCCGCTCAGCAGCGCTCTCCTCGGGTCGGGGACGACCTGGCCCGTGATCACCGGAGCGCCGGGGAGAGACCAGTCGCGCGTCCCGCCGTCCGACCAGCTCCCCGTCGCGAGCTCGGCGCGCGTGTGCACCGGGAAGTTCCCCTGGTGCAGGACATCGTGGTTGCCGGTCACCCATCGCCAGGGCACGAGCAGCCCCTCGGCGAAGAACGGATCCTTGGGATCGTTGTCCGGGCCTGGCACGGGGTCGTCGTCAGCGCCCGAGTCGCACTCGACGCGCTCGGCGCCGTCGAGGATGGCCGAGAACCACGCGATCTCGTTCGTCTGCGCGCTGTCGGCGTTGTCGCCGCCGAGCAGGACGAAGTCGATCGGCGTGCTGCGATGGAGCGCGTTGATCGTGCGGACGGCGGCGTTGAGGATCCGGCACTCGTGCCCTTCCTGCGGGCGGAACGCCGACGCGAACACGCCGGGCGAGTCGAAGATCGCCAGCCGAGCAGGCGACTCGTCGTCTGCGAGCTGGGTGTCGGCGAGGTGGACGAACCTCGTCAGGAGCGTCGGCCGCTCGCCGCGCGGCGGTGGAGGGGTGTCGTCGAGCGTCGCCGGGGCGAGCGGCTGCCCCGGCCCGCTCTCGAGCTCGCCGTAGCCCTCCGCGAGCATCTGCTCGATCTCCGCCGGGACAGCGGGGTTCCTGTCCGGTGGATCGGCCACCGCGGCGCGCGGCGCCCAGGTGCGAGCGGTCGTCAGCGGCGGCGCGCCGCGGAGCGCTGGCAGCGGTACCGGCGCAGGGAGCGGCGCCGGAGCGATGGACTCCTCCCCGGCACACGCGGCGAGCGCAAGGGACGCAAGGAAGAAGCGCGCCGCGGGGCGACCTGGGCGCGCTCGCGCGATCCGCCGCCGACCGGGCTCCCCTGTTGCGATGCCCACCGCTCGTGTCTGGCTCATCGCTTCCTTACATGACAACACCACAGCGCCAGATCAAGAAATGTTCACTCGGGCGGTAGCGTTGCCGTTGGGGGCCGGCGCCGACCAAGGAAGAGAGAGCGCAGAACGCGCGTAGTACGTCCCACGTAGCGCGGTGCGGCGCCGCGGAGCGTCACGTCGAGGCGCACGAGCGAGCCGAGCCATGGTAGGGCGGAGCCGCGGCCGGCGCGCCGGCGGCTGCTAGGATGCGGCGCGTCCGAGCCAGAGGCGCTCGTCTCGAGGTCATCTATGGTCATTTCGCGATTCCTGGGTTGCGCGCTCGCGGCGGCGATGCTGGTGAGCTGCAGCGATCCCGAGCCCATCATCCAATACCGCTACAGCGCCTACGAGGGCGACGCGTATCCGGATCGACTCCCTGAGATCACGATTCCGGAGGGCGGGATGGGCCTGGTGAGCGATAGCCTCTCCGATACGATCTCTCTTGTCTCGCTCGCGACCGGCGAGCGGTTCGGCGTCCACCCCGTGGGCCGCGATCCCGTGACGATCGACGGGCCTCACCATGTGGCCGTGGACGCCGAGGACGGCGCCGTCTACGTCGCGCTGTCGTACCCTGACGTCGCCGGCGCGATCGGCCCCCACGCGGTGCACGGCGGGAGCGTTGTGGCGGGCTACGTCCAGAAGCTCGCGCTCGACGATCTGCGCATCCTCGGGCAGGTGCGCGTCGAGGCCAACCCGGGCGATATCGTGATCTCGGAGGACGGCAAGCGCGTGGTCGTCTCTCATTTCGATCTGAAACGCGTGCTCGACAACCCGGGCGACGTCGAGGCGGCGCGCTCGTCCCTCGCGGTGATCGATCCCGAGAAGGTCCTGCTCTCGGGATCGGCCGATCCGGTGTTCATCCCGGTCTGCATGGCAGCCCACGGAATCGCCCTCTCGCGCCCGGACGGCGCCCGCGCTTACGTCGCTTGTTACGGCGAGGACGTGCTCGCGATCGTCGACCTGACGGACCCTTCGGCCGAGGTGAAGCGCGTGCCGGTGGGGTCTACCTCCAGCCCGTCGCCTCATGCCAACAACTACGGACCCTACGCGGCCGTCATGTCGCCCGATGGGAAGACCATCGCCGTGAGCAGCACGGAGAGCAGGGACGTGCGCTTCTTCGATGTCGCGTCGGAGACGTTCGACGATTCCCGGAAGATCCTCACGATCGGCGCGCCCTACTTCCCCGCGTGGACCCCCGACGGGAGCGCCATCTATGTGCCGACCCAGGTGCCCGACACCATCGTGCGGATCGGCGTGACCCCGGACGACGACGGCGTCGTCACCCGGAACATCGCCGACGAATGCATGCGGCCGCACCTCGCGCAGCTCGACGAGGAGCACGGGCTCTTCCTCGTCTGCGAGGGCGACAGGAGCGCGACGCCCGGCAGGGTGCTCCGGCTCGATCCAGAGACGCTGGAGACGCTCAGCGACACGGAGGTGGGCCTCTATCCCGACGGGCTCGTGCGCGTCGCGCCGGAGGCGCCGTGAGGACGCCCCGCAACCTTGCGGCCGCGCTCGCGTGCGCGGCGCTCCTCTGCGGCTGTCCTGGCGATCCCGAGACGAAGGTCGTCGACGCGACGGCCGTCGACCACGGCGCGGCGCTCTTCCGGGACCCGTCGATCGCGGAGACGCGCTTCAATCGCTATTCCTGCTCGACGTGCCATGAAGCTGTCACCGGCGACGCGGGCGACGCCATGCTCCCGGGCGCCCCGCTGGCCGGCGCCGTGGAGCGCCCGCATTACTGGGGCGGGCAAGAGGTCGAGCTCCTCGGCGCGATCAACCATTGCCTCTATTACTTCATGACGAAGGACCTGCCCTGGACCGCGGACGACGACGCCGCGCAGGCCATCTATGCCTACCTGGAGTCGCTGCCCAGCGATGGAGGCGCGGCCGAGGCCGTCCCCTTCACGCCTGTCTACGAGCTGAGCCAGATCCCGGCTGGCGACGCGGCCGCGGGCGGGCGCATCCACGAGCGCGCCTGCGCCTCGTGTCACGGGCGCGCCCATTCGGGGGAAGGCCGGCTCGTGGCGCGGGCGCCGGCGCTGCCCGACCAGACGCTGAAGGAGCACCCGCTCGGCGAGTACACGGAGGCCGACCGGCGGCTGGTCTTCATCGAGAAGGTCCGGCACGGCGGGTTCGTGGGTTACGGCGGGCAGATGCCGCCGTTCTCCCGCGAGGTCCTCTCCGATGAAGAGCTCGGCGATCTGCTCTCGTTCTACGGGCTGCCCTGGCCCCCGTGAAGCGCGCCGAGAAAGCCGCGAGGATCGCCGAGATCCTCGATCGATTGTACCCGGCCCCGCCCATTCCGCTGGCCCACGACGATCCGTATTCGCTGCTCGTCGCGGTGATGCTCAGCGCCCAGACGACGGACAAGATGGTCAACGCGGTGATGCCGGCGCTCCTCGCGCGCGCCCGGACGCCCGCGGCCATGGCGGCAGTGCCCACCGAGGAGATCGCCCAGCTCATCCGGAGGATCGGGTTCGCGCCCACCAAGGCGCGGCACCTGAAGGCGCTGAGCGAGCGGATCGCGACCGAGCACGGCGGCGTCGTCCCCGCCTCATTCGAGGCCCTGGAGGCCCTGCCGGGGGTCGGTCACAAGACGGCCTCGGTCGTCATGGCACAGGCCTTCGGCCACCCCGCCTTCCCGGTCGATACCCACATTCACCGGCTCGCGTTCCGCTGGGGGCTGTCGTCCGGGAGGGACGTCGTCGAGACGGAGCGCGACCTGAAGCGCACGTTCCCACCCGAGCAGTGGAACAAGCTCCACCTGCAGCTCATCTACTTCGGCCGCGAGCACTGCCCGGCGCTGCGCCACGACATGACCGGCTGCCCCATCTGCAGCTGGGCCGCCCGCCGACGATGATCGCGGCGCCCTGCGGCCGCCGAAGATGGGGGCGGGTACAACGCCGCCAGCAAAGCTGGCAGCTTATCGAGGCGGCGCGTTTCCGTCAAGCAGGGTGCAACGTCCCGGCGATCTCATGAGCGCGACCACGCCCGCCGCGCTGCGGCGCGAGGCGGCCGGGCGCGGTCGTGTGCGGGTGTGCGGTTCCCGGTCGCGGCGCGCCTGCGGTTCGGGTAAGGCACTTCTGTGACAAAGATTGGATTTGAGATCATCGGGACGGGCCACTACGTGCCCGGAGAACCTGTCACCAACGACGACCTCGCGCGGGTGATCACGACCTCCGACGAGTGGATCTACCAGCGCTCCGGTATCCGCCAGCGCCATTACGCGCCGGATGGCGTGGGGGTGAGCGATCTCGCGTGCGAAGCGGCGAAGCGCGCGATCGCGTCGGCGCGCATCGCGCCGTCGGAGATCGATTACATCCTCTTTGCCACGATGACGCCGGACTATATTTTCCCTGGCTCCGGGGCGCTGCTCGGCGCGAAGCTGGGCATTCCGGGCGTCCCCGCGCTCGACATCCGGCAGCAGTGTGCCGCGATGCTGTTCGGCCTCCAGACGATCGACGGGCTGATCCAGACCGGGGCCGCCAAGACCATCCTGTTCGTGGGCGCAGAGGCGCACGCCGGCTTCATGCCCTGGGAGGACTGGGGGGCGCTCGACCCGAAGAATGGTCGCTCCGCGACGCCGGAGGCGCGGGCGCACGCCGACCGCCACCGGAACCTCGCCGTCCTGTTCGGGGACGGGTCGGGCGCGCTCGTCCTCCGCGCGACCGATCGCGACGCGGGCCTGCGCGCCAACAAGATCTGCTCCGACGGACGCTTCGCCGAGCTCCTCTTCGTGCCGGGCGGCGGCTTCCGCTCGCGCCCGTACTGGAAGCCGACGTCGTTCGACGAGGACCTGCATATCCCCCGCATGGATGGCCGCGAGCTCTTCAAGTTCGCGGTGACCAAGCTCCCGGCGACCGCGCGGGAGCTCTGCGCCTCTCAGGGCCTCGCGATCGAGCAGATCGACGTGTTCCTGGCGCACCAGGCGAACGGACGGATCAACGAGCACATTCGCAAGGACCTCGGCGTGCCCGTCGAGAAGCTCCCGAGCAACATCGATCGATTCGGCAACACGAGCGGCGCCACCGTGCCCATCCTCATCGACGAGGAGATGCGCGCCGGAAGGGTGAAGAAAGGGCAACTCGCCATGGTGCTCGCGCTCGGGACCGGCGTCCACTGGGGCTGCGCGCTCTGGAAGCTCTGAGCGGCTGAGCGGCGGCGCCTCGCTCGCAGGCGTCACCGTCATCCTCGTCATCGTCATCGTCATCGAGCCGCGGCGGTTGCGCGTGGCGTATTGCGTCCGGTGCGGAACGCTGCGGAAATTTCGTGCGATCGTGTCGCGACGGATTGCACGTGGCGTATCCCTTGTTACGTTTCCATCAACGCCCGCAGCAGACCCCGTGTTTGCAGTGTGATCGACCTGGCGACCTGGCGACCAGGCGCGGGCGCTACCGGGAAGGGAGTCACCCCAGGGCTCGGCTGCACGGCCCCTCCCCGGCCAGCGGCGAATTGCGCACGAAGCACCTAACGCGCAGCAGGTAGCGCGCAGCAGCCAAAGCGCAGCGCGGGACCTACGTGCGGGGGTGCGGTGTTCGCGAGTGCGCGTGAGCGCGTGTGTTCGGATGTCGTCTTTTGCCGTTCGTGCTCATACGGTTGTCGGCCATTCACTTCATTGGAGCATGTTTTCCTTGATGGCGAGGACGCAAACTCTTCGCATTGACTCGGGCGCACAATTATCGGATTTTGCACACTGAGGTGAGTGTGATCGGAGAACACGGAGCGTCGATCTTGAGAGACACACCGACCCAGCTTGGGCTCGGCCGGTATCGTCCCATCGCGAAGCTCGGCCGCGGCGGGATGGCAGACGTCTTCCTCGCGATGGCTCACGGGCCCGCCTCGGTGAACAAGCTGGTCGTCGTCAAGCGTCTCCGCAGCTCCGGGGACGAGGAGGATCGCCAGGTCCTCATGTTCATGGACGAGGCCAAGCTCTCGGCTCGCATGAACCACCCGAATGTCGTCCAGACCTACGAGGTCGGTAGCGATCGGGACGGCTACTTCATTGTGATGGAGTACCTGGAGGGCCAGCCGCTGAAGCGCGTCATGAAGGCGGCTGTCGAGCGGGAGTCCGGCACGGGCGGGCTCGTCCGCGGCACGTGGATCCGGATCGTGGCCGAGGTGCTGCGCGGGCTCCATTACGCGCATGATCTCTGCGATTTCGACGGTCGGCCTCTCGGCATCGTGCATCGCGACGTCTCGCCGCACAACATCTTCATCACGTACGACGGCGCGGTGAAGCTCGTGGATTTCGGCGTGGCCAAGGCCGTCGTCAACGCCTCCAGCACCGAGAGCGGGACCTTCAAGGGCAAGCTGACGTATATGGCGCCCGAGCAGGTCACGGCGGGCAAGACGGTGGACCGCCGGGCGGACATCTTCGCGGTCGGCGTCGTGCTCTGGGAGCTCCTCGCCGGGCGGCGGCTGTTCGAGGGCGATCAGATCACCGTGATGCACCAGCTCCTGCTGGGGAAGATACCGCGGCTCTCCACCGTCGTTCCGGGGATCCCCATCGCGCTCGATCAGATCGCCGCGAAGGCCCTTGATCGCGAGCCATCGAAGCGCTTCGCGACGGCGCAGGAGATGTGCGATGTCCTCGAGAACTACCTTCAGTGGTCGGGCGAGGACGTCCGCAGCGAGTTCCTCGGCGCCTGCATGCGGGGGATCTTCGCCGAGAGCCGGGCCTCCATACGCCAGCAGATCAAGGCGCAGATCGAGCGGGTGGCCAGCGCGTCGCTGCTGAGCGACGCCTCCAGCCAGGTGACGATGAGCGGCATCGGCGTCGCGATGGTTCCCTTGAGCTCCGGCTCGGGCAGCAGGCTGCCCTATGTCGGGGAGTCCAGCCGGTCGGGCGTCGAGCGCGTGTCGGGCGTCGAGCGGGCGTCGGGCGTCGAGCGGCCCAGGACCCCCGTGAGCGACTCGGTGAGCCTGCGAGCGACCACGTCGGGGCCCGTGTCGGCCTCGAAGCGCGGCTACCTGATCGGCGCGTCCGCCCTGACCGCGCTGGTCGCGCTGGTCGGCGGCGCGGTTCACGTCGCGAATCAGCGCGCGCCCGCCCTCGATGCTCCTGCGACCTCGGTCGCTTCGCACGGCGCCGAGGCCGGGGAGACCGTCGAGAAGAAGCCCGAGCAGGGCCCCAGGGCGAGCGTGACGATCTCGAGCGAGCCACCCGACGCGATCGTGAGCTGGAAGGGAAAGACGCTCGGCAAGACGCCGCTCAAGACCGAGCTGCCCGTGGGCACGCAGGTCGTGGTCGTCTCGAGGTCCGACTGCTTCGATGAGACGCTCATGCTGGCGCTCTCACCCGCGGAGGCCGTGGAGCGCTCCGTCAAGCTCCGCCCCAAGGACTTCGCGCACTAGAGCGACGGTCACCCGCTTCGGATACGGGCCCACCTCGGCGTTTTCGGTGCTCAGCGCACCGGAGTGCGCTTCCGCGCCGAAAACGCCGATCTGGGCCCGTCTCCTGTGCGGGTGACCGCCGCTCTGCTGCGGCTCTGGATGGTGCAGAGGGGGGCGGAAACCGAAGGATCCGGGCGGTGCATCCGCCCGTCGTCGGCGACCGGATGCACCTCCGTGACCACGGCTAGGCCGACGACCTCATGGCGTCATGAACCGTGACGGATGAAGGAGATCACCTTGGTGACGCCGTCAGCGTCCATGGCCTCCTTCACCGCCTCGGTCGCCTCCTTCACGCTGGCGACGGTGCCTTGCAGCGTGACCACGCCGTCGCGCACCGTGACGTGCAGCTTCTTCACCGCGTCATGATCGCTCTCCGCGAGCTTGCCGCCGACCGCGTTGCGGAGCGTCTCGTCGGACGGGCGCGCGCCGGTCCGCTTCGCCTCCTTCGTGGCGATGACCGAGCCGTCGCGGCCGAAGGTGACCTGATAGTCGTTGTCCTTCGCTGCCTTCGTCCACTCGTCGCGCTCCATCGCGGCGGCATTTCCCTCCTGCTTCTTGGCTCCCTCAGCCTGGCCCTGTTGCGGGGGCTGCGGCGCGGCCTTGTCCTTGGGAGCGGCGGGCGGCGCCGACTGCGGGCGCGCGCCCTGGTCGTCCTTGAGCGCACCGGTCTGCTCGCCGACCCTGTTCATCTGGTCGTTGACATCGCGGCCCGCCTGGCGCCCGCGCTCGGCGAGCTGCTCCGCCTTTTCGCCCACGCGCTCGGCCTTCTCGCGCGTCTCCTGGCCGAGCTGCTGACCCTCCCGGGCGAGCTGCTCTGCCTTGTCACCCGCGCGCCCGGCCTGCTCTTTCGCCTCCCTGCCGAGCTCCTTGCCCTCCTGGGCGAGCTGCTCCGCCTTTTCGCCCACGCGCCCGGCCTGCTCGCGCAGGTCTTTGCTGGGCGTCTGGTTCGGGCCCGGAGGCGGTTCGCCTCTCCTGATCGTCTGGTCCTCGGGCTCGCGGACCGCTCCTTCAGCTCTCTCGCTCTCGCTCCTGCAGGCCGTGCCGGCAAGCGCGAGCGCGAGGACGGTTGGGCCGGAGAACCAGCGTATTCTGCTCATCGTGCAGCGATAGCTCATGGTGCATCTCCGGGTGCACACCGAGGCAGACGTCGTGCCAGGAACTCGGTCGTTCCCGGCCGCCCGGGAACAACGGCGCGCCGCGCGTGTCGACGGGGGCATGCCGAGACCCTCCCTGGCCACCGCGCGGCGGCGGCACCGGACACCGGACGAACGCTCCGGCCCGACGCATCGTAGTAGGCTCGAGGTCGTGAGCGCGGCGCCGCCGGAACCCGTCCTGCCTGACGCCCCGCCCGGACAGCGCTCCGCGCCCGATCTCCTCTCGCACCGGCCGGCGCTCCGGGTGGACGCGCGGTCGGTCAAGGAGTCGCTGGCGTTCGCGTTCGCGGGCGGCGCGCCCGCGGGGGCGTTCGATCGGCACGTCGAGTCGGCCTCGCTGCCCGCGTCGACGTGGGATCCAGCCCGCTTCGCGCAGCACGTCTTCCTGCGTGAGCTCATCGTCGGATGCCTCCATTTCACGAGCGAAGGCCGCACGTACATCCCGAGCCCAGCGCTGCTGGGCCGCGCCCTCTCCCAGCCGCCGAGCGATCGCGACACCGTCGAGCTCCGGCGCGCGATCTTCCGGGAGCTCACCGGGTCGGAGGCGCAGCGCCGCGATCTCGAGCGCGCCTACGCGGCGCTGCGCCGCTGGGTGGGTCAGATCGAGACGATCCCCATCTCTCGCGGCGAAGGGAGCCGGCGCCGGCTGGACATCCTCGCCGCCGCCAAGGACGCGTTCGACGCGCTCGCCGGTGGGTTCGCGGGCGCTCGCTCGGGCCTGTCGCGGCTCTCGGCGTTCGGCGCGGCCGTGCGCGAGAGCGAGGCGTACCGCCGCCTCGCGGATCTGCTCGCGTACGACGAGGAGATCGCGACGCTGGATGTCCGGATCCGCGTCGGCTCCGACGGCCATGTCCGCGATCTGCGCGCCCTGTCGATCCGCGAGAACAGCGAGAACCGCTTCTACCAGTCGCCGCTAGGGCGCCTGGTCACGAAGCTCGTGATGCTGTGGAGGGGGTACCGGTTCAGCGACGACGAGCTGCTCACCCGCCACGTCAACAGCGTGTTCGACGGCATCGAGGACGATCTCGTCGCGCTCGTCCAGCTGCTCGGAGATCTCGAGTTCTACCTCGCCGGCCTCGCGCTGCGCGATCGCGCCAGCGCGGCCGGGCTTTCCGTGTGTCTGCCCGAGCTCGTCTCGCCGGGCTCCTCCGACGGCGCGCACGGCGCGCGCGGCGGGAGCCCTGGGCGCGAGCTCAAGGGGCTGTTCAACCCGCTGCTCTTGGCGAGCTCGGTGAGCACGGTCCCGTGCGACATCGCGACCGATCACCACGACGCGACCGTCATCGTGACCGGGCCGAACTCGGGGGGGAAGACCCGGCTGCTCGAGGCGCTCTCGCTGGCCCAGATGATGGGGCAGGCGGGCTTCTTCGTGCCGGCCGCGGAGGCGCGCCTCTCGCCGTGCCACGGGCTCTTCGTGTCGCTGATCGAGCAGGCGCAGGCCGATCAGAGCGAGGGCCGCCTCGGGATGGAGCTGCTCCGCATCAGGTCGCTGTTCGAGGCGATGCAGGTCGGCGACATGGTGGTGCTCGACGAGCTCTGCTCGGGCACGAACCCGTCGGAAGGCGAGGAGATCTTCCAGCTCGTGATCTCGCTCCTCTCGGAGCTCCGCCCTCAGGCCTTCATCACGACGCACTTCCTCGAGCTCGCGGCGCGGCTCGAGCGGGAGCGGCCGGTCGATCGGCTCGTGTTCCTGCAGGTCGAGCTCGACGCGCAGCAGTGGCCGACATACCAGTTCGTCGATGGGGTCGCCCGGACGTCGCTCGCGCACCGGACGGCGGCGCGGCTCGGGGTCACGCGCGAGGAGCTCGTCGCGCTCGTCGAGCGCAGCAAGCGCGCGCACCGCCGCCGCGGGGCCGAGCCCGCCTGAGCGCGGCCACGCTCGCCGTGGCGGGGGAAATCTGGTTGTATGCGCCGCCATGGAGTATCGACCTCTTGGCAGGACGGGTTTCCGCGTCTCCTCGGTGAGCTTCGGGGCCTGGGCGATCGGGGGCACCTGGGGCGACGTCGACGACAAGGAGTCGCTCGCGGCGTTGCACCGGGCCGTCGATCGAGGCGTGAATTTCTTCGACACCGCGGACGTGTACGGGGACGGCCGGAGCGAGCGGCTGCTCGCGCGGCTCAGGCGCGAGCGGCGCGAGGAGATCGTCATCGCGACGAAGGCGGGCCGGCGCCTGAGCCCACACACGGCGGCGAGCTACAACGAGGGGAACCTCACGGCCTTCATCGAGCGCAGCCTGAAGAACCTCGAGACGGACGCGCTCGACCTCGTCCAGCTGCACTGCCCGCCGACGGATGTCTACTATCGGCCCGAGGTGTTCGACGCCCTCGATAGGCTCGTGAAGGCGGGCAAGATCCGGTTTTACGGCGTCAGCGTCGAGCGGGTGGAAGAGGCGCTCAAGGCCATCGAGTACCCCGGCGTGCAGTCGGTGCAGATCATCTACAACGTCCTCCGGCAGCGCCCGGCCGAGCTCTTCTTCCCCGAGGCGAAGCGCCGGCAGGTCGGGGTCCTGGCGCGACTGCCGCTCTCCTCGGGGCTGCTCACCGGAAAGATGAGCGCGGCGACCCGGTTCGCGGCCGACGATCACCGCAATTTCAACCGCGAGGGCGCCGCGTTCGACAAGGGCGAGACGTTCTCCGGCGTCGACTACGACCTGGGCCTCGAGGTCGTCGAGGAGCTCCGCCCGCTCGTGCCCACCGGCGTGAGCATGGGCGCGTGGACGATGCGCTGGATCCTGATGCAGGACGCGGTGACGTGCGTGATCCCCGGCGCGAAGCGGCCCGAGCAGGTGGACGAGAACGCGAGCGCGGCGGACCTGCCGCCCGTGCCGCAGGAGACGATGGCGAAGATCCGTGAGATCTACGACCGGCGGCTCCGGCCTCAGGTTCACCAGCTCTGGTAGGCGCCCGGGCGAGGGCTCACAGGATGCGCGGCAACAGCCATCCTGCGAACGAGATGAGGGCCGCCGTGCCGAAGAGCGGCCCTAGCCCCCGGATCTCGAAATCGTCGATGAGCTTGTCGGTGGCGTAGAGCAGCACCGAGTTCACGACGAGGCCGAAGAAGAGATACGCCAGGCCCAGCGTGAGGATGGCGGCGGGCAGGAGCGCCACCGCGACCAGGAACTTCACGAGCCAGCCGAGCAGCAGGTTGAGGACGGTGAACACGGCGGCGACGACGAGCGCCGTCTGGGTCTTTCGGATCCGCACGCCGGGCAGGATCTTCGTTCCGACGAGGACCGCGAGGCCCGCGGCGAGTGCCTGGATGATGAGCGCCTTCATGACCACCTCCCTGGGCCGGCACCGCTCGTGCGGGCCGGCGTTCGCACCTTCCTCGTGACCCAGGGAGGTGCCGGGCGCAACCTCGTCCGGCGCATCGCGAGCGGAGCCGGCGCGCGGCCTCCGCTCAGGGGCCGCCCCGGCTCATTCCTTCGGCTTGTCGCCGCCGAGCAGCTCGCCGATGGCGGGGGCGCCGCCCGGGCCGAGGGCCTGCGTGCTCTCGATGAGGTGGATCAGGAACTGACGGTTGTCCGTCACCGAGAGGTTCTGGAGCTCGAGCGCGCCGATGCGGTCCTCGGGGGTGAAATAGGCCTCCTCGACCTTCTCCATCGAGAGCTTGTGCGGCGCATAGGCCATGTAGTCGGCGCGCGTGTTCAGGATGTTGTAATCGTCGCCGCGGCGCAGCTCGAGCGTCACCTCACCGGTCACTCCGGGGGCGATCCAGCGCGAGAGCGCGTCCTTCAGCATCATGGCCTCGGGGTCGTACCACTTGCCCTCGTAGAGCAGACGCCCGAGGCGCCTGCCCTGGGTGAAGTACACGTCGAGGGTGTTCTCGTTGTGAATGGCGGACAGGAGCCGCTCGTAGACGGCGTGGAGCAGGGCCATGCCCGGCGCCTCGTAGATTCCGCGGCTCTTGGCGTCGATCACCCGGTTCTCGATCTGGTCGCTCATGCCGAGCCCGTGGCGCCCGCCGATCCGGTTGCACTCGACGAACAGCTCGAACACGGAGCCGAAGCGCTTGCCGTTGATCGTCGTCGGGACGCCGCGCTCGAACCCGAGGGTCACCGTCTCGGCCTCGATGGCGACCTCCGGCCGGAAGGAGGCGACGCCCATGATGGGCTGGACGATCTTGATCCCGGTGTTCAGGTGCTCGAGGTCCTTCGCCTCGTGCGTCGCGCCGAGCACGTTGGCGTCGGTGCTGTACGCCTTCTCCGTCCCCATGCGGTAGGGCAGCCCGTGGCGCTCGAGGTACTCGCTCATCTCCTTGCGCCCGCCGAGCTCTCCCACGAACCTCGGGTCGAGCCAGGGCTTGTAGATCTTGAGCGAGGGGTCGACGAAGATGCCATAACGGTAGAACCGCTGGATGTCGTTGCCCTTGTGCGTGCTGCCGTCGCCGAAGACGTGGACGTCGTCGTCGCGCATCGCGCGGACGATCGCGGTCGTCGTCACCGCGCGGCCGAGCGGCGTGGTGTTGAAGTACTTCTTGCCGCCCGTCGAGAGGTGGAAGGCGCCGCACTGGATGGCGAGGATGCCCTCGCGGACGAGCGCCTCGCGACAGTCCACCAGCTTGGCGGAGACCGCGCCGTGCTGCAGGGCGATCGGCGGGATGTCGCCGGGGGAGTCCTCGTCCGGCTGCGCCAGATCGGCGGTGTACGCGTGCACCTTGAGCCCGTTGCGCGAGAGCCACGCCACCGCGCAGCGCGTGTCGAGGCCGCCCGAGAACGCGATGCCGAGGTGGGTGCCCGCCGGGGGGAGTGAACGGAAGATCCTGCTCATGGCGGCGCAGCATAATCGCAACGCCCGCGAGCGCGCGAGCGGAGATCGCGGGGCGGCGGAGGCGCCTGACGGCGCGCGTGTGCGCGCGAGCGCGACGTCAGAGGCTCCGCCCGCCCGCTCCGCCGGGGCGGCGCGGCCGCGCGCTGGCTTGCACGGAACGGCGCAGACCGGGCCTCATCGGACTAGGATGGAGGACACCGTGTCGCGCGAGCCCTGCTCGCAACTGAGGTGCAAGGCCATGCCGAAGCTGTCGTACGCCGAGATCGCCCGGATCGAGGAGCGCCGGCTGGCGGTCGGCATCGCCGCCGTGGTCGCCTGCGCGGAGCCCATCGCGGGCGGGTGGATGGCCTTTGATGGAGAGGGCTCCTGGGGAAACTTCGCTGTCGGGCTCGGCCTCGACGGGCCTGTCTCAAGCGAGGATCTCGATCACCTCGTGGCGTTCTACGCGGCGCGCGGCGCGGAGCCGCAGATACAGGTCTGCCCCTTCGCGCACGGATCGCTGGTGCGCGGCCTCGCCGATCGAGGGTTCGTGCTGCGCGAGTTCGAGAACGTGCTGGCGCGCGAGCTCGCGCCGGACGAGGACCTCCGCGCGCTGGCGTCGTATGGTGGCCCCGGGGAGCTGGAGATCGTGCGCATCGATCCGGGCGACGAGGCGCAGGTCCGGGTGTTCATCGAGATCGCGACGAGCGGCTTCCGGCCCGCGGACGCGCCGATCTCGCCGGTGCTCTTCGAGATCACGCGCCGCGTGGTCGCGCACCCCGGATGCGACTCGTACCTGGCGCTCGTGAACGGCGAGCCCGCCGGCGGCGGCAGCGTGGAGATCTCCGGCGAGGGCGCCGCGCTCTTCGGCGCCTCGGTGCTCCCCCGGTTCCGCGAGCGCGGCATCCAGCAGGCGCTCATCGCCCGCCGCCTGGAGCGGGTGCGCGAGCAGGGTCGCCTGCTGGCGTGCATCAGCGCGAGCCCCGGTATCCCCACGGAGCGCAACGCGATGCGGCTCGGCTTCTTCATGGCGTACAGCAAGGGGATCTTCACGCGGCGGAGCGAGAGCCCAGAGGCGCCTGCCTGAGCCGCTCCCGGGCGCCCCGGGCCTCGTCGACGGCGGCGCACATTTCAGGTGTGCAGCGCTGTTCGTGCAGAACCGAAATGAACGCCCAGGACATCCATGCGAAATGCCCGACCCTGACGGAAGTCAGCCATGGCACGCCTCATGCTGATATTCTGGTTCAGCGCCGCTGGCGTGGCCTTTCCCCCCCCGAGGCCCCGGCGGCGCTTTTTCATTTCGCCGCCAGCGCCCCGCTTTACCGATCGACCGTCACCGCCCGCCGCCCCGCTGCAGCTCGGTGACCGCGTTCCTCACGAGCCGGAGCCCCACGTTGTCGTCCTGCGACAGGATCGACTCCGGATGGAACTGAACGGCCGCGAGGGGCAGCTCCGTGTGCTCGATCGCCATCACGACCCCATCCTCGGTCTCGGCCGTGACCTTCAGCGACGCAGGGAGCGCGTCGCGCAACGCGTAGAGCGAGTGGTAGCGACCCGCGCGGAACTCGCGGGGCAGCCCCTCGAAGAGGCGCCCGCCGAGCACGCGCACCTGCGAGGCCTTGCCGTGCATCGGGTAGTCGAGGACGCCGAGCTTGCCGCCGAAGTGCTCGACCATCCCCTGCAGGCCGAGGCAGACGCCGAAGACGGGCAGCCGGCGCTGGAGCAGCGCCGCGAGCGTGCCGGAGAGATCGAAATCGCTGGGCGTGCCAGGGCCGGGCGAGAGCACCACGAGGTCGGGAGCGTAGGCGTCGAGCTCCTCGTGAGGGAAGCCGGCGCGGAGCGTCATCACCTCGGCGCCCGTCTGCCGGAGGTAGTTGGCCAGCGTGTGCACGAAGGAGTCCTGGTGATCCACGAGGAGGACCTTGCGCGTGCCGCCAGGCACCGGGTGGATGGCCGCCGGAGGCGGCGTGGCGATGCCGCGAGGCCTCCGGATCGCGTCGAGGAGCGCCGACGCCTTCACCTGGGTCTCGCGCTCCTCCTCGTCGGGATCGGAGTCGAAGAGCAGCGTCGCGCCGACCCGGACCTGGGCCACGCCGTCCTTGACCCGGATCGTGCGCAGCGTGAGCCCCGTGTTCATGCTGCCGTCGAAGCCGACGATGCCGACCGCCGCCCCGTACCACGCGCGCGGCGAGCGCTCGTGATCCTCGATGAACTGCATGGCCCAGGCCTTCGGGGCCCCCGTGACCGTGACCGCCCACGTGTGCGCCAGGAACGCGTCGAGCGCGTCGAAGCCGTCGCGCAGGCGGCCCTCGATGTGATCGACCGTGTGGATCAGCCGCGAGTACATCTCGATCTGCCGGCGCCCGATCACCCGGACGCTCCCCGGGACGCAGATGCGGGACTTGTCGTTGCGATCGACGTCGGTGCACATGGTGAGCTCCGACTCGTCCTTCGCGGACGCGAGCAGGCGCGCGATCTGCGCGGCGTCGGCGAGCGGGTCGCTGCCGCGCGGGATCGTGCCCGAGATGGGGCAGGTCTCGACGCGATTGCCCTCGACGCGGACGTACATCTCGGGCGAGGCGCCGATCAGATACTCGGCGTTGCCCAGGTTCATCAGGAAGCCGTAGGGCGCCGGGTTGCGCTCGCGCAGGCGGTAAAACAGCTCGGTGGGCGCGACCGGGCACGGCTCGTAGAGCGTCTGCCCCGGCACGACCTCGAAGAGATCGCCCCGCTTGAAGGACTCGCGCGCCAACCGGACGAGCTCGGCGTACTCGCCCGGCGCGTACTCGTTCTGGGGCGCGCGGTCGGTGCCGACGTAGGCGTGCGTCGCGCCCTCGCGCGGCAGCCCGTCGGTCGAGCGATCGCCGTACGTCAGCTCGTAGCGCGTGCGCGTCGCGCGCTCGCGGCGGTGGTCGACGGCGACGATCTCGTCGGGGAGGTAGAGGACGAGATCCCGCTGATCCGCCGGGCGCTCCAGGCGGAGGCGGATGGGCTCGAACTGGAAGGCGAGATCGTACGCGAACGCGCCGTAGAGCCCGAAGAGCGGGTCGCCGGGAACCCCGAAGAGCTCGATGAGCCGGCGCAGCACCGAGAAGATGGACGGCTGTCGGCTGCGCAGCTCCTCCGGCACCCGCTCGCCCGGCGGCCGGACCGCGCCGACCACCTCGTCGCTGCGCCGCTCGAGGGCCACGACCGCGTCGAGATCACGGAGGGCCTCGTCGATGGCCGGCAGCAGCACGCGCCCGCGCTCGTTCAGCGCGGTGAACCGGAAGTCGCGGCCCCGGGAGACGAGCACGAGCGGCGGATCGACGAAGCCGATGTCCCAGCGCGTGTACCGGCCCGGGACCTCGTAGCTGGACGCCAGGACCACGCCGAGGTGGCTGTCGAGCGCCTCGACGATGGGCTGGATGGCGCCGTCGACGGCGAGGTCCTCGACCGTCCGCCGCACCGCGACGCCCCTCCGCGTAATATTGCTCTCTCGTTTCACGACCGCGTCTCCTTCTGTGCGATGAGTATACGCGGTGCGGCATGCGCGCCGTACCGGCATCTTCGCCGCGTGCATGGTTCCGTCGGGCGCGTCATCCGCGCTGCGCGCTCGTGGCGCGTGCGTCCCGCGCGGGCGCTCGACCGGCGTCCGCGGCGCGCTCCGCGAGGTAGATGGCGCGGAGCAGGGGGAAGCTTTTGACGAGGACCTCCTCGTACTCGGCCTCCGCGCTCGACTCCGCGACCACCGCGCCGCCGCTGCCGAAGCTGAGCCCCCGGCCGTCGGCGACGAGGGTCCGTATGGCGATGTTCATATCCATGGGGCCCTCGTACGCGAGGTACCCGATCGAGCCCGTGTACACGCCCCGCGTGCGCCGCTCGAGCGCGTCGATGATCGAGACCGTCCGGTGCTTCGGCGCGCCGGTGATGGACCCGCCGGGGAAGCACGCCTCGAGCGCGTCGAGCGCGCCCTTCCCCTCGCGGAGCGCGCCCGTGACCACCGAGGAGAGCTGGAGCAGGGTCGCGTGCTCCGTGATCCGCTGGAGCGCCTCGACGTCGATCGAGCCCATGGCGCAGACGCGGCTGAGGTCGTTGCGGACGAGGTCGGTGATCATGAGGAGCTCGGAGCGGTCCTTGTCGCTGGTCGCGAGATCGCGGCGCAGGGCCAGCGTCTCTTCCTCGGTGGCGCCCTTCGGTCGCGTCCCCTTGATGGGCTCGCTGCGCACCCGCCGCTCCCGGTCGACCGCCAGGAACCGCTCCGGCGAGGACGAGAGCACCGCGCCCTCCGGCAGCCTGAGGAACGCCGAGAACTGCGCGGGGTTCGTGCGGCGCAGGACGCGGTAGAGGGCGAACGGATCCAGCGAGGTCCGTACGTGGAACTCGTTCGTGAGGCACACCTCGTACGTCTCGCCCTCGCGGATCTCGCGGAGGATGGCCTCGATGGCGTCGAGGTGCTCCCGGCGCGAGAGGCGCGGCGCGCGCGCGATCCGGTCGGCGAAGCCCTCCGGGACGGGCGGCAGGAGCGGCTCCGAGAGCGCTGGGAGGCCCTGGAGGCGCGCCGCGATCTCGTCCAGCCACGGTCCGGACGGGGGCGACGCAGGCTCGTCGGCGTCGATCGCGTCGATCGCGTCGATCGCGCACGCGTACACCGCGCGCTCGACGTGGTCGAAGGCCAGGATCCGCCGCGCGATCATCATCGCGCTGTCCGGGAGCGCGCGGCGCGGGTGAGCGGACGCGCCGAAGCCGAGGTGCTCCTTGAGCTCGTAGCCGAGGTAGCCCACGAGGCCACCGGTGAAGTGGAAGGGCAGGCCGCTCGCATCGAGCGATATCGAGGCGAGCTCCCGCCGGAGCGCGACGAACGGGCTCCCCTCGGACGTGGTCGAGGTGAGGGCGTCCCCAGGGCCGCCGGCGCTCCACCGCGTCACGGCGGCGCCGCGGCTCTCGATCGCCTCGGTCGCGCTCCCCATGAACGAGAAGCGCCCGTCGCGGCCGGCCGCGCTCGAGTCGAGCCAGAACGCGTAAGGCGCCGCGGCGAAGAGCCCGGCGAAGGCCCGCTCGGGATCGACCCACGGGAGCCGGAGGTGACGCATGCGCCCGCGTCGCCGCGCGCCCGCCGGCGCGCCCGGCGCGCAACCACCCAGCGCGCCTGCGGAGAGGCCCGGCGCGCGCGCGATCCGGTGGAGCGCCGCGCCCCTCCGGTCGCGCGGCGTGTTCATGGCGATAGTTCTGAAGTTGCCGATGATTCTCTTGCCGTGCTCGGTGCCGATCGACTCGGGGTGAAACTGCACGCCGTAGAACGGCCGGTCCTTGATCTTGAGGGCCATGATGAGCCCGTCGCCGCGCGTGCGCGCGGTCACCTGGATCTCCGCCGGCAACTCGCCGTCGCCGACGATGAGCGAGTGGTAGCGCACCACCTGGAACGGGCTGGGCACGCCCTCGAAGAGCCCGGCGCCGTCGTGCTCGATCTCCACGATCTTGCCGTGCATGACCCGCGGGGCGTGCTGGACGCGCCCGCCGAAGCGCGCGGCGAGCCCCTGGTGGCCAAGGCAGACGCCGAGGATCGGCGTCCCGGCGAGGGCCTCGATCACCTCGGCGCAAACGCCGAAATCGGCCCGTCGCTCCGGGCGGCCGGGGCCGGGCGAGATGACGATGCTGTCGAGCTCCAGGCCCTCGATCTCGGCGAGCGAGAGGCTGTCGTTCTTGACGATGATCGGCTCCTCGCCGCTCACCTCCCAGAGGTACTGCCCGAGGATGTGGGTGTACGAGTCGTAGTTGTCGATGAGGAGTGTCTTCACGGCGAAGCTCGCCTCGGGGCCCGCATCGAGGCCGTCGATGCAGGCGAGCCGGCGCGGATCCCGGCTCGGGTGAGGCGCCCCGGCGGCGGGCGCGGCATCAGGGGCGGATGATGGCCGCGAGCATGGCCTGGAGCTTGAGCTGCGTCTCGACCAGCTCCGCCTCGGCGCTAGAGCCCGCGACGACCCCGACGCCCGCGACCATCCGCGCGCGCGCGCCGTCGACCGTGGCGCTGCGGATGCCGATGAACCAGTCGCCGTCGCCGCGGGCGTCGACCCAGCCCACGAGCCCCGCGTAGAGCCCGCGCCGGATGCCCTCGTGGGCGCCCAGCCAGGCCTCCGCCGCCTCGCGCGGCGTGCCGCACACGGCGGGCGTCGGGTGAAGCCGCGCGGCGAGCGTGAGGGCGTCCGGCGCCGCCTCCGCGAGCTGGCCGTGGATCGGGGTGCCGAGGTGCATCACGTTGCGCAGGCTCAGGATCGACGGCTCGCTGGGGACCTCGAGCGACGCGCACTCGGGCGCGAGCGCGGCGGCCACGGCGTCGACCACGAAGCGGTGCTCGCGCTGGTCCTTGGCCGAGCGCCGCAGGACCTCGGCGAACCGGCGGTCGGCGTCGACGTCGGCGGAGACCGCGTAGGTGCCGGCGAGGGGGTGCGAGGAGACGGCGCGCCCGCGGCGGGAGAGCAGGAGCTCGGGGCTCGCGCCGAGGAAGCCGTCGACGTGGAAGATCGCGCACGAGGGGTAGAGCGCGGTCAGGCGGCGCAGGACCTCCTCGACGACGATGGGGCGGTTCGCCTCGACGTCGACCGCGCGGGCCAGCACGACCTTGGAGAGGGCCCCCTGCTGGATGTCGGCCACCGCGCGCGCGACGCGCCCGCACCACTCCTCGTGCGGGAGCGCCGAGCGGAGCGTGAAGCTGTCGGGCGAGCGCCGGTGGTCCTCGGCCCGCGCCAGGTGCGGCGCCGGGGCGGCGCCCTCGCCGATGGTCGTGACCCATGCGGTCCCGTCGGGGGCCGCGCCGACGATCTGGGCCGGCACGACGAGCGCGGCCGGCTCCGTCCGGTCGAACGGCAGGGCGCCGAGCGCCACCGGGCCGCAGCCCGGGCGGCCCACGGCGTCGGTGGGCTCGATGGACGCGAGCGCCTCCTTGATCCACGCCACGCCGCCCTCGATGCCGTGCGGCAGCTCCAGGCGGGCGGCGACCCCGTGCGCGATCAGCTGGATGCCGGGGTGCAGCCAGACGCGCGCGCCGTCTCCCATGAGCGACGAGACGCCGCCGGGCAGCTTCGCGAGCGTGTCGGCGTCGAGCCGGAAGGTGCGGGCGACGAGCCGCGCCGCCTGGCGGGGGGCGTCGGCCGAGGAGGAGAACGTCAGGGGAGTCATGCACCGCCGTGCGCAGGCCGGTTCGGGCTCGTCCTGCTCGGCAGGACCAGCCTGGAGCCAGCAGGCCACGAGCCCGCGGCACCGTGCCGGATCGCGAGCGCCGGCCACGCAGCATCGGCTCTACCGCCTCCGGAAAGGCTCCGCAAGCGCAAAGCAGCCCACGTTCAGGGCGCGCGCGACGCGCGTCTACCGCTGAATTGCCGCTGAAATTGCGCTTCGAGGCGAGGTGGTGGCGTCGGCGCACGCGCGCGCGCACGTATTGCGCGCGTTGTCTCCGCGCGACGCAGGCGCATCGCGTTTCGTCTCACCTCATCTCGCCGCCAGCGCGCGTCGTGTCGCGTCTCGCGGCCAGCGCTGATGTCTCGTCTCACCTCACCTCGCCGCCAGCGCGCTTCGCGTCTCCGAGCAGCGCATCGCGCCACGCGCCTTCGCCAGGCGCTGCGTGCGGCGCGCCGCGCGCCGTCTGCTGTGCTGCGCTGCCAGCGATCAGCGAGCAGAGCAGTGCCGAGCAGCGCGCGCTCCGTCCCGTCTGTGATCGACGGCTCTTTCCTGGGCTTTTTACCCCTGGAGAGGCGGCGCGATCCCTTGCCCCCGAGCGCGCATCTGGTCGATGCTGCCGCGGGCACTCGCCCTTCGCGGCGCGGGCGTGAGCGGCGCGTCTCGATAGCTCTGCCGGCCACCGGGAATGCGAAAATTCTCCAGAACAGAGCTCAGAAAGGATCCTGCGATGGACCCCACTCGGCAGCATGATCTCCGCGCATGGCGAACCGCAGCGCTGCTCCTCTTCGTCGTCGGGCTGTGCGCCTGCCGCGGAGACAAGAGCCCGCCTGCCCGCGAGAACCCCCCTGGCGCCGCGGCCACGACGGCGGCCGCGGTATCGGAGGCGCCGGGCGAGAAGGCGATCAAGGCGCAGCCCCCCGCCGTGCCGAACGCCGCCGAGGCGAAGCGATACGCCGGCAGCAAGCTCAAGTATTACAGCGAGCCGGTGGGCGTGGGCGCCGAGCTCGACAGGGTGATGATCCAGCAGTTCCAGAAGGACACCGGCATCGAGGTGACGATCATCCCCCGTCCCAAGGACGCGACCGAGACCTACTCCGTCTACCAGCGCCTCTTCCAGGCGCAGTCCGGGGACATCGACGTCATGATGCTGGACGTCATCTGGCCCGGCGCCTTCGCGCAGAACCTCGTCGATCTGAGCGAGAAGCTCGGCGAGGCGGCGAAGCAGCACATCGAGAGCATCGTCCAGAACAACACGGTCGACGGCAAGCTCGTCGCGATGCCGTGGTTCACCGACTTCGGGCTGCTCTACTACCGCACCGACCTTCTGGAGAAGTACGGGTATCAGAAGCCGCCGGAGACGTGGGACGAGCTGGAGCAGATGGCGAAGAAGATCCAGGACGGCGAGCGGGCGGCGAGCCCGAACTTCCTCGGCTTCGTCTGGCAGGGCAAGGCCTACGAGGGGCTGACGTGCAACGCGCTGGAGTGGATCGCCTCCCACGGCGGCGGCGCGATCATCGAGGAGGGCAAGATCACCGTGAACAACCCGGAAGCCCAGAAGGCGCTCGCGCGCGCCAGGGGCTGGGTGGGCTCGATCTCCTCCGCCGGCGTGACGAGCTACGAGGAAGAGGACGCGCGCAACGCGTTCCAGGGCGGCAACGCCGCCTTCATGCGCAACTGGCCTTATGCCTACGCGGCGGGCAACGCCGAGCGGTCGCCGATCAAGGGCAAGTTCGCGGCGGGCCCGCTGCCGCACGAGCCCGGACAGAAGAGCGCGGGCACCATCGGCGGATGGCAGCTCGCGGTGTCGAAGTTCTCGCCGAACAAGGACGCGGCGATCGAGCTCGTCCGCTACATGACGAGCCCCGAGGCGCAGCGGTTCCGCGCGACCGCGGGCTCCTTCCTCCCGACGATCCGGTCGGTGCAGCAGGACGCGGAGGTGGTGAAGTCGCTGCCCTTCCTGGCGAGCGCGAAGGACATCGCGCTCGTGCCGCGCCCCTCGAACAGCACCGGCGCCCGGTACAACGAGGCGTCGATCGCCTTCTTCCAGGGCGTGAGCCAGGTCCTGCAGGGCAAGGAGCCGAAGGCGGTGCTCGGGCAGGTGGAGCAGCGGCTCACGCGCGCGCTTCGCTGACACCGCGCGCCGCGCGCCGCGCGCCGCCCTCGCGCGCCTCGCCCACCGGTGGCACGGCGCGCGGCGCGCGGCGCGGCCCACGAGATCTCCCGGCCACACCACCTCGCGAGAACGGATATCCCATGAGCATGCCGGCGAACCCAGCGGCCACGAGCGCGGCGGCCCCTCCAGACCACCCGTCGCTCGACGCGCGGCGACAGCGGCGCGCCTGGCTGTTCCTCCTGCCGACGCTCGCGGTCGTCGCGTTCATCGCCCTCTACCCCCTCGCCGAGACGTTCTACCTGAGCTTCACGAACGCGCGCCTCGGCACCGGGGAGCCGGCCAGGATCATCGGGGCGCAGAACTACGTCGATCTCGTGCAGGACAGCTACTTCCACGACGCGGTCCTGCTCACGGTGCTCTTCACGGTCGTCACCGTGCTCGGCGAGCTCGCGCTCGGGCTCGGCGTCGCGCTCGTCGTCAACTCCCGCTTCAAGGGGCGCTCGGCGGTGCGCGCGGCCATGCTCATCCCCTGGGCCATACCGACCGTCATCTCGGCCCAGATGTGGAAGTGGATGTACAACGACGTCTACGGCGTCTTCAACGACCTGCTCGTCAACCAGCTCGGCGTCCTGGACCGCAACATCGCCTTCGTCGCCGATCCTGCGGTGTCGTTCTGGGCCGTGGCGCTCATCGACGTCTGGAAGACGACGCCGTTCATGGCGCTCCTCCTCCTCGCCGGGCTGCAGCTCATCCCGCACGATCTGTACGAGGCCGCGCGGGTCGACGGCGCGACGGCGCTCCAGCAGTTCACCCGGATCACGCTGCCGCTCCTCAGGCCCGCGATGCTGGTCGCGCTCATCTTCCGCACGCTCGACGCGCTCCGGGTGTTCGACGTCTTCTTCGTCATGTTCGGCAACCGGCCGGACATGCAGACCATGGCGACCTACGCGCAGCAGACCCTCGTCAGCGTCTCGGACATCGGCTACGGCTCGGCGATCTCCGTCGCGCTCTTCCTCATCATCGCGGTGTTCATCATGATCTATCTCGCGGTGTTCCGCGCCGAGGAGGTGTGAGATGAGCGGCGCTTCGCGAGGCGCAGGGCGGCGCCGTTCGCTGGGACAGGGCGCCTTGCGGGCCCTGCTCTACCTGCTCGTTGCCGCGGTGCTCGTGTTCACCGTCTTCCCGTTCGTCTGGGCGTTCGTCTCCTCCATCAAGCCCGACGACGAGCTCTTCACGACCCCGGTCCGCTACTGGCCCGGCCGCGCGACGCTCGAGAATTACCGCCTCGTGCTGGCGAACGGCGAGTTCCAGACGGCGCTCCTGAACAGCGTGATCGTCGCCGTCTCGGTCACCGCGGTGTCGCTCGCCGTGGGCTCGCTGGCCGCCTACGCGCTGGGGAGGTTCCGCTTCCGAGGGCGCAGCCTCGTGCTCTACGTGGTCCTGGGGATGACCATCTTTCCGCAGATCGCCGTCCTCGGCGCCCTGTTCCAGATGATCAACTTCTTCAAGCTGTACAACCAGCTCCCCGCGCTGATCCTGACGTACCTCATCTTCACGCTCCCCTTCACGGTGTGGGTGCTCACCGGCTTCATGAAGGCGATCCCGCGCGAGATCGAGGAGGCGGCCTATGTCGACGGCGCGACGCACTGGCAGGTGTTCACCCGGGTCATGCTGCCGCTCTCGGTCCCCGGGATGGCGACGACGGGCATCCTCGCCTTCATCGCCGCCTGGAACGAGTTCCTGTTCGCGCTCTCCTTCACCCAGACGCCGGACAAGCGCACCGTGACCTATGCCATCCAGGCGTTCTCGACGACGAGCAGCGGGCTCTACGAGATCCCCTGGGGGCAGACCATGGCGGCCTCCATCGTCGTGACCGTGCCGCTCGTGGTGCTGACGCTGGTCTTCCAGCGGCGGATCCTCGCGGGGCTCACGGCGGGCGCGGTGAAGGGCTGACGGCGCGTCGGGCGGCGCGGGCGGCGGATCACGCGCGCCCCCACGGGAAGCGCAGCCAGCGAGGCCCGTAGGCGGCGCCGAGGTCGCGCAGCCCCGAGAGCAGCACGCCTGCGGCCATGAGCGGCAGGATCACGCGGAGCGAGAGCGGCGCGTCCCAGCGGGAAAAGCCGGTGGGGCCGCGCGCCCAGCGCCAGATCTCGGGGACGAGGTGGGCGAGCGCGCCGCCGTAAATGATGCCCATCACGGCGTGCATCACCCGCTCTCCCGGGTAGACGCCGCCGAGCGGCCTCCGGACCGTGTCCTCGACGACGAAATCGCGGAGCGTGATCGCGATCTCCGCGAGGAGCAGCGCCGCGAGCGCCCACGCGGCGAGCCCCTCCCAGCGCACGAACGGCAAGGAGGCGAAGAGCACCGCGTACAGGAGATCGCGCACGCCGTGAAGGACAAGCTCGGGCGCCGTGCCCGGCACGCCGCCGGGCAGGCGCGCCCGCCACTCGTGGTAATAGAGCGTGTCGAAGGCGCCGAGCGCGCCCTGCACGGCGAGGAGCACGAGCGCCGTGATCATGCGCGGGGCTCCGGCGCGCGGGGCTCCGGCGCTGACAGCGCGGTCGACTCCGGCGTGGACCCGCCGGCGCGAGCGGGGGGCGCCTCGCCGCCCGCCTCGTTCGCCACGCGCCCCTCGTACGCGACGAGCAGCCCGGCGATCGGCGCGAAGATCCGCACGTCGACGTGGACCTCGTCCTGGAGCGGCCCGGCCCGCCCCTCGATCCGCGGGGCGAGCCACCGGGGCAGCGGCAGGCCGAGGCGGCGGAGCCCGAGCGTCGACCGCACCTGCTCGAACACGAGCGCTCCGCCCTCGGCGCGGAGCCGGAACCAGCACTGGACGAGGCCGAGCCCCTCCACCAGGAGATCACCCGCGCGCCACTGCGAGGAGAAGAGCGGGCGAACCCCGAAGGTGCGGAGCCACCGCTCGCCGTCGCCCGCCGGCTCGACGGCGAGCGTCACGGCCACGTCCTCGGCCGCCTCCGGCATGCGCAGCAGGCCGGCGACCAGGCGCGCCGCGAGCCCCCGGCCGCGCCGCACGCGGAAGCGGCCGCGAGCGCGCACGCCGCCCGCGTGGAGGCGCTGCACCGGCGGCGCGAGCGCGGCCCACGCGGCGCCGAGGAGGGCAGGGTAGAGAGCAGGCGCTGGAACACCCCGCGCCGCGCTCGAGCAGGACGCGGGAGCTCCCCGGGGTCGACTGTCCGGCTCCCCGGCGGAGCCGCGCATCAGGCATCCTCTGGGAGCATCTCCCGCGGCACCGCAGGGCTCCTCGGGGCGACGGCCGCGTCGGCGAGATCGCGGATCTTGACGATGATCGCGTCGTCTGTGTCGCTCCGCGCCTCCTCGCAGTACGATCGGATCTGCCAGAGCAGCTTGCGGGTGCGCCGCAGCTCGAAGACGAGCCATCGGGTCTCCGGCTTCGCCTCCTGCGGGTGGCGCTCCAGCTCGACCTCGATCTCGCGGATGCGCTCCTCGATCTGCTCTCCGGTCGGGAGGATGCGGCCGTTTCCGTGGCAGTCCTTGCACAGATAGGGGCCGGAGTCCGTGTTGATCTCGCCTTCGCCATAACAGCTCGCGCACGTCACCAGCTCGTAGGAGTTCATGGGGCGCACTCTATCCGATCCCATGCCGTGCTCGCGACCGGCGTCGCCGTCGTTCGATCGGTCGCTCGGTCGCGCCACGGGCGGCGGCGTCGTGCTCTCCCGCGTGGCAGGCGGTGACGCCTCCGCCATGGAACGCGCGCCGTCGCGACCGGCGTCTCTCGCAGGCGCCGGGGGCCTGGCCGTCTGGCGGTCTCGCCCTCGCGGCGATTTCGCCCAAGGCCACGGAGCTCTGCGCGTCCTAATTCCGCTTGCGCCGTTCCTTGCGGTAATGGGAGGCATCCTGTGACCTGCCCTCATCCCTCGCGTCGGGGCGCGCTGTGCGTCCTGGCCGTGTGCGCCTTTTCCCTCGGCTGGCCGAGCGTCGTCGTGGCCGCCCCGCTCCCGCGGCTCGCGGTCCAGCGGGCGCCCGCTGCGGCCGACTGCCCGGACGCGCCGTCGCTCGCCGTCGCGGTCGAGCGGGTGATGGAGAGGCGGGCTCTCGACCCCGTGAGCACCGCCGGCGCCCCTGCCGGCGACACGCCGGCGAACGCGGGCGGCGCCCCTCCTCGCGACGCGTCAGCGAACGCGGGCGGCGGCCCTCCTGTCGACACGTCAGCGAACGCAGGTGGCGCCCTGGCGAGCGCGGACGGGGCGACCGAGATCGAGGTCCGCTTTCTCCACGACGGTGCCACGTACACCGCCATCCTTCAGGCAGGTGGTCGCACGCGGCAGCTCTCGTCCGAGGTGGGGGCGTCCTGCGGCGAGCTCGTCGAGGCCGTGGCGCTGACCCTCGCCATCCTGCTCGACAGCGATCCGCCTGCGTCGGCCCCTGTCGCGCCTGCGCCGGCAGCGCCCGCGCCGGCCCCTGTCGCGCCCGCGCTGGCTCCTGTCGTGCCGGCGCCGCCGCGTCCTCCGCCTCGGGCGGCGCGCGGGGACGTCTCGATGGAGCTCGGCGCCGCGCAGACCGTGGGCATGCTCGATCCCTTCCGGGCGGCCGCGATCGCCGATGTCTCCCTGCGGCGCCGCGCATGGTCCGCTGGCGTCGGTGGGGTATGGCTGCCCCCCCAGGACACCGAGCTCGCGCCGGGCGTCGTCTCCCTCGGGCTCGGCGCCGCCACGGCGCGCGGCTGCGCGACGATCGCGGGCGATCTCGACGGCCTCCGGCTCTCGGCCTGCGCGGCGGCGGTGCTGGGCGCCGTTTACGGGTCCGGCAAGGGGTTCGTCCCGGACCGCGAGGCCTCCGCGCCCTGGTTCGCCCTCGGCGGCTCGGCCGTCGCGGAAGGAACCCTCCTCGGATCCAGCGCGCTGGGCTGGTCCGCGCGCGCGACGCTCCTCGCGCCGGTCGCGCGGGCGCGCTTCACGGTCGAGCGCCGCGCGCGCGACGAGGCCGGCGCGCCCCTGACGCAGGACGTGGCGCTCGACCCCTCCCCGGTGGGCCTGCTCGTCGGCCTGAGCGCCCGCGTGTCGATTTTTTGATGGCGAGCCACGGAACCCGCCACGGAGGTGATGGGCATGGCGAGAAGCGGCAGGACAGGATGACCTTCGGAGAGGTCTATGCGCAGCACTTCCGGTTCGTGTGGCGATCGCTGCGCCGCCTCGGCGTGCCCGAGAGCGACGTCGCCGACGCGGTCCAGGACGTGTTCCTGGTCGTCCATCGGCGGTTGTCCGAATTCGAGGGTCGGTCCAAAATTACGACCTGGCTCTACAGCATCTGCTTTCACGCCGCCCGTGACCGGCGCAAGCTCGCGCATATGAGGCGGCGTGCTCACGACGACGAGCCGCTGCTCGACTGCGCCGATGACCGGGCCGACGTCGGCGCGGAGGCGGAGCGGCGGCAGGCGATCACGCTGCTCGAGGCGATCCTCGACGAGCTGCCCCTCGAGCAGCGCGCCGTGTTCACGCTCTTCGAGCTCGACGGCATGGGCGGCGAGGAGGTCGCCGAGCTGCTCGACGTCCCGCTGGGGACCGTCTACTCGCGCCTCCGCCTCGCCCGCGATGCGTTCCGCCGCGCCGTCGCGCGCCTGAAGGCGCGCGACGAGTTCCACGTGGGCGGGCCTCGGGTCACCACGCGGTCGCAGCCCGTGTTGAAGGCGGCGGCTGCCGAGCGCGCGCCGGTGCCCGAGGGGCATCCCTCGGTCGTCCTTCCGCTGCCGGAGGTGGAGCGGCAACCCGTCTGGAAGCGCGCGGGAGGGGAGCGATGAGCGATCCGGTGCGCTGGCTCGACGCCGAGGCGAACGCGCTCGAGACGGAGCGTGAGCTCCTGCGAGCAGCGCCGTCGGCGGACCCGCCCGACGGGGCGCAGGAGCGGATGTGGGCCGCGATGGCCGCGCAGATCGGCCTCGCCGGAGCCGCCGGGCTCGGAGGGGCTCAAGGCGCCGCGGGAGGGGCGCTCCCGGCGAACGTGGGCGGCGCGGCGAGCGCGGGCGGCGCGGCGAGCGCGGCGGCGGGTGCTGGCGAGATCGCCGCGGCTGTGTCCGCGGGCAAGGTGGTCTCCGCTGCGACGGGCGCCGGCGCTGGCGGCGCGGCGGTGACCGGCGGCGTGGCCGCAGCGGCGGGCGCTGCGGGTATCCTGAAGGCGATGCTGTTCGGCGCCGCCTGCGGGGGCCTGATCGTCGCCGGCTATGTCGTCGTGGCCCCGTCGAGCGAGGCGCCGCCGGCTCGGATCGTCGAGGTCGCAGAGGTCGTCGCGGCGCCGGCATCCGCGCCGGTTTCGCCGCCGGAGGGCCGTGAGCCTGCCGCGCAGGCCGAGCCGGCACCTGCCGAGCCGCCGCCTGTCGAGCTGGCGCCGCCGGCCGAGCCGCCGCCGGTCGAGGCGCCGCTGCGATCCAGGCCGCCGCCGCCGGCCGAGGCGCCGCTGCCGGACAGGTCGCCCGCGCGGACCGGCCCCCGCGCGGCCGCGACGCCCGCGAGGCCGGGCGCGCCGCTATCGGAGCGCGCCGCGAGCGCGAGGCCCGCGACCGGGGCGGACGTCCTCGAAGCGGCGCCCGCGCCGGAGCCTACAGGCGCGGAGGGCGCCTCCAGCCCGGGGCTGCGGGAGAGCCGGCTGCGCGAGGAGCTGACGCTCCTCGGCGACGCGCGCGCGGCGCTCCGGCGCGGCGATGCCTCCGGCGCGCTGAGGATCGCCGAGCAGGCGCGGCTCCGCTTCCCCGGCGGCGCTCTGGCGCAGGAGCGCGAGGCGCTCACCATCGAGGCGCTCTGGCAGAGCGGCGATCGCGCGGCGGCTGCGCAGCGCGCGTCGGCGTTCCTCCTCGCCTATCCGTCGAGCCCGCACGTCCCCCGTCTCCGCTCCTTTACCCCCTAGAGCGGGGGCGATCGGGGGGATAGGCGTTAACCAAGCCTCGCGCCGCGTTCTCCTACATCCGAACGTTTACGTGGTCGTGGTCGTTTACGTGGTCGTGGTCGTTTACGTGGTCGTGGTCGTGGTCGTTTACGTGGTCGTGGTCGTGGTCGTGGTCGTCAACGGTAGGCCGTGAACGACCACGACCACGTAAACGTTCACGTTCACGTAAACGTAAACGTTCACGTTGGTGCCCGATGGTGAGGTGGAGCGGGGCGGGCTTCGTGTCCTGAGCGTGACCGAACGAGCTTGGTTAACGCGTATGGGCGGGGCGGGAAAGAGGGCTGTCCGTCTCGTTTTGGGGCCAGGTGGTTTTTTTGAAATGGGAAGCGGGGCGGGCGTCCCTTCACGTTCGGTCACTGCCGGTGTTGGACGGCGCGTCACGGCACCGCGCAAGGAGGAATTATGTCTTCGAGACTATCAAGAGCACTGTCGCCCTTTCTCGTCCTGAGCGCCGTCTCGCTCGTGGCATGTCAAGTCGAGGTATCCCTCGGCGGGGCCGGCTCCAGCTCCACCACCAGCTCGGGAATCGGCGGCAGCGACGGTGTCGGGGGCAGCGGCGGCAGCGGCGGCAGCGATGCTACCGTGGGTAGCGGGGGCGACTCCAGCACGGGCGCAGGCGGCTGGGTTCCGCCGCAGTTCACGCCGGACAAGGTCGATCTCCTCTTCGTGGTCGACAACTCCGGCTCGATGGCGGACAAGCAGGAACTGATGCGCCTGGTGCTCGCCGACTTCGTCGACGGCATGACCAACCCGCTCTGCGTGGATCCGACCGGTGCTGCTCCCCCCGTCCAGCCCCCGAGCGGGTTGAGCGCATGCCCCGCAGGCACATTGCGCGTGCGCACTCCGGTGCAGGACATGCACATCGGTGTCATCAGCAGCAGCCTCGGCGGCCACGGGTCGAGCGCCTGTCAGGCGGCAACGTCCGCTTCGAACGTCGACATGGCCCGCCTCCTCGCGCGCTCCAATGAGACGAGCGAGAACGACCTGCCGACCTACCAGGACAAGGGCTTCCTCGTGTGGGACCCGACCGGAAGCCACGTCCCTGCGGGAGACTCCGATCCGGTGGCGCTCGCCGAGAAGCTCAGCGACATCGTGCAAGGGGTCGGGCAAGCCGGGTGCGGCTTCGAGGCGCCGCTGGAGAGCTTCTATCGCTTCCTCGTCGATCCCGAGCCGTATGCGACGATCTCCGTGTCGTCGCCGAGCGAGAACGCTATACCGGCAGGAATCGACACGACGCTCCTGGCGCAGCGGAAGGCCTTCCTCCGGCCGGATTCGCTCCTGCTCATCGTGATGCTCTCCGACGAGAACGACTGCTCGATCAGGGACGAAGGCAAGAACTACCTCGTCGCCGAGATGGGAGCGGGCTTCAGGATGTGGCGGCCGCGGAGCGAGTGCGCCGCCGACCCGAACGATCCGTGCTGCAGGTCCTGCTACCAGAAACAGGACGGTTGCCCCAGCGATCCGGTCTGCTACGGCCCCGATGGCAACGCCGCCAGGCTCACCGCGGCGGAAGACCCGGTGAACCTCCGGTGCTGGGACCATAAGCGCCGCTTCGGGTTCGACTTCCTCTACCCGGTCGATCGGTACACCCGGGCGCTCACGGAGCCCACGGTGGTGTCGAGGAGCGGAGAGCTCATGCCGAACCCGATCTTCTCGGATCTGGACCCGAGCGACGACAACACCCGGACCCGAGGGCCGCAGCACATCGTGTTCACCGGCATCGTCGGCGTGCCGTGGCAGGACCTCGCGCGCCAGAACGCGCTCGGCCAGCCCGATCTCCTGGGCGGCCTGAACCAGTTCGGCCAGCCGGTCGGCGGGCTCAAGAACGCCGCCGAGCTCGCCGACCCGCCGTCCGGCACGACCCTCAGCAGCACCTGGGAAGCTATCCTCGGCGATCCGGCGAACTACGTCCCCGCCGCGGATCCGCTCATGGTCGAGTCGGCGGCGCCCCGCTCGGGCATGAACCCGATCACCGGCGACGCGATCGTCCACCCGAGCTCCGCGGGTTGGAACGCGATCAACGGCCGCGAGTACACGATCCCGACGGGGAGCACTGGAGATCTCCAGTACGCCTGCATCTTCCCCCTCGCCGAGGAGCGCATTTGCGACGGTGCGGCCCAGTCGTGCGATTGCAGGCCGATCACCGGCGCGCCGAGCGACAACCCGCTGTGCAAGCCGGAAGGCACGAACGACCCGGCGGATCCCGGGGCGCGGTCCACGACGCAGGACCACGCCAAGGCCTACCCTGGCCTCCGCGAGCTGCAGCTGATCCGGAGCCTCGGGGAGCGCGGGGTCGCCGGCTCGATCTGCCCGAGGCAGCTGGTCGACACCTCGTCGCCTGACTACGGCTATCGGCCGATCATGAACGCCGTGCTCGACCGGCTCTCCACCGCGCTCTGACGCGTCGGCGCCCCCGTCGACGCGGCCCGCCCAGGGGCGGCGCGCGGAATGCATACAATGCATACGCCGCCCCTGGGCTCGCGGAGGAGACGACTTCCGCGCCCGCCCGCGGATCCTCCCGTCAAGCCGTTGGCACAACCGCGACACAGCAAGACGCCGCGATCGCGGTGCCCGCGCCGAGGACCGCGCGCTCCGCCCGAATTGCGTCCGCTTCCCGTGGCACCGAAGCTGCTTCATGGTGGGGTTCGGACAAACGCAACGCGGAGGTTCTGATGCGCCACAAAGGGATGGCTCTCTTGCTCATCGTGATCGGGCTCGTGGGCTGCCACAGAGACGGCGGCGGCGACACCGGTGAGCCGCCGGATCCGCCCGGATCAGAGACGTGCGGCGGGTTCCTCGGGACCCCTTGTCCCGACGGGCTCGCCTGCGTCGACGATCCGAGCGACGACTGCGACCCCGAGCACGGCGGCGCGGACTGTCCCGGCGTGTGCGTCGAGGACCCGCCGACGACGATGTGCGGCGGATTCGCGGGTTTCCCGTGCCCCGACGGGCTCGAGTGCGTCGACGATCCGAGCGACGACTGCGACCCGGCGCGCGGCGGGGCGGACTGCGGCGGCATCTGCGTGGAGCCGACGCCCAAGCCGCCGTTTTGCGGGGGGTTCGCGGGGATCGAGTGCCCCGAGGGGCTCGAGTGCATCGACGATCCGAGCGACGACTGCGACCCGAAGCACGGCGGGGCGGACTGCGGCGGCATCTGCGTGGTGCCCGAGCCCCGGCCGCAGGCGTGCGGCGGCATCACGGCGCGCCCGTGCCCCGAGGGGCTCACCTGCATCGACGATCCGGGCGACGACTGCAGCCCGCCGATCGGCGCCGACTGCGGCGGCATCTGCGTCGCGCGCTGAGCCGGCGCGCGGCCGGCGCCGAAGGGGATGCGCCGCCCTGACGAACGGGCGCGCCCGCAGCGCGACGGCGCTCAGTAGCGGTGCTTCCAGAGCAGGTCGAGGCTCGTCGCCGGGTTCGCGCCGGTGGCCATCGCCGCCCGCACGGACCAGTCCCGGCGGAAGCGCCACTCGAGGCTCACCTCGGTGCGCGCCTGCGCGCCGGTGTTGCCGCCCCCGGACCCTGGCCCCTGTCCTTGCCCCGTCGGCCCCGCCTCGTAGCTCGCGCTCGCGGTCACCTGCTGCCCGAGCTGGTAGCCCACGGTCGTCTTCAGCGCGCCTTCTTCGGTCGTGCCCAGCTTCGTCTCGAAGTTCCGGAGCGGACCGATGCTCTGGAGGATCATGTTGAGCTGCGCTGACGCGAGCCCCGTCCCCACGCTGGCGGCGACCCCGCCGGCGGCGCTGCCGCCGCCCGACGCGGGCTGCTCGGACGTGCCGCCCGCCAGCGTCCCTTCCGCGAACTCCCTGCCGAGCAGGAGCTCGGCGATCACCTCGTTCTCCGGGCGCGGCGGCTCCGAACGGAAGGTGATCTTGTCCTCGGTGATCGGGTTGAGCTGCCCCACATAGTCGATGAAGATGCGCGTCCCCTCCGGCGTGTCGTGGAACGCCCTCACGTTCAGGAACGGATTCGACGGATCCCCCTGCAGGGCGACCACGCCAGGCTCGATCTCGAACTCCTTGCCGAGCACCTCGAGCCTGCCCGACACGATGTTCACGTTGCCCCGGATCTCGGTCTCCCCTGCGACCTTGATGCGGAGGGGGTGCGCCCGATCCCCCGACAGCGAGGCCCGCACCATGTCGCCCTCGACGCCGATCCTGCCCAGGTGGACCTCGATGGCGATCGGCGTGCCGCCCGCGCTCTCCTTCGCCTGCTCCGGCGGCTCGGCCGGCGCTCGCCGCGCCTCGTACTCCTCCTGGCTGAGCGGCGCCGACGTCGTGATGTCCGCGTTCTCGCCGAGCGGCTGCACGCTCCGCCCGATCGTGGGCGGCAGCGTCAGATCGAGCGAGGGCACGTCGACGCGGACGGCGATCTCCTCGGCCCGCTTCTCCGCCGCGAGCGCCACCCGGCCGCGCACCTCGCCCATCGGGACGCCCTCCAGCGCGATCGGGAGGGCCCGGCCGCTGGGGATCGAGAGCTCGGCGCGGGCGTTCCGGAACGCGAGCCCTTCCATCTGGAGGGTCGCGTTCCCGCGGACCTGGCCGTTGCCTGCGTCGGCGCGGAGGTCGTCGACGCGGAGCTCGCCGGAGGGGCTCGCGGCGACGCGGAACGAGGCGTTCTCGAACGGCTGGCCGATCGTGGCCACCTGGACGACGCCGCCCTCGAGGCGCATCTCGCCGGAGAAGCCCGCCTGCGCGCCGAGCCCGAGCCGCACCTCGCCGTCGAGCGTGCCGTCGAGCCGGTTCACCGAGCCCTGCACGAACGGCTCCAGCGCCCTAAGGCGGAAGCGATCGACCGCGAGCGACACCGAGGCGTTCCGATCGTCGGTGAGCGTCGGGATCACGTTCGCGTCCCACACCATGGGCGCCTGGGCCTTGGCCTCGAGCCGGCCGCCGTCGCGCCCCTCGAGCCGCACGCTGGCCACGGCCGCGGTGCGCCCCGCGCCGCCCGGCGGCGCGATGTCGAGCGACGCCTCGGCGGTCTCGTACCGCGCGTCGGGGCCGAGCGTGAGGCCCGGGAACTGAAGGTGCGCCCTGACCTCGGGCGCGGCCTCGAACAGCCCGCGCACGGAGATCTCGCCGCGCGCCTCGCCGCCGATCTGCATGTCGGCGAGGACGGGCACCTCCGCGAGCGGCAGATCCGCGATCTTCGCCTCGAGGCTGCCGTTGCTGAAGCGCCGAGCGGAAGGGGCCCCGCCGAGGAGGGCGGCGGCGTCCGCGCCCAGCCTCGCCTTCGCCGTCATGTACGTGATCGGTCCGCGGAACGCGTACGCGTCGAGCGCGGCGTCGCGCCCGTCATAGACGAGCAGCGTGTCGACCCGGAGCTTGCCGAAGAGCGAGGGGCCGGCCGTGCCGCCCACGTTCGCCGCCGTCGCGCGGACCACGAGCCGGGGCTCGGCGAGCTTCCCCGCGAAGTACACGTCGAGCCCCGCGGAGCCGGAGAGCACCGGCGTCCGCTTCCCGAGGGCGGCCAGCTCGGTGAGATCGTTGAGCCGGCGGCGCGGCACGCGGAGGTGCGCGGCGATCGACGTCCGCGGGAGCGCCGCGGCGGGATCGGCGAGGAGCGCCGGCAAATCGGCGTCGAGCGCGGCCGAGAGCTCCGCCACGAGCTGGCGATCGAACACCGACAGCGTGACGTGGGCGTCGCCGGTCTTCGCGTCGAGATCCCCCGCGATCCGCGCGTCGAGCTTCCTCGACACCCACGCGGGCGCGCCCGTCTGCGCGTCGATCGGCCCGGCCGCGCGCAGGCCCTCCGTGCGGACAAGGAGGCTCCGCACCGACGGGAGCCGCTCTCCCGCCTCGCGCGCCACCGCGAGGCGCGCGGTGAGCCGGCCCGAGAGCTCGCTCAGGGCGAGCTGGACCGGCGACGCCTGCGCCAGGCACCCGAGCTGCCACGCGTCGGCGTCCATGCGGGCCGAGCCGGTGACCGTCTGCCAGGTGCGCGCCGAGAGGAGCGGCCCGCGCAGCCTCGCCGCGCTCCCGTCGACCAGCACGCGCGCGATGGCGCCGTGGCACACCGGCGGGGGTGGCGCCTTCTGCTGCGACGCCGTGTCGAAGGCCGTGGTCAGCGTCTGGTCGGGCGCCGCGCCCCGGCGCTGGGCCTCCTGCGCCTGCGCGGGCGGCGGCTCGGGCGGCGCGAGCAGCCGGACCAGGCCGTCCGCCTTCAGCGCCTCCCCGTCGAGGCGCGCCGTCACGTTCATCGAGAGCCGCGGCGCCACGCCCGGGACCGAGCCGTCCTCGAGCTCGATCTGGACGCGCCCCGCGCGGCGCGCCCCCCGGCCGTGCACCGACACGTCGAGGTTGGCGAGGCCTCCTATCCCGAGCGGCGCGCCGGTGATGTCGGCGATGCGCGCGAGGTCGATCGCGGTGCCGCGGAGATCTCCCTCGATCTCGTCCCCGGCGAGCGAGAGGCTCCCCTCGATCTCCCCCACGCCGTCGCCGCGCAGCGCGAGCCCGCGGAGGGCGATCCCGCGGTCCCACGCGACGCGGGCGGCCTGCGCGGTCACCTCGTCCTCCCCGCGCGCCACCTCGACGCGGAGCTGCCGCGCCTCGCTCCGCGGCAGATCGAGGTGGGCGGAGGCCGTGATCCGGCGCTCCGCGCTGGCCAGCGACACGCGGACGCGCGGCGCCGTGACGGGCCCCGCGGCGCTCGCCGCCACGCTGCGGAACGCGTACTGCTGGGCGCGGAGGTCGGCTCCGCGGAACACGCCGTCGATCGTGAGCTTGTCGAGCGGCCCCCTGGCCTTGGCCCGGACCTCGCCGCGCCCGAGCTTCAGATCGGACCCGACGCGGAGCCCGGCGACGCGCACGGTCGCCTCGGCGTCGAGCGCCTCGTCCCTGAGCGTTCCCTCGACGTGGAGCGCGGCGCTGCCGTGGATGCCGCGCGGGACGCGCTGCACCGCGCCGAGCGACGGGATCTCGCTCTGCGCCTCGAACCTGAGCACCCCGTCTTTCGAGCGGGCGACGCTGGCCTCGATGGGCGCGCCGGGCTCGTGGATCGTCGCCGCGGCCCGCAGCGCGCCGCGCTCGAGCGTCGCGCGCGCCTCCGTCGCCGGCACGCGCTGCCCCGCGAAGACGAACGGCTCCGTCCTGGCCTCGGCGACGATGCGCGGCCCGCCCTCCTCGTCGAGGTGGATCTCCCCTCGGGCCTCCGCGCTCACCCGCGCGGCGGGCGCCGCCCCGACGAAGGCGCGCGGGTCGAGCTCCGAGATCCGCACCTCGGCGGTGATGCGCTTCGGATCGAGCGCGTCGAGCCGGGCGCTGGCGGTGACCTCGCCGGTCACGGCGTCGCTCGCGACGAGCGGATCGAGGACCGCGACGCGCGCCGTGACGGCCAGGTCCGAGAGCGCTCCGTCGGCCGTCACCAGCACCGAGAGCGGCCGGGCGAGCGGCGCGCTCGGATCGATCGCGAGGGCCGCCTCGGGCGTCACGCGCGCGGACGAGACCCGCGCCGTGAGGCGCTCGTCCTTCAGGGTCCCCTCGGCCGTGAGCGGGATCGCGCCGACGCTCCCTTCGAGCTTCGCGGTGAGCTCCATCGGCGCGTCCGCGGGCACGCTGACGCTCCCGGAGATGCTGGTCGCCTCGACCGGGACCGGCAGCAGGCGCCGCTCCGTGATGCGCACGCGCTCGAGCGCGTACCGGCTCCGGTCCGCGACGACGACGCCGCCGGCGAGGCCCTCGATCGTCGCGTCGATGGGGCTCCCTGGCGCGACGGTGCCGTGGACCGCCGCGCGATCGAGCACGACGCGCGACAGCTCGAGGCGGAGCGGCCGCGCAGGCTCGGCGGGCGGCTCCTCCGGCGGCGACGGCGTCGGCGTGAACGCCTCGGCCAGGGTGAGCGCGCCTTGCTCGTCCTGCTCGAGCAGCACGTCCGCGTCCGCGACCCGGACGAGCGGGATCGTGACGGCGAGGTCGCCGTCGCCGAGGAGGAGCTCCGTCGCGATCGACAGCGCGTTGAAGTCCGCGTGGACGCCGCTGACGCGCAGGAGCTCCGTTCCGTTCGGGTGGCTCACCGTCACCCTGGAGATGTCGGCGGTGAAGAGGCCGAGGCGGTCGACATGCTCGATCTCGATCCGTCCCTCGAGGGTGGACCGCAGGGTGTCGTTGACGAGCTGCCTTGTCAGGTTGCGGGTCGACCCGGCGTTCAGGTGGATGACGGCGCCGACCGCCGCCGCTGCGACGAAGACACCGCCCAGGCCGATCACGCTTGCCGACACCGCGGCCGCGCGGGCCAGCGCCCGGCGAAAGCGGCCTTGCCGGCGCGGGACGCCGGTGCCGGGCGCGGGAGGGAGGGCGGGAGTCTCTGGCATATCGCCTAGGGGCCGCTCCCGGCGCGCGGGAAATCGTGGCCGGGGACCTCGTGAGGCGGCGGCGCCGGGATCTCCTGCGTGTGCGCGGGCGCAGGCACCTCGGGCTGGTGCCTCGTCCCCGGATCTCCTCCGGGCTGTGCCGTCCCCGGGAGCTGGATCTCGCGGTCCGGCGACGTGCGACCGGGCGAGCCGGGGGTCGCTGGCGGCGCTGGCGGCGCTGGCGTTTCGCCGGGGGGGCTCGCCGCCGGCTGCGGCGCGCCGGGCTTCCAGGGTTCACCGTTCGGCGCGCTGTTCAACGTGCTGTTCAACGTATCGTTCCTCTCACCGTTCCGCGGTTGCGACGCGTTCTTCATGGCCTCCACCCTGTCTCCGGATCATGCCGGCATGCGGCGCCCGAGCGCGAGCGAAATCACGGCGAGCACCAGGAACGCGACGAACAGGATCTTCGCGATCGACGCGGCGCTGGCGGCGATCCCGCCGAAGCCGAAGATTGCGGCGATGATCGCGATGATGAAGAAGGTGACAGTCCAGCCGAGCATGATGTCCTCCAAGGGGGGGTCAGGGGTCGATCCGTTGTTTCGTGGAGACGACCTCAACGTGGTTCCTGATGGCGGCTGTTCGCCGCGGTTCCTTGCTGTTCCCTGCTGCTCCCTGGCTGTTGCAGTCCCCGTGCCGGCCGGCGGCAGAGGCTGTCGGCCGGCGCGTTCTCGGCGGCGCGAGGCGGCTAGCGCCGAGATCGGCCCAGCCGCTTCCGTCCGGGCACGCGTGCGGCGCTTCACGTCTGGGGCAAGATGCCTCGATCGTGACATGGTGGACCTGCGCGTAGGCGGAGCGCGGAACAGGGGCATCGGGCGAGCGCGCGCCCCTGCGCCGCGTTGCTCCGCGTCGACGGCGCCTGCACGGAGGCTCCACGCGGACGCCCTGCAACTTCCCGGAACGGGCGACTCTGGACGGGCTATAAGGACCCGGCCATGCCGAAATCGAAGGTCGCTGTGATCCGCACGTCGCCTGCGACGGTGCTCTCGGACTACCACCGGCTGATGAACCTGGCCGGTTATCAGGATGTGGTCGCCAAGGACGCCGACACGGCGCTCAAGGTGAACATCTCCTGGCACTTCTTCTACCCGAGCTCATCCACGACGCCCTGGCAGCTCGAGGGGGTCATCCGGGCGATGACGCAGGACGGGTACTCGAAGGACCTGATCCACGCCTGCCACAACCGCACGGTCGTCATCGACGCCCACCTCGGCGAGCGCGAGAACAAGCAGATCGACGTCGTGCAGGCGCACGGCCTGCGCAACGTCCACCTCTACGAAGGGGAGGAGTGGATCCCGATCGGGGACGCGGTCGGCGATCTGCGGAAGAAGTTCCTCTGTCTGAACGAGGTGTACCCGAAGGGGTTCTCGATCCCGAAGCGCTTCATCGGGGAGAACATCATCCACCTGCCGACGGTGAAGACCCACATCTTCACGACGACGACGGGCGCGATGAAGAACGCGTTCGGCGGCCTCCTGAACGAGCACCGGCACTGGACGCACCCGGTGATCCACGAGACGCTCGTGGATCTTTTGATGATCCAGAAGAAGATCCACCGCGGGGTCTTCGCGGTGATGGACGGGACGTTCGCGGGTGACGGCCCGGGGCCGCGCTGCATGGTGCCGCACGTGAAGAACGTGCTGCTCGCGTCCTCGGACCAGGTGGCGATCGACGCCGTGGCGGCGAAGCTGATGGGGTTCGACCCGCTGCGCGATCTCAAGTTCGTGCGGCTGGCGCACGACCTCGGCCTCGGGACGGGCGACGTGCGCGACATCGAGCTCGTGGGCGACGTGGACGCGGCGAACGAGCAGTGGAACTTCGATGGACCGTTCAAGGAGATGACGTTCGCCTCGCGCAACCAGCACCGCATCTACTGGGGTCCCCTGAAGAAGCCGATCGAGTGGTCGCTCAAGACGTGGCTCGCCCCCTGGGCCTACGTGGCGTCGGTCACGTATCACGACATGTTCTGGTACCCGCGCTACGCGAAGGAGAAGATGGCCCCCGTGCTGGAGAGCCCGTGGGGGCGCCTCTTCGCGAACTGGGGCAAGGTGCAGCCCGACGCGGCGGGGCGGGGCTACCCGGAGGTCGGCGAGGCGAGCCACGAGCTCGTCCGGAGCGGGGTGAAGCACTTCCTGGAGGGCATGCGCCTCGTGGGGATGGCGGTCGCGGAGTCGCCGGAGATCATGGTCCGCAAGCGGGCGCGCGCGCAGGCGGCCGGCGGGGGCGGAGCGGCGGCGGTGTAGGAGGCCGGGGGAGGTCCCTCCGCCGGGGAGCGGTCGCGGGCGCGCTGATGGGCGTCTGCGAGCCGGCCCAGGCGGGGGGCCCGCCTGCGCACGGAGAGGGTAACCCCGTGCGCCCTCGGATCGGGGTACGCTTGGCTGTGGTTCGTGCGAACAGGAGGTCGGCCCCGTGACCAGCGTCGAGCAGATTTTCGAGGCCATCCAGGGCCTGCCGGTCCAGGAGCGGCTCCGGCTCATCGAGCGTGTGGTCCATGAGCTCGCGGATGGATCCGCGAGCGAGGGCTTGCCGCGTGAAGCCGAGGCAGCACCCTCCTTGATCGGGCTCTTCGCCGATGACCCCGGGGCCGTCGATGCCATGATGGAGGTTGTCCGGGAAAATCGTCGCTCTTCCAGGCTGCGCGATGTCGAGGAAGAGGATGAGCAGGGCTCTCCTTGACACGGACATTCTGTCCGAGATCACCAAGGGCCAGGAGCCCGGCTGTCGTGGAGCGCGCGCGCTCGTACATCGCTGCCTACGGCCGCTTCACGTTCTCCGTCGTCTCGGTCATGGAGGTCGTCGCTGGCTACTCGCAGCAGCGAGCCGGCCAGAAGACGCGGCGGTTCCTGGAAATGGCACACCGGAGCGAGGTCTTGCTGTTCGATGCGACCGCGGCCGAGCTCGCTGGTCGCATCCTGGCCGACCTGCGGATGGCCGGAACGCCGATCGGCGTACCGGATACGATGATCGCCGCGACGGCGATCCATCACGGATTGCCCCTCGTGACAGGCAACACGTCCGATTACAGCCGTGTTCAATCAGCCGGCTACCCACTGGTTCTGGAGAACTGGAGAGAGCCGGCATGATTCTGACCATCGCCTCAGGTCATGGGCTCATCCGCCACGTCACCCTACCCTCCCGAGCGCCGACGGCCGCCGGCGGGGCGGCGGCGGTATAGCGCCGGGTGGGCGGCCCCAGGAGCGCTGCCCGCGACCCGCCGCGCCGGTCAGCCGACGCCGCCGCCCATGGCCGTGCCGTCCGATCGATAACACGCGTAATAATAGCCGAGCTGCCCCGGTGTCCCCGTCTCCGTGTAGCTCGCCGTCAGGTAGTACGTCATCGCCCAGCCCCACTGGCCGAGCGAGTACGAGTAGCCGTAGGACCAGCTCCCGCTCGTCGAGTGCACGTAGAACTTCGAGACGCCGTTGAGCGGACCGGTGTACATCGTGCCGATGACCGCCTGCCCGCCGGCCGAGCTGCGGAGGGTGAGGGACTGGGCGCAGGCGGCGTTCACCGCGCCCTTCGTCTCCGCCTGCTCGGCGACGGCGGTCTGCTCGTCGACCTCCGCGTCGTCCCCCAGCTCCGTCGAGGAGTCGGCGTCGACGACGCACCCCGCCAGCGCGAACACCGAACCCAGGATTGCGAATGCGTTGAAACTTTTCATTATATGATGCCTTTGAACTCCACCGCGTGACGACCCGCACGCGGCTTCCCCAAGAAAGCGCGCCGAAGGCGCATGTCCTATCGACTCCCGGAGCCTCCTCCTGTGCTTCGCTGACTCGGGGGCTCGGGGGCGACGGACCTCCAACGACGGAATTTAACCGATCGTGAAGGCTAGTGGGAAGTCCATTTGATTCATCGTTGATGCATCGATTCATCGCGTGTGCGACGATAGGCCGCTTTCACCTCACGTCGGACGACATTGCCGTCGCGGCGCGCGGCCAGGCACGCAAGCCACCCATGCATCGTCGGCTGATCCACGCCTCGATGCGCAACGGCGAGCCATCGCGTGATGCGTCGATCGCCGTTCCTGTGCGGATCGAGGCTCAGCGTGCCGAGCTGGCCGCGTGCGACGGCCGTCGCCCCGACGTCACGGCCGGCGCGGCGCCCGCGACGAACCTGACGCGCACCGGCCTCGGCCGGAGCGGCGGCAACGACCGGGCGAGCCGCTCGTAGGCGTCGCGCCCCACGCGCCGCTCCTCGTGGACGAGCGTCGCCCAGATCTCCGCCTCGCGCGCCTCCGCGTGCTCGGCGGCGCGCGGATCGAAGCGCAGCCCGCGCTCGATGGTGCTGGCTCCGGGGATGCTGTCGTCGGGGCGGCGCGCCGCGCGATCGCGGAAGACGCCGGGGCCGAAGCGGTCGTACTGGAGGATCGTGTGTGCGGTCGACACGGCGCCGGCCCACGGATAGCTGCGCAACGTCCAGCCGCGCGACAGGTCGGAGAGCCGCGCGTCGACGTCGGAGCGCTCGGCGTCGGTCTTCCACGGCTCCCGCGGGACGAAGAACAGGCCGAGCCCGAGCTCGTCGCCCTCGAGCGCGAACACCTCGTCGATCCCGAAGCGCTCCGGGGTCTGCGCGACGAGCGAGCCGTGCGTCAGCCCGAACTCTCCGACGATGTAGACCGCGAGCGCCTCCCGCCGCGCGCGCAGGAAGTCGAGCGTCTCGACGGCCTCGGCGTGCGTCTCGGTGGGGAAGTCCGTGAAGCACATCGCCTCGGCGGCCACGCCCGCGGACGCGAGGTGGTCGATGACGTCGGAGACGACCTCGACGGGCGCGCCCTTGTCGATGAGGCCGAGGACGCGCGGCGACGCGGACTCGACGCCGAGCGCGCACGCGACGGCGCCCGCGCGGCGCAGCACGTCCGCGCGCTCCCTGGTCAGGTACTTCTCCGGCTTGAGGTCGGTGGCCCACCGCACGTCGAGGCCGGCGTCGAGGATCGCCTGCGCCATCTTCACGAGCGTCTTCGGCGCGACCGAGTCCTGCGACAGGTAGAAGTGGCGCGTGCCGTGCCGCGCGCCGAGGGCCGCGAGGTGCGCCACGATGGTCTCGACGGCGCGCTCGCGGTACGCCGCCGTGCCGACCTCCGCGAGCCCGTAATGGCAGAAGGTGCATTTTCCCCAGTAGCAGCCCCGCGTCGGGTCGTACGGGAGCACGAGCGCCGGCGCGAGGTACGCCTCCAGGGGGAGCCCATCGAAGTCGGGCGCGGGGAGCGCCTTCAGGTCCTCCATGCCGTGGCCGGACGTCCAGCGCGCGCCCATCAGGCGATCGCGCGCGACGACGTTCGGCACGTCCCGGAGCGGCCGGCCCTCGTCGAGCGCGCGCGCGAGCGCGAGGAGGGTGTGCTCGCCCTCGAACAGGCACGCCGAGTCGAACGGGCCGAGCGCGCGCGCGAGCCGCTCGCCCGACAGCCGGAGGAGCAGCTGCGTGACGCCGGGGCCGCCGCACGTGACGTGCGCGCCGGGAAGCGCCTCCTTGATCTTGCGCGCGAACGCGTACGCGGGCTGGAGCTGGCCCGGGAAGCACACGGAGAGGCCCACGATGTCGGCGCGCGCGTCGCGGAGCCGGGGCACGAGCGTCTGCTGCACCCAGGCGTCGAACGGGTCGTGCTCCGGCCGGCTCGACCGGGCGATCTCGTCCATCGACGTGAGGCCGAACGGCGTGCGGTACGCCGTGAAGTCGAGCTTGAGCGGGTGGTGGGTGGCGGACACGACGCCGAGCGCCGCGTCGAGCGTCGCGACCGCGCGGGCGTAGGCGTCCGGATCGTAGAAGGCGTCAGGGGAGCGGAGCGTGGCCTTGGCGAGGTCCACCGCCTCCGGGACGGCGTGCGCGTCGCCGCGCGCGCGGGCGAGGGCGAGGTACTCGAGCTGGTCTGTGTGCGCGAGCGAGGCGCGGCGGTCGAGCTCCCCGAGGCGCGCCTCGAGGCGGTCGCGGAGGTCGGCCATGCGCTGCGGCGTGAGGAGCGCGTCGAAGGCCTCGACGTTCGCGTCGACGGGCAGGACCTCCACGCCGTTCGCGCGGAGGAAGCCGGTCAGCATCGGCACCGCGAGGTACGGGGCTGTGGGATCGCAGGTCGGCGGATAAACGAGCGCGATGCGCATTCAGGCGCCGCTCTAGCACAGGGCGGGAGGGGTGTCCGTCCCGTGCGGCCGGCCCGGCGGCGCGGCGCAGGGCTCGGGCGCACCTGACGGCGCAACTCCGAGCTTCCGACGTAGTATCGTCTCCGACATGACGCGCGCTTCGATGTCTGCGTCCAGCCAGCGAGTCGCTGTCACCCCGCTCGGCCCATCTGTCGCTGCGACGGTCTGCTTTCGCCTTCGCGGCCGGCTCCATGTCACCGTCGTCGTGAAGGCGACGTTCGCGCTCGTCCCCGAGGGGCGCATGTCGCTCGTTGCCCCGGACCCGATCGCGGCGGAGGAGCAGCCGGATCCTTCTGGCCAGCGGCTCCAGGCCGCGAGCGATCTCGCGCCGTACCTCGATCCGTGCGGCGTCGTGGTGACCGGCCATGCAGAGCTGCCGCCGGGCTTCTCGTCGCCGCACGCCATGGTCCGGCTGACGGTCGTGCAGGACGGCCAGGTCCGCATCGACAAACAAGCTCAGCTCGACGGCTCCGCGCGCGTCGGGCCAGCCCGCTCCCACGTCCGTATCGACGGCCTGGGGCCGCTTCCCCGCACCTCGCCGCTGCGAAGCCGGCTGCTCGGCGCGGTCGACGCGCGTCGCGTTCACGGCTCGCTGCTCGACATCCCCGAGGGGCTCGACTGGAGCTACTTCCAGGCGGCGCCCATGGATCAGCGCATCCCGGCGCTGCGCGGCGACGAGTGGATCGTGCTTGGAGGCATGATCGCGCTGCGGCCGAAGCTCCGGACGCAGCTGCCCGAGGCGCGCGGCGTCGCGCGGCTGTACCGCCAGAAGCTTGCCTCGCCGCGCGCCGGGGAGCCGATCTCGCTCCGCGCCGACACGGTGCACGTCGACGTGGATCGGCGTCGCTGCTCGGTGGTGTGGCGCGGCCATACGCCCGTCGAGGAGGCGGAGATCGAGTCGCTGCGCGTGCTCGCGGGCGTGGAGCTCCCGGTGCAGCCGATCGCATGGGCCGATCCGTTCGCCGCCGGCAGCGCGTCCGCCGCGCGCGCCGCGCCCTCGGGATCGGCCTCGCAGCAAAACCCCAAGGCCAGCACGCTGGACGGCACCAACCAGCTCAGCCCCGAGGAGGCGGCCAGGGTGGTTGCGGCGGCGGCGACGCCGTTCAGCGCAACGCGAGTGCCTTCGGAGCCCGCGCGCTCGGCGACGCCGGCGGCGTCGCAGCCGGCCGTCGCCCCGCGCGTTGATGCGGCCCCTCCCGCGCGGCCCGGCGGCGTCCGCGATCTGCTCGGGGAGACGGACGCGCTCGAGCCCGAGGACGCGGCCAGGGTGGTGGCCGCCGGGGCGATGCCGTTCAGCACAATGCGAGGGCCTTCGGAGCCTGCGCGCTCAACGACGCCGGCGACGTCGCAGCCGGCGGTCGCCCCGCGCGCGGCAGCCGTCGCGCCGTCGCGGCCCGGCGGCGTCCGCGATCCGCTCGGGGAGACGACCTCGCTCGAGCCCGAGGACGCGGCCAGGGCGATCGCCTCCGCCGCGACGCCGTTCGACGCGCGTCGAGCACCGGTCGCCGCGCCTGCCGGGCCTCCGCGCCAGGCAGCGTCATCCAGCGCGCCTCCAGCGCCCCCTTCGCTTCTCTCGCCAGCGCCTCTCGTCACCGCGCAGGTCCATGCGGCGCCGCCCATCGTGCATCTGCAGCGCCTCGGCGATGCGGGCGCTTTGCCGGAGGCGCTCGGCGCTCAGTTCCTTGCCGCGATGGCCGAGGCAGGGCTGCTTCACGGGTAGCACCCCCGGGGACTGCCGACGCCGCGCCGCTCCGGCGCGCGCCCGTCGGCCGCGCCGACGCCGCGTTCGGCTGTCCCGACGCGCCTCACAGGCATCGAGCTCAGCCGTCCATTGCGGTCGAGCGGTCGCAGCATGTAGGATGACTCCGGTTGAATGCTGCCCGCGGTCTGTCCGCGCACGCGCTCTGAACAGGGGAGAGTCCATGCACTCGTTTCAGGTCGACGGACTGGGGCACGAGCTCCGTGTGACGCGGTTCGAGGGGCGCGAGGGCATCTCCGAGCTCTTCCATTTCGATGTGCTCGTCGCTTGCGCGGACAGGGACATCGCGTTCGCGGACGTCGTGGGCAAGACGGCGCTGCTCACCTGGCAGGTCGGCGAGCTGCCGCGGCACATTCACGGTGTCGTCGCGAGCTTCGAGCAAGGTGAGGAGGGCAAGCGGGTCACGGCCTATCACGCCACGATCGTGCCCGATGTCTCCCGCCTCAAGCACCGCAGGAACAGCCGAATCTTCCAGGCGCTCTCCACCCCGGAGATCATCGAGAAGGTCCTGCGCGCGGCCGGGATCTCGAGCAAGGGCTATCGCTTCGTGCTGAGCGGCGCCTATCGCCCGCGGGAGTACTGCGTGCAGTACCGGGAGAGCGACTTCGCCTTCGTGTCGCGCCTGCTCGAGGAGGAGGGCATCTGTTATTACTTCGAGCACGACGAGGGCGGCCACGTGCTCGTGTTCTCTGACGGTGCGTCGGGGCACGGGCCGATCGCGGGGGAGAGCACCGTCGTGTTCCGGCCGCCGCTCGGCGCGCTCCACCAGAGCGAGCACGTCTCCCGCTTCCGTTATGCCGAGCGGGTGCGCTCCGGGAAGGTGACGCTGCGCGACTACAACTTCAAGAAGCCCAGCCTGTCGCTCGAGAGCAACGCCCAGGCCGAGGCGGACGACGATCTCGAGGTCTACGACTATCCTGGGGACTACGACGCGCCCGGCGCGGGATCGAGCATCGCCAAGATCCGGCTCGAGCAGATCCAGACCTCACGCAAGACCGGCAGCGGCGAGAGTGTCTGCCCGCGCTTCGTTCCTGGCCAGACCTTCACGCTCGCGGAGCACGCGCGCGACGATTTCAACCGGGAGTATCTGCTGGTGTCCGTGCGCCATGAGGGCCACGAGCCCACGGTGGACGCTGTCCCCGAGGGCGACGCCGCGGCCTACCGGAACCAGTTCCAGGTCGTGCCGTCCGACGTCCCCTTCCGTCCGCAGTCGGTGACGCCTTGGCCGACGATCAAGGGGATTCAGACCGCGATCGTGGTCGGCCCTGCTGGCGAGGAGGTCTATACGGACGAGCACAGCCGCATCAAGGTCCAGTTCCACTGGGATCGCGAGGGCAAGAAGGACGCCCAGAGCTCGTGCTGGATCCGCGTGAGCCAGATCTGGGCGGGCTCTGCGTGGGGCGCGGTGTTCCTGCCGCGGATCGGCCACGAGGTGGTTGTCGACTTCCTGGAGGGCGATCCGGACCGGCCGCTCGTGGTGGGGAGCGTCTATCATGGCACCAACGTGCCGCCGTACGCGCTCCCTGCGGAGAAGACGAAGAGCACCCTCAAGTCGAACAGCTCGAAGGGCGGCGGGGGGTCCAACGAGCTCCGGTTCGAGGACAAGAAGGGCTCGGAGGAGATCTTCCTGCACGGTCAGAAGGACTGGAACATCGCGATCGAGCACGACAAGAAGCAGTGGATCGGGAACGACGAGGCGCTCGAGGTGGACCACGACCGGAGCAAGGTGGTGGGGAACGACCAGAGCGAGCAGATCGGCGGCAACAAGAGCATCGACGTCGCGAAGAGCCACACGGAGAGCATCGGCGAGGACGAGACCCTCTCGGTCGGGGGCAACCGCTCGGTCAGCGTGGAGGGGGATCACACCGAGTCGGTCGCCGGGAGCCAGTCGATCGACGTGGGCAAGAGCCAGAGCGCGTCGATCGGCAAGAACAAGAGCGAGACGGTGGGCGGTTCGAGCTCGGAGAGCGTCTCCAAGGGCAAGTCGACGAGCGTGGACGAGGGCTACACCGTGACGGTGGGCAAGGACATGACGGTGACGATCGGGAAGAGCGCAAAGGAGGAGGTGAAGGAGAAGAAGACGATGATCATCGGGGAGAAGCTCTCGATCCAGTGCGGGGACGCCACGATCACGGTCGAGAAGAACGGGAATGTGACGGTGCAGGGAAAGAAGATCACGGTGAAGGGCGACGGGCCGATCCGGGTCGAGGGGAAGAAGCTCGACGTGAAGAGCGAGGGGGCGGTGAACGTCGAGGCGTCCGGGAACGTGAAGATCAAGGGGAGCAACGTGGGGGTGAACTGAGGCGGAGCGGGGGCTCGCGGGCGCTTCGGGGATGAGGGGGAGCGGAGGAGCTGGGTGATGAGAGACGACGGGCGGGCACCGGCGGCGGAGCCGAGCGGCGAGGCGATCCTGATCGAGGAGGGGGAAGGGGAGGCTGCTGCCGCCGGCGGGGAGCTGGCGGATGAGGGCGGGGGAGAAGCGGGAGCGATCGAGGGCGCGGAGGGTCTCCTCGAGCTGGTGGTCGCGGCGCACGAGGAGCGCGTCCGGGCCGAGGCGGAGAAGGCCGGGCCGATCGAGGGCGTCGTGGTGGGGCGGATCGTGGGGTTCGCGCAGAGCGGCGAGCCGCTCGTCGAGGCGGCTGTCCTGGGAGAGGGGGCGCGCGGGGGGATTCCTGCGCGGGCGATGACGGCGCTCGGGCCGGAGGACGAGGGGCGGGAGGTGGCGCTCCTGTTCGAGGGCGGGCGGCGCGACAGGCCGGTGGTGATGGGGCGGATGCACGTGGCGGGGGAGAGCGCGAGCGCGGCGGTGCGCGACGGGGCGACGGCGACCGCGGACGGTGAGCGGCTGGTGTTCACCGCGGAGAAGGAGATCGTGCTCCAGTGCGGGAAGGCCAGCATCACGCTGACGCGCGCTGGGAAGATCTTGATTCGTGGGGCTTATCTGCTGACCCGGTCCTCCGGCGTGAACCGGATCCAGGGCGGATCGGTGCAGATCAATTGATCTCGACGATCGAGGCCGAGATCTTCGAGCAGCACGCCCAGGAGGCGGCGTTCCTGTGGTCGTACCGGGACGCCGCGGTGGTGGATCCGCTCTACGATTTGCAGAGCCTCGGTGAGCTGGACGAGCGGCTGGAGGCGCATGTCGACGGGCTGCGGCTGGCGGGTGATGCGGGGTGGGAGATCTGCAAGGGCGCCATCGACGAGGAGGAGCCGGGGAGCTTGTTTGCGCCCATGGTGCTCGCGGTGGAGCGGCGGGATCTGAGGGGCATCGCCGGGGTGCTCGACGTGGGCGGGGGCGTGCCGGCGCTGTCGCGGGCGATCGTGTCGGCGCTGGGGTGGGTGAGCTTCGATAAAGTGCGGGGGATCCTGCCGGGGCTGCTCTCGCACCGGGTCGGGCCGGAGCTGCACCGCATCGGGATCGCGGGGTGCGCGGTTCACCGGCAGGACCCGGGGGCGCCCTTGGGGTACGCGGTGATGTCGAGCGACCCGCGCCTGAAGGCGCGGGCGCTGCGCGCCGTCGGGGAGCTCGGGCGGGGGGACCTGCTGGACGAGGTGCGCGGAGCGCTGGGCAACGAGGACGAGGCGTGCCGGTTCGCGGCGGCGTGGTCGGCGGCGTTGCTCGGCGATGCGGCGGCGCTGAGGGTGCTCGGGACCATCGCGGATCGTGGAGGGCCGTTCGCCGAGCGGGCGTGTGCGATGGCGATGCGGAAGATGGATCCGGGCGTGGCGTCCACGTGGCTGCGCGCGATCGCCGGGACGATGCGGGGGGCGCGCGTGGCGCTCGCGGGGGCGGCGGCGCTCGGGGATCCAGCGCTGATGCCGTGGATCATCGAGTGCATGGGGACGCCGGAGCTCGCGCGGGCGGCGGGCGGGGCGTTCACGATGATCACCGGGGTGGATCTCGAGGAGGCGAAGCTGCGGGGGGCGCGGCCGGCGGGGTTTCGGAGCGGGCCGAGCGATGATCCGGAGGATGAGGACGTGGCGATGGATCCGGACGAGAGCTTGCCTTGGCCGGACAGGGAGAAGATCGCGACGTGGTGGGGGAGTCGAGGGAAGGAGCTGAAGCGGGGGACGCGGTACCTGCTGGGAAGGCCGGCGGCGGTGGCGTGGATCGAGGAGGTGCTGCAGAGGGGGAGCCAGCCGGCGCGGGCGGCGGCGGCGGTTGAGCTGGCGCTGCAGCGGGCGCGGCGGGGCGTGGCTGAGGTGAGGGCGCCCATGTGGTGGGCAGTGACGTCATCAAGTCATCAGTGCGCGTGAACGCCGGTCGCCTGACGCTCAGAGCGGCACGGCTGGGAATGTCGTCACCTCGAATGGACTGTATGTCGATCTCCGCGCAAGGCTGGGGCAATAGACGTACTCCTCTTTCATCTCGACCCCGGCAGCCTCAAGCAAGCTCAGCCATGACAGGCCCTCAACAAAGATTGTCGAGAGCGGACGAAAGAGCGCATCGGCCGCATAAACCGACGTGCGCTTCATCGCTCGGATCTTGTCTTTTCGTTGCTCGATGAGCGCCTCGAACGCAGCCTCGCTCGCGCCCCTGTCGCGCGAGAGCAGCCCTTGGCAGAGGTCGAGCGACGGCGATGTGCCTCCCTCGAGCGCCTCCTCGAACCGAGCGAGGATGGTAAGCAACTCGGCTCGGTTGACGCCGAGCAGGTAGCGGTGAAGGAAGTGCGCGGCGCAGAAGTCGTCCTCGTATTCGACCTCGGGTAACCACTCCGTCACCGCGAGCGCCGCGATGTCGCGCGCCAGCGGCCATGCACGCGCCGCGAGCGCCGCGTGCAGCCCTCGTGCGTTGCTCGCCTTTACAATGCGAACAGGATAGCCCGGTTGCCGTTGGTTCCGCTCCAGGAGCCACCGCCTGGTTTGCGCGCTGCGGATGAGGTGATGAAAGAACGCGTCGACCTCCGCGTCAAGCAGTAGCTCGCAAATGCCAACTGCCTGATAATGAGTACAGACGGCGTCTGCGTTGACGGCCTGCTGCTCGGCGTCGCTGGACTGAAGCGTGCCATCGATATGGAAATTGAGCATTGTCACGAGCTCATCGCTCGCAGCGGCGAGGGTCTCCATCGTCGTTCAGCTCTCCAGACCGGTGGGCGTGATTTCAGCTTTCGTAGTCGGAGATCTCCTCGATGGAGAACCCGCGGAATCCCGCCTCTAGCATCTGCTCCGCCAGGCTGCGCGCTGCAATGATAGGCCCGGGCAGGTGCTTCAGTCGGAACAGCTGCGAACCTGGCTCGATCCTCTCCTCATCGATCGTCACGTCCTCCACGTCAGACATCTGCTCTTCATCCAGCGAATTCCACTTGAATGTCGTTTGCTGCTGATCGATGCAATCGGCGTGGTAGAGCATATTGGCGATGAAGTATTTCTCGCGAGACTTGCGCCCCTTGTGGTTGACCACGTTGACAGGCAAGTACTCCACTCGCGACACGCCTTGGGTGTCGAGCCATGCTCTCAGCCGATCGTGTACGATGAGCTGCCGATCAAGGTTATGAAGCACATCGACCAGCGCAATGCGATCCGGGTACTCGTCATTCATCCGGTACTCGGCGTCCGGCGGGAAAGACCCGGTGAGCGGCACGCCCTCGAGCAGTTCGAAGCTGTCTTCGAAGTTCTTGATGTGGCGAAACCGGGCGGCGCTCCCGCTTGCATGGGGCTTTAGCCGTACGTATTTCACTTGTCTCTCCTTCGGGGCAGCTAGGCGTGACGACTAGAGCAGGCTGGGCGAGGTCGGCATATCGACCTTGGCCATGCACAGCGGCTGCCACCATCCCTTCTCCGCCCCACGATCGTACCGGTGACGAAGATTCGCTTCGATTCCCTTGTGATCACCAAACCCGGGACCTTTCCCGCGCTTCAGGAGCTTCTTCCAGAATTTGTCCTTGGCTGATGTCAATTTGTCCTTCAAATCTTCAGGCTTAAAGTGCGCCTTCTTCTTCTTCTTCTTCTTTCGGAGTGCGTTCCAGATCTCGCTGGTTAGATGCTCGTCGACATCGTCGTTGTACTGCGTATGGCCCCAGTTGACTGGGTTATGGACCGGGATGTCTCCTGGGAACGCTATCGGTATGTCCTTCTGGCTCTTGTACTTCCTGACCTTGCCCCAGCGCTGCATGGTGACCGTCTTCTCCTTGGATGCGTCAAATTTGGGCATCGTACGATCGCGCTGGAAATATAGGATGAACGCTGTGAGCTTCGGCATGCCCGCAAGCGAATACGCCGCATTGATGTCGTACTCAGTCGCGTTCAGGCACTCGATGATGAACCCGTTTGGATCATCGCTCTGCGCGCTGGAGAAGACCACGCCGGGCAGGATGTGGTGGGCATCCCAGCGGTTTCCATGGTAGCTCTCGCTCTTCTTGTCACAGTTCGTGCATGTCTGGCGGTACTCGACCGAGCTTGACTTCTCAAATACACCCTTGTGCTCCCCAGAAGGATTGTGCTTGTCGTTGCTCATGTCGTTTTCCCACCTCCGGCAGGCCGTCTCATCAGGAAGCTCCCCCTGCGACCGCTGTCCGACGATGTCCAGATCAGCACGGACTCGGGGCGTTTGCGATCTTGCGCTAGCATGAAAACCCCCGCGCAGGCGGCCATGAACCCGTAGGCTGACCGCGTGGCTCCGAACGAGGCTGCCAACGGTACGTCCGTCCGTGGTTGCACATCTCGAGATAGCCGCGCCAGGGCGCAGCCCCAATCAGAGGAGCGTGCAGGGTCGCCGTTCAGGTCGCAGAAGAACGTATTGCACGGCACTCCTGCCTGCTGCATGGAGTCGTCGATCGCGCCCGCCAGCGCGATTCCAGACGGCGGTCGCTGGGCGAACCGATGGGCAGGCTCCTCTCGGCTCGCCAGACCGACGATCGTAGCAAGCACCGGAGCGCCTCGCCGACGTGCGTACTCTTCCGTTTCGAGGAGGAGGAACGCGGCGCCTTCGCCCGGCATGAAGCCGACTGGTCTCTGCGCGGTCTTGAGTACACCCAGATCGTCGCACGCGACGAGCCAATGCGTGTCAATCAACGAGTCGATGCCACCGACGATGCATTGCTTTGCCTGCCCCGAGTCAAGCAGGTGTCGCGCGGTGCTCAGGACCGAAATCGCGCCTGTCTCGTCCTCGAAGGTCACCCGCTGCACCGCCGGGCGTTCGCGCAGATCGAGGGCGCTCAAGATCTTTGGGACGAGCTCGGCTTCGTACAAAGGTAAGAGCTCCTCGTAGGAGGGGCCGACGTCCGCATCGTCCGCATCCGAGCGCGCGTGCGATCGGCGCGCGCGCGTCTCCTGGGCACACCGCAGGTAGTACCCGCTTGGAGCATTGATCAAGACTGCGGTTCTCGAGAGTGTCGGGATACGCCCCTCACAGCGCGTGAGCAGGTTGCGAAGCGCCAGCGAGCCAAGGCGCGTCCATAGACCGAGCTCGCTGAACCCGAGCGTATAATCACCCACCGGGTGACCGACCAGCGCCACAGGCTCCGACGTGTCCGGGTCGAGGATGAACTGATCGAGCTCCGCGGGGCGCACCAGCCCCGCGCGTGCGGCAGCGCACGAGCCAAGCACGTCCAGTCCCAGGCTGGAGACCATCCCCAGCTGCGTGACCGCGAGGGAACCTCTGTCCACCATCTAGCCTCCGACCCCTAGCCCACGGGCGGTAACCCAGCGCTCTGCTCGCCTGCGCCCATCGTTCTAGCGAAATACCGGCCGGCGCGTGGAGCCTGCCTCAGATCTCCTCTTCACACGTGACGCACTCGCGCTTCGGCGCCTGACCTGGCGGCACGATGACCACCACCGGCCCCTGCATCACCGGGAACGGCGGCGTGTTCTTGTCGTTGTGAAGCATCAGGTCGAACGCCCGCGCCACGTTCTTCCCCTCGAACTTCACGTCGAACGAGAAGTTGACGAACTCCGCCTTCCCCTTGGTCTTGCTCGACACGATCCCGCCGAGCGAGCCGGCCTCGTCCCCGGTGCTCGTGCTGAAGTTCGAGTCCTTGACGCAGACCGACTCCCCGTCGCACTTCACCTTCTTCGTGCCCTTGGCCGTGTCGCCGCTCTTGGCGATGTTCGGGTAGGGGATCGGCAGAGGCGGCGCGGGTGGCGCCGGGGTCTTGCAGACGTCCGGGAATGCGATCGTGATCCCGCTGCTCTTCGCGTGGACCACCGACATCATGTTCACGCCTACCGTCACGCCCATCGCCGTCTCCTCGAGATGCCAGCGTTCACTACGGTCGAACTCCCTCCCGGGACCACCCCGAGGGGACCTGTCTCCTGACAGCGCCCAGATCTTCCTCGATCGCGATCGTGCGCACGTCGTGCGGCCCATCCCGCAGCGCGACGTGCCCGCGGTACAGCATCGTCACGCGATCGGCGTCGGTGTCCACGACCACCGTATCCAACCGCAGCTCCACCTGCGCGTCTTCCTGCCGCACGAGCCCCACCCGGCACCTCGGGGCGCTGAGCCCGGGCAGCCGGAACGAGAGCCGCCCGAACGGGGACGCGTTCTCCACGAGCACCGGCTCGTCGCCCCTCAGGTATCCCGGTATGACGAGCCCCTTGGAGGCCGCGTTGAAGAACCGCCGGTCGAAATCCTTCGGCAGGAGCGGCATCCGTTCCTTGGTCCACGCCTCATCGTAGGTCCCGGCGAGCGTGGCCCGGGGCTGCCAGTCCGGCGAGACGAACCCGAGGCCCGCCGGCGCGACAACCTGCCCGTAATGCTGCAGGGGATCGCTCGGATCCTCGATGTTCGGCAAGCGGAGGCCCTCCTCGACGGCCGCGTTCGGCGCCCGGAAGCCGATTCCCACGGGGTTCCTCGGCTCGATCGCATGCTTTGCCGGATCAGGGTGGCTCCGGTCCCAGCCACCGAAGGCGTGCTCGTAGTTGAGCGGGACTCGATCGAACGGCCGCGGTCGCGATGGGACGAGGCCTCCCGCGCCACGGACCCACGCCCGATCACCGAGGACCCGCACCGCCTTCCCGACCGGACCGACGCGGAACACGACCTGGAGCTCCGGAACGGCATGGCGCGGCGCCTGCGCATGGCCGATCAAGACCACGTCCGTCGCGGGCTTGAAGAAGGCGAACGCCGGCTCGATCTTGTAGCTCGACGTCGCGGCGTCGGCCCCCCACAGCTCCCCGGCGAGGCTCGGCGGAAGCTGCTGCTCGGCGCGCTCGACGCCGCGTACCGGGTGCAGGTCGAAGGTCGCCTGCACCAGCGCGACGAGGAGGGGGCGGCCCTCCTCGTCGGCCACGAAGAGGGGCTCGAGGGCAAACGGCGTCTTGTTGTCGACTGCAGGATGCCCCATCCGGCAAGAGGATCTCCGATCCGCCAGAACGGCGCAACAGGTGCAGCGCGGCTCTCTTTTTCCCCCGCGACTCCGCGTACCAGCCGCGGCGCGCCGCCGCGGCTGGCGCCGAACCCGTCAGGCAGGAGCGGGCCGCTTTGCAGGTCTTTCCCGCCCCGATCGGTGTACAACCGCCGTCGCCGTCTCCGAGGTGTCCGATCCGTGGTGAGACCACGTCAGCCAAGCAGGTGTCCATGCGCAAGATCGTCGTCCACGAGCCCGGCAGCCACGACAAGCTCCGCGTCGAGGAACACCCCGATCCGAGCCCTGGGCGCGGCGAGGTGCTCGTCGACGTGCGGGCGGCTGGCGTCAACTACGCCGACTGCGTCGTCCGCATGGGCCTCTACGAGTCGGCGAAAAAATACGTCGGCTGGCCGATCACGCCTGGCTTCGAGTTTGCCGGCACCGTCGCCGGGCTCGGCGAAGGCGTCTCCGATGATCTCGCGCCGGGAGCGCCCGTCTTCGGCGTAACGCGCTTCGGCGGTTACGCCTCGCGCGTCGCGGTCCCGCGCCACCAGGTCTTCCCGCTGCCGGCGCGGCTCACGCCGGAGGAGGCGGCCGGCTTCCCGGCGGTGTTCATGACGGCGTACTACGCGCTTTTCGAGCTCGTGCGGTTGCGTCCAGGCATGGCCCTTCTTGTGCACTCCGCCGCCGGCGGCGTGGGCAGCGCCCTGGTGCAGCTCGGCAAGATCGCCGGTTGCCGGGTGGTCGGCGTGGTGGGCGCGGCGCACAAGGTCGAGACCGCGAGGCGCCTCGGCGCTGACGCGGTGATCGACAAGAGCAGCGAGCCGCTCTGGGCGGCGGCGGAGCGGCTCGCGCCCGAGGGCTACGACGTGGTCCTCGACGCGAACGGGGTCGAGACGCTGCGGCAGAGCTACCGGCACGTCGCCTCGGCCGGCAAGCTCGTCGTGTACGGCTTCCACACGATGCTTCCGCGGCAGGGCGGCCGCCCGAGCTACCCGAAGCTCGCTGTCGACTTCCTCCGGATGCCGCGCTTCAACCCGCTCGATCTCTGCAACGACAACAAGAGCGTGCTGGCCTTCAACCTCTCGTATCTCTTCCACAGGACGGAGATCCTGCGCGAGGCCATGGAGCGGCTCATCGGCTGGGTGGAGGAGGGGCGCCTCTCGGCGCCGCCGGTGAAGACGTTCCCGCTGGAGAGAGCGGGCGAGGCGCACCGGGCGATCGAGTCGGGCAGCACCGTGGGCAAGCTGGTGCTGACCCTGTAGGGCGGCGGCTGCCTGGGGCGGCAAGGGGCCGCCGCTTCCGCGGGCCTCTGATAGAGCTCGCGCGGCACCTCGTGCAACCCCTTCTACGCGGCTGCCCGGCCGCCGCGTAGAAGGGGTTGCACCCCGGCAGGGAGGCGCGCCTGGTGAAGGACGAGAGTGCTGGCGCCGGCACCCACAGGCCATGAGCCCTCTCGCCCAGGCCGGCTGTGGCGCTGCTTCGTCCAGGCCGGCGCTGGAGTCGAGCGTTTCTGGAGAAGACGGATACGGTCATTCGTTCTCGGAATACTCGATTTGAGAATCGGGGGCATGACTGGACAACTACCATTGCCCTGGTAGCGTAGCGCCATCGCGACGTGCTGCGGCGTATTCCTCGCCCGCAGCCCCGAGGGGGGGAGCGCGTTTGAGCGTCATGGAAGCGCTGATTTGCCCGGGGGCCCTGCTGCTCGGCAAATACCGTGTGGAGGGCGTCCTCGGGAAGGGGGGAATGGGGGTCGTCGTGGCGGCACGCCACGTCGATCTCGACGAGCTCCGCGCGATCAAGCTCCTGCTGCCCCAGACGCTTCGAGACGCGCACGCGGAGGAGCGATTCCTCCGTGAGGCGCGCGCGGCGGTTCGCGTCAGGGGCGAGCACGCGGTGCGTGTCCACGATATCGGGCGGCTGCCGACCGGCGAGCTGTTCATGGTGCTCGAGCTCCTCTCCGGCTCGGATCTGAAGCAGATCGTGCAGGCGCGCGGCCCGCTGCCTGTCGAGGAGGCCGCGACGTATGTGCTCCAGGCCTCGACGGCGCTCGCCGAGGCGCACGCGCTCGGCATCGTCCACCGCGACATCAAGCCGGCCAACCTGTTCCTCACCCAGCGGCCCGATGGCTCACCGTGCGTGAAGGTCCTGGATTTCGGCATCTCGAAGCAGACCGCCTCGGACAACATGGAGCTCACGGCGACAGGCGCGCTGCTCGGCTCGCCGTTCTACATGTCCCCCGAGCAGATGGTGCGCACGAAGGAGGTCGACGCGCGGAGCGACATCTGGGCGATGGGGGTGTCTCTGTACGAGCTGGTCACGGGCACGTTGCCCTTCCGGGCGGATACGTTGCCCGAGCTGGTCGGCCACGTGCTCCAGGAGGTTGCCGCCCCGCCGAGCCAGCTTCGCCCAGGCTTGCCCGCGGAGCTCGACGCCATCATCGCGCGCTGTCTCCAGAAGCACCCAGAGCGTCGATACCAGCGCATCGAGGAGCTCTCATCCGCGCTGGTTGCGCTCCTCGGCGAGGCGCGGAGAGGCCTTGTCGTGCGGCCGGACGTCGCATCGCAGCCCGCGCTCGCGCCGCCGGCGAGCCCGCCGCCTGCCGCCGTGCCGGCGAGCCCACCACCGACTCCCAATCCGGCGAACCCGCCGCGGACCGTGCCAACGAGCGCGCCGCCAGCGCTCGTCGGAACGGGCTCCGCCTGGGGCCATACAGGCTTGCAGGGCCGGCCGGCGGCCAGGCACCGGCCGCATGCGCTCGCGGGCGCGGCGTTGGGCGTGGGCGCGCTTGCGGTCTGTGTTTCATGGCTCGCTCTGCGCGCCGCGCCGGACGGCGTCGAGGCGCCAGCCGCCGGCGCCTCGACGAGGCGTCCGGATGCTCCACCGGCCGGCGAGCCGGCGTTGGATTCGGGGGTCGCCGAGGTCGTGTCCTCACCAGCCGATGACCGCGCAGTGCCGTCGTCATCCTCCCCGCCGCCGGCGACGGCCGCGACGGCATCGTCCGCTGCGGCACCCACCTTGAACAGGCGCCAGGGAGGCACCTCCGCGAGCCGTCCGAGGCCGAAGCCGGCGAATCCTGCGCCAGTCCCAGGCAGACCCACCATTCCCACCCTGGAGACGCCTCAAGCCCCGGGAACGGCGAGCGACCCGCTGCCGCGGCAGCGCGAGCCTTTGAACTGACCCAACTCGAGGGAGCAGCTCATGATCAGCCCTGCGTGCCGCGCGCGATGGCCGCGCGCGTTTGTCCTTTCTCTGTGCCTGCTCGCGCCAGTCAAGGTGCGAGCGCAGCCGGTCGCTCCACAGAGCTCACCCGCCGTCCAGGCGCTCTACGATCAGGCGAACGACGAGATGGATGCGATGCGTTATGAGAGCGCATGTCCCCGGCTCGAAGAGGTGGTTCGCCTCGCGCCCGACGCGCTCGGCGCGAAGCTCACGCTCGGCGCATGTTACGAAGGCTGGGGCAAGCTCGCGAGCGCCTGGTCCCAGTATGTGCTGGTCGAGGGGGAGGCGACCAAGGTCGGGGACCTTGACCGCCAGATGAAGGCCGCCATCAAGGCAGCCGCGCTCAAGCCGAAGCTGGCGACGCTGACGATCGACGTCCCCGCGTCCGTGCGGTCCATCCCCGGGCTGACGATCACGCGCGATGGGTTGTCTGTCCGCGACGCGCAGTGGTCCGTGCCGCTTCCGCTCGACGTCGGCCGGCACGAGATCGTCGTCAGCGGGAGAGGATACAAGACGAGGAAGCAGCAGATCGAGATCGCGGCGGACGGGGACCGGGTCGCCGTGCGCGTTTCGCCGCTCGAATCGATGTCGAACGCTGAGTCCGCCCCCGTGCGGCCGTGGCAGCGCCCGGCGGCGATCGTCGCGATGGGGCTCGGTGGCGCAGGGCTCGCCGCGGGGGCGGTGCTCGGAGGGCTGGCGATCGCGAGAAACCAGGAGAGCAACGACAGCCATTGCAGCTCACCGGAGCGTTGCGACCCGGCAGGGCGCGAGCTGCGCCGGCAGGCGGTGGGTCTTGGAAACGGGTCGACGGCGGCGCTGGTCGCGGGCGGGTTGCTGACAGCGGGAGGTGTGGCGCTGTTCTTGACGGCACCATCGCACGCGCAGCGCGATGAGCGCGCACGAACGAGGGCGGTCCCGTGGCGCGCCGAGATAGCGCTGCTTCCGGGCGGTGTGGCGGTTCAGGGGGGGTGGTGATGGGAGCGACGCGAAGAGGGATGGCGGGCGCGACCGTGGCATTCGTCGCGGTGGCGAGCTGCAATCAAGTGGCTGGCATCCGCCTTCCGGCCGATGGTGGTTGTCTAACCGTCGCCGAGTGCAAGGCCGACGAGCCGGCGTGCCGCACCGCGACGTGCCAGGAGGGCGTCTGCGTCTTCGAGGATGCCGCCGAGGGCAAACCGCTGCCCGAGCAGACCGCTGGCGACTGCGCGCAGCTCGTGTGCGATGGCGCCGGCTCCGCCAAGCAGGTGCCGCTGCCTGCGGATACTCCTGACGACCGGGATATTTGCACGATCGATGCGTGCGACGGGACGACGCCCACGCATACCCTGAGCGAGTTGGTGCCTTGCTACATGGGTCCTGCCTGGACGGCGGGCGTCGGGCTATGCCACGCGGGACTCCAGCGGTGTGATGAGCAGGGTAATCCGTTGGGCAGCTGCGAAGGACAGGTTACGCCGCAGACGGAGGTATGCGACAGCGGCAGTGGCGACGAGGATTGCGACGGCGCCACGAACGAGGATGGCGAAAATTGCGTGTGCGGCGACGGATGGGTATCCACGGGAGAGGAGTGTGACGACGGCGGTACCATCGATGGGGACGGATGCGCGGAGAGCTGCGTCAAGGAGAGAGTTGTCAAGATCGCTGCAGGTCAATACCATGCATGTGCGATCTTGAATACCGGAACAATTAAGTGCTGGGGACGCAATAGTGATGGCCAACTCGGCCTTGGCGATGACGTGAACCGTGGCGAGCTGCCTGATCAGATGGGCAACGCATTGCCCGTGACGGATCTCGGCACGGACGCAAGAGTCGAATCGCTCGCCTTAGGCTGCTCGCATTCCTGCGCACGGCTGACCAACGGCGCCGTAAAGTGCTGGGGACGCAATAGCGATGGCCAGCTCGGCCTCGGTTCGGTCCCATCGCGCGGCGCTGAGGCGAACCAGATGGGCGATCACCTTGAGGTGGTGAATCTGGGCGGAGTAGCGACTGCGATGGCCGCGGGATCTGACCACACGTGTGCTCTTGTGAATGGCTATGTGACTCGATGCTGGGGATCTAACTTTTTTGGGCAACTCGGGCTCGGCGATACAGAAGATCGGAGGACGGCCTACGGCTACTCCGTGAACCTGGGCGGTGGCAACGTGGCCCTCTCGTTCGCATTAGGAGAAAAACACAGCTGTGTGCGGCTCAATGGCGGCGCCGTCAAATGTTGGGGGGCTAACCTCTTCGGTGTGCTCGGGCTCGGTGATACAGCGCCCCGTGGCGCATCGGAGAATGAGATGGTTGAAAGCCTTCCTGTTGTTGATCTGGGGAGTAAGCCGATCTTGTCGCTTTCAGCCGGTCCCTTCCATGTCTGCGCGCTGCTTGTCGGCGGTGGCGTCAAGTGCTGGGGATATAACGCCTATGGCCAGCTTGGTATAGGTGACACGATCCATCGCGGCACCGCTACAGACCACATGGGCGACAACCTCAACGAGGTGGACGTGGGCGAGGCCGTTACAGCGCTGGCCGCGGGCCGGGATCACACCTGCGCGCTGCTCGCCAGCGGCCGCGTCAAATGCTGGGGGGGCAACGAGTTCGGCCAACTCGGCCTGGGTGACATGAGGAGCCGCGGTGGCGCCCCAGGCGAGATGGGCGACGCGCTACCTCCGGTCGACCTCGGCGAGGGAGCGACGGTGGAGGCCATCACCGCTGGCGTGTCTCATACCTGCGCGCTGCTGACCGACGGCCGCGTCAAGTGCTGGGGGCAAAACGGCTCCGGCCAGCTCGGCCTAGGCGATGCGCTACCCCGCGGGCACGATCCCGGCACGATGGGCGACGCTCTCCCTGCGGTCGCGCTCTTCAAGAGCCCCTGACCCGTCCACAGTCCACGGCTCGCCAGCGGCGCGCCCGGCGATCCGGACCCGCCCCGCAGGAGTACCGCGCTGGCTTCGCCAACAGCGTGTGTTCGGAGCCCTCCGCGCGTCTCGTCCCGCTCTCATTCGGGGCTGGGTGATGAATCCCATCGAGTGCATGAAAGCGTCTTCCTGATGCTCGCTGCCGCCGTCCTTGTCGGCTGCGGATGGCCGCAGCCCCTGGGGACGGCAGCGGAGCGCGCTGTGGCAGGCGGGCCGGGCGGTACCAGCGAGCCGAGCCCGGCTGAAGAGATCTGGATTCACTCGGCGAGCGGCGGCCGCGACCGGTCCAGAGCCTCGCCATCTGGCGCGACCTCGACGGCTGCTCCGATGTCTCGCTCCGTACCCATGCGCCTGGCGATACCTCGTGCACGGCGTGATCGATCTGCGCTGACGAGGTCGAGGTCGAGCACTGCGCGGTCGAGGGGGCGGGCACACCTGGCCCGGCGGAGGGGATCTGCCGCCGGTGTTCGGGTCGAAGAGCGAGACGTTCCACACGAGCGAACAGCTGCTCGATTTCTTCAACGATCTTCGCTCCGTCGAGCGGATTGCCTCCGGCAGCGACCTCCACGGTAGCCTTCCCGAGGCTGTCGAGAGGCTCCGGGGAGAGTTAAAGCTCTGGGCGGAGGCTGTCGAGAGGCTCCGGGGAGAGCTGAAGCTCTGGGCGGAGGCTGTCGAGAGGCTCCGGGGAGAGCCGAAACTCTGGGCGGAGGCTGTCGAGAGCCCTGCCGCCATCGTTCTCGTCTCGACGGATCTGCACACAAGCAGGGCCCATGCCCGACAGCGCCGCAAAGAAATCGACCGACCCTCGTCGATTTTCGTGACCCGCTCGGGGTCGCGCTCCCGATTGATCTCTTCGACGGGGCAGAAGGACGCCGCGCGGCGATTCCCCTTCGCGCGACGCGCTCCGTCCGGTTGGCCCTGGTCCATCGTCCGCTCGCGCTGCGTGCGCGGCGAGGCGCTGGCTCGGGTCGACCGCGACCAACAGAGCCTCCCTTTCACGGGAGACCCCAGGAGGAGAGACATGCCTGCTGTGACCAAGTCGAAGAAGCGCTCCCTGACCACCGCCTCACGGGAGCCGTCGTATGACCCGCCCATCTATTACCCTGCGGCTGGCAAGAAGGCGCTCGAGGCGCTCGCCCCGGAGCTCGACCGCCTCGCCGAGGCCGAGCTCACCACCGTGAGGATGGATGTTGAGGCGGCCACGTATGCGGCCCTCGGCGTCGTCGGGTTCGTGTCCTCGCCCGACGTGCGCGCGCGCTTCGCGCGGCTGCCCCGGGAGGAGTTCGATGTCACGCACGTCGACGAGCTGGAGCTCGCGTGTTTCGCCGCGCTGCACGCGCTCGCGGAGGCCCGCGCAGCCGGCGCGCTCGAGACGGAGGCGCGGCTGCCGGTCGCGCTGGTCACCGAGGCGCTGGAGGTCGAGGCGCGCATGCAGGCGCTGTGCGAGTACCAGCTCGCGGACGACGCTGCGATCAAGCCGGAGCTCGACCGGCTGCGGCCGGGCACCGGGCACCGCGACCTCGCGAACGATCTGCTCGGCTACGCGCGGATCTACGAGCTGCGCGCCGACGTCGTGAAGGCGGACCCGAAGCACTACCGGGCTGACGACGCGGCGCGCGCGCGGGAGCTGGCCGGGGCGATGATCCAGAAGCTCTCGGCGGCGATGACGCCGAGGGCCCGGCAGGCCTTCGACCGGTACGTGCGGGTCTGGACGCTGCTCTGCCTGCGCTACGAGGAGGTGCGGGCGGCAGCGCTGTGGCTGTGGCGGAAGAGCTCGCGCATCCAGGAGCGGTTCCCGTCGCTGTTCGCGGTGGGCAGGCCCAACTCGGGCCGGACGAGGAAGGAGTCGCCGAAGGGAGGCGAGGGGAACGGGCACGGCGATGGCGGCGGCGGTGGTGGGAGCGGCAGCGGGGAGGAGCCGGGGGCAACGCCTGTCGTCCCGGAGCTCGTGACGGAGAGCCCTGGCTGAGCTGGTGCCGAGGCGCCGCGCTGCACGCTCCCGGTCCGCGTGCAGCGCGGCGGCGAAGCGCCCCCGGGCTTCCGCCGAACCGCCGAAGGACGCCCAGGCCTTCACAGGACAGGCTTCACCGGCTGGTGCTACGGGCGTACCTTTCCGCTTGCCCGTGGCGCCTGACGCGGCGGGCAGCCCCGGATGCCGCTGCTCTCCGGCCAGGCGAAGCTCGAACTGCAGGAATCTCCGCATGATCACGTCCGTTCGACTCCAGGAATTCAAGGGCCATCGGGACAGCACCGTCGCGCTCGGCCGGCTCACTGTGCTGGTCGGTCCGAACGGGTCCGGGAAGACGAGCGTGCTCGAGGCGCTCGCGCTTCAGAGCCGCCTCGTCGGTTACGCGCCCCAGAACGTGTTGATGGGTGACTGGTCGCCCGGGGATCTGCTGCGCCGGGGGGCCAGAGGGGGGGCGATCGAGCTGACTTCACGGGGCAGACGGGAGGACGGGGCCTGGCACTTCCGGACCGTGCTCTCGGGAGCGTCGGTGCTCGTCGACTGGAAACGGAGCGGCGATGCGCGGCAGTTCACCGCTGAAGGCCACCGCCCCCTCCGCGGTCAGGTGGCGCGGCTGGACGAAGTCGTCGCACCCGCGACCCTCTACAAGCTCAATGCGGAGCGCATCGCCGCCGCAGCGTACAGCGATGATCTCGCGCCCAACGTCGACTATGACGGGACCAACACCGCTGTTGCGCTCGCCGCGATCAAGCTCGGCTACGACGAAGCGTTCGATCGTATCGAAGAGTCACTTCGCCGAATCATTCCGAACGTGGAGCGGGTCCGCATCCGGCAGGCCAGGGTCGGACGCCCGAATCCAGAGCTGCCTCACAAGGCCGAGATCGTCGTCGGGAGCAAGGTGTACTTCGATTTTCGTGGCGCCCCTTCCGTCCCCGCGCACGCGGCGAGCGAGGGGACCCTCATCACACTGGCGCTCCTGACCGTGCTCCACGGCCCGAACCGCCCGAACGTCCTGCTCCTGGATGACTTCGCCGAGTCGCTCCACCCGCAGGCGCAGATGGAGCTGGTGCGGCTGGTCAGACGCCTGCTCGAGGAGTTCAACGATCTCCAGATCGTCGCCACGACGCACTCGCCCTACATCCTCGACGAGCTCGACCCCTCCGAGATCTACGCCTTCGCGCTCCGCGACGACGGCACCGTGGCCCTCAAGCGCCTGTCCGAGCACCCGCAGGCGAAGGACGTGAAAGGCACGCTCTCGGCGGGACAGCTCTGGAGCATGGATCCAGAGCGAGACTGGGTGCTCGCCGAGAGCACGCCGTGAAGCTCCTGGTCTTCTGTGAGGCCCACGCCGACTTCCTGACAGCGAGCGCTCTCGTGGACCGCGTGCTTCACGACGAGGGGCCCGACTGGGTGAGCGACCTCCTGCGTTCGCACCCGGAGTCCATCCGTGAATGGGCGAGCGACGGGTACGGCAAGGAGTTCTTCGACATCCACAAGCTCGAGGCGTACAGGCGAGACCTCGGCAACGTGCGCTTCATGCCGGGGCATTTCGACGGAAAGCCAGGGGCGGTGGGTGCCCAGACCGCGAGGAACGCGTTCGCGATCGCGCGCGAGGTAGGGAAGCGGGATCCGTCGACCCGCCTGGAAGCGGTCTTCATCGTCTGGGATATGGATGATCAGGGGGAGATCCGCCGGACAGGGCTTGCTCAAGCCCGGACCGAGACCTCGCGGTGGGCGTCGTTTCAAATCGTCCTCGGCTGCCCCGATCCGATGCGCGAGGCCTGGGTGCTCGCGGGGTTCGAGCCCGAGTCGGACCAAGAGCGCGCTCGCCTCGGCGAGCTTCGACGCGAGCTCGGCTTCTCCCCCTGCGACGAGGCGCACCAGCTCGACGCGAAAGACGAGCAGGCGAAGCGGAACCCGAAGAGGGTGCTCCGCCGGCTCACGGGCGACGATCGCGAGCGCGAGGCGCGCTGCTTGACCGAGGCGCCGCTCGAGCGGTTGCGGGAGCGGGGCGTCGCCTCTGGGCTGCGCGCGTTTCTCGAGGAGGTGAAGGCGCGCGTCGTGCCGCTGTGCCAGGGGTCTCCTGCGAGCTCTCGGTATGCTCGACCGCAAGAATAGCGGCAGCGGGGAGACGCTCCGCCTGGCGGTCTACCCCGAGGTCGCGCCAGCCAGCCCCACCCGATCCGGCGCGGCGGCGCCGCCCTGCGCGCGCTCCCGGTCCGCTCGCAGCGCGCCGGCGAACCGCTTCTGGGCCTCCGCGCTGCGCCGCTTCGCGGTCCGATCCGAGCAGCCGAGCGCCGCGCCGATCGCCTGCCAGGTCCGCTCCTCGACGTGGCGGAGCACGAGGACGCGCCGCTCCTCGTCCGGGAGCCGCGACAGGGCGGCCTCCACCGCGCGGATGGCGCGGTCGTACGTGGCGCGGAGCCGCTCGCCCTCCTCGCCCTGCGCTGTCAGCGCGCGGCCGACGAGGCCGAGCACCGCGGCGGCCGCGACCTGGTCGGCCATCCCGTCGGCCTGCGCGGTCGTCTCGGCGTCGCCGTCGGCGAGCACGTCGCTCGTGTCCTGCACCGCCTCGGCGGCGTCGTAGCCGTCCTCGCGGGCGGCGCGCCAGTGCTTCGACTCCTGCTGCAGCGCGTCCGACAGCGCGCCGTCGACGCGCCGCCATGCGTAGACCTGGAAGGGGACGCCGCGGGCGGGATCGTAGCCGAGCGCGGCTTCGTGGAGCGCCTGGACCGCGGCGGAGCGGAGATCGTCGGCCACGTAGTGCGCGCGCGTCCGCCGGAGGAAGTGGCCGCAGAGCTTCTCGACGAGCGGTACGGCCTCCGCGACGAGCGCCTGCTGGTCGGGGCGGAGGGGCCTCCGCGGCCGGTCGCCGAGGCTCATCGGGCGCCGCCCTGCCCTCGGCCCTTCGCAGCGCCCGCCTTCGCGGCGAGCCGCTGCGCGGCCTCGGCCAGCGCCGCGGGCTCGCGCCGATCGACCTCGCCGCTCGCGGCGGGGGGCGTGCGCGGGCGGAGCCGGTCGACGAGCGGGGCCGCCACGGGATGCGTCGCGAGGAAGCGCGCGGTCAGCGCGCGCAGCGCCTCGAGATCCTCGGCGGGCAGGAGATCGGCGTACGGCGCGACGGCATGGGAGACGCGGGCCTCGAGGGTCGGATCGCCGTCATCGGGGTCGGGGCGGGGGTTCGACATCGGGCTCCGGGGGGGCGCGCTGCCCGCTGGCGCTGCATGCGCTCGGCGCGCTTCGCGCGATGGACACCCGACGCTACCTTTCCCGGGGAGGGTCAACAAGGGCAGAGAAGCGAGGCGGGCCGGGGCGCTCTTTCGCTATCGTCAGCTGCTGCGAGGTAGGGTGTCGCGAGGTGACGAGCGTCGATGAGCCGCTGAGCCCCGGGGCGCCGTTCCAGGGGCGCTTCCTGATCGACCGCCTCCTCGGACGCGGCGGGATGGGCGAGGTCTGGGCCGCCCACGACACGGCGCTGGAGCGGCCGGTGGCGATCAAGATCATCCACCGCTCCCTCGCGGGGGAGGCGCGTTATGCCGAGCGTTTCCTCCGGGAGACGAAGCTCGCCGCGCGGGTCGCGCACCCGAACATCGTGCGGCTGTACGACGCCGGCAGGGCCGCGGACGGGCGGCTCTTCATGGTGATGGAGCGCGCCTCGGGCGTGCCGCTGCGGGAGATCATCGCAGGCGGCGCGCGGCTCGATCCGGTGCGCGCGCTCCACTACGCGATCCAGATCGCGGACGCGCTCTCGACGGCGCACGAGGCCGACCTCGTGCACCGCGACGTGAAGCCCGAGAACATCCTGGTGAGCGACGGCGTGCGAGCGCGGCTCGTCGACTTCGGCGTGGCGAAGGACGCGCGGGACGTGGGCCTCGGGCTGACCGGGCAAGGGAGGGCGGTCGGGACGTCGCGCTACATGGCCCCGGAGCAGGTCGCCGGGGGCGCCGTGGATGCGCGCGCGGATCTGTATGCGCTCGGCGTGGTCGTGTACGAGATGCTGGCGGGGGCGCACCCGTACGCGGTGCTCGACGAGGCGTCGGGCATCGGGGAGACGGAGATCCAGGCGGCGCACGTGCACCTGGAAGCGACGCCCCTGCCGGAGGTGCTCCCGGGCTGTCCGGAGGCGCTCTGGACTGCGGTGGCCAGGTGCCTCGCCAAGCGGCCCGAAGCGCGGTTTGCGCAAGCGGCGGAGCTCGCGGCGGCGCTGCGCGAGGTCGCGCGGACCGCGGTGACGGCCGAGAGGGCCGTGGACGACGCGGGCGCGCGGCAGCTCCTGAGCGAGGCGGCGGATGCGGCAAGGGAGCGGGCGATCCGTGAGCGCGCGGGGACGCCTCGGGAGGAGAGGGCGGCGAGCGCGGTGCAGCTGGCTGCGGCGCTGCCGGGGCAGGGCGTGATGCCGTGGAGCGCGGCGCCGGGCGCGGAGGCGCGCAGCAGGCTGGCGATGGCGCAGCGGTTCAGGGTGGAGCCGGCGTGGGGGCTGGGTGCGGCGAGCGCGGGGAAGGCGCCTGGGACCGGGAGCGAAGCTGCCGCGGGGACGGCACCTTCGCCGGCGCTGCCGGTGGAGGGTGGGGCAGCGCGGACCGAAGTTGAGGCGCAGATTGCGCCGGGAGCAGCGGCGCGCACGACGGGGACGGGTGCGCTCGTGAGCACGGAGAAGTGGGACGGAGCGGCTGCGGCTGGGCCGGGTGCGGGCTCGCCGGTGAGCACGGAGAAGTTGGAAGGGGCGGCCGCCGTCATGGCGGGGGCGGCGGCGGGAGAGCGGTTGGCGAGGACGGAGCCCTGGGAGCAGGCGAAGGCTGGCGCCAGCGTCAGGGCGACATGTGCGGCGCTTTCCAGGACGAGGTGGGGGCTGGTCGTGGCGCTCGTGGTCGGTCTCGTGGCGCTCCTTGCCGTTCTCGTGGTTGCGCTCGTGGGGGTATAAGGCCGTACCATGCCAGCGATCCGCCGATCCACGATGGCCAAGATCAGCGACAGCGGTCCCGTGGCTCTCGCAGGCGCGCTGTTCACCGCGCTGGAGGGGGAGGAGCGCAGGCCAGCGGAGGGGGCCGTCATCCTCGTGGCGTGGGGCGAGCTGCAGGCAACGCAGCCCGCGCGCGGGTGAGGGGGCTGCATGGGGCTCCGCGCAGGTGATCGGGTCGATCACTACACGCTGGTGATGCCCCTCGGCGAGGGCGGTCAGGGCGCGGTGTGGAAGGTCATCGACCCGCGCGAAGGCGGCGTGGTCCGGGCGCTGAAGCTCGTTCGCCTCGAGGAAGCCGGGCGGCAGAGCTTCGATCGCGCCCGGCGCGAGGCCAAGATCCTCGCGTCGGCGAAGCACCCGGCGCTCGTCGCCTGCCACGGCTTCTTCGAGGATCTGCACGCTGGGCTCGTGGGCCTGGTGATGGACTTCGTGCGGGGCCGGTCGCTGGCCGTGGCGGCGAGCGACGGGCAGCTGGACGGCGAACGCGCGCTCGCCGCGCTCGAGCAGGTCGCCTCGGCGCTCGCCTATGTGCACGGCGCGGGGCTCGTGCACCGCGATCTGAAGCCGGACAACGTGCTGCTCGCGGACAGCTTCTGGTCCGACCCGCGGCGACCTGGCGCAGTCAAGCTGCTCGACTTCGGCATCGCGGCATCGGCGGGCAATCCGCGGCCGTTGACGTCGTTGGGGGCGGTGGTGGGCACGATCCCCTACATGGCGCCGGAGCTCGTCGACCCGGCGACGTGGGGGCGAGCCGAGGGACCCTCGCGCGATCTGTTCGCGTTCGGCGTCATGGCGTGGGAGGTCCTGTTCCACAGTCACCCCACCGGCCTTGCGTCGAGCGCGACCCTGGTCGACTTCGCACGCGCTTACAAAGCCGCGCAGGCGGGGCGCATCGTGTGGCCGCCGCGGGGGCCCGCCGGGCCATGGGGCGCAGCGGTGGAGGCCAGTCTCGCGCTGTCGCCGCTCCAGCGGCCGGCGAACGGGGCGGCGCTGTTGGAAATCCTGCGGACGGGCGCTGCGACCGCCAACACGGAGGCAGCCGGCGTACCCGCGGCAGCAGGGACGCTATCACCGCTGCTGTCCGCGCCGACGTTGCCGCACCAGGTGGCGACGACACCGATGACGTCGCCGCCGGTCCCGGCCGTGGCCATCACGCAACCGGCGAAGATGACGCCGCCGCGGGCTGCGCCCGTGCCCGCGACGCAACCGGCGAAGATGACGCCGCCGCCGATTGCGAGCGTGATCAATACGCAGCCGCAGAACCTCTCCCCGCCGCCGGCCCCGCCTGCGCATGGCTCATCGCCGGCTGGACGGCGAGCCGGGTGGAGGCTGGCGACGCTCGCTCTCGTGATCTCGGTGATCGGCGTCGCGACGGCATGGATCGCGGGCGGCGGTATCGAGCTCCTCGTCTCCCTCGTCGCCTCGCGAGAGGAGCCGATGGCTGGGAGCATTCTGCCCCTCTCGCCGCCGTCTGACGCGTCGACCGTGCCGGAGCCACCGCAGGTGCCAGCCGCTACCACCCCGGAGATCGAGGCGTGTTGCCCGTCGCACATGGTATGCAAGGGGCCGACGAAGCTCCGCTGCCCCCGGTGCACCGGCGCGGCTCCGCCGCTGCCCAGAGCCGCGCTGTGGTGGTTGCGCTTGTCGAGCGTGTTCGGTCCCGACACTCAGGACATGACCAGGTCCCGCCCTTACTCCAAAGTGTGCATGCGCATCGGCGATCCGCCCGTGTGTGCGCCGTTCTTCGAGATCGGGTCGCGGAACGGTGACGAGGTCAATCGCCTCGCCGTGACCACCGAGGACGTCGAGGACATGAGGATCCAGTTCTCCATCGACGACGGCGCGTACCTGCCGGGGCGCGTGAGGAGCCCGCCTGTGCTCGTCTCGGCGCTGTGCGGGGGGCTCTACGTGTACATCGGCGATCCCGACAGAAGCGCTATCAAGCTCGCCGTCTACCTCGATCCCAGGACGAGCGAGGGGCCCTGAGCCATGCGCGCCGACAGCCGTTCCCAGCCCACGACCGAGGAGCACCGGCCCCCGTCGGCGGGCGACGGGGAGTGCGGTCACCCCGTTCTCCTCGCGGCCTTCCCCGGGGCCGTGGCCCTGCCTATCCCCGCGTCCGGCGAGGTCGTCGGCCGCGCCTGGCTCGTGTCCGCAGGCCTCCCTGACGCCGAGGTGTCGGGCCGGCACCTCAGCTTCTCCCGGACGGGAGGTCGCCTTCAGGTCGAGGACGTCGGCTCGCGCAACGGCACGTTCCTCAATGGCGTTCCGCTCCGCGCACGGCAGCGGATGGGCCTCGATGACGGCGACGTCGTGCGCCTCGGCAAAACGCTTCTGGTCTACCGCGAGGCCTTCACCGGCACCCTGTCGCCAGCGCCGCCGCTCGGTCGCCTCGTGGGCCCGTGGGGGCTCACCGCGGTGCGCGCGGAGCTCCTCGCGCTGGCCGCGCGTCGCGAGGTCAACGTGCTCCTCCAGGGCGAGACCGGCACGGGCAAAGAGCTCCTCGCCGAGGCCGTCGTCGAGGCCCTCGGGCGCCGGGGCAAGCCGTTCGCGGCCGTCAACGTCGCGGGGATCCCCGCAAGCGTCTTTGAAGGCCAGCTCTTCGGCTGGAAGAGGGGCGCCTACTCCGGCGCTGTGGGCGATAGCCGCGGCGTGCTCCGGGCGCACCAGGGGGGCGCCGTGTTCCTCGACGAGATCGGCGAGCTGCCGCTCGAGGTGCAGCCGAAGATCCTGCGCCTGCTCGAGAACCGCGAGATCCTCCCGGTGGGCGAGGACCGTCCGGCCCGGGTCGAGGTGGCGCTCATCGCCGCCACGAACCGGGCTCTCGAGGCGATGGTGGAGCGGGGCGCGTTCCGTCGCGACCTCCTGGCGCGGTTCCTCGTTCGGATCGATCTCCTGCCGCTGCGGGAGCGGCCAGAGGACGTCTTTGCCGTGCTCCAGGCGTTGCGCGAGCGGCGGGGCGCGCCCTTCGATCCGCGGGAGACCGAGGTGGAGGCGGTCGAGCGGCTCATGCTGGAGAGGTGGCCGGCGAACGTGCGTGACGTGGATCGCCTCGCGGCGATGATCGGCCCTTCGGCGCCGCTCACGCAGCACGCGGTCGAGCGGGTGCTCGGCCCGCTCGCCGCCCGGGTGGCGCTGACCCGGGAGGCGGCGGAGCAGGTGCTCGCGGAGTGCAGGGACAACCAGTCGGAGGCGGCGCGCCGGCTCGGCGTATCGCGGGGCAAGCTGCGCAGGCTGCTGGGGCTGGCCTGAACCTACGCCGAGGGCGCGGCGAGGGCGGTGGCGCTCGCGAAGTCGCTCGAGAGCTGCCGGGAGACGCGCTCGAAGCGGAGCTGTCCCTTCGTGTCCCGGTCGGTCCAGTACCAGCCGCTGAGCTCCGTGGGGTTGGGCCCGTGGACCCAGAGACACACGGCCCCGCGGTGAATACGGCTGCGCTCATGGAGGAGCAGGTCAGGATCGTTGCGGTAGATGGCCGCGAGCAGGAACTCGCCGTCCACCTTGTCGAGACGCGCGGCGATGCTCGCGGAGCGGGACTCGGCGGTGAAGGTCCGGGTCTCGATCCTGGAGAACGCCTGGTCGAGGACGAGGAAGATGGTGCGCGCCTCGCCCTTCGCGGGCGTGAGCTCGCCTCGCCAGGTGCCCCGCAGAACGGGCCTGCTCACCGGCCAGGGATGCAGCAGGCCGAGCCGCCACAGCCACACGTCCCAGAGCAGAATCATGACGGACATCGCCGACACCACGGCCGACAGGGGGGTGAAGAACGACAGCGGCAGGACCCAGCCATGCCCGCTCAGGGAGAGCGCCCAGATGGCGGCACCGAGGAGCACGAGGATCGTGAGCGACGCGCGGTTCATCGGGGGAGCGGCTCCGTGCCACGAACCCGCGGCCATGCCGCCTTCAGGAACGCATAGGCCTGCTCTGGCGTCCGCCGCGCCGGCCCGTGGAAGAGCGGCTGCATCCCGCTCACCTCGGTCAGCGAAGAGCTCTCGGAGCCGGGCTGGGTGGCGCGCAGCAGCCAGCTCAGGACGGCCTTCGTGTCCTTCATATAACCACCATCCTCCTGGTTGAAGTGCGTGTCCGGTACGTTGTGGACGAGGCACTCGAGGACGAACGAGCTCACCTGTCCGGCGGCGCTCTTTTGCCCGGCATCTCCCTGCGCTGCCATGTCGGCGCGCAGGTGCTTGAAGATGCGGACCAAGCGCTTGAACCGCCTGTTGGTCGCGTCGTTCTTTGCGACGCCGCGCTTGTAGTGCTGGTCCGGCCAGTTGATGATGCGCAGTGTGGGCGCGTTGCGCGGGCGCAGCTCGACGCCATCGAAGTATTCCCACTCTCCAACTGCAGTCTTCCTGCCGGTATAGCGGCGGTGTTTCAGGAACACCGCCACGTCGGCGTCGAGCCGAGCGCCGGAAGCGCGGACGTCGAAAGCCTTGTTTCCGGCGGCGACGCTGCTGGCGCCGAACTCGGCCCGGAGCGCCGCCTCGACGTCGTTGCGGAAGGAGTCGAAAGAGTAGTCCGAACCCTGGATCCCGAGCATTTTCTGCGTCACCGAGCCGTCGGCGGGAAATGCGTGGAAGGCAACGTCGTGCAGCACGACGGCTACGTCGATGTCGCTGTCGGTGCGCGTGTTGGTGTTGTTCCGGTAGGAGCCGGTGACGGAGACATCGATCGTCTTGTGCTTCAGGTTCGACGCGCTGCGAATCGCCTTCTTGATGGCCTCGCAGGCGCGGCTACCCCGCTCCTCGTCGGTGGCGTCGATCGTCTCGGCCCACTCCTTGAGCGTCTGATCCCAGTTCCTCGACATGGTTCATCCCGTCCTGGGTGCGCCCCGAGCCTGCCCTGAATGCAGAGCACCCATCGCTCCGGCACAGGCACGAGCCCGTCGCACCCAGCCGGGCTCTTCAGCACCCGTCGTGCCGGCTCGATCGGGGGCGAAATCCACGGAAATGCTCGTCTGGGAGCGGGCTAGAGGCGGATCGCGATCAGGCGGCGAGCTGTTCGCGATCAGAGCAGGCCCGAAGGCAAGGTGGCGAACCGTCGAGGCGATAGACCTGCGACGCCTCGAAAAGGACTCGACGACGGTCGTAAAGTTCCAGCCTCGTGGCCCACGGCCTTTGCGGCCAGCAGTCTCCCTGCGCGCTTCGTCACGAGCTCCGTCTGCGCTGCGCCCTGACGGAGCTCGCCGTCGCTCTCTGGACGAGCTCGTGGGAGCCTCCGCCTTGGAGCGGCGGCGAAGTTCTCCACCGCCGGAAGGCGACGTCCGCAGGGGGCGCTCGACATCGAGCGACAAGAAGCGACTGCACCAGCGCGCCCCGCAGAGGCGCGCTATCTGGAACGCCGGCCGGTAGAGCTACGGTTTCGTGAACCGTAGATCTCGGCTTCACGAGCTCCCCAGCCACAGAGCTCGTCGCGTTGCTCAGACCACCCAGGGCCAGCGGCCTCCTGCTCGCCCACAGGGCAGCGAACACGCTGGCATTCACGTTGAGCCACCTTCGGGACTTGAACCCGAGACCTACGGTTTACGAAACCGTTGCTCTACCACTGAGCTAAGGTGGCATGCCTCTCGTCGAGGAGGCGCGCAGATTACCCACTCGCCCTGCCGAGTCAAGCTCTTTTATTTCCGTCCTCGAGCGACCCGGTTTCGCTCGCTGCTGCCGCGGCTTCGGCTGCCTCGGCTGCCTCCCTGATTCCCTGCCCCGCCGCATCCCCGGCGCCGCCTCCCGCCGCGAAGAACTCGCCCAGCCGCTCCGCTAGCTCCGCCGCCGCCGACCAGTGCATCATGTGCCCGGCCTCCGGCAGCTCGACGTGCTCCGCGCGCTTGAGTCTCGCCACCCGCTCCGCTTCGTCCCCCGGGTGCCACCCCGTCGGCCCGCCGCTCACGAGCAGCGTCGGGCACGCGATGCGCTCAAGGAACGTCATGAACGCCTCCACCTGGAACAGCAGCGGCGAGGTCGTCCGGTGCATCGGATCGTACGCCCACGCGAGCCCGCCGTCCGGCTCTTCCCGCGTGAGCAGCGGCGCGCGCGTCGCCAGCACGTCGCGCGGCACGCGCGGGTGGTTCGCCACGAGCCGCGCGATCGCGTCCTGCATCGACGAGAGCTTCCGCGGCGCGCGATCGAGCTCCGCCATCTGGCGCAGCCACGCCTCGACGCGCACGACGGCGACCTCGGGGCCGCTCGCCGGCGGCCCCACGCCTTCGAGCAGCGCCAGGCGCTCGACGCGGCCGGGGCACGCGCCCGCGTAGTACACGGCGACCGCGCCGCCCATCGAGTGGCCCACCACGCCGAGGCGCGCCGGCGCGAGCGCGTCCACGAGCGCCGCGACGTCGGCGATGTAGTCGGGGAAGTAGTAGTAGCTGCCCGCGCCGACGCGGGCGCTCCGGCCGAACCCGCGCAGGTCCGGCGCGACGACATCGTGCCCCGCCCGCGCGAGCGGCTCGGCCACGAGGTCCCACGTGCTCCCGGCGTCGAGGAAGCCGTGGAGCAGCAGCAGCGTGAGGCCCGTCGGCTGCGGGTGGTCGTCGCGGAAGCGATGGACGCAGAGATCCAACCCGTTGGTGTTCAAAAATTCCGACGACCTACGCACCACGCGCGCTCCCGTCTGCAGATCTCCCGTCAGCCCTCCGCGCGGCCCGCGCGGTCAGCGCGCGACCCGCCGGCGCTCCTGCGCCGCGTGCGCGCGCGTCACCGCCTCGCCGGCGGACCTTTCGCCGGGGGCGCCGCGGGGGCCGCCGGGGGCAGCATCGTCCCCGTCGCCACCGGAGCGGCCGTGGCCGGCTCCGCCGCTCCCGCAGGCGCCGCCGCGGGCGCCGCCCCGGTGGCGGCAGGCGCCGCGGTGTCCGCTCCGGCCGGCGCTGCGCTGCCCGACGCCGCTGGCGCGACCGGGAGCGCGGCGCCCGTGAGCTGCGCGGCGTCCTTCAGCACCTCGTCCGCGTGCACCCCGGGATCCACGTCCGGATAGACCTTCGCGATCTTGCCGTCCGGATCGACGAGGAACGTCACGCGCGCCGTCGCACCGAGCCGCATCGGCACGCCGAACGCCGTGGCCCACGCGTGATCGGTGTCGACCAGGATCGGGAACGGCAGCTTGTTCTCGGTCGCGAACTTCTCGTGCGACTCGCGGGTGTCGGAAGACACGCCGAAGACCTGCACGTTGGCCTGCTTGAACCGGTCCCACGCGTCGCGGAACGCGCACGCCTCCTCGGTGCAGCCAGGCGTCCCGTCCTTCGGATAGAAGTACACGACCACGGCCCGACCCCGCTGATCGGACAGCCGCTGGATCGCGCCGTGCTGATCCGCGGCGAACACGTCGGGCGCCGTCGCGCCGACCGGGATCAGCCCTTGTCCACCATCGGGTCGCTCGGCCGCGCCACACCCGAGCAGCGAGGCAAAGGCAAAGACGACAGCAAGTACGACAAAAACGACGGCAATCGGGAAGCGTCTCTTCATCAGAGCGCCACGTTAGCACGCACTCGGTAGGATCGATCCGACGCTTCTGGTACGTTCCCGCGCCAGGAGACGAGGCCGATGGCGATCTTCGGAAACGACAGCGGCGCCGCGCCCGGCGTGGTGCGCCAGGGCAGGGAGGTCACCTACCCCGATTTCTCTTCGCCCACCGTGGATAAGGTCATGGTCGAAGAGCGAGCCGCCGGGCTCGGCAAAAGGAGCATCAAAGGCCCCGCCAAGGTCGCCGGCCTCAAGCTCGCCATCTCGATGATGGACCTCACCACCCTCGAGGGGAAAGACTCCCCGGGAAAAGTTGAGCAGCTCTGTCAGAAGGCGCTTCGACCCCACGAGCGCGTGGACATCCCTTCCTGTGCGGCGGTGTGCGTCTATCCCAAGCTCGTCTCCGTGGCGAAGCGAGCGGTCTCGGGCTCGGCGGTCAAGGTGGCCAGTGTGGCGACCGCCTTCCCGAGCGGCCTCTCCACGCTCGCCGTCAAGCTCGCCGACGTCCGCCAGGCGGTCGAGCTCGGCGCCGACGAGATCGACATGGTGATCGACCGCGGCGCGATGCTCTCCGGCGAGTACCGCGCGGTGTACGACGAGATCGCCGCGACCAAGGAGGCGTGCGGGCACGCGCACCTCAAGGTGATCCTGGAGACGGGCGAGCTCGGGACCTACGATCGCGTCCGCAAGGCGAGCCGCATCGCGATGCTCGCGGGCGCCGACTTCATCAAGACCTCGACCGGGAAGATCACGCCGGCGGCGACGCCTCCGGTGACGCTGGTGATGCTGGAGGCGATCCGCGATCACGCGCAGGCGACCGGGCGGCGCGTCGGGATGAAGCCGGCCGGCGGGATCCGCACCGCGAAGCAGGCGCTCCACTACCTCGTGCTGGTCAAGGAGACCCTCGGCGACGCCTGGCTCACGAGCGACCTGTTCCGCTTCGGCGCGTCGACGCTCCTCAACGACGTGCTCATGCAGCTCGAGAAGGAGCGGACGGGCGCCTACCAGAGCGGGGACCATTTCAGCAAGGACTGACCGCGCCGCGAGGGCGGGCCCGCGTCGGTGTTCAACGCGCGGCCGCGGGCGTAAAGTGCGCCGCATGAGCGACAACAGCACCGCCGCGGCTGGCGGCGACGGGGGCTCGCCCCGGGACGCGACCGCGGCGCGCGACGCGGCCGTCGTGTTCGGCGATGCCTGGCGCTACGCGCCGGCGCCCGAGGGGCGCGACCACGTGAAGATCGCGCCGCGGTACGAGCTCTTCATCGGCGGCGCGTGGCGCGCTCCGGCCTCGGGCCGCTACCTCGACAGCATCAGCCCGTCGACCGAGGAGAAGCTCTGCGAGTTCGCCGAGGCCTCGGAGCAGGACGTCGATCTCGCCGTGCAGGCGGCGCGGGCCGCGTACGAGAAGCACTGGTCGCGCATGCGCCCGCTCGATCGCGGCAAGTACCTCTACCGCGTCGCCCGGGCCCTCCAGGAGAAGGCGCGCGAGCTCGCCGTCGCCGAGTCGCTCGACGGGGGCAAGCCCATCAAGGAGTCCCGCGACGTCGATCTCCCGCTCGCGGCCGCGCACTTCTTCTACCACGCGGGCTGGGCGGACAAGCTCGAGCACGCCTTCCCGGGGCGCGACCCCCGGCCGCTCGGCGTCGCGGGCCAGGTGATCCCGTGGAACTTCCCGCTGCTCATGGCGGCGTGGAAGCTCGCCCCGGCGCTCGCGGCGGGCAACACGTGCGTCCTCAAGCCCGCCGAGACGACGCCGCTCACCGCGCTGCTCCTCGCGAAGATCATCGAGGAGGCCGATCTCCCGCCCGGCGTCGTCAACGTGGTCACGGGCGCCGGCGCGACCGGCGCCGCGGTCGTCGGCCACCCTGGGGTCGACAAGGTCGCGTTCACCGGGTCGACCGAGGTCGGCAAGCGCATCCAGCGCGCGCTCGCCGGCACCGGGAAGCGGCTCACCCTCGAGCTCGGCGGCAAGGCCGCGAACATCGTGTTCGAGGACGCGCCGCTCGATCAGGCCGTCGAGGGGATCATCGGCGGCATCTTCTTCAACCAGGGCCACGTCTGCTGCGCGGGCTCGCGCCTCCTGGTCGAGGAGAGCGTCCACGACGCGCTCCTCTTCAAGCTGCGCGAGCGCATGGGGACGCTGCGCGTCGGCGATCCGCTCGACAAGAACACGGACGTGGGCGCCATCAACTCGCGGGCGCAGCTCGCGAAGATCGAGGAGCTCGTGGCGGCGGGGGAGCGCGAGGGGGCCGCGCGCTTCTCGGTGAGCTGCGCGCTCCCGCAGCGGGGCTACTGGTTCGCGCCGACGCTCTTCACGGGCGTCGCGCAGTCGCACCGGATCGCGCGCGAGGAGATCTTCGGCCCGGTGCTCTCGATCTTGACCTTCCGCACGCCCGAGGAGGCGATCGAGAAGGCGAACAACACGATGTACGGGCTGTCGGCGGGCGTCTGGACCGGCAAGGGCTCGAAGAGCTTCTGGGTCGCGCAGCGACTCCGCGCCGGCGTCGTCTGGGCGAACACCTTCAACAAGTTCGATCCCAGCGCGCCGTTCGGCGGCTACAAGGAGAGCGGCTTCGGCCGCGAGGGCGGGCGCCAGGGGCTGCTCGCCTACCTCGAGGTGGACTGATGGCGCTCGGCGACCAGGACAGCGGCGGCGACGAGGGGTGCACGTCGATCGGGGATTGCGCCGGCGCGGCTGCGCTCGACGCTCCTCCGGGCGAGGCGCGCGCGCGGGTCGGCGTGCGCAAGGCGTACAAGATGTTCGTTGGCGGCGCGTTCGTGCGCTCGGAGTCCGGGAGGTACACGCAGGTGCGCGATCACGGAGGCGCGGGGGCGGTCGAGAACATCCCGCGCGCCTCGCGCAAGGACGGGCGCGACGCCGTGCTCGCGGCGGCCGGCGCGCTCGGCGGCTGGTCCGCGCGCGCCGCGTACAACCGCGGGCAGATCCTCTACCGCCTCGCCGAGATGCTCGAGGCGCGGCGCGCGGAGCTCGCGGCCTCGCTCGAGCGCGGCGGGCAGGGCGCAGGCGCCGCCGAGCGCGAGGTCCTGGCGGCGATCGATCGCGCGGTCGCTTATGCGGGCTGGGCCGACAAGTACCAGAGCCTCTTCGCGAGCCTGAACCCCGTGTCCGGCCCGCACTTCACCTTCACGGTGCCCGAGCCGATGGGGGTCGTCGTCATCGCGGCGCCGCCGCGGCCGGCGCTGCTCGGCCTCGCGGGCGCTCTCCTGCCGGTGATCACCGCCGGCAACACCTGCGTCGTGCTCGCGAGCGAGGCGGATCCGCGCACGGCGCTCGTCTTCGGCGAGGCGCTCGCCACGAGCGATCTCCCGGGCGGCGTCGTCAACGTCCTCACCGGCCAGCTCGCGGAGGTGCTGCCGCACCTCGCCGCGCACATGGACGTCGCCGCGCTCGATCTGCACGGCGTGGACGCGGCGCTGACGAAGCGCCTCGAGGAGGCGGCCGCGGCCAGCGTCAAGCGGGTGCGCGCCCGATCGCTCGGCGAAGCGGAGTGGTTCGACGACAGGGCGGCGACGTCCCCCCGCTGGATCGAGCGGTTCGTCGAGCTGAAGACGATCTGGCACCCGGCCGGGCCGTGACGCGGGCGGCGCTCAACGACCGGGCGCCGTGACGCGGGCCGCGCTCATCGACGGGGCGCCGTGAACGGCGCCCGGGGCGCTCAACGACCGAGCACCATCCCCGTCTGGAGCGTCCGCCCGGCGACGAGGTCCGCCGCCGCGAGCGGCTTCCGCCCCTCGGCCTGTGCTCGCACGATCTGGATCGCGCCCGCGCCGCAGGCGACGATCACGACGCTGCGGCCGGCCATCACCACGGTCCCCGGCGGCGCGCCGGCCTGGTCGGCCTCGCTCTCGACATGCGCGGCCAGCACCTTCAGCGTCTTGCCGTCGATCGTCGTGAAGGCGCCTGGCCACGAGGTCATCCCCCGGATGTGGTCGTGGATCTGCCGGGCGCTCCGCTCCCACCGGATGCGCCCGTCTTCCTTCTTCAGGAGCGCCGCGTGCGTCGCCGCCTCGTGGTCCTGCGGCGTCGGCGCGAGCTCGCCGTCCACCGCGCGGCGGAGGTCCTCGCGCACGACGCGCGCGGCGAGCGCCCCGAGATCGATCGCGAGCTCGTCGGCGGTCGTGTCCGGGCCGATCGCCGTCCGGCGCACCGCGTAGACGGGCCCCGTGTCCATGCCCTCGTCCATCTGCATCAGCGAGATGCCCGTCTCGGCCTCGCCCCCGACGATCGCCCAGGTGATCGGCGCGGCGCCGCGGTAGCGCGGCAGGATCGACGCGTGCAGGTTCATGCAGCCGCGCCGCGGCGCCTCGAGCACCGCCTTCGGCAGGATGCGCCCGTAGGCGATCACCAGCGCGACGTCCGCTCCGGCGCCCGCGACCCACGCGGCGAACTCGGGCGTGCGGACCTTCTCGGGCTGCACCACGGGCACGCCGAGCTCCAGCGCCTTCACCTTCACCGGCGGCGCCTTCAGCTCGAGCCCGCGGCCGGCCGGCCGATCCGGCTGACAGACGACGCCGACGACGTCCGCGATCGACGCGAGCGCCTCGAGCGACGGCACGGCGATGGCGGGGGTACCGAAGAACAGGGCGCGCACGCCCTGGCTTCTAGCAGGACCTGCGCCCGTCGTGCCGCCTTCTTCGCTCGCGGCGAGCGCCGCCGTGGAGGCTCGGCCTCAGGGCCCGGGCGCTCGGCGCCCGCCGCGCTCTTCGTCCGCCACGGGCGCCGCCGCGCCGCGCAAAGGGAGCGCTGAGCGCGGATCGGCGCAGCAGCGGAAGCCGGTCTCGTAGAACACGAACTTCGGATCGTGCGCGTCGTTCGTCCCGCGGCAGCCCGTCCACGGCTTGGCCCAGAAGCCGCCCATGAGCGCGCCTGGCCACCGGCGGCCGCGGCGCGAGGCGACCCACTCCTCGACGTTGCCCATCATGTCGAAGACGCCGAAGGTCGAGGCGCACCCGGGATGGGAGCCGCTCGGCGCGCCCTGCCAGAGCCGCTCGACCTCGCGCTGCGCCGCCTCGCCGGAGGCGCCGAGCTTCCGCTCGTCGACCGGCCGCCAGGCCTTGCCGCTGTTGCAGACCGCCTTGTCCACGCGCCAGCCGTAGGCGAGGGGACGCCGCTCGGGGCCCTCGCACGCGAGCTCCCACTCCTGCTCGGCGCACACCCGCTTGCCGCGCGCGGCGCACCACGCGGTCGCCGTCTCGAACGACTGCATGACGAGCGGCTTCGCCCCCCGCTGGTTCGGCGCCTCGAACTGGTCCATGCACACGGAGATCTCGGTCGACGGCCCCTCCTCGGCCGTGATGTCCTCCCAGTACGCGAAGCAGTGGGTCGCCTTGCCGCTCTTGACCGGCTCCACGCAGACGTGCTGCACCTCGTCGCGGTGCGTGCCGGTGACGAGCCGCATGTCCGCCGGGCACGCCGGGCTGGGCCCTGGATCGAGCGACGGCGCCGCCGGCAGGCCGAGCATCGCGATCGCGAGCGCACCGAGGCCGAGCAGGGGATCGATCATCGTTCAGCGAGGGCCAGGGTGTCGCTCCGTGCCGGGCGCAGCCTCGGCCTCGCCGCGGCGCGCGGCAAGGCCGAGGCGCGCCTCCTCCGCGCGCCGCGTTGACCCGGCCGCCGAGGATCCTGCGCCGCGCCGCGCGCGCCAGGTGGTGACGAGCGTGACGAGCGAGCGCTGCAGGTCGGAGTCGGAGCTGACCACCGGCAGCGTATCCTCATTCAAAAAAATGGCCAGGGCTGTGGCACGCGGCATGCGCCGTGTCTATGGTGAGTTCCCGTAGCCTCGCGGGCTGTCTTCCACCAAGAGCTGCCAGCAGGGCTCCGCGTTGCACCATCCGCATCCGTCTGGATGCAAGCCAAGATGACCGGGGCGCGCGGTGGCCGCGCGGCCCGGCTGCGTGTTGATGAAGGGGTTTACCTCCCCCGGTCGGGTGCCTAGAGGAGATCGCCATGTCCGAGAAAAAGAACCCGCCGATGCCGCCGCGCTCCGAGGAAGAGGTCGTCTTCGGCGACGAGCTGCCGGTTCTGCCGATCCGCAATGCGGTGCTGTTCCCGGGCGCCGTCGCGCCCTTCGATGTCGGCCGCGAGAAGTCGGTCGCGCTGGTGGAGGATGTCGACAACCTCCCCGGCCCGGTCATCGCGATCTTCGCCCAGCGCGATCCGTCGACCGACGATCCCGGGGCGGAGGACCTGTACCCGATGGGCTGCGCCGCGCGCGTGCTGAAGGCGCTGAAGCACAGCTCGGGCAACTACTCGTTGATCTTGCAGGGCCTCACGCGGATCAGGCTCGATAGCGTCACGGCCCACACGCCGTACCTGCGCGCCAAGATCCGCCGCATGGACGAGCCGGCGACGGAGGACGTCGAGGCGGAGGCGCTGGCGATGAGCCTGCGCGACATCGCGAAGCAGGTCATCCAGCTGATGCCGGAGCTCCCGCGCGAAGCGGGCTCGCTCATCGACTCCATCCAGGCGCCCGGCGCGCTCGCCGATCTCGTCGCGGCGAACCTCGACGCTCCGGTCGAGGAGAAGGCGCAGCTCATCGAGACGATCGACGTGAAGGAGCGCATCCGCAAGGTGCTGCGGCTGCTCACGCGGCAGCTCGAGATCCTGAAGATGCGCGAGCGCATCAACTCCCAGATCAAGGAGGAGATGGGCAAGAACCAGCGCGAGTATGTGCTGCGCCAGCAGCTCAAGGCCATCAAGGAGGAGCTGGGCGAGGACGACGGCGATCAGGGCGATCTCGACGGGCTCGAGGATCGCATCGCGAAGGCGAACCTGCCGACCGAGGCGGAGACCGTCGCGAAGAAGCAGCTGAAGCGGCTGCGCACGATGCAGGTCGGGTCGGCCGAGTACACCGTGGTGCGGACGTACCTCGACTGGATCCTCGACGTGCCCTGGACGCAGTCGACGCAGGACAACCTCGACATCGGCAGCGTCCGCAAGGTGCTCGACGAGGACCACTACGGCCTGGAGAAGGTCAAGAAGCGCATCCTCGAGTACCTGGCGGTCCGGAAGCTGAAGCAGGACAAGAAGGGCCCGATCCTCTGCCTGCTCGGGCCTCCCGGCGTCGGCAAGACGTCGCTCGGCCGGAGCATCGCGCGCGCCCTCGGCCGCAAGTTCCACCGGGTCTCGCTCGGCGGCGTGCACGACGAGGCGGCGATCCGCGGACACCGGCGCACCTACGTCGGCGCGCTCCCTGGCCAGATCATCCAGGGCATGAAGAAGTCGGGGACGATCAACCCGGTCTTCATGATGGATGAGGTCGACAAGATCGGGCACGACTTCCGCGGCGATCCGTCGGCGGCGCTGCTCGAGGTGCTCGATCCGGAGCAGAACAACACGTTCGCGGATCACTACCTGGAGATCCCGTACGACCTGTCGCACGTGATGTTCGTCGCGACCGCGAACGTGGCGGATCCGATCCCGCCGCCCCTCCGCGACCGCATGGAGATCCTCGAGATCCCCGGCTACACGCGGAAGGAGAAGCTCGCGATCGCGCGGCAGCACCTGCTCCCGAAGCAGCTGTCAGAGCACGGGCTCACGACCGAGCAGCTGGAGGTCACGGACAAGGCGCTGGAGGAGATCATCGATCACTACACGCGCGAGGCCGGCGTCCGGTCGCTCGAGCGGCAGATCGCGGGCGTCATCCGCGGCGTGGCGGTGAAGGTCGCCGAGGGCGACACGCAGAAGCGGCGCGTCGACAACGAGGACGACCTGCATGAGTTCCTCGGCCCGGCGAAGTACACGAGCGAGGTCGCGGAGCGCACCGCCGAGAGCGGCGTCGCGACGGGCCTCGCGTGGACGAGCGTCGGCGGCGAGATCCTCTTCATCGAGGCGACGCGGATGTACGGCACGGGCAAGCTCCAGCTGACCGGCCAGCTCGGCGACGTGATGAAGGAGTCGGCGCAGGCGGCGCTGTCGTTCGTGCGCAGCAACGCGGCGAGGTTCAGCATCGCGAAGGACTTCCTCGAGAAGAGCGATCTGCACATCCACATCCCCGCCGGCGCGATGCCCAAGGACGGGCCGAGCGCGGGCGTGACGATGTTCACGGCGCTCGTCTCGCTCCTCACCGGGATCAAGGTCCGCCACGACGTCGCGATGACGGGCGAGATCACGCTGCGCGGTCGCGTGCTCCCGATCGGCGGCCTGAAGGAGAAGGTGCTGGCGGCGCACCGCGCCGGCATCAAGCGCATCATCGTCCCCGAGCGCAACCGAGCGGATCTCGAGGAGGTCCCGAAGGAGGTCGTGGACGAGCTGCAGTTCTTCTTCGTCAGCCGGATGGAGCAGGTCCTGGAGGCCGCGCTCGAGCGGCTGCCCGAGCCCGCGCCCGCGACCGAGGAGTCGAAGGACGGCGAGAAGAAGGAGATCGAGAAGTCGGAGAAGAGCTCGATCGCCAGCAACTGATGACGGCCGTCGCCAGCGATCGCTGAGCGACCTGTCTCCGAGGCGCCGCGCGGCTTGAACGCGCGGCGCCTTTTTTCGTGCTTTTTTCGTGAAGGCGCCCGCGCGGCAGCGACGGACGCCTCCGCCTCTCGGCGAGCTTGGCGCGCTCGCGTTGCAGCGCGTGGAAGCGGCATCGCGTCGCCCGCGCAGCGCGCGCCGAGCTGCGCGGCGTGCGCGCGCCTGCGGGCGGCTTTCGCCTCGACGGATGTCAAGCGAATCGGTAGCCTCGAGATCGCATGAGGCCGTGTCCGAACTGCGCGTGGATGCTCAAGGAGACCGACGCTGCCTGCTCGATGTGCGGTACGAGCGTGGCGGGCGCAGCGCCTGGAGCCTCCGTTCCGGTCGCGCCTCCGCCGGTGCAGGCGGGGGCTGGCGCCTATGCTCCGCCTGGCCCGCCGGGCTATCCAGGGCAGCCAGCCGTCTCGGGTTATGGCGGCGCGGCGTCGCCAGGCTACGCGGCGGGGGGCGCGCAGGGCGCCTATCCGCCTCCTCCTCAGGCCTACGGGGTCGGGGGAGGCGGGCTCTCGGTGCCGGCATCGCCGGGCGGAAGCGTCCCCTTCTCGACGGGCGGGGAAGCTCCCTTCCCGGTCTCACCCTGGGCCCGAGCGGCACCTTCTGCGGGGCTCACGTCGCAGCCGGCGTCTCCTCCGATGAACGCGCCGGGCGTCCCGCCGGTCCAGCCGGCGCTCGGGGCACCGGGGCCAGGCATGGTGCCTGGCGCGTCAATGGGTGGGGCGATGGGGCAGCCGCCCGTGGCGCCGGCGCCGGTCTTCGGCGCGCCTCCGCAGATGGTTGCGCCCCCGCCGATGGTCGTGCCGACGGGGGCGCCGGGGCTGGTCGCGCCGCCGATGGTGCAGGGGGGGGCGGTCGCGCCGCCGCCGATGGTGCAGGGGGGCGTGGTCGCGCCGCCGCCGATGGTGCAGGGAGGCGCAGTCGCGCCGCCGCCGATGATGATGCAGGGCGGGGTGCCGATGGCCGCTCAGGCCAGGGCGCCAGCGATCGTCGCGCCGCCGATCGTCCAGGGGGCGGTCTCGGGCGCGGTGCCGCAGGTGTCGGCGCAGCCTGCGCGTGTCCTCGTCGGCTTCATCGTGACGTTCCAGAACGATCCTGGAGGCAGCTTCTGGCCGATATACAGCGGCCGGACGCAGGTGGGGCGCGCCGGGGCGGACGCCGCGACGGAGATCGGGCTCGCGGATGCGAGCGCCTCCTCACGGCACGCGTCGATCCACGCGGATCCGACGACGGGTCAGGTCTTCATCGAGGACGACGGCTCGCGCAACGGCACCTTCGTCAACGAGCAGCGCCTCGGACAGGGCGAGCGCCGGCAGCTGCGCGACAACGACCGGCTGCGCCTCGGGAGCACGACGTTCGTGGTGAAGGTGCTGGTCGCCTGAGCGGAGAGCGAGGCTACTGGCCGCCAGCGCCGCCCGAGCCGCCAGCGCCTCCTCCGCCTCCGGCGGCGGCGCTTGCGCTGCTGCTGGCAGCTGCCTGGCATTTGAGGAAGCCGCTGCTGTCGGTTCTGCACGTGCCGGTCGCGCAGTCGCTGTCCAGAGCACAGGACTGGCTTTCCTCACACCGCTTCGTGCAGAGCGTGCCCCCGCAATCGATGTCGGTCTCCAAGCCGTCCTTCTCGCCGTCGAAGCAGAGCGGCGCCGGAGCTGGGATACGGCAGTTGAAGTACTCGATCACGACAGGCGGTTGCTCCACCCGCGTTTTTCCCTTCTCGAACTCCACTATCGAGCTGCTCTGTGGATAGTGAATGTTGAGCTTGACGGAGCCAACGTAATCGCCTGTCATCGTGGGGTCGGCATCAGGCGGGGGCTGGTTGCCCGCGCTCGCCTCGAGCACGGCCCGAGGCTGCAGCTGGTCTTGTCCTTCCGTCGCGCACTCCTGGATGTCGACACGATTGAAGTGGTGCGATGACCCGTCCGTGCAGCTCACGTCGAGGGTGCTCCTGCCCTCCGGAGTCGCGAGGGTTATCGTCTTGCCGATCTTGATAGTGCTATCGGTGCCGGCGTCCGCGCACTCCGCCACGCCACCATCTATCTCGTCCGCGGTGCAGGGCACTTGGACGGTCACGGAGTAGCTGAACTCTCCTGAGAACGTGACAGAGCCGCACTCCGCTGCCGTCCGATCGAGGCGCTTGAAGGCCATTGTCTTCGGGGGGAATGCTGCGATATCGAGAGGGGGATCGAAGACGATCTGGCCACCTTCATCGAGGAAGCAGACATCAAGCTTGTCGCGGCTCGCAAAGGCGCCGCTTGGTCCGTTTCCTGCGCCCGGCGTCCAGCACCCAGCCGCGGTTTCAGATTGGAACGCGTGGTAGCAGCTGTCGGGATCGTTGAGGAACGCGCAGATGTTCTCGAACTCCTCGCTGCAGCCGGGCACGGAGACGGCTGCGGTCACGGCGAGGATCGGAGCGACGGCGGCGGCGAGCAAGACGTAACGGCGCATGGGCGCAGTCTACGCGTTCTCCCCGAGCGTGGGCCAGCTTCGCAGAGGTCTGTCGGCGGCGCGCCGGCGGCGTGCGCCTCCGCCGCGCGCGCCGCCAGCTCCCCTCACAGCTCGGCGTAAGGACCGGGGACGACGTACGCGTCGTCGTTGGCCGCGTACGTGAAGACCCCCCAGCAGACGAGCTTGTACTTGATGGCGAACGCCATCGCCTCCCTCAGGTTCGCCTTCGGCGCGAGCACGGCGAGGTTCGAGCGACGGACGCCCCACCAGCCCGGCCCGTGCTGCAGCACCGCGTCGTGGAGATCCTGCGTCGCGTGCTTGGAGTCCTCGAGCACCGCAAGGCGCAGCCGGACGAACGACTTGTCGCGCGCGGGGAAGTCGAACCAGTACAGGTTCGACCTCGCCAGCTTCGGGGTGATGCTCCCGGCGCCCTGCGCCGCGAGGAAGCGGCTGAGATCCTCGGGCGAGAGCTTCTGTGTGACCGGGTGCGTGTCGACGCCGCTGCACGTCTCGGGGCCGATCTTGAACTCGCCCAGCGCGAGCGGCGCCTCGGGGCCGTTCTCGGGGGTCAAGAGGTACCGATCGATCGCGGGCAGATCGTCCGGGTACTCCACGCCGGCGTCGATGCCGCTGCACGCCGGGGCCCCCAGCGCAAGCGCGAAGGCTGCCGCGAGCGCGGGGCGTCGGGGCGCGCGGCGGCCAGGCGCCGGACGCTCGTGGCCCTGGCTCGTGCTGGTGGAGGGGGGGCTCGGCGCGCTCGCCGCCGGTGCTCCGGCGGGCTCGCCCTTGCGACTCGGTTTGCTTTCGTTGGACATGTCTCTCTCGCGGCACGGGGTACCGCCTCGATCGGCGGGCGCAGCGCTGCCCGGGCCGGGCAATCATTCAATGCCGGGCACCCCGAGGGCAAACTCCTCGGCGAACATTTGGCTGGCGTGCCCTCGCTGGCCTAGAGTTCCCCCGATGAGGCACCTCGGAATGCCGATGCTCGCGCACGTCCCCGCCTTCCGCGCCCGCCGTCCGCTCGCCGCCGGAGCGGGGCGCGCGGGCGTGGCCTGCGCCGCCGTGGCCGCGATCGCGCTGCTCGCCGGCTGCGGCGGCTCCCCGACCGCCCCCAAGCAGGATGACGTCTTCTACCTCCACGGCGCGGCCGGCTCCCTGAGCAAGGACTCGAGCTTCGAGGTGTACTTCCCGCCGCTCGACGCGCCGGCGACGGACCGGGTGCCGCGCAGGATCGGCGTGGGCCTCATGAACGGCGACGTCCGCATGAGCCGCCCGATGGACTGGAACGTCGGCGGCGCCGACTACACCCCCGAGCGCCGCTTCATCACGTACCAGTCCCCGCGGCAGTTCCTGTTCTCGATCTACGAGCGCATCGACAGCCCCGAGGATCCGTGGCCCGACGTGCTCAAGCGCTACGAGGCGGATCTCGAGGAGCAGGGCGCGGAGATCCTCTCCGGCCGCGCGCCCGTGGCCACGGCGAACACGCAGGGGCGCAGCTACCTCGTCAAGGCGAAGATCCCGTCGAAGCCGATCTCGGATGCCTTCGCCCACGAGATCCTGCTCCGGAGCCCCCGCCGCATCCTGCTCGTGCAGATCGTGCACCACGAGAACGTCGACGCGAACGCCGACGAGATCTCGGCCGCGCTGCAGAGCCTCACCGTTTACTGAGCGCAGGGCGAGTCCACGGCGCGAGCGCCGCCGCGCCTCCCGGCGGCCCGCGGCCTGGGTCACATCGGCGGGGGCTCGCCGCGATCGTCGTCGTCCTCGTCGTCGCCGCCCGCGAGGTGCTTGTCGTCGAGGGGGATCGTGATCACGAGCCGCTCCGCCGCAGAGCCGCCGATCCACGCGGTGCGCTTGAGCGTCGCGGCGCGCGGCGAGCCGAGCTGGAACCGCGGCGCCTCCTCTGTGTCCACGTGGATCTCGAGCATCACGTCGTGGATGCCCGGCGTGAACGTCTCGATGACGCCGCGGACCAGATCTTGCCGTCGACCCCCGGGCAAGAAGGAGAGGTACTCGTCGTAGCCCACCGGGCCGAGCACGACCTTGTAGCGGCCGGAGCCGTCGAACACGTAGCGCCCCAGGGTCAGGCTCTCGCCCAGCTGATGGTTCATCACGCCGAGCTTGTTCCTGAACGGCTTCTCGATCTTCGTCCAGTGACCGACGAACTGCTCGATCTTCACGTCGATGTTGCCGAGCATCTCGGACAGCACCGTCTCCAGGTTCCTCGCCGAGCGCGACTTCGAGGCGAGGACCGACGCGTAGCGGAGGAAGAAGAAGCGATCGAGCGGCGTCTCGTAGCCGCGGAAGCCGTCGACGCCGACCGCGCAGAGCATCCGGCGCGAGAAGGGATCGGCGCCCTGCTTGCGGTACGTGACGGGCAGGCGGTACTTCGTCCACGCGCGGTAGAGCAGCGACAGGAGCCGGTGGTGGAAGACGTCGAGGAGCTCGCGGATCGGCTGCGGGCCGCCCTGGTAGTCGGCCTGCGCGATCTGCTCGATGAAGTACGCCGGCAGCGGCGACACCGAGCCGTACAGGGCGAGGAACGTGGTCGAGACGCGGGCGCGCTCCACGCCGTCAGCGGCCTTGATCGGCGCGAGCTCGCTCACGTCGCTCGAGGCGAAGATGAGCGAGGGGTCGCCGCGCAGCCGGATGCGCTCGTCCTGCACCGGCCCGAGCTGGCCCACCGGCGGCGCGGCAGGGAAGAGCCGCTCGAGCAGGTAGATGAGGCGGTAGTACGAGAAGCGTGGCGCGGTATCCGCGAAGCGCCGGAGCGTCTCCAGCGCGACGGGGTCGGCGCTCGCGGCGCCTCTCGGCGCAGCCGGCTTCAGATCAGCGTCAGGCTGCCGCTCTTCGGGTCCCATTTGTGCACCACGCGTGTATTCGTGCCGGTGACCGTCAGCTGCGTGAACGAGTTCAGCGAGACGTAGGACCCGAGCATCTCGTTCAGGATGCTCGCGAACAGGTACATCTCCCCCTCGCCGACGAACCCGCCCTCGTCGAGCTCGATGTCGACCGCGACGCCGCGCACCGGCGCCCCTCGGTACAGCCGATCCGTCGGCCGCACCCGGATCGCCTTGATCGCGGCCAGGCGGAGCTGGTTCGCGCGCGCCGCCTGACGATCGACGATCGCCTGGAAATTGTAGAGATCGACCGTCGCCCGGAGCACCTCGAGCTCGGTGATCGAGCGGTAGCTCATCGCCATGTGGGCCAGCACGCGCCACTGCAGCTCGCGCCCGAGCGGCGGCGGGAGCGGCGCTGTGACGCCGGTGAGGTTGGTGAAGCTCGCCACGGCGGGTGACGTCGCCGTCGGCACCCTGAGGTCGCCGAGCTTCAGCTGCGCCGGCAGGCGGCGGTTCGTGCTCGTCGCCTCGATGCTGATCACGTCGAACTCGGGGAGGGCCCCCGCGTCCTGCGGGGAGCCGAACGAGAGGTACATGTCGATGCCGTCGCCGATGGCGGCCGGGCGGAGGTGCGCCTGGTAGAAGATCGTCCGCGCGGCGGCCTCGGGATCGAGCTCGTGCTGGAAGCTGAAGAACGAGGGGATCTCGACGCGCTGGCTCGTGCGCCGGGCGATGCCGACGACCTTGTCGATGCTGTGGATCTCGAAGGCCGCGGGCGCCGCGCCCGCCGGGCGGCAGAGGTACTCGTGCTTCGTGGCCTCGGGCTTGATCGGATCGCTCGTGTGCTCGAACAGGTTCACGACCGGCGAGCAGAACAGCCGGATGTTCTCCTTGCCGATCCGCGTCCCGGGCGGGAGCCCGTCCCTGAACTGCAGCAGGATCGCGAACCGGTCGGAGATCCGCTCCGCCGAGAGCGCCTGGAGGCCGGTCACCTCGAAGAACGCGAACTTCTGCGGGAGCGTGAAGAACTCCTGCAGGAGCCGGAACCCCGGGTAGACCGTCTTCGGGTACGGGATCAGCGACTCTTCATCGGAGAAGCCGGTGAGCCGCACGGCGCGCGCCGGGAGCGACGCGATCGTCGTGTCGCGCCCCGCGGCGTCCACCGCGGCGAGCGCGACGGTGTCGACGTGCGCCCCGACCCAGAGGCGGAGGTCGTCCTGCAGCCTGCGCTCGCCGTGGATGTAGAAGCGCAGCGAGGAGAGCGACAGGCCCGACAGCGCGGCGCCGCCGGTCAGGCGGAGCTCGATGCGGAGCGTCTGCGCGAGCTGCGCGCCCGTGTCGACGCGCACGTCCTCCACCGCGAGCGGGACGAGCTCGACGTCCTGGGTCGTGCGGAACCGGCACGAGACGCCGTCGACCGGCACCGACCCGACCTCCGCGTGCCGAGCGACGACGAGCTTCTCGCGCACCACGTTCGGGAGCGGCGTGAACTCGATGATCGAGGTCGCCGGTATCTGGCGGAGGTAGTGCGGAAAGAGCAGCGACGCGACCGAGTGGATCACCTCGGGGAGCTCGTCGTCGAGCTTCTGGCGGATCTTGCCGGTCAGGAACGCGACGCCCTCGAGCAGGCGCTCGACGTCGGGGTCCCCGCCTTTCTCCGCGAGCATGGGCGCGATCCCGGGGTAGGCGGCGGCGAACTCGCGCCCCAGATCCCTCAGGTAGGTGAGCTCGTCCTGGTAGTACTTGTTGAACATCCTCTCGCCACCGCCAGTCGACCGCCGGGGCCGAAGGCTGTCAACCGCCGTGAGCCAGGCCGCCGGGCGGGGGCTACGTCATCCGGACGTTGCCGCTCTGGTCCACTGCAGCGCCGAGCCGGAGCGCCTGCCGCCGGCCATCGGGAAAGTGGATCTGCGCGGTGATCTCGAACTCGAGGACCATCGACTGGATCGTGTCGGTGCGCAGGTGCCGGACCTGCACGTTCTTCAGCCGCGGCTCGTAGGTCTGGATGCAGTTCTTGAGCGAGCGCTGCACCAGGCCGATCGCCTCGGGGAACTCATGCAGGACCTCCGAGACCTCCATGAGGCCGTAGTCCGGGCAGGTCAGCGAGCTCCCCTGGCGGGTGTTCAGCATGTGCCCGAGGTGCGTCAGGATGGCCGACTCGAGGTCGTGATCCCGGTAGGTGTGCCGCTCCGTCGAGTGCGGGTCGGCCGCGTGCGCGATTCGGGTGAGGAGGGAGGCGCCGGCCACGGCGGGATCGTAGCTCAGCTCGCGCCTCGAGCGGAAGCCCGCCCGCTCAGCGCGGGGTGAGCCAGTCGTCTTCCGCGGAGACGCCCCCGTCGTTCCAGGTCCAGACGACCTTCTGGTACGTGAACGCGACCTCCTCCTGCTCGGGCAGGCGCGATTGCCCCGGGTTCCTCACGTTGAGCATGTGGAACTGGATGCTCGAGATGTTCGCGTTCGTGAGCTGGACCGTGAAGACAGGCCTCTCGACGCCGATCGCGATCGACCTGTAGAACTGGAGCTCCCAGCGGGGGATGCTCTCGTTGTGGCTGAGGATGCTGAGGAGGAGCGGCGTGGACCGATCGAGGTCCTTCGTGACGATGAAGGGCTTGTGCATCCGCTTGCCCGTCGGGCGCCCGGTGACCGGGTCGCGCGGCCCCACCAGCGAGTGGAACACCTCGGTGACGAGGATGCTACCTTCTCGCCCCTTCTGGGTGACGGAGCCCCTGATTTCCCCTTGTCTTTCGCCGACGAGTCTGAGGTAGGCGCTGAGGGGCATGCCAACATTCTGAGCTTGCTGCGCGTGATGGCCATGCCTGATTTTGAGGCCCCGCTCTGATGCCCCAACGTCAGGACGACAAACGCAACCGGGCGACCCGAAGGTCGCCCGGTGCGACGAGACCTCAGCAGCTAGGTACTACCCCTGCGGCGTCTCCCAGTCATCGTCCGCCTGACGCGCGCCGTCGCCGTCATCGAACGACCACTCGATCTTCTGGTACGTGAAGGAGACCCGCTCGTACTCCGGGCGATCCTTGGCGCCGTCCCCGCCGCGCGTGTTGTCCATGTGGAAGTCGATGCTCGCGACCGTCGCGTTCGTGAGCTTGACCGTGTAGTGGTTCTGCTCCTTGCCGACGTTCTTCGACGCCGCGGTGCCCGGCGTGTAGAACTTGAGCGTCCACTCCGAGATGCTCTCGTTGTTGACCAAGGCGTTGTAAAGAAGGGGGGTTGCCTTGTCGAGCTCCTTCGTGATCACGAAGGGCTTGTGCTGGCGCTTGCCGCTGGGCAGCCCGGTCGCCGGGTCACGCGGGCTCACGACCTGATGCTGCACCGAGATGACAGCGATCGACTTCTCGCGACCCTTCTGGGTGACCGAGCCATCGATCGGGCCCTGGGTAACGCCCTTCAAAACGAGGTGAGCTTGCAACGCCATGATCAAATGCCTCTTCCTTCAAGAACTCGCCGCCTGGGCTCAGTCTACGCCCCATTGCGCGCTGGCAGACGGTGCGCTCCGTCGGGACTAGGAGTTCAGAGACGCAGAGATAAGACTCTTATCGTATCTCTACCCCTGTTCGTCTCAGGGAGTCCAGAAGGTAACTCCCTCTTTGGGAGCGTCAAGACTTTTGTGTCCGGGAGCGGTGCGGGTTTCTTGGCATTCGGTTCGCTTTTCGTTGGGGTTTGGTTCGCGTTTGGTTCCTGAGGGCGCGCAATATTCCGTCGCGAAGCCAGCGCTTCCATAAGAGGACGCGGGCGTGTCCATCGCGTTGCGGGCGTGTGGGGAACGTGACGACGCGCGGGGCGGCGGCGTGATCTGGCATGCGCGCGACCGCCGACACGGAGAACGAGGCGAGCTGGCCGGCCACGGCCGTTGGCCGGCCATGGCCGTTGGCCGGCCATGGCCGTTGGCCGGCCAGGGCCGTTGGCCGGCCAGGGCCGTTGGCCGGCCAGGGCGTTAGGTCGCGAACTCGCCTTGGCGACGCCTTGCATGATACGAAGAGCGCGTGAGCATCGTTCGCTTCGGCTCCGTCGTCGGCCTGGGGCTCGCCGCCGCCCTCTCGGGCTGCGGATCGTACCCAGAGCAGCCACACGGCGAGCTCCAGACACGCAAGCAGAATCCGATCCCAGTGTGCACGACCCAGCTGCCGCCTGCGAAGCGCGGGGCGGGCGGCAAGGCGGCCGTCCGCACCCTCGACCCAGACCAGTGGCTGAGCGTCGTCATTCCCGGCTACAGCGAGGAACGCGGGATCGGGCCGACCGACGTCGACTGTACCGGCCACTACGTGTTCGCCAACGAGACCCTGCGCGGCGGCATCTCCAAGTCCGGCTGGCCGCGCAAGATCGACCCCGACGAGGTCGAGATCCGCTCCGGGCCGGAGGGGCTTCGCGCCGTGTGGGTGCGCGTCCTCAGGTTCGAGAACGGCGACGAGGGCGGCCTCGTCGCGCTCGTGCGAGCGGCCGGCGATCGCGCTGACGTCTACGGGGTCGGCAGCTTCCGCGCGCCCGCGAAGGGGACCAAGCTGTCCCCGGTGCGCCTCGGCAACGACAACCTCGTCGTGGCCGAGACGAAGGACTGCCCTGATCCCGACGACTGCCGACAACGAGCGCACTTCTACCTTGCGCGAAGGGGGCGGCTGATCGAGGCGGCTTCCGTCGACCTGGAGCGGACGGCGGTGGTGCCCTCCGTCACCGAGCGCGGGCTCTACGCCCGCTACGTGCTGCGCACCGACGTCTCCTACAAGCCGAACGGCATTCAGCTGCTCGAGCAGGTGCGGGTGAAGATCGTGAAGCACGACGACGGCAACCGCGACAGCGACCGCGAGCTCCGCCGCGTCGAGTTCCAGCGATTCCTCCGGGTGGACCGGGATACGCTCTTCTCGTCGAACGATCCGCTCTGGGAGCGCGTCGTCGGACAGGACTAGAACAGCAGCCGAGGCCGGGGGGAGGGGGAGCGCGGGGGGCAGGCGGGGGCCGCCGGACCCGCAGGACGCGCGTCTCCCCGCGCATGGCGCGGACGAGGCGCGCGTGATCCGCTCGAACCTCGGCCTGCCCCCCGCGCTCCCTCCACGACCCCTGGCCGGGTCAGCGAGCGGAGGGAGGCTCGCCAGCGAGCGGAGGGAGGCTTGCTGGCGAGGGGAGGAGGGAGGCCTGCCGGAGAGGGGAGGGAGACGTACCGGAGAGGCGGCTACCAGCAGAACAGCGCGTTGCCGTAGCCGCAGTTCGGGCGCTGGAGCATCGCGTAGGCGGTGCCGACAGCGAGGCCGCTCAGGAAGCCGGTGACGCCGCCGATCGCGATCTGACCGGCGTTCTCGTGCGGCCGCGTGTCGCCGGGGGCGACGCCGCGGGCGATGGTGGTGACGACCGAGGCGGTGAGGGGGAAGGCCACATTGCCGATGAAGGCGCCGGCGTTGAAGCGGCCAGACGAGTAGCGGAACGTGTCGACCACGAAGATGCCCGTGCCCGCGCCTGTCGCGCCCCAGGAGGCGAACGCGTGCGTCGACGGGCCGCCGAACGACTCGCAGCCCGAGTCGGACACCGCCGCGTTCGTCTCGTCGATCGAGCAGCCCGGGCGCGTCGACTCGAGCGCGTTCTTGATCGGCAGGTCCACGAGCAGCGTCAGCGCTGTCATCGTCATGGCGGGCGCCATGACCGAGAAATGCCAGCGCCCCTTCCAGCCGACCGTGGCCTCGGGATCGCTGTAATAGACACGCGGCATCAGGAAAACGACGGAGCTTCCCAGCACGAGGCTCACGTCCGAGACCGTGGCCCAGTTCTTATCGCGTTGGACCGTCGTCTGCGCGGCCGCCTCGCGCGGGGCGAGGAGGCACGCGGCGACGGCCAGACAACCTGCTGCTACGACTTTCTCCCTGATTCGCATGAACGGCGCCTCGCGTTCGGCCGCGCCTCCGGCGAAGATCGGCGAGCCCAAGGCGCGGCTCGCCGCGCGAAGCCCCGCCGTTTTGGGGCGCTAGCGTTTGTTCGGATTCCCAGAGCCGGGGAAGCGGACGATGCTCCGGCCTCCCGACTCGCCGGACGACCCATAGTCCTCTGCGGCGGTCGCAGCGTACGCCCGAGAGAACTGCTCGCCAAATATTTCCCGAAAAGTCTCCTTGTCCTCCCCCGAATAGTCGCCGTGGCGGCGCTCGTAGAGCTTCCAGAGCTCCTCGTACTTGTTCGAGAACAGCCCGCCTTTCTTGCCCGCGCGCTCGAGCTTCTCCTCGAGCGTCTTCGGGGAGAGCTTCACGAGCAGCGACCTCACGCCCCCCATCACGCCGTTCAGGAGCGCGATCTGGTGGCTCATGACATCCACGAAGATCTCGTGGAGGTGCCGCGCGGCGTCCGGGCCCCCGACCGGCGTGAGCAGGACCGTGCCGAGCTCCTTCGCGTCCTGCGCGTTCGCGACCTTGTCCGTCTCGGCGGAGCGATCGCGCGCCAGCACCTCGGCCTCGAACTCCTGATAGCCGTCGCGCAAGCTCACGAAGCACTTCAGGAAGACCTCCATCGTGTCGCGGAGCCGCCGCGCGAAGTTGACGATGCCCGCGACGTCGTCCGGGGGCTTCGCGCCGGGGGCGAGGGCGCCCGCCAGCTCGGAGAGCGCTGCGAACGCCGCGTTCGCGGGGGCCAGCTCGCCGAGCGTGCGGTAGTCCACGCCGTAGTACTGAGAGATCTTCTGAAAGTCCCGCTCCGCGAGCACGCTCGGGTGCTCCTCGCCAAGCCGGCGCAAGTAGCTCTGGCGCGCATCGGGCGGGAGGCGCGCGAGGTGATCCCAGATCATCCGGTAGACCGCGGCCCACGCGGTCCGGTACGCCTCCAGGTACGGGACCACCTGACGCAGGTAGGGGTCTTCGCCGCCGGGAGCGGCGCGCTTCTGCGGGCTGATCAGCGCGGACAGGTTGTCTCCGCCCGTGCCGAGCAGCGTGCCGTCGTTCGGGCTCTCGGACTTCAGCGGCGCCTCGATGATCGCGAGCCGGATCTGGATCGGGCCGATCGTGATCTCCGGCTGGCCGGTCACGTCCACCGAGGTATCGCGCGCCAGCCGGTGCCCCGCGAACATCGTCCCGTTGGTGGAGCCGAGGTCGCGCACGAAGATCCGGCGATCGCGGACGTCCACCGCCGCATGGAACTGGGAGATGTAGGGCCGGTCGATGTGAAGGTCGTTCAGCTGATTCCTGCCGATCCGGACAGGGAAGCGCTCGAACGAAACGTCGAAGCTTTGGTTGGCCTGGGTGTCGGACACGCGGGCCGAGAGCGCCGCCGGCATGGGGGCAGACTAGCAGACCCGCTCCGCCGGACGGGAGTGCCTGACGTCCATCCGCACCATGCGGCCCGCCAGTCTGCGTGCAGCCCACCCAGAGGCCACGCCGAAGCCCGAGAGGGCGCCGAGGCCGGCCCGCCCAGCAGCGCGCCAAGCCCGGCTCGCCCGGGCCGGCCGGTTTGTTGACCGGTTTGCCTACATGGTGCGACCTTGAACCACACACCAATGAGCCTCGTCCACAAGATCCCTCCCCTGGTCTCGGCCCTGGCGTTTGGCTACGGGGTCGGGATGGCGGCGCCCCAGTCGGCGATCACGTCGGTCCAGTCGGCGGTATCGACCTACCAGCTGGGGGCAGCGCGGGCCACGGCGCCGGTCGGGGCGCTCGCCGCGGCGCCGCCGTACGCGGCGCCGGCGCGCGGGCTCGACGGCCCGGCAGCGCCGCCGGGGGGCGAGTCGCGGGAGCTGTGGCGGCTGCGCGAGGCGGCGGGGCGCGACGCGCGGGAGGGCGCCGCGTGCGAGCTCGATCGGCCGAGCTTCTCGCGGCCGCCGCGCGCGTTCTCGGCCGAAGGCAGCTACGCCGACGACGTGGACGACCTCGACTCGGCCGGCGCCGAGGCGCTCTCGAAGCTGCAGCTGCCCGACCTCCGGCTCGCCGTGTCGCGCCGCACCCTGAAGTACGTCCGCTTCTTCACGCGCACCGACCGCGGGCGGCAGATGTTCGAGACGTGGCTGAAGCGGAGCGGGCGCTACCAGGAGATGATCCAGGCCGAGCTCAGGGAACGACGGCTTCCGGAGGATCTCATCTGGGTGTCCATGATCGAGAGCGGCTTCGATCCGCGGGCGAAATCGCCGGCGGGCGCCGTCGGGCTCTGGCAGTTCATGCCCGCCACCGGCGCGGTCTACGGGCTCCAGCAGACGCGGCACCTCGACCAGCGGAAGAACCCGCGCCTCGCCACGCAGGCGGCGGCTCACCACCTGCGCGATCTCTACCTGCGCTTCGGCAGCTGGGACCTCGCGCTCGCGGCCTACAACATGGGCTACGAGCAGCTGCTCGACCGCATCGATCGCTACGGGACGTCCGACTTCAACGAGCTGGCGCGCCAGGAGGCGATCCCCTCGGAGACGGCCGCGTACGTGCCGAAGATCGGCGCGGCGGCGATCGTGGCGAACAACCTGGAGCGGTTCGGGTTCGATGAGGTCGCGGTGAGCCGGCCGATCGACGCCGCCGAGATCGCGGTGTCCCCGGGGACGCCGCTCAAGACGCTGGCGAAGGCCGCCGGCGTCGGGACCTCGACGCTGCGGAAGCTGAACCCCGACATCCTGGGGGACCGCGTGCCGCCCGGACGGGGAGACTTCCTCGTGATGCTCCCGCCGGACACGCTCGCTCGAGCGCAGGCCGCCCTGCCCGCGATGCTCTCCACGGAGCTGCTCTCCACGGACGACGCGTCGATCCTCGATCCGGTCGATCTGCTCGGCGGACGCGACTTCGCGCCGCGGAGGGGGAGCCGGGACGACGAGAGCCTGCTCTCGCTGCTCCCGAAGCCCGCGCGGAAGCGGACGGCGGAGACGGACGTGGACGACGACGACCGGCCTGCGCTCGGCAAGCGGCGCTCGATGCGCGATCCCGTGGCCACGTCCTCGCTCGACGATGGCGCGGAGGGCTCGCCCGACGACGACGCTGTCGACGTCTCGCGCGCCCCGCTGCGGACGCGCGCCGCGCGCGGGCAGTCGCGGTCCGCGCGCGAGGTGATGCTCTACCGCGTCGCGCCCGGCGATACGCTGATCGGCGTGGCGCGGCAGTTCGTCATAGACGTCGAGGACGTCGCGCGCGATAACCGTATTGAGCCGGACCAAAAGCTCCGCGTTGGCGCCCTGCTCAAGCTGCGGATACGGCCCGACATGGTGGACCGCGTCGCGGCCGGCGAGCCGCTCGCCGCGCAGGACAAGGACGACAGCGCCCACGACGCCGCGCCGGCGCCGCGAGGCGACGCGACCCGCGGGGGGGCCAAGCCGGCCGCGCGGGAGCGCGGAGAGGCGAGCGGGGCCGAGGGCCGCGCCCCGGAGGCCGCGGAGAAGAAGCGCAAGGGGCGAGGCTGACGAGGCGCTTTCGGACGAGGGCGCGCCTCGGCTAGCATGCCGCGCATGCAGCTCGTCGACACCAAAGCCATCGTCAAGCGACTCACCAAGAACTGCACCTCTGCCCTCGAGGCGGCGATTGGCCAGTGTGTCAACGCGCGCCACTACGAGGTCACGCTCGAGCACCTGCTCCTCGCGCTGCTCGACGACGCGAACTCCGACATCGCGTTTCTCGTATCCCACTATGATCTCGACCCGTCGCACCTCCGCGCCGCGCTCCAGCGCAGCCTGGAAGAGCTGAGGAAGGGCAACGCCGGGAGGCCCGTGCTCTCGCCGACGATGCTCGAGTGGATGCAGGACGCCTATCTCGTCGGATCCATGGAGTACGGCTACCAGCGGGTCCGGAGCGGCGTGCTCTTCCAGCGCCTCGTCCAGCAGCCGACCCGGTACTCGGTGAGCAGCATCGGCGCGTATCTCGAGGCCATCTCGAAAGATGATCTCAAGAACAACCTCCCCAAGATCGTCTCCGGCTCCAAGGAGGAGGCGGAGGCCGCCGCGGCGGCGGCGGGCGCAGGCGCGGCCGGGAAGCTGCCGGCCGGGATGGCGAGCGCCGGGGCCGATTCGGCGCTGGCGAAGTTCTGCGTCGACTACACGGGGAAGGCGCGCGCGGGGCAGATCGATCCGATCTTCGGTCGCGAGCGGGAGATCCGGCAGGTCATCGATATCCTCGCGCGGCGGCGCAAGAACAACCCGATCATCGTCGGCGACGCGGGCGTCGGGAAGACGGCCCTCGTCGAGGGGCTCGCGCTGCTCATCGTCGAGAGCACGCCGGAGAACCCGAAGGTGCCGCCGCTCCTGCAGGGCGTCGACATCCTCGGGCTCGACATGGGGCTGCTCCAGGCAGGGGCCGGCGTGAAGGGCGAGTTCGAGAACCGGATGAAGCAGGTGATCGCCGAGGTGAAGGGGTCGTCGAAGCCGATCATCCTCTTCATCGACGAGGCGCACACGCTCATCGGCGCGGGCGGCCAGCAAGGCGGCGGCGACGCGGCCAACCTGCTCAAGCCGGCGCTCGCCCGCGGCGAGCTCCGGACGATCGCGGCCACGACGTGGAGCGAGTACAAGAAATATTTCGAGAAGGACGCGGCGCTGGAGCGGCGCTTCCAGCCGGTGAAGGTCGACGAGCCGAGCGAGCCGGCGGCCGTCGTCATGCTCCGGGGGCTCCGGCCGAAGTTCGAGGCGGCCCACAACGTCATCATCCAGGATGAGGCGGTGACCGCGGCCGTGCGGCTGTCGGCGCGCTACTTGACCGGCAGGCAGCTGCCGGACAAGGCGGTCGACCTGCTCGACACCTGCGCGGCCCGGGTGAAGGTCGCGCTGCAGCAGCGCCCCGCCGCGGTCGAGGACGCCGAGATCCTCATCGTGAACACCGAGACCGAGCTCAAGGCGCTCGAGCGGGATCGGGACAAGGGAGTCCACATCGATCAAGAGCGGGTCGCGGAGCTCAAGGACAAGCTCGCCAAGGCGAAGGCCGAGCTCGAGTCGGTGCGCGCCGACTACGCGAAGGAGACGGCCGGCACGCAGCGGGTCATCGACGCCCGCAAGAAGATGGACGAGGCCAAGACGAACGAGGAGCGGGACGCCGCGCGCCGCGACGTGGTGAAGGCCCTCGACGAGCTCAAGCAGAGCCAGGGCGAGGTGCCGCTGATCCGGCCGGACGTCGACGAGGCCATGGTCGCGAGCGTGGTCGCGGCGTGGACGGGCATCCCCGTCGGCAAGATGGTCCAGGACGACGTGAAGGCGCTCCTCGAGATGGAGGACCGGCTGACCCGGCGGATCAAGGGGCAGACGCACGGCATCGTGAGCATCTCGAAGGAGCTCCGGAGCGCGCGCGCGGGCCTGAAGCCGCTGAGCACGCCCCAGGGCGTGTTCCTGCTCGTGGGGCCCAGCGGCGTCGGCAAGACGGAGACCGCGCTCGGGATCGCCGACCTCATGTTCGGCGGCGAGCGGATGATGACGGTCATCAACATGTCCGAGTTCCAGGAGAAGCACACCGTCTCCCGGCTCATCGGCTCGCCCCCCGGCTACGTCGGCTACGGCGAGGGCGGCATGCTCACCGAGGCCGTGCGCCAGCGGCCCTACACGGTGGTGCTCCTCGACGAGGTCGAGAAGGCCGACCCCGACGTGATGAACCTGTTCTACCAGGTGTTCGACAAGGGCATGCTGAGCGACGGCGAGGGGCGGCTCGTCGACTTCAAGAACACGGTCATCATCCTGACGAGCAACCTCGCGACCGACAAGATCACGAACATGACGGTCGCCGCGCGGGAAGAAGACCCGTCGCGCCGCCTCGACGCGGACGGCGAGTTCATCAAGGAGATCGTCGAGTCGATCAAGCCGACGCTCTCCGCGCACTTCAAGCCGGCGCTGCTCGCGCGCATGACGACGGTGCCGTACCTGCCGATCTCGCCCGACGCGCTCGGCGAGATCACGCGGCTCAAGCTCGACGCGCTCGTCGACCGCCTGCGCAAGAGCCAGCGGATCGAGGCGTCGTACTCGGACGCGCTCGTCGAGACGATCGCGGCGCGCTGCACCGAGGTCGACACGGGGGCGCGCAACATCGACCATATCCTCCGGGCGTCGCTCCTGCCGCTGCTCTCGGTCGCCGTCCTCGAGAAGATGGCGGAGGGGCCGCTCCCCAAGCGGCTCCAGATCGGGGTCGACGCCGAAAAGAACTTCACGATCGCGTTCTCGGACTGAAACGGACTCAATCGGACCGATCGACGCCGCTCGCACACCGAAAGTTGTACTGGCCACGAGACTCCGCATAAATTGGGCGGAGCATGGTCCCGTTCGCCAAGCTCCTACAGCGTTCGATGTGGATCGGGGAGCCCCGTTCGCCCTCCCCCGCAGGGGAGGGCTCGGCGCGCCAGCCGGGGCCTCGACGTCGGCCGGCGTCGCTCCTCCGCGGGGCGGCCCGGGCGAAGGTCGCGGCGGCCATCGCCGCGGCGACCCTCGCCGCCTTCCTCGGCGCCGCGCTGCCCGCCGCGCTCTCGGGCTGCACGTCCGCCGCGCCGCCGCCCGCGGCCCCCGAGCCGTGCGACGTCCAGATCGTGACGCTCTCGATCTACGCGTCCGACAACATCAACCCCAACGAGAACGGGAACCCGCGGCCCGTGGTCGTGCGGCTCTACCAGCTGAAGAGCAGCGCGCGCATGGAGAACGCGACATACGACCAGATCCTCCTCAAGGACAAGGAGACGCTCGAGGACGACCTCGCCAAGGTCGACGAGGTCGAGGTCTTCCCGAACGACCTCGTCGAGGTGAAGTTCGAGCGCCTGCCCGACGCGAGCCACCTCGTCGGCGCCGCCCTGTTCCACAGCCCGAAGGGCAACAGCTGGAAGACCTTCTACGAGTTCCCGCTCCCGCCCGGAGAGGCGCAGTGCGGCGGCCGCGAGTCCGACGCAGGTCCGCCCGTGGCCGATCCGCGGGTCGCGTTCTTCATCGACTCGACCAAGATCGACAACGGGGTCGAGTTCGACGAGTCGATGTTCCCCAACGCGAGCGCAGTTCGCCGGCTCAGCCTGCCGAAGAAGGTGGCCGCGCCAGAGGCGCCCGCTCGCCCGGGGAAGTGATCGCCGTGGCGCGCGCAGGTCGTCCTCCCAGCGGCAGTCCACGCGACGTGACCGCGCCGCCCTCGGCGACGACGAGCGGCCCGATGCGCGCAGCGCAGCGTCGGCGCTCCCCGCGCCTGACCCGCTTTCGCGACGCCGCGCACGGCACATCTGGTAAGACTGGACGGGCGACATGATTCACCCGCGCAAGCCGGTCTGGACCGAGGGGCTCTTCATGACCCCTCAGCACCTGCAGCAAACGGACGCCTACCACGAGACGCTGCTCCATGCGCGCCTCCATGCCGTCGTGGGCTACGACTGGGGCATCACGTCCGCCCAGTTCGATGAGCGCGCGCTCTCCGCCGGGCAGTTCAAGGTGGTCAAATGCCACGGCGTCTTCCCCGACGGCACGCCGTTCTTCATCGGCGATCGCGGCGAAGATCAGGTCGAGGCGCGGCCGCTCGAGGGCGCCTTCCCGGCCGCGTTGAAGACGCTCGACGTCTTCCTCGGCATCCCGAACCTGCGCGAGACCGCCGCGAACATCAGCCTGGACCCGGCGAAGGCGGGCCCCGCCCAGCGGTTCGTGGCCGCCCAGACGACGGTCCCGGACGTGAACTCCGGCCGCAACGAGCAGTCGGTCACCTGGGCCCGCACCAACCTGCGGCTCCTCTTCGGGACCGAGCCGCGCGACGCGTACCAGACCGTGCGCATCGCGCAGCTCGTCCGCGACAGCTCCGGCGCGATCGCCCTGCGGAAGAGCTTCATCCCGTCGGTCCTTCGCATCAACACGTCGGACCACATCATGTCCGGCCTCCGCCGCGTGCTCTCGGCGCTCGTCGGCAAGCAGAAGTCGCTCGTCGAGGGGCGGCGCATGCGCAACGCGGCGTCGGTCGACTTCCAGGCCTCCGACCTCACCAAGTTCTGGCTGCTCCACACCCTGAACTCGTACATCCCGATCGTGTCGCACCTCGTCGACCACGGCGGCGCGCACCCGGAGCAGTGTTATGTCGTCCTCGGCTCGCTCATCGGAGAGCTCTGCACCTTTGCGGCCACCGACAGCGATCCGACGACGATCCCCAAGTTCAACTACCTCGAGCTCGATGGCGTCCTCGACCCGATGTTCGACCGGGCCTGGAAGCTCATCAACGAGGTTGTCACGGAGCAGTTCGTCATCGTGCCGCTCGAGAAGCGCGAGGACGGCATGTACCTCGGCAGGTTCGAGGACCCGAAGCTGCCCCGGAGCCACGAGATGTTCCTCGAGGCGAAGGGCACGGACGAGGGCACGCTGCGCGAGCGGCTCCCGCGCCTGCTCAAGATCGGCTCGTGGACGCAGATCGGCCACATCCTGCACTCCGCGACGCCCGGCGTGAACGTCGCCATCGAGTACCGGCCGCCGGGCGCCATCCCGGTCAAGCCGGGGCTCGTCTACCTCCGCGTCAACCAGAACGGCGATTACTGGAACGATATCCTCGGCTCTGGCACGATCGCTATCTACCAGCCGATCGAACCGCAAAAGGTCGATCTCCGGCTGATCGCCGTCCCGGCAGGAAAGTGAACGTGTCAGGCCGCCCCTTCCGGGTGAGGAGCCCATGAGCCTCTCGCAGACGATGTACTTTGTGTGCTCCGACGTGCTCTCGCTGATCCTGCAGCTCAGGAACTCGCGCGACCTCCCGGCGCCCGACATCCTCCAGCGGCGCGTCCTCGGCCTGTTCGACACGATGATGCAGAACGGCCGGGAGGCGCGCATCCCCGAGCAGGACATGATCGACGCGAAGTTCGCGCTCGCGGCCTTCGCCGACGAGGTGATCTTCAACTCGAACTGGCCGGGGAGGACGCAGTGGCTCCAGAACCCGCTGCAGTTCCAGTTCTTCCAGCTGAACACGGCCGGCGACGGGTTCTTCACGAACCTCGACAACCTCTACGGCCAGCGCGGAAGGAACCACGTCGCGCAAATCTACTTCCTCTGCTTGGCCCTCGGCTTCCAGGGGAAATATCGTCTGCGCCAGCAGGAGGGCCTCGGCGCCGTCATCGAGGGCGTGGGCAACCACGTCGCTGTCGCCGAGGGCGGCGGTGAGGCCCTCGCGCCGAACGCGGAGCGCAAGGACGGCGGGGCGAACGCGGTGCGCCGCGAGCTGCCCTACCTGGCCATCGCGCTCGGGCTGCTCGTGCTGGCCGTCCTCGTGGTCATCGTGCTCCGGCTCGTCGTGGCCTCGGACGCGGAGGGCGTGGCCGACCAGATCAAGAAGCTGATCAGCACGGGGACCTAGGCGACTCCGCCGTCCTCTGCTGTTCCCGAGGGAGACTTCCGATGTGGCTGTGGATCCTGAGCGCCCTGTTCCTCACCGCCGTGTGGGGAGTGTGGTTCATGCTGCGCCCGGCGGCAGGGGAGGGGGCCGAGGCGTTCCCGATCGAGATCCCGCTCGTGGCGACGGCGGTCGTCCTCGCCCTGCTCGTCGGGCTGGCGGTCTATCGGCGCATCCGCGCGGCGCGCGCCGCGCGGGCGCTCGAGAAGGCGATCGCGCAGCAGGCGCAGGAGCAGGTGATCAACGCGAAGCCGGAGCGGCGCGCGGAGATCCAGGAGCTCAACCGGCAGATGCAGGAGGGCATCGCCGCGCTCAAGGCATCGAAGCTCGGCGGGGGCAAGCGGGGCGCCGACGCGCTCTACGTCCTCCCCTGGTACGTGATGGTCGGCCCGCCCGGGGCAGGCAAGACCACCGCCCTCCGGCACTCCGGGCTCGTGTTCCCGTACATCGACCCCGAGCGCACCGGCGTGCGCGGCGTCGGCGGCACCAGGAACTGCGAGTGGTGGTTCACGAACGAGGCGATCCTCCTCGACACCGCCGGCCGGTACACGACCGAGAGCGACGACCACGACGAGTGGATGGCGTTCCTCGAGACCCTGCTGCAGCACCGCGAGCACAAGCCGCTGAACGGCGTCATCGTCGCGGTGAGCCTGAGCGATCTGCTCGACGCGAGCGACGAGCAGATCGATCAAACCGGCAAGAAGATCCGCGCGCGCATCGACGAGATGCAGCAGACGCTGCACATGGTCCTGCCGGTCTACGTGCTCTTCACGAAGAGCGACCTGGTGGCGGGCTTCACCGAGTACTTCGGCGACCTGAAGAAGAGCGAGCGCGCCCAGGCGTGGGGCGCCACCGTGCGGCTCGACGAGAACAAGGACGAGCCCGGGAAGATCTTCGATCGCGAGTTCGACGTGCTCGTCGAGAAGCTCCACGCGCGCCTCACGAAGCGGCTCATCGGCGAGCGCAACCGCGAGGTGAAGGAGAAGAGCTACCAGTTCCCGCTCGAGTTCGCGGCCGTGAAGCGCAACCTGTCGGACTTCATCGCGGCGGCGTTCGCGCCCAAGGCGGGCGCGGCGCCCACGCCGATCCTGCGCGGGTTCTACTTCACGAGCGGCGTCCAGGAGGGGCGACCGCTCGACCGCGTGGTCGGGGCGATGGGGCGCGCGTTCGGGCTCCGCGCGGGGCTCGGCGAGGGCGAGGAGGACGCGACGGTCCCGAAGGAGTCGAAGAGCTTCTTCCTGCACGACGTCTTCACCAACGTCGTCTTCCCGGATCAGGACCTCGCCGCGCGCTCCGAGGCGGAGCTCCGGCGGCGGCGGATGCAGCGGATCCTGGTGGCCGCGGCCGCGGCGCTCGTGGCGCTCCTGTTCCTCCTGCCGGCGGTGATCTCGTACTTCAACAACAAGGGGCTCGTCGCCGAGACCCGGCGCATCTCGGACGAGATCGCGTTCGTGGACTGGTCCGGGCGGAGCGGCACGCCGCCGAACGTGCGCGCGAACATCGACAAGCTCGATCGGCTGCAGGAGCACGTGGGGCGGCTCGACGGTTACGTCGAGAACACGCCGATCGAGTACGGCTGGTTCATGTTCCAGGGGGACAAGCTGTTCCCGCCGACGATGGGCCAGTACATCATGAGCTTGAAGCAGGGCTTCGTCAGCCCTGCGAAGGCGCAGCTCGAGGCGAAGCTCGAGAAGGTGCGCGAGGGGGAGTTCCTGGACGGCTACAACGCCCTGCGGAGCTACCTCCTTCTCGGCAAGGAGTACCAGGGCCACATGGATGAGCAGGCGGCGCGGTGGCAGACCGGGCGGCTCGTCCAGGTCTGGGCCGACACCCTGAAGCCGTTCACCGATCTGCCCGAGAGCGAGCTCAAGGAGCGGCTCACGCCGCACGTCGCGTACTACATCGACCTCGTGCGGCGGAAGAAGCTCGAGGCCGAGGAGCTGAACGAGCCGCTCATCGCCCGGGCGCGCGCCGACCTGCTGCGGGTCGACCCGACGAAGCGCTACTACGATCAGTTTGTAACGAGCCTGATCGATCAGAAGTACGACGAGTCGGGGCCGAACACGCCGGAGAACCTGAAGTACCCGCCGGTGTCGCTCAACGAGATGTTCGCGGATCGGCCCGAGGTGCTGACCGTCGTCCACAGCGCGCAGAAGAACCGGGGCGGGACGTGGTTCGAGGTGCAGGGGCCCTACACGGCCAAGGGGCACGCGCAGGTGCTCGAGTCGCTGAAGGAGGGGAGGAAGAAGCTCGAGCGCGAGCTCTGGGTGCTCCCCCTGTCGAGCGACGAGAAGCGGCAGGGCGACCAGATCCAGAAGGAGCTCGACCGCGTCCGGCAGGACTACGACAACGCGTACATCGCGCAGTGGGAGGCGTTCTTCCGCGACATCCAGGTCGACGTCCCGAGGACGAACCGGGACGCGATCCACGAGTTCAGGGTGCTCTCCACGCCCGACTGGCCCTACCGGCGGCTGCTCCAGCGGCTCTCGGACGAGACGCAGTTCGGGAAGGACGAGAAGCCGAGCCTGTTGACGGCGGACGGCGGCCTGCTCGACAGGGCCAAGGACATGATCGCGCAGAAGGTCGACCAGCGGACGGGCGTGCGGATCGACTCGATGCTCACGGGGAACCAGCGCGAGCACTACGATCCGGTGCCTGACAAGTTCGAGTCGATGGCCAGCTTCGGGGTGCCCCAGCCGCCGGCAGGTGAAGGGCAGCCCCCGCCGCCCCCGCCCAAGCTCGGCCAGTACGTGGGCCACCTCGAGCGGCTGGCAGGGGAGATGAGCGTCGTCGAGGACGGGCCGCCGGACGCGGACACCTCGAAGGCCACGGAGGCGTTCCAGGACGCGGTGAAGGAGACCCAGGGGCTGCTTCTCTCGATGGACCAGAACGGGCAGCGGCTGATGGAGCCGCTCCTCATGAACCCCCTCCGGCAGGCGTACAAGGCCGTCGTGCGGCGCGCAGGCGGCGCGGCGAGCGGGATCTGGGAGGTCGAGGTCTGGCCGCACTACCGCGACAAGATCAAGGACCGCTACCCGTTCAACCTCGCGTCGTCGCGCGACGCGTCGCTCGAGGACGCGATGGCCTTCTTCAAGCCGAAGGACGGGGTGCTCTGGGGCTTTTACGAGACGTACCTCAAGGGCTTCCACTACCAGGTCGGGCACGAGTTCTTCCCGAAGGCGCACCTGTCGGGGCAGCCGCAGGCGGCGAAGCCGTTCACGCCGTTCAGCGCGAACCTGTACAACTGCCTGAGGCGCTCGAACGAGATCTCCGACGCGCTCTTCGGGAGCAGCGGCGGGGCGGATCCGAAGGTCGTCTTCCACATCAACATGAAGACGGTCAGCCCGATCGTGAGCGAGGTGGTCTTCGAGGTCGACGGCCAGAAGAGGCTCTATCGCAACGAGAAAGAGTTCTGGCACACCTTCAACTGGCCGGGCGAAGGCGCGAAGGGGGCGAGGATCCAGGTGCGCGGCGCGGGGGGGCTCGACGAGGAGCTCGTGCGCGAAGGGCCGTGGGGGATCTTCCGGCTCTTCGAGGCCGGGACGACCACCGCCCAGAAGGACAACGACGAGCTGTTCACGGTGACCTGGCAGATGACGGCGCCGCCGGTGACCGTGACCATGGAGATCAGGCCGACCCGGGGGAACCACCCGTTCCCGACGAGCTTCTTCCGGGCGACCAACTGCCCTGCCAGCATCGGCGATCGCTTCGGCAAAGGGTGAGGTAGGCAGCAGCAACGGAGCCAGCGGGGGAGGGGGCGTCGTGCGGGGGGCCGGCGGGGGCCCCTCCCGCGAACTCGCGCCTTTTGGGGGGCTGTTGCCGTGTGAACGGGGGGGCCGAGACCGTGCGCGACCGGCTCCGGTGCGGGCCGGCGCTCGGGTTCGCGGGGCCCTACCCCGCCGGCCCCCCGCACGACACCCCCTCCCCCGCTGGCTCTTTGTGAAAGGGGGGGAGAGAGGGGGGCGAGGAACCTTGATGACGTCGTTCGGGGGGCGCTCGCACGTTCCTGGCGCAACCGGGAAGGTGGTAGCGCTCGGTGAGCGGTTCGTGGTTCACTCCCAGCAGTCATGTTCTGGCGCCGCAAGAAGGGCCCTGCCGCTCCGCCGCAGATCGGCTGCTTCGGCAAGCTGCCCGCCACGGGCGATTTCATCCGGCTGAACGCAGGTGGAGAAGAGCTCGCGGCCTTCGACCGCTGGCTGGGCGCGTCCATCGATTTCGCCCGGCGCGCCATGGGCGCCCATTTCGATGCGCACTACCAGACGGCCCTGGGCCTCTTCGTCTTCCACGGCGAACCGAAAGGCGACGAGCCGCCCACCCGCGGGCTCGTGGGCGCCTGGGCCGCCAGCGGCGATAACGCCGGGCGGCTCTACCCGATGGTGGTGTTCGGGTCCTACGATTACGATCAACTCGTCTCCGCCGGGCCGTCGCTCCCCATCACCCTGTTCCCCCTCCTCGCCGCCGCCCACGACGCCGCGACGAACGGCAGGACCCTGCCCGTCGACGCCTTCCTCCACCGCGTCTCCCAGATCACGCCGCCGTCGCTCGACGACCCCGACGCGGCGCACGCCGCCTACCGCGCATGGCTGAAGACCCAGCCGATGAAGGCGCTCTGGGACGCTGGCTTCGGCACCGACGCGAGCCGCTTCTGGGTGCTGCAGAACATCCTCGACTCGGTGATCCCATTCCGCGGTCAGGAGCTCCCGAGGACAGGGCTCGCCCTCAGGCTGCCGCTCGGCGCAGGAGACGCCTACGCCGCCGCCGTGTGGATGGACATGACCCGCCGCCTTTCGAAATGGGGACGCACGGTGATGAACGCGTTCTGGACACCACAGCACACCCTGCTCCTCCACCTCGGTACCCCCCACGTGGGCTCGTTCCGCGAGATGATCGCGCCCACCACCCAGGCCGAGCACATCGCCGACCTCTGCGGACCCCCTCGCGTCGAGGAGCACGTTTCCCGACATGCGCTCGGACCAGAGCTCGACGCGCTCGTCGCCCGGACCGACCTGTCGCTCGACAGCTTCCTGGAAGCCCTCGGCTGAGCCGATGCCCGAGCCGAAGGCACCCGCTCCACCCCGCGCGCGGCCGCTCCGGTGCGCCGCCCGGCTCACCGCCGAAGTCGCCGTGCAGCCGTCGTGCGGTCGTCGTGCAGTCGTCGTCTGATTCGCCGTCCACACCCAGGACGCCTTGATATCCTGCGCGCCCCATGGCCGCTGAAGACGCCATCCAACAATCCAAAGAGCGGATCGAGGCGCTGTACGCGCCCATCAACGGCGGCGTCGGCGCCGACGTCACCTACGACGAGGCGTTCGAGGGCCTCAAGAACGAGGTCGACAAGCTGCAGTCGCTCGCGGGCGGCAAGGTCGACTGGGGGCGCATCGCGAGCGTCGCCGATGAGCTCCTGAGCGAGAAGTCCAAGGACTTCCGCGTCGCGCTCTACTACGCGGCGGCGAAGTCGCAGATCGACAAGCTGCCCGGTCTGCTCGACGGGCTCGTGCTCGTGCAAGAGCTGAACAACGCGTTCTGGGACACCATGTATCCCGCGATCAAGCGGCCCAAGGCGCGCGGCAACCTGTGCGCCTGGTTCGGAGACCTCGCGGCAGGGACGCTCACCGGCATCACCGTCACCGCCGCGGACCGCGACCTGGTGAACGCCATCGACCAGGTGAGCCGCGCCCTGGACGTCGACCTCGCCGACAAGCTCGGCGACGCGTACGGAGGGCTCGGCCCGCTCAGGAACGCGATGCGCAGCCTCGTCGCGAGCCTGCCCGCGGAGGCGCCGCCCCCGCCTCCTCCGCCGCCGCCCCCGCCGCCTCCTCCTCCGCGGGTCGAGCCGCCGAAGACCGAGGCGCCGCCGGCGGCCACGGCAGCGGCCGCCGCGCCGCCGCCCGCGCCCGCGCCCGTCGCCGCCGCGGGCGATCCGGCGCTCAGCCTCGAGGCGATCGTCGACGAAGACTCCGCGCTCGCCGCCCTCGGCAAGTGCTCGCCCCTGATGGCGCGCGCGGGCGACGCGCTGCGGGCGGCGGATCCGAAGCGGGCGTCCGCGTACCGCATCCTCCGGGTCGGGCTCTGGGTCGACCTCCTCGACGATCCGGGCGCGTCGTCTCCGACGGGCAGCACGGCGATCCCGCCGCCGCCCGAGCACGTGCTGCAGACGCTCCCGGCGCTCACGACCCAGGGGGCGTTCGCCGATCTGCTGCAGGTCGCCGACGAGTACGCGCAGAGCTACCCTCTCTGGCTCGATCCGCACAGGTACGTCGCGAACGCGCTCGATCAGCTCGGCGACGACTACGCCGACGCCAAGCGGGCGGTGCTCGTCGAGGTGGGCGCCCTGCTGCTCCGCGCGCCGCTCCTGCCGACCCTCAAATTCAGCGACGGCACGCCGTTCGCCGACGGCGAGACGCAGGCCTGGCTCTCGTCCGAGGTCGCGGCCGCGCTCGGCGGCTCGGGTGCGAGCGGCGCCGCAGCGCCGGCGAGGCCGCGGAGCTACCTCGACAAGCCGCTCTCCGAGGCCCGAGGGCTCGTCGCGAACCAGCAGCCCATCGACGCGATGGCGCTCCTCGAGAAGGCCGCCGCCGCGGCTCCGACGGCGCTGGACCGCTTCCGCGTGAGGCTCGCGATGGCCCAGATCAACATCGAGCTGTCCCAGTTCCTCGTGGCGCGGGCGCAGCTCGAGGCGCTGGAGCACCTCGTCGACCACCACCGACTCACCACCTGGCAGCCGGATCTCTGCGCGGAGCTCTACGCCGCGCTCCACACGTGCTACCGGGTCCTGAACCAGGGCTACGAGGCGACCCCCGAGGCCAAGGCGAAGGAGACGCTCTGCTTCGAGCGCGTCTGCCAGCTCGACGCGGCGCTCGCCTTGAAGATGTCGCTGGGGGAGTAAGCGGATGGCCAGGGTGGCCAGGGTGGGCAGCGTGGCAAAGACGGGGATGCACGTCGCGCCGAGAAGCTTGCCCGAGGGGCGGGGGTTTTGTTCTATGCTCGTTCGGCCTGCGGGCGCTCCGCCCGCTGCTGACGGGGAAAGGAGCCTACGATGAGCGGATCGAAAGAGGGATCGGTCGCGCCGAAAGAGCGCGTGAACATCACGTACAAGCCGGCCACCGGGAACGCGAAGGAGGACGTCGAGCTGCCGCTGAAGCTCCTGATGCTCGGCGACTACACGCAGCGGCCGGATCCGCGGCCCCTCGAGGACCGCAAGCCCATCAACGTGGACAAGGACAACTTCCAGAAGGTCATGAGCGAGCAGAAGCTCGCGCTCACCTTCAACGTGAAGGACGTCCTGTCCGAGCAGGAGAACAGCGAGCTCACGGTCAACCTCAAGTTCCGCCGGCTGAGCGACATGGAGCCCGAGGCGATCGCGAACCAGGTGCCGGAGCTCAAGAAGCTGCTCGACCTGCGCGCCGCGCTGACGGCCCTCAAGGGCCCGCTCGGAAACGAGAAGGCGTTCCGCAACAAGATTCAGCAGATCCTGAGCGACCCGGCTCAGCGCAACAAGATCGTGAGCGAGCTCGGGCTCGACAAGGAAGGGGAGTGAGCGATGGCGACGGAGACACAGGCCGCGGGGAGCGCGGGCGTCCAGACCCTCGAGGGGGGGTCGCTGCTCGACGAGATCCTCGCCGAGACGAAGATGACGCCCGGCGACGAGGGGTACGAGATCGCCAAGCGGGGCGTGCAGGCCTTCATCTCGGAGCTCGTCGCCCCGCGGCGCGAGGGCGAGAAGGTCGACAAGGCCTTCGTCGACGCGCTGATCGCGGAGATCGACGTCAAGCTGTCGCGGCAGATCGACGAGATCCTCCACGACCCGAGCTTCCAGAAGCTCGAGTCCGCGTGGCGCGGCCTCAAGTTCGTCATCGACCGGTGTGACTTCCGCGAGAACGTCAAGGTCGAGATGCTCAACTGCTCCAAGGAGGACCTCCTCGCCGATTTCGAGGACGCCCCCGAGGTGCCGAAGAGCGGCCTCTACAAGATCGTCTACTCGGCCGAGTTCGGGCAGTTCGGCGGCAAGCCGGTCGGCGCGATCATCGCGAACTACGAGTTCGGCCCGGGCCCCCAGGACATCGCGCTCCTCCAGAAGTGCGCCGCGGTCGCGACGATGTCGCACGCGCCCTTCATCGCGGCGGCCGGGCCGCAGTTCTTCGGCCTGAAGGACTTCCAGGGGCTGCCCAACCTGAAGGACCTCAAGGCGCTCTTCGAGGGGCCGCAGTACACGAAGTGGAACGCGTTCCGCGAGACCGAGGACGCGCGCTACGTCGGGCTCGTGATGCCGCGCTTCCTGCTCCGCCTGCCCTTCGGCGCGAACACCGTCCCGGTGAAGGCGTTCAACTACGAGGAGGACGTGGTCGGCAAGCACGACGCGTACTGCTGGGGCAACGCGACGTACGCCTTCGCCACCCGGCTCGCCGACAGCTTCGCCAAGTACCGCTGGTGTCCGAACATCATCGGCCCCCAGGCGGGCGGCTCCGTGGAGAACCTGCCGCTTCACCAGTACGAGGCGATGGGCGAGATCCAGACGAAGGTGCCGACCGAGATCATGCTCACCGAGCGGCGCGAGTTCGAGCTCTCCGAGGAGGGCTTCATCGGGCTCACGTTCCGCAAGGACTCGGACAACGCCTGCTTCTTCTCGGCCAACTCCGCCCAGAAGGCGAAGTTCTTCGGGCAGAGCGACGAGGGCAGGGCGGCCGAGATGAACTACCGGCTCGGCACGCAGCTGCCGTACATGTTCATCATGTGCCGCATCGCGCACTACCTGAAGGTGCTGCAGCGCGAGCAGATCGGTACGTGGAAGGAGCGCGGCGATCTCGAGAAGGAGCTCAACGACTGGATCGGCCAGTACGTCGCCGATCAGGACGTGGTCTCCGCGGCGACCCGCGGGCGCAGGCCGCTCCGCAAGGCGAGGATCATCGTGACCGAGGTGCCGGGGAACGCCGGCTGGTACAAGGTCGACATGCAGGTGCGCCCGCACTTCAAGTACATGGGCGCCTTCTTCACGCTGAGCCTCGTCGGCAAGCTCGACAAGGAGTGACCCGCCGGCCACGGCGCCGCCGCCATGCGGGGGTGCCAGGCCGCGGCGCGGGGGTGCCAGGGCGCGCCGCCGGGGGGAAGGCTACCCTCCACGGCGCGCCGGCCCACCGCTCCCGCTTGGACGAGCTCGCCTGCCGGCGTAGGCTCGGGCCCATGAGAACGCTCTCCAGGATCTGCGTTTACTGCGGGTCGAACCCCGGCGCGTCGCCGGCCTACCGCGAGGCGGCCGTGCGGCTCGGTGAGCTCCTCGCGGCGAGAGGGATCGGGCTCGTGTACGGGGGGGGCCGCGTCGGGCTCATGGGCGCGGTCGCCGACGCGGTGCTCGCGCGCGGCGGTGAGGTGATCGGCGTCATCCCGCACTTCCTCAACCAGCGGGAGATCGAGCACCGCGGGCTGACCGAGCTCCGCGTGGTCGAGACGATGCACCAGCGCAAGGCGGAGATGGCCGCCCTCGCGGACGCCTTCATCGCCCTGCCGGGGGGCGTCGGGACGCTGGAGGAGCTGTTCGAGGTGTGGACATGGACGCAGCTCGGCTCTCAGGAGAAGCCGGTCGGGCTGCTCAATGTGGCGGGGTATTACCGCCCGCTGATCACGTTTCTGGATCACGTCGTGGCCGAGCAGTTCATGAAGCCGGCCCACCGCGCCGTGCTGCAGGTGGCCGACGATGCGGCGGCCCTGCTGGAGCTGCTCGCCGCATGGTACCCGCGCGCCGAGCACAAGTGGATGACGCCCGGCGAGCGGTAGGCGCCGCGGCGCCGTGGGATGCGCGCCGCTGCCCCTTCAGAGCACGCGCGCGAGGACCACGACCGAGTAGCCGACCGCCGGCTGCTTGCCGGGGTTGTTGTACGAGTGGCGCTGATCGCCGCGGAACACGGCGACGTCGCCGGAGCCGAGCGTGAACCGCTCTCCGCTGACCACGAGCTGGAGCTCCCCCGACTCGCACGTCAGGTACTCGCGGGTGCCGGGGGTGTGCGGGACGCCCGTCATCCGCCCGCCCGGGGGGATCGCGATGCGATCCATCTCCATGCCCGGGATCGGGTCCGGCAGGAGCTTGCGGACGAGCGCCTGCCCGGGAGAGCGCGTGGGGAGCGTGTCCCGCGCGTAGAGCTGGCACGTGGCGCGGGGCGCGGAGAGCATCTCCTCGATGGAGACCTGGAGCGCGGCGGCGGCCCGGTGCAGCACGCCGAGCGTCGGGTTCGCCGCGCCGGACTCGAGGTGCGCCCAGGTCGCCCGCGGCACGCCGGCGAGCTTGGCCAGCTGCTGCTGCGTCAGCCCGCGCGCCTCGCGCAGCTGCTTGATGTTCTTCGCTAGCCGCCCCGCGAGCTCCGCGTCCTGGTCCATGCCCGGAGAGTAGCACTCTTCCAGGATATTGGAGCCCGCTCCAACGCGAGAACCCGCGCGGATTAGGCTGGTGTCGAGGAGGAAGGCACCATGAACGACGAATCGACCGGAAGCGAGGCGCTGATCCAGGCCGAAGCGAGCTCCCACCCGTCGCTCCCCCGCGCCGCGCGGGGCGAGCGGTTCGCGCCGCGGGCGGCGCTGGTCACCGGGGCGAGCCGCGGGCTCGGCGCCGCGCTCGCCAGGGAGCTCGCCCGGCAGGGCGCGAAGGTGGTCCTCGTGGCGCGCGAGCGCGGGCCGCTCGAGGCCGTCGCGGCCGAGATCGCCGCGCAGGGCGGGGAGGCGCACGCGCTCGCGGCGGACATCGGGGACAAGGGCCAGACGCACGCGATCGCAGGCGCGGCGGCGGCGCTGATCGGGCCGATCGACCTGCTCATCCACAACGCGAGCACGCTCGGCAAGACGCCGCTGCCGATCCTGCTCGACACGGAGTGCGAGGATCTCGGGCGCGTGCTCGAGGTCAACGTGGTCGGCCCGTTCCGCCTGACGAAGGTGGTCGCCGGCGCGATGGCGCTGCGGCGGCGCGGGGTCGTCGTCCACATCAGCTCGGACGCGGCGGTGAACGCCTATCCGCGGTGGGGCGCTTACGGCGCCTCGAAGGCGGCGCTCGATCACCTGAGCCGCACCTGGGCCGCCGAGCTCGAGGGGACGGGCGTCGCGTTCTACGCGGTGGATCCGGGCGAGATGAACACCCGGATGCACGCGGAGGCCATCCCCGACGCCGACCCGAGCACGCTGGCCGATCCAGCCGACGTGGCGAGGCGCATCGTCGCGCTCGTCGGCCGCGCCGGCGAGGTGCCGAGCGGCGCGCGCCTCGAGGCCGCGCGCCTGCAGGAGGCGCCATGAGCCCCGCCACATGGCCCCGCGAGAACCCGCTCGAGGAGCGGCTCCTCCACGTGGACCCGCGAGCGGGGCGCCTGCGCGACGCGCGCATCGCGGATCTGCCCGCGCTCCTCGAGCCGGGCGATCTCCTGGTCGTCAACGACGGCGCCACGCTGCCGGCGTCGCTCCACGGCGCGACCGAGCGCGGCGCGGCGGTCGAGGTGCGCCTCATCGGCGAGCTGTCCGAGGGGCGCTACTCGGCCCTGCTGTTCGGCGCCGGCTCCTTTCGCACGCGCACCGAGGAGCGCCCGGCGCCGCCCGCCCTCGGCCCGGGGGACGCGGTGACGTTCGGAGAGGACCTGTCGGCCACGGTCGAGCGCGTGTCCCCTGCCTCGCCGCGCCTCGTCGAGATCGCCTTTCGCGAGCGGGGCGCGCCGCTCTGGTCGGCGCTCTACCGGCGGGGGCGCCCGATCCAGTATGCCTACGTCGCGGCCCCGCTCGCGATCTGGCACACGCAGACGCGCTACGCGAGCCGGCCTCTCTGCGCCGAGCTCCCCTCGGCCGGCCGGCCGCTCGTCTGGGGGCTGCTGCTCGAGCTGATCCGCCGCGGCGTGCGCGTCGCCTCGCTCACGCACGCCGCCGGGATCTCGTCGACGGGCGAGCCGGCCCTCGACGCCCTGCTGCCCTTGCCGGAGCGCTTCGACATCCCGGAAGAGACGGTGGCGGCGGTGCGCGAGGCCAAGGCGCGCGGTCGCCGCGTCATCGCGGTCGGCACGACGGTGACGCGCGCGCTCGAGGGCTGCGCTGCCCAGCACGGGGGTGAGCTCCAGGCAGGCCCGGGCGTCACCGATCTGGTGCTCCACCCCGGCTTCCGGCCGAGGGTGGTCGACGGGCTCTTGACCGGCGTGCACGATCCGACAGAGAGCCACTTCCGGCTCCTCGAGGCCTTCGCGCCTGCCTCGCTGCTCCACCGCGCGAACTCCTATGCGGAGGAGGCAGGGTATCTCTGTCACGAGTTCGGCGACTCCTATCTTGTCCTGAGCTGACGCGGGCGACGGAAAATCATCGCGCGGAAACCACGGCGAAACCGCTGTCCGCACATCATCAACCGTGTTGCGTGTCGGGCTCGGCCGGCGCGGCGAGCCCGAGCGCAGCCGCCTTCCCGGGCACTCTCGTGACCAGAGGGCGTGTGGTAGGGCCGCCCCGACGTCGGGGGTCGGTGGGATTCGTCCGGCGTTGCAGTCGCCTCGGAGCCATCCATGGAAGGAAATCCGGTTCGGGTCAGTTTCGTTGCAGGTTCCGCCGGGGAGTGGCGGGTCGAGAGGACGGTCCTGGTGCGAGGCGAGGAGATGCCCGCGGCGCCGCGGCTGCAGCGCGTCGAGGGGAGCAGCTTCGTCGCGCCGCCGGGAGCGGCCTGGGTCCTGAACGGCGTGAGGAGCAACGAGCGCTACGTCGAGCTCGAGGAGAGAAAGCGCCTCGTCGCCGTCCAGGAGGACCTGGGCCGGGCGTCGAGCACGCAGGCGGCGCTGATCCCGCTCAGGAAATCGAAGGCGTGGTGGGCGCTCGCGCAGGACGAGCGGCGGGCCATCTTCGAGGCGAGATCGCGCCATATCAAGATCGGGCTGGAGTACCTGCCGGCCGTGGCGAGGCGGCTCTACCACAGCCGGGATCTCGGCGGCCCGTTCGACTTCCTGACCTGGTTCGAGTTCGCCGAGGGCGACGCCGGCGCCTTCGACGAGCTCGTGGGCAGGCTGCGCGAGACGGAGGAGTGGTCCTACGTGGAGCGGGAGATCGAGGTGCGGTTGTCGCGCGCATAGTACGGAGTCGGCCCGCGACGGCCGACCCGTCTTTGCGAGCGTTCTCGCCTCGACTCGAGATCTGCTGCAACCCGAGCACGCCGACAGAACGAAGAGGGCGCCCAGGTTGCCCCGGGCGCTCTCCACGCTGTCGCAATCACTCGCAGGCGTGCGTCGTCGTGTTGCACGTGGCCGGCGAGGTGCAGCTCGAGTCGTCGTTGCACTCGACGCACGTGCCAGCCGCGAGCCCGCTGCCGCACACCGTCTTGCCAGGCAGGCCGTCTGCGGTGCAGTCGGTGCCCGCCGGCGCCATCGAGAAGTTCGGCGTGGCCGGCGTGCCCGTGCACGCGGGGTCCGTCAAGCAGACGGTCGCTGACACCGGGAGATCGGTGACGTCATCGTCCGTCGTGGGGCTGCCGGCGCCGTTGCACACGCGCCTCTGGCAATCGCCCGGCGTCTGCCCGGACGGCACCTCCGTGCCCGCTGCGTAGCGCTGGCAGGCGCCCGCACCGTCGCAGAACCCGTTGGTCCCGCACGACGCCGCGCCCGTGTCCGGGCACTCGTCGTCCGGATCGCCGCCGGCCGCGATGTAGCCGCAGGCGCCGTCGACGCCGCGGAGTTTCTTGGCCGCGGAGCACGCCTGGCAGGCGCCGGTGCACGCCGTGTTGCAACAGACGCCGTCAACGCAGCGCGCGCTGGAGCACTCGGCGTTGGTCACGCAGGGCGCGCCGTCCGGCTTGGCCGTGCAGGTGCCGCCGCTGCAGAAGCCCGTGGTGCAGTCGTCCGCGACGCCACACGTCTTCCCGACACCGCACCTGTTGCAGGCCGGAGCGCCCTGGAAGGACGCGCCGCCGCAGTCGACGTCGGTCTCGTTGCCGTTCTTGTCGGTGTCCATGCAGCTGGGCGTCGCGCACAGGCCGGCCGTGTTGCAGTAGCCGCTCGCGCAGTCCGAATCGAGCGCGCACTCCAGGTCGTCGGCGCAGGGCGCGCAGCCGGAGCCGGCGTCGATGCCGCCGCAGTCGACGTCGGTCTCGCCGCCGTTCAGCGCGCCGTCGGTGCAAGACACGTCCACGCACGTGTGCGTGCCCATCGGATCGCAGACCTGGGGCGCGGTGCAGTGGGTGTCCGCGAGGCAGCCGACGCAGGCGCCGTTGCCGTCGCAGACCTTGCCGCCGGTGGTGCAGCTCGTGCCAGCGGTCTTCGGTGCGCTGCCCGGAGAGCCGCCCGGGCACGTGCCGACGTTGCATTCGTCGTCGGCCGGCTTGTCGGTGTCGTCGCGGATCGACGTCGTGCCACCGTCGCCATCGCAGACCTGCTGCTTGCAGTCACCCGCCTCCTGGCCCGCCATCGTGGCGGTGCCGTCGGGCACGCTGGTCGTGCCGCAGCACCGTGCTTCGCACGTGGCCTTCACGCACTCCGTGGCCGGGGTCGGGCAGTCGCCGATCGTGTCGCACGGTGTCGCGCCGCCGGCGCACGTCATTGAGCCGCCGGTGCCGCCCGCGCCGCCGGAGCCGCCGGAGCCGCCCATGCCGCCGGTGCCATCCGAGCCGCCGGTGTCTGACGACGAGCTGGCGCTGCTGCTCGTCGTCGTGCCGCCGCCGGAGCCACCGGCTCCGCCGGCGCCGCCAGCACCGCCCGTGTCGGAGATCTGGCTGCGATCGACGGCGACGATGAGCTCGCAGCCGGTCACGTTCACCGTGAGCGCGCCCGCCGCGAGCACCAACGCAGGGAAGAACGTCGTTTTCTGGTTCATGCCAACAAGCACATTGGCCAGGGGCCAGACCTGACCTGAGGCGGAGCCTACAGCAAAAGGCACAAGGAATCGCCGGCTTTCTCTTGCGATTAGAGTCGGTAACGTCCGGCACCGCCCGCGGCCCAATCGCGCCTTGGCCGCGGCGCCGAGCTCCGCGTCAGGCGCGCCGCTCTGAAGGGCGGCCGGTTGCGCCCACATCGGGCCACAGCGGAAGAGGACCCAGCCGCCCGGGAGGCATGAACCCAGCGCGGGTCGACCGCCGACGCCCGAGGTGCGAGAGCTCGCGCCGGGCGCCCTGTTTTCACCACGCGAGGGGGACGCGGCCAGTGCGCGCCCTTGACCGCCGCTCGTTCATGAGTAAATAAACATTTACCTGATGCCGGGAGACGGGAAAAAAGAGACGCGGCGGGCGCTCCTCGACGCCGCCGCCGAGGAGTTCGCGCGGCATGGGCCTGACGGGGCCCGCGTGCACGCCATCGTGGGGCGCGCCGGGGTCAACGAGCGCATGATTTACCATCACTTCGGGAGCAAGGAGGGCCTCTACCGCGCGGTCCTCGAGGACCAGTGGTCCGGCCTCATGGAGGGGTGGCGGCCGGCGCTCGAGGCGTCGGCGGCGCTCGAGCCGCGCGAGGGTCTCTGGCACGCGTTCACGATGTTCTTCCGGCTGCTCCTCTCGCGCCCCCTGTGCATGCCGCTCGCGATGCACGAGGCGATGAGCGGCTGGCAGGCCGCGCCGCCCGCGACGCTCGCGATGCTGCCGTCGCAGCTGCGCGATCTCTACGAGCGAGGTCAAGCCAGCGGGGTGTTCCGGCGCGACTGCGAGTTCGAGCTCCTGTATTGCACCGTCGTGGGCGCGCTGGCCGGGATCGGCATCTTCGGGCCGCGCTTCTCGGACTTCCGGGCGCGCCTCTCGTGTGATCTCGAGCTCGCCGCGCGCCTCGGCGAGCAGACCGTGAGCCTCGTGCTGGACGGCGTGACCACGCCTGGATGGGGCGGCCAAGCGGGCACCGGAGAGACCACGTGACGTGAGCCTCGTTCGTCCGTCGCCGCCCACAGGTCGTCGCTGAACCATCGTTGTCAATCGATCGTTGCTCGACAAGGAGAACGCGTATGAACGTCGATGTCGTCATCGTGGGCGGCGGTCCGACCGGGTTGATGCTGGCCTGCGAGCTGCGGCTGGCCGGCGTGCGCCCCGTCGTGCTGGAGCGATTGTCCGAGCCCACCGGGCTCTCCAAGGCGCTCGGCCTCGGCGGGCGCGCCGTGGAGATCCTCGATCACAGGGGCCTCCTCGAGCGCTTCCGCGCGGAGCAGAGCGCCGCAGAAATGACGCGCTTCGTGCACTTCGGCGGGATACCGCTGGCCCTCGGCGGCGACCACGCGCGCGTCTCCAGGCGCTTCCTGAGCATCCATCAGGCGCGCATCGAGGCGCTGCTGGAAGAGCGTGCGCGCGAGCTGACGACGGAGGTCCGTCGAGGTCACGAGCTCATCGGGCTGGATCAGGACGGGGAGGGCGCGACGGTCACCGTCCGAGGCCCGGACGGCGACTACCCGCTTCGGGCGCGCTTCGTTGTGGGGTGTGACGGCGGCCGCAGCGCCGTGCGCAAGCTGTCCGGGATCGGCTTTCCCGGACTCCCGCCCTCTCGGCTCCTGCGCCTCGCCGACGTCACGCTGGCCGAGGGCGCGACGGAGGACGGGCACCTCGTCCTCTCCGGCGGTCGCCGCGTTCGGTTCGGGCTCGGCGGGATCGCCCTCGTTCCCCTGGGAGCGGGCGTGTTTCGCGTGGTCACGTCGGAGCCGTATCCGCCGGACTTCGACCGCGACGCGCCGATGACGCTCGACGAGCTGCAGGCCAGCGTTCGCGCGGCGCTCGGCGAGGATCTGCCCGTCCGCGAGGTGCGGTGGTTGTCTCGGTTCACCGACGCCAGCCGCCAGGCGGAGATGTACCGCGCCGGTCGCGTGCTGCTCGTCGGCGACGCGGCGCACATCCATCTCCCCGCCGGCGGGCCAGGCCTCACCACCGGATTGCAGGACGCGGTCAACCTCGGCTGGAAGCTGGCCGCGGAGGTCCACGGCTGGGCGCCGCCGGGGCTCCTCGACACCTACCACGCGGAGCGGCACCCCGAGGGCAAGCGCGTGATCATGCACACCCGGGCGCAGGGCGCGCTGATGATGCGGGACGAGCGCGTCGCGGCGCTGCGCGAGCTGCTCGGCGAGCTGCTCAAGCACGAGCAGAGCCTGCGGTACGTCGTCGAGATGCTGGACGCGGTCGACGTCCGTTACGAGATGTCGACCGAGCCCGGCGAGCAGCATCCGCTGCTCGGGCGCTGGGCGCCGGACGTCCCGCTGACCACGCAGGAGGGGGAGACGCGCGTCGCGCAGCTCATGCACGGGGCCAGGGGCGTGCTGCTCGACCTGACCGGCGGCGCCGCGTTCGGCGGTGTGGCTGCGCCCTGGGGCGATCGCGTGGCGTCGTGAGCGCGCGCTGCGCTGCGCTGCCGCGCCCCGCGGAGGCGCTGCTGATTCGCCCCGACGGCTACGTGGCCTGGGCGGCCGCGGCAGGTGAGCCCGAGGCCTCCGCCCATCGCCGGCTGCGGCGCGCGCTCGCCAACTGGTTCGGCGCGGCCTGCGGCAGCTCCGCGGCGGCTTGAGCCAGCGGCGTGCAGCGCCGGCGCAAATCCGGTAGAGGGCATCGCCCATGGCCGAGCCGTCCGAGACCCCTTTCGATCTGCTGGGCGGCGAGCCGGCGGTGCGCCGGCTCGTCGAGCGCTTCTACGACCTCATGGGCCGCGACGAGCCGGCGCTCGCGCGCCTCCACGTCTGCGACGAGGGCGGTCAGGTCGCCCGTGAGAGCCGCGACCGATTCGCGCTCTTCCTGATCGGCTGGCTGGGCGGGCCGCAGGACTACATCGCCGCGCACGGCCACCCGCGGCTGCGGATGCGCCACGCGCGCGTCCCGGTCGATGTGGCGATGCGCGACGCCTGGATGCGCTGCATGCGGGCGGCCATGGCCGATGTCGACGTGCCCGCGCCGCTCCGCGCCTTCCTCGACCAGCGCTTCGCCGAGGTGGCGGACTTCATGCGAAACCGTCCGGGCTGACGGGAAGCGCCCGCCGGCGCGGCGCGCGGGGGGCGCGCGTCTGAACGCCCCCATCGCTCCCCGATTTTCCGTACGATACGTCGTCCGCTCTCTGAGGTCGCGCGAGACGCCTGCCGCCAGCGCCGCGGAATCCGCGGCGCCACGGCAGGCGTGCGGCGCCTGGAACCCGTGCGGGGAACGATGTCCCAACCGAACGAGCACCCGATGACCAAGCCCACGCCGCGGGACGAAGGGCGCGCGCGGCAGCAAGGGAGCACCCGCGTCGGTGACGCGCCGGATCGGCAGGGGCCGCGCCACGGGCAGCGCAGCCCGTAGCCATGGGTAAGGCGCTTCCTTGGCGAGCTGCATCCGCACGTTCGGCGGTTCCTGGTGCCCTACTGCGTGATCGTCGCGGCGGTGCTGTTCAGGGTGCCGCCGAAGCTCGTCACTCCGGTCATCGAGCAGCGCGGCGCGCTCGCCAGCGCCGCGGCGCACGCGGTCCCGATCACCTTGGTCTTCTTGCTGTCCATGGCGCCTCAGGCGTTGGTCCTGTGGGTCTTCTTCCGGCGCCCGCCGCAGGATCGACCCCCGGCAGCGGGCTCGAGCCGGCTGAAGCCCATGAGGCGCGGCGGGCTCTTGATCGCCGTCGGTCTGATGGTGAGCACGTTTCTCACGGTATGGGGGGTAGCGCTGTGGTACGCGGTCCACGGGGACGAGCACACCGACCTGCTGTACAAGGCGGGTTGCTCGTTCATCGTCTTCCTGATGCTGATCCTCGGCACGCTGCTGACGATCCTGCAGTCGTGGGAGTCCGCCGAGAGGCCTTCGAGGGACGAGGCCGTGTACCCCGACATCGGTCGGCTTCGCGCGCTCGAGGCCGAGTGGATCCAGGCGCGGCGCCGCGCGGCGAACCTGAAGCACGAGGCCGCGGGCGACGGCGATCCGCGCGGCGCGCACCTCATCGGGTTATCGCTCTCCGGCGGAGGCATCCGCTCGGCGACCATCTGCCTCGGTTTCCTGAAAGGGCTCGCCACGGTCCCGACGAAGAGCGGTGAGGTGATCCTCAAATACGTCGATTACATGAGCTCCGTGTCCGGCGGCGGCTGGGCGGGGGGCGCGCTCACGGCTCGGACGTCCGGCCCTCACCCGGAGGGGGGCGCGGAGCGTGAGCGCCGCTTCGACCCGCTGGAGGCCGCCTCATGGAACCGCCTCCTCGACAGGATCCGCCTGCGAGGCGACTACCTCATTCCCGGAGGAATCGGCCTCACCGCCAACACGCTCCAGCCCCTCCTCATGATCTTCGTCGGCGCGATCGCCAACGCGCTGTCGCTCCTGACCGCCGGGTTCGCGGCGATCGTGTTCCTCCACCACTCGAGCGCGAGGTCGCCGAAGGCGTTCCTCGCGCGCGTGGTCGAGCACGGCGTGACCGCGGTCGTCTGCCACGTCGACGGAGCGCGATCTCTCTTCTTCACCACGGCCTCTGTCGAGCCAGACACGTTGCCTGACGCGATCGCGAAACATCTCCCCGTGCTCGACCTCCTCGTGTTCGTCCTGGCGTTGATGGGGGGTGTCCTCCTCGCCGCCCTGCTCGTCATGTACCTCGGGATCCTCTTCTCGTGGCCGTCCGTCCACGAGGCGGGGACCTGGCTCGCCGCTCGCGCGGCGCTGCTCGTGGTGCTCACGTGGGGCTCCCTGCTCGCGCTGCGGGCCGATCCCCTGCTCACCCTCCTCGTGCTGTGCGCTGCCCTGGCCGTCGCGCTGGCTGTCGTGCTGAGTCGCCTGAAGCGCGAGCAGCTCCTCGCGGTCATCGGGGTCGCCATCAGCGGACAGGTGTTCGCGCTCAGGTTCACGGATCTCTACGATGTCGTGAAGGGCGTCACGTCGACATGGGCGAGCATGCTTCAGTGGCTGATCTTCGCGCCGATCGAGTTCGCTCGGTCGATCGACGGGCTCGTCCACGTGCCTGTCCAGCGGGACCCGATGAAGGTCGTCGACCATGCTCAACTGCGGTCTCGGGGTCTGGGTCCGGAACCCGCGCTTCGCGAGGCGCGCCGGCAAGCAGCTCGTGCTCTTCCGGAGGTGGGCGCACTTCTGGAGCGCCTATCATGTCAAAGAGATCTTCGCGCGGAACAAGGAGAGCGACACGCTGGTCTTCGTCTCCGATGGCGGTCACCACGACAACCTGGGGCTGACCACGCTCGTCGAGCGAGAGTGTGAGCTCATCCTGTGCATCGACGCCGGCGCCGATCCCGAGTGGACGTGCGACGAGCTCGCGAAGGCGGCGCGGATCCTGCGCGTGGACCGTGGGCTGAACTTCGAGCTGAAGCGCGAGGACCTCGAGCGCGTTCGCCCGCAGGATCCGCGAGGTACCTGGGAGCAACGCACCCCGAGCACGCCGATCCTGGTGGGGAAGTTCAAGCCGGATCCGGGCGCGAAGACCGAGGCGACCAGGGAGGTCACGGTGGTCTACGTCAAGGCCGGCCTCTTGCCCGGACTGCCGCTCGACGTCCAGCGTTATGCGGAGTCTCACCCCGAGTTTCCACACCAGACGACCGCGGATCAGTTCTTCGATGAAGCCCAGTTCGAGGCCTACCGGCTGCTCGGTGAGGCGCTCGCTCACGAGGTGGTGCGCACGCTGGACGACGCGACGGGGAGCGCGGGCCAGAGTTGGGCGAGCACCGTGGAGGACCTTCGCCCCGAGCCCCGCGCCGTCGGACCAGGCGACGTCGCCGGCCGCGCGGCGGGCGAGGCGGTCCCGGGCCGGTGACGATTTCCTGAATCCTACGCCCCGCGCCGGGGCTTCTCCGGGTGAAGGACGGAGGAGCTCATGAAACGGAATGTGGGTACGCAGGATCGGCTGTTGCGTGTTCTCGGCGCGCTCGGCCTGTTGACCTGCGCCTGGGCGGCGCCGCTGCCGCTCGCCGCGCGCCTCTCGGCGTTCGGTCTGGCGGGCGTGTACGTGATGTTCACGGCGCTCTCGGGCACATGCCTCGGGTACGCTCTGCTCGGCAGGTCCACCTGCCCGCGCCCGCCGGGCTGAGGCGCTGGATGGAGGCGGCGATGTCCCACGATCCGGTCCTCACGGCGGCGGCGCGCGGCGACGACGGCGCGCTGGAGCTGCTCGTCCGCGCCTACCACGACCGCGTGTACCGCTTCGGGCTGCGCGTGTGCCGCGACGCCTACGACGCGGACGACGCGGTCCAGGAGGCCTTCACGAAGCTCTCGCGCCGCCCCGAGGTGGCGCGGGATCCGGGCGTCCTCTCCTGGCTGATGACGGTCGTCCGGAACACGTGCGCGCGCATGCTGCGCCCGTTCGCGCGGGAGCGGCTGCGGCTCGGGGAGCGCGTGGACGACGCCGACGCGGTGCCGGCGGGCGAGCTCGACCCCCAGGCGGCGCTCGAGCGCTGGCGCCTCGTGCGCGCCGTGCACGAGGCGATCGCCGCGCTGGAGCGGCCGTACCGGGAGGTGCTCGTGCTGCGCGACGTCGAGGGCCTGACGGGCGAGGAGGTGTGCCGGACGCTGGGGCTGGGCGAGGCGGCCATGAAGAGCCGGCTGCACCGGGCGCGGCAGCTGGTGAGGGCGGAGGTCCTCCGGCGCGATGGCGCGCCCGCCGCGCCTCGCGCGCGGCAGGGCCGAGGAGAGGGAGGGTAGCGGCGTGTTCGCGAGCAAGAGCCTCGCGGCGCACCTCGCGCGCGGGGCGATCGGCCTCGGGGCCCTCGTGGCCGCGGCGTTCCTCGCGCGGGTGTCCCTCTGGGCGCCGGTCGCGCTGCTGCCGGTCGCGCTCGTGGCGCTGCGCGGGTGCCCGATGTGCTGGACGGTGGGGCTGATCCAGACGATCGCCGCCAGGGCGCGGGGGGAGCGCCCTCGCGGGCCGTGCGACGACGGCGGGTGTGCGACGGCGTCGAGGAGGCGTCGATGAGCTCACGCGAAGCGCTGGTCCCGAGGGCGCGCTCGGCGTATGGAAACGGCCACCATGCATCGGGTGTTCATCGACGGACAGGAAGGTACGACGGGGCTCCAGATCCGCGAGCGGCTGCAGGGCCGCCGCGACCTCCAGCTGCTCGAGATCGACCCCGAGCGCCGCAAGGACCCGGCGGCGCGCCGCGCGCTGATCAACGAGGCGGATGTGCTCATCACGTGCCTGCCCGACGACGCCGCCCGCGAATCCATCGGATGGATCGAGAACCCGAGGACGCGCGTCATCGATCCGAGCACCGCGCACCGCACGGCCGACGGGTGGGTGTACGGCTTCCCGGAGCTCCGCCCCGGCCAGCGCGAGGCCGTCCGCGGCGCGCGGCGCGTCGCCGTCCCCGGGTGCCACGCGACCGGGTTCCTCGCGCTCGTGGTGCCGCTCGTCGACCAGGGGCTCCTGCCCAGGGACGCCCGCGTGATCGCGCACTCGCTCACCGGCTACAGCGGCGGCGGGCGCAAGATGATCCAGGCCTACGAGCAGGCCGACGGGGCGCGCCGCGAGCAGCTCCGCGGCCCGCGCCCGTACGGGCTCACCCTGCAGCACAAGCACCTGCCGGAGATGCGCGCCATCGCGGGCCTCGACAGGGCGCCGCTGTTCCAGCCGGTCGTGGGTGACTTCTACAAGGGCATGCTCGTCTCGGTGCCCCTGTTCGCGGACGCTCTGGCTCGGCCGGCGACGCCCGCCGCGGTCCACGAGCTCTACACGTCCTTTTACGCCGGCGAGTCGTTCATCCGGGTGATGCCGCTCGGCGGCCAGGGCGCGCTGGAGGACGGCTACCTCGGCGCGGTGGAGTGCAACGACACGAACCGGCTCGACGTGTTCGTGTTCGGCAAGCCGGACCAGATCCTGGTCGTGGCGCGCCTCGACAACCTCGGCAAAGGCGCCTCCGGCGCGGCGGTGCAGAACCTGAACCTGATGCTGGGCGCGCCGGAGGCCACCGGCCTCGACTGAGGGTCACCCGGCGCGCGTGTAGAGCCGCGGCGCCGAGCTCTCGAGGGCGGCGATCAGCCGCTCCGCGGCGTCGGCCGACGCGCGCCGGAACGCGATCCGCCAGGGCCGGCGGAGCGGGCCGGACGAGAGCCGCTTGACCAGAAGGTCGCCGCTGCCGAGATAGGCTTCCGCCACCCATTCCGAGAGGGTCGCGATCCCCATCCCGGCGCGCGCCGCGTCGACCACGGCCTCCGTGAGCGGGAAGCGCAGGAGCTCGATCTTGGGCCGCTGCCGCCCGAAGACGGCGCTCATGAACCAGCGCGCCTCGGCCGGCGTCGCGTTCGGCGTGATCAGCGGGCCCTCGCGGAGGTGGTCTCGCGTGAGCGACGCCCGCCCGGCGAGCGGGTGCGACGTCGAGATCACGAAGACGACCTCGTCCGAGAAGAGGGGCCGCTCCACGAGCGCGCAGCCCGCCTCGCGGTCGGTCGGCAGGGACGACGTGGTGAGCAGCGCGACGTCGATGTCCCCCCGGACGAGCGCGGCGACCGGATCGTGGGTGTGCTCGACCGCGAGCACGATCTCGAGGCGGGGCAGCCTTCGCCGGAGGCTCGTCATCGCGGAGGGCAGCCAGCGGTACGCCGTGTAGCACTCGCACACGAGGCGGACGCGCGTCGTCGCGGCGACCGGCGCCGCGACCTCTCGCTCGAGCTCCCGGAGCTGCGCGAGGACGAGCCCGGCCCCCGCGATGAGCCGCTCGCCCGCGGCGGTCGGCGCGACCCCGCGCGCGGTGCGCTCGAAGAGGCGCGCGCCGGCGCGGTCCTCCGCCTGGGCGAGCGCCCGGCTCACGGCGGACTGCGTGATGTGCATCGCCGAGGCGGCGCCGGCCGTGCTCCCGGCGGCCGCCAGCGAGAGGACGAGCTCCAGATCGCGGATCTCGAGCCGAGGCCGCGGTCCGATCGCGGGAGGCGCAGGGGGAGACGGTATGCGTGACACGCATAGAACCTATCACGACGATGCGTTGGACGCACAGCCCCGCGAGGCGCACGTTGGGCGCCGTCAGGAGGTTTTCATGAAGCTCTATTTCGCTCCGCTCGCATGTTCTCTCGCCACGCGCATCGCCTTCTACGAGGCCGGCGCGGAGGCCTCGTATGTGGAGGTCGATCTCAAAACGAAGCGGACCGAGGGGGGCGCCGACTACCGTGCGATCCACCCGCTCGGGTTCGTCCCCGCGCTCGAGATCGAAGGAGGCGAGATCCTCGCCGAGAACGCGGCGATCCTTCAGCTCGTGGCGGATCGGTTCCCGAAGGCGGAGCTCGCGCCGCGGGATCCGCTCGGCCGGGCGCGCCTCCAGCAGTGGCTCGGCTTCATCGGGAGCGAGCTCCACAAGGCGGTCTACATGCCGCTCCTGGACAAGACGGCCTCGGCCGAGGTCAAGGCCCATGCGCTGGCCGGGGCAGCGCACCGCCTCGGCTGGGTGGCCGATCGGCTCGAAGGGCGGGAGTTCCTGCTCGATCGCTTCTCGGTCGCCGACGCGTACCTCTTCGCGGTGCTCAACTGGTCCGTTGTCACGCCGATCGACCTGAAGTCCTGGCCGGTGCTCGCCGCGTACCATGCGCGCCTCCACGGACGCCCGAGCGTGGCGCGCGCCTTCGCCGAGGAGCGGGAGGGCTACTTCCGGGAGCAAGCGCGGCACGCGAAGGCCGCCGAGGCCGTCGACGCGCCGGCGCCGAGCATCTGACCCGAGCGGAGCGCGCCCGGCGCGCCCGCCGGCGGGCGCGCTGGTCACGCCGCGAGCGCGGACCGGGACCGGGGCGACGATGCGTGCGACGCGAGCCGACAGAGGGGACGGAATGCGAGAGGAGGCGATAGCCGGCGACGGCGATAAGGCGATGAAACGCGGCGATGGGAGGACCGGAGGATTCGATGAATGATGGGACGTGGCGGCGCAACGAAGGCATGGGCGCATGGGCGCATGGCCGGCGATGACTGACGGCCGATGACCGACGGCCAATGGCCGGCCATTGGCCGGCCGATGACTGGCCGATGACTGGCCGATGACCGACGGCCGATGCTCAATGACCGACGGTCATTGACCGCATGGCCGACGGACGCGCGATGTCATGGCGCCCCCCACGAATCCAGCTTTTCACGCGCGACCGGCTCTGATACGAGAGTCATTATGAGACACTTGCGACAACTCTTCGTATGTTCGGTCCTGGCCATTGCTGCGATCCCGGTCGGCTGCACGGCGGAGGCGCCGGATGACGCCGCGCAGGAGTCCGAGGTCGGCTCGCTCAGCCTGGCCCTCGTCGGGAACAGCTCCTCGGGCGCGACGTACCGCCTGTCCCAAGCGTGGTTCGATATCTACGGCCCGACGGCGCGGACCATCTACGGAGGCGGCGACACGCCGGCGCTCACCGAGGTGCTGCCGGTCGGCCACTATGACGTGATGCTCCAGCCGGGCTGGGTCCTCGAGCGGTGGACCGGCGGCGGTTACCAGCCCGTCTCGGCGTCCCTCACGTCGGCGAATCCGACGTGGGTCTACATCGGCGAAGGTGCGACGTCGACCGTGGCGTTCCAGTTCCGGGCCGACGGCGACATCATTTCGGTCGGACACGGGAGGCTCGACATCATCATCGGGGTCGACGACACGACGCCGCTGCGCGAGGACACCGATGTCGCGTGCAGCAACGGTTACGACGACGATGGGGACGGCCGCCCTGATTGCTCCGATCCGGACTGCCAGTGGATGCCGTTCTGCGGGCCGGTGGGCGAAGACACCGATTGGGAGTGCAGCAACGGCTACGACGACGACATGGACGGCCTCGCGGATTGCTCCGATCCGGACTGCCAGTGGTATCCCTTCTGCGCGCCGGTGCGAGAGGACACCGATTGGGCCTGCAGCAACGGCGCCGATGACGACATGGACGGCCTCGCGGATTGCGCCGATCCGGAATGCCAGTTGTATCCGTTCTGCTCGCCGTGGCGCGAGGACACCGATTGGGCGTGCAGCAACGGCGTCGATGACGACGGGGACGGCCTCGCGGATTGCGCCGATCCGGAGTGCCTGTGGATGCCGTACTGCATGCCGGTGCGCGAGGACACCGACTGGACGTGCAGCAACGGCGCCGACGACGACGGGGACGGTCTCGTGGATTGCTCCGATGCGGACTGCCAGTCGCAGCCGTACTGCATGCCGTGGCGCGAGGACACCGATTGGGCCTGCAGCAACGGCTCCGATGACGATGCGGACGGCCTCACGGATTGCTCCGATCCGGACTGCGGGTGGTTGCCCGTCTGCGCGATGCCAGGCCTCGTCATCGAGGACTTCGAGGACGGCGATTTCCACTTCTCCCCGCCGTACGCGGGCAGCGCCCCGCCGTTCACGGGGTCGTGGGTGACGTACGACGACGGGACCGTCCCGCCGGTCGCCCTGTTACCCGCTCCGGGGCCTTTCAGCGCGACGGCGCTCGCGGCGTTCTCCCCGGGGGTGCCGACCGCGTCGGGCGCTGGCGTGGCGCTGTCCTTCGAGATGTGGCCCGTCGATGTGTCGCCGTTCCAGGGCATCCGCTTCCACATCCGTGGCCAGGGCACGCAGGTTCGCTTCGACGTCGGCACGCTCCTTACGACGCCTGAGGGCGGGCTCTGCTCGGCTTGCTACGACAGCCACGGTATCGACCTCTGGGTCGGACCGGAGTGGGTCACCGTGGAGCTGCGCTGGTGGGATCTGATCCAGCAGGGGTGGGGCACGCTGGTGCCGTTCGAGCCGTGGAGCGTCATGAACCTGAACTGGCGCACGCCCGTGGGACAGCCGCTGCGCATCGAGATCGACGACGTCCAGCTGTTCTGAGCTCGGGCGCCCAGGGAGCAGCGCCAGCGCTGGCGCTGCTCCCGGGTGCCTCCTCCTCCGCTGTCGTGTCAGGCGACGTCGCGGGTGGGCGGCGCCGGGCGGGCGGTCAAACGCCGCATGCAGTGCATCAGGCCGGCCCGCAGGTTGGCCTTGGTCACGATGGCGCTGAGGTCGAGCCCCAGCGCCACCATCGTCTGCGCCACGGTCGGGCGGATGCCGCAGATGATCCCCTCGGCGCCGAGCAGCTGGATGGCCCGCACGAGCTTGATCAGGTGATCGGCGACCTTCGTGTCCACCATCTGCACGCCGGTGAGGTCCAGGACCGCGAAGCGCGCCCCGCGGCTCGAGATCGCCTCGAGCAAGCTCTCCATCGCGTCGGCCGTCCTCGCGCTGTCGACGACGCCGATCATGGGCAGCGCCAGCACGCCGTCCCATACCTCGATGATCGGCGCCGCGAGCTCCCGGATGACCCGCTGCTGCGCCTCGATCACGTCGAGCTTCGTCTGGAGGGACTGCTGCGCGCGCTGCCCCTCCGTCACGTCGAGCGAGAACCCGACGACGGTGCTGACGTGCCCCTCTTCCTCCGCGAGGGGGACCATCCAGCTCTCCCATACACAGCCGTGCGCCTCGGCCAGCCCGTGCACCGGGTCACCGGCCAGCGCGCGCCTGACGGCGCCCCTGGCGTCGCCGTAAAGCTCGAAGATGTTCGTCCCGACGAGCTGTCCAGGTTGATGGCCGACGGCCTCCAGCCCCTTGCCTTCATGGTAGAGATACGTTCCGTCGGTATCGACGGCCCACATCGCTATCGGAAGAGCGTTGATCAAGGCGCGGAGCATCCTGTCCCGCGCCCTCAGCTCGGTCAGCTCGTCGAGCGCGCCGTCGCCGACCGGCGCGTCACGGAACGAGCCGTAGACCAGCCCATCCGAGCGCGCGCCGCGCACGACGCAGGCGAGCGGTTTGTAGCTGCGCTCCGCGCTCATGACGCGGCCGTGGACGTGAATGGGGGCCGTGCTCTCGCGCACTTGCTCCCACCTTGTGGTGAGCGCGCTGCGGTCCTCCGGGTGGAAGAGCTCGGTCAACGGGGTTCCTTGCGCGAGCGCGGGCCCGATCGTCTGGCCCAGCGCGTCGCTCCATCGCAGCAGCGCGCCGTCGCCTCCGGCGACGAACAGCATCTCCGTGGAGTGTGCGATAAAGTCATCCAGCGAGCTCAGTGCTCCGTTTGCGTCAGCCATCGTATTCCCCTCCGCAACCGGACAGGCATACCGGGATTGCGCATGACAAGGTAGATCGATGACCGCACGCGAATAGTAGGGTGCAATCCGCGACGCGCACGAAGGCATGGCCTTACTCCAATCGTCGGAACGCACGAGGGGGACATACCGCCTCGGGCGACGCTCGCCGCGCGAACTCCGGCGATCTGTACGACCGGTACGTATCGGTTCGTCCGCGTCGGAGCGGCTCAGCCGCCGGCGCCGTCGCCGGCGCCGGCGTCGCGGGTAGGAATGCCGAGCAGATAGAGCTTCTTCGCTCTCCCGCCGATCACTCCCTTCTCCCATCTGTAATCTTCGGCCCGGAGCCCGCTCAACAGCTCATCGAGGTCATCGAGCGTGTAGGTCCTCGCGTTCGAGACCGCCCCGTCCCATGCGAAGCACAGCGGGATGATCGGCACGATATAGGTGAAGACGAGCTGCCGCACGGTCATGGGCCTCGCCAGGGGCGTGATGAGGAGGCACATCACGAAGTTGATCGGGAGGGCGAGCCACCCGAGGAACAGCGGATGACTGTTGTCGCTGATCTCGAATATACAGATGGGCTGCCTGCTCCTCTGGGCCGACTCCAGTATCTTCCTCGCGTCGTCCGGCCTCATGTGATGAAAGCTGCTGACCATTGTTCTGAGGCCTTTGAGGCCAGCTATGTCGCCGCCGATCTTTGTGGCGTCCACCGGGGTTGTCCGGTAGGATACATGGCTCCCTTCCTGGTTGTTGATGAGCTCCGCCGCTTCCATACTCGGGTACAGGTCCGTGAGCGTCAGTTGGATGCCCTCGAACCCGGGCTTCTCGCGCAGGGTCCGCACGACGTCGATCATCGGCCCGCCGCTCCCGGAGCAGAGGTCGACGATGTTCGATGTGTTCGACTCCTTCAATGCTCTGGCGATCAGCTCGACCAGCGCCTCGCGCGTGCCCAGCGCCCCGTGCATGATCACGAGCAGGCGTGTCATGCAGGCCCGTAGCCACCCGGGAAACCAGCTGAAATCCTCTATCTCGAACAGGTGTATGCGCTTCATTCGCTCCTCGGGGTCGTGCGGCCTGACCGCGCGCGGCTGCGCGGGTCGAGCGCTGGCTCCGGCGGGCGGCCGGCCGTCTCTCCGGCTGCCCGCTCGGATCGAGTCTATTCAATTTTGCTCTGCGGCGCGATGGCATGGAGGTGCGGCGTGAAGCGCATGATCTTCGAGATGGAGACCGCGGACCCGGATGATTTCATGACGCTGCTCTGGCTCGCCGATCACCCCGACGTCGAGCTGCGCGGCGTGCTCGTCACGCCCGGCTCCGAGGATCAGTGCCGGCTGGTCCGCTGGGGGCTGGATCGCTGCGGGCGGGCGGAGGTCCCGATCGGCGCGCTGCACGGCCCCGCGTGGTGGGCGACGAGCGAGGGCAAGAAGGCGCGGGTCTCCGGCTTCCACCAGGCGTGCTACGGCCCCGGCATCGTGGAGCACCCGGTCGGCGAGGTCGCGGGCGGCGCCGCGCTGCTCGCCGAGCTGCTCCGCGAGCCGGACGCTACGGTGCTCGTCGGGGCCGCGCCGAAGAACATCGGCAAGGCGTTCAAGGATGTCCCCGGGCTCCGGCTCGCTCGCTGGGTCCAGCAAGGCGGCTTCGCGGGCGACAACCTGGTCGCCGAGCCGCTCGAGAAGTTCCGCGGGCGCCTCACCTGCCCGAGCTATAACCCCGGCGGCGCGCCCCGGGAGACGCTCGCGCTGCTCGCCTCACCGCAGATCGGAGAGCGCAGGTTCGTCTCGAAGAACGTATGTCACGGGGTCGTCTATACCGAGGCCATGCGCGAGGCGCTGAACCGCCGGCTCTCCGGGCGATCGCCGCGGAGCGGCCTGACGGGGATGATCGACGCGCTCGATCGGTACCTGGCAGACAAGGGCGTGGGCAAGGCGATGCACGATCTCGTGGCGGCCGCCTGCGCGCTCGACGAGCGCGTCTGCGACTTCGTCGAGGTCGAGATCTACCGCGAGAAGGGCGAATGGGGGGCGCGCGCCAGGGAGGGCACGAACACGCGGATCTCGGTCGGGTTCCACGAGGAGCGCTTCCTCGACGTGCTCGCGCGCTGAGCCGCCGGCGGAGCCCGCCTCACCGGGCTGCGCAGGTCTTGCGGAGGGCGCGCGCCCTGTCGATGCACGCGGCGAGGGCGTCCTCGGGCGGCTCGTCCGGGCACGCGGCCTCGAAGGCGCGGATGGCGTCGCGGAGGCCCCCCGCGCCGCCGGCGCCGAGATCGAGCTTGTGCTTGCGATCCTCGTCGTCGTCGTCGCCGCCGACGAGCAGGAGCGTCCCGACGACCGCCCCCACGACGACGACGCCCGTGACGACGCCCGCGACGATCACGCCCGTCTTGCCCTCCACGTCCGGCGGCTCCGCGTCCGGGACCGACGGCGTGCCCGCCGGGATCGGCGGGGCCTCGATGCCCGCGGCGAGCGCGGTGGTGGCGATGCCGCCCGCGAGCCCCAGGCCGCCGATGACGAGGCTCGACAGCGTGAGCGCGCTCGGCCCCGCGTCCGCGCGCGCGCTCACGCTGGCGGAGAGGCGCACCTGCGCCGCGTTGCACGCGGCGTACGCGTCGAGGCGGTGGATCTCGAGCGATGCGCGGGGCGCGGTCTCGGGCGGCAGCTTCGCCGCGAGGATGATGTCGTCCGCCGATCGCCGGAACGTGAGAGGTGCGAGCGGCTCGGGGGCGGCCGCGGGCGGCGTGGAGGCCTTGCCGCAGCCGGCCAGTCCACACGCGATGAGCAAGAGCGTCGTGCAGGAGAGGGCATGATCGCGCCTTTGGGTCATACAGCCACGCTACGCCGATCGAGCGCGGTTTCGTCGAGCGAAATTGGCGTCGTCGCACATCGGATCGACCGCCGGCGAGCGGGCTGAGCCTGGATGACAACGTGGTGTGGTCGACGGGCTGAGGAGCGGAAGGTGCGATATGCGCAGGCCTGTTGGCCGTCCAGAACGTGAGCTCCGCCGCGTGTGTTAAGATACCGTCCCTGGCGACCGGGCTCGTGTTTCGCGGGAAGAGGGCCGGTCCCGGCGAAGGTCTTCGCGGGATGGGATTCGAGCAGGCGTTGCGAGAGGTCAGGAGGTGAGCACGGCCGATCGCCGGCGACCGGTGGATGTCCTCGAGGCGCTCCTGCGGGAGCCGCAGCGTCGCGCGCTCTGGCAGGCGTCGGCCAGAGCGCTCATGCCGCTCCGCCGCGGTCCGGTGCCCGCCGAGCTCTCGGCCGATCTTCTGGTGCGGGTTCTCGATCTGCGACGTGCTGCCGAGGGGTACGACGAGAAGCTCTATGCGCGTCTGGACGTCGCGCACCTGCGCGGACACGTGGCGCGCACGCTCGGGAGGATGGGCCGTCGCGCCGCCGTCGCGGTGCCGGTGCTCGTCGAGACGCTGCGTGAGCCGCTCGGGGAGCGGTGCTCGCCCATGTGCTGCTCGGCCTCGTCGGTGCGTCACGAGCAGATCCTCGCCCGGGTCAGCGTGCTCGATGCGCTGCGCCGGCTGGGCCCGGAGGCGGGGAGGAGCGTGCCGGCCGACGTCGTGGCGGAGCTCCTCGCGCCGGCGTCCCGCAGGATCGCCCTGAGCGCGGCGGAGCTCCTCGCGCGACATCCGGAGAGCGCGCTTCACCACCGCGCGGCGCTGCTCGTGGCGCTCGAGCATCCGTACGCGCCCGTGGTCGAGGCGGCCGCGCGCGGGCTCTCGCGGGCGGCCTCGAGCGCCGCGCGCGAGGCGGTGCGTCCCCTGACGAAGCTGCTCCGGCACGAGCAGGGCGGCGTGCGGCGCGCCGCGATCCGGGCGCTCGTCGCGATGCGCCCGGACGCGAAGGGGAGCGAGATCGCGCGGACGGAGGAGCGCTTCGTGTGGCTCGCCGAGCGCGATCCGGACGCCGCCGTGCGGGCGGTGGCCCGCCGCGCTCTCGGGTCGCTCGCGGGCCCGTCGAGGGTCGACGGTGGCTAGGACTTCCGCTCGCCGCTGTCGCCGAGCATCCCCTCGGGCTTGAGCCCGACCACGAACTTCCCTCCGGTCTTCGCCATCTCCCCGAGCGCCTCGAGCTCCCGCAGCGTCGGCCCCTCACGGGGTGAATGCCCGCAGGAGCCGATCGCGCTGCGCCTGCAGGTAACGGATGTCCTCTTCGTACAGCGCGGGGTGTCCGGCCGCGATGTGCGCCTGGGATGCGACGTCGCCGGCCGCGGCCCGCGCGCGCATGGAGGCGAGCAGCGCCGCGAGCCGGTCGGCCACAGCGTCGAGCAACAGGGGCCCTGGCGCGAGCCCATAGGCGCGGCAGAACCGAGCCGCGTGCCGCGCCTGGTCCTCGGGGCTGCCGGCGCTGTCGGGGTTGCTCGGCGCGTGTAGCGGCGCGAAACGGTAGACCGCGTACCCCACGTCCCAGAGGCGCGGGCCTGGATGAGCGGTATCGAAATCGATGAAACCGACGATCCGGCCGCCGCGGGCGACACAGTTGTAGGGCGCGAGGTCGCCGTGACAGATCACCTCGGCCGGCGAGCGGGGCGGGAGCTGCCACCGATCGTCCGGCCCCGGGACGAACGTCGCGCTCGCGTCGTGGAAGCGTCGCAGCAGGCTGGCGGCGGACGTCAGGAGCTCGGGAGTGCGCAGCTCGGCCGGGAGCGGGTTGTGTACGTCGCCATCGAGGTACGACAGGACCTCGTTCCCCTCGTCGTCGTATCCGAGCGGCTCCGGCGCCGCGTCGAAGCCCGCCGCCCGAAGGTGCCGCAGCAACCGGTGGATGGCAGGCGCCGCCGACGTCGCGGGCCGGTGCACCCTGTCGCCGCGCCGGCGCACGGTGTTCACGCCGCCCTTGAATACCGTCTCGTCGACCATGCAAGGCCCTCTCGTCGCAGCGCCCAGCCCCCGCGGCGATGGGCTCGGCGGGGTGATTCCTGGACGCTCACTTGTCGCATACCGGCTCTGCTGTCGTTTGTACATGGCCCATTGCGCGCGATGGGTTCTTGTCCACGGAGACGAAGATGCGCTGTTCACTCGCATCCTCAGGGCACATGACGGCGCCTGGCACCACCGCGGGACGTCGGGCCGGGAAGCGACTCGCCATGACACCAAGGGCGCCAAGTGAGCCCGCGCAGCCAGAGCGCCGCGAGCAGCGCGCACAGCCACGCGAGGACATAGGCGGCCGCCGGGGACAACCACGCGAGCCCCACGTAGAGCGCCGCGAAGAACGAGGCGAAGCCGAGCAGGCCGCGCACGAAGCCCGCGAGAAGGGCCACCGTGGCGACCGCGCCGTGCCGGGGCAGGGTGAAGCACGGCAGGACGTTGCCGGTGATCGGGATCGCGAGCAGCAGGCCGCTGAAGCCCGCCGGCGCGGCGCCAGCGCTGCGCACGATGCACCAGGCCATGGCCATCGCCGTGACCACCCGGCAGGCGAGCTCTACGCGCGGAATGGTCACCGCCGCGGGCGGCTCGCGCAGGCGCGGCAAGGCGAGCGCGCCCATGGCAGGCGACAAAAGCGCCGCGGCGTACGCCAGCGGCGGGGGCAACCGCAGCGCGAGCAGCGCCGCCCCCACCGACAGGAAGGCCGCGTTGGCCGCGAGCAGCGCCACACCCCAGCGCCGCCCCCACCGCGCACACCAGGCGAAGGTGAGCACATGAACGATCGTGGCCGGGAGGCACACCAGCGTCGCGAGCGCGATCGCGCCCGCGTGGGCGGGCGTCTCCTGCAGGAGCACGAAGCCCATGATCGGTCCCACGATCATCGGCAGCCCGGCGAGCGTGCCGCCCACCGCGTGGCCGAAGCGGCGCGCCGCCAGCGAGGAGAGCAGCACCGACGCGCCCACCAGCGCGAGCTTCAGCAGCACGAGGGCCCGTGCCTCCATCGAGCGCGCCGCACGGCATGCATGGCTCGCGGGGCCCTGTAGGGCAACACCCCATGTGAGACAATGCCAGAGGCTCTCCTGCTCGGCGCAGCGAGGTGGTCAAACCTCCGGCGCGCGCCTCGCGCCGCGCGGGGCGGCGAGGACGGGCCTCGACGCGGCGACGCACGGCTCGGCGCCGAAGGGACGCTTCACGCTGCGCCCGCCCGCCGGAGGCCGGAGCACAGAGCGCTCGCCGGTTTGCGACGCTCGGGGGCTCTGGGCTGCGCCAGGCTCCCCGTGTACGCTCTCCGTGGTTTCCTCATGTCGACATGCCCTACGTGCCGAACCGAGCATGCGGACGGCGTTGCTGCCTGCGCGACGAACGCCGAGACGCTCGCGGCGGAGCCCGCGCCGCCTGGCGCCGATCCGGAGCTCGCGCCGGGAACGCCGGTCGGCGAGTACCGCGTCGAGGCCAAGATCGGGGCAGGGGGCTTCGGCACGGTCTACCGCGCGATCCACCCCGTCATCGGCAAGGCGGCGGCCATCAAGGTCCTGAGCCGCCAGTGCTCCGCGAACCCGCAGCTCGTCTCCCGCTTCGTCGCGGAGGCGCGGGCCGTGAACCAGATCAGGCACCGCAACATCATCGACATCTTCTCGTTCGGCGCCCTCGAGGACGGCCGGCACTACTACGTGATGGAGCTGCTCGAGGGGATGACCCTCGACGCCTACCGCCGCAAGCGCGGGCGCCTCCCGCCCGCCGAGGCGCTGCCCATCCTCGTCAAGATCGCCCGCGCGCTCGACGCAGCGCACGCGGCGGGCATCGCGCACCGCGACCTCAAGCCCGAGAACGTGTTCCTGGTCTTCGACGAGGACGGCGCGATCTTCCCGAAGCTGCTCGACTTCGGCATCGCCAAGCTGCTCGGCGAGTCCTCGAGCGCCGTGCACAAGACGCGGACGGGGCACCTGATCGGGACGCCGCTCTACATGTCCCCCGAGCAGTGCCGCGGCAAGAACGTCGATCACCGGACGGACATCTACTCGTTCGGGATCCTCGCGCACGAGCTGCTCGCCGGCGCGCCGCCGTTCGACGGCGAGAACGCGTTCGACCTCCTGATCAAGCACACGTCGGAGGCGGCGCCCCCTGTGTCGACCGTGGCGACGCACCTCTCGCCGGCGCTCGACGCGCCGCTCCTGCGGATGCTCGAGAAGGAGCCCGCGAGCCGCCCGGCGTCGCTGCTCGAGGCGACAGCGGCGCTCGTGGAGGCCGCGCGCGGCGCGGGGTACGAGCTGCCCGGTGGCCTTCTGCGGGCGAGCGACGCCGCCGTCGGGCGAGGCGCCGGCGAGGCCGCCGCGCGGCGCCGCGCGCGCGGCGCCGCCGTGGAGGCGCTGGACGCTGGGCTCGCGCCGACGCAGCGCGGCCCCGCCGCGGAAGCGAGCTCGGGGCTGCACGGGAACGAGACGTTGCTGCAGGGATCGCTGCCGAGCAACCTGGAGAGCACGCCGGCGACGGCGTCGCGGCGGAGGGCGGCGCTCACGGCGGTCGCCGTCCTCGGCGTCGGCGCGGCCGCGGCGCTCACGCTGCACCTCGGGCACAGCGAGCCGGGGGCCGACGCCCCGCGCGCGCCCGCGTCGGCCGCGGCGATGCCGAGGACGGAGGCCGCGCTGGTCGCGCCGGTCCTGCCGGCTTCCGCCGTCGCCGCTGCCACGCCGGAGTCGGACGCGCCGTCTCCGCCGCTGGAGGCGACCGCCGCAGCCGCGGCGAGCGCCGACGCGGCGCCGCCCGACGTCGAGCTCCGGATCCAGGCGACGCCGAAGGAGCTCGAGGTGTGGAGCGAGGGCAAGCTCGTCGGCAAGGCGCCGGGGCCGCTGCGCCTGCCGCGCGGGCGCGCCGTGACGCTCACCTTCAAGGCGCCCGGGTACCAGGAGCAGGCGCAGGAGGTCCCGGCCGAAGCGGACGGCGCGATCGCCGTGTCGTTGAAGAGGGCGGCGCCGACCGCGAGGGGCGCCGTCAGGAAGGGCGACCTGGAAAACCCGTTCCAGTGAGCATGCGCGCGCGGCCCGGCTTCAGGCGATACGTGCGCGCGATCGGGGGGGCCGCGGCGCTGCTCGTCGCGGCCGCCGGCTCCGCCGGGTGCGTGGAGCTCGGCGAGATCTCCCCGGGCGTGTGCGGCAACGGCGTCATCGAGCCGTCGCGCAACGAGGACTGCGACTGCTTCGAGGCGCGCGAGCCCTGCGAGGTGAAGACGCAGGATGCGCAGGGCGCGACCTCGACGACCTGGTGCAACCCGCGCGGAAGCGAGAACGAGTGCCGCTTCGTGTGCAACGACGTGGACCTCATGTGCCCGAGCGGGTGGGGCTGCGGGGTCGACGGCGTGTGCCGCGTCTCCACGGGCAATTTCAAGCCGCTCGGCGCCGCGCTGCCGCTCGGCGCGCAGCGGCTGATCACGGGTGATCTCGACGGCGACGGCCGCGGCGACCTCGTGGGCGTCGGCTCGACGAGCCTCGAGGCGCTCTATTTCGATGCGAACAGCACGGTGGGGACCCAGGTGTCGATCCCCTCGGCAGGGGACACGCCCGCGCTCGCGCGCCTCACCGACGACGAGACGACGGACATCGCGCTCAGCGTGGGGCCTGGCGTGGCGATCCTGAGCGGCGAGCCGGGCCGCACGTTCGCGCCGGTCCCCGTGCTCGCGTCGGTGTTTCGCCTGGGCTCGCTGCTCGGCGCGGCGTCCGAGACGACGACCCTCCGCGGCGCGCGGCTCCTGCCCGTCGGCAGCACGCGCGAGGACGGACAGACGTGGGTCGCCCTGGTCGTCGGGACCGACACGCGTGGGGCGGCGCCGGAGGATGTCATCGCCGTCGTGCAGGGGGCGGAGAGCGGCCGGCTGTCGTTCATCGATCGGCAGCGCGGGCTGCGCGACGTCGCCGGTCCGCTCGCGAGCGCGGAGCTCGGCGGCGGCCCGCTCCACGAGGTGGTCGTCGCCCTCGCGGACGACTCGGCCGTGCACATCTACTCGCCGGACGACGGCGCGCACACCGCGGTGGAGCTCCCGGCGGGCGCGCGGATCGCGGGCGCGGCGTTCCTCCGGGACGTGAGCGGCGACGGCGTCCTCGATCTGCTCGTGGGCGCCACGTGCGCGCAGCCTGACCCCCGCTTGCCCGCGGACGCGCCTTGCTACGAGCTCGACGTCGCGGAGGGCGCAGGCGGCGGCGCGTTCGGCGGCATGGCGCCGTACGGCGATCTCTCGTACCCGGCGGGCGACATGAGCTCCGGGCGCTTGCCCGGCTTCGGGGCCCCCGTCGCGATCGGCGATCTCAACGGCGACGGGGTGATCGACATCGTGGACCCCGACGCCGTGAGGCTCGGAAAGCCCCGGCCGTCTCCTCCCTACCAGGTCGAGTTCGACCGGCTCGCGCCGGCGAACGGCCGGCGCTGGACCAGCGCGGTGATCGCAGACCTGACCGGCAACGGCGCGCCCGACGTCGTCGTCGGCTCCGCCGACGCGACGGATCTGACGTTCTTCAACGGCGTCCCCGGCGCGCAGGCCTCCGATTTCAAGCTCAACGAGCTCAAGATCCCGACGCTGGGCAACGTCTCGAGCTTCGTCGTGGGCGACTTCGACGGCGATCTCCTGCCGGACCTCTCGTTCTCCGAGAGCGCCGGGAGCTCGCTGTCGAGCGCGGAGCACCCGATGCTGGCCGTCTGCTTCGGCCGGTACATGAAGGCGCCGGAGCCGCCGGTGCGGCTCGGCGCCTTCGAGGGGCTCCTCGACATCGCGGCGGTGCGGCTCCCCGAGCCGGACGACGCGGTGGACGACATCAGCGTGCTCTTCTCGCACGGCGGCGACGTCGCGTTCAGCCTCATCGAGGGCAGCAGCTCGAGGTCGCTGCTGCCGCCGTTGCCGCTCGTCCGCTCGGGCGACGTGCGGCAGGCAGGCGAGCTGCGCGCCGTGAGGAGCATCGCCGGCCGCTTCGGGGGCGATCGGGCGGAGGTCGCCTCGCTGACGATCGCTCCTCCGAGCCCTGGCTCCTCCCGGGGCTCGGCCGAGCTCTGGCTCTTGCCGGCGGTCGACTCGGGCGCCATTGCCATGGTCGACGAGGCCAAGCACCGCGTCTCGCTCCCCGCGGAGCTCGTTCCCTCCCGGGAGCCCGCGTGGGCGCTGGATGGGGTCGCCGTCGATCTCGACGGCGATGGAACCGATGAGCTCGTCCTCTCGCTGCCGATCGAGGTCGCGGCGGAGGACGCGGCAGCGGAGCCGGGGACGCCGGCCCTGGCCGGCGCGGTCACCCTCGCGCGCCGCGGCGCGAGCGGCGCCTTCGAGGCGCCGGAGGCGGCCTTCTCGCCCGCGCCTCACACGCTGTACGGGGGGCTCCGCGCCGGCGACATGGACGGCGACGGCCACGCGGACGTCGTGGGCGTCGCGTACGAGCTGGCGCCAGGGACGCGAACGATCACGGCGAGCCGGCTCGCCGTCTTCTGGAACACGGGCGAGGGTGCGCTCGACGCGCCGATCGAGCTCGAGGTACCCGACCCCAGCCTCGAGGACCTGGCGAGCGAGGTCACCAGCGCCGACTTCGCCCGCGTCGACGACGGGATGGGAAGGTCGCTCGTCGTGCTCACGCGCAGCGCGGCCTACGCGCTCGACGTGTGCGGCGACGGCGCGGCGGGCTGCCATGATCTCGGCCAGCACCAGCTCCGCAAGCTGGACGGCATCCCCGGCGGCTCCGCGATCGCGACGTGCGACGTCCTCGGCGATGGGGTCGACGATCTCGCGGTGCTCAGCGACGGCGCGCTCCGCGTCCACGAAGGAGTCCCGAACCGCCGATGAAGACCTCGCTGTGCGTCGTGCTCATGGCCTTCGCGGCGACCGCGCTCGCGCCGAGCGCGGCCTCGGCGGAGGAGGACATCGAGCAGGCGAAGGCGCTCTACAACGCCGGCGCCCAGGCCTACGCCGCGACACGGTACCGCGATGCAGTGCAGTCGTTCGAGGCGGCGTACAGGAAGGCGCCGCGCCCTGCCCTCCTGTTCTCGCTGGCCCAGGCCTACCGGCGCCTGTACGTGGTCGAGCAGAGCCCCGAGGCGCTGCGGGCCGCCGTCGCGAACTACCGGCGCTATCTGGAGCAGGTCCCGCAGGGCGGGCGCCGCGCGGACGCGACCGAGGCCCTGAGCGAGCTCGGGGTGATCGCCGCGCGCCTCGAGGCGAGCGCTCCGTCGTCGCCCGCCGCGCCCGAGGCGGCGCCGCCCGACGTCAGGCCGCGGACCCGCATCAACGTCACCTCGCCGACAGCGGGGGCTCGCGTATCCATCGACGGCGGCGCGCTGGCCGACGTGCCGCTGATGGCCGAGGTGCAGCCGGGCAAGCACCGGATCAAGATCACGGCCGACGGCCACATCGACGAGCTGCGCGAGGTGGTCGCGATCGAGGGGGACATCCTCGGGATCGACCGGGAGCTGCGCGAGCGGCCGGCGCTCCTCCAGGTGAAGGCCCCCGTCGGCGCGCAGGTCACGCTGGACGGGCGCTTCGTCGGCACGACGCCGCTGCCGCTCCTCCAGGTCGCCCCGGGCAAGCGGTTCTTCGTCGCCACGAAGAACGGCCACGGGCCGTTCTCTCGCGAGCTGTCGCTTCGCCGCGGCGAGCGCCTCGTCATCGAGGTGGGCCTCACGAGCTCCTTCCAGCGGAAGATGTCCTATGGCCTCGTCGCGGTGGGGATCCTGTCCGCCGGCGTCGGCGTGCTGACGCTGGCCTCGGGCCTCGAGGAAGAGGACCAGGCGCGCGAGATCGCCGAGAAGCGCGCGGAGCAGGGGATCTCGGAAAAGGAGCTGGGCGACTACCGGGTTCACCTCGACACGCGCGACGAGCTCGCGAACGCGACCGTCGGCCTGTTCGGCACGGCCGCGGCGTTCGCCCTCGGCGGCTTCGTTTTCTACGCGTTCGACACGCCGAACCCGCCGCCGCTGCCCGCGCGCACGGACCCCGCGCCCGCGCGCACGGGCGGCCCGTTGCTCGAGCTCTCGGCCGCGCCGATCCTCGGGCCTGGGCTCGGCGGGGCGGGGCTCGTCGGCCGGTTCTGGTGAAAGCACCGCAGAGCCTCGGGCCGCCGAGGGCGGCCATCGCGAGCTAGCGGCGGTATCTGGGAGGAGGTCGACCCGAGCGACGCGCCGTGCGGCGCCGGGGTTGCGGGCCCGCGGGGGAGGCGTCGAACGACGCCTTCGCCCCGCGCGCCCGCCTTCGCTCGATCAGTTGGGGAACCCGTCGAACTGGCAGGTCAGGCTGCAGCCGTCGCCGCCCGTGCGGTTGCCGTCGTCGCACGCCTCGTAGACGCTCTGCACCTTGCCGTCGCCGCAGTACGGGCCGTAGACGCAGCCCGGCGCGCACTTGCCGTAGCCGCCGGTGTTGTTGCCGTCGCCGTCGTCGCACTGCTCCGGGCCGTTGCGGATGCCGTCGCCGCAGCGCGGGCCGAGCTGGCAGCGCGGGCCGCACTGGCCGTAGCCGCCGTCGTTCTTGCCGTCGTCGCACTGCTCGCCGGGCTGGACCACGCCGTCGCCGCACTGCCCGCCGACGCGGCAGTTGTTGCTGCAGCCCGCGGCCTCGTTCGGGGGATCGCACTGCTCGCCCCACTCCTCGTCGACGCGGCGGTCACCGCACTTCGCCGCCGGGCTGCAGTCGGGCATGCAGCTCCCGTAGAAGCCGTCGTTCACGCCGTCGTCGCAGGTCTCGGCGCCGTTGACGCGGCCGTCGCCGCAGTACGGCCCGTACTGGCAGAGGACATCGCACCCGTTGTATTCGCCGCTGTTCTCGCCCTCGCCGAGATCGCAGTCCTCCTCCGCGGGCTGGACGATGCCGTCACCGCAGCGCGGCCCGAAGATGCACGAGGGCCCGCACTTGCCGTACTCGCCGTCGTTGATCCCGTCGTCGCACTCCTCGCCGAACTGCGGCTGGATCACCCCGTCGCCGCAGTGCGCGCCGAGCCGGCAGCTCACGCAGTTCGGGTCGGTCGCGCTGTCGCACTCCTCGCCCCAGTCCGCGTCGACGCGGTTGTCGCCGCACCTCGGCGCCGGCGTGCAAGCCGGCGCGCAGGTGCCGTAGGTGCCGTCGTTCACGCCGTCGTCGCACGCCTCGGCGCCGTTCCTGATGCCGTCGCCGCAGTACGGCCCGTAGTCGCAGGTCGCGGTGCACCCGCCGTACCCGCCGGTGTTCTGCCCGCTGCCGAGATCGCAGTCCTCCTCGGTGGGCTGGACGATGCCGTCGCCGCAGCGCGGCCCGTAGAGGCACGCGGGGCCGCACTGGCCGTACCCGCCGTCGTTGACGCCGTCGTCGCACTCCTCGCCGAGGGCCGGCTGCGTGATCCCGTTGCCGCACTGCGCGGGGAGCCGGCAGCTCACGCAGTTCGGGTCAGCCGCGTTGTCGCACTCCTCGCCCCACTCGGTGTCGACGCGGTTGTCACCGCACCTCGGCGCCGGCGTGCAGCTCGGGTTGCAGGTGCCGTACGCGCCGTCGTTCACGCCGTCGTCGCACCCCTCGGCGCCGTTCCTGATGCCGTCGCCGCAGTACGGACCGTAGTTGCAGGAGGCGGTGCACCCGCCGTACCCGCCGGTGTTCTGCGCGCTGCCGAGGTCGCAGCGCTCCTCCTCGGGCTGGACGATGCCGTCGCCGCAGCGCGGCCCGTAGAGGCACGCGAGGCCGCACTGGCCGTAGCCGCCGTCGTTGACGCCGTCATCGCACTCCTCGCCGAGGGCCGGCTGCGTGATCCCGTTGCCGCACTGCGGGGGGAGCTGGCAGTTCAGGCAGTTCGGGTCGGCCGCGTTGTCGCACTCCTCGCCCCAATCGGCGTCGACGCGGTTGTCGCCGCACCTCGGGGCCGCCGTGCAGTTCGCGTTGCAGGTGCCGTAAGCGCCGTCGTTCACGCCGTCGTCGCACCCCTCGGCGCCGTTCCTGATGCCGTCGCCGCAGTACGGACCGTAGTTGCAGGTCGCGGTGCACCCGCCGTACCCGCCGGTGTTCTGCCCGCTGCCGAGGTCGCAGCGCTCTTCCTCGGGCTGGACGATGCCGTCGCCGCAGCGCGGCCCGTAGAGGCACGAGAGCCCGCACTGGCCGTACCCGCCGTCGTTGACGCCGTCGTCGCACTCCTCGCCGAGGTCCCGCTGCGTGGCCCCGTCGCCGCAGTGCTCGCCGCGCTGGCAGCTCACGCAGTTCGCGTCGGTCGTGCTGTCGCACTCCTCGCCCCAGTCGGCGTCGACGCGGTTGTCGCCGCACATCGCCGCCGGCGTGCAGTTCGGGTTGCAGGTGCCGTAGAAGCCGTCGTTGACGCCGTCATCGCACCCCTCGGCGCCGTTCCTCCTGCCGTCGCCGCAGAACGGCCCGATCTGGCACTCGCGCGTGCAGCCGCCGTAGCCGTTCGCCGTGTTGCCGGAGCCGAGATCGCACGCCTCGTACGGCGCGTTGACCGCGCCGTCGCCGCACCGGGGCGGGGCCACGCACCCCGGCGCGCAGGCGTTCGAGGCGTTGGCGTACGTGCTGTTGTTGACCCCGTTGTCGCAGGTCTCCATGCCGTTCCTCTGGCCGTCGCCGCAGTACGGACCGAGCTGGCAGTTGTTGCACTGGCCGTAGCCCGTCCCGTTCTCGCTGCCGTCGTCGCACTCCTCGCCCGGCGTCACGACCGGCGGGTCGACCCCGCACTGCGGCGTGCACACCGACGTGCCGGCGCTGAAGCCCGACAGCGTGAGCTGGTAGTTCGACCCGGTGACGTGGCGCTCGGCCTGGAACACCGCGATCTCGTAGACCTTGCCCGGCTCGAGGTTCAGGTCGACCTCGTACGTGGTGCCCCGGTTCGTGCAGCCGGCAGCGGTGCCGCACGGGGTCACGCGTGCGTCGCCATTATCGAGGATGGTCACGCTCTCCTGGAGCTGCCCGTGGATGCCGCCGATGTCCGCGGTCAGCGTGTTCTTGATGAACACCCAGACGTCGTCGTCACCGAAGAAGGTGAGCACCGGGTCGGCCGCGGCGCCGTTTGGCGTGAACTGGAACCAGTACCGGACCTCGCTCGTGAAGTAGAAGTTGTGCCCGTCGTTCTGCGCCCGCTCCAGCCCGGCGGAGACCAGGTTGTTGAGCACGGGATCGCCGCCCGGCGGGGTGCGGTCCACCGGCCAGAACGGGTTCCGCTGGTACACGTACCTGCCGGCGTTTGGGAGCAGCTCGATGGTGGTGACGAGCGTCCTGTTGTACGTCGGGTTGTCCCGGTACCACCACTGGAAGTTGGATTGCCCCGTGGTCCAGCCGGTGTTCGCGGTCGGCAGGAAGGGGCCGGCGCCGTACGCATTCACGGGCTTGCCCGCGCTGTCGAGCGTCGTCTGGACGGTGTAGTCGGTCTGCCCGTTGCCCGTGATCTCGAAATCGAAGTGCCCGATGAGGCCGTCCGTCAGGTTGGCGTCGCATTGGGTGTTGTTCGAGCTGCTGGTGTTGCCCTCCGGATACCAGCCGATGAAGTCGCGGATGACCATCGGCAGCCGCATCTCGCTGGGCTGAACGGCGCAGGTGTAGCCCGGCTCGATCGTGCACGTCGCGGAGCATCCGTCGCCGCTCACGGTGTTGCCGTCGTCGCACGCCTCGGTGGCGTCGCCGGGCAGGAGCATGCCGTCGCCGCACTTCGAGATGCACGCGCCGCCGCTGCAGTCCGGCTCGCCCTTGCAGTCCGGCGTGCAGCCGTCGCGCCAGTTGCCGTTGCCGTCGTCGCAGGGCTCGGCGCCCTCGCGGATGGCGTTGCCGCAGACGGAGAAGCCCGTGCAGTCCTGGGGCTCTCCGTTGTCGCAGACGCTTCCCGGCTCGATCCGGCAGGTCTCGTCGCAGCCGTCGTCCGAGAAGGGATTGCCGTCGTCGCACTGCTCGGCGCCGTTCTTGAACCCGTCTCCGCAGACGGTCTTGCAGGGGAACCCGACGCGCGAGCAATCCCACCCGTCCTCGATCGTCTGGCAGTCGGCGCTGCAGCCGTCGCCGCTCGCCGGGGGCTGCTTCCCGTCGTCGCACACCTCGGTGCCGCCGATCTTGCCGTCGCCGCACACGGGCGGCGGCGGCGGGGTGCAGCGCCCGCCGCCCGGCGGGCACGTCCAGCCGACCTCGATCTTGCACTGAGCGGTGCAGCCGTCGCCGCCGACAGGGTTTTCCCCGCCGCCGTCGTCGCACTGCTCGCCGAGCTGCACCGCGCCGTCGCCGCAATAGGTCCTCACGGTGCAGGGCTGGCCGGGCTTGCAGATCCAGCCCTCCTCGAGCCGGCAATCCGCCGTGCAGCCGTCGCCCGACGCGGAGTCGCCGTCGTCGCACTCCTCGCCGTTGTTCACCCGCCCATCGCCGCACTGGTAGACGAGGACGCAGGCCCTGCCCGGCTCGGGGCACACGTACGCCGGGTCCACCGTCTTGCAATCCGCGCTGCAGCCGTCGCCGCCCGCGGTGTTGCCGTCGTCGCAGATCTCGCCGGGGTTCACGGCGCCATCGCCGCACCGGAACAGGAGCACGCAGGGCTGGCCCGGGGTCGGGCAGCTGTAGAAGGACTCCTGCCGGCACAGGCTCGAGCAGCCGTCGCCGCCCGCGGTGTTGCCGTCATCGCACTGCTCGCCGGTCTCCTTGAGGCCGTTGCCGCAGGCCGGCAGCCGCGTGCACGGCTGGCCCGGCCGGCTGCACTGATACCCCGGCTCGCGCATGCAGTCCGCGCTGCAGCCGTCGCCGGACGCAGGCGGGGAGTCGCCGTCCTCGCACTGCTCGCCGTCGTTCACGCGGCCGTCGCCGCACCAGTAGTTGATGGTGCAGGGCTGACCCGGCGTGGTGCACGTGTAGATCGGGTCCACCCCGCTGCAGTCGGCGCTGCAGCCGTCGCCGCCCACGGCGTTGCCGTCGTCGCAGACCTCGCCCGGGCTGAGCACGCCGTCGCCGCACCGGATCAAGAACTCGCAGGGCTGGCCCGGGGTCGGGCAGCTGTAGAAGGACTCCTGCCGGCACAGGCTCGAGCAGCCGTCGCCGCCCGCGGTGTTGCCGTCATCGCACTGCTCGCCGGTCTCCTTGAGGCCGTTGCCGCAGGCCGGCGGCCGGGTGCACGGCTGGCCGGGGCGGCTGCACTGATACCCCTCCTCGCGCATGCAGCTCGCGCTGCAGCCGTCGCCGCTCCGGGTGTTCCCGTCCTCGCACTGCTCGCCCTCGTTCACGCGGCCGTCACCGCACCAGTAGAGGCGGGTGCAGGGCTGACCCGGCCTGGGGCATGTGTAGATCGGGTCCACCGCGCTGCAGTCGGCGCTGCAGCCGTCGCCGCCCACCGTATTGCCGTCGTCGCAGACCTCGCCCGGGTTGATCGCGCCGTCGCCGCACCAGTAGAGGAGGGTGCAGGGCCGCCCCGGCGTCGGGCAGGTGTAGAAGGACTCCTGCCGGCACAGGCTCGAGCAGCCGTCGCCGCTCGCGGTGTTGCCGTCGTCGCACTGCTCGCCGCTCTCCAGGGCGCCGTTGCCGCAGACCGGCAGGAGCTCGCACGGCTGCCCGGGCCGCGAGCACACGAAGCCGGGCTCGCGCATGCAGGTCGCGCTGCAGCCGTCGCCGGAGGCGGGCGGGTCGTCGCCGTCCTCGCACTGCTCGCCGTTGTTCACGCGCCCGTCGCCGCAGCGATAGAGGAGGATGCAGGGCTTCCCCGGCTCGGAGCACGCGTAAAGCGGGTCCAGCGTCTTGCAGTCGGCGCTGCAGCCGTCGCCGCCCTGGGCGTTGCCGTCGTCGCAGAGCTCGCCCGGATCCACCGCGCCGTCGCCGCACCGGATCAGGAGCTCGCAGGGCTGTCCCGGCGTCGTGCAGACGTAGAAGGACTCCTGTCGGCAGAGGCTCGAACAGCCGTCGCCGCTCGCGGCGTTGCCGTCGTCGCAGAGCTCGCCGGCCTCCTTGACCCCGTTGCCGCAGACCGGCAGGCGCTCGCACGGCTGCCCGGGCTTCGGGCACACGAAGCCCGCCTCCCGCTTGCAGTCCGCGGCGCAGCCGTCACCGGACGTCTCGTTGCGGTCGTCGCACTCCTCGGAGCCGTTCACGCGGCCATCGCCGCAGTCGTAGAGCAGCGTGCACGCCTCGCCCGGCCTCGGACAGACGTACGAGGGATCGACGAAGATGCAGTCTGCGCTGCAGCCGTCGCCGTCTGCGGTGTTGCCGTCGTCGCAGAACTCGCCCGGATCGACCACGCCATCGCCGCAGGCGATGGTCAGCACGCACGGCTCGCCGGGCGTCGGACATGCACAGTAAGGCTCGATCTCGCACAGACCGGAACAGCAATCGCCGGGCAGGCTGTTGCCGTCGTCGCACGCCTCGCTGGCCTGGTTGATCTCGCCGTCGCCGCAGGCGGGCTCCTGGGGCAAGAGGCACTCGGGGGGCGGGTCGTCGACGGCGCAGGGATCGGGCCCGCCGCCGCTTCCGCCGCCGCCGGAGGCGACGCCCGAGCCGAAGTCACTGCCACCGCCGCCGTCGCCGGAGCCGCTGGAGGTCACGCTCCCCGCGCCGCCTACGCCAGGATCGCCCGTGGTGGAGGGCGCGCCCCCTCCACAGGCGGCGACTATGTGCAGCAATCCCACGGCCAAAGCCAGATAAGACGTTCTCAACCTCACGACACACCTCGACGAACACGAGCGGCTGCGCTCGGGCAGGACCAGGACGAACACGAGCGGCTGCGCTCGGGCAGAAAGGCCGACGACCCGTCTCCAGGGTAGCCCGGCCGCCCTTCGCACCCCTAGACGAAAATCACTTCATCCTGCGCCACTCGGCCACACCCGCAGGAGCGCCCGTTCGCAGCGGAGTCTGCGGAGCACCGTTGACGAATGACGCGCGTTGCGCGACGCAGCGACGGATGGACACGGTGCTTCATTTCAGCTGCTGGTGCACAGGCGCGCGAGCCAGGCTGGCAGCCCGGTTCGGTCTTGACAATCGCGCTGTGACGGGAGCGCGGAGATGGTTTGTGTCCCAAGAAGGCGCGGAGATCTCCGCGCCCCGCGGATCCCGGCTGCTGCGCGCTATCCGCCGGCTCGCCTGAGCACGCCGCCGAGGCCCATCCACTCGATGTACGCCCGCTGCACGTCCTCGGTCCTGCGGTTGATCTCCTCCGCGGCGCCGTTGCCCAGCGGGTCGAGCACGGTGCGCAGCGGCCGCTCCCCGGCCGGCAGCTCCGTGAGCTTCAGGATCGCGTCCGCGACCTGCTGCGGGTCTGGCGGACCCTGGCGCTTCATCGTCTCGATCACCGGCTTCCACAGCTCCGCGGCGAGCGCGAACAGGGCGCCATACTCCGCCGCTCGGGCCTCGTCGGCCTGCATCGCGTTGGTCATCACGCCGGTCGTCGGGAACGCGCCCGGCTCCACGATGGCGACGTCGATCCCGAGCGGCGCGAGCTCGTAACTTGTGCACTCGGCCATCGCCTCCAGCGCGAACTTGCTCGCGCTGTAATGGCCGAAGAGCGGCGTCGCGACCCGCCCGACGGCGCTGCTCACGTGGACGAGGAGGCCGCTCTTCTGCCGCCGCATCGCGGGCAGCACGGCGCGGTTGACGCGCACGGCGCCGAGGTAGTTCACCTGGAACGTCGCCTCGGCCTGCGCCACGGTGAACGCCTCGATCGGCCCCTGCGACAGGACGCCCGCGTTGTTGATCGCGACGTCGACGCCGCCCGCCTCGTCGAGCACGCGCGCCACGCCCGCGTCGACCGAGGCGTCGCTCGTCACGTCGAGCTCGATCACGCGGAGCGCGAGCCCCTCGCGCGCGGCGAGCTCCGCGAGCTCGGACGCCGGCCCCGCGTTCTTCGACGTGATCGCGCGCATCCCGGCGAAGACGCGGTGTCCCGCGCGGGCGAGGGTGACGGCGGTCGCGCGGCCGAAGCCGCTGCTGGATCCTGTGATGAGGGAACGGAGCTCTCGGGTCATTCTCTCGCTCGCTTTCGAAAGGGGGAGCAAGGAGCGTATCGCGCTGGATCCCCCCGGTGGAACCGGCGAACGGTGATCGTCGGAATGGCCGCGCGCCAAGATAGTTCCATTGGTCCTGGAGCGGCCGACTCGGCGGATGGCCGGGCGGCGCGATCCACCCACGGATTGCCCGCCTTGACCCCTTTGGGTTGAACCGTATAGTCAGCCAGACGGTCGGGCTGCCCACAAATGGTGTCTGCCGGACCGTCGAGCACACGACCGCCGCCCTGCGCGGGTCGTGGACGTGTGCGCCGTGGTTGCATCGTCCACCATCACATCATCGGAGGTTCGAATGGAACACCTGATTCGGAAGATCGCCCAGGATCGTCTCTGGAAGCAGTGGATCGCGGCCAACACGTCCGGTGGGCCGACCCTCGACGCCGGCTGCATCTCGCGGAAGGAAGGCTGTATCTCGAAGAAGGCCGGCTGCATCTCGCGGAAGGCGGGCTGCATCTCGAAGAAGGCCGGCTGCATCTCGCGGAAGGAAGGCTGTATCTCGAAGAAGGCCGGCTGCATCAGCTGACGGAGCCGCCGGGGCCGCGAGCGAGGCGGCGGGACCATGTTCATCTTGCCGTGGTCTTCTGCCTCGCTCGCGCGCGCCCGGACCGATGGGGGCTGCGCTTCTCGATGGCTGTTCAACCTTTTTCCTGGAGTCGACCGATGGACGCCCACGGACCGACGCTCGCGGCGATGATCGATCAGGTCAGGGACATCCCTATCTACCGACAGTCGATCGAGAGGGGCTCTTTCCCGATCCTGGACAAGCCGGAGATCGCAAGAGGCTTTCCGGACAACTGGATGACCCCGAGGCTCGCCGAGGCGCTGAAGGTCGGCGAGGCGGAGCTCGTGCTCTCGACCGGGACCAACCACGCGCGGATGCAGATCATCCGCCCGCCTTTCTTCCTTCTGAAGTCGTACTACCGCCTGTGGAGCGAGCACCCCGACATCGCGGTCACCTGGCATGAGGGCTGCCAGCGCGTCTCGATCACCACGGTGCTGGCGACCGAGCACGTGGCGCGGCTCGCCGCGAGGCGGCGCGGCGCCGAGGCGCCGGCGCTCCCCAGCCTCGAGGAGCGCCGGCTCGACGAGCGGACGCTCTATATCAACCTGCGGCTCGACCCGGCGCTCTGGGATCGCGGCGATGTCGAGCGCATGCTCGACGAGATGAGCGCCGTCCGAGAGGCGCATCCGCGACGTCTTTACCACCTCGACTGCGATGGCTACCACCTCGCTCACCTGGTGAAGAAGGCCATGGACATCGGAGCGTGGGAGCGCTTTCCGAGGCCGGCGAGCATCGTTCACGCCTACGAGCTCACGCCGAGGAACGTGCGGCGGTTCCTGGCGGAGCACGTCGAGTGCCCGATCGTCGACCTGTTCGGCAGCACCGAGCTCGGATATCTGTATTACAGCGATCGTCACGGCCGCTACTGGCCTTACCTCGACCAGATGCACCTGGAGCTGATCCCTGTCGAGGAGGGCAGCGCGATCTACAGCCTCATCGTCTCGAGCGTGCGCAACCCCTGCATGCCGCTCATCCGCTATCGCTCGGGCGACTGCGCCGAGACGGTCGACGGCTCCCCCGATCCGCTCCGGATCCGCCGGTTCTGCGGGCGCGAGCGGGAGCTCCTCTGGGCCCAGGAGAGGGGACCGATCTCGCAGGCCGATCTCGATGACTGGATCGCCGTCTCCGCGCCGTCCGTCTTCGTCTATCAGCTCCACGCGGAGGGACGGCGGCGGGGCCGATTGCTCTATACCACCTTCGACGGCGCGCCCGTCGGCCCGGCCGCGGCGCGCGCGCTGCGAGAGCGGATCTGGGAGGGCGCCGGCCTCGACTGCGTCGTCGAGCACCGCGCCCAACTCGCGATCGGCAAGTCCGGGAAGTACGCATGGCTGGTGCAGGGCGGCGAGGCCGCGGAGCGAGGTGGCTCGTGACGACGGAACGACCCAGGGTGACGGCCGCCGCGCTGAAGGCGCGGCTCGACGGCGCGTTCTTCGCCGGCGTGGTGCGCCATTTCGTGCGGACCACCGGCGAGGAGCCCGCTTATGTCGAGCGTCAGGTGCTCGAATGCCTGCGGTACCTCTACCTGATATCGCGCTATCCGGAGCCGCTGGCCGGGCTGTTCCTGCCGGTGGAGCAGGCGATCGACGAGGTCTGGCATTACCTGATCTTGCAGACGCGGGAGTACCGCGAGCTCTGCGAGGAGCGCCTCCCGGGGCGCTTCTTCATCCATCACCGCAGCCTGCCCTACGAGGACTATCAGGAGGGGCAGGTCAGCCGGGAGCAGGCGATCGAGGAGGCGCTGCGCTGGCTGCCGCTCTACCGCGACGAGTTCGGCCCCTTCGACGAGGGCGCGCTGCCTCACTGGACGATGGTGCGCTTCCTCCACGAGCGCCTGGGCCTCTCCCTCGAGGCGATCGCAGCGCTCGACGCGGGGAACGGGGCCGCCCTGCCTTCCGTGGAGCGCGTCCGTTGAGCCGTCAGGCCGTTGTCGCTGCGCCCGCGCCCGCCGCGTCCGTCAACACGCTGGTCCTGCTGCTTTGCCAGGTCCTGGGGATCGCTTCCGTGGTGTCGGTCCAGTTCGTCGGCAGCGTGGTGGGTGAGCGGCTCGCGCGGGACATGCGGCTCGCGACGCTCCCGGTGGCCGTGCTCGTGCTGTCCTCGGCCCTGGGCACCTGGCCGGCCAGCCAGCTGATGCGCCGCTTCGGGCGCAAGCCCTGCTTCATCGCCGCGGCGCTCCTGTCCGCCGGCTGCCTCGCGCTCGCGGCGCGCGCGGTGGACCGCTCCGATCTCCCGCTGTTCTGCGCGGCGGTCTCCGGCGTCGGCCTGCACGGCGCCTTCGTGCAGCAGTACCGCTTCGCGATCCTCGAAGGGCAGGAGAGCCATCGGGCGCCGCGCCTCTTGACCATGATCCAGCTCGCCAGCGCGCTCGGCATCGTCCCTGGCATCTCGCTCTTCGGCCTGCTGGAAGGACGGACGTCCAGCGAGCTGCCCTCTGCCCTGCTCGTCCTTTCGGCGCTCCAGGTCGTCGCGGCGCTCGCGTTCGCGTCGTACCGGCCGCAGGAAGCGCGGGTCGCGGAGGCCTCCGCCGCGCCCGACGCGGGGGCTCGCGCGCTGTACTGGCCCATGGTGGCGATGGGCGCCGGCGCATTCCTCGTGATGAGCCTGATCATGGTGCCGACGCCGCTCCAGATGTGCGGCGTCGAGCAGAGATCGATCCGGCAGGCGGGCTGGGTGATCGAGGTGCACCTCCTGAGCATGTACCTGCCTTCGCTCTCGGTCGGCGCCCTCCTGAAGCGGATGTCGATCGCGGCGCTCCAGGGGCTCGGGCTGCTTTTCCTGCTGGCGGGGTTCGTGATCAGCCTGGCTCCAGGGCTCGAAGGGCACCTGGTCGGGCTCTCGCTGGTCGGGGTCGGGTGGTGTTATGTGTTCGTGACCGCGACGACCCTGGTCGCGCGCAGCCGGTCCGGCCCCGAGCGTTTCCGGGCGCAGGGCGTCAATGATCTGTGCGTGTTCGCCGCCAGCGGCGCGGCGTCGCTCGCGTCCGGTGCGCTCCTGTCGGCGCTGGGGTGGGGCGGCCTCGTGCACCTCGGGGTGGTGCTGGTCCTGAGCTTGATGGCGCTCGCCCTTCGCGTCCACCGCGCCCCACGCCCGGCGCCGGCGCAGGGCGGCGCGCGTCTCTGAAGCGTTCGCGCGGGGCCTCGAGCGGCCTCCCGCGCACCCATGTCCGGAGAGGGAGGCGAACATCATGTCTGACGTGCAGTCGAATCGTTCAGGAGACAGCCCCGCGCCTCTGGGCCGCGTCGACGCCGTCGTCGTCGGCGCCGGGTTCGCGGGTCTGTACATGCTCTACCGCCTGCGCCGGCTCGGCCTCTCGGTCCGCGTCTACGAGGCGGGCGACGGGGTGGGCGGCACCTGGTACTGGAACCGCTACCCCGGCGCGCGCTGCGACATTGCGAGCATGGACTACTCCTATTCGTTCTCTCCCGAGCTCCAGCAGGAATGGACGTGGACCGAGCGATACGCCACGCAGCCGGAGATCCTGCGTTATCTCGAGCACGTCGCGGACAGGTTCGAGCTCCGCGCGCACATCCGGCTCCGGACGCGGGTGACCGCGGCCGCCTTCGACGAGGCGACGGAGCGGTGGGTGATCCGGACCGACGACGGCGCCGGCGTGTCCGCCGGGTTCTTGATCATGGCGACAGGCTGCCTGTCCGCCGCGAAGGTGCCCGACATCGAGGGGCTCGAGGCATTCCGGGGCGAGCGATACCACACAAGCCACTGGCCGCACGGCGGCGTCGACTTCACCGGCAAGCGCGTCGGCGTCATCGGCACGGGCTCGTCCGGCGTCCAGGTCATCCCCGCCATTGCCGAGCAGGCGGCGCGCCTCTTCGTCTTCCAGCGGACCCCGTGCTTCAGCGTGCCAGCGCGCAACGCGCCCCTGGAGGCGGCCTACGCATCGTGGATGAAGGCGAACTACGCGGAGCACCGGCAGAGGGCTCGCGAGACGCGCGCCGGGGTCATCATGGACGTCGACCCGCGGTCCGCGCTGGAGGTGCCGCCCGAGGAGCGGGAGCGCGCGTATCAGGCTCGCTGGGAGCAGGGCGGCACCGGCTTCCTCGCCACGTTCTCGGACGTGATGCGGTCCCGGGAAGCCAACGAGACCGCCGCCGAGTTCGTCCGATCCCGGATCCGCGCGACGGTCCGCGACCCTGCCGTCGCCGAGGCGCTGTCGCCGAGGGGGTATCCGCTCGGCACCCGGCGGCTCTGCGTCGACACCGGCTATTACGAGACCTTCAACCGGGAGAACGTCACGCTGGTCGACGTCAAGGCGTCGCCCATCGAGGAGATCACGAAGACGGGGCTCCGGACGCGGAGCGCGGAGTACGCGCTCGACAGCCTCGTGCTCGCCACGGGCTTCGATGCCATGACGGGCGCATTGACCAGGATCGAGCTGCGCGGGAGGGGCGGCGAGCCGCTCAAGGCGAGGTGGGCCGACGGCCCGCGCACGTACCTCGGCGTCGCCATCGCCGGTTTCCCGAACCTGTTCACGATCACCGGGCCTGGGAGCCCGTCCGTGTTCAGCAATGCGATCGTCTCCATCGAGCAGCACGTGGAATGGATCGCGGACTGCATCGCGTACCTGCGAGAGCGAGGCTTCGCGTGCATCGAGGCCACCGCCGAGGCGGAGGAGGGGTGGGTCGCGCACGCCAACGAGGTGGCCGGCGGCACGCTGTATCCGCTGGCCAGCTCCTGGTACGTCGGGGCGAACATCCCTGGCAAGCCGCGCGTCCTCATGCCCTATGCCGGGGGCGTCGGCGCCTACAGAAAGCGGTGCGAGGCGGTCGCGGCTCGGGGATACGAGGGGTTTTCCCTGTCGAGGGCAGGGTAGCTGCGTCCAACCGGGGTGGCCCTCGTGATGGGCGCGATCGGCGCGGAGGCCGAGCACGGCGGTCCCCGCTCGCCCAGAGCCCCCTCGGCGCGGCTCGCTGGCTCGAAGGAAGACGCGCGAGGGGGGCCATCTGCAGCGCGCGGCCGTCGGCTGCCCATCGCCTGCCAACTGTGGTAGCTGACCGCGGTGAACGCCATACACGAACCGTCGTACCTGGTACCGGAGGCCGTCGTCGCCTTCGACGAGGGAGCGCGGCAGGCGGTCTACGACGTCATTGCCCTGCGGCGGGACGTGCGGCATTTCGAGCCGGGGCGCGCGCTCGACCGGGATGTCCTGCGGCGAATCCTCGAGGCCGCCCACCTGGCGCCCAGCGTGGGATTCTCCCAGCCCTGGGGCTTCGTCGTGGTGCGTGACGAGGCGCAGCGCGCGCGGATCCGCGAGAGCTTCCTTCGCTGCCGTCAGGAGGAGGCTGCCCGTTTTCCGGAGGGCCGACGCGAGCAGTACCTCTCCTATCGCCTCGAGGGGATCCTCGAGGCGTCGCTCAACGTGTGCGTCGCGGTCGACCTGAGGCCGCGCGGGGAGGCGATCCTGGGCACCATCGTCCAGCCGGAGGCGGTGCGCGCGAGCGCGTGCTGCGCGGTGCAGAACCTCTGGCTCGCCGCGCGCGCCGAGGGCGTCGGCGTCGGCTGGGTCAGCATCGTGGAGCCCGCCGTCCTCCGCGCCGAGCTGCGCCTCCCGCCGGGCGTGGAGCCGATTGCGTATCTCTGCCTGGGCCACCCCGTCGCGTTCCGGCGGCGACCGATGCTGGAAGAGAGCGGCTGGCGAGAGCGGCGCGCGGTCGATGAGGTCGTCCACGAACATGGCATCTGGCAAGACCGCGACGACGCCAGCACGTCCGCGGCGGGCTGCGCGAGCGAGCCGCCGCGCTCATGGCTCCGCACGACGGCGATCTCACCGCTCGACGCCGCCGCCATGGAGGCCACCCGTGCGCACCAGGCCACGCTCGGCCTGCCGGCGGGCAGCCTGGGGCGGCTCGGGCAGCTCGCGGCGTGGTGGGCCGGCGTGCGTGGCGAGCTGCCGCTCCCGCTGCCCGCGCCGGGGCTGGCCGTGTTCTGCGCGGACCACGGCGTCGTCGCCGAGGGCGTGAGCGCTCACCCCTCGCCGGCGACGGCGGCGAGGCTCGCGAACGTGATGGCCGGGGGCGCGGCGGTCTCGGCGCTGGCGGCGCGCCACGGCGTGCGGCTCGTCGCGGTCGACGTCGGCCTGGCGGGCGATCTCTCGGCGCTGCCGTGCGCGCCTGTCGTCCCGCTGGCGCCGCGGGTGGTGCGGCGTGGCACCGGCAACCTGCGGCGCGAGCCGGCGATGACGCGCGGCGAGGCGGCATGCGCGATGGAGGCGGGCGCCGAGACCGCCCGCGCGCTCGCCGCGGAGGGCGTCACGCTCGCGGGCGCCGGCGACATCGGCGTCGGCAACACGACCGCGGCGACAGCCGTCCTGTGCGCCCTCACGGGCGCGCAGCCGGCGAGCCTCGCGGCACAGGGCGCCGGCCTCGATGCGGAGGGCGTCGCGCGCAAGGCCGGCGTCGTCGCCGACGCGCTCGCGCTTCACGTGCCCGATCCCACGGACCCCCTCGATGTGCTGGCGAAGGTCGGTGGGCTGGAGATCGCCGCGATGGCCGGCTTCGCGCTGGAGGCCGCGCGGCTGCGCATGGGCGTCGTCGTCGACGGGCTGACGGCGTGCACCGCGGCCCTCTGCGCCGTCAGGATGGCCCCAGCGCTCCGGCCATGGCTCCTCGCCGCGCACCGCTCGGCCGAGCCGGCGGCGGCCCTCGCGCTCACCGAGCTCGGTCTCGATCCGCTCTTCGACCTGGGCCTATGGGCGGGCGAGGGGATCGGCGCCGTGCTCGGGCTGCACCTCGTCGGCACCTGCGTCTCGACGCTGAGCGGGCTCGACCCTCGTTGCGAGCTCGCGCGCGGCTCCGGCGCTCACGGGGTCGTGGCTTCGGGTTCCGTCTCCGGCGCCGGCTCCTTGTAGAACGCCACGTCGTCGATCCACACGCTGAATGCACGGCTCGCCGAGAAGCGAAACTGGATGGCCCAGATCTTCGTCAGGTCGACCGCCTCGAACTGCTGGCCCCAGCTGGACTGCGCGAGGGAGGAGAAGGGCACCTTGAACTGAGTCCAGCAATTCTTCAGCGTGACGACCCTGGTGAAGTGATCGTCGCACCCGCCCCCTTCGGTGGTGCAGATGCCGCCCTTGCTCCAGGTCTGCACGTCGGCGACGTCAACGGTCACCTTCGTCGAGGCGGCTCCATCCGCATAGGCAAAGAAGGTGATGCCGCTGAACGCGGAGGCGTCGTAGAGGCCCTGATTGGACGCCGAAGCGCTGTTCAACTGGAAGCCGAACAGGGCACCCCACTTCTCAAACAGGTCGTCGCCCACGACGTGCACTGCCAATGTGCTGTCGCCGCGCGGCGGCTCGAGGATGCTCATCGTGAACGGCTCGCCCACTCCGGGCGTTTGCGTCCCCTCGCCATCGTTCGCCACGTACCAGGCCCCTTGCCGGGGGTTCATGTCATCCACCACTTTGATGATGGTGTCGTTGTCATCTTCCATGTCGTCGATCATCGACAGTTCCAGGGTGGGGTCGCCCATCGGCGGCTCCGGGCATCCTGCCCCCTCTCCGCCGCCTCCCGCGTTCCCGCCGGCGCCGCCTTCGCCGCCAGCGCCGCCGCCTCCCGCGTTCGTGCCGCTGGTGCTGCTGGTCGTGCTGCCCTCGCCGCCAGCGCCGCCGCCTCCCGCGTTCCCGCCTTCGCCGCCTTCGCCGCCAGCGCCACCGCCTCCGGTGTTGCCGTGCGCGACCTCGTACAACTTATCGAAGCCGAAGATCTGGGCACATCCAACCCCGAGCACCGCAATGAGGCACCCGCTGGTCCACCGCGCAAAAGCCAGCTTGCTGTTCATGGTCATGGAAGGGATCTCCGAGAAGCTTCAGCCAATCACGATAGGACGCTGCGTGCCGGAATGGAAGCGCGTCGGTCGCGACGCGAGCCGCCGCGGCGCGGGCTCGAGACAACGGTTGGCGGCCCCTCGCCGGCCAGCGCTGCTCAGCCTGTCGAATCAAGGCAGCTCGACTGCGCGTGCGCGGAGCGACCGTTCCCTACATGACATGATATGTCGGCGTGAGGAAGCCTCCGCCATCGCCTGTTGGCGACTCGGCAGCTCTGGCGAGCTCCGTGGCGACAGCCCTGTGGCGTCGACCGTGTCACGGCGCTGCGGGAGCGCCCTTCCCCGACCGCGCATTGGCGAGGTGGCGCTCGACGAGGGCGACGAGCTCGGCGTGATCGAACGGCTTCGAGAGGCAATCCGCGGCTCCGCGATTCACGGCGTCGACGGCCGCCTTCACGGTGGCGTGGCTCGTCATGAGCACGAGTCAACACGCCCCTTCGGCGCGGCGGCCGCGGGCCGCGCCGGCGAGCGCGAGCCCGAGCAGCGCTGCCTGGACGAGGCATGTCTCGACCGCAGGGTAGATGCCGAGCGCGGTGAATCGAGGGAGCGGCAGCCGGTGGAGCGGCAACAACCCGCAGAGCTGGAAGGCGGCCACGGCGCGGCCGGCGAGCGGGACGCACAGCAGACAGGCGAGCCAGGCGGGAGGGCTCGCCCAGCGGCGCGCGGCCGCCCGGCTCGCACGGGCGACCAGCGCCGCGCCGGCGGCGAGCAGCGCGAGCGTGAACAACACCCCGGCCACGGCGGGCGGGGCGACGGGGAGCGACACCCCGAGCGCGGCGTCGAGCGCCGAGAACGCCGCGCCGAAGCCGGCCAGCAGCGCGGCCGCGAACACGGCCGCTCCGCGGCCTCGCGACAGGCCGCCATGCAATGGATCGTGCGAGCGCACCTGCCGCGCGCCGCGCCGCCGGGCGAGCGCCGCCGCGCCGGCGAGCGCCGCGAGCGCCGCGAGCGCCGCGAGCGCCGCGAGCGCGAGGGAGATCGTCGCGCCTGCCGTGAGCGTTCGCCAGAAGCCGGCCATGTGCCCGAGCGCCGCCGCGACCCAGGCGGCGAGCGCGAGCAGCAGCGCCGCGCCCGACGCGACGTGGACGACACGCCGGCTCCGTGACGACGCGACGGCGGCGAGCGCGGCGAGGAAGAGCGCCGCAGCGGCGAGCTCGCGCAGCGCCAAGCGGCTCGATACCTGGGCCACGAGCCGACCTGGCGCGCCCCCGGACCGCGCGAGCGCGACCTCGGCGTAGGTCGCGTCGCGCAGGAGCGTGGCCATGCCCGCGTCGAGCGTGTCTGTCGTCGCGCCTGCCGCGAGCGCCGCTCGAAGGGCGAAGGCGCCGTCACCGAGGTCGTCCGCGAGCGCCTCCTTCACGGTGCGGACGCTCGCCTCGGCCACGTCGATGCCGTCGAGCTGGGCTGTGCTGAGCGCCTCGCGCGCGTCGACGAGCCTGCCCTCGCGCAGCGCGGCGCGCCCCCTGTCGAGCGCGGCGCGCGCGATGGAGAGGGGGTGTGACGCGGCCTCGCCGCCATAGGCGACGCGCCGCCGGAGCTCCGCGAGGAGCGCCGCGTGCCGCTCGGCGGGGATCCCGCGCGCGGAGAGCTCGGCGCGCAGGTCCCCGTCGGAGCGGACCGCGAGCTCGACCATGGAGTAGTCCGGCAGATCGAGCGGCCTCGGGCTTTCGCCGGGCTCGGGGTGGTGGAGGCCGGCGACGTGGAAGGCGAGGTCCCAGCGGTCGCGGGCGGAGAGAAAGGTGAACGGCACCATGGCCGTGCCGCTGACGCCGAATCGAACCGCGGACTCGACACCGATGGGCGCGAGCTGCTCGGCGATGATCGCGTCGTGGAAGTTCGCCGGGTGCGGGACCAGGCTCGCCGCGCGCCGGGTATCGGCGTGCCCCGTCGGGCCGTGGCAGGTGGCGCAGTTCTCCTGGTAGAGGGCCGCGCCGCGCTTCGCGTCGGGCCGCGAGAGCGGCGCCTCCGCCAGCCGGAAGGCGGACGCGACCCGGTCGCGCGCGCCCCTGGCCGCGATGGCGACTCGATCCGCAGCGACCTTCGCTTCGACGAGCTCACGCACGCCGACGATGCCCTGCGCGAGGTCGCCCGCCCCGCTCTCGAGCGCGGACGGCTGGATGCGGGTGGCGACATGGATCGCCTCGCCGAGCAGCGCCAGCTGCTCGTCATACTCGATGACGCTGGTGACGGCGCCGTTCGCGACGCACCCCCCATAGTCCATGGCGACGTAGCCGAGCACATGGACGAGGCGGCGCGCCTCGACCTCGGCCGGCTCCCCCGGATCCGCCAGCGCAGGGCGCTCGCCCAGGAGCAGGACGGCGGCCATGGCGGCCGCGCTGACCGCCGCCATGGCGGTGAGCCCGGCCGTCGTTGCTCGCGGAGTATTCGGGAATCGCGGGGTGGAGCCGGCCCGCGCTGGCGATCCACCGCGCACCCCCGTCGCGATCATGCGCCCGGGCCCCGCGCGGAAAGTCAGAAATCGCGATGACACATATCCCTCATACAATTGAAAAAGAGTTCATGCTAGCTTCCCTCGATCGTTCAGCGACCCGCTGCTCGACGACAATGCTTTGAGGTCCTCCTGATGATGATCCTGCCGCGTGGCGCCCAGGGGCGCCGCACCAGCTGGCCAGGGAGCAGAAAGGCTTTGCAAGACTGACCTACCGCTGTCGCGCGAGGCGGCTACGGGCGAAGGCCCCGGCGTCCATCCTCCATGCGAGCATCCGTGCAAGAGCGAGCGGACGCGGCGGACGCGGCGGACGCGGCGGACGCGACTGCGCTGGGACGACGAGCGCCGACCGTCGGCGCCGGGCACGTAGTCCGTGTTGGCCAGTGTTGGCGCGTTCGCTCGACAGTCGCGACGGAATTCTGTTGTGCCTTGAGCGCGCCCCGGCAATCGCTGCCTTCCGGCGCCGCTCAGAGACAGAGACCGGAGTGGTCTGCCGCCGGCGCGAGGCTCTCCGATTTAAGATGATCTCTCATGTATGGTTTCGGTAAGATGGTAGCAGCGCGTTCACGTCCGATACGCTGATCGCACACGGTATCAGGCGCGATGCGATCGCTGGCGTGACCGTGCCGGGCAGGCGCCCGGCTCGCCGCATGGCGAGCGTTTGTTGGAGGCAAGGCGGGATGAATCAGGAAGCTCGGAGGGTGAAGCAATGAAATTGAACCCCGGACATCTGGCCGCAGCGTCGGTGGCAGTGACGATGGCGTGGGCCGGTCAGGCGGCCGCCCAGTCGGTGATGAGGCAGCCCTATCTGCAGTCGTTGACGCCCAACTCGGTCTACGTGGTGTGGACGACCGACGTCGGCACGGACAGCCGCGTGCGCTACGGGACCGATCCGGCGAATCTGACGCAGACGGTGGATCTCGGCGCGCTCGCGACCCAGCACGAGGTGCTCATCGGCGGGCTCACGCCGAACACCCGCTACTACTACAGCGTCGGTACATCGAGCGCGGTGCTGGCCGGCGGCTCCTCCTCCTTCTACTTCGAGACGGCGCCGCCCGTGTCCACGCCGAAGAAGTTCCGGGCGTGGATCATCGGAGACACCGGCTACGGCGGCACTGCGCCCTGGGCGACGCGAGACGCGATGCTGAACGCCGTCGGCGCGTACCGCCCCAACCTGCTCCTGCACATGGGGGACATGGCGTACAACTTCGGCACCACCGAGGAGTTCACCAACGGCTTCTTCAACCAGTACGCGGCGATCCTCCGCAACACGGTCGTGTGGCCGACGTTCGGCAACCACGAGGGCCTGAGCTCCGACTCGGCGACGCAGACCGGTCCTTACTACACCGCCTACGTGCTCCCCGCCGCCGGGGAGGCCGGCGGGGTCCCCTCGGGTACGGAAGCTTACTACTCGTACGACTATGCGAACGTCCACTTCGTCGTGCTCGACGGTTATGGCTCCTCGCGGTACTCGACCGGCGCGATGGCGGCCTGGCTCGCCGCCGATCTCGCCGCGACGGAACAGGACTGGATCATCGCGTACATGCATTTTCCGATGTACACGAAGGGCACCCACGACTCGGACGATGACTGGCTGATCATCGAGCACCGGGAGTACCTCGCGCCCCTCCTCGACGCGGGCGGGGTCGACCTGGTGCTCGCGGGCCATTCGCACAACTACGAGCGCTCGTTCCTCGTGGACGGCGCCTACGATACGCCGACCACGGCGGACGGGCACATCGTCGACGGGCACGACGGCAAGCCGCTCGGCGACGGCCCCTACGTGAAGCTCCCTGGCAAGGGGAGCCACGAAGGGGCGGTCCATGTCGTCGCCGGCCACGGCACGTACGTGGGCGGCTCCGGAGGCCACCCGCTCATGTACTTCAACGAGGCGCAGAGCGGCTCGTGCCTCCTCGACGTCGAGGACAACCGGCTCACGATGTCCAACGTTCGCTACGACGGCGTGATCAGCGATCGCTTCGCGATCGTGAAGGGAACGGCCCTCGACGTCGCGGCGCCCGACGGGGGGGAGCGCCTGCCGCCGGGCGGCATCTTCCCGATCCGCTGGGCGACCGTGGGGAACATCCCCACCGTTCGGATCGAGTACACGACCGACGACGGCGCGACCTGGACCACGATCACGAACAGCGCCGCCAACACGGGCCGCTACAACTGGGTGGTCCCCTCCATCGACACGACGACGGCGCTCGTGCGCGTCTCCGACGCCGAGCACCCGCTGCTCTCCGACGAGAGCAACGCCGGCTTCACGATCCAGAGCCTCCCCCGCACGGCGGTCTACTTCGGCGATTACTGGGTTTACGACGACCTGGGCGTCGACCGGGGTACGGCCTGGCGAAACCTCACGTTCGACGACTCCTCGTGGAAGGGGGGCTGGGGGCAGCTCGGCTACGGCGACGGCGGGGAGAGCACGGCCCTCTACCGGGCCACGCCGTCGTATCCCACCGCCTACTTCCGCAAGATCATCCCGATCGACGGGCCGGTCGCGCAGGCGACCATGAAGCTCATCCACGACGACGGCGTCGTCGTCTGGCTCAACGGCGCCCAGGTGGCATCGAAGCGCGTGACCAACACGGCCTACGGTGACTATGCGTCCGCGGAGTCGCGCGACGACGAGCTCACCACGGCGACGCTCTCCCCGAGCTCCTTCGTGGTCGGAAGCAACATCCTCGCCGTGATGGTCAAGCAATCGGCCCCCAATTCGACCGATCTGTCCTTCGACATGGAGCTGACGCTCACCTATGCGCCACCCGGCAGCGGGAGCAGCAGCAGCTCGAGCTCGTCCAGCACGAGCAGCAGCTCGAGCGCCTCGAGCACGAGCGTATCCAGCACGAGCAGCAGCAGCACGAGCGTATCCAGCACGAGCAGCAGCTCGAGCGCCTCGATCACGAGCACAGGCAGCGTCATGATGAGCAGCGCGATGAGCGTGGGCAGCACCGGCTCGGGCGGGGCGGGCGGCGCCGGCTCCGGAGGCACGCCCGTGTGCAGGACCGTGCAGCGCGGCGTCTTCGGCACGGTCTGGGACGCGACGCTCTGGTCGGCCTCGCCGACCTACAAGGAAGGGTCGTACCCGTCGATCTATACGGGCGGAGCCGGCACCGGGGGCTTCCGTGCTGCGCTGGTCTGGTTCGACCTCTCGTTCATCCCCGCGGGCGCGCCGGTCTACTCGGCCACCTTGACGATCAATCAGGTGTACAAGGCGTCGGTCACCACCGTTCGTCTCCACGAGGCCCTCGCGCCCTGGGGCGAGACGACCGTGAGCTGGTCCAGCTACAACCAGAGCTGGGAGCCGCTCAGCTTCGCGTCGATCGTCACCGTCAACGGCTCCGGCGATCGGACCGCCAACCTCACCGACCTGGTGCAGGACTGGGTGAGCGGCGTCCTCCCGAATTACGGGTTCGTGATGGAAGAGGACGTGGCGGGGGCGACGCAGTGGCGGGCCAGCGAAGACACCACGGCGTCGCGCCGCCCGCGCCTCGAGGTCTGCTACGCAGAGTGACTGCGCACGGCGACGCCCCGGCGGGCGTCTGCGGGCTCATGTGTCAACCGCCGGTTGACGTCGTTGACGGCGGCCCATGACAGCGGCGAGCGTGCCTGTTCGCCGAAGCGGGTGAAACGCCGTCCTTCAGCGGAAAAATGCAATCATGGTGCCCTGATCTGCGGCCCCGGGTGATGGCGCGCTGTGGCCTGGGCATTGCTCTGACGTGAAGATGAAGACAGGACAAGACATCACGCAGACATCGCGAGGACATGACGACCCGCGGGGGAGGGGTGCGCGGAGGGGGTGAAGGGTGGGAGTCGTCGGTCGCGCGCAACGTTAACGATTGAGGGATAACATCATGAGCTTGAGATTGACCTATGCTTTCGGTGCCCTGTTGTCGTTCGGTCTCGCCGGCTGCCTCGCGGCGGACGGCGCCGACCTGGATGTGGACGTGGACTCGGCGAGCGACGCGCTCAGCGCCGTCAGGATCGAGGCCGAGAACCAGAACTGGTCCATCTCGTCGGGCGACAAGATCGAAGACAACGCGGACAACGTGAAGCTCCGCGCCAACCAGAGCGGGGACACCTTCAAGTTCTCCGCGTCGGTCGCGTCCGGTACGTACAAGATCGTCGTTCGTTACGCCAAGCGGAACGTGTACGGCAAGTACGAGCTCGCCGTGAAGGGATCGTCGGTGAAGTCCTTCGACGCTTATGGCTCCTCCACCGGCGACAGCTGGACGACCGCGACGCTCGGGGAGAAATCGCTCTCTGGCAATGTCGAGTTCGCGCTCACGTGCAAGGGCAAGAACTCCTCGTCGTCGGGGTACGACCTGAAGGTCGACTACATCGAGCTCGTGCCGGTGGGCGGCGGCGACTCTGGCGGGAGCTCGGGCGGCAGCAGCTCGGGCGGCGGCACCACGACGGCCGGGAACGGCGGCGTCGTCAGCTCGACGATCATCGTGAAGGCGGGCGAGACGTTCGACGGCGGCGGCAAGCGGTACATCGCCGACAAGAACACGCTCGGGGACGGCAGCCAGGCCGAGGGCCAGAAGCCGGTGTTCAAGCTCGAGGACGGCGCGAAGCTGAAGAACGTGGTCCTCGGCGCGCCGGCGGCCGACGGCATTCACACGTACGGCAACGTCACGCTCGAGAACATCGTCTGGGAGGACATCGGCGAAGACGCCCTGACGGTCAAGAAGTCAGGCACCGTGGTGCTGAACGGCGGCTCCGCGAAGAACGGCGACGACAAGGTGTTCCAGATCAACGCGGCCAGCACGTTCAAGGTGTCGAATTTCACGGCGCAGAACGCCGGCAAGTTCATCCGGCAGAACGGGGGGACCGACTTCAAGGTCGACGTCTTCATCGACCGGTGCGACATCTCGAAGATGAAGGAGTCCATCTTCAGGACGGACAGCAGCAGCAGCAGCGTGACGATGACGAACACCCGCTACAGCGGGATCGGCAAGGAGCTCTTCATGGGCGTGAGCTCCTCGAAGATCACGACGTCCAACAACACGCAATACTGACCCGGCGGTCCTGCACATTTCCGCCAGGGCAGGAGCGTCCTCGCGGGCGCTCCTGCTCGCTCTTGCGCGGTGTCAAGGGTCAAGGGCCCTCCGCTCCGCCTCTTCCTCTCTGGCGAGCAGGCGAGAGACCTGGAGCGATGTGTCGCGCCAGGCGCGCTCATGTCAACGTTCACATTCTTCGATCACTCACTGTTCCGGGAAATGTACCGCTAAATTGCGGATCTTTGTCGCAAGGGGAGAAGCGACTGTCATCGCGATAGAAACGCCGGTGTGGCATCATACGCCAATGCGTACCATCACGGATAGGCTCACACGTAGCGCTCGATACCTCGCCTTTGCGGCCATGCCATTCGCCATCCTGAACTGCTCCAGCAGCGATCCCGATGTGTCGGGGGACGGCGGGGGGACCGCGGCGAGCTCCGGCTCCCCGAGCGCCAGCAGCAGCAGCGCCAGCAGCAGCGCCAACAGCTCGAGCTCGAGCGGCGGCGACCCCGCGACCACCACGACGTCGGGGGCCGGGGGCAGCGGAGAGGGTGGCGCGACGGGAGCAGGTGGGAGCGGAGAGGGCGGCTCCGGAGGGAGCGGCGGTGCGCCCTCCGAGGAGTTCGCGCTCGCGAGCACCAATCACGCGGAAGGCGCCAAGTTCGCCGACAAGTACACCTGCCAGACCGCCGGCTTCCAGAACAGCGTCATGCCGGAGCTCCACTGGACCCCGGGGCCTGCGGGCACGAAGAGCTACGCCATCACCTTCATCGATGTCACCCTGGCGCACGCGACGCCGTCGCAGGCCAACGGCTATCACTGGGTTCTGTACAACATTCCTCCCACCACCACCTCGCTGCCCGAGGGGTTCAAGCAGGCGGACGCGACGCAGCTCGGCGCCAAGCAGAACTCGAACTACCTCGGGCCTTGCCCCAATTTCGGCTCCAGCACCGGCACGAAGACCGACACCTACGAGTTCACGATCTACGCGCTCGCCGAGGAGTCGATCACGATCACGGGCACCGGCACGGCTGCAGTGAGGGACGCGGAGACCAAGCTCGAGGCGAAGAACCTGGGCAGCGCGAAGCTCACCGGCACGTCCAACGCCTTCTCGACTCGATGAAGCGGTAGCTGCTTTCTCGGTCCTGAAGCATCCTCTCGAATGTTTCGAGAAGATTCACAGGGAGGCGGGGAGGCGGGAGTAGAATCCCATGAATCTCCCTGCCTCCCCGCCTGCCTGTTCAAGTTTCTCTCCCCCAGAATGCCAACGAAATGAGGGGATTGTCAGCTCCACAGCCTGACCCCGGGGTCACAGGTGCGATGTCTCGATGACCGTCGTCGGACGCGCGGCGCCTGTCGACTCGAGCCGTCCGTCATCCAGAAGCGGGGTCCCGGCGGCGGCCCTCCCGACGCTTCGGGGCCTGCTGCGGGGAAGACAGGCTCTCTGCCAGCTTGCCGCTCCCCTGTTCGATCAGCTTCTTCTCGTACCAGGGCCGCGTGACCTGCGCGCGAGCGAGATAGGCGAGCGCGATGACGCCGAGGAGCGGCAAGGCGGCGTAGGCCACGGAGTGGGCCGTCACGTCGGGGCCGATCGCGCTGGCTGAGCTCCACGAGGGGACATAACGCGCCTTCACCGTCTCGCCCTCGCGGAGCCGGGCGAACGCGCCGTGGGACACCTCGTCGGAGAAGGCGGCGCCGCCTTCGCCCCGCATCGTGACCTCGAAGCGGGTGTGGTCGCCGTCCTCGTTCTCCTGGAGCTGCGTCACGCGGACGTCCACCGTCTCGCCCAGCCAGCGGCGCGCGTGGAAGGCCGCGAACGCCATGTTGAACACGAGCGACGCGACGGCCGCGGTGATGGCCCACCGCTGGTGGAACGCCGCCCTGCGCGCGAACCGCTCGCCGAGCGGCTCGGACGAGAGGAGCATGCGGCCCCCGCGCGGGGGCACGAGCAGGTATCCCTGCGCCTGCTCGCGGTACCCCTGGGCCTGCGCCTCGGGATCGGGCGCGCGCCGGAGCTCGCCGATCGCGAAGACCCTCTCGCCTGGAATGAGCTCGGCCACGCGGACGCGCCGGGTGAGATCGACCCGGATCATGCCGTCGAGCGCGTCGACGAGCTGCACGTGCTCGCCCGGCTCGACCCGGATGCGCGCGCCGGACGCGTGGCGGAGATAGAAGGGGTGGACACGGAGCTTGCGGCCGGTCTCGACCCACTGGTGGGTCCAGACCCCGGAGGTCTCGGACTCGGACCCTTCCTGCTCGACCTCGACGCGCACCGCCACGTCCGCGCCTTGCTCCCGCTCGACGGTGCCCACGACGACGGCCTCGCCGGGCGCGAGCGCGGCGCCGGGCATGAACGAGGCCTCGGCCCGCGCGGCGGCGCGGCGCTGCCGGCGCGAGAGCCGGAGCGCGAGCGCCGCGAGGACGAGCAAGCAGGCCGTCGCGACGCCGTCCACCAGGAGCGACGACAGCCCGGCGTCAAGGTGGTATCGGCTCACGAGCAGCCAGATCCGGGGTTCCATGGCCCGCCATGAGAGCGCAAACCGGCGCACCCGTGCGAAAAACCCGGCGCGCGCCTACCTTCCGGAGCAACGATGCCTGCCACGCCGCCTCCGTTCCGCGTCCACGAGCCTGACACGGCGGGGCCGATCGTCGTCGAGGTCCCGCACGCGAGCCTCGTCGTGGACGAGCTCGCGGCGCGCTTCACGCGCGTGCCGGAGCGCGCCCTCGCGGCCGACGCGGACGTCGCGGCGGACGCGCTCTTCGGCGACGTCACGCTCGAGGGGGCCGCGCTCGTCGTCGCGACGGCGAGCCGCTTCGTCATCGACCTCAACACGGCCCCGCGCGTGCCCACGCCCTACGAGGACAAGCTCCCCTACGGGCTGCGGGAGGTGCGGCGGCGCTCCGCGAGCGGCGAGCAGTGGCTCGAGAGCTCACCACCCCGCGCGGAGGTCGAGCGCCGCGTCCGCGACGTGTTCGAGCCGTACCACGCGGAGATCGCCGCTCGCCTCGCCGACGCGCGCGCGCGCCACGGCGTCGCGATCCTCGTCTCCGGGCACACGTACCCCGACGTCATGTTCCAGGGCGCCGCCGACGTCGTGCTCGGGACCCGGCGCGGCGAGAGCGCGGCGAGCTGGGCGCGCGACGCGGTCGCCGAGGTCGCGCGCGCGCACGGCCTCTCGCTCGCGCTCGACGATCCTTTCCCGGGCGGCCACGCGCTCGAGCGGCACGCGCGCCGCGACGAGGGGGTCCACGCGCTCCAGATCGAGATCGCCCGCAGGCTCTACTGCGACGCGCGCACCCTCGCCCTCCGCCCCGACGACGTCGCGCGCCTTCGCGGCTTCACCCGCAGCGTCATCGCCGCGCTCACGAGTGCAGCGGCGCGATAACGGGACGCGCACACGGTACGGTTGCAGTGCGCGCGCAGGGCACACACGGTACGCGCGCAGGGCACACACGGGCGCGGCGTACGCGCGGTGACGGCGCGGCACCCGAGCGCAACGAGCTCGGCAAGCGCGCGCCGTCGAGCCCGCGCTGCTCGGCGGACGTCGCACAGGTGCGCGCTCGTCCCACCACCGGATCCGCTGTTCCACAGCACTCTCGTGGCGCATGCAGACGTTGACACCGCGACGCGATGCACGGAGATTCCGCCCTCAACACCAGGCCAGGGATGGGGAGGCTCTCCATGCGCCCAGACGGTTTCTCGCTCTCGTGCTCGGCACTCGCCAGCGTTGCTTTCATCGGTTTCCGCGGTACCGAGCACGTCTCGCAGCCGTACGAGTTCGAGCTCTTCTTCTCCGTCCCGACGAGCACCGACGTGCGCAAGGCGGTGGGCGAGCGGGCGACGGTGCGCGCGAGCCGCGGCGACGGGAAGGACCCGCTCGTCGTGCACGGCGTCATCGCGAGCGTTCGCCTCTTGCACCAGAACGCGGAGCGGGCGCTGTACCAGGCGCTGCTCGTGCCGAAGCTCTGGTTCCTGCGCCACTTCTGGCGCAGCCACGTCTTCACGAACCAGCCCGTCAAGGAGTTCCTCTCCGCGACGCTCCAGAACGGCGGGCTCGCGGGCGGCGACTTCCGCTTCTCGATCAACGACGGCGACTACCCGGTCGAGGAGTTCGTCGCGCAGTACCGCGAGACGCACCTCGCGTTCTTTCACCGGTGGCTCGAGCGGGAGGGCCTCTACTACTTCTTCGAGCACCCGGAGGACGGGCCCGGCGAGGTGCTCGTCATCGTCGACGATCGCGGGCTGCACGACGACTTCCCGGGCGGCGGGGTCGTGCGCTACGTCCCGCTCTTCGGCGACGACGTGACCGCGCCGCCGGGCCTGCACCAGATCGAGCAGAACGTGCAGTGGCTGCCGAAGACGGTCACCATCGCCGACTACAACTACTCGAACCCGTCCGCGTCGGTGAAGGGCGAGAGCAGCATCACCGCGAACGGGGTGGGCGCGATCCGCGAGTACGGCTTCCGCGTCTTCGTGCAGAGCGACGCCGAGCGCCTCGCGCAGGTGCGCGCGCAGTCGATCGGCTGCCGCGAGGTGACCCTGCGCGGGAGCGGCGACGCGCTCGGGCCGCGGGCCGGATACCGGTTCTCGCTGGACGATCAGCCCGCCGACATCGTCGACCAGTGGCTCGCGCTGGAGGTGCAGCACAGCGCGTCGATCGCCGGGATCACGCCCGAGGTCGCGCGGCTGACGGGGCTCTCGGGCAAGGACATCTACGCGATCAAGCTGCTCGCGATCCCGGCCGACGTGCAGTTCCGCGCGCCGCAGGCGACGCAGTGGCCGCGCATCTACGGGTTCGAGAACGCGATCGTCTGCGGCCCCGCCGACAGCCAGTACGCGCAGATCGACGCCGACGGCCGCTACCTCGTGCGCTTCGAGTTCGACACGAGCGGCCTGCCCGACGCGCGCATCTCGACGCGGGTGCGCATGATGCAGCCGCACGGCGGGACGACGGAGGGCTTCCATTTCCCGCTGCGCAAGGGCACCGAGGTGATGATCGCCTTCCTCGGCGGCGACCCGGACCGGCCCTTCATCGCCGGCGTCGTGCCCAACGCGCACCGGCCGAGCGTCGTCGCGGAGCGCAACCTCAGCCAGAACATCATCCGGACCGGGAGCGGCAACCAGCTCGTGCTCGAGGACGAGCAGGGCAAGGAGTTCATCTTCCTCCACACGCCGAACAACCGCACCGGCATCTACATGGGGACGCCGAGCGGCAACCACGGGGCGGTCTACACGGGCGACGGCGACACGCAGGTCGGCACGTTCCTGTCCCCCAAGAACGCCGACCCGGCCATCGCCGGCAGCGCGCTCGTCGACGTCACCTTCAGCTACCTGGAGACGACCTCGGGAGACGGCGGCTCATGGATCGGCGGCGACTCCTGGGAGAACGTCAGCGGCAACAAGTTCAGCATGGTGGTCTGCAACCTCTGGGCGGGCGTCGGCGGGACGTACACGCTCCAGGTCACCGCCGCGGCGGAGGAGACCTACTACGCGACGCGCACGACCACGATCAAGACGGGCCGCGTGGACACCGTGGAAGCCGGCGGCATGAAGCAGACGATCACCGACGGGATGACGCTGACCATCACGAGCGGCGGGATGAAGCACGACGTCCACGGCAAGTTCGAGCAGACGATCGAGCCGGAGGGCTCGTCGACGGTGACCGGGCCGTGGATGCACAAGGTCACGGCCGAGAACTTCGACGACTACAAGAGCTGGAAGACGGAGGTCGCCACCACCTGGAAAGGCCACTTCGGCGGGGACGTCGACCTGAAGTCCGACACGAACTTCCTGATCAAGGCGCCCAACGCGAAGATCACGGCCACCAACCTGAAGTGGGAGGTGCTCGGGCTGACGTTCGACCTCACGCCGAACAAGCACGAGCTCTACTTCTACAAGGGCGCGACCGGCGTCATCAAGACGGACCACGCCGCGCTCGCCCAGCAGGCCTACTTGCTCAAGCTCGAGACGTCGTTGATCAAGCTCGACTTCGCCGCGATGGACAAGAAGGCTGTCGGCGCGAAGATGGATCAGTTCGGCACCTACCTGAAGCAGCAGGCGATCGCCCTGACCCTCGCGGGGCTCATCGCGTGGAACAGCGGCTTCACGAAGATCTGAGCGCGGATGCGAGTCGTCAAACCCCTCAAGGTCCCGGCGCTCACGCGCGTCGTCGAGGTCGCGCGGCGCCTCAGGTTCCACGTGGGCGCCATGATGGCGTTCCCCCTCGACGCGCCGCGCGCGCTCGTCGATGAGATGTCGTTCTGGCAGGCCGCGACGGCGGCGCTCGGGAGCCTCCCGCTCGACGACGGCATCACGAAGGCGCGCGGCGAGCTGCTCGTCGCGGGCCGGTGCTACGCGCCGGAGGGCCGCCGCGTCGGCGCGTCGTTCGTCCGCGCGCGGCTCGGCTCCGTCGACAAGCGCCTGGCCGTGCTGGGCGACCGGTGCTGGAGCGGCCACGGCTTCACGGAGCCGGAGCCGTTCTCGGAGATGCCCATCGACTGGGCGCGCGCGCTCGGCGGGCCGAAGGACGCGGCGAATCCGTACGGGAAGGGGATCGAGGAGGTCGAGCGCGGCGGGCAGCGCGTCCGGCCGCTGCCGAACGTGGAGCACTACGGCGCGCTGATCCGCTCGCCCGGCGACCGGCCTGGCCCGGCGTCCTTCCTCGCGATGGACGTGACGTTCGCCCAGCGCCGCGCCCGCGCGGGGACGTACGGCGCGGACTACGCCGAGAAGTGGGCGCCCGGCCTGCCGCCCGACGTCGATCCCGCCTTCTTCAACGTCGCGCCGAGCGATCAATGGATCGCCGAGCCGCTCCGCGGCGACGAGGCGTTCCTCGTGGAGAACATGCACCCGACGCGCCCGCGCATCGAGGGCGCGCTCCCCGGCCTCGCCGCGCGCGTGCTCGTCACCCGCCGCGACGCGAGCGGGGAGGCGTTCCAGGAGCTGCCCGTCCGCTGCGACACGGTGTGGCTCTTCCCCTCGGCCAACCTCGGCGTCGTGATCTTCCACGGCTCGATGCCCGTGGCCGACGACGACGCCGGGGAGATCGTCGACCTCGTCGTCGCCTGCGAGGAGATCGGCCGCCCCCGGCCGATCGAGCACTACCGCGAGGCGCTCGCCCGGCGGATCGACAAGGACCGGGGCTCGATCGCGTCCCTCAGCGACAGCGATCTCATGCCGCCGCGCGAGTCGGGCGTCGCCGCGAACGTCGCCGGGATCGAGATGGTGCAGTGGCTCAAGAGCGAGAACCTCGCCATGCAGAACCTGCGGCGCGGCGCGGAGCGGGAGCGCGAGCGCCGCCGCGAGGAGCTGCTCGCGGACGGCATCGACCCGGCGCGCTTCGGCCTGGACGCGCCGCTGCCGGAGGAGGAAGCGCCTCCGCCGGTCGACGATCTCGACGCGCTGGTGACGTACCTCGACGCGGCGTCGCGGAAGATGGACGAGGAGAAGGCGCGGGCCGAGCGCCTGAAGAAGGAGGCCGAGGAGCGCATGAAGGCGCAGGCCGCCGAGATGGACGTGTCCGAGGAGGCGCTCCGGCGCGGCCAGACCGGGGAGGAGCCGCCCGGCGGCCCGCCGCGCTTCTCGGCCAAGGCGCAGCTCCAGCAGTACGCGGAGCTGGCCGAGGCGGCGCGCCTCGGCGGCGTGCCGAACCTCGAGCTGGAGGCGATGCTCGCGGATCCAGGCTTCCCCGAGCAGCTGCTCCGCCTCGAGCAGGCGGCGCGCGAGGGCTACCGCGGCTCGGCGCACCTGCGATCCGCGGCCCTGCCGATGACCGCCGAGGCCTCGCAGATGGCGCGTGTCGTCGTCGATGCGGCGCGCGAGGCGGGCGAGCCGCTCGACGAGCGCGACCTCACCGGCGCCGACTTCCGCGGCGTCGACCTGCGGGGGATGCGCTTCGCGCGCGCGTTCCTCGAGGGGGCCGACCTGCGCGGCTGCGACCTCTCGGGTGCGGTGCTCGAGGGCGCCGTGCTCGCGAAGGCGGACCTCTCTGGCGCGAACCTCACGGGCGCGCGGCTCCGGGGCGCGAACCTGGGCAAGGCGAACCTCGAGGGCGCGGTGTTCGACGACGCCGATCTGACCGAGGCCGTCCTGATGGGCGCGAGGCTCGCCGGGGCGAGCCTGAAGCGGGCGAAGCTGGAGCGCGCCGACGCCCTCCAGGTGAGCTGGGGTGGCGTGGATCTCTCGGGCGCGGATCTCTCGCTCTGCTCGTTCCTCCAGACGAGCTTCGCCGGGGCGAACCTCGCCGGGGCGAACCTCGAGCGGGCGATGCTTCTCGAGTGCTCGCTCGACGGCACGGACTTCTCGGGCGCTCGGCTGCACAAGACGTCGCTGATGAGCTGCACCGGGGCGAAGGCGCGCTTCGCGGGGGCGCGCTTCTCCGAGGGGGTCGCCGTCCACAAGAGCGGCCTGCCGGAGGCCGACTTCCGCGACGCCGTGCTCGACAAGACCTGCTTCCGGACGACGGACCTGCGCGGCGCGCGGTTCGATCGAGCCCAGATGACGATGACCGATCTCTCCGAGGCGGACGCGACGGGCGCGACCTTCGACCGCGCCGTCATGAAGAACGCCCTCTTGATCCGGACGAACCTCGACCGCGCGTCGCTCCGCGGGTGCAACCTGACGGAGGCGATCCTCTCGAAATCGCGCCTGGCGGGGGCCGACTTCACGGGCGCGCAGCTCTGCCGGGCCGATTTCAGCCGCGCGCGCGGCGACAACCGGACGACGTTCGCCGAGGCGAGCGTCGAGTTCACCCGGTTCGACCGGCAGGCGGCGCCGGCTCCTGGAGGCGCGACATGAACCGCGACGAGGTGCTCGACAAGGTCCGCCACGGGGACCCGATCCAGGCCGTGGACATCTCCGGGCTCGACCTGACGGGCGCGGATCTCTCGGGCGCGGTGTTCGATCGGGTCCGCATGCCGCGCGCGATGCGGGGCGCGCTCGTCAAGGAGTCGACGTTCTCCGAGTGCGATCTGTCGGGCGTGGACGCGGCGGGCGTGGACCTGCACCTGACGACCTTCTTCCGGAGCCGCCTCGACGGGGCGACGCTCTCGGGGGCGAGGCTCGTCGGCGCGAGCTTCATCGAGTCGACGTTCGAGGGCGCGGCGCTGTCGGGCGCGGAGGCGCCCATCGCGACCTGGACGACGTGCTCGCTCGAGCGCGCCTCGTTCGAGGGGGCGAACCTCGACCGGGCGAACCTCGTCGAGGTCAAGGCCGGCGGCGCGAACTTCTCTCGCGCGAACCTCGAGAAGGCGACGTTGTACAAGCTCGACCTGCGCACCGCGCTGCTCGACGGCGCGAACCTGACGCTCACGACGCTGGTCGAGGCGGCGCTGGGCGCGCGGGCGTTCCAGGGAACAAAGCTGTTCCGCACGCAGTTCATGCGCGGCAGCGTCGCTGGCTCGAGCTTCGCGGGCTGCGACGCGACGCAGTGCAACTTCACCGGGGTCGACGTGTCCGACTGCGACTTCTCCGATGCGGTCCTGACGCAGGCGCTCTTCGGCGATGCGAACGCGGCGAAGGCGCGGTTTTCGCGGGCGAAGCTGCAGAACGCCATCTTCGAGCGGGCCGCGCTCGCCGAGGCCGACTTCTCGGGGGCGGAGCTCGTCGAGGCGTACCTCGCCTTCGCGTCGTGCGCCGGCGCGCGCTTCGTCGGCGCGAAGCTCGCGTACGCGGACCTCTCGCACTGCGACCTCTCGGGGGCGGACTTCACGCAGGCAGCGATGTTCCGCACCAAGCTGCACCGCGCCCGCCGCGACGGGGCGAAGGTGCCGGCGGGCGCAGGCTGGCTCGGCGACGACGAGAAGCTCGCCGCGATCGAGGACTGGAAGCCGCGCCGCGGCGGCGAGCGCGATGGGCAGCGCGCGTGACCGTGCCTGCTGCGCGCGCCGTGCGGAACCACGAGACGCAAGACACGAGACGCAAGACACGAGACCGCGACCCGTGAGACCTGGGGAGAGGCCGCGTTCCATGAAATCCGTTGATTTTTGCCGTGAAATCGTTGAAACTAGCGTTGCGGCGCGCACGTCCTGACCGGGCGGATCCAGGCCGAGGAGACCCGAGATGCAGAGCATGGCGGCCCGCGAGCCACTGACGGTGGCACACGACGACAGCGCGCAGGACGACCTCCTGGCCGCGGTGGATCTGCCGGCGATCGAGCGCTCGCCCTCGCCGCGACGCGTGCCGTCGCTGGAGACGGGCGTCGTCCGGGGCACGGCGTCGGGGCTCGTGGTCGAGCTCGGCGGCGGGCCGGTCGCGGCGCGGCGCGCGAAGAGCTGCCTCGTCGCGCCGGACGCGGGGGATCGGGTGCTCTGCGCGGTGGACGGTGAGCAGGTCTTCGTCCTCGCGGTGCTGGAGGGCGAGGCGGGCGCGACGACGCGGATCGTCGCCGAGGGCGATATGAAGGTGCAGGCGACGGGGCGGCTCGGGCTCGGCGCCGGCGACCAGATCGAGATCGCCGCCGCCAGGGAGGTCGGGCTGTTCGCGGGCAAGCTCCAGATCCGCGCGCAGGCGGCGGCTGCGGCGATCGAGGAGATCGGGCTCGTCGGCCGGTCGCTCGAGGCGCACGTCCAGAAGGCCGTCGTCGTCGCCGAGCGCATGGAGGCGCGCGCGGACCGGCTCGTCCAGCGCGCGAAGCAGGCGTTCCGCTTCGTCGAGGCGCTCGAGCAGGTGCGCGCGGGCGTCTTCGATCTCCGCGCGGAGGGCCTCGCGGCGATCCGCGGGGAGAACACGATCGTCGCCGCGCGGACGCTCGCGAAGCTCGACGGCGAGCAGGTCAAGATCGGCTGAAGGGGCGCGCCGCGCGGGGCCGGGGGCGCCAGCAACGACGAGGGGTGAAGCGATGCTCGCGAAGACGACCGCAGGGGGGATGTGCCTGGCGTTCCCGGACGTGTGCCTGACCCCGACGCCGGCCCCGGTGCCGATCCCGTACCCGAACATCTCGCTCCATCCGATGAGCGTGCTCTTCGTGCCGAACGTGCTCGTCACGTGCGCGCCGGCGCACAACATGCTGACGGTCGCGCCGCTCACGATGGGGGACAACCCGGGCGTCGCGCTCGGCGTCGCGTCCGGGATGGTGATGGGCCCGTCGCGCAACGTGACCGCGGCCTTCACGGTGATCGTCGGCTGCGCGCCCATGACGCGCCTGACGAGCATCTCGATTCAGAACAGCACGAACGCGCCGGGCATGGCCATCGTACCGAGCGTCACCACCGTCCTCGTGCTCGCGCCGTGAGGGTCGCGAGCAAGGGGTCCGCCACGGATTCAGGGACGGCGCCGGAGAAGAGCGCGCTGACCGAGGCGCTCGCGAAGCTCGACGCGGCGATGCGCAGGCCGTCGGGCAGCAGCGTCGATCCGGATCGGCGCCGCGTGGCGGCCCGGCTCGCGGATCTCGTTCGATGCGAGGACGACGAGCTCACGGCGTTCGCCAGGCGGCACCTGCCCGACCGCGCGGCGGACGAGGCGGCGCTGCGCGCCGCGCGAGAGATGCTCCTGGCGATCGGCCGCGTCCTCGGTCCGGAGGGCGAGAGCGCCGAGGCGCTGGTCGTGCTCAAGGACGCGCACGGGGCGCTCGACGAGCGGCTGGCGGAGGCGAAGCGGGCCGCGGCGCAGCGCGCGGAGGACGAGGCGGCGGCGCAGCGCGCGGCGGAGGAGGCCGCCGCGACGACCGGCGCGCCGGCGCTGGTCGAGGCGCAGGGGCCGCTGTCTCGCCTGGGCGGAGGGCTGCCCTTCGTGCCGCCGACCGCGGCGAAGCATGAAGCGGAGGAGGTCACCGCGACGACGAGCGCGCCGGCGCTGGTCGAGGCGCAGGGGCCGCTGTCTCGCCTGGGCGGGGGGCTGCCCTTCGTGCCGGCGGCAGCGCCGATGGCGGCGCCGATGCCCGCGCCGATGCCGGTGTTGGCGTCGACGGCGGTGCCTGGGCCCACGCCGCTCGGTGTGTCCGCGCTGGCGCCGCTCGGTGTGCCCGCGCCGATCGCAGTGCCCGCGCCGATCGCAGTGCCCGCGCCGGCACCGATGGCAGTACCGATGGCCGCGCCCGCACCTGTGGCCGCGCCCGCACCTGTGGCCGCGCCCGCACCGGTGGCCGCGCCCGCACCGGTGGCCGATCCCGAGCCCGCCCCGGCGCCTGCCTCCACACCCGCACCCCAATCCGTCACCCAGCCCGCGATCGTGCCTGTTCCCGCGCCTGCGTCGGTTCCTCGGACGGACCCGCCGGTGAGCGGCGCGGCGTCGAAGCCTCTGAGCAAGACGCTCCCCGATACGCCGCGGGTCATCGACTCCGCGCTGCCCTTCATCCCGGTGGCCTCCGAAGAGCGCCCTCGGCCGTCCGTCGCTCGTTTCGACTCGGCGCTGCCGTTTCAGCCCGTCGCCAGCCCCGATGGACAGCCGGTGCGCGAACCTGGTCCGGCGCCCGCGCACCACTCCCCGGCGGTGCCGCTCCACGACGAGCGTCATTCCGTTGCGGCCACGCCGAGCGCACAGGCCACTGCCACGGCGAGCCCGTTGCCGGTCACAGCGTCGAGCGCGCAGGCGGCTGCCACGGCGAGCCCGCTGCCGGTCGCCGCGTCGAGCGCGCCGCTGGTCGCCACGCCGAGCGCGCTGCCGGCCTCCGCGTCGGGCGCGCTGCCGGCCGCCACGCCGAGTGTCCCGCCAGCCTCCACGCCAACCCCCGCGAGCGTGAGCGACCCGCTCAGCGCGCGCCCGCCACCCTCGCTCACGCTCAACCAGTACGCCGGCCTCGTCGTCGCGTGCGAGATGTACCCCGCCTACGTGGAGAGCACGAACGCACGCTACGGGGTGCCGACCCCCGCGGCGCGCGCCGCCCTCGACGCCTTCTGGGCAGGCCGCTTTGCAGCAGATCCCGCGCTTGCCCAGCGCTGGCCCGAACTCTGCGAGGCCGCGCGCAGGTACTTCCTGCAATCGCGCTGAGCGCCGGCGCCGCACGCGCAGCGCCTCGCAGAAACACCTCGTGGAGCAGCAGGCGCACCGGAGCGCTGAAGCCGGCCGAGGTTCGAGACCACAAGGCGCCGGACGCCAGGAAGAGATCCAGATCTCGGCGTCGTTGACGCTCTGGCGGATCCTTCCTTCGTTGAACGATGTGCCGGCGCCAGCGTTCAGCCGGCGGCGCTCGAGCAGGCTCGGATGAGCTCGGCCACGAGCGGCGGCAGCCGACCGGCGAGCGCAGCACGCTCCGGCTGGAACAGCGTGGCGACGAAGAACGGATGGCCGTCGAGCTCCACGGCGCGCACGTCGCCGGCGTCGTCCTCGGCGCCGATGCGCAGCGGGCCCGAGACCAGCGCGGCCTGGAACTCCGGGTTCAGGCCGTAGCGGCACCGATATCCTTCCGTGGCCTCAGGGCGGCCGTAGGCCCGCGCGATGCGGGTTCCGGCGTTGAAGCGGATCTTGCCGGTGGCCTCGACCAGCGAGCACGCAAGCGGCGCGATCACCGCGCGTTGCGCCTCTGGCGCTGTCTCCGCGTGCTCGGCGTCCGACCAGCCCAGCACATGGCGCGCGTACTCGACGACCGCGTGCTGGAAGCCCCCGCAGGTGCCGAGGAACGGGCGCCGCTGCTCGCGGGCGAAGCGGATCGCGCGCAGCGCGCCATCCATGCTCCGGTACGGGCTTGCCGGAACGCACCACAGGGCGTCATAACGAGCCACCCGCGAGGCGTCGGTCACCTCCTCGGTCGGCACCCATTCAAAGGAGAGCGGCACGGATAGCGCCTCTCCCGCCAGCCGCAGCGCCACCGGGATGGCCCGGTGGGCCGTCACAGCGTCGTCGCGGTCACCGATGAGCCCAACATGAAGCATCGTCTGCATCGTAGCCTCAACGCCGCCAGGTGTACGGCGGTGCGGCCGTCACCTCGGTGACCGCCGAGACGCCCGCCCAGTCGTCGGGGACGAACCCGTAGAACGTGTTGCTCGATTTCGATGTGGCGACGAGCTCGACATCCCCGAGCAGCTTTGCTGTTCCGGAGACGGACTGGCGATCGCCGAACCAGCCGAGCGGGTAGAAGGTGGTCTGCACGTTCGCCGAGCCGCTCACGTTGAACCCGCGCGCCTGGATGCCCGAGCCGCGTTGCCCGACCAGGCTGAGCGCGCCGACACGGCCGCCGGAGATCACGCCGTTGACGAGGGTCGCATGATCCTCGACGCGGACGTCGCCGCTCACCTCTCCGCCGAGGATGGTCGCGTAAGGACCGACGTAGACGCTCGACGGCGTGCCCGCGGGCGCGCAGCCGCCGCCGTTCGCGTGCCTCGTCGTGCCCCGCGGACACGCGTCGAGCTGACCGTCCTGAAAGCCTGCGGGCCACGCTCCGTCGAGCTCCACCATGTATGGATAGCGATAGATCGAGGGGTACGCTGGCCCGTCCGAGGGCTTCGTCCAGACCAGCTTCTGGTATTCGGTCGGCGTCGCGACCACGACCAAGTAGACGTTCTCGCCGGGGCTGACGCAGAAGTCCATCTCGCCGTCGCTCCCCCGCTGCAGGGGGCTGTAGCGCGATGTGGTCAGCTCCGGGTCCGTCGCGACGAGGCCCCAGCGCCAGCCGGAGTCGGCGCCGGCCTGCGTCACGCCCCGGAACACAACGCGCACGCTGGTCGCGTCCGATTTCGGGTGCAGGCGCACGATGTTGTAACCCCAGCGCTGCGGTGCCCAGTGATACGGCGAGACGAAGCGGCGATTCTGCGCCCAGTCCGCGTCGAGCGCCTCGAGCCGCGTGAGACGAAGCCGGCGATCGGTGCGGCCGTTCGACGTCATGTCGGCCTCGATCGAGCCGTATTTTTGTCGATACACGCCGGAGGGATCGCGTCCGTCCGTGGGCGGAGGGTCCTTGTAGTCCCAGGTGATGTTGTGCATCGCCCACTCGCCGAACTCGTCGTTGAGCCGCTCGATGTCCCAGGCACGGCTCAGCATGAGCTTCTGCCATGGGTCCCCTTGGCCGCGCGGCGCCTCGTAGGCCCACATGTCGTTGACGGCGCTGTAGCAGTGCTTGTCCTTCAGGAACTCGAAGAACTGCCAGTTGCAATAGCGGTTCCGGGTGTTGCCGTAGTAGAGGTGCGGCATGTTCGGCAGCATGTCCGAGCAGTGCACGTTGTCCCGCCATATCTGATGCGGCATCCAGTTCGCGTGGCTCTCGAAGATCCAGCAGCCGTCGCCGCCGCAATCGGGGAACGCCTGCGTCGTCGACTGTACGCCGTGCATGAACTCATGGGCGAGCCCCCACGGGTCGCTGGCGGCGCCGGGGCCGATCCACATCCCCATATAATTGACGCCGTTGCGGCTCCACCCGCCGCCCCAGAGCGGGAAGCTGTTGTCGAAATGGACCGCGGCCTTCCACTTGTCCGCTGATTTGCAGTACGGCTCGGGGAAGAAGATGGGGCTGCCGAAGTACGCGCTCCAGATGCTCTCGAGCGAGTCCGCCGCCTCCTCCACCTGGCTCAGGTTGATGTCCGTCCCATCGGGCCAGTAGAAGGCGAAGTGCGCCGACTCGTGGCGCAGCGGCGCGCGCGTCTCGCCGCCGTCGCGCGGCGCCCTCCAGGTGCCTGCCGTGCAGCTGGCCCCCGTGGTCTGGCAGCTCGTCGCCCACGCCGTGCTCGTCGTGCCCTGCTCGCAGGCACCGGGGTTGCCGCCTGCAGCCCCGGTCGATCCGCCGGTTCCAGCCGCCTCGCCCGTCGATTCACCGGTGCTGCCGGTGCTGCCGGTGCTGCCAGTGCTGCCGGTGCTGCCGGTGCTGCCGGTGCTGCCAGTGCTGCCGGTGCTGCCGGTGCCGGCTGCGCCTGATGTCGCCGTCGTGCCGCCGCCGGACCCCGATCCCGGAGCAGGTTCCTCCGGCGCCGGACCGCACGCAGCGAGGAGCGCGGCGACAGCGAGCGCCGAGCCGTTCACGAGAAGCTGCTGGAACAATGTGTAAGTCGCGCGACGAACGCCCGCGGGGGTGCGGAATGTGTAAGTGAAGCTCTCACGGGCTGCGTGTTTGTGTATCGCGGATGAGTCATAAGCTGGGTCGAGCATGCTGTATTCTCGTTCGGAGCGCGCTCTCCATGCAAAAGGAAACAAAGCCGGGGTGAGACCCGACCCAGGTTGGACCGATCCAGATCTGAGACCCGACCCAGGTTGGACCGATCCAGATCCGACCCCATCCACATCCAGACCTGACCCATCCAGACCTGACCCAGGTTGGGCTCATCCACAGACCAACAGACCGACCCAGGTTGAGACCTGATCCAGATTGGACCCGCAGACCCGACCCAGGTCGGAGACTCGACGCAGGTCGTCCCAAGACCAGACTTAAATTTGCTTCCAAATCTCCACCCAAATCTTAGCCTAGGTTGGGGTGGGGTGAGGTTGGTGGAGGGGGTGGAAGGGGATGGGCGGCGATGTCTGGAGGTGGTGAATATAACATCCGAGGTGGAAGACGGCATGGCGGCCGCCACCTCTGGCGCAGTGATCGCCACCTGTGGGGCGTGGCAAGTGCTTGAAATGATTGACTACAATCTCTGGCACAGCGTTTGTTGATATGGGCGGGCCATGAGCCACCCCCGCGAGATCTCGCCCGGCGCTACCTATATGATCACCCGTCGCGTCTTGCGTCGGCACCTGCTCTTGCGCCCCGACGCAGCGATCACCCAGCTCTTGGTCTACGCCCTCGCGGTCTCGGCTGGTCGCTTCGGGATCGAGGTACACGCGTTCTGCGCGATGTCAACGCATTTACACCTGGTCGTGACGGACGTGAATGGCGTCTTGCCGCGCTTCTTGCAGTTTTTTCATCGCATTGTGGCGCTCGGGACCAAGGTGCTTCGCGCGTGGGAAGGACCGGTATGGGACCACGAAGCCACGAGCGTTGTGCGCCTCCTGACGCGCGCTGCTGTCGTGGAGAAGATCGCCTACGTGCTCGCGAACCCTGTGGCCGCTGGCCTCGTCCGGCATGCGCGTGAGTGGCCGGGGGCGAAAGTCGATGTGAGAGAGCTCGGCTGCGGCGTGCTGCGTGCGGCGCGTCCTGTGGCGTATCTTGACCCGGAAAATCCACAGTGGCCCGAGGAAGCGATGCTGCCTCTCGCGGTGCCACCGGCGGTCGAGCAGGACGGCATCGATGGCTTTCGGCACTTGGTCGCCGCCGCGCTCAAGGAACAGGAGGCGCAGGCCCATGCGGCGCTGCAGCGGCAAGGGCGTCGCTTCCTTGGCGCTGAGCGAGTCAGCAAGATCTCCCCGTACGAGCGCATCACGAGCTTCGAGGCGCTGGGCGAACGCAATCCGACCTTTGCGGTTGGCCGCGAGCAAGGGGATGTACGGCGAATCGCTGGTGCTGCGGTGCGGGCGTTTCGTGCGTCGTACCGCGCGGCGCTTGAACGGTGGCGCGCCGGGGTACGCGGTGTGGTGTTCCCGGCGGGAACCTGGTGGATGCGCACGTTCCACGGCGCCAGCGTGACGGACCTCAGGCTCGTGGTGTAGATACCGCGTGGCGCCCTTCTCAGCGATGCGAAAAGCGCGGGAGCGGGTTCGACACGTTGTGTCGTGTTGTGGAGAACGTCCGCCTGAAGAAGGCGGAGCGTTTGTCTGGCGCTGCGCGTACGCCTAAGAATGCGGTATGCCGGGTCGAGTGCGTATGCGGTGATTGGAACGGTGACTTTAGATAGGCTCTGACTGACAGAGCGGGACGGTTATGGGCCGATAGGTGATGCGGAGTGATTGAATTAACCCGGGGCAACCCATAGATTGGGGGGGCGCAGATCCGGTGACCGACAACCCGGGTCGAGTTTCCTCTTGCGTATGCTTTCGTGCGATGACTCCGATGGCTCAACCCGGGTGGGTCGTGCGATGGTTCGATGGCTCAACCTGCGATGGCTCAACCTGGGTCGGCCGGGTGCGGCCGGGTGGGTCGAGCCGCTGGGCCGCTTTCACCTGTACATACGGTCGATCCGCTCTTCGGGGGCGCGTGGGTCGAGTAGCAGGAGCGTCAGGTAGAACGCCCACTCCAGCGGCTTCATCGCGAGATAGATGACATCGGCGGCCCAAGCGGCGCCGATGTATCGGCTCACGGGGAGCCCCATCCGGTCGTAGAGCTGGCGCGCCGAGCGGCCGAAGCGAGGCCAGCGCTCGTGCAGCAGATCCTCGAAGGCGTTGGCGATGGCGAGCTGGCGATTGACGAGGATCGGCGTGCCGCCCCGCCGTCCGAGCCGGATCGGGCGCACAAGCCAGGCGTGGCCGCGCGCAGCGACGGTGCACAAATAGTGGCAATCGCCGGGCAGCTTTACGATCGGGAGCTGCGACAGCGTGTACCCGCACGTGCGGGTGAAGACCTGGAGGGCGGCTGCCGGATGCCCCAGCCAGGCCGCGTGCAGGACGGCGTGAACCCCGAGCAGCAGCGGGGTAGCCGCGAGGGCGCGCCACAACGTGGGTCGGTGAATCGCGGGCGGCGGCGGGAGCGGGACTTGCGGCGGCCCCGCGCGATAGGCGGGATCGCCAGCGGCCAACGGAGCGGGCGCGCTGGCCTCGACGCCCCGCCTCAAGAGGCGAGCGCGCAGCTCGGCGGAATAGAAGACGACAGTGAACACCGGCGCGACGCACGGCAGGAGCAGCGGCGGCACGAGCAGGCCGGCCGCGACCCAGGGGCCGAAGTGCACCGCCAGCAGGACGTGGAGCGCAATTCCGACGAGCAGCGCTGCATGGACGACGAGCTCTGCAGGGCCAGGCAGCGCTTCTTTCCGGCGCCGTGACACGACATAGGCGAGCGCGGTGAGGGCGTGCAGCGCGATCAAGCCGTGGAATTCCGGCTCGGCGAGCGGCCGGAACGCCGTGGTGCCGACGTCGCATGCGGGGACAGCGCACGTCCCGGGGGCATCGTGGCTGTATGCCATGCCCCAGGCGGGCAGGAGGAGCAGCGTGAGCACCTCGGCCGCCACCTGGAAGGGGGCGCGCCCCCGGCGCCGTATCGCGCGGTATGTCCATACTGTCAGACCGATCCAACCGGCCAGCCCGAGCGCTCCAGCGACGAAGATCGCGGCATCGAGTCGGACCAGCTGGCCCGCGCCGAAGAGCAGCGCCGCGAGCGCCGGAACGCCGTAGCCGGTGGCCACCAACGCGGCGAGGGCGCCGTCTGTCAGCGAGAAGGGCTGCTCGGGCGGTGACTGCGGCTGCTCGGACGGCGACTGCTGCTGCTCGGACGGTGGTTGCTGCTGCTCGGGCGATGACTGCTGCGGCATGCATCCACCATGTTAACGGCTCCAGTCCCAGGAGATCCATCCTGCGAGGTGGAGCGCGCGTGCTTCACGAGCCGCGTCGCACGCTGGAGCGTGAGCCGTGCTGGCTGCTCGCGCAGGGAACCCCTGTCGCGTCGAACGGATGCTGATAGGATCCATGGGCTCTGGCATGAGCCCGGACCGAAAGCGCCGTCGGCGCCCTGCAATCTCTGCCGAAGGGCGGCCGCTCCGGCGGCGGGCGCACGCGATCGCCGAAGAGCTCCTCACGTCGGCCATGAGCGACGAGGAGCGGGTGAGGCTCGCGCGCATCGTGCTCAGGTCCGGCTCCCGCGAGGCGATCAACCGGCTCTTCCAGTACTTCCAGCGACGCCAGGCCGAGACCCGGTGGGGACAAGACAACCCCCTGCACGAGATCGCCGGGGCGATGCGCGTCCAGGCGATCAAGGCGCTCAGGGGCCCGCCCGGGCAACACAGCAGGAATCACAGGAGCGCGCTCCTCGTCCTGTGGGTAGCCGGTCGCCCAGGCGATGCTCCGCTCCTCGTGTCGCTCCTGGCAGCGCAGGACCCGGACGGCCTGGATAGCGACATCTTGCCGGTGCTCCAGCACGTCATTTCGGGCTACGAACCCAGCGATCCCCACGTCATCGCCTCGATCGAGCGGTTCATCGAGCGGTCGGCGTCGCTGCGGGACCTCCACGCCGCGTCGCTCGTCCTCCGCGAGTACCGCGTCCCCGAGGCCGAGTCGGCGCTCCAGCGTGCCCTCGCCGCTCCGGATCCGTGGCGGCGCGCCCCCGTGATGGCGGCCCTCGTCGTCAGGAATCCGGGGCAGCACAGGCGCGCCGGTGAGGCGTTGCTGGCCGCGCTGAAGCTGGAAGCGCGGGCGGCGGAGGCCTGGGACAAGGATTCGGTCCGGAGGGCGCTCGCCGAGGCGATCGATCGGGCCAAGGAAGCGCCCGAGTCCGGGGAGGAGGCCACACTTCCCCCGGTTCCCGAGGCGCGGATCGAGGAGCTCGACCGCGTGCCCGACGAGGACTGCGCTGCGTTCCTCGACAGGCTTGGACGGGAGTTCTCCCTGGATCAGGCGCTCCTGCTCCCGCGCCTCCAGACCGCGTCTCTCGCCCGGAAAAAGGCGCTGCTCCGCGCCCTCGGGGCCGTGGCGACCGGCGGAACCCCGTTCTTCCATGCGGTGTGGCCTTTCACCTCCGATCCCGACGAGGAGATCGCGGCGCTGGCCATCGCCGCGTGCGGGGCCACGCGCTCGGATCAGGCGAAGATGCGGCTGACGGCGAGGCTCAGGGGCGCGATCGCGAGGGACGACGCTGCCGCCGCAAGGCCGCTCCTGACCGGCCTGCGCGGCTGTCTCTACGACGGCGCGGTGTGGAGCGCGGCGCTGTCCCTGTCGTGTGAGATCGCCCGGAGGCTGGCGATCGAAGCGATCGAGCACGCCGCCGTCCTGCGCGGGCCGGCGATCGAGCTGCTGAGCGAGGCTGCGAGGCGCGAGAGCAACGAGGAGCTTCGTCGGCGGATGGTCCGGCTTCTCCGGGACCGCTGACCCAGGCGACGGCGGCGGGGGCGTCTACGGCTATCCCATCGCCGTGACGTGGTTGGGTCCCGCGGCGGCGGACGACGCCGTGACGTGGTTGGGTCCCGCGACGGCCCAGGGCCCGTGACGTGGTTGGGTCCCGCGGCGCGAGGGACCGCGCGGACGCGGCGCTAGCGCCCCGCAGGGTCGAGCCGGCGCCCCTCGGTCGGAGGCGTCGGCCCGGTGGGCGTCTCCAGCACGAGTTCGCCGCCGTGGGTCAGCACGTGCCAGCGCGCACCCCGCGGCTCGGGCGGCGAGGGCCGCAGCCTTCCCTTGACGTCCGGCGCAGGATTTGGACGCACGCGGAATCGCACCTGCCCGTCCCGCATCTCCATCCGCGTCAGGTCCTGGGAGACCTCCACGTCGCGCGCCAGGGTGAGCGCCGGCTGCCCTGGGCGATCCAGCGTCACATCGAGGCGTCTGCCGGCCGAGGTCGCGGGCGAGCTCGCGAGGAGCGCCGCGCCGCCGGGAGTGGGAAGCGCCGCGACGCCGTCCGGCGCCGTGATCCGGCGCCACGCTTGCGGTGCGCCGAGTGGCAGCGGACTTCGCACGAGCGCCTGCAGCGGCTCGCGATGCCGGGCGCTTGCGGGCGGCGTCGGCTCGAGCAGGAGCAGCGTGCCATCCGGCGCCGCGGCGATCCACTTGAGGGCCTCGGCCGCGGTCGCCTGGCTCCCCTCCGCGTGCCATGCACCTTGCGCGCCCCGCACGAAGAGGGTCGCGCCCCCGCTGCCTCCGCGGCAGATCAGCACGCCGATGCCCGCCGCGTTGTGCAGCGCGACCGGCTGCGGGCACCCCTCGGGCGCCGCGACGGGCGTCACGGTGCTCGCGATGTGGTCGACGACCGCGAACGTCGGTGGCCGCGTGAGGTGCGCGGCGCAGGCGCTGCCGGGCGGTCGCGCGCTCGTCGGTCCGCAGATCCCGTCGCCGAACGTCGCGATCCGTGTGCGCGTCGGCTGTGGTCGCGGCGTGGCGCTTTCGAGCAGGCAGAGCGCGCCTCCGCACGAGACGCCAGCCGCGCCCATGAGCCCGATACCGCCCACGACGCCCCCGTCGTCGCTTTTGCAAGGCGGCTCCCGCCCGACCGCGATGTCGCCGCGCCGGGGCGGCTCGGGCGCTGGCGGGGCGACGGACGAGCGGAACGAGCCGGCCTCGATGGCGCGGATCGCGGGGGAGAGGTGCAGCGCGATGCCCAACGTGGGTCGGGTGTAAAGGCCAGCAGCGGCCCTGGTCCACGCCCGGCCGTCGCGGCTCAGCACGGCGGGGCAGCTCGCATTGCCGTTCCAGATCCAGGATCCTGCGCGCTCGATCGATCGCGGCTGGAACGCGGAGCGCTTCCAGGTCTGCCCGCGATCCAGCGAGAGGAACGTGTCGGGCGCCGCCGGCTGCTGGCCGCGCGCCGGCGCCTCGACCACGGCCGCGAGCACGCCGTCGGGTCGCACGAGCACCGCGCGCACCGTCTTGCCGGGCGCGACCACGGCCGAGGTGAAGCTGCGGCCCTCGTCGGCGGAGACGCTGACGCGCTCTCCTGCCGCGGCCGCGATGAGGGTGCCGGCGGCGTCCCAGGCCGTCGCGCCAGGCACGCTGCTACGCGGTACGAAGCCTTCCGGCCTCAGCGCATCGAGGACGCCGGCAGCGCGGTGGAGCACGCCCTCCGGCGTGGCCCCATAGAGCGTGTCGATCTGCGGGCCGGCGACGCCAACCCAGGTGAAGCGAGCGGGCAGCTTCAGGGGGCCAACGACGCCGAGCTTCTCGTCGACCGCGAAGGCTCCGCCCGCGGGGTCGGCACCGCCTCCCTTCGCAGCGAAGATCGCGACGCGCTCGCCGAGGGCGATCTCGGTGTGCTCGCGGAACGGGTCCCGACCGGCCTTCGCCCGCTCCTGCTCGCCGAGGGGCGGCTCGACCCAGGTTGCCGGCGGGATCGCGGCGATCGGCAACGTCAGCGGGGCCGATGGATCCACGGCCGGCGCGCCCGCGGCGCGCGCGGGCGCTTCCAGCGGGGCGGGCGGGATGGCGACCGAAGCCGGCGCGAGCGCCGCGGGGGCCGACCCGGCGGCGGGACCACACGAAGCGACGAGAAGCGGGAGGGGGAGGAGCGCGAGCCGCGAAGCCATCATGCAGGGAGGATCTCCTGGTCCCCCTTACCAGGCTCTCCGACGAGGATCACCAGGCGGCGCGCTCGGGGGCGCCGCGCTGGCCATCGCCTCGGCCATCTGCTGACATGGACTCGTGCGCACGTCGCGAACGCCGAGCCCCGCGAGCCAATGCGGCAAACGAGCTGCAGGCGACGCCCGCTCCTCGCCAAGGCGCGCAGACGTTCGGCGCGCAGGCGACGTGACGGGCGCGTGGGCTCCACGGACCGCGGTGGAGCGAAGGCGCTTTGCCATCCTGGTCGCGGCAGCGTGCGTCGCGGCGTGCACGCCAGAGCGCTCGTCCGGAGCGCCTGCCCAGACATCGATCCCCATCCAATCGTCGAGCTCCGCCCCGCACCCATACGCGACGCCGCCGTCAGCGCCCGAGTTGAGCGCGACCGCCGATGCGTCGTCGTGCACGCCGCACGACCGACCCACGAAGCTGTACTGGACGGAGGGGTGTTGCACGCCGGTCGTCGCCAAGGACGTGGTCGCGTGCCTCTCGGAGGCTGAGCGCGCGGCCGTCGGTTATGTGTCGGCCGAGCTCGTGAGCCACTGCGAGTGGGCCGAGCTGCCGACCGACGACGCGAGAGGTCACCTGGACTGCCCGTATACCTCGGCCCTGGGCTTTGGCTATCAGTGCGAGGACAAACACCGGGAGTTCCTGCGTCGCTGGTTCCAGGAAGACATGCCGAGCAGGTGTTCGCAGAAGCCGGATACAGCCTATCAGCAGGAGGTCCTTGTCGAGCTCACGTTCGCTACCGTGGGCACGCGCACGACCGTCGACTACACGGCTGCCGGCACGACGGGGCCTGGCGGCAAGTCCTGGGGTTGGACCGAGACGCTCGTATTCGAGTTTCGGGGAGCCGATCGGATGAAGCTCGTGCGCCGAACGACCAAGGGAAACCGGCCGAAGGCATACTGACCTTTCGCACCTTTGTGCAAAGCGCAAAGGAACACCGCTGCGCCTCGCTCGGTGACTACCCGAACGTCGTGCGATGGATCGAGCGTGTGGCGCCTGAGCGAGGCATCCAGTCAATGGCGAGCTACCTCGAGGCCGGTGGGGGCCAAGAGGGTCACGGGATGCCTGGAAACGTCCTCGCGCGAGGCGCGCCGTGACAGCCCTCCTTCTTCCGGCGATCTCCTGAAGATCGCGTCGAGGAGCACGCCGGCGAGGCGGCCGACCTCCGGAACCTCCCTGGCACGGGGGCGCGGCAGATCCACCGCGACGCTCTCCACGATGCGCCCCTCGTCGAACACCAGCACGCGATCTCCGAGCAGGACCGCCTCCTCCACGTCGTGCGTCACCAGGATGGCCGTGAAGCGGCGCTGCGCCCACAGCGACTCGACTAGGCGTTGCGCCCCGATCCGCGTCAGGGCATCGAGCGCGCCGAACGGCTCGTCGAGCAGCAGCACCTTCGGGTCGTGGACGAGCGCGCGCGCGAGGGCGACCCGCTGCCGCTGACCTCCCGAGAGCACGCCCGGGTAGTCGTTCAGCCGATCTCCGAGCCCGACCCGGTCGAGCACGTCGCGCGCGCGCGCGTCGCGCCCTCTCGGCCCGCCGATGCACGTGTTCTCCAGCACCGTGCGCCAGGGCAGCAGCCGGGGCTCCTGGAAGACGACCCGCACGGCCTCGCGCGCCGCGACCTCCCTCGAGGCCAGGACGCGCGCCGCACCGCGCGTCGGCTGCTCGAGGCCACACAGGACGCGGAGCAGCGTGCTCTTGCCCGAGCCGCTCCGCCCGACGATCGTCACGAACTCGCCAGGGTGGATGTCGAGCTCGATGCCCGAGAGCGCGAGCCGGTCGCCGTACCGCTTGTCGACCTGCTCCAGCACGACGCGCGCGCCGGTGGTCTGATCGCCCGAACCGCTCATTCGCTCACCTCGCCTCGAGCCGCTGCAGCGGCGGCTGCCACGGCAGGAGCCGGCGCTCGAGCCACCGCGCGAGGGCGTCGGCCAGCTTGCCGAGGATGGCCCAGAGCACGATCGTGAGCACCAGGAGATCCATCTGCATGAACTCTCGGGCGTTCATCGCGACATAGCCCAGACCCTGGCTCGCGCCGAGCGTCTCCGCGACGATGAGCACGAGCCACGAGAGCCCGAGCGCGAAGCGCAGACCCACGAGGATCGAGGGGAGCGCGCCCGGGAAGATGACCTCGCGGTAGAGCGCGAACCCCCGCACGTCATAGACCTGCGCCATCTCGATGAGCTGCGGATCCACGCTGCGCACGCCGTGGAACGTGTTCAGGTAGACGGGGAACAGCACCGTGATCGCGACGATGAAGAGCTTCGCGGTCTCGCCGAGCCCGAACCACAGGATCACGAGCGGCACGAGCGCCAGCGCGGGGATCGCCCGGAGCATCTGCAGCGGCCCGTCGATGACCAGCTGCAGCGGGCGCGAGAGCCCCGTGCCGAGGCCGAGCGCGAGCCCGACGGCCGCGCCGACGACGAGCCCGCCGGCCGCCCGCAGCGCGCTCACGCCGAGGTGCGCGGGCAGCTCGCCGCTCCTCGTGGCGTTCGAGGCGGCCACGAGCACCTCGACGGGCGACGGCAGAAGGCTCTTCGGGATGATCTGCAGCCGCGACAGGACCTCCCAGAGGATCACGAGGGCCAGCGGGGCCAGCCAGGGCGCGATGCGCACGCCGAACCCGCGCACCGCGCCGCCTCGAATCGGCGCTTCGCCGGCCGTCATCGCGCGCCTCCGCTCGCGGCGCCCGGCAGGAGCGCCTCCTCGACGCGGATGTCGCGCGGGATGATCGCGAGCTCGTGGAACGTATCGGCGATGGCTTGCTGCCTTTGCACGATCTCGGGCGTGATCGGCAGGATCTGGAACGCGCGCCGGTGCTCGGACCGCAGGAACGCCTCGTACGAGATCCCCGAAGATCTCGCGAGGATCTGCGAGGCTTCCTCGCGGTGCCCGTCCTCCCAGGCGCTCAGCGCGCGGTACTCGTCGAACACGATCTGCAAGATCGCCGGCTGCTCTTCCGCGAACTCTCGCCGGACGACATAGAAGAGGCGGTTGTCGACGAGCCCCTCGCCGTCCTGGAGGACACGGGCCCCGGCGAGCTCGGCCGCTGCCAGGAACGGATCCCAGATCACCCAGGCATCGACATTGCCACCCTCGAACGCGGTCCGCGCGTCGGCGGGCGCCAGGAAGACGACCTGGATGTCGTCCAGCGTCAGCCCGGCGCTCTCGAGGGCCCGAACCAGCAGGTAATGCACGTTGGAGCCGCGGTTGAGGGCGACGCGCTTGCCTTTCAAGGCCGCGAGCGTGCGGATCGGAGAGTCCTTCTTGACGACGATCGCCTCGGCCCTGGGCGCCGGCGCGTCGGTGGCGGCATAGACGAAGGGCACGCCGCCCGCCTGCGCGAACACCGGCGGCGTCTCGCCGACATGGCCGACGTCCACGGCGCCCGCGCGCATCGCCTCGAGCAGCGGAGGGCCGGCTTGAAACTCGACCCACTCGGCGCGGGCGTTCCTCGCCTCGAGCGCCTTCGTCAGGGCCTCCGCGCGCTCCTTGAGGAGAAACGGCGTGCCGATCTTCTGGTACCCCAGCCGGACCACCACCGCCGCCCGCGTGTCCTCGGCCGCCCCCCCGGCGTTCGCCGCCCTCTCGCCCGTGGCGCCCGCCTCGCCGCCGTCGCGGCCGCACCCGAGCAGCAACAAGCTCGAGAGAGCTGCGCAGCCCAGCAGCGCGGAGCGGACCGTCGTGAACGAGATGTACCTGATCATGAGGGCTCTTTCGCCTCCTCCACAACCCACGTCAGCGCGTAAGGATTCTATATTTGATGCAAAATTGCATCTATGACGGATGGGAGGTGGTGACCTCGGTCCAGCAGCCCCTGTGCCAGGTCGAGGCGCGGCGCTCCGCCGGGGAGGACCCGTGGAGGAGCGGTCGATTGCTGCTTCATCAGCAGTCGATCAGCAGTTGGTGTTGCTGGGGCAGCAGCGGCGTCGCGGCGGACTGCCCGGCGACGTTCCTTGGCGCCGCGGGCTCCAGCGCGCGGCGGCGCGGTGCGGATCGTGCTCTCGCGCGCCTGACCCGGCGACTCACGGGCGAGGAGCTTCTCCATCGATGAACGTCTTCTGGTTTCTCCCGACGCACGGGGACGGCCGCTACCTTGGCACCGCCGAGGGCGCGCGCCCCGTCACGCTCCCTTATCTTCGTCAGATCGCGCAGGCCGCCGACGATCTCGGCTATCACGGCGTGCTGGTCCCCACCGGGCGGTCGTGCGAGGACGCCTGGGCGGTCGCGTCGGCCATGATCCCGCTGACGCAGCGGCTTCGCTTCCTCGTCGCCGTGCGGCCGGGCGTCGTCTCGCCCACGTGGGCCGCCCGCATGGCGTCCACGGTCGATCGCCTGTCGGACGGCCGCCTGCTCGTCAACGTCGTGACCGGCGGCGATCCTGCGGAGTCCGAGGGGGACGGCGTCTTCCTGAAGCACGACGAGCGCTACATCGTCACGGACGAGTTCCTCGGCATCTGGCGGCGCGTCATGGCCGGTGAGACGGTCGACTTCACGGGGCAGCACCTGCGCGTGAAGGGCGCGAAGATCCTCTTTCCGCCGCTCCAGGCGCCGCACCCGCCGCTCTACTTCGGGGGGTCGTCGCCCGCGGCGCACGCGCTCGCGGCGCGCCACGTCGACGTTTATCTGACCTGGGGAGAGCCTCCGGCCGCCGTGGCCGAGAAGATCGCGGACGTGCGCCGCCGCGCGGCCGCGGAGCAGCGCACGGTGCGCTTCGGGATCCGCCTGCACGTCATCGTCCGCGAGACGGCCGAGGCGGCGTGGGCCGCCGCGAACGACCTGATCCGGCACCTCGACGACAGCACCATCGCCGCGGCGCAGCAGGCCTTCGGGCGCCTCGACTCCGAGGGGCAACGGCGCATGGCGGCGCTGCACAAGGGGCGGCGCGACGCCCTCGAGGTGAGCCCGAACCTCTGGGCCGGCGTCGGCCTCGTGCGCGGCGGCGCCGGAACGGCGCTCGTGGGCGACGCGGAGACGGTCGCGCGCCGCATGAAGGAGTACGCGGAGCTCGGGATCGAGACGTTCATCCTGTCGGGGTACCCGCACCTCGAAGAGGCCTATCGGGTCGCCGAGCTGCTCTTCCCGCGGCTCCCCGTCGAGCGGAGGGCCGCAGGCGTCCGCCCGAACCTCACGGGGCCGTTCGGCGAGATCATCGCCAACGACATCGTCCCGCACCGATCGCAGAGCTGAGGCGGAAGGCCCCGCGCCGAGACGTCACTCGAGCTCCTCGGGGTCGGCGTCGTCGAGGGCGCGCCGCAGCAGATCGAGGTCGCTCATCGCCCTCTCGACGCACGACGCAAAGGCATCGAGGAGGGCCGGGTCGGGGCTCTCGATGAACGCGTTGCGCGGCCTGGCGGTTCAGGACGGGACCGCGGCGCCCCCTGTGCGGTGGATTCTCCCGCGAATCGGCGGGGCCGTCACGATTTCGTGAAGGGCGACAGGGCCTGGCCGCATCCAGTGAGCAGAAGAGGGTTCGATGAACCTGGTCCACGCAGGTCCCGCGGCTGGGGCTTGACGGCCCCGAAGCGTCTGGACCTTCCCCCGGGCTCGCTGCCTTCGAGGACTCGTTCAAGGGCGGCCTGGCCGATCGTCACGTCGTGAGCCCCGAGCCTGCGCGTGGGTTCGAGGTCTGGAGTCCGTGATTCCAGACACGCTCGCGTCCGCTGTTGTCACGCGCTTTTTCCGACATCACAGAGGCACAATGCGCAACGTTTTGTCCACCCATCGCAGCGGGTTTCTTGTTCTCTGCCTCGCGCTCTCCGCCTGCGGCGCTGCGACGGAGGAGGGTGAGGCGGAGGAGGTCGAGTCGATCTCCGCCGTCCAGCAGCCGGCTATCGTCGGCGGCTTCAAGGTCGCGGCGATCTTCATTCGATTCAAGAACAGCCCGGCTCCGACCTACACCATCAATGACGTGCGGGACCGCCTCTTCAACAACCCGGATTCGGCCAGCAACTTCTTTACTGAAGCCTCCTACGGGAAGATGAGCCTGACCGGCCACATCAACCCCGACGGGGACTATTACGGCTGGTACACGATCAACGCGGAGATGCCCACGATCTGCGATCTCGGCCTGCACATGGAGCTGGGCAGGGAAGCGGCCGCGAACCTCGGGGGCTACGTGGAGGCCGACTACGATAACACGATGCACTTTTTCAACGGGTTTCCGTCGAGCTGTGCCGGAGCTTATTCCTTGGGCCCCTACACGTGGTTTCCCAGCCCCACCAACGCTGGCACGTATGCGCACGAGCTGGGGCACAGCATGGGCCTGGGCCACGCCAATGTGCTGAATTGCGCCGACAGCGCTGGCAACTGGGCGCCGATGAGCACGAGCTGCGCGCAGCCCAATCTGCCTTGGTGCGCCAACCCCGGCCAGCTCAACGCGGGGAACACGAGCTGCGTCCAGGATATGGGCGACTCGTTCAGCCCGGTGGGTGGGGGGTACATGCACTACAGTGCTCCGGAGAAGGCGCTGTTCGGCTGGTTCGATCCGGAGAACACGGCGACCGTGAGCGCGAGCGGGACCTCCATCGTCAGCGTCAAGCCGATCGAGGTCATCTCGACGGGCGTGCAGCGGCTCGTCATCCCCATCCCCGGCGGGGACGAGACGTACCAGGTCGAATATCGTCAGCCGATCGGCTTCGACCAATATCGTCAGTCCACCCCCGATAGGGTCGACGGGTTCACGGCAAACGCGCCGGTCGCTCGCGGGATCCTCGTGCACCGAGGCCCGCTGGAGGGGAGCCCGACGGGCATCGTCAACATGACGCCCTCGTGGCCGATCATCGACTTCGCTCATCTTCAGGCAGACGCCTCGCGCGAGGCGCTCCCCTGGGGTCATACGTTCGTGGATCGCGACGCGAACCTGGCCATCTCGTTGCTCGGGGTCTCGCCGTCCGAGGCGAAGGTCAAGGTGACCCGCGGCACGACGGCCGCGCCGATCCCAGCCTGCGCCGACGCGCCCAGCCACTGGTACTTGAAGTGCGGTGCGACCGGCGTGACCTCATGGAATGCGGCGACCGAGCTCGCGGCGGTCGGCGATGCCCTCGAGCTCACGTACCAGGTCAGCCAGGCGATCGCGAACCAGAGCGGTGGAGACGCCTGCGTGCTCGTCCAGACGCACACGGCCGGGCAGTCGGATGCGTGCACGCAGTTCTGGGAGCCGGAGGGCGGCGCGCTGGCGTCGGGCCAGACGAAGACCCTCTCGCCCAATAGCGCCGTGTTTCACATCACCTATCCTGCGCCCGGGAGCTACAAGGCGTCCCTCAGCGCCAAGGGCGCGCTCAGCGTCACGCCCGCTCCCTGATCGCGGGCGCCCCTGGCCCGAGCTCCCCTATGCAACTGTGGATTGGATTGCGCTCGCCTGGATTCCGTCGCTCTTCGTTCGCGAGCGCCCCTCGGGGGCGCGGCTCGTCACCGTGAGGACTGATCCGCGTCGCGCTCTCGTGAACGGGGCGCCCGGCGCACGCCCCTTTCGGCGCTTCCGGCGGCCTCCGCTCAGGTCCGATCGAGCTCGCCGCCGGAGCAGCCCACCTCAGGAGGTCAGCGAGGCCGAGCGCTCCCCGGGCTGGCCGATGGCAACCCGCTCTCCTCCCGGCCGCTGCGTCGCGACGAACACCCCGAGCCCGATCACGAGCGTGGCGGCGACCCCGAGCACCGGGAAGTACTCCATCCACGTCGCCTCGGCGCCGTCGGGTCGCGGCCAGGCGATGTTCGCGATGAGCGCGACCCCCCAGGCCACGGCCGCGGCGTTCAGCGCGAGCCCGGCCCGACCCAGAGAGAACACCCCGGCCGGCGCCCCGGCGAGGCCCGGCCACCCGCGCAGCCGGCGGAGGAGCATCCCCGCCGTCACGACCAGGTACGAGAGGTTCACGAGCAGCACGGCCGTCTCCGTGATGAGCACGAACAGCTGCGCCTCGCCGTAGTTCACGACGAGCATGCCGCACGCGAGCGCGCCGACGACGATCGCCGGGGCGACGGGCGTCTTCGTGCGCGGCGAGACGCGCGACAGCGCCGGCGCGCACGGCAGCGCGCCGTCCCGCGCCATCGAGAAGGCGAGGCGCGAGGCGCCGGTCTGGATCGCCAGCGTGCAGACGCACACGGCCAGCGCCACGTCGACGAGGAAGACCTTGCCCAGCGCCGGGCCGAGCGCGCCGACGACCACGTAGGCGAGGCCTTCCGTGGCGAGGCGGCCGTCGGTCAGGCTCGGCGCGGCCATCAGCGCCGCGACGAGGAGCAGCGCGCCGCCAACCCCGGAGGCCACGACGGCCTTCAGGATCGCCCTTGGCACGATCCTCCGCGGGTTCTGGGTCTCCTCGGCCAGCGAGCCGGCCGAGTCGAAGCCGTACAGCACGTACGCCGGCATCAGCGCGGCCGCGAGCAGGCCCGCCACCCCCGTGCCCAGCGACGACGGCGGCCCGTAGATGGGCTCCAGCACCACGCCCGGGCCGCGCACCGCGCTCAGGAAGAGCGCCACGAGCAGCAGCGCGACGCCGCCGAGCTCCGCCATCACGCCGACGTCGTTGACCCAGGCCATCACCTTCACCCCGGCCATGTTGATCGCCGTCGTCAGCACGATGAGCCCCGCGCCGAGCAGCACGGCGTTCGCGGCGCCGTCGCGCGAGGTGAGCGACGGGTCGCCTCCAAGGAGCTGGAACCCGCTCCAAACGCTCGGCAAGATCGCCTGCAGCGCGATGGCCGCCGCGGCGACGCTCACGACGTCGCCGACGAGCTTCAACCAGCCCGCGAGCCACCCCGGCGCGCCGCCCCAGACGCGGCGGCCCCACGGGTACACCGAGCCGGCGACCGGGTAGCGCGAGCCCATCTCGGCGAGGTTGAGCGCGACGGCGAGCTGGCCCAGGAAGACGACCGGCCACGTCCAGAAGAACCGGGTCCCGCCGAAGGCGTACCCGATCACGAAGAGCTGGAAGACCGTCGTGAGGATCGAGACGTACGAGAAGCCCGCGGCGAAGGCGGACAGGCTGCCCAGGTCCCGCCGGAGCTCCTGGCGGTAGCCGAGACGGGCGAGGTCCTCGGCGTCGCCGCGGTCCTCCGGGACGAGCGCCGACGCCGGCGCGGCGGTCGAGATGGGGTCACGCATCGGCCGACACCCCCACGAGCGGCTGGCCCGCGCTGACCATCTGGCCCGGGCGGCAGCCGATCCAGCCGACGGCTCCGGCCACGTCGGCCACCACGGGGAACTCCATCTTCATCGCCTCGAGCACGGCCAAGCGCTGGCCCGCCTCGACGCGCTGCCCTTCGGCCACGTCGACCTTCCACACGCACGCGGTGAGCGGCGCCGTCACCGGCAGCACCCCGGCGGGGAGGGCGTCCTCGGCGGCGGTCGGCGCGCCCTCGATCCGGGCGCCCGCGCGGCGCACGCGGTCGAACTCGCCGTCCGCCTCCCAGCGGGCGCGCTCGGCGTCGAACGCCGCCCGCTGCCGCGCCTGCGCCGCGCGGATGGGCCCGGCGTTCTCGGCAAGGAAGCGGTGGTGCTCGCCCAGGTCGAACGTGGTCTCCTCGATGCGCACCTCACCGCGCCCGGCCACCATGTCGGCGCGGAGCTCGAGCAGCTCCTCCGCCGACACGAGGTGGAAGCGGAGCTGGTCGAAGAAGCGCAGGAGCCAGGGCCGCTCGCGCGTCGTCTGCCGGAACGGCCGGTGGCGGCTCCAGACCGGCACCGTGCGGCCGAGGAACTGGTACCCGCCCGGCCCCTCCATGCCGTAGATGCACAGGTACGCGCCGCCGATGCCGACGGCGTTCTCGGGCGTCCACGTGCGCGCCGGGTTGTACTTTGTGGTGACCATCCGGTGGCGCGGATCGAGCGGCGTCGCGACCGGCGCGCCGAGGTACACGTCGCCCAGGCCGAGCACGAGGTAGCTCGCCGCGAGGAAGATCTCCTGGACCGCCGCGATGTCCGGCAGCCCGTTGACCCGGCGGATGAACTCCAGGTTGCTCGGGCACCAGGGCGCGTCGTCGCGGACCGCGCGCATGTAGCGCTCGATCGCCTCGCGCGTCGCCGGGTCGTCCCAGCTGAGGGGCATGTGGACGACGCGGCTCGGGATCCGGACCTCGGCCTGGGCGGGCAGGTCGGCCTCGACCTCGCGGAGCAGGTCGAGGGCCTTGGCCACGGTGAGGCGCGCGCCGTCGACGTGCACCTGGAGGGAGCGGATCCCGGGCGTCAGGTCGACGACGCCGGGTAGGCGGAGCTCCTCGAGCCGCGCCATGAGCAGGTGCGCGCGCACGCGCAGGTCGATGTCGAGCACCGGCGGGCCGAACTCGACGAGCACGTAGCGGTCGCCGCTCTGGCGGAAGACCACCGCGGGGCGGTCGTCGCGCGCCGGCACGCGCCCCAGCACGGGCTCGCCGCGCGGCCTTCTCGGTGCGGTCGGCGTCGCGGCCGCCGCGAGCGGCGCGGGCGCCAGCGCAGCCCTCGCCGCGACCGGGGTTGCGCCGTTCGCCGCGCCGTTCGTCGCCGCGACCGGGGTTGCGCCGTTCGCCCCGGCCGCGAGCGGCGCGGGCGCCTCCTTCGTGGCTCCGTCGCGCAGGGCCACGAGGGCGTCGCTCCGCTGCGCCAGCGCGTCGGCCTCCGCGGGCACGATCGATCGGAACCGGACCTTGTCCCCGGCGCTCAGCTGGCCGAGCTTCCACCGCTCAGCCGCGGCGACCGTGAGCGGACACACGAACCCGCCCAGGCTCGGGCCGTCGGGGCCGAGGATGACGGGCATGTCGCCGGTGAGGTCGACAGCGCCGATCCCGTAGGCGTTGTCGTGGAGGTTCGAGGGGTGCAGCCCGGCCTCGCCGCCGTCGGTGCGCGCCCATCTGGGCGCGGGCCCGACGAGGCGGACGCCGGTGCGGGCCGAGTGGTAGTGGACCTCCCACTCGGCCTCGTAGAATTGCTCGATCCCGTCGCGCGTGAGGAAGTCCGGCGCTCCGTGCGGCCCGTCGAGCACGGCGAGCTCCCAGGACCTGCCGATCTCCGGCCGGGCCTCGGGCGGCAGCGCGCCGGGGTCGAGGGAGGGGTCGACCTCCTCGCCGAGGCGCAGCACGTCGCCGGGGCGGAGCGGCCTGCCGGCGTGGCCGCCGAAGCCGCCGAGGGTGAACGTGGCGCGGCTGCCGAGGTGCGCCGGCACGTCGATGCCGCCGCGGACGAGCAGGTAGGCGCGCGCGCCCGGCCCCCGCACCGGCCCGCAGGCCACGGTGGCGCCCGGCGCGACCTCGACCGGCGTCCACGGCGCAACCTCGGTGCCGTTGACGAGCACGCGCATCGCGGCGCCCGCGGCGCAGACGACAGCGCGCCGGTGGAAGACCAGCGTGGGCCCGTGCACCTCGCACTCGAGCCCCGCGGCGCCACCGAGGTTGCCCACGACGCGGTTGCCGAGCCGGAACGACAGGTCGTCCATCGGCCCGCTCGGCGGGACGCCGACCGACCACAGGCCGAGGCGCCCGGGCCAGTCCTGCACGGTCACCGCGCCCGGCGAGGCCGTCACCTCGATCGTCGGCGGGCGGAACGGCAGCGACGCGAACGTGCCCGTGTGGTGCCGGACCCCGCGGAAATCGGGGTGATCGAGCGCGACCGCGACCCACTCGCGGTTCGTCTCGATCCCGCCGATCCGGGTCTCCTCGACGGCGCCGCGCAGCGCCGCGACGGCCGCGGCCCGGTCCGCGCCGTGCACGAGGAGCTTGGCCAGCAGCGGATCGTAGAGCGCGGAGACCTCGGTGCCGGTCTCGACCCACCCGTCGACCCGCACGCCCCCGCCCTCGGGATAGCGAACCTCGGTGAGGAGGCCCGCGCTCGGCAGGAAGCCCCGCGCCGGGTCCTCGGCATAGAGGCGGGCCTCGATCGCGTGGCCGCGGAGCGCCGGGTCGCCGCCGGCGAAGAACGCGGTGTCGCCCGCGGCGATGCGCAGCATCCACTCCACGAGGTCGACGCCGGCGCAGAGCTCGGTCACGCCGTGCTCGACCTGGAGGCGCGTGTTGACCTCGAGGAAGTAGTGCTCGGCGCGGGCGGGATCGACGAGGAACTCGACCGTACCCACGTTGCGGTAGGCCACCTTCGCGGCGAGGGCGCGGGCCGACTCCGCGAGGGCGGAGCGCAGCCGCGGCGGCAGGTCGGGCGCGGGCGCCTCCTCGAGGACCTTCTGGTTGCGGCGCTGGACCGAGCAGTCGCGATCGCCGAGGACGAGCACGTTCCCGCGGCCGTCGCCGGCGATCTGGACCTCGACGTGCCGGGGCGCGGCGAGGAAGCGCTCGAGGAACACCTCGCCCGAGCCGAAGTTCGAGCGGGCGAGGCGCTGGACCCGCTCGAACGCGGCCGGGAGCTCCGCCGGCCCGTCGCAGCGGGCCATGCCGATGCCGCCGCCCCCGGCGCTCGCCTTGAGCAGCACGGGGTAGCCGATGGCCGCGGCCTCGGCGGCGGCGTGGTCCGCGTCCCGGAGCACGCCGGTGCCCGGCAGGAGCGGCACGCCCGCCTCGACGGCGATCTCCCGCGCCCGGTGCTTGCTCCCGAAGGCCGCCATCTGGCCCGGCGTCGGACCGATGAAGACGATGCCCGCGTCCTCGACGGCGCGCGCGAAGTCATCGGATTCGCTCAGGAAACCGTAACCTGGGTGGATCGCGTCGGCGCCGGCGCGGCGGGCGGCGTCCAGCACGGCGTCGACGCGGAGGTAGCTCTCGGCGGGGGTCTGGCCGCCGAGGCGGACGGCCTGGTCGGCGAGCCGCACGTGGAGGGCGGCGCGGTCGGCGTCGGAGAACACGGCGACCGACGCGACGCCGAGGCGCTTCAGGGTGCGGAGGATCCGGCACGCGATCTCGCCGCGGTTGGCGACGAGGACGCGGCGGAAGGGCGGGGCCATGGCGCTCATGGCCGCACCACCACCGCGCGGATCGGCGTCGGGTTGAACGCGTTGCAGGGGTTGTTGATCTGCGGGCAGTTCGAGACGAGCAGCAGCAGGTCGAGCTCGGCCCGGAGATCGACGTGTTTGCCGGGCGCGGAGAGGCCGTCGACGATGCCGAGGGTGCCGTCGGCCTCGACGGGCACGTTCATGAACCAGTTGATGTTGCCGACGAGGTCGCGCTTTCCGAGGCCGTAGGGCGCAGCGGCGAGGAGGAAGTTCTCGACGCAGGCGTGCTGGTGCTTGGTGTGGTGGCCGTAGCGGACGGTGTTCGACTCGCACGAGCAGGCGCCGCCCGAGGTGTCGTGGCGCCCGCAGGTGTCGTCGGTGACGGTCATCATCACGCGGCCGCGGTTGGAGCGGAGCCGCGCGCCGGTGGTGAGGAAGATGTTGCGCTGGGCGGCGATCGTGTCGGCGGCGCTGTAGCGCTCGGCGGTGTCGGCGAGGACGTAGGCGAGGAAGTCGACGGCCTGGTTGCCCTCGAGGTCGATGACGCGGAGGATCTCGCCGGCGCGGACGATCTTGGCCCACGGCGCGCGCGCCGGGACGATCTCGTCGGAGACGAGGGCGCCGGACAGGCCGGCGAGGGCGGGGTCGCGCAGGGCGGCGACCGGCTTCCCGGGGGTGGCGGCGGGGCTCATCGCGCGCCTCCTGCCCGGAGGCCGAGCGCGAGCTCCTCGGCGGTGTTCTCGAAGGCGCGGCGCGCCTCTGGGGTGGCGTTGCGGACGGGGTCGTCGTCGGCGGCGGGGCGGCCGCGCCATGCGGTCAGGCGGACCTTGCCGGCGCGGTAGGTCGGGTGCGGGTCGAGGCGGTGGGGCACGACGGCGACGCTGACGAGGACGTCCTGCTCGGCGCGGAGCAGCACGTGGGCGCCCGGCCGGGAGGAGTCGGGCAGGAAGGTGATGGCGCCGTCGGCCTCGATGCGGACGCCCTTGAAGAGGTTGATGGCCGTGGGCAGGTCCCGCTCGGCGAGGCCGTGCTTGGCGAGGGCGAGGAGGAGCCGCTCGCGGCCGGAGCGGAGGGCGCCGCCGTGGGCGTCGCTGCCATGGCGGGACTCGATCTCGGCCGGGAGTGAGGTGCCGCAGAAGGTGTCGTGGCGGCCCGCGGTGTCCTCGAGGAGGGAGGCGAGGACGCGCCCCATGTCCGAGAGGAGCAGGTAGCCCGGGCCGGGATAGGCCTGCCACTGGAGCTTCACGGTGTCGGGGAGGCAGAGCCGCTCGATGGAGCGGTCCGCGCGGTGGAGCACGAGGGCGACGCAGGTGTCGCCCTCGAGGTCGACGAGCCGGAGCCGGCTGCCGACGGGGAGCGTGCGCGCCGCGTAACCGCCGGCGCCGAGGGTCTCCTCCCAGAGGACGTCGCGCGCTTCGACGCCCGCCGGCGGATCGCCGATCGACGTGCTCGGCACGGTGGGTTGCGTCTCGACGACGCTGCCTTCCTGGGCGCGCGCGTGCTCGCGCGCGGCGTACGTTGTGGCCGTTTCAGACATTGCCCGCCTCACTTTCGATAGACAATCGAAACTACGGGTCGACTATCCGGGGCCAGGGTTTCCAGGCTGTTTCGTGAGGGTAAAATGCAGGGCGCGAGCGCTTTTTCCCGGAAGTGGTGAATTTTCTTGGTGGCGGTGTGGGTGGTGGATTGGGTGATGAAGAGCGGGTGGCGCAGAGGGGCGAGCGCGGAGCCGATTGACGCGCGGGAGGGCGAGGCGGCATGAGGGCGCGACGGCGATCGCGCGGCTGCGTGATGGCCACCTCGGACGATGACGATGAAGACAGAGATGGCTCCTCCTCCGAAGACCGACGGCAGGCACAGCGCCGAAGGAAGGCCGCCGGCGGAAGGGGGGCGGAACGCCGGAGGCGAGCAGAAGGCCGAGGGGAGCCCGCGCCGCATGGGCCGGCCACGCAAGGCGCCGCAGCGGAGCGATCTCGCGCCGCGGGAGCAGATTCTGCAGGTGGCGGGCCGGCTGTTCGCCGAGCGGGGGGTGGCCGAGGTGTCGATGCTGGAGGTCGCGCAGGCGGCGGGGCTCCGGCAGTCGTCGCTGTACTACTGGTTCCGGCGCAAGGAGCTGATCGTCGCGGAGATCCTGCAGCAGGTGAACCGGCTGCCGCTGTCGTACGCGCGGAGCCTCGAGGCGACCGGCGAGACGGCGGACGTGCAGCTATGGCGCTTCGTGCGCTTCGACGTGCAGACGGTGTGCGGGTTTCCGCTGGAGATCACGGAGATCCACCGGTTCAGCGAGCGGGATCCGGCGGCGTTCGCGACGTACTGGGCCGAGCGGCGCGCGCTGACCGAGGCCGTGGCCGCGATGGTGGGGCGCGGGATAGGGGAGGGGAGGTTCCGCGAGGTGGACGCCTACCTGTGCGCGCTGACGGTGCTGGCGCAGGACGAGAGCGTGCAGAACTGGTGCCGTCCCGAGGGAGGAGCGCGCGTGCATCCGCTCGCGGCCAGCGATCCGGCGGCGCTGGGCTACGGGCCGGAGCAGATCGCGGAGCTCGTCGCGGATCAGACGGTGGGCGGGCTGCTGGTGCGGCCGTCGAGGCTCGCGGCGCTCCGGAGGAAGGCAGGGGGAGCCGACCGAGGTTGAGGCGACCCGACCGAGGTTGAGGCGACCCGACCCAGGTTGAGCAAGGTTGAGGGGGGAGCCGACCCAGGTTGAGCCGACCCAGGTTGAGCGGAGCAGCGGACCCAACCCGGGTTGGAGCGGACCCGACCGAGGTTGAGGCGACCCGACCCAGGTTAAGCGGAACCGGCGACCCCACCCATGCCGGCGACCCCACCCAGGTTGCAGGGGGAGCCGACCCAGGTTGAGCCGACCCGGTTGAGCCGACCCAGGTTGAGCGGAGCGGACCCGACCCAGGTTGAGGCGACCCGACCCAGGTTAAGCGGAACCGGCGGCGACCCCACCCAGGGTGCGGCCGCAGCAACCCAACCCAGGTTGGGCGACCGGGCGACCCGACCCAGGTTGGGATCGCCCGGTTGGGATCGCCCCGACCCAGGTTGGGATCGCCGCCGCCGACCCAGGTTGGGATCGCCGCAGGTTGGGATCGCCGCCGCCCCGGGGCGCTCAGAGCGGGTTGAAAGGCGCAAGCCCAGGGAGGTCCTTCGGCCTGCGCCCTGCGGCGCCGACCGCCGGGACCTCCTTGATCTTCTCGCGAGCACGCCCCGTGCCGTCATCCACCACGGTCCATTCGTTCCAGAAGTGACCGTCGACGACGAACAGCTGCGGGTGATCGAACGGCGCCTCCTCGAACCGGACCCGCTCGTCCGTGAGCGTCGCCAGGAACGCCACGAGCGCCTTCTTCTCATCTTCCGTCAGCCCGAGCGGCTGAATGTTCGGAGCCAGGTTCGTCCCGTTGGGCCCAAACCCGGTGGTGTCGCCGCCCTCCCGTTCTCGCCGGCCGCCGCCACGGTTGTAAAATTCGACGACTTGCCGCAGCGTCAGCGCGCCTCCGTTGTGGAAATAGGGGCCCGTCAGCTCGATGTTCCGGAGCGTCGGGACCTTGAAGGCGCCATCGACCGCATCGCGCTCGAGCCGCGCGATCGGCACCCCTGGTTCGACCTCGAACGACGCCGGGTCGATGCCGAATACGTCCGGGGCGCTCTCGCCCCCGGCGAGCTGCTTCCCTTGCCGCGCGAACGAGAACGGATGACCGAAGGGGTCGACCCCTCCGACGCCGATGTCCTCCTCGGTCGGCCGAACGCCAATGTTGTAGTAGCCCCTGTCGTAGAGCGCGGCGCCGCCGTCCCCGACCGGCATCCGCGAGATCAAACCGCCCACCTGCTCCTCGCGCTGCAGGCGGGTGGCGGCGCTCGTGAACTCGGGACCATGGTGGCAGTTGATGCACCTGCCTTTGCCCTGGAAGATCGCGAGCCCCGCGCGCTCCTCGTCGCTCAGGGCGGCGCTGTCCCCGTCGGCAAAGCGATCGAACCGGCTGTTGTCAGACACGAGCGTGGCCTCGTAGAGCTGGATGGCGAGGCCCCAGAAGAGCGAGAAGTTCGCTTCCACGAGCGACCGATCGCCGACGCGCTGATCCGACCGCCAGTACGCGTCCACGAAGGCCTCTTGGACGAGCTCCCCATAGGACGGAGCGAGCCCTTTTCCGCTCGAATCGCGGAGCTCGCCGAGGATGCTGTCCGTGGGGTCCACGATCTGGCCAGCGAGCGGCCTGCGCGGCAAGAGCTTCGCGGCGAGGTCAACGTACGTCCTCCCCTCACACGACATCTCGAAGGGGTTGATCGGCGGGCCTACGGCCTGAGATGCGAGGCTCGAGTTCTCCAGGTCGACCCTCTCGCGGACCAGGACGCCGTCGCGCATGGCGTGGACGGCGGCGTCAGGATCTCGCCTGCCGAACGGGTTCACTCCGTTGAAATGGTTGCTCGCGCGTCCGTCCCAGAAGTTGCGGAAGTTGAACACCGCGTTGATGACGGTGGGCGTCTGTCGCGGCTCGACGCGCCGCACGTTCACCCCTTGCACCTGGAAGACGTCCGGCAGCAGCGTGCAGTCGTCCTTCTCGCTCCCGGGCACGATGCCGTTGAATCGAGCGTGGAACACCCCCTGCGAAGAGATGACGTCGTCGGCATCCGCGGGGAAGTCGCGTCGGAAAGTCCAGTCGCTCGCCACGAGCGCGTAGTTCGGTCCGCCCTTCCCGTCCGACCTCGTGGCTTCGAACCGCGCGCGCCGCTCGGGATCCTGGTTGTTGATACCCGGGTTGATCTGGTTTCTCTTGCGGTGGTCGACGCCGGCGTGGAAGTGGCACGTCGCGCACGCCACGCCGTCGCTGCCGACCTGCATGTCCCAGAACAGCGCCTTTCCGAGCGCTACGGCCGTCTCCCTGCTCTTGACGTACCGGGACAGCTCGCGCGGCTCCGGGACGGCGACGCCTCGGAGCGAGCCGAGGGATGGCGGCGGAGTGGCTGGCGTGGGCGTCGCGCCGTCGTCCGGCGGATCCGACGGCGGCGGGTTACCGCTCCCGGGCGTGACCGGCGACGAGGACCCGCCGCCCCCGAGCGACGATGAGCCGCCGTTCCCGAGCGACGATGAGCCGCCGTCCCCGAGCGACGAAGCCCCGCCGTCCCCGAGCGACGAAGACGGTCCGGGCCTCGCGCACCCCGAGCACGGAGGCTCGCGTCCCTCGGGCCAGCAGCCGGTGGTTGACGATAGACCCATCAGGACGCCGAGGATCCACGCCCCGATCTCGCCCGTGCGCGGGTCTCCAGAACGAGCTCTAACCATCACGAGGAAGCCTCCTTCGCTGCTGCGCGAGTGAATGACAGGCGGCGCGAGCCAGCGTCCTCGCGGGACACCGCGGGTCGCCGTCATGTTCGTCCGTCCTGCGATGAGCGGATGTCGCGAGCGCCGACGCTCGACGGGGTTCCGCCCGGCATCGTTCGAGTCTCTTCAAGTCATCCGATCTTCAGAAAGACAGCGCGTGTCCAGGGCGCGCATCGACGTCTCGTCCTGTCTCGTCTAGGCCGGGCGTCTCCCCGTGTCGCGAGCGCATCGGCTCGCGCGGGGGATTCGAGGGAGAAGACGACCTCTGTCGAGGACCGGACGAAGTGGGATGAAGGGACAGGACATATCCCTTCATCGTGCCGTCACCGCGCCGAGCAGGCGCGGCCGTGCGCGTCGCCGAAACCCTGACTCATCCACCGAGTTCGGGCAATGTCGTCGATGAGGAGGCGCGGGAGTGAGCCGATCGAGCGCGGATCGCCTGGTGAACGAGGCGAAGGCGAGAGAGCTAGACTCTGGTCTTCGAGGAGGCCTCGAAGGAACGGAAAGCGCGCCGCGGGAGCTTCGGTGTCCGCGCCCGAGGCGACGTGGCGCCGCGCGACCGACCCGGGCGGAGCGCCCTCGTCCTCGACGGCGCTCCTCGGCGGGCTTCCCGCGTCAAGGCGCCTGGATCTTCTGCTTCACCCAGCGCCCCGACTCGGTCAGCTGGCCATCCGACCACGGGCCGCCGGCGCTCGCGCCGGGCCTGAGCGCGGCGCAGGACTCGGCCTTGTCGACGATCGACCAGTTGAGCCAGCTGATGCTGTTGCTGGCCATGAAGTCGAGCCACCGCTGCGCCTCGGCGAGATCCAGCGCGCCGTCTCCGGTGGAGGAGCAGGTGCCCCACTCGGTGACGAACAGCGCGAGGCCCTTGGCCATCGCGGTCGTCGCCTTGGCGCGCAGCCCATCCTTGTGCGTCGCCGCATAGAAGTGGAGCGTGTAGGCGATGTTGTCGTAGCTCGTGATCGGGCTGTTGGCGGCGACGTCCGCGTCCTGGGACCAGTTCGGCGACCCGACGATCACGAGGTTGTCGGAGCCGGCGCCGCGGATCTCCCGGATCACCTCCTCGGCATACGCCTTCACCTGCGCCCAGGTCTCGGTGTCGGGCTCGTTGAACACCTCGAAGATCACGGCGGGCTCATCGCCGTACTCCGTCGCCATCTCCCGGAAGAAGCGCTTCGCAGCCTCCTTGTTCCGGGGCTGGACCGCGTCGTGATCGTGCCAGTCGATGAGCACGTAGATGCCTCTGGCGATGGCGGCGTCGACGATCGCCTTGACCTTCCGCTTCTCCGCGTCCGGGTTGTTGACGTAGCCGAGCCCCGATGTGTTGGCGGTCATCGCGGCGCGGACGACGGTCGCATCCCAGTCGTTCACGAGCGTGTCGACGGCGGAAGCGTTGTAGAACTTCTCGCCCTCCCAGACGCTCCAGAACATGCTCATGCCCTTGAGCTGGAGCTCTTCGCCGTGCTCGTCGACGACGCGGTTGCCCATCACCTTCAGGCGGCCGTGCCGCTCCACCGGCGTTCTCGCGAGGGGGCCGGTGCCGGTCGAGGTGGTCGAGCTGGTGCCGCTCGCGGTGGTGGTCACGCTCGACGTCGAGGCGTCGCCGCCACCCATGCCGCCAGCGCCGCTCGAGGAGGCCGACGAGGACGCTACGGCCGACGTCGAGGCATCGCCGCCACCCGCGCCGCCGCTGCCGGACGAGGCCGACGAGGAGGCCACGGTCGACGTCGAGGCATCGCCGCCGCCCGTGCCACCGGCGCTGCTCGAGGAGGCCACGGTCGACGTCGACGCGCCGGTACCGCTTGAGGACGCCGACGAGGACGCGGCGGTCGACGCGTCATCACCTCCTGTGCCGCCAGCGCCGCTCGTGCCGCCCGAGGACGCCGACGACGAGGCCACGGTCGACGCATCGTCGCCGCCGTTGCCGCCCGAGCCGCCGTTGCCTCCTGAGCCGCCGTTGCCTCCTGAGCCGCCGTTGCCGCCCGAGCCGCCATTGCCGCCCGAGCCGCCGTTGCCGCCCGAGCCGCCGTTGCCGCCCGAGCCGCCGTTGCCTCCTGAGCCGCCGTTGCCGCCCGAACCACCATCGCCGCCCGAGGAGGCCGACGCCGTCGCGTCGACGCCGCCGCCGGAGGAGGCCGACGCTGGCGCCACGGTCGATGCGTCGCCGCCCCCTGATGCCGAGTCTTCCGACGGGCCTCCGCACGCGAGCAGCACCATCGCCGGCAAGGCGAGCTGCAGAAGACCGCGCGTCCACTTCGGCCCGGTGAACAGTCCAGGGGTCAAGTCATGGCTCATCGTAATCTCCAAGGAAGGCGCCTCGCACGGCGCGCCCGGCCTCTAGCGCGGGCATCAAGCAAGGACATCGGCAAAGAAGGCGATCCGCTGCATAGCAGGCCTGGCGCGATGGGTGAAGGTGAAAGTGGGAGAGCCACCGAGGCCTGCACGCCTGCACGCGCGATCCGCACGACTCGCGATCCGCGCGCTTCCTCGCGCTCGCGGGATCACCCTGCACCCCACTCGTGGGCGTCTCTCTCGGCCCCTGCCGGCGCGAGGGGCCGGCGGCCCCTCCCTACGCGCGGCGGACGATGTCTTGCAGCGCGCTCTCCAGTCGGCGCTCGATGGCGGGGTCGTCGAGCGCCGGCGTGATCTCCTCGGGCACGACGCGCGCGCGCATGATGACCCGCGCATAGATGAACGCGTCGCGCGCGTTCGGAGGGTCCTTGTCGCCGAGGCAGGAGCGGAGCAGCTGGTACGCTCGGCCTTTCACCACGCCTCCCCTGTCCGCCCGCGCTCGACGGTGGTGATGATCCGGCGCACCGCGGCGGTCGCGGTCTCGTGCGCCGCGAACGCGTCCCGCACGACGTGCGCTGCCCTCGCGGCGGCGCCCTCGTCGAGCGTGCCTCCGAGCACGCTCTCGGCGAGCCGGACGAGCGGGCTGATCTCGACCATGTCCCGCGTGAGGGATCGCGTCGCCTGGGCGAGCTCGGACGCGGCCTCGGCCGGAGCGGAGCGCGAGAGGGCCATGGCGTCGTCGGCCAGCTCGGCCGCGATCGCGAACATGTCCCGGTAGCAGTCGACCGCCGCGCGAAGATCGTCCGGGCTCGGCGCGATCTGCGGCGCCTCCGGCAGCGTCGCCGCCGCGCGCTGCGCCTCGGCGATCACGGGAGCGATGGCCATGAGCGCGCGCTCGAGCGTACGCGCGGTCTGCCCGAACCGGGCGAGGCGCTCCCTCGCGGTGCAGCTCGGCGGCGGCGCGTCGCTCTCCAGCGCCTCGAGCCGCGCGCCGGCCTCGGCGGCGAGCCGATGGAGGCCCTCGACGACGCCCGGCTCGAAGGTGCGCGGGACGAGGTCGATCACGCAGAGCGAACCGACCACATGCCGGCGCACCCGCACCGGCACACCCGCGTACGCGCGGATGCCATAACGCTCCACCAGCTCCTTGGGCACGCGCTCGTCGTGAACGGCGTCCTCGACCACGAGCGGCGCCTCGTGGCGCACCACGAGCTGACAGAACGAGCTGCTCCGTGAGGTCGCGCAGCTGACGCTCAGGTCGGGCGGCAGGCCGCGGTGCGCGCGGAACAGCTGGATGTGTCGGACCACCAGGCTCACGAGCGCCATCGGCGCCCGGGCGAGCTCGGCCGCCCGCTCGACGCAGGCGTCCAGGATGGCGTCCGCGTCGTCGCGCAGCAGCACGTGGTGCAGCTCGGCGAGGCGCGCGGGATCGTTCAAATCGGCCATGGAAGTGTTCTTGCCGGGGCGACAGGGCGGGCTCAACTGCGAGCGCCGCCGTGCCTGCGCCCGGCCCACGACCTTACCGCAACCCGGCGCCTCGAGCTGCCCCCGCGAGCGCTTCATCGGCTCCGCGCTCCAGGAGACACGACCGCACCGGTGTCCACCTGCGGGCCGGCGGCTTCGCTGTCCCGCCCTGGCGCAGATCGCGATCGATCCTCTGTCGGGTTGTTCTCCCGCCTTCCGGATGACGGAGTGAGGCGCGGAAACGGCGGCGTGAAGGCCACCCGAGCTCAGCGTCTTCAACGGCAACGAGCTCTGGGCCGCTGTCTCCATGGACGCGCTCGAGACCAGGAGCGACTGGACCCGGGCCGCCGGGACCACCTGGTACCGCCTGCACATCGCGCCCGCCCCGATCGTGGATGTCGACGGCCCGGTCGATTTCAACCACGCCTACACGGACACGGACCACGCCCATGACATCTTCTCATTCGCGCCGGAGAGCCTCGTCAACAAGCTGGACTACGTCGGCGACACGAAGGGAAATGAGGCGGGGTCGAAGACCGGTGTCAGGGTCTATTCAACCCCATCACGATCGTGACCGAATAGCGGGAGCAATGCGCTCCGCGGCCGCGGCGATGGCGGGGCGCATCTGTGTCGCCCTTGGGAGATCCCGCTTCTCTGGCAGCTCATGTGACAGAGATCCTCCATGCGGGCTCCCTGGGGCGTGGTCCTGGAGGGACGCGTGATCTCGTCGAGACGCGCCCCGGACGTCCGAGGCGACCACACCGGCGTCGGGCCGTATCACCGCGATGCCGGTGTGCAGATGTGATCGCGCCTCTCGAACAGGGAAAGCCATCCTTGACAGGGGCACGACAGAGGATATCGTGCGCCGTCGCTCATTCGGTTTTTCGAGAGCGACGCGCGAGGTCAAACAGCGCTTTCATCGCGCTGCGCAGAGGGTCGTTCCTGACGAACAACGCCGTTGCTGCTGCGTCAGGCCACGTTTGCGCCTCGCCCACGATAACGTCCGGGATCCGCGCAAACGCCACGACGGCGAGTGCTCGCCGGCGCCCAGCTCGGCCGGACTGAGCCCTCGGCAGGAAGGTTCGCACATGAGCAAGAAGCGGTTCGCCCTGCGCCTGTCCGTGTCGGTCCTCTCGCTCCTCCACGTCGGCTGCGCAGCCGACGTGGAGGACGTCGAGCGCGCCGCGCTGGCGTCACACGCCTGGGGCAAATACCACTGGGCACGAACGAGCAACCCCTTCACCATCAAGCTCGGCAACAACGTGTCCTCCGCGTGGGCCGAGCACCTCTCGGTCGCCGCCAGCGATTGGTCCAGGTCGTCGGTGCTCGACGCCACCGTCGCTGCCGGCGGGGGCGGCAGGCGATGCCGGCCCACCAGCGGGAGGGCTGAGGTCTGCAACGCGCGATATGGCGCCAACGGGTGGCTCGGACTGGCCTCGGTCTGGGCCGACGGGGAGCACATCACCCAGGGCACGGTGAGGCTGAACGACACCTACTTCGACACGGCCAGGTACAACACGCCGGCATGGAGAGCCTCCGTGACGTGCCAGGAGATCGGGCATCTCTTCGGGCTCGCTCACAACGACGAGGACTTCAGCACGACGACCGGGACGTGCATGGACTACTCGAACGATCCGGGGCAAAACCAGCACCCAAATCAGCATGACTACACGCAGCTCGAGGCGATCTACAAGCACCTCGACAGCATGACGACCGTCGGCGCTGCCGGCGCGGCGCCGCCCGCCCTGGCCGGCGTCGACCCCACCGACATGGAGCATTGGGGCGATCCGGTCGACGTGTCGCCGAGCGGGCGCGTGCATACCTTCGTCCGCGACCTCGGCCATCTTCAGGTCATCACCACCGTGACCTGGGCACCCGAATAAGCAAGGAGCGGCGCGCTCACCTCAGGGAACGCTGACCTGCTGTCTGGGCGTGAGCGTCGAGGCGCGGTCGCGCGCCGGCGAGCACGAGCTCGATGCCCGTCATGAAAGCGGCGAGGGATCCGCGGTGCTCCAGGCTCGGTCGACTCAGTCGCACGCCACGTGCACGCCGACTACTCGCGTGCGAGCGGCAGGGCCCAGGGCCCTCCGGCGCCGGCGCGAGAGATCACCTGGGGCAACGCGTCGCTCGCCCGCTCGGGCGCGTAGTCGTAGGGGGGCTTGAAGACGTCATCCGCTGGCTCCCCGTCTCCGCCCAGGTGAACGCCGCTCTCGTCGCGGTAGAGGTTCGAGCCAGGGACGGCCAGGAGGAGTCCCCGGCCCGTCGCGTCGCTGCAGTCCGAGCGCCGCGTCGCCGCGTCGGCGTTCTCGAACACGCTCGCCTCGAGCAGCACCTGCCCCTCACAGGCGGCGCCGACCGCCCAGTCCGAGATGTTCGAGAACACATTGTTGAAGAGGTGGGCGCGCGCTCGGGATCCGGTGGCGAGGGGGGCGCGCGTCCTCACTTCATCGAAGCGACAGTGGTGTATCGTCACCTCGGCGTCGGTGATCGTGCAGGCCCAGCGCTCGCGGCCGCCGCACTCGGCCTCGTTGCTGCCGTCGAAGTGGCCGTAGGAGAAGGTGACCCCGCTCGTGCCCGCGTGGACGTCGGCGAAGGCGTCGCTGATCCGTTGGACGGTCGTGTGATCGATCCAGACCCTGGAGGCTTGCGTCAGCGTGAACGCGTCGCCCGCTTCGTGCACGTTCGAGTTCAGATCGTAGAGGGCGAGGTTGCGGATGATCACGTTCTCGCTCTGGTTGAGATCCATGTTCACGCCCGGCAGCGCCGCGCCGCGCCCGAGCCCGACGAGGGTCTTGTTGGAACCGAACTGGACGACGCGATGGTTCCGCGTCGCCCCGACGAGCGGACGCTCGCAGGTCGCATCCCCGGTGAGGACCTCATAGAACGTCTTCTCCGGCTCCTCCGAGCAGGTGCTGGGACAGACCTCGATGTCCTGGATCTCCGAGCCTGTGCGGCGGAAGTCGTAGAGGCCTTCGGCGAGCAAGATCACGGCCGGCTCGTCCGAGCGGGCGAGCGTCTCGAGCTCGGTCCAGCTCGAGACCAGCACGGGCGTCGCCCCCGCGCCCCCCGTGGCGCCCTCGCCAAAGCCGATCGCCTCGACCCGTATCACCTTGCGGAGGGCGATGGGCCCCCGCGCCCCCGGCGCGGGCCCGATCCAGCGAGCCTCCGTGCTCGCGGGGAAGGCCGCCTCGGGATCGCAGCCCGGCAGATCTCCAGCGCTCCCCAGCTCGCGGGCCGCCGCCCAGCCGCTGTCGTCGTAGCCGGGCGCGGTCCAGTCTCCTTCCGGCGCGGTGCTCAGCTTCCAGTCGCTGCCGCTCCCATGGCTGCGCTCGAGCTCGTCGAGGTGGACGAGCGCCGCGGGGGTCCCCGCTGCGGCATGAACGCTCACGGCGATCACGTTCTCTCCCGGAAGCAAGGAGAGGGGCACGAAGATCGGAGCGCGCGCCGACTCGCTCGCGGCGATGAGATCCCCGTTGACGTGGACGCGGAAGGTATCGCGCCCCGTGATGGAGAGACCGGGGCCCTCGAGCGCGCCGTAGCTCGCGCTGACGAGCGGCGAACTCGCGAGCTCCTCTCCCTCTCCGAAGGCGGCCCCCGGAGGGAGCTCCGCCGCGGGCGGCTCGCCGTCGCAGGCGAGCTCCGTGAGGGTAGGAGAGCCGCCGCCGACACCCGCGTTCCCCGGGGCGCGGGTGGCCGTCTGGATGAGCTGATCCTCACAGGAGAGCCCCCAGGCCAAGGCCGAGAGCGCGGCGACTCGGGGGAGCCAGGTGCGGCAGGAGAGGCGCATGGCGACCAGGGCAAAGCTGCGGGGCGACGCCCGAGAGCGCAACCCAAATGCTCCGAGTCGCCTGCTCCGATCCAGCGTCCTGGCGGCGGGCGAATTTTTCTGGAGGCTCGCGACGCCCCCAAGTAACTAGGAGAGAGTGGCTCAACCCACGCGCTCTGCCCCGCCGCCCGGACCCACCTTGGCCCGCTTCCCCGCCGACAAGCGGTCGGACGCGAGCTTGGTCGCTGGCGCCGCCGCTGGAGAGCGGGAGGCCCTCGCCGTCATCTGGGACAGGTATTCGGGTCTCGTGCGAGGTGTGCTGTATGGCGCCCTCGGTCCCGATACGAGCCTCGAAGATCTGGTCCAGGAGGTCTTCCTGGGGCTGATCCAGGGGGCCGCGCGCATCCAGGACGGGGGGGCTCTCCGTGGCTATCTCGCGTCGATGGCGGCGCGGCAGGCAGCGCTCGAGATCCGGAAGCGCAAGATACGCCGCTGGGTGGGCCTTTCCCCGAGCGGCGAGCTCCCCGAGCGCGCCCTCGAGCGCGTCGACTTCGAGCATCGCGAGGTGCTCAGCGCCCTCCACCGTGTGCTCGACAAGCTGAGCACGCGCCGGCGCATGGCCTTCGTGCTGCGCCACGTGCAAGGCCTCGAGATGCTCGAGACCGCCGCGGCGCTCGGCGTGTCCGAGTCGACGGTGCGCCGTGAGCTCGAGAGCGCGCGCGCGTTCTTGCTCAAGGCGCGCGAGCCAGCGCTCCAGGAGTTCCTGTCCCGGTGTGAAGGATTTTGGCCATGAGCGAACCCGAACGACAGCTCGATCCCGTCGCAGCCCTCCTGCAGCGCGCCGCTCAGCTGAGCGAGACGGAGCGCCGCGAGGCGCGCGCCGCCTTCCTGCGCCGCGTCGACGAGGAGCAGGCTCGCGTGAGCAAGACGCGGGTGGTCGTTCGCTGGGCGGCTCCGCTCGCCTTCGCCGCGAGCGTGCTGATGGTCGTTTTCTTCCTCTGGCGAACGGAGCGAGGTCTCGATTACGTCGTCGAGGGCGCGGTGAACGAGAGCGGCTATGTGCGCGCACCCGTCGATCACCCGGCCGCCATCACGTTCTCCGATCAAACGCGGATCCGGGCCGCGGCAGGGACGCGGCTTCGTATCGACGAGACCAAGAACGAGCGTGGCGCCCGCATCTCGGTCGAACGCGGCCGGGTCGAAGCCGAGGTCACGCACACCGGGCACAGCGATTGGCGCTTCGTCGCGGGTCCCTTCGTGGTCCGCGTGGTGGGCACGCGCTTCGAGCTCCTGTGGGACGCTGACCGCGAGCGGCTCGAGGTGATCCTGCGCGAGGGGGCGGTCGAGGTGGAGGGCTACTCCGGCTCTGGCGCCGTGAGCGTGCGCGCGGGGCAGCGCTTCGTGGGGGACGCTCAGGCGAGGACCCTGCACGTCAGCGACACGACGGCTCGAGCCCCCGACACGGCGGCGCAGGGCCCCGACACGGCGGCGCAAGGCTCCGAGCCCGCGCCTCCCGCGGCGCAGGGACAGCTCGCCGAGATCGCAGCGCCGGCGCCGGAGCCCGCTGCTCCCCCGGCGCCGAGCTCCGCTGAGACCCCGGCGCCCCTGGTCGCCTCGCCGAGCACCAGACCCCCCTGGAGCAAGCTCGTTTCCCAGGGCGAGTTCCGGCGCGTCGTCCAGGAGGCCGAGGCGCGGGGCACCCAGAACTGTCTCACCTCCTGTGATGCCGCCGACTTGAACGCCCTGGCCGACGCCGCTCGCTACGTGGGGCAGAACGAGCTCGCCGAGCAGGCGCTGCTTGCCCTGCGCGCGCGCTACGCATCGACCGCGGGGAGCCGTGCAGCCTTCTTGCTCGGGCGCCTTCACGAGAGCCGCGGCGCCGCCGCGCGCGCCAGGACCTGGTACGAGACGGCCCTCCGCGAGGCGCCGGGCGGCGCCTTTGCCGCCGAAGCGCTCGCGGGGAAGATGCGCGCGGTCCAGAGCCTCGAAGGACCGGCCGCCGCGCGCGTGGTGGCGCAAGACTACCTGCGCCTCTATCCGAGCGGGGTCCACGCCAAGACGGCTCGACAGCTCGCCGCTCAGCCCTGATCCATGGTCCGGCGGGCGCGAACGCTCCTCGTCCTGCTCCTGCTGCTCGTCTGCCCTCGAGCGGCGTGGGCGCAGCGCGTGCTCGTCGTCCGACCGGACCCGCGCGACGCCACGCTCTTCGAGGCCTTCGGGCGGCTCTCTGCCGAGCTGGAGCTGCAGTCCTTCGAGGTCATCGTGCTCGGGAGCGCCGCGCGATCGCCCGGGGCCGAGGAGCTCGAGCGAGAGGCGCAGGAGAGCGAGGCCTTTGCGGCTGTCGCGCTGCGGCGCGACGGAAGCGGCACGGCCGCCGAGGTGTGCATCGTGGATCGCGTGACCGGCAAGACGACCACGCGAAAGCTCCTCATCGATCCCTCCAGCGATGGCCCGATGCTCCTCGCGGTGCGCGCCGTCGATCTCCTGCGCGCAAGCCTCCTCGAGCTGGGCCCGGGCCAGGCTCCCGCTCGGGACGTGCTCGGCGTCGAGGCCCAGCCGCCCGCCCCCGAGGTGCTCCGCTTCTCCCGGGAGCCGCCCCGCTTTCACGTGCGCACGGGAGGGCTCGTCCTCTTCACGCCTCCGGTGGGCGGCGGCGTCGGCGCGCAGATCGGCGCGCACACCCGCCTCGACGAGCGCTTCCGTCTCGGCCTGCTCCTCGGTGGTCCCCTCTTTGGCGCCGAGTTCCGCGCAGCAAGCGGGGCCGCCCGGGTGCGCCAGGAGCTCGCGCTCCTCCGGGCCAGCTGGAACCTCGGGCAAACAGGTGCCGGTCTTCACTGGGAATGGGGGCCGCTCCTTGGCATCGGCGCCTACCACCTCCAGGCCACCGGCCATGTCGAGCCGCCGCTCGTGGGGCGCAGCGAGGAGTTCTTCAGCTTCGCCGCGGACGCAGGGCTGAGCGTCCAGTACTTCTTTCATCCGAGCGTGGGCCTCGGTCTCGAGCTCACCTGTCTCACGCTCCTGCCGCGCCCCATCATCGCCGTCGATGAGGAGCGCGCCGCTCCGCTCATCGCTCAAGCCCTGGGCACGCTCAGCCTGGGGGTCTCGTTCTGAGGGAGCATGGCGAGGCGCGCGCGCGTCCTCGAGGCGTCACGGGACAAGGGAGTTGATGTACTCCTCGAGGTTCGTCCAGCCGTCCCCGTTGCGGTCGCCATTGCGATCCTCCGGGTCGTGAGGATCGAGCGAGGCGGAGACCTCCCACGCATCGGGCATCCCGTCCTGATCCGTGTCCGCGGGCGCAGAGCCCCCCGGGATGTCTCCAACGGTGTTGGGGAGGCCGAGGCTCTTCTCGTCGCTGATCGTGGCGCCCTCGGCCCCGAGGGACGCGAGCTCTTCCATCAAGAAGTCGTCGACCGGGTCACGCCAGAGAGACGCCCCGGCGCGCTTCATCACGTGGTCGAAGGCGTCCTCTGCGCTCATCGCGGGCACGTCGGGAACCTCGACGCTCGGCGCCGCCTCCCAGGTCACCGAGCCGAAGTCCCCCTGGCCGAGCAGGCGGCCGTTCAGGACACCGTCCTTGTTGCTGTCGTACCAGTTGTCGACGGCATAGAGGTGGTACTCGGGCGTTGGGCTGTCCAGGGTGCCGCCTTTCGTCTCCGGGCCGGGGATCAGCGTGTTGCCGACCATCACCCCGTCCGAGCGACCGCTCGTATCACCCAGGATGTACCCCGAGGTGACCCAGTTGTAGACGACGTTGTTGACGAACTGCAGCGTCCCGCGGGCCTTGGGGTTACGGGAATTGTTGTCGATGTACAAGGACCGGATGATCGACGTGCCGGTCGTGTTGACGATGCCGCCCGTGCTGTGGGTCTGGAGCCCCTGTGCGACGATCGAATCTTGAAGCGTGATGTTGTAGAGCTCCGCCCCGCTCTCCCGGTTCAGATCGAAGGTGCCGTCGCGCCCCCAGCTCAGCGAGCAATGGTCCCAGATCACGTCGTGCCCGTTGGCCATGGTGACGGTGTCCTTGCCGGAGTCGCCGATCTTGCCCATACGAAACCGCACGTAGCGAACGATCGTGTTCGAGGCGCCGGAGAAGGAGGTGCCGTTCCCGTAGACGGTGATGCCCCCGCCCGGCGCGGTTTGCCCGGCGATCGTCTGGTTATTCTTGAACACCAGGCGGGAGTCGATCTTGATGACGCCGCCGACGTCGAAGACCACGGTGCGATTCGGCTGGCTGATGGCATCCCGCAGGGAGCCGGGCCCCGCATCGTTCAGGTTGGTGACATGGTAGATGTCGCCGCCGCGCGCGCCGGTGGCCATCCGCCCGAATCCCTCGGCGCCGGGGAAGGCCCCGAACTCGACGGCGCCCGACCCGCCCGTCCCAGGGCCGCCGCCCACGCCCGCGCTCGGTGCGCCGCCGCCCGCGCCCGGGCTTGGCGCACCGCCGGTCCCTCCAGCTCCCGTCGTCACCCCGGAGACGGCGTCGCTGCCCGATGCCTCTCCGCCCGGCGCCTCTCCGCCCGTGCCAACAGGATCCATCGAGGGAGCTCCGCCGCCCCCGGAGCCGTCGTGCGGGGCCCCAGAACACGCCCACGCGGCCGCACCCAGAGCACAAAGTGACAGCCAAGAGATGCTCGCCCGGCCTGGCGGGCATCGCGCCCAGGTCTTCATGTGCCCGGAGTTGATCCAGCCCCTGCTCACCTTTCAGAAATCGTCACCCGCGGCGCGGGATGGCGTGCCGGGTCGCGCGCGACGCCGCCGACGAGCGGCATGATGACAGCTCGATCGCTGGTGCGGAGCAAGCGAGAGAACGGTCCTCGATCTGCTGGAAAGCCAGGCTGGACGTCCTCATCGCGGTCGTCGGCTTGCCTACGCAACGCCGCCGTCCTCCTTGATGAACTTCCGCAAAGAGCCCACAGCAAGCCAGGAGAACTCATCCGCAGCCCCGGAGATGCGGCGCAGGTCGCACCCGCCGTACGGTGTTTGGTGACCGGACGGCCCGGTCCACCTTGGAGAGGATGGTAGGGGACACCATGGGCACACTGAGCACTTCCAAACGAATCCTGGTCACCGGCGCGTCGCGCGGGATCGGACGCGCGGCCGCGCTCGCGCTCGGCGAGCAGGGACACACGGTGGTGCTCGCCGCGCGCGACGAGCACGCGCTGAGGTCGCTCGCCCGTGAGATCGCTGGCGCGGGCGGGCGGGCCGAGGTCGTCCCCATGGATGTCACGGACGACGGGAGCGTCGAGCGCGGGATCGCGCGGCTCCTCGAGGCGGGGCCGTGCGACGTCGTGATCAACAACGCAGGTTCCTGCGACCAGACGGATTTCATGGCGCAGGACATGAGCACGCGACGCGCCGAGATGGATCTCAATTACTGGGGTGCGGTGCGGGTGACGCGCGCGCTGCTGCCGTCGATGCTGGTGCGCCGCTCGGGCGTCATCGTGAACGTCTCGTCGTTGCTCGGGGTCATCGCTTCGCCGACGGCGGCCAATTATTCGGCGACGAAGGCGGCGCTCGGCGCGTGGTCGCACGCGCTCCGAGGCGAGGTGGGCCGCTTCGGCATCAAGGTCGTCGTGTTCGTGGCGCCCCACACCGACACGGCGTGCGGCCGCGCCACCCGCTTCGACGGCGTGGTGAGCTTGCCTGTCGAGTACACGGCGAAGGAGCTGCTCCGCGCCGTCGATCGGGCGCCCCGGCAATATGCGGGGAGCCCCGTCTATCGGCTTCTCTTGCGGCTCGCCGGGCTCTTTCCGGCCTTCCTCGAGGCGCGGGTCGCTGCGTCGGCGCGGGCTCATCTGCTGCCTGGTTATGGGCCGTAGGAGCGAGCGCGGAGGATCTGCGGTCCGAGAGTCATGTGCGGAGGGGCGCCTCGCGCGCACGACGGATACGAGCAATACGTGCGAACCGTACGAACCGTGCGAACCGTACGAACCGAGCGACGCTGCCCCGATCGCCCTGGCGCGGCTCGGGCGATCGTGTATCTTCGACCTCGCAGAGGTAGCGCCATGAAGGTCTTCCGGTAGCAACGCGGTCGCTTCCGCCGGGCGGGTTCTCCCCGCTGCCCGCGTTGCTCGCGCTCCGGCGCCCCGTCGCCGTCCGTTCTCCGCTCGCCTCGCGGCGGCGGGGCGGCGTGTGTTCGACCTTCGACCTCCAGCCATCGGGCGACGCTCGTACGAGCCGAGCGCCGCCCGGAGAGCGTGCGTCATGGCGCCCCGTCTTCCGCTTTCCATCAAGCTCACCCGTCGCGCCGTCGCGCGACGAGACCTCTTCTGCGAGCTGGTGCAAAGGGCCGTCCGGCCGTCTCAGGCCGACGCCGCCTTTGCCTTCCATGCGTTCGCGTTCAAGGCCGATGAGGATGAGTTCGCGCGCGAGCTCATGTTCCGCCGGACCGAGCTCTGGCTCTTCCGCTCCAACCAGCGCGCCTCCTGCGGCGACTTCCTGGCCGTCGACATGTCGAGCCCCTGGGCGGCGCGGCGGCGATCCTACGTGATCGAGCTCAAGCGCGGGATGCCGGTGCGGATCGGAGGCGGCGCGGTGGGCGTGCAGCTCCAGAAGGCGGCGAGCGCCGTGCAGGCGCTCGCGCAGAAGGGCGACGTGCTCGGCGTCGAGGGGGCGTACGTCACGGTGGCGGGGGACGGGGCGGAGATCCTCGCGATGTTCGCGAGGGGCGCGCGGCTCTAGCCTGCTCGACAGTCAGCGACGCGATCCTGCGGGCTCGGCTACCGCAGGATCTCCTCGAGGAGCGCGTTCGGCACGCCGCGGCGATCCTCGCCGAACGACGAGACGCCCAGGCCGTAGTACTGGTTCATGATGGTGAACCAGAGATCGCGGAGCTGGCGATCGCTGCCGAGGGCGCCGTAGGCGATGTGCGCGTCGTTCAAGAAGACGCCGTCGCCGCCGAGGAGCACGATGGGCAGGTCGTACCCGTCGTGGTCGTGCGACCGCATCTCGCTCATGTGCACCATGACGCAGTGATCGAGCACCGTGCCGTCGCCCTCGGGGATCGCGTCGAGCCGCTGCGCGAGCTGCGCGCTCTTCTGGTTGAGCCAGCAGTTGATCGCCGCGTAGTCGAGGTTGCTCTGCGCGATGATCTTGTACTGGCCGTCCTGGGTCGCGCGGTCGAGGTTGCCGGCGGCGTGCTGGGAGGAGTGGTAGTGCAGGCTGGCCTCTCTCCTGTACGCGAGTCCCACCTTGGCGCGGACGTCCTCCGGGATGCACCGATACTCGAACTCGGAGCGCATGTCGTCGTGCATGTGGGTGATCACGCGCGTCACGTCGCATTGAATGGCCATGACGATGAGGTCGATCATGACCTTCGCGTGATCTTCGTGCTTGTACGGGCCGGCTCCCGTGTTGTCGTTCTCGTTGAGCCCCTCCGCCTGGCCCGGCGGCTCGGGGACCACGCCGGGCTGGCTGATCGGGTTGCAGCCCAGGCCCGTCTGCGGGGTCATCGTCGACTGGACGCGGGTCGCGTTCTTCTCGATCTCGCGCAGCGAGTCCAGGTACTGCTGGACGATCTTGCGATCGTCGGAGCCGACCCGGTTCATGAGCGAGTTCGCGTCCGCCAGCACGCCGTCGATGACGCTCTTCTCGGTCGCCGCGCGGCGCTCCGCCTCGATCCTGGCCTCCTCGTCGCTCTGCCCTGGAACGGACCCCAACGCGCCCGCGCCGACGAGCGCGTCGAACACCGCCTTCGGGTTGACCGAGCGCTTCAGCGGCTCGCGCGGGCTCTTCCAGGAGAGGACCTGATTGTAGGCGTAGCTGCGCTGGTCGAAGAAGCCGGGCTTGACGCCGAGCCCCGTCTGCAGCGACGGGATGCGGGTCGCCTGCTCCGGGCCTGCCTTCTGGACGATGAGCTGGTCGACCGAGACGCCGTTGCCCACCCACTCGCCGAGGTCCTGGCGCGCCTCCCTCCCCAGCTGATCGGCGTCCACGCAGGTCGAGAGCGCCGCGCCGAGGCGCGAGTGGGAAGGCTCGATGTAGGGGTGCTGCTCCGTGCTCCACGTGTAGTTGCCGAGGCGGCTTATCATGAGCATCTTCGACTTCACCGGCGCGAAGTGCTCGAGCACCCTCGGCAGCTTGAAATCGGCGCCCTTCAGCGTCTTTCCGAACGCCGGGGCCGTCTCCCACCAGTGATGGGGCGCCCCGTTCGGGAAGGTGCAGAGCACGAAGCGCTTCGGGGTGCCGGGCTCCCCGCCGCGCGCGCTGCGCGGCGCGAGGCTCTCGAGAAACGGCAGCGCCAGGCAGACGCCCGCGCCGCGCAACAAATTTCTGCGTGTCATCAAGCGTTTCATGTGCGCATCGCTCCTTCGTGCCTCGTCTTGTGCAGAAACAACGCGAGTGGCCTCACCGCGCCTTGTCCTTCGCTCGAAGGCGGAACGCCTCGCTGGTCACCACCTGCTTCACCAGATCCGCGATCGTGCCGCCGCCCCAGCGCGCGGCGATCTCCTTGATCCTGGTCCTGTCCCCGGCGCTCGGGCGCCGGCGCAGGGCATAGCTGAAGAGCTGCTCGGAGGGGCAGGTCCCCGACCGGGCGGCCTCGACGAGCGCCGGCACGAGGCCGGAGATGTCCTCGAACGCCGCGCCCTCGTACACCCCCGTCGCGTCGATCGGGTCGCCGTTCGGGTACTGGGTCCGGTAGGCGCCGATCGGGTCGAAGTTCTCCAGGCTCAGCCCGATCGGGTCGAGCACGTCGTGGCAGCCCGCGCAGTCGGGCGACGCGCGGTGCTTCTCGAGCTCCTTGCGCACGTTGGTGACGCCGCCCGCCTCCCCGTCCGCGGCGCCGAGCTCCGGGATATCCACGTTGGCGGGCGGCACCATGGGCGCGCAGAAGAGCTGCTCCAGGATCGTCTTCGCGCGGGACGTGGGAGAGGTCCGGTCGGCGCGGGACGACAGCGTCAGGAACGCTGGGATCGTGAGGAACCCCTCGCGCACGCCCTCGGGGTCGTTGGCATAGAGCGGCTCGATCAGCCGGCTCTCCGGGTGGGGCGCCGTGAGGAACTCGGACCACGGCCGCCCGCCGGTCGTGAAGCTGGCGAAGTAGTCGTTGACCTGGTCGAGCATCGCGCCCTTCATCTCATCGTTCCAGCTCGGGAACTGGGTCGTGTCGGCGTTGTGGCTGGGGAGCGTGCGCGTGCCGAGCCACTGGCCGTAGAAGTTCTGGAAGAAGGCGGCGCTCTTCGGGTCGGCCAGCATGCGGTCCACCTGCTGCTCGAGCTCGTCCTCGGTGGCCAGCAGATCGTCCTCCGCCGCGTCGAAGAGATCCTCGTCCGGGAGCGAGCTCCAGAGCAGGTACGAGAGGCGCGACGCGACCTCGTAACCATTGAGGGCGCCCGGCGATCTCGCCGAGTCGGGGCCCAGCTCGATCCGGAGGAGGAAATGCGGCGACGTGAGCACGGTCCGGACGACGTGCTGCACCGCCTCGACGGGGGACATCTCGAGGGCGGTCCGCGCGTCGTCGTACTGCGCCGCGTACCGGTCGACCTCCGCCGCGTCGAGCGGGCGCCGGAACGCGCGCAGCCCGAAGCGCTCGATGATCTCGCGCGCGCACCCGTCGTCCGCGCCCTCTGCCGGGTCGCACACGAGGATCTTGGCGCGCTGCGCCTCGTCCGAGAACGCGTCTTCGGCGAGCGTCCTGGCGGCGTCGTAATACCCCTGCACCAGGACCTGCGAGAGGTTCGAGAGCGCGCTCACGTTCGCGTCGAAGCCCTTCGCGCCGAAGGCCGGGAAGCCGTCTGCGGGCCTCAGGTTCGTCCCCAGGAGGTGGGCGACGGTGGAGTTGTACTCCGACGCTGTCATGTGGTGCAGAGGCATCCCGTCTATGGCGATGGCGGCGTCCTGCTCCGGAGTCTGCTCCGGAGAGCTATCGTCCCCGAGGGTGCCAGTGCACGAGATGCTCAGGAGGCATCCCCCGGCAGCGATCCAGGGACTCTTGAACACTCGGTCCAGTGTGAATATCATTGTCGGCTCCCGCGTGTGAAATCGGCAGGTCTCGTCTTGTGACCGGAGCCCGCGATTTTCGTGATCAAATCGACCGGGTCCGGGCATGGCCGTGAAGATCGCGGTAGGTCGTATGAATCCAGGGTTGGCGGCGAGCGGCGTCGGGCGAGCGCCTGCTCGCCAGCCCCCGGCTCATCCATGGCGGCCTCCTCGGATCCTGGCGTGGTGGCGCTGCACCGCGTCGGAGAACGCCTGTCGAGCGGCCCTCAGCCGCGCATACACGGTGTTGATGTTCACCCCGATCCCCTGCGCGATCTCCGACGCCGGAAGTTCTTCCAGCTCGGCGAGGAGCAGCACCACGCGCTTCTCCTCGTCGAGCGACGCCAGGAGGTCGTGCACCACGCGCGCGGCCTCCGCCCTCTTCATGGCCTCGTAGGGGCTGAGGTCGCTCGGCCCCGCGAGCTGCTCGGGATCCACGATCTCTCCTGTCCCGCGGTGGGCCGGGCTCTGGCGGCGCTGCGACCTCCGGTGCGCCTGCACGACGTTGACCACGATCCCGAAAACCCACGTCTTCAGCGACGAGCGGCCCCGGAACTCCGGTAGCCGCCGGTGCACGACGGCGAACACCTCCTGACACACGTCCTCGTGCGCGGAGGCGTCCACGACGAGGCGGCGCACGGTCCGAAAGACCAAGGGAAAGAGCTCCTCGTACACCTCGGCGAAGTCGAGCGGCGCGGCCTGCGCGCCGGCCGCGGGGACGGCGCGCACCGCGTCGGCGGGCGGGGGCGTCGACGGAGCGACCGCCGCGCGGGCCGTCACGGGCTGCACCTCGCCGCTGGTAGCATCGGAGCTCGCCAAGATACCCTACCCCACGCGAGGGCCGGCCAGCCACAAGCATGCAAGCGCGCCGCGATGAGATCGACGCGGCGGCCGTCGCATGCGGCGAAGGCGGCGTCGAGGTACGCGAACGGATCGGTCTTTGGGTCGCCGCCGTAGAAGTCCATTCTATGCGAGTCTCCCGGATGCCAAAAACCTATCCATGCACGGAAGGGTGCCGCCTTCCCCTTGCGGGGCTCGCTCGTCCGAATCTACTGCTCCGAGCTCGCCCTTCGAGAGGAGTTGCGATCCGCAAGGAACATCTCCCCCCGTTCCTGGCTCGACCTCTCGAGAGTGCGGCATGGATGGCCCTCTCAGACGACCCGGATTTCAACATGACAGCGCCGCGCGTGAGGGGCGGCGAGAGGGAGACATCTCTGACAAAGCGATGTTATGTCAACACATGAACCGCAGCTGTGATCGCTGCTGTACAAAGGTTGCTACTGGCCAGGACTGCGATTCCAGCCGCGGGCAATTTGATTGAGCTGACCGTTACTCGCATCCGCGACGACCGAGCGAATCGATGCCGACGTCGATCGGACATCAAGGTCTCGGCGCGCGTGGCGACCCCTCCAGCGGGGGAGCGAAAGGATACCCGCTGGCGCAGATTGTGAACGCTCACACGGGCAGTGTCAACTCCTATCGGAGGGACCGCGGGTATCCTCGAGCGCGACGGAGGGCACGGCTGGCGGGGCTCCTCCGGAGCGCCGGTCCGAGGGGCGAGGCTCGGCGTGCATTGCTATCGAAACGAGGCAGCCAGGCTGGACATGCTCGAGACCATCCGCGAGAAGGGGTGGGAGATCCCGGCCCGTACAGCGGTCCCGCCGTGGACGGCGACACCCTCTTCGCGGGGAGGCGATCTCCTGGGCTCACGCGCAGGACGGGAGGCGCGGGCCGCAATACACTCGGCGCGGAGCCATGCGCGCCCTCGTCCTGAGAGCCCCGAAGAGCCCGCTCGTGCTGGAGGATCGGCCCGCTCCGCGGCCTGGGCCCGGCGAGGTGCTGCTCCGCGTGCGCGCCTGCGCCGTGTGCCGCACCGATCTGCACGTGGTCGACGGTGAACTGCCGGACCCCAGGCTGCCGCTCGTGCCCGGGCACCAGATCGTGGGCGAGGTCCTCGAGGAGGTGCCCGCGCCCGGAAACGGGCCGCGGTTCGCGAGGGGCGCGCGCGTTGGCGTGCCCTGGCTCGGCTGGACCTGCGGCGTGTGCGCGTATTGCCGCGCAGGACGGGAAAACCTCTGCGATCGGGCGCGCTTTACCGGATACCAGATCGACGGCGGGTATGCGGAGCTCGCGGTCGCGGACGCGCGCTTCTGCTTCCCGATCCCCGACGGCTTCCCGGACCTCTCGGCCGCGCCGCTGCTCTGCGCCGGGCTCATCGGGTACAGGACGCTGCGTCTGGCGGGGGACGCGGAGCGGATTGGCATCTACGGGTTCGGCGCCGCCGCCCACCTCGTGGCGCAGGTCGCCCGCTTCGAGGGCCGGCGCGTCTTCGGGTTCGTCCGGCCGGGAGACGACGCTGCGCGCGCGTTCGCGCTGTCGATGGGGGCCGAGTGGGCGGGCGCTTCCTTCGACGCGCCCCCCGAGGAGCTCGACGCGGCGCTGATCTTCGCCCCGGCCGGCGAGCTGGTGCCGGCCGCGCTGCGCGCCGTACGCAAGGGCGGCGCCGTGGTCTGCGGGGGAATCCACATGAGCGACATCCCCTCGTTCCCTTATTCGATCCTGTGGGGCGAGCGGGTGCTGCGGTCGGTGGCGAACCTGACGCGCCGCGACGGCGAGGCGTTCCTCGCGCTCGCGCCGCGGGTGCCGGTGCGGACGGAGGTGAACGTCTATCCGCTGGCTGCGGCCAACGAGGCGCTCGACGATCTGCGGAACGGCCGCATGTCCGGGGCAGCGGTGCTCGTGCCGCCGTGAACCAGCGCTCACCGAGCGCCGCGCCGTTCAGGGGCAGGAGGAGTCCCACGCTGTCTGGGACGGCTCGGTGAGCCGTCCGCGATGCGTTGCTCAGGCGCGCCCTGGTGTTCGTTCCAACTTTGCCCGGATACGTGGTTAGTCCAACAAGTCAATTCCATGGAGGTTCATGAGGACATAAGATGATCAAGGGGGGTGTTTATGATGTGTCGAAGCGTGCTAGTTCTGTGTCCTGCCATGGTGACGTCGCTGGCCGCTTGCGTGGGCCCGCCGGAGGGGGAGGACTACGATGTCGACGCCGCGGAGCAGGCGGCTGTCGTCGACAACGCGCTGACGTCGAACGCGCTGACGTCGAACGCGCTGACATCGAACGCGCTGACGTCGAACGCGCTGACATCGAACGCGCTGACGTCGAACGCGCTCACCAGGAGCGCGCTCCGGGATCCGCTCGCGCGCCAGCTGCTCAGGTACGTGGTGAGCTGCGCCCTGCCGAGGGGGGCACACTTCGATATCGATGTCGACGGCGTGGTCTATGGATTCGATGGCGGGATCGGTCTTCACAAGAATTGGGGCGATGCGGGCGGCTCCTGCGACAATGCGTGCAAGGCATGGGTGTCCGCATGCGTACTTTCCAGGGTCAATTACCTCGGGATCCCGACCCCCATCTCGATGCGAGGGAACAGATGCGAGCTGTCCTCCGACTCGGCGGAGCGCACCGCGTACGCGACGCGCGAAGGGGCATACTATGGCAATATCTTCGCCAATCCGCCTCTTTACTTTGCTTGCGTGTCACCCGAGCAGACCTCGATCCAGCGGGTGTGCGGGCCATCGCTGGACGACTGCGTCGTCACGGTCGTCGGAAATTGCGGCGACGCGTGCGACAAGCCGCGCAGCGATGGGAGCTTCGAGAAGTGCCGCGATCACGCGCGAAGCGCGTCCGGTCAGTTCCCGAGCGGCACGATCGCCTACGACGGTTCGGTCACCATCTTCTTGCAGTAGAGGATGCAACGGCGGGCGCTCCCCAGGGGGAGCCCCTTCAGCGGGAACGCGCCGGGCGCGCCGTGATCTCCGTCGATGCTCGCGCCGGCGCACCAGGAGAAAGGGGCGCTCGGCCTCCGAGCGCCCCTTTCGGTCTCATTGCGCCGTGCGATGCAGGAGACGAACCGAGACCAGGTTCGCTGGGATCGGGTTACAGCGCTTGCACCCGATATTGCCGCAGGGGCCCGCCGCATGTTGCCTGGTGCGGACGGTCGCCTTCCGCAGCCGCCTCGCTCGGAGCTTCGCGCGCCGGCTCTTCGTGTTCTGCCCCGCCGCCTTCCATGCTTCGTACTTCGCTCTCTCGGCGGCCTTGCGCGCGCGCTTCGCCGCCCTCCGATGCCGCTTGGCCTCAGACTTCTTCTTCTTACTCATGGGACCACCCAACGCCGCTTCAGGGATCTCGCGGAGTAGGCGGCCGGGGACGGCGCCCGCGGCTCATCTCGACCGGGCGCAGCGTCCCCGAGCACACCCGGATACGGGGTACCGGGCTAGCGCGTGACGATGCCTCCGCGTGACAACGTCACGCGCAGAGGACGAGGGTGTTCTTCATCGAGCTCCTCCAGTCGAGTCGCAGGTCGGTTTGACGACGCCAGAATGAAAGAGGCCGCCTCCGGATCCCCGGGGCGGCCTCTTGAACGCGTCGCGCGCTCCGTCGCCCGTCAGCGGGGCTCGCTCGCGGGATGGGCCGTGAGCGAGGAAGGGGAGGCGGCAACGACGACCATAGCGACGGCGGAAGGGTGCATCGAATCGAGCCGGTCGTCAAGGGTCTTGAGTCGAATCACCACGCCTTCCATCTCCGTTCCGCGCTCCGTTCCGCGCTCCGTTCCGCGTCGCCCTCGCGGAGGACGGGAAACGCCTGCATCGCTCAGCGAAGGCCGGGCAGCGCGCGGAGGCAGACCTCGATGCCGGCGCGGAGGTTGCCGTGTGTGGTGACGCCGGAGAGGTCGACCCCGATGCCACACATGGATTGGGCGACGGCGGGCCCGATGCCGGTGAGGACGCCGCTCGCGCCGAGCAGGCGGATCGCGCGGACGATGCGGACGAGGTGGTCGGCCGTCGCGGCGTCGACGCTCTCGATGCCGGTGACGTCGATGATGGCGAAGCGAGCGCCTGTGCGCACGACCTCGTCGAGGAGCTTGCTGGTGACGTCGGCCGCGCGGGCGTCGTCGAGCGCGCCGATGAGGGGCACGGCGAGCACGCCGTGGGCGACCTGGAGGATGGGCGTGGACAGGGCGCGGATGAGCGCCTGCTGGCGCTGGATGACCGCGAGCTGACCGGCGATGGCGTGCTTCTGCCGCTCGAGCTCGGCGATGGTCGCCGTCATGTGCTCCTCGTGCTCCCGCTGCGCCGTGATGTCCGTTCCAATGGCGAGGATGTGCGCCGTGCCGTCCTGCTCGACGAGAGGCACCTTGACGACGGACATCCACCGCGTCTTGCTGTTCGGGCGCGTGACGGGGTGAACCCTCGAGACCGGCTGCATGCGCGCGAGCACCTCCCGGTCCATCTCGCCGATGACGGAGAGCTCGGCGTGGGAGCGCGGCAGATCGTCAACGGTCTTTCCCACCGCGCCCTCCACCGTGGTGTTGTACAGCTCGGCGTAGCTCTTGCTGACGAGCTTCATCTTGCCGTCCCGATCCTTGACCGTGACGACGATCGGGATGGTGTCGAGCACGAGGCGGATGAACTGCCGCTCGCGCTCGAGGGCGAGCTCTGCCTCCTTGAGCGCGGTGGTGTCGATCCGCAGGCCGACGAAGCTGCCGTCGGGGAGGCGCCCGCTCTTGAGGGTGATCCAGCGGTCCCCGAACCGCCGCACGAAGACGTCCCCGGGGCGGCGATGCTCCGCGAGGCGAGCGGCGACCCACTCCTCTTCGCCGAGGCCGCTGTGGAGGTGGATCCCGTGCCGGCAGCCCTCGCGGACGACATCTTCGAACGTATTGCCCATCTGAATGGCGGCGGCACATTCGGGGTAGAGCGATTTGTACGCCGCGTTGAAGAAGCGGAGCCGCTCCTCGGCATCGTAGATGACGAAGCCGACGTCGAGCGCCTCGACGGCCGCGCGCAGGCGCGCTCCTTGGTCGCACGCCGCCCGCTCGGCCCGGCGTTGCTCGGTCACGTCGCGCAGCGCGAGGAGCACGGCGGCGCACGCGCCCGCAGGGTCGACGAGCGGGCTGAGGCTGCCTTCGGCGAGGACGACGCGCTCGTTCGCGAGGTGGAGCGTGAAGTCGGGCGGCAGGGCGCGCGGGGCGCGATCGCGGAGCACCTGATCGAGCAGCGCGCCGAGGGGCGCATCGGGCCGCAGGATCTCATCGACGGGCCTCCCCCGCGCCGCCGACGCGGGAGTGGAGGAGAGGCGCTCGGCGGCGGGGTTCAGCGCCAGGATCCGACCGCTTTCATCGAGCAAGAGCAGCGGGTCGACGCTGCAGGTGAAGGCGAGCGAGCAGAGATCAGCAGGGGCGTCGCTTGGCATCGGGAGGAGCGTAGATCAAGAGCTCCTCAGGGTGGCGGCCTCGGTGACCCCATGACGCATCCACAGGCAGCGGAGCCGCTGGTCGAGCTCAGCCCGGGCGCGGTTCCGTGAACCGCCGGACAACGGCCGCTGCCGGCGCTGCGCCACCTGGACCACCGCGCGCCGTGGCACACGCGGCAGGCGTCCTGGCATTGCCCGCCCATGCACCCGCACACTGTGTGATTCGTCCCTCTGTTCCTTTCCTCGTCGCCGAGCTCGTCAGGTCACTTGCGCTGTTTTCCTCACCATGAAGGCCATCGGCCAGAGCGGGACGTTGGCCGCGCGTCGGCGCAAGAGCGAGAGCGGATCGAGAGAGCACCGCTCCACGCTCTCGACGAGGATGTGCGTCAACACTCCTGCAGCCACCGCGCCCGCCTCCGCCCCGACCCCCATCGCGGCAGCAAAAATCCTGTCGCCTGACAGCGGCTCGCCTCGAGGCATAGGCGGGTATGCCTATGCCTCGAGCCCGAGGGCTCGGGTACGAAGTCGTTGCATCACCGGGTCCGTCACGCTCCACCAGCTACGTCAAACACCGCATCGGTTCGGCTGCCGCCGGCTGCAACCATCCCGGGCAACGGGAACGAAACGGGAGGTTTCCCCATGGGCGCATCGCCCCCTCACGCGCCGCGCGGCGCCGTCACGCTGTCGCTGTGCTTCCTGATCGCGCTGCTGGAAGGGTTCGACATCCAGGCGGTCGGCGTGGCCGCCCCCCTGCTGATCCCCGCCCTGGGCCTGACGCCAGGGCAGGCGGGCGTCGTGTTCGGGGCCGGTATGGCCGGGCTGGTCTGCGGCGCGCTGGCCGGCGGCTGGATGGCCGACCGCATGGGCCGGAAGCCGCTGCTGATGCTGGCCGTCGGCGTTTTCGGCCTGTTCACGCTGGCCACCGTGGTGGCGGGAGGGCCCGTGTCGCTGGGCCTCTACCGGCTCCTGGCCGGGACAGGGCTGGGGGCGGCGATGCCCACCCTGGTGGCCGTCGCCCTGGAGATCGCCCCGCCCGACCGGCGGACCCGCACCACCACGTTGATGTTCAGCGGCATGCCGGCCGGAGGCGCGCTGGCGGCGCTGTTCGCGGCCGGCTTTCTGGCGCGGTTCGGCTGGCAGAGCATCTTCCTGGCCGGCGGCGTGCTGCCGCTGCTGCTGCTGCCGGTCATGGCGCGGCTGATGCCCGACAGCCGCACCGCAGCGGCCAGCGGCGCCCAGCCGCCGGGCGGGGGACAGGCGCTGTTCGGCGATGGCCGGCTGCTGGTCACGCTGCTGGCCTGGTTCACCTTCGGCCTGACGCTGCTGGTGCTGTATCTGCTGCTGAACTGGCTGCCGTCGCTGGTCGCCGCCAAGGGCCTGGGCGGAGTCGGGGGTGCTGGCGCCGCCTTCGCCTTCAATGTCGGCAGCGTCATCGGCTGCTGGGTCATCGGCATGCTGGTGGATCGGCTCGGGCCGCGCCTTCCCATCATCGCGGCCTATCCCGCCCTGGCCCTGTCGCTGTTCGGCCTGGCGGGGGCCGACAGCCTGCCGCCGGTGCTGGTGCTGGCCGGCCTGGCCGGCTTCTTCTTGCTGGGCGCGCAATATTCGCTCTATGGCGTCATCCCGCTCTATTACCCGGCGCGGGCGCGTGGGCTGGCCACCGGCGCCTCCATCGCCGCCGGCCGGCTGGGTTCCATCGGCGGGCCGCTGGTGGCGGGCCACCTGCTGGGGCAGGGCTGGGGTCCCGCGGGCGTGGCCATGGCCATGGTGCCAGTGGTCCTGTCGGCCGGGGTTGCGGCGGCGGTGATGACCATTCGTGGACGTTATGCCGGTGAATGAGGAAAGGGCGGAGGCGATCCGCGCCCGGCCGCGCGCCGGGCGCCATCCGGGCGGCGGGGCCTTCGGCCCGCGCGGTCCCGAGGGGCGCCGCCCGCTGGATCGTTCGAGAGGACTGGCTGCTGCTGGCGCTGGCGGTGCTGTTCGTCGCGCGCTTCGCCCGCTTGGCGGCGGCTTCAACGAGGTGCGGCGTCGAGCCGCATGTCTGCGGGAGGACTCATGCAGGTAATCGTCGCGGGCGCCGGGATCGGCGGCCTGGCCGCGGCTCTGGCGTTACACGCCTCGGGCCATGAGGTGACGGTGTTCGAGGCCGTGCCCACCATCCTGCCGCTCGGGGTCGGCATCAACCTCCTGCCCCACGCCGCCGAGGTGCTGGATGAGCTGGGCCTGGTCGAGGCCTTGATGGCTCATGGGGTGGCGACCCGGGAGCTTGTGTATTTCAACCGCTTCGGCCAGCGCATCTGGGGCGAGCCGCGCGGCCGCTTCGCGGGTCACGCCGCGCCGCAGATCTCCCTGCACCGCGGCGCCCTGCAAGGCGTGCTGTTCGACGCCGCCGTCGAGCGGCTGGGTGCCGACCGGGTGATCTGCGACCGGCGCCTCCTGGCCCACGAAGAGGGCGAGGGCCGCATCGTGGCGCGCTTCCTCAACCGCGAGGGCGTGGCCTGGACGGTTCCAGCCGATCTCCTGATCTGCGCCGACGGCATCCATTCGGCGGCGCGCGCCGGCCTCTATCCGGACGAGGGGCCGCCGGTCTATGGCGGCCGCATCCTGTGGCGGGCGACCAGCCTGGCGATGCCCTTCCTCACCGGCGCCAGCATGATCATGGCCGGGCATCAGGACCAGAAGTTCGTCGCTTATCCCATCTCCCCACCGGGGCCGGACGGCCGCCAGACGATCAACTGGATCGCCGAGCTCGCCATCGCCGAGAGCCTGCGACGGGAGGACTGGAACCGGCGGGGCGAGCCCGCCGACTTCCTGCCCAGGTTCGAGGCCTGGCGCTTCGACTGGCTCGATGTGCCCGGCCTGATCCGGAACGCCGAGGCGATCTACGAGTTCCCGCTGGTCGACCGCGATCCGCTGCCTCGCTGGAGCCATGGGCGCATGACGCTGCTGGGGGACGCCGCCCATCCGATGTATCCGATCGGCTCCAACGGGGCGAGCCAGGCCATCCTGGACGCCCGCGCCCTGGTCCGCGCGCTCGCCGCCCATGCCGATCCCGTGGAAGCGCTGGCCGCTTACGAGGCCGAGCGCCTTCCCGCCACCGCCGCCATCGTCGCGGCCAATCGCGGCAACGGTCCGGAGCAGTGCATGCAGATCACCCAGGACCGCGCGCCCGACGGATTCGACCGTATCGAGGACGTCTTCGCCCCGGGCGAGCTGGAGGCCATCGCCGCCCGCTACAAGGTGCTGACCGGCCTGAAGCGCGCCTCGGAGCCCCGCGCGTGAGCCCTCCCCTCATCCCTCTGATGACGCTCGAGGTGGCGGTGGACCCGCCGGTCACCGTCAATCCGAGCTCGCCCGGCCGGCGCTTCATCCCGATTGTCGGCGGCACGGTGGCTGGCGGCCTCGAGGGGCGGGTGCTGCCGGGCGGCGACTGGCAGACGATCTGGGCCGACGGGCGGATGGACATCTCCGCCCACTACATCCTCGACATCGCCGGCCATGGGACGGTGGAGATCCTCTCCGAAGGCGTCCGCGCCGGGCCGCCGGAGGTGCTGGCGGCGCTCGGGCGCGGCGAGGCCGTGGACCCCGGGCTCTACTACTTCCGCACCGCCATCCGTATGCGCACCTCGGCGCCGGGGCTCCTGCGGCTGAACGCCGTGCTGGCCCTGTCCGTGGGCGAGCGGCTGGCCGACCGGGTGCGGCTCACGGTGTACGAGATCGGCTAGGGGGCGCGAGCGCGGCTGAGATCTTCAAGGCCTCGGATGGCCTGACACGGAGAACGCATGAGCACACAGACGAGAGCGGCGAGACGCCGGGGCGATGTCGGCGCAGGGTTCTTGGCCGTCATCCTCGGCATCACTTCCTTCCATCGCTCGGCACGGGCACAACCGCCGCCCGAGGCGCCGCCGGCGCCCACGGGCGAGGCTCCGCCGAATGCGGCCCCCGCTGCAGACGCGAGCGCGGCGCCAGCGCCGCCTGCGGAAGCCCCCGCCGGCGCGCCGGCGCCGCAGAGCGCTGCCGGGCCTGGTCCAGCTTCGACGGCACCGCCGGCGGAGAAGGAGCCATGGAAGAAGCCGGTCAGCGTCGCGGCCTGGGTCCGCGTCGGAGGTCGCTTACAGAACCCCGGCGCGCGCGAGAAGATGGACCGGCTGCTCGGGGACGGAGAGCTGGATCTGTCGTTTTCAGGCGAGATCAACCGATTCATCGGCCTGCAGGGCGCGATCGTCGCTCAGTTCGGGCCGACCCCGACCGGGGGCAACATCACGGGCAGCGCGACCATCCGTGACGCCATCGCCAAGTTCCAGTTTCATGATCTGCTGAACGTCTGGATCGGTCGAATGATCGTGCCGTCGGATCGCTCCGCCTTCTCCGGGCCGTGGTCGATGGGGCCGTGGAACTATCCCGGATTCTTCGAGCCTTATGCGCCGCCGATCGGGCCGAGACAGGGGCCTTTCGGGCGCAACGATGGGGTGACCACCTGGGGCAAGGCGGCGGGCGGCCTGTTCAAGTATTATGTGGGGGCTTTCAACCTGCATGACTCTTCGGTGAGCCCGCTTTACACGGCGAGGCTCAACTTGAGCTTGCTCGACCCGGAGCCAGCCTATTACCAGAAGGCCACGTACCTCGGGGAGAAGAGCATCCTCGCGCTCGGCGTGGCGGGTGAGGTGCAGAAGGAAGGTTCTGTCGAATCGCTGCCGCCCCCTGCGCCGGGCGAGCCCGCAGGCATCCCACGCAAGGACACCTACGGCGAGGTCAACGCCGACCTCCTGTTCGAGAAGAACCTCGGCGCGGCGGGCACCATCACGCTCGAGGGCGCATTCTACAAGTACTTCGGCGACTTCGAGAGGTTCGATTATTCCTATTTTGCGCTCGCGAGCTACCTCACGCCGAGCAACGTCGGCGTCGGGAAATTGCAGCCTCTGGTCCGGCTGCAACAAGCGAAGCCGAAGAACGCCGACTCCTATCTGCTCATCGATGCCCAGATGGGCTACATCATCGAGGGGCACGCCGCGCGTGTCGCGCTCGGCTATCAAAGAAGCGATCTGTCGGGGGCGAAAGGGAACGCCCTGTTTCTCGGCGTCCAGCTGCAAAAGTGATCCTCAAGACGATGGGGTTTCGCGCCCACGATCCGCGGCATAGGCGCGTATGCCTATGCCGCGAGCCAGTGGGATCGGGTACGAAATCATCGCAATCACCTCCATGGAGCTCGCACGCGCATGAAGCTCGCCTCTCTCCGCGGCCCCGGCCGCGATGGCACGCTCGTCGTCGTCCGCCGCGACGGCCTCGCCTACGCGCCCGCCGGCGCCGCCCTCCCCACGCTCCAGGCCGCGCTGGACGACTGGGAGCGCGCCGAGCCCGCGCTCCGCCGCATCGCCGACGATATCGAGCGGGGCGACGCGGCGGTGATCCCGCTCGCCGTGGAAGATCTCGCGGCGCCGCTGCCCCGCGCGTACGAGTGGGTCGACGGCTCGGCGTACATCCACCACATCGTGCTGGTGCGCAAGGCGCGCGGCGCCGAGCCTCCCGAGACGCTGACGACCGATCCGCTTGTGTACCAGGGCGGCTCCGGCGTCCTCCTCGGCCCGACCGACGACATCGTCCTGCACGACGAGGCCTGGGGCCTCGATTTCGAGGCCGAGGTCTGCGCCGTCCTCGGCGACACCCCGCAGGGCACGCGCCGCGAAGAGGCCCACCGGCACATCCGCCTCTTCCTGCTGGCCAACGACGTGACGCTGCGCAACCTCGTGCCCGCCGAGCTCGCGAAGGGCTTCGGGTTCTTCTGCTCCAAGCCCGCCACCGCGTTCTCGCCGTTCGCGATCACGCCCGACGAGCTCGGGGACGCGCTCCGCGACGGGCGCGTCCACCTGCGGCTGCGCTCGACCTACAACGGCGCGCTCATCGGTGATCCCGAGGCCGGCCCGGAGATGCATTTCTCGTTCTTCGAGCTCATCGAGCACATCGCCCGGACCCGCGGCTTCATGGCGGGGACGCTCCTCGGCAGCGGCACCGTCTCGAACCGGGATCCGGCGCGCGGCGTGTCGTGCCTGGCCGAGAAGCGCATGCTCGAGATCCTCGCGCGCGGCGCGGCCACGACGCCTTTCATGAAGCCAGGAGACACGATCATGATCGAGATGCTGAATCGCGCGGGAGAGAGCCTGTTCGGGCGCATCGCGCAGCGGGTGGTACCCGGATGAGCGCCAAGGTGGAGTCGATCGGCATCAAGCGCGTGGAGGCGCTGCACTACTACGTGCGCGACCTGGAGCGGAGCCGCAGGTTCTACACGGAGAAGCTCGATTTCCAGGAGATCGCCGCGAGCTCGCCGGAGCTCACCGCGGCGGCGGCGCAGCAGTCGGTCGTCTTCCAGGCCGGCGAGTGCGTCGTCGTCTGCTCGCAGCCGATCGGCGAGGGGGGGCGGGCGTGGCGCTACCTGCGCAAGCACCCCGACGGGGTGGGCACGGTCATCTTCGAGGTGGAGGACATCGACCGCGCCTTCCGGCTGCTCGACGGCCGCGGGGGCACGCCGATCGACGAGATCCACCGGGCGACGGACGAGGGCGGCACCTTCGCCTCGTTCTCGATCACGACGCCGTTCGGCGACACCACCTTTCGCTTCGTGGAGCGGCGCGGATACCGGGCGCTGTTCCCCGGCTGCGTGGCCTACGACGCGCCGCGCGGCGGCGAGAACCGCTTCGGGATCGCCCGGTTCGATCACATCACCTCGAACTTCCAGACGATGGCGCCCGCCCTGCTCTGGATGGAGCACGTGCTCGGGCTCGAGCCGTTCTGGCAGATCGCGTTCCACACGAACGACGTCGCGAAGGACACGGACCACGGCTCGGGCCTGCGCTCGGCCGTGATGTGGGACCCGGCCTCGGGCGTGAAGTTCGCGAACAACGAGCCTTACCGGCCGCACTTCAAGAGCTCGCAGATCAACGTCTTCAACGAGGAGCACCGCGGCGACGGGGTGCAGCACGTGGCGCTCGCCGTGGAGGACATCCTCGCCGCGGTGCGCGCGATGCGCGGCCGGGGCGTGGAGTTCATGCCGACCCCGGCCGCCTATTACGACATGCTGCCCGAGCGCCTGCAGCGGCTCGGCATCGGGCAGATCGACGAGGACGCGGCGGCGCTGCGCGAGCTCGAGGTGCTCGTCGACGGCGACGGCGCGAGGTCGTACCTCCTCCAGATCTTCCTCAAGGAGTCGTCGGGTACGCACCGCGATCCCGACGCCGGGCCGTTCTTCTTCGAGCTCATCCAGCGCAAGGGGGATCGCGGCTTCGGCGCCGGCAATTTCCGGGCGCTGTTCGAGAGCATCGAGCGGCAGCAGAAGGCAGGGGGGAGCGGCTGATGCTCGATCGCGTCGTCGCCGGGATCGTGCCGCCCAAGCACCACATCGCCCTGCGCAGCGAGGCGGGGGATCTCCGCTACGAGGAGTGCCTGACGCGGGCGGGCTTCGACGGCCCCTACACGATCGCCTACCACGAGCGCCGGCCGCACGAGCACCGGGTCGCGGAGGCCGCGCACGGCTTCACGCTGCCGGTCGCCGCGCCGGCGCGCCCGCTGGCGAAGCGGCACTACCGGTCGCAGGATCTGCCGCGGCGGGGCGGGCCCGCCGTCGACTGCCGCGTGCCGCTGCTCTTCAACGACGACGTGGTGATCGGGCTCGTCCAGCCGGACGCGGCCGATCCGGTGTACTTCGCGAACGCGGACGCCGACGAGCTGTTCTTCATCTTCCACGGGGGCGGCGTCCTGCGCACGATGCTCGGCGATCTCCGCTTCGAGCAGGACGATTACGTCGTCATCCCGAAGGGGCTCTTCTACCGCTTCCTCCCGGACGCCGCGCCCCAGCGGTGGCTCTCGATCGAGGCCGCGGACATCCACCTCCCGCGCAAGTGGCGCAACGAGGTCGGCCAGCTGCGGATGGACGCGCCGTACTCGCACCGCGATTTCCGGCGGCCCACGTTCGTCGGCCCCCTCGACGAGGGCATCCGCGCGCTCGTCGTGAAGCGCGGCGGCGCCTTCCACGGCTTCGCCCTCGAGCGCTCGCCGCTCGACGTCGTCGGCTGGGACGGGGCGGTGTACCCGTTCGCGTTCCCGATCCAGCGCTTCCAGGCGCGCGTCGGGCTCGTGCACCTGCCTCCGGACTGGCACGGGACATTCGCCGCGCGGGGCGCCCTCGTCTGCAGCTTCGTGCCGCGCCCGACCGACTTCCACCCGGAGGCGATCCCCTGCCCGTACCCCCACGCGTCGGTCGATTGCGACGAGTTCCTGTTCTATTGCCGCGGCAACTTCACCTCGCGCCGCGGCGTCGGCCCCGGCAGCATCTCGCACCATCCGGCCGGCGTCCCGCACGGGCCGCACCCGGGCGCGTACGAGGCGAGCCTCGGGGCGCGCGAGACGAGCGAGCTCGCGGTCATGCTCGACACGATCCGCCCGCTCTCGGCCACCGCGGCCGCGCTCGCGGTGGAGGACCCGGGCTACCAGGACAGCTTCATCGCGGGCCCCTAGCCGGGTCAGGCGCTCGGCCGACGATCGTCTCGTTGGATTCCAGCGCGCGCCGGACGCCGTGAATCGATCAGCGACAGGCGACAGCGCGCTACTCGAGGTGCCACACCACGATGGCGATCGTCAGCGAGCCCAGCACGCCCGTGACGTAGATCGCGGCGGCGTGCTCCGGGAAGACCGCGGCGGCCGCCGCGCACGCCGCGCAGAGCGCGGCGGCTAGCCAGCTCGCCCTCGGCAGGCTCGGCGCGGCGGTCGCGTGGACGGCCGCGAAGAGGAGCAGGTTCGTCGCGAGCGCGCGCTCCACGGGCTCGTCCGTGATCACGGCGAGCGCCCGGTGAAGGAGCATCGCGACGAGCAGCACCTTCACCACGTGGCCGATCCGCCGGTTCACCGCGCTCTTCGAGAGAGGGCGGCGGAAGACCCGGAGCAGCGTGAGCCCCGCGAGCGCCGTGACGCAGCCCATGGCGAAGAGGTCCACGGGGCGGACCACCGGGACGACGCGGCCGATACCCACCGTCGCCATCACGACGCCGAGGGCGCCGATCAGGAGGCCGAAGCGGATGCGCTCGCGCCTGGAGACCGTGAGATCGAACTCGGAGCTCCTCGCCAGCTCGTCGGCGAGGACGCCCAGCAGATCGTCGAGCCTCGGCCACCGCTCCTCGGGCCGCGCGCGGAGCCCGCGCGCGAGCGCGCCCCGGACCCGCGCGGGCACCTTCGAGCCGGCCGGCGCCGGCCTCAGGAGATCGCGCCGCGCCCCGTCGAGCCGCGCTCGGACGTCCTCGCCCTCGAACGGCGGCTCCCCGTAGAGCGCCTCGTAGAGCGTGGCGCAGAAGCTCCACTGATCGCTCCTCGCCGTCGCCGGCTTTCGCTCGGCCTGCTCGGGGGCCATGTACGCCGGCGTCCCCATGAACGCGCTCCCGGCCGTGAGCGGCGCGTGGAGCGCGTCCTCCCCGGCGATCTCGGCTTCGGGGCCCCCGCTGGAGAGGGGCCGGTCCTCCTCGACGTGGAGGCGCGCGAGCCCGAAATCGGCGATGCGCGCCCGGCCGTCCTTGCCGATCAGGATGTTGTCCGGCTTGACGTCGCGGTGGACGAGCCCCTCCTGGTGCGCCGCCGCGAGGCCGCGGCCCGCCTGGATCCCCGCGGCGAGCGCGGCCTCCCACGCGCGGGGCTGCTCGCCGCGCAGGTCGCGGAGCGTCCGGCCGTCGACGAACTCCATCGCCACGAACACGCCCCGCTCGTGCTCGCCGATCTCGTAGATGGGGACGACGTTCGGGTGTGAGAGCCTGGCCATCACCTGCGCCTCGCGCACGAGGCGGGCCCGGTCGTCGGGCTCGAACCTCCCCGGCGCGATGAGCTTGAGGGCGACGCGGCGGTCGAGCTCCGCGTCGTAGGCCGCATAGACGACGCCCATCCCGCCCTGGCCGGCCTTGGCGAGCACCGTGAACCGCCCGATGCGCGCGCCGGGGCTCAGCGATTCGTCGCGGCCGGGGAGGGCGACGGCGGCGCCCTTCAAGAACCCGTCCGGCTGCTCGCCGTCGCTCCGGAGCAGGCTCCACACCTCCCGGAGGAGCTCCGGGCGGCCCGCGCACCGCGCCTCCAGGAACGCCCGGCGGTGCTCGTGGCGCTCATCGAGCGCCGCCTCGAAGAGCGCCTCTACCTCGCTCGGATCAAGGGGCGGGCTCATCTCCGCCGTGGAGCGCCCGGTAGAGCCACGCCTTGGCGAAGCGCCAGTCGCGCTCGACCGTGCGCGTCGTCACGCCCGAGAGCTCGGCGATCTCGTCCTCGGTCAGGCCCGCGAAGTAGCGCAGCATCACGATCTCGGCCTTGCGCGGGTGCTCCTGGCTCAACTTGCGCAGGGCCTCGTCGAGGGCGAGGAGGTCCTCGACGGGGAGATCGAGCGAGAGGGGCAGCTCGTGGAGGTCCTCCTCGGGGACGCGCACCTGATCGCCGCCCCGCTTCCGAGCGGCCTTGTGGCGCGCGTAATCGACGAGGAGATCGCGCATGGCCTGGGAGGCGGCGCCGAAGAAATGGGCGCGGCTCTGGAAGCGGGCCTCGCCGTCCCGGAAGAGCTTCTCGTACGCCTCGTGGACGAGCGCGGTGGGGCCGAGGGTCTGCCCGGCGCGGAGGTGGCGGACGCGGGCCAGGGCGATCGTCTTGAGCTCGGCATAGACGGCGCGGAGGAGGGCGTCCGTGGCGTCCCTCTGGCCCTCCTGGGCGGCGTGCAGGAGGCCCGTGATGGCCTCGCCGGCGCTCGGTCCGGGGGCGCGTCGGTCGCTCGCGTTCATGGGGGTGCGCCTCGATCAGGCCGGAGCGTACACCAAGTGGCCGCGCCGACGAGCCCGACCGCGCGCTCCATCTCACTTCGCTCTGCGCTTGCCCGTCCGCGCCTTCCGCTGCGTCGGCGCCCTCGGCTTCGTCCGCTCGGGTGGCGCCGCCTTCTCGGGCCGCGTGGCCAGGGCCACGACGCGCCCGAGCTCCTCGCGGAGCGCGTCGGCCCTGCTCTCGCCGAGCTGCTCGCGGACATGCTTCTGCGTCCGCTCCCACAGCGGGAACGCTGCCTCGATCGCGCGCTCTCCCTGGCGCGTCAGGGAGATGATGCGGACGCGCGCGTCGCCGGGCGCCCGCGCCACGCGGAGCAGGCCCGCCTTCTCGAGCGGCACGAGGTTCCTCGTGAGCGTCGTGCGATCCATGACGAGCCCGTCCGCGAGCGCGCTGAGCTGCACGCCCTCGTCGCCGCACGTCGCGACCGCGGCGAGCATCGTGAGCTGCGTCGCCTGGAGCCCCGCGGCGCGCAGGCTGTCGTCGTAGAGCCGCGTCAGCGCGCGCGACGCGCGGCGGACGCGCACGAGGGCGCACTGGCTCGCGATGATCTGGGCGGCGCGGGCAAAATCGGTCACCAGTGTATCTACACTGTTTCAACCGGGTCCGTCAAATCGCGGCCAGGATCGCGGCTTGACATCCGTTCAGGTGTAGCTACACCTATCTCGTCCTCGACGGCGTGGATCCGCCTCGTCCGCACGACGCCTGCTCGGCGTCGGCGGTCCTGGCGGCCCCGGCGCGCGCTGGCCGATCCCTCGATCGATCGGTCAGCAGTCGCCAGGGCCATGGCGGCGCCGAGGCGAGCATCGCGGCATCACCCGCGCGGCCGGGCCATGGGCCCGCGGCGCGCTCCGAGCATTTACGTGTAGGTACACTTATTAGAACGGCCCGAGCGGCGCAGCGGTGAGGAGCGCACGAACCATCGGCTGGCACGCGGTGCCAGGCGTGCGTCGACGCCGCGCGTGGGCGGGCTGCGTGGAGAGGATCTATGGGCGAGTTCTTCGTCGTTCCGTACTGCGTGAAGTTCGAGGACAGCATGGCTTACGGCAGCCATCACTACCTCACGAACTTCCGCTTCCAGTGCATCGCGCGCGAGACGCTCTACTTCGCCGAGGCCGCGGACGGCACGCTCCCGCACGAGGAGGATCGCGCCGCGATCCGGCTGCTCACCACCGAGGGATACAGCCGGAACCTCGCGCCGGTGCGCGTCGGCGAGCGCGTCGCGATCTTCATGAGCCTCGGCGCCGTGACGCGCTCGAGCGCGTACGGCTACTTCCGCACGGTCCGCTTCGACGGTGAGCCCGTGGCGTGCGGCTACCAGCGCATCGTCGCCGTCTCCGCGGCGAGCGACGAGCTCGCGCCGCTGCCCAGGTCGGTGACGGCGCACGTCGGGGCCCTCGACGAGCGCGTGCCGCACCAGCGCTTCGTCGAGCTCTGCCTGCGCGGCGGCTCCGCGCTGCGCGAGCTCTTCCCCGAGCGCCTGCTCCGGCACGCGGCCGAGGTCGCGCGGGGGCCGCTCCACGAGGCGCGCCCGCACAGGGCGCGGTGGGATGCGGAGGCCGCGGCGGGCGGGGAAGCCGCGCAGGGGCGCTCCGGGGAGGCCGCGCGGGAGGGCGGCGGCGTCGCCGGCAAGATCGCGCTGCTCCTGCCGGGCCAAGGCTCGTTCGACCTCCGGCTCCTGCGAGCGCTCCACGCGCGCTTTGACGCCGCGCGCGAGGCCGTCGCCGCGGCCGAGCCCGCGGCGCGCGAGCTGCTCGGCGCCTCGCTCGCGGCGCTCGTGACCGCGGGCGAGGCGGAGGCGCGGGCCGCCCTGGAGGCGTGCGTCGATCTCGATCAGCTCGGGATCCTCGTCCAGGACCACGTCGCCGTCGCGTTGCTCCGGTCCGCCGGGCTCGAGCCGGACGTCGTGGCGGGGCACAGCCTCGGGGAGATCGCCGCGCTGGCCGCGGGCGGCGCGTTTCCCCTCGCGACGGCCGCCGAGGTCGTGTGCCGCCGGGTGCTCGCCCTCCGCGGCGCGCCGCCCGGCCGCATGCTCGCCGCCCACACCGGCGCGGAGCGCCTGCGCGACGAGGTGCGTGCGCTCGGCCGGGACGACGTGTTCGTCGCGGTGGTGAACGCGGCCGATCAGGCGGTCGCGTCGGGCACGGCGGACGGCATCGCGGCGCTCGAGCGGCGGCTCACCGGCGCCGGCGTTCGCGCGACGGTGCTCGCGAGCCGCTACGCCTTCCACTCGCCGCTGCTCGCGCCGGCGGTCGGTCCGTTCGCGAGCGCCCTCGCGCGCGCCGGCGCGGCGCGGCCCGCGCTGGCCACGTACTCGCCGATCGATCGCGTCCACTACGGCGACGGCCCGCTCGCGCCCGCGCGCCTGCTCCCGATGCACCTCGTGACGCCGCTCGACTTCGAGGCGGCCGTGCGCGACCTCCACGCGGCGGGGGTCCGCACCTTCGTCGAGTGCGGCGGCGGCGGCGCCCTGACCGCGCTCGCGCGGCGGAGCGCGCCGTCCGGGCCCGATCTGCGCGTGATCTCGGCGTTCCGCGCCGGAGAAGACGTCGTGGCCGAGCACCGGCGCGTGATCGACGCGCTGCGCGCCGCGGGGCGCGCGCTCACGGCGGTCGCGCCGCGCCCGGAGGAGGAGCCGGACGGCCGCCGCCCGCGCGAGGCCGCGAGCCCCGCCGCCGCCGCGAGCTCCGCGAGCCCCGCCGCCGGGAGCCCGCGTGAGGCCGCCGCCGCCGCTGCGGATGCGACGCCGATCGCGATCGTGGGCATGGGCGCGGTGCTGCCGGGGGCCGGCGGCGTCGACGCCTACCTCGCGCAGCTGCTCGCGGGCACGTGCGGGATCGCCGACACCGGCGAGCGACACCCGGAGCTCGCGACCGACTTCCTGAACCGCGGCCGCGCCGCCGACAAGACCTACAGCCTGCTGGTCGGCACGGTCGACGCCCTCGGCCCGTACGCCGAGCAGACCGGTTACGACACGCGCGCGCTCGAGCGGCTGCCCAAGACGGCCCGCATGCTGGCGTGCGCGCTCGCCGAGGCCCGATCGCACGCGGCCGCGCTCCGCGGCGACGCGCCCCTGCGGATCGTGTGCCTCCTCGGGTCCACGGCCGACGGCTCGATCGAGCACGACGAGGCCACGCTGCTGCTCGGCGTCGAGCGCGCGCTCGACGGCGCCGCCGCGGACGAGGCGGCCCGCGCCGCCGTGGCGGGCGCGCTGGCGGCCGAGCTCGGGCTCGACGCCGGTCGGCGCGCGGCGTGCCGCGGCCACCTCGAGCCGCTCGCGCGCGTCGTGCGCGACGTGGTGGGAGAGGGCGCGCGCACCGTCCTCGTCGACGCGGCCTGCGCGTCGTCGATGCACGCGGTGCATCTGGGCGCCGCGATGCTTCGCCGCGGCCTCGCGGACGTCGTGATCGCCGGCGGCGCCTACCAGCCCGGCCCGACGAACGCGTGCCAGTTCTCGCAGTTCGGCGGGCTCTCCGCGACCGGCAGCCGCCCCTTCGACGCGTCCGCCGACGGCGTCGTGTTCGGCGAGGGCGCCGCGGTCGTCGTGCTCGAGCGGCTCGACGACGCCCGATCGCGGGGCGATCGCGTCGACGCCGTGCTCCTGGGCAGCGGCCTGTCGAGCGACGGCCCGAGCCCGTCGGTGACGGTGCCGCAGCGCCGCGGGCAGGCCCTGGCGATGCGGCGCGCCCACGCGCGGGCCGGCGTCGAGGCGCGGAGCGTCCAGTACGTCGAGGCGCACGCCACGGCGACGCCCGTCGGTGACGCCACCGAGTTCCAGGCGCTCGCCGAGGTGTTCGCGAGCGACGCCGGCGCCCCGCGCATCACCCTGGGCAGCGTCAAGTCGCTGCTCGGCCACACGGGCTGGACCGCTGGCGTCGCGTCGCTCATCAAGGTCGTGCTCGCGATCCGGGAGCGCACGCTCTTCCCGCAGCACGGGTTCCAGGCGCCGAGCGCGCGCATCGATCTGGCGCGCTCGCCGTTCGCCATCCCGACGGCGGCCGCCCCCTGGATCGCCGAGGGCGGAGCCCCGCTGCGCGCCGCGCTCGACAGCTTCGGCTTCGGCGGCACCAACGCGCACCTCGTCGTCGAGGAGCACCGCCCCGAGCGCCACCCTCCGCGCGCGCGCCCGCGCGGAGGAAGCCGCGCGCTGTGCGTCGTCGGGCTCGGGTCCGTGTTCCCAGCCACAGGCGGCGCGACCGCGGGCGCCCCGTCGGACGCCCTCGCGTTCGACGAGGGCGCGCTCCGGCTGCCGGCCCGCGCGCCGGTCCTCCCGGACGCCCTCGAGGCGATGGACCCGACGCAGCTGCTCGCGGCGATGGCCGCGGAGGAGGCGCTCTCGGCGCTGCCCGCGCGCGAGCTCTGCGAGCGCATCGGCGTCGTCGTCGGCCACGAGGGCAAGACGCGCCGCGGCGCGCGCGCCAACGAGCGCATCTTCGCCGACCGCGTCGCGCGGGCGCTCCGGGCGCGCGGCGTCAGCCCCGCGCTGGCCTCCGCGACGGCCGACGCGCTCCGCGCGGGATCGCCCGCGACGGGGCCGTACACGCAGCCGGGCAACATGCCCAACGTCATCTCCGGGCGCGTCGCCAACGTCTTCGGCCTGCGCGGGCCGAACTTCGTCGTCGACACCTCGGCGACCTCGCTGCTCGACGCGCTCGCGGCCGCCGATCTCGTGCTCGACGAGGACTGCGACGTCGTGCTCGCGGGGGCCGTCAACGCCTTCAGCGACGACGTCGCGCGGGGCGCGTCCGCTAGCTGTGACCCGCGGCCGGTCGGCGAGGCGGCGCTGCTCGTCGCGCTGTGCACCGAGGACACCGCCGCGCGCCACGCCTGGCCGGTGCTCGCTCGCCTGCACCTCGTCGCCGGCGCGGCGGAGGGCGCCGCCGGCGCGGCGGGGCGCGGCCCCTCGGCCCGCGAGCTCGCGGTCGGCGGATCGAGCGCGCGGCTGCGCGGGGCCGAGGGCGCCGTCGAGCTCCACGCGGCGATCCGCGGCGCGCGCGCGCACGGCGCCGCGCTGGTGCGCTGGCCGTCCGATCCCCGCGCCGTCCAGGTCACGCCTCCCGAGGCCGCGACGGTCGCGCCGGCGCGAGCGGCCTCGGGCTTCGCGACGGGCACGCCGATCCACGGCTTCGTCCCCGAGATCGCCCCCGCGCCGGCGACGGGGCCGGCGGCGCGCGTCCCGTCCCGCGTCCTCTACGTCTGCACCGACGCGGCGCTCGCCGCGGAGGTGCGGCGCGCCGCCCGCTCCGACGAGGAGCGCGCGCGCGTCCTCGCGCTCGCCGTCGAGGAGGCGTCCGGCGCCGCGGAGCCCGGGATCCCGCGCGACCTCGCGGCGCCTGGGGCCGAGGCGTCCGGCGGTGCGCCCTCGCTCGACGCCCGCGACGAGGCGCGGCTCGGCGCGTCGTTCGCGGCCCTGGCCCCCGATGACGTCGATGCGGTCGTCGTGCTCACCCGCGCCACCGACGCGCTCGCGTTCGTCGACGGCGCGCCGGGCTCGTACAGGCCGGCGCTGCGCGCGCTGTTCGGCGCTGCGCGCCGCTATTACGGCGCCATCTCGCGCGGCGAGGTGGCCTTCGCCGCCGTCGTCGCCTCCGCCGTGGACCTCCACGGGCGGCTCGCGCCGGTGAGCGGCGCGGTCGGCGGCTTCGTGAAGTCCCTGGCGCGCGAGCTCCCGGGCGGCGACGTGCGCGTCGTCCACACCGACGCGCGCGACGCCGCGGCCGCGCTCGGCGCGCTCTCCGAGGAGTGGCGGCGCGCCCGGCCCGCCGTTCCCGAGGAGGTGGTCGATCTCGGCGGCGCGCGGCACGCCGTGCAGCTCGCCCGCGCCTCCGCGAGGCCGCGCGCGCGCGCCGTGCCGCAGCTCGGCGCCGATTCGGTCGTGCTCGTCACGGGCGGCGCGCGCGGCATCACGGCGGAGCTCGTCGAGGGCCTGCTCGACCGCTTCGGCTGCCGCGCCGTGCTCCTCGGCCGCTCGCGGCTGGAGGACGCTCCGGCCCGCGCGCTCGCGATGACCGACGCGGCGTTCGACGCGTACGAGCGGGACTTCTATGCCGAGGCCCTGCGCGAGAGCCCGGGCCTGCGGATGGGCGTCCTGCGCGACCGCTACGCGCGCCTCCGCGCGGCGCGCGAGGCGCACCGGGTCCTCGCCCAGCTGCGCGCCGGTGGCGCCGGTGGTCGCGTCGTCGACTACCACGCCGTCGACGTGACGCGCGGCGAGGACGTCGACCGCGCCGTCGCGGCGGTCGCGGCGGCGTACGGCCGGGTCGATCTGGTCGTGCACGGCGCCGGCATCCAGGTGTCGAGCCGGCTCACGTCGAAGCCGCTCGATCTGTTCGAGCGGATCGTCGACACGAAGCTCGCCGGCCTCGCCCACCTCCGCCGCGCCCTCGCGCGCCACCTGCCCGACGCGCGCCCGCACGTCCACCTCGTCACCTCGGCGTTCAGCGTGCTCGGCAACGACGGGCAGCCGGACTACGGCGCGGCGAACGAGGCGATGAACCGCGCGGCGGCGTACTTCGCCGCCGAGGCGGGCGCGGGCCCGTGGTCGAGCATCGCGTGGCTCGGCTGGAACGGCGTCGGTATGACCGCCGGGTCCGAGTACAGCGCGCTCGGCGCGGCGCGCGGGCTCCGGGGCGTCGAGCCGGAGGAGGGGAGGCAGATCTTCCTCGACGTCGTCGCCGAGCCGCCCGCCGGCGCGGCCCAGGTCCTGCTCAGCGACGGCGAGATCGAGCGCTTCGCCCCCCGCATCGTCGAGGCGGATGCGTCGGATGTGGTGGTCGCGGCGGACGGCGCGTCCGCGAGCGCGTGGACGCTCGATCCACGCGTCGATCCGTGGCTCTCCGACCACCGGGCGCGCTCGAGCGCCGTCGCTGCCGGGGCGTTCCTCGTCGACCTGGCCGTCCGGCACGCGCTCGCGACCTCGGGCGGCGGCGCGCTCGTCCGCGAGGTCCGCGACGTGCGCTTCCTCGAGTTCCTGCGCCTCGCCGACGACGCGCCGCGCGACGTGCGCGCGGTGACGATCCGCCGCGAGCGCCTCGCCGGCGGCCGCGTCGCGTGCGCCGTCGAGGTGCGCGGCGACTTCGTCCACCGGTCGGGCGTGACCCTCCGCGCCGGCGTGGTCTTCGCGACCTGCGTGGTCGAGCTCGGCCCGATCCACGTCGACCGCGACGGCCTGGCTCCGCGGCACGTCGGCCGGGTCGACGGGCCCCTGGTGCGCGACCCCTACGCGAACCCTGGCTCGCCTGTCCGGCACGCGGGCTGGTTCGATCACCTCGGCACCTTCGTGCTCGGGGCCGCGCTCAAGGAGGCCCGGTTCCGCCTCACGACCGACGGCGCCCTCGCAGGGCAGCGCGGGGCCGCCACGCCGTTCCTGCTGCTCGACGCGCTCCTGTCGCTGGGCACCCTGCGCCGCGACGAGGCGGGCGCGTTCCCGGTGTGCGCCGCGGGCGGCGTCGACCGGATCCGCTTCGGGACGGCGGCCAACGACCTCGCGCTCCGCGACGCGGGCGTCCCCATCCGGCTCGTCGCCACGGTCCCGACCGCGGCGGGCGACCGCGTCCTCGGCGCGTGGGCGCAGGCGCTCGACCCCTCGGGCGGCGTGCTTCTGGAGGTCGAGGGGCTCGAGGGGCGCGCCGTGGGGCGCGTGGCCGCGGACGCCCGCCCGGCGGCGCAGGCGACGCTGACGCTGGGGGCGCCGTGACGCCGCCGCTCGCGATCGCGGTCGCGCGGGCGGACGCCGAGGCCGCGGCGCGCCTCGAGCCCTACCTGACGGCCGGCGAGCGCCGCGCGTGCGCCGCGCAGCGCGTCGCGGCCCGGCGGGCGCAGTCCGCGTGCGCGCGCGTCGCGGCGAAGTGGCTGCGCCTCGAGCTCGCCGCCGGCCGCGGCGCGCCGCTGGTCGCGCTGGACGCGGCCTCGCTCGAGGCGCACCCGCGCGCCGACTACCTCGCCTGCGCGGTGACGGGGCCGTGCGGCCGTCGCCCGCGCTTCGAGGACGGCGCGTTCGCGCTGTCGCTCTCGCACGCGGGCGAGCTCGCGGCGGCCGCGGTCACCACCGCGCGCGCGGTCGGCGTCGACGTCGAGCGGGTCGAGGCGCGCGCGGCGAGCTTCGCCGACGAGCACTTCACCCCGCGCGAGCGCGAGGGCCTCGCGCGGGGCGCCGCGGCGGGCGCCCCGCGCGCCGCCCTCGAGACGTTGCTCTGGAGCGCCAAGGAGGCGCTCTACAAGACGGGGGCGCTCGCGCTGCCGGCGCGGTTCTCGTTCCAGGACATCGACGTCGCGTTCCCGCCGGGGGGCGCGCGCCTCGCGCAGCCCTCGGTCCGCTCCTTCGCGCTGGGCGCGCGGGGCGGGCAGTTCTTCGGCCGGGCCGTGCTGACCGGTGCGTTCGCGCTCGTCGCGGCCGTCCCGGTCCCGCCGGTCGCCGCTCTCGGATGAATGGCACTTACCAAATACGAGGTTTCGACGATGCAATCTCATGATCTCCTCGACCATGTTCGCTCCGTCTTCGTGCGCATGACGCGCTACCCCGACGCGGTCGTCGTCGCCGACGCCGATCTGGAGCAGGACCTCGGCATCGACTCCGTGAAGCGCGGCGAGATCCTCGCGACGCTGCGCGCGGATTTCGGTCTCCCGAACGCCCTCAAGGCGGCGCCCGACGAGCTGCGCACGGTGGCCCGCGTCAGCGAGTTCCTGTCGCGAACGATCGCGGCGAGCGCGGAGGCCGGAGAGCACGCCGAGGGTCACGTGGAGACCGGAAACCACGCCAATGGCCATGTCGAGGCCAGAGCGCATGCCAATGGCCACGTGGAAGCTGAAGGGCACGCCAATGGTCATGTGGAAGCCGGAAGGCACGCCAATGGCCACGTGGAGGCCGGAAGGCACGCCAATGGCCACGTGGAGGCCGGAAGGCACGCCAATGGCCATATGGAGGCCGGAAGGCACGCCAATGGCCACGCGGGCGAGGCGCTCCACGTCGTGGTCCAGGCGCTCGCGGACGCGACCCGCCACCCGGTCGATCTGCTCGTCCCCGACGCGCGGCTCGAGGAGGACCTCGGGGTCGACCGCCGCCGCCGCGACGAGCTCCGCGCGCTCCTCTGGCAGCGCGGCGCCCAGCCGGGCGCGCTCGAAGTGGCGCTCGACGAGGCCCGCACGGTCGGCGATCTCGCGCGCCTCGTCGAATCCGCGCCGCCCGCGCCGGTCACCGCGGCGCGCGCCCCTCTGGCCCCCGCGGCGCAGCGGGCGCTCCCTGCCCCCGGGGTGGCGCTCGCGGGCAAGACGGTCCTCGTGACCGGATCGAGCCGCGGGCTGGGCCGCGCCATCGCCGCGAAGCTCGGGCGCGCCGGCGCGCGGGTCGTCGTCAACAGCTTCCACTCGCGGGACGACGGCGAGGCGGTCGCCGACGAGATCCGCGGGGCCGGCGGCGACGCGGTGCACGTCTGGGGCTCGGTCGCCAACCCCGCGCACATCGACAGGCTCTTCGACGCGATCGCGCGCGACGTCGGCGAGCTGGACCACTTCGTCAGCAACGCGTCGAACGGCCGCTTCGGCCCCCTCGAGCAGACGACCCCGGAGCACTGGGAGCTGGCCTTCCGCACGAACGTCATCGGCTACCACCTGTGCGCCATGCGCGCGGCGCGCCTGATGGAGCGCCACGGCGGCGGGCGGATCGTCGCGCTCTCGTCGAACGGCTCGTCGAGGTACCTCGAGCACTTCGGCGCCATGGGCGCCGTGAAGGCGGCGGTGGAGTCGCTCACGCGCGCGCTCGCCGTCGAGCTCGCCCCGCGCAACGTGCAGGTCAACTGCGTCTCCGCCGGGCCGATCTACGGCCATGTGACGAGCAACTACCCGGATCACGAGCGGATCCTCCCGTACTGGGAGTCGCGCACGCCGGGCGGCCGGCTCTGCACCGAGGACGACGTCGCCGAGGCCGTCCTGCTGCTGCTCTCGGACGGGGCGCGGAGGATCAACGGCGCGACGCTCACCGTCGACGGCGGAGGCTCGCTGTGCATCTGACCGCGGCGATGACGGTGACCGGCGCCGGGGTGCGCCCGGCGCCGGTCCGCGCGGAACAGCTCACGTCAGCTTCCTTGGAGCTCGCGAAGAAGGAGGAATCATGAGTGCCACGCTCGATCGGCAGCCCCCGGGCCCTGGCCCGCTCGCCAGCCTGCGGTACCTGGCGAATTTCAGGACCGGTAACATGCGTCATTACGAGGACCTCTTCGCGCGCTATGGCGACGTCGTGCGCCTGCGGGCGCCCGGGGCCGAGGACTTCGTCATGGCGTTTCATCCGAACGACATCGCGCACGTCCTTCGCACGAACGCCCGGAACTACCCCAAGGGGAAGCGCTACCACGAGCTCGCGCCCGTGCTGGGCTGGGGCCTCGTGAACAGCGAAGGCGAGCTCTGGCGGCGCCAGCGCAGGCACGTGCAGCCCCAGTTCAACCACGCCAACACGCTCAAGTTCGTCCCCCTCATCGTCGACCACATGGACGCCGTGCTGCGGCGCTGGGACGCCCAGCCGGGCGAGTTCGAGCGGGACATCAACGACGACATGATGGACGTGACGTTCGGCATCGCGGGCGAGGCGTTCTTCGGCGCCGCGCTGGAGGCCCACACGGACACCGTCCGCGAGGCGTTCAAATATGCGCTCTCGATCGCGCTCAAGCGGATGTACTCGCTGGTCAACCCGCCCCTGTCCTGGCCGCTGCCCAGCCACCTGCGCTTCCGCCGGGCCATGGACCGCGTGCACACCGTGATCGACGGCATCATCGACGGCTACCAGCGCGGCGCGGGCGGCGAGGACAACGTGCTCGTCCGCCTCATGAACTCCGTCGACCCCGAGACCGGCGCCAAGATGGACCGCGCGCAGCTGCGGGACGAGATCAAGACCATCCTGATGGTCGGGCACGAGACATCGAGCGTCACCGCCTCGTGGGCGCTGTACCAGATCGCGCAGCACCCCGAGGTGTGCGCCCGCCTCACCGACGAGATCGATCGCGTCCTCGGCGGCCGGTCTCCGACGGCCAGGGACATCGAGTCGATGCCTTACCTCACCATGGTCTTCAACGAGTGCCTCCGGCTCCTGCCCTCCGTGCCGTTCATCCTCCGCAGCCCGCGGGAGGACGACGCCCTCGGCGGTTACCAGGTCGCCGCGGGATCGACGGTGGCCATCGTCCCGTGGGTCACGCACCGGCACCCGGAGTTCTGGAGCGATCCGCTGGAGTTCAAGCCCGAGCGCTTCGCGAACCACCGGCGGAGCGCGGACGACAAGCTCGCCTTCATCCCCTTCGGCGCCGGCCAGCGGATCTGCCTGGGGGAGTTCATGGGGCAGCTGGAGGGCAAGATCATGGTCGCGATGGCGCTGCAGCGTTATCGGCTCCGGCTGGTCCCCGGCTTCGACCCGCGTTGCCGCGGCTTCATCTCGCTGCAGCCGGTGAACGGGATGCGCATGATCCTGAAACGGCGGGAGCCGTCGAGCGCCGTACGCGCGGCGCCGGCAGGGCGGGAGGAGCCCGCGGCGGCGGAGCCTGCGGTGACGGAGCCCGCGGCGGCCGCCATGCGAGCTCACGGCTGCCCGTACAGCGCCCGGGCCTGAGGGCCTGGGCTCGGCGCACCTGGCCGGCGGCGCGACCGCCCGGCCTCTTCTCTCGGGTGGAGCCCCGGCCATCATTTTTTTCTCGGTCCATGTCAGGCCCCGGGGAGCCGCGGCGAAGTAACAGGCAGGCAGGCGGACGGCTCGGGACGAACCCCTGAGCGCTGCCTTCTTTCACGGCACTGGCGCCGCCGGCGCGCCGCGCGCTCCGACGAGGAGAGCGCGCGCTCCAGGCGAGAAAGGCATCCCTTCCCATGCGGACCCCCATGCTCACGGTATCTCGATCGATCGTCCTCACCCTGGCGGCGAGCCTCGCGGGCTGCGTCGCGGCCGGTCCTGCCGATGAGCCTGAAGACGAGACGATAGCCGCGGCCTCTGGCCCGCTCGTCGCGGACCGGGCCAGCTTGCCGACGCCGGCGGCCTACTGGAGCTTCGACACCTGCGCGGCCGGCGCGATCACGCGCGTTCGCGAGGACTCGGGCCGGGGGGCGTTCGGCGTGATGTCCGGCCGCCGCCTTTGCAGCCCCGGATGGTCCCTGTCGGCCGGTGATTTCGACGGGGCAGGGGATCGTGTGGAGATCAGCAGCGAGGGGAGGAGCTACCTCCACTTCCAGGACCGGATCACGGCGGCGGCCTGGGTCAACCCGCGGAGCGTGACGGGCAGCCGCACCATCGTCAACCAGTGGTACGCCGCGGACTCGTTCCTGCTCGGCATCGACAACGGCAAGTACTTCTTCTCCGTGGCCTTCCCCGACGGAGGCGCCGGCCGGCGCGCGATCGTCCATGCCCCGGCCGTCGCCAACGCGTGGGCGCACGTCGCCGGCGTGTACGACGGCGCGGCGCTCAAGCTCTACGTCAACGGCGTGCTCCGCGCGTCGACGCCCGCGTCGGGCGCGCTTCAGCAATCGACGCGGCCGATCGTCATCGGCGGACACCCCAGCTGGAACGCCTACAATGGCCTGATCGACGAGGTCCGCCTCTACCAGCAGGCCCTGAGCGACGCGCAGGTGGCGCAGCTCGCGGGGGGCGAGGTCTACCCGGTGAGGGCGTATTACGTCTATCCGAGCGACCAGCCGTATCACCAGGAGTACGTCGACGCCATCAACACGTACCTCGACGAGCTGCGCGGCTGGTACCGCGAGGAGTCGGGCGGCTCGTTCCACCTGGTGGGCTTCGTCCAGCCGGTGCGCTCGTCCCAGAACTACCTGACCATGCGCTGCGGCCCGACGCCGACGAGCGCCTGCCAGAGCAACCCGCAGGAGCTCCCGAACTGGCTCAACGCGGTGTCACAGGCCGTCGGCGGCTTCCCGGCGCGGCAGTCCACGCTGGTCTTCGCGCAGGGCGGCGGCGGCTGGGCGGGCGCCAACCTCTATGGCGACTACACCGGGTTCGCCCTCGTGGGCGACTGGGTGCTGGAGCCCCTCTCCGGCGTGCGGGAGCCGCTCGCGCTCCACTGCGGATACGCCACGTGGCAGTGCAGCGGCGGCGTGCCGAAGGGGACCGTCGCCCACGAGCTCGGGCACTCGTTCGGCCTGCACCACCCGGACGGCTACTCGGGCACGACGATCATGGCGTGGCACGGCGACTATCCGACGACCGACTTCCTCGATCACGAGCAGATGATCCTCCAGGAGAGCCCGATGCTCTCGTCCGGCGTGTTCGTGCGCGGCGGGCTCTGGCTCGACTTCAACAACGCCGACGTCATGCACTGGAACACGACGGTGGGCCTGACCGGCTCGGGCTTCGGGCCCGGCGCGCAGGTCGAGTTCGTGGACGCCACGCACACCGCCCTCGCCAGCCCGACCAGCATCGGCGCGACGAGCCTCACGGTGCAGGTCCCGAGCGGCGTCGGCCCCGGGTACATCCGCGTGCGCAACGGGAGCGGCGCGAGCAACAAGGTGCCGGTGAACTTCCATCCATGAAGGGGGCGGTTCTCGAGGTGACGCCGCGGCGCTGACGAGCGGCGTCATCGCTGGCCACCTCGAGCGACGGCGCCCGCCAACCCTGGCAGGCGCCGTCGCGGTCTCTCGCGCAGCGCCTGTGCGGCGCGGGCCGTCGCTCTTCGCTCCGACGGCCCTGCGCGCGACCTCTCTTCAGCCTCCGACCGTCATTGCTGGCCCAGGACGGCCCACCCGCCCCACGTCGTCTGCACGCCTGCGCGGAGCTCATGCGTCACGCCCTCGTCCAGCCATCGCACGGTGGCCCATCCCACGTCTTTGACGAGCCCCTGGTTCAGGGCGTAGAGGGCCTTCGCGGAGCCGTCGGGCTTCGGAGCGACCTTGTAGGTCGCGAGCGGCACACCCCTCGTCGAGTAAAGCGTCATCGAGACGTTGGGCATCGACTCCCTCTGCGCGATGAACAGGTACAGCGTCCGAGCGCTCAGGACGTACGCCGCGCACGCGCCGCACTGAGGATCTGCCGGTTGCATGGGCTCGTCCTTGATCCGGCGTTGCGGCTGCGGCCGCGTACCGAATGACAGCGCCTGCGCCGCCTGGCCGGTCTCCGTGGCCGACTCGACGGGCGTGGCGTCCATCGATGGACCGCACGCGGTGAGGACAAGGGCGCTCAGACCGAAAATCGAGGTACGCATCGTTCACATCCTCCGTAGGCCGTCTCCGGGGTCGAGCTGTTCTTCGCCGTCGCCTCCCGGCCTCTGACAGATCTCGAGCGTTCTCCGGGGCTGTCAGGGGACCAGCGCCCGGAAGCTCGCCCAGTCGCTCGACGGATCCGCGCGCAGCGCCGCGAGGGTCGCCTCGCGGAGCTGCTCGCCCGGCTCTCCCCGCTCGCCGGCGTAGAGCGCGGCCATCACCCGCTCAGCCAGCGCGTCGTCGACCGGGCGCGACGCCGCGATCACCGAGCGCGCCCCGGCGATCAGCAGCGCCTGGGCCAGGCCGAGCCCGAGCCCCCGCGCCCCGGGCGCCGCCTCCGTGCGCGCCGTGTCGCAGCCGGACAGGACCGCCCGCGCGGGCGCTCGGCGCAGCGCCAGGATGTCGCCCACGGCGAGCTCGCTCCCGCCGGAGAGGGCGAGGCTGCTGTCCCAGCCGTCGAGGCCCCCGAAGACGCCGTGGCCCGCGTAGTGGAAGAGCGCGAGCCCGGGCTCCTCCAGCGCGCCGGCCACCGCGCGGCGCGTGGCGAGCCCGCCCGACAGCCGCTCGACGCGCAGCCCCTTGCCGGTGAGCGCCGCCGCGACCGCGTCCGCCTCGCGCCGCGCGGCCGGCAGATCGCGCCGCGGATCCGCGACGACGAGCGCGCGCTCCGGCGCTCGCCCCGCGCCGGCGCCCTCCGCGGGCCGCGGGCCGCCCCGGGGCAGATCCAGGCCGTACGTCACCGGCATGCGCGCGACGAGCGGCGCGCCGTCCCAGGGCAGGGCGTGGAAGTCGACGCGAGCGAGCTCGCCATGGGCGGCGACGCGGAGGCGCGTCGCGGCGCGCAGCTGCGCATCGAACGGCGCGAGCAGCCGCGGGGCCAGCGCCGCGGCGGGGGCCGAGGCGTCGAGCGCCGGCAGCCGCCTGGCCACGACGCCGCCGCCGGTGACGGCGAAGCCGGCCCATCCTTCGCGGATCGGATGGACCACGAGCATCAGCTCGCCCTCGTCCAGCGCCGGCGCCGCCTCGACCTCCACCGCCGCGGGCTCCCCCTGTCGCACCAGGAGCAGCGCCTCCTCCAGCCGCGCGCGGATCGACCGCCCGTGCGCAGCCCGGGCGACACGGACCGCCTCGAGCTCGTCGGACGAGAGCCGCCAGTCGTCGCGCCCCTCCTCGTCGAAGGCCGCCCGCGCGTCGTGGTACGCCGCGAGGGCGCGCTCCCAGCGCGCCCGCTCCTCGCCGCCGAGCGCCTCGATGCGGTCGATCCAGCGGAGCGCCGCGAGCGCCCGCGCGCGTGATCGCCGCGCGGCGCGCGCGGCGCGGCGCGGATCGCGCCGGAGCAGGAGGTCGACGAGCCGCCGCGCGCTCTCCTCGAGGCGGCCGAGGTAACCGCCCCGGCCCTGCCCGAGCGGCACGAGCGCGCCGAGGTCGCCCCGCAGCTCCTCCGCTTGCTCGTAGGCCACGGCGGCCATGTCGAGCCGCCCCATCGCCTCGAGCGCGCGCCCGCGGCCGAGCGCCGCGCGGTAGCGGCCCTCCGGCAGCTCGCTCGCGTCCGCGAGCCGCGCGAGCCGGCCGTAGATCTCCAGCGCGCTCGCTGGATCGCCGCTGCCCAGCGCGACGCGCCCCTCGATCTCGAGCCAGTACATCGCCACGCCGGCGTCGGGGCGCGCGTCCGTCCGCCGGGCCTCGTCGAGGAGGGCGCGCGCCGCGTCCGTCTGGCCGGCTTCCAGCTTGGCGAGGGCCAGGTTCGTCAGCGCGTTCGCGCGCTTCGCCGGCTTCGGGCACGCGGCCCCGTACAGATCGAGCGCGGCCGTGAGCGGCGACTCGGCGTCCGCGAGGGCTCGAGGCCGCTCGGCGCCCTCGGGCGGCCCGCTGGACCCGCCGCTCGCCCAGGCGACCTGCAGGGCGTTCCAGCCGAGGTCGTTCAGCAGGGAGGCGCGCTCGCACGGGGCCCTCCCGGCGGGGGAGGACGCCTGCACGTCGCGCAGCAGCGCCCGCGCCTCCAGCGGTCGGCCCAGGGTCTGGAGCACGTCGGCGCGCTCCTGAAGCACGTGCAGCCGGTGGTCGCTCAGGCCGAGGCGCTCCGCGCCCGCCGCCGACGCGTCCAGCTGCCGGAGCGCCGCGCGCAGGTCGCCCGCCTCGGACGCGAGCAGCGCCGCGTAGTACGGCTTCACCGCGCGCCCTTCCGGATGGCTCGCCTCGAGCGGCCCGAGCGCGTCGAGCGCCGCCCGCGCCTCCGCGAACCTGCGCCCGTTGAAGAGGAGCGCGTACGAGAGCGCGAAGCGGTCGAGGAACTCGTCGGAGATCCGCCCCGCCGCCCGGTGCGCCCGGATCGACGCCTCGAAGCCCGCGATCGCCTCCGGGATCCTGCCGCGCGCGAGGTCCACGCGCGCGCGCTTGCCGATCGCCAGGGCCTGGACGGCGGGGTCCGCGCCGGACGCCAGCGCGTCGAGCGCCGAGGACGCCGCGTCGAGGTCGCCGCTCCGGCGCAGCGCCTCGGCTTCCTTCAGCCGGGGCGCGTCGATGGCCGGGCGGAGCTCCAGGCGGAACGACGCGCGCCCGCCGCCCCGCTCGGCGGTCACCGAGAGGGCGCGGGCGCCCTCCGGGACGGGGACGCGCGCCAGCACGCCTCCCTGGACGCGTGCCCCATCGAGCGCGGAGAGCGGGGTGTCCGCCGCGGCGGCCGCGTCGGCGGCGATCGCGACGCGGGCGTCCGCGGGGGCCTTCACCCAGATGCGGAGGGTCCGGTCGTCTGGAAGCGCGCAGGCGGGTCCGGCGTGCACGGCGCTGCAGCCGGCGAACTCCACCTCGAGGGGCGGCGCGGGCGCCGCGGCGGTCGCCAGGGCCGCGGACGCCCCGGAGGTCGCCGCGGCCGCGGTCCCCGTCGGGCGGCGCGCGTCGCATCCCGGCGCCAGCGCCGCCGCGCCGAGGATCGCTGCGCCCAGCGCGGGCCGGAGCGCTCGCCAGCGCGTCATGGGTCCTTCGAGGGCGCGGCGGGTCGGGCGGTGGGGAGGGGGGGCGGCGCTGCGCGCGGCAGGAGGAGCACGTTGAATCGCAAGATTCTGAATTTATTATCTTTTTCTTCTTCGGACGGCCGCGCGTGCGCCAGTCCGGCCGCGCTGTCTGGCAGCGCCGCCGGCCGTCCGATCGCGATCGCGATCTCCCACTCGCCCTCGGGCACTCCAGGGAAGAGCGTCTCCGTGTCGCCTTCGATGCGCGCAGCGCCCTGCTCCGAGAGGTCGGCGTGCACGTCCCAGGGGCGCGCCGTTTCGCCCTGGATCAGGAAGGCGCGCACCGCGACGGGGCCGTCGACCCGGGTTGCGGGCCGCAGGGTGATCTCGAGCCTCGATCCGGGCCCGAGCCGCGCGGTCGCGTCGGCGCCGCTGGAGGCGGAGCGCTCGCGGACCTCGCCGCCTGCGAGCGTCATGGCGTAGGCGGGCACCGGGAGCATGGCCACCGCGCCCGGATCGTCGAGCAGGCCGCGCGGATGGTGCCTGTCGCCCTCCAGCGAGAGCCGCACGACGAGGACCGCCGCGGCGGCCGCCGCCAGGGCCGTCGCCGCGATCCGCCAGGGCGCTCGGCCCGGCTTTCGCGGGAGCGGGAGCACCTGGCCGCCGCGCGCCGCCGCCGCGCGCTGTCCCGGAGGTGACGGGCCTGCCGCCGCGGCGGCGCCTCCCGTCTCCGCGCCTCGCTCGCCCGCGCTCGCCTGCAGCCCGGCCAGGATCCGGTCTGCGATCCTCGCCCGCGCCTCGCCGTCCAGCGGGCGTGACGCCTCCCACGCCTCGCGGTCCTCCGGAGAGCGCTGCGCCTCGGCCTCCAGCGCATCGCGCTCGCCGGCCTCGAGCGTCCCCAGCGCCCTCGCTGACCAGCGCGGATCGCTCGCCCGGTCGTGCTCGCGCGCGGCGCGCGCCAGCGCCTTCAGCAGATCGTCGCCGTTCATCGTCCCCCTCCCGGGCTCGCCGCGCTCGGCGAGGCGCCGCGCCCTCTCGGCTCTGCTTCGGCCGCGAGCTCCGCGGCGATCTGCCGGACGAGCCGGGCGATGCGGCTCCGCCACGCATACACGGCGTCCGCCGTCATGCCCGTGATGGTGCACGCTTCCTCGGTGGATCGCTCGTCGACGAGCAGCAGGTAGAAGAGCTCCATCCCGCGCTCGCTCAGCCGATCGCGGAGCGTTCGCGCGATCGCCGCGAGCAGCTCCCGCGAGATCGCCGCGGGCTCCGGCGACACGGAGGCGCCGTCCGCGCGCTCGAGCGCGTCGTCCTCGGTGGGCTGCTCGGTCCAGGGGTTCCTGCGGCGGCTGCGCAGGATCGAGCACGCCTCGCGCTCGGCCACGAGCCCCACGAAGCTCGTGAGCGGCAGCCCCCGGCCGGCGTCCCACTGGCGCAGCGTGCGCCCGCCGTCCGCGAAGAGCGAGAGGAACACGCTCTGGGTCAGGTCCTCGACCTCCTGCCGGACGTCGCGGTGCCCCGCGGCCCGCCGGCGGCGGAGCAGCGGCCGCATCACCCGCTCCTGGATGGTGGGCGTCAGCAGGTCGACGAGCGCCCTCACCGCGGCCGGCTCTCCCGCCACCGCCCGCGCGATGAGCGCGGCCTCCGGGCTCGGCGGAGCGGCGCCCGGGGATCCCCGCCGCGCGTCCTCGGCGATCGTCCGCGGCTGCGCGGGCAAGGGAGAGCTCGGGGCCATCAGCGCACGGATAAACGCGCTCCACACGGCCGTCAATCCGGCCACGTCTCCGCCGCGCGGCCCGCGCGGGCCGTTGGCTGGAATCGAAATCCAATCGATCGCGGCACGCTTACCCGGCGACGTCGGGCGAGGCGCGAGGTCGCAAGGTCATGACGCGCGCCTCCCGCGCTTCCCACGCTTCCCACGCTTCTCACCCAAGCTCCGGCCTCGTTGTCTGTATCATCGCCTCATGAGGCACCGCGGGGGACGGGGCTCGAGGGGATGGCCATCACGGCGGCTCGGGCCGACAGGAGCGCTGGCCGTCGCCGTCCCGCTCCTCTGTGCCTCGCTGTGGCCGTCGGTGGCCCGCGCCGACAGCTACGAGCGGTGCGTCCGCGAGGCGGCGACCCAGGCCGAGATCGACGCCTGTGCCCCCAAGGACGAGCCCCTCGAGGTGAGGGTGCGGGCGAAGTCGCCGGCCCGGAGCGCCTCCGACGTCGAGGCGGACGCGCAGGTCCTCGCCGCGGCGCCGCACGGCTCGGTCGCCGACGTGCTGCGGGTCCTCCCGGGCGTCTTCATGAGCGATCGCGGCCTGCCCGGTCGCGCGCCGCACCTGTCGCTGCGCGGCTTCGACGGCACCTCGGGTCAAGACGTCGAGATCTTCGCCGGCAACATCCCGATGAACCAGGTCTCGCACATCCGTGCTCCTGGATATGCCGACATGCGCCTCATCATGCCGGAGGTGGTCCGTTCCGTCCGGATCGCCAGCGGCCCTCACGACCCGAGGCAAGGCGATTTCGGTGTCGCCGGCTCGCTCCGCATGGATCTCGGCCTGGAGGCGCCGGGCTTCTGGTTGAAGGGGGGAGTCGGCTCGTTCGGGACGAGGCGTGTCCTCATCGCGTTTGCGCCCGAGCACGACGAGATGATGGACACGTTCGCGGCCTTCGAGACCGACGCCACGGACGGGCCGGGCGGCGTGCGCGGCGGCGAGCGCAGCTCCTTCGTCGGGCAGCTCGGCGGGGGCGAAAACCAGGTCCAGTTCCGCGCGACGGTGGCCATCGGCTCGGCGCGCTTCGACTTTCCCGGCTACCTGCCGCAGGGCCCCGTGGAGCGGGGCGCCGACCCCTACGCGGCGCAGCGGCCGCTCGGCCGCGATAGGACATCGCAGGCGCTCGTCGGCTCCGATGTCCTGTGGAGCCTCGGCGAGGGCACGATGGGCATCGGCGGCTTCGCGGGCAAGACCAAGACGACGTTTCACCAGAACCTCACCGGGTACGCGCTCGACCAGCTCGCCGGCGAGCCGATCGTCCGGAGCGACGACAGCGAGATGGTGAACGACGCCTCGACCTTCGGCCTCACGGTGCTTTACCGCCATGGCGTCGAGATCACCTCGAAGCGCGATTCCATCGAGATGGGCGCCTACGCGCGCGTGGACACGGTCGACCAGACCGACGCGCGCCTGTTCGAGGACGGCACGAAGAACGCCGCGCTCGTCGACGCAACGATCGACGCCACGAACGTGGCCGCCTATGCCGATCTCTCGCTCTACCCGATCAAGCGCGTGGTCGTCCGTGGCGGCGCGCGCCTCGACTCGCTCTCGTACGGCGTGCGGGATCGCACGAGCAACGCCGGGCTCGAGCGCACCGCGCAGGGCTTCGTCGTGTCGAGCAAGGCCATGGCCGACATCGCGGTCAGCGGCGGTGTGCACCTCGTGGCGAGCTACGGCGAGGGGTTCCGTTCCCCGCAGGCGCGCGACCTCGACGAGGGCGAGCGCGTGCCGTTCACCAAGGTGCGCAGCGTCGAGGCGGGCGTCCGGCTCAAGGCTGGCAAGACCTTCCAGGGCTCGGCCGTGGGGTTCGGCTCGTGGCTCGGCAATGACCGCGTGTTCGACGCGGCGTCCCGGCAGCACGTCGAGGCCCCGCCGTCGGTGCGCGCAGGCGCGCAGGTCGTGATGAGCGCGCGCTCCGGCCCGTTCGGCGCGCACCTGAGCGGGACGTACACCCACGCTCGCTTCACCGGGTCCGACGCGCGCTTCGCGGAGGGCGACCCGGTGCCCTATGCGCCGGCGTTCGTCCTGCGCGACGACGTGTTCGCCTCGGGGGTCGTCGGCCGGCTCTCCGGCAAGGAGGTGACGGTCCGCGTGGGCGCCGGCGTCGAGGGCATGGCGGGTCGCTCCCTCCCGGGCGGGCGGGACGGCAAGGACGCTGTCAGCCTCGATGCCGTCGCGGCGGTCGGGTGGCGCGGCATGGAGCTCGCCCTGAACGGCACGAACCTCCTCGGCCTGCAGTATTACGACGCGCAGTACGTCTACGCCTCGAGCTTCGTGAAGGACAGCGCGCCCCCGCCGCCGTCGCCGCACGTGCTCGTCGCGGCGCCGACTGCGTGGATGCTGACGCTCCAGATCCACCTCCGTGGCAAGGAGCGCGCGCCGGAGCCGGCCTATTAGCAGCCCTTTTCAGCGGAGAAATTGAACAGGGAGGTGGGGAGTCAGGGAGTATTTGAAAATTTCCCTCCCCGTCTCCTCGCCTCCCTGTGAATTTGCCGAAGAATTTAAGGGGATTCCTTAGGCTGTCGCCTGTGTGGACGTCACCCGATCTCGCGGTAGTCGAACCAGTCGAAGTCCGCGTGCAGGCGTGTGCCGGCCAGGTCCTGGCACGCCATCCCGACGAAATTGCCCGTGAACCCACAGGGCACCGCGTGCTCGTCCGACAGGATCGACGCGTCGTGCTCCCACCCCACCGTGTGGTAGGTGACGCCATCCCGCGAGTAGAAGAACGATATCCGATCGTCCTTGATCTCGAGCCGCAGGAAGATGTTCTCCGCCCCGTCCAGCACGTACTCCTTCTCGACCGGGAACGTCAGGTTCCCCCGCTCGCACTTCATGAGCGAAAGGGCCTTCTCGGCGTGCTCCGCCCGCGAGACGTAGAGATAGTAGAACGAGTCCGTGCTGTAGAACGCAACGATGCCCGCCATCTGCTGGAAGTGCTGAGGGGCGAATTGCATGCACGTCGTCGCTTGCACGTGCTTGGCCTGCTGGCGCTTCGCGACGAGGCTCTGCTCGAAGTTCGAGGTGATGCTCTCGCGCCCGATCAGGCGCAGGTACCCGGGTCGGGCGGCGAGGCTGCTCACGTCTGCCGGCCGCACGCGCGGCGACTGCCACTCGATCCCCAGCGCGGGCTTGTCGAAGTCGTCGCGCTCGGGTGTCTTCGGCCATTCGTGGCGAGCCAGGTTCGGCCCCTCGTAGACGTCCAGCGGAACCTGCCCGCCCGAAGTCAGCCGCGGCCACCCCTCGACCCAGGTGATCCCCTGGAGCGCCGTCTCGCGTCCCAGCGTCGACCGGCCATTCTTCAGCGGGCGACGGCACAGGTGCGCGAACACCCACGAGCCGTCCTTGTTCTCCACGAAGCTACCGTGACCGGCGCTCTGGAGCTGCAGCTCGGGGTGGGACGCGCTGGAGATGAGCGGATTGTTGGGCATGACCTCGTAAGGGCCGTGGATCGAGCGAGAGCGGGCCACCGTCGCGGCGTGCGTGATGAACGTGCCACCCTCCGCGGTGAGCAGGTAGTAGTAGCCGTCTCGCTTGTAGAGGTGCGGCCCCTCCACGAGCCCGAGCGCCGTGCCTCGGAAGATGTTCTCCACCGGACCGACGAGCTTCTTCTCCTTCGGGCTGTACTCCTGGAGCAAGATCCCACCGAACGGGTTGTTGCCCGGCCGGTGATCCCACACCATGTTCACAAGCCACTTGCGGCCGTCGTCGTCGTGGAACAGCGAAGGATCGAACCCCGAGCTGTTCAGGTACACGGGCTCCGACCACGGCCCGGTGATGGAAGGCGCGGTGACCAGGTAGTTGTGGACGTCCTTGAACGACCCCGCCCAGCGTCGCGAATTCGTGTAGATGAGGTGAAACAAGCCGTCCGCGTAGGTCAGGCACGGCGCCCAGATCCCGCCGGAGTTGGGGTTGCCGCGCATGTCCAGCTGCGAGTACCGCTCCAGCGGCCGCGCGACCACCCGCCAGTTGACGAGGTCTTTCGAGTGGGAGATCTGGACGCCCGGGTACCACTCGAACGTCGAGGTCGCGATGTAGTAATCGTCGCCCACGCGAACGATCGACGGATCGGGGTTGAACCCTCTCAGTGCCGGATTTTCCACCTTGCTCATTCACTCACCTTGATTGTCTCGTTGTGTTCCAGCGCAGCCAGTCCTGCTTCCAGAGCTCGACGGATACGCCCGGCACCGCAGGCGCACCCTGCCCAGGTCCCCCCGCTCGCGCGCTGGAGTGAGGCACCGGAGGTGCGTGTCCACAGGCAGCTCGGGATGCGGCGTGGGGGAGAAGGCGTCATAAGGGAACGTGGCGTCTGCAACGTCGCCCCTGCTGGTTCCCGCGTCTGCCGTCTGTGGCCGCGCTGCCGGACCCGCCGGAGGAGCTCCGCCGTCGGCGCGCGAGGGTAGCACCGCGCGCGCGCGCGTCCAGGCGCTTCGTCGCGCTGCGCGGGCGCCTCCGGCGAGGTTGAGCGACCGCGCGCCCGCTCACTCCGCTGCCGCCGCGAGCTGCGCCGCATCCGCCGGCCGCGCGCGGTTCCACGCGGACGCCACGGCGGCGAGCGACGCCATGTCGGCGTCCCCGTGCGTCCCCGCCCCGAAGCTGCGCTTGCGCCCGACCGAGATGGCCACGTAAGCCGCCGTCTCGTCGCCGGCGCTCCTCGGGAGCGCGTGCGCCGCGTGCTCTTCCACCGCGATCGCGATCCCCGCGTGGCGCGAGAGCGCGCTCGCGAGCGCCTCGACGGGACTGCCGCCGGCGGCGCTCAGTACGTGGGCGGCGCCTCGGATCTGCACATGGAACTCGTGTCGTTCGTCCGCGCTCTGGCCGACGCGCCTGTACCGGGTGACGCGGAGCGGCCCTGCGCGGTTCACGTACTCCCGCTCGAAGATCGCCAGGATCTCGGCCTTCTGCACCTCGCCCTCGGTCCGCTCCGCCCTGCGCTGCACGGCCTGGCTCACCTCGACGGCGAGCCCCCTCGGCAGCGTGTAGCCGTGGTCGTGCTCGAGCACGTAGGCCACGCCGCCCTTGCCCGACTGGCTGTTCACGCGGATCACCGCCTCGTAGCTGCGGCCGACGTCCTGCGGATCGATGGGCAGGTACGGCACCTCCCAGAGCGGGCTCCCGCCCTCGCGCAGCGCCTTGAACCCCTTCTTGATCGCGTCCTGGTGCGACCCGGAGAAGGCCGTGTACACGAGCTCGCCGACGTACGGGTGGCGCGGGTGGACCGGCAGGCGGTTGCAGTGCTCGACCGTCTCCTTGATCGACTGGACGTCATGGATCTCGAGCTCGGGATCCACGCCCTGGGACATCAGGTTGAGCGCCAGCGTCACGACGTCGACGTTGCCCGTGCGCTCGCCGTTCCCGAACAGCGTGCCCTCGACGCGATCGGCGCCCGCCATCACGGCCAGCTCCGCCGCGGCCACGGCGGTGCCGCGGTCGTTGTGCGGGTGCACGCTCAGCACGATGCTGTCGCGCTGCTTCAGGTTCCTGTGCATCCACTCGATCTGATCCGCGTACACGTTGGGCGTCGACATCTCGACGGTGGCGGGCAGGTTCAGGATGATCTTCCGTGATGGCGTGGGCTCCCAGACGTCCATCACGGCCTCGCAGATCTCCTTCGCGAAATCGAGCTCGGTGCCCGTGAAGCTCTCGGGGGAGTACTCCAGCGCGACCTCGGTCCCGGGCGACCGCGCCGCGAGCTCCTTCACGAGCCGGGCCCCGCGCACGGCGATCTCGACGATGCCCGCGCGATCCAGGCCGAACACCACGCGCCGCTGGAGCGTGGAGGTGGAGTTGTAGAGGTGGACGATGGCGCGGCGCGCCCCGCGGATGGCCTCGAAGGTGCGCTCGATCAGCTCGGCGCGCGCCTGGGTGAGCACCTGGATCGTCACGTCGTCCGGGATGAGCCCCTGGTCGATGATCCAGCGCACGAAGTCGAAGTCGGGCTGCGATGCGCTGGGGAAGCCCACCTCGATCTCCTTGAACCCCATGCGCAGGAGCTCGTGCCACATGCGGAGCTTGCGCTCGAGGCCCATGGGCTCGACCAGGGCCTGGTTGCCGTCGCGCAGGTCCACGCTGCACCAGCGCGGCGCGCTCTCGATCACGCGGCTGGGCCAGCGGCGATCGGGCAGATGGATGGGCTGAAAGGGCTTGTACTTGTGGACAGGCATCGTGGACATGACAGGACTCCCTGAAAGCTGGCGATGGGAGTCGTCACGACACGACGACGCGGCGGAGGACCCCCATCGGGACCAAGGAAACCGAGGGGGGCCGTACTGCGAGGAGCGACGTCGTCAGCAGCGCGCGCAAAGGCCCCCGGGCCGTAGGCCTAGGCAGGGGCGTAGGGAGCGCGCGCGAGGGACGGACATCGAGGTGCAGCCTAGCGAACATTCGCGCGCCTGTCCAGCCCCGCGACGTGAGGGGGCGGGCACGTCGCGTGCTGTGTGATTGCGCAGCCGTTGCCCGGCGTTCGGCTGGCGCGCAACGGGGGGATCACGGCGATGCCGGTTGGCGCGACAAAACTGTACGGTAGTGTCGATGACGATGCCTGGAGCGAGCATCGATGGCGCGCCTTCTGGCATGCGATCGGGCTCTGTCGGTTCGAGCCCGGTGAGCTCGATCCTTACCTGCGTTCCATGATCCGCCTCGGTGAAAGCGATCCGTTCTATGAGCCGGTCAGAAGGAATTCCCTTTCCGCGCTCCTCCGCGACGAGTTCGACGACCATAGCTCGACGTCTCCGCGCTCCTTCGAGGAGTTCGACGATAGCTCGACGATTCCTTCAGATATGGCTGCTCCGCCGCCGGAGGCTGGTGATCCGTGAGGCGCCGCGGTGCCTGCCTGCGCGCGATCGCGAAGGGTGAGATCGCGCGCTCCACCGGTACGTAGCGGCGCGACGGACATGGACGGTGCATGTGCGTGCGCGCGCACACTCGTGCTGCGACGCGCGGGGCGCGGATGCCAGTGTGAATGTTAAGGCTATGATCAAAGCCTCCTCGTGTATCATCGTCTGTCGGTCGCTCCGGGCGCGAGATCACGGCGCATGCGAGGGTGGGTTGATATGTGGAATCGACGATCGCTTGAACGATGGTCGCTCGCTGTCGCGACCGGGGTTGTCGTCTCTGCCTCCGGCTCCGGGCAGGCGCGCGCGGACGACGACGCACCGCCTGCTGCGCCGGCCATGCAGACACAATCCCTGCCTGCGCTGCAGGCTCCTCCGCCTCCGGGCCTTTACGGCGCCCCGCCCGCGGGCCCGAAGGTGCTCCCCTGGAGGGAGGGCGAGCCGGTGCTGCCCGGCTATCATCCGGAGACGCGCGTCCGCAAGGGGCTCGTGATCAGCGGCGCGATCGTCTTCGGAACCGTCTACCTGTTCACCGCGATCGGCGGCGGCGATGCGGTATACCGCGGCTCCCCGGGTTACGCGGCGCTGTTCGTGCCGTGCGCGGGCCCCTTCATCACCCTGGCCACGACCCGGCAGGACGACCTCGAGACCATGGCGCTCGTCCTCGACGGGCTCGTCCAGATCACGGGAGCCGCCCTGCTCGTGCCAGGCCTCGTCGTGCCGCGAAGGGTGCTGGTCCGCGACGACGTCAACCAGCCGTTCGTGCTCCCGACGCCGATGGCGCTCGGACCGAGCAGCGCCGGGCTCGGCCTCGTCGGTCGATTTTGATCGAGCGACCTCTCCGGCAAGACGGGAGCTATCCCTCGGCAGATCGTCGACCCGCCGGGGAAGGCCCCGGGGCTTCACCGGCCAGCTCGAAGGCAACGTGCAGACGATCGAGCAGGCGTACGAGCGGGGACAGATCCGGTTCCCCTTCTGGGCGCACCCGATCCCGAAGTTCATCGCCGGGACCGGCGGCGGCGTGACGGCGGCCACGCTCAGCTTCGCCTCCGTGCGTTCCGCGCCGCTCAGCCCTTCATGTTTGCGAAACTCGGGCTAGGCTGGCTCGACGCCGCGTTCGTCCGCCTCCGGCGGGTTCAGCGGGAGCTCCACCACGAACGTCGCGCCCGCGCCCGGCTTGCTCTCCACCCGGATGGATCCGCCGTGCGACGCCACGATCGCGCGTGCGATGTAGAGCCCGAGCCCGAGGCCGCCGAAGTTGCGCACCGACACCGCGCGCTCGAAGCGCTCGAAGATCCTGCTCTGATCGGCCTCCGCGATCCCGATCCCCTCATCGCGGACGACGAGCAGCGCGCGATCGGCCTGCCGCCGCACGCCGACGAGGATGGGGCTGCCTGCGCCGTACTTCATCGCGTTCGACAGGAGGTTGATGACGACCTGATCCAAGCGAGCCGGATCCCACTGCCCGACCACGGGCCCTTCCAGATCGAGCTGCGTCCGGCAGTGGGACGCCGCGAGCTGCGGCCGCATCCGCTCGACGACCTCGTGCGCCAGCGCCGCCAGATCGACCTCCGCGCGCGCGAGCGTCAGCCGCCCGGCGTTCAGCCGCGTGACGTCGAGCAACTCGTCGACCAGGCGCCCGAGCCGCGACGTCTGGCGGCCGAGGATCTGGAACATCGACTCGATCCGCTCCGCGGGGAGCTCCGCGAGCGAACGGCGGCGCAGCAGGCGCTCGACCGCCTGCACCTGCATCTGCAGCGAGGTCAGCGGGGTCTTGAGCTCGTGAGAGGCGACGACGAGGAACTCGTCCCGCCGCTGGATCGCCTCCTGGGCCTCGGTATACAGTCGGGTGTTGTCGAGCACGAGCGCCGCGCGGCACCCCAGCTCCTCGGCCAGCCGCAGCTCGGCGGGGCCATAACGGCGCTCGGGAGCGGTCGCCAGCAGGGTCATGACGCCGAAGTACCGGTCCCGCGCGGCCATCGGGACCCGCAGGAACGCATGAACGCCGAGCTGCTCCCAGAGAGGCCTGACCCGCGGGTCGAGCGAACCCACCTGCTGGAGCAGCGGCGTGACGCGGCCGGCTTCGCCCTCGGCTCCGGCCGGCGACGCCTCTGCCAGCAGGCGCAGCGCGTCCTTCAGCGCTTCCAGCTGCTCGCCGGGCACCCCTGCCGTGACCGTCCAGTCCGGCGTCCTGCCCTCGAAGAGCACCTCGACGACGCACTGATCCGAGAGCTCGGGCACCGGGAGCTGCGCCACGCTCTCGAACGTCGCGCCGTAGCCGAGGGCCATCAGCTTGCAGCTCGCCTCGGCCAGGAAGCGCACGGCCTGCTCGGTCCGCTTGCGCTCGGTGATGTCGGTGGAGATGCCGCCGAGCGCGCGGGGCGCGGGCCCCTCGCCGAGAGGGAATTTGACCGACAGGAAGGTGTGGAGCCCGTCCTCCAGCGGGATCTCCTCCTCCCACTCCATCGGCACGCCCGCGTCGAGCACCTTCCGGTCGTGCTCGCGGACCATTTCGGCGATGGGAGCAGGGAAGAGCTCGGCATTGGTCCTCCCAAGGAGCTGCTCGCTCGGCACGCCCAGGAGGTTGCCCACGTGCCGGTTGGCGAGCAGATGTCGGCCGTCGCGATCCTTGATGTAGACGGCCGCCGCCGAGTTGTCGACGATGGCCTGGAGCATCTCCTGATTGGCCTTGAGCGCCTGTTCCGCGCGCCGCCGCTCGGCGTTCTCCTGCTCCACCTCGGCATAGAGCAGGGCGTTCTCCAGCGAGATGGCCGACTGCGAGGCGAGCAGCTCGACGACGCTGAGCCGCCCGGGAGTGAAGGCGCCGGTGACGAGGTTGTTCTCCAGGTAGAGCAGGCCGATGAGCCGGGCCTGGTGCACGATCGGCAGGCACAGCACCGATTTCGGGCGCTTGTGACTGAAATACTCGTCCTCCATGAACGGGTGCCGGGCGGCGGCGTCGTCGAGCAGCACGCGCTCGTGGCTTCGGCGAACGTAGTTGAGGACGGACCGCGGCAGCGCGGCCGAAGGCGCCTCGCCCGCGTCGAGCAGCCGCACCGCGCCCCCAGGTGTCTCGATCGCCGCCGCGGTCGACAGGCGATCCTCCCGGAGCAGGAGCACATGTCCCTTCTCGGCGCCCGCGTGCTCGACCACGATGCGCAGCAGCGTCTCGAGCAGCCGCGGGAGCTTGAGCTCGCCGGAGATGCTCTGCGACGCCTTCACCACCGACAGGACGTCGAACTGCTCGGCCCGGACGGCGAAGGTGACGGTGGGCGCGATCGGCTTGCGCGGGGCGAGATGGGGGTAGCGCTGGTCGAGCTGCTCCACCTTGGCGTGGGCGCCCCACGTGAAGTAGCCGGCGCGGGCCTTGCGCAGGTAGCAGTCGGCGGGCGTCGCGAGGTCGCGCGCGCGGTAGAACCCCGCGGCGAGCTCGCTGGCGATGGCCTCGTGCTGGATGAAACCGCCCTCCCGCGCCGACGCGATGGCCTGCTCGTAGTGCCGGATGGCCTCCGGCTCGTGCCCCCGGAGCCGGGCGATCTCGGCGCGGACCAGGGCGTGCTTGTGGAGGAAGTTATCGGGGCCGCTCCTGGCCCACTCGCCGAGCTGCCGCTCGCACTCGAGGAGCCGCTCGGGGAGCGCCCGCGGCGGGGAGGGCCCCGCCTCGTGCGCCTCGTCGAAGAGGGCCGCGAGCGAGAGCGCGAGATAGTAGAAGTTCTCGGCGATGAGCGGGTACGGCGCGATCCTGAAGGGGTTCTCGACCATCACGCGGGTCGCCGCCGCGGACGCCTCCCTGGGAGAGCCAAGCACGAAGAGCGCCTGCGCCTTCAAGCTGTAATAGAGAGCGCGAACGCCCTGCAGATCCCCCTCCTCCAGCTGCGCCTCGAAGGCCGGCGGATCCAGATCGGACCCGTCCAGCATCGAGAAGCGGACCGGCCTCCCGCGCAGCGTCTGGAGCATGGCGTGGTCGCTGAGGAGGGCGATGTGCGCGAACGCGTAACCGGCGCTGCGCACGAAGCCGAGACGCTCGTCGACCTCGCGGAGCACGTCCTCCAGCGGCTCGCCAGAGAGCAGCCGGAACACCGCGGCCCAGAGGCAGCTGAAGCACGCGTTGTTCAGATCGCCGGACTCGACCGCGGCGCTGAAGCCGGCGCGCGTGTACGGATACGTCTCTCGGTAGTGGCGTGTCCAGAAGACGACATGCTGTCCGAAGAGGTTGATCACCACCGATTTCGTGGTGAGGAGGCCGCTCCTGTCCGCCAGGTCGCAGCCGAGCTTGCCGAACCGATAGGCCTCCTGGTATCGCCCGAACGTCGGGCCGATCACCCTCGCGAAGGCAGTGTACGCATACGCGGAGCTCTCGGCGCTGCCGTGGCGCAGGCTGAGCTGGACCATGCGCAGGACGACGAGAACGTGCAGGTCCGGGTCCACGAAGACCGCTGGGAGGACTATGCGCTGCAGCACGCCCATCGTGATCTCGATCTCCGGGTTCGTCATGGGGGGCAGATGGATCAGGTCCTCGATGGCCCGGTCGCCCAGGGCCTGCCAGACCCTCTCGGTCTCCTCGTCAATCTGTGCGCCTGAGGGATGCAGCGGCAGATCGATGTCGCAGGCGCGGAGCCACGAGAGGCCGATCTCCACCGCGCGGGCGTATTGCCCGCGGGTCTGATAGAAGGCAAGGACGAGCTCGACGACGGCGGCCGTCTCGCGCCGGGTCCTCGCGCGAGCGCGGAGCTCTTCCAGGAGCCGCTCGGCCTCGTCGAAGCCGCCGGTGATGTACGCGACGTGCGCGCGCTCGAGCGTCAGGTCGTAGGTCAGCTCGTGTTGCGTCTCCCAAGAGTCCGGCGCGAGCAGGGAAAGGCCCGCGGCGAAGAGCGCGGCGGCGGACTGGAAGGCCGCGGCGGCCTTGGCCTTCCTGCCGGCGCGGAGGTTCAGCGCCGCGACCTCGTGCCGCTCCGCCCGAGAACGGATGAGCGCGGCGCCGCGGTTGAGGTGGCCGACGACGTCGAAGAGCGCCTCGTCGCGCTCCTCCGCGCGCTGCGCCCTGAGGAGCAGCCGGCCGATCCAAAGGTGCATCTCGGCGAGCTGTCCCGCCGGGATGAGCGAGTAAGCGGCTTGCTGCACCCGGTCGTGAAGAAATCGATAGGCGTCGCCTCGGCGGAGGAGCAGCCCCTCCCGCACGGCCTCCTCGAGCGCGTCGCGGAGCTCCGCCGCTTTCCGGCCCGCGACCAGCGCGAGGGTGTCGAGATCCAAGCTGCTGCCGAGGCACGCGGCGAGCTTGAGCGCGTCCCGCGTCGGGACCGAGAGCCGCTTCAGCTTGCCCGCCATCAGCTCGACGACGTTGTCGGTGAACCCCTTGTCGCGGATCGCGGCGATGTCCCACCGCCACCTGCCCGCGTCCGCGTCGAAGGCGATGAGCCCCTCCTGGTGCAGCGCGATCAGGAACTGGAGCACGAAGAACGGATTACCGCCGGTCTTCTCGTAGACCAGCTGCGAGAGCGGCTCGACCTGGCCTTCGGGCGCGTGGACCGTCTCGGCGACGAGCGCCCCGACGTGGGCGGTGGAGAGCGGTTCGAGGACGAGCTCGGAGACAGCGGCGCCGTGCTGCCGCACCTCGGCCAGCGTGAGCCGCAGCGGGTGCGCGGGGCCGACCTCGTTGTCGCGGTATGCGCCGATCAGCAGCAGGTGCGCGGGCCCGGCGTAGGTGGCGAGCTGCTCGAGCAGCTGGAGACTGGCCGCGTCGGCCCACTGCAGATCGTCGAGGAAGAGCGCCACGGGGTGCTCCTTCCGGGCGCACGCCGCGACGAAGCGCTGGAGCGTCGCGAGCAGCCGGCTCTGGGCCTCGGCGGGCGGCAGCTCGGGCACGGGCGGCTGGGGGCCGAGGAGCAGCGTGAGCTCGGGGAGCACGTCGGCGAGCAGCCTGCCGCTTTCGCCGAGGGCCTCCCGGAAACGCTGCCTCCAGCGCTCGACCTGCTCCTCGCTCGCGCCGAGGATCTCCTGAAAAAGCGCCTGGAACGCCTGAAGGAAGGCGCGGTAGGGGACGTCCTTCGCGGTTTGATCGAACTTGCCGGAGAGGAAGAACCCCCGCTCCCTCACGATCGGCCGGTGCAGCTCGGCGACGAGCGACGATTTCCCGATGCCCGCATAGCCCGATACGAGCACGAGCTCTGGCCGGCTCTGCGCCACCACCCGCTCGAACGCGCCGAGCAGCGCCTCCACCTCGCGCTCGCGGCTGTACAGCCGCTGCGGCACCTGGAACCGGTCGGAGACGTCGCGCTCCCCGAGCGCGAAGGGCGGAATGGCGCCGCTCGTCCGCCACCTCGCGAAGCACTCGGCCAGATCGTGCCGCAGGCCGGCCGCGCTCTGGTAACGCTCCTCGGCGGCCTTGGAGAGCAGCTTGAGCACGACCTCCGACAGGAGCGGGGGAATCGAAGGGACGAGCGTGTGCGGCGGGAGCGGCCTCTGGGCAATGTGGCAATAGACCCACGCGACGGGATCGCTGGCCCGGAACGGCAGGGTGCCCGTCAGCATCTCGTGGAAGACGACGCCGAGGGAGTAGAGATCGGTCCGCTCGTCGATCCAGCGGTTCATCCGGCCTGTCTGCTCCGGGGCCATGTACGCCAGGGTCCCCTCGATGAGCCCGGCGTGCTCGAGGTGCTGGAGCTCGCGGGGGATCCGGGACGCAATCCCCAGATCGGTGATCTTCACCTCGCCGGTGGCGGGGTGGAGGAGCAGGTTCTGAGGCTTGATATCCTTGTGAACGACGCCGTGTCGATGCACCTCGGCGAGCGCCTCCACCAGGCGGACGGCGAGGGGGAAGAAGCGCTCGAGCGGCATCGGCCCTTCCTGGAGCCGATCGAGCGACACGCCGCCGAAATCCTCCAGGACCAGCGCCGGCTGATCGCCGAGCATCTCGAGCGCATAGGGCTTGACGATGGCCGTGGTCTCGAGCGCCCGGGCGACATCGTACTCGTGACGCAGCCGCTCGAGGGCACGGGGGCTCGCGTGATCGCGCCGGAGGACCTTGAGCACCACGGGAAGGCCGTCGTCTTCGCGCACACCCCGGTAAAGAAGGGTGTCTGACCCCTCGTAGAGGACCTCAATGATGGCGTAACGGGACGAAGCCCCTGGATCGGAGCAGACGGGAATGGTGGTGTGCACAGGAGCCCCACTGTGGATGATGTGCGACAGATGCTGCCATGATGGGCGCCCATCGCTTTGAGCGGAAGAGGCGCCGGACATCATCCATCTTCCGCCGTAGATCCCCAGCGCGCGCCGCACCCCACACCGGCGCCTCGCTGTCGATGATATCGTGGCAGGACCTGCCCCGCATGCTGGCTCGTGAACGTCGTCGCCGCCCACCGCTCGACCGACCTCTCATGCCGCAGCGCACGGAAGCGCTCGCTCGTCGCCGTCGTGGACGGTGCCCACTTCCGCGCCTGGAGGATCAACGACAAGGTCGAGAAAGGCGGGCGGCGGAACCCTCAATCCACCCATCTGGAACAAAAAGTGGGAGAGCTCGATGATGCATAAAACAGCGATGATTGGCTGTTTCCGCGCCCTCTCCGTAGTGGATATCCGCCCGATCTCGCTCCGTGTCCGTGATGCGGCGCGGCCACGGCGTCGAGACGGGATTTCTGATTCACGGAACTAGGGCTTGTCGAACTCGGGGATGAGCTTGCCGATCTGGCGAATGCTGCTCATGACCTGCTCGTGCGACAGGCGCCCGACCTGCTGGAAGCTCAGCAGGCGATCGATGCCGAGGTCCTGGTAGAATTTGATCTTCTGCCGGCACGTCTCCGGGCTGCCGACGATGAGCGAGTTCTGCTCCTTCAGGGCGTCGAACACCTCCTCGTTCGGGACCTCTTCGTTCTGCATGATGCGGGCGAGGACCGCGTTGGCCTTGGTCTCGGCCGGCGTCTTCCCCGCGCGGTCGCGCAGGAGCTGGCCCACGAGGCCGCCGCCCGCCGGGTCCTTGGCCAGCGCCTGCTCCTCGGCGTGGGTCCGCAGGAAGTGCTCCTTCGCCTCGAAGAACGTGAAGGACCCGTTCGTGTACCACGCGGCCGCGGAGGCGGCGCCGTTCTCCATGGCCTGCTGGTCCGTCTCGGCGCAATGAGCGAACGTGAAGAACCCGACCTGGTTGTTGATGAACGCGCCGACGGGGCGCTCACACCGGCGGATGGCCTCACGGTAGATGCCGATCCACTCCTTCACCTGGTCGGGCGGCGCCCACAGCGTGACGCCGAGCGCGCCGACCCCGTTGCGCCCGGCCTGCTCGAACGAGGCCAGGCTCGAGCAGGCCTGCCAGAGGGGCGGGTGGGGCTTCTGGTACGGCTTCGGGATGATGGGCACGTTGTTGATCTCGGCGTCCTCGCTCTTCCAGGAGAACCGCTCCTGCGTCCACATCTTCGGGATCATCTCGAACGCCTGCTGCATCTGATCGCGCGTCCGGTCCGGAGGGATGTTGAACGTGCGCCACTCCGGGATGGTCGAGCGGGCCAGGCCGAGCTCCAGGCGCCCGCCGCTCAGGTGATCGAGCATGGCCGCGCGCTCGGCGACGCGGATGGGGTGGTTGAACCGGAACGGCGACAGCACCGAGGAGTGCCCGAGCCGGATCGACGTCGTGTGCTGCGAGATCGCCGCGAGCATCACCTCCGGCGCCGACGAGTAGCTGAACTCCTCGGCCGTATGGTGCTCGACCTGCCACCAGCAGCCGTACCCGAGCCGATCGGCGAGCTTCGCCTGCTCGAGGGTGTTCATGATGACCCTGTGCTCGTGGTCCTCCGACCACGGACGGGGACTCTGCATCTCTGTGAACAGGTCGATCTTCATTACTTCCTCCCTCGCGAGTGCCGCGCGCCAAGCATCGATCCGTCGCGTACAAAACGGCAATGTGTGGTTTGGCGCACACCAATCTACATGTCGATGGATCGCCGGAGTCGGGCGCTCAGAGGCTGTGATGTGCGTGTGGACCGTTGCGGGAGACCTCCCGTGGAGGGCTCCTCGGGTGCCGGCGGTCCCGGCCCCGGGGCGCTCCGGAGGGCGCGCGCCATCGCCACGTCTTCGCCACAACCTCTCCGCGTCTGTTCCTCGTCGGGCGCGCGGGTGCGCCTCACCCGGGGGGTACGCCCAGGGAGGTCTGCGGCGGCCGTGACCAGGCCGCGCAGCGCTCACCCCCATGGAGGTCCTTGTGCAGGCGCAAGCTACCTGTCTCCCCGTAACGTCATCGCCCGAGGCCGGCACGGACGCCGGCGCAAAAGATCCCGCGGAGCGTCGAGACGACGCCCCCGCGGCCCCTGTGCCCGGCACCGCCGCGGAGCCCACCGCAGGCGCCGGACACCGCAGCTGGACGGCCGCCCTCCTCGCGGAGCGGCCGGCCTCGGACCTCCGCGGCGACCTGTCCAGGTTCGGCGTCGGCGTCGGCCTCGCCTCGCTGTACGGCCTGGCGCTCGGCGCGCGGCAGGGCGGCGCGTCGTTCGCCCACCACGCCGCCGGTGTCCCTGCGGCCATGGTCGCCGTCGCCTGCGTCGGCGTGCCGGCGCTCACGATCGTGCTGACCCTCTTCGATGCGCCGCTCGATCCGCCCCGCGCGCTGTCGGCGACGGCGCGCGCCGCCGCCTCGACGGGCCTCGTGCTCGGCGGCCTTGCGCCCGCCTCGGCGCTCTTCGTTGTCACGAGCGGGTCGGACGTGACGGCGGCCCTCATGGGGCTGCTCGGCCTCGCGGTGGGCGGCGTGGTCGGCGTCGGCTTCTTGCTGCGCGACCTCGGCGCGGCGCTCCGGCGCGACGGCGGTCTCGTCAGGCTCTCCGGGGCGACCGCGGCGCTCGTCGGGTTCGCGGTGTTCGCCGTGGTGCTCGCCCTGCGCGTGTGGGCGGAGACGCTCCCGATCCTGAACGGGGGTGTCTCGTGAGCGCCTCCGTCGTGAGCCGTCTCCTCCGGGCGCCCGCCGAGGTGGCCGCAAGCTGCCGTGAAGACAGGGACATCCGCGCCATCGCGCTCGCGTCGCTCGGCGCCATCGCCCTCGGCTCGGCCGTGTTCGGCGGCGTGATCGGCAGCTTCCGCGGCAGGGAGCAGATCGTCTATGCGGCCATCAAGGTGCCGCTGGCGATGTTGATCACGCTCGCGCTCTCGGCCCCGGCGTTTCACGCGTTCTCGGCCGTGCTCGGCCGCCCGTGGCCCATGCGGTCCGTCATCGCGCTCGCCCTCGCCTCGGCGGGCCGCTCGTCGCTCGTGCTGCTCGCGTTCGCGCCCGTGCTCTGGCTGGCCATCGACGTGGGGCTCGGCTACCACGCGTCCTCGGTCGCCGCCTGGCTCGCCTACGCCGTCGCGGGCCTCGCGGCGTTCAGCGTGCTCGTGCGGGGCATCGGCGCGGGCCGGGGCCGCTGGCTCACTGCGGTCGCCTTCATGGCCGTCTTCTTCGCCGTCGGCGGTCAGGCCGCGTGGATCCTCCGGCCCTACCTCGGGCGGCCGAGCGAGAAGGCGGTCCCCTTCCTGCGCGCCAGCGAGGGGAGCTTCTACGACGCGCTCTTCCGGAGCTTCCGATCTGCGCGCGGGATCTATGACGACCACGGGCATCCGCCCGATCCAGACGACTACCCGCACGGCTACCCCTACCCGTACGAAAACGAGGACGGCGACGCGCGCGACGGCCTGACGGGGAGCGAGCAATGAGCCTGCGCGACCTGGCGGTCCTGTACCTGATCGCGGGGCTCGCGTGCGCCGTGGCGGTCTACCGCGCCGCGCGCCCTGACGGCCACGGCGCGCGCCGCCGCGCCGCCCTCTCCGCGGCGCTCTGCGTGCCGCTCTGGCCCATCTGGGCGCCCGTCGCGCTCACGGCGGGCCGCGGGGAGGGCGGCGGGCGCGCGGGCGGCGCCGCGGGCGATGCCGCCGCGCGCGTCCTGGGCGCGCTGCGCGAGGGGGTCAGCGCGTGCGCTGGCACCTCGTTCGAGGCGCTCCTGTCGCGCGAGGCGGCATCGCGGATCGAGGCCGAGGTGGCGCGCGCCGCCGCCCGCCACGCGGAGCTCGACGCGCTGCTGCGCCAGAGCGGCTTCGACGAGGGCGCCGCCGCGGCGCGCGTCGCGGAGATCGAGCGGGGCGGCGGCGGCGCGGGCGCGCGGTCGCTGGCGACGGCGCACCTCCACCTCGAGAACATCCGGCGGCTGCGGGCGATGCGCGACCGCGACGCCCGCGCCCTCGAGGAGCTCGCGGATCTCGTCCAGGCGCTGCGCACGCAGCTCGTGCTGGCGCGCTTCGCCGGATCCTCGGTCGAGGGCGTCGGTGGTATCGTGTCCGAGGTCTGGGCGCGCGTGGAGGGCCTCGGCGCGGCGATCGACGCGCACGACGCCGGAACAGAGGGACCGATCGCGACGTGAGCAAGCACATCCTGGTCGTCGACGATGAGGCGCGCATCCGCGAGGTGCTGCTCTACGCCCTGCAAAAGGAGGGGTACGCCGTGACGGCGGTGGCCGACGGGCGCGCCGCCGTCGAGGCGGCGGGGGCGGGCACGGTGGACCTCGTGGTGCTGGACGTGATGCTCCCCGAGCTCGACGGCCTCGAGGTGTGCCGGCGGCTGCGCGCCGGGAGCAGGACGCCGATCCTGTTCCTGTCGGCGCGCGCCGACGAGGTCGACCGGATCGTCGGCCTGGAGCTCGGCGGCGACGACTACCTCACGAAGCCGTTCTCGCCGCGGGAGCTCGTGGCGCGGGTGCGCGCGCTGCTCCGCCGGACCGAGGCGCCCCCGCCCGCGCCGGCGCCCACCGGCGCGCGCGCCGCGGTCCTCCGCCACGGCCCGATCGAGGTCGACACCGAGCGTCACGAGGCGCGGTACCTCGGCCAGCCGGTGTCGCTCACGGCGACGGAGCTCGGCGTGCTCGGCGCGCTGCTGGAGCGGCCCGGGGTGGTGCTCTCGCGCGGGCAGCTCATGCAGCGCGCCTACCGCTACGACAACCTGATCACGGAGCGCACCATCGACACGCATGTTCGCCGGATTCGTGCGAAGTTCCGCGTGCTTGGCGGCGATCCGATCGCGACCGTCCACGGCGTCGGTTACAAGCTGCAGGGGGCGTAGCCGGGCCGCGATGCCGGGCCCCACGATGATCGAGCGCCTGCGCTGGGAGCTCGGCCGGATCCGCGTCCGGCTGCTGGTCGTGAACCTGGTGGTGCTGCTCGTGCCGGTGGCGGGGCTCGAGTTCGCGCGCCTCTACGAGCGGCAGCTGCTCGGCTCACTGGAGCGCGACATGGCGAACCAGGCGGTCCTTGTCGCGGCGATGCTCGGATCGGATCTCGACCGGGGTGTCGAGCTTGGCGCGCTCGATCACCGCTACGTCTTGACCCTGGCCGCGAGGCACACGCGCACGCGTGTCCGGATCCTCGACAGGGCGGGCGGGGTCGTCGTGGACTCGCACGAGAACGGCCCGCCCGAGGGGCCCGAGCCGGCGGTTCCACGTCTTCTCTCGACGAGCGGCCGTGGACAGGGCTCGTCGGGCCTCGCGGATTTCGCCAACGGGGTGCGCCGCTTCGGCGAGAACGCGCGCGAGAGCTGGCCCGAGGTCGGGGACCGCCCGGAGGTGCGCGAGGCGCTCGCCGGGCGCCGCGGCGCATGGACGCGCGTGCGGGAGCGGCAGCCGGCGGTGTTCCTGTTCCTGGCCGAGCCGATCCGGCGGGGCGGCGAGGTGGTCGGCGCGGTCTACGTGGTCCGCTCGACGCAGCCGGTGCTGGTCGAGCTGCACCGGATCCGCTCCGGGCTCATCCGGGTCCTCGTGGTCGCGAGCCTGTTCACGGGCCTCGTCACGCTGGCGCTCGCGTGGTCGATCTCGAGGCCGCTCGGCAAGCTGTCGCGCGCGGCGAAGCGCATCGCGGCCGGCGAGCGCGACGTCGTGGTGCCCGTGTCGGGGACCGGCGAGATCCGCGAGCTCGGCGCGTCGTTCGCTGCGATGAACGAGCGGCTGGGGGCGCGGCTGCGCTACATCTCGGATTTTGCGGCCGATGTGGCGCACGAGTTCAAGTCGCCGCTGACGTCGATCCGGGGCGCCGCCGAGCTGCTCGACGAGGGGGCGGCGGACGATCTGGAGGCGCGGCGGCGCTTTTTGCGGAACATCGAGCTCGACGTGGCGCGGCTCGACCGGCTCGTGTCGCGGCTGCTGGAGCTGAGCCGGATCGAGGCCTCGAGCGAGGCGATGACGGTGCTCGATCTGGAGGCGCTCGTGGCGCGCGTTGTGGAGCGGCGCGCGAGCCCGGGGCAGCCGGTGGAGCTGCGGTACGAGATGCGGACACGGCTGCTCCGGGCGCGGCAGACGGACCTGGAGACGGCGCTCTTGAACCTCGTCGACAACGCGGTGAAGTTCTCGCCGCCGGGAGAGGCGGTGGTGGTGACCGTGGAGGGCGGGGAGGGGCGGGAAGGGGAGAGGACGGCGAGGATCTCGGTGCGTGACCGCGGGCCGGGGGTGCCGCCGCAGCACCTGCCGAGGATCTTCGACAGGTTCTTCACGACCGACGAGGGCCGCGACGGGACGGGGCTCGGGCTGGCGATCGTGAAGAGCGTCGTCGAGGCGCACGGCGGGGTGGTGACGGTGGAGAGCGCGCAGGGGGAGGGGGCGAGCTTCGTGGTGGAGCTGCCGGTGAGGCAGTAGAAGGTGGATGAGGGGTGATGGTGTTGCTGGATGTGAGGTCAGTGCGCTCGACGCTTCTCGTCGAGGGTCGCCTGTAGCAGCAGGAGCATCGCCCGATCCTTGGGCCGGGTCAGCTTCGCCTTGACCTCGATCAGCCGTTCCAGCGACAGGACGCGGACCAGCACGCCGGCTACCTCGAGTACCGTGGAATCGGGCAGGAGATCTTCGTAGCACGTCGATTCCTCGATCGTTGCCAGCACGTCGAGGACCCCGTGCTTCGTCTGGAGCAGCTTGTGTGCGGTCGAGCGGAGGTGCGACTCGTTCGGGACGAGCCGTCGTGGGTCGGTGCGGAAGACGGCTTCAAGGTCTGCCTGGGCGGCCATGAGCCGGACGATGTTGTCGTCCGAGCGGGAGTACACGATGTCGATGTCGATGGTAGTCACCGGGGCGCCCTGCAACGCTGCAGCCATCCCGCCCACAACGATGAACTCGACATTGCGGTGCACAAGCGCGCGAAGGATGTCAGCGAGCGCCATCGGGGGGCTCACGCACGCTCATGATCAAATCGATCGAGCTCTGCACCTGCGCCAGCCGCTCCGTGGGGGACAGGCTGAGCATCCAGCGGACGAGGGAGCGGTCCACGCCGTTCTCGTCGTAGGGGCTGTCGTCCAGCTCCTCGGCGGGAGGGTTCAGAGGCTCGGGCATGCTCCGAGCCTAGCATGCGGGGGCCGGCAGGCCGTGGGCACCCTTCATGGTGGAACTGCCGGTGCGGCAGCAGGAGCGCGGGGAAGGATGCTCGTGCCGCGCTGCACGCGACGGAATCGCTGATGGAGATCTCGCCCGGGAAAGATGCTCTGGCACGCTCGCTCGACGAGTGGCGCCTCGCGGATCTGTCCTTCGAAGAGGCCGACTCCGAGCGAGCGCGCGCCGGGGCGATGCTGCGGCAGCTCCAGGCGAGGGAGATCGTGGAGCGCACCTACTGGGCCGAAAACGATGTCCCGTTCAGCCTGCGCGTGAAAGCGGTGGAGACCGGGCTGTGGAGCGCGGAGGAGGCGATCGACGGGCTCCGGCGCATCGACTTCGTGGGCCGTCACGTGTTCGTCCTTCACCACCTTCGGGTGTTTCCCGATGCCTCGCTTTGCGCCGTGCTCGCGCTCGTACGGCAGCCGCAGCCCGGCGATGGCGCGGAGTGGTTCGCCGACGAGGCGGCGCTGGCCGCGGTCGCGGTGCGCCTCGCGCGCGCCGGGCAGCCCGACGCGGCGCTCGGCGCGATCCGCGCTCTGAGCGCGCGCCGCGGCGAGGCGCTGCGCTCGTGCGCGCCGTATCTCTCCGAGGCGGCGATCGCGCGCGCCTTCTCGGAGCTCGAGGCGTGGCTCCTCGGGGCGGAGCCTGTCGTGGCGTTCCTCGTGGGGTGCGATTTCCTCCCGCTCGTGCCGGCCCGAGATCGCGAGCGGGCGCGCGGCGAGATCGTCCGGCTGCGCGCGGCCCTGGAGGCCCGGGAGGCGGAAGGCGGGTCGTTCTACGGGTTCTCGGCGCGCAAACGCGCTGCAGAAGCGTTCGCGGTCGCGGGGATGCTCGAGGCGTCGGAGGCCGAGTCCCAGGGGCTCGTCAACGTCGATGATCTGCTGTCCGTGGCGCGCCAGCATCCGGTCGAGTCGCGCGCGCGGATCGCGCGGATCGCGCTGGAGCGCGCTCGAACGAGCCGGTACGTGCCTGCGGCGCTCGGGAAGGTGGTGGCGGTGTGCCCGGCGCTCGCGGACGAGGCGCTCGCGTGCGCGCGCGGCGAGGCCAACCCGGTCACGGCGGCAAGCGCCCTCCTGCGCGTCGCGGCGCGCCTCGGAGAGCCGCGGGCGCCGGCGCTGTTTCACGAGGCGTTTCGCCGGATCGAGCCGCTCGGCGACGCCGCCTCGGATGCGCTCGAATGGATCGCGGACTGGGCCGCGGATCATGGGCCGTCGCTCACCGAGCGCGAGCGCGCGGTGCTGGGCGAGCGCGTGGCGCAGGCGGTGAGGGAGGCCGAGGTGCGCCGGGCGACACCCCCCGTCGAAACGGCGGAGTCGCGGCTCGGACGGCTGCTGTTCGGCCCGACGCACGCCGACAGGATTCGCACGGATCGAGGCTTCGAATCGGTGCTGGAGTTCGCCGAGCACCACGCCACCGGCGACTACCTGGCGCTCGTGATGGAGTTCGCGCGCCCGCTCGAGGGCGAGCGGCGCGCCCGGCTCGCCCGGGCGCTGCTCCAGAGCGGCGAGGAGCTCTACGACTCCCCTGCATTCGCCGAGCTGTTCTCCCCCGAGGAGCAGCGCGGGCACCTGCGGGAGGCGCTCGCGCGCCGGGAGCGGCCGGCCGACCTGGAGATCCTCCACACGCTGGGGCGCGCCACGCAGCTCGCCACCGGAGCGCCCCGCGGCGTCCTCCTCTCGCTCTACCTCGACGAGGTGCGGGAGCGCGGCGGGCGCGTGCGGCTGAGGGGGCTCTTCACCACCGCGGCGTCGCTCGCCGAGGGCGAACATCGCGCGGCGCTCGTGGACGAGGTGCTGGCGGAGGTGGAGACGTGCGACCACCTCAGCGAGGAGGATCGTGTCGAGGCGATCGCCGCGGTGATGCCGCTGGTCCCGGCGGCGCGCGCCGTGGAGCTCGCCGGGCGGGTGCTCCACGCGGTCGCGGAAGGGCAGATCGGCAGGACGCAGGCAAGCCATCGGCTGATGGCTATTCCGGATCCGGTTTGGGCCGCGCTGCCGGCATCCCGGCGGGAGCCGGCAGCGCGCTGGGCGCTGGAGGAAGGGGCGGAGTTCTTCGATTGGACATCCTGGCGGCAGAAGACCTTGCCATGGGAGGTCCACGCCTTGCTCGAGGTGTATGCCAGCGCGTCGTCGCCCGCATGTGAGGGCGGATACGACGCCTCGCCGAGCGCCGCCGAACCCGATGCCGGAGGCGCGGGAAGAGAGCTGTCGCCCGAGCAGCGGCTCCGCTGGTAAGCCAGCGAGGCGGTGTCGCTGTCCGAGGCCGAGCGCGCGGCCCTCGCGCCGGAGATCGACGCCGCCGTGCGCGCCGTTCTCGCGCAGCCGGACGCGAAGGACGGCGTGCTCTGCGACACCCTGGCGAGCCTGCCCGACGCCGCGCTCCGGGCGATCTGGTCGGCGCGCGCACGCGCCGACGCGTGGCGACGCACCATCGACATCAGCGATCCCGCCCTGTTCGCCTACCTGCCGTCGGAGCACTACCTCCACGCCGACGCCGTCCTCCAGCTCATCCTGCGCCTCGGCGGCGCCTCGGCGCTCTGCGACTTCGGGCGCATGCTCGTCGGCCTTCAACACGAGTCCGCTGCTTGATGCCCCCGATCCGGAGGTCAGGTCAGCGCGCGGGTGGCTCACGCACGCTCATGATCAGATCGATCGAGCTCTGCACCTGCGCCAGACGCTCCGTAGGGGAAAGGCTGAGCATCCAGCGGACGAGGGAGCGGTCCACGCCGTTCTCGTCGTAGGGGCAGTCGTCCCGCTCCTCGGCGGGACAGTTCAGAGGCTCGGGCATGCTCCGAGTCTACCGTCAGAGACCGGCACGCTCCATCTCCTCACGTAGAATTGCACGCACATCGCCAACGCGACCGTGCGTCGTAGGATTGAATCCGACCCAGGTTGAGGCACCGCCACCGCCGCCACCCACCGAGGTTGAGGTTCCGCCGTCTCGGTCAGGTCGAGGTCCTTCGCCGCCTGTCGATGCGCCGGCCGCCCGCCTTCGCCAGCCGTACCGCCCCCGCCCTGAACTCGGGCTTGACTGCCCTCCCTACGTTCTGGTGCCGTCGGAGGTGTCCGCGGAAGCGGGGAGCACCAGACCGAGCGAGCCTCAACGCCCGCGCTTCTTCCATGCGCGCTCCTTGACAACCGCAGCCACGATCTCGCCCACGCGCTCCGTTTCATCATCTACGAGCTTCTCTAGTCTGCGCTGAAACCAGAGCCCAAATGGACCATCTATAGGAAGCGGCAGCCCGATGTCCCCGGGCTCCTGACCCAGCCATGTGATCGGCAGCCCGCATCTATCGAGCGCGTGACGCGCATACCGCATGGCACTTTGGATTGCCTGAACGGCGTCGACCCCTTCGGCATACTGGATGTCCGGATCCAGCCCATCAAGAAACACAGGGCACGTCCACGAGCCGCTGGGCGAGGCAGGTTGTATTGGTTCGCCGATCTTCAGGACGATCTCCCGACCTGGTTCATCTTCGACGCTGTACCGACGAACGGCTATGACCTTGTATTTTTGTCGAGCCACCCACGCAGGGTAGCTAATATTCGTAGACGCACCAGTTGATCCACTTGATGGGCTTGTCGAAGCGATGCGACCAACAACGTCCCCGTTGGTCGCTTTCCGTGAGCGAGCGACAGAATGCTTCCTTGACCGCCACCCTGTCTGCGGCGATGGCGTTGCACAGCGTAAGCTCGAAGGTATCTCGCGGTTTGGCCTCGTCCGCTCCCTCGCTTGCAGTAGCAGCGTTCGGTTCCTCGCTCGTCTCGTCGGCCGCGTCCTCACTCAAGTCACCTACGCAGGATGAGAGTGAGAGCAGGGCAAAACTGGCGATCAAATGCTTGCCGCACATGGCTGCTCCCGCTTGCGACATTTGCGCCAGCCGAGTTGTGCCGCTGATGCTCCTTGGAAACACCACGGATGCCGAGTGCCGGCGGGTACGTTGGTAGCGGAACGCTCCTCCTCGGGGGGGTCGTCAACCGATCGATCGACGAGCGATCCTGTGGGCAAGAGCACGGCGCCGTGCCCGGCTTGCCGAGCGGCGCCTCCTGCGCGGCAACGCTCGCGCGCCGAGCTGGCTCGCCCACCCCTCGCCTCGCCGAGCGCGCGCGGCGCTCCCCTCGACCGCCACGCTGGCGCGTCGACGTCTCGCGGGACGTTGCCAGGTCGCGATCGCTTCGCTATCTTCTCCGTCGCCGAAAGAGGTAGGCCGGTTCAGGCGAGCCCCGGCCACTCCCATGACGGGAGCCCATGTCCCCTCCACCACGGAGTGAGGTCCCACGGCACTTGGACGCACGTGCGTCCTCCGTGGAGGCTCCCATGCAGCTCAATCACATCGATCTCCAGGTCCCCGACGTCCTCGAAACGGCCGCGTTCTTCGAGCGGCACTTCCAGTTCGAGGTCCACGGCAACCGGCACTCGCCGGCGATCGCCATCCTCACGGGGCCCGGCGACTTCACGCTCGTCCTACAGCGGCGGCGCGAGGCGGACGCCCCTTATCCGGAGGGCTTCCACATCGGCTTCATCGTCGGCGACGTGGCCACCGTGTACGACAAGCACGCGGCGATCGTCGCGGCGGGCGTCGACAGCGGCCCCGTGAGCGAGAACGGCCGCGGCGTGATGTTCTATTTCAAGGCGCCCGGCGACATCCTCATCGAGGTGAGCTGCCGGCGCCGCCCGCTCCCCGCGGTGCGCGCCGACGGCTGACGGCGACGCGCCGCCGGGACGCGCAGAGATCGAGGCATCGCGCCGGCACGAAGAGGCGCTCGCGAGGAGGTTGCCCCCCGGGCTCGACGCCCCGGAGGAGCTTCCGACCGAGGTTGAGGTCCTCATCAACTGAATCGGTTCAGTTTTTCTGCGCCTCCGTGCTATGGCCGGTCGTGGTTTCCACCACGCGGCCTGACGATCAACGCTCCGGGCCGCGCGATCACCCGGCCCGCTCGTGCAGCGGCAAGGAGCCAACATGCGACAATCTTCGTTCTTGAGCCTCGGTTCGTCAGGCACTCTCGCTCTCCTCCTCGCGGCGTTCGGATGCGACTCGTCGGACGGGACGTCCTCTGGCGCCGGCGGTCACGGCGCCGGCGGTCAGGGCGCGACGAGCAGCGCGAGCGGCTCCGGCGGCGCTGGCGGTCAGGGCGCGACGGGCAGCGCGAGCGGCACCGGCGGCGCGGCGGGCACCGGCGGCGCCGGCGAAGGGGGCGGCGGCGCGGCAGGCACCGGCGGCGCTGGCGGCGCTGGAGAGGGAGGCGGCGGCGCGCCGCCGGCGCCGCTCTGGGACTGGAGCGGCATCGTCGGCACGGGACAGAGCCTCTCGGTCGGCGCGGAGGGCACGCCGCCCCGCACCACGACGCAGCGCTTTCACAACCTCAAGCTGTCCCTCGGGAACGCGAGCGTTCCCCCCTTCGATGCGGCGAGCACGGCCCTCTCCCTGGTGCCGCTCGTCGAGCCGATCCGCGGGTTCGCGACGACCTACCCCAGCGCTTACCCGAAGAACATCTATGGCGAGACGCCGCACACGGCCATGGCCGACCAGATCTCGTCCCTCGCGGAGGCATCCGCCGGCGGCGACCACGTCACGGTGCACACCGTCGTCGGCGAGAGCGGGCAGCCGATGAGCGTCCTCCGGAAGGGCGCCACCCAGACGGCCACGGGCGACACGTCGATGGGCCGCGCCTACGCGGCGACGCTGTTCGAGGCGGAGGCCATCGCGCGCCTCGCCAGGGAGGCCGGCAAGACGTACGGCGTCGGCGCCATCGTGATCACGCACGGCGAGTCCGACGCCGGCAGCGCGACCTACGAGGATGAACTGGTAAAGCTGTGGTCCGACTACAACCAGGATCTCCTCCGGATCACCGGCCAGTCGCGGAGCATCCCCCTGCTCGTGTCCCAGCAGAACTCGGTGCACACCGACGCCGGCACGCGGTCGACGTCGACGCAGGCGCAGTGGCGCGTGGGCGTCGATCACCCGGGCGATATCGTCTGCTCGGGTCCGAAGTACCAGTATCCGTATGCGAACGATCACATCCACCTGAACGCGAACGGCTACCAGCAGCTCGGCGAGAAATTCGGCCAGATCTACTTCGAGAAGGTCGTCCTCGGGAAGGACTGGCAGCCGCTCCAGCCGACGCGCGTCGAGCGCAGCGGCGACGTCGTCACCGTGCACTTCCATGTCCCTGTGCCGCCGCTCGCCTGGGACAGCGCGCTGCCGTCTCCCCACCAGACCGCGTTCACGGAGTGGGCGCAGGGCCGCGGCTTCGAGCTCTGGAGCGGCAACTCCCGGATCCCGATCAGCGGCGTGGAGATCTCCGGCGATTCGGTGCAGATCACCGCGCGGAACCTCCCCGCGTCCGGCGTGATGGTCGGCTATGCGATGACGACCGACGGGACGTCGATGACGGGCGGCACGATCCGCTGGGGTCAGCTGCGCGACTCCGATCCTTTCGTCGGCTCGACGACGGGCAAGGCCCAGCCGAACTACAGCGTCGCGTTCGAGATGAACGTCCCCTGACGGCGCGGCGCCGGTGTGAGTGAGGTTGTCCGCCGCGCACCGGCGCTCGGCCGCGCGGGGTACCGAGCGGGGCTGCCGGCGCGCCATGGCGGCCTGCTCGGACGCTGATCCTGTCCACGGCTATCCGCTGCTGGAGCACGGCGTGTCCTGGTCCTGGTCGGTCCGGCGGCTGTGCGAAGGAACAGCCGTGTCATGCGCGCAGCGATGGTGGAGAAAGGGGACGCCCCGAGCTCGCCGTCCAGCAGCTTGACGTCGAGATCGCGGTACTGTCTCCTGCATTGCCTTCATTGCCAAGGAGCCAGGCATGACCCACCGCCTCCGCCTCGAAGCAGTCGACTCCGCGTCCAGCAGCTCGAAGGTCGTCGCCGCGCCCACCATCGATTGCGCCGCCGATCCGGTCGGCTCGCTCGTACAAATGTTCGTCGACATGGTACAGACGGGCCGTATCAAGGCCGGACAATGCCCGGCTCTGCGGCCGGTCTTTTTGAAGCCGCATGGCGTGGTGCACGCCACCTTCCGTATCAAGCAGGATCTGCCCGAGACATACCGTGTTGGCCTGTTCGCCGGTCGCGAATACAAGGCGTGGCTGCGCTTCTCCTCCGACACGCTGCCCACCGGCAACGATTACAAGACCACGCTGGGCATCGCCATCAAGCTGTTCGGTGTGCCGGGCGCGAAGATATTCGGCGAGCCGGAGGACACCACGTTCGACTTCATCATGCAGAACATGAGCGTGTTCTTCGTCGCGACCGCCAAGGACATGTGCGAGTTCACACGCGCCGGCGTGGTGAACCACGATTACGACAGCTATCTCAAGGACCATCCCGAGACGAAGAAGATCCTCGATGAGATGGCCAAGCCGGTGGGCAGCGTGCTCGGCACGTCGTACTGGAGCGGCCTGCCTTTCTCCTTCGGCCCGAACGACTATGTGAAGTACAAGCTGGAGCCCACCATCGAGGTGCCCGCGCCCGAGACCCCGCCGGCCGATCCCACGTATCTGGCCGCCGATCTCGAGGCGCGGCTGAAGGCCGGGCCGGTGACGTTCAAATTCTGCGCCCAGCTCCGCACGAATCCAGACACCCAACCGCTCGACGACGCAATGATCCCCTGGACCGAGGAGGCCAGCCCGCCGGTGCACCTCGCCGATCTGATCCTGGAGCAGCAGGACATCACGGTGCGAAGCCAACCGGAGTATGGCGAGAACCTGTCGTGGAACATCTGGCGCGTCACGGAGGAGCACCGCCCGCAGGGGTCCATCGCCGAGGCGCGGCGCGACGTCTATGCGGCTTCCGCGCAGGTGCGGCGCGACGCCAACGGCGTGCCCACCGGCGAGCCGGACCGACCCAAGCCGAGCGGCGACTGGCCGCCGGCCAAGGACAGCGTGATCGTGCGCGCCGCGATCCACCCCGCGATCGGCATCTGCCGCGTCGGCGACAGCCTGAGCGAGTACTATATCGGTCCCCAGGTGACCGAGCCTTCCCCCTTCGCCCCAGGCTTTCACCGCGACGCCGCCGGCGCGCTGAAGCGCGAGGCGGCGCAGTTCCGCATCTACGGCTACAACGCCGCTGGTGAGGTCGTGAGGGAGCTCACGGCTGACAACGCAACTATCGAGTGGACCGTGCGTCTGGCCAACCGCAAGGCGCAATGGTACCAATTCGACATGGCGCTCGATATCCCGGACGCCGCCGGCACCAGCGTGCCCCTGCGTAACCCGAAGGTGAAAGGGGGAGACCGCGCCGCGCTGGCGATCGATCCTGGGCCGCGGAGCATCAGCGGCAAATCCGTGTCGGGCGGCGGCGAGCACAGCTTCGATACCGGCCAGTTCATGGGCGTGAACGTGCCGCTGGGCGAGATCCGCACCGACGACAGCGGACGCCTCCTCGTGCTGGGCGGGCATGGCAAGTCCGGCTCGCCCACCAACGCACCGGTCTACGTGCCGGCCGACAAGAAGAGCTTCAACAACGCCGATCAATGGTACGACGACATCTCCGACGGTCCGGTGACCGCCACGGTGTCGATCAACGGCCGCGCCGTGCCGGTGCAGCATGCCTGGGTGGTCTGTGCGCCGCCGAACTACGGCACCAACGTGGTCGGCTGGCGAACCATGCACGACATGCTCGTGGATTGCTACATCGCCTGCGGCTGGATGTCGATGCCGCAGACCACGTCGTTCGCCAGAGACATCTTGCCATTCCTGCGGCGGCTGTCGAGCCTGCAATGGGTGAACAAGGGCTTCGCCGCGATGTTCGGCAAGGGGGGGCCGATGGATTTCGAAGATCTCGCTTTCGTCGACAAGCTCGCGCAGGCGCCTTCGGAGGCGGACGCCGGCGGTCCGAACGACACCTGGAGCGAGCTGCGGCGTGTCATCATGAACTCGTTCCGGCCCCACGAGACGTCGGACTACCAGCCGCGCATGTGGCCCTATCTGTACGGTGACGCCTTCGGCTCCTCCACCGAGAATTCGCCGCGCAATTTGCTGGATCTACCCTGGGTGCAGCAGGTGCACCTGCAGCGCTGGGTGGACGGGGACTTCATCGCCGACTGGCACCGCGGCGCGGTGCCGCCGCAGAGCATCGATGACGTGCCGCTGGCCGAGCAGCCGGCGATGCTCGACAAGGCGGCGCTGCACTTCTGCCTCGCCGATGCGTTTCATCCGGGCTGCGAGATGACCTGGCCGCTGCGCCATACCAGCATGTACGAGGCGCCTTTCCGGTTCCGCCTGGCGCCCGAGGGGACGGTGCCGCTTGATTTCGGCAGCGAGCTGACGCCGGAGAGCGCGATGGCTCCGGGCGGTCCGCTCTACGACCAGACTGCCGGCACCATCAGTCGCTGGATGGCGCTTCCCTGGCAGGGCGACACCACCTTCTGCCGCTCGGGGTATCCGCCGGGCTTCGACCCCTACATCCCCTCCTTCTGGCCGGCCCGGGTACCGAATCAGGTGCTGACCGAGGAGGAATACAAGGTCGTGGTGGACACCACGAGGAGCCGCGAGGAGCGCCTCGCCGCTTTCAACTACCGCGCCTTCTGGACCCGCGGCACGGCGCGCGATCCGGTGGCGGCGATGATGCAGATGGTGGCGCATTTCGCAGACATGGGCGTTGTGGAGGCGCGGCCGGGCATCCCCGACGATCCGGATTTCCCACAGGTGATCTATGTGGAGAGCATCTCCCAACAACGCGCGCACGTGCTGCGCGAGAAGGCCGAGGGGATGCCAGTGGGGCCGCCCAGCCCGGCACAGCGGGCGGGCTGGGAGGACGAGGAACATATGAACGCCTTCGCCGCCGTCCGGATCCGCTTCCGCCGATGAGCGGATCGGCCGCCTCCTGCGACGTAGCGGTGGCCGGCGCCGGCCCGGCCGGCGCGGTGGCGGCCTGTCTGCTCGCCCGCGCCGGCCTGTCGGTGCTGCTCTGCGACTCGAGGCTTGTTGACGGCGCCGCCCCGGCCAAGCCCGGCGAGGCCCTGCCCGGCGCGGCGGTGCGTCTGCTGCGCGCATGCGGTCTGCCGCTGCCCGGCGACAGCGGCCGGCACACGCATGTCGGCGGCAACATCTCGGTCTGGGGTTGGCCTGAGCCGATTTACCGCGATTTTTTGAGCGAGCCAGATGGACCTGGTTGGCGCCTCGATCGTGCCGCCTTCGAAGCCGAGCTGGTGTCCGCCGCGCTGGCTGCCGGCGCTCGGGCATTGCCGCTGAATCTGGCGCGGGTAGCGCGGGACGATACGCGCTGGCGGCTCTGGAGCCGAGGCGGCGCCGAATGGCGCGTGTCCTTCCTGGTCGACGCCAGCGGGCGAGCCGCGTCGCTCGCGCGCCGGCTCGGCGCGACGAGGCGGCGCGACGAGGCGCTCGTCGCGGTGGTCGGCCGCGCCCGTCCGGATCCGGCCTATCGCCTGAACCGCACGCTCGTGGAGACGGTGCCGCAGGGCTGGTGGTACGCGGCGCTGCTGCCCGATGGTGCGCCGGTCTTCATGCTGCATTCCCGGCCCCACGAGGCGGCGCGGCTGCTGGCGCGGCCCGAGGAATGGCGCGCAGCGCTGGCCGATACGCGCCATGTGGCGGCTGCTTTCCCCGGCGCGGTGTTCGACGCGCCGCTGAGCGGCCATGACGCCTGCGGCGCTTGGCTAGAGCCGGTCTACGGACCCGGCTGGGTGGCTTGCGGCGATGCGGCGCTCAGCTTCGATCCGGCCGCCGCGCAGGGCATCCTCGCGGCGCTGCACGGCGGCACGGAAGTGGCGCGCGCGATCCCCGCGGCGATGCGCGGGGAGCTCGGGCCGCTGCGGGCCTACGCTGCGCGTCTCCTGGAAATGCGCCGGCTCTATCGCCAGCGCCTGATCGCGCACTATGCCGACGAGCAGCGCTGGCCCGAGGCGCCGTTCTGGCGCGAGCATGGCCGTGTGACGGCTTGAGCCGGGCAGGCAATGATCGGCTGGATTGCGCGGATCGCGGGCATTGTAATGCCTTCCGGCGGCGCTCGGGAGGAGTCTGCTGGCGCGCGACGACGCGCTCCAGGCCGCGCAGCGCGGCCTCGAAGCCGGTGGTGAAGTTCCCGGCGAGCACCCGGACGACGACCTTGCCGCGGCCTTCTCGGCGGACCGCGCGCCGGCGGCCCTTGACAAGACAGACCTGTCTGTCTAAAGCAGGGTCGTGCGGGACGCGCGTAGCCACATCCTCGAGGTCGCGGAGCGCCTCTTCTACGCCGAGGGGTATCGCGCCGTCGGCGTCGATCGTTTGATCGCCGAGGCGGACGTCGCCAAGGCCACCTTCTACCGCCACTTCCCGACGAAGGACGAACTGCTCGTGGCGGTGCTGGACGCGCGCGACGCGCGCTTTCGCGAGTGGCTGGCCGGGCGAGTCGAGGCGGTCGCGGACGATCCGCGGGACCGGCCGCTCGCGGTCTTCGACGCGCTCGCCGAGCTGTTCGCCGCGGACGACTTTCGCGGCTGCGCGTTCCTCAACACGATGGTCGAGGTCGCGAGCCGGAGCCACCCAGCGCACGAAGCCGCGCAGCGCCACAAGCAGCGGCTCATCGACTATTTCGAGCGGCTCTTGCGCGAGGCCGGCGTGCCTTCGGCCAGCGCGCTGGCGCCGCAGATCCTGCTGCTGATCGACGGCGCGATCGTGACCGCCGTCCGCGAAGGGGGGCCGGGCGCCGCCGCGCGCGCGCGGTCCCTCGCCGAGAACCTCATTGCAACAGCGCGGCCAGGAAGGCGACGACGATGAACCGCATCACGGGTGTCCCGAGCAGGTGGAATGGACGTGCCGAGCAGCTCCCGCAGCCCGCCGGGGCCGAGCCCGGCGCAGGCGCGCCCTCGATGGGTCGCCCGCGCAGGCCGCGGGCGCCCGTGGGCTCGGTGGTCGCCGCGCTGCTCGCGCTCTCCCTGACGGCCTGTGCTTCGCCGGACCGCGGCGGAGCCAGCGCGCCGCCGGCCGGCGCGGCCGCCGCGATCGCGCCGCCGGCCGGCGAAGCCGCCGCGGCCGAGGCCTCGAGCGGGCGCCTCCAGTGGCGCGGCGGCCCGACGGCGATCCTCGAGCGCGACGGCCTCCGGCTGCTCACCGATCCCGTCCTTGGCCCGCGCGGCCCAGCGGCGTTCGTGCTCCCCAAACACCCGTCGACCGGCGTCGAGAACGCGCCGGTCGCCCGCTATACCGATCCTCCGGCGGAGCCGCTCGGGCACCTCGACGTCATCCTCCTCAGCCACAACCATGCTGACCATTTCGACGCCGTCGCGAGGGAGACGCTCCCGAAGGACGTCACCTTCGTCCTCCCTCCCGACGCGGTCGGCGCGGCGCGCGCCGCCGGATTCACGAAGCTGACGCCGCTCGATTGGGACAACGAGGCCGTGCTCCCGACCCGCGCCGGCCGCCTGAGGATCCTCGCCGTCCCGGCGAACCACTCCCACGATGCGGCGCTCGACGCGACGCTCGGCAAGGGCAACGGCTATGTGCTCCGCTGGGAGGGCGCGGCGCCCTATTCGATCTACTGGACCGGCGATTCGGTCTTCACCGAGCCGATGCGCGCGGTGGCGGCCCGCTTCGCGCCCATCGATCTCTGGCTCCCGCACCTCGGCGCGGTCGGCGTCGACGGCGCGCGCGGCCTCCGCACGATGGACGCGGAGGAGGCGGTCGCCGCCGCCGCGCTGCTCCGCGCCCGCCACGTGATCCCCATCCACCACACCACGTTCGCCCATTACCGCGAGCCCGTGACGGCGTTCACCCAGCGCGCCGCCTCGAAGAACCTGCCCGCGCAGGTCCACGTCCCGACGGACGGCGCGTGGATGCCCCTGCCGCGCTGAGCCTGCCACGGCGCCCCCGCCGCGCCGGCGCTGCGGCGTTCAGACCAGCCACTTCAGGAGGAAGAGGCCCACGGTGGCGGCGAAGCCGATGATCCAGACAGCGGTCCGGGCAGAGGCCTTGTCGCCGATGTACATGACCAGATAGAGAACGCGCGCGGCGACGTGGGTGACGGCGAGGGTGGCGCTCCAGCGAGCGTCGGCGCCCGCGAGGTGGGCCGTGAAGACGGCGGCGGCGAAGGGCGCAAACCCCTCGAAGGCGTTCTGGTGGGCGGCGAGGGCGCGGCGCCCGACGCCGGTGAGCTTGGCCTGCTGGTCGCGCGGGTTGCGGTTGTCCAGGCCCTCGGGCTGCTGTGACTGCGCCCTGGCGACGAACAGGCGGGCCACGTAGATCAAGAGAAGTGAGATGAAGACGCACGTCAACGGAATGGTCATCGGATCCCTCTCGAGCGCACAGGCTCCTCGGAGCGTGGAGCGACTCTAACGAGCTCTCGCCGCCGGCGCGAGCGCCAAGCGTCGTGGCCGCTCCCACGGCGCCTGCACCGGAGCGGGCAGGGGGGTCCCGCGGGGCGGCGCGCTCGAGCGACGGACGCGCGCCGATGGCGGGACGGGAGCGGCCGGTCCGCGGTACGGCCCTGGGGAGCTTCGCGTGAAAAGGGGTTGCCGGGGATGGGAGATTCGAGGAAGGTTCGTTCAGGTGCACCTTGAGCGAAGATCCTGTCGTGTCGCGCCCGCCGCTGCCGCCCTTCACTGCAGAGACCGCCGCCCGGAAAGCGCGGCTGGCGGAGGACGCCTGGAACAGTCGGGATCCCGCGCGCGTGGCTCAGGCCTACACGGTCGATAGCCGCTGGCGGAACCGGGCGGAGTTCTTCCAGGGGCGCGCGGCGATCGAGGCGTTTCTGCACCGCAAATGGCAGCGGGAGCTGGACTACCGCCTGATCAAGGAGGTCTGGGCGTTCACCGGGGACCGGATCGCGGTGCGCTTCGCTTATGAATGGCACGACGACAGCGGCAACTGGTACCGGTCCCATGGCAACGAGCAGTGGGAGTTCGATGCGCAGGGGCTGATGCGGCGGCGCGAGGCGAGCATCAATGACGTGCGGATCGCGGCGGAGGAGCGGAAGTTCCACTGGCCGCTCGGGCGGCGACCCGACGAGCATCCGGGGCTGAGCGAGCTCAGCTTGTAGTTGCAGCGGCTGTCGCTGCGCCGGTCCGAGACTGCCTCTGCGGTGGGTCTCGCCACTGGAATGCTCCGGTGATGTGCTGTTGACACGGCCGCCGTCCCCCCGATAGACTCCCCAGCGTCGAGGGCGTTCGGCAGACCGGGAGGCCTTCGCGATCCTGGTCGACGGCGTGTCCTTGGGCGGGTGAACGACACAGGATGCCGAGCGAGCTCATGTCCAGCTCTCCAGACAAGCCCGAGATCGCCACGGCCTACGATCGCTGGGCCGCGACGTACGATGACGATTTCAACCGGACCCGCGAGCTGGCGGCCGAGGTCGTCCGGCAGCGCGGCCTGGCGCTGGCTGGCCGGGACGTGCTCGAGATCGGCTGCGGCACCGGGCGCAACACGCAGTGGCTCGACGAGCACGCGAGGAGCGTCCTCGCGCTGGATTTCTCCGAGGGGATGTTGCGTCGCGCGAGGGCCCGCGTGTCTTCTCCCCGCGTCCGGTTCGTACAGCACGACATCCGCGATTCCTGGCCTCTTGCGGAGGGCTCGTCGGACGTCGTGATTGCCATGCTCGTGCTGGAGCACATCGAGCACATCGACGAGGTCTTCGCCGAGGCTGCCCGCGTCTTGCGCGCGGGAGGAGAGCTCTTCCTGTGCGAGCTGCACCCCGTGCGACAGATGCGCGGGGGGCAGGCCAATTTCGTCAACCCGGAGACCGGCCAGCCGGAGCGTGTGACCGCGTTCCTGCATGACGTGTCACAGTACGTGAACGGTGGCCTGGGGGCCGGGTTCGAGCTCGTTCACCTGGGCGAGTGGCGCGACGCGGAGGCCGCCAGGAGCGACCCGCCGCGGCTCCTGTCCGTGCAGCTCAGGCGCACGGCACGCCATCCGCCTGCGGCATGAGCGAGCTCGATCGCGCGCGGAGCGCGCCGCAGCGATCGCCGTTCGGGTGACGTGGATTGGGCCATCGGTCTAGGATGGTCGCCATGAAGCTCCCGTCACGCCGGCGCCGCCGCGTGCTCGCGTCCTCGTTCGTCATCACGGTGGCCGGCGGCGCGACGGCTTGTGGCACAGCCCAGCCGCCGCCCGATCCGCCGGAGCTGATCGCCAACCCGCCGCGCCTGGATTCCCCGCTGACGTATTCGTCTGGCGTGGGGGATGCGGCCACGTCCAGCGACGCCGGGACGACCGAGACGCAGGACGCGGCGGCACCGGAGACGTCGCGGGACGCCGGAACGACGTCGGCGCCGGCCGCGTCCGGTGCATCCCATGGCGCAGGGGCGACGGCGGCGCAGGGCGAGGAGCGACCGCTTCCGCAGCCCGCGCAGGGGGGAAGGGTGGTCCGGGGTCCGGACGGCACGTGCAGGCAGTTTCTCCCGAACACCTGCCCGCCGCCTCAGCCCTCTCGCGACGGCGGCCCTCCCGTGGTCGTCATGTGCAACCCACCGCCGCCCCAGAGGGTCGCGTGCCCGCCGGAAGGCAGCCAGCCCTGACCGCAGGGCTGCCCTCTGGAGCGGACGATACGACTCCCGTAGATCCCGCCCTCCTCGATCGCGCTCTTGCGCTCTACGGGCTCGATCCGGCGACCTGCCGGCACATCGGCGGCTTCGAGAGCCACGTCTTCGAAGCACGGCGGGGCGACGGTACCTTCGTCCTGAAGCTCGGGGATCCCGGGCGCAGGTCCCTGGACGCCGTCGAGGCGGAGTGTGAATGGCTGGAGTACCTGACAGCCAATGGCGTCCGCGCCGCCCCGGCGATCCGGGCCGCTGACGGCAGCTACGCGGCGTTGCTCGGCGGGCCCGGCCAGGCCGTCTGCGTGCGCGCGTACGCGAAGGCGCCAGGCGCTCGGCTCTCTGCCGACGATCTGACGCCGGACGTGGCGACCGCGTGGGGGCGGCTCCTGGGGCGACTGCACGCCGCGACCAAGGTGTATGTTCCGCCGTCGGCGAGGCGGCGTCATGCGTGGCATGAGGACGGCGACTTCACCGGCGCGCGGGAGCTCTTGCCGGAGGACGAGCGCGACCCGATCGGCGGTCGGCTGGAGCGGCTCATCGCGGAGCTCCGGGCCTTGCCGACGGACCGCGACGCCTTCGGCCTTGTGCACACCGACGCCCACTTCGGGAACGTGCTCAAGGACGGCGGCGCGCTGACGCTGATCGATTTCGACGACTGCGCCTACGAGTGGTTCGCGAGCGATCTCGGGATCGTCCTCTTCTATGTCGCGATCGACCCGCTCGGCCCCGGGCGGCCGCCCGAGCTCCTCCGGATGTTCCGCGACAGGTTCCTGGACGGCTACGCCCGGGAGAACGCGCTCTCCGCGCGGTGGCTGGCGGAGATGGATCGGTTCATGAAGCTGCGCGAGCTCGTGCTCTACACGGCGATCCGCCGGGTCAGCCGGCGCGAGGCGCCGGACGCCTGGTGTCGCGCTTATCTGGAGCGCCACAAGCCGCGCATCCTCGGCGATCAGCCGGCGTGGCCGGAGGCTGGCTGAGAGCGCGTCGCTCAGCCGCCCTGTCGAGCTAACCCGCCGCCCGAGGGCGGTCGCGGCGCGAGCATCGGGTGCAGCTCGGCGATCCCCAGCCGCGCGCGCCCCGCGAACTCGTAGGCGTCGTCGGTCGCGGCGATGTGCTGCGTCGCCGCGTGGATGTCCCGGAAGCACCGCTGCAGCGGGCTCGCCGCGTAGAGCGCGCCCCCGCCGCCGGCCCGATAGGCGAAGCCCGTGACCTCCGCGGCGACGTCGGTCACATACGTCTGGACGAGCCGGATCGCCGCCCAGTCCTCGATCGAGAGCGCCTCTCCAGCGCGCGCCTGGTCCCACATCCGCCCGAGCACGTCGAACGCATAGGCCCGCGCCGCCGCGAGCTTCGCCTCCGCGCGCCCGAGGTCCATGTGGAAGGCCGCGTGGCTGCCCAGCGCGAGCTGCGGCCACGCCTTCACGCGGCGCGGGGCGACCGCGGCGATCTCGTCGAGCGCGCGCTGCCCGACGCCGAGCGCAAAGCCGACGTGACCGGCCGCGAGCAGGGCAAGCAACGGCAGCGAGACCAGCGCGCCGCCGCGCCGCCGAGGCGCCGCGGGGAAGGGGCACGTCCGCGCCTCGGGCACGAGCGCGCCCTCGATCCGGTAGTGGTCGCTCCCCGTGCCGCGCAGGCCGGCCACGTCCCACGTGTCCTCGATCACCACCTGCTCGCGCGGGACAGCGAGGCTGATCATCTCGGGCGGCCCCGCCGGAGGGGCCCCGCCCTCCGGGGCCACGATGGCGCAGGTGAACACCCACGACGCGTGCCGCACGCCGCTGCCGAAGGCCCAGCGGCCCTCGAGCGCGTACCCCCCGGAGACGCGCCGCGCGAGGCCGGTCGGAATCTGGAGCCCCGCGAACGTCGGGAACGGCCCTGCGAACACCTGGCGGGCCCCCTCGTCCGGCAGGGTGCCCCCGGCGAGCGCGGCGAGCAGCGCGCTGATCATCAGCGACCACCCCGCCGACGCGTCCGCGCGCGCCATCGCCTCGAAGACCTCGACCTGCGTCAGCGGGTCGCTCTCGACGCCGCCGAGCGCGCGCGGCGCGGCCATCGCGAGCAGGCCGCTCGATTGCAGGGCGTCGACGACCGCGGGCGCGAGCGTGCGCAGCCGCTCGGACGCCTCGGCGTGGGCGGTGGCGACGCCGCGGACGCGCTCCACGGCGGCAAGGAGGCGTTCGCGCTCGGGGGATCGACGGGGCTCGGACATACGGGGCTCCTTTCCTGGATCAGGTGCAGCGCGCCGGCCACCGGCCGCCCGCGCGCCCGATGATGACACTGACAACATAGAGAAAGTTTCCACTGCCTACATTTTCTTCGCGGTTGCCTGCAGCTCCTGAGCTCGCGGCCCTGCATCCGCGATCCCGGGCCCCGCGGCTCGGTGGGACCGCGGCCTTCGTGGTATCGTGCGCCTGCGCTGTGGCTTCCCCTGCAAGGCGCCGCCGTCCGAGCGCGCGCACCTCACCCGCAACCGCGTCGCGCCCTTCACCCGCGCCCGCGTCGCGTCCTTCACCCGCGCCTGCGCCGCGCCCCGTCGACCGGCCCTACCACCACGGCGACCTCCGGCGCGCCGTGCTGGAGGAGGCGCTCTCGCTGATCGAGGAGCAAGGGAACGCGAGCTTCACGCTGCGCGAGGTCGCGCGGCGCATCGGCGTCTCGCACGCCGCGCCTTACCGCCACTTCGCGGACAAGCGCGCCTTGATGACCGAGCTCTCGGTCCAGGCGAGCGCGGCGCTCGGCGCGCGGATCTCGGCCGCCCTCGAGGGCGCCGGGGGCGACCTTCGGGCGCGGTTCCTGGCCGCCGGCTTCGCCTACGTCGCCTTCGCGCTGGAGCACCCCGCGCCCTTCCACGTGATGTACTCCGGCGAGGTGGACGTGGACGACCCGCGGGTCGCGGCGGCCACCTCGCAGAACCTGGGGGTGCTCCTCGGGTTCATCGAGGAGGCGCAGCGCGCCGGCGCGTTCCCGCCCGGCGATCCGTGGGCGCTCGCGGTCCCGATCTGGGCGATGCACCACGGCCTCGCGACCCTCGCTGCGTCGGGAGCCCTTTCCAAGGCCGGGCCGACGGCGCTCCGGAACCTGGTCGACGACGCCCACGCGCGCCTGCTCGACGGGCTGCTCCTCGCCACGCCGGGGCCGTCGCGCGCCTGACGCCCGCGACGGATTCCCGTGCCCCTCCGCCCCGGCTACGCTTGCGCCCCTCATGCGTGCTACCGCCGCGCTCGCGCTGTCCGCCTTCCTCGTCGCCGTCTCGTCCTCGCCGGCCGCTGCCGCCGACCCGTCCCCCGAGCTCACGTACCGGCCCGAGATCGATCTGCCCATCACCGTCGTCGGCGGCGCCGCATGGATCGCGTCCGAGCTCGCGAAGAAGGGCCTCGCCCCCGAATCGTGCCGCTGGTGCACGACCAACGCCCTCGACACGTCGATCCGCGACGCGCTGGTCTGGGGAGGCAACCCGAACACCGCTCATGATCTCAGCAACGTGACGGTCCTCGGCGTCGCGCCCGCTGCAGCGCTGGGCCTCACGGCGCTCGCCGCGTGGTACGACGGCCGCTCCGACAACATCGCCGCCGATCTCGTGATCGTCACCGAAGCGATGGTGGTGGCGATGAACATGAACCAGATCACCAAGTACATCGTCGGCCGCCAGCGGCCCTATGCCCATCATGACAACCCGGATGTGCTCCGCGGCGAGGGCACATCGGGTCCGCTCCCGCACGACGACGATCTCTCGTTCTTCTCCGGCCATTCCACGGCCGTCTTCTCGCTCGCCGCCGCGAGCGGCACCGTGGCGTCGATGCGCGGCTATCGCGCTGCGCCGTGGGTATGGGCGAACGGAATGGCGATCGCCGCGCTCTCCGGCTACCTGCGCATCGCCGGCGATCGCCATTATTTCACCGATGTGCTCACGGGCGCCGTATTCGGCGCCGCCTCCGGCGTGCTGATCCCGGCTCTGTTTCATGCCCCGCGCCCGGGCGTTGCCAGCTCTGGCACCCGGCGTTTTCGCCTCTCGCTCGCGCCGGTGGGCGCGGGCGTGGGCGTCGCCGGCGCCTTCTGAGCCGAGTAGGGCGATTTCGGCCATCGGCAAGCGGCAGCGCTGCTTTCGGACGGCGTAAGTAAGCAGTGTTGACAAAGCGATAGTTCATTTTTACAATACGCCTGTCAGCTAGGAATGCTGGTGCTCGGGCCGTCGTTGCTGGAGCGCTAGCTCATTACGTCGAATACGCCGTGCCGCGCTGGCGGCCATGGCGACGGCGAGCTGCGGTCCCGCGATGGGCACGCGCGTTTTCGCGGGCCCGTCTCGGCGGGGTTCCGCCAGCTCGGCCCCATGAAGGAGTCGACGACATGCATGTCGTTCACCATTCGTCACACACCCGGTGGATCGCGGGAGGCCTCGCCGCCCCGCTCCTCGCCCTCCTCGCAGGTTGCAGCGATCAAGCGCTCGGGGCGCCCGTGCCGGCGCTCGGCGCCGAGCTGCCGCCTCGGTCCGCGCCCGGCGTGGGCCGGGAGCTGCCCCAGGGGAGCGCCGTTCAGGGCGAGCCCACGCTTCGGCCCGCCGCGACGGCGGCCGCGCTGCTGGAGCGCGACGAGCTGCTCCGGGAGGCCGGGCGGCTCGCGGAGATCAGGGCGGTGCTCGCGCGATCGCCGGAGGCGCCGCTCGCCCTGCTCGACGAGCACCGGGCCGAGTTCCCGGAGGGGCGCCTCGCGGCCGAGCGGGAGATCGTCGCGATCGACGCGCTGCTGCGCAGCGGGCGCGCCGACCAGGCGCGCGCCCGCGCCGGGGATTTCCTCTCGCATTTCCCGGCGAGCCCCCACGCGGACCGGGTTCGCCGCCTGACCGGCGCCGCGCCATGAGACGATCTCGACACCGCCGCGCGGCGCCGCCGTAGCGCCGGACGGGCATCGATGGAGGCTCGCGGCCGCAACGGCGGCTGAGCCTGGGCCCCCGCGCCCGCAGGGACTCAGCCCGCGGGCGCCGGCTCGGATTCCGGGGGGGCCATCCCGTCGACCACGACCGGATCGCTCTGCTCGACCAGGTGCGGCTTGCCCCACGTGTCGATGAAATGCCCCGACCGCTTCGCCTTGGTCTCCAGGTAGAAGCGGTTGTGATCGTTCGGCGGTATCACGTGCGGGATGCGCCCGGCCACGGAGACTCCGTATTGCGTCAGCTGCTGGACCTTGTTGGGGTTGTTCGTGATGAGCTCGATCGATCTCACGTTCAGGCTGCGCAGCATGTGCGCCGCGACGGCATAGTCGCGCTCATCGTCCCTGAAACCGAGCGCCAGGTTGGCCTCGACCGTGTCGAGCCCCTGGTCCTGCAGCGCGTAGGCCCGGATCTTGTTGATGAGCCCGATCCCTCGGCCCTCCTGGCGCAGATAGAGCAGGATGCCCCGATCCATGCTCTGGATCTTCTTCAACCCTTCGAGGAGCTGATCGCGGCAGTCGCAGCGCAGCGAGCCCATGACGTCGCCTGTCACGCACTCGGAGTGCAGCCGCGTCGGTACGTTCGAGGCGCCGATGACGTCGCCGTGCACCATCGCGATGTGCTCCTTGGCGTCTCGGTTGTTCCAGAACGCCACGATGCGGAAGTGGCCGGCGCGCGTCGGCAGCTCTGCGACGCCGACCACCCGCACGCAGACGTTCACGTGGCCAACCCCATCGCAGTCGTGCTCTCGATCGCGGGCGACGAGCTCCAGGAGCGCATTCATCGAGTCGGTCATGTCCTGCCTCCGCGAGGAGCCGCCTCGCGAGCCGATCCGTCGTGGGTAAAGGCGCGCACGTCTTACCAGAACACGACGGCCAGGCAACGCTCTGCAGCCGCGCGGGGCGGCCCCCCGCCGGAGGATGCCTGTCGACACGGCACCACGGCGCGTTTGTCCCGCCGACACGGGCCTCGCGCGGCGCGGAGCCGTCGCCATCATCACGCGACCGGAGCGAGGCGGCGGGCTCAGCTATTCATGCGTCATTCGGGCTTCCCTCGGTGGGCCGCGCCGGCCGCGGCCACCTCCGGAAGTGACCCTGACCGCCCCGCGCGAAGCACGCGCAGGATCAAGCGAGGATCCAGGAGCGCCTCCGGCCCGTCGAGCATGTGCAACGCGCGCACGAAGCGCACGTAGACCTCGCGATCGACCTGCGCGGCCCGGTGCAGCATCCCGGTGTACCAGCGCATGATCGGCTGGAGGAACGGCCGCCGGCCCCTGGTCTCGGGGTAGGCGAGGTCTTCCCCCGTGGACATCCGCCACGGCAGGTCGACCGCCCTCGCCGCGGCCGCGTGGTAGCGGCGGGTGAGGCCCGCGATCGCGCCGCGCCCCGCGCGGCGGCGGTGCTCCTTGAGCGCGGCGTCGAGCGCCAGCGCCTGGAGGCAGGCCGACGTCATCCCCTGGCCGTAAACGGGGTTGAAGCTGGCGAGCGCGTCGCCCAGCACGGCGAGCCCCTCGGGCATCCGCGCCATGCGCTCGTAGTGCCGCCGGAGGTGCGCCGGGAACTTGGAGACGGCGACGTCCGTCACCGGCTCGGCCCCGAGCAGCGCCCGGTAGAGCGCGTCGTTGGGCAGGCCCCGGGCGAACTCCAGGAAGCCCTCGGGATCGGCGGGCGGGTGATCGCCGAACAGGCCCGCCAGCACCACGATCCAGCGCCCGCCCTCGATCGGCGCGATGCAGCCGAAGCGCCGGCTGTCGGACGGCGAGCCGAGGACGTACAGCGACTTCCACGGGAGCTGCGCCGGATCCCGTGGCCGGTACTGCCGGCTGGCGTACCCCACCCGGACCTGGATGGTCGACTCGTCGGGCCGCCGGTAGCCGAGCGCCTCGAGCCACGCCGGCGCGCGCGAGCCGCGCCCGCTGGCGTCCACCACGAGCTCCGCCGGCAGCCGCTCGATCCGGCCGCCTTCGTCGCGTTGCCGGAGCACGACGCCCGTGATCCGGGAGCGATCGCGAGACGCCGAGAGCTCCACCACCTCGCGCTGGTCCAGGCGCCGCACCCTGGGCAGCGCGAACGCGCGGCGGCGCACGTGCGCCTCGAGCAGCGGACGGGTCATGCACACGGTCCGCACCCCCGTCTCGAAGCGCGGCTTCCAGGCGCCGTGGTGGTGCCACGCCAGGCCGAGCCCGAAGTCGTACGCGATGGCTCCGTCCTGGAGCAAATCCCCGGTGAAGCCGGGGAACAGGTCGTTCAGGATCCGCTCTCCCTGGGCGAGCAGCCCGTGGAGCTGGCGAGCCTGGGGCACCCCCTTGCGGGCCTCGCGGAGGTCATCCGGGATGGCGTCACGCTCGACGACGGCCACCTCGCCGAAATGGTCGGCGAGCACGCGGGCTGCGACCAGGCCCGCGATGCTCCCACCGATCACCACCGCCCTGCGGCCGGCGAACGGGCGATTGGAGCGGATGTCCTCCTGGGTGCAAGGCTTCATGGAGCCGCCTGGATTGCAATCCTCGGGCCGCCCCTGAGGACTGCAAGGCCGGCGCAATGCTCGCTTCGTGATGAGGCGCTCAACCTGCGTTGCGCGCGCTGCGCACATCGCGCGCGACCCGCCGAGGCCCGACTGAGCAGCTGCGCAACTACGCAACTCCACGCGCTCCGTCGAGATGAAAGCGACCATCACTCCTGCGCTCTTCGTCGCCATCAAAGATGGACCTCCGGCGCGACAGGCGCGGAGAGGCCGTATCGAGGCGCCGCCGCCCGCTGGCGGGTGGCCGCTCCGCCGCGGGTGTGAGAAAGAGCACCGCTCACGATCCGGTCCTCGCGTCTTCGTGAGAGACGCTCGACGTGCATGGCAATGCCGCGCGTCCGGAACCGCGCGACGTGACCCGTCGTCCCGCGATGGGCGCCGGGCTACTTCTTGCGGCAGCCGCAGTCGGACGTCGGCGCTTGCGGCGCCGCAGGCCGCTGGCACGTGGTCACGAGGGTGCTCAGGACAGCGAGGAGGATCGCGACGCGGAGCCGCATGCCGGTGATCCTCCCCCGCGCGCCGGGCGGCGTCAATCCGGGGCCGTGGGCTCAGCCGAGCGGCATCTCCAGCGACACCTCGTCGAGCCCGACGCCCAGGAAGCGGCGCGGGCGCACCGTGACCGCGATCTGCGCGCCGCCCTCGCCGCGGCCCGCCTTGACGGTGAGCTCGATGCTGGCGGGCGGCGCGTTCTCGAACAGCGCCCAGAGGGCACCCTCGACGACCGGCTGGACCTCCGCCGGATCGCTGTCCGGGGGCAGCTTCGAGCAGAGCGCGCGCAGGAACTGGACGACGCGCGCGACGAAGAGCTGATCGACGAGCGAGACGCGCTCGAGGCGCTCGTCCGGCTCGGCCGTCGGGCTGTCGTACGTGAGCTTCTCCGGCGGGACGTAGGCCGTCGGCGCGGCGAGGACGTACACCGCGTCGCTGTTCGGGGCCGACGCGAGCAGGAGCACGCCGCTCTTCGAGAGCTCGCGCTGGGTGTCCGTGGACACGAACGCCTCGGTCGGGATCGCGACGCCCTCGTCGCCCTCGTACGCGCCCTTGACCTCGTGCACCGGCAGGTCCCCGAGCGTGCCGCCGCCCTTCGCGCCCGTGACGCGGCAGGGCCACGCCGTCTCGCGGAAGCTCCCCGCGATCAGCGCGCCGACGACGTACGCCGGCGAGATCCAGACGCGGCCGCCCTCATCGCCGGGCTGCTCGGCGATCGCCGCTTCCCGGATCCGGGAGGTCGTCCGGTCGTATGGCATCCGGCCGAGCACGCGGTTCATCGCGATCGCGACCCACCGCGCGCCATGCCGCGCTGCAGCGGAGCGCCACGGCGCTCGGTGTGGCGCCCGGAACAGCGCGGCCTTGTTGTCGAGCCGCTCGACGCCGCCGAGATCGTCGACCCCGAGCAGGCGCGCGTCGCCGTTCACGACGGCGGGGAGCGCGTGCGCCTCGGCGACGCGCGCGATCTCCTCGAGCCGCGCGAGCGACGCGGCGCTGCCGTCGATCGCGACGTCCACGATGGCGACCGACGCCGGCGGCTCGGAGCTCGCCGTCTGCGCGAGCACCCGCGCGAGCGCCCCGGCCGCCTCGTCCGGGCGCGCGCTGACGACGTCGAACCGGACGCCCTCCGCCGCCTTCGCGCGCTCCACGAGCAGGCTCAGCCCGCGCCACGCCTCCTCGAGGCGCCGCACCTCGGGGTGCTGCAGGATCGCGCCGAGCTGCGCGCCGATCGCGCGCTCGATCTGCGCGAGCGCCTCCGCTGGCCGAGCGGGCTGGCCCGCGCGCGGGCGGGCGCTCGCCGCCACGGTCGCGATGAGCTCCGAGAACCGCCCTGCCTCCGCCGGCTTCTGATCGAGGCTGCCCGGCGTCGCGGGTGGGGGCGCCGCCTCGGCGCCCTCGCCCCCGCCGAGGTCGACCATCGAGAGCAGCGCGTCCACGTCCGAGCCGGGCGCGGGCGCCGGCGCCGCGGGCCGCTCCGCGGCGGGCGCGGAGCGGTCGGGCGAGGCGTCCCGGCGCTCCGGGAGGAGGCCCAGGATGTCGCGCACCAGCGGGGAGCCGCCCCAGAGCCGATCGAGCTCGGCGCGCGCTTGGTCGAGCGTGGCCGAGCCGTCGCGCAGCCGATCCAGGACCCGGCGGCCGTCGAGCAACGAGCGCAGCAGCGGCACCTCGGCGCACAGCGCGTCGGGCCGGAAGCTCTTCAGCCCGGCGGGCGCGAGGTCGACGCGCACCGCCCGGCCCGCCGCGAGCACGCTCGGCACCTCGATCGCGAGCCGTGGCCGGAGCATCGTGAAGAGGTTATCGAAGCGGCTCGCGTCGACGCGGATCGCGCCCGCGGGCGGGCTCGCGCCGGCGTTGTGCGGATCGCGCGGGGTGAGATCGGCGACGACGAGCACGCGCAGCGGGAGCAGCGGCCCCCGCTCCACGGCGCCCCCGTCCTCGCCCACGTGGAACCTGAACTCGTCGCCCAGAACGCCCTTTTCCGTCATGGCCAGCGCAGCATAGGCGTCACCTATCGGCGCGAGAAGCGCTAAGCTCCGCGCGCATGAAGACGGAAGGCGGTCCGCCCTTGAACTTGAACCCTGAACCTCACGCCGCCAGCGATCGCAGGCGCCTCCGCGGGGGCGCCCCGATCCAGATCGGGCTCCTCGGCTGCGGGACGGTCGGCGGCGGCGTCCTGCGCCTCCTGGCCGAGAACTCCGGTTATCTGGCGGAGCGCGCGGGCGTCCCCCTCGTCGTGAAGCGCGTGGTCGTGCGCGACCTCGAGAAGGAGCGCGTCGCCGCCCTGGATCGCGGCGTGCTCACCACGAACCCCGAGGAGGTCGTCGACGACCCCTCGATCGACGTCGTCGTCGAGGTGATGGGCGGCGAGACGCCCGCGCGCGCGCTGATCGAGCGCGCCATCGACCGCGGCAAGGGCGTGGTCACCGCGAACAAGCTGCTGCTCGCCGCCCACGGCCCCGCGCTCCTCGCGCGGGCCTCGGCGCGCCAGGTCGACCTCGCGTTCGAGGGGGCGGTCGGCGGCGGCATCCCGATCATCCGGACGCTCCGGGACGCGTTCGCGAGCGACTGGGTCGAGCGCGTCACCGCGATCCTGAACGGCACCTGCAACTACATCCTCACGCGCATGCGCGACACGGGCGCGTCGTTCGACGCCGCGCTGCGCGAGGCGCAGGCGCTCGGCTACGCCGAGGCCGACCCGTCGCTCGACGTCGACGGCCACGACGCCGCGCACAAGCTGATCGTCCTGGCGATGCTCGCCTTCGGGGCGCAGGTCGACAGCGCCGACGTGCACACCTCCGGGATCCGGAGCATCGAGGAGGCCGATCACCGCTACGCCGATCGGTTCGGCTACACCATCAAGCACCTGGCGATCGGCCGCGACCTCGGCGATTCCATCGAGCTGCGCGTGCACCCCACGCTGATCCCGAAGCAGAGCGTGCTCGCCAACGTCTCCGGCGTGCTCAACGCCGTGCTGCTCGAGGGGCGCGCCGTCGGCCCGTCGCTGGTCTACGGCCGCGGCGCCGGCGACCTGCCGACCGCGGTCAGCGTCGTCTCCGACATCCTCGACGTCGCGCGCTCGATCGCGTCGGGCGTCGCGGGCATGCAGGGCCGCGGCATGTCGATCAAGCCCCGCGCGGTCCGCCCGCTCGGCGAGATCGTCTCCCGGTACTACCTGCGCTTCGCGGTCGAGGACCGGCCCGGCGTCATGGGGCGCCTCGCCGGCGCGCTCGGCGACGCGGGCGTCAGCATCGAGCAGATCGTGCAGCAGGGGCCGACGAACTCGGGCTCGGGCGCGGCGCCCGCGGGCGGGGCGGCCGCTCGTCAGCCCGCGGTGGACGTCGTGCTCATCACGCATGACGCGCGGGAGGGGCTCGTGCGGAGCGCGCTCGACGCGATCGCGCGCGAGCAGTTCCTCCGCGAGCCGGTGCACCTGTTCCGCATCGAGGAGCCGTGACCTCCCACAGCGACGCGCCGCTCGGCGTGTTCGACTCGGGCCTCGGCGGCCTCACGGTCGTGCGCGCGCTGCGCAGGCGCTGCCCGGCGGAGGACATCGTCTACCTGGGCGACACGGCGCGGGTCCCGTACGGCACGCGGTCGCCGGAGACGGTGGTCCGCTACGCGCTCGGCTGCGCGCGCGTGCTCATCGGCCGCGGCGTCAAGGCGATCGTGGTCGCGTGCAACACGGTGAGCGCCGTCGCGATCGACATGCTCCGGGTCGAGCTCGACCTGCCCGTCCTCGGGGTCATCCTGCCCGGCGCCCGCGCTGCCGTCGCGGCGTCGCGCGGCGCGACGATCGGCGTGCTCGGGACGGCCGGGACCATCGCGTCCGGCGCCTATCCCCGCGCCGTGGCGTCGCTCAGCACCCGCACCGAGGTCGCCGGCCAGGCGGCTCCGCTGCTCGTCTCGCTGGCGGAGGAGGGATGGATCGAGGGCGAGGTCCCGCGGCTCGTCGCGCGGCGGTACCTGGAGCCGCTCATCGGCGCGGGCGCCCGCTCGATCGTGCTCGGGTGCACGCACTTCCCGCTCCTCCGCGCCGCGATCGAGGCCGAGACGGCGTCGCTCGCCGGCGGCCCCCTCCCGATCGTGGACAGCGCGTCGGCGACCGCGGAGGAGGTGGCCTCGTTCCTCGCCGAGCGGGGGCTCGCGACCTCCCGGAGCACGCCGGGCGGCCTCTCGCTCCTCGTCACGGATCTACCGAAGAGCTTCGCCACCGTGGCGGCCAGGTTCCTCGGGGAGCCGGTCGTCGCGGACGGCGCCGTGCGCTCCCCGACCCAGGCTGGCTCCGCTGTCCGCTCTCCGACCCAGGTTGGCGGAGACGCCGCTGGCCATTCTTCCCCATTTTCCGCCCAAGGCGTCGACGTGGAGCAGATCGACCTGTAATACGCAGCAAGCTTCGCCCGGGGCTCCGGGCGCGGAGGAGGTTTTCCACACGATGACGCAGCTCAGGTGGCTTTCGGCCGGCGAGTCGCACGGGCCGGAGCTCGTGGCGACCGTCGAGGGTATTCCGGCGGGCATGCCGCTCCTCGCGGAGGACATCGACGAGGATCTGGCGCGTCGCCAGCGCGGCTACGGGCGCGGCGGGCGGATGAAGATCGAGACCGATCGCGTCCGCCTCGTCGCCGGCGTGCGCGGCGGCGAGACGCTCGGCGGCCCCATCGCCATGGTGATCGAGAACCGCGATCACGCGAGCTGGGCAGGGCGGATGGGCCCCGAGCCGTTCCCCGAGCCGCCCGAGGCGCTGACCCGCCCGCGCCCTGGCCACGCGGATCTGGCCGGCGGCCTGAAGTACGCCCGGCGGGACCTGCGCGACGTGCTCGAGCGGGCGAGCGCGCGCGAGACCGCGGCGCGGGTCGCGGTGGGCGGCGTTTGCCGCAAGCTCCTCCGGTCTGTCGGCGTCGAGGTCTTCGCCCACGTCCTGTCGATCGGCCCGGTGGCGTCGCCGACCTCCGCCGCCTCGGGCGGGGGTGAGCTCCCGCTCGCCGAGCTCCGGGAGCGCGCCCGCGCCTCGGATCTCGCGTGCGTCGACGCCGCTGCCGCGCAGGCGATGCGCGACGCCATCCGCGAGGCCGCGCACCGGGGCGACACGCTCGGCGGCGTCTTCGAGGTGATCGCCACGGGCCTGCCGCCCGGGCTCGGGAGCCACGTGCAGTGGGACCGCAAGCTCGACGGACGGCTCGCGCAGGCGCTGATGAGCGTCCAGGCGATCAAGGGCGTCGAGATCGGCATCGGCTTCGAGGCCGCGCGCATCTCGGGCTCCGAGGTGCACGACCCCATCGCCTACGATCAGGGGGCGCACGCGTTCACCCGCCCGTCGAACCGCGCCGGCGGCCTCGAGGGCGGCATCACGAACGGCATGCCGCTCATCTGCCGCGCCGCCATGAAGCCGATCGCGACGCTCAAGCGCGCGCTCCCGTCGGTCGACGTGCGCACCAAGGAGCAGTTCGACGCCGCCTTCGAGCGCAGCGACGTCTGCGCCGTCGCGGCCGCCTCGGTCGTCGGCGAGGCGATGGTGGCGATCACGCTCGCCGCCGCCCTGCTCGAGAAATTCGGCGGCGACAGCCTCACGGAGCTCTCGCGCAACGTCGACGGCTACCTCCAGCAAGTCCGCTCTTACTGAAGGCCATGGAATTCCTTCCCGACGCACCTCCGCTCCTGCTCACCGGCTTCATGGGGGCAGGCAAGTCCACCGTGGGCCGCATCGCCGCCGCGCGCACCGGGCTCCCGTTCCTCGATCTCGACGACGCCATCGTGCAGGAGGCCGGCGAGAGCGTCCCGTCGCTCTTCGCCAAGCGCGGCGAGGCTGGCTTCCGCGCGCTGGAGGCGGCGACCCTGCGCCGGCTCCTCGCGGCGCGCGGCCCGCGCATCATCGCCCTCGGCGGCGGCGCCCTGGTCGATCCCGCGCTGCGCGCCGAGGCGCTCGAGCGCGGCTGCGTCGTCGCGCTCACCGCCACCCCGCGCACGATCGCCGCGCGCACGCCGAACGGCAACCGCCCGCTCCTCGATGGCGCGCCGGATCGCGAGGCGCGCATCCGAGAGCTCCTGGCCGCGCGCGCCCCCGTCTATGCCGAGGCCCACGCGCGCGTCGTGACCGACGGCGTCTCCCCCGCGGACGTCGCGGCGCGGGTCCTCCGCGCCTACGCGGATCGCCCGCTCTTCGTGCCGCTCGGCGACAAGAGCTACGCGGTGCGCATCGCCTCCGACGGGGCGGCGTCCACGGCGGACGCCATCGCTGCGCTGGCGCCGACGTCCGTCTTCGTCGTCACGGACGAGAACGTGAGCCGCCTCTGGGGCGCGCCGCTGCTCGCCGCGCTCGCGGCGCAGGGGACGCCGGCCGCGGCCGTCACGGTGCTCAAGCCCGGCGAGGAGCACAAGCGGCTCGCGGCCGTCGAGGCGGCGCTGACGGCGATGATCGACGCGGGCGCCGATCGCGGGGCGGTGGTGCTCGCGCAGGGCGGGGGTGTGGTGACCGACATCGGCGGGTTCGCTGCGTCCACGCTGCTGCGGGGCGTCCGCTGGGTCGCGGCGCCGACCACGCTCCTCGCGATGGTCGACGCCTCGGTAGGCGGCAAGACGGGGGTCGACCTCGGCCCCGCGAAGAACGCCGTCGGAACGTTCCACCAGCCGTCCGCGGTCGTCGCGAGCCCGGCGGCGCTCGCCACCGAGACCGACCGCGCCTACCGGAGCGGGCTCGCGGAGGTGGTGAAGTCGGCCTGCATCGGCGATCCGGAGCTGCTCACGCTGCTCGAGCGCGAGGCCGACCGCGTCCTCGCGCGCGACCCCGGCCTGCTCGCCGAGATCATCCGCCGCTCGATCGCCGTGAAGGCGGCCATCGTCGCCCGCGACGAGCGCGAGTCGGGCGACCGCGCCCTCCTGAACCTCGGCCACACGCTGGGGCACGCCCTCGAGGCCGAGGGGGGGTTCGTCCGGCTGACGCACGGCGAGGCGGTGGCGCTCGGCATGGTCGCCATGTTCCGCGTCGGCTGCGCGCTGGGCGTGACCGATCGCGCGGCGGCCGACCGGGCGACCCGCTTGCTCGCGCGGCTCGGTCTGCCCACCCGGATCGAGGACGAGCCGGTCTCCGCCGCGCTGCGCTTCCTGTCGCTCGACAAGAAGCGCCGGGGCTCGTCGGTCCGGACGGTGCTGATGCGGGACATCGGCAGCACGTTCGTGGAGCCGATGCCGCTCGATCGCCTCGCCTCGCTCCTCGAGCGCGCGGCCGCCCGCGCGACCTGACCCTCGGACGCCGAGCGGTGTGCCTGAGACAGCCCTGCTCCGGGCGAAATCCGTGCGTCGGCGCCGCACGCCCTCCTCGCTGAACGCCTCCGGCGCAGACGGCGCTTGCGCTGTCGGTGAATAAAATCGATGTGTTTCCAACGTTCTTCGGAAAAAAATCCCGGCACACCGCCCGCATCGTCCGCTCCGCGCTATCTTTCTCGGCGCCGATGGTGACCGTGACGAAGAAGAGAATCCTGGTGGTGGAGGACGAGCAGGACACGGCGGCGATGATCGCCCGGTTCCTCGGCGACGAGTTCGACACCGTGGTCGCGACAAACGGGGTCGATGGGCTCGCGCTGGCCCAGCAGGAGCCGCGGCCCGATCTGGTGATCGTGGACATCATGATGCCGAAGCTCGACGGCGTGAGCATGACGAAGCGGCTCCGCGAGCACGAGCCGACGCGCCGGGTGCCGATCATCTTCCTGACCGCCAAGTCGGATCCGATGGACGTCATCGCCGGCATCCAGGCGGGCGCACGCCATTACATCACGAAGCCCTTCGTGCTCGACGATCTCAAGAAGAAGGTCCGCAAAGCCGTCTACGGCCGCTAGAGCGGCGGTCACTCGCTTCGGATACGGGCCCACCTCGGCGTTTTCGGTGCTCAGCGCACAGGAGTGCGCTTGCGCGCCGAAAACGCCGATCTGGGCCCGTCTCCTGTGCGAGAGACCGCCGCTCTGCCCCGGCGGACAGCGGGGCGGTGGGGGGAAACCGCAGCAGGGGGCGGGGGGAAACCGCAGCAGGGGGCGGGCCTGGCCGGCGCTTCGCGGGGGCGGCGCTGGTCGATGAGTCGAACGGCGAAGAGGCTAGGAGAAGGGGAGAAGGCCGACTGGCGATCTTGGCATCTCCGAGGTTTCTCGCCTCGAGCCGGTCCGTCTCTCGCGTGCTGCGTGGTGCCGCAGGGCAGGAATCCCGGCGATTTCTACCGCCGTCACGCGCCGGCACCGCGGGGCGCTCGCCTTGTGTTCTATGAGGTTTCTTCGGAGATCTCGTATCTCCGCTGGGGCTCGGCGCCGGTCGTGCGCGGCGCTGCCAGGAGGTGCCCGCGTCAGCTGCCGCCGCGGTGCGGGACGCTGCAGGCCCTGAACGCTTTCTCGAACAGCTCGAGCGAGCGGGAGATGCTCGAATGCACCCGGCGGATCTCCTCGGCGGAGGTGGTCGCGAGCTTCACGATCTCGAGCGCCTCGCGCGGGTGGGCATCATCGTAGTTCGCATGCGCGGCGAGCCACGTCAGCGACTTGCTCCCCTCGCCATAGAGCTTCGTAAAGCTCGGCAGCACAACGCGAGAACACTCGCCGATGACCCCCTCGATCGCATAGTTCACCGCGCCGACCGCCTCCGCGAGGGAGCCGCGGTAGGACACCGACCAGAGCCACTCGAAGAGCGACGCGATCTCCGGGCTCGGGCGGTGGCTCGTGATGTCCGAGGTGCTGTGCCCGTGCCACGCCGCCCAGTCGAGGTACCAGCGCACGTGCAGCGCCTCGACCCGGATGTTGCCGATGAGCCAGTCTCGCACCAGGGAGTCGCGCGGCGACTGGCCATAGGTCGTCTTGGCGAGGCTGAGCCCCATGTACTTCGGGAACGCCTCGACCACGCAGAAGAACTCCCGGAGGAGCCCCTTCCACATCTCCTGATCGACCGGCTCCGTCATCGTCTGCGCGATCGGCGGCGTGTAGACCGCGGCCTTCCACTGGTCGGCCAGAGATTCGAGCATGTCCTCGACCCAGACCGGGTGCGGCGTCGCCTGAAGGCTGTCCTTGACTTCCTTATGCCGCTGCGAGCGAGGTGACAGCATGAAATTACCTGTAGGGTTGCTGGGTCAATCTGCCTCGTGGCTGCCCGCCGGTCTCTACCCCACCGAATCTCCGCACGCCGACCGGTCAGCGGCCGTCAGGAGACAATCCGCAGAGCAGGCACGATGCTGACCCCGAGCACGAAGGACGAGAGGGGCAGCGCGAGGACCTCACCATGGGAGGCTTCGTGTACATGTGTCCTGCCTGCATCCAGTCTGGATCAAGGTGAAGGAGCAAGTCAATAGGCAAACGAGGGCGCCGCCGCAACGACAAGAGGGCCGATCTCGCTCAGGTCGCTCACCATACGACCTCGGAGAGGCACTCCGTCGCGCCGCGGAACCGGCACCGCTGGTGGGTTACCTTGGGGGTGGATGCACCGCACAGGAGGAGCGCCTGCTCGACCCAGCCGCAGACGCCTTCTCCGCAGTTCATCGCGGAAGGCCCCTCGTCGTCCCCGGTCGGGCCTGTGATGGTCAGCACCCACTCCCGCGGCTTCACCATGCGCGGGAAGACCTTCCCGGAGTCGAAGTAGCGCGACCAGAACATTCCAGTCCGGGCGACGATCGTGTCGGGCATGGCGATCGAGAGCGCGAACTTCAACACCGTATTGAGGTCGCGATCCGCGACGTAGCGGGCAAACCGCTTGAGCTCAGCGGTTTGGTCGCTCGCAGTCCGCGCGTGCGTTCGCAAGGCGCGGTTCCAGACGCCGATCGGATACCAGCTGCTCGCGAGCAGCGGCTGAGAGAGTACGTCCCGGTCTGACTTGGGCAGCGACGTCACCAGGCGCTCCCATGCACCGGCGTCGCGGGTCGTCGTGACGAACGACCGGAGGTTGACCAGCAACGTTCCTTTGCATCTACCGGCGGGGATCGAGGTCTTGGTCTTCGTCTCGTGCGTCTTCATCGCGGCGAACCTACGGCGGGAAGGCCCCGGCGAAGCTGAGCCCGATCGAGGGCGCGGCGCACGTACCCTCGGACGGGAAACCCTGCCCGGGAGCACATCGTCGGGGCAACTCCAGGAGTCGTGGTTGTACCTTGCAGGGGAGCGTGAGTCGGGCTCGATGGCAAGAGATGATTACGTGGGAGCAGCCGTGCGACACGAGCCGACGTGGCCCTGCGCAAGATCACGCCGGTTGTCCAGCTCTCCTTTCGACCCGAGACGCCAGACCCCCCGCGACCGCCGCAGACGTCTGCGCGCGCAATGGTGTGATGCGCATTACGTGATTTCGCGCCGCGCTCGTCGGTCGTCGTGGCCGTCGACGGGCGCTCGTCGCGGCGACGGGGGCTCGCAGCGGCGACGGGCGCTCACGGCGGGGGCTGCGCGTCGCCTGCGGAGGTGGCTGCGCCTGGCAGTTGCCGTCCTCCCCGAACCTCGGTACCCCTACGCCCATGAGCGAACCCACCACGGGCCGGCCCGCCGCCGGCCACGCGGAGCCCGAGCTGCCGCACATCGACGTCGCCGAGCGGGGGGCGCCGCGCGACGGCCGGCCGCAGGTAATCGACGGCCGGCTGTTCATGCAGCTGCTCGTGTTCCGTTGCCCCGGCGACGCCGATCCGGCGGAGCTGACCCGCGCAGCCGGCCAGGCGCTCGCGTCGCAGCGCGTCGGCGCGGTCGTCTACGAGGACATCAACGATCCGCGCGGGATCGCCGTGCTCACGTGGGCGGAGGACCCCGCCGTCTTCGTCCAGACCGTCCGCCCGGCGCTCAACCGCAGCGAGCTCCGGGCCCTGGAGCTTCGCCCCGATTTCACGATGCTGGGGCGCACGTACTCGACCGGCTACGAGCAGGATCTCGACTTCTGGCTGCTCCGGCGCCCGGCGGAGACCGTCTTGAACCCCGCCTGGCCGTGGGCGGTGTGGTATCCGCTCCGCCGCAGCGGCGCGTTCTCGAAGCTCGAGGGGCGCGAGCAAGGGAGCATCCTGCGCGAGCACGGCACCATCGGCAGGGCCTATGGCGCCCAGGACCTCGCCCACGACATCCGCCTCGCGTGCCACGGCCTCGACGCCCGCGACAACGAGTTCGTGATCGGGCTCGTCGGCAAGGAGCTCCACCCGCTCTCCCACATCGTGCAGACGATGCGGAAGACCCGCCAGACCTCGGAGTTCATCAGCCAGATGGGCCCGTTCTTCGTCGGCCGCGCCGCCTTCCGCAGCCCGGGCGGCTGACGGGGCCGCTCCCCCTCAGCCGATGCCGGCGAGGCCCGAGAACGCCAGGGCCAGGGCGTCGAGCCGCGCCGCCGCGCGGGCCTCGGCGTCGGCCAGCGGCTCGTCCGCGGCGACCTCCTCGCGCACGTCGAAGTAGAACTTGATCTTCGGCTCCGTCCCGCTCGGGCGGGCGATGAGCCGGCTCCCGTCGTCGAGCTCGTACACGAGCACGTTGCTCGGAGGCAGCACGAGCGGCTCGACCAGGCCGTCGCTCGTGGTGCGCGTGCGCGCCTCGAAATCGCGCCACGCCACCACGGGGACGCCCCCGATCGCGGCCGGCGGGCTCTTCCTTAGCGCGGCCATGATCGCGGCGATCTTGTCGAGGCCGTCGACGCCGCGCAGGGTGTACGAGCGCTGCCCGCTCATGTAGAGGCCGTACTTGCGGGTGATCGCCTGGAGCTCGTCCAGCAGGGTCCTGCCCTCGGCCTTGCGCACCGCCGCGAGCTCGGCGACCAGCGCCGCGGCGCTGATGCCGTCCTTGTCGCGCACGACCGGGCCGACGGTGTAGCCGAGCGCCTCCTCGAAGCCGAACACGAAGCGGGCCCCGGTCGAGCGCTCGATGTCCATCGCCCGGTTGGCGATCCACTTGAACCCGGTCAGGGTCTCCTCGTAGTGAACCCCGAGCGCCGCGGCGATGACGCCCAGCATCGGAGTCGAGACGCAGGACGCCAGCACGAGCCGGCGCTCGTCCGCGCCCTGCGCGCGGCCCTCGGTGAGCAGGTAATTGCCGAGGAGCACGCCGACCTGGTTGCCCGTGAGCTGCACGTACTCGCCGTCAGGGCGCCTCACCGCCACGGCGAGCCGGTCGACGTCGGGATCGTTGGCGAGGACGAGGTCGGCGCCCTCCCGCTTCGCGAGGGCGAACGCCAGGTCCATGGCGCCCTTCTCCTCGGGGTTCGGGAACGCGACCGTGGGGAACCCGCCATCCGGCTCGGCCTGCTCGGGCACGCTCGCCACGCGCGTGAAGCCGGCTTCGCCGAGCGCCTGGCGGACCAGGCGATTGCCGACGCCGTGAAGCGGCGTGTACACGATGCAGAGGTCGCGATCCCCGTCGCTCCGCACCGCGAGGCCGCGGATCGCGCCGAGGTAGCTCCGCTCCAGCTCCTCGGGGAAGTCGCGCACCAGCCCGAGCCTCCTCGCCTCGTCGAGAGGCATGCGGGGGACCTGATCCGCCGGCGGCGAGGCGTCGATCGCCGTCGCGATGCCGGTGTCATGGGGTGGGATGATCTGCGCGGCGTTGTCCCAGTACACCTTGAAGCCGTTGTACTCGGGCGGGTTGTGGCTCGCCGTCACCATCACGCCCGCGGCCGCGCCGAGGTGGCCGACCGCGAACGCCGCGACGGGCGTGGGGCAGGGGACGGGCGAGAGGTGGCTCGGGATGCCCGCGGCGGCGAGGGCGCAGGCGGTGTCCTCCGCGAACTCTCGGCTCATCCGGCGGCCGTCGTAGCCGATGACGACGCCGGCGCTCCGCGCCTTGTCGCCGAGCGCTTCGAGGAGGTGACGGGCGAGCCCCGCGGTCGTGCGGAGGATGACGGCGCGGTTCATCCGGCTCTCGCCGGCCCCGAGGACGCCGCGGATGCCCGCGGTGCCGAACTCCAGCGGGCCGGCGAAGCGCTCGGCGAGCTCGGCGCGGACGCCGTCCTCGCCTGCCCTGGCCGCGTCGATGAGCCGGCGCAGCTCGCTCTGGGTCTCCGGATCGGGGTCGTGGGAAAGCCAGCGTTCGGCGGGCTCGAGGACGAAGTCGTGGCTCACGCCTGGTATTTAGTTCATGCCGGCCGTGGTTTGCACCACGAGCGCGCGATTCCGCGCGGCGGCAGCGTGGGCGGCGACCGCCGCGCGCTGGCCCGCCGGCCCGGCGCCTACGTTGCCGGCGGCTCCCGGCCAGCTCGGACCGCTCAGTCCGCTCGGCCGAGCGTCAGCCCACCTTCTTGCCGGCGGCGAGCGCCTCGGCGAAGCGCGTGTCGTACTGCCCGCCGCGGAAATCACCGTCCTGCAGGATCTGGCGGAGGAACGCGAGGTTGGTCGCGGCGGGCCCGGCCGGACCGGTGAGCTCGATCGTCGTCTCCGCGAGCGCCCGGTCGAGGCGAGCGATCGCCTCGTCGCGGGTCGGGCCGTGGGCGACGATCTTGGCGAGCAGCGGGTCGTAGAACGGCGTCACCTCGAGCCCCTCGGCGACGCCGGTCTCGATCCGCAGGTCGTCGCCGGCGGCCGGCCAGCGGAGCGCGGTGATGCGGCCGGGCTGGGGGGCGAACTTCTTCGCCGGATCCTCCGCGTAGAGGCGCGCCTCGATGGCGTGGCCGCGGTAGGTGTGGCTCCGGACCTCCGGCGCGAGCGGCTCGCCCGACGCGATGCGGATCTGGTGCTCGACCAGGTCGAGCCCGGTGCACATCTCCGTGATGCAGTGCTCGACCTGGAGCCGCGCGTTGACCTCCAGGAAGAAGAGCTCGCCGCTCTCCGCCGCGACGAACTCGACGGTACCCGCGCCCACGTAGCCGGCGGCCGTCACGACCCGGAGGGCGCTGTCGTGCAGCTCCTTCCGGCGGACCTCGCCCGCCGCTCCCTGGAAGAACGCGGCCGGCGACGGGGTCTCCTCGACGATCTTCTGGTGCCGGCGCTGCGCGCTGCACTCGCGCTCGCCGAGCGCGACGGCGCCGCCCTGCCCGTCGCAGAGCACCTGCACCTCGATGTGGCGCGGGCGCTCGATGTACCGCTCCATGTACACGCGCGGGTCCCCGAACGCCGCGCGGCCGCGGTCGGAGCACGCGGTGAGGGCGCGCGACAGCTTGCCCGGATCGGTGACGATCTGCATGCCGATGCCGCCGCCGCCGCCCGCGGCCTTGACGAGCAGCGGGAAGCCGATGCTCTCGGCGGCGCGCTGGGCGGCCTCGACGTCGGCGGGGTCGACCGGACCGCCCGTGCCCGGCGGCGGGAAGACGTCGGCCGCGCGCGCGTGATCCCGCGCGAGGATCTTGTCGCCGAAGGCGTGGAGCACCGCGGGCGGCGGGCCGATGAACGTGACGCCGGCCTCGACGACGGCCTCGGCGAAGGCCTGGTTCTCGCTGAGCAGCCCGTACCCGGGGTGGATGCCGTCGGCGCCCGTCGCGCGGGCCGCCTCGACGATCGCATGGATGACCAGGTAGCTGTCCCGGACCGGCGGCGGCCCGATGCGCACCGCCTCGTCGGCCATCGCGACGTGCGGCGCGCTCGCGTCCGCGTCGGAGTACACGGCGACCGTCGCGATCCCGAGCCGTTTGCAGGTCCGGAGGACGCGGCAGGCGATCTCTCCACGGTTGGCGACGAGGATCTTCTTCAACACGGCCGACAGCTACGCCCCCGCGCGGCGGCGCGTCAAGACGCCCGCTGCAGGCGGCGCTCGCTCGCGCGCTCCCGGGGGGGCGGCGCGCGCGAGCGTCAGCCGAGCGCCCGCCGCACCTTCGGCTTGGCCCCGAGCAGCACGAGCTGCCCGCAGGCCGCCGAGACGTCATCGCCGCGCCGGCGGCGAACGAAGCAGGAGTATCCCGCCTGGGTGAGCACCTCCTGGAACGCCGCCACGCGCTCCTGGGCCGGCGGACCCAGCGAGGAGGCCTCGATCGGGTTCATCGGGATGAGGTTGATCTTCACCGGGAGCCCGCGCAGGAGCTTCGCCAGCCGCCGCGCCTCGGCGGGATCGTCGTTCTGCCCGGCGACGAGCGTGTATTCGATGGTGATGCGCCGGCGCCGCGGCAGCGGGTAAGCGCGCAGCGCCGCGAGCAGCTCGTCGAGCGGGTGCTTGCGGTTGATGGGCATCAGCGCCGAGCGCGTCTCGTCGTCCGCGGCGTGCAGCGAGATCGCCAGCGCGATCTGCCCGCCAAAATCCGCTCCGAGCCGCGCGATCTCGGGCACGAGGCCCGACGTGGACACCGTGACCCGCCGCGTCGAGAGGTTGATCCCTTCCGGGTGCGTGAGCAGGCGCAGCGAGCGAGCGGTCGCTTCGTAGTTGTGGAGCGGCTCGCCCATGCCCATGTACACGACGTTGCGGAGCTCCTCGCCCTCCTCGAGCATCGCCCGCCCGAGGAGCACCTGGCCCGCGATCTCCTCGGCCCCGAGGTGGCGCTTGAGCCCCGCCACGCCGCTCGCGCAGAAGCCGCACCCCATGGCGCAGCCGACCTGCGTCGAGATGCACTGGGTGACGCGGACGCGCGGCGCGGCGTCCGCCTCCGCGGCCGCATCGTCGTCCTCGTCGTCGGCCGCCGCCGCGTCGGCGTCGAGCTGCGCGTGCGAGCCGGGGCCCGACACCGACGGGAGCAGGACCGTCTCGATGGTCGCGCCGTCGCGGAGGCGCAGGAGCAGCTTGCGCGTGCCGTCCTCGGAGCGATGAACCCGCTCGGGCGTCAGCACCTCACCCAGCCCCTCCGCGGCGAGGTGCTCGCGCAGCCGCGCCGGGAGGTTCGTCATCGCGGCCGGATCGAGGACGCCGCGGCGATGGATCCACTGGAATACCTGCTTCGCCGTGAACGACCGCTCTCCGCGGGCAGCCAGCGAGACCGACCACTCTTCAGGCAGCCGGGCGACGGGGTGAAGCGGCGTGGAGCGCACCTGCCTGGCCTACTGCGCGCCGCCCCCAGCGGCAAGGGGAGCAGGCGGGCGGCCAGGCCAAAGCGTCAGCCGCTCTGGCTCTCGACCTGTGACGCCGTGAGCTGCCCGTCGCGCTCGCGGCGCGCGCGCGTCCGGCTGGCGGCCTCGAGCACCTCGCGGGTGTAGCGCTCGAACGCCTCGGCCCGGTGCATCGCGGTGTGCTCGGCAAAGACGCGCTGCCTCGCCCGCTGGCCCAGCGTGAGGCGCTTGTCCTCCTTCATCTCCCTGAGCTTCCGGAGCACGTCCTCCGGCGAGCGCACGAGCAGGATCTCCTCGCCGGGCTGGAAGAACGTCTCGATACCCGGCCAGGCGTCGCTCAGGACAGGGGTCCCGCACGCGGCCGCCTCGAACAGGCGCGCGCTCGGCGACCACCCGGACTCGACCATCGCACGGCGGGTCAGGTTCAGCGTGAAACGCTGCGAGTTGTAGAAGATGCGGTGCTCGTCCGGCGGGAGGTGCTCCGTCCGGGAGACGTTCTCCGGCCACGTGAGCGACGCCGGGTACTGCGCGCCCGCCACCGCGAAGCGCCCGCGGCGCATGCGCCGCGCCGGCTCGAGGAGGAGCCGCTCGACGGCCGCCTGCCGGTCGTCGCTGTAGGTCCCGAGGTAGCCGAGATCCCAGCGCATCGGCGCCGGCTGGGGATGGTACACGTCCGTGTCCGCCGAGCAGTAGAGCGCCCGCGCGCGCACCGCGCCGTGGCTGCGCTCCAGCCGCTCCAGCGTCGGGCCCCCCGTCGCCGACAGATAGAGATCATACCGCGGGATCAGCGCCGGCGTCAGGTACGCATGATCCCCGTGCGCCAGCCGGCCCAGCGTGACGGGGGTGTCCAGATCGTAGAACGCGGCCTTTCCGCGGGCCTCTTCCGTGATCCATGCCCCGACCGTCGCCCCTTCCGGTACGAAGGAGCCGACGATCACGAGATCGGCTTCGCGCACGGCGCGTGAGAATCTATCGCGGAGCTCGGTAATGCTCGAGTACTGCTCGGTCGTGCCGTAAGGCGGGTTGGGCAGGTCGCGGTGCTGATCGTAGATGGGGAGGTTCCGCTCCAGAAAGAGCATCCGGTGGCCGCGCGACGCGAGCGCCCGGAGGAGCGCTCTGTACGTCGTGGCGTGGCCGTTGCCCCACGAAGACGTGATGGAGAGCCCCAGGAAGACATAGCGGTAGGTAGTTGTCGTCATAGCGTGGTGGCGGCAAGGGTTGAGAGATCCCAGACGGCGTGCCGGCCCGGAATGCGCCGGTCCCGAGGTACACCGCGGCGGCCCCGGAGAGGCGAAAGACGCCTCGCGGACACCTGCGCAACGTGCGCAACGTGCGCAACATGCGCAACATGCTCAAAACGAGCGGCACGCCGATCCAGTTGCCCTGGCGCCGCGCGAGAGGGCGCGGCGACGAGCGCACCCGGGATTAACATGCGTGCTCACCCTCTGCAATGCTGTGAGATGCAGTTTCTTGATCGAAGGTGCGTATTCCTCGTCAGACGCCAGGCGGTAAGGCCCGCCCTTTTCCCGTGACGACGAAGCGCGCGAAATCGCCGCTTGCTCCGGGATAACGCGGCTCGTTCGGGTAAAGCACCCGACGGCAACCGTCCTCGCATCGCAGAGGAACCGGCCTGTGCGGTAAACGCTGTTCGGAAGCGATGATGGTGAGAAAAAGAGGGACGTTGTCGCAATGGTCGGTGACGGCTGCTGGTCGAACGGAGCGTCGACGGGGGAGCCCTGCTCCGGAACGCCGGGGCAGCGCTGGTGAAGCGCCGCCCAGGCCGGCGCGCGCTGTCGGACGCATACGCCGCGGAGCGACGGGGCCTGGGGGCGCGGCCGGCGGCAGGGGATTCCGCCGCCCAGCTGAGCTCGCCGGCGGACCGGCGGCCTCGGCCGGGCAGGGGCGCCTGGCCTCGCGGAGAAATCGGGCGGGGGAGCAGGAAGGCAGGAAGCGCGCGGCGCTGTCCGGGCGCCTTCCTGTCGGTGCGGGGACGCTGCGGTGGAATCGGGAGGCCGGGTGTCCAGCCTTCAGCGGCGGTGGGGCCGCGCGAGAGCCGTCGAGACGTTCAGGTGGCGGGGCTCAGCGCCTGCCAGCCCTGGATCACCTCGGCGATGCTCGCGAAGCGGCGGTCCGGGCTGTGCGCCAGACCCCTGTTCACGAACACCTCGATCTCCCGGTCGACCGGCGGAGGCATCAGGCTGCCCAGGCGGCGCGGCGGCGTCCTCGTCTTGAGATCGGCGAGCATCATCAGATTGCGCGCGGCGTAGGGGAGCTCGCCGGTAAGCGCGTGAAAGATCACCGTCATGGCCGCATAGAGGTCGGCCCGGTGATCCACCGTCTTCCCCTTCGTGAGCTGCTCGGGCGGCGCGAACCTGAAATCGCCGAGACACCGGCTCGGTAACGTCGGCGCCGCGTCGGAGAGCCCGGGAGGGAGCTTGCACGAGCCGAGATCCAGGAGCGTCAGCCGCTCGCCGTCAGGACCCTGGTCGAGCAGCACGTTCGCGGAGCTGATGTCGCGGTGGATGATGCCAATCTCGTGCAGCTCGGCGATCGCCGACCAGAGCTGCCCGCCCAGCGGGTGAACGGCGCTGAACGGGAGTGGCCCCTGCCGGGAGATGCGCTCGCTGAGGAGCTCCCCCTCGCGCAGCTCGAACACGAGGAGAGGACCGTGCGCCGGGTCCTTGCCGCCGTCGAGCGACGGCAGTGTGTGCGGGCCCCGCAGCCGCTCGCACGCCACCGCCTCTCGCCGGAAGCGCGCCTCGGCCTCCTGCTGGGGCATGCGCTCTGGCGTGTTGAGCACGCCTCCCGGCTCCTGGCGCACCGGGGGCTCCCCGAGCACCTTGACCGCGACGCGCCGGCCGGTGCTCGCGTCCTCGGCGCTGAACACCTCACCGAGGCCTTCGCGGCGGAGATGACGTACCACGTGGTAGCGCTGGAGCAGAACGGTTCCGGGCACGATTGACAAGAGCGGCCTCCTTCGCTTGACAAAGGGGGTCCAGCGCGTTCCGGTCGCCTCCCCCCTCTCCCCAGACAAGCTCATTTATCACGCAGACGCGACAGAGGAAGCGCCGCGCGCAGCGTCACACGACGAAGGGCTCCCGCGCCTTGTTTTTTTGTTTTCCGGCGCGCGCCGCTTCACATCGGCCGCCCGTCGCACCCGAGGTCGCCTGGACGAAAAAGCCGCGGGGCACGGGACGGGGAAAAATGGGGCGCGGCCGCGGGACAACGGGGCGAAGGCGGTCCGGGGCGCGGGCCGCCGGCCGAGGCGCGTCGCCGCGGCGGGAGCGGCCAGCGCCTGGGTCGCCGCGGCCGCGCCGGTCTCAGCGGCTGGGCCGCGCCGGTGTGCCGCATTGCCCTCGTCGCGCGCCGCCGGAGCGCCGAGCGGGTGCCTCGTCGGAGCGCGCTCCGGTGGACGGCGGTGGAGCACCGGACTGCCCTCGTGGCCGGGGGCCGCCGGCGCTTCGACGCTGCAGAGTTGCCCCTGGCCGCGCTCTCTGGTGACGATGCGCACCGGAGCGCGGCAATCGGTGGTGATTGCATGACGGCGGCGGCGCCTCGCGGCGCCCGCTTCCGGGGACACGCCAGTAACCCCGAACCGCTGGCCATTCAGGTGAACTTCGCGTAGCTCCACACAGGGCGGACGATCCGGAGCGACGGCAGGCAATGCGAGCGGGAGACGTCATCGACGGCCGGTTCGAGATCATGGAGCTCGCGGGCGCCGGCGGCATGGGCCACGTCTTTCGCTCGCGCGACCTCAAGACCGGCGAGACCATCGCCCTCAAGGTCCTCCAGAACGCCGCCTCCCAGGACTCGAACCGCCTCGCGCGCGAGGCGCAGGCGCTCGCCACGCTGCGGGTGCCGGGGGTGGTGCGGTACATCTCGCACGGCCGCACGGAGCACGGCCACCCCTACCTCGCCATGGAGTGGCTCACCGGCGAGACCCTCTCCCAGCGCCTTGCCCGGCAGACGTTCACCCTGGAGGAGAGCCTCAAGCTCGCCCGGCGCGTCGCGACCACCCTCGGCTCCGTGCACCGGCTCGGCGTCGTTCACCGCGATCTCAAGCCGAGCAACCTGCTCCTCGTCGGCGGCACCATCGACCGCATCACGCTCATCGATTTCGGTGTCGTCCGGATGTCCGGCATCGACCAGCAGCTCACCATGCCCGGCGCCATCCTCGGCACCCCCGGCTACATGGCGCCGGAGCAGGCCCGCGGCGAGGCGCATGTCGACGCGCGCGCCGACGTCTTCGCGCTCGGCTGCCTGCTCTACAAGTGCATCTCGGGGCGCGCCCCGTTCCGCGGCGCGCGCGGGCTCGCCGTGCTCGTCAAGGTGCTGATCGAGGAGCCGCCGTCGCTCCGGTGGCTCCGCGACGACGTGCCCGAGGCGCTCGACGCGCTGGTCCAGCGGATGCTGTCGAAGTCGCCCGAGGGGCGGCCGAGCGACGGCAACGCGGTCGCGATCGAGCTCGCCGGGCTCATGGATCCCGCGGCGATCTCCGTCCGCCCGCCCGCGATGTCCGTCCGCCCGCCGGAGCTCACGACCGGCGAGCGCAAGGTGATGTGCCTCGTCCTCGCGCGCGACGGCCTCTCCGCCGCCGATCCGTCTCCCCCCGAGGTCGACGAGCAGGCGCGCGCGCAGGCGCTCTCGACCACGGCGGCGCGCTACAAGGGTCAGCTCGAGCTCGTCGACGCGCGGCTGCCGCTCGTCGTGCTGTCCGGCGCCGGCGCGACGACCGACCTCGCGGCCCGGGCCGCCCGCTGCGCGCTCGCCGTCCAGGCGCTCCTCGGCGGCGCGCCGGTCGCGGTCGTCACGGGCAGGGCGGAGATCGCCTCGCGCATGCCGATCGGCGACCTCATCGACCGCGTGGTCCAGCTGCTCCCCGAGGGCCGAGCGACGTCCCGCGCGCCGGCGATCCGCATCGACGAGGTGACGGCGGGCCTGCTCGGCGCGCGGTTCGAGATCACGTCCGACGGGGGTGGCCCCTGGCTCCACGGCGCGCGCGAGGAGCCGGAGGCGCCGCCCCACGTGCTCGGCAAGGCCACGTCGTGCGTCGGGCGCGAGCGGGAGCTCGCGCTGATCCGGGACGAGCTCGCCCGCTGCATCGAGGAGTCGACCCCGAGCGTCGTGCTCGTCACGGGGCCGGCGGGCATCGGCAAGTCGCGGCTCCGCCACGAGCTCGTCCGCGCGATCCGGGAGGACGGCGAGCCGGTCGAGGTGTGGCTCGGCCAGGTGGATCCGATGAGCGCCGGGTCGGCCTTCGGCCTGCTCGCGCACGCGCTCCGGCGGGCGATCGGCCTCACGGACGCCGATCCCGTCGAGGAGCGGCGGCGCAAGGTGCGGGCGCGGGTCGAGCGGCACGCGGCGCTCGACGCCGCGCGGGTCGCGACGTTCCTCGGCGAGCTCGTCGGCGCGCCGTTCCCGGACGATGACGTGCAGCTCCGGGCGGCGCGGCGCAACCCGATGCTCATGGGCGATCAGCTGCGCCTCGCCTGGGAGGACTTCCTGCGCGCCGAGTGCGCGGTGCAGCCGGTCCTCCTCGTGCTCGAGGACCTGCACTGGGGCGATCTGCCCACGGTCACGATGGTCGACGCCGCGCTCCGGAACCTGAAGGACCGGCCGTTCATGGTCATGGCGCTCGGCCGGCCCGAGGTGCACGAGCTCTTCCCGAAGCTGTGGGACGAGCGGCGCGGGCACAAGCTCCGCCTCGCGGGGATCTCGCGCCGGTCGAGCGAGCGGCTCGTGCGCCAGGTGCTCGGCGAGCGCGAGAGCCCGGCGCTCGTGGCGACGCTGGTCGAGCGCGCGGACGGCAACGCCTTCTACCTCGAGGAGCAGATCCGCGCGGCGGCGGCGGGCAAGGGCGTGGACCTGCCCGAGACGGTGCTGGCGATGGTGCAGGCGGAGCTCGACGCGCTCGACGTGGGCGCGCGGCGCGCGCTGCGGGCCGGGGCGATCTTCGGCGAGACCTTCTCGCGGAGCGGGGTCGCCGCGCTGGTCGGCCGGGCGGAGGTCGAGCCGCTGCTCGCCGAGCTCGAGGTGCGGGAGCTCATCGTCCGGCGTTCGGTGGAAGGCGCGCCGGAGGCGGCCGAGTACCGGTTCCGGCACGCGCTCGTGCGCGAGGCGGCGTACGGGATGCTGACCGATCACGATCGCCGCCTCGGCCACCGGCTCGCCGGCGAGTGGCTCGAGCGGACGGGCGTGGCGGATCCGATGGCCCTGGCCGAGCATTTCGAGCGCGGCGGCGAGCCGGCGCGGGCCGCGGCGGCGACCCTGCGCGCGGCCGAGCAGGCGCTGCTCGGGAGCGACCTGGGCGCGGCGATCGAGCGCGTCGAGCGCGGCATCGCGCGCGGCGCCTCGAAGGCGACGGCCGGGGCGCTGCGGCTCTGCCAGGCGGAGGCGCACCTCTGGCGGGGCGAGTTCGCGCTTGCGGAGCGGCGGGGGACCGAGGCCCTGGAGCGGCTCGCGCCCGGGTCGGCGCCGTGGTTCTCGGCGCTCACGCAGGTGATCCTCGCGGCCTCGAAGCGCGGCAACCACGACCAGGTCGAGGGCCTGCTGCGCCTGGCGCAGGGCACCGAGGCGCGGCGCTCGGCGCGCCCCGCGCGCAGCGTGTGCCTGTGCGCGGGCGCCGGGCGGCTCGTGTTCGGAGGGCGGTACCAGCTCGCGGACGAGCTGCTCGACGGGATCGAGCAGGACGCCGAGGAGACCGAGCAGGAGGTCGAGGTGCTGGCGCGGCTCCACGAGGCGCGCGCGTACCGGGCGATGGCGGTCGGCGATCCCGGCGCGTGCCTCGCGGGCTTCGAGGCGGCGCTCGCGGCGTTCGAGCACGCGGGGGATCGCCGCAACGCCTGCTGGGCGAGGAACAACCTGGGCTCCTGCTACGCGGAGCTCGGCGATTTCGAGGGCGCCGACGCGGCGCTGCGCGCGTCGCTCGCGGACGCGGAGCGGATGGGCCTGTCGGACGTCCGGCTCGGCGCGCTCCTCAACCTCGGTCCGGTGCTCGCGCAGCAGGGCCTCGTCGAGGAAGCGCGGCGGACGGCGGAGGAGGCGATCGCGACGTCCCAGCGCCTCGGCGACGCGCGCGGGGAGGGCGCCGGGCGGGCGTGCCTCGCGAGGATCGTGCTCCAGGCGGGCGATCTCGGGGGGGCCGAGCGCGAGGCGCGCGCCGCGGTCGCGATCCTGTACGGCGCGCCGCCCTTGCGGGCCTTCGCGTACGCGGTGCTCGGGCGGGCGCTGCTCGACGCGGGGCAGGCGGTGGACGCGCTCGCGGCGACGACCGAGGCGCTCTGCCTGCTGGAGTCGATGGGGGCCGAGGTGGGCGAGTCGCTGGTGCGCCTCTCGCACGCCGAGGCGCTCTCGGCCTGCGGCCACCGGCGGGAGGCGGTGATGGCGATCGCCTCGGCGCGGGAGCGCCTGCTCGAGCGGGCGCGAAAGATCGGCGATCCGGTGTGGCGCGGGAAGTTCCTCGGCAATGTGCCGGACAACGTGGCCACGCTGGAGCTGGAGCGGCGCTGGCTGGACGCCTAGCCCGCTCTACGCCGCCGGCGCGCTCAGAGGAACTCGCAGAAGTAGCCGGTGGGCTGGGTGGCCCTGACGTCGAAGCCGCTCTTGCCTGCCACCTCGAACGACGTCCCTGCCGGATAGGCACGCCATTCCGTGGAGCCGTCGATGCGGATCGCGAGCTCCCCGGCGACGACCGTCATCCGCTCCGGCGCCTCGGTCGAGAAGTGGAACTCGCCGGTGTCGATGACACCCACCGTCTGCCGGCGCCCATGGCGCTCGAAGCCGACGCTCTGGACGTTGCCGTTGAAGTAGCTGTTGTGCTTGAGCATGGCGCCCTCCTACCGCGTCCCGCCGAGAGAGACCAGCGCGCTCGCGTCGCCGCGCACGCCTTCACCAGGCTCCCCCGGCGGGGCTCCGCTCGGCTCGGTGGCGGGGATGCCCGCGTCGTCCTCCTCTTGCGGAGCCTGCGCCGGCTTGCTGTTCGCGTAGCGCTTGCCCGCGCGGCTCGAGGCCCGGAGCACGGGCCCGCGGATGATCTCGATATCGCGCGCCGGAGCGCGCGAGAGCTCGAGGTTGGAGAGCACGAGCGCCACGATCTTGAACCACTGGCTGCGCGCGGCCTGGATCGTGGTCTTGCTGGCGGGGGCGGTGGTCTCGGTGGCCTCGATCTCCGCGCGGGCGCGCTCGAGCGTCTGGAGCTCCCGGCCCTTGGCGAGCCAGCGCTTCACGACATCGAGCAGCGACGCCTTGCCGTGGGCGGGGACGGACCTGAGGAAGCCGGCGATCCCGGGCTCGTCCTCGAGGAGGCGAGCGATGCGCGTTGTGTTGCCCGCCTCGGCGAGCGTCGAGGCGTTGACGATGGACAGGCCGCCCGGGAAGAGCTGCTTCTGGACGGCATCGCACTGCGCGGCGCGGGAGGCGTCCGAGGGCGCTTCGGCGAGGCAGAGCTCGCGGTGCGCGTCGATACCGTAGGATACGGCCCGCGCGAGATGGTCGTGGCGCCGATCGACCTCGCTGGTCTCGTCGATGATGGCGCGCAGCTTCGACGACATGCGGTCTCCGCCGCTGCTCGGCTGGACCGCGAGCACAGCCTCGTGGGCCTCCACGACCCGCGGGTGGAGCGCCGCGATCTCGGGGATCGCCAGGAACAGCCGGCGTTGCTCCGGGTCCTCGACCCACGGGGAGAGGAGCGCGACCATCTCGTCGATATTCAGATGCTTCAGCATGAGAGACACCTCCTGATGGGGTGATAAGGGCAATGCCTGAGGGCGCATTGCTGACGAACAGGCAAGGGAAGTCCTGTCGTGTCGTCCGTCAAGGGCGGTGTTGCGCCGGTTTCGTGCGGTGTTCGCACGGGAGCTGGGCTCTTGCATGCGGTTTGAATCGTCCGGAATGGAGGGAGGGTAGGGGAGCGGGCCTGGAGGGGGCGTCTCGTGCGGGATATCGCCTTGGAAGGCGGGCGGGTCGGTGTGGGACCGAGAGAGGTGGCTTCGGAAGGCGGCGCGGAGAGGTCGCGACGTGGCGGCGTCGCCTCGGCAGGGGGGCGGGTTGGGGCGGGACCGAGAGAGGAGGCCTCGGAAGGCGGCGCGGAGAGGTCGCGACGTGGCGGGGCCGGCTCGGGAGGGGGGCCGATCGATCTGGGATCGAAAAGGACGGCCTCGGAGGGGGGGGCGGGTCGATCCTGCCCGCCAGCCCCCCGCTCAGCCCCCCGCGCCGACCGGCAGCCGCAGCGCGACCTCGAGCCCGCCGCCGTCCGCGTTCCTCGCCTCGACTTCGCCGCCGTGGATCCGCACCGCCCGCTGCGTGATGGCCAGCCCGATCCCCGTGCCGCCCGCGCCGCGCGCCCTGTGGTCGTCGACCCGGTAGAACGGCCTCCAGATGTCCGCGAGCGCGCCCTCCGGGACGCCCGGGCCGCGATCGCGGACGCGCACCTCGGCCGTCCCGCCGGAGCACTCGAGATCGACGCGGACCGCGGTGCCCGGCTCGGTGAAGCGCACCGCGTTGCGCACGACGTTCTCGATGGCGCGCCGGAGGAGCTCCTCGTTCCCGTCCAGCGAGCACGCGTCGCGCGCCCCGAGCTCGACCGAGCAACCCCGCTGCTCGGCCTCGAACGCGGCGTCCTCGACCAGCTGCTCCAGGAGCGCCGCGAGATCGACCCGCTCGGTGCGCTCCATGCCCCGGCCCGACTCCAGGCGGCTCAGCGTGAGCAGCTCGCCGATCATCCCGTTGAGCCGCTCCGTCTCCCGCTCGATCCGGTCGAACGCAGGCTCCACGTCCGGCGGCGAGCGCCGGCGGACGAGCTCGAGCGCGATGTTGAGCCGCGCGAGCGGCGACCGGAGCTCGTGAGAGACGTCGCGAAGGAGCCGGCGCTGCGTCTCCAGGAGCTCGTCGATGCGCTCGGCCATCCGGTCCATGTCGCGCCCGAGCGCCAGCGTCTCGCCGTCCGCGCCCGCGAGCTTCTGCGCGACGCGCACCGAGAGATCGCCCGCGGCCATCCGCTGGGTGGCGCCGCGCAGGATGCGGATCGGACGGGACAGGTACCGCGCGAGGAGCACCGCGACGAGCCCGGTGACGGCGACGATCGCGAGGAGCCGCTGGGGCAACGTCTCCGGCACGATGAAGAACATCCACGGCGACCGGACCGGACCGGCCGCGACCGCGGCGAGAGCAGGGTCGCGGCGCAGGACGACCGCGACGAGCTCCCGCTCCTCGCCGACCTCGATGGCGATGCCGTCGGCCGAGCGCCTCGCCCTGTCCTCGGCGAGCGGCGCGCCCTCGACGGGCTCGCCCATGACGAGCGCGCCGGCCCGGTAGACAGCGACGCGCTGATCCCGCGGATCGAGCGGCGCGAGGCGCTGCTCGCAGCCGGGGAGCCCTTCCCGCGCGCAGGCGAGCGCGCCCTCCGCCCGGAGCTCGACGCTGCGCGTGTTCAGCCGGCGGCGCAGCCCGCTCGGCTCGGCGGAGAACGCCCAGCCGTGGATCACCGCGAGCAGGCCGACGAGCAGCGCCATGGCGAGCCACAGCGAGACGAGGAGGCGCAAAAAGAGGCTCTTCACGGCCGCCCTCCGGGGAGGAAGCGCTTCACGCGCGCTCCCGCGCGAGGATGTAGCCCGCGTTGCGGACCGTCTTGATGCGCTCGCCGCCGCCAGGCCCGGGCCCGAGCTTGCGGCGGAGGTTCGAGACGTGCATGTCGATGCCGCGGTCGTACGCCGCGAGCCGGCGTCCGAGGACGCGCCGCGCGAGATCCTCGCGCGAGACCACCGTCCCCGCCTGCCGCGCCAGGACCTCGAGCAGGTCGAATTCGGCCGTGGTGAGCCGGACCTCCTCGCCGCGGACACGGACGCGCCGCGCGGCGGGGAGCACCTCGAGATCGTCGACCGTCAGCGCGCCCTGCGCCTCGGCGGCGGAAGGACCGGCCGCCGCGCCCGGCCCAGCCGCCGCGCCAGCGTGAGAGGCGCGCCGGTGGAGCGCCCGCACGCGGGCGACCAGCTCGCGCGGGTTGAACGGCTTCGGCAGGTAGTCGTCGGCGCCCATCTCGAGGCCGACGATGCGGTCGACGTCCTCGCCCCGCGCGGTGAGCATCAGGACAGGGACCCGCGAGCTCTGCCGCAGCCGCGTGAGGACCTCGAACCCGTTGAGCCCAGGCAACATCACGTCGAGCACCACGAGCGTGAACGGCCTCTCCTTCTCCTCCTGCGCGCGCGCGAGGCCGGAGATCGCGTCGCGCGCGCTCTCCACGGCGTAACCCTCCTGACCGAGCAGCTCGGCCAGGAGCTCGCAGAGCTCGGCGTCGTCGTCGATGACCAGGATCTGGGGCGGATCCGCCATGTCGCGACTGTAGCGCGGCTGTCGCACCGCCGTGTAAGGCCTGGTCAAGAGGCGTCTTGACGAATCTTTACACGACCAGGACACCTCTTGAGACACTGCCCTTTAGCTTGCGGTGCATGACGTTCACTCGCTCGATTCGCTTGCCGTGGCTGGCGTCTCTCGCCCTCGCCGCCACGTGCTCGCTGAGCGTCGCGGCGCGCGCCGAGACGCTCACCGCCGAGGAGGCGGTCCGCCGCGCGGCCTCCCAGAACCCGTCCCTCCGCGCGGCGCTGCTCGAGGCCACCGCGGCGCGGCAGGCCGTCGCCGCCGAGGAGGGCGCCCGCAGGCCCACGCTCTCGGCCTCGGTGACCGGACAGTACCAGGAGAGCTATGGCAGGGTCGCCGACGCCAACGGAGGCGCGCCGGGCAATGGAGCCGGCGCGCTCCAGCGCTCCGGCGGCACGTCCGTCGCGTCGAACGCGGCGCTGCGGTACACGACCGACGTCGGGACGAGCCTCGAGGTGGGCGCGTCGGCGCGCTCGCCCGCGGACGGGACCCCGGGGCCGAACTACGGCGCTCAGGCCTACGTCTCGGCGCGGCAGCCGCTGCTGCGGGGGGCCGGGACCGACGCGGTCCTCGCGCCCTACGCGCAGGCGCAGGCGTCGGCCGTCGCCGCGGAGCAGGAGCGCGAGCTCGCCGCGAGCCAGACCGCGCTCGACGTGCTCGGGGCGTACTGGGAGCTCTGGTACGCGGAGCAGGCGATCCTCGTGCAGGAGCAGGCGCTCGCGGCCGCAGAGCGGCTGCTCGCCGACGCGAAGGCGCGCGCCGAGACCCTCGGCACCGGCACGAAGGTGGACGTCCTGCGCTTCTCGACCTCGGCCGCGTCGATCGCGGACGCGCTGTCGCAGGCGCGGGCGACGCGCGCGGCGCGGGCGATCGCGCTCGGGCGCGCGCTCGGCATGGCCCCGGCGAGCGCGGCGTCGCTCGCCCCGACCGGCGCGCCGCCGTCCCTCGGGGCCCTGCCGTCGGCCGACGCGCTCGTGCGCGCGGCGAGCGAGCGGTCGCTGGAGCTCGCGGCCCTGCGCGCCGACCTCGACGCGCAGCGCGCGCGGGTGAGCGCGGCGGAGGACGCGGACCAGATCCGCCTCGACCTGTTCGCGACGGCCTCGATGGACGGGCAGTGGGTGCGCGACGGCCTGCCGGGGCTCTCGCTGCCGGGCGGCCGGCCCGCGTTCGGGGTGCTGGGCGGGATCGAGGTCGAGCTGCCGATCGGCGGCGGCAGGGCGTCCGCGGACGCGGCCCGCGCGCGCACGCAGCTCGCGGCCGCGGAGGCGCGGTACCAGGCGCGCGCCGAGGCCATCGCGGCCGACGTGAGCTCGCTGCGCGCGAGCCTCGAGGCCGCGGCCGAGCAGGTCGCGCTGGCCACCGAGACGGCGCGCATGGCGGGCGAGCTGGCCGAGGCCGAGCGCCAGCGGCTCTCGCTCGGGACCGCGACGTCGGCGGACGTGGTGCAGGCGGAGCAGACGCGGAGGGAGGCGGAGCTCCGCAGGCTGCGGGCCGCGGTGACGGAGCTGACGTCGCGCCTCCAGCTCGATCACGAGACGGGCGCGCTGCTCGTCCGCTTCGCGTCGGTGCTCCCCAGGAGGTCGTCATGAACAGGAACAAGAAGCGCTACCTGATGTCCGGCGTGGCCGCGGTGCTCGTGGCGAGCTTCGCGATCGGCGGGTACGCCTGGTACAAGCAGCCCGAGAAGACCCCCGCCGGCCCCACCGTCGAGATCCGCCGCGGGAGCCTGACCGAGACCGCGGCAGCGTCCGGGAAGATCGAGCCCGACGTGCAGGTCGAGGTGAAGTCGCGCGCCCCGGGGCAGGTCATCGAGGTGCTCGTGAAGGAGGGCGATACGGTCGAGGCGGGGCAGCTCCTCGTGCGCCTGGACCCGACGGACGCGGAGCGCGATCTCGCCGAGGCGCGCGTGGCGCGCGACCGGGTGAAGGCCGATCTCGCCGCGGCGAACGCGTCGGTCGCGGTCGCCGAGCTCGAGCGCAAGAACAGCCAGGCGAGCCAGGAGGTCGCCGAGAAGAGCGCCGAGATGGGCCTCGGGCCGACCGACGCGGCCCGCACGGCGGCGCACTCGACGAAGGTCGCGGGCGCCAACATCACGCTGCGGCGGGCGCAGCTGAGCTCGACCCAGGCGCAGCTCAAGGCGGCCGAGCTGGCGGTGCAGGACGCCGAGACGCGGCTGAAGGAGACGCAGATCTACGCGCCGATCGCCGGGACGGTGCTCGACGTGGCCGTGGAGAAGGGGACGCTCGTCTCGTCGGCGCTCACCAACGTGAGCGGCGGCAGCGCCGTGATGACGCTCGCCGATCTGTCGAACCTGCGCATCGTCGGCGCGATCGACGAGGCGCAGATCGGGCGCGTCGCGCCGGGCCAGCGGGTCGACATCCGCGTCGACGCCTACGGGGACCGGGTGTTCCAGGGCGTTGTCGACCGCGTGAGCCCGCTCGGCAAGGAGGTGTCGAGCGTCGTGACCTTCGACGTCGAGATCGTCGTCAAGGACAAGGACGCGTCGCTGCTCCGGTCGGGGATGAGCGCGGACGTGGAGATCGTGACCGCGGAGCAGAAGGACGTGCTGCTCGTGCCGCTCCTGGCCGTGCAGTCGCAGGGCAAGCGGCGGTTCGTGCGGCTCGCGAGCGGCGAGGAGCGGCCGATCCAGACCGGGGCGACGGACGGCTCGCAGATGGTCGTGACCGAGGGGCTGAGCGAGGGCGACGACGTGCTCGCGAGCGCGCCCGTCTCGAGCGCGGCGGGGCCGCAGGGCCAGGGGCAGGGGCAGCGGCAGGGCGGCGGCCAGAACCCGATGCGGGGGATGGGCATGGGGATGGGCGCCAGTCGAGGAGGGCGCTGAGATGGACGTCCCGGTCCTCGTGAGCGGGCTCTCGAAGGTGTACCACGCCGATCGCGAGGACCTCGCGGTGCGGGCGGTCGACCGGATCGGCTTCGAGGTGCGCCGGGGCGAGTCGGTGGCGATCATCGGGCCCTCCGGCTGCGGGAAGTCGAGCCTGCTGAACATCCTCGGGTGCCTGGATCGGCCGACGGAGGGCACCTACCGGCTCGGGGGGCGCAACGTGGCGGAGCTCGACGACGACGAGCTCGCGGCGCTCAGGAACCGCCACATCGGGTTCGTGTTCCAGAGCTTCAACCTGCTGCCGCGGATGACGGCGGCGGAGAACGTCGAGCTGCCGCTGCTCTACGGGGCGGTGAAGAACAGCCGCGCGCTCGCGGAGGGCGCGCTCGAGCGCGTGGGGCTCGCGGCGCGCGCGCGGCACCTGCCGTCGGAGCTCTCCGGCGGGCAGCGGCAGCGCGTGGCGATCGCGCGGGCGTTCGTGACGCGGCCGTCGATCCTGCTGTGCGACGAGCCGACGGGCGCGCTCGACAGCAAGACGGGGCGCGACGTCCTGGAGCTGCTCCTGTCGCTGAACGCGGACGGGACGACGCTGATCATGGTGACCCACGACCTCGGCGTGGCGCGGTCGCTCTCGCGCGCCATCCACATGAGGGACGGGCACATCGTGGCCGACGGGCCTTCGGCCGACGTGGTGTCGGCGTTCCACGCGGGCGAGATGGAGGCGGCATGTTGATCAAGGAGACGGCGAAGAGCGCGTGGCGCTCGCTCGCCTCGAACCGCCTGCGCACGCTGCTGACGATGCTCGGCATGATCATCGGGACCGCGGCGGTCGTGGCGGTGCTCGGGATCGGGGAGGGCGCGCGCAGCAGCGTCGAGGGGCGGATCCGGTCGCTCGGCGCGAACCTGCTGATGGTGCGCCCGGGGTCCGCGTCGGCGAGCGGGGTCCGGTCGGGCACGGTGAAGACGCTGACCGAGGACGACGCCGAGGCGCTCAAGGGGCTCGACGGCGTGGCGGCGATCGCGCCGGAGCGGAGCGGCAGCGCGCAGCTGCGGTACATGGCGAGCAACCTGAACGCGTCCGTGACGGGGATCACGCCGGCGTACCTCGAGGTCCGCTCGCTCTCGGTGGCGAGCGGCGTCTCGTTCTCCGACCTGGACGAGCAGCAGCGGGCGCGCGTTGTCGTGCTCGGGGCGAACGTGGCGCGGCAGCTCTACCCGGGGGCGTCGCCGCTCGGGACGCGGCTCCAGATCAACGGGAATGCGTTCCGGGTGGTCGGGGTGCTGGCGGAGAAGGGGTCGGGCATGGGCTCGCCGGACGACGGCGTGTTCGTGCCGCTGTCGACGCACCGGTCGGTGCTGTTCGGGCAGGATCACCTGTCGACGATCTCGCTGCAGCTGGCGAGCGAGGATCGGTCCGACATGGTGATCGCGCAGCTGGAGCAGCTGCTGCGCCTGCGCCACCGGCTGCGCGCGGATCAGCCGAGCGATTTCGAGGTGCGGTCGCAGGCCGAGATGCTGGCGACGATGGGGCAGATCACGGGCACCTTCACGATGCTGCTCGGCAGCGTGGCGGCGGTGTCGCTGATCGTGGGGGGCATCGGGATCATGAACATCATGCTGGTCTCGGTGCGGGAGCGGACGCGCGAGATCGGCGTGCGGATGGCGGTCGGGGCGCGGCGCGGGGACATCCTGCGGCAGTTCCTTGTCGAGGCGGTCGTCGTGTCGCTCGCGGGCGGCGTGGCCGGGGTGGGCCTGGGATACGGCGCGGCGGTGCTGCTGTCGCGGTTCGGGGAGTGGGCCACCATCGTGCCGACGTACGCGGTCGGGCTGGCGCTCGGGGTGTCGATCCTCATCGGGATCACGTTCGGCGTGGGGCCGGCGAGGCGCGCGTCGAGGCTCGATCCGGTGGAGGCGCTGCGGTTCGAGTGAGCGGCAATGGGGGCGGCACGGGTTGAAGGCGCGAGTCTCGGGCGTGCGGGACGATCAACCAACATGACCAAGACACATGATCGCCGGTCGTCGTCCCGAGGACCGACTCGCTGGCCTGAAGGAGACTCGTTCCCGCTGCCCGCGCCCATCGCGAGGGAATGCGGACTCCGCTGGTTCTGGGCCGCTCATCGCTCCACGCACACCTGAACCCACGTCGCTGCGCGGCGGTCCGTTCTGGCCGATCACGCAGCATTTGTCGGCGCAGCGCTGAGCTCGCCATTGCTTTTAGGTGCCGGCGCGCCGCCGGCTCGCTATCCTGTGGTGGGATGGATGTCCTGCTGCAGAACGACCACCTGACGGTCACCCTCGATCAGGAGATGTCGATCGTCCGCAGCACCCGCTCCGAGGTCCCCTATCCGTCTCCCGACGATTTCATCCGGGTCCACTCCGAAGCGCTCAAGGTCTACGAGTCGCTCGATCGCTGGTGCCTCGGCCACCTGCTCGACCTCCGCCGGGCGCCCATGAACAACGATCCGGCGTTCGAGGCCGCGACGATGCGCACGCGCAGCATGCTCGTCAGCGAGTTCGCGTGCGTCGCCATCGTCGTGCGGACGGCGGTCGGCGCCCTCCAGGTGAACCGGCTCCTGCGTGAGGAGAACAACGACCATGTCGTCGTGCTTCAGGACGACGACGCCGCCGTGGGAGTTCTCCTCGAGGAGCTCGGAAAGCAGGTGCGCCGGTCCAGCGCGCCGCCGCACAGCCGCCCCCGGAGCTCCCATCCCCATGCGTGGATGCGCCCCGCCAGGCAGCGCTGAGCCCGATCATCCGTCCGGCGATGTGGGCGATGTGAAGGTGGCGCTGGCGCCCGGAGCGAGGGCGCCTGTCGCGGCGCTTCTCGTGAGCGCGCTGGGCGTCTAGACTCCCAGGGTGCGCGCCGATCGCAGCACGTGCCCGCGATGCGGCCTCCTGATCAACGCCGAGGGGCGCTGTTACCCCGGGTGCCAGGGGCCGCTCGCCACCGTGCGCTGCGGCGGCTGCTACCAGCTGAACCTCCCCGACGCGGAGCGCTGCGACGGGTGCGGGCACGAGCTCGGCCTGGAGCCCATCCCCGAGCCCGACGCGCTCCTCTGCTCCGATTGCGGCGTGCCCTTCTCGGCGTTCCGCGCCGCGGCCGGCCTCCTGCGCGACTGCGGCCGGTGCGGCGGCCAGCTCGTCGACCACGCGCTCTTGCTGGACCTCCTGGAGCGCCGGGAGAGCTACGGGACGAGCGCGCCGAGGCCGCCGCGGCGGCCGGAGCACGTCGACGTCCGCGTGCGCTACGTCCGGTGCCCGGCGTGCGGCCAGCGGATGAACCGCAAGAACTTCGCCGGCAAGAGCGGCATCATCGTCGACATCTGCAGGGAACACGGCACCTGGTTCGACCGGGGCGAGCTCCCGCAGCTCCTCGCCTTCGCCGCGTCGGGCGGCACCGCGAGGGCGCGGCAGCAGCAGATCGAGGAAGAGGCGCGGTCGCGCCGGGAGGCCGAGATCGCCAGGGAGGCGGCGCGTCGGGCGAGCGCCGTCGTGGCTGCCTCGTCCTGGGAATCCCGCTGGGAAGGCCGGCGGGCCGCGGTGCAGGAGCTGCTCGATCTCTTGTGGCAGATCACCCGCTGAGCGTCCGCGCGCGCCGGCCGCGCCGGTGAAGAGACGTCAAGGGGCGTGCAGGACGGACGGGGGCGTCGTATGACGTGCCGCCACGACATGACGTCCCTCGACCAGCGCCTGTCGGCTCTCGATCTGTCCGTCCTGCCGACCTGGGTCTACGACCACGGCCGGTACCGGTTCGCATGGGGCAACGCGAAGGCCGTCGAGTTCTGGCGCGCGGCGGATCGCGCCGAGCTGCTCTCCCGCGACCTCTCGGACCTGTCGCCGGCCGTCCGCGCGCGGCTCGACGGCTACCTCCGCGTCCTCGCGGAAGGGGGGACGGTGCTGGAGGACTGGACGCTCTACCCGCGCGGGACGCCCGCGACCGTGACGCTCCACGGGAAGCCGATCGACCTCGATGACGGGCGGCTCGCGATCCTGTTCCAGGCGCTCCCCCAGGCCGCCAGCGTCGGCGCCTCGATGGTGCGCGGCGTGGAGGCGGTCCGGCACTCGTCGGTGCTGGTCAGCCTCGTCGACCGGGAGGGGAAGGTGCTCTTCCACAACCCCGCGGCCCTGCGCGCCCTCGGCGACGCGCCGACGATCGACGCGGCGTTCCCGGACGAGGGCGTGAGCGCGGCGGTCCGCGGCGCGATCGACGCCGAGGCGGCGTGGGCAGGGGAAGTGCGGGTCGTCACGACCGACGGCGAGCGGTGGCACCAGGTGGAGGCGCGCCCCACGACCGATCCCGTGACCGGCGCGCGCGCGGTGCTCGTGCAGCAGCTCGACGTCACGGCGCAGCGGCGCGCCGAGGGGCAGGTCGAGGAGCAGGGCCGGCTCATCGACCAGCTGAACCGCTCGCTCGCCCTCGTGGAGGAGCAACGGCGGCAGATCCTGAACCTCTCCGCGCCGATCCTCGACGTCGGCCGGGGCACGCTCGCGGTGCCGCTCATCGGGCGGCTCGACGCGGAGCGCGGCGGCGAGCTCGGAGAGCGGCTCCTCCCCGCGATCGTGGCGCAGCGGGCGTCCCACGTGGTCCTCGACGTCACCGGCGCGGAGGCGCTCGATCCGGACGGCGCCGCGGCCCTGGAGCGGCTGGCGCACGCGATCCAGCTGCTCGGGTCCAGGCCGATCCTCACCGGCGTCCGCCCGGAGGTCGCGCGCGCGCTCGTCGACGTCGACCTCGGCGAGGAGCTGCTCGTCCTGCGCAGCCTCGGCCGCGGCCTGGAGGTCAGCCGGAGGCGCGCGCGTGGAGGCCCGCGGCGCCGGGCGTAGGCGCCGGCGCGCGCGGCGCCACCGGAGCGGCGTCCCCGCGGCGCCTCCACCGCCGCAGCGCTTTTCGAGCTGCCAGGCCGGGCGGCCTCTGCCATAAGAGGCCGCCATGACGCTTGAAATTCGTGGAAAGTGGGCGCTGGTCACCGGCGCGAGCCGGGGTATCGGAAAGCGGATCGCGCGCGGCCTCGCGGACCTCGGCTGCAACGTCGTCCTGCACAGCCGCGACGCGGCGCACACGCGCGAGCTCGAAGGGGAGCTCGCCGGCAAGGGGATCCGGGTGAGCGCCGTCTCGGGCGAGCTGTCGGATCAGGCGGCGGTCGACCGCATGCTGGACGACGCCATCGCGGCGTCGGGCGGGATCGACCTCCTGTTCAACAACGCCGCCATCATGACGCCGTTCCGCGCCTCGCACCTGCAGACGCCGGCGGACGATTACCGGCTCAGCTTCGAGGTGAACGTCATCAGCCCGATACGGATCACGTACCGGCTGCTGCCGACGATGCTGGAGCGGCGGTTCGGGCGAATCGTGCAGGTGACCTCCGGGATCCAGGATCAGCCCGAGCTGATGGCCTACGCGGCGTCGAAGGCCGCGCTCGACAAGTTCGTGCGCGACATGGCGCCTTCGCTCCGTGGCACGGGCGTGCTGATGAACCTCCTCGACCCGGGGTGGCTGCGGACCGATCTCGGCGGGCCAAAAGCGCCGAACGACGTCGAGTCGGTGCTGCCTGGGGCGCTCGTCCCGGCGCTGGTCGACGGCGAGGTCCACGGGGTGCTCTTCCGCGCGCAGGACTACGCGCGTCCCGCCGCGCGCTGACACGCGCGGGGCGTGCTTCTGACGTCCGCGCGCCCCGCGTGAATCGCGTGAATCGCGTGAGTCGCGCGCCCCGCGTGAATCGCGCCGGCTCGACAAGTTGTGCCGCGCCGCCGGTGCGCGTCTTGCTAGCGTCGTGGGAGATGAACGAGAGCTCGGGACCTGGGGCGGACACGAGACCTCGCGCGGGCTGCGGCGCGGGGGAGGCTCCCACGGCGCTCGCGACGGCGGCCGCCGCGCGGGCAGCGCGATGGGGGCGCTGGGGGGCGCTCTTGCCGGTGCTGGCCTGCGCGTGCTCGCTGGAGGGGTTGTCCGCCGAGTGGGACGCCTCGTCGGCGCCCACGGGAGGGGGGAGCAGCTCGTTCAGGATCAGGATCGAGGCCGAGGACTGCGAGCTCTCCGGCCGCTTCGAGCGCGTGGACGACCCGCTGGCGAGCGGCGGGACGTACGTGGCGGTCCCCGAGGAGGCGAATTGCGAGAGCGACCGGGTCGACTGCTCGTTCGAGATCGGTGAGGCCGGCACGTACCAGATCAGGGCCAGGGTCGCCACGGGGCCCGACGAGAGCACGGACAACTCGTTCCTCGTCCGCATGGACCATCAGCCGGAGCTCGGAACCAGGTACGACTTCAACGGGACCGCGTTCCACGAGGATTACGTTCACGACTCGGAGGACGAGACAGGGCTGCTGCTCAAGTTCCCGCTCGATCCCGGGATGCACATCGTCTCGTTCGGGTGCCGCGAGGACGCGGCGAGGCTCGACTGGGTCGAGCTCGTTCGAATCGGCCCCTGATCCCCGGGAGGAGCCGCGGAGCCGAGCGCGGGGCCACGCCGCGGCGCTCGATATCGCGGGCCTCGTGCAGCGCCGGGGCTGATGACGCGGTGTTGCACGTGTCCACCGTGTCAACCCGTGGTTGACAGCCTCGGTCGCGGCGCCTGCCCGGGAGCTCCGGGGGAGAGGCGCGGCGCTGCAGAGATCCCTGCGGGAAATGCGGTGGAACCGTGCGATCCAGACAGGGCTGGTTCGTCCTGAGCTGATGGCATGTGCGTTGCTGTGAAGCTCCAGCGAACGGCTTGTGTGCTGTCCGGCGCCTCCGCCCGCGTCGCGCGAGCTGCTTGGCCTTGGCTCATCACGGAAAGGTGACTTGCTCATGAAGTGCGAATCTCGAGTCGCTTGGGCTGCGCTGATCGCGCTCGGCATCCTCGGCGTTTCGGTGGTCGGGTGCGGCTCGGAGACGTCAGAGCCGGAAGACGACGCGGGGCAGCCGACGAGCAGCGGGAGCGCAGGCTCCACGGCGAGCGTCGGCGCTGCCGGGACCGGTGGGACCGGCGCGGGCAGCGGCGCGGGCAGCTCCAGCGGCGGGACCGGGGGCTCCGGCAGCGGCGAGGGCGGCTCCGGCAGTGGTGAGGGCGGCTCGGACGAAGGCACCGGCGGCTCCGGCAATGGTGAGGGCGGCTCGGACGAAGGCACCGGCGGCTCCAGCAGCGGTGCGGGCGGCTCTGGCAGCGGCGCCGGCGGCGGCGACACCGGCGCGGTCGACTTCAGGCTCTACGGCTATGCCACGACCGGCGACGGCACCACCGGCGGCAAGGGCGGAGACGTCGTCTCCGTGAGCTCGCTCGACGCCTTGAGGAGGGAGGCCGCGAGGGACGGCGCCCTGATCATCCGGATCACCGGCAAGATCAGCGGCAGCGGCGACGAACTGGAAGACGTGGACGTCACCTCCGACAAGACCCTCGTGGGGGTCGGGTCGAGCGGAGAGCTGGAGGGGATCGGGCTCAATCTGAGGAGGGCCTCCAACATCATCGTCCGCAACCTGAAGATCCACCACGTGCTGGCCGGCAGCGGCAACGGCGACGGCATCCACATGGACGAGAGCCACAACGTCTGGATCGACCACTGCGAGCTCTGGGCCGAGTCTCCCGCCGTGAACTCCAACAAGGACAAGTACGATGGCCTCATCGACGCGACCCACGAGTCCTCGAACATCACGATCTCGTGGAGCTACCTGCACGACCACTGGAAGGGCATGCTGGTCGGCTCGTCGGACAAGGACAACAGCGACCGCCGCATCACCTTCCATCACAACCGCTTCCGCAACGTGAACTCCCGCATCCCGAGCTATCGCGGCGGTAACGGGCACGTCTTCAACAACTACTTCGAGGACGTCCCCACGTCGGGGGTGAACTCGCGGGTCGGCGCCTGTCTGAGGGTGGAGGGCAATCACTTCTACAAGGTGCAGAACCCCATCACCACCCTGGACAGCCCGGCCGGCGGTACGCACCGCATCGACAACGTGTTCGAGCAGACCACGGGGACGCAGGAGTCGGGTGACGACTGCTCCTGGACCGCGCCGTACGAGTACCCGCTCGACCGCGCGGCCGCCGTCAAGGCGCTCGTCCTGGAGCACGCGGGCGTCGGCAAGACGGACCCGCTGGCGAACCTGCCCTGAGCGCCGCCGCCGGCGCGCTCCTCGTCCCGGCGGCTCCAGGCGGGAGCGCGCCCGAGCTCGTGTCCGCCGGCTGAGCCGTTCCCGGCCCGTCGGGGTACATAATGAGCATGAACCCCGAGCCGCCCCTCCGCGCCTGGGTGCGACCGCCCGTCACCCAGGGGAGCGTGGCGCGCCAGTGGCAGCGCATCGAGGAGCGGCTCGAGGCCCGGGGCGCTCGCCATGGCCGCCGGTGGCTCTTTGCCGGCTCCCTCGCCGGAGCGCTCGCCCTCGGGGCGGCCGCGCTGTGGGTGGGGGCGCGCGGCGGCTCGTCCAGCGCGCCGCCGGCCGCGGTCGCGGCGATGGGCTCGGTGCTGTCCCTGTCGGACGGCTCGACGATCTCGCTCGACCAGGGCGCGGAGCTCGAGGTGCAGCGCGACGAGCCTCGCCACGTCGCGACCGCGCTGCGCTCGGGCGCGGCCCGCTTCGAGGTCGTCCCCGACGCCGTGCGGTCGTTCACCGTCGTGGCGCGCGGCGTGGAGGTCCGCGTCGTCGGCACCGAGTTCCGCGTGGCCGTCGACGGGGCGACGGAGGAGGTCACCGTCTCGGTGACGAAGGGGATCGTCGAGGTCCGTCACCCCGCGCGGCCCGACGACGTGAAGCGGCTGCACGCGGGCGAGTCGTGGTCGACGAGGCCCGAGCCCGCGAAGGCGGAGCCGCCCACGGACGCGGTGCCCGCCCAGCCCCCGCCCGCCCAGCCGCTCGCCACGGGCGCCCCTGCCGCGCCAGCGCAGGGGAGCGCAGCGGCCGCGCCCTCCGCGCCGAGCGCCGACGCCGCGCAGAGGCTCTTCGACGCGGCCAACCAGGCGCGGCGGGCAGGGGATCTCGCGCGCGCCGCCACGCTGTACCGGCAGCTCGTTGCGAGGCACCCCGGCGACGCGCGCGCGCAGATCGCGGCGCTCGAGCTCGGCCGCATCGAGATGGAGCGAGGCCAGGGCACGAACGCGGAGGACGCGCTCAAGACCGCCGCCTCGTCGGCGGCAGGCTCGTCGGTCCACGAAGATGCGCTCGCCCGCCTTGTCCGGCTCTACGATGGCCAGGGGAAACGAGCCGCGTGCGAAGAGGCCCGACGTCGCTACCTCACGACCTACCCGAGCGGCGTCCACGTCGCCGCCGTGAAGGCCGCCTGCGCGCCGCGGTGATGGCGGCGGGGCGCGGGCTCGTGCTCCCGGCCCTCCTCGCCGCCACCGCCGGGGTCGCGCGCGCCGAAGGAGACGCCTGCGGCGGCGATGCGCCGCCGATCGCCGTGCTCGTCGAGGGCGCGACGCCGGAGCTCGAGCGCGCGATCTTCGTGGACCTGGCAGCCGAGCTCGCCCGCACAGACCTCTGCGCGCGGCTCGAGGCGGGCGCCTCGCCCGACGCGCGCGGCGCGGGGCGCGAGCGGGCGATCGCGCGCGTGACCATCCGCATCTCGCCGGAAGGCGTCGCCGCGGTCCGCATCGACGACGCCATCACCCAGAAGCGCCTCGAGCGCACGGTGGACGTGGCCGGGCTGAAGGACGACGGCCGCGCGCTCGCGCTCGCGATCGCCGCCGACGAGCTCCTCCGGGCGAGCTGGGTCGAGCCCACGCTGAGGCGACGGGCCGCGATGGCGAGCGCCGCGCCGGCGCCGGCGCCCGCGGGCGGGGTCCGCGCGGCGCCGGGCGCGGGCGGCGGCGCGGATCGGCGCGCGACCGAGATCGGCGTGCGCGCGACCGTGGCCGCGTACGGCGGCGGCCAGGTGCAGCTCGGGGGCGCGCTCCTCCTCCGGCGGGACGTACTGCCCTGGCTTGCTGGCTCGGTGTTCGTGTACGCGCGCGAGGCGCTGCCCGCGTCCGCCGCGCTCGGGACGGTGCTCGGGCACGCCGCGGGCGGCGGCGCCTCGCTGTCGGCGTACGTCGCGCGGACGGGGCGCGCCCGGCTCGGCTTCGAGGCGGCCGTCGAGGCGGGCTACGTGCTGTTCGAGGGGCGCGCCGAGGAGGGCGCGTCGGCGTCGCGCTTCGGGGGGCCGACCGCGTTCGCCGCGCTCGGCGTGACCGCGGACGTCGACGTGCGGCCCGTGCGCTTCGGCGCGAGCGTCGGCGCGCTCGCGCCCTTCATGATGGTGGAGGCGCTCGCGGGCGACGCGGTCGTCACGAGCATGGGCGGCCCAGGCGTGCTCGCCGCGCTGGGCGCGGGGGTGGTGTTCTGACACGGCGCTCGACGCGGCCGCAGGCGTGGCGCGCGATCGCCGTCGCCGTCGCCGTGGGGGCGTGCACCCAGAGCGGCGTCGTCCTCGACGCAGGGCCGGGCGGCGCCGGCGCGGTCGGAGCCGGCGCAGGCGGCGCCGGAACAGCGGGTGCGGGCGGAGCCGGTGAAGGTGGCGCCGGCGCGGGCGGCGCTGCCGAGGACACCGTCCTGCGCGTCGACGGCCTCGCCGCGGGCCCGTACCACACGTGCGTCATCCAGGGCGGGCGGCTCTCCTGCTGGGGGGCCAACGACGAGGGGCAGCTCGGCGTCGGCGACACGGAGGACCGGACCGCCCCGGCTGCGGTCGAGGGCGACGGCTGGGCCGAGAGCGCCCTCGGCGAGCTCCACAGCTGCGCGAGGCGGCTCGACGGCAGCCTGTGGTGCTGGGGCGCGAACGGCGAGGGGCAGCTCGGGATCGGGTCCGCTGCTTCCGAGGTCACGCCGGCGTTGGTCAGCAGCGCGGCGCCGATGGCGCAGCTCGGGAGCACGTACCTGCACACGTGCGGGGTGGACGTCGATGCGGCGCTCTGGTGCTGGGGCGACAACGAGGAGGGCCAGCTCGGCCTCGACGATCCCTTCCCGGAGGATGGCGTCGACCGCGACCAGCCCACGCGCGTCGGGTCGGCGAACGACTGGACGCTCGTCGACGGCGGCCAGGGCCACAGCTGCGGTATCCGCGCGCCGGGCCACCTCTACTGCTGGGGGCGCAACTCCCGGGGCGAGCTCGGCCTCGGCGACGACGCCGAGATGCAGCTTCGCGATCCGCACCGCGTCGGCGACGCCGCGGACTGGATCGACGTCCGCACCGGCCAGAACGGGGCCTGCGGGCTGCGCGACGCAGGACGCGGAGGCCACGAGGGCGCGCTGTACTGCTGGGGCGAGAACTCGTTCGGCGAGGCGGGCGTCGGGCACGAGGAGATCCTCCGGGCGCCGGCGCGCGTCGGCGCGCTCGACGACTGGGTGAGCTTCTCGATCGACACCTTCCACACGTGCGGCGTGCGCGCGAACGGCGAGCTCTACTGCTGGGGCTACAACCTGGAGGGCCAGCTCGGTCTGGGCGACATGAGCGATCACACGACGCCGGTGCGCGTCGGCGACGCCTCCGACTGGGCGTCGGTCGCGGCCGGGCGGCACCACACGTGCGCGCGGAAGCGCGACGGCGCGGTCCTGTGCGCCGGGCTCAACGATCGCGGCCAGCTCGGCGCCGGAGACCTCGAGCGGCGCCTCGTCTTCACGCCGGTCGCGAGCGCGCCGTGAGCGGTCGTCACGCGCCCGGCTTGCGCGGGCGCCCGGCCTGCTCCGAGAGGCGCTCTTCGGCGGCCGCGATGCGCCGCTTGACCGTCGCGAGCGACGCGCCCGTCGCCTCGGCGACCTCTTCCAGCGACATGCCCTCGACGCGCCGGAGCAGGAGCGCGACCCGCTCGGCGACCGGGAGCGCCTCGACCTGCACGTAGAGCTGCCGCACCTCGACGGCGACGTCCTGCGGGCAGTCCGCGCCGACGACGTCGTCGAACGACACCTCCCCGCGGCGCGCGAGCCCGAGCCGCTCGGCGATGCGCTGGCGCCGCAGCTGCTTGTGCGTGAGCCGCACCGCCATCGAGGCGATCCACGAGGCGAAGGCCTGGGGGTTCTCGAGCTTGTGGAGGGAGACGAACGCCGTGAAGAACACGTCCTGCACGACGTCGTCGAGGTCCGCGCGGTTCGGGATCAGGCGCCAGAGGATCCCCGAGACGTACGGCACGTGCCGCAGGAAGAGCGCCTCCTGCGCCCAGCGCTCCCCCGCGCGCGCGGCCAGGACGAGCTCCGCGTCGGAGGGGCCCGCCTTGGGCCCGGGCGGCGCGCCTGACGTCGTCGCGCTCCCGCGTGCGCTGGGCGGACTCTGGCTCACGACGGACGATATACAATAGGGGATCGTCGCCGGACGAACTGTGAGCTCAGGGGAGGGGCGAGGTGCGCTGCCTGACGCTTCCCGATCCGGAGGGGTTCCGGGAGGTCACGTCGGCCTTGGGGTGCGGCGCGCGCTAGCGGCTCGCCGATTTCGCCCCGGCGGAGCGCTCGTCGAGCCAGAGGATGGCGGTGACGCCGCGCGGGTAATAGCGGCTGCCGACAGGCACGCCCCGCTGCATCTGGTCGGAGAAGGCCCAGTAGCCGGAGCCCTCGATCTGCCAGCGCACGTGGGCCTCGTCGTGGCGCCCGTCATCGGAGAGGTCGGCCTTCAGGATCGCGCGGGCGATGTGCTGGCAGAGCGCGATCTTGCTCATCCAGGAGTTGTCGCTGCTGCTCGAGAGCTTCCAGCCGCCCTCGGGGAACAGGCACAGACCGGGCTTGAGGATGGCCTGGAAATGCCGGTGGAGGGTCCGGACGAGCTCGCCGTGCTCGCCCTCCGCGGCGTTGTCGTCGAGCAGGCCCATGGCGTGGGGATAGAGGAGCCCCTCGATCGCGGGGATGATCGCGCTCGTCGAGCTCCCGTCGAGCAGGGCGGGGATGTAGCCCGACGGCTCGTGGAAGGCCGACACGATGGCGCGCGCCGACCGCTGGCTCGCTGCCCTGGACTCCGCGGCCTGGGCGGCGTTTCCGCAGCGCTCGAGAAGGTGGGCGAGGATCACGTACGACGCCCACGTCTTGCCGGCCAGGTAGAGGTTGCCGCGCGCGCGACCGAGCGAGTGGTCGAGCGAGTCGTAGGTCGTGATCTCGGCGCCGGTCCCGCAGCGGTTGCTGTCGAGCGACATCACGCCGGTCCGCGCGCCGGGCTCCGGGGCGTCCCGGTGGAGGAGGCTCGTGAGGAGCTCGGCGAAGAGGCCCCGATGGCGCTCGAGGAAGCCCTCGTCGCCCGCGCGCGCGATGTAGACGCCGGCGCAGCAGATCCAGTTCGTGAGCTGCTCGTGCGTCATGTGGCTGAAGCAGGCGGCGTCGAGGTTCGGGCGCTCGTAGCTGGAGTCGCCGGCGGGCGAGAAGTGGTTGCTGACGCCCATGTCGTGGGTGAATGACACGCCGCCCGGGAGGAGCTCGGAGGGCGCGCCGGGGCGCTTCACCTCGTCGCGGAAGCTGTAGCGATCGACGTAGAGGTCGAGGACGTCGCGCACGACCCAGGGGGCGTAGCGCAGCTCGAAGAAGAGGTGATCGATCGTGAGATCGAAGGTGTTCATCATCTCGTACTCGCCCTCGTTCACGACCCACAGCGGCGCGGGGGGCGAGGCGTCGTCGAGCGCCGTGTCGAGCCACTCGCTGGACCCGAAATAGCCGTGGGTCGCCTGGGCGAGCAGCCATTTCTGGGCGGGGCTCAGCGGCGAGCTCGCGAGCTCCTCGTCCCGCTGCGCCGCCTCGCGGACGAGCGCCTCGCGGTGGTCGAGCGCGTGGGAGAGGACGTCCTCGAGCTTCCGGAAGTAGCGGGTGTACGCGTAGCGCGCCTCGATGCCGGTCGTGATGGTCCCGGCCTCGTGGAACCCCAGCGCGATCCAGACCTCGCGCCGGGCGCCCGGCGGGACGTCGATGAGCAGGCCGCCGGTCTTGCCGAGGCGGAACAGCCGATCCGCGCTGCCCTCGAGCGCGTTCTCGGGCGAGAAGGCCTGGAAGGCGCGGACGCCCGGCTCCGGGCGGCAGGCGAAGCCCCAGCGCCGGGCGTGGGCGACGCCGATCAGCTGGCCGCCGCTCGTCGACTCGAGGTCGCGCATGCTCGGCGCATCGAGCGCGAAGACGCCCGTCATGGGCTCGGCGCGGCCGGTGTTGTCGAGCTCGATCCGCGCGATGAGGGCCGGACAGCACCGCTGGGCGACCTCGGCGGCCGGCGCCGTGCGCGGATCCGGGATCGCGCCGAACGGCGAGAAGAGGGTGAACGTGATCCGTCCAGCGCGGATTGTGTCGGTGGCCCAGCCGAGCTCGCGGCGGATGTCCTGCTCGCCGAAGACGCGGCGCATCTGCGTGTCGTACGTCAGCGTGACGCCGAACGGGACCTCCGAGCCGGGGGCGCTGCTCGTCTCGAAGTAAGGGAGGCAGAAGAACTGGCCGTTGCCCTCGCGGTAACCGATGTAGACGTTCGACCCTCCCGGGCGGCCGACCTGGGAGGCAAAGCCGCCCCGTCGGTTGACGCTGCCGAGGGTGAAGGAGGCAAAGGCGCCGACCGGCGCATGCTGAACGTTGTAGGAGGAGCTCACGGCGGCACGATACAGGAGCCGCCGTGCGAAGCGCTCCTGCGGACTGGCCGGCGTGCGAGGCTGGCAAAAGGCGCGTCGCACGGCGGAGCCGCCCGCGCGGGAGCCGGGTGTGGCGAGCGCCGACGATGTAGTCCGTTCAGCGCCGGAGGTCGTCTCGAAGGTGTCTCGTGGCGTCCGGTGATTCCGTCGTCTCCTGATGTATAAGGGCCTATCGGGCCCCGCCGAATTGGGCGATGCGCCGCTCGGGGAGCTCGGCTCTCTCGAACGGCCCGGAACCTGGGGGAAGATCTCGTCATGTTGACCTTCGCGGCGCTTTGTGCTCAGAGCCGGGCGATTTCACGGATGGCGTTCGATCGGAAGTACCCGCACGCCTGGCTGCTCCGGGAGCTCGGCCCCGATGACCAACCTCCTCCGTCGTTCAAGACCCTCGTCGCCGGGACCGCGCCTGGCATGAGCGGCCAGCCGACCTTGTCCCGTCACCGGATCTCGTCGGGGATGATCGCCACGTCGCACGGCTGCGAGCTCCTGCCGGTGGCGAAGCGCCCCGAGAGTCCCTGGCAGGATCGCATCCTCATCGGGCGGGCGCTGAACAGCGATATCGTGCTCCGCGACGCGTCCGTCTCCAAGGTCCACGCCCACATCTCGGTGCTGGTCGCGGACACCCCGATGTTCCACGCGAGAAAGAGCACCAACGGGACCTTCCTGAACGACCGGCTCCTGGCGCCGTCCGGGGACGGCGTGCCCCTCCGCAGCGGCGACATGCTCCAGTTCGGCAACGTCCTCTGCGAGTTCATCGTGAACGCCGATCTCTACCGGCTCGTCGCTCGCTGAGGGCGGGGCCTCCCCGCTGCTGCGCTCGCCCGTCGGATCGCCCGAGCCCTGATGACCGATTCGCCGGCGCCGCCGCCGGGTCAGCTCCGCTCCGGGTGGGGCGCGCGGAAGAGCACCTCCACCGGGCCCGCGTGCGTCTCCACGACGTAGCTCGCCTCCACCGGGGCGCCGCCGCGGAACGCCCTCGTGATCTCCTTGCGCCGCTTCATCAGCTCGACCAGGCCGAGCGCGAGCGCCTCGGAGGCCGTGAGCTCCTTCGGCGTCGGCTTGCGGCCGATGAGGTCCTCGTCGACCATCGCGAGCGTGGGGTAGGCGTCCGGGTCGGCCAGCTCCCAGCGCTGCTCGGCGACCTCGGCGCGCAGCGCGGGGTGCAGGTCGTTCGCGCGATCGAAGCTCAGCGAGAAGAAGCTCGCCGGCAGCGACGCGGGCGGCGCGTCCGGGAGCTTGGCGGTCTCGGCCAGGTAGAGCTCGAACCCGCGCGCGCTCTCGAACAGGAGGACGCCGTGGCTCTGGCCAGCCTGCCCGACGACGCACAGCGCGAGATCGCGCGCGCCGAGCGACGGGATCGACAGCGCCATGATGTCGGCGTCGCTGGGCACCGCCTTCCAGGGCGTCACGCGGTAGAGCGCGGCCGCCGCGCGGAAGAACGAGGCCATCGCCGGCGCCTCGATGCCGCCCCCGAGGAAGCTCGGCGTCAGGCGGCCGTCCCGCGAGCCGAGGTGGGCCTCCAGGTCCTCGGCCACGACGTCGATCTCCGGCGTGGGCGCGACGCGGACCTCGACCTCCGGGCCGAGCCGCGCCCGCAGGGCCTCCGCGAGCGCCGGCGAGGCCACGCGCACGCGCTCGGGCAGGCGCGGCTTGCCCTCCAGGGGACCTTTGGTGGCGGCCTCGAAGCTGTCGACCGCGCCCGTCACGACGTCGCCGGGACGCAGGGCGGCGCAGCTCAGGACGAAGCCGCGCTCGGTCATCCAGACGACCGCCTCGGGGCGGTACGCGTCGTCGCCCTCGTGCACGAACGCGCGCAGGGAGAAGAAGCCGCCGATCCACTCCTCGTCCCTGCGAGGCAGCGAGCGCGCGCTCTTCTTGGACCGCTTCTTCTTGGGGGCTGGCACGGAGGACATCAGGGCACCTGTTCGCGAGGGCGCTCCAGCCGGTACGCTCGACGACCTGGGAGCGAGGGGCGAGACCGGAACCGAGAGGAACTGAGAGGAACCGCGAGGAACCAGAGGAACCGCGAGGAACCACGAGGAACCACGAGGAACCGAGAGCGGAACGCTAGCGCAAAGGCCGCGTGCGTCGAAGCGCGAACAGGGCGCGGCGTGGCGGCTGGCGCGGGGGTCTTTCGTCTGGCGCTCGTCGCGGTGCCCTGTTATCGGTCATCGTGGTCCAGCGCGGGGACCTGAAGCAGGTGTCGCTCGCCGACCTTCCAGGGGACTCGATGCCTGAAGCGATCAGCAGAGGCTCCCGGCGCTCCGCAAAGGGTGTGGGGCGCGCGGGGCGAAGGGGGCTCGGTCGGCCCGCGCTCGGGCTCCTCGTGACGCTGGCCGCCTGGGCGCAGGCGGGCGTGGCCCGGGCCGAGCAGACCGCCGCAGAGGTGTCCGATGAGGTGAAGGCGCTCCCGGCGGCGCTCGACGGCGTGGCCGCGAAAGGGGCCGGCGCGGCCCGCCCTGTCGAGCCGGGGAAGCACAAGGTCATCGCGGCTGCGCCCGCGAGGTACGCCCTCGCGCGCGACGTCGAGGTGACGCGGACGGGAGAGGCCGTCGAGGTCCCCGTGAGGGCGCTCGCGCCCAGCGCGGCAGCGCAGGATCCCGCGCCTTCCACCGGCGACATCGAGCCGCGCAGGCCGACGCCTTACGGCGCAAGGCCGGATCCGATCCACCGGAACCTGATGTGGGTGACGGGCGGGCTCACGCTGGCGGGCATCGCGCTCGGAAGCACCTTCGGTGGCCTGGCGATCTCCACGTGGGACAAGGTCGACGACGCGGCGAAGACGGCGTGCGCGAATCCGAGGCGTTACCGGGACTGCGCGCAGCCGGTGCCCGATCTGGCCAGCAAGGCGATGTCGTATGCGACCGTGTCCGATTTCTCCTTCATCGCCGCGAGCGTGGCGCTCGCCGGCACGGCCGTCCTCTGGCTGACGCTGCCCTCGGACGGGCCGCGCGCGACCGCCCGCGTCCAGCTCGCTCCGGGCGTCGTCGGTGGCTCCGTCGTCGGGGCGTTCTGATGACGATGAGGCTCGAAAGGCGCGCTCGGCTGTGGCTGGCGAGCTCTCTCGTCGCGGCGAGCAGCGCGGGCTGCGCGGAGATCGTGGGCATCCAGCTCATCGACGAGCAAGGCGTCGGCGGCGGCTCGTTCAGCGAGCCCGGCTATACGTGCCAGTGGGTGATGTCTTTCGGTGGCGCCGAGACCACGCTCGGCGGGATCGCGGCCGACGAGGACGGCACCCTGTGGCTCGCGGGCGGCTTCAAGGGGGACCTCACCGTTGCCGGCGGCGCCCCGCTCACGGCGGGCGGCGCCGGCAAGGACGTCTTCGTGGCGCACCTCGCGCGGGACGGGAACCACGTGTGGAGCGAGCGCTTCGGGAACGCGGAGAACGACACCGCGACCCACGTCCACCAGGCAACCGCGATCGCGCTGGACGGCGGCAGCGTCTACGTGGCGGGCGGCTTCACGGGCAGCCTGTCGTTCGGCGCGGACTGCGGGCTGCCCGAGGGCGCCGGCGACGCGTTCGTGGCGCGGCTCGACAAGAGCGATCCCGACGGGGTAGCGGCGTGCGTGACGCACGGGTCCAGCGGTCTTGACGAGGCGAAGGCGGTTGCGGCGGAGGGCGACCGCGTCTTCGTACTGACGTCGCTCCAGGGCGGGCTGGACATCGGGTTCTCCAGCTACGATGCGCAGACCCTCCTGAATCCGTGCAGCGGCGTCTTTGCGGGCCGTGAGGGAGCGCGTTTCTGGCCTCGCGATCTCCGTGTGGCCTCCGGCGACGCCTTCGTGATCGCCGATTTCGAGGGCCGGGTGAACGTGGGCTTCCCCGGCTTCGAGAGCGCGCTGCCGCCCGGCGGCGCGGCCTCGGACGGGATCGACGCTCTCCTGGCGTCGTTTCCGGCGTCGTGGATCTGCGATGGATGGAGCGCCGATGGGGCGGACGTCTGGTATCGACACTACTCCGCTCTCCGCGGCGATCAGCGCACCAGCGCCGTGGCGATGCTCGAGGCGGGCGTCGTCTTGACCGGCTCGTTCGAGGGGCAGATCGATCTCGCCGGAGAGAGCGTCTCCACCGGAGAGGACGGCTTCGCCGCGCACCTCGACCGGAGCGGCGCCGCCACGTGGGCCAAGCAGCTCGGGGGCAGCGGGGCTCAATCGGCGCGGGTCGTCGGCGTTGACGAGCTCGGAAAGATCGTCGTGGCCGGACATTTCGATCAACAGATGAAGATCGATGACGTCGAGATCGGCGGGGAGGCCGGCGAGGGGGACGCCTTCCTCGCGCGGCTCCGGGCCACGGACGGCGAGGTCGAGTGGCTGGGCGCGCTCGGCGGCCCTGCGCTCCAGCGGATCCTGGCGCTCGCCGTCTCCGGAACGGACGTGTTCCTCGCAGGCACGTCCGGCGCCGACTTCGCGCTCCTGAACTGCCCTGTCGAGGCCGAGGATGGTCAGCTGTTCGTCGCCAAGCTGTCGGTCTCCTCGCGCTGACGGGCGTCCGCCGGGCGCGGGCGGCTGCGCTCGATGCTGCCGCCGCCGCGCGAGAGCAGCGCCCGCGCGCAGGGCGCGATGACCTGAGCGAGCGCGCGCTCCCGGATCGCGCGCCGGTGCTGCAGGGAGAGCACGCCGAAGCCGAGCAGCAGGCTGCCGTGGCTGGCCTCGCTCGGTGCGGGGAGCTCCGAGGAGGCCGCGGCGAGCTCGTCGACGATGGCGCTCGCGAGGGAAGGATCGCGGTCGAGGGCCCAGGCCGCGAACCGGAAGGCGAGCTCGGCGTGCCGCGTCTCGTCCTCGGCGATCTTCTCGAGCGCGCGCCGTACCGCGGGATCGGTCGCGTGGAGGGCGGCCTCTGCCGCCTCGATCGCGGCGACGGTCTCGCCGATGCACCCCTCGCGGAGGGTCGTCACGAGGATCTCGCGGGCGCCTTCGCCGCCGAGGGCGCCGTCGATGGCGAGCGGCCCTGGGCCGACGCCGCGGCCGGCGAACGCGCTGGCCAGCTCGAAGCACGTGCGCGCGTGGTCGGCCTCGTCGCCCATGGCCGCCTGCGCGGCACCGACGAGCTCCGGCGGCGCGCCGAGCGACAGGAGCTGCAGCGCGAAGCGCGCGAACGCGGCGATCGACGCGTGCTCGAGGAGGGCGGCGCGGGTCCAGTGCTCGGCGAGGGCCGCCCGTTGCTCGACGGACAGCTCTTCCAGGCGAGGCGGCGCGCCCGGAGCGGCGGTCCGCCAGTCGTCGCGCGCGGCGGGCTGCGCGGTGCGCACGACGCCTTCGACGAGGAACGGCCGGCCGATCGCGCAGATCTGCTGCGTGCAGGTGTGCCGCAGGGCCTCGAGCGAGCATTGCTCGTCCCCTGAGCAGTCCTGGTCGCTGGCGCACTCGTCCGAGGGCGTCTGGCACGCGAAGGCGGTCCCGCCGCATCCGGGGTGCAGGACGTAGCTGGAGCAGAGCAGCCTTCCACAGTCCTGGTCGCTGGTGCACCGCGAGGGCACGCACCGCCCGATCGGATCGCCGCACAGGCAGATCTGCCCCTCGCCGCAGTCGGAGTCGGTCGTGCATCCGTACTGGCAGAAGCACCCTGGAGCCACCTCGCCTCCGGTCATGACGTCGCAGTAGCCGTGTGGCTGCTCGGTGCAGTCGGCGTCGGAGGTGCAGTTCCCCGTCGCGCCGCTCGGGTCCGCGCAGGCCTTGGCACGTGGGAGCGGGCTGGGACAGGTGACGACCTCGGCGCGGTGGATCCAGCCGTCGGCGCAGCGCACGTACCCGGTGTTCTGGTCCGCGACGACGATGGGCTCCGGATCGTCGCAAGCGAACGGAAACCCTTCCGGTGGCAGGCCTCCGGTGCTGCTGGAGGTGCCTTCGCCCGTGCTGCTGGAGGTGCCTTCGCCCGTGCTGCTGGAGGTGCCTTCACCTGTGCTGCTGGAGGTGCCTTCACCTGTGCCGCCGCCCGAGCCTTCACCGGACGTGACGTTTCCACCGCAGCTCAGCGCAGGCGCGATCGCCAGCACCGAGAGCAGCCTCGCACCCCAAGCGTCCATCGAGACGAGCAATCGCATGGTATGTCCCTCGTTCCAGGATCTTACCCGGATTCGGCGCCGCGGTCGCGGGCGCCACGAGCCTCGTTGCCGGGTCCGGCGCGCCGTGCGAGCGTCGCGTGATGCGGGCGTTGATCGCGGGCGCGGGGATCGGCGGGCTGACGGCGGCCTTGAGCCTGCACGCGGCCGGCATCGATGCGTGTGTTGTGGAGGCCGCGCGAGAGATCAGGCCGCTCGGTGTCGGCATCAACCTCCTCCCTCACGCCGTGCGAGAGCTGACGGAGCTTGGCCTCGCCGATGCGCTGGTGGCGACAGGGATCCCGACCGCCGAGGTCGTGCACCACGATCGGTTCGGGGGTCGGATCTGGGGCCATCCGCGGGGTATCTCCGCCGGGTATCGCTGGCCACAGGTGTCGATCCACCGTGGTGAGCTCCAGTTGATGTTGCTCGCGGCGGTGCAGCGGCGCCTGGGGGCTTCCAGCGTGCGCGTCGGGCTGGCGGTGGAGGGGTTCGAGCAGACGACGTCCGATGTGCAGGTCACGGTGCGGGATCGGCGGACCGGTGAGCGCGACGTGGTCCCTGCGGACGTGCTTGTCGGGGCCGACGGCATCCACTCCGTGGTTCGCGCGCAGCTCCACCCGGCGGAGGGGCCGCCCAGGTGGAACGGCATTCACATGTGGCGCGGCGTGACCGAGGGCGAGCCGTTCCTGGGGGGGCGCAGCATGATCATGGCCGGCAGCAACCTGGCCGCCAAGTTCGTCGCTTATCCCATCTCCCGCCGCGCGGAGCTCGGCGGCCGGGCCGCGATCAACTGGGTGGCGGAGGTGCGGCTGCACGAGGGGGCGGCGGTCGCGCCGGGGAGCTGGAACCGGCACGGACGCCTGGAGGACGTGCTGCCCCACTTCGCGGCGTGGCGCTTCTCCTGGCTCGACATTCCGGCGCTCATCGCCGCGGCGCCCGTCATCTTCGAGTATCCCATGATCGATCGCGATCCGCTGCCGTGGTGGGGCGCTGGCCGGGTCACCCTGCTCGGCGACGCTGCACATCCCATGTACCCTGTCGGTTCCAACGGGGCCTCCCAGGCGATCCTCGATGCTCGCGTGCTGGCCTGGCACCTCGCCCAGACGAGCGCCCCCGAAGAGGCGCTCGCCGCCTATGAAGCTGCGCGCCGTCCGCCGACGAGCTCCCTTGTCCTCGCGAACCGAGCGATGGGCGCCGACCGGGTCCTCTCGATGGTGGAGCAGCGAGCGCCGGCGGGCTTCGCCCGGATCGAGGACGTGCTGAGCAGCGACGAGCTCGAGGCGATGGGTCGCAGCTACACGGAGATGATTGGAACCGACGTTGAGGAGCTCAACGCCCGGCCGTCGTGGGGCGTCGGCGGGGGACGGGGGGCGCCGGGAGAGCGGAACGGCTCCAGCTGATCGGCGCGGTTCCGGCGAGCCGGTGGCCGAAGGCCGCCACGCTCCGCTCACAGCGCTGCAAGCTACGATTCCACAACCGAAAGGTGCACGTCTGTCGCTGTAGGAAAAGCATCTGAAATCAGGCAGGGACGTCCTTGGCTCACCTCCTGCAAGAGACGCAAGCAGAGCGCCCGTGACGGTTTCCCCCCCACCGTCGAATGGGCGCTCTGTTTTTTTGTGCTCCTGCCATAGGCGCCGGTGCGGGGGCACGATGAGTGTCTGGGCTCGGCTCACGGGGCCTGGCGACCGTCCATGGCGGATGCGCTCGCGCCTGCTGGCCGCTTCCGGCGCTTTCTCAAGGCAGGCGATGGAATCTATCCATCCTCTCGGTGACCGGCCCGACGACGGCCGGGCTTCGCTGCCATGATCGGGTCACGGCGCCTCCATCCGCGATATCCACTGCCTTCAACCCGGGTCGAGCAGAACTCCCGAGTCGAGCAGCTTTTCGTCGCCAGGGATTCGACGAACCACCATGGACGGATCTAGGCGCGTCCGCGGCGCGTCACCGTCTGATCGAGCGCCATGAAGGCGCCGGTCTATGGCGTGCGTAGGGCGACCGCCAACTGCGTCGATCGCCGCAGATCGACGACAACAGCGACCGCGATACAACCACGGTGCGGGCGACGGCGACACAACCACGGTGCGGGCGACGGCGACACAACCACGGTGCGGGCGTGACGTGACGGTGCGGGCGTGACCCAGGACCAGGCGGGGGGCACCTACAGGGCCCGCACGCGAAGCCAACGTAGGAAAAGCGTCCGCAATAACCGCTCTTCCACACCTACGTCCCAGTCGAAGTCATGGCAAAGCGGCTTGATTCGCGTTTCGAGATGGAATACTAAGCTTTATGTATGCTGCCTCGTAAGAATCTATTTTCTTTCACCTCGAAAGACCCTTCGGCGTTCGGGATCCATCTCGCCGCTGCGGCGAGGGAGCACTCCGTCTATTTCGACGAGGGACTCGGCGTGCCGGTCGTACTCCGCGGGCCCGATGTGGCCGCGGTGCTGCGCGACAGCGAGACCTTCAGCACCCGGGCCTACGACACCGGGATCATGAAAGGGACGCTCGTGACGCTTGGCGGTGAGTCGCACACGCGCATGCGGCGGCTCTTCAACGCGGTCCTCTCCCCACGCGTGATCTCCCGCTACGAGGAGGCGACGGTGACCCCGGTGGCGCGCAGGGTCGTGGAACGGCTCGTGCAGAAGGAGCGGGCGGATCTTTTCGATGATTTTGCGATGTCGATGCCCATGGGCGTGACGAGCGCCCTCTTCGGGCTCCCTGAGGAGCGGATCGCCGAGAATGACGTGCTGATTCGCAAGATGATCCGCAGCGTCGTGATGCCGCAGGATCCCGTCGTCGTGGCCGAAGGGCGGAGCGCCCACGCCGCGATGGAAGCGCAGCTCCGGGAGATCGCTGAGCGCGAGGTGGCGCACCCGAGCGATACGCTGCTCGGCGAGATCGCGCGGGCGATCGTCGCGGAGGGGCTGGGCGGCGTGGAGGCGTGCGAGGGGGTCGTGCTCACGTTGATCCTCGCCAGCTACGAGACGACCAGCTGGATGCTGGCCAACCTGCTCGTGGCGCTGCTCGCCCACCCCGACGCGATGAACCAGCTGCGTCAGCAACCTTCGCTCCTGCCGCAGGCCATCGAGGAGTCGACCCGCTGGTGCAACAGCGCGGCGGGCATCGTGCGGTTCGTCGAGCGTGAGGCGACGATCGGCGGCGAGACGCTGGCTGCGGGGACGATCCTCTACCTGTCGCTGATCGCTCGCCATTACGACGAGGAGATCTACCCGCGACCGGAGACCTTCGACATCCATCGACGACCCGTGGGGATGCTGAACTTCGGCGGCGGTCCGCACTACTGTGTCGGGGCGCCGCTTGCGCGGATGGAGGCGAGGATCGGCGTGTCGCTCCTGCTCGAGCGCTTTCCGGCGCTGCGGGCCGATCCGACCGTGCAACCGACGTTCTCAACGGCGCCGCGCGGCGCTGCCGCGTTCGGACCTGACCAGATTCCGGCGCTGCTCGTGTAATTTTCGCGACCCGACCCAGGTTGGCGGCCCGGCGGCGGCCCGACCCTGGTTGACGCCGACCCGACCCGCGACCCAACCCCCCGCCGCCGCCGACCCCGGCCGGCCCCCCGCCGATCCGACCCAGGTTGGGTCCCGCGCCGCGCCGCGCGCGATCCGAGCCGCGGCGGCGGGGCGACCCGACCCAGGTTGTGGACTGACTGACTGACTCGGACTCGCCGACCCAGGTTGTGGACTCTCCGGACTCGCCGACCCAGGTTGTGGACTCTACCCAGGTAGGGCGATCCGAGTGGCATGGCGGCCGCCACCCCTGGCGTAGGAGCCGCCACCTGCGGGGCGCGGCAATTCCTTGAAATGATTGACTGCGATCTCTGGCACAGCGTTTGTTGATGTGGACGGGCTATGAGCCACCCCCGCGAGATCGCGCCCGGCGCTACCTATATGATCACCCGTCGCGTCTTGCGTCGGCACCTGCTCTTTCGCCCCGACGCAGCCATCACCCAGCTCCTGGTCTACGCCCTCGCGGTCTCGGCCCCGCGCTTCGGAATCGAGGTTCACGCGTTCTGCGCGATGTCAACGCATCTGCACCTGGTCGTGACGGATGTGAATGGAGTCCTGCCGCGCTTCTTGCAGTTCTTTCATCGTATTGTGGCGCTCGGGACCAAGGTGCTTCGCGCGTGGGAAGGACCGGTATGGGACCACGAAGCCACGAGCGTCGTGCGACTCCTGACGCGCGCTGCCGTGGTGGAAAAAATAGCCTACGTACTCGCAAACCCTGTAGCCGCTGGCCTCGTCCGGCATGCGCGTGAGTGGCCGGGGGCGAAAGTCGATGTGAGAGAGCTCGGCTGCGGCGTGCTGCGAGCGGCGCGTCCCGTGGCGTATCTTGACCCGGAAAATCCACAGTGGCCCGAGGAAGTGACGTTACCTCTCGCGTTGCCGCCGGCGGTAGCGCAGGACTGCGTCGATGACTTTCGCCACGAGGTCGCCGTCGAACTCAACGTACGGGAGGCGCAGGCCCATTCTGCGCTGCAGCAGCAGGGGCGTCGTTTTCTTGGTGCTGAGCGAGTCACCAAGATCTCCCCGTATGAGCGCGTAACGAGCTTTGAGGCGCTGGGTGAACGCAATCCGACCTTTGCAGTCGGCCGCGAGCAGGGGGACGTACGACGAATTGCTGGCGCCGCTGTGCGGGCGTTTCGCGCGTCGTACCGCGCGGCGCTCGAACGGTGGCGCGCCGGGGTACGCAGTGTGGTGTTTCCGGCGGGGACATGGTGGATGTGCACGTTCCACGGCGCCAGCACGAGGGACTTCGGGCTCACGGTGTAGATATCGGGTGGCGAGCTTCACAGCGGTGCGGAATAGGAAGGGGCGGCTCCGACGCGTCGTTGCCGTCTCATGGGAACATCCGTTTGGAGGAGCTGGCGCGGGCGGGCGAAGTGTTCATAGGGCGCTGCGCGCACGTCTACGAACGGGGGATGCGGTGTCGATCGCGGATGGATCGGCCCCGGGTGACGCTGATTGCGTTTGATCAGCGAACGTCATAGTTCACCAGTTGTTGGGACGATCTGGAGCGGCTCGCCGTGCAGGACGCGCGCTTGGCATCCGTTGAGCCGGGTCGCTGAGGACAATGCCGTTGCGGTCAACCCGGGTCGCGCATCCGACTTGTTCCGACTGTGAGCCCCGAGAAGGCCGCCGCGAAGCGGCGCCGGAAATCCGTATCCACGATCAGCTTGTCGCGCAGCGTTCGGGACATCTCAACATGGTAGAACGGTGCGCCCATCTGACGTGACCAGCGTGCTTGCACGTTCGTGGCACCTCCCAACCTATCGATCTCCGTGGGGTAGGCGAGGACCTTTCCATCGTTGATGATCGCCCGTAGAGGGGCGAGCAGCCGGTCCAGCGCGGCGCCGTGTCCCACCGCGCTGGCGATAATGGCGGCATTCGGAGCCGAACGGTCTTGAAAGCCGTGCAGCTGCACGGTGGGCGTGCCGGGGAAGCTCTGGAGCAGCGCCCGGTGCACGGACAGGAAGAACGAACGCTCGGCGTGGGCTACGTCTGCGGAGGCGAGCGACGCAATCAGCCGCTCTCGGGAAGCACGGTTATCTCCACGAGCGCTGCCGCCGGTGCCCTGAGGGCCGTCCTGCGTGGTGTTGCCGTCTTCATCACCGCCGTCCTCGCCACCAGCGCCTTCCGTGCTCTCGTCACCATCCGCGGTGTGACCCGGGTTGCGCCCGCCCCCGACAGCGGCACCCAGGTTGGGGCGCCCGCCTTCTGCGCCGTCGTCGTCCGCGCTGGCGTCGCGTGGGTTGGGACCCCCGCCGTACCGGTGCGACGTATTCACGATCAGCGCGCGCGCCCGTTGCGCCTCGAAGATGGCCAGCGCGACGGGCAGCGTTCCCTGATCGAAGAACGTGTGCGGAGCCTCGACGATCAGCGGCACGGCCGCCCCTACGCGCAGCACGACCGCGGCTGCGCCGCGGCGGCGCGTGCCGTCCTCGGACAACACCCACAGGTCGCGCTCGCGGACCGCCCGCAGCGCGAACCCCGGTGGTGCGGCCGGCGGCGGCTGCCTGTTCTGCGCGGCGAGCCCTGCCGCCGCGATCCATGCGGCGTACGTCACCTCCTCCGCGTCGTCCGGCGGCTCCGCGATGAGGTGGCGCCCGCCCTTGCGCAGCGGGGTGATCTCCTCGTCCAGCACCTCCTGCTCGCCGCTGTTGACCAGGGCCGCCGTCACGGGCTCCTCCGCCGCTTCTCCCGGGTTCGGCGCCGTGCCCGGCGCGCTCCCGATGCTCCGACACACCCCCTGCGAGCAGCCGGCGATCGCGAACAGCACCACATAGCCTGCGCTCTTCATGGTCGTCCTCGTCGTCGGAGCCTCGATGCCCTCCGTACTTTTCTCATGCTACGGCCTCGGAAGCCAGGATGACGCTCTGCGATAGCGCGCCCTGCATCGTCTCCTCTTCCTCTTCCTCTGCTTCCGGAGCGGGGGCGGTTTGCGCTAGTAGCACTGCATGCCTCGTTCCTTCGAGCCCGTGAAGGCCCCGCCGCTCCCCGAGCAGGTCGGTCGTACGTTTCCGCGCATGGTCGAGCTGATGCAGCGGCTCCTCGCACCCGACGGATGTCCTTGGGATCGCGAGCAGAGCTTCGCGACGCTCAGGCGCTACGTGCTCGAGGAGGCGTGCGAGGTCATCGACGCCATCGACGGCGGCGACCGCAAGGAGCTGTGCGCCGAGCTCGGCGATCTCTTGCTCCAGGTCGTCTTCCAGGCCGAGCTCGCCCGGGCCGAGGGGGCGTTCGGGCCGGACGATGTGATCGCTGCGATCTGCGAGAAGCTCGTGCGGCGCCACCCCCACGTGTTCGCGGACGAGAGCGCCGAGAACGCCGACGAGGTGCTTCAGAACTGGGAGCGCATCAAGGCGGACGAACGGGCGAGGCAGGGGAAGGACCGCGGCGTGCTCGGCGGCGTTCCCCGCAGCCTGCCGGCGCTGACCCGGGCGCAGCGGGTAGGCGAGAAGGTCGCGCGCGTGGGTTTCGATTGGCCGGACGCGCGGGGCTCGCGCGCGAAGGTGGACGAGGAGCTCGGGGAGCTCGATCGGGCCCTCGATGGCGGCGATTCCGCCGCGATCGAGGAGGAACTCGGGGACGTGCTCTTCGCGCTCGGGAACCTGGCGCGCCACGCCGGCGTCGACGCAGAGGGGGCCCTGCGTCGGACGATCGACAAGTTCACCCGCCGCTTCGATCACGTCGAACGGCGGGTCATTGAGCGGCACGGGGGCTGGCCTGTCAAGGCGTCCCACGACACGCTCACGCTCGAGGAGCTCGACGGCTACTGGGACGAAGCCAAGCGCGCGGAGCGGCAGACCTGACCTGACCGCGGCGCGCGGACGGTCTTGGCGAGATGCGCGCCGGGGAGATGCTGGCAGCATCCGGCGTCACGTAGGCGGCCTCTCCAAGCGGCCAATCCAGGTCGAGCGGCGCGCCCCGACGGCATAACAAGCGGCCAATCCAGGTCGAGCGGCGCTCCGACGGCGTCGAGACCGACGCGACGCTGCCTCCGCTGGCTGGCCTTCGGAGCGGTCAAGTAGGCGCCATCGCATCAAAATGCGGCCAGATCGTGACGAAATTCATGTGATCCGTTCGAATTTGTCGCGACAATTTGTCGTTTTGTGCCGCTGTTCTCCGAAAGGGTCGTCGGCTCTTCCATCCCGATAGGCACGTCCTCAAGGTTCTTGCGCCTTTCGCGAGGCGGCCCACGGCTTGCTAGACGCCCGGGCAGCCATGGCAAACCGCTCCTCCGCCAGGTTGCTCCACGTCGCCGTCGTCGCGGACAATCCCGAGACGATCGACGCGCTTCATGCCTACTTCAGCCAGGCCGGGGTTGCGTCGAACGGCAAGAGGACATTGAACGACGCGAACAGGATGGCGCCCGCGGCGACCGCCCTGGTTCTGTTTCCCGACGACTTCGATCCCGGCGACATCGTGACGTTCATCACGTCGCTGCGGAGCGCGCGACCGAAGCTCCTCATCCTCCTCGTGACGGGCACACCACAGTCCTTTCGCTCCGCGCTGGGACCAGACGGCCACTCCTTGCCACCCATGGTGCTGCCGAAGCCGGCGTTTGGCTGGACCATCCTCGACGCTCTTCGTGCGCACGCTCATTCGGAGTCCATATGACTGCTTCAATCATTCGACGGAGTTCACCTCCTGCCGGCGCGGCGCGACGCGCCAGCAGACGTCGCGGGAGGACAGCAAGGTGACGGGATCTCTGCTCCTCAGCATGCCCGTGCTGCTCGTCGGGGCGGCGCTCTCGCTGGGCCTGCGCTCGAACGCCGCGCGAGGCGCGGCCGCGATCGCGTCGCAAGCGATGGCCGCCGCGCTCGTGCTCGCGAGGGCCGTCCCCATCCTTCGAGGCGGCGAGGCTCTGGAGATCGTGTGGCGCTGGCCGACGCCCATCGACAGCATGGCGTTTCGCGTCGACGCGCTCGGAGCGTTCTTCCTCGCGTGGTCCCTTCCGATGACGCTGCTCGGCACGATCTACGCCGTCGGATACCTTCGCCCCTACTTCGATCGAGGGAGGAACGGCGGCCCACACTTCGCCCTCTTGAACATGGTCGCCCTGTCCTTCGTGCTGATCTACTCGGTGCAGAACGCCCTCGTGGCCTTGCTGGGATGGGAGATCGCCGCCCTCGCAGCGTGGCTGCTCGTCATCTGGGATTACCGCAACCAGAAGATCCGCTTTGCCGGCTTCAACTATCTCATCTCAACCCATGTCGGGCTCTTCGTCCTCGTCGCGGCGTTCATGCTGCTCCACAGCAAGACCGACTCCATGGACTTCGCCGCGTTCGGCGAACTCCTGTCGAGCCAGGACCCGACGCGGGGGACGCTCTTCCTGCTCCTCGGGGTGTCGTTCGCGCTGAAATCCGCGTTCTTTCCGTTTCACACGTGGCTTCCCCGAGCCCACTCCGCGGCGCCGGCGCACATCTCAGCGCTCATGTCAGGCGTGATCCACAAGGCCGGCCTCTTCGCCTTTCTCCGCTTCACGCTGCTCATGGGACGACCCGACGAGTGGATGGGATGGAGCGTGCTCGGCTTCGGCGCGCTCTCCGCGTTCTTCGGCGTCCTCTCCACGTCAGCCGAACGCGATCTGAAGCGCCTGCTCGGGTACTCGTCGACCGAGAACGTCGGCATCGCAGCGATGGGCTTCGGGGTGGGATACCTGGGATGGACCTGGGGAGTCCCTGCGCTGACCCTGTGCGGCTTCGGCGGCGGCCTCCTGCACATCCTGAATCACGCGCTGTTCAAGTGCCTCCTGTTCTACGCCGCTGGAGCGATCTACCGCGCTGCGCACACCGTCGATCTCGAGCGGCTCGGCGGGCTTGCGAAGCGCCTCCCGCGGACGGCCATCCTCTTCCTCATCGGATGCCTGGCCATCTCCGCGCTCCCGCCGCTCAACGGCTTCGTCAGCGAGTTCCTGATCTACGCCGGGCTCCTCGCAGGGCGCGCGCCTTCCAGTCAAGGCAGCGTGGTGACCATCGCAGCGGCGGCGGCGCTGGCCTTCGTCGGCGCGGTGAGCGCGCTGTCGATGACGCGGGCCTTCGGCCTCACATTCCTCGGCATGCCGCGGGAGCCAGGGCTCCACGTCGGCGAGGACGCGCCGGGGTCGATGCTCTGGCCCATGGTGATTCACGCCGCGTTCGTGGTCGCCATCGGCGTAGCTCCAGACCTGGGCATCGCAGCGATAGGCGCCGCGCTGAGGCTCTTTCCCATCGAGTCCAGCGCGAGCACGCTGCCAGCCCTGCTCACTCCGCTCGCATGGGCGAGCCGCGCGCTCGCCGGCGCCTTGCTCGTCGCCGGCGTGATCGGCTGGCGTCGAGGTCTAGCGGCGCGGCGGAGCGTCACATGGGGGTGCGGAACCACCGCCACCTCCTCTCGCATGCAGTACACGGGGAGCTCATTCTCCGAGCAGTTCACGCGAATCTTCGCATCATTCTTGCCGTCGCTTCGAAGGGAGCGGCTGCCCGAGGGGCCATTCCCGCAGCAGCCCGGCCATCTTTCAACCCACCATGTCGACGCCGTAGAGCGACGCATGTTCGAGGTGCTCGGGCACGGAGAGAGCTTCATCGCTCAAGCGTTCGAACGCATCCCAGAACAGCCGCGCTTCGCGTTCTCCGCTGGGTTCGTCGCGCTCGTCATCATCGGAGCGATGGTGATCGGAGGGGTCGGCCGATGATGATCGCCCGCCTCGCGAACGTCGCCGCGCTCGTCGTCATGCCGTTCGTCCTCACCGGCGTGATCAACCGCGTGAAGTCGCTGTGGTCTGGACGCAAGGGACCGCCGGTCCTTCAGCTGGCCCATGACGTGAGACGACTTTTCCGGAAATCGTCCGTCTACAGCACGACGACGACACCGCTATTCAGGATCGCGCCGTACGTGTTCCTCGCAACCGCGGTGGGCTCCGCCCTCATCGCGCCTCTTCTCGGTTCGACGCCCCTCGCATCGTTCCAGCTCGATTTCGTGTGGTTCGCGTACGTGTGGGGGCTCGGCCGCGTCGCCGTCATGCTCGCCGCGCTCGACACGGGGAGCTCGTTCGAGGGGATGGGCGCAGCGCGGGAGGCCGTGTTCTCGTCGCTCCTCGAGCCTGCGCTGTTCCTCGTCACCGGCGCGCTGAGCTTCGTCGGGGGCCGACGTACCCTGCACGAGGCGCTGGCGCCGCACCTCCACGCCGGCGCGCCCGCGCTCGTCTGGGGCGCCGCGGTCGTGGCCATGCTCATCGTGCTTCAGGTCGAGACGGCGCGCATGCCCGTCGACGACCCGACGACCCACCTCGAGCTCACGATGGTGCATGAGGTCATGATCCTCGACCACAGCGGCCCGGATCTCGCGTGCATCCACCTCGGGTCCGCGATCAAGCTCTTCGTCGGCGCGTCCATCGTCGCGACGCTCCTCAATCCGTGGGCGGGCTCCGGCGGCGCGGCCTGCGCCGCCGCGAACCTCGCCTTGACCCTCGCGGCCGGCGTCGTGATTGGCACGATCGAATCCCTGGTAGCCCGGCTGAAGCTACGCTCTGTTCCCCAGTACATCGTCGTCGCGCTCGCCGCTGGCGTCGTCGCGCTCCTCGCGACCGTGTGGCGGGCGGGGGGCCCCGGATGAGCCCTCTCTTGAATACGCTGCTCGGCGTGCTGCTCATCCCCCTGTTCGTCGCGACGTGGCGGACGAGCCTGCTCGGCCTGTCCTGTCAAGGGTTCTTGATGGCGTGGGTGGCGTACCGCCTGAATCCGGAGCTCGACACCGTGGGTGACTGGGTCACCCTGGGCGATCTGGTCCTCCTGCGCGGGCTCGCCGCGCCGATCGCGCTCTACCGCGTGCTTCGATCGCAGAACGCGCCCAGGCGCAACGACGTCATCTCGCCGAACCTGCTCTCTTGGACGATCGCCCTCGGCATCGTCCTCCTCGCCTTCAACTTCTCCGAATCGCTCGTCCCCGAGCACGGAGAACGGCGAACACTCGTCGCGGTGGCTGCAGCCGGGGTGCTGCTCGGCTTCCTGGTGCTATCGACGCAATCCGGTCCGTTCAGCCAGATGGTGGGTGTTCTTCGCATCGAGAACGCGATCGCCCTGTTCGAGCTCGGCGGTGCGCATGTGCATGACATGCTCGCCATTCAGCTCGGTCAGGTCGCCGTCGTCGCGGTGACGATCGCACTCTATCGCTGGTATCTCAAGATGCTCGGCGCGAGCACCGTCGCGCAGCCCGAGAGCCCCGTGGAGGGGCCCACGTTATGAGCTCGATCGCCCTCGTCCTGCTTCCAGCGCTGGCATCCTTGGCGCTCATCGCGCGCGCCGCCCGCGAGCGAGCCACGCTGGTCCTGGTCGGCGCTTCTGCGATCACGACCGCCCTCGCGATCATGGGAGCCGCGATGCCCCCCGACGTCCCGGGCCTCCTCGGGGGGTTCTTTCGCGTGGACGCGACTTCACGGCTCTTCACGACCGTCGTGGACTCGATCTTCCTCGGCATCTCTTTTTACGTGATGCATCGGGTGTACACGACCCCGGAGCTCCGCCAGGACATCGCGCGGTTCGTGTGGCTGGCTCTGTTGTTCCTGGCTGCTGCGAACACGGTGCTGCTCGCGAATCACCTGGTGTTGCTCTGGATCGCCCTCGAGGCGACCACCCTCGCGGCCGCGCCCCTCATCGTGCGACCCGGCATACCCGCGTCCCATCGCGCGTCATGGCGCTACTTGCTCTTTTCGTCCGTCGGGCTCGGCGTGCTCCTCGTCGGCTTCATCTGCCTCGGGCGCGGGCTCGAGTCCGGCGGTCAGGCTCCGACGTTCTTCCTCGATCGCCTCCTCGCGCCTCCCGCGATCCCGGTGAACAGCTGGACGAAGCTCGGGGCCGCGCTGGCGCTCCTCGGGCTGGGCACCAAGCTCGGCTTCGCGCCGATGTACAGCTGGCTTCCGGAGGCCTACGACGAAGCCCCGCCGGCCGTCGCGGCGCTCCTCGGCGCCATCCAGTTCAACTGCGTCCTCGTCGCGCTCTTCCGCGTCGTTCAGGTGCTCCGACCGACCCATGCGGCGCTTCTGGCGGGCGAGCTCCTCACGATGGGCATCGCCTCGGTGATCGTGTCGACGGTCGGCATCATAGCGACTCGCAACCTGAAGCGTCTCATCGCTTATGCGTCGATCAACCACGCCGGAGTGATCGCGATCGGCCTCGGCGTCGGCAAGTCAGCGTCCTACGGACTTCTGCTCTACGTCCTGAGCAACGCTTTCATCAAGGCGATCCTCTTCCTCACGGCGGGCACGATCAAGGCTCACTATCATTCCAAGGACACGCGCGCGATATCGGGCCTCATCGAGGACCTCCCGTACAGCGGCGGGTTCTTGATGGTCGGCACCTTCGCTCTGCTCGGCTTCCCCCCGTTCGGCAGCTTTCTCGGAGAGCTTCTCATCCTGTCTGCCCTTGTCGGCTCGGGGCAGATGCTCGTCTTCGCCGCCTTCTGCGTGCTGATCACGATGACGTTCGTGGCGACGGGGCGAGCGGTGTTTCCGATGATCTGGGGTGAACCCACGAGGCAGCGCAGCTGGCCTCGGCAGACGCTGCCGGTCGCCCTGCCCAAGCTCGGATTCCTCGTCGCGCTGGTCGTGCTGGGCGTCTACATCCCACCGTCCATCAACTCGCTGCTCGCACAGGTGGCTGAGTGCCTGGAGGGGCCGTGAAGGCATCGATGACCGTCCACCAGGTCGCCGTCGGCGCGATCCCGAGGCTCGAGCCGGGACCGTGGCGCGACGAGCTCTTGAAGCAGCTCCGCGCGGACATGCGTGTGGTCACGCTGTATGGCAGGCGCGACGTGGACCGTGTCGCGGTCACGGCGGTGCTTCAGGCGTCAGACCGTTCCCTGCACGTCTCGAGGACCGAGGTGGCCGCGGAGCGCGGGTACCACGAGATGACGACGGAGCACGCCGCGCTTCACTGCTTCGAGCGCGAGCTCCACGAGCAGACCGGCGTGCGGATCGCCGGACATCCGTGGCTCAAGCCGATCCGCTACGAGGGGCAGGAGCAATCGGCGATGAGCTCGCACCCGTTCTACAAGATTGAAGGGAAGGAGGTGCACGAGGTCGCTGTCGGCCCCATCCATGCCGGGGTGATCGAGCCCGGCTCCTTTCGTTTCATGTGCCTCGGGGAGCAGGTGCATCACTTGGAGATCCATCTCGGTCATCAGCACCGTGGCGTCGAACGCCGCCTTCTCGAGCGTGACCCGCGCAGCCTGACCCCGCTCATCGAGACCATCGCGGGAGATACCAGCGTCGCTCACGCATGGGCGCACTGCTCCGCCCTCGAGAGCCTCGCGGGATGCCGGCTGGACATCGAAATCGAGCTCGCCAGGGCGGTCGTCCTCGAGCTCGAGCGGGTCGCGATGCACCTATCGACGCTCGCCGGGATGGCGGCGGACGTCGGATTTCTGCAGGGAGCGACGACGTACGGCCGACTCCGAACCACGGCGATCAACACGATGATGCGGCTATGTGGCAGCCGCTTCGGCAAAGGAGCGCTACGTCCCGGTGGAATCCGGATGCGGCTGCCGCCGGAGACGCTGCCTGACGTTCGGGCGAACCTCGATCTGCTTCAAGCAAATCTGCCGATAATCAACGATTGCTTTCTCATGGCACGAACGGTTCAGCACCGTCTGCGTTCCACGGGAACGTTGACGACCGCGCAAGCGCGGGAGCTCGGGCTCGTCGGACTGGCCGCGCGCGCCTCGGGGATCGAGCTCGACGCGCGCCACCTCATGGAGGACGGGGCGTACAGCGTCGTGCCCATCCAGCCCGCCGTCTTGCCGGACGGCGACTGCTGGGCACGTGCGCGTGTCCGCATCGCGGAGATCGAAGCGTCCCTGTCGTGGGTGTCGACCGTCATCGCGCTCTACGCGAACTGGGAGCGCCCGCGGCTATCGATCGGCGAGCTCGCGCCGAACCAGCTCGCCATTTCGCTCGTCGAGGGCTTTCGGGGAGAGGTCGTCCACTGCATCGAAACCGGCGCGCGCGGTGAGGTGGTCCATTACAAAGTCCAGGATCCATCACTCCGCAACTGGATGGGCCTCGCCCTCGCGGTGCGCGGCAACGAGATCTCGGACTTCCCGATCTGCAACAAGAGCTTCGACCTCTCCTACTGCGGGAACGATCTATGAGCATGTTCTTGTCGCTCCGTGTACGTGCCTCCCAGGGCACGCAGGCTATCGCGGATCTCCGCAAGGCAACGCCGACCGGCCTTCGCGGTCGCCCGAGGATCCGTCGCGACCCGTGCGCGGCCGATTGCAGCGCGTGCCGTGACGCGTGCCCGACCCAGGCCATCCGGCTGGCTCCGGTGACGCTCGATCTGGGCCGCTGCGTCTTCTGCAACGCCTGCGCGGAGGCCTGCCCCGAGGCGAAGATCGAGTTCACGCCGGAGCCGAGGATGGGCGGGAACGAGCCCTTTGATCTCACGGTTCGAGAGGGCGAAGAGGAGATCGTGCGGGTCCGCGCTTCCGCGGCGTTCTCGAGGTTGTTCGGGCGGTCTCTGAAGATGCGCCAGGTCTCGGCCGGCGGCTGCAACGCCTGTGAGCTCGAGCTGAACGCCGTCACCAACGTCAACTTCGATGTGCAGCGGTTCGGGATCGAGTGGGTGGCTTCTCCGCGGCACGCGGATGCGCTCGTCCTGACAGGTCCGCTCACGCGCAACATGAAGGAGGCGGTTCGACTGGCCTGGGATGCGATGCCCGAGCCGCGGTTCATCGTCGCCGTGGGGGCCTGCGCCATCTCCGGGGGGCTCTACGACGGCGCCGCGGGCGTCGACCGCGGCTTCCTGGAGAGCGTCGGCCCTTCACTCTACGTCCCTGGGTGTCCACCGCACCCGCTCACCTTCGTGAACGCGATACTCGATCTGCTCGGGATCGCGTGATGCGCGACGGTGCGTCACGCGTCGTCGTGGTGATCAGAGCTCATCCGCACGTAGACACGGACCGGCAGCCACGAGGCGCGCCTTTCGCCACATCTGCAGGACGTTTGGGAGCTCTCGATCGATGCGGACTTCGTCATAGCTGTCCGGTACCCGCCCGCCGAATCCGTTGTACGTGAGGAGATAGGTCCCGAGTGGCGCCTCATTGAGGAGCTCTTCGGCGGCCGCAGTGTCGCGCTGGTATCGATCGACGCCCAGCTCGACGTCTTCATCGAGGTGGTCTTCTCGTCCGAAGAGATTCTCGCCGAACGGGTTGAAGAAGTAGTAGGCGTCCGCGCGAGGAACTTCCGCTCTCCCCAGGGCGGCTTCGACGAAACAAACGCGGTCTTCGATCTCGTAGACCCGCGCGAGGCTGCGCGCCGCCATGACGAGCCGAGGTCGCTGCTCGATCCCCGTGAAGTGGCTGCGTCCCGCCAGCGCCGCCGCCACGCAGAACTTGCCGGCGCCCGACCCGACATCGACGATGGTGCGAACGTCGAGCTCGTCCAGCCACTGGGCCGCGCGAACAGCGACCTCGATCGGCGTCCAGAACTGAGCGGAGACGCGGCGTAGCTCGTCAGGAAGGAAGCGGTCGAAGTCGTGATTTCTGGGGCTGCGCCCCGCTCGCAGCGCCTGCGCGACGGCACCTGCCAGTGATCCGGCCGCGCGGCCATCTACGGAGGGATGGCTTCTGTCGCGGCAGACGTTCGCCGCCGAAGATTTGGTATGGTCTTCCACGAGTCCTCCCAGCTCAGCTCAATGCAGCGAATCGTGCAGCCGCTTGACGAGCGAACGGTGCTCGGCCAGCAGCGCCGCGGGGAGCCGATCCGCGAACTTGCGAAGGAACTCGAGGACACCGTCGGCTTCCCTCAACCACGCGCCGCTGTCGACCGCGAGCAGCTGGAAGAGGTCGTCTTTCGAGAGGTCCATCCCGGTCAGATCCATTCCCCGTTCATGCGGAAGGAGGCCAATTGCGGACTCGCGCGCGGCCGCCCTGCCCTCGACACGCTCGAGAATCCACTTGAGGACGCGGATATTGTCGCCGAACCCGGGCCACAGGATGCGCCCGTCGTCCCCCGTCCGGAACCAGTTGACATGAAAGATTTTCGGCGGACGACTGAGTCCTTTCCCAACGGCCATCCAGTGCGCGAAGTAGTCGCCCATATTGTACCCGCAGAAGGGGAGCATCGCCATGGGATCGTTTCTGAGGACGCCGACGGCGCCCGTCGCCGCGGCGGTCGTCTCGCTCGCCATGGTCGCACCGACGTAGACGCCGTGACGAAAGCTCCGCGCTTCGTAGACGAGAGGGGCGAGCTTCGATCGGCGCCCCCCGAAGAGGATGGCCGAGATCGGCACCCCCGTGGCGAGATCGAAGGAGCCTGCCGCGCTGGGACACTGCCGCAGCGGGACGGTGAAGCGCGAGTTTGGATGCGCGGCAGGAGACGTCGCGGCGCCGTTCGTCCACTTCGCGCCGCGCCAATCTTCGATGACCTCATGCTCGTCGAGCTGGGACATCCCCTCCCACCATACGCGACGGCCCGCGCGCAGCGCGACGTTCGTGAAGATGACATCGTGCGCGAGCGACTGCATCGCGTTCGGGTTGGTCTTTAGGCTGGTCCCTGGTGCGACGCCGAACATGCCGTTCTCCGGGTTGATGGCCCAGAGCCGTCCGTCGCTGCCAGGATGCATCCAGCAAATATCGTCACCAACCGTCTCGACCTTCCACCCGGGGAGCGAGGGGACGAGCATCGCCAGGTTGGTCTTGCCGCACGCGCTCGGGAAGGCAGCCGTGACGTAGTGCGTGCGCCCCTCGGGGCTCGTCAAGCCGAGGATGAGCATGTGCTCGGCGAGCCAGCCTTCCGCGCGCGCTTGCGCGCTCGCAATGCGCAGCGCATGGCACTTCTTGCTGAGCAATGCGTTGCCGCCATACCCCGAGCCGATGCTCCAGATCTCGAGGGTCTCGGGAAAATGGACGATGAAGCGCCTGTCGGGCGAGAGGTCCCCAAGGCTGTGGATGCCACGAACGAAGCTCTCCGCAGCGCCGAGGTGACCGAGCGCCGCGCGGCCCATGCGCGTCATGATCCGGAGATTGAGAGCGACGTACGGGCTGTCGGTAAGCTCGACCCCGACGCGGCTGAAGGGCGACCCCGCGGGGCCCATCAGGTACGGCACCACGTACATCGTCCGGTCCTTCATCGCGCCAGCGAAGAGCGACCATATGCGCGTCTGCGCCTCCTCTCGGCTCATCCAGTGGTTCGTGGGCCCCGCGTCCTCCTGTCGTGGCGTCGAGATGAAGGTGAGGTGCTCCGTCCTCGCGACGTCCGTTGGATCCGAACGATGCAGGAATGAACGAGGGTGGGTCCGTGGATCCAGCTGGATGAACGAACCGGAGAGCGCCATGTCGCGCTCGAGGGTGGTCCGCTCCTCCTCGCTGCCGTCGCACCAACGGATGCGTGCGGGTCGCGTGTGTTCGGCGATCGCCTGGACCCAGGCGCGGAGCGCGCGGTTCGTCGTGGGAGCTTCGTTCATGGTCTTGGTCCTGGTCACAGCAGAATCCGTGCCGGAGCACGGGCTGGCCGTGAACCGCGCCAGGAGCGCTCGAAGCGGCGCGCTTTCTCGGCATTCCTAAGGCGAACAGCCGACGAATTTCGCCAGTCGAGGGGCGACGTGGATCGGCGGAGCCGATCTCGTGGTCGGGCTTGCAGATTGCGACCAGATCGCTCAGTATTTCTCGCGTGCGAGAGCGAAAACGACGACCTGACGTGGTGTTTGAGCCGATCATGCGCTCCCACGCCATGAAGAAGGCGGACCAGATCCTTCGCGCCGTCGCAGCGAAGGACGTCACCCTGACGCTGATCGGCGAGAGCGGCTCCGGCAAGGAGGTGCTGGCGAGGCGCGCGCACGAGCTTTCGGAGCGCCGGCGGGGGCCGTTCGTGCCCATCAATTGCGCGGCCATCCCCGACGCACTCTTCGAAAGCGAGCTCTTCGGTCACGAGCGCGGCGCGTTCACCGGGGCAAGCGAGCGAGCGAAGGGCAAAGTCGAAGCGGCCGAGCGGGGCACTCTCTTGCTCGATGAGATCGGTGATATGCCGATGCCGATGCAGGCGAAGCTCCTGCGATTCCTCGAAAACCGCCGGTACATGCGCGTCGGCGGCGCGACGAAGATCGAGGCGGATGTCCGGTTGATGTTCGCCACGCTACGACCCCTCGATCAGGAGGTGCGCGCGGGTCGTTTTCGCGCCGACCTGTTCTATCGAATCCAGGGCATCACGCTCAATGTCCCCGCTTTGCGTGAGCGACGCGCTGACATCGCGCCCCTGCTGAATCAGTTCACCGCGCAGCACTCGGCGCGACACGGGGTTCGCCCGCCGAGGTTCAGCCGGCAGGCCAAGGCGCTGCTGCTCCGTTACGACTGGCCTGGCAACGTGCGCGAGCTCCGGAACGTCGTGGAGACGCTCTGCTTGCTCCGGGATGGGCGACAGGTGCGCGTGGCCGATCTGCCCGAGGGCGTCCGTTCGCTGGTCGTGCCCGAAGAAGCCGCCGCGGGCGTGTCGCGCGCCAGCACCCCGCCCGCGCTCGACCTCGACGACGGATTGGAGTCGCTCATCCAGCAGATCGTCCAGGCGGCGCTGGAGCGCGACGGGGGCGACAAGGTCAAGGCGGCGGCGCGACTTCGGATCAGCCTGAGGACGGTGCAACGCTACGTCGCAGCGGGGCGCGTGCGGGTGCCAAGCGGGCCTGTCCGTGGAGAGCAGAGGGCGGCGAAGAAGTGAGCCGGGCCGGCCCGGCCGACTACCTACGTTGGGGCTGCCCGCAGGCTGCGGTAACGACCGGAGCCACCCAGGTTGCGGTAAACATGTCTCGCTGGGCTCACTCGCGTTCAGCTATCAGAACGAAGCGCTCGCGCACGCGCGCCTCGTTCGACTCGTGACGGACGCGGATCTCATACCGGCCCGGCTGAGCCACGGCCACGCCGAGCGGCGCGTCGCCGCGGTAGCGCGTCAGCCTGTGCGAGCAGCGCTCCTGCCGGCAGTGCTGCTCCAGCGATCCACCTTCGCCGTCAGGCAACCGCACGCGCACGTGCTCCGGCACCTCGAGCTGGACCACCGCCGGCTCGTCCGCGTGGCGGTGGGTCCACAGATCGAGGTGCGTCCACGCGTGCCCTTCGTCAGGCAAGGCGACGGCACGCTCCTCGGATCGCTCGATCGCCGGAGAGCACGCGCCCCTGTCGCCCGCCACGAAGACGGCGACCGCCAGCGCGGCGAGCGCCGGGGCTGCGATGAACGCCATCCGCCCCCGGCGGTCGCTCGCCCGCCGCGAGCGCGCGCCGCCGGCCGCCGCCGGGCGCTCCGGTCGCTCGGGGAGCTTGCTCAGCGCGCGCTCGACGAGCGCATCGGAGGGGCTCATCGAGCGCAGCGCCCGCATGCTCGCCGCGAGATCCGGCGGAATGGGGGGCAGATCGTCGTCGCGCTCGCTCACGTCGAACCCTCCCGCTCCGCGACGACGCGCGGCGCCGCCAGACGCTCGTAGGCGTCGCGCAGCCGCGCGCGCCCGCGGGCGTGGCGGCTCTTCACTGTTCCCTTGGGGATCCCGAGGATCTCGGCCACGCTGTCATACCCGACTTCCTCGATGTCGCATAGCACCACCACGGTGCGGAATTCCTCCGGCAGCTCCTGGAGGCACGCAAGGAGCACTCCAGTGTCCTGGCTCAAGATCGCGGCCGCCTCCGGGCTCGAGACCTCGGCGCGAGGGAGGATGCCGAGCGCGTCGGTGCACACCTCGACGAGCCGCTCGAGCAGGCTGCGGCGCCGCGCCTCGGTCCGGTAAGCCTCCAAGTACTCGTGCCGAGCGATCCCGCAGAGCCAGACGCCGAGGTCGGAGCGCCCCTCGAAGGACGCCGCGTGCAGGTATGCCTTGAGCAACGCGTTCTGGAACAGATCGTCCGCCTGATCTCGCGCGCCGCAGAGCAAGGCGCAGAATCGATAGAGCCGAGGGAGCACCGGGCGCACCGCCGACTCGAACTCCGCGCGCGATTCGCCGAGGGGGGGTCGCGATTCGGTCATGAGGGCCGCTCGAGCATCTAGAGCGTCGAAGACCGGAACTCTAGCGTGGAATGGACGGAGGGGTAGCGCCCGCTGCTCGCGCCACGAGGGGGCGAGCGACGTCACCCCGAAGGAGCAAGAAATGTCCATCGGCCGCCCTGGGACGGAACGGATCCGCGCCGAGGTTCCTGGGCGCCGTGCGAAATCGTCACCCCGAGCGGGAACCTCCGACCGACTGGTCCCGTCCTGGGCCGTGTTCTGACGAACAGCGGGCCCACATGGTGCCCGAACTCCAAGGCGAGCACCGCATGTCCAATCCGAACATTTCGAGGGCGTCGACGTCCTCGGCGTCCACATGGAGGAACGACCTGGTTTCAGGGTTCCTCGTTTTCTTGATCGCCCTGCCGCTCTGCCTGGGCATCGCCATGGCGAGCGGGTTCCCCCCCATCGCGGGCGTGCTCACCGCCGTCGTCGGTGGCATGGTCGCCACCTGGCTCGGCAGCGCGCCGCTGACCATCAAGGGGCCCGCCGCGGGCCTCATCGTCATTGCGCTGGGCGCCGTTCAGGAGCTCGGCGGTGGGGACAACGCCGTGGGCTACCGCCGCGCGCTCGCCTGCATCGCCGTCGCCGCGGTGACACAGATCGTCTTCGCCCTGGCGCGCGCGGGCACGCTCGGCGACTTTTTCCCCTCCTCGGTGGTCCACGGCATGCTGGCGGCCATCGGGATCATCATCTGCTCGAAACAGGTCCACACGCTCGTCGGCGTCACGCCGTCGGCGAAAGACCCGCTCCACCTGATCCTGGAGATCCCGCGCAGCCTGTTGCGCCTGAACCCCGAGATCGCCTCGATCGGCATCCTCTCGATGATCCTCCTCTTCGGCTATCCAGTGGTCGCCAAGAGAGCGCGCTGGATGCAGAAGATCCCCGCGCCGATGCTGGTGCTGGCGCTGTCCGTACCGCTCGCCTATCTCTTCGATCTCGAGCACGAGCACACGTACACGCTCGCGGCGACCCACACGACGTACGCGATCGGGCCGAGCTTCCTCGTCAACCTGCCGGGCAACCTCATCCAGGCGATCGTCTTCCCGGACTTCAGCCACGTCGGCACGCCCGCGTCCATCAAATATATCGTCATGTTCTCGCTGGTGGGTAGCATCGAGTCGCTCCTGTCCGCGAAGGCCGTCGACGCGCTCGATCCCGCGAAGAGCCGCTCCGACCTCGACAAGGATCTGCTGGCCACGGGCGTGGGCAACCTCATCGCGGGCCTGCTCGGCGGGCTGCCGATGATCTCCGAGATCGTTCGCAGCTCCGCGAACATCGGCTACGGCGCGAAGAGCCGGCTGTCCAACTTCTTTCACGGGACCTTCCTCCTCCTCTTCGTGGCCTTCGCGCCGGGCCTCATCCACCGGATCCCCCTCGCCGCGCTCGCCGCCATGCTCACCTTCACGGGCACCCGCCTCGCGTCGCCCAAGGAGTTCGCGAAGACGCTCCGCATCGGCAGGGAGCAGCTCGTCATCTTCGCCACCACGGCTGCAATGTGCATCGTCTCCGATCTGCTCGTCGGCGTCGCGGCCGGCATCGCCGTGAAGCTGCTCATCCACCTGACGAACGGCGCGCCCCTGCGCGTCCTCTTCCGCTCCGAGGTGGACGAGCGCGTCGAGGAGGGGCGGGTCGTGCTGCGCGTCAAGCACGCCGCCATCTTCAGCAATTACCTCAGCATCCAGCGGAAGATCGAGAACCACGCGCACGTCTCGAACATCGAGATCGACTTCGCGAATGCCCGCCTGGTCGATCACACGGTCATGTCCAACCTGCATGAGCTCCAGGGCGTGATGGAACGAAATGGGCGGAAGTTGACGCTCGCCGGCCTCGGCGATCATTTTCAGATGTCATCCCACCCGCTCTCGGCGAGGAAGCGCCCTGTCATCAGCCCCGTCGCCGAGCGCTGAATCGAGTCGAGACGCCATGGCGCGAAGGGGGGATGCGCGCGTGGGGCTCTCCAGGAACAACCGCCACTCGGGAACCCCATGAACAGCGAGCTCTCTCAAGATCTTCGCGCGAGCGCCGCCCGGCAGAAGCACCTGCGCGACGTGGTCGATCACGCCGGACACCTCCTGCCGGCGCAGGGGCCGATCGGCGTATTCGTCCACCACAACACGTTGCACGCGTTCCAGCACCTGCCGTTCCATGACGCGCTCGCCGCGGCGAGCGCCATCTTCGAGGCCGAGCCGTATCTCTCCGAGGCAGACTACCGCGCGCACATCGCGTCGGGTCGGATCGGCGACGAGGACCTCGAGGCCGCGCTCGCGGGGCGGTTCGCCGCGCAGCCGGACGAGCGCCGGGGCCCGCTGTCCCGGCACGAGATCGAGCGGCTCGCGCTGCGCCATCCGATCGACGCCGAGACGGCAGCGGGCCTGCTGTGGCGTATCTCCGAGGCCGGGGAGACGCGCAGGCTCCGGGCCGACGTCCCCGACGAGCGGCGCCGGCGCATCGTCCAGAGCACGGAGCGCTGGCTCGAGGCGCGCCAGGAGATCGCGGCGCGCCTCCGCGACCGGGGGGGCCGCGATCCGGAGTCGCGCGCCGCCCTCGCGCTCTGGGACGCGTGCCGCGCCGTGCCGCTGCCGCCCGCCCCGCCCACGGATCCGCCGCTCGTCGAGCGCGTGGGCGCAGACCGGTCGCACCGCGATCTGCTGGTCGAGCTGGCTGGCGAGGATCCGGCCGAGCTCATCGATCCGCCCATGATCCGGTTCCTCGGCGCCTACCTCGACGAGGGCATTGCACACTGGACGATGCCCGATCGAGCGAAGGGGCTCTGGCGCTGCTTCCGCGACATGGCGCTCGAGGGCTCCCGGCTGGCCGCCCCGGCCTTCGTCGGGCTCGACGCGGAGGTCCGCCGGTTCGACGCGGAGGCGCTGTCGCCGCCCGCGATCGCCGTCCGCGCCCTCGAGGAGCTCTCCGTCGCCGAGGATCACTGGGACGTGTACGTGACACGCGTGCTGCTCGAGCTGCCGGGCTGGGCCGGCATGATCCACCGCCTCGAGCACACGCCGAGCGACCGGCCTCCGGGATCGCCGCCCGTGTCGCTGGTCGAGTACCTCGCCGTGCGCCTGACGCTCGCCCGGTACGCGCTGCGCGACGTCGCGCGCCGGCGGCTGGGGTACCGAGGACCGCTCGCCGGCCTCGTCGAGCATGCCCGGCGCGCCGCGCGGCCACCTGCGCCGCCGTCGAGCTCGCCCGACCCTGCTCGGCCGTTCCGTCTGTTCCAGCTCGCTCAGCTCGCCGGCCTCTCGGCCGCCGAGATCGAGCCGCTATCCAAGGCGGAGCGCGTCTGGGCGCTCGAGGCGCTCGAGGCGTTCGACGAGATCGCGCGGCGCCGCGTCCTGCATGAGGCCTACGAGCACCACCACCGTGCCGAGGTGCTGCACGGGGTCGCCGCGAACCTCCGCCGCCCGGAGGAGGAGCGCTCCGTCGAGGCGCCCCGCTTCCAGGTCGCGTTCTGCATCGACGACCGCTGCGAGGGCCTCCGGAGGCATTTCGAGGAGCTTTCGCCGCGGCACGAGACCTTCGGCGTGGCCGGGTTCTTCGGCGTGCCGATCCGCTACCGCGGGCTCGACGACGCCGGCCACGTGAGCCTCTGCCCGGTCGGCGTGGAGCCGGCGCACGAGATCGTCGAGCGGCCGCACGAGGAGGAGGCGGGATGGCGCCGAAGGGCTCGCCGCAAGCGCTGGGCGCGGCTCCTGCACGCGCTGGGGCGCGGTACCCGCACCATGGCGCGCGGCGTGCTGCTCACCCCGACCCTGGGCCTCCTGTCCACCGTCCCGCTCGTGGGGCGGACCCTCTTTCCGCGGGCCGTGGCGCGGCTGCGCCGCGCCCTCGAGCGGCGCCTGCTCCCGCCGGTGCCGACGCGGCTCCACAGCCCGCATGACGAGGGCTCCGCCGCGGGCGGCGAGGGGCAGCCGTTCACCGCCGCGGCCAAGGCGGCCCGCGTGGCCGCCACGCTGGAGAACATGGGGCTCACGCGCGGCTTCGCGCCGATCGTGGTCGTGCTCGGCCACGGGGCGACCAGCGTGAACAACCCGCACCAGTCGGCGTACGACTGCGGCGCGTGCGGCGGCCGCCACGGCGGCCCGAACGCGCGGCTGTTCGCGGTCATGGCGAACGATCCCGAGGTCCGCGTGCTGCTCGCCGCGCGCGGGATCGACATCCCGGGCGGGACCTTCTTCCTCGGCGGCATGAACAACACGACGACGGACGAGATCGTCCTCTACGATCAGCACCTCGTGCCGGCGTCCCACCGCGGCGAGCTCTCGGCGCTGGTCGGAGCGCTCGACGCCGCGCGCCAGCAGCACGCGCACGAGCGCTGCCGGAGGTTCGCGTCGGCGCCGCGCGAGGGCGACGCCGCGCGGGCGCTTGCGCACGTCGAGGCGCGCGCCGCGGATCTCAGCGAGGCGCGGCCCGAGCTGGGGCACGTGACCAACGCGGTCTGCGTCGTCGGCCGCCGCTCGCTCACCCGCGGGCTGTTCCTCGACCGCAGGGCGTTCCTCGTCTCGTACGACCCGACCCAGGACCAGGGCGGAGCGATCCTCGAGCGCATCCTGCTCGCGGTCGGCCCGGTCGGGGCAGGGATCAACCTCGAGTACTACTTCTCCTGCGTCGACAACCGCCGTTATGGCGCCGGCACCAAGCTCCCTCACAACCTCGCCTCGCTGCTCGGGGTCATGGAGGGATCGCTGAGCGATCTGCGCACCGGGCTGCCGAGGCAGATGATCGAGATCCACGAGCCGGTGCGCCTGCTCGTCGTCGTCGAGGCGAGCACGGACACGGCCGCCGCGCTCTACGCGCGGCAGCCGGCCCTCCGCGAGCTCATCGGCAACGGCTGGATCCAGCTCGCCTGCGTCGATCCGGCGACGCGCCGGATCGCGTGCTTCACGGGCGACGGCTTCGCGCCGTTCTCTCCACCGGATCAACCCTTGCCTGCGGTCCAGCGCTCCGCCGACTGGTACGCCGGGAGGTCCGGCTTCGTTCCGCCTGCGCTCATTCGAGCCGCGTCCACGCGGCCACGTGAGGTCGTCGACCATGCTGTCTGATGTGCTCCTCGGCAAGCTCGCCGCGCTCGCCGTGCTCTCTCCGGCGGCGGCGTTCGCCGCGCTCGGCGCCTACCTGCTGCTCCTTCGCACGCCGAGCGAGCGCGTCGTGTCGCGCGTCGTGCTCTCCACGCTCGCGCTCTCGCTCGCGGCCTCGCTGGCGATATGGCTCTCGGCCGTCGCGGCGCCCTACGCGTTCGTCCCGGTGGCGCTCGGCCACTGGTTCGAGCTCGGCGATTATGCGTTCGAGGTCGTCCTGCTCGTCGATCGGCTGTCGGCGACGATGATGCTCCTCGTCTCGCTGATCGCGCTCCTGGTCGGCAGGTTCTCCGTGGCGTACCTGCACCGCGAGCCGGGCTTCGCGCGCTTCTTCCTGCTCCTCGCGCTGTTCTCGACGGGGATGCTGGGGCTCGTGTCGGCGGGCACCGTCGACCTCCTCTTCGCCGGCTGGGAGCTCGTCGGCGCGACGAGCGTGCTGCTCGTGGCCTTCTTCCACGAGCGCGAGGCGCCGCCGCGGGCCGCGGTGCGGGTGTACATCACCTACCGGCTCTGCGACGTCGGGTTGCTCGGGGGCGCGGTGCTCATGCACGACGTCGCCCGCTCCTCGCAGTGGGGCGAGGTGTTCGGCGGCTCGCCCTGGCCCGGGACCGCCGCGTCGCTCGGGCCCGGCGCGGCGACGGCGCTCGCGCTGTGCCTGTTCCTCGCCGCGATGGGCAAGAGCGCGCAGTTTCCTCTGGGCAGCTGGCTGCCGCGGGCCATGGAGGGGCCGACGCCATCGAGCGCGCTCTTCTACGGCGCCATCTCGGTGCACGCCGGGGTGTACCTCATGCTCCGCGTGGCCCCGCTGCTCCAGCGCTCGCTCGCCGCGAGCGTGGTGATCACCTGCGTCGGGGCGGCGACGGCCGTCTACGGCACGATGGTGGGGCGCGTGCAGGCGGACGTGAAGGGCGCGCTCGCGCACGCGACGATGACGCAGGTGGGGCTCATGTTCGTGGAGATCGGGCTCGGGCTCTACTGGCTCGCGCTCGTCCACCTGTTCGCCCACGCCTGCCTGCGCTGCCTCCAGCTGCTGCGCGCCCCCTCGGCGCTCCGCGACGCGCAGGACATCCGGGCCGCGCACGCCGGTGAGCCGCTGCCGCACCTCGGGCTCGCTGGCCGGCTCCTGCCGGCGGCGCTCGTGCGGCGCGCGTACTGGCTGTCGCTCGACCGGTTCCACCTCGAGGGGCTGCAGGAGCGGCTGGTCGCCGCGCCGCTGATGCGCCTCGGGCGCCTGCTCGACCGGAGCGAGCGCCGCTGGGTGGCGGCGCTGAGCGGCTGGCCTGAGCGCGCCCCCGCGACGCCCGGCGACGAGGGCGCGCGCGAAGAGACAGAGATCGCGGCGGCTTTCCAGCCCCGCGCGCGCGATACGAAGAGGGCTCGCACGTGAACGCCTTTCCGCTCCTCGGGACGCTCGTCCTCACGCCCGCGATCGCGGCGCTGTTCGCCGCCCGGGCGCGCGGCGACGAGCGCGCGCGCCGCGTCGCCCTCATCGGCGCGGCGCTCACCCTGCTCCTCTCGCTGCTGCCGCTCGCGCTCTCCCACGCCGGCGTCACGCTCACCGCCGGGGGGCCCACCTTGCCGCTCCTCGGAGCGCGCCTCCGCCTCGGCCTCGACGGCTTCACCATCACGTTGCTCCCGCTGCTCGGCTTCGTCCTGCTCGCCCTGCTCGCCGCGAGCCCGCGCGCCGCGATCGATCCGCCCAGCGCCGCCGCGCTGCTCGCGACCGGCAGCGCCATCCTCGGCGTGTTCTGCGCGGTCGATCTCGCGGTGCTCGCGGCCGCGTGGGTCGCCGCCCTCGTGCCGGTGGATCGCCTGGTCGCCAGGAAGGGCGCCCAGGACCCGCTCCTCCGGCGCACCTGCCGCATCTTCCTGCTGGGGGGCACGGCGCCGCTCGTCGTGGCGATCGGCGCCATCGCCGTGCTCGCCGCGCGCCAGGGCGCCGCCCTGCCGTTCGACGTCGAGGAGATCGCCCGCGTCGGCGTCCCCGAAGCATGGCAGTCGCCGCTGTTCGCGCTCGTCGGCATCGCCGTGCTGATGCGCATGGCCGCCGTGCCGTTCCACGGCTGGCTGCCGGTGCTGCTGGAGCGGGGGCCGCTCGGCGTGACCATCCTGCTCGCCCAGATGCAGGTCGGCGTCTGCGTGCTCGTTCGCGTGGGGGTGACGCTCCTGCCCGTGGGCTCCGCCGACGGCATGCCGATCCTCGCCGTGCTCGGCCTGATCAGCGCGCTGCACGGCGCGGTGCTCGCGCTGGTCCAGACCGATCTGCGCCGGCTGCTCGGCTACCTCGTGGCGAGCCAGAAGGGGCTCGTGCTCCTGGGGGTCGCCTCGCTGAGCCCGCAGAGCGTGAGCGGCGCCCTCCTGCAGAGCATCGCCTTGTCGATCGCGATCACGGGGCTCACGATGGTCGTCGGCGCGATCGAGGCGCGCGCCGGCACGGCGGACACGCGGGAGCTCGGCGGCCTCGTCGCCCGGACGCCCCGCATGGCCGCTTTTTTCTTCCTGCTCGCGTGCGCCATGATCGGGATGCCGGGGGCGCTCTCGTTCGTGAGCGAGGACCTGCTCCTGCATGGAATCTTGCACGCCCATCCCGTGCTCGCGGTGCTGGCGCTGACGGCGGCGGCGCTCAACGGGATCACGCTGTTCCGGGCGTTCCAGCGGACCTTCCTGGGGCCGCTCCGGCGCCACCTGAAGGGCGCCGCGCTGGAGGCGCTCGTGCTCCGGGAGCGAGCGTTCCTGCTCGCGCTGGTCGCGCTCACCCTGGTCCTGGGGGTGGCCCCGGCGCGGCTGATCGCGATCCATGAGCCGGTGGTCGAGCGGGTCCTCCACGACGTGGCGCACGGCGCGCAGGCGCGCCTCGCGGCAGCCGCGAACCGCCGATCCATCGACGCGGACGGCCGGGCGCCCCGTCGTGACGGACGGCCGTCGCCCTGAGCCGCGCCCGGCGGACGGCGCGCGCTGCGCTCGCCGCCGCCGGCCATCGCTCAGAGCAGGTAGCGCTCTCCCGAGTCGGGCAGCACGGTCACGATCGTCCCGCGCACCCTGCGCGCGATCTCCACGGCCGCGTGGACGTTGGCGCCGGAGCTCGGCCCGACGAGGAGCCCCTCCTCGCGGGCGAGCCGCCGCGCCATGCGCGAGGCGCCCGCTTCGGTCACCGTGAGGATCTCGTCGATGAGCGACCGCTCGAGGATCGCCGGGACGAAGCCGGGGCCGAGGCCCTGGATGCCGTGGGGGCCGGGGCCTCGCCCGGAGAGCACGGCGCTCTTCGTCGGCTCGACGGCGCAGATGCGGACCGCGCCGCCGAGCTGATCCCGGAGCACGCGCCCGCAGCCGGTCAGCGTGCCGCCGGTGCCCACGCCGACGACGAAGGCCGCGACGTCGCCGCCGGTCTGCGCGAGGATCTCGAGGCCGGTGGCGCGCGCGTGGGCGCCGGGGTTCGCCGGGTTCTGGAACTGCTGGCTCATCCACCCGCCGGGGGTCGCCTCGCAGATCTCGATCGCGCGGGCGACCGCGCCGGCCATGCCCTGGCCCTCGGGCGTGAGGACGATCTCGGCGCCGTACGCGCGGAGGACGTGCCGGCGCTCGACGCTCATGTCCTCGGGCATGACCACCACGCAGCGGTAGCCGCGTACGGCGGCGATCATCGCGAGGCTGATCCCCGTGTTGCCGCTCGTCGCCTCGACGATGGTCGACCCTCTCCTGAGGATCCCTTCGCGCTCGGCGCAGAGCACCATGCCGAGCGCCGCCCTGTCCTTGACGCTGCCGCCCGGGTTCATCGACTCGAGCTTGCCGTAGACGACGCCTCCGCCCTCGGGCGAGACCCGAGCAAGGCGGACGAGCGGCGTGCCGCCGATGAGCGACAGGGCGTCCGGCACGACCGGACCGACGCGGACGCCAGCAGGCGGAGGAGCCGAGCTCTCACCAGGCGCGTCGGGCGGACTCGGCGGTCCGTCGCCCGGTGCTCGAGGGGACGACATGCCGCCAGTGTACACGTGAACAGGGCATCCCCGGGCAACGTGCCGGAGCGCACGCCCCTCCAGGGGCGCCGGCCCCGCTTTACATCGAGATCTCCGAGAGAACCCCGTAATGATCCGAAGCGGCGACGCCGTTGCGGATCTCCTCGAAGACGACCCTCGACGAGAGCGGCTTGCCTCGCCCCTGCGCGTCCGGGCCGCGGACGAAGACGTAATCGATGCGGCGCGGGTACTCGTTCGTGATGGCCGCGAACGGGTTCCGCACCGGATCGAAGGTGAATCCGGGGCCCTTGCCCGTCTGGTCGAAGGTGTCGGCGAAGTAAACGCTCTTCTGGTTCAGGGCGTGCAACCCCTTCATGAACCGGATCTCCGTGGCCTCGGGCTGCGCGTTGAAGTCGCCGACGACGATGGGCGGCAGGCCCTCCATGGGCGCCTCGCGCATGACGATGTCGGCCACGGCCGCGACCTGCGCCTCGCGCACGGCGCCGTGGTGGAACTTCCAGTTGAGGTGGGTGACGAAGAACGGGATCGCGCCGTGGGGCGACCCGAGCTCGGCGAGCAGGATCGAGCGCTTCTCGTCGGTCTCACCCGTGGGCAGGGGGAACGCCTGGCTCCGCGCGATCGGCCAGCGCGACAGCACCGCGTTGCCGAAGAGCACGCCGCCGCCGAGGTCGTGCGCGGCGCCGAACGCGACCTCGTAGCCGAGCCCGTCCGCAATGCCGTCGGCCAGCGATCGACCCTCGTACGACAGCACCTCCTGGAGGCCGACCACGTCGGGATCGAGCTCGCGGAGACCCTCCCGGATGAGCTCGAGGCGCGCCTCCCACGGGTCGTGGCGGTTCCAGATGTTCAGGCTGAGCACCCGGAGGGAGCTGCGAACACGGATGCCGGATCCGCCGTGCGGGGAGCCGCTGATCCCGGAGCCTTCTCGAGGACGTTCCATGCCGACGGGCTACGCCAGCTGCGCGCCCGGATCCAGCCGTGATACGAAGGGCCCGGCGCAGGCCGCTGCCCCTCCGGCGCGGAAGGGCGGCCTTGACCGGGAGAACCTGAATGATCACGTGTGCTCGTCGACGCGGGCGGCCTGGATCGGCCTCCTTCCGACCTCGGACCTCGCTCCGCATGACCGCGAGCTTCCTCCTGCTCGCGCTGGTCGCCGGTTGCGAGAGCAAGATGGATCCCAAGGAGTGCGACAAAGTCCGCGGCGACGCCTTCGAGATGGTGAACAAGGCGCAGCACTGCAACACGGACGCCGACTGCCGTCAGAGCGAGTGGCCGGGCTGTGCGAAGCCCATCAGCAACGCGACCTTCGACAAGATCAAGCCCCTCTCGGAGAGCTACAAGACGGGCAAGTGCGAGGAGCCCAAGGTGGACTGCAAGGCCCCGCCGGACGCCTACTGCAAGCAGGGGCTCTGCGTGCACCGCGAGATCGGCACGCCGGAGGGGGCGGGCAACACGCCCACCGACCAGATCCAGATCCAGTGATCCCCGCCACGCCGTCCGCCAGCGAGCCCCGCGGGCCGCTGCGCGGCGGCGCTGCCCGAGCGCGGCGCGCGCCGGCCAGCGCCGCGCGCGGGAGTGCGCTGCCGGGCGCAAACGGGCGCGCCGCCTCGGTACGCGCTTGACGCGCGAACCCGCAGGGGCCACGGACGCGGCCGTGAGCGAAGGCTTCTATCGCGGCAAGCGCGTCGTGGTGACCGGCGCCGGCGGGTTCATCGGCAGCCACCTCGTCGAGGCGCTGGTCCGGGAGGGCGCGCGCGTGAGGGCGCTCGTCCGGTACACGTCGGGCTCGCGGCGCGGGCACCTCGACCGGCTCCCCGAGGACGTCCTCGCGGAGGTCGAGGTCGTCCCCGGCAACGTGGAGGACGCGGGCGCGGTCCGGTCGCTCGTGCGCGGCGCCGACGTCGTGTTCCATCTCGCGGCCCTGATCGGGATCCCGTACTCGTACGTGGCCCCGCAGCAGTACGTGGCGACCAACGTGCAGGGCACGCTGAACGTCCTCGAGGCGGCGCGCGAGCACGGCGCGCGCGTCGTCCACACGTCGACGAGCGAGACCTACGGCACCGCGCGCTACACGCCGATCGACGAGGCGCACCCCCTGACCGGCCAGTCCCCGTACTCGGCCACGAAGATCGGCGCCGACAAGCTCGCCGAGAGCTATCACCTCTCGTTCGGCCTCGAGGTGGCGACCATCCGGCCGTTCAACACCTACGGCCCGCGGCAGTCGTCGCGCGCGATCATCCCGAGCGTGATGCAGCAGCTCGCCGCCGGCAGCGCCGCGCTCCGCATCGGCAGCACCGCGCCGGTGCGGGACCTCAACTTCGTGGCCGACACCGTCGCCGGCTTCCTCCTCGTCGGATCGAGCGCGCGGGCCGTGGGGCAGACGCTCAACGTCGGGAGCGGGCGCGCCATCTCCATCGGCGATCTGGTCCGCCTCATCTTCGAGGTGACGGGCAAGCGCGCGGAGCTCGTGACGGACGAGGCCCGGGTGCGCCCCGACGCGAGCGAGGTCATGGTGCTGCTCGCCGATTTCCGTCGCGCCGCGGAGCTCGTCGGCTACGCGCCCCGCGTGCCGCTCGAGGAGGGGCTCGCGCGGACGTACGCCTATGTCGAGCGTCACCTCACCGATTACCGGCCGCGCGAGTACGCGATCTGACGCACGCCGCCGCGCGGCCGGGGGCCAGCGCCTCGCGCGCCCTCTCCGCGAGGCGCCGGCTGGATGGATGGAAGGCCATGTGGAAGATACCTCTCAGCGATCTCTCGTTCGGGCCTGAAGAAGCGGAGGCCGCGCGGCAGGTCGTCGCGTCGGGCTGGTTGACGATGGGAGAGCGGACGGCGCAGTTCGAGCGGGAGCTCGGCGAGGCGCTCGGCACCCCGCGGGTGCTCGCCGTGACGAACTGCACCGCCGCGCTGCACCTCGCGTACACCGCGCTCTCCGTGGGCCCCGGCGACGAGGTGATCTGCCCGAGCCTCACGTTCGTGGCGACCGCCAACGCCGCGCTCCTGTGCGGGGCCAACGTGGTGCTCGCCGACATCGTCGGCGGCGACGACCTCAGCATCGATCCCGCCGACATCGTCCGCAAGATCACCCCGAGGACGCGGGCGATCGCGGTCGTCCATTACGCCGGCTACCCTTGCGACATGGACGCGATCTGCGCGATCGCGGCCGAGCGGGGGCTCGCGGTGGTCGAGGACGCGGCGCACGCGCCGCTCGCGAGCTACCGGGGCAGGGCGCTCGGGACGCTGGGGGACGTCGGCTGCCTGAGCTTCTTCTCGAACAAGAACCTCGCGGTCGGCGAGGGGGGCGCCGTGATCGCGAGGGACGACGCGCTCCACGCGCGCATGCGGCTCCTCCGCGCGCACGGGATGACGACGCTCACCCTCGATCGGCACAAGGGGCACGCGTTCACCTATGACGTCGTGGACGCGGGCATGAACTACCGCATCGACGAGATCCGCAGCGCCATCGGCCTCGTGCAGCTCGGCCGGCTCGCGGCGGGCAACGCGCGCCGGCGCGCGCTCGCGGCGCGCTACCACGAACGCCTCGCCGGGGTGCGGGGCCTCGGGCTGCCGTACCGCGACTTCTACGCGCGCGGGCTGGGGGAGAGCGCGCACCACCTCATGCCGGTGCTCCTGCCCGAGGGCACCTCGCGCGAGGCCGTGATGGAGGCCATGAAGGCGCGCGGGGTCCAGACGAGCGTGCACTACACGCCGATCCACCGCTTCTCGCACCACGGCGCCTCCGACCGGGTGCGCAAGGAGGGGCTCTCGCGGACGGACGCGATCGCGGGCCGCGAGCTCACGCTGCCGCTCCACCCGCGCATGGCCGACGCCGACGTCGACGCCGTGTGCGAGGCGCTCGCCGCGTCACTCCGGTAGGTACCGCTGCCGGTTCTTCTCGAACTCGTCCTGCGCTTCGGCGAAGTCGTCGCTCCTTCCGATGTCGAGCCAGTGGCCCCGGAAGGGGAAGGTGGCCACCGGCTCGCCGGCGCCGAGCAGCGCGTGCATCAGGTCGTCGAACCCGAACGGCCGGCCCTCGGGGATGAAGCGCAGCACGCCGCGGCTCATCGCGTAGATGCCCATGCTGACCCAGAACGTGTACGTCGGCTTCTCGCGGAAGCTGACGACGCGCCCGTCGGCGCCGAGGTCGAGCACCCCCAGGTCGATCTTCGAGGCGCGCTCGCAGACGGCGACGGTGAGCGGCGATCCGGTCGACTCGCCCGTCCGGTGGAGCGCGGTGAAGTCGAGATCGCTGAGGATGTCGCCGTTCATCACGAGGAAGCGCTCCGGCAGGTCCCGCTCGATGATCCGGAGCGGACCCACGGTCCCGAGCGGCGTGTCCTCGCGCTGGTAGGCGATGCGCAGCCCGTATCGGCTCCCCTCGCCGACGACCGCCTCGATGAGCGCGGCCTGGTGGCCGACGCACATCACGACGTCGGTGACCCCCGCTCGCGCCAGCTGCCGGAGGAGGATCTCGACGATCGTGTGATCCCCGATCGGCATGAGCGGCTTCGGGATAAGGGCGGTGTAGGGGCGGAGCCGGGAGCCTTTGCCGCCGGCAAGCACGACTGCCTTCATGCGATGACGTATACCCACGCGCTGCCCGGACGGGTGACCATTCCGCAGAATTTCACGGTTGCCCGGCCCGCGGCGTCCTCTCCGATTGACTCTCTTCGGGCTGCTCTATTACTGGTTGGAGAGCGTCCCGCGGCAGGTCAGCCCCGGCGTGGGGCGATTCACCCCTCACAGGCGACTTGGGCAGCAATCATGACGATGGTACCTCCGTCCCGTACCCCCGCCAGGAAGCGCCGGAAGCTCGGATATCGAGGCAGCGGCACCTTCGCCATGTGCAGCGCCGGCCCGCACCCGGGCGGTCCGCTCTTCCGGCAGCTGTGCACGCTCGCCGACCGCTTCAACGCGTGCGAGGGCGATCCGGCCGCGGCGCAGATCGGGAGCGTTCTCTCGCTGCTCGCCTTCTACGCGACCAAACCGAACGACCGGGATTTCCGGTTGCCGTTCGGCTCCTTCGTCATGGATCTCGCCCTCGCCGACGAGGCGCGGGCTCGGGCGCCGGGCGCCGGGCCCGTCCCGTACGGGCGCCCGCTGCTCGCTCGCTGACCTGGGCTTCATGAGCACGCGAGAACTACCGACGCGCCCAGCGGGGCGCAGCAAGCGGACGGCATCGGCCTCGGTGGTGCTCATCGTGAGCGCCAGCGAGCAGCTCGCGGAGCGTTGCCGGCGGCTGGTCTTCGTCGAAGGCGCCGACCTGCTCGCGTGCGATCTCGTGTCGCTGCGCGGCAGCGCGGCATGGCTGAACCCGCTGGCCATCGTGATGACGCAGGACGTGCGGGCGTTCGATCCGGAAGGGTTCATGGAGCTGTCGCGGCGCATCGGCGCCGAGCTCGTGGTGCTCCCCTCCGAGAACGTGTCGGACACACAGCTCACCGCGATGATCACGGCGGCGCTGGACATCGCCCAGCGCCGCCGGACCGACTGACGGCGAAGAGCGGCGGTCGAGGGCGCGTCAGTCGCGCGGCGGGAGGACGTCGCCGGACCGGCTCGCCCGCAGGCACCCCTCGTCGAGGCCCAGCTTGCACGCCTTCGTGAACAGCTCGACCGCCTTCCGGTCGTCGCGCTTCACGCCCTCGCCCTCCGCGTGCAGATGTCCGAGCTCGACGCAGGCGGGGGCGTTCCCGCGCTCGCAGACGCGCTGGAACAGCGCGGCCGCGCGCCCGGGATCGGCGCTCGCGCCCTGGCCGTGGAGGTAGGCCCTGCCTGCCGCGAGGCATCCGAGGTTCGCGCCCGCGTGGCATGCGCGCGCGTGCCAGTAGAGCGCCGCCTCGTCCGCCTCGCTCGCCCCGCCGGCGCCGTCCGCGCGCGCGAGCCGATCGTGGTAGGCGTCGCCGAGCCGCAAGCAGCCGCGCGCGCTCCCCTCCGCGCACGCCTTCTCGAACAGCGTCATCGCTCGCTCCACGTCGATCGAGACGATCGCTCCGCCCAGGTACATCGATCCCAGCGTCACGCAGTCCTCGATCTGGTGGTCGGCGCAGCCGTTCGTACAGCCGACGAGATCGTCCGCCTCACAGGGCAGCCGCAGCGGCGGCGGGGCCGCCTCGGCGCTCGCCGCGGCTCGCGGCGTCGCCGCGCGCCCCTCGGGGGCAGGTCGGCCCGGATCGGCAGGGCGCCGCGCCGCGGTCGCGCTGCTGCAGCCGCAGAGGAAGAGCGCGCCGAGGAGCGACTGGGCGAGTTCGCGCACGTGCATGCTCGAACTCATGACACACAGGGAGCGCTCTCCCAATGCCGCCCCTCGGGCACATTCAACCCCGCCGCGTTTGCCCCGGGCGCGCACGTTTGCCCCGGGCGCGCGGGGTAAGGGGGGCGCTCCAGGGCTGGTCCCGCGCCGGGCCTCGGTGTACACGGAGCCGATGCCCCAGATGAGCCCTCCTCCGCTGCAAACGCTTGATGAGCCGAACCTCGAGGCGCTCGTCGAGCTGATGTTCCTCGCGGCGTTCGCCGACGGCGAGTTCAGCCCGGAGGAGAGGATCCATTTCGCCCGGAGCGTAGAGTCGCTCACGGATCGACGGATCCCGCAGAGCACCATGGACACGCTCCTCCAGACCGTGGTGGAGCAGCTCCACAAGGAGGGCCGCGCGGCCCGGCTCGCGTCGCTCAAGGAACGGCTGGCCAGCCCGCAGGCCCGGAAGGTCGCCTTCTTCCTGGCCGCTCAGGTCGTGGTCGCCGACGGGATCGTCAGGAGCAGCGAGCGCGAGCTCTTGCTCGACGTCGCCGCGGCGCTCGAGCTCGATCAGGCCGAGGCCGCGGAGATCGTGCGGAAGCTCGCCGCTTCATGAGCGGCCGGCCGCCCTCGGCGCGCCGCGTGCGGGGGGACAGGGGCGCCTCCTGCGCCGCGAACGCGGGCCGCGCGCGGCGGGGTGAACGGGCGCCGGCGTTTTCGGTTACGATGGCCTCGCCGTGACCTGGTCCTCCACTGGTAGTTTCCTGATCCCGTTTCCGGTGCCGGGCTCAGCGCTGACCTCCACCCGGGGGACGTACGTGATCGGGGCGCTCATCGGCGACGGGCAGTATGGCTCGGTGTACGAGTGCAGCGGGCCGTTCGATCAGGTGTACGCCCTGAAGATGCTGCGGCCGGCGAACAAGCCCTACCAGGTCGTCAAGGAAGAGTGGTCGCGCGAGATGCTCCGCCTGGAGAGCTTCCGCCACCCGAACATCGTCTACATCCACGACGCGTTCGAGGTGAATTACCTGTTCTACCTGGCGCTCGAGCGGTGCGACACGAGCCTCCGGGCGCTGCTCGGCGCCCCGTTCCAGCCGCCGCTGCTCCTGGAGCTCGCGCGCCAGCTGCTGATGACGCTGCAGTACCTGCACGACAACGGCGTCGTGCACGCCGACCTGCACGCGGGCAACGTGCTCATCTCGCAGCTCGACCACAGGCCGCTCGTCAAGCTCACCGACTTCGGCGTGGCGCACCAGCTCGACGGCGTCACCCGCTGGTTCCGCCCGCAGGTCGCGAACCCGAAGATCCTCGTGCCAGAGCTCGTGACGGCGGGCTACACGACGACGCAGAGCGACCTCTACCAGCTCGGCCTGCTCATGTACCAGATGCACACCGGGCAACCGGCCATCGACGTGAACGTCGCCTACGAGGAGATCACGCGGCAGATCGCCGAGGGCACCCCCCGGCAGAAGGCCGAGGCGCTCGGCACGCCGCTCAGCCAGGTGATCGCCAAGCTGCTGCGCCGCCGCGACGCCTACCGCTACCACTCCGCGCGCGATGTCTGGGACGATCTGCGCCAGCTCCGCTGGGCGTAGCGCAATCTCCCCTGCGTCCCGCGCGCGTTCCGGGCTAGATCTCGCCGCATGATCGCCGCCGAAACGCCACGCGTCGTCTCGCTCACGCCCGCGGTCTTCCACCTGCCGGACGCGGTGAACCAGGTCTCCCGCACCTACGGGGAGAGCCCGATCGTCCCGCGTGGCCCTCGGCTCCGGCCGCTGCTCGACCGGGCACGGCACGGCATCGTCGAGGCCCTCGGCGCGCCCAGCTACGAGGCCATCCTCCTCACGGGCTCGGGATCGACCTCCATGGCCGCCGTGCTCGGCTCCTGCTTGCGGCGCGACGAGCGACTCCTCGTCGTCCGGAACGGCGCCTACGGCGACCGGATCTTCGAGTACGCCGCCACGCTCGGCCAGCCGGTTGTCGACATGTGCCTGCCCTACGGCGAGAGGCCGGACCTCGCGAAGATCGAGGCCACCCTGGCGGCGGACGAGGTCGACGCGGTGGCCATGGTCTACGGGGGCACGTCGACGTGCACGTTGAACCCCTTGCCCGAGGTGGGCGCGCTTGCCCGGAAGTACGGCAAGAAGCTCCTCGTCGACGGCATCAGCGCGCTCTTCGTCGAGCCGCTGGCCCTCGAGGGCTCAGGCATCGCCGCCGTCATGGGCTCGTGCAACAAGGGCCTGCACAGCCACCCGAACCTGACGGTGGCGCTGGTCCGGAAGGACCTGCTCGCCGAGATGGAGCGGATCCCCGCCCGCGTCCCGAGCCTGGAGCTCCACAAGACCTGGCGCGCCCAGCAGGGCGGCGCGCACCCCTACACGATCGATCCGATGAGCCTCTGCCAGGTGATCGCGGCGCTCGATCACCTCGCCGCTACCGGCGGCGTCGCAGGGCGTCACGCCGTGTACCAGGCGCGCTGCGCGATCCTGCGCCCCGGCTACGAGCGCCTCGGGCTGACGATCGCGCGCTGGGAGAACATGCCGCTCCAGTCGATCGGGACGGCGCTGCACATCCCGGCCGGGCGGACGTACGACGAGATGGCGAGCCGGCTCGCCAGCGAGCCGGTCGATGGGCACGTGTTCGAGATCTACGCCGCCCAGGGGAAGCTCTCGGACCGGCTGTTCCGGATCTTCCACATGGGTGAGTACCCGCTCGAGGCCTACGAGATCTTCCTCAAGGCGCTCGCGCGCGTCGTCTGAGCGCGGGGCCCGCGGCTCACTTCGCCTCCTTGGGCGCCTCCTTCTTCTCGGGCGGCGCGGCGGGCTTGTCGCCCTTGGCCGCCTTGTCGGCCGCGGGCTTGGCCGCCTTGTCGGCCGTGGTCTTCCCGGCCTTGTCGTCCCCGGCCGCGTCCTTCGCCGCGTCGCCGACGCCGAGCAGCTCGATGTCGAAGACCAGCGTCGCCTTGGCCGGGATCTTCGGCGGGCTGCCCGCGTCGCCGTAGCCAAGGCGGGAGGGGATCGTGAGCTTGCGCTTGCCGCCCACCTTCATCCCGGCCACGCCCTGGTCCCAGCCCTTGATGACCTCCGACGCGCCGAGCGTGAACTCGAACGGCTCGCGGCCGACGGAGGAGTCGAACTCGGCGTTGTTCTTCAGCAGGCGCCCCGTGTAGTGGACGCGGACTTTGTCGCCGTCCTTCGCCTCCGGGCCGGTGCCCACGACGGTGTCTTCCTTGATGAGATCGGCGGGCTCCGGCTCGACGGGCTTCACCACCGGCACGGCGCTGCCCGGCGGCAGATCCGGCTCGGGGACCTTCTCCTCGCAGCCCGCGACCGGGCCGAGGAGGACAGCGCAGGAGATGGCGATGACGATTTGGAGGGGCTTCATGGCGCCACGTCTTACGCACCTAGCGCTGGGCGATCAACGGTCACCCGACGCGCACGGGGCCTCCCGGCCGTCCGGGTTTCCGTTGCAGCGCTCCGGCCCGCGCGGTTAGGGTGCGGCCACCTTGGCTCGCGCGTTCTCCGTCGCTGCCCTGGCGATCGCCGAGGGGGGCGCCAATGCCGTTGGCGCGGTGCGCTTCACGTGCGCCGAGGCGGAGCTCGAGGTCGAGCTGGTCCGGGTCGCCGGCTACGCCGAGGGGTTCGCCCTGGGCGCCGTGGCGGCGCCGGTCCGCTTCGGGGTGCCCTACACCGCGATCCGCGGCCTCTTCCGGCGCGGCAAGGCGCTCTGCGTGGCGCTCGATCCGTCCGCGTGCTCGCCCCACAACTGCTTCGTCCTCGCGCGCTTCGAGGGCGATCTGCCCGGCGTGCCCGGCGTGACCTCGCCGGCGGCGATGGAGGCGATGGAGAGCGCCTACCGCGCGCGCCTCAACGCCCGCATGGCGAGCTGGATCGCGCCGGCGCCGCTCGGCGTGCTCGCGGCCGCCCTGTCCCCCGACTATCTCGCGAGCGGCCCGCTCGGGACCGCGTCGCTCGCGTGCCTCGTCGCGCTCGCGACCTGGCTCGCGCTGCGCTTCGTCGCGCGGCTCGCGACCTGGGGAGGGCCGCCCTCGGACCGCCTGCGCGACGCGCTCGTGGCGGAGATGTCGAGCCGCATGGGCTTCGCGTCGGAGCGGCTCGCGGCCGCCCTGTCCCCCGGCTCGCCGGCCGCGCCCGTGTTCGCGCCCCGCCCGACGCCGCTCGGCGAGCGGCCGGGGCGCGAACCAAGGCGCGGCGTCGAGGAGGGGATCGACGCGCTCCCGCTCCGGGCCCGCGTGCTCGTGCCCGCGGCGCTCGCGGTGATCGGCATCGTGGCGACGATGGCGTTCGTGCAGCGGTTCGCGGCCCCTCGCGATCAGCCGCCGGCCGAGCGGCAGGCGGCGCGCGGCGTCGGGCAGGCGACCCGGGGAGCCACGGCCGCGCTCCTCGCGAGCGAGGTCCGGGAGCGCGCCGAGCCGTCGTTCCCGCACTGCCTCTGCGATCGCGCCGACTCGCCGCTCTGGCGGGCGGGGGTGCCGATCCTCAGCCTGCTCGGATCGACCGGGCCGGACGACGGCGCCGGGGTGATCGCGCCGATTCTGCGGCGGGACCGCGCGGACGACGACGCGGAGAGCGAGGCCGGCGCGGGGCAGGGCGACGCCGCCGGGGAGCAGGGCGACGCCGGGGCAGAGCCGGGCGACGCTGGCCGGGACGGCGGCGCGACGCGGCCCGCGCGCGGCCGTTACGACTTCGAGCTCGCGGTCGTGAACAACAGCGGCGCGCCCGTCAGCGACTTCCGCGTGCTGCTCACGTTCGCGCGGCGCGATCGCCGCGGCGAGCGCGCCGGCATCACCGAGCGGGGGCTGTTCTGGGAAGGCGCGCTCGGGCCGGGGCGCGCGGTGAAGTGGCACGTCGAGGCGCCCGGGACGGAGGTGAAGATCGAGCCGGGCGTGACGGGCATGCTCGACGGCGAGACCGGCGTGGCGTCGCCCGACGCCTTCTTCCAGCTGACACGCGCGCGCTACCGCGTGGTGCGCATCCACGCGGCGATGATGCTCGCCTGGCTCCGCGACCCGCGCGCCCGCGACGCGCTCGTGTCGCTCCTGCCCGCCGCACCCGCGGAGGAGGTGATGCTCGGCCGGATCCGGCGCGCGACGGCCGATGTCATCCCGTGCTCGGCCGCGGTCGTCGAGGGGCGGCTGCGCGCGTGCCTCTTCAACGGCGGCGTGAATCCGGCGCGCGGCGTGACGCTGCGCGAGGTCGCGGCGGGCGAGGGCAGCGCGCCGCGCTCCTGGCCCGTCGCGGCGACCCTTCCGGTGCACGAGGGGGTGGAGGTGACGCTGCCCCTCGAGGGGAGCGCGGCGCCCGAGGAGCTCGAGGTGGTCCCGCAGGACCGATGAGCCGATGATGGGGGAATGAAGAGAGGCTTCAGGGCCGCGCTCGGCCTGGTCGCCCCGCTCGCCGCCGCGCTGGCGCCGCTCGCGGGGGCCCGCGAGGCCGCCGCGTGGGCGCCGCTCGATCTCGATGTCGTCCCCCGCTGGCGCGAGCTGCCGGCCCGCTACCACATCAACGGGGGGACGATCCCGGGGCCGCTCTCCGGCTTCGCCGCCGCCAGCATCGAGGCCGGCTTCGCGGCCTGGTCGAGCCCCGGTTGCACGGCGTGGGAGGCCGAGCTCCTCGGCGACACGGGGGACGGCTACGACTTCGACGACGGCAAGAGCGTGTTCCTCTGGATCAGCGACGGCTGGCCTGGCGAGCTCGGGCAAGCCGACTCGGTCATCGCCGTCACGATGCCGGTCTGGGATGCCGACGGCGTCATCGGCGAGGCCGACATGATCTTCAACAACGTCGGCTTCTGCTGGAACGACACGGGCGATGGAGACTGCATCGATGTGCGATCGATCGCCACGCACGAAGAAGGGCACTTCCTCGGCCTGGGTCACACGAGCGTGCGCGGCGCGACGATGCTGGGGTTCTACCCGGGCGGCACGTCGGCGCGCACGCTCGAGGAAGACGACATCGAAGGGGTCTGCGCCCTCTACCCGATCGCCGGGACGAGCGCCGCGAGCTCGGGCGGCGGCTCCGGCGCGGGCGCGATGGCGGCCTCGGGCGGAGCGGGCGGCGCGGCGTCGGGGAGCGGGGACAGGCCGAAGAGCGGCAATGTGGACGAGGCCGAGGGCGACGCCGGTTGCTCCTGCTCGGGCGCTGGCCAGCCGCCGATCGCTCCCGGCGCCCTGCCGATGACGGCGCTCGGCGCGCTGCTGGCCATCTGCGGCCGGCGGCCGCGCCGGACCCTGCGCGAGCGGCAGCGATCGGGCGGGGTAGGAGAGCGCGCCCCCCGCGTTGTCGCGCGGACGGGTGCGCTTTACAACCCAGCGCAGCCGGGGCAAACGTCCTGCCATGCCCGAGCCGAGCACCGCAGCGTTCGAGGCGGAGGTCGCGCGTGCCCTCCGCTCCCTTGAGGCCGACAGCTCCGTTTCCGCCCTCGATCCGCTCGGCGATCCGGCCGGGGCGGCGCGCGCCCTCTCGGCGGAGGGCGGCGGCGCGCCGCTGATCCTCCGGGCGGCGCCCGAGCTTGGCGCGCCGCGGCGGGAGCAGGATACAGGCTTCGGCCCGGCGCCGCGGGACCCCGTATGGCTCCGGATCGAGCGCGGGGCGAGCGTCCTCCGGCTCGCGCCGCTGAGGCTCGCGGGCGCCCGCCACGCGCGGCCCGAGGCAGGCGGCGCCGGCGCGGCCGGGGAGGGCACGGCCGAGCCTCGCGACGCGGTGAGCGTCCAGGTGATCTCGGAGCGGCGCCCATGCTGCGGCGCACCCACGTGCGCGCGCGAGCGGACGTACGTCGCCGCCTGGCTCGCGCTCGCCGCGCCCGCGTCCGCGCCTGCGCGCGTCACGGCGGCGCGGCGTCTGCTCGTCGCCGAGGCGCAGGATCTCGAGGCCGCGCGGGCGGAGGCGCTCGTCGAGGCGGTGGCGGCGCCGCTCGCGGCCGCGCTGGGCGTCCCGCTCGAAACGGCGCGGGGTACCGAGCCGCCCGGCGCCATCGCGCCGCGGTCCCTCCCGGAGCCTGCCCCGACTCCACCGCCAGCGCTGCCGGCCGCCGCGCTGTCGCGGTTCGCGATCCGGAGCGAGGGCGAGCTCCTCGTCTTGCGGGACCACGCGAGCCACGGCCCGCGCGGCTCGGCGGCCCGCAACGCGCTCATCGGGGCCGCGCTGCTGCTCGGCGCGCTCGCGCTCTGGATCCAGGTCATGCGGAGCGTCTCCGCGGGCGACAGCGGCATCGCCATCGGCGTCGGCAGCGCCGCCGCGCTGCTCTCGCTCGCGGGCTACGCCTTCCTGGGCGTCGCCAGGTTCTCGTCCCGTTACGCGGCGCGCTCCGCCCCGGTCGTGTCGTTCGGCCCGGGCCGCTTCGTCGTCGCCCCCTGGGTGAGCCGCACCGGCGCGATCGACCTGCGCCCCGAGGGCCGGCTGGGGGCGGCCATCTCCGCCGGGGAGGTCCGCGACATCCGCGTGCTGCCCCGCGGCGACCGGTTCGCGGTCGAGATCGAGACCGACCACGGGCCCATCGACGCCCTCCTCACTGAGCGCGAGGACGTCGCGCGCTACTGGCAGGACGCGATGGATCGCGCCGTCGCCTCGGTGCGCCACGCCGGCGGCCCCTCCGCCAAGCAGCGCCTCCGGGCGCGCGCCCAGGCGCAGCAGGCGCCCGCGGCGGGCTGAGCCGTACCGGCGATCGCCGCCTGCGGACGACCTCGGGCGCCCTCAACCTGGGTCGCCCTCAACCTGGGTCGGACGACCTGCCTCGACCTTGAACAGCCTCAACCTCGGTCGGGGTGCCCTCAACCTCGGTCGGTCGGGGTGCCCTCAACCTCGGTCGGCCCCCTCACCCCCTCAACCTCGGTCGGGGTGCCCTCATCCTCAACCTCGGTCGGGGTGCCCTCATCCTCAACCTCGGTCGGGGTGCCCTCAGTCGGGGTGCCCTCAACCTCGGTCGGTCGGGTCGCCCTCAACCTCGGTCGGGACGCCCTCAGGGCTCGGGCTCGATTCCCCTTGTGCACCGCTCTGTCCCATGTAATGAACTCGTTCAGTGAACGCGTTCACTCAAAGACCCGGTCGGCGCGACGCCCAGAAAGACGCGACCCGCGCCCGGATCCTCGAGGCCGCGCGCGACCACTTCGAGCGCCACGGCTTCGAGGCCGCCAACGTCCGCGCCATCGCCGCGGACGCGGGCGTGGCCGCCGGCACGGTCCTCCTCCACTTCGCCGACAAGCGCGACCTGCTTCACGCCGCGCTGTTCGACGACCTCGCCGCCACCGCGGCCGAGGCCGTCCGCGACGAGGAGCCCGGCTCCCTCGAGCAGCGGCTGCACCGGCTCGGGGCCGCCTTCTTCGCGTACTACGCTCGCCGGCCGGCCCTCTCGAAGACGCTGCTCCGCGACGCGCTGTTCGCCGACCCGCCCTGGCAGGCCCGCTTCACCGAGCAGGTCGCCGCCGTGCACGGCCGCGTCGTCGATCTCTTCAACGCCGCCCGCGCGCAGGGGGAGGTCGCCGACGACGCCGACCCCGCGCTCTTCGGCGTCGCCTTCTTCTCCTTCTACTACTTCGCGCTGATCGCCTGGGCCCAGGGCGCGCACCCGTCGCCCATCGCCCTGCTCGATCGGCTCGTCGCTCAGCACCTCTGCGGCCTCCGCCCCGCAGCCAACGTCAGGAGGGCTCGATGACGTCATCCATCATGTTCCGCAGTCCAGAGGCGCGCGCGCGCATCGCGGCGTGGTTCGACAGGTTCCACGAGAAGCTCCCGGTCCCGACCCGATCGCGCGAGGTCTCCACCCGCTTCGGCGCCACGCACGTCCTCATCGCCGGCCCCGAGAACGCCCCGCCGCTCGTCTGCCTGCACGGCGCGCTCGCCAGCTCCGCGCACCTCATGCCCGAGCTCGGCCCGCTCCTCGCGCACTACCGCGTCCACGTCGTCGACGTCATCGGCCAGTCCGTCAAGAGCGCCGACGTCCGCCTGCCGATCGACGGACCCGCCTACGCCGAGTGGCTCACCGACGTCCTCGACGCGCTCGGCCTCGCGCGCGTCCACCTCCTCGGCGTGAGCTGGGGCGGCTTCGCGGCCCTGCGCATGGCCCAGGTCGCGCCCGCCCGCATCGACCGGCTCGTCCTGATCGTGCCGGCGGCCCTGGTGTCGGGCTCGGCGTGGCAAGGCCTCACCCGCATCGCGATCCCGATGGCCCTCTACCGCGCCTTCCCCTCGGAAGAGCGCCTCGCGCGCCTCGTCTCCGGGCTGTTCTCCACGCACGACGACATGTGGTGCTCCTACTTCGGCGACGCCGTGCGCGGCTACCGGCTCGACTTCCGCCCGCCGCCGCTCGCCACGCCCGCGTCCCTCGCCGGGTTCACGCGGCCCGCGCTCGTGTTCGGCGCCGACGACGACGTGAGCTTCCCCGGCGCGAAGCTGCTCGCGCGCGCGAAGGAGCTCCTGCCGCGCGCCGAGACCGAGCTGCTCGAGGGGTGCCGCCACTCGCCCCCCACCGACGACGCCTTCCGCGCGCGGCTCTGCGAGCGGATCTCGCGCTTCCTCGGGAGCGACGCCGCGCGTGACGCCGCCGACGTCGCGCCGCCCCCCGCGCCGCCCGGGCTCGCCGCGCCGGTCGCGTGACCCTCCGCCGCGCTCCCGCCTGCGCGCGCCCCTCAGTGCCCCGACACGTCGTCGACCTGCGCGAACGCCTGAATGAGGCGCTCGCGCGCCCGCGCCGACAGCGGCGGCGCCTCGATCGAGCGCACGTTCTCCAGGAGGTGCTCCACGCTGCTCGTCCCCGACAGGATCACGTGCGCCCCGGGCTCGTCCCTGCAGAAGCGGTACGCCGCGTCCGGGAGCGACGAGGCCTCCTCTCCTTCCAGGAGCCGGTCCAGCCCCTCGTCGCCGAGCTCGGGCGACACCTTGCCGCGCGCCGCCAGATCCGCGAGCAGCTCCCGCAGCCGATCGGGCCGGCTCAGCGCGCGCCGGACCGCGAACATGATCAGCGTCCCGATGTCCTTCGCCCGCGTCAGCGGGAACACCCGCGCTCGCGCCGACTGGTTCAGAAGGTTGAACCCGACCATCACGACGTCCCACACATCGTCGCGGAGCGCCTGCTCGAGCGTCGCGTGCGTCGGATCGGCTGCGAACGCCTCCGTGATGCCGAGGAAGCGGATCTTGCCCTGCTCGCGCAGGCGCAGCAGCACGGGGACGATCCGCTCGCGCAGATCGGCGTACTGATCCGGCAGCACGCCATGCAGATGGTAGACGTCGACGTGATCCGTGCCGAGCCGCTCGAGGCTCGCATGCAGCGACGACACCACGTCTTCCGGCCGGAGCGGCGCCTCGAGGCGCGTCGTCTTCTTCGTCGAGAGCACCACGCGGTCGCGCGGCACCTCGCGGAGCGCCTTGCCGATGAGCCCCTCGGTCCCGTACGCCTCCGCCGTGTCGATGAAGTTCACGCCGCGCTCGATGGCCGCACGGACGAGCCGGAGCGACTCGGCCTCCGCGATGCGCCCGGACCCGAGCCGGCTGTCGCCGCCCGCACCCAGGCCGAGCACGCTGACCTCGAGGCCGGTCCGGCCCAGGATGATTCGATTCACGATGGTCCTCTCCCTCGATGAACGATGATCGTCACGGCGCCCACGCCGGGCCTGGGCTCACTCCTTCGGGGCGACCTTCCACGACGTGAACCGCCGCTCGACGCGCATGAGCAGGTGATTGAACGTCAGCCCGAGCGCCGTGATGGTCAAGATGCCGACATACATGCTCGGGATCTGGAAATTGTATTGCGCGTAGATGATCAGGTATCCGAGCCCCGCCTTGGCCCCGATCATCTCCGCCGCGACGAGGACGAGCAGCGAGTACGCGCCCGCCAGGCGGATACCCACGAAGATCGTCGGGACCGCGGCCGGCAGGATGACCTTGCGGAACAGCTGGAGCGGCGACAGCCCCATCGTGCGCGCCGACTTGACGAGCAGCGGATCGACCCCGCGCACCCCGCTGATCGTGTTGAGCAGGATCGGCCAGGTGCACGAGTAGATGACGAGCGCGATCTTCGAGGACTCCCCGATCCCGAGCAGCAGCAGGAACACGGGCAGGAGCGCGAGCGCCGCCGTGTTGCGCAGCACCTCGAGCAGCGGATTGAGCGCGTCCGCCACGCCCTTGTACCACCCGATCGCGAGCCCGAGCGGCACGCCCACCGAGATCGCCAGCGTGAAGCCCACGAGGGAGCGCGACAGGCTCGCCTTGATGTGGCTCAGGAGCTGCCCGTTCTGGAGCAGCTGCCACCCCGTCCCCAGCACCTCGGAGAGCGGCGGAAGGAACGCCCCCTCCACGAGGCCCACCCGCGGCGCCGTCTCCCACAGGGCGGCGACCGCGAGGAGGATCCCCGACCGCGCGATGGCGCGGCCGAGCCACCGGGACGCGTCGCCCACGAGCTGCCCTTGCTGTGACTCCTCGGGCAGCGGAATCGATTGCTCCAGGCTAGCCATTGACCGCCACCACGCCCGCCACGGGGCGGCTCTCCGCCGCGCGCTTCTGCCGCTTGCTCCGCTCCTGCTCCTCGGACTTCAGCACCTCCTCGCGCAGCAGCGTCCAGATCTCGTGCCGCAGCCTGCCGAACTCCGGAGTCGACCGCGCGTCCTCATAGCCCCGGATCTCCTCCGGGATATCGATGACCCGCTTCACCCGGCCGGGCCGGGACGTCATGATCGCGACCCGCTGCCCGAGGAACACCGCCTCGTCGATGCTGTGCGTGATGAACAGGATCGTCTTGCGCGACTTCTCCCAGATCCGGAGCAGCTCCGCCTGCAGCGACTCGCGCGTCTGCGCGTCCAGCGCCGCGAACGGCTCGTCCATCATCAGCACCGCCGGGTCGTAGGCGAGGCTCCTCGCGATGGCCACCCGCTGCTTCATGCCGCCCGACAGCTCGTGCGGATACCGATCCTCGAAGCCGGAGAGGCTGACCAGATCCAGGTAATCCTGGGCGATCTCCTTGCGCCGGCTCTCCGGGACGCCCTTGGCCTCGAGCCCGAACTCGACGTTCTCGCGCGCCGTCCGCCACGGGAACAGCGCGTACTGCTGGAACACGATGCCTCGATCGAGGGCCGGGCCCGTGATCGGCTTGCCGTCGAGCAGGAGCTTGCCGCTGCTCGGCTTCGACAGGCCGCCGAGCAGATCGATGAGCGTCGACTTGCCGCACCCGCTCGGCCCGACGAGGACCATCAGCTCGCCGGCCCTCACGTCGAGGTTGAGGTCCTCGATGGCCGTGAACCGCGCGCTCTCCTTGGCGCCGGCCGGCCCCTTGACGGCGAATGTCTTGCTCACATTGTGGAACTGGATCTTGTTGCTCATGGCTCCTCCTGCTCCCGAACCTCGACGAGGGTGGGGCCCCTTCACGGACCGCCCTTCCAGAACGGGTTGAACTCGTCGGTGTACAGCTCGCTCCGCCGCACCTGCTTGAGCTCGCCGTTCTCACCAGCCAGCCGATCCACACGTGGAGCTCGCTCTCGGCGATGAGCCCCCTTTGCCGGCCACGCCCGCGCTCCGCCAGCACTTCAGCGCTGACCAGCCGAGCGAGGCGAGCGCGAGCAGCAGCGCGGCGAGGCTCCGCCAGGCGATCTCAGCGAGGGGATGGCGGCCGTCGGGGGTGGGACGAAGAGGTCCAAACGCGTTAGGAAAGTCGAGCCCATCCAGCATAGAACGACCGCAAATCCCGCAATCCGGTGCGCACCGTCGCACCGCGACGAGGCCCATTCAGGCGCGGTCGTGGAGCGCCATCCTCGACCGTTCCGCTGGCGTTGAGCACGCCCCGTACCAAGCGTGAGCCGGCTCCCTGGACGCAAATCCGCTATAACAGACGGCGGCCTGCTGCTGGAGCAGCAGGCGCTTGCTCACGGAGTGTTGCTACAGCAACAGTGGATCCGTCCTTACGAACCCAGGGCGGGTCTGCGGAGGGTCCGACGAAGACGAATGACAGTTATTTCGACGTGCGCGAACGCCCAGGGTAAATTTCCACCCCATGACCGCCGCCACCACGTCATCGGGAGAAATCGACGCCGAGAAACTCGCGGGCAAGCGCGCACGCCTCTTCGAGCGAGCGCCGGTCGCGATCGTCCAGTACGGCAAGGAGCTCACGATCGAGGACTGGAACGGCGCGGCCGAGCGCCTGCTCGGCCACGCGCGGAAGGAGGCGCTCGGCCAGCGCGTGGACGAGCTCCTGGGCGCGCCCGGCAGCCCCGACGGGTGGCAGCAGCTCCTCGCGGAGGACGGGGCGGCCCCCCGGGTGTGGAGCCACGCCAGGAAGGACGGCGCCGTGCTGAGCGTCGAGTGGCGCCACGAGCGCATCCTCGACGAGCACGGAGAGGTCATCGGCGTCGGCGTGTTCGGGCAGGACGTGACGGAGCGGACCGAGCAGGCCCGTCGCCACCGTCAGAGAGAGGTGATCCTGCAGGCCATCACGCAGTCGCTCCCGATCATCGTCTGGGCCATCGACCGCGAGGGGATCTTCACGTGCCACGAGGGCAAGGCGCTCGAGGGCATCGGGCTCCAGCAGGGCGCGCACATCGGCAAGAACGTGTTCGACCTCTACGCGAGCAACCCGCACGGGTGCGAGGTGCTGCGGCGGGCGCTCGCGGGCGAAGCGAGCCATTCGGAGTCCCTGACGCACGGGGTGTTCTGGGACAACTGGGAGGTCCCCATGCGCGACGAGCAGGGCGAGGTGTTCTCGGTCGTCGGCTTCACCCTCGATATCAGCAAGCCAAAGAACACCGAGCAGGAGCTCCGGTCCAGGCTGGAGCTCATCGAGCGGCAACAGCGGGTCATCCGCGACCTGTCGACTCCCATCATCCAGGTGTGGGACGGCGTGCTGACCCTGCCGATGATCGGCGTGCTCGACAGCGCCAGGACGGCGGAGGTGATGGATACCCTGCTCGATGCCATCGTCCGCACGGGCTCGCGCTTCGCCATCCTCGATCTCACCGGCGTCGAGCTGGTCGACACGAAGACCGCGAGCTACCTCCTCGATCTCGTCGCCGCGATCCGGCTGCTCGGCGCCGAGGGCATCGTCGCCGGCATCCGCTCGAACGTCGCCCAGACCATCGTCAGCCTCGGGCTCGATCTGGCCAACATCACCACCCTCGGCAACCTCCGGGCGGCGCTCCAGTTCTGCATCCGTCAGATGACCAAGGAGCGCGCGGCCGGCGCGGCGCACGCTTCGCTCCAGGGCGCTGCTCCGCGGCCCCTGTGACAGCGCCGCGCGGACGACCGCTCCGGCGCGGCGCTCCCTCGGCTCCCCTGCGATCCCTCACGACCGCCGCGCTGGCTCACGGCTTCCGCGCCGTCGGCTTCGCCGCCTCCGCTGCCCCCATCGCCCTGGCCAGCGCGTCGACGACGACGCGGACCGCGGCGCGCGCGGGCGCGGCGTAGACCGCGAAGCTGGCGCGCTTCGATGCGCCGTACTCCGGCAGCACGCGCCGCAGCGCGCCGCTCTCGAGCTGATCCTGGACGACGTAGTCGGGGAGGTTCGCCAGGCCGACGCCGGCGACCGCGGCGTCGCGCAGCGTGATCGTGTCGCTGGAGCGGAATGTGCCGCTCACCGGGACGACGCGCTCGCCCTCGGGGCCCACGAGCGTCCACCGGGCGACAGGCTCGAGGTTGAGCGTGATGCAGTCGTGGTCGGCCAGGTCCTCGAGGCAGCGCGGCGTCCCGTGGCGCCGCAGGTACCGCGGGCTCGCGCAGAGCACGCGCAGGTCGTCGGCGAGCCGCCGCGCGACGAGGGAAGCAGGGGAGATCTCGGCGGCCAGGCGCACCGCCACGTCGATGCGCTCGGCCACCAGATCGACGATGCGGTCGGTGAGGTCGAGATCGATGCGGAGCTCCGGGTACCTCGCGCGACAGGCCAGCACCGCGGGCGCGACGCGGATCGAGCCGAGGACGGTGGGCGCCGAGATGCGCAGCGTCCCGCGCGGCGTCCCGTCGAGATCCGCGACCGCCCGCTGCGCCTCCTCGATGTCCGAGAGGATCCGGTCTGCGCGCTCTGCGTACAGATTCCCTGCCTCCGTGAGGCTCACGCGGCGCGTGGTGCGCCGGAGGAGCTGCGCGCCGAGGCGCTCCTCCAGCCGCGCGACCTGCTTGCTGACCGACGACGACGTGAGCCCGAGCGCCCTCGCCGCCGCCGAGAAGCTCTGCCGCCGCGCCACCTCGAGGAACGCCCTCATCTCACCGAGGTGACCGCCCGCCGGATCCATCCCATTCGTTCCTTCCGCGACGCAATCCTCGTCGGCGGGCCAGCATTATCACACGCGCGTCCCGGATCTAGTTTTCTGGAGCGCGAGGCGACCGCCTCGCCGCGAAGGAGGCATTCATGCTCACGCAGGCTCGCGGGCACACGGGCGTCGCGCTGCTGCTCTTCATCCTGGCCACCGCCCTGATCGCAGATCGGCTCGCGGCGACGCCCCCGGCGCAGGGCGGGTCGACCCCGCCGAGCGCGCGGTACGACCTCGCGCAGATCGACCCGCGCGGCCACGCGAACGGCGGGCCGCGCGCCGCCGGCGCCCCGGCGGCGGCTCAGGCCACCCGATCGATCGCCCCCTCCACGCCCTCCTGCTTGGAACAGTGCGCACAGCAGTAGAACGCCCCGCCGGCCTCGATGCCGTGCCCCACGATGCGGCAGGCGCAGTGGGCGCACACGGGCGCGAGCTTGTGAATCGCGCACTCGAAGCAATCGAATGTGTAGCTCGTGCCGCCCACCATGATCTGAAATGCCTTGTCGTAGCTGTTGCCGCAGCAGTCACACGTGTTCATGGAAACCTCTCGACGGTTAGGGGATGACGTTGCGCCGCGCGCCGAGCGCGGCCGGCCCTCGCGATCACCCCGGGCTCCTTGGGGGGCTGCCCCGGCGCCGGCGGATCTTCGATCTCCGGAGAGCGCTCTCCGGGCGCCGGTGGAGGGGGCGGCGGATCCCGACGCGCCGGCTCGCCAGGATCGGGATCGCGCCGCGGGGGCTCGCGCGGCGCCGGATCCTGCACCGGCGGACCCCGTCCGGGATCGCCGACGGGCTCGGGGTTGGGCGTTCCTCGGGAGGGGGGCGCATTCACCGGCATGGACGGTTCTTTCCTCGCGCGTCCTTGGCTGACCTCGTGTTGACGCGGTGCAAACAAGGCTGCATGAACCGCGCCACGAGCGCTTCCGAGCGGAGCGGCTCGACAGCGCGACGTGCTGCGCCCGCGCGGTCCTGGTATGCGCTCGCCGCGGCCCTCCACGGCGCGCATTCCTGTCACAGTGAGGCGCCGCTGCATGGCTGGGGCCGGCGCGGCGCGCCGCCAACGCACCTCCGCCTCCGCGTGCGCTCGCGTGGCGAGGCGCCGTCCCGAGCACGCCCGCGCGCCGGATCGGGCTCAGCAGGCGGCCGCGAGCGAGCCGGATGGGCCCGCCCGTCGGCCGCCAGCGCTTCACTTCGGGAGGAAATGAAGGATCTGCCTGAGCGCCTTGGTGAGGCTCTCGGCTTCCAGCACGTCGGGCAGCACGAGCACGCCGAGCACGCTGAGGCCGATGCCCATCAGCGAGCCTCCGGCGATCACGCCCGCGCAGATGGCCTCGGTGTTCTCCGCGGCGAGCGCGTACCAGGGCCGCGCGGGCGGCGCGTCCGAGCGCCCGCCCGGCGCCGTCTCGCTGAGCCGTGTCTCCTGCTCGCGCTTCTTGTGCCAGAGCGCGGCGCGCCGCTCGAGCAGCCAGAAGAGGAACGAGCCGAGGAACATCGACCAGATATCGGTGAAGTTGAGGATGAACGCGAGCCCCAGGGCGACCGCGGAGAGGGGGAATCGGTTCTTCGTGACCTGCCTCGTGATCTCGACGAGGATCCCGATGATCGCCCCGACCACCACCGCGGACTTGGCCGTCGGGTGGAGGAAATCGAGCCCCTTCATCAGCACCTCGGCGACGGCCTTCCACGTGAGCGCGCTCGGGACCGGCAGCCGCTCCGTCCCGTAGCGGCCGATGTCGCCCTGGATGAGAACGAGGTACCAGATGGGCACCGAGAGCACGAGCCCCGCGACGGTCCCGAGCACGTGCCCCATCGCCTGGTGGCGCGGCTTGCCGCCGAGCATGTAGCCCGGCTTGATATCCATCAGCAGGTTCGCTGTGTTGCTCGCGACCTCGGCGGTGATCCCGGCCGTCATCAGGTTCGTCGTGATGTTCTTCGGCGCGAGCGCGCCGTAGGTGAGCTGCGTCAGCTTGCCGAGCGCCCCGGTCGGGGTGATCGCCGTGATGGCCGTCGAGTTGACCGCGATGAGCGAGAAGATGAAGACGAGCGGGATCGCGAGCGCCCCGAGCCACCAGGAGATCCCGAACCAGAGCTGCCCGAGCACCACGATCACCACGCCGACGATGGGTATGCCGATGATCGACAGCTTCACCGGGAGCTCGATGTCCGCGAGCACGTCGGTCGCTCCACCCTTCTTGGTGAGGCCCTTGAACGCGTCGATGATCACCTTGGGCTTGGAGAAGAAGGCGTAGAGAGAGGACGTCGTCATGCACGCGACGCCGCCCCACAGCGCCCAGAGGGTGATCGCGCCGAACCCGAAATGCCCGTTCTTCGGCAGGATGATCCCGCGCTCGATCAGCAGAGGGGCGAGGATCCAGTAGTTGAGGATGCCGCCGAGGAGGAGCGACACGCCGGTCCGGATGCCCATCAGGCCGCCCGTGGCGACGAAGATGATGCTCGTGTCGAACCGGATGGTGAGCTCGTTCAGGGGGGTGCCGCGGATGGCCGGCGAGAGGCCCGAGCGCTTGAGCAGATCGGCGAAGCGCCCGCCATAGAGGAACTCGTCGTAGTAATGCGGGATGTTCTTCAGCGCGAAGAGCGCGCGCATCACCTTGTCGTCGCGGAGGAGCTCGAGCGCGGCGCTCAGGAGGCCGCCGCCGAGGAGGAGCTTCGCCTTGAAGAGGCCCTCCTTCTCGTCGCTCTCGTGCAGCGCGTCCATCACGACGCCGGCGGCCATCCCCTCGGGGAAGGGCTGCTGCTCGTCGTTGATGAAGCGCTTCTTCATCGGGAAGGCGAAGAGCACGCCCAGGATGGCGAGGACGAACATCCAGATCATCGCCTGGCCCATGGGGATGATCGTCGTCGTGACCATCGAGTAGGCCGCGAGGCTCGTGAAGAGCGGCGCGTTCATGTATCCGGCCGACGTCGCGATGGACTGCATCGCGTTGTTCTCGAGCACGGTCATGTCGCTTGCGAGGCCGAGCTTGGAGAGCACCTTGAAGAGCCCGAAGGCCAGGATCACGCTCGTGATCCCGACGCCGAGCGACCAGCCGGTGCGCGCGCCGATGTACAGGTTCGTGAGCGACAGGAACGCGCCGAGGAGCATGCCCGTGATCGCCGAGCGCCACGTGAGCTGGGGCATGTCGCCGCGGTAGACGTTCTTCAGCCACCATGCGTCCTTCTCTTCGAGCGACATGGTGTGAACCTGCTCTGGCGTGAGCTGTTTGATGGCCATTGCGCGGCGACCTCCTCGCACCTTGTACCATGGTGGGCGACGCGCCGTGCATCTCTTCGGCGAGCGCCTACGGCGCAGATCTCGCCGATTCCCCGTTCGCGCCGCCGCCCCCGCGCCGGCGGCCGATCCCGGCGAATCCATGGCGCGGCGGAATTGCTGGCTCCGTGTCACGAGGCTCGCGCCCAGCGGGCCCGCCGTCGCGTTTCGCGGGCCCGGCCGGAGGCCGTCTCAACGCCGCGGAGCGCCCCTGTCGTCCTCAACGTCGCACCGGCCTCCGATACCCGCTCTGGGACCTCCCCGCGCGACGCGCTCCCCCCACGGGGGCCTGCCGTGGGCACGGCGCCCAATCGCCGGACCTGGGGAGCGCATCGGGCGTATGACCCCTCAACGCGCTTCTGGAGGGAGCAGGCGCACCATCGCCTCGGCGACGCCCGCGGCCGACGCAGGGTTTTGCCCGGTCACGAGGCGCTCCGCGACGACGACCTGCTTCTGCCACGGCGCTGCAGGCTGGAAGAGCGCGCCGCGCTCGACGAGCCGATCCTGGAGCAGGAACGGCACCACGGCGTCGAGCTTCACCGCCCGCTCCTCTTCGTTCGTGAACGCGCTCACCGCCTTGCCGGCGACGAGGTACTGCCCGGACGAGAGGCGCACGTTCACGAGCGCCGCGGGCCCGTGGCACACGGCGCCGACGACGCCGCCGCGCTCGTAAATGCTCGCGGCGACACGCGCGAACGCCTCGTTCTCGGGGAAGTCCCACATCGTGCCGTGCCCGCCGGCGAAGAAGACAGCGGCATAGCGAGACGGGTCGACGCGGTCCGCCGGCGTGCTGTCGTGGAGGCGCCCCGCGAGCGCGCCGCCGTCGAGGAACGGAGCGCTGGCCGGCTCGACTTTGTCGAGGCCGTCGAGCGGCACGCGGCCGCCGCGGGTCGAGGCGAAGTCGACGGCGATCCCCGCCTTCGTGAACTCCGCGTACGGGTGCGCGATCTCGGGCAGGTAGGCGCCCGTGCTCTCCCCGGTGGCGCCCTTCTTGTCGTGGCTGGTCATGGCGATGAGCACCCGCTGCGTCATGTTCTTCTCCTCGGTTTGCGCCTGGTTCGGGTGAGCGGTGTCGGGCGTGTTGCCGCCCGCGCACCCGGATGAGACGGCGGACAGGGCGGCGAGCAGCGTGGTCAACGCCGCGCGGCGCCCGGGGTGGCGATCTGGATTGGTCATATCCAACTCCTAGGCTCTCCGGCGCGAGCCCGGTAGACGACGACAGGGCGAAGCATTTGTACTAGGGTGTTGAGAATGGTCGCACCTTCGCTCGCCGGCACGCTCCCGAACGTCGAGGCGTTCTGCCGCACCTACGAGACGGGGAGCTTCACCCGCGCCGCGCGGCTGCTCGCGGTCACGCCGCAGGCGACGAGCCGGAGCGTCGCGCGGCTCGAGCGCAGGCTCGGCGTGACGCTCTTCCGGCGCACCACCCGGAGCCTCGCGCCGACCGACGAGGCGCGCCGCTACTACGAGCTGTGCACCCAGGCGCTCGCGCTCTTGTCCGCGGGTGAGCGCGAGCTCGCGAGCGAGCGCTCCTCCCCTGAAGGGCTCGTGCGCATCAGCGCCCCGACGACGTTCGGCCACCACCGTTTGCTCCCGGCCCTCGGCGTGTTTCGCGAGCGCTACCCCGGCATACGGGTCGACATCCACGTGTCGAACCAGAACGTCGACTTCGTTCGCGAGGGTCACCACCTCGCGATCCGCATGGGAGCGATCGCCGACAGGACGCTCGTCGCCCGCAAGCTCGGTGACTTCGCGCTCGGCGTTTACGCGAGCAGCGGCTACCTGGCCCGCCACGGCGCGCCGCGTTCGCCCTCCGATCTCGAGAAGCACACGTGCATCGCGTTCCAGATGCCGCGTTCGGGTCGAGCGCTCCCGTGGGTCTTCCACCCCGGCCCGACCACGCTCGTCCTCGACGCCCACTACCGGTGCTCGGAAGACGTGCTCGGCATCATCAGCCTCGCGCGGGCCGGCGTCGGGCTCGTGCAGACGTACGACTTCCTTGTCGAGGACGACGTCGCGCGCGGCACGCTGGTGCAAGTGCTCGCGCCGTTCCGAGGCGCGAGCCGGCCGTTCTCGCTGATTCACCCCAAAGGCACCGTCCTGTCGGCCGCCGCCCGCGCGCTCAAGGCGTTCATCATCGAGCGCGAGGCGGCGCGCGCGAAGTGAGGGCATGAGCGCGGCCTGCTCCTTGAATCATCCGATCCGAGAGGACCTTTTCATGACCACCACGATGTACACGGTCACTGTGCCCGACCGCGGGCCTGCCGAGGTGACCGTCGCTGCCCACGGCGACGGGCAGCCGATCCTGCTCCTGCACGGCGGCGCCGGCCCTCAGTCGGTGGACCGCTTCGCCCAGGCCCTCGCCAGGCGCGAACACGCCCGGGTGATCGCGCCCACCCACCCCGGCTTCCGCGGCACCCCGCGACCGGAATGGCTGGACAGCATTCCGGTCCTCGCCCGGCTCTACCGCGCCCTGCTCGATCAGCTCGACCTCACCGACGTCACCGTCGTCGGCAACTCCATCGGCGGCTGGATCGCCGCGGAGCTTGCGCTGCTTGGCAGTCGCCGCATCCGCAGCATCGTCCTCGTCGATGCTGTCGGCATCGACGTCGCCGACCAGCCCATCGCCGACGTGTTCAGCTTGCCCAAGGGCCAGCTCGCCGAGCGGAGCTACCACGACCCCGCGCGCTTCCGCATCGACGTGACCCGCCTCAGCGAGGCCCAGCGCGCCGCAATGGAGGCTTCGATAGCCAGCAACTTCGCCGCCCTGCGCATCTACGGCGGCAGCATGATGGACCCGACCCTGCGCCGCCGGCTGTCCGCCATCTCCCTGCCCACCCTCATCGTGTGGGGCGACAGCGACCGTATCAGCACGCCCGACTACGGCCGCGCCTACGCCGCGGCCATCCCCGGCGCCCGCTTCGAGCTCCTCGCCGACACTGGCCACCTCCCACAGGTCGAGAACCCCGAAGCGTTGCTCACCCTGGTCTGGAACTTCGCCGTCACGAACGCCGCGAACAAGCCGGGTGGGGCCTGTGATGGAGAGAGCCCATGACCAAGTATCAGTTCACCAGCTACCGCAAGATCGATGGCGCCGACGACAAGGACGGGCGCGTCTGGGCGGGCCCGTGGTTGAAGGCCGAGCAGTTCGCGGGTCACGAGGTCGCGCAGCTGCGCGCCGTGCTGAAGGAGTAGGGGATCAAGGGTCGCCGCGATCGCTCTTTCGATGTGGAAGAGCGAGGAGAAGTACGACCCGGCGAAGCATCGCAAGCACGGCTAAAGACTCGTCTCACGTGTGGAGGTATCAATCCTGAAGAGAGGTGTGATCGCCGGCGCAGCAGCTGGAGACGAGCAAGGTTCGAGGGTGAGTATCCATTGCGCGGATGGCACGGGGGCGGTCGCCGCCCCTGCGGACAACGCCAGCGAGGACGAGGGCGGGCGCGCCTGCCGGGTCGAATCGGGGCCCAGCTCCCCGGCGGGCGCGGTCGCGGCCCTGGTCGCGCTGGGCGCGGTCGTGGCGCAGCGGCGCGCGCGAAAGGCAGGTGCGAGTTGGGTCGCCGACGCGTGCGGGGGCTGATCGTGATCGGCTCGAGGCGAGCGGCGCGAGCACCGGCGGCTGACGGCCCACTCAGGGCAGAGCCGGAGGACGAGGCCCGACCGGGGACGTTCACACCGATCCGCCCCTCCGCCGCCGAGATCGGGCCCGGCCAATGGCAAGGCTCCGCTCGGGCGGCGCATCAAGAGAGGCGGGCGCCGGGGGGCGGTCGTGGCGGATGTCGATACCATTCCCCCCGCGCGCGACTAAGCTTGGCCCCGATGGACGAAAACTCTCCTCCCGAGGGGCGCATCAAGAGAGGCGGGCGCCGGGCCGCGGTCATGGTCGACGTGGCCAAGCTCGCCGGCGTCTCGTACCAGACGGTCTCGCGCGTCCTGCACGACAGCCCCCACGTGCATCGGGACACGCGGGAGCGCGTGCTCGACGCGATCCGCCAGCTCGACTACCGCCCGAGCTCCGTGGCGCAGGCGCTCGTCACCGGGCGCTCGCGGACGCTCGGTGTGGTCAGCTTCGACACGACGCACTACGGCCCGGCGTCGACGCTCCACGGGCTCGAGACGGCGGCGCACGACGCCGGGTACGGCGTCAGCGTCGTCAGCCTGAAATCGCTCAGCCGCGCGCCGGTGGTGGACGCGGTGAAGGGGCTGTGCGATCAGGGCGCCGACGGCATCATGATCATCGCCCCGCTGCGGTCGGCGGTGGACGCGCTCCGCCACGTCACCTCCGACGTGCCGGTGGTCGCCGTCGAGGGGGGGCCGGACGATTCGGTCCCGGTGGTCGCCGTCGACCAGCACGGCGGCGCGGCGGCCGCGACCCGCCATCTCGTCGACCTGGGTCACCGGACGGTGTGGCACATCGCCGGTTCGACCGACTCGCTCGAGGCCGAGCAGCGCATCGACGGCTGGCGTTCGACGCTGGAGGCCGCGGGCGTCGAGCCGCCGCCTCTCCTGCGCGGCGACTGGAGCGCACGCTCGGGCTACGAGCTCGCCCCGCAGCTGGCGCGCACGCCAGGCGTCACCGCCGTGTTCGTGGCCAACGACCAGATGGCGCTGGGCGTGCTCCGCTACCTGCACGAGATCGGACGCGCGGTGCCGCGGGACATCAGCATCGTCGGCTTCGACGACATCCCGGAGGCGGCCTACTTCACGCCTCCGCTCACCACCGTCCGCCAGGACTTCTCCGAGCTGGGGCGCAGGTGCCTCCACTTGCTGCTCGGGCAGATCGAGAGCGGCCGCCGCTCCTGCTCGCGCGTCGTGGTCGAGGCCGAGCTGGTCTTGCGCAAGAGCACCGCCGCGGTCGCCCGGAACCGATGAGCGCTCCAGCCTGCCAGCTTCGTCTGCACGCATCCCCTCACGGATCAGAGACCCGTAATAGATCCGATAAGACAGTGGAATATCCACCGCGGCCATGAGGCGCTTGTCGTCGTCGGGGTATCGAGGGCTTTGGGCCTTGTTGTTGTCCGCCTTGGGAACCCATCCACGTGGCAACGGATTGTTGGCGATGATACGCGCCGGATAGGTCGCGAGAGCGAGTATCCGGTGAATAACTTTTGCGATGCCTTATCTCAAGATGTGCCGGCAACATGGAGACCGCGCGATCCGCGTGATCGACCGTGAAGCGAGGAAGAGGGACGGGGCCGAGCACTCCCAGAGCATGATTCAGCTCATGTCGGTGCTGTTCCGGATGTCGAAGTGGTTTCACATGCAGCGGGTACTGCTCGGCAAGCTGGCCAGATAGCACCCGCGCAGCGAACTCGGCGAAGGTGGTGTCCCCGGATGAGCGGGGACGCGCCTCGCCCTTGCACAGCTTGTCGATCGCGAGCCGGACATCGCGGAGCGCGGTCCCCTCGCGCGCGGCAGTCTGCTCCAGCAGCGGAGGGGCGAGCGAGCTCGCGCCGGTGGCGTCATGCCTACGACCGCGGGAGGTCGCCGTGCCCGATCGGCTCGCCCACGTCGCTCGCCGCGACCGAGCACCGTCACCCCACGGGGAGGTCGACGCGCGCGCCCTCTTGGACCTGCTCGGGCTGGTGGAGCCCCGGGAGCGGAAGGTGCTCGTCCTGTCCGGTGAGGCGAGCAGGTCAGCGAGGTTGCCTGAAGCCTCGGGATGCGCAGCGGACCCTCGACATCGCACGCTCTCATAGGCCGCCCGGCATGCGTCGCTGGACCCATGAGGAAAATGGGATGTATCTCGTGCCAGGCATGAGCGAGATCGAACTCCGGAGCATCAACCTGAACCTCCTCCCCGCCCTCGAGGCGCTGCTCGTCGAGGGGAGCGTCAGCGCCGCGGCGCGCCGCGCCCACGTCAGCCAGTCGGCGATGAGCCACTCCCTCGCGCGCCTGCGCGAGCTCTTCGGCGATCCCCTCCTCGTGCCCCTCGGCCGCGGTCTCACCCCCACGCCGCGCGCGCTCCAGCTCCGCGCGGCGCTGCCCGCCGCCTTCGAGCACCTCCGCCGCGCCCTCGCTTCCCCCGAGCCCTTCGATCCGCGCACCTCGGCGCGCACCTTCCGCGTCGCCACCGTCGACTACTTCGAGCTCACGACGCTGCCCGACGTGCTCGACCACCTGGGCGAACACGCCCCCTTCGTCCGCCTGGAGATCGAGCGCTTCTCCCCTGGCGTCACCCCCGCGCTGGTCCTCGGCGACATCGATCTGGCCCTTGTCGGCGCCTCGCAGCCCGTGCCGGCCGCCGGCCTCCGCCGCGCCCCGCTCTACCAGGATCCCTTCGCCGTCGTGGCCCGTAAAGGCCACCCGGCGATCAAGCGCCGCCTCGATCTCGACACCTATGTCGCCCTCGGCCACGTCCTCGTCAGCGTCGAGGGCCACCGGGACGGCGCCGTCGACCGCGCCCTGGCGCGCCTCGGCAAGACCAGGCGCGTGGCCCTGCGCCTGCCTCACTTCATGTCCGCGCCCCTCGCCGTGCGCAGCTCCGACCTCCTCTGCACGATCCCGAGCAGCGTCGCCCAGCGCGCCCGCGAGCTCTTCGGGCTTCGGGTGTTCGCGCCCCCCTTCGAGCTGCCCGCCGCCCAGGTCGTCGCCGTATGGTCGCAGCGCCACGACGACGACCCGGCGCAGCGCTGGTTCCGCGACCTCTTCTTCTCTGGCCGCGCCCTCTCGCCGCGCCTGCGGGCCCTGGTCCGAAGGGGCGCGGCTTGATCCGGGGATGTTCTAGAGGGGATGAGGCATCATAGGCATTGGAGGGGGCATGACGGTCGGATCGCTGCGCGCTGGCATGCCCGTACTGCTGGTGCCCTCGGGCAGTCCAGCCGAGCGGGAAGGCGTCTGCCCCGCGCGTCGAGCTTGCGGAAGCCCGTACCGGAAGTGGGCGACCTTCACGAATGAGGACTTCGGCAATCTCTACTGTTTCAGGCGACCGCTCGTCATCGACCGCCTTCTCTGGCGGGATTTCTAGCGGCGCTGCCGCCGCTCGGCGATCGCCGCCGCGGCCTCTGCCTCCGCCTCCGCCTGGACGGCGACGTCGTCCGGCAGCGGCAGCGCCTGAACCGCAGGGAACCGCACGCCGAACACGCCAGCGCCCGCGTCGACCGGCTCCACGCGTTCCCTCGTGGTCCGCGCGTCGAGCTCGACGATCCGGTTCACCGTGCGCTGCATGGCAATGGCGACGAACAGCCAGGTGATCGGGCCGGCCAGGAGCTGGATGTACGGGATGACGCTCGCCACGCACGCCGCGATGACCAAACCCCGCGGTACGCCGTCGGGCATGCCCCGCAGGCGGCACTGCAGGTTCACGCGATCACAGAGCCGGAGGCCGTTCCAGAAGATCCAGTAGTAGTTGAAGTACGGGGCCAAGTGCAGGCCGATGGCCTTCCCCACGGACGGATCGTCGCGCTCGGCCCGGGGCAGCTGGGCGTGCATCGCGTTGAAGCGGATGAACGACACGATTCCAAACGTCACGATGTGCAGCAGCGCCGTGGCCCACACCGGAAACGCCTCGAGCTGATGCCGCGCGAGCGCGACCCGCTCGCCGGCACCCAGCCCGGCCACGCCGCCGCGATACGTGTTGGAGGCAACAGGCTGCCCGCCGACGCGCTGCGCCAGCAGGGCGTGACGCATGGCCTCGTTCTGTCGGCGCAGGCGCTCGTTCTCGGCCTGAACGTCGTCGAGCTTGCCCGCGAGCGCGTCTCGATCGGAACGGAACACGGGGCAAGTATAGCGCCGCGACCAGGCCCAGCAGGCCGAAGCGGAGGGCCGAGCCAGGGATCAGGCCCCCATGGCCCGCACGAGGCACGAGAGGGAGAGCCGTGGCGCTCTCGGCGCAGGGCAAATGGCGTATCAGTCGCCGTCTCGGCCGCTGCCTGAGAATCCGTCTTCCCGGCGCGCGAAGAGGACGTTGAACGTCGTGAGCGTCCCGTAACAGCCCGTGATGTACGCCTGGAGCTGGACCTTCTCCGCGTCGCTCAGCCCCTCGTGCCCGTTGATCTTCTGCTCCAGCACGCGCAGCTTGTCGCGGAGCATCACGATCTTGTGGAAGAACACGTCGAGCGGGATGCGCTTCTCGGCCGTGCCCTCCTTCCCGGGCCGGAGCACGATCTCCCCGCCTTCCCAGCGGCCGCCCATCTCCGCGCGGCCGACGCCGAGCTCCTCGGACAGCACCTCGCGCAGCACACGGCGGAACTCGTCGATATCCATGTCGATGTCGATCTCCCTTGGCAGCGGCGAACGGAAGGGCTGCGGCGCCGCGCTCGGCCGGCGCTCCGGCAACGGGGCGCGCTCGGGCGCCCGCGGCCTGACGCCGGAGCCGCGCGGCTGGCCCGCCGCCCGGGGTGGCGGTGGCGGCGGAGGCGCGCCCTTGGCACGGTAACGGGCGCACGTCGCTGTCGCCTTGATCGGCGGCGGGTACACCTCGAGGGCGCACTCGCCGACGCGGCCGCGCGCTGGATCGTCGTGCGCCCGGGTGAATGCCGCGCAGCTGCCGCACCGACCCGCGTAATCGTTCACTGCGGCGGGACTGTACCAGCTTTGCGGCTGTCGGGGAGCGCCTTGTCGACGCACGGAGGCGCCTGCCAGCGACGCCGCGATCCGGTCCCGGTGCCGCGCTCGGTCCCGGTGCCGCGCTCGCCTGTCGCAGCGAGGGCGAGCTCGCCGCGGTTCGGCTACCCTGTCTGGCCGTGCGTGCCTTGGCCCTGCTCCCCGCCCTCGTCTCCGCCGCCGCCCTCGCTGCCTGCGCCGTCGAGCCGCCGCCACGTGCGCCGGCGCCTCCGGCCGCCGCGCCGTCGCCGCCAGCCGCGGCGCCCTCGCCCGCTGCCGGGCCGGAGCCGGCGGCCGCGCAGCCGCCGCTCGAGTTCATCCACGACGACGTGCCGCGAGCGCGCGAGAAGGCCCGGACCGAGGGCAAGGCGCTGTTCGTCGATGCGTGGGCGCCGTGGTGCCACACCTGCCTGAGCATGAAGCACTACGTGCTGACCGATCCGTCGCTGCGCCCGTTCGCCGATCGGGTGGTGTTCGCGGACGTCGACACGGATCGACCGGAGAGCGCGCCGTTCCTGGAGCGGCACGAGGTGACGGTGTGGCCGACGTTCTTCGTCCTCGAGCCGGCGGGCGGCGAGGTGATCGGGCTCTGGCGGGGCGCCGCCTCGGTCGAGGAGCTGCGCGAGCTGATCCGCGAGGCGCTGCTCGCGATGGATTCGCAGGCTGCGTCGGCGCTGCCCGCGGACGATCCGCACCGCCTGCTGGTCGAGGCGAAGCGGGCCCACAGCGCGGGTGACCACGCCGCGGCGGTGTCCGCCTACCGGCGCGCCCTGGCCCGGGGCGGAGAGGCCTGGCCGCGGCGCAGCGAGGCGCTGCTCGGCCTCCTTTCGGCGCTCTACCGCAAGAAGGACGCCGCGGCGTGCGCGGAGCTCGGCAGCGCGCACGTCGGCGAGGTGAAGGGCGCGGCGCTGCCCGCCGATTTCGCGAGCGTCCTGCTCTCCTGCGCGGCGGCGCTCCCCGGCGGCAAGGCCCAGCGGGCCGCGCGCGAGGCGGCGGTCGCCCGGCTGCGGTCGATCGTCGCGAGCCCGCCCGCGGACGCGAGCGCGGACGACAGGGCCGACGCGTGGGGCCTGCTCGCCGAGGGGCTCGAGGCGCTCGGGGACGCGGGCGGGGCCCGCGCTGCGAGCGAGTCGAAGCTCGCCGTGCTGGAGCGGGCCGCGAAGGAGGCGAAGACGCCCGAGGCGGCAGCCGCATACGACTACGGGCGCGCCATGGCGTATATCGCGCTCGGCCGCGGCGAGGAGGCGGTCGCGATGCTCTCCCAGCGCGAGGCGCAGATGCCCGCCTCGTACGAGCCGCCCGCGCGGCTCGCGCAGGTGCTCCACGCGATGGGCCGCGAGGCGGAGGCGCTCGCCGCGGTGGAGCGGGCCATCGGCCGCGCCTATGGCCCGCGCCGGCTGCGCTACCTGAAGCTCCGCGCGGAGATCCAGCAGCGGCTCGGGCGGGGCGCGGAGCAGATCGCCACGCTGCGCGAGGAGGTGGCCGGCTACGAGGCGCTCCCCAAGGGCCACGCCAGCCAGACGGCCCTGGACGACGCGCGGCGGCGGCTCGCCGAGGCGGAGAAGGCCCAGCGCGGCGAGAAGAAGCGCTGACAGCGGCGGCGTCTGGCGGCCGCTACTGGCACCCTGCGTCCACGATCAGGTCCGTCGCGCGGAGGTGGTCGGTCGCGGGGTCCTCCGGGAAGGTCACGGTGATGTCCACGTCGACGGTGCACGGGGTGGCTGTCCCCGGCAGGAGCTCCATCGTCAGGCTCCCGGTGGCGCCCGTCGCGCTCACGGCCGCGCCAGCGGAGCCCAGGCCCTCCGGCGTGCAGTCGGCCGCCCCCTTGCTCATCAGGATGCGCGACACACTCCACATCTCCGGGACCGTGACGATGTCGAAGTCCGCAGGCGACTGCCTGCTCGGCGCCTCGGCATAGAGCATCACGCAGAGGTCCGCCTCTGGCCGGGCCTTGTAGATCGTGAGATGATCGTACCCGCCGGGCCAGTACGTGGCGGTGTAGCGGCCGACCTCGGTCTCGACGCAGGAGGCATTGTCCGAGATATCCACCCCGGCCTGCTGCGCAGCGCACGCATTGCAGTAGAACTGGTTGTCGCACCCGCAGACGCCCGGGCAGTCCTCCGGGCACCCCCCGGGCCGGGGGGCGCACCGGCCTACGGTGTCGAACGTTCCGCAGGAGTCGTCGGGGAAGTCGCAGAAGTCCTCCTTGCCGCAGATCCCGCCGCTTCGCCCTCCGCATGCGAGCGGTGTCGCGCCGCTCGAGGTCGAGCTGGCGGAGCCCCCAGCACTGCCGGTGCTGCCGCTGTCGCCGGTGCTGCCGCCGTTGCCGGTGCTGCCGCCGTTGCCGGTGCTGCCGCTGTCGCCGGTGCTGCCGCTGATGGAGGGTATCTCGACCGCGCCGTCGCAGGCGGCGAGAAGAAGCCCGAAGAGAAGTGAGGATAGGCGCGCGTGGCTCATACGCGCAGTATGGCATGCGCGCCGGCCCGCCAAGAGCAGCCATGCCGTTCGGCGGAGCCGAGCGTGGCCCGCGAAGCTCCTGAAGGAGAAAACGGCCCAGAGTCCAGAAGACACCAAGGTGGAATTCCAACCTCGGTGTCTTCTGGCGTTCTCACGGTTTCATCAGCTCACTGCCCGTTTTACAGCGTCGGCAGCACGCCGCGATCCCGGCCGAGCGGGAAGGCCGTCTCGAGACGGGCGATGTCCTCGCTGCTGAGGCGCAGATCGCCCGCGGCCGCGTTGTCGAGCGCGTGTGCGGCGTTCGCGGCCTTGGGGATCACGAAGATCGGCTGGCGGCGGAGCAGGAAGCGCAGCGCGACCTGCCACGGCGTCGCGCGGTGGGCGGCGGCGACGGACGCGAGCACCCTGCCCCCCGTGCTGTCCGGCGCCGGGAACCGGCCCGAGCCGAACGGGCTGTAGGCGACGACCGCGATGCCGTGCCGCTCGCAGAGCGGCAGCACCCGGTGCTCGATCGACCGCTCGAGCAGGTGATAGAGCACCTGGTTGCAGGCGATCTCGCGCGCTCCGGCGATGGCGATCGCCTTCGAGAGCTCCGCCTGGTCGAAGTTGCTGACGCCGAAATACCGGATCTTGCCCTGGTCCCTCAGGTCCTTGAAGGCGCGGAACGTCTCCTCGAGCGGGTGCGACCCGGGCCAGTGGAGGAGGTAGAGGTCGAGCCTGTCGGTGCGGAGCTGCTCCAGGCTTCGCTCGCACGCCGCGATCGTGCCGGCGTAGCTCGCGTTGCTGGGCAGCACCTTGGAGGCGAGGAACACCTCGTCGCGGCGGCCGGCGATCGCCTTGCCGACGAGCGCCTCGACAGCGCCCGAGCCGTACATCTCTGCCGTGTCGATGTGCGTCATGCCCGCGTCGATCCCCCGCCGGATGGCGTCGATGCAGGCCGCCTCATCGTCCATCTCCATCTGCCAGGTGCCCTGTCCGACGACCGGGATCGTGACGCCAGTAGAACCGAGTGCGCGCTGCTCCATGATGATGAACCTCCGCTTTTGTCACCGGGGGCGGCACGCGCCGCCCCCGCCCGCCGGCAGAGCCGGCGGGGCCCCACCCCCACGCGGTCCGTGCTGGCCTCCCTTCACGGAGAGCCGCATGGACACAGCGTTTCTACCTGATCGGCGTTGCAGAGGCGCCCCTCCGCCCCAGGTGGGATCGCTGAATTCACCACGAAAAGCAAGCCCGAGCGCTTTCACCGGGCTGAGCCCGGCGGTTCGCGACGTAGGTCGCTGGCGCCCTGTCCATGAAAAATTCCTTGCTTGAGGACGTCGCAGACAGACGATGAGCCGCTGTGTAGATTGCGCTGCCCGCGGGCTCCGAGGAGGTGGATCGATGCGTTGCATGCTGATGGGATCGTTCGTACTGGCCGCCGTGATGTCGTTCGCTGGCGTGAGCCGCGCGCACATCGACCTCACGTCCCCCGCGCCGAGGCACGCGGACGACCAGCAGAAGGTGGCGCCTTGCGGTGCTCGCGGCGATGCGCGGGGCGAGACCGTCACCGTGTTCGAGCCGGGCGAGACCATCACGGTGACGTGGAACGAGACGATCGATCACCCCGGGCATTTCCGGATCATGTTCGACGACGACGGCTTCGATGATTTCCCGGAGCCGGCGAACGAGAACGATCTCTGCGAGCCGGGGGTGGACAAGGGCTGCCTGCTCGACGGCATCGCCGACAAGCGCGGAGGGTCGTATTCCGCGGAGGTCACGCTCCCGGACGTGGAGTGTGACAACTGCACGCTTCAGCTCATCCAGGTCATGACGGACAGGAGGCCGGCCACGCTGTACTACCGCTGTGCGGATCTGGTGCTCAAGTCCTCCGATCCTGGCGCCGCGACGAGCGCCGCGAGCTCCGGCGCCGGCACGGGCGGCGGCGCGACGGGCGCGGGCGGGGACGCGGCGGCGAGCGCGAGCAGCAGCGCCACGGTGGGCGCAGGCGGAGACGCGACGACGGGCGCGGGCACGGGCGGGGGCGCGACGACAGGGGCGGGCGCGGGCACGGGCGGGGGCGCGACGACGGGCGCTGGCGTTGACGAGGGATCTGGCGCGGCGGAGGACGACGGCGGGTGCAGCTTCGGCGGCGCGGCGGGCGGGGCTCCGATCTCGGCGGGGCTCGGCGCGCTCGCCGCCCTCGCGCTCGCGGCGCGCGGGCGGAGGCGAGGCCGGCTGGCGCCGCGGCAGGACGCTGCCGGTCGCGGGTCGCGGCGCTCGTGATCGCGAGCCGGCGCGCCGTCAGGAGCGGCGCGTCGGCCCTTCGGCGAACCTGGCGATCTCGATGATCTCCGCGGCGCGGTCGCTGGCCGGCGGGGCGAGCCAGGGGCCGTCGAACCGCGTGACCAGCGCGGTCACGTTGTCGCGGCCTCCGGCGGCGAGCGCGGCGTCGATCAGGGTGCTGGCGGCCGCCGCGGGGTCGGGGTGGGCGTCGAGCGCGGCGGCGATGTGCCGATCGTCGACGAGGTCGCTCAGCCCGTCGGTGCAGAGCAGCAGGGTGTCCTCGCGGCGGAGCTCGACGGCGGAGAGCGCGATCCTGAGGTGTTCGCGGAGCCCGAGCGCCTGGAGCATCACGCCCCTGTGCTCGAACGTGGCGGCCTCTTCGGGCCGCAGCTTGCCGCTGTCGAGCAGCGACTGGAGGAGGGTCTGGTCGCGGGTGAGCTGGGTGAGGACGCCGCTCCGGAGGAGGTAGGCGCGGCTGTCGCCGACCTGCGCGAGCAGGAGGCGCTCATCGCAGAGCGCGGCCACGGTCGCCGTGGTGCCGCTGTTCCGGTGCTGTGAGCTCCGGCGGGCGTTGTCGCGGACGGCGCGCCCGGCTTCGCCGATCGCCTCGCGGAGGCTCCGCTCGAGGGCGTCGCTCGATCGGGGCGCGGAGCGGGTGAGGATGGCGTGGACGATGCGCGCGGCGAGCCGGCTCGCCGCGTCGGGGGACGACGCGCCGCCGGAGCCGTCGTAGACGCCGAGCGACAGGGCGAGCGGCGGCGCGACGGACGCCTGGGCGGCCGCGGGCCCATGGGCGAGCCCGCGCGCGAGATCGCTGATCAGGAAGGTATCCTCGTTGTGCTCGCGGCTGAGGCCCACGTCGGTCCGGGCCGCCACGGCGACCGCCGCGGCGTGTTCGACGGCGGACGTGCGGTACACGGGCATGCGCGCATCGTACCGCGGGGGCGCTGTCCGAGGGAGGGCGCTCGACGCGCGGCGCGCCTCGTGCCTCAAATGAAGAGAGACCGCATGAGGCTGCTCCCCAACCCCGAGCGCGCGTGGGAGCGCGCCGCGCACGTCCAGACCCTCGCGCGCGCCGAGATCGAGCGGCGGGTCCGGTCGTTCACCGGCGAAGCGGAGGTGCTCTCCGGCGGGCACGCCAACGTGAACGTGCGTCTCGGCGCCGAGCGCGTGCTGCGGGTGTACCGCCGAGACGCGGCCGCGGCGCCGAAGGAGGCCAGCCTGCTCGCGCGGGGCTGGAGGTCGTTCCGCGTCCCGGCGGTCCTGTCGGCGGGTGAGGATTTCCTCGTCCTCGAGCACGTCCCCCACGGACCGCTCCAGGACACCGCGACGTGTGGTGCTGCGGTCGGGCGCGCGCTCGCGGAGATTCACGGCGTCGGCTACGACAGCGCGGGTTTCCTGGGGCCGGAGCTCGCCGTGTCCGTGCCGTTCGCCGACTGCATCGGCGCGCTGCGGGGTCATGTGGACGCGGTCCTCGACAGGCTGGCTCCTGCTCTGCGCGGCGAGCTGAGCGAGCGCGTGCGCGCGTTCCTCGACGCGAACGCGGAGGCGCTGCGCGCGCTGGCGCCGGCGCCCGTGCTCCTCCACGGGGATTTCAAGGCGTCGAACCTGCACTGGCTGTCGTCGGGCGAGCTCCTCGTGCTCGACTGGGAGTTCGCGTACGCGGGACCGAGCCTGATGGACGTCGGCCAGCTCCTGCGCTGGAGTCCGGGGCGCGAGTTCGTCGCGGCGTTCGCGGGCGCTTACCGCGAGAGCGCGCCGCTTCCCGAGGGGTTCGAGCGCTGGGGCGCGGCGTTCGACCTGTTCAACCTGGTGGGGCTCCTCGACGGGGTGGAGCCAGGCTCGCGCCGGGCGATCGATGTCTGTGGCCGCATCCTTCAGACCGCAGGGGGAAGCGAGGGATGAGGCGGCCTGAAGACGCCGAACCCGACATGGCTCCGCAGTGGTCATTGGCGGGCACCGCAGCTTGGAGAGTCGTTTTCGTGATGAGCACAGTGCTCCACGCGTAAGCATGCTTGCCGCTCATCTTCCGCTCTATCTTGTGGGCAGTTCTCCGTGATGCGGTTAGGGTGCGACGCCGATGCACAACGGCGCTGACCAGTTCGCGAAGAACATTCTGCGCGAGGCGCTGAGCCGAGCCTCGTCTCCGGAGACGGAGGTGGAGGTGCTCGCGGCGACGCAGAAGATCGATGTCTACAGCGTGCCCGATCCGGCGCGGGACGCCGAGCGCGCCGGGATGGGCTTGCTGGGCGAGCTCTCCGCGGAGCCGAGCCTGTTCGAGCCGTTTCACCGCACGCCCGGCTTGCGGCAGGTCCGCTCGTGTCTGCGCAAGCAGCTCACCTGGTATCACGAGCTCGAACGCCGGGCCCGCGCGCAAGCGTCTCCAGTCGGCGCCTCGTCGAACGATGCGGAACCCGACGCATCGACCCCGGAGGACGCTTGGGAGAGGAGCGTCGCCACGCCTCTCCTGGTACATTTTCGGCTCGGGCTCGATGAGCAGGCGACGAGCGAGGAGGACGACGTGAGCGCAGAGATCCGGGCGTGGTTCGAGGATTACCAGCAAAAACTGCGCAACGAAGGGCGCGACGAGGGGCTGAAGGAAGGGCGCGACGAGGGGCTGAAGGAAGGGGGGCGCAACCTCCTGCTGCGGCAGCTCCGGGCCCGCTTCGGCGAGCTGCCCGCGGCCGTCGTCGCTCGCATCGATGCAGCCGACGTGGCCGAGCTCGAGCGGTGGGGCGAGCGGATGCTCGGCGCGCGGACGCTCGACGAGGTGCTCGGCGCGCCGAGCTGAAGGGCCGAGGAGCACCCGCCGCGCCCGGCGGTCCGGGAGCGCGGCCGCGCAGGGGCGCCAGCGATGCACCGGCGTCCCCGGCGTCGCCGACCACCCCGTTGCGTTCTGAGCAGAAGACGCCCGCTCAGGGCAGGCCGGCAGGCGTCAGGACGACACCTTCACCCAGGCGGGACGCGCGCTGATGCGCTTCCACCACGCCGCGACGTTCGGCCGATCGGTGATGAGGTCCTCGACCTTCGACACAACGAGACACTGGAGGTACGGCATCCACGAGATGTCGGCCAGCGAGTAGCTCGAGCCCGCGAGGTACTCCTGGCCGGCCAGCGCCTTCTCGACCACGTCGAGCGCCTTCGAGACCTCGGCCTTGGACGCATCGACGATCGCCTCGTCGCCTGGCTTGCCCTGCATCGGCAGGAAGACCCGCTGGAAGACGATCTTGACCGCCGGGGTGGCGAAGTACGATTGCTCCACGCTGAGCCACTGATCCATGAGCGCCCTGGCCCTGAGCTCGGTCGGCGTCAGCGGAGCTCCCGGAAGCTTGTGATCGAGGTAACGCATGATCGCCCTCGACTCGTAGAGCGTGAAGTCCTCGTCCTCGAGCACCGGGATCACGCCGAAGGGGTGGCGCGCGAGGTGCTCGGGCTGCTTGTGCGCGCCCTTCATCAGGTCGACGAGCACGAACTGCGCCTCCTGGCCCTTCTCGGCGAGCACCGTCAGGACCTTGCGCGTACACGTGCTCATGGGATGTCCGTAGATCTTCATCGTGTCTCCTTGTCCTGTGTTCCGTCGCGAGGCGCCGACCGGCGGCGACCTCCGCGGCGCGCTAGCCTAAACGGATTTCCCCGACCGCGAGCGCCCTGATGACGCGGGCCGATCGCGGCGCGCGATCAGCCCTCGCGCCGCCGATCCTCTTGCCACTCGGCGTCGCGGGCCGCGGCGAAGACCGGGAGGCGCGCGAGCCACCGCTCGCCGGCGTTCGGGCGATCGAGCGCGATGCGCAGGGCCGCGATCAGCTCGAGCGGCGCGGCGTCGAGGCCCTGCTCCTTCGCAGCCCATCCCAGGCCGGCGAGGACGGCGTTGGCGACCTCGTATCCCGGGCGGTGCATCGGCGCCGTGGGCACGGACGCGGGCGCGGCGAAGTGGCGCTCGCACGCGGCGGCGTCGAGGGAGCTCCAGCCCGCGCACACGATCGGGCGGACAGCGTGGATCGAGCAGGCGCCGCGCTCGTCGAGCAGCGGGCAGGGGACGCCGGCCTCGGCGCGTTCCAGGCGGGAGAGCCCGCGCGTCGCCGCGTCGGCGGCGCGGACGCGCTCCTCCAGCGCGGCGAGCTCCGCCTGGCTCCGCGTGGCGCGCAGGTGGGCCGCGATGCGGAGCACCTCCGGCGCCAGCACGAGCACCTTGCTGACGCAGCAGGTCGCGCAGCCGGCCCTGCAGGCGATGGGCCGATCGGGCGGCTCGGCGGCGACCGATGCCCCCTGCAGCGCCTCGGCCCGCGCGAGCGCCGAGGCCGCGGCCGACACCGCGCCGGCCTCGGTGCGCGTGGCGAGCGACAGCGCGAGCGCGGCGCGCTCCCCGTCGGCGATCCCCTCGAGGATGGCGGGGGTGTACCGCGTCGCGGGGGCGAGCGGCAGGGAGCGATTCCGCCGCGTCATCGCGGCGCTACGCCGTCTCCGGGAGCCGCCAGTCGATCTCGTCGGCGCCGCGGGCGCGGAGGGCGCTGTTGATGGTCGAGAACGGCTTGCTGCCGAAGAAGCCGCTCCTCGCCGACAGCGGCGAGGGATGAGCCGTCTTGATGACCGTGTGGCGCTTCGCGTCGATGAGCTTCGCCTTCTTCTGCGCGTGGCCGCCCCAGAGCACGAACACCACCCCGTCGGGCCTGTCGTTGACCTTCTTGATGACCGCGTCGGTGAACGACTCCCAGCCCTGGTTCTTGTGGGAGTTCGGCGTGTGCGCCCGGACGGTGAGCACGGTGTTCAGCAGCAGCACGCCCTGCGTGGCCCACGTGGTGAGGCAGCCGTGGCTCGGGATCGTGAAGCCCGGCAGATCCGAGACCGCCTCCTTGTACATGTTGGCCAGCGACGGCGGCGGCGTGACGCCCGGGCGCACGGAGAAGCACAGCCCGTGGGCCTGCCCGTCGTCGTGGTACGGGTCCTGGCCGAGGAGCAGCACGCGCACGCTCTCGTACGGCGTGAGCTTGAACGCGGCGAAGACGTCCTCCTCCGCCGGAAACACCTGGTGCGCCTTCCGCTCGTCCTCGACGAAGCGCGCCAGCTTCTTGAAGTACGGCTGCTCGAGCTCTCCGGCGAGCACGCGCTCCCACGAGGCAGGTAGATCGATCTTCATCTCTCGCTCAGACCCCTTCCTTCGGACAGAACTCGCTCATCCGGCACTCCCCGCACTTCGGCTTCCTGGCGACGCAGGTGTAGCGGCCGTGCAGCACCAGGGCAGGGCCGAAGAACGTCCATTGGTCCTTCGGCACGATCTTCATCAGATCCTCCTCGATCTGCTCGGGCTTCTCGCGCTTCGAGAGGCCGATGCGCCCGCTGAGGCGGGCGACGTGGGTGTCGACGATGATCCCCGAGGGGATGTCGAACGCCGTGTTGAGCACGACGTTCGCCGTCTTCCTGGCCACGCCCGGCAGCGTTGTGAGATCGGCCATGGTCGCGGGCACCTCGCCGCCGAAGCGCGCGACGAGCTCCCTGCACGTGGCCTGCACCGTCTTCGTCTTCTGGCGGTAGAAGCCGGTCGGCTTGAGCTCTTCCTCGAGCTCCGCCGTGGGCGCGTCGGCGTACGCCTGCGCCGTCGGGTACTTCGGGAAGAGCGTGGCGGTCACCCGGTTGACGCGCTCGTCCGTGCACTGCGCGGCCAGGATGGTCGCGACGAGCAGATCGAGCGGCGTCTTCCAGTCGAGCTCGTAACGCGCGTCGGGGTACTCCTTGCGCAGCTGCTCGAGGAGGAGGGGGATGCGGTCTCGGGCGTTCATGGGGATCGTCGCAGCGTAACCCAGCCCCGGGCCGCCCGTCAGCGGGGCTCGGCCCGTCAGCGGCGCCGGGCCACGGGCCCCGGGCGTCTCCGGCCGAAGTAGATCTCGAGCAGCTCGCGCCCCACGAGGTTCGCCTTGGTGCGCCACGCGATGTCGTTGGCCAGCATCACGGAGACCGCGATCTCGGGGCGATCCGACGGCGCGAACGAGGCGAACCACGAGAACATCCGCGACGGGCTGCCGCCGACCAGCGTGCCGGTCTTGGCGGCGACGGGCATGGTGCCGAGGGCGCGGGTGCCGTCGGGCTTGCGGAACGCCTTGGCGCAGGTGCCCCGCCGCGTCGTGACCTCGAGCATCGACCGGAGGGTGCGCGCGACGTCGGCCCGGAGCCCGCGGCCGTCGGTGCTCCGCGGCGCGAGCGCGCCCGCGTCTCGGCGGTCCTGCGCGTCGTGCGCGCCCGGCGGCGCGAGCAGCGAGAGGCGCACGCGCTCGCCGTCGTTGGCGATCGTCTGCATGGCGAACAGAGCGCCGAGCGGGCTGAGCCGCCCGCTCCAGAAGCCCGCGGCGGCGCGGGCGAGGCCGAGCCCGTCGGCCGGGACATGGGCGGCGCTCGGCGCGACGGGGATGTCGATGGGGACCTCGCCGTCGAAGCCGAGGTCGCGGGCCTTGTTGCGCAGGTCGTCGGCCGTGAGGTGCTGGCCTGCGAGGCGGGCGAAGACGCCGTTGATGCTGCGGCCGAGCGCCTCGCCGAAGACGGTGCAGGTGGCGCCGCGGCCCTGCAGATCAGCCGCGGTGATCGCGCTCATGCCGCCCGTGTAGCAGACGGGCGTGGCGATGTTCACCTTGCGGCCCTCGAGCAGCGCCGCCGCGGTGACGATCTTGAAGAGGCTCGCGCTCGGGGCGAGCGGGGTGGCGACGTAGTCCCGGTCTCCGCGGCTCGCCCACACGAGGATGCGGCCGGTGCGGACGTCGGAGGCGACGATGGCGCCCTCGGGGGCGCCGGAGCGGGCGAGGAGGCGCTCGGCGGCGCGCTGGAGCTCGGGATCGAGCGTGAGGCGCACCTGCTTGCCCGACGCGCCGACCGTGGCGTGGACCGCGCCGGCCTCGACGTGGAGCTTTCGGACGCCCGGCGGGGCCGGAGATGCCGTCGCCGGCGCGATCCCGACGGCGATCGCGGCGGCGAGCGCGAGGAAGAGACGCGATCGCACCCCGCGGAGATGCCAGGGGGCGCGCGGGAGGGCCAAGTTCCGCGCGCTGGTTGCGACGGGTACCTCGTCGCCCAAGGAGGAGGGGGGAGCGGTTCATGAGGAGCAGCGCCCGCTCCCCGGTTTTGTCCTGGAGCGGCTCAGCGTTCTTGTTCCAGGGCGATCCGATGGCCATCGGGATCGATGACCGTCACGGGCGAGCTGCCCTCGGAGCCGATGGCGCCGACCACCGCGCCCAGCGCTCGGAGCGACTCCAGGATCCGATCGAGGTCGGAAACGACGAGCCCCAGGCGGAGGCCGGACGTCGGCTTGTCCGAGAGCGGATAGAGCTCGAGGACCATTCCACCCACATCGCACGAGTAGTGCTTCGCTCCGCTGCCGTGCTGTTCCGGGGACAAGCGCAGGCCAAGGCCTTCGTAGAACCGCCGCGAGCGCTCGAGGTCCGCGCACCGGAGGACCACGTAGGCAACACGTTGCACGCTCATTGGAGGGGAGCCGCGCGCGCTGACCGAGGTCAGCGCTGCCCTTCCGGCACGATGGTCTCACCGCGCGCCAGCATCTCCACCAGCGCCGCGATCTTCTTCGCGCGCCCGGCGGGCGTCTTGATGTTGTTCATGCGAAACGCCAGCGCGAAGAGGTTCTGGCGCCCCAGGGTCTGGAACGTCTTGCGCGCCCGTGGGTTCGCCTCGATGGCCGCGCGAAGGTCGTCGGGAACGGTGGCTCCGGTCGCGCTGCGGATGGGGGCGTAGGCGGCCTCCCAGCGGCCATCTGCCTTCGCGGCGTCGACCTGCCGCTGGCCGTGCGGGGTCATCCGGCCGGCCGCCGTCAGCCGCGCGATGTGATCCGTGTTGATCTGGCTCCAGACGCTCCTCGCCTTGCGAGGGGTGTACCGCTGCAGAAAAGAGAGGTCATCGAACGACTTCCGGATGCCGTCGATCCAGCCCCAGCACAGGGCCACGTCCAGCGCCTGCGCGTAGGTGACCGTCGGCAGGCCCGAGTCCTTCTTGTGAATCTTCAGCCACAGCTCGGTCTCGCGGGCGTGGTTCGCGGCCATCCAGGCTTCGAACGCTGCCTCGGTGGGGAAGCTCTTGATCTTGTCTGGATTGGGAATGATCGGCGCCATGAAAAAGGTCCTGGTTGAAGCCTATCGATCAAGGATCCAAGGGAGCCGGCACGCCGGGTCCTTTGCACGTACCAGAGCTTTCCCTCGACAGTGAGAGCATCGAACGTTGCCCATGGCGGCCGAGCAGCGCCTGCGTCTACAACTCGCCTTTCTGTCTGCCCGTCTGCCCAAGAGATGCGGGGTGCAGCGCCGCGGAGCGGTGTCGGCACCGGCGAATTGTTAGACCGAGAATGCCACTATACGCATCTCGGTGCTCACAGCCGCTCTTTCCACGCGTCCGGATGGCGGTGCAGGTGAAGCACCGCTATCACGAGCACCAAGGGTTCTTCGAGCACGAAGAAGACGCCGTAAGGAAAGATTCGAACCAGTGCGCGACGAATGCCGGGCTCGATCTCAGGAAACTGGAGAGGATTCTCCATGGCACGGCGGATCGTGACATCCACTTCAGACTCGAATCGGAATCCGAGATCGCGCCGCTCCCGCTCGTAGCGAAGCGCAGCGTCGAAGACTTCGACCTCCGCTTCCTGGCGGATTTCAAGCCGTCTCATCGCTGCGCGGCGCGCAGGCGCGAGAGCAGGTCTCGGCGGGCCTCCTCCCACGAGCGGCTCGAACCCTGACCAGCTCGGTGCGCCGCCAGGCGTTCAGCGATGATCTCGCGATGCCACTCCAGGGCGGGAACTGCCTCAGGATGGAGCGCCACGCGGTCCCAGAGGGCCTGTAGGTAATCGAGCTTCTCAGCGGGAGAGAGGTCGTCGAAACCTGGAGGGGGCATCGCGGGGAGGGTCATATCCGAAATTATACCGCAAATTCCACCGGAGATCACGCCCGGCGGGCAGTGCCTCATGCCAGGATGTTCGTGGGCCATTTTCGTCCGATTGTCCAATAATTCCAGCATCTTCTGCGGTACCCGCGCCTGTCCGGGGTCGTGCCGGCCGAGAGGGCTCGGCCCACACGCGCGGGCAGAGCAGAGACAACCCTGCGCTCCGCGCACGGGACGGAGAGAGCGGTCGGGAGTACGACCGACGAGACCTCCCTCTGGCTGAATTCTCCAGTCTCACGCACCGGCGTTCAGCTGCGGGCGCCACAGGAGCATCTGCGACCGGCGGCGACCGTCTGCTGCAACGCTTCGCTATGCAGCTTTCCGCTCATGGTTTCTCTCTTGTGCTCTCGCGCACCGCGTTCAGGTCTCGAAGCGAACTTCGATGCCCTCGGCTGCACACGCGCGCTGCGTCGCGGAACGTCGTCCAACAGCGTCGATACAGGCACCGATGCGCTCCATCCGATGCGGGGGTCGTGGCAACTTCCGCGCCCACCAGGTCAGCATATAGAGATAGGCGTCACACGCCGAATATGCTTCGCCCAGCATGAAGGGCCCGGAGCCCCAGGCGTTCTCGATGACCTCAAAGGCCTGCATGGCTCGCGCCGCCGCCGCGGCTCGCACCTCGTCGACAGCCCCGCTGGTAGGCTGTGCGCCGTCGCTTTGGGTCAAATTTGCCGCGTATTTTTCTGGGTAGCGGTAAGCCACGTACGCGGGCTGCACCGTGTTGCTCAGGAAGAAGAGCCACTTGTAGAGATGCGCTCGTTCGCTTGACCCCAGAGGTGGGATCAGCCGTGCGCTCGGGTATTGATCCGCGATGTACAGGCAGATCGCCGCAGATTCGAAGAGCACGAGCTCGCCACAAACCAGCGTGGGGATCACGCCGTTGGGGTTGAGACGCAAGTAGTTCGCGCTCTTTTGCTCGCGCCGGTCGCGATCGACGAGCACGAGCTCAAAGTCACAGCCCGCTTCTTGCAGCAGGAGGTGTGGCGCGAGGTTCGCGTTGCCGGGATAGTAGTAAAGCTGAATCTTCATTCTGCAGATCCGCCCAGCGACTGAGGGATGATGTGGTCGATCTCCATCGGCGTGCCGATAATACGCGCCGAGATCAGGCAGTGGCCGCAGCGATGGCGCGCCTCACTGGCGACCTGCTCACGCAGCGCCCTCCCGATGTAGCTACGGCTCATGTCCTTGGTGAAGCCCCGAGATGTCATGACCTCGCTGTTTGAGCAGCGCGGCAGATCGGGAACGAACCAGCATGATGCGCGTGTACTCCTTCATGAGCGTCGCGAGCTCCTCGATGTCCGACGCGGAGAGCCCTTCGCTCTGGCGCTTGATGTGCAGATCCTCAAGGTCTGCTGCCTTCTCCGGGGCGAGGCTCTGCCTGGCGGCCCGCCAGAGATCCTCGTCACCTAGCAAGTGCAGCGCGGCGATGGCCTCCGCCATGTCGACCGGCAGCTCGTCGGGTTCGTCAGGGAGGGAGGTCGCCACCCCGTCGACGAGCTCGGACTCGACGGTTCGTTGCGTTTTCTGCGCGCGGCGAGCCAGCCGCTCGTACAGCGGCTCGGGCAAGTTCACGGTAACGGCTTGAACGGCCATATCCTAGTTTACGATGGGCCGTCGAGGCCAGCAAGCTCGGCGGTGCAAGGCGCAGCGCGACGCGCAGCCGGCCGTTCTCCTCTGCGTTGCCATGATCGGTATCATCGTCGGCTCAACGAGTAGTCGACTGGTCAACCGAAGCCAGCGGACCAGGCCGGGAGGGATGGCCTGGTCCGACGGGCCCGCGTGCGGGAGGCTCGCCGCCGCGGCGGTCGTCGCCGAGCGCCGGGTCTGGTAGGGTGCGCGCAGAGGTGCCTGTGCTCAAGCTGCCGAAAGATCTCGTCGCCGATCCGCGCCATGACGCGGTGTCCGAGCTCCTCACCAAGCACGCGGGTCTCTTGTGGGAGAGCGGCCGGAACCAGGTGGCGACGCTCCCGATGACCGACGCGCTGGCCGCGGAGCTCCGCGGCGCGCTCGCGGCCGAGCACGCCTGCCACGGCCTCGAGCTCATCGCCGACAAGCTCGCCAGGGAGCAGAAGGGGCTGGACGCCGCGGCCAGGAGGGCCCCGGAGAGCCCGCAGAACGCCCGCGCGTCCCGCATCCTCTTTCTCGCGAGCGACGGCAGCACCCGCTTCTATCGCGACTGCGACGCGCTCCTCTCCCGCTACCCGCAGCGCCTCCTGGCCTGCCGGCTCGAGATCGCCGGCGAGGCGCTGGGCGAGAAGCTCACCGGGAGCGCGAAGCTGATCCGGAGCGTGCTTGTCCTCGACAAGAGGGTCGCCGCCCGAGCGCTGCTCGCCCTGCTCCCGCCGGGCTGAAGCCCGGCAGCGCCACGGCACGCTCCAGCGCAGCGCGCCCTCCATCTACGCGGCGCTCGCTTGCAGGCAGCACCGCCGGCGTGGCCTCCTGGAGAGGCACGCCTCTGCGCCTGGAGGTCCTGGCCTCCAGGCCACAGCCTCCACATCGGCGCCTGGAGCATTTTAGCAGGACGGTTGGTGTGCTCCCGCTCCGGCGCTCGCTCCACGAGCGCCCCCTCAAGATCACCGCAAATCCACGCCCGCCGAGCGGGCACGCTGCGTGCTCAGCGTGCTCAGCAGGAAGGACAGTCCGTCGATCCATCAAACCCCGACCGGAGAGAACCCGTCATGAAATCTACCGCATTCATCCTCAGCAGCCTCGTTGTCCCCTTCGCCCTCGTCGGTTGCCTCTCGGGCTCCGAACCTCACGACGAGGGGCTCATGGACGTCGAGGAGGCCGCCGCCTTCCCCGAGGCAGCCCGCGCCCCGGCGGAGGTGCAGCCGTTCGAAGGCATCGGCGCGCAGAACACCGCGCCGGCCGCGGACGCCCTCGCCCAGCAGGCGCTGAGCCCCGCCGGGAAGTCTGCCGCAGAGATCGTTGTCGGCTCCGGCGGCGCACAGTCCCTCGTCCTCCTCCAGCTCCCGATCGTCAACCTGCTTTATAACCCCGGCTTCGAGAACGCGCAGGCCGGCATCCCGTCGGGCTTCATCGATCATGGCAGCGCCAACGCGTCCTGGTTCGCCGGCTGGGGCACCGCGGCGGACTCCTGGCCTGCCACGAGCAATGACCTGAACTACGGCGCCATCGCGACATGGCTCAAGACCGACGTCGTGCACACCGCCAACAAGCGCAGCCTCCTCGTGTCCGCGACGACGACCAACGGCGGCATCGCCCAGCAGTACTGGACATCCGCCAGCCCGCCGCCGAACAACGCCTACCTGCGGTTCAGCGTCTGGGTCTATACCGTGACCGGGCAGGTGACGATAGGGCTCGGCAGCGGCGGGACGGGTTACACAACCAGGACCTCGACCCAGACTGGAAAGTGGGAGTACCTCCAGACCTGCGGCACGTCGTTCAACAACGAGGTCTTTATCTACACGATCGGCGGGCCGGCCGTGTACTATGTGGACGACGCCAACGTGTCGGCGACGCCTTCGCCCCTCCTCGACCAGTATTGCTCGCCCGGCGCCGTCGTCTTCTGAACCACGCCGCCGCCGCTCGGCGCGTGATCCCGAGCGAGCCGGCGTCAAGCGGTCGTGGGGATCTTGCTGGAGCTCGCGGGGCTTCGCCGTGACGCGCGCCGCGGCGGCGGGAAGGATCAGGTCGCTCCGTCGTCAGTCACCGTGGATGCGGTTCTGGTTGAGCTTCTCCAGCACTCGGTCGAGGTTGAACGACGCCGGCTTCTGCCGGGGAGGGAACTGCTGGAACGAATCGAGGAGCTTCGCGACGTACGCCTGGCAGGGCACGAGCATGAACACGTGGTCGAGTAACCAGTCCCAGTACGTGTTCGACCCATCGTCGGCCCGCTCGAACGGGTCGCGACGCAGGTTGAAGATCTTCGGAGTCCGCAGGTGGACGAACGGCTCGACCCAGATCTGCAAGCGCGTGGCGCGCTGCTCCATGAAGACGAGCTTCCAGTCGTCATACCGGATCGCCAGGAGATCGCCGTCGTCGCCGACGTAGAAGAACTCCCTCCGCGGGCTCTCCTCCACCTGCCCGGTGAAGTAGGGGAGCATGTCGTAGCCGTCGATGTGCACCTGGAACTTCTTGTTCCCGGCCTGGTGGCCGTGGAGGAGCTTGTCCTTGATATCGGGGACGCCCGCCGCCGAGAGCAGCGTCGGCAGCCAGTCCTGGTGGGAGACGATCCCGTTGAGCACCTTGCCGGCGGGGATCTTCCGGGGCCACCTCACGAACGTGGGCACCCGGAACGCGCCCTCCCAGTTCGTGTTCTTCTCGCTGCGGAAGCAGGTGATCGCGGCGTCCGGCCAGGTGTTGAAGTGAGGCCCGTTGTCGGTCGTGTAGACGACGATGGTGTCGCCGGCGATCCCGAGCTCGTCGAGCTTGGCGAGCACCTTGCCGATGTACTCGTCATGCTCGACCATCACATCGTTGTAGGGGCCCTGGCCGCTCTTCCCCCGGACCTTCTCCTTGGGGTGGGTGCGGAAGTGCATGTGGGTCGTGTTGTACCAGACGAAGAACGGAGTTCCGTCGCGGTGGGCGCGCTCGATGAACTCGAGGCACCGGTCCGTGATCTCGTCGTCGATGGTCTCCATCCGCTCGCGGGTGAGCGGGCCGGTGTCCTCGATGCGCCCGTCGGCGAAGCAGTGGAGCACTCCCCGCGGCCCGAACCGCTTGCGAAACGATGGATCCTTCGGATAGTCGGGGAGCTCCGGCTCCTCTTCGGCGTTCAGGTGGTACAGGTTGCCGAAGAACTCGTCGAAGCCGTGGTTCGTGGGGAGGTGCTCGTCCCGGTCGCCGAGGTGGTTCTTGCCGAACTGCCCGGTCACGTAGCCGAGCGGCCTCAAGAGCTCGGCGATCGTGGGGTCCTCGGGCTGGAGGCCGACCGCGGCGCCGGGCATACCCACCTTGGTGAGCCCGGTGCGGAGCGGGTTCTGGCCGGTGATGAGCGCGGCTCGGCCAGCGGTGCAGCTCTGCTGACCGTAGTAATCCGTGAAGGCGAGGCCCTCCTCCGCGATACGATCGATGTTCGGGGTGCGATACCCCATCATCCCGCGGTTATGGAAGCTGATGTTCCAGATGCCGATGTCGTCTCCATTGAGGATGAGCACGTTGGGCTTGCCATCGGGCTTCTTTGTCGTCTTCGGAGTGGCCGCGGCGGGTGTAGGCATGGTGATGGAATGACACGCGAGCGACACCCGACAAGTCAGGAGAACCCGCAACCAGGCGCGCCGGACATGGCATCTGCTCTCGACGGCCGCGTGATCCCGTGGTGGACGGCGGCCTTCGCGCTGCCCTCGCTTCGCTGTCCTCACTGCAGCTGGGAGCGCGGCGATCTCCACCAGGGAGGGCCGGTCGTCAGAGACCTCTGGCCGTATCGCTCAGTCGGTGCAGCACGGGGCCCCGCCGGGGGCGTCGCAGGTCGCCGGATCGTCGCTGCACGGCAGCCCCCAGGCCACGGTGGCGCCGAGGACGACCTCCACCTGCGCCGTGTGCTTCGTCGAGCCGTCGTCGTTGCGCGCCTCCGCCGCGAGGATCACGTGGGTGCCCTCCTTGAGCACGGCGTCCGGCTCCCACTGCCTTCCGGGGAGAAACGCGATGAGCCCGAACGCGTGCGGGAACTCCCCGGGGAGGAGCTCGACCATCCCCTCCTGCGGCACGCCCGGCGGGAACAGGTCCCCGGTCGCAGGGTCCTTGACGCTGTACCGCACGCGGACCCTCGTGCCGCAATCGCTGCAGCCGACGGCGAACCAGAGGTGATATCCCCCCTGGGGCCCCGCCATCACCGGGAGCGTGGCGCCCTCCTCGATGCTCTCGAAGCAGGTCTCGCCGGTCCCGATCTCGAACACCGCGGGGTCGTCCGGCAGACGGCACCCGCCGCCACCGCCCGCCCCCGTGGAGCTTCCGCCGCCGCCTTCCCCCGTGGAGCTGCCGCCTTCTCCTGCGGAGCTTCCGCCCCCTTCCCCTGTGGAGCCGCCAGCGCCCGATCCATTCGAGCTTCCGCCGCCGCCCTCGCCGGTCGAGGTGCTGTCGACGCTCCCCTCTCCGGTGGAACTACCGCTACCGCCCTCGCCGGTGGAGCCGCCGCCCATCGCGTCCACCTCGACGCTCGAGCTGCAATGGGTACAGAGCAGCGCGAGGGTGAACACGGGAGTCGCTTGCCAGCGGGTCAATGCGCGAAGGAAAGATCTCATGGGAGCACCTGGAATACGCGAGGGCGCTGTGAAGGGGAGAGCCGGAGCGCTCCCTCCTTCAGGCGCGATGTCCCGGAGGGCCGCGGCGGGCTCGACGCGAGCGTCGGCCCTGGCAGACTTGGCAGCAACCGTTCCATCGCGCGCTCCGCGCAATCCGGGCGCTTTCCCGAGCGCGCTCGCTAGCGCGTTGCGCCACGTGTGCCAGGCGCAGACAGCTCTGGCACAGGGACCAGGCGCGCACGGCCCGGCCGGCGCGGCGTGCGCGCTGGAGAGGTGGGGCGACGGCGCGCCCGGCCCCGGCGGGCGTCTTCGAGACCCACGCCGTGCCTTGGCGCGCTATGGTGTCGTCTCCCGGCCGGGGGCCGGGGGTTCCTTGCCGCCCATGCCGACGACCCGCCTGTTGCACAGCGCCGAGATCCCCCAGGCCGACAACCTCGCGAACGTGCGGCGCGTGCTGGAGGCGCTCTCGGGCGGGGTGACCGAGAAGGAGCGGATCTCCGAGCAGACGGGCATCTCCTTGCGGCACGTCGGTTATGCGCTCGCCGCTGCCCGCGTCCTCGGCTGGCTCGGCGACGACGGCGCCTCGATCACGCCTGCGGCACGCGAGCTTCTCGCCTCCTCGTCCGGCTCTGCCGACGAGCGGACGCTCCTGAGGCGCGCGATCTTCGCGTGCGAGGTCGTGAAGGAGGTCGCGCCGGATCTCTTCGAGCCCGCGGCGCCGACGCGGGAGGCGCTCGCGCGGCGCATCTTCCGCTTCACCGCGGGCATCGGGAAGGAGACGGCGCGCCGGCGCGCGCAGACCCTGCTCGCCTGGCGGAGCCAGGTGCTGGAGCGGCAGCTCCCGCTCTTTCCGAAGCGCTCGAGGAAGCGCGGCGCCGCGGCCGCAGCGAGCGCTGGCGAGGAGACAGCGCCGGGCGAGGGGACGGCCTCCGGCGAGGAGACAGCGCCGCGGCGCTGACCTCGCTGCTACCTCGCTGCTACCGGGCTACCGGCGGCTTGCGCGCGGGGCGCGCCGCGCGCAGCTCGTCGGCGCTCACGTTGCCGTCGCGGTTCGCGTCTACCGCCTTCACCCGCTCCCAGCGCTTGTCACCCACCTCGTCCCTGGTGAGGAAGCCGTCGCCGTTCTTGTCCTTCTTGGCGAAGCGCGCCTTCTGCTTCGCTTGCCGGTCCTTCGTGCGCAGCTCGGCGTGCGCCTTGAGCTCCTCGGCCGACAGGGGGCCGTCCTTGTTCGTGTCGGCCTTGCCGAGCCGCTTCTGCGCCTTCTCGGGGAGCTCAGCGACGGTCAGCTTGCCGTCCGCGTTCTTATCGAAGCGCTTGATGAGGCGGGCCGGGTCTTTCGGCCCTACGCGCCCCTCGATCTTTCCAGGAGATGGGCCCGGCGGGCGGATCCCGCTATTCCGGGTCGGGGAAGGTGCATAACCTGGGATCCTCGTCGCGCGGCGCCCAGCGAGACCGCGCCGGGAAGGAAGAACGCATGAACCCTTATGCACCTCCGACCGCATCCATCGAGCCTCACGCCGAGGGCGTCGCGCAGATCAGCCCGGAGCAGCGCCTCGAGATCCAGAAGAAGCTGAGTCGCTACAGCAACTTGAGCCTCCTGTGCGGGGTGCCAGGGTTCCTTCTGCAATCGGTGGGTCGCGCGATGGACAGCGCTACCGTCACGCTCCTCGGCGTCGCCCTGTTCATCACCGCCCTCGTGTATTACGCGAAGATGCGCGGCCGGAGCGGCGCGTGGGGGATCGTCGGGGTGGTCACCTGCATCGGCCTGGCGCTCCTCTACTTCCTGCCGAAGCACTGCCTGAACTGCGAGGCGAAGCACTCGTACCGCTCGAAGGGGTGCGATCGCTGCGGCGCGCCGCTCGGCTCTTGAGAGAGCGCTCTCGGCTGCTCCGCGGCGCCGCGGCAGGCGGACCGCGGGCCTCGATCTCGGGCCCCGTGCGGCGCTGCAAGGGGTAGGATGCCGCCCATGAACCGCGTTTCCAAGAGGATGACGGTCACGGTGATCGCGCTCGCGGCGGCCGCAGCCGGCTACGGGCTCCTGAGCTCGCGCGCTTCCGACCCGAAGACGCTGGTCGGCCGCGTCTGGATCGAGCGGATTCCGAAGGGCGACACGGACCGCGTCGAGCTCGTCGCGCTGCTCGCCGACGAGCCGATCGGCATCTTCCGGCGTGCGTCTCAGTACGAGGGCTCGTTTGCCCTGTTTCGTTACGAGCTCCGCGGCAACGACAAGGTGCAGCTGCTCTTCCCGCAGGACAAATCGAGGCACGAGGTCGCCTTCGATGCGCGGTCGTGCGATGTGAAGGGCTTCGACTACTGCCTCGATCTGAGCGGCGCTCCGCGGGGCGCGGCGAAGTACTACAGCCGGAAGGAATGGGAGATCGAGGGGAGCGACCTGCCGGCGCTGGAGAGCGCGCTGCGAGCGCTCGGCGATGAGCTGCTCCGGTCCGCGCCGGAGCCGTGAACGGAGCAGGCCGATCACGGCTCTCCGCGTCGCGCGCTCTCCGTGGAGCTACCGGGCTACCGGCGGCTTGCGCGCGGGGCGCGCCGCGCGCAGCTCGTCGGCGCTCACCTTGCCGTCGCGGTTCGCGTCCGCCGCCTTCACCCGCTCCCAGCGCTTGTCGCCCACCTCGTCGCTGGTGAGAAAGCCGTCGCCGTTCTTGTCCTTCTTGGCGAAGCGCGCCTTCTGCTTCGCCGCCCGGTCCTTCGTGCGCAGCTCGGCGTGCGCCTTGAGCTCCTCGGCCGACAGGGTGCCGTCCTTGTTCGTGTCGGCCTTGCCGAGCCGCTTCTGCGCCTTCTCGGGGAGCTCAGCGACGGTCAGCTTGCCGTCCGCGTTCTTGTCGAAGCGCTTGATGAGGCGGGCCGGGTCCTTCGGGCCGTGCTGGCGGTGGGCGTCCTTGCCCTGGCCCTGGTGCGGCGCCGGCTTGCTCCCCGTTCCGCCCGCGCCGTTCGCCGCGTAGGCCGCTCCGCCGCCGGCGAGGACGGCCGCGGCAAGGAAGCTGCCGAGGACGAGGCGGCGGATCGCGCTGTGGGGCTTGTGGGAAAAGAGGGCGAGCTTCATCGGGGTCGTGCTCCTTGGTGCAAGGGCCAGCCTGTTCTTGCCGGCTTCTGTTCGTGAGACGTTCCCCGGGCCGCCCTCCCTACGCGCCCCTCGATCTTTTTTCAGCGGGCGCGGCCGTGGCCCACAGCACCTCGCTCGGCCCGGACCCGCCACCACCCGCCCGTGGGCAGGGGCCGCGCGCGGCCCGCTTGTGTGAGCCTCCGCGCATCGCGTCGAGGTCGCCGTGTCGGCTCCGGCAGACGGACGCTGAGATCCACGTCCAGCGGGGGTATAAAGGAAGCAGAGACGACGATGATCTTGTACCGACCCGTGGGCCTCGCCGAGCTCCGGCTCATCGCAGAGGCCGGCTATCGAGCGTTCCCGCCGCGGCTGTCGCATCAGCCGATCTTCTATCCGGTGCTGACCGAGGAGTACGCGCGCAAGATCGCCCGCGACTGGAACACCGCCGATGAGACCTCCGGGTTCGCGGGGTGGGTGACGCGGTTCGAGGTCGAGGACGATTTTGCCCGCAGGTATCCTGTGCAGATCGCGGGCGGACGCTCCCACGAGGAGCTCTGGGTGCCCGCCGAGGAGCTGGACGGGTTCAACCGGCATCTCGTCGGGACCATCGAGGTCACCGAGGTCTATTACGGGCCGAGGTTTCAGGGAGACATCGATCCTGCGACCCGCCTCCCCGTCGGTTGGCTCCGCAACCCGCCCACGAAGGGAAGTTGAGGCCGTGTTAATCTCCAGCCCCGCGGCCAACCCCCCTCCCAGTGCGATGGAGTTGCGCCTGGAGCAGCACCGGCAGGAGCTGACCGGCCACTGTTACCGGATGCTCGGCTCCGCGTTCGACGCGGACGACGCCGTGCAGGAGACGATGGTGCGGGCGTGGCGGAGCTTCGATCAGCTCGAGGGCGGCGCGGCGCTGCGATCGTGGCTCTACCGCATCGCCACCAACGTGTGCCTCGACATGCTGCGGGGCCGGTCGAGGCGGGCTCGACCGATGGATCTCGGCCCGGCGGGCTCGGCCGAGAACCCGGTCCTCGACACGCTGGCGGAGGCGACGTGGGTGCTGCCGATCCCCGACGGCCGGGTGCTGGCGGCGTCCTGCGACCCGGCCGAGCTGGTCTCGTCGCGGCAGACGATCCGGCTCGCGTTCGTGGCCGCGCTCCAGCGGCTCCCGCCCCGGCAGCGCGCCGCGCTGCTGCTGAAGGAGGTCCTGTCCTGGGAGGCCGCGGAGATCGCGGAGCTGCTCGGGATGACCGTCGCCTCGGTCAACAGCGCGCTGCAGCGCGCCCGGGCGACGATGGGCCACGAGGACAGGGCCGATCTCCATGAGCCGATGGACGAAGCGCAGCGGTCCCTGCTCGGCCGCTACGTGGCGGCCTTCGAGCGGCAGGACGTCGACGCGCTGGTCTCGCTGCTCCGCGAGGACGCGACCTGGTCGATGCCGCCCTACCGCCTGTGGCTGCGCGGGCGTCCCTCGGTGCACGCCTGGCTCCTCAAGGTGGGCGAGGGGTGCAGAGGCTCGAGGCTCCTGCCGGTGGCGGCGAACGGATCGTTCGCGCTGGGGCAGTACCGGCCGAGCGGCCCTGGCGGCGCCTTCGTCCCGTGGGCGATCCAGGTCATCGACGTGTCCGCCGGGGAGATCGTCGGGGTGTGCTCGTTCCTCGACGCCGAGCGGCTCTTCCCGCTCTTTGGCCTGCCCTTGCGGCCCGAGACGTAGCTCCGAAAAAATCTTCCGGACGACCGATGAATCGGGCGCCGCCGCGGCGTCCTAAGGATCGAATCGGCCGCGCCGCGCCGCCATGACGCCGGGGCGGGAGGACCGATCTGTCCAGAGCGAGCCAGGAGGAGACGATGGAGACGAGCGCCTTGATGTCGGAGCAGCACGTGGAGCCGGTGGTGGTGTCGAACAAGAAGGTCTGGGCCGGGCGGATCCTCAGCGGCCTCTCGGTGGCGTTCCTGCTCTTCGACAGCATCGGGAAGCTGATGATGGTGCCCCAGGTGCTGGAGGGGTCCGAGCAGCTCGGCTATCCCGTGAGCTCGGTCCGCGGCATCGGGCTCGTCCTGCTGGCGAGCGTCGTCACCTACATGATCCCGCGCACCTCCGTGCTCGGCGCGATCCTGCTGACGGGCTTCCTGGGCGGCGCCGTCGCCACGCACGTGCGCGTCGACAACCCGCTGTTCAGCCACGTCCTGTTCCCTGTGTACGTCGCCGCGATGATCTGGGGCGGGCTGCTCCTGCGCGACGAGCGGCTGCGCGCGCTGCTCCCGCTCCGGAAGTAGCGGGGATCGAGAAATCGTCGCGCGACCGATGAATCCGCGCGGGTCGCGCGGTCTTTGATCGAGGAACGCCCGCCGTGCCGGGCGAGCACCCAAGGAGAGACGACGATGCGATTCTTGATGCTATATCGGCCTGACAGAAGCCAGGAGCTCTGCGCACCCGATCCGGAGCACATGGCGCAGATGGGGAAGCTCATCGACGAGATGACGCGGGAGGGCGTGCTCCTCGGCACCGACGCGCTCCTCCCCACCGCGATGGGCGCGCGCGTCCGGAGAGCAGGCGCCGAGCTCACCGTGAGCGATGGGGCGCTCCCGGACATGAAGGAGCCGATGGTCGGCTACGCGCTGATCCGGGCGGCCTCGAAGGAGGAGGCGATCGCGGGGGCGAAGCGCTTCCTCCAGGTCGCCGGGGATGGTCACTGCGAGGTGCTACCGCTGATGGATGGGCCTCCGCCCTCCTGAGCGCGCAAGCTGCGACGATTACATCATCATATGAATTGTACAGCGTGACGGCTGTCTGAAGCCTCCGGCCAGAGGTTCATCTCTCCCGGCAGGGTCTCGGCACCCTCCTCCCGGTGGTCCGAGCGTGGTCTGTCGCCGCGAGCGCGGCGGAGCAGGTGCCGGGGCAGGTTCCGCGATCGGGGCTTGACGTTCCCGAAATGCTTGGACTCCGTTCCACGGAACGGCCGTGATTCCTGGCGCGGTGATTCCGGGCGTAGCCGTCACCCCCCCGCACGCCTGACCGCGGCCCGCCCGTTGCTCCCGGGGGAAGCGGAAGGGCAGGAGGCTCATGGCTATCGACGCGTATACCGCGCGCAAATCGGTCATGCAGGGAGCGGCGATCGGGTTTCACGTGAGCAACACCGCGGTAGATCCCGCGGTGCAGATGGCCATCGAGCGGATCGGGGCGCGCGCGTCGCTCGGCGCTTCTGTCAGGTTTTCCGCAGGCGCCCACGCGACGCCGCCGGACGCCTACGCGGTGGGCTGCGGCTGGCCCTGCGCCCATGAATGGCTCGTCCCCCCCGATTGGCCGAGCGGCGTCTATCTGGCCACCCTGAAGAACACGGATGGCGAGGAGGCGTCGCTGCGCTTCGTGGTGAGAGCCCGCGCCCCTGGCGCGAGCATCCTCGTTTGCATCCCGTTCTTCACGGACGAGGCTTACAATGGGTGGGGTGGCAAAAGGCTCTATCCATGGGCCTCGCCGGACCGCTCCAGAAGGGTGTCCTTCGAGCGCCCCGGCGGCACGGAAGCGAAGAGCGCGCTTCCGCTCGTGCGCTGGCTGGAGAGGGAGCAGATCGCGGTCGATTATTGCTCCAGCATGGACCTGCACGCGGAGCCCGACCTGTTGCGAGGTGTTCAGCTCCTCGTCAGCACGGGCCACGACGAGTACTGGTCCAGAGAGATGCGCGATACGGTCGAGGCATTCGTGCGCGCAGGCGGGAATGTGGCGTTCCTGAGCGGCAATACGTGCTACTGGCAGGTCCGCATCGAGGACCACGGCCGCACGATGGTCTGCTACCGCGACGCCGTCGAGGATCCGCTGGCGGGGATCGACAACGATCGTGTGACCGTGCAATGGGCCAACGCCCCCGTGGATCGCCCGGAGAATCACATGACGGGCGTGGGCTACCGGGTTGGCGCCGGCAACTGGCTCGACCCGGAGGCGCAGAAGGAAGCGGTCTACCGGGTGAATTTCCCCGAGCACTGGGTCTTCGACGGCACGGGGCTCGCGCTCGGAGATGCCTTCGGGAGAGGCTCGGTGGGCTACGAGACCGACGCGGCCGATATCGTCGATGTCGACGGGATCGCGCGCGCGACCGGGCTGGGCGGCACGCCGCCGACGTTCGTGGTGCTGGCCGTCGCCGATCTCCGGCAATGGCGGGCGCAGGGGCAAGGCGGGCTCTCGACCATGGGCATCTACCGCCGCGGAGGCACGGTGTTCACGGCCGCGAGCGTCGACTGGGCGGCCCCGTTCGACAGGGGGACCGCTCCGGAGATCGAGCGCATCACGCGCAATGTGCTCGAGAGGCTCTCGCGCCGGTACCCCGAGCACGGCTGGCAGCGGGTGGGCAGCGCGCCGCGCATCGTGGCGATGACGGGCGCCGAGGGCCTCCTCTTCGCGGCCACCGAGGACGGCGCGCTGCTGTGGCGGGAGCCGTCGAGCCAGAACCTCCCCTGGAGGTCCGCGGGGGTGGCCCGCGGCGTCGTCGCCATGGCGTGCCCGGTCGAGGCCGAGGCGGAGCAGCCGATCGGGATCTTCCTTGTGACCGCCGAGGGGCGCCTCTTCTTCCGCGACCCCCTGCGCGAGGAGGTCGTCTGGCGGCCGGTCGGCGTTGGGCCCGGTATCGTGGCGATGGCCACGACCCATTTCGATCTGTTCGCCGCGACGAGCGGCGGCCTCTTGCTCACGCGCCCCACGCGGGGCGGCGACGTCTCCTGGAAGCCCGTCGGGCGCGCGGAGGGCGTGGTCGCCATGGCGGCGATCAACGGGAAGTTGGTTTCGGTCACGGGGGAGGGGCGCCTCTCATGGCGTGCGCCGGTGCGCCACGAGAGCCCATGGGTCTCGATCGGAGAGGCGAAGGACGTGCGCGCGCTCGCGGGCGCGCAGGGGAGGCTCTTCGCTGCGACGGGCACGGGCGCGCTGCTGGCAAGGGACGGCTTCTAGCGCTGCTGCAGGAGGCCGCCTCTTGACGCCGGCCGCCCGCTATCTCTTACGGTGGCGTCCGCCGCCGCTCTCCGCGGCGCCAAGGAGCCCAACCATGCACACACGCAAGCTCGGAACTCTCCAGGTCTCCGCCCTCGGCCTCGGCTGCATGGGCATGAGCGATTTCTACGGCGAGCGCGATGAGGCCGAGTCGATCGCGACGATCCACCGCGCCGTCGAGCTCGGCGTCACGCTGCTCGACACCGCGGACATGTATGGTCCCTTCACGAACGAGGAGCTCGTCGGCCGGGCCATCGCGGGCCGGCGCGATCGCGTCGTCCTCGCGACCAAGTGCGGCGTCGTCCGCGACCCGAACGACGTCACGGTCCGCGGCATCAACGGCGCGCCGGAGTACATCCGCTCGGCGTGCGACGCGAGCCTGCGGCGCCTGCGCGTCGACGTGATCGATCTCTACCAGCTGCACCGCGTGGATCCGAAGACGCCCATCGAGGACAGCGTCGGCGCGATGGCGGACCTCGTGAAGGCCGGCAAGGTGCGCGCGATCGGCCTCTCGGAGGCGAGCTCGTCGACGCTCCGGCGCGCCCACGCCGTGCACCCGCTCGCGTCGGTGCAGACGGAGTACTCGCTCTGGACGCGCGATCCCGAGGACGACGTGCTCGCCACGTGCCGCGAGCTCGGCGTCGGCTTCCTCGCGTACAGCCCCCTCGGCCGCGGCTTCCTCACGGGGCAGATCCGGCGCTTCGAGGATCTCGCGCCGGACGACTACCGCCGCATCTCGCCGCGATTCCAGGGCGAGAACTTCCAGCGGAACCTCGACCTCGTCGCGAAGGTCGAGGGCGTCGCGCGGGAGAAGGGCGTGAAGGCGTCGCAGCTCGCGCTCGCGTGGGTGCTCGCGCAGGGGGATTTCATCGTCCCGATCCCCGGCACGAAGCGCCGCACCTACCTCGAGGAGAACGTCGCCGCGGAGGCGATCACGCTCGGCGAGGCCGATCTGCGGCGCCTCGACGCGGTGGCGCCGAAGGGAGCGGCCGCCGGCCTCCGCTATCCGGCGCCCGGCATGCAGCTCGTGAACCAGTGAGCGAGGCGGCCTGAAGAGCGCGCCTCGGCCCGCGGCCGCGAGCGCCGAGGGAGGGCTACTGGCACGCGGTGGGCACGCTGCCCCAGTGGCTCTTGGCGACGACGAACCCCTCCGGGCCGGACGTCGAGTGTGAGCCGCACAGCCCATCGGCGTCGGAGATCACGGAGTCGATGCCGATGCCGTACTCCCAGTATTTGACCTCGAGGCTCGAGTCGTTGGTCGTGCCGCTTCGCGCCGGGATGGAGGGGACGAGGATGCCGCTCGACTCGAAGAACTCGAAGCCCTCGATCGAGATCGAGAGCGTCACGTTGCGCACCTGGCCGACGCAGGTCGTCCTGCACGTGGGGTAGCCGGCGGTGCTCTCCACCGTGAAGCCGGAAGGGCAGCTGGACGGATACGTGCAGTAGCCGGTGCATTTGACGGGCAGGGGCCCCGGCAGGTCCACGCACTCGTACTCTCCGCGGCCCTGGATCGTCTGGCGCCGGGTCTCGAACCCCCCTGACGTCACCGAGGTTCGGCTGCCGAGCTCTCGATACAACACGTAGTCGTTCTTGAACGACTCGTCATTCGTGCAGAGGCCGCCGTTGCAGTGGGCGACCGCGGCGAACAGCCCGGACTCCTGGCCTTCCAGGAGATAGCGCTCCCCCGCGATCTCGACCGCATGGTCTTCACCACCCAGCTCGCCGATCAAGCCCGCCTTCGCCGCGGCGATCTCGTCGGGCGAGCCGATCGACACGCCGGCCACCTTGATGGGCCGGCCGCCCTCGTCTCGTTCGACCATCACCGGGCCCATCTCGAGCTCTTCGGCCCGCCTGGCGACCCACCCGAGCGCGTCGTGCTCGCTCGCGAAGCGCAGCCCGCCGTCAGCCGAGGGCTGGGCGAGAGGGGCGGCGTCGTCCGCCTCGGTCGACGCGGCGGTGCAGCCCATCATGAGCGCCGCGGCGAGCAGGGGCGCGGCTCGGTACGTTCGGCGAGGATTGTTGGCGAGAAGCCCGTGAGTTCTTTCGGTCATGGAGCGATCCTTTGTGGCCTTGGGTGTCTGAGGAAATTTCAGCTCGACGCTGAGCCCGGGCGTGTCCCGGCGCGGGGCGATGTGGGTTGAAGCGATGTCGGGCACCTGGAGGTCGTCGAGAGCCGTCTCCCGCGGGTGTCCTCGTTCCCCACGGCCGGCGTCCAATCACGCTCCGTGCCACGCCCGCGTCGAGGGCCCACGACCTGGCCAGGCGCTCCGGGGACACGACGCCGCGCGGCGTGAGCGCGGGGTGGCCTGCGCTGGTTTGCTCAAGTTGAGCAGGGACTCGCGCAATCGGGGCGGCGTTGCGCAGGAATGGCCAGGCGCGCGGGGCACAGCGGCGGAGACATCCGCGCGGCACGAAGGCGCGTTACACAGGGCGCCAGCCCGCGACTGATGATCGGGATGTGAGGCGGAGGCCCCAAGGGGCGCGCGCCGATCACACCTCTTCGGGCGCGCGGCCGGCGCGCTCCTTCGGGCGCGCGGCGAGCCGCGCCTCTTCCAGCACCCCGGGCAGCCGGAGGACGCGCAGGGGACCCTCGGACGAGACCAGACCGGCGAGCGCCGGGTCGGTCATCACCTCGAGGAGGTCGCGCTCCGCTTCGTCGACCGTGCACCATCGCCGCACGAGGCGGACGACCTGCGAGTAGTCCACATGATCCGGATCGTGCGCGAGCCCGAGAGGTTGCCACAGCGTGTGCGGGCCATACCTGTGGGCCGCTCCCGGGTCGAACCAGCCGTAGTTGGCGGCCCGGTCGGGGCGGTCCGCGAGGCGGTTGGTCAGTACCCAGTGCTTGCCCACGTTCTCGATGAGCCCGGTCCTCCCCGCGACCTGCTCCTCGAGGCGGCGGTGGTGCTCCAGCATGCGGGAGGTGTTCGCCATCGAGGCATCCGGGGCGCCGATGCACGGCGGGATCCGCACGGTGGCCTGCTCCCACACGAGGTCGCAGAGGCGCGTCGTCAGCATCGTGCACTCGAGCAGATCCGCGATTCGCTGGGTCGTCCGGGCCGAGACGTTGACGCGGACGGAGTCCTCCGCGTCGCCGATACGGAGCGCGTCGGCGCTCACGAGGAACGTCGCGCGGCGCTCGTCGAGCTGGCTGTACACCGGGATCCACGAGATCGGCGCCAGGTGGCCGGCCTGCACCGCTTCGAGGATGGCCTCCTCGCGCGCGGCGCACGCGCGCTCTGGAAGGCCTGCGACGAAATCGGTGCCTCTCAGGACGTCTGTCATGCTCCCCCTCCCGCGAGCGCGACCGCGGCGCTCCAGGGGGAAGCGTGAGCCGAAGCGGACGCGGCAGGAAGAGGGTTCGCGCTCTCGCCTGCGGCGTGTCCACGGCCGCGCGCTCCTGCGCCGCTTTGCGCTGTCCGTCCGCTCGCCCTAAGCTCCGCCCCATGTCGCCCTCGGCGAGTCGCCTCTCCCCGCGTCCATCCCGCGCTTCGCGCTTCCTCGTCGCCGCCTGCACCGCCGTCCTTACCGCACAGGCCGCCGGCTGCGGATCGAGCGCCGCCCGGGGGCCCGACGCGGGCGCCGAAATCGCGTCGATCGACGCGCGCCTGCGCGGCAGCTTCCGGCTCGTCCGGTTCGAGCCCGAGGTCCCGCTCGAGCCGATGCTCGCGTCGATGCTCGAGTTCCAGTACGCGCACCTGGTCGTCCGCTTCGACGGAAAGCGCATCCTCGCCGACTCGCCCGGCCTCCACGTGGACCGCGCCTACGAGATCCGCGATCCCGCGTGGGATCGGTTCAAGCTGGTCTCCTACGACGAGGCGGGGGTCGCCTACGAGGCGCTGTGCGAGTTCTCGGACCAGGGAGAGCTCGTCGTGCACGCGCAGACGCCGCCGTGGAAGGGCGTCGCCACGCTCCGGCGGGCGCAGTAAGTCTCTTCAGTTGAGAAAATCGAACCGGGTCCGGCAATGCGCTGAATCCACTCGCCGGATGAGAATTTGTGACCCGTTGGCGTAATGCTCCGGCGGCCGTTCTGCGCGCGCAGCTCGGCGTTCTTGACCTTGCGTCACCGCCCCGGCGGCTCTAATCCGTCGCGCACGGCCTGACTGTCGGCTCATGGCGAGTCGACTCCACAGGGGAGACCTCGTGTCGCAACGCGGTGAAGGCGCGTCGGGTGATCCGCTCATCCGGCGCGCCCCAGGTGACGCCCAGGCGCTTCCGGTCCCGTCGCGCGGCCGGGCAGCGGTGGACGGAGCGGCGCGAGCGCTCCCGGCAGCGAGCTCCTCGCTCGCCGAGCTCGCCCAGCTCGCGTTGCCCCAGCCTGCCTGGAAGGGCCGGCGGTCGGCTCGTCCCTGGCTCGCCGACCCGTACCTCGGTGAGCCGTTCGGCGCGCCGCTTCCTGCCGTACCCGTCAACCAGGCCGACGAGCGCCCCGCGCCGGCTCGCGGGCGAGCCCGTCGACGTCGCGCCGCAGGTGCTTGATCTGCCGCGCGAGGCGGCCGACGCCCTCCTCCACCTGGATCCCGAGCTGCGCGACCTGCTGCTCCAGGCTGCGGAGGCGGTCCTCGTGCGCGGCGAGCGTCGGCGGCGTCTCCGGGCCTCCGAGCTCGTAGACCGTGGTGCGCGACACCCGCATCGTCTCCGGCTCCTTCGCGGTGGAGGGCGGCTGCGTCACCTCGCCCCCCGACCAGAGCCTCGCGGACGCGCGCGGCGAGCGCCGGCGCCCGGGCGCGGTCACGTCGCCTTGAGGAACCTGCGGGCGCCTTCCCATACCGCACCTTCCAGCTCTGATGCCATGTCCGGGCCCAGCGTCAGCGCGTGTCGCCCCGAGGCCACGAGGACGAGCTCCGTCGCGCGGAGGAGCGCGACGGACAGCCGCGCCACCGGTCCGCTCGGCGGATCGACGGACCACGCGACGGCCGTCTGGGTCAGCCGGTGCGAGCCCGCGATCGACGGCCTCGACTTGAGCCTGAGCGCCGCGAGCGGCCTGTAGGCCCCTTCATCGACCACGAAGGTCGCCGTCACATCGACGCTCGCCGCCTCGCCCCCTGGCCAGCATGTCGCGATGCGGTGAAGCACCTTCGGCCACCCTCCGACGGCGCGGCTGGAGCCCTTGATCCGCTGCGGGATGGACCCTTCCGGCATCATCTCCCAGCGCAGCTTGAGCTGGGCGCTCGTCTCCTCCCCGGGGACCGGACGGAGATCTCCGTAGAGGTACAGGGGATCCACCTCCGCGGTTGTCCCCGTCGGGAGCGCGTAGAAATAGGCGGAGTAGTCGACCTTCGTCCCGCTCTTCCCCGCACCCGGGATCGCCGACATGCCCGTCGCCTTGACGAACCTGCCCCACTCCCGCGGCGAGGCGCTGGCGCGGAGCACGGCCTCCAGCGAGTCGAGCGTGACACCGCGCCCGCGCTTCCCCGACCCCGGCTCCGACCCACCTCCGGCACTGCCCTTCGCTCGCGCAGCACGTGCTGACACAGGCATGTGATACACGTGACCATTGTGTCGTAGGAGAAAAAATTATCATTCGACGAAGACGTTTTGTGATTTTTGTGGTTTCGTGTATGTTGTTGTAGTTTATTGAGGGTGGGTACTTGCCCTCAGGGAGCGACTCGCGCGCCATCTACTTTCGCTCACGCGGCGGGGGCCGGGGCCCGTGGGGGGCGATGTGGCCTTCCGGTGGGGTTCTCGTCGCGTCGCCGTGGAGTCGCCACGTCCGCCGAGGCGCGCTGTGCGCCTATCAGATCGGGTGTTCGGTTCGCCGAGGCGCGTTGCGCATCGAGTCATGACGCGCACGGATCTACCCGCGCGGCCCTGGGCGCCTGTCCTGCGACGAGGCGGCGGCTCGTCCGATCCCATGGAGTGGCCGCGCCCTGAAGCGTACGCTCGCACACGAGACGAACCGCGGGATGCCCGCAGACAGCGGATCTGGTGCGTCAGGGTGCGTCGACGGGACAGGAGGACGTGCGCTGTCGGAGGCGCTGCGCGTGCCTTCCTCGTGCTCGAAGTTCACCCGGCGGGGTCGTCCTTTGATAAGATAGCTAGGACGGACGTAACTGTCCACACGGCGCGCCAAGGGAATCACCGGATCATGAACGACGGCGAAGCGGATGTTCTCGCTACGATGCGAGCGGAATTGGAGGTGCTCCGCTGGCGCAACGCCGAGCTCGAGCGGGAGCTCGCCGAGAAGCAGCGCGTGGAGACCGCCCTGCGGGAGAGCGAGGCGCGCTACAGGGGCATCGTCGAGGACCAGACCGAGCTCATTTGCCGCTTTCGGATGGATGGCACGCTGACCTTCGTCAACGACATCTACTGCCGGTACTTCGAGAAGACGCGGGAGGAGCTGGTCGGCCACCGCTTCATGCCGATGGTCCCCGACGAGGACGGGCCGCACCTCGCCCGGCAGTTCGCGAAGCTCGGCCCCGAGAACCCGATCGTCCACACAGAGCACCGCGTCATCCTCCCGAACGGCGCGGTGCGCTGGATGCACTGGACCAACCGCGCACCGCTCGGCGAAGGGGGGCCGCTCGCCGAGTTCCAGGCGATCGGCGTCGACGTCACCGAGCGCCGGCACGCCGAGGACGAGGTGAGGCGCCTCAACGCCGAGCTCGAGCTGCGCGTGGCGGACAAGACGAAGCGGCTCGAGCAGATGGTCCGCGAGCTGTCGACCCCGCTCATGCCGGTGGCCGATCAGGTCATCGCGGTGCCGCTGATCGGCTTCCTCGACAGCGACCGCGCCGCGGCGACGCTCGAGACAGTGCTCAACGGGGTCGTCACGCACAGCGCCAGGACGGTGGTCCTCGACATCACCGGCGTGGGGGTCATCGACTCGCAGGTAGCCGACTCGCTCATCCGGCTGGCCAAGGCGGTGAACCTCCTCGGCTCCCAGGTGGTGCTCACCGGCATCCAGCCGCGGATCGCGCAGACGCTGGTCGCGCAGGGCGTCGGTGTGGGTGGCGTCGTGACGCTCCGGACCCTGAAAGAGGGTATCGCGTTCGCCCTGCGGCGCGGGCTCACCGCCCCTCGACCTTCGGCCCGCCAGGGCAGCTAGCTCCGAGCCCCGGAGATCCCGCCAGGGATCACCGCACCACGGAACCAGAACAACCGCGGAGCGGACGCCGAGGCTCGGCGCGCAACATCGAGGAAACAAAGGAAACAAAGCGAGCGCCGCTCGCGCTGCGCCTGCTCGTTCCGGCTCACCGGACAGCCGGCGTGCGCCGGAGAGGGCGCGCCTGCCCACTATCCAGTCTCACGTGCGATCGTGTAGCCTCATCGACGATGGCGCACACGCAAACGACTGCTCAACCCGACGTGCATTCGGCTGCTCACGGCGCGAAAGCCAGCGAGGGCTTTCAGCAGATAGGAGGGGACATCGACTCGCGTTACATCAACGAAGATATCGCGCCCGTGCGCTTGGACCAGCGCAAATGGGGGATGAAGGACATCGCTGCGCTGTGGGTCTCCATGTGCGCCTGCACCCCGACGTACATGCTCGCCTCGGGCCTGATCGCCGAAGGGATGAGCTGGGGGCAGGCCGTCCTCACGATCCTCCTCGGCAACGTGATCGTGCTCATGCCCATGATCCTCAACGCGCACGCGGGCACGAAGTACGGCATCCCGTTCCCCGTCTACTGCCGGAGCGCCTTCGGCATCCGAGGGGCGAACGTGCCCGCGGTGCTGCGCGCCCTCGTGGCCTGCGGCTGGTTCGGGATCGGGACGTGGCTCGGCGGGTGGGCCATCTACAAGATCGTGGCGGTCTTCGTCCCGTCGATAGAGCAGATGCCGCCGACGCCGCTGGGCATCAACGTCGCGCAGCTCGTCTGCTTCCTGCTCTTCTGGGGCGTCAACATCTGGATCATTCGCATGGGCATCGAGTCGATCCGGATCCTGCTGAACATCAAGGCGCCTCTCCTGATCGGCCTCGGCCTGGCGCTGCTCCTCTGGGCCTATAGCCGCGCCGGCGGGTTCGGCCCGATGCTCGAGAAGCCCTCGTCCTTCGGGGTGGGGCAGCCCAAGGAGGGCCAGTTCTGGGTCTTCTTCTTCCCGGCGCTCACGGCGATGGTCGGCTTCTGGGCCACCCTGGCCCTCAACATCCCGGACTTCACTCGCTACGCGCACTCGCAGCGCGATCAGGTCATCGGGCAGGCGATCGGCCTGCCGCCCACGATGGCGTTCTTCTCGTTCATCGGCGTCGCCGTCACCTCCGCCACGGTCGTCATCTACGGCGAGACGCTCTGGGATCCGGTCGTCGTCATCACCCGCTTCGAGAACCCGGTCGTCTTGATCATCTCGCTCGCGGCCCTCTGCATCGCCAACCTGGCGACCAACATCGCCGCGAACGTCGTGAGCCCGGCCAACGATTTCTCGAACCTCTGGCCGTCGCGGATCTCCTTCCGCACCGGCGGCCTCATCACCGGAATCATCGGGATCCTGATGCAGCCGTGGCGGCTCGTCAGCGACCCGACGGGGTATATCTTCACCTGGCTCGTCGGCTACTCCGCGCTGCTCGGCCCCCTCGGCGCGATCCTGATCGCGGAGTACTACGTCGTCCGCAGGACCAACCTCGATCTCACCCAGCTCTACAAGCGGGAAGGGATCTACTGGTACGCGGGCGGGTGGAACCCCGTCGCGATCGTCGCCCTCGTCCTCGGCGTCTTGCCCAACTTGCCTGGCTTCTTCGGCACCATCAAGGTCGCGACGGTCTCCAAGGCATGGATGGATCTCTACAACTACGCCTGGTTCACGGGCTTCGCCATCTCGTTCGTCGTCTACGTCGCCCTCTCGCTGATTCGCCGCCCGGCCAAGCTCGCCGCGGCCTGACCCTCATCGCCTCGCGCCGAGGCGCGCGACCCCACCGCCCATCCAACTCGGCATCAGCGCCGTCGGCCGCGAACGCCGCATCTCCGCCGCGGCGCGCGCCCCCGAGACGCCCTCTGCCTCGGGAGCGCCGCCGGATCCTCGCCGGCGCGCGCCGCCCCGATGGGTCGCTCTTTTTTTGTATGCGGGCATTCATCTCGTGATCAACGACGAGAGCCGCCGATGGCAACAACGTTGTTGTGGGTCGGGGCCCCACCGTGGGAGACCTGTGGTGTGTTGTGGAGCGCTCCCGCCGCCGGGGCACTCCGCGCTTTAAAAGTGTCTTGCCAAACAACGTGTGTTGATTCCATTCGTCTGTCTCTTGCTCCGTGGGCGCCTTTCGATGGATCATGAAATGTCGCTCTTCTCCCGCCTTCGAGGTGCCCATGAACAAGCTCGTCCTCTGGTCGCTCCCGGCTCTCGCCCTGGCCGCATGCGCTGATAACGGCACGCCTGTCGACGAAACCCCGACCGTCGCGGGCGCCCCGATCACGGTCGCCGCGGCCCGGCCCTACTCCCTCTTCGAGAGCGGCCAGGTCCGCCCTCTCGCCCTCTCGCCCGACGGCTCGATGCTCTTCGCCGTCAACACGCCTGACAACCGGCTCGAGATCTTCAAGGTCCGGAGCGGCACGCTCGAGCACCGCGGCTCCGTCTCCGTGGGACTGGAGCCGGTGGCTGTGGCGGCCCGCAGCGACGACGAGGTCTGGGTCGTCAACCACCTCTCCGACAGTGTGAGCGTGGTCGACGTCTCGAGGCCGAGGAAGCCCCGCGTCGTGCGCACCCTCCTCGTCGGCGACGAGCCTCGCGACATCGTCTTTGCCGGCGCCGGCAAGAGCCGCGCCTTCATCACCACGGCGCACCGCGGCCAGAACAGCCCTGTGGATCCGGCGCTCACCACGCCGGGCGTGGGCCGCGCCGACGTCTGGGTCTTCTCGGCGGCGAGCCCGAGCCCCGCGCCGCTCAACATCATCACCCTCTTCAGCGACACGCCGCGCGCGCTCGCCGCCACGCCCGACGGCTCACGCGTCTATGCGGCGGCCTTCCACTCCGGAAACCGCACCACGGTGATCGAGACCAACGTGGTCAACCTGGGCCTCGGCCTGCCCCCGCCGACCACCAACGCCGCCGGGGTCGCGCAGCCCTCGGCGCCCCTCATCGTCAAATTCGACGGGACGCACTGGGTGGACGAGCTGAATCGATCCTGGGACGACAAGGTGAACCTCTCGTTGCCCGACAAGGACGTCTTCGTCATCGACGCCCTGGCCAACCCGCCCGCGCCCGTCGACGGGCCCGGGGGCGTGTTCCGCGGAGTCGGCACGGTCCTCTACAACATGGCCGTCAACCCGGTGAGCGGGCGCGTCTACGTGGCCAACACGGAGGCGTTCAACGAGAATCGCTTCGAGGGCCCCGGCGTCTTCGCCGGCCACACCGTGCGCGGCCGCTTCAACCACAACAACATCACGGTGATCGATCCCGCGACGGGCGGCGTCGCCCCGCGGCACCTGAACAAACACATCGACTACAACGCGTGCTGCGCGCCGGTCCCGAACGCCGAGAACCGCAAGAGCCTCGCGCTGCCCACGGGCATGGCCGTCTCCAGCAACGGAAAGAAGCTCTACGTCGCCGCGCTCGGCTCGGACAAGATCGGCGTCTTCAACACCGCCGCGCTCGAGGCCGACACCTTCGTGCCGAGGCTCGCGCGCCAGATCCCGGTCTCCGGCGGCGGGCCGACCGGCGTGGTGCTGGACGAGGCGCGAGGGCAGCTCTACGCCCTCACGCGCTTCGACAACTCCATCTCGATCATCGACGTCGGCGCCAGGGCCGAGATCGCGCACGTGCCCATGTACAGCCCCGAGCCCGAGAGCGTGGTCCGCGGCCGCCGCTTCCTCTACGACGCGTCGTTCACGTCGAGCCACGGCGACTCGGCGTGCGCGAGCTGCCATGTCTTCGGCGATCTCGACAGCCTGGCGTGGGACCTCGGCGACCCCGACGCGGTGAACACGCCGATGCCGGGCCCGTTCGTGCTCGATCCGGCGATCTTCGGCGCGCCCCGCGAGTTCGCCGCGCTCAAGGGGCCGATGACGACGCAGAGCCTGCGCGGGATGGCCAACCACGGGCCGATGCACTGGCGCGGAGACCGCACCGGCGGGAACGACGCGCCGAGCGCGCAGCCGGACAGCGGCACCTTCGACGAGGAGGCCGCGTTCAAGAAGTTCAGCGTCGCCTTCGTCGGCCTGCTCGGGCGGAACGCGCCCATCCCCGCGGGGGACATGCAGGCGTTCACCGACTTCACCATGCAGATGATGTATCCGCCCAACCCCATCCGTCAGCTGGACAACTCGCTCACGGCCGATCAGGCGGCGGGCAAGGCCTTCTTCACCCTGCCGCCCAGCGAGGGCGGCGCGTGCGCCTCGTGCCACGTGCTCGATCCCACGGCCAACGCCGAGCACGGGGTCGCGTTTCCCGGCTTCTTCGGGACCGACGGGCGCTACACGTTCGATTTCATCTTCCAGAGCTTCAAGGTCGCCCAGCTCCGCAACGTCTATCAGAAGGTGGGTATGTTCGGCATGGTGCAGAACCCCCGCTTCAACAACCGGAACTTCGAGTTCCAGGGCGATCAGATCCGCGGGTTCGGCTTTGGCCACGACGGGACGATGGATACGATCTTCCGCTTCCACGATCAGAACGGCTTCAACGAGGCGCCGGGGATCGCCGGCTTCCCGCCGGGCGCGGCGGGCGACGTGCTGCGCGGGCAGGTGACCGACTTCCTGCACGCCTTCGACAGCAACCTGGCGCCCATCGTGGGCCAGCAAGCGACGCTCGCCGGCACAGGGGACACGGCCGCCGAGCTGCGGGTGGATCTCCTGATCGCCCGCGCCGACGCGGGGGAGTGCGATCTGGTGGCGAAGGTCCGCAGGCACGGGAACGAGGAGGGCTTCCTCTATCAACAGGGCGCTGGCACATTCCTGCGGGACAGGGCGGCGAGCGCGGCGATCAGCGAGGCGGCGCTGCGCGCGATCGCGGCGTCGGGCAAGGCGCTGACCTTCACCTGCGCGCCGCCGGGCTCGGGGGTGCGGATGGCGCTCGACCGCGACGGCGATGGGGCGCTCGACGGCGACGAGGCGGACGCGTTGACCGACCCGGCCGATCCGGCGAGCGTGCCCTGAGCCTGGGGCCGCGGCGCGCCGCCTCGCGCGCGGTCATCTTCCCCCCGATGACCGCGCCGCTCACCGCGGCTCGCCGCTCTCCGCGGGTCGAGGAGGGCAGGGGGCCCGCCCCGCGCCAGCCGGCGCTTGCCGCTCCGACGCTGGAGAGCCGGCCAGATCAGGTGATGGTGAGTCGGACGCTCCCTGCCTCATCCTCTGCTCGCTGGAGCTGATGGGCGAGCATGCGCCTCCAGGGGATCTCCCCGAGGAGGATGTCGTCGATCGCCCAGGTGAGGTGCTCCATGGCGGCTCCCAGGGCCTTCATCCCGTTCGTGAAGATGAGCTCCGTGTCGGGCGTGGTGAACGGCCGCGGCTCCAGGGCCCCCGCGGCGGCGATCGCGGGCGTCATCAGGACCGGGCCCGCGGCGATCACGTCGGGCAGGTGCTCGACGCGGGTGCCGGCCCGCCGGGCGGCGGCCACGCGCCGCTTCACCGCCTCCGCCGGGTTTCCCTCCAGGGCCTTGTCGACGCGGAGGTTCAGCGCCCAGATGGCCGCGTACCAGGGGTTGCGGATCGCCGGAAAGCCCCTGTCCCGCTGGATGGCCCCGTCCTCGAGCGAGATCCTCGGCGCGATCATCTTCAGCGGCACGGGGGCGCGCGTCAGCCGCTTCACCGCCGCTACCTGGCGACACGCCTTCACGACGGACTGCCCCTGGCTCTTCGCGGGCACCTTCGCCTGCGCATACAGCGTGTGCTTGACCTCGATGTAAGCCAGGACGGCCTCGGCTGGCACGCGCTCCCGGATCGCGAGGTCGCCGCCCAGCCCGCGCAGCGTCGGGAAGCGCGCGGCGTCGTAGATGATGATGTCCTCGCCCTGCTTGTCCCCCGTGACATCCACCACCCAGCCGCGACAGACGCCGGCGCGCTCGGGGAGGAACTTCCGGAGCGCATGGCACATCGCGATCTCCAGCTCGGGACCGAGCTCGAGGGTCGCGAGGGCGCGGAGCTTCCGGAACTCGTCTTCCAGGTGCTCGACGATCTCCTCGGACCAGCCGTCGTAGAACCCGCCGCGCGGCGGGGCCTCCGCGAGGCCGCCCGGCGCGGCCCCGCCGCCGCGCTTCGACGCGGCGATCCCTGGCCGCGTGGTCGTCTTCGCGCGCTTGCCTGCCATCTTCACGTCACCCCCGCCGAGGCTTCCTCGCAAGCCACGCCCGGTCTCCCCACGGGCACGCGAAATCGAGCGGCTTCGTCAGGATCCAGAGCACCGGCAGCGGCGGCGGCGCCGGGGGCGTGGGCCCCGCGCCGTCCGTGAAATAGATCACGCCGGAGACCTTCCGCGCCGCCAGGAACTCCGGGGCGAACACCGGCCGCAGATCGGTCCCGCCGCGGCCGCCGACCTCGTCGAGCCGCCCGTCGAACGCGTACACGCGCCCGATCTCCACGTCGCACTCGACCACGGTGATGCGCGCCGACTCGCTCATCACCTGCAGCTGCCGGGCGATCTCCGAGAGCTCCTCGCGCCGCATGCTCATCGACGTGTCGATCGCGACGAGCACCGACGGCTTCGTGATCGCGCGGGGCGCGTACGTCCTGCCCGGGACCTCGCCGACGCGGCCCGGGAAGCGCCGGTTCGGCCGCGCGTACGTGTGCACCGGCGCGCGCTCCCTCGCCACGAACATCCTGAGCGCTGTCTTCCAGTCGAGCGGGTGCGCGGGCGGGCCCAGCGCGTCGGTCAGCTCCTCGATGAGCCGCCCCGGCGTCTTGCCCGCGAGCAGCAGGCCGGGCACGTCCGCCGGATCGCCGTCGTTCGCGAGCGCGTCGGCCTCCTCGGCGGCGCGCAGCAGGAGCTGCCGCGTCTGCTCCACCGCGCCCGGCTCCCGCGAGGGGCGCCGGAGCACGCGGTGATCGTCGACGGCCTCGCCGCCGCGCTGCGGGAGCTTGCCCTCCCGCGCCGCGCTCACGAGCAGCTCGTAGCGCTCGAGCGTGCTCTGGCCGCCGCGCAGGCCGATCGGGGCGTAGGGCTGCCAGCGGATCGGATCGGGCAGCGGCTCCTCGATGTACTCGTTGGCCGACATCTCCAGGGCGAGGTCCATGAGCTCCGGCTCGTCGGCGCCCGCGAACTTGGGGTGGCACAGGTGCCCGAGCGCGACGTGGTGCACCTCGTGGAGGAGCACGCCCCGCAGGAACACGGGCTCGTCCATGAACGACTCCACGTTGACGTGGAGGAAGAAGCGGCCATCGAACAGCGAGACGGCCATGCGCTTGACCGAGGGGTCCGCGACCGGCGCGAGCCGCGCGAGGATCGCCGCGTAGCAGGGGTACCGCTCCAGGAAGCCGGGATCGCGCACGAAGGCGTCGAGCCACGCGGCGATCGCGTCCTCGGGCACCTCGCCGCGCCCCGCGGTCTCCTTCATTGCGGCCGGACCGGCGTGACGCCGTGCTTCTTCAGCGCCCCCGCGAGCCGGAGCGCCCAGCGCTCCGGCAGCTGCGCGAGCAGCTGGCCCAGGCACACGCGCGCGACGTTGCTCCGCCGCACGTCGACGAGCTTCGCCTGCTGGGCGAGGTGCGCCGACAGCGCTGTCACGACGAGCCCCACGCGGTGCTGCCGCAGCGGATCGGCGCGCCACGCCAGCACCTTCTGCTCGGCGGCGCTGCCCGCGTAGTTCTGGAGCAGCTCCTCGGGGCGGACGTCGATGAGCTGCGTGGCCGTCGCGTTGCCGCCGAGCGCGTCCTGGAGCCGCTCGCGGTGGTCGCCCGGCAGGTCGGCGAGCAGCGCCTCGAACGCCCCCAGCGACAGCTTGCGCTGCGCCGCGAGCACGCCGACCTCCGGCCCCTCGAGCAGCGGCGCGAGCCGCGTCGTCACCTCGTCGAACCGGTCGGTCTCCCCGCGCTCGCGCGCCCCGCGCAGCACCTTGCCCGCCGGCGAGCTCGGCCCGTAATCGGCGAGCAGCGCGCGCAGATCGAACGGCAGCCGCGTCGACCAGGTGTCCTTCGACGCGAGCAGGAGCTCGACCCAGCTCGGGGGCAGGTACCCGCCCAGGGCGTCGCGCAGGAGCACGCCGTCCGCGAGCTCCTCGGGGCGGAGCGCGCTCAGCATGTGCGACGCATAGGTCCAGGTGCGCGGGGGCACGTCGTCCAGGACGCGCTCGTGCCCCTGCGCGAGGGCGATCACGCCCGGGTGGAGCCCGTTCACCTGCGCCCAGGCGAGCCAGGACGCGCGGTCCGCGCGGACGTTCAGGTGAAGGAACCGCGCGCGGAGCGCGCGATCGAGGGGGGTCACCTGGTAATCGGCCGACTCGGGGTTGACGGCGGCGAAGCACACCCAGCCCGCGGGCAGCTCGTACTCGTGCAGCCGCCGGGCGCTGAGCAGCTGGAGCGCCGGCTGCTGGATGTACCGCTCCGCCCGGTTGAGCTCTTCCAGCATCAGGATGCCGGCGCCGTCCTGGGGCAGCACCGACGGCGCCGCGTAGGTGGTCCGGCCGTCCCGGATGACCGGCAGGCCCACGAGGTCGGGCGGCTCGAGCAGGCTCAGATCGAGCACGACGGTGGCGATGCCGAGCCGCTCGGCGAGCTGCCGGACGAGCTCGCTCTTGCCGATCCCCGTGGGCCCCTCGAGCAGCACCGCGCGGCGCGCGCGGTAGGCGAGCTCGAGCACGGCCTCGAGGCGCGGCCCGAGCGGGATGGGCGCGGAGCGTCCCTCGAGGAGGTTCGGTGAAGTCGCCGGGGTCGGCCTGCCCGGCGCGTTGCCATCGGATCTGGGCTTCGTCACGGAGGAGAGGGGGTGCCGCGCGAGGGCGCGAAGAAAGGACCGCCGGGGCCCAGGAGGCTCGGCCCTTCCGTACCCGACGGGCTTCCGGCGCGCTTCGTCTTTCTTGCCGGGTCGCCCCGAGCTCTAGCAGCCGCTGCGCGACCTGTCATTCACCACCGCCCACGCGACGGGGCGGGCCGCGGCGCGCTCAGGCGCCAAGGAGCAGCCCGAGGGCGGCTGCGAGCGCGGCGTCGCTCCACGAGGACAGCCCGCGGGGCAGGAGCACGGTCGCGTGATGAGGCTGGCCTTCGCAGCGCCGCGATCCCTCGTAGGTGCGCCCCGTCCGCGTGAGCTCGTAGCTGCAGCGCCCGATCGTGCCCGCGAGCTGCCGCTCGTCCAGCCGGTAGTCGGAGAGGGCGCCAGCCAGGAGGCCCTGCGCGCGGAGCCCTGCCTCCGCCCGGGTCACCGAGAGATCGAGCGGCATGGCGCCGACGATGCCGGCCGCGCGCTGGCCCGTCGCGGTGACGTTCACGGTCCGGTTGAACGCCACGCCCCGGACTGTCTGCCCGTCGCGCCCTCTGTCGGCGGCGTACACGCCGAGGTTCACGTCCGGGCCGACGACGCGCCCCGGTTCGAAGTCGGCGCTGACGAGCTCGCCCCGGGCGGTCAGCAGGATGAACTCGTTCGGCCCCGCGGCGCGGAAGATGTCCTCGCGCGCCGGGGATTCGGCGCCCGGCGCCGTCCCGCACGCTGCGGTGAGCGACAGCGTGAGCGCGAGTAGCCAGTGAGCGCGCCCGGGGAGAAGGTTCATCCGCATCGCAACACCTCGCCGCCCGATCGGGTGTGCCCGATCGGCCATGCGCAACGTGATGCCGGTGATGCCGGACCGGTAGACGCCTGTACCGCCGGGAGCGCGCTTCACGGATCCGTTCCTGATGTCATCGGGGACGCCCCTGGCGAGTCCGTCCCGAGGGCTCTTCCCACTCCGCCCCCCTCAGCTACATGCCAAGCCGAGCGGCGGTCTCCCGCACAGGAGACGGGCCCAGATCGGCGTTTTCGGCGCGCAAGCGCACTCCGGTGCGCTGAGCACCGAAAACGTCGAGGTGGGCCCGTATCCGAAGCGGGCGACCGTCGCTCGCTCTAGCGGGGGAGAACGAGGGGGGCGCAGGTCGACACGCCTGCGCCGACGATGCGGAAGCCGATGTCCGTCATGTAGTCCGTGTCGATCGAGCCGTCCGACGGGCGATAGCGGCTCACGTTGGTGGTGCGCGACGGGGACCCGAGCTCGCTCGGGGCGGTGTAGAAATAGAAGTCGCCACCCCAGAACGAGAACGCCCAGGCGCTGGGGGTCTCGATGCCCGGCAGGTCCGTGGTCTCGATGATCTCGCCGCTCTCCTTGTCGATCTCGGCGAGCTGAACCGGGGTGGTCGTGAAGAAGCCGAAGAGGCGTCCATCCCCGGTGCCGGTGAGCTCCGCCGAGATGTCGCGCATCGAGCCGCTGAACTCGCCGACCGGCGTCACGGACGCGCCGTCGATCCTCCCCAGCCCGATGCCCGGCGTGCCCGTGGCGCCCGCCACGAACAGCTCCTCGGTGTCCGGGCGCGAGAGGTCGCTCGAGAAGCCCATGCCGAGCCGGGACCACCCGTCGGAGAGCGTGGCCCCGGAGGGCTCGCAGCTCGCGTCCTCGGTGCTGACCTTGAACAACGTCCCCTCGCTGTCGTCGGGCTCCACGTAGTTGACCCACGCCACCGCGTTGCGATCGATCGCCATCGAGTTCGGATCCATGCCGGTCCGGCACCCCAGGACACCAATCTTCGTGAACTCCTTACGATCGGGCCTGAAGCTGTAGAGCTCGTTGTCCTGTGAGAGCACGTACACGAGGGATGCTCGCTCGATGCACCCGTTGTCAGGGGCCCCACTCCCGTTCCCCCCATTCCCGACGTCTCCGCTGTTCCCGCCGATATCGGTGCCGGAGCCAAACGGGTCGTCCTGGCCGCCCGCGCCGCTCCCTTCGCCGCTCTCTTCGCCGCTCTCTCCGGCGCCCGAGGACGGGTCGGTCTCCGTCGCGGACGTGCCGCGGTTGGACGCGCTGCAACCGGCCGCGGCGAGCGCGATCCAGAAGCACCATCGTGCGATTCGCATATCCGCTCTCCCTTTCGCGTGATTCGCTCTTATAGCCGCGAAGCGCGCTCACGGGTACACGAAGTCGCACCCTCGCTCAATGGGGCGTCCAGGTCGAACAGCCCTTGGCGGGCGGGGTCATCAGTAGATAGGGATGACCTCGTCTGACTGGCAGCAATAGTAGGCCAGGCTCTCCGGTGTCACCTGGCCCATGGCGACTCCTCCGGTCGGGGCGCACCTGCCTGGGTCGTCCCTGATCCATCGCGCCTCCATGCTCTCGAGCCGCAGATCCGGCCCCGCGACGCACTTCGGCCCGGCCATCGTCACCGTCTCTGCGCCGAGGAGCTCGCGACAGCTGCTGTCCTCGTAGACCGAGACGAGCGCGGTGCACATGGCGTCCTCGAGCTCCTCGCACACGCAAGGCGTGCAGCTGCGCGTGTCGTCGAAGCCCTCGGCGACCGCCAGCAGATCGGGATACGGCTCAGGGCACTCCGGCGTGTGCTGGAGGAGATAGCGGATGCACATCGTGAATCCCCCGGACCGCTGCCTGGGGGCCGCGACACACATCATCGAGGGATTTCTGCACTTGTTCTCGTCGGCCGCGCCGGTGCACGCGCGCACCCGGGTGCTCGCGGGGGCGGCCAGCTCGGGCGGCGCTCCTCCGGGATCGTGCGTCGGGGCGCAGACGCTCACGGTCGGCGCCGGGATGAGGAGCGAGCCGAGCTCGCCCGAGGTCGCCGCGGCCGGCGCCGTACACGCGCCGCTCCACCCCTCGGGGGCGGCGAACGACGTGGACGCCGTCCCGTCGCACGTGGCCGAGGCGCTCCCCAGAAGGCCTGAAGGCAGCTCGCAGGAGGGCTTCGTGCAAACGCACGTCGGACACCTGTGCTCGCCGCCGAATCCGCTGTAGCCGTCGAACAACAGATCCGGCGCCTCCACCGGGCACTCCGGTGGGGACGTCCCGCCGGTCGCGTCGCCCCTCCAGAGCAGGATGGGAGCGTCGAACCCGAGGGACGGCGGCGGCACGCACGCGCCGTCGCACACGGGGCACGGATCATTGCACTCGTGAGCATCCAGGCTGAAGCACGGCTCGTTGCACGAATAGATCTGGACAGCGCCGCCTTCCCAGCAGCCCGCGAAGCTGCCGGCGCCGGCGAGCGCGAGCGCGATGCCGAACGGGTCCTTCCTTCTCCTCATCGTGATGGTCCTTCTCTCGCGTGTCGCGTTTCGGCTCTTCGGCAGGGGCACCGCGACGATCGCTCGGCGCTGCCCCAAGCCTCTCTCTTCCCGCTCCTTCACGCCGGCGAGGCGACCCGACCGGGGGCGCGCGGCGCCCTTGTCACTTCGGAGCCAAGGAGAGCTCGCACTTCTATTTCATACTTGGGCAGGCGAGGACAAGGAAGCCGAATCTGCCATGAAGGCGCGATGAATCGAGTGTATATCGAGTGTATTTCGATAGGCCCCGAGAAGATCTCAGCATTTGTTGGTCGTGCGCTTTTCGTGAGAATCTCACCGCGGAGGGTGGAAGGCACGGTGGCGCTGCCGCGCTGCCGGCGGGAATCGGGCTGCGCCGGGCGTGGCGGGCGGCGCGCGCAGGCAGGTGCGGGGCAGCGCGCGCGGCGGCGGGCGAGAGCAACCTGAGCAGCCGAGGGCCTCGCGCGGCTCCGGAGCGTCCGTGGCGGAGCGACACAGCGACGTTCCCTGCGCCGTGCGTTCAGTGAGGAGCAGACGCTTGTCCAGAGTTATACCATACCGTATGGTATGGTTCGAAGGTGAGGCCACGATGGATCCACGTCTCTCGAGCGCGGCGGTCGTCGCCCCGCTCATCGTGCTGGTCGCCGGCGTGTCCCGGCTCGGAGCGCCGCGCGGCGTGTCGCCATGGACGCTGCTTGGCCTGCTCGCGATCCTGTGCGCGGCCGGGGCGCCGGGCGTGGGGGTCCCACGGCGGGACGTGCTTGCCCTGGCATCGAGCGGCGCCCTCGGGGTGCTCGCGGCGATTCACGTCTACTGGGGCCTGGGAGGCGCGTGGCCCGGGGATGCCCGGCACGAGAAGGTGGAGATGGTGGTCGGCTTGCCCAAGGGGAGTCCTTTCCCTTCCCTCGGCGCATGTCTCGTCGTGGCGTGTCTCCTCGCGTCGTCTGCCGCGCTGGTGCTGGCCCAGCGGTACGGCGGCGGCGGTTCGCCGACGCTGCTCCGGCTCGGCGCGTGGGCCGTCGCGCTGGTGCTCGGGGCGCGGGGCGTCGGCGGTTACCTCGAGGCTCGCCTTCGGCCCGACACACGCGCGCTGCCGTATCACCGGCTGAACCGCCTCGTGTACTCGCCGCTCTCGCTCACCCTCGCGGCCGCTGTCGCGGGCGCCACGCTTGACTGACCCGCATGGCGCGCACCTCGAGGAACGACTGGCTCGACCAGGGGCTCGACGCGCTCCGCGACGGCGGCGAGGGCGCGCTGACGATCGACGGGCTCTGCGCGAGGCTCGGGCGAACGAAGGGCTCGTTCTATCATCACTTCGAGGACATCGCGGCGTTCCTCGCGGCGCTCCTCGCTCGCTGGGAGGAGCGGCAGACGTCGGCGCCGATCCACCACGCCGAGGCGGGCGGGAGCCCCGAGCAGAAGCGGCAGCGGCTCTCCGCGGTCGTGCGCTCGCTCGACGGCCGCCTCGAGCTCGCCGTGCGGGCGTGGGCGCTCCGAGACGAGCGCGCCGCGGCCGTGCTCCGGCGGGTCGACGCGCGCCGCGTCGAGTACCTCGCGTCCCTGTACGCCTCCGAGGGGCGCGCGCGCGGCGCCGCCTTGCTGCTCGCGCGGCTGGAGTACGCGGCCTTCGTCGGCGCGCAGATGCTCTTCTCCGACCTCTCGGTCGAGGGCGCGCGCTCGCTCGGGCTCGCGCTCGATCGCGCGCTCGAGCTTTTGGCCAAGGACGAGCGTGTCGCGCGTCCGCCGGGCGCGACACGGAGGCGGCGAGCGACCTGAGGCCTGGCGGCGCGGGCGCGCCTATTGCTGCGACCGCTCGAACGCGTCCACTGCGTCGAGCTGAGGCCGGAGCAGGGCGCGCTCCTCGTCGGAGAGCGGCGCCTCGCCGATCTCGTCGCGCAGGGCGCGGGCGCGCGCCTGTTCGCCCAGGGCGACAGCGAGCTCTAGCCGGGCGGCGAGGGCGCGGGCGCGCTCGAGCGGGTCGTCCGGCCCTTTCCGGGCGAGCGCCACGTCGAGGACCTTGGCGGCCGCGGCGTCGTCGTTCCTGAAGTCGCGCAGCCGCGCCGCCGCGCGCAGGGCCTTGCCCAGCCTCGAGTCCGAGCGCGACCCGGCGGCCCCCTCGTCGTAGTCGTCCGGCGCGTCCCGCCGGATGAAGATCACCGAGTTGCCCGCGACGTCGACCACCGTGAAGCGGCTCTGCCCCTTCTTCATGCGCGAGATCCTGGGCAGGCCGGAGATCGGCAGCTTGCCGTACGCCCGCCGCAGCCCCTCCGCGAACGTCTCGTGGAGCCGCTCGACCTCGGGGACGATCACCAGGCACGTGCTGTACGCCTGCCTGGGATCCAGCCCCTTGAGGCCCACGAAGTGCAGGTGGACCTCGTCGCGGCGCGTCGCCGCATACACGTTCGGCGCTGTCTGCTGGTGGGTGACCTCGAAGCCCAGGGCGCCGTAGAACGCCAGGGTTTCGGGCAGCGACACGCACGGGAGTACGGGAATCGTCATCGCTCCGCTCATGGGATCACGCCTTTCGAGCGGGTCGCGCAGGCGACGCCGCGTCCTCTTCGAGCACACGTCGGGCCTGTCGCAGCGCATCCAGGGTCGCGTGCAGGCTCGACAGATCGAGCCGCTTGCCGATCCGATCTGCCCACGCGGCGTGGCGCGCCTCTACCTGCCGCAGGGCCTCGCGCCCTGCCGCCGTCATCGCGATGAGCTTGGCCGTGCGGTGGTGAGGGTTCTCGACATACTCGACGAACCCCTCGCGCTCGAGGGCGTCGGCTATCTGCTGCACGCCCTGGCGGGTCAGCCCCATCGTCCGAGCGACGTTCGAGACCGGCGCCGGGCCGTGGTCCACGACGCCGAGCACCTGCCAGCGCGCGCTCGTGAGCCCCGCCGGCCTGGCCAGGGCGTCCCCGGCCTCGAGCGCCAGACCATTCAAGCGGAACACCTCGATCACCAGCTCGCTGAGCGCGGTCGCCTCCGCGGTGAGCCTCGTCATTGGAAGTAACCTGTCATATTGACAGTTACTTGTCAAATTAAGCGTTGTGCCAACGTCCTCGGCCTGGTTTGCATCTCAAGGAGCTCGGCGCGGTACGGAGGCCCGGCGGGATGTTCAAGGCGCGGATCCCATGCCAGGTTTGAAGTCGGAGATCTCAGAATTGAAAGGTGTCGGGGGTGTCCTTAAGGGTAACCCCAGGAACAGAGAAGGGGATAGCCTTGGCCCGTGTCCTGCTAAGTACGGATGTCAGAGCGCCCGTGACGGCTTCCCCCCCCGCCGTCGAATGGGCGCTCTGTTTTTTGTCTCGCCGGATCGGGCGAGGGGACGCGAGGGGACGCGCTGCCCATCGATGTGGCTGACGGGCTCCCTGCGAGCGCGGGGATGCGCGTCCGGGGCGCGTGGGTGGCCGAGCGTGGATTGGACTCCCTGGCTTCCGCCGAGCCGATGGATTTGCTAATTCCGGGGCGCCACGGGGGAGGTTCTCCCGGCTGCCCGGCGGCGCATTGACGACATCCGCGTGAGATCCCCAGGCGCACTCTTCTCCCTCGCGCTCGCGGCCGCCGCCACCTTGCATGCGGGCGAGGCGCGCCCTCAGCCTGCAGGCCGCCCGGCCGGTGAGCCGGCAGGAACCGAGGCGGCGCAGGCGCCCGGCGCGGCCCCGGCCGAGCCGCCGGCTCCCGTGGTCACCGACGGACAGGCCGTCGCGCCCGCCGGGATCGAGGTCACCGTCGAGGGCAACCGGGCTCCGCCAGGCTCCGTCTCGCTCACGCGGCGCGACGTCCGCGAGCTGCCCGGCGCGCTCGGCGACCCCTACCGCGCCATCGAGATCCAGCCCGGCGTGACCTCCATCGCGAGCGGCATGCCGTACTACTACATCCGCGGCGCGCCGCCGGGGAACATCGGCTACTTCTTCAACGGCATCCAGGTCCCGCTCCTCTTTCACGTGGGCGCCGGCCCCAGCGTCATCCCGGCCGCGATGGTCCAGCGCGTCGAGATGCACCTCGGCCCCTATCCCTCGGACATCGGGCGGCTCGCGGGCGCGGCGATCGAGGCCGAGAGCGCGCCGCCGTCCGACGTCTGGCGCGGGGAGGGGAGCCTCCGGTTCGTCGACCTCGGCGGCGTCGTGGAGGGGCCGATGGACAGCGACACCCACGTCCTCGTGGGAGGGCGCTACGCCGCCGGCGCGGCGCTCACCTCGGCGCTCGTCCCGAGCGTCGACGTGGGCTACGCCGACTACCAGGGCCGGATGACGCACCGGCTCGGGCCGGAGGAGCGCTTCGCCGTCTTCGCCTTCGGCGCGTACGACTACCTCGCCAGCATCGGCGAGGAGGACGGCGCCGAGGCGACCGACGTCCTCCTCGACAGCGACTTCCACCGCCTGGACCTGCGCTACGACCGCGACGACGCCGCCTCGGGCGCGCGCGTCAGGTCGGCGCTCACCCTCGGGCTCGACCGGTCGCGCGGGGTCGGCGTGGAGAGCGCCGAGGCCTGGAAGCTCAACGCGAGGGTGAGCCTCGCCCGGCCCATCCTCGCGGGGCGCGCGCTCGTGCGGGTGGGCGTCGACGCCGCGGTCGACCGCTACGTGGTGACGCCGCGCCCCAGCGCGTCGGGCGGCGAGCCCGGAGGCGGCGCGTCCGCCGGGGAGGACACGCCCGCCGAGGGGACGGCCCAGCTCGACGAGAGCTTCCCCGAGCTCTTCCGCAGCCGGCTCGACCTCGCGCTGGGCGCGTGGGCCGACGCGCTGCTGGTGCTCGACGAGCGGTCGACGCTCACGCCCGGCGTGCGCGTGGACCACTACACCTCGCTCGGCAAGAGCGCGCTCGCCGTCGACCCGAGGATCGTCGGCCGCTTCGGCGTCGGCGACCACGTGCGGCTCATCCCGGCGTTCGGCCTCGCCTCGCAGCTGCCCGGCCTCGCCCCGCTGCCGGCGCTGCAGATCGGCGGCATCCCGGGGGGGCTGCAGCGCAGCCTGCAGTCGAGCTTCGGCGTCGAGGTCGACGCGGGCCCGGTCAACTTAAGCGCCACGGTGTTTCGACAGGCGACCTTCGGCCTGAGCGATCCGATCGGGACGGGCCGCGGCACGACCCTCAGCACGGAGCGCTTCCTCACGCGGAGCCTCGGCGACACGTACGGTCTCGAGCTCGGGGCGCGCGGGGCGCTCCGCCGCGACATGTTCTTCCTGGCGTCGTACACGCTGTCGCGCTCCACGCGCACGCGGGGCAGGGCGACGATCCCCTCCGCCTACGACCGGACGCACGTGGCGCACCTCGCGCTGCTCTACGACCTCGGCGCGGGCTGGCGCGCCGGGATCCGCCACGTCTTCTACACCGGCTTTCCCGCCGACGAGGCCGCCCCGGGCCGCTCCCCGCGCGAGCACCCGGACCGCATCGCGCCGTTCTACCGGCTCGACATGCGCCTGTCGAAGCGCTGGGCGCTGGGCGCGCGGAGGTACCTCGGGCTCGTGCTCGACGTGCAGAACGCGACGCTGGCGAAGGAGGTGTTCGACGTGAGCTGCGATGACAGCGGGTGCACGCCGCGGAAGATCGGGCCTATCACGATGCCGGGGCTCGCGATCGAGGGCGGCTTCTGAGGGACAAGCGGTCAGCGACGCCGCGGCAGACCGGCTGATCCGGCGGCTACGGGAGCTGCCGGTGAAGCACCTCGAAGAGCTGCTTCAGCATGAGGTACGTCAGCCCCCAGACGACCCGCTCGTCCACGAGCAGGCACGGGAGCTGGAGGACGTTTCCCTCGTGCGTGTACGCATAACGTGAGGTGCGCTCGCCGCGCGCGAGCGGCCCGAGCGGCGTCCAGAGCGCCTCGGCCACCTCGTCGCTCAGGGTGAGCTCCGGCGTGGAGCGCAGCGCGAAGACGAACGGGGCGACGATCATCCCGGTGCGCCGCCCGCGCGCGACCACCGGGACCTCGGGCAGGCGCGCGAGCAGGGTCCCGTGCGCCGCGAGGTCGATCCCCACCTCCTCCCGCGTCTCGCGGATCGCGGTGGCGAGCAGGCTCTCGTCCGCCGGCTCGCGCCGCCCGCCCGGGAGCGCCATGTGCCCCGACCAGGGATCGGCCGGGTGTTCGGCCCGGCGGATCAGGAGGAGCTCGGCCTCCCCGGGCTCCCGGCCCTCCGCAAGAGGATCGAGCGCCGTGCCCAGAGGCCCCGCCGGCGCCCGCAAAATTGCGGCGACCGCGGCCTGGCGCTCCTGCGTGAGCAGGTCGAGCGCGGCCTCGCGCGCGTCGAGGCGGGCCATGATGGCGGCGAGGTCGTAGGAGGAGAGCACCGTGGTCAGGATAGCATAATATCTATCGCTATTTAGCGCGCGGCGGCGGCGCTCGGGGATCGCGCTCGCGGCGGGCCCGGACTCAACACTCAAGCCGCGCAGGCCGCTCGCCGGGCCTCGGCCATGGCGTGACGCGCCGCGGCCCTCCGTGCGAGCACCGTCAGGGAGCCGCCGTGGCGATGGTGTCCCACGCGTCGCAGAGCTCTCCCTTCAGGCCGGCCTGCGGAGCGATGTCGCGATCGAGGGTGAGGCTCTCGTCCCCCTCCGCCTCATACCTCGGCCACGCGACGGCGCCCTCGCCGTTGGGGTCCCCGCTCGCCGCGTGGCGCGACCAGTACCCCATGATTTGCTGCGACATCGCGAGCTCACCCTCGGTCAGCGGTTCCGGCAACACCAGCGTCGGGTTGCCGAACACGAACTTGATCTCGGCAGAATGGAAGGAGCCGAGATCGCCGAGCAGCGAGCTCTCGGGCGCATAGGTGAAATGATAGAGATACGTCGCTGCGCCGCCGCCCGCGATCGCGCGCGCCGCCCGCCGCGTCGGGCACACGAACATCGCATCACCCAGCGCCGCGATCGCCGCCGCCTGCGCCGAGCCGTAGGTCTCGCTCGGGTAGAGCGCCACCACCTCCTCGCCGTGGCCTGGGGCGAGCGTCTCGGCGAACGCCTCGAACGCGGCGTCGTCGGCGACCGCCGCGGACTCCCCCCAGAGCGTGACGAAGAGCGTGCCCTCATCCGCGTTGCTGCCGAGGATCGTCGGCACCTTCTCGAAGCTCCCGGCCTCGAGGAGCTTGCCCGGCGTGTCGGGGAGGTTCCATCCGTCGACGACCGGGAACCAGGTCGGGCCGGCGCCCTCGAGGAAGGCCGCGCCCCGCGGCAGCGCGCTCATGATGTCCTGGGCCGACTTGCCGCGGAGGCACTCGAGGACGGAAGGCGCGTCGGTGCAGCCCAGCGCCTCGACGAACTCTTGCCCCTGCGCGCTGGCCGTCGCCTCGTCCGTGGCGGAGTCGCACGGTCCGCTCTCGATGATGGCGGTCTGGAACAGGCCTTTGCTCCTGGGCGACACCAGGTGCATGCAGACGCTGATGCCGCCCGCGGACTCGCCGAACAGGGTGACCCTCCCGGGATCCCCGCCGAACGCGGCGATGTTGGCCTTGACCCATTCGAGCGCGGCGCGCTGGTCCTCCAGGCCGTACGCGCCCGTCGAGGGGTGATCGGGATCCTCCGACTTGAGCTCCGGGAGGGCGAGGAACCCGAGCGGGCCAAGGCGGTAGTTGAAGGTGACCACCACCGATCCGGTCGCCTCGGAGAGCGCCTGGCCGTCGTAATCGGCCTCCCCGCCGCTGCCGAGCTCGAAGCCGCCTCCATGAATCCAGACGAGGACGGGTACGGACGAGGACGCCGGGCGCTCGGGCGTCCAGACGTTCAGGGTGAGGCAGTCCTCTCCCGAGCTCTCATTGAAGCCCGGGGTGAGCAGGTTCAGCTGCGAGCAGGGGATGCCCACCTCGACGGCAGCCCGCGGCTCGGTCCACGGCTCGTGCGGCGCGGGCGCTCTCCAGCGCAGCTCCCCGACCGGCGGCGCGGCGTATGGGATGCCCAGGAAGGTGCGCGTCGCGCCGACGAGCGCGCCCTCCACCGGACCCGCCTCCGTCTCGACGAGCGGCGCAGCCGCCTCGCCGCCGGACCCACCGGCGCCGCCCGAGCCACCGGCGCCGCCCGAGCCGCCGGCGCCGCCCGCGCCGCCGGAGCCCTCCAGAGCCGGTTCGCTCGAGCTGCAGGCGGCAGCGAGCAAGCCAAGAAGAATGGTGTGCGACAATGAAGGTCGAATGGGCATGATCGTCTCCGTCAAGAGCAAATCGTGAATGCAGGACCGTGGGAAGAGGAGAGCGCGGCGCCGAGGACGTGGGTGGCGATGAAGGCCGCCAGTCGGCGGAGCGACGTTTTGTGCACGCGGAATTCAACCATGAAGCGCGAGCGGTGGTGCTGGAATTTGACGTCGCTGTCTGAGAAGCTCCCACGGTGACGGCTTCGTGCCGTGGGGCAGGGCAACCTTGACATGGCGAAGGGCACGAACTCCCTCTGTGCCCATGGCAACTCATCGAAACGACGGGATCGCGGGCGGCGCTGGGCGTCGAGGGGCTTCGGCGCATGGGTACCAGGGCCGCGCGGCCCGCATCGGGAGATCAGGCTGCTCCGGGCTGCTGGCCTGCATGGTGATGGCCGGGAGCGCGTGCAGCTCGGATCCGGACCCCGGTGGGGCCGGGGGGACCGGCGGCACGGCCGCGTCCAGCGGGAGCGCGGGCGGCGAGGGCGCAACCACGGCGACCGGCGCGGGGGGAGAGGGGGGTGGAGGCGAGATCACGCCGGTCATGCCCGATATCCACCCCGAGGTGTTCGGCACGTTCGACACGTCGGAGCTGACGGTGTTCGCGTTCAGCCAGGTGGAGGTGAACGAGGCGGATCCCCAGGTGCTGGAGCTCGCCCCGGACATGGTGCCGAGAGCGTGGCAGCGCTGGCGCGACACCGGAATCCAGGCCGACGACTATGACGCCGAGTACCTGGCGAGCTGCCGAGAGCGCGGCATCCGCTTCGTCGCGGGCAGCACCGCATCCATCGTCTTCGAGGACGAGGTCGACAGCGAGGAGCAGTTTCTGGAGCAGACCACGCGCAACGCCGCGGGCGAGCTCGTCGCCCACGACCAGATCGTGCCAGGCGCCCACCGGTCGAGCATGGCGTCCCCGAGCTACCGCGCGCGGCTCGTCGAGATGGGCAAGCTCCAGATCGACCTCGGCGTCGACGGGCTGAACTTCGACGAGATCAACGGAGGCTACGGGGGCGCGGAGTATGACGGCAACGAGGGGTTCGACGACCACCATGTCGCGGACTTCGGCAACTATCTCTGTCGCAAGCACGGCGGCCGTCCGGACGGCTGGCAGCAGGGGTTCGATCTCCTCCCCGAGGACGGGCTCGATTGCGGAGGGGCGCCCGAGACCGCCGGGAGAGGCTTCGATTTCCGCGGTTACCTCCAGCGCGTGAACGCCACGGCGAAGCCCTTCGACAGCGGGAACGAGCTGCTCGTCGAGGAGTGGGGCCGGACCGTGGGAAACCGTCCAGACCCGCAGCTCGGGACCTTCGTCGAGGTCTATCCGGCGCTCGTCTACTGGCAGGAGGTGGTGCTCGAGCTCCGCCGCTACGCGCGCGAGCAGCACGGCCGCGAGATCTTCATCTCGTCGAACGGCATCGTGCCGTTCGTCGACATGCAGAGCGTGGGCCTGTACGACTGGAACATCGACGGCGACGGCCCGCGCGGCATGAACTGGGTGCCTGTCGTGGAGGGACACCTCGACGGGACCGTGTCGTTCCAGACAGCCCTGCGGGGGCTCAAGGCGCGCTCGAAGCGCGTTCAAGAGCTCGTCGGCGGCAAGGAAGTCCCGCTGATGCTGTTCCTGGACTGGCCGAACGACATGATGAACCGCTACTACGGGCTCCCGCTGGAGGAGCGGAAGGACTATTTCCGCGTCTTCGCCGCGGAGGCCTACGCGAACGGCCTGTACTTCGCCCTGCCGCTGCACACGACAACGGACGAGAGCACGGCGACCGCGCTCGAGATGATGGAGTTCTTCGCGCGCTTCCGCGACTTCTACAAGTCCCACGAGGACCTGGTCCACGGAGCGACCGACGTCCCAGGGCCCGTGACCCTCTCCTTCGAGGAGTGCGCGTCCGCCGAGCAGCCCGAGGCGTGCGCGGGCGAGAAGAAGATGAGCCACAACCTCGTGCGCCTCGCGGACGGCCGCACGGTGCTCCACGTGATCAACCACGAGTACAGCGCAGGTGTGGTGGAGCAGGCGGGAGTGACGGCGAGCTTCCCCGTGGACGCGAGCCCGACGCAGGTCACTGTCGCGTCGATCGACTTCGAGGAAGATCGCGTGGTGCCCTTCTCGTACGAGGACGGCGTGGTCACGGCCGTGGTCGGGGCGCTGCCGGCCTCCGTCGCGATCGTCGCGGAGTGAGCCGGGCAGCGCTGTCCACCCAGAACGCCTGGAGGGTCGTTACTGGCCTGTGACGTAGAACACGCCGCGCAGATCCTCGGTCGCGGAGATGGCGCCCGGCTCGCCGCCCGGGGAGCGCCAGGAGGTCACGCGGAACTGATAGTACATGCCCGGATCGAGGGGACCACCGTACTCGACCGAGACCTCGTCGACGCCGCTCGATCCCGGGATGCTCGGCCCAGCGCACGTCGGGTCGTCCCCGAGGCACCACACGAGGTCGCCATAGGCGTTGTAGACGACCACGGTATAGAAATCCTCGCTGGAGTCGTCTCCCCACCGGAGCGTGGGCGCGGCCGTCACCGGCTCGGGATCCGTCGCGCCCGGGCCGATCAACGGCAGCGACTCGGTGATCTTGAACGAGGTCGGCAGCGAGACGTCCTCGCCGGGGCTCGGCATCTCCACGGTGACGAGCTGCGTGCCGGCGATGTTCGGATCGGGATCGCGGACGAGGCTGTCGTTCTCGAACGCGGCCAGCACCACGTATTTGCCAGCGGGTACGCCGGAGATGCTGAACTCACCGCTCACGTCGGGCGGCCCGCTGAGCGGCGTGCGCAGCCCTCGCGGCACCTCCCCGCGGACGAAGGCGTCGTTGAACGTGGACGCGACGACGACCACGACGCTTGTGGTCGAGCCGCCAGGAGCGTCGACGATGTTGAGCGTGCCAGTCAGGGTGCCGAGGGCGGCGTCCGAGCGCGCCAGATCCACGCCCGTGACCGCCGTGTCACCGACCTCCGCGGCCTTCGGATCGAGCGCGAGCCCCGCCGCGTAGCCGCTCACCGAGTAGCCGCCGGCCGGCACGTTGAAGATGGTGTAGGCGCCGCCGCGATCGGTCACCGCGCTGAACCCCGTGCCGCCCTCGTCCTCGGCCACGACGAGCACGCCGCCGGACTGCTCGTCCGCGAGCACCGAGCCCGAGATGCTCGGCAGCCCCCGCTGGTCCTCGGGCAGCGGGATCAGCGCGATATCCGTGAGCGCGGTCTCGATGCTCCACCCGTCGTCGCCCGACGTCGCCTCGCTGGAGGCGATCGGCAGGGCGGTGCGGAGCCCACCGGGGAAGGGCTGGTGGTCCTGCGCGCTCGCCCGCAGCGTGAAGATCACGTCCCCGATCGGCGCGCCGTTCTCCGTGCGGGGCACCGGCACCTCGAGCACGTAATTCCCTGCGGCGTCGGTGATCGTCACGTCCGTGAGCGCGGTCGCCTGATCGTCGAGCGCGAGCACGAGCGCGCCCTCGATGCCCGCGGTGCTCTCGGAGTCGAACACGGTCCCTCTCGCCAGCACGGGCGGATAACACGCATGGCCGCCTGCGACGAGCTCGGCGCAGGTGAGCCCGCCCGCGCACAGCGGGGCCTCCGGATCGCACGCGCCGCCTTCGGCGATGCCACAGATTCCCCCGCCGTCTCGCGTCTTGCCGCAGACCGCGTCGTCGAGGCAGAGATCGGGGCCCGCTGGATCGCACGCGCCGCCAGGCGGGGTCTGGCAGGTTCCGTCGGCGCCGCACGTCGTGCCTTCTGCGCAGAAGTCCTTCGCGTCCCCGGCGCAGGGGCCTCCGAGCGGAACTCGGCATGTGCCGTCGTCGCCACAGACGGCATCGTCCAGGCAATAGTCTGTGCCGCCCGCATCGCAGCCGGCGCCCGGCGGCGCATAACAGATGTGGTCCTCGCCGCCCTCGGCGCACACAAGGCCGCTCGGGCAGCCGTCATCCGGAGCACATTCATCGCCGGCCTTCTCCGGGTCAGGCCCGCAGCCCAGCGCGACGAGCGGGAGAGCGACGGCGGCGGCCTGCGCGGCCAGACGAGCGTACTCGGCAACTTTCATTGAAGTGTCCTCCCTCTTGTAAGTTGAAATGCGACGCGGTCGCCAGCGCGGCTCAGCGCTCACTCGCCCGGGCAATCTGGATGACATGAGGCGATTGCCACTCTCGCCCTGGGTCAACGAGCTGGCCAGCACATGCCCCCTGCAGTGCCCGGGCGATCCGTGGACGGCTCAGCTTTTATATTGTCCGAGGAAGTGCCACTTTCCGGGCCAACGACCACGCAGGCCGACACGCGCGCTCGAGCGACGCCGGAGGTGTGTCCGGCGGCGCGCCATGCCACACAGCAGCGCTATTGCCCAAGCGCCGGCGCGTGCTCGTCCGTGCGGGTGGCACCGGAGCGCGGCTCGACCGACATCTCGCCGGTGAGCACCGTCAGCGCGACCTTGATGGCGATCGTGAGCACCATGAACCCGACGGCCCAGATGCCCGCCGTGATCTTCCACTCGGCCATCGAGGGCACGTACTCGACGAGCTCGTGCAGGGTGCTCGGCACGAAGCCCGGGATGATGAGGCCCATGCCCTTCTCGATCCAGACGCCGGCAAAGGCGGCGACGCAGGCCGCGTTGAGGGTTGCGCGGCTCCCGCGGCTCGCCGGCAGGTGCAGGAGCGCCGCGGAGGCCACGTTCAGCGCGACGGCCGACCAGATCCACGGCACGAGCGCGCTCTTGCCGTGCAGGCCGAAGAACAGGTAGGTCACCGCGGTGCTGTGCGTGCCGCCGGTGTAGAGCGACGTGAAGAGCTCCGAGCCCAGCATGAACAGGTTGAGCAGGACGGTCACGCGGAGCACGGAGGTGAGCGTGCGGATCGGCCCGTCGCCCACGCGAAACCGGGTCAGCCGGGCGACGAGCTGGAGCAGCAGGATCACGAAGGCCGGGCCGGTGATGAAGGCAGAGGCGATGAAGCGGGGGGCGAGCAGCGCCGAGTTCCAGAAGGGGCGGCCGCCGAGGCCCGAGTAGAGGAACGCCGTCACCGTGTGGATCGACACCGCCCAGCCGATGGACAGGAACACGAACGGCAGATACCACTTCCTGTCCGGCTTCCTGCCCAGGTACCTCGTGTAGATGAGGTAGCCCGAGATGTGCAGGTTGATGAACAGGTACCCGTTGAGGACGATGACGTCCCAGGTCAGCATCGAGATCGGCCAGTTGAACCGCCCGAGCCCAGGCAAGATGTGCCAGAACCTGTCCGGGCGCCCCATGTCGGCCACGATGAACAGGAGGCACACGACGATGGCGGCGATCGCGAGCAGCTCGCCGAGGATCACGACGTCGTGCATCTCGTGGTCGTCGTAGAGATACGCCGGGATCACCATCATCACGGCGCCCGCCGCGAGCCCCACGCCGAAGGTGAAGTTCGCGATGTAAAGGCCCCACGAGACGTGGTCGCTCATGCCGGTGACCCGCATGCCCTCGGCGAGCTGGTGGGCCCAGGCGTTCGCGCCGACGAGGGCGATCGCCGTGAGCACGGTCATCCAGAGATAGAAGCGCCACGAGCCCTCGAAGCTCTGGCCGATGACCCGGAGCAGGAAGCGCGGGTAGGTGATGGCGTGCGTGTCCTTGCCCATCGTGGCTCCGCTCGCTCAGACGTCGAAGAAGTAGAAGAAGCGCGGCCGCGTGCCGAGCTCCTCCTTGAGGATGAAGATCCGCTTGTTCTCGAGCACCCAGCGGATCTCGCTCTTCGGATCCAGGAGCTTGCCGAAGACGCGCGCGCCCGTGGGGCAGGCCTCGAGGCAGGCCGGCATCCGGCCCTCGCGCGTCCGATGCAGGCAGAAGGTGCATTTCTCCACGACGCCCTGGGGCCGGATGCGGTTCGACAGGTAACCCTGGTCCGGGTTGATCTCGTCCGCGGGCACCTCGGGCTTCGTCCAGTTGAAGCGCCGCGCGTGGTAGGGGCAGGCGGCCTCGCAGTAGCGGCAGCCGATGCACCAGTTGTAATCGACGGCGACGATGCCGTCGGGCTCCTTCCAGGTCGCCTGGACGGGGCAGACCTTCACGCAAGGCGCGTGGTCGCACTGCTGGCACTGCACCGGCAGGTAGTACTTGCCCTTCGCGGGCACGGCGTGCTCGTACGTCGCGTCGCCCTTCTCCATGTCGAAGCTGCCCTGATCCATCTCGAGCACGCGAATGTAGGAGTTGTTCGTGCGCCGATCGTGGTTGTTCTCCACGTGGCACGCCTCCACGCACTTGCGGCAGCCGATGCACACGCTCAGGCTGAGCGCGTAGCCGAACTGCACCCCTTCCTGCGGGCGGACGTCGCGGATCGTGACCTCGCGGCCGTACTCCTCGCGCGTCTCTCGCTCGAGGCGGTCGATGACCTCGGCGAGCTCTTCCCTCGTGAGCTCCTTGTAATGGCGCTGCAGGAACTGATCGAGCGAGAGGTCCTTGCTCCACGCGCGGAGCGGCTCCATCGCGTGGGCGAACGCGGAGGCGCCGAGCGTGGCTCCGAGCACCTTGAGCGCGACGCGCCTGGATGTCTGGGTCATCGGTGGGCTCCTTCTCCTGCGCCGCGCGCCTCCACGAAGCGGTCGCGCGGGGGCAGGACGGGCATCGACGGCTGGAACGCCGGCACGTGCGGATCGTGGCAGTCGACGCAGTGGTTGCGCACCCGCGCGCCGCCCGCGTAACTGCCGTTCATCCCGCCATGCGCCCCGCTCGCGTAGTCGCGGAGCTGGGGGCCGTGGCACTGGGCGCAGAGCTGCATGGCGTCGCGCATCGGGAGGAGCGCGCCATCGGCCTTGCGCAGCGTGTCCTGCTCGCCGATCACATGGCACGAGGAGCAGCTCAGCCCGCCGTGTTCGAACCTCAGCCCGACGTGGAACTCGTCGAGCTCCGCCGTCGAGGTCGGCAGCGCATCGGGCCTGCGGAGCGAATGGCACGTCACGCACGCCGCGCGGATCGGCCGGCCCAGCGAGTCCCGCTTGTCCGTGGCGACACCGGAGAGCTTGTCAGGGCGGTGGATGCTCGCGGAGGCGATCGGCGTCGCGTCGAGCGCGGGGCGCAACCCGAGCGGCTGGTCGCGACCCTGGCAGCCTGCCGCGTGCGCCACGCAAAGGAGTCCCAGGATCGCGGTGGCCCCGGGAAGATGAAGAGAGGAGTGCACGGCGCGATTCACATCGCACGCCACGTGCCATCGCGCGCGTCCGGGGCGGCGCCGCGGCCCGCGGCTCCGCGCGGTGCAGGGTGCGCGTCCGGACGCACCGTTTGCGCTGACCCACGGTCCGCGCGCGCCAGGGATCTCCGGTGAGGCGCAGGGCGCACGCCGCGATGGACGGGCCTCCCGGCGACGATCTCGTGTGGCGTGGACCTTGCGATGTGGCGCTCGACCCGCTCGAACACATCCACCCGATCAACCCCAAGCAGGCGTTCCGATGCCCCTCAGTGCTCTTGTCATCACGCTTTCCGATGAGCCCAGCGCGCGAGCGCGGGCGTGTCGCTCGCTCGCCGCAGAGGCGGCGCTCTCGCTCGGTCCGCCCTGTGGTTCGAGGCTGCCCGCGATCGCCGAGACAGCGACCCTGCTCGCGGGCGAAGAGCTCGTGGAGCGGATGCTCTGCACCGACGGGGTGGACTTCGTCGATGTGGTCTCGGTCGACTTCTCGGATCTGGAGCCATGATGGATCGCCGCGATTTTCTGAGGTGCTCCGCGATGGGCGCGGCGACCGTGGCCGCCAGTCGGCTCGCGCTGGGCAAGGACGGCGTCGCCGCCGCCCAGGCGGCCCCCGGGCCGGGGACCGCCTCCGATGTGGTCTGGAACAAGGCGCCGTGCAGGTTCTGCGGCACCGGCTGCCACGTGCAGGTGGGCGTGAAAGGGGGCCGCGTGGTCGCGGTCGCGGGCGACCAGAGCGCGGACGTCAACAAGGGCCTGCTCTGCGTGAAGGGGTATCACGTCGGCCTCGCCCTCTACGGCAGAGACCGGCTCACGAAGCCGCTGCTCCGCAGGAACGGCAAGCTCGAGCCCATCGGCTGGGATGAGGCCATCGCGATCGTCGCGCGGCGCGCGATGCAGAACCCGGCGGGGTTCGCGCTCTACGGCAGCGGCCAGTGGACGATCCCCGAGGGGTACGCGGCCAACAAGCTCGTGAAGGCGGGGCTCGGGAACAACCAGATCGACCCGAACGCGCGCCTCTGCATGGCCTCTGCGGTGACAGGCTTCCTCTCCACCTACGGCGTGGACGAGCCGGCCGGCTGCTACGAGGATCTCGACAAGTGCGATGTGCTCCTCATGTGGGGGAACAACCCGGCCGAGATGCACCCCGTGCTCTTCTCGCGCGTCGTCGACCGGCGATCGAGGGGCGAGCAGGTGCTCCTCATCGATCTCACGACGCGGCGCACCCGCACCTCGGCCTTCTGCCAGCACACGCTGTATTTCAAGCCGAACACCGATCTTGCGATCGCGAACGGCATCGCCCACCTGCTCGTCGAGCGCGGGACGCTCGACCGGGCGTTCGTCGACAGGTTCTGCAACTTCCGCGAGCGGACGGAGCACCCCACCCTCGAGGGGCAGCGGATGAGCTTCGAGGAGTACAAGATGGCGCTCGCCGAATACACGCCGGAGCGGGTGGAGGCGATCTCGGGCGTCGCCGCGAAGGACATCCGGATGCTGGCGGATCTCTTCGGGCGCCGCGATCTGCGGATCACGAGCCTCTGGTGCATGGGGATGAACCAGCACACCCGCGGCACCGCGATCAACGATCTGGTGCACGGCGTGCACCTGCTCAGCGGCCATTTCGGCAAGCCCGGCGACGCCCCGACCAGCCTGACGGGTCAGCCGTCGGCCTGCGGCACGGTGCGCGAGGTCGGCACGCTCGCCCACGGGCTCCCCGGCGGCCTCGTCGTCACGAACGCAGAGCACCGGAAGGAGGCCGAGCACCTCTGGAACCTGCCCGAGGGGCGGATCAACCCGAAGCCCGGCTACCACACGGTCGAGCTCTGGAAGCGCTTCTCGACCCCGAAGGAGCAGGGGGGCGACATCGACACCATCTGGGTCATGGTGACCAATCCAGGCCAGTCGTTGCCGAACACGAACGAGCTCTTCGACGCGAGCCGCAAGATCCCGGGCAAGTTCCTGATCGTGTCCGACGTCTACCCGACGGCCACGGTGCGCGCCGCGGACCTCGTCCTGCCCTCGGCCATGTGGGTCGAGAAGAACGGGATGTTCGGCAACTCCGAGCGCCGTACGCAGCAGTGGTTCAAGATGGTCGAGCCGCCCGGCGAGGCGCGGGACGATGCATGGCAGATCATCGCCGTGGCGCGCAAGCTCCAGGACATGGGATTCGCCGGGATGAAGGACAAGGACGGCCGTTTCCTGTTCGACATCCGGAAGGACGGCAAGGAGGTGCCGGTCTGGGACTACACGCATTACCACGACGTCAACGTCGACGAGCAGCTCTTCGAGGAGTACCGAGAGTTCAGCCGGTTCAAGCACAAGGACCTGGCGCCGTACCGCGAGTACGTCAAGGCGCGGGGCCTGCGCTGGCCCGTCGTCGAGCAGCCCGACGGCTCGTGGCGGGAGACGCGGTTCCGCTTCGCGAGGTTCGACGACCCTTATGCCACGAAGGAGGAGATCCAGTTTTACCACTCGGTGACCAAGGACGACCGGGCGCTCATCTGGTTTCACCCCTACGAGCCGCCGCCCGAGTCGCCCGACGCGGAGTATCCCTTCTGGCTGTGCACGGGCCGCGTCCTCGAGCACTGGCACACGGGGTCGCTCACCATGAGGATACCCCAGCTACAGCGGGCGATGCCGCAGTCGTACCTGGAGATGAACCGCGAGGACGCGCGGAGGCTCGGCGTCGGCGACGGCGAGGTCGTGATCCTGGAGAGCCGGCGCGGCGCGCTCGAGCTGCCTGTCTGGATCGAGGGCCGGGGCGCGCCGCCGCCTGGCACGGTGTTCGTGCCGTTCTTCGATGAGACCGTGATGGTGAACCGCGCGACGCTCGAGGCGTACGATCCGCTCTCGAAGCAGCCGGACTACAAGAAGTGCGCGGTCAGGATCCGGCGCAAACCGCAGGGCAAGCGGGGAGAGGCGCGATGAAGGACGCCCGCGGCCTGCACGTCGGCCTCGCCGCGATCGTCGCCGTCGCGGCGGCGGGCTACTTCTCGGGAGTTCGCGGCACGGAGCAGGGGGTCGCCGAGCTGCGCGGCGATTCCCCTCCGCCCTCGGCGAGCGTCGAGGCGCGCAGCTACGCCGACATGCGCGAGCGCGCGCACGGCCCGAACGCCGGCATGTACGAGGGCGCATTCGCCCGGCTCGAGGCGGCGGATGCGGATCTCTACGCCCCTGTCGAGCAGTCGGAGGCCGATCGAGAGGCGGCGCTCGAGCGGCGCGCTTCCCGCCGCGCCTACGACGGCGCGCCGCCCACGATCCCGCATCGCATCGAGCAGCTCGGCGCCCCGGATTGCCTTTCGTGCCACGAGCGCGGGCTGCGCGTCGCGAACCTCACCGCGCCCAGGATGAGCCACCGTCGCTACGAGAGCTGCACGCAGTGCCATGTCGTCGGCGCCGACCCGAGGCCGCTCGCGGAGACGCCGCCTCCGCCCGACAACACCTTTGCTGGCATGCCGTCGCCGCGGCGAGGCGCCCGCGCTTACGAGGGCGCGCCGCCCACGATCCCGCACCCGACGCTGATGCGCTCGGAGTGCGCGAGCTGCCACGGCGTCCATGGCGCCCTCGGCATGCGCTCGACCCACCCTTACCGGCAGAGCTGCACCCAGTGCCACGCGCCTTCGGCCGAGCTGGATCAGCGCGCGCCCAGGCCCCTTTCGGCGTGGCCGCCGCCGAGCATGGGAGCGGACAGGCCATGAAGTCCCACTCCATAGATCAGAAGGAGATCGAGCCCGAGATCCCGCTGCCGCCCTTGCAGGAGGCCGTGCTCGACGACGCGACCCTCGATCAGCTCTTCTTCGACCTCGCCGAGGCCGCGGAGCTCGTCTCGGTGTCGCTCAAGGCCGGTGCGACTGCACGCGCGGGGGATCTCCAGCGGGCCGGCAGCGCGGGCGGCGAGCTCGCCCTCGCCCGCCGCGCGCTCGGCGACGGGACCGCGCTCGGGGTGCAGATCCGTTATCGCTTCGCGGGCTCGGAGTGGTGGGACACGCTGCTCCGGGTCCCCTCCGGCGTGCGCCTCGTGCGCGTCCGGATCGAGGACGCCCTGGGATAGCGCGCCGCGCATGGGTGGCGCCGTCATTCGATGAGCAGAGAGGGCTCAGAGGCCGACGGTAGCCCGGGTAGAGCTCGTCCAGGCGGCGCGCCCAGCCAGCGGCGCGCGCGAGCCATCCACCCGCCTGGGCGCGCGCCCGGCACGCCTCGTGCCTTCTTCGCAGAAGTCCTTCGCGTCCCCAGCGCAGGGGTCGCCGAGCGGAACTCAGCACGTGCCGTGGTCGCCACCGACGGCTTCATCGAGGCAGTAGTCGGTGCCCTCCGCATCGCAGCCGGCGCCGGCCGGCGCGTAGCAGGTGTGGTCTTCGCCCCCTTGGCCCACACGAGGCCGTTCGGGCGGCCGTCCTCGGGGGCACATTCATCGCCGACCTTCTCTGGGGCAGCTCCGCAGCCCAGCGCGACGAGCGGGAGGGCGACGGCGGCCATCTGCGCGGTAGGCCGGGCGTTCGCGGCAATCTTATCGAGGTTTCCGCCGTTCGGTAACATTCATTCAGGTGTCCTCATGCTCCGTGACGAGATGATGACCCGAAGGCGCTGCGCGGACGCCGCCGGCGCGGCTCAGCGCTCTTCCGCATGGGTCATCAAAGGCCGAACGGCGACCATTGACGCTTGTTTGGAGACCAGCGCATCACCCAGGCGACCGCATGCCCTCTACAGTGCCCGCGCGATCTGCCGACGGCTCACCTTTCGTAACTGGCCGAAGCCGATCCACGTCGTGGACGAATGAGCTCGCCGACCCGCAGGCGCCCTCGGCCAATCTGCGCCCGGCGAGCGCCGCTCGCGAGGCGCGCAGCCGCCCGGACACCGGGTAGAACACCGCGGTTCGGAGCGGCGAACCATGTCCTTATCTTGCGTGTACAGCCCTGTGCCTAGGCTTTCCATTGGTCGTGTGTTTCGCTTGTCAGCCAGCAAATTCGCCGTATACTGATTGTGAGTCACGCTCCTGCCGTCCGCCATGTCGTCGTGCGGCGTGTCGCAGCGCTCGTGTCGATCCGCCGGATCGAGGCTCCGACCGTCCCAGGTCCGTTCCGGCGATGCCCTGGACGGCGCGCTCGCGAGCTGAGCGGGCGCCGGAGCGCTGCCGCCACCGATCTTCGCCGCGGTCAAAGGCTCTCGAAGGGGGACTCATGTCGAACGTGGTGATCAGGGACGGACAGGACATCGACGTTGCCCGCTTCTCCCCCGAGCGCCCCCCCGCGCTCGTGCTAGGAGACATCACCCTGGTCCGGCCCCACGGGATGGCCGGGATCCCGGTCATCGCGGTGACCAAGGACCCGACCGACGCGGTCCTGTGCTCGCGCCACGTGAGCGCCGCGTGCCTCGTGCCCGGCTTCGACGAGGCGAGCCGGGCCACGTCCGCAGCGACCCTGCTGCGCCTCGGGGCGCGGCTCCACGCCGCCCTCGGACGCAGGATCCCGCTGGTCTACGGCACCGACCCGCAGCTCGAGCTCGTCTACCGCCACCGGAGAGCGCTGGCGCAGCACTTCCTCTTCCTCCTCAACGAGGAGGACGTCTGCTGGTCTCTCCTCGACAAGGAGGGTTTTTACGACCTCTGCGAGGCGAGAGGCGTCCTCGCGCCGCGCACGCTGCGGCCCGGCGGCGATCCCGCGAGCCTGCGCGAGCCGCTCCTCGTGAAGCCGCGCCGCAAGTTGGCCTGGGCCGAGATACAGCGCGATCTGCTCGGCGGCGCTGGCAAGGCGCGCCTCTTCAACACGCGCGCCGAGCTCCTCGCGCACCCGCATTTCGAGCGCCTCAAGCAGGACCTGATCGTCCAGGAGCACATCCCGGGCGGCGTCGTCGATCTCGTGTCGTTCCACGGGTTCGCGGACGAGGAGGGGGAGTTGCTCGCGTGGTTCTGCGGGCGCAAGCTCCGCACCCACCCGGCCTTCGCCGGCGAGAGCGCGGTCGTCGAGATCACGGGCGACGAGGCGGTCGCCGCGGCCGGGCGCGAGGTCGCCGGGAAGCTTGGGCTCAAGGGGCCCTTCAAGATCGACCTCGTCCGCGACGCAAGGAGCGGCGCGCTCTACACCCTCGAGGTCAATGCCCGGTACACCCTCTGGAACCACGTGGGCGCCGCGGCGGGGGTCAACCTGCCGCGCGTCGCGTACGACTACCTGGTCGAGGGCCGGCGCCCGCCTGCGCCGCCGCGCGCCGCCCCGAGCTACCGCTGGCTCGACGTCTACCGTGTCTACCGCGCGTTCCGGGAGCAGCGCAGCAGCGCATCCCTCGCGGGCTGGCTCGGCACGGTCGCCGGGGCGCGCACCGTCTATGACGCGTTCGCCTGGGACGACCCGAAGCCATTCGCGCGATGGGCCAGCTCATTCCTCACACGAAAGGTCGCGCGCCATGCTCTACGGGATCATCGCGGACATTCACGGTAACCTCGAGGCCCTCTCGGCCGTGCAGGCGTTCCTCGCGGAGCGGGGGGCGGAGCGCCTGCTCTGCCTCGGGGATATCGTCGGGTACAACGCGGACTCCGACGTGTGCGTGCGCCTGCTCGCGCGGCCGCCGGCCCTCGCGATCGCGGGCAACCACGATCTCATCGCGATCGGTCGGATGGGCATCGAGCGCTGCGGCACGAAGGCGGCGTTCGCGCTCCGGCGCACGCGCGTCGCGCTCTCCGCAGACAGCAAGCGGGCCCTCGCCCTGCTGCCCAGGCGGCGCCTCATCGAGGGCGAGATCGTCCTCGTCCACGGTGGCGTCGCCGACGCCTGCCAGTACATGGTGAGCCCCGCGCACATCGAGGCGAACGCGCTGCTCCTCAGGGAGCGCGAGCCGAGCGGGCGCATCTGCTTCTTCGGGCACACCCACGTCCAGGCGCTCTACGAGGTCGAGGCGGGGGTCGCGACGCCGCGGCCGACGGGCGAGCGGATCTCGCTCGGCCACGGGCGCCGTTGCTTCTTCATCAACCCCGGCTCGGTCGACGCGGCGCGGAGGCGTGAGAAGCTCGCCGAGCTCGCCGTCTTCGACTCGTCGCGACAGGAGATCTCGTTTCATCGGGTCCCCTATGATCACGAGCGCGCCGAGCGGCGCGCCGCCGAGGAGGGATATAGAATGACATGGCTTGACAGGCGCCTCGTCGCGGCGCGTGCGGCGCTCGCCCACCTGCGGCCACGATGGCGCTGAGGGGGAGCGACGCTGCCGCCGCTCGGCTGCGAGGCCCGGCGGAGCGGCGGCGGACGGCGTGCGGGGTTGTGCGGAAGGGAGGGGGAGATGCTGCGGTTTCACCTGGTGACCGATGTCGCCGAGCTCGCCGCGATGCGTGGGGCGTGGGAAGAACTGATGGGGCGGAGCGGCATGAACGAGCCGATGCTCACGCCGGACTGGATGCTCGCCTGGTGGCGCGTGTTCGGGGCGCAGGGCCGCTCGCTGCGCGCCGCGCTCTTCTTCGATGGGTCCCGCCTGGTCGGCCTCGCGCCGCTGCTGGAGCGCCGCTGCCGGCACCGCAGCGGCATCGTGTTCCGCCGGCTGGAGCTCATCGCCTCGGGGGAGGATCAGGCCGACGAGGTCTGCTCTTGCAACCTCGGTGTCATCGCCGAGCGGGGCGCCGAGGCCGACGTCGCGCACGCGCTCGCCGGCGCGCTTACGGGCGCGGCGCTCGGGGCGTGGGACGAGCTGGTGATGCCGGCCATGCGCCCCGATGGCGCGCTCGCCGTGATCCTCTCGCGCGAGCTCCGGCAGCACGGCATCGACGCGCGGATCGAGGTCACGGACGCCTCGCCCTACATCCCGCTGCCGTCCAGCTGGGAGAAGTACCTGAGCGCGCTCTCCGCGTCGCGCCGCTACCTCGTGCGCCGCTCGACGCGCGATCTCGAGGCGTGGGCGGGCGGCACGCTGACGTTCGATCGGGCGAGGACTCGCGCGGAGCTCGAGCGCGCGCGCGAGATCCTGCTCCGCCTGCACGCCGAGCGCTGGTCGGCCGATGGGCGCGCCGGCGTGTTCGCCTCGGAGCGCTTCCGCGAGTTCCACGACGAGGTGATGCCCGCGATGTTCGAGCGCGGCGCCCTCGATCTCGCGTGGCTCTCGGCGCGCGGCGAGCCCATCGCGGCGCTCTATAACCTTGTGTGGAACAACAAGATCTATTTCTACCAGTGCGGGCGCAGGGTCGACCTGCCGAAGGGGCTCCGGCCGGGGACCGTGATCCACGCCTTTGCCATCCGCGCTGCGATTGCGGAGGGGCGGCACGAGTACGATTTTCTGGACAGCCCTTGCCAGTACAAGCTGGCCCTCTCGCTATCGGCACGGCCGCTCATCGAGCTCCGGGCCGCGCGCCCCTCGGTGAACGACAGCGCCCGCCGCGCCGCGGAGCTCGCCGCGCACGAGCTCCGCGCGCTGAAGCGGCGCGTCCTCGCGACGTGGCGCGCCGCCGCCGGGTCGCTCGCGCGCGGGCCCGCGGATGGGCAGGAGACCCCGCGCGGCGAGCCCGCGGTCGCCCAGGGGAGATCCCGCCATCCCCCCGCGGGCAGTGCGTGAGCGAGCCGCCTCGGAGCGAGCTGTTCGCCAAGAACAGAAATCCTAGGCTCCTGTCCCGCGCTCTGTGGCCCTCTGTTCCTCTTCTGTGGGCAGAGGCCCGGGGCCGGAATCGGAGGGTGGTCGCATTTGAACAGGAAGGCGGGAAGATGGGAAGAACAGTTCAATGATCTTCCCACCTTCATGGGAACTCTCGCCGGGGAAATGCGACCGCTGCCCGGCGTCTCGGTGCGTCTCTCGAGGTGGCCTCAGAGGCCGACGGTGGCCCGGAAGAACTGGCCGTGTCCCTCGACGGCGTAGCTCCCCGACGAGAACGGGACGAAGATCGAGCCACCCTGGCGGAGCTCGCGGGCAGCGCCGCGCGCGTCGACCAGCGAGGCCTGTCCCCGGGTGCAGAGGACGATCTCGGGGCCTCGGCGGTCATCGGTCCTCCAGGGGGCCGCGGCGTCGAGGTCGATGCGGGAGAGCCGGAACTCCGGCGCTGGGGTGTCATAGAAGGACTCAACGCCCACCCGGCGTGGCACGATGGGCTCGACACGCCACGGCGCGAAATCGAGGACGCGAACGAGCTCGTCGACGTCGACGCGCTTCGGCGTGAGCCCGCCGCGCAGCACGTTGTCGGAGCTCGCCATGATCTCGATCCCGACCCCTTGCACATAGGCGTGCAGACGGCGCGGCGGCAGGTACAGCGCCTCGCCCGGATCGAGGTGCACGTCGTTGAGCAGGAGCGCGATCACGACGCCGACGTCGCCCGGGTAGAGCTCGTGCAGGCGGAGCGCCCAGCCAGCGGCCCGCGCGAGCCATCCGCCCGCCTGGGCGCGCTCCCGGCACGCCTCGACCACCGAGGACACGAGCTCGCGCCGGGCGGCCGGTTCGAGCGCGAGCAGGCCCTGGACGAGCCGCGCGACCGCGGCCGCGTCGATCACATCGGCGCTGCGCGGGACGAGCGCGTCCCCTGGGCCTCCGGCGAGGAGCTCGAAGACCTCCGGCAGCGCGGTGGCCGGCCGGAAACCGCAGAGGGCGTCGAACGGGGTGAGCGCGCAGATGAGCTCGGGTTTGTGGTGCGGGTCGCGGTAGGTGCGCTCGGGGGCGTCGACCGGGACGCCGGCGGCGTTCTCCGCGTCGAACCCGCGCCGCGCCTGCGCTTCGTCCGGGTGTGCCTGCAGCGACAGCGGCTGGTCGGCCGCGAGCACCTTGAGCAGAAAGGGGAGCCGAGCGCCGAAGCGTTCGCGCGTCGGTCCGCCGAGGAAGGCGTCTGCGTGCTTGGAGATCGCGTCGATCAGGCGCTCTCGGCCCCCGTCGAGCTCGATGCACGAGGAGGCCGCCGGGTGGGCTCCCATCCAGAGCTCGGCCTGCGGTTTGTCGGAGGGGCGCTGTCCGAGCAGCGTCGCGATGGCGTCCCGGGAGCCCCAGGCGTACTCCTGAACACGGTTCTCGAGCGAAAACATTGGGATAGCGCGCTCCTGCAAGGCGCCACCCTACCTCATGGCACCGGAGAAATCAGCTCTTGAGCGGGCGGTGAGGAGGCGCCGTTCCGGCTTTACGAGGTCGTGCGAGCGCTCTACGCTCGCCGGATGACGATGCGCCAGGACGACGCGAAGTTCACGCCCATCCTCGCGAGGCTGCGCGACGCCGCGCTGGCCTATCCCGAGGCCGTGGAGGAGTTCCCCTGGGGCGACCGTGTCGCCAAGGTGCGCGGGAAGATCTTCGTCTTCCTCAACACCCACGAAGGGAAGCTCGTTGTCACGGCGAAGCTCCCGCAGTCGGGCGAGGCCGCGCTCATGCTGCCGTTCGCGGAAGCCACGGGGTACAACCTCGGCAAGAGCGGCTGGGTGACGGCGCGCTTCGGGCCGAAGGATCGCGTGCCCGAGGCGATGCTGCTCGAGTGGATCGAGGAGAGCTATCGCGCGGTGGCGCCGAAGCGAGCTTTGCAGTCGCTGGATGGCGCGGCGCCGACGCCCGGGAGGCCAGGGAAGCCAATCAAGACGAGCGCTCCAGCAGCGCGTGCTGCGGCGAGCCAGCGAGAGGCGCACGCGACGGCCGCTGCCGCGGGGAAGGCTGCGGCGGAGAAGGGGACTCCCGCCAAGAAGGCTGTGGCGAAGAAGGGGGCTCCCGCCAAGAAGGTGGCAGCGGCGAAGGGAACTCCGGCAAAAAAGGCTGTGGCGAAGAAGGGGTCTCCCGCCAAGAAGGCTGTGGCGGAGAAGGGAACTCCGGCGAAGAAGGCTGCGGCGAAGAAGGGGGCTCCCGCCAAGAAGGCGGTGGAGAAGGAGAGCCGGCGAAGTCCATAACGCTTGTGAACGAGGCGGCGCCAGCGGACGCGGCCAGCGCGCCCGGCCGGTGAGGCTGAGTGCGTTCGTCGCCGCCCCCGCGCATCGAGACGGACTCTACACGCCGACGGAGGAACATCGATGCGCCACCGCGAGCCATCCAGGGATGCGTCGTCCGAGCCGCAACCGCAACCCGCCAGGCCTCCTTCGTCCCCACCACGCTGGCGCCGGCTCCGGTTCGTCGTGCTCGCCGTCGCCGTGCTCTACCTCCTCGCTGTCGCGTCGATCTGGCTCGCCCTGCCCATCGTGGGCGACCGGTGGTGGCCAGGGACGCTCTTTCTCTTCGGCCCGCGCCAGATCGTCGCCCTCCCTCTCCTCGTGATCGTGCCCGCCGCGCTCCTCGTGCAGCGCCGCGCTCTCCTCCCGGCGGCGCTGGCGTCGGCGATCGTGGCCGGGCCGATCCTCGGTTTCACGTTCTCGCTCCGGGCCCTTTCCGGAGACGCCGACAGTCCCGATCTGCGCGTCGCCTCCTTCAACACGGGGAGCCGCGCCATGAACATCGATCGACTCAAGGGCTTCGTCGCCGAGACCCGGCCCGACGTGCTCGCGCTGCAGGAGTGCTCGGCGTCGGAGCCGGAGCTGAACGCGGCATTTCCAGGATGGTCCGTCCACGTCGATACCGGGATGTGCCTTGTGAGCCGGCACCCTCTCCTCAAGGCCGAGTCCAGGGATCGCCGCGACGTCTGGAATCAAGGCGGCCACGGCGCGATCCTCCGCTACGCGATCGCGCTGCCGGACGCGCTGCGGCCGAGCTCGGAGGAGCCGCGCGGGACCCGTGTCTTCAGCTTCCTCAACCTGCATCTGGAGACGCCCCGCGAGGCGATCGAGGCGCTGATCCACGGCCTGTGGAAGCAGGCAGCGGAGCACGACCGCGTCATCGCATTGCGTCTCTGGGAGTCCGAGCTCGCGCGGCAGTGGGTCGACGAGGCGCCCTATCCGGTCGTCATCGCCGGCGACTTCAACATGCCGGTCGACAGCGCCATCTACCGGCGCTTCTGGGCAGGCTTCGAGAACGCGTTCTCGCGCGCCGGCCTGGGGTTCGGCGCGACGAAGCGCACGCGCTGGTTTGGCGTCCGCATCGACCACGTGCTCGCCGGGCCTGGCTGGACGACAGAGCGCGCATGGATCGGCCCGGATCTCGGCTCGGATCACCTCCCCATCGTCGCCGACCTGCGCTGGAGCGGTACCCCGCGCGAAGGGCGTGCGGAGCGCTAGCGCGGCGTCGCCGCGAGGACGAGCGGGGGAGGTTCGAGCCGGCCCGTCATGCGCGCGCGGGGCGCGGGCCGCACAGCGGGCGCAGCGCCTCGCGCTCGGCCGCGGACAGCACCGTGATGGGATACTTCGGATTGCCGCTCGCGCGATCGAAGAACGGATGCGGCCACGCCTTGCCGCGGAGCTTCCAGCCAAGCAGCTTCCGGGCCACGTGCGCGAGGAAGCGCACGCTCGGCCTCAGCGACCCGGGCGGCGGCTCGCCGATGGCGAACTTGCCCAGGATCGCGCCGCGCGGCGCGCCGAAGACCTCGTCGCACGGGCGCGCGCCCGGCGCTTGCTGGAACAGCTCGGTGACGATGCCGATGAACGGCAGTCGCGGCGTCAACGTGTTGCCGAGCGGCGTCTTGCAGCAGCTCGCGTACCAGCGATAGAGGCCCTTGGGCGTCAGGCGCGCCGCGGCGACGAGCTCGCTGCCGCGGTCGAAGGAGACCGACGAAGGAGCCACCTGCACGATGTCCGTGCCGCCCTGCTCATCGAGCAGGTCGGCGCGGCCGAGATGGTGCAGGAACGCCTGACAGTCGTCGCAGTAGCAGACGGCGCGGTTCACCGCGTCCGGCGATGCACCGCGCAGCCATCCATGGACCTTTCCGCAGCGACACTGGAGCTCGACGTCTCTGGACATCCGGCTCGCATAGCACGGCTCGACGCGCGCCGCGCGCGCTTCTGGTCGTCAGCGGTCGAGGAAGTCCATCAGCCAGGTCATGGCCGGCCGCATGGTGCCGTTCGGCTGCTGGAGGCCCGTGTTGGCCCTCCAGGTGGAGCCGACGATGTAACCCCACAGCGTGACGCCGGGAACGGAAGGGTGATTCCAGAACATCGTGAACTGTTCCTGCATCACCCGGCGCTGCTCCTCGTCGTTCGCGATGCCGATATCGTACTCGGTGATGTACACGGGCTTGCCCAGCGACGCGAGCTTGTCGATGTACCCTTTCACCGTGTTGGTGTTGAGCTTGTATGCGTCGTGGGCCTGCGCGCCGAGCGCGTCGACCGGGGCGCCTGCGTTGATCACCGCCCTCGCGATCCGCATGAAGTTCTGGTGCTCACCCTCGTACTCGATGTTGTTGTAGTCGTTGAGGATCAGCTTCGCGTTCGGGCAGAACTCGCGAGCCCACTTGAAGGAGTTGACGATCCAGTCATAGCCGCTGGCGCCGTCGCCGCCGATGCCGTTCTTGTAAGAGGGCGTCGTGTGGGGCGGCGGCTCGTTGACGACGTCGATGTACTTGGTGTCGGGGTAGCGCGTGCAGAACGACCGCATCCAGTCCCTCACGGCCGCCTGCTGCTCCGACCCGGAGAGGCCCGCGAGCCAGTCCGGCTGCTGGCTGCCCCACACGAAGGTGTGCTGCTTGAACGGGATGCCGTTGTCCTTCGCGTACTTGTAGATCGCGTCGAGCTTGCTCCAGTCTTTCTGGCCGCGCGCCCTCTCGACGGAGCCCCACTTGCCCTCGTTCTCGGGCGTGATCTGGTTCCAGTAGTTCGCGAAGCCGGCGCGCACGGCGCCATTCGTCGTGATGTTGCCCACGAACTTCGCGCCGGTCGGGGTGCCGCCGCCGGAGCCGCCGGAGCCGCCGGAACCGCCCCCGCCACCGGAGCCGCCTGCACCGCCCCCGCCGCTGCTGGCCGAGGAGCTCGCGGACGAGCTCGAGCTGCTGCTGGTCGATGAGGAGCTCGAGCTGCTGCTGCTCGATGATGAGGCGCTCGTGCTGGTGCTCGAGCCGCCATTGCCCTTGACCGAGACGATCGTGGGGCTCCCGGTGCCGCTCGCGCAGAACCCCCATGACGTCGAGCGGCCTGCAGCGACCGAGCCATTGTAGCTCTCGTTGGTGACGTTCAGCTGCCCGCCCGACGTCGTGGAGCGCGCGTTCCACAGGTTGGCCAGCGTGGCGCCGTTGAGCCCGACGACCAGACCCCAGGACGTGGCCGGGCCGTTGCTCGTGTTCGTCACCGTCACGTTCGCGCAGTACCCGCCGGTCCATTGCGACTGGAACGCGAGCTCGGCCTTCATCGTGTTGTCCGGGCTGCTCAACCCCGACTCGAGGGCGTCGCTGTCCTCCAGGTCAGCAGGCTCCATGGCGCAGGCGACCAGGCAGCACGCGAACGAAAAGGAGACAGGGCCAAGTAAGCGATCGATACGCATAAGGTTCTCCATGATCCGGCCGGCCGAGCCGCAGGGGTGTGCCCAAAGCGAATAAGTAAAACAGAGTTGCGTCTGCGAGCCCTGCCGCCCATAGGGTCGAGTTTGTAAGATTGCGGCCAGAGTGATATGCGATCGACAATGGCCGTTGCACGATCACACCGTGACTGTCGAAGCAAGGTTTACACATGCCATGCCCGGCGCGAGACGATGCCGAGCATGGCATGTGACTTAAGCATGCAACTGGGAACCGATGTCAAGCGCTTCGCGCGATCGGTTCCCTGATACAGTCACGTTGCATTCACTGGCCCGCGACGGAACGACGTGCGTGCCGTCCGCCCTCCTGAAGCTGCAACGATGGTTCGATGGCCGAGATGTGCGCTCAGGGGGATACCGTTGCTCCCGCGGCCCACGGGCGCGACGTCAGAAGCCCGGGCGGATGTGTGGCCCGCGGGCCGCGCTCACCCCGCGGGGTGTGTCTCGGCGTCCGCGCAGCAGCGGAAGCCGACCTCGTAGCCGTAGTCGTCTTCCTTGTGAAAGGTCGTCATCGGGCGGCACTGGCTCCGGATCGGACCCCACCATCCGCCCTTGAGCCCGCTGCGGTAAGGGGCCTTCTGATCGGTGCGCACCACCCACTCGTTGACGTTGCCGTTCAGGTCGAAGACGCCCGCCCACGAGGCGCACTCCGCGCGCCCGCCGGCCGGCTCGCGGCCGTCCAGGCGCGCGAGCTCGGCGGCGCACCGCGCGTTCTGCTGGCACGCTTCGTAGTGGAGCAGCCGCTGCGAGTGGTCTGGAAAGCGGTAGTCCCGATCCTGATTGCACGTCTCGGCATTCCGCTCGTAGCCGTAGACGTAAGGCTGCGATTCAGGGCCTTCGCAGGCGAAATTGAACTCGGCCTCGGTGCAGAGCCGCTTGCCCTCCGCCGCGCAGAGCCCGGCGGCTTGCTCCCACGAGGTCAGCGTGCGCGGCAGCGCGCCCGGGACATTCGGGTACTCGTACCGGTCCATGCAAAACGAGAGGTGCTCTGTCTTCTCAGCGACGCACCGCGACGGCTCGCGGAATCGCAAGCATCGGGCGGCGACCCCCGGCTCGCCGTGGCGCTTTGTCCATTCGGGATGGTACTCGAGGCATTCCTGCACCACGGCGCTGCAATACTCGCCCTCCACCCGCACCATCCCGTCGGGGCAGCCCTGGGTCGAGCCGGGCAGCGCGATCGGCACCTCGATCATCGCCGGCTGGTCCAGCGGCTCGTCGTTCTCTGTGGCCGGGGGCTCGACCGGCAGCGGGTCCGAGTTCTCCGCCTCCGTCGCCGGCGTCTCGACAGGCAGCGGGTCGGACATCTCCGCCGACTGCTCGGGAATCTCGACGTGCCGGGCGTCGCCTCCACCTCCGCCCCCGCTCCCGCCGCTGTCCGAGGGACCGGTGCAACTCGAGGTCGCAACGCCAAGCAGTGTCAGTACCGTGAAACCCAGGATACGCACGTTAACCTCTTCCCACGTTTGGCTACATCAGCCTACAGGCGTGGGCCAAAATTGATGCTGACCCGGGCTCGCCTCGATTTCTCGCGAGCGTCGGGAGCCATCCGGAGGCATTGCAAAATCTCGGCCTGCCTACGCACCCCGGAAAACCGGGCTACGGGGCTGTTGGCCGTGGCTTTGTCCCGTGGCGTGGCCGCCCGGTGGTCCAGAATGGCCGGCCAGCGCGGCCAGCCCGGCACGTCGGCCAGCGCGCGAACTGCGCGCCCTGCGTCCGCTTGCGCGGCGGGTTGGTCGCCGGCGGCCGTGGGCGATCCGCGGGCGTCCGCTTGAATCTGGCGGCCACGCCGACCGCCGGGTCCTCGGGCCCCAGGGCGAGGCGAGGTGGCGAGGATCAGCCGCTTTCAGGTGGGCCCCGCTGGGTTGGTCCGTCGGTCCCCCTGGGTGGCCTTCGCATGAGCGCCGGCCCAGCTGCCCTGGCTAGCGATCGCGCCGTCGGGCGATGGCGTCGCGCGCCGTCACGTCGCGTCGACCGGAGGGCTCAGGCGGGGATCTGGGCCTATCTCTCCTGTCAGACCGGCGCGCCGAGATCGCAGGCGGGCCATCTCAGGATGGTCAAAGCGCGTCCAGTGTCCGCGGAACTGCATGGCCAATTGCAGGTCTGGAAGCCTCGGTGTGCGCCGCGGGCGCTGGCGCCGGCGCCGACGGCCGAGCGATGCGAACGGGCACCGCGGCGCCAAGGCGCTCGACGGGGATGCGTGGATGGATCGGGCTCGGAACCAGTTCGCCAGGGCCGCTTTATCGAGTTTTGCAGAGGAGCGGGCGTGAGCGCAAGAATGGATGGGGTTATGCTACGTCATGGTGAATTGCACGAGGTAATGAGTTGCCCATTGCGGGCGTCGAGGCCGGGGCCGCCGCTTCTACACGGGGTTCCCCTCGTCGTCCCACGTGGAGAAGCCGTGCGCGTCCGGATGATGGGTCTTCACCACGCAGAAGCGCTGGCCGGTCGGCGCCTCGAGCACCCACCACGTCGAGGCCTGCGTGACCCGCTTGGCGCCGAGCCGCTCGAGGCGGCGCACCTCGGCTTCGACGTCGTCGGTCTCGATGTCGAGGTGAACGCGGCTCCCGTGCTTCACGGTCTGCACTTCGACCGAAAGATCGCGCGCAGACGCGTCCAGGCGGACGTAGGCCTCGCCGTCTTGGCCGCGCGATCGCATCCCGAGCGCCGCGCTCCAGAAGCGGGCGGCGCCATCGAGATCGTCGGTTCGGCAGTCGATGATGAACCCAGCCAGGCGACTCTTGTGCATGCGATCTGTTAGCACGGCTACCACGGTGCAGCGGCGACGCGACGCGCCCAGGTGAGATTGCTGCCCACGCACCAGTCGATGTGGTGCGTCGCCGTGGTCAGAGGTCCAGCGTCGGCTCCTGGAGCATCAGGCTCACGTCCGCCACGCCGGGCAACGCCTGCAGGCTCGTCACGAGGCCGGCCCGCATGTCGGGGTGGCGAACGCGGATCTGGTAGGCGTGCTCCATGACGGTGCCCTGCGCCGCCTCGCGCAGGGTCACGAGCGAGAAGGTACCGCAGTGCTCGCGGAGGATGCCCGCGATCGGACCGGCGATCTCCGCGCCGGCCTGGCCGGCCGGCGCCACGAACCGGAGCAGCCCGTCCGGCTGCCGGCGCGACCCGTAGCCGGTGACGTGGAGCAAGAGCGTCGCGACGCCGAACATCGCCGCCCCTGCGATCGCCGCGCCGTAGGCCCGCGCGCCGCTCGCCATGCCGATGGTGAGCGACGCGAAGACGAACACGACGTCGCGCGGGTCGCGCATCGTGGTGCGGAACCGGATCGCGGAGACGCCCCCCGCGATCCCGATGCCGGCCGCGATGTTGTTGCCGACGGCGAGCATGAGCGTGCATGTGATGATGCTGCCCAGCGCCATGCTCTGGACGACCGTCCGCGAGTACGAGAGGCCGCGGAACGTGAGCATGTAGACGCCGGCGATGCCCTGCGTGAGCCCGAAGGCGACGAGCAGGGCGAGGAGCGCGTCGCGCCACTCGACGGCCTCGCCGTGCGAGAGCGCCGCCAGCCAGTCCATCATTGCCACCCTGCGACCCGGGTCGCCCGCGCTTCCGGGAGCATCAGCTGCGCGGTGACGCTGTAGCAGTACTTGGAGAACGAGTGCCGGACGAGTTCGAGGCGCCGCACGAGCGCCACCATCCACGCAGGCGGCCTGCGCTCGAACTTGAGCTCGAGGACGCAAACGGGCTCCGGCGTCTGCGTCTGGACGGGGTGGTCGACCGGGCGCCACCCGCCCTCGGAGGCGTCGAGATCCAGCATTTCCCTGCGCTGGCAGACGATCTTCCGGTCAAACGTCAGGCGCGCGTAGGTGTCGAGGGTGCTCTCGTACGCCTCGCGCTCATAGTCGACAAGGAGCATCGGCCTGAGGTCGTGGCGGTGGAACGCGCCGATGAACTTCTCCGCGGCCTTCCGCGCGCCCGGCGGGAGGCGATCGAGCGAGGCGGGGCGGCCGGGCGCGAGCAGATCGCGCCACTCGCTCGCTGGCACCGCCGCGCGCGACTTGATGATCACATCCTGGACGCGCCGCTTCACCTCCAGGAAGGCCGGGCTGGTCTTCCCGGGATAGGTGCGCACCCGCAGCTTGAAGCGGTCGCGCTGCTCGCGGGCGTTGGCCCAGTAGAGGTCGAACCCGCGGGTGTCGAGGTAGAGCGACCGGATGCGGTACACGCCGCCCGGGCCGGCGTACCGGTCCAGCCGGCCGATCGCGCAGGCGGTGGCCCGGATCGCCGGGACCAGACGCTCCGGTACCAGGTATTTGAACTCGTATCGTTCGATGACGTCCAGGACTCTCGCCTCCTCGGTCGTCAAGGGCAAGCGCGCCGCGCTGCTACGCGTCGCAAAGTTGTTACGGTAACCACGCAATAATGACACAAATTTCGCCGGCGTCCGCAAGCGGAATCCATGGCCGCTCCGCGAGATCTTTGCGCTTTCCCTGCAACCTGCGCGCCTGCGGCAGCGCTGCTGGGGGAGCGCCCGGCGCGGCTCGGGGCCCGCGCGGGCGCTGCTCCTTGCGGTGGGCTGACAGGGGCTCGGGGCCGGCTCCAGCGGGGCGGGCCTTCGGCTGCCGGGGTGACGCGGGCCGGCGCGCTCCCCGCGAAGCGGGCGGAGGTCGCTGCCTGTTTGTGCCACGAGCGCCCAGCTCATGATCGCGTCGTCATGAGTCGATGTCGTGAGCGGTTCCTCGCCGGCGGTAACGCCGTCGCGACGCACCACGCTTGCGCTCATCGACGCGCGGTGTCGGCGCATGTGCCCGGAAGCCAGCGCGTCGATGTCGCTTTCGGCTCGGCTGGCGCGCTCGAGCGGTTCGGCTCGGCGGTGTCGCCGTAACCGGCGCGAGCCGCGCCGCGTCTCGGCCGCGCAGCCTCTTCCGACCCCCGATTGACCCGATCGATCGATCTCGCGCGAAGTTGTTGAAGGCCGCCTGGATCCAGGCGAGATCGTCGAACGATCCGGATGCGTCAGGTACCCGACCTCCTCGCCGTCCTCCAGCAGATCGTGCGGCGGGCCATGGCCGTCCTCCCGCACGCGCCGCGCGGGAGCCTGCTGCTCCGCGAGGGCGACCGCTTCGTGGCCCGAGCGCTGGTCGGGTTCGACGCGCCACCTGGGGTCTCCTCGCGCGTTCCGGTCGGCGTGGAGGTCGAGGGGGGCGCGCCCGGCACGGCGGCGCCTTCTGACGGCGCGCACGCGAGCCGCATCGTCGATGCGCGGGCGTGGTACCGGACGTACCTGCCTTTCGCGCTCGGGGCGGGCTGCGGCGTCCCCGAAGGCGCCGGGGTGCTGGTCGCGCCCATCCAGCTGTGCGGCGAGCCGGCCGGCTATCTCGCCATCGAGCAGGCCACCATGGAGTCTCCGGGCGAGGAGCGCCGCGCCACGATCGAGGTCCTCGCGGGCACGGCCGGAGATGCGCTGGAGCGGCACAGGCTCTATGACGACAAGGCGAGCGCGGCGCAGGAGATCCGCCTGTTCGAGCGGCTGCTCCACGCGGTGGGCACGACGCTCGCGCTGCACGACCTCATCGAGACCATCGCTCACGGCATCAAGAGCGTGCAGCTCGATCCGAGCTGGAACACGGTGGAGATCTGGCTGCTCGAGGAGGACCGCGTCGGGGACGGCCCCGGGCTCGCGCAGGGCGACCTCTGCGCCCGCGTCTACCGGGCCCCGGCGTCGGAGCCGACGACCTACTTCCAGAACATCCGCGCCGGCGCGGACAGCGCCGCGCGGCCCCTCGGCGTCTCCATCGACTGGCGGACCGGCCATGGCGGCGACGGCGACGGCTCTCAGCGCGCCCTGCTCGATGAGGCGATCGACCGGCGCATGTCCGGCATCATCGTCGCGCCCAGCAACCCCGAGAGCGCGGAGGAGGCGTTCAGGCGGGCGGCCGAGAGGGACATCCCGGTCGTCGTGATCGACACGCCTCCGATCCCCGGCAGTCGGGCGTTGCTCTACATCGGGACGGACAACGTGGCGTCGGGCAGGCTGGCGGCCGAGGTGATGAAGCGGCTGCTCCCGGGCGGCGGCGTCGTCGCGTCCCTCGGCGCCGTGGGGCTCGCGCTGAACATCCGCGAGCGCGTCGATGGCTTCTGGGCGGCGGCGCTCGGGTCGAACCTCACGGTGCTGCCGACGATCCCGTGCGACTGGGATCAGGAGGCCGGGACGAGGCTCGCCACGGTGGCGCTGGAGGGGCGATCCGACGTCGCGGGCGCCTTCGGCGCCGCAGCGGACAACGGGCCGTCCTGGGGCCGCGCGGCGCGAGCCCTCGGCAGGGCCGGAGATCTCAAGGTCGTCGGCTTCGATCTCGTCGCCCGCACGGTCGCCCTGCTCCGGCAGGGGGCGATCCACGCGACGATCGTCCAGCGCGAGGACGACATGGGCTTCCGCGCCATCGAGACGATCCACCGGATGATCACGCGCGGCGTCGGGCCGACCCTCGCCGAGCTGCCGCCTTCCCGTGTCCTCCACACCCGCGTCGATTGCGTCACCCTCGAGCAGACGCCGTGGTCCACGACGCTGAGCGATTACCTCTCTCTCGAGGCCGCCCGCCGGGCCGCGGCCGGGAACGGCGGTCGGATCGCGCCCGTCGCCCCTGCCATCGAGGTCATGATGATCGGGCTCTCGCCCCCCTCGAGCTCCGTCGTCGAGGACCAGGTCTCGATCCCGGCGCGCTCGCTCGTGCGCCGCGCGATCGCGTCGGGCCGCCCGGTCGTGATCGACCCCGCCGAGGGTGGCGCGGACGCCGCCCTGCCTGCCGCGCACGACGGCGCGCGCACGGCCATCGCGGTGCCGCTGCAAGGCCGCGGCAACGTCCTCGGCGCCCTCGTCCTGAGCAGCGCTCGCAGGGAGGCGTGCGGCGCGGGCGACGTGGCGTTCCTGGTCCGCGTCGCCGGCACGGTGGCGATCGGCGTCGAGAACGCCCGCCTGCTCCGCCGCATCTCCGCGCGGAGCGAGGAGCTCGAGCGCGCCAACCTGCAGCAAGCGGCGATGCTCCAGACGATCCGCGAGCTCTCGAGCCCCGTGGTGCCCATCGCGGACGGCATCCTCGTGATGCCCGTCGTGGGCGTCATGGATGCCCAGCGCTCCAGCGACTTCATCGCGTCGATGCTCCGCGAGATCGACGCGAAGCGCGCGCACGTCGTGCTGATCGACGTCACCGGCATGGCGTTCGTCGACGCGACGGCGGCGTCCCGGCTCGTCGAGGCGGCGCAGGCGGCCGCGCTGCTCGGCGCCGAGGCGGTGCTCGTCGGCATCCGGCCGGAGGCCGCGCAGATGATGGTCCGGCAAGGCCTGGACGTCGGCTCGATGGTGACGCACGCCAACCTGGCGAGCGGCTTCCGCCATGCGCTCTCGAGGGTGCGCCGCCGCGCGGCGAAGCGCGGCTGACCGCGCGGCGGCTACTCCGCCCCGGCGGGCGGCGCCTCGATGGGGCGCGGCCCGGCGGTCTTCGCCTCGCCGGCGCGCCCGGCGCGCCGCTGCCCCTGGGCGACGTGCACCACCTGGTCGAAGACGACGGCCACGAGGATGACGGCGCCGATGATGATGAACGTCCAGTTCGGGTCGAGGCGCCAGACGCGCGGCACGCCGTCGTCGCTGTGGCGGATCTGGAACATGTTGATGCCGTTGTCGATGACCCGCATGAGGGCAGAGCCGATGAGGACCCCGAGCGCGCTGCCCTCGCCGCCGCGCAGCGAGCAGCCTCCGAGCACGGCGGCTGCGATCGCGTAGAGCTCGTAGCCAATCCCGACCTGCTGCGACATCTGGCCGATGTAAGACGCGTAGCAGACGCCCGCGATCCCGCCCGTGGCCGACGAGATGACGTACGTCGAGACCTCCACCCGGCGCACGTCGATGCCCGAGTACTCGGCGGCCTCGCGGTTGCCCCCGATCGCGTACATGTAGCGCCCGAGCACGGTGAAGTGCAGCACGTACGCGCCGGCGGCGAGGACCACGAGGAAGATGACGAGCGGGTAGGGGATGAGCGCGTCGCCGGAGACGCGCAGCAGCCCGCCGTTGGCGAGGCCGAGGAACGGCGAGTCGCCGAAGCTCAGCGTTCCGCCCTCCGCCACCGTCTGCGAGACGCCGCGCACGAGGAGCATGCCGCCGAGCGTGACGACGAACGGCTGCAGCTTGAGCCGCGTGATGAGCAGCCCCTGCGCGAGCCCCACCAGCACCGCGGCGGCGAGCGCCGCCGGGATGCCGACCCAGAGCGGGTAGCCCAGGCACCCCATCCCCGAGGACGAGATCTTGGCGAGCAGGACGCCGGTGAGGCCGATCACCGAGCCGATCGACAGGTCGATGCCCCCGGTGATGATGACGAACCCCATGCCCATCGCGAAGATGCCGAGCATCGCGATCTGCCGCGTGGTGTTGACGACGTTCGATTGCCCGAGGAAGTCGGGGTTGGAGATCCAGAGCCCCGCGCACATCACGAAGAGCACGAGGCTCATGCCCAGCTCACGTCTCATGCGGTCACCGCGCTTTCCACGTCCCCTTCCGCGCCCCTCGCGCTCCCCGTCATCAGCGCGGCGACGCGCTGCAGCGTCAGCCCTTCGCGCGGGAGCACGCCCGTGATCCGGCGCTCGTGCATGACGACCACGCGATCGCTCATGCCGAGCACCTCCTCCATGTCCGAGCTGACCATCAAGAGCGTGATCCCTTCCGCGGCGAGCGCGGCCATGTGCCTGTAGATCTCGGCCTTGGCGCCGACGTCGATGCCGCGCGTCGGCTCGTCCAGGAGGAGGACGCGAGGGCCCATCGACAGCCATTTCCCGAGGACGACCTTCTGCTGGTTGCCGCCGGAGAGGTTCACCGACCGCTGATCGAGCGTCGGCGTCTTGATGCGGAGCCGGTCGACCTCGGCGCGCGCGGCGCGGCGCTCGGCCGCGCGGTCGAGCCAGAAGGCGCGGGCGAAGCGGGCGAGGCCCGGCAGCGACGCGTTCTCGACGACGGTCATGGGGAGCACGAGCCCGTGCCGCTTGCGATCCTCCGGCGCGAGGCACACGCCGCGGTCGATCGCGTCGCGCGTCGTCCGCGGCGCATAAGGCTCTCCTGCGAGCGTCATCGTGCCGCCGAGCGCCCGGGTCGCGCCGAAGATCGCCTGCATCAGCTCGGTGCGCCCCGAGACGACCAGCCCCGCGAAGCCGAGGATCTCCCCGCGCAGCGCCATGAAGCTCACGCCCGCGCGCACCTCGCTCAGCGACACGGGCGACCCGTCGAGGAAGATCTGCCCCTCGTCGGGCGGGCAAGCGCCGCCGAGGATCTTCATGAGCGTGCTCTTGCCGGCGCCGTTCTCTCCCACGAGCGCGAGCAGCTCGCCGGCGCGGAGCGAGAGCGACACCCCTGAGAGCGCGGTGACGCCCGGGAACCGCTTGACGATCCCGCGCATCGCGAGCAGGGGTGGGAGATCGGGAGTCGACGTCATCGGTCGGGACCGCGGGGCTCGATCGAGGGGGGCGCCCCCGATCGAGCCGCCGGATAAGGAGGCTATTTCTTCAGCTCCACGAGCTTGGCCTTGAACTCCGCCACGTTCTCCTTGCGGATCACGTCGACGCCGGTGTCGACCATCTTGTCCCTGGGGATGGTGGCCATGGCCGCGTCGCCCTTCGTCGCGAGCTCGTGCATCCACTTGCTCGACAGGTAGCCGAACTGGAACGGCTTCTGCACGACGGTGCAGGCGACAGTGCCGTTCTCGATGCCGCTGAGCGTCGCGTCCTCCTCGTCGAACACGGCCGGGATGACCTTGCCCTTCTTCCCGAGCGCCTCGACGGCCGCGATGATGGCCGGCCCGTTGTACGACCAGAGGCCGGTCGCGACGTTGAGGTCCGGGTGGGCGTTGATGATGTCTTCGACGTTCGCGCGCGCCTTGGCGCGATCGGCATTGTCCTCGCGCTTGTCGACGATCTGGATGTTGTGGGCGGTGACCACGTCCTGGATGCCCTTGAGGCGCTGGGTCGCGTTGTCGACCGCGAACATGCCGACGAAGACGGCCATCTTCCCGCCGTTCGGCAGGATCTTCACGATCTCGTTGCCGAGCGCCTTGCCGGCCTCGTAGTTGTTCGTGCCGATGTAGAGCAGCCGGTTCGACTTCGGGGCGTCGGAGTCGAACGTGATCAGCTTGACCTTCTCGGCGACCCTGTTGAGCACGGCGACCTGATCGTTCGGCGCCAGGACGGTCACGGCGACGGCGTCGTATCCCTGGCTGGCGAGGCTCTCCAGGATCTGGTTCTGCTCCTCGGGCGTGCCGTTCGGCGGCGCCTTGATGTCCACTTGAATCTTCGCCTCTTGCTCGTACTTGTGGACTCCGGCCCCCGCGATCCGCCAGAACTCGCTCGTCCCGCTCGTCACGAAGGCGAGCTTGACGACCTTGGCTGTCGTCGGGGCGCTCTTGCCGTCGCCGTCGTGGCCCTTGGCCGCATCGTCTCCGCCCCCCTGAGCGCAGCCGGCGATCCATGTCATGGACACCACGGCGAACGCTGCAAACGCTAGCTTCCAGAAACGATTCTTGTCTTTCACGGCAGTTCTCCCCGCCTTGCCTGCGAAAAGCGTGTCGAAGTCGATGTCGCTGAGCCGCGACACAGGAATCCCCCGAGGCGAGGTTAGCGGACGTACCCCGTCGATGTCGCGCCTCGCGTGAACGACCCAAACGGAAAAGTCGGGGGCAACGTGTCCGAGTTTCGAGCACCTCAGGGTCGCGGGTCGTGTGCGAACCCACCTGCTCCAGGGAGCGGGGGGCGACATGAGCTCATGATGTGGGGGTGCAGCGTGGCGTTTGATCCGCGGCGGCCCACCCTGGGGGACCGCGGCCCGGGGTGACCTGACGGAGGGCCCTGCTGGAGATGGGCTCCCGGAGGTCGAGGCGCCTCAGGGACATCGCGGAGCGGCGGCTATTGCGAGCAGCGCTGAGGATCCGACTGGCATTGACACTGATTTCTACGCTCGGTGTCATTCCATTCGCAATAGCCGCACAATGCGTGCCTTTGGCTCTTGCAGTACTGGTCGCACGCCGCGCCCCCGAGGAAGCCGAAGTCGCAGACGTGAGGGAAGTCAGACCAGGACACTGCAGTGGCGAGGTCCCCCTGCGGCGCGCGGCTGAGGGCGCTCTGGGCCGGGATAGCCTCTGACGGGTCTCCGTCCTGCGGTGTCTCGTGGTAAGATGAGCTGTCGACGACACAACCGGTGAGCGCTCGCGCGCCAAGTGCGGTGCATGTCCACAGCGCGGCATACTTGAAGATGATCTTGCTCGTCATTTTCGGCCCTGTCCTCCCCTGGTGCTTCGCTGATTCCGTGTTTCCACACGAACGCCGTCATCGCCTGCACGAGGTGCTTGCGCGGGCGTTGGCCGTGTCCATGCGGCGCCGTGGCCGCGACAGGCAAGCGGGAGCGCCCTGATCGACGGCAGCGCGTTCGTAAGGGGGCGGCGTCTGGCCCTGACGAAGGGGATGGCGGCGTCTCAGGTGAGCTCGTGTGGCCTGAGCGCTTGTGCTTGGCGGACGGCGCGGTGGTGGAGGCGCCCGTGGGATCCCGAGGGACTCGGGGATCAACGACGGTCAGGGAGATCGCGAGATGGAGAGCGTGAGAGCGCCGCCGTCCGAGCGGGGATCGACCCGCAGGCCGGCGCGATGAAGCAACTCATCGACGAGCCTGGCGGCGAGGTCCTACCGGGCAGCGCGCTCTCCTGGAAGCTCATGGTCGTCGTCGGCCTCCTGCCTGCGGCGCGATCACTCGGGGCACGCCGCGGCGCAAGCCGCGCCGCCGCAGTCGACGCCGGCCTCGTCGCCGTTCTTCACGCCGTCGGTGCAGGTGGGCGCCTCGCAGATGCCGCTCCAGCACACGCCGCTCAGGCAGTCTGCGCCGGTCTCGCAGCCACCGCCCACCGGGCAGCGCGGGCACCATAACTTGCCGCAGTCGACGCCGGCCTCGAGGCCGTTCTTGATCCCGTCGCTGCACGTCGGGATCATGCAGCTTCCGTTCGTGCACACGCCGCTCTCACAGTCCGTGGCGGCCTCGCAGCGCTCGCTCGATGGGCAGGGACGGCATGAACCGCCGCAGTCCAATCCTGTTTCGCGGAGCCCGTCATCTCGCGCACCGTTCACGCAGTGCTCCGGCACGCACCAGACACCATCACACGCGAGCCCGCCAGGGCACAGCAGCGTCGGGTCTGTGTCCACGCACTGCACGCACGCGCCCTCATGGCATCGTCCGGCGCCCGAGGCGGGACATGCGACACCATCCAACAGGAGATGTCGCGGCTCGTCGATGTCGCAGGCGTCGAGGGTGCACTGGTTGCCGTCGTCGTAGGGGTCGACGGCCGCTACGCTGACCACGCGGCCGTCGGCCGTGCACTCCTCGACCTTGCAGTCGCCGCGGATCTGCGAGGCGATCGGGCCTCGCTCGATCTCCACGACGCACGCGCCGTCCGCGCACCTCCCGACCCCGCACCGCGGGTCCGGCGGGCCGGGGCACTCCGCGTCGTCCTCGCAGCTCCCGGGCGGAACCGGCACCCCCGAGCACTCCTCCGTGCCCTCGGCGCACTCGTCGCAGGTCCGGCACTCCTCGAAGCAGCTCGGCGTGTCGTCGCCGCGCGCGCAGCAGATGACCTTCCCCGGCTCGCCGCACTCGCAGTGCTCATCGATGCAGATCGTGCCTGGCACATTCTGCTGGTCCGACTGGCAGTGGTCCGTGGTCGCGCACCTTCCACCCACGTAGGGCCCGTCGCCGCACGCAAAGAAGGTCGCCGAGGTGATGAGAAAGAGCAGAGCAGCAGCACAACGCGCGATGGGTCTACCCATGCGTCCAGTCCTCCGGCACGAGGCTGTGGCGCCGGCACCCAGGCGGCCCCAATCCGCCGGGGTGTCGTTTGCCAGGTCGTCTCGGGGCGCAGTATGCCGCGGTCAGGCGGCCGCCGTCACGCAAGTTTTCGCAAGATCGTGCGGCGTGCGACGCGTCCTTCGATCAGAGCAGGGGCAAGGTCGAAGCGCACATCAAAACGTGCTCGTCAGCGTAAGCCCGTTGGCCGACACCGTGATCTCTGCCGGCCCGCGCGGATAGAACGTGTAACCGAGCGTGGCGGCCAGGACGGCCCCTCCCGCGATGAGGCCGGCGATGCCCACGCCCCGGTAGGCGATCGCGTCGTCGTAGGCCGACGCCGACTGCTGGCAAACCGGCTGGGTCAGCCGGAAGCAACGGTTCGGCCCTGCGGAGAGCGCGGCGGTGTCGCCCGCGTCGTCCTTCTTCTCCGCGCCGACGAGCATCACGCCGCCGATCGCCGCCAGGGTGGCGGAGAGCCCGAAGCCGCCGGCGACGAGCTCCGGCCGCGGCCCGGGCCGGGGAGGCGGGGGGGCGAGGGGGGAGGCGCGGGGGCCGGGGGGCGGCGCCGGCGCGCCTGCGGGCGCCGCCGGGAGGCCTGGGGGCGGCGCAGGGACGCCGGCGGGCCGGGCAGCGAAGGTGAGCACGACTTCCCGCGCCTCGCCGCGCGGCACGTCGATCTCGGCCGTCGCGACGTTGCCGTCCAGCACGGCGCGCACCACGTGGTGGCCGGGGGCGACGGGGATGGGCTTGTCGCCCTCGAGCTCGGCGGGCGCGCCGTCGATCGTGATCTTCGAGCCCGCGGGGGCGACCACGTGGAGCTCGCCGGCGAGCTGCCGCGCGCGGGCCAGGTCGCTGAGCCGCGACGCGACGAGCGCGCGCTCCGCGGGCGTCCTGGGCGCGCGCATGATCTCCTGGCAGAGCGACAGCCAGCGCACGGCGGCCGGCGCGTCGCCGAGCCGGAGCGACAGCGCCCCGATGTTGCACGCGGCGACCTGGGCGCGCTCCAGCCGCCAGACCGCCATCCACAGGTCGCGCGAGTCGGCGAGCCGATCCTCTCGAGCGGCCGCGTTCGCCTGCGTCATGAGCCGGGCGACCGCCTCCGAAGGGGCCTCGGCGCGACCCTCCGCCGCGCCGGCCAGCAGGGCGATGCACAGCGGGAGCGCGGCGACGCGGCGTGTGTTCCTTAGCACGGGTGCGGATCTCCTCGGCCGAGCCTCGGTCTGAAGGGCCGCTCCGGAGCCAGGGCCCCGGGCGACGGCCCCACGTACCAGAAGGAGGCTGTCGGTGGAAGCCCCGGAAGCCGCCGGGTTGTCGGGGGGCCAGGCGATGGAGGTTGAGCAGGCGCGATCTGGCGCGCTGTGGCGGTGCGCGCCAGATCTCCAGCCGCCGTCGAGGGCTGATCACCGGCGATGTTTCACGATGTTCGTCTCGAGGCCTGGCGCGAGGCGGGGCGAGCGAGCAGCCCTACTTGACGAACACCAGCAGCTTCTTGACGCCTTCGACGTCGAACACCTTGACCGCGACGACATCGCTGACGTCGACGTCGTTGTTGCTGAGGACGTCGCCGACCTTGATCCCGTTGGCGACGTCGACGTCCTCCAGCACGTTCTGCAGGTTGAGGATCTGGAGGTTCACGATGAGGTTGTTCAGCGTCTTGTTCACGTTCACGAGCTGGTCGCCCGTGAGGATGTCATCGATGTACACGATCTTGATGCTGTCGACGTCGATGACCTCGTCATTCAGATCCAGGACATCTGTGATCAGGACGGGGATGGCCACGAGGGCGCCGGTCAAGTTGCCGTAGTCCGGAAAGTCGGAGGCGGACGGGACTTCATAGCTCGCCAGCGCGGTGGTCGACACGCTGAGAGCGACGAGAGCAGCGCCAACGCCCGAGAGAACGCGAGACTTGAGAGGCTTCATCTTGTATGTCCTCGAAAATTGGGTTTCGGTTTGCTGTTATTTTTTGCTCAGAGCGCAGAGCGCCGGTCTGTCATCCGCCTGTCACTGTGCTGTTCAGCCGATCGTATCGTCGGGCGGCTCGGCATCCTCCGATGCGCGCCTGTTTCGATCGAGCTCGACCTGTGGCCGCCATCCGGCGCCATCGCGCCGGTATCGAATCTGCGATGCTTCATCGAGCGGACTCCGGTGATGGAGCCGTCCTGCACGCGCGGTGCGTAAATGCATGCGCGCCCTCTCGATGATCGTATTTGTCCGGCGCTCACGCGCTCTGCTGAAGACTATTTCGTCCTCGTGTCGCTGCTTATTCACGGGTGATGCCAGGTGTAAGTTCAATGGTAGTGTCTGGAATTGTCGAGAAATTCAGCTGTGTTGTCGAATTGTGTGGCCCAGGTGACAAGCGTGCCTCACCAGGCTGTGACAGCGAGACAATCGGCTACGCGATGCCGGCGGCCTACCGCGTGAGCGCATCAGGTGTTGTTGAGCTCGATGCTTGACGAGCTCATCCTTCAGCGCTCGACAGGCTGAAAGCAGGCCGTGTGTTGATGGAGCTGCCAATCGCCTGCGCGAGCCGACCACGCGCGTGCGGTCTCAAGACGCGGCTTGCTCTCAGGCAGCCGGCCAGGGCGAGGATGCGCCGGGCGATCAGGCGAGATCTCTCGCGGCGCGGGAGGACCTCAGGCGACGAGTCCCGCCCTCTATCGCTCTCCCGCGCTCACCCCACCGCCGGCCCGGCCTTCCGCTGCGCGCTGTCGCAGACCCAGCGGACCACCCCAGGAATGACCCCCTGCGCGATCGCGCTCACCCGCGAGCCGACGTCGGGGTAGATCTCGAACCGCCCGCGCGCCATGCCGTCGGCCATGCTGCGCGCCACGGCGTCCGGCTCGAGCGTCTTCACGTTGCCCGCGATGGCCTTCGTCTCCGCCGGCTTGTACTGGTTCTCGAACGCCAGCTGCGGTGTGTCGGTGTCGGGCGGCATGCACACGCTCACCCGCACGCCGTGAGGCCACATCTCCGCGCGTAGCGCCTGCGAGAAGCCGATCAGCGCGAACTTGCTCGCCGCGTACGGCGTGTACCCGTAGATGCCGATCACGCCCGCCAGCGACGAGACGTTGAGCACATGGCCGCTGCCGCGCGCCGCCATCGCCGGCAGCACCGCCTTGCACAGGTGCACGGCGCCAAAGAAGTTCACGTCCATCATGCCCCTGAACTGATCCATCGGCAGCTCGAGGAAGCGCCCCGGCATCACCACGCCCGCGTTGTTCACGAGGTGATCGATCGGCCGGTCGGCGAGCCGCGTCTCCATCGCCCGCGCCACGTCGTCCGCCCGGCTGATGTCGAGCTCCAGGACGTCGACCCGCGCGGACGGGTGCTCGCGCCGGATGCCCACGGCGGCCTCGTCGAGGAGGGCGCGGCGGCGCGCCACCAGCGTGACCGCGGCGCCGTACCCCGCGACGAGCCTCGCGAACGACAGCCCGATGCCGCTCGAACCGCCGGTGATGAGAACGCTCTTGCCCTGGAAATAAGTTCGGGTGTCCATCGCCGGCCGAACCTACCCCAGGACCGCCCGAGGCGCGAGGCGCTCGTGCAGGCCCGCGGCGGCGCGCCTCAGCGGTCGCGCCGCCGCTTCTTCAGCGCGTCCTTCAGCAGGCTGCCCGCGGCGGAGCCGAGCGTCTCGACCGCGATCATCGCGGCCGCCGCCGACACCGCCTTGACCGCCTTCCGGAGGGCACGGCGGGTCTTCTTCTTCATCGGCTTCATGACGGCTGCGCCAGCTCGACGTCGGGGTGAGCTCTCCCCGATACGCCATTGGCCAGCTTCAAACCGCCAAGCGCGCTCGCCCACGCCCTCACCTTCCGGCTCACGGCGGTCTTCGCGCTGTTCAGATAGTTTCTCGCCTCACCGCTGTACAGGCCGGCCGTGAACACCGCTGCGAGGCTCGTCGCCGCGGCCACCGGCCGAAGGACCTTCCGGCCGAGCTTGGTGAGCTTCCTTTTCTGCTTCTTGGAGAGCTTCGTCTTCATGATCCCACCAGCTCAGCAGGGGTCGTGCCATGGCGATCGAGGGCGAAGCGCGGTGACGAGCGCAATGCGCGCCCATGACACGCGCCCCGCAGACAGGACGTTTTGCCTCGGTGTGGAGAAAATGTCCCTCCCCACGCTGGCGCTGATGAGCGATGTTTGGCAGCTCACACTTCGATCGGGCTCGCAGCCGCCGGCGGACCGCCGCGTCCGGCCGCTGCGGGCGGAGTCGCTGGCGATCGGGGCCGAGTTCGTTTACTCCGTTGTAAGCAGGCTCATGCGAGGTCTCAGGTAAGGCGGGGACGAGATGCGCGTGGGAGACGTCATCGACCGTCGCTTCCTGATCGAGCGCCTCGCCAGCTCGGGCGGGATGGGGGACGTCTACCGCGCCTGCGATCTGGTCACGAACGAGCCGGTGGCGCTGAAGGTCTTGCAGCGGCGAGGGCTCCAGGAGGCGATCCGGTTCGCGCGCGAGGTCGAGGCGCTCGAGGCGCTCACCGCGCTGCGGCACCCGGGCATCGTGCGCTACATCGCGCACGGCGCGACCGACGCGGGGCAGCCCTACCTCGCGATGGAGTGGCTCGCCGGCGAGACGCTGACCGAGCGGCTCACCCGCAGCTCGCTCACGATCGCCGAGAGCATCGCGCTCGCGTCGCGCATCGCGTCGACGCTCGGCGTCGTGCACCGCGCCGGCATCGTGCACCGCGACCTCAAGCCGAGCAACCTGCTCCTCGTGGGCGGCGCGATCGAGGGGGTCACGCTCATCGACTTCGGCGTGGTGCGCCTCGGCGCCATGGACCGGCACCTCACCATGCCCGGCACGATGCTCGGCACCCCGGGCTACATGGCGCCGGAGCAGGCCCGCAGCGAGCCGAACATCGACCCCCGCGCCGACGTCTTCTCGCTCGGCTGCGTGCTCTTCAAGTGCCTCACCGGGCGCTCGGCGTTCCAGGGCGCCGACGGGCTCTCGGTGCTCATCAAGGTCATCCTCGAGGAGCCGCCGCGGCTCCGGGAGCTGCGCGGGGACATCCCCGAGGCGCTCGACGACCTCGTCGCGCGCATGCTCGCGAAGCCGCCGAAGGACCGGCCCCGCGACGGCGACGCGGTCGCCGCGGAGCTGCTCGCGCTCGACGACGCGGGCGTCGGCGCCGCGAGCAGCCGCCCGTCGAACACCCTGCGCGGGGGCGAGATCACCACGAACGAGCGCAAGATGATGTGCCTCGTGCTCGCGCGCGACGCGAGCGGCGACGCCGAGGCGACGCGCTCGCAGGAGGAGGACCTGGAGCGCAGCAAGGCGCTCATCGCCGTCGCCGAGCGCTACCAGGGCGAGCTCGAGATCCTGGAGTCCCGCTCGCCGCTCATCGTGCTCACCGCCGGCGGCGCCCCGACCGACCTCGCGGCGCAGTCCGCCCGCTGCGCGCTCGCGCTGAACGCGCTGCTCGGCAGCGTGCCGGTCGCGCTCGTCACGGGCCGCGCGGAGATGTCCGCGCGGCTGCCGGTCGGCGAGCTCATCGACCGCGCGGTCCACCTGCTGCCGCCCGCGCACGCGCCCGCCGGCGCGCACGCCGTCTGCATGGACGAGGTGACCGCAGGGCTGCTCGGCGCCCGGTTCGACGTGACCCGCGACGCGGGCGCCCTCCGCCTGCACGGCGAGCGCGAGGAGCTCGCCTCCACGCCGCCCCTGCTCGGCAAGCCGACGCCGTGCGTCGGGCGCGACCGCGAGCTCGCGCTGCTGGAGGCGGCGTTCTCTCACTGCGTCGAGGAGTCGACGCCGAGCGCCGTGCTCGTGACCGCGCCCGCGGGCGCAGGGAAATCCCGCCTGCGCTCCGAGCTGATCCGGCGGCTCCGCGACCGCGGCGAGGACCTGGAGGTGTGGATCGGGCGCGGCGACCCGATGAGCGCCGGCTCGGCCTTCGCGCTGCTCGCCCCGGCGCTGCGGCGCGCGATCGGCCTCTTCGAGGGCGAGCCCATCGAGGCGCGGCAGCGCAAGCTCCGCGCGCGCGTCGCGCGGTACGGCCACGCCGAATCGGCGCGCACCGCGGCGTTCCTCGGGGAGCTCGTCGGCGTGCCGTTCCCCGACGGCGACAGCGTGCAGCTGATGGCGGCGCGGCGCAGCCCCGTGCTGATGAGCGACCAGATCCGCGTCGCTTGGGAGGAGCTCCTCAGGGCCGAGTGCTCGGCGAGGCCCGTGCTGCTCGTGCTCGAGGACCTGCACTGGGGCGATCTGCCGAGCGTGCTGCTCGTCGACTCGGCGCTCCGCAACCTCGGCGATCAGCGGCTGATGGTGCTCGCGCTCGGCCGGCCAGAGGTGCGGGAGCTCTTCCCGAAGCTCTGGGCGGGGCGCGGCGTCCACGAGGTGCAGCTGTCGGGGCTGCCGCGGCGCGCGAGCGAGCGGCTGGTGCGCCAGGTGCTCGGCGAGGACGTCGCGCCGGAGCTCCTCGCGATGATCGTCGACCGCGCCGACGGCAACGCGTTCTACCTGGAGGAGCAGCTCCGCGCGGTGGCGGACGGCAAGGGCGCCGACCTGCCCGAGACGGTGGTGGCGATGGTGCAGGCGCGCATCGAGGCGCTCGACATCGAGGCGCGGCGGGCGCTGCGGGCGGCGAGCGTGTTCGGGCAGACGTTCTGGCAGGGCGGGGTGTCGGCGCTCGTGGGCGGGGCGCAGGTCGCGCCGAAGCTGGTCGAGCTGGAGCAGCGCGAGGTGATCTCCCGGCGCGGCGAGGGCAGCCTCCCCGGCGAGGTGGAGTACAGCTTCCAGCACGCGATCGTGCGGGAGGCGGCCTACGGGATGCTGACGGACGGCGACCGGCGGCTCGGGCACCGGCTCGCCGGCGAGTGGCTGTCGCGCGCGGGCGCGGGCGCGGTGGACGCGATGGCGCTCGGCGAGCACTTCGAGCGCGGCGGCGAGCTGTCGCGGGCCGCGGCCGCGTACTGCCGCGCGGCGGAGCAGGCGCTGCGGGCGCAGGACCTCGCCGCGGCGATCGAGCGCGCCGAGCGCGGCGTCGCGTGCGGCCCGAACGCGCAGGCGCTCGGCGCGCTGCGCCTCGTGGAGGCCGAGGCGCACGTCTGGCGCGGGGAGCTCGCGCTCGCGGAGCAGCGCGGGACCGAGGCGGTGGACCGGCTGCCCGCCGGCTCCGCGGCGTGGTTCTCGGCGATCAAGCACGTCGCCATGGCCGCGGGCAAGCTGGGCGGCTTCGAGCGGGTGGAGCGCTGGATGAGCGCGGCGCAGGCCGCCGAGGCGGAGGCGGAGGGCGCGCTCGTGGCGAAGCACATGTGCCTCGGCGAGGGGGCGCTGCTGCTCGTGTTCGGGGGGCGCTACGCGTTCGCGGACGCGCTGATCGAGGCGATCGAGGGCGACGGGACGGATCTCGCGGAGCGGGAGGTCGAGGTGGTGGCGCGGCTGCACGCGGCGCGGTCGGCCCGGGCGCTCGTGAGCGGCGATCCCAGCGCGTGCCTCGCGGGGCTGTCCGCGGCGCTCGCGGCGTTCGAGCGCGCGGGCGACCGCGGCAACGCGTGCGCGTTCCGCATGAACGTCGGGTACATGCACGCGGAGCTCGGCGATTTCGCGGGCGCGGAGGAGGTGCTGCGCAGCGCGCTCTCGGGCGCGGAGCGGATGGGGTTGCACGATCTCGCGGTGGCGACGCTCAGCAACCTGGGGCACGTCCTCGGCTACCGGGGGCGGATCGAGGAGGCGGAGCGGACCGAGCGCGAGGCGATCGCGCTGTCGCAGCGGCTCGGGGATCCGCGCACGGAGGGGAGCGCGCGGACGTACCTCGCGCGGATCGCGCTGCTCGCGCGGGACTTCGAGGGGGCGGAGCAGGAGGCGAGGGCGGCGGCGGAGATCCTGCAGAGCGCGCCGCCGCTGCGCGCGGCGGCGGTGGCGGCGAGGGCGAGGGCGCTGCTCGGGCTGGGGAGGTTCGACGAGGCGCTGTCCGCGGCGGGGGAGGCGTTCTCGATGTTGCAGGCGATCGGGGCGATCGAGGAGGGGGAGTCCGCGGTGAGGAACGTCTACGCGGAGGCGCTGGCGGCGAACGGGATGGAGGCGGACTGCGCGGCGGCGATCGCGGCGGCGAGGGAGAGATTGATGGAGAGGGCGGGGAAGATCAGCGATCCGGTATGGAGGGAGCGGTTCCTCACGATACCGGAGAACCAGCGGACGCTGGAGATGGCCGAGCGGTGGGCGGGATAGGAGGGAGCGGAAGCCCACTCCCCTTCCACCATCGGTCACCAACCTGAACGTGAACGTGGACGTTTACGTGGACGTTTACGTGGTCGTGGTCGTGGTCGTTCACGGCCTATCGTTGACGACCACGACCACGACCACGACCACGTAAACGACCACGACCACGTAAACGTTCGAATGTAGGAGAACGCGGCGTGAAGGTTGGTTAGCGCCTACGGGACGAGGGGATCAGCCCTCGCCGGGCTCGGCCGGCAGGCCGGCGTTCTTGCGGAGGGTGGCGATCAGGCGGTCCATCGCCTCGCGGTAGCTCTTCTGGACCGCGGCGATGCGCTCCTCCATCGTCTCGTCGATCTGCTTCGCCTGGGTCGCGGACGAGTCGAGCATCGCCTTGCTGCGCCCGAGCTCCTCGATGCGCGCCTCCGACGCCTTCTTCTCCTCGTCGGTGCGGCGGCCAGAGGACTGGAATGCTCGCTCCGCCTCGACCGCCTCGTCGATCGACTTCTTGATGGTCTCGATCTCCTCGAGCATCCGGCGGAGCCGGAGCTTGTGCTCGACCATGTCGATGTGGACGACGTAGCTCACGAAGCTCACGGCGTCGGCCTGCTTCTCGAGCGTCGCGGCGTTCTCCTTGCCGAGCGAGGCGCGGTAGCGCTCGATGCGGCGGTGCGCCTCGCTGCGCTCGCGGACGTACTTCTCGAGCTGGCGCTCGACGCCCTCCTCGAGCGCGTGCGCCGTGGCGCCCGTGACGTCGACGTCGCACCCCTTCTGCTTGACGACGTACTGCGCGGCGCCGCTCACCTTGCGGGTGAGGTCCTCCTTGTTGTCGTTGAAGAACGCCGCCGCGCCGTCGACGGCGCGCACGCGCTCCACGTAGTCGTAGCTCCGGCCCGCCGCGTCCGCCTGCTCGATGACGTCGAGGACCTGCTTCCAGTCCGGCTTCTTGAGCTGATCGGGATAGCCCGCGAACTGCGCTGTGGCGCGCTTCGCGAGGTCGTCGCGCTCGCCGAACGACGTGGCCGTCGCCTGCAGCTCGGCCGGGTAGCGCTCCGCGTAGCCGCTCTGCGAGGCCGAGGACGCGATCTCGGGCTCCGGCTTGGGGGCGCTGCAGCCGAGCGCGAAGAGCTGGCCGGCCAGGAAGAGCGCGCCGGCGATAAGGTACGGTCGGTTCATGGGCGCTGGCCTATAGCCCATCTCCGCCCTGGCCGCGCGCTCCGCGCCGACGCCACCTCGGTCAAGGGTGACGTGACCCACATCCGCGCAGCCCTGCGCAACCAGGGCGACGCACGCGCGACATCACGGCACAAGGAGCCACGCTGCGCGTCGCGAGCGCGTCGCGTTACGACGCGTAAAACGCCGGAATCGCTTCCCTTTCGTACCCGCCCTTGGCATCGTCATGGGCCCGCTCTGCGCGCTCAGCTCGCGCTCCAGACGGTCGAAGACGGTTGTTCCTTAACTCTGCATTTCACAAGCGCCGGCGCCTGTCACGGAGGCGCCGGCCACCTTCGCGAGGGATGTGAGGCATGGGAGCTCTGAAAGACAAGGTCGTCATCGTCACGGGCGCGAGCTCGGGCATCGGCAGGTCGACGGCCGTCGCGCTGGCCGCCGAGGGCGCCAGGGTCGTCGCGAGCGCGCGGCGCGAGGCGCAAGGGCGCGAGCTCGTCGCGGCCGTCAAGGATCGCGGCGGGGTGATCACCTGGGTCACCGCCGACATGCGGGTCGAGCGCGACGTCGAGGCGCTCGTGAAGGCCGCGGTGTCCACCTACGGGCGCCTCGACTGCAGCTTCAACAACGCCGGATCCGGCTTCTTGATGCCGCTCGCCGACATGTCCAACGCCGACTACGACCTGGTCATGGACACGAACCTCCGCGGCGTCTTCTGGTGCATGAAGTACCAGATCAAAGCCATGCTCGCGAGCGGCGGGGGCTCGATCGTCAACTGCGCGTCGGTGGCCGCGTCGCGCTTCTTCCCCGGGCTCGCGGTCTACGCTGCCTCCAAGGCCGGCCTCGTCGCGCTCACGCGCACCGCTGCGGTCGAGTACGCGCAGAAGGGGATCCGCATCAACGCGGTGAGCCCCGGCGTCGTCGAGTCGGAGATGTCGACGGCCGGCTGGCGCCTCGACGATCCCCAGGGACGCGCCTTCGCCGCGTCGCTCCACGCCATGAACCGCGTCGGCGGGCCCGAGGAGGTGGCCGCGCTCGTCGCCTTCCTCTTCAGCGACAAGGCCTCGTTCATCACCGGCCAGGACGTCGCCGTCGACGGGGGCCTCCTCTCGGCGGCGTGGCCCGCCAACTACGCGGGCGGGGGCTGATCCGCGCGCCGCGGCGGAGCCCGGCCGGAGGCCACGCGCCTCACCCCGCCGCGCTCGGATCCTCCGAATCCCGGGTTCCCGAGCCTCCTGCGCCCCATACTTCGGCCATGGGTCAGCCTGAAGCGGAGCCGCCCCCCGCGGCGGGTCGTGGCGAGCGCCCGGCGGCCGCCGCCCCGTCGCTGTTGCGCGCGCTCCGCCACCGGAACTACCAGCTCTTCTTCGCCGGCCAGCTCGTCTCGCTGGTCGGCACCTGGATGCAGTCGGTCGCCCAGTCGTGGCTCGTCTACCGGCTGACGGGCTCGTCGCTGCTGCTCGGCACCGTCGGGTTCGCGACGCAGATCCCCGTCTTCCTGCTCGCCCCGATCGGCGGCACGGTGGCCGACCGGCGGAGCCGCCACCGCATCCTGCTCGCCACGCAGTCCGCCGCGATGGCGCTCGCCTTCGGGCTCGGCGCGCTCACCCTGAGCGGGCACGTCCAGGTCCGGCACATCCTCGGGTTCAGCGTGCTCCTCGGCGTCGTGAACGCCTTCGACATCCCGACGCGGCAGGCGTTCGTCGTCGAGATGGTGGGCAGGGAGGACCTCGCCAACGCCATCGCGCTCAACTCCTCGATGTTCAACGGCGCGCGGATCCTCGGCCCGGCGGTGGCGGGCATCCTCGTCGGCGCGATCGGCGAGGGGTGGTGCTTCGTCGCGAACGGGGTGAGCTTCCTTGCCGTGCTCGGGAGCCTCCTGGCGATGCGCGTCGCGCCCCGCCCGGCCGCCGCCGGGCGCGGCTCCGCGTTCGCCCATACGGTCGAGGGCTTCCGGTTCGTCGCGCGCACCAGGGCCATCCGCGCGCTCCTCCTCCTGCTCGGGGTCGTGAGCGTCACCGCGATGCCGTACGCGGTGCTGATGCCGATCTTCGCCGATCGGATCCTGCGCGGGGGGGCGCAGGGGCTCGGCATCCTGATGGGCGCGTCGGGCGTCGGGGCGCTGCTCGGCGCGCTCGTCCTCGCCAGCCGGAGGCGGCTCCGGGGCCTCGGCCGCTGGGTCGCCGCGGCCTGCGCGGGGTTCGGGGTGGCGCTCGGGCTGTTCGCGCTGTCGCGGTCGTTCTGGCTCTCGGCGCTCCTGCTCGTGCCCGTCGGCTTCTCGATGATGGTGCAGATGGCGGGGTCGAACACGCTCGTGCAGGCGATGGTGCCGGACGCGCTCCGCGGGCGCGTCATGGCGGTCTACGCGATGATGTTCATGGGGATGGCCCCGCTCGGCGCGCTGCTCGCCGGCTGGCTCGCGGGCAAGATCGGCGCGCCCGCGACCGTGGCCTCGGGCGGCGCGTGCTGCGTTGCCGCGGCGGCGGTGTTCGCCGCGAGGCTCCCCGGGCTGCGGCAGCAGGCGCGGGAGCTGATCATCGCCCAGCAGATGGCCGCCGGGACGCCCTCGGAGCAGCTCACCCAGCCGGTCGCGGTGGGGGCCGCCTCGGAGGAGCAGGGCGCGGCGCGGCCGGCGTGAGCGGGCGGGGCCGGCGCGGTCCGGCACCTCGCATGCACGCCGCGGGTCGAGGCGGGCGTGTGTGCGGTCGACGCACCGCGCGCCGGGCGAGGGAGGGGATCATGGGGCAAAAGGCCAAGCAGCGGTCCGAGGCGCAGGCGCAGGAGAACAGGCGGTTCGACGAGGTCGATCAATCGAAGGGGATCTTCCGGCTCGACGGGCCGCACCCCAAGGACGCCGAGCTCCGCGCGCCGGGCTCGCTCGGCGGCGGGCCGTACGAGGAGTCGGGCCGCGGCGGCCCCGCGGGCTCGCTCGAGCTGCGGGAGACCGGCGCCGAGGCCACGGCCGCGGGCGCGACGGCCCCGTCCGAGGAGGAGCCGCCGCCGGAGAGCGGCGCGACCGAACAGGCGCAGCCGAGAGGCGCGTTGCCCCAGCACGAGGAGCCGGGCGCGAAGGACCGCAAGGCCGCCGGGCAGAGATAGCGGGGCGCGGCGCCACGGCGGCGCTCGCGCCGGCGCCTCGCGCGCTCACCGCGGGGCGACGGCGCTCGCGACGCCGATGGCGACGTATTGGCCGACGATGCCGGCCACGCCCACCGTGTCTCGGAGGCTCTTCATGAGCCGGTCGGGCAAGACCAGGTCGTCGACCAGAAAGCAGCCGAGCGCCGACAGCGCGCCCGTGAGGGCGCCGCCGCGCCGCCCCGCCGCGTCGAGCGCCTTCTCGTAGCCGATGCCCCACACGAGCAGGCCCCCGGCGAGCGCCGCCATCCCTGCGGGCGTGGCGACCGGGTCGAACCGGCGCTTCGCGCGGCGACCCCCGAGGCCGACCGCCGCCGCCATGGCGTTCATGGCGGCCCAGGGCGATCCGCGCTTGAGGGTGGACGCTGCCATCATCGTGCACATCGTCGCTGCCGTCAGCACGGCGCCGGTCCGCAGCCCGCGCGTGACGATCTCGCTCATCCGGATCGCCTGCTGAGGGCGCTGCGCCGCTGCGCGAGGCGTCGGCCCGGGAGACCCGGGCGTCGCCGCGGGCGGCAGCGCCGTCGCCTCGGGCGGCAGCGCCGTCGCCTCGGGCGGCGAGGCGATCGGCGCGGCGGCCACCGAGGCGGCTTCGGGCGGCGGGGACGCCGCCTGGAGAGGTGAAGTCATCCCCTCGGAAGGCGGGACCAGCGCCTCGGGCTGATCCGGCTCCGCGCCCTCCCGGCGGCCGACATGGAGGTAATCCTCGCGGCCGTCATGGTACGTGTAAGGGACCGGCCTGGGACCCTGGTGCTCCGGCTCCGCCGTTCCTGCGGCGCGTTCCGGGTTCATTCGATTGTCCATCTGACACCTTTCAGCGATTTCTGCGGATACGTGGGTTCCTCTCCCCGACATGTGCCAACTCCGTGCCAGGCCCGAGCTGGCCAGTCCATGGAGTCGGGGCGCCGTTGGTTCATGGCCGGCGAAAGCGCCGCGGTCCGACGGCGGCGAACCGGTCGCTCCGCCGGCCCGACCGATCCGTCCTCCGCCGCCCGACGGCTGTGGTTTGCCGCTCGCATGGGGGCGCGCTCAGGAGGATTTCATGAGCACAGCCCGCCCGCTGGAGATCATCGCCGCCACGAGGACATCACGCGCCGTGAAGACGGCGGGGGTGATCTTCGGCATGGGCGCAGGTGGCCTGATCGACGGCATCCTGTTTCATCAGCTCCTGCAGTGGCATCATCTGATCTGCTTCAGCTGCCATCCAGGCGCGACCATCGACGATGTGAGGCGGAACATCTTCGCCGACGGTCTGTTCGGCGTTGTCGCATTGAGCCTCACCGTGGCAGGTGTCATCAAGCTCTGGAGCGCCCTGCGCGCGGGCGGAGCTGAGCTCCCCGGACGGATGTTCCCGGGCGCCGCCGCCATGGGCTGGGGGCTGTTCAACCTGGTCGAGGGGGTGATCGATCATCACCTCCTGCAGATCCACCATGTCCGTCCAGGTCCGGGGCAGCTCGGCTGGGACCTGGCCTTCCTCGCGTCCGGTGTCCTGCTGATGCTGGTCGGCCGGCGCCTGATGCGCGAGGCGCCCGCGTCAGCGGCCGCGCCGGCTCGGACCTGACTCGCCCCCGCGCCAGGCCAGCTGGACCAGGCGGTGCAGCAGCGACAGCGAGGGCGCCTGAGGGCCTGCCTCGAGGGACGGAAACGCGCTCGTCAGCTGGGCCGCGGCGAACGGCGTCCTCCTGGCGATGAGCAGCTCGCAGCGGCCGTTGAACACCGCGGGGTCCCGGGGCGAGGCAGGGGGGTCCAGCGAGAGCGCCTCCGGGAGCTCTGCGACGGCCCGCCTCAGGTCGTCGAGCTCCTCGATCGCGAGGCGCCGCTCGTGCGGCGCTTCTGCGCCGTCGCCGCCCGCGCGCAGCAGCGCGTGCCCGCTGGCCTGCGAGCGGAACGGGCCGTCCGAGGAGGGGGACAGCGAGAGCTCGACCTTGACCCAGCGGCGCCCTCCGCCGGCCGGCGCGACGCCCTCGAGGACGAGCAGCCAGTCGGGGGCCGCCGGCCGGCGCGCCAGCGCGCGCCTGGCCCAGCGGCGCTGCGCTGCTGGCCCGACCCACGGCGAGAGCCCCGCGTGCCACGCGCGGAACGCGAGCTCATCGCGGTACGCCGCGCCCGGGAGCCACCCGCTGGCCACGCCGATCGACTCCCAGACGGCGAGCCCGGCCGCGAGCGCCGGACCCACGCTGATGCACTGGACCAGCCCCGGAATGCAGGCGCCGGCCGCCGCGAGCACGGCGCCTCCGGCCGCCGCCGAGGCGGCCAGCTGGACCGCGCCGAGCCCGAGCTCCCACGGCTTGCAGCCCCGGCACCGCTGCCGCAGCTCGGCGGTGCTCAGCTCGCTCGGATCGCGCAGGTCGCATGCCGCTCTGGTCATATCCCTCGTCGCCGCCCGGCGCCGGACCGGAGGCGAGCTCTGCCAGCATACCGCGGATCCGGCGGCCCGCGCGTTCAATCCGCGTCGCCGCCAGGAGCCGCGATGGCGCCGACCTTCGCCCTGGTCGCGCGCAGATAATCGCCGGGAGCGACGAGGATCTGCGTGCCGCGCACGCCGGCCGAGATGGAGATGACCTCGAAGAGCTCGATCGTCTCGTCCGCGTAGACGGGATAGGCCTTCTTCGCGCCCAGCGCCGTGACCCCGCCGCGCACGTAACCGGTGAGCGGCTGGACCTCCTTCAGCGACACCGTGTCGACCTTCCGGTCGCCGGTGAGCCTGGCCATCGCCTTGAGATCGAGCTGGGCGTTGCCCGGCACCACCGCGAAGCAGACGCCGTGGCGATCGCCGCGCGCCACCAGCGTCTTCCACACCTGCTCCGGGGGCAGGCCGATCTTCCTGGCCACGGTGCCCGCGGTCAGGTCGCTCGGGTCGACCTCGTAGGTGCGCAGCTCGTAGGGGATGCCGAGGCTGTCGAGGATGCGCGCGGCGTTGGTCTTCATGGCGATGGGCCGGGCCATGCTATACCCGAACCGGCTCCAGTTCGGGTTCTGCTCGGTCCTCGCGCGGCTCGACGTGGAGTCCGACCACGCCGCGGTCGAGGGCGCCTTCCTGCGGGAGGCGGGGCTGCTCGGGTAGGCGATCGGGCGCGCGGCGCCGGCTCAGCGCGGGCGCCGGTCGTGGAAGAGGAGCATCTCGATGGTGCCGGCCTCGCGGAGCCAGGGCTGGTCGTGCGGCCCCGGCAGGACGCGGAGGGTGTGGGGGATCGAGCGCTTCGCGAGCTGCGCGGCGAGGGCGGCGTTCGCGTCGCGGAACGGGTCTCCCTCGCTGGTGAGCAGGTGGAGGTCGCGCGGGCCCGCCGCGGCGACGGCCCTGGCGAGCCGGTCGGCGTAGGCGGGGGCGCGGTGGGCGCTGATGGCGGACTGCACGCCGCCGAGGGCGCCGAAGAGCTCGGGCCGGCGGAGGAACACCTCGATCCCGATGAAGCCGCCGAGGGAGCAGCCGTCGAGCGAGGTGCGGGCCGCGTCGTCGAACGCGGGCGCCTCGGCGCGGGCGCGCGGCAGGACCACCTCCGCGAGCCAGCGCGCGTAGCCGTCGAGCGCCGCGGCGGGGTTCGGGGCCTTGTGGACGTTGGGCGTGAAGGGGCACGCGATCGCGAGGCCGCGGAACGGCCGCGCCGCGAGCGCGGCGTTGACCTCGGCGAGCCGCGCGTCGGTCCAGTCCTTCCGGCGCGAGGTGCGGCCGAGCGGCGGGCGGCGCAGCCGCTCGTAGGCCGACCCGAGGCCGTACCGCTCCAGCCACGCGAAGGCGCCGAGGCGCTCGTCGCCGGTCTCGCCGAGGCCGTGGAGGAGCACGAGCAGCGGCACGCGCTCGCCCGGGGCGAGGTGCTTCGGGACGAGCAGCGTGAACCGCCTGCCGAGGGCACGCTCGCCGGGGACCTGGAGGTCGCGGACGTCGAAGGCGGGCGGGGAAGCGGGGGGCGGCGGCGAGGGCGGCGCGGCGCCGGCGGGCGGTGGCGAGGGCGGCGCGGCACCGGCGGGGTCGGCGAGGGCGGCGCTCGGGGCGAGGGCTGCGGCGCACAGGGCCAGGAAGGGGCGCCGGTGGAGGAGCATGCGCGGAGTGTCGCAGCTCGAAGGCGGCGAGCCAACCCGCACTAGTTCTGCCGTGGTCCTGACCGGCAATAGCGCTTGAACCGCGATGTCGTCTTCCTCTTCGTCCGGCTTCGCCCTCTGGGGCGCCACGCCCGAGCCGCGCGTCTGCCCGCGCCTGCGTGCATGGGACTCTGACCTGGCGTGAGCCTCGCGCGGCCTGGGCCGAACGATATGGCATGCCAGCGGCTCGCTCGCAGTGACGGCTCCGCTGGAGGTCGCGCCCGGGGACGCCGGTGAGGCGGGGGCGCCCTCGTAGAGTCGCTTCGCGCGAGCCGAATTAACGAGACCAGCTCGGGCCCGCGTACTGGATGGCACCGATGCCGTCGGACCGGCGCCACCGGGTAGAGCGGAAGCTGGCGTCGGTTATGGTGTAAGTATATGAAATTATTATAACTATTCCGCGACTGAAGCGCTGGTCCGACGGGAATTGCCCCTGGTACCTCCTGGCGAGTGCTGGTATGCTCCTCCGCTGGTTGCAGCGGCGAGGAGGTGCATTGAAAATGGATGTGCTAATCGAATTTCACGACGCCGACATCGAGAAGGACCAGCTAGATACGATGCTTGGAAGCTTGATGCGCGATCTCGGCGCCACAGGCGCGATTCCCTCGCGCGTCTCTGAAGGACAACTTCCAAAAAATGCGAAGGGAGACGCCTTCACCCTCGGCGCGCTCGCCATCGCTGCTCTCCCTACGGTGCTTCCCCAGGCGATTGTGCTCATTAACGAGTGGGTCGTCCGTGCACCGCGACGCCGTATTCGTATCAAGGGAAAGAACGGCGTAGAGATCGAGTTCACGTCGGAAAAGCCGCTTAGCGAGAAGGAAGTGCTCGACCTTGCTCGGCGCATCAGCGCGATCAAATGACGTCCCAGGGTGCAGAGCAGACGACGCGCGGGCGAGAGCGACTCGCGCTCATCGTCGCGAACGGGACGTATGCGGACCACAGGCTGCATTCGCTTCAGGCGCCCGCTCTCGATGCGTCGAGGCTTGCTGATGTATTGCAGAGTGCAGACGTCGGTGATTTTCGCGTTCAACTCTGTGTGGACGGTAGCCAGATCGAAGTCCGGAAGGCAATCGGCAAGCTTTTTCACCGCCGTCATCCGGAGGATCTGCTCGTTCTCTACTACTCCGGTCATGGCCTGAAGGATGATTGGGGTCAGCTCTACCTCGCTACGCGTGACACGGAGAAGGAGTTCTTTGCGGCTACATCTGTCGACGCGGCATGGATCAGCCGTCAGATCGATCGATGTCCAGCGAAGCGCATCATCCTGATCCTGGACTGCTGCTACAGCGGCGCGTACGAGAACTCCGCTAAAGGAGAGCAGGACAGTATCGACATCGCGGGGACCTTCAAGGGTGACGGCTCAGGACGCGTGGTGCTCTCGGCTACGACCTCGGTTCAACTGGCTTGGCAGGATGAACGGTTGGTTGGGGATCTCCCTCAATCGATATTTACGCGCCATCTTGTCGAAGGTCTGTCGACCGGCGCAGCTGATTTGGGGAGAGATGGATATATTGATGTTCATGAGCTCTGCGAGTACGTGCAGGCAAGTGTCCAGGCTGAGGGAGGTCGTCAGACCCCGCAGATGTGGACGCAGAAGTATGAGGGGCGGCTCCGGATCGCGAAAGCGCGACAAAGGCCGACGACTCCTGCATCAGATGTATCGATTTTATATGAGCTTCTTGTCTGCAGCGGTCCCCTGACAGGTCGGCGGTTTAGGCTCCATCCCGGAGAGACCAAGATAGGTCGAGAAGCGGACTGCCTCATTCGTCTCGATGATCCGAAGGTGTCTCGAAAGCACGCGACGATCGTCGTCGGGGATGAAGGCGTGCGAGTGTTCGATCAGGGAAGCACACATGGGACGAAGATCGAGGAACAGCGCGTCCAAAGCGCCTGGCTCTTGCTAGACGGCAGGCTCGTCGTCGGGGAAACTGCGCTTCGATTGGTCCGCGCGGGGGCAACGAGTGCAAACCAAACCGATCTGGGTACGCAACAGGCAACGGAACTGATGCCATTGCAGAAGCCGAAGCCCACTATCGTTAATTCATGAGCGTTGGAGCGTGAAATGAGCGGTATCGATCGAGGTGCGCCATTGCTTTCGGAGAGAGCAGGGTGATCGATCGGGTTGGATGAATGAATTGAAAGTGGTGGCGGTGTACGTGAGTTTGTGACGTGATGTGATGAAGTTGCTTGCTCGATGAGGGGGGCCGCTTGAACCAAGGTGTTGGAAAAGCTTCGGAGCGATCATTCGTGGTTCCTGGAGGCTGGATTGTTGAGGTAGAGCTCGGGCGAGGTGGGATGGGAGAGGTCTACCGAGTACGTCACCCGAAAACCCAAGCCAGGGCGGCGCTCAAAGTGCTACTCGGAGACTATTCGAAGCGGCCCGATGTCGTTGCCCGGTTCCGTCAGGAGGCGATTGCTGTCAATATTATCAACAGTCCGGGCATCGTGCGCGTCTTCGACTCTGGAGAACTCGGAGATGGTCGTCCTTACATCCTGATGGAGTATCTTCATGGCAAGGTGCTCCGGGAGTGGATTGAAGATATCCCTCGCGAGGCGCGGGTGCGTGAGGTCGTCCGGATCTGTTATCAGGTGGCCTCGGTTATGTCCGAGGCCCACGATCGCAAGGTCGTTCACCGCGATCTGAAGCCCGAGAATATCATGATTGTCGATGACAGCCTCGCTCCTGGGGGCAGCCGCGCGAAGATTCTGGACTTCGGTATCGCCAAGGTGATCTGGACGAATGTAGCGGATGTGATTGAAGTGGATGAATCCATGAAGCCGCCAAGTGCCCGCCAGCCGTCAATCGAGGCGGAGCGCTTCGGGCTGTCGTTCGACGCCGCAGCCACAACACTGCGAGGCACGGCGGAAGGCAGCGGCGAACCGCTCCGGACGCTTCCATCGGTAGCCGATGGGTCACCTAGGAGCCTGCAGGATCCGACCGTCTCGCCTGTCGCATCGACGAATGGACCGCCGCCGACCCTGCAAGGCTCGCCCGAGTCGCTCCCCTCCACTCACTCAGGAACCTCCCAGACCGCGATCGCGGCATCATTCCTCCCCGATGAATCGATAATAGGTTCTCGTCGGGTGGACAGGCCCCCGATAGCGCCAACGATGCCATATACGAAGGATGGCATTAGGGGAATGGGAACGAAAAATTACATGCCTCCCGAGCAGGAGGAGCATTCTGCCAGCGTCGACCATCGCGCTGACGTCTACTCGCTCGGAGTAATTCTGTACGAACTACTTGAAGGATCCAAACCAGACAAGCAGAGCCAGCCGTGGCCTCCCCCAATGCGCGTGGAAGTCTCGGCCGAACTGAGCAATCTGGTGGGTGAAATGCTCGCGAAGGATTCACAGCAGCGACCGGCCATGGTACGGGTAGCTGCTACGCTGCGGCGGATCGGGCGAGCCAAGCCTGAGTTCGAGACTGCGCTGCTGAGCTGGATTAATGGCAACAAGAAGTCCGAATTCTTGCCGCGCGGAAAGATGCTACACGAGTTCGCAGCATGGGCCAGCGATGTTGACGATCTCACGTCTGAAGAACGCAACTTCCTGGAGAGTGCTACGGCCGCCGAATCGGCGCACGAGCGCATGGTGCGGATGTCCTTGGTTGCCGGAGTGTTAGTGCTTGCGGCACTCTTCTTCGCAACGACTTATTTGTGGATTGACGCCAAAGAGGCGCGCGGAAAAGCGCAGGATGCGCAAGAAGAGGCACAGCGAGCACAGGAAACGGCGCGTCGGCATGCATTGAGCGAGGAGGCCGCGAAGCGAGCTGCGATCGATCACGCAGAAGCTGAGAAGCGGGCGCGCGAGCAGATGGCGAGAGCGCTGTCGGATATGGAGAATGCATTTGAGCAGGTCGAGCGGGTGAGCGCAGATGCGAATACGGCTCGCGCTGCTCGAAACGCAATGGCAAAGGCGAAACAAACCGCTGAGCAGGCGGCAGATGAAGCTAAGAAGGCTGCCGGCGCTGCAGAGGTCGCGAAGAATTTGGCCGTCGAGGAGAGCAATAAGACCAAGGGTGAGCTCGAGCTGAAAATATCTCAATTGCAGGATTCGGAGAAGGGTCTGCAGGCGAAGCTTGCACGTGCTATGTATGATTTGAAGCAGGCTAGGGATGATCTTCAGGTCACCAAAGACGCTCTTGCTGTGAACGGGGTTGAGCTCGAGGCTGCTAAGAGAGCTGTCGCTGATGGCGAGAAGAAGATCGCTGTGCAAGTCGGGCAGATCGATCGACTCGGGCAGCAACTCCGTGAGGCCGGAGAGAGGATAAGTAATCTTGAGAGACTGCTAGCGGAATGTCAGCCCCCGTCCAATCCGCCGCCTTCGCCGTTGAATCAGCAACCGTGACGGATCTTCAGCGCAACCCGAACACCTCAGCGAGTGCCGTGACGATCAGCGGAGAAGCGGTGCCGCCGGTCCCGCGCCGATCGAGGCGGAGCGGTGGGCTCTCGTCGGCTCATCGAGTACCTGAACGCGCTGTGACAAGGGCTCGGCTAGCCGCTGCGCGTCCTCCGTGGGCCGAGCTGGGCGGCTACCCGGAGGTGTCAGGGCTGACAGGAAATGACCGACAGGTGTTCGACGGGGTGGACGCGACGCGCGCCGCGCGGGTACAACGGGGCGCCCATGGCCACGACGCACGACGCGACCGACGAGGTGGGGCAGGCGCGCCCCGTTCGCCCCGAGGACCAAGACCCGAAGCTGTGGAGGGGCCAGGGGTGGACGGCGCGGGTCATCAAGAACGAGGACGACGATGGGTGGGCCGTCGAGATGACGTGCGACGGCCAGAGCGAGCCCTCGCTGGTGGGGCCGTGGACGATGGGGCGTGACAAGAAGAACCCGAAGCCGCTCGACGCGAGCGCCTTCGCCACCCTGGTGAAGACGGCGAACGAGATCCTTTCGCGGCACGACCAGCAACGCCGGGCGCAGCTGCACCGGAGCGTGACGACGGTGGTCGGGGGCGGCGCCCGGATGCGGGTGGACCTCGACATCGTGCCCGATGAGGACGATCCTCACGCCATCCTCACGGGGCGAGACGCGGCAGGGGAGACCGTGAGGCGGTCGAGGGTGCCCCCGGACTTCAAGCTCACCGCCGAGAGCGCGCGGGCGTGGCTCGAAGAGGGCGTTCCCGAGCCGTGACGGGCGTGCGGCCGGCGAGGGTCCCCGCCGCCGCCATGCCGCGGCGCTCAGCCCGGGTGGATAGGCGTCCAGGCCGGCGGGTCGCTCGCGGGGAACGACTCGTCCGACGCCTCGTCCACAGGCTCCCACGCCTCGCGCTGCGAGACCGCCCCGCCGCGATCGAGCGGTGTCTGCGGGCTCCGCTCCTTGCGCGTCTTCGCCCTCGTCGCCTCGGGTACGGCCGCGGCGCCTTCAGGCGATTCCGGCTGTCGCTCCGCTGCCTTCTTCTCGTTCGTTCCCATGCGTCACCCTCCGGCGCTCCCGTGCCCGACACGACAGGTGGAGCCGGCGAGGCGTGCCGCAAGGGGACCCCGCACCGGATCGAGACCGCTCTCGCTCGCTCCTCCCCGCTCAGCGCGCCGGCTGATCCCCGACGAATCGCTCGAACACGGCCTTGCGCAGCAGCTCCGGCGGCAGGATCCCCTGGGCGAGCACGAAATCGTGAAATCGCTGCGCATCGAAGCGAGGGCCCATCATGGACTCGACCTCTGCCCGGAGCTCCATCAGCCGGGTGAACCCGTAGAAATAGGACGTCGCCTGACCCGGCGCGCGGAACGTGTAGCGCTCCACCTCGGACCGAGCGAACGGCGCCGACAGCACCACTTCCTGCTCCAGGAAGGCGCGCGCGGCCGCAGGCGTGATCTTGCCGGCCTGGAGCTCCGGATCCAGGAAGGCGCGCGCGGCCCGCAGCAGGCGGTATTGCAGCGAGACGAGCTGACCCTCGGGCGGCATGAACGGGAACACGAGGGCCTCGGAGTACAGCCCCCACCCCTCGGTGTTGGCGCTGTTCATCGCGAAGACCGCCCGGGCGATCGAGACGCCGCGCTCGACGAGCGATGCGAACTGGAGCTCGTGTCCGGGGCGCGCCTCGTGGGCGGTGAGCGTCCACGACGCCGCTGCATGGGTGAAGTCGTCAACCTTCTGCAGCCCGTCCGCGGCGCCGGGGGGACCCGGGAGGCTGAGCGGCAACACGAACTCCCCCACTTCCCCCTGGTTGCCGAGCAGCCGCGGCGGCCGCATGTGCGGCGCTGGCGTCTCGGCGCTCTCGGCGGCGGTGCCGAGCCGGATGCGCGCAGGCCGCTCGGGCAGCGTGACGAGGCGCTCTTTCCTGATGATGTCCTCTATCTGGGCCAGCCGCGCCTTGTAATGCGGCAAGATGGCCTCGCCCACCAGCTGCTCTTTCTTCAGGGCGCGGAGCACGTCGCGGTAATCCGCGCCTGGCAGCTCGCGCGCCCTGGCGACCGAGCTCGAGAGCTCCTGCATCTGCGCCGTCAGATCCTCGAAGGCGGCGTGGGCCAGGGGCGCGAGCTCGGCGGGCGGCAGATCGACGCCGTACGACTCGAGCGCGAACGCATAGAGCGGCCGCGGCAACGCGAAGTCGGTCCGCGCCCGGGGGAGCACGTCGCTGCGCAGCGCCGCGTCGTACGCCTCGAGCTGGCGATTCAGCGCCGCGAGCGGCTCGTCATGGCCGCTGATGCCGTATTTCCTGAACAGCTCACCGATGCCCTCCCGCACGCGGGCGTTCGTGGCGAGGTGCCGCTCGATCTCCATCCTGGGCGGGGCGAGCAATCCGGGCTTCTCGAGGTCCTGGAGGAGCCTGGCCATGGCCTGCTCGGCGATGGGCACGTAGCCCGCCTCCATGCCGGCATAGCGCCGGAGGCGCGTGCGGGCCGCAGCCCGCCGCGCCGGTGTTACCCGGTCGTCCAGGAGGTTCGAGATGCCGTCGAACACGAGCCCCGTGACGTGCACGTAAGTGACGCTGTACTTCTCCGCGAGCTCCGAGCGGCGAACGGCCCGGTCCGCGGCGTCCAGCAAGATCTGCAGATCTTCGGCGACCGCCGGGTCCTTCTGGGTTTCTCGCCGTTTCTGGAGCTCCACGATGGCCGCGCGGAAGGCCGCGCGTTTCTGCGCCTCGACCCCGGGCGACAGATCCGCGATCTCCCGGTCCGCGCGCTCGATTCCCAGAGCTCCGGCGCGCTCCGGCGAGAACCGGACGAGCACGTCGAGGAGGACCTTTGCGTGCTCGTTGCTGCGCTCGACCCAGGCCGGGAGTCGCTGGGCCGCGGCAGGTGCCGAGCGCGCGGCGGGCGCGGTGCTCGCGGCCGCCGAGGGCGCCGGCGAGGGCAGGGGAGCCGGCGCGGCGGCAGGAGGCGGGGCGCCTCGGGCGCACGCAGCGGCGAACAGGGGGACGAGGACGAAGGTGCGAAGTGCGCGCAGGGCCATGCCGCACATCTTGCGACGGCGCCGCCGCGCGCCAGCCGCAACGCGGGGCAAATGCGGCCGGCGTGAGCCCAGCTCAGCTGTGCTCGAGCGGAAGCCCCGCCTTCACCCAGCCGCTCGTGCCGCCATCCAGGTTGTAGAGCTGGTTCAACCCGAGCCGCTCGGCGAGCTTCGCCGCCGTCAGGCTGCGGGCGCCCTTCGCGCAAACGAACACCACCCGATCACGCGGCAGGGCCCGCTGCGGATCCGCTCTCAGTTGATCGAGGGGCACCAGCCGCGCGTGCGGCACGTGTCCGACCGACCACTCGCGTGGCTCACGCACATCCACAACGTCCACCTCGCCGCTCTTGATCAGCTCGTCCGCGTCCCTGGGCGATATCGTCTGGATCATGCGTCCATTATAACGGACGCGTGCGATAGTGGCAACCCGGGGGACACAAGTTCGCCGTCGAGACGAAAACCTTCGAAATCCCGTGTGCTCAGCCTGTTTCGAAGATCCAACCAGGGGGCTGGGCGTCATGGGCGGCTGGCAGGGAGCCCGGCGGCGTCCGCCTCAGCGGACAGCCGCCGGACGGCCAGTCAGCGCGACCTCCCGATCTGGATTCTATGCAGCGCGTCAACCAGCGCGTCGATGTCCTCGCAGGTGTTGTAGGGGGCGAGCGACGCGCGCACGGTGCTCTCCAGGCCGAAGCGGCGCAGGATGGGCTGCGCGCAGTGGTGGCCCGAGCGCACCGCGATGCCCTCCCTGTCGAGCGCCCCGCCCACGTCCTCGGTGCGCTGCCCATCGAGGACGAAGGAGAGCACGCCCGCCTTGTCGGCCGCGGTGCCGATGAGCCGCAGCCCGGGGACGGTCGCGAGGGCGTGGGTGGCGTAGTGCAGCAGCTCGTGCTCATAGCGGCCGATGTTCTCGATCCCGATCCGCGTCACGTAGTCGAGCGCGGCCCCGAGGCCGACCGCGTCCGCGATGTTGCCGGTGCCGGCCTCGAAGCGCGCGGGGGGCGGGTGGTAGATCGTCCGCTCGAAGGTGACGTCCGCGATCATGTTGCCGCCGCCCTGCCAGGGCGGCATCGCGTCGAGCACCTCGCTCTTGCCGAAGACGGCGCCGATGCCCGTGGGACCGAACACCTTGTGGCCCGAGAACACGTAGAAGTCGCAGTCGAGGAGCTGCACGTCCGCGCGCATGTGGGACACCGCTTGAGCGCCGTCCACGACGACGCGCGCGCCGTGCCGGTGCGCCATCGCCACCATCTCGCGGGCGGGCGTGATGGTGCCGAGCGCGTTCGACACCTGCGTGATCGAGACGATGCGCGTCCGCGGGCCGAGCAGCTTCTCGTACTCCTCGAGGATCACCTGGCCCCGGTCGTCCACGGGAGCGACACGGAGCCTTGCGCCCTTCTCGGAGCAGAGCTGCTGCCAGGGCACGATGTTGGCGTGGTGCTCGAGCCACGTGATGACGATCTCGTCGCCCGGGCTCACGTTCCTCCGGCCCCAGCTCTGGGCGATCAGGTTGATCCCCTCGGTGGTGCCGCGCACGAACACGATCTCGCGCGTGGACGGGGCGTTGATGAAGCGGCGCGTCGCCTCGCGCGCCGCCTCGTACGCGTCCGTCGCGCGGGCCGCGAGCGCGTGCGCCGCGCGGTGGATGTTGGAGTTCTCGTGCTCGTAGAAGTACGAGAGACGATCGATGACGGCCCGGGGCTTCTGGGTCGTCGCCGCGTTGTCGAGCCAGATGAGCCGCTTGTTGTGGACCCGCTCCTCGAGGATGGGGAAATCGCGGCGGATCGCGTGGGGGTCCAGGATGCCGGCGGAGCCGCTCACGCCGCGGACCAGCGCCGGATCCACGGCGCGGATCTCGTGCGCTTCGACCTGGGGAGGGCCGACCGGCGACTCGATGCCCAGCGCGGGCGCGCCGGGCACGAAGTACGGGTCGGCGTCGCGGCCCGCGAGATCGCCCAGCACCGGGATGCGGAGCACCTCGTCGGCCGCTCCCAGGCTCAGCGGATCGGAGCCCACGAGCGGGACGCGGACGAAGCCGGCGCGCACCGTCGAGTCCGGCAGCGCCACGTCGCCGGGGAAGGCGGGCGTCGCGCCGGAAGAAGCGGGGACCGAGCCGGGAGCCGGCAGCGCCGCGCCGGAATAGGGGGGGACAGAGCCGGAATAGGCGGGGACAGAGCCGGAGTAGGCGGGGGCCGACCCGGGGTAGACGGGGGCCGCCGCCGCGGACGGCCCCGGTACAGGTGACGGCGCCGCGCCAGCCGCCGCCAGGTGCGGGACGGGTGACTGCGACGGCGCGGCGCCAGGAAGCGGCGCCGCCTGCGCCGCCGCCTCCTGCTTCACCGGTGCGCCGAGCATCTCGTTCGCGAGCTGCGCGATCACAGCGGCCAGGGAGGCGGGGTCGAAGCCGGGGACGCCGGGCGCCGGCGCGGGCGCGCCGCCCGGCGCCGAGAGAGGCACGTTCAAGGGCGCGATCCCAGAGCTCCCTACGGCGTGGGTCACCTGCGGCAGAGCACCCTGGAGATCCGCTGTCAGGATCTCACTTGTACTCATAGTAGCTGTCCACCTGGACGCCCTCGAGCACGCCGAGCGCGTCTTCGGTCAGAACCGCCGCCGAGCAGTACAGGGACGCGAGGTACGAGGCAGCCCCGAGCTGGTTGATGCCCATGAAGCGAATCGACAGGCTCGGGCTCACCTCGCCGGGGATCCCGGGCTGGAACAGGCCCACGACACCGCGCTTCTTCTCGCCGGTGCGGACCAGGAGGATATCGGTCTTGTTGCCCGCGAGGTGCAGCTTGTCGGTGGGGATGAGCGGGAGGCCGCGCCAGGTGAGGAACGGCGAGCCGAACAGGGTCACCGTCGGCGGCGGAACACCGCGCTTCGTGCATTCGCGACCGAACGCCGCGATGGCCCGCGGGTGCGCCAGGAAAAAGGCCGGCTCCTTCCACACGCGCGCGATGAGCTCGTCGAGATCGTCCGGCGTGGGGCCGGCGCCGCGCGGCTTGATCCGCATGCTCTCATGCACGCTGTTGAGCAGGCCGTAGTTGCCGTTGTTGATCAGCTCGTCCTCTTGCTTCTCCTTGAGCTTCTCGACGAGGACGGTGAGCTGCTCTTTCACCTGATCCATGGGGCTGCGGAACAGGTCGGAGATCCGGGTGTGCACCTGGATCGTCGTGGTCACCGTGTTGAGCACGAACTCGCGCGGCTGCTCTTCATAGTGAATGCGCGCCGTGGGCAGCTCGGCCGCGTCATCCGGGCTGCAATCGACCGCGAAATCGCTATCGGTGACCCGGTTGAGGCGGTACACGCCTGCTTCGACGGGCGTCCAGGGGAGCAGCTGCACGAGCCAACGCGGGGTGGAACCGGCCCACTGAGGCGGAGTCTTGCTCGTGTTGGCGTGTTGCCTTGCGGCGCGCTCGCCAAGCAAATGGCTTTCGTGGTTCGTCATGGCAGGGCTTTTCCTCGAGCTTTGGCGCGTGGGGGGGATGTCTCCGCCAAAGCTGAGCCAGTACTACAGCTTCTTCCTGGGTTGCCGCAATGGCGCTCGTGACGCACTGGACGCTTTCCTCCTGTAAAGCAGATGTAATTTCCACCATGTCGGACTCCTATAAAGCGGATTTTCCTTCTGCGATGGTGGAGCGTAGCCGCACGTGCCGTGGTGGAAGGGGACATCGGCGGACGTCAGCTGAGGTCGAGGCCCAAGGGGGTTGCGGTGTCGTTGCGGCAGCGTTGCGGCGGCGTTGCGGTGTCGTCCGAAATGAAAGATGAGGAGTCGGGTGATGGAGCGCCGGCCCCGAGCCACCGGCGCGCCACGAGCACTGAGCGGCGACCGGCCTCGGCGGGGCATAAAGTGCTTGGCGTGCTCTGTCCGTTATGTTAGATGAACATCCGCTGGTAATCAAGCGCGGCGTTCGCTGCCCGCTCGACGTCCTCCGACCTCGAGGACGCGGAGGCATGCCGTCGCACCCCAGAGGGCCCATGTCGAACGTCACACGCGGCTGGTTCGAAGACAACGCAGAATCCATCGGCCGCACGCCGCTCGTGCGCCTCCGTCGCGCCGTCGACGGCGCGGGCGCGCTCGTGCTCGCGAAGATCGAGGGACGCAATCCGGCGTACTCCGTGAAGTGCCGCCTCGGCGCGGCGCTCGTGTGGGACGCCGAGAAGCGGGGGCTCCTCGGTCCGGGGAAGGAGATCGTCGAGCCGACGAGCGGCAACACGGGCATCGCGCTGGCCTTCGTCGCGGCGGCGCGCGGCTATCCGCTCACGCTGACCATGCCCGAGACGATGAGCATCGAGCGCCGCAAGCTCCTCGTGGGTTACGGCGCGAAGCTGGTGCTCACCGAGGGGCCCCGGGGGATGAGCGGCGCCATCGCGAAGGCGGAGGAGATCGTCGCGTCGAACCCGAGCCGGTACGTGCTCCTCCAGCAGTTCAAGAACCCGGCGAACGCCGCGATCCACGAGCGGACGACGGGCCCGGAGATCTGGGAGGACACGGCCGGGAAGGTCGATATCCTCGTGTCCGGCGTCGGGACCGGCGGCACGATCACGGGCGTCTCGCGCTTCATCAAGCACCAGAAGGGCAAGGCGATCACCTCCGTCGCGGTCGAGCCCGCGCACAGCCCGGTGCTCACGCAGACGCGCGCCGGGGAGCCGCTCAGGCCGGGGCCGCACAAGATCCAGGGGATCGGCGCGGGCTTCGTGCCCGACGTGCTCGATCTGTCGATCGTCGATCAGATCGAACAGGTGACCAACGAGGAGGCCATCGCCTACGCGCGGCGGCTGACGCGCGAGGAGGGCATCCTCTCGGGGATCTCGTCCGGCGCGGCGGTGGCGGTCGCGGCGCGCATCGCGAAGCGCAAGGAGAGCGAGGGCAAGACGATCGTGGTCATCCTCCCCGACTCGGGCGAGCGCTACCTGAGCACGGCCCTCTTCGAGGGGCTCTTCGACGAGAAGGGGCTCGCGACATGAGCGAGGCCGATCACGGGGCTTACCGCGCGCCCGCCGTGTCCGGCGCGTCCTGGGCGCTCGGCTCGGTGGTCGCGGAGCTGCGCGCCGCCGGCCGGGGGATCGACGGCGCGCGCCAGAAGCTCGGGCGGCAGGCGCTGCCGTCGCGCGAGGTGCTCGTCGGCATCGCGCGCGATCTGCGCGCCGTGTTCTTCCCGGCGCACTTCGGGCCCGCGGATCTCACCGAGGAGGGGACCGACTACTTCGTCGGGCACACGCTCGACGCGGCGCTGCTCGCGCTCCACGAGCAGGTCCGGAGGGGCCTTGGCTTCCCGAGGGAGCTCGACGCCCGCGAGGCCGCCCGCCGCGAGGGGCGCGCCGCCGAGATCGTGCGCGACTTCGCCGCGGGCCTCCCCGCGGTGCAGGAGCTGCTCGAGACCGACGTGCGCGCGGCGTTCGAGGGCGACCCGGCGGCGACCAGCATCGACGAGGCGGTGTTCTGCTATCCGGGCATCACCGCGATCATGCACCACCGGATCGCGCACCTGCTCTACACGCTCGGCGTACCGCTCATCCCGCGCATCCTCTCCGAGATCGCGCACGCCGACACCGGCATCGACATCCACCCCGGCGCCGAGATCGGGGCGAGCTTCTTCATCGATCACGGGACGGGCGTCGTCATCGGGGAGACGTGCCGTATCGGCGAGCGCGTGCGCCTCTACCAGGGCGTCACCCTCGGCGCGAAGAGCTTCCCGCGCGACGCGAGCGGGAACCCCATCAAGGGGATCGACCGCCACCCCATCGTCGAGGACCAGGTGGTGGTGTATGCCGGCGCGACGATCCTCGGGCGCATCACCATCGGCCGCGGATCGAGCATCGGCGGCAATGTGTGGCTCACGCGCAGCGTCCCGCCGAACAGCCGGATCAGCCAGGCCCAGGTGCGGAGCGACGTCTTCGAGGACGGCGGCGGCATCTGACGGGTCCGAGCGCGTCGTCACGGCGCGCTCGGCGCGGGCGAGATCCGGCTCGTGCCCGGGGCCGACGCGGTGTATGAGCGCCGGCCTCCCGCCGAGGCCGCCCCGCGATGATCCCCCGCCGCCGCCTGCACCGCGCCGTCTTCGCGCTGGCTGCCCTCTACAACGCCTGCTGGGGGCTCTACGCCGCCGCCGACCCGCAATGGCTCTTTCGCTTCGCGGGCATGGAACCCCTCAATCACCCGCCGATCTTCGCCTGCCTGGGGATGGTCGTCGGGGTGTACGCCATCCTCTATGCGGAGGTTGCGCGCGCGCCCGAGCGCGGGTTCCTCCTTGCGAGCGTCGGTCTGCTCGGCAAGGTGCTCGGGCCGATCGGCCTCGCTGGGCTGCTCGTCACCGGGCAATGGCCGCCTCGGTCCGCCGTGCTCTGCTTGACGAACGATCTCGTCTGGTGGATCCCCTTCGGCCTGTACCTCCACGACGCGTGGCCGTTCTTCGTGCGGCAGTGGAAGGCGGCGCCGGGAGACCCGTAGTCCCGCTGGGGGGCTGACCTGCGGGACGAGCCGGCGAAGCGCTCGGCCGGCGTGTGTCGCTCGCGCGGGCCAGGACGGGCTACGCTGCCGCGGTTCGCCGGCGCGAGGGCCGGCGGGAGGGTGTGCGTTCATGAGCTCGAACAAGGCAGCGGTCGTCGTCGGCGTCGGCCCCGGACTCGGGGCCGCTGTGTCGAGGCGCTTCGCGCGCGAGGGGTTCTCCGTCGGCCTCATGGCCCGGACGGCCGCCGCGTGTGAGGCCGTGCAGCGGGAGATCGAGGGAGCCGGAGGGCGCGCCTTGAGCGTCCCGGGGGACGCCACCGACGCGACCTCCGTCGCGGCGGGCTTCGCGCGCGTCGAGGAGTCGCTCGGGCCGGTGGAGGTGCTGATCTACAACGCCAGCGCCTTCCGCGTGGCCGGCGCGCTGGAGCTCACGCCGCGAGAGCTCGAGGACGACTGGAAGATCAACTGCCTCGGCGGCTTCCTGAGCGCGCAGGCGGCGCTGCCCGGCATGCTCGAGCGCGGCCGGGGGACGATCCTCTTCACGGGCGCCACCGCCTCGCTCCGCGGCGGAGCCCGCTTCGCGGCCCTCGCCGTCGGCAAGGCCGGCCTGCGCGCCCTCGCGCAATCGCTCGCGCGCGAGCTCGGCCCGCGCGGCATCCACGTGGCGCACGTCGTCATCGACGGGCTGATCGACACCCCGCGGGTGCGCGCCATGGTGCCCGGGAGAACGGCCGCCACCCTGCTATCGCCGGAGGCGCTGGCAGAGACCTACTTCCAGCTCCACGCCCAGGCGCCGAGCGCCTGGACGCTCGAGATCGACGTGCGCCCGTCCGTGGAGAAGTTCTGACCCTGCCCTGGGAGGCGCGGCGACCGACCAGCGTGGGATGGTCGTCTCGAGCGTGAAGGGGTCGTGTCGATCGCTCGACGGGCCGCGCCATCGATCGCGAGCGCCGCGGGCAGGCGCGCTGCTCGGCGGGCCCGAGCGCGTCGGACGAGATCCCCGATCCATCTCGCGGAGCCCGGGGTAGAATCGTGGTGAGCTGGCCGTGGCGCCCGTCGGCGAGCGCAGCCGCGGAAGCGGGCGCGCCCAGGCGCGGCCCGCTCGCAAGGAACGAAGGATGACAGAGAGAGACAGGCAATCGACCCCGGCGGTGGAGCCGTGGGGAAACGGGCGCGGTTACGGCCCGATCTCGCCGCGGCACCCGCTCGGCGGCGAGATGACGGACGTGGTGCGCGGCATCTTCACGCGCCTCAGGCTCCCGTGGCTCCTCCAGCGCTACTCCAAGATACCGGTGCTCGCGGTCTTCAGCTGCGTGAACGGGTTCGTGAGCATCGGCCTGATGGCGGCGCTCGCCGTGGTGACGAAGTCGCCCTTCGTCTTTCCGTCGCTCGGGCCAACGGCCTTTCTGTTCTTTTACACTCCCACGGCGGCGTCGGCCGCGCCGCGCACCACCATCCTCGGGCACAGCATCGGCATCGCGGTCGCGTATATGAGCCTGCTCATCACCGGGCTCACGCACGCAGGTCCGGCGACCGCGACCGGCGTGACCCTCCCGCGCGCCATCGCCGCGGCGCTCTCGCTGGGGCTCACGGCCGGCCTCATGGTGCTCGCCCGCGCGCCACACCCTCCCGCGGGCGCGACGACGCTCATCGTCTCGCTGGGCATCCTGTCCCGGCCTCCGATGCTCCTCGTGCTCCTCGGCGGGGTCGTCCTGCTCACGCTCCAGGCCATCCTCATCAATCGCCTCGCCGGCGTCGACTACCCGCTGTGGGCCCCGCGGCAGGCGCGCCCGGAGCAGGATCCACCGCCGCCGCCTTGATCCAAGGGCCTCCCATCGCCGGGCGGCCGAGGACGGGCGACTCGCGTCGTCGCTCCATGTCATCAGGGCGCCTCGTCGGGCATCGCGCCGCGCCTGTCCGCGAGGTCACGGTCGCGGCGTGACATGTCACGGTCGCCCATCGGAGATGGGGTTGGGCTCCGAGCTCCAGCGCGTCAGACGAATGGGCTTGATTCGGCAGGATCCGCCGCCCATTCGGGCCGCGGAGAGCCACGTCGAGCGGCTGCGGCGGAGAGGCCGTGTTGTCCTGGCGCTGGCGCACCGGTTGCTATGGCCGCTCCGCGACGGGCTCTGGGGCCTGGCCCGGCGGCGATCGGCGCCCTGGTCGTTGCTTCGGGGCCCCGCACGTCATGGGTCGAGTCCAGCGACGGAGGTTTTGTGAAACATTCATGTGTGATGGTCGGGACGCTGCTGCTCGCAAGCCTGGGAACCGCGGGCTGCGTGGTGGAGAGCGTCGAGAACGAGGGAGGAGAAGACGCCCTCGGCGAGGCAGAGCAGGCGCTTTCGTCCAGCCCGGCGCTCCGTGACTTCGGGCAAGTTCAGGCGCAGACGACGGCCTGGCGCACGGTCACCGTGGACAGCCAAGGGGTGACCCTGGCTGGTTGCCAATGCAGCGTCTCGAGCCAGCACTTCGGCGTCTCGAACTGCCCGGCCTCCTTCAAAGGCCAGCGGAACGTCAGCGTGTCCTTTACTGCGCCAGGGTCGCCGGGGACGTACACCGCGACGTTCAACATCACGTGCGGCGGGCCGTCCTCGCCCTCTGCAACCAGCAATCTGAGCGCCGTCGTCCCCATCGGCGCCAACCACAACGGCACGCTCCTCCGGGCCGGCGGCGCGAAGCCGAAGGCCGGGCGCAAGGCCGCCCGGCAGGCGCGGACCGCGGGCGCCGCGCGCTCGACGCGGCGCGCGCGGTGACCCACGGCGCGCGCCGCCGCGGGCCGGAGCCAGCGACGCGCCACGCTTCGATCCGCGGCGACGGCGCGGCGTGGCGGCTCGTCAGGCCACGATCGAGGCGGCATGACCCGCCTCCGCCAGGTTCTCCCGGCAGGCCGCGATCGTCGGGTGGCCCGGGCTGAGCGTCGCCTCGTAGATGGAGAGCGCCCGCTCCAGCAGCCGGCGCGCCGACGCCCGCTTGCCCTGCCGGAGGCGCAGCACGCCGAGATTGTTGAGCGCCATCGCCAGGTCGGGGTGGGTCGGGCCGAGGAGCCCCTCCATCGTCCCGATCGCCTTGCGGAACAGGCGCGCTGCGGCGTCGAGCTCGCCATCGGCGTAGAGCAGGGCGGCGAGGTTGCTCGTCGTGAAGGCGACCTCGCGGTGCGCGGGGCCGTACGCGCGCTCGAAGATGGCGAGCGCGCGCCGGTAGAGCGCCTCCGCCTCGCCGCGCTTGCCCTGGGCGTCGAGGATGGCCGCGAGCGCGGCCGCGTCCTCGGCGACGAGCGGGTGCTCGGGCCCGAGCGCGGCCTCCCGCAGCGCCACCGAGCGGCGCGCGAACGGCTCTCCCCGGGCGGCCCGGCCGCGAGCGTGCTCGAGCCCGCCAAGGTTGTGGAGCAGGGGCGCGAGCTCGGGGTGATCCGGCCCGTGGACCCGCTCGAGGGCGCGGATCGCCCGGCGGTAGAGCCGCGCCCCCTCGGCGAAGCGCGCTCGGTACTTGCAGCTCATCGCCAGCTCGTTGAGGCAGGCGGCGACCTCGACGTCGCGGGCGCCGAAGGCGGCCTCGGCCAGCCGGAGCGCGCGGCGCGCGCGCGCCGCCGCGTCTGCGTAGCGGCCCTGGAGCCGCGCGGTCGCGGCCAGGGCGAGCCACGCGTGGACGCGGAGCCGCTTGATCTCGCCGCCCCGCCGCGCCCGCGCGAGCACGAGGACGGCGCGGCGCGCGTGCGCCTCGGCGGCCGGAGGGTCGCCGGACGCCGCCGCGATCCGCCAGAGCACGAGCAGCGCGCCGGCTGCCTCCGGGTCGGCGGGCCCGAGCTCCCGCTCGACGAGCGCGAGCGCCTCGCCCGCATCCGAGCGGGCCTCGCCGAGCCTGCCCATGGAGAGGTGACGGAGGGCGCGCTCGCGGAGGGCGCGGGCGCCCGCAGCGGCCTGTCCCCGCGCCGGCCGCGCCGCGCGAGGGGCGGACGCGGGGGAGGCGCTCACGAGCCCTCGTCGGGCCCCTGAACGTCGTGAAGGTAGAACCCGGGGCTCTCCGGCACGCCGGCAGCGACGAACGCCGCCCGGCGCTTCTTGCACTGCGAGCACCGCCCGCAATGACGCTCGTAGCCCAGCATGCAGCTGTACGTCTGCGCGTAGTCGGTGCCGATCCTGACGCCCTCGGCGAGCACCGCGCGCTTGTCGAGCCCGATGAGCGGCGTGTCGATGGCGACGGAGCCCAGCGCGGACGCGAGGCCGCGAAACGCCTCGAGGAAGCGCAGCGACGCGCTGGCGTACCCGTCGACGTCGTCCCGGATGACGGCGATCGCGATCGACGTCGCCTCGATCTGGGCCGCGTACGAGAGCGCGAGGCTCAGGACGACCAGGTTCCTGTGCGGCAGCGGGATGTGCAGCTTGGCCTCCTGCTCCGCCCGGAACGCCGCGCCGACGGCCGCCATGTCGAAGCGCCGCAGCGAGAGACCGAGGGCCACGCACTGCCGCTCGGCGGCCTGGTGCTCCCGGTGCGCGGCGCGCTGGGCGTAATCGACGAACACCGGGACGACAGGCGCCCGCGCGTTCACGACGTGGAGCAACGTGGTGCTGTCGGCGCCGCCGGTCAGGAGGACGATCGTGGAGGCTGGCATGGGGCAGGGAGGATCGTCGATCCGGCGAGCGCGCGCCAGGGAACGGCGAGCGCGTGAGCGACGAGCGGATCGAACACACCGGCAAAGAGCAGAGCGCCTGGGCGCCCAGGCCGCCAGGCGCCGACGAGCGGTGGTTGCGTACGTTGGCTGACGATGGGGCGTCGCCGGCGCGCCTTGACGTCTGGCGAGCGCTCGTGTGCTCTCGTTCCGCTTCGCGTCGCGCGACGCCGAGCGGCTCGACCAGGAAAGGGAGGATCATGCTCACGCACAGCTACACCTACGAGGCGGCCCTGGCGGATTCGCACAAGATCACCTGGCGCGTCGAGGACATCATCGGCGGTGACAAGCAGCTCGACTTCTCCAAGCCCTTCCTGCCCGAGTCGCTCGCGGGCACGGCGTCGATCCGCTGTCTGAGCGCGCGAGAGCAGCTCCTGCTCAACCAGATCCGCGGCAACAGCTATCTTTACCTCTTTGGCTTCGTGGAGGAGTTCATCCTGCCGTTCGTGCTCGATCAGGCGCGCGCCGCGGTCCACGGCGCGGACGCGGTCGAGGTGCGCGCGCTCGTCACGTTCGCCGAGGAGGAGGCGAAGCATATCCACCTCTTCCGCCGGTTCTCTGCGGAGTTCGCGCGCGGCTTCGGCGCGGAGTGCGGGGCCATCGGCCCCGCGAAGGACGTCGCGGCGGCGATCCTGAAGCACGGCGCGCTCGGCGTCGCGATGGTGACCCTGCACCTCGAGTGGATGACGCAGCGCCACTACCTCGACAGCGTCAAGGAGGGTGACGCCGAGGGCCTCGACCCACAGTTCTCGAGCCTGCTCCGCCACCACTGGATGGAGGAGGCCCAGCACGCCAAGCTCGACACGCTGCTCGTGGCCAAGCTCGCCCGCGAGGCCGGGCCGGAGGGCATCGCCCGGGCCTTCGACGACTACGTATCCATCGGCACGATGCTCGACGGCGGCCTCGCCGCGCAGGCCAGGCTCGACATCGAGGCCCTGGAGCGCGCCGCCGGCCGCCCCCTCGCCGAGGCCGAGAAGGCCGAGATCTTCGAGGCGCAGCAGCGCTCTTACCGCTGGACGTTCCTCGGCTCGGGCATGACCCACCCGAACTTCGTCCGCGCGCTCGGCGAGCTCAGCCCCGCCGGCGCCGAGCGCATCGCCGCGATGGCGAAGGCGCTCGCCTGAGCGCCCCCTGGGCAGGCGACGCTCCGCCGGGCGGCGCGCCCGGCGCCGCTGCGTCACTCCGCGAGCGCAGCGTCGCCCAGCGTGTTCACGTATCCCGACTCGATGATCCTCTTGAGGAGCATCAGGAACACGCCCGCGTCGCGCCAGCACTCCGCCGGCAAGCTCGCCACGCCGCCGCGCACGACGTCGACGAATCGCTCGACGACGCGGCCATCCCCGGCGCTGTCGTCGGCGGCGAGGTCGCGCAGCGTCGCCGCGATGACGTCCTCGTCATCGACGCCGACGAACCGCAGGGTGGCCTCGACGAGCCTCCGGTTCGGATGGTTGAAGAGGTTGAGATCGAACCGGCCGCGGGGGCCCGAGCGCCGATCGACGTCCTGATCTCCCACGTCGTCGAAGATGCGCGAAGCCGCGTCGACGAACCGCTCGCACACGCGCCTGACCGCCGGGGAGGCCAGCACCTGTCCTATCGTGGGGAGCTCGGGGCTCGCGCTCCGGTAGAGGCTGTAGACGACGGCGACCGTCCCGGCCGTTTGAATGCTCCCGATCGCATGCGCGACGAAATCGTCGGCGTGGTCGTCCCAGAACGCACCCTCTTCGCGCTCGAGATAACGCTGGCTGAGCTGCCGCATGGCGGAACCATGGCTCAGAAAGCCGGCGACAGGCGACTCGATGAGCGCGCCCGCGTCCTCGGGAGAGCTCAGGCGACGCAGCAGGCGCGCCGCCTCCGCCAGAGGTCGAGCGCGCGCCGCGACGAGGGCAGGATCGGGGCGCGGCGCCCTGGCTGCGTCGAGCTCGCGCCGGAGGACGGCGGACGCCAGCTGCTTCGCGTCGCTCGACGCGGGAACGTGCAGGCGCGGCGCGTGAACCTCGATGAACCGGTGCGTCGCGACCACCATCGCCAGGTCCCCGTCATCCATCAGGCCATCGAACAGGAACAGGAGCCCAAATACGATGGAGACCTCGGCGAGGCGCTCGACCTCCTCGATTTCGATCGCGATCGCGGCGCAGAACGCCGTCGCCTTGGGGCCGATCTGGCGCACGACGCGCTCGACGTGCTCCGGATCGAGGTCGGGTAAGGCGCCCTGGACGATCGGGCGGAACCTGTCGAGAAAACACGCGTGGACGGCGCGCATCCTCTCGGAGAGCGCGCGGCGGCCGACGGCGGTCGGGTAGGAATCGCCGAAGACGTGGCTCTGCCACGTCCTTTCCATCAGATCGTCTAGCTTTCCCATGACGGTTGCGACACGAGGAGCGCGCCGAGGACCCACGCGCGGTCCACCCGCGCCGGGCAATACAGCTCCTTGCCGATCCAGCGGAGATCTTCCTGGCCGGCGCCGAGGTCATGGTTCGATATCAGCCAGTCGCGCCCCCGTCGCCAGGCGCCCCGCGCCATCGATTCGAGCTCGCGGTTCCTTCGGGCGGCGCGGAGCGCGAGCACGGCGTACGCCGTCTCTGCCGCGGTGGGCGCGCCGCCGGCTCCCCAGCCGCCATCGCCGCGCTGGGCGCGCAGCAGCGCCTCCATGCCGCGCTTCACGGCGGGCAGCTGCCCCTCGTGCGAGAGGGCCAGGATGACCTGGCTGGTCGTGTAAAGCCAGGAGCTGTGCCATTTGTCGCCAACCCACCGCCCGTCCGGCTGCTGACGCTCGAGGAGGTACCGCGCCGGCTCCGACGCCTTCTCCCCGCGGGACGCGAGGGCGTGCATCGCGTGTGCATTGGTCGTGAGCGAGGGTTGCAGCTCGTTCGCGTACGTGATGAACATCCCGCCTTGCTCGAAGCGCCGCAGCGTCTCGATGGCGCGGGGCGCCGCGAGCTCTCCCAAGGTGGCGATGACCGTCGAGGTGATGTCGCCGTCCTGCGTGAACGCGTCGCTCATGCCGATGCCCTCGGGGCGAAGCGCGGCGCCGAGGTCGAGCAGCTGCGGCCGCGCCACATCGCCCAGCCGTGGATGGTCGAGGAGATCGAAGGCCCGCAGCGCATACAGGACCCAGGCCTGCTCGAATCGGCGGATGGGCCACACCGTGGGGACGACGCCGGGGATCCCGACCTCGGTCGCGTCGCTCGCTCGAAGCAGGTACTCGCGCGCCGCCGCTCGTGCGGCCGCGAGGCCGACCTTGTCCCGGGATGCGTGAAGCCAGGCGGCCGTGGCCGCGGGGCTGTGCCCGACGCCGCCGCTCGCGTCGAGGAGGTCGGGCGAGGGGCCGCTCCCCCAGCCCTCCCACGAGTGCGACGCCGCGCTGCCGGCCGCCGGCCGGGCCTTGCCGATCAAGGCCCGGCGCCGCTCGCCGAGCGCAATGAGCGCCCCGTACGGGCCCCAATCGACGCCGAGGCCGAGCGAGGAGGCCCGGTCGAGGAGCCTGGGCATGAGCAGCTCCAGCCCGACAGGGATGTCGTCCGGCAAGGACGTCCCCCAATGCGCTGCCTGGTTGCGCAGGAACGCAAGGCCCCCCTCGCAGGCGCGGCGTACCTGCGGCATGAGCTCGCGGCAGGGATGGAGGGCCACGAGCGACGCCAGCGTCGGGAGATCGCGCGCGCGTGGGACCGACGAGAGCCCCCAGCCCCCATCCGACCGCTGCTGATCCAGGAGCCATGGGATGATGCTCGCCCTGGCATCGGGAAAGACATCGAACATCAGCACGGTGGCGGTGTCGTACACCGACGGGCTGACAAGACCTCCGCCTCGCCCGAGCTCCGCCACGAGCTCGCGAAGAACGGCCAGAGCGCGATCGGAAGGACTCGAATGCGGTGAGGTGCTCATGTGCTGATCCACCCGGTGAGGGCCGGCTGCCGCCGGCGATGGCGTCGATGGTGAGCGGTGTCGTCCTCTCGGAGCTCGTGGTCGTCGGTTCGGTGCGTTGCAACGCTGGAGTGCGCCCGTTCAGCCAGGGCGAAAGGCGACCCGCGTCGCCGCCGTCGGACGCCCGACTGGCAAGTACAACTGCTTCGGCGAGGGCCCCCGGAGGTATGGAATGAGCCCGGCGCGGCGCAATGCCCTGACGAGGGTGAACTGAAACTGGATCGCCTCGATGTAAGCGAGATTGTATCCCAGACAGAAGTGCGGTCCTCCTCCAAACTGAGCCAGATCCAGCGGCCCTGGTGAGCTGGCGCGATCTTTCCAGCGGCTCAGATCGAAGCGATCGGGATCCGGGAAGAGCGACGGATCATAACCGAGACACGTGAGGCTGATGGCCAGAGGGGTGTTTCGAGGTATGCGTCTGCCGTGCAGCGTGATCGGGTCGGTGACCGTCCGAAAGATGAACCAGCCCGGCGAGTACAGACGCATAATTTCACGAAAGATGGCGTGGGAGACGGGAAACCGATGGGCCTCCCTCACAGACATGGGGACAGGGGCGTCCGGGTCGGCTGTGTGCTCCTCGCAGATCGCGCTCCACAGCTCGCTCTGGCGCGCGAGGTGGATGACGATCCAGGCCAGGGTCGAGGCGCTGGTCTCATGGCCAGCGAGCAATAGCGCGCGAACGTTGTCGATGATCTCTTGGTCAGACAAGGGCTCGCCCTCATCGTCGCGAGCGTTCGAGAGCAGCTCGATGAATGAGCCCGCCGCGCTGCCGCCGCGAGCGAGCGCGAGAAGCTCCCGCAATCGGTCGTCGATCCACGCGCGCGCCCGAGCCGAGCGGTATGCGGGAAGCCCCGGTAGTCGACCCGGGATCGGGTAAACACCCAAGATCAACTCGCAGTAGGCCCGGTTCCAGGCGTGCAGATCCCGCGCCGGGACGCCGCAGACGCGAAGCATGATCTCGAGGGTCAGTTCCAGCATGGCGGGATGGATGGCGAAGCTCTCTTGCCGGAGCCAGCCATCGATCCTCGCAGAGATCACGGAGGCCATGGTGGCGGAGGCTCCCTTGGCGAGGCTCTGCGGCGAGAACGAAGGGCTGATGGCGGAGCGCATGTGTCGGTGCAGCGCGCCGTCTTGTACCGTCGTTGAGCGTCCCACGACGTCCTTGAGGTGCTTCGGATAGTCCGTGACCATCTCGGGCATGCGCAGGACATCGAGAGCGTCGGATCCGAGATAGAAGAGCCGACGTTTCGCGAACCCGAAATTGACCCAGAAGAGCGGACCCAGCGCGCTTCTGCTGCGGCGAAGCAGCCCGATGGCGTCCCGGTAGAGAATGGGCAAGTGGCCGACCACCGGCAGCTCGCCGGCGGCGGTGGGGATCTCGTCTCGGCCCGTGCGACCGCTGGAGAGCATGACAGACCTCGTTTCGCTGCGAGCGCGATTGCTGCGGCGCCTGTGTTGTCGCCTTCACAAACTTGGTCGCGCGCCGCCGGAGGCGCTAGACGCCGCTGGCGGATCGACGACGCCGTACGCCAGCACCGCGCGAGCAACGCAAGCGCAAGGGGAGGGATCGCGGGTCAGCGGCCCGACGACCCGTTCGTCGCCGACGTCGACGCGAGCTGGCGCATCTGGTTGATGCAGAACATGATTCCGGCCCGCAGGTTCGACCGCGTCACCATGCTGTTCAGATCGAGGCCCAGTTCGACGATCGTCTGCGCGACCGATGGCCTGATGCCGCAGATGATCCCGTCCGCGCCGAGGAGCCGGATGGCGTTCACGAGCTTGATCAGGTGGTTCGCGACCTGCGTGTCCACCATCTCGACGCCCGTGAGATCGAGGATGGCATACCGCGCGTTGGTGCGGACGATCTCGTCGAGCAAATTCTGCATGACGTCGGCGGTCCTCACGCTGTCGACGACACCGACCATGGGCAGCGCGACCACCCCGTCCCAGACCTGGATGATGGGCGTCGAGAGCTTGCCGATGACCTCCTGCTGCTTCTGGATCTGCAATAGCCGTAGCCGGAGCTCCTCTTCCGCTCTCTTCGCCTCGGAGACATCGAGCGAGAGCCCGATCACGGACTCCACGCTCCCGAGCGGACTCTGGATCGGCACCATCCAGTTCTCCCAGAACGAATTGTTGGCGGGGACGTGGCTCATCGAATGGATGGGAGACCCGCGGAGCGCCCGCCTCACGTTCTCCGTACCTTCGGGGGCGTTGGCATAGATGTCGAAGACGTTCGTCCCGACGAGCTGCCCCCGCTTGAGGCCGAGCCCCGCGAGCCCCCTCCCGTCGTGGCGGGTGATGACCCCCTCCGCGTCGCACGACCAGACGATGACGGGGAGGTTCTCGGAGAGGGCGCGGAGCATGTCCGCGGCCTCTCCCTTCCCGGGCTCGGGGGCGGGGTGATCGTCGGCGCCGGACGTCGCGTGCAGCGAGCCGTAGACCGCCTGGCCGTGCGGCGCTCTGCGCAGCACGCAGGAGAATGACGCATACACGTTTCCGGCCGTCATCACCCGCCCGCGGAGCTCGACGGCCCCGGTCGCCTCCAGAAGCCCGGACCACTTCGCCCGGGCCGCCTCCCGGTCGTCGTCGTGGAAGAGCTGGAAGAACGCCGTCCCCGGCGTGGCCGCGTGCCCGACCGTGTGGCCGAATGACTCGCTAAAGTGCGACAGCGTGCCGTCGACATCCGCTACGAACAGCGCCTCGGGGGAGTAGAGATAGGCTGCCTCCCACGTATCGCGTGAACTCGTGTAATGCTGTGTCATGACGAATGTTGCCCTCCCCCAAGCCCGATTCAGGCCTCCTACCTGTGCTCACTTCGTTCGTAGGGGCCGTGGATCGTGCATGTATTTGACCAAGAATCGGCGCCAGCAGACTCACCCCTCCCAGGACCCGCGAGCGCGATGGCGAGAGCGCCCGGAGATGTGCAAACGCTTCGATCCCAGCGAGGGTTCCAGCTTGCATTGCGAGATTACAAGCCGCACATCTCCGGCTGAGGCCGGGTAGATCCGGAACTCGCGCTAAGGCCATTCCCGATGTGTGATCGTGATCGGCGCCCAGGATGCTGTGCAATCCGTTCGGCCCGGAACGCCGCGAGGCGAGGGGGTTCGGACGAGATGCGAAGACTGCGCTCCTCATGACGGTGCCTCATGACGGTGCCTCATGACGGTGATCGAGCGGACGCCGCCCGGTGTTCCATGGGGTCACACCTATGCTGTCGTCACGCCAGGGGAAAGGACTTGACTTCCACGAACCGCTTGGATGTGCTGTCCGGCAGCGCGGCCGCGCCGCGCTGAGCTTGACATGGAAATCGAGACCGCCCCGCGCCCCTCGCCCGAGCAGATCGACCTCTCTGCGCCTTCGGTGATAGCCGATCCTTACCCCGCGTACCACGGGCTGCGCGGGCGATCTCCGGTGCTCTATGCGCGCGTGCCCGCGGGCGGCGCCGCGGGCCTCGGCGAGCCTATTTGTGCCTACGCGCTCCTGCGCCACGCGGAGGTGCTCGACGCGCTGCGGGATCCCCAGACGTTCTCGTCGAACGTCACGGACAAGATCCGTGTCCTGCCGCGGATCACGCTGCTGCACGACGATCCGCCCCGGCACACCCACCTCCGCAGGCTCGTCAGCCGATCGTTCACGCCGCGGCGCATCGCAGAGCTCGAGCCGTGGATTGGCCGCCTCGCCGCCTCGCTGCTCGAAGCGACGGGCGACGGGCCGTCAGACCTCATGGGCGCCTACGCGATGCCCCTGCCGATGATGGTGATCGCCACCCTGCTCGGTATCCCGGCGGAGCGCTATGTGCAATTTCGGAGCTGGTCCGAGTCCGTGATGTCCTACAGCGGTATACCGGCGGAGGAGCGCGCGAGCCGCGGTAAGGCGATGGTCGACTTCTTCGCGGCGGAGCTCGAGGCGCGACGGCGCGCGCCGTCAGGCGATCTCATCTCGGCGCTGGTCGAGGCCGAGATCGACGGCGCGCGCCTCGACACGCCCGAGGCGGTCGGCTTCTGCGTCGGCCTGCTCGTCGCCGGCAACGACACCACGACGAACCTCATCGGCAACATGGCGCACCTCCTGTCCGAGCGGCCCGAGCTCTACCGGCGCGCGCAGCAGGATCGGAGTCTCGTGGAGCCGATCATCGAGGAGACGCTGCGCCATTCGAGCCCGGTGCAGCGCCTCCTGCGCGTCGCCACGCGGCCGGTGGACGTGAGCGGCGTGACGATACCGGCCGGGCACCTGGTCGACGTCGTGTTCGGCGCGGCGAACCGGGATCCGGCCGTCTTCGAGGAGCCGGACGCGTTCCGGCTCGACCGGCCTCCGGTGGAGCACCTGGCGTTCGGGCAGGGGACCCATTTCTGCATCGGCGCGGCGCTGGCGCGGATGGAGGCGCGGATCGCCCTGAACGCGCTCCTCGACTGCTATGAGTCCATCACGCCCGGCGAGGCGCCTCCGCTGCGGCAGACGCGGGCGATCATGCCGCTCGGGTTCGAGTCGCTCCCGCTCGTCCTGCGCCGGAGCCGCGCCAAACCGTGATCTCGGAGCGCTAGCGCGGGGGTGCAGATTCGTGGGATACGGGCTCAGCCGCCAGGCAGGCGAGTGAGGCACACGAAACGCCGCAGCTCGTCACGCGCGCGGGAGGAACGTCACCTTGCCGGTCTCGAGGGCGTACTCGGCGCCCACGATCAGCATGCCTTCCTCGGTGCACAGCCGCTCGAGAAGCCGGCTGCCGTGCCGGAGGTGATCGCACGAGTTGCGCACGTTGGCGCGCACCGCCTCGCGCAGGAGGAAGTTCCTGTCGGCGTGGCGGCCGGCGGCGCTCACCACCGTCTCGACGGGAGCTCGGCAGCGCTCGACGATATCGCGGATGTTGTCGGTGAGCGGGCCGCCGTTGTCCTCGTGGAGCAGCTCGCTCAGCGTGGCGTCGATGGCGCCGCAGCGCGAGTGGCCCATCACCACGGCAAGGCGGGTCCCGAAGGCGGCGGCGGCGAACTCCACGCTGCCCACGAGCGAGGGCGCCACCACGTTGCCCGCGACCCGGATGACGAACAGGTCCCCGAGCCCCTGGTCGAAGATGAGCTCCGACGGCGCCCGCGAGTCCGAGCAGCTGAGGATGATGGCGAAGGGCTGCTGCCCCTCCACGAGGGCGGCCCGCGCCCGCTGTCCCATCATGACGTGCTCGCCGCGGATGTTGTCCACGAAGCGCCGGTTGCCCTCGATCAGGCGTTCCAGGGCCTGATCGGCCGGCACGACGGGAGAGGCGGGCGGAGCGTTGCTGAGTCCCATGCTGACCGGCCACGGTGGGGGACCGGGCCGCGGGCGTCAATGGGTGAAATTTCCGCCTCACATGTTAGCTGCCGGGCTCATGGCTCATCGCGCATCGCTCATCGCTCGCCCGGCGCCACCGCCGCGCCGCCGCCTCGCAAACGCCGCGAGCGCCGCGGCGGCCCCGAGCGCGGCCAGCGGCCCGCGCGGCGCGCCCCCCGGGATCGCGCACCCGCAGCCTTCAGCTGCCGGCTCCTTCGCCAGATCGACCACCACGCTGACCTGGTCGGTCGCCTCCAGGATCCCGTCGCTGACCGTCACCTCGAACGCCAGGGTCGTCGTCGCGGCGACCTCGGGCGCCACGAAGGTCGCCCGCGCGCCCTCGCCGGTCAGCTCGACCGCGGGCCCCGCCGTCTGCACCCAGGAGAACGTCAGCGCGTCCTCCTCGGGGTCCGAGCTCCCCGAGGCGTCGAGCGTCACGAGCTCGCCGAGCGCGACCGCCTGGTCCGCCCCCGCGTCGGCCACGGGCCCGCCCTGGCAGGAGGCGGTGTCCTCGACCACCGTCGCGAACGGCTTGTTCTTCAGGCCCGCGAACCCGATGTCGTCGAGCTCCCAGCCGGCGTCGCCCGCGGCCGCGTCCGTGCCGACGCGGAACCGCACCTGCACGGTCTTCCCGGCGAACGCGGTCCCCAGGTCGATCGCCACGTGGTCGACCTCGGGCCACGAGGGGCTCTGGCCGACGAAGGCCCTCCGCCTGCCCAGCGGATTGCCCGACTCGACGGTGACCCTCCCGCTGTAGCCGGGCTGCGCGCGACTCCCGATGTCCTGCCATGTCGCGCCGCCGTCGGCGCTGATCTCGACCACCGCGCCGTCCCAGAACGTCTCGTCGCTCATCTCGAACTGGTGCCGGTGCGCGAACGTCAGCACGAAGCGCTCGGACTCGCTGACCTCCAGGGCCGGCGACACCAGCGCCGTGTCGGACACGCTCCCGAGGTTGACGCCGCGCCACACGCGGTTCGGCGTGGTCCCCTCGACGCGCGACCAGACGAGCTCGCTGGAGAGCCCCTCGACGCGCCAGGTCGTGCTCTGCGCCTCCACGTCGTCGACCGCCGAGGACCCCGGCAGCTCGTCGAAGTTCACGCGGCGCACCAGGGCCTCGACCCGCACCGGCGTGCACGCCGCGGCGCTCTTCAGCGTCAGGCTGAGCTCGAGGTCCTCGGCGGGCGCCACGGTCCGGTCGAGCTTCACCGCCACGGTCGCGGTCCCGGTCGCGAACGGCGCGATGTCGCCGAACGACGCGCGCGCGCCGTCCGGGAACGTCACCCCGGCGGAAGGCACCTCGATGGACGCCACCGCCCCGGTCAGGGGCGCCGCGCCGCGATTGACGATCTCGATCGCGATCGTGCCGGACTCCTCCGCGTCGAGCAGCCCGTCGCGGTCGCAGGAGCCGGCGCTGTCGTCGAGCTCCGCCCGGACCAGCGAGATCTCGGGCTGGACGCTGAAGCTCTCCACGACGCCGGAGAAATCGTGCGAGTCGGCGCGCGGGGACACGGCGCACGTGCCGGCGCCGCGCCGGGCGAACGCCTCCGCCAGCGCGAGGAAGTCGCCCTGATCGCTGGCGAGCGCGGCGGCGAGGAGGGCGTCGCGCTGCTCGGTGTACGTCGGGCTCACCGGCGCGAGCTGCATGCCGGCCACCACGTAATCGCTCATCCGCCGCCGGGTCTGCTCGAACGCGCGCGGCGGGGTCAGGCCGCTGCCGTGCCGGATCAGCCCGACGTAGGCCTCGAACAGCATGCTCGCCCAGACCTCTCCCGCGTTGTGCTCCTCGGAGTTGTCGGAGAACGAGGAGTTGAGCGGGTGGTCGGGGAGGCGGGCGCCCTCCGAGATGTGCTTGAACGTCAGCCCGTTCCTCGTGAAGTCGACGGAGTAGGGGGCGCGGCGGATGCCGAAGTAGCTGTCGCCGAGCGCCGCGCTCCCGTAGCTCGAGAGCGGGAAGGCGCCGTCGAGGTCGTCGCCGTCGCGCAGCGCCATGTGCAGGGCGATGAAGTCGCCCCACCCCTCGCTCTGCGCGCCGCACATCTTCGTGCCGCACGCGACCTGACGGAGGTGGATGTAATGGCCCCACTCGTGCGCCACGATGCTGTTGTCGATCGTGCCGTCGCGCTCGACGCCGGGCTCGCGGGTCATGGTGACCGTGAGCGGCGCGTCCGAGGCGGCGAGCGCCGCCTTGAGCGCGCTGCCGTCCTCGTGCGAGACGCTCTGGGCGGGGGTCGTCACCTCGGGGGCCTCGCCGGACAGCCGCGGGGCCCCGTCGCTCTCGCGGTTGTTGGCGATGATCACGCCGATGGCGCCCGCCGCCTGCGCGCTCTGCGCCTTCTCGCCGAAGGTGCACCCGCCCCGGTCGACGAGGGCGATCTTGCCGGCCACGTCGCTCGTGATCGGCCCGCACGCGTCGCCGCGGGGCTCGGCGCCGTCCTGGGCGAGGGCGAGCTCGCCGGTCACCTCGTAGCGCTGGGGCCCGAACAGGGCGGTGTTCGACGCGTAGCTGGCGTTCTGCGGCGTGACGCTCAGCGAGCGCTGATCCGGCCCGGACCACAGGTACATCTGCATCCGGGGCGACGCGCCGTCGTACGTCGCGTCCATGTTCGCGTTGTCGCGGCTGCCGCCGGTCGCGTCGTCCTGCGCCTCCGCGAGGAGCGGATCGCCGCCCAGGCCGCCCCGACCGAGGTTGTCGCGCTGGGCGTTGCCCGCGGCCTCGGTGAAGCCGGAGTCGTAGTACCAGTCATGGAGCCAGTTCGTGACGTAGAAGATCTGGGTGACGGCCGCCATGGTCTGCTCGGGCGTGGCGAGCGGCTCGGCGAGCGGGTCATAGATGTGATCGAACGAGCCCGGCCCCGAGAGCGCCGCGCGCGTATCGCCGCTGGAGAACCCGTCGGGCGCGTTGTGGTCCGCGTAGGCGTCGACGTTGTTGCCGCGGGTCGAGGTCGCGTCGGCCGGCAGCCACGGATCGGCCCCGCCGTCGAGGTTCGTGTTGAAGCCATCGATGGAGATGAGGCTCGGCGCGACGAACCGAGGGACCTGGCCGTCGGGCCGCCCGGTCGGGTGCGGCGAGAGATCCGCGAGTGGGCCGTCGAGCGGCCTGTGATCGCCGCCTTCCTCCGCCCAGACCCGGTAATCGAACGCGGCGTGGGAGAGGTTCTCCCGGGAGAGCATCTGCCCGTCGCTGGCCCCGAACACCCAGGCGTACGCCGCGGAGCTCGTGCCGCCGGCGTCGCCCGAGACGAGCTCGACGAAGTAGCCGGCGACGAGCCGGTCGGGCAGCGGAAAGAGCACCTTCCTGACCCGCGCCGGCTGCGTGAAGCGCAGGCTCCCGGCGCGCTGGCGCGCGTGATCGGTGTCCGCGACGTCGAAGAGCCGATACCCGCCCTTCGCCTCGCCGAGCTCGCGGAGGTCGGCCGTCTTGATGTCGATGCGGTGCGCGTCGCGCAGGGCGCGGACGACCGCCTGCGCCGGCGAGCCGGAGAACGCCCGGCCGCGGAGCGAGCCGGCCGCCGGCGAGGCGGCGCCGGGCGCCAGGGGGACGGCCGACGCGTGGAGGTTGCCCGCGAGGGCGACGAGCCCGAGGTCGCGCTTCATGAGCACCTTGAGCCCGCTCCGGAAGACCGGGATCCCGTCGACGTCCTGGCCCAGCGTCACGACGATGCCGCCGCGCCCGGTGTCGTGGACGTGGCGCACCACGGCCGTATCGAGCGCGGCCTGCGGAAGACCGTAGAGGCGCGCGTACCGCTGCACGTACCACCGGGCCGCGGCCTCGGGCGTCGCGTGGGTCGCGGCCGGCGGCCGGTGGCCCGGGGACGTCGCCCACACGAACGTCGGCACCCCGCGCTGCGGATCGGTCGACGCCACGACGGCGCGCGTCGTCGACGCGCGCTCGTCGACGTCGATGACGCGCGCGCGGCGCGCCGCGCGGCGCGCCGCGCGGAGGGGCGGCGCGGGTGGGGCCTTGAAGTATGCGTCGTAGTCCGGGCGCTCCCGCGCATGGGCGATGGGGCCTGCGAGCAGCGCGAGCGATAGCGCGGTGTACCGAACTGAGACCTTCATGTTCCTCGATTCTCCGACTCCGACGGACGACGCATGACCGGCCGCGCGCGGGTAGGCCGCGCGCTTCCTCCCCGGGCGCCTCGCGCCCACCCGTCGAATCCGCGGCGCGAGGCAACCTAGCCCCAGCGTGCGCGCAGGGAAAGCGCGACGGCTCTCGCTCTGTCCGGCGTCGTAAGGCGCCTCTCATGCGATTTCGTCCGGGCGCTCTGCAGAGCGCGAGTCACGCGGCGCCGAGACCAGAATGGAATAGAGAAGCAATCCTTGCTGGCGCATTGCATGAATCCATGAATTGCCGTGTCATGCGTCCTCGCGAGGCGAGCCGAGCGGCTCCCTCGGTCGCCGCGGGGTGTGCAAGGAGGGTGGTTGTCGCGCCCGCGATCCGCTCCGGGACCTGGACGGCCTCTGGTCGGCTCGCGCGGCGCGTCGTGCAGGGCCGGCTCGTGGGGTGCGGATTCGCGCGGCGCGTCGTGCAGGGCCGGCTCGTGGGGTGCGAGCTCGTGATGTGCGGACTCATGCAGGGCTGGCGCCGCGAGCCAGCTCACGCGCGGGGTGCCAGTATGACGAAGCGCTGACATGGCGCCCGACCCCCGGGGATTATCTTCGCAAAACCCAACGTGATCCACGCCTTGCACGTCGAGACCAAGCTCGTCTCCGAAGAGCTCTGCGTACTGTTGCGTCAGGTCGATCCCGCCGTCTTCGTCTTCCACGACGAACCCGAGGTTCGCGCCCGGGTCGAACGGGTTGCGTCGCGGCTCCGTGAGCTCGTCGTGGCGGCCGAGCGCGACGATACCGGGGGCAGGCTCGAGCGGCTCCGCGAGCGGCTCCGCGTGCTGCTCGCGGCGGTCGAGCGGGCGACCCCGACCGGAACACCCTCGCCCAAGGCGGCGTGGATTGCGTTCCAGCGAGAGGTGCAGCCTGCCTACGAGTCGCTGCTGCTGACGCTGCGCGGCGTGGTCGCCGCGCCGCCGAGCGTCAGGCCGACGAACCATGTGCGCAGCCTGTGGCACGTGGGCTCGGGGCTCTCGGTGCTCGGGCTGATCCAGCTCCTGCCGGAGCGCGGCTGGCTCGTGGCCGCGAGCGGCGCGTTCGTTGTGGCGGTGTGGTCGATGGAGATCGCCCGCCGGGTCAGCGAGCGGGTCAACGAGCGGCTGATGGGGGTCTTCCGGCTCGTGGCGCACCCGCACGAGCGCTACCGGGTGAACTCGTCCACCTGGTACGTGACAGCGCTCTTCCTGCTGGCGCTGTTCGGGACGCGGCTGAGCCAGTCGCTCGCCGTGGTGGTGCTGGCGGTGGCCGACCCGGCGGCGGCCCTCATCGGCCGCCGCTTCGGCCGCACGCGGCTGCGCGACGGCCGCTCGCTGGAGGGCACGCTCGCCTTCTTCGCGGCGGGCGCGCTGAGCGCCCTCGTCGTGATGTGGGCGCTCGGCCCGGCGTCGCTCTCCTCGCGGCTCCTCCTGGCCGCCGTCGCGGGCCTGGCCGGGGCGGCGACCGAGCTCTTCTCCACGCGGATGGACGACAACTTCACGATCCCGGTCGCCGTGGCGGCCGCGGTGACGGTCGCCGGCGCGGGCTGACGTTATCTGACGTCAGTTGACGTCAGTTGACGTCAGATAACGTCAGGCGCCATCTCGCCGCCGATCTCCAGCGCGAGGCGAGCGAGGTACTGTCTCATGAACTCCGCGCGTCGCGCGCCCTCGCGGCGCCCTGCGGCCGTCGTGAGGCTCTCGGCGGTCTTGAACAGCTTCACGTGGAAGTGGTCGATCGCGTTCATCCGGTCGTCCCACGGCCTCCGCTCGGCGAACGGATCCCCGGGATCGTAGAACCGCACGCCGAGCAGGCCGCCCACGGCGAAGCAGCGGGCGATCCCGATCGCGCCCAGGCCGTCGAGGCGGTCGGCGTCCTGGACCACCCTGGCCTCGAGGGTCGTCGGCTCGATCCCCGCGCTGTAGCTGTGGCTCTCGATGGCGTGGGCGATGTCGGGGAGGAACGCCTCGGGGTACTCCACGCTCCGCAGGAAGCAGAGCGCCTCCTCCGCGGAGAGCCGCGACGCCTGGGAGCGCCTGGGGTCGTTCTTGGGGACGTTGACGAGATCGTGCAGCCACGCCGCGGGGACGACGATCTCGAGCCTTGCCCCTTCGTCCGCCGCGAGCGCCTTGGCCGTGGCGACCACCCTCGCGAAGTGCGCCAGATCATGGGCCGGATCCTTGCCGAGGTCGGTCTCCTCGAGCTTCTTTGCGAAGAGCGCTTCCCAGTCCTTCATCTCCCGCCTCATAGACGCGGACCCCGACCCGCGCAACGGCTCTGCGCGGCGCCCGCGCTGTCATGGGCACCTGCCCCTTCGCCCTCAACGGGTCACGTCACCGATAGGGATCGAGCTCCAGCTCCCTTTGCAGGGTGCGCGACACGACCCCCCAGTCGGCCTCGTCGCTCCCGGCGAGGCCGACGGAGAGATAGAACTCCGGCGCTTGCTTGGCGACAAGGAGCAACGAGCCTCGCTTCGCCGCGAAGGTGTGGGCATTGGAGAACCAGTACGGCTCGAACCCGAACAGGCCGGCCAGCCAGCGGCAGCGTGCCAGCGTGTCCGGGCGCAGCTCCCGCTCGGTGTACATCGCCTGCAAAGGGAGCCGGGTGGCGAGGCGCGCGTTGAGGACGGGCAGGCAGATCAGCTCCGACAGCGAGCCCGCGACGGGCTCGGTCCGCGAGAGATCGAGCCGCCCCTCGTCGTCGAGGGGCGCGCCGTCGTGGCGCACGACCTCGGGATCGTCGCCGCCGAGCAGGAAGATGTCCTCCTCGTCGTCGCCGACGGGCACGGCGAACGGCTCCACGCCCTCCGGCATGTCCTCGAGCATGTCCGGGCGCCGCTCGATCATCTCGCGCGGGGAGGTGGCGTAGAGGCCGAGCTTCAACGCACCCGTGTCTTCGCCCATGCGCTCGAGGAAGGCGAGGTGCACCGCGCTCGGCGGCCGGCCCATCGCCCGGGTGAGCTCGGCGATCTGATCCGGGGTCGAGCCGCGGAGGGCGCGGCTGAAATCGGGATCGAGCGATGTGCAGAACTCGATGCAACGGTCGACGAGGTTCATGAACGTTCTCCGTGCCTGCGGGTCAGGCGCCCACCTCGCAGAGGAGCCGCCCCAGGCAGCGGCGGCACTGCTCGCAGGATCCGATCTCGTGCTGGTGCTGGAAGCCCGATGTGCCCAGATCCTTTTTGACGTCGAGCCACACCTCGGCGAGCTCGATGTCCTTGAGGCCGCGGCCGATGGCGTTCCTCAGAAGGACCTGCGCGGCGCACCGGCCGAGCTTTCCCCAGCCATCCGTCATCGCCTCGGTGTTGAACGGCACCTTGGTCTTCACGTAGGTCGTGGTGGTGCCGTCGAAGTTGCTGACGGTCCGCTGTTTCTTGATGTTGCCGCCGAGGCCGATGGGGCCGGACCAGCCGCCGTCGGCCGTCCAATCCCCGGAGAGCGCGTAGAGCCAGACGTCGCCACCCGTCCCGTCCTTGCCGACAAGGACCCCGAGCATCTTGCCCTTGTTGAGCCGCTTCGTCGTACTACCCCTCTTCAGGGGCCGGACGTAGTCGAGCAGCGCGTCCGTGAGGAACCCGACGTAATCCGCGTCCTTGTCGTCCGTGTCGCGGGCGAAGCGGCGCACGGCGTCCGCGAGCGCGCGGGCCTTGGCGAGCGCGCGCGCGCTGCCGGGGACGTGGTGCCAGACATGGCGTGGCGAGGTGCTGGCGCTCTCGCTGGCGGCGCCGGAGCAGACGGGGCAGCGGCCTCCGTGCTGATGTCCTCCGGACGAGAGAATACCGATGCCCTCACCGCCCGGCGGCGCCGTCCATCGATCCTCCCCGTCCCACTGCGGTGTGGCCTTGTGCTCGCAAATGGCGATCCGGTCGCTCTCCTCGACGTTGTCCTTCCCCTTGCGGTGCCACTTGATCGCCGAGCACCCATGACGGTGGACCTCCACCGCGAGCTTGTCCTTCGCGCCCTTGCTGGCAAGCGTGTATTTCGCGACGACCTCGTCGTCCTCGTGACCTGGGTCGGCTGGAGGACCCGCGTCGCCGGCCTTGGGACGGGCCTTGAGGAGCACCTTGCTCTTCTTCTCGCCGTGATCCCCGTCAGGCTGCACGTCGGCGATCTTCATGTAGCCGCCGCCCTTTGGCTTCCACGTGTGCTCGCCCTCGCCCGCGGGCAGGCCGGCGACGTCGAGCCGCGCGGGCGCGCCCTCGGCCTCGGCGACCACCCAGCCGACCTTCCACACGTCCGGATCGCTGTCCAACCCGAGCAGCACCTTGGCCTTCTTCTCGTCCGCGCCGGCGTCCTCTGCCACAGCCGTCTCGGCGTCGATCTCGGCGGTGAAGCTCTTGATGCGCTCGCGCACGAACACCGCCACGCCCTTGGCCGTCAGGGCGCCGATGGCGAGCGCGTGTGTGTACGTGAGGCCGAGCTCGACCACGCCCGGTTTCTTGGCCTTGACCTTGATCTTCTTCTGCTTGCTCCCCCCATCGAAGCTGGCCTCGATGGGGTTGGAGGAGAAGTCCCACGCGTGACCGGGCTCGCCGAGCGTGTCCACAGTCTCGATCTCGGCGGTCCCACCGTCCTCTGGGTCCAGCGCGACGACGACCGGCGGCGCCGAGATGTCGGTGAACGCGATCCCCACCTGCCGGGTCATGGTCTGGCCATCGAGCGTGTACGCGACGGACAGAAGAGCCGTCTCGCCCTCTCCGGTCTTCTGCGTGCCGGCGATCTCCACGACGTCGGTCTGCTGGCCGCCGACGAGGGAGATCCCATCGACCCCGGTCCAGACGAAGGTGCCTTGGGCCGTCGCCGATCGGGGGACGGCCTTGTACTGCTGCTTGAAGTGCTTGAGCGTCGAGGTCCTGGGCTGCGCTTGCCCGTCGGCGTCCTTGATGTCGAGAGCGACCACGTTGAAGGTGTGCGTGGCAGGGATCTCCTGACCGTCGACGCTGTATTTCGCGCTGATCGTGGCGGGCCCGTTGCGCTGCGCAGCGGCCGTGACGGTCGCGTCCGCGCGATCGGCGTCGAACTCGTAAAGGGACGGGTCTCCCGATTTCGCCCAGGCGTACTCCCCATCTTCCAGCGGCTGGGTGAGCACGGCCCGGAATGCGCGCTGCTGCCCGGTGAGGACATGGACGTTGGCCGGGCTCTCTCCGTCGCCGTCCTTGATGACGAGGTTGACGACGGTGACGTCGTGCCTGGCTCGCGCGGTTCTGCCGCCGAGCTTGAAGGCGACCTCGATCGTCTCGACATCGGCAGCCTCTCGCCCCGCGGTGATTGTTGCCGTCTCTTTGCTCGAGTGGAGGGTGAGCTTGCTCTCCGGGGTCACGCAATTCCACTCGAACGTCCCCCCTTTGACGTCGAGCGTCGGCACCGCCTTGTACTTCCGCTTCGCGCCGGCGAGCACGAAGTCCTTCGCCGCCGCCGCTCCGTCCTCGTGCTTGATGGCGACGCCGACGAAGACGATCTTCCCCGTGGCCGTGAGCGGCTGGATGGCGTTCTCGTGCGCGCAGGTGATCTCGACGTCGACCTCGCCGTGCTGGGTCGCGAGGATCGTGACCTTCTTCTGGTCGTCCAGGTCGAAGATGGTGGCGCCGTTGCTCTCGGTCTCCCACGTGAACCGGCTCCCGTCCGGCGCGCCCCGCACCGTGAGAGAGGCCGTCGTGCCTCGCTCCGTGTCGACGGCGGCATGCGTCATCTCGGGGTCCACCCAGATGTCGGTTACGGCCATCTGGATCTGCCTGGTCGTGGTCTGCCCGTCGAGCGTGGCGGCGAGCGTGAGCGACGCCGGCGCCTCCTTGGTGGTCTTCGCCGTCCCCGCGAGCTCGACGCTGGCCTCGCCGCCCGCTCCCACGACGACGAGCGGGCCGCCCGAAGTCCAGGCGTATCCCTCCAGCGCGACCGCCGGCTTCGGGACGGCCTTGCATGTGTGCCTCATGTACCGCAGCACCGAGGCCGGCGGCGCGGCGCGACCGTCGCCGCCCTTGATGGCCACGTCCACGATCGTGAAATCGTGGTGGACGGTGGCCATCTGATCCCGGGGCTCGAGATCGAGCATGGCTGTCACCTGGATCTTCGCGAGGCCCGTGTCGCGGGGATCGATCGTCGCCACGTCCGTGCGCACCGTGAGGTGGTCGAGCCCGCACCTCTGCACCCCTGCCGATTTCCAGTGGAACTTCGTCCCCGGCGCGGCCGGCTCGAAGACGGCAGCGAACCGCCGCGGCGCGTCCACCTCGCCGAGGAGGGCGTGCTTCTTCGCATCACCGTGCTTGTCGTCGTCCTTGATGCGGAGCTGGACGATGGTCACCTTGAGCTTCGTGTCGACGCTGCGGCCGCCGTCCGTGAAGCGCACGCGGAGCTTCATGACGCCGGCGCCGTCCCCCGCGGCCTTGACGGTGGCGGTGTCTCCGGCGCTGCGGATGTCGGCGAGCGCCGCCGGATCGTCTGCAGTCCAGACAAACTGGCCGCCGCCGATCGCCGGCGTCAGCACGGCCTTGTAGGTGCGCTTGTTCTGCGCGAGCACCCAGGGAACCGGATCCGAGCCGTCCTGGGCCTTGATCTCGATCTCGAGCGGGACCACGTCCACATCGCCGCTGACGGTGCCGGGCGCGTTGACGTAGTAGGTGCCGGTCGCCGCGAGCGAGAACGTCAGCGTGACCTTCCCGACGCCGAGCGGCTCCACGTAGAGGGGCACGTTGCCGTTCCAGTGCCTGGGGTGCACGGCCGCGCCGGACACGAGCTGGTTGCCGCCGGCCAGCGCGTCGTACACCTGCGCGAGGGCTGTGTTCCACGTGAGCGTCGCCTGCCCGTCGAAGCCCGCCGGATCGACCGAGAGGTCGACCTGCGCGCGCGCCGGCGTCGAGCCCGCATCCCAGTAGACGAGCTGGGGGTGCTGGACCTGAATTTGCGGCGTCGCGTGCTGAGTGCAGCGGCGGTACGCCACCTGCGCGAGCCACCAGCCGTTCTCGACCGCCTGCCAGAGTTGATCGCGCGCGCCGCCGATCAGCTGGCTCACGCAGCGCCTCCGTCGAAGCGCCGGGACGCCTCGTTGCAGAGGGCGCTGATCCGCGTGCCCGGGTGCGCGAGCGCGGGATCACGCAGGATCGCCCCCGCCCACGGGTGGAGCGGATCGACGTCGAAGTCGCGGCCGAGCACGAGCATCAAGGTCACGAACTGGCCTGCGTGCGCCGGCTGCGAGAACCCGATCCGCCGGGCCTTGGCGAGGCCCTCGCGGACGAACCCGAGCAAACCGCTGTCGCCGAGGGCGGCGCAGCGATCGGGGAAGAACCGGCGGAGGTGCTCGGCGACGCTGCGCTCGAACGTGGCCTCCGTCAGGACGTCGACTTGCGCGGCGCGGATCCGGAGCATCGGATAGACGATGGAAGCCGAGCGATGCGAGCCGGTCAAGCGCGCGCGGCCGTCCCCTGCGCGTCCAGCGCAGGATGAGGCCCGTCGATCGTCGGGGAGGGCGCGTCAGGACGCCGTCACCGGCGCACCTCGAATTGCCCCAGCGGGTGCGCCACGCCGTTGACCATCACATCGATGCTGTGGCGACCGGGATAGTGACGGCGGGTCGTCATCTCCTCGAAGGAGACCTTGCCGGCTATCTCGGCCCGACCCGACGGCGGCAGGACGAGCTTCCGCAGCTTGAAGACCTTTGGCCGCGTCGAGCCGTTCGCCTTCACGAAGTGCACGGCGCAGTCGACGATCAGCTCCTGGTCGCGCGGGGCCGTCGACGCGAGCTCGAACGAGAAGCGGAGCTCTCCGCCGAGCTTCACCGATCGCGGGGACAGCGACGCCGAAGCGATCGCGACGCTCGGCGCCGCGCCGAAGCCGAGCGCGTCGAGCGCGCCGCGATCACCCTTCTTGACGAGCGAGCGCAGCGCGTGGCGCACGATCCATTGCCGCCCGGGCGGCGCGCCCTCGAGCCAACGCCGGCAGAGGCTCGCCGCGATGTCCGGGTGGTCCTTGCCGATGTCATTGATGTTGTTGGCGACGGAGCGCTGCACGTAGCGCTCCGGATCGTCCTTCAGGAGCTCGAGCAAATCGATGACCGGGCCTGGATCCTGCTGGAAAGCACGGAGCCGCGGGGCCCACGGCAGCCGTGGGCGCGTCCCCTCGGAGACGAGCCGCCGGACATGGACGTTCGGGTCGGCGGCCCACGTGCGGAGCCGGCGGAGCGTCGCGTCGGGGTGCCTCGTCAGGAACGCGCGGATGCTGAACTCGGCGGAGAACCGCTTCGTCAGCTCGACTTGCGCGGTCATCGCGTCCTCGAAGTGATCGAGACCGCGCTTCGCCACATAGAACACGTGCGGCATGTACTGGAGCGGCGCGAGGCCGAACGCGTCGCTCCGATCGAGCTCGGGCCCGAGCGAGGCGACGATCACGCGAGCGGCCTCCGGAAAGGGCTGCGGCAGGTGGTGGTGCATGACGTCCGCGATGTGGGAGGCGCGGCCCGTGAGCTCCAGATCGGAGAGGCTCGCCAGGCAGTCGCGGGCGAAGCCGCGCTCGTCGAGGCCAGGGTGCGCCGAGCGGAGGTCGCGGGCGATCGAGCGGACGCACCGCTCGTCGAAGAGGTCCTTCAGCCGGTCGGCCATGGGTACCTGCCGGTGAGGACGCCGAGGCCGATTGGCCAGGTGTTCGCCACGTTGGACATGGGCGTTGACTAGCGCGAGACCCTGACAGATTCTGTCACCATATGTCGCGCGCCGTCCGGGTCATGGAGCTCTCCGACCTGCTTCGCGCGCGGGGAGCGACGACGGTCGGCGAGCTGGCCGCGACGCTCGGGGTCAGCGCCCGCACCGTGCGCAGGGACCTCGCGACGCTGAGGGAGCGCGGACTCAACATCGAGGGCGAGGCCGGCCCCGGCGGGGGGATCCGGCTCGATGCCGGCCGGGGCGTCACCGCCGTGCACCTCTCGGTCGCAGAGATCGTGACGCTCTGGCTCTCCGCGCGCCTCTCTCAGGCCGCGAGCGACCTTCCGTGGAGCGACGCCGCCAGCTCCGCGCTGGCCAAGCTGCTCAGCAGCCTTCCTCCTGAACGAGCGCGAGAGCTGCGCGCCCTCTGCCGCAGGGTCATCGTCGGCGATCCGGCGAGCGGGCCAGTGCGCGCCGGAGCCGGGGCGCCCCCCGCAGAGCTGGTGAGGCTCTTCGAGGAGTCGTTCTCCGCCGGCGTCGGCCTCGGGTTCGACTACCAAGACCGCGAGGGGAGGGCGTCGAGGCGACGCGTGGAGCCGCACGGCCTCCTGATCCAGAGCCCTGTCTGGTACGTGCTCGCCCTGGACACGGGAAAGAACGAGCCGCGAATGTTCAGGATGGATCGCATCTCGACACCCCGCGTCCTGCGGGAGATCGCGTTTCGCCCGAACGCCGACGTCATCTGGGCGCTCTTGCCGGACGAATGCGCGTGGCGACCGCTCCTCGGCGAACGACCATGACTATCGGCCAAAACGGACGGACTCCGTTCAGGTTTCGATCCTGTGCTCACCACGGTTCGACTCAGCGGAGGAGATCCGTGCCCTCATGGCGGGTCTCCCCGGCCCCGGCCAGCCTCTCAGTTCATGAGCCGGGAGCGAGCGGGCGCCCACCGCTCGGGCCGCGGCGCGGAGAGCGGACCCGCGTGGTGGTGGACCATCTTCCACTGCCCGTCTTCGAGGACGAACACGTTGGTCGCGCACAGGTGTGCAGGCTCGTCGCCGTTCGCCTCGTAGCACGTGACGAAGGCGAAGTCCCCGAAGAGGTGCGCCGAGGCGCCCTGGCAGCGCATGCGCAGGGGCGAGGTCTGGCGCAAGAGCTGGCTCCAGCTCTCGAGCACGCTGGCGCGCCCCGAGAGCGCCTCCATGCCGGGATGGGCGCAGGCCACGGGCGCCCGCTCGGCCCACACCCGGCACATCGCCTGGTAATCCCCGGCGCGGAACGCCTCGTAAAAGGCCTCGTTTGCGGCCAGGACAAGCCGTTCCGCCGCGACGCGCTCCTCGACGCTCATGCAGCGACCATGCGCTCCGGCCAGCGCGGGCGCAAGGGCCTCGATGGCGTCGTCTCGGCGCCTCGCCCGCTCGACCCCACGCCCGGGCTGACTAGGACGGGCCCTTGCTCCGCTGGTGGAGGACGAGCTGTGTCCGGTTCATCAGCTTGACGCCGGCCGCGTCGAGCTCCTCGAGCGCCGCGACGCGGAGGTTGTCGCGCGGCCCGAGCGCGGTCGACTGGCGGAGCGTCAAGTCCTCGGGGGCATCTGCGGGCTCGCGGCACGGGGAGAGAGCGGCCGGGGCCGGGAGATGAATGTGGCGGGGGATCGGCGCATCAGGATCGCCAGACTGCGCAGGTGGCAGCGCAGCGTTGCCCGAGGTGCGGGATGGCAAGAGGCGATGTGGCGGGGGAAAATGTGGGCACGGAAGAAGAGGAGCGCCCGTCGGGGGCAGGGCAGCGGGCCGGGAGACGGCTCCCTGTCCTGGTGCTCGCAGCAGCTCACCTCGTGAGTGCACCGCTGATCGGGTGCGCGATGGACGGCGCCCACCTGGAAATGAGAGGGGCGGCGCCGCTCGGCGCTTCCGATGCGGCGAGCGGCGCGGGTGCGAGCGTGGTCGCGACGTCGCCGTTACCGGAGCCCCGAGGCCAGCACGCCGCCGCGCTGCTCCCCACAGGGAAGGTCCTTGTCTTCGGAGGGCGAGCCGCCACCGTCGAAGGCGGGCCCCCGTTCGATTGGTGGAACGAGTACTCGTCCCTCACCAGCGCCGCGTTGTTCGATCCCGCGACGGAGACCTGGACACGAGCCGCGCCCGCGCCGCGATCTCTCGCGCAGAGCGCGCCGCATGTCGTCCTCCAGGACGGCCGCGTGCTGGCCATGACCGGGGGCTGGGAAGCTGCGCTGTACGATCCGGCGCTCGATGCCTGGACTGCTCCCGCCCCGATGCCGACGCACCGCACCAATTACGGCGTCGCCCCGCTGCCCGACGGACGGGTGCTCGTCGCCGGCGGGCGGCTCACGACATCCCCTTCCTGGCCGCCGACGCCAGCCGCGGAGATCTACGATCCCGTCGCCGATACATGGGTGGACACCACGTCGATGAGCGTGGCGAACGAGGGCCCACTCGGCGCCGTATCGCTGCTGGACGGCAGGGTGCTCGTGGTGGGCACGTTCGGCCACGCCGAGCTGTACGACCCCGCCTCGGAGACCTGGGCGCAATCGCTCCCCCGGAGCTCCGGAGGAACGCGCATGACGCTGCTGTCGAGCGGCAAGGTGCTCGTGGTCGGTCGCGAAGGACAGTCCGAGGTCTATGATCCAGCGACGAATGCCTGGACGAGCGCCGGGGGGCTCGATACGTCCGGGAAATACGCCAGCGAGGTGCTCACGCCGTTGCCGGGCGGCCGGGCGTTGCTGACGGGAGGCATGTGGCACGACTCCAATGACGGTATCGATGAGGACGGATGGCCGACCTGCGGTGGGCCCATCGACTGCTTGGACTTCTACGGTTTCACGGACGCCGTGTGGCTCTTCGATCCGATCACCCAGAGCTGGGCTGCGGCGCTGCCGATGGCGCTCCCCCGAGCAGGGCACACTGCCACGCTGCTTCCCAGCGGCACAGTGCTGATCGCGGGCGGCGATGTTCCCGATGACTCCACCATCGTTCACCTAACGACGGATGCCGTCGAGCTCTACGTTCCCCAGGGTCTTCGAGGGCTGCCGCCCGGCGCCCCCTGCGACACCAACGACGCGTGCGCAAGCGGATCCTGCGCCGACGGCCGCTGTTGCGACGGCGCCTGCGGTGAGCAAGGCGGCGACGGCAGACAGGGCGGCGGGGCCGGCGGCTTCGGGGGCGGCGCCGATGGCTCCGCGGGCGCCGCTGGGGGACCTGATGGGGAGGGCGGCGCCCCCGAGAACGGGGCCGGTGGCGAGGGCGGCAGTGCCTCTCATGGGTCGGGCGGCGACCCGGGCTCCGGCGCCAGCAACGGCGGAGACAGCACAGGCGGACTTGGATGCTCTGCGGGGGATATCGTCGCAGACACGTTTGCCGGCAATGGCTGCAGCATGGGCGGCGCCGGGGACGGCCACCGCCCGTGGTGCGGAGCGGTCACGCTCCTGGTAGCGCTAGGGCTTCGCCGCAAAGGGCGGCGCTGAGCTCGCCGCAGCTACGATCGCGCGATCGGCGTGAGCACGGTAGACGGTACCAAACGGGGGGCGCGCAGGCGGGACGCCCGGGTTGCGCAGGAGCGCGCCGGGAGGGGGCCGAGGCCGCGGAGGAGAGCCCGGGCCTCCCACCCCGGAGTAGAGGATCGGCTCGCCACCCTCAAGGCCGGTCGATCATCGCGTGGGCATCGCGTGGGCATCGCGTGGGCATCGCGTGGGCATCGCGTGGGCATCGCGTGGGCCCCGCGTGGGCCCCGCGTGGGCAGGTCGCGCAGGGCCGACCGGCGGAGCGTCAGGCCGTCGGGTGAATCTCCGAGCCTGCGGCGCGGTGAGCAGGCGCTGCCGCGAGCTGGTTGATGTGCACGTGCTGGCTCGGGACCGGGAGCCCCATCTTGCCGAGCTCCTCGCGGATGATCTTGGTCGTGGCGAAGTAGACGTCCCAGTAGTGATCGGTGTGGCAGAAGGGCCGGACGGCCAGCACGGGCCCGGCGAGGGTGAAATCCAGGATCTCGACGCTGGGCGCAGGGGTTTTCGCGACGTTGGGGATGAGCGCGAGGTGCGTCTTGAGCCGCGTGATCGCCGCCTCGTGATCCGCGCCGTGGGCGAGCTGCGCGGTGCAGTCGACGCGGCGGACCGGGTTCGTGCTGAAGTTCTGGATCGTGTCGCTGAAGATCTTGTTGTTGCCCACGATGGTGCGGACGTTGTCGGGCGTATCGAGGGTGGTCGCGAAGAGGCCGATCGAGTGGACGGTGCCCGTCACGCCGCCGGCCGTCACGTAATCCCCGGTCTTGAAGGGGCGCAGGAGGATCATGAAGATGCCGGCCGCGAGGTTCGACAGGAGGCCGGACCACGCCATGCCGACGGCGATGCCGATCGCGGCGAGCAGGCTGGCGAAGGTGGTCGTCTCGACGCCGAAGACGCTGAGCACGGCGATGACGAGCAGGATGTTCAGCAGCACGGACGCCGCCGACTCCAGGTAATGAGCCAGCGTGGTGTCGAGCTTCTTCAGCGCGGAGCTGCGCTGCAGCATCGACAGGAGCCCCCGGACGATCATGCGGCCGATGACCCAGACGAGGATCGCGCCCACGATCTTCCCGCCGACGCTCACCCCGAGCGCTACCGCCATATCCACGTACCGCTGAACCCTCTCGTCCATCTCAAGCCTCCTGGCGACGTATGCGCCGCTCGCGGGGGCCCCGTGCAAGGCGCATGCGCGACGCGCCTTGCTGGATCTGCCCCCGGCGGCCAGCCTTATCATACCGGCGGGCCGCTCCGCGAGGGGCGTGACCGAGATTTTCGAGCCTCAGCGCTGCGGCCTGCGGACATCAGGCGGCCGCGGAGCGGATACCTCGTTGTAGCGAAGGAGCAACGGACGGCGGGGTCGATCGCGGCGTGCGGCGGCGATCGAGCGGCCGACGTGCAAGGGCACGGGAGCAAGCGAGCGCGCCAGGCAGGCGTGTCCAGCCAAGGAGCTGGCCGAGGCGATCTTCGTCGCCGCCGAGGTGACGCTCGAGGAGCGGAAAGCGGACGCGGGCCAGCGGCATGGGCGGAGAACGGCGTGGCCGGCGTACAGGGCCGTGAACCGGCTCAATGAAGACTATGTCCAAAGGCTCTCGGGTTGATCGGAAATTTCAAGCCAATGACCAACCCGTACTCCGTGCCGTAAGAAGGTATCGTCGCGCCAGCCCCCCCGTCGAACGGAAGGGCGAGTCGAAAGCCCGCGTAGGCGATGGGGATCGCGATGAAGGGCACGATCTGCGCTCCATACGTTCGGGCGTTCGACCGGCCCGCGCCCTCGGTGTACGCCGAGAGCTCGGCGCCGACCGGGCCGAACCCACCCTGGAAACCGAGCGCCAACCTCTCGTGGACCGGTCGGTCGGCGACGAGCTGCGCCTGCGCAACGGCGCCTATCCAGGCGAACGTGCGCTGTCCGTACCACGCGAGGCTGCCCTCGACGCCGGCGCCGACGGCGTCATCGGCGTTCTCGCGGCCAGTATAGCTGAAGAGGCCACCCACGCTCACGACCGGGTCGCCAGGGCGCCCCACGTTGGGCCAGCCTTCCCCGGGATACACCACGGGGGGAGGGCTCCCCGCCGGGGACACGCCTTCCGCCTGCGCCGATGCAGAGCCAGGGAGAAGGCAAGCGCCGACAAGGACCGCTGTGACCGCCGAATGGTTCATGCATCTGTGATCTAGCCCATGCGACTCGGCCCGTCACGATGCAGGCGCGGGCGAGCGGCAGACGCGCTCCGGGAGCGCCGTGCTAGGCTCCCCTGCCATGGGGCAGCTCTCGCGCGCGGAGCAGGTCGCGGCGCTCGCGCGCATGGTCGCCGCGCTCGACGCCCGGCCGGCGCCGCATTTCGACGCCTTCGCGGCCCTGTTTCACGGCAAGAGCCTGCGGAAGGGCGAGGCGTTCGTGCGGGCGGGCGAGGCGAGCGACTCGGTGGCGCTCGTCAACTCCGGCATCGCGAGGATGTTTTACACGCGGAGCGACGGGAAGGAGTTCAACAAAGGGTTCATCTCCGCGCCGGACTTCATGTCGGTGCTGGAGGCGCTGATCACCAGGGAACCCGCCCGGCTGACGATCCAGGCGCTGACCCCGATGCAGCTCTTCGTCGCGCCCTACTCGCGGCTGAGCGAGCTCTGTGAGCGCGACATCTACTGGGAGCGGGTGAGCCGGCGGATCGTCGAGCGGGTGTACCTGAAGAAGGTGCGCCGCGAGGCGTCGCTGCTGATGGATCCGGCCGCCGAGCGCTATCGCGCGTTCCTCGCAGAGCACGGGGCCGTGGCGCGCCGCGTGCCCGACTACCACATCGCCGCATATCTCGGCATCACACCCGAGGCCCTGAGCCGCCTGAAGCGCGCCGCGACCAGGACCGCTGCTTCTTGACCTAGGTCAAGGTGCGATCTCGCTCCGCTGGTCATGGTCTCCCGCATGACGACGGAACGAACGAAGCGAGACGGCGAACGCCCAGCAACGGAACCCACGCGCGGCCCGGGGCGCCGCGGAGCGCCGCGGGGCGCGGCCCGAAGGACGGCGCTGATCGCGGGCCTCGCGGTCGTGCTCGCCGGCCCGGCGCTGGTCGCGTGCGGCGCGGCGGCGCCGAGGCTCCACCCCGTGTTCCCCGAGCGCCCGGTGGCAGAGAAACCCAGAGGGAAGATCCTGTTCGTCCTCAGCGCCGCTCGAGAGCAGACGCTTGCGGACAGCTCGAAGCGCGCGACCGGCACCTTCCTCGGCGAGTTCTACGAACCGTACCTGGCCCTCACCGGCGCGGGGCACGAGGTCGTGTTCGCGACCGACGGGGGCGCCGCCCCGGCGATCGACCCCGAGAGCCTCGACGAGCGGTACTGGGGAGGCGGAGCGCGGCGCGCGCAAGCGCAGCGCTTCGTCGAGCGCGCCCCGGAGGTCCGCGCGCCGCTCAGCCTGAAGGCGGCGCGCGCCGCGGCCGACTCGTTCGACGGCATCGTCGTTCCCGGCGGACAGGGCGTGATGGTCGACCTGCTCGACAACGCGGACCTGCACGCGCTGCTCGCTCACTTTGGCGCGAAACACCAGCCCGTGGGGCTCATCTGCCACGCACCGGCGGTGCTCACCCGCATGCGGCAGCCGCATCCGCTCAGCGGTCGGACGGTGACGTCGGTCTCGTCGTTCGAGGAGTTCTATATCGAGACCTTCGTGATGGGGGCCGACGCCCAGGTCCGGGGCATCGGCGAGCAGCTCGAGGATCACGGTTACGAGCACGAGGCCGCGTTCCCCGGGAGCGCGTACGCGCAGCGGGATTGCAACCTCGTGACCAGCCAGAATCCCTTCTCCACCGATCGGTTCAGCGCGCTGTACCTGGAGGCCCTGGCCGACTACCGGCGCGGCGCCCGCTGCGCCGAGGATGCCCGCGAGGGCCATCGATAGGCCTGCTCGGCGGCGCGAGGGCCATGGGATCTCCCTGGCCCGTTCGGCCCGCGGCGCTACGACGTGAGCGACAGGCCGCGCACGTGCTCGGCGAGCGCCCGCTCCGCGCTGCCCACCACCTCCCGCGCGCCCGGGAGCTTCGCCGACGCCCCCCGCGGAAAACCGCGCCTCCCCCGATGCCGCCGCATGGCCGCCTTCACGAGGACGACGGGCGCATGTTCAGTATCGACGCGCCACGCGCGCCGGGTTGCAATCGCGGCGAATTCACGGAGGGGTGACGAAGATGCTCATCGACGAGCGACCGAACCATTATCAGGGCGACCTTTCGTGGGACAGCCTCAAGCAGCTCATTGAAGATTACGACGACAACGAATTCCAGGGTCTCGTGCAGGGGCCGGTGGGCTACGCTATCAAGGTCGTACGCGGAGCGCACAGCGGGAGTTTCTATCCGTATTACGGATCGAACTACTATTTCGATTTCACGGCCACCCACGCGCTTGGCGAGAGCGACATACATCACGCGATCCTGGACGCGAGCGGAACGAAGATCCTGGGAATCGCGCCGCCGCTGTGACGGAACGATCTCTGCCGCACACCGAGGGTGCCCGTGCAGCCCGAGCCATCACGCGTCAACTGCGGTGACCTCAGCGTAGCAACCCCAGCTCTCTTGCAGACACCATGATGGGGGTGCTCAGGAGGGGAGCGGAGGCCGCGCAGGAGGGCGCCGGGCCCGCGCAGGAGCAGTGCCGAGGCTGCGCAGGTGTACGAGCGGAGCCCTGGTAACACTTCTGACCGGGAGGAGTCCAAAGGGCGACTTGACGCCGTAGCGCGCGGCGGTCTCCCCGCCAGGGTCGCTGAGCAGCGTCATGGGCAGGCGGTATTCAGCTCAGCGGGAGCAGCCGGCGATCGGAGTTCACCGCGGGATTGCCGCCCTGGAGCGGCGGAGCCTCCGCCGGAGAGCGGCCCCGATCACAGCGAGGTAGAAGGCGCTGGCCCCGCGGCCGGGCGCCCCTTGCCCCATGGTGCAGCCAGTGTCCGCCGGCTCGTCCGCTCCGGAGCCGCTCGAAGTGCTCGTCGGACCCGGGTTTCCATCGCCGCCAGCGGCGGCAGCGCTGCTGGATGCGGTCGCCGTCCCGGGGCCGCCATCGCCGCCAGCGCCGGCGGTGGTGCTCGTCGAGCTTCCGCTCGCCGAGCCGCCGCCCTCGCCTCCGGCGCCAGCATCGCCGCCCCTGCCGCCTGCACCAGCGACATCACCGCCGGCGCCGCCAATGCCGCCAGCACCGGACTCGCCGCCACCGGCGCCGCCGACGCCGCCAGTCTCGGATCCACCGCTGCCAGCGCCGCCCGTTGCGGACGTTCCGCCGCCAGCGCCGCCAGTTCCAGGCTCGCCCCCGCCCGCGCTGCCAGCGCCGCCAGCACCGGACTCACCGCCGCCAGCGCCGCCAGTTCCAGGCGCACCCCCGCCAGCGCCGCCAGCGCCGCCAGTTCCAGGCGCACCCCCGCCAGCGCCGCCAGCGCCGCCAGTTCCTGGCTCACCGCTGCCAGCGCCGCCAGCGCCGCCCACACCGGACTCACCGCCGCCGACGCCGCCAGTTCCGGGCTCACTCCCGCCAGCGCCGCCCGCGCCTCCTGCACCGGGAACACCGCCGCCGGCGCCGCCCTCTCCGCCAGCGCCCGTGCTGCAGCCGTTGTCCCCGGGGCCGTGCCATCGAGGATCGTACAGCTCCGCGTCCCTGTTGGGGCCGACGATGAGGACATGGCCGCTCGGCAGGAGCGCGGACGTGGAAAAGCCATGCGAGAGCAAGGTCGACGGGGCAGGTGTCCAGGAGTTCGTCGCGGGGCTGTAAATCTGCGCCGTCGTCCCTGCGATGACGAGCACCTCGCCTGTCGTCAGCAGCGTGGCAACATGACTGACACCCGACAGCTGGCTCATGGACCCTGTGGGAGTCCAGACGTTCGTCACCGGGTCGTAGGTCTCTGCGGCTCCCCCGACGACGAGCACGCGACCGTCCAGGAGCCGCGTCGCCGTGGGCTTGCCCCGAGGCACCGTCATGGGCGCCACCAGAGACCAGCGCCGGGTCGCGGGATCGTAGATCTCGGCGCTGGCGAGCGGCTCCGCGGTCGAGATGTCGAAATCGTCGAAACCCTGTATCCCGCCGACGACCAGCACCCTGCCGTCGTTCAGCAGCGTCGCCGCGTGCTCCGCCCGGCTTGCTTTCATCGGCTCGACGGTGACCCAGGTGTCGTCGGCTGGACGATACAGCGCGGCCGATCCGGTCCTGCGGACGCGGAACGGCTCCATCGGGTAGTCCATCACCGCGCCTCCCGCGATGAGCACGTCGCCGCTTCCGAGCAAGGTCGCCGTGTGGTTGTATCGACGCTCCTCGTCGGGGGCGGCCAGCGTCCAGGCATCCGCCGCCGGATCGTAGATTTCGTTGTACAGATCCGCCTCGGAGTCATCGAAGCGGCCCCCGCTGATCAACACCCTGCCGTCGGCGAGGCGTGTCAGGTCGGGGAGAGCCCGCTCGAAGTTCAAAGGCGCCGCCAGGGAAAACGTCGTGCTCGATGGATCGTAGATCTCGGTTGTCTTCGTACCGGCGTTGCCGCCCGCGACAAGGATCTTCCCGTCCTCCAGCTCCACGGTCTTCGCGTAATTCCGCAAGGCGTTCAGGGGGCCGAGCTGCGTCCCCGAGGGCGTGACCGACGGGTCATAGATCTCGGCGCCCGGCGCGCTCGAAGTCCCGCCGACCACGAGGACCCGTCCATCCGGGAGCAGCGTCGCCGTGGCGCTGCCGCGGCTCACTTCGCTCCTGGGCGCTGTCGAGAAGGTCCGCGTGCTCGGATCGTAAAGGTCGGGCGGCTGGTTGCCAGAGACGAAGACCCGCCCGTCGCACAGCCGCGTCGCCGTGTGCCAGCCGCGCCGAAAGCTCATCTTGTTCTTCGCGAGCGTCCATGCGTTGGCTTCCGGATCGTAGGTCTCGGCCTCGGAATCCCAGTCATAGCCGGTCACCAGCACGTCACCGTCCCCCAGCAAGGTCGCCGTGAGCATCCACCTGGCGCGGAGCATGTCCGGCCCCGGGGTCCACGCGCCCGTCGCGGGATCGTAGATCTCGACGCTCGACACCACGCTGGCTCCTATGATCCTGCCTCCGGCGACCAGCACGCGGCCGTCCTGCAAGCGCGTCGCCGCGTGCTCCCTGCGCACGACAAGCGCCGCGGGCGTCGGCGTCCAGGCGTCCGACACGGGATCGTAGAGCTCGGCGGCGGCAGCAGGAGCGGCGCCAGCCGGCGCGCCCCCGGCGACGAGCACCCGCCCGTCGGCGAGCTCGGTCGCGGTGTGTCCCGAGCGCTCCGAGGTCATGGTCGCGGCGGGAATCCACGAGTCGGTCGTCGGATCGTAGAGCTCCGCGGTGGCGACCCACGCGGCGCCGCTCATGGCGCCGCCCGTGACCAGCACCCTGCCGTCGGCGAGCAAGGTCGCCGTGTGAGCCGACCGCGGCTGGCTCATCGGAGCGGCGGGCAACCACGCTTCGAGCGCGGGATCATAGATGGCCGCGCTGGCGAGGTGGTACTGGTCTGACGAGCCGAGCCATCGCCGCCCGCCCGCGATGAGCACCCTGCCGTCGGGAAGCGAGGTCGCGGTGTGCTCGTGGCGGAGCGTCGCCTCGGAGGCGGCCGTGACGGTCCATGACGGGTCCACGAGGAGCGGCGAGCCCGTCTCCTCGACCCAGAGCGAGATCTCATCGCCTTCTACCTCCAGGCGCGTCGGGACGCGCTGGCGCGGCGACGCATAGGCCTCGGGAGCCGCCACGATGATCCGCGGCTCCCCTGCCGCGTCGAGCACCTCCACGTTCGCGCCACGGCGGCGGAGGCGCGCCCCCTCGACCTGCCATGACGCAACAGGTCCCGCGGCGGGCGCCCCGTCGGGGAACCAGAGCCACTCTTCCGCGCCGTGCCGCTGCGCCGTCCAGAGCGCGAAGCCGCCCGCGCGCGGGTACGCGAGGGCAGCGCCGATCTTCTGGACCTCACCGAGCGCGCCGCGCTCGCGCACCTCGATGCCGAGGCCACCCGGCAGGTCGAACCGCACGGCGCCGCTCCCGTCCGCGGGGAACGCGAGCGTCAGGCCGCCGCGCGACGGGCTCGCCGCGAGCTCGAAGCCCGCTGGGGTGGGCACGAGCGCGTCGTCGCCGCGGAGCGCCGCGCGGGCGCGCTCCTCGAACTGCGCCTCCAACGCCTCGACGTCGAGCGCCTCGCTCGATGGCGCCGCGCAGCCGAGCGCGCATGTCAGATAGACAATCCAGAGCAGCGCCACGCATCGCGCGAAGCGCCACCCAGCCCAGGGAACCGTGCTTGAACCCATACCCTCCTCGATTCTCGCGAGCGAGCCTCCGGCGAACACATCGGCCTGTCGCGCAGCGCGCCCGGCCCTCCGTGGGGTGCAGCTCGCATCGCAAAAATTCAGAGGTTCGCGACGGAATGTCGCAGCGTTTGCCGGAACGCTCGACTTGCCGCGCTTGCTCGAGGTGGGTGGCATTCAACCGCGCAGGAGGGCGGCGGAGGCCGCGCAGGAGAGCGCCGGGCGCGCGCGGCCTCCGCTTTTCGCTACGTCGTGAGCGACAGGCCGCGCACGTACTCGGCGAGCGCCCGCTCCGCGCTGGCCACGGCCTCCCGCGCGCCCGGGAGCTTCGCCGACACCGCCGCGATCCGGTCTTCCTGCTCGCCCAGCGTCTTGAGGTAGCGCTCGTGGAGCGCGCTCCCCGAAGGCACGACCTTGAGGTTGTCGCGCACGCGCGCCTGCTCGGCGCGCAGCGCCTCGATCTCGGACTCGAGGGCCGAGAGCGCGCGCTGCCTCTCGGCGACCGCGGCCTTGAGCTCCGCGAGCCGCGCGAGCGCCGCGCGCAGCGCCTCGGGGATCTCGCGCGACGACAGGACCACCTCGATCTGCTCGCCGGAGAGGCCCGTGAGCGCCACGGCGTGCGAGATGGGCTGCTCCAGCGCCACGGTCACGCGCGCCGTCTCCCCCGCAGCGACCTCGCGCCGGACGCGGTAGCGGTCGCGCGTCGCCTCGACGCCCTCCCTGGGCTCGGCGAGCTCCCAGCCGGCGATGCGCGGGTGCTCGATGAGCAGGACGCGCGGCTCGCGCGCCGCGCCCACGATCGTGTAGACCGTCACCTTGCGGGCGGTCCTGACGATCTCGAGCATGCCGCCCTGGATCTTGGCGCGCGAGAACACCTCCTCGCCCCGCTCCTCGCGGTCGATTCTCACCTTCCGGTCCACGGCAAAGCTCACGATCCGCGATTCGCCCGGCGGCAGCGGCGAGAGGCGCGCGTCGCCGACGTAGGTGACGACCCCCCGGCTCGAGCGCTCGTAGACCGTGATCGCGCCGGCCGGGAGCGTCGTGTCGCCGTCGTTCCTCAGGCGGACCGAGGCGAGCGGGCTGCGCGCGCTCGCCTCCGGTTGATAGAGCCACAGCCGCTCTGCCGGGATCTCGCGCTGGACGATCGGGAGGAGCGCCGTCTGCCCGCTCGCGATCGTGAGCGGCGCCGGGAAGTGGAACACGACCTGCGTCGCCGCCTCCGCGGGCTCCGGCTCGACCTTCTCGGAGGGCACGGTGACCGCCGCGGCGGGCGCGCGGGCCTCGTCGGCGCCCCCGCCGGCGCGGTAGCCCATGCGCCGCGCCGCCCTGGCCGCGAGCCCCGCGGCGCCCTCGTCGAGCCGCGGTAGCACGCGCTCGGCGACGTCGACGGGCACCTCCGGCCGGGCCACGTAATAGATCTCGTAGAGCGCCTGGCGGAACGTCACCGGGTCTCCCGACACCAGGGTGAAATCCACGTTCTGCCAGTCGCTGCCGCTCTGGTTCTCGACGACGGCCCACCCGGCGAGCGCCCCGGTCTTCGTCTGCGCGTCCTCCGGCACCGTGAGCCGATACGTCGTCTTCCAGAGCGGCACCTCGATGACGTAGGCCACGCGGACCACCCGCTCGCCCTCGCCGGCCGTGCGCACGACGAGCTCGCGGCGGTTGCGCTCCCGCCGGCTGGAGAGCCCGACCAGCGCCGCGCCGACCTGCTGCCGCAGCCGCTCCTCGACGAGCTCCACGCTCTCGAGCTCCTCCAGGACGACCTGCTTCAGCGCGCCCTCCGACATCAGCGAGAGCCGGTGCCGGTCCTCCGAGCCGCCGTGCGGCAGCGCCGCCTGCGCCGTGGTGACCGCGACGATCCGCCCGGCGATGGCCCCTTGCACCCCTCGCGTCCGCACCTCGGCGCCGCGGAGCGCGTTCAGCAGGGCGGCCTCGGACTCGAGCGCGCCCTCGTCGAACGGGAGCTCGCGGAACAGATCGCGCAGCGGCTCCCTCCCGGGAAGCGTGATATTCCCCGTCACGCCGCGATCGTCATAGACAACGATGCTCTTCAATACATCGTCGACCTGATCGAGCCGCACCTCGAGCCGGAGCTCGGCGTCGCCGCGCACGCGCGCCTCGTGCTCGAAATATCCGACTCCGCCCGTCGAGAGCACCACCCGCCTTAGCAGCAGCGTGTCCGACGCGGCCCCCGAGCGGGCAGGATCCATCGCGGCGGCCCGCAGCGTCGCTGTGGTCCTCAATCCATGGTTCATCGTCGCCTCCCCCGGCGGAGGCGTGCGATGGCCCCGCCCTGGGGGTGTCCATAACGCCCCTCCGGGGGGCGTCAACGACGGTGGCTGGCCGGGAGATCGGGCGCGGCGCCGCGCGTCAGCCGCGCCGCGAGGCCTCGAGCTGCTTCACGACCGCGAGCGCCTCGTCGACGTGGCGGGTCGCGCGGAGCTGGGAGGAGAAGGCATGTCGAACGATGCCGTCGCGATCGATGACGAACGTCACGCGGCCCGGGAGGAGGCCAAAGAGCGACTTGACGCCGTAGCGCGCGGCGGTCTCCCCGCCAGGGTCGCTGAGCAGCGTCATGGGCAGGCGGTATTTGTCGGCGAATTGCTGGTGAGACCCCGCCGAGTCGGCGCTCACGCCGAGGACCTCGGCGCCCGCCTCCGCGAACGCATCGTAATGGTCGCGGAACGCGCACGACTCCGCCGTGCATCCAGGGGTGTCGTCCTTGGGATAGAAGAACAGGACAACGGTCTTCTTGCCCCGGAAGTCGGAGAGCTTGACCGTCTCCCGCTTCTGCGATTGCAGGCTGAAATCAGGGGCTGTCTCACCGACGGACAGGGTGGATTTTCCGAGCATGGCGTCTCCTCTACCCGATGCGCCGCGCCGCGTCCAAGGCCCCAGCGGAGCGCGGCGGCTCGCCGCTCGAGTAAAACGCGGCCGCCTGCGGTGGCGGCCGCCTGCGCCCCCGGATAAGGAAGAACTTGAGGAAGCGGTCATGAAGGCGCGCTGGGCGCGACGGACGCCAGCGCGGGCCGGAGATCGGGTTACCCTGAGCGCCCCATGGCCACCACGTTCGCTGCGTTGATCTTTCGACCCGCCGACATCCCGGACCGCGCGCTGTCCCAGGGCTTTGCCGTGGCGCTCGGTGGCTGGGACGTCGCCTCGCCGCGCCTGTTCGTCGCGCCGCTCCCCGGCGTGCCCGGGCACGCGGCCGCGTTCTACTCGAGCGGCGATCCCGCCGGCGGCGGGGACGACGAGCTCGACCACCTCGCCGAGCTCTTCGAGGACGAGCTCTCTCCGCCCGTCGCCGTGCTCGACGCGGCCGCCGAGCTCGGCCACCCCGGCGCGACGGTCTTCGCGCTCGTGTTCTCGGAGGACGTCCTCCACGACGACGGCTGGCGCTTCGAGGCGAGCGGGTTCGTCCGCCATTTCGTGAGGGAAGGGGACGAGGGCGTCGAGGCCGGCGTGGAGGCGCCCGACCGGAGCGACATCGTCGAGGTCGACGTCGACCTGCCGGAGGGCGCGACCGCGGCGGAGGAGCGCGAGGCCATGGACCGGGCGATCCGGCCGCACCGCGGCTCGACGTTCCTCGCGGCCGAGCTGGGCGCCCCGGTGCTGGGCGCGCTCATGGGCGGCCTCTTCGCGCCCGAGCGCCGCGTCCAGGTGCACCTCGTCGCGCCGGGGCCGGGGTCGATCGCCGACGAGGTCGCGCGGCTCAACCGGGTGCTCCGCCGCGAAGACGGCCGCGGCGCGCCCGCGTCCCCGCCGCCCGTCCGCGGCGTCGCCCCGCCGGCGACGTACGCGGCGTTCATGCGCGCGTACGACTGGGCCGATCCGGCGGATCCGGAGGACCTCTACCGCGAGCTCGCGATCGGCGCCGTCGAGGGCACGCTGCGCTTCCTCCGCGAGGGCGAGCTCCTCGCCCACGACCGCGAGCCGGGCTGGGAGGCGGCGGCGGCGCGACAGCTCTACCCGATCGCGCGGCTCTCGGGCTCGGCGCTCGGCGGCGGCGCGGCCCAGCGGTCGGTCGTCGCGCTCGGGGCCGACGGCGAGCAGCTCTGGGTCGTCCGCGGCGGCACGAGCGCGGCGCTGGCCGGACCGACGTTCGGCGAGCTGCTGCGCTACCTCTCGCTGGGCTGGTCGCGCCGGAGCGACGCGGAGGAAGACCTCATCGGGGCGCTGATGCTGCGCGCGCGGCTCAGGTCGCTCGGGGGTTGAGCCCGCGCCCCGGCGTGGGATCCGCCTGCGGGGGTGAGGCGCTTTGCCTCGCGACGCGCGCGCCTCGGCTCAAAACGAGGTGTCGTACGCGTGGTGCCGGTGGGCTTCCGTGTGGAAGGACGTCATGTGCGGGTCGTCCAGGACCAGGTGGAGCAGGCCGACGTCTCGCTCGCTGCGGGCGAATACGCTCACGAGGATCCCGCCCTGCCGGACGCCGGCCTGGTAGCGTTCCGCCCAGTGCCTCGGGACGCCCGCGGTGATGAGGATCTCGCGCAGGCCGCCCGTGATCCCGGCGCCGACCGCGCTGGCCACGACCGCGGCCAGCGGCCCGGCGACCACGAACCCGAGGTCGGGGACCACGACGCTCATCGAGACCGCGGCGCCGAACGTGCTCGACGGCGGCGCTATGTCCGGGCTCGGAAAGCACCTGTCGCGTGTCGCCTCGGTCATCAGCAGGCTGACCTCCTGTCGTGTGTAGCCGCAGTCGATGATCCGCTCCGCCGCGGCTTCCGCCTCGTCGTGCGTCTGCACCAGGCCAATTACGAGCTTCTCCATGGAAGAGACCTCCTTCGCGTTGAGCGCGTCCTCGCTCTGGGCCCCGGCGACGGATACCGCACGCTCTGTGCCAATCTGAAATTCTCACGCCTCGGTGCGTTCGCGCCGATTTCTGTGCCCCTTCCGCTGGAGGAGCGAGGCGGGATGTCGCAGTGCGCCCCGTGGGCCTCACCTTCCGATGTCGACATCGCCCGTGCCAGCGCGGTTGATTCCATATTTTGCCGTCGAGCGGCGCGAGCGCCCCAGTTCAACGGGCTCCGTCTGACCAGGTCGTCCGAAGGCCGCGTACATGGGCGCCCGGGGCGGCCGGTGCGCGACGAGGCCGGAGGCCGCGTCAGAAGCCGATCGTGTCCTCGACCGGCGCGGGCGGCTTCGTCCCCGTCGGGCGGCCCGTCGACGCCTCCCGCGGCGTGGCGCGGCCGCGCCCCTCCGAGGTGCCGCGCGGCGCCGCCGTCGGACCCGGCCTCCCTGCCGCGCCGGTGCGGACAGCGCCCGCCGGCTGCGCGGTCGCCGCCGTGGCCGCTGGCTGCGCGGTCTCGGCCGCGGGCGTCGCGCTCGCCGGCTCTGCCGGCACCGGCGCGGCGGCGCTCGCTGGCGCCGGCACCACCGGCGGCGCCGGGACGGACGCGGCCTGTCGGGCCGGCGCCTCCGACGAGGGGGTCACCTCGGCCGTGGGCGAATGCTTCGTTGCCAGGAAGACGACCGCCGCCACCAGCGCTCCGAACGCGAGCGCGGCCGCCAGGATGGCCGGCGCCCACCTCCGGGCCCCGTCCGTGCCCGAGGTCGCCATGCCGGCGAGCGTCCGCCCCGGCGCGCCGGTCGTCGAGAGCCGCGCGCCCGGCGCCGACGACGGCGGCGTGCCGGTCGTCGAGAGCCGCGCGCCCGGCGCCGGCGGCAGCGGCGTCGGCTCCCCGAACAGCACCGGCTGCGACGCGCTCCCGTGGAGGGCTCGCTCCCCCGCGGACGAGGGCTCGGTCGTGAACGCCGTGCGCGCGATCCCGAGGACCGCGCGCTCCAGCGCCTCCGCCATCTGCCGCGCCGACGAGAAGCGCGCCGCCGGATCGTGCGCCAGCGCCTTCTTCATCCAGGCGTCGATCGCCGGAGAGAGCTCCGGCCTCACCTCGCTCGGCGGCGTGAAGATCCCGGTGTGCAGCACCACCGACAGCGCGCCCAGCGTCTCGCCCCGGAACGGGACCTGCTCGGTGAGCGCGTGGTAGGCGACCACCGCGAGCCCCCAGAGATCCGCGCGGAAGTCGACGTGCTTCGCGCTGAGCAGCTGCTCGGGGCTCATGTAGAGCGGCGTGCCCAGCACGCTCCCGGTCGACGTCATGCCGAGCTCGCCCTGGACCCGCTTGGCCACCCCGAAATCGAGCACCTTCACGAACAGCTCGCCCTCGACGTCGAGCAGGAAGATGTTGTCCGGCTTGATGTCGCGGTGGACGATCCCGACCTGGTGCGCCCGGCCGAGCGCCTTGGCGGTCTGCGACACGATCGTCGTGACCTCGACGGGCGGCAGCGCGCCCAGCCGCTGCATGCGGCTCTTGAGGTCCTCGCCCTCGAGCAGCTCCATCACGATGAACGGCACCCCGTCCGGCGTGACGCCGTGGTCGAAGACCTGCGCGACGTGCGGGCTCTTGATCTGCGCGGCCGCCATCGCCTCCCGCCGGAAGCGCTCCACGAAGCCGGTCTGGTCCGCGTAGGCCGGCGCCATGAACTTCACCGCCACCTGCGTCCCGAGCGCGAGGTGGTCGGCCACCCACACGCTCCCCATCGCCCCCTTCCCGAGCTCGCGCGCCAGCCTGAGCGTGCTCGTCACCTGCTGTCCGGGGTTCATCGGGGGTCCCTCTTCGATCGGCCAAGCCGACGGTCCTGTGCGGGCGGCGCGGCGCTCTGGGTGTTGGCGCGTGTCGGCGCGTGTCGGCGCGCACAGCGTACAACAAACACCCTGGACCGTCACCACCGAGCGCTCGCGCCGCGCACCTGACGGGAGCTCTCGGATAAGCTGGCACCATGCGCGAGGGCACGCTGGTCGCAGGCCGGTTCGAGGTGCACCGCCTTGCCGGCGCCGGCGGGATGGGCACAGTCTACCGGGCGATCGATCAGCTGACCGGGAGCCCCGTCGCGCTCAAGGTCGCGCCCCCGGAGCTCGCCGCCCGCTTCCGGCGCGAGGCGCGCATGCTCGAGGCCGTGCAGCACCCGCTCATCGTGCACCACATCGCGCACGGCACGGGCGACGACGGCGCCCTGTGGCTCGCGATGGAGTGGCTCGAGGGCGTCACGCTCGACGCGCGCCTCCAGGAGGGGGCGCTCCCCGTGGCCGACGCGCTGCTCGTCGCGCACCAGATCGCGGAGGCGCTCGCCGCCATCCACGCGATCGGGATCACGCACCGCGATCTCAAGCCGAGCAACGTGCTCCTGCGCGACGGCAGGGTCGACGGCGTGGTCCTGCTCGACTTCGGCGTCGCCCGCGCGGCGGCGTCGACCTCGCTCGTCACGGAGGCCAGCTCGCTGGTCGGCTCGCTCGGCTACGTCGCGCCCGAGCAGGCGCGCGGCGACGTCGAGGTCGACGCGCGCGCGGACGTCTTCGGGCTCGGCGTCCTGCTCTTCGAGTGCCTCGCCGGGCAGCGCCCCTTCGCGGCCGACGACCCGCTCGCCGAGGTGTGCCGCATCCTCCTCGAGGAGGCGCCGCGCCTCGTCGAGCGGCGCCCGGACGTGCCGCCCTTCCTCGACGAGCTCGCCGCGCGCCTCCTGGCGAAGGACCCGGCGGCGCGCCCCGCGGACGGCCGCGCGGCGGCGGCCGCGCTCGCGGACGCGCGCGCCCTGCTCGCGCGCGCGTCCAGCGCGGGCGCGGACGGCGCGCCGGCGTCGGTCACGGACGACGAGCGGCGGCTCGTCAGCGTCGTCCTCGTCGATCTGGGCGCCGCCGACCCGGAGCCGGCGAGCGATCGCGGCGTCGAGCGGATCGTCGCGGACCTCGCCGAGGCGTTCGGCGGCGAGCGCGTGCGGCTCCCGGGCGGCACGCGCATGGTGCTCCTGTCCTCGCAGACCGACGAGGTGTTCTCCGGCCGCGGCGGCGCGGGCACGATGGCCGTCTTCGACCTCGCGGCGCGCGCCGCGCAGTGCGCGCTCGCGCTGAAGGCGCGCCTGCCCGGGCGCCCGGTCGCGCTCGCCACGGGCCGCGCGCAGGTGGGCGAGCGCCTGCCCGCGGGCGACGTGATCGACCGCGCGGTCGCCCGCCTCCGCGAGGCCGAGGGCGACGTGCGCATCGACGAGGTCACCGCGGGCCTCGCGGCGCCGCGCTTCGAGGTGATCGGCGACGGCCCCTCGTTCCTGCTGAAGGGCGAGCGCGACGGCACCGAGCCCGAGCGCACGCTCTTCGGCCGCGTCACCTCGTTCGTCGGGCGCGACCGCGAGCTCGCGACGCTGCGCGGCCTCTTCGAGCAGAGCGCCGACGAGCCCGTCGCGCGCGCCGCGCTCGTCCTCGGCGAGGCCGGCATCGGCAAGACGCGCCTCCGCTGCGAGCTCATCCGCGCCGTGCGCGAGCGCGACGCGCGCGCGTCGGTCTACGTGGCGCGGGGCGATCCCCTCGGCGCGGGCGCGCCGTTCGGCATGCTGGGCGAGATCGTCCTCGCGGCCGCCGGCTGCCTGCCCGGCGAGGCGCTCGAGGCGCGCCGCGCCAAGATCCGCGAGCACGTCGCGCGGGCCCTGCCCGCGCCGGTCGACGACGCCCCGCGCGTCGCCTGGTACCTCGGCGAGATCGCGGGCACGCCGTTCGACGACCCCGAAGCCGAGCTGCGCGCCGCCCGCGGGGACGCGGTCGCCATGGGCGATCAGGCCCGCCGCGCCGTGCTCGAGTGGCTCGCCGCGCGGTGCGGCGAGGGGCCTGTCGTCGTGGTGCTCGAGGACATGCACTGGAGCGATCACGCATCGGTCTCGGTGCTGGACGAGGCGCTCCAGGCGCTCTCGGATCGCCCGCTCCTCGTGCTCGGCTTCGCGCGCCACAGCGTGATGGAGACGTTCCCCGGCCTCTGGGGCTCGCGCGGCGTGCAGCACATCAAGCTCGGCGCGCTCAGCCAGCGCGCGGCCGAGCGGCTCGTCCGCAGCGTGTTCGGCGAGGAGCTCGCGCTGCCCGAGGTGGCGCGGCTCGTCGAGCACGCCGACGGCCACCCCTTCTTCCTCGAGGAGCTCATGCGCGCGCGCGCGGAGGGCCGGAGCGACATGCCGCCCACGGTCGTGGCGCTGATGCACGCGCGCATCGAGGCGCTGCCCGCCGAGGCGCGGCGCACGCTGCGGGCGGCGAGCCTGTTCGGCGGCAGCTTCTGGCCGGACGGCGTGCGGCAGCTGCTCGGCGCCGGCACCTCGGCCGAGTCGCTCGACCGCTGGCTCAAGAGCCTGCTCTCGGAGGAGCTCGTCGCCCGGCGCGGCGTGTCGCGCTACCCGGGGCACGACGAGCTCACGTTCCGTCACGCCCTCGTGCGCGACGCCGCCTACGGGATGCTCACGGACGGCGATCGCACCGCCGGCCACCGGGCTGCGGCGCGCTGGCTGCGCTCGGTGGGCGAGACCGACGAGCGGGTGCTGGCCGAGCACGCCGAGCGCGGCGGCGACGCCCCCACGGACGGCGAGGGCCTCGTCGCCCGCGGCCCTGCGCAGGATCGCGGCGGCGGAGGAGGGGGAGGACAGGGGCGCCCCCCGGAGCGCAAATCAGAGCGTGAACGGAACGAAGCGCAAGGGGGCCAAGGTTGATGAACAACCATTGACGTGATAACCCGCCGCCCGGAGCAGTGAGCATGGATTCTTCTGACCTGGGCGCCGTCGGTCCTTACGAGCTGCTGGTGCAGCTGGCCAGGGGCGGCTCGGCCGAGGTCTTCATCGCGCGTCGCGCCTGCGCTGCAGGCGGAGGGGACGCGGGCGGCGCGGCGGGGGCGGGCGGCGCGGGTCCGGAGCGCGGGTCGCTCGTGGCGGTGAAGCGGATCCGGGCCGATCTGCGCTACGAGTCGAGCTATGCGTGCATGCTCTTCGACGAGGCGGGCATCGCGTCGCGCGTCGCGAGCCCCCATTTCGTTCCTGTCCTCGGTTACGGTCTCGACGAGGGCGCGCCGTACATCGTCATGGAGCTCGTCGTGGGGGTCACCCTCAAGCTCCTCACCCGGGCTCCCGAGGCGCTCGGGGTCGGCGACGCGATCGAGCTCATCGCGCAGGCCGCCGAGGGGCTGCACGCGGCGCACGAGGCGCGCGACAGCTCGGGGGAGCTGCTCCAGGTGATCCACCGGGACATCTCGCCATCCAACATCCTTGTCGGCGTCGACGGCCGGGCGTCCATCTGCGATCTCGGGCTCGCGTATGCCCTGCGCCGCACGACGCGGACGAAGACCGGGATGGTGAAGGGGAAGCTGAGCTATTTCTCGCCGGAGCAGGCGAACGCGAGGCCGCTGGATCGGCGCTCGGACGTGTTCTCTCTCGGGGTCGTGGCGTGGGAGGTGCTGGCGGGCAGGCGGCTGTTCGCCGGCGGCAACATGGTCTCGACCCTCCACGCCGTCCTGGAGCGCGAGGTGCCGCCGCTCTCGAGCGAGCGCGAGGGCGTGGGCCAGGCCGTCACGGCCGCTGTCGCGCGGGCGATCGAGCGCGATCGCGACGCGCGCTGGCCCACGGCGGCCGATTTCGCGCAGGCGCTCCGGGCCGCGGCCGGGGAGGAGGGGCACGCGGCGTCGCGCGACGCCATCGGCGCGCGGGTCGCCGAGGTGCTCCCGCCGCCGCTGAAGCCGCTTGCGCCGTCCTACGTCTCGGGCGGGCCGTGCGTCACGGAGGAGATCATCGCTGCCTTGCAGTCGATGCGCGCGGCGGGGCCGGTGGGCGAGGGGGAGTCGGGCGGGCTCCTGGAGCAGCGGCAGCCCTCGCGCGGCTGAGCCCGCTGCTGCGGTTCCGGCGTCCGCGGGGGAGCCCGGAACCTGGGTATGCGCTCAACACCATGATCTCGTTCAGCTGCACGACCGTGGTACGGAGGCTGCTCCTGTTGACGCGGCGCTCCGGAGGAGCGCCGTCGACCTTGTCCTCCCTCGGGTTGGCGGACGCGCGCGGGACGGTCGATAGGCGTTGACATCCGGCATGTGAGCGTTCACATTGCAGAGGTATCCTTTCGCTTTGCTCTGGGTGGGTCGCCATGCGCATTGCGGGCTTCGTGGTCGGGCCTCGGGTCGTTCCAGGCGCCGGTTACGTTCGGTCGTTGCGCAGATGATCGTCGAACGATGGTGATCAGCGTTTCGCCAGGAGTGAATCACCGGAAAACGCGACAGACCTCGGTTGTTCCACGATTGTCGTGAAAAATCATGAATGCTGTTCACCGGTAGCGTCGGTGCGCAGGGTGCGGTCCGCGCGAGCGTAGCTACCTCGATGGTCGTGTCACCGCAGGCCACATACATCGTGTCATCGCCGTCGATGATGTCTGCCTTGTGAGTCGTTTCCTTACCATTCCGACAGGAGGCCACATGGCTTTGATGACGAGAGGCAGAGGCGGGTGATGGAGGAGCAGTTCCCGATGTTCTGGAACCCCGAGAACGTCAAAGGCATCACGCTCCGGGGCTACGCCCATGGCACGGCGTGGGTGAGGGAGTCGGGCCTCATCAGGGACGGCCAGCCGCGCCCCGCCATGGAGTGGTGGATGGATTTTCTCGGCAGGTAATAGAAATATCTTCAGGCCGAACTGGCCACGAGCTGTCGCGACACGGGCGAGGGTAAACACCAGATCCCGCCTGCGCTCCACTTTAGCGTGCCCACAGCGGGCGAGGAGAGAGAACATGGTTAGGCCCTCAGATCATGAGAAGGCGCGTCCTCTCCTGGGCTCTCGGTCAGCTGTCTCGATCGCGTTGATCGTGGCCAGCGGCTGCACGGGAGACCTGGGCGGGTTTCGCTCCGACGATTCCGATTCCACACCGAACGACCCGCCGCCCACCTCGACGGGCACGGGCCCGACGGACCCGGCCGCTTGCGAGGACGGCGCGGTGTACCCCGGGCGAGCGCCGCTGCGGCGGTTGACGCGCTTCGAATACAACAAGACCGTCCGCGACCTCCTGGGCGACACGACAGAGCCGGCCGTTTCACTTCCGAGCGAGGATGTCGGGAACGGCTTCGGCAATGACGCGGACACGCTGTCGGTCTCGAGCCTGCTCGCCGAGCAGCTGGGCACCGTCGCGGAGGGCATCGCCAAGCGCGCGACCGCCACCCCGGAGGCGCTCGCGAAGCTCGACCCTTGCGCGCGCAGCGTGACGGCGGAGGGCGAGCAGGCGTGCGCCCGCACGATCATCGAGCGACTCGCGCCGCTCGCGTATCGAAGGCCGCTCGCCGACGGCGAGGCGGACGAGCTCCTCGCGCTGTACAGCGCCGGCCGGACGGACGCCACGTTCGACGCCGGCATCGCGACGGTGATCGAGGGGCTGCTTCAATCGCCGGATTTTCTCTACCGCATCGAGTATGGCACACCCGACCCGGAGCGCCCCGAGCTCCGCCGGCCCACGGGCGACGAGATGGCGACGCGCCTATCGTACCTGCTCTGGGGCACGATGCCCGACGAGGATCTGCGCATGGCGGCGCAGGCGGGCGAGCTCTCGACCAAGGAGGGCGTGCGCGCTCATGCCGAGCGCATGCTCGAGGATCCTCGGTCCCGGGTCACCGTCCGGTACTTCTTCGACAACCTGCTCCCCATCAGCAGCCTCGCGGATCTCGAGCGAAACGCGGAGTCGTTCCCGACCTTCTCGCGGACGATCGGCTCGCTCATGCACGAAGAGACGCAGCGATTGCTCGAGCACGAGATCTTCGAGCAGAACGGCACCTGGGCGTCCGTCTTGACGGCCCCGTACACGTTCATGAACGGACCTCTCGCGGCGTTCTACGGCGTCTCCGGCGTGACGGGCGACGACTTCCAGAAGGTGCAGCTCGACACGACCCAGCGCCTCGGGCTCCTCACCCAGGCCGGTATGATGGCCGGGACGACGCACTCGAACAACACGAACCCCGTGGTCCGCGGCGCGTTCGTGCTCGACAAGCTGATGTGCCAGAAGATCCCGCTCCCCACCGGCGACATCCTGGAGAGGGTGAAGCCGCCGGATCCGTACACCGGCGCGACGGCGCGGGATCGCTTCAGCCAGCACAGCAAGGATCCGGTCTGCGCGGGCTGCCACCAGTTCATGGATCCGGTCGGGTTCGCGCTCGAGAACTACGACGCGGTCGGGCTGTTCCGCACGACGGAGAACGACGTCCCGATCGACGCGAGCGGCGGGGTCCCGGGCACGGACATCAAGGTGAACGGGCCGATCGAGCTGGTGCAGGGGCTCGCCCAGACCGAGGCGGTGCAGAACTGCTTCGCGACGCACTGGGCCGAGTACGGCTATGGTCTCACGCTTCGCGCCGGGGACGCTTGCACCAAGAAGGCTGTCACGGACGCCTTCAAGGCGTCCGGGTACAATGTAAAGCAGCTCCTGATCGAGCTCACGCAGACGGATGCCTTCCACTACATGGCTGCCCAGGAGGAGTGATGGTTATGTCGAACTTTCGTTTGAGCCGACGTGCCGTGCTGCGCGGCGCTGGCGCCATCGCCATCGCGCTCCCCTGGCTGGAGATCATGGGCCCCGAACGCACGGCGAGCGCGCAAGCCACCCCCGCCAAGCGTTTCCTCGGCGTCTACACGCCGGGCGGGACCGTGATCAATCGCTGGCGGCCGACCGGCACCGAGACGAACTTCACCTTGGGGCCCATCCTGTCGCCGCTCGCGCCGGTGCAGGATCGGCTGCTCGTCGTCGACGGCCTCGACATGAAGAGCGCGGTCGGTGAGCAGCACCAGGCCGGGATCATCGCCTGGCTCTCGGGCACGACTCAAGCCCCGAACGGCGGCTACGGGGGCGGACCGTCCGTCGATCAGGTGATCGCCTCCCGGATCTCCGCCGGTCAGAAGGCGAAGGCGAGCATCGAGATCGCGGTGCGCTGGGCGACGGGCAAGTCCCACGGCCTGCTGTCACCGATGAACGCCGCGAATTTCGAGAGCACCGCGCCGTTCAGGCCGATCTCGCCGCGCCTCGATCCGACGGAGATCTTCACCGACCTCTTCGGCACGCTGGATCCCAGCGCCGGCAACGACGCCGCCCGCCGACTCGCGCGAAAGAAATCGATCCTCGATTTCCTCGACGGGCGCTACTCCGCCCTGTCCAATCGGCTCGGCGCCGCCGACAAGCAGAAGATCGATCAGCACCTGACGAAGATCCGCGAGATCGAGAAGAGCCTCGACAGCGCGCCGCCGGTCGAGACGAGCGCGTGCAAGGCGCCGACGAAGGTCGACACGTCCGACTACAACCCGCGCACGGGGCTCAGCGCGGACAACGACGGCAAGGTCAAGGACACCTCGACCGACGCGGCGATCCCGAAGGTCGGCAAGCTGATGATGGACATGCTGGTGATGTCGCTCGCCTGCGACATCACCGCGGTCGGCACGCTGCAGTGGAGCGACACCGAGGCGAAGCACACCTTCCCCTGGCTCAACCTGAGCGAGCACCACCATTTCTACCAGCACGACGGCGGCTTCAGGCCGGCCGAGTGCGAGCGCATCTGCAACTGGTATTCGCAGCAGCACCTCTACCTCCTTCAGGAGATGGCGAAGGTCGACATGGGGGGACACTCGCTGCTCGACGAGAGCGTCGTCTTCTTCGGGTCCGAGCTCTCGGATCCGCCGAGCCACAACAAGTCGAACATGCCGTTCTTGCTGGCCGGCGGCGGCGGGGGCCTGCGCACTGGACGCTGGGTCCGGTACCCCAACCTCCCGCACAACAACCTGCTCGTCTCGATCTTGAACCTGTTCGGCGACAGCCGGAACACGTTCGGCGACCCGAAGTTCTGCACCGGGCCGCTCACGAACCTGACGTAGCCGTCGCAGGGGCGGAACGCCGGCCGGAGCGGTATCAACGACGCCGGTCGGCGCTCCTTGATGTACGGGCTGGCGCCGTCACACGGCGCGAGCAGGCGGGTCGCACGGAGAAGGCGCGACCGAGACGCCGCTTCACCGCAAGAGGTCGCCGATCGCCCCGTACCAGACGTTCGCCATGCGCACGTAGCCGGCCTCGTTCGGGTGTATCCTGTCCGGGAGCTCCGCTGTCGGAAATCCGGTGTGCGTTCGCCTTTCGATTTCAGCGGAGGTACGGACTCAACGCCTGGAACCAAACCTCGGCCATGCGGTTATACCCTGCCTGGTTCGGGTGGAGATTGTCGCCGAGGAGGGACTGCCTGTAGTTCGTGTCGTTGGTGAACGCTGTGTACATGTCCACCAGCACGATGTGCTGCCCCTTGCTGACGCGCGTCGAAACCAGGTCGGGCATGGCCGCGTTGTAGGCCTTGATGGCGTTGTTCGTGCCGTCCGTTCTCGTCGGCACGATCTGCGCGAGCACCACGAGGATGTTCGGGTCACGCATGAAAATCGAGTCGAGCAGCTTGCCCAGGCGATTCGGTGCGTCCGCAAGGTTGATGTTACCGTTGATGTCGTTCGTTCCGATCATCAACGTAATGATGTTGGGCTTGTAATTCGGAATGCTGGTGCCCACGAGCTGCGCGATGCCGTTGTTGCCCTCGATCGTCCAGCCGCCGTGACCCTCGTGGTTCCTCGGGAACGTCACTCCGTCCACCATGGGCACGCTGTAATCACTGGCGGAACCGACGAAGGTGATGTCGCGGTTCGCTTCGAGCGCGAGGTGGAACAGCGGGGCGCGGTAGCCGCCGGCGACGTTGAAACCCTGCGTGATTGAATCGCCGAAGGGCATGATCTTACAGGAGCCGCTCGCCGGGCAGGGCTGGAATGACGGGCCGCCGCCCGCGCCAGCGCTGCCCCCTGCGGCACCTCCGTCGCCCGTGGTACCTCCGACACCGTCGGATGCGCCGCCCATGCCACCCGAGCCCGCTTCGCCGGCGCCCCCGGTGCCGCCGCCGTCACCGCCGCCCGAGCCTGTCGAGCCGCTCGTGGCGACTCCCCCTCCAGCGCTCCCGCTGGTCACGCCGCCGCTCGTCACCCCCTCGCTGGTCGCGCCCGTCGTAGCGCTTGCGCCGGCTCCGGAGCTGGTCGACGTCGCTCCTTCCGGATCATCGGAACACCCGCTGAACATCGCCACCAGCGCGGCAGTCCCCACCAGCGTGGCCCACGTCGAGCGGCGCGGTCTCCGGATCTCCGCATCGTTCCGCTCGCGCGACCCATACAGCGAACCATTCTCTTGAACCATACGCATCGCATTCCTCCGTCCCACGCACGCCGAAGCGGAGAGCCGCAGGATGCGAGCTCCGCTGCGCCGTCGGGATGATCGACCGAGAGCCGCCGAAACGACACGCGACGCCCTCGCGACCTCGCCGTTGCTCGCGTCCGCGACGACCAGGCGAATGGAATCGGCGCAGAGGGCGAGCCCGAGCCCAGGGACGAAGGGCCGGCGCGAACGACGGCCTGTTCAGGGCAACGCGAAAGGAAACCCCAAGGCGCACTGTGAGCGTTCACACTACTGGTGTCAAAGAAAATGGACCGGCGCGCGACCTTCGAGCACGGCGGTCACGCCCGGCGCGTTCGCGAGCGTCGGGGCGAGCTCGTAGCCGGGTCGCGCGCTCCAGTCGCCGCGCGGGGGAGGGGTCTCGGTCTCTTTAGGATGCAGCCGTGGCGCGCTTCACCGGGCGACGCGCGGGCGCTCCGTGGGCCGGAGCGCGTACGCGATGCCGCTCTGCAAGGTGCCCATCGTGACGATGCCGGTGAGGTCCGCGCCGAGCTCGATCAGGGCGCGCGCCACCTCGGGGCGGATGCCCGTGAGCACCACGCGCGCGCCGAGCATCTGGGCGGCGCGCGCGGTCCGCGTCAGCGCATCGGCGATGAGCGTGTCGACGGCGCGAACGCCGGTGATGTCCAGGATCGCGGTGTGGGCGCGCTGGCTGCCGATCCCGGTGAGCAGCGTCTCCATGATCTGCCCCGCGCGCGCGGCGTCCACCGTCCCGACGAGCGGCATGGCCAGGACGCCGTCGGCGAGCGGGATGAGCGGCGTCGACAGCTCCCGGAGCGCGTCCTGCTGCGCGGCGATGATCTGCTCCTGCAGCGCGGCCCGCTCCGCCTCCGCGCGCCTCAGGTCGGTGTCCTCTCTCACGACGCCGCCGACGCCGACCAGCTCGCCGCGCTCGTTGCGAACCGGGAACTTGACCGTGAAGAAATAGAAGTTCTGGCTGCCGTAGTCGAGGACCTCCTGGTACCGCATGGCCTGGCCGCTCGCGAACACCTCCCGTTCCTTCTCCACGATCCGGTCGGCGACGCCGGGCGGCGTGGCGCCGAACTCATGCTCGTCCTTGCCGAGGAACTCGACGGCGTGCCGCCCGAGGGCCCGCGCATAATGGCGGTTGACGAACACGTAGCGTCCGTCCGCGTCCTTGATGAACATGACGTTCGGCGAGTTGTCCACGAGCTGCAGGAGCATCTGATAGCGCTCGTGCAGCAGGCGCTCCCTCTGCCGCGGATCGTCGCCTTCATCCACGATGGCCGCGATCTCTCGGACGTCGCCTCGCTCGTCGCGCAGCACGGCGTAGGTCCACCGGCAGGTGATCTCGTTTCCCTCTCTCGTCCTGCCCGCGCTCGTGGTCGTCGCGAAGAGGCTCTCGCCAGGATCGTGGTTGAACGCCTCCGCCTCCTGGGGCGACACCGGATCCGCGGCAACGAGCTCTTCGATCCGGCGGCCCACGGCCTCGCCCTCGCTCCAGCCGAAGAGGTGCCCCGCGGCGTCGTTCCAGCGCGTCACGGTGCCATCCAGGCGCCAGTGGATCAGCGCCGGCACTTGCGTGGCGCCCAGAGCGAACGGAGCGTCGAGGTACGCCGCCGCCGCGCTGACCAACCCTCTCTCGCGCCCGAGCTCGCCGCGCCGACTGGCCAGCTCATTCTCCAGCTCCTCGACCCGCGCGCGCAGCGCCCAGCACTCTGCCTTGTAGTCAATCTCGCCATCGATGCGCGCGGAAACCCCGCCCGGCGCGGGGCCCCCGTCGAGCTGGCAGGGCCCGCCCGCCGTGCTCCCTGCTGCCGAGTCGTGGTCCCCTCCGGACACCTCCTCCGCGTCCGCGCCTCCGAACGGTCCGGATGTCCGCTCGCCCCTGTCGCGACCCATGCTCGCTCCTCCGCGCGCCGATCCGCGAGCGCGCCGCCCGTAGTCTAACGGTTCCGCAAGTCGATCTCGCCGGAAAGTCGACAAGGCCCGCCGCGAGGCGCGCCTGTCGTCCCCCGCGGCGGCGATGGCCCAGTGACGAGCGCCTGCGCCACCGCGCCGGCCCTATCGTCGAGCCGCCGGATCGCGTCAAGACGCGTGCAGCCGATCGGGCTTGAACTCAAGTGTGTGAACGCTCACGTTCTCCTGGGCCGCCGCTTCGGCTTGGCCCAGGACTGGGCTCGTCATGCGGGGAGCGCCGGTCGCGCGCCGCACGTCAGTCCATGTTCTTCGACTCGATGGTCCATGCCCGGTCGGTGCACAGGCCGCAATTCGCGCCGACGAACATGCCCTTGCCGGTCGCGCCCATGTCACCCTTCAGCTGCCAGCCCAGCCAGGCGACGCCGACCCTGCCGAAGACTCCGCCGTTGTCCTGGCCGTAGGTGCCGCCGTGGCCCACGTTGGTGCTCGCAAGGACGGCGGGCACGTCGCGGGTGTTCCGGTAGTCCCGGGTCCCGTTCGGGTAAGCGACGTCATCGGGGCCGCCGAGGATGAACGCGATCGGCGCGTGGAGCGCGTCGAGGATCTTCTGATCGGGATTGATCATCCCGCTGCTCCAGATCACTGCGGTCGTCACGCGCGGGTCGCCGGCAGCACCCTCGGCCATCAGTCCGCCGCAGGACCAACCCATGACCGCGATCTTGTCGGCAGCCAGGCGCTGGTAGTACTGGCTGCACGCTCGCCCGTTCTCCTTGATGGCCCAATCCACGGAGTCGATCAGGGGCTTTCCCATGGCCTTGTAGTCTTCGACCATGGGCCTCGAGCCGGAGCCGTTCGGTTCGCCATCGGAGATCACCAGGTACCCGTGCGACGCGAGCTCGCCCAGAAAATCTGGGTTGGTGGTGCCGTTCAAGGAACAGGCGCCCTCTCCCCAGGCAACGATCGGGTACCTCTCGGCGCCGCCCAGGTCCTTCGGCCTGTAAATCGTGCGGCCAGACAGACCCGGGTCCTTCTCGACCACGACCTCGTGTGAGCCGCTAAACGCGGCCCCCATGGCTCTCACGTTGACCGGCGTCGGATCGGGGGTCTCGTCCGCGGGGTCACACGTCGCCGCGCCACCCGCGCCCGCCCCCGCGCCACCCGCGCCCGCCCCCGCGCCACCCGCGCCACCGTTGCCCGTCGCTCCGCTGGAGCCGCCCGCCGCTCCGTCGGAGGCACCCCCACCCGCCGTGCCACTGGTCGCGCTCACGCCGCCGCCGCCGCTGCCCGCGGACGCAGCGCCTGTGGTCGCAGCGCCGGCAGAGCCGGCAGAGCCGGCAGCTCCGCTCGAGCCCGCCGGGGTGCCACCGGTCCCCGAGGGCAGCGCGTCGTGAGCACCGCAGCCGAACAGGATGACGGCGATGGCCGCTGCCGTTACTCGCGTCACTGCTTGCATCAAGATCTCCTCTCGTGCGATCGCCACGCTCACGACGTGCTTCTTCGTCTGCTCACGGGTGTCTCCCGGAGTCGAGTTGAGCGTTCGCAGTTCTGGTGCCGAATCCAGGGAGGCGCACCGCCGGCGATGCCGCTCAGGCGAGCATGCCGTCGATGGGCCCGGAGCCCTTGCCCTCGCCGAAGTTCTCCGTCCACTCGGTCTTGTCCCGAACGGCGGCGGCGATGAGGCCGTTGAAGAGCCGGTTGTTCGTGGCGTCTTCGGCGTCGATGAAAGCACCCTGCTTCAGGTAGCCGCCGCCGCTCCCGGCGATGATCGTCGGAACGTCGCGGAAGCTGTGCGACGGGCCGTCCGACACGTGGTTCGTCCACAGGATGATGGACTTGTCGAACAGGCCGCGCGCCTTGAACTGATCGAGGCCGTGGAGCAGCGTCTGCATGCGGAGCACGTCGATCTCGGCGTGCGCTTGCTCGGCCGTCGGGTTGCTGCCCGAAGAGGCGTCCGACTGCACACGGTGGCTGATGTGGTGGAAGGGCCACCCGAGCTTCTCGTTCGCCGGCACCGCATACTTCGTCTGATCCGTGCCGTCGCCGTGCTGCAGCGTCGCCACGCGGTTGAAGTTGCAGGCGAACGCCAGCGCCACGAGCTCGAGATGGAGCTTCGCGACGTCTTCTATCATGCCGTTCGTCTTGAACGCGAAGCCGCCCTCGAGCGCCTCGAGCTCCGACGTCGAGAGGCCGGCCTGGCTGCAGGCTCCGGCCATCTCGCCCATCGTGACCTCGGCGTCGCGGATGGCGGCGAAATGTTGCTCGAGGCGCTGCTTGTCGGCGGAGCTCAGCGCCGACATGCGCATCAGGCTGTTCAGCTCCTCGCGCACGAAGTCGTTCGCGCTCTTGCGGCTGCGGATGAGCTCCTCGGCGACCTGCCCGCCGCTGCTGCTACCGCCGCCGCTGCTCGTCAGGCCGACGAGCTTGGAATAGAGCGTGTACGGGTTGTCGTCCGCGGAACGCACCTGTCCGGAGCCGCTGCCCTTGAACGAGATGCGCTCGGCGATGTACCCGTTCTTGCGGTTGCCGGCGTAAAGCGTGAGCGGCTCGGCGCCGCCCTCGTTGACCAGCTGGGCGACGACCACGTCCGCGGACACGCCGGTCGAGGCTGCGGTCCTGCCGCCGCCCTGCGCCGGGCGCGCGGTGAGCGCCTGACACAGGCCCTGCGCGTGGCCGCAGTTGGTGGGCCCTCCCATCGGGAAGTTGATGCCGCGGATGAACAGCAGGTTCGGGGCGTGAGGCGCGAGCACGTGCGTCGCCTTGTCCGTCATGGCGGCGAGCCCGTCGGTCGTGAGCTGACCCGTCTCGTCCGGGAAGAACTTCTTGCCCACCACGCCGCACGCCGCCACGATGTAGAGGCTGAACACGGGCGTGCTGTCCGCGGCCCAGGCGGAGCGCGACGGCAGACCCTCGAGGAACGGAAGGGCGATGGCGACGCCGCCCGCGCGCAGGAACGCGCGCCGATTCATGCCGCGCCGGTGGGCCGCGTTCGGAGGAGCGAGGTTCATTGCGATCTTGGGGTTCACAGCGTACCTCCCATGCGAGTCCGGAATGCTTCCTTCTTCACGAGCTCGAGCATCATCTCTTTCACCGAGCCGCTGGCGCCGCGGCTCACCTCGGCGAGCGTCTCGACGAGCGGCAAGTCCGACGGGACGACGTCGCGCTGGAGCGCGAAGCTCGCGAGCTTCTTGGCGTAGCAGAGGTGAGCCTGCTCGCCCTCCGCCATGTGGCGCATCAGCTCGCCGGCGTCCGCGAACGACTTGGCCCCTTCGGAGAACGTGTAGACACCGCTGCTGTCGATCGGCAAGCCTCCGTTCTCCTCGTCCCGATATTGCCCCATGCCGTCGAAGTGCTCGAAGGCGAAGCCGACGGGGTTGATGAGCTGGTTGTGGCACGCGCCGCCGCAGGCGGAGGTGAGCCGCGTGATGCGTTGACGGTTCGTCTGCCCGGGCTCGAGGGGCGGGACGGGCGGAATGTCGGGGGCCGGCGCGCCGAGCGGCGCGCACAGCACGTCGAAGTTGATGTTGGCGCCGCGGTGGATCGAGTCCGACTCGTCGTTCAGGGCGTTCAGCGTCAGGTAAGGGAGCTGCGAGAAGAAGCCGACGCGATCGGGACCGAGGTCTCGCTCCACGACGCCGCTCCCGCTCGGCGAAAGGCCGTAGAGGCTCGCCATCCCCGGCCCCACGAAGCCCTTGGTGGACGTGAGGATCTCCTTCACGCCGAGACCCTCGGTGAAGATCTTGTCGAAGAACAGGTACGCGCTCTCCTCGTACTCCACGTTCAACGATTCGTCGTAGCTCGGCACGCCGAGCTTGCTGATCGTGGCGTAGCGATCGAAGTGGAGCAGCTCGCGATGGAAGTACCGCATGCCCTCGGCCGCGGTGGGCTCCTCCAGCATGGTCTCGGCGACCGCGGCGATCGCCTCCGGCGTCGTGAGCGTGGGCGCCTTGTCGAGCAGCTCGTCGCTCGGCGCGGCGTCGCGCAGCCAGAGCGAGAGCTTCGCCGCGATCTCGTAACCGTCGAGCGGCTTGCGATCCTCGCCGAGCTCCGTGCGGTAGAGGAAGTGCGGCGACTGGAGCATCGTCCGGATCACGAGCTGCGCGCCCTTGGCGAACGCGCTCTTCGTGCCGGACATCGCCGCTCCGGTCTCGAAGAGCTCCTCGTACCTGGCGATCTCGTCGTCCGTCAGCGGACGGCGGTACGCGCGGCGCCCCACGGCTTCGATGAAGCCGGCCGCGTCCGTGCCCGGGTAAACATCGGCGAGCGCCTCCTCCGAATCCGTCACCTCGTCGGCGAGCGCCTCCGCCGCCGATTGGTAGTCGCTCCACGAGCGCTGGTTCACGCTCAGCAGGTGCTCGTTGTTCGTGAAGTCCGTCGTGCCGGCGACGGGCTTCTCGAACCCGTCGGACAGCGACGGAGGAGCGGCGAGGTTCAGGACCACCTGCACGCTGCGCGCCCACTGCGAGTTCGTGAGGCGCACGAACCGGTGGTACTGCGGCCCACCCGGCATGTCGATGCCGCGCGCCACCCCGCCGGTGGGTGGGCCGCCGCCGTCCGGAGGAGGGCCGCCGCTCCCCTCCGGATCCGGATCGCCCAAGGCGCCCGTGCATCCCGCGAGCAGGAGCGCGGTGACGCAGAGCCCCGCGCCCAGCGCCCGCCTGCCGCGTGGCAAGCCGGTCATTAAAAAAGACGGTGGGGTCATGATTGCCTCCTGACCAAGCTCGGGTGACGAATCAGCTATTCAGCGCAGCTACGATGCAGCCATCATCCAGTGACTGTCTTGTTCACCTGAAATCGAGAATCCATGCATCGAACAGAGCGCGTTCACTCCACGGCCTGCGGGAGGCCGCGTCCACTCCACGGTTCGCGGAGCTCACTTGAGCGACTGGAAGAAGCGCCAGGCTCGCCCGCCCGCGCCGGACGGTACGTTGTGACCGCCGGGGTGCGTGCAGTACACGACCGGCTGGCCCTCCTTGCAGCCCTGGTACTCGACGCACGAGTCGCCGAAGCTCGACCGCATCGTGGTCGCCTGGCAGCCGTTCCGGCCGCGCCAGAAGTCTCGGGTCGCCTGTCCCAGCTGGGGGGTCACGGTCCCGTCGGTGTCGCCTTGCGTTTGAATCAGCGCGTGCGCGGCGCTGGCGTCGCTGCACGTGGGCTGGGATCCGTTGGGGCCCCACCCAGCGACCGGGGCGAGGCCGCGGAACACGGAGGCGCGCTGGCAGCCGAGCGTGTTCGTCATGAAACCACCTTGGCTGAACCCGACCGCGAAGACGCGCTTCGTGTCCACGCAGTAGTTCGTCTTGGCGTGCTCCAGCATGGCATCGAAGAACGCCAGATCGGCCGTCATGCGCGCCTGATTGGCGTTGGGCGGCGGACCGCCCCAGTTGGAGTCAGCGGTGCCCCACTGCGATTCGGTGCTCGGAGGCGTGGATTGCCCGTTCGCCGGCAAGCCCTGCGGGTAGATGAGCAGCGCCTGGTTGTTTGTCTCCTGGATGAGCTGGAATCCGCTGTTGTCGTGAGCGGCCCACACGTTGTTCATGTTCAGGCCGTGGATACCGAAGACCAGCGGCAGCGGCTTGCTCGGGTCGTAGTTCTCCGGCACGTGAATCAGGTAGTAGCGCGTCACCCCACCGACCATCAGCGTCTGCTGCGTACGGGGGTTGGGGCGCGTCACGGCCTTGCCGCAGCCCACCGAGCCGCCGTCGCCCGGGTTCATCGTTCCGCCGTCGCCGGCGCCCGTCGAGCCGCCGTCGCCCGGGTTCATCGTTCCGCCGTCGCCGGCGCCCGTCGAGCCGCCGTCACCGGCGCCCGTCGAGCCGCCGTCGCCGGCGCCCGTCGAACCGCCGGTGCCGGACGAGTCGCCGCCCGTGCCGGTAGAGCTGCTCGTGCTCGCGACCGTGCTCGCGCTGCTGCTGGACGTTCCGCCCGACGTCGCTCCCGAGGTGGAAGCGCCGCTCGTGGATGCGCCAGAGGAGCCGCCAGCGCCGGGGTCGACGGGATCCGCCTCCGAGCCGCATGCGGCCAGCCCCGCCGCCACGCCCACGGTGAAGAGAACGTTCAGTCGAAACACAGATCTACTCATAAGGACACCATCTCGCTAGCTTCTGCTCGCCGGGGGCTCGGGTGATCGCGGGTCGTCCGTCACGCCCCCCCCGGCTGGTTGACGCAGGCGTCATGCACCGGGCGCCGCCGGGCCAATCACGATTCTCAATAGGTCGAGAACAGGCTCCAGAGGAACTTGGGCGCGAACGCGGGCCAACCATGATTGGTGTTTTGGTAGTTCGGGTCCCCGTGCTGGCACCAGTAGACCGGATAGTCCTCGTCGCAGCCCTGAGCCAGGACGCAGTTCGAGAGATCGTCCGTGTACCCGTCGACCGGCGTCGTGCTCGCCTGGCAGTGGTTCAGCTCGGTATAGAAGTCGCGCGTCTTCGGGCCGTTGTCCGTCCCGACCACAGAGTCGCGCTTTCCGTGGATGACGACCGCCGTGACCTGCCCGGTACACTTTCGGGTGTCGGCGTTGAGCGGGTACTGCTGTACGTTCTTGGTGGCGCACGGGCCCACCGCGCGCAGCTTGTCCGCGTGCTCGCAACCGAGGATGCTCGAGAAGTCGCCGCCCGAGCTCTCGCCCGCCGCGAACACGCGAGCTTTGTCGATGCAGAAGTTGTCCGTGATCTGATCGTAGAACGGCTGAAAGAAGGAGACGTCGTTCGCCCCCCAGCCCGAGCTGGAGTTGGCCGGGTGAGGGTAGACGCGGATCCAGGCTTCCTTGGGGCCGGTCACCTCGAAGCCCGCGTTCTGCTCTGCCCAGCTGATCGGGTTGCCCGTCGGGTTGAACATGATCATCACCGGATACGGCTTGCCGGCGTCGTAGTTGGTCGGCAGCTTCACGTAGTACTGGTGACCCGATACGGTGAGCGGGCTCTGCGCGCTGCCCGTCTGCGGATTGGCCTTGTCGCAACCCGCGCTCGGCTGCGCGGGGACCTTGCCTCCCATCGATCCGCCCGAGCCGCCCGCTCCCGGCGAACCGCCGGTTCCGCTCGTGCCTCCCTCACCGCCCGTTCCACCCGCGGACGCGCTGCTCTCGCCGGTCGTGGTGCCGCCGCTGGTCGTGGCGCCGCCCGTCGTGGTGCTGCTGCTGCTGCCTGAGACGGCGGCCCCGCCCGTCCCGGCGTGAGGGTCGTCGCCTGACGAGCTCGCGCCGTCATCGGCGCCACCTCCGCAAGCCGAGAGAGCGCAAGAGCCGGCCAACGCCGCGAACAATGTGGCTCGAACGAGTGTAGATTGGTTCGTCATTCGAATACCCAGGCGCGATTTTTCCCTCACCGGCGGCGTTCCACGAGGAGGTGCGCCCGCAGCGTGAGGCCGTTTCCAGTTGATTGAAGGATCCGAGTCCGACGGCTGAGCTGGGATTCAGCGAGCTTGCGCGACTTTGATGTAAACAAGCCGTCTCGCTGGATTTTCGCTCGCCGCGCTCGCGGCAAGTTGCTCATTGTGATCGTTCACATCATCGATGTCAACTCCTGTCGACAGGACCGGCGTGGCTCCTCCGACGAAGCGGCGCGTCAAGCGGGGCACCGGGCCGCGCGTCAGTAGAGGGCCTGTGCGACGAGGGTGCCAATGGCATCGTAACAGTCGCCCCGCAGCGCAACAGAGGCGTCGGCGGCGGACGTGCTCCGCCACGTCTTCTCCGATCAGCCTGTGGGCGCTGTGTCGAGAGAAGGCCGGTCGATTCGAACGCGGTGGTCGCCGTCGACCCGCACGGCGGTGAGGCGGCCGCGAGCCGCCATCTCCCCGATCTGGGCCATCGGACGGTGGGGCACCTCACTACGTCGCGCAACTGGCTCGAAGCCGACCAGAACACTCGGGATCGAGGAGAGCCGTGGGCTGGTCAATTTTGTTTGACGCCCTGAATGTGATCGTTCACGGTGCGCCCTCGGGGGCCTGCTGCTGACATCGTATTTGCGCAGGCACACGAGCCGCGATGCGCGAATCGGTGGTCCAGTGGAACGGCTCGAGGCATCGCGCTGGGTGCCGCCGGATCCTGCGGGCGCCAGCAGCTCGCTCGTGACGTGAGCTTAGTTGGTGTCAGTGCATTTTTCTGCGATCCGTGAACAAGCCATCGAGTCGCGCGCCACGAGGCCTCGGAGAGCCACGATCGCTCGGCAGCGCGTCCAGAACGGGCTGATCTCGTCCCCGGAGTGAGCATGACGACACGTCGATTCCTTTCGTCACTGGCCTGCATCGGTTGCGCGCTGTCGCTCGCCGCTTGCGGGAGCGATGATGCCGGCAGCGGCGCCGCCTCCACCGGCCAAGGCGGGGGCGGCGCCAGCGGGCCGGGCGCCGCCTCCAGCGGCCCGAGCGGGGGGGCTCCTGGAGGCGCCTCGGCCAGCGCGGGAGTTCAAGCGGGCGCCGGCACGGGCGGCGAAGCGCCCAGCGGCGGGACGACGGCGGCCGGCGGCGAAGGCGGCGCCGCAGGGGCGGGCGGGGAGGGCGGTTCAGACGAATTCGAGCCGGTGACCATCTCGTTCGGGACCACGCTCGATCCGCGCACCCAGGTGCTCGAGGCGCGGGCGCTCGCCGAGTCCGTCGCCGATCCCGGCTCTTCGCAGTGGCGGACCAAAGGGGACCAGCGCAGGACGTATCGCTTTCCAGAAGCGGGCGCCGACGTTCCTTACCGCGTCTGCGTCCCGAATGGCTGGGACGGGACGTCGAAGCTGCCCCTCGTGATGTTCTTGCACGGCGCAGGGAACGACGAGAGCTCGTACCTGGATCAGAACAGCAAGCAGATGGTGAATCTGGCCGACCAGCATGGCGTTCTCCTGGTCTCGCCGCTCGGCTACCAGGGCGCCTACGGCAACTTCCTGCGGTTGCCGGCCGTGTTCGGGCAACCCGCGGAGGCGGAGAAGCTCCTGGCCATGCGTACGCCCGAGCGAGAACGCGACCAGGAGCTCAGCGAGAAGGACGTCATCAACGTCCTGGAGCTGGTGCTGCACGAGTACCCCATCGATCGGAGCGCGATGTTCCTCACCGGACACTCGATGGGGAGCGGCGGCACCTGGTACATCGGCGGCAAATACGCGGACTACTGGACGGCTCTGGCGCCCATGTCCGGCCCCTTCGTCCAGGAGTCGGGCTATCCGTGGGACCGGCTGCTCGACGTGCCCATCTTCGTGACGGAAGGGACCCGCGGCACCCCTTCCCTGACCGGCAGCCGGGCGCTGCGCGACTGGATGATGGCTGGCGGCTACACGATCACATACAAGGAAGTCGATGCGGACCATGCAGGCATGGTTCCGCTCGTGCTGCCCGACGTTTTCGACTTCTTCGACCGCTAGCAGCCTCCGCGCTCGTCGCGCGTCTTGGCGTCGCTCGGCGTACGCAACGGCGCTCTCAGCATGCGTGTCGCTGGCGGAAAGTTCCAGTCCTCACGGTCCCACGGCCATGCCAGCGTCCTCGCTCGGGCCGGAGCGACCATGCGGGTGGGTCGATTGGGTTTGACATCGATCTTGTGATCGTTCACATTGCTTCGGAGCGGTATCCTTTTGCTTCGTCTTGGGTGGGTCGTCACGCGGACCGAGACCTCCGTCCTTCGATGGATGTCGGCACCGGCCCCGTTCGCTCGGCGGTGCGCGCCGCGGGCAGCGGATCGGCGCCCCGCAGGCCGTTGGGTCGCCCTCTCGAGACCGCGCGATCTCTCGTGATCGCGTTCGTTCGCGAGCTCACGAGTTTCGATCGTGTTTGAATCGTCCAGTGTTGAACGGCTGCGGGTCCCATGCGACAGGCAAGATCGACGCCGCGCTCGATGACGGAGTGAACACCACGGCTTCTGTGGATGGTAGTCGCGTTGAGAGCCACGCTGAACTGGCCGCCCGGTCGCCAGCGCTTCACCAGGAGAGAGAGACGATGACCCCACCGTCTATTTCGATGATCCTCCTGCCACGCTGGAGACGCGCGCTGGGCGCGCCGCTCTGCGCCGCGGCGCTCCTGCTCGCGGGGTGTACGGGCTCTCTGGGCGCCCACGAGGAGGGCGACGGCCCCTTGCCGGGCGGCGCGGCGGCGCCGCAGGTCGCCGAGCGCAGCATGTTCCCGCGGCTGAGCCACGCGCAGTGGGAGAACACCGTGCGCGACCTCCTGCGCCTCGACGACCGCCCTGGCCTCTCGGCGTCCTTCACGAGCGATCCGCTCGGCGGCGTGTTCGACAACAACGAAGCTGCGCTCCTGGTGACGCCGGGCCTCTGGAGCGATTACCAGCGCGCCGCGGAGGAGCTCGCGGCGATGGTGACCGCCGACGAGGACAAGCTCGGCCGGATCGTGCCCGCCGACCTGCCGGTCGAGCCGGAGGCGCGGGCGCAGGCGTTCATCGAGCGGTTCGGCGAGCGGGCGTTCCGGCGCCCGCTCACGGCCGAGGAGCGGGACACGTATGTCGCGCTGTTCCGTCGCGGCGAGGAGCTCTTCGAGGGCGAGGAGCCGTTCGCGGCCGGCGTGCGCGCGGCGCTCGAGGCGTTCCTGCAGTCACCCCATTTCGTCTACCGGGTCGAGCGCGGCGCCGGGCCGGCGAAGGGCGGGCTCATCCCGCTGAGCGGCCACGAGATCGCGGCCAAGCTCTCGTACCTCTTCTGGAACTCGATGCCCTCCGACGAGCTCCTCGAGGCGGCGAAGGCGGGCGAGCTCTCGAGCCCCGAGGCCGTCCGCGCCTTCACGGACAGGATGCTCGAGGATCCGCGCGCCCGCGAGGTCGTCCGCGCGTTCCACCGGCAGCTCTACGATTACGAGCAGTACCACGACCTCAACAAGGACAAGGCGCTCTACCCCGAGTTCGTCCCCGAGATGGGCGACGACATGCAGCGCGAGGCGGAGCGCTTCGTGGATCATGTCGTCTTCGAAAGGGAGGGGGGCCTCACCGAGCTGCTCACCTCGCGCACGGCGTTCGTGAACGACCACCTCGCGGCGGTCTACGGCGTCGAGGGCGACTTCTCGGACGAGCTCGAGCAGGTGGAGCTCGACGAGGTCGAGCGATCGGGGCTGCTCACGCGCCTCGGCTTCCTCGCGGCGAAGGCGACGGCGCGGCAGCCGGACTCGATCCACCGCGGCGTCTTCGTGAACCTCAGGATCCTCTGCGCCGCGCTGCCGCCGCCGCCCGACGACGCGACCTCGCTGCCGCCGGGCGAGCAGGCGACCAACCGCGAGCGCGTCGAGGCGCACACGGGCAAGGGGACGTGCGGCTCGTCGTGCCATGGGCTGCTCATCAACCCCGCCGGGTTCGCCTTCGAGCACTACGACGCGATCGGCAAATACCGCACGACCGACAACGGGGTGCCGGTCAACTCCGCCGACGTCTACACGCTCGGCGGCCAGCCGCGGAAGTACGCGGATGCCATCGAGTTCAGCCAGCTGCTCGCCGAGAGCAGCGAGGCGCACGCGTGCTACGCGGAGCGCTGGCTCGAGTTCGCCCACGGCCGCGACGCGGACGTGAAGGACAAGGCGTTCGTCAAGCAGCTCGGCGAGGCGTCGCGCGGCGGCTCCTCGACCAAGGAGCTCCTCCTCGAGATCGTCTCCTCCACTCCGTTCCTCGCTCGCGTTCCCGCGGAGGCGCCATGATCACCCGACGACGTGTGCTTCGAGGCCTGTTCGGCGTCACGGTCGCGCTCCCGTTCCTGGAGACCTTCGCGCCGCGGCGCGCCTCGGCCGGCACGGGGGACGTGCCGCCCTTCGCGATCTTCATGCGCCAGGCGAACGGCGTGGCGCAGGCGGCCGGCGACGAGCCCGAGATGTTCTGGCCCAGCGAGACAGGCGCGCTGACCGCCGCGTCGATGGAGCGGGACAGCGACCGCGCGGTCAGCGAGCTCAAGGACTACGCGAGCAAGCTCATCCTGCTGCGCGGCGTGGATTTCGCGTTCAAGGCCAACGGATGCGGCCACTCCGGCGGCGGCAACCAGTGCCTCACGGCCGCGCGCGTGTCGGACCAGCCGGCGGGCAACGAGTCGCTCGCGATGGGCGAGTCGATCGACAACCGCATCGCGACCGAGCTCAACCCGGCGGGCGTCGAGCCGCTGACGCTCTACGCGGGCAGGATGTCCGGCTACATCAACGAGGTGCTCTCGTACCGCGGGCCGAAGCAGCTGCGCGCAGCCGAGCGCAACCCGGCCAACGCGTACAAGAAGCTCTTCGGGCTCGCCGACGTGGACACCGAGGTCCAGCAGTCGCTGGCCGAGCGCCGCACCAGCATCAACGACCTGGTGCGCGGGGAGATGAAGGCGCTCATGAGCCGGAAGGACATCAGCAAGAGCGATCGCGAGCGGCTACAGCTCCACTTCGACAGCATCCGCGATATCGAGGTCGCGCTCGCGTGCAAGCTCCCGGAGGTGCAGGTCGCCGAGATGGAGGCGATCTCGCCGAACGTCGGCAGATCCGAGAACGTGGAGGCCGTCACGCGGATGCAGATGGATATCATCGCGCTCGCCATGGCGTGCGGCGTCACGCGCGTGGCGACGCTCCAGGTGGGCGACGGCAACGACGGGACCGAGTACACGATCAACGGCGTGCGGCAGAAGAGCTACCACAAGATCTCCCACCGCATCGACAGCGACGGCACCTCGGGCCCGCCGATCGAGGGCGCGCAGGAGCTGCACCACCAGATCGACCGGATCCACGCGCGGCTCTTCAAGCACCTGCTCGACAGGCTCTCGTCTTACGAGCTCGGCTCGGGGACGCTCCTCGATCAGGGCGTGGCGGTGTGGCTCAATGACAACGCCGACAAGTACCACGGGTTCCGGAAGGTCCCCTACATCCTCGCCGGCGGCGCCGCGGACTACCTGAAGACCGGCCAGTTCGTCGACGTCAAGATCACCAACAACAAGCTGCTCAACACGATCGGCGCGGCGGTCGGATGCACCAACAGCCAGGGAGGCCCGCTCGACGACTTCGGCGACGAGAGCCTCGAAGGCGGGCTCGTCGACCCGATCATCGCCTGAAGAAGCAAAGAGTCCAGACGTTCCGGAGGTCGAGCCGCCGCCTGTCGGCTCGCCGCTCAAAGCACCTCGATCTTCAATCGCTCAACTTGCGGAAATTCAACATGAACAAGAACCGTTCTTCTCGATGGCTGCGCGGTACGACGTGGATCGCGCTCGGGGTCGCGACTCTCGCTGCATGCGGCGACGGGGGCGACAGCGGTGGCGAGGGCGGCTCGGGGGGAGCCGGCAGCGCCACGACGGGCGCCGGCACGACGGGCGCCGGCACGACGAGCGCCGGCACGACGGGCCCTGGCACGACGAGCGCCGGCACGACGAGCGCCGGCACGACGGGCCCTGGCACGACGAGCGCCGGCACGACGAGCGCCAGCAGCGGCGGATCGAACGAGGGCGGCGGCGGTTCGGACGCCTCGAGCAGCACGTCCACCGGAGCCGGCGGCTCGGAGCCCACGGGGAAGTTCGTCGGCAACATCACGACGCGCGGCGCCGTGCGCGACGGCTTCGCGAACTACTGGAACCAGATCACGCCCGAGAACGAGGGGAAGTGGGGCGAGGTCGAGAAGAGCCGCGGGAACAAGGACTGGAGCAAGCTCGACAGGATCTACAAGTACGCGCAGGACAACAACATCATCTTCAAGCACCACGTCTTCGTGTGGGGCTCCCAGCAGCCCAGCTGGGTCGGGAGCCTCCCCGGCAACGAGCAGCAGGCGGCCGTGCGGGACTGGATGAAGTCGTTCTGCGAGCGCTACCCCAAGACGAAGTACATCGACGTGGTCAACGAGCCGCCGCCCCACACCACGCCCTCGTACAAGAACGGCATCGGCGGCGACGGCGCCAGCGGCTGGGACTGGATCGTCAACTCCTTCAAGTGGGCCCGCGAGTTCTGCCCGAACGCGGTCCTGATCCTCAATGACTACAACAACATCGAGTACCAGAACGACCACAACAACTTCATGAAGATCGCGCGGGCGGTGATCGCAGCGGGCGCCCCGGTCGACGCCATCGGCGCGCAGGCCCACGACGCGTACAAGATCAACACCAACACCGTGAAGGGCTTCGTCGACGGGCTCGCCTCGCTGGGCAAGCCTGTGTACATCACCGAGTACGACATCGGCGAGGCGAACGACAACAGGCAGAAGCAGATCATGGAGGAGCAGTTCACGATGTACTGGAACCACCCCTCGGTCCAGGGCATCACCTTGTGGGGCTACATCGTCGGCACCACCTGGCGGGACAACACCGGCATCCAGTATGATGACAACAGGATGCGGCCGGCCATGCAGTGGCTGATGGAGTTCCTGGATCGCCAGTGATCGATGTCGCGCTGAAGGACAGCGGCTGGGCGGCGCAAGGTCCGCCCGAGCCGGGCAAGGGCAGCGGCGCGCACAGCTGCGTTTCGTACACGGGCTGCTCGAGCGGGCACCCCACGCGCTGGCGTGCGTTCGACGGGGATCACACCCCCTCGCCGAAGGACAACGGCCAGCCGACGACCCGGGATCCTCGCGAGGTCTGGGGTTTCTTCACGCAGCTCTGAGATGAGGGTTGAGCGGCGGCGCTCGGCGCGCTTCGCCGGAGAGTCGCCGGGCCGGGGAGCTCGAACGTCGTCTGCCGCCGATGCCCACCTTCCGCGCTAGGCGATGTCCGCGAGCTCGCCCAGCGGGCTGCCTTCACGGCGAAGCACCCCGGCGAGAGGCGCCGGAGCGCCATGAGCCGAGCGACCCGCGACATGGACAATGCCTGACCGAGCTTCAGGAGAGCAGCAAGGATTTAAGAATGTCGACGAGCACGAACTCCCTCCAACGTGAGCTCCTCGGGGCGGCGTTGTTGCTCTGTGGCGTGACCGCGTTCCCGTCGGTCTCCCTGGCAGACAATCCCGTCGTACAGACCATTTACACACCTGACCCTGCCCCCATGGTCCACGATGACACGGTATACCTCTATACCGGGCATGACGAGGACAGCGCCACGGACTGGTTCACGATGAACGAATGGAGGGTGTACTCCTCCAAGGATATGGTGAACTGGACGGATCACGGGTCACCGCTGAAATTCAGCGATTTCAGCTGGGCAAAGGGAGACGCGTGGGCAGGCCAGGCCATCCCCAGGAACGGGAAATTCTACTATTACGTTCCTGTCACGAGCCGCTCGCTGAACAGGATGACCATCGGCGTGGCCGTGTCGGACAGCCCCACCGGTCCCTTCAAGGACGCCCTGGGAAAGCCGTTGATCACGGCCGATTGCGGCGACATCGACCCGACGCCGTTCATCGACGACGACGGCCAGGCTTATCTGTACTGGGGAAACCCGAGCGTGTGCTACGTGAAGCTGAACCAGGACATGATCTCCTACCAGGGAGACGTCGTGCGCGTGCCCATGACGGCGGAGAGCTTCGGACAGCGCACCGGGAATGACGATGGTCGCCATAAGACCAAGTACGAAGAAGGCCCGTGGCTCTACAAGCGCGATGGGCTGTACTACCTGGTGTACGCGGGTGGCCCTATCTCCGAATACATCGCCTACTCGACGAGCAGCAAACCCACCGGCCCGTGGACTTACCGGGGGGTGATCATGCCCACGGAGGGCAGCAGCTTCACCAATCACGCGGGCGTCATCGACTTCAAGGGGAACTCCTACTTCTTCTATCACAACGGCGCCTTGCCGGGCGGCGGCGGTTATCACCGGTCGGCGGCCGTCGAGCGGTTCACGTTCAACGCCGACGGTACATTCCCGACGATCAAGATGACCAAGGAGGGCCCGCCTGGCGTCGGCAGCCTGAATCCGTATGTCATGACGGAGGCCGAGACCATCGCCTGGGGATCCGGGGTCGAGACCGAGGTATGCGGCGAGGGGGGAATGAACGTCGGGTCGATCGAGAACGGGGACTACATCAAGGTGAAGGGCGTCGATTTTGGCACCGGCGCGGTGTCCTTCGACGCGAGAGTGGCCTCGGCGACCAGCGGCGGCAGCATCGAGCTGCGCCTCGACGGCGCGACGGGCACGCTGGTGGGGACCTGCATGGTTCAGGGGACCGGCGGCTGGCAGACCTGGGCCACCACGTCCTGTGCTGTCGACGGCGCGACAGGGAACCACGATCTGTACCTGAAGTTCACCGGTGGGAGCGGTTTCCTGTTCAATGTCAACTGGTGGAAGTTCACTCCGCTCGACGCCCCGGATCCGACCGGCGCGGGGGGCGCTGGCGCGGGGGGCGCTCCGGACGTGGGTGAAGGGGGAGCGGCGGGCAGCGGCGGGTCGGGCGAGGGGGCGAGCAGCAGCAGCGCAGCGACGACCGGCAGCGGAGCGACGGCGGGCAGCGGAGCGACGGCGGGGAGCGGCACGGGCGGCGCTGGCGGTACCCCCGCTGACGGCGCCAGCGGCGACGAGGGCGGGTGCGCCTTCCGGGTCCACTCGGGGCCCAGCTCCCCCGCGGGCGCGCTCGCCGCCTTGATCGCGCTGGGCGCGGTCGCCGCGCGGCGGCGTCGTGCCCGAGGAGCCGGGCGGAGCGGATCCGCCGCGAATTGACGGTTGGTGCAATCATTGGAGGTTTGATCATGTTCACGAGAGTCCGCGCAGGTCTGATGCTCGCCGCTGCCTCGCTGGCGCTCGCGGTCAGCTCGACCGCGGCAGCGAAGCCGTACAAGGGCGCAGAGCTTTACTCGGCCCAGAGCTATCTTCACGGTCGCATCGAGATGCGCATGCGCATGGTGCGCGGGAGCGGCATCCTGTCGACCTTCTTCACCTACAAGAACGGCTCAGAGATGTCCGGCGCGTTCTGGGAGGAGATCGACATCGAGGTCTTCGGGAAGGACAACGCCCGGAGCTGGCAGTCCAACATCATCACCGGGATGGGCACGAGGGTGACGTCGGAGGGGGTGCACGACGCGGGCGTCTCCCTCGCGGACGGCTATCACACCTACGCGCTGGAGTGGACGCCGGACTACGTGGCCTGGAGCATCGACGGGCGAGAGATCAAGAGGTCGACGGGGGCGCAGGTGACCGCCCTGAAGAATCCCCAGTCTTTCCGCTTCAACACGTGGTCCTCGGATGCCACCGAGTGGGTCGGGCCGTTCGACGATTCCGTCCTCCCGCAGCACCAGTTCGTCAACTGGATCAAGTATTATCGCTACAACAACGGGGGCTTCGAGCTCGCGTGGCAGGACGACTTCAACTCCCTGGACAGCGCGCGATGGAGCAAAGCGGACTGGACGTTCGACGGGAACCGCGTGGACTTCGACCCGCAGAACGTGACGGTGAAGGACGGCACGCTGGTGCTGTCGTTGACACGGGAGGGGCAGACCGGGTTCACCGGAAATGTGCCCCGCGATGAGGACACCGGGTCCGGCGCCGGCGCGGGTGGGGCGGCGACGGCGGCCAGCTCCTCCGCCAGCGGCGCGGGCGGGGCGGAGACGGCGACCTCCTCTGGCAGCGGTGAGGGCGGGGCGGCGACGGCGGCCAGCTCCTCCGGCAGCGGCGAGGGCGGGGCGGCGACGGCGGCCAGCTCCTCCGGCAACGGCGTGGGCGCGGCAGGGACGGCTGCCAGCTCCTCAGGCAGCGGCGACGCGTCGGGCGAGGGAGGTGGGGCCGGCGGACCCCTGCCGGACGAGGAGGCCTCCGACGGCGGTTGCGGGTGCGTCGTCGCCGGAGCCAGCTCCACGACGAGCTCGTGGGCCGCGGCGCTCGCCGTGGGGCTCTCCGCCCTGGCGATGCGGCGGCGCCGGCCCCGCGGCTGACCCCATCAGGAGGCTCGAAGGCGCCGCGGGCGGGGAGGGCGCCCTCGCCGCCGCGGCCGTGACGAGGGCGGCGCCGCGGGGCGCCGCTAGATCTTCTCCCAGCGCCTGCTCTCGGCGGACCGGAACAGCGCGTCGATGACCCGCATGTTGCCGACCGCGACCTCGATCGAATTCTCGACCGGGCCGCCCGTGCGGATGGCGCGCGAGAACGCCTCGCTCTGCAGGTGGTACTGGTCGACGACGGGGAACGAGGTGACCTTGGCCGAGCTGCAGTTCAGCGTCGAGCCGTCATCGAGGAAGATCTTGCACGGCCGGTCGGCGGGCGCGTTGAACGGGATCTCGATCTCGATGCGGCCCTTGGTGCCGAGCGCGTTCACGCGCTGGTAGGCCACCGCCTGCGTGCTGCACGTGAACGTCAGGTGCGCGCCGCCGTAATCGAGCAGGCCCGAGGTCAAGCGATCGGTGCCGAACTCGGGATCGCGCTCGACGAGCACCATCGCCCGCACGGGCTCGCGTCCGAACAGCAAGCGCGACGTGTTCACCGCGTAACACCCGATGTCGTAGAGCGCGCCGCCCCCGACCTGCTCCCTGTTGCGGATGTTGGTCGCGTCCCGGTTGAAATACGAGAACGCCGCCTGGACGCTGACCAGCTCGCCGATCCGGCCGCTTCGCACCCAGTCCCTGGCCTGCTGCCACTGCGGGTGATAGCGGACCATGAACGCTTCGGCGATCCGCTTGCCCGTCTCGTGCTCGACGTCGACCAGCGCCGCGGCGTCCTTGGCGCTGAGCGCGATCGGCTTCTCGCACAGGACGTGCTTGCCGGCGCGGGCCGCGCGCGCCGACCACTTCACGTGCAGGTGGTTGGGCAGCGGGATGTAGACGGCCTCGATCTCCGGGTCGTCGAGCAGCTCATCATAGCTTCCGTACGCCTTCGGGATCCCGAGCGGCTCCGCGGCGGCGCGCGCCTTGTCGATGTCGCGCGACGCCAGCGCGGCGACCTGGGTCAGGGGCCCCAGCCTCATGCTGGGCAGGCTGACCTTCAACGCGAAGTTGCTCGCCCCGAGGACGCCCCAGCGCACGGGGGTGATGGATTCGCTCGACTTCGGATCTTGCGCGGATGTGGACATGGATACCTTGCAGCGCGCGACGCTGGCGGCCGACGGCGCGTCTGAGAACGCTCGACGTGAATCGACCCGGCGGGTCAGGCCAGGGGCCGGAAGGAGAGCGCCCGCCCTGCGCGAGGAGCGGAGAGGGCGAGAGCAGGGCGCGGCGCCTCAGAAGGCGTCGTCACGGTGCTTCGCCTCGTGCTCCACCCTGTACAGAGCCGTCTTGATCCAGCCCCTGTATCGGACAGGCACTCTGTCCTTTGTCGCCGCAGCTGAAATCCTTCCCTTCGGCAACCGATGCGCGGACGTTTGCCGTCCCGCCCGCGGCCCATGCTGCGCCCGCAAAGCCGCCTGCAAACCCGAAGGCAAAGCCAATGCCGACGCTCATCATCACGGCACCCATCAGCTTCACGCTCATCCACATCCGATGTCTCCTGATCAGGGAAGGGGCAAGCTCAGCCGCATGATCGCAGCTCGGAGACGGATTGTGATCGTTCACATGATGGGGGTCAATCAAAATTGACCGGTGCGCAGCCATCCTCGGCCTCGATCGATACGTGGCGGCGGCCGGCGATACGTGGCGGCGGCCGGCGATACGTGGCGGCGGCCGGCCGCGGCGCCCGCGTGAGCTGTCACACGAGCTTGGCTTGTGCGAGATCGTGGGTTCCGGGGAGCCCGGAGGGGGCTCTTGCGCTGCACCGGCTCGGCCTCGAGCCGGATGCGCGCGGCTCTGGAGCTCCCCGCCAGCGTCGTCCTCCCTCGGGCTCGAGGGGGCCAGCGCGCCCGTCGATTGGCGTTGACTCCTCGGATGTGATCGTTCACATTGCGCTCAGGGGCGTCCTTTTGCTTCGCCCTCGGTGGGGCATCCTGCGCGCCGAGATCTTCGTCTTCTTGATCGGTCCCGGTGCCGATTCCGTTCGCTCGGCCGTCGCTGAAGCGATTGCCGATCGATGGTGCTTGGTGTCTCGCCAGAGGTGATCACCAGAGGCCACGACAAGCCTTGTTGATTCGATGGCTGTCGTGAACCCCTAGGTGCTGTTCGCTGGAATTTTCTTGGGAGTCCGGCGAAACGGCCGGATGGCAACTTCGGGGGCGGCGTGACCTATGTTGCGGCGGGCTATGCTCAGCCCCTCCTCGGACGCAGCAGTGCCATCACACAGGCCCCGTCCTGGTTCTGGTGCTCCAGGCTCCATCACGCCGGGCGAGATGGGCTCCGTGATGCGAGCGCCTGCTCTGAGGCATGGTCGCGAGATGTGGGTCCCCGCGCGTCGTCACCCCCCTTGCATTATCGGAGAGCAAGATGAAGAAGCCGTCATGGCACGAGCTCCGTTTCTCGAGAGAAGTGGCCGCAGTTTGCGCGCTCGCGTTCGCTGCCGCGTGCACGGGCGCGCTGGGTGACACGACGGAGGGCCCTGGAGAGTCCTCTTCCTCTACCGGGGGAGATGGAGCGTCGACGGGCTCGGACCCGCCGCCGTTCCAGCCCGCGGCCGGGATGCTGCGCCGTTTGACGAGAACGCAGTTCCGCAACGCCGTGCGCGACATGTTGGGCGTCGAGGTCGATATCCATCAGCTCGACGCCGACAGCTGGAACGGGAACTTTGCTGTCGTCGGCGCCGCGACCGTCGTGACCTCGGAGCGAGGCGTCGAGCAGTACCACGCGGCCATCGAGGGCGCCGTCGACGCGGTGTTCTCGGATCCCGCGAGGCGAGACCGGTTCATCGGCTGCGCGCCCAGCGGCGCGGAGAACGACGCTTGCGTGCGTGGCTTCATCGAGGCGCTGGGGCTTCGCGCGTGGCGCCGCCCGCTCGAGGCCGCCGAGGTCGACCGGCTCGCGGCCGTCGCCACGAAGGCCGCGGCCGAGCTCGAGAGCGCCGTCGAGGGGGCCCGCTGGGCGACGGTGGCCCTCTTCACGTCTCCGAACTTCCTGTATCGCCCGGAGCTCGGCGCTCCGAGCGCCGACGGGTCGCTGCGCTTGACGGGCTACGAGATGGCGTCCCGGCTCGCGTTCCTTGTGTGGAACAGCCTGCCAGACCAGGAGCTGCTCGACCAGGCCGCGAGCGGGGCGCTCGGAACGGTGGAGGGGATCCGCGCGGCGGCGACGCGGCTGCTCGAGGCGCCCGCCGGGCGCGAGGCGGTCGGCGCCTTCGCCGAGGAGTACATGCGGCTCGATCGGATCAGCACGCAGGCAAAAGACACGGCGCTCTTTCCTGAGTATAGCCCCGCGCTGCGAGCGGCGATGGTCCGCGACATGCGAGGCACCTGGGAGGTCCTCGCGTTCGACGATCGAACGAGCGCGCTCGACCTGTTCTCGACCACGAAGGTCGTCGTCAACACCGAGCTCGCCCAGCTCTACGGTCTCGAAACGGCCGGCCTCGGCTCGGACGCCTTCGAGGTCCGCTCGTTGCCCGCGGACGGCCCGCGCGTCGGGATCCTCAGCAAAGCGGGCTTCCTCTCGCAGTTCGCGAACCAGAAGGAGGGCTCTCCCACCTTGCGCGGCAAGTTCATGCGCGACGCCCTCATGTGCACGCCCATCCCGCCGCCCCCCGGCGACGTCGCCCTCGAGCTCCCGGAGCCGCCTGCGGACAAGCCCCTCACGAAGCGTCAGCGCCTGGAGATCCACCGGACCGAGCCGGCCTGCGCCGGCTGCCATTCGTACATGGACCCGCTGGGCCTGCCGCTCGAGACCTTCGACGCGATCGGCCGCTTCCGCACGACCGACCACGGCCTGCCGATCGACCCGAGCGGCGAGTTCGACGGGGTGCCGGTCGCCGACGCGCGCGCGCTCGGCGTGACCCTCAGCTCGGACGCCTCGGTCGCGGAGTGCCTCGTCCGCAAGTACTACACGTATGCAGCGGGTCACGAGGAGAGAGACGTGGATGAGCGCGTGCTGGACGCGCTGACCGCCTCGTTCGAAGGGTCGGGGTACAAGCTGCGCGAGCTGGTCCTCGACGTCGTGACCAACGACGCTTTCTCGTCCGTCGCCCCCCAACCCTGATCGCAGGTACCCCCAATGACGAACAAAGCTTTGAACCGACGAACTGTTCTCCGGGGCATGCTGGCGACGGGCGCCGCCGTCACCATCCCGCTCCCCTTGCTGGAGATCATGCTGAACGAGAGCGGCACGGCGCACGCGCAGACGAAGACGCCGGTGTCGCCGCTCTACGTCACGTGGTTCTTCGGGAACGGCACGCTTCCCGGTCGCTGGAAGCCGACGCGCACGGGCTCCGGTCAGGCCTGGGAGCTCAGCCCCGAGCTCCAGCCGCTCGCGGACCTCAAGTCGTACCTCACGGTGATCAGCGGCCTCGAAAACAAGCTCGTCGTATCCGGCGTCGAGCACCCCACGGGGTCGGCGGGGGCCACGACCGGCGCGCCGCTCAGCGGGAACGCCGTGCGGGCCGCTTCCATCGACCAGGTCGTCGCGAACGCCATCTCGGAGGGGGCGCCGTACCGCTCTCTCGAGGTGGGATTGACGCCGGCGACGCCGGGCGGCCCTCAGGACTCGCTGCATACGGTCTCGCACAGGGGGCCGAACGCGCGCAACAACCCGGAGTTCGATCCGAAGGCCGTGTTCAATCGATTGTTCATGAACGGCTTGCCCGAGCCCAGCGACGACGGCGCGGAGCAGGCCGCGAAGCTCGCGAACGTCCGGAAGAGCGTGCTCGACTCCGTCCTGCAGGACGGCGCGAGCCTGAAGCAGCGGCTCGGGGCGGCCGACAGGCATCGTATCGAGGAGCACCTCGAGTCGATCCGCGCCATCGAGCAGCGCCTCGAGACCATGCCGTCCGGCGGCGGCGCGACGGCGGCGTGCAAGAGCCCGACGGCGCCCACCGCCGGCAAGGACTCGCAGAGCGAGGCGCCCCCTGCGGTGAACGCCGCCATGGTCGAGCTCTCGGCGCTCGCGCTCGCCTGCGAGCGGACCCGCGTGCTCTCGTTCATGTTCTCGCTGCCCGCCGCGCACGTCTACTACCGGCACCTCGCGCAGGACATGAACGACGACTTTCACGACACCATCTGCCACGGAGATGCCGGGGATCAATCGAGCCAGCCTCGCGTCGACAAGGGCGTGATGTACACGATGCGCTGCCTGAACGAGTTCTTGACGAAGCTCAAGAGCACGCCGCACGGCAGCTCGAACCTGCTCGACAGCTCGCTCGTATACGTCACGTCCGACACCGCGTGGGGCAAGGTGCACACGAGGACGGAATGGCCGGTGCTCTTCGCCGGGAAAGCCGGAGGGCGGCTGCGCGGCGACGAGCACCGCAACTTCCCCGGCGACAACCTGAGCAAGGCGCTCCTGACGGTCGCCCAGATCATGGGCTTGAACGTGACGGAGATCGGCGTCGACGCGGGGCGGGTCACGTCGCCGCTCGCGGGCATCCAGGTCTGAGCGCGGCGTCGCCGCGTCTGGAAGAGGCGCTCGGCAGGCGCTCGCCGACCTGCCCGCGCCGCCCATCGTCCACGGATCGAGGACAACCCACCTCGCGATCGAGCGGCCCGCTGCGCCTCGTCTAGACCGACGAAGCGAGGCTGTCCGAAGGTCTGAGCCGCATTCACACCACGTTCGTGGCGCCGCGTTTGCCCCCGATGCGAGGACGAACGGGTCCACCCTTTCGCCCACGTGCGCGGTCCACGTCAACGTGACGGAGGGCTCGCTCGATGTGCCGTTCGTCAAAGGCGAGTGAGGCTCACCGGCACGGGAAGTCGTCGAAGCGGCCGCAAACGGATAGGTCGGTGCGGCCAGCGCCTACGGACAGATCCCACGCGATCGCCGAAGGCGTCCCGACGTATGGCTCGATCGTCAGCGTGCCAATGAGGGGATCGGGCTGCAAGCCCCTGGCGGCCAGCGCCATGCCGTGCGGCGTCTCGACACCGAGCGTGAACGTTCCCGGTTGCCCGTCCCACCTCACGATCCCGAACACGAGCACATCGTCCAAGACGTCCGCCGCGGGCAGACAGCCGGAGCCCCTCGGCGAGATCTCCACGAAGAGCGTCGAGTCGGCGGTCTCGTCGCCGCAATCGATATAGCTGTAGACCCGATCGGGCGGCACCGTCCAACCGGGTGATGAGGACGAGCTGCTGGTGTCGCTGCTTCCGCCGCCTGGCGCTGACGTGCCGCCGTCGCCGTCGCCGCCGCCGTCGCCGTCGCTCGCGCGATGGCCGTCCTCGCGAACGACGACGGTGCTGTCACAGGCGCTCGCGAAGAGGAGCGCACCCAAGAGGACCACCCACACCATGCGGGCCATCTTAACACGCGCGAAGGATCCCAGCGAGGGGCGCCCCGCAGGCTGTGGCTGTGGGGTGAAGGCGGCGATTTCAATGAGTGAAGACGTAGTTGATTTGGCGTTGCTTTTTCCGGAGGTGGTGGAGCGCATAAGGAAATGTTCTCTCGGCTACAGCGTGGCTGTACGAGACGCGAGCAGCAGCGAGGGCTTCACTTCTCGGAAGCCGTTTGCTGTAGAGCACCGAACAGGTTGAAAGTCCCCTGTGTTCAATGCGTTGCGAGGCCCGACCGACCTGCCGGGAAGCAAGCTCCAAGGGAAGGAACGCGGGAAAGAGGGGTATCGGTAGAGCAGCGGGCGGCCGGCGTTTCCGCCGGCTCCCCGCTGCACTACCGGTTCGTCTTCCCTTCTATTGATTTTCTCGGGACTCCGACGTGAACAGTGTTCTAGCGAACCGCCTTCAACAGGCCGAGGCGGTACGGGAGCTGCGAGTATTCGCCGCCCGAGCTGGGGTTGCGTCCCTGATACAGGAACTGCAGATTGCAGGTGTCGATCGTCGCGGTCTCGTCGTTGCCATCGCGCACCAGCTCGCCATGGCTGACGTCGTCGCTCCAGTCAGCCACGCCTGGCGCGTAGGTGACGTTGTTTTGACCTGCGAACGGCGCGTTCCAGGTATGCGCGAGCGGGGTCCACGCGCCGTCGAGGCGATCCGCGGTAAATGAGCGATAGAACCTGGCGCCCGTCGGGCCGATGGCCTCGATCAGGGTCAGGTACTTGTTCATGCCTTTGATCTTGTACGTGGAGCTCCCCTCGAACAGATTGTTACGATTCGAGTCCTGAAGGGCGATCGAGACCGGGCCGAATCCGTTCGGGAAGTTCTGCGCTGTGGTCTGGCTGCGGTACATCCGGCCGTCGTCGCCGGTGAAGAAGAGATAACAGTTGGCGCTGTCGCAGATCACCCAGTAATCGATGGGCAGGCTCGGCATGCCGGCGGGCGTGGACGCGAAGAAGTTCTGGGGCCTGGTCCAGGTGTCCGGGCGGCTCGGGTCGCTGGTCGTGGAGAACTGCGGCGGCTGCGATTGATAGATGAGGTACCACTTGTTCTGAGGCCTGTGGAAGAACATCTGCGGCGCGCACCGATAGCCGCTGAAGCCAGGCGTGCGATCCATGTAGTAATGCGATGCGGACGCGGCCTGGGACCAGTCGGCGAAATTCAGGTAAGTCATCTGCCAGTTGCCGGCGGTGTTCGCCGTGGTGGCGTAGATGTGCCATCGATCGTTGAAGAAGGAGACCGTCGGATCCTTGATGGACACGATGTTGTGAGTCGCGTCGGACTTCGGGCTCACCAGCGCGCCGCTCGACTGCCAGCGGAAGGTGGTGGGCAAGCCGCACCCTTCGCCGCCGCCGCTGCCGCCGCTGCCGCCGCTGCCGCCGGTGCCCCCCGTGCCGCCGGTGCCTCCCGTGCCGCCGGCGCCGCCGGCGCCGCCGGCGCCGCCGGTGCCAGTGCCCGAGCTCACGGGGGTGATCCGGAATTGCTGGTTGGTGCCGCCGTTCGATGCCCATTGAACCAAGGCGGTGCCGTCCGCGGTGCCGCGGGCGTAGACGTCCAGGGACTTGCCGCTGTTGCGTGCGGTGAGGCGCACGACGCCGCTGGCGACGTCCGTGAACGACCACTGCTGGTTTTCCCCGGTCCAGCAGGAGTATTGCTGGATGCGGGCGCCGTCGCTCGTGGAGGCGCCCGCGACGTCCATGCAACGGTTGCTGTTGACGTTGCGGATGCGATAGTAGCCGCCGCCCGCCGATTCCATGCGGAACTGTTGCCGCGTCGAGCCGTTGCAGCTGGCGATCTGCAAGGCGGCCGCGTCCGCGGTGCTGCCTCCAGCCACCTCGACGCATTTTCCGCTCTGGACGCCGGTGATCGTGTAGGTCGCCGCGGTGTCGATGGTGACGCTCTCGGCGAGCTCGTCGAACTCGGGGCCGTCTTCATCGAGCTGCTCAGCGGAGACGCACGCGGCCGTGGCGGCGAGCGTCGTGAGCAGCGACCATCGTCTGAATCGGATTCTCATCATCATCCCCTCTGTTCAAAGGCATACGAAGCGGGAAGCAAGAACCATGGGAAGGCGCCCGGGATCGGCCGCGCAAGCGCTGGCCTTGCGGGTCGACTCCGTCGACCTGCGACCGAGCCGACGAGCCTGCGCGGCGATCTCCGGGCGCGTGGATCTCCGTGAACCGCGCGTCAGCGCGTCCGGCGTCAGCGCCCCAGGTAGCCCATCAGCCAGGACATGGCGGGCCGCATCTGGCCGCTGCTGCTCATGAGTCCTGAGTTGGCCACCCACGTCTGGCCGCTGATGTACCCCCACAGCGTGATGCCTTTCACGCTCGGATGGTCGTAGAACATGGGGAACTGGCTCTGCATCACGTTGAGCTGCTGCGTGTCGTTCGCCAGGTTGATATCGTACTCGGTGATATAGACCGGTAGGCCGGTGCCGGCGAGTCGGTCGAGGAAGCCCTTGACGGTGCTCGTGTTGAGCTTGTACGCGTCGTGAGCCTGAGCTCCGATGCCGTCGATGGGAGCCCCCGCCGCCCGGATCCGATTGACGATATTCAGCGTGTTCTGATTGTCACCGCTGTACTCGATGTTGTTGTAGTCGTTGAGCAGCAGCTTGGCGTTCGGGCAGTACTGCCGCGCCCACTTGAACGCTTGCACGATCCAGTCGTAGCCGCTCGAGCCCGCGCCGCCGAGGGCGTTCATGTACGACGGGGTGGTGTGCGGGGGCGGCTCGTTCACGACGTCGATGACGGCGACGTCCGGGTAGCGCTGGCAGAACGCCTGGATCCACTCCTCGACCTCTGCGCGTTGCTCGCTCTGCGACAGATTGGCGATCCAGCCCGGCTGCTGGGCACCCCAGATCAGGGTGTGGCCCTTGTAGGGAATGCCCTTCTGGCGAGCGTAATCCCGGACTCGGTCCATGCCGGCCCAGTTCATGACGTCCCGCGTGGGTTCGACGGAGCCCCATTTGCCCTCGTTCTCCGGGCTGATCTGGTTCCAGTACCGGGACAGATCCGCTCGCACCTGCCCGCCGGTTGTGATGTTGCCGACGAACTTGCCGCCTGTCCCGCCGCCTCCGGCGCCGCCGGTGCCGCCGGTGCCGCCGGTGCCTCCCGTGCCACCGCTGCCGCCGGTGCCGCCGGTGCCGCCGGTGCCGGCGCCCGAGCTCACGGGGGTGATCCGGAATTGCTGGTTGGTGCCGCCGTTCGATGCCCATTGAACCAAGGCGGTGCCGTCCGCGGTGCCGCGGGCGTAGACGTCCAGGGACTTGCCGCTGTTGCGTGCGGTGAGGCGCACGACGCCGCTGGCGACGTCCGTGAACGACCACTGCTGGTTTTCCCCGGTCCAGCAGGAGTATTGCTGGATGCGGGCGCCGTCGCTCGTGGAGGCGCCCGCGACGTCCATGCAACGGTTGCTGTTGACGTTGCGGATGCGATAGTAGCCGCCGCCCGCCGATTCCATGCGGAACTGTTGCCGCGTCGAGCCGTTGCAGCTGGCGATCTGCAAGGCGGCCGCATCCGCGGTGCTGCCTCCAGCCACCTCGACGCATTTTCCACTCTGGACGCCGGTGATCGTGTAGGTCGCCGCGGTGTCGATGGTGACGCTCTCGGCCAGCTCTTCGAACTCGTAGCCGTCTTCATCGAGCTGCTCGGCGGAGATGCACGCGCTGAGCGCGATCGTCGTCAGCAGGGTCCAGCGTTCAAATCGCATTCTCATAAGGTTCTCCTGTACTTAAGCGGGAATGTCGTAGTGGCGTGAAAGCGGCCCCTTCGACGCGTAGATAAGTTGTTGAGTTGGCGTCGCTCTCCCGTGGAGCCGGATCACATGGAAAGATGTTCTGTCAACCCAGGGCAGCTCCCGCAGTTGGGGCTTGACGTCTCCGAAGCGTTTGGACCTCCTTCTCCCCCCCGACACGCCGGTCGAGGTGTGCCTGGTCGAGCCGGTGTCGGCCGAGTCGAGCCCCGCGCGCGGGTCGTCGTCGGACGTGCCGACCCCCCCTCGGGGCGGCGTCGTCGCCGGCGCTGGGGCTCAGCGCGCCGAAGAGCTCGGTGGAGATCGAAGTCTCATGGATCAGCCCACTGGCCCGCGTGGCCCGTTCGCGTAGAGATCTCAGTGCGCATGACCACCCTTCCGATGCGAAGCAAAAGAATACCGACGAGTGCCAATGTGAACGCTCACATCTCCGATGTCAATCGCCGATGGCGGTTGCGTGAAGACGACTCCTTCGATTCATGGGTAAGTTGTTGATATGGTGTCACTTTTTCAGGGAGGCCGGATTGCGCGGAAAAATGTTCTGTCGATCCAGGGCAGCTTCCGCAGTTGGGACTTGACGTCTCCGGAGGGTTTGGACTTCCCTCTCCGCCTCTCCACATTGGACCTCCTTCTCCCACATCGGGTCTCTCACGCTTCCTACATTGGAGTTCCTTCTCCCCCAACGAGCGCGAGCTGCACGGCGCGCAGACGCCGCTCGTCCCGTGGTGCCTGGCCAGCCGCTCGTTCACGAAGGCGAGCGGCGCGGTGAGCCGCGCTTCGTTTCACGGGCCTGACGCCGTGGTGCCAGGTCGTCCTTGTCACGTGGTGGGCTGTCGCCGCTGGGGGGCGGCGCGGGCTGCGCCGTATCACCCCTGTCACACCTGACACGTGCCACACCGGTCAGTGTGGCAGGCACCCGGCCGCCGCGCGTGTGCGCGCCGGCGCTCCCGGAGGAGGGGGTGTCCTCTGGGCGGTAGGGGAAAGAGCGCGAGATTCACCTGACACGGCCGCGTGTCGCGCGATATCGCGGCTCGTCATGGCTGCTGGCCCCGCTCTTGCCATGTCCTGCAGTGAAGGCCGCCGCGACGCGCTGACGAGCCGACACGCCCGCGGGGTGGCCCGCGGGCGCGCTGCATTCGTCGTGATCGAGGGTGTGTCGCGCGCCGGCCGCCGCGCGGGCGCGAGCCCGCGCTCAACCGACGTAGGACCGAGGAGAATGACCATGACCTTGAATTCGATGCTCCGTGATGTCTCGATGGTTCGCACCGCCCGCCGCGCCGCGGCCCTCGCGCTGGGGCTCTGCGCCCTCGGCGGCTGCGCCGCGGGGCAGGAGCCGGCGGACGAGGCGGTCGAGGAGGGGCTCGCCCCGATCACGAGCCTGCAGCTCTCGAACGGCGCCGAGGTTCATTTCTACGAGCCGGAGGAGGGCCGCGTCCTGGCCTTCACCACCGGCGAGCTCGACGAGTCCATGGAGCGGCTGCCCCCCGTCGCGCTCTACGAGGCGCTCTCGCGAGAGGCCGCGCCGCCGGCGCTGATCGCGGCGCAGGGCCGCATGGACGCGGCCCGGCTCGCGGGCGGCGCGCGCCGCGCCGCGATCGCGCCCGACGTGGACGTGGTCGAGGAGGCGGCGCCGGCGCGGCGACCGAGCGCCGGAGAGGAGCTCGGGACCGCCGCGCAAGCCCTGACGGCGAGCGATTTCGTGGCGAGTTATTGCAGCGCGAGCAGCGTCGATTTCGATTATTGCTGGACCGACAGCAGCGTCGGCCGCACGGTCACGGTCAACGGCACCAAGTGGTATCACGCCCACGTGGACTCCACCTCGGGCACGGTCCAGATGGCGGTGTACTACAGGAACATGTGGGGCAACGATGTCCTGGTCTTCCTCCGGACCGTCACGTCGACAGGGGGCGTGTTCTCGTACGAGACAGAGAACAACGATACGTACACGGTCGTCGTCTCGCAGGTGGACCCCGGCAACACCTATCATCTCTCCGTCCACGGCGATCAGTAGGCGGCGGCCCGCCGCGCCCTTCCGCGCGGCGAGCCGTCCAGACGAGATCGGCCGCCCCCGGGCCGGTCTCGCCTGGGCGCACCCTCGCGGGGACGATACCCTGGGCGAGGATGGAGCCCATCTTCGTCCTGATGATCATCTCGGGGATCGCGGGGCTCGCGCGCTTCTCCGCGTACGCGCGCAACGACGCGCGGCGGGCGGCCGAGGCCCGCTGGCGGCTCGCACGGCCCATGTGGCAGCGCGCGGCGGCCCTCGTCGGGGGGGAGTTCAGGTCGGGTCCAGGCCCATCGGGAGACCCGCGGATGCAGATCTCCGTGGTGCTCGACAGCGTCGCGCTCCTCGTCGACCACGACGTCGATCGCAGCGGCGCGGCCGTCGTGCGCTACAGCACCCGCATCACGGGCACGGTGAGCAACCCGTCGGGCCTCAGGCTCCGGGTCAACGAGCAGCAGCTCGACCGGCCGAGCGGCGGGCGTTTCCGGGCGCGGCGGGTGGACGCCGGCGACCCGGCGGAGGACGGCGCCTTCGTCGTGCAGGCGAGCAGCCCGGCGCTCGCGCGCTGGTGGCTCACGCGAGAGCTGCGCGAGGCGCTCCGCGCGGCGACCGAATACCAGCTCACGCTCGAGTCGCACCGGCTGACCGCGCTCCGCGCCGGGCTGGAGGACGACGCCGAGAAGCTCGCGAGCGCCATCCGCGCCGCGGCGCTCGTCGCCGGACGCGGCCGGGCGCTCGCGAAGGAGCTGCGGGCGCTCTCGCAACAGCTCGGCGGGCGCCTCCTGTCCGGCGCCGGGACCACCTCGTCCGGAGGAGGCATGACCATCGAGCTCGAGCACCGCGGCCGGCGCCTCACCGTGGCGTTCGGCCGGGATGGAAGGCGGGGGGCGTTCGGCACGCAGGTGCGCGTCGCCCGCGCCGCGTCCCCGTCGGAGCGGTTCATCGTGAAACGCCGGGCCAGGCGCGGGCCGGGCCAGGTGAACTCCGGGCAGCCCGACGACGGCGGCCTGTCGCGGGCGTACGAGGTGCAGGCCGACGCGCCGGACCGGGTGGCGTGGCGCCTGACCGACGAGGTGAGGCGCGAGATCGCCGCGCTCCGCCCGGCGGCCGTCGTGGGCGATGAGGCCGCGGTCAAGCTGGTGTTCGGCTGCATCGAGACGGGGCGCGACCGGATCGAGCGCGCGATCGCCGTCGTCGCTGCGCTCGCGGCGCCCGCGCCGCAGGGGCCCTACCGCTGACGGCCCGGCGAGCCGCCCTGCCAGCTCGGGGCGCTGCGACAGGACGACCAGCGCGTGCGCTTCGCGCGCCTGAGCTTGCTCCACTGGCTGGCGGGGCGTGATAGATCGTGGGCCTGCGGCATGCAGCCTCGGGTCGATTCCCTGGCGCCTCCTCCGTGCGCGGCCTGCCAGGGGCGGAGAGGGGCAGGATGAGCGCGGGTCGGGACGAGCCGTCGACGCTGGTCCGCACCCGGCGGCGCGCCGGCTGCGCCGCCGAGCCGCGGCCGTTCCTCTTCCTCGTCTTGCAGTGCCAGCGGCCGATGGATCCGCCGGCGCGGCTGGCGCTCGACGGGGTCGACGAGGTGCGGTTCGGGCGAGGCCCGGTGCGCTCGATCGACCGGCGGACCGAGGCAGACCGGGCGCTGCTCGACGTGCGCCTCGAGGACGGCTGGGTGTCGTCCCGCCACGCGCGGATCACGCGCGACGGCGGCGGCCAGCTCTGCCTGGAGGACCTCGGCTCGACGAACGGCACCTTCGTGAACGGCGTGCCACGGCGGAGCGCGACGCTCGCCGAAGGGGACCTGATCGAGCTCGGGCACACGTTCTTTCTGTTCCGCGAGGTCGCGGTGCCCGACGAGGCGGCGAGCGACGCGGCCCAGGCGGCGGATCAGCCGTTCGGCCTCGCCACCTTCTCGCCCGAGCTGGCCGAGCGCTTCGCCTCCCTCCGGGCCGTCGCGCCCGCGCCCATCCCCGTCGTCCTCCAGGGCGAGAGCGGCACCGGCAAGGAGGTCGCCGCGCGCGCCGTCCACGCGCTCTCGGGGCGGCCCGGCCCGTTCGTCGCCATCAACTGCGGCGCGCTGCCCGAGAGCCTCATCGAGTCCGAGCTGTTCGGCCACAAGAAGGGCGCCTTCTCCGGCGCCGCCGAGGACCGGCCCGGCCTCATCCGCGCGTCCGACCGCGGCACGCTCTTCCTCGACGAGATAGGCGATCTGCCCGCGGCGTCGCAGACCGCGTTCCTGCGCGTGCTGCAGGAGTCGGAGGTCGTCGCGGTGGGCGCGACGCGCCCCGTGAAGGTCGACCTCCGCGTCGTCGTGGCCACGCACCGCGACCTCCCTGCGATGGTCGAGCGCGGCGACTTCCGGGGCGATCTCTTCGCGCGCCTCTCGGGCTTCGTGCTCGAGCTGCCGCCCCTGCGCAGGCGCCGGGAGGATCTCGGGCTGCTCATCGCCGCGCTGCTCCGCCGCGCCGCCCCGGACCGGGCCGCGTCGATCTCGCTCGGCTGCGAGGCGGCGCGCGCGCTCCTCCTGCGCGAGTGGCGGCTCAACGTCCGCGAGCTGGAGAAGTGCCTGGCGACCGCGATCGTGCTCGCCGGCGGCGGCCGGGTGGAGCAGGGCCACCTGCCGCCGCCCGCCGTCGTGCCGCGGAGCAGCCACCCGCCCGAGGCCTCGAAGCCCGACGCCCAGCCCGCCGAGCGCCAGCGGCCCGCCGAGGAGGACCAGCAGCGGCGCGAGGCGCTCATCCGCCTCTTCCGCGAGCACCGCGGGAACGTCAGCGCCGTGGCGCGGGCGATGGGGAAGGGGAGAACGCAGATCCACCGGTGGATCGCGCGTTATGGCATCGAGCCTGGCGACTACAGGGACGGGTGAGCGCGCGGTGGGTCGGCCGCGCGGCCGCGCGCTGACGCGGCGGCCGCCGCTCAGGGACAGAGCGGCGGGTTGATGGACAGCGCGCCGCCGGGCAACACCGGCGCGAACGGGGAGAACGGGAAGTCCCGGACGACATCCGACGGGTGGTTGAGAAACACCGTGATCGGATGGCGCCAGGTGCCCCCGCCGCCCGCGCACTGCTGGAAGTCCCTGTCGCCCTCCACGAGCCCCCCGTCGTCGACGGAGCACTGGTCGAGCTGAGGACAGTCCGCCACGAGGTGCGATTCACCGCAGGCGCCGACCGGGGTCGCGACGCAGTCCACCTCGCCCTCGGCGCCGGCGCAGAGGCGTTCCCCCACGTACGCGGCGTGATCGCTCCAGTATTCACCCGTGCAGGCGAAGGCGTTCCGATAGATGGCCTGCCCGGACTCCTCCTCTGTGGGGGCCGGAGCACGCTCGAATTCACCGCTCTCTGTCACTTCGTTCATTCCCGCCTGGAGCCGGGGGTGGAGGGGCTGATTGCCCCACAGGTTTCCGTAGAACGCGCCCTCGCGCCAGGCGAAGACGTCGGCCTCCGCCGCTGGATACACCGCGTCGCGGAACGTCGCCTCGGCGATGGAGACGGCGCCGGGCGGCGCCGGGGGGCTCGGCCGCGGGCGGCTCGCGACGCTGAAGCGGCGGTGCTTCTCGAGCATCGCGGCGACTCCGGCCGGCGCGGAGAGGCCGGCGCGGCCGCTCGTCCGCGGGCCGCTCATGAGGCTGAAGTAGGCGCTTTGAGGGCAGACGAAGCGGAGCGCACGCTCGGTGCGCCCGCCGCAGCGCACCTCGCGCGGATCGATGAGATCGGGTGAGCCGGCGTCGCAGCCGCGGATACCGTTGCAGACGCGAAGCACCGTATCGCTGACGGGCAGCCCGGCGGCGCTCGCCGGGTCGTCGGCGCAGTCGGTCAGGGGCGCTTCGCCGGTCGCGATGAACACGGTCGAGCCCGGGGTGCAGGAGCCGACGTTCTGGGCCGTCCATCCACAGTTGCGCGACGCGCCCTCGGAATCGATCGCGCACCGCCTGAAGCTCGGAATGGTGTAACCGTCCTCCGTCTTCGTCACCACGCGGACGGAGGGCGCCGGCGTGAGGAGCCCCGGCCGATGCTCCGGGAACGCCTGGCCTCGCAGCGAGACGGTGATCGAGCGGCCCAGGGCGTTCACGAGCGAGAGCATGCACGCCGAGACGAGCTGCTGGCACTTCGCTCCCACCGGGCCCACGGCCCAGGCAGGGCAGATCCCGATCTCGCCGTCGAATGTGAATTCCTTGCCTGTCGACGTGTCGGTATACGACACGCTCTGGCCCCTCTCGAGGGCGCAGGAGACGAGATAGTCCATCACCTCGCGCGTGGGCTCGTGGCGGAGCTGGCGGCGGAGGGCGGGGTAGGGGCCTGTGTCGGCGTAGCTCTCGGTCGCGAGCGGGACGGACACCATGACGGGATTGGCACGCGGGTTCGCGATCAGCGCGTTGCGGGTGAGCGCCTCGGCGGAGAGGCCGTTGCCCCAGACGCCCTGCACCGCGTCCGCGATGGCCGCCACCAGCTCGTTGGCCGACCCGCCGCTGGCCGGTCCGCCGCTGGCCGGCCCGATGGCCGACCCGCTCGATGAGCCGCTCCCCGCGGGCGCCGCGCGCGGCGGCCCGTCGAGCGGCGAGGCGTCGTCGCCGACGCCGGCGCAGCCCGCGCCGGCGCTGGCGAGCCCGAGACAGAACACAAGCAGCCCAGGGATCCGGTAGATCATCACGCGGTCAGGTTCCTTTCTCGTGCTGGCGAGCCGGATCGTCGGTTCACGCTTCGCCGCTCTATCCCGGCGAGAGGAGCGCGCGCTCGATCTCGTCGAACCGCTGCTCCCAGAAGCCCGCCGAGATCGCCCTTGCGTCCCGCACGAGCGCCAGCGCCTCGCCGGCGGCGCCCGCCCGGAGGGCCGAGAGGGCCGCGCTGTGAAGCGCCTCGGCGTGCTCGTGAAGGATCGCGGTCTGCCGCGCCTCGTCCACGAGCGCGCGCCATGCCGCAGCGTCGAACCGACCGGCCGCCCGGTCGTCCAGAGCCTGTTGCACCAGGCGTGCCAGCGTCCGGGCGCAAGGGGTGAGGTCGGGTTCGGGGAGGCTCGCGCGGGCCTCGGCCAGGTGGCGGGCCGCCTCGTCGTGCTCGCCCCGGGCGACGTGGATGCGGGCGAGGAGGAGGACGTCGTCCGGCGAAGGGCGCTGGTTGAAATAACGCCGCTGGAGGTCGAGGCTGCGGCGCGCGAGCGGGAGGGCCTCGTCCGGCGCGCCCAGCCAGTACCGCAGCTCCGCCAGGTTCAGCGTGGCCCAGCGCTCGAGCTGGGCGTGGCCGAGCTCGCGGGCGAGGCGGACGGCCTCCCGCTGGTCCGCGACCGCGCGCCCTTCCTCCCGCCGCTTCACCCACATGAAGACGCGGTTGATGTACGCGGTGCACAGGTGGAAGACGTCGCCGGCGCGCAGGCAGGCCTCGACGACGGCCTCGGCGTGGCGCTCGGCCTCGTCGAGCCGGCGGGCCATCGAGAGCGACGCGACGAGCACCAGCCGGGCGATGACGTGCGCCTCGTGGTCGCCGACGGCGAGCGCGCCGCGGGCGGCCCGCTCCAGCTTGGGGATCCCCTCGTCGACGCGCTGGTCGCGGCAGTCCGAGCGGCCGCCCGCGAGCAGGCAGCGCGCGTCGAGGCGGGCGTCGCCGAGGCCGGCGCAGAGCTCGGCGGCGCGCGCCGCGATCGCCGCGGAGGCGGGGAAGTCCTCGAGCCAGTCGAGCGCGGTCGCCTCCTCGAGGAGGAGCTCGGCCGCGCGGGCCCGGTCGCCCGCGGCCTCGGCCAGCGCGCGGGCGGCGCGCAGATCGGCGAGCGACTCCTCGAAGCGCTGCAGGCGGTAGCGCGCGCGGCCTCGGCCCGCGAGCGCGCGGGCGCGGGCCTCGGGGTCGTCGCGCTCGAGGAGGCCGGCGAGGCGCAGGGCCGCCGTGAAGCGCTGCTCGGCCTCGACGACGTCGTGCCGGGCGAGCGCCTCGTCCGCGAGCTCGGCGTGCGCCGCCGCCGCCGCGGCCAGGTCTCCCGCGGCGGCCGCGTGGCGGGCGATCCGGGCGCGCGCCCCCGCGGCGCGCGGCGCGCCGAGGAGGCCCTGGAGGACGGCGGCGTGCAGCGCGCGGCGGCGGGCGGGCGGGATGCGCGCCTCGACGGCCTCGCGCAGGAGCGGGTGCCGGAAGGCGTAGTGCGGCGGCGACGCCGAGCGCGCGACGAGCACGCCGGCCCTGGCGAGGCGCGCGAGGCCGACGCCCGGGTCCAGCGCGCCGGCCGGCGGCGGCGCGTCGGTGGCGCGATCCAGCGCCCGCAGGGCGGCCTCGAGCTCGGCCGGGGAGAGGTCGTCGCCGAGGATCGCCGCGCGCTCGAGCAGGTCCACGAGCGGCGGCGGCAGGGCCGCGAGCGCGCGCTCGGCGAGGCGCTCGCCGAGCGGCGCGGCCGACAGGGAGAGCAGCTCGTGCGGCGCGAGCGTCCAGCCCTCGCCGCCCCGGGCGCGCTGGATCGCGCCGCCGACGCGCAGGGCGCACGCCACCTCGACGAGGTCGCGCGGGACGCCGCGCGCCAGCGCGTGGAGGCGATCGAGCACGGCGCGGGGGACGAACTCGACGGGGCGGAGGCGGTCCTGGAGCAGCGCGCCCGCGGCCTCGGCGTCGAGCGGGCCGAGGTCGAGCGCCACGCGGCGGGCGGCGCGCTCCCCGAGCGCCGGACGGAGCGACGCGATCGACGGCCGCGCGGCGAGCACGATCGCGAGGCGCGCCGCGCTGCCCTCGGCCGTGGCGAGCTCGATCGCGTCGAGCGCGGACGCGTCGGCGAGGTCGGCGTCGTCGAGCAGCAGCGCGAGCGGCGCGGCGGCCGCGAGGGCGGCCGCGAGCGCGCGGGCCTCGGCGTGGCGGCGCGCGCCCGGCGCCCCGAGCAGCGGCGCGGCGGCCGGGTCTCCCGGGGCGAGCCGCCCAAGGGCGAGCCCGACGGCCGGCCAGGCGCGCGCGGCCTCCGCCGTGCCGAGCCGCTGGACGAGCGCCTCCCGGGCGCCCGCGTCGCGCTCGCCGCTGGCCGGCAGATCCAGGGCCGCGCGCAGGAGCGCGACGAGCGTCGCGCCGTGCTCGGCCGCCTCTGGCCGGAGCGCCGCCGCGGCGTGCACGGCCGCGCCGCCGGCGTGGAGCGCCGCGGCGAGCGCCCCGAGGAACCGGCTCTTTCCGTGCCCTTCCGCGCCGAGCGCGGTGACGAGCGCCGGCCCGCCGCCGGCGAGCGCCTCCTGCGCCGCGGCGAGGGCCGCGCAGAGCGCCGCGTCGCGGCCGCGCAGGGCGGTCTCGCCGGGCTCGTCGGGGGGCGCGTGGCGCGGTGAGGGCGGGGTATCGCGCAGGCCGTCCGCGAGCGCGCGCCGCGCTTCGGCCGTGAGGATCGCCTGCGGCATGGCGTCCGCGTCGCCCGGGCCGGCCCCCCAGGTCTCCGCGTCCTCGAGCGCAGCGCCCGCGAGCGTGACGCCGTGCGTGCCCTCGCGCACCCGGAGCGGAGCCAGGTGGACCACGAGGGGTGGCTCCGCTGCGCCGGCCGCGGCGAGGCGCTGGGCCACCCGCTCCGCCGCGCGCACGCCGTCGCCTGGTGCGTCGGCGGCGGGGAAGGCGAGCACCATGCGCTCCCCGCGAAAGCGCGCCAGGATGCCACCTTCGGCGCGGGCGATGTCGACGAGCGCGTCCGCGCGCTCCCGCGTGCGCAGGGCGAGCAGCGCCACCGCCCGGCGCGGGTCGGTGGTGGGAGCGGGCGCGCCGGAGGAAGCCGCGCGCCCTCGGGACGGGGCGACGCGCGCTTCCAGCGACGCCGCGAGCGCGCGCGCCACGTCGCTGGCGCGGGCCGGGCGGGCCTCGGGTTCCTTCGCGAGGCAGCGGAGGACCGCCTCGTCGGCGCCCTCCGGCAGCTGCGCGAGCGACGACGGCGGGTCGGGGCGGCGCGCCACGTGGGCCTGCCGCACCTCGGCCGCCTCGCCGACGAACGGCGGCCGGCCGGTGAGCAGCTCGAAGATCATCGCGCCGAGCGCGTAGATGTCGGCGCGCGCGTCGACGGCGCGCGCGCCGAGGCACTGCTCCGGCGCCATGTACGCCGCCGTCCCAAGGATCGCCCCGGTCTGCGTCAGGTCGGGGCCGAGCGCCGCGCGCGCATCGCCGCCGGCGCGCGCCTGCGCGGCCAGGCCGAAGTCGATCAGCGCGACCTCCCCGCCCGGCCGCAGCCACACGTTCTCGGGCTTGAGATCGCGGTGCACCAGCCCGGCGTCGTGCGCCGCGTCCAGCGCGACCGAGAGCGCGCGCGCGATCGCCGACGCCTGCTCGATCGGCATCGCGCCGGTGCCCGGCAGGTCCGCGAGGCAGCGCGCGAGCGAGCTGCCCTCGAGCCGCTCCAGCACGAGGAACGGGCCGAGCTCCCCCGAGCGCCCGCGGCCGAGCAGCGCGGGGACCAGCGGCGGCGCGAGGCGGGCGAGCGCCGCGGCCTCCCGCTCGATCCGGCCGTCGTCTTGCCGGCGCGCCACCTTGAGCGCCACGGCGCGGCCGTCGCCCTCGCGCGTCGCCGCGTAGACGCGCGCGAACCCACCTTGCCCGAGCAGCCGCTCGACACGGAACCCTTCGACGAGGAGCCCGGGCACCAGCGGCGGCGGATCCTGCTCGAGCGCCTCGTGCTCGCGCTCGTCGGCGCTCGTCACCGGCGATGAGGCCAGAGGGTGCGCCGGGCACGCGGCGCCGGCCCGCGCTGGGAGGCGGCGATGGCACTCGGAGCAGCGCATGGGGCGCGAGTATACTGGGGTAGGTGCCATGCGGACGCCTGCCGAGCCCAACCAGGACGAGACAGCCGTCATCTCGGGCCGACCGCTGGAGCTCGAGGCGAGCGCCGCCGGCGACGCGCTCCCCGCCGGCGCGGTGGTCGGGGGTTACGTGCTCGACGGCGTGCGGCTCGGAGGCGGCTTCGGCGTCGTGCACCGCGCCGTCCCGGTCGGGGGCGGCGCGCCGGTCGCCCTGAAGGTCCTCCGCCGCGGCCTGTCGCTCCTGCCGGCGATCCTCCGGCGCTTCCAGCGGGAGGCGGAGGTGCTCGCGCGGCTCAAGCACCCGGCGATCGTCGAGGTCCGCGGCGTGGGCGCCCTGGACGACGGCCGGCCGTACATCGCGATGGAGTGGGTCGAGGGCCGGAGCCTCGCGGCGGAGCTGAGCGCGCGGGGCGCCTTCTCGCCGCCCGAGGCGGTCGCCCTGCTCGAGGGGGTCGGCGGCGCGCTCGCCGCCGCGCACGCGATCGGCGTCGTGCACCGCGACGTGAAGGCCCAGAACGTCATGGTCTGCCCCGGCGCGGGCGGGCTCGGCGCGCCGGGCGTGAAGCTGGTCGACTTCGGCATCGCCAAGCTCCTCCGCCCGCGCGACGTCGATCGCGCGCGCGGCGCGAAGAGCAGCAGCCTGATCCTCGGCACGCCGCTCACGATGGCCCCGGAGCAGATCCTCGGCGGCGCGGTGGACGCGCGCACGGACATCTACGCGGTGGGCCTGCTCGCCTACCAGCTCGTGACGGGCGAGCTGCCGTTCCAGGGCGCCGATGCGGTCGAGACCGAGGAGATGCACCTGCGCGCGCCGCCGCCCTGCCCGAGCGACCGCGCGCCCGTGTCGGCCGCGTTCGGCGCGGTGGTGCGCCGCTGCCTCGCCAAGGAGCCGGCGGACCGGTACGCGGGCGTGCCCGAGCTGCTCGCCGCCCTGCGCCGGGCGGTCGGCGCGCCGGGCCGCCAGACCGTGGCGCCCGCGGCGCGCTCGCCGGTCGACGCTCGCCTCGCGGGAGCCTGCGCGCGGGGGCGCTGCGCGCCGCGGGGGCCGTGCGCCGCGCTGCTCGTCGAGGCCCGGCTCTCGGCGCCGGACGAGGCCGGCGACGAGGCGCTCGCCGACGTGGAGCGCCTGGTCCAGGCGGCGCGCGCGGCGCTCGTCGGGCTCGGGGCGACGCTCGTTGTCGAGAGCGCCGACGCGCTGCTGGCGGCGCTGCCCGCGCCGTACGATCGCGCGCCGGAGCGGGCGCTCGGCTGGGCCCTCGAGCTCTGGGCGGAGCTCGGCGCGCGGGCCGGCGCGAGCCCCGAGGTCCTCCCGCGCCTCGCGCTGCACGCGGCCGAGCCCGAGGCGCTGCGCGGCTGGGCGCCCGCCGCGACAGGGGCGGGCGTGTTCGTGACCGACGCGTTCGCCGAGGGGCTCCCCGGGGAGGCCGGGGAGGGGAACGCCAGGGAGGGGAACGCCAGGGAGGGGAACGCCAGGGAGGGGGACGCCAGGGAGGGGGACCGCGCGCCGCTCCGGGGCGAGGGCGGCGCGCTGCGCCGGGTGGTGTCGTGAGCGCCGCGGCCTGACGCGGGCGGCGCGCTGACACGGCCGCTGCCACAGGGTGTCACAGGGGCGGTGTGACAGGGGACAGCCGGCATGTGGCAGGCGGGGCGCCTGCGCGGCGCGGAGCTGTCCTGCCGTGAGCGTGGCGACGGCCGCGAGGGGCGCGTCGGCTGCGCGCCGCTCCCAGGTGATCGGTGAGCATGGCCCTGGGCGGGCATCGCGAGGCCGCCGGCGCCGCGCGCTGGCAAGGCGCTTGCGATGGGGCTCCGGTGCGAGGCGCCGCCGCGGCCGCGCCGCTCCAGGCCGCTGCGCGGCTGGCCGCCTCCGCCTCGACCACAAGAGAGCTCAAGAGAGCTCAGGAGAACTCGTCATGCGCATCGTTCGCTCTGCGTTCCCTCTCGTCGCCCTGTTCGCCGCCGGCTGCGCCGTCGAGGCGGCCGACCCTGAGCTCATGGAGGACGCCCCGTCCCTCTCGGAGACCTGGACCGTCAGCAACGCCGCGGTCAGCGAGCGCTGGGACTCGGGCCTGAACGCCAACCTCTCGGCCTGGCAGTACATTCACTGCCACATCGATGATGGCGCTGGGTTCATGTTGACCGACCTCAGCGCGTTCCAGGAGCCCCTCGTCGAGCCTGACGAGTTCATCGCCAGGATGTCCGGCGTGTGCCGGGAGTTCGACCTCCTGCTGCCCAATCTCCCGCGGACCGGCGCGATCGACGCGGAGACCATCTTCTCGTGGCCGGGCGGCTTCCGCGCCGGCGCGCTCAGCACCGCCATCCCGGTCGCCAACTACCCCACGGGTCTGCAGCTCAAGGTGGACCTCGCCAACACCTATGTGAAGGACGTGCGCATCAACTACGCTCCCAGGAACGCGGCCAATACGGCCCTCGACCTCGCCTCGTCTTCCCGCACGAGCTATGCGATCGGGTACTCCGGGAACAACGTGACCCTGAGCTGCCCGGCCCAGCAGGTGCTGACGGGGCTGGATCTCCGTTACGACACGGTCGAGGGGAAGATCCGGGTCCTGGAGATCCACTGCAGAGCGCTGCAGCCCTGAGGGGGCCAGCGCTGCCGCGGCGAGCCGCCCCGGCGCCAAAGCTTGCCGAGCGGACGGGCAGCGCGCCTTCGTTCTGAAAAAGGGAAAAGAGAGCTTGCTGCACATGGCAGCTGCGCGCCTTTCCGCCCGCGGCGCTCCACGAGACGGAGGGAGCACACGCTGACGACGGCGTGGGGCGACCATCGCAGCCTTCACCATCAAGGTATTCCACGAGGGCCCCGGGGTTCCGTCGAAGGCGGCGCAGCCGGCGACATGCACGATCGACACCTTGATTGACGTGTCAGAGTAATCCACGATACCGCGCTTGCGGTCGACCGTATTCACGAGGATTGCCGAGCCGCGCGCCATCGAGGTGCTCGAGGTGCGTCTGGGTCTTGACCAGAGCGGTAACTACGCGCGCGCCGATGGCCGGCGGGCCGCGAGGGCTTCAAGCCCGAAGATGTGGAGCTCGCCCGCGACGAACAGGTCGATCCGCAGGCGGAGCCAGACGCCCTTGACGTAGACCGTCCTGTTGCCCGTCTCGAGATGTCGAAGGGCTCTGGGATCACGCGGTCGATGCCCAGCTTGTACAGCTGTCCCCTCTCGAAATCGCGTTCTTTTGCGCTGGTCATCTCTGTGTCGCTGGGAGGCGACCGACGGCGCTCTGGCTTGACGCGCTCGACGTCGGGCACAAGAGCGGATCCATGTTGGGTATTCGAACGCGACAATGGCTGGGTCGAGCGCGACAATGGCTGGGTCGAACGTGGCAATGGGTAGGCGTCGGCCTCCTCGCCGTGCTCATCGTCCTCGGCACACATCTCCTCAAGCGGCGCGCAGGAGCTGGAGCCCGCTCCGTCGCCACGGTGACGTATGCCTGGATGCAGCGGAAGGGGCCTGATGGGCTGAACGTCAACGTCGATCTCTACGCGCCGCCGCGCGCGAGCAAGCGCGGCCCGCTGGTCGTCCTCTTGCAAGGGAACGAGCCCTCGCAGCCCGACGAGCGACTCGCCTTCGCTGCGAGTGTCGGCGACTCCCTGCAGCGAAACGGGGTCGCCGCCGCCGCCGTCTCGTTCAACATCCACACCGGCTACACGCTGCGCGCGTGCGCGGCGGACGTCGCCCGGGTCATGCAAGAGGTCACCAGCGCGCGCAACCCGACGCGCGTGGTCCTCGTCGGTCGCGGCGTCGGCGCGTGGATGGCGTCCCTCCTTGCGCTCGATCGGCGGCTCCTCGAGGGGGCCGGCATGGATCCCAAGCGCGTCGATGGCGTCATCCTGTTGCGCGGCACCTACGACCTCGGCGAGGCGGCGCTCGAGGGGCACCCCGACGCGGCGTTCTTCGCGGACTCGGTCGAAGATCGCAGGGAGTCGTCGCCCATCACGTACGCGCGGTCCGATGCGCCACCGTTCTTGATGCTGTTCGGCGCGGAGGACGACGTCGGCTGGGCGCGTCTCGCTCGCCCCTTCGCGCGCGCGCTCCAGAATGCGGGCGCGCCCGACGTCGACCACTTTGTCGTCCCCAGGCGCGATGCGCACAGCATCCTGCACTGGGGCGGAAGGGGAGACATGGTCGGCGATCTGGTGTTCCCCTTCGTCGCCTCGGGCCTCAAGGACCTCCCCATCGACAACCCCTTCGGCGTGCTCCGCCGCTGGGGTGCACAGCCGCCGCTCGACCTGTCGGAGCTCCGCAAGGATCCCCGGGCCATCACCACCTACCCGGTCGACGTCGCGCTACAGGAGACGATAAGCGCCCTTTTCGGCAAGGGGGGGCTCGAGCGCTACCCCTTGCCCGGCAAGACCTATCAGGCCATCGACCTGCTCGCCTACCTGGCCGAGCGGCCGAAGTCCGAGGTGGGCGAGGGGGACTGGCTGGTGGTCTCGAACCTTCGGGGCGAGCAACAGTACTTCCCGCGCGAGGTGCTGAAGAAGGCGCAGGCGGTCATCGTGGTCGGACTCGACGACGAGGACAATCTCTACCGCTTCGTCGATTTCTACCGGCTGAAGCGCGCCTACTCGTGGATCGAGGGCGAGGAGCCAATGCCGATGATGATCCGGCCGCTCGGCGCGTTCCTGCACTTCCGGACGCCGCTGCCCGCGGGCCTGGGGAACAAGACCTACGCCGCATTTGGGCTCGGTGGGGCGAGCTTTCACTGGGTAGAGAGCGATCCGCTCGCGCCGTTCCGCTCGCTCTCCGGCGGGCTGCGCGAGGCGCTGATCGGCGAACAAGGGTGCGTCAAGTGCCACAGCTTCCGTGGCGTCAACGCACGGGCGCACCACGCGCTGGCGCTCGACGGCACGCCGTACGGGGCGTACGCGCTGCCGCTCGAGGAGTATCCGAGCGAGGTGCTGCGGCGCTTCTTGTTCGAGCAGGACGCGGTGGCAGCGAGCTTCGGGGTCATGCCGCTCCGGGTGGACGAGACCGTCGCGGGGCAGCTCCTCGACATGGTGAACCACGAGAAAAAAGAGGAGAAGTAGCGGCCCCGAACCTCAGGGTTCTACTTGCTCGTGGAGCGCCGCCGCCCACTCGGCGTGCGCGCGCGCCGAGGGGTGCAGGCCGTCGCTGGCGAGCATCTTCGCCTCCGCCTGCTTGTGCATGAGCGGGTACAGGTCCACGTAGCGCGCGCCGGCGGCTCCTGCCTCGTCGCGCAGAATGGTGTTGAAGGCGACGATGTCCGCGCCGATCTGCCGCGGATCTCCGAACGAAGCGGCGGCCGGAGAGAGCGACCAATCGGGCTGCGGGAGCGCCACGATCCGATCCGGCGCGACGCCGGCGTCGATGATCGCTCGGAGGAGCACCCGCACGCGCGAACGGTAGACGTCCGCGCTCCAGCGACGCACGTAGTCGTTGGCGCCCACCGCGAGCGTCACCAACGTGGGGCGAAATGGCGCCACCTCCGGGATCTCCCGCTCCTGCACGTCTTCGGTGGTGTAGCCGTTGACCGCCACGTTCTTGAGGGTCACCTGGCGGCCCTGCGCGCGCCAGAGGTCAGCGAGGCGCGAGGGGAACGCGTCGGACGGCGGGTTCCCGGTCCCTGCCGTGAAGGAGTCGCCAAGCGCCAGATAGCGGATCTCGTCGAGCCCGCGCGTGGGCGCGACATCCTCGCTGGCACCGGTGGTCGCGCTCCGTGGATAGCCGCCGAGCAGAAGCAAGGCGAGGAGAATCCCGCCGAGCAGGAGCAAAACGCGCAGGAGAAGCGGGCGGATCGAGCGCATCAAGAAGGATAGCATCACCTCATCACCGAGCTAGATATCCATTGAATCGCTCCTCGCGGGCTGACCACGGGCCCAGCCAAGGGGCATGGTGACGTGGACGATTCGTCGATTCGCGGCGCGCCATCCGTCCGAACCTGGCTGCGGCGCCACCTGCGAGCTTCGAGATCGCCCATTCGTCGAGGACATCGATAGCCTTCGAGAGGTTCGGGACATCAGTCCAGCAAGGGTCGCCGGACGCCTGAAGGACGGCCACCTCTACAGAACAAAAAGGCCAGGTTCGACTTGCCCTTGAGCGGGTCCTCGAGGCATCGACTCGCAGAAGAACCTGGGGCGGCGAAGTGGACGATCGATACACTCAGCCTCAGACCGTTCGGCTGGACGGCGGCGCCGTTCGCCGAGCTTCAGGCGCTCCCGAGGGACGCGTCCTGGAGATCCACCGGAGAGCGCTGCAGCCCTGAGCGGACCCGGGCCGGCGCGGGAGTATCTTTCCATGGCGGGATCGTGCATCATCAAACGAGGGTGCCTCGGAGATGCGCCGCGATCCCGCGGCAGCATTGGACGGAGGACATGGCTGGATGACATGAGCACATGACGACCCCCCTCCGCCCCGAGGAAGCGCTCGAGAGCCTGCGCCGCGCGGGCCTCGCGTCCCAGATCGACGCCGCGGCCTTCGCGGCGGCGTGCGACCAGGAGCGAGGCGGCGCGCCGCTCGACGCCGAGATCGCGCTCTCGGCGCTGGCCTCGCTCTACGGCGTGCGCGGTCCCTCGGAGGCGAGCGCCGTGGACCGCGCGTTCGTGGTGGACGAGCACGCTGCGGCCGACCCGGCGGTCCTCGGGGCCGTGTGGCTCGTGCTCGAGCGATGGCTCGAGCACCCGATCCCCGTCTCGGTGGCGACGGACCTCGACGAGCTCGTCTCGTATGCGGGCGACGTGTGCTTTCTTCGCCGGCACGCCGACGCCGCGGGCGAGGCGCCGTATCTCTTCTCCATCGACCGGTGGCGCACGGGCGATGACACGCCTTACTCGCTTTACGTGCTGCGGAGCGACGGCGCGCCGCTGTATGCGCTCGGCGTGCCGGTCCAGCTCCACGTGCACCCGGACACGGAGGCTGCGGCTGCCGGCATCTTCCGCACGGACGGCCTCACGCCGAGCTACCGCGAGCACGCGGCGGGGTGCGCCGCGTGCCGGGATGCGCTCCGGCGCGCCGCGGATCGAGGTGTCTTGCCCGACGTGTTCCGGCCGCTCCTTGGGTAGGGTACGGACCGGTGGCCTGGTAACGGTTCAGATCGGCTGCCTGGGTAGCACCTGGATGGACCGGGAGCTTGGCTCGTCCGTCAGGGCGCCTTCACCTCGACGGGGATCGCGGAGCTCGCCCCGGCGCCGTCGCCGAGCTGACCCAGGGTGCCTCTGCCCCAGCACAGGACCTGGCCAGGGCCCGTGGGGCCGCACGCCCCCTCGACGATCGCGCACGTGTGGAAGAAGCCGGCGCTCACCGCGACGACCTTGGCGAGCGCGGTGCCGTCGCCGAGCACGACGGGTTCCATTCGCGTGTTATCGGCCCTCGCCGGCGTGCTGCGACCGAGCTGCCCTTGCTCGTTGCTGCCACGGCAGCGGAGCTGCCTCTGGTCGTCGATCGCGCAGACGAAGACGTAGCCGGTGGACATCGGACCCCAGACACCCGGGATCGCGGCCGCCGTCCCGGCCGGGGGAGCCTCGGCGCCGTGCTGACCTGAGCTGTTGTTCGTCCCCCAGCAGAAGAGGCCTCCCACGTCGTCGCGCGCACAGCCGAAGTTCGTGCCGTAGGAGATCTCGGAGAAGGGCAGCGTCGCTCCCGCCGCGATGAGCGGCGTGTGCGCGCTGTAGTTCGCGCCGCCCTCGGAGCCGGCGGGCGTGTTCGTGAGGATATACCCGCCGCCCATCGCGCCCCAGCAACGCAGCCCGTCTTCCGCCGCCCCGGTCGAGAAGCAGCTGCCTATCGAGCCGATGCCCCGCGCGAGGATGGCCCTCGGACCGGCCGTCGCGGTGAAGTTGAACGCTTTCACCGGGACGAGGCTCTCCTCGCCGGTCGCCTCCGGCCCGAGGCTCGAGAACAGGTTGGACCCCCAGCAGTAAATGCTGCTGGTCGAGGTGAGCGCGCACGCCGAGTACCACTCCGGCGCGATCTTGCGCACGAGCAACGGGGCCGTACCGTCATTGACGATCGCCGGGGCGTCGTGGGCCATCGAGTCCTTGGAGCCGTTCGCGAGGATGCCGGTCTCGTTGTTTCCCCAGGCCCAGAGTCGGAGCTGGCTGTCGATCGCGAAGGTCGCCTGCTCGGTCAGCGCGACTTGCGTGATCGTCGCCGCGCCGAGCGACGCGGGAAAATGCACTCTCACCGGCGTGCTCGAGGAGACCGCCATCGCCTGCGGAACACCCAGCTGGCCGAACGAGTTGTCCCCCCAGCAGTAGAGAGAGCCGTCATGCCGGATCGCGCACGTATGGCTGCCGCCCGCAGCCACCATGATGGCGTCGGCGAGCGTGGGGCTGTCTGGCGGGATCTGGCATCCAGGATCACCCCCGCCGCCACCGCCCCCACCGCCGGACGTGCCCCCACCGCCGGACGCGCCCCCGCCGCCCTGGCCCCCGCCGCCGGACGCGCCGGCGCCCCCGCCGCCCTGCGCATCGAGCGGACCGCCGCCCGTTCCGCCACCCGCGCCGCTGTTTGAGAAACGCCGCTCGGGAGCGGTGCATCCCGCCCCCGCAGCGAGGGTGGCGGCGACGACGAGAAAGCAGCAGAAGTTCGGTCGCGTGTGGGGGTTCCTCTTCATCTCAAGCATCGGGCCACACTCCCAGCGTCCTTTACACAGCCTTACCCCACGCAGGACAAGAAGTCCAGTTGGGGCCCGATCACCGATGTTTCCGCTTTCCCGGAGGCCTCAGGGGCGCTTCGGCGCGAGGACCTGTCCGATCTCGCCGAGGTGCTTCGGGGAGGGAGCCATGTCGAGGCGGACGCCGTGGCGTCGGCGCTGCGCACGCTCGAGGCGTCCCTGCCGGATGCGCTCGAGGCCCTCGCGTGTCGATGCTCCGCCTGCTTCGCCGAGTCGATCCACGGCGAGCACCCGTTCGCCCGCGGCGCGATCCCGGCCGCGCAGGACGAGGCCTTCGCGAGGAAGAGCGCGCTCTCGACCGTGGAGCTCGTGAAGATACCGCTCGAATTCCTGAGCAGCGCCAGCCCCATCGAGCGCCTGGAGGCGCTCTACTGGCTGCGCGAGAACCCGACGAAGGTGCTGGGCATTCATCGCCTGCTCGTGCAGCACGTGCTGCCCGTGTGTCGCCAGGGCGTGGGGCTCTGGCGCGAGGGCGCCATGGGCGTGATCGAGCGCTGGGTCACGCGCCTGATCTCGCGCGCTGCCTACCCGGAGGCGCTGCCGATGCTCGACATCCTGCTGGCGTACGGCGTGGCGATCCCAGGCCTCTTGCCGCTGCGCTACGAGGCCCTGCTCGCCTCGAACGAGCCGGCCGAGGCCGAGCGCACGCTGCTGCGCCTGCGCGCCATCGCCGACGCCTCGGGGCACCTGCGCTCGCCCTGGGTGCGGGCGGACAGCCACGTGGACGATCTCTGCGCCATCGCCTCGTGGAAGGTCGCCAAGGTGTTCCGCCAGGTCGCCGACGGCGCGCACCCCTTCGCCGAGCGGCGCCTGACCCACGATGCCTATTCAAGACACGCTTCTTCAAACTCGAGCAGGCCCTCTCGCTCACCCTGCTCCAACTTCGCTCTTACCAGCGATAGGGACGCTCGTGGACTGTTGGCACTGGCGGTCGCCGTCGTGTCCCCGCGTCGATGAGCGCCCCGGCCGGCGCGCCGCCGGACCCCTGCTCCTCGCCGCCTTGCCGCGCCGCGCATCCCCGGGCAAGCTTCCGCCATGGGCCAGCCCGCCGCCAAGCAGCGCCGCGCGACGTACGCCGACCTCGAAGCGGTCCCGCCGAACAAGGTGGCGGAGCTCATCGCGGGCACCTTGCATGTGTTCCCCAGGCCGGCGCCGCCTCATGCACGCGCATCGTCTCGCCTCGGCATTGAGCTAGGCGGTCCGTTCGATGCAGGGAAGGGGGGGCCTGGCGGCTGGTGGATCCTGGACGAGCCCGAACTGCACTTCCCGGACCCAGCGCTGCCGGGCGAGGTGGACGCGGTCGTACCGGACATCGCTGGCTGGCGTCGAGAACGCATGCCCGAGCTGCCCACGACGGCTTTCTTCCCGCTCGCCCCGGATTGGGTCTGCGAGGTGCTGAGCCCTTCGACCGAGGACGTGGATCGCGACGAGAAGATGCCGATCTACGCGCGCGAGGGCGTGCAGCACGCGTGGCTGGTCGACCCGATCGCGCGGACGTTGGAGGTCTTCTCGCTCGCCTCGGGTCGGGGTTGGGGGCCCGCCGTCGTCCACCGCGACGCAGCTCGCGTCCGCGTCGAGCCCTTCGAGGCGATCGAGCTCGATCTCTCGGTCCTCTGGGCGAAGTAGCCGGCGACCGTCGTCCGCGCTGGCGAGGGTGCTGTGACCGCTGCACCGGTGACGTTGGCGCTTAGCGAGATCCGCGCGGGTGCTGCGATGCCTTCGCGGATCGCGACGTGGAGCTGGCCCTTCACCAGAGTTCCTGGACGGCGCGCCAGAGTTCCTGGACGGCCCCGCCCGGTTCCTGGATGGCGCGTCAGAGTTCCTGGACGGCGTGCCAGAGTTCCTGGACGGCCCCGCCCGCGTCCTGACGAGGCGGAAGCGGCGCAAAATCGGGAACCGTTCCGATGGGCTGATGGCGAAGGCGCGCGCGAACCATGGCTCCAGGGCGGGCGGCGCTCCCGGGCACGACGTGGCCAGCGGGGGGCGCCCGCTGACCAGGATGGCCACGAGCACCGCGGCCAGGTTACGGCCCGGGAACGGCTGCCGCCCGGTCAACGCTCTGCGTGCCGGTCCAGCTCCACGTCCACCCGGACACCGAAGCCGCGGCTGCCGGCATCTTCCGCACGGACTGCCTCACGCCGAGCTACCGCTCCGCGGCGCGCCGGCGTGCGCCGCGTGCTGCGACGCGCTCCGGCGCGCCGCGGAGCGGGGCGTGTTGCCCGACGTGTTCCGGCCGCTCCTTAAGTAGGTCAGGCGCCGCTGCGTCCGCTGGCAGCGGAGTGCCGCGCCGCCGCGCTCATGGGCGCCCCGCGACCGTGGCGCATACAGACCCGCAGTTGCCCATCTCGTGGCCGGCCTTGGGAGACGGATGACGCCCACCTTTTGCAGGAGGCGCGTCCACCCCGGAGATGGGTGCGACCCGTCTTTTTTGGGGGGCCCGTCCACAGGGAGACTGGTCGCCACCATCTTCCGCAGGAGGCGAGTCCACCCCGGAGATAGGTGCGACCCGTCGTTTATTGGAGGCGTGTCCACCGAGAGACGGGTGCCAGCCATCTATTGCTGGAGGCGTGTCTACCCCGCAGATGAGGGCGACCCGACTTTTGTTGGAGGCGTGTCCACCAGGAGACGGGTGCCATTCATCTCCCGCGTGGACGAGCCAGCTCACCCGTATGGGTTCACGGCGTACCGCCCGCCTCGAACGGGGGCGCCGAGACGGCTTCGGGCTTCTTGGCTGGGGCTTTCCGGCGGGATCTCGCGAGGTCGTCGACCATCTCGACGTAGGGCGCCAGCAGGAACGCGGCGAGCGCCTCGCTCCCCGGGATCTCCGGGTCGGCGTGGCTCTCGATCTTCTGGATCAGGCTCCGCAGCGCATCCCGGGCGGCGCTCCACTGCGGCCGGCCATCGGTCGGCCCGCCCTCCTTGGCGGAGGCCACGGCCGTGAACCCGTACGCGTCGCCGAAGCGCGCGTGGGCGGCGACGAGCTGCCGGTGGTGCCGGGTCCCGCCGAACCCCTCGATCACCGCCTGCGCGCGCTCCTCCTCGAGCGTCTTCATCCGCTGCACCATGGCGGTCCACTGCAGCCGCGGCCGGCGCGTGATGAAGCGAAGCCCATCGGGCGCCGGGAAGAGCTGCGCATAGAGCCAGCGCGCCTCGGACGGCGCCGGCGCCTCCCCGTCGTCGGAGAGCCCGGCGGCTCCCGCGTTCCACTGCTCGAACGCGCGCCACCGGTCGTCGCTGTCGCTGTTCGCCGCGCTCCGCTCGGCCTCGCTCGCCGCCGAGTGGCGCTGGTCGGCCTGCGCGCTCGCCCGCATGCTGCGGAAACCCTGAAGCTCTGTCGTGGCTGCGTCGAAGCGCTTCCACGGCCTGTCGATGTGCGGCGGCAGCGCCGCGAGGAGCTCGACCCCCCTGGGCAGCGGCGTGTCGCCCTCCTTGCGCTTGCCGCTCTTGGGCCGGAGCACCGCCGCGATCCGCGCGCTCACCTGATCTCGGACAGCGATGACGTCGTCGGCGACGAGATCCGGGGGGAGAACGATGGTCGAAAACATCGGTGATTCACTCACGGGGAAAACCTCCTGTGATGTCTTATTGGATCCGGCCTGCCGCTGCGGCGGCACGCCGTGGTTTCGTTGCGGCATGGCGGCATGGCAACACGTGTGCCGGCGCGAGGTGAGCCCGTGGCTCGGCGCTGCCGCGCAGGACGGAGAGGAAGCGGAAGGGAGGGGCGCAACGCCCTGCCGTGAACCGCAACGGATTGCGCCGTTGCGCAAGGGTTCGCTGCTTGAGAAGGCGAAGACTTCTCGAGGATCGATCGCCCCCGTCGAGGAGCGGACTACCGAGGTAAGCGAGAGGAGCGCGGTGGATGCTTGTGTCGACGCAGCGATGCGTGGAGGGCGATTCGTGCGGCTCGGGTGCTCGCCGCGGCGAATAAGGGGAAGCTGTGGCCGTCGCGCCGGCCCGGCGGGGGGACGCGGGCGGTGGTGACGCTGCCGCGCGGCCAGGCTTGTGGTAGCGTCCGCCTCGGAGCTCCTCCGCCCATGAGCGACGCCCCGATCGCCACCCTCCGCGGCCACGCGGTCTCCAGCCGCGTGCTGACCCCGCCGCCCGCGCAGAACCTGGACGATGCCGTCCGCCTCTGCGACCCCTACTCGCCGCTGGACCCGCGGGAAGACTCCAGCCTGTTCGCCAACCTGACGGCCATCCGCGGCAGCGATCGCCTCGGCCGGATCGTCCGCAACATCCGTCGGTCCGGTGGGATCCCCACCCTCCACTTCGTCAGCGGTCACCTCGGGAGCGGGAAGACCACCGAGCTCCTTCGGATGAAGGTCCAACTGGAGACGGCCGCTCACGGCGCGCCGCTCGCGACGGTCCTGTTCCTCGACGCTGACGTGATGCTGAACCGGACCGACATCGACCTCGAGGACATCCTCCTCGCGCTGTGGAAGCTGGTTTATGAGCAGCGGAAGGCGGCGGCCGCGAAGGTGCTCATGCCGCTGTGGAAGGACCAGATCAAGGAGGCGCTGAGCAAGACGATCACCAACCTTCCCGGTGACATCTCGGAGGCGCTCACCCGCATCCTCGGCGAGGTCCGCCTGCCCAGCGCGGAGCGCCGGAAGGATATCCGCACCGCCCTGCGTTCCACGACGGCCGTGCTGATCGAGGGGCTGAACAAGGCCTTCGCCGCGACCAGGGAGGCGCCGGACGACGGCGCGGGTCCGCTGGTGGTGCTCACGAGGCGTGTGCGGTGTGACTGGAGTCCTCGTCGAGGAGCAGGACGATGGGCCGGGCGGGGGTAATTGTCGCGGCGCTGGCGACAGGGGCCGTTCGGGGCGCGGGCCATCCCGTGCCGCTTTCGTGCTGGCGAGGCCCGTGCTGGGAGGGGTGATGTATACGCGAACGAGGCGCCGCGGCGAACGCTCCCTGAAGGCGCGGGACTCGCGGCCTTCTGCCGGAGGTGAAGCATGTCGATGCGCGCAAATGGAATGGTGCTTTTCATCATCGGCCTCGGTTGCGCGAGCTGTGCCAAGAGCGATGAGGAGATCCAGGAGGAGTTCGAGGTGATCGTCGCCGAGTCGAACGCGTGCAATGATCCCTCGGAGTGCGTCTATGCGTCGCCCGGCTGCCCGCTCGGGTGTTTCGTGCCCGTGAACAGCGCCAAGAAAGCGTATGTGGAAGAGGAGGCGCGCGCGCTCATCGAGGACAAAGAACGCTGGGGGACGTACTGCCAGTACGAGTGCGCCGTGCCGGGCCCGCTCGAGTGTGCCGAGGGCCGCTGTCAGGAGGGCGCCTCGCCCTGACGCGCGTGTCGCTCGCCGCAGCTTCGAGCGACACGATGGAGCGACAACGCAGCGCTGTGGCACGACGAGCGCAGATGGCGCCTTGAAGACGTGCCCGCTGGCCGGATGCAGCAGACCGCGCGCCTGGGTTCCTGGACGGCCCCGCCCGGTTCCTGGACGGGGCGCCAGAGTTCCTGGACGGCCCCGCCCGCGTCCTGACGAGGCGAACGTGGCGCGAGATCCGCGATCAGGGCGCTGTGCCCTGGCGTTCCAGCAGGCGCGCCGTCATCACCTGCGCGGCGTCGGCGACGCGGGCGGCAGCGCGCGCCGCGTCGCGGGCCACCTCGTCCACGCGGCGCGCGCCGTCGCTCACCGCCCGCCCCCAGAGCAGCGCCGCGGGCAGCGCGATCCCGAGCGCCAGCGCCGCCCCGGCCGCCGCGACGCGCCAGCGCCGCCTCCGCGGCGCTGCCGGCGGCGCCACCGGCACCCCCGCCGCGGCCTCGAAGGCAGAGATCATCGCCTGGACGCTGGGGAACCGCTCCGACGGGCTGATGGCGAAGGCGCGCGCGAACCACGCCTCCAGGGCGGGCGGCGCTCCCGGGGACAACGTGGCCAGCGGGGGGCGCCCGCTGACCAGGATGGCCGCGAGCACCGCGGCCAGGTTGCGGCCCGGGAACGGCTGCCGCCCGGTCAGCGCCTCGTGCGCGACGACGGCGAGCGACCACATGTCGAGCTGCGGGCCGCCCAGGCCATCACACGTGTGCTCCGGGCTCAGGTAGGCCGGCGTGCCCAGCACCACGCCGTCCGCGGTGCGGCGGCGGAAATCGGCCGGCCGATCCTGGCCGACCCACTTGGCGATCCCGAAGTCGGTGATCTTGGCGCATAGATGGCCGTCGCTCCCCTCGACGAGAAGGATGTTCGAGGGCTTGATGTCCCGGTGCACGACGCCGAGGCCGTGCGCCACCGACAGCGCCTCTCCCAACTGGCGGAGCAGCGACGCCAGCTCGACGGCAGGGATCGTCCCTCGCTCCTCCAGCAGCTGACGCAGCGACCTGCCGCGCACGTGCTCCATCACGATGTATGGGCCCGCCGCCAGGTCCTCGCCGGCGTCGAGCACGGCGACGACGCCGCGGGTCTTCTGTCCGAGCTGCGCGGCGACCCGCGCCTCCAGGCGGAACCGCTCGATCGCGTCGACGTTCCGCCCGCCCCGCGCCACCGTGAGGAACTTCAGCGCGACATCGGCGCGCCGGACGCCGTCGTGCGCGCGCCAGACCTCGCCCATCGCGCCGCGCCCGAGCAGCTGATCGACCTGGTAACGCCCGTCGATGAGGCGGCCTCGCAGCCGTACGGAGCGCCGCGAAGAGGCTGGGCGGGAGTCTGCCGGTCGATCAGCGAGCGCTACTACGCCGCGCGCGCTGTCTCTCCTCTGGGAGTCAGGTTGTGAATCGAACGAGGAAGGATGGAACACGATCGAGCACCTCCGTGCCGCCTCTGTGTCCCAGCCACGTCGGTGTCCCTTTCGGGCGACGCGCTGGGGTCAGGGACCGGGGCATGCCCAGAGCGTATCGCGAACATGCGATCCTGGGAATCCCGGACAGCGCACTTCCGGCAGATCGCTAATCGCGGATACGCGCTTACAAGGTCGTACGGCCGCGCTGGATGTCGGGCCGGGCGCGCAGCGCGGCGCAGAGCCGGCGTGTCGCCTCGCGCAGCTCGCCTTCGTCGAGCGACGCGAACCCGAGCCGCGCGGCGCGCGCTTCGCCCCCGTGGAAGCTGAAGCGCGCGCCGGGGTAGAACCCCACGCCGTGCCGGGGGGCGGCGCGCGCCGCGACCTCGGTGTCCGCGCCCTCGGGGAACGAGACCCAGAGGCTCATCCCGCCGGCCGGGACGGTGAGCTGCGCGGCGCCGCCCAGCTCGGCCCGGAGCGCCTCGGCGAGCGCATTCCGCCGCGCCTCGTACACGCGCCGCATCTTGCGCGCGTGGCGCGAGAGGAGCCCGTCCTCGATCAGCGCGGCCACGGCCCGCTCGAGCGCCAGGCTGCCGTGTCGGTCGGCGCGCATGCGCTGCGCCGCGAGCGCCTCGACGAGGGGCCGCGGCCCGGCCACCCACCCGAGGCGCAGCCCGGGCGCGAGGATCTTCGACAGCGTGCCGACGTAGATCACCGCGCCCATGTCCGTGGCCGCGAGCGGCAGGATCGGGCGGCCGTCGTAATGGAACTCGAAGTCGTAATCGTCCTCGAGGACGGCGATCCGCCGCGCGCGCGCAACGTCGAGCAGCTGGAGCCGCCGCGCCGTGGACAGCGTGACCGTGGTGGGGAACTGGTGGTGCGGCGTCAGGTACAGGAGCCGCACCGCCCGCCGCGCGGCGAGCGCCTCCAGCGCGTCGACGCGCAATCCATCGCCGTCGACGGCGACGGGCAGGAGCTCGGCGCCGGTCGACGCCAGCGCGTCCCAGGCCGGCGGATAGCCGGGGTCCTCGACCGCGACCGCGTCGCCCGGCCCGAGGAGCCGGCGCGCGACCAGATCGATCGCGCCCTGGCTGCCCGCCGTGACGAGGAGGTGGTCCTCGTCGCACGCGAGCCCGCGCGTCTCCCGCAGCAGCGCCGCGAGCGCGCGCCGGAGGTGCACGTCGCCCCGCGGATCGCTGTACCCGAGCGCCGCCCGGCCGCCTGCGCGCGCCGCCGCCCGGTAGGCCCGGGCCAGCTCGTCGGCGGGCGCCAGGCGAAGGTCGGGCAGCCCCGCCCCGAAGTGGAGCACGCCCCGGCGCGCCGGATCCGGCGCGAAGGTGCGCCACGCCGCGCGGGCGGGGATGTCGTAGCCGAGCTCGCCCCGTGGCGCTGCCACCCCGCGCGGGCGCGGCGGCAGCGCCGCGGAGACGCGCGTGCTGCGCTCGGCGGAGCTGAGCCAGCCCTCGGCCTCGAGCTCGTCGTACGCGGCCAGCACGGTGTTGCGGTGCACCCCGAGCGTCTGCGCCAGCGTGCGCGACCCGGGCAGCACCGCGCCGGGCCGGAGCCTCCCGCGGCCGATGTCCGCGGCGATCCCCCGGGCGATCTGCCGGAACAGCGGCTCCGCCGAGCCCGGGTCGAGCGAGACGGGGAAGGTCCACGGGCGCATGGTCCAGCCATCATGCCAGAAATGGACCTCCTCGCTGGACCACCCCGGATCCAGCTTCCGGGGCGAAAGAGGAGCCATGACCATCTCGCATTCCGCGCCGCGCCCCGCTGATCCAGCCGCCGCCTTCGCCGCCCGCCAGCTGCGCCTCGCCCCGCCGTGGGCCTCGCCCCGCTTCGCCTGGGCGAGCGCGCTGCTGCTCCGGCTGGGCCTCGCCGCCGCGTTCCTGTCGGCGGTCGCCGACCGCTTCGGCCTGTGGGGCCCACCCGGCACCGGCAACGTGGCCTGGGGCGAGTGGGGCCGCTTCGTGGCGTACACCGGCGCGATCAACCCGTGGGCGCCGGCCTGGATCGTCCCGGCGCTGGCCTGGTCGGCGACCGCGCTGGAGACGGCGCTCGGCGTCGGCCTGCTCGCGGGCGTGTGGACGCGGGCGCTCGCGTTCGCGAGCGGGATGCTGCTGCTCGCGTTCGCGCTGGCGATGACCTTCTCCGGACGCGGCGTCGAGGCGGTACTCTCGTACTCGGTCTACACGGCCGCGGGCGGGGCGCTGCTGCTCGCGGCCGCGCCCGCCGTGCCCTACAGCGCGCTCGCTCCCGGGGGCCAGCGCGCCGGAACCCCTTGAACCGGGCCCTCGCACCGACGACGTTACGCTGCCCGTCATGCCCGGCGACACCCAGGCCGTCCCCCCCGTAGCCCCTGCGGCGCCCTTCGAGACCCGCGCGGCCCTCCTCGCCTGGCTCGCGCAGCACGGCGTCGCGCACCTGGCTCGGCTGAGCCTCGAGGCGGTGGCGCCGCGCGTCGACCCCGCGCTCTGGCCCGAGCTGCAGCTCCTCGGCGCGCGGCGGCGCCTCATCGACCTCGCGAGCGCCGAGTCGCTCGCGAGCGCGCTCGCGTGGCTCGCGCCCTCGCGCCTCCGCGACGTCCTGCCGCCGCTCGTGGCTCGCTTCCTGGAGGACGAGCGCGACGACGCCGCGCTCGCGCGCGCCGCGGCGCCGTCGCTGCTGCGGGCGCCCGAAGAGCCGCGGGCCCTGTCGGCGCACGAGCGGCTCTGCGAGCTGCGCGCGCGCGTGCCGGACGCGGCGGCCCCGCGACCCGAGCGGGCGCTCCGGGCCGCCGCGCTGCGGTTCGACGCCGCGCTCCCCGGCTTTCGCCTCGACGACCCGCGGCCCTTCGAGGCGCACCGCGCGGGCGCCGGCTTCGTCAGGCCGGAGGCGCGGCTGACCCTCGCGCCCGGGGCCCTCCGCGCCGAGTGCGACTGCGGCGCGGCCGGCTGCGTGCACGTGCTCGCGGCCATCGACGCCGCGCTGCTCTGGCTCCGCCAGCCCCCGAGCGAGGCCTTCTTCCAGGCGCTCGACGAGCTCGGCCGCCCCGCCTGGGAGCGCGCCTTGCTGGCGCTCGACAGGGCCCTCGACGAGGGCCCGGGGGCGCGCGGCGGCGTCGAGCTCTCCTTCCGGCTGGACGTCGTCGAGGCGGCCGGCGTCGTGGTCGCGCCCTGGATCCACCGGCTGGGCAAGAAGGCGCAGCGCGGCGCCGGGGCGCGGCTCGGCAAGAAGCGCCTCCTGCTGGAGCACGGCGGAAAGCTCTCCCCCGAGGACGCCCGCGTCGCGTCCCTCCTGCCCGAAGGCAACGCCTTCGCCTCGCGGGCGCTGCTCGACGCGCTCATCGGCCACCCGCGCCTCTTCCTCGACGAGGCGCCCGACGTCGCCGTGCGCATCGAGCGCGCGCCGGTGGGCGTCGTGGCCGAGGAGCGCCACGGCGCCGTGCGGGTGAGCGCCGGCGTCGAGGGCACGGCGCTGCCCCCTGCGCTGCTCGATCGCGCGCGCCGGGCCCGGCCCGAGGAGGTGCTGTTCCTCTGGGACTGGGACAAGGGCGCGCGGCGGCTCACGCTGCTCGACGTCAAGGCCGAGATCCGGGCGCTGCTCGACGTGCTCGCGCGCGAGGGCGACGTCTTCCCGCCCGAGAGCCACGGCGCGCTGCTCGCCGCGCTCTCGCGGTGGGCGCTGCGCGTGCCCGTGGCCATGCCGCGCAGCGTGATGGGCGAGTCGGTCCCGCCGGAGCTGCGCCCGGTGCTGCGGCTCACGGCCCAGCCCCGCGGCGCCGTGGAGGTCGAGCTGCGGGTGCGGCCGCTCGCGGACGCCCCGCCCCTCGTGCCGGGCGCGGGCGCGCGCGACGTCCACGTGCGGCGCGGCGACCGGGCCCTGCACGCGGTGCGCGACCTGCGCCGGGAACAGGACTTCGCCGCCGCGCTCGCCGCCGAGCTCCCGCTCGCCGGGGCCGAGCCGTTCGAGGATCGCCCGTTCCACTACCGCTTCGCCAGCGCGCAGGGCGCGCTCGATCTGCTCGCGGCCTGCGCGCGGCGCGAGCCGCCCCCGGAGCTCGAGTGGGTCGGCGAGCCCCTGCGCGTCGTGGGCGACGGGGGCCCCCGCGCGCTCAAGGTCGTCCTCGAGAAGCGGCGCGAGTGGTTCGGCGCCCTCGGCGGCCTGAGCGTCGCGGGAGAGCGCGTGGAGCTGGCCCGGCTGCTCGATTCGGCGCGCCGCCACGAGCGCTACGTGCAGGTCGAGGCCACCACCTACGTGGAGCTGGGCGAGGCCCTGCGCGCCCACCTCGAGCGCCTGGCCGATCACGTCCACGACTCGCCGCGCGGCCTCTCGGTGGGCCCGTCGGCCGCCGCGGTGCTGTGGGAGCTCGAGCGGGCCGGCGCCGCGATCGAGGCGGACGGCGCGTTCCGGGGGCTCGTCGAGCGGGTCGTGGCCGCTGGCGAGCTCTGCCCCGCCGCGCCGGCGGCGCTCGCGGGTGAGCTCCGCCCTTACCAGCTCGACGGGTACCGCTGGCTCGTGCGGCTCGCGGCCTGGGGCGCGGGGGGCGTGCTCGCCGACGACATGGGCCTCGGCAAGACGGTGCAGGCGCTCGCCGTCCTGATCGAGCGCGGCGAGCGCGGGCCGGCGCTCGTCGTCGCGCCCACCTCGGTGGCCTTCAACTGGCAGGACGAGGCGCGGCGCTTCGCGCCCTCCCTCCGCCTCACGCTCTACGCGGACGAGGCCGATCGCGACGACGCGCTCGCGCGGCTCGGCCCCGGCGACGTGCTGGTGCTCAGCTACGGCCTGCTCGTGCGCGACGCCGCGCGCCTCGCGGCGCGGCGCTTCGCCACCGTCGTCTTCGACGAGGCGCAGAGCCTGAAGAACGCGACCACCCAGCGCTTCCGCGCTGCGAGGGCGCTCCAGGCGGACTTCACGTTCGCGCTCTCGGGCACGCCGATCGAGAACCACCTCGGCGAGCTCTGGAGCCTCTTCGCGCTCGTCTTCCCCGGCCTCCTGGGCGGCTGGGACGCGTTCCGCGACCGCTACGCCATGCCGATCGAGCGCCAGATCGACCCTGCCGCTGGGCCCGCGCTCGCGCGCGTGCTCGCCCCGTTCCTCCTCCGGCGGACCAAGGCGCAGGTGGAGGCCGAGCTGCCGGCGCGCACCGAGGTGCGCGTGCCGGTCGTGCTCTCGGGCGCCGAGTGGCAGCTGTACGAGGACGCGCGCCTCGCGGCGCTGTCCGACCTCGAGACGCCCCGGGCGGTCCGGCGCGAGCAGGAGCGGCGCGTCGAGGTGCTGGCGGCGCTCACGCGCCTCAGGCTGCTCGCGTCGCACCCGCGCCTCTACGACGCGCGCTCGACGCTCGACTCGTCCAAGCTCGCGCGCTTCCTCGGGCTCGTCGAGGAGCTGTGCGCGGAGGGGCAGCGCGCGCTCGTGTTCAGCCAGTTCACGTCGCACCTCGCGCTGGTGCGCGAGGCGCTCGAGGCGCGCGGCGTCGCGTACGTCTACCTCGACGGCGAGACGCCCCGGAAGGCCCGGGCCGAGCGGGTGCGCGAGTTCCAGGAGGGGTCGGCGCCGCTCTTTCTGATCTCGCTGAAGGCGGGGGGGTTCGGCATCAACCTCACGGCGGCCACCAACGTGATCCACCTCGACCCCTGGTGGAACCCCGCGGTCGAGGATCAGGCCTCGGACCGGGCGCACCGCCTGGGCCAGCGGCGGCCGGTCACCATCTATCGCCTGGTGGCGCTCGGGACGATCGAGGAGAAGATGCTGTCGCTGCACGCGGAGAAGCGCTCGCTCGTGGCGCAGGTGCTCGGCGGCAAGGACACCGCCGGCAAGCTCTCGACGCAGGAGCTCGTCGGCCTGCTCTCGGCGCGGCTCCGGGGGCCGGACGGCGGCGAGGGCGGGGACGGCGAGCTCTCGGACTCAAGCCCTCCGAGTCGCGCTCTTTGACTCGGGATCTCTGACTCGGGATCTCTGTCTCGTGCCGTCCGACTTCCGCTCTCCGTGGACCGAAGGTGGGCGCTACGTCGCCCAGAGAACGGCGAGATCGAGCTCGATGGCCTGGAAGGGCGTGGCGCGGACGCTCGCGGTGTCGCGGTGGGTGGCGATCGGTTCCCAGCTGCGATCCGCGGCGAGCGTGAAGATCTCCAGGGTCCGCTGGAGGGGCGCGATCAGCCAGACGTGCCGCACGCCCTCGCGCGCGTAGACGGGCATCTTCTCCTTGCGATCGTGCTGCTCGGTCGAGGGGCTCAGGACCTCGCAGATCCAGTCCGGAGCGAGCGAGAAGTAGGGCGTGTCGGGGAGCTCGGGCATGCGCTCCCGGCGCCACCCGGCGAGATCCGGCACGACGACATCCACGTCGCCTGGCGAGGCCGGATCGGGGAAGTGGATCTCGGGCTCGTCCAGGATCCACCAGCCGCCCGGGCCGTTCTTGCCGTGATCGAAGGGACCGCCGATCTCGATGCCCAGGCTCGACGCGGCGCGCGCGTGCCGCGGCGCTGGCCGGGGGAAGAGGTGAAGCTCGCCGCCGAGGAGCTCTGCCACCTTGTTCGGCGGCGCCGCCTCGATGTCGGCGTACGTCGCGCGTCGGCGCTTCTCGGCGGGATGGCCCATGGGTCCAGCGTGCCCTGGGGGGGGCGGCGAAGCAAGTTGCGAGCCCCAGGCCTCCGCGCAGGGCGGCCGGTCCGCGCACGCGCTTCGCCGCCCTCACGCCTCTCCGACCTCGCTCGCGAACGCCTGCGCTGGGTCGGCCTGCCTCGCCGCGTCGCCCGGAGGCGCCTTCTGGACGAGGGCCCGCTTCCATCGCCCCGAGGCGTAGTAGGCCGTGCCGGCGATCATCGACACGACGAAGCTCGCCGCGATGGCGTACCAGACGCCCTTCACGTTGCGCAGCTCGCGCGAGAGCCAGTACGCGAGCGGGGCGCGGACGACCCAGAGGCTGAGCAGCGTCGTCGCGGTCGTGATCATGGTCGCGCCGGCGCCGTTGATGATGCCGTTGCTGACGAAGGTGAGGCCGAAGAACACGTAGCACGCGCCGACCGTGTGCAGGTACGACACGCCGAGCTCGATGACGGCCGGATCGGTGATGAACACCCTGAGGAGCGCCTCGGGGAACGCGACCGCCACCGCCGAGATGAGGAGCGTCATGCCGCCGCTGAACACGCACCCCCACGCGAAGATCTCGCGCACGCGGCCGTGGTGCCCCGCCCCCAGGTTCTGCCCGGCGAGCGTCGATATCGCCATCCCCATGTTGATCGCCGGCAGGAAGGCGATCTGGTCGATGCGCGAGGCCGCGCCGAACGCGGCGGTCGCGACCTCCCCGAACCCGTTCACGATCCCCGTCACGACGACCATGCCCAGCGCCACCACCGACTGCTGGACGGCCGCCGGCACGAGACCAGGATGTTCGTTGCCAGGGTCATCCCCATCCCGACGCCGAAGATGGTGAAGATGATCGGGAAGCTCACGGTGACGGCCGCCAGGGCCGCCGTGCCCAGGTACTGACCGACCCAGATGGGGTTGATGAAGCTGTAGGTCGTCTGAAGGAAGCCCCCGATCAGCATCGGAAGCGAGAACGTCACGATATGCCTCGGGATGCTGCCCGTCGTCAGATCGCTTCCAAACTTCGATTGCATCAGGTTCCTCGCCTGGGAGCGGGTGGAGAGCGGCCTCGTGGTGGGCTGTTCGAGCGGGGCGTAACGTAGTGAACGCGCGGCGACAGTCCACCACGAGGCCGCTGGCGCGCAGCTTGCAATCGGCCGACGCCGCTGAGCGCTCCAGCCCTGTCCACGAGCGCCAGCGAGGAGAAACGACATGCCGAAAGCGAAGTTCGCGAGCGCTTCCCGGAATCCGGGAGCGCGGCCCGCGCCGTCCGGGCCCTCCGAGGCGTCGCTGCCGCTGACGCTCACCGCGGCCGAGCAGGATCTCCTGGGTCGCGCTCTCCGGTTCCTCGTCAACGTCCAGGCCGCGCCCTTCATCGCGCGGGCGCGTCGCGAGGGCTACGCGGCGAACGAGCACCGCGAGGGGTGGCGGCTATTCAAGCTCGCCTCGGGCGAGCAGCGCCCGCTCGAGCACCTCTTCGCGGACGCCGCGGTGGAGGCCGCGAGCGGCGGAGGCGTCGAGGGCGCCGAGCGGATGCAGCTGCTCCGGGAGGTCGACGTCTTCGAGAACACGTGGTTCCCGCGCACGCGCGCGATCATCCGCCGCGTGGTGGCGCGCGAGCGGCGCGACGGCTTCGAGGCCGCGTTCTTCAAGCACCTGGAGCCGCAGCCGCTCGGGTCGACGGTGACCATGTCGGTCGGGACGTACCTCCGCCGCCTGGAGGGGCTCGCCAGGAACAGCGATGGCGACGCGAAGAAGGTCCACAGGATGCTCGCGGCGCGCGGGCTGACCGAGGCGAAGGTGCAGCAGGTGCGCGATCTGCTGGCGAAGCTCGAGGCCGGCGCCGGGGCGCAGGCGCAGCCGCCCCGGGTGCCGGCGGCCGAGCTGGCGAGGGCCTGGCGGGAGCAACGGGAGGGGCTCGAGGGCCTGCGGGGCTGGTTCAACGACTGGGCGACGACGCTGCGGCAGGTCTTCCCGGTGAAGGCGCAGATCCAGCTCGGCCTCACGGCCGTGAGGCGCACGGCGGCCGCCGGAGAGGGGATCGAGGAGGACGTGTCACTCGACGGGGACGAGGGCGCCGAGGGCGAGGTCACCGGCGCGGAGCCGCCGCTCGGCTGACGCTCCTCGGCCGCCGCGGTGCCGGACGGGCGCCCTCGGCGCTCACGCTGCCAGCGCAGGTCCCGCGCGCAGGCGCACAGGCCACACCGGTGGCGGGTGACGGGAGCCCGCGCGGCGCCAGGCCGCGGACGCGGCTACGCAACCGCTTGCTCTCTTCCGCAATGGTTTGCGGCATCCAGCAAAAGGTCGCGCTCGGAGGTCCCCGGCGGAACGTCCCGCACGGCACGAGCACGGCTGCGTGCAGGCGGCCGCGCTGCGAGGGAGACTCGCCCCGTCCACTGGGCTCGTCGCCCGCGCCACGACTCGGTTCTTCGCATGAACCACGATTCGGGCTCGTCGCCTGAGCCCTCCCTGGGCCCGTCGCCCGAGCCACAGCCCGTCTCCTCGCCTGAGCCACAGCCCGTCTCCTCGCCTGAGCCACAGCCGGTCTCCTCGCCTGAGTCTGAGCCATGACTGGGCTCGTCACCCGAGCGCTGACTGGGCTCGTCGCCTGAGCCACAGCCCGGCTCCTCGCGTGTGCCACGGCTCGGTGCCTGGGAATTGCCGCAATGCCGAGCGGCCTGAAATGGCGGAAGAAAAGGAGGAGAACGACGGGAGCCCTTGTGTGAAGGAGAGGGGCTGACGCATCCGAGGCGCCGACACCGGACGATGTGGGGGGGTATGCTATAGAACCTTCCAACAGGCAGCGACGGTTGGCTGCTTGAGCATCGGTCCGGGTACGCCATCGGGTTCTCTCGCCAGAGCGGCGCGACGAGCTCGACATTCGGGAGCGTTGCGTGTCGACAGGGGGTGGGGACGTTTCACCCGGAGCCGCCGCGCGGGCGTGGCAGCGATCGGAGGGGCCAGGATGAGCCGCGAGACCCTCGCGCCAGGGACGGTGTTCCAGGGTCGCTATGAGATCCTGTCCTGCTGCCGAGCGAGCGGCCGAACGGTCGTTTACAGGGGCCGGCGCATCGGGGGCGGTCGGCCGATCGTCCTCCAGATCCTCCATCTGCCTCGCGATGGAGACGGCGGGCACCATGCGCGGCGCTCCATCTCGCGGTTCCTGCGGGAGATGCGCTCTGGCACGCGGCTCCACCACGCTCCGATCGTCCGGCCCGTCGACTGGGGGCATGCCGGCGAGGGGCGGCTCTATACCGTCTTCGAGCTCATGCCGGGACACACCCTGCGGGAGGTGATGCCCTCGCAGGACGACCTGCAGCAGCATGCGCTCGGCGCGACCCTGCCGCAGGCGACGCTCGAGCTCGAGGAGACCCCGCGCCGCGATGCCGAGGCCCGGGAGCAGAGACAGCCGGGCCGGCCGGGATCGAGCGGAATGCGCGGCGAGCGTGGCGAACCGGCCGAGACCACGCTCGCGCTCGCCGGCCTGGCACCCACGGAGGCGTCGGCCGGCGTGACGCCCGAGGAGCGAGCGCGCGAGGCCGCCGCGCCGTCGGTACACGACGCGCACGACGCGCACGGCTCAACCACGGTGGGGGGAGCGGCGCCGACGGGGCGCGGTCCGGGCTCCGCGCTGCCGGACGTCGGCGGCACGATCAAGCATTACGAGATCATCCGCAAGCTGGGCCGGGGCGGCATGGGGATCGTGTACCTGGCCCGCGACACGAAGCTCGGGCGCCTCGTCGCGATCAAGCTGCTGCTCGAGTTCAGCGGACAAGGAAACGAGCGCTTCCTGGACGAGGCGCGGGCCACGGCGCGCTGCCGTCACGAGAACATCGTGGTGATCCACGAGGTGGACGAGATCCGCGGACACCCGTACCTGGTGCTCGAGTACATCAAGGGCCGCACGCTGAGCGAATGGCTGACCCAGCGCGAGCACCCGAGCGCGCCAGGGCCGCTCGCCGCGATAGGGCCGTCCGGCCCGATGTCGCCCGGCCAGGTGGTGGAGCTGATGATCCCTGTGGTTCGCGCGCTGGTCTGCGCGCACGAGCTCGGGATCGTGCACCGCGATCTGAAGCCGGAGAACATCCTGATCGACGACGCAGGGAGCATCAAGGTGCTCGACTTCGGGATCGCGAAGCAGCTCGACGCCAGGGTGATGTCGACGCTCACGGGCACGCAGGCGACGCTCGCGCGAGGCAACGGCGATGGCCACCGGAGCGGGCTCATCGGCACGCCGGCGTACATGTCGCCCGAGCAATTGCTGGGCGGGGACGTGGATCCTCGCAGCGACCTCTGGGCCGTGGGCATCCTGCTGTACACGCTGCTCGTGGGGACGCACCCGCTCGACCCGTTCTCGGTCGCGCGGCTCGCGGACATCGTGAAGCTCGATCTCCCCATGCCGCGCGTGAGCGCGCGGCGCCCGGACGTGGGCGCGCTCGGCGACCTTGTCGATCGGTGCTTGAAGAAGCGCAAGCACGAGCGCATCGGCTCGGCCAAGGAGCTGCTCGCGGAGCTGGAGGCGCTGCTGCCCGGTCGAAAGGCGCTCGAGCTGGGCGACGACGAGAGCCCGTTCGCGGGGCTGTCCGCGTTCCAGGAGTCGGACGCGCCGCGCTTCTTCGGCCGCGATCGCCAGATCGCCGCCACGACGACGCGGCTGCGCTACCAGCCGCTCCTCACGGTCGTCGGGCCGTCGGGGGCGGGCAAGTCGTCGTTCGTGCGCGCGGGGGTGATCCCTGCGTTGAAGCGCTCCAGCGAGCGGTGGGAGACGTTCATCGTGCGGCCGGGGCGCCGGCCGCTGTCGGCGCTCGTCGATGTGCTCGTGCAGGTGGCCGAGTCCGAGGTGGCCAGCACGGGGTCCGGGTCGCCCGAGCTCGCGGACCACGATGGGATCGTCGCCACGCTGCGCGCGCAGCCGGGGCACCTGGGCGCTCGGCTGCGCGCGCGCTGCCGCCGCGAGGGGACGAGGCACCATGTCCTGCTCTTCGTCGATCAGTTCGAGGAGCTGTACACGCTCGGCGCCAGCCGCGAGGAGCGGGAAGCGTTCGTGGCCTGCCTGGAAGGCGTGGCCGACGACGCGTCATCACCCCTGCGTGTGCTGCTCGCCGTCCGCTCGGATTTCCTCGATCACATGGCCGATGATCACGATTTCGTGATCGACGTGACGCGCGGCCTGTCGCTGCTGCCGCCGATGGGGCGCGACGGCCTGCGCGACGCGCTGACGAGGCCGCTGGAGGCGGCCGGTCACCGCTTCGAGACGGCCGAGATGATCGAGGACATGCTGGACACGCTCGAGAGCACGCGGAGCCCGCTGCCGCTCTTGCAGTTCACGGCCGCGAAGCTGTGGGAGGCGCGGGATCGCGAGCACCGGCTGCTGACGCGAGACAGCTACGAGCGGCTGGGCGGCGTGGCCGGCGCCCTGTCCGCGCACGCGGACGCGGTGCTCTCGGCGCTGCCGGCGCGCGAGCAGCGGCTGGCCCGCGCGGTGCTCGTGCGCCTGGTCACGCCCGAGCGCACGCGCGCGGTGGTCAGCCTGGAGGAGCTCCATGGGGTGGCGCAGAACGGCGGGGGTCCTGCGGGCGAGGCGATCGAGCAGGTGGTCCAGCACCTGGCCGGCGCGCGGCTGCTGCTGATCGAGACCGGGGGCGAGCGCGAGGGCACGACCGTGGAGCTGGTGCACGAGTCGCTGATCGAGCGGTGGCCCAAGCTCCGGCAGTGGCTCGCCGAGGGCGAGCAAGACGCGCAGTTCCTGGCCCGGCTGCGCGCCTCGGCGCAGCAGTGGGAGGCGAGCGGCTGGGCCGAGGGGCTGCTCTGGCGCGACCGCGCGGCCCAGGACGCGAGGGCATGGTACGAGCGCCGGCGCGCCGCGCAGGGCGCCGACGGGCGAGCGGGGCTGAGCAAGCGCGAGGAGCGCTATCTCCTGGCCGTCGTGGAGCTCGCCGAGCGCGCGCGGCGCTTGCGACGGCAGCTTGCCGTGGGCGTGATCGCGACGCTCAGCGCGTTCGCGGTCATGGTGTCGTACCTGGCGATCCGCGCGCAGGCGGACGCGCTCCTGGCGCGCAATGCGACCCGCATGGCCGCGGCGCGCGAGCTGCAATCCGATCCCACGACGGTGCTGGCGCTCTTGCGGGAGGTCGAGCCGCCCGAGGTGCCGCGCGGGTGGGCCACCCTCGCGCGCTGGGCGCTGCACAGCTGGGTCGCGCGCGTGGTGCTCACCCATCCGGATTTCGTCATTCGCGCGGCGTTCAGCCCCGACGGCAAGCACATCGCGACGATCTGCGCGGACAGGGCCGTGCGGGTGTGGAACGCGGATGGCACGGGCGAGCCGCTGGTCCTTCGTGGCCACGACGCGCCGATCAACTCGGTGGCGTTCAGCCCCGACGGCGGGCGCATCGTGACGGCGTCGGACGACAGGACCGCGCGGGTGTGGCGCACGGAGGGCGCGGGCGAGCCGCTCGTCCTCCGCGGTCACGAGGACGGGGTCTATTCGGCGGCGTTCAGCCCCGATGGCGGGCGCATCGTGACGGCGTCGTTCGACAGGACCGCGCGGGTGTGGAAGGCGGATGGCACGGGCGAGCTCCTCGTCCTTCGGGGCCATGCGGAGCCGGTCTATTTCGCGGCGTTCAGCCTCGACGGCGGGCGCATCGTGACATCGTCGTTCGACCGGACCGCGCGGGTGTGGAAGGCGGATGGCACGGGCGAGCCGGTTGTCCTGCCCGGTCACGAGGATGCCGTCTACTCGGCGGCGTTCAGCCCGGATGGCAAGCGCGTCGTCACGGCGTCGTGGGACAAGACGGCGCGGGTGTGGAACGCCGATGGGTCGGGCGAGCCCCGGATCCTGCGCGGCCACGAGGATGTCGTCTACTCCGCGGCGTTCAGCCCGGATGGCGAGCGGATCGTCACGGCGTCGTGGGACAAGACGGCGCGGGTGTGGAACGCCGACGGGTCGGGGGAGTCTCGGATCCTGCGCGGCCACCAGGATCGGGTCTACTCTGCGGTGTTCAGCGCCGACGGCAGGCGCATCGTCACGGCGTCTTATGACAAGACGGCGCGGGTGTGGAACGCCGAGAGCACGGGTGAGCCCCTCAGCCTCCGTGGTCACGAGGATTCGGTCTCCTCGGCGGCGTTCAGCCCGGATGGCAAGCGCATCGTCACGGCGTCGTGGGACAGGACGGCGCGGGTGTGGAACGCCGAGGTCGCGGGGGCGCCCGTGATCCTCCGTGGCCACGAGGGGGAGGTGTTCTCGGCGGCGTTCAGCCCTGACGGCAAGCGCATCGTCACCGCGTCCGACGACAAGACGGCGCGTGTGTGGAACGCCGACGGCTCGGGGGAACCGCTGGTGATCCGTGGTCATGCGGACAGGGTGCGTTCGGCGGCGTTCAGCCCTGACGGCGAGCGCATCGTCACGGCGTCCTTCGACAAGACGGCGCGTGTGTGGAGCGCCGACGGGTCTGGAGAGCCCGTGACGCTCCGTGGTCACGCGGACAGGGTGCGTTCTGCGGCGTTCAGCCCCGACGGCGAGCGCATCGTCACCGCCTCGTATGACAACACGGCGCGTGTGTGGAACGCCGATGGCACGGGCGAGCCCGTGGTCTTGCGAGGGCACGATCGCTGGGTCGTATCGGCGGCGTTCAGCCCCGACGGCAAGCGCATCGTGACGGCGTCGTGGGACAAGACGGCGCGGGTGTGGAACGCCGACGGCACAGGCAAGCCCGTGGTCCTGCGTGGTCATGAGCACCTGGTCAATGCTGCGGTGTTCAGCCCTGATGGCAAGTATGTCGTGACCGCGTCCGACGACAAGACGACGCGGATATGGAATGCCGACGGCACGGGCGAGCCCCTGGTGCTGCGCGGGTCCGATGCGTCCGTCAACGCGGTGGCGTACAGCCCCGATGGCAAGCGCATCGTCACCGGGTCCGACGACAAGGTCGCGCGGGTGTGGACCGACCTCGAGCCGCTCCGCGGCGTCGATGACCCGAAGCTGTGGACGGCGACGACCTACTGCATGCCCGTCGAGCGGAGGATCGAGCTCCTTCGTGTGCCCGAGTCGGCTGCCCGGGTGAGCCAGGAGGCCTGTCTGCGGCAGGTCGCCGCTGTCCGCGCGGCCGCGCCGAGGGGGCAGGCGGATTCGGGGGGCCGGCTGCGCGGCACGGCCGGCCGATGACGAGGGTCGCTGCGCCGAGCGCGTGAGCGCGGCCATGGAGCAGCGGGATCTGGCGCTGCTCGCAGGTCCATGCTGCGTCTTGTGAGGGAAGTGCGAGAGCGTCAGGCGGCCGGAGATTATCGGAAAGAGAGCCGTAGAGACGTCCGGAGCGTCGATGTCGGGCGATGCGTGGGGGCGATGCTATAAATCATCGTGGATAGGCAGCGAGGCTGCCTGAGCATCGGGCCGGGTACGCCGTCGAGCTCTCTCGTCGGAGAAGCGCGGTAAACTCGGCCGTCGAGATCGCTGCTTGCCGACGCGGGTGAGGACGTCTCGCCTGAAGCTGGCGGGCGAGGAGGCGGCGATCGAAGGGGCCATGATGAAGCGACAACCGGACCTCCCGAGCTCGAGCGGAGCTCCTGGTGAAGAGGCCGTGCGCACGCACGTGCTCACCGGCCTGGCGCGCACGGAGGTGTCGGTTGACCCACTACCCGAGGAGCAAGCGCGGGAGGCCGCGCTCCTGCCGGCGCAGGATGTGCAGGTGCTGGCGGGAGCGATGCTGACGGAGCTCGCGCCGGGCTCTGCGCTTGCGGACGTCGGGAGCACGATCAAGCACTACGAGCTCATCCGCAAGCTGGGCCGGGGTGGCATGGGGAGCGTGTACCTCGCCCGGGACACGAAGCTGGGGCGCCTCGTCGCGATCAAGCTGCTGAGCGAGTACAGCGGGCAGGGGAGCGAGCGCTTTCTGGCCGAGGCGCGGGCCACGGCGCGCTGCCGGCACGAGAACATCGTCGTCATTCACGAGGTGGACGAGATCCGTGGGCACCCGTACCTGGTGCTCGAGTACGTCAAGGGCCGCACGCTGAGCGAATGGCTGGCCCAGCGCGAGCACCCGAGCGCGCCAGGGCCGCTCGCCGCGATAGGGCCGTCCGGCCCGACATCGTCCGGCCAGGTGGTGGAGCTGATGATCCCTGTGGTTCGCGCGCTGGTCTGCGCGCACGAGCTCGGGATCGTGCACCGCGATCTGAAGCCGGAGAACATCCTCATCGATGACGCAGGATGTATCAAGGTGCTCGACTTCGGGATTGCCAAGCAGCTCGATGTCCAGATGATATCGACGATTACGGGGGTGCGTGCGGCGCTCGAGGGAGGCGGTGGTCAGGGCTATCGAAGCGCGATCATCGGCACGCCGGCGTACATGTCGCCCGAGCAATTGCTGGGCGGGGACGTGGATCCTCGCAGCGACCTCTGGGCCGTGGGCATCCTGCTGTACACGCTGCTCGTGGGGGCGCACCCGCTCGACCCGTTCTCGGTCGCGCGGCTCGCGGACATCGTGAACTTGGACGTCCCGATGCCTCGCGTCAGCGCGAGGCGTCCGGACGCGGGTGCGCTCGGCGCCCTCGTCGACCGCTGCCTGAAGAAGCGAAAACACGAGCGCATCGGCTCGGCCAAGGAGCTGCTCGGGGAGCTGGAGGGGCTGCTGCCCGGTCGAAAGGGACTTGAGCTGGGCGAAGGAGAGAGCCCGTTCGCGGGGCTGTCCGCGTTCCAGGAGGCCGACGCCGCGCGCTTCTTCGGCCGGGATCGCGACGTCGCGGCCATGACGGCGCGGCTGCGCTATCAACCGCTCGTCACGGTCGTCGGGCCGTCGGGGGCGGGCAAGTCGTCGTTCGTGCGCGCGGGGGTGATCCCTGCGTTGAAGCGCTCGAGCGAGCGGTGGGAGACGTTCATCGTGCGGCCGGGGCGCCGGCCGCTGTCGGCCCTGGTCGATGTGATCGTGCATGTGGCCGAGTCCGAGGTCGCCGGCACGGCGTCGTGTTCGGCCGAGCTCGCCGAACACGACAGGATTGTCGCCACCTTGCGCGCGCAGCCGGGGCACCTGGGCGCTCGGCTGCGCGCGCGTTGCCGCCGGGAGGGGAGGAGGCACCATGTCCTGCTCTTCGTCGATCAGTTCGAAGAGGTCTACACGCTCGGCGTTGGGCCCGAGGAGAGGGCTGCGTTCGTGGCCTGTCTGGAAGGCGCTGCGGACGACGCATCGTCGCCCCTGCGTGTGCTGCTCGCCATCCGCTCGGACTTCCTCGATCGCATGGCCGGGGAACACCCCCAATTGACCGACGTGGCCCGCGGGCTCTCGGTCCTGCCACCTATGGGGCGCGAGGGCCTGCGCGACGCCTTGGCAAGGCCGATCGAGGCGACGGGTCACCGCTTCGAGACCGACGAGATGGTCGAGGACATGCTGGACACGCTGGAGAGCGCCCGTAACCCCTTGCCGCTGCTGCAATTCGCCGCCGCGAAGCTGTGGGAGGCGCGGGATCGTGAGCGCCGGCTGCTGACGCGCGAGAGCTACAAGAAGCTGGGCGGCGTGGCTGGCGCCCTGTCTGCCCACGCGGACGCGGTGCTCTCGGCGCTGCCGGCGCGCGAGCAGCGGCTGGCCCGGGCGGTGCTGGTGCGCCTGGTCACGCCCGAGCTCACGCGCGCGGTGGTCGGCCTGGACGAGCTGTGTGAGCTCGCACAGGACAGCGAAGACCACGCCGGTGAGGCGATCGCGCAGGTGGTCCAGCACCTGGCCGGGGCGCGGCTGCTGCTCACCGAGGCCGGCGGCGAACGCGAGGGCACGACGGTGGAGCTGGTTCACGAGTCGTTGATCGAGAGGTGGGCAAAGCTCCGGCAGTGGCTCGCCGAGAGCGAGCAAGACGCGCAGTTCCTTGCCCGGCTGCGCGCTGCGGCCCAGCAGTGGGAGGCGAGCGGTCACGCCGAGGGGCTGCTCTGGCGTGATCGCGCAGCGGAGGAGGCCCGAGCGTGGTACGAGCGCCGCCGCGCTGCGCAGGGCGCCGATTGGCGCGTCGGGCTCGGCGGGCGCGACGAGCGCTATCTTCGAGCCGTCGTGACCCTCGCCGAGCGCGCGCAGCGCTTGCGGCGGCGGCTCGCCATGGGCGTGCTCGCCACGCTCGTCGCGTTCGCGCTCGTCGTGTCGTTCATTGCAGTTCGCGCCGACCGGCAAGCCACGCGTGCTGACCAGGAAACGGCCCGTGCGCAAGCCGAAGCCCGAGAGGCGCGCAACGCCACCCGCATGGCCGCTGCGCGCGAGATGCAAGCCGATCCTACGACGGTGCTCTCGATCTTGCGCGAGTTCGAGCCGCCCGATGTGCCGCGAGGATGGAGCGCTCTCGCGCGCTGGGCGCTGCACAGCTGGGTCGCTCGTGCGATGCTCATCCATCCGGACGGCGTGTCGTGGGCGAGCTACAGTCCCGACGGCAAGCGAATCGTCACTGCATGCTGGGATAAGACCGTGCGGGTCTGGAACGCGGGTGGTACGGGCGAGCCCCTTGTCCTTCGCGGTCACGAGAGCGCCGTCCGTTCCGCTGTGTTCAGCCCCGATGGCAAGCGCATCGCGACGGCATCGTCCGACAAGACGGTGCGGATATGGAACGCGGATGCCACCGGCGAGCTCCAGGTCCTCCGCCGTCACGAGAATGGGCTCACTTCGGCGGTGTTCAGCCCCGACGGCAAGCGCATCGCCATCGCGTTATCGGACACGACCGTCCGTGTGTGGAACGCAGATGGCACAGGCGATGTCATGGTCCTTCGCGGTCACGACGGTGGGCTCACTTCGGCGGTGTTCAGCCCCGACGGCAATCGCATCGTCACCGCGTCCTGGGACAAGACGGCGCGGGTGTGGAACGCCGACGGCACGGGCGAGGCGCTGGTCCTTCGCGGCCACGAAGATGGCGTCCACTCTGCGGCGTTCAGCCCCGACGGCAAGAGCATCGTCACCGCGTCATCGGACAGGGCCGCTCGCGTCTGGAACGCGGAGCGCACCGGTGTGCCCCTGGTCCTCCGCGGTCACGAGGAGTCACCCCATTCGGTGGCGTTCAGCCCCGACGGTGAGCGCATCGTCACGGCGTCCTGGGACAAGACGGCGCGGGTGTGGAACGCCGACGGTTCGGGCGAGGTCCTGGTCCTTCGCGGCCACAAGGATTTCGTCAACTCTGCGACGTTCAGCCCCGACGGCGAGCGTATCCTCACCGCGTCTTGGGACAAGACCGCGCGGGTGTGGAGCGTGGACGACGTGATCGAGCCTTTGGTGCTCCGCGGTCATGAGAAGCCAGTCCCATCGGCGGCGTTCAGCCCCGACGGCAAGCGAATCGTCACCGCGTCCTGGGACAGGACCGCTCGCCTGTGGAACGCGGACGGTACGGGCGAGGCCCTGGTCCTCCGCGGTCACGAGGGGCCGATCCATTCGGCGGCGTTCAGCCCCGACGGCAAGCGCGTCGTCACGGCTTCCAAGGACCAGACGGTGCGGATATGGAACGCCGATGGCACGGGCGATCCTATGGTGCTTCGAGGTCATGAGAAGCCAGTCTCATCGGCGGCGTTCAGCCTTGATGGCAAGCGCATCGTCACCGCGTCCCAGGACAAGACCGCTCGCGTGTGGAACGCCGACGGCACGGGTGAGCCCCTGGTCCTGCGTGGTCACGAGCACTGGGTAATCTCGGCGGCGTTCAGCCTTGATGGCAAGCGCATCGTCACGGCTTCCAAGGACCAGACGGTGCGGATATGGAACGCGGATGGCACGGGCGAGCCCGTGGTCCTTCGTGGCAGCGATTCCCCGGTCCATGCCGCGGCCTTCAGCCCCGATGGTCAGCGCATCGTCAGCGCGTCCGGCGACAGGGCCGTGCGGGTGTGGACCGACCTCGAGCCGCTCCACGGCGTCGATGATCCGAAGCTGTGGACCGCGACGACCTACTGCATGCCCGTCGAGCGGCGGGTCGAGCTGCTCCGCGTGCCCGAGGCCACCGCGCGAGCCCACCACCAGGCCTGTCTGCGCCGGGTCGACGCGGCCCGCGCGGCTGCTCCTTGAACTCGGCCGGACTCGGCTGTCGGACCGCGCGACACGGCCGACCGATGATGGGCGTCAATGCCCCCGTGTACATGCTGCCACGCCGGGTCGGCGCGCAGCGCGGGGTCGAGGTCTGCCCGGCGGCCAGGTTGCTCACCCCAGGTGCGACTGCAATAACAGGGTGCCACGATCGACAAGACCATTGCGCGGAAATCGCTGGAACGTCGAGTGAACTGAGATTGTGGGGAAGGGAGCCGCCCGGGCATCCAGAGCGGCGATGCCGGACGGGGCGGGGGGACGATGCCGTCGAGCAAGGATAGGCAACGAGGCTGCCTGAGCGTCGAGCCGGATGCGCCGTCGAGCTCTCTCGTCTCGAGCGGCGCTCCTGGTGAAGAGGCGGTGCGCACGCTCGTGCTCCCCGAGCTCGCGCGCGCGGAGGACGACGTGGTTGGCCGAGTGCCCGAGGAGCGAGCGCAAGAGACCGCGGTCCGGTCGTCACCGGCGTCGACGACGCTGGCGGGCGCGACGATGGCGTACCGCGCTCAGGGCTCGACGCTCGTGGATGTCGGCGGGACGATCAAGCACTACGAGATCATCCGCGAGCTGGGGCAAGGCGGCATGAGCATCGTGTACCTGGCCCGGGACACGAAGCTCGGGCGCCTCGTCGCGATCAAGCTGCTGCTCGAGTACAGCGGGCAGGGGATCGAGCGTTTCCTGGCCGAGGCGCGTGCCACGGCGAGCTGCCGGCACGAGAACATCGTGGTGATCCACGAGGTGGACGAGCTCCGTGGACACCCGTACCTCGTGCTCGAGTACATCAAGGGTCGGACGCTGAGCCAGTGGCGAGCCGAGCGCGAGCGCTCCGGCGCGCCGGGCCCGATGGCGGTCGGGCTGGTGGTGGAGATAATGATCCCGGTGGTCCGCGCGCTGGTCTGCGCGCACGAGCTCGGGATCGTGCACCGCGATCTGAAGCCGGAGAACATCCTCATCGACGACACAGGGTGCATCAAGGTCGTCGACTTCGGGATCGCCAAGCAACTCGATGCCAAGCTGCTATCGACGCTCACGGAGGCGCCGGGGGCGCTCGCGGGAGATGATGAAACGAGCTTTCGGAGCGCGCTCGTGGGCACGCCGTCCTACATGTCGCCCGAGCAATTGCTGGGTGAGGACGTGGACGCGCGCAGCGACCTCTGGGCCGTGGGCATCCTCCTGCACACGCTGCTCACGGGGGCGCACCCGCTTGACCCATCACCGATCGAGCGGCTCGCGGACATCGTGAACTTCGATGTTCCCATGCCGCGCGTCAGCGCGCGGCGCCCTGATGCGGGCGCGCTGGGCGCCCTCGTCGACCGGTGCCTGAAGAAGCGGAAAGACGAGCGCATCGGCTCGGCCAGGGAGCTGCTCGCCGAGCTCGAGGCGCTGCTGCCCGGTCGCAAGGCGCCCGGGCTCGGCGAGGACGACTGCCCGTTCGCGGGGCTTTCCGCGTTCCAGGAATCGGACGCCGCGCGCTTCTTCGGCCGCGATCGGGACGTGACCGCCATGACGGCGCGGCTGCGCTACCAGCCGCTCGTCACGGTCGCCGGGCCCTCCGGGGCGGGCAAGTCGTCGTTCGTGCGCGCGGGGGTGATCCCGGCGTTGAAGCGCTCCAGCGACCGCTGGGAGACGTTCACCCTGCGCCCAGGGCGCCACCCGATGGCGGCGCTCGTCGATGTGCTCGCGCAGGTGGCCGAGTCCGAGCGCGCGGGCGCGCAGGCGGGCCCGGTCGAGCTCACCGGGCACGGTGGGATCGTCGCCACCTTGAGCGCGCAGCCGGGCTACCTGGGCGCCCGGCTGCGAGCGCGCTGCCGCCGTCAGGGGACAAGGCACCACGTCCTGCTCTTCGTCGATCAGTTCGAGGAGCTGTACACGCTCGGCGCGAGCCGCGAGGAACGGGCGGCGTTCGTGGCCTGTCTGGAGGGCGCGGCCGACGACGCCTCGTCGCCCCTGCGGGTCCTGCTCGCCATTCGCTCGGACTTCCTCGACCGCGTCGCCGATGACTACGAGTTCATGACCCACGTGACTCGTGGTCTCTCGTTGCTGCCGCCCATGGGGCGCGAAGGCTTGCGTGAAGCTTTGATGAGGCCGCTGGACGCGGCCGGTCTTCGCTTCGAGACCGCCGAGATGGTCGAGCACATGCTGGACACGCTGGAGAGCACGCGCAGCCCCTTGCCGCTGCTGCAATTCACGGCCGCGAAGCTGTGGGAGGCGCGGGACCGCGCGCGCCGGCTGCTGACGCGGGACAGCTATGAGCAGCTCGGCGGCGTGGCCGGGGCGCTGTCCGCGCATGCGGACGCGGTGCTCTCGGCGCTGCCGGTGCGCGAGCAGCGGCTGGCTCGGGCGGTGCTGGTGCGCCTTGTCACGCCCGAGCGCACGCGCGCGGTGGTCAGCCTGGACGAGCTGTGTGAGCTCGCACAGGACAGCGAAGACCACGCCGGTGAGGCGATCGCGCAGGTGGTCCAGCACCTGGCCGGGGCGCGGCTGCTGCTCACCGAGGCCGGCGGCGAACGCGAGGGCACGACGGTGGAGCTGGTTCACGAGTCGTTGATCGAGAGGTGGGCAAAGCTCCGGCAGTGGCTCGCCGAGAGCGAGCAAGACGCGCAGTTCCTTGCCCGGCTGCGCGCTGCGGCCCAGCAGTGGGAGGCGAGCGGTCACGCCGAGGGGCTGCTCTGGCGCGATCGTGCGGCGCACGAGGCTCGAGCGTGGCGTGAGCGCCGCCGCGCCGAGCAGGGCGCCGAGTGGCGCTCCGGGCTCGGCCAGCGCGAGGAGCGCTATCTCCTTGCCGTCGTGGCCCTGTCCGAGCGCGCGCGGCGACTGCGGCGGCAGATCGCCATGGGCGTGATCGCGATGCTCACCGCGATCGCGCTCATGGTGTCCTACCTCGCGATCAGCGCCGACCGGCAAGCCACGCGCGCCGAGCAGCAGGCCGCGCGCGCCGACCAGGAAACGGCCCGTGCGCAAGCCGAAGCCCTGCAAGCGCGCAACGCCACCCGCATGGCCGCGGCGCGCGAGCTGCAGGCCGACCCCACGACAGTGCTCGCGATATTGCGAGAGGTCGAGCCGTCCGATGCGCCGCGAGGGTGGGACTTTCTCGCGCGCTGGTCGCTGCACAGCTGGCTCGCTCGTGCGGTGCTCACCCATCCGGATGGGCTCAATTCTGCGGCGTTCAGCCCCGACGGCAAGCGCATCGTCACGGCGTCGTGGGACAAGACGGCGCGTGTGTGGAACTCCGATGGCGCGGGCGAGCCCGTGGTCCTGCGGGGGCACAGCAAGGCGATCTGGTCCGCGGCGTTCAGCCCCGACGGCAAGCGCATCGTCACGGCGTCGTGGGACAAGACGGCGCGTGTGTGGAACGCCGACGGCACGGGCGAGCCGCTGGTCCTTCGTGGCCACGAGGAGCGTGTCGCGGGCGCGGCGTTCAGCCCCGATGGCAGGCGCATCGTCACGGTGTCGCAGGACAAGACGGTGCGGATATGGAACGCCGACGGCACCGGAAGTCCCCTGATCCTTCGGGGCCACGAGAATCTGGTTCGTTCCGTGGCATTCAGCCCCGATGGCAAGCGCATCGTCACGGCATCGTGGGACAAGACGGCGCGTGTGTGGAACGCCGATGGCACGGGCGAGCCGCTGGTCCTTCGTGGTCACGAGGACGTGCTCAACGCTGCGGAGTTCAGCCCTGACGGCAGGCGCATCGCCACCGCGTCCTCGGACAAGACGGTGCGGATGTGGAACGCCGACGGCACGGGCAAGCCCTTGGTCCTCCGGGGGCACGAACAGGAGGTATCCCATGTGGTGTTCAGCCCCGACGGCAAGCGCATCGTCACCGTGTCCCGCTGGGACAAGAGAGTGCGCGTGTGGAACGCCGATGGCACGGGCGAACCCATGATCCTTCGCGGTCACGACGATGGGGTGTATTCGGCGGCTTTCAACCCCGACGGCACGCGCATCGTCACCGCGTCCAATGACAGGACGGTGCGAGTGTGGAATGTCGCGGGTACGGCGGAGCCGTTCGTCTTTCGGGGACATGAGAATGCGGTTTATTCGGCGGCGTTCAGCCCTGATGGCAAGCGCCTCGTCACCACGTCGTATGACAAGACAGCGCGGGTGTGGAACGCCGACGGCTCCGGTGAGCCTTTGATTCTCCGTGGTGAGGCTCCGATCTATTCGGCGGCGTTCAGCCCTGATGGAAAGCGCATCGTCACCGGGTCGTATGACAAGACAGCGCGGGTGTGGAACGCCGACGGCTCCGGTGAGCCCATCGTGTTTCGTGGTCATGAGGACCGGGTCTGCGCTGTGGCGTTCAGCCCTGATGGAAAGCGCATCGTCACCGGGTCGTATGACAAGACAGCGCGGGTGTGGAACGCCGACGGCTCCGGAGAACCGGCGGTGCTCCGTGGTCACGAGGATTGGGTCCAATCTGCGGCGTTCAGCCCCGACGGCAGGCGCATCGTCACGGCCTCCCGCGACGAGACGGTGCGGGTATGGAATGCCGATGGCACGGGCGAGCCGCTGGTCCTTCGTGGTCACGAGGCTCAGGTCAGCAAGGCGTCGTTCAGCCCCGACGGCAAGCGGATCGTCTCGGCGTCATGGGACAAGACAGCGCGGGTGTGGAACGCCGACGGCGGCGGCAAGCCCCTGGTCCTCCGGGGCCATGAGCACTGGGTCAGCGCTGCGGCGTTCAGCCCCGATGGCAAGCGCGTCGTCACCTCGTCCGAAGACGGAACGATACGGGTATGGAATGCCGATGGTACGGGCGAGGCTCTGGTCCTCCGCGATTCGGAGTCTCCGGTCAACAGCGTAGCGTTCAGCCCCGACGGCAAGCGCATCGTGAGCGGGTCGGACGACAAGGCCGTGCGGCTGTGGACCGATCTCGAACCGCTGCACGGCGTCGATGACCCGAAGCTGTGGACCGCGACCACCTACTGCATGCCGATCGAGCGGCGGATTGAGCTCCTCCGCGTCCCCGAGGCCATGGCCAGGGCTCATCAGGAAGACTGCCTGCGCCGCGTCGAGGCGGCCCGCGTGGCCGCTCCTGGCCCTCCGCTGGACCCGGCTGCCCGACCGAGCGGCGCTCGGTTGCGATGAGCACAACCGTGGTAACAACATGCCACTATGGACAAGAGTGCTGCTTGGACAATGCTGGAACGTTGAGTGGCCTGAAAATGTGGGAAGGAGAGCCGCTGAGTCTCGAGACCGCCAATGGCCGACGCCGCGTGGAGACGATGCTATAGAACATGAACAGGCAGCGAGGCTGCCCGAGCATCGGGGCGGGTACGTCGTTGAGCTCTCTCGCCATGGAGGCGTGACAGGCTCGCTCGTCGGTTTCGCTGCGTATTGATGCGGGGTCGGGACGTTTCGCCCGAAGCTGGCGCGCGAGGCGGCAGCGATTGAGGGGTCATGATGAACCGGGGGATCCTCGCGCCGGGGACGGTGTTCCAGGGCCGCTACGAGATCTTGTCGTGCTGCCGGGTGAGCAGCCGAGCGGCCGTCTACAAAGGGCGGCAGAACGAAAGCGGTCAGCCGGTCGTCCTTCAGATCAGCCGCCTGGCTCGCGACGGAGACGGCGCGCGCCTCGTGCGGCGTTGCGGGGCACGATTCCTGCGGGAGATGCGTTGTTGCATGCAGCTCCATCCCCCCCGCATCGTCCGGCCCATCGACTGGGGGCGCTCTGGCGAGGGGCAAATCTACGCCGTCTTCGTCGATCCGGACGCACCGATCGGCGTGGAGGCGAGCGGGCAGGAGAGCGGGGAGCCGACGGAGCAGGCGAGCAGCGACGCCGGGGCCCAGGCGCGGAGACGGCCGGACTGCTCGATCTCGAACAGCGCTTCTGGCGAACGAGTTGCGCGCACGCTCGCGCTCGCCGGCGTCGCGCCCGCGGAGGCCCCGACCTGCCCGACGCCCGAGGCGCGAGCGCCGGAGCACGCGCTCCTGCCGGGGCAGAATGCGAGTACGCGGGCGGGAGCGACGCTGGCGGAGCGCGCGTCGGGCTCCACGCTCGCGGACGTCGGCGGTACGATCAAGCACTACGAGATCATCCGCAAGCTGGGGCAGGGGGGCATGGGGATCGTGTACCTGGCGCGGGACACGAAGCTCGGGCGCCTCGTGGCGATCAAGCTGCTGCTCGAGTACAGCGGGCAAGGGATCCAGCGCTTCCTGGCCGAGGCGCGAGCCACGGCGCGCTGCAGACACGAGAACATCGTCGTCATCCATGAGGTGGACGAGATCCGTGGACACCCCTACCTGGTGCTCGAGTACGTCAAGGGCCGGACGTTGAGCCAATGGCTGGCTCAACGCGAGCACCCGAGCGCGCCAGGGCCGCTCGCCGACATCGGGCCGCCCGGATCGATGGCGGCTGGCCCGGTGGTCGAGCTGATGATCCCGGTGGTTCGCGCGCTGGCCTGCGCGCACGAGCTCGGGATCGTGCACCGCGATCTCAAGCCGGAGAACATCCTCATCGATGACAAAGGATGCATCAAGGTGCTGGACTTCGGGATTGCCAAGCAGCTCGATGTCCAGATGCTATCGACGATCACCGGCGCGCGTGCGGCGCTCGCGGGGGGCGAGAGCCAGCGCGAGCGGAGCGCGCTCGTCGGCACGCCGGCCTACATGTCCCCCGAGCAATTGCTGGGTTGGGACGTCGATTCTCGCAGCGACCTCTGGGCCGTGGGTATCCTCCTGTACACGCTGCTTGCGGGGGCGCACCCGCTCGACCCGTTCTCGGTCGCGCGGCTCGCGGACATCGTGACACTGGATGTCCCCATGCCGCGCGTCAGCGCGCGGCGCCCGGACGTGGGGGCGCTGGGCTCCCTCGTCGATCGATGCCTGAGGAAGCGAAAGGACGAGCGCATCGGCTCGGCCAAGGAGCTGCTTGCCGAGCTCGAGGCGCTGCTGCCCGGTCGTAAGGCGCCCGACCTGGGAGAAGGAGAGAGCCCGTTCGCCGGGCTGTCCGCATTCCAGGAGGCGGACGCCGCGCGCTTTTTCGGCCGCGATCGTGACGTCGCTGCCATGATGGCGCGCCTGCGCAACCAGCCCCTCCTCACGGTCGTCGGCCCGTCGGGAGCGGGCAAGTCGTCGTTTGTGCGCGCAGGGGTGATCCCGGCATTGAAGCGCTCCAGCGAGCGGTGGGAGACGTTCATCGTGCGGCCGGGGCGCCGGCCGCTGTCGGCGCTCGTCGATGTGCTTATGCAGGTGGCCGAGCGCGAGCGCGCGGGCGTGCCTGCGGGCCCGGGCGAGCTCGCCGACCACGATGGGCTCGTCGCCTGTTTGCGCGCGCAGCCGGGGCATTTGGGCGCTCGGTTGCGCGCGCGCTGCCGCCGCGAGGGGACGAGGCACCATGCACTGCTCTTCGTCGATCAGTTCGAGGAGCTGTACACGCTCGGCGCCAGCCGCGAGGAGCGGGCCGCGTTCGTGGCCTGCCTGGAAGGCGTGGCCGACGACGCGTCATCACCCCTGCGCGTGCTGCTCGCCATCCGCTCGGATTTCCTCGATCGCATGGCCGATGATCACGATTTCGTGATCGACGTGACGCGCGGTCTGTTGCTGCTGCCGCCCATGGGGCGCGACGGCCTGCGCGACGCGCTGACGAGGCCGCTGGAGGCGGCCGGTCACCGCTTCGAGACGGCCGAGATGGTCGAGGAGATGCTGGGCACGCTGGAGAGCACGAGGAGCCCGCTGCCGCTCTTGCAGTTCACGGCCGCGAAGCTGTGGGAGGCGCGGGATCGCGAGCACCGGCTGCTGACGCGAGACAGCTACGACAGGCTGGGCGGCGTGGCCGGCGCCCTGTCCGCGCACGCGGACGCGGTGCTCTCGGCGCTGCCGGCGCGTGAGCAGCGGCTGGCCCGGGCGGTGCTCGTGCGCCTGGTCACGCCCGAGCGCACGCGCGCGGTGGTCAGCCTGGAGGAGCTCCATGGGGTGGCGCAGAACGGCGGGGGTCCTGCGGGCGAGGCGATCGAGCAGGTGGTCCAGCACCTGGCCGGTGCGCGGCTGCTGCTGATCGAGACCGGGGGCGAGCGCGAGGGCACGACCGTGGAGCTGGTGCACGAGTCGCTGATCGAGAGGTGGGCAAGGCTCGGGCAGTGGCTCGCCGAGAGCGAGCAAGACGCGCAGTTTCTGGCCCGGTTGCGCGCTGCTGCGCAGCAGTGGGAGGCGAGCGGCTGGGCCGAGGGGCTGCTCTGGCGGGGCCGTGCCGCGGAGGACGCCCGGGCGTGGCAGAAGCGCCGTCGCGCTCTCGAGGGGGCCGACGTTGGCGCCGGGCTCGGCAGACGCGAGGAGCGTTATCTGTCGGCCGTTATCGACCTCTCGCTGCGAGCGCGGCGGCTGCGCCGGCGGCTCACAACGGGGGTGAGCGCCACGTTGTGCGCGTTTGCGGTCGTTGTGTCGTACCTGGCGATTCGCGCCAACCAGCAAGCCACCCGCGCCGACCAGGAAACGGCTCGCGCCCAGGCCGAAGCCCGAGAAGCGCGCAACGCCACCCGCATGGCCACGGCGCGTGAGCTGCAAGCCGATCCCACGACCGTGCTCGCGATCTTGCGGGAAGTCGAGCCGCCCGATGTGCCGCGAGGGTGGGCCGAGCTCGCGCGCTGGGCGCTACACAGCTGGGTCGCTCGCGCGGTGCTCACCCATGCGGATGGGGTCTCTTCGGCGGAGTTCAGCCCCGACGGCAAGCGCATCGTCACCGCATCTCTGGACAAGACGGTGCGAGTGTGGAACGCCAGTGGCACGGGCGAGCCTCTGGTCCTTCGGGGACATGAGGATGGAGTCAGCTCGGCGGCGTTCAGCCCCGACGGCAAGCGCATCGTCACCGCCGCCTACGACAAGACGGTGCGGGTATGGAATGCCGACGGCACGGGCGAGCCTCTGGTCCTTCGGGGACATGAGGATTTAGTCTTTGCGGCGGCGTTCAGCCCCGATGGTAAACGCATCGTCACGGCGTCCCTGGACAAGACCGCGCGTGTGTGGAACGCCGACGGCACGGGCGAGCCCCTGGTCCTTCGGGGTCATGAGGATGGAGTCAGCTCGGCGGAGTTCAGCCCCGATGGCAAGCGCATCGTCACCGCATCCTTCGACAAGACAGCGCGGGTGTGGAACGCCGATGGCACGGGCGAGCCCCTGGTCCTTCGGGGTCATGCGGATGGGGTTAAATCTGCGGAGTTCAGCCCCGACGGCAAGTGCATCGTCACCGCATCCTTCGACAGGACAGCGCGGGTGTGGGACGCCGATGGCACGGGCGAGCCCCTGGTCCTTCGGGAGCACGAGCACGGAGTCCACTCGGCGGCGTTCAGCCCCGATGGCAAGCGCATCGTCACCGCATCCTTCGACAAGACAGCGCGGGTGTGGAACGCCGATGGCACGGGCGAGCCCCTGGTCCTTCGGGGTCATGAGGATGGGGTTAATTCTGCGGCGTTCAGCCCCGACGGCAAGTGCATCGTCACCGCATCCTTCGACAGGACAGCGCGGGTGTGGGACGCCGATGGCACGGGCGAGCCCCTGGTCCTTCGGGGTCATGAGGATGCAGTCTACGCGGCGGAGTTCAGCCCCGACGGCAAGCGCATCGTCGCCGCGTCGCATGACAAGACCGTGCGGGTGTGGAATATCGATGGCACGGGCGAGCCCCTGGTCCTTCGGGGTCATGAGGATGCGGTCTTCTCGGCGGAGTTCAGCCCCGATGGCAAGCGTATCGTCACCGCGTCGCATGACAAGACCGTGCGGGTGTGGAATATCGATGGCACGGGCGAGCCCCTGGTCCTTCGGGGGCATGAGGATGCGGTCTTCTCGGCGGAGTTCAGCCCCGATGGCAAGCGTATCGTCACCGCGTCCCGCGACAAGACGGTGCGGGTATGGAATGCCGATGGCACGGGCGAGCCCCTGATCCTCCGGGGTCATAAGAATAGGGTCAACTCTGCGGAGTTCAGCCCCGATGGCAAGCGCATCGTCACGGCGTCCCGCGACAAGACGGTGCGGGTATGGAATGCCGACGGCACGGGCGAGCTCCTGATCCTCCGGCGGCACGAGGCTCAGGTCTTCTCTGCGGAGTTCAGCCCCGATGGCAAGCGCATCGTCTCCGCGTCATGGGACAAGACCGCTCGTGTGTGGAACGCCGACGGTACTGGCGAGCCCCTGGTCCTCCGGGGGCATGAGCACTGGGTCCATTCTGCGGCGTTCAGCCCTGACGGCAAGCGTATCGTCACCGCGTCCCAGGACAAGACGGTGCGGGTATGGAATGCCGATGGCACCGGGGAGCCCCTGGTCCTGCGTGACTCCCATTCCTCGGTCAATGCGGCGGCGTTCAGCCCGGATGGCAAGCGCGTCGTCAGCGCGTCCGACGACAAGACCGTGCAGCTGTGGACCGATGTCGAGCCGCTCCGCGGCGTTGATGACCCCAAGCTTTGGACTGCAACCACCTACTGCATGCCCATCGAGCGCAGGATTGAGCTCCTTCGCGTGCCCGATGCCACAGCTCGAGCCCATCAGCAGGTCTGCTTGCGCCGCGCCGAGGATGCTCGCGCGGCTGCGCCGGGATCTCAGCCGGACTCGGCGGTTCGACCGAGCGGAACCGCCGACCGATGAAGAGCATCCCTGCATCGGTTTCACCTCTCACGCCCGCAACCGCCACACCGCGGGCCGTAGCAACAGCAGCGGCGCTGCGAAGCCCCCGAGGACAAACGCCCAGACCGTCGCCTCCACGCCGATCCGCCCCGCGAGCCAGCCGGCCGCCAGCGTGCCCGCCGGCAAGAGCGCCCCGGTGAGCACATGGAGCGTTGCGTCGACCCGGCCGAGCACGTGCAATGGCAGCATAGATTGCCGCGCGGTCACCGCGTGGATCATGAACGCCATGAGGAACGCGTCCCCGAGGAGCTGGTGCAGCACGAGGGCAGGGACCGCCAGCCGCCCGAGCTGCGCGGCCAGCGGGATGAGCGCGCAGCTGGCCTGACTCACGACCAGGCTGAGGATCATCGCCGGCCCGGCGCCGAGGCGTCGGCCCAGCCAGCCCGCGAGGACGCTGCCGCCCAGCGCGCCGATGCCGCCCACGCTGATGATCAGCCCGACCGTTGCCGGATCCAGCCGCAGGTGCTCCAGCAGATAGAGCATGTACAGCGCGGAGAAGACCCCGCCGAGCAGGAGGGCGTGGGCGCCCATCGCCAGGAACGTCGCCCCGACCACGGGGTGGCCCAGGCCGTGGCGCAGCCCCACCCGGAGGTCCTCGATCAGCGAGGAGCCCCCGCCGGCGACGCCTCCCGCGGGGGCGGCCGGCGTCTCCGCTGCCCGGATGCGCCCGAGCAGCGCCGCCGACACGAGATACGACAGCGCGTCCACCACCATCGTCACCGGCGCCGTCAGCGCCTGGATCAAGATGCCCGCGGCGCCGGGGCCGGCGATCTCGGCGGCGGCCTCGGTCCCTTCCAGCCTGGCGTTTGCCTGGACCAGGTGGTCCTGCCCCACCAGCGCCGGCAAGTAGGCGTTGTCGGCGATCTGGAACAGGGACGTGGCCATGCCCACCAGCGCGGCCACCACGGAGAGGTGGAGCAGGGTGAGCGTCCCCGTCCAGGCCGCGATCGGGACCGAGAGGATCAGCGCCGCGCGCACGAGATCCGCGCCGATGAGGAGCGGCCGCTTGCGCGAGCGATCGACGAGCCCGCCCGCGAAGAGCCCCACGAGGACGCCCGGCGCGGTGGACACGGCCGAGAGCACCGCCACGCCCGCGGCGTCGGCCCCGAGGCTCGCGATGGCGATCACGGGCAGCGCCGTCCGGCTGACGCGGCTGCCCACAGCGCTCACTGCCTGCGCTGACCAGAGGCGCAGAAAATCGGGGTGGCGCGAGAGGCCGGCGGGGGGCGACGAGGACATCGTGGAAGGCGAGCAAAGCAGGAAACCACGACGGAGACGAGCGTGGTCTGCCGGCCGGGACGCACGCTCGGTGGCCACGCGATCGCTGCTCCCGGGCTCAATCGAGGTCTCGGAGGACGCCGACTCCCTCGCTGACCCGTCCATCGAGAACGCAACTCGCTCGATTGCGCCGGGGCGCCCGCATCCCGCTCGCCTCTCCGGGCAGGCGCGGCTACGAAGGCAGGCCTGGAGTCCCACGCGACCATGCCCACGCTGCTGCGTTCACCGGCCACGAGGCTCGGCGCCGCGCTCGTCGCGATCGCGATGGCGCTCGTCGGCTTCCTGCCCCTCTTCGACGGCCCCGGCTACGAGAGCGCGCTCGCCGCCGGCCTGATCGTCCCGGGCGCCGCGGCGATCGTGACCGCCCTCGACGTCGCCGCGCATCGGCCGCCGCCTGTCGAGGCGTTCCGCCGCGGCGTCGCGAGCGGCGCCCTGCTCGCGCTCGTCGCGTACGCCACCACGCTGGCGCACGGCCTGCGCGCCGGCTTCTGCGATGTGCTCGGCGGCTCGGCGCACTTCGCCCTCGGGCCCGGGCTCGGCGCGGCGCTCGGCGGCGCCTGGGGCGCCGTCGCGGGCGAGCTCGCCGCCGGCATCCGGCGCGACGACGCCGCGCCTCCCCGCCCGGCGTGGCGGCGCCGGCTCATCGCCGTCCTCGCGGCGCTCGCCGCCCCCCTCGGCGCGATCGGCGTGAGCGCCGTCCGCTTCTACACGAGCCCGATCGTCTTCGCCTACGACCCCTTCGCCGGCTTCTTCAGCGGCACGCTCTACGACACGGTCGTCGACGCGTCCGGGCTGCTGACGTACCGCGCGGGGACGCTGGCCACCCTGTTCGCCGCGTCGGCGCTCGCGCAGCACCTCGTGCACGACGCGGGCGGGCGGGTGTCGTTCCAGCCGCAGGGCCGGCCCGGGCTGCTCCTGCTCGGCGGCGTGAGCGCCGCGCTGAGCGCCGCGACCGTCCTGGAGGGCGCGCGCCTCGGCCACTTCCAGACCTCCGAGAGCATCGCGGCCGAGCTCGGCGCGCTCTCGAAGGGCCAGCGCTGCGAGGTCGTCCACCCGCGCGGCGTGCGCGAGGCCGACGTCCAGCGCTTCGTGCGCGAGTGCGACGCCCACATCGAGGCCGGCGAGCGCTGGCTCGGGGCGCCCGCGGTGGTCGACGGCCAGCCGCTCCGGGTCCGCGCCTACCTGTTCGAGAGCGCGGCGCAGAAGGGCGCGCTCATGGGCGCGTCGCGCACGTACGTCGCGAAGCCGTGGCGCCGCGAGGTGTACCTGCAGGCCGCCGGCTACCCGCACCCGACGCTCGGGCACGAGATCATGCACGTGCTCGCCGGCGCCTTCGCCCGCGGCCCGTTCAAGGTCGCCGGGCGGCTCGGCGGGTGGCTCCCCGACCCGGGGCTCATCGAGGGGATCGCCGTCGCCGGCTCGCCCAGGGAGGGCGAGGACCTGAGCCCGCGCGCGTGGGCCAAGGCGATGAAAGATCTCGGGATCCTGCCGCCGCTCGCGCGCCTGTTCGCGCTTGGCTTCCTCGCCGAGAACTCGTCGACCGCCTACACCGTGAGCGGCGCGTTCGTCGGCCACGTGCGCGCGACGTACGGCGCGGACGCGGTGCGCGCCTGGTACGGCGGCAAGGCGCTGCCGGAGATCACCGGCGCCTCGTGGGAGGTGATGGAGCGCGCGTGGCACGCCGATCTCGACGCGCTCACGCTCCCCGACGCGGCGAAGGCGCAGGCGAAGGCCCGCTTCGATCGGCCGGCGCTCTTCGAGCGGCGCTGCCCGCACGTGGTCGACGCGTGCACCCACGAGGCGGAGGAGCTGCGCGCGCGCGGCGACCACGAGGGCGCGATCGCCGCGTACCGGCGCGTGCTGTCGCTCGACCGGAGCCCCGCGCCGCGCATCGCCATCGCCGAGACGCGGCTCGCCAGCGACGCGCCCGGCGAGCGCAGCGAGGGGATCCGCGAGCTCGAGGGCATCGCCGGGGACGGGTCGATCCCGCGCCACCTGCGCGATCGCGCGGCCGAGCGCCTCGGCGACGTCGCGCTCGCCGCGGGCGACCGGGAGCGCGCGGCGGCGCGGTACAGCGAGGTCGCCGGCCGGCTCGTCGACGAGGATCGGCTCCGGACGCTCGACGTGAAGATCGCCGCCGCGAACGACGAGCGCGCCCGCGCGGCCATCGTCGAGCTGCTGATCGGCACGCGCGGCGGCGCGCCCGACAGGCTCCGGGCGGCGGAACTCCTCGGCGCGTGGGCCGCGCAGTCCCCCGGCGACGGCCTGCCGAACTACCTGCTCGGCCGCCATTACCTGAGCGACGGCCGCTTCGATGAGGCCGCCGATCGCCTGGATCGGGCGCTCGCGGCCCACCTGCCCGTCCAGCGGGTCTGGATCGAGGCCGAGCGGCTGCGGCTCGTGGTCGCGTGCGGCGTCGAGGACGTCGAGACCGCCCGCAGGATGTTCGCCCAGTACGCAGCGCACGACGGGGCCGCCGGCACGGGGCCCGCCGTGAGCGAGGAGCGCCGGGACGCCGCCCTCCGCCTGCTCGAGCGCTGCGCCGGCGCGGCGGCCCGGCCTACGTCCCCGGCGACCGCGGGCGACCCGCCGGCCGGACAAAAGTGAAGAATGCCTCTCGTCCCTGCGCGCTGACGTGGTGAGATGTCGTGGAAATGCACGCTGAGCCTGCGAGCGAGAGGGTTGGCCGCCTCGTCGCGCTGAACGCCGTCCTCACCGTCGTGGCCCGCCACTCGAACCTGCTCCTGCCGAGGCCGTTCGAGGAGCTCGCCGGGGCCGTCGGCCGGTTCGCCGCGTTCCAGCTCCTCGCGGTGGTGTTCCCCGAGCCGGAGGGCGGGCTCCGCGCGTACGCGGTCTTCCGCGGCGACGCGCTCGCCGCCGCGCCGTTCGGCGCGCGCCAGCCGGCGCCCGCGGCGCTCTTCCGGCGGGTGTTCGCCGAGGGCGAGCCGTTCTCCTGCGACGACACCCGCGCGGGGGACGCGCTCGCCGAGATGGGGGCCAGCGCGGGGTGCCTCTCGTACGTCGCGCTCCCGGTGCGGGCCGCGCCTCCGGGCGCCCAGCCCGGCCACCCCGCCGCGCGCTCCGGGCCGGCCGGGGCCGGCGGCTTCGGCTGCCCGATCATCGCGGCGCTCGTCGTCGGCTACGGAGACGCCGGCGCGGCGGCCTCGGCGCCGATCCCGCTCCTCGAGGAGATCGCCGACGCGCTCGGCGCAGGCCTGGATCGCTCGCTGCGCGTCGTCGCCGGGGAGCGCGAGGCCGCCGAGCGGCTGCTCAGGATCCGCGAGCTCGAGGAGCAGCACCGGAACCTCCTCGACAACGCGCCGCTCATCATCTTCCGGCTCGATCCCGAGTCCGGCGAGCTCTCGTTCCTGAACCGGCACGCCGAGCGGCTCCTGGGCGTGCCGGTGGCCGAGGCGCTCAGGACGCCGGGCTTCCTCGGGGAGGCGCACGCCGACCCGGAGGGCGTGATGTGCTTCGAGGACGCGGTCGCGCGGGCCAAGCTCGGGGCCCCGTCGGCCTCCTACGAGGCGCGCCTGCGGCGGCGGGGCGGCGACGCGATCACCGCGCGCGGCACGGTGTACCCGCTCGTCTCGGATCGCGGCCGCGTCGTGGCGATCGAGGGCGTCCTCGCGGACGTGAGCACCGAGCACGCGGCGCGCACGCGGCTCATCCAGGTCGATCGCCTCTCGACGCTCGGCACGCTCGCGGCCGGCGTGGCGCACGAGATCAACAACCCCGCGGCGTTCATCCTGCTCGGCCTGGACATGCTCGACCGCCTCCTGCGCGGCCCGAACGTGCGCATGGAGGGCAGCGCCGCCTCCAGCGCGTCGGAGCTCGTGAAGGAGCTGCGCGACTCGATCAAGCGCATCGTCGACATCGTCCGCGATCTCAAGCTGTTCGCGAGCCCGCCGCAGCCCGAGGGCTCGCGGCGCACGCTGACGGACGCGAACCGCACGGTCGAGTCCGCGCTGAGCCTCACGCGCGGCCAGATCATCGAGCGGGCGCAGATCGTGAAGAACCTCTCCGAGGTGCCGCCGATCCTCATGGATGACGGCCGGCTCGGCCAGGTCATCGTGAACCTCCTCGTCAACGCGGCCCAGGCGATCCAGAAGCCGAGCTCGAAGCACGAGGCCCGCGACCAGACGGTGACGGTCGAGACGCGGAGCGACGGGGAGACGGTCGAGATCGTGGTGAGCGACACCGGCGCCGGCATCGCGGAGGAGAACCTGCCGCGCATCTGGGCGCCCTTCTTCACGACGAAAGGTCCGGAGGTCGGCACGGGGCTCGGGCTGTCGATCAGCCGCGAGATCATCGAGCGCGCGGGCGGGCAGATCACGGCGGAGAGCCCGGTCCCGGGGCGCGTCCCGCCCGGCGGCGCGCGCTTCATCATCTCCCTGCCCGCGGCGGGGCGGACGGACGAGGCGACGCCGAGCGTCTCGCCTGTGCCGCGGCTCGTCTCGAAGCGGGTGCGGGTGCTCGTGGTGGAGGACGAGGCGTCGCTCGCCCGCGCGCTGTCCGATCAGCTGGGCCGCGTGCACGAGGTGGCGCTCGCGCCGAGCGCCGACGCCGCGATGGGGATGCTCGCGGGCGGGCAGCGCTTCGACGTGGTGCTCTGCGATCTGCGCATGCCCGGCATGTCGGGCGACGTCTTCTACACGCGGATCCGCGAGAGCGATCCTGTGCTGGCCCAGGGGTTCATCTTCATGACCGGCGTGGGCTTCGGCGCGGACGTCGAGCGGTTCCTCGCGTCGTCGGGCCGCCCGCTCCTGGAGAAGCCGTTCTCCGCCGAGGACGCGCTCTCCGCGATCGCCGAGGTCGTCTCCGCGAACTCCGCGCCCCGCGCGGAGGCGCGCGACAGCAGCAGGTAGAGGCGCGCGCTGTGGCCCGCGGGACGCCGTCGTCCATCTGAGCGGCGCGCGCGATCAGCCGAGGATCTGCGCGCAGAGCCGCTGGAGCTCGCTCAGCGTCTCTGGGGTCGCCTGGAGCGTGATGCGGGAGCGGAGGTCGCCCTCCTGGTAGCTCAGCGTGAGCACGACGACGGGGGCGGCGATCTTCGCGCCGCGGTTCGCGGTCGCGATCGTGTCGATGCGCCAGTCGATGCCGGTGAGCAGCTTGCCGTGATCGAGCAGCGCGCCGCGGACGATCTCCCGCCGCACGAGCGCCCTGGCCTGGTCGTAGCCGGCGAGCAGGACGGCCTGGATCTCCTCGGCGTCCTGGCCGGGCGCGAGCGCGGCGATGTCGGCCGCGAGCGCGGCGCGATCGAGGTCGAGCTTGCTCGCCTCGCGGATCAGGAAGCGGCACGCCTTGAGCACCCGCGCGAGCGCGTCGGACGCGACCTCGTGCCGGCGGCAGAACGCGTCGAGGAGCCGCTCCACGGCGGCGGGCACCGGCTCGGCAAGGCTGGGCCCGAGCGCCTCCCAGAGGCGCTGCCGCGCGCCCTCGGGCAGCTCCAAAAGCCGGCGCAGGTCGACGGTGAGCTCCGGGGGCGGCGGCGCTCCGCCGAGGCAGCGGAGCTCGGCACCGCGCGGGCTCATTGGCTCAGCTGGATCGGGACGTAGAGCGCCCGCATCGTCGCCGCCGTGCCCGCGCGCGTGTACCCGGCGAGGCCGAACAGGACGTTCCACCAGTGACCTTCCGGGGTCTCGCCGTACGAGAACAAGGGGACGAGGTGGAACTCCCACTCCTTGCCGTTCCGCACCCGATGCTCCCGGTACACGGTGTTGAGCGCGACCTGCGTCACCGACGTCGGGTCCGCGAACCGGAAGAAGAACGGCAGGGCCACCGTGGTGCGCGACGTCGGCGACGCGAAGTCCCAGAGGAACGGCGCGACGACGAGGTGCGTCGCGTCGCGGTTCCTCCCCGAGTAGAAGAACGGATAGATGTCCGTCTCCCAGCCGGTGAGATCCCGCGTGTGCCGCACGAGCGGCGTGAGCCACGTGGTGTCGCTCAACCCGTGGCGCTTGAAGCGGCCGTAGAACGGGAAGAGGACGAGATCATCGCTGCGCGGCGAGGTGTTCCGGTAATAGAACGGGAGCAGGAACGTCCGCTCGAGATCGATGGACGGATCCCGGTACTGCCAGAAGAGCGGCGTGATCATGTCGAGCTCCGTCCGCCCTCGGTAGCGAGCGTAGCCCCAGGTCGCGAAGGTGCTCTCCCCCTCCTCGCCGCGCGCCTTCAGGAAGAGCGGCGTGACGAGCAGGCTCTTGTTGCCCTCGTACCCGTAGTGAAAGAACGGGAACAGCGTCGTGCGGTCGTGGTTCTTGCCCCAGCTGTGCCAGTAGAACGGCATGATGTTGAACACGTCGCCCTTGCGGGAGTGCTGCCACATCAGCGGGCCCCACACGTTCGTGGAGCGGTCTCCGACGTCGCTGTAGTGGTAGTAGTGCAGGAGCGGCGGGATGACCTCGTACTCGCTGCTCTCGTCGTGGCCGTAGAAGTAGAGGGGGGCCAGGCCGAGATCGATCTTGTCGGCGGAGCGGGTGTCGCACGCGGGGCCGCCCTTCCAGCTGCAGTAGAGGGGGCCGATCAGGTTGAAGCCGCTCCGCGCCGTGTGATGCGTGAAGGTCAGCAGGGGAGGGATGTGGAAGTAGCCGCTCCCGTCGTCGCGCTTGCCCTCGAAGAAGAGCGGCGCGAGCCAGTTGTCGTGCCGGCCCGGCTCTGCCGCCCGCCCGGGGCTCGCGGGGCGACCCTCGGACTCGCGGTGCATGAACGGGCCGACGATCGTCGTGTACGTGTTCTCGTCGCGGAGCTTCCAGAAGAAGGGGAAGAGCACGTCGGCGTCGACGTCCTTGCTCCGGCGGTTGTAGTAGAGCGGCGTCACCATCGTGGCGCGGTCGCCGGGCATCCGGCGCTCCGCCCACAGGGGGAAGACCGTCCTGAACTGGTAGCTTCCGCTCCGCTCGCTGTAATAGGGGCCGTACCAGTCGCGCTGGATCTCCGCGGCGCGCCCGACCTCCCACTCGCCCACGTCGTTCGTGCCGATCTGCTTCTTGACCGCGGGCGGCACCGCCAGCGGGTCCTCCGGCAGGGTCGGCTCCTGGGTCTGGATCGGGCTCTCCTCGGACGTCGGCGCCGCGTGCGTCTCCGGCGTGCCGGGCGGCGGCTTCGGCGGCGCGCTCGCCGGCGGCGGCTGCGTCATGCCGGGCTGGCCGAAGCCGAGCTGCGCCGCCGCGACGGACGGCGCGGCGAGCGCGACCAGCGCCGCGGCGACCGACAGCGCCGATCCCGCGCGCCGAGCGCGGCCCCGCACCTCGCCCGCCGGCGCGCCGAGCGCCCCTCGCGAGCAGCCCTGCGCTCCCATCGCCTCGGAGGTCAACGCGCTCCCCGCTGGCCGCCGGGCGACGCCTCGAGGGCCCGATCCGCGAGCACGCGCGCCGCACCCTCCAGCGGGATCTCCTCCTGCACGTGCGCCACGAGATCCTTGATCTGGAGCACGCCGCGCTCGATCTCCGCGTCGCCCAGGATCACGCAGAGCCGCGCGCCGAGGGAGTCCGCGCGCCGGAGCATCGCCTTGAGCCGCCCGCCGCGCCCGTCGAGCTCGACCGGGACGCCGAGCGCGCGCAGCTGCTTCGCCAGCACGAGCGCCTGGTCCGCGCCGCTCTGGCCGAGCGGGGCGAGGAAGCAGCCAGGCCTCCGGCGGGGCGAGGCGCCGGGCATCATCGTGAGCAGCCGCTCCATCCCCATCGCGAAGCCGATCGCGGGCACGCTCGGCCCGCCGAGCCCCGCGACCATGGCGTCGTAGCGGCCGCCGCCCGCGAGCGTGCTCTGGGCGCCGAGATCGCCCGCGGTCGCCTTCACCTCGAAGAGCGTGCGCGTGTAGTAGTCGAGCCCCCGCACGAGCGACCGATCGACGACGTAGTTCACGCCGAGCACGTCGAGGCAGCGGCGCACGCCCTCCCAGTGCGCCCGGTCCGCGTCGTCGAGCAGATCGAGGATCGACGGCGCGTCGCGCGACACCTCGTGATCGCGCTGGTCCTTCGAGTCGAGGATGCGCAGGGGGTTCTTCTCGAGGCGGCGCTGCGAGTCCTCGCTGAGCTCGGCCTTGCGCGGCGTGTAGTGGGCGCGCAGCGCCTCGCGGTAGCGCTCGCGCGTGCCCGCGCTGCCGAGCGAGTTCACGTGAACCACGAACTCGCCGACCCCGATGCGCTGCAGGAAGCCGGCGACGAGGTCGATCGTCTCGGCGTCGCAGAGCGGCCCGGGATCGCCGAAGAGCTCGCAGCCGGCCTGGTAGAACTGGCGGTAGCGCCCCTTCGCCGGCCGCTCGCCGCGGAACATCGGGCCGAGGTAGTACCAGCGGGTGACCGGCTCCTTCGCGTGGACCGCGTGCTCGACGTAGGCGCGCGCGGCGCCCGCGGTGCCCTCGGGGCGGACGGTGAGCTGATCGCCGTGGCGTTCGAAGGAATACATCTCCTTCTCGACCACGTCCGTCGTCTCCCCCATCTGGTGCCGGAAGAGCTCCGTTGGCTCGAGCAGCGGCGTGCGCACCTCGGCATAGCCGTGGAGCTCCGCGTGGAGGCGGAAGGCCCCCTCGAGCTTGTGCCAGCGCTCCACCTCTTCGGGGAGGATGTCGTTCATCCCCCGTACCGCGCGCAGTTCCATCGCGCGGCGCTTATGGTCGGTGCTGGCGAGCGGGTCAAGCCGGTCGGATGCTTCCGGGTTACGCTCGGGTCTCGCCGGCGCGTCGCCCGAGGGCTATGGGGTCTTTCCAGAGGCATGGCGAAGGCGAAGGCACGCGCTGCGGCGATCGATCTTGGGAAGGCCCGCGTGGGCGTGGCCGTGACCGACGAGCTCGGGCTCTACGCGCACCCGCGGCCGCTGCTCGACGGGCGAAACCGGAAGGCGCTCCTGGAAGCCCTTGCAGCGCTCGTTCGGGACGAAGGCATCACCCGGTTCCTGGTGGGGCTGCCGCTCGAGATGAACGGGGACGAGGGGCCCGCCGCGCGGCGGGCGGCGGCCTTCGCGCAGGCGCTGGCGGACGCGGCCGGCGTCGAGGTGGAGCTCATCGACGAGCGGCTGACGACGGTCGAGGCGGCACGGCGGCTGCGCGACGGGGGCGTCTCGGGGCGGAAGAGCAAGGAGCGCGTCGACGGGGCGGCGGCGGCGCTGCTGCTCCAGGCGTGGCTGGACCGGCGCTAGGGGCGGGGCTACCGGTTCTCGCTGCGGAGCAAGAGGTACGCGCCGGCGGCGCCGACCGCGCCGACCGCGAACAGCACGACGTCCCACATGGGCCACGCGACGCCGGCCGCGCGCCGGAGGACGACGGCCTCCACCACCCGCACGAGCAGCGACGCGAAGCCGTACGCGCACAGGCCGACCACGATCGGCCGGCGCAGGTTGTCGGCCAGATCGACCGCCTTCATGCTGTTGTTCCAGACGGTCTTGCGCACGTGGCTCGCGCTGATCAGCGCGGGGGTGATCAGCGCGAAGCCGATCCCGGACGCGAGCAGGACGGCCTCGAGGCCCGTCAGGTTGTCGGTCACCTGGCCGCCGCGCGACAGGCGGATGATCGCGGTGACGAGCGTGATCAGGCTGCCGGCGACCCAGAAGAGGCCGAGCGCGAAGAGCAGCAGGATGAGCGGCCTCGCCATGCTCACCTGCTGCGCCTGGCGGAGCTGCATCGTCGGCGCCACGCGCGGCGCCGACGGCATCGACACGCGCGGCCCGGGCAACCCGGGGGCGTCGAGCTCCTTCGGCTCGGACTCGCTGGTGTCGTAGAGCGCGAGCTCCGCGTCGAGCTCCTCCATCGTCTGGTACCGATGGCCGGGCTCCTTCGCCATGGCCCGCTGGATGATCATCTCGAGCGGCTCGGGGATGCTCGGCTCGAGCGAGCGCGGGCGGGGCGGGTCCTCGGTGAGGACCGCGGTGAGCGTCGCGGTCGGATCGTTGCGGTCGAACGGGCGGCTGCCGGTGAGGGCGCAGTAGAGGATCGCGCCGACGGCGTAGATGTCCGCCCGGTGATCGACGCGCTCGCCGCGGGCCTGCTCCGGCGCCATGTACGAGGGCGTGCCCATGATCATGCCGGTCTGCGTGAGCGCGGCGCCGGGCGCGTCGTCGACCTTGGAGATGCCGAAGTCGATCACCTTGGCCGTCGGCATCGCGAGGTCGCCGGTGAGGAACACGTTCTCCGGCTTCATGTCGCGGTGCACCACGCCCTTCGCGTGGGCCGCGGCGAGCGCCTTGCAGATCTGCCGGACGATGCGCACGGCGGGGCCGGTCTTCATCTTGCCGGCCTCGTTGAGGTAGTCGGCGAGCTCCTTGCCTTCGAGGAACTCGTTCACGAGGAACGGACGGCCCTCCGCGGTGCGGTGGACGTCGAAGACGGTGACGACGTACGGGCTCTGCACCGCGGCCGCGGCCTCGGCCTCGCGCTGGAAGCGCGAGATCACCTGCGGCTGCCGCGCGAACTCCGGGTGCAGCATCTTGATGGCGAACCGCTTGCTGGAGATCCGCGTGTGGCGCGCCTCGTAGACGCGCCCCATGCCGCCCTCGCCGACGACGCGCACGACCGTGTACGTCTCGTTGAGCGTCTTGCCGACGAGATCGTCGCGGAGCGCGTCGTCCTCCGACTCATCGAGCGTCGCGGCGTCGCGCGGGCAAACCCTGAACTCGGCCGGGTACCGGACCCCGCAGGTGGGGCAGACCTTGGGGGTCGAGTTGTCGCTCCCGGAGGTCGGGAGCGCCGTGGCGGAGGAGGAGAGGCTCGTCATCGCGTTCGCGATATGAAGGTCCGACTGCGAGCCGCGCGCGTCCGACTGCGGTCGGGAGGCTTCGTCGGGGGGCCGGATGGTGCCGGGCATCGCCGACCGAGGGTAACCAATCGGCCGTTCTGGGGGTGACAAATCGCGCGGCCGTGTCGACCGCGTTGACGGACCGAGGCACCTGCGTATACTCGCGCGCTCCTCAGCTCACTGGCCTGAACTTCGCGGGCTCCCGCCACTACGGGCGTGGGGCTCACATTCAGGCGTCACTTGGCCAGCCGCCGGTCCCGTTCTTCGGTTTTCGGAGAGGACGAGCCGGCCCGGACGCTCGGTAGCGCACCGGCAGGGCCATGGAGAGCCAGCCATGCTGCACTCGGTTCAGAAGACGGACATCATCCAGAAGTACGCGATCCACGACGGCGACACCGGGTCGCCGGAGGTCCAGATCGCCCTCCTCAGCGAGCGGATCAACCAGCTGCAGGAGCACTTCCGCACGCACCAGAAGGACCACCACTCCCGCCGCGGCCTGCTGAAGCTGGTGAGCCAGCGCCGTCGGCAGCTCGACTACCTGAAGCGCGTCGACATCGAGCGCTACCGCGGCCTCATCAGCCGCCTCAACCTCCGCAAGTAGCGCGATCCTCGGGCCGATCAGGCCTGAGGTCCCGGCGCGAGGCGTGCGCCGCACGCCCGCGCTGCGCGAGAGCAGGCGACCTCGCCTGCCGTCGGCCTGCCGGGCCTGTCTGTCCCACCTGCTGCTTCACCCCCACCGCCGGCGGTTTGCCCCAGCGGCCCGTCCACGTGTGATCGCTCCTGCTCGCGGCCCGCACGCGTGCGGTCCGCCTCATCCGCGGCTCCGCGCCCGCCTTTCTGCACAAGCACCCCTGCGCGCGCGGTCGTTCCGGTCCCTTCCGTTCGGGAGGTTTTGCGGGACGCACCCCTGAACGCCTGCGTTTTGCGCTGGCGAGAGCGGAGCGGACGCTCTAAGGAGGTCACTCATTGACCACGGACCGGCGGGGCGATCGGGCCTCGCCGTTCCCGAGCGCGGGCTCCGCGCGTCTTCGTCTTCGCTTCGTGCGCAGCAGGTCGGCTCCTGCGCAGGAACCGAGGAAGAAGAGCAGCCCCTCGCGCTCGGCGTAGCGCCGCACGCAGCGGCCCTCGCGATCGTGCGAGAGAGAGCTGAAATCCCAATGTTCGTTCGTGAATCCGTCATGGTGGGTGGCCGTGCCCTCACCCTCGAGACCGGCCGCCTGGCCAAGCAGGCCCACGGGGCCGTGCTCGTCACCTACGGCGATACGATGGTGCTCGTGACCGCCGTCTCGCAGGACGAGCGGCCGGGCCTCGACTTCTTCCCCCTCACCTGCGAGTTCGTCGAGAAGACGTACGCCGCCGGCAAGATCCCCGGCGGCTTCTTCAAACGCGAGGCGCGCCAGCGCGAGGAGGAGATCCTCTCGAGCCGCCTCATGGATCGCCCGCTCCGCCCCCTCTTCCCGGAGGGCTTCAAGCGGGACACGCAGATCATCGCGACCGTCCTCTCCAGCGACAAGCAGAACAAGGCGGACGTCCTCGCGCTGACGGGGGCGAGCGCCGCGCTGCACATCTCGGACATCCCCTGGCACGGGCCGGTCGTGGGCGTGCGCGTGGGCCGGCTCGACGGCGAGTTCGTGGCGTACCCCACCGTCGCCGACATCGAGCGCTGCGACATCGACCTCGTCGTCGCCTGCTCGCGCGACGCGATCGTGATGGTCGAGGGCGGCGCCGCGGAGGCGACCGAGGCGGAGATCATCGACGCGCTGATGTTCGCGCACGAGACCGCGCAGCCGGTGATCGATCTGATCGAGAAGATGCGCGCCGCGGTGGGCAAGCCGAAGCGCGAGTTCGTCGCGCCGGCGCTGCCGGACGAGATCAAGCGGCGCGTCGCGCAGATCGTCGACGAGGACCTGAAGGCCGCGACGAAGGTGACCGACAAGAAGGCGCGCTACGACGGCTACAGCTCGCTCAAGAAGAAGCTGACCGAGACGCTCAGCGCCGAGCTCGGCGCCGAGAAGCTCCTGCCCGTCCAGGGGCTCGTGAAGGCGGAGTTCGAGGAGCGCAAGGCGCACGTCGTCCGCACCTATGTGATCGAGGAGGGCAAGCGCATCGACGGCCGCGACGGCAAGAGCATCCGGCCGATCATGTGCGAGGTCGGCCTTCTGCCGCGCGTGCACGGCAGCGCCCTGTTCCAGCGCGGTGAGACGCAGGCGATCGTCACGACGACGCTCGGCACCTCGACCGATGAGCAGAAGATCGACGGGCTCATGGGGGAGACGTGGAAGCGCTTCTACCTCCACTACAACTTTCCCCCCTTCTCGACCGGCGAGACGAAGCCGCTCCGCGGCCCCGGCAGGCGCGAGATCGGCCACGGCGCGCTCGCCGAGCGCGCGCTCTCCCGGATGATCCCGGCGCCGGATCAGTTCCCGTACACGATCCGCATCGTGTCGGAGACGCTCGAGTCGAACGGCTCGTCGTCGATGGCGGCCGTCTGCGGCGGGTGCCTCTCGCTCATGGACGCGGGCGTGCCGATCAAGTCGCCCGTCGCGGGCATCGCGATGGGGCTCATCATGGAGGGCCAGCGCTACGCGGTGCTCTCGGACATCCTCGGCGACGAGGATCACCTCGGCGACATGGACTTCAAGGTCTGCGGCACGGCGCGCGGCGTGACCGCGATCCAGATGGACATCAAGATCGCGGGCCTGAGCCGGCAGATCCTGGCGCAGGCGCTGGATCAGGCGCGCGAGGGGCGGCTCCACATCCTGGGCAAGATGCTCGAGACGCTGCCGACCACGCGGCCCGAGCTCAGCCAGTACGCGCCGCGGATCACCACGGTGCGCGTGAAGCCCGACCAGATCCGGCTGATCATCGGCCCCGGCGGCAAGACCATCAAGGGCATCGTCGACCAGACCGGGGTCGCGATCGACGTCGAGGACGACGGCACGGTGAACGTCGCGTCGGCCGACTCCGACGCCGTGAAGAGGGCGCTTGACATCATCAAGGGCCTGACGGCCGAGCCCGAGGTCGGCGCGACCTACAAGGGGACGGTCAAGCGCATCACCGACTTCGGCGCCTTCGTCGAGATCCTCCCGAACACCGACGGCCTGCTGCACATCTCGGAGATGGCCCACACGCGCGTCGAGCGCGTCGAGGACGTCGTCAAGGAGGGAGATTCGCTCGACGTGAAGGTGCTGAGCGTCGATCGCGAGGGGAAGATCCGGCTGAGCCGGCGCGAGCTGCTCCCGCTCCCGGAAGGCGAGGAGGGCGATCGGGCGCGCGAGCGCATGGCGCAGGCGCGCGACGCCGGCCCGCCGCCGCGGCGCGATGGGCCGGGCGGGCGAGGCGGCGATCGCGGCGGCGATCGCGGATCGCGGCCCGGCATGGAGCGCGATCGTGGCGGGCCGCCGCGCGAGCGCCGAGAGCGCCGCTCCTAGTCACAAGACCTCAAGGCGGGACCTCATGCCGCGCTGCGGCGCGCGCTCGAGCCGTCCCGCCGCTCACTCCCCTTCAGAGAGATCTCCGATTCGCAGCGATCCGCGGCCGTGCGCGCGGATCGCTGCTGCGCACGGCCGGACGCCGCGCTCCGCTGCGGCGTTGACGCGCACGTGCGCCGCGCCGCGCCGCGCAGCGGCTCATCCCCAGCTGCTTTGTTGGAATCCGGTGAAGTCCGCATGGCCCGTTCACAATCAGGGTAGTGTCGCGACCCCTGCTCGTGGCATGCTCCGCCCGTGCTCGTACGCAGAGCGAAAATCGTCTGTACCATTGGCCCTTCGTGTGACTCTCAAACGACGCTGGAGCAGCTTATCCGCGCCGGTATGGATGTCGCTCGACTCAACTTCTCTCACGGCTCGCATGAGGATCATGGCAAAGCAATCGCCACGGTCCGTGCGGCTGCGGAGGCATGCGGGAAGCCTGTGGCGATCCTGCAGGACCTCTGCGGCCCGAAGATCCGAGCCGGTCGCTTCCCCGGCAACACCTTCGAGGTGGCTGACGGGGCTACCGTTTGGCTGACCGAGGCGAACAGGGACAGCCCTGTCGCGACGCCCGGCGAGATCCCGATCCTCTACGAGGGGCTCGCGTCCGATCTGCAGGCCGGCGACGTCATCCTGCTCGACGACGGCCGCGTCGTCGTCACCGTGACCAAGGTCGAAGGGGACCGCGTCCAGGCCGGCGTGACGCAGGGCGGACGCCTGCGCGATCGCGTCGGCGTCCACCTGCCCGCCAGGCGTGTGCGCATCTCCGCGCTCACCGAGAAGGACAAGGCCGACCTCAGCTTTGGCCTTGCGCAGGGGGTCGACTACGTCGCCCTCTCGTTCGTCCGCAACGCGGACGAGGTCCGGCACGTCCGCGACATCTGCGAGGCCTGGGGTCGCCCGACGCCGATCGTCTCCAAGATCGAGACGCCAGGCGCCATCGACAACCTCGAGGCGATCATCCTCGCCTCGGACGGGGTGATGGTCGCGCGCGGCGATCTCGGCGTGGAGTTCAACCCGGAGCGGGTGCCGATCATCCAGCGCGAGATCCTCGGCCTCGCCCGCGTGCACCAGAAGCCGGTCATCGTCGCGACCGAGATGCTCCAGTCGATGGTGACCGCGACGCGCCCGACGCGCGCCGAGGCGAGCGACGTGGCGACGGCCGTCTTCGACGGCACCGACGCGGTCATGCTCTCGCAGGAGACCGCGACCGGGGCGCACCCCCCGCTCGTCGTGCGGATGATGGCCCGCATCGTGACGGAGGCCGAGCAGAGCTCGTTCTACCGTTATCTCTCGAGCGAGCAGCCTGGCCAGCGCGCCAACGTCCCCGAGGCGACCGCGCGCAACGCGTGCGACATCGCGCGGGACATCGGCGCGAAGCTGATCGTCGCGTTCACCGAGAGCGGCCTCACCGCGCGGTACGCGTCGAAGGCGCGCCCCGTCGTGCCGATCGTCGCCTTCTCGCCGAACGAGACGACGCGCCGGCGCCTCGCGCTGCTCTGGGGCGTCGTGCCGTTCCCGATCGACGCGCTCCGGAACTCGGACGAGATGATCGAGCGCGCCACCGGGTACCTGCTTGCGAACGGCCTCGTCTCGCCGGGCGACAAGCTCGTCACCATCTTCGGCGCTCCTGTCGGCGTCTCGGGGTCGACCAACACGATTCGGGTGAAGGTCGTTGAATGAGCCTGCCCGCCCGCGATAGGGGCTCGTCGGGCGAGCAGGATTCCCTCTCCAGAAACGCGGGCGCAGACGTCCTCCCGAAGCTCGAGAAATACGAGCTGATCGAGGAGCTAGGCCACGGCGGAATGGCCACGGTCTACCGCGCCCGCGACCCGCGGCTCCGCCGCGAGGTCGCCGTCAAGATCATCCACAAGCACCTCCGGGAGAACGCGGAGGTCGGCACCCGCTTCGTCGCCGAGGCGCGCGCGGCGGCGAAGCTGCGCCACCCCGGCATCGTCGAGGTGTACGACGTCTCCAGCGAGCAGGACCGCGAGCGCTACCTCGTCGTCGAGCTGCTCCGCGGCGCCACGCTGCGCAAGATCCTGGGCGCCCACCGCGAGATGCCGGCCGAGATCGGCGCCGCGGTGGTGCTCGAGCTCTGCGACGCGCTGGAGCACGCGCACGCGTCGGGGATCATCCACCGCGACGTGAAGCCGGAGAACGTGCTCGTCGAGCTGCCCTCCGACCGCGACGGTGAAAGCCGCCGGGACGGCGCGAGCGTGGTGATCAAGCTCACCGATTTCGGTATCGCCAAGATCCTCGACGCTCAGGGCGTCACCTCGACGGGGCAGGTGCTCGGCTCTCCGGCGCACATGGCGCCGGAGCAGATCGAGGGCGGCGAGGTCGACGCGCGCACCGACGTGTTCGCGCTCGGGGTGCTCTTCTACGAGTGTCTCGTCGGGCACCTGCCGTTCGAGGGCAAGAACCCGGCGCAGGTGCTCCGCAAGGTGCTCGAGGGGATCTACCCGGAGGCCGAGCGTGAGCGAGCCACCGTGGGCGCGCGCTGGAGCCGGATCATCGCGGGCGCCCTCGCGCACGACATCGCCGCCCGCCCGGCGAACCCTCGCGCGCTCGCGGATCAGATCAGGGCCGAGCTCACGGCGCTCGGGATCGCGGAGCCGCGCGCCGAGCTCGCCGCCTACTTCGCCGACCCGGCAGGCTACGCCGAGCGGCACGTCGCGCGGCTCGTCCCGTGCCTCGTGGCGCGCGCGGAGGCCGGCCGCAAGCGCGGCGACGTGCCCGGCGCGGCCGCCGACTACAACCGGGCGCTGGCCCTCGCGCCGAACGACCTCACCATCCTCAAGCGGCTCGCGAAGCTGAACGCGAGCCGCAACCGGCAGAAGCTCGCGCTGCGCGCGCTGCTCGTCGCGCTCGGGTCTGTGGCGCTCGGCCTCGCCGCGTTCACGATCGCCCGCGCGCTCCGCGACCCGCCGCCGGTGGACGGGGACGCGCTCGCGGCGGCCGAGCCGCCGCCGACGCCGCCGACGCCCATCGACGCTTTCATCCCGTCGCCGAACGTGCGCGCGGTCGCGCCGAGCGCCAGGGAGGTCGCGAGCGCGCTGCGGCCCCGCGCGCGGCCACCGTTGCCGCACATCCCGCCCTCGGCCGCGCCGACGGAGGACGTTCCGGCGGTGCGCGACGTCGTCTTCCAGATCGTCCCGAGCGGCGCCAGGCTGGTGCTCGATGGCGTCGAGATCAGCTGGTTCGGCGCGAACAAGGTCACGCCCCTCAAGATCGGCACACACACCGTTCACATCAGCGTGCCCAGCTCGCGGTGCTGCAAGCCGTACGCGGGCGTCATCTCGGTCGTGGCGCCGAAGCCCGGCGTCTCCGCGCCGCAGCGGATCATCCACAAGCTGGAGATCCTGCCCAGCACGATCGTCCTGAGCGGCGCGCCGCCGAGCGCGCAGGTCGCGTGCCCGCAGATCGGCCTGATCGGCTACGCGGGCACCCCGCAGGCCGTGACCTTGAACGACGTGTCCTGGAGCGGGAGCTGCCTCTTCACGCCCGCGTCGCCGGAGGCCGCGCCGCGCGTCGGCAACGTGACGCTGGTGGCCGGCGAGCCGAACACGGTTTCCTGGCCGTCCGGCTGACGGCATTGCCGTCATTGTGGCGTCCGCTCCGGAATTCTCAGCATCTTCGTCCAAACTCCGCTACATCACGGCGCACCCCTTCCGCATGGCTGCGCGAACTCCAGGCAGGAGATCTCCCGGCGCTCGCTTCCCATCGGTCGGGGGCTGCCGCGCCCTGCGCGCGCCGCGGCGCCTCGCGGCGGCGGCCGCCGCCGCCCTCGCGCTCTGCTTCGCGGCGCCGGCGCGCGCCGACGACGTGCAGCAGTTCGAGCTCGCCAAGACGCGCTTCGACGCCGGGCATTACGAGGAGGCCGTGAGCCGCTTCGCGGCGATGCTCGATCCCGCGAACGCGCCCTGCGAGCGCGGCCCGATCGAGGCGGAGGGCAAGCCGTGCAGGATCTCCGAGCCCGGCCTGGTCGAGCGGGCGCGCGGCCTCGCCGCCGCGGCGCTCGTGGCGCTGCGGCGCACGAGCGAGGCCGACGCGTACATCGAGAAGATCCTCCTCGACAACCCGGTGTACTCGCCGAACCCGGCGGTGTTCCAGCCCGAGGTCCTCGATCGGTTCACCGCGGTCCGGGCGCGCATCCGGGCGCGCATCGAGGAGGTGACGCGGCAGAAGGCCGAGGCGCAGCACGCGGCGCGGCTGCGGGTCGAGCGGAGCCGCGCGGACGAGCGCCGCTGGGTCGCCGAGATCCATCGCCTCGCCGGGCGCGAGCGGGTCGTGGCGCAGAACTCCCGCTGGACCGCGATGCTGCCCTTCGGGGTGGGGCAGTTCCAGAACGGCGACGATGGGCTCGGGTGGTTCTTCCTGGTGAGCCAGGCCGTCGCCGGCGGGACCTCGATCGTCTCGGCGATCGCGCTGGCCAGCTACGAGAACGTCGACATCTCGCCGAGGTCCTCGGGGCAGGGCGGCGGCCCGATGCAGAGCGTCGACATCGACGCGCTGAACAGCCGTATCGGGACCGCCGCGGCCGTCAACCGCGTGGCCTTCGGGGCGTTCGCGACGCTCGTCGCGGCCGGGATCGCCCACGCGCAGATCACGTTCGTCCCCGAGCGGGTCTCCTTCCGGACGCGCCCCGTGCCGCCGCCGCCGCCGAGCTTCACCGCCGCGCCGACGATCTCCGTGGTCCCCGGCGGCATGGTCGCGGGGCTCACCGGACGGTTCTGACCGGGGGCGCCGCCCGGCTCACGCCTTCCGCGCGGCGGCGATCCAGAACCCGCCGAGCTGCGCGAGCGGCGTGTCGCACAGCGCCCACTCCGCCCGGTGAAGGAGGCGCCCGAGGCCCGGCACGCGCATCGCGGCCGCGAACGGCGTCACGATGCGCACCCCGCGCGAGGCGACGACGCGCACGCCGTCCGGCATCAGGGCGGCGGCGGCGCTCGGCGCGTCGAAGCGCGTGAAGACGGCGCTCTCCCGGGTCCTGTCGCTGATGGCGCCCGCCGGGCCGAGCCGCTTCACGAGCCCGCGCAGGCTGTAGGGGTTGTAGAACTCGGCGATCACGTGCCCGCCGGGCCGCACCACGCGCGCCATCTCCGACAGCGCGCGACGGACGTCCTCCACGTGGGCGAGCACCTTGAACGAGCACGCGACGTCGAAGCTCTCGTCGGCGAACGGCAGGTCGGTCGCGCTCCCCTCCACGACGTCGAGCCCGCGCTCCCGGGCGCGCTCGAGCATGCCGGGCGAGAGATCGACCCCGCGCGCGGCGCGCGCGAACGCGCCGATCCGCGCGAGCAGGAGCCCGGTCCCACACCCCACCTCGAGCACGTCGCGGCCCTCGCCGAAGCGGCGCACGAAGTCGACCTCGAGCGCGTCGACGAGGTCGTGGTAGCCCCCGGGATCGCGCCCTCCGCGCCGGGCCTCGTAGCGCGCCGAGAACTCGTCGTAGTACGCCCGCGTCGCGCGCAGGTGCTCGTCCGTGCCGACCTCTACCGTCTGGGCTCCCATGGGCCCGCTATAGTACTCCGCGCCGCGCGCTGCCCGCGCTCCTTGCGCTCCTTGCGATTCACCGCGCCGGGCCGCATCTCTCCTGCGAGGTGACCCATGAAACCCGGCGACCATCCCGATTTCTTCCGCTTCGCGCCGCCCCCAGGGACCTCCCGCGAGAGCTCGATCCGGCTCGATCGCGAGGGCCGTTTCTGGCACGACGACGCCCGGGTCGACCATCCGGCGATCGAGCGCGGGCTCCGGTCCTGGATCGCGCGGCACCCGGACGACGGCCGGCCGATCCTCACGAATGGCTACGACTGGTGTTACTTCCAGGCCGATGACGCGCCGCTCTTCGTCGACGCGCTCCGGATCGGCGAGGGCGGCGCGGTCTCGCTGCTCCTGTTCGACGGCACGGAGGAGCCGCTCGATCCGGAGACGCTCTCCCTCGGCGAGGACGGCGTCGTCTACGCGCGCGCCCGGAGCGGCGCGCTCGAGGCGCGCTTCTCGCGCCACGCGCAGACGCAGCTCGCCCCGCTGCTCGTCGAGGCCGAGCCGCCCACGCTCTGCGTGGGCGGGCGCGAGGTCACGCTGCCCCCGCGGGCCGCGCGCTAGCCCGCGCGCCGGAGATCCAGAGGAGGATCGCCGTCGCGCGGGGCCGATGCGGCCGCGCTCGGCTCAGTACCGGTACTGCCAGAGCAGGTCGAGCATGCCCGAGGTCGCCTGGCGCGCGTCGACGCCCACCGTGCCGCGGAGCGTCCAGTGCTCGCTGAAGCGCCAGTCGATGGTGACCTCGGTCCGCGTGCCGCGCTCGCTCGCCGTCCCGCCAGGGGTCGGCCCGCTCGATCCCGTCGCGGCGCTCTGCTGCGCGCCTTCCTGGAAGGTGGCCAGCGCCGTCAGGTTGTCGCTCAGCCGGTAGACCACGCTCGTCCGCAGCGCGCCCTCGGACGTCGTCCCGAACCGCGTCGTCAGCCCGCGCAGCGGCGCGATGCCGCTCAGCAGCGCGTTGAACTGCGCCGACGCGATCTCGCTGCCGAGCGACGCCGCGACGCCGCCGGCCGCCAGGCCCGCGGGCGTCTGGGAGCCCGCGGCCTGCGCGCCCTCCGAGAAATCGGCGCCGAACAGGAGCCGCGCGAGGATGTCCTGCTGCGAGCTCGGCGGGCTCGAGGTGAAGCGCAGCGACCTGTCGGTGATGGGCCGGAGGTTGCCGTTGAAGGCGACGTGGATGCGCGTGCCGTCGGGGGCGTCCCAGTGCGCCGTGACGTTCAGGTGCGGGTTCGACGCCTCTTCCTCGCGCAGGCGCACGCGCCCGCCCTCGATCTCGAACGCCTTGCCGTAGATCTCGAGCTCGCCCCGCGTGACCACGATGCCGCCCGACACCCGCGTATCCTCTCCGATCACGACGCGCGGCGGCGCGTCCTCGGCGCTCTGCAGGCGCAGCCTTAGCCCCGCGCCGCTGACGAACGCGTCGCGCACGTCGAACGCCACGGAGTAGCGGAGCGCGTCCGCCGCGCGCCGCTGCTTCTCCGGCCCGAGCGGCTGCGAGACGGAGATGTCGGGGTTGTCGCCGAGCGGCTGGACGTCGCGGCTGCTCGTCGCCGGCAGCGAGACGCGGAGCGTGGGGACCGTCGCGTACAGGGCGAGCTCGCCCGGCTTCTTCTCCGCGATGAACGACAGCGCCCCGGAGGCGGTCCCGAGCGGCACCCCCTCGAGCGTGAGCGGGAGGGCCTGGTCCTCGGCGATCGTCAGCGCCCCGGCGCCGTCGCGCAGCGCCAGCCCGGCGAGCCGGAACAGGGCCCAGCCCTGCGCCATCCCGGTCGTGCCCGCCGCGCGGAAGCCCTCGATCCGGAGGACGCCGCCCTCGGCCGTGATGCGGGCGGCCACGTCGCGCAGCTCCTGCCCGAGCTCCGGGATGTGCACGACGCCGTCCGTGACCTCCAGCTGGGCGCGGAGGTTGCCGTCCGCGTCGGACGGGCCACCGAGCTCGATGCGGAGGTTGCCGTCCAGCGTCCCATCGACCTTGCTCAGCAGGCCGCCGACCAGCGGCTGGAGCGCCGCGAGCCGGAAGCGCTCCGCGGAGATGGCGAGGTCCGTGCGCTCGCCGTCGAGGACCGGGATGAACCCGCCGCGGAAGCGCACGCTGGCGAAGGCGTTCGCGCGGATCTTACCGCCGCGCCGGCCCTCGAGGGCGAGCTCGGTGACGCGGAGGTGCCCGCGCCCGGCCTCGCGCATCGGGTCGATCCGCAGCGCGAGCGCGCCGCGCTCGAAGGCGAGGTCGCTCCCGAGCGTGACGCCCGGCACCGTGAGGCGCGCCTTGAGCGACGGCGCGATGTTGAGGCCGCGCATCTCGATCTCGCCGCTCACGCGCCCGGCGATGCCGCTGTCGGCGAGCAGGGGGATCTCGCCGAGCGGGACCTCGCGCAGCGTCGCGCGGAAGGAGCCGGTCCACGCCGGGGGCGGAGGCGCGCCTTTGAGCGCGCGCGCCGGGACGTCCGCGAGCAGGCGCTCGAGCGGGGCGAGCACCTCGGCGCTCACGGTCGCGATCTCGGCCGCGCCGCGCGTGACGTGCGCGTCCAGCGTGGCCTTCTCGCTGTCGTACGTGAGCCAAGCGTCGAGATCGGTGGGGAAAAGGAGATCCGTCGCGCTCGAGGCGCCCGGCGGCGCATAGGTCAAGCCCCACCAGAGGGTGCGCGCCGTCAGGAACGGACGCTCGATCGTGCCGCTTGCGTACGCGTCGATCCGCACCTCGCCGGCGAGCGGCGGGAGCGCCTCGCGCACGAACGAGGGCAGCGTGGCGAGCTGGTCCATCCCACGCCGAGGGATGGAGGCGTGCGCGGCGATGGGCGAGCGCAGGAGCGACGACCACCGGTCCGCGGGCGGCCCCGTGAGCGCCTCGAGATCGAGCTCGATCGCGCCGGAGACGTCGGCGAGCAGCCCGCCGTCGTACAGGGTCAGCGCGGCGTCCGCCTTGCCGGTCGCGCCGCTGAACGAGCCCTTGAGCTGCGCGTCGACGAAGCGCGACTCCCAGGCCGGGTGCTCGGCGCCCAGCCGATGAGGACCGGCGAGCGCGAGGCCGTGCGTCCGCACGAGCACGTCGTGCAGCGAAGGCAACGGATCGCCGGCCGCGCGCGACACCCCGAAGCTCGTCGTGAGCTTGCCGCGCACCTCGCTCACGATGTGCCCGATCGGCATGAGCTGCGCGAGGCAGCCGAGGTCCCAGTCGTTCGCGGCGACCTCGGCCTTCCCGACCAGGGTGGTCCAGGTCTTCGCGCGCAGGAGGGGCCCTTCCAGCGTGCCCTCGGCGCCGGACACACGCACGCTCGCGAGGGTGCCGGCGCACCGCGGGAGGGCGTCGTTCCACGCGCCGTTCGGCCGCTGCCCGCCGGTCCCGTTCGGGTGCGGCGATTTCGCGTCGATGCGCACGGACCCGTCGGCCTTGACCTGGTCGCGCTCGAAGGTCGCCGTGAGCTGCGCCGAGATGCCGGACAGGAACGCGACCTCGCCCCCCGTAAGGCCGAGCCGCACGTGGCCCGAGCGCCCGGTCTCGCGGTCCCGATCGAGCGCGACGTCGACCTCCGCGCGCCCGCGCACGCGGATCGGGATCCCGAGGATCCGGGCGACGCGGCCGACGTCGATGCCGTCGCCCCGGAGGCGTCCGGTCACGTCATCGCCCCGCACCGCGAGCCGGCCCTTCAGCGAGCCGAGCTCGGCCGAGGAGAGATCGAGCCCCTCGACGGCGAGCCCGCCGGCCGAGGAGGTGATCGCCGTGATCTTCCCCGCGACCGCGGCGCCGTCGCGCTTCAGCTGGAGCTCGACGTCGCGGAGGGCGAGGGGAGTGGCGCTCAGCCGCGCGGAGGCGCTCAGGGAGTCGTCGCCGTCGGTGAGCGTCGCGCGGAGCTTCGGCGAGGCGAGCGGGCCGGAGATCTGCGCGGTGACCTCGTCGAGCGCGTGGCCGCCGGCGAGCGCCTCCTTCCCGGAGAGCGAGGCGTCGATCGAGAGCGCGTCGATCGGCCCGGAGACCCGCCCCGCGACGCGCGCGCTGGCGAGCGCGACGTCCTGGCCGACCCGGAGCCCGGCGAACGCGCCTTCGACGCGCGCGTCGAGCGCTCCCTCGCGCAGGCTCCCCTCGACGCGCACGCGGCCGGCGCCGTCGACGGGCCCGGCGAGGCGCGGCGCCGCGGCGATCGCCGGGATGTCGGCCGTCGCCGCGAAGCGGAGGCCCTGCCCGCCCGGCAGGAAGGAGACGGCGGCGTCGATCGGCGCGCCCGGCTCGTGGAGGTGCGCGCGCGCGTGGAGCTCGCCGCGGTCGAGCACGAGGTGGACGTCCGCCGCCGGCACGCGCTGCCCGAGCAGCGCGGTGGGCTCGGTCCGCGCCTCGACGGAGAGCCGGAGCAGGTCGCCGAGCTCGACGCGCACCCGGCCGTCCGCGGTGATCAAGGGCGCCGGCTCGGAGCCGCGCTCCAGCGCGGGCTTCGTCGCTTCGGCGCGGAGCCGGGCGGGCGCAACGCGGGGCAGGGCGGGCGCGGCGTGGGTCAGGGTGGGTACGGCGCGGGGCCGGGCGGGCGCGGCCGGTACGGGCGCCGCGCCGGCCGGGGCTGGCGCCGCGCCGCTCGCCGTATCGGGCGAGAGGCGCACGCCGAAGAGCCGCAGATCGACGTCGCGCGCCTGGACCTCCGCGTCGAGCCGCACGGGCCCCGCCACGTCGAGCCGCCCGCTGAGGGCGAGGCCGCCGCCCGCGGGGCCGGCTGGATCCGCCGAGGCCGAGGCCACCACGTCGAGCTGAGGGAGGTGGCCGTTCACGGCCACGCGCGCGGAGATGGGCTCGGTGAGGGGGTGATCCGGGAGGAGGCTCCGCAGCTGCTCCGGCGTGGCGCGCGGGACGCTCACCTGCGCCTCTAGGTGCTCCTCGTCGAGCACGGCCCGCGCGGTGACCTCGACGTCGGCGAGCCGACCGGCGAAGCTGCTCCACATCCGGATCTCGTTCCCGGCGCGGAGGTGGTAGTTCGCCGTGCCCGCCGTCCTGGCCGGCAGGAACGCGCGATCCACGAGGCCCGTCTGATCGACGTCGACCGCGACGCCCTCCGGGCCGACGTGCACCGACCCGAAGAGCCGGCTGACATCGGCGTCCAGCGCGCGCGGCGGAGCGACCTGCCCGTGGACCCACCCGCGCCCGATCTCGACGTGCGAGAGGGCGACGACGACGTCGCTCGGAGGCCCCTCGGGCTTGGACGAGGGCGGGCTTCGCGGCGGCAGCGGCGTGAACGTGTCGCCGAGGGTGACGCCCCCCGCGCCGTTGTCCTGGACCAGCACGTCGGCCTGCTCGACCCGGATGTACGGGACCTCGATGCGGAGCGCGCCCGCGCCGAAGAGCGCGCCGCGGAGCATCGCGAGCACGTCGGCGCGCGCCTCGAGGCCGCTCGCGCGGATCACCTTGTTCCCGCGTGGATCGAGCGCGACCGCGGATCGGATCCGCACGCCGCCCAGGCCGAGCGCGTCGATCTCGTCAGCGACGATCCGCCCCTGGAACAGCGAGCCGAGGAGCCGGTTCGTGGCGTCGCGGGCCACGCGGCGCGCGGCGGGCGTGTCGAGGTGGAGCGCGACGCCGACGGCCGCGGCGCCCGCGAACGTCAGCGTGAGCCCGAGCGCCGCCGCGACGGCGGACGCAGCGCGGCGCGCGCGTCCCGGCGCGCGCGGTGCCGAGGAGCGCCGCGCCTCGGGTGCGGGGTCGGGCGTCACGGCGGGTAGCTTAGTACGCACGGGGCGCGGCGACCGTGCTGGCGCGCGGCGCGACGGCAGGCGGCGGAGGAACGCCGCGCCGCCGGGTCGAGCTCCTCGGGGGCGCGCCCGCGCCGGATCCACGCGCGCCGCAGGGAAGTCCTCGCCGGAGCTCCACGACCTGCGACACGCCGCCACGATGTGCGCCCGAGGCGCGCCGGAGCGGAGCGGTCAGCCGGCGAGCCGCTCGAGCTCCACGAAGAGCGTGCCGAGCTCCGGCTTCGATCGGAGCGGCGCGCAGAAGCGGCTGGCCAGGTGGAGCAGCTCGGCGTCGAGCTGATCGACCCTCCGCCCGATCTCGGCGATGCGCTCCTGGGACTCCCGGCGCCGCGCCTCGAGCTGCCGGTCGAGCTCTTCGAGGCGCTCGCGCAGCTTCTTGATCTGCGCGTCCACCTCGGCCACCTCGTGCTCGCGGGCGATCGCCTCGCTCTCCGCCTCGTAGTCCGCCTTGCGCGACGCATACCAGCCCTCGACGAGCTCGGCCAGCTTGCGGTAGCTGGCGGCGAGCTCGAGGTAGGGCTCGGCGAACCCGCACCGGCCCTCCCAGCGCACGGCCTCCTTGTGCGCGATCAGCACCTCGGGGACGAACGCCTGCGTCGCCGCGCTGAGCGGCGCCACCCTGGCGCGGAACGACCGGGCCTCCTCGCGCGTGAGCGAGGCGTCGACCGTGAGCGCGTCCATCGCCCGCCCGATCTGCATCCGGCCGTCGCGCCACTCCTCGGCGACGCCCTCGAGGCGCCGTTGCTCGTCGAGGGCCCTCGAGCGGAGGTCGGCGTGCTCCCGCACGACGCCGCGCAGCGCCTCGAGCTGCCGCTGGATGTCCACCGGCGCCGACGCGCCGAACGCGCGGGCCGTCATCCGCTCGAACAGCTCGAGCCGGCTGACCCAGGGATCGCGCCCGGCGCCCCTCGAGCGCACCGCCGAGTCGCGCGGCATCGCCTCCGGCGGCGGGGGGAGCGCGATCCGGCTCGCGGCCGCGATCTCCTCGAGCTCCGCGAGCACGCGGTACGCGTCGACGGGGCGCTCGGAGGGCTCCTTCGCCAGCAGGGCGCCGACGAGGCGGTCGAGTGCGTCCGGCATCTCCGGGGCCAGCTCCTTGAGGTGCGGCGGCTGCTCGTTCATGTGCTTCAGGATCCAGCTCGCCGGATCCGGGGCGTCGAACGGCAGTCGCTGCGTGATCATCTCGAACATGATGACCCCGAGCGAATAGAGGTCCGCCGGGGGGCCAGCGTCGATCGTCGTGCTGCGCTCTGGGGCCATGTACTGCGGTGTGCCGAAGATCTCGCCGAGGTTCGTGAGGCGCGCGTCCTGCGCGCAGCGGGCGATGCCGAAGTCGAGGAGCTTCACCCAGTCGCCCTTCATCAGGAACACGTTCTCCGGCTTGAGATCGCGGTGCACGACGTCGAAGTCGTGCGCTCGGCCGAGGGCGCGCGCCATCTGCACCCAGATGGGAAGGGCCCGCGCGAGCGGCACCCGGCTGCGCTCCACGACGTCGGCGAGGCTCGTCCCCTGGAGCAGCTCCATCACCAGGAAGGGCAGCCCGTCGTCGGTGTCGCCCTGATCGAAGATCTCGATGATGTTGGGGTGCGCGAGCCGCTGCGCGTGCCGTGCCTCGCGCCGGAAGCGCTCCCGCGTCGTCGTGTCCTGCGCGAACTCGCGGTTCAGGATCTTGATGGCGCAGGGGGTGCCGATCAGCTTGTTGTATGCCCTGTAGACCGTGGCCATCCCGCCGATCCCGAGGCCCTGCTCGATGACGTACCGACCCGCGATCGACGTCCCGATGCGGGGATCCTTCTCGGAGACGAGCGACGAGCCGTCGATGAAGCAGAAGGCGCTGTCGGCCGGGTAACGCTGATGGCACTGCGGGCAGGTCTTCATAGCGGGCACGTCGGCTGCAAGGCTACACTCTACGGGGGGCCGCTCTCGAGGGTCAACGCTCGGCGCGCGCCTCGGCGCTTTGTCGAGTCGTGGTGTGCTGCGCTGCCTTGCCCTGTGTGATTCCGCGTAGCCCGGTGTCTCCTCGCGCGGCCCCGCGTTCTCCCGCGTGGCACACGCGCCTCCTCGCATCCCGCGGCCTCCCCTCGCGTGGTCTCGCGTGGTCTCGCATCTGCCAGCGTCTGCTGGCGTCTGCTGGCGTCTGCTGGCGTCTGCTGGCGTCTGCTGGCGTGATTCCAGCGCGGTTTTCGCGTGATTGCCGGCGACGCGGCGCGCGCCGCGCGGGCTCTCCGCGATATGTTCTCGTGACGTCATGGACGAGGTTCCCTTGCGCGCGGTGGTGATCGGCTCCGGGGTCGGCGGCGCTGCCGCGGCGCTCCTCCTTGCACACGCCGGCATCCCGACCCTGCTCGTCGAGAAGGAGCGCCGTCTGGGCGGCTCCTCTGCCGCTTACGAGAGGGACGGCTTCCGTGTCGACACAGCCACGCACATGCTCGGCTGTGGCGAGCAAGGCCCGGTCGGCGAGGTGCTCCGCCGCGTGGGCCAGGGCGACGCGATCACCTTCCAGCAGAGCGACGAGCCGGCGGCGCTCTGCTTCACGGGCGCCCGCGCCGGGACCGCGCGCGCTCGCCGCGTCGTCCTGCGGGCAGATCTCCTCCGGCTCGCCGGGACCGCCCTGGATCTCGCGCGCGGCCTCGACCTCACGCCGCTGGAGGCCGCGGGCGCCGCGCGTCTCTTCGCGCACGCGGCGGCGATGCGCGACGTCGATCTGGCCGCGTGTGACGACGTGACGGCCGAGGCGTACGTGGCCCGCTTCATCCCACGCGCCGCGGCCGCCGCTCGGCTCGGCGGTCTGCTTGGCCTGCCGCTGCTGCTGCCAGGAGCCGAGGCGTCTGCGGGCGAGGCGCTGTTCTCCTTGCGCCGGCTCGCCCGCGCCGGCCGGCAGCGTTATCCCGAGGGAGGCGCGTCGCGGATCCCCGAGGTCTTCTGCCGCCTGGCCCGGGAGCTCGGCGCTGCCGTGTGGACGGGCGCGACCGTACGCCGCGTGCTGGTGCACGATCGTCGCGTGCAGGGCGTCGAGCTCGAGGACGGAACGGCGCTCCCCGCGCGCATCGTGGTGAGCGCGGCCGGGCTCCTGCGCACGGTGTCGGGCCTCGTTGGCGAGCCGCACTTCCCCGACGCCTACGTGGCGCGCGTCCGTGCGATCGCGCCTCGACCGAGGCTGGTCGAGGTCAAGATCGGGCTGCGCAGGCGGCTCGTCTCGGCGGGCGCGCTCGCCGGTCTCGCCGGCGGCGCCGGCGCGCCGGCGTTTCCGTTCTATTGCCTCGCGCCGACGCGCTTCGACCCGTCGCTCGCGCCGCCTGGACATGAGCTCCTCTGCGCGTGCGCCGTACCAGGTGGGAGCGGCGGCGCCTCGCGCGGCGGACCCGGCGCGACGGTCGACGAGCTCTTGCGGGCGCTGTCGGCGGCGGTGCCCGGCGTGCTCTCCCAGGCGATCTTCGTCGACGGATCATCCCCGGACGGAGGCGGAGAGGCGTGCGCTCCGGGCGGCGAGCTCGCGTCGGGGACGGCGCAGACGCCTGGCCAGGTCGGCCGCGCGCGGCCGGCGGTGTACACGCCCGTGAGGGGGCTGTACCTCGCAGGGCGCGCGGCCGGCGGGCGCGGCGCGGGGATGGATCTCGCCGCCTCGAGCGCGATGGAGTGCGTCGACCGCATCCTCGTCGATCTCGGCCGCGATCTCGGCGCGCCCGCCCCGCCCGCGCTGGTCGACATCGCGGGCGATCTGCTCGGGCGCGCCGCGGGCTCCACCGCATCGTGGCTCACGCGCCCCCGCTAGAGCGACGGTCGCCCGCTTCGGATACGGGCCCATCTCGACGTTTTCGGTGCTCGGCGCACAGGAGTGCGCTTGCGCGCCGAAAACGCCGATCTGGGCCCGTCTCCTGTGCGGGTGACCGCCGCTCTGCTGCCGCTCTGCTCTGGATGGTGAGGTGGGCGAAACCGCTCTGGCCCGCGCTTCAGCGCGTGGTCGTGGTGCCGCGGTTGCCCCGCGCGAGCGCGTCGAGCGGCAGCTTCTGATCCTCGAACACGGCATCTAGCTCCTCGCTGCCCCGCTCTCGCACGCCGGAGCGCGGCGACAGCTCGGGGCGCACCGAGGACGCCGGGGCCATCCGCGCCGACAGGGGCCCCATCGTCTTGATCGACGGCGGGGGCTCGGCGCTCGAGAGCGCGCCGGGCGGGACGGAGCGCACCGAGGGGGGCGAGCTCGCCATCGTGCGCAAGGACGGCGGGCTCGGCAGGCTGCGCCTGGAGGAGGGCGGCCCCGCTTGCGCGCTCGACGGCATCGGCGTGGGTCGACGCGCCGCAGGGCCCCCTGGCAGAGGGCGCGACGAGGGGACCGGCGGCACGCTCGGCTGCGCGCGCGTCGACGGAGGTGGACCCGACAGGAGCTGTGAGCGCATCGACGGAGGCGGACTCGACAGGGGCTCGGGACGCGACGACGGAGGCAGGCTCGACAGGCGGCCGCTCCCGGCGGCCTCCGCATACGCATATGCGGGGCCCGAGAGCGAGCGGGCGGAGGGCGGCGGTGCCGATGGTGACCCACCCGGCGCGTACGCGCTCGGCTGCGTGCGCGCCAGCGGCGGCGCGGAGGGCACCGACGGTGGGGAGCGGAACGAAGGCGGCGCGCTCGACGGGGGCACCGGCGTGAGCGCGTGGCTCGCGAGGGGCGCCCGGGCCGACGGCGGGGCGGCAGAGCGCGCCGATGGCGGCGGCAGTGTGCTCTGGCTCGTCGACCTCTCGCGGACCTGCGCCGCGAGGCGAGAATCCGCGCTCGCGCCCGCCCGCTGCGGTGCGCGGGAGTCCGCGCCCGAGGCCGCCTTGTGGCCGAAAATCTCGCTGCGCTGCGCCCCGATCATCGTGTAGCGCCCGCCTCCCTCGTCGCGCCGACCCGCGTCGCGCTGCGAGTTCATCTCGCGCGTCTCGCGCAGCGCGCCGTTCAGCATCGCCTCGAGCTCTCGCTCGCTGACCTCCTCATCGAGCCGCAGCAGCGTCGAGTGGACGTCCCGGGCGAGCGCCTCGAAATCGGCGGGATCCCTCGCGTAGACGCTGTTGGACAGGAGGATCGCGAGCGGCCGCCGCTCGGCGGCGATCGTCGCGGCGGTGGCCGCGTCGCAGCGGTGCAGGAGCACCCCGCAGCCCGGCGCCACCGCGAGGCACAGGCTGAAGAGCGCCGGCCACGCGGGATCAAGGACCACAAGAATGCTGGGCACATGAAGCGGGGTTGCGGTGATCTGCGCGCGGCGGTCCATGGCAGCCCGAGGATAAACGAAACTGCCCGAGCGATCGTAGTTCTCTTTCTCTGAATCGGTCATTTTTACTCTGCTTGTACGTTCCGCGTACGTTCCGCGTACGTTCCGCGTACGTTCTGCGATGAGGCCAGTGGCGTCGATCTCCTACAGCTCGATTGCGTGTGCGCCATTCATTGCGGCGTCGCGTCATCACGTCGTCGCGACGTCGCGACGTCGCGTCATCGCGTCATCGCGTCATGGCGTCACGGCGTCGTCGTCGTGACATCGACCTTTCGGCTCCCGCGTCCGCCCGGTGCGCGTCCTGCTCCGGGCGCGGCGCGCGCGCCGCGTGCCCCCGGCCGGATGAGCGGCGGAGGGCGCGCGGCGTGGCAACGCCGGTAGCGCGGTGGGCGTCTCGGGCTCGGTGGACGCGGGGAGACGACGTGGTGTGATGTCTGCGCGGCGCCGCCTCGCCCCGCGGCGCCTCGATCACAGCCCGGTATAGATGGTGGCGAAGGAGGCCGCCTCGCCGCGGAGAAGCAGGCTGAGCCGCGGGTTCGGCACCTTGAAGGTGTGAATCTTGGCGTTCCGCACGTCGAGCACCGCGAAGGCGCCGCCCGGCGTGCTCTCCGCGAGCCCGTTCATGAGCAGGTTCAGCACGACCGAGACGCGCTTGGATGACAGGGGCTCCCCGCGGAAATACATCTTGATGACATGCGGCGTCCCATCGATGACGAGCCCGAGCTCCGGGTTGACGTTGATCTCGAGATCGCCGAGGCGGTACGTCGACGTCGGCGGCTCGAACCATGTCATCCTCGTCGAGGCGAGGAACTTGCGATATCCGTTCACCACCGACGGGTAGATGCGGCGGCGCCGCTCGTCGTGCTGCGCGGCGAGGAAGCCGTCGAGCACGCTGGTGGGCTTTCCGCTCCTGTGCATGTCGACGATCGCCTCTCGCACCTGCCTGTAAAAGTCCGTGTGGAGCTCGTCCTTCCGCTCCTTGAACTCCCTGACGCCCGTCAGCTTGGGCGTCCCGGCCTTGAGAACGAAGTCGACAAAGTACGTGAGCGAGATCTTTTCCATGAAGTCTCCTCCAAAACGAAGCATTCCGGCGCGCCATTGACACGCTCGTGCGAGAGACACGCCGTCGCGCCGCGTTCTTGATGTCTACCATGGATAGTCATCTTCGACCCGTCGGGAAAGGGATCGATCGGACGGACATTGTCCCAACCCGTCAGGGGCGGACGGCCGTGCCTGCGATCGTAAAAATATTTGTGATTACGTGTATTTACGTCTGTCTTCGGCGCGGGTTCACCCTGCGGCGCGGCCTTCCGCTAGGCTGTGCGAATGGCCATGACGAGAAGAGGCGCGCGCGGCGAAGGTAATCGACAGAATCCAGCTGTTGTTCAGGGGATGTCCTGTGGAGAACGCCTGTGGAGAACTGGAGAGGAAGGGTCGTTATCGAGGCGTCGACCCGGTGGGACATGGTCTGTCATAACCGCGCCCTCCTTGGCGCTTGACGCGGCTCGCGGGCGGGGGATCGCGCCGGACGCTGCCCCTTGCGCAGGCCGATCGGCGGAGGGGCGCCGGCCCGGCGGGGTGCGTCGATGATGGACGTCAGGCCGGAGCGCGCGGGGGATGAAGCGGAGATCCGCGCCGTCCACCTCGCGGCGTTTCCCTCGGCGCTCGAGGCGGATCTCGTGGACGGGCTGCGGGACGCGGGGCGCGCGGCCGTCTCGCTGGTCGCGGAGACGGACACGGGCATCGTCGGACATGTCCTGTTCAGCCCCGTGACGATCGCCGGCGACGGCGTCCCCGGCAAGGGCCTCGGCCTCGCGCCGCTCGCGGTCTCGCCTGGGCTTGCGGGCCGCGGCATCGGCTCTGCGCTGGCGCGACGGGGGATCGCGGCGTGCAGGGACGCCGGCTTCGCGTTCGCCGTCGTCCTCGGATCGCCTGAGTACTACGCTCGGTTCGGGTTCAAGAAGGCCAGCCTGTACGGCCTAGGCAACGAGTACGCGGCGGACGAGGCGTTCATGGCGATCGAGCTCGCGCAGGGGGCGCTGGAGCGCGCCCGAGGCGTGGTCATCTACAGCCCCGAGTTCGGCGTCTTCACGACCTGAGCCCGAGCCCGGCGTCTTCACGACCTGAGCCCGAGCCCGGCGTCTTCACGACCTGGTCTCGCGTCCTCTCCGTCAGATCGCCCTGCCCGTCCCGACGGCGACCCCACCCCGCGCGCCCGGCGCCGACCAGGTGACGATCGGGCTTGCTAACATACCATGGACCCGACGGCGCTGGAGTCCAGGGCCGTCGTGCGCCGCATGGTCGCGACGTTCCTGCGCGGGCTCCGGCGCTGAGGGCGTTTTTTGTGTCGATTTACATACATTCATGAATGTTTGCTGGAGGTGAGGTCATGTTCCTCAGGGAGTACTGGTATGTTGCCTGTGCGTCCTCGCAGCTCGGGGATGCCCCCCGCGCGGTCCGGGTCCTCGACCGGGACATCGTTGTATTTCGCGGAGACGGCCGCCTTCCCCGCGCGCTCGCGGATCGGTGCTGCCACCGCGGCGTCAAGCTGTCTCTCGGGCGCGTGGCCCGGGGAGAGCTTTCGTGCGGATACCACGGCTGGAGGTACGGCGGCGGCGGCGAGTGCGTGCACATCCCGTCGCTCGCGGGGGACAGGCGCATCCCCGAGAGGTGCGGTGTCCCCGCGTTCCCGTGCGCGGAGCAGGACGGGTATGTGTGGGTCTGGCTCGGCGAGGGCCACGGCGGAGCGCCGCCGCCCGCGCCGAGCATCGACGGCTTTGCGGCGCACCGCTGGGATCAGGGCTCGGTGGAGCTCGGGTGCTCGTCCATCAAAGGCCTGGAGAACAACCTCGACTGGTGTCATCCAGCGTTTGCGCACCCGTGGACCCACTGGCAGTTCTACACGGCGCTCTTCCGCGGCCTGCGCGAGGAGCTCCTCGAGCTGCGGCCGACGCTCGATGGGATGACGCTGCGCGGGCCGGTCCGCGAGGACGGCGGCGCGCCCGGGCAGCGGTCGCTGCAGACGCTGCTCTCGTTCAAGCTCCCCGACCGCGTCGAGGTGCGCTCGCTGGGAGGGCCCTCGCGCCGGATCGTCCTGCACTTCGTCCCGACCGCGCCCGATCGGTGCCGCCTGGAGTGGATGAGCGCGAGGGCGCTGCCCTTCGGGGCGCGCGTGCGCTTTCGCCAGGAAGAGCCGGCGATCCTCCGGCAAGACCGGCTCCTCCTGGAGAGCGCGGAGCACACCTGCGCGGAACAGGGGCCCCTCCGCGAGCACCACGTCGAGGCAGACGCGCCAGCGCTGCTCCTGCGCCGCATCCTCGAGTCGGCGGCGCGCGGCGAATGGGCGCAGAGGCGAGCGAGCCTGCCGGAACGGCGGGTGATCCGGGTGATGGCGTGACGGCGCGTCCGCGCAGGCTCCAGGCTGGCGGCGCTGTGCGCGAGGGCTGGCGGGGTCCGGCTCAGGGGGCGCGGCCGTCTTGCGGCGCCGCGCGGCGGATGGATGGGAGGCGCCCGGCTCAGGGGGGCGCGGCGGACCTGTCCGGCGCGGTCGCCGCGCGCCACGCGGCGGCCGCATCGAGGCCGTGCTCGCCGAAGCGAGGAGCGTAGTCCCGCTCCACGGCGCGCTCCAGGATCTCGCCGTACCGCGCGGGCGGCATCAGGCCCCAGGCGCGGTCGTCGTCGGAGATCGCCGCGCGCCTCGCGCCGCCAGGGGGCATGTAGCTCCTGCGCAGCCGCGTGAACATGCCGTGGAGCTCGCGCTCGACCAGCTGCCGCACGGCCGGCGCGCACGGCTGCTCGAGCAGGTAACGGAGCAGCGTCCAGCCGAAGTCGCGGTGCCGCACCTCGTCGCGCAGGATGCGGTCGAGCGCCCGGCGCGCGACCGGCACGGTGCACCCCTCGCGGAGCACCTTGAAGAGCGGGACCGCGACCGTCTCCCCCAGGCAGAACACCTCGACGCCCGCCCGGGCGACGGCCATCTCGAGCGGCTCGTCTCCGCTGCTCCTGAGCCCGAGCGTCTCGCGGCGGAGCGCCGGCAAGGCGCCGCCGCCCGCGCGGGCGTGGACGCGATGGCTGAGGCGAGCGTGCGCGAGCTCGTCCTTGACGATGCGGAGGCCGTCGTCGATGAGATCCGGCGACGCGCCCATCTGGATCAGCCAGAGCGTGAGGTGCTGCGTGATCGCCGCCGAGCGGTACTCGGCCTCGACGCGCCGCCCCCACTCGGCCCGCACCGCGTCGCTCGCCGGAGGGAGGGGGGCGCGCTGCCCGCGCGGCGCCTCCGCGTCAGCGGCGCTGTCCTGGTCTGCGTCGGGGGCGTCCGTCATGGGATCACGCTAGGCGGGGGGGTTGAGGGCGGCAAGACGGGAGGCGGGCGCTCACCGCCCCCCCGAGGAGCTCACGGCGACGCGCTCGGGCGCGCGCCAGGCGGCGCGCACACCTTCACGGTCGAGCCGCAGGCGTCACAGGCCTCCTTGTAACAGGGGTTGATGACGAGCTCCTGGCAGCGCGTCCCGCTCGGACACGCCTCGTCGACCTCGCAACCCTGGCTCGGGAAGCAGCCCGCCTCGGCCAGCACGGGGGTATTCGAGGCGTCGCCGCAGCCTGGCGTGAGCCAGCGACACGTCGGCCCGAGGTTGGCGCACGCGTCCTCGGTGGCGGCCGTGAGACAGAGGTCGGGGGGCGGCGGGTTGCAGAAGATCTCGGCTACCTGCCAGCTCCAGGTGTCCTTTTGCTGAACGCACACGGCCTCGGTCGGCATCGGGCCGCAGCCGGTCATCATCTCGTAGGGGCAGGGCCCGCTCGCTGCCACGCAGGGATCCCCGTCGGTCGGCATCACCTCGGGACACACCGGCGGCGGCGGGTTGCAGGCCGGCGAGATCGGTTCGGACCACGTGGCGTCGTCACCGCACGTCACCACCGAGGGGCAACCGGTGGCGTCATAGTGGCAGGTCGTCCCCGGCTCCGCGCAGGCGCCGCCGGCCTTCGGCACCTCCACGGGGCACTCCGGCGGCGGCGGGTTGCAGGCCGGCGAGATCGGTTCGGACCACGTGGCGTCGTCACCGCACGTCACCACCGAGGGGCAACCGGTGGTGTCATAGTTGCAGGTCTTCCCGGGCTGCTCGCAGGCGCTGCCGGCCTCCGGCACCTCCGCGGGGCACTCCGGTGGCTCCGGCGGGTTGCAGGCCACCGTGGGTTCCTCATACCACTCCCCGCGCATACACGTGCTGTCGATCGGGAGGCCGCACGACTCCTTACCATAGTTGCACGAAAGGCCGTCCTCCTCGCAGCTCGATCCGACCTCCGGCGCCGACTCGGGGCAGCCGCCGCTCGTCACCGTGGGATCGCACCCCGGCAGGGCCACCGCGCCCGCGAGCGAGGCCGCCGCGGCGACGGTCACGATGAACGGCGCCTTCAGCACCTTTCGCTTCTTCTGCATGAGCATGGTTCGACGGGTCCTTTCTTTGGCACAGGTTGGCGCAAGGTCACGTCCTCGCGCGCTCCAAGGCTGGGTCGAGCAAGCGAGGTGCCAAGGCGATCCGTGGCGGACCCGGGAGCGACGTCTGTCAGCAGCAGAGGAAAATGACGCCCTGGATGTGCCTCTCCACAGCGTTCGTGGGGGCCGGCGAGCGCTCTCCCGCTCGGGCCATGAGCCGATTCAGCGGCAGGCGCTGATCTGCACGTCGTCGATGTTCCAGCCCGACATGGGCGCGCCGCCGAAGGCGATGACGGCGCTGTAGCCGAACCGCACGCGCAGGCTCGAGCTCTTGTAGGGCGTCAGATCGTAGGTGACGCGCTTCCATCCGGACTCGGTGACATCGTCGTGCGGAGATTCGTAGACGATCCGCCAGCGCGATCCGTCGAAGACCTCGACGCGGGCCTTGTTGCGGTAGGTCGTGTTCAGCCATCGCCAGAACGACAGCGTGACTCGCCCGCTCACGAGCGCGTCGACGGCGGGGCTGGTCAGGTAGCGCTGCGGGTGCGGCGCGGTGACGCTCGGGCTGCCGCCGAGGACCACGCCCGCCACGCCGTCGTCGCCGGCCCCGGTGTGATCGCTCGCCGGATCGGGGAACCCCGCGCGCTGGTCGCTCGACGCCCTCGCAGGCCCGATCTCCCACCCCGCCGCGAGGCTCCACCGGGTCGCCTTGTCCGCGAAGGCCTCCGTGAAGAGGACCCGCGCGGAGCACGGCGCGCTCGGGTCGACGTTCCCGGGGGCGCCGCGGAGCGCCGTCGGAGAGGCCGCCGCCCAGTCCAGCGCCAGAGAGCCGTCTCCCTCCGCGAGCCATGGCGCGTCCGCCGGGCCGGGAGTGCACGCGGCCGCGGCGAGGCCGCACAGGACGGCGGCCTGCCCAATCCACCTGTTCATGGTCGCTCCTACGAACGTTCAATGCCGGAGGCGCAGACACCCTTCCGCAGGGCCGTCGCGCGGCATCGAGAGCACGTGTTTGTAGGCCCGAACCGGGGCGGCGGATAGCCCACGTGAGCGGCGGCGGATGCGGTGAGATCGGCGTCGCGCCCTCCGACCACAGCGCAGCTCCCGCGTCGCGCGCCGAGCGGGGCCGCGCGTCCATCGCGACGCGCGACGACGCCGCGCGGTCATCGCGACGCGCGACGTCGACGAGACCCCGTCGCCGCGCGACGGCGGCCCGTTACGGCCCGCGCCGGCGGGCGCGCTCGCGCGATGGACGGATCACCGGGATGCAGCCGTCATCGGGGCGCGGCCGTGGCCCTGGGCAGCGGCGATGGCGGGATCGGCCTGCGCGTGATCGTCTCGCGGCTCGTCACGTCGCTGAGCATCAGCGTGAGCAAGAGGCCGAGCAGGAGCGCCGCCACGATCATCGGGAGCGCGTTCGCGAAGCGCTGCTCGATGAGGTGCATGAAGAAGAGCAGCACGAGCACCGTCTTCACCGTGGCGATGAGCAGCGCCGCGACGACATCGGCCTGGCCGAGGTGGGCCAGCGAGAGGAGGTACGAGGCCAGCGTGAGCCCCATCAGGAGGAGCCAGACGATCACGTAGGTCCGCGAGGAGAGGTGCTTGACGGTCATGGGCGCAACGTCCCGTTAGCGGTGCATCAGGTAGAGCATCGGCCAGAGGAATATCCAGATCACGTCGACGAGGTGCCAGTAGAGCCCGCCGAGCTCGACGTGCGTCTCGTTGCCCGCGCCGTACCGGCGCCGGAAGCACCCCCACGCGAGCCAGCCGAGGACCACGAGCCCCGCGGTCACGTGGATCGCGTGGAGCCCGGTCGTCAGGTAATAGAGCGTGAAGAACATCTTCGCGCCGGCATACGGCAGCTCCTCGAAGCGGTAGCCGGCGCCGGGGAAGATCCCCTCGTGGAAGTGCGCCGTGTACTCGACGCCCTTCAGCACGAGGAAGGCGAGGCCGAGCGCGATCGCGCCGAGCAGGAGGCGGCCGGCCCTCGCCGGCCGGTCGAGGCGCACGGCGTAGACGCTCAGCGCGACGAGCAGGCTGCTCGTCAGGAGGATCCCCGTGTTGGCCGTCCCGATGACGGCGTTGTTGTGCGCCACGCCGGCGGTGAACTCGGGGCCGAAGACCGCGCGGTAGGCGGCGTACAGGCCGAAGAGCCCGCCGAAGAGCAGGACCTCGCTGGCGAGGAAGATCCACATGCCGAAGTGCGCGGCGTGGGTCTGCTTCTCGAGGTCCTCGAACTGCATGGCCAGCCGCGCCGGGGCGAGCGGCTCAGCGGGCGGGTGAGACTCGGGCATGGGCCTCCTCGTCGGTCAGGTGGTAATCGTACGGGCCGCGATCGACGACCGGCGTCACGGGGAAGTTGTGCTCCGGCGGGATGGGCGGCGTCATCCACTCGTAGCTCCGGGACCTCCATGGATTGGCGGTGGCGCGCGGCCCCCAGCGCAGGGCGACAAGGAGGTTCACCAGCGCGAGCAGGAGCGCGCCCGAGAGCAGGAAGGCCCCGCCGGTCGAGAGCACGTTCAGCCACTGGTACTGCTCCGGGTAGCTGTAATAGCGGCGCGGCATCCCGGCGTTGCCCGCCAGGAACTGGGGGAGGAACGTCAGGATGAACCCCATGAAGACCCCGAACGACGTGAGCAGCCCCATCGACTCGGAGTAGGTGCGGCCGAACATCTTGGGGAACCAGTAGTGCGCCGCCGCGAGGAACGCGGTGAGCGTGCCGCCCACCATGATGAAATGGAAGTGGGCGACGACGAAGTACGTGTCGTGCCAGTGGACGTCGAGCGACTGCGTGGCCACGGCGACGCCCGTCATGCCGCCGAAGACGAAGAGGAACAGGAACCAGAGGAAATAGAGCATCGGGGTGTTGAACTGGATGGCCCCCTTGTGCAGCGTCGCCACCCAGGTGAACACCTTGATGGCGGAGAAGATCGCGACGAACATCGAGAGCGCGCCGAAGATCCCGGCGTCGAGCTCGCTCATCCCGGCCACGAACATGTGGTGCCCCCACCCCGTGAACCCGATGAACGCGATGCCGAGCGACGACAGGGCGATCGCCCAGTAGGACGCCGGCTGCCGCTGCGCGAAGGTGCAGACCACCTCGCTGATGACCCCGAGCGCCGGGAGCACCATGATGTAAACCGCCGGGTGCGAGTAGAACCAGAACAGGTGCTGGAACAGCACGGGGTCTCCGCCCAGCGTCGGGTCGAAGATGCCGAAATGGTAGATGTGGTCTATCCCGACGAGCAGGATCGTCAGGCCGAGGACGGGCGTCGCGAGCAGCATGATGATGCTCGTGCTGTAGATGGCCCACACGAAGAGCGGCACGCGTCCCCAGCCGATCCCGCGGGCGCGCATCGTGTGCGTCGTGGCGATGAAGTTCACCGCCGTCATGATCGACGAGGCGCCGAGGATGAAGATGCCGATCACGACCGGCAGGACGCCCGCGGGCGTGGTCGTGCTGTACGGCGGGTAGAACGTCCAGCCCGTGTCGGCGCCCCCGGCGATCGTCGCCCCCAGCGTGATGACGGCGCCGATCGCGTAGACGTAGAGGCTCGCCAGGTTGAGGCGCGGGAAGGCGAGATCCTTGGCGCCGATCATGAGCGGGAGGGCGAAGTTCCCGAAGATGTTCGGGATGGACGGGATCATGAAGAGCCACACCATGACGACGCCGTGGAGCGTGAACATGCGGTTGTAGGTCGCCGCGCTGATCACGGTGGGCCCCGGGGTCAGGAGCTCGGTCCGGAGGACCAGCGCGAAGGCGCCGCCGAGCATCAGCATCGGCACGATCAGCGCGTAGAACATGATCCCGATGCGCTTGTGATCGGTCGTGAGCAGCCACGAGCGCACCCCCGAGCGGGCGCGGAGATAGTCGGCGTCGTGCGCGCCGTGGATGGGCGCGGTCCCCTCGATCTCGTGGGCTGTCATGGCGTCACCCCCTCCGGCGCCGCGGCGCCCGTGTCGCTGACCCCGCCGTCCCACGGCACGACGGCGCCGCGCGGCACGTCGCGGATCGATTTCATGAGCTCGATGATCGCCGCGACGTCGGGCGGCGTGATCTGTCCCCGGAAAGACGGCATGACCGGCGTGAACCCGCGGTGCACCGCGGCGAGCGGATCCATGATGGACTCCGTGATGTAGGCCTCGTCGGCGACGCGCTCGCCGCCGCCATCGAGCGGCACGACCGAGCGGTAGAGCCCGGCCCAGGTCGGGCCGACGTGCTGTGTTCCGTCGAGGGTGTGGCAGCGGAGGCAGCCGTGCGTCGCGGCGGCGTGCTCGCCGCGGCTCGGCATCGTCGGCTCCGCCTCGGCGAGCTCGTTCTCCGCCTCGGCGGCGGCCTCCTGCGCGAACGCCGGGGCGCTCGCCGCCCCGCCCGCGAGCCAGCGCTCGTAGTCGGCCGGGTCGAGCGCGATCACCTGGCCGCGCATCTCCGAGTGGCTCGTGCCGCAGAACTCCGTGCAGAGGATGGGGTACGCGCCGGGCTCGGTCGCCTCGAACCAGGCCGTTGTGTACCGGCCCGGGAGGACGTCCTGCTTGATGCGGAACGCGGGCACGTAGAAGCTGTGGATGACGTCGCGCGACGTCATGATGAGCCGGACCGGCCTCCGCGCGGGGACATAGAGCACCGAGATCTCGCTGTCTCCCCCCGGATAGGCGAACTTCCACATCCACTGCTTGGCCGTGACATAGACGTCGAGCGCGTCCTCCGGCGGCGTGCGCAGGTCGACGAACTGGCGCGTGCCGATGGTCCAGAACGTGAGGAACACGAAGCCCAGGCCGAAGAGCGACACCGTCTCCAGGAAGAGCGCGGGCCGCGCGAAGACCCCGGGGTGCGGCCGAGGCGTGTCCTCCACCCGGCGGCGATAGCGGATCAAAAAATACCCGCCGATGAGCGTGATGAGGGCGGCGCCGCCCATCGTCACGGAGATGACGAAGTAGTGCAGCCCGTCGATCTCGCGGGCGAGCGAGGAGCGCTGCTCGGGCAGGAAGAGCAGCTGGCGCAGGAGCTCGTTCATCGCGCGCGCCCCTCTCCCCTGCGCCGCCGCCCTTGCCAGCCGAAGAAGGCGATCACCGCGGCGGCCCACGCCAGGATGGCGGCCCCGCCGAGCCGCACGAAGCCAGCCACATACGGGCCGTAGCGGCGGCTCGCGGGGTCGTAGCGATAACACGTCATGAGGACGCGCTCGAGGGGGGTGCCGATCTGCCCGCGGCTCGCCTCGAGGAGCGCGAGGCGGAGATCGAGGGAGGAGAACTCGATGCCATAGAGGACCCGTGAGATGCGGCCGTCCGGCGTGAGGACGAAGATGGCGGCGGGGTGCGCGTATTGCTCCGTCTGCGGGTCGTACCCGAACCGGAAGCCGAGATCGCCCGCGAGCGCGCGGATCTCGGGCAGCGCGCCGGTCAGGAAGGGCCAGGTCTCCCGCGTCGGCGCGCCGGCCATGCCCAGGGCCGACAGCGCGGATGTCCTCTTCCGCGCCGCGGACGCCGGGGTGTCCCGCGGATCGAAGCTCACCGTGAGCGCGCGGTAGTGCTCTCCCAGCCGGTAATCGAGCTTCGCCATGCCGGTGACCAGGCCGCGCAGCACGAGGCCGCAGAGCGTCGGGCAGCGGTAATAGGCGAGGACGAGGACGACCGGCCGGCGCCCGTCGAAGTGCTCGGCGAGCGGCGCGCGCCGCCCGTCCATGTCGGTGAAGGGGAGCGTCGTGTCGATGGCGTTCCCGAGGCGCTCGTCGATGTCGGCCTCGCGCGCCGCGGGCGGGAGCAATGGCCGATCCGCGGCGGCCGTGAGCGGCGCGCCCGTGAACACGAGCGCGAGGAGCGCCGTGGTGGACAGGTGTTGCATCCTCATCAGCGGCTCTCCTCCACGACGAGATTCATCGCGTCCTCGATCGGGATCTGCACGAGCCCGCGGTCGCGGTCTGCCCAGCCGAAGCGCCCGAGCTCCTCGCGCTTCCGGTGGTTCAGCGCCGTGCCAAGGCCCTCCTCGCCCGTGGCCTCGCGCCGGAAGATCCGCTGATCCACCCCGGCCACCTCGCCGCGCGGCAGGGAGAGCTCCTGGGAGCGCTCGGCGCTCCTTCCGGAGGGGCGGAGCTCCGCCTCGCGCCCGTGCAGGAGCATCCAGGACCAGAGGCCCAGGACGACGAAGATCACGACGACGGCGAGCGCGACGGCGAGGATCGTCTTCCAGGGGACGACATCCTCTTCCTGGCGCACGTCGGGACGGCGGTAGTGGGACGTCATATGCTCTCGTAGCGGAGGGCGGCCGGCAGCGCCGGGTCGTTGACGGGGACGAGCGGCCTGCCGCGCACCCGCAGCGCGGCGAACGCGACGCACGGGCCGATCACGGCGAGGAGCGCCGCCACGTCGAGCCAGTGGAACGGCGCGCGAGCGCCCGGGACCTCGGGCGCGACGAGCCAGTGCATGTCGAGGTAATGCGCGACGAAGATCCAGGCGGCGACGGCCGACAGCCAGGCTGGGCGCCGCTTGATCCCGTAGTTGAGCAGGATCGCGAAGGGGATCACGAACCGCGCGAGCACGAGCACGAGGGACGCGATCGCCCACGGGCCGTGGGCGCGGAGCACGTAGAACTCCGCCTCTTCGGGCTTGTCCGCGATCCATATCAGCATGAACTGGAAGAACGCGGCGTAGGCCCAGAAGATCGTGAACGCGAGGAGCAGCCGGCCGAGCGCGTAGTAGTGCGACGCGCTCAGCCCGGGCAGGAGCCCGGCGCGCTCGGCGGCGAACGCCAGCACCGTGAGCAGCGCTATCGCGGCGACGAAGCCGCCGGCGAACACATAGACGGGGAACATCGTCGACACCCACGTCGGCGCGAGGGACATGAGCCAGTCGAAGGCCGCGAACGAGAGCGTGAGCCCGACGAGCGGGAGGCCGGCGACGCTGATCACGCGGAGGCGCCGGCTGTCCGCGAGCGCCGGGGTCGCGTCGCCCTGGATCGAGCCGCGCCGGAGCAGGGCGCCGAAGACGAGCCACACCGTGAAGTAGATCCCCGTCCTCACGAGGAAGAAGGGGAGGTTCAGGTAAGGCGTCTTGTGGAGCACGATGGATCGAACGTGCTCGTCGCCGATCGACTCGGGGTGGAGCCACTCCCCGTAGAGCGCGCCGAGGCCGAACAGGAGCGGGACGAACAGCGCGCAGAGGAGCGGCAGCGCCCCGACGATCGCCTCCGCGAGGCGGCGGACGGCCACAGGCCATGTCGCGGCCATGGCGTGGCAGATCATGAGAAAGAGGAGCGCCCCGACCGCCGTGGTCACGGCGAAGGCGTACGCCGCGAGGTACGCGTAGAAGAGCCGCTCCCGGTCCACGAAGGCCCCGACGACGAGGAGCAGGGCGCCGAGGAGCGCGAGGCCGAGGGACCGCGTCACGATCGCGCGGCCGCCTCGGAAGACAGGGAATCGCCGGTTCACGGGAGCTCCTTCCGGGCGCGCTCGCGGAGGGGTGGGGGGAGCGCGTCGAGCGCGGTGCCGCGGCTCTTCCCGAGTGCCTTCACATAGGCCACGATCGCCCAGCGCTCCCTGAGCGGGACGTGCGGCTCGTACGAGCGCATGAGCCCGTAGCCCTCGACGATGACCTGGTAGATGCGCCCGGGCGGGAACGCCTGGACGCGCGGGTCGACGAGCGACGGCGGGCGCCGCAGCGTCATGTTGCGCGCGACCTCCGACTCGCCATCTCCGGCGACCCCGTGGCAGGCAGCGCAGAAGATCTCGTAGCGCTCCTTTCCGCGCCGGAGCAGCTCGATCGTCACCGTGACCGGGACGCGCGCCACGTACGCTCCGTCCGCGATCCCGCGGGTGAGCCCGGGATCGCCGAGCACGCGATCGGTCGGTACGGTGCCCTCGGGCGGGCGGCGCATGGCCGAGCCGTCGTCGAAGAGCTCTGTCTCCTGGTAGGCCGTGTAGCGCCGCTGGCGGAGCATGCGCTCGAGATCCAGCAGGTCCGCCTCGCCGGGCTCGGCGTCGGCCGAGGTCACCGGCGTGCAGGAGAGGCACAGCGCCGCGGCCAGACAGGAGAGCGAGAGGGGCAGTCCGCGCGTCATGATCGCTCCTTCCCGGCCCAGGCCACGGTGAGGGCGCCGAGATCGGTGAGATCGCGCTCGGTGATGGGGCTGATGAGCGCCGGGTCGCGGGCGTCGATGCCGATCCAGAACCGATCGATGGAGGCGCGCTCGAACCCGGGCACGTCGAACACCGGGTGCCAGAGCTCGGGCAGCCGCGAGAGGACGAGCAGGATGACGAACCCCGAGAGGGCGGCCGAGAGCACCAGCATCTCGAAGGTGATCGGGATGAACGCAGGGGCCGCGTGCCCCGGCCGCCCACCCACGTTGAGCGGGTAGTCGAACGCGTTGCAATACCACTGGACGAGGTAGCCTCCCGCGGTGCCCGCGAGCGCGAAGGGCAGGACGATCCAGGTGAGCGGCGAGCGGCGGAGCCCGAGCGCCTGCTCGAGGCCGTGGATCGGATACGGCGTGAACGCGTCGAGGCGCCTGTATCCGCGGCTCCTGAGCTCCGCGATCGCCTGGAGCATCGCCTCGGGCGTCTCGAACTCGGCGAGCAGACCTCTCCTCATTTCAGTGCTCCTCCTTGTGGCGGAGCTCGTGGTTCAGCTCCTTGACCTCGGCCACGGGGATGAACGGGAAGAGGCGGAGGAAGATCAGGACGAGCAGCAGGAAGAAGCTGATCGTCCCGATGAACATCGCGATATCGACGTACGTCGGGCGGTAGGCGTGCCACGCCGACGGGAGGAACTCGCGTTGCAGCGACAGGACGATGATCACGAACCGCTCGGACCACATCCCGACGTTCACGAGGATCGAGATGATCCAGAGGAGGATCATGTTCCTCCGGACCTTCGGGAACCAGAGCAGCTGGGGGACGAGCACGTTGCAGATCATCTGCGCCCAGAAGACCGCGGCGTTCGGCCCCGTGGGGCGCGCGACGAAGAACTGATAGATCTCGGCCTCCGACGCGCTGTACCAGGCGGCGAAGAGCTCGATGATGTACGAGTAGATGACGATCCAGGCGGTGACGAGCGCCAGCTTGCTCAGGTTGTCGATGTGCCGCTGGGTGACGACGTTCCCGAGGTGGAAGATGCGGCGCGCCGGGATGAGCAGCGTCAGCACCATCGCGAAGCCGGAGAAGATGGCCCCGGCGACGAAGAACGGCGGGAAGATGGTCGCGTGCCAGCCCGGGACGAGCGCCATCGCGAAATCGGTGCTCACGATCGAGTGCACCGAGAGCACGAGCGGCGTGGCGAGCCCGGCGAGCAGCCCGTAGAGGAGCCGGTAGTGGCGGTAGGTGGCCGCAGAGCCGCGCCAGCCGAGCGACAGGACGCCGTAGACGATCCGGCGGCGGCGGTCGGGGGCCCGGTCGCGGAGCGACGCGAAGTCGGGGAGGAGCCCGATGTACCAGAAGACGAGAGAGACCGTGAAGTACGTGAAGATGGCCGCCGCGTCCCACGGCAGCGCGCTCTTGAACTGGGGCCAGACCTTCAGCGTCGAGGGGTAGGGGACGAGCCAGTAGGCGAACCACGGCCGGCCGAGGTGCAGGAGCGGATAGAGGCCCGCCTGGATGACGGCGAAGAGGGTCATCGCCTCGGCGAACCGGTTGATGCTCGTGCGCCAGCGCTGCTCCAGGAGGAGGAGGATCGCGGAGATGAACGTCCCCGCGTGGCCGATGCCGACCCAGAACACGAAGTTGATGATCCCGAAGGCCCAGCCCACCGGGATGTTGTTGCCCCAGACCCCGATGCCGGTGGTGACGGTGTAGAGGATGGCGAGCGCGAGCACCGCCGTGCCGGCGCCGGTGATGGCGAACGCCGCCAACCACAGCCTGGATCGCGGCTTCCAGACGACCGACAGGAGCTCTTCGGAGAGCGCCTCGTCGGTGGGTCGCCCGAGGAGGAGAGGCTCCGTCACGGCTCTTCGATCTCCGGGTTCTTGTTGTTGACGCGCGCGAGGTACATGGTCCTCGGCCGGGTGCCCTGGTCGTGGAGCACCGCGTAGCTCCGCGGCTCGCCCCGCCACGCCACCATCGCCGTCTCTTCGTGTGTGAGGGAGCCGAACTGGATCGCCTGCGTCGGACAGGCCTGCTGGCAGGCGGTGACGACCTCTCCCGGGCGGATCGGGCGGTCTTCGACCCGCGCGGCGATCTCCGCGCGGCGGATCCGCTGGACGCAGTACGTGCACTTCTCCATGACGCCCCGCTCCCGCACGGTCACGTCGGGGTTGCGCTGGAGCCTCGCGAGCCCGGTGTTGAAGGCGCGGAGCTCGCCGTAATCGAACCAGTTGAAGCGGCGGACCTTGTACGGGCAGTTGTTCGAGCAGAACCGCGTCCCGACGCAGCGGTTGTAGGTCATCTCGTTGAGCCCGTCGGGGCTGTGCGTCGTCGCGTTCACGGGGCACACGTACTCGCACGGCGCCTTCTCGCAGTGCTGGCACATCATGGGCTGATGGACGACGGCCGTGTCGCGCGGGTCGCTCGATACGTACGAGTCGATGCGGAGCCAGTGCATCTCACGGCTGTTCAGGACCTCCTCCTTGCCCACCACGGGGACGTTGTTCTCGGCCTGGCACGCGACGACGCACGCGCTGCAGCCGGTGCAGATCGTGAGATCGATCGTCATGGCCCATTGCTCCTTCAGCGGCCCAGGGGCCACCGCGGGCATGAGGGACGGCTGCGGCCCCTTCAGCGCTTCCGTGAAGCCGGGGTGCTCGCGGTAGGCGGTAAGGGGGACCGAGAGCGCGATCGGGCGCCCCTCCAGGCGAAAGTGCGTCTGCGTCAGGGCGAGCTTGTGCTTCGGGTCGGGCCGCTTCGTCACCGAGACGCCCGCCGCGAAGAACGGCGTGGCCGCGGCGCGGAGCCGGTACGCGTCGGACCCCACCCCGGCGGCGATCGACTCGGAGCCGCTCCGCCCGTAACCGAGCTTGAGCGATACCGTCCTGTCGGCGTGCCCCGGGGCGACGAGGACCGGTATCGATATCTTCCGCCCCCCGAGCTCGAGATCGACGACATCCTCGCTCTCGACGCCGAGCGCCTTCGCCGTCTCCGGGCTGAGCAGCGCGGCGTTGTCCCAGGTGAGCTTGGTGATGGGATCCGGCAGCTCGAGAAGCCACGGGTTGTTGGCGAACCGGCCGTCATAGACGCTCGCGTCGACCGAGAAGGCGACCTCGATGGCCTCCGCCGGCGGCGGGGCCGCCGCCGCGAGCTGCGCGAGCGCCGCGATCACGCCGTCGAGCCGCAGCGAGGCGTCCTCGCGCGGGGCCGCGGTGCCCTCGACGAGCCCGCGCCGGAGCGCGTCCTCCCAGAACGCTTCGAAATCGGCGCCGCCGCGGCGCGCGGCCCAGGCGTCGCGCAGGAGCTCTCGCGCGCTCCTCGGCGGCTCGCCCGCGAACACCGCCAGCACCTCGGAGGCGGTCTTGCCCTGGAAGAGCGGCTCGATGAGCGGCTGGACCAGCGAGGTCGTGCCGTCGTACGCGCGCGCGTCCCCCCAGGCCTCGAGATCGTGCGCGGCGGGCACGAACCAGTCGCAGCCGGCGGCGGTCTCGTCCTCGTAGAGGCCGAGGTAGACGCGGCTCGGGACGGAGCGGAGCAGCGCCGCGAGCTCGAGATCCGCGGGCGCCGTGTACGCCACGTTGTTCTCGAGGAGCACGAGCGTATCGACGGCGCCGCGGCGGATCTCCTCGGCGAGCGCCGTGAGGTCCTGCTCGGCGGCGCCGGCCGTGATCAAGGTCCCCGCGGTGGTCCACGCCGCGCGGTCGTTGCGGAGCGCCGCGTTCATGAGGTGCGCGAGCGCGTGCACCCCGGGAGGCTGCCGCTCCCCCGCGACGACGACGCTCGCCAGGCCGCCGCGCGCGAGGTCGCGCGCGAGCGCCCGGACGAAGCGCCTCTCCGCCTCGCTGATCCGCGCCCGGAGCGGCTCGAGCGCGCCGAGCGCCTGGGGAGGGATGAACCCCGGGCGCGCACCCTCGGTGAGGAGCAGCTCGGCCGCGATCGCCGCGGCGATCGCCGGCACGTCGCTCGGCCGCTTGCGCAGGCGGTGATCGGCGATGCTCCCCGTCGGCGTCAGCCCGGGCTCGATCACATAGAGACGGTTCATGGTGCCCGTCGGCGAGCCGAGGCGCCTTCGCTCGGAGAACTGGCGCGCATACCGCGCGTGGAAAGGCATCGACGCGAGGAAGTCGGCGTCGAGCGCGAGGAGGACGTCCGCCGTCCGGAAGTCGTACTGCGCCTGGAGCGGGGCGCCGAAGGCGAGCTCGGCCCCGCGCGCCGGGTGCGTCGACCTCGCGGGCGCGTGGAACGTGAACCGGGCGGCCGGATAGCGCGCCTGGACGCGGCCGATGAGGTCGAGGACGAGCGGAGAGCCGGTGGGCCGAAGGACGAACCGGAGCCCGGCGCCGCCGTCGCTCCGCGCGCCCCCGAACTGCTGGACGAACGCCTGCCACGTCGCCGGGTCGTGGCCGCGCCGCGCCGCGCGCGCGCGGTGCTGATCGTACAGGCCGAGCACCGACGCCTGCTCGTAGGCGCCGGTGGAGCCGAGGCTCGCCGGGTGCTCCGGGTTGCCCTCGATCTTCGTCGGCCTCCCTTCGTGGCTCTCGACGAGGATGCCCGTGGCGAACCCGTCGAGATCGAGGCTGGTGGCGTAATACCGGAGGACGCCCGGCGTCACCTCGGGCGGCGTCGTCACGTAAGGGACGATCTTGTCCGCTGCCCTCGATCTGCACCCGGACACGCCGGCGAGCGCCATGCTCGCGCCGAGGAGCTTGAGCCAGCTCCGCCGGCTCACCGCGACGGGCTCGCCGCTGCCCCCCGGGAGCTCCCGCGCCGCGGCCTCGCGGAGCTCCGGTGACTCGAGGAGCTCCGCCAGGCTGCGCCAGTACGCTTTACCGGTCTTGCCGTCGAGCGCGGCGCTCCACGGGGTCTGTCTCTGATCAGCCATCGTCCCTCTTCAGGTCATCGGTGGATCGGCGCCGCCGCCGTGGCGGCGCTCCGCTGCTCGCCGCCTGTTGGCCTTCTGTCTCGCGTGCTCTCGCAGGCTCCCTTTGTGTCTCGCGTGGATCCCTCGTTTGCCTCCCGCGCTGCGCCTGCGCGCGCTCACCTGTGGCAGGTCGAGCAGTGGACGAGGCTCCGCGCCCCGACCTCCTGCGCGATCTGCCGGCCGATTTGCTCCGCGTCGGGGCCGGGGTCCCAGTCCATGTCCACGATCGCGGAGAGCGGGCGGAGGTGACGCTCCGGCGCCCTGTGGCAGTCGAGGCACCAGCCCATCGTCATCGGCGTCGCCTGGCGGACGTCGGGCATCTGGTCCACGCGGCCGTGGCACGTCACGCAGCCGACGCCCTTGTTCACGTGGATCGCGTGGTTGAAATAGACGAAGTCGGGCACGTCGTTGACGCGGTTCCAGACGATCGGCGTGTCCGAGAAATAGCTGTTCCGGACGAGCTCGAGCTTGGGGCTCTGATTCCAGACCTGGCTGTGACAGCCCATGCAGAGGACGGTCGATGGCATGCCCGCCGTGGCCGTCCGCTCGACCGTGTGATGGCAGAACCGGCAATCGATGGCGTCGTCCTGCACGTGGTGCCTGTGATCGAACTGCACCGGCTGCTGCACGGGCAGGTTCTGTCCGGTGTTCCAGTCCGAGCGCACGTAGATCATCGGCGCTGACACGGCCGCCGCGCCGCCGAGGAAGACGGCGGCGATGGCGAGTCGGAAAGCGGTGTTGCTCCAGCGCGGAAAAACGGATGCCATGCTCTCGTGTGCTCGGCCTCGCTCGAAGTGCGGCGATGGGGCCAGCTCCATCGATATCGATGCGTGGATCGCGGGGCTCGTTTCGCGATCTCGCCACGCCCCGAACGCCGGCGCAGGCGCGTCAGGGAGGGCCGCAGCGGCGCCGTCCGGCGTGCGCGCGCGGCGGGCGGGGCGCGCGGGCGCCTCCAACACCGGATCTTCGCCGCCCTGGGCTTCGATCTACGATATCGTCAAGCCGTGAGGCCGTCGAGCTCAGCCCTGTCGCCCCTTCCGATCATCGCGCTCTCTCTGGCGGCCGAGCTCGCGTTCATCGCCTGCTCGCGCGAGGCGTCGATCTCTCCGCTGCCGCCCGGCACGACCGGCGGTGTCTCGTCGACCGCAGCCGGCGGAGCAGGCGCGAGTGGGGGCGGCGGCAGCGGGGCTGGCGCGAGCGGGGCTGGCGGCAGCGGGGTGGGCGGCAGCGCCACTGGCGGCGGCGGAGCTGGCGGGAGCGGCGGTGGTGAGCCCGCGGCGGGATTCAGCTGCGCGCCGCCGAGCGAGGACGAGGGCGCGCTGAAGCTCACCACGCTCGTCTCCGGCCTCGATCACCCGCTCCTCGTGAAATCCGCGCCGGGCGACCCCACGCGGCTCTTCCTCCTGACGCAGCCTGGCCAGATCCTCGTCCTCGACGATGGAGCGGCGGAGCCCAAGGTGTTTCTCGATATCCGGGATCGCGTCCTGTTCAATGACAACGGCGAGCGCGGCCTCCTCGGGCTCGCCTTCCACCCCGATTACGAGGACACCGGTCGCTTCTTCGTCCACTACACGGACAAGGCGACGGGCGGCAACGCGCGTGTGGTCGAGTTCGCGCGGGGAGAGCGACCGGACGTGGCCAGTCCAGACCCGGTGGCCACGCACCTCGAGGTCGTGGATCTGCATCGAAACCACAACGGCGGTTCGCTCGAGTTCAGCCCGATCGACGGCTTCCTCTATCTCGGGCTCGGCGATGGCGGGGACAACAACGACGCCGGCCCCAACCATGCGGACATCGGCAATGGCCAGGCGCTCACGACGCTGCTCGGGAAGATCCTTCGCCTCGACGTCTCGACACACCCGTACAGCATCCCGGAAGGGAACATGACGGGCGAAGGCGTCCTCCCCGAGATCTGGGACTATGGCTTGCGGAACCCGTACCGCTTCAGCTTCGACGCGTGCACGGGCGATCTCTACATCGCGGACGTCGGTCAGCGCCTCTGGGAAGAGATCAACATCGAGCCGGCCGGGCAGGGACGGAAGAACTACGGCTGGCGCCGGATGGAGGGCGCGCACTGCTTCATCCCCGCGGAGAGCTGCGATCTCGAGGGGACCATCACGCTCCCTGCCGTCGAGTACGGCCACGCCGGGCGGGTCATCGAGGATTGCTCGGTCACCGGCGGTTACGTCTACCGGGGCAGCGAGATCCCGTGGCTCCGGGGGAGCTACTTCTACGGCGATTACTGCAGCGGCAGGGTCTGGACGCTCACCTATGAGGCCGGGGTGGCCTCCGCGCCCGTCGACCGAACGGACGACCTCGGATCGTTCGGCTTCAGCATCGCCAGCTTCGGGCAGGACGGCGCCGGCGAGGTCTACGTCGTCGATCTCGGCGGCACCGTGTACCGGATCGATCCGGAATGAGCGCTCACGGCCCCCTCGCCGCGCGCCGCGCCGGCGCACCGCCGCGCGCGCCGGGCCGGCGCCGCGCCGGCGCTCACATGGACCAGCGGAGCCCGGCGTAGCGCGGGCCGATGACGAGCTCGGGCGGCGGCGCCGGCGTGGAGGCGGCCTGCTTCTCGGGCTGCACCGGCACCTTGCGGCCGCCGATGATGGCGAGCGGGATGCCGACGCCGGCGAGGACGAGCCCGCCGACGACGAGCCCGACCCCGGCGCCTTCCGAGCCATCCTCCTCGTAGACCGTGTCCTCGGCGAACGGGTCGCTGGAGGTGTCGTACTCGCAGCCGTCGCCGGAGCACGAGGGGGTGGAGGCGATCACCAGGCCCCCGCCCAGGACGGCGACGGCGCCGAGGCTCGTCAGGACGATGCCCGTGACCATCATCCCCTTGCTGCGGCGCTTGGTCAGCGGCGCGGCCGGGCGCCCCGGCGCAACCGCGGCGACCGGCGCGAACGGGGCGCCGCTCGCTCGCGGCGCGCCGGGGCCGCCCGGAGGGGGCGCGGCGGCGCCCGCAGGCGCGGCGGGGCCGCTCGGCGGGAGCGCGGCGTCGCGCGCCGGCGCGCCCGCGGGCAGCGGCGGGATGGCCAGCGTCTCCGAGGCGCCCGCCCGGGTGAGCTCCATGGATCTCGCGAAAGGCGCTCGGCCGGCGGCGGAGGCCTCGACCGTGTGTTTCCCGGGATCCACGGGCACCGGCGTGCCCCACTGCGCGCGCCCCACGAGGGCGCCGTCGCGCTTCACCTGGAGGTCGGCCGGGGAGTCGGCCGGCGCCGTGATCGTCAGCCGGATGAGCCGCGGCTCGAGCGCGGCGGCGCGCTGCCGCGCGACCTTCTCGCGCTCCGGCTGGCCGGCGGCCCTCGACGCGCCGGCCACCTCGAGGAACATCGACCAGGCGCTCGCCGTCCGGCCGAGCTGCTCGTAGCAGGCCGCGAGGTTGAACTGCGTGCCGATCCCCGGATCGAGCCGCTGGCTCTCCTCGAGCTTGGGGCACGCGTCGGCGTATTTGCCCTGGGCCATCAGCTGCTTGGCCGCGTCGAACAGGGCCTGCGCGGCCGCCATGTCGGCCCTCGCGTCGCGGCCGCCCGCAAGGAGGGCGGCAAGGAACATCGCGAGCGCCAGCAGGCGCCCGAGGTGCTGCACGGGCAGGCTCGTCATGGTGGTGTCCTCACTTGCGATCGTCGAACAGGTTGCCGCCGGGCGGCGCAGCGGCCGGGGCGGCGGGCGGCCGGGTGGCCGGAGCCTGCGTGGCGTGCGTGGCGGCCGGGGGTCGCGGTGCGGCGCTCGGCCGGCGCGGCGCCGCGGGCTTGCCGCTGGCCGGCGCCGCGGGGGGCGCAGGGGGGATCTCGGCCGGGCCCGGCGCCGCCGTGCGGTCGTCCACCGGCGCCGGGGCCTCGGCGCCGCCGGGCGTGACGGTCGGCGAGAGCGACGCGGGCGCGGTCGCCGGCTGTGCCGCGGCGTCCGCCGGCGACGGCGCCGCCGAGGCGCTGGCGGCCGGCTCGGTCGCTGCGCCGTCGCCGCGCGAGCGGGACGTCAGGAGCGCGAAGACCGCCACCGCGGCGATCAGCGACACGAAGGCGCCGGCCGCGACGGCGAGCCCCACCGGCCGCTTTCGCGGCACGACCGTCCCGCTCCACGTCGGCGAGGTGTTCAGCGACGTGTTCACCACGGTCGGCGAGGTCACCCCGCTCGCCGAAGGGAGCTCTGGCCGCGGGGGCCCCGAGCTCCGCGAGATCCCGCTGATCCGGTCGACGGAGAGCCGGGCCCGCCCGGTCGCGAACGGCGCGAGCGCCTCGGCCAGCTCCCCGACGTGGCGGAACCGCTGCTCCGGCAGCTTCTCGAGGCACTTGCGGATCACCGCCTCGAGCGCCGGGGGCACGTCGGAGCGGAACGCGGCGAGGGGGCTCGGGATCCCCTGCATGATCGCCACGCAGAGCTGCGGCATCGTCGCGCCGTCGAACGGCGGCGCGCCGGTGAGCAGCTCGAACAGGATGACGCCGAGCGACCAGATGTCGGTGCGCGCGTCGACGTCGCGCGAGGACTTGAGCTGCTCGGGCGACATGTAGAGCGGCGACCCCATGATGGCCTTCGTGTCGGTGATCCGCGGGTCGGAGCCGCCGGTCGCCACCTTCGAGATCCCGAAGTCGAGCACCTTCACGCACGGGGAGCTGTCCGCGCGCCGCGTGAGGAACAGGTTCGCCGGCTTGAGGTCGCGGTGGATGATGCCCGCGGCGTGCGCCTCGGCGAGCGCCTCGCAGGCCTGGAGGACGTACTCGACGGCCGCCTGCGGGGTCATCGGCCCGCCCGCGCGGAGCGCGTCGGCGAGGTCGCTGCCCGACAGGTACTCCATCACCATGTACGGCGTGCCGGAGTCGAGCGTCCCGACGTCGGTCACGCGCGCCACGTGCTCGCTCTTGACCTTCACCGCGGCGCGCGCCTCGCGCACGAAGCGCTCGGCGAGCGTGCGCGACTTCGCCGCCTCGGGCAGGAGCAGCTTGATCGCGACCCGCTCCTCCAGCTGGAGGTGGGTCGCGGCGACGACGACGCCCATCCCACCCGCGCCGATCACCCGCTCGACGCGGTACTTCTCGGCGATGACCTGCCCCGGTCGCACCAGCCCTTCGGCTTCGTCGTGTGTCGGCGCGGTGCTCGTCATGGCTCGATCCCCTCGCACGCCGGACCGCGGATCCCGTGAACAGCGCGATCTTCGCGGAAAATCCGGTGCAAAGCCAGCCCACGATAGCCGCCGGGCGTACGGCGATCAATCTCGGGGCTGGGCTCCGTCGCGCCGACGCGGGCCGCGCGCCGTCGGGTTCGTGCCATCTCCAGCGCGCGGCCCCGCCCGTGCCCGCGCGCCGTGGCGTCCCCATGGTCCTTGCCGGCCGCCCGCCAGGACGCTTCCCCCGGCCGTGAATCCGGGAGAACATCGCTCACCTCATGGAGCACGGTTACCCCGGCGGCGAAAGGGAGCGGCGCCAGCGGATCCTCGAGGCGACAGAGCGGCTCCTCCGCCGGTACGGGCCTGCCAAGACCACCGTCGCCGATATCGCGCGCGAGGCCGAGATCGCGGTCGGCGCCGTGTACCTGGAGTTCGCCTCGAAGGACGCCATCGTCGAGGAGCTCTCCCAGGGGGAGCACCGCGCCGTCATGGCCGCGATGCGCGCCGCCGCGGCCAGGGACGACGTGCCCTTTTGCGACCGGCTGCGGGCCGTGTTCGACGCCCGCGCGGGCGCTTTCCTGGAGCTCGCCGGCTCGGGCGCGCACGCGTGCGATCTCGTGCATTGCCAGAGCCGCGCCGTGAAGGCCGCCCACGCCCGCTTCCTCGACGAGGAGCGCGCGCTCCTCCGCGATCTCGTCGCGCGCGGCGCCGGCGCCGGCGAGCTCGACGCCGCCGACCCCGAGCTCACAGCGCGCGCCCTCCTGCGCGCCTATGCGAGCTTCGCTCCACCGTGGCTGTTCCAGGGCTCCCGCGAGGAGGTCGAGGCGATGCTGTCCGCGGTCCACCGGATCGTCCTTTACGGCCTCGTCGGCCGCGGGCCCGCCCGCGAGCCGGGGGGCTGAGGCCGCGCCGTCAGCCTCCGGGCCTGCGCAGGCTCGCGGCCTCGGATACGATCCAGTCCCTGAAGGCGGCCACCGGCTTTCGCCGCAGGCTCGCGCGCGTGCTCACGAGGAAGTAAGCGAGGCCCGTCGGCAGCGCCGGGAGCCTGGGAAAGAGCAGCACCAGGCGGCCGAGCTCGAGCTCTGCGGCCGCGAGCGACCAGCGCGCGAGCGCCACCCCCTGACCGCGCACCGCCGCGTCCACCAGCATCGACGAGTCGGTGAGCTGGCTCTGGCGCACCCGGGCCGGCAGGCGGCGCGAGCGCTCGCGAAACCAGCGGCCCCAGGCGTCGGGGTGGTCGTCCCCGAGCAACACCTCGTGGCTCAGGTCCTCGACGCGCCAGCGCGCGCGCTTGCTCGCGACGCTCGGCGCGGCGGCCACGATCAGGGCGTCGTCCGCCAGCTTGACGGTCAAAAGGCCCGGGTAGCTGCCGAGTCCATAACGAATGCCGATGTCCACCGGCTCTCTCGCGAGATCGACGAGGCGCTCGGTGGCGGAGATGCGCACGTCGACCTCCGGGTGGCTCACAAGGAACTGCCCGAGCCGCGGCACGAGCCAGCGCGCCCCGAACGACGGCGTGACGCTGACCGACACGGCGGGCCGCGCGTCCGCGGCGGGCCGCCGCAGGCGGGCGTTCGCCTCGCGCAGCCTGGCGAACACGACGCCCAGCTCCGCAGCCCAGCGCTCGCCGTCCTCCGTCAAGGTGATGCCGTGCGGCGAGCGCCGGAACAGCGCCGTCTCCAGCGTGTCCTCGAGGGCGCGGATCTGGTGGCTGACGGCGGCCTGGGTCACGCCCAGCTCGCGCGCCGCGCGGGTGACGCTCGCATGGCGCGCCGCGGCCTCGAACGCCTGAAGGGCGGTGAGCGACGGCAGCGGCGGAGGGTGATCCCCCGGGGCGGGGCTGGTCATGAGAATTTCTCATGTACCATGGAAAACATTCGTTCGCTCGTCCAGGCGCGCCGCGGTATCCCGGGAGTCATGAAGCTCTACCGACTCCGATATAGCCCCTTCGCCCGCAAAGTTCAGATGCTGCTCGACCTCCTGGGTCGCCCGTACGAGCTGGTCGAGGTGCCGTACGATGATCGCGACGAGCTGGCCCGCGTGACCGGCGGCTATATCTACGTGCCGGTGCTGGTCGGCGACGACGGCCGGGTGACGGTCGAGTCGCGGCGGATCTGCGAGCTCCTGCTCGAGGACCCTGCCGCCCGGCGCTTGACGCTCGACGTCCTCGAGGGCCCGGTCTGGGCCTACGCGGACTTCTGCGACGGACCGCTGGAGGACGTGCTGTTTCGAATCGCGTCGCCGCGCATCCGCGACGCCTGGGAGCGGCCGGGTCAGCGCGCCCTGTACACGCTGATCAAGGAGCGCAAGTTCGGCGCCGGCTGTATCGAGCAGTGGGAGCGCGACACCCCGGCGCTGCTCGAGCGCGCGAAAACCCTGCTCGCGCCGACCGTCCGGACGCTGAAGCGATCGCCGTTCCTGTTCGGCGAAGCCCCGAGCCTCGCGGACGCGGCGCTCTACGGCAACCTGGCGATGTTGTTCGAAGCGGACCGGGCGCTGCCCGGAGCGCTGGCGGCGGAGCTGCCGGGGTACATCTCCCGGCTCGAGCGGCTCATCCCGTCGCGGTGAGCCTGGGCTTCCCCCGCCGCGCTCATTGCCCCGCTCATTCAGGAGGAAGGCGGATCGCGTAAGCACCTTTCTGTCATCTCACACGAAGGCGGGACGACGGGAAGGAGGGAAGAAAAAACAATGTTCTTCCCACCTTCATGTGAACTCTCTCAGAGAAAATGGGAGCACCACCCGGCTCGCCCGGTGGATTGACGCGCTCGCCTGCGCCACCCTACATACTCCTGGGGGCGCCAGGCACACGGCCTCGCTCATGCCGATCACCGGTGCTGCTCGCAGCGCTCATCGGGGGCCGTCCGCTCTGCTGCGACCTCGTATTTCAGGGAGATGTGAAGTGAGCTATTCGGCAAATCAAGGCCCTGGCCTGGTCGCATACAACATGACCCGGAGCGGCTACGAGTACCTCATGCGCCTCATCGATCTGGGTATCATCGAGGGGACGCTCGGCGCGATGGATCTGAGCCCTCAAATCAAGGAGATATTCAAGGCGCTCCACACCGTCGCTGCCGGCGGCGAGGTAAGGATAGTCATCGAGCATCGCGGCAACCCGGACATCGAGAACGAGCTCCAGCAGCGCATCGCGCAGGCGCGTCAGGACGCCAACGAGGTCAATGCGAAGAGCGGATACTATCTCACGATTGCGCCATAGCGCCGCGCGCGGGGGTCGCCATGAGCGGCGGAGCCATCTTTCAGCAGGCGTTGCGTGTCGTCGGCCGCAGCGCCCTCGGCCCTCTCGAGAAGGCCGACGTGATCCGGGCGCTCGAGGCAGGCCGCTCCGGGCCGCTCGCGTTCGCTTATGCGGCGGGCGCGGAGGCCGGGCTGGCCCGTGACGCCCTCCTCGCGCGGGGCGCCGCGGTCTTCTTCAGCTTCTGCGCTGCAAACCTCGCGGACGACATCGCCGATGGGGAGTGCACGTACCTGGAACGGCCGACCCGCACCGGTCCGGCCGTCCAGTTCATCCTGCAGAATCTCGCGTTCGCGACGCTCGCGCGCGGCGCGGTGCCGTCCGACGCCGTGGCGCGCGCGGCCGCGGACCTCGTCGCGGCCGCCGGTGCGCAGCTCGCAGAGATGCGGACGACCGTCTGGACGGAGGCAGCGACACGCGAGGTCGCCGAGGCGATCGCAGGGCTCCAGTACGCGGCCTATCTGCGCATTCTCTGGGTCGGGACGCCCCTTGAGCCCTCTGCAGCGCGCGCCGGGCGCGGGCTCGGCATCGCGGCCCATGTGGCGCGCGATCTCGCCACGGGCGACCCGCGTATCCACGGCCTCGCTCCAGATGAGCGCCGCGCGGTGACCCTCTGGGCGCGCGATCTCGCCATCTCTCTCGCGAAGGAGAGCCTCCGATGCATCGATGCTGCGCTGAGAACGATAGTGCCGACACTGGAAGCAGCCCTCTGAGCCTCACCGAGGAGCAGCAGGTCGTCGCGGCGTTTTATGATGAGAAGACGCGGCGCATCCTGGCCAAGTATGGCCCTGGGCCGCGCGTGCACTATCACACGGGGTTCAGCGATGGCGCCGTCGATCCACGATGGTCTCTCGATGAGCTGCGCGCGCGACTGATCGAGTCGCAGGAGGCGCTGCTCGCCGAGGTGACGCGGCACATCGCGCCGCGCAGCGGCGGGATCGAGCTCCTCGACGTGGGCTGCGGTCTCGGCGGCGGCTCGCTGTACTGGGCGGAGTCGCTCCGAGCGCGCGTGACGGCGATCACGCTCGTGCCATCGCACGCGGCGGTCGTTCGCGCGTTGTCCAAGATGGCGGGGGTCGCGGACCGCGTGCGCGTCTTCGTGCGCGATGCGCACGCCTTGCCGGGCTCCGACCTGTTCGACGCGGCGGTCGCCATCGAGACGTCTTGCTATCTCGAGCGCCGCACCTGGTTCGAGCGGCTCGCGTCGTTGCTGAAGCCGGGCGGCTCGGCGCACATCGCCGACTGGTTCGTCGGTCGTCCCGAGGCGGCGCCCCGCGTCGACACATACTACCGCACGCGAATGGGCTCACCGGATGCATACCGCAGCGCGGCGCGCGCCGCGGGGCTGCGAACTCTCCACTTCGAGACGTGGAGCGATCGGGTCGCCGGCTTCTGGTCGTTGAGCCGCGCCTGGTCGGAGGCTGCCATGATGGGGCGGCCCGTCGACGACCCGGAACGAGCGAGGCTCGAACGGTCACGCTCCGAGCACGCGCACCTCGGGGCGTCGTTCGCCAACGGCGATCTCCTGTATGGGCACATGATCGTTCAACGGGCGCCCCTGGGACGGCGGCTCGGCGCTGCGAGCTGGTCCTCGGCGACGTGAAGGACCTGCTCGCTCTGCAGGGGGCTCACCTCTGACCGTGGCGCTTGCATCGCGAAGGCGATGCCGCCCCGGAGCGAGCAGGGCTGGGACGATGATGGGCGGGAGCGGCCCGTGAGGTCCCCCGATGAGCTCGCGCGCGGGGCGATGCGCCCCCGGGGAGCGCCGCGCGGCTCAGCTGCAGAGGCCCTCGACGCATGCGCTGCCGCTCGGGCAGTCGCAGTCCACCTCGCAGGAGAGGGCCGGCTCGGGCGGCGGCGCGCAATAGCCGGCCTCGCACGACTCGCCCTCGGCGCAATCGCACGAGGCCGCGCACGGCGTCCTGCAGATCCCCTCGACGCACGCGTCGCCGCTCGGGCAGTCGCACGCCGCCTCGCAGGCGATCGGTCCCCCTGGGGAGCTCCCGCCCGCGCCGCCGCTGCTCGCGCTGCTTTCCTCGCCGCTGCTTTCCCCGCCGCTGCTCGCGCCTTCCTCACCGTCGTCCGAGTCCTCCTCCGGATCCGGGCGCTCGAAGTCGGGAGCGTCGGGCGCGTCGATACAGTCGTCGTCCCAGTCGCAGTCCTCGCCAGTCTCGATGTAGCAACCGACCGTCGTCATCGAAAAGAAGGACAAAGAGAGACCGAGACCCCATTCGAAGGCCGTGCGCATGCTCATATGTCATCACTCCTGATCAGCGATGGATCCAGGGCAGCGGCGCGGCTCGTCGGCGCGGCGCCCTCTGCCCACTCGGAGCTGCGTGCCCGCTGCCACGCGCTCCGTTCAACGGGTCGCGCGCCTGCGCACGATCTCGACGGTCGCCGGTCCGGAGCTCCCGGGCGGCGGGATGGACCCCGGCGGTCGATCGCGCCCCCTGGCCGTCGATTTCAGCCGTCCGGATCCCCGGTGGTCGATTTTGCCGACCGGCGTTGAACGTTCCCGACCTCTCCGGGCACGAAACCGACGCGCCGACCATGAACGCTCTCCTCCACGCCGGGCACGACGGGGTGTGCCACATGTCGACCCGGGCTCTCGGACGCTTGTTGATGGCAAACGGGCAACGCCGCCGAGCGCGTTCGGGTGTAACGATGACGGCGCAGGGATGGACCGAGATGGGACGGAGCGAGCAGCGGGTTTTCCGGGCGCAGAGCCGTCCGGCGCCGACGAGCCCCCGCGCGCGGAGGAGAGGTGGCGCCCGATGAAGACCATGGCGCTCCTCATGCCGTTCTTCTTCTCCCGTGGCGCCGAGCGCGCGCAGGACGCGGAGGAGGAGCTCGTCGAGCGGCTGCGGCGCGGGGACGCCGCGGCGGTCGGCGAGGCGTACGACAGGCACTATGGCGCGGTGCGCGGGTTCGCTCGCCGCCTCACCGGCGACGACGCGTCCGCCGAGGACCTGGCCCACGACGTCTTCATCAGCCTGCCGCAGGCCGCGCAGCGGTTCCGCGGCGGCTCGTCGCTCAAGACGTTCCTTATCGCGATCGCGGTCAACCACGCCCGCCACCACCTCCGCGCGGCGGCGCGGCGCCGCGCGGCCATGGCGCGGCTCGCCCTGGAGCCGGACGAGGAGCACACGTCGAGCCCCGAGCGGGAAGCCGGCCGCGCCGCGCTCGCGCAGGCGCTGAACCGCGCCCTCGACGCGCTGCCGACGGCGCAGCGCGTGGCGTTCGTGCTCTGCGAGGTCGAGGAGCGCAGCGCGCGCGAGGCGTCCGAGATCATGGGCGTGCCCGAGGCCACCGTGCGCACGCGGCTGTTCCACGCCAAGCAGAAGCTCCGTACGCTGCTGGAAGAGAGGGCCCCATGAAGGACGACGTGCTCCGCGAGGCCGCGCGCGCCCTGCGCGCGGAGGCAGACGCGTCGCGCGGCCGCCGCGACGAGACGCGCGCCCGCGTGATGAGGAGCCTGAAGGCCCAGCGGGCCCGCCGCCTCGCGATGGTCCGCGTGGTGGTCCCGCTGGCCGCCGTGCTCGTCGGATCGGTCGCGTGGGCCTCGGCCGCGCGCTGGTTCCCAGGCGGCTGGGACGACCTCGCGTCGCGGCTCGGGCTGCGCGTCTCCGAGGCGCCCTACATTCCGCCCGCGCCGCCGCCGCAGCGCCCGCTGTCCGGGCCGCGGCACGCGGCCGAGGCGCCCGCGCCGCCGGAGGCCGAGGCGGTCGCGGAGGCGGTCGCGCCGGAGCCGCCGCCGCTGCCTGCGCCGATCGCGGAGCCCCCGATCGCCCCTGCGCCGCCGCGCGCGCCGGTGCTGGCGGTCGCGCCGGTCCGGTCGGCCTCGCGCCCGGTCGCGGCCGTCGCGCCGAGCGCCGCGCGCCTGCCGACCGCGCCGCGGCCGGCTGCGGCCGATCCGCAGGCCATCGAGCGTTCGCCGGCCAGCCCCGACGCGGACGCGCTCTATCAGGCGGCGCACCGCGCGCACTTCGTCGAGCGCAACCCGGCGGCCGCGCTCGACGCGTGGAACGCGTACCTGGCCGCCGCCCCGCGCGGCCGCTTCGCGGTGGAGGCCCAGTACAACCGCGCCCTTTGCCTCGTTCGCCTCGGCCGCAAGGACGAGGCGCGGCGGGCGCTCGAGCCGTTCGCGCAGGGCGCCCTCGGCGGCTACCGCCAAGCCGAGTCGCGCTCGCTGATCGAGGCGATGCGCAGCGCGGACGAGTGAACGTCGCGGCGCGTGAACGAACGTGCTGCGAGCGGGCACAGCACGGTCGATGAACACACCCGCCCTCGCACCTCTCCCTGCGCCGCCGCGGGGCTCGCCGCGCCGTGACCGGAAGACGTCCGCGCGCGGCGCAGGCCTCCTCCTTCTGCACGCGCTCGCGGCCGCGGGCGCCCTCGCCGCGGTCACCGCGCCCCCCGCGCCTGCCCTCGCCGAGGAGCCGAGCGCCGCGGGCGTCGATCTCGTCGTCGACGGCGCGCCGTGGACGCTCGATCCCGACGCGGTGCGCGCCGCCATCGGGCGCGAGCTCGGCGCCGACGTCACGCTGGCCCGCGCCGCGACCGCCGGGCGCTCCACGCTGGTCCTTCGCGGCGAGCCCGACGGCCGCGTCACGCTGAGCCACAGCGCCGCGGACGGCCGCCGCATCGAGCGCACCATCGACGTCCCGGAGGATCCCGATCGCGCCGCCGAGGCGATCGCCCTGCTCGCGGGCAACCTCGTCCGGGACGAGGCAGCGGAGCTCGCGGCGGCGCTCGGCAAGCGCCCGCCCGAGGCGCCGCCTGCGGCGCAGCCATCGCCTGCGGCGCCCCCCGCGCCGCCTGCCGCCAGTCGGCCGACGCCGCCTTCCCGCGCCGCGCGCCCCGCGAAGGCCGCTCGCCCCGCCCCCGCGCCACCGGAGCCTCCTCGGTGCACGCTCCCCGGCGCGAAGACCGTCCTCCTCGGCGCCGACGTCTTCCCGTATGTCGGCACCTCGACCCTCGACGGCACGAACGTCGTCCGCCGCTACTCGCTCAACCTCATCGCCGGGTACACGGCGGGCGTCGCGGGCCTCGAGCTCGGCGCCGGGGTCAACATCGCGTCGTCGTTCCTGTGCGGCGCCCAGCTCTCGTCCGGCGCCAACCTCGTGCTCGGTCCGGCGCGCGGCGCGCAGATCACGATGGGCCTCAACGTCGCCGGATCGCTCCGGGGCGCGCAGGTCGGCTCGTTCAACGTCGCCGTCGGCCCGGTCACGGGCGCACAGGGCGGCGTGTTCAACGTCGCCGTCGGGCCCGTGGACGGGGCGCAGCTCGGCGTGGCCAACGTCGCGGCGGGCGCCGCGATAGACCTTCAGATCGGCGTCGCCAACGTGGCCGTGAGCGACGCGACCGACGTGCAGGTCGGCGTGGCCAACGTGGCCGCGGGCGCGGCGACCGACGTGCAGGTCGGCGTGGCCAACGTGGCCGCGGGCAAGTCGACCGGCACGCAGATCAGCGTGACCAACGTGGCCGCGGGCGAGTCGACCGGCACGCAGATCGGGCTCTTCAACATCGCCACCGGGAAGGTGGGGGGCGCGCAGATCGGCCTCGTCAACTACGCCGGCGACTCGCCGTTCTCGCTCGGGTTGTTCAACTTCATCCGCAACGGCCGCCTGCACGTGGACGTCTGGGGGCTCGAGTCCGGCATCGTGGTGGCTGGCGTCAAGCACGGGAGCGACCACTTCCACAACATCTACGGGATCGGCCTTCGCACGATCGGCAATCGCCCGCTCCTGGTCTCCGCGCTCGGCCTGGGCGGCCGCATCTCCATCCACCAGCGCGCCTATGTCGACCTCGACGTGCTCGGGTACACGCTCCACGAGCCCTCGACGCTCGAGTCCGCGGCCACGATCGCGCAGGCGCGCGCGCTCCTCGGCTTCCGCCTCTTCCCGGCGCTCGCGATCTTCGGGGGCCCCAGCTTCAACGTCTCGTTCAGCAGCACCCCGAAGGACGCCCAGCTGAGCCCCTACGGCAGCGCCCCCCTCGGCTCCGACGCCACCAGCACCGAGCGCGCCTGGCCCGGCCTCGTGCTCGGCGTACAGGCGTTCTGATCCGGCCGTCGCGCTCGCCGGCGGGGCGGGTTGACGGATGCGTGAACGAATTTACTTTTCGTTCATCGATTCATGGAGCTCGCCCGAGCGGTTGCTCGCGGCGGTCTACGTGAGCCCATCCGCGCGCTGCGCCGCCCTCACGGGCGGAGGAGCGGCGCGTTGTCCACGCAGTCCACCTGACCTTCGACCGATCCGGCAGGGATGGCGCGAGCCGACCGCTGCCACAGGAGTTCGCATGAGCCAGCTTCGCAGCGGCGCCAGCGCGCCTCGTTCTCCCTTTCCCCTGCTCCCGCTCCGCACCGGCGTCCTCTTTCCCGGCACCGTGCTCACGCTCCCGGTGGGGCGCCCCCGCTCGGTGGCGCTGCTCAACGCCGTCCACGCCGGCGACGTGATCGGCGTCATCGCGCAGCGCGATCCGAAGCGCGAGGATCCGCGGCGCGAGGACCTCCACGACATCGGCACGTTCGCGCGGGTCGTCGACATCTCGCGCGTCTCGAACGGCTACCGGCTGGTGATCGAGGGGCTCGATCGCTTCGCGCTCTCGGCCCTGGTCGAGACGGAGCCGACGTGGCGGGCCGAGGGCACCCTCGCGCCCGAGTTCCTCGGCGACGCCGAGGAGGCGCGCCTGCTCGCGGCGTCGCTGCGCGAGCGCGCCCGCGAGGTCGGCCCGAAGACGGGGACCAACCTCGCCGAGATCGCCGCCACGAGCCGGGCGGAGCCGGGCGTCTTCGCGGATCAGGTCGCCGGCGCGCTCGGCCTGCCCACCGAGAAGGAGATGGAGGTGCTCTCGGAGCTCCGCGTGGTGCCTCGGCTCCAGCGGGTCGCCGGCCTGCTCGCCGAGGCGTCCGCGCTGGCGGACCTGAAGAAGAAGATCGACGGCGACGTGCGGCGCGAGCTCGGCAAGGGCCAGCGCGAGGTGATCCTCCGCGAGCAGCTCCGGGCCATCCAGAAGGAGCTCGCGGGCGGCGAGGAGGGCGAGGACGAGCTGTCGGCCCTCCGGCGGCGCCTCGACGAGGCCGGGCTCCCCGAGGAGGCGCGCGCCGTCGCCGATCGGGAGCTCCGCCGCCTCGAGTCGGTCGGCCCGCAGAGCGCGGAGCACAACGTGATCCGCACGTACCTCGAGTGGATCGCGGACCTGCCGTGGAGCGCGAGGGCGGAGGTGAAGGACGACCTCGACGCGGTGAAGGCGAAGCTCGACGAGGATCACCGCGGCCTCGACGACGTGAAGCGCCGCATCCTGGAGCACATGGCGGTGCTCAAGCTGACCGGGAAGGCGCGCGCGACGATCCTGTGCTTCGCGGGCCCCCCCGGCGTGGGCAAGACCTCGCTCGGCCAGTCGATCGCCGACGCCACGGGCCGCCCGTTCGTGCGCATCTCGCTCGGCGGCGTGCACGACGAGGCGGAGCTGCGCGGCCACCGGAGGACGTACGTCGGCGCGCTGCCCGGCCGGATCGTGCACGCGCTGAAGAAGGCCAAGGTGAAGAACCCGATCGTGCTCCTCGACGAGGTCGACAAGCTCGGCGCCGGGTGGCGGGGCTCGCCCGAGGCGGCGCTGCTGGAGGTGCTCGATCCGGAGCAGAACCGGACGTTCGTCGACCACTACCTGGAGCTCCCGTTCGATCTGTCGGAGGTCGTCTTCCTCTGCACGGTGAACGACCTCGGCGCGCTCTCGGCGCCGCTGCGGGACCGGCTCGAGGTCATCGATCTGTCCGGCTACACGCCGGACGAGAAGATCGCGATCGCGCGGTCGCACCTCGTCCCGAAGCAGCTCAAGGAGCACGCGATCGACCCGGGGTCGCTGTCGATCTCGGACGAGGCGCTCGCGGCGATCGTGCGCGACTACACGCGCGAGGCCGGGGTGCGGCAGCTCGGCCGCGAGATCAAGAAGCTCTGCCGGGCGGTCGCGCTGGAGATCGCCCGCGCGGCGGACGGCAAGGCGCCGCGCGTGGTGGTCGAGGCGAGCGATCTCGGGACGTACCTTGGCAAGGTCCGGTTCTTCAGCGACGTGGCGGAGCGGACGAGCGTCGCTGGTGTTGCGACCGGGCTCGCCTGGACGCCGGTGGGCGGGGACATCCTGTTCATCGAGACGTCGCGGATGCCGGGGAAGGGGAGGGTCGAGATCACGGGTCAGCTCGGCGACGTCATGAAGGAGTCGGCGAAGGCGGCGCTCACCTACGTGCGCAGCCACGCCATCGAGCTCGGCGTCGACACGGCGAAGCTCGAGGCGGAGGACCTGCACATCCACGTCCCTGCGGGCGGCGTGCCCAAGGACGGGCCGTCCGCGGGCGTGACGATGTTCACGGCGCTGACGTCGCTCCTCTCCGCGCGGCGCGTCCGCTCGGACACGGCGATGACGGGCGAGTGCACGCTGCGCGGGCGGGTACTGCCGGTCGGCGGGATCAAGTCCAAGGTGCTCGCGGCGCACCGCGCCGGGATCAAGCGGGTCGTCCTGCCGCAGAAGAACGCGCGCGACGCCGAGGAGATCCCGAAGGAGGTGCGGGCCGAGCTGGAGCTCATCTTCGTCGAGGACATGAGCCAGGTGATCGCGGCGGCGCTGGAAGAGGCGCCGATCGAGGCCGCGGGCACGGGCGGCGTGACCGGCGCGGCGGCGGCTGCGTAGCGGAGAGGGAGAGGGGGGCTGAGCCGAGCCGCCGCGCCGGCGGGGGGCTGTGCGCGGCGGCGCGCGGGTGGGCGCTCGGCCATCCGCCAAGACCGGGGCGGGAGAGCTTGCGCATGAGCCACCGCCCGGCATGTCTCACTTCGGGCCATGCCTTCTGAGACGTCTCGTCGCGCGCCACACAAGGCGCGCCTGGGACGTGGAGCCTCCTGAGAGCTTATGGCACCTCGTTCGGTGCTCGCCGCGCCCACCCGCGCGCCGCCGCGCACAGCCCCCCGCCGGCGCTCACGTTGTCTTGTGAGCGCCGGTCGAAGGGCGCCGAGCTGCACGGCAGTAAGGCGTGGGTACGCGATTCATGACGTCGGCGCGAGCGCGGCGAGGGCGGCCTCGACGGCGAGCGACTTGACCTTCTCCATCGGTACGTCGGTGAACTCGATGACGCAGTCGGAGAGGCCGCCGATGGCGACGACGGCGCGGGCGCGGGCGGCGAGGGAGGGGCGCGGGCCGATGAGAAGGCGCATCAGGCGGCGGCGCCACTCGATCATGCGCATGCCCAGGTCGAGGTAGGCGAGCGTGGCGAGGTCGCGGACCACCATCGTGAGGGTGTCGCGGTGGCGGTGCAGGAGATCGAAGTAGTCGGCGAGCAGGACGCGTGGGTCTGGCTGCGGGCCGCCCTCGCGCTCGGCGACGAACGCGTCCATCTCCGCGAGCAGCGGCTCGACGATGCTCGCGACCAGCGATTCGCGTGAGTCGAAGTGGTAGTAGAGCGCGGGCTTGGTGATGCCGAGGTGATCGGCGATCTCGCGCAGGCTGGTCCGCTGGACTCCCTGGCGCGCAAACAGCTCGCGCGCCACCGCCTGGATTCGCGCCTTGGTGTCGGAGGGCCGGGCTCGGGGCACCTGTGTAGTGTAGCCGCTTACTTACCGTTCGGTAAGCCTTGTGCAGGGTTGGGTCGCATGCTTACCTATCGGTAAGTAAGGAGGGGCCCATGGAGATCCTCATTTCGGGCGCCAGCATCGCCGGTCCGGTGCTGGCCTACTGGCTCAAGCGGCACGGGTTTCGGCCCACGGTGGTGGAGCGCGCGCCGACGCTGCGCAAGACGGGCGGCCACGCGGTCGACCTGTTTCGGCCCGCGATGGACATCGTCGAGCGCATGGGTGTGCTGGCGCGGGTCGAGGCCAAGAAGACCGGCACCGAGCGCATGACGCTGCTGCGCGAGGGGGTGCAAGGGCAGGTCGACATCGACGTCGGCCGGCTGATGCACGCGGTGTCCGACCGCCACGTCGAGATCATGCGCGACGATCTCAGCGAGATCTTCCACGACGCGACCCGGGGCGACGTCGAGTACGTGTTCGGCGACTCGATCGCCTCGCTCGCCGAGGACGAGGCCGGTGTCGACGTGACGTTCGAGCGCGGCGCGCCGCGGCGCTTCGATCTGGTGATCGGCGCCGACGGGCTGCACTCGAACGTGCGGCGGCTGGTGTTCGGCGAGGAGCGGCAGTTCGCCCGTTTCATCGGCGCCTACCTCGCGGTGATCTCGATCCCCAACTACTTGGGGCTGCACGACCACGCGATCGTGCTCGGCGGGGTCGGGCGGATGGCGGCGATCTACGGCTCGCACACGATCGACGACGCGCGCGCGGTGTTCCTGTTCCGCAGCCCGCGCGAGCTCGATGTCCACCATCGCGACGTCGCGCGGCAGAAGCAGCTGCTGCGCGAGGCGTTCGCCGGGGCCGGCTGGGAGGTGCCGCGGTTGATGGCCGAGCTCGATCGGACCCCGGCGTTCTACTTCGACTCGATCACGCAGCTGCGCATGGACTCGTGGTCACGCGGGCGCGTCACCCTGACCGGCGACGCCGGCTATTCGCCCGGGCCGGCGGTCGGCGGCAGCACCAGCCTCGCGGTCGTCGGCGCCTATGTCCTCGCCGGCGAGCTGGCCGCGGCCGGGGGCGACCACGCGCGCGCGTTCCAGGCCTGCGAGCGGAAGCTGGCCGACTACGTGCGCCGCAGCAGGGTGTTCGCGCTGAACGCCGCCAGGCGCCTGGTCCCGGGCAGCAGGTTCGAGCTGTGGTCGCTGGCGCAGATCGGCCGCCTGGTCAGCGTGGTGCCGCCCGGGGTGTCGCGCGCGCTGGCCAAGCTGAGCAGCCACGGGGTCCGGCTGCACGACGCGATCGCGCTCAAGGAATACGCGCGCGCGCCGGCGGCGGTCCGCCAGTCGGCTGTCCTCGCGGACGGGCCATGACGCGGGCGGATCCTTGATGTGCCGGTCGGCGACATCGGTCTGCGGCGGGAAGATGAGCGCCTCGGCGAACTCCTTGCCTGGATCGCTCTGGTTCGACCCTGGCACGTGCCGTTTGAGCGGCGATATGCCGGTTTGATCTGAGCCGAAAAATCCAGATTGCGCAGGACGAGCTCGCCGGTAGATGCTCGGCGCGCCCGGGCCTGGTGTTGCGGTGGGAATCCAGGTCGTGCGCCGCCTGGCCATTCCCGAGCCAGCGTTCCCCGTCCGCTACCTCGTCGTGGAGGTGACCCATGTCCGACGACCGTCTTACCGCCGTTGAGCTCGGCGAGATCTGGGCGGCGCTGTCCCCCGAGGAGCGCGCTGAAGGCGTCGAGCACCTCGATCGAGGCGAGGAGCACAGCTTCTTCCTCGGCCTCGCGGAGCACGAGCAGGCCGCGCTTCTCCTCGCGATGAAGGCCGGCGAGCGCACGCTCTGGATGCGGCTCCTCGCGCCCGACGACGCCGCGGACGTGATCCAGCTCGTCCCCCAGGGAGTCCGCGCCTCGCTCCTGGAGACGCTGGACGAGCCGACGCGGCGCGAGGTCACGGCGCTCATGGCGTACGCCGAGGACGCGGCCGGCGGGCTCATGAGCCCACGGTTCGCGCGGCTGCGGCCCGACATGAAGGTCGGCGAGGCCATCCGGTACCTCCAGCGGCAGGCCCAGGAGAAGCTCGAGACCATCTACTACGCGTACGTGCTCGACAAGGAGCAGCGGCTTCTGGGCGTGGTGTCTTTCCGGGACCTCATCACCGCGCGCAGCGACAGGGCGCTGTGCGAGGTCATGCGGCGGGACATCATCTCGGTGCCCGATACGCTGGACCAGGAGGCGGTCGCGCGCGTCATCGCGCGCCATGACCTCAACGCGATCCCTGTCGTCGACGCCGAGGGCCGGATGAAGGGCATCGTGACCGTCGACGACATCGTCGACGTCGTCCAGAGCGCGGCGACCGAGGACATCCAGAAGCTCGGCGGCATGGAGGCGCTCGACACGCCCTACATGCAGACCGGCATGCTCGCCCTGGTGAAGAAGCGCGCCGGCTGGCTCTCGGCGCTCTTCCTCGGCGAGATGCTCACCGCGAGCGCGATGGGACATTACGAGGACGAGATCGCGAGGGCGGTCGTGCTCGCGCTCTTCGTGCCGCTCATCATCTCGAGCGGCGGCAACTCCGGGTCTCAGGCGACGACGCTGATCATCCGCGCGATGGCGCTCGGCGAGGTCACGATCAAGGACTGGTGGAGCATCGTCCGCCGCGAGCTCACCGCCGGCCTCTCACTCGGCCTCATCCTCGCCACGATCGGCATGATTCGCATCCTCGTGTGGCAGGCGATCTTCCACACGTACGGTGAGCATTACATCGAGGTGGCCATCACCGTCGCCGCGAGCCTGGTCGGCATCGTCGCCTGGGGGACGCTCGCCGGCGCGATGCTGCCCTTCGTGATCCGCCGGCTAGGGTTCGACCCGGCCAGCGCCTCCGCGCCGTTCGTCGCGACCCTCGTCGACGTCTCCGGGCTCGTCCTCTACTTCAACGTCGCGCAGGTCGTCCTCCAGGGGAGTCTGCTGTGACGCCGCAGCGCGGGGTCGGTCATGATCGAGGGGCCCGCTCGGGCGGCGCTCCCTGGGGGGCCGAGGCGCTCAGCGAGCGCGGTAGATGCGGAGCACGGCGATTGTCCGCGCCTCGCGCTCGATCGTGAGCACCACGTCGTAGAATCCCGCGCTGAGGAGGTGGTAGGGCGCCTCCCACGCCAGCTCGCCTTCGCCCGTCTCCGCGAAGCGAACGACCGCCCGGTCGATCATGAAGGCCGAGTGCATCGGCAGCCTGTAAAACGTGCTCAGCGCAGGGAAATTCCAGACGACGCGGAAGCTCATCCGCCTTGCTCGCGGGCCAGCTCCTCCAGGGCCTGCGGCAGATCCTCATGAGCGACGAGGCGCGCCCGGCCCGCCGCGATGTCGGCGAGGTCCTGATCGAGCTCGGCGCGCTGCTCCGGCGTGAGCCTCTGGACACGCTGTGCGCGATCGAGGGCCGCGAGGATGGGGTCGCTCGGCAAGGAACCGGGCCGGGTAGACATGGGTTCAGCGTGGATCAGGAGGGGGCAGGGATGCAAGAGAGTGCGCGTCTGGCGCGAAGCGCAGGATCTGTGCCCGCCTTGCAGCCGCCCATCTGGCATATGGCCAGCTGGCGTTTCTCCAGATCTCGTCGCCCTGTCGACAGCGCGCCGCCCTAGAAGAGCTCCCCGATGCGCCGCAGGAAGCCGCCGCTCGAGAAGAGCGCGCGCATGCCTCGCTTGAACCAGCTGTACGACGACGCGGTGTAGGGGAACCAGGTCGGGTCCTTCGACCCCAGCGCGATGCGGTCCGCGTTGATGTGCTTGACGTCGCACATCTGCCGGAGCCCGTCCTCGCCCATCACCCGGCCGAAGCCGCTCTGCTTGACGCCGCCGAACGGCGCGTCGGGGAGGGCGCCGTTCATGAGCACGTCGTTCACCAGCACGCTGCCGGCCTGCAGGCGCTCGGCGAGCCGGCGGGCGTGATCGGTGTCCTCCGAGAAGACATAGGCGTTGAGGCCGAGGTGCGACTCGTTCGAGAGGCGGATCGCCTCCTCCTCGGTCGCGACCTGCATGAACGGCACGACCGGCCCGAAGATCTCCTCGGTCATCACCGTCATCGCATGATCGCAGCCCGCGAGGATCGTCGGCTCGAAGAACTGGCCCTGCCCCGGCGCGCGCTTGCCGCCGGCCTTCACGGTCGCCCCCTTGTCGACAGCGTCCTTGATGTGCCGCTCGGCGACGTCGATCTGCGGCGGGAAGATGATCGCCCCCACGTCGACGAACTCCTTGCCCGGATCACCCTGGTTCAGCCCCTTCGTGATCTCGACGGTGCGCTCGAGCAGCCGATCGTGGATCTCGCGGTGCGCGTAGACCCGCTCCACCGCGACGCACACCTGCCCCGCGTTCGCGAAGCCGCCGAAGACGATCGCCTGCGCCGTGCGCTCGATGTCCGCGTCCGCGCAGGCGATGAGCGGCGCCTTGCCGCCGAGCTCCATCACGCACGGGATGAGGCGCTCGCCGCAGGCGGCGGCGACCTTCCTCCCGGTGCCGACGCTGCCGGTGAACAGGAGCATCTGGATGCCGCTGTCGATGAGCGCCGCGCCGGTCGGCCCGTAGCCGGTGACGACCTGGAACAGATCCTCGGGCATGCCCGCGCCGTCCCAGATCTCCTTCTGCTTGAGCGCGATGAGCGGCGTCACCTCGCTCGGCTTGAGCACGGCGGCGTTGCCGGCGACGATCGCCGCGAGCACGTCGCGCAGCGCGAGCTGGAACGGGAAGTTCCACGGCGAGATCACGCCGACCACGCCGCGAGGGACGTAGTGGACCCAGCTGCGCCGGTGCTTGAAGAGGTGGAGCTTGATCTCGTGCGGCTCGAGCGCCTTCGGGGCGACCTGCGCGAAGTACGTCGCCATGTCGGCCGCGACCAGGACCTCGTGCAGCAGCGCCTCGTGGCGCGGCTTGCCGCACTCGCGCGAGAGCAGATCGACGATCTCGTCCGTCCGATCGACGATGGCGTCGCGGAAGCGAAGGACGCGCTGGCAGCGCTCCTCCACGGGCAGCGCGCCCCACGCCTCCTGCGCGCGCCGCGCCCGGGCGACCGCGGCACGCACCTCCTCGGCGCTGGTGTTCGGGGCCTCTCCAAGGAGCTCCCCGGTCGCCGGCGCGTAGCTGCGGATCGCCGCGCCCCCGTGCCCGTTCATGCCAGGACCGCTGCCGTTGCCCCCGATCGGGCGCTCGCTCACCACCTGACCCATGTTCGATCCCTCCGCCTGTCGAGCCCGCGTCGCTTGCCGGATGGCCGCCGTGGCTCGCTGCTCGACGCCGGGACCCTACCCTTCCCGAGAAGGTACAGCAAATGAGCATTTGCGCTGTTTCCCGATGAATCCCGACGATTCTCGGCGTGCTCGCGGTCGATCCGGCCCACCGACATCCGCTGTTGCGCTGCGGACAAATGGTGAGCACACCGTGGTTGCGCCAGGGGGGACCGGCGCCGCAGGCCGCGCCGGTGTGCCCGGGTGAGCCTGGTCGGCGTCTCGGGCGGACTCTCGGCATGACGTCGGCGAGTGGAGCCGCTATAGGCGGACCCCGACATGTTGGAACAACGAGAACTCGATCTCATCGCGGCAGTCGAGCATCCGGATCCGCACCACGTGCTCGGCGCGCACGAAGACGAGGACGACCTGGTGGTCCGCGTCTTTCGGCCAGACGCCACCGAGATCGCGGTGGTCCCGGGCGACCCCAGGCTCCGGAGGCAGCCGATGGAGCGCGTCCACCCCGCGGGCCTCTTCGAGGCGCGCTTCCCCGGCGTGTCCTACCCCGCGGACGGACGCTTCCCGTACCAGATCGAGCTGCGCTTCGCGGACGGCAACTCCTCGGTGGAGCTCGACCCGTACGCGATGCCGCCGACGCTCGGGGACATCGATCGCCACCTCCTGGCCGAGGGGCGGCACTGGGAGCTCTACCGCGTCCTCGGCGCGCACGTGCGCGAGGTGGACGGGGTCTCCGGGACGTCGTTCGCGGTCTGGGCCCCGAACGCGCGGCGGGTGAGCGTCCTCGGCGACTTCAACCACTGGGACGGCCGCCGCCACGCGATGCGCCGGATGGGCGAGGGCTTCTGGGAGCTCTTCATCCCTGGCCTCGGCGAGGGCGCGCTCTACAAGTACGAGATCAAGACGCCGGAGGGGCACCTCACGGTGAAGACCGATCCCGTCGCCCAGGCGATGGAGCTCCGGCCGGCCACCGCCTCGCGGGTCTACACGAGCCGCTACGCGTTCCAGGACGGCGACTGGATGCAGGAGCGCGGCAAGATCGACTCCCGCAAGAAGCCGCTCACGATCTACGAGGTCCACGCCGGCTCCTGGCGGCGCGTGCCGGGCGAGGGCCCGCCGTACGAGGGCGGGATGCGCTGGATGACGTACCGCGAGCTCGCCGACCACCTCGTCGAGTACGTGGCCGAGCTCGGCTTCACGCACATCGAGCTCATGCCGGTCATGGAGCACCCCTTCGACGGGTCATGGGGTTACCAGGTGGCGGGCTACTTCGCCCCGACCAGCCGCTTCGGCGATCCCGACGACCTCCGCTACTTCATCGACCGCTGCCACCAGCGGGGGATCGGCGTGATCCTCGACTGGACCCCCGCGCACTTCCCCAAGGACGCGTGGGCGCTCGGGCGGTTCGACGGCACGGCGCTCTACGAGCACCTCGACCCGCGCCTCGGCGAGCACCGCGAGTGGAACACGTACATCTTCAACTACGGCCGCCACGAGGTGCGGAACTTCCTTGTTGCCAACGCGCTCTACTGGCTCGACGAGTTCCACATCGACGGCCTGCGGGTCGACGCGGTCGCCTCGATGCTCTACCTCGACTACGCCGCGCAGGGCGGCGACTGGGTGCCGAACCGGTATGGCGGCCGCGAGAACATCGAGGCCATCGACTTCATCCGGGAGCTGTCGAACCGGGTGCACGAGCGCTGTCCGGGCGCGATCCTCTGCGCGGAGGAGTCCACCGCCTGGCCGTCGGTGACCCACGCGACGTACGTCGGCGGGCTCGGCTTCGACTTCAAGTGGAACATGGGGTGGATGCACGACACGCTCGACTTCTTCAAGCACGAGCCCATCCACCGCGCCTTCCACTACCACCAGCTCACGTTCGGGCTGATCTATGCCTTCTCCGAGAAGTTCCTCCTGCCGCTGAGCCACGACGAGGTCGTGCACCTCAAGCGGGCGCTGCTCTCGAAGATGCCCGGCGACTACTGGCAGATGCTGGCGAACCTGCGCGCGCTCTACGGCTACATGTGGGCGCACCCGGGCAAGAAGCTGCTCTTCATGGGCGGTGAGATCGGCCAGTTCGCCGAGTGGAGCGAGAAGACGGAGCTCGACTGGGGCCTGCTCTCGGTGCCCGAGCACGCGGGGCTCAAGCGGCTCGTGACGGAGCTCAACGCGCTCTACAAGAAGTATCCGGCGATGTACGAGCTCGACGACGAGCACCACGGCTTCCGGTGGATCGACTGCACTGACCACATGCAGACCGTGATCTCGTTCATCCGCTACGGTGACGGCGCGGGAGATCAGATGTCGCCCTCGGGCACGCACGTCGTGTTCATCGGCAATTTCACGCCGGTCCCGCGCCATCACTACCGGATCGGCGTCCCGCGGCGCGGCGCCTACCTGGAGGTGCTCAACACCGATGCGGTCCAGTACGGCGGCAGCGGCGTGGGCAACCTGGGTCGCGTCGAGGTCGAGGACGTCCCGAGCCACGGGTTCCCGCAATCCATCGTGCTCTCGCTCCCGCCGCTGGGGGTGCTCTGGCTCGTCCCCGAGGGCTGAGGCCTCGTCCGGCGCGCTGGCAACCAGGTCCCCAGGGCGCCTTCGCTCGTCGGGGCGAGCGCGCGCCGCGCGGGGCGCGCGCGGCGGTTTACTGGGCCTGGGCCTCGTCGGCCGGCGCTGCCTCGCCTCGCCGCGAGCGCCTCGGCAGCCACATGTCCACCGTCGAGACGACCGCCATGGCGCCGAGCGACAGCAGCATCGCCACGCCGGAGATTGGCATCAGCGCCGCGGCGCCGGGCGCGCTCCGGATGAGCCATGGCGCCGCGATGTGCAGCCCGCTCGTGACGACGGCCGCCGCGACGCCCGCGGTGTGGAGCCACGACGGCAGGCGCGCGAGAAGCCAGAGGTGCGCGAGGATCAGCACGTAGACCGGCACCGAGAAGAGGTGGAAATGCGTCACCTCGAGCAGCTTCCGCTCGGAGATCTGCTCGACCAGGACGCGCGGCGCCTCCGGCGTTCCGGGGAGCTCGAGCTCCGGGCCCAGATCGAGCGCGGGCCCCTCGGCCGCCGCGGGCGCCTGGGTCGGGGCAGGCGGCGGCGCGGCGACCGCCGCGCCCGCGTAGTACGCGGCGGCCCCCGCGTCCTGCACCATCGCCCCGTAGAGGCGCCATGACACGAGCAGCCCGATGACCGACGCGAGCGCGAACGCCGAGTAGAGGAGCTTCGCGCCGAGCGAGAGCGACCTCAGCCGACCGGCTGAAGCTGTGAAATCCCTCACAGACCGCCGCGCTTCAGCGCGAGCTGGAGGACGAGCGCGTCGCGCTTGACGCCGAGGGCCACGGAGCGGGACGAGATGGATGCGCCCGACACGATGTCGATGTCCTTGCCCGCGGTGATCGGGTCGCCCGCCGTCTTGCCGCGGAACTGGGCGCGGAAGCGATCGCCGCGGACCTCGTCGCCGTACGCCTCGCGGTACTCGAGGATCTCGATGCGCTCCACCGCGCCGGCCGTCGAGAACTGCACGGCGAAGTCGATCGGCTCGTGCATCCCCTTCTCTTCGTCCTTGATCGCGTAGCCGTCGATCTTGCCGTCGGACTCCGCGACGTACACCACCCACTCGCGCTTGACCGGCGCTCCCAGCTTCTTGCCGAGCTCCTGCGCCTCCGCGTCGCCGAGGACGACCTTGCGATAACCGACCTTCTTCGAGCTCGCGAAGAAGCTCTTCAGGACAGCAGGGACCGTCCAGTACGTCGCGCCGTGGGCGGGCAGCGCCGCCAGGATGAACGTGAGCGCCGCTGCTGCAGCGAAGTGGGCGGTGCGGAGGTCACGAGAAAGACGCATCAAGGCTCCGACGAAGCTGTCATTCGTGAAAGTCAAAGTCAACGGCGTTTGGGCCGCGGATTTGCGGCGCGGGCGTCAGTCGCGCACCTGCACGTCCAGGTAGCGCTCGGCGTTCAGCGCCCACGCTTCCGGGCTGCGGCCGGCCTCGACGTGCGCCACCGCGTCGGCCGCGATCGCGGCGCAGTGATCGAGGTTGCAGTGCAGGAAGAGCGCCTGCCGCCCGAAGGGGACCACGCCGAGCGCGGCGGCGCGGCGCATCGCGGCCCGCCAGTCCCGCAGCCAGCCACGCCGGTAGAGCGGGTACACGCGGGGCACGAAGCGCTGCCGGGCCTCGAGCGGCGCCACCCCGCGCGGGGCTATGCCGGCGCGCACGAGCTGGTCGAGCAGCGCCTCGAGCGGCGGGCCCGACGCGAAGTCGCGCCCGCTCCCCCAGGCCCCCTCGGGGATCTCGACGCACAGCACCGTCTCGCCCGGGCGGCGGAGATCGGGCGCGTAGTTCTGCAGCTCGGAGACGCGGCCGAACCAGAAGCGCGGGTCGGGGCAGTAGTAGGTCTCCGGGGCGCCGAGCCGCGCGCGCGGGTACGCCAGGTAGACCAGGTAGAGCCCGCGGTGCTCGAGCGGCGCGTCGGGCACGAGATCCGCGAGATCGCCGGCGAACAGGATCGGCGCCGCGCCGGCGCGCGCGCCCGCCCCGGCCAGACCGAGGGCGGTCCCGCACTCGGCCTCGACGCCGGCCTCCGCGAGGCGCGCCTCGAGGTACGTGATGAGCGACGAGATGCCCGCCGGCGGGTAGATGAACCGCGCGAGATCCGCCGAGGCGCGGCCGCGGGCGAGCCCCTTGAACAGCGCGAGCGGGCTCGTCGTGCTGATCCGCTTCTTCGCGACGGTCTGGGAGAGCTCGGACGGCGGGATGCCCCAGACCTTCTCGGCGTAGGGCCGGTAGAACGACGCGTAGGCCGCCGCGCCGACGCGGTCGCGCACGAACCGCTCGAAGCCGACGTCCTCACCGGCGAGGGCGCGGTCGTGCTCCCAGCGGGCGAAGGCCGCGCGGCGGCCGCGCTGCGCCACGAACCCGAGGCCCATGGCGGCGCCGGCGCGGAGGCCGAGCGCGCGGAGCATCGAGGGCGCGCTCGGCGGGTAGGGGACGTGGCGCTCGCCGAGCACGAGCACACCGCGGCGCGGGCGCGAGAGGAACGGGGAGCGCGCGTGCACCTCGCGGAAGAGCGGCTGATCGAGGGCGGCCGGGTGGAGCCGGTGCGAGCCGAGATCGCACGGCAGGCCGCGGAACGTCTCGGCGCCCGCGAGCCCGCCGGTCCGCGCCGCGCGCTCGAGGAGGCGCACGCGCCGGCCGGCCCGCGCGAGCAGCAGCGCGGCGTAGAGGCCGGAGATGCCGGCGCCGACCACGAGGCGCTCGGGCCCGGCGTCGTCTGGGCGGAGTGACATGGTGTGCCCGCGTCCGGCGCGCTCAGTACATGAAGCCGAGGCCGAAATTGAGCTGCGTCTGGTCGAACCCGAGGGTGCGGTCGCGCAGCTGGTAGTCGGCCTTCACGACGACCCCCTGGGTCGGCCGGTACGAGGCGCCGAGCGTGAGCTCGCGGACGCCGTACGAGGCGTTGGCCTCGTAGCCCTCGGGCACCGCGGACTGCGTGTCGTACGCCTCGACGCGCGCGAACGGCAGGAGCTCGTGGCCCACGCCGAGCGGGCGGAGCACGTCGAACGCGGCCTCGACATAGCCGCCGCGGATCCGGGAGGCCACGGGGCTCGTGGGATCGATGAAATTCGGCGCGCCGCCCTCGTTGAACGAGACCATCAGGGCGCGCGCCTCGGGGAGGTGCCACTCGGCGAACAGGACCCGCGTCTCCAGGCCGCTCCTGCGCCAGCGCGCGTCGAGCGACCAGCCGAGGACCGGGACCGACAGATCCACCGGGGTGCCATCGCGAAGGAAGAATTTGCCCTCGCCGTTCGGGCCAGCGTCGCTCGCGTACACCGACGCGCCCGCGACGACCCCGAGCAGCGGCTCGGCCTCGACGCGCGCGACGGCCGCCCATGCGTTGGCGCGGGCGAGCCCGCCGCTCTGTCGCCCGCCGGCGAGGCCGCCCGCGCGGAAGCCGAGCGGATCGAGGCCGGTCATGGCGTAGGCCTCGAAGCGCAGCCAGTCGAGCGGCTGACCGAACGCGCCGATCCCGATCTCGCGCCACGTCGAGGGGATGACGAGGGTGTCGACCTTGGGCCTGACCACGCCGTGGAACACCGGCGGCTCGTGCCACTGGTTGATGATCCCCATCGGGACGAGCACGAGGCCCGCGCGCAGCCCGAGGGCGCGGCCTGCCGCGTTCCACTCGATGTAGGCCTGCTCCAGCTCCGCGGCGCCCGGGCAGCTCGCGCAGGAGATCGAGTGTTCGACCTCGAGCTCGACGTAGGACCGGATGTCGGCCGTGAACTCGTGCGCCACGAAGAGCACGAGGCGCGGGATGTCGGCGACCCACGCGCGCTCGCCCTCGCGGCCGGTCGTCGTGCCGCGGACATGCACCTCGCCGTAGCCGCCGACGGAGGTGCTGCTGGCGCTCGCCCCGGCGCTGCGGAACCGCTGCTCGGTCAGGCCGCGGACGAGCTCGTGCTCGGGCGCCTCTCCGGCGCCGAGACCGACGGCGGGCTTCCCGGGCTCCGGCGGCGGCGCGGCGTGCTCGGGCGGCAGGTCGAGGACCGGGCCGTCCGGCGCGGGCTGTGCGGCGGGGGCGGGCTGCGTGGCCGGCGCAGGCTGCGCGGCGGCGGCGAAGGGCAGCAGCGCGCCGAGGACGACGCCCGCGGAGCGAGGCCACAAGGACATGATCGCTTTCATGACGAGGACCGGGAGCCCGGGGGGCGGGAGTCTTCGCGCCCTTGAAAACGGAGGTCAACCTCGTTTTCAGCGAGGGGGCGCGCCGTGCGGCGCGCGCGAGAGCGCGCCGCCTGCCGGAGGTCCGGCGGGCAGCGCCTCGAGCAGCGCGAGATCGCTCCAGAGCGCGTCGACGTAGCGCGAGCGCGGGCGCGCGAAGCGGATCGCGATCGTGTAGCCGCGGCCTGCGAGCGCGTCACGCGCCTCCCGCGACAGCGCCTCGCTGGTGATGAGCGCGCCGCCCGGCCCGGCCTGCTCGACGTCGCGGACGAGCGCGGCGTCGTCGCGGACGCGCACGGGCAGCCGGCCCGGCGCGCCCTCCTGGATCATCCGGTCGAGGTCGCGCGTGAGCACCGGGCGCTGCTCTGCGCCGGCGTCGCGGAGGAAGCGCACGATCGCGGCCGCCGGCGAGGGCGCCTCGTGCTGTCGAGCGAGCGAGATCGCGTCGACGAGCCATTGCGCCGCGAGGGCCGCGACGAGGGCGAAGGGCGCGGTGCCGCGGAGCGCGCGGTGGCGCGGAGCGCCCTCCGCCGCGGGGCGCGCCGCCGAGAGGGCCGCTGCGCCGGCGGCCATGGCGACGAGGAGGAGCGGGACGAGCGGGAGCCAGTGCCGCGGCTTGTAGGCGATGTTTTGCCCGAGGAGCGCCCAGAGGAAGTAAGCGAACGCGGAGGCCCAGAGCTCGGGCTGCTCGCGCAGCGCGCGCGCGGCCCGCTCTCGCGACGCGACGCGGAGCGCGCCCGCGGCGAGGAGCGCGATCAGGAGCGGCGCGCCGAGCCAGCGCGCCGCCGGCGCGTCGGGCCACGCTCCGCCGAGCCCGTTGGCCCAGATCCCCCAGATCACGCCGCGGAGGCGATCGAGCGGCGACGAGACGGTGATCGCCGTCCCTCCCCAGCGGGTGAAGTGCCCGAGCCCCTGGAGCCACGTCGTCGCGACGAGGTCGCGCGGCGTCGCGATCAGCACGAGCGGCACGAGCCACGCGAGCGCGCCGGCCGCGAGGTCGCGGCCGCGCGCGAGCCACGCGAGGCGGCCGCCCTCGCCGCGGGCGATGACGGCGAGGCAGGCGAGCGCGAACGGGAAGTACGAGAGCCGCACGCCGAGCCCGACGCCGAGCAGCACGAGCGCCCAGGTGCGCGTGCGTGCCGCGGCGGCGGCGGTATCCAGCGGCGCGGCCGGAGCGGCCGCCCGCCCGCCGCGGGGGCGCCGCGCGCGGGCGCACAGCCAGAGCGCCGCGGTCACCGCCGCGGTGCCGGCCATGTCGCTGAGGAGCTTCTCGGACGACAGCCAGAGGAACGGCGAGGCGAGCGCGAGGACCCCGGCGAACACCGCGGCGCGCCGCCCGGCGACCTCGCGCGCGAGCAGGGCGGTGAAGGCGACGGCGGCCGCGCCGGACGCGGCGCTGACGAGGGCGAGCGCCGCGCGCGGCGTCGCGCCGAGCAGCGCGAGCCCCTTCGCCACCGCGACGAACACGGGGTAGTACGGCGCGTGCGGGCGGAGCGCGGCCACGTCGAACCGCTCCACGCCGAGCGCGAACCGGAGCGCGTCGATGTCCTCGTCGTGATCGATGCAGAAGAGCAGGCGCGAGGCGAGCGCGGCGGCGGTGAGCGCGGCGAGCGCGAGGAGATCGCGCCGCTCTTCCCTCACGAGCCCGAGCCGGATCCCGAGCCGGGCGCGTGCGTCGGCGCGCCGCAGTCCGGCTGATCCACGCTGGCCGCCCCGGCGCTCGTGGTGGCGCCCGAGCCGGATCCCGAGCCGGGGAGCGGCGCCGCCGGCGTGTCGCACTGATCGAACAGCTCCTCGCCCGCGTAGTCGAGGCACGCGGTCGCGAGCGACGCGACGACGAACGTGGCGCCCGCCACGACGAACGCGGTGCGAAGCGATGCCCAGGAGCCCAAGCCAGCCACGCAAGCACCGTGCCGCTGACCCAAATGACTGTCAAGCGCGTGTGTCCCCCGGGTTGCGCCTGCGCGGCGGGGCGGAGCGTCGCTCGTTTTTTGCTCCTTCCGGCGCCGCGCGCGTAGGGTCGCGCGCATGGAGTGGCTCGAGTCGATGCACCGCATCCGCGCGCTCAAGCTGGAGCTCGCGCGGATGGATCCACGGCGGGGAATGCCGATCGCGCCGCCGGCCGGGGCTCCCGAGGAGGCGATCGCCGGCGTCGAGCGGCGCCTCGGGATGGCGCTGCCGCCGAGCTATCGGGAGCTGCTCTCGCGGCACGACGGCTGGCCGCAGCTGTTCGCCGGCGCCAGCCTGCTCGGAGTGCGCGCGCTCGCGCGCGGCTCGTACATGGACGTCGGGCGGATGGTGCTCGAGCACTGCGACGGCGAGGAGGTGCGCGGCGCGGGCGAGCGCGACGGCGCGCCGGCGACCGTGCGCGGCCGCTATGGTGCGCGGAGCGCGCTCGTCCCGTTCGGCATCGACGCGGCGGCCGAGACGGTCTTCGCGTGGGATCCCGAGGCGAGGGCGCCAGACGGAGAGCTCGAGATCATCCTCTGGACGAACGACGTCGGGCTGCGCCTGTCGGGCTTCCCGGAGCTCCTCGACATGGTGAAGGACATGCTCGCCGCGGAGCTGGACGATCGCCGGAAGCGCGCCGTCGCGCAGGTCGCACAGATCGAGCCGGCGGCGCTCGCGCGCGGCGCGGTCGCGTCGAAGAGCCGCGTGCGCGCGGTGGCGGTGCCGCTCACACCTGCACCTCGCCCGTTCATGCGGAGCGCGCTCACGGGCTGAGCGCGCCTCGCCTCCCTAGCCTGGCCGCAGCGATGCCCGCGTAAGGCTGCGTCCAGGGGAGAGGGCGCGCGCTCGTGCGCGATCGTTACAGACCGCACTCTTTGCGCGCCTCGCCCGCGGGCTCCGATGAAGACGAGCCGGTTGTTTCCGCGCGCAGCGTGGGACGTGGTGTACTAGGTGGACCATGACGGATGCCCACCAGCAGCAGCGCTACCGGGTCATCGAGCGGCTAGCTTCGGGCGGCATGGCCGAGGTCTTCCTGGCGGAGAGCGCCGGGATCGAGGGGTTCAAGAAGCAGGTCGCGATCAAGCGCGTGCTCCCGCACCTCAGCGAGAAGAAGCGCTTCATCGCGATGTTCCTCGACGAAGCGCGGCTGTCTGCGCACCTCTCCCACTCCAACGTCGCGCAGGTGTTCGACATCGGCGTCGGCGACAACGCGTACTTCATCGTGATGGAGTACGTGGACGGCGCCGACCTGAAGGCGGTCCTCGAGTCGATGCGCAAGGCCGGCCGCACCCTCCCGGTCGAGTCCGCCGTGTTCATCACGGCGAAGCTCTGCGAGGGGCTCACGTACGCCCACGAGCTCAAGTCGGCCGACGGGCATCCGCTCCAGATCGTCCACCGGGACATGTCGCCTCCGAACGTGCTCATCACGAAGTACGGCGAGGTGAAGATCGTCGACTTCGGCCTCGCCAAGGCGACGAGCCAGCTCGAGAAGAGCGAGGCCGGGATCATCAAGGGCAAGTTCAGCTACCTCTCGCCCGAGGCCGCGCAGGGCCAGGAGGTCGATCACCGCACCGACATCTTCGCGCTCGGCGCGATCCTCTGGGAGATGCTCTCCGGGAAGCGGCTCTTCCTCGGCGACACCGACTACCAGACGGTCAAGCTCGTGCAGCAGGCGCAGATCCCGCCGCTCTCCGAGAGCAACAAGGCGGTTCCCCCCGAGCTCGATCGCATCATCGCCCGCTCGCTGGCCCGCGATCCCGTGGAGCGTTATGGCTCGGCGCGCGAGCTCGGCCGGGATCTCACGACCTTCCTGTACAGGTTCGGCAGGCCCGTCAGCGCCTACGACATCGCCGAGCACGTCCGCAGCGCCATGGCGCTCCGGAAGCGGGCTCCCACGTCGGACAAGGCGTCGTTCATCGACAGGCTCATCGAGGAAACGCTGCTCGAGTTCACGTCGCTCCCGGACGACAAGGCGGCGCCGAGCACCACGCGCCTGAACGAGCCGCTCAAGATCTCGGCCTTCGAGGACATCGGCAAGTGGGCCGACGAGATCAAGCTCTCGGCGCCGGGGGACAAGCTCTCGGCGTCGGGGGAGGACGTCATGCGGCGGTCCCTCGCCACCGTGTCGGTCGAGGAGGGCAACCTCGCCGCGCTCGAGGAGACGGGGTTCGGCCTTCCGCTCGCCCCTTCCTCCGGCGTCCCCTCGTCCAGGCCAGCGGGTCCGCTGCTCGCGCCGCCTGTGCCGGCGCATCCGCCGCTCGAGAGGCGAGCCGTGCCGACCCTGGCCTCCCCGCGGCCCGTACCCGAGGTGCAGCGCCCTGCGCCGCCCACGCCGGCGCCTATCGCGCCGCTCGTCCCGGCCGCGCCGCTCGTCCCGGCCGCGCCGCGCGACCTGGAGCCGGATCTGGCCCCTCCAGCCAGGACCGGGGGCGGCGCGGTGAAGGCCGTGCTGCTCGTCGCCGCGCTCGCCGCCCTCGCCGCAGGCGCGTGGTTCGGCGGCCTGATCCCGCACTGACCCGGCAAAGGGAGCGTGCTCCCTGCGGCGCCCACGGCCGAGCCATGGGCGCTGCGTGCTGGGCGGCGGCGAGGTGGCCAGCGCGCGAGCGCTCAGCGCATGTCAGCACGCGTCAACACGCCGCCCTTGCGAGGCGCGCCGCACCGTGATCGGCGTCGTGGCGCGCTCTCTCGCCGGACGCGTTACTCGGTCCCCTCCGCCTCGTCGTCCTCCTCGTCGTCCTGCTCCTCGAGCTCCCTCTCGAGCTTCTCGATCTCCTCGTCCTCCGTGTCGTCCTGGGCAGGAGCGGCGCGCCCTTCCTGGATCGCCTTCTGACGCGCTTTCTCCGCGGCGGCGCGGGCCTGGGCCACCTTCTGCAGGATCGCCGGCTTGGGCGCCATCATCAGCGTCATCGTGCGCTGCTCCATCATGGGGCGCACCTCGACGTTCGCGATCTCCTCGCAGTGCTGGACGATCCAGTCGAGCTGCTCCTGCGCCTTCTCCGGGTGGGTGATCTCTCGGCCGCGGAAGCGCACCGTGAACTTCACCTTGTGGCCTGCGCCGAGGAACCGGTGAGCAGCCCTGGTCTTGAACTCGAGATCGTGGTCGTCCGTCTTGGGACGGAGCTTGATCTCCTTGATCTCCACCACACTCTGCTTGCGCTTCGCCTCGCGGGCCTTCTTCTTCTCGTCGTACTTGTACTTGCCGAAGTCGAGGATCTTGCAGACCGGGGGATCCGCCTTCGGGTTAACCTCGACGAGGTCGAGCCCCTTCTCCTGTGCTCGGCGCAGCGCCTCGTGGGTCTGCATGATGCCGAGCATCTCGCCATCATCACCGATGACGCGGATCTCCGGGACGCGGATGCGCTGGTTGATGCGGATCTGCGGCCCCCGCTGGGCCTGCCGAGGGTCGAAGCGTCTCATCGCCATGTGATATTTCGCTGCCTCCTTGTGTTCTGTGCTCTTGAACGCGACGGTCCGCCGCTTCGCGACCGAGCCCGGTCGTGGCGTCCATCACCACGACAATGTCGCCTGACTCTGCGCCGCAGGCAACGGCAGCAAGCAGGGCGAGCGCCGCGGCGCATCGGCGCTCCGGGCCATGGCGCGCCGGGCTCGACGGGGGTGGGGAAGGGACTGCCGGGCGAGAGAGGCCGGCCGGAGCGGCAGGTCACGAACCCGATGCGCTCACGGCGAGCCGGGGGAGCTTCCGCGCTGCGGTTCGCCGATCGGCGAGCTCCGCGAGCGGCATCGCCCCGAGGGCCTCGTCGAGGTCGCGCGACCGGAGGGCGGTCACGGCGTTCGCCGAAGGGCCATCCGGAGCGCTCGTCCGGACCAGCCCGATCCGGGCCGAGTCGTCGAAGTGGGTGTGAAGATCGGCGAGGCGCCCGTTGACGTGGGCGCCGAGGATGGGGCGGTTCTTGGCGATGTCGTCGGCGAGAGCCTTGCGCACCGTGGTGCGGGCCGCCGGGGCGGCCAGGGCTGTCTGATCGAGGGCCATGAAACCTCGCAGGCTAGGTCTCCTGCTGATTTGTAGGCGCGGCCGGTTTCGAACCGGCGACCCCTACCGTGTCAAGGTAGTGCTCTACCACTGAGCTACGCGCCTATGTCCCGCCCGCTCGGCCCGAGGCCGACGAAACGGAGAGCGCCTCCTATCAAGGGGGGGGAAGCCCGTCAAGCGATATGTTTCCTGAGGGTCGCTTTTGCCGTGGCGGCCTGGTGCCTGGTGACCGGTTTGTGGTGTTCCAGGTGAAGGCTCGGGCGGCGGCCGTCCTCGCCGGGCCGCCTTGGTCGAGCGGCCGGTTCGTCGAACCGTCGATGCCGTCGATCGGTCGACGAGGCCCGGCGGCAGCCGCAGGCCGGGCGCGGCAGGCTTCCCCGGCGCGCTCGATGCTCCGGGCGAGCGACCGGTCGGGAGCCGCGCGCGGCGGAAGCTCATTGCGCGGTGGGAGCGTGAATTCTCGGAGTTACGTCCGGACACTGACGAACACCGACGATCGCGATCGCCGCGTTACTCCAGGCCGGCCGCTGCGCGGAGGCCGATCGCGCTCGCGCTTGACCTCGCGTGCGGCTCGGGCGACGAACGATGGGATGGCAGGGCCTGACGGTCTAGGCTCGCCGCCGGATCCGGCGGCGGTGATCGCACATGTCGAGGTGGCCGCGGGGAGCGCGCTGTTCGCCGCGCACGCGGCCGTGCCCGGCAATCTGCCGATCGAGCGCGCCGCGTGCGCCACCGAGGCGATCCGCGGCGCCGCTGCGCGCTCGCGCGCCGGGCAGCGTGCGAGCGTCGTGCTGGGCGCCCACGAGCTCGTCGGGGCGCTCGCCGCGCTCGGCGAGGCGGCGGCGGTGCGGACGCCGGTCACCGTGCACGTCATCGAGCGCCGCGGCGGGCTCGCCGTCGGGCGCGACGAGCTCGCGCCTGCGCTCGACGTCGGCGCGGGGGTGCTCGTGACCTGGAGCAGCCAGGAGGCGGCCGACATGACGCTGGTGGCGCGGCGCGCCGCCGAGGACAGCGAGACGCCGTTCCTGCACCTCGTCGACGCGCTGCCGTCGGACGTGTCGGCCCTCGGCGGGGCGCGCGAGCTCGCGGCGCGCTTCCTCGGCTCCGAGCGGAGCGCGCCGACCTTCACCGACGCGGCGCCGGGCGAGAGCGACGGCGACGGGGGGCCTCGCCCGCAGGGCCGCGGCGTCGTCCGGAAGCGGGCCGAGCGGGGCTTCTGCGCGCGCGTTCCGTTCGCGCTCGCCAGCGCGATGCGGGAGCTCTGCGAGCTGACCGGCAGGCCGCTCGGCGCGATCGAGCGCGTCGACACCGCGGACGCGGAGGAGATCCTGGTCGTCGTGGGCTGCGCGTTCCCCGCGGCCCGCGAGGTCGTGCGCAGCCTGCGCGCGCAGGGCCGCCGCGTCGGCCTCGTGGGCGTCCGCGCGCTCCGCCCGTTCTTCGGCGCCGACGTGGTGAAGACGCTCGGGCGGGCCAAGGCCATCGTGGTCCTGGAGCCGCTCGACGTGCCGCTCGCGCCGTACGGGCCCGTCGCCGCCGCGGTGAAGGCCGCGTTCGCGGACGCGCTCACCTGGGCCCCGGGCTTCCCCAGCGTCGGGCGCATCCCGCCGATCCTCTCCGCGACGTTCGCGACGATCGACGGCACCATCACCGAACGCGACGTGCGCCTCTCGCTTGCGGAGATCGCGAGCGGGGAGCGCGCTCGCCGGCACATCGTGTTCGGCAGCGACGGCTGACGCCGCGCGGCAGCGGAAGAGCGGCAGGGGACACAAGCGTGGAAAGGGCCGCCAGGCTGCATTCCCCGGACGCCCGGGTGAGCCTGCCCGCCTAGCTCCTTGCGCGACCCTTGGATCCTGGGTATGGAGGCGGGCCCCGGGGGGTTGGGAGAGGCCCGCAATTTGCGGGCGAGCCCGTCGGGGCCCGGAGACACGCGTCACCTTGGCAAGCTCAAACTGGTTCCAGCCGAACGCCGCCCCCGGGCGAGCGGGCAATGCGCCCGCGACGCCGGTCGAAGGTCAATCGCCGCCGTCCGGAGGGCAGGAGGCGCCGCCTTCTTCGCCGTTCGGCGGAGGGGCCTTCCAGTTCCTCATCCTGGCGCTGCCGCTGCTGCTCATCTTCGTGATGACGCGGAGCCAGAGCAAGAAGCAGAAGCAGCTCGAGTCGAGCCTCAAGGCGGGCGACCGGGTCGTCACGCAGTCCGGGCTCCTCGGCAGGATCATCGACATCAGCCCGAACTCCCCCAGGGTCAAGCTGGAGATCGCCCCCGGCGTGAACGTGCAGGTCCTGAAGAGCGCGATCCAGGGCCCCGATCCGGGCGAGGTCGCGGCGGCGGACGCCAAGGTGGCCGACGCGGCGAAGGAAAAGAAGTCGTAGGCCGGCGCTCGGCCCAACAGGAAGCTTTTTTGCCGCCCCCGCGGCGCCACACTCCATGCTCCTAAACATCTTCCAGTACGGGTTCGCCGGCGTCGCCGGCCTGTGCCTCCTCGGCGCGTGGCTCAGCCGAGCGAAGCGCAGCGTCTTCGCCTGGGCGGCGCTCTCCGCCGGCGCCGCCGCGATCGCGGCCCACTACCACGTGTTCTGGGCCCTCGCGACCTTCGGCCTGATGGTGCCGTGGGCGCTGCTCTGCGTCGGGCCGTGGATCGATTTCGCGTGGCGGGCAAAGACGGGCTTCGTCCTGTTCCTGGCGCTCGGCTCGGCGCTCGCCATCTACCCGACCTACCACGACGAGCGGTACGGCCGCCCCGTCCACACCGGCCTCTCGTCGGAGGAGGTCGCGGAGCAGGAGACCCGGGCGAGGGCCGGCGAGCTCGGGTTCAGCCGGTTCCTGACGTCGAACATCCCGTTCCGCCTGGTGCGCGGGCTCGATCTGAAGGGCGGTCTCCGCCTCGTCTACACGGTCGACGTCGACGAGGCGATCAGCGACAAGCGCGATCGGTACTACGACGACCTGCGCGCGGCGCTCGCGAAGTCGTTCGGGTTCCACGAGGGCGACAAGCCGCCGACGATCGAGGAGATGCAGAAGCTCCAGACGAAGCTCCGCATCGAGAAGTCGCGCGAGCAGGCGGACACGATCGTGATCACGTTCAACGACCCGGCGGACTCCGAGAAGATCAACGACGAGTTCCTGGCGAAGTTCCTGCACGAGCTGCAGCTCCAGCGCTCGGCGGATCGCCGCGTGGCGAAGTTCCGGATCCGCGACGAGGTCTCGAGCACCATCCGTGAGCGGGCGGTGTCGCAAGCCAAGGAGACGGTGCTCCGCCGCGTCGACGGGCTCGGCCTCAAGGAGGCGAGCGTCTCCACGCGCGATGAGGACGTCATCATCGAGGTCCCCGGCGACGACGAGGCCGCGTTCACCACGATCCGCGAGATCATCAGCCAGACCGCGCGGCTCGAGTTCAAGATGGTCGACGACGACCAGGACTTCTTCGAGCCGATCGCGAGGAGCGCCAAGGAGGAGGACCTCCCGAAGGGGCTGACGTTCTCGATCGAGAACGCGCCGGTCGGCCCCGGGAAGACGAAGCCGGTCCACTTCGCCCGGATGGTGCGCGCGGAGCACGAGGAGCTGCGCGACACGCTGAAGCGGCTGCGCGAGTGGGTCGGGACGCTCCAGGTCCCGCCGGACAACGAGGTCGGCTACGGCAAGCTGTACGAGTACAACGAGGAGAAGGACGCCGTCGAGGAGATCGGCTGGCGGACGTACTTCCTCTTCAGCAAGGCCGAGATCACGGGCGACATGGTGCGCGACGCGCAGGCGCTCCCGGATCAGAGCGACGGCGGCCTCGGCGGCTGGTACGTGTCGATGGATTTCACCCCGACCGGCGCCGACCGGTTCGAGGACATCACCGGCAGGAACGTCAAGCGGCGGTTCGCCATCATCCTCGACGAGAAGGTCGAGAGCGCGCCGGTCATCCAGACGAAGATCGGCGGCGGCCGCGCGCAGATCACGATGGGCTCGCAGAACCCCGATCAGCAGCTCCAGGACGCGCGCAAGCTCGAGCTGGTGCTCCGATCGGGCGCGCTGCCGGCCCCGATCTCCCCCTCGAACGAGCAGCGCATCGGCCCGTCGCTCGGCAAGGACGCGATCCAGCAGAGCATGAAGGGGGCCATCGCGAGCGGCCTGCTGGTCGTCGTGTTCATGGTGGTGATCTACAGCCGCGCCGGGCTGATCGCGGACATCGCCGTCATCTTCAACCTCATCCTGCAGGTCGCCGTCCTCGCGATGTTCGGGGCGTCGATGACGCTGCCCGGCATCGCCGGCCTGGTGCTCACCATGGGCATCGCGGTCGACGCCAACGTGCTGATCAACGAGCGCATCCGGGAGGAGCTGAGGAACGGCAAGAGCCCGCGCGCCGCGGTCGACATCGGTTACGACAAGGCGTTCAGCGCCATCCTCGACGGCCACGTGACCACGCTGATCTCGGGGCTCATCCTGGCGCAGTACGGCACCGGACCCATCAAGGGCTTCGCGATCACGCTGATCGTCGGCATCGCGATCAGCCTGTTCACCGGGGTCGTCTGCACCCGCCTGATGTTCGACTGGGCGGTCCGCGGCCGAAAGATCAAGACGCTCTCGCTCGGCTGAGAACGAGGGCGCGCGAGCCGCTCTCCGACCTTATGAGGGAGAACGCGCGAGCGGCTCTCCGATTGAGACACGACGATGGAACTCATCAAACCTGGCCGTCAGTTCGACTTCATGGGCAAGCGCTGGCTCTTCATCGGGCTCAGCGGGGTGCTGCTCATCCTGTCGATCATCTCGTTCATCGTGCCGGGGCCGAAGCTCGGGACCGATTTCAAGGGAGGCACCGAGGTCGAGGTCGCCTTCCGGGCTCCGGTATCGAGCGCCGAGGTCCGCGAGGCCGTCACCAAGGCGGGCTTCGACTCCCCGGACATCGTGTCCGTCGCGGACCAGGCCAACCCGAACCGCTACCTCATCCGGGTCCACGAGGTCTCCGCCCTGTCGGAGCAGCAGAAGGCCGCGGTGCGCGATCGGCTGTGCCTGCCGCCGGAGAACGGCACCGTCCCCGAGGACCGCTGCCCGCCCGCGCTGCGCGCGACCGAGGTCAAGTTCAGCCCCGGCGGCGACAAGATCTCCACGCGCTACGACACCGCGCCCGACCTGGAGGGGATCAAGAAGCAGCTCGAGGGCATCGAGGGGGTCGAGCTCAGGGCGGGCGCCAACAACCCGCTCGTCGTGAGCGAGCGCGACCACAAGGTCGAGCTCCACCTGAAGTCGAAGGGTGACCAGCTCATGGATGGCCTCCGGCAGCACCTCGGTGCGGACAAGGTGCCCGAGCAGGCGCTCCGGGTCGAGTGGATCGGCCCGAAGGCCGGCGCGCAGCTGCGCGACGCGGCCATCAAGAGCATCGCCATCACGATCTTCTTCATCATGGCGTACATCGCGTTCCGGTTCGACATCCGGTTCGCGCCCGGTGGCATCGTCGCGCTCGTGCACGACGTCGGCATCGCGCTCGGCGCGATGGTGATCACGCAGCGGGAGATCACCCTCTCCACGGTCGCGGCGCTGCTCACGATCGTCGGCTACTCGATCACGGACACGGTCGTCGTCTACGACCGGATCCGCGAGAACCTGGGGAAGCACCGGGACATGAGCTTCGCGGCCGTCATCAACTTCTCGCTCTCCGAGATGCTCGGGCGCACGATCCTCGTGTCCATGACGACGCTGCTGTCGCTCGTCATGTTCCTCTTCTACGGCACGGGCGTCATCCGGGACTTCGCGTTCACGCTCGTCGTCGGCATCGTCGTCGGCACGTACTCGTCGATCTACGTCGCGGCGCCGCTCACCGAGTGGATCGACCGCCGGTTCTTCGGCGCGAACGCAAACAAGCGCAAGAAGGTCAGCCGCGTCCGCACGCAGAAGCGCGCCGACGCGGTCGTCTGAGCGCCTCGCCGTGGCCGCGCGGGGCCGCGCTGTCTGAACCGCCCCAGGCCATGGACACATCCCTCCCGTCGGTGTACCCGCTTCTGTGATGAGCACGGCCACGGAGGCGTGGAGGGAGCTCGCCGAGCGCGAGGCGCCGGCCTCGCCCGCGGCGGGGGGCGCCGCGCCCGTCGCGGATCCGGGCGAGGCGTCCGCCGAGGCGCTCGTGATGGCGCGCCAGCTGGGGCTGTCGATCACGGTAGCGGACATCCTGCACCGGGCCGGCTGGGCGCCTGACGAGGCGACCCGGCGCTTCCTCGACCCGCGGCTCTCGCACCTCACGTCGCCCGACGCGATGGCCGATCGCGAGGCGAGCGCGGAGCGGATCGCGCGCGCCGTGCGCGCCGGCGAGCGGATCGCCGTCTTCGGCGACTACGACTGCGACGGGATCACCGCGACCGCCATCATGACCGGCGGGCTGCGCGCCCTCTCGGGACAGGTGGTGCCGCTCCTCGCGACGCGCGCCGAAGGCAGCTACGGCCTCTCGGCGCCCGCGCTCGAGCGCGTGATGCGCGCCGGTCCCACGCTGCTCATCACGTGCGACTGCGGGTCCAGCGATCACGAGCGGCTGGCCGCGGCCCGCGCGGCCGGCATCGACTGCGTCGTCATCGATCACCACCTCGTGCCGGCCGAGCCGCTCCCCGCGATCGCCTTCCTGAACCCGCACCGCGCCGATTGCGGCTTCCCGTACAAGGGGCTCGCCTCCTGCGGGCTCGCGCTCTCGCTCCTGGCCGCCGTGCGCAAGAAGCTCGGCTCGTCGCTCGATATCCGCCCCTACCTCGACCTCGTGGCGATCGGCACGGTCGCCGACGTCGCTCCGCTGACCGGCGACAACCGCGCGCTCGTGCGGGCCGGCCTTGGCGTGCTCCAGACCGGGCCCCGTCCAGGGCTCCGCGCGCTCGCGGCGCTCGCCAACCTCGATCTCGGGCGCGGCGCGTCCGCCGAGGACGTCGCCTTCCGGATCGCGCCCCGCCTCAACGCGCCCGGTCGGCTCGGCGATCCCGACATCTCCCTGGAGCTCCTGCTCGCGCACGACGGCGTGACCGCCTCCGCGCTCGCCGCCACGGTGGAGCAGGCGCAGATGAAGCGGCGCGCGATCCAGGACGAGATGCTGACCTCCGCGCTCGCCGAGATCGAGCGCGCCGGGTTCGATCGGGATCCTGCGATCGTCATCGCGCGGCAGGGCTTCCACCCCGGCGTGGTCGGCATCGTCGCTGGCAGGATCACGGGTCGCTACGGCAAGCCGACGATCGTCATCGCGCTCGAGGGCGCGAAGGGGCGCGGCTCGGTGCGCGGTCCAGCGGGCGCGCGGCTCCACGACGCGCTCACCCGGTGCCGCGCCGAGCTCGTCGGCTTCGGCGGCCACCAGGCCGCGGCCGGCGTCGAGGTGCGCGCCGATCGCGTCGAGGCGCTCCGGGCGGCGTGGTGCGACGCCTTCCGCGAGCAGGACCTCCCGGCCGCCGCGGCGTTCGCGGCCGCCCACGTCCGGCTCGACGATCGCGACGATCCGGCGGCCGTGGCGCGCGATCTCGAGCGGCTCGAGCCGTGCGGCGAGGGCAACCGCCCGTCGTACGTCCTCGTGGCGGGCGCGGCCGTGCGCTCCGCGAGGAACCTGAAGGGCCACCTCAAGCTGGAGCTCACGTTCGCCCGCCGCGAGATCTCGTGCTTCGGGTTCGAGCTGGGCGAGCTCGCGCCGCGGTTCACCGGCAAGCGCGTCGACGTGGTGGGCCGCCTCCGGCGCGACGCCTGGCGCGGCGGGGACGCCGTCGAGATCAGGATCGAGCACGTCGCCGCGTCCGACTGAGCGTTCGCGGCGGGCCTCCGCGGCGTGCTAGCGTGAACGCGTGGCTGAGCCGCTGATCCGGTTCTCGCGTGTGCGAAAGGCCTTCGGTCCGAAGGTCATCTACCGCGACCTGAACCTCGAAGTGTACCCGGGCGAGACGATCACCATCATGGGCGGTTCGGGCGTCGGCAAGAGCGTCATGCTCAAGCTGCTCATCCGTCTGCTCGACGTCGATGGTGGATCTATCCAGTTTCACGGTGAGGAAATCACGCGCCTGAGCGAGTCGCGCATCGCCGGGGTGCGGCAGCGCATCGCGATGCTCTTCCAGGGCGGCGCCCTGTTCGACTCGATCTCGGTCGGTGAGAACGTCGCTTACGGCCTGCACGAGCACTACCGCAAGGAGATGACCGAGGCGCAGATCGCGGATCGGGTCAACTGGGCGCTGTCGCTCGTCGGCCTGCCGGGCATCGAGCAGATGCGCCCGGGGGACCTGTCCGGCGGCATGAAGAAGCGCGTCGGCCTCGCGCGCGCCATCGCGGTGCAGCCCGAGGTGCTGCTCTACGACGAGCCGACGACCGGCCTCGATCCGATCAACACCGAGCGCATCAACCACCTCATCAAGGGGCTGAAACAGGCGCTCAACGTGACGAGCATCGTGGTGACACACGACATGAAGAGCGCGTTCTCGATCTCGGATCGGATGGCGATGATCTTCCGCGGCGAGGTCATCGCGACCGGCACCCCGGACGAGTTCCGGACGTCTACCGATCCGCATGTCGCCGATTTCATTACCGGGACCGCTCCGGTGAATGAGGACGTCCAGACGCTTCTCGGCGCGTGACGATCCCCCCGAGATCGCGCAAGATGCCCTTCTGCATGGGCAGAGCGCGCGATCTGAAGGTCGGACTCTTTGTGCTGGCGGGCCTTGTGCTCTCCGCCGTAGTCATTTTCCTGATAGGCGACGAGCGGCGGCTCTTCGACTCCTCCGTCGGCTTCACGACGAACTTCGCCGACGTCCAGGGGCTGAAGCCGGGCGCGCCCATCCGCATGGGAGGCATCGACATCGGTCACGTCGCCGAGGTCGGTTACGGCCCTGATCCGAAGGACGCCAAGATCTATGTGAAGCTCGAGATCGTCGAGAGCGAGGCGAGCCGGATCAAGACGGACAGCGTCGCCCAGATCGCGAACAAGGGCCTGCTCGGCGACAAGATGCTGGAGCTCACGAAGGGGCAGAGCCCGGACTCGGTGCCGCCTGGCGGCCACATCCCCGGAGAGGTGCCGACCGACGTGATGGGGAAGGTGACCGGCATGGCCGAGAAGGCCGAGGCGACGCTCGACAACATCCAGAAGGTCTCGGAGAACATCGCCGACGAGAAGCTGCACAGGGATCTCCGCGAGACGGTCGCCTCGGCGAACACGCTGATGAAGCAGGTGACCGAGGGGGAAGGCTACCCGCACCGCTTCCTGACCGATCCCGAGGAGGCCGAGCGCATCTCGCGCACCGTGCAGAGCCTCGATCGTCTCAGCACGGAGCTCGCGAGCGCGGTGCGCGAGGTGCGGGGGGTCGTCTCGCGGGTCAAGGAGGGGCCGGGGTTCGCGCACGACGTCATCTACGGCGACGGCCCGCAGAAGCAGATTCAGCAGTTCGGGAGCGCGGCGGACGAGGTCGCCATGACGCTGCGGGGCATCCGCGAGAGCGACAGCCTCGCGCACGACGCGCTCTATGGCGGCAAGGGCGACGGCGCCGAGGCGCTCGCCAACGTGACGGCGATGACCGGCGATCTGCGGGCGATCGTGCACGACATGAGGGCGGGCAAGGGGACCCTCGGCGCCCTGCTGGTCGATCCGTCGATCTACGAGGACATGAAGAGCCTCCTCGGAAACGTGCAGCGCAACGACGTGCTCCGCGCGCTCGTGCGCTACTCGATCAAGCAGGACGAGCAGAAGCCCGCGGTCCAGGTCGGCGGCGCCACGCCGTCGCCCTAGCGGCACATCCGCGCCGCCCGCGCAAGCGCCGGAGCGGTAGCGCCTTGCGTTATCTCAGGCCGCCCTTTATTCCTCAGTGTCTCGATGCCCAGGAAGCTCGCTGACCGTCTGTCGGCCGTCGCGCCCAGTGCAACGCTCGCCATGGCGGCGAGGGCCGCGCGCCTCCGCGCCGACGGGCACAAGGTCTTCTCCTTCGGCGTGGGCGAGCCTGACTTCGACACGCCGGAGCACATTCGTATCGCGGCGAAGGCGGCGCTGGACGCCGGCGCCACCCACTACACGGCCGTGTCCGGCATCTCCGAGCTGAAATCGGCGATCTGCGCCGCGACCGAGCAGCACCGCGGCTGGCGGCCGCTGCCGAGCCAGGTCACCGTGAGCTGCGGCGCGAAGCACGCGTTGTTCAACCTCGCGACCGCGCTCTTCGAGCCGGGAGACGAGGTCGTCATCCCCGCGCCCTACTGGGTGAGCTACCCGGAGCAGGTGCGCCTCGTCGGCGCCACGCCGGTCATCGTCAACACGACCGAGGAGATGGGGTTCCGCCTCACGGCGGACGCGCTCCAGGGCGCGCTTTCTCCGCGGGTGAAGGCGATCATCCTGTGCACGCCCTCCAATCCGACCGGCTCGGCGTATGCGGAAGAGCACCTGCTCCCGCTCTTGAGCGTGCTGCGGCGCCATGACTGCTGGATCGTCGTCGACGAGATCTATGCCGATCTCACCTACGACGGGTTCCAGCACGTGTCGCTCCCGGCGCTCGCGGAGGACCTCGCGCCGCGGGTCATCGTCGTCGACGGGGTCAGCAAGACCTTCGCCATGACGGGCTGGCGGATCGGCTGGAGCATCGCGCCGGCCGAGGTCGCGAGGGCGCTCGATGTGGTCCAGGGTCAGAGCACCACGAACGCGGCGGCCGTCTCCCAGGCGGCCGCTGTCGCCGCCCTGAACGGGCCCCGCGACGCGGTGTTCGCGATGCGCGCGGCGTTCGCCCGGCGGCGCTCGCTGATGGTCGAGGGGCTCAACGCCGTACCAGGGGTGCGCTGCAGGATGCCGGAAGGCGCGTTCTACGCGTTCGCCGACGTGCGCGGGCTCTGCGGGCGCGCTTTCCAGGGGACGACGCTCGCGAGCGACGAGGACGTGGCGACGTGGATGCTCGAGCAGGCGCACGTCGCCGCGGTCGCCGGCACCCCCTTCGGCGCGCCCGGGTACCTTCGCTTCTCGTATGCCTGCGATGAGGACCACATCGAAGCAGGCCTCGCCGCGCTCCGGCGCGCCGTCGCGACGCTCGATTGACCGCGCGCGTCGCTCTGCGCCGGTGCGCACCCGCGCGCTCGAAGAGCAGCGGCGCCCGTCCCCGATCGCCCGACCGCGACGCCGCGCGGACGCGGCGGCCCGCCTGGCTCCGTGCCCCGGTCGCTCACGGGCGGGGCGCGCAGCCGGCGCGCGCGGGCCCCGCGGCCGGCTCGCTGGCCGCAGCCGCCAGACGCGCCTTCACCGGCGCCCCACCGGTTCCGAGCCTGCCCCACGGGCCGCCGGCTCCGGGTTTGACGGAGCGCCGCGAAGAAGTTCGGCATCGCCAGCGAGTTCTTCTTGTCGAACGCCGATGTTTGGGTTAAAAGACGCCACGTCTTTCCGAAACGGCCGGGTGACAACCGGCTGGCATCGGGCGCATAACTCAGCGGTAGAGTGCGTCCTTCACACGGACGAAGTCGCAGGTTCAAGTCCTGCTGCGCCCACCCCGATTCGCTCCCCTGGTGAGCTGGTTCCACGCGTCGAGCCGTCTGCGTGGCCGTGCCGCTCCCACTGGATAGTGAGCGGCTGCTTCGGAGCATCGAGTCGCCCACGCGGCCGTGCATGGGACCTCGATGCGTGCCGGAAGCGCTGCGGATATGGCAGGGCGGAAGGCCGGTCGCCGCCGTCACGTCGAGGCGCGACAGCGGCGATGCAAGGGAACAGGCCGCTCCGGGGTTGGCGAGACGAAGGCGGTCAGCGAGCAGCGCTCGCGGCGGGCGGCGCTGCCGCCGCCTTGTCGTTCTTGCGCTTCTCGATGGCGCTGGCCGTCGCGCGAAGCTCCTTCTGGAGGGGGCCGCACCTGAGGCACCTGCGCGTCCGATGGCCCCGGCATGGCTGGGGGGTGCCCAGCGCCTTGATGTAATGGAGCGCGCGGACATCGCCCTCCTCGCGCGCCCTGGCGAGCATCGCTTTGGTGGGGCAGTCCGTGAGGCGGCGCAGATCGTCGGCGACGAGCAGCGCCGGCGACGCGAGCTGCCGCACGCTGCTCTCCATCAGCCGTGTGCTCGCGTGGTCCCTGGGCCAATCGCCGAACTTCGGCGCGGTCACCACCTCGTAGAGCAGGTCGGGACCGCGGCTTCCCATGTGCTTGGCCATCAGATCGAACGCCGTGAGGGCGAGGTCCGGGGTGCCGTTCGCTGCCCTCAGGATGATCTGCTTGAGCTCGTCGTTCCCGGCCTCCTCGGGAGCGATCTCGAACAGCCGCTGCGCCGTGAGCAGCGCGGCCGCCATCGCCTTCTCGCGCCCCTGCGCGACCGCGAGCGCCCGGAGGACCGCAGCGTCTTCCGGATACCGCTGCGCGAGCGAGCCGAGCGCAGCGCTCCCCGCGGCCTGGGCGCTCTCGAGCTCCGCGGGCTGAGCGAGGGCAGGCGGCGCCTTCGCCGGGGCCTCGGGCTCCGCGGGCGCGAGCGCCGGCGCCGGCTCGGGGGCCGGCGCGCTGCTGCTCTCGCGGCCGCTGCTGCTGGGCGCGGCGGCCGGCGAAGGGCTCGGCGAGGCGCTGGCGCCCCCCTCGAGCGCCGTCACGGCCGTCGGATCGCGCAGCGCGACCGCGCCGCAGACGAGCCCGGTCGCGGCCAGCAGGCCCAGCGCGGCCAGCGTGGCGGCCGCCTTCGGGCCCAGCCCTGATTCACCGACGTGACTCACCGAGCCGCTCATCGCAGCTGCCTCTCCCGCGGAGGACCCGCGGCCTGGTCATCAACCGTAGGGATCGTCGTTCTTCGGCGGCTTCGGCGCGGCCGGCCTGGGCCTGGGCGCCGCAGGCTTGGGCGCCGCGGGCGCCGCCGTCGCCGTGGGGGCCGCGGGCTCTGGCGCTGGGGTGGTCGCCGCAGGCTCCGCCGTCGCCTTGGGCGCCGCGGGCTCCGCCGTCGCCGGGGCCGCAGGCTCCGCCGTCACCTTGGGCGCCGCAGGCTCCGCGGTCGCTCCGAGGGGCGCGGTGGCGCTCGCCGCCGGCGCCGCCGGCGCTTCGGCGGTCGTCGTGGGCGCCGGCGTCGCGGCGGGCGCAGCCTTGTCCGTCGCTGCGGGCACGACCTCCGTCGGCTGAGGCTTCTCTGTCGGAGCCGCAGGTTTCTCCGCCGGAGCTGCAGGCTTCGCCGCGGGCTGCTCCGGCGCGGCCGGCGGGGTCGCGGGGGGCTTGTCGCTCTGCCCGAAGACGAGCCAGAGCGCGCCGCAGAGCGCCGCCGCGACCAGCAGGATCGTGAGCAGCCGCCCGGTGCCGCTGCTCTCCTCTTCCTGTGCGAGCGGAGCCTGGGCCGCGGGTGCGGCCTTGGCCGTGGCCACCTTGTCTTCCTTGGGCTTGGCGGCCGCTGGCTTCGCCTTCGCCTGATCGTCGGCCGCCTTCACGTCCTGGCGCGCAGGCTTGCCGTGCAGATCGTCCGCCGGCGCCCGGTCCGCGACCTCGGCCGGCCTCCTGGCTGCGGCCGCCTTCGCTGGTCTCGCCTCGGCCGCGGGCGCATCGTCCCGCGCCTCCCGCTCGTTCGCCAGCTGAGCGACCGCCGGGACCGGCATCGCCGCCGGCTCGGCCAGCGGCCTGACGTGCTCCTCTTTCGGCGCCGGAGCGGGCTCGGCCTTCTTCGGCGGGGCGGCCATGAGCGGCTCCTTGGACGGGCCGATCTCGTCCAGCGAGCCGCCGGCGTCGGCGAGCGCTTGCTTCAGCAGCTCGGCCGCCTGCTTCATCATCGTCCGCTCGTCGGGCGGCGGCATCTCCTTCTCGGGGTTCGTCTGCGGGAAGAAGCTGCCGCCCTCCGCGACGTCGGTCTTCTTCGCCTCGCCCTTGCCCGCGTCGCCCTTCGCCCCGATCGAGCCGAGCCCCAGCATCGTCGACGCCCGCTTCACCTGCGCCTGCGCTGCCTTCGAGGCCGCGGGCTCGGCCTGCGGCGCGCTCGCGGTCGCCGACGGGGCCGTGATCTCCTGCACGTCGTCGCCCAGATCCGTGCGGTCGGTGATGCCGGCCTCGAACGCCGACCCGGCGCCCGCTTGCGCGTCGACGAGCCGGGTGATCACGGCCTTGGATTTTTCATCGATCTTGATGAACTTCACGCCCATGCCCGCCGGGTGCGCGTCGCTCCCCTGCGCGGGCTCGCGCTTCCACACGACGCGGCCGACGCCGGCGATCACGGCTTGCTCGTCCTGCAGACGGATCTCGAACTTGAGCAGCGTGCCAGCGGGGAAGGGCGACGGCGTCTTGATGAAGATGCCGCCACGGCTCACGTCATGCGAGTGGTGCTCGATGAACTCGTCGACCGTGGCGCTCTTGTAGCGCACGGTCATCTGCAGCACTCTCGCTCGCGGATCTTTGCGTGTATCCTGGGCCATCAGGGTAGAACTCCCGTCTACTTCGCGACTCGCTCCAGCGGATGTGGTCCGCATGTTACCCAAGGTTCGCCGCGAAGCCCAAAGGCTAACACGTGACGGTCGCTTTACCGAACGCAGCCATGGGCGACCGGGCGAGCATGCTGTTCGCGCGGCGCGCGCCGCGCGTGGCCGCGCCCGCGCCCCTGCGCCGCACGGCTTGGCGAACCGAGCGTGTGCGCGCGTCTCTCGTGATATGTTCGCGTCGACTGGAGAATGCGCCAGGATGGCTGTCCGGGACCACTTTCGCGTTCACGCGAGGCGACGCGTCGATCTTGGGGCGACGCTGCGCGATCGCCAGTCGATCGAGGAGCATGGCGTTCGCCTCCGCGATCTGGGGCTGGGCGGCGCCGGCATCGAGCTGTCCGAGGCCCAGCTCGCGTCGGAGCTCCTGGATCCCGAGGCGTCGGTGACGCTCGAGGTCACCGCCCCGAACCTGTGGGATCCGCTGAGCCTCCGCGGTCGTATCGCCTGGATCCGCCGCGGTGCGGCGGGGCGGCCGGCGCGCGCGGGCGTTCGCTTCGAGCACCATGACGCCGGGTCGCTCTACGGCCTCTACCAGCTGCTCGGCACCGAACACTTCGACCTCTAGCGCGGGGGGCGCCCGCTTCGGATACGGGCCCATCTCGACGTTTTCGGTGCTCGGCGTACGTGAGTACGCCTGCGCGCCGAAAACGCCGAGATGGGCCCGTCTCCTGTGCGGGCACCCCCCGCGCTGCGGCTGGGACGGGGGAGGGAGGAGGGGGTTCGGCTGTACCGACGCGCTGCGCCGCGGCGGCGTGCTGGAGCACGCTTGCGCGTGACAACGTCGCTCTGGGTGCGGGAGACGGCGCTAGAAGGCGAACACGGGGCTGACGGTGGGGGCCAGGACGAGGCCGAGCGTTGGCCACATCAGCATCACCTTCATCTCGGCAGACACTCCGAAGTTCTGGGTGATGCCATAGACCACACCGGCGCCTAGCGCGGAGAAGTTCCGCCCGGTGATCTGGTAGGCATCGAGATTCTCGACGTAGCGGGTGTTCGCCGGACACCTGTTGCTGCTGCTGGTGCGCAGAGGATCCCCCTCCTCGGTGCGGCGATCGCACACATCCACAGGCACCGAGGCGTTCACCTGGGCCAGCCCGATGGGCGAGGCGAAGGCATAGGGGCGGAACCCGCCCTTCTCGACAATTCGATCCCCCAGGAGGAAATACGTGGCGCGGAGCTCCGCATGGAGCGGCAGGAAGCTGAGCGCCTGGAGATGCGGGTTCTGCAGGTCATTGCCCGCCTCGTCCGTCCACGGGTTCGGCCCGTTCTTGGAAGACGGCGAGCCGCCGAACGCGAATCCGACCCGCACGCCGAGGAGCAGCGACAGGTCCGAGAACAGCTGCCGATCGTACGACAGCATCACCCGCCACCCAGCCAGGCTCAGGCCGCCCTTGACCCCGTTCGTTCCCTCCAGATCTACGGGCTCGCCGTAGAACTGCCGGCCGTCGCCGCCCGGATAGAAGCAGGCGTAGGCGGCGTCGCTGCCCGAGCAGACGAAATCCGTACCGCGCACCAGGAGCAGGTCGAGCTGGCCGGAGACGCCGACCACGTTGCGGTTGCCCTTGCCCTTGCCCTTCGACGCCCCGCCGCCCTCGTCGCTCCCCTGCTCGCAGGTCCCGTTCACGCAGGCGAGCCCCGACTGGCACTCCTCGGTCGCCTCGCAGGCCGAACCCCAGGTCTTGTCCCCGCGCTTGCCGCCAGCCTCGGGGCAGCCAGGCAGGCCTGGCGGGCAATCCTCCTTCGCGGCGCACCGCTTCGGCGGCGCCTGGCCAGGCAGCGACGGCTCCTGCTCGATCTCGTTCTTGATCGGCACCCGGTGAGGCGCCTGCATCGAACCGGCGGTGCCCACAGGATCGCCCGCCTCGTCCCTCAGGATGACGAAATACCGGATATCGCCGGTCGTCGTGACATCCTCGCAGGGGATCTCCACCCCGAAGCCGCTCTCGACACGCCTCATTTCGAGCGACTTCCACTTGGGCGAGCCGAACGGCTTGTAGCGGACCGTCGCCTTGGACGCGTCGATCTCCTCCGGGATCTCGACGTACACGGGCACCGGCGTGTTCACCGCCTGCTCCGCCACCGGGGTGTGGGGAACGTCGCCCGCCGCGGCCTTCGTGGCCTTGCCGCCGCCGTCGCGAGGCGCCTTCCCGGCGGCCTGCGCCTCCTTCTGGGCTTCCTTGAACGCCTGGGCCAGCTCGGTCGTCGTCAGCGCGTCGATGAGCGCCGCCTTCGGATCGGCCTGGAGCGCCAGCACGAACTCGGCCTTGGCCTGCTGGAGCTTGTTGCCGCCGCCATACACCGTGCCGAGCGCGATGTGCAGCTTGCCGACCACCGGCTTCGAGCAGGCGTTCTTGTCGCACTTCTTCAGGGCGTCTTTGAGCTTCTTCTCCGCCTTGTCGAACTCGACAGAGAGGTAGTCATCGTCCATCGCCTGGTTGTGCAGCTTCATCGCCTCCGCGTCCTTTTCGCCGGCGGCGCCGGCGACCGCCGGCGCGCCGAGGACCCACAGCGAAGTCAGTGCAGACGCGAGACGAGCGCGGCGTGAACGACGGAAAAACACGGGTTCAGACCTCCAGGGTGTGCTGGGGAGGGGCTCTTGCTTTCAGGAGGAGGGGGCCGGATCCGGCCCCCTGGACTGCGCGGTCGAGAGCGACCGTACCCCGACACGCCAGGCGGTGCCCCCGCGACGGGCTGGACTACTGCGCGCCCTCCGTGCGGACGAACTGCACGCGCCGGTTCAGGGCACGGTTCTGGTCGGACGTGTTCGGCACGATCGGCTGCTCCATGCCGTACCCCTTCGATGTCAGCCGGGCTTCGTCGATGCCCTTGGCTACCAGGTACTTCTTCACGGAGGCCGCACGCCGATCCGACAGCTTCTTGTTGTAGGCCGCGGCGCCCTTGTTGTCCGTATGCCCCTGGATCTCGATCTTGATCTTCGGGTTCTGCTGGAGGACCTCCACCACGGCGTCGAGGATCGGGAAGCTCTCGGGCCGGATCTTGTCCTTGTCGAACTCGAAGTGGATCTGCTGCGTGATCTTGATCTCCTTCTCGGTGACGATGACCAGGCTCGGCTTCTTCGGGCAGCCCGGCTTGTCGCCGCCGACCACGCCCGGCTCGTTCGGGCACTGGTCCTCGAGATCGACCACGGTGTCCTGGTCGTTGTCCGGCTCGGGGCAGCCGTCGGCGTCCTCGTAGCCGTCCGGATCCTCCGGGTCGTTCGCGCAGTTCTTGCCCGTGCTGTCCTTGTCGTTCGCGTCGAGGATCGTGTCGAGGTCGTTGTCGAGCTCGGGGCAGCCGTCCTCGTCGAGGTAGCCGTCCTTGTCCTCGGGCAGGAGCACGCAGCTGTCCTTGCCGTCCGTCAGGCCGTCGCCGTCCGTGTCCGGATCGTCCGGGCAGCCGTCATCGTCCTGGAAGCCGTTCCAGGTCTCGGCGTCGCACGGGCACTTCTTGTCCTGCGGATCGAGCAGCCCGTCGCCGTCGCAGTCTCCGGGCTTGGGCGGCGGCGCCTCCTCGACGAACCCGCGCTCGGCGCACTTCTGCGGCGGCGAGAGGTCGTACGCGGCGTGCGTGTTCGCCTTCGCGATGTCGAGGTGCTCCTTGGCCCGGACGAAGAAGCCCTGATCGAGCTCGACCGAGGCGAACGACAGGTGCGACTTCGCCATCGCCAGCTCGCGCGGCGCGCAGCGGAGCGCGCCGTTGCGCTCCGCCTGCTTCGCGATGGTGCTCAACGCCTCGATGTCGCCGCGCATGACCGGCACCTGCGTGCACGAGAAGGCGGCCCCGGCGATCGCCACGACAGCGATGGCGCCTGCGCGACGGGCGCGGCGGGAACTGCGGCGCGTCATTCCAATGCTCATCGACCCGCGCCCTCGTGCGCCTGTTTCGCTAGGGTGATCGCCTTGTCCGCGTACTCCTCTGCGACGTCGGCGAAGTCGATCGCGTCGCCGTAGTCGGCGGCCGCGGCCTCCTCCCGAGCCTTCCAGAGGTGCTCGCGCGCGGTGTAGTACTCGTACGGCGCATACTTCTCTGCGCCGAGCGCCTCGGCCGTCTCGAGCTTGCTCGAGGCCGAGTTCGCGGTGAACGCGTAGAGGGTACCGCCGCAGCCGCCCGTGAGAGCCGCCGCGAGCACCATGCCCGCGCCTGAAATCCAAGTCCCGAATCGCCGCCCGTGCGTCGTCACGATCGCGTTCTTTCTGGAGCGGGCACCTAAGACCGTCTGCCCGGCCGTCGCGACGCTATCAAGGCCGCTCGGCGCGCGTCAACCGGCTCGGGGAAGGGAAGGGTAAGGTCAGAGCTTCCGGTAGACGCCGACGACCACGCCGAGGAGCATCGCGGGCTTGAAGTCGCTCGCCCGGACCAGGATCGGCGCCATCGCCGCGTTCGCCGGCTGGAAACGCACGTAGTCCTTCTCGGGGAAGAAGTATTTCACGGTCGCCTCGTCGCCGATCAGCGCCACCACGATGTCGCCGCGCTGCGCGGTGAGCTGCCGGCGCACGAAGATGTAGTCGCCGCTGAAGATGCCCGCCTCGATCATCGAGTCGCCGGTGACGCGTAGGCCGAACACCTCGCGCCCGCCGCGCACGAGCGTGCGCTCGATCCGGACCGTATCGAGGACGTGCTCCTCGGCGAGGATCGGCAGGCCCGCGGCGATCCGGCCGACGACCGCGATCTCGACGAGGTCGTCCTCTTGGTCGTTCGCAGGGGCGTCGTTCCCACCGTTCACGAGCGCGCCGCGGAGATCGGCGCCGCCGCCGGCGCCCGCGCCATCGAGATCGCGCGGGCGGAGCGCGCGCGACTTCATGTCCTCGCGCGTGAGGTAGCCCTTGCGTTCGAGCGCCCGGAGGTGATCGTTCACCCCGTTCGTCGAGCGAATCCCCATATGCGCGCCGATCTCGCGCAGCGTCGGCGGGTACCCGCGCTCGCTGATCGACTGCCGGATATAGTGAAGCACCTGCTGTTGTCGCTCGGTGAGCCCCTGCATCGGGCGGAACCTACTGAACGGTTGGGTAGATGTCAAAAAAGTGTGGAGCCCCTTCTCCAAGGCCTCGATTTTACTGCGATTTTCTGGATGCCAGCGGCGCTCGCCCGTCCGCCCGCCTCCCGCCGCGCCGCGCCGCGCCGTGAGCCGCGAGGCGCGTCGAGCGTGCAGGGTGAACCGAAGGGCAGGGCGCCGTTGTGGTCAAGGCTGCTTCGGGCCGTTGTTCCGTGAGCTCACCGCCTGACGGGGCTCCAGCATCGCCCGGATCTCTTCGCCGTCGGCGGCCGCCGCGAACGCCTCCTCCAGCGTGATCATCCGGCGCTGGTAGAGGGACACGAGCGACTGGGCCATCGTCTGCATGCCGCTGCCCGCCTGGCCCACCTGCATCTGCGAGTAGATCTGGTGGAGCTTGTCCTCGCGGATGAGGTTCCGGATCGCCGCGTTCGGGATCATGACCTCCATCGACATGACGCGCCCCGGGCCGTTCGCGCGCGGCAGGAGGAGCTGCGTCATCACGGCGACGAGCGTGAACGAGAGCTGCTGGCGCACCTGCGACTGCTGGTGCGGCGGGAAGACGTCGATGATGCGGTTGATCGTCGAGATCGCCGAGTTCGTGTGGAGCGTGGCGAACACGAGATGGCCGGTCTCGGCGATCGTCAGCGCCGACTCGACGGTCTCGAGGTCGCGCATCTCGCCGACGAGCACGACGTCCGGATCCTGGCGCAGGGCGTACCGCAGGGCGTCCTTGAACGACGCGGTGTCGGAGCCGATCTCGCGTTGGTTCACGAGCGACAGCTTGTGCGGGTGCAGGTACTCGATCGGATCCTCGATCGTGAGGATGTGCAGCCGCTGCTCCGAGTTGATCTTGTCGATGATGCTCGCGAGCGTGGTCGTCTTGCCCGAGCCCGTCGGGCCCGTCACGAGCACGAGGCCGCGGGGCTTGGCGGTGATGTCGAGCACCACCGGCGGCAGGCCCAGCTCGTCGAAGTTCATGATCCGGAAGGGGATCTGCCGGAACGCGGCGGCGACGGCGCCGCGCTGCATGTAGATGTTGGCGCGGAAGCGGGCGAGCCCCTTCATGCCGAACGAAAGATCGAGCTCGTTGCGCTGCTCGAACGCCGCCACCTGCTCCTCGCTCAGCACCGAGTAGCAGAGCTGCTTCGTGTCGCTCGGCATGAGCGGCGGGAGCTTCAGCGGCACCACCGTGCCGTCGATGCGCAGGAGCGGCGGCGTGCCGCTCGTGATGTGCATGTCGCTCGCGCCCTTCTCCACCATCGCGCGGAGGAGCTGCTGGAGCGTGTACCGGAGGCCTTCCTGCTGTCCGACGAGCTCGGTGGTCATGCGCTCAGTCCCCCATCGTCACGCGGCCGACCTCCTCGGTCGTGGTGACGCCCGCGAGCACCTTCTCGATCCCGCTCATCCGGAGGGTCAGCATCCCGCCCTTGATCGCGGCGGCCTTGAGCTCGGCCGTGGACGCGCCCTGGAGGACCATCTCCTTCAGCGCGTCGGTGAAGCGCATGACCTCGTAGAGCGCGACGCGGCCCTTGTAGCCCGAGCCGTTGCAGGTCTTGCAGCCCGCGCCGCGGACGAGCTCCGCGCGCGCCACCTGCTGCTCGGTGAAGCCGAAGTCGAGGAGCACCCTCGCGTCGACCTTCAGCGGGACGCGGCAGTCGGGGCAGATCTTGCGCGCGAGGCGCTGGGCCAGCACGAGGTTCACGCTGGCGGTGATGAGGAACGGCTCCACGCCCATGTTGAGGAGGCGCGAGATCGTCGACGGCGCGTCGTTCGTGTGCAGCGTCGAGAGCACGAGGTGGCCGGTGAGCGCGGCCTTGACGGCGATCTCGGCCGTCTCGAAGTCGCGGATCTCGCCGACCATGATGATGTCCGGGTCCTGCCGGAGGAACGACCGCAGCGACATCGCGAAGTTCAGCCCGATGTCGTCGTGCATCTGCACCTGGTTGATGCCGTGCAGGTTGTACTCGACAGGGTCCTCGGCGGTGCTGATGTTCGAGCCGATCTGGTTGAGCTCCGACAGCGCCGAGTAGAGCGTCGTCGTCTTGCCGGAGCCGGTCGGGCCGGTGACGAGGACCATGCCCCACGGCTGGCCGATCGCCCACTTGAAGTCGGCGAGCGGCTTCGGATCGAAGCCGAGCTTCGCCATGTCGAGCTGCAGGTTCGACTTGTCGAGGAGACGGAGGACGATCTTCTCGCCCCAGAGCGTCGGGAGCACCGAGACGCGGAAGTCCATCTCCCGGCCCCTGCCCATCTTCAGCTTGATGCGGCCGTCCTGCGGGAGCCTCCGCTCGGCGATGTCGAGCGAGCTCATGATCTTGAGGCGGCTCGAGATCGCGTTCTTCAGCTTGATCGGCGGCTGCATTTCCTCCATCAGCACGCCGTCGATGCGGTAGCGCACGCGGAGCTTCTTCTCGTACGGCTCGACGTGGATGTCGCTCGCGCCCTTCTTGATGGCGTTCAGGAGGATCGCGTTGACGAGCCGGACCACGGGCGCGCCCTCGGCGGCCTTCTCCAGCTCGAGGACGTTCACGTCGTCGGCCTCGACCTGAAAGCCGACCTCCTCCTCCCCGAACTCGCTCAGCACCTCGTCGTAGGAGGGCCCGACGTTGTAGGCGCGCTCGATCGCCTCCGTGATGCCGGTCTCGGACGCGACGACGGGCTCCACGTTGAAGCCCGTGAGGAACTTGATGTCGTCGATCGCGTGGAGGTTCGTCGGATCGGCCATCGCCACGACGAGCGCCGTCCCCGACCTGGAGATGGGGATGATCTTGTGCTTCTCGCAGACGTCCCGCGAGACGAGGCGCGAGACCTCCGCGTCGATCTCGTACTCGTCGAGGGCGACGGCCGGGACGCGGTACTGCGTCGAGAGGAAGCTCGTGATCTCTCCGTCGGAGATGTACCCGAGCTTGGCGAGCGCGTACCCGAGGTTCTGACCTGTCTTGCGCTGCTCCTCTTGGGCTTGCCTGAGCTGCTGGAGGCTGATGAGCTTTTCGCGGACGAGCAGTTCGCCGAGGCGGTTCGTTGTCGACATCGAGGCCGCAAATCCTGCGGGTGACGAGGGAGGGAGTCAACGCTGGCGGTTGGGGCCGGCGCGCATCAAGGGTAGGATGTCGGATGGTGGCGAGGATGGCGCTGCGTGAGTCTCTTTGAGTGGTTCGGGCTCAGGCGGGGGGACAGCCGACGCAGGGCGGCCGAGGCCAAGGAGCTCGCCGGCGATCTCGCGGGGGCGGTCGAGCTGTACCTCGACGCCGGGATGCCGGACGACGCGGCCCGGGTCCTCCTCCTCCGGGCCGACGCCGAGCGCAGCGTCGAGAAGCGGATCGCCTTCTGCGCGTCGGCGTCCCGCATGGCGGAGAGCCCGGAGCTCAAGCGCTCGGCGCTCGGGCGCAAGGCGCTGCTCGCGTTCGATCTGGTGCGCGCGCGGGGCGCGAGCGTGATGCGGAGCGAGGCGCTGGCGGTCGCGCGCGAGCTCGAGGAGGCGGGCGAGCTCGAGCGCGCGGCCGACGCGTACGCCCTGGTGGGCGACACCGAGTCGGAGACGCGGGTGCTGGCCGCGGCGGGCGCGATCGAGCGGCTCGAGGAGCGGCTCCGCTCCGCGATGACCGTCGAGAGGGACCAGCGAGAGCTCGCCTCGGTCCTGCGGTCGATCGCGGATCTCGACCGGATGGCGGAGCGCCGCGAGGCGATCGCGGTGGCCGAGGCCTGGATCGCGGGGAACCGCGGCGGCGAGCAGGTGGCCGACGCCCTGCGCGCGATCCGAGCGCGGCTCCTCTCGGGGCCGATCCTGTCGCTCGAGCTCGGCGGCGCCCTCCTGCGGTGCGCGCTCGGCGACGAGGTCACGATCGGTCGCGGCGAGGCGACCATCGTCGTCGCGTCCCGCGCCGTCAGCAGGACGCACGTGCGGATCCGGCGCGGCCCGTCCGGCGTCGAGGTCGAGGATCTCGGGACGCGCAACGGCACGACGCTGGCGGGCGCGCGGCTCACGGGGCCGCTGCCCGTCGGCCGCGGCGTGCAGCTCCTGCTGGGCGGGGAGGTGCCGTGCGCGATCACGCCGCGGACCGGGGAGGGGTGCGTGGTGGAGATCGCGGGCGATCGCTTCACGGCGCCGCTCGGCGATCTGCCGGTCGGTCCCTGGCGGATCCGCGTCGATCGGGCGGGGGCCTCGGCGTTCGTCGCGCTGAAGACGCCGCCGGGGGCGCCGCCGCCGTTCCTCGGCGACTACCAGCTCGCGCCGTCGGTCGAGCTCTGCGCGGGCGACGCGATCGCCTCGGCGCGCGGGGGGACGGCGGTCTTCCGGCTACCCCCCGCGGGCGAGACTCCGTCGATCCGGCGCGGCGGCGCCGAGGGCGGCGCGGCGTGAGCCTGTGGCGGCGGATCAAGGAGCGCCTCGGCGGCGCCGCGGCGGACGGCGGTGCGCCAGCGGACGCGCGCGGCGGCGCCGGGCCGGGCGGGGTGGACGTCGGGGGCAGCGCGCATCCTGCGCGAGCGGAGCGGCCCCAGGCGCATGTGCGCGCGTCGCGTGAAGGCGGAGGCGACGACATCGCGCGCCTGCGGAGCTCCGGCACGCGGGAGGGGCCCTCGACGGACGAGGTCATCGCCGTGCTCCGGCGGGCGCGCGGGACGCTCCGGGAGGCCGAGGCCGTGGCGCACCTCGTCGCGGCGATGGAGGAGCGGGTGCTGCCCGATCCGATCCGCGTGGCCTGCGCGGATCTGCTCGCGGCCCGGGGCGACGAGCGGGGCGCGCTCGCCGTGCTGGAGGGCGCCGCGTCGCGCGAGCGCGGGGGCGCGTCGCGCGCGCAGCCGGTGTCCTCGACCGAAGGCCTCGTCCTCGCGGCCGATCTCTACGCCTCGCTGGGGCAGCTCCCGCGCGCGGTCGGCACGATCGAGCGCGTGCTCGTCCGGGAGATCGGCGCGCCAGGCGCGCGCGAGCGCCACCAGCGCTGGCGGGCGGCGCTCGGCGCGGATCGGCCCGCCGCGGTCGCCCGCCTGGAGGACGCGACCGTCGTCGCGCCCTCGGCGGGCAAGAGCCCGTTCCGCCTGCTCCGGGAGGTGGCGCGCGGCGGCGCCGGCGCGGTCTACGAGGCCGAGGACGAGGTGCTCGGCCGGCGCATCGGGTTCAAGGTCTACCACGGGCGGGGCGGCGACCGGGCGCACCTCACCCGCGAGGTGCGGCTCGCCGCGGCGCTCGGGGGCCCCGGCGTCGTGCGGGTCTTCGACGCGGACCCCGAGGAGGGGTGGATCGCGCTCGAGTGGATCGCGCGGGGGTCGGTGAGAGACGTGCTCCGCGCCGGCGACGCGGCGGCGCTCGCGCCGATCGCGCGGTGGGCGCGTCCGCTCGCGCGCGCGCTCGCCCGAATCCATGAGCGCGGCTACGTCCACGCGGACGTGAAGCCGGCCAACGTGCTCCTGCGCAACCTCGGCGAGCCCGTGCTCACCGACTTCGGGCTGGCCAGGCCGCGTGGCGCGCCGTCCGCCGGCGGCAGCCCAGGGTACGTCTCACCGGAGCGGCTCGCCGGGCGGGCGAGCGATCCCCGCGATGACATCTACGGCTTCGGTCGCATGCTGGAGGACGTCCTCGTCCACCTCGAGCCGCTCGGTGGCGAGGGGCTCGCTCCCTGGAAGGAGCTGTCCTTGCTGTGCCTCGGCCCGGACGACGACCGGCCGCCGGACGGCGCCGCGCTCGTCCGGGCGGCCCGCTGAGCGCCGCGGCGGGCTCAGCAAGCTTCGAGGCAGCGCTGGTACCGATCGAGCGCGGCCGCGTCGGTGCCATCGAACGCGCCGCAGGGAGCCTCCGCCGCGCACGCCGACGCGCACCGGACGCGGCCGTCGCACGACGCCTCGGCGGAGATGCCGCTGCCGTGGAAGCCGCACTCCTCGGTGTGCTCCGTCGCCTCGTCGCACACGCTCCCGCAGCCGGACGCGAGGACGGCCGCGAGCGCAATTGACGCGGCTGACGCGGCTGACGCGGCTGACGCGGCGCGAGCTGCTCGTGCGCTGCGGGGTGCTTCCGTCCACCAACGACGCCTGCCTTCGCTCATGCCTGTTCCCTGCCGGCTGATCTCTCGTGCGGGGGACCTCACGCTGCGGCGTGGTGCGGCGCAGCGTGCCAACCCGCTTCGCTTCGGGCGCGGCCCTGGGTAGATTGCTCGCCTGCATGCGCGTACGCAACGAGAAGAGGGCGCCCTGATGCGCTTGGCCATCGTCGCCACGCCCAGCTTGCACCGCGATCAGCGGCCGGCGCCCGGCTCGCTCGACGGAGATCTGATCCGGGCCCGCCTCTCGCTGGACGATGCGGGCTTCCGGGTGATCGACGTCGATCCCGCCCGGGATCTCGCGGAGCAGCTCGACGCGCTGTTCGACGAGGTCGTTGCGACGCGGAGGACCCTGGTCGACGCGGAGGACGCCGCGCGCGACGATGCATCCACCCTGTTCCTCTTCTACGCCTCCAGCGCGGTCGCGCTGTCGCCGGACGGGGAGCTCTTCCTCTGCCTCGACCCCGAGAACCCCGGCCTGGGCGACGCGCTGGGCGACATCGCCGCGGTGTTCCGCGATCGCGCGCGCGGCGAGGTGCTCTTCGTCCTGGAGTGCCATCACGGCCCCGGGGCGACCTCGCGCGCCGTCGTCGCCGCCGCGGAGCAGGCGGTGGCGTCTTCCGTGACGGGGGTCGAGCTCCTCGTCGCGGCCCACCCGATCGGCTCGCTCGACGCGGATCTGCCGTCGGTGCTCACCCGCGCCTTCGTCGAGCACCTCGACGAGGCCGAGCCGGAGCGGGGCCTCACCGCGGAGGCGATCTTCCGCCGCGTGGAGGGGAACGCCGAGCTCGCCAGCGCCATCCCGTGCTTCGCGCGGACGGGCGGGCAGGGCTCCTTCTCGGTGCTCGTCCCGCGCGGCGGCGCCCCGGGCGCGCCCCCGGCGGAGAGGCCCGAGGCAGCGCAGCTGGTCGTCGCGGACGAGCGGGACGCCGCCACCACGCCGGCGCCGGCGCCGGACGATCCGGTCGCGCAGTACCTCGCGGCTGGCGACATGCTCGCCGCCGCCGCGGACCTGGAGGGCGCGCTCACGGCGTACAAGAAGGCGCTCGCGCTCGTCGGCGTCGCGCACCGGGACGCCCGCGCGGAGGTGCATCTGCGCATCGCCCAGACCAGGTGGCGCCAGGAGCGGCACCGCGAGGCGATCGAGAGCTTCGACAAGGCGCTCGCGCTCGCGCCGGAGCACCGGCCCGCGCTCGAAGCCCTGGTGGAGCTCCACCTCGCCGGGCGCGATTTCGTCCGGCTGCGCATCGCGGAGGAGCGGCTGCTCACGCGCGTCGAGGGGGACGGCGATCGCTTCGTGCTCCTCGTCCAGTTCGCAGAGCGCTGGGAGAGCATCGCCGGGGAGCCGGCGCGCGCGCTGGAGCTCCTCGAGCGGGCGCGGGAGCTCCGCCCCGACGACCCCGCGGTCTTGCGCGGCCTGGGCCGGCTCTACCAGGTCGCGGGCGACGTCGAGGCGTCGATCGAGGCGCGCCGCTGCCTCATCGAGCGGATGGAGGAGCCCAGGGAGCGGGCGGTCGCGCTCCTGGAGCTCGCGCGCACCGCGATGCAGGGCGAGGCCCGCGCGACCTTGACCGAGGTCACGCGGGAGCGGGACGGGATCGAGCTGCTCGAGCGCGCGCTGGACGCAGATCCCACGTTCCTCGATCCGCTCTCCCTCATCGCGATCCTCCTCTCGGCGCGGCAGGAATGGGGCGAGCTCGAGCTCGCGTACCGGCGGATGCTCGAGCGGGCGCATCGCATCGCCGACCTGCGCGTCCGGAGCGACGTCACCTGGGAGCTCTGCCGCCGCCTCGGCATGCTCTTCCGCGATCACCTCGAGGATCCCAGCTCCGCGCTGGAGGCGTTCGAGGGCGCGGTGGACGAGCGACCGGACGACGTCCCGGGGCGGCTCAGCGCGGCGTCGCTCGCGCGGACCGCCGGCCGGCTCGAGCGCGCCGCCGCGCACCTCCAGGCCGCGGCGGTGCTCGATCCCGGCAACGTCCAGGTGTTTCACGACCTGTTCGACACGTTCCAGAAGCTGAGGTGGGTCGACCAGGCGTGGTCCGCCGCGAGCGTGGCTGTCTACCTCGGCGCGGCCGAGGCGCGGGAGCGCTTCATCTTCGAGGAGCACCGCCCGGCGGGCCTCGTCCAGCCTGCGCGCGGGCTGAGCGTCGCGACGTGGGACCTCCTGCGCGCGGGCGATCGCGATCGCGCGCTCGAGGAGGTCCTCGCGTCGGTCGCCGGCGCGGCGGTCCGCGCGCGGTTCGCCCAGCGCGCGCGGGAGAAGCGGGTTCCCCAGCTCGATCCGGCCGCGCGCGCCGACGCGGAGCGGAACGCGGCGGGCGTGGTTCGCCTGTTCTCGTGGGCGAGCCGGTGTCTCGGGATCGCCGCGCCGGCGGTCTACCTCCGCAAGGACGCGCCGATCGCGGTCGCCGCGGTGCCGGTCGAGGAGCCGAGCGTCCTCGTCGGCGGCGAGGCGCTCCGCGGGAGGACGGCGGCCGAGCTCGCGTTCCTGGTGGGCAGCCACGTCGCGTACCACGTCGGCCCGCACCGGCTGCTGCTGCATTTCCCGTCGCTCGAGGAGCTCGGCGTCTGTCTGGCCGCAGCAGTGAAGGTGGCGCGGCCGTCGGAGCTCGTCCCCGCCGACCTCGAGGGCGCGGTGCTCGCGCTGGTGCCCCTCCTCGACGAGCACCTGACGGAGAGCGAGCGTGACGCCCTGGAGGCCGCGGTGTTCGAGCTCTACGAGATCCGCGCGCCGCTCGATCTCGCGCACTGGGTGGGATCGGTCGAGCGGTGCGCTGCCCGGGTCGGCTATCTGCTGACCGGCGATCTCTCGGTGGCGGCGTCGTCGCTCTCGCGGGGGGACGCGCCGGGCGTGCTGACGGCCGAGGAGAAGATCGGCGATCTCCTCTCGTTCACGGTCTCGGACGCCTACCACGCCTTGCGCGAGGAGCTCGGCGTCGCGATCGAGCCCTGAGCTTTCCCGTCAGGGGTCCGGCCAGGGATGGCTGGACCCTGCGCCGCTGCGCGGTCGAGCGCTCGGCGCACGCCTTGTCGCCTCCGAGCGCTGGCCGCGCAGCGGCCGGCCCGTTCACTCCTTGCCCCGGAGGTAAGCGAGGTACGCGTCGTGGCTCGGCGGGCGGCCGAGGAAGCGGGTGACGAGCGCTCCCGCCTCGACGCCGCCGCCCTTCGCGAGCACCTCGTCGCGGAAGGCGCGCGCGACGGCGGGGTTCAGCAGGCCTTCCTGCTTGAAGCGGGTGAGCACGTCGCGCGAGAGCGACAGCGCCCACTGGTAGCCGTAGTAGCCCGCGTCGTAGGTGATGAGGTGCCCGAAGCTCGACTGCAGGTGCGTCCCCTTCACGAAGGCGAAGGACTCGTTCGCGCGCTGCGCCTGCTCCACGACCACGGTCGCGTCGAAGCCCGGATCGCGGGTGTGGAGCTCCAGATCGATCGACGCGAGGGTGAGCTGCCGCTGCGTCGCGAGCGCTCGACCGAAGCCTCGCGCGCGGGTCATCGCCTGGAAGAGGGCGTCCGGGATCTTCTCGCCGGTCGCGTGGTGCTTCGCGAACAGATCGAGCACCTCGCGCGACCACGCCCACTCCTCGAACATCTGGCTCGGCGCCTCGACGAAGTCGCGCACCGTCGCGGTCCCTGAATAGGAGGCCAGCTCCGAGCGCGTCAGGAGATGGTGCAGCACGTGCCCGAACTCGTGGAAGAACGTCACCACGTCCTCGTGGGACATCAGCGCCGGCTGCGCCCCCGGCTTCGGGAAGTTGCACTCGAGCGCCGCCACGGGGCTCTGCCACGACCCGTCGTCGAGCAGCTTCGCGGTCCGCACGGTGAACATCGCCGCGTGTTTGTACTTGTCGGGCCTGCTGTAGAGGTCGAGGTAGAACTTGCCGATCAGCTTGCCCTCGGAGCGCACCTCGTACGCGGTCACGTCGGGGTGCCACGCCTTCGCGGGGACCTCCTTGTACTCGAGGGCGTACATCTTCGCGGTGATGTCCATGAGCCCCTGCTTCACCGCGCCGAGCTCGAGGTAATCCGAGAGCGCCTGCGAGTCGAACTGGTACGTGGACGCGCGGACCCGATCCTCGAGGAAGTAGCGATCGGAGGGGGGGAGCTTGTCGGTCGGCTTGCCTCCGAGCCGCACGTGCTCCTTCATCAGCGCGGAGAACTCGGCCTTGGCGGGCTCTTTCAGCGCGGTCCTGACCTGGTCAAGGAAGCCGCGCACGGCGCCGCTCGTCTTGGCCATCCGCGGCTCGATGGCGTAGTCCGCCCAGCTCTTGTAGCCGAGCATCTTCGCCTTCTCGGAGCGGAGCGCGAGGAGGCGATCGACGAGCTTCACGTTCTTCTCGCCGCCGCGGTTGGTGAACAGGACGTAGAGATCGAGCGCGGCCTTGCGGTCCTTGGCGTAGGTGACGAACGGGAAGAAGTCGGGGTAGTCGGTGGTGATCTCGACCTTGCCGTTCGCCTTGGGCGCGTGCTTCGCGACGTACTCCTTGGGCAGCCCCTGGAGGGCGGCGGGCGCGATCTCGATCGATGCGGTCGACGCGGACAGGTTCGACATGAACTCCTGCCCGATGCGGGTGATCTGCTCGTTCACGTCGCGGAGGCGCTGCTGTCGGTCTACCGGCAGCGACAGCCCGTTGCGGCGGAAGTCGCGGAGGACGTCGGAGAGCAGCCGGGCGCGCTCACCGTTCAACGCCTCGCGCGCGTCGCCTTTCTCGGCGTACGCCTCGATGACGGCGGCGAGATCGGCGTCCAGCCACATCGCGGTCGTGAACCTGTCGACCTTCGGCTCGCAGAGCCTCGCGGCCTCTCGCACCGCCGCGTCCGGGTGCGCGACCCCCATCAAGTACGGGAACTCGCCCGCGCTGTTCACCTCGAGCGCGGCGTCGTCGAACCGCCCGAGCGTCGCGGCGTAGGTGAGCTTCTCCGGCGGCGCGCCCCGGAGCGCCCTGATCGCGGCGAGGTGCCCCTCCGCGGCGCGCAGGTGCTCGTCGCAGAGCTGCTTCACGCCCTCCACGGTGAGCCCCTGCGCCACGGGATCGAACTCGGCGCGCGGCGGCGCCTCGGACGGCGCGGTCGTCGCCGGCGTCGACGTCGCCCCCTGCGGCGCGGCGCTGCCGGCCGTGGCCGGCGAGGAGACCCCACCGGTCTGGGGGCCAGCGTTGCAGGCGACGAGCAGGAGAAGCGAGAGGAGCCCTGAGCGCGCGGGTGTGGTGCCGACCTTCATGTCGGTCGGGCTATACCACGGGGAGCGGGGAGACCCGGGGAGAGCCTCCGGCGATCTGCGCCCGGCGTGCCGACGACGGAGCGCGCAGCGCCGGCCTTCGAGGGCGGTCCGCCGCCGCGTGCTCTGGAGCACCCGGCGGCGAGCGCCCGGGGGACGGGCGCTCACGCCATGAGGTGCTTCAGACCCTCACTCGGTCTCCGGCGGCAGGTAGGCGAAGAGGCAGTTGTATCCTCGGCTCGTCACGTCGGCGGCGGGCGTTCCGGCCGATACCCTGACGAGCAGCCGGTTGTCCGCTGGGGCCTCCGGGATCGTGACCCGCTCGACGTACAGGTTTTCGTCCTCGGTCTCCGTGGCCGAGTAGGTGGCGGCGTCGATCGATGTGCCGTCTCCGTTCAGCACCTCGGCGCTGAGCTCGCGGACCCCAGACCCGTTGCGCTGCGCTTCGCAGACGACCGAGAACGTCCAGCCCTCTTCCACGTCGTCGAGGGGGACCGCATAGATGTCGACGTCGGCGGTCTCTCCGTCGGCGAGGTGGCCCTCGATCGCGTAGCTGACGCCGCCTCCCCCGTTGGGGAAGGAGACCAGGCCGCCTTCCGGCGTCTCCACGACACCGTTGGTCTCCTCCTCGGCCTCGAGGGGATCGGAGCTCATGCGGTTGTGAAGCAGGATGTAAAAGTCGTTCTTTCCTGCCTCTCCCGCAGGGCGCTTGACGAAGACGAAGTACTCTTGCCCGGCTTCCACCGGGAGGGCGATATCGCCGCCCTTCGTCGGGTCCACCTTCGCGTACGCGTTGGTCAGATCGGTCGAAGCGAACACGGCGATCTCGCTGACGTTCACCGTCGAGCCGTTGCCCTCGATCCCTGTCGGCTGGTCGGCGATCAGCTGGGCGAGGATGACATTGTCGACCGCCGGGGTCTCCGGCGGGGTGAACGAATACACGTCGACGTCGGTCGCGCTCTCGAAGCTGCCGAACGCGAAGGTGGTGAAGTAGCCCGACTCGTCGTTGTTCAGCTCATAGTGCAGCTGCACGGACTGCTCGGCGTCATTGTTGGGCTCGATGTCGCCGATGAGGCTGTCGGTATCGCTCTCCGCCGGATCGAGCGAGAGGAGCGCCACCCCGTAGTCGAAGCTCACGACCTCGGCGGGGTCGAAGCAGCCGTTCGGGAAGGCGAACTGCGGGAAGGCGGCGTTGCAATCCTGGACGACGATGAAGTATTCGCCGTCTGCTGGCAGGACGGTGAGCAGCTCGCTGTCATTGGTGAAGCCCCGCGCAGGGTCGTCGTTCTGGGCGAGCTGGTTCCCGTCGGCGTCGAGCAGCGTGATGACGGTATCGGGATACGTCGGATCCCTCTCGTCGTCCTCCGGCCTCGCGTCGCTCAGGATGTACACGGGCTGACCCTTGGCTCCGGTGAAGCTGTAGTAGTCAGCGTCCTCTTCCAGCGGATCGAGCGTCCCCTCGAGCCAACCGTCCTCGGGTTGGATCGGCTCCGCTTCTTCGGGGCTGTCGTTGCCGTCGTCCACCTCGCCCGCGCCCGTGGAGGTGCTGCCGGCGACGGGGCCGGTGGTCGCGGAGGACGTCGTGGTGCTCCCGGCTCCTCCCTCGCCGCCGCCGCCGCCGTCGCCCTCGTTGTCTCCGCCGCAGCCTGCGGCGGTCGCCGCGATCGTGCTGAGCACGAAGAACCCCAGAAAATGCATCGACTTCATGGCACCTCCAACGTTTTCTATCCCACAGCGGCTCCTGGTGTAGCGGCGTGGGAAATATACACCTACGCTTCTGCTCGTCCTGCGCGCCATGGGCGCGCACGCTTTCGACGGGCGGAGATCTGGAGCATACGTAATGGCCGGGTGCTGCTCCACAACTGAATGGTCGAGGTCGGATCGACCTGTAGAGCTCGGTGGTTGGCGTGTCGGGTAGCAATGGCTCCGGGCATGACACCCTGACAAGAAACCTGATCTTCGTTGGTGCGCTTGACGACTCGGGCGGAACACGGAGTTCGCCGGTGGGCTCACCGGTCCGATTCGCCTCCGGCGGCGCGCGCTTCCAGCAGGGATCCGGGACAGGGGCGAGCCGGCGCCGCGCGGCCGCCCCCTGCTCGCCTCTCGCCGCCGGCTCGGCCGCGTGCTCCGATGGCCGCTGGAGCTTTCGCCATGCCCCGTCCCGCGCTCGTCCTGGCCCTGCTGCTCTTCGCTCCCACCCCTGGATGCTCGTCGGACATCGACGCGTGCGAGGTGGTCTGCACCAAGAACGCCGAGTGCCAGACCGACAGCCCTGGAAAGGACACGTGCGTCGCGCTGTGCCTCGAGCTGTCCGACCGCGCTTCCTATGCCACGGCCATCGAGCGCACGGCCGAGTGTTACGAGGAGGAGGACCGGTCCTGCGCCGATCTCGCGGGTGGCGTCTGCGACTACTCGCCGGAGGATTGATCGACGAGGCCCGCCCCCTCTCCGGCGCGGGGCGCGCTTCCTACTCGGCCGCCATGAACGGATAGGCGACCGCGCGCGGCGGGGCGAACGTCTCCTTCACGACCCGCGGGGAGACCCAGCGGAGCAGGTTGAACAGGCTGCCCGCCTTGTCGTTCGTGCCGGAGGCGCGCGCGCCGCCGAACGGCTGCTGCCCGACGACGGCGCCGGTCGGCTTGTCGTTGATGTAGAAATTGCCCGCGGCGAAGCGGAGCGCGTCGCTCGCCGCCTCGATGAACGCCCGATCCCGCGCGAACACGGCGCCGGTCAGGCCATACGGAGACGTCTCGTCGCAGAGCGCGAGCGCCCTGTGCTCCTCGCCGTCGGGGTAGACCCAGACCGTGAGCACCGGCCCGAACAGCTCCTCCGCCATCAGCGGGTGGCGCGGATCCGTGGTCTCGATCAGCGTCGGCTCGACGAACCAGCCGTCGCTCCCGTCGTGCGCGCGCGCGCCGCCGCCGCACACGATCGAGCACGCCGCGTCCGACTTCGCCGCGGCGATCCGCCCCGTGAGCCGGGCGTGCGCTCGCTCGTCGATCACCGCGCCCATGAAGTTGCGGAAGTCGGCGACGTCCCCCACGCGGATCGCCCGGATGTGGCCCACGAGCCGGTCCTTGAGGGCCGGCCAGAGCGAGCGGGGGATGTACGCGCGCGACGCGGCCGAGCACTTCTGCCCCTGGAATTCATAGGCGCCCCGGACGAGCGCCACGGCGAGCGCGTCGACGTCGGCGCTCGCGTGCGCGAAGACGAAGTCCTTCCCGCCGGTCTCGCCCACGATCCGCGGGTAGCTGCGGTAGCGCCCGATGTTCTCCCCGATGCGGCGCCAGATCGACTGGAAGACCGCGGTCGAGCCGGTGAAGTGGATGCCGGCGAAGTCCGGATGATCGAGGCACGCGTTCGAGACGAGCTCGGGCGGGCCCATGACGAGGTTGATGACGCCGCGCGGAAGGCCCGCCTCGATCAGCAAATCCATCACGAAGTGCGCGGAGTACAGCGCGTTCGCAGACGGCTTCCAGACCACCGTGTTGCCCATCAGCGCCGGGGCCGCGCACAGGTTGCCCGCGATCGCGGTGAAGTTGAACGGCGTCGCCGCGAAGACGAAGCCCTCCAGCGGGCGAGGCTCCGCGAGGTTCCAGATGCCGGGCGCGCTCGCCGGCTGCTCCGCCGCGATCCGGTGCGCGAAGTGGACGTTGTAGCGGAAGAAATCGATGAGCTCGCAGGCCGAGTCGATCTCCGCCTGGTACGCCGTCTTGCTCTGCCCGAGCATCGTCGCCGCGTTGACCGTGGGGCGGTACCGGGTCGCGAGCAGCTCGGCGGCCTTGAGGAACACGGCGGCGCGCTCGGTCCACGGCGTCCTCGACCAGGCCGGGTGCGCCCGCCGGGCGGCCTCGATCGCGCGCGCGACGTGCTCGGCGCCGCCTTGATGGGCGCGGGCGAGGAGGAGGTCGCGACGGTGCGGCGCGCGGACCTCGTCGAGCGCGCCGGTCCGGATCGCCTCCCCGTCGATGACCATCGGGATCTCGATCGTCTCCCGCGCCCGGCGGTCGAGCTCCGCCTTGAGGGCCGCGCGCTCCGGGCTGCCAGGCGCGTACGTGAGGACGGGCTCGTTCAGGGGGCTCGGGGGCGTGGCGATGGCGTCGATCATGACGCGAGTCTAGCGGCGGAGCCGAGGGCGCGCAGGCTCCGGCGCCGCTCCTCTCCGCCGCGGCGTGAGCCAGATGGCCGCGGAGGAGAGCGCTCGGCGCAGTCACGCGATATCGCGCGATTCGCACAACTCTAACGATGTCAGATTTCCGGCGTCGCTCGCCTTGGGCGGCGACCACGTCGCCGCTACTCTCGTCAGATGCGCGAGCTCACCACGCCGCCCGATACGATCCTCGACCCGAGCACGGGAGCGGCGCGCGTCGGGTCCTACCGGGGCGATCTCCCGCGCGTCGACCCGGCGCTCCTCGCGCCGCGCAGGCTCGATCGGCTGCTCAAGCACAAGCGATGGGTTTACGTGGCGATCGCGTCCGACGAGGTCTTCGTCGCCGTCGCGGTCGTGCACCTCGGTTACCTGTCGATCGCGTTCAGCGTCGTCTTCGACAAGGCAGGCCGGCGATTGCTCGTGGACCGCGCGACGTTCGGGCCGCCCTTCGCGGTGAGCGTGGGCGACGCGAGCGACGAAGGCCGCTCCGCGCGGGCGTGGCTCCCCCGCGCGCGCGTCCGGATCGAGCGGCCGCGCACGGACGCGACGACCGCGGTGACCGCCGCGCTCCGCGGCGTCGAGCTCGAGGCGCGGCTCGACAGCCGCGCGGCCCCGCCGGCGCTCTCGGCGATCGCGCAGGCCTCGGATGGCTCCCTGATCACCACCGAGAAGCGCCTGCTCCTCGGCGTCGAAGGCGAGGCGTCGGTGCTCGGTCGCCGCATCTCCCTCGACGGCGCGATCGCCAGCTACGACTACACGGGCGGCCTCCTGCGGCGCCGCACGACCTGGCGCTGGGCCCTCGCGCTGGGGCGCGCGGAGAGCGGCGAGCGCGTCGGCCTGAACCTGGGCGAAGGCTTCGTCGGCGACGCCGAGTGCGCGATCTGGATCGACGGCGAGCTCATCCCGCTCGCCGAGGGCCGGTTCACCTTCGACGCGGCGCGGCCGCTCGACCCGTGGCGCGTCCGGACCGCGGACGGCGCCGTGGATCTACGCTTCGTCCCCGGCGCGGCGCACTCGAACCACACGAACCTCGGCTTGCTCGCGTCGGAGTTCATGCAGCCGATCGGCCTCTACTCGGGCACGATCCGCCTCCCGGACGGGCGGCTCCTCGAGCTCCGGGACGTCCTCGGCGTCACGGAGGACCAGGACATCACCTGGTAGGGGCCGGCGGGTCGAGGTCGCGGCTCGCCTCGGTCAGCCGCCGCGGCGCTCGGCGATGAGCTTGTCCAGATCGTCCTCGGTGATGAGCTTCGTACCGTACTTGCGCGCCTTCACCGCCTTGCTCGACGTGGACGCCACGTCGGCGATGACGAGGTAGTTGAGCTCCTTCGTGACGCTGTTCAGCACCCGGCCGCCGTTCGACTCGACGAGGTGGGTGAGCTCGCCGCGGGGACGCGCGCCCGCGCCGGTGAAGCAGAACGTCAGTCCGGCGAGCGGGCCTTCGGCCTCGGGCGCGACCGGCACGATGCCGGCGGCGAGCAGCCGCCCGATCTCGTCGCTGCGCGCGCGCAGCCCTCGAACGATGCTCGCGGCCTTGATCGCGCCGAGGCCCGGGATGCCGGCGAGCTCGTCCTCGCCGGCGGCGAGCAGCTTCTCGATCGTCGTGTACCCCGCCGACACGAGCAGCCGCGCGGTCTGGATCGCGAACCCCTCGATGCCGAGCGCCGCGAGGAACACCGGCAGCGCGAGCCGGAGGCGGCTCTTCAGCTGCTCCAGGCACTTCGTCGCGCTCTTCTCGCCGCGCCGATCGAGGTCGGCGATGCTCTTGACCGTGAGCTTGTAGAGGTCGAGCGGCTCTCGCACGAGGCCTGCGGTCACAACCTGCTCGATCAGCTTGTCGCCCCACTCCAGCGCGCCGATGGCGTCGATCCAGTTGTGGATGCGCCCCTCGATGAGCGCGCGGCACGCGGCGTTCCGGCAGAGGAGGTACTCTCCCTCGACGACGAGCGGCGCGCTGCAGACCGGACAGACCGATGGAGGAACGGCGACGGGGCCGCGCTTCTCGACGACCTCCTCGACGTACGGGATCACGTCGTTGCGGCGCGAGACCAGCACCTCGTCGCCCACGCCGATGCCGAGGCTCCGCACGTTGGCCGAGTTGTGCAGGGAAGCGCGCCGGACGTTGGCGCCGGCGAGCTCCACCGGCTCGACGATCGCCACCGGGGTGACCCGGCCGCTCGGCCCGGTGTCCCACTGGATCGCCACGACCGTCGTCACCTTGGCGGGCGACGCGAACTTGAAGGCGACCGCGCCGCGCGGCCGGCGGTTGACGTCGCCGAGCAGGCCCTGGACGTGGAGCGAGTCCACGTAGACGACGAGCCCGTCGATCTCGTAGTCGAGGCTCGCGCGGAGCTCGCTCGAGTAGCGCCGGTAGAGCTTCACGACGTCCTCGACGCTGCCGTGCGCGGTCTGCGGCGTCGCGAAGCCGAGCTCGCGCAGCCAGGCGAAGCGCGCCCGGCACGTCGGGATCTCGAGGTGATCGGCGACATCGTAGAAGAGCACGGTGCAGTGCTCCGCCCCCTGGCCGTCGAACCGCTTGGCCGCGCCCGCGGCCATGTTGCGCGGGCTGGTGACGCCGGGGAAGTGGCGCTTCATGTCCGAGAGGCGAAGGATGATCTCTCCGCGCACGGACAGCCGGCCCTTCTCCCGGATCCGCGAGGGGATCCCCTTCATTCGCGCGACGTTCGCGGTGATCCGCTCGCCCCACTCGCCGTCGCCGCGGGTGATGGCGTCGACGAGCTTGCCGCCCTTGTAGATGACCTCGATGGAGATGCCGTCGAGCTTCTCCGCCACGAAGAGGTCAGCCGCGACGCTCGAGATGGAGCCCGGTGCCGGCGGCGCGGCGCCCGTGCCGCCGTCGCCGTGCCCGTCCTTCACGAGGATCTCGTCGCACCGGGCGACCCAGCCCAGGAGCTCGTCCTCGGAGACGACCTTGTTGAGCGAGCCCATCGGGATCTCGTGCCGCGCCTTCTCCCACTCGGTGATCAGGGAGGCCGAGCCGACCCGGGCGAGCACCGGGTGCGCCGGATCGAGGGCGCGGAGCTCGTCCTCGAGGGCATCGAACGCCGCGTCCGAGATCTCGGGGTGCCCTGCGTAGTAGCTCGCCCTGTATTTCTCGATGCGCTCGGCGAGCTCCTCGATCCTCGCCTTGTGCTTCGGATCCGTCGCGAGCCCGCCCTGCAGCGCGTTGCGCGCTCCGGCGTCGTCGTGGTGTGCCTGCGTCATCGCTTGCCTCGGCTCACTCGAGCTCTGTGTCGCCGGCGCGCCGGGCGGCGGCGAAGAGATCCCCCATGTCCATCGCGAGCTCGGACGGGAGCTCGTCTTCCCGGAACAGCCTGACCTCGCGGATCTCGAGCGGGTTTTGCGGAGGGCGCGTCGGCGCGGCGATCCGGGCGGTGACGACGACCGTCACGGCGTGGAAGCGGATGTCGCGATCGGGCCGCGAGTACACGCCCACGACCCGCCCGAGCTCGACCTCGGTGACGCCGGCCTCCTCGGCGAGCTCCCGCACGATGCTGTCGCGGAGCGTCTCTCCCCATTCCAGGGTGCCTCCCGGGAGCGCCCATGTTCCGGTGTCGCTGCGGCGAACGAGCAGCCACCGGCCGTCGGCGGTCTGAGCGGCGGCGGCGATCCCGACGACAGGTCGCCGGAGCAGCGCGCGCGCGACCTCCTTGGCGAGGGCGAGCACGGAGCGCGGCAACAACGACAGGGGAGCGATTTCCATGAGAATTTTTGTGACGTGCGGGGAAAGCATAGGAGCGATCGGGCGCCGCCGGGAGAGGGTTCCGTGCGGCCTCGGCGGATCCTGCGGACGTCCATGAGCCCAGCGGCTCAGGCTCGGTCGCGGGAGAGAGGCAGGCTACGCTCGTCCCCATCATGGCGATCGAGCGGAGGGCGATGCGCGCTCCTGTCGGGTTGTACGGCTGGGCTGTCCTCTGCGGCGTGATGGCCTGGGGCGCGGCGCTTGCGCTCGCGTCGCTCCCGAGCTGCACCGACGAGCGGCTCGCGACGCCGCGCCCTCAGGCGGGCGCCTCCGCCAGCGCGGGCGCCTCGGGGGGAGCGCCGCCCGATGCGGGCGCCGACGAGGGGCCGGCGAACCTATGCGAGTGCCTCGCGGCCTATGGCGGCGAAGCCGGGCGCTGCGGCGATTGCTTCAACGAGCATGCGTCCCGCGGTGGGCGCTGCGAGGCGGAGCTCGCGGCGTGCGACGGGGAGCCTGAGTGCAGGCCGATCAGCCTGTGCCTCAAGGGGTGCGGCCACAACAAAGCCTGCCAGATGGCGTGTGTGTTCCCGGACGATGCGGGCGCCGCTCACCGGATGTTCCAGCGGGTGCTCGCCTGTGTGTGCGCCGCGTGCAGCGCCAGGTGCACCTACTCCGGCGCGCCGCTCGAGTGCGCCGCGCCCGCCGAGGTGGACGGCAGCGGTGGAGCCGCGGGCGCCGGCGGGGCAGGTGGCGCAGGTGCCGGTGGCGCTGCTGGCGCTGGCGGGGCAGGTGCCGCTGGCGCCGGCGGGGCAGGTGGCGCTGGTGCGGGTGGGGCCGCGGGCGCCGGCGGGGCAGGTGGCGCAGGTGCCGGTGGCGCTGCGGGAGCGTCCGGAGATCAAGGAATCTGACGATCCCTGCGCTCCAGTTGGCGCGTGGTCCACGTCGGGTCCCCGTGCGGTAGGCTTGCCGAATGGAGAAACCGGTGATCTGGGCGGCCCTTCAGCTCTCCAGCCAGGAGAACGTGAGCGAGAACCTGGCGCGGGTCGAGGTGCTCGTCGTCGAGGCGGCGCGCCGTGGGGCGACGACGGTCGTGCTGCCCGAGAACTTCGCGTACATGGGCAACGAGGAGGGGAAGCGCAACATCGCGGAGGACCTCGACGCTGGCGGCGGCCCGATCGCGCGGCGTCTCGCCGACGCGGCGCGCTCCGCCCGGGTGACCGTCGTGGCCGGCGGCTTCCCCGAACGCGCGCACGATCCGGCGCGGCCGTACAACACCTGCGCGGTCTTCGGGGCCGACGGCCGGCTCACCGCGCGCTACAGGAAGATTCACCTCTTCGACGTCGAGATCGCCGACGGAACGAAGTACCGCGAGTCGGCGTCGACGACCGCCGGGGAGCGCCCCGTCGTCACCGAGATCGACGGCGTGAAGCTCGGGCTGTCGATCTGCTACGATGTCCGGTTCCCGGAGCTCTACCGCGCGCTCTCGTCCGGGGGCGCAGAGGCGATCGCCGTCCCTGCGGCGTTCACCCTGCTCACCGGCAAGGACCACTGGCTGGTCCTGCTCCGCGCCCGGGCCATCGAGGCCCAGGCGTACGTCATGGCTGCGGCGCAGTGGGGCAAGCATCCAGGCGGGCGAGCGACGTTCGGGAAATCGTGCGTCATCGATCCGTGGGGTGAGGTGATCGCTCAGGCCTCGGAAGGGGAGGGGATCGCGATGGCGATGCTCGACCCCTCCTACCTCGATCGGGTCAGGGCGAACCTACCGTCGCTCACGCACCGGAGGCTCTGATCGTCGTGTCATGGGGGTAAGCACTTTGTCCTCGCACCGGAGGCGGCGGTGCCGGCGCTCCGCAGGGTCGATCTCTGCCGTCAGCTCACTCGGCAGAGGCGTCGCTCGGCTCCGTCTCTCCGGCCGAGGGCGGCGTGCTGCCGCGCTTGGACAGGAGGGCGCGGAGCTCTGCAGGCCTGCGGAAGCCGATGCGGCGGGCGACCTCTCCCTCGGTTAGCCCCTCATGCAGGAGCGTTCGCGCGCGCTCCGCACGCACCTCATCGTAATAGACGTGGGGCGATGACCCGAAGGCGGCACGGAAGAGCCGTGCGAAGTGAAACTCGGACAGATCGAGGTCCAGCGCGACCTCGTAAGAACGGATCCTCTGGCCTGCTTCCGCGGCGCTGCGGATGCGGTCGCGGCCGAGCAGGATCCGCTCCGAGGTACTGCGCGGCAGCGGGGCTGCCGCGCGCAGTGGTGGCGTGGATCGGGAGACGCCGGTCGCTGCAGCGCGCTCGCGCGGCGGCTGCGCGCCGTGGCTGGGCGCAGCGACGCCAGGCGTGGGGAGCGACGCCGGCCGTGCGGCAGGCGCGCCGCTCGGAACCGACAGGGAACATGCGGCCGGCATGCTGTGGGACGAGGAGGGTGCGAGCGGAGTCGAGATGGGAAGCGCAGTCGTCACGAGTACCTCTCCAGCGGTGAAAGGGCGGTGTCTCGCGGTCATCGCGGCCACCGGCGCGACGTATTGCAACCAGCAGGCCGCAAGCTGACGCAGCGCTCTCGGCTCCCGTGGGTCGGCATTCAGCAGCACAAAATATCGCGATTGCCCGGCAACCTGCTCGCGATGTCCGACGGGGTGTGGCCTGCCGTTCACGTGGCACAGGCGCCAGAGATCACCCGTGGTTGGCACATTGTGTCTTCGCGACGTGCACGCCATGTCGGTCGCCTGCATCGCGACATCCTCGCGGCGAGCTCATGGGGGTCAGGGAGGATGAATGCTGGAGCGCGGCGCCGCATCCAACGACGTCCGCGCGAGGCGCGAAGTCGCCGCGACCTCTCGAACGAGGGATCGATGTCAGACGTCGATCTCGGCGTTCGGCGCGCGCTCCATGATGAAGCGGAAGCGCGCCTGGGCGTCCTTGCCCATCAGCTCGTTCAGGATGCGATCGGTCTCGATCTCTCCCTCGATCACGATGCGCAGCGCGCGCCGGCGTCGGATGTCGAGCGTGGTCGCCTTGAGGTCCTCCGCGGGCATCTCGCCGAGCCCCTTGAACCGCGAGATATCCGCCTTGGCCGTCTTGGGGAGCTTCGCGAGGACCCGGTCGCGCTCCGCGTCGTCGAGCGCCCAGTGCGTCTCCTTGCCGACGTCGATCCTGTAGAGGGGCGGCTGCGCGAGGAACACGTGCCCGCCGCGGAGCAGGCCGGGCAGGTGCCGGTAGAAGAACGTCAGCAGCAGCGTCGCGATGTGCTGGCCGTCGCTGTCGGCGTCCATGAGCAGAAAAATCCTTCCATAGCGCAACTTGGAGGCATCGAAGTCCTTTCCAAAGCCGCAGCCCAGCGCGCTCACGATGTCCTGGAGCTCCTTGTTGCCGAGCACCTTCGAGGTCGAGGCCTGCTCCGCGTTGAGCACCTTGCCGCGGAGCGGGAGGATCGCCTGGGTCCGGCGGTCCCGGCCCTGCTTGGCTGAGCCACCTGCGCTGTCGCCCTCGACGATGAAGAGCTCGCTCTCGCTCGGATCGGTCGAGGCGCAATCGGCGAGCTTCCCCGGGAGGTTGAGCCGGTGCGACACCGGCGTCTTGCGCAGGACCTGCTGGGTCGCCTCGCGCCGCGCCTCCCTGGCGCGCGCCGCCAGGATCGCGCGGGCCACGATCGACTCGCCGGCCGTGCCGTTGTGGAGCATCCACTGCTCGAGCGCCGGCCGGACCAGGCCCTCGACCGCCGGCCCAGCCTCCGCGTTGTTGAGTCGATCCTTTGTCTGCCCCTGGAACTGCGGCTCCTGGATGTAGATGGACAGGACACCCACGATCCCCTCGCGGATGTCGTCGGCCGTCAGCGTGACCCCCTTCGGCTGGACCTTCTTCGCGTCCATGAACGCGCGGACCGCCTTCACGATCGCGCCGCTGAAGCCGGACTCGTGCGCGCCGCCCGCGTGCGTCGGGATGCCGTTGACGTACGACTTCACGTACTCGTCGGTCGACTCGGTCCACTGGAGCGCGGCCTCCAGGCGGATCTCGCCCTCGCGCGCGACGTAGAAGATGGACGGGTGCGTCACCGGCTTGCCGCGCTGGGCGACCAGCTTCGGCAAGAAGTCCGCGATGCCGTTCGGGTGGACGAGCACGATCGACTCGCCGGACGAGAGATCGCGGAACGCGATCTCGAGCCCTCCGTGGAGGTACGCCTTGGCCTCCAGGCGCTCGCGGATGGTCTCGGAATCGAAGCGCCGGCCCTGCCCGAAGATCTCCGGATCGGGCCGGAAATGGATGCTCGTGCCGTGCTTGCGGGTGGGCGCGCCCTTCTTGAGCTTGCTGGTCGGCGCGCCGCGCGAGAACGTCTGCTGGTGCTCGAACCCGTCGCGCAGCACCCGGACCTCGACGAGCTCGGAGAGCGCGTTGACGACGCTCGATCCGACGCCGTGGAGCCCGCCTGAGACCTTGTAGTTGTCGCTCGCGAACTTCCCGCCTGCGTGCAGCGTGCAGAAGATGAGCTCGAGCGCGGGGCGCTTGTACCTGGGATGGACGTCCACCGGGATCCCGCGCCCGTCGTCGGTCACGGTGGCGCCCTGGAGATCGGCGTCGAGCGTCACCTCGATCCGCTTCGCGTGCCCGTTGATGGCCTCGTCGACGGCGTTGTCGACGATCTCCCAGAGCAGGTGGTGGTAGCCCCTGGCGTCGGTGCCGCCGATGTACATGGCGGGGCGCTTGCGGACGGGCTCAAGCCCCTCGAGCACCTCGATGTCAGCGGCCGTGTAACGTGCGCCGGAAGCGGCGCGGACCGGGGGATTCGTGGCGGCCATGTTCAGCTCACCTCCAGCGTCGGTACGACGACGGCCGGCGGCACCACGCGGGCGAAGCGATCGCGTCGTGCGACCGGCTCGCCCTGGGTGCCGCGCTGGCCGGCGATCTTGCTCGCGGCGATCTCGAGCGTCTTGCCCTTCTCCGTTTCGACCGTGATCGCGTCGCTCGGCCTGAGGGCGATCGCGGCGCCGATCAGGCGCTCACCTTCGGCGACCCGCATGACGACCGAGCCCTTGCCCGGGCCGGAGAGCAGCGCGAGCTCCTCCACGGCCACGCTGAGCGCCCAGGCGTCGCTCGAGGCGCAGATCACCCGGTCGGCGCCGTCCACCGCGTGGACGAAGAGCACCTCGTCGCCCTCGTTCAGCTTGGCGAAGCGGCGCCCGGAGCGCGTCGATGGATCGCGGTGCGGCCGCAGCGAGAACCTGAAGCCGAGGCCTCCTCGGGTGATCGCCAGCGCGAAGGGCGGCTCCGGCTCGGCGGAGTCCGGGGTCTGCGCCGGGACATCGAGCGCCCTCGGATCGAAGGACATCAGCGCGATCAGCCGCTCGCCGTCTGCCAGCTTGAACAGCTTCTGCACGGGATCGCCGTAGCCGGTCGACTGCGGCACGTCGTGGATGCGGCACACGTAGCACGCGCCGAGGTTCGAGAAGAACGCGACCGTCGACCGCGTCGAGCCGGCGACGGCCGCGAGGACGCTGTCTCCCTCGCGGATGCGCGTCGAGGCCAGATCCTTCACCTCGCGGACCCGCTTCACCCAGCCCTGCGCCGAGAGGATCACGTTCGCGTCCTCGGCCACGATGAAGTCCTCCGCCTGGTACTCGGGCTCGTCGATCGAGCCGACCACCTTCGTGCGGCGCTTCTCGCCGTAGGATCCCTTGATCTCGACGAGCTCGTCGCGGACCATCCCCCAGCGCTTCGCGTCGCTCCGGAGCAGCCCTTCGATCCGCTTCGCCTCGGCGCGCTTCTCGCCGAGATCCTTCTGCACGAGCAGGATCTCGAGCCGCGCCAGCCTGTAGAGCTTGAGCTCGAGGATCGCGTCCGTCTGCTCCTCGTTGAGGGTGAAGCGCTTCATCAGCTTCTCGGCTGCGTCGGCCTTGCCCTCGCTCTTGCGGATGATCCGGATCACCTCGTCGAGCGCGTCGAAGATCTTCTCGAACCCCTCGAGGATGTTGATCCGCCGCCTCAGCTCGCCGAGCTCGAACTCGAGCCGCCGCGTCACCGTCGCGTAGCGGAAGTCGAGGAACTTCGTCAGGATCTCGTGCAGGCCGAGCCGCCGCGGCGCGGCGATCTCCGCGTTGTCGGTGGGCACGAGGCAGGTGAGGTTCACCTGTACGTTGATCGCGAGCGGCGTCTGTTTGTAGAGGTACGCCATCACGAGCTGCGCGTCGGCGCCGCGCTTGAGCTCCATCACGATGCGCACCTCGCCGGTCGACTCGTCGCGGACGTCCACGAGCGTCGGCAGCTTCTTGGAGAGGATCACCTCGGCGATCTTCTCGACGATCGCCTTCCGCTCGATGCCGTACGGGATCGAGGTGATCACGATCTGCGGAGCGGCGCCGCGCTTGCCGTCGCCCTCTTCCAGCTGCCACTCGCCGCGGAGCTTCAGCGAGCCCTGGCCTGCCGTGTAGACGGCCTCGAGCTCCTTCTTCGTCGCGTGCAGCTGACCTCCGGTCGGGAAATCCGGCCCCTTCACGTACGAGAGCAGCCGGTGGGTGGTGAGCTCGCGGCTCTCGATCAGCGCGACGCACGCGTCGATCACCTCGCCCAGGTTGTGCGGCGGGATGCTCGTCGCCATCCCGACCGCGATCCCCTGCGAGCCGTTCACGAGGAGGTTGGGGAAGCGCGACGGCAGGACGATCGGCTCGAAGCGGGTCCCGTCGTAGTTGGGACGAAAGTCCACGGTGCGCTGGCCGAGCTCGCTGAGAAGCTCCAGCGCGAGGGGCCTGAGCTTCGCCTCGGTGTAACGCATCGCGGCGGGCGCATCGCCGTCCACGGAGCCGAAGTTCCCGTGGCCGGCGATGAGCGGCGCCCGCATCACGAAGTCCTGCGCGAGCCGGACCATCGCGTCGTAAATCGCGACGTCGCCGTGCGGGTGGTACTTGCCCATCACGTCACCGACGACCGCGGCGCTCTTCCGGTACTTCGCGTCCGGCCCGAGGTGCAGGTCGTGCAGCATCGCGTAGAGGATGCGGCGCTGCACCGGCTTCAACCCGTCGCGGACGTCGGGCAGCGCGCGCGACGTGATGACGCTGAGCGCATAGTTCAGGTACCGGCGCTGCGCCTCGTCGGCGAGCGAGGTGTCGGGCGCCGGGGGCGGCGGCGGCTCGCTGTCACCGGGCCGGCCGCCACGGCGGCCCTTGCGGGACGCGTCACCGTCGGACGGAAGGGAGGGGGTTCGAGACACGCGATGCTCCAGGGAGTGCGCGGGCACCGGACGAACAGGTGCTCCGATGTTCAGGTGAACGCTGGCGAGCCTCGGCAATTACCCAGGGGCTCGCGCTCGGTCAAGGCTGCCTCGCGGGAATTTCTGGCAGCGAGTGCTCGCCTGGGCTCGTGCGGACCCTGGCATAGCGTCAGATGGCCGCGAGATCGACCCGAACACAGGGCAGCGCAGCGCAACCTGGCGGCGACGCCTTGATTTCGGCGTCCGCCCTTGAGACTCACGGCGCGCTGGGCTACGGGGTGGCGCCTTGTACGCGACAGGCACCCGTCCCATGCTTCGCCTTCTCGGCCGCTGGCTGCGGCTCGTCTGGCTCGGCCTCTTCCTGGTGTTCGTTGCAGTAGCGGCGATACGACCCCGGCTCGCGGCAGCCCAGGTGCCCGGAGGTGCTCCGGGCGCGCAACCGCCCCGGGACGGCGCCACGCCTGCCGCCCCGGCCAGCGCTGCGCAGCCACCCGCGCCGGCCGACGCGACCGTAGGAGCCCAGCCTGGCGCCGGTACACCTGCGCGGGTCGCCGCCGACGCCGTCGAGCCGACGATCCATCTGGCGCCCACGGAGGCCGAGCTCGCTCGGGGGCAGCCGGTCGCTCAGGTCGCGATCGCCGGCAACCGGCGGGTCTCGACCGAGGACGTGCTCGTCTACCTCGGGCAGACGCGGGTCGGCAGGCCGTTCACCCCCGAGGGGTTGGCCCGCGACGTGCGCGAGCTCTGGGACTCCGGCCTGTTCGACGACGTCGAGGTCGACCTCACGCGCCGCGACGACGGCGTGAGCCTGAGGGTGCTGGTCCGCGAGCGCCCGAGCATCAAGGCCATCGAGTTCTCCGGCAACAAGGAGATCGATAGCGAGGACCTCACCGAGGCGCTCTCGGTCGAGATCAAGACCGGCACGATCCTGAGCTACGCGGCGATCCGGCGTGGCGTGCAGAAGCTCCGCGACAAGTACGCCGAGGAGGGCTTCTTCCTCGCCGAGGTCAGCTACGAGGTCAAGCCGGAGCGGGAGAACCAGGTCACCGTCAAGTTCACGATCAAGGAGCACTCGCCGGTCACCGTCCGGCGCATCACGTTCATCGGCAACCAGAACATCTCGGACGAGGAGCTCCGGGAGGTCATGATCACGGGGCAGGGGGGCTTCTTCGCCTTCGGCACCGGCGGTCCGTTCCGCCAGGACGCGTTCGAGCGCGACGTCCTCGTGATCAACGCGCTCTACTACGATCGTGGCTTCCTCGCGGCGCAGGTCGCGACGCCCAGGGTGATGCTCACGCCCGACCGCACGGGCATCGAGGTCACGATCACGATCAACGAGGGGCCTCGCTTCCGCATCCGCTCGCTCCGCGTCTACGAGCGCGACGCCGACGGCCGCGAGATCGAGCCGCTCGGCGGGCGCCGCGCGCTGCGCGAGATGGTGCGGGCCAAGCCGGGCGACTGGTTCAACCGCGCCGAGCTGGCGAAGGATCTCGGCGCGATCCAGACGCTCTACCGGGACGCCGGCTACGCCAACGTCGAGGCGTCGCCTGACACCCAGCTCGACCCGGACAGGCGCGAGGTCGACATCACCGTCGGCATCCGCAGAAACCAGCTCGTCTACTTCGGGCGCATCGAGATCCGCGGCAACACGAAGACGCGGGACAAGGTGATCCGCCGCGAGATGGAGGTGGAAGAGCGGCGGCTGTTCAGCGAGACGAAGCTGGAGCGATCGAAGCAGCGGATCACGGCGCTCGGCTACTTCGAGCGGGTCGACATCTCCACCGAGCAGGGCGACGACCCCCAGCACATCCACGTCAACGTCGACATCGGCGAGAAGCCGACGGGCACCTTCCAGATCGGCGCGGGCTTCTCGAGCGTCGAGAACTTCATCGCGACGGCGCAGGTCCAGCAGGCGAACCTGCTCGGGAGCGGTCAGTCGCTGTCGCTCCAGGCGCAGATCTCCGGATCGCGGCGCCTCATCGACGTCCGCTTCTTCGAGCCGTACCTGTTCGACAGCCCGTTCTCCGCGGCGCTGAGCGTCTACAACCAGCTGCGGACCTACACGGAGTTCTCGCAGACCTCCACCGGCGGCTCGCTCACGCTCGGCTACCCGCTCATCGAGCCGGAGCTGCGCGCGCAGCTGACCTACACGCTGGAGAACGACGAGATCTCGTCGGCCACGAACACCGGCCTCGGCACGGCGGAGGAGCGAGCCTCGTTCCAGCGGCTCCCGCTCTACAACCTCTTCAACGCCGGGCTCACGTCGAGCATCCGCCCTGCGCTCACCTTCGACACGCGCAACAACCAGCTCTTCCCGACCTCGGGCATTTACCTGCAGGGCTCGGTGGAGCTCGCCCACAGCGTGTTCGGCAGCGAGAACGAGTTCCTGCGGTACCGCGCCACAGGGAGGTTCTACTACCCGATCACGGACAGCCTGGTCCTCAAGCTGAACACCGAGGCCGGCATGGTGACGAGCCCCAACCCGCAGGGCGTGCCGATCTTCGCCCGCTTCTTCCTGGGCGGCATCCTCGACGTGCGCGGCTTCGAGATCCGGGACATCGGCCCGCGCCTCCCGCTCCGCGAGTCGCTCGATCCGAACTCGCTGCCTATCGCGAACGGCGCGAACATCGGCGGCAACCTGATGTACTACCAGAACCTCGAGCTGGAGTTCCCGATCCTCGAGGCCGTGCAGATCAAGGGCGTCGTCTTCACGGATCTGGGCAATGCCTGGAATCTCGAGAAGCTGTACTGCAACGCCGCCCCCGCATCGCCGCACGACGTCACGAACCCGTGCTTCTCGGCCGAGCGCCTCCTCGACGTCCGCACCTCGTGGGGATTCGGGCTCCGGTGGTTCTCCCCGCTCGGACCGCTGCGCTTCGAGTGGGGCTTCCCGTTCAAGCGGCTGCCCTACGAAGAGACGTACAAGTTCGAGTTCAACATCGGCAACTTCTTCTGAGCCCCTGGCCAGCGGGCGCAGCAGGGACGTGCGCGTTCCCCGGAGGGGCTGACGGGGGGGCTGGTGCGCTGCCGGGCGGACCCTGCCCCAGAGCGTCCTGGATGGCGCGCAGCGGACGTCGCTGCCGCTGGAGGGCGGGTCGGCGCCGGGCGGATCGCCGTGAAGTCCGGGGGCAGCGGTTGCTCGTCGGGGGCGCCGCTGTTAGGTGGAGATCCATGCGCCCGGAGCACAGCTCGATGGGGTTCCCCAAGCCAGGCAAGGCCCTGCTGGGGATGATGATCGCGATCGGCTGTATCTGGGTGATGTTCACCCTGGGCCTGAACTGGGGGGGCGCCGGCGAAGGCGTGCTCGAGCCGTTCCTCGGCATCAGCGAGAAGGTGCTCCACGGTCAGGTGTGGCGGCTGCTCACCGCGCCGCTCGTCCACAACCCGAGCGACCCCTGGCACTTCGTCACGACGCTGCTCGGCCTGTATTTCCTCGGTGCCTCGCTCGAAGAGCGCTGGGGAGCCAGACGCACGCTGGCGTTCCTGTTCGGCTCCGCCGCCTTCGCGTTCGCGCTCCAGGTGGTGGTGGGCGCGCTCCTCCCGAAGGTGGCACGGCCGGTCTTCTACGGCGGGCTCGGGATGATCGAGGCGGTCGCCGTCGCGTGGGCGCTCGCGCACCGACATGCCACGGTCCGCCTCTTCTTCGTCCTCCCCGTGACGGGCACCATGCTGCTCGTCTTCATCTTCGGGATCTCGGTGCTCAACGTCATCGCCATGCGCGCGCCCCCCGAGGGGCTGATCACGCCGTTCGGGGGCATGCTCGCGGGGTATCTCTTCGGCGACTTCTCCCCGCTGCGTCGCTTCTATCTGCGGATCCGCTTCCGTCAGCTGCAGGCGCAGTCCGCCGCGCTCCGCCGCGTCCCTGCGGCGCGCGGCCGCTCCGGGGGCGTCCCGCTGAGGGTCATCCCCGGCGGCCAGAAGGACCCCCCGAAGGACAAGCGCTATCTCAATTGAAGGGGTCGCGCGGCGCCCCGCCGCGGCCGCGCTCCTAGATATTCAGGGCGTGGCGCACCGGCGGAGCTCTTCGAGCGTCTTCGCGCGGGTCAGGCAGCCGAGCTCGCCGGGGTCCACCTTGCTCCCGGCGAGCTCCCGCTTGCAGTCGGATGTCCACTCCGACGAGAGCCTCTCGCCCTCGCTGTCGATCACCACGGAGGCTTTCCCCGGGCCCCCTGGAGAGGTGGACCCCACCCGCTTTGCCTCTGCTGCCCACGCGGTGCGCATGCCCTCGCCGATCGTGCGGCAGTCTTCTTCGGACATCGTCTTGGTGCAGCCGCCGAGGACCGCGCTCGCGAGCACGAGGAGGGCCACTGCGGCGCGCTGCTCGCCAAGCGAACGGCTGCCCACGCGAGCGCGTGCTTGGCCAGCGAGAGGCCAGGAGCGCGGCCTGCGCGGGAGAGCTGTCTTCGGTTGGCGAGCAGGCCAGCCCACGGCCTAGCTGTCGATGAAGCTCTTGAGCTGCTTCGAGCGGCTGGGGTGCCGGAGCTTGCGGAGCGCCTTCGCCTCGATCTGCCGGATGCGCTCGCGCGTGACCTCGAAGTCCTGACCGACCTCTTCGAGCGTATGGTCGCTCTTCTCGCCGATGCCGAAGCGCATCCGGAGCACCTTCTCCTCGCGCGGCGTCAGCGTCTTCAGGACCTTACGGGTCTGCTCCGCGAGGTTCATGTTGATCACGGCCTCCGCGGGCGAGATCACGCTCTTGTCCTCGATGAAGTCGCCAAGGTGCGAGTCCTCTTCCTCGCCGATGGGGGTCTCGAGCGAGATCGGCTCCTTCGCGATCTTCAGGACCTTGCGCACCTTGTCGAGCGGGAGCTCCATCTTCTCGGCGATCTCCTCGGGGGTCGGCTCGCGGCCGTACTCCTGCACGAGGTAGCGCGAGGTGCGGATCAGCTTGTTGATCGTCTCGATCATGTGGACCGGGATGCGGATCGTCCGCGCCTGGTCCGCGATCGCGCGGGTGATCGCCTGCCGGATCCACCACGTCGCGTACGTCGAGAACTTGTAGCCGCGCTTGTACTCGAACTTGTCGACGGCCTTCATGAGGCCGATGTTCCCTTCCTGGATGAGGTCCAGGAACTGGAGGCCGCGGTTCGTGTACTTCTTCGCGATGGAGACCACGAGGCGGAGGTTCGCCTCGACCAGCTCCGCCTTGGCGCGCTCCGCCATCCGCTCCCCCTCGCGGATGTTCTCGTAGGTATCGCGGATCGCAGCGACGTCGATGTTGAGCTCTTCCTCGACCTTCTTCAGGCCCTTCTGGGCGTTCTTGATGGTCGATTCGAAGTCGTTGAGCTCCTCGCGGTTGACGTTGAGCTTCTTGTCGAGCCGCCCCTCGAGGGCGCGGTTGCCCTTCACCTTGATGAGCTCGCGCTTGAGCTCGCCCTTCGAGAGCCCTGTGCGCCGCTCCAGCTCCGTCGCGCCCGCCTCGGCCTTCTCGACCTTCGAGATGAGGCTCTTCAGCTTCTGGACGATCTTGTCGATCGTCCGCTTGTTGAGGCGCATCTCCTCGAGCGTCGTCACGAGCTCGGCTGTTGCCTGCGTCACCTCGACGTCGATCTGCTTGCGGCGGACCTCCGTCTTCACCTCTTTGCGCTCCTCCAGGAGCTCCGCCTTCTTCTTGTCGACGCGCTTGACCTTGTCGATGAGGCGGATGATGCGCCGGTCGGCCTCCTCCTCGTCGAACTCCTGATCGTCGTTCTCCGCGTCCTTGATGAGCTCCTTCACCCGGATCTTGTGCTTCCGGAGCTTCTCTCCGAGATCGATGATCTCGCGGACGGCGATGGGGGAGTCGAGGATGGCGGCGTTGACCTTCTGCTCGCCGATCTCGATCCGCTTCGCGATCTCGACCTCGCCCTCACGGGTGAGCAGCGAGACGCTGCCCATCTTCCGGAGGTACATCCGGACGGGGTCGTTCGACTTCGAGTAGTAGTCGACGTCCTCTTCTTCGCGGTCGGGCGTGACGACGAGCTTCTTCTCGCCCGCCTCCTCATCCGCGATGCGCTTCGGCGCGATCTTCACCTGGGTCGCGCCGTCGACGATCTCGATGTCCTCGTCGCCGAGGGCGCCCACAACGTCGTCGAGCTGATCGGGCGCGACGTCCGCGGGGAGCGCGTCGTTCACCTCGTCATAGGTGAGAAAGCCTTTGCTCTTGCCGGTTTCGACGAGCTTTTCGAGCGTCTTCCGGTCCTTCTCTGACCGCTCGGCCCGGATGCCCGCGTCTCCTTTGTTGCTTGGGCGTGCCCCTCCCTCGGCGTGCCCGCGTGTCGATGCGTGCCGCGCGCCGTTCAGCGCGCCGCCCCCCGCAGCCCTCGCGACCCCGCCTGCCCGACCGGAAGATTGCTTGGCCTTGCTCGCCATTACCTCATGCTCCACTTACGGCGATCAGCTCGCCGCGACCGACAAGACACCCAATGACTCCGATAAACTCTAGGGATCACGCACGTCGGGTCGCCACGGCGAGGCGACCCGGAACGCATCAAGGAAGACCGAGACCCCCCGCTCTCCGCTGGAATAGCTCACGCAGCAAAGCGTTTTCAGCATCAGCGTCGACCGCGCTCTTCTGGAGCTGGCTCACGACGGCTGCTTTCTGTCGCGCCAGGGCTTGTCTGCTCAACTTTTGTGAATTCTCCAAGAGCGTCGCCTTGGCCGTTGAGGCCGCTTCGAAGACAGGCGAGACCAGCCGTCCAGCCGCGAATGAATGGATCGGAGCCGGGACTTGCGCAAGAAATTCGCTGGCGACAAGACCCATTTCAAAAGTGAAATTTTGACGCGCCGCAACAATCGCCAGGGCGACGTCGCCTTCGAGGCACTCCAGCGCCGTCTGGAGATCGTCGTCGGCCAGCAGCTCGGGAAAATCGAGGATCGCGCCCAGGATCTCCAGGCTTACCTCCTGGATTTGCGTGCGTGAGCGAGCGCGCTCCCACGTCTCGGTCGTCTGTCCGGAGGGGATCACCTCGCGGCTAGGCTGGCTCCGCGGGCGGGAGAGGGACTCCTCGACGACGCGCTCCAGCTGCCGGAGGTCGTCCGGTGAGCGGCCGCCGATCACGAGCTTCGAGGAGAGGCGATCGGCGTAGAGCTTCGCCATCATCCTGAGGTTCGGGTCGTCTTCGTCGGCGAGCAGCGTCGTCACGGCGCGCACGCGGGCGAGCTGCTCGGGCAGCGACGAGCCTCCGAAGCTGTCGCCGTCGAGCGCCTCGTCGATCAGGTGCTCGAGCAGGCCGCGCGCCGCCTTGACGATGCGCGCGATCGCCTCTGGGCCGTGCTTGCGCGCGAGGTCGTCCGGATCGACGCCGGAAGGCAGCACAGCGACGCGCGCGCTGAGCCCCGCCTCACGGCACGGGGCGCGCGCCGCGCGCGTGGCCTTCTTGCCGGCCGCGTCGCCGTCGAACAGCAGGATGACCGCGGGCGCGAAGCGCTTGATGAGCTTCGCCTGTCCGGGCGTGAAGGCGGTACCGAGCGGAGCGATCGCCTGGCCGATGCCGCGCGCGTGGAGCGCGACGACGTCGAAGTTGCCTTCCACGAGGATCGCCTCGCCGCGCTGACGGATCGCCTGGCGCGCCTGGTGCAGCCCGAAGAGGTGCTCGCCCTTCGTGTAGATCGGCGACTCGGGGCTGTTGATGTACTTCGCCGGCGCGCCGTCGGCCTGCGGCGCAGGGCCAGTGAGGCCGAGCGACGAGAGCTCGGAAGGGCTGGGATCGGGCAACGCGCGTCCGCTGAACGCGATCACCCGGCCCATCACGTCGGTGACGGCGAACATGAGCCGGTGCCGGAAGCGGTCGTAGTGTCCGCTCCCCGACGAGCGCGGTACGAGGAGCCCGACGCGCTCCGCGAGGACCGGGGAGACGCCCTGCTGTCGCAGGTACGTGGAGAGCCCGTCCCAGCCGAACGGGGCGTAGCCGATCCGGAACGCCTGGAGGGCGTCGGCGATCGGATCGGCGGCTCCATCGCCGTCGCGGAGGGGCAGGCCGCGCCGCTCGAGCTCCTCGTGAGCGTGGCGCGCGAGCGGGTGAGGAGCGCTGCCCGGCCCCCCGCGGAGGCTGTGCTCGAAGAACGTCGCGGCGAGGTGGTTGACGGCATAGAGGTCGTCCTTCGACCTGCGCGCCGCCTGCGCCTCGCGCCGCTCTACCTCGGTCAGCGACTCCGCCACCTCGATGCCGGCGCGTTCGGCGAGCGCGCGGACCGCCTCGGCGAACGTCCGGCCTTCGAGCTTCATCACGAAGTCGATGGCGCTGCCGGTCTCCTTGCAGCCGAAGCAGTGGTAGAACCCGCGGTTCGGGCTCACGTGGAAGCTGGGCGTCTTCTCCTTGTGAAAGGGGCAGAGCCCGGTGAAGGAGTGCCCTCGGCGGGTGAGGCGCACGCTTTCGCCGATGAGCGCTACGAGATCCGTGCGCTCTTTCACGAGCGCGATCGTCTCCGGAGAGATCATGGGCTGCCTTGGGGGCTCCGTGCGTGCGGGGCCCGCAGATCATCACGGGTGGACTCAGACGGCGTGGCGGCGTCCGCGCCAGCGCCTCGGCGGTACGGGCGGCTCGCGAAGCGGGAGACTTCCCAGTCCCTCGCGGCCTGTGTGGAGACAAGTGTCCTGTGCGGCGGCCGCACGTGCAAGGCGGTAGCCGCCAGAGACGTCACTTCGGATCGGGGAACGGAGAGCCGGGCTTCTTGTGGTCCGTCAGGCTCTCGTCGGGCTGGGAAGCCTCGACCATCTCGTCGACCGGCGGCGCCTCGGCGTGCTCGGCCAGGAAGCGGGTGTCTTCGCGGACCATCGGAGGGGGCGGATCGCCGATGAGCTCGAGCTCGGTGGCGAGCCACTGCTCCTCTTCGATGAGCGCCCGACGGCGCGGATCAGTCAGGTCGCCTTGCCAGTGGTCGAGCTCGGTGTCGACCTCCTTGAGCCGGCGGCGTACCCTCACGACGTCGACGTCGTCCTTCACCGCGAAGCGCTCGGTGAGGAGCAGCGCGGTGTCACCGGCGACCTCGACGAAGCCATGATGGACGGCCAGGCGGTGCTCCTGACCGTTCTGGTGGTAGGTCACGAGGCCGGTCCGGAGCGCGGCGAGCAGCGGGAGGTGACCCGGGAGCACACCGAACTCGCCGGCGACGCTCGGCGCGGTCACGTCCGTGACCTGCTCGCGCAGCGCGAGACCGGTCGGCGTCACGATCTCGAGGAGGATTGTGTCGGCCATGGCTGCGTCAGGACGCCCTCTGCGACGCCTTGGCCTTCACGTCCTCGATGCCGCCCACCAGGTAGAAGTCCTGCTCCGCGACATGGTCGAGCTTGCCGTCGAGGATCTCCTCGAAGCCCGCGATCGTGTCCTTGAGCGGCACGAGCTTGCCCTCGAGCCCGGTGAACTGGGCAGCCACGAAGAACGGCTGCGACAGGAACTTCTGGATCTTGCGGGCGCGCGCCACGACGAGCTTGTCGTCCTCGCTGAGCTCGTCCATGCCGAGGATGGCGATGATGTCCTGGAGGTCCTTGTAGCGCTGCAGCGTCTGCTGAACGCGCCGCGCGACGGAGTAGTGCTTCTCACCGACGATCTGGGGATCGAGCATCGTCGAGTTCGAGTCGAGCGGATCGACGGCCGGGTAGATGCCGAGCTCCGAGATCGCGCGCGACAGCACGGTGGTCGCATCGAGGTGGGCGAAGGCCGTGGCCGGCGCGGGGTCGGTCAGGTCGTCCGCGGGGACGTAGATCGCCTGGACGCTGGTGACGGAGCCCTTGGTCGTCGAGGTGATGCGCTCCTGGAAGGCGCCCATCTCCGTCGAGAGGGTCGGCTGGTAACCGACGGCGCTCGGGATGCGTCCGAGGAGCGCGCTCACCTCGGAGCCGGCCTGGGTGAACCGGAAGATGTTGTCCACGAACAGGAGGACGTCCTGCCCCTCCTCGTCGCGGAAGTGCTCGGCCACGGCGAGCGCCGAGAGCGCGACGCGGGAGCGAGCGCCCGGGGGCTCGTTCATCTGGCCGTAGATCAGCGCGGCCTTCGAGATGACGGGGCTGCCGTCCGCGAGCTTCGACTCGCTCATCTCGAGGAAGAGGTCGTTGCCCTCGCGCGTCCGCTCGCCGACGCCCGCGAAGACGGACACGCCGCCGTGCGCCTTCGCGACGTTGTTGATGAGCTCCAGGATGAGCACCGTCTTGCCGACGCCGGCGCCGCCGAAGAGGCCGATCTTGCCGCCCTTGCGGTAGGGGGCGATCAGGTCGATGACCTTGATGCCCGTCTCGAAGACCTCGACCTTGGTCGACTGCTCGATGAACGGGGGCGGCTCCCGGTGGATCGGCGCCATCTTCTTGGCGTGCACGGGCCCGGCTTCATCGATCGGCACACCGACGACGTTCAGGATCCGGCCGAGGCACTCGTTGCCGACCGGCACCATGATGGGCTTGCCCGTGTCGCGGACTTCCATCCCGCGCACGAGGCCGTCGGTGGAGTCCATCGCGATCGTGCGCACCGACGACTCGCCGAGGTGCTGGGCGACCTCGAGCACGAGGTTGTCTGGCTCAGCCGAGATGCTCGGGTTGCTCAGCTTGAGCGCGTTCAGAATCTTGGGCAGCTGGCCAGCCGGGAAATCGACATCGACGACCGGTCCGATGACCTGGGTGATCTTTCCAACAACCATGGAGCGGGAGCCCTCCTCGTACGTCCTTTGACGAGTCGCGGGGCCCACTAGCACGGACCTGCGCGTCCGACTAGTGCCGTCTGCCAGAAATTCTGCGGGGTTTTTGACGGCCGCGTCGCTGCGGACGCGCGGTCGTGGGCGTGTTTTCCGGGGGCTGGGCTCTACGCGGGACGTCCGGGTGCGACGTCCATCTCGCATCACTCTCCGGCTCCGGCGAGGGGGCGCCGGCGCGTGGCGGGCGCTCAGCGTTCTCTGGAGGCGGCGATCCGCGCAAACGCCTCCACGCTGAGCGTCTCGCCGCGAGCGTCGAGCGAGATGCCGGCGTCCTTCGCGTGCCGCTCGAGCTCCTCGGAGGACCAGCCATAAAGGTTCTTCCAGGCGTTCCGGAGCGTCTTGCGGCGCGCCGAGAACGCGGCGCGCACGGCCGCGCGGAAGGCGTCCGTCTCCTCGGCGCGCCGCGGGCGCCACGGCGTCAGCACGACGACCGCCGAGTCGACCTCGGGCCTCGGGTAGAACGCGCCGGCGCGCGCGATCAGGAGGCGGCGCACGTCGAACGCGGCCTGCACGAAGACCGAGAGCGCGCCGTAGTCGGCGCTGCCCGGGGCGGCGACCAGACGATCCGCGACCTCGAGCTGCACCATGAAAACCGCGCGATCGATCTGATGCGCGACGGTGGTCGCCTGCTCGAGGAGCCGGCCCGTGATGTGGTACGGGAGGTTGCCCGCCACCGCGTGCGGCCGCGCGTGGCCGGAGAGCGCGCCGACCCAGTCGACCTGCGCTGCGTCGGCCTCGAGCAGCGTCAAGCGGCCTTCCTCGAGCGGTCCAGCGAGCTGCTCGCGCAAGATCGGGACGAGGTCGCGATCGCGCTCGATGGCGACGACGTGCGTGGCGCGATCGAGGAGCGGCCGCGTGAGCGCGCCGAGCCCTGCTCCGATCTCGATCACCGCGCCGCCCTCCGTCGTCGTGGCCGCCTCGGCGATCCGGCGCGCCGCATCGACGTCGACGAGGAAGTTCTGCCCGAACCCCTTCTTCGGGGAGAGACCGCGTGTGCGCAAGAGCTCTGCGATGGCCATCGCCCGTCCTTAGATCTGCGGTGGGTGCGCCCCGTCGTGGGCTACGTCTGCGGCTCTGTTCGGCGCTGCCGTCGCGCGCAGCCGCACCACGCGCACGCCGACCTTGCGGAGCACGGCTTCGCGGCGGGTCTGAGCCACCCGCGCGCGGATGAGCACCGCCTCGGCCGCGATCGGCGCGAGCTCCTGGAACGCCTTGTTGGACGGCGTGGGGCCGCTCTGCCCCTCGTCGCCGTCGCTCTCCTGCGGTCGCGGCGCCTCCCAGGGAGGCCCGAGCCCTGGCTCGAGATCCGGGAGCGTCCACACCACGTGAACAGCCTTCCGCGAGAGCCGACGCACGGCCTCCGAGAGCTGACCCAGCTGTGCGTCGGCCGGAGGCGACGCGAGGACATAGACCATGCTCGCGCGCGGCTTGACGCGCGCGATGTGCGTGAGCGATTCGGCGACCGCCACGGCGGGATCGCGCCGATCCGGCTCGGCGCGCGCGGGCGACTCGATGCCGTAGCTCGCGAGGTAGCGGCGCAGCGTCCGTTCGCGCTGCGAGCGCCCGAGCGGCGCCGGCGCCGAGAACGGCGCACGCGCGCGCATCGACTCCGCGCGGGCCGCCAGCCGGTCGAGGTCGCCGCGGCGCAGATCGTCGAGCCCGCGCGCGTCGAGCGGCCTGAGGTGCTCGATGACGCGCGCCGCGACGTCCGACTCGTCGAGCTCGCTCCGATCCGCGTCGTACGTGCCGCACCCGATGGTGAGCGCTTGCGCGATCTTCTGGCCATGCCCTGGGCCGTGATCGGGCGCGATCGTCACGCGCGGGCCGGGGGCCAGGACGATGAGCCCGACGCGATCGCCGCGCCCGAGGTGCCTCGTCGCGATGGCCGCGGCCTCGTCGATCATGAGATCGAGCGGAGCGCGGCCGAGCGGACCCGCCCAGAGCTCCACGGCCGCATCGACGAGGACCCAGACCACATCCCGCTCCTCGCGCTCGAACTCCCGCACGAGCAGTGTGCCCCGGCGCGCGCTGGCCTTCCACGCGATCTTCCGGAACGGGTCCCCCGGCTGGTGTTCTCGCAGCTCGCGCAGGTCGTCTCCTTCGCCGCGTACGCGCCCGGGCTTGCCAGAGGCTGCGAGGAGGTGACTGCGTCCTCCGCGCGGCTGCGTCAGGTACGGCATGAAGGGCCGCGGGAGCACCTCGATGCCATACGGGTTCGCGAAGGTCAGGGGCACCTCGAAGAGGCCCGGGGCTCCGTGGACCTCGAGCGCGAGCCCGTGGAGCCCGTGCTGGCCGACGCGCGGCGTTCGTACGATGACCTTCACCTTGAGCCGACCCGAGGCGGAGACTTCGCCGCGGTTCGGCTCGATGCGCACGTCGAGCTGCGACGAGGCGATGGTGCGCAGCTTGACGTAGCGAGCCGCGAGCGTGTCGCGGTTCCGAACCTCGGCCTCGATCTCGACGGTGCCTCCGCGCGCGGAACGGAGGATCCGCCGCGAGCCGCCCCAGAGCATCTCGAACCCAGCCGCGCGGATGCGCGCCACCGACACCAGCGTCACGCCGCGGGCGAGCGCGATCGCGACCAGGATCGCCCCGCCCCAGCCGACGATCGCCGGTTCGCGCGCGATGAGCCCGGCGCCCATGACCGCGACGCCGGCGATGGCCAGGTGGGCGGCGGTGCGCGTGGGGTAGAGCTGCATGCGGATCTACGCCGGCCGCGCCGCGCGCCGGTACCCCACGCGCTGAACCGCCTCGTCGACGATCGTGTCGCGCGCCTTGGGATCCACGTCGGCCTCGGGTACCAGCACCAGGCGATGGGCCAGCGTCGCTTGTGCCATGCCGCGCACGTCGTCCGGCGTGACGAACGGGCGCCCGCCGATCACCGCCGCCGCCTTGGCCGCCTGGACCAGCGCGAGCGTGGCCCGCGGCGATGCGCCGAGCAGCACGCGAGGGTGCGTGCGCGTGAACGCGGTGAGGTTCACCGCGTACTCGTACAGATCGTCCTCGACGTGGATCCTTCGCGCGACGCCCTGCAGCATGAGGAGGTCCTGGACGGAGAGCGTCGCCCGCGCCCGCGGCGCCTCGACGTTGTGCGCGCGGAGCATCGCCACCTCGTCCTTGTGCTGCGGGTAGCCGAGGCTCACGCGGATGAGGAACCTGTCGATCTGCGCCTCGGGCAGCGGGTAGGTCCCCTCGAGATCGATCGGGTTCTGAGTCGCGAGCACCATGAAGGGCGACGGCAGCTCGAAGCGATCGCCCTCGATCGTCACCTGTCGCTCCTGCATGGCCTCCAGGAGGGCCGACTGGGTCTTCGCCGGGGCGCGGTTGATCTCGTCGGCGAGCACGAGGTTCGCGAAGATCGGACCGGGGCGCAGCGTGAAGGTCCCCTCCTTGGGCGACAGGACATAGGTCCCCGTGATGTCGGCGGGCAGGAGGTCGGGCGTGAACTGGATCCGCCGGACCGACGCGCCCAGCGTGGCCGCGAACGCCTTGACCAGCGTGGTCTTCGCGACGCCGGGGACGCCCTCCAGCAGCACGTGCCCCTGCGCGAGCAGGGCGGTGAGCATCAGATCGATCGCGCGCGACGAACCGATGTAAACGCGCGTGATCTCTCGCCGGACCGCCTCGATCCGCTCCTTTGCCGCGGAGATTTCGTCGACGGCGACGGCCTGAACCTGGTTCATCGAGCGCCTTTGTCTGGGTGGGGTGGTGCGAGCTTCGCGTCTGTTGGCGACGGCGACGCCGTCGCAGGATCGGGGGGCGCGCTGGGGTGACGTCCGCGCGGCGGCTTCCGGCCGTCGGCGCCGCAAGCCGCGAGGACATGCCGCACGACGTCGGCGGCGTGCACGAGCGCGGGCCTGGACACGTTCGCCGGTTTGCCGGCGACGACGGACGCTTCGACTCGGTACATGGTGCCCAGAACATCCTTGAAGGCCGAGAGGGCTCGCTCGTCAAGAGATCCCTCTCGCGCGACGAGCCGCGCGACCGTCTCCTGCGCCGGATTCGCCTCCAGGCCGAACCGCAAGGACAGCGCCTCGAACAGGGCGCTCTTCAGCTCGAGGAACGCGAGGCCCCGCGGGGAAGAGGGGGCGGCGAGGACGGCCAAGCGCCCAGCTGCGCCTCCCTGAGCGACGAGCGGCGTCGGACGGGCGTACCGGGGGAGCGGGCTCCGGTAGGGCCGTGCGGAGGCGCGCGCGGTCCAGATGGCGAGGCCGAGGCCGGCGAGCGCCGCGAGCACGAGGAGGGCGCCGCCCGGAAGCCCGTCGCGGCGGGCGTCCTCGACGGCGCTCGCGAGCGCCTTGACCTGCGCGTCGAAGTCCTTGCGGAGCGACGTCTCGCCGCCGAACGAGCTCTCTTCGTCGAACCGGTTCGCGACGATGTGGAGCCGCCCTCGGCGCGGCTGAGCCCCATCCTCGTCGACCAGGTAGCGCGTCAGGCCGGAGGCGAAGGCGCGGTTGCCCGGGTACCTGAGCATCATGTTCATCAGCGCGGACGGGTCGCCCATCGCGAAGAGCCGGCCCTTGCCGACCTGCCCGGCGACGGCGAGGATCACGTCCGGCTCGCTGACGGCGCGAATCCGCAGCACGGGCGAGAGGTTCGGATGCCGGAGGCCGGTCGCGTGGTTCGTGACGAGCCGCTCCACGTGGCTGACGACGGGGTGCCGGCCGACGGAGTGGCCCCCGACGGTGTCGGCGACGGGCTCCGCGATCGCGAGGGAGGGCCGGTTCCGGAGCGCGGCGAGCGGCCGGGCTGGCGTCGGGATGCGCTCGATCTGGAATCGCCGGAGCGTGTCGTCGCCGCGGCCGAAGTCGTCGATGATGGCGAGCCGCCCGCCGGCCTTCATGAAGGAGGTCGTCTCGTCAGCGTCGAGCGTTTGCAGCGGGTGGAGGACCAGGATGCCGTCCTCTGGGCCGACCTGGCTCCAGTCGAGCACAGCGACGGGGTGGACCCTCGCGGCCCCCAGCTCCGCGCGCGCGATCTCGAGGAGCTCCGAGCAACCCTCCCAGCTCGGGTCGTTCACGTCGAAGGCCGCGCCCGCTGCTCGGGCGGGCGCGAGCAGCGCCATCAGTGCGACCAGCGCCGCCAGGAAGGAGCAGGACGTGCCCTGCGAGCGCACCGGCCGACGCCGATCTTCCCGAACAAGTTCGGAAGCGGAGCCGGAACCGGAACTGGAACTGGAACTGGAACCAGAAGCAGAACCCGACCCGGGACCGGACCTTGAGCCTGAGGAGCATGCGTGCGCAAACCACGCGCCGTGCCGCGTCATGAGCGCTGCGAACATACCACTGTCGGCCCGACCGATAACCTTGACCCGCCATCCCACATTGCTAGATTCGCTTCTAAGAGCGGGGTGCTTTCTCGCAGACCTCGTTCCACCAATTCAGCCGAGCACTCTACGAGGTGGAGGGGTTAGTCGATGCTTCCTCCGTTCATCATCGAGCAAATACGGCAGCGCGAAGAAGAGAAGGATCGGTCCAGAAGAGAAGAAATTCGACCGCGCCTCGAGCTGCCGATCGAACGCTACCCCGCACCTCGTCGTCTTCCGGACTCGGAAGAGGACGATCCCAACCGGGGCGTCATCATCCTCGATCTGGGCTGACGCCACGTGTAGCACGCGCTCCCGCGTGAACCCCCTGGAAGCGCTGCTCCAGCAGCGTGTCCTGGACGACGTACCTTCGAGATGTTCCCCGTTTTCCTCGCAAATTCCACGAAGTTGGCGACCGTGCGTGCACGCGGATCTCGGCTCCGCGCTCGCACCGGGCTCGTCCGGCGAGGACGGTTGGCGACTGGGCGAGCGGGGCTTCGAGCAGGCAGCGGGGGCCCGAAAGTTGTCCTCCGCGGACGTGCCCTGCTCGTGCGGGGTTGACCCTCGGCAGGATCTTCGCCTAGGTTGCGCCCCCACTTCTGGCGCGGAGCACTGAACGAGCTACGCTCCGGCGCCTCCAGAGCAAGCCGTGCACAACGTGGGCACGGGCTCTTCCATATCGATCGAGGTTCTACAGATGGCCGTTCATATTCGCCTCGCCCGCGCGGGCACCAAGAAGACGCCCTTCTACCGCATCGTCGTCGCCGACCAGCGCAGCCCGCGCGGCGGCAGGTTCATCGAGCGGCTGGGCACGTACGACCCGCGCAGGACCGAGATCCGCCTCGATGTTCCCCGCGTGAGGCACTGGATCTCGAACGGCGCCCAGCCGACGCACACGGTGGCGCTGCTCCTGAAGCACCCTGGGCTGGCCCAGGCGGCCGCTCCCGCGGACGCCGCGAAGTAGCATGGCCTCGTCGACGTCTCCGCTGGTCGATCTCGTCGCGCTCGTTGCCCGCGCGCTCGTCGACCAGCCGGACCGGGTCGTCGTGCGCGAGGTCGCGGGAGACCGCTTCCCCAGGATCGAGCTGACGGTCGCGCGCGAGGATATCGGCAAGGTGATCGGCAAGGACGGGCGCACAGCGCAGTCGATCAGGACGTTGCTGAGCGCCGCCGCGAGCAAGTCGGGGCGCCGCGCGCACCTCGACATCCTCGACTGAGACGAGCCCGACGTGGAGCGACGCTACGTTCCCGTCGCGGATGTCGCCCGTCCGCACGGCGTTCAGGGGGAGCTGCGGTTGCGCCTCTACAACGAGGCGTCCGACCTGCTCCTCACGCGCCCTCCGATCAGGCTGCGCCTTCCCGACGGCTCTGCGCGGGACGCGAAGATCGTGGCGACGCGGCCCGTCGACAAGGCGTTGCTCGTGCGGATCGCCGGGATCGACGATCGGGACGCGGCCGAGGCCCTGCGCGGAGCGACGTTGTGCGTCCCTCGGGACGCGTTCGCGCCGCTCTCTGAGGGCGAGTTCTACGCCTGCGACGTGGAGGGGGCGCGCGTGATGACGCCCGACGGCGATCTGCTCGGGCACGTGAGGTCGCTCCAGTCGTACCCGACCTGCGATGTGCTCGTCGTGGAGAGGCAGGGCGCAGATTCCATCGAGATCCCGCTGACCGAGAGCTTCGTCAGCAGCGTGGACGCGGAGCGGCAGGTCGTCCAGCTGGCGACGCTGGAAGGCCTCGTCTGAGCCGCCGTTCCGCGCAAGGGAGCCCGCCTCGGCAAGTGCGATGCGCATCGACGTAGTCACCCTGTTTCCGGAGCTGTTCGAGGGGTTCCTGGCGATCGGCATGGTCGGGCGCGCGCTCGCGTCGGGTGCGCTCGCCGTGCGGACGCGCAGCCCGCGTGAGTTTGGCCTCGGCCGACACCGGAGCGTGGATGACACGCCTTACGGCGGCGGCTCCGGCATGGTGATGCGCGTCGACTGCATCGTCCGCTGCCTGGAGGCGCTCGAGGAAGTCGCCGCCGGAGGCGATGCGTCGAGCGCGCCTCCAGGGGCCGACGCGACGGCGTCCTCGGGGCCTCTGCCGCGCGCGCACCGGGTGCTGCTCACGCCGCAGGGGCAGCCTTTCCGTCAGGAGAAGGCCATCGAGCTCGCGGCGCGCCCTGCCGTTGCGCTCGTTTGCGGTCGCTACGAGGGGTTCGACGAGCGGGTGCGCGCTTTCGTCGACGAGGAGATCTCGCTCGGCGACTTCGTGATGACCGGCGGCGAGGTTGCGGCGATGGCGGTGATCGATGCGTGCGTGCGCCTGCTCCCAGGGGTGCTCGGGAACGCTGTGTCGGCGGAGCACGAGTCGCACAGCCCCGCGCTGTCAGGGCTCCTGGAGTACCCGCAGTACACCCGTCCCGTTGAGTTCCGTGGGCACAAGGTGCCCGACGTGCTGCAGCAAGGAAACCACGCGGCCATCGCGCGCTGGCGACGAGCGGAGGCCGAGCTGCGCACGGCCCAGCGCAGGCCCGACCTCTGGCGCAAGGCGCATGGGGGAGAGCCGCCCCAGGACGAGAGCGGCGAGGCGCGGCGATGAGGCTCGCGCTCGCGCTCGTTCACTACCCCGTGCTCGACCGGTCCGGGGAGACGGTGACCACGGCGATCACGAACCTCGATCTGCACGACATGGCGCGGAGCGCGCGCTCGTACGGCGCCGAGCGGCTCTTCGTCGTTCATCCGGTCGCCGCTCAGCGCGCGTTGGCAGAGCGGATCAAGGAACACTGGGTGATCGGCTCCGGCAAGCGCCGGATCCCGGATCGCGCGGTCGCGCTCGATGTGCTGAGCGTGGTCCCCAGCCTGGACGACGTGTACTCCGCGCTGAGCGGCGCAGGTCGGCGCGGCGTCGAGGTCTGGACGACCGCGGCGGCCTCGCGAGGGCTCCCGGTGACGAGCTACGCAGCGACCCGCGCGCGCCTCGCGCAAGCGAGCGATCCGGTGGTGATCCTGTTCGGCACAGGCTGGGGCCTCGCGCCAGAGGTCATCGCCGATGCCGACGTCCGGATCGAGCCGATCAGGGCGGAGGCGAGCACCGGCTACAACCACCTGAGCGTGCGCGCGGCGTGCGCGATCACGCTCGATCGGCTGCTCGGCGACCGGAACGCCGGGTGATCTCGCGCGGCGCGCGGTCGTCGAGCGTGGCGCCAGCACCGCCGCGCGCCGTTCCGGTCCATCCTCCTGCGATGAGCGAGCGCGAGGCCGATCGTCCCGCCGGGGAGGCGAGCGCGGCGCGACCGATGCCCGACCGGCTGGTGCGCGAGCAGGCGTTCGCGCTCGGCTTCGACGTCGTGGGCGTCGCGCGCGCCGACGAGCCCCTCGGGGTCGAGCACGCACGGTACGTGGAGTTCGTCGCGCGCGGCATGCACGGGGAGATGGGGTACCTCGCGGAATACGCGGAGCAGCGGCGCCGGCTGGACACCAGCGCGATCCTCGAAGGAGCACGCTCGGTCGTGTGCGTCGGCCGCAGGTATGCGCGGCCCAAGGAGAGCGAGCGGCGCGACCCGACGCTCGCGCAGAGCGTCGCGCGGTACGCGCGCGGGCAGGACTATCACAACCACCTGAAGCGGCGGCTCCGGCGGCTCGCGGCGTTCATCCGCTCGCTCGCGCCATCCGTGCTCGCGCGGCCGCTCTGCGATGTCGAGCCGGTGATGGAGCGCGTCTGGGCGGCGCGCTCTGGCATCGGTTTCGTCGGCAAAAATGGGCTGATCATCACGCCGGGGCAGGGGAGCTACCAGCTGCTCGGCGAGGTGGTCACCACGCTGGATCTCGTCCCCGACGTGCCCATCGCGGAGCGCTGCGGATCGTGCACGCGCTGCCTCGACGCGTGCCCGACGCAGGCGTTCGACGCGCCCTTCGTGCTCGATCCGCGGCGCTGCATTGCGTACCTGACGATCGAACAGAGGAGCGCGCCGGCCGAGGCGCTGCGGTCCGGCATGGGTGAGCACCTCTTCGGCTGCGACGTCTGCCAGGAGGTATGTCCCTTCAACAGGACCGCGCCCCCGCCCCTCGAGCGCACCGCGCCGTTCCATCCTCTGGCCCGATGGGAAGCGCGGGACGTCGACGACCTCGTGGCGCTCGACGAGCAAGCGTTTGACGCGCTGACCGTCGGGACGCCGGTCCGGCGCGCGCGACGCGGCGGGCTCGCCCGAAACGCGACGATCGTCGCTGCGAACCGGCTGGCGAGCGGCGCAGATGGCGCGGCGGCAGCGAGCGCGAAGCGCGCGCTCGTCGCAGCGCTCGCTCATGACGATGCATCGGTGCGCGAGGTCGCCGCGTGGGGGGTGAGCCACGCAGGGGGCGGCGAGCCGGCGGGCCCGGGCGCGCCGAGGCCTGACGGGTCGAACGAGGATCCCGGTGCAGGTTGAGGCGCGCTGCCCGCCGCGATCGAACGCGGCGCGGGAGCGCGGCGGTGCTCGGGCGCTCTTCGCGGGGGCCCGATGATCCGCTACGGTGTGCGCCGGCAAAGCGCCGCGCGCACGAGCACCAACGTGGATCTCCCCTCCAGGCTCCGAGCGCTCCTCGACGATCTACGCCGGCACGATTCCGTCCTCTGGCGGCGGGCAGTCGACGCTGGGGTGACCTACGGCCCGGACCTCCTCGTCCGGCACAGCCCTGCGTTGTTCGGGCTCGTCGTCGGCGCGGTGTTGCCGGAGCAGCGGAGGGCCGTGCGCAGGAACCTCCGGCTGACGCTGGGCGAGCGGGGGACGCTCGACGAGTACCGCGACGTCGCCCGGGTGTTCATCAACTTCGCCAGCTGTCTCACGGACGCGTTCATCGCGGGCAGCAGCCGGCCCGATCGGCTCACCGGCCTGTGCGTGAACGACGAGCACTTCACGAACGCGTTCCAGCGGGGCCTCGGCGTGATCGTCGTCACGGCGCATACCGGCGGCTGGCAGGCCGCCGCGCCGCTGCTGCGATCGGTGCACGCTGCCGACGTGCTCATCGTGATGCAGCGCGAGCGCGACCAGCGAGCGCAGGCCATCCAGGACGGCACGCGAGATCGGGTCGGCGTACGGATGCAGCACGTGGCCGACGATCCGCTCGCGGTGCTCCCGCTGCTCGCGCACCTCAGGCGGCAGGGCGTCGTGGCCATCCAGATCGATCGACTTCCGTCCGGGATGCGCGGGCGCGACGTCGAGCTCTTCGGGCGACCCTGGCGCGTCCCGGAGGGCCCGCTTCAGCTCGCGGCGGTCAGCGGCGCGCCGATCGTCCCCGTGTTCACGCGGCGGACCGGCTTCATGGAGTACGAGATCTGCATCGCGCCGCCCATCTCGCTCCCCCGCAAGCCAGGATCGTCCGAGCTCGACGTGGCAGCGCGGCAGATCACGGCGGAGATGGAGCGTTTCCTCCGGGACAACCCGACGCAGTGGTTCCACTTCGAATAAATCAAGGATTTTACTCCCCAAATGAGAAATCGCGCCGCCGTCGGGCACGCGCTGCATCGGCGCGCAAGGTGGGTTAAGAGTCCGCGCTGATGGCCCGCCTCCTCGTCGGACTGCCCTCGCTCAAGGGCGATATTCAGAAGTACAAAGATCGCTTCGATCTGGTCGAGCTCCGCCCGCTCGATACGTCGCTGCCTCGCGCGACGACGCTGCGCAAGTGGCGCAAAGCGGTGCCGCCGGGCTTCGTCTTCAGCGTGGTGCTGCCGCGCGTGGTCGGCGAGCTCGCCGGCGGGCGCGACCTCGACGAGGCGCTCTCGGCCTCGCTCGAGGTGGCGGCCGTGCTGGAGGCGCGGTGCGTCCTGCTCCAGACGCCGGCGTCGCTCCGGCCGACGGCGAGCAACCGCAAGAAGCTCGCGGCGCTCTTCGAACGCCTGCCCGCCGAAGGGGTCGTGCGCTGCTGGGAGCCCTCCGGGATCTGGGAGCGCGACGACATCGTTGCGACCGCGCGCGCCGCCAAGGTCATCCCGGTGCTCGACGTGGCGCGCGACGCGCCGCCGCCCGGGCCGATCGTCTATACACGGCTGCGCGCGCTCGGGCGCTCCTCGTCGATGGGAGCGGCCGCGCTCGAGCGGGTCGCCGAGCGCCTGCGCGGACGGCGTGAGGTGTTCCTGGTCGTCGAGGGCGACCGCGCGCCGCAGATCAAGTCGCTGCTCGCGGCGGCGCTCGCGCGCACGCCGGATCGCTCGACAGCGTCGGCTGTGGTAAGGCCGACCATGCCCATGCCCAGCACCCTCGTCGCCGAGGACGAGGAGCAGTGATCCGCGGCGCGGCAGCCACCGCGAGCGACTCCTTTGCGGCTTCGGCCGCCCGGGCCGCGCTCGAGTCCTCCGGCAGCGCGATCGACGCGATCGTCGCCGGCTTCTTCGCTGCAGCTGGCGCGCAGCCCGACGTGCTGCTCACGCCCGCCGTCGCGCTGGCGGCCGGCGTCGGCGTCGGCGCGAGGGCGTTCGACGGACGGGCGATCCAGCCTGGGCGCGGCGCGCCGCGGCCGCGCGGGTTCGTCGATGGGCAGAGCGTCCCGGAGGCCGCGCACGTCGCTGTTCCGCGCTCGCTCGGCATGCTGGTCCTGCTGCACGGCTACCTCGGACGCGCGCGGCTCCGTGAGCTGGTTCGCTCCGGTGTGGTCGCGGCGGAGCGCGCGGGCGCGACCGGGCGCGCCGCGCTGCTCCGCGAGGTCGGCTCGCTCGGCGCGGTGGCGCTCCGGGCGCGCGATGTGGAGCGGGCGCTGCTGGCCGTCGGCGGGGCGGTCGCGGGGGGGACGCTGACCGCCGAAGACCTCGCTGAAGCGGTGCCCGCCGAGGTGGAAGCCGCGTCGACCACGATCGCGGAGGGGGCGACCGCGCTCCAGGCACCCTGGCCGGTAGGGGACGTGGCGCGACCCACGGACGCCATCGTCGCTTGCGACGGCTGGGGCACGGTCGCAGCGCTCGCCTATACGCGCACCGATGATGGCATCACCGTCCCCGAGCTCGAGATCGTGCTCGGCCGCGACGCCGTCCCAGTGCGCCGCGGGATCACGCGCCTCGCCCCTGGCACGCCCCTGCCCGCGGCCGCACCGATCGGGATCCTCCAGCGCGGCGCCTTCGCGGCTGCGATCGCGCTCGCAGGCAAGCCCACGATCGATGTGAGGGGCCTCACCGCGCTCCTCGCCGGCACCACGCTCGAAGCTGCCCTTCATGATGTCCGCACGCAGCAGGGCGCCAGCGCCGCCATCGCCGTCCTGCGCGACGAGCGCGACGCGCGCACGGCCAACCTCGCAGCCGGCTTCATGGCGGGGACAGGGACGCAGCCGGCAGAGGGGTGAGGCGCAGCGAGCGTCGGTCGGCCGAAGCGGAGATCGGCCGGCCATGCGGCTCCCTAGCCGACGCGGCGCGGGCCATCGAGGGCGCCGTGGAGGAGCGCTGAGGCTGCAGCGAGGTGCAGCGAGCCGCTGCGCAACGTGCGCTGCGGCCGACGCCTGCCAGCTCGCGCCGGCTGCATGCGCCGCGTGCCGTCACGCACGCGGCACTTCCAAAGCTGAAGATGGATGGAGACGAGCCCCGAGGGGGGGAGAACAGAGCGCGGCGCATCCAGCCGCGAAGCGGCGGCCGACATTCAGGCCGGCCGGCGCGCTGGTGCTGGGCCTAGAGCGCGACGCCGTAGCGCTTCGCGTAGGCGACAACGCCGATCTTGTCGATCGTGCGGATGTCGCGCGTCGTGAGGTTGAGCTTCACGAAGCGGTTGAGCTCGGGGACCCAGACGCGCCGGGTCTGAATGTTCACGAGCTGCCAGCGCTTCGTCTTGATGTTGGAGTGGGAGACATTCTGCGCCAGAAGCTTCCGCTTCCCAGTGATGTCGCTCTTCGCCATGACGTCCTCGGTTGGAAGGGGCCCTGCATCGGTGCCCCGACCGTAAATCGAACTAGCTGGCCGGGCGCACGCCCTGCGCGGGGGAGCAGGGGGGCTCGGGAGCGCGGGAAAGTGAAGGAAGCCGGGGGACATGTCAAGCGTCGTCCGGGGGATCATTGCCGCTGTGGGCTGGAAATCTCTGCCGGAGAGGTCGATCGGTCGATCGCCGCGCTGACGCCGGCCGGACGCAGAAGGGGATGGGGAAGAGCGGGTCGCGCCCGACCCGGACGAGCCTCTCCCCTCGGTGTCCCCGACGCCCTACGCGCCAGCTGACGCGCGGCCTAGGTCAGCCACTCGCCGCCCGAGGGCGGACGCCGATCCCGCCCGTCCTTCTCGTTCTCGGGGCGGCGTGAGTGCAGATCGATGCGCCGGGCGTCGGCAGCCAGGCGCCAGGCCAGGATCTGGAACAGGCCGAGGCTCGTGATGGCGGACGTCGCCGCGAACGCAAGGCTCGCGGAGAGCACGATGACGATGTCCCGGGGCGAGAAGGTGTCGAGATGCGCGAGCCTGCCGACGACCAGGTCGGCCGTGAAGGCGAGCACCACAGCGACGGCAAGGAACGACCCGGCGCCCGTCGTCTCCGCACCCATGAACCCGGTAAGGCTGGACAGGACCGCCAGGATTACCAGCAAGGCGCCGAGATGGCCCAGGTGCGGATCGTGCAGAGCCAGCTGTCCGATCGCATGCCCGAAGGATGGGAGCGTGACGAGGAAGGCGGCGACGAGCAGCCACCGTGCGCCGCTGTACGCCCTGTAGCGAGACCGGAAGACGAGCGCAGCCGGGAGCGCTATCGCCGCGACGGCCCGGGCGGTTCCCCAGCCGACCGCCGTCCCCGAGCTCTGGAGGCCGAGGACGGTCGCGATCGCCCCGAGCACCACCATGGCGACGGCGCGCTGCCGGTAGCTCACCGACGTGAGCGCGGTGAACAGCGCGACGATGCCCAGGACGAACGCCGGCGGCCCCGCGACAACGCCGTCCGGGCGGAGCCCAGCGATCGACAGGCCGCCGAGCAGAAGGAATCCGGCGCCCACCGCAGCACACCAGATCCGCGCCGCGTCCTGCGCTGGACGCATCGGCGCCAGGTCCTCCATGAGCGCTTCGGACGCGAGGAGCGGCTTGGTGACGTGCTCGCGCGTGCTCGGGGGCGCCACCTCGATCGGGATGGCCGGGTTCGACTCGAGGCGCCGATCGACCGGAGCGACGCTGATCGACGCCGCAGCCGGTCCTTCCTGGGCGCGGTCGGCCGGGCTGTCGCCGGTTGTGGCGCCCTCCGGCTGGGCTGGTGCGGCCTTTTCCCGTTCGGCGATCGCGCGACGGCTCGCTGGCGGGCGGTCGCGGCTCGCCTCTCCGAAAGGCTTTTCCATTGATGGAGCTGGATCAGATCTCACGGGCGTCGAAGGGAGGGCTGCTGCGGAGCTGACCGAGCAGCTCGGCTGAGGTGAGCCGCGCGACCAGGGTACGACCGAAGTCTCGCACGGCAGGGAATCCTTGCCCATCCATGGCAAGGGATTGCTCGTCCATGTACAGCCGGCGTGCAATCTCGATTTGCACGGCGTGGACGGCACGGTGCGGTTGGCCGTAGTGCGCGGTGCTGAAACCCCCTTTATAGGGGTCATCATGGCGCACGGAGAAGCCGCAGGCGCGCGCGTGCTGATCGACCGCGTCGATCACCGCGCTCGCGGCGGTCGTCCGCCCGCGCGTGCCGGGGACGATGTCGGCCCGAGCGATCGCGCCCTCCGCGTGGCCGCGGCGGCCCTGGCTCGGCATCGAGTGCGCGCAGAGGAGGATCGCGAAGCCGAAGCGCTCGCGCTTGCGGGTGAGGAGCGCGCTGAGGGCGCCGTGATAGGGGCGGTAGAAGCGGTCGAGCCGGCGCTCCACCTCCTGTCGCGGCAGCCGAGCGGCGAGGATCGGCTCGCCGTCCGTGGTCATGCGCCAGATGAGCCCCCGCGGGTAGGGCGCCCGGCCGCCGCCCTCGACCGCGTCGCCGTCGCAGTCCGCCTCGCCCCGGTTGAGATCGACGACCAGCCGGCTCATCCTGGAGAAGAGGAGCGTCGCCCCCTCGGCCGGAGCGTCCTGGAAGAGCGCGTCGACGTACAGGTCCGCGTCGCGCCCGATGCTGCGCGCCGGCGCGATGGTCCAGGACAGCGACTCGGGATCCACGTGGACGCCCGCGTGCGGTACCTCGACGAGGACCGGGCTTTCCGCTCCGCGGGGCTCGATGACCTCGAAGGCTGACACCACGGGGCCCACTGTGACGCATTCCTCGTCCGGCTGGAACCAGGACGGGGAGGTGAAACGCCGGAAGGGAGGAAGACGTATTGCCGTTCGGGGCGTTCTGGGTCGATCCGCTCCGGCCCGGCTTTCTGGCGCGCTTCGCCGCTTTCGAAGTACCGTTGGCCGTGGACCTTGCGACCTGGGTGGACGCCTACCTGGATCACCTTCGCGTCGAGCGGGCTCTGGCGCCCCTGACGCTCGAGGCGTACGGCCATGATCTCGCCAAGCTCGTCGCCCACGCCGAGGCGAGCGGGGTCACGACCGTCGATGGGCTCGACCAGGCGCTGATCGGCACCTACCTGGTCGCGCTCGGCCAGGCGGGCATCAGCGCCAGCTCGGCGGCGCGCCACCTCTCCGCGGTCCGCGGGTTCATCCGCTTCCTGCTCCGCGAGCGCCGCATCGAGCGGGATCCGTGCGCGCTGGTCGAGCGACCCAGGGTCGGGCGGCGGCTGCCCAAGGTGCTCTCGTTCGACGAGATCGCGCTCCTCATCGAGGCGCCCGAGCAAGGGACGTTCAAGGGGCTGCGCGATCGCGCGATGCTCCACGTGATGTACGCGGCCGGCTTGCGCGTCAGCGAGGTGGTGCGCCTCAAGCTCGCGGACGTCGACCGGCGCAAAGGGATCGTGATGGCGCTCGGCAAGGGGGGGAAGCGGCGGCTCGTGCCGCTCGGCGAGCCGGCGCTCGCCGCCATCGACGCCTACCTGGAGCTGCGCGCGACGCACCCGCGCAGCGCGGCGACCCAGGTGCTGTTCCTCTCGCCGCGCGGCGGGCCGCTCACCAGGCAGGCGGTGTGGAAGCTCCTCGGCGGGTATGCGCGCGCCGTGGGCATCGCCAAGCCGAGCTCGCCGCACAAGCTCCGCCACTCGTTCGCGACGCACCTGCTCGAGGGGGGCGCGGATCTCCGGAGCGTCCAGGCGCTCCTCGGTCATGCGAACGTCGTGACGACCGAGATCTACACGCACCTCGCCGACGACCACGTGCGCGCCGCGTACCGTCGGGCGCACCCTCGCGCGTGAGCGCGCGCAAGATGGCTATTTGCAGCGTTTGAGGAATTTGCCGCAAGGCTTGCTCGCCGCCTGCCCCGCTGGCTGAGCCGGGGGGATCTCGGTGAGCTGGAACTCTTGCACGAGCGGCGTTCCGGCCTTGACGACGACGCCCAGGCTCCGCGGGAAGTAGCCGGTTCGCTTGACGCTCACCTTGTGAACCCCAGGGGAGAGCCCGAGCTCGACCTCCGGGGCCTGCGTCACCTTGCCGTCGATGGTGATCTCCTCGCACGCGACGGGCTTGCAGGAGATCTTCACCGTCGCGTCGGTCGCCACGCCGGCGTCGGTCGAGGCGCCGGCATCGATCGGGGGCTCGGCGTTCGGGGTCCCGGCGTCGGCCGGCGCGCTGTGGGCTGGCTCGGGCGGAGCGGGCTCGGCCGACGGCGCGGGGGGAGCCGCAGCGGAAGCGCTTGTCGAGGCGCTGGGGCTCGGCTGCGCCTTGTCCTTGCGGTCCAGGACGTACCACGCGGCGGCCGTGCCCCCGACGAGCAGCACACCAACGATGCCCACCATCAGGGAGGCCGCCTTGCCCCACGGCGACCGGGGCGCGGTGCTGACCGCCGTCAGCGCGGGAATGCCGCTTCGACGGGATGCGGTCTGGCTCTGGGCCGAAGGTGACGGCGCCTGTCCGGCGGGCGCGTCGGCAAAAGGCTGCGGCGGCTGCGGCGAGGGCGCCAGCGGCGGCGAAGGTGAAAACGGCGCGTGCGACGGCTGCGGCGAGGGTGAAAACGGCGAGGGCACCAGCTGCGTGGCGTCGCCGGGCGGCAAGGGCGCGGGCGCGCTCGCCGCGGTGACGGCAACGGCCGGCGGCGCGGGCGCGACCGCCTCGTTCACCGAAGGAGACAGGGCGAGCGTCGAGCCCACCTCGATCGCGGCCCCCGAGAAGCCGCTGAGCATGGCCGCGAGCTCGCTCGCGGAGCGGAAGCGCTCGCGCGGATCGTGCGCCAGCGCGCGCGCGAAGGCGCCGTCGAGCACAGGGCTCAGCGGGACGCCGAGCTCCGCGGCCCGCACGGACGCGGCGAGGCGCGGCGCCATGAGCTCGCGCTGCCAGCCCTGGATGTCCACCTGACCCTGGCAGGAACGCCAGTACGAGCGGCCCGTGAGCGCGAAGAAGGAGACCAGCGCAGCGGAGAAGATGTCCGCGGCGGGTCCCGCCTGGCCGCCCGGCTGAAGCTGCTCGGGCGCTAGCCACGGCGCGGAGAGGACATACCCCTCCTGCGTCGGCACCATGCTCCGCGCGAGGGACGGCCCGAAGTCGGTGAGCTTCACGCTGCCCGGAGCGCTCGGGTCGATGAACAGGTTCGTCGGCTTGAGGCCGTGGTGGGGGACCTCGCGGGCGTGGGCCGCGTCGAGCACCGCCGCGAGAGAGCGGAGCATCGAGCCGACCTCCTCGAAGCCCATGGGCCGGCGACGCACGAGCTCGGCGAGCGACGGAAACGGGATCATGTCCGTCACCGTGAAGGGCGCGGCCGTCGCCGGGTCGTAGCCGGCCTCGAGGATGTGTGCGGCGAGCTCTGGTGGCAGCCTGTTCGTCTCGGCCACGTACCGCTGGAGGTGCTGCATCGCGTCCCCGCGCTGACCGACGACGGGCGAGTACAGCTTGATGGCGACGTCGCGCGCTTGCGCCGTCACCGCGCGGAAGGTGGCCGTCGCGCCCCCGTAGCCGAGGAGCGAGCGGACCGAGAACCTCCCCGCGATGACGCTGCCCGGCGCGACGTTCGGTGCCGTCACGAGATCACTCCGCCGCGACCGAGATCGACTCGATCGATTGCAGGATGGTCTCGTCGGCGCCGGAGTTGTCGTCCTCGGGGACGAAGCCGAGCCCCAGCACGATCTCCCCGTCCTTCCCGGTGTCGCCGAAGATCAGCAGCGGGCCCTTCCTGGTCCCGCGGGCGGCGCCCTCCTTTTGCCACAGGCCGATCTTCCGCCCGGCGACGTCCTTGATGTCGTCGGGCTTCTTCCAGTTCACCTTCTTCTTCGGCAAGATCACGTTGATCTCGCGCGCCAGCGCCTCGAGCGCGGCGTCGCGCTTCTCGATCGCCTGCTTGCCCTCGCCCGCGTCGATCTGCGCCGTCGCGAAGGCCGGGCCCTCGTCCGCGGCCTGCGCGATCGTGGCGCTCTCCGCCTGGGCATAGGTCCAGCCCTTCGCGGGCGTGAACACGAGTGAGCTCTGGGCGATCTTCGCCCGGGTCGACGCCTCTGCCTGGCACTGCTCATCGAGCGCCTTGCAGGGCTTCGGAGCAGGGGGAGGCGGAGGCGGTGGCGCCGCGGTCACGGTCGGCGGCGGCGCTACGGGTTGCGGTGGAGGCGGCGAGCTGCACGCCGCGGCGAGCGCCGCCGCAGCGCCCAGCGCTAGGGTAGGCAATCGTCGGAAGAACATTGCGCCCGAGCGTTGCAGGACCGGACCCGGTACGGCAAGTAAAGAGCGACCGGGGGAGACAGCTTGCGCCGCAGGGCGCGGCCGGCGCCGCACGGAGGCCGACCGCGCCGGGCGGCTGCTCCGGCGCGGTCGCGAGGCGCAAGGGCTACTTGACGACGGCGCCGACGTCCTGTTCGACCTGCTCAGCGACGCCTACCGGCACCTTGCCGTAAAGGCGGGTGCGCTCCGTGACCAGGAAATAGTCGGGCTTGCCGCTCGCCCCGGGGGGCCCCTTCACGAGCTCGGCGAAGCCGATGTCGCCAGAGCGGCCGGTGTACTCGATCCGCACCACGACCTCCTTCTGCTCCGGGGCAACGGCCACGTACTCGGTGGGACGGAGACGGTCGAGCTTGCTCATCCAGTTGCCCACCGTCTCGTCGTTCTGCTCGGGGCTCGCCGGATCGGCCCAGAACTTCTTGCCCTCGTCGCCGCTGCGCACGACCTCGCGGCGCTTGTCCCCGGCGATGACGCGCGCCCTGGCGAGATCGACGTCCTTCCACTCGTGTAGATCCCGCTCCAGGAGCCGTGACTCCGCGGTGTCGAGATCGCGGTAGATGTCGCCCTTGATGGCGTACACCTCGCCCGTGGCCTCGTCGCGCGCGTACCGGTCCGCGCCGCCGGGCGTCGCGCCGCCGAGGACCAGCTTTCGCTCGGCGCCGCGCAGCTTGACGGTGAGCGTGCCCTCGGGCTCGGCCAGTCCGAACTCGGCCGCGCGGTCGTCCGCGATGCGGCCGATCGAGCGCAGCGCCTTCAGCGGCGCGATCGCCTCGGCGAGCTTGTTGCCGGCGGCCACCGAGACGAACGTCGTCGTCTTGACCGTCGGCTCAGCCTCCGCGGGCGGCTCGTCGTCCTGCGCCGCGTCGTCGGGGTTCTGGTGCGGGTCCTTCGGCTTCTCGGCAGGGGGCGTCGTCTTGCGCTCCGCCGTGCCGACGAAGTAACGGCCCTCCTTGTCCTTCTTCGCCTCGAGGACGACCGTCTTCGATTTCCCCTCGAAGGCGATGCGCTCGACGTCGTCGGCGCGGCCGGCCCAGACGGTCACGTCCGCGACCGAGAGGGCGGCCGCCTTCTCGTCGCGCGTCCAGACGAGGACCGCGAACAACGCCGCGACCACAAGAAGGCCGAGGTGCACGAAAAAGCTGCGTTCCAACCTCATGCGCGCCTCCCGCTCGCGCGCCGCCCGCGGCGCGTGATGAAGAGCCCGAGACCCAGCACCATGGCCGGCGCCACGAGGATCGTGGCCCAGAACCACACCTGGTCCTTCTCCTTCGTGTGCTCGATCCGGACGTCCTCGCTCGTCGTGATCTCCCCGGCGTAGCTCTCCTCGCCGCCGAGCCACCGGAGCGCGTCCAGCGCGAACAGCCCGTTCGCTCCGGCCCGGATCGCCGCGTCGCTGAACATGTCGGCCTCGGCGACCACGAACGCGCGGAGCTCCTTCTTCTCCTTGCCGTCCGCGCCGGGCGCGACCTCCTTCGAGACCGCCGCGGCGAGGTTGTAGGCGCTGCGCTTCTCGCTCTCCGCGTCGAACTTGAAGTTGCCGTTCGCGTCGGCGAACGCCTCGGGCATCGAGCGGACGACGAAGTCGACCTTCAGCTCGTCGCCGCCCTGCTTGTCGAGCGACGACGCGCCCGGGAAGAGCGTCGGCGCCTGCTGGGCGTTGCGGCTCAGCGTGGAGACGGACGCGTGCGAGGAGTACCGCGTCGTGATCAGGATCGTCCGATCCGAGTCGTTGTGGCGCCTCACGGCGAAGGCCCGATCCATCGCCAGGGTCTCCGGCTTCCACGTGAGCCCCACGATGCCAGCGAGCGGGTTCAGATCGACCTTCGCCTCCGGATCGAGCGCGAACAGGAGGTGTCCGCCGCCTTCGGCGTACCGCTTGAGCGCCCCGATCTCCTCCGGCAGGAACTCCTTCTGCGGGCCGAGCACGAGGACCACGGAGGCGTCCTTCGGGATCTCGCTGCCGAGCCCCTGGGCGAGCCCGAGGTCCTTGACGGTGTAGTTCTGGGACTCGAACACCTTGCGCAGATCCTTGACCGTCCGCCCCGCGACCTGGCCAGCCGTCTCGTTCAGCTCGCCGTGGCCCACGGTCAGATACGCGATGCGCGCGGGCCGGATCACCTTGAGCAGCGCCTTCTGGAAGTCGGCGTCGATGCTCTTCAGCTTGGCGCCCGCGCTCTTCATGTCGGAGCCGACGGTGAGCGTCTCGCGCGAGCTGTCGCGCGAGAGCACGATGACGCCGTCCTGCGTGACCTTCGCCTCCTTGGCGAGCGCGGGGACGAGCAGGCGATCCTGCATCTCCACGGTGATCTGCGGCGACGCCGCCTTCACCTCGCGCAGGTAGCCCTCCACCTCGGCGCCGACCTCGTTCTGCTGCGGGAAGAAGGCCGTGATCTTGAGCGGCTCGGTCAGGCTCTCGGCGACGCGCTTCGTGGAGTCGCCCGGGCGCGCCGTGCGGTAGTACGAGAAGTCCACCTTGAGATCGAGCTGGCTCGCGGCGAACACGAAGAGCGCCGAGTAGACCGCGGCGAACCCGAGCGTCAGACCCGAGAGCGTCGCCGCGCGCACCCGCCGGCCCTCGATGCGCTCGGCGCGCCGCATCGGCGCGAGCGCCGCCTCGCCGAAGAACAGCGGCACCGTCGCCATGACGAGCAGCGCGATCCAGGCGACCGTCGTGGCCGCGTCGACGCGCGCGCGCAGCTCGGGCGCGGCGCGCGAGACGCCGAGCATGGCTTGCCCCGCGTCGGTCGTGGTGAAGTAGGCCGCCACCGCGACGACGCCGAGCGCCGACAGGATCGCGAGCGCGCGCTCGACCGCGCGGCGCTCGCCCGTCTCGCGCACCGCGGTCGCGAAGCGCAGCGCGGTGACGAGGACCAGGGTCAAGAACCCGAGCCCCGACAGGGCATAGCGGAGCCACTCGATCGTGGGCACCACGCGCTCGCCGAGGAAGAGGGCGAGGAGCGCGCCCGCGTACGCCGGGACCATCCAGCCCCCGGCGCGGAGCGCGGGCGCCTCGCGCGGCGCGGCGGGCGCCGGATCGCCGGCCGGCGGGGCCTCTCGCCCCGCGTCCGGCAGGGGCGCGGAGCCCGCTCCCTCGCCGCGGATCTCGGCCTCGTCGGCCTGAGCTTGCTTGTCCTTCACCGCCACCTCCGCGCCTTCAGGGTGTGGGTCGCGGCGAGCAGGAAGAAGTACGCGACCGCGACGTAGTACACGACGTTCTCCAGCCGGAGCACGCCGTTCAGGAACGGCTTCTGGTTGAGCGGGTAGAGGTTCAGCGCGCTCACGAAGTCGTTGAGCGGCGGCTCCGTCACGCGGGCGACGAGGAACAGGAAGCCGAGCGTCCCGAGGATCGCCGCCCCGAGGATGACCGCGATGACCTGGCTCGCCGCGAGCGTCGAGGCGAAGAGCCCGATCGCGAGCGACGCGGCGCCGAGCAGCAGCACCCCGGAGTAGCCGACCAGGATGTGCCCGACGGACACCTTGCCGTTCACGAAGATGAGCAGCGGCATGTAGATCGTGATCGCCGTCATCAACGACACCAGCGCGAGCGCGGCGAGGAACTTGCCGGCGATGATCTCGCCGTCGCGCACGGGCGCGGTCTTGAGCAGGATGAGCGTCCCGCTCTCGCGCTCGCCGGCGATGAGCCGCATCGAGAGGATGAGCGCCGCGACCATCGTGATGAACGCCGTGCCGTCGAAGAACTTGAGCAGCACCTCCGCCGACAGCCGCGCGCCCGAGCCGAGCGCCGCGACCTGGAAGTAGATGCCGTCGATGAGCAGCGCAGCGGCAGCGACGACGTACCCGAGCGGTGATCTCAGGTACGCGGACAGCTCCCGCCGCGCGACGAGCAATGTCCCTCTCATGTCTCGCCCTCGCCTTCCTCCGCCTGCTCCTCCGCAGGGGCCTTCCTTGCGTCGCCGCCGGCACTCGCCCTGCCGGCCGCGGCGGACCTGTCCTTCGCCCCGGGCGTCGCGCGCGTGGCGAGCCGCAGGAACACCGACTCGAGCTCGCGCTCGCTCCGCTTCACCTCGAGGATGCCGATGCCCGCCTGCACGAGCTCGGCGCACAGCGCCGCGCGCACGTCGCGGTCGGCCTCGACCGCGAAGCTCACGACGTCGCCCCCCGGCTCGTTGGTGGTGACCTGCTCGACGGACGTGACGCCCTCGACCTCGCGCGCGAGCTCGATCGCCCGCGTCGCCTCGCCGCGGCCCGCGCCCTCGGGGCCGCGCACCGTGAGCTCGACCCGGACGCCGTGGAGCAGCTTGGCCGAGAGCTCCTGCTCGGTCCCCTGCGCGCCGATCGCGCCGTCCCGGATCACGAGGATGCGATCGCACGTCTCGCTGATCTCGGAGAGGATGTGGCTGGAGAGCAGGATGGTGTGCTTGCCGCGCAGGCTCCGGAGCAGGGCGCGCATCTCGACGATCTGCACGGGGTCCAGCCCGCTGATCGGCTCGTCGAGGACGAGCAGCCGCGGCTTGTGCACGATCGCCTGCGCGATGCCGACGCGCTGCTTGAAGCCGTGGGACAGCGAGCTGATGGGGTCCGCGGCCACGTCGTCGAGCTGCGTCACCGCGAGCGCCTCGGCCACCCGCGCGTCGGCCGCGCCGGCGTCGACGCCGCGCAGGCGCGCGGCGAAGTGGAGGAAGGCGCGCACGCTCATCTCGTCGTAGAGCGGCGGCCTGTCGGGGAGGTATCCGATGCGGGACCGCACCTCGTGGGGGTGGTCGACGACATCCAGTCCGTCCACGAGCACACGGCCCGCGGACGGGAGCAGATCGCAGGCGAGGATCCTGAGCGTCGTCGTCTTGCCCGCGCCGTTCAGGCCGAGCAGGCCGACGATCTCTCCCGCCTCGATCGAGAACGACAGGGGCCCGATGGCCTTCCGGTCGCCGTAGTACTTGTATAGGTCGCTGATTTCGATCACGGCCGTGCACCCCTCCGCGAAGGGAAGAAGCTCTCCGCGCCGGCGATTCGGACGCCGCAGTGCGCGGCGGCCCAGGCGCCAGCGGCCCCTTACAACAGCGGGAGGCGGAAATCATTCCCGACGCGGCGCGCGCGGGGGCTTGCTCCAGACGGGGGGCTCTCCCTCCGGACGCATGGAGCGGGACACTCGGTGAAGCGGTGAGCGAAGCGACCAGGACGTGATGGATCTCAGCCTGCAGCGCGGTGAGATCGTCGATCCGGCAGCGCTCGCCCCGCCGTCAGCAGTGCTCGGCGATGATCGCCCAGCAGGCGTCCGCGAACTCGCGGTACGTCGATCGGTCGAGCGTCGCCTGCGTCACGGGCATCACGTCCTGGTGCTCGGCGAGCATCGGGCGCAGCGCGCCCTCGATGTCCGCGCTCGTCTCTATCCACAGGAACTCTTCGATGCCGTCGGTGATCTGGCCGCGGATGAGCTTCGGCACCTCGCTCAGGCGGACCTTCTTCGGGCTCCGCCGCGCGATCGACGAGGCGATCTGCTCGGCGTGCGCCGGCCACCGCTTGAGCGCGTTGTGGAACGTGGAGCCGACGAGCCGAAGGATCTGCTGCGCGAGCATCGCCACGCGCGGGCGCTGCACGCGCTCCTCGTTCTCCGCCACCATCGCCAGGTAGTCGTCGCTCAGGAGCTTGCGCAGGTCGCTCGAGAGGATCTGCTGCGACTCCGGCGTCATCCGCAGATCCGCGACGTGCGCGAGGAAGATGTCCCGCAGCATGGTCAGCCGCGCCGTCACCGAGCCGGTCGGGGTCGTGTCGAGGATCTCGGCGAGCGGGTCGATCAGCCGGCGCCCGAAGGTGGTGAGGATGTGATCGAGGATCCGCTTCTGGTGCTGCTTGTGGCCGAGCACAGAAAGCGCGCGCGCGATGTGCGCCTTGCTCGGCGCGTCGACGAGGATCTCCAGCGGCTGGTCCTGCGGCTTCCCCTCGTACATGCGCAGCGACGCGAACATCTCGCGGAACGCGTCCGCCGCGGCCGCCCCCTCGCCCGACTCGCCGTAGACCCGGATGACGAGCCCCGAGTCGGGACCGGCGTCGAACAGCCGCCGGAGCTCTTCCCGGATGTCCTCGTCCGTGACGAGCGGCCCCGGAGGGAGCGATTTCCCGCGTGAATCCATGAGCGTCCAGCCTACGGCAAAGCGCAGCGTACCTGAACCTCTGTGCCCCGAGAAAGCGAGCGCCGGGTGCACGCTCGCGGTCCGGTGAGGACGTGCCTGCGGCGATGTCGTACCCCGGACCCAGGTCAGGCCGGCGTGGCCTCGCCGGCCTTCGTGTCTGGAAGCGGCGAAGCCCCGCATGGCGCGAGGGGGTGGAAAGGAGGTGTCCAGATGAGCGGCCCGGATGTCCTGATGCGTGAGCCGGTGTCCAGATGATCGGATGAAGATGAATCAGATGAAGACGACGGGCTGCTCCCAGATCGCGAGGACGATGCAGCCCTCGGCGCTCGAGACGCTGTGGCGGCTGCCCGGGGCGTTCATCACGAGCGTGCCGGCGCGGTGGTGCCCGCGCTCGTCCGACTGTGATCCTGTGAGCACGAAGATGTGTTCATGGCCGCGATGGACGTGCTGCGGCACGGATGCCCCCGGCGCGTAGCGCAGGAGCGCGGCCGAGGCGCCTGCGTCGCTGTTGCCGTAAATGCGGTGAATCTCGACGCCCTCCCGGAGGCGCCGCCAGGGGACCGACTCCGGATGAGCGGCCATCGTTGCCACATTCGCAATGATGAATGGCAACTGCACAGGCACAAAATCCCGCGTCGCTGCTGAAAGTGTAGCTGTCATCGCGAATCTCCGGTGTTGATGTAACCATGCCACAGCGCGCGGTGCGCGCTCAACGGGAATCACGCGAAGCGCGCGAAATTCACGCGTGGGAAAAGTTCCAGAAATGAGGAGTCGCGTACACATCCATGGCGTGAAGAGCACACCGAGAACTCCCGTGTTCACCGCGGCCGGCGCGGCACGGGGACAGCGCTTCCTCGCCATCCTCCGTCCACTGGTCCTCTCGCTCTCGCTCCTGCCGGCGGCCGGCTGCAGCAAGGAGGGGTCGAGCGATCAGCCGCTCACGGTGGGCTTCATCTACGTCGGCCCCAGGGACGACTACGGCTACAACCAGGCGCACGCCGAGGGGGCCGCCGCGCTCGCCAAGCTGGCCGGCGTGAAGACCCGTGAGGAGGAGAACGTCCCCGAGACGGTCGCCGTGCAGAAGACGCTCGAGAGCATGATCAACCTCGATGGCGCGACGGTGATCTTCCCGACGTCCTTCGGCTACTTCGATCCGCACATCCTCAAGGTGGCGGAGAAGTTCCCGGACAAGACCTTCCTCCATTGCGGCGGCCTCTACGACGGGTCGAAGCACCCGAGCAATGTCGGCAGCTATTTCGGCTACATCGACGAAGCCGAGTACGTGTCCGGCATCGTCGCCGGCATGACGACGAAGAGCGGCAAGCTCGGGTTCATCGCGGCGAAGCCGATCCCGCAGGTGCTCCGCAACATCAACGCCTTCACGCTGGGCGCCCGGAGCGTGAACCCGAGCGTGACGACGGCCGTGATCTTCACCGGCGACTGGTCGATGCCCGTCAAGGAGGCGGAGGCGGCCAACAGCCTCATCGATCAGGGCGTCGACGTCCTGACCGCCCACGTGGACTCGCCCAAGGTGATCATCGAGCTCGCGGAGCGGCGCGGCGCGTTCAGCACCGGCTACCACACGAACCAGGCGACGCTCGCCCCGAAGGGCTACCTGACCGGCGCCGAGTGGAACTGGTCCAAGGTCTACACCGACTACATGACGTTCATCCGTGAGGGGAAGCCGTATCCGCACCTCCTGCGCGGCGGTTTCAAGGAGGGGTACATCAAGATCTCACCCTATGGCCCCGCCGTCTCCGAGGAGGCAAAGAAGAAGGCCGAGGAGGCGAAGGCGAAGCTCACGGAGGGCACGCTCACCATCTTCCAGGGGCCCATCATGAACAATGAGGGCAAGGTGGTGATCGCCGATTCGGTCGCGCAGCAGCAGACCGACATCGCGCTCGAGAGCATGGACTACCTCGTCGCGGGCGCTCTCGGCTCCACACATTAGAGCGGTGGTCACCCGCTGCGGGTGACCACCGCTCCGGAACGGGCATCGATCAGAGCGCTTCGAGGACGGCGGCGGCGGGGGCGGTCCAACCGATGATCGCGCCCTGGGCGCGGACCATCTCCAACGTCGCCGCCTTGAACTCCGGGAAGTAGCTCTCGGTGGCGTCCTCGATCAACAGGCACTCGTAGCCGCGATCGTTCGCCTCGCGCATCGTGGTCTGGACGCAGACCTCGGTCGTCACGCCGGCGATGAGCAGGTGGGAGACGCCGAGCGCCGCCAGCCTGGCGTCGAGCCCCGTCCGGTAGAACGCGCCTTTCCCGGGCTTCGGTACGACGAGCTCCCCGGGCGCCGGCGCGAGCTCGGGCACGAAGTCGTTGCCAGGCTCGCCCAGCACCAGGATGCGCCCCATCGGCCCGACATCGCCGATCCGCATCCCTGGAGCGCCCCGGCCCCGCTTCGCAGGGGGGCAGTCCGAGAGATCCAGCCTGTGACCCTCCTTCGTGTGAATGATGGGCAGGCCGTGGTCGCGGAACGCGTCGAGGACGCGCCGGACCGTCGGCACGATGCGCTGGAGCCGCTTGACGTCGTTGCCGAGCGCCGCGCCGAAGCCCCCGGGCTCGAGGAAGTCGCGCTGCATGTCGATGACGAGCAGCGCCACGGCGTCCCGATCGGCGACGCGGAAGGGGTACGGCCTCGCCGCGATCTCGAGGGGCCGCGCCGTCATCGGTGCCCCGCCATCGCGCGGCCGATCTCCGCGACGTCGGCCGAAGCGATCGGCGACTCGTGGACGATGCGGCCTTCGCTCATCACGAGGACACGGTCGGCCATGGCGAAGATCTCGTCGAGATCCGCGCTCACGAGGAGGACGGCGGTCCCGCGGTTGCGCGCCTTCAGGATGCGGGAGCGGATCTCGGCCACGGCCGCGAAATCGAGCCCGAAGCAGGGGTTTGCGGCGACGAGGAGCTCGATGTCCTCTTCCATGCCGAGCTCGCGCGCGAGCACGGCGCGCTGCACGTTGCCGCCGGAGAGCTTGCCTATCGGGGCGTCGACCGAGGGCGCCTTGATGGCGTACTCCGCGGCGAGGCGCTCGGCCGACCGCCTCAGCGCCGCCCGGCTCACGCCCCAGCGGAGCCTTGTGAAGGGCGGCCTGTCGAAGACGCGGAACCCGATGTTCTCAGCGACCGACATCGCGGGGACGCAGGCGTTGCGCAGCGGCTCCTCGGGCAGGCACCGCACCCGGTGCTGCTGGATCTGCGCGCGCCCGGCGCCGTACGGCTCGCCATGGACGAGCACGCTGCCACCCCGCGCGGCGCGCTGCCCGGCGAGGACCTCGACGAGCTCCTCCTGCCCGTTGCCGGAGACGCCGGCGATGCCGACGATCTCGCCGCGATGGATCGTGAGCGTCACGCCGTCGAGCGCCGGCCGCCCGCGATCGTCGCTCGCGGCGAGCCCCTCGATGCGCAGGATCGGCTCCCCGGCGGGCGCGTCGCCGCGCGCCGCGGAGACCTGCGCCGGCTGCGCGCCGACCATCATCTCGGCCATGGCCGCCGGCGTGAGATCCTTGACCTTGCCCCGGCCGGCGACCCGGCCGCGCCGCAGCACCGTGACCTCGTCGGCGAACGCCGTCACCTCGCGGAACTTGTGCGAGATCATGAGCACGCTGATCCGCTGCTCGTCGGCCATGCACCGGAGCATCCCGAGCACCTCGTCGGCCTCCCCGGGCGTGAGGACCGAGGTCGGCTCGTCGAGGATGACGATCCTGCTGCCGAGGTAGAGCTGCTTCAGGATCTCGAGCTTCTGCTTCTCGCCCGCGGCGAGCGCGCGGACGGTCCGCTCCGGATCGAGCCGGAACGGCATGCGCTCCATGAACGCGCGGATCGCCTCGCGCTCCTTGCGCCAGTCGATCACGAGGGGGAGCGACGCGCGCGCGAGCACGAGGTTCTCGGCGACCGTCATGTTCATCACGAGGGTGAAGTGCTGGTAGACCATGCCGATCCCCAGCGCCTGCGCGTCGCGCGGGCTCCTGATGGACAGGGCCGCGTCGCCGACCCTCACCTCGCCGGCGTCGGCCTGGTGATAGCCCATGATGCACTTGACCAGCGTGCTCTTGCCGGCGCCGTTCTCGCCGAGGAGCGCGTGGAAGCTCCCGGGCGCGAGGCGCAGCGAGACGTCGTCGAGCGCGAGCAGCGGCCCGAACCGCTTCGTGATCCCCGCGGCGGAGAGCGCCGGCGGCGGCGTGGGGGGGCCGGGCTCCCGGGCGGCGGCGCGGGGCGGCCTCGCCGCGGGGCTCGAGAAGACGTGCGGGTCCATGGTCACGGGAGCGCCTCCAGCAGCGCGGCGGAGGTCGAGACCGCGCCGAACACGCCGTTCTGCATCTTGATCATCTTCAGCGCGGCGGCGTGGTTGCCAGGATCCGTGGCCGCGCAGCAGTCGGAGAGCAGCAGGCACTCGTACCCGCGGTCGTTCGCCTCGCGCATGGTGGTGTGCACGCAGACGTCCGTCGTGATCCCCGTGAGGATCAGGTTCTCGATGCGGCGCTGGCGGAGGATGAGATCGAGATCCGTCGCGCAGAACGAGCCCTTGCCCGGCTTGTCGATGATCGGCTCGCCGGGAAGGGGCGCGAGCTCCGGGATGATCTCCCACCCAGGCTCTCCGCGGACGAGCACGCGCCCGCACGGCCCGGGATCGCCGATGCCCACGCCCGTGCCGCGCCCGCCGTCGGTCCGGCGGGAGCGCCACCGCTTGTTCGCCGGGAGATCGGACAGGTCCGGCCGGTGCCCCTCGCGCGTGTGCAGGACGTGATAGCCGCGGCGGCGCAGCTCCGCGAGCGCGCGCTGGATCGGCGCGATGCACGCCCGCGTCAAAGAGATGTCGTAGCCGAGCAGGTCGATGTACCCGCCCTTCCCGCAGAAGTCGGTCTGCATGTCGATGACGATCAGGGCCGTCGTCTCGGGGCGGAGCGCGCCGTTGTAAGGCCAGGCGTAGGGATCAGCGGCCACGTAGGGCATCGGTCGAGTCCTCCTGTCATTCAGCGTTTCGCTCGTCTCGTACGGTTCGCTCGTCTCGCGGGGCTCGCTCCTTTCGTTCGTCTCGTTCGTCTCGTCCGTTTCGTACGTTTCACATGGTTCGTCCGGTGCGCGCCGCCTCGCGCGATCAACGCGCGAGCGTCAGCTCGGCGGGCTGATCGCGCAGGGTCTGGGTCGCGGAGCTTGCGGCGACCATGATGGCCAGCGTCACGATGTACGGCGCGGCGTTGAAGAGGTGGTATCCCCAGGTGATCCCCACGGACTGGAGCGCCGGCCCGAGGGCGCTCGCGCCGCCGAAGAGCAGCGAAGCGAAGAGGCAGCGCACCGGGTTCCAGCGCGCGAAGATGACGAGGGCGACGGCCATGAGCCCCTGTCCGCTCGAGAGTCCCTCGTTCCAGCTGCCAGGGTAAAAGAGCGAGAGGAACGAGCCGCCGACGCCGGCGAGGAAGCCGCCGGCCATGGTCGCGCGCCGCCGGACCAGGTTCACGTCGACCCCCATCGCGCGGGCGCTGTCGGCGCTCTCGCCCACGGTGCGGAGCACGAGCCCGAAGCGGGTGCGGTTCAGCGCCCAGAGCAGGAGCGGGGCGAGCGCGGCCCCGATGAGGAAGAGCGCGTTCACCTGGAGCGCGGAGCGGACCTGGGGGAGATCGCTGAAGAAGCCGAGCGATATCGCGGGCAGTCGGGGCGCCGTCGGCTGGATGAGCGGCTTGCCGAGGAAGAAGGCGAGACCGACGCCGAAGAGCATGAGCGCGATGCCGACGGCGATGTCGTTGACGCGCGGCTTCGAGCACAGCCACGCGTGCAGCGCGCCGAGCGCGGCGCCGATGGCGCCGGCGGCGAGCACGCCGAGCCAGGCAGAGCCCGTGAGGTAAGAGACGCCATAACCTCCCATCGCGCCCATGACGAGCGTGCCCTCCAGGCCGAGGTTCACGCGGCCGCTCGTCTCGGTGAGGCACTCGCCGAGGCTCACGAAGAGGAATGGCGTGCTGATGCGGATGGCCCCGGCGGCGACCGCGAGGGGGATGCCCCAGAGACCGAGCGCAGCTGCGTCGTTCATCATGCCACCGAAGGCGCCGGAGCCGCCTGACGGACCTTGGGCTCGCGGGCAGAGAGGGAACGGCCGTAAAGCGTCTCGCTGGCGAGGATCGCGATGAACAGGATCCCCTGGAGCACGCTCACCGTCGCGTCGGGGAGCCGCGCCGTCCGCTGCAGCAGGCCGCCGCTCGCGCCGATGCCGCCGAGCAGGAGGGCGACCGGCATGATCGCGAGCGGGTTGTGGCGCGCGATGAACGCGACGAGGATGCCGGTGTAGCCATAGCCGCTGATCAGCGACGCGTTGGCCCGGCCGTGGACCGCCGCGACCTCCACCATGCCGGCGAGCCCAGCGCACGCTCCGGCGAGCGTGCAGGTGAGCACGACGAGGCGCTTGACCGGCAGTCCGGCGAGGAGCGCCGCGCGGACGTTGCCGCCGCTCATCGCCGCGCCGAAGCCGAACGTCGTCCGGTGCATCAGCACATAACAGAGCGCGCAGGCGAGCACCCCGTAGGCGAGGCCCCAGTGGACCTCGAGGCCGGGCAGGCTCCCGAGCGCGTTCTCGGCGCCGATGGAGGCGGTCGAGGGCTTGTTGAGGCTCGCCGGGTCGCGCAGCGCGCCCTCGACGAGGTGGTTCAGGATCGCGATCCCGATGTAGTTGAGGAGGAGGCTGCTGATCGTCTCGCTCACGCCGCGGTAGACGCGCAGCGCGCCGGCGAGGCCGATCCAGAGCGCCCCGGCGGCGAGCCCGGAGACGAGCATCGCGGCGAGCACGGCGGCGGGCGGCGCGCCCCACGCCCGTGCGGCCAGCGCCGCCGACGCGGCCGAGAGCCCGCCCATGGCGAGCGCGCCCTCGCCGCCGATGACGATCAGGCCGAGCCGCGCCGGCAGCGCCGTGCAGAGCGCGGTCAGCATGAGCGGCGCGGCCCGGAGGAGGGTGTTCTGGAGCGAGAACCACGTGCCGAAGGCGCCGCGGACCATGTCCTGATAGACGCTCAAGGGGTTCACCCCCTGGGCGGCCACGAACGCGCCGAACACGAGGAGCGAGGCCGCGAGGGCCCCGAGGGGGATGGCGATCGCTTCGGTCGTCTCACGCCCGAGCAGCCCGTGCGAGATGACTTTCACGCTGCCGAGGATAAGGCCTCCATTATTTCCACAGGTTTTCGGGGAGCTTGCTTGTCGTGACAGGACGGACAGGACGGGCGCCTCGCGCCCTGACAACCCGCTCCGGCCGGCGAGCGACGCGCCGTTGTCATGACGTGCGACACCCCGGGGGCTCACCGGGTCGAGTGACGCTGTGGTGTGGTGGCCGCGCTGCGATGTGGCGGTAACGCTGCGATGTGGTGGCCGCGGCGACCGCGAACGGTTCGCACAGCGCGGCGGTCTCCGCCTTGCACTCGCCGTCGCCTGCCGGTGAGTTTGCTTGGCGATCATTGCGTGGACGGCGAAGAAAGCGGCGAGCGCTCGCGCGCCTGAAAGTCTGGGAATGCGGAGGCCCGCGCCGTGCGGCCCCGGCGAGCCTCGTTCCTGTGCCCACGCGCACAGCGCGTCGCGCAGAGGACCGCCGATCGATCCCACCCGCAAACCCCTGACTGGAGGTAACGCTGTCATGCGGTTCGAACGATCGATTTTGTTCCTGCTCGGCGCTGGCGTCCTCATGGCGTCCCGCCCCGCGGTGTCGGCGGACCTGACCTGCTCGTCGAGCGCGACCCTGGAGGCGCTCGTGGCGTGCATTCGCGATCAGATGCCCGGCAGGGACTCAGGCATCTTCGTCACCCCGAGCTCGACGCAGCTGACCGCGTGGCGGAGCGTCGTTCGCACCATGATGGGCGGCAGCTGCAAGTTCGTGCTTCCGTCCAGCCTGTCGTCGTCTACGCGGATCCGGCTCCTCCGCGACGTCAACAATGGACGAAGATACTGTGTGCTCATGGAGGTCGGCGATCGGAACAGCGACGGAATCGTCGATCTCGGGCTGGGCACGTTCATCGTGGACGCGGCCGCGGAGCGAGAGCTCGCCCATTCGGCGCCGCATGCGACAGCGGACCTGGAGACGGAGATCCAGGCCGTCAGCATCTTCAAGGCGACGAGATCCCGCAGCTTCCTGATGGCCGGCGCTCACCGCGATGCGAGCTTCACCGACAGCGTTTGCCAGAGCTCGACCATGACGTCGGACGTGGCCCACAACGTGACGAACGCGTTTCACGCGACCTATCTGGAGCTCGCGGCCTTTTATGGATCGAATCCCTGGTGGGGCATTCAGTGGCATGGCATGGCGAGAGATACCTGCGCGGAGGACGTGTTCGCCTCGCACGGCATGGATGTCGCCCCCGTCTCGGGTGACAAGATACTGGAGCTCAAGCGCAACTTGCTGGCCAGCAAACCCACCTGGCGGGTCGGCGTTCCCGGCAGCAGCGACTGTTCGCTGAACGCGACGACCAACGTTCAAGGTAGGCTACTCAACTTCGTTTCGGCGAGCCAGGTCTGTGGTCGCTCCGCCACCAGCTACAGCGGACGCTTCGTGCACATCGAGCAAGATCCGGCCTTTCGCCTCGCGGACTACTGGATCAATGCGGTCAAGGCCACCTGGCCATGAGCGCCGCTCCTCGACCGCGCGCTGCGGAGCAAGCCTGGCGATGAAAAGAAGGATCGTAGGGGTCTCGCTCGCGCGATCGAGTCGTGCGCGTCGTGGAAGATGCTCTGGAGATTTCGCGTCGCATGAAATGCCGCCCGGGTGAACAGCGACGCGCGAATTCAGGTTTGCCTCGGAAACGACGGAATGTTTCAGCGATAACGAAGTGAATGCATTGCCATTGGTACGGTGACGTGTGCGCACGATCCGCATATGCTCGCCGTCATGACATTGCCCCTTGTCCCACTACGCTCTCTGGGTGTCGTCGCCGCCGGTGCCGTCCTCGTCGTGGCGACAGCCGCCTCGTGCGGTGGAGGTGGCTCGAGCTCGTCCTCGTCGGATGGCGGATCGGGGCCTGGCGGCGCCGGTGCCGGAACCTCGACCGGAGCCGGAGCCGGAACAAGCCAGGGCCCTGCGAGCAGCTCGTCGTCAGGGGCGGGCACCGGCGGCGCTCCACCCGCGGTCGGCTCCGGCGGCAGCGCAGGCGGCGGCCCGCCGGCGCACGTGCCGGGCGAGCCGATCTCCATCCCGGCTCAGGCGTGGAGCAGGGGTATCACGGACGGCGTCTACGAGGACGGCGCGCCCATCGGCGGCTTCGGGGCCGGGACGATCACCTGGCGGTTCGACGGCAGGTTCTACAAGGGTCGCCTCGATATCGGGAGCAATGACCAGAACGTCGACAACAACGCGGGCTTCTTCATGTACCAGAAGGCCGAGGGGGGCGACGCGCAGACGAAGCGCCTCGACAAGGACGGCCTGGGCCAGGGGCAGGCGACGTACTCCTCGCTCTTTCCGCGCTCGTGGGTCGATTACCACGGGGCGGCATTCCCCTGCAAAGCGAAGGTCGAACAATACAGCCCCATCATCCCGGGCGATTACAAGAAGACCAGCTATCCGGTCGGCGTCTATCGGTGGGAGATCACGAATCCGACCGGAGCGCCTTGCGACGTCGCCGTGATGCTGACCTGGAAGAACGATCACGGCGGCAATGGCGCCACGGTGCAGACCTCAGGCGACGACGTCGGCCTGGTCCTCACCCGAGGCGGAGGGGCGCCGAGCTCCGAGGGACAGGGCGAGTTCACGCTCGCCAGCCGGAACGCGCCGGGCGTGGTCGTCTCGTACCAGTCCGCCGACAGCGTCGCCGCCCTGCAGAGCGAGCTCGCCAACGACGGCGCGCTCGCCAACACGACGGGAGGACACTCGCTCGGGGCGATCGCGTTCAAGGCCACGGTGGAGCCGGGGAAGAGCGTCATTGTGCCGATCGTGCTCGCGTGGGATATCCCGGTCACGCAGGCGGGCTCGGGGGACAGGTGGTACCGCGCGTACACGCGCCACTTCGGGCGGACGGGGAACGCCTCCTGGACGATCGCGGCGGAGGCGCTCGCCGAGCGCGAGCCGTGGCTCTGGGCGATCCAGGACTGGCAGGCGAGCGTGCTCGACGATCCGACGTACCCGGAGTGGCTCAAGGGCGCTCTGTTCAACGAGCTCTACTACTACGCCATCGCGGGCACGTACTGGGAGGCCGGCGCGGCGTCCGGCCAGCCGGATGACCCGGACGAGGACATGTTCACCAGCCTCGAGTCGTACATCTACCCGTTCTACGGGACGTCGGATGTGCGCTTTTACGGCTCATGGGCCCTGTTCTCGCTCTGGCCGGACATCGACAAGCAGGAGGTGCGGCAGTTCTGCGACAGCGTGACGACCACGCGCTCCGACAGGCCGCGCGCGCTCGGGACGACCGCGCACGATTTCGGGGACAACGAGAGCGTCTTCCGCAGGTGGAACGCGTACACGTACCGCGACTCGACCAACTGGAAGGACCTCAACTCCAAGCTGGCCCTGATGGTCTATCGCGACTGGGCGCTCACCGGGAAGACCGATACGGAGTTCCTCAGCTACTGCTGGCCCGCCGTGAAGATGGCGATGCAGAAGGTGAAGAGCCAGGACGGCGACGGGGACGGGCTCCCCGAGAGCAACGGCATCGACCAGACGTACGACGACATGGATCTGCACGGCAACACCGCGTATTGCGGGGGCCTCTTCCTCGCCGCCACCGAGGCCGCGAAGGAGATGGCGACCGCGATGGGGGACGCCGCGCTCGCGAGCACCTACCAGACCTGGTTCGACCAGTCCAAGGGCGGCTTCGAGTCGAAGCTCTGGACGGGATCGTATTACAAGATCGACACGGGGAGCCGGGACACGAGCCGGATCATGGCGGACCAGCTCGCAGGCCAGTGGTACGCGCGCGCCCTCGGGCTGCCGCCGATCGTCGACCCGAGCCACGCGGTGTCGGCGTTCACGAAGATCTACGAGAACAACTTCAAGCGGTTCGACGGCGGGACCCGCGGCGTCGTCAACGTCATGACCGCCAATGGCTCGGTCGACGGGACGAGCAACCAGACGCGCGAGTGCTGGGTCGGCACGTCCTGGGGCGTGGTGGCCGGCATGATCCAGGAGGGGCTCGCCGCGCAGGCCGGTGAGATCGGCGCGAGCCTGGTCGACACGATCTGGAAGACCGACGGCCTGTGGTTCCGCACGCCGGAGGCATGGGAGGGCAACGGCAGCATCCGCGCGCCGTACTACATGCGGGCCACGACGCTGTGGGCGGCGAAGCACGCGTACGATATCGCGCCCTAGAGCACCGATTCTTGCTGTTTGCATGCGGTCTCAACCGTTTGTCGCTCTAGTCCAGCTCCCGCTGTCGACGCTCCGAGGGCTGGAACGCCCTCTTCCTCGAGGGCCGGAGATCCAAGAGCCCCTCGGCGAGGACGAGGCCGCGCTGACCGACGCGCAGCGCCTCTCCAGACATCGAGAGGGCGGCCGCGTTCACTCCACGACCTGCGGGGACCGCCCGAGCGCCGCCCAGCCGAGCTTGCCGTACTGGACCGCGATCGCGCAGAACGGAGCCATCCCCGACGCCCTCTGGGACGGTTCGAGCGCGTATCAGGACGGCCGCCTCTACATCTTCGGCGGGTTGAACGGGACCTACCCGAACGACGAGCCCGTGGCCGATTTCAGCGTCTTCGACGTCGACACGCGGACCTGGCACGATCTCGGCCAGTACACGGGCGGGCCCTCCGCCCGGGCCGAGGCGATGATGTGGAGCGTCGCCGAGGACGACGCCCTGATCGTCTCAGGCGGGAGAGGTCCTTTTCGGCGCGGGCTCGATCTCACGCACCAGGACACGTTCCGGTTCGATCGGGTGCACGGGTGGACGCAGATCGCGCAGAAACCGGCCGAAGTCGGGCTCGCGAATCGCTCCGCGGAGGCGGTCGCCGTGCGAGGGAAGGGGAAACACAAGACCGTCGCGTACGCCTTCTCGGGCTCGTCGTCGACGCTGTCGGCCTTCATCAACCGCCCTGACGGCCTCCAGCACGACCTGGTTCGCTACAAGAACGGCTGGAAGCAGGTCGCGACCGGCTCGCCTGTCCCGCGCGCTCGAGCCCATCATCCGCTCGTTTACTCCGAGGGCTGGAACGCCCTCTTGCTCTATGGCGGATACACGAACGACGCCGTGAACGGGACCGGCCTGTTCACGCCGGAGAACTACCTCGGCGATCTCTGGATCGCTCGACATCGACACGGAGACCGGGGAGCAGATCGCCTTCGACGAGGACAGCGGACCGGGCCACCGCGACAACGCGAAGCTGCTCGCCGACGAGCGCGGCCATCGAATCTGGCTCTTCGGGGGCAGCCAGTTCGACGGTACCACCCTGTCCGATGTCTGGTACTTCGATCTCGACACCGGGGGCTGGACGCGCGTGGACACCGCGATGGCGGGGCCAGCGCCGGCGCCGAGGTTCGGCCAGTTCTCCTTCTCTCGCAGGACCGCCACGGCCTACGAGCTCTACATCTTCGGGGGAGCGACCGCGGAGTTCGCGCCGGTGCTGCTCAACGACATGTGGAGATTGACGATCCCCATCGCCCGCGACGACTGAACGAACCGGAGGTCGGCCACGGCCAGGAGGAGCCTTGAAGAGCTCCTCGATCCACCATCCATGAACAGCGTGAAGCGCGGTCGTTCACGCGTCTCCTCCGGACACCTCATGACCAGCACCTCTTGCTCCAGCCCGGTTGCTGCGAGGACGACGAGGCGGTCCAGGGCCTCGTCGTCCTCTCGATAGCTCGTCTCGACGATCCCGAGGGGCTGCGGCGCGATGCTCACCCCTACGATGTTCTTAGGAATGATTAAGGCGACATCGGACGAGCTCGGCGTTACCAGTCGTGGAGCAGCGATATCCTCGAATCGCGTAGGAGGTCACAGGGCCTTGCTGGTCCTGGCCTCCACGGGCGCGCGTGTCGCTGACAGCAAGATAGGAGAAGAGAAATGGCAACGTCCGTAGTGTTTGGTTCGGTGAGGCAGTCTGACGGCGGGATGCTGAACCCCGGCTCCGGGGGCTGGTCGTCCACGAGGGTTTCGACGGGGAGGTACAAGATCACCTTCAATGCCACGTCGTCGCAGGCTCCGATCGTCGTCGTCACGCCGGTCGACGATGCCGGTAGACAGTCCGCCGACAACCAGTTCTCGACGTACAACCACGAGCACAGCCCGCCAGCGGTGTATGTGTGCTCGGTCGACAAGGCTAGCGGTGCGCTGGAGGATGCGAACTTCTCGTTCGTCGCCTACGTCGTTCAGTCGTAGGGCGCATCCTGCCCGGCGGCTCACCTCGGGTCGCCGGTGGCGACGATCCTCCTCCCTCCGTTGAAGACCACGCCACGCCCTCACACCCCTGCACGGCCGCGACTCCCGACGTGATGTGCGGACCGCGCTCTCCCCACCCGGGGTGGATCGCCGCTCCCAGCCTGCACCTGCCGCGACGACCGCGCCTCCGGCGGCCGGAGGGTGGAGGTCTGCCCCCAAAAACCTTCCGGCGAGGCGCGCATGATCCTCAGCGGCCGGAAAATCCAGCATCTCGGCACAATCACCCGCGACGGCAAGATCGTCTTCTTCGGCACCGCCCCCGGCGGGACCATGCCGTCGTACGGCACGAACCTCGACCATGCTCGCTCAACCGGAACGCCCGCTCGCGGCAGCGCGCCGGAGGCACCTCGGCCTCAGTAGAAATCGTACCTGGCGCTCAGGGCAGGCATGAAGAGCGGGAAGAGCGGGGCCGTGAGGGGCTCGGCCGGAAACCAGGCCGAGGCGGCGTGATCGACCCCAGCCGCGGTGTCGACGAGCACCCGCTGGCTCGACGCCGGCCTCGGCACGGCGATGAGCAGGGGCACCTCGAGCCCCAGGGTGAGCTGGACCCGCCTGGCCAGCCTGACGCCGGCGCGCACCTCGGGTGCGATGTACACGAAGCGCGCCGCCGCGCTCCGCTCGAGCGGGCCGAACGACGGTGCGCCGCTCGTCGACGCCCGCGCGCTCGCGCGCGACCCGGCGACCGCGCCGAACAGCCCGCCGGCGCCCAGCCGCGCGTGGAGCAGGAGGCGCTCGCCCGACGAGTACCCGACCCAGGCGCCGAAGAGCGCGCCGCGGAGCGCTGTCGTGTCGTCGACGCGCACCGAGGTCGACGCCCCGCCGATGGCCTCGATCTCCGCGATGCGCCCGCGGACGGCTTGCTGCACGCTCAGATAGCCCGCCGAGGCGCCGAACGAGAGATGGTCGATGCCGTACCCTCCGTGGACGATCACGCTGACGCCAGACCCGAGGGGTTGGCTGCAGGGCTCCACGCACCCCGTCGGCGTGTCTCCGCCGAACGACACCACGAGCGGCGCCGCGGCGCTCACCTCGGCGAGCAAGCGGGGCGTACGCCGCGGGCCGCGCTCCTCGCGGTCGTCGATGGCCCCGGCGCCTCGCGCCAGCCGGATCCGGCGTGCGTCCGGCTCCTCCCTCGCCTGCTCGGCGATCTCGAGCTTGCTCGTCTCCTGGAGCCGGATCAGCCGTGCCGTCACCTGGACCGTCTCCCCGCCGTCCACGTCGAGGCGCTGCTCGAACGGCTGGTACCCCGCCTTGACCACGCGGACGGTGTGGGGGCCGCGAGTCACGCGCAGGGGAGCGCCGAGCGGCAGCTCGCCGCGCGGTACGCCGTCGAGCAGGACCGCCGCGCCCGGTTCGGCGCCCACGATCCCGATGGCCCCGACGGCATTGTAAAGGAGCTTTACCACCAGCAGGATATCGCGCTTGTCCTCGCTCTTGAGCCTCTCCGAGAACTCGTGCAGCGCGCTCTCGTACAGCTCGATGGCTTCCAGGTAGCGCTCGAGCTGGATGAGACACGCGGCGGCGTTGGTCGTCCCGTTCAGCGTCATGAACAGCGAGCGCGATGTCTGGAACTCGGCGAGCGCCTCGGCCCAGCGCTCTTGATCGCGCAGCGCGATCCCGCGCTGGAAGTGCGTGCGCGCATCCTCGCGACGCCGGACCTCGCCGGGCCCGCCCGTCTGCGCGGCGGCGAGCGAGCCGAAAGGCAGCGGCGCCAGGAGCACCGCCGCGAGGAGGAGGCCATGCGCGGAGCGTCGGCGCGTCGTGCCCGGCATCGCGCGCGCCCTCATTCGAAGGAATCTCCGGCCAGCACGCCGCTGCGCGGCTTGCCGTGCACCTCCGCGGCCGCACCGATCGGGCACCTGGGGGTGACCTGCGCCGCCGGGGGACAGACGCACGCCGGACCCTCGCTCGGCCGCGCGCCGGCGAGCGCAGCGCCCAGCGCGGATTCAAGCGGCGGATCCATCGCCATGTGACCCGCCAGCGCGTCGTGCTCGGCGGCGACACCGGGCAACATGGACTCGAGCGCCAGCTCCGGCGTCCCGGCGAGCTCCGGCGCGGCGGGGTCGACGGCTTCGGCGGCCGGCGGCTCGGCGGACGCGGCCGGGAGGAGGCTGCGCCCGGAGCGGCGCGCCGCCCGCGCCAGCGCGGCGAGATCGAGCGAGGGCGGCGAGGCGCCGGCGTCCGTGAGGGTCACGGTCGTCTCGCCGTGCTGTGCCCCCCTGGAGACGCGCACCCGGTGCGCCTGCCCGAACTTGCCCGAGAGCTCGATGACGCCGTCCCGCCGCCGCATCGGGACGCCGTCGACCTCGACGACGGCGTCGGCGGGCAGGACGAGCAGCTTCACCCGGCGCTCGCCGGCGCCGAGCCTGTGCGCCGTCGGCCGCGCCGCCGCTGGGGCGCGGGTCTCGCCGGCGATCTCGAGGGCAGACGTCGCCGGCTCCGCTCCGCCCTCCTCGACGTCGGGCTGCCCGCACGCGCCCAGGGACGACAGGAGCACCAGCGCCGCCGCCGCGGCCGTGTCGCGCGCCATCATCGCCCCCGGCCCTCCGCGAGGAGCGGCGCGCGCTGGTACGAGCGCTCGCACGCCGCGTGCCGATCCCGGGCCGCGGACACGGTCTCGCCGAGGTAGGTGACGCGCATGTACGGCGGCAGGCAATCGGTATGCGCGGTCAGCAGGCGTCTCTTCAGGGTGTCCACGTCGATGCTCCAGGTGTGAATGCCGTTGTCCATGGCGACGGTCATCAGCCGTTGCCCTCCGTCGAGGAAGGCCAGCGAGATGACCGGCGCCGACGATCCGAGCACGATGGGCGCGCCCTCGCCGGCAGCGCTCCAGAGGCGGACGGCGGCGTCGGCCGACGACGTGACCACGCGCTCGCCGTCGGGGCTGAAGAGGACGCGAAGGACCGCGCCGTCGTGCCCGCGCAGCACGACGGGCTCGCCCTCGCCGTCGGCGCTCCACACCCGCGCCGTCCCGTCGTCGGACGCCGTCACGACGCGCTCGCCGTCAGGGCTCCACGCGCCGGCGTGCACGCCGCCGCCGTGCCCGCGCAGCACGACGGGCTCGCCCTCGCCGCGCGCGCTCCACACCCGCGCGGTGTGGTCGAGCGACGTGGTGAGCACGCGGGCGCCGTCAGGGCTCCACGCGGCCGAGGTGAGCCAGTCCTCGTGCCCGCGCAGCACGACGGGCTCGCCCTCGCCGTCGGCGCTCCACACCCGCGCCGTCCCGTCGTCGGACGCCGTCACGACGCGCTCGCCGTCAGGGCTCATCACGGCGGCGCGCACCTCGGCCTCGTGGCCCCTCAGCACGACGGGCTCGCCCTTGCCGTCGGCGCTCCATACGCGCGCCGTGCGATCGAACGAGGCCGTGACGACGCGCGTGCCGCCGGAGCTCAGCGCCGCGCTCGCCACCCACCCCTCGTGACCCCGGATCACGACGGGCTCGCCCTCGCCGTCGACCCGGAAGACGCACGCCGTCCGGTCCTCGTAGGCCGCGACGACGCGCTCGCCGCCTTCCACGATGGACGCCGCGTGGAAGAAGCCGAGGTCGCGACGCCGGTGCGGCATCGCCCGGAGCGGCTCGGCGCTCCACACCTTCGCGGTGCGGTCGGACGAGCGCTCCCACGGATCGGACGCCGCGGTGACGACGCGCGCGCCGTCGGGGCTCCACGCCGCGGAGCGGAGCGGCGCGCGGTGCCCGACCAGGACGAGCGGCGGGCCGCTGCCGTCCGCCGGCCAGAGGCGCGCCGTCCTGTCCGCGGAGGCGCTGGCGACGTACTTGCCGTCGGGGCGCCACGAGACGAAGGTCACGGCGAGCGCGTGGCCGGAGAGCACGACCGGCTCGGCGTCGCCGGCGGCGCTCCAGACGCGCACGGTCCGATCGGCCGAGGCGGTGGCCACGCGCAGGCCGTCGGGGCTCACGGCCGCGTGCAGGACGCTGTCCTCGTGCCCGGCGAGCACCACGGGCGCGCCGGCGCCGGCCAGCGTGACGACGCGCGCCGTCCGGTCGCGCGAGCCGGTGACGACGCGCGCGCCGTCGGGGCTCACGGCCACGGAGATCACCTCGCCGGTGTGCCCGCTCAGGACGCGGCTCCTGCCCTTCGCGATCAGCCAGACGCGCGCCGTCCGGTCGTCGGAGGCGGTGACGACGCGCGCGCCGTCGGGGCTCCATGCGGCCGCGTTGATGCGGCCGCGGTGGCCTGTGAGGACGACCGGAGCGCCCTCGCCGTCGGCGCGCCACACGCGCGCGGTGCCGTCCGCCGAGGCCGTGAGCACGCGCGCGCCGTCCGGGCTCGCGGCCACCGCGGTGACGGCGCCGCGGTGGCCCCTCAGCACCACGGGCTGACCAGCGCCGTCCGCGCGCCACACGCGCGCGGTGCCGTCCTCCGAGCCCGCGAGCGCGCGCTCGCCGTCGGGGCTCCACGCGGCCGCGAGGATGGCCCCGCCGCCGCCCTCCAGCACCACGGGCTGGCCGGTGCCGTCGGCGCGCCACACGCGCGCGGTGCCGTCGGCCGAGGCCGTGAGCACGCGCGCGCCGTCGGGGCTCCACACGGCCGCGGCGAGGGCGCCCGCGTGTCCGCGGAGGGTCGCGCGGAGCGCATTCGTGTTGAGGGCGTCGCTCGCCAGCTCGATCCAGCCGCGGCGCATGGCTGGCAGCTCCGCCTCGGGCAGGAGCTTCATCGCCAGCGGGAGCTGCGCGCGCACCGCGAGCTCGCGGAAGCCCGCGAGGATCCTGGCGTCGTGCGCCTCGGAGCGCCGCTCCTCCGCGACGTCCCGCTGCCGGTCGGCCTCGCGTCGAGCCCGGACCTCCTCGACGCGCAGGCGATCCGCGCGGAGCTTCTGGCCGTACGCCACCGAGCCGAGCGCCGCCGCGCCGGCCGCGACAACGAGCGCCGCCCCGGCGACGGCGGCGGAGCGGCGCCGCCGCCCGCGCTCCTCGGCGAGCCTCGCCTCCGCCTCGGCCCGCTCGCGCCGCCGCGCCTCCAGGTGCCGGCGCTGCTGCCGCTGATCGAAGACCTCGCGCGCTAGCCAGTCGTGGCCGATCTCGAAGTACCGGCTCCCCTGGTGCTCCGCCGCGTGGAGGATGGCCGCCCCCTCCAGCGCCTTCAGCGCCGGCCCGAGCTCGTCCGCGGGGAGGATCCGGAGCAGCTCCTTCTCGGTGCGCAGCGTGCGGCTGCCGTCCGCCGTCACCAGGTGATCCTCGAGCAGCCGCTCGGCCCCGCCGCGCAGCGCGCCGAGGCTGGCGAGCGTCGCCTCCAGGTACCGTCGCAGGATGGCCTCGGCCTCGACCGCATAGGCCGCCGCTCCCCCGTTCGCGCGCTGCTCGAAGAGCGCGCGGCACACGATCTGCGCGTACGCGGCCTGCGCCTCGGCCTCGTCGCCCGCGGCCTGGCCGGGCACGCGCACCTGGAGCAGGAGCGGGCGCATGTCCGCCGGCGCCCACGCCTGCGGCGGCTCGCCGGCGGCGGCCGCCTGGCAGACGGCCTCGCAGAGCTCGCCGACCGTGAGCGGGCCGACGCGGAAGCCGTGATCGAGGAGCCGGCGGTGCTCGCGCAGCCGACCGCGGAAGCGGCCGAGGTAGTCCTCGCGGAGCGACAGCACCAGGCGCAGGTTGCGGGTGGGCAGCCCGGCGAGGCGGTCCACGCAGTCGAAGAGCGCCTCGGCCTCGGCCGCGCCGCGCGTCGCGTAGAGCAGCTGCTCGATCTGATCGAGGTAGACGACGGCGAGCCGCGGCGACCCCCGCGCCGCGCGCTGCGCCGCCGTGAGCAGCGCGTCCGCGGGCGAGGCGCCGGCCGGCCGGTCGCCGAGGCCGAGGGCGCCGTACACCGCGTCCGCGAGCCAGCGCGTCGGGTCCTGATCCTCGGGCCAGGCGTCGACCCGCGCCACGCGGATCTCCTGCTTCTCGATGAGCGACGGGAGGACCGCCGCCTGCACCAGGGAGGACTTGCCCGCGCCGGACGGCCCGAAGACGGTGACGCAGCGGTTGGCGAGGATGGATGCCTCGAGCCGGTAGGCGAGGTCGCCTCGCCCGTAAAAGCGATCACGATCGGAAGCGCGGTAAGGTTGCGGACCTGGAAAGGGGTTCTGCATTGCGGGGCAGCGAGAGCGAGTAACAGATGGATTCGGCGCGAACACCTTATTGGTTCTTAAGGATCCAAAGGTTGCTCCGGGGCTCGCGATCGACCCGGGTGTGGCGCGCTCCCGGGGGGCGCGCACTTGTCGGGCGACTCCGAGCGGGTCACCCAGCGACGGAGATCGATGTTCGCCGTCCCCAGGAAGGCTCCCTTGAGCACGCGGACGTTGTAGGTGACGCCGGGCGCCGTCTTCTGCGCCTCTCCCCACTCGCCGAGGGTGCCGCCGAGATCGATCGACGCGCCGCCCTCGCACGAGAGCTTCCCCTTCCAGGCCGCGCGGCCGGTGTCGAGCGCCGCGATGTTGAACGAGCACGCGTCGAGATCGCAGACGTTGCCCGGACCCACGGCCGAGCCGGCGCAGTCTTTCTTCTGGTAAACCACGCTGAAGCACTCGGGATAGTCCGCGAAGAAGAGCGAGGTCCCCTGGAGCTTGCGGCCCGACGCGCTCGACGCGCTCACGGAGGTCCCTCCGATCGAGGAGGCGTCGATCGCCAGGGTCGCGGCGACCGCCTGCTCGGCCGCCACCTCGAGCGTCCCCGCCTTGATCGCGCGCGTCAGCACCCTGACGTAGCTCGTCCCGGTCTCGGCGAACAGGCTGGTGCACGCGCCGCTCGCGTCGAGGTACACCGCCGAGAGCCTGCTCTCCACGAGGTCCGTCAGCGTGATGTTCGCGCTCCGCTTCGAGGACACGCCGGCCGAGGAGGCGACCTTGACGGCTGCGCCGAAGTCGCCGGAGAGCTTCCCGTCGAGCACGTCCCCGTAGTAGAGCGTCACCTTCGACCAGCTCGGCGCCGCCGTGCCATGGTCGCCGTCGAAGCAGGCGTTGGTCTCGGGCTGGTCCCCGAGCAGCCGGCGTCCGAGGCTCGCGGAGCCGCTCGCCGGCGTCCGCGCGCGGTAGTCCGGCGCGAGGTCCTTGATCGCCTTGTCGAGCGTGACCGTCGCCGTGCTCGCGCACGCCGCGAGCGGGACCGCGGCCAGCGCCGCGATCGCGAGGCGGATCGGTGAGCGCCTTCTGTCATCGTCAATCTTCACGGTTGATCTCCTTCGAGCGCGCCGTGGCCGCGATCAGGGCGAGACGGCCGAGAGGACGTCCTCTATCTCGCCGGCGAGCTGGTCGACGTCCGCCGACGCGTCGCTGGCGAGCCAGTCGATATCGTCCTTCCGGCGGTAGATCTCGGCGCGGATCCGTGGGACGACCACGAGCTCTTCGTCCTGGGTGAGCTCGTCGGCGAGCAGGGTGATCGAGAGCTCGCACACCTTGGTGCTGCCCTCCGGTTCGGGGATCCGCAGGGTCACCGTGGCCGTGGCGCTCTCGGCGTCGAGGCGCGCCGTCGCGCGGCCCTCGAAATGGGCGGACAGGGCCTTGCCCACCGACCGCAGCAAGGCCTGTATCGCGCGCCTCGGTGGTTCGCCGGGGCTGAGCCGCGTACGAAGAGAGACGCCCACCGTCACCGACGACGAGCCGCCGAACGCGACGGGCTCATCCTGATTCATGTGTTCTTCCGCTGGCACGGGCATACCTGCCATGAAACGGACGACGCCGCGTTTTGTCAGCTTAAGAGAAATTAAGGAGCAACGCGTTCACGAGAGGCCGCGCCGGACGTCGTGAGCGTCGGAGCAGCGCCGTCCCGCCAGGGGATCGGTCGCTGCCTCGAGGACGGCTGCAGTGTCAGCCACCACTCGAATCATACACGATGGTCTTCCCGGTGGTGTCGATGAGCGCAAAGGAGTAATCGGAAGGGCAACTGATAGACTTTGCCTTCGGGAGCAAGTCCAGCTGGTACCACCAATCGGGTGCGCCCTGATACATCCACGTATTGCCGGCCGAATCGAGGCTATAGAACGTCATGGCACCTGCAGACGCCACCTGGGCCAGGGTTCCACTGGTATGGTTGTTGGGGATGGGGGAGTTCCAGCTGTTGGTCGCGAAGGTGTACTGGCACATGTTTCCAGAAGTAGTGAGTCCCATCAGGTACCAATTCCTCCCCGGTGAGTTCCAGAAGGCACTCACCTGCTTCATCCCGCCGCCATTGAGCGTGCTCCAGGAATTCGTGCTCGCATTGTACTGCAACACGTTGCCCGCCGCGTTGACCCCCCAGACCCCAGACCCGTTGTTGACCCCAACGGCCACCTGAACCAGCGAGCCGGGCATCTGGACCCAGGGGTTTGTTCCGTTGTACTTGTACACGTTGCCCGCCGCGTTGACTCCCCACACCGTCCCGTCAGAGGAGGCGCTCACCTGGACGAGCGAGCCAGGGATCTGCGTCCAGCTACTTCCGGTGTAATGGAAGATGTTCTGGGCGCCATCAACCCCCCAGATATCGGGGCGGCCTCCAGTAGGGTAAGAGACGGCGGAAATCTGAGTCATGGTCGTGCTGAGCGTGAGGGGCATGATTTCTATCTCCTTTGTCCATTCTGCGCCAGGCTCCGTCGAGCGGATCGCCCCCATGGAACGGCGCTTCGAGGCCCCGCGGACGACGCCATCGTCCTTCCGTCGGTGCCATCTCGCCGTCGGTCGTACCCGTCGTCGGTCGCGCTGACAACTTAAGCTATTTTAATGCACCTCGGCTTCGGCGGCGTGACGGGGCGTGTCGCGCGAGCGTCCGCTCAACCCGCCTTCCCCTGCTTGGCATACTCCTTCCGGATGCCCTGCAGGAGGTCGTCTACCGTGAGGGGACGACCGCCCTCTCTCAAGGCCTGGAGCGAGGCGTAGCGGATCACGTTCATGATCGCGCCCCCCGCGAGCGCGTGCTCGCGCGCGATCTTCTCGAGGTCCACGGCGCCGTCGAGCCTCGCCCTGGGCGAGAGCCCCTGCCGCCACAGCCGCGCGCGCTCCTCGGCGCGCGGCATCGGAAAGTAGATGATCGACTCGAACCGCCGCGCAAAGGCGTCGTCGAGGTTGTCGCGCAGGTTGGACGCCAGGACCGCGAGCCCGTCGAAGGTCTCGATGCGCTGGAGGAGGAAGGAGACCTGCTGGTTGGCGTAACGGTCGTGCGCGTCGCGCGTCTCGCTGCGCTTGCCGAAGAGCGCGTCGGCCTCGTCGAAGAACAGGATCCAGCCCCTGCGCTCGGCCTGGTCGAAGACCCGGCCGAGGTTCTTCTCCGTCTCCCCGAGGTACTTCGACACCACCAGGGAGATATCCACCTTGTAGACCTCACGGCCGGTGGACTTGCCGAGCAGGCAGGCCGTCATCGTCTTGCCCGTGCCCGGCGGGCCATAGAAGAGGCTGCGGTGGCCGGGGCGCAGCTTCCCGGCCATGCCCCAGTCCGCCATCAACGTCTCTCCGTGCTCGATCCAGGTCTCGATTTCCTCGAGGTGCTTGCGGGTGCTGGGCTGCAGCACCACGTCCTCCCAGCCGAGGCGCGTCTCGATCCGCTGGGCGGGAAAGCCGGGCCCGCAGCCGAGCCGCCGCGGCTGGCCGGTGGTGAAGAGACAGAGCAGCTCCTCCGAGATCCGGAGGGGAGCCTTCATCGGCGTCACGCCGTCGCCGCCCCCGAGCCTGAGGACGTCGTGCCTGGCGAAGAGGTGCTCTGGATCCAGGAGGAGCTGCACCGAGAACCGGAGCGCGAGGTCGTCACCGCCGAGGAGGAACGCCAGCGTCTCGGCCGTGGGCAGGAGCTCGCCGTCGAAGCCGAGCTGGGCGCCGCCGAACTCGGTGAGCCTCCGATCCACGGCGGTGTCGCGGCCGAAGCAGACGTCGAGGAGCTGCGGCCGCAGGTGCGGGACCAGGGCGAGCACCAGGGCGAGGCGCTCGACGAAGGAGAGCTGATGGCGCCGCACGAAGCCGGCGTACTCCGAGCTCGACCCGCCGAGGTCGGGCGGCGCGATGTCGAGCACGCTCCCCTCGATCGCGTCCTTGCCGAAATGGAGCTTCATCCGCGCCTCCAGCACGCTGCGAAACCAACTCAGCTCCCGCTCGAGATCAGCAGCGTTCTCCACGATCTTGGTCATCCTTGCCATACCCGTCGAGCCGCGGCGCTCCTCCTCGCTCCAGAACCGCTGCGCGAACGGTGCCACGACACGCCCCGGTCACGCCGCTAAATACGAGGCTTCTTAAAATGGCTTAAGTTGTCAATGCGACCGACCGTGGGTACTACGGAGGTCGAGAACGGCGCCGGCGGAGGACCCAGCGCGTCGTCCGCGGGCATCGAAGCGCTGTTCCATCGTGGCGATCCGCTCGACGGAGCCTGACGTTCAGGCGTCGCGCCGCGGATGCGCTGACCCGAGATCTTCAAGGATGAGAGCCAATGAGAGCGGGACAAGTTCAGAGCTCCAGGAGTCGTCAGCCGTGATCAGCGACATCCTCGTCCTTCTCAGGAACACGGTGAACGAGCACCTGACCGCGAGCTCGGGCTGGCGCGGCCCAGTGCCCGACCAGGGGCCGGTCGTCTTCCTCGACAGCGAGAAGGTGGACAGCCTCGAGCTCAAGCTCGGAGCCGTCACGCTCCTCCTGGTCAACCTCGAGGAGGATCACACGCTGCGACCGGCCGACCCGTTCCGGTTGACGCTGGCGGACGGCACCACGCAGCGCGTCCAGCCGGCGATCCAGATAAACGCTTACGTCCTCTTCGCCGCCCGCTTCAAAGAGTACGAGCAAGGCCTGCGGTGCATCTCGCTGATCCTGCAGTTCTTCCAGGGCCGCCGGGTCCTCGACCACGAGAACACGCCGGCGCTGAGCGACAGGATCGAGAAGCTCACCATGGAGCTCTTGACGCTCCCCCTCTCCGAGCTGAACCAGCTCTGGGGCATGCTTCGGAGCGCGTATCAGCCTTCGCTCCTCTACAAGGTCCGGATGGCCGTCTTCCAGGACAAGGACGGCCTCAGCGCACCGCAGATCAGCGATCCGGTGCTGAGGATCAGCCAGTGAAGCACGTCGCGATCATCGAGGTGCTCTTGCGGCACGCGTTCTACACCGACCTCCGGTGTCCGGCCCTCTCGATCGAGCCGAGCGACGCCACGGCGCGCCTGCTCCGCGATCATCGCTGTCTCTGGCGATCGAGCTCCCAGGGCGTCCGGGTCCTCTCTCCGCTCGACCCCACGGGACAGCCGTTCCTCCCGCTCCCGGCGGACGCGGCGCTGCTCTTTTACATCATGGTCCGGGGCGGCGACTTCGCCGTCGTCACCGACCTCACCGGCGTCCGCGGGCGCTCGGCGCCGGTCTTCACGGACGCCGGCGCTGGGACCGACGGCGAGCTGCGGTTAGCCCCCGCCGACCCGGCGCGGCCGCGGCTCCCGCCGGGCGTCTTCGCGGCCGTCGAGATCCGCCCCGGGAGCGCGCCGCAGCCCGCCCGTTTCCAGGTCAGCTTCCCGGCCAGGCAGGCGCGATGGGCCTACTACTGCGTCACCGACCTGACGCCGGCCGCGGGCGAGCTCGCCGTGGTGGACGCCTCGCCCGCCGGGGCCACCGGCGCGCTGCGCTTCAGCGCCGTGACCCTCGATCCTGTGGACCCGGTCGCAGCGCAGATTGCCAGTCGGTATCCCGGGATGCGCTGCGTGTGCTTCGTCTCCGATCAGCCCGTCGCCGCTCGCGCAGAGCCGAGGAGGAGCCTCGAGCTCCGGCTCGGCCCCGACCGCGTGGCGGGCCCGCTGCCCAATCCGTCGATGCAGAGCGCTGCAAAGGAGGATCTGCTGTTTCAGATCATCAAGTATCGAGCGCAACCGTTTCAAACCCCCTGAGATCGAGGAACAATGCCTGCTTATAAGACGCCCGGTGTTTACGTGGAAGAGGTGTCGACCCTGCCGCCCTCCGTGGCGGAGGTCTCCACTGCGATCCCCGCCTTCATAGGATATACCGAGAAGGGCCCGAAGAGCCCGTCGATCGCCCAGGTGAGCACGATGCTCGAGTACGAGCAGCTCTTCGGCGGGCCCAATCTCGCGACCTTTACGGTCACGGTGGACGCCGCGTCCCAGGTGACCGGGGTGACGCGGAGCTCCGATACCGGGTTCTTGCTGTACTACGCTGTGAGCCACTACTTCAAGAACGGGGGCGGGAGATGTTATGTCGTCTCTGTCGGAGACTACGCGTCACCGCCCGCCAAGGACAAGATCGCCGACGGCCTTCTGCTGCTCGAGAAGGAGGACGAGCCGACGCTGATCGTCTTGACCGACGCCGTGAGCCTCGCCGCCGCGGACTACCACGAGGTGTGCCAGGCGGCCCTTGCCCAGTGCCACAAGCTGGGGGATCGCTTTGCGATCTTCGACGTCAAGAAGGACGCGGCGCCGGGCAAGAAGGACATCGACGTGTTCCGCGACGAGATCGGGACGAGCAACCTGGCCTACGGCGCCGCCTACTACCCGTACCTCCAGACCTCCCTGAGCTACGCGTACGCCGACGCGGGCGTCACCATCCAGGGCGGGGCGGCGACCGGGGTCACCCTCGACACCATCAAGTCGAGCCAGACGGCGACCTATCAGCAGGTCAAGGCCAGGCTGACGGCCGAGCGGGTCGTCCTCCCGCCGAGCGCGGCGGTCGCGGGCATCTACGCCAGCGTCGACCGGGATCGCGGCGTATGGAAGGCTCCCGCCAACGTCAGCGTCGCGGCCGTCATCGGGCCGGTGCTGAAGATCACCAACGACGCTCAGGATGCCCTCAACGTCGATCCGACGGCGGGTAAATCGATCAACGCCGTGCGCGCGTTCACCGGCAAGGGGACCATCGTCTGGGGGGCGAGGACCCTGGCCGGCAACGACAACGAGTGGCGGTACATCCCGGTCCGGCGGCTCTTCATCATGATCGAGGAGTCGGCCCGAAAGGCGACCTCCTTCGCGGTCTTCGAGCCCAACGACATGACGACCTGGCTGAAGGTCAAGGGGATGATCGAGAGCTTCCTCTACAGCCTCTGGGAGCGCGGCGCCCTGGCCGGGGCCTCTCCGGCGGCGGCCTACTTCGTCAACGTGGGCCTGGGCAAGACGATGACCAACCAGGACATCCTCGAGGGGCGAATGATCGTCGAGATCGGGATCGCGGCCGTGCGACCGGCCGAGTTCGTCGTCCTTCGCTTCTCTCACAAGCTGCAGGAGGCCTAGGCCATGGCACTGACCAAGAGCGAGATCGTGACCGCGTATCCTCTCCCGTCGTACAACTATCGAGTCGAGATCGCGGGCGCCGCGGTCGGCTTCTCGGAGATCTCCGGGCTCAGCATCAAGCGCGAGACGACGACCTACAAGGAGAGCCCCACCGGCGGGGCGGCGCCCGGTCCGGTGGTGATGAACATGCCGGCGCAGCCCACCGCGCCGACGCTCACGCTGAAGAAGGGCATCGTCAAGAAGACCAGCGTCGCCACGCTCTACGCCTGGATCAGCGCGATCCAGGTGAACCAGGTCGAGAAGAAGGACATCTACGTCCGCCTCTGCGACGAGAAGGGCGACGCGGTGATCAGCTGGAAGGTCCAGAACGCCTTCCCCACGAGGCTCGACGCGCCCACCTTCACGGCATCGTCCAACGAGGCCGCCATCGAGAGCATGGAGCTGATGGCGGACGCGATCCTGATCGAAGAGGCGTAGAGCGGCGCGATGGCCCAGTCGACGGACAACCAGCGGACGAGCTACCCGCTCGCTGCGTACAACTTCCGCGTGAAGGTGGGCGAGGCCTCGATGAGCTTCACCGAGGTCTCGGGTCTCGCGGCCGAGCGCGAGCACGTGACGTACGCGCACGGCCTGAGCTTCCAGGAGGGCCCCGTGATCATGACGTTCAACTCCAAGCGCTTCACGTCTGTCACCTGCAAGCGCGGCACCGTCCTCGGGGCAGATCCGCTGTTCCTGTTCAACTGGCTGGAGAAGCGCGACAGCCGGAGCATGGAGGTCAGCCTCTGTGACGCGACGGGCGCGGCGGTGCTCGCCTGGAAGGTCGCCGTCGCGGTACCCGTCAGCCTCAAGGCGCCGGCCTTCAGCGCCGCCACGAACGACGTCGTCGTGGACACGCTCGAGCTGCAGGTCAGGGAGGTCTCCGTTGTCAGGCTCTGACGTTCGCGAGAGCGGCGGTCCCTCCGGCCGAGATCCGGGGCCCCGCGCGGATCCGCCGCGCGGCGCCCCGGGCCCCGGACCGAAGGGGTGGAGGTCAGGATCATGAGCGCTGCTATTCCGGAGCTCGCTCCGCAGAGCGAGATGTTCGTGAACTTCCGCTTCGGCGTCTTCTTCTTCGCCGGCGGCGTGGCGCCAAACGCGCTCGACGTCCGCTTCAAGAAGGTGACTGGGCTCTCGGCGACAGTGAAGACGACGCCGCTCGAGGAGGGCGGACAGAACCTCTACACCCAGCCGCTGCCCTCGAGGGTCGAGTACGGCAACCTGGTGTTGGAGCGCGGTATGGTGGCGAGCTCGCCGCTGCGCCTCGACTTCGACACAGCCATGTCCCTCTTCAAATTCGCCCCCTCGAACGTCCTCGTGACCCTCTTCAGCGAGGCGTACACCCCGGTGTCGGCATGGTTCTTCTCCAGAGCCTATCCGGTCAAGTGGTCGATCGCCGACCTCGCCGCCGAGCCGAAGGAGCTGCTCATCGAGTCGCTCGAGCTCACCTACGCCCGGATGCAGATCATGAAGGTATGACCATGCCTGTGGAGATCAAAGAGCTGGTGATCCGCGCCGTCGTCGCGCCCCCGGAGGGGGCGCCGCGCGCGCGCGCCGCCGCGCCCGACGCCGCCGGGCAGGAGGCCGTGATCGAGGCGGCGGTCAAGGAGGTCCTCCGGGTCCTCAAGGCGTCGAAGGAGAGATGATCGTGGGACTGAACCTCTTCAAGCTCGAGAAGCTCAAGATCAAGGCCTTCAAGGACGTCGAGCGCCGGCAGCCGACCGCGGCGCCGTTCGAGGCGATGTTCAACCCGGCGTCGTTCTCGCAGCGCTACGCGATCACCTGGGGGGCCAAGCAGGGGGTGGGCTCCAGCGGACCGCAGCTCTCGTATAGCCGGAGCGAGCCGCGCGAGCTCACGCTCACCCTGGTGGTCGACGGCACCGGCGTGGAGTCGATGGGGATCCTCGCGCCTGTGCGGAAGAGCGTGAAGGATCGCGTGAAGGCGTTCCTCGACGTCACCTTTCATTATAACGGGGTCATCCATGAGCCCAATTACCTCCTCGTGGAGTGGGGCTCGCTGATCTTCTCCTGTCGCCTCTCCGCGGTCGACATCAAGTACACCGCGTTCGAGCGCGACGGCACCCCGCTCCGCGCCGAGCTCCAGGTGACGCTGATCTACGACAAGGCCGCCAAGGCGCGCGCCAGGGAGGAGGGCAAGACATCGCCGGATCTGACCCACAGCCGGATCGTGCGCGGCGGGGACACGCTGCCGCTCCTGACCAAGGACATCTATGGCTCGTCCGCCCGCTACCTGGACGTCGCGCGGTGGAACCGCCTGGACAACTTCAGGAGCCTGATCCCCGGCCAGGAGATCTTCTTTCCGCCGCTCGCCAACCTGGGCGCCGGCACCTCCGGGGAAGGATAGATGACGCCATGCCCGCGGTGACTCCTACTATCCTCAGCGACGGCAAGCCGATGGACCCGGCCTACGAGCTCCTCTCCATCGACATCCGGAGAGAGGTCGACCGGATCCCCCGAGCGGAGCTGCGCGTGCTCGACGGCGACGCCGCGCAGCAGGCGTTCGCTATCAGCGATACGGGCTTCTTCGAGCCGGGGGCGAAGATCGAGATCAAGCTCCGGTACGAGGGGGAAGAAGACCGGTGCGTCTTCAAGGGGGTGGTGGTGCGGCACGGGGTGGAGGCTAGCGACGACGGCTCGGTCCTGGTGATCGGGCTCAAGGACGCCGCCGTCAAGCTGACCGGAGCGCGGCGGAGCGCCGTCTTCCGGAAGATGACCGACGGCGCGATCGTGAAGCAGCTGATCGAGGCGGCGAAGCTCGAGGTCGGCACCATCGCCGAGACCAGGCCGGAGCACGCGGAGATGGTGCAATACCACGCCACGCCGTGGGACTTCATCCTCTCACGGGCCGGCGCGCTCGGCCTCCTCGTGGTCGTCGAGGACGGCGAGATCTCGCTCCGGAAGATGGAGATCGAAGGCGCGCCCAGGCACCGCTTCGCTTATGGCATCACCGAGATCTTCGACGTCGAGATCGAGGCCGACGCCGAGCACCAGCACCGCGCCGTGGAGAGCGTCGCCTGGGACGTGAAGGAGCAGAAGCCCACCGCGGCCAGCAAGGCGAAGAGCATCCGCGCCACCCAGGGGAACCTCGACGGGGGCAAGCTCGGCGACGCGGTCGGCAACGGCACCTGCACGCTCTCCCACCCGGTCCCCGTCGCCGCGGAGGAGCTCCAGGCCTGGGCCGATGCCCGCATGGCGAGGAGCCGGATGGCGCTGCTTCGCGGGCGCATCGCGGTCCCGGGCTTCGCCGGCATCAAGCCGCTCGACGTCATGGAGGTCGCGGGGGTCGGCAAGCGATTCAACGGCACGACGCTGGTGACGGGGCTCCGCCACCGGGTCGACGCGTCGGGCTGGCGGACGGACGTGCAGTTCGGGCTCTCGCCCGAGGAGCTCTCCCGCAAGGAGGAGTTCCGCGAGGCGCCGGCGGCTGGGCTCCTGCCCGCGGTGAGCGGGCTGCAGATCGGCGTCGTCGCAGATTTCGAGGACGATCCCGACGAGGAGCTCCGGGTCAAGGTCGTCCTCCCCGGGGTCGACGCGAAGCAGGACAAGGCTGTCTGGGCCCGGCTCGCCTCGCCCGACGCAGGCAAGGAGCGCGGGTACTTCTTCCGGCCGGAGCCCAAGGACGAGGTGGTGGTGGGCTTCTTCAACGACGATCCGCGCCGCCCCGTGATCCTTGGGGCCCTCTTCGGGTCGAAGAACGCGCCCCCGGAGACGATGGGAAAGCCCAGCAAAAAGAACGACAAGAGAGGGATCGTCACCAAGTTCGGGACGAAGATACAGCTCCTCGACCCCGGCGAGAACAAGGCGTCGGTGTCCATCGAGACGGCCAACAAGAACAAGCTGCTCATCGACGACGGCGCAGGATCGATCGTCCTCTCCGACCAGCACGAGAATTCGATCACCATGGGTAAGGACGGCATCGAGATCAAGAGCGAGAAGGGCAACGTCACGATCAGCGGCAAGGGGGTCGACATCCAATGAGCCGATCAGGACAGGAGGTGAGGGAGATCCATCTCTCCGTGACGGTGGACGAGGTGAACCTGATCCTGGAGGGGGTGGGGCTGCTCCCGTTCGCCAGGGTCTACGCGCTGGTCGCCAAGGTGCAGCAGCAGGCGAGTCAGCAGCTCGCCGCCAAGCCCGCGCAGGAGGAGCCGGATGCGACCTGAGAGCTCTTTCCTCGGTCGAGGCTGGGCCTTCCCGCCCTCGTTCAGCCGCGGCGGCGCTGACGTGGAGATGGTCTCCGGCTCCGCCGACGTCCAGCAGAGCCTGCAGATCCTGATGGGGACCTCGCCGGGCGAGCGGGTCCTCGCGGAGACGTTCGGCTGCGACCTCGCGAGCCTGGTGTTCGAGGAGCTGGATCAGGGCCTGATCAACACCATCGAGCGGCTCGTCTCGGACGCGATCCTCGAGCACGAGCCCCGGATCCAGGTTGATCGGATCGACGTCGCGGCGAGCGACACCCAGCCGGGCTGCGTGCTCATCGCGGTCAACTACACCGTCAGGGATACGAACTCGCGCTTCAACATGGTCTTCCCGTTCTATCTCACGGAGGCGACCCTCCCCGGGTGGTGAGCGCGCCATGAAGAAAAAGAAGCTCAAGAGCCCCGAGGAAAAAAGGCTCATCCTCGTCGACGGCGACAAGGCGATCTTCCTGCCCAGCTTCACGCCCGCGCTCGTCCATCCCAGGCCTGGAGAGCTGAAGGGGAGCGGCCCAGGGACGCTGAAAGGGAAGAAGCTCTGCGTCGAAGGCGACGAGGGCGAGGTCTCGGTCGCCAACTGCTCTTACGTGATTCCGGGGTACTCCATCGCGGGCAAGGGGACGCTGAAGATCTCCGCTCTCGGGAGCGATCAGAAGGCGAAGAAGACCAGGACCGGCGACAAGGCGGTCCTCCTGAAAGGGACCACGTTCGAGGCGACGTTCGAGGTCCAGAACCCGGCGAAGCAGCCGCCGAAGGGGCCGGGGCCGCCGATCCCGGACTCGACCCTGAAGTACCAGGGCAAGGGCATGTTCACGACGACCAACAAGATCTTCAAGGGAACCTGAAAGGCAGAGCCATCCATGTCGAGCACGTCGAGAGAGCCTGCGGGCGCAGAGCGCGACGGTACGAGCCAGGCGGGGCGCGCGCTCGCCGCGCTCGATCCCGGCTACGCCTCGGTGGACGAGCGAACGTCCGCGGAGCTCCTTTCGTTCGCGCGCGCCTACGGCAAGGAGCTCACGTACCACGGCGCCGGCGGTCAGCCGGAGGGCGACTGGAGCGACTTCGTCGGCTCGAAGCTCCGGCCCGAGGACGTCGCGGCGTTCCTCCGGGATCCCGAGAGGTTCACCCCCGAGGCCGCGCCCGAGCTCTACCGGCCGCATTTCGTTCTCTTCCTCGCGTTCCTGCAGCTCCTCGAGAAGTCGCGGGCCGAGCTCAACACGCTGACAGGACGGCACCTCGACTTCTACTATCGCCAGGTCCTGCGGATGGCCCGGAGGCCGCCCGTCCCGGATCGGGTGAACCTGATCGTCGAGCTCGCTTCCCGCGGCCGGGAGGCCCTGCTGCCCGCTGGGACGCGCCTCGACGCGGGCCCGGACAGCCTTGGACGAGCCCGGATCTATGCGACCGATCGGGATCTCGTCGTCAACCGGACGCAGGTCGAAACGATCAGCTCCCTCTTCATCGATCGACGGCGCGTGGGGCTCCGGGAGATATCGAGCGGCCACGCGAACGACAAGCCGCGGGCGTGCGAGGCGATGTTCGCTCTCGCGGTCGGAGGCCCGCTTCCGCCCTATCCCGGCTCCGGTCAGCCGGTCGACTTCGCCAAGCTGACGAGCCTTCGCGACCTCGTGAAGCGCTCGGACAGCGACTTCTTCATGTCGCCCCCCACGCTGCGCGATCTGATGGAGCAGAGCAAGGAGCGCGCGGAGACGCCCTCCGAGTGGGACGAGATCTACGCCGCGCTGGAGCTCGCCGGCACGAAGAAGAGGGGCGCTCCGTTCGCGCTCGCCCGGAGCTCGCGGGACCTGGAGGCGAACCTCCAGGAGGCCGTGGGGCCTTTCTCCTACGGCACGCTCGCCCAGGTGAGCACCGTAGATGATCTCTACGAGCACCGGGCGCGCGGCGACGTCCAGGCGTTCATCCAGGGGACGCTGTACTTCGCGCTCGCCGACTTCGAACGGATGATGCAGCTCAAGAGGCGGTTCGACGCCGCGTGGGGCGCGATCAATCGCATCCTCGAGAGCGCCGGGCAGAAGAAGCGGAACGATCCCGACTACCGGCTGTTGCCCGCCGACGTCACGGCCTTCGCCGACAACGCGAAGGCTGCTGTCGGCACGGACGGCATCGAGGCGTACTGGGGAGAGGTCCTCGTGCTCGAGGGGTACTTCTACATGCCGGCGGAGAGCTTCGCCATGGCCATGGGCGAGGTCCTCGACACGCGGCAGGGCGACTGGAGCCAGGTCTTTTCGATCCTCGAAGAGGCCCACCGGGAGAAGCTCCGCAAGGACCGCAGAGACGAGCTCCGGCGGCTCCACGAGTCCACGCCGCCGGCGCGCCTGGTGGACCTGATCCGGTACGTGCTCGGTGAGGACCCGAGCCCGGAGGACGATCCCGCCGCGATGGACCGCCTCGAGTCCTACCTCGGCAAGCCGGATCTCGCCAAGCTCCAGGCGTCCGCGGCGGCGGGCGACTGGGAGCAGATCTATGCCCTCCTGGAGATCGCCGAGCGCAATCGGCTCGGCGAGCCGCCGGCGGAGAAGGAGGAGTGGTTCAACCTGTTCCCGGCGGAGGACGCCACCACGGTGTCCATCCGCCCGCCGGTCACCGCGGGAGGCGCTCCCGCGTGGGCCACCTTCGGGGCGGCGCGGCCCTCCTCGAGCGCGGGCCCCGCTCCGCAGCCCGTCCTCGGCTGGGCCCTCTGCTCTCCGCTGCTGGTGCTCGGCGAAGGCCAGCGCGTCATCACGCTCACCCTGGGTTTCAGCCCCGCGCGCACCCCCCTCGAGGACCTCTTTCTCAAGGGCGGAGAGCATCCGCTGCTCTTCCAGCTCAGCACCGCCAAGGGCTGGGTCGAGTGCTCTTCCGTCGGGGTGCAGATCGGTTCGTACAAGGCTCTGACCGGCACGACGTCCGAGGACGACCCCCTGGGAGCTCGATTCACGTTGACCCTGCCGCCCGGCGTCGACCCGATCGCGGCGCCGCCTGCGGGGCTCGCCGGGATGGACAGCCCGTGGCCCGTCTTGCGGTTGATGCTCCGGCCGATCTGGAGCGGGGCAGACCAGAAGTACGTGGTCCGCTACCGGGAGCTCGGCGACCTCCTGATGGTGTCGGCACACCTCAAGGTGGAGGTCCAAGGGCTCAGGGCCATTGCGCTCCAGAACGACGAGATGACGTTGGACGCGAAGAAGCCCTTCGAGCCATTCGGCAGCGCGCCGGCCGTCGGATCGCGCCTCCTCATCGGACACCCCGAGATCGCAGGCAAGAAGCTCGACAGCCTGGCCACGAGCTTCCAGTGGATGGGAGCGCCGGCGAACCTCGCGTCTCACTACGCCAACTATCCGGCTGCCCCTTTCGCCTTCACCGCCAAGGTCAGCTTGATTGACCGGCGCGGGGCGACGGAGCTCGTCAAGGCAGCGCCGCTCTTCGGCGCGAAGAGCTCCGATCCGACCTCGATCACCGTCACCACCGCCCTCACCGCGGCCGCGGCGGCCGACCCCCAGGCGCTCGTCGAGGGCTCGCCCGATCAGGACCTGTCGACGTCGCGGCGCTACCTGCAATGGGAGCTGAACGCCCCGGATTTCCAGCACGGGAGCTACCCCGTGGTGGCCTCGAGCAAGGCGCTCGCCCTGTCGGTTGCTGTCGCCAGTAACCCCGCGGCGGTCAACGCCGCGCAGTACCAGATAAACCCGCCTTACACGCCGAAGCTGAAGAGCCTGACCCTCGATTACGCGTCCTCGCTGGAGCTCCGCTTCGACGGCGCGCCGCGGGCCGCGGGCGTCGATCGGGTGTTCCACGTTCATCCCTTCGGCGCCTGTGACGGGGAGAGAGCGCGATCGAGCGCCGGCCTCTCCTTCCTGCCCAGGTACGAGAACGACGGCGAGCTCTACCTCGGCCTGCGCGACCTCTCCCCGCCCCAGACCGTCTCCATCCTCTTCCAGATGGCGGAGGGCAGCGCCAACCCGGATCTGCCGCCGCGGCCCGTCAGCTTCAGCTACCTGAGCGGCGACCGCTGGATCCCCCTCGGGCACCGTCTGATCTCGGACACGACCCGCGGCCTCACCAACTCCGGGATCGTCGAGCTCGCCCTCGACCCGGCGGAGCCCAGCACCTGTCTGCGCGGCGATCTCTACTGGATCCGCGCCGCCGTGGAGCGGGACCCACGGAGCCTCTGTGACACCCTAGCGGTCCACACCCAGGCGGTGACAGCCACCTTCGTCAACCACGACAACGCGCCGGATCACTTCAGCGAGCCCCTCCCCGCCGGGACCATCACCAGGCTGAGCTCGGCGATCCCGGAGATCGCGGGCGTGCGCCAGCCCTACGCGTCCTACGGAGGCCGGACGGCGGAGGGCGCGGACACCTGGGCCACGCGCGTCAGCGAGCGCCTCCGCCACAAGCAGCGCGCGCTCACCGTGTGGGACCACGAGCGGCTGGTCCTCGATCGGTTTCCGGAGATCTACCGGGCCAAGTGCGTCCCGGCGACGCTCGGCGAGCCCGGGAAGGTAAAGGTCGTCATTATCCCCGATGTCCGGAACAAGCTGCCGGCCGATCCCTTCGAGCCCAAGGCGCCGGCGAGCCTGCTCGCGGACGTGCGGGAGCACCTCTCGGCGCGGGCCCCCGCCTCCGCCTCGATCGCGGTCGTGAACGCCCACTACGTGGCCGTCCGCGTCCGCCTCGGCGTGCGCTTCCGGGCCGACGGCAACGACGCCTACTACACCCAGCGGCTCAACGACGATCTCAACCGCTTTCTCGCTCCCTGGGCCTACGCCGAGGGCGCTGAGCTCGCCATCGGCGGGAGGATTTACGCCAACAGCATCGTCGATTTCGTCGAGCGCCGCCCTTACGTGGACTTCGTCGCTGGCATCAAGCTCTTTCGCAGCGACGATGGAGAGAGGTTCCAACTGGTGTCGCCCCCGGCCGACGGGAGCGGAGCCTTCGTCGGGACGATGAGGCCTGACGAGGTCCTCACCTCGGCCAGAGAGCACCAGATCGATATCCTCCGCGAAGGTTTGTACGAAGAAACGCGAATGACGGGCATCAACTTCATGACGCTCGAGCTCGATTTCTTCATCCACTAAGAGCCTGGGATCACGCTCAGGCGCCCGAGGCGACGTGTCGGTCGCTCGGTGAGAAAGGCAATCGCACACCATGGAAATCAACAAGAAGAGCCGTGCTGAGCTGAAGGCGTACTTCGTCAAGAACGCCCTGCCGACGGAGGGCAACTTCAGGGATCTCATCGACGCGGGGCTGAACCAGAAGGACGATGGCCTCGTCAAGGCGGCCGATCAGCCGGCGCAGATCGCGGCGTCGACGGCCGGCGACAAGCCGGCGATCCACCTCTATGAGAGCTTCGCGACGGACACCAAGCCCGCCTGGGCGCTGAGCCTGCAAGCCGGCGGCAAGAAGGGACTCGGCATCGGCGACGGCGACGGCCAAAACCGCCTCTTCATCGATGCCACGACCGGCGGCGTGGGCATCGGCACGGCCGATCCGGCCGGCAACAAGCTCCGGGTGGCGGGGAACGTCCTCGTCGACGGCGCCGGCGGCGCCGCGATGCTCGTGATCAAGGACGGCAACGTGGGCATCGGCACGGCCGACCCGGCCGGCAACAAGCTCCGGGTGGCAGGGAACATCCTCGTCGATGGCACCGACGGCAAGGCGTGCATGAGCTTTGGCTCCACCACTCGCCAGATGCTCAACCTGTGGGCTGAAGGGTATGGAATCGGCGTCCAAGACTCCACCACGTACTTTCGCACCGGCGCCCATTTCGCCTTCTACAAGGGCGGCACGCACAGCGATACTGCGCTCGCGCCCGGCACAGGCGGCGCCGCGATGCTCGTGATCAAGGACGGCAACGTGGGCATCGGCACAGCCGATCCGGGCGGCTACAAGCTCAACGTCACCGGCAACGTCAAGGTGGGGGGGGCGATCACGCCCTCGGTCGGCAACTCCGCGAGCAACGGCATCATGTTCCCCGCCGATCCCGGCGGTGGCAGCGGCGATGCGGCGTGGATTCGTTACATGGTCGTCAGCGGCGAGTCGACCAAGCTCCAGCTCGGCACCAGCAACGACCCCGACGACACCGTTTCCATCTGGCAGTATGGCGCGGAGAGGCTGCTCGTCTCGAGCGGTATAGTCTACGTCAGCAACATCCAGCTATTCTCGGATCGCCTCCTCAAACGCGACATTGCGCCGCTTGGCCCCGTGCTCGGGCGGGTGCTCCGGCTCCAGGGGGTGCAGTACCGCTGGGTCGACGAGAAGATAGTGGCCGGCCCGCAGATCGGGCTCATCGCGCAGGATGTGGAGGCTGTCTTCCCCGAGCTGGTATCCGCGACCCACGAGGGTACCAAGAGCGTCGATTACGCGCGCCTCGTGGCGCCGCTCGTCGAGGCGGTGAAGGAGCTCGCCGCCGAGGTCGAGGCGCTGAAGCTCGCGCGCGCCACCTGAGCGCGACACCTGGAGCCATACGATGGACTACGCTCTTCTGCGCCAAGAGGGAATCCGCCAGCTCGAGCGGATGACCGGCGGGCGATGGACGGACTTCAACGCTCACGATCCGGGGATCACCCTCCTGGAGCAGCTCTGTTATGCCCTCTCGGATCTCGGCTACCGCGCCGGGTACGAGATCCCGGATCTGCTCGCCGACGGCGGGGACGATCCGTACCGGAGCCTCCACCTGCCGGCGGAGATCCTCACCTCGCACCCGGTGACGCCAGCCGACCTCCGCCGGCTCGTCCTCGACGTGGAAGGCGTCAAGAACGCCTGGGTCGAGCCGGCCACGGCGGACGCGCTCCAGCTCTACTATCTCCCCGTGGAGCGGGAGATACGCCTCGCGCCCAAGGACATCGCCTCCGACCCGGTCCGCCTGCGCGGCCTCTACCGCGTCCTCATCGAGGCGTCGGAGCACAGCCAGGGCACCCAGGTCAGGGCCAGGGTCGCTCGAAGGCTCCACCAGAACCGCCCCCTGTGCGAGGACTTCGCCGAGATCACGGTGCTGGAGCCGCAGCTCATCCAGGTCGAGGCCACCGTGGAGATCACGCCGGTGGACGACCCCGCGGCGCTCCTGAACGAGATCGGCCGCGCGATCGCCGACGAGATCTCGCCGCCCATCCCCTTCGCGACGCTCTCGCGGTTGCTGGACGCCGGCATCAGCGTCGACGCGATGTTCGAGGGGCCCCGGCTCGAGCACGGGTTCCTCTCCGACGAGGTGCTGGCGGACGCGACGCGGCGGACCGTGATCCACATCTCCGATCTGATGCGCGCGATCACGGACATCGCGGCGGTGCGGGCGGTGAGCCGGATCCGCGTCTCCACGGGCGGCGCCAAGGAGGAGTGGTCCCTGCCGGTCGACCCCGATCGGGTTCCGAGGATGAACTTCGATGCATCCGTGATCACCCTGATGAGCGCCGGGAGGGTGATCGCCCAGGCGAAGCCGGAGAGGGCGCCGGACGCCCCCCAGGGCGCGGGCGACAGCGCGCTCGCGGTGCCCGCGGGGCGTGACCGGAACGTCGGCGCGTACACCTCGGTACGGCAGCACCTCCCGATGCTCTACGGGGTCGGCGAGGCGGGGCTACCCGACTCGGCGACGCCCGCGCGCAAGGCGCAGGCGCGGCAGCTCGCGGCGTACCTGATGTTCTTCGATCAGCTCCTCGCCAACGCGTTCGCGCAGCTCGCCCACGTCAAGGATCTGTTCTCCCACGGCGGCGGCACGCGGACGTATTTCACGCAGGCGCTGGACCAGCCCGGCCTCCGGCTCGAGGAGATCCGCGCGCTCGACGAAGCGCACCGGGCCCGGCTCGGCGAGCTCGTGGAGACCCCGGCCGAGGTCGCCTCCCTGGAGCGGAAGAACCGCTTCTTGAATCACCTCCTGGCCCGCTTCGCCGAGCCGATCGGCAGTCACGACGCGGCCTCCGCGCTGATCTCTCCGGCGGAGCGAGCGCGGCGCAAGCAGCGCATCTTGCAGCGATATCCCCGGATCAGCAGCGCGCGGGGGACGGGGTTCGATGGCCTCGCGCCCGCTGGCCCCGCCAACATGTCGGGGCTGGAGGAGCGGCTCCGCGTCACGCTCGGGCTCGCCGGAGGTGAGGAGATCACCGTCGTCGAGCACATCCTGCTCCGCCCGATGCCGGGCGACGAGAAGCAGGAGCGCCCCGGGCCGACGGACCCGCCCACGGACAGGCCGCCCGCGCTGCTCTCGGCCGCGCGGGAGAAGGACCCTTACTCGCTGCGATTGACGTTCGTCCTCCCCGACGGGGTGGGGCGATTCAGCGATCCAGCGTTCAAGCAGCTCGTCGAGAACACCCTCCGCGCGGAGACGCCGGCCCACCTGACACCGTATGTGCTCTGGATGGCGGCCGACGCCTGGGCGGCGTTCCGGACGGCTCACGGGCAGTGGTTGCAGAAGCGGCGGGAGGTCCTCGCCGCGACGTTGGGCGTACACCTGGAGGAGCGGAGCTCGTAGAACCATGTCCACCGCGAGACCTATCGACGTGCGCTGCGCCCGGGACCGGCTCATCGATCTCCTCGGGCTCGGGGAGACCACCCCGATCCGGGACGTGAACGTTCAAGAAGCGCAGCTGACCGTGAACGTGGGCGCCCCCTGCGAGATCATCCTCGATCCCGCCCAGGCGGGCGTCAGGTACGAGCTGTTCGACGGAGACGCGCCGGTGGTGCCCGCCTGCTCCGTGGACGGGACCGGGGAGAAGGCGGTCCTCAAGGGGCCGATCATCGACAGGGTGGACAAGACCTTCCGGATCCACGCAAAAAAGCTCGATCCGTTGACGCGCGAGACCTTCCTGTTCCAGACCGCGACGGTGAAGGTGGGGCTTGCCACGGATCTCCCTGTCTCGACGCCCGAGATCGCCGAGGTGCCTCGCCTCGTCGACCACGGGAGCCGCGTTCTGGTGAGCATCTCGGGCAGCCAGGCGGGCGCGACATATGGGCTGATCGACGGCGCGGGGAGCCCGATCCCCATGACGCCCCCCGAGCGCGTGAGCGGGAACAAGGACGGCGCCATCACGCTGACGGCCCGTCGGGTGACCGAAGACACGGTGATCCGGGTCGACGTCCAGAGGACGTTCGACGAGGGCGAAGGGCGCGCCCCGCTCCACGCGGTGCTCACCGCGGCGCTGCCGATCGCGGTCCGCGCCGATCGGGATCTCGTGGTGTCGGCCGCCGGATCACCGGTCCTGCCGCAGGGCAGCGCCACGATCACCATCGCTGGGAGTCAGCCGAACGTGCTTTACAGCGCCCACGTCCGCGCGCTCTCCACCGTGGACTTCGTGCCCGACGCGGGGTCTGCCCTCGTGGCGATCGCCGTCCCCGGCACGTCCGGCGTCGAGGTGTACACCCCGCGGCCTCCTGCGCTCTGGCAGGCGCCGGCCGGCTCCGTGCAGCACGGGGACGCGATGCCGGGCAACGGCGGCGTCCTGGAGCTCGGCGTGGGGCCGCTCCTGGACGACAGCATCGTCGTGGTGCAGGCGCGCAAGATCCACACGGTGGCCGGCGCGTCGCTCGAGTCGGCGGTGCAGCTCGAGCAGGCGGCGGTCGTCCCGGTGAGGCCGGAGCCGGCGTCCCCGCTCGTGCTGCAGATCTCGGCGAACGCCGACGGCGCGAGCGGCACGCTGCTCGTCTCGGGCGGCCAGCCCGGGGTCTTCTACCACTTCTACCCGAGCAACGAGGCCAGCGAGCTCGGTCTGCCGGCGTATTTCCACCGGCGCGACGAGCGGGCCCCGTCGATGAACAAGGGCATCGCGGCGACCGAGCCGGAAGGGTCAGACAAGGGTCCTCGCCGGGGGCTCCGGGTCGAGATGGATCTCGTGATCACGCGCGATCCGCCGGCGCCTGCGGCCCTGGATCCGGCGCACGTGCGCCCGCTCGATCCCCTGGTGGACATCGCGCCGCTGCCCCTCGGCGGCGCGGTGGACGTGATGGCCATCAAGGCCCGCACCGGGATCGGGTGGGTCGCCAAGCGATCGGTCACGGTGACCCCGGTCGCCGAGGAGGCCCCGCCCAGCGAGCTCGGCGCTGCCCCCGAACCCGCGGCGACAGCGCCGTGACCGCGCCGTGCCATCAGATCCGCCGGCAGATCCTGGAGGTGACCGTCCAGGATCGCGAGGCGGCGTGGCGGCTGCAAACCGAGCTCGGCCGCATCCACGCCCAGCGCCTCGAGGCGGTCATCGATCGGTGTTGCACCGAGCTCGGCGCTCCGGATCGCGTCCAGCGGATCGCGCTGGTCGAGGTGGATCTCGGGCGGATCGATCCCGACCACCTGGAGCGCGACCTGGTCGACAGGCTCGACCCGCTGCTGCGCGAGGCGCTGGCCGCGCGGATCCGCGAGGAGGACGAGAAGACGGCGCTCCGGGGCTTCGATCCCGAGGTGATCTCCCGGCTGGAGCTCGTGGCGTTCTTCGCCCGCACCGGCGCGCTCCCCTGGTGGGCGGACAGCGCGCGACCGCAGCTCTTGGACGAGACCCTGGGGCTGCTCCTGAAGCGCGCGGCGCGCCCGCTCGCGGCGCTGATCCGGGCGCTCGAGCGCGAAGGCGGCGCGTTGACGAGGATCGTCCGCCACAGCCGCGACGCGCAGCTCTGGGCGCTGTTCGACGCTCTCGCGGCGTCCTCGCAGGCCGACCTCCCTTCGATGCCGGTGGAGCTCGTCGCCCTGCTGCGCGCGCACGGGGCGGTCGCTGGGGCCACTCCGGACGGCTTCCGGGCGTGCGTCTGGACGGGCGCGCTGCGGACAGCGTGCCGCGAGGAGAGCCCGAGCGACGGGCGGGTGGGCTTCTTTCGCGACGCGCTGGCCCGGATCGCGCTGGAGGCCGGCGTGACCCTCGGGGCTCTCCTTGCGGGGCTGCACGCGCCTCTGGGGCCGAGCCCATCGGCGTGGCCGGGCGCGCTGGGGGCGGTCATGCAGAGTCCCGGCGCAGCCGCGCCGGGAACGGTCGGGCAGAGCCCCGGCGCGGTCGTCGAGAGGCCGGTCCGCGAGGCGCGGGGAGAGCATCCGTCGAGCGATCCGGGGGCCGCGGCTGCGGACCAGGAGCTGTCCGTCGATCCAGCGTACAGCGACGCCGACGAGGTCTACGTGGACAACGCCGGGCTGGTGGTGCTCTGGCCCTTCCTCGGGCACTTGTTCGAGCGCCTGGGTCTCTTCGCCGACACGCAGTTCAAGGATCGGCGCGCCCTCCACCGCGCGGCCGGCCTGCTCCAGCACCTCTGCACGGGGGATCTCGAGCCGGCCGAGTACCAGCTTCCCCTGGCCCGCGTGCTCTCTGGCATGCGAATGACAGAGGTCTTCGACTTCGGTCCTCCGGTCACCGAGGCAGAGGCCGAGGAGTGCCGCAACCTGCTCACGGCGGCGATCGCCAGCGCGCCGATCCTGGGGGAGATGTCGATCGCCGGATTCCGTGGCTCGTTCTTGATTCGCAAGGGCGCGCTCTCTGCCCGTGACGGCGCGTGGCTCCTCCGCGTGGAGCGGGCCTCGTACGACGTGGTGCTGGATCGGTTTCCCTGGGGGATGAGCTGGGTGAAGCAGCCCTGGATGGAGGCGCCGCTCTCTGTGGAGTGGTGACCGCGGCTTCGCTGATCGCACGCTTGGCGGTGGCGCGCGGGGCCGCCTCGTTTCTCCGCCCGCGCCGAGGAGAGTCTCATGCAAATCGCTGTTGACCGGTCCACTCCGAAGACCTCGCAGAGCGCCACGCGCACCTCGCGGGCCCGCTCCCCTGTGCCGCCGCTCGTGCAGCGGAGAACGACGCCGCCCGCACGACCGCCGACCGAGTCGACCCGAGCGGCGCTGGAGCAGGCGTTCGGGGCTGAGTTCGTTGCGGCTGCGGCCACAGGGCGAACGCGGGCGGTGGGCGACCGCGTCACGCAGGAGATCCTGGGCGCGCCAGGCGGATCGGCGATCCAGGCGAAGGCGGCTGGGCCCGGCGTGGGGACCGGCAGCGGACCGGACCGCGCCGTCAACTCCACGGGGATCCCGTCGCCGGTGAAGGCCAAGATGGAGGCGGCGTTCGGGACCGACTTCTCCGGCGTGCGGGTGCACCCGAGATCGTCGCGCGCAACGGCGCTGGGAGCGCTCGCGTACACGCAGGGGAGCGAGATCCACGTGGCGCCGGGGCGGTGGGCGCCAGAGACGAGGCAGGGGCAGGAGCTGCTCGGGCACGAACTCGCGCACGTGGTGCAGCAGCGGGCGGGTCGCGTGCAGGCGACGGCGCAGTACAAGGGGATAGCGCTCAACGACGCGCCGGCGCTGGAGGCGGAGGCGGACGCGATGGGGGCGAAGGCGGCGAGGGGAGAGAGCTGCGGCGGGCAGCAGACGCCCTCTGCGCCTCCATCGGCGAGCAGCCGTCCGGACGGGCAGCAAGCGGCCGTTCAGTGTGCCTCCGGGGTCATCCAGAAGCTCAATTCGCCGTTCGATCCCTTCCATCAGAGGGGAGCAGCCTATCAAGGCCCGGGCATCGGAGGGCTGAAGCTCGATTTCCTCACCGATCACGGTCTTTTCTATCAGCGAGGCGGCACCAGAGGGAACGCCGTCAACCTCGAGAAGATGGTGAGCAACACCGGCGGCGGCTCCTCGCCCGGGGCGCCGCTCGACTTCGAGGAGATCCGGTTCATCGACGCGGGCCTGGTCCGGGCGAACAACCAGCAGAACGCAGCGACGGCGATGCACGCGATCAATCACAACTTCGCTCCGCACGCGCAAACGAACAACCGCGCCGAGAACATCTTCATGGGCTCGGCGAAGTCGAACACCCAGCTACACTATAACCTCGTCGAGAACCCGATCCGCCAGTCGATGCAAAGGGCGACCTCGGGAAACGCCGTGAAGTATGAGACCAACCTCAGTGCCAACCCGCCGTTCCAGTTCCAGCCCCCCGGCAGTACGAGTAGCCTCTTTGCCTGGAACAACAGCGCTCTTGATATCCCCGGGGCGAAGCCGACGACGCAATACCCGGGGGTGGTGACGCACCTCCTCGATCCGACCACGCTCCAAAATGTGTCCCTGCCATGGCCGAAAGTGATAATGTACGAGGTCGTTCCCAATTATACCTATCAGCGTCACCCGTATTTGCCTTCGTTTCTGATGGGGAACATCCAGGATGGTGATGACCTCATCACCCAGGAGCAACAGAAGCCGCTGAACCAGCAAGATACCCAAGCGATCAGGAACGAGCAGGCTGGGATCGCCCTCCTCACAGCTGTGGGCCACCTTCTCTTCCCCGAGACGTTCACCTGCCGCGCGGTCTACTGGTTTCCGACCTATGACCCCGCCAGGCCCTGGCGCACGACTGTAGATCGGGACGTTTACGACGCGGAGTATTGAACTCTCCGGCCCGGCGTCGAACGTATGCCCGCGTCCGTCTCTGGCGGTCGCGGTACTGTAGATGCCGCTGGTGAAAGGACGTTAGGAGGAGGGGAGAAGGCGCGCGCAGCGGGGGATAGAGGTCGCCGCGTTCCTGGACGCGCGCCGCGCGGCGGCCTCGCCGCGCTGACGGAGCTTGAAGGAACACCAGTTTAATTTCTCTTAAGATGACGACGCTCGGTCTCGTCGGTTTCATACGGACACGTCACCGCCGAAAGGGACCTGCCATGTCACGGAACGTCTTCCTGTTCGAACTCGCCGCCACGCGGGGCGACGCGGAGGAGGTCGAGCGAGCCCTGCTCTCACGCACCTCGGCCTTCGCGCTCGGAGCCTTTCCCACGCTCGATCCGGCGCTCTTCGCGCACCGGATCCTGCGCGGGAAGGGCGCGTCGTACACCTGGGAGATCGGGCTCGACGAGATCGAGGAGGCCCGGCGCGCGGAGCTCTACGCCGCGCTGCTGGAGCAGATCCAGACCTCGCTCGCAGGCGTGGCCGAGCTCCGATCCTCCGCCGCGTACGCGGACCTGTCGCTCCCCGCGCCCGGTCCCGATCCCGCCCGGGCCAGGGGGGGCCCGGGCGGGGCCCTCTCGTTCGCGGACGGCGAACTCCCGGTCCGGGAGGATCATGCGCGCGGCTCGGGCGCGGTGGAGGCAGGGAGCGCGCTGCCCGAGGATCTCACCGCCGAGATCGCGCAGTTCCGCGCCGCCGTGCCGGTCGAGCCGGGGCTCAAGCCCTGGGGCGCAGGGCACGTCTACACAGGCAGCGCGGACAAGGCTCATCTCGCCTACTTGCACGGGTATTTCGACGCCCGGGCGGCGCAGGCGAGCCCCGCCGATCGGCGGAAGATCATGGCCTTTCGCGCGCTCCAGGCGCGCGAGGGCAGCACGGCCGCCATCAACACCTACGATGACCAGATCGTCACGTGGGGGACGGGCTGGGGCGGCCGCGGCTGGCTGGGCAAGGTGATGGAGCGGGCGACCGCGAACGACGCCGTGCGCGAGGCGCTGGGCGCCGCCGGCGTCCGCTACCGCGGCAGCAACGTGTACGACGTCGTCGATCTCGACGCCGGCATGGTCGTCACCGGAGGCAAGGAAGCGCTCGAGATCCTGCGCCGCTCCGTCCCGCTCCTCCACCTGCTGATCGACCTGGCCAGGGACCCCGCCACGCGCGACGCGGTGACCGAGGCCCAGCTCCGCACGTTCATGGATGGCTCGGGCAACATCTGCGGCGCCGACGCGATCGCGACGCAGGCGCTGTTCAACCTGATCGCGCACCTCAAGCACTGGGCGCCCGGGTACGTGATCGGGTGTCTCGAGTGGGCCGTCCCGCAGCTCGGCCCCGGGTCGCCGTCGGAGGAGCGCGACCGGCGCCTCGCCGCGCTCGTGGGCCGCTATTTCTACGGCAAGGCGCGCAAGCACAGGTGGATCCCGGACTTCAGGCAGTTCCGGCTCTACTTCCGGCACATGAAGGACGACGGGCTCGATTGCCTGCACGAGCCCTTCCTCCAGGCCGCGGAGCCGCCGGCGGATGACCCGTTCGCCGCCGCGATCGGCGCGCCCGCGGCGGCGCCCCCGCCGGAGGCGCCGAGCCCGCCGAAGGATCCGCGCCTCACGCGCGCCCCCCTCGCCGGGCAACCCGATCTGGAGAGCGTCGCCTCGGGTCGGGGCGCGCTCCGGAGAGGGGCGAGGGGATCAGGGGTGAAGGCGCTGCAGGAGGTGTTGATCGCGCTGGGCGCGAGCGTGCCTGGCGGCGCTGACGGCGCGTTCGGTCCGGGCCTCGAGGCGGCCGTCAAGCAGTTCCAGGCCGAGCGCGGCCTCGCCGCCGACGGCGTGATCGGCGCGGCGACGCTCGCGGCCCTCGACGCGGCCCTCGACGCGAGCGCGGCGACCCGGGCGACAGGCGCGGAGACATCGAATCGAAGAGAAGAGGAGGAGCACCGATGACCGCAGAGAAGAGCGATGAAGGCGCCCCGCCGCGGGCGGGCGTCCCCGCGTGGGTGGACATGGACCCGGCGCCCGCCGAGCCGCCCGAGGAGTGGCTGGCTCGCCCGGTCGCGTTCGCCGACGACGAGCCGCCACCGCAGCTCGTCCGCACCGTGAACCTGCTGGACCCGCCCGAGCACGGCCTGAGCGGGCCCGAGGACGCCGAGGGCCTCGCCGAGTTCATCCTGTCCCGCGCCAGGGAGGGGATCGGCGACGTCTTCTCGCACCCCGATTACGACACCGCCTCCGGCGACCGCGAGGACTGGGCGCGGGCCATCGCCGAGCACCAGACCGGCATTCCGTACACGATGCCAGCCTTCTTCTACGGCGCGCAACGAGGGGTCGCGAAGGCGATCACGGGCAACGGGCGCTACCCGATCGTGGGGCAGTGCCAGCAGTCGGTGACCACCGCGCTCTGCATCGGCGGCTGGGACGGCGGCCCGTACGGCGACATCGGCTGTGGGACCGACGCGCTGCCGGCGGCAGCCAGGCTGGGCGACGGCTGGACCTCCGTCCCGAAGGTGCTCGCCGACTGGCCCGATGATCTCTGGGAGAAGGTCACGGTCGGCTCGTGCCTCTTCTGGTCGGCGTCCGGAGCCGCGGGCGCCGGGAGCGGGCACGTGGCGATGGTGATCCGCAAGCACCCGGTCGAGCGCAAATGGCAGCTCTGGGACACCACCACCTCGTTCAACGACCCCGCGACGCACGCCGCCGCCGTCAGGGGCGCGCGCATGCTCTGGGAGTCGCACTGGTGGCCGTTCATCCCGCCGGCGCTCTCCGGCGGTCGATGGTCGTTCCGCGGCATCGCCCGGATCGACGGCCTCGGAGAGATCAAGAGCGATCTGAAGCCGCGCGGGCGCGCCCGCCTGCTCCTCCGGCGCCGCGGCGACGGCGAGCTGCTCTATCGCTCGGAGTGGATGTCGATGGAGGACGAGGGCCTCCCCATCTCCTGGCTGCTCCGTTCGCTGCGCGGCGCGCCCTTTCACGACCGCATCGAGCCCACGTGGTGCGTCAACTCGAAGTCCGACGCGCCGACCAAGGTCGCCCCGGACAACCGGCCGCTGCTCGACGTCTTCTGCGATGCCAGGGGCAACGCGAAGATGTCGTGGAGCCCGGCCCAGGGCCTGCACAACCGGCCTCACCACGCGATCTGGGCGCCGCCCGCGGCGCTCCGCTGAGACGCGGCAGTGGGCCCCAGCAACCGGGAGACAACCTTCATGCGTACCCTCATCATCAGTGATCTGCACCTCGGCAACGGGGGTGACTACGACGTCTTCGCCGGGGGCGAGGCCCTGCCCGCGCTCCTCGACCGGATAGCGGGCGAGCCCGCGCGGGTCGTGGTCAACGGCGATGGCGTCGACTTCCTCATGAACGAAGATCCGCTGGAGCTCGATCCGGCGCGCGCCGCCGCGCAGGCCCGCGCGATCGCCGCCGCGCCCGCGAGCGCCGCCGTGCTGGAGGCGTTCGGGCGCGTCCTCGCGCGCGGCGGCGAGGTCATCGTCCGCCTCGGCAACCACGACGTGGAGCTCGCCGTCCCGGAGGTGCAGGAGATCCTGCGCGCGGCGATGGATCAGCCGCCCGAGGTCGCTGCGCGCCTCACGTTCCAGCTGGGCGACGCCCCCGCGATCCTCGACGTCGGCGGCGCCCGGATCCTCGTCACCCACGGCGAGCACAACGACAACTGGAACAAGGTCGACTACGGGCGCCTCGCCCGGCTCGACCGGTTCAGGTACGCGGCCGGCTCGGTGCTCGTGAAGCAGCTCATGAACCCCATCGCGCGCCGGCACGGCCTGCGCTTCGTGAGCCTGCTCAAGCCCGATTTCCAGGGCGCGGCGCTCGCCGCGCTCGCGGTCGCGCCCGGGATCGTGAAGCAGCTCTTCAGCGCGGCCTCGCTCGACATCGCCTGGCAGCTCTTCAAGAAGGCGGGGTCGGCGGCCTCCTTCGCCGAGGAAGAGGAGGATCTCGGGCTCGCCGAGAGGCTCGCCGACGCCGGCCTCGAGGCCGAGGAGGCGGCGGCGCTCGAGGCCACGCTCGGCGACGGGCCCGCGGCGTTCGCCGATGAAGAGACGATGTCGACCGCGAGCCTCAAGCTCGCGCGCGCCGGCCTGAAGCTCTACGCGGGCATGCAGAAGAGGCTCGCCGGCACCCTCGGTGACGAGTACTTCCGCCTCGAGCCCGATGAAGCCGAGTGGGCCGACGCCCGGCGCCTGGCGGAGAAGTTCGACGCCGGCGCGGTGGTGCTCGGCCACACCCACGCGGCCCGCTGGAAGGTGGCCGACGGCATCGCCTTCGCCAACACGGGCACGTGGATCTGGCTGATGCAGCTCCCGCGCTCGGACGCCGGCGACGAGGCGTGGGCCGAGTTCCTCGAAGAGCTGCGCCACAACCCGAGGCTCCTGCCCGAGAGGCAGAGGGCGGCGAAGACCGTCCAGCGCCTCACCGCCGTGCTCCTCGACGCGCTCCCGGACGGCGGCGCGACGATGCGGCTCGTGCAATGGGACGAGGGAAAGCTCCACCCGCTTGGGTCCGCGCGCGTCCCCGCCGCGGGCGCGGCGCGCTGAGAGGAGGAGCCATGTCTGACATCGAGCTGCTCCTCGCCCACGCCGACGATCAACGCCCCGTGCTCGAAGAGGGGCTGCCGCTCGAGTCCGCTGCGGACGAGGCGCAGCCCACGGGAGAAGATCTGGTCCACGATTTCGCCGACTTCTCCGAGGATCCCAACGATCTCTCGCTCCAGCGCTGGTCCGTCATCGCGCCCGAGGGGCCCGCGGGCGACGCCCTCCTCGCGCTCGTCGAGCCTCTGATCCGGAAGCGGGAACAGGACCAGGGCGCGCCCGTCGTGCCCTACCGCGTCCCCGCCGGCATGGACGCGGACGCGGCGATCCGGTGGAGCAAGAGCGTCTATCATGACGAGTCGGTCGCGCTCGAGGATCTGCCGCGGTATCTCCTCGTGCTCGGCGACCTCGATGAGGTCTCGCTCGAGCTCCAGCAGGCCATGGCGAGCGAGGCGCTGGTCGGTCGCCTGGTGTCCCGGTCCGCCGCGGGCTACGCGGCGTACGTGGACAAACTCCTCTCCTCGGAGCGCGCCCCTGCGAGGGAGGCGCAGGCGCGGGCGCTCTTCTTCACGGCGCAGGACGGCACCGCGGCGACCACCATCGGCCACAGGGCGCTCGTCGCGCCCAGCGTGGCGCGGTGCCGCGACACCCGGCAGCGGGGCGGCTTCAAGGCGAGGGACATCGAGGAGATCGGTTATGACGGCGCCGAGGCGGCGAGGAGCGCGCTCCTCGAGCAGCTCGCGCGGCCGGAGCCGTCGATGCTGTTCACCATGAGCCACGGCCTGGGCGCGCCCCGCAGGGGATGGACATCGGCGGACGAGCAGCGCGCCGTGCAAGGAGCGATGAGCCTGGGCTCCGGCGTGCGCATCGCGGCCGAGGACCTCGGCGACAGGCCCTTTCTGCCCGGCGGGATCTGGTTCTTCCTCGCGTGTTATGGCGGCGGGACGCCGGCGGAGAGCGCCTATCACCACTGGCTCGCCCGCCTGCGCGACGCGGGCGGCTTCGGCGGGCGGGTCGACGGCGTGCTCGCCGGCCTCCCCAGGGCGGGCGATCGGCCCTTCATCGCCGCGCTGCCGCAGGCCGCGCTGGCGAGCCCGCGCGGCCCGCTCGCGGTCATGGCCCACATCGATCTGGCCTGGACCTACAGCTTCCAGGACATGGGGCCCGACGGCAAGGACAGGGCGTCGCGGTTCGAGGGCGTCTTCAGCTCGCTGGTGAAGGGCGCCCGCGTGGGCAACTCGTACAACGAGCTCCTCCGTTACCTGGGGAACGCCAACCACGAGCTCGCCGCGATGTACAACCAGGAGGCGAGGGCCGAGACGGCGGGCAAGCCCCTCGCCCCCGACCAGGGTCGGGCGAAGCGGCGGGCGAACCTGTGGATGTTGCGCGAGGATCTCGCGGGGTACGTCCTGCTGGGCGATCCGGCGGCGCGGCTCGCGATCGACCGCGACAGGGGAGCCGTCAAGGCCACGCCCGCGCCGGCGGAGGTGCGCTCGCCCGTCCCGCCGCTGCCCGCCGCTCCGCCGGCCCCGGCGGCGGGGCGCGGGCGGGACGCGGCGCGCATGCAGCGCGCCGTCCACGAGAAGATCCTCGGGGAGGAGGGCGACAGGAAGATCGCCGAGAGATACGGTATCACGCGAGAAGAGCTCCAGCGCTGGTACGATGCCTATTGCGAGGCCGGGCTCGAGGCGCTGGGCGAGCTGCCGTAGCGGTGCGCATGCCCGAAGAGGAGCCCGACGCCCCGCGGGCCCGCCCTGCCGCCGAGCCCGTGGACGAGGCGCCGCCACGCAGGGCCCGGCGGCGCCTCGTCCTGCGGTCACGCCGCCACGATCGCGTCGACAGCGTCAACACCAGCAGCCGGCTCCTCAGGGAGCAGCTCTGGACGCTCGCGCTGCTCGCCCTCCTCGTCCTGCTGCTCCTCGTGGCGCTCACGGCCACGACGCGAGCTCCCGTCCAGCAATGGCCCGCCTGGGGAGTTCGGACCCTCCTCGGCGTCTTCTCCTTTGGCGCCCTGGGAGCCACCTTCAGCGCTGCTCGATCGCTCAAGGGTCCTTCCCTCCGGGCCAGGGCTCACGCGCAGGTGTCGGACGCGCGGGTCACCCTCTCGCGCGCCGTCCTCGGGGCGCTGCCGGGGCTCGCGGCCTACGCGTTCCTCCAGTCGAGGGTGCTGAACCTCGGGGACGCCGACAACAGCAAGGCCTTCGCGATCGCGTTCATCGCTGGCTTCAGCGAGCGGCTCGTGGTCAAGGTGGCACAGACGTTCGCCGGGGAGCAGAAGGCGAGGTAGCGACGCCGGCGGGCGCGCCGCGCCCGTCACGGGGCAGAGCGCGTGTCCTGAGGTCGGGCGTGCTCGGTCCGGGGCGAGACGAACCGGACGACGGCGCGCGGCGCGAGGCGATAACCGTGCTCATTGCGCTCGATGACGTCCCTGAGCCCCATGCGGCGGAGCTGGGTCAGGGCCACGTAGACGCGGTTGGCCCCCGCGTCCGCCACCGGCCGCTCGCCGGGCCAGCCGGCCTCGAACAGGTCCTGGAGCGAGAGCGAGGCGTCCGGCGCCTCGTCGTGCCGGTCGACGAGGGCCGTCACGATGCGGCTCAGCGCGTGCCCGAGCGTGTGCTTCACGCCGTCCTTCGCCGCGATCCAGCGGACCTCGCAGCCGAGGACCAGCGTGGGCGGGCAGGCCGGCGCCGCCTCCGCGGCGAGCGGCAGCGGCCGCCCGGCGAGCAAGCTGGCCACGAGCGACGCGAACCCCTCGGGATCAGGCGCCTCGCTGCAGGGCGCGAGGTGGTGGAGGAGGTCCGCCTCGTCGCCGCACCTTCGCGCGTGCGCCGGCGCGCCACGGGCGCGCCGCTCCAGCTGCTCGGGCGACTCGAGGTCCATCGAGCGGATGTTCCGGTCGGCGCCGCGCGCGCTCGCCGCGCTGCCCTGGACCGCATGACGGAGCGACCGCGCGAGGAGCGACAGCGCGAGCTCGTCGCTCGCCGGGGTCGGCTCGCCGCCCGCCGCCACCTCGGGCGCCTCGAACTCTACGACCCTGTCGATCTGCTGTTCTCCGGCTCTCTCGAGCGGGGCATTCCTGCCGTAGCCGATGAGATAGAAGCGCCCTTCGCGTGAGAAGAGGACGTCAGCACACGAGACGCGACCGATGCAGACGGGCCGCCCGTGCTTCGGATCGATCACCGCGTGGGCCGCTTGCATCGCCTTGCGGAGGCTCGCGACGAGGCCGGCCGCGCTCCCGGGCGGCACCTTCCAGCCGGCGTCGTTCAGGAGGCTCGTGAGGTCGACGCCGTCGATCACGGCGTCACAGGCGAGCTCGATGTACGGTATGCCGTCGGCGACCCCGCGCGCCGCGACCTTCGGGATGAGCGGGTGATCGAGGAGCGCGTGGACGCGCTCGATCTCGGCAAATACGGTGTTCGCCCGCGCCGCGCTGGCGGCCGGGCCGGGCACGATGACCACGCAGGGCTCCGCGCCTCCGGCGCGCGCCGCCGCGACGACGTGGAAGCCGTGGCGACGGCGGATGGAGCGCAAGATTTCATATCTACCGAGCCATCGTGAACGAGAATCGTCCGTGAGTCCCATGATCGTGTCCGTTCTTCAGTCGCGCACGCCTGCCGGCACACATCATTAATCACGTCCCAGGGACGAGCCCGCCGATGCGTTCTTAATAGTTTTTAAGGTGAGAATCCCTCCTGCTGCGGTCTACAAAGCCACGGAGTCAGACTCGGCAGGGAGCACAACGTAGCGAGGCTTGTCTTTCGATGTGGTTGGAGATCGAGCTCGACATCAGCGGTGATGAGGTGCGCGTCAACGCGCGTGGCAGCCGGGGAGAGCGCCCCGCGGGGCACGCGATGTCCTCCGAGCAGGGCCTCGATGCCCTGCAGACCTTCGCCAACAAGATCGGGAGGGCGGTCCGCGGCGGTAAATCGCTGGATCCAGCGGCGGTGAGCGACTCGCAGGCCCTCCACGAGGAGGTCTTCAAAGGGGAGCTGCGCGACGTCCTCGTGCGGCTCGGCGAGGTGTCGAAGGGCGCTCCGCTCCTGGTGCGGCTCTTCGCCCGCGATCACGCGCTCCAGGCCATCCCCTGGGAGGCGCTCTGCAGGCCGGGGACGTCCGAAGGGTTCCTGGGGACCGACCCCAGGGTGCTCTTCGCGCGCGGCGTCACCTCGTCGGAGCCGTGGGAGCCGCGCGAGGTCAAGGGCGCCGTCCGGGTGCTCGGGATCGCGCCGGGCACCGGCGAGCGCGCCCTCGACGTGCTGCGCGAGGCGCTCGCCCCGTCGATCGACGCCGGCGAGGTGGAGTGGCTCGATCCGATCGCCGGGCCGGAGATCAGCGCGCGGGCCCTCTTCGATCGGCTCCGTCGCGGCAAGAGCCCGCACGTCGTGCACTGGCTCGGCCACGGCGGCGTGGATCTCTCGGGCAAGCCCGTCCTGCGCGTGGCGGACGACGAGGACGGCGAGGAGGCCTGGATCACCGCCGAGGCGCTGGGGCGCGAGCTCTCCGCCGCCTTCTGCGAGGAGCTGCGCCTCGTGATCCTCGAGGCCTGCGAGGGCGCCAGGACCGGCGCGCTCGGCAGCGCGGCGGAGATCCTGGCCAGGGCGGGCGCGGACGCCGTGGTGGCGCACCTCTGGCCGGTGAAGGCCGACGTGGCGCGCGCGTGCTCGACCGAGCTCTACCGCGCGCTCACGGGCGCCTCGCTGAGCCAGGGCGACATCGGCGCGAGCGTGGCGGCGGCGCGGCGGACGCTGCTCTCCCAGAGCGCCGAGGCGTTCTCGCCGATCCTGTACCTCCGTGGCTCGGACTCGGTGGTCTTCAACTTCCAGGGCCGCCGCGTGACGAGGCCGGGGAAGAAGGGCCGATCGAGGGCGCTCGCGCCCGCGCTCCAGAGCCTGCTCGAGCGGCCGTTCACGATGGTGCTCGGCGATCTCGAGGACGATCGCGCCGCGCTCCAGAGGGAGCTCGAGCAGTTCATGCAGGAGAGCGGCGAGCCGGCGGCGCAGGCGATGTCGCTGAGCGCGCTCACCCAGCGCTGCGTGCTCCGGTTCGGGCAGGAGGTGCTGCACTCGCTCTTCCAGCAGGCGCTGACCGCTTCGCCCGCTGCGATGGCCCCGCCGCTCGTCGAGGCGCTCGCGCGCTTCGTCCGGCCGGGGGTCCACGTCACGCTGCTCTGGCGGCCCTGCCTCGAGCACGCGATCGCGCAGAAGCTGCCGCAGCGGACCGTATACGCCATCCAGCCGTCCCTCCTGGGCGCCGGCGGCAAGCCGCGCGTCGTCAAGCGCGCCGCGGGGGCGGCTACGTGGAAGATGGATCCCGTCATGCCCCGGCGCTTCGATCTCGACAGCGAGATCGTCGTGCTCCGCCTGTACGGCGGCTACTCGGCCGAGCCGCGCCCCATCTTCTCGCCGCCGCTGCTCACCGAGGACGATCACATCCACGGCCCTCTCGGCGCCGACGGGGCCCGGCCGCCGCTATGGATGGAGGAGCTCCTGGCGCGGCCGCGCGTCCAGCCCGGCCTCTTCGTCGCGCTCTCGAGCCTCGACTTCCGCCACCGCATGCTGCTGCGCTGGCTCTACGATCAGCGCCCGGCGCCCCCGGACAGCCTGGCCGTCCTCGCGCCTGGGGTCGAAGGGAGCGAAATCGAGATCTGGGGCAACGGCGGCGGGCTGCCCGGCACGGGCCACATCGCGGCCACCACCGGAGATCTGGTGGAGCTCGCGGAGCAACTCGATGCCTTCGCGCTGGAGGACGCCTCGTGACACACCCTCCCTTCCAGGCGAAGCCCCTCCCACCCGAGCTCCGGGCCATCGAGGAGCCAATGACCATGAACCCCCGCGAGGACCGGCTGGACCTCTTGCTCGCCGACGCCGACGAGCGCCGCCCCGTGCTCGACGAGGGGCTGCCTGACGACGCCGCCCAGCGCGCGCCGAGGCCCAGGAAGGCCCGCGATGCCAACCACTGGCGCCGCACCGACGCCGATCGCAACGACCTCACCCTCCAGCGATGGGCGGTGATCGCGCCCGAGGACCGGGAGGGCGACCGGATGCTCGAGGCCATCCAGCCGCTCGTCGCGCTGCGCGAGGCCGAGCAGGGCTCGCCCGCGCGCGTGTATCGCGTGCCGCACGGGATGGACGCCAAGCGATCGGCGGACTTCCGGAGAGATATCTACTGGTCCGAGGAGGTGGCGGAGGAGGACAGGCCCCTTTACCTGATGATGCTCGGCGATCTCCATCACACCTCGGTGGAGCTCCAGCACGCGCTCGCCAATGACGCGCTCACGGGGCGCGTCCACTTCACGGACGGCGCGGGAGAGACGGATCTCGCCGGCTATGCCGCCTACGCCGAGAAGGTCGTTCGCTACGCGCAGCGCGGTACGCCCGAGACCTCGCCGGAGCTGCTCTTCTATGCCGCGCCCGACGGCTCGGCGGCCACGGTCACGGGCAAGCTCAGGCTCGTCGGCCCGAGCCTGGCCACGTCGATGGACGCGCACGCCAGGGGCAAGCTCCCCGTGGCCTCGGTGCGCGAGATCTCCGCCGCCAGCGTGGACGATCTGCTCGCCGGGGGCGGCGGCGCGCGTCCCTCGGTGCTGCTCTCGGTGAGCCACGGCCTGGGCGCGCCCCGGCGTGGCTGGCGCAGGGAGGAGGACGCCTGGCGGCGCCAGGGGGCGCTCGTGATCGCCCACGACGAGATCCTCGACGCCGAGCGGCTGCGGGGCCAGGCGTTCTTGCCGGGAGGCATGTGGTTCTATCTGGCCTGCCTCGGCGCGGGCACGCCGGCGGAGAGCGTCTATCACGCCTGGCTCTCGCAGCTCGCGCAGGAGGATCGTTATGGTGGCAGCCTGAAGGCCGTGCTGCGCAGCCTCCCCGCGTCCGGCCAGCGCCCCTTCGTCGCGGCCCTGCCGCAGGCCGCGCTGGCCAACCCGGCGGGGCCGCTCGCCGTCATCGGCCACGTCGACCTCGCGTGGACGTACAGCTTCTCGGGCACGAAGAGCCTGTCGGAGAGCAAGAAGTCCCGTATCTATCGCCCGCTCGAGGTGCTGGCCCGCGGCAGTCGCGCGGGGATCGCGCTGGAGGCGCTGATGGAGTTCTACCGCGGCGCGAACGACGATCTCGCGCAGAGCTACCAGATCGAGGCCGACGCGCGCGCGGCGGGCCGCGCCGATCCCACCGATCGCGCCGATCGCGCTCACCTGTGGATGCTGCGCAACGATCTCCGCGGCTACGTGCTGCTCGGCGATCCGGCGGCGCGGCTGCCGCTCCAGCAGCTCGCGCTGCGCGCCGAGGCGCCCGCGCCTGCCGAGGTGGCGTGTACCCAGCCGGAGGCGCCGGCCGCCGACGCTGCGCCCGCGGCGCCGGCGCGGGAGGCGGCCGTGCTGGCGATGATCCGCGGAGACGACGCGCCGCGCGCGATCGCGGCGCGCGCGAGGGTGTCGCTGGAGACGTTGTGGAGCTGGGTCGACGCCTATCGCGCGGGCGGCCGCGAGCGGCTCGGGCGGTGAGGGAGCTCCGCGGGGTCGTGCAACCCACATCATCGACCAGGCAGCGTTTGCCGGCATCTGCACATCACGTGTGCTTCATGCTCGAGGTTGCCGCGGCCGCGCTCTCTGCTCGGGCGCCGCGCTTGCCGATGCGGTCCATCACCGCTCGGGAGCGTGCGGCCACGTACTTAACGCCGGCGCAGGCGTGCGCGCCATCGTCCCTTCGGACAGCTTGACGCGCGACGGAACCCATGATTCCATCCTGCGTTTGGGCTCAGGAAAGCGGGCTGTTCGTCACGCCCGGATCCAGCGCCCGCCGACATCGTCGATCTCGAGGCCGTATCCGCTCTCCAGGCGTTCGGTCGTCGGACAGACCTCGCAGGTCAAGAGACCCCGTCGCGGCGTTTACCCGTCACGCCTGCGGCTCCGCTCCAGCAGCGCCGCGAGCTCCGCCGCCGACGTCACCCCGAGCTTCGCCGTCGCGCTCGCCCGGTGCTGCTTCACGGTCGACTCGGCGAGCCCCAGCTCCGCCGCGATCTGCTTGTTCAGCTCCCCGCGCGCGATCCGGTCGCACACCTGCCGCTCGCGCGGCGTGAGCGCGTCGAGCCGCGCCGCGAGCGCCTCCCGCTCCACCCGCGCCGCCCGCGTCCGCGCGTCGAGGTCCATCGCGCGCCTCACCGCCGCGAGGACCTCGTCTGCCTCGAGCGGCTTCAGCAGGAAGTCGACAGCGCCCTCCTTCATCGCCTGCACCGACGCGCGCACGTCCCCGTGCCCGGTGATGAAGATGAGCGGCAGCCGGCACCCGGACGCCCTGAGCGCCGCCTGCAGGTCGAGCCCGTTGAGCTCCGGCATCGCCAGATCCACGAGCACGCAGCCGGCCCGCGCGTCCGGCGCCGCCGCCGCGGACGCCAGGAACGCGCGCGCTCCCTCGAACAGCTCCACCTCGTAGCCCGAGGCGCCGAGCAGCCGGCCCACGCTCCGCAGCACCGCGCCGTCGTCGTCGATCACCACGACCTTCGCCGTCACGCCCGTCATCGTTCCTCCTGCGCCGCCTCGCCCGGCAGCTCGAGGCGCGCAGCCACGCCGCCGGCAGGCGCGCGCTCGGCCCACAGCCGACCGCCGTGCGCGTCCGCGATCGACCGGCTGATGCAGAGCCCGAGGCCCAGACCCTCCGACTTCGTCGTGAAGAACGGCTCGAAGAACCGCTCGAGATCGTCCATCGCGCCCCCCTCGCCCGAGTCCTCCACCACGAGCGCCACGCGCTCGCCGGCGCGCGCCGTCCTCACGATCACCCGGCGGTCGCCGTGCGGCCGCCCGGAGACGGCGTCGAGCGCGTTCGAGATCAGGTTCAGCGCCACCTGCTGGAGCTGGACCGCGTCGCCGCGCACGGCGGGCAGGTCGGGCGCGAGCTCCAGCGCGATCGTCGCCCCGCGCAGGAGCGCGTCGTTGCCCACGAGCCGCGCCACCTCGCGCGCCGCCTCGTTGAGGTCGCACCGTTCCCTCTGCGCCTCGCCCTTCTTCAGCAGCACGCGCATCCGCCGTATCACCTGGCCGGCCCGCCGGGCGCCGGCGACGATCTCCTCGAGGGCAGCGCTCACCTCCGCGACGTCCGGCGCCGCGCGGCGCAGCAGGATCTCCGCGGTCTGCGCGCTCGTGAGCACCGCGGAGAGCGGCTGGTTGATCTCGTGCGCGATCGAGGACGCGAGCTCGCCCATCGCCGCCACGCGGTTGAGGTGCGAGAGCGCGCTGAGCGACTCGCGCGCCTGGCTCTCGGCGCGCTTCCGGCCGGTCACGTCGAAGTGGGAGACGACCGCCCCCCCGTCCTTCCACGAGAGCCGCCGCGCCCGCACCTCGGTCCAGCGCTCGGCGCCATCGTGACGGTACTCGACCGTGCCCTCGACGTCGCGCCCAGCGAGCACCCCCTCCACGAGCTCCACGACCCGCCCGGCGCCAGCGTCGCCCGCCGCCGCGGCCCGCCGGAACGCGCCGAGGTAGCTCTCTCCCTCTGCGACAAGCTCGAGCGGGCCCGGCGCGCCCTCGCGCGACGCGCGCGCCCACGTCCAGTTCGTGCGGTGCATCACCCCGGTCCTGTCCACGACGGCCACGAAGCCGACCATCGAGGCGAGCACGGCGTCGCTCATCGCCTGAGCGCGCCCGCGCCGCCGCCGCTCGATGACGAGCCCGGCGATCAGGGTGGTCTGGAGCGTGACCGCGACCGCGGCGCCCGCCGCCCACCGGCGGTAAAGATCCCAGAAGGACGGCACCCGGAAGTGGACCTCGGCGCCGGGCGGCAGGCGGTCCTCGGGGATCCGGAAGACGGCGAGCTCGCGGGCGTCGAAGGCGAGCTCGTTCGCGTCCGCGGCGCGGATCGGGATCGACGCCGCGGACTCGCCGCCGAGGAGTCGCAGCGTGATCCCGCCCAGGTCGCGCCCGACCCGCCCGTAGTCGACGATCTCCCCGCCGACTATCCCTTTGCCGAGCCCGACGCCGTGGACGGAGAAGAACGGGCGCTGGGACTGCGCTCGGACCCGCTCGAAGGCCTGTAGCCCGACGAAGCGGTTGCCGGCGCCATCCATGTAGAACGTGTCGAACAGGACGATGGCGTTCTCCGGGAGCGTGGCGAGGCGCCGATCGAGCTCGGCGAGCGGCAGGCTCGCGAGGTCCAGGAGCGCGACGCGGTCGGCGAGGGGGCTGAGATCGCGGGCGATCCCGTCGTGGCGCGCGCGTTCCCAGGGGCTCGCGCCCATGACGAGCGCGACCTCTCGCGTGTCGGGGAGGAGGCGCAGCGCGCTCTCCGCCGTCCGGAGCCACGCGAAATCGAGCCAGATCCCGGTGACGTCCGGCGCGGCGGGCACCGCGAGGGCGGCGCTCCGGTCCTCGCTCAGGAAGAGCACGGGCACGCCGGACCACAGCTCGCGCCGCAGATCGAGCACGACCCGGAGCACGTCGAGCCGGAGCGCGACGATCACGCCGGGGTGATAGCTGCTGTATTTGGTCCGATAGAAGCGGCGGAGCTCGCGCGCGTAATCGGGGGTGTCGAACCACGACAGATCGAGGAACTCGAGCTTGAAGGTGACCGGCCCGTCCCACCCGACCCGCACCGATTCCCGGAGCTCGCCGGTGATCGAGGCCATGGCCGGCGCGGTCGGGTCATCCGACTGAAACACCAGGACCTGCGCCGGCGCTTTGTCCGCCAGCGCCGGCGCGGGCGCGCAGAAGGCGATCGCGAAGGTCGCGATCAGGAGCACGAGCGCCGAACAAGAATTCCGGTGATGCCTTGACGGAGCCGCAGATCGCTCCCGATCCCTTCGTCGCGCTGGTATCGGCAACAAGAGAGATGAACTTATCACGGCTGTTCGCGCCATTTCAAGAGGGGGCGCGGCAACGGCCGTATTGTCCGAGAGGGTCAACCGGAGGCAGAAGGTGTTGGGCGAGATGATGCCTTATCGCTCGCCATCCCTGCTTCGTGTTCGAATCCGGCCACCATTGATGACCACTTACGCGATCCGCTCGCCTCCTGAAAAACGACGTTATGCCAACGCCCTGTACGTCCATCGGAGGGGTTGCCTCCACGCCGCGATCTGCGGCGCGCCCGAGCCGGATCACCCGCGCCGGCGGCGCCAGCGGCGGCTACGCGCTGCGCCATAGGCTCGATGCAGTGGATGATCTCGCTCAGCCGCTGCGACCGTGTCCTCGTAGGATCTGAGCGGAGCTGCGACGGCCAAGGTGGCCGAAGATGTGGGTTTTCTCTTCTCTATGGTTCACAGGCGACGCGCAAAGCACATCGCTTCGCTGCGTGACGTCGTCAAGCACCGAGGGCAGGGGAGGTCTCCCCCGGAGCATGGGGCGGCGGTGAGCGTCAACGGCCTGGCTGTGCACTCAACGAGCGACCTGGACGACGATGCGACAGTGTGAATGATCGGCGTTCTCATCATGTCCAAAGGGGTCACCGAGGCGCGCAGACGACATGCGCCGAGGTGACCAACGCGCGCCTCGACGTCCGCCGCCGCCTGGCCGCGCAGCCCGGATGAAGGGCACGGTCGAGGACGCCGGGGCGGGGCCCGCGCGTCACCGGCGGTCCTCGGGTGTGTCTCGCCTGCCACATCACCCGCCCGGATTCCGCCGCGGACTCGCCTCTTGCGCCCGCGGCATCCCCATTGCTGAGTCGCGGCCATGTCCGTCGCTCCGCGCCTCCGATCTGCGCCCGCCGTTCTCGCGGTCATCGCCCTCAGCCTGGCGTGCGTTCAGGGCGCGCGCGCCCCCAACGTCCCGCCTCGAGGGACGCTCGCTCCCGGAGCGCTCGATGTGGGCGGAAAGGCCGCGGCAGGGCCGTTCGCGGTGGTGTTCGGCGCGCCCCGCGGGCAGACCACGAGCCCCGCCGAGATCAGCCTCGTCTTCAACCGGCCGATGCGATCGCTCGATCTCGCGGGCAGCGAGGCCGCGGCGCCCGCGGTCCTGAAGCCGTCCGCGCCTGGACGCTGGCGCTGGGTCGGCACGAGCGGCCTCACGTTCGTCCCCGAAGGACGCCTGCCGCGCGGCACGGAGTTCACCGTCGAGGTCCCCGCGGGTACCCGCGCGCTCGACGGCAGCGCGCTCGCCGAGCCGTACTCCTTCACCTTCCGCACCGAGCTGCCCGCGGTCGCGCGCGTCGAGCCCTGGTCGGGCAAGGACGACCTCAAGCCGGAGGCGAGGTTCGAGCTGCGGTTCAACCAGCCGGTCGACACCGCCGAGATCGCGCGGCGCGCGTCCCTCACGGTGGGCGATCGAAAAGACAAGGTGGCGTTCGAGGTGCGGCGCCCCGACGCGAAGAACGAGATGCTCGCCGAGCTCGTCCCCCGCGCGCCGCTGCCGCGCGACAGCGAGATCGAGCTCGCCGTGGCCGAGGGCCTCCGCGGCCGCGAAGGGCCGCTGCCGGCCGGCGAGGAGCAGCGGTTCACGTACCGCACCTACGGGCCGCTCCGGGCGCTGCGCCCCCAGTGCGATCGCGACACGCCGCAGGGGCGCTGCGCGGCCGACGGCGGGTTCACGCTCGCCTTCTCGAACCCCATCAGGTTCGCGGACGCCAAGCGGGCGATCTCGGTGGAGCCCGCCGTCAAGCTGCTGTGGCCGTCGTGGATCGAGGACGACGAGCCCACGAGCCACATCCCCCTCGGCGGCGCCTTCGCCCCGGGTCGCAGCTACCGGGTGCGCGTGGCCGCCGGGCTGCGCGACGTGCACGGGCAGGCGCTCGCCGGCGTCGTCACCGAGGAGATCGCCTTCGACGATCGCTGGCCCGAGGCGCAGATCGGCCTCGTCGGGAGCGTGTTCGAGCCGGCCCAGCGTCGGGAGATCCCGGTCGTGTCCGTGAACGTGCGCGAGCTCTCGCTCGCGGTCGGCGCGATGACCGAGGAGATGATCCTCGCGCTCCAGGGTGATCCGCACAGCCCGGGGCGCAGCCCGAAGATGGGCGAGATCGCGGCGCTGCCCTCCGGCAAGCAGACGGTCTTGCGCCCGGCCGCCGCGACCAACACGCCGGCGACGCACCTCGTGCGCGCCGCCGAGGTGCTGGGCGGCGAGGGCAAGCGCGGGCCGCTCGCGATCGGGATCAGCTACACCGCCCGGCCCGGGACGCGGCACGCGCGCACCACCTCCGAGGCGGTGATCGCGCAGGTGACCGACCTCGGGATCAGCGCGAAGGTCTCGCCGAGCGGCTCGCTCGTGTGGGTGACGCGCCTGTCGACGGGCGCGCCGGTGCCCGGGGCGCGCGTGTGGATCCGGGCCGCTGGCGCTCCCGCGCCCGCGGCGGTGTCCACCGACGCCCAGGGGTTCGCGATGGTCCCCGCGACGGCGCACGGTCCGGAGGCCACGACGACGCTCGGGCGCAGCGTGGTCTTCGCGCGCGCGGGCGACGACTGGACGTACCGGAGCGTCGCCGACTCGCTCAACGGGTGGCGCTTCGGCGCGGCGTCGGACTTCAGCGAGGCCCGCCCGTTCGGGATGATGTTCTCCGATCGCGGCATCTACCGGCCGGGCGACACGGTGCGCGTGAAGGGGATCTTCCGCGAGGAGGGCGCGCGCGGGGCGAAGACGCCGGCCGGAAAGAGCGTCGCGCTCAAGGTCGAGGGGCCCGACGGCGAGGCGCTCGTCTCGCTCTCCCCGACGCTCGGCGCCTTCGGCACGTTCTCGGCCGACGTGAAGATCCCCGAGAGCGCGCGGCTCGGCACGTACAGCCTCGCCGCCACGGTCCAGGGCGGCGAGGCGGGGTGGCCGGACGTGATGGGCAGCGTCGAGGTCGCCGAGTACCGCCCCGCCGAGTTCAAGGTCGGCGTCGAGAGCGACAGGCCGAGCTACGTCCGCGGCGACAAGGCGCGCTGGACCGCGCGCGGCGATTACCTGTTCGGGGCGCCGATGACGAACGCGGAGGCATCGCTCTCCGTGACGCGCGCGCCGGCGTCGTTCTCGCCGCCGGGGATCGAGGGGTTCACGGTCCGGGAGGACGAGCTCACCGACGCGCTGCGGGACCAGGCGCCGCGCGGGTTCGAGGTGCAGAGCGCGCGCGAGAAGCTCGACGCTGCCGGGCAGGCGGCGATCGGCGCGGCGCTCTCGATGCCCGGGCAGCGCGGCACCGAGCTCGTCACGTGCGAGGCGTCGGTCACCGACGTGTCGCGGCAGACGCTCGCCGGGAGTTCGACGGCGCTCGTGCACCCGGCCGAGTTCTACGTCGCCCTCAAGGAGCCCGAGCTCTTCGCGAAGGCGGGCGACGTGCTGCGGCCGGAGATCCTCGCGGTCGATCCGAAGGGGGCGCGCGTCGCGCAGGTCGCGGTCCGGGTCGAGCTCGTGCACCGGACGTGGACGCTCGCGCGGGAGGAGAGCGGCAGCGCGTACCGCAGCGTGAGCGCGCCTGTCGACAAGGTCGTCGCGCGGTGCGGCGTCACGACGGCGGCGGCGCCGCGGAGCTGCGAGCTCACGGTCCCGTCGGGGGGCTATTACCTCCTGCACGCGACGGCCAGGGACCGCCGCGGCAACCCCGTCGGCGCCGCCGCCGGGGTCTACGCGCTCGGCGAGGGCGGCGGGGGCTTCGGCGACAGCGACGAGCTCAAGGTCGACCTCGTTCCCGACCGCGACAGCTACGAGATCGGCCAGACGGCGCGCATCATCGTGAAGTCGCCGTTCGCGTCCGCCGACGCGCTGGTCACGGTCGAGCGCGCCGGGATCTCCGCGCACCGGAAGGTGACGCTGTCGGGCGCCATGCCCGTGATCGACGTCCCGATCACGGAGGACCTCCGGCCGAACGCCTTCGTCTCGGTGCTGCTCCTGCGCGGGCGGACGAAGCCGCAGCCCGCGCCGGGGAAGGGCGGGGCGCCTGGGCCCGACGTCGGGGCGCCGGCGTTCCGCCTCGGCTACGCGCCGCTCCGCGTGAACCCGGAGGCGCAGCGGCTCGCGGTGCGCGTCCGCGCCGACAAGGCGGACGCGCGCCCCGGCGATCCGATCCGCGTGGACGTCGACGTCCGCGATCGCGCCGGCCAGCCCGCCCGCGCGGAGGTCACGCTCTACGCCGTGGACGAGGGCGTCCTGTCGCTGACGGGGTACACGACGCCGGATCCGATCCCCGTGTTCGGCGCGCCGCGCCCCTTGAAGGTGGCGACCATCGAGACGCGCGAGGCGCTCGCCCGCGTGCGCAACCCGTTCGCCGACCTCGGCGCCGACAAGGGGCGCGCGGGCGGCGGCGGCGCCGAGGGCGGCACGGGCGTGCGCCGCGATTTTCGCCAGAGCGCCTACTACAACCCCGCGCTCGTGACCGACGCCTCCGGGCAGGTGCACGCGAGCTTCAAGCTGCCGGACTCGCTCACGACGTACCGGGTCATGGCGGTCGTGGCCGCCGAGGACGATCGCTTCGGCTACGGCGAGTCCCGGGTGACGACGAGCCGCCCGCTCATGGCCCGGCCCGCGCTGCCCCGCTTCCTCCGCGCGGGCGACGCGATCGACGCGGGGGTGGTCGTGACCTCGAAGGGGCTCGCGAAGGCGGCGACGGTCGAGGTGGAGGTCACCGCGTCGGGGCTGACGCTCGCGGGCAGCGCCAAGCGCTCGGTCGAGCTCGCGCCGGGCGGGTCGGCCGAGGTCCGCTTCGCGCTCTCGGCGCCGCGGGCCGGCCCCGCGACGCTGCGCTTCCGCGCCACCGGCGGCGGCGCGTCGGACGTTGTCGAGGTGAACCGCGAGATCAAGGCGCCCATGGCGCCGGAGGCCGTCGCGCTCTATGGCGACACCACCACGGCGAGCGCGGAGCGGCTCGGGGACCTGTCGGCGATCCGCGACGACACGGGCGGGCTCACCGTGAGTCTCGCGCCGACCGCGCTCGTCGGCCTCGGCGGCGGCGTGGAGCAGCTCCTCGAGTACCCGTACGGCTGCACCGAGCAGCTGACGAGCCGGATGGTCCCGCTCCTGTCGCTGCGCGACCTCGCGAAGGCTTACGGGATCGCGCTGCCGAAGGACCTCACGGCCGTCATCGGCAAGACGGTCCGGGAGATCCTCTCGCACCAGCGCGGGGACGGGGGCTTCGGCTTCTTCGCCGAGTCGGACAGCGCGGACCTGTGGACCACGGCGTACGCGCTGTGGGGCCTCACCGAGGCCAGGCGCTACGGGGTCGCGGTGCCGGCCGACGCGGTGGAGCGCGCGACGTCGTACCTGCGCCAGGAGCTCAACCGGGTCGGCGCCGACCCGCTCCTCCGGGCGACGGCGCCGTTCCTCGTCGACGTCCTCGCGGCGAGCGGCGCCCCCGACCCCGGGCGCGCGAGCCAGCTGTTCGACGAGCGCGACAAGCTGCCGCTCTTCTCGAAGGCGCTGCTCGCGCACGCGATGGTGATCGGCAAGAGCGACAGGGCGTCCGTGGATCAGCTCGTCCGCGAGCTCGAGGGCGCGCTGCGCCTCGACGGCCCGGTCGCGCGGGCCGTCCACAACCACGGCGACGCGTACGCGGTGCTCATGGACTCCGAGGCCCGCACCTCGGCGCTCGTGCTGCGCGCGCTGCTCGCGGCGCGGCCGGCGCACCCGCTCGCGCCGCGGCTCGCGGCGGGGCTGCTCGCGGATCGCCGCGGCGGCACGTGGCGCAGCACGCAGGAGACGGCCTGGGCGCTGCTCGCGCTCGATCAGTACCGGAAGGCGCAGGAGAAGACGGCGCCGGACTTCGACGCGCGGGTGTTCCTGGGGCAGGCGGAGCTGTTCTCCGCGCCGTTCCACGGCCCCACGACGGAGCAGGTCAAGACGTCGATCCCCGCGGCGAGGCTCGCGAGCGCCGGGGGCGCGCCGCTCGCGTTCGCGGTCGACGGGCGCGGCCGCCTGTTCTACGAGGCGCGGCTCCGCTACGCGCGCAAGCAGCTCCCGACGGAGGCGCTCGACCGCGGCTTCTTCGTCGAGAAGTCGCTCCGCGCGCTCGCGCCCGAGGACCTCGCGGCCGTGGTCGGCGGCGCGGCCGGCGCGGCTCCTCCGTCGGTCGCGTTCGCCGGCGGCGATCTCGTGCTCGGTGAGATCGTCGTGGTGACGCCCTCTCCGCGCGACTTCGTGGTCATCGACGATCCGCTGCCGGCCGGCCTCGAGGCGGTCGACGCGCGGCTCGCGACGTCCGCGCGCTCGCTCGACGTCGACGCGGCGGAGGCCCAGGCCGAGGCGGATGACGCCGACGTCGATCAGGACGACCTGCGCGCGACCGGCCGCGTCTACGACCCGAGCCGCTTCGTCCGCGAGATCCGCGACGACCGCGTCCTCTTCTTCGTCGATCACATGGCCGCCGGGATGTACCGGTACCGGTACCTCGCGCGCGCCACGACGCTCGGCTCGTTCGTGGTCCCGCCCGTGCGCGCGGAGGAGATGTACAGCCCCGAGGTCTTCGGCCGGACGGGCGCCGTCACGGTCCAGGTCGGGAGCCGAGGGCCGGACGCGGCGCCGCGTCCGCGCTGAGCCGTGCGCGCGCGCTCCCTGGAAGGGCCTGGCCGCGCAGGGCGGTGGCTTGCGCGCCTCGGCCCGCGCGCGCGGCGGATCCTGCGCCGCGCGGCGCAGATCGCGGTCGCCCTCGCCGTCGCGCCGTGGCTCCTGCTGGCCGCCCTCGCGGCGCTCACGCCGCTTCCGCCGGAGCTCCGGTCGCCCGAGGACCACGCCGTGTCCACGGTCCTGCTCGACCGCCACGGCACGGTGCTCCGCGAGCTCCGCGCTGGAGACGGGGCGCGCGCGCGCTGGCTTCCGCTCTCCGAGGCCGGCGATCGCATCCAGCGCGCGCTCCTGGCCGCGGAGGACAAGCGGTTCGCGCGCCACCCCGGCGTCGATCCGATCGCGATCGCGCGCGCCGTCGGCCAGCTCGCGGCGGAGCGGCGCGTCGTCTCGGGCGGGTCCACGATCACGCAGCAGCTCGCGCGCACGCTCGTCCCGCGCCCCCGCACCGCGCGCGGCAAGCTCGGCGAGGCGGCGCTCGCGCTGCGCATCGAGGCGTCGCTCTCGAAGCGCGAGATCCTCGAGCAGTACCTGAACCGCGTCGCGTTCGGCCCGGGCCTGCGCGGGGTCGAGGCGGCGAGCCGCTTCTACTTCGACAAGCCCACGCGCGACCTGTCGCTCGCGGAGGCCGCCGCGCTCGCCAGCATGCCCCGCGGCCCGGCGCTCTACGATCCGCGCCGCGGCACCGGGCCGCTCGAGCGCCGCAGGAACCGCGTCCTCGATCGCATGCTCGCGGCCGGCCTCGCCGGCGAGGCCGAGGTGGCCCGCGCCCGCGCGGAGCCCATCGCCCTCGCCCCGAAGGGGGGCGGCCTCGGCGCGCCGCACCTCGTTCGCGCCGTGCTCGGCGGCGCGCTGGGCCCGGGCGCGGGCCTTCCCGCCGAGGGCCCCGGCGCCGCGTCGCCCCGCGGCCGGGCGACCTCGATCACGCTGACGATCGACCGCGGCCTCCAGCGCGAGATCGAGGTCCTCGCGCAGCAGACCGTCCGCGGCCTCTCGGATCGCGACGTCGGCGCGGCGGCGGTGGTGGTGATCGAGAACGCGACCGGCGAGATCCTCGCGTACGTCGGCTCGCACGACATCGACGACGCCGCCGGGCTCGGCCACAACGACGGCGTCCTCGCGCTGCGCCAGCCCGGCTCTGCGCTGAAGCCGTTCGTCTACGAGCTCGCCATGGAGCAGCTCGGGTTCACCGCCGCGACCGTCCTTCCCGACGTCGAGCTCTCGTTTCCGACGGCGGACGGCAACTATGCGCCGCGGAACTACGACGGCCGGTTCCACGGCCCCGTCCGCCTGCGGGACGCGCTCGCCAACTCGTACAACGTCCCTGCAGTCTGGGCGGCGGCCGCGCTCGGCCCCGAGCGCGTCATCGCGCGGCTCCGGGAGCTCGGCCTCCGCTCGCTCGATCGCGAGCCGTCGCGCTACGGCGTCGCCATCGCGCTCGGCGACGGCGAGGTCCGCCTTGTCGACCTCGCGAACGCTTACGCCACGCTCGCGCGGGGAGGCCTTTACCTGCCGGTGCGCGCGGTGCGCTCGTTCGCTCCCTCGTCGCCTCCGTCGACCTCACCACGAGCGGCCTCTCCCGCGTCGTCCGCGCGCCGCGGTCAAGACGAGCCCGCCGAGCTGTCCGCGGTGCTTCCCGAGCGCGGCGCGCGCGTCCTCGACGCCGCGCGCGCCCGGGTCATCGTCGACATCCTCGCCGACGACCGGGCGCGGCTCGCGTCGTTCGGCGAGGGCAACGCGCTCGATCTCCCGTTCCCTGTGGCCGCGAAGACGGGCACGTCCAAGGGCTTCCGCGACAACATCGCGGTCGGCTTCACGCCCGACGTCACCGTCGCCGTCTGGGTCGGCAACTTCGATGGCTCGCCCATGGGCGGCGTCAGCGGCATCACCGGCGCGGGCCCGCTGTTCCGCGACGCCATGCTCGCCGCCGCGCGCGTCCGGCCGCCGCGCCCCTTCGATCCGCCCGATCCCGAGCAGCTCGCCGAGGTCGAGGTCTGCGCCCTGTCCGGCATGAGGCCGACCGCCGCGTGCCCGCACCGCCGCCGCGAGCTCCTCCCGCGCGGCGACGCCGCGGCGCTCTCGCCGTGCGACATGCACGAGACCGTGCGCATCGATCGCCGCAACGGCCTGCGCGCCGGGGCCTGCCCCGATGCGGCGGTCGAGGAGCGCGTCGTCGAGCGCTACGACGCGGAGCTCACCGCGTGGGCGCGCGCCGCCGGCCGCCCCCTCGCGCCCGATGCGGCGTCGCCCCTCTGCGGCGCGCTTCCCGGGGCGCCCGGCGCTCCTCCGGCCGGCGCCGGCGCGCGCGTCCGCGTCGCGTACCCGCCCGACGGCGCCCGGTTCGTCCTCGACCCCTCGATCAACTCGCTGCAGGCGATCCGGCTGCGCGCCGACGTCCCTCCGGGCGTGCCTCGCGTGCGCTTCGTGCTCGACGGGCGCCCCATCGAGGTCGGCCCGCCGTTCGCGCTCGACTGGCCGCTCGTCGCCGGCGCGCACCGGCTCCGCGTCGATGCGGACGGAGCGGCCGCCAGCGAGGAGATCGCGTTCTCGGTGGAGTGAGCGGCGGGCGAGGCGGCAATCCCGTCTCCTCGCCCGCCGGCTCCGATGATGTCACCCGCGCCGCAGTCGATGATGTCGATGGCGGCGCGGCGCGCCGCCCGCGGGCCCCATCACCCGAAGATGGGCAGGTCTTCCTCCTCGGAGAGCGGGAATCGCTCCACGAGCGGATCGTCCGCGATCCCCGCCAGCTTGCGCAGCGCCTTGTGGATGTGCCCCGGCTTGAGCCGGACGCCGCCCTCCTTGGGCGCGAGCGTGACCGGATCGACGTCGAGCGGGTTGTGCCGGTCGTCCGTCGCGCCGATCACCCGGTTCCCCGCGATGCCTGCGCCGGCCAGGATCATGCTGGTGATGTTCCAGTGGTCCTTGCCGTTGCCCTCGTTGTAGCCCGGAGTCCGCCCGAAGTCCGAGCCCACGACGAGGACGATCCGGTCCGCGATGCCCTGCTCCTCCGCGGCGGTCAGGATGAAGTCGATCCCGTCGCAGATCTGGTCGAGCCGCGGGATGTGGTTGTCGTCGTGGTTGCCGTGCGTGTCGAACCCGCCCACTGACAGGTTGGCGCTCACGCAGATGCCGGCGCGGTAGGCCGCGAGCGCGACCTGCGCTTGCCGCCGCAGCGAGGCCTGCTCGAACTCCGCGGGCAGGTACTGGATGAGCTGCTTGAGCTCATTCTGCCCGACGCGCGACGTGAAGAGCGTGCTCATCGCCTGTTTGACGTGGGGCAGCCGCTGCTGCTCCAGCTTCGCCGCGTGCCGCGCCTGCCGCGCCTCCAGGATCCGCGTCATCGTGGCGTCGGTGTGGTACTGCTCGCGGTTCTCTTCGTTCCCCGGATCGATCCTGTTCGGATAGGCGAGCCGCTGCAGGAGGCCGGTGTCGGGTATGCGGGTGACGGCCACGACGTTCGCCGTCGTGTCGTAGCCGCCGTTGCTGATGAACCCCATCGGCAGCGCGCCGCCGTGGACGCCGGCCACGAGCGCCGCGAAGGCGGGTTTGCCCTCGCGGAGCGTGCCGCACCACGTATTGCGGACGCCGGCGTCGTGGCTGTTCGTCCCGGTGTCGATGCCGTTGATGACGAGCAGCTTGCTGTAGTGCTTCTTGAAGAACGCGTCGTTGCCGCCGACCGGCGCGTACTTGAGATTGCCGGCGGTCCCGATCGCCTCGTGCAGGTAGCTGCGATTCATCGCTTCCCGCGTCTGCTGCTCCGCTTCGCTCATCGCGCCCTTGGGATCGCAGAGGCTCGTCGGGTCCCAGCCGCCGCTCGCGTGGATGTGGACCCAGAGCGGGCCCGCGTAGGGGCCGGCCGCGGCGGCGTCCCTCGACAGCACGCCCGCTGCGACGACGCCGAGGCCCGCCATAGATGCCAGTTTGAGGAAATCTCGACGTTCCATGGCTGCTCCTACTGATAAAGAAACCTGAAGTCCGAAAGGAGATAGGTCACGACGCTCATCCACGCGCGGACCGTGTAGTTCTCGTCGCGCGTGAGCTTCTCTTCGTCGGGGAGCCCCTCTCGAGTCCAGTAGTCGTTGTGCACCTGGCACGGGCCGGGCAGCGACCTCGAGAGCCGGCCCTCCTCGCCCTCCGGCTTCGCCATGCCCGCCTTGCCCTCCTCCCACGTCTCGAGGAAGACCTTGTATGTCCGCTCGATCTCGGGATCACCGAGCTCGAGCGACTCGCCGAGCACCCGCTTGTGCAGGTACTGGATGTTCTGCTTGATCCCCTCGACGGCCGGCAGCACGTCGAAATCGTTCGTGTCCCGCGGCTCGAACGTCGTCTCGATGTACGGGAAGAGGAGCCGCTCCTCCTGCGGGAGGTAGAGGTCGCGCGGCACCGCGATGCAGGCCATCTCGTTCGCCATCCGGTCGGCGATGTTGGCCATGATCCCGTTCGGCTCCGTGATCCGCTGGATCACGTCCTGCGAGTCGATGCCGCCGTACAGCATGCGGTAGGCGTCGCGCCGGAGCAGGAAGTCGTAGCGATTGCCGTCGTCCTCGAACGCCCGCGGGCGCCACGGATACCCCGTCACCGCCCAGATCTTCCGGTGCAGCTGCTCGGGCCCGAGGAACCGCGTGCCGCCGAGCTGCGTGAGCGCCTCGCCCCGAGACGCCTGCGCCACGTTGCGCGCCCGGAAATAGGGGCTCTTGACGATGGCCTTGACGACCGTCTTCAGGTTGTAGCCGCTGTCGGCGAAGTCGTGCGCCATCGTGTTGAACGCGTGGTACTGGGCGAGGTACGCCCTGAACTTGGCGTTGAACTCCGGATCGTCGTTGGTCGGCGCGGCGAGCGGCTGTTGCCCGGTGAGGCCGGTGTACATCGTATAGACGGCCGAGAGCGCGAAGCGGGGGTCGTCGGCGACGCGCTTCGCCACCCACGAGAGCGCGGTCGGGAACTCGCTGAAAGGCACCGACTCGGCGCCGAAGCCCGGCGGCCGCATGTCCTCGTACCAGGTGTCGTCCTCCTTGTACCGGCCCGCGGAGTCGAAGCTGTGGAACCCGCCTGACAGCGGGTCCAGGGCGGCGTGGCAGACGGTGCACGCCGCGTTGTTCATCGTCGGGTTGAAGTCGGTGATCTTCGTCTGATCGAGCGGCTGCTCGGCCGTCTTCAGGATGTCGGTGCCGAGGAAGAACTGATAGACCATCCTCGCGCGGTGGCGGTTCCTGTTGGTGTTCGTCGTCGGGTGCCTGGACAGGAAGACGGGGGAGGTGAGCACGCCGGCGAGCGGGATCGGATCGCGCTTCGCCGGGACGAACTCGTCCGGATCCGCGTCGTTCTTGAACTCGGCCGTCACGCCGTACGCCTTGGCGGAGAAGGGGCTCACGACCGTGTAGTCGGCGGTGAGGACCTCCTTGAAGGACCTGTCGTTCCGCACGATGTAAGCGATGAGCTCGAGCGGCTCCCTCCCGACGGCCCGGTTCGTCCAGCTCTTCAGCTTGTTGGCGACGTCCTCCAGGTCCCGCGCGCCGTATCTCGCGACCAGCGCCGGATCCTGCGGGAGGCTGTTGTACCACTTCGGATCGTACGCGTCGCTCCGGAGCAGATCGACGGCCTCCTCGCCGTTCAGGTAACGGTCGGTGAGGAAGAGATCGTTGTAGATCTCCTTCAGCCGCACATAGAACGTCTCCTCCGTGAGCATCTGGTCCAGGATCGGATCCAGCGCGGTCATGCCGCTCTGCGCGACGGCCTCCTCCTCGGCCTCGGTCGGCAGGCGCCCGGCGAGCTCGAGGCCCGCCGTGCGGAGCGTCTCCCCGGGCCCGCTCATCACCACGCCGGCGAAGGACGCGTTGACGTCCGTCTCGCAGGACGACGGCTCCTTCGTGCGCTCCACCATCGCCCGGAGCGCCTCGACCTCGGCGCTGTCCGAGGCGAGGACCTGGCCGCCGCCGTGCTCGATGGCCTTCGTCGGCTTGAGGAGGACGTACGACTCGCCGCCGAGCTCGAGCCCGGCGAGCGACTTGAACGTCGCGAGGTTCTTGTCGAGGAACCCCGCCTCGCTGCTCCCGGCGAGGATCAGCTTGGATTCCGCCGCCTGCCCCTGCGGGTTATGGCAGCCGATGCACTTCGTCGAGAGGATGGGGACCCACACCTTCTCGGCGAAGAATTGCTCGTCGGAGATGCACGGGCCGTCGGCCTCGCTGCTGCAACCGGTGGACACGGACGCGAGCGCGCTCGCGCCCGCGGAGAGCCCCAGGAGCCCCAGGGCCGTCGCGGCGCGCTTCCGGAGTAACCATCCTATTCTCGGCATAAGCATCCTCGCCGGGAGCGCTCGTGCGACTCCCACGTTGAGGGGACCGGGAGAGCGGAGCCCCGAATCGCGTTGAAAGAACACACACCGACAGCCCCTATCGCAGGGCGCATCCACCCCGCGATGGCCGGGTCCTCGTTCATCGACCATCGACACCCGATGAGGCGAGCCGGACGAACGCCCGCTTCATCGCTTGCGTAGACCACGTACTCTAACCTCTCGAGGGCCTCTCCCGCTATGCGCTCAGCACATCGCTTGATCAGAATTTCTCGTCGTTCGTGGCGACAGTGCGTCGATTCCTCTAGTAATTGTGAAGTTTTTCGACGAGAGGCTGCGGCTCCTCCGGAAGCCACGTACCCGGTGCGCCCAGGTGGGCGCTTCCCACCCGTGGGCGCGCGGGGCGTGCGTGGATGTGGTCAAGACCAGGGAAATCGAATAACCGTTGGATATGAGCTCGACGAGGGATGCGACCCGCGCTCGCGCGGTTCAGTGGTTTGTTCGCGGCGGCACGCTGCGATCGGCGGGCCGGGATCCCGTCAAGATCGGCATCGCGCCGATCGTGGTGGGGCGCGATCCGAGCTGCGGTGTGGTGGTCGACGATCCGGAGGTCAGCTCGACGCATTGCGATCTTCGCGCGGAAGGGCCGGGCGTGCTCGTCCGCGATCTCGGCAGCAAGAATGGGACGTTCGTGTCGACGGTCCGCATCCGCGAGGCGATCTTGACGGCCGCGTGCGCCATCCAGGTCGGCGGCTCGGTGCTGAGCTTCGAGCCGCTCGACAAGGAGCGCGTCGACGTCGGCTTCGACGAGAGCTTCGGCCCGCTGATCGGCGCCTCGCCGCGGATGCGCCACCTGTTCCGCCTGCTGCGCGAGGTGGCCTCGACGGAGCTCTCGCTGCTGATCACCGGGGAGACGGGCACGGGCAAGGAGCTCGCGGCGCAGGCCATCCATGACGTCTCGAGCCGGCGCGGCGGCCCGTTCGTCGTCGTCGACTGCGCCTCGCTGCCGGGCGCGCTCGCCGAGAGCTTCCTCTTCGGGCACGAGCGCGGCGCCTTCCCCGGGGCGAACGAGCGGAGGAGCGGCGCGTTTCACGAGGCGAACGGCGGGACGATCTTCCTCGACGAGCTGGGCGAGCTGCCGCCCGATCTCCAGCCGAAGCTGCTGCGCGCGCTCACCGAGCAGAAGGTGAAGCGCGTCGGGTCGCGCATCTACGAGCCCGTCGACGTGCGGATCATCGCGGCGACGCGCCGCGACCTCGGCCGCAGCATGAACACCGGGCGCTTCCGGAGCGATCTCTTCTTCCGGATCGCCCAGATGCGCATCGAGCTGCCGCCGCTCCGCGAGCGGCGGGAGGACATCCCGCTGCTCGTCGAGCGCGTCTGCGAGCGCCTGGGGTGCCCCGAGCGCGCCGTGGAGATGGTCAATCTCATCACCACGACGCTCGGCCAGCACGATTTCCCCGGCAACGTCCGCGAGCTCATGAACGTCACCAGCGTGGCCGCCAGCCTGCCGCCCGGCGCCGAGGCGATCGCCTCGATCCTGCCGCTGGAGGGCGGCGGCGACGTGGTCGTGCCGACGTCGGCGTTCGGCGAGGCGAAGCGGAGCGCCGTCGCGGCGTTCGAGCAGCGTTACTTCAGCGAGCTGATCCGCGCGACGAGCGGCAACGTCAGCGAGATGGCGCGCCGCGCGGGCATGGAGCGCCACCACGTGCGGATGTTCTTGAGGAAGCACGGGCTCACCGCGAAGCAGTGAGGGCCCGGAGCGGCGAGGGCGCGGAGCGGCGAGGGCGCCGAGCGTGTCCTAGGCGCCGCCAGCGCCGCCGCTGCCGCCAGCGCCGCCGCTGCCGGTCGGGTCGCCGCCCGCGCCGCCGCTGCCGGCCGGGTCGCCGCCCGCGCCGCCGCCGCCGGTCGGGTCGCCGCCCGCGCCGCTGCTCGTCGTGGCCGCGGCCGTGGTCGTGGCCGGGTCCCCGCCGCAGCGCTCCACGCCGCTGCAATCCGCGCAGGAGCACCCCTCGAAGTACTCCGCGCACGAGCCGTTGTCCGTGCAGTGATCCGTGCACCGCGGGGTGCTCGTGCAGTCGGGGCAGGTGCAATCCTCGTTGGCGTTGCACCCCTCGTTGTCGTTGCACCCGCGCCTCGGGCTGCAGGCCGCGACGGTGCCCGCGCAGTCCTGGCAGGTGCAATCCTCGCCGTCGGGGGCGTCTGGCCGCATGTCGCAGGCGCCGTCGTCGTTGCAGCGGTCGAGGCAGCTCGCCGTGTCGGAGCAGTCGGGGCAGCTGCAGCTCTCGGGGACCTGGGCGAGGATCGTACACCGCCCATCCGGGCTGCCGCCGAAGCAGCCGAAGCCGAGCGAGCCGCCGGCGCCGGCGACCGTGGCCGCCGTCGCCGTCGATGTCGTGTCGGTCGCTTCATTGCTCGAGCAGCCGCCGCTCGCGGCGAGCCCGAAGACGATGGAGGAGGCGAGGAGTGCAAGAAAGGCGCGCATGTCTGGCAGCATCCCTCTCCGGCGCGCGTCACGTCAACACCGCATGTCGCGCTGCACCAGGAAGGCGCTCAGCGGAATGCCACGCTCCTGTCCGCCGTCTTCGCGAGGACGGCCGCGCGCTCGCGCACGAGGAACTCGCGCACCGCGGCGTCCAGGCGTGGATGCGCGATGTGGTGCGCGCTGTGGGTGACGCTCGGTGCGAAGCCGCGAACGAGCTTGTGCGACCCTCCTGCGCCCGGCTCGAAGCGGCGCAGTCCCCGGGCGATGCAATCCTCGACCGGGTGATAATAGCAGACGTTGAAATGCAGGAACGGGCGCTCCTCCGACGCGCCCCAGTAACGGCCGTAGAGCGTCGTGGGCCCGGCGAGGTTGAGCGCGCCCGCGATGGGGCGTTTGCCTTCCCGCGCCAGGACGATCTCGACGCCTCCCTGGGCACCGCCGCCGCGCAGCCGGGCCGCGATCTCCTCGAAGAAGGCGCGGTTCAGGTACTGCCGGCCCCAGGCGAACTTCTCCACGGTGGAGACGTAGAAGCCGAACATGGCATCGACGATCTCCGGCGTGATCTCCGCGCCGCGCAGCGTATCGATCGACAGCCCCTGCCTCGTGGACTCGCGCATCTCGCGCCGGATCTGGTGCCGCCGCTTCGCGTTGAAGCGCGCGAGGAAGTCGTCGAGCGTCCGATACCCCTCGTTCTCGAACTGGAACTGGACGCCGCAGCGGTGCGCCATGGCGGCGTCGGAGAGGGCGGCGGCCTCGTCCTCGGTCGGGAACAGGACGTGGGCGCTCGAGATGCGGCTCCGCGCGACCAGCTTGCGGAGCGTCTCGGCGAGGACGGGCAGCAGCGCCGGGCGGTCCTCCGGCCGGCGCACGAGCAGCCGCGGCGTCGTCGCGGGGGTGAACGGCACCGCGACGACGAGCTTCGGGTAATACGGCGCGCCGATCTGGTGGGACGCAGAGGCCCAGCCGTGGTCGAAGACGAACTCTCCCTCGCTGTTGTCCTTGAGGTAGGCGGGCGCCGCGGCGAGCAGCGCCCCCTCGGCCCGGAGCGTGATGTGGTGGGGCAGCCAGCCCGCCGCCTCGCCCACGCACCCCGTCCGCTCGAGCGCGTCGAACCACGCCCAGGTGAGGAACGGCGCCTCGCTCACCCCGTGCAGCGCGTTCCACTCGCTCTCCGGGATCTCGCGGATGGTGTCGTGGACGTGCGCTTCAAGCTCCATGGCCGATCATAGCAGCGCGCGTCGCGCCGCCTGGCCGGCTCACGAGGTCCTGGATCGACCGCGCGCCGGAGCGGGCCACGAGGTCCGACAGCCCGCGCGCGATCGCGGCGGGGAGGAGGGGGCCGCCGTAGATGAAGCCGGTATAGATCTGCACGAGGTCGGCGCCCGCCTGGAGCTGGTCCATCGCGTGCTCCGCCGACTCGATGCCTCCTGCGCCGATCACCGTGACGCCGCTCCCGAGGCGCGCGCGGATGCGCCGCACCATCGCGAGCGAGCGCTGCCGGAGGGGCGGGCCGCTCAGCCCGCCCGCGCCCATCGCCTCGACGGCCGCCGGGCTCGTCGCGAGCCCGTCGCGCCGCACGGTCGTGTTGGTCGCGATGACGCCGGCGAGGCCGACCTCCTCGACCACGGCGAGCAGCGCCTCGAGCTCCTCGTCGCCGAGGTCCGGGGCGACCTTGATGAGCAGCGGCAGCGGCGCCCCGGCGGCGCGGTTCTCCCGCGCGATCGCGGAGAGCAGCGCCCGCGCGATCGCCGGGCCCTGCATCGCGCGGAGGTCCTTCGTGTTCGGCGACGACACGTTGATCACGACGAAGTCGGCCGCGCGCCGCGCCTCCCGGAAGCTCGCGAGGTAGTCGTCGATCGCGGGCTCGATGGGATCGAGCGGCGCGACCCTGGACTTGCCGATCGAGATGCCCACCGGCACGCCCACGGCCGCCGCGCCGCCGCGGCCGAGCAGGCGCTCCGTGACGCGGGCCGCGCCCTGGTTCGGGAACCCGAGCCGGTTGATGAGCGCCCGGTCGGCCGGCAGCCGGAAGAGGTTCGGCGACGGGTTCGCGGCCTGGGGCTGCGCCGTGACGGTGCCGAGCTCGACGAAGCCGAACCCGAGGGCGGCGAGCGCGCGGGCCCGGCGGGCGTCCTTGTCGAAGCCGCCCGCCACGCCGAGCGGGGAAGGGAAGTCGAGCCCCATGGTGCGCACGGCGATGCGCCCATCCCGGGGCGCGAGGCGGGCGTGCACGAGGGCGCGCAGCGGCGCTGCGTGCTCGAGCGGGGCGAGCGCGAGCATGCCGAGCTCGTGCGCGAGGCTGGGCGGCAGCGCGAAGAGGAGCGGTCGGACGAGGCGGTACATCGGGGCGCGTCTCCGTTGCGGGTTGCGGCGCGCTGCGTCGGAGGAGGTCCTGCGAGCCGCGCGGTGGTGGCGGATACCATGGCGCACCGGCCGCGTGGGCCGCCATCTCGGCATCGGCGAGCGCGCGGAGGCGCGTTCGCACGCACGGAGGCGCGCGCCGGGCGAGGCTCGGCGGCTCTGCTAGACTCCGCGCCCTCCATGACGCCCCCCGAGATCCTCGATCGCACAGGCGATCCCAGGCCACTGACCGACCTTGGCGAGCGCTTCGCGAGGAGCGCGGACGAGATGGCGGCGCTGCGCGAGCGCGGCGTCGCGGCCGCCCGCGACCTCTGCGCGTTCATCGATCGCTCGCCGACGCCGTACCACGCCGTGCGCGAGGTCGCCTCGCGGCTCGTGGCGGCCGGCTTCTCGGAGCTCGGGGAGCGCGACGCGTGGGCGGTCGCTCCGGGCGATCGCCGCTTCGTCATCCGGGGCGGGTCGACGATCGTCGCGTTCGTGGCCGGGGCCGAGCACCCGGCGCTCGGCGGCTTTCGCGTCATCGGCGCGCACACCGACTCGCCGAACTTCCGGGTGAAGCCGAGCGCCGAGCTCTCGCGGAGCGGCTACCAGCAGCTCGGGGTCGAGGTCTACGGCGGCGTCCTGTACTCGACCTGGCTCGACCGCGATCTCAGCGTGGCCGGCCGCGTCCACGTGCGCAGGGACGGGCGGATCGAGCGCCTCCTCGTCGACCTGGGCCGCCCGGTCGCCCGCGTCCCGAACCTCGCGATCCACCTGAACCGCGGGGTCAACTCCGAGGGGCTCGTGCTGAACGCGCAGAAGCACCTCGTCCCCGTGATCGGCCTGGGCAAGGAGGCCGATCTCAACGCCCTGCTCGCGCGCGCGGTCGACGCGCCGCGCGACGCCATCCTCGGCTTCGATCTCTGCCTGTACGACACGCTCAAGGCGTCGCTCGGCGGCCTCTCCGACGAGTTCATCTTCGCTTCCCGCCTGGACAACCTCGCGAGCTGTCACGCCGCGACGGCCGCGCTGATCGGCGCCGCTCCTTCCGCGGCGACGCGGGTCATCGCGCTCTACGACCACGAGGAGTGCGGCAGCCGGAGCGCCGTGGGGGCGGCGGGGAGCGTGCTCCGCGACGTGCTCGCGCGGATCGTCGACGTCTACCCGGGGCGCGAGCCGCAGGCGTTCGCCCGCGCGATGGCCGGGTCGCTGCTCGTCTCGGCGGACATGGCCCACGCGGTGCACCCGAACTATGCCGATCAGCACGAGCCGCGCCACGCCCCGCAGATCAACCGCGGGCTCGTGATCAAGTCGAACGTGAACCAGTCCTATGCGACCGACGGCGCGACGGCCGCCGCGCTCGAGGCGCTCTGTCACGACGTGGGCTACGCCCCCCAGCGCTTCGTCGTGCGCAGCGATCTCCCCTGCGGCAGCACGATCGGCCCGATCACGGCGGCCTCGCTCGGCATCGCCACGGTCGACGTCGGCGCGCCGATGCTCAGCATGCACTCCTGCCGCGAGATGGCCGGCACCCTAGACGTCCACCTCGCGCTCGAAACCTACCGCCGCGCGCTTTCTTGAGGCGGGCACCCGCGGCGGATACGGGCCCAGATCGGCGTCTTCGGTGCTCAGCGTACGAGAGTACGCTTCCGCGCCGAAAACGCCGATCTGGGCCCGTCTCCTGTGCGGGTGCCCGCCGCGATCGCCTCGTTGGGGGGAGAGTGCGCGCGGAAGAGGGCCGCTTTCTGCGGGGGCTGACGCGCTCGCTTCGTTAACGGGTGCGGGTGTCGTGGGAGAGGAGGGTGAAGCCGATGAGCTTGTAGAGGAGGCGGGCGCCGACGTTGCCGTCCCAGTCGTCGCTGTCGTCCTTGGGCGCGACCTCGTTCAGGTCGAAGCCGACGATGCGCCGGCCGCTCTTCTGGATGCGGCCGATCAGGGCGACGGCTTGCTGGAACGTCAGCCCGCCGGGGACAGGCGTGCCGGTGCTCGGACACAGCGTCGGATCGAGGCCGTCGATATCGAAGCTCACATAGACGTCGTCGGGGAGATCCTCCACGATCGAGTCGGCGATCAGGTGGAACGGCTCCCCCTCGAAGAGCCGATCGGCGATCGAGGCGTCGATGTGGGCGACGATGCGCCCGTTCGACTCGCGGATGAACCGGAGCTCGTCTTCGCTCATGTCACGCAGCCCGACCTGGACGATCCGCGGGATCTTCGGGTGGTTCGTCGCGACGTTGTGCATGATCGAAGCGTGGGAGTCGGTGAATCCCTCGTACGCGTTGCGGAGATCGGCATGCGCGTCGATGTGCAGGATCCCCATTCCCGGGTAACGCGCGGCGTGCGCCGCGATCGCGCCGTAGGGGGAGGAGTGATCGCCGCCGAGGACGCCGACGAGCTTGCCTCGCTCCATCCATCGCATGGCGATCTCCGTGACGCGCTCGTTCAGCCGGCGGGAGAGCGCGTTGACCGCCGCGAGGCGCGCCTCCAGGTCCCGGTCGCCAGCGACCTCCCCGTGCGCCGCGATCACCGGCTCGGCCGCGGCGCACGCCTCCGCGTTCCAGCGCACGATGTCCGGATCGACGTCGAGCATCGCGATGCCCTGCTCGTACGGTCTGCCCGTGTGCAGGTCGAAGAGGTCGACCTGCCGGCTGGCCCGCAGGATCGCCCCCGGGCCCTTGGCGGCGCCGCGGCGGTAGGACACCGTCGGCTCCCACGGCACCGGGACGAGGACCACCCGGGCGTCCTCGGCAGTGTGTGGCAGCCCGTAAATCCCGTTTCCGATGGCGGGACCGTTCGGATCGAAGCCGAGAGGGGATGAGCTCACGGGGCCACGTTGGCGGTTCGCGACCAGGTCGTCAAGCGCGAGCCGCCTCCGGCCCAGCGCACGCCGGAGCGCGCCGGAGCGCGCCGGAGTGCGCCGCCGCACGTGCCGCCGAGCACCGGCGCAGCGGCTTCCTCACCGGCACACCGGCGCAGCGGCTTCCTCACCGGTGCACCGGCGCAGCGGCTTCCTCACCGGCACACCGGCGCAGCGGCTCCCACGCCTGCACACCGGCGCGAGGTGCGTAGAGACGATCGCACCGAGCGTGAGACATCGGCGTGAAACACGGATGTCGGGTGGGGATGGCGCGGAGCGCTCGTCGGAATGCAACTTCGGGCTTCCAGCTGCGACGAAATGCGCTAGGAAGAGCGCCGAGAAGATGGGCCGCTGCGCCCGTCCGGGCCGGTCAGCGCTGCTCGGCGCTGCCGGTCGGTTCGGCGCGTGGTCCTGGTAGTAGACGCGAAGAACAGCCATGCTCCGGTACCGCGCCGATATCAAGACACTCCTCTTCGTCGCGACGTATTTCGTGCTCGTGGCGGTGCAATGGGTCTACGCGCCGCGCGCGCTATGGCTCGCGATTCCGCTCCTCGCCACGACGTGCGTGTTCTCGTTCCTCGGAGCGGTCGCGACCCACAACGCGGTCCATTGCCCCGTGTTCCGGCGGCGATGGCTGAACCGCGCGTTCCAGGTCGCGCTCACGCTCACCTACGGGCACCCCGTCAGCGCCTACGTCCCGGGCCACAACCTCAGCCATCACAAGTACACGCAGTCCCGGCGTGACGTGATGCGGACGACGAAGGTGCGCTATCGGTGGAACCTGCTGAACGGCCTCTTTTTCATGAGCCGCGTGGTCCGGGACATCCTACCCGCCGACATGCGCTACTTCAAGGCGATGTACCGGCGGAACCCGCCGTGGTTCCGTCAGATGCTCCTCGAGTCGGCGGTGTTCCTCGGCGCGATGGGGGCCCTGCTCGCGCTCGACTGGCAGAAGTTCCTCCTCTACGTCCTGATCCCCCACCAGTACGCCGCGTGGGGGATCGTGACCATGAACTACCTCCAGCACGACGGCTGCGACGAGGACAGCGAGCACAACCACTCGCGCAACTTCGTCGGCCGGCTGGTCAACTGGTGGACGTACAACAACGGCTTCCACTCCATCCATCACATGGAGCCCGGCCTCCACTGGAGCCTCCTGCCGGCGGCGCACGCGAGGCGCGTGGCGCCCTTCATCCACCCGGGCCTCGACCAGCCGTCGCTCCTCGCCTACCTCTTCCGCAGCTTCGTCTGGCCTGGCAAGCGCCTGCGCTACGACGGCGCCCCGGTCGTGCTCCCGCCGGAGGAGCCCGACGAGGAATGGATCCCTGGCCCGAAGGAGACGCCCAGCGACGTCTCGCTGGGCGCGATCGCGCCCGGCTGACCCGCCGGCTCCTGCCCCGCGCTGGAGGCTCGGCGCCACCCTCCTGGGGCGGCGCGCCGGGCGCTTGGCCGAGATGTGCGGGGGGGGGGGCCACGCCGGCGCGGCGCGCGCGGTCCTGTGGCGCCTGGAGACCTCCCGAGAGGCACCTCGCGGTGACGACCGGGAGGCCAGGGTCGTGGCCGTCGCGAGGGGGTAGGGGGCTGGCCCGGCGCCGGGGGCGCCGGGCCCTGCGCGTCCCCCGGTCAGCGCGGCTGATTCTCCCGCGGCTGGTCTCCCCGCGACTCGCCGCCACGACGGCCGATCTCGGCCATGTGCTGGCGATCGCCGCTCACGGCCTCGCCGCCTTTGCGGCCGATCTCGGCCATGTGGGCCCGGTCCTGGCTCACGCGCTCGCCGCCACGGCGACCGATCTCGGCCATGTGCTTGCGGTTCTGGCTGACGACCTCGCCGCCCTTCTTGCCGGCGGCGCGCGCCTCGTCGCGCGTGAACTCGTGCGCCGTGCCCTTCTCATGGGCTGCCTTCCCGCCCTTGCTGGCGATCTTGCGCTGACGGTCCTCGTCCATGGCGGCGAAGCCACGCTGCTGCCGCTCGTTGGCAGCCCGCTGCGACGCTGACGAAGGCGGGGGTTCGCTCGGCGAGGCCCCTCTCTCCTCCTGGCCCTCCTCACTCCTGGAAATCATACGATCATCCATGCTCGCCATCATCCTCTCCTTACGGTTGGCTCGCTCGATTCAGGTCTCCGAACGGGGCCTGCGAGCCGGTAAAGGACGGCGTTCCCCCCGTCCCCTCCCGGGCCGGTCGAGACCGGCGATGGCCGCTCTCTTCCGGTGTTGGTCGGGGAGCAGCCTTCGCCGTCCCCTCCCGGTGCTGGTCGGGGAGCGGCCTTCGCCGTCCCCTTCCAGTGCTGGTCGGGGAGCGGCGTTCACCGCCTCCCTCCCAGCTGCGGAAAGGCCGACAGACCCTTTCCGCGAAGGCCTGTTGTGCCGGGCGGAACAACGTCAAGCGGGCTGAAGGTTGGGACGCGACGAATTAGGGGGAGGCTCACCGAGCGTGTTTTGGAAACAGCCGCGAACCTGGAAATACCGAGAACGTCGTGCTCCCGCCGCGAGTCAAGCCCTCTTGGCGAAATCCCGCATGAACGCCGTGAGGCGCTCTACCGATGCAACGGGTACTGCGTTGTAGATCGAAACCCGGATACCCCCGGTCGACCTGTGTCCGGCGAGCCCCACCATACCCTCCTTTGCGGCCTCGGCGACGAAGCGTTTTTCCATCTCCTCGCTGGCCAGCCGGAACACCACGTTCATGAACGAGCGGCTCTCCTTCTCGACCGGCCCCCGGAAGACGTCCGGGTGCGCGTCGATGGTTTCGTACAGCAGCTCACCCTTCTTGCGATTCCGTCGCTCGACCTCCTCGAGCCCACCGATCTCAAGCGTATACGCGAGCACGTTGCGCATGAGGTAGATTGCGAATGTCGGAGGTGTGTTGTAGAGCGAGTTGTTGACAGCGTAAGTGGCATAACGGAAAATGACGGGAATGTCTTTTCGCGCGCTGTCAACGAGATCCTTGCGGGCGAGCACGACCGTGATCCCGCTCGGTCCGATGTTCTTCTGGGCACCGGCGTAAACCAGGGCAAACCTGGAGATATCCATCTTCCGCCACAGGATGTCGGACGACATATCCGCGACGAGCGGCACGTCGCCCGTATCGGGCAGCCAGTGCCACTGCGTGCCGAACAGCGTGTTGTTCGTCGTCATGTGGACGTAGGCGGCGTTCGGATCGAGGGAGAGCTCTCCCTGGTGGGGGATGCGGGTGTACCGCTTGTCGACGGCGGTGCTCCCGGCCACGCGCACCGTCCCGACGCGCTTCGCCTCCTCCAGGGCCTTCTCCGACCAGCCGCCGGTCAGGATGTAGTCGGCGCTCCTGCCGGGCGGCAGGAGGTTCATCGGCACGACCGCGAACTGCATGGCCGCGCCGCCCTGCATGAACAGCACGTGGTAGTCGTCCGACAGGCCGAGCAGCTGCCGGAGCAGCGAGATCGCCTCGTTGTGCACCGCCTCGAACGCTTTGCCGCGGTGGCTGTGCTCCATGATCGACATGCCCGTCCCCTCGAAATCGAGGAGCTCGCGCTGCGCGCGCTCGAGGGCGGGGAGGGGGAGCCCGGCAGGGCCGGCGTTGAAGTTGTGGACACGCGCCATGGTGCTTCTCCTGAGGTTCAAGTCGGCGGTTCCTGATGCCGCCGTGTCGGCCGTATACCACGGGGGGCGCCGCCTCCGCCGGACGGGCCGAGCAGGAGCGCCGCCGCGGCGGATCGCGCCGCGCCGGGCCCTTCGCCTCGGACCTGCCCGCGGCCGCGATCTGGGCTAAATTCACCGCACCGGAGGGCGAGTGATGCTGGTGACCCGCGAAGAGATGGCGTTCGATTTCCAGGGCGCCAGGCTCGATCCCGTCAAGGACAAGGACGTGATCGTCTGGGCCGTGCAGCAGTTCCTCTACGGGGAGATCACCGGCGTCCAGATTGGGCACTGGCTCTACAACGCCCCCGACCTGGAGTCCGCGCGCTTCCTCGCGCGCCAGGCCGTCGAGGAGTTCCAGCACGTCGGCAACTTCCTCCGCATCCTCGAGATCCTGGGCGCGCCGCCGGACAAGGCCGCCTGGAGCGTGCGCTTCCTCGCGACCGGGCTGATGGGCGGGGACTGGGCCGAGCACGTCGCCCTCGAGATGGCCCTCGGCGAGGGGCTCGTACTCCAGGCCTTCTACGCGATGATCGAGACCGTGGATGAGCCGGAGATCGTCGCCATCCTGAAGCGCGGCGTGCGGCAGGAAGAGCGGCACGTCGACTTCGGCGAGCAGCAGACGAGGAAGGTCATCGCGGGCAGGCCGGCGCTCCGGAGGCGGCTGCTCGGCCTCGCGCTGGTGTCGCTCTGGGGCGTGTCGCGGCTCGAGGCGTTCATGAAGAAGCGCCTGCCGATGGACCACCCGGCGCTCAAGCGCCTGCCCGATCTGGTGCGCCACACGGTGCGGATCGCGGAGCTCCGGCTCATGCGGATCGGCCTGACCGAGGCGCCGATCTCGTCGATGTCGTCCGGCCGCAAGCTCGCGCTGGTGGCGGAGGCGTACGGGGGCAAGCTCGCGCTCGGCCTCGCGTCGTGGGTGCTCTCGGTGCTGCTCTTCCCGCTCCGGCTGCTCGGCCTCGCGGGGCCAAAGCGGCTGACGGACACCTACCTGAGCGATCCCCTGGTCGCGCGCGGCGGCCGCCTCGGCGCTGGCGCGGAAGCTGGCGCGGAAGCTGGCACGGAAGACGACCCCGGCGGCGCCGGTGAGCCGGCGGGCCCGGGCGGCAGGCAGGCGGGGCACGGCGCGGCGGCGCGCGCCTGAACGCGAGGTGGAGCGTGGCTGACGGCGACGACGAGGAGCGAGCCACCCGCGCCGGGGCGACCGGCGCGGCGGGGCCTCCCGGGGCGCGCCCTGCCCTCTCGCCCGCGTTGCCCGCGTCGCGGGAGCTTCCGCTCTTCGCCGAGCTGCCCGAGCTCTCGGGGCAGGTCCCGTGGCGCCCCCTCGCGCACGCGCCGACGCCGGTCGTCCCGTGCGCCGCGATCGAGGGGTACCTCGGGCGCGGCGGCGTCTGGGTGAAGCGCGACGATCTGATCTCGCCGCTCTACGGCGGCAACAAGGTGCGTCGCTTCGAGTTCCTGCTCGCCGACGCGGAGCGGCGCGGCGCGAGGACGCTCGTCACCGTCGGCGGGCTGGCGTCGACGCAGGTCACCGCCACGGCCCTCTTCGGCCGCGCGCTCGGCTTCGCCGTCACCGCGGTCCTGTTCGATCAGCCGATCACCCGGTTCGGCCGCGGCGCGCTCCTCGCCGACGCGGCCAGCGGCGCCGAGCTCGTCCACGGCGGCGGCTACGCGACCACCGCGGTCCGGGCGATCCGGGCGCTGCGCCGGGCCGACCGGCCGTATTTCATCCTGCCAGGCGCCTCGTCCGCCCTCCCGTGCCTCGGCTACGTCGACGCGATGCTCGAGCTCGCGGAGCAGGTCCAGCGCGGCGAGGTCCCCCGGCCCGATCGCATCGTCGTCCCCTCGGGGACGGGCGGCACGCTGGCGGGGCTCACGCTGGGCGCCGCGGTGCTCGGCTGGCCGACCACGATCGTCGGTGTTCGCATCACGGAGCGCATCGCGTCGAACCGCGCCGTCGTCCGGTACGAGATCGGCAGCATGAAGCGCCTGCTCGCCCGGCGCGCGCCGCGCTTCACCCGGCGTCGGCTCCCGCCGGTCCGCTTCGAGATCGATCACCGCGCGATCGGCCCCGGGTACGGCATGCCGACCCCCGCGTCCATCGCCGCGATCCCCGAGGTGGAGCGGCTGATCGGCGTGCCGGGGGAGGTCACGTACAGCGCGAAGGCGCTCGCCGCGCTGCGCGGGATCGCGCAGGAGCGCCCGCGGGAGACGATCCTCCTCTGGCAGACGCTCTCGAGCGCGCGACCGCCGCTCGCGGAGGGCGGAGCGGCGGCGCTCCCGCCGGCGTTCGCGCGGTTCTTCGACGGGGAGATCGCGTACTGAGGGCGCGGCGCGTGGTCGACGCGCCGCGCCGTGGCGTCACTTCAGGCGCAGGCTGTTGACGAGCTTGTCGAAGTCGGCGCGCGCCCCGGTGACCGTCTTCTCGGGGCCGGTCATCTTGAAGAACCAGAGCCCGCCGGACGGCGTCTCGGCGATCGCGCCGAGGAGGGCGTAGTTCGGCTTCGGATCCGAGGCGGGCATGCCGGGCATCCCGGAGCCGGCGAACGTCCCCTTCACCTCGACGATGGTGACCTTGAGATCGCCGGCCTTGAGGTCGGTGCGCTTGGGGGAATCGTCGCTCTTCTGGGAGAACTGGCCGGCCCAGCGCGTGATGTTCGCGTCCACGCTGCCGCCCGCCTGGCTCACGCTGAGCTCGGCGTCCTCGGTGTCACCGGCGGCGCGCTTGATCTTGTACGTGGCCTTGCGCATCGCGTTGGGGTTCGGCGCGCTCTCGAAGCTCGCCGGGGCGTCCCACGCGAGCTCGCCACCACCCGCCTGCTGGCCGCTGGCCGGCGCCGGCTTCGGAGCGGGCGTCGCCTCGGCAGGCGCGGCGGGCTTGCTGGTCGCCGGCGCCTCGGGCGCGGATGTGGCTGTCGGCTCGGGGGTCTTCGAGCACGCCGCGGCGAGCGCGGCGACGAGCGGCAAAACCATGGCGGAGCGGAGCTTGATCATCGTGGGAGGCCTCGGCGGGGTTCGCGGCGACTGTAGTCGCCGTGCCCGCGGCCTCAAGCCGGATCGGACGCGGCGAGCTCCCGGCGCGCTCTTGCCGGAGGCGCCCGGCGGGTCGTTCAGCCGCGCGCTTTGCCGTGATACCACCAAAATACAAATACATGGACCCCACCTTCCGGCGCGCGTTCAACGCTGCCTTCGGGCCGTCGACCTACGCGGACTACCTCGGCCGGCTCGAGCGGCGGCTCGGGTGCGCGATCCCGTTCCGCGTCGCCGAGACGCCGCTGTTCCTGCCCCACAGGCTGCGCGACGACCTCGAGCGCTCCGCGACGGAGATCGTGCGACAGATCTCGAGCCCCGCGCTCATCGCGCAGATGAAGCGCGCCATCCCTGCGCACCTCGACGTCCCGGGCATGGATCCGCTCCCCAACTGCGTGCAGGTCGACTTCGCGATCGTGCGTGGCCCGGACGGCGAGCTCACGGGCAAGGTGGTCGAGCTGCAGGCGTTCCCGTCGCTCTACGCGCTCATGCTCGTCCAGGTCGAGGTCATGGCCGAGGTGCTCGCCGGGATGCCGGGCCTCGACCGGCGCTGGTCGTGCTGCTTCGGGGGCCGGAGCACCGCCGACGTCCTCGCGCAGCTTCGCCGCGCGATCCTCGCGGGAGAGCCCGAAGAGTCGGTGGTCCTGCTCGACCTCGCGCCGGAGAAGCAGAAGACGTACCCCGACTTCGTGGCGACGAAGCTCCTCGTCGGTGTCGACGCCGTCTGTCCGACGGCGCTCGTCCGGGAGGGGGACCGGCTGTTCCGCCGCGTCGGCGGGCGGCTCGTCCAGGTCCGCCGGCTGTACAACCGCGTCGTGTTCGACGAGCTCGAGTCGAAGCGGGTCGAGCTCCCGTTCCGGTACGGCGATCCGCTCGACGTCACGTGGTGCTCGCACCCGAACTGGTACTGGACCTGGTCGAAGTACACGCTGCCCTACATCGATCACCCCGCGCTCCCGCGGGCGCGGACGCTGAGCGCGCTCGAGGGCGCGCCGCTGGATCTCGAGCGCTACGTGCTCAAGCCGCTGTTCTCCTTCGCGGGCTCCGGGGTGAAGGTGGATGTCACGCCCGAGGACATCGCCGCGATCCCGGAGGGGGAGCGCTCGGGCTGGCTGCTCCAGGAGAAGGTCGCGTACGAGCCGGCGCTCGCGATGCCCGACGGGAACGGGGTGAAGGCCGAGGTGCGGATGATGTTCCTGCGCGCGCCGGACGAGCCCGAGCTCTCGCTCGTCCTCAACCTGGTGCGGCTCTCGCGCGGGAGGATGCTCGGCGTCGATCAGAACCGCGACCTGACCTGGGTCGGCGGCACCGTGGGGATCTGGCCTGTCGACTGAGGTCGCGCGCAGGTGATGAGCGCGCGCCACGCGCCGGGGACGAGCGCCGCCGCGGTCGCGCGCTCAGGCGATGAGCGCGATCTGCCACGCGCCGAGGACGAGCGCCGCCGCGGTCGCGCCCAGGGCGACCTGGACGACGGGGCGCCGCGGCGCGGGCCGGTTGCGCAGCGAGAGGCCGGCGACGACGCCGATCGCGGCGCCGCTGAGCAGCCCGAAGGCGTGCGCGCCGAGATCGGAGCGTGGGCTCGCGCCGAGGGCGCCGAGGAGGGCGAGGCCTCCCACGAGCGGCGCGACGAGGTGGAGGAGGTGGCGCTTCTCGCCGCTCTCCTTGTCGTGCGCGCGGTCGAGCATCAGCTGCGTGGCGGCGAGCAGCCCGATCGCGCCGAACACCGCGGTGGAGGCGCCGATCGAGGCGTGGTGCTGGCCCATGCTCTGGTGCCAGAGCGCGTTCGCGAAGTTCCCGATCGCGCCCGAGGCGACCACGGCGAGCGCGGCGCCGCCCGGCCCGAGGCGGCGCTGCACGGCGGACGCGAAGACCGTCCCGGAGATGACGTTGCCGAGCACGTGGGCCGAGTCGGCGTGCAGCGTGAGCGCGGTGATGGCGCGCCACGGCTCCGGTCCCACGACGAGGTCGGCGACGGACGCGCCGCGCTGGAACCAGCGTCCGCCGCCGCTCGCGGGCCCGGTGACGAGGAAGAAGAAGAGGGCGAGCGCGGCGAACGCGACGCCCGCGACCATGGACGGAGGGTGCCGCAGCCGCTCGCGCGGGCGGAGCGGGGGCCAGTTGCGGTTCTCCGCTTCGTACCGATCGATCGAGCCCGCGGCGAGGGCGTAGTCCTCGTCGCGCACGAGGAGCACCCAGCCCGCCGGCGTGTACCGCACGGCGTGCCAAAGCTCGCTCGACTGGAGGACGAGGGCCCACTCGCGGATCTTGCGCTCCGGCATGACGGGGCCGATGGCCGTGAGCCCGAGGCCGTGATTTTCCGCCTCTCCGGAGGTGGGATCGCCGTTCTGGATCATCGCCGCCCTCTCGCCGCGCGCCGGCGGCAGGATCGCGATCGGGACGAACGGCTCGCCAACTGCATCTCGAACACAGACACGGTTCTGTTCGCCCACGGCGGGTCCTCCACGGTTCGTCGACCCAAGGTTCATCGAAACGTGCGGATGAGCCCGGAAGCTGTCAACGCCGGGTCTTCGGGAGCCTGACCGTCTCGTCGTCACGCCGAGCCGCGGCGCTCCTTGCCGGTTGCCGGCTCTGTGCGCGTGCTGCGCGGCCGGGCCCTTGTGCGCGCGCTGCGCGGCCGGGCCCTTGTGCGCGCGCCGCAGCGGTGGCAGTGCGTGGTTGTGTCGACGGCCATCACGCAGGGCATCCGGGTCACCGTCTCGACGGTCTACGTCCCCACGCAGTCATCCCCGACGGAGCACCGCTACGTCTTTGCTTACACCGTGCGGATCGCGAACGAAGGTACCGAGCCCGCCCAGCTGAGGACGCGGCACTGGATCATCACGCACGGCAGCGGGAAGGTGGAGGAGGTGCGCGGCCCTGGCGTCGTCGGCCAGCAACCCTCGCTCAAGCCTGGCGAGCACTTCGAGTACACGAGCGGTTGTGTGCTCGAGACCCCGCGCGGCACGATGCGCGGCACCTACCAGATGCACCGCCCCGACGGCCGCGTCTTCGACGCCGAGATCGCGTCGTTCACCCTGGCGATGCCGCACTCCCTGAACTGACCCCGCCCCCGTCACCCCCCAACCCTCCTTTGGAAGAGCCAGCGGGGAGGGGGTGCCCGTGCGCGCGGGCGGCGGGGTAGGGCCCCACGAACCCGAGCGCCGGCCCGCATCGCAGCCTATCGCTCCCGACCCACCTCTCCCGCACCCACGGCAATCGCCTCCCAAAAGGCGCGAGTTCGTGGGAGGGGCCCCCGCCGCCCGCGCGCACGGGCACCCCCTCCCCGCTGGCTTCGTCGCTGCCGTCCTAGCCGACGGCCTCCGGCTCGACAGCCGCCCCGTTCGCCTTCGCCTTCTCCGGCCCCCCCCCGTTCGCCGCCGAGAACTTGAACGTGAACTCCCCGCCTTCGAAATCGACGGCGACGTTCCCCCCGTTCTCGAGGGCCCCGAAGAGCAGCTCGTCCCCGAGCCGCCGCTTGATGTCGTTCTCGATGACGCGCCCGAGCGGCCGCGCCCCGTTCGCCGGATCGTACCCTCGCGTCGCGAGCTCGGCCCGAGCCCGGTCTGTCACCTCGACCGTCACCGATCGATCCGCCAGCATCGCCGCGAGCTCGCCGACGAACTTGTCCACGATGCTGCCCATCACCGACGGATCCAGCGCCCGGAACATGATGCGCGCGTCCAGCCGGTTCCTGAACTCCGGGCTGAACGTGTTCTTGTAGGCCTTGTCGTCGTCGCCCGCCGTCCCTCGCTCGCCGAAGCCGACGCGCGCCTGCGCTAGCTCCCGCGCGCCCACGTTGCTCGTCATGATCAGCACCATGTGGCGGAAGTCGCTCTTCTTGCCGTTGTTGTCGGTCAGCGTGCCGTGGTCCATCACCTGGAGCAGGACCTGGAACACGTCCGGGTGCGCCTTCTCGATCTCGTCGAGCAGCAGCACCGCGTGCGGCGTCTTCGCCGCCGCCTCCGTGAGCAGGCCGCCGCGGTCGAAGCCGACGTAGCCGGGCGGCGCGCCGATGAGCCGGGAGACGGTGTGGCGCTCCTGGTACTCGCTCATGTCGAACCGCAGGAACCCGATGCCGAGCGCCTTGGCGAGCTGCTTCGCGAGCTCGGTCTTGCCGACGCCGGTCGGGCCCGAGAAGAGGAACGAGCCGATCGGCTTCTCCGGCGCGCGCAGCCCCGCGCGCGACAGCTTGATCGCCGACGCGAGCTGCTTCACCGCCTCGTCCTGGCCGAAGATCACCGAGCGCAGCGACTGCTCGAGATCCTTGAGCTGCGCCTTGTCCGACGTCGACACCTGGCGCGGCGGGATCTGCGCCATCTTCGCGACGACGAGCTCGATGTCCGCCGCCTCGACCTTGTACCCGTCGCCGTGGCGGAGGCGCGCCGCCGCGCCCGCCTCGTCGAGCAGATCGATCGCCTTGTCGGGAAGCCTTCGATCTTGCAGGTACCGCGCCGACAGCTTGGCCGCGGCCTCGATCGCCTCGGCCGTGTACGTGATCTTGTGGAACTCCTCGTAGCGCTTCTGCAGGCCCTTCAGGATCTGCGCCGTCTCGTCGACCGAGGGCTCCGACACCTCGATGCGCTGGAACCGCCGCGCGAGCGCGCTGTCGCGCTCGAGGTGGCCGCGGTACTCCTGGAACGTCGTCGCGCCGATGCAGCGCAGGCGGCCCGAGGCCAGCGCGGGCTTGAGCAGGTTCGACGCGTCCATCGTCCCGCCGCTCGCGGCGCCGGCGCCGATGATCGTGTGGATCTCGTCGATGAAGAGGACCGAGCCCGGCTGCTTCTCGAGCGCGCGCAGCACCGCCTTGAGGCGGTTCTCGAAGTCGCCGCGGTACTTCGTGCCGGCGAGGAGCGCGCCCATGTCGAGCGCGTAGACGGTCGCGTCCTTGAGCGGCGCGGGCACGTCCTTCTTCTCGATCCGCTGCGCGAGCCCCTCCACGATCGCCGTCTTGCCGACCCCGGCGTCGCCGATGAGCAGGGGGTTGTTCTTGCGCCGCCGCGCGAGCACCTGGATCGTGCGGGCGACCTCGTTCTCACGGCCGACCAGCGGATCGATGCGGCCCTCGGCCGCCTCCTTGTTGAGGTTCGTCGTGAACGCCGCGAGCGGATCCTTGACCGGCTGCGCGGCGCCGGGCTCGCCGCCCTCCTCCGGCGGCTCCTCCCGGAGGCCGTCGTCCTGGCCCGTCTTCGAGATGCCGTGCGAGATGTAGTTCACGACGTCGAAGCGGCTGATGCCCTGCTCGCCGAGGAGCGTCACGGCCGGGCAGTCGCGCTCGGCGAACATCGCCACCAGCACGTTCGCCCCCTTGAGCTCCTTCTTGCCCGAGGACTGCACGTGCATCGCGGCGCGGCCGACCACGCGCTGGAACCCGAGCGAGAGCGTCGGGCTCGTGTCCGCGTCCTCCGGCAACACCTCGATCTCCTCGTCGAGGAAGCGCTCGAGCTTCTTCTTCAGCAGCGGGGTGTCGCCCCCCGCGTGCCGGAGGACCTCGGCCGTCTCCTCGTCGAAGAGCAGCGCGTAGAGCAGGTGCTCGATGGTCACGAACTCGTGCCGGCGGCGCGAGGCCTCCCGGGTGGCGAGCGAAAAGGCGATCTCAACTTCGGGGCTGATGCGCATGGTCATTCCGGCTCGGCGGTCAACCGAAGGGGCATCGCGTGCTCCTTGGCGAAGTCCTGGACTTGGGCGACCTTGGTCTCGGCGACATCCTTCGTGTACACGCCGGCGACCCCGTGGCCGCGATGGTGCACGCTCAGCATGATGTGCGTGGCCTCCGTCTCGGTGCGGTGGAAGAACTTCATGAGGACGAGCACGACGAACTCCATCGTCGTGTAGTCGTCGTTGTGGAACACGACCTTGTAGCGGCGGGCCTTCTCGACCTTCCGTTCGCGCTCGGTCGCGAGGTCGCCCTGCTTGTCTTCTCTTTCCTCAGGATCGTTCGGCATAAATCCGTCGGGAAGGATAGCAAGAGCCCCGCCCCGGCGAGCGGCCGACGAAGCTGGCTCATGCCCCGGAAGCATGCTCCGCCGCGGAGCCCTTCGCCACGCGCGGGCCTGGATTTTCCGTCCGCCGTGGCGCCGGCTCATGGAACCGGGCCGAGGGTGCTGTTGGGTTCGTTCGCGGGCGCCGGCTTGGTCCGGCTGGCTCCGGCCGGCGGGGCGCCGCCGCCCCGCCGCAGGCGCGCGAGCGGCCCGCGGCGGAGGGCGCGCCGGCGCCGTCACACGAGCGACATGGCCGCGCCGAGGTCGATCTCGACGGGCGTGAGGCCCCAGATGTCGCGCGCGTACTCGCGCACCGTGCGGTCCGAGGAGAACTCGCCCACGCGCGCGATGTTGAGCGCGGACTTGCGCAGCCAGCTCTGCCGGTCGGCGTAGGCCGCCTCCACCTCGCGCTGACAGGCGGAGTAGGCCTTGAAGTCGGCGAGCATCATGTACTCGTCCCGGCCGAGGAGCCGGTCGAGCAGGGGCTGGAAGAGCTCGCGGTACTCCGGGGAGAAGAAGCCCGACGAGATGAGCTCGACCACCTCGCGGAGCTCCGGGTCGGCGGCCACCGCGGTGCGCCCCTCGAAGTGCTCGCCGCGGCGGGCGATCACCTCGTCGGCGGTCAGCCCGAACAGGAAGAAGTTCTCCGGGCCCACCGCGTCGCGGATCTCGATGTTCGCGCCGTCGAGCGTGCCGACGGTGAGCGCGCCGTTCAGCGCGAGCTTCATGTTCCCGGTGCCCGACGCCTCCATGCCCGCGGTCGAGATCTGCTCGGAGACGTCGGCGGCGGGGATGATGCGCTCGGCCAGCGAGACGCGGTAGTTCGGCATGAACGCGACCCGGAGCCCGCTGTGGCGCCGGTCGCCGTTCACCACGTAGGCGACAGCGTGGATGAACTTGATGATGAGCTTCGCCTGCCGGTAGCCGGGCGCCGCCTTGGCGCCGAAGATGAAGGTCCGCGGCATGATCTGCTCGCCGCGCTTCTGGCGCAGGTAGAGCGCGACGATGTGGAGCGCGTTGAGCAGCTGGCGCTTGTACTCGTGGAGGCGCTTGATCTGGACGTCGAAGATCGAGGAGGGGTCGACGTTGATGTCGAGCTCCTGCGCGATGACCTTCGCGAGCGCCACCTTGTTCGCGCGCTTCACCGCGGCGATCCGCTCGATGAACTCCGGATCGTCGAGGTGGCGCTCGAGCTCGCGCAGCCGATCGAACTCCGTCACCCACTTCGGGCCGACCTTCTCTGTGACGAGCGCGGCGAGCGCGGGGTTGCAGGCGAGCAGCCACCGCCTGAACGTGACGCCGTTCGTCTTGTTGTTGAACCGCTCGGGCCAGAGGTCGTAGAAGTCGCGGAGCAGGTCGCGCTTGACGAGCTCGGAGTGGAGCTTGGCCACGCCGTTCACCGAGTGCGAGCCGACGACCGCGAGGTGGGCCATGCGCACGTGGCGCTCGTGGCCTTCCTCGATGAGGGACATCCGCGCCACGCGGTCCTGGTCCTGCGGGTGGGCGTCCATGACCTCGCGCAAAAACCGCCGGTTGATCTCGTAGATGATCTCGAGGTGCCGCGGCAGGAGCCGCTCGAAGAGCGCGACGGGCCAGCGCTCGAGCGCCTCGGGCAGCAGGGTGTGGTTCGTGTACCCGAAGGCCCCGACCGTCTGCTTCCACGCGTCCTCCCAGGCGAGCAGGTGGTCGTCGATGAGGACGCGCATCAGCTCGGCGATCGCGATGGCGGGGTGGGTGTCGTTCAGCTGGATCGCGTTCTTCTCGGCGAAGCGCGAGAAGTCCGGGTGGACGCGGTTGTAGCGGTTCACGATGTCGGCGATGGAGCAGGCGACGAAGAAGTACTCCTGCCGGAGGCGCAGCTCCTTGCCCTTGTCGAAGTTGTCGTTCGGGTAGAGGACCTTGGAGATGACCTCCGACTGGTTCTTCTCGTGGACGGCGTGCACGTAGTCGCCGGCGTTGAAGAGCTCGAAGTCGAACTCCTCGCCCGCGCGGGCCGACCAGAGGCGGAGGGTGTTGACGGTGTTCGACTGGTAGCCCGCGATGGGCGTGTCGAACGGGACGCCGATGACCTGCTCGGAGTGGCGCCAGACCACGCGGAAGCCGCCGCGCTTGTCGGGGACGCGCTCGGTGTAGCCGCCGAACGAGACGGGGACGGCGTGCTCGGGGCGCTCGATCTCCCAGGGGTTGCCGAAGCGGAGCCACTCGTCCGCGCGCTCGACCTGGTAGCCGTCGCGGATGACCTGCTCGAAGATGCCGAACTCGTACCGGATGCCGTACCCGTAGGTGGGCAGGCCGATCGTGGCCATGGAGTCGAGGAAGCAGGCGGCGAGCCGCCCGAGGCCGCCGTTGCCGAGCCCGGCGTCGGGCTCCTGCTCGACGAGCTCATCGAGGTCGAGGCCGAGCTCGCCGAGCACGGTCTTGTAGCTGTCGTAGATGTCGAGCGCCTGCAGGTTGGCGACGAGCGCCCGGCCGAGGAGGAACTCTGCGGAGAGGTAGTAGCCGCGCTTGACGTCCTGCTCGTAGTAGGTGTGCTGCGTCTTCGTCCACCGGTCGACGAGGCGGTCGCGCGCCGAGAGGGCGAGGGCGACGTACCGGTCGAACGGCGTGGCGGACATGGACTCCCGGGCGCGCGAGTAGTGCAGGTGATCGGCGAAGGCGCGGCGCAACGCGATCGGGTGCATGCCGGTGCGCGCGTCCGGCGCCGGGTTGCCGCGGAAAAATGCGGCGGGGGTGTCGCGCTGCTGGGCGTTGCCGTCTCTCTGGGCGGGGGTTTCTCTCTGACGGTTGGGATCGGCGTCGATCGGGTTGGCCATGGCGGCGCACTTTAGACGGATCTGGCCCGCGCTGGTTGGCTGCGCGACGTGCTCGGATGAGGTTCCGTGTGGGCCTCGGTTGCCGATGATCCCCGGGTCAAATTGTGGTAGCAACGGAATCCAGTCCGGCGACCTGGTACGGGGCGAGCGCTGTCAGCCGGTGCTGCGGCAGAGCGGCGGGATAGCCGACGGCTGGCGGGGCGCGGCGCGGCGGCGTGAGCGGCGGCGGGCTCACGCTCGCTGACGCGGGCGGCCAGGTGCGTCGACCCGCTCCGACAGTGACGCCGGGACACGCTCGCGTCGTCTCAGCGCGGGCAGCCGCCGAGCAGCGGCGCCCCGAGCAGATCGAGCTGCTCGACCGCGCGCTGCGGCCGGCGCGCGCGCAGGCCCGCGCCCGTCCCCGGGGCGGCGCTCCAGGAGCTCGCCCGCAGGACGAGCTCCTCGCGGAGCGCCACGAGCTCGCGCGACGGCAGGGTGCTCGTGTCTGTCACGAGCCGCGCTCCGTCACGGTAGCCGGTCCACACGGTGTAGCCGTCCCGTGTGACCTCGATCCCGAACCTGGGGCCATAATCCGTGATCTCGTAGCTGCGCCCCAGGGCCAGGAAGCTCCACTTCTTCATCGCGACCGTCTCGCCAGTGTCCGTCGAGGCAGCCGGACCGGCCAACAAACCGGGGGGGCGGGCCCCGCACACCGCGGCCCACGGGCGTGATCCGCGCGGAATCCGTGAGGAGTCCGGATCACCCGGGCCCGCGCGCCGGAGCGGCGCACCCACACGAGCCGCCTTCCCCAGCCGCTTCGCTTCGCGAGGTGCCTGACGTCGTGGGGTACCTGTCGTGATGGCGGACCCACGCCATCGTGTAAGGGAGCGCGGCCTCGTCCCGGCCGAGGGGCGTGAGATCCAGGTAGTTGTAGGTGCCGATCAGGACGTCGAGCCCGCGCGCATAGGTCGAGTAGGTGTGGAAGACCTCGTCGCCGTCGCGGGCGAAGACGCTCAGCCCAGGGGCCTCGGGGAAGGGGGAGCTCGCCTTCTTGAAGTTGTACTCCATATCTCCTCGAGCGCGCTCCTCCTCACGGAACGAGACGTGATAGTCATAGTTGAAGTCCGTCTCGTCCGAGGAGACCCACGGGAACGTCCAGCCCATTCGCGCCTTGAACGCCTCGATCTTGGCGAGCGGCGCGCGGGAGACGGCGCAATACGCCGTGTCGCGGGCGGCCAGGTGGACGTGGCCACCCTGGATGTTGTCGGCCACGTACGAGCAGCTCTTGCAGCCCTCCTCCCAGCTCGGCGCGAACATGAAATGGTAGACGAGGAGCTGCCGGCGCTCGCCGAAGAGCTCGCGCAGCGTCAGCTTGCCTGAAGGGGCGTCGAACACATAGGCCTTGTCGACCCTCACCCACGGCAGCTCGCGGCGCGCGGCGCTCAGCGCGTCGCGCCGCCGGTCGTGCTCTTTCTCTCTCTCCAGCAGCGCCAGGCGCGCCGCCAGCCACTCTTCCCTTGAAACGACCTTGGCGCGGCTCATCGGCGCTCTCCCTTCGACGCGGGGGCGCCGGCGGCGCTCCTGCTCTGGTTCCGGTTCCGGAGCTTCTTGACGGCGATCGCGGTCACGGCGCCGGCGGAGGCCGCCTGGGCGAGGACCCATCCGATGGACGCGAGGCACGCAGGGCACATGGGGATCTCCTCGTGTGGGCGGCGCGCGCGGCGCCTCGCCGCGCCGGCCGCTGACCCGTGGAAATGACCACGGCGCCTCTGGCCGCGACAGCAACATCGATGTCGCGATCCGTTGGCGCGCGCCGCTGGGCGTGCGACGCTGCCGCGATGGATGCGACGGCCGAGGTTCCCGCCGAGCTCGGCGCGCTGGCGGCCCGCTCGCTCGCGGCGGGCGACGCGCTCGACGCGCTGAAGGTGGTCGGCCCCTTCGGAGGTCCACACGCGCTCGCGCTCCGCGGGATCGCGCTCGCGCAGATGGGCGCCTATCCGGAGGCGAAGGCCGCGCTCGGCCGCGCGGCGCGGGCGTTCGCCGCGGCGGGCGCCGAGCGCGCCCGGGCGCGAGCGAGCGCGGCCCTCGCGGAGATCGCGCTCGCGCAGCGGGAGATCGGCGAGGCGTGGCAGGGGCTCGTCGAGGCGGGTGACGCCCTCGAGCGCGCCGGCGATCTCACGAACGCGGCGTGGGCTCGCCTGGGCGCGGCGCGGGCCGCGCTGCTCGAAGGCCGCGTCGCCGAGGCGGAGCGGGCGCTCGCGGCCGCCGAGGCCACGGTCACGAGCGACGCGCCGATGTTCACCAGGGCCGCGCTGGCGCTCGTGCGCGCCGAGGTGCACGCGCGGCTCGTGCGCGCGTCCTCGGCGCGACGCGCGGCCGAGCAGGCCGCGGCGTGGGCGCGGGCGAGCGGACATCCGCTGCTCATCGCCGAGGCCGAGCGCTTCCTCCGCGCGCACGACGAGCCCGTGGCGCGCCTCGTCCAGGGCGGCCGCGACGAGCCCGTGCGCCTCGCCGACGTCGAGGCCCTGGTCGCCGCGCCCGCGGGGCGGGTCGTCGTGGACGCGCTCCGCCGCCGCGTGCTCGACGGCGGCGAGGTGCGGGCCGACCTCGCGCGCCGGCCGGTCCTGTTCGCCCTGCTCGAGGCGCTCGCGCGCGCTCACCCGGCGGCGATCGCGAGCGACGACCTCGCGCGCGCGGCGTTCGGCGTTCGCGCGGTCAACGAGTCCCACCGGCGGCGGCTGCGCGTCGAGGTGGGGCGCCTGCGCGCCGAGCTCGGCGGCGTCGGGGTCGTGCGCGCGCTCGGGAACGCGTACCGCTGGGAGCTCGGCGCGGGCGTGGCGGTGGTCGTCCTCGCGCCGCTCGAGCCGGGCGACGCGGGCGCCATCCGCGCGCTCCTCTCGGACGGCGCCGCGTGGAGCGCCTCGGCCATCGGCGCCGCGCTCGGCAAGAGCGCGCGCACGGTGCAGCGCGCGCTCGCGGAGCTCTCGCTCGCGCGCGCTGTCGAGGTCACCGGCAGCGGCCCCTCGCGGCGCTACGCGAGGCCCAGAGCGGCGCTGTCGATCGCGTCACAAATGTTGCTCCTCGGGCTCGCGCTCCCTGGTTGAGTGCGCGGGGCGAGGAAGGAGTGGACCGTGAAAGCCCGACAGGCCGAGATCATCGCGGAGCGCACGTTCGAAGGGGTGGAGTCGATTCACGGGGTCGCGTTCGACGGACAGGCGGTGTGGTTCGCGCACGGCGATCGCGGAGACCTCATGTCCGCCGAGCCCGAGAGCGGCCGCGTGCTCCGTCGCCTGAAGGCGCCCGCGAGCGCCGGGGTGGCGTTCGACGGGCGCCACCTGTGGGTCGTCGGGGGCGGCAGGATCCGGAAGATCGATCCCGCGAGCGGGGCCGCGGTCGGCGAGGTGCCGGGCTTCGACGCGACGCCCGTGAGCGGGCTCGCGTGGGCCGACGGCGCGCTCTATGCGGGCATCTACCGCGAGCGGAAGATCCTCAAGATCGATCCCGAGCGCGGGGCCGTCCTCCGCACGCTCGTCTCCGATCGGCTCGTCACCGGCGTCACGTGGACCGAGGGCGATCTCTGGCACGGCGTGATGTGCGAGGAGGAGGGCGCGCCGTCGGAGCTCCGCCGCGTCGATTCCCGGAGTGGCGAGGTCCTGGACCGGCTCGCGCTGCCGGAGAGCGTGCGCCTCTCCGGCGTCGAGGCCGACGCGAGCGGCCGCCTGTGGTGCGGTGACCCGGCGACAGGCAGGCTCCGCGCGGTGAAGAAGCCGCGAAAAGCGGTCTGATTCACCCTGGGTTCGACCTGCCGGCGCAGCCGGCCAGGGTTTCGAGACAAACTTACAGCATGAGTGGCACTGCGCCGAAGGGAACGGGCTGGGTCGCTGCGCGCGGCGATGATCAGAACCGAACCCTTCGGGAATGTGAAGGCGCGTAAGGCGCGGATCAAGATCCACTCGAGGGGACCGTTCTGCTCGGCTCTGGATGGGTCGTCTTGCGCAGCGGGGCCTTCTCCATCCACTGCAGCGTAACAATGACGCTGTAAGATGGTAGGTGGCTCCGGGCGGTTTGATTTGCGGACAGCGTTGGACTTCCAGCCTCCTCGACGGGAGCGGTCTCGATCGGCGCCGCGCACCCATGTGGAGATCCGATATGCGTTTTCGCTCTTTGGGCTGGATCTTCGTTTTGGGTTCTCTGGCGCCCGCCTGCACCGGGCAGCTCGGCGATCCGTCCTCGGGCGCGGCTGGCGGCGAGACCGGCGGCGACGTTCCCCCGCCGCAGGCCGACGGGAGCTTGCCGTACGCGGCGCCCACGCCCGCCTCCGCGGCGCTGCGGGCCCGCACATGGCTGCTCACCCCGGAGGAGTACGCTCGCTCCGTCCAGGGCTTGCTCGGCGTGTCGATCGACATTTCGGACATGGAGCCCGTCCCGGACAACGGCATCTATCCGAACATGTCCACCAGCGGGCTCGTCCGCGTGACCCTGGCCGAGCAGTACGCGGCCAAGGCCGAGGCCGCGGTGCTCGCGCTCGGCGATCGGCAGCTCAGCGCATTGATTCCGTGCGGCAAGGTCGACGCGACGTGCAAAACGGACTTCGTGCGCGCGGCGGTCACCAAGGCGTTCCGGCGGCCCGCGACGGCGGAGGACCTGACCAGTTATGGCGAAGTGTTCGATCTCGCCGCCGAGTCCGGGGATCCGGCGCTGCCGTTCCGCTGGGTGCTGAAGGGCGTGCTGAACTCGCCTTATTTCTTGTACCGGACCGAGATCGGCGCGCCGAGCGATGAGGCGAAAGCGGCGTTCCGGCTGACTGACCACGAGATCGCGACCTTCCTTTCGTACAGCGTGCTCGGCGAGCCGCCCTCTGCGACGCTGATCGCCGCCGCCGATCGCGGCGAGCTGGCCGATCCCGCGCTGCTTCCTGGCCACATCGACCAGCTGCTCTCGACGCCGGGCGCCGCCGACCAGCTCGGTCACTTCCTCGTCCAGTGGTTGCGGTTGCACACGTTCGAGGCCGAGGTGGAGAAGTTCGAGGACGTGTTCCCCGGCTTCGCCGATGTGAAGGGGGCGATGTTCGCCGAGACGCAGCGCTTCCTCCGCGCGAACGGAGGCATGGAGGGCTCGATCGCGAGCCTGCTCACGGCGCCTGTACCCGAGGTCGATCCAGCGCTCTCCGCGTTCTACCGCAGCGACGCCTCGGGCGCGACGGACACCGCGCGGAGCGGCCTGCTCTCCCTCGGCTCCGTGCTCTCCAAGACCGCCAAGCAGTACCTCACGTCCCCGACGCTCCGCGGCCTGTTCATCCGCGATCAGCTGCTGTGCCAGCACATCACGCTGCCCGAGAACTTCACCCCGCCGCCGATCGAAGAGAGCGAGCTGCGCATGACCCCGAAGACCACGCGCGAGCTGTACGAGACGCACAACGCGCAGGCGGTCTGCGAGAGCTGCCACGCGCTGATCGACGGCGTCGGCTTCATGCTCGAGAATTTCGACGGCGCGGGCCGCTATCGGACGCTCGAGCAGTACAGGAGCCCGTCGCTCACCGCGCCCATGGCCGCGCCGCAGCCGATCGACGCGGTGGGGTGGCTGCTGAACACCGACGTCGACGGGGAGTACGACAGCGCCGCGGGGCTGGGAGAAGCGCTGTCGCGCAGCACCTGGGTCCGCGAGTGCCTGGCGCGGCAGGCCTTCCGCTTCTATTTCGGCCAGGTCGAGTCTGCGCGCGGTATTCCGCCGGTCGTGCAGGGCACGGCGGCGCTGGATCGCACCGGTCTCCTGCGCGACCTGCTCGTGGCGCTCCTCTCTTCGCCGAGCACGGTGGAGCGCGTGCGCGATTAGCTACGGCCATCGAGGATCGAACATGCCCAGGCCCTTCGACGTATCCAGACGAGACATCCTGAAGACGGCGGCCGGCGCGATCTTCCTGGCGCCGCTGCTACGCCACCGCGAGGTCGAGGCGCAGACCGTCGTGCCCAAGCGGCTGGTGCTGATCTTCACGCCCGACTCGCACCCGCCCGAGTGGTGGCCGACCGGCAGCGGGTCGACGTTCCAGCTCCAGGAGCCGCTCGCCGATTTCCGCGGCCTCGAGAGCGACATGTTGTTCTTGCGCCGGCTCGACCATGCCTGGACGGTCGGGAATCACCACGAGGCCGGCATGGCGCAGCTGTTCACGGGCGCGCGCTTCATCGACGAGAGCTCACACCACGCGAACGGTCCCTCGCTCGATCAGATCCTGCTCAAGAGCTCCGACCTGCGCGGCGGCACGCCGCTCGCGAGCATCCACCTGTGCGTCGCCGATCGCGGCGGCGCCGACAAGCGCCATATCATCTCGTACAGCGGCCCCGGCCAGCCCATGACCCACACGGCCGACCCCGCGCGCGCGTTCAGCACGATCTTCAGCGGCGTCACCTTCGACGGCGCCGCGCCGACGCCCACGCCCGGCGGTATGCCGGACGCCGTCGCGGCCGCGAAGCGCAAGGCCGACCAGCGGATCCTCCAGATCAACACGCGCGAGCTCAAGACCATCCAGGGCTTCCTCGGCCAGGCCGAGCGCCAGAAGCTGGAGCTCCACGTGGAAGCGCTGTTCGAGCTCGAGAAGCGCATCGCGGGCATGGGCGGCGGCACGTCGGTCCCGGCCGGCGCGGCGTGCGAGCGCGCGGACACCTCCGGCTACAACGGCAGCACCAACAACGCGACGACGATCACGCGCTGGGCGCAGATCCAGGCCGACATCATCGTGAGCGCGTTCACGTGCGATCGCACGCGGGTCGCGGACTACCACTTCAGCTTCTCCGGCGGCCACCATGAGGGCCTCCTCGGCTTCGGCCAGAGCTGGCACGACGTGGTCGCGCACGTCAGCCGCACGAACGACAGCGTCAGCGTCGGTGGTGAGTCGATGACCACGCGCCAGGCCTTCATGCTGTTCGATCGCTTCTGGGCGAGCCATATCGCGTACCTGGCGAAGCGGCTCGCGGGCATCCGCGAGGGCAGCGGCACGATGCTCGACAACACGATCCTGCTCTGGGGTGTGGAGAGCGGCACGAACCACAGCCACAACCCGCGGGACATGCAGTACCTGGTCATCGGCGGGAAGAACCTGGGCGTGAACGTGGGCCAGTACATCAACAACACCACCGCGCAGAGCTCGAACAAGCTGCTCACGTCCGTGATGAACGCGCTCGGCCACGCCGCGACCGGCATCGGCATCGAGCCGAACTGCGGACCGCTGCCGGGCTTCCTCGCCTGAAACCCGCTCGGGGGCGGCGCTGGCTCCACACCGTCCTCTCTCGAGCGACTGACCGGGAACAAACCGCCAGGGCGCCGTGTTCCGGCGGCCATGGCGCGACGTGTGATGGGCTGGGTCCTGATTCTGTTCACGCTGGCCCTGGTGGGGTGCGATCATGCGACCAAGGCGGTCGCGCAGGCCGCGCTCGAGCAGCGAGGTCCCCTGTCGATCGTGCCGGGGGTGCTCGATCTCCGCTACGCCGAGAACCGTGACATGGCCTTCAGCCTGCTCCGGGGCATCCAGTCGCCGGCGAAGGTGGCGGTCCTCCTGGTGTGCTCGATGGTAGTCCTCGGCGTGGTGCTCCTGGGCTGGTGGAGCAGCCGCCGCGCGTCGCTCACCGAGCAGGCCGGGTACGCGCTCATCGTCGCCGGCGCGGTCGGGAACGCGATCGATCGCGGCGTCCGCGGCTACGTCATCGACTTCATCCACCTTCACCGCTGGCCGGTGTTCAACGTCGCTGACATCGCCATCGTGGCGGGCGGGATCCTGCTCGGGATCGCGATGTTCCGGCGCGCGCGCCAAGAGCCGCGCGAGGTGTCCTGAGCTTCGCCTCGTGAGACGGTCTCGCCCGAGCACGCCGGCTCCACGAGCAGCGCGGCCAGCGGCGGAAAGACCTGGAAGAAGAGCATGCGCGCCGCATGTCTTCCGGTCCGGTGTCTGAGAACTCTCGAGAAGATTGGCCGCCCGGTAGCGCCGCTGGGCTCAGTTGCAGAGCAGCCTCTTCAGCTCATCCGTGGTCTTGGGCTTCGCGCCCGCCAGGGCGGCGGAGGCGATCTGCTGCGTTTTCTTGGCCCTGGAGCAATCGTCAGGCCCGTTGGGCGCCTGCTCCAGCAAGGGGCCGAGCTTCTCCGTGGGACCTTTCGCGTGCTTCTTGATGCAGAGCACGGGCTCACCTTCGTGAACATAGTACCGGCGCTGCGTGACGCTGCTCGTCGTCGCCGGCTTGTCCGGCGTACCCCTCGTCCCGTCAAAGGCCCAGGATCCATCGTCGTGCAGCGCGAAGACCAGCTGGCCCTGGTCGTAGTAGAACTGGTACGTCGACTCGCCGTGCCCCGCGTCGGCGGCCGCGATCTCCGCCTTCTGGATCGCGCCGTCCGCCTGGTACAACCGGAGCTCGCCGCGTCCCTCGCCGCCGGCGCACTCGAAGCGGAGCTCGCTTCGCGTCAGGTCATTGCGGGCCTGGATGTCCTGATACCGGGCCCTGATCTTCTGGATCCGCGGATCGTCGAGGCTCGCCTTGGAGCCGCCGGCGGTGTCCGTGGCGGCCTGGGGTGCTGCCGCGGGCGCCGGGCTTTCTGCGGCGGAGGTGCCGGCCGGGGGCGTGGTCGCGCCGGGCGCCGGAGCTCGGCCTGGTTCTGCAGGAGCCGCGGAGACGCTCGCCGACGGGGTGGGAGAAGGCGGGCTACACCCGATGACGGCGGCGACCAGCAGGGCGATGGAGGATCGGCTCATGAGGACCCAGAACGCTCGGTGCGACCGTCCCATTCGGCGGGCCGGGTTACCCGCCCTTGCGTTGAAACTCCACGAAGAACCGCACCGGGCCGTCGGGGTCGACGTGGTGTAGCACCTCGGGGGCGACGATCCCTGGGCTCTCTGGATAGAGAGAGAGCTCTCGACCGCCGAGCCCATCGATCCGGTAGCGCAGCCGCCCCGAGATCACGTGGATCACCCCCCATACGCCGGCCTTGGTGGAATGGTTCTTTCGCAGGCCGGAAGGGATCGTGACCTCGTCGAACTCGGCCGTGCGCTTGTACGCGACCAGCCCGTCGGGCATCTCGAGCCGATCGCAGCGCACGCAGTCGAGCTCGGTGCCGAGCATCGATGCGCGGCCCTCGGACGTGACGACCCAGGGGCGCGAGAAGAACGGCGGCTTGTGCCGGACGTGCTGGCCGTGTCCACAGCTCAGCTCGGCCACCCAATCGTTCGCATCGTCCTGATGGTAGCCTGTGATCGCTCGACGCATCGTCTCGATCTACTGACCGTCTTCTGGATGGTTTTCCACTCGATCTGCGCGCAGCGTGTCCGGAGCGAGCTGCGCCTGCGCATCGTCCATCTTCCACCTTCCGGTCCACGTCGGATCGCGTCCTCGCTAGGACCACGCGCCCAGCAGCGCGCGCATCGCAGGCGCGATGACCTCCGCGACCGCGCGGCGGTGGGAGGTGGCCAGCGCCGCGCCGTCAGGGCGCCCGTGCGCGGCGAGGGCGTCGGCCTCGGCGTCCGGCGCCGTGGCGGCCGGAGGAGGCGAGGCGAGGGCCGCCTCGAAGGCCTCGGAGACCGCCCGGCGCACCGGCTCGCCGCCCGTCTGGAGCGCCCAGGCCACGAAGCGCCACGCGAGCTCGGCGTGCCAGGCCTCGTCCTCGGCGATCGTGGCAAGGGCGCTCCGGACCGCGGCGTCGGTGGCGCGCGAGCGCTGCTCGCTGGCTTGCACGGCGGCGAGCGTCTCGCCGACGCAGCCCTCGCGGACGGCGCGCGCCGCGAGCTCGGGCAGGCCCGAGGCGCGACGCGGCGCCTCCGGCTGCGCTCGGCGCCGCCGTCGCGCGGAGCTCGGCTCCGCCGTCGCCGCTGCGCCGCTGCGCCGAACCGCGCTCGCCGCTGGTATAGAGGCGCTCATGACCCTCCTCCGAGACGTCCTTTCAGCGCTCGAGTCGATCGCGCCGCTCCGGTTCGCGGAGTCCTGGGACAACGTCGGCTTGCTCGCGGGCGACCCGGCGCGGCCCTCGTCGGCGGCGTTCCTCGCCATCGATTACACCCCCGAGGTCGCCCGGGAGGCGCGCGATCTCGGCTGCGATCTCGTCGTCGCCTACCATCCGCCGCTCTTCGAGGCCGTGAAGCGGGTGGTCGCGCCGAGCCCGATCTTCGCGGCCATCCGCGACGGCATCGCGCTGTACTCGCCCCACACCGCGCTCGACGTCGCCGAGGGGGGCACCAACGATGTCCTCGCCGACGCGCTCGGGATCTCGCCGGACCGCGCGCCGCTCAGGAGGGCGCCCTCCAAGGCGTGGCAGCACAAGCTGGTCGTCTTCGTCCCGGAGGATCACGCCGACGCGGTAGCCGACGCCCTCGCCGAGGCGGGCGCGGGCCAGATCGGCCGGTATTCGCGCTGCAGCTTCCGCACGCTGGGGACGGGCACGTTCTTCGGGGAGGAGGGCGCGAACCCCACGGTCGGCGAGAAGGGCCGGCTCGAGCGCGTCGCCGAGGTGCGGCTGGAGATGGTCTTCCCCCGCGAGCGGACCGCCGCGGTCGTGCAGGCGATGCGCGCCGCGCACCCGTACGAGGAGGTGGCGTTCGATCTCGTCGAGCTCGCCGCCGAGCCGCTCAGGGCCGGCATCGGGCGGATCGGGCCGCTCGCCGGCGCGGCGCCGGTCTCCGAGCTGCTCGGCCGCATCAAGGAGGGCCTCGGGGTCGACGCCTTGCTCGTGGCCGGCCCCGAGCAGCGTGCCGTCTCCCGTGCGGCCACGTGCGCCGGCGCGGGCGGCGCGCTCCTCGACGACGCCATCGCGCAGGGGGCGGAGCTCTACCTGACGGGCGAGCTGCGCCACCACGACGCGCTCCGCGCGGCGAGCGCGGGTGTCACCGTGGTGTGCGCGCTGCACTCGAACAGCGAGCGCGCCGCGCTGAAGCGCCTCGCCGAGCGCCTCCGCGCCGCGGTGCCGTCGCTGCGCGTCGCCATCAGCGCGAGCGACCGGGATCCGTTCTCGATCCGCTGAGGCGCGGCGCTGCGCCGGGAGGGGGATGGGGCGCGGAACACGCCAGGGCTCGGCGGCGCGCCCCGCTCATCGAGGTCCCCTGGCTCGGTTGGGACCGACCGAGGACGGCAGTGAAGTGCTACGATGCCTTGCATGCGGACCGCGAACGAAGCACTCCCTCCGCCAATCCCCCCTGCTGAGCACATTCGCAAGCTGGTGGAGGCCAACCGGGTCGAGGAGGCGCGCCGTTATGTCCAGGAGTTGCTCGCCCAGGGGGATACGAGCGTGGAAGGCTGGGCGAAGGTCCTCCGTCCGCCCCGGATCGTTGCCTCACCCGACCGTGCCCGCAGTGACTTTGCGGCAGACTACGCCTGGTTGCGAGAAAACCGGCAGGCCTACCTCGATCGCTGGGTGGCGCTCCACGATGGCAAGCTGCTCGACACCGACGTCACGCTGCGCGCGCTGGTCGAGCGGCTGACGGAGCGTGGGCAGATCGAAGGTGCGTTCGTGGTGCAGGTCGACTGATGGCCAAAGGCACGATGCGTCTCGAAGGGGTCGCGCAGCCGTGGGCCGACTCGTCAGCGCGGTATCGGTCGCGACCGAGCACGAAGGGACGCTGCTGACAGTCGCTGTTCGCTGCCGGATCGCCGACTTCCGTTCGAGAGCCAGGCGCTCCTCGACACGGGCGCCGCGTGGTCGATCATCGGAGGCGACCTCGCCGACATGCTGCAAGCGCAGCTTGGCGGCACGGGACAGACGATGATCCTGTCGACGCGACTTGGTCGCATCCGCGGCGTTCTTCACGATCTCGACGTCCTGCTCGTCGCCGAGCGCGGCGAGAGCCTCACGGTGTCGGGCAGCATCCTTATCGCCCCGGGATGGATAGGACCGGTCGTGCTTGGCTACCGTGGGTTCCTCGAGCGCCTCCGCTTCGCGCTCGATCCGGGCTGTGGCCCGGACGACGCGTGGTTCTTCTTCGCGAGCGCAGGTTGAGCGGTCGCAAAGGGAGAGGAGAGCTTCCCGCCCGAGGCGGGATGTGGTCGCGGAGGAAGCGTGGCGGGTCGCCGGGCGACTCGGCCCGGTGGTTGACAGCCGATCGGCGTCGATGGCGCCGCCGCCGCGCGCGCCAGGAGAGTAGCCCCTCCCATCTGTAGTAGCCCCTCCCATCTGTAAAGGTGTGCAACGCCGCTGGACGAAGCGGCCCGCAGCGATCAGCTTGCCGGCCCTCATGCGCGACCACGGCACGCCACCCGCCCCCGACCTGCGCGCGGACGCTCTTGCACCCTCGCCGCCCGCGCCCCGCGGCGCGGGCGTCTGGTCCACGCTCCGCGACGCGGTCCGCGGCGGCGAGCACGACTTCACCACCGGCTCCATCGACCGGGCGATCGCCCTGCTCGCGATCCCGATGGTCATGGAGATGCTCATGGAGTCGCTCTTCGTCGTGGTCGACGTCTTCTGGGTCTCGCGGCTCGGGGCCGACGCCGTCGCCGCCGTCGGGCTCACGGAGTCGCTCCTCGCGCTCGTCTACGCCATCGCGATGGGCCTCGCGGTCGCCGCGTCCGCGACGGTCGCGCGGCGGGTCGGCGAGGGGCGCCACGAGGAGGCGGCCGCCATGGCGGGGCAGGCGATCGTGCTCGGCCTGCTCATCTCGCTGCCGATCTCGGCGGTCGGCGCGCTGCTCGCCCCGCGGCTGCTCGCGGCGATGGGGGCGACGCCCGAGGTGATCGCGATCGGCGCGCCGTTCGCCTCGATCATGCTGCTCGGCAACGCGACGATCCTGATGCTGTTCGTCATCAACGCGATCTTCCGCGGGGCGGGCGACGCGGCGCTGTCGATGCGGGTGCTCTGGCTCTCGAACGCGCTGAACATGGCGCTCGGCCCGTGCCTCATCTTCGGCCTCGGCCCGTTCCCGGAGCTCGGCGTGGCCGGCGCGGCGGTCGGGACGACCCTTGGCCGCGGGACCGGCGTCGCGCTGCAGGTCTTCTTCCTCACGCGCGGCAGCGGCCGGGTGAGGGTGCGCGCGCGGCACCTCGTCCCCGACCCGGGGGCGCTCGCGGCGCTGCTGCGGCTCTTCGCGAACGGCGCGCTGCAAAACGTCATCGGCATGGCGAGCTGGAGCGGCCTTGTGCGCATCATCGCGCCCTTCGGGAGCGCGGCGCTCGCCGGTTACACGATCGGGATGCGCATCATCGTGTTCGCGATCCTGCCGGCGATCGGGCTCTCGAACGCCGCCGCGACCCTGGTCGGGCAGAACCTCGGCGCGGGGCGCCCCGACCGGGCCGAGGCCGCCGTCTACCGCGCGGGCATCTGGACCACCGTCATGCTCGGCGCGCTAGGCGTCGTCTTCGCGGTGGGCGCCCGCGCCATCGTCGGCGCGTTCACGGACGACGCCGAGGTGCTCCGGTTCGGCACGCAGACGCTGCGGATCCTCTCGTGCGGGTTCCTGTTCTACGGCTTCGGCCTGGTGTTCACGCAGGCGTTCAACGGCGCCGGCGACACCTGGACGCCCACGCTGCTGAACTTCGCGTGCTTCTGGCTCTGGGAGATCCCGCTCGCCTGGGGCCTCTCGGGCGCCGCGGGGCTCGGCCCGGCGGGCGTGTTCGTCGCGATCGCGGTGGCGTTCTCGACGTTTGCCGTCGCGGGCGGGCTCGTGTTCCGCCGCGGCGCGTGGAAGCTGCGGCGCGTCTGAGGCGCCGCTACCGCGCCGGCCGCGCGAGCCAGGCCTCGATAAGCTTCCGGGCGATGCTGAGCGGCGGCGGCAAGAGCGGCAGCGCGTCGCGGTGGAACCAGCGCGCGTCCTCGAGCTCGCGCGTGTCGACGCGGAGCTCGCCGCCGGCGTAGCGCGCGGTGAAGCCGACCATGATCTGGTGGGGGAAGGGCCACGGCTGGCTGCCGAAATAGACGATGTCGGCGACGTCGACGCCCGTCTCCTCGTGGACCTCGCGCGCGACGCACGTCTCCAGGGTCTCGCCCGGCTCGACGAACCCGGCGACGAGGCCGTACATGCCCGCAGGGAACCGCGCCTGGCGCGTCATCAGGACGCGCGGGCCGTCCTCGACGAGCACGATCGTCGCCGGCGTGATCCGGGGGAAGTAGTTGCTCGCGCAGCGGACGCAGCGCTTGACGCGCTCGTCCTGCCCGGTCTCGAGCGCGGCGCCGCACGCCGCGCAGTACTGGTGCGCCTTGTCCCAGTGCTGCACCTGGTACGCCGTGCCCGCGATCTCGAACAGCTCCGGATCGATGCGCCCGTGGAGGCGCCGCAGCGAGACGTAGGCATACCCCGCCGGCGCCGGCGCGCCCTGCGCGAGCTCGGCGGAGCGGCAGGCGCGCCCGTCCAGCTCGCCGAGCGGCTGCGCGCGCGTGACCGAGACGCCGAGATCGGCGAGATCGGCCGCGATCGGGAGGTCGAAGCGATCGCCGCCGTCGCTGGGCGCGCGGACGAGGAGGTCGTCGCCGTGGAACGCGAACCACGCGATCTCGGCGGGGGCCGAGCTCGGACGGCCGAGCCCGGCGCGGAAGCGGGAGGACGGCATGGCGTTACCTGGGGCAGAGCCGCGTGGGCTCCCCGTCGAGGCGTCGCTCAGGTGCGCCGATCGGCTGCATGCGGGGGAGCCTAGCGCCTCGATGGAGGGAGGGATACCGCGACGTCGCGCGAGCGTAGCGACTCGCTCCCAACGTGAGCGCAGAGCGCCCTCGCGACGAGAGACTCAGCGAAGCGGAGGCCCATGGCCTCGGGCCGAATGCCACACCGCCATGATCGTCACGGTCCGGGTCGTGTCGTTGACGACGTAATACACGTGGTAGCTCGTTCGTGGCAGCAGGACGCGGCGCATGCCGTCGATGTCGCTCTCCTCGTAAGATATGCCTGCGTCAGGGAACGCGCTGAGACGAGCTGTGGCGGCGGTGAGCTCGTCTCGGAACTCACGCGGGGCCGGCGAGCGTCGCGGCCCAGGCGAGCGCCACGAACGCGACCTCGACGTCGTTCTTCTTGGGGACGAGGCGCTTCGTCTCGATGCCCTCGCCGGCGCGGAGGGGGAGCTGCTCCAGCGCCGCGAGCTCGGCGGCCTGCGCGGCGTGGAGGTCGCGGAGCGCGGCGTCCGCCTCGGTCCACTCCTGCCGCGCGCGCTCGAGCTTCGCGGCGGCCTTGTCGCGCTGGGTCCCGGCGCGCCGGGCGGTGTCCCGGCCGGCGACGAGCCCGAGGAGCGCGGCGCCCACCGCGCCGGGGAGCGCGGCCACCTCGGCCTCGGCCTGGCCGTACCGCGCCTTCGCGGCGGCGATGCGCTCGCCGAGGCGCGCGATCTTGGGCGCGAACCGGCCGACGACCTGCTGCTGCTCGGCGGCGGCGAGCCGGGCCGCGGCGGCGCGGCAGCGGGCGGCGAACGCCTCGAGGGGCTCGCCGTCGTCCTGCGCGAGCCCGAGCTCCTTGTGGACGGCCACGGCGGCCTCGGTCGTGCGGTACGCGTGCTCCCGGAGCGCGCGCGCCGCGGCCTGCGCGGTGGCGCGCTTCGCGAGCGGGGCGGGCAGCTCGGCGAAGCGGGCGCCCGCGGCGGGCGATGTGGCGAGCAGCGAGGCGTCGAGCCGGGAGACGCGCGAGAGATCCGGCTTGCCGTCGGGCAGGAGCGGGGCGGCGAGGAGCTGGCTCCGGTTGAGGGCGACGCCGAGCTTCGTGTCGCGCAGGTGGGCGATCACGGAGGCAGCAACCCAGGGGATGTAACGGAAGCCCTCCGGCGCGGCGGCGGGGGCGTGCGCGTAGAGGCTCCGCCATCCCTCGGGCGCTGGCGGGGGCGCCGGCGCTGCCGGGGGCGGCGGTGCCGGCGCGGGGGCGCCGGCGTCCACACGAGCAGCCCCGCTGCGCCGCGCGGGCTGCGGGGCGGCGGGCGTGTGGCGCGGGTCGAGCACGACCGTCCCGCCCGGGCCCACGGGCGCGCGCTGGGCGGGGCTCGCTGGATCGGGCGAAGCGCGCCTCGGATCGGGAGATGCACGCCTGGGATCGAGAGAATCTGCTCTGGGATCTGGATGTACAGACCTTGAATCGAGAGAATCTGCTCTGGGATCTGGATGTACAGACCTTGAATCGAGAGAATCTGCTCTGGGATCTGGATGTACAGACCTTGAATCGAGAGAATCTGCTCTGGGATCTGGATGTGCAGACCTGGAATCGAGAGAAGCGCGTGTCGGATCGGGCGCGGGCGGGGGAGGGGAGATGCTCCGGACGAGGCGGCCGATCTCGCGCCGGGTGACCGGGCCACGCAGCCACGACAGGCTGAACCGCGTCTCGGCGAGGAACGACGGCGGCTGCATGTGGACGTCGCGCACGAAGAACGTGCGCGGGGGGAGCGCCTTCAGCGTGGCCGAGAGGGCCGCGGCCTCGACGCCGCCGGCGCCGCCGTCCGCGCCCGAGAGCCCCTCGACGACGCGCTCGCGGTCGGCGTCGGTCTGGAGCCGGCCCACGAACCACGCGCCGGCGTTCGAGAGCGCCTTGTAGTCGAGGTCCATCGGGTTCTGCGTGGCGAGGACGACGCCGACCCCGAAGGCGCGCGCCTGCTTCAGCAGCGCGAGCAGCGGCCGCTTCGTGGGCGGGTTCGCCGGGTGCGGGGGCAAGAAGCCGAAGACCTCGTCGAAGACCACGAGGGCGCGCAGGTCGCTCGTGCCCGAGAGGCCGCGCACCCACGAGAGCAGCTGATCGAACAGCAGCCCGAGGACGAGGAGCCGCTCGTCGTCGTCGAGGTGCGCGACGCTGACGATCACCGCCGGGGTCTTGGCGCCGCCGCTGCCGCTGCCAACCTGCGGCGCGAGCCACGACGCGACGTCGAGCGGCGCGCCCTTGCGCCAGGTGGCGAACGTGGGAGACGCGAGCAGGGTGTTGAGCTCGCGGGCGAGCGCCTGGCGCTCCTTGGGGGCGAAGAACTCGTCGACGCCGAGCGCGCCCACGGCGGCGATCGGCGGAGCGGCCAGGTCCGCGAGCAGCTCCTCGAGCCCCGCGGCCCGCCGCGCGCGCAGCCGCCGCTCGGCGAGGTGCGCGAGCAGCACGTGCTCGCGGCTCCGGGCCGGATCCGGGTCGCGGCCGACGAGCCGGAGCAGGAGCGACAGCGAGGCCGAGAGCGCCTCGCGGGCGGCCTCCTCGTCCTCGTCCCAGAGCGGGGAGGGGGTCTCGAGCGCCGACAGCACGTGGACCGGCTCGCCCGCCGTGGTGCCCGGCGTCAGCAGGCGCGGGGCCATGCGGGCGCGGAGCGCGGCGACGTCGCCCGACCCGAGCCCCGACGAGGCGAGGCCGTCGCGCCAGCGCGCCGCGAGCCCCTCGGCGACGTCGGCCGTGGAGCGGCCGTCGCGCGCGGCCGCCGAGGGGTCGATCCACGGCTCGAACTCGGCCGCGGAGAGCTCCGGGAACGTGAAGAGCAGGTTGGGCAGGTCGCCCTTCACGTCGACCATGAGCACCGGGACGCCCGAGCGCAGCGCCTCCTCGACGAGGACCATGACGAGCCCCGTCTTGCCGCTGCCGGTCATGCCGACGACCACGCCGTGGGTCACGAGGTGGTGCGCCGGGAGCTCGAACGGGCGCGCGCCGGCGGCGCCGGGATCGCCCGAGAGCGGGCGGGAGCGGCCCAGGGTGAAGGGGCGGGTCGGCATGAGGGCGGGCTCGTGCCATGGCGAGAGGGCTGTCGCAATGCTGGAGGGGGCGGGGACGCGCGGCGAAGCTTGGCGAGCGTGCAGGGCGGGGAATCTACGGATCCATGAGGCACACGGCGCTACGACGTCGGGAGAAACGGGAGCGTGCCGTCAGGGCGCACGGTCAATCCGGGGAGAGAGCGACGATCTGACGTCGAGCGTGCCACCAGGTGGTACGATCTACGGATGAACGCGGACGACATCCGGGCCTACAAGAAGCGCTGGCAGATGGTTGCCGAGGTCGAGCAGGAAGAGCTCGAGGCGATGTCTCCGGCCAAGAAGTTCTGCGACCTCGCCATGCTCATGGAAGTGGCCCGGGGACTCGGTGGCTCGATCGATGCAGACAAGGAGGTGGAGCAGGTGCGCCGGCGCTGGAACCTGCTCGCGGAGCGCCTGGGTGTCTGATGAGCCGCTCGCTGGCGGAGCTCGAGGACGCGGTTCGCGCGCTCCTCGAGTGGTCGGAGGCGTCCAGCGTCCCCATGCTGGTCATAGGCGGGGTCGCGGTGTCGATCCTGAGTAAGCCGCGCACGACGAGAGACGTGGATGTCGTCGCGTGGCTTCCGAACCACGACGAGTGGTCCCTCTTCCTGGCCGATGGGGAGCGGCATGGAATCGTTCCCCGCATCCCAGATGCGCTGGGGTTCGCCCTCAATTCCCGCGTCTTTCTGCTTCGACACGATCGATCCGGTGTTCCCATCGACCTCTCGATGGGGGCCCTGCCATTCGAGGAGAACGCGGTTCGTCGCGCAGTTCCGACGGATCTAGGCGGTTTGCGCGTTCCGCTGCCAATGCCCGAGGATCTCCTCGTCATGAAGGCTGTGGCCCATCGCTCTCGCGACATGGTGGACATCGAATCCATCCTGAGCGCGCATGCCGATGTCGACGAGAAATGGGTTGTCTCGACGGTTCGTGAGTTTGCCGAGGCGCTGGGCTCGCCGGAGCTCGTCACCGATCTGGTGAAGTTGCTCAGCCAGCGGACTCCGATGAAGGTTAAGAAGAAGACTCGTCCTCGCAAGCGATGATGCGTCGCGGGAACTTGATGGAGGCGCGCTCGTCCCGGAGTCCGCCGTGGCACGGGTGACGGTGCGCCCGCTCCAGCTCGACCACCCGCGCCGGCGCGCGGGGCGACGGTTGTTGGTCGCGGCAGGGCTGCTCCCAGGGCCGCGGTAGCTGTCAGGGGCGAGCGCGGGGGGCGTGAGGACGTCTGGGCCTCGCGAGCCGCGCGTGGCCGATGGCGCCCACCATGGGAGTGATGGAAGGTGCGCGGCCCGCCTACGGCGACCCTCGCGACCGCGTTCCGCTGCCCCCGCATCCGGTCGCCCCCACCCCCGACGCCCCGCATCTTCGCGTCAAAAAAAGCGGGAGCGCGGCTATAGTGTGCCCATGGAGGTCGGGCCATCGGAACCGGATGCCCCCGCGTCAACGGCGGGCATCCCAGCGATAGGCGAGGTCTTCGCGCAGAAATACCGCCTCGAGCGCAGCCTCGGCCGGGGCGCCATGGGCGTCATCTTCGCCGCCGAGCATGTCTCGCTGCGCCAGCGCGTGGCCGTCAAGTTCCTCCTTCCCCGCGCGATGACGCTGCCCGGCGCGAGCGCCCGCTTCCTGCGCGAGGCGCGCGCCGCGGCGGCGATCCGCAGCGAGCACGTCGCCCGCGTCATCGACGTCGGCACGGGCGATCTCGGCGTCCCCTACCTCGTCATGGAGTACCTGCGCGGCCGCGATCTCCAGCGGGAGATCGAGGCGCGCGGCCCCTTGCCCGTGTCCGAGGCGGTCGATTACGTGATCCAGGGCTGCGAGGCCATCGCGGAGGCGCACGCGCGCGGCATCGTCCACCGGGACCTCAAGCCGGGGAACCTCTTCCTCACGACCGGCGCGACCGGCGCGCCCATCGTCAAGGTGCTCGATTTCGGCCTCTCCAAGTCGGCCGCCGCCGAGGACGACGGCAAGCTCACGGCGTCGGAGATGATGCTCGGCTCCCCCTGCTACATGTCGCCCGAGCAGGTGCGGTGCTCGAAAGACGTCGACGCGCGCACCGACATCTGGTCGCTCGGCGTCATCCTCTACCAGCTCCTGACGGCGCGGTTTCCCTTCGAGGTGTCCAGGATCTCGGCGCTCTTCGTCGCCATCGCCACGCAGGCGCCCACGCCGCCGCGGGTGCACCGGATGGATCTGCCAGCCCGGCTCGAGGACATCATCCTGCGCTGCCTCGAGAAAGAGCCGGAGCTGCGCGTCCAGACCGTGGCGGATCTGGCGCGAGAGATCGCGCCGTTCGGCTCGGAGCACTCCGCCCGCGCCCTGGCGCAGATCGAGGCGATCGCCCGGGGCAAGGCCTTTCCGTCGTCTCGGCCCCTCGGGCCCTCGGGCGACGGCGTCGCGAGCACGCTCCCCGCCGCGGCCAACGACGGCCCGGGCGCGTCGTCGACCCTGCCGGACGCCGACAAGCGAGCGGGAGCCGGGGCAGGTCCCTGCTCGACGGCGCTCTCGCCCGGCGGCGACCACGTGACCACCCTGCCCAGCCAGGGCGCCGCGGCGGCGACCTCGGCCAGCGCCGACGCCGCCCCGTCCAGCGAGCGTCGCACGCTCCCCCTCGTGGCCGTCGCGGAGCGGCCCACGCTGGTGCTGGCGCGGAGCAGCGGCCCCACGACCCCGGCGCAGGACAGCAGGCCCACGCTGAAGATGGTGCGGAACGACCGGTCCTCGCACGGGGGGAGCTCCGAGGACGGCCCCACGCTGACGATGCCCCGGAGCGACGGCCTCGCGCTGAAGATGGCGCAAGGCAGCGGTTCCGTGCTGGCGACAGCGCAGGGCGGCGGTGCCGCGCTGAAGATGGCGCAGGACATCGGCCCCGCGCCGGCGACAGCGCAGGACAGCGACGCCGCGCTGAAGACGGCGCAGGACAGCGGCATCGCGCTGAAGACGGCTCCCGAGGAGGGCCCCACGCTGACGATGGCGCGCGAGGAGGGCCCCACGCTGACGATGGTGGGCGAAGAAGGCCCCACGCTGACGATGGCGCGCGAGGAAGGCCCCACGCTGACGATGGTGGGCGAAGAAGGCCCCACGCTGACGATGGCGCGCGACGACTCCCCCACGCTGACGATGGCGCGCAAGCGGGGGGCGCCGCCGCAGCAGCTCGGCGCGGGCAAGCGGGCGGTGCCGCTGACCCAGCCGGACGGGAAGGAGATCGTCTGGAGCCCGCGCGAAGGGACCGAACGCCGCCGCGATCGGTGGCGCTCCCGCGCGTTCCGCTGGCGCCGCAACGCGGGCGCGTGGATCGTGGCCGCCGCAACTCTCCTCGCCGCGGTAACGCTCGGCGCGGCGCGCTGGACAGCGAGCTCGAGCGCGCCGGTGGCTGCCAGGTCGCCGGCGGGCCAGGACGCGCCGATGACCCTCGCGAGCACGGCCGGCCCTGCGCCGTTCGGCACGCCCGCGCCCTCCGGCGTCGCGCCGGCCCCGGAAGCGCCCTCGCAACCCGCGGATCCGGCCGGGGCCGACTCGCCCTCCGCGGTCGACGCTGCCGCCACGACGCACGACCCCGCAGCGGTCCCCGAACACCGCCGGCAGGGGGTCCGGCCTCCCAAGGTGCGGCGGCCCGGCACCCTCGCGCCCTCGCGCTCGAGCGCCGCCTCGCCAGAGCGCGACGTGTACGGCGGAGGCGCCGAGGACGTGTACGAGGGCCTGGAGACGATCCGCGACAAGCGGTAGACCCGGCCTCGCGCTCCCCGCACGGACGGCGACTCCGCGCCGGCGGGCCGCAGGGACAGGCATCATGGCGAAGAAGAAGCTCTCGGCCCGCGCCGCCCGGCGCGAAGGCGATCGCACGTCGGCGAAGCTCACCCGCGACATCGAGCGGCTCGCGCTGCTCGAGCCCGGCCACACCCCCGGGCGCGCCATCCCCCTCGACGCGGCCTCGCAGGTCGAGGTGGCCGCCCGGTCGATCCCGTGCCCGCGCTGCCGCGGCGCCTTCCGCGTGGAAGACCACACGGCCGAGACGCTCGACGGCGTCCGCCTCCGCGTCGCGAAGGTCGCCTGCAGCGCGTGCGGCGCAGGCCGATCGCTCTACTTCCGGCTCGGCGCCGCCTCGCTCAACTGAGCTCGTCGATGGGGGATCAGTACCTCGGGACGCTCTCGTCGATGTGGATCGACCACGCGTCGATGCCGCCCTGGAGCGAGGCGACGCGCTCGTGGCCGAGCTTCTCGAGGAGGGCGGCGGCCGAGAGGCTCCGGACGCCGTGGTGGCAGTAGGCGACGACCAGCGCGCCCTCGCCGGGCGCGACCTCGTCGGCCCGCTCGACGAGCTCGTTCAGCGGGATCAGCGTGCTGCCCGGCAGCGCGGCGATCTCGTGCTCGCCGGGCGTGCGCACGTCGAGGAGGTACACGGGCTCGCCCGCCTTCAGCTTCAGAAAGAGGTCTTTCACGGAAATCTGTTGGACCATGGCCGTGCTCGCCATCCCGCCGTGGATGGCGCCGTAAAGGCTTCTACCTAATCCAGGGAGCTCCCCCGGAGCAACCGCCGCTCATTGGCTCGTCCGATCGGTCGGAGCCGTCTGGTTCGTCAGATTCGTCAGATTCGTCAGATTCGCCCGATCCTTGGCCAGCGCCGCGATCACCCCGACGAGCTCGGCCGGATCCAGGGGCTTGGCGACGTGCGCCTGGTACCCGGCGCCGAGCGCCCGCGCCTTGTCCTCGGCCCGCGCCAGCGCGCTGAGCGCGACGGCCGGCGTCGCCCCGCCGCGCGCCTCGCCGAGGCCCCGCACCCTGCGGATGAGCTGGAAGCCGTCCTCGCCAGGCATCCCGAGGTCGCTGACGAGGACGTCGGGCCGATCCTGCGAAAGGATGGCCAGCGCCTCGGCGGCGGACCCCGCGGTCGTGACCGTCGCCTCGCACTCCTCCAGCACGCGCTGGGCGACCTCGCGCGCGTCGGGCTGGTCGTCGACCACCAGCACCCGCATGCCGGCGAGCGACGCGCCCGGGTAGTCGGCCAGCGCCTCGGCGTACGCCTCGCTGGGGCGCTCCGCCGCGTCGGGCGCCTCCTGCGAGACGCCGGCGAGCGGCAGCGTCACGGTGAAGGTCGCGCCCAGATGCTCGCCCTCGCTCGCGACCTCCACGGTGCCGCCGTGCAGCTCGACCAGGTGCTTGACGATCGACAGCCCGATGCCGAGCCCGCCGTGCTTCCTCGTCGAGGACGCGTCCGCCTGCCGGAAGCGCTCGAACAGGTGGGGGAGGAACTGCGGGGCGATGCCCATCCCGGTGTCGGTCACCGACAGCGCGGCGTGCGCGCCCGCGCGCCGCAGCGCGACGTCGATCCGCCCGCCCGGGGGCGTGAACTTCACGGCGTTCGACAGGAGGTTCCAGACGACCTGGTGGATCCGCGCCGGATCCCCCCTCAGGGAGCTCGCCTCGGGGTCGATGCTCGAGGCGACCGCGATCCCCTTGGTCTCGGCCGCGAGCTGGATCGCCTCGAGCGCGCTCCGGATGACCGTCGGCAGGTCGACCGGCTGCACGTCGAGCCGCAGCTTCCCCGAGACGATCCGGCTCATGTCGAGCAGCTCGGACACCATGTCGGCCTGGAGCCGCGCGTTGCGCTCGATGACCTCGAGCCCCCGCGCGAGCGTCTGCGCCTCGGGCGCCCGGCCCCGGAGGATGCGCGCCCAGCCGAGGATGGCGTTGATGGGCGAGCGCAGCTCGTGCGAGAGCGTCGCGACGAAGTCGTCCTTGACCCGGCTCACCCGCTCCGCCTCGTCGCGCGCGGCGCGCTCGCTCTCGAGCAGCTTCTGGCGCTCTTCCTCGGCCAGCCGCTCCGCGGTGACGTCCTCGGTGATCCCCATGAACGAGTCCACGGTGCCCTCGGGCCCGAGCTCGGGGATGATCCGGGCGCGGAACCGCCGCCCGCCGAGGCTGAACTCCATCCGCTGCGGTCTGGCCGTCGCGAGCGCCTCGCGGCACGCGGCCTCGCTCACCTCGATCACCTCGGCCGGGAGCCCGTTCTCGCGAGGCGTCCTGCCGATGTAATGCTCCGGCGGGAACCCCATCACCGTCCCCGAGGTGGGCGACATGAAGGTGCAGCGCAGGCCGAGGTCCAGGCGGTAGATCACGTCGGGCGAGTTCGCCATCAGCGACGCGAGCTCCCGCTCGCGCGCGCGGAGCTCGTCCTCCAGGCGCCCGCGCTCGGCGATGACCCGCTGCGCCTCGTCGAGCGCCGCAAGGAGCCGGCCCTCGCTCTCGCGCAGCGCCTCCTCCGTGCGCTTGAGCCGGCTGACGTCGAGACAGATGCCGACCCAGGCGGTGATCTCGCCTCGCTCGTCGCGGACCGGGACGCCCCGGTTGAGGACGGGGTGGACGGCGCCGTCAGGGCTGACGTAACGGAGCTCCTCCTCGAACGGCTCACCCCGCCGCACGCACTCCTCGAAGATCGCGACCTTCTGCCGGTCGTCCGGGTGCAGCGTCTCGATCCACCCGTGACCCGAGCATTGCTCCTGCTTTATCCCGGCCATCTGGAGGAACGCGTGGCTGCTGTAGATGTTCTGTCCTGTCGGGTCGCTGACCCAGAGGCCATAGTCGATGGATTCCCCGATGGCGCGGAAGACCTGCTCGCACCGCTGGACCGCCGCCTCCGTCTGCCGGAGCGCCGTCATGTCGAGCACGATCGCGAAGCCGGCCTCTTTGTCCCGCTCACCGGGCAGCAGACAGCCGCTCACCAGCATCCTGAGGCGCGTGCCGTCGCGCAGCACATAGGTCCTCTCGAAGGGCGTGAACGCCCACCCGCTCGACCGCAGCTCCGCCAGGGCGCGGTCGCCGGCGGCGCGATCCTCCGGCGACATGTCGGCATCCCAACGGACCAGGCCGGCCGTGACCTCTTCCCGCGTGTGGCCCACGAGCTTCAGATAGGCGTCGTTCGCCTCGACGATGCGTCCGTCATGCGTCCAGAAGGCCATCGGGGCCATGTTGCTGTGGAAGATGCTCCGCAGCTTGGCCTCGCTCTCCGCCAACGCCTGCTCCGCGGCGAGCGCCCGCTCCTCCGCGCTCCTCGGCTCGGTGATGTCCTCGACGAACACCACCGCGCGATACGGCCTCTGCCGGACGTCACGGACGAAGACGCCGGTCACGTGGAGCCAGCGGACGCCGCCGTCCTTGCAGCGGCAGCTCATCTCGAAGGTGAGCTCCTCCTCGTCGGCTTCGAGGAGCGAGCGCCACGCGGCCATCGAGCCCGCGCGGTCTTCCGGCAGCGCGAGATCCGACAGCTTCTTCTGGAGCAGCTCGCCCTCCGAGTAGCCCAGCAGCAGGCAAAGCGAGCTGCTGACGCGCAGGATCCTCCCGCTCGTCGCGTCGATCCGCGCGGTCCCCCTGCTGGGCGCTCGCGTCGCCCAGGCTGGCTGTCCGGCCGTTTCCCCCATCCGCCGCTCGCCCTGATCCTCCATGCACCCGCCCGCTCGGCCGTATGTGCATGGCGTTCTCCTTCTGTTTCGTCCGGCCACGCTATCACGATCGCGTGACGCTGCGGGCGGCATGGTGCCCCGATCGCCACCGCCCTCTGCTCGTCCGGCTTGCCTGGGCGGAGCTTGCTGCGTCCGCTCCGCCTCTTCCGTCTGCTGTGTCGGTTGCGCCAGCGCGACAGCGGTGTCGGTTGCGCCTGCCGCGCCGGTCCCGCTCCGATCGCGCGTCGCAGGCGATCCGGCCTGGACATGGAGGAGTTTGCTTGCATTCTCGCTGAAACCAGGCTTCTGCATGGTGTGCCCGCGCCCATGGGCGCGCGCCCGACAGCCACCATGGATCAAGCCGCCGCTCCGCTCCTCGCTCGCCTCCCGCCGTCGCCTCACGACTTCACGGCCGACGACCTCCTGAACGGCTTCCTCGACTACGTCGCCGAGCGGGGGCTCGAGCTCTACCCGGCGCAGGAGGAGGCCATCCTCGAGATCTTCGGCGGCAAGAACGTGATCCTCAACACGCCGACCGGCTCGGGCAAGTCGCTCGTCGCGGCCGCCATGCACTTCAAGGCGCTCGCCGAGGGGATGAAGTCGTACTACACGTGCCCGATCAAGGCGCTCGTCAGCGAGAAGTTCTTCTCGCTCTGCAACGACTTCGGCCCCGAGAACGTGGGCATGTTGACGGGCGACGCGGCCGTGAACCGCGACGCGCCGATCATCTGCTGCACCGCGGAGATCCTCGCGAACATCGCGCTCCGCGAGGGCGAGAAGGCGCTCTGCGACTACGTGATCATGGACGAGTTCCACTACTACTCGGATCGCGATCGCGGCGCGGCCTGGCAGATCCCGCTGCTCACGCTGCCGCAGGCGAGGTTCTTGCTCATGAGCGCCACGCTCGGAGGCACCGAGTTCTTCCAGGAGGAGCTCACGCGCCTGACGGGCGAGCAGACCGCCGTGATCAAGTCGACCGTGCGCCCGGTGCCGCTCGACTTCGAGTACCGCGAGACGCCGCTCCACGAGACCGTCGCGACGCTCGTGAAGAGCGGCAAGGCGCCGATCTACATCGTGAGCTTCACGCAGCGGGGCTGCGCCGAGGAGGCGCAGAACCTGATGAGCCAGGACTACTGCACCAAGGACGAGAAGCGGGCGATCACCGCCGCCCTCGCGGGCGCAGGGCCGGGGTCCGCGTTCGGGGGCCCCTTCAAGTTCTCGAGCCCTTACGGCCGCGAGGTGCAGCGCTTCGTCAGGCACGGGATCGGGCTCCACCACGCGGGGCTCCTGCCGAAATACCGGCTGCTCGTCGAGAAGCTGGCCCAGCAGGGGCACCTCAAGATCATCTGCGGCACGGACACGCTCGGCGTCGGCGTCAACATCCCGATCCGCACGGTGCTGTTCACGAAGCTCTGCAAGTTCGACGGCGAGAAGACGGCCATCCTGAGCGTGCGTGATTTCCAGCAGATCAGCGGCCGGGCCGGCCGGAAGGGGTTCGACAACCAGGGGAGCGTCGTCGCCCAGGCGCCGGAGCACGTCATCGAGAACATGAGGCTCGAGGCGAAGGCGGGGAACGACCCGGCCAAGCGGCGGAAGATCGTCAGGAAGAAGCCGCCGGAGAAGGGCTATGTGCACTGGGACCGGCAGACGTTCGAGAAGCTGATCCAGTCGCCGCCCGAGCCGCTCGTGTCCCGGTTCCAGGTCACGCACGGCATGCTCGTCAACGTGCTCGGGCGCGAGGAGGGCGGCTGTCTGGCGCTGAAGCGGCTCATCCGCAGCACCCACGATCGGCCGGCGGTCCGGCGCCAGCACGGCAGGACGGCGATGCTCCTCTTCCGCTCGCTCGTGGAGGCGCGCATCATCGAGTTCGTCCCCAGGGAAGACGGGCCGGGCAAGCGCATCCGCATCAACGCGGATCTCCAGGAAGACTTCTCGCTGAACCACGCCCTCTCGCTCTACGTGCTCGAGACGGTGGGCAAGCTGGATCCCGACAGCGGCACCTATCCGCTCGATCTCTTGACGCTCGTCGAGTCGATCCTCGAGAACCCCGACCTCATCCTGCAAAAGCAGCTCGATCGGCTGAAGACCGAGAAGCTCGCGGAGCTGAAGGCGGCGGGCGTGGAGTACGAGCAGCGGATGGAGGAGCTCGAGAAGCTCGATTATCCGAGGCCGAACCGCGAGTTCATCTACGGGACCTTCAACGACTTCGCGCGGCGGCACCCCTGGGTGGGGCAGGAGAACATCCGTCCGAAGGGCGTCGCGCGCGAGATGTACGAGCAATACCTGTCGTTCGGCGAGTACATCCGGGAGTACAACCTGGAGCGGGCGGAGGGGCTGCTCCTCAGGTACGTCTCCGAGGTGTACAAGGCGCTCGTCCAGACGGTGCCCGAGTACGCGAAGGACAGCGACACCATCGACATGATCGCCTATTTCCGGGCGCTCATCCGCGGCGTGGACTCGAGCCTGCTCGACGAGTGGGAGCGGCTGCGCGACCCGTCGTTCCAGCCGCGCGCGGCGGCCCCGGGCGGCGCCGTGGAGCAGGCTGCGTTCGACGTCACGCGGAACGTCAAGGAGTTCACCGTGCTCGTGAGGAACGAGCTCTTCTTCTTCCTGCGCGCGCTGGCCCGCCGCGACTACGAGGTCGCCGCCGAGATGGTGGAGGGGGAGGAGGCGCCCTGGACGGCGGAGCGGCTGGACGAGGCGCTCCGGGGCTATTACGCGGAGCACGCAGCGATCCGGACCGATCCGGCGGCCCGGAGCCCGAGCAACACGATCATCCACCCCGCCGAGGACGGCGGCTCCTGGGGGGTCCAGCAGATCATCGCCGATCCGGAGGACCACAACGACTGGATGCTCGACTGCAAGGTGGATATCGATCGCTCGCGCGAGGCGGGGCGGCCGGTCATCGTGCTCCGGCGCATCGCGAGCTGACCGGCCTCCATGGCGCGAGACGTAGAAGGAGAATTTTAACGCAAAGACGCAAAGACGCAAAGACGCAAAAAAGAAGAGATGCATGGCAGGGGCCCGCTCTCTGCCGCTCCGATGATTCCTTTGTGTCTTGAGACGTCTTCATTTTTTTCTTTTGCGTCTTTGCGTCTTTGCGTCTTTGCGTCTTTGCGTCTTTGCGTCTTTGCGTCTTTGCGTTTTTTTCTCTCTTCTCACCCCCTGGCCTCGCCGCGGCAGCCGGCGTTTGACATCCCCCGCCGCGTCGAGCGAAATCGCGGCCATGCGAACTCCGCCGCGCCCCGCAATCTGGGGGTTGCTCCCCCTCCTCCTGGCCGCCTGCGCCTCGCCCACCGGCTCGTCCCCGCCGAGGGCCGCCCCGCCTGCCAAGGCCGCCCCGGCCGGGGCCGCCGCGGCGGTGAAGCAGGCCGCCTCGCCGGACAAGGCGCGCATCGCCGGGCCGGAGGCGAGCCGGATCACGTACGCCCACCTCGGCCGGCAACCGCCGCTCGGAGCGCGGCTGCCCAGGGCGATCCAGTACGCGCCCGGCGGCAAGCTGATCACCTACCTCCAGCGGCAGGCGGACCGGCCGGAGCAGTCTCTCTTCGCCTTTGACACGGCGTCACGCGAGACACGGCAGCTCGTCGCCTCGGGCGACCTGCTGAAGGACGCGAAGCCGCTGTCCCGCGAGGAGGAGCTCCGCCGCGAGCGACAGCGCATGTTCTCCAGGGGGATCACGGCCTATTCGTGGGCGAAGCGGGCAGAGGTCCTGCTCATCCCCTTCGGCGGCGACCTCTTCTTGCGCGACGTGCGCGACCCGAGAGGGGCGATCGCGCGGCTCACCGACACGCCCGAGCCGGAGATCGATCCGAAGGTGTGCGACGGCGGCGAGCGGGTGGTGTTCGTCCGCGGGCGCGAGCTCTTCATGATCGACGTCGCCTCGCGCCGCGAGACGGCGCTGACCAGGGGGGCGCCCGAGGGGGTCTCGCGCGGCCTGAGCGACTTCAACGGTCAGGAGGAGTTCGATGAGCCGAGCGGCTTCTGGATCTCCCCCGGCTGCGACCGGGTGGCTTACCTGGAGGTCGACGAGCGAGAGGTCGAGAAGGTGCCAGTCCTCGGCTTCCGCGACGGCAAGGAAGATCTGATGATGGCGCGTTACCCGCGCGTCGGCGGCAAGAACCCCCGCGTCAGGGCGGGCATCCTCGATCTCGCCACCAGGAAGACGACCTGGCTCACGTGGAAGGGCGGCGATGGCGAAGACGAGCGCTACCTCGGCCGGTTCGCCTGGGCGGAAGACGGCAAGGCGCTCTGGTTCCAGACCCTCTCGCGCGACCAGAAGCGCCTCTCGCTCCTCCGCGCGAGGCCGCGCTCGGGCGAGGCCGCCGAGGTCGTCGTCGAGACCTCGCCGACGTGGGTGGACTTCGCCGACATGCGGCTCCTCGAGCGCTCGCCGAGGTTCCTCTGGTCGACCGCCGAGGGCGGCCACCGCCACCTCGCGCTGCGGGACGCCGGCTCGGGCGCCGAGCTCGCGAGGCTCACCGCGGGCGACTGGGACATCACCTCGCTCCTTCCGCCGGACGAGGAGCGCGGCCTCGCGCGCTTCGTGGCGACGAAGGACGGCCCGACCGAGCGCCACCTCTACACCGTGCCGCTCGCGGGCGGCGAGGTGAAGCGGCTCACGTCCGACCCGGGGATGCACCAGATCACCGTGGATCCGAGGGGGCCGGGGTACGTCGAGCTCCACGCGGCCCTGGATCGCCCGTGGAAAGGGGCGGTGAGGGGCGCGGACAACGCCGAGGTCAGCGCGCTGCCGGCGCCCGTGGACCGCGAGCTCGCGGAGCTCGAGCTGCGCGCCCCCGAGATCGTCGAGGTGCGCGCCGCGAGCGGCGACACGCTCTACGGCGCGCTGCTCGCGCCGCGGAGGATCGAGCCCGGCCGCCGCTATCCGGTCGTGGTGAGCGTGTACGGGGGGCCCGGCGTCCAGGCGGTCTTCAACTCGTGGTCTCCGTGGCTCCTCTGGAATCACCTCGCGGACCGCGGGGTGGTTGTGTTTCAGCTCGACAACCGCGGCTCGGCGAACCGCGGGCGCGCGTTCGAGTCCGCCATTTACGGGCGCCTCGGCGAGGTCGAGCTCGCCGACCAGATCGCGGGCCTCGATTTCCTGAAGACGCTGCCTTACGTCGACGCGGGCCGCGTCGGGATCTACGGCCACAGCTACGGCGGCAGGATGGCGCTGGAGGCGCTCCTCATGGCGCCGGACCGCTTCCACGTGGGCGTCGCGGGATCACCGGTGAGCGACGATCGGCTCTACGACACGGGCTACACGGAGCGGTACATGGGTCTCCTCGACAAGGAGGCCGCGCGGTACGAGGCGACCGATCTCACGAAGCGCGCGGGCAACCTGCGCGGCAAGCTGCTCCTCATGCATGGGCTCATGGATGAGAACGTGCACTTTGCGCACACGGCGAAGATGATCGAGGCGCTGATGGGAGCGGACAAGCGGTTCGACACCCTCGTGTTCCCGGGCGAGCGGCACGGCTACCGGTCGCCGGCCGCGAGCCATTACGCGAACCGCGCCATCGTCGAGTACCTGACAGAGCACCTCTGATCGCTGCGCGCCGCGCCCGGCCGGCGCTCTGCCCGCCTCGCAGGCGCGGCGCGCGGCGGCCTGCGAATCGCATGCGCCCCGGTCGGAGGCATTTTATGAAGAAGCTTGCACAGATGAACAGGGACAAGGCCATCGACCTGCTCAGCGAGCGGCTGACCTTCGAGCGCGCAGGCGTCAAGCTGTACGACTCCATCGTGGAGAAGATCGGCCGCGCGGCCGATCCCCTCCTGATGACCCGGCTTGGTCAGCTCAAGGAGCACCGGGACCAGGAGAAGGAGCACGAGGAGTGGCTCGAGGCGCAGATCCGCGCGCTGGGCGGGGACGCGCACGCCGAGACGGACATGTCGCGGCTCGTCACGGTCGAGTCGCGGGGCATCGAGCAGATCGTGCTCGACGGGGACATGAACCCGACCCACCTCTTCCACGCGCTGCTCACCGCGGAGCTCGTCGACAACTCCGGCTGGCAGCTGCTGCTCGAGCTCGCCGACGAGGCGGACGACACCGAGGCGAGGCAGGCGTTCCGGCGCCGCCTGCACGAGGAAGAAGATCACCTGATCTTCACGCGCAAGGTCGTCGAGCGGCTCACCCGCAAGGAGCTGCTCGGGTCGCCAGGCGAGCTGTTCACGACGTCGCACCCGTGATCCAGTGCCGGACGGCGCGTGTGGCGGAACCAGCGGGCTAGGCTCGCTTCGCGGCGGCGGCCTTGGCGGGCTTCGCAGCGGCCTTGGCGGGCTTCGCAGCGGCCTTGGCGGGCTTCGCAGCGGCCTTGGCGGGCTTCGTGGCAGCCTTGGCGGGCTTCGCAGCGGCGGCCGGCTTCGCCGGCCTTCTGGCCCAGATGTTCTCGATGTAGGCGGTCGCGTCGGGCGTCTTGCAGCTCGTCTCGCCGTGGTCGATCTCGACCTTGCCGATGCGCCGCGCTGCCGTGAGCGCCATGCCGCGCAGCGGCTCGTTCCGCGCGCCGATGCTGATGAGCGCGTTGTTCATCCCCTCGCGGACGCGGTTCCTGGCCCTGTGGATCGACGCCTCGATCGCCGATAGCCGCTCCTCGAACACGCTGTCGGGCAGCGACGGGTCCTCGGTCGCGAGCAGGCCGAGGAGCGTCCAGCCCGCGCGGCCGAGCCACTCGTCCTTCGACGCGGTCCAGCGCGCCATCGCGTCCCGAGCGAACGGGGTCTTCAGCGCGACGCGCTTCATGAGCAGGTCGATGAGCACCGGAGAGCGCAGGCCGTCGAGCCACGCCTCGAGCTTGTCCCAGGTGAAGCGCTCCGGATCGGCGATCGCCACCGCCAGCGTCCTCGCGTCGGCGTTGCCCGTCGCCCAGAGCGCCTCGGCGAGCTCGTGGTCGCGCTTGATCCGCTTCTCCAGCGCGTTCATGTGGGCGAAGCTCACGCCGAAGAGCGGATCGGTCATCCCGTGGCGCCGGTACACCTTGCGGTTCTGCTCGGTGCCGAGCCGCTCCAGCTCGCTCATCACCTCGGCGAGATCCATGGGCCACACCTAGCCCTTCTGGCCATCGTGCGCCATGGCGCGCTCGCGCCGCCGCGCCCTCTGCGGCGCCGCGGTCTCGGTCCGCTCCACGAGCGGCCGCTCACCGCGTCGGCGGCAGGCGCGTCCCGGGGCGCTTCGGGCGGGCGCTCCCTGTCGGCCCGTTCCCCTCGCTGATGCCGAGCAGCGCCCGGCGCACCAGGACGCCCCGCTCCTCGGCCACCCGGACTTTTTCCTCGAAATGGGCCAGCAATTGCGGTTGATTCCGCTCCGCCGCGCGCGCCGCCATCCTGCGCGCCAGCGCCGCGCTGTCCTCGATCGTGCGGAGCGCGATCCACAGCGCCGCGTCGAGCGCCGAAGTCTGCTCGTCCTCCAGGCCGTCCGGAGAGTAGCGATGGCCGACCTTGCACCTGAAATGGAGCATCGCGCCGTCGTCGCTCCGGATCAGGTTCCCGCCGCACCGCGGACAGGTGAAATCGCTCTCGATCGCGTCCACCGTCGCTCCCCCGCCCCCGCCGGCGCCTCCGCGGGAGCTCCGCCAACCTTCTGGTGCACCAGATTCATGAGCAGCGGCGGCAGCCGCGCCAGCGGGACACAGTGGTCCACCGGGACGTTGTCGAGCGCGCTCTGCGGCATCTCCGAGAACAGGGCGTCCTTCGGATCCTGGACCACGGCGATGCCGCCGCGGCGCTTCACGTCCAGGAGCCCGGCCGTTCCGCAGTCGCGCATGCCGGAGAGGATCACGCCGATCACGCGGTCTCCGTACACCTCCGCCGCGGTGCGGAACAAAGGACCCCCAGCCGACGCTCCGATCGTGATGATGTCGTGGTCCGGCACAATGCGCCTCATGGAGAAGAGGGGAAGAGGCGAAGAGGAGAGAAGAAAGACCCGGCCTCGCTCGCAGGCGCCGCCTACGGAGATGGGCCGATCACCCGTGCCATCGTGGAGAGGAGCACGCCCATGCTCGCCGGCTTCTGGATCACCGCCGCCGCCGAGAGCTGCTCGGCCGCTATCCGGAGATCATCGGGCGTCCGCGCCGAGAAGATCACGATGGGCGGCCGCTCCGACAGCCCCTGCAGTCGCTCGATCAGCTCCTCGGTCGTCGCGCCGGCCACCGTCAGATCGAGCAACGCGGCGTCATAGCGCCGCTCCGTCATCGCGGCGATCGCCTGGTCGGCCGTGTCGGCGGACTCGACAGCATAGTCGGCCATCCGCAGCATCTCCCGGAGCATATCGATCGAATCGCTGTCGTCTTCCACCACCAAGATCGTCCCCTTCATGAGCCTGGTCCCTCCTCGCAGCACCGCTCGCCCGGCGGTGCGCGAGCGCAGGAGCGCAGCGTCGATTCAACGCATCGATCGCGTACCTATCGGTTCTCGATCAGGGGCAGCCTGACCGTGAAGGTCGCCCCCTTGCCTTCCGTGCTGCGCACGAAGATCTGGCCGCCGTGCGCCCTGACGATCTCCCTGCAAATAAAGAGCCCGAGGCCCATGCCTCCGCCGGAGGAGTGGCCGGCGCTCTCCACCTGGTAGAAGCTCGAGAACACGTGCGGCAGGCTGGCCGCGGGGATCCCCGGGCCGTAGTCCTCCACGTCGAGCTCGGCGCCCCCGCCGGCGCGCCGCAAGCGCACCTCGACCTGGGGGGTGCCGTTGGCGTGCTTGAAGGCGTTGACGAGCAGGTTCATGAGGACCTGCTCGAGGCGCGCGGCGTCGCCCTTCACCACGAGCGGCTCTGCGGTGTCGGGGGGCAGCGCGACGTGGATCTTCGGCGTCGCCGCGATCGACTGGGCGCTCTCGGCGGTGCTCGCGACCAGAGGGACGAGGTCCACGTCCGCGAGCTGGAAGAGCTCGCCATTCAATTGAAGAGCACGCGGGCTCATGGTCCGCTCCTCGAACGAGCGCTGTTGCGCCTGCGCGGCGTCGACCCCGCGCACCAGGTCGCGCCTCGACTCTGCGGGACAGCGATCCCCTTTATCCCGCCTGGCTCCCCCGGCTCACCCGCTTCCGCTCCGCGCCTCGCGCTCCTCCCGGAGCGCTTCCGGCAGCGCCGACGCCACGGCGGTCCTGCACGCCTCCATCGCGGCGCGGAGCTCCTCGAGCGACGGCCCCGGCGGGTCGAGCGGCGGGTGCACCACGACCCGCACGACGCCGGGCGCGGCGGCATAACGGCCCTTTGGCTGCAGCGCACCCGCGCCGTCGACGGTCACCGGCAGGACGCGCGCGCCCGCGGCCGAGGCGGTCCGGAACGCGCCCGGCCGGAAGGGCAGGAGCCGGCCCGTCGCGCTCCGCGTCCCCTCCGGGAAGAACACCGTCGACCACCGCTGCATCACGTTGCGCCGCGCCTCGCCGAGATCCGCCACGGCGCCGCGGGCGCGCCGCCGGTCGACCGGCGTGTGGCCGTACAGGCGCATGCCCCAGCCGAGCACCGGCACGTGGAACAGCGCGCGCTTCGCCAGGAACCGCATCGGCGTGCGCCCCTGCAGCACGACGAGCAATGCGAGGATGTCGAGCGTGCTCTGGTGGTTCGCCGCGATCACGTAGCGCTCGCCCTGCCGCACGTGCGCCACGCCCTCGGCCTCGACGCGCACCCCGACGAGCCAGAGCGCCCCGCGCGCCCAGACGACCGAGAGGCGGTCGTGCATCCGCTGCCTGGGATCGAAGGGAAAGCAGATCAAGCCGATGGGAAGCAGCACGACGAGGAACAGCATCGCCCAGGCGTGGGCGAGCGCCGTGCGCACGACCTCGACCGCACCGGCCGGCGCCACCGCGGCGCCCGCGTCACGCCCACACGTTGCAGCCGAGGCCACCTGCGCGACGACCGGCGGCCCCTGCTCGCGCAGCCCCGCTTGCTCGGCGTCCCCGGGCGCCCGCTCGGCGCCGTCGTCCTCCGCCGTCACTTGGCGACCGGCGGGGCCTCCGGCCCGTCGAAGCGCGGGACGAAGCCCTCCACCGAGGCCAGCGTCTCCAGCAGCGTGACGTGGCGGAGGCGCGGGATCGCCACGATCGTCGGCCCGCCGAGGTCCTCCTCCGGGACCGCGATCGTCGCCGCCGCCGCGAGCTCCGCCACCGTCGCGCCCACGACCTGCGTCGTGCCGACGCTGCTCGGGTTCGTGCTCCGGACCTCGCGCGGCAGATCGGCCCAGTACACCCGCGGGGGGCCCTGGAACGCCGCCTCGGCCGGGACGCGCGGCCAGAACGTCGGATCCGTCACGCCCAGCTCCTCGACGAGCGCCGCGCGCTCGGCGCGGACGCCGCGCGCAGCCCCGCCGTCGCCCAGCGCGTCGAGCGCCTCGGCGTGACGCTCGAGCGCCGTCACCAGCAGCGTCCGGTTGCCCGACACGCGGATGAGATCGAGCGTCTCCCGGCCGTACGCGGCGAGCTCGCCGGCCTGGCCGGCGTCGTCGGCGAGCAGCGCCCGCGCGTGCATCCGGCCGACCCGGCCGAGGCTCACGGCGTACGCGTCGCCCGTCCCCGCCGAGCCGATCTCGATCGCCCGCTCGTAGGCGGCGAGCGCCTCCGGCAGCAGGCCCTGCACGAAGTACACGTCGCCCAGGTACCCCTCCGCCCAGCCGCGCCCCATGCCGATGCCCAGCACGCCGCTCAGGTTGACCGCGTTCGCGATCAGCACGCGGGCCCGCGTGAGCTGGCCCATGTGGAACTGGTGCCGGCCCGCGTACATCGTCCCCATGTACAGGTAGAGCCCGCTCAGGCCGTGCTCCTCGGCGTACGAGAGCAGCTGCGCTGTCGACCGGACCCCGAGATCCCAGTCGAACCGGCCCTCCGCGAGCACCGCGTGGTAGAACCACGTGCCGAGCAGCCGCACCGGGTCGCGCAGGCGCTCGGCGAGGCGCGCGGCGTCCGCGGCGTTCTGCTCGGCCTCGGCGTAGAAGCCGGACTGGCTCAGCGCGACGCAGAGGATGCCGCGCGAGTGGCAGAGCTCGACGTACTCGCCCGCCGCCTCCGCGAGCTCGCACCCGCGGCGGAGCGGCTCGGTCGCCGGGCCCACCTTGCCGGCCGCGCACAGCGCGCGCCCGAGGATGTTCGCCGGCAGGCACTGGTACGGGCGCAGCTCCGGGCTCGCGCCGATCGCCTCGAGCGCCCTGCGGCTGTGCGCCACCGCGTCGGCGAACTCGCCCCGCACGTAGTGCACGCGCGACAGCGCGCTGGAGAGGGCCGCCGTGACGAGCGGCGTCTCCGGCAGCGCCCCCTGCGTGCGGCGCAGCAGATCGAGCGGCTCCGCCGTGCTGCCGAGCAGGCACGCCACGCGCGCGAGCTCGTGCGCGCAGCGGGCCCTGAGCTCGATCCGCGCCGGGTCGAGCGGCAGCCGCTCGAGCAGCGCGAGCGCCTGCTTCAGCCGGCGGCTGGCGCCGTGCGGATCCTGGAGCCGATCGGCCTCGCTCGCCGCGAGCAGGTACGTCGACGCGGCGCGGTCGAGCTCGCCGGCGCGCTCGACGTGGTGCGCGAGCGTCCCCGGATCGCCGCCGCGCAGCTCGATGCGCCGCGCGATGCGCCCGTGGTAGTCGGGGCGCTCGTCGGGCGGCACGCGGGCGGCGAGCTGCTCGCGCGCCGCGTCGTGCGAGAACGACGCGAGGCCTCCGTCCTCACCGAGGCAGACGTAGTGCGCCGCGGCGTTGCGCAGGGCGCTGTCGACCTCCGCCGGATCGAAGAGCCCGAGCTCGACCAGATCGTCGCGCAGGAACTGGCGGCCGATGAGCGCGGCGACGCCGAGGACCTGGACCGTCGTGGCATCGAGCGCGTCGATGCTGCGCGAGAGGACGTCCGAGACCGACGCGGGCGCGAGGTAGTGCGCGTCGGCGCGGGAGATCTCGAGCGCGCCGCTCCGGCTGCGCTGCAGGAAGCCCTCGGTCTCCATGTTGCGGACGACCTGGATGTTGAAGAGCGGGTTGCCCGCGGCGAGCAGCGGGACGCGGCGCACGAGCTCCTGGACGAGGTCGTCCCCCGCGCCGCGGCCGAGCGCGGAGAGGAGCGCCCGGTTCGCCTCGGGCCGGAGCGGGCCGAGGTCGAGGCGCTCGACGTCCTTCCACGCGAGCCACCCCGCCGTGCGCGGCGTCATCGGCGACGAGCCCGGGCCGCGCAGCGCGGACGAGCCGGGCGGAGGCAGCGACGAGCCGGGCGGAGGCAGCGACGAGCCGCGAGCGAAGGGCGGCCGCGCCGTGCCGAGCAGCAGCACCGGCATCTCGCCGAGCTGATCCGAGAGGCGCAGCAGCACCTCCTGCGTCGCCTCGTCGGCCCAGTGCACGTCCTCGATCGCGAGGACGACCGGGATCTCCTCGGAGATCGCGCCGAGCAGCCGCAGGATCAGCTCGGCGATCCAGCGCGTTCCGCCCGGGCCGATGGCGCCGCCCTCGTCGGCGAGCCCGACCGCGCGCGTCAGCTCCGGCACGAGCCCCCGGAGGAGGGCGGCGTCGTCGGCGATCACGAGGCTCACCAGCCGGCGGATGCGCGCCGCCCGGCTGTCGCCGTGCCGCTCCAGCCAGAGCGCGATCTGCGTCAGCGCCTCGCGGATCGCGGAGTAGGGCACGAGCCCGGAGAGCTCCCTGCACCGGCCGTACGCGACGATGGCCGTGCCCGCCTGCTCGGCGCTCCGGAGCAGCTCGGCGACGAGGCGGCTCTTGCCGACGCCCGTGTCGCCGACCACCACGGCCGGCCGCGGCTCGCCGCGCACCGCGCCCTGGACGAGCTCGATGAGCCGCCCGAGCTCCTGCTCGCGGCCGACGAAGGGCGCGTCGTGCGCGTCGTCGAAGGTCTCCGGCGCGGCGGCGTCGCGCCCGTGCGCTTCGTCCTCGGCCCCGGCCGGGGGCTGCGAGGTGCCGTGGAGCGTGACGTAGTAGAGCTCCTTGAGACGAGCGCAGAGCCGGGCCGCGCTGGAGAAGCGCCGCGCCGGGTCGCGCTCCAGGAGCTCCTCGACGAGCGCGACGACCGGCGCCGGCGTCTCGGGCGCCGCGTGGGCGAGCGGCACGAGCGTGCCGTAGACCTTCTGGTTGATGACGCTGTTGACGGTGCCGTCCGAGAACGGGAGTCGGCCGGCGAGCAGCTCGTAGAGCATGACGCCGACCGCGTAGAGGTCCATCCGGGGGCTCGGGCGCCCGAGCGCGCCCCGCTTCAGGCACTCGGGCGCCAGGTACGCGATGGTGCCCGCGTTGACGCGGGCGTGCTCGGGCTGGAAGCTCACGGTGAGCGTCGCCAGGCCGAAATCGAGGATCTTGAGCCGGGGCTCGTACGGATCGGTGAGGACGATGTTGCTCGGCTTGAGGTCGAGGTGGAGGACGTTGAGCGCGTGGCAGTGCGCGAGCGCCTCGGCCACGCGGCGCGCGATGCGCAGGGCCTCGATCGTGTCGAGCGAGCCCATCCGTGCGAGGTACCGGTCGAGCGTCTCGCCCTGCACGAGCTCCATCGCGAGGTAGAGGCCCACGCCGTCCAGGACGCCGTACGAGGAGAGCTTGACGAGCGAGGGGTGGCGCAGGCGGAGCAGCGCCTCGATCTCGTTCTGCTGTGCGAAGAGCTGCCCGGCGTTCTGGGCGCTCACGTCCTTGAAGATCTTGATGGCGGCGTCGTTGCCGGCCCCGTCGCGGCCGCGGAACACGGCGCCGAAGCCGCCCTCGCCGAGGCGATCGTCGATCGTGTACTCGCCGATCCTGGCGCCTCGCTCGATCAAGGGATCGCCGACCATCGCTCCTGCCCTTCCGAGTACCCCGTCATCGTTCGCCGACGCACCATGATACTCCGGACGAGCGCCGCGACAGCGCGCAATGGCCTGGCCGCCTCCCGGAGGCACGCCGCTTTGACGGCTTGCCGCATCGCGGCTGTCTGGCCAAGAAACCTGCCTGCAACGTTGGGCGGCGCATCCGGCGCCGATCTCGACCATCGCGCGCCGCGCGCCGCGCGACCGGAAAGGTGAGCTCGCATCCAGATCTGCGCCGCGAGCCCGGATTCGGCGCCTGAAATGACGACGGCGGCAGCCCCCGGGAGGGGACCGCCGCCGCGTCCGCGCTCAGGCCGCGCCGGGGATCAGGTCCCGCCGCTGGCCGAACCGCTCGCCGAGCCGCTGACGCTCGCGCTCGCCTTGATGTTGACGTCGATCGAGGCCGTCGCGCTGGCCGACGCGTCGACCGCGGCCGCGACGCAGGCGACCGCCTTGCCGCCGGCCTTGAGCGCCACGTCCTTCACCTCGACGCCCGCCTTGCCGACGCCGGACACGGCCGCCGCCAGCTTCTTGCCGGAGCCGAGCTGCACCTTGGCGATCGCCGGGAGCGACGTCCGGAGCGCGGCGACGAGCTTCTGCGCGTCGGCGTTCACCTTGCCGCTCGCCACGATGCGGACGTTCGGCGCATCGCACTTCGCCTCGCCCGCGGTCTTCGCCGTGCACTGCATCTGGCAGCTCGGGTCGACGCTCGGGGGCTTGAACTCGCCCGAGCACTTCGGCTCCTTGATCTCGGCGCTGCAGCCGCCCGAGCAGGAGCCCGAGCACTTCGCCGCGGCCTTGACCTCGCAGGAGCCGGAGCAGCTGCCCTCGCAGGTGCCCGAGCAGGAGCCCTCGGCCTTGGCGTCGCACTTGCCCTCGCAGGTGCCGGCGCACGCCGCGCCCTTCGAGTCCTTGCCGTCGCACTTGCCGTCGCACTTGCCGCCGCAGGTGCCCTTGAAGCCGACGTCGCACTTGCCCGAGCAGCTCGCGTTGCAGGTGCCGGTGCACGCCGCGCCGGCCTCGACGCTGCACTTGCCCTTGCACTCGGCGTCGCACTTGCCGCTGATCTCGCCGCCCTCACAGCTCGCCTCGAGCTTGCCGGGCTGCACCGGCGACCCGCAGTCGCCGAGGCACTTCTGCATCGCGGTGATGTCGGCGTAGCACTTCGGCGGATCGATCTGGACGGTGATCTTCGCCTCGGCGTTCGCCTTCACCGCGGCGTTCACCTTGGCCGAGACCGCGCCGCAGACCTTCTCGGCGCCCTTGCCGCCGCCTGCGTCGGCCTTGAGCTCCGCCTCGCTCATGCCGAGGTCCTTGCCGAGCTTGCCGCACGAGGCGATGAGGTCCGCCTCCATGGCGACGGTGAGCTTGTCGAGCGACGCAGCCGCCTCGAGGAAGCCCTTGATCTTGCCCTCGACCTCGGCACCGCCGTCGAACTTCAGGTTCGCGATGCCGCCGTTCTTCATCTCGTCGCAGCCGCCAGCGGCCGACGCCAGGTCACCGGCGGGGCCGGGAAGGCTGTCCGCGCCAGGGATCCCCTTACCGCCGCAGTTCACGAGGAGAGGCGAAGCCAGGCCGAGAAGGGCCACGGGCATCGCAAACAACTTCCATCGATTGACGCTCATCTCAGAATCCCTCCGGCACCTCGATCGGTACCCCATGGAGCGCGGACCCTACACCAGCAGCCGCGACCTTGAAAGCTGGGACAGCCGCGATCTTGCGCGACGGTCACTCGTAATGGCGAGCAGCCCCGCACCGCGGGCTCCAGCGACGGACGGCCCTCATTGCCCCAAGTCAGGATGGCTGTAAAGAATCAAGCTGAGCTCATCGCGCGGGGACGGCGGTCTGCATCGCAGGTGGCGCGAGGCGTTTCACATATATATCTCGCCCGAGGGGCTTCCCATGGCGCGCGCGGCATCTCGCCCGCGGCGTCTCACGCGCGGCGCGCCGCGCTTCGAGCGCCCCGTCCCTCGCCCGCCGCGCCCTCTCGGGCGCCGCTCACTCGTCGTCCTCGTCGAAGGGGAGGTTCAGCTGAGCGAGCGGGCGCGCGCCCACCGTGGGCCCGCCCTGCTTCTTGAAGAGCAGCTGCTCGCGCGCGATGTCGGCCTCGATGAGGTCCTGGTTGTCGTACGCGAACGCGAGCGCGTCGAGAACGCGCGCGGGCCCGAGGTTCGGGTACCGCTTGAGCAGCGTCTCCACCGACGCGCCGCCGCGGTGCCACGCCCAGAGCCGCCGGACCGGGACGCGCGACCCGAGGACGTGGGGGCTCCCGGCGAGCACCTGGCTATCGCTTCGCACGTGGGGGTGGGGGACGCGGATTCGCGGGAGCACCGGCGCGGCCATCGCGCGGAGCAGCCTAGTACCGGTCGCGATCGGATGGAAGGGCGCCGCGAGCCGGCGAGCACGCTCGGCGCGGGCGCCGGGCTGTGCGGGCACACTCGGCGGGCGCGCTCCGCCGGCACGCCCGCGCGAGGTCGTCGTCGCGGTCGTCGCGCTCGTCGCGCTCGTCGCGGTCGTCGCGCTCGTCGCGCGACCTCCGGCATCGTTCTCGCATCGTTCCGCGCCCGCGCGTGCGATCCGGACTACCCTACGCCGCGGAGGCGCGCGAGCATCGTGCCCGTCGTCGTCACCGACCGGAGCTCACCCACCATGACCCAAGCCGAGAAGAACCCGCTTCGCGAAGGGATGCCCGAGGAGCGCACCGCCTCGCCGGCCGCGCTCGTCATCTTTGGCGCCTCGGGCGACCTGACGCGGCGCAAGCTGCTGCCCGCGGTCTACAACCTGACGCTCAGCCGGCTCCTCACCGGCGGCTTCGCCGTCGTCGGCGTGGCGCGGCGCCCGAAGCCGGATTTCGCGAAGGAGATGCGCGAGGCCGTCGGGAAGTACTCGCGGCGCCCGCTCGAGGAGGCGACCTGGAGCGAGCTCGAGAAGGGCATCAGCTACGTCCAGGGGGCGTTCGACGAGGCCGAGACGTACACCCGGCTCGCCGCGGAGCTCGAGCGGCTCGACGCCGAGCGCGGCACCCGAAAGAACCGGGTTTTCTACCTGGCCGTCGCCCCCGACCAGTTCGCGCCCATCGTGCGCGGCCTGCGCGCGGCGAACCTCGTCGCGCCGCCGTCGCACGAGAAGGACGCGCCGTTCCAGCACGTCGTCGTCGAGAAGCCGTTCGGCGAGGACCTGGAGAGCGCCCGCGCCCTCAACCGCGACCTGCTCGCCCACCTCGCGGAGTCGCAGATCTACCGGATCGACCACTACCTCGGGAAGGAGACCGTCCAGAACCTCCTCGTCCTGCGGTTCGGCAACACGATCTTCGAGCCGCTCTGGTCGCGCCAGCACGTCGATCACGTGCAGATCACCGTGGCCGAGGAGATCGGCGTCGAGGGACGCGGCAAGTTCTACGAGAAGGTCGGCATCACGCGGGACATCGTGCAGAACCACGCGCTCCAGCTGCTCACGCTGGTCGCGATGGAGCCGCCGTCGTCGTGGGACGCGGACGCGGTGCGCGACGAGAAGGTGAAGGTGCTCCGCACGCTCCGGCCGATCGCGGGCCCGGACGCGCTGTCGTCGACGGTGCGCGGGCAGTATGCGCCCGGCATGGTGCGCGGCGAGAAGGTGCCCGGCTACACGGAGGAGCCGGACGTCGCGAAGGACTCGACGACGGAGACCTACGTCGCGATGAAGCTCCACCTGGACAGCTGGCGCTGGGGCGGGGTGCCGTTCTACCTGCGCGCCGGCAAGCGGCTGGCGAAGCGGGTGGCCGAGGTGGTGCTGCACTTCAAGCCGCTCCCGCACGGCCTGTTCAAGGGCGCCCCCGGCGCGACCGAGGAGCCGAACGCGCTCGTGATGCGCCTCCAGCCCGACGAGGGCATCTCGCTCCGCTTCGCGGCGAAGATCCCGGGCGGCGGCATCGCGATCCGCGGCGTCACGATGGATTTCCGGTACGGCGCCGCGTTCGGCTCCAGCACGCCCGAGGCGTACGAGCGGCTCCTGCTCGACGCGTTGCGCGGCGACGCCACGCTCTTCACGCGCGCCGACGAGGTCGAGGCGCAGTGGGGCTTCGTCGATCCGATCTTCGAGGGGTGGCGGACGCAGAGCGCGCCGATCGCGCGCTACGCCGCGGGCAGCTGGGGCCCGCCGGAGGCCGACGCCCTCGTCGAGCCGTCGTCTTCTGACGATGCGCACGTGCGCGCGGTGTGCGGGGCGGGCGACGGGGGGAAGGCCCCGGAGCGGGCGTGGAGGCGGCCGTGAGCGCGGTCGCCGAGATCATCAAGCGGGTCGAGTCGGAGCTCGCCGAGTTCTGGTCGGCGCCGGACGAGTCGCGGGCGGAGCCGGCCCCGAAGACGCGCGCGTCGACGATGAACTTCGTCGCGGTGGGCAGCCGCGCCGAGGTCGAGCGCCTGAAGGAGCAGGCCGAGGATCTCGCCGAGACCCACGCGGGGCGCACCCTGCTCATCACGCTCGACGACCGGCTCGACCCGCTGAGCGTCCAGGCCGACTGGTCGGCCACGTGCCGCCGCGCCGGCGAGGTGCCGATCTGCTACGACCGCGTGGAGCTCACGTTCGGGGTGGCCGCGGCCGAGCGCGTCGCTTCGGTCGTGAGCGCGCTCACGATCTCTGACGTGGCCGTGATCGTCGAGCTCGCGCCTGGCGCGCCGAACGTGCTCGGCGACGCGCTCGCGCCGATCTGCGATCGGCTGGTGTTCGACTCGGCCGAGACGTGCATCGAGCGCATCGCGGAGGTCGCGCGCGGGACGAGGGCGCCGCTCGCGGACCGGGCGTTCGTGCGGACGTTCTCGTTCCGCGAGCTCGTGGCCCGGTTCTTCGACGACATGCCGGAGGCGTGCCGGGCGATCCGGCGGGTGGAGATCGCGCGCAGCGCGGGGGCGAAGCCGGATCCGGCGGCGCTGTTCCTCGGCTGGATGGGCTCGCGGCTCGGCTGGACGTTCGAGTCGCGGGGGCCCACGCAGCCCGGCGGCGGCGTGGTCGGCCGCGCCCGCGGCGCGGACGGGGCGCCGATCGAGATCGCGCTCATCGACGGGCCGCCGGCGGACGCGCAGGCGTGGCGGCGGCTCGACGGCGTGCGCCTGTGGACGTCGCTGCGCGGCGAGCCGCTGACGCTCGGCTGCGTGCGGCTCGACAAGGTGCCCGGCACGGTGCGGTGGACCCTGGAGGGGGCGCGGTCGGCAGAGCACCTGCACCCGCTCGGCTACCGGGACGAGACATGGGTGCTGGCGAAGACGATCGACTCGCTGGAGGGCGATCGGCTGCTGCGCGAGGCGGTGCTCGCCGCGGCGAAGTGGAGCGCCCTTTGACGGGGGCCGACAGGAGGACCGAGATGAACGGTGGTGAGGAGACCCTCGTCGCGGCGGACGCGGCGGAGCTCTCGCGGCTCGGGGCGGAGCTCATCGCGCGCGCCATCGCGGCGGCGGTCGACGCGCGCGGCGTCGCGCGCGTCGCGCTGTCGGGCGGGAGCACGCCCTCGGAGGCGTACCAGCGGCTCGCGGCGCTCTCGCTCCCGTGGGCGCAGACCGAGTGGTTCTGGGTGGACGAGCGCGCGGTCGCGCCCGATCACCCCCGCTCGAACTACGGCGCAGCGCGCCGGGATCTGGCGGCGGCCCCCATCCCGGAGGAGCGCTTCTTCCGCATGGAGGGCGAGTCGCCGGACCTCGCCGGGGCCGCGGCGCGGTACGAGCGGCTCCTGCGGGCGCGGTTCGGGGTCGCGTCGGCGGTCTCCTTCGACGTGATGACGCTCGGGATCGGCGACGACGCGCACACGGCCTCGCTGTTCCCCGGGAAGGGGGCGGCGGGCATCGAGGACCGCCTGGTCGCCGCGATCCCGGCGCAGCCGGACAAGGGGCTGGAGCCGCGGCTCACGCTGACGGCGCCGGTGATCCAGGAGGCGCGGCTGAAGCTGCTCCTCGCCCGCGGGGCGGGCAAGCGCGGGGTCGTGGCGCAGGCGAAGCGGCCCGGCCCGGCCGACGAGGTGCCGGCGCGGGTCGTGCGCGGCGGGCCCGGGCAGCTCGTCTGGCTGCTCGACGCCGCCGCCGCGCAGGCCGGGTGAACGTCACGTCACGACGGGGATCGCGCACTGCTCGCGCAAGAACTCGGCGAGCGCCTCGGTCTTCATGAAGCCGCGGTCGCTCCCGTCACGCAGCCGGACGGTGGCGCCCTTCGCCTCGACCTCCTTGTCCCCGATGACGAGCATATGCGGGATCTTCTCGACCTGCGCTTCGCGGATCTTCGCGCCGAGCTTCTCCGAGCTCCGGACGAAGCTCGCCCGGATGCCGTGAGCGCGCAGCGCCTGGGTGACCTGCTCGGCGTGGTCGTTGTGCTTGTCCGACACCGTGACGACGCGCGCCTGCTCCGGTGAGAGCCACGCCGGCAGGGCGCCCGCGTGGTGCTCCAGGAGCACGCCGATGAACCGCTCGATCGAGCCGAGGAGCGCCCGGTGGAGCATGATCGGCTGCTCGAGCTCTCCCTTGGCGTTCACGAACCCGAGGGTGAAGCGCTCGGGGTTGTTGAAGTCGTACTGGAGCGTCGAGCACTGCCACCTGCGGTCGAGCGCATCGACCAGCTTGATATCGATCTTCGGCCCGTAGAACGCTCCGCCGCCCGGGTCCACCGTGTACTCGAGGCCGAGGGCCTTTAGGGCCCCCGCGAGGGTGCTTTCGGCCTTGGCCCAGTCCTCCAGCCCGCCGACGTACTTCTCCGGTCGTGTCGAGAGGTTGATGTCGAACTGCTCGAACCCGAACGTGCGGAGCATCTTCAGGATGAAGCGGAGCACGCGGTGGATCTCCTGCTCGACCTGGTCCGCGCGGCAGAACAGGTGCGCGTCGTCCTGGGTGAACCCCCGCACGCGCATCAGGCCGTGCATGACGCCCGCGGCCTCGTACCGGTACACGGTCCCGAGCTCCGCGAGGCGCATCGGGAACTCGCGGTAGCTCCGCGTCCGGCTCTTGACCATGAGGATGTGAAACGGGCAATTCATCGGCTTGCAGCAGTAATCGTGGCCGTCGACCGACATGGGGGAGAACATCCCCTCCCGGTAGAAGTCCCAGTGGCCCGAGGTCTTCCACAGGTCCGCCTTGGCGATGTGCGGCGAGTAGACGATGTCGTAGCCCTCCTCGAGGTGCATCTTGCGCCACTGGTCCTCGATGATGGTGCGCAGGAGCCCGCCCTTCGGGAGCCACATGACGAGGCCGGCCCCGATCTCCTCGACGAAGTGCGGCTCGAAGTGCACCTCGACGTCGGCGTCCTTCCGGGCGCTCACCGCGGCCCTGAAGGCGCTCTTCGACTCCTGCGCCGCCGCGCCGCGGAGCCGGACCTGCAGGCGCGGGCGCGCCTCGTCGCCGCCGCCCGCGCCGCCCGGAGGCGCCTTCGGCGCCTCGCCGAACTTCACCGTTCGCCGGAGGGTCCGCCCGGGGAACGCCGAGGCCGCGGCGCCGAGGGTGTGCTCCACGAGCGCGCGGTCGAGGGGCGCCTCCGCGTCCACGCCGACGTAGAGGTCGATCTCGTCCTTCTCGGAGTACGCGTGGGTGTCGTAGCGCTCGGAGACGAGGTAGAGCTCGAGATCCCGCCCGAGCGTCCTGTGGTCGCGCTTCTTCGCCTCCTCCAGGCGGCGCACGTACTTGTCGAGGTCGTCCTTGTTGGGGAAGGCCACGCCGCGCACGCGCTGGAGCGACTGCTTCGTGGCGTCGGCGCGCCAGTAGGCCGCCGAGGACGACGTGATCTTGAACCCCTTGATGAACCCCGCGTGGGGCAGGTGCGGGCCGCGGCAGATATCCACGAACTCGCCGCAGCGGTAGATCGACACGCTGTCATCGGGGATCCAGGACAGGATCTCCGTCTTGTATTCGTTCTTCTGCCCGTACCCCTCGAAGACGTCCAGCGCGTTGTTCTTGGCGACGAGCTGCCACTCGAACTTGATCTTCTCCGCGATGAGCTTCTTCACCTCGGCCTCGATCAGCTCGAGGTCGGAAGGGGTGAAGGTCCGGCCGGCAACGTCGAAGTCGTAATAGAACTCGTCACCATGGCTCTTCGGGCCCATCGTGACCTTGGCGCCCGGGAACAGCCGCAGCACGGCCGTCGCCATGAGGTGCTCGGCCGAGTGGTTGATCGTGTCCCTGCCCTCGGGCGTATCGGCCTTCAGCAACTCCAGCTTCGCGCCGTCCCGGAGGGGCACGCGGAGGTCCTGGATCTCCCCGTCGACGCGCGCGACGACGACGACCTCGGCGAGCCTCGGCGAGATGGCCCGGGCGGCGTCGAACGCCGTGTTGCCATCCTCGAGCGCGAGGACCTTCCCATCAGGTAGAACGACCGAAGTTGCCATGACGTGACCTTCTTTTCTCTTTCCCCCGACTGTACGAGCGTCAGGTGTGTCGGTCTTAAAGCACCATGGCACCAACGTGTCAACGCCGCGAGGCCGCGCGCGGCCGCTCGATTCAAGCTTCAAGCCAGAGGCCAAGCCTGGGGCCAAGCGTGAGGCCGAGCGCGAGGAGCTCGTCCGCTCCTGCTCGGAGCCTGCCTGCCACGAGGCGGCGCCGCGCGATATGGCCTCTCGTCACCTCGGGGCGAACTGGCGCTCATCCGCCATGGACCGCCGGCGCCGACTCGATAGGAGGCATGGAGTCGCGCGCGACTCCAACCCTCCGTCGTGGGCACGAGGGCACGGGGCGTCAGGACCTCCGGGCCGCCGGGCGGGCCCGGGGCTGCTCCGCGGCGGCGAGCTCTCTGGCGACGGCGAGCGCGCCCCGCACGCCGACCAGGGGATCGGTGACCACCGCGACGGGCACCTCCTCGAGGAGCGGCGTGAGGCGCCCCTTCTTCACGAAGGACTTCATGAACAGCTCGCGCCTCTGGGGGACGAGGTTCCTCGCGATGTTCCCGAGGACGAAGACCCCGCCGAGCGCGAGCTCGCGCAGGGCGAGGTTGCCGGCCTCGGCGCCGTAGATCTCGACGAACAGGTCGACCGCGCGCGCGGCGGGCCGGAACGCGCGGGCGAGCCCGAGCTCGGCGATCGCCGCGTTGCGGTCGCCCTCGGCGAGGCGGCGCTCGATCGCGCGCGGCACGCGGGCGGCGCGGGCGAAGAAGTCGAAGAGGGCGCCGAGCCCGTCGCCCGAGAGGACCCGCTCGTAGCTCACGTGGTCCGGGTGGCGCTCGGCGAGGAACTGCCACAGCTCGGCCTCGACCGCGGAGCGCGCGGCAAAGTCGGCGTGACCTCCCTCGGTCGGGAGCGTGACGTGGCGGGCGCCATTCCAGAGGAGCCGGGCCTCGCCGAGCCCCGTGCCGGCGGCGATGACGGCCACGTTGTTCCCCTTCGGCCGCGGCCTGCGCTCCGTGAGCGGCTCGATGGACGCGCGGGCGACGTGCAGGCAGCCCGTGGCGCCGACGACGAGGTCGTTCACCAGGAGCACGCGCGCGATCTTGAGCCGGCGCGACAGCTCGCGCTCCGCGAGGCGCCAGGGCAGGTTCGTGACGGTGGCGACCTGGTCCTTGATGGGCCCCGCGACGCCGAGCACGGCGACGGCGGGGTGAGGGGCGTCGCTGCGCACGAGGAACGGGAGGGCGATCTCCTCGAAGCTCGCGTGGTCGCGGCTGCGGAAGACGGCCTCGGAGAGGGGGCGGCCGCCGGAGCCGCCGTAGAGCGCGAGCCGGGTGTTGGTGCCTCCGATGTCGCCGACGAGCAGCGACGGGGCCACCGATCTGTTGGTCCTTGCCACGCGGGCGCCCTGCCAGCGCCGTGCCTCGGCGGCAAGGCGATCGATCGTCGAGCGAGCGCGGGGATCGAGGATTCCGGGCGGACTCGAGCGCGCGTGATCGCCTGGAAGCGACGACACGTGGCTCGCGGGCTGCCTGCCGAGGCCGTTTCACGTCCTGCGCCGCTTGACCGGCGGCCTGCCTCCGGCCGAGAGTGCCTGCGTGCAGCGGCTGTTCCCCGCGCTCCTGGTCGCGCTTGCCGGCCTCCTCGCTCCCGCTGGCGCTGTTTTCGCCGGGCCGGCGCAGGCCGCGCCGTCGCAGGCCGCGTCCGCGCCCTCGCAGGCCGCGTCCGCTCCGTCGCGGGCCGCGTCGGCGCAGGCCGCGTCCGCGTCGGCGCAGGCCGCGTCCGCGGCGGCGCAGGCCGCGTCCTCGCCGTCGCGGGCCGCGTCCGCGCCGTCGCGGGCCGCGTCGGCGCAGGCCGCGTCCGCGTCGGCGCAGGCCGCGTCCGCGCCGTCGCAGGCTGCGTCCGCGGCGGCGCAGGCCGCGTCCGCGCCGTCGCAGGCCGCGCCCGTGCCCTCGCAGCTCGCGCCCCCGCCGGATTCTTCGGTCCAGCCGCCGCTCGTACAGGTCTTGCCACCGCCCGCGGAGGCCCCTCCGGCGTCTGCGCAGGTCGTGCTGGCGCCCGCCCCGGTCGCGCGGCCTCCCGCGCCGCGGCCTGCGCCGGTCGCGCCGGCGTCCGCGTCGGTCGGGCCGCCGGCCCCCGCCCCTGACCAGGGCGAGCCGGCGGCTCCCGACCCCCAGCCTTCGCCTCCCGTGGTCGAGCAGCCCGAGGCGCGCGTCGAGCTGCTCGGCAGGACGGTCTTCGCCCTCCGCGTGCACCGGGGCAGCCTCTCTCCTCCGGAGCGCGCCCGTGAGGCGGCGCGCGTGCTGGAGCGCGCCGCCCAGGAGAAGGCGGTCCCCGAGGTCCGCGTCGACGAGCAGGACGGCGTGGCGGTCGTCTACGTCGGCGACCGCCCGCTCGTCCACCTCGGCCCCGAGGACGCGGCGGCGGCAGGCCACACCACGGTCGCGGCCCACGCCGCCGCGGTCGCCGGCACGGTGCGCGACGTCCTCGCCAAGGAGCACAGCAGGAGCCGCCTCGCGACGAGCGTCTTCTCGTTCTCGCTGCTCGTCTTCTCGGGGCTGATCGCGCTGCTCCTGCTCCGCAAGGTCGGCGAGCTCGTCGAGCGAGGGCGCGCCTGGGTCGCCGAGCACCCGGAGCGGCTCCCGGCGCTGCACGTCCGCGGCATCGAGATGCTCCGGCCCGCCGCGTCCCAGGGCGCGCTCTCGGTCGCGCTCGGCGCCGCCGGCGTCCTCGTCCGGCTGGGCATCGCCTACATCTGGATCCTCTTCGCCCTCTCCTTGTTCGCCTCCACGCGCGGCACCAGCGAGAAGCTCACCGGCTTCGTGCTCGCGCCCATGTCGGAGCTCATGGGGCGCATCGCGCGGAGCGTCCCGGTGCTCGTGCTCGCGATCCTCGCGACGCTCGCGGTCATCGTCCTCATCCGCTTCGTGGGGCTGTTCTTCGGGAGCGTGGGCCGGGGTGAGACGTCGCTGGGGTGGCTCCCGTCCGATCTCGCGGTCGCCACCGGCGTCCTTGTCCGCTTCGGCATCCTCGTGGCCGCGCTGCTCCTCGCGGCCCCGCTCATCACCGGCACCGACGAGGGGGCGTTCACGCGGATCGGCTTCGTCGTGCTCGCGGCGGCCGGGCTCGCCAGCACGCCGCTCATCGCGTCGGCGGCCGTCGGCCTCTCGGTCATCTACGGGCGGCGCCTGCGCGTCGGCGACATCGCCGACGTGGGCGGCCGCGCCGGGCGGGTCCGCGAGCTGACGCTGTTCGAGGCGCGCCTCGAGGACGAGGACGGCTGCGTCGTGCGCGTGCCGCACCTGCTCAGCCTGTTCCACCCGACGCGCATCCGCGGCCGCCCTCCGGTCGTGGCCGTCGAGATCAGCGTCGACCCCGCCGCCGATCTCGATCGGGTGCGCGAGCTGCTCCTGAAGACGGGCTCGGGCCTCGGCAGCCGCGCCCGCGCCGCGCTCGTCGCGATCGACGAGGGGGGCGCTCATTTCCGGGCCACGATGGCCTGCGACGGCGACGACGTGCGCAGCCGATGGCTCACCGCGGTCGCGCAGGCCCTCGTCGCCGCGGACATCCCGCTCGGGCGCGCGCCGACGTCCTCCGGCGGCGCGCGGCGCGCCGCGCCCGCGCCCGCGCCGGTCGACCGGAGCGCCGCCTCGTGAACGCCGTCTGGCTCCTGATGGGGCTCCTCGTGCTGTCGTACCTCGGCAGCTCGCTCGTCAGCGGCCGCGTGCTCCGGGGCATCGGCCTCCCTTCCGGCGCCGAGTACGTCGTGCTCGGCTTCGTGCTCGGGCCCTCGGCGCTCGGGCTGCTCGAGCCCTCGTCGCTCGCCGCGTTCGAGCCCGTGGCGGGCGTCGCGCTCGGCTGGCTCGCGCTGGTCGTCGGCCTCGACTTCGGCTTCGTCGGCAGCCGCCGCGTCCGGCCGTCCCGCATGGCGCTCTGCGTTCTCATGAGCCTCCTGACGGGCGGCGCGGTGGCCGCCGCGGTCTGGTTCGCGGCGGCCCACGGCGCTCCCTCGCTCGATCGCGGCGACCGCGCGCTGCTCGCGGCGGGCGTGGGCGCCGTCTCCGCCGAGACGACGCGGCACGCCGTGCTGTGGGTCACGCAGCGCTACAGCGCGAGCGGCAAGCTCTCGGACCTCATCGCCGACATCGCCGACTGCGACGATCTCGGCCCGCTGCTCATGGTGGGCGGCGCGTTCGCGCTCGTCCCGCAGGCGACGGCCCAGTGGCCGATCCCATTCTGGGGGTGGACGGTCGTGACGGCGCTCATCGGCGTGGTGCTCGGGCTCATCGCGGTCGTGCTCCTCGGGAGCGATTTCCGCCTGATCCAGAGCTGGGGCGTGCTGCTCGGGGCCTCGCTGCTGACGATGGGCACGAGCGCCCGGGTCGGCCTGTCGCCGCTGTTCGCGGCGTTCGCGATGGGCGTGACGATCGCCGCCTTGTCGCGGCACCGCGACGAGATCGTCGCCATGGTCGCGCCGACCGAGCGGCCGGTCATCCTGCCGGCGCTCCTGCTCGCGGGCGCGCACGTGAACCCGAAGGCGGCGCCGTTCCTGCCGTGGATCGTGGCGATCGCGCTCGGGGCGAGGCTCGTGGGCAAGCTCGCGACCGGGCTCGTCTTCCGCGTCGTGTCGCCCGACGCGCGCGAGACGTCGCCGTGGCTCGGCCTCGGGCTGCTCTCGTCCGGCGCGGTGGCGATGAGCGTCGGCCTCGCCTTCGCGCTGCGCTTTCCGGGCCCGGTCGGGCACACCGTCCTCTTCGCCGCGGCGGCCGCGGCCGTGTTCGGCGAGCTCGTCGGGCCGCAGGCGCTTCGCGCGACGCTCCGCAAGGCCGGCGAGCTCGCCGCGCCCGAGCGGGAGTCGCTCTTCTTCGGCCGCGGCCTGGCCCGCGCCGGGCGCGGCGCCGCGCCGGGCGAGGGAGGCGGCCCGCCGTCGCCCGCGGCGCAGCGTGGGGGAGGGATGAGGAATGAAGAGGTGTCACCGTGAGCGCCGCAGCACTCCCTGACGTCGAGCCCGCCTCGCCCGCCGGCCCGGCCGCGCCGGCCGATCCGGTCGCGCCCGTCGAGCAGCAGGGCGCGCCCTCCGCGCGCCACCACGGGTCGGCCCCCAAGGGGCCGCTGAACCACCTCACGCACGCCGTCGCGCTCGTGATCCTGTTCGGGCTGCTCTACGCCACGACGCGCGCGGTCCCTCACGAGCACGGGCCCGCGGGGGCGGTCGCTTCGATCGGCTTCCTCCTGCTCGCGGGCACGCTCGCGAGCGAGCTCGTCGAGCCGCTCCGCCTGCCGCACATCTCGGGCTACATCTTCGCGGGCATCGTCGCCGGCCCGCACGTCTTGAAGCTCGTCGACCACCACGCCGTGGAGGAGATCTCGCGGGTCAACGCGCTGGCGCTGGCGCTCATCGCGCTCGCGGGCGGCGCCGAGCTGCGGATCGACATCGTCAAGAAGAGCCTGAAGAGCATCCTCCTGCACAACCTCGTCCAGACGGCGCTCGTCTTCGTGGTGATGACGGGCGTCTTCTACGCGGCGCGCTCGCTGGTGCCGTTCGCGGCCGAGCTCTCGACCACGGCGGCGTTCGGCGTGGCCGTCCTGTGGGGCGTCATCGCGGTGACCCGCAGCCCCTCGGCCGTGCTCGGGATCCTCTCCCAGACGCGCGCGACCGGCCCCGTCGCGATGCACACGCTCGCCTTCGTGATGACGTCGGACATCATCGTCATCGTCGTGACGGCGGTCGCGCTCTCCACGGTGCGGCCGCTCATCGAGCCGGGCGCGACGATGTCGATGCACGAGATCGAGCTGCTCGGCCGCGAGATCCTGGGGAGCATCTCGATCGGCACGACGCTCGGCCTCGCGCTCGCGGCCTACATGCGGCTCATCGGCCGCCAGCTCATCCTCGTGTTCGTGGCGCTCGGCTTCGGCGCGACGGAGGTGCTGCGGTACCTCCGCTTCGACGCGCTGCTCGTGTTCGTGGTGGCCGGCTTCGTCGTCGCGAACCTGTCGAAGCAGGGCGAGAAGCTGGTGCACGCGGTCGAGGACGCCGCGAGCGTGGTGTTCGTGCTGTTCTTCGCGACGGCCGGCGCGCACCTCGACCTGCCCCTCTTGCGGCAGATGTGGCCTGTCGCGCTGCTCTTCGGCGTCTCGCGCGCCCTGGTGACGTGGGTCGCGAACCGCATCGGCAACCGGCTGGCGGACGATCCGCCGCTCTTGCGGCGGTGGTCGTGGTGCGGGCTGGTCTCGCAGGCCGGGCTGACGCTCGGGATCAGCCTGACCATCGAGCGCGCGTTCCCGAGCCTCGGCGCCGGCTTCCGCGCGCTCGTCGTCGGGTGCGTGGCGCTGAACGAGGTGTTCGGCCCGATCCTCTTCAAGTACGCGCTCGACCGCGCCGGCGAGACGGCGGTCGAGGCCTCGCGCGGGTCGCTGCCGAACCTCGGGCGCCACGGGTGAGCTGCGGCCCTGTCACGGGGTGAACCGGAGCGAGTAGCTCACCACGGTGGGGCCTCGCCTCGGCTTCAGGAAGTCGATCTGCTCGAAGACGCCGACCACGCACTTCGTGAACGCCTGGCCCTTGAGCGCCGTCCGCGGCTTGCGCACCTCGGCCTTGCCGCCGTCCTTCTCGATGCGGAGATCGATGCCGAAGTCGCCGCCCTTGGTCGGGTCCTCGGCGAGCGCGAAGCAGCGGCGGAGCTCGTCGAAGTGGGGCGCGACCGAGCGCTTGATCGGCTCCTTGGTGAAGTCGTCGTGCGGGCCGCCGCCGATGTGCATGCCGATGTTGGCGACCTTGACCTTCGGGAGCGGCCCGGCGTCGGCCGGCGCCGCCGCATCGGGCGCGGCGCTGGCGGCGGGCGCGGCGCTGGCGGCGGGCGCGGCGCTGGCGGCAGGCGCGGCGCTGGCGGCAGGCGCGGCGCTGGCGGCGGGCGCGGCGCTGGCGGTGGGAGCAGCGCTCGAGGCCGAGGCGGCGGGGTCGGGGGGAGCGGACGGAGCGGCGGTCGCGGAGGCGGCCTGCGTCACTTCGGCCGGGGGCGCGGTGCGGGGCGAGCAGCCGGCGGTAGCGGCGGCGAAGGCGAGGGGAGCGGAGAGCGTGAGGAGGAACGGAGCGGGACGGCGCATGATGGCGCGCGAATCTACACCGCGGCGCGCGCAGATCCAGGAAGCGGGGCGCGGCGCGACCAGGACCGAGGCGAGGAGAGGAACGACGCCCTGATCTCTCGTGGATCCGAGGGCGGATCAGTAGGGCTGGTCGCCGACGATCCCGGCGCGCTCCATCTTGCGCACCGCAGGCCAGTAATCCTGGACCGCGTAGTGCTGGGTGCAGCGGTTGTCCCAGAGCGCGACGCTGTTCTTCCTCCAGCGGAAGCGGACCTGAACCTCGGGGATCGCCGCCTGGCTGATCAGGTAGCTCAGCAAATAGCTCGCCCCGGGCGCGAAGTCCTGGCCGACGCGGACGTTGTCCGGCGTGTGGAAGTTGACGAAATGCGTCGTGAAGCTGTTGACGAACAGGACTTTTTCGCCGGTCTCCGGGTGGGTGCGCACCACCGGATGCTCCGCGTCGGGATAGCTGGCCTTGAGCGCGCGGCGCTTCGCCATCGGCAGGGCGGCGCCGAAGGTGGCCTCCATGCTGTGCCTGGCGCGCAGCCCGGCGATCTGCCGCTTGATGTGCTCGGGCAGCCGTCGGTACGCCTCGACCATGTTGACCCAGATGGTGTCGCCGCCGACGTCCGGTGTCTCGACGCAGCGCAGGACGCAGCCCATCGGCGGCGCTTCGCGCCATGTAGCGTCGCAATGGTAGGAGTTCTCGTAGTGCTCCGGCGGGCTGTTCAGGTCCTTGTAGATGCGAACCAGCCCCGGATGATCGGGATCGCTGCCGGTGACGGGGTGGTCCTCGAGCTCGCCGAAGCGCCTCGCGAACGCGACGTGGTCGGCGCGGGTGATGTCCTGATCGCGCAGGAACAGGACCCGGTGCTTCAACAGCAGCGCCTTGATCTCGGCGAAGAGCGCGTCGTCGCGCGCGGCGTCGGCCAGGCTCACGCCGCGGAGCTCGGCGCCGATGGTGCAGGTGAGCGGCTCGACCTGGATGGAGCCGCGCGTCACCGCGCGGACGGCGCCCGAGCCGGCGGTTGCTGAGCTTGTCATGTCCGGTCCTCCTGGACGCGTTGGCGTCGGCGCGGCGATCTGCGGCCCCAACACGCGCTACACGACGAAGATCGACGAGCCCGTCGTCTTGCGCGACTCGAGATCCCGGTGCGCCTGCGCCGCGTCCTCCAGCCTGTAGCGCTGGTTGATCTCGATCCGGATCCGCCCCGCGGCGACGTGGTCGAACAGCTCGCCTGCGAGCGCTCTCTTCTCCTCGGGATCGGCGATGTAGTCGGCGAGCGCCGGGCGGGTGACGAACACCGATCCTTTGGCCCCCAGCAGCGCCATGTCGAGCGGCGGCACCGGGCCCGAGGCCGCGCCCAGGCACACGAGCAGGCCGCGCCGCTTCAGCGAGCCGAGCGACCCGGCGAACGTGTCCTTGCCGACGCCGTCATAGGCGACCGTCACGCCGGCCCCGCCCGTCAGATCGCGCACGCGCCTGGCCACGTCGCCGCGGCCATAAATGAGGACGTGGTCGGCGCCGTGGGCGCGGGCGATCTCCCCCTTGGCATCGGTCGACACCGCGCCGATCACCGTGAGCCCGAGGAGCTTTGCCCACTGCGAGACGATCAGGCCCACGCCGCCCGCCGCCGCGTGCAGCAGGATGCTGTCGCCGGCCTTCAAGGGCCAGATGCGGCGCATCAGGTACGCCGACGTGAGGCCCCGCATGGTCATCGCAGCGGCCGTCTCGTGGCCGATGCCCTCTGGCAGCCGGATCAGCGGCGACGCGAGGACGATCCGCTCGGTGCAGTACGCCCCGAGCGTGTCCAGGAAGCCGGTGTACGTCACCCGGTCGCCCGGCGCGACGTTCGTGACGCCCTCGCCGACGGCCTCGACCACGCCGGAGGCCTCGACCCCGATGCCGCTGGGAAGCGGGACGGGATAGATCCCGGCGCGAAAGTAGGTATCGGCGAAGTTGAGCCCCACCGCGACGTGCCGGACCCGCGCTTGGCCGGGGCCCGGGCTGCCGACGACGGCGTCTTCGCAGCGCAGGACTTCCGGTCTGCCGGTCTCGTGGAATCGGACTGCCTGTCCCATGAAACGTCCCCCCCATTCCGCGCCGCAGCGCTCTCTCGTCCCCGGCGGCTCGGAACGCAAGGGCACCGCGTGGATGAGCCCGTCCGAGGGCGCAGCTGCGCTATCCCTTGGACGGGCTCGTCTCGTTCGACGGCTCGCTCTGGACGGCTCCGCGTCGGTGCCCGAGGGCGCCGCCTCGCGCAGGAGAGCTGCCGTGTCGCGCCGCCCGCGCCTAGGGCGCCGTCGCGTCGCGGCGCTTTTGCACGGCGTCGTTGTGGTCGTCCAGGCTCTCGCTGAACCGATGGCGACCGCCGCCCGCGGCCACGAAATAGAGGTACTTCGTCGCCGCGGGCGCCAGCACGGCCGCGATCGACGGCGCCCCAGGGTTGGCGATCGGCCCGGGCGGCAGCCCCGGGTGCGCGTAGGTGCTGTAGCGGTTCTTCGGATCCCGCACCACGGCGGGCGTGGGCTTGCCGCCCCACTCGGCGCACGACGGCGCCTCCTCGGGCCAGGCGACGCAGCCGTAGAGCGCCGTCGCGTCGGACTGCAGCTTGCGAGAGCGGAAGCTCGGATCGAGGAGCCGGTTCAGGAACACGCTCGCGATGAGCGGCCGCTCCTCCTCGACGACCGCCTCCTTCTCGATGATGGAGGCCAGCGTGAGCACCTCGCGGCGACCCCAGCCGAGCGTCGCCTGGAGCGCCGCGAGCCCGTCCTTGCTCTGCGCCGCGAGCGCGCTCCACCGCCGGTCGGACTCGGCGACGAGGCGCCGCGCCACGTCGCGCGCGTCGGAGTCCAGCGCGAGCTCGTACGTCGCCGGGAAGAGGTATCCCTCCGCGCTCTCCGCGCCCACGGCGCCGCCGCGCTCGATGCCGAGCGCGTCGAGGAACGCGCCGTCGGTGGTGGCCGCGAGGAACGTCTTCCGGCCGGCGATGCGCAGCTTCTCCAGCCGGGCGGCGATGTCGAAGCGGCTGAAGCCCTCGGGGATCGTGAGCTTCGCCGTGGGGCGCCCCTCCGCGCGCGAGAGCAGCTGCCGCAGCTCCCGCGGCGTCGCGCCCTCGAAGAGCAGGTGAGGGCCCGGCACGAACGCCTCGGTGCCGCCGGTCGCGCCGAGGTAGAGCGCCATGGCGCGCTCGCTCTCGACGAGCCCCTCGGCCGCGAGGAGCGCGGCGGCCTCGCCCGCGTCGAGCCCTTCCGGCCAGTTGATCTCCACGACGCGCCCCCGGTCCGGCGCCCTCGCGCGCCCGAAGCCGAACACCAGCGCGAGGAGCGCGGCGCACGCCGCCATGACCACGCCCGCGAGCCCGAGGAGCAGCGCGCGCCCGCGCCCGGCCCGGGGCTGGACAGGGCGCCGCGACGCAGGTGAGCGCTGCCCCGCGCCGCGCGAGCGCCGCGCGGGGGTCGCCTTCCGGGTCGACGGCGGCTCGCGCGGCGGCGAGCCCTGCGCGCCGTCGCCACCCGTCCGGCGGTTTCCCGGCCGGCTCGCCCTAGGTCGAACGCCCACCGCCGGGAGTCAAAACCCGAAAGCCCGACGCGTGTCAACGCCCCGCGTCGCCGCGGGGCAGGGGCCGGAGCGCGCCGTCCGCGTCGCCCGCGCCGGGCTCCGCGCGTCAGCGCGCCAGATCGAAGGCCTCCGCCTCGTTGCGGCGGACGGCGCTCTTGCCCTGGCGGGACTGCGCCGGGGCGGGCCGCGGCGGCGCCGCCGCCGGGGCCTGCGCGAAGCCGCCCGGCCCCGCGCCGGCGGCCGGCGGCGGCGTGGCGAACGCCGGCGGTGTGGCGAAGTCCGTGCCCGCCCGCTCCAGCGCGGCGAGCTGGCCCTCGAAATCGGACGCCACGTCCTTCGCGCGGTTCGCCGGGGCGCTGCGCTTCGCCTTGTCGGCCGCCTTCTTGAGCGACTGCTGCTGCGCGTCGAGCTTGCTGCGCGCCTCGTCGAGCCGCCCCTGCTCGAACAGGAAGTTGGCCTGCTTCAGCGCCGCCGCCGTCTCGCTGCGCTGCGCGCGCCCCGCGACGAGCGCGTCGAGCTCGCTCGCGTCGGCGTCGCTCTCCGCGATCGCGACGCCGAGCTTGCCCACGCACCGGGCGTCGGTCCTGGCGACGAGGTCCCGGTAGGTGAGGCCCACGTCGGCGATGGGGGAGTCGCCGCGCACGTCGCCGCCGGGGCCGCCGAGGCCGCCGAGGCGCACCTTGAGCAGGACCGTCTTCACCTCCCCCGCCGCGAACGCGCCGAGCGGCACGATGACCTGACCGCCGGCCCGCCGGAACGAGCGATCGAAGACCCGGTCGAGCTCCACGCCGGGCGCGAGGTCGATCGCGAGCTCCGCGCCGCTCGCGACCGACGTCGTGAGCTGCTCGGCCTCCGCCTCGAAGATGCGCGCGAGCGCGGCGTCGTTCTCGACGAAGTAGTGCCGGCCGTTCGAGTCGAGCGCGATCGCCGACAGGATCTTCTCGTTGTAATCGACGTCGACCCCGATGGTCGTGATGGCGACGCCGCGATCGCGCGCCCGCTGCGCCATCGCGCGGAAGCCGGGGACGTCGCGGACCCCGTGGTTGGCGTCGCCGTCGCTGAGGACGAGCATCCGGCTCACGCCGGCGCTCGTCTGACCGAGCAGCGAGAGGCCCTCCTCGATGCCGCACGAGATGCACGTGTCGCCGCCGAGCGAGATGCCGCGGACGCTCGCGAGGATGCGGCCGCGCGTCTCCGGCCCGACGGTGGTGGGCGGCACGACCACGCTGGTCCTCGTGTCGAAGGTGACCACCGACACGACGTCGCCGTCGTTCAAGCGGCTCACGGCGGTCGTCGCCGCCTGCACGGCGTTGGTGAGGCGGGTGCCCTTCATCGAGCCGGAGCGATCGATGACGAGCGAGAGGTTCGCCTGCGCCTGCGACCTCGCGGGCGACCCGTCGCCGCGGACCTCGAACATCAGGAACGTCTCCTGCGCCGAGCGAGGCAGGCGCGCGTGACCGACGCGCCCCTCCAGCATCAGCCTCGATCCGGTGGTGAAGCGGCTCGGATCGACCGCCGCGACGGCGCCGCCCGTCACCTCGGGGACCTGGCGGGGCGGCTCGGTGATCACCTCCGGGACCGCCGTGACGGAGCTCCCGCCCCCGGACGGGGCCAGGGAGTAGACGGAGAGGCTCGTGAACATCATGCCGAGGGCGGAGAACAGGGCGACGTGGGTCGGCTTCATGGCTCCTCCAGAGAACGGCCTGGGCCCCCCGAGCTTACGATGGACTCACGGCGCGGGGACCGCGGGCGTGGTCCCTTGTACGTCGCCGAGCTCGGAACGATCTGACGGCTCCGCGGTCGGCCGGACGCCGGCGGCGCGGAGGGCGCTCCACGGCGGGATGCTCCCGATCAGGACGAGCACGGCGTCGCAGGGGTGCGCCCGGGCCCCCGAAGGCGACGCGAGGGTCGCCACGAGCGCGCCGCCCGGATCTGCGGCGAGGGCGGAGACGTCGGTCTCGAACAGGAGCGAGAGGCGAGGCGCCGCCGCAAGTCTGCGTAACTCCTCGATGTTTCTGGTCTTCCCGCGGCGGAACCCGGCGCCCCGGTAGACGACGGTGACGTCGGTGGCCGGCTGGCGCGACAGCGCGATCGCGGCCTCCATGGCGACGTCGCCGAGCCCGACGATCAGCACGCGGGCGCCGGCGAGGCTCCGGGCGTCGGCGAGGTGGTAGTACACCCGACCTTCCACCTCGGCGGGTAACTCGAACGGAAGCCGGCGCGGCGAGCCGCGCTGGCCGATGGCGAGCAGCACGCGCCGCGCCCGGCGCTCGGTGCGCGGTCCGCCCTCGCGCGGCTCGGTGACGACGACGAAGCCGGCCGTGGCCTGCGCCTCGGCGGGCGCGCCTCTGCCGGCCGTCACGCCGACGGCGGGCGCGCCGGCAGAGGCCGCGCGGGCGACCGACACCATGCGGGTGTCCTGCAGGATCGGCAGCCGCTCCTTGCGCACGATGCGGAGCCAGTGGGAGAGCAGCTCCTCCTTGGTCGACTCCTTCAGCCACAGCTTCCCGGTCATCGGCAGGTCGAGCGGCTGATCGAAGACCAGCTTGCCGCGAGGGAAGCTCTGGATGCTCTGCGCCACGCTGCCCTGCTCGATCACCTCGAACGAGAGGCCGAGCTCCTTGGCGCGCAGCGCGGCGCTGATCCCGGCGGGCCCCGCGCCCACGATGATCAGATCGAGCTCCTGACGGCTCGCGCCGCGCGGGCCGGCCTGCCGCAGGTCCTCCGCGATGCGCGTCGCGGCGTGCGCGCCCTGGTGGATGGCGTTCTTGATGAGCGGGAGCCCGGTGACGTCGCCGGCGAGGTGCAGGCCCGGCACGTCGAGGCTGCCGAGGTCGTCGCCGAGGCGCGGGCGATCGGCGATCGGCGCGCCCCCCTCGATGGTGAGCGACCCGTTGGGGCAGCGCTGCTCGCACAGGGTGAGGCCGCAGCACGCCTCGGGGCGGGCGACGATCGCGACGTACTTCTCGATGGCGAGCACGTCGTACGGGCACGCGTCGACGCACGCGTAGCAGCCGAGGCAGGTGGTCGTGTCGATCCGGGGCAGGCGCACGCGCGCCGCGGGGCGGAGCATCGCCTCGGCTGCCGCGGCGTCGCGCCCCGCGCCCCGCGCGCGCTGGTCGCGCAGCGCGCGGCGGCCGCGGGAGCCCGCGAACGCCAGCGCGCCGGCCGCGAGCCCCGCGCCGAGCCAGAGCAGCGTGCGCGCCGGTGTCGCGGCGCCGCCCGCGGCCGCGCCCGTCACGATCGGCATGGCCGCGGCCGCGTCGCGCGCTGCGTCCCACGCGAGGGCGCGATCCTCCGTGTGCTGGCCGCTGCAGGCGCCTCCGCGGACGGCGCCCGTGCCGGGGCCGCTGCCCGCGCCCGTGCCTGCGCGGCGGCCGATGCCGTCGATGCCGCCGCGGCCGGCGCCGACGCCGCCGCTGCCGGCGCCTTGCGCGGAGCCCTCGGGGAGCGCCGGGCGGTGCTCGTCGAAGCAGGTGATCGGCCGGGCGTCGCCGAGCGGCGCCTGCGCCGCGACGAGGCAGCGCGCGATCGGGTCGCGCGGCGCGCCGAGATCGTGGCACGGCGCGCAGCTCCCGGCGGTCACGATCGGGACGGTGGCCAGCTGGCTCGGGCGGAAGGCGGAGCTCGCGAGCTCCACCTCGGCGCCCGGCGCGAAGCGCACCGGCGGCCTCGCCGGATCGAACACGACGCCCTGATCTCCGCGGTGGATGGGGTGGCAGGTGGCGCAGCTCAGCGCGCCGCTCGCGAGCAGCTGCCCGTGGCTCCTGCGGGTGGAGCCGTGGGCGCCGTGGCACCCCACGCAGGCCTGAGCGAGGCGGGCGCCGGCAGCGGCGCCGCGCGAGGGCGCGGCATCCCGCGCTGTGGCGGCCTCCCGCGGCGCCGAGGACGCCTGCTCGGCGTGGCAGGATGCGCACGCGAGCCCCGCGCGCGCGTGGGGCAGCGAGAGCGGCCCCGGCGCCGCGTGCCCCCCCGCCGGCGGGAAGAGCAGCGCCGCCGCCCCGGTCGCGACCGCGCCCGCCAGCGTGGCCGGCAGGACGCCGCGGAAGCGGGTGACGTCGGACGTCGACTCGGCGCGGCGCGCGGCCCGCCCCCGCACGACCTCGCGCGGCTGCGCGGCGCGCTGGCGCGGATCGGACAGGTCGGCGCGGTACAGCGTCCTCGAGGCGTCGGGAGCGCGCGCCGCCTCCTCCGCGGCGCCGCCGGACGGCGCATCGTTCCGGCTCTTCCCGCCCGACGGGCTAGAGGAGCGTGACATTCAGTCGATAGAAGAAGGTCGCGTCGGGCACGATGTCCGCGGCCCTGATTTTCACGTAGACCGTGCCCGCGGCGAGGTCGCTGACCGAGGCGAAAGAGCAGTAGCCGACCCCCGAGTCGTCGTCGGAGGCAAGCACGGTGGACCCGTCGCCGCCCAGGATCTGCGCGAACGTGTCGAGTTGCCCGTTCGTGCACGCCCCGGTGTCGCCGTCGTCGATGTTCACGGCCAGGGTCGAGCGCGGCCCTGGCACGCTCACGGCGACCACGTCGACGTCGCCCGCCGGAGCGATCTCCGCGAACCATGGCGCGGTATAGGGATTGGCCTGCGCGGAGGTGTTGTTGGGCTCCGTCTCGCCGAGCTCGAAGCGGCAGGCGGCGCTGCACCCGTCGCCGGGCGCCGTGTTGCCGTCGTCGCACTGCTCGCCGGCGGTGCGGTCCCCGTCCCCGCAGACCACGGGGACGAGCGTCACGTCGAGCCGGTACGGGAAGGTCGGCACCGCCGCGCCGCTCCCCGCCTGCACGCGGATATAGTAGTCGCCCGCCGCGAGCCCGGGCGCCACGGCTCGGGCGCAGAGGCCGGTCCCCCCGTTCTCGCTGAGGACGAGGCGCGCGCCGCTGTGGTCCAGGATCTCGATGGCGCTGTCGAGGCGGCGATCGAGGCAGTCGGAGCCCGTGATGTCGGCCGTCTCTGCGACGAGGTCCACGGGGCCGTCCGGCACCGTGACCAGCACGATGTCCTCGTCGTCGACCGGATCGATGGCGGCGTAGAACGGCACGGCGTGGGGGTTCGCCGTGGCGAGGGTGTCGTTCGGCTCGACCTCGGTCGCGTCGAGCCGGCACTCGTCGGTGCAGCCGTCGTCCGGCTGGCCGAGCGCGTTGTCGCACTCTTCCGTCGGGTCCTGGATTCCGTCGCCGCAGACGGTCCCGCGGCTCCTCACGGCGAGGTTGAACGCGCCGGTCTGCCCCTCGTCGGTCCCGGTGACCACGACGGTGAACGCGTCGCCCGCACGGACGGGCACCGTGAGCCGGTGATCGATTCCCGTGCCGGCGCTCACGGGGCCGCACGCGCGCTCCGTCGCGGCGTCGCCGCAGGTGCCTCGCAGCACGGCGACGAGGGCGGCGTCGGTGCGCGGGGTGAGCACGACGTCGAGGAACCCGGTCGTCGTCGCTGTGAACGTATAGGCGACCCCGGGGGCTCCCAGCGTGCAATCGCTCTCGACGACCGCGTGGCCGGTCGTGTCGCCGGCGACGAACGCGGGGTCCGGGAGGGCCACGGGCGCGGCGCACAGGTCCGCGCACGCCGCATCACACGCCGCATCGTCGCAGTCGACGCTGAGATTGCCGTCGTTGTCCCGGCCGTCCTGGCAGACCTCGACGCCGGAGCAGCGCGAGGTATCCATTCTGCAGGCGGGGCTGCACCGGAGCTCGCCGCTGTCGAACCCGAGGCTTCCGCAGTCGGCGCCCCGCAGATCGGAGCCGTCGCACAGCTCGCCCACCTCGGCGACGCCGTTCCCGCAGTCGCCGGGGGCGCCGCCTCCGCCGCCTTCGTCACCGCCGGCGCCCGCGCCGGCGCCGCCGGAGGCCGTGCCCGAGGCGCCCGTGGACGCCGAGGGCCGCGGCGCCCGCCCGTCATCGTCTCCGCCGCACGCCCCGGCGACGCCCACGGCGGCGCAGAGCAGGGTGACCGCCGCGACGCGGCGTCTCATTCGGTATCTGGACATGAATAGGTGATCTCCCAGTCCTGCACTTGAACGCCTCCCCCGCCGGTGCTCGTCGGATTGAGCGTCATCCGGACCTCCAGGTAATCCTGCCGCGCGTCCGGCAGCTCCCCGAGCACGTCGAAGAGATCGATCGCGCATGTCGGAGCCGAGGTCTCGTCGCACACCTGGGTGTCGGTCGGCGTGGCGTGGGCCGTGGCGGCGAGCCGCACGGTCGCCGAGCCGAGGTCGGCGGGCGTGTCGGCCGCGCGCACGTAGAACTCGACGCTCGAGTCGCCCGGGGTCACCGTGCTGTACCGGAGGAAGCCCCACTGGACCTTCGTTCCCGGCGGGCAGACGCCCTGGTACCGTTCCCAGCTCGTCGTCATGGGCGTGAGGCCCGTGGACTCGCACGGCACGATCGCCCGGACCTTGCCGCCCGGGTTCTCGCGGACGGTGTCGCAGGTTTGCGGGCACAGCTTCACGCGCGTGTTCGCCGCGTCGGCGAAGTACCAGCCGTTGCCGCACGTGCTGGCCTCGGCCACGTGGGGCAGGGTGGTCTGCGTGCCGGCGCTGTCCACGTGGACGACAGACACCTGGGTGGGATCCGCGGCCCCGGCGACGGGGACCGTGACGTCGCAGGGCAGCGCGTCGCCGCGGATCGAGGAGAGCGCGTCGCGGAGGCCGGTCTGCAACGCCGCGCCGGTGCTGAGGTTGTAGGCCAGCCCGCCGCCCCGATCCGCGATGAGGCTGATGATCTGCGAGCTCGAGTCGCCGAAGCCGACCGCGTGTACGCGGACGCCGTGGTTCTGAAAGGCGTTTCCCGCCAGGTTCGCGATGCTGTTGGGGGCCGTGATGCAGGGAGAGGGGACAGAGGGGATGCCGTCGGTGATGAACACGACCCCGACCTCCTCCTCGGGATGGGCGTTCTTGTAGTTGATCGCCCAGGTCGTGGCGCCGTTCAGCGCCGGGTACATCGGCGTGTTGCCGGCGGCGGTCGTGGAGTTGATCACGCTGATCAGCGCGAGCTCCTGCTGATCGAACGGCGCCGGGTCGGCGGTCAACCGCCGCGCCATGCTGCCGTCGAACGGAACGATCGGCAGGGCGCAGCCGGAGGACTGGCAGACGCCCAGAGTGTCGCTGCAGGGGCCCGGGTTGTCGTACGGCCAGAACCTGAACGCGATGCCGAGCCCGGCCGACGCCGGATCCTGGAAGAACGCCTTGAGGGCGTTGGTCGCCGGTATCCACCGGTCGTTGGAGACATCGACACCCGTCCCCGTCACGACCATCGAGCCGGACCGGTCGAGCGCCACGAACAGGGTGACCGGCCTGACCGTCGAGACGCTGGCGGTCGCGATGCAGCCAGGGGACTCACACATGGCCGATTGATAGATGCTCCCGTTGTTGGCGCACTGGCACTCGGTGATCTGCCCGGCGCCCGGCGGGTTGACGAAGAGCTCCATCCCGTCCGTGAGGCCGGTGCAGCCGGCCACGCTGATGCACTCGCCCGGCGTGATCGGCTGCGCCGTCGTGCACGCGAGGGTGCCTCCGGTCGGATTGCACGTCCCGACCCGGCTCGGCGCCGAGGAGGGGAGCTGGCCCGCGCCCGCGGGGTACCCGTAGATCTCGATGCCCGCGGGGGCAGCCGTGTTGCCGCGGTTGCAGACGGGGACCGTTCCGCCGCAGGGCACGCCTATCGTGAGGTCCGGGTCGCTGCAGGCGGGGTCCGTCTGGTCCGGTAGGTAGGATTTGCAGAGGCCTTGCTGGGGGCAGTCCTCCCCGCAAACGCTCTCCACGAGGTCGACGCAGCTCTCGGTCCACTCGGTCAGGCAGCAGCTCGGCCGCACCGCGCAGACACTCTGGACGCACGTGTTGCAGCTCGCGCTCAGCCTCGGGCCCGTGTAACACTTGTCGTGCGCGCACCCCACATCGGTGTCGCAGTTCGCGCCGCAGATCGACTCGGCGAGGCCCACGCAGCTCGCGTCCCAGATCGGGGGCGGTCCGCCGCACGTCTTGCCGGGGCACAGGGTGGGGACGAGGGCGGCGCACGCCGGGCCCCAGACCCCCTGGCATCGGATGCCAGTCCAGGTGGTTCCCGGGGCGCAAGTGAGGGAGGTGGTCCGGCTGCACCTGCCGCCGGACAGACACACGCTGCCCGGCCCGATGAGCGCCTCGCAATCCGCCGGGGGGCACGTGATCTCGCAGCAGAGCGGGTTCGCCGCGCAGATGCTCGCGATGCACGGGTCCCCGCAGGTGGGGTACATGCCCGTCGCGGCCACGGAGCTGCCGGTCGACTGGCAGGCGTCGTGCGCGCAGTTGCTCGGCACGAGCGTCTGGGTGCAGCAGCTCGACTGCGCTTGGCAGACCTTCGTGACGCAGCCGCTGCAAGTCGATAGCAGCGACACGCCGGTCGCGCAGACATCGTGAGAGCACGCGCCGCTCGCGGGGTTATCACAGTACTGGTCGAACTGGCAGTCTTCGCCGGTCGTGCAGGGCAGGTGCGTCCCCTGCCGCGCCACGGACTCGGGGAGCTCGTTGATGTCGCCGACCGACCATGAATACGTGACGCCGGTCGACGAGAGGTCGATGGGGCCGCCGTCCGGCGTCTCCTCGAACGACTGGCACGTCGGGTCGCACGGGTTGGTCGCGCACAGGCCGCCATCGGAAGCCACCGAGTTGGCGAGGGGGCGCCAACCACCGCTCTCGCCGCTCCCGCCGGGCGCCGCCCCGAACGGCGATCGCTTCATGGTGATCGTGCCGTCGCAGGCGCCGAAGTGCCCGTCCACACACCGCCGGATCCCATCCATGCACGTCAGCACGCCCTCGTGCTCGCCGACGGTGATGTGACACTCCACCTCGTCGCCGTCGGTGCACGGGTCGCCCGTCCCCGGCCCGGCGTCGGGCCCGCTCGTCCCGTCCTGCGGCCCCGGCGGGCCCATCCCATTTTCGCTGCAGGCAGCGGCGATGAGTGCCGAGGCCGCAAACAGCGTGACGAGCAGCAGCGCTCTCGGCGCCCACACCTCGGCGGAGCCTGATCGGGAGAGCGCTCCCATCCACTTGGTCGAGGGACCAGCCATCGGCTTCTTCACCTTCCACTAGGATGCTGTGGGGAAAATTGTACCTGGGCGCAGAAGGCAAAGTCCAGGCCTCTCGCCCGCGCGCGGCGGGACGCGTGAAACGCGGTAGCAACGCGCGGCGCGCGGTTTCCGCGAGCGCGCCGGGCGACGGGCGTAGCCGCCGGCGACGCACAAAGAAATGCTGCGCCTCGCAACTGTTTCATAGCGAGTGCGGCCGGCGGCCGGTGATTCAGCGCGCGCCGCGGCTGTGGGTGTGTGGAGCGCCGTGTGTGCGCCCGGCCGGCGCGCGCCGCGCGTTCGTCGCTCATCGGGGCACGCTCGTCGCTGCGATCGCGTGGAGCACGAGCAGCGTGGCGGCGACGCCGAAGGTGACGATGTGCACCGGCAGGCCTGCGCGGAGCGCGCGGAGGAGCCAGCGCTGGGCCGGGAGCGCGCGCAGCTCCACTGCGATGCGGGTGAGCTCGGACAAGCCGGCGAGCCGCTCTGCGCCGCGCCCCTCGAGGACCGCGTCGATGCGGGCGCGCAGCGCGCGCTCCTCCTCGGCCAGCCCGCGCCCCGAGGCGAGGAGCGCGAGCGGGCCGAGGGGGGTTCGCAGGTAGGGCAGCAGGATCTTCTCGACGAGCTTCTTCACGAGGTCGCTGCGCCCGCTCACCGCGTGGTAGAAGCGGTCGAGGAGCTCGCGGCGGGCGGCGTCGAAGTCCTCGGGGAGCGCCGCGGTGCGCTCGATGCGCGCGAGGCGCCGCGGTGCGAGCCGGTAGGCGGTCGCCGTGAAGCCGCCGGCCGCCGCGGCCGCCCAGAAGACGAGGTGCAGCGCGGCGCCGAGCGTCGGCCGGCCGGACCGCGGCCACGGCGCGTGCGCGAGCGCGAGGCCGGCCGTGACGAGGCCGATCGCGAGGTGCCCGGACAGGTGCGGCCGCAGCCGGCTCCGCACCGGCGCGGCGTCGCCGGCCTCCGCGGGCGCGCGGCGGCCGGCGTCCGCGGGCGCGCGGCGCACCCACAGCCATCGCGCCGCGCGCTTCGGAACGGCGTACAGGAGCAGCAGCGCCATGCCCGCGGCCGCGGCGACGCCGGCCGCCCAGGCGGGGCCCTCCCCCGGGCGGGCCCCGCCGTCCGCCTGCGCGAGGAGCCCCGCCGCCCCGATCCCGACCGCGGCGAGCGCGCTTCCGGCGAGCAGCGCCGCATCGCTTCGCGGCGCGGCGGCAGCGCGCTCCTGCTCGCGCCGCGCCCCGCCGAGCAGGTCGCGCACGTCGGCGATCTCCTCCGCCGGGTTGATGCGGAAGATCGACCCCGTCGGACAGGCCTTCACGCACGCGGGGCCGTCATGATCGCGGCAGAGATCGCACTTGACGGCGATGTCCGGGAATCCGGCGCCGCCCGGGCGCGGCGCGGACGCCGGGCGCGGCGCGATAGCGATGTTCTCCCACGGGCACGCCTTCGCGCAGGCCCCGCAGCCCGTGCAGAGCGCGTCGCGGATGAACACCTCACCCCCCGTGTCCTTGCCGATCGCGCCTGTCGGGCAATCGATCATGCAGGCCGGGCTCTCGCAATGCTGGCAGGAGTTCGGCAGGAGCAGGCTCTGCGGCGCCTCCGGCCGAACGGCCTGCCCGCTGCCCTCCGCGACGCGCGCGAGCACCTTGTCCCCACGGCGGACGAGCCGCGACACCCCGTGGACGTCGGCGCACGACCACGCGCAGTGGCCGCAGCGGGCGCACGTCTCCAGGTCGATGACCAGCAGCGACCGCGCGACCTGTAGCCGGTAGAGGTCCCGGAAGACATGCGCGGTGACATGGCGCGCGTGGCCGGCGACGACCGCTTCCTGGGCCGCGTGCTGCTCGCCCGCGATGCGGCGGAGCCGAGGGATCAGGTCCGGGCGCTTGCGCGCGAGGGCCGCGAACGCCTTCGAAGGGACGGACAAGAGCGTGGCCGGGCCGCTCGCCACGGCGCTCGCAGCGCGGCAGCGGCCCTCGTCGAGCTCGACATCGCCGAAGAAATCGCCCCGGGTGAGGTAAGCGCGCACATGGATCCTGTCGCCGTCCTCGGTCTGGATCTGCACCATCCCCTCGGCGATGAGCCACAGCTCGGTCGCCGGATCCCCGGCGCGATAGACGGCTTGCCCGCGCTCGAAGCGCCGGTGGCTCACGGCGTCGAGGAGGATCTCGATGTCTTCCGGATCGAGGTCGCCCGTGAAGGCGAGGGTGCCGAGGAGGTCGCGCGTCGCGCTTCTCCGCAGGGCGCGCTCGAGCCTCTGGGCGACCTCGGCCCCGCCGGAGCGGCCCGTGGCGCGGCGGAACAGGTGGACCGGGATCTCGGCGACCACGCTGGGCGCGAGCGCAACCGCTGTGGTCCGGCGCGGCGTGCCCACGACCGCCTCCTCGCCGAGGAGTTCGCCCTGGGCGGCGGCGCGTACCTCGGTGTCGCGGTCGTCTCCGCGGCGTCTCGCGTGGAGGCCGATGCGCCCGGAGGCCACGACAAAGAAGGCGTCTCCCGCGTCGCCCGCGCGATAGACGACCTCGTCAGGGGCAAGTGTGAGGAGCCTTCCCGCCTCGGCGAGCTCGCGTCGGGCGCGCTCGTCGAGCCCCCGCAGCAAAGGGGCGTCGAACACTCCTGGTGGCCATGTATGGCTTTGTTGAAATTCTGCGCCGCGCGCGCTGCCGTGCGTGTGGTCCGATGAGGGCATCAGCAGCGCTCCCGGTCGCCGCGCAAGGCCAGCCGCGCCGCGGCCGCCGCGCCGATTTCGAGGTCTGCGCCGGCCCGCGTCGCCAGCGTAGCAGGCGCGGCGGGAGGCCCCTGGGTCATAGCACAGGACATCGTCGCTCCATACCACCTCGCATCCGCGGTCTCGAGGGACGACATGGACTTACTTCATGGTTAAAAAAACGCCACAATACGCCAAGCCACGCCAAGCCACGCCAAGCCACGCCAAACAACGCCATAACACGCCAAAGAAACGCTGGAGCGCCCGAAAAAACCTTGACACCTAACCCGATTATAGGGAATATCCATCCTGCTAGACTCGGCATCTTGAGCGCCAGGGTTCGTTTCGTGGTTCAGCAAGAAATGACTAGCATCTGTTCCTGAGTGCACATGCAAGGTCATTCGAAATCTACGAGGTAATATGAGCAGGCGCACGACGAGTTTGGCTGTTGCATCCCTGGCCGCGGCATCGTTCATCACGCTTGGTTCGGCGTCCGCGAGCGCCAAGGACCACACGGACTGGGCCCTCGAGTACGTCGATCGCGCGACCAGCGACGTGTGGGGCTCCGACCCCTGCCAGATCGACTGGACCAACGTGACGGGCAAGGTCAAGGCCGCGTGCTTCTTCACGCTGACGCTGGGGAAGGCGCAGGGATACACGGACCAGGATTTCCTCGCCATGTGGGGGATGAAGAGCCCTACGTCGAATCACTATTTCGACCTGATCAACACGAGCCCGCCGGTCGGCGCAGCCCCTCCCGTGGGCGAGACGTACTTCCGCCGCGTCAACAGGGCGATTGACATCCAGAAGGGCGACATCTTCGCCGTCGGCGCCGTGATCGACCCTGGCGATGATCCGAATAGTGAGGAAGATGATAAGGTGGTCTACGCCGGCCACACGATGATGATCACGGGCGCGCCGACGGTGATCGTCCCGCAGGTCATGCCGCGCTACTCGGGGACAACGCAGTATGCGGTGCCGATCGTGGACTCGACCAACTCGTCGCACGGCTGCAACCCGGCGTACCCGGACAGCCGCTGGACCGGCACGTGCGACAACGGCTACATGACGGCGGGCGCCGGGACGGGCTTCATCCGCGTGTACACCGACTCGCTGACGGGCGTCATGCTGGGCTACACGTGGAGCGTCACGTCGTCGACGACGAGCTACTACGCGCCCTCGAAGCGGCCGTACCGGATTGGCAGGTTGTTCAAGTTGCCTGCGCCGCTCCCGACCGAGCCGCCGCCGCCCCCTCCCTGATCTCCTGACACGTTCTTTCTGAGCGTGGCGAGCTGAGCTACCCAGCTCCCGAACAGCGAAGCCCTTACCCCGCAGGCCGGGGTAGGGGCTCGCCCTTTTTGTCGGCCGTCATGTCGAGTCCCCTGGTTCGCCGGCCGGACCACCGCGCGCCCCGCCGATCCGTCGCGGAGACCTCGGGCGTTATGGGATCTCCGCCTCGGCCCGCGCGAGCTCGACGATCTCGAGGCGTTCGAGCATCGCGTCGGTGACCAGCGGGCCGGTCGGCCGCAGGCCGCGCCGCGCCTGCTCCCGCTCGTACGCGGCGAAGGCGCGGATCAGGAACGGGGGGAACGCCCGGAAGAGCAGCCTCGCCTCGGCCCGGAGCGGGCCGCGCCGCTGGCCGGTGCGGAGGTCGTAGGTGTACCGGATCGGCACGCCGGGCGGCACGGAGCGCGTATCGATGATCGCGTCCGGCCCTTTGACGACGCCCCGGCTCGCGTCCAGCGCGCCGACCGGAAAATACGTCTCGAGAAAGGCGTTCTGCCCCGACAGGTTCGAGCCGCAAGCGCCGGTGTCCAGGTCGTAATCGCCGTCCGTGAGCCGGTCGGCGTGGTGCAGCCCCTGGCCGGGCCCGGCCTGGCAGGTGCCGTCTGCGGCCACGACGCCGATGCATCGGACACAGCGCAGAAAGCCGTTCTGAAAGTTGATGAGCCCCCGCCCCCGGAACGAGGTGCCGCCGAGCCGTGGGGGTGGGGTCCAGAGGGGGACATCAGGCCCGTCGCGCACGTCCGCGCCGAACAGCCCGCCTGGAGCGCCCGCCGGCGCGAAGGGGCTGTTCGCGTCGGGATCGGTGGTCACCCGGGCGAACACCTTGTCTCTCAGATCCTCGTCGGCGCGGTCGATCCGGCCGACCTCGTAGACCACCCGCCCCTCTCCATCCCTCACCACGAGGTGAACCCAGAACTCGCGCTCCTGGCTGAAGCCGGCCGGCACCTTGTGCCCGGCGCCGGTGTTCTCGATCTCGACCGGGATCTCGACGCGATCCCCGGTCGCGCCGGCGCGGCGCGCGGCGCCGAGCTCGAAGCGGAACGTGTGGCGGAGCAAGAGATCGCGGCGGCGGCGCGCGCCCGCCGGAATGCCGTGCACGTCGAGCGACGGCTCATCGATGAGCGCGTCGGGGAACTCGTCCGACAGCGGCACATCCACGCCGGAGAAGTAATGGGTCGCGACGTCCGCCGGAGCGGTGGAGTGATCCGCGATCCGGCCCCGCGGGCGCGCGCCAGGCCTCCGCGGGGCGAAGCGCGTGCCGGGCGGGCACTCGGGATCTCCCGGCGACGCCTGCGCGGCGCCCGCCGCCGGGGCCGCCTCGCAGATGCCCGGGTAGGTGCTCATGTGGCAGTCCTGGCAGGTCGCCGCCGGGCGGCCCGCGCGCTCCTCGGACCTCGCCCAGTCCGACCACTCGGTGTAGGCGTTGCGCAGCCGCTTGAAGTGCTCGCCCCGCGCCGCGGCGAGGCTGTCGCTGCCGAAGAGGCGCACGTCGTGGCAAGCCCCGCAGAACTCGCTGGAGCGCAGGTACGCCCTCGCGCTCGCCGACGGGCGACCGTGCACCACGGGCTCGACCGCGCCCGCCGATCCCGTCGGCTGGAGCCCGGCGCGCGCGGCCGCGCCCTGACCCGAAGGGAGCAGCAGCTCCTCGGGGCGGAGGTCGTAGCCGCTGTTCGCGATCCCGAACAGGCCGCGGCCGTCCTCGGGACGCGCAGGGAAGACGGCGCCTGTCACGAAGGATGTCCACGTCGGGTTGCCCTGGTATCCGGGGCGCCCGCGCGGGCCGACCGGGCCGTGCACCTGATGGCAGAAGCTGCAGGAGATCCCCTCCAGGCCGCGCCGGGTGAGCAGGTCGCGCACGGGGAGGCGCGTGCGGGGATCGCCGCCGGCGCGGCCGTCCCACGCGGGCATCGCGGCGTCGAGGTTCTCCGCCGGGCTGTGGCAGTTCACGCACCAGTGCTCGCCGCCCGAGCCGGTGACGGCGACGCCGCTCCGCCCGTCGCGGCAGGCGCGCGCGGGATCGGCCTTGCGCAGGATGCCCGCGCCGTTCGGGCAGTCGGCGGTGCGCCCGACCTGCTCCTCGATGAGGCTCTCCAGCGCGTTGAAGAGCGGGCTCTTCACCGAGTGCGCCATCACCGAGCGGCGCCACTCCGCGGCCTGGCGGCCGTGGCACGCCGCGCAGTCCTCCGCCGCCGTCCGCGCCTGCGCGAGCGGCGCGACCGGCGCGACGGCGACCGCGCGCGGCGCCGCTGGACCGGGCTCACCCCGCGAGAGCGCGAGCGCGGCCGACGCGATCAGCGCGCCGGCGCCGAGCGGCGCGATCCGCCACAGCCGCGCCGCGGCGCCGGCTGGGCCGCGCGGCGGGCGGTGGTCGCCTGCGTCGCCCGCGTCGCTCGCGTCGCCCAGGCGCGCGCGCTCGCGAGGCGCGGGGCCGGTCCTCGCCGAGGTGGCCGCGCCAGCGCGACGGGAGGTCCGGGCGGCGCGCACCGGAAGCGCCGGCGGGCGCTCTTCGAGGAACCCGCTCAGCGCATCGGCGATCTCCTCGGCGCGCGGCGGCCGCTCCGACGGATCCGGATGGAGCAGCCGCAGCACGTAGCCCTGCAGGCCCGCGGGGAGCGAGGTCGCGACGCCCTCGATGAACGGCGGCGGCTCCGCGCGGGCGGCCTCGCCGAGCGCGTGCCGCAGGCCAGCGCCCGCGAACGGGTGCTCTCCCGCGAGCAGGCGGTAGAGCACGAGCCCGAGCGCGTACCGGTTCGCGGCGCTGTCCCAGATCGCGCCGTCGGCCTGCGCGGGCGGCGTCCAGAGCGGCGGGATCTCCGAGGACACCCGCGCGCCCTCGGCGCGGGGCGCCGTGGCGGCGCCGCGGATCGCCGACCCGCCGACGAGGGCGGCGACGAGCGCGCTCGCGGGCAGCGTCACGCGGCCCGCGCCGTCCACGAGGACCGCGTCGGGCGAGAGCGGACCGGGGAACAGGCTGGCGCGCTCGCACGCGGCGAGCGCGCGGGCGACCTGGATGGCGAGCCCGAGCGCCTCCTGGAAGGGGATGGGCCCGCGCCGCGCGCGCATCAAGTCCGAGAGGGGCGCGCCCGCGAGCCGCCGCGCGAGCCAGACGCGCGCGCCGTCCGGGCTCGCCGCGGCGGCGCGCTCGCCCTCGGCCGGCGAGGCGACGCCGCCGTCGATGAAGCCGCCGACGCCGGCGCTCCCGAGCGACAGGAGGCGCATCGCGACGGCCTGGGGCTCGGGCCCTGCCGGAGCGTCCTGGTCCGCCGCGCCGAGCCGCCACAGCTCTTCTCCTGCGCCCGCGCCGCAGCGCCATCGCGCGGCGCATCCCACGGCCGGGAGGGGCGCGCCTTCCGTGTAGCCTGCCTGCTCCGGCGACGCTCGCCTCACCGCGCCCCCTCCGGGGCGGCCGGCGTCGCGGTGCTGGCGGGCGGCTCCGGCGCGCCGTTCGTCGAGCGCAGCGCGCAGGTCCCGAGGCCCGCGAGCGCCGACAGCGTCGCGATGATCGCGATCGCGAGCCTGGTCGGGACGTCGCGCGGCCGGTCGATCTGCTCGACGAGCGCGATCGTGTCGGCGCGAGGCGCGTCCGCTCGGCCGGTGACGCGCGCGGCGCCCGGCGAGCTCGCGCGGTCGTGGTCGTCGGCGCGGTGCGGCACGCTGGCGCGGCCGCGATCGCCGGTGCGGTGAGGCGAGCTCGCTCGGTCTCGGTCTCGGTCTCGGTCTCGGTCTCGGTCTCGGTCACCGGTGCGGAGCGGCGCGCTCTCGCGGTCTCGGTCGCCAGCGCGGAGCGGCGCGCTCTCGCGGTCGTGATCGCCGGCGCGGAGCGGCGCGCTCGCGCGGACGCGGTCACCGGCGCGGAGCGGCGCGCTCACCGCGGTCTGGAACGGCTCCAGCCGATCCACGATGTCCTGAGCGAGGTACGGCCGATCCTCGGGCGCCTTCTCGAGCAGCTGGAAGAGCAGCTGCTCGACGCCGCGGGGCAGCCCGCTCCGCACGTCGTCGCTGAGCGGCGGCGGCTCTGCCGTGCATTGCAGGTTGAGCAGCTCCCGCGGCGACGCCGACTGGAACGGCGGGCTGCCGGAGAGCGCCTCGTACAGGATGAGCCCCAGGCAGTAGAGATCCGAGCGGTGATCGATGGATCGCGCGTCGATCTGCTCCGGGCTCATGTACTGCAGGGTGCCGACGCTCTGCGTGTTGGTCTGGTTCATCGCCTCCACGACCTTGGCGATGCCGAAGTCCATCACCTTCACGCCGCCATCCCGCTGCACCATGATGTTCTCGGGCTTGAGATCGCGGTGGATCACGGGCGGCTGCTGCCCGTGGGCCGCCGCGAGGGCGCTCGCCACGCTGGCCGTGATCCGCACCGCTTCCGGCCAGGGAAGGCGGCCGGCGGCGCCAAGGACGGACCGCAGCGTCTGGCCGTCCAGGTACTCGAGCACCATCACGAGCTCGCCGGAGGCCTCGATGCTGGCGAGGCTCCGGACGATGTTCGGGTGCTCGAGGTGCGCGAGGATCTGCATCTCGTTCAGGAAGAGCCGGCGTCCCTGCTCGCTCCGGGCGAGCTCGGGGCGGAGCACCTTCAGCGCGACGCGCCGGCGCGACAGGCGCTCCTCGCCCTCGTAGACCTTGCCCATCCCGCCCTCGCCGACGAGGCGTCGAACGAGGTACTCGCCGATCTGATCCATGCGCGCCGTCTCCTCTCCCTCTCCCTGACCGGGGCGTCTCTTCTACGTGCGAGCAGGGCCGATGGCTTACACCCGAGCCCGCGCCCGGATCGCGGCCGGGCCCCTCCAGCGAGCGCGACCTCCCCCGCTCGGGCGGCTCGTCGCCGGAGGAGAGGATCGCGGTTCCCTGCCGCGCGGGGTATCGAAATCCTGCGCCTCGATGGAGGGCGCAGTGGTAGAACCGCCTCCATGCTTCCGCGCCGGGTGTCGTTCGCTCGAGCGGCGGTGATGGCGCTCGCGGTCTCGGCCTGCTCGAGGACCCCGGCGGAGCCGGAGCCGCCGCCGGCCGTCTCCAGCGCGCCATCCGCCGCGCGGCTCGCGTGGGACGTTCCGGGGAGCTGGGCTGCGCTCGACCTGCCGCGCGCCGGACCGCGCAAGGCCCTCTACAAGGTGCCGAGGGCGGCGAACGACAAGGAGGACGCCGAGGTGCAGGTCCTCTCGTTCGGTCCGGGGAGCAAGGGAGACGTCGACGCGCGCTTCAACGAGTGGTTCGCGCAGTTCGATGGCGACGTCGGGGCGAAGGCCAGGCGCGCGTCGCTCGAGGTGCGCGGCATGCCGGTCGAGCTGGTCGAGGTGGCCGGCACCTACAAGATCGCACTCGGGCCGCAGTCCGGCGCTCGCAAGCGATCGCCCGTGGAGATGGTGAAGGACAACTACCGGCTCGTCGGCGCGGCGGTGAGGACGCCGGATCGCGGAAACTGGTTCTTCAGGATCGTCGGGCCTGACGAGACCGTGCAGTCGGCGCGGTCGGCGTTCCGGGGCATGATCGAGTCCGCGCGGTGAGCGAGCGAGAGGCCGAGCCGCTGCGAGCGCGGCGCTCGCGGCGCGCGCCGAGCACATGATACGTTGCGCGCCATGGACGACCGAAAGCGAGAGGCGCGCACGCCGGCCGAGATCTTCCGTGTCGAGGCGGAGGCCGAGGCGGAGCAGAGCCGGCTCTGCGAGGAGAGCAAGCACCAGCTCGCCAACCGCTGCCCGGAGTGCGGCAGCCTCGGTAGCATGGAACTCGTCGACGGGCTCATGCGCTGTATCGATTGCGACGAGGTGGTGGCCGCAACCCGCCAGCTGTCCGGCTTCGGCCGCCGCTGAATCCCTGTCGCGCTGCCGCGTGACCTCCCGTGGAAATCCCGATGAAATCCCAATAGATCCCAGTTGAAACGAAACGAAGCGAAACGAAGCGAAACGAAGCGAAACGAAGCGAAACGAAGCGAAACGAAAACCGACGCCTGAGCCTCTGCCGGAAAGAACTCGCCGGGCGTGGCGCTTTCCAGGTGATTTTCAGTCGGATCCGTGACTATTCTGCGAACATTGGCGTTCTCGCGCCCGGTTCAGTTTTCGCCCCAGACGCGGTGCACGGAAGTCCACGCAGGTCAGCCGGCCGGGGCGTTGACAGCAGGACTGAAGTCTTGAAGGAGTTGGAGATGAAGCGGATCTCAGCGGAGAGCTCGGACCACCCGTCGCGGGAGACAAGCCAGGGATCCCGGGCGAGGACGGCACGAGGCGCGAGCGGGGGCCTGCTCATCCTGATGATCGAAGACAGCGCGATCACCAGCTTCGCTACGACGCCAGAGGGCGAGTCGACCAGCGGTCCGCGCCGGTCCCGTCCGAAGCACTGACCCGGAGCGCCGCGAGGCGCCTTGCGGACGTGCGCTCCCATCGGAGCGCCGGCACATCGCGACGCGGTGCTGCCACACCTCAGGGATTTCCTGATGAGAGCTCGGAGCCTCGGGATGGCTGCGTCCCGGACCCCACGTCCAGCGTGCGGTGACGAGCCCTCGTGAGCCTGGCGCGCGCCGCTGGGTCGCTGGCCGTCGGGTTGCCGTTTTTTCGCCCCCTCCGCTGAATCGTGGCACCTCGTCGGTGTGGACACCCGGGGAACGACACGGAAAACCATGGTCCTGGCGCTCGTCGCCGCCGCTCTCGGCGGGGCGGGGCTCGGTTGCACCGATCCGAGCGAGGCGATCGCGCGGATCTCCCGGGAAGAGCTTCCCGCGCTGAGCCGCGCGGCGGAGGGGAGGCCGGGCGGCGGGTCCGAGGGGCAGGCGAGCGCGGCGGCGGCGGGCGAGGCGCGATCGGACGCGGCGGTGCCGATCCGGGCCGCCGCGAGCGGCGCTGCCGCGGACGAGGGCCGCAGCGACGCCGACCGCCTCGACGCGGCGGACGCGTCGCCCGCCCGCGGCCCGGCGCGGGAGCGTCGCCGCAGGTCGGGGTCGGCTCAGGAGGCGCGCACCGCCGCGGGCGCGGCGCAGGGCGGCGTGGGAGAGGGCGCCGCTCGGGCGCCCGAGCTCCAGGTGATGCGGCTCGTCGTCTCGAAGGGCATCGCCGGCCGCGAGCCGATCGAGCCGGCGACCTCGTTCGCGAGCGCGGAGATCGACCGCCTCTACGCGTTCGTCGAGCTCTCGAACAAGGACCAGGCCACCTCGGAGATCAGCGTCGCCTTCACGCCGCCCGATGCCAGCGCGCCGCTGCGCATCCCCCTCGCGGTCGGCGCGCAGCGGCGCTTCCGTACGTGGGCTGCCACGCGGAAGGCGCGCGCGGCGGGGCTCTGGTCGGTGACGGTCAGCGACGCGGCGGGCAAGGAGCTCGCGCGCGCCTCGTTCACGATCACGAAGTAGGAGGCGCCCGTGGCTCGCATGTTGTGCTCGCGCTCCTCCGCTCTCCAGGGCGCTCGCCGCGCCGCCGTCATCGCCCTCGCGCTCGCTGCGGGAGGCTGCGTCTCCCGGGCCGCGCCGGCGCCCGAGCCTGTCGGGACGCCACGCCCGCCGGCGACCGCCCCCGCCCCCGGCGCGCAGGTAGGGTGGTTCGGCTTCTGGGTCCCCGACGGTCCCGCCGCCAGGGTGCTCTCGCTGCACGTCCAGGAGAGCGACGAGGACGAGCCCCCCGACGCCGAGCCGCCCGCGCGCACTCCGGCGCCCGGCACGACGCCGGCGGAGGCCGACGAGGAGCGCCGCTACGTGGTCCTGCCTGGCGTCGAGCTCGCGCCCGCCGTGGAGCAGAAGGTCGCGGAGATCGCGTCCGCCTACTTCCGGCGGACCGGAAAGGAGCTCGTGGTCACGAGCGGCACGCGGGATCCCGCGCGGCAGGCCGAGGCGATGCACGAGCTCTTCCGGCACGGCGCCGATGTCCTCGGCCTCTACAAGGACAAGACGGCGGCGCGCGAGATCAAGAGCGCCTACGAGGAGGGGCGCTCGGCCGAGCACCCGCCGGAGGCCATGATCGCCGCCCTCGAGCGGGTGATCCGCGCCCAGATCGATCGCGGCGTGTTCATCTCGGCGCACCTCCGGGAGGGCGCCGTCGACATCCGGAACCGGGACATGACACCCGCGGAGAAGCGCGCCTTCCTCGAGGGGGTCGACGAGGTCGGGGGCGTGTTCGCGCTCGAGGAGTCGCGGCCGCCCCACTACCACCTGCAGATCGATTGAGCCCAGGAGGACCCAGCGGTCCGCGCAAGGCGACCGCCAGGCTGGCGGCTGCGCGTCACTCGTCGTTGAAGCGGACGATCTGTCCCGAACCGGAGTTCGTCCAGTAGACGCCCGTCCCGTCCGCGGCGATGCCCGTCGGGCCCTCTTGATTCGCCGCGATCTCTTGCGGACCGCCGGCGCCGTCCTTGCGGAGCCGGTAGACGCTCTTCGCCTCCTGGACGGTGATGTAAAGGTAGTCCCCATACGTCGCGATCCCGGCGGGAGGGCTCGGCAGCTCTTTGTCGAGGAGGAGCACTGCGGCGTCTCCGTCCGCTCCGCTCCGCGGAAACCGCATGACGTTGTTCCCGTGGAGCCAGTAGAGGTTGGCCTCATCCAGCACGAGCAGCCCCGGCGGTTCGAGCTCCGAGAAGAGCTCCTTCTTGGGGGCATCACCGCTGATATCGATGACCGAGAGCGTCTTGTTCTTGGGATCGGTCCAGTAGACGAGGGAGCCGTCGATCACGACGTGGAGCGGCTCGCCGCCCTCCGTCAGATTCGTTCGACTGCCGCCTTGCTTGGACACCGAGGTGATGCGGTTGGCGTTCGGCCGAGCGCTGTAGACGTTGTCGGCGCTCAGCGCGATCGCGCTTGCGGCGCCGCAGCTACCCCACAGCATCTCCCCGCCAGCGGCGGGAATCGGTGCTGCTTTCGGTAGCTTCAGCAGCTTGTCTCGGGTATCCCCCGCGTTGGGGTCGCAGTCGCCTTGGAAGGCGGCGTCGGTGCTCGACCAGTAGACGTGAGTCGCGTCCAGCGCGATCGCGTCGGGCACCTCGTTGGAAGGCCCGAGCAGATCGATGACCGCCCAGTCATCCTTGATCTGCCTCCGGAGCGCGCCGCCCGCGAAGCTCCCCTGACTCCCGTCACTCCCCCTGTTGATCCAGTAGATCGCCTCCTCGTCGAGCGCGATGGCGCGAGGGTCCGCCTGGTTTTCGGCGATCGTCATCAGCTGGATCACCTGGCGATCCTCGAGCCCCGCGATCTCGGCGCAGCCGTTGAGGCCCGGCGCGAGCGCGGCGAGCGCCAGCGTCACGGCAGAGCACTTCGAGCTTCGCATCACCAATGGCCTCCGAGCACCACGCGCCCCCCGTCCGAAGCGACGCTGGGCGCGACCCACACGCGCTCGACCGTGGCAGCCTGCTCCGGCGAACGAGGGGACATCAGCACCATCGCAAGGCCGGCCCCGAGGCACACAAGCCCGGCGCCGACCGCGATGTTCGAGACCATCGCGGTCGTCCGGGCGCTCTCGTTCGCCTCGACGTCCGCGTGGCTGCAGCGGAAGCTGCCGCTGCACCCCTCCTCGACATCCCCCGCTTTCTGTATCGTCAGCACCCCGAACACCGCCCCCACGCCGATCCCGGCGATCCCGACGCCGCCAGCGACGAAGCCGAGCGCGCGCATCGGGTTGCCGGTCGCCTCGGGCTTCGCGGCCTCCGGACGGGCAGGCGGCGGGGCAGCGGGAGCCGCCTTCGCCTCCTGAACGGCGACGTCCGCGAGCGGCGGGATGGTCACCCGCGTCGTGCTGGGCCCGGGGTCGAGCGTCACCCGCTGCGACCAGGGCTGCTTGCCCGGCGCCTTGGCCTCGACCGTCGCCGTGCCCGGATCCACGGGGATGCCCGAGCCCGTGGCCGCGGTGGCGCTCAGCTCCTTGCCGTTCAGCGTGATCGTCATCGCAGGAGCCGCCTGCGTCGCCTGCGCCGCGTCCAGGACGAGACGCGTCAGCATGGCCTCCAGCTCGGATGCGCGCTTGGCCGCGAACTGGGAGCGATCCTGCTGTCCGGCGCTCGCCGCGAGCGAGGACGCCTCCGTGAACTCGGCCCATGCGCTGGCCGTCTTGCCCTCCTTCTCGTGGCAGACCGCCAGGTTCAGCAGCGTCCCGACCGTGGGATCCACGCGCTGGCTCTCTGCGAGCTTCGGGCAGGCCTCCTGGAGCTTGCCCTCGTCCATGAGCTTCTTGCCGTCCTGGAACAGCCCCTCGGCGAGCGCCTTGTCCGCCGCGGTCGGCTGCGCCAGGAGCGGTGAGGTCAGGCTGGTCCCACAGAGCAGCGCGAGCCATGCGCCCGCGTGTCGCGCTCGTAACGATCTCAATGGCGGCTCCTCAGCATCTCGTCCTCGCTGGTCGACGACCTCGGCGGTCTTGGCGGGTGGCCCGGCTTGAGCGGCGCTCCGGAGGCGGTCGCCTTCGGGCGCGCGTCGGCCGCAGCGCTGCCCGTGGGAGCCGCGCTCGGCGCAGGGACCGGCGGCGCCGCCGGGCTCGACGCCTCGGTCGTGGCGCTGGCGGTCGCGGCCGGAGCGCCCGGCGCTGCAGCGGGGGACTCGGGCCCGAGCGCGTCGACCGCGGCGCGCTCGGGCTGTTGTGACACGGCGGCGCTCGGCGCCTGCGACGCCACGCGCACGCTCGCGACCAGCCACACGCCCGCCCCGGCCGCGCTGGTCAGCAACGCGGCCACGCCGGCGGCGACGAGCAGCCTGCGCCGCGAGCGGCGCCGGTTGCTCGTGTGCGACCATGACGCGCCGGACAGCCTGTCGCTGTCCTCGGCCGCCCTCGAGTTGAGCAATGTCTGTCCGGCCGGCGACGCCGCGCCGATCGCGCTCTGGATGCGCGAGGTCGAGAGCTTCGCGAAGCTCGACCCGAGCGGCTCGAGGGCCTGCGCGAGCTTGCCGACGTTGGCGTACCGCTCGCTCACGTCGCGCTCCAGGCAGCGCGAGACGATCCGCTCCAGCGTGGCCGGCGCGTCGCTGCGCTTGTCGCGGAGCCGCGGCACCGGCTGGTGCAGGATGTTCGCCATCACCGCGGCGACCGTCTCGCCCTGGAATGGCGGCTCGCCCGTCACCAGCGTGTAGAGCAGCACACCGAACGACCAGACGTCGGCGCGCCCGTCGACGGTCCTCGGCGCCATCATCTGCTCGGGCGACATGTACCCGGGCGAGCCCATCACCTGCTTCGTCGACGTGAGCCCCGGCTCCGCGGGCGAGTCGAGGCCTTGCCCCTTCGAGATGCCGAAATCGAGGACCTTGATGTGCCGTGTGCCGTCCGCGTGCTCGGCGAGGAACAGATTCGAAGGCTTGATGTCCCGGTGGACGACGCCGGCCGCGTGCGCCTCGGCCACGGCCTCGAGCGCCTGCAGTACGTAATCGACAGCGTCCTGGATGGACAGCGGACCGTGGGTATCGATGACCTGCTGGAGATCGAGCCCGGTCAAGAACTCCATCACCATGAAGGGCACGCCGGTCTCGGTGGTGCCGACGTCGAACACGCGCGCGACGTGCTCGCCCGACAGGCGCGCCGCCGTCCGCGCCTCCCGCAGGAAGCGCGTGACGGCCTCCTGGTTCGCGAGGGCGTCCTGGCGCAGGATCTTGATGGCGACCTTCTGGTCGAGATCCTCGTTGCGCGCCGCCAGCACGACGCCCATTCCGCCGATGGCCACGACCCGCTCGACGCGGTACTTGGCTGCGATGAGCTCTCCCGGCTGGGCCAGCGGTGCGAGGAGCTGCGCGGTGCGGTCGGGGGTCACGGCTGGCGTTCAAGCCTACATGAACGGACTCGGTTTTCCGAGCGCCGCGCGAGGCCCAGCGCCCTTTGTCGCGCGCCCGCTGGTTTTGGAGCGCCGCGCGCCGCCCGCTCGGGCCATGGGCGCGCTCCGGACGTCACTGCACGCCACGGCGCCGCCATTCTCCTGCGGTTCGCCTGTCAACCACGCGGCCCATCAACCACGCGGCCCATCAACCACGCGGCCCATCAACCACGCGGCCCATCAACCACGCGGGAAGAGACCGTGCCTGCCCGCCGCGCGGAGCTCGTCCAGCCCGGCCTCCATGCGCTCGACGATCCGCGCGAATGCGCGCTCGACCTCGTCCGGGTCGCTCGCGGCCTCTCTCGGGAGCCCCAGGTGCAGCGGGCGGAGCACCCTCGTGTGGATCTTCACCGGCAGGGGCACATGGGGGATCGGGATGCCGGCGATGAGCCCCCACGGCAAGGCGAGGCCGAGCGGCGCGACGTTCGAGCGCGCGAGCTCGGGGAGGCGGAGCCACCTGGCCAGCCTGCTCCCATCCGTGGCGATGTAGAGGGACTGGTGCGCCCCCACGCTCACGATCGGCACGATCGGCACGCCCTCGCGGATGGCGAGCCGGACGAAGCCGCGGCGCCGGCCGAAGCGGATCGTGTACTGCGCCGAGGTGGGCTTGCACGCGTCGAGATCGCCGCCGGGGAAGACCAGGACCGCCGCGCCCCGGGAGAGCGCTCGCCGCCCGTTCTCCGGGCTCGCGGCGATGGCGCCGCAGGCGTTGAGCCAGGCGCCGGCCTTCGGGACGTTGAACGGGAGATCGTGCATCAGCCCGTAGGACAGCCGCGAGGGCCCATAAAGGCGCCAGAACGCCGTCATGTGGCAGTACATATCGGGCATTCCCGTCATCGCGTTGTGGTTGCTCACGGCGAGGAAGGGGCCGTCGGGCAGCTGCTCTTCGATCTCTGTCTCGCAGCGGAAGTAGTCGTCGTAGAGGAAGCCGAGCAGCGGGAGCACCCGGGCGATGAACGCCGGGTCGCGCGCGTCGAGATCGTCCGGGCGGGCGCGCCCGCGGCCCTTGAGCGCGAACGCCGCGATCGCGTCCTTCACGAGGTCAAGGCTGGGGCGAGGCTCTCTCGGTAAGGTCAGCACCGTTCACGGTGCCCTAGCGTGCGGCCGAACCGAGGGGAAGCGGTTCGTTCAGGACACCTGCCGCGAGGCCTCGGCGCGGGTTCGCGTCCGTCACCCGCGCCGCGCCGCCTGCGGTCGCGCCGAACGCCCGCTGCGCGCGGCGCCCTCGAGCCGCGCGCGTGTGGGCCGGAGGGCCGGATCGTCGCCGCCGGCTCGCTCACTCGACGTCACGGCAGCACCGGAAGCCGGTCTCGTAGTAGCGGAACCCGTCCCCGTGCGCCGGGTTCGTGGAGCCGCACCGCGGCTTCGCGCCGCCGAAGCAGCCGGACCAGTAACAGCCCTTGAGGACGTGAGGATACTCGTTGACGTGGTATCGGGTGCGCACCACCCACTCCTCGACGTTCCCCGTCATGTCGTGGACGCCGAACGGGCTCGCGCACCCGGGTCGCGAGCCGCTCGGCTCGGCCTGGTACAGCGCCTGGACCTCGGCCAGCGCCTCGTCGGAAGGCCAGGAGCCGAGCGCGCCCTCGTCGGGCGCTCTCCACGTCTTGTTGTCGTTGCAGCGCTCCGCTTCGTGGGTGTTCCCGTACGGATAGACGAACGCCTCGGGGCCCTGGCACGCCGTGTCCCACTCGTCCTCGGTGCAGAGGCGCTTTCCGCGCTCCTCGCACCAGGCGCGCGCCGAGACGGCGCTCTCCATGACGAGCGGCAGGGCGCCTTCCACGTTCGGCGCCTCGAAGCGATCGATGCAGTATCCCTGGACCTCGGCCATGTCGGGCGGGCAGGGTGCCGGGGGCGTCGTGTCGAGAGGGAAGTCCTGCTCGTCGGTTCCGCCGCTGCCTCCCCCGCCGCCGCCTTCTCCGGGGCCCCCGCCGTCTCCCGCGCCGCTGCCTCCGCCCGATGTCACGGACGCCGACGAGGAGGACGACGCCGCCGCCGCGCCCCCGCCGCCCGGTGCGTCGTCCATGCCGGCGCCGAGACCGCCGTCGCAGGCAGCGCTGAAGAACGCCACGAGCCCTAGCAGCGAGGTGAGCCGAGCGGCGAGGGGGAGAGCTCCAGAGCGCATTGCGGGCTCCTCATCGGACAACGTGTCAGAGCGGCCGTCGCGCGTCGAGCGTGCGCCGCGCTTCCCGTGCTCCGCGCCATGGTTCATCGCGTCAGATCGTCCTCGACATCGACATTCGTCCTCCGCCTTCCTCCCTCATCGATCCTCGTGGCGCTCGGACGGAGTTCACCCGCAGAGGGCGGCAACGCGCGACAGCGGTGCTCGGACGCGACAGCGCCGGGAAAAAGCAGTTCAACCGTCGAGCCGCGACCGGGCTACCTTGAACGCCAGGAAGAGAAAATTCCACGGCTTGTTCGCTTCGTTGGTGCCGTACCGATCTCTCCTCCAAGGATTCGGGTTCTCGGTTCCGGGTCGCGGGACCCGGCGCGGCCGAGCGACGCGCTAGAAGCGGAGCTTACATCGGAGGATCGCGCTCGGTGTGACACGCGCGGCGGTCAGCCGGCTCGCGCGCGCGTCGACGCGGACCTGGACCGCCACCGAGCCCGCGAGCGCGCGGCCCACCAGGTCGCGCGCGAGCAGCCCTACGGCGCCGGTCAGGTGCGACATCGCGGCAGAGCCAGCCAGGAGCGAGCATGGGATGGATCCAGATAGATCCATCCCGATCGCGGCGTCCGCGCCGTTGCGCTCGACGGTGCCCGTTCCTTTGAGCTTCAGCGCGCCGGCGGCGACCTCCACGCCGCTCAGCGCGACGCGCTGGCGATCCGCAGAGAGGCGCGCGTCCGCCTTGACGGTCGTGGTGTTGCCGAAGAGGAGCCCGTCGAGCTCCTTGGGGTGGGGCAGGGTGAAGCCCTTGACCGTGAGCGCGATCGGCCCTTCGAGCGGCGCTTTGGACAGGGCGGTCCGGTCCGCCCCATCCGCGAGCCGCAGCTCGAGCGTTCCGGCGACGACCATCGTCGAGGCGCCGACGTCGACGCCGAGGAGCGCGCCCACGGTGGAGAGCGGCGTCGGCGCGAGCTCGATCGAGGCGCTCGGCGAGGGGCGCGGCCGGAGCTCGGCCCTGAGCGGCGCCGAGACGAGGTCCTCGCCGCCGAGGCCCAGGGTGATCGACGCTGCGCCGATGGACCAGGCGATGTCGGTGCGCGCGATCTCCTTGCCGGCGACGAGCACGCGAGCCTGCTTCAGGACGCCGAGCTCCGGCCGCGGCGCGCCGGGCGGCGCGGCGGCGCCCTCGACCGGGGCGGCCGCGCGCCGCTCGAGGGCGCCGTCGGCCAGCGCGAGCACCTCCGGTCCGCCTTCGTGATCCCGGAGACCCAGGCGGACGCGGCCCGTGGTGAGCGGCAGCGCCGCCGCGCGCGGGCCGTACTGCGCGACCCACGCAGGCAGATCCTCCAGGGCGTCGGTCCCCACGAGGGTGAGCTCGACGCCCTCCGTCGCGATCCGCGCGGGCGAGAGACCGCGCAGCTCGATTGTGGCGCGCGCGACCGTGCCCGAGATCCCGCGCACCCCGAGGAGAGAGAAGCGGCCGTCGCGCAGGCGGATCGAGCCGAGATCGACGTCGATCTTCCCGGGATCGAGCGCGACGCCGCGCGCGCGGGCCTCGGCGATGATGCGCCGGCGGAGCGCGGGAGGACCGAGCACGACGAGCGCGGCGACGGCGGCCGCGACGACGGCGACGACCACGAGCGCCGCGATCAGGGCGCGGCGGCGCCGCTTGCCGCGCTCGCCTGGCGGCGCGCCGCCGCTCTCGCCGGGGGCGCGCGGCGCGGCGAGCGGCGCCTCCGCGTCGGTGTCGGGGGAAGAGGCAGAAGCGGGGCGAGGGGAGGGCGCCACGAAGTGGGATCCCTGTAGCGTCGTTCGAGCGCCGTCGCGAGCGCTTCGCGCGGCTCGGCGCGCTTGCAGCCGAGCCCTCGCCTGCGCTACGGGTCACAGAGCCGCCTGTAGTCCGGTCCCGGAGCCCGGTATGAAGATCACCATCATCGCGAGCGGGAGCGGAGGCAACGCCACGCTGTTCGCTTCCCGCGGCACGCGGGTCCTCGTGGACGCGGGCGTCGGGCCGCGGGTGCTCGAGCAGTGCCTCTCGGCGGCGGCCGCGGGCGGCGCGGACGGCAGGCTGCTGCCCGACGCGATCGTCATCACACACGCGCACGCCGACCACGTCGGCGTGGCCGCCAGGTACAACAAGAAGCACAAGATCCCGATCTACGCCTCGGAGGCGACTGCGCGCGCGGCGGAGCTCGGCGATCCAGAGCGCGTCCGGGCCTTCTCGTCGCGCGAGCCGTTCGCGGTTGGCGCGCTCACCTTCTCGCCGAGGCCGCTGCCGCACGACGCGGCGCAGGTCGCGCTCGTCGTCGACGACGGCGCGCGGCGGGCCGCGCTCGTGACGGATCTCGGCGAGGTCCCTCCGGGGCTCCTGGAGCACGTCGCCGGCTGCGATGTGGTGATGCTCGAGTCGAACTACGACGCGGGGTTGCTCGAGGCCGGCCCGTACCCGCAGCACCTCAAGCGCAGGATCCGCTCGTCGCGGGGCCACCTGTCGAACGCGCAGGCGTGCGAGCTGCTCGCGGCGCTGCCCGGCGGCACGCACACGGTCGCGCTGATGCACCTCTCCGAGGCCAACAACCGCCCGGAGCTCGCGCTCGACGCCGCCCGTGACGCGCTCGTCGGCCGGCGCACGCGCCTCGTCGCCGCGCCGCCTCGGGGGCCGCTCGTCCTCGACGCGGCGGCGCCGCCGGCCCCTCCGTCCGGCGCGGCGCGCTCGTCGCTCGGGCCGCCGGCTCCCCCGCGCCAGCTCGGTCTGTTCACGGGGATATGAAACGACGCTCCGGCCGAGGCGCCGCCGCTCGGGCGCGCGTCAGATCCCCTCGAGCCGCACCTTCTGGCCCGCGACGACGCCGTGGCGCCGCGCCCAGCCGGCGTTCAGCTCGAGGACGTACGTCGACGGACATCCGACGTCGAAGGTCGAGTCGTTGAGCGTCGGGGTGTTCTCCTCGATACCGACGATCGTACCGTCGCTGTCGATGAACAGCATGTCGAGCGGGATGCACGTGTTGTGCATCCAGAACGAGTGATTGTTCCGCTGCTGGAAGACGAAGATCATCCCGCGGTTCTCCGCCATGCTCGTCCTGTACATGAGGCCGCGGGAGCGCTCTTGCTCTCTCCTGGCGATCTCGACGGTGACATCGGGGGCCTTGGCCTCGAGGAAGGTCACCTTGCCGGTCGCGAGCTGGAACGGGCCGGTCGGGTCCTCGGGGCACGCCGGATCCGGGCCGGTGAGCTTTGGAGACGGCCGCTCCGGCGTCGACGGCGTCGGCTGGATGCAGCGGCCGGCGTCCCGCTCCCCGGTCGAGGCGGGCGGCGTCCCGGTCGAGGCGGGCGGCGCAACGTCGCCCACGTTGCTGCTGGGCGTGAGCGGGAGCGGCTCGTCGACGCGGCGCTCGCACGCGCCAAGGGCGATCCCGAGCAGCAGCGCGCCCAGGGCGGGAACGAGCGAGGCGAGCGCGGCGGGAATGGCCAGCGAGGCGGACGTGGTGGACGTGAACGGACGGGTCGCGAGGGCGCAGCGCGAGCTCATGCCGCTTCCTACCACGGCGACGCTCGTCCTTGACCGCTGGACCGCGACGCGGGAAATCGTCGCACGATGAACGCTCGAACCCTCGCCATTCAGTCCCTCGCCACCCTCGCCACGCTCTCGGCCCTCGCGGGATGTTCGAAGACCCCCGAGCCCACGGCCGAAGAAGCGCCGAAGCCGAAGACCACGCCTGCGTCGACGGGGCTGGCCGGAGGCAAGGCGGAGACGGCAGAGAAGGAGCGCCCTCAGCCGCAGAAGCGCAAGGTCACCGCGAAGCCGGTCGCCGAGGTCAAGCCCAGCGAGGACGACCCGGTCAAGGGCAAGTGGACGCTCGACGACGCCACCAAGGGGCTCCCGCCGGGCAAGACGTTGACCGCGTCGATCGAGACCGATCTCGGCACGCTGTCCTGCAAGCTGCTGGACGACAAGGCCCCGATCACCGTCGCCAATTTCGTCGGCCTGGCGCGAGGGATCAGGCCCTGGAAGACGCCGGAGGGGACGTGGGACAAGAAGCCCGCTTACGACGGCACCATCTTCCACCGCATCATCAAGGGATTCATGATCCAGGGCGGCGACGCGAAGAAGAACGGCACCGGCGAGGCCGGTTACGTCATCCCCGACGAGGTCTGGGAGGACGGCAGCCACGATCGCGCAGGGCTCCTGTGCATGGCGAACCGCGGCAAGAACACGAACTCCGCGCAGTTCTTCATCACCGACGCGGCGGCGTTCCACCTCGACAACGGCTACACCATCTTCGGTGAGTGCGGGCCCGAGGAGCTCGTCCACAAGCTGGCCGGCGTCGAGGTCAAGGGCGAACGCCCGGTCACCCCGCCGGTCATCAAGAAGGTGACGATCACCCGGCAGTGATCGGTCCGAGGCGCCCCGCGCCGAGCCCGGGCTCCCGCCGCCCCGCGGCGAGGAGCCGAGCTCGGAGCGGGCGCGCTCACGGGCAGTCGTTCTCTTCGCCGGGCGTCGGCGTGGACGCCACGGTGAAGCTGATGTCGAGCCACTCGCTCGTCTCGTCGTGCCCGCTGATGCCGTTGCCTTCGGTCAAGAGCTCGCCGGACTCGAGATCGCTACAGCGGACCATGCTCGCCCCGCTGCCGGCGGCCGCGGCCGGCCGCTGGCTGCCGCGCGCGGTGTCATCGGCATAACCGGTCTTGCCTGTCTTGTACACCATCGCCGAGTTCCCCAGCTCCTCGCCCCAGATGACGTAATCGACGTCCTTGAGCGGGCTGCGCTCCGTGCCGTCCCACTCGAAGAGAATCACCATCTCTCCGCCGTCGGTGAGCAGCGCGCCGGATTGCGCACCGAGGGCGCCGTTCGTGGGCGCGATCATGGGCGGCACGTCCGCCCCCTCGCAGGGGATGGGCGTCTCGTCCAGGGCGAAGTCGGCGCACCGCTGGTACGCGAGCTCGAAGCCGTCATCGCTCGCCAGCACGAGGCGGGCGCCCGCCGCGATCATGGTCCCGGGGGGGAACTGGACGAGGAAGTCCGTCCCTGCGCTGCCTGTCGGCGCGAAGGCGGTACCCGTGGTGATGGCATAATAAACGCTATTGTCCGAAAGGTAGTAGTTGGTGAGGTCGATCTCGGCCTCGGTCGGGTTCCAGATCTCGATGAACTCGCCCGCTCCAGGTCTGACGGCGACCTCCGAGATCAGCAGGTGGCCGGCGGGCTCACCGGGGACCACGCCGCCGCCGCCGCCGTCTCCGCCGCCAGCGCCGCCAGCGCCGCCAGCGCCGCCTTCACCGCCCCCGCCGGCCTCACCGCCGCCGCCGCCTTCGCCGGAGCTGCTCGAGGTGGTGCTGGAGGAGCTCGCTCCACCTCCTCCCGTCTCGTCATCGCCGCCGCACGCCATGAGGGGGGCGAGCGCCAGAGGGGGAGCTGCGAGGAGTGCGATGGTGAGCAGGTTGCGCGTGTGCATTGTTGAGAGATACATCAGAGCGCCGGCCAACAGGCAAGTGGGATTGCAGCCTGGGGGAAACGATCCACCGCTCGTCGTGGCGTCAGGACACTGCCATCGCTGCCAAATGCATGGCGGGCGCGCGAGGAATCGATAGCATGGCGACATGCGACGGTGCTCCTCGCTCCTCCTGACACTCCTCTGCGTTCTGCTCCCTGGGCTCGGTCTCGCTGTCGGTTGCGGCCAGACAGTCATCGTGGACGATCCGTCCGCAGACGGCGGCGGCGGCGGCGAAGCCGGCGCTCCGCCGTCTGCGGACGGCGGGGGCGGCTCGGACCCGGGGAAGGATCCGCTCGAAGAGTACGAAGACCCCGGCTGTCCTGACACCGGGCCGCCGGTCACCGATTTCGCGTGCGATCCGTACGATCAGTCGAGCGACTTTTGCGCCCCGGGAGAGGGGTGCTTCATCTACGTGCAGTATCCGGACGAGCCGTGCGGGCAGGAGATTTACGGCGCTTACTGCGCGCCGGCCGGTCCAGGCGGACAGGGCGATCCGTGCAGCGGCGGCAGCCAGTGCGGCGCCGGTTTCGCCTGCGTGGTGACCGGCTCGGGCACCCAGTGCGTCGAGCTCTGCGCGCTCAGCGGCGACGACAACTGCGATCCGGGGTTCGTGTGCGAGCCGATCGACGTCGCGGGGATGGGCGGATGTCTGTGACGACGTACGCCCTGGGTCGGCGCGCGCGCCGGAAGGCGGCGCTGGCGGCGGCCCTTCTCGGGACGGTTCTTGGCGGCGGGTCGCTCTCAGGAGGGTGCGGGGCGCGGACGGGGCTGAACATCCCGCCGCCCGCGCCGGAGTGCGAGGTGGACGCCGACTGTCCCGGCATCGAGGACCTCTGCAAGCCTGTGTTCTGCCAGCTCTTCGAGGCGGGGCAGCCCGACGGCGGCGCGGCGCCCTCGTCCGAGGGCGCGGCCCCGCGGCGCGGCGGGGAGTGCGTCGCGCTGGAGCCGGTGGAGTGTGACGACAGCGATCCCTGCACCAAGGACACGTGCGAGAGCGCGACCGGAGCGTGCGTCTACGGGCCGTCGACGCTCGACATCGACGGCGACGGCTTCCGCGCGGCGCTGCCCGGCACGATCCCTGGCGAGCCGCTCGCGTGCGGCGACGACTGCGACGACGCGAGCGCCGCGGCCTTCCCTGGGGGGATCGAGATCTGCGACGGCGTCGACAACGACTGCGACGGCACGGTCGACAACGGGGCGCGCTTCGTGCCGCTCGACACCGACGCGACCCGCATCTCGGGCGACATCGCGCCGGCCGGCTCTGGCGGGCTCGCCTGGAGCGGGGCGTCGTACGCGTCGCTCTACACCGGGACCACGCAGGGCTTCAACGTGTACCGCTCGATGATCAGCGTCGACGGGCAGCCGCTCGCGCCGGGCGAGGAGATCATCACGCCGAAGAACGGCGACGCCTCCGGCGGGCCGATCGTGTGGGTCGGCGATCGGTACGGCGCCGCCTGGCAGGACCGGCGCGACGGCGACTACGAGGTGTACTTCTCCCTCCTCGACGAGGACGGCCAGAAGGTGGAGGGCGGGGATCGGCGGCTCTCGAAGGCGCCCGGCTTCTCCGTCAACGTGACGCTCACCTGGAACGACGCGGAGTTCATCCCCGTCTGGCAGGACGAGCGCAACGGCCTCTTCGATCTGTTCGCGCAGCGCGTCGACATCGACGGCAACCCGATCGGCGACAACGTCCAGCTCACGGAGGCGTCGAACGGCTTCGGCAACGAGGCGCCCTCCGCGGCGGCCGGCCAGGGCGGCATCGGGGTCGCGTGGTCCACGGGCGACGCGGCCACGCACTTCATCCAGTTCCGGACGTTCACCGCCGAGCTCGATCCGCGCTCGGAGATCGTCACGCTGACGACCGGCGAGACCGACGCGGTCTATCCGACGGTGGTCTGGAACCGCGATCGCTACGTCATCGCGTGGTTCGACAAGTCGGCGAGCCTCAAGGCCATCTACGCGGCGGCGGTCTCGGAGGACGGCGAGCTCCTCACGCCGCCCACGCCCATCTCGGACCCTGGGCCCTTCCGCTCCAGGTACCCGTTCCTGCGCCCGCTCGGCGATCGGCTGCTCGCGATCTACTCGGACGACCGCGATCAGAACGACGGCTACGAGCTCTACGCGGTCACGGTCAACGCGGATCTCGCGCCGATCAGCGCGGAGCAGCGGCTCACCTTCGCGCCCCGCGACAGCATCAGCCCGGTCGCGACGTTCGGGCCGGAGGGCGACGTGGGCATCCTCTTCCGCGACGATCGCGAGGGCGGCGAGCACCACGTCTTCTTCACGCGCCTCGGGTGCATCGCGGGCGATTGACGGCGGCCTCGCGGGCCGGGCGCGGCGCGTCGGCCGGGCGCGCCGCGTCGGTCGACGCCGGCCCGGCGCCCCGCTGGGCCGCGCTCAGTCCCGGGTCGGCTGGCGGCGCAGCCGGAACGGGCCGGCGCGGTGGACCTTGCCCGGGAGCGGGCGGCCGATGACCTGCTCGGCGACGTTCCCCGCCTCGATCACCTTGTCGAGATCGACGCCGGTCCGGACGCCCATCCCGTGGAGCATGAACACGAGGTCCTCCGTCGCCATGTTGCCCGCCGCGCCCGGCGCGTAGGGACAGCCGCCGACGCCCGCCACCGACGCGTCGAAGTCGCGCACCCCGAGCTCCAGGCCGACCAGGATGTTCGCGAGCGCCGTGCCGCGCGTGTCGTGCAGGTGCAGCGCGAACCGCTCGGGCGGCATCGCGTCGAGGAAGCGGCGGACGATGTCGTGCGTCTGCCGCGGGGTGCCGACGCCGATCGTGTCGCCGAGGGAGACCTGGTAGCAGCCGAGGTCGATGAGCCGCTCCGCGATGCGCACGACCCGGGCAGGGTCGACGTCGCCCTCGTACGGGCAGCCCCACACGGTCGAGACGTAGGCGCGCACCGCGAGGCCCGCCTCGCGCGCCGGAGGGACGATCTCCGAGAACACCGAGAGGGTGTCGTCGATCGACTTGTTGATGTTGGCGCGGTTGTGCGCCTCGCTCGCGCTCAGGAAGACGGCGATCTCGCGCAGGCCCACCGCCAGCGCGCGCTCGAGGCCGCGCGCGTTCGGGCACAGGGCGCTGAAGGTCACGCCCCGCTCCGCCGGGAGCGTCCGCGCGAGCTCCTCGGCGTCGGCGAGCTGCGGCACCCACTTCGGCGAGACGAAGCTCGTGATCTCGATCCTGCGGAGACCGGCGCCGACGAGCGCCGCGATGAGCCGCCGCTTGCCCTCGATCGGGATCATCGCCGCCTCGTTCTGGAGCCCGTCCCGCGGGCTCACCTCGTAGATCGAGACCTCGTCCGCGACGCGGGCGAAGAGCGGCGCCGAGGCGGCGGCGCGATCCGCGCTCTCGTGATCGGCGGTCCCCTCGGTCATCGGAGGACCCTCGGCGCCGGAGCGGGGCAGCGTCAACCGCTCACCATCCGTAGCTGCCGGTTCGGCGCGGCCGGCGTGAAGGCGATCGGGTAGTTACCGGAGAAGCACGCGTGGCAGTAGCTCTCCGCCGACGGCCGCGCGCCCGCGGCGTCCCCGGCGCGCGCCTCGAGAGACCGCACGCTCTCGACCAGGCCCTCCAGCGAGAGGTACCCGACGCTGTCGGCCGTCAGGTAGCTGGAGATCTCGTCCACCGAGTGGCTCGAGGCGATGAGCTCCGACCGCGTAGGCGTGTCGATCCCGTAGTAGCAGGGCCATCGCGTGGGCGGGCTCGAGATGCGGACGTGCACCTCGCGCGCGCCGGCGTCGCGGATCATCTTGACGATCTTCCGGCTCGTCGTCCCGCGGACGATCGAGTCGTCGATGACGACGACCCGCTTGCCCTCGATCACCGCCCGGTTCGGGTTGAGCTTGAGCCGGACGCCGAAGTGCCGGATCGACTGCTGCGGCTCGATGAACGTGCGGCCGACGTAGTGGCTGCGGATGAGCCCCATCTCGAAGGGGGCGCGCGCGCGGTCGGCGAAGCCGATCGCCGCCGGCACGCCCGAGTCGGGCACGGGGATCACGACGAGATCGTCGCCGGGCTCGATCGGCTGCTCGGCGGCGAGGCGCCGGCCGAACGCCTTGCGGACCTCGTAGACGCTCACGCCCTGGATGGTCGAGTCCGGCCGGGCGAAGTAGACGTGCTCGAAGATGCAGAGCTTGCGCTGCTCCTGCGCGAAGGGGAACTCGGAGCGCACGCCGTCGGCGCTGACGATCAGCATCTCGCCCGGCGCGATGTCGCGCACCTTGCGCGCGCCGATGAGGTCGAACGCCGTCGACTCGCTCGCGACCACGTGGGCGACGCCGCTCCCGCTCGCCATCTCGCCCAGGCAGAGGGGCCGGATCGCGCGCGGATCGCGCACGGCGATGAGCTCGCGCTCGGTCAGGAAGAGCAGGGAGTACGCGCCCTCCACCTGCGTGAGCGCCTCCGCGATGCGGTCGCGCAGCTCTTCCTTCTTGCTCATCGCGATGAGGTGGACGATCGACTCGGTGTCGCTCGCGGTCTGGTAGATCGAGCCGCGCGCCTCGAGCCGATCGCGCAGGGCCTCATGGTTCGTGAGGTTGCCGTTGTGCGCGACCGCCAGCGAGCCGCGCGCGTAGTCGACCCCGAGCGGCTGCGCATTCTTGAGGTGCGAGCCGCCCGCGGTGGAGTAGCGGACGTGGCCGATGGCGCGATCGCCGGGCAGCGTCGCGAGATCGGTCGGAGAGAAGCCGGACTGCACCCGCCCCATGGCGCGGTGGCCGAAGAGGCGCTCCCCGTCGCTGCTGACGATACCCGCGGATTCCTGCCCTCGATGCTGGAGCGCGTGCAACCCGAGGTAGGCCATGTTGGCCGCCTCGGGGTGGCCAAAGATTCCGAACACACCGCACATGCCGCCTATCTAGTACGAAAACGGTGCATGACCCACCGTCATGGCGATCTGTCGTCGATGATGAGGCGGCCGAGCGCCGGCGCAGGATGGAAGTGGACGCTGGTACGAGATCGGAGCGCAGGCAGGCCTCGAGGCCGCTCCTGCTGAAAAGTAAGGCGGCTAACGAACGTCCGACGGGCACGGCGATGAGGCTTCGCCGGATTCCGTCGTGCCCCGCAGCTGGACCGGCGCCTTGCGCGTCGTCCAGGCGGCTCCCGTCATTTCGGGATGTTCCAGAGTTTCTCGATGATCTTGGTTTCCATGGCGTCGCCGTGACACGTGCCGCACTCCATGTCCTCCTTGTTCGCCCGAGAAAGCTTGTGTTCGTACTCCTCCTCCATGAACGCCTGCAGGGCCTTCTTGTCCTTGCGGTTCAGGACGTGCTCGTTCCCGGCGTGGCAGCTGTCGCAGAAGAGGGTTCCGCCGCTCTCGCTGCGGAGCGGCACCACGAAGTTGCGCCACATCTCGCGGGCGATCTTCATGTCCCGCGTCTCTTTCTTGAAGTCACCCTCGACGTGGCAGCCCTCGCAGGTGTCGTAGCCGAGCGCCTTCTGGAGCAGCGGCATCACCTTCTTCTTCTGCCCCGCCGGGAGCTTCTCGAGCTCGGGGATCTTCTTGAGGTTGATCCCGATCTTCTTCAGATCCGCCTCGAACTTGGTCGCCTGGATCGGCGTCGACTTGGCGGGAGCCTCGTGCTCCTCCTCGTGCTCGTGCGCCTCCGCCGCCTTCTCCGGCTTCGCAGGCTTCGCGCCCTCGGCGTCGGCGGTCGCCTTGCCCTCGTCCGGGCTCGACTCGCCGTCGAAGTCGTTCTTGTCGGCCGCCGTCTCGGGCGGCGGCGTGCTGGAGCCACAGGCTCCTGCGAAGGCGCCCATCCAGAGCGCGAGGGCGAGCGCTGCGTGCTTCATTCTGGCTGCCATAGTCCTCCAAGGAACGTTGAGTTCGAGCCGAACGGGCGCCCCCCGTGCGGCAGGCCGCGCCGCGCTGGCGCGCTCCCACGGTCGCCGGGCGATCTGGCCGGCACTCTACTCGAATTTGCCTGAGACGGAGAGGAACGTGAGCTTGTTGTTCGTCTCGCGGAGCCGCTGGACGAGCATCCGGACGACGTTCCAGAGGACCTCGTACGCGAGCTCCTTGTGCAGGAAGAGCAGGTCCTCGAACGCGTCCTTCGACACGGTGAGCAACCGGCAGCGCTCGTGGACGCGCGCGTCGGCGGAGCGGGGGGCCTCGTCGAGCAGCGCCATCTCGCCGAACACGGCGCCCGGGCCGAGCACCGCGAGCGCCTCCTCGCCGATCCCGGCGATCTCTCGGCTGATCCGGACCTTGCCCTCGAGCAGGATGTAGAGCTTGTCGCCGGGATCCCCGTGCTGAAAGATCTTGGTGCCGAGGGCGTGCGTCTCTTCGCTCGCGACGCGCGAGATGAGCTCCAGCGCGGCCGGGGTGAGGCCCTTGAAGAGAGGGACCTTCGAGAGCTGCTCGATCCGTTCGGGGACGATCACAAGCCGTCGACGAGGATAACCGAGGCGAAGGGCGCGGAGCGAATTTAAAGGGAGCTCGCGGCGAGCGGCTAGCGCGTGAACGTCACCGTGATGGGCGGCGTCGTGGCGGCGATCGAAGCGCCCGAGCGATCTTTGCCGGGGTTGTAGCGACGGCCGAGCGCGCACATGCGCGCGGAGCGACCGAAGCCGTGTCCGGGATCACTGACGACCTTGACCGAGAGCGGGCTGCCGTCGGGGCGCACCGTGACCATGAGGACGACCTTCGCCTGGTCGATCTGGTCGACGTCGGCCTCCGGAGGGAAAGGACAGTTCCAGTTGCTGCTGCCGATCAGCCCGGGCGGCGCGGAGCGGTCCGGCCCGGCGGGGGGCGGGGGCGGGACCGGGTCGCCCGTGCCCTTGCCGCCGACGACGCCTCCGACCTTCGCGTTCGGGTTGAACGTGGGGGTCTTCGCCGTGCCCGCGCCGGCCACCTGGCCGTAGCCGACGCCCTGCCCCTCGCCGCTCGCGATCCCCTGATCGGTCATGTCGAGGACCTCGTCCGGATCCGGCTCTTTCGTCAGGACCTTCGAGGCCTCGGCGGCGGCCGGGGGCGGCTCGTACGGGTCGTCCTTGGGCGGCGGGGTGTTCGCCTGGGGAGGCGGCGCGACCTTGGGGACGGGCTCGGGCTCAGGCGCCGGCGGCGGCGGCTCGGGCTCCGGCGGCTTGGGCGCCTCGACCTTCGGCGGCGGGATGTCGACCTCGTAGATCGCCCAGAGGTAGTCGTGGATGCCGGTGCGCATCTCCTCGACCACGTGCCGCATGTCGCGCAGCGAGCCCGAGACGATGGCCCGGGCCGAGGCCGCGCCGTGGCTCGTGACCGCCAGCGTGACCCCGAGGAAGGCGCCCACGCGCGACGCGCGGTCGCCGAGGGCGAGCACCGCGGCGAGCGGATCCGCGCCGCGTCGACGATCGCCGGCGCGGGCAGGCGCCGGCGAGGCGAGGGGGGTCGAGGGATCGAGGGCGCCCCCGGGCTCAGCGCCGCTGCGCTTGCCCCGGCGGCGCCCGTCGTGGACCGCCCCCGCGCGATCGCTCGTGACCTGGCTCATAAGGTCTCGCTCGGCGCGCTCACGGCGCGGGGCTCGGGGTTGCGGGCGCGGGGGCTGCCGGGGGAGGCGCGGCGGGGGAGCCCGGCGCCGTACCCGGGGCCGCGCCGGCCTCGGGCGCGATCGGCGTCACGCCGAACGCGATCTTGGAGACGCCGGCCTGCTTCAGCAGATCGAGCGCGCGGATCACCCGGCCGTGCGGGACCGTCGTGTCGGCGCGGATCACGGCGCGGAGCTCCGGGTTCTTCGCCTGGGCCTCGCGCGCGATCGGCAGGATGGCGTCCTCGTTCGCGAGCCTCTTGCCGTCGGCGAGCGTGTCGCCGTTCGCGTGCAGCTCGAGCCCGAAGATGAGCTGCACCTCCTGCCCCTGCGCCGCCTTCGGCAGGTCGAGGGGGAGCGACTGCGAGACGATGATCTTCGCCGTCACCATGAAGATGATGAGGAGGACGAGGGTGATGTCGACGAGCGGCGTGACGTTGATGCCGCTGATCATCTCGTCATCGTCGTTGCGGCTCGTGGCGGCCATCAGCGCTCCTCCTCGCCCGCGCCGCCCTTCTTGTGCTCGTCCTGCCGCGACGCCCTCGCGGCCTTGCCGCGCGGCTGCTCGACGGCGGCGGCGGGCGCGGCCCCGGCGAACGCCGGATCGATCTTGAGGTGCGCGAGCAGGACGCGCGTCAGCGCCTCGGTGTTGGCGAGCGTCGACTTGATCATGCGCTGGAAGAAGTTGTTCGCGGCGACCGCCGGGATGGCGACCGCGAGGCCGACCGCGGTCGCGACGAGCGCCTCGGCGATGCTCGACATGACCGCCTGCGGCGCCATGGCCTGCGACGTGGCCTGCGCCACCGGCGTCTTCGCCGCCTGGCCGAGCGCGTCGAAGGCGCCGACGACGCCGATGACGGTGCCGAACAGCCCGATGAACGGCGCGTTGTTGCCGAGCGTGCCCAGGTAGGCGAGGCGCCGCTCGAGCTTCATGCGCTGGAGCGCCGCGGCGCCGGCCATGGCCTCCTCGGCCGCCTCGGGCCCCTGGTGCGCCACCGTGAGGCCGGCCGCGACGACCGCCGCCTCGGCCGAGGGCGAGGCGTCCATCCGCCGCCGCGCCGCCTCGATCGAGTCGTCGAGGGACGTCTTGAGGTCCCGCGCGAGGACGGTGAGATCGTCGCGGAGCGACCAGAAGAACCAGGCGCGCTCCAGGATGATGGCGACCGAGACGACGCTGAGGGCGATCATCAACCACATGACCCAGGCGGCCCCGAATCCGACCATGATGCGCTGCAGCCACTCGACGAGGTTCATCTTGTTCCTTGGTGCCTTTCCGATGGGGGGTGGGGGGGAGCCGCGCTTCGAAGATCATCTACGGGTCGACGGCGGGCTGCCCTTCCTCGACTTCGTCCTCCTCCGGAGGAGGGGCGCTGCCCGCCCCCGGCCTGCCGATGGAGGGCCGGGGGGCGGAGGCGTCGACGAGCCGGAAGACTCGCCCAAGGACGGTCGTCGCGTAGCCGCCCTTCGGTAGCACAAACGAGACGACGATTCCGTGCCGTACATCCGGATCGTCCGCTGCTCCTGGCGTCGTGGCGCTCACCGCCGCCTCCCCGGCGGCCGCCTCCAAGGTGGATACCTCCAGGCTGTCCACCTCCAGGCGCAGCGGGCGCCGCGTGCCTTCTCCGGCGTGGGCGAACGCGTCGAGCCTGCGAGGGTCGCCGATCGCCGCCGCGAGCACCTCGCGCTCCAGCGCGCCCGGGGCGCCCTCGGGCCAGCGCATCTTCCGGCCGAACATCGGGCCCGTCGCCGAGATCGCGAGCGCGGCGGCGCGCGCCTCGGCGTCCGCGAGCTCCGGGCCCTCGAGCGGCACGAGGAACAGCCCGCCGCTGTCGCGCTTCTTGGCGAGATCGCCGGGGAGCACGGCGCTCCAGGTGCCGTCCGCCTCGCGGTGCGCGAGCACCTCGTTGAACCAGAGCGACTGGAGCGCCGAGAAGAGCAGCCGCTGCTCGCGCTTGTCGCGGGGCCCGCGCTCCCGGCCCGCGATCCACGCGAGCGCGCGCTCGGGGTTGTCGCCGTTCCGTCCGAACCGCTGGGGCCCGAACGCGTTCGGCACGCCGGCGCGGCCGATCTCGGCGAGGCGGCGCTCGGCGAGCGGGAGCGCCGCGGGAGCGATGCCCCGGAGCGCGATCCGGAAGCGGTTGCCGAGGAGGTGCCCCGGCTTGAGCTTGTTGTCGTGCCGGGCGACCGCGAGGACCTCGATTCCGGGCAGCTCGGCCTTCTCGAGCAGGGGCGCCGGATCCTGCGCGAGGGGGAGCTGGAACGATGCGGTCTGCGTGGTGATCGCGTGCCGGTCCTTCATGCCGGCGAAGCCGGCGCTGCCCGGGTCGGCCCCGAGCGCGAGCGCGATGGCCCGGACCGCGTCGAGCGTGGTGCGCCCCGTCTTGCGGAAGGTCACGAACACGTGCTCGCCGCGGCCGCTAGGCGCGTAGGCGGGGAGCTCCTCGACGATGAAGTCGGCGGGGGAGCTCCGGAGCAGGGCCGTGGGATGATCGCCGGGCGAGCCCGCGGGCGCGGGGAGGTCGCCGCGCGAGCCCGCGGCCGTGGCGCCGGCGGCGGGCGGGGCGGTGGCTGTCATGGGAGCGCCAGCGTGACCGAAATCGCCCGCTCGTCCAGCGCCAGCAGCGCGCGCGTCCGGGCCCGCCTCCGCCAGCTGCGGCGATTTGCCCGCCGCGCCGGGGATCGGCTATGGCCAGGAGCTCGCCCCGGGCCTGGGCCTCTCCGCGATGCGACCGCCTCTCCCGCCTCACCCCCTCGCGCGCCGGCCCGTCCTGTCGCTCGCGCGCTCGCCGGCCTTCGCCGCGGGCGTCGCGGCGCTCGGCCTCGCCGTCCTCGGGCTACCGAGCCCCCGGACGGCCGCCGCCGCGCGCGCCGCGTGCCCCGCGGGAATGGCCTCGGTGCGTGGGACGTTCTGCATCGACCGCTTCGAGGCGAGCACCGTCGAGCTGCTCTCCGGCGGAGGAAAGCGCCGGCACTCGCCGTTCGAACCGGTCGGCAAGCTGAAGGTGAAGGCGGTGAGCCGGCGCGGCGTGAAGCCGCAGGCGTACGTCAGCCGGGATCAGGCCGAGGCGGCCTGCCAGAACGCCGGCAAGCGGCTCTGCACGGACGACGAGTGGGTCACCGCGTGCAGGGGCAAGCGCGCCACGGTGTTCCCTTACGGACGCGAGCGGGAGCGCGGCGCCTGTAACGACAGCGGCGTCTCGTCGTTCAACCGCTACTTCGGCCAGGGGGGCGAGGCCCCGCAGTCGGCGTTCACGTGGGCCAACATGAACGACGCCCGCCTGAACCAGCTCCCGGGCACGCTGGCGTCCTCGGGCGCGTTCCGCCGCTGCAAGAGCAGCTTCGGCGTCCACGACATGGTGGGCAACCTGCACGAGTGGACGAGCGCGCCGCGCGGGACCTTCCGCGGCGGCTACTACCTCGACAGCGCCAAGCACGGCGACGGCTGCGAGTACAAGACCACCGCGCACTCGCGCGGGTACCACGACTACTCGACCGGCTTCCGCTGCTGCAAGTGACGCGGCGCAGGCGCGCACGCAGGCCGCGCGCTGCGCCTCCAGGCTACTTGGGGATGGGGGGGCGTCCGCCGCCGGCGCTGCCGGACATCGGCCCCTGCACCGTCGTGCACTCCTCGTCGCCGGTGTCGACCGTGGTGACGTCGTAGCAGCAGAGCTCGCCGTCGAAATCCGCCTCGCTGTCGATGGACTCGATGGCGCTCACGCAGCCTGGGTTCTCGAAGAACACGCGCGCCTCGTCGCTCGACGGGCACGCCCCTTCGAGCGCGGTCCAGTGAAAGCAGGCCCGCTTGCCGCAGCCGGCGGAGCCGGCGACGAAGAGGGCGGGGGCGACGAGCGCGACGAACAGCGGGCGGGGGCGGGCGATGCTCATGGCGATCTCCTCATGCGGCGCCCGCGCACCGGCGCGGAGGCCTCGGCGATCAGAGCTCGTGCGGCATCAGGTCGCGCGGGCTCCGGAAGTACTGCAGGGGCGAGTAGGCGAGCAGGTTCGAGACGCGGGACGTGTAGATGCAGGCGTACTCCTCGACCTGATCGCCGAAGCTGGACGTCTCGTTCGCCTCCTTGAGCAGCGAGCCCCAGTAGGGGTGGAAGCGGCGGGCGATCTCGCGCTCCAGCTTGCCGACCTCCGCGTCGACGGCCCGGAGCTGGCCGCGGATGCGCTCGACCGCGCGCTTGGTGCGGCCCCGCTCGGCCTCGTAGAACGACGTCGCGTAGTCGATCTGGACGTGCTCGCCGTTCGCCTCCGCGAGCAGCGGCGCTCCGCCCCCGTTGGTCGCGCCGTTCCTCTTCTGCTGCTCCTCTTCGATCTTGCGGGTGAGGTCCTTGTAGCGCTGCTGGTAGAAGCGCAGCTGGTCCTCGAGCTCCTCGCGGCGCCCCTCGAGCAGGGCGCTCTCCATGTGCTCGCGGCGGCACGACTCGTGGGCGGCGACCTCCGCCTCCATCTCCTGGATGATCATCGCCGTGCGCCACGCGCTCTCCTTCTTGGAGCGGAGGATGTCGCCGTAGATGTGATCGCCGACGTAGAGGACCCGGTCGCCGGAGATGTTCAGGAACTTCTCGAAGTCGTTGAGGTTGCCGCCCTCGTAGATGGCGCCGCGCTCGAGCGGGGCCGTGGCGGGGCGGGGCTCGGCGCCGTCGCGGATGAGGAGCGGGCGGCGCTCCTGGAAGAACGCCGGCTTCTGCGCGGCGACGACGATGACGTCGAAGTAGTGCCGGAAGCTCGGGTACTCCGGCATCGCGTCCCCGAGCAGGTACGTCATCATCTTCTCGGTGAACGGCCAGCGCGAGTTCGTGAGCAAGAAGAGCTTCTTGCCCGCCGAGCGGAACTTGTGGAGCGTCTGCGCCAGGTTCGGGTCGCGCTCGACGAAGCGCGGCAGGTCGGACAGGACGACGTCGAGGATGGTGCCGTCCCGGTGCGCCTCGTCGATGCACTCGCGGATGTCGGTGAACAGCCGCGCGTAGTCGAGCGCGACGCCGCGCTCCTCGAGGGCGTCGACGATGCCGGCGTAGAGCGTGGCCTCGCTCAGCGCGTAGAGCGTGTCGATCCAGTGGTAGCGGGCGGTGTTCGGCCGGATCTTGCGGTGCTGGTAGAGCGACCGGAGCTCGTCCTTCGTGAGCTCCCGGAGGCCGTGGTACCCGCGCTGGACCACCTTGAACCGGTCCATCTTGAGCACGTGGCCGAAGCGCTTGTCGATCAGCAAGCCGCGGATCGGGAAGTGGATCGGATAGCGGAGGCGCCGCAGGAGCTCCTCGGGGTAGCCTCGCGCGGCGAGCTTCGTGACGGTCCCCTGGATCGAGAGGTTGTCCATCTCGGTCTGGTTGTAGATCGCCAGGGTGTAGTCCATGTCGAAGCCGACCCAGTCGATCCCCGCCAGCTTGAGGTTGCGGTTGACGAAGACGCGCCGGGTCCGTGGGATGCGCGTGGGCTCGGTCTGGGGATAGAGCCCTCCGAGGGGGAGCTCGAGCTGCTCGAAGAACACAGTGGGTCGACTATGGTATCCCACCCGGAGGGGCGTACAAAGCGCGCCACGGCGACGAACGATGCCCCCCCGGGTCGTCCGCCCGTCGCCCCCCGTCGGCCCGTCGATCGAGCGCGCAGGCGAGCGCGCAGGGATCCGTCGCCCCCGAGCAGCCTTCCGCCCTCGGCGCGCGCTCGGGCGCGCGGCGCTCCCGGGTGCGCCGCGCCGAACAACTTGCGCTATGGTGCCGCCCGTCCCGTCCCGTCGTGCGCGATCGAGGAGGCGGCTCCTCATCCGTCACCGACGGGGTCCTTGCCTGATGCTTTTTGCAGCGTCCCAGCCGATCTCCCGCAAGCCCCCCGTCCAGCGCGCCACCTCGTGGTGGCTCAGCATGCTGCGCCGCCGCGCGGAGCGGATGTACGACGAAGAGCTCGACCTCTCCCGGCCGATCCCGTGGGAGAGCGAGGGAGAGCGCCAGGCTGCGATAGCCTTCTTCAACGCCGCGTTCCGCGCCGAGGAGTCCGGCCTCATGCAGGCGCATGCGCTGGCCGACGAGGTGAGCGGCTGGGACCCCGAGCTCGGCGAGTGCCTGCGGCTCTACGGCGACGAGGAGGGGTGGCACCGCGAGCTGCTCACGAAGTTCCTCGCGCACATCGGCGGCGAGGTACGGCCCATGGGCCGCGTCACCGGCACCTTCTATCGCCTGTACGGCCGCGCGAAGCGGGTGGAGACGATCGTGCTCACGAACCTCATGTTCGAGACCATCGGCTCGACCACCTACCGCCTCGCGCTGCGGGAAGCCCGGTACCCGGCGGTGCGCCAGATGCTGACGATCCTGACGCGCGACGAGTCGTTCCACGTCCCGCTCAACGTCCACTTCCTGCGCGAGGCCCTGAAGCGCAGCCCGGCCTCGATGCGGATCAGGCTCCGCGCCATCTACACGACCCTCTTCGCGGCGCTGCTCGGGTCGGCGGCAGCGAGCCGCCGGCGCGCGCTCGCCTTCGACAGGATCCCTTTCCAGGTGCTCGCCAGCGCCTACGCCGAGCACCTCGGGCGGCTCTTCGTCCACGAGAGCGACCTCGACTTCGCCCCGCCGGAGCTGCTCCTGCGCCTGTTCGGGCACAGCCGGCGCGCGCTCGCGTCGTCCGAGGACCCGTCGGCCGTCAGCGTGCTCTCGGCGGAAGCGGCGGTCGATCGTGAGCGCGTCGTCGTGACGGCGCTCGGGGACGCGCGTCCCCCCCATGCGCCTCGCGAACCGTGGGAGACGCCGCCGAGCACCCCCGCCGTGGCGCGGGGCGCGGGAGCTGACGGACGCTGACATTGCGTTAATGGCGCGTAAAAGAGGCGTAAAAACGCGTAAATGGCGTGTAAATCGCGCGTGCTTGGCGCGCGCACGGCGCGGAGCGGTCGTCGCGGCGCGCACGGCGAGCTTCTCTCCGGGGCATTGTAAGCAGTACACTCGAAGCTCCGGCGTCGTGGGGTCCGCGTGGGGCGGGCGACCACGGCGTGGCGGGGCGTCGATGGCAGGCAAAGAGCAGCGCCGGAGCGGTCCAGAGGGCAGCCCCGGCACGAGGAGCAGCGAGTCCGCGGAGCGCGCGCTCGCGCCCCAGGGGCCGGCCGCGCGGCCATGGGCGCTCGCCCATGAGGAGGGTGAGGCGAGCGCGGTCACGCAGATGCGGCACGAGATCCGGACGTTGCTCAGCGGGATCGTCGGATTCAGCAGCCTCTTGCTCGACAGCGAGCTCGACCCGGAGCAGCGCGCCTGGGCGCGGCGCATCCGGAGCAGCGGCGACGCGGTGCTCTCGATGGTCGACGATCTCATCTCGCTCGGCCAGCCGGACGGCAGCGGGCCGCACGTCGATCACGCCGACTTCGATCTGCGGCGGGCGATCGAGGACGCGGCAGAGCTGCTCGGCGATCGCGCGCATGACGAGGGGACCGAGCTCGTGCTCGACGTCGAGCCGGACGTGCCGGCGGCGGTGCGCGGCGACGCCGCGCGGCTGCGGCAGATCCTGCTGAACGTCGTGGCGACCGCGATCGGCGCGGCGCCCCGAGGTGAGGTGCTGGTGCGCGCCGCGCTCGACGCGGCCCGCAACGACGAGGCGAAAGGCAGGCTCGACGGTGCGCCCGAGCGAGCGCGCGCGCGGGTGCGCTTCGATGTGCGCCTCGCGGGCGGCGCAGGGCGCGCGGACGGCGCGGAGGCGCCGGGGGCAGCGGGCGCGCCGGGCGGGGGAGCGCGGCCTGCGTCCGGGCGGGACCTCGGCGTGGCGTCCGGCATGGCCGTCGCGAAGCGCCTGGTCGTCGCGATGGGCGGCGATCTCTGCGAGCCCGCGGACATCGACGCGCGCCGGCATGGGATCTCGTTCGCGCTGCCGTTCGAGCGGCGCGCGCGCGGCGCGGAGCGCGCGCTCATCCCGCGCATCGACCTGCCCGGGAAGCGGGTGCTCGTGGTCGACGACAGCGGCTCGGTGCGTCAGGTGGTACGAAAGCTGAGCGAGGAGCTCGGGCTCGCTTGCCGCACCTCGGGCAGCGGCGCCGCCGCCCTGGCCGCGCTGCGCGAGGCGGCGGACGCCGGCGCCGCTTACGACATGGTGCTGATCGACCTCGAGCTGGCCGATCTCGACGGCCTGATGCTGCTCCAGCGCATCAAGGCGGACCCCGCGATCGCGCCCGTTCGCGTCGGCCTCATGACCTACGCCGGCAGGGAGGCGCCCAGCCGCGCCGAGGTCGCCTCCGTGCTCATCAAGCCGATCCGGCGCGCGCAGCTGCACTCGAGCCTGCGGCTGCTCGCAGGGCTGCCGCCGGAGCACGTGTCCGCCGGGGCGCGCGCGCACCCGCCGAGGTCGCCGCGAGCGACGGCCTCATCGAAGCCGCCGAGGCAGGACGAGGCCGACCGCGGGCGGCGGCCTCCCGGCGCGGCGTCGCGATCCGGCGCGTACGAGGCCGCCCACCCCGACGGCGCGCCGCCGAGCGTGGAGCTCGCTCCGCCGACCCTGGTCACGCCCTCGCCCCCGCCGACGTCGAAGCGCGGCCAGCCCGCCTCCTCGCGGCCGCGGGGCGGGCTGCGCGCCGTCGAGCCCGACGTCGTCACCGAGGTGATCGAGCTCTTCCTCACGGAGGCCCCGACCCGGGTGGCCTCGATGCGCGAGGCGGCGGCGCAGGGCGCGCTCGGGGAGCTCGAGCGGCTCGCCTGGGCGCTCTACGAGAGCGCCGACGCGCTCGCGGCCTCCAGCCTGAAGGAGCTCTGCGCGCGGCTCGATCGGGAGGCGCGCGCGGGGACGCTCGAGAGCGCGACGGAGGCGGTGCGGGCCATCGGCCGGGAGGTCGAGCGCGTGCAGTCGTCGCTCGCTGCGGAGCTCAAGAAGCGGGGGTTCCGGTGAGCCGGGGGGCCCTTCCGTTCAGGTGAAGCCGACGAGCCTCGAGCTCATCTCCCAGAGCCGCGAGGCCGCCTCTGCGTCGGTCGCCATTCCCTTGAGAGGCCTCGCCGTGGTCCGCTCGAAGAAGGCTGGGCTCCCGGTGGGCGCCGTGTCGGCCAGGATCGCGAGGAGGTTCGCGGCCGCCTGCGCCGGTGTCGCGCCCACGACGTCGATCAGCGCCTTGAGGACGCGCGAGGTCCCCTCGAACAGCCCTGAGCGCACGAGGCCAGGGTAGTAGCAGAGCACCTGGGCTCCTGTGCCCGAGAGCCTCTCCGCGAGGCGGCGCGCCGCGAGCACGAGCGCGAGCTTCGACCGCGCGGAGGCGGAGAGGAACGAATAAGAGCGCTTCGACATGAGATCATCGAAGTCGAGCCGGATGCTGTCCACCGGCGCGACCATGTTGACCACGCGCGCGTCGCGCGCGGCCTTGAGCCGGTCGAGCAGCAGGTTCGACAGCAGGAAATGCGACAGGTAGTTCACCTGGAACGTCATCTCGAGGCCGTCGGCCGACTCCGCGCGTTCGCGCAGGAACACGCCCGCGTTGTTCACGAGCAGGTGAACGACCCCGCACCGGTCGGCCACCTGGCGGGCCGCCGCGCGCACGGACGCGAGCCGGCCGAGGTCACACTCGACGAGGTTGACCTCGCCGAGCACCTTCAGCGCGGCGAGCTTCCTCGCGCCGTCGGAGCCGGTCCGGCGACAGAGCACGGTCACCCGGGCGCCCTGCCGCGCCAGCGCGGATGCCGTCGCGAGCCCGATCCCCGAGGTGCCCCCGGTGATCACGGCGACTTTCCCCCTCATGCTCCCCGCACTCCCCATCCCCCGTCTCCTCGTCCTCGTCCATCTCATCGCCTGCGGCGAGCCGGTCCCGACGCTCCGGGAGCTCGTCGGGACAGAGGCACGGGCGGACGGACGTCGATGCGCCGGCGGGCGCGGTGCCTACCGAGAACCCCAAACAGGAAGAGTCGTCGCCCCCGCCCGCGTCACAGGTACGACCGTGCGTGCATCACGTCAAGAAAGCTTTGCGCAATGCAGCACAGTGGCAGAGAAAACCATGTTCCAGGTTTTCTGGTGCAGGAAGCCGATCTGTCCGCGTCACAGCCGTGCACGTGGACGGCGCCCGGGAAGCGCCCGGCGAGGAGCGTCAGGGGGCGGGCGTCTCCTCGAAGACGCGCAGGCCGTACTTCTCGAGACACCAGAGCACGCCGATGATCAAGCTCCGCTTGTCGTCCACGAACGACGGCTTCTTCCCCTCGAAGCAGTGGCCCGCGAGCTGGAAGCCCCAGCCGGTCGCGAACATCGCGGCCGCGAGCGGGAGGCCGATGAGCGTCGCGCCCACGGGGAAGCTCGCGACGATGAGCGGTATGCCGACCTGGTGACACGCCTGGTTGCGTGGATCCTGGTGGTCTTCCTTGTACCGGCGGAGCACCTGTGTCCATTCGGCGTTGAGACGCAGCATCCAACCTCCTTACCATGCGGACGCCCCGCGCGCGCTTTCGTCGAAGACCGGGGGCGCCGCCGCTTCCCGGTTGCCGTTGGGAGGAATGAGGCGTAGTTGGGCAGTGTGAGCGGTTACAGGACCGGCCCCATGGCGACGACCGCGCCGCTGTCCATCAAGACAGGGGAGCTCCTCCAGGGCGCGCGCTCGGAGAAGCGGCGTGTGCTCCTGCTCGTCTATCATCATGACGGCGTCGAGATGGCCCCGATGAGCCCCGGCGTCGGCGTCGTCGTCGGCAGGGAGGCCCCGGCCGACGTGGTGATCCGGGACAGGAGCATCTCGCGGCGGCACGCGCGCTTCACGCTCGTGGGCGGCGAGGTCGTGGTGGAGGACCTCGGCTCGCGCAACGGGACGCGCATTTCAGGGCAACGGGTCGAGAGCGGCGTGGTCAAGGCCGGGGACGAGGTGCTGCTCGGCGGCATCGTCGCGTCGGTCCATGTGCTCTCCGGGGGCGAGATGCCCCCGTTCGGCCTGGAGGGCTCCGACGCGCTCCGCTTCGCGCTCCAGGCCGAGATCGTGCGGTCCAGGTTCTTCGGCCGCAGTTTCGCGCTCGTCGTGGTCCGCTCGCTCGGCGCGCAGGCGAGCCACCTCCGTCACTGGGGGCTCCGCGTGCGCGAGGCGCTGAGGCCCGTCGATCGCGTCGCGTTCTACAGCGCCGACACCCTCGAGATCCTCCTCCCCGAGGTCACCCCCGAGCTCGCCGAGGAGCTCGCGAAGGCGATCGTCGCGCGCCGCGAGGGCGAGCCCGTGCTGGTCGCGGGGGTCGCCGTGTCCCCCGACGCCGCGACGTCCATCGACAAGCTCATCGAGGTCAGCCACGAGGCGTCGCGGAGCGCCACCCCCGCCGAGCCCGTGCGCCTCGCGCCCCCGGAGGGCGCGCTGGTCTACGTCACGCCGAAGGTCGACAGCACCCGGCCGCCCGACGAGGCGGGCCCGCCGGGCGCGCCGCCGGAGAGCCAGTGGGAGGCCGACGGCCACCTCCTCGCGACCAAGAGCCCGCTCATGCGATCGCTCGTCGAGGTGGCGCTGCGGGCCGCGCGCTCCTCGATCCCCGTGCTCCTGCGCGGCGAGACCGGGACGGGCAAGGAGGTGCTCGCGAGGTTCATCCACGACGGCAGCCCGCGCCGCGGCGAGCCGCTCATCTGCGTGAATTGCGGCGCGATCCCGGCGCTGCTCGTCGAGAGCACCCTCTTCGGCCACGAGCGCGGCGCCTTCACCGGGGCGAGCCAGCAGCACAAGGGCGTCTTCGAGGCGGCCGCCGGCGGCACGGTCCTGCTCGACGAGATCGGCGAGCTGCCCGCGGCAGCGCAGGCGGCGCTCCTGCGCGTGCTCGAGACCAAGCGGGTGACGCGCGTCGGCGCGACCAAGGAGCTGGAGGTCGACGTCCGCGTGATCGCGGCGACGCACCGCGACCTCGACGCCATGTGCGACGCGGGCACGTTCCGGCTCGATCTGCTCTACCGGCTGAACGCGATGACGCTGAACATCCCGCCGCTCCGCGCGCGCCGCGACGACATCGCGACGCTCGCGGCGGGCTTCCTGGCGCAGGCGAACTCGGCGAACATCAGCAGGGTCCAGTCGCTCGCGCCCGAGGCGCTGGCGCTCCTGAAGTGCTACTCGTGGCCCGGCAACGTGCGTGAGCTCCGGAACGCGATCGAGCGGGCGGTGGTGATCGCGGAGGGCGACGCGATCATGGCGCGCGATCTCCCGGAGCGCATCCGCCTGGCGGTGACCTCTCCCAGCTCGCCGCCCACGCCCTCTCGCGCCGTGGACGTCTCGCGCTCGTCCGAGCCCGGCGTCGCGCCGGCCCTCTCCCAGCGCGCGTCCGATCCGCTTCCCTCGCGCCCGTCCGAGCCGCTCCCCCCGCGCGCGTCCGATCCGGGGCAGGCGGCGGCCCCCGCGGTCGGCCTCAAGACGCGCCTGGAGCAGATCGAGGCCGAGCTCCTGCTCGAGGCGCTGCGCGCGTCCGACTGGAACCAGACGGAGGCGGCGCGTCGCCTCGAGCTGCCGCTGCGGACGCTCCAGCACAAGATCAAGGTCTACGGCATCAAGAAGCTCGGGTACGGCGTCGCTCGCTAGGTCCGCCCGCCGCCCGCCCGGAGCCCGGCCAGCGGGATGGCCGGACTCCGGCGCCGCTCTCGTCGTTTTGCCGAGATCACTGAGAGAACCCTTCCAGCATGTAGTGCGCCTCGATCCGCTTGAGCGCGAGCACCATCGCGGCGAGCCGCATCGGCAGGCGCTTGCCCAGGACGAGCCCGGTCGAGTCGTGATCTTCCGAGCGGCGCGGCCGGTCCTCCGCGATGTCGCAGATCAGGCGGTAGTTGCTCTTGATGGCGCGCTCCAGCCGCGCGTTCACCTCGCCCTCGGTCCAGTGCTCCATGCGCTTGTTCTGGATCCACTCGTAATATGAGACGGTCACGCCCCCCGCGTTGCCGATGATGTCGGGGATGACGCTGATGCCGCGCTCCGCGAGCACCTTGTCGCCCTCGGTCGTGGTCGGGCGGTTGGCGCCCTCGGCCACGAGCTTCGCCTTCAGCCGCTCGGCCACCTCGCCGGTGATGGCGTCGCCGAGCGCGGCCGGGATGCAGATGTCCGCGTCCACGCTCCAGAAATCGTCCCGCGCGATCGCCTGGGCGTCGCTGTAGCCGGCGACCGACCGCCGGAGGTTCTGCGGGTTCTCGTTGACGTGCGCCATCAGCGCGCCCACGTCGATGCCGTTCGGGTCGTGGATCGCGCCGTCGGCGTCCTGCACGGCCACGCACCGCGCGCCCATCCGGCACAGGATCTCGGCGGCGGCGGAGCCGACGTTGCCGAAGCCCTGCACGATGAAGCGCGCCCCCGCGAGGGTGGCGCCGCGCTGCGCGTACCACTCCTCGATGCAGTACGCGAGCCCCTGCCCGGTCGCCTTGACGCGCCCCTCGGAGCCGCCGATGCGCACGTCCTTGCCCGTGACGACGCCGCGGTGGTTCACCCGCTCGCGCTCGCCGTCGCTGTACTGGCGCAGGAGCCACGCCATCACCTCGGCGTTCGTGCCCACGTCCGGCGCGGGGATGTCCACGTTGGGCCCGATGAGCTGCTTCAGCCGGTACATGTACCGGAGCGAGATCGCCTCGAGCTCCTCCTTGCTGTGCTCGCGCGGATCCATGCGAATGCCCCCCTTGGCGCCGCCGAACGGGACATCGGCGATGGCCGTCTTCCAGGTCATCTCGGCGGCGAGCGCGTTGAACAGGTCGAGCGACACGGCCTTGTGGAAGCGCAGCCCGCCCTTGTAAGGCCCTCGCGCCTGGTTGTGCTGGACCCGATAGGCCTTGAAGCGCACGAACGCGCCGGGCTGGATGCGGTAAAGGCCCTGATCGGCGAGGCGGATCGTTCCGTCCTGCACGTGGATCGAGCCGCTGCGGAGCGCCTCGGGGCGGAGGATGAGCTTGCCGTTGAAGAGCGGGGTGATCGCTGCCCGGTTCGGGATCACCGACGCAGGGAGCCGCTCGTAGGCCGCGGCCGCCTCTCCGCGGAAGGGGACGAGGCGGTCCTGGAGCTGCGTGGTGATGTAGAAGATGTGCTCGTAGTCGGGCTGCTCGAGCTCCAGCCGGATGCGGGGAGCCAGGCCGATGAGGTCCGCGGCGGTGTGAAACACCACCATGGATTCGCCGAAGATGTTGGTCTCCGGTTCGCGCTCTAGGAGGGGGGCGTCTTCCATCGCCGTATGCTGCCCCGACCGCGCGGCGGGGGTCCAACGTTTCGCGGGCCCCGCGCTCGATGGAGGGCGCCCGCTCTCCAGAGGCAGGTCGACGGACGGGCCGCCCGCCTCGCGGGGAGCTTGTGTGACTCTCCCCGCAGGTTCGGGCGGACCCTCGTATCGATTCACCGCGGCTCGCGGCGGCAGCGTGGCCGTCGCGCCCAGGGAACGACGTCAGGGAAAGAGCGATCCAGGGAAACCACCTCCGCCGCAGCACCCAGCGCCGCCGAAGCCGCCGAGCGGCGCGCCGAAGCCGCCGGGGAAGCCGAAGCCGCCGTACGGATAGCCGCCCATGCCGAGCGGCCACCCGAAGCCGCCCATGCCCGGGAGGCCGCCGAGGCCGGGGATCCCGCCCATCTGCCCGACGGGGCCGCCGGGCATCTGCCCGACCTGGCCGACGGGGCCGCCGGGGCCCTGGAGCGGGCCGCCGCCCTTGATGGGGCCCTGTCCGATGTCGCCGGGGCCCTGGAGCGGGCCACCGGGGCCCTGCCCGACGCCGCCAAGGCCGCCCTTGATGGGGCCCTGTCCGACGCCGCCGGGGCCCTGGAGCGGGCCGCCGCCCTTGAAGGGTCCCTGTCCGATGTCGCCGGGGCCCTGAAGCGGGCCACCGGGGCCGCCGGGGCCGCCCTTGAAGGGTCCCTGTCCGATGTCGCCGGGGCCCTGAAGCGGGCCACCGGGGCCGCCGGGGCCGCCCTTGAACGGTCCCTGTCCGATGTCGCCGGGGCCCTGCCCGACGCCGCCAAGGCCGCCCTTGAAGGGTCCCTGTCCGATGCCGCCGGGGCCCTGGAGCGGGCCACCGGGGCCGCCGAGGCCGCCCTTGATGGGGGCCTGGCCGATATCGGTCTTGCCCGGCACCCCGGGCGCGCCGATCAGGCCGCCGCCCCGCGTCTCCTCGTCCGTCGCTTCCTCGTCCTCCAACGCCTGCTCACTCGACGCCACGTCGACGTCAGCCTGGTCCAAGTCGGCCTCTTGCGGAGCCACCGCGTCGACTGCGCACCCGGTCATCAACACAGAAAAGAGCATCGCCGCGTGCGCCATCTTCATATCGATTGAGCGAACCATCCGTCCTCCTTCCATGCCCTGCTACGGCCCTCGGGCCCGCGCCGGCATGTTGAACGGCGTGGAGAGCAGGCTGCGTGCCTGACTCTTCGTGTGCAGAGCCTGCCGCGTCGGCGACGGCGAAAGTGCATTGTCTGAATCCGCGCCGGGTGAGCGTTCTGCCCCGTTTCATCGCGCCGGGGAGCCGCCGCGTCGGCGCCGCCTCGCAGCGCCGATGTGGGCGCCTTTCGAGCGCTGGAGAAAGGCAAATGTCGACGTCCATCGCAGGGCGCGCCGCGCGCCGCGCGCGGCGGGACGGCATGAAACGGGGGGAGGACGACCCGACTTGCGGCTTTATCGCGCTCGGCAAGCCGCATTTCCGAAGACCTGGTGGATCCCTGCAATCAGGGGCTGCAGCGACTCGACATCTGCGCTCGTCGGCGGGGATGTTCTCATCGCTTGCTGCCATCTGGTCACGCCGTGCGCAGCCCACTTCGGCCGACAAGGGCCCTGCGCGGCGCTCCTCCTGCGGCGACCTCGCCGTCGTCGCGCGGGTGTGCCGCGCTCTGCGCCGCGCCGCGCGTCACCCCGTCGTCCGGAACGACGGCGCGGTCGCCGCCTTCAGCCGCGGACGGCGGGCCGGCGATGAAGCGGGAGCGGCCGCCCTCGCGGGGCGTCTCCGCGCCGCGTTCGCCCGGTTCAACGTGGTTGACAGAAGACGTCTGACCCACACGCTCGGCCGCGCGCGAGCCTCGGTGTCAGCGAGGTTCGCGCGCGCCCACGCCCGGGAGACCCGGCGCGGCGCAGCCGTCCGTGGCGCTGCAGCGAAGGGAAAGTCGGCGCGATCACGGCTCCTTTGCCTGGCAGGAGCGCATCTCCCGTTGTAGGATTCATTACGCTAAAGGAGCCCGCGCGGCGCCGCACGGGCGCAAAGGCGCACAGCCGGCGTTCTCGTCACCCTGGCGCGGGCTCCTCGACGATCTCGGGCGCTCGGGGCGCCTGTTCATGGAGGCTACGCGCGGTCTCCGCGCTGCTGCGGGAGCTCTGGAGAGCTGTTCGCCCGAGGAGCGGGAGCCCGCGGCGCGCGAGGCAGCGCTTTCCAAGGAGGGGATTGCATGCGCTTCTGCGCGACGCGCGCGGGTTCATCTTGCCTGGCCGCCTGCATCGCGGCCCTCTTGCCGCTCGTCGCGGCGTGCAGCGACGCATCGGGGAGCTCCGGCGCCCCGCTCGCATGCGAGGGCGTCGCGCCGCGCGCGCCTAGCTGCGCGTCTGGGCACGTCCTCGGCCCCGCGGAGGCGTGCATGCCGGTGGGCATCCAGGGGTGCGCCGAGCTGTTCGTGGAGGACGACGGACTCTGCCATCCATCGATGGCGAAATGCCCTGCGGGGACGATCCCGAAGTTCGATGAGGGCTGTATTCCCGCTGGCATCCCCCGCTGCGCTCCGGAGCTCGCGGGCGACGACGGGCTCTGCAGGCCGGCCATGGCGAGGTGCCCGACAGGCACGTTCGCGACGCCGGAAGCGGGGTGTGTGCCGGTCGACGGCCCCGTCGGCTGCGGGCGCGGGCCGTGGGGGAGCGTCCCGCGCGTGTCCGGGAACGTCTATGTGGATCCGAGCTACTCCGGCGCGGACGGCGACGGATCCGAGGCGAGGCCGGTCACGACGATCGAGGCGGCGCTGGGGCTCGTCGCCGACGGCGGGACGATCGCGCTCGCGGCGGGGACCTACGACGAGCCGGTCGTCATCACGAAGCCGCTCGAGATCGCCGGCCCGTGCGCCTCACGCGTGCGGATCCGCGGGGTCAGCTCGGCCGTGAGTCCTCCGGCGATCGTGGCCGTGCTCGACGCAGGGGAGGTGACGCTCCGGGGGATCGAGATCGGCGGAGACGGCGCCGGCGTCGTGGCGACCGGCGCGAGCGCCGTGACGCTCGAGCGCGTTCACATCAAGGACGCCATGCATGCCGGCGTCCAGTCGGGCGACGGCGCCCGCCTCTCGGTGGCGCAGAGCTGGATCGAGGGGACGCGCGACGGCAGCGCAGGAACCGGCATCGGCGCCCTTGCGGAAGCCGGCGGCGCGCTCCTCGTGAAGGAGAGCGCCGTGACGGGCAACCGCGCGGCGGGCGTGGCGGCGCTCCAGGCGGGCGCCACGGCGTCCGTGGTGGGCAGCCTCGTCGAGGGGACCTTGTCGTCGGGGCGCTACCCGGCGGACGGCCAGGGGATCGTCGTGCAGGACGGCGCCGAGGCGTCGATCGAGAGCACGGCTGTCGTTGGAAACCAGCTGTCCGGGATCCTCGTGGCGGCCAGCGCGTCGGCGACCCTCTCCGGCGTCCTCGTCGAGGGGACGAGCCCCGGGAGCTCCGACCCGCCTTACGGCGTCGGCGTGTATGCGGCGAGGCAAGCGCGCGTCGCGATCGACTCGAGCGTGGTCCTCGGCAACACCGAGATCGGCGTCGCCGTCATCGGCGAGGGCAGCGCGGCGACGATGACGCGGAGCCTGGTGCAGGGCACGGTGGCGGCCCCGACCGGGTCGTTGCTCGGCGGATTCGGCGTCGCCGTCACCCGCGGCGCGGCGATGCGCCTCCACGACAGCGCGGTCGTCCGGAACCGCGGCACCGGGGTACACGTCGGCGACTCTTCCGCCGAGCTGATCGCCGGCGGCAACCTCATCGAAGGCACCATCGCCGAGGGCGGCTGGGGGGACGGCGCCGGGCTGACCGTGGCGGAGGGCCGGGTGACGCTCGTGTCGAATGCCATTCGCAGCAACGAGGGCACCGGCCTGCTCGTGGGATATGACGGGTCCGAGGCGACCGTGACAGGCAACCTCGTCGAGGGGCATGTCGCGCCGGACCGCCGCGCGCCGGTGGGGCAGGGGATCGTCATCTACCGGGGCGCCACCGCGGTGCTCGCGGGCAATGTCGTGAGCGGCAACCGCTCCGTCGGCGTCTTCGCCGGCACGGAGATCCTCGGCAGCAGGGTCGAGATCATCGGGAACCTGATCGACGGCACCGCGGGCGGCGAATCAGACGACGATGACGACGATGACGACGATGACGACGACGACGACGACGACAGCACGGGCATCGGCGTCGCCGCCGCGGGGTACGAGATCCGGATCGCTTCGTCCCTCGTCCGCGGGAGCCGCACGGCCGGCGTGGTGCTGTTCGCCTCCGAGGCGGAGATCTCGCAGACGGTCGTCGACGGGGTGACGGGTGATCCCCGCGCCGCACAGGGCAGCCGGCGCGACGAGCTCGTCGCCGACGGCGTCCTCGCGCTCGCCGGCTCCACCGTCGCGCTCGATGACGTGCGGGTGGAAGGCTGTGCGCGCGCCGGCATCCTGTACGACCGGAGCACGGGTCGCCTCTCCCGGGTTCGCGCCCTGGACAACCGCTTCGGGCTGGTCGTGCAGGGCTCGCCCGAGCCTCAGCTGAAGCTGGGTAAGGAGAGCGCGTTCCTCGACAACTGCACCGCCGACGAGCTCTTCGGCGGCGAGCTCCGCGTGCCAGCGTCCGCTCCCCCGCTCCCATGAGGCGCGCTCGCGGCCGCCCGCCTGGCCCGCGCCTGCGCGCGAAACATTGATGACATCGAAGGGAGCCTTTCCTGATACGTGGTACTCACGGCCACGGCGGAGAAGACCAGCCCATCAGGCGTCGAACAGCGGCCCGCACTACAACGCTGACCGCACCCGACGCTCCGCCCGCGTCCGCCCCTGACGCGGCCTTCCCTCTCTGCCCGCCCAGGAGGTGCCCGCGCTCGCCCTGGGAGCGCGCCCCCTGTCCACCGGCGCGAAGTTGGAAATTTCTGGTCTTGTAATCGCCCGCGGACGTCTGTATAGACCTGCCCCGGACGCGCGTGGACCGCGGCGCACCTCAGGTGCCTGAACCGACGCAGTCTGTGACGGCTTACTTTCTTACTACGGTCAAAGAAAATAACAGTGCAAGTGCTTAAGCCATCATTCCTCATGACGCGTGATGACACCATGAGCACCACATGAGACGGAGTTGCTGCTGCGAGACATGACGCACCACGACATCTCCCTTGAAAACGCGCCTGAGTAAGCGGCGCGAGAACTTGACAGCGACCTCGAATCCCCGTTGACACTGCTGTGCGAAAACGGCTACAGTGCCGACGCCTGGATGCTGGTATGGCGCACTGCGTCGCGGTGTCGAATTCCGGCGAGCCGCTCTGCCGCGTGGTGGCTTCCAGGGAGATTGAGGAGTGGGAGAGGGACGGTGGGCGCTCGGGCGTATCCACGAGGGCCCCGCGAGGAGCATTCTCATGAGGAACTGGTTGTTGCCGCGTCGGACGTTCGTGTTGTCGACGTTGCTTCTTTCGGTCGGTGTCACAGCGGGGTGCGGGAAGACCGAACCGACCAAGGAGTCCGCGGGCGGCGCGAGCACCGCGCCGGGTCCGGGCAAACCCTCTCCGGCCGCCGACACCTTCCTGACCGTCTCGATCGAGCAGCAAGCGTCATGGGTGCGGAACTTCAATCCTCTGCTCGCACCAGGCAACGTTCGCTGGCCAACCGTCGCTGGCATCTACGAGCCGCTCCTCGTTTACAACACGATGAAGGGCGAGTTCACCCCCTGGCTCGCATCGAAGTACGAGTGGGGTAACGGGAACAAGACGCTCACCGTCACGACGCGGCCCGGCGTCAAGTGGTCCGATGGCCAACCGTTCACGGCGAAGGACGTGGCCTTCACCTTCGGGCTCCTGAAGAAGCACGTCGCCCTCGACCTGCAAGGCGTCTGGAAGTGGCTGACCTCGGTCGAGGCCAAGAGCGACTCCACGGTCGAGTTCACGCTCACGCGGCCGTACGTCCCCGGGCTCGTCTTCCTCGGCCACCAGCCGATCGTGCCGGAGCACAAGTGGAAGGACGTGGCGGATCCGGTCACGTACACGAACGAGAACCCGGTCGCGACGGGGCCCTTCACCGAGGTGAAGACCTTCCAGAACCAGATCTACGAGCTCGGCCGGAACCCGAACTACTGGCAGCAGGGCAAGCCGGCGATCAAGGGGCTCCGCTTCCCGGCGTACCCGGGCAACGACCAGGCGAACCTGGCGCTCTTGAACGGCGAGGTCGACTGGGCCGGCAACTTCGTCCCGGAGATCGAGAAGGTCTACGTCGGCAAGGACCCCACGAATCACCATTACTGGTTCCCGCTCGTCGGCAGCACGGTGTTCGTCTACACGAACACGGCGAAGAAGCCCCTCGACGACGCGCGGGTGCGCAAGGCGATCAGCATGTCGCTCGACCGCGAGCAGATCGTCAAGGTCGCCATGAACAACTACACGCGGCCGGCGGACGCGACGGCGCTGAGCGACGCGCACGAGCGCTGGCGCAGCCAGAAGACGGTCGAGGCGGGCGACTGGGTCAAGTTCAACGTGGCCAAGGCGAACCAGATCCTCGACGAGGCGGGTTATGCCAAGGGGGCCGACGGCATCCGCGTGAAGGACGGGAAGCCGCTGCGCTTCGATCTCAACGTCGTCACGGGCTGGTCCGACTGGGTGCGCGCGGCGCAGATCGTCACGCAGCAGGTCAAGCAGATCGGCGTCGAGGCCACGCTGAAGACGTACGACTTCAGCGCGTTCTTCGAGGCGCTCCAGAAGGGCACGTTCGACCTGTCGATGGGCTGGTCGAACGAGGAGCCGACCCCATACAACTTCTACCGGGACCTCCTCGGCACCGCGACCGCGAAGCCGGTCGGCGAGACGTCGGCGCGCAACTGGCACCGCTTCGGCGCCAAGCAGGCCGACGGCCTCTTCGAGGTGTTCGAGGCCGCGACCGAGCCGGCGGAGCAGAAGAAGATCATCGAGCAGCTCCAGGAGATCTTCTCCGAGACGGCGCCCTCGATCCCGCTCTTCCCCGGGCCGTCCTGGGGCGAGTACAACACACGCCGCTTCACCGGGTTCCCCAGCAAGGAGAACCCGTACGCGAAGCTGTCGCCCAACAACCCGCCCGAGTACCTGCTGGTCCTCACCGAGCTCAAGCCGAAGTGAAGTTGGGCGTGACCTGATCCGGAGAGCAGGTTAAAAGAGAGAGCTTCTGTGCGTTACCTTCTGCGACAGCTGGGCTTGTACTTCATCGCGGCGTGGGCTTCGCTCACCCTGAACTTCCTCATTCCGCGCGCCATGCCGGGCGATCCAGCCTCGGCCATGTTCGTGCGCTTCCGGGGGCAGCTGCAGCCGGAGGCGATCGAGGCGCTGCGGAAGGCGTTCGGGTTCACGGGTGAGCCGCTCTACAAGCAATACATCACCTACCTGAGCCACACGCTGGCCGGCGATCTCGGCACCTCGGTGGCGCACTTCCCGGCGAAGGTGACGGAGGTCATCGCGACGGGGCTCGGCTGGACGCTGCTCCTGTCGGGCGCCGCCGTGATCGTCAGCTTCGGGCTGGGGACGGTGCTCGGGATCGTCGCGACGTGGAAGCGGGGCGGCTGGCTCGACTCGGTCATGCCGCCGGTCCTGATGTTCCTCGGCGCGTTCCCCTACTTCTGGCTCGCGATGGTGTCGCTCTACGTCCTCGGGTTCGTGCTCGGGGCCTTCCCGCTGCGCCACGCCTACAGCGACACGCTCTCGCCCGATTGGAGCCTGGAGTTCATCGGGAGCGTGCTCTCGCACATGGTCCTGCCCGCCCTGTCGATCGTCGTCGCCACCATCGGCGGCTGGATGCTCGGCATGCGCAGCGCGATGGTCACCGTGCTGTCCGAGGAGTACATCACGATGGCCCAGGCCAAGGGGCTCTCGCAGTGGCGGGTCATGTTCACCTACGCCGCGAGGAACGCGCTCCTGCCCAACGTCACGGGCTTCGGCATGGCGCTTGGCTTCGTGCTCGCCGGCTCGCTGCTCACCGAGATCGTCTTCTCGTATCCGGGGCAAGGTTATCTGCTCATCCAGGCGGTTCGAAATCAGGATTACCCGCTCATGCAGGGGATCTTCCTCACCATCACGTTCGCCGTGCTGGGGGCGAACTTCCTGGTCGACGTGATCTACGTGTTTCTTGATCCCCGCGCCCGCGGGCGCTGACGGCTGGGTCCAGGAGAAGCGATGGCTGCGCAACAAGGCAACAGCGGGGGCGGCGCCTCCCGTGCGGCGGGATGGCTCCGCCTGCTCCTCTCGAATCGCAAGGCGATGGTGGGCACGCTCATCGTGCTCTTCTTCCTGCTCCTCTCGCTGCTCGGCCCCTCGCTCGTGGGCCAGGACCCGCACGCGTTCGTGGGCATGCCGCACGAGGCTCCCTCCGCCGAGCACCTGTTCGGCACGAACGGCCAGGGGCAGGACGTGCTCGCGCAGACGATCGTCGGCGCGCGGACCTCGCTGGCCGTCGGCTTCGCCACGGGCTTCGCCGTGATCGCGATCGGCGCGGCGATCGGCATGGCCGGAGGCTACTTCGGCGGCTGGATCGACAGCGTTCTCTCGCTGCTCACGAACGTGTTCCTGATCATCCCCGGCCTGCCGATGGCCGTTGTCATCGCGGCCTACCTGCCGGCCGGGCCGCTGACGATCCTGTTCGTCCTCGTCCTCACGGGCTGGGCGTGGAACGCGCGTGTGCTCCGCTCGCAGGTGCTCGCGCTGCGCGACAAGGACTTCGTGTCCGCGGCCCTCGTGAGCGGCGAGGGGAGCGCGCGCATCATCTTCGTGGAGATCCTGCCGAACATGACGTCGCTCCTCATGTCCGGCTTCATCGGCGCGACGGTCTACGCGATCGGCGCCCAGGTCGGCCTCGAGTTCCTCGGGCTGGGCGACCTGAGCGCCGTCACCTGGGGCACGAATCTCTACTGGGCGAGCAACAACGCCGCGCTCCTCACGGGCGCCTGGTGGACCATCGTGCCCACCGGCGTGTGCGTCGCGCTTGTCGGGTTCGCGCTCACGCTCATCAATTACGCGATCGACGAGATCTCGAATCCGCGGCTCCGCGCGGAGGGCGCCTGGTCGCGTCTCCTCAGGAGCCGCAAGGTCACGGCGGGTCCGTCTACGCCGGTGGTGAGGACTCATGGCGCCTAGTCCGCTTCTCTCGGTTCAGGATCTCCGGGTCGAGTTCATCACCCCGACGGGTCCGGTGTGCGCGGTCGACAACGTCTCCTTCGACATCGCCCCGGGCGAGGTGCTCGGCCTCGCGGGCGAGTCGGGGAGCGGCAAGTCGACGGTGGCGATGGCCATCATGCGGCTGCTCCGCCCGCCGGCGGTCATCACGGGCGGGCACGTGTACTTCGCCGGGCAGGACGTCCTGGCGATGAACGAGGAGCAGCTCCGCGCCTTCCGCTGGCGGAAGATGGCGCTGGTGTTCCAGAGCGCGATGACCGCGCTCAACCCGGTGCTGACGATCGGCGAGCAGATCGCCGATCCGATCATCGCGCACGACGGCGTGACGCCCGCTCAGGCGATGGAGCGCGCGGCCGCGCTGCTCAAGCTCGTGAACATCGACTCGTCGCGCCTGAACAGCTACCCGCACCAGCTGTCGGGCGGCATGCGCCAGCGCGTGGTGATCGCCATCGCGATGGCGCTCAAGCCGCCGTTCCTCATCATGGATGAGCCGACGACGGCGCTCGACGTGGTCGTGCAGCGGGAGATCCTGCAGCAGATCGCCGAGCTCAAGGAGCGCCTCGGCTTCTCGATCCTCTTCATCACGCACGACCTCTCGCTCATCGCCGAGTTCTCCACGCGCATCGCCATCCTCTACGCCGGCAAGCTCGCGGAGACCGCCCGCGCCAAGGACCTCTTCAGCGATCCGAAGCACCCGTACACGCAGGGGCTCCTCGGGTCGTTCCCCTCGGTCCGTGGGCCGCGCCGCAGGCTGCAGGGCATCCCGGGCTCGCCGCCCGACATGCGCAACCCACCCGCCGGCTGCCGCTTCCATCCCCGGTGTCCGCAGGCCTTCGCGACCTGCCAGAACGAGCTGCCCGCCCTTCGTGAAATCGCGCCCGAGCACCGCGGCGCCTGCCACCTCTACTGACGATGACGATGACGCAACCTTCTGTCTCGCCTGTCCTCGACGTGGTGCGCCTGGGGAAGTACTTCCCTGTCGGCGGCGGGCTGCGATCGCAGCAGCTCCGGGCGCTGCACGACGCATCGTTCTCGCTGGCAGAGCGTGAGGTCATCGCGCTGGTCGGCGAGTCGGGCAGCGGCAAGAGCACGATCGCACGGCTCCTCGCGCGGCTGATGCCGCCGAGCAGCGGGCAGATCGTGTTCAAGGGTCGCGACGTGCTGAAGGAGGAGCCGACCCGCGCCTCGCTCGCTTACCGCGGGCAGGTGCAGATGATCTTCCAGGATCCGTTCGGCTCGCTCAACCCGGTGCACACCATCGGCTACCACCTCGAGCGGCCGCTCCTGCTCCACAACAAGGCGCCCACCGCGGCGATCCTCCGGGAGAAGGTGCACGCGCTCCTCAAGACGGTCGATCTGAACCCGCCCGCGGAGGTCGCGCTCAAGTTCCCGTACCAGCTGTCGGGCGGTCAGCGGCAACGCGTGGCGATCGCCCGCGCCCTCGCGGTGGATCCCAGCGTGATCCTCGCGGACGAGCCGATCTCGATGCTCGACGTCTCGATCCGCATGGGCGTCCTGAACCTGATGGAGAAGCTCAAGGAGGAGCGCGGCATCTCCTACCTCTACATCACGCACGACATCGCGAGCGCGCGCTACGTCGCGGATCGCACGATGGTGATGTACGCAGGCCACATCGTGGAGGGCGCGCCGAGCGAGGAGCTGATGCAGCAGCCGGCGCACCCGTACACGAAGCTCCTGCTCTCGGCGGTTCCGGATCCGAACGGCTCGATCCGCGGCGATCTCCCGGCGCGCTCCGGGGCGCCGAAGCTCATCAACCCGCCGCCGGGCTGCCCCTTCGCGGACCGCTGCCCGAGCGTGATGAACACGTGCCGGGAGCAGATGCCGGGGGCCATCGACGTCGGGTCGGGGCACTGGGTCCGCTGCCATCTCTACGCGCCCGGCTCCGTCATCGCGCCCTCCGCGCTCTACGATCGCACGGTGCCCGCCTCCGCCGAGGCCGGACCTCTCTAGGGAGAACCACGAACCGACATGCCGTCTCTGAGATTTCCCGACAATTTCGTCTGGGGGACCGCGACGTCCTCCTATCAGATCGAGGGGGCTACGAACGAGGACGGCCGCAGCGAGTCCATCTGGGATCGCTTCGCGAAGACGCCCGGTCAGATCGTCGACGGGACCAACGGCGACATCGCGTGCGACCACTACCACCGGTGGCCTGAGGACATCGCGCTGATGAAGAGCCTGGGCATGATGGCCTACAGGTTCTCGATCGCGTGGCCGCGCATCCTCCCGAACGGCCGGGGCGCGGTGAACCAGAAGGGGCTCGACTTCTACAGCCGGCTCGTGGACGGCCTCCTCGCGGCCGGGATCGAGCCGTACGCGACGCTCTTCCACTGGGACCTGCCGCAGGTGCTCCAGGACCAGGTCGGTGGCTGGCAGCACCGCTCGACGGCGGACGCGTTCGTGGAGTTCACCGACGTCATCTCGCGCAAGCTCGGCGATCGCGTGAAGAAGTGGATCACGCACAACGAGCCGTGGTGCACGGCGTTCCTCAGCTACGAGAAGGGGATCCACGCGCCGGGCATGCGCGATTTCAAGAAGGCGCTGGCGGTGAGCCACCACCTCTTGCTCTCCCACGGCCTCGCGGTGCCCGTGGTGCGCCAGAACTGTCCCGGCGCCGAGGTGGGCATCACGCTCAACATGAACTACGCGATGCCCGCGTCCCCCAGCGCCGCCGACTACGACGCGTGCCGCCACTACGACGGGTATTTCAACCGCTGGTTCCTCGATCCGCTGTACGGCCGGCGTTATCCGGCGGACATGATCGAGGACTACATCGCGCTGGGCTACCTCCCGCCGGAGGGGCTGACCGTGTGCAAGCCGGGCGATCTCGAGATCATCGCCACGCAGTGCGACTTCCTCGGCCTCAACTACTACTCGCGGGCGGTCCTGCGGAGCAGCAAGGTGCCCGAGGAGCAGAACCTGCCGAGGACGGTGCACGTCGCGCCCCCCTCCGAGCAGACGGAGATGAGCTGGGAGGTCTACCCGGAAGGGCTGCGGCGGCTGCTCCTCCGGCTGCACGTGGAGTACGGCGTGCCGAAGCTCTACGTGACGGAGAACGGCGCGGCCTACTCGACCGAGCCGGACAAGGACGGCCGCATCCCGGACACGCGGCGGCTTCAGTTCCTGCGCGATCACTTCGTCGCCGCGCGGCGCGCGATGGACGCGGGGGCGCCGCTCGCGGGGTACTTCGTGTGGTCGCTCATGGACAACTACGAGTGGGATCGCGGCTATTCGCAGCGGTTCGGCATCGTCTGGGTGGACTACGAGACGCAGCGGCGCATCCCGAAGGACAGCGCGCTCTGGTACAAGGGCGTCATCGCCGCCAACGCGGTCGACGACGGCTCCTCGCAGGCGACCTGACCGGCGACGCGCCGCGGATCGCACGGCGAACCGCGGCGCGCCTGGCCGACGCGCTCGGCAAGACCTCCTCCAGAGCGGGGAGCGTCACGTCACGCGGAGCACCTCGTCCAGGGAGGTGAGCCCCTCCTTCACCTTGGCGAGCCCGGCCTCGCGCAGCGGCACGAGCCCTACCTTGCGCGCGGCGTCCCGGTATGCGCGCTTCCCCGCCCGCGCCTTCACGAGATCCCGCAGGTCGTCGTCGAGCTCCAGCATCTCGAACAGGCCCATGCGCCCCCGGTAGCCCGTCAAGTGGCATGTCTGGCACCCGACGCTGCGCTTCAGCTCGGCGCCCTTCTCGATGAGGACCTTGTCCTCTTCGCCCGTCACGTCGGTCTCGAGCTCGTACGTCTCCGCGCACTCCTCGCAGAGCTTGCGGACGAGCCGCTGCGCGACCACGGCGAGCAGGGCGTTCGCCACGATCCACGACTCCGCGCCGAGGTCCACGAGGCGCGCGACCGTGTCCACCGCGTCGGAGGTGTGCAGCGTCGACAGCACGAGGTGCCCCGTGAGGCTCGCCTGCAGCGCGATCTGCGCCGTCTCGGGATCGCGCATCTCGCCCACCATGATCACGTCCGGGTCCTGCCGCAGGATCGCGCGCAGGCCCGTCGCGAACGTGAAGCCCTGCCTCGGGTTGGTCTGCCCCTGCGTGATGTCGGCGAACTCGACCTCGATCGGATCTTCCAGCGTGACGATGCTCAGCTCGCTCGTCTTCATGACCTTGATCAGCGAGTAGAGCGTCGAGGTCTTGCCGGATCCGGTCGGCCCACACACGACGATCAGCCCCGAAGGCCGGTCGGCGAGCCGCTCGAGCCGCGGCAGGTCCCCCTCGGCGAGCCCGAGCTTGTCGAGGGCGATCAGCTGGTGGCTCAGCAGCACGCGCAGCACGAGCGTCTCGCCGTGGATCGCGGGGAACGTCGAGGCGCGCAGGTGGATGAGCGGGTGGCCGTGGAGCTCCAGGCTGAACTGGCCGTCCTGCGGCAGGCGCCGCTCGGTCATGTCCATCCGCGCGAGCACCTTCACGCGCGAGGTGAGCGACGGCGCGATCTCGATCGGGATCTGCCCTTGCGCCACCATCACGCCGTCGACGCGGTAGCGCACGCGGATGCCGTCGCGCTTCGGCTCGACGTGGATGTCGCTCGCGCCCATCGAGACCGCGCGGCGGACCAGGTGATCGAGCACCTTGACCGCGTCGAGCTCCTCGGACGCCGTGGGGGGGCGGCTCTGGCTCATCGCGCGCCTCCCTTGCCGACGACGTCGATCGTGCGGAGCGAGACCATCTTCAGCTCGCCCGAGGGGGGGAATGTCGCCCAGACGCTGACGCCGTAGAGCCCGGGTCGCCCGCGGTCGTCCAGCGGGACCTGGATGTCGAATCGATTGCCGGTCACCTGGAGAGGAATAGGCGTCTTGAAGCCCTTCGGGAAGAAAGTCGCGTAGGGGGGCGGGATCGGGTATCCGCCCATCTTGAGCAGCTTCTCCGGCTTGATCGGCTTCCCCGGCTCGACCCGCGAGATCCCGACGCCCGCGATCTTCGCCGGCGCGGCGATCTCGCCGCTCACCCGGATCCGCTCGCCGATCGTCGTCCGCCTGGGCAGCGGCTGGTACGTCCCGTAGTCGTCGACGAACTCCTGCGCCACGCAGGCGATGTCGAACCCCTTCGCCTTGGCCAGCCCGACCCCGAGCGACGTGTGCGACGCTGTGAGCACGTTGCGCCGGTGCCCGTCGGCCGGGGGCTTCTCGTTCATGAAGGCCTGGTGCACGCGCTCGAGGCTCTCCGCGGAGAAGCGCGGATCCGGATCGAGCTCGCGGGGGATCGCGTCGGCGAAGCAGCCGGCGTTCTCCATCGGGAACCCGTCGCCGCCCGCGGCCGTGTAGCGCTCCTCCGGGACCGAGCCGTCGCTGCCCCAGTGGCCGGTGAAGCCGATCCGGACCATGTCCTCGGCGTGCCGCCGTCCTGCGCGCGCCGCGGTCTCGTCCCACCGGACGGGCGGCAGCTTGTGCGCCGCGCGATCGCGGTTCACGAGGCCGAGCACGTACCGCGCTGCCTCCGCGCGGGTCATCTGCTGGCCCGGCGCGGGCGGGGCCTGGGCGCCCTGGGCCTCGCCGCCGGCCTCCACGCCGGCGGCCTTGCCCTCCGAGGGGCGCGCGCTCTCCTCCTCCGCCGCCCCGCCTCTGGCCTTGCCGCCGGACGGCTCCTCCGCCGGCTCCTTCGCGGCGCTCGCGCCGCACCCGAGCGCGTGCGCGCCCGCGGCGACGAGCCCGAGCCAGAGCGCCCCGGACCGGCGCTCCCGCTGACCATCCATCGCTCCTGTCCTGCTTCTCCTTGTGACTCCGATGATCGCGCGCATCGTTGCGACCGTAGCGCTTCGATGTCGCGCGCGCACCCGGGAGCGCCGACGCCTTCGGGCGCACGGCGGCGTGTACGGCGGCGAGGTCGAGGTGGTAATCGATGCGCTACGTGAGCACGTCGTCATCGTCGCAGGGCGCGGTCGCCGCGCACCCGCCCGGGGCCTCCGCGATCGTCCTCGCCGCGGAGCGCGAGGGGCGCGCGGCGCACCCGACCGCGGGCGTCCTGTGGATGCTCCTGGCCCAATCGCTCTTCGCCGCGATGAACGTCCTCGCGCGGCTCTCTTCGGAGCACGCCCCGTGGCCCGAGGTGGCGGCGTCGCGAACGCTGGTGGGCGCGGCCACCGCGCTCGGCGTCGCGCTCGTCCGCCGTGCGCCGCTCTCCGTGGGTCGGGGCGACCGGCGGCTCGCGTGGGCGCGCTCGCTCTGCGGTACCGGGGCGATGCTCTGCGGCTTCTACACGCTCGGCACGCCGCAGATCGCGCTCGGCGACGCGGTCACGCTCGGCGCGACGAGCCCGATCTTCGTCGCGCTCCTCGCGCCGCGGCTGCTCGGCGAGCGGACGAGCCCGCGCCTCTGGCTCGCGACCCTTCTCGCCTTCGCCGGCGTCGGGCTGGTCGCCGCGCCGAGGCTCGCGATCGCGGGCGAGATCGCGCTCATCGCCACGCTCGGCGCCGTCTTCTCGGCGTTCGCCATGATCTGGCTGCGCAGGATCGGCGCAGGCGGGGAGCGCGCGAGCCCCGAGGCGATCGCGCTGCACTTCTCGCTCGTGGCGAGCGCCGCGATGGTCGCGCTCTCGATCCCGGTCTGGCGGACGCCCGACGCCCTCGGCGCCCTCCTGCTGATCGGGACGGGGCTCGCCGGCGGCCTCGCGCAGCTCGCGATGACGCGCGCCTACGCGCTCGACAGCGCGGCGCGCGTCGGCGCGATCGGTTACGTCGGGGTCGTCCTGTCGCACGTGCTCGCCGCCGCTTGGCTCGGCGAGAGCCCGTCGGCGGATCAGCTGCTCGGGGCGGCGCTCGTGACGGCGGCCGGCCTGTGGCTCGCTGCCCAGGCGCTGCGCGACGCGCGGCGGCCAGGGCGTCGAGCGGCGCGTTGACCGGCCTCCACCCCGCGTGGGATAGCGGATCTCCGCTCAAGGAGGATCTGCATGAAAGCGTTCGCTCTCCAGGGTTCGTTCGGCCTCGACGCGCTCCGCCCGATCGATCTTCCGGATCCTGAGCCGGGGCCTGGGCAGATCGTCCTCCAGATGAGGGCGGCGTCGCTCAACTTCCGCGACCTGCTCGTGGCGAAGGGGCTCTACAACCCGAAGTTCTCGCTGCCGCTCGTCCCGCTCTCCGACGGGGTCGGGGAGGTCGTCGCCGTGGGGGACGGGGTGACGCGGGTGAAGGTCGGCGATCGCGTGAGCCCGATCTTCCACCAGCGATGGATCGACGGGGAGCTCTCCGCGAACAAGGCGCGGGGGGCCCTCGGCGGGGAGCTGCCGGGCGTGGCCGCGGAGCGGGTGCTGCTCGATGCAGAGGGGGTCGTCGCGGTCCCGCAGCACCTCACGGACGAGGAGGCCGCGTCGCTGCCGTGCGCCGCGGTGACCGCATGGAACGCGCTCTTCGTGGCGAGCCACATCAAGGCGGGCGACACGGTCCTCGTGCAGGGCACGGGCGGCGTCTCGATCTTCGCGCTGCAGTTCGCCCGGCTCGCGGGCGCCCGCGTCATCGTCACCTCGAGCAGCGACGAGAAGCTCGAGCGCGCGAGGTCGCTCGGAGCGTCGGAGACCATCAACTACCGCGCGAACCCCGACTGGGACGCGCCCGCGCGCTCGCTCACCGGCGGCGCGGGGGTGGATCACGTGATCGAGGTGGGCGGCGCGGGCACGCTCGCCCGTTCGCTCCGCGCGGTCCGGTTCGGCGGCCGCGTGAGCCTCATCGGCGTGCTCACGGGCGGCGCGCTGGGGGATGTCGGCCTGTTCCCCATCCTGATGAAGCAGATCACCGCGCAGGGCATCTTCGTCGGGTCGCGGGCGATGTTCGAGGACATGAACCGCGCGATCGCGGCGAGCGGGCTCCGGCCGGTCGTCGATCGCGTGGTCCCCTTCGCCGAGGTGCGCCAGGCGATCGAGTCCATGGCGAGCGGCGCACACTTCGGGAAGATCGCGATCCGGTTCTGAGCGGGCCGACCGCGACACGATGCGTCCCTCCGGCGCCGCGGCGTCCCCTCCGGCGCACCGGCATCCCTCGGAAGTGGCCTCGTCGGCCCAAGTCGTTTACGAGTCGTCTACGAACGGATTCCGCGGCCGGCCACTCGCCTGCGCCGCGCGAGAGGTGGTGGACGATGCGGCTCGATCTGGAGCTCGAGGTCCTGTGTGGTCAGCTCATCGTGGGCGGCTTCGACGGCGCGGAGCCGCCGGCCCGGTACCTGAAGGCCCTCGCCGAGGGGCGGCGGGGCGGCGCGATCCTGTTCCGGCGCAACGTCCCTGACGTGGCCGCCACGGCGCGGCTCTGCCAGGCGCTCGCCGCGGCGGGCGGCCCAGATCGGCCTCCCTTCATCGGCATCGATCAGGAGGGGGGCCGCGTGACCCGCTTGCCCGCGCCGTTCCTGACGCTGCCGTCGATGCGCTCGCTCGGCGAGCTCGCGGACCTCCCGTTGCTGCGACGCGCGGCGCGCGCCGTCGCGTCCGAGCTCCGGGCCGTCGGCATCAACCTGAACTTCGCCCCGGTGCTCGACGTCGACTCGAACCCGGCGAACCCGATCATCGGCGATCGCGCGTTCGGTCGCGACCCTGGCGCGGTCGCGCGGAGCGCCGTTGCATTCCTGGAGGGTCTCCAGGAGGAGGGCGTGCTCGCCTGCGGCAAGCACTTCCCGGGGCACGGCGACACGGCGCTCGACAGCCACCTCGCGCTCCCGACCCTCATGCACGCGCGCGGCCGCCTCGACGAGATCGAGCTGCCGCCGTTCCGCGCCGCCTGCGGCGCCGGGGTCGCGTCGCTCATGACGGCGCACATCGTCGTCGAGGCGCTGGATCCCAGCGTCCCGGCGACGCTGTCGCGCGCCATCTGCACCGACCTCCTGCGCGGCGAGATCGGCTTCGAGGGGGTGCTCTTCTCGGACGATCTCGAGATGGCCGCGATCGCGGCGCACCACGCCGTCGAGGAGGCCGCCGCCGCGGCCGTCTGGGCGGGCTGCGACGCGCTGCTCGTCTGCCACCGCGAGGACCTGCAGGACCGCGTGCACGAGGCGCTCGTGCGCAAGGCCGAGCGCGAGCCCCGCTTCCGCGAGCGCTGCGTCGAGGCGGCCGCGCGGTGCCTGGGCCTGCGCCGGCGGTGCCCGCCGCGGCCGGCCTCCTCGCCGGCGGCGTTCGCCGAGATCGTCGGTGGGCCCGCGTCCCGGGCGGTGATCGAGGACATCGAGCGGGCGCGCGCCGCGGGGGCGGCGACGTGACGGCGCCGCCGGGTGCCGCGCGAGCGGAGGCCGCGCAGCACCCCGAGCGCCCGTTCGCCATCACCGCGCGCCGGCTGGTCACCTGCGACGCGTCCCGCGCCTCGGCCGGTGATCCCCTCGGCGTCATCGAGGACGCCGCGATCGTGGTGCGAGGCGGCGCGATCGATGCGGTCGGCCCGCGGCGCGAGGTCCTGCGGCCCGGGGCCGGCGTGCCGATCGCGATCGAGGCCGCGGGCGTCGTCACGCCCGGGCTCGTCGACTGCCACACGCACGCGCCCTGGATCGGCTCGCGGGACGCCGAGTACGCGATCCGCATGGCCGGCGGCGACTACGAGGCGATCGCCGCGGCCGGCGGAGGCATCGTCGCGAGCATGCGCGCGGCGCGCGCCGCGACCGCCGGCGAGCTCGCGGACACGCTCCGCGCCCGCCTCCGCCGGATGGCCGCGCTCGGCGTGACCGCCGTCGAGGCCAAGAGCGGCTACGGCCTCGACGAGGCGACGGAGCGCAAGCAGCTCGAGGCGGTCGCCGAGGCGGGGAGGGACGCGCGCCTGCCCCGCGTCGTTCCGACGTACCTCGCGCTGCACGCGTTGCCCCCGGAGGCCGGCGGCGACCGCGCGGCCTACGCGGGGACCGTCGCGCGCTCCTGGCTGCCCGCGATCGCCGCGGCCGGCCTCGCGCGCTACGTCGACGCGTACATCGACCGGAGCGCGTTCTCGGTGGACGAGGCGCGGCCGGTGCTCGAGCGGGCGCGCGCGCTGGGGCTCGGCGTGCGCGTGCACGTCGGGCAGTTCGCGGACGTGGGCGGCGCCGAGCTCGCGGCCGCGCTCGGCGCCGCGTCGGCCGACCACCTCGAGCACGTCGCGCCGGCGGGCATCGCGGCGCTCGCCCAGGCGGGCGTCGCCGCCGCGCTGCTGCCCGTGGCGAGCTTCACGCTGCGGCAGGAGCCGCCGCCCGTCGCCGCGCTCCGGGCCGCAGGCGTCCCGCTCCTCGTGGGCAGCGACGCGAACCCCGGCACGGCGCCGACCGAGAGCCTTCCGCTCGCGCTCGCGCTCGCGGTGCGGCTCTACGGGCTCACGGTCGCCGAGGCGATCCTGGGCGCGACGCGCGAGGCGGCGGCCGCGCTCGGCCTGGGCGGCGTGTGCGGCGCCGTCCGTCCGGGGCTGCGCGCCGATCTCGCCCTCTGGGACCTGCCCCACGAGAACGCGATCGTGCAGCCCTGGGGCGCGCCGCGCGCGCGGGCCGTGCTGCGCGACGGCGAGGTCATCGCGGCGGCGGGCTGAGGCAGACATCAAGTCAAGCCTGGACGCGCGTGCACCCTGCGCGTATGCCGCGCCCATGACTGAGACGCAGAGCCCTGTCGCTGTCCCGAGCCGCGCGGACAGCTCGTTCGATCCGGTCCCGCTCCTGGCCGAGGAGCTGAGCCTCCCGCGCCAGGGGGTCTCGGCGGTGGCCAAGCTGCTCGCCGAGGGGGCGACGGTCCCGTTCATCGCTCGCTACCGCAAGGAAGCGACCGGCGGGCTCGACGAGGTGCAGATCCGCGCCATCGAGGAGCGCCGCGCGTACCTCATCGAGCTCGAGGAGCGCCGCGCCACGGTGCTCACGGAGATCCAGAAGCAGGGCAAGCTCACCGACGCGCTCGCCTCGAAGATCCGCGCCTGCGGCACCAAGGCGGAGCTCGAGGATCTCTACCTCCCCTTCAAGCCGAAGCGCCGCACGCGGGCCATCATCGCGAAGGAGCGGGGCCTCGAGCCGCTCGCGGATCGCATGTGGTCGCAGCCGGGCGACGGCAGCCCCGAGGAGGAGGCCCGCGCGTTCGTCAGCGCCGAGAAGGAGGTCCCCGACGCGGCGGCCGCCCTCGCCGGCGCGCGCGACATCTGCGCCGAGCGCATCGCCGAGCACGCCGACGTGCGCAAGCTCGTCCGCGAGGCCTACGCGAAGGAAGGCGTCATCAAGGTCCAGAAGAACGAGGAGCACGCGGCCAAGCAGACGAAGTTCGACATGTACGGGAGCTTCGAGGAGCCCGTCGCGAACATCCCGTCGCACCGCTACCTCGCGATCCGCCGCGGCGAGGCCGAGGGCGTCCTCCGCGCCGCGATCGAGCTCGCGCCCGAGCCGCTCGTCCCGCCGATCCACGCCGCGGTGGGGCTGAAGCCGAAATCGCCGTGGGCCGGCGAGCTCACGAAGGCCGCCGACGACGCCGTGAAGCGGCTCCTGCTCCCCGCGGTCCAGAGCGACGTGCGTGTCGACCTCAAGATGCAGGCCGATCGCGCCGCGGTCGATGTCTTCGCCCAGAACCTCCGCGAGCTCCTCCTCGCCGCGCCCTTCGGCACGAAGGCGGTGCTCGGCATCGACCCCGGCCAGCGCACCGGCTGCAAGTGCGCCGTCGTCGACGAGACGGGCAAGCTCCTCGAGCACACGACGATCTACCTGGTCGGGAGCGGCGACTCGCTCGAGCGCGCCCGCCAGGACCTGCGCCGCATCTGCCGCAAGTACCCGCTCCGCGCGGTCGCCGTGGGCAACGGCACGCACGGCCGCGAGACCGAGGCGTTCGTGAAGGACGTGCTCGCGTCGGAGGCGCTGACGGAGCTGTTCTGCGTCCCGGTGAGCGAGGCTGGCGCGAGCGTCTACTCGGCGAGCGACGTCGCGCGCGAGGAGTTCCCCGAGCTCGATCTCACGGTGCGCGGCGCGATCAGCATCGCCCGCAGGCTGCAGGACCCGCTCGCGGAGCTCGTGAAGGTCGACCCGAAGAGCATCGGCGTCGGCCAGTACCAGCACGACGTCTACCAGGGGCTGCTCGCGCGGAAGCTCGACGAGGTGGTCGAGAGCTGCGTGAACCGGGTCGGCGTCGAGCTCAACACCGCGAGCGCCCCGCTGCTCGCCCGCGTCGCCGGCATCGGCCCGAGCCTCGCGAAGAAGATCGTCGCGCACCGCGACCTGAACGGCGCGTTCAAGAGCCGCAAGGCGCTGCTCGACGTGCCCGGCGTCGGCCCGCGGACGTTCGAGCAGGCGGCGGGCTTCGTGCGGGTCCGGGGCGGGGAGCACCCGCTCGACGCGAGCGCCGTGCACCCGGAGCGCTACGGGCTCGTCGAGCGCATCGCGGCGGATCTCGGCGTGCCGGTCGGGTCGCTCATCGGCGACACGGCGGCGATCGCGCGGATCGATCCGAAGAAGTACGAGGCCGGCGACGTCGGCTCGTTCACGCTGAACGACATCCTGAGCGAGCTGAAGAAGCCGGGCCGCGACCCGCGCGCCACGTTCGAGCCGCCGAAGTTCCGCGACGACGTGCGGACCATGGAGGATCTCAAGCCGGGCATGGAGCTCGAGGGCGTGGTGACCAACGTCACGGCGTTCGGCGCCTTCGTCGACATCGGCGTCCACCAGGACGGCCTCGTGCACGTCTCGCAGCTGGCGGACAGGTTCGTGAAGGACCCGAACGAGGTCGCGAAGGTGGGCGACAAGATCAAGGTGCGGGTGCTCGAGGTCGATCTCGTGCGCAAGCGCATCTCGCTCACCGCGAAGAAGGGCGGCGCTCCCGCTGGCGCGCGTCCCCAGGCGGGCGGCCCCTCTGCAGGCGGCGACGCGCGCGGCCGCAACGATCGCGGCGACGGCCGCCGGCCGGCCCAGGGGCAGCAAGGGAAGGGGCAGGGGAGCTCGTCGGGCGGCTTCCGCAACAACCCGTTCGCCGATCTGCTCCGGAAGTGAGCGGCGCGCCCGCCTGGCCCAGGGCCAGGCGGGCCGCGCTAGAACCCGTGGTCGGCGAAGAAGCGCTCGATCCGGAGCGACACGAGCTCGGGGAACTCGACCGCGGTGGTGTGGGTCCCGCCGCGGACCACGAGGATCTCCGCCATCGGTATGCGGCGCGCCATCGACTGCGCCAGCGCCCGCGGGGTGAACGCATCGCGGTCGCCGGTGATGAGCAGCGTCGGGACGTCGATCTGCTCGAGCACGTGCTCGGCGTCGTGGGCGTCCAGCGCGCGGAGGTTGCGGCAGAGCGCGTCCATGTCGAGCTGGCCGAACGGCTGCACGAGCTCGGCGAACGCCTCGCTGTCGAGCGTCTTGCCGAGCAGCCCCATTCGCTTCAGCCAGAGCACCGCGTCCGGCGGGCCGAAGGTGCTGCGCGTCACCCTGGCCGCCAGCGTGTGAGCGCGCGCCGCGAACGCCACGAACGGCGGAAACAGCCGCCCGAGCCCCGGCAGCGGCCCCATCGTCTCGAGCGGCCGGCGGTAAGTGCCGTTCAGCAGGACCAGGTTCGCGGCGAACCCCGGGAGCCTGCGGAACGCCTCCAGCGCCACCTGGACGCCCACGCTCCATCCCATCAGCGCGCCGTGCCGGATCCCTTCGACGGCGAGGATCGCCTCCAGGTCACGGACATGGTTCGCGACCGCATAGGCGCCCGGAACGTCCGGTGACGGGCGCTTCGACGCGTACATCCCGCGGTAATCCCACGTGATGAACCGGTACTGGTCGGAGAGGTACTCGACCTGCGCCCGCCAGGCGAGGTACGGCCCGCCCAGCCCGTTGACCAGGACCACCGTCTTCGCCCCCTCGAACGGCGGCGGCGTCACGCGGTAGGTGATGTCGGTTCCATCGAAGCTCGTGACCCGCCGGGTCTCCATCCGGAGCGATGACCGCCGCGAGGGCGGCCCCCGCCTGCCCCCGCTGGAAGGCGGGGGGGGCGCCTGCCGCCCGTCGCCAGACGAAGCCGCGGGCGGCGCCTGCGGTCTGTTGCCGGTGGATAAAGCTGGCGGCGCCTCCGGTCCGCTGCCGGAAGGAGAGCGGAGCCGCGGCGGCCGACCCCCGCCGAACTTGAACGAGACCATGAACCCCCTGCTTCCTACCCGGTCCCTTCGCGGAGGGCCAGCTGCCGGCGGTCGCCCGCAGGATGGGCGGGGGACGCCGGCGCAGACCCGGCGAGGGCGCAGCTGCGGGCCGGCGGGGGCTGCCGTGGGGCCGGGTGGCCCGTGTGGCCGGGTGGCCTGTGTGGCCTGGCGATCGCCTGTCGAAACACATCCTGCGCTGCGATCGCCATCGCGTTGACATTCCAGGCGGCGCGCCGCTAACGTGCCCGGCGGGTTGTCCGCTCGCCCGGCGCTCCCGTCGTGTTGCTGATCTTTCCCTCCCCGCTCCCATGTCGGTCTGTTGGAGGCCGGCCCGTGTCGTCTTCTGTTGCCGCTCGCGCAGGGGCAGCTCCGGTTCGGGCCGTGGTGGGTCGATTCCCTCGGGCGGGCTGGAGTTTTCAGCGCGAAGTGGTGCAGCGATCCCGTCCTCGAGGAGCCGATGGCTGAAGAAAAGAAGAAGAGCAAAATCGATCTGAAGGCTCGGCTTGGCAAAACGGCGATAGGCGGGGCGCCAGGAGCGGCCGTCCCCCTTCCCGTGCCTGGTTCGCAGCCCGGATCGGGGCCGCCTCCCGACATGAACGCGGGCCCGGTCGGCATGCCCTCGCCGCATCCGAGCGCGCGGCCGCCGATGCCCTCCGTGGGGGGCATCGCGCCCCCGCCCGGGATCTCGCCAGGCATCCCGCTGCCTCCGTTCGCACCGGCGCCGCGTCCTGTGATCCAGACGCCTCCGCCCAAGCCGACGGCCGCCGCGCAGACCATCAAGGTCGAGGTCGGCGAGGAGGTCGAGCAGGAGCGGCGGAAGGCCTCCAAGAAGACGGCGCTTTACGCCGGCCTCGCGGCGATCGTCGGCATCGGCGTGGGCTTCGCCATCGGCGGCGCGAAGGAGCGCGGCGATCGCGGCAAGCTCGCGGTCGACGGCGCCGCGGCGCTCGCGAAGGACGTGAAGGCCGCGAACGAGAAGATGGTGGAGCTGAAGGACAAGCTCGATGCGGGCCGGACGGCGCTCGAGGGGAAGAAGTTCCCCGCGCAGCTCGTGGCCGAGCTGGGCGGCATCAACGTCCCGTTCGATGCCACCAACCTGGAGGGCAAGCAGATCGGCGGCCTCCCGGGGCGGGTGATGCGCCAGGTCCTCGCCTACACCACGGCGGTCCAGGATCTCAACAAGACCAAGGACAGCCTCAAGAACGTCCTCTCGGCCGCGCAGGCTCCCGTCGAGAAATCGTGGAAGGAGCAGGAGGAGCCGGTCGTGAACTTCTCGGTGGTCTTCCGCCGGGACGGCGACAAGACGCTGGCCGAGCTCGTTCCCAACAAGGCGCCGTTCCCGTTCGGCAAGGACTGGCCGGCGAAGTACACGGTGAGCCGCCTCGAGCGCACGCAGCAGGGCTTGAGGCCCGCCGACAAGGAGGCCACCCGCTGGACGAAGGGCGACATCGCCGGCGGCGATCTGCAGGCCCTCCCGGTCGATCCGCAGTCCGTCGCTGGCCTCACGAGCGAGCAGATGGTCTTCAGGCTCGCCAGCGCGATGGCGGACATCCGCAAGCTGCTCGAGGGCAACAAGGACAACCCCGTCGAAGAGACGCCCGGCCTCATCAAGGAGGGCGACGATCTCGCGAACGAGCTCCGCAAACTCTCCCTCGCCCGCTGAGCGGCACGCGCCCGCTTCGGATACGGGCCCATCTCGACGTTTTCGGTGCTCGGCGTACGGGGAGTACGCCTGCGCGCCGAAAACGCCGATCTGGGCCCGTCTCCTGTGCGGGCGCGCGCCGCTCGGCCGGCGCAGATCTGAAGCACCGCGGCGCGCGAGGCGGGGCGTACCTGGTTTCGTGGTCTAGGGGAGGGGGCGACGATGGCCCCCTCCTGCGCGGTGGGTCGGCGCGGGGGGCTTCAGGCGGCGCCGCCGGCGCCCATGGCGCGGGGGCGGACGATCTCGACCTTTCCGATGTGACGCTCGTCGCTGTCGCGCACGATGAAGCGCAGGCCGAACTTGCTCACGGCCGTGCCGACCTCGGGCACCTTGCCCACGTGCTGCGTGAGCATCCCGCCGAGAGATTCGTACTTTCCCTCACGGTCGAGCTCGGCGCCAAGATAGGCCGAGAGATCGCTCATCGATACGGCCGCGTCGGCGACCAGGCGGCCGTCGCCCAGATCCTGGATGGCAGCGCCGTCGTCCGTCTCGTCGTGCTCGTCCCGGATGTCTCCGACGATCTCCTCGAGCACGTCCTCCAGGGTGACAATCCCCGACATCCCGCCAAACTCGTCGACCACGATGGCGAGGTGCTGTCTCCGGCTCTTCATCTCCCGGAGCAGCGAAGAGAGGGGCTGCGACTCGGCGACGAAATTTGCCGGGCTCCGCGTGATCTCCCGGAGCGTCGTGTTCTTGAGCCGGCGCTCCTCGAGGACCTTGAACAGGTCCTTCGCGTAGAGGAGACCAGCGATGTTGTCGGTCTGATCCTTGTAGACCGGATACCGCGAGTGCCCGCTCTCGGTGACGATCTCCAGCACCTTCTCCAGCGGAGTGGAGATCTCGATGGCCTCGACCTTGGATCGCGGCACCATCACGTCCCGCGCCGTGAGATCGGCGAACTCGAGCACATTCCGGATCATCTCCGCCGGCTCTCGCCCGAAGAGACCAGAACGCTCGACCTCATCGACGAGGATCTCGACCTCCGCCTCGGCAACCCTCGGATCCGACGGCTGCTCACCATCCCGCGGCCCCAGCTTGGAGCCGATCCAGCCGAGCGGTACGGCGAGCGGCAGCATCGCGATTTCGAGAGGGCGCAAGAAGCGGACCGCCATCGATGCGGCCCGATCGGCGTGTTTGCGGCCCAGCGTGGAGCTGACCTCGTAAAGGGCTCCGCTGAGGACGATGGTGGTCGCCAGCCCGAGATAGAGCGCAGCGCCTGGGGCAATCCGCCGGAAGAAGAGGTCGAAGCAGGCGGCCGTCAGGCTGGTCGATACGACCCAGCCGAGCAGGTAGCGGGAACGGAGCTTGGCGTCTTCCTGACGAATCCGCTCGTAAGCGGCCTTCGTGGGGCCCGTCGCCTGCTCTATCAGCGCGCCGAGCCTCGTCGCGCTCAACGTCGTCAGTGCGGTGTCGGCGCCGACGAACAGCGAGCCAAGTACAGCGGAGAGAACTGCAGCGCCGAGCGCTGGCAATGGAACGAAATCGGGACTCAAACAGAGGCTCCTAACGGACGAATCGTAACGGAACAGGCGAGGGGAGCGCAACCGGACCGGGACGCGAAATCTCAGGAGATGACGGAACCACGCGTTCTTGCCGCTCTCGCCCGAAGGCGGACTCCCCAGCTCGACCGATTCTGCCGAGCGATGCCAGTGACATGCGCCGTAGATCTGCCGAAGTCCAGGGAATTGCCGTGTGCTGTGGGTTTCTCTTATCTAGCAGCATTCCCACGCATGTCGGGCGCTTCAGAAAAACCGCGCAGGACGGAAAACCGAGTCGGCGATGGCGCTGGAAGGCCTTCACCGGCGTTCGCATCGGCGACCTCCGAGGCGCCGAGCGCCACGACAACCCCGTCCGGATCGAGCCATACAGCGGCGCCAGGGTGCGCAGGAGCCATGGAGAAGTCGGATTCGGTGAGCGCTTGTCCCATGCGCGCGCGCCGGGCGCCGTGCTCGGTCAGGCGGGCGACCGGGAGGCTCGCGGCGGCTGCGTCGGCGAGCGGGCGCAGCGATGCGCGCAGCGCCTCGGCGCCGGCGTCGAGGGACACGGCCTGCTCCACGGTGAAGCTGCCGCTCGCCGTGCGCCGGAGCGCGGACAGGTGCGCGGGGACGTCGAGGTGCGCGCCCAGGTCGCGCGCCAGCGAGCGCACGTAATAGCCCTTGCTCACCCCGAGATCGAGATCGAGGGTGGCCGGCGCAGCGCCCGCGGCAGGTGCACCAAACACGCCGCGCGAGGCGCCGGTCACCTCGAGCGACCGGACCTCGACGGCCCGCGCCGACAGCTCCACCGCCTGGCCGGCGCGCGCCAGGGCGTAGCTGCGCTGCCCGGCGACCTTGATGGCCGAGTAGGCCGGCGGCGCCTGCTCCCGCCGCGCCCGCTCCGCGTCGATCGCGGCGGCGATGCGCGGCGCCGCGCGCGCGAGCGCCTCACCGCCGGGAGGCCCGCCGGCCCCGGCGAGGGCGCCGAGCTCCGCGTCGAGCCACGGCGGAAGGGGCTGCGTCGCGGTGATCTGCCCGTCCGCGTCGAGGGTGTCCGTCCCCACGCCGAGGACGACGCGCGCCGTGTAGCGCTTGTCCTGCGCGGTCAGGTACGGGGCGAGCTTGGTGGCCTCGCCGACGAGCACCACGAGGACGCCGGACGCCATCGGGTCGAGCGTCCCCGCGTGCCCGATGCGCTTCACGCCGAGGGCGCGGCGCAGGCGGGCCACGACGTCGTGGCTCGTCGGCCCGCGCGGCTTGTCGATCACCAGCACGCCCTCCGGCCGCGCGCCCCTGGTCGTCGCTCGCTCGGGCTCGGCGGGCGGATCGCCTTCGTTTGTATCTTCGGGCATGGAGTGGGGATTCGCCTCGGCAGATCGCTTCATCCGAACCAGATCGACTTCCGGGTGGCCAGGGTCTCGTCGATGAGCCCCTGGATCGTCGCGCGCACGCGCTCCGCGAGGCGCCGCACCAGGATCTGATCGTCCGCCGCCTCCGGGCCGTACGCGTCGAACCGCACCGGATCGGCCAGGCGGATCTTCCACTTGGTGGGCGCCGGAACGAGGCCCAGCGGCCCGAGCGCGGGGAAGGTCGGTGTGATGGGCAGGTACGGGATGCCGAGCGCGCGTGTGAGGTGCTCGACCCGATAGAACAGCGGGTTCGTCTCCTCGGCCCCCACGATGGCGCACGGGACGAGCGGCGTGCGCGTGCGCAGGCAGAGCCGGATGAAGCCGCCGCGACCGAACCGCTGGAGCTGGTACCGGTCCTTGTAGAGCTTCCCGCTGCCCTTGACGCCCTCCGGGAAGACCGCGATGAGCCGCTCGCCCGCGAGCAGCCGCTCGGCGTTCTCCTGGCAGGCCCGCACGGCCCCGAGCCGGTTCATGATCGTGCCGGCGAACGGCAGGTAGTACACGAAATCGTCGGCCAGCCAGCGGAGCTCCCGCCGCGCCGGGTGCTCCCGCCGCACCGCGGCCCGCAGCATGAGCCCGTCGTAGGGGATGGGCCCGCCCGAATGGTTGGACACCACGAGGCACCGCCCCTCGGCGGGGATACGCTCGATGCCTTCGATATCTATCCTGAAATAAACCCTGTGCAGGAAGTCGAAGAGCGACCTGTACCGGGCCTCGTACTTGGGATCGAAGCCGAACTCGTCGACCTCCTCCGAGCGGCGGCGCAGGCCGGCGCGGCCCCACTGCCGCAGGTAGAAGTCGGTCGACAGGACGTCGCGCGCCGTCCCGGGCTCGGACAGCGGCGGCTCGCTGGCGAAGCCGGCCGACGCGGCGGGCGCTCCGCCCAGGCGCGGGCTCCGCTCGGTCTCGGGCACGCCTCCCACCGCGCCGCTCGCGTCGGGCGATGGCCCCCCGGCGAGCATCCGCTTCAGCCGCGCCTCGAGCTCCCTGATCTGGCGCTGGAGCTCCTCGGCCGTCACCGGCACGACCGGGGCGTGCACCTCGGACGACTGCGTCTTCCGCCCGTCCGAGGGCTCCGTCGGGCCGATCGGCGCCAGGTACCGGGCCTCGTCGTCCTCGACGTCGACGCTCGGCACGACCTGCCTGGGCCCCGTCCGATCGGGGCGCCCGCGCGTCGACGGCGGCGATCCATTCCCTGTCCCTGCTTCCTCGAGCTCTCGATCGTGCTCCGTGCCCATCGCTCACCCCCCGAACCGCATCACGCGGGCGTCTCTTGCAGCAGGCGCACGTCCCGCAGCCGCTGCGCGCTCGTGTAATCGAGCAACGCCTCGCGCGTCGTGTAGACCGGCCGGAACCCCATCACCTGCGCCGCCTTCTCGCCGTCCGCCACGCAGAGATAGCGCAGGTACCGCAGGAAGCTGGGCGGGGCGATCGCCGCGTGCGCAGCCCAGAGCGCCGAGGCGATCGCCCCGGCGGCGCTGTGCAGCACCGGGACGGCCGTCCGGCCCGCGAGGCGCACGATCGTGGAGAGCGGCAGCACGCCGTCGCCCACGATGTTGAAGGTCCCGGGGAAATCGCTGTCGATGGCCAGCTTGAAGGCGGCGATCGCGTCGACCTCGTGGATGAACTGCCACAGCGGATCGAAGCCGAGCATCGTCATGACCAGGCGCCGCGCCAGGAACCGGGTGACGTAGTTCTGGACGGTCGGGCCCAGGATCGGCGCGGTCCGCAGGATGGTGACGGTCGTGCCCTTGGCCTTCGCGCCGAAGGCGTTGAGCTCCCGCTCGGCGGCCATCTTGTCCGCGAAGAAGCGCTCGTCCGGATCCGCCCGGAGCGGGTGCTTCTCCGTGAGGAAATTGGGGTTGGTCGGGTGCGCGCCGTAGAGGATCGTCTGGCTCCAGAGGATCAGCTTGCGCAGGCTCGCCTGGCGCGCCCCGTGGAGCAGGTGCATCGTGCCGACCGACTCGAGCTCGTGGGCCCAGGCGGTCGCCGGGGTGGGCGACGACAGGAAGCAGAGGTGGACGAGCGTGTCCACCTGCTCGGCCGCGAGCACCTCGGCGACGCGCTCCTCGGACGCGGGCTCCGTCAGGTCGACCGTGTGCATGCGCAGCTTGGAGCCGCCCGTGTCCGGCCGCTTGATGTCGATGGCCACCACGCGCGCGATGCGCGGGTCCTCCTCGAGGATCCCGATCAGGTTGCGCCCGAGGAAGGACGCGGCGCCGGTGAGCGCGATGACCCGGCCCCTCGGGCCGGACGACGCGCGCCGGCTGGTCGGCGACGCCTCCGCCGCTGCGGACGCCGGGGGCTCGCTCGCGCCGGCCGTGGCCGTGCCCGCGGCGGAGCCAGGCGCGGCGTGATCTGCGCCGGCGGAGCTCCGCTCGGCGGCGTCGTGGGCCGCGGCTTCAGGGTGCTCGGAGGTGGGAGCCATGCGCCGGGCGCGACACTACCTGGTCGGCCGGCGCGCGCAAGCGAAGCGCGACCCCGGCCGGGCCTCGCCGCGGCGCTGTCACAACGCCCGGCGCAGGACCGGATACGGCTCGAACGCGTGCACCTCGGCGAATCCGTTCCGCGTGAACGCGGAGACCGGGCCGGTCCACAGCTCCTCGTCGCTCACCGGCTCCTTCGGCCGGCGCGGCAGGGCCTCGAGGGCGCGCGCGCCCCAGGAGGGCGCGAGCTCCACCGCGCCCGCGACGAGCGCGGTCGCGACGCCTCGCCGCCGGTGGCCCGGGTGCACGACGGCGCAGCCGATCAGGAAGACGCCGGCGCGATCGCCCGCGAAGCACGGCAGCCCGCGGTACAGGCGTCGCTCGTACGCCTTCGCCACGGCCGCCGCGGGCGCGACCTTGAGCCACCCGACGACGTGCGGCGCCTCCGGCGCGAGCGCCACGACGCCCCGCGCCTCGTCGCTGCCCGAGGCGAGCGCCTCGGCGAACTCCCGGCGGTTCTCGCCCTGGCCGTCCGAGCACCGCGCGAGCCACTCGTTGTTGGTGCCGCCGAAGTGGTAGTACCGGCAGTAGCAGGGCGTGCCGGCGGCCTCGAAGAGCGCCTCGAGCCCCGGGAGGTGCTCGGGGCCGGCCGCCGCCACGGTGATCGCGGAGCTCATCGGCGCGCTCCGCTCGTCACGCGTTCGACACGCGCGCGCGCAGCCCGCGCACCGGCGAGATCTGCTCCCACGCGTAGGCCGCCTGGCAGAGCCGCGCCTCCTCCAGCGCAGGGCCGATGAGCTGCAGGCCGACGGGCAGCGGAGGCCCGCCGTCCGGCGCCTGCGCTGTCGCGCACGGGACGCTGATCGCGGGTAGCCCGGCCATGCTGGCGGGCAGCGTGTAGACGTCGGCCAGGTACATCGACAGCGGATCGTCCACCCGCTCCCCCAGCCGGAACGCGACCGTCGGCGAGACCGGCGCCGCGATGAGGTCCACCTCGCGGAAGGCCTCGTCGAAATCGCGCCGGATCAGCGTCCTCACCTTCTGCGCGCGCAGGTAATACGCGTCGTAGTAGCCCGCGGACAGCACGTACGTGCCGAGCAGGATCCGGCGCTTCACCTCCCGGCCGAACCCCTCGCCGCGCGTCCGGCCGTAGAGGCCCTGGAGGTCCGCCTTGCCGCCGCGGTCGCCCTCGACGCGCAGCCCGAAGCGCACGCCGTCGAAGCGCGCCAGGTTGGACGACGCCTCCGCCGTCGCGACGATGTAGTAGGCCGCCACGGCGTACCGCGTGTGCGGCAGGCGCACGGGCTTGATCTCGCAGCCGAGGCCGCGCAGTCCCTCGATGGCCTCCCGCACCTTCGCCTCGACCCGCGCGTCGATGCCCTTCGCGAAGTACTCCTCGGGCACCCCGATGCGCAGCCCCGCGACGTCGCGGCCGCACGCGGCCTCGCAGGCGCCCACCGGGGCGTCGAGGCTCGTCGCGTCGCGCGGATCGCGGCCCGAGATCACCTCGAGCAGGCGCGCCGCGCCCTTCACGTCCTGCGCGAACGGCCCGATCTGGTCGAGGCTCGAGGCGAACGCGATGAGGCCGTAGCGAGAGACGCGGCCGTACGTCGGCTTGATGCCGACGACGCCGGTGAGGCTCGCCGGCTGGCGGATGGATCCCCCCGTGTCCGACCCGAGCGAGCCGGGCGTCATCCCCGCCGCCACCGCGACCGCGCTGCCGCCGGACGAGCCGCCGGGGATGCGCGACGGGTCCCACGGGTTCTTCACCGGGCCGAAGGCGCTGTTCTCGTTCGACGAGCCCATCGCGAACTCGTCCATGTTGCACTTGCCCGGCAGGATCGCGCCGGCCTCGCGCAGGCGGGCGACGACCGTCGCGTCGAACTGCGGGCGGAACCCGCGCGCCGGGTCGGGCGTCGTAGGCGCGCCGTCCCCGCCCGCCGCCGCCCGCGTGAGGATCTTCGAGCCGGCGGTCGTCGGGGCGCCCTCGGTGCAGAGCGCGTCCTTGAGGCCGATCGGCACGCCGGCGAGCGGGCCGAGCGCCTCGCCCCGCGCGCGCCGCGCGTCGAGCGCGCGCGCCGCCGCGACGGCCTGCTCCCCCTGCACGGTGAGGAAGGCGCCCAGCGCGCCGTCGCGCTGCTCGATGCGCGAGAGCGCGGCCCTGGCCACCTCCTCGGCGCTCACCTCGCCGCGCTGCACGAGCGCCGCGAGCTCCGGGATGGATCGATCGAGGATCGCTGTGTCCATCGGCGTCACCCCTCGTCCACGAACGCCGGAACGGCGAACCCGTCGTCCTCGACCCGCGGCGCCTCCCGCAGGGCCACCTCGCGCGGCAGGCTCGGCGCCTCCTCGTCGGCGCGGAGCGGCAGCCGCTCGATCTGCACGTGCGCCGTCGGCGGCACCGCCGAGACGTCGAGCTCCTCGAGCTGCCGGACGTAGCTGAGGATGTTGCCGAGATCACCGGTGAGGCGCTCGATTTCCTCGGCGGAGAGGTCGAGGTGAGCGAGGCGCGCTATCGTCAGCGCCTCGTCGCGGCGGAGAGGGGGCGAGTCAGCGTTCGACATGGGCGCGCCCGATGTAGCACCGCCGGTTCGGCGGACGCTAGCGCCGCGCGCCCCCGAACCTGGCCGCGGTACAAAAACGATGATAACGGCTGCCGCGCGCGCGTCCGGTCGTCCTCGACCGCCCGGGCAAGAGCCCCGCCCCTCCGCGCGTTGTCCGCGAATGCAGTCCCCGAAAACGCCCTCCCTGCGCCGCCAGCGCATCGGCATCCTCGTCCTCTGCGCGTCCGCGGCCGTAGCGATGTCGCCCGACGTCGGCGGAGGCGCTCGCGACCGCTCGACCGCGCTCGCCGCGGAGCTCGCGGCGCGGGGCATCGCCGCGGCGGCCGGCGAGGTGGTGTGGGTGGATCCGCCGCGCGGCGGCCTCCGCCCGTTCGGCGTCGCCGCGCGCGCGGTCGCGCGCGGCGTGCGCGCCGGCGGCGAGCGCGGGGAGCCCACCGACCTGTACCTCGTCGACGCGAGGCTCTCGCCGGAGGGCGTCCTGCTCGACGTCTCGGCGATCCACAACCTCACCGAGACGAGCGGCGCGGACGAGTCGAAGCCCGTGCTCCGCGGCGAGGCCCTCGCCTACGTCTCGCGCCCGCTGATCGAGGCCGCGTCGCCCACGGTGCACGTGCTCGAGCTGGACGGGCAAGGGCTCTCGGGCGGCGCGGACTGGTCCCTCGTCGAGCGGCTCCAGCACGCCGTCACGAGCTGGCAGGCGACAGGCCGGCTGCGCGGGATCGGCCGGCGGACCTTCGCGATCGACCTCGCCCGGAGCGAGGAGAACGGCGCCGAGGAGCCGCACCCCGAGGAGCCGGGCGCCGAAGAGCCGCGCGCCGAGGAGCCGCGGAGCCGCCGCGCCCCGGACGCGGGCGACGTCGCCGTCGCGCTGGAGGACGACAGCGCGGTCGTCGTCCGCGCGGGCGGCCGCGAGGCCCGTCTGCCGGCGCGCGGCGTGGACGACGCGGCGCTGCCCGCGTGGATCCGCGCCGAGGCGTCCGAGGTCGCGCGGCCGGGGAACCTCGTCACCTGGGCGGTCGACCGGGTGCGCCTCGTGATCGGCGACGCCGCGATGCAGACGGTCAAGGCCGTGGCGTTCACGGCGCTGGATTTCGTCCTCCGCAACAAGGAGGCGGTGACGGGCGACACCGGCGCGGAGGACATCGCCGCGGACCTCGGCCAGAGCGAGCTGGATCCGCCCGTCCGCCAGATCCCGATCGATCCCGAGATCGGCTGGCCGCCGGCGCCGCTCGAGCCCTGGGTGACGCCGCCGCTGCCGGGCGAGGGGCAGTGGAACCCCCAGGGGGGCGGCGCCTTCGTGCGCCAGCTCGACGGGCTCCCGCCGGCGTTCATGACCACGTTCCTCCGGACGGACCGCTCGCGCAAGGCGACGCGCGTCTACATCGCGCTCTGGGACCCGCGCCAGGTGGAGCTCCACATGATGGCGGGCACGGTGGAGCCCAAGGGCGCGACGGGCGAGGCCGGGCCGGGGCTCATCCCGCGCACGCCCGAGGTCATGAAGCGCGTGGTCGCCGCGTCGAACGCCGGCTTCCAGGCGATGCACGGCGAGTTCGGCATGATGGCCGACGGGGTGATGTACCTGCCGCCGAAGCCCTACGCCGCGACGGTGGCCGTCCGGCGCGACGGCAGCACCGTCTTCGGGAGCTGGTCGGAGGACGAGAACGTCCCCGAATGGATGCTGTCGTTCCGCCAGAACATGACGGTCATGGTCGAGGACGAGAAGTGGAATCCCTTCGGCCGGACGTGGTGGGGAGGCACGCCGCCCGGGTGGGCCGACAAGACGCACACGGTCAGGACCGGCATCTGCCTGACCCGCGAGCGCTTCGTCGCCTATTTCTATGGCGCCGACGTGAGCCCGGAGGCCCTGGCCCAGGCGATGATCCAGGCCCGCTGCTCCTACGGGATCGCGCTCGACATGAACGCGGGCCACAGCGGGCTCGAGTTCTATCGTGTGGCGCCGAGCGGCGAGCTGCCGCCGCTGGGGCGCCCGCTCCAGGGGGAATGGGAGACCGAGGGCGATGTCTCGGGGCTCTCGGGCTACCGGTTCCGCGGCCGCCGGCTCATCCGCGGCATGGGCCTGATGAACTTCCCCCGCTATATCCGGCGGGAGGCGCGCGATTTCTTCTACATGACGCTGCGGCACCTGTTGCCGGGGCCGCCCTTGGCACCCCGCGCGGCGCCGGCCGAGGCGGGGGAGGGCGCCTGGCGCACCCAGGGGCTCCCGCAGCACGGCTTCCCCTATGCGCTCGCGGTCACCGAGATCCGCCCCGATCCCGCGCGGCCCGATGTCCGGCTGCGGGTGCTCAAGGTGGACCCGCGGACCGTCACGGCCGCGCCGCTGGGCGAGCCCGGGGCGTCCCCGCCGGCCGGGGCGGGAGCGACCGTGGCGGTCTTCAGCGACGGCGCCGCGACGCCCGGCGCGGGGCAGGGCGAGGGGTCGAGCATCTGGCACTCGGCCGGGTCCTTCTCCGCCTCGCCGGCCTCCCCGGTGCGCGGCGCGGTCCGGATCGCGACGGGGGCGCTCGGCAGCGCGAGGGCCGTGGCCGCGCTGGGCGTCAACGACGAGGATGGGATGCTGATCTACGTCGAGCGGGCCGCGACCGGGCCGTCCAGCGCCCCGGACGCCGCGCTGGCGCCGGACGCATCGGCGCCGCCTCCGGCGCCCGCCGACCCGCGCGACGCCAAGCTGCTCCAGGATTTCCTGGCGGGGCTCGGCTGCTCCTCGCGGCTCTACCTGCCCCGGCCGCTCTCGGTGGCCCTCGGCGGCGATACCGATCTCTCCGGCGCCGCCGTCCATCCGCCGTCAGGCCCGCGCGCCGTCCGGCTCACGCGCGCCGAGGCGCCTGGCGCTGGCCGGATGTTCGAATCCACACCGATCGTTCCGCACAGCGTCTGGTACCCGCTGCAGCAGAAGCGCGTTCGGTACTTCAAAAAGCCGAAGAAAGAGGAAACGGCAGGCGGCGATCACTGAGCGTGACGGCGCCTTGGCCCTTCCCTGACGTGCAGTAGGCGCTTGTGCGCTGGCGGCCCGACGGACTAATACACGTCGGCCGGTGCATCGATTGCGATCCTTCGGAGCTTGCGACATCTCGGCGCGGATCTGCGTGGGCTCGCCGGGCGGGGGCGCGCGCGCGAGGTGCGGGTGGTGGATCGCGCGCAGCGTCGCATTGCGGAGCGCAGCGGACGTCGCGCGCGCCGCGGACGTCGCGCGCCGCATCGCCGGCGGTGGAGCGCTGGATCCGCGCGAGATCGCGGCGCGCGCGGCGCCTCGCTGCCGCCGAGATCCTCCCGATGGCGCTCGCGAAGTCACCGGACCAGCGGTACGCTGCAGCGGATCAGGGGATTCTAGCGCGCTCCGAGCTCGCCCGCGACGAGCGCTTGTACATCGAGCTCACGCTCGTCGCGCGGAGCATGCGCGATCGTTTCCGTTTCCGTTTTCGTTTCCGTTTCCGGGACGCCGCGGTGAACGGCGCCGCATATCCTGAGGAGTTCTCGAACATGGCGGACAACAAGGGCGGCAGCGATCTGGACGTATTCGAGGGGCTCGCGAAGAAGAAGTCGCCCGCGACGAGCACCGCCCTCGTACCTCCCTCGCCGCCTGCTCGGTCGCGCACCCTCGTCGGCGCGGCGGTGCCGCCGCCGCCGAACCATGCGGCGACGCTCCCCAGCGGCGTGCCGTCTCCGCTTCCGCCGCCCGTGACGCAGAAGGGGGCCGGCCCGTCGTCGCTCCCGCCGCCCGTGCCGTCGAAGGGGACGAGCCCGGGGTCGCTTCCGCCGCCCGTGCCGTTGAAGGGGACCGGTCCGGTGTCGCTCCCGCCGCCGTCGCTCCCGCCGCCGTCGCTCCCGCCGCCGTCGCTCCCGCCGCCGGCCGTGACGCAGAAGGGGACCGGTCTGGCGTCGCTTCCGCCGCCCCTGTCGGCGAAGGGGACGAGCCCGGGGTCGCTCCCGCCGCCGATGCCTCCTTCGGTCAAGTCGGGCTCCCTGCCGCCCGTGGTGCCGCCTCGGTCGCGCCAGCCGTCCCTGCCCGCGATCAGCGCCCCGGCCCTGCCGTCGAAGAGCCCGCTGCCGCCGGCGCCGGTCAGCGGGGGCTCGGGCTCGCTGCCTCCGGTGGTCCCTCCGCCGGTGCGCCTGCCGTCGGTGAAGCCGCCGCTGAAGGCGGGTGACGACGCGAAGCCTCGCTCGGTCAAGGGCACCGCGGTCGACATGAACTGGGACGACGACGAGGAGTCGACCCACGTCTACGACAAGCAGGGGAACGACTACAATCCAGGGCGCTCGAGCGCGCTGCCGGCGGCGGGCTCGCCGGCGATCCCGAAGGCGACCGCGGCGCTGGTCGCGAGCTCTGGCGGCGCGGCGTCGGCCTCGCGGGTGCGCACCCCCGTCCCGGCGCCGCCGCCGATCCCGAGCGCCCCGCCCGCGCCGGCGATGCCGCCGGACCTCGGGCTCCGCGCGCTGTCGCGCAAGGACGAGCCGACGGAGATCCGCCCGCGCCACGTGGTGCAGCAGGGCGCCGGCAAGGTGGGCGTGCTCCTCGGCGGGCTCGCGCTGGTCGCCGTGCTCATCCTGGCGGTGGTCATGCTGGTGCCGAAGAAGGGCGCGCTCACGATCGACCTGAAGACCCCGGGCGGCGGCGCCGTCGACCGGGCCGAGATCTTCCTCGACGGCCAGAAGCGCTGCGACACCGTGCCTTGCGTCGTGCGCGATCTCGAGCCCGGCTCCAAGGTGGTCAAGATCCTCGCCCCCGACTTCCCGCCGCGCGACGCCGTCGAGATCGTCGAGGGCGGCAAGGAGAAGGTCGTCGTGATCACGCTCGACGCGGCCGGCGCCGAGCGGTCTTCCACCAGCGCGTCGACCACGACCGGCGTGAAGGCGTCGGGCGCGCCCGGCGTGAAGGTCTTCATCGACGGCGAGGAGAAGGGCGCGCTCCCCGTCGAGGTCAGCGTGCCGCCGGGGGAGCACAAGATCCGCTTCGACGGCGGCGAGCGCTTCGAGCCTCTGGAGCAGACGGTGGACGTCGGCCAGGGCCAGATGAAGGACCTCGGCGCGGTCGCGCTCAAGGTGCTGAAGGGGCAGGTGACGCTGGAGCTCGCCACGTCGGGCGCCTCGGTCAAGCTGGTGAGCGCCAAGGGCACGGAGAAGAAGCTTCCCGATTCGGCCTGGAAGAAGCCGCCGGTCAAGGTGGATGTCACCGCGTCCGAGCGCTGGAAGATCGTGGCGACGAAGAAGGGGCACCAGGACTTCTCTCAGGCGATCTCGTTCGAGGACGGGCAGGCCGAGAAGACGATCCGGATCGCGCTCGACGGGGCGCGCAAGTCCGAGCCGGCCGCCGCCGCGCCAGCGCCAGCGCCTGCGCCCGCGCCTGCTCCGGAGCCGGCCGCACCGAGGTCGGAGCCCGTGGCCGCCGCGCCGAAGGCGGAAGCGCCGGCGGAAGCGCCGGAGCCCGCGGCCGCTGCTGGCGGTGCGACGCTGAACATCAACTCGATCCCGGTCTCGAAGGTGGTCCTCGACGGGCGGCCGCTGGGGAGCACGCCCAAGGTGGGCGTCAGCGTCCCTGCGGGGTCGCACACGGTGATGTTCATCCATCCGGATCTCGGGAAGAAGTCGGTCACCGTCACGCTGAAGGCAGGCGAGACCAAGACCGCGGCCGTCAAGTTCGAATGAACACCTAGCCGCCAGGGATGCCTGGCGCGCGCCGCTTCAGGGCCCGAGGCAGCTCACCGCTCGCCGTCGACCCGCTCTGCCCAGGCGCGCCAGGTGGTCGCGCAGCGCGGCTCGTCCGCGTGCGCGCCGCCGGCGCAGTACGCCGGGTCGCGCGGGGGGCCCAGCACGAGGATCGCGGTGTTGCTGACGAACGGCAGATCGCGCCGCCAGAGATCGCGGAACCCGTCGAGGCGCCGGCGGTACTTCTCTGCGTCGCGTGCGTCGAGGAGCTTGTCGAGCTGCGCGCGGATCTTCTGCTTGAGCTCCTCGTCGTCGGTGACGGCGAGCGTGCGCTGGAGGAACCGGATCTGCGCCTCTCGCTCGCCGGCGCGCCCCAGGATGCCCGCGCCGCCGAGCGCCTGCCAGCTGATGTTCGCGTCGCCGCCGCCGAGCTCCGCGGCGCGCGCGAGCATCCGGGCCCCATCGAGGCGCCACTGCGCCTTCTCCTCGGGATCGGTCAGGTACGTGGCCGGCGCGATGAAGGCGACGAACTGGCCGAGCGCGAGCCAGATCTCGCCGTCGAGGGGGCGGTTCTGGACCCCGCGCTCCATGATCTCACGCGCCTTGACGACCTCGTGGCGCGGCGTCGTGCTCATCTGGAACGTGATGAGCGCGTCCGCGAACAGGTAGGGGTCGCGGAAGGTCGGGTCGAGCGCGTTGATGGCGTCGAGCAGCAGGGTGAGGTTCTCGAACCGGCGCCGCTCCATGGTGTGCAGGCCCTGCGAGACGAGCACGTGCGACCAGAGCAGATCGGCCAGCGCGGCGCGGTAGCCGAGCGACAGGCGGACCACCTCGTCCGTCGGCGGCAGCACGTACACGTCGGAGCTCTCGGCGACCCGCTGCTCCAGGTCCGCGGCCGGCGCGCGCACGCTCCCGATGGCGACGGCGGCGGCGGCGGAGAGCGCGACGGCGACGAGCGCCTCGCGCGCGCCTGCGAGGCGGGCGAGGAGCGAGCGGGCTGCCGGAGGAGGCGGAGGAGGCCCCGCTCCGGGCGCGGGAGGGTCCCCCATCATTCCACCTCGCGGTCCACGAACATGCCCGGCAGCACGCGGGCCGGCTCCCCGGGGATCCGCTCGCCGCGCACCTCGAACGTGGACAGCACGCCGTCGCCGTCGAGGTCGCCGTGCGCGGTCGCGGTGAAGCGCATGGCCTTCGACGCGTCGGCCTCGCTCGTGAACTGGAAGGAGAACGCGTGGGGCCCCTCGAAGCGGAAATCGAGCGACCGCCAGGTGAGGTGCTCCCACGACTCCGGCGGATCGACCGCGCGCACGCCGCGCGGCACCTGCGCCGGGGTCAGCGGGGCGGCCGGGGGGAAGCTGATCTCCTGCGGGCGCGACTCGGCGTAGGCGACCGCGCTCGTCACCAGCCGGTCGAGCCCCTCGATGGGCTCGCTCAGCTTGGACGCGCTGAGGTTTCGGAAGAACGCGGGGACGGCGACGGCGAGGACGCTGCCGCCGACCGCGAAGGCCGCGCTGAGCTCCAGCGCGCTCCAGGAGCGCCAGGTCATGGGCTCCTCTCTACCTCACCCCTCCACGATCGAACAAGCGCGAGGGAGGCACGGTTCGCATCAGTCGGAGTCGATGTTCGTGTAGATCGCGGTGCTGGTCGCGATCTCGCCGTCGCGCACCTCCCCGGTGCGGGCGATCGTGTACCTCTGCCCGTCGCCCTTCAGGTCCCCGACCGCGCCCACCTCGAAGCCGTCCGGTCCGGGGATGGGAGCGCCAAGCAGGCCCTGGCTGACGTAGCTTCCGCCGACCTGGTACGAGTACTGGAAGTAGATGGGCTGGCTGATCGAGAAGCCGAGGCACTGCCAGCCCTCGAGCGTCGAGCCCGAGTTGAAGTCGAGGCCCGGCGCATCGTTCGGCTGGTACTTCTTCCCCTCGACGGACGCGAAGAGGAGCGGGACCGGCGTCGCCGAGGTGCAGAGGAGGTGCGTGTTCGCCGAGGCGACGCCCGTGGCCGCCAGGATCTGCGAGACGTCGCGCTCGCGCTCGTACTGGGCGATGGCGGTGCGGGTGATGGCGCCGACGACCTGCTTCGCTTCAGCCGTCTTCGCCGTGACGAGGTAGCTGCGCACGCCGACGATCGCCAGCGCGGCGAGCACGCCGGCGATCGCTACAACGATCATGACCTCGATGAGGGTGAAGGCTCGTCCACGGACCGCTGTCGTGCTCGACATAACACGCCCTCTCCGCTCGCAGACGACGCCGATGGACCGGGGCTGCCCGGCTCATGTGAGCCGGGCAGCCGGGAGGTCTCATTCGAACTCGTTGTTGACGAAGACCTGCGTGGCCAGCGCCAGCTCGCCGTTGGTGATGGTGCCGCCGCGGGCGAAGCCGCTGAACGCGGAGGCGTCGCCGTCGATGTCGCCGATGGCGCTCGCCTCGAAGCCGTCCATCCCGGTGCCGACCGCGGGCGCGCCCAAGAGGGCGGCGTGGCTGTTGTTCGCACCCCGGAGATAGTGGTACTGATAGTAGATCGGCTGCGATATCGTGAACTTGAGGCACGGCCAGCCCGCCGTCGCGGTGCCTTGGTTGAAGTCGGCCGTCACGAGCGAGTTCGGCTGGTACTTCGTGCCCTGTGGGATGAACCCCGGAACCGGGTTTGCGTCGGCGCAGAGCTCGTGGCTCGCGGCCGTCGAGGTGGCGCCGCCGCCCAAGATGGCCGCGGCGGCGTTCTCCCGCTCGTAGGCGGCGGCGGCGCCGCGGGTGATCGCGCCGACCGTGTTCTTGGCCTCCGAGGTCTTCGCGGTCGCGAGGTACCGGCGCACGCCGTAGATCGCCAGCGCGGCGAGGACGCCGATGATGGCAACGACGATCATGAGCTCGACGAGCGTGAAGCCTCTCCTGTCATATCGCTTGATTGCACGCATGAGTGTCGATCCTCCGTGATGCTTTCTTTAATTGGATGCTTTGCCGAGACTGACCATGATGTCGCCTGGTGCGGGCTCGGCCGGCCCGCAGCGCGAAAACCTCTCCCACGGACAGGCGCTCTCCGCGCCGCGCCGAGGTGAACCTTCCTCTACTCCGCGTCGTTCTCCCAGTAGATCTCGGCCATCGTGGATGCCGTCAGGAGCAATGCCAGCGTTCCATCCCCGTCCCGATCGCCGGCCGCCTGGACGACATACCAGGGCCCGTTGGGCAGATAGTTCGCATTCGCCAGCGGGTTCCCGGGGATTCCCGCCCAGGTGAAGCCCGCGTTCGGCGTCACCGTGAAGGCGTTGCCGACACCGGCCTTCGTCGCGTACCCGAAGCGGACCGCGCCGTCCGTCGAAACGTTGAGCAGACGCCAGTTGGCTTGGCCGTCACCCGCGCCGCCCCACCCGCGCTTCCGATCGTTGAGAGTCCCTGCAGGATACCATGATTCGAGCGTGCTCGAGACGTCGAGGTACACGAGCATCTCGGCCTTGTAGGACTCCTGCGCACCGCGGATGCCTTGAATGACCGCCTTCGGCTCGGCGATGCCCGCCGCGTTCATGTACCTGCGGTAGCCGACCATGGCGATCGCCGCGAGGACACCCACCATCGCGACGACGACGAGGAGCTCGACGAGCGTGAACGCTCGGCTCGCTGCGCTTCGCTGTCGCCGCCTGCTCCGCATGCGCCCTGACGCTCCAGCAGGTGACGTGCCAAGGAGAGCGCGGCGCGGCGTCGTCTTCGAGTTGCGCGAGAAGCTCATGAGTTGCCTCGGTTTTCCTTGAGGTGACGAGGGCAGGGTGCCGGAGGTGTGGGGCTGTGTTCTTTTGCGGCGGTGACGAAAACCGTCACTGCAGGGCGCCCGGCGGTGACGATTCTCGTCGGGATCCTCCCTCCGGGTCGTCGTCGCCCTCCCCATCGGCGGCAAGGGCGTGCTTGGCGAGGCGGTAGCGCAGCGACCGGAACGAGACGCCGAGCAGCTTCGCGGCCGCCTTGCGGACGCCGCCGGTGCGCTCGAGCGCCTGGAGGATGAGCCGGCGCTCGAGCTCGCCGATCACCTCGTCGAGCGCGCACCCCTCGGGCGGGAGCTGCGCGAGCAGCGGCGCCGGGCTCGCGCTGAGGCCGGCGACGGCGCTCGGGAGGTCGCCGAGGCCGATCGTGGGCCCTCCGGCGAGCGCCACCGCGCGCTCCATCATGTTCTCGAGCTCGCGCACATTGCCCGGGAAGCCGTAGGCGTCGAGCGCGCGCACCGCGTCCGTCGTCAGGCCGCGGACGTCCTTGCCGAGCTCGGCGGCGAAGCGGCGCAGGAAGCGCTCGGCGAGCCGCGAGATGTCCCCGGGGCGCTCGCGCAGCGGCGGCAGCTCGATGCGGATGACGTTCAGCCGATAATAGAGATCCTGCCGGAACCGGCCCTGGCGGACCTCGGCCTCCACGTCTCGGTTGGTCGCGGCCAGGACCCGGACGTCCACCGAGATCTCCGCGGCGGCGCCGACCGGGCGGACCTTCCGCTCCTGGAGCACGCGGAGGAGCTTCACCTGAAGCGTGGCCGGCAGCTCCCCGATCTCGTCGAGGAGCAGCGTCCCGCCGTCCGCCTCCCGGAACAGGCCCATCGAGCGCGCGCCGGCGCCCGTGAACGAGCCCTTCTCGTGGCCGAACAGCTCGCTCTCCATGAGCGCCTCCGGGAGCGCCCCGCAGTTGACGACCATGAACGGCCTGGCCGCGCGATCGCTCTGGTCGTGGATCGCGCGGGCGACCCGCTCCTTGCCGGTCCCGCTCTCACCCGTGAGCAGCACGGTGGTGCGCGTCGGCGCGATCTTGGCGATCAGCTCGGAGATCCGCTGCATCGCGGCGCTCGTGCCGAGCGGCTCGCGCGACGGGAGATCGAGCCGCTCGAGCTGCGCGCGCAGGCGCTGGTTCTCCGCGACGATCGAGCTCTTCTCGAGCGCCTTCGCCGCGAGCGCGGTGAGCTCAGCGGGCGAGAACGGCTTGGTCACGAAGTCGTACGCGCCGTGGCGCATCGCGTCGAGCGCGCTCTCCACCGTGGAGTGCGCGGTCATCACGATCACCTCGGTCGCGTTGCTCCGCGCCTTCGCGGCCGTGAGCACCTCGATCCCCGAGCCGTCGGGCATCACGAGGTCGGTGAGGACGAGCGGGAACGGCTGCGGGTTCTGGCGGATGGCCTCGATGGCGGCGCGCGCTCCGGGCGCGACCACGACCTCGTAGCCCTGGCGGTGGAAGGCAATGTGGAGCACCTGGCGGAGGCCCGGCTCGTCATCGACGACCAGCACCCGGGTGGCGTTCTGCGGGATGCTCGGCGGGATCGACGCCATCACGCCAACACCCTATCACGATGCTCCGCTCACGCGTCGAGAGCGGCCATCGGGCGCGGCGCGCCGCGTCGTCGTCACGTCACCGCGTCGTCACGTCGCCGCGTCGTGACTATCCCACTTCGGCGCATGGGGCTTCGTCGCGCACTCAGGGGCAGGCGTCGTTCACGACGCCGAGCGGTGTGCGCTCCTCGACGACAAACGATTGCGCCTCGCTCTCCTCGCCTCCGTTGCCCTCCAGCTCCTGCCACACGAGCAGGGTGTCGCAGAGCTGAGCCTCGATCTCGAGGAGGTAACGGCCGTTCCCGTCGGTGTCGTCCTCGATCACGCCCCGCTGCGTCCGCTCGTTGAAGAGGCTGACGCGCGCGCCAGGGCTGCAGTTGCCCGCGATCTGCCACACCCCCTCGCGATCTGCGGCGGGCCGCATCGTGTCGGCTGGCTCGGGCGGGGGGAGCGGCAGCGTCGGGCTCAGGCACGCCGCACCGGCGAGCAGCGAGATCGCGAGGGCGACGGCGAGGTGAAGCGCAGCGCGGCGGAGCATCGGCACGGCACGGCGTCATAGCACACCGTGTGCCGCGCCCCCTCCGCCGCGGAGCGCCTGATGTAGCGGGATTTTCAGCGATCGCGCCGCGACCCGATCGCCGGACCGTCAATTCTGTTGGCGCTCGCGTCCATCGGTTTGCAGCACGCGCAGGGCGACGCGCCGCTTCGCCGTGACGGCGCCGAGATCCGCGGCCGGGGGGAGCCCGGCGCCGCGCCCGCTCTCCTCGTCGTCGAGCAGCTCGCCGACGAGATCGTAGTCGCTCGCCTGTGTGATCCGGACGCGGCACATCTCGCCGGGGCGGACCTCGCCGCCGGAGAGGTAGACCTGTCCGTCGATCTCGGGCGCCTGACCGGCGTGGCGGCCCATGAGCACGTACTCGTGCTCGTCGCTCGTCCCCTCGACGAGCACCTCGAGCTCGCGGCCGATCATGGCGGCGCTCTTCTTGTGCGCGATGCGGCGCTGCAGCGTCATGAGGCGGCGGTAGCGGCTCGCGGCCGTGCGCGCGGGGACCTTGCCCTCGAGCTCGTAGCTGCGGCTCGCCTCCTCGTCGGAGTAGCGGAACACGCCGACGCGCTCGAACTCGGCCCAGCGCACGAAGTCGCAGAGCTCCTCGAACTCGGCGTCGGTCTCGCCGGGGTGGCCGACGATGAACGCGGTGCGGAACGTGAGGTCGGGGACGCGCTCGCGCAGCGTGGAGACGACCCGGCGGAGGCGATCGCCGCCGTGGCCGCGCCGCATCCGCCGCAGCATCGCGTCGGCGGCGTGCTGGAGCGGCATGTCGACGTAGGGCACGACCCGCGGGTGGCCGGCGAGCAGCTCGACGAGGTCGTCGGTCATCGTCTCGGGGTACAGGTAGAACAGCCGCACCCAGCGCACGCCGGGCACGTCGGCGACCCGCTCGACGAGCTGCGCGAGCGTCGCGCGCGCGCCGTCCTCGGCGCGGCCCGCCGCGTCGCGGCCGTAGGCGATCGTGTCCTGCGAGATGAGGTTGATCTCGCGGACGCCCGCCGCCGCGAGCTGCTCCACCTCGCGCACCACGTCCGGGATGGGCCGGGAGCGCTGCGCGCCGCGCAGGTCCGGGATCACGCAGAACGAGCAGGTGCGGTTGCAGCCCTCGGCGATCTTGACGTAAGCGCTGCCGCCGGGGGTCGAGAGGGTGCGCGGATCGCCGGCCTGGATCAGCCACTCGGCGGGGTTGCCGACGAGCATCCGCTCCGCGTCGCCCGCGAGCACCCGGCCGAGCTTGAGCATGTCGCTCGACCCGAGGAAGTGATCGACCTCGGGCATCTCGCGGGCGAGCTCCTCGGGGTGGCGCTGCGACAGGCAGCCGGCCACGACCAGGCGCTTGCAGCTGCCGTGCTCCTTGTGCTGCGCCATCTCGAAGATGGCGTCGATCGACTCCTTCTTCGCCTCGCCGATGAAGCCGCAGGTGTTGACGACGATCACCTCGGCCTCGGCGGCGTCGTCGACGTGCGCGTAGCCGGCCGCGCGGGCGACGCCGAGCATCACCTCGGAGTCGACGCGGTTCTTGGGGCACCCGAGGCTGACGAAATGGACCTTGCGTGAGCTCATGTCGCCGCTCCCTCGCCGTCGACGAAGACGACCCGCCCCGAGGCGAGCGTCATCTTGACGCGGCCCGTGAGCTGCCGGCCGAGGAACGGCGTGTTCTTGCTCTTCGAGCGGAGGCGCGCCGGATCGAGCACGAAGCTCAGGTTCGGATCCACGAGGCAGAGCTCGGCGCGGGCGCCGGCCTTGATCGTGGGCGCCTCGAGCCGCGCGATGCGGGCGGGGGCGCGGGTGAGGGCGTCGACGAGCCGCCCGAGGGGGAGGGCGCCCTGCCGGACGAGGTCGAGCAGGACCGGGACGACGAGCTCGAGGCCGATGAGGCCGGGCGACGCCTCGGCGAACTCGCAGTCCTTCTCGAGCGTGGAGTGGGGCGCGTGGTCGGTCGCGACCGCGTCGATGGTGCCGTCCGCGAGCGCCTCGCGGAGCGCGTCGACGTCCGCTTGCTCACGGAGGGGCGGGTTGACCTTGCACGCCGTGTCGTAGCCGAGCACGGCGGCGTCGGTGAGCGTCAGGTGGTGCGGCGTCACCTCGGCGGTCACGGCGATGCCGCGGGCCTTCGCCTCGCGGAGGATGCGGACCGCCCCGAGCGACGAGATGTGCGCGACGTGGTAGCGCGCGCCGGTGGCCTCGGCGAGCAGCACGTCGCGCGCGACGATGATGTCCTCGGCCACGCGCGGCCAGCCCCGGAGACCGAGCCGCGTCGAGATCGCCCCCTCGTGCATCTGCGCCCCGTCGGTGAGCGCGTGGTCCTCGGCGTGCTGGATGATCGTGAGATCGAAGGTCTTCGCGTACTCGAGCGCGCGGCGCATGACGGAGCTCGACGTCACGCAGCGGCCGTCGTCGGAGACCGCCACGGCGCCGGCGTCCTTGAGATCGGCCATCTCGGTGAGCTCCGTGCCCTTCTGGCCCATCGTGATCGCGCCGATGGGGTGGAGCGCGGGCCCCCCGATCGCGCGGGCTCGCGCGATCATGGCCTCGGTGATGGAGCGGGTGTCGTTGACCGGCCGCGTGTTCGGCATCGCGCACACGTGGGCGAAGCCGCCGGCCGCCGCGGCGGCCAGCCCGGAGGCGATGTCTTCCTTGTACTCCTGCCCGGGCTCGCGGAGGTGGGCGTGGAGATCGACGAACGCGGGGAGGAGCAGGAGCCCATCGCCCTGGATGATCTCGGCTCGGTCGGCGCGGCGCAGCTCGTCGGTCGCTGCGCCGCGTCCCGCCCGGGTGATGACGCCGTCTTCCACGACGACGTCGATCACGTCGTCGAGCTGTTGGGTCGGGTCGACGGCGCGCACGCCGACGAAGAGAAGGAGGGGAGGAGGTGAGCCGATGGCCGCCATGGGAGCGCGCTCCCCTAGCACAGGCGCTCCTCGCCGTGCACCGGTGCAGCGTCAGCGGGGCAACCAACCCGGCAAGGAGGCCGCGCGCCGGGGTCAGCTGGCAGCTGAAGGCAACCAGGAGACCCGGGCGAGGCGAAGGACGGGAACGCGACGGGCGCAACGGAGGTGATGGAGGTGATGGAGATGATGGAGGTGACGGATGCAACAGGCGTAACGGACGCAACGGACGGAACAGTCGACGGAAGAAAAACGCTCGGGGCGTGACACAGCGCTTGACGGAACGCGAGGGGGTGAGGTAGTGATGCCGTCCCCGCTCGCGAAGCTGGCGGAATTGGCAGACGCGCTGGATTCAGGTTCCAGTGGGGTAACTCCCGTGGAGGTTCAAGTCCTCTGCTTCGCACCAAGCGCTCTTCTTATCCTGCTTCCCTAGCCACGACTCTTGCCAAAGTCGTGGCTCTGTCCCTGCTCGCCGTCTCCAGCAGTTCCTGTGATCGCCGCTCCTCCCCCTCGGCGGGAGGAGCCGCGAGTGCAGCCCCTGGTCCGAGCGCCTCGGGCGCGGTCCTCGCGGCCGCCGCTGCGTCGAGCGCCCCGACCGAGCCCGCCGTGGCCACTGCGCCGGCCGAGCCCGAGCTGCCGCGCGGGACCGGCGTCCAGGAGTTCGTGCCCGTCGGCTCCCTCGAAGGGTGCAAGGCGAAGTCGGGTGATATCGCGACCTACATCCTGCGCGAGGGGATGGGGATCGCCGGTCGCGCCGACGGCTCGTTCGGGGCCGTGTGGCTCGTGGACCTCAAGGGAGGGGACGCGCAGATCGCGTTCGCCGGCTTCGATGGCGAGGCCCGGCAGGTCGCTCGCGCGAGGGCGATCTCGAGCACGCGAGACGCAGGGCTCCGGATCTTCTCCGCGGGAGACGAATGGGCGGTCACGTGGTTCGACGCGGAGGGGCTCGCGTACGCGCGGCCTCGCTGGGAGACGAACCCGCCGGTCGAGATCCAGCGCGTCGGCGCGATCGGGAGGGAGGTCAGCGCCGATGTCGCCCTCGCGCCCGCTCCAGGTGGCGCCCTGGTAGCAGCGGCGCCCTTCGGACCGGACCGCCAGCGCCTGGGGGTGTTCCAGTTCGCGCCTGTGGACCCTGCGCAGCCGCAGCTCAAGGCGGTCGGGGTCACGCGAAGCGCCAAGAAGCCGCGCTGGCCGACGGTCGCTGCCGACGCGTCCGGTGGCTACCTCGTCGCCTGGCAGGACGAGGAGGACGGGAGCATCCGGGCCTCGCGGTTCGACGCCGCGGGCAGGGAAGGGAATGCCCACGTCGTTGCGAAGCGACAGGGCGGCGACCGACCGGCTGGCGCCGCTCAGGAGACACCGGACAGGGATCAGCGGCTCGGCCTTGTGGCCACGGGCAGCGCCGGAGCGCTGCTGGTCTGGAGCGAGGGAGCCACCTTGATCGCCCGCGCGCTGGACCCCGAGGCGCGGCCGCGCGGGGCGCCCTGGGTCGTTGGCAAGGGCAAGTGGCGCGCGCTCGCGCCGAGCGGCGACGGGGCCCTCGTGGCGTGGGTCGGCCACGATGGCAAGGTGGAGGGGCAAGCCCTCCTCGTGAAGCTGGCCGCCGACGGAGCGCCCTCTGCTCGAGGGATCCGGGTGTCGGATGGGGTGTTTCCCGTAAAGGATTCTCCCAGCGTGGCGCTCGCCGGTGAGCGGGTGGGCGTCGCATGGACGGAGCCCATGAGCACCGGTGTGAGCACGAAGCGCGCAGTCTTGCGTGTGCTCGAGCGCACCTGCATCCCCTGAGCGCTCACGCCACGAGAGGGCCCGTGCGGCGGGCGTAACACGGCCTCCGGCGCTAGGATGAAGAGCGTGAGCCACGCATTCGGCCCGACTCAGCCACCGCCGAACCGCGATGCGAACGAGCCGCCTGCAGCGCTCAGGGACGTGCAGATGGGCGCCCTGCCCTGCGAAAGCGTGCCGCCTACCGGAGTGCCGCCCTGCGACACGGTCGCGGCCCGCGGGCGCGTCGCGCTCGCGCCGGCAGCAGCGCAGCCGAGCCGCGCGCAGGCGGCGCGGCTGATCATCCAGGATCCCTACCTCACGCCGCCGCCTCCGCCGGAGCGACGGCAGCTCTCCACGCTGGCCGTGAGCTCGCTCGTCGCGGCGCTGTTCGGGCCGCTCGGGGCGATCGCCGCGATCGCCTTCGGCTGGGCGGCTCGCCGCGAGATCGAGCAGGCCCCGGCCGTGCGCAGGGGGTACGCGCTCGCCAGCGTCGGGCTCGCGCTCGGCGTCCTGCTCACGCTCTGCTGGAGCTCCGCGATCGGCTTCGGCGTGTGGATGTGGAGCACCCATCACAGCGGAGAGACGGCCTCCGCCCTCCCGGAGGGGGAGGCCTCGCCGGAGCCGGCGAGCACGGCGTCGCCGTCGATGCCGCTGCCGGAGGCGCCTCCTCCGGCGGTGCAGCCGAGCGGCAGCGTCCCTCAGCACACGACCCACCGGCGCATCGGCGGGGTCTCCATCGTCGATATCGGCGTCGACGTGTCCGTGCTCAGCGAGGAGCTCGCCAAGCAGCGCGCAGAGGCATACGCCCAGGGCGAGAAGGTCCTCGTGATGACGACGAGCGATCCCTGCGAGCCGTGCCGCGGGGTCGACCGCTCGCTCGGCGATCCGCTGATGCAGACGGCCCTCCGGAGCGTGCGGCTCGTGCGCGTGGACATCGATCTCTTCAAGGAAGATCTCGATCAGATCAAGGTGCCGCGGCGGCTGTATCCGGGCTTCTTCCTGCTCTCGCCGGATCTTTCCCCGCAGGACGGGATCAACGGCGGCGAGTGGGACGACGACATCGCGCGCAACATCGCGCCCGTGCTGGGGGCGTTCGTGCGGGGCCAGTACACGACCCGCCGGCAGCCGTGGAACCCGCTGCCCGGCTCGGGCATGCGGCTCTGAGCCGGGTCGCGCGCGGTGACGAGCCCCTCGCGCGCCGGACAGGGTAAGCTCGGGCTGTGAAGCGCTTCGGCCAGCTCGCCCTCTTCGCCCTCTGCGTCGCGTTCAGCGTCTCGGCGGTCTACAACGTCGTCTCCGACAACGCCGACGTCGAACGGAGGGCGGCGCTCGTCGCGTGCGGCGAGGACGGCGCCGCGAGCGCGCCGGAGCCGCGCCGCGCGAGCGAGGGCTGCAGAGCCCAGATGACGCGGCTGGAACGGACGCCGTTCGGCCAGACCTTCGAGTTCACCACGGCGAAGCGCACCGTGGACGTCAGGTGCGAGCGGGCGCTCGTGTTCGCCGGCGAGTACAGCTGCAAGCTCAGGTGATCGCCGCGGCGGCGGCCTTCACCCCGCCCGCCGCAAGACGCCGTTATCCGCGCGGAAGTTACGCTATGGTGGGCGGCCGTGACGAGCCACACAGCGCGCTTGCTTCGCTCGATCGGCTTCGAGGCCGGGCGCATCGTCGTGTGCTTCGCCTCCGCGGTCGTCGCCGCCGCGGCGGTCGCCCACAGCGCGCCGTCGGCGCTGGCGGCGCAGGTGCCCCCGCCGGAGCCGCTCCGCGCGCCTGTGGTCGCGCCCGCCGCCCCGCCCGCGCAGCCGCCGCAGGGCGGCGGGCCGAGCCCTCCCGCCCCGCCGCCGCTCTCGCGAGACGAGGAGGAGAAGCGGCTCCGCATCGAGCGAGCGACGGCGCTGCACGACGAGGCGCAGCGGCGCTACCAGCACGGCGAGTACCGCGCGGCCATCGCGAAGCTGGAGGCCGCCGTTGCGCTCGATCCCGAGGGCAAAGAGCTCATCTACAACCTGGCGATGATCCACGAGCGGCTGGGCGAGATCGACGAGGCCGAGCGCTACTACCGCCGCTACCTCGACATGGAGGCGCTCCCGAAGGCGCGTGAGGAGGTGCACGCGGTCCTCAAGCGGCTCAAGGGCGCGAAGCGGGAGCTCGCCAGCGCGAAGCCGCCGCCGTCCGCGCCCGCGAAGGCCGCCTCGGTCTCCACGGCGCTGCCGTATTTGCCGCGCTCGCCGCGCCATCCCGTCGCGGTCGGCAGCGCGATGCCGCGCGCGACCTGGCTCGGCGTCAGCGGGGGCATCGCCGCGGGGTCGCTCGTGGTCGGCGGCGTCTTCGCCGCGCTCGCCTTGGCGCGGGATCCCGGCGCCGGCGAGCGCACCGGGGCCGGCGTCTCCATCACCGACCTGCAGGCCGACGCGAGCGCCGCCCACCGGTGCGCCGTCGCCGCGGATGTCGCCTTGCTGATCGCCGGGCTCTCCGGGGCAGCGGCGCTCTACCTGTACCTGTCTCCCGGGGCCCCCGCGGCGAGCCCGGCCGCTCGCGGGGCCTCGGCCGTCGGCGCGCGTGCGCTGACGCCGGGGCAGGATCGCCGTCTCCCGCGCGACGCCGGTGCAGGGGCGCAGGGGATCCGCCTGTCGCTGGGCGCCGAGGGAGCCCGGCTCCGGGTGCAGTTCTGATGCGCCCCAGCGCCGCGCGGCGCAGGCTGCTCCGCGCGCTCGCCGCGCTCGTGTCGCTCGGCGCCGGGTGCGAGGTCCTCGTCGACGGCACGCTGGGCCCGGTGCGCTGCACGGACGAGGGCGCGCTCGGCCCGCCGGCGTGCCCCGAGGGCGCCGTTTGCAGGGACGGCGCCTGCGCCGAGCAGCAGCTGGAGCGCGCGCTGGGCGCGCGCTGCGCGCGGCACGAGGACTGCGGAGCGCTCGATTTCTGCCTCGATCCCGCGCTGTTCGACGTCGAGGGGCCGCGCGGTTGCTCGCGCGCCTGCTGCAGCTCGAGCGACTGCGATCCTGCCCGGGATGCGGTCTGCTGGATCCCCGACGGCGGAGGGAGCGGCCTCTGTCGCATCGGCCGGGAGGTCGGCCGGCCCGACGTGGGCGCGCGGCTCTCCGGCGCGCCTTGCGCCGCGCCCGGCGACTGCCGATCTGGCATCTGCAACGACGGCGCCTGCGTCGACGCCTGCTGTTCCGACACCAGCTGCGCCACGAACGGGGCGGCGTGCCGGCTCACGACGGGCCTCGTCGCGTCCGGTCCGGCCTGGGCGTGCCAGGCCGCCGCCTTGGGCGATGGAGGCTACTTCGAGCCGTGCGCTCGGGACGAGGACTGCGCGTCCGGGCTTTGCGCGCAGGTTGAAGGGAGCGGCCGCTGCACCATCCCGTGCTGTGGCTCGGAGATGTGCCCGGACACGCCCGGCGAGGTGAGGCAGCGCGTCGGCTGCGCTGAGCTCGCGATCGACGGACGCTCGACCGTCCGCGCGTGCATCACGCTGCTGTCCGGGGACAGCCTCGCGGCCACCGGCGCTCCGTGCTCCACGCCCGAGGACTGTCGGAGTGGTATGTGCATCAAGGATCCTGAACAAACGCAGCGATTCTGTAGCGACGTCTGCTGCAGCGATGCGTCCTGCGGCGACGCCGCGTTCTTCGGCTGCCACCCGCGAGCGACAGGCGAGTCGTGGGCCTTGCGATGCGAGCCCAAGTAACGGACGATCCCCCCCATCGCGGTGGTAGTTCGTGCAGCTGACGGCCAGTTCCCAGCCAGCGCCCCCGGGTCGCCCGGCGAGCCCAGCAGGGCCATGGCGCTGATTTGCCCGCGCTGTCACCACCTCGGTGCCGTCGCGCTGGAGGGGAGGAGCTCGTCCAGCCAGCTTCCGTCTCCCACGGGCGAGCGCGGTTCCCAGGACGGCCAGAGCGCGAGGCTGCCTCGTTGCCCCCACGACGGGCTGGCCCTCGTGAGCCGCGAGGTGCTCGGCGAGGCCGACGGAGATCCGTTCCTGGGGATCACGATCGCGGATCGGTTCGTGATCGTGGGCAAGCTCGGCGCCGGCTCGATGGGCACGGTGTACCGCGCGCGCCAGGAGGCGATGGGCCGCGACGTGGCCATCAAGATACTGCGGTCGGACAGGGCCTTCGACGCGCAGGCGAAGGCGCGCTTCACCCGCGAAGCGCGCGCGATGAGCCTCCTCCGGTCGCCGCACACGGTCACCGTGTTCGATTTCGGCGAGATCGTGGACGACGCGACGGACGCGGCCTTCGGCCGCGGTCGCTCCGCAGAGCAGAGCTCGCCCGTGGAGGGGACGACGTCGAGCAGCGGCTCCCTCTACCTCGCGATGGAGCTGCTCGAGGGCGAGTCGCTCGGTCAGCGGCTCAAGCGCCTGCGGCGGCTGCGCCTGGGTGACGCCGCCCGCTTCGCGCGGCACGCGCTCCTGTCGCTGGCCGAGGCGCACGACAAGGGGATCATCCACAGGGACCTCAAGCCGGACAACCTGTTCCTTGCGAGGCCCCCCGCGGGCGAGCACGAGGAGATCGGCAAGGTGCTCGATTTCGGCATCGCGAAGGTGATGACCGGGACAGAGCGGCCGGTCGACGCCCTCGAGACCCAGGCAGGCACCGTCTTCGGGACGCCGCGGTACATGTCGCCGGAACAGGCGCAGGGCAGGCCGCTCGACGCGCGGAGCGACCTCTACTCGCTCGGCGTCCTGCTCTACCAGATGCTGGTCGGGAGGCCGCCGTTCATCGACGACGATGCGGTCGTCGTGATGGCGAGGCACATCAAGTCGTCGCCCGTGCCGGCGAGCGAGGCCGCGCCGGACGCCAGGATACCGCCGTCGCTCTCGCATCTCCTGCAGCGCGCCCTGGCCAAGCGGCCCGAGGATCGGCCGCGGAGCGCCCAGGAGTTCATCGCCGAGCTCGATCGTGCGATGGACGAGGCCAGGCCGAGCCTCGACCGCGAGCGCCTCGGCCCGGCTCAGCCCGCCGAGGCCGGCGCCACGAGCGAGCTGCTCGCGGTCGTAGGCGACGGCGAAGGCGCCGCGCAGGCGCCGAGCACGCTGCGTCGTGCGCAACGGAGGCGCACCCCGCGCGTGGCCGTCGGCGCCGTCGCCTTGACCCTGATCGTGATGGCGCTCGCCGTGCGCGAGCTCCGCCGGCCTGCGGACGACAGCGCGCGCAGCCTTCAGAAAGGGGTAGCGCTGGAAGCGAGGGCACTCGCGAGCGCGATCTCGCGCGCCGACCCGCCGCCCGCCGCCGCGCCGACGGCGCCGGCGCTGCCGCCTGCCGCGCCGACGGCGCCGGCGCTGCCGCCTGCCGCGCCGACGGCGCCGGCGCTGCCGCCCGCCGCGCCGCCCGCGGGGGCCGCCAGCGCGGCGCCCGCGCCCACGGGCGTACCCTCGGCGTCGACACCGAGGCGAAAGCCAGCGCAGCCGCGCAAGCCGTATGTGAAATTCGACTGATGACGGCACGCGCGCGGGACCGCTGCGCAAGGCCGACGTGGGCCCCCGAAGGCCCGCTCTTCCATGGAGTCCCGTCGCGCGAGAGACAGCGGCGTCCAATCGCGAAGGACGCCGAGAGTCGCTGTACGAGCCGGAGGCTAACGTGTAACTTCGCCGCGCACCGATGGATCCCCGGGAGATGGAAACGCTCGTCCAGCGGCTCGTCACGAATCCGCATGACGGGGAAGCCCTGGCGTATGCTCACCGAGCCGGGGAGCAGGACCCGCGCTCGTACGCCATGCTGCTCGAGCGCGTCGGCAGCTCCACCGCAGATCCATCGTACGCGGCGCACTGGCTGAGCGAGGCCGCGAACGTGTGGTCGACCACGATCGGCGACGCGCACCACGCCGCGCGGACGCTCATGATCGCCATCGACAAGGATCCGACGCAGCGGACCGCGGCGGAGCGGCTGGCGCAGCTCTACCGCGACAAGGGCGATCAGAAGGCGCTCGTCGCGCTCCTGGAGCGGCTCGTCAAGGCGCTCACGCCGCTGCTCTTCGAGCGGCCCGAGGTGCGCGCGCAGGTCTCGACCCTGCACGAGGAGCTCGGCCGGCTGTGGAGCGAGCCGCCGCTCTCGCGGCCGGAGCGCGCCCTCGAGAACTGGCGCCGCCTGGCGGAGCTCGATCCGCACAACGTCTACGCCATCTACGCCGCCCGCGAGATGCTGAAGGCCCAGCAGCAGTACGCCGAGGCGATCCCGTACTTCGCGATGGAGCAGGCGCTCGTCGACGATCCGGATCGGCGGCTCGCCCTGCTGCGCGACGAGGCCGACATCCGGCGCCGCGCCGGCGATCTCGCGGGCTCCGCCGTGGCGCTGCGGAACGCGCGCGCGTTCGTGCCGCACGACATGGGGCTCATCCAGGCGCTCGGCGTCGCCATCGTCGACCGCATCGAGGCGGGCGAGCCGGTGCCGCAGCCAGAGCGCGACGAGGCCGCGGAGCTCTTCGTGGCGCTCGCGGAGACGTACGACGGGGAGTACGGCTACTCGTACTCGGTCTACGCCCTCCGCGCGGCGCCGGGGCACGATCGCGCGATGCAGCTCGCCGACCATTACGGGAAGCAGCTGGGCCGCATCGCGGAGCTCCGCCCGCGCTACCTCGCCTACCTCCAGGTCAACCCGAACGGGTTCATGGCCCCCGAGGCGCGCAAGCGGGCGTCCGTGCCGCCCCCCCCGCGGCTGCCGTCGGCGCCGCCGCCGCCCCTGGGTGTGGCTGCCGCGCCTGCGCACCGGTCGTCGGTGCCGCCCAGCGCGGGAGCCGCCCATGCGTACGTGTCCGTGCCACCCTCGGGCGTCCTCTCGTCGCCGGTTGCCGCTGGGCTGGTCGAGCCGGGGGTGGCCGCGTTCGCGCCGGCGTCTTCGTTCGCTCCCGCGCCGGGGTCGACGGCGCCGGACACGCTGGCTTCGCCCGCGGATGCCGCGGCGCCGGCCTCCGGGGGGGCGTACGGCCTGGCCGGCGCCGCGCCGGCGCCTGATGCCTTCGGCGGCTCGGCTCCCTCGGAGGCGCTGCAGCCGCCGAGGGAGGAGCCGGCCGAGCTCCGCAAGCCGCTGACGCTCGCCAAGCTCCGCGAGGTGCTCAAGGGCGAGCCGGCCAACCCGGACGTGCTCGCGCAGGTCGAGGAGCAGCTGCGCCAGAAGCGGATGTTCGTCGAGCTGCGGGACGTCCTGCTCGCGGCGGCGCGCGTCCCCGAGGCGCCCATCGAGCGCAGGAAGGCGCAGCTGCGCGACGTCGCCGGGCTTTGCGAGGCGCAGCTGCGCGACGTCGACTCGGCGGTCCAGGCCTGGAAGCTGCTCTCCGAGCTCGATCCCGGCGACGCGCAGGCGCAGGCCGAGCTAAGGCGGCTGCTCGAGCGGAGCTCGCGGTGGGACGACCTCGCCGCGCTGCTCGAGCACGACGCCGCGGCGACGGCCGACGTCGCGCAGAGGGTCGAGATCGAGAAGGCGCTCGTCGCGCTCCATGAGCAAAAGCGCCGCGACCCCATCGCGGCCGCGGAGGCGTGGGTGCGGATCGCGGGCCTCACGCCTGACGACGGCGCGGCGCTCCTGTCCGCCGTCAAGCTCTTCGAGCGCGGCGAGCGCTTCGATCTCGCTGCGCGGGTCCTCTCCGACGCGACCTCCTGGTTCCAGGGGAAGCTGAACCACGGACCGCTCCTTCAGAAGCTCGGCGAGCTCCGGATGCGGCTCGATGAGCCGGGCGCCGCCGGCGACGCCTACGGTCAGGCCGCCGAGCTGCTGCGCCAACCGAGGCTGTGGGAGCTCGCGCAGAAGGCCTACGTCGCGGCGGGGCGGCTCGCCGAGGCGGCGAGGGCGCTCTGCGAGCGCGCGCTGCTCGCGGACCGCAAGGCGCGCCCGGCGCTCCTCGTCCAGGCCGCCGAGCTGCTCCTCAGCGCCGGGGACATCGACGGCGCGCTCGACCGCGTCGAGCGCGCCATCGAGATCGATCCGGCGACCGACGCCGCCCCCGCGATCGAGGATCTCTACCGGCGCGCCCATCGGTGGCCCGAGCTCGTGCGGTTCCTCCTGAGCCGGGCCGAGGTGCTCGGTGACAGGGCGGAGCGCGTCGCGGCGCGGCGGGCCGCGGCGGCCCTGCAGCGCGAGCTCGGCGATCGCGACGGGGAGCGCGCGACGCTCACGCTCCTGCTCGCCGACGGCGATGACGCCGAGGCCATCGAGCGGCTGGCCCAGGACGCAGGCGAGCGTGGCGATCACCAGCAGGGCGCGGAGCTCCTCCGCAAGCTCGGCGATCTGACGGACAGCGAGCCCGGCAAGATCTCGCTCGCCCTGCGCGAGGCGCGCATGCTCGCGGAGGGCCCCGGCGACCTCGAGGCCGCGATCGCGCGCTACGAGGCGGTCGTGGCGACGCTCGATCCGCAGAACCGGATCGCGCTGCAGGGGATCGCCGATCTGGAGGAGCGGCGCGGCAACCCGAGGGGCGTCGCGGGCGCGCTCGAGCGTGAGCTCGTGCTCGTGTACGGCCACGACCAGGTCGAGATCGCGCAGCGGCTCGCGGCGCTGTACGAGGGCCCGCTCGACGATCCGCGCGGCGCCGTCCGGGCGCTCGAGATCGTTCACGCCGTCGAGCCGGACGACCTCGACGCGGTCGCCCGGCTCCTGCGGCTCGCCGAGCGGCTGAACGACTGGCCGAAGGTCGCGCGCCTGATGGCGATCCTGATCGAGGTGGAGGGCGACGACGACGAGGCGTCGCAGATGACCCGGCGCCTCGCCGAGATCCTCGACCAGCAGCTGGGCAAGAGCGACGAGGCGCTGGCGCTCCTGGAGCGGCTCGCCGATCAGGGCGACGAGCCGTGCCGAGAGGCGTACGTCGCGCTCGGCGATCGGCACGGGTGGAAGGGGATCGTCGCGACCAAGCTGGTCGCCTGGAACGAGTCGATCGCGCGCGCGGGGCGCGAGGTCGCCCTGCGCGGGGCCTTCGAGCGTTTCGTGGAGGTCGGTCGCCAGAAGGACGCCGCGCGCGTGGCGATGGAGCTCGCGCGCTCCCGCACCGCCGACGCCGGCCTCGCGGAGAAGCTCGAGGCGATCGCGGTGGAGCTCCAGGATCGCGAGGCCCTCACCGTCGCGCACGAGCTCCTCGCGAGGGATCTCTCGGGCGCGGCCCGGGCGGCCGAGCTCGTGCGGCAGGCCGAGGTCCGGGTCTCCGTGGGCGCCGATCCGCTGGAGTCGATCCACCACGGCGAGGGCGCGCTCGCGAGCGTGCCGACCGCCGAGGTCGAGCCGCTGCTCCAGCGGCTCGCGGCGCTGGCCGAGGCCCCGGGCCTCATCATCGATCTCTTCGAGCGCCAGGTCAGCCGGTGCCGCACGCCGGCCGATCGCCTCGCGGCGCTCGTCCGCGCCGCCCAGATCGCCTGCGGGCGTGGCGCCATCGACCGGGCGAGGAGCTTCTTCGAGCTGGCCCTCGGCGGCGGCGTCCAGGAGGAGACGATCGCCACGCTCGAGCAGGTGGCGCGGGACGACGACGAGCGGTCGCGGTCGACGGCGCTGCGCACGGTCCTCGCCGAGGCGCTCGCGGCCGGCGGCCAGGGCTCGCGCGACGGCGGCCGCACCCGGGCGGCGCTCCTGCGGCGCGCGGCCACGATCGCCTACCAGGATCTCGGCGACGTCGACCGCGCCTTCGGCTGGCTGGGCGGCGCCGTGCTCACGCAGGTCGACGACGCTTCGCTCGACGCGCTCGAGGCCCTCGGGCGCGACGTGGGCGACCTGCCCCGCGTCGGCGCGACGCTGGACCGCGCGCTGGACGAGGTCTTTGACGGCCCGCTCGTGCGCAAGCTCCTGCAGCGTCGCGCCAGGCTGCGGCGCGACGTGCTCGGCGACCGGCAGGGCGCCGCGGCGGATCTGAAGAAGCTTCACGATCTGTCGCCCTCGGATCAGGACGTGGTGAACGACCTGTCGGGTCTCCTGCTGGAGCTCGGCGATCACCGCGGCATGATCCAGCTCTACGAGGACCAGATCCTCCGCGGCCGCGATCCGGCGCAGCGGGCGGAGCTCGCGCGCAAGGTGGCGCGCCTCTGGGAGGAGGAGCTCGGCGAAGCGCGCGAGGCGGCGGACGCCTGGCGCCGCGTCCTCCGCATGAAGGCGGGTGATCCGGACGCGACCGCGGGCCTCGAGCGGGCCAAGACCGGCAAGCTCAAGCGCACCCCGCCGCCTCCTTCGCTGCCGACGCGCGCGCCGGGCCCGCCGCTGACCGAGCCGCCGCTCGCGCCCCGGGCGCCGGCGCTCGAGACGCTCGGCCTCGAGGCCGGCGCGGTGGCGGCGGTGAGCAACGGTTACGCGGGCTCCGAGGCGCACGAGGGCGTCGAGGCGCAGCCGGCCGCGGAGGCGCAGCCGGTTGCGGAGGCGCAGCCGGTTGAGGCGTACCCGGCGGCGGAGGCCTACCCGGCGGTGGAGGCGTACCCGGCGGCGGAGGCGTACCCGGCGGCGGAGGCGTACCCGGCGGCGGAGGCGTACCCGGCGGCGGAGGCGTACCCGGCGGCGGAGGCGTACCCGGCGGCGGAGGCGTACCCGGCTGTGGAGGCGTACCCGGCGGCGGAGGCGCTGTCGGCTCCCCAGGCGCAGCCGGCGGACGCCGCCGCCTCGCAAGCGCTGCCGGTCGAGCCGGAGCAGCAGGTCTGGGCCTACGGCGTCGCTGCGCACGCCGACGCGGCCGACGCGGGCAGCGGCGCTGCCGATGTCGATGTGGTTCTGCGCGAGGGACAGAGGCTCCCTCTGGATAGCGCCACCCAGGTCATCCACGTTGCTCCGGCTGCGTATTCCGATGCGCCAGCCGCTCCCGCGCAGTGGTCGGAGTTCGACGCTCACGCAGGGCCGCAGACGCTCGGCGACGTCGATAACGGCGAGGCCTATCGAGCGCACGATGAGGCGCCCCTCTCGGCCCCTGCGCTGCCCGTCGCGCCCGCCGCCCCCATGGCGCCTGTCGTGCCGCCCTTACCTGGCTCCGACGCGATCGACGTCGACACGGATGCGGAAGACGTGGAGTTGATCGACGACGACCCAGGTGCTCGCTAGCTCTCCCCCGCCGATCCTGCCCCCGGCGCTACGGCCGGGCGATACCGTCGCGGTGATCGCCCCTTCCAGCCCGTTCGAGCACGTCCTCGCGCGGGTCGGCATCGGCTGGCTCGCCCAGCGCTACCGCGTCCTCTTCGACGCGGGCGAGGGGCCTCCGTTCGACGGCGACGGCCGGCGAGGCGGGCCGCCATCGTTGTCGGCGCCCTCCCATCACGGGCTGTTCGCGCGGGCCGGGTACCTGGCCGGCAGCGACGCCCGGCGCAGCGACGAGCTCGCCCGCGCGCTCTCGCACCCCGACGTCAGGGCCATCTTCGCGGCCCGCGGCGGCTACGGCGCGAACCGGTTCGTCCACCGGCTCGACTGGAGCGCCCTCGCAGCGCACCCCCGCTGGATCGTCGGCTTCTCCGACGTCACGGCCCTCCACGTCGAGGCAGCGCGCGCGGGCGTGGCGTCGCTTCACGGCGTCCATGTCACCGCGCTCGGGCGCGGCGACGCCCGCGCCCGCGCCGCGCTGATCCGCGCCCTCGAAGATCCGCGGGGTGAGCGCCGCTTCGACGGCCTCACCACGCTGCGCGCCGGCGTGGCCGAGGGGCCGCTCTTCGGCGGCAACCTGGCCCTGCTCCACGCCTGCGCCGCCGCGGGGCGGCTCCGGGTCCCGGAGGGGTGCATCCTCCTGCTCGAGGACGTCACCGAGCGGCCCTACCGCATCGATCGCATGCTCGCGACGCTGGAGGTCGGCGGCCACCTCGCCCCGGCCGCGGCGGTGGTCCTCGGCGACTTCGATCAGTGCGCCCCAGGCCCCGACGGCATCACGGTGGACGAGGTCCTCCGCGACAGGCTGCTCCCGCTGGGCATCCCCGTCGTCGCCGGGCTGCCGATCGGCCACGGCCATCGCAACGAGCCCGCCATCCTCGGCGGCCACGCGCGCGTCCTCGCTCACGGCCCCGACGCCGCGGTCACGCTGGCGGGCGCCTGAGCGCCCGCGCGGTCACGCGATCACCAGAAGACGCTCTTCCGCTCCTTCAGGCCGCGGTTCAGCATCGACTGGATCCGACCCTTCACGAGCGCCACCTTCTCCTGGATCACCGCGTCGTCGTCGTCGGGGTCGCCGTGGAACGTCATCGGCTCGCCGAAGTAGATCCGGTATCGGGTCGGCAGCGGCAGCTGGCCGCCGGGGAGCAGGAGCTGTGGGATGATCGGGAACGTCGGCATGCCGAGCGCCTTCGAGACCGACTCGAGGTTGCCGAGCGAGATGTACTGTTCCTCGCCCCCGATGACCGCGATGGGCACGATCGGCGTGTCGGTCTCGAGCGCGAGCCGCATGAACCCGAGCCCGAAGTCGAGCAGCTGATAGCGGCTGGAGAACCCCTTCGAGATCCCCTTCGTCCCCTCCGGGAACACCAGGATCGCCGCGCCCATGTCGAGCAGCCGGCGCGCGTTCTCGGGGACGCCGACCACCTGGCCCACGCGCGAGAAGAAGGTCGCCACGAACGGCAGCGTCTGCGTCCACTTCTCGACCATGCTCCGCATCACGCGCGGCGGCTCCGCGTCCAGGAACAGCGAGGCCGCGATGAGCATGCCGTCGAACGGGAGCTGGCCCGAGTGGTTCGCGATGAGGAGCACACGGCCGGCCGGGACACGCTCGATGCCGAACACCTCGGTCCGGAAATAGAAGCGATGAAAGAACGCGGCGACCCCGACCGCGTACTTCGCCCACTCCCGGTCGAGCCCGAACGGGTCGACCCCGTCCGCCGCGTGAGGCAGCGCGACCCGGCGCAGACGGTCCTCGAAATCCTGACCGAGCAGCCGGATTGTCGCGTCGTCGATCGTGCCGCGCAGGCTGTCGACCCCGACGCGCGCGAGCGGCAGCGCGCTGTGCGTGACGAAGTGGCTCAGCCTGGCGAGCGTCGTTCTGCTGGCCATGGGCGGCGGACGATAGCAAAACTCGCGTGGGCCTGCACCGGCACGAAGGGCTTGACCATCGGCCTCCTCGAAGCGACCGTCGCTCCGATGAGCGAACGAATGCTCGGTCGAGGCCGCCGTCCCGCCGCGGACACCGATCCGTCCCTCCGGTCGATCCTCATCACCGGCATCTGTGGTCGCCTCGGGCGGCGCCTGGCGCGGCGCCTCCACCGCGAGCGGCGCGTGATCGGCGTCGACCGGCGCAGCTTCGAGGGGCGCCCCAAGGACATCGAGCATCACCAGATCGACATCCGCCGCAAGAAGACCCAGGACATCTTCCGCCAGGAGCAGCTCGCCGCGGTGGTCCACCTCGGGGTCATGCACGATCCGCGGGTGAGCCAGATGGAGCACCACAGCTGGAACCTCGCTGGGTTCCAGCGGCTGCTCGAGTTCGTCGCGCAGTACGACGTGCCCAAGCTCATCGTGCTGTCGAGCGCGAACGCCTACGGGCCGCGCCCCGACAACCCGCAGTTCATCACCGAGGACGCCCCGCTGCTCGGCGGCGCGTCGTTCAGCGAGATCCGCGACCTCATCGAGGTCGACATGCTGGCGCAATCGTTCTTCTGGAAGCACCCCCAGACCGAGACGGTCATCCTCAGGCCGGTCCACATCCTCGGCTCCGTGCGGAACGCGCCGTCGAACTACCTCCGGCTCAACGTGATCCCGACCCTCCTCGGCTTCGACCCGATGGTGCAGGTCATTCACCAGGACGACGTGGTCTCCGCGATCCTCGCGGCGCTCCGCCCCGGCGTGCGCGGGATCTTCAACCTCGCGGGGCCCGCGCCGCTGCCGCTCTCGCGCGTCATCGAGATGACCGGCCGGGCGCGCGCGGCGATCCCCCACTTCGTCATGCAGACGATCATCCCGCGGCTCTGGCGGTTCAGGGCGACCTCGTTCCCGGCCCCCGAGCTCGATCACATCCGGTACGTGTGCATGGTCGACGATCGGCGGGCGCGCGACATCCTCGGCTACACGCACGAGCACGACATCCAGGAGACCGTGCAGGCGGTCGACGACATCACCTGAAAGGCGTCATGAAGCGAGCGACCCGGATCGAGCGGCTCGTCGACTACTACGAGGACTTCGCGCCCGACTACGTCTCCACCTGGAAAGACATCCAGCACTACGAGAAGCCCGTGCGCGCGTTCCTGCGCGAGGCGGTCGCCGACGACGCCCGCGTGCTCGACGCGGGCTGTGGCCCGGGCCACCTCACGCGCGATCTCCCGCCGTCCGTCGAGGTCGTGGGCTTCGACATCGCCGAGGGGATGCTCGAGATCGCGCGCGAGAAGCGGCCCCACGGCGCCTATCACCGGCACGACTACCACCTCCCGATCCCCCGCTCCTGGGGGCGGTTCGACGTCGCCCTCGCGCTCGGCACCCTCGAGTTCTGCGACGATCTCCCGCTCGTGCTCAAGAACCTGGCCGGCGCGATGCGCCCCGGCGGCCGCCTGCTGGTGAGCATCGTCGAGCGGAGGCCGAACGTCCGGCTCCACGAGCGCCACGCGCGCCCGCTCTCCGACGCCGAGCTGACCGGCGTGAAAATGTATCTTTACACCTTCGCCGAGCAGACGGACGCCATCCTGGGTTCTGGCCTGCTCCCGCGCAGCTACCGGCTCCACCCCGGCTGGCGACACACGGAGTACGACGTCGACGTGCTCTACGCGCTCTGGGACCTCGAGGTCTCACGCGGCGGCCGGTGATCACCCTGGACAGCGCGGCGAGCCTTTCCGCGCCGCGCTGTCCAGGGTATCTCGTGGAGAGTCGTGGAGAGGAGAGCCACGGTTCGATGGAAGTGAAGCTCGGCGGCACCTTCCTGACCTGCGCGATGGGGCCGCTGCACCACGCCGGCGCGTGCATGCAGGCGAGCCGGGTGCCGGAGGGGCTCCGCGAGCTGGCGCCGGAGGGGCTCCTCGGAGGCTTCCAGCGCGGCGTCGATCAAGCCGCGAAGCTCGCGGGCGTGCGCCGGGAGGACGTCGAGCGCCTCCTCCCGATGGCCGACGTGCGCGAGGCCATCGAGCGGCTCGGCGACAGCCAGTCCGAGGCACTCGTCGCCTGGGATGTCTACGCCGGGCGCATCGGCGGGCTGCTCGAGGGCGTCGCCGAGGTGACCGACCACGGTCGGGCCCCCGACGCCGGCATGTGGCTCGAGCGGCTGGCGAACAAGGTCCGGCGCGATCGCCCCTTCGCGGAGCCGCTCCAGGTGCTCGCCGAGGACATCGCGCAATGGCAGGTGATGATCGGCCGCTGCCGCAAGCTGCTCGACGAGAGCGGCGGCGGCGCGCTCGCCAGGGCGTATCGCCGGCGGAGGCTCCGCAGGATCGCGTCGATCGTGGTGTCGGCGCTCGTGATCGTCGCGGCGCTGTCGGTGATCGTGCGGCTCCGCGCCGCCCGCGCGCGCGTCGATGCGGTCCTGGGGCGCCCGGAGGTGTGCGCGGTCCGCGACATCGCGGAGGACGATCTCGGCCGCGCGGCGAGCGAGCAGCAGCGGCGCGTGGCCGCGCGGCTCGAGCAGTGCGCCGCGGTGGAGGCCCGCGAGGCGCGCGAGCGTGAGGAGCGGCTGCGCGCCGAGGAGAGGGCCCGCGAGGAGCAGCGGCTGCGCGCGGAGCGCGACGAGAAGTGCGCCGCGCTCGCCGTGCGGTTCAAGGCGGGGGCGTTCTCGGACGACGACGGCAAGATCGCCGGCGTGGAGAAGGATCTGCTCCGGCGGATCGCGGGGCGGAGGCTCCTCGCCACCGACGTCGGACCGGCCGGTCCCGCGCTGCCGTGCGAGGGCGCGCGCGGCGGCGACGAGCTGCGCGCCGCCTTCGTGGACGCCCTGGTCGCGTCGGTCTGGACGTGGGCGCCGGCCGCCGATCCCGGCCCGAAGCTCGGCGATTTGCTCGTGGCGCGGCGCGCGGAGCTGCCCCCCCGCGCGCAGACGATGCTCGCGGTCCGGACCGGATACGAGTCCAAGCGGGCCATCGTATCGGGCGATCCGGGGGCGCTCGAGCGGGCGTCGCGCCTGTGCGCGCTCACGGCGAAGCTCGAGATCGCGAGCGGGGCCGGCTGCGCGGCGCTGGCGAGGCTGGCCGTCAAACCCGCGCCGTGAGCCGGCGGTCCGAGCGATCGCGACGTGAGCTGCGCTGACCTCGGGGCCGCCGGTCGAGCGCGTCGTCGCGGACGCTCATCACCTCTCGCTCAATCATCGACCATCGCCGGCGCTGCGCGGCAAACAGGGGCTCTTCGAGCCCGCCGCCTTCGGACGACCAGGGATGCGCCTGGGCGATGACGTTTTACGGGAGGTGAGGGGAGAGGGGCCGGAGGAGCGCGGGCGGGACGATGGGCGCCCCGCCCGCCAGGTTGCCTATTTCAGGGCGGGGATGGAGTCCGCGTCGAGCACGCACAGGCCCGCGCCGGCGTCGCACTTCACCTTGAGCTCCGGGGAGATGCGAGGATTTACGCAGAGGGCATCATCGCCCTTGTCGGTGGGGATCGGAGCGCCCCCGGGCTCGGGATTCGGGGCGTAGACCCGACAATCGATGGCGGGCCAAACTCCGACGACCTTGTACGTCGCCGAGCAGCTCTCCTCCGAGTAGGTGACTTCTGCCTCGAATTGATTGCCGAGGTTGGCGGCTGTCACGTACACGCGCATGTTGCGCCACTCGAGCTTGTGCGATCCCGGCGCCACCGGCGGTACGCCGCCTTCCCCACCGCCGCCCTCGCCCGCACCGCCGTCGCCGGTACCACCGGCACCGCCAGCGCCGCCTTCCCCGGCGCCACCGGCACCGCCAGAGCCGCCGGCGCCGCCTTCTCCGGCACCACCGGCTCCGCCTTCCCCGGCGCCACCGGCACCGCCTTCGCCGCCTTCGCCGCCGGCGCCGCCTTCGCCGCCGGCGCCGCCCTCGCCGCCCTCGCCGCCGGCGCCGCCCTCGCCGCCGGGCAGCAACACCACCTCGGCGGGATCGAACGCCGGCACCGTGCAGATCTCGTTGTCATCCGGTTCGCGCGCCGCGAAGGCACCGATCGCGAACGGGTTCAGATCCGGATTCGGGTCGACCGCGGCGCCGCCGCGGTACCAAGTGCCGAATTCCAGGGTCTGGATCGCGACGAGCTTCTCGCTGTCGGGGAGCTTGTCGCCATTCTCGTCCGGATTGTACACCTGCATCCCGACCAGCTCGACAGTCCCGTCCTTCCGAGCACACGGGCCCTCGGCATCCCCGTCGATCCGGGTGAACTTCGTTGCGAACGCGGACCCGAGGGCGCCGCCGACCGTGCACTCGGGCTTGGGCTGCGAGCAGCCCGGAGACATCGCCGCGAGCGGTGAGAGCGCCGCGAGCCCTGCCATCCAAACAAGCCATCGCTTCTTCATCGCTTGCATCCTTTCCCGCGCGCGACGCGCCTAGAACGTCACCCGCGCGCCGAACCGGAACTGCCGCGGTGTCTGGAACTGCGTCGGCTCACCGTAGTTCGGGTTCACGGCCTTGGGATCGAGCGGCTCGCCGGTGTTGTGGTCCTTCACGCATGTCGGGCCGCTGCTCGGATTCAGATCTTCCTTCGTTCCACCGACGCAGGGGTCGACGTACGCCGTCGTGTAGCGCTGGTCCACCTGGACGGTCTCCTGGAAGTTGAAGATGTTGAAGACATCCATGGTGACGGTGAGCTCGCTGTCCTTCGCGAGCTTGACCGAATAGCCGATGTGACCGTCGATGTTGTGGATCCAGGGGAGGCGGCCGCCCTCGCCTCGAGGCAGGATGAACGTTTCGTCGGAGCCATACAGGTAGTGCGCTCCCCAGTAGTCGATGGGGGCGCCTGAGCGGGACCTGTACGTGAGGCCGAGGTCGAGGACCATGCCCTTCGGGAGCTCGATCGCCTTCGCGCCGTAGACCTTGATCTCGTGCGTGTTGTCGCCGGGCAGGGCCCCATCGCGGTTGACGAGGAGCGACGCCAGATCGAACTCCGTGTTCATGTTCGGATCGATCTGGTCGGTCTCGGGCTTGAAGAGGCCCGGGTAGTTGCCTCGCAGGTACGACAGCGTATAGCTCACCTGGGCGAGCCACAGGTCGGAGAAGATCTTGTTGAAATAGAGGGTCAGCGCGTCGTAATCGCGCCTCGCCTCCGTGAAGTCCTTGGCCATCCCCTTCCCGGGGTTGCCGATGAAGTAGGTGTTCGCCTCGTCCCGGCTCATGTCCTCGATGACGTTGTTCATCCAGCGCTTCGTGTACAGCGCGCCGACACGCCCGTTCGGGATGACCTCGTACTCGCCGCCGATCACGATCTCGTCGGACGACTGCGGCTCGAGATCCGGATCCACCGGGGCCTTGCCGCCGCCGAACGTGAACCAGTTCTTGTTCGGATCATGGTTCAAGACCCCTGGAGCTTCGAAGGCCTCGTCGATCGGGACCCGGCTGTCGTCGTTCCGGCACTGCCCTTCGCCATAACCCGTCGCGTCCTCGGGGTTCCCAGGGTTACAGCCGCTGGCGCCGCCCCGGTGGTAGGAGCGGGTGTACCGCTCGTCGCCGAACGTGCGATCCATGATGTCGAGGGGGACGCTCTCGTAATACCGCGCGTAGTTCGCGAACACCTTCGACCGACCCTCCTGCGTGATGTCGTAGACGACGCCCACGCGCGGAGACCACTGGTTCGCGAGCGCCAGCCCGAGCTTGCCGTCGCTCGCGTACAGGTACTGCGCGTCGTAGCGCACGCCGATGTTCAACGTCACCCGGTCGAGGATGCTCCAGCTGTCCTGCGCGAAGGCGCCGATCGTCGCGCCGAGCGACGACACCGTGAGCTTGTCCTGGATCACATAGTCCCTGGCGCCGGGGCCGGTCGCCAGGCCGTCCGGACCGGTCAGGAAGCCGAGCTGTCGCTCGTCGTGGGACATGTCCCTGTCCCCCTCCTCCACGTAGGTGGTGCCGCCCGCGTACGCCTTGATGTGCTTGTACGTCGTGATCTCGCCGTCGATGCCGGCCTTGACCACGTGGTGTCCGAGCCCCTCGAAGATGCTCGTCACCATCGCCTTCAGCTGGAAGCGGTTGAGCGAGGCGTCGTCGATGAAGTCGGGGCCGCCTTGCCAGTACTGGCGCACCGCGCAGGGCACCGCGGCGACCTCGCCGGTCTCCGTTTCCAGCGGCTCGCACATGGCCCGGGCTTCGGGGGAGAGGGTCTCGAAATCGTAGATCGAGTACGGGTTCGGGGAGTACCGCTGCCAGACCATGAGGGGCACGCCCGCCAGGCCCTCGCGCGTCCCGAGCTCCGAGCCGTCCGGGGGCAGCCGCGCGTTCCGCTGGCCGTGCCAGCCGAGCGTCGCGTCGAGGAGCAGGGTCTTGTTCTTGAACGCAGACGACCACTTCAGCGCGACGTCGGTGGACGACGCCACGTACTCGTGCGCCATCGCGCCATACTGGCCGATGATGTTGGAGAGCTCGGTCACGCCCTGCTGCGGGTCGAACCCGAACGTGCCGTTGCCGCCCGAGGTGGAGGGCGAGCCGTAGACGGAGAGCGCCACGCTGTGGTCCGGATCGATCTGGTAGGTCAGCTTCCCGAGGTACTGCAGCGTCTGCTCCTCGGCGCGGTAGAAGCGCTGCGTTCCCGGCAGCCGGTCGACGATGTTGAGCCCGGTCGCGCGATCCGTCACCGGCTCGAACGTGGTGGGGTCGTAGCGCGTGGCGAACAGGTTGCGCTCCATCGAGCTGCTCTTGAACGCGAGATCGGCGCCCGCGTAGAACCAGAGCTTGTCCTTCAGGATGGGGCCGCCGACCTCGAACCCGTAGTCGCGGATGGACGACAGGGCCTCGTCCGTCTGGATGGTCTCGCCCTGGCGACGGACCGCCTTGGGCGCGCCCTCGAGGATGCCTGGCGTGATGTTGAAGAAGACCGAGCCCTGGAACGCGTTGCCGCCGCTCTTCGTGACGACATCGAGGACGCCCCCGGTCGCGCGGCCGAACTCGGGCATGTACCCGCCGGCCACCACGTTGACCTCCTTGATGAACTCCATGGTGAGCGGCGTGCCGACGATCCCGTAGGCCGGGTCGTTCACCGACAGGCCGTCGATCACGTACTGGTTCTCGGGGGAGGAGGTGCCGGCGATGGACGTGCCGAACTCGTCGGCCTGCGCCCCGGGCGTGGTCGCGGCGACCGACTCGAAGGAGCGGGTCGTGGCGCCCTTCCCCGTGGGGGGCGAGACGGCGATGCGCCGGGTGAAGTCCTGGGTGATGCTCTGGCTCACGCTGCTCGAGCCGACGTCGACCGTCGGCGCGCGGCCGACGACGACGATCTCCGCCGCCTTGAGCGCCTCCGGGAGCAGCTCGACGTTGACGCGGATGGTCGTCGCGGCGCGGACCGCGATCCCGCCGCGCGCGTACGGCTTGAACGCGTCCTTTTCGAAGCGCAGTGTGTAGTCGCCCGGCGGCAGGTTCGGGATACGGTACTGGCCAGTGCCGTCCGTGACGACCAGCTGCTCCCCTTGCAGCGCTGGCGATGTCGCCGTCACGACCACATCGGCGGCCGGCGCCCTGTTCGACGCGTCGACTACCCGCCCGAGGAGCACGCCGCTGCCCGTCTGCGCGAACGCAGGGTACGCGGTCAACAAAGTCATCGCGAGCAGCAGCAACGCCGCCCACGGCCCCAACGGCGCATGTGAGCGCCCTCCGTGTTCCAGCCTCTTTTCGAGAAACTTCACGGAATTCCCTCCAGAAGTGTATGCCCCTCGAGTCCTTCCTTACCCTAGACAGGAATCGCGCCAGACAATAGACTTTTTTGTAGGACTCGCGCGCTTGTGCACTCCGGGTAGGCGCCGCACGCTTCCATACGTCGCGGCTTCTCTACCTCGATCGGCTCGAGTCCTAGGAGTTACGACCCCTCATGTTCGACTCGGTACTCGGTCGCGCTACCGCCACCCAGGGGCGGCTAGGGACGGGGACAGCGCTCTCCATCGTCGCCCACGTGGCGATCGCGGGCGCCATCCTCTGGCAGGCCACGCGCCCTCGAACCGAGAAGCCGAAGGACGTCGAGGTCACATTTTTCGCCCCGGCGCCTCCTCCTCCTCCTCCTCCGCCACCGCCACCTCCGGGCGGCGGCGCGAAGCGCCCGCCGAAGGTGGAGCGCATCGAGCAGCCGAAGCCCGTCAAGACGCCTGACACCATCTACGACATGCCGGAGAAGCCCAAGGCCAAGGCGCCAGAGCCAAAGCCGGAGCCGGAGCCGGTCAAGGAGGATGCGCCGGAGCAGCCGGGCGGCGTCGAGGGGGGAGTCCAGGGCGGCGTTCGGGGGGGCACCGTCGGCGGCGAGGTCGGCGGTCAGATGGGCGGTCAGCTGGGCGGCAAAGTCGGCGGCCAGGTGGGCAGCACGGCGCCGCCGCAGAACGTGGTGCTGGCGTTCGGCCTTGGAATGGAGCGTCCGAAAGAGGTCTCAGGTTGCAGGCCCAGCTTCACGCGCGAAGCGCTCGCCGCCAGGGTCGAAGGCCTCGCGCTTGTCAAGTGCGTCATCACTCCTACGGGCAAGCTCACCAGCTGCAGGATCGCCAAAGGCCTGCCGCACATGAATGAGGCGATCCTGAACACGCTGACGACGACCTGCCGGTATACGCCCGTGATCTACCAGGGACGCCCCGTCTCCGTCGACTACACCATTCCCATCAGGCTGAAGATGCCATGAAGGCGTTCAGACGGGACGGGTATTGTTGAGAGGGCGGAGCACGTAGTAGAGAAGGGTGCGTGGTAGGTCCGCGCTGTCGTACTGTCGAGTCCGCTCCAGCGTCCAGAGTCGCTGTTTCAGCGTAGTAAAAACCATCACGCCACATGGGGCGCCAGGAGGCGCGAGACGATGCAATTCACGTTGATCGAGCTGTGGGGCCACATGGGGCTCTTCGCGAAGCTGATTGTCTTCGCGCTGGCCATCATGTCCGTTGCGTCGCTGATCGTCCTGGGCGAGCGCATCGTCGTGTCGTTCCTGTCGCGCGCCGCCTCCCGCGCGTTCGCGGCGCGGGTGGGACCCATGCTCGCCCGGGGCGAGCTCGAGGGCGCCTGGACCGCCGCCAGGCCGGGCGGCGAGCTCGGCTATCTCGGGCGCGTCATCGGCGCCGGGCTCGCCGCTTATGCCTCGAGCACGCCGTCGCGGCTGCCGGCGCAGGGGCACGAGCGCGACGGCGTGTTCGAGTCGGTCTCGCGGGCGCTCGAGCGGCAGGCGCAGCGCGAGGTGCTCAGCCTGAAGCGAGGTTATGGACTGCTCGCCACGGTCGGATCCACGGCGCCGTTCGTCGGGCTGCTCGGGACGGTCATGGGCATCGTGACGGCGTTCCAGCAGATGGCGGCCGCTGGCTCCGGCGGCCTCGGCACCGTCTCGGCGGGTATCGCGGAGGCGCTCATCACGACCGCCTTCGGGCTGATCGTCGCGATCCCGGCCGTCATGGGCTACAACTATCTCCAGGGTTGGATCGAAGCCCGGGCGATCGACATCTCGGAGTCGTCGAACGAGCTCCTCGACGTCGTGGCGAAGCGGCTCGACGGGCGCCTCGCGCCGGCCGCCGAAGAGGCCGCTTGACAGGGGACCCGCGCGCCACCCCGCGCGCCTCTCCGCGGAGCGCGGCGCCCGGCGCCTCGCGCCTGCGGCGCGGCGGGCGGTGACGCGCCCAGCAGGGAAGCGAGCGTTCCAATGGGCATGGGTGTCGGCCCGCAGAGGGGCCCCAAGAGCGAGATCAACGTCACGCCGCTCGTCGACGTCGTCCTCGTCCTGCTCATCATCTTCATGGTGGTCACGCCGATGCTCCAGCGCGGCAAGGACGTGAAGCTGCCGCATGCCGCGAAGGTGGACGAGGAGAAGAAGGAGGTGGACCCGCTGATCCTCTCCGTGACGCTGGAGAAGACGGTGTGGGTCGAGAACGACAGATACGATGACGCCGGGCTGGCCGAGCGGCTCTCGCGCGAGTTCGCGGCGCAGCCGGGGCGCAAGGTGCTGGTCAAGGGGGACCAGCGCCTCTCGTTCGGCGACGTCCGCAGGGTGATGGAGACGGCGCGCAAGTCGGGCGCGAAGAGCGTCTCGCTGGCGGTCGAGGAGCTCAAGGGGAGGTAGCGGCAATGAGCGCGAAGAGGAAGTTCGTCATCAAGCCGGCGGTGCCCCTGAACTCCGACATCAACGTGACGCCGCTCGTCGACGTCGTGCTGGTGCTGCTCATCATCTTCATGGTCGTGACGCCGCTGCTCGAGAAGGACATCGGCGTGCGCGTGCCGGACACCGAGCAGGTCAAGCAGGACACCCCCCCGCCGCCCGACCAGCTCGTCGTTCGGGTGAGCGCGCAAGGTGAGCTGCGGGTGAACGACGAGCGGGTCGAGCGCGCCGAGCTCGTGGGCACGCTCCGGCCGCTGATCGAGCGCTACAGCAGGCCCCAGGACAGGATCGTCTTCGTCGTCGCCGACGACGGCGCCGTCTACGGCACCGTCGTGGAGGTGCTCGACGGCGCGAAGGCCGCCGGCGCCCAGACGCTCGGCATGATGACCGAGCTCCCCGAAGCGCCGCCGCCCTGACAGCGGCGCGCGCGTGGACAGCGGCGCGCTCGCGCGGCGAGCGCTGGTGGGCGAGCGCTGGGTAGCGGCGCGCTTTCTCGCCGCCTTGAGGTCGGGCGGCCAGGCGCGACGCGGCGCTTGCGTCGCGCGCGGTCGCGACCTAAACCGCCCACCTCGAAAGCGAGGTCGTCGATGTTGCGGTCCGAATGGGTGAGCAAGCGCGCCGGGAGCCCGAACCAGAGCCAGATGCACTTCGCGAGGAAGGGCGTCGTCACGGAGGAGATGGAGTACGTCGCCCGCCGTGAGAAGCTCGCGCCCGAGCTCATCCGCAGCGAGGTCGCGCGCGGCCGGATGATCATCCCCGCGAACAAGAACCACCTGAACCTCGAGCCGATGTGCATCGGCATCGCGTCGCTCTGCAAGGTGAACGCGAACATCGGCAACAGCCAGACCACGAGCGACGTGAGCGGCGAGCTCGAGAAGCTGCGCTACGCCATCAAGTACGGCGCAGACACCGTGATGGACCTGTCGACCGGGGGCGACATCGACGGCATCCGCCGCGCGATCATCGCGGACTCCCCTGTGCCGATCGGGACGGTGCCGATCTACCAGGCGCTCGAGGCGTGCAAGGGCACCGCCAAGATGACGGCCGCGGACCTCATCGACATGCTCGAGCACCAGGCGAAGCAGGGGGTCGATTACTTCACGATCCACGCGGGCGTGCTGCTCGAGCACCTGCCGCTCGTGAAGGGCCGGATCACCGGCATCGTCTCGCGCGGCGGCTCGATCATGGCGCAGTGGATGATCGAGCACCACAAGCAGAACCCGTTCTACACCCACTGGGACAAGGTGCTCGAGGTCTGCGCCAAGTACGACGTCACGATCTCGGCGGGCGACGGGCTCCGCCCCGGCTGCCTCCACGACGCCAGCGACGCGGCCCAGTTCGCCGAGCTGAAGACGCTCGGCGAGCTCACGAAGCGCGCCTGGGAGAAGGACGTGCAGGTGATGATCGAGGGCCCCGGGCACGTGCCGTTCGATCAGATCGCGATGAACGTGCAGAAGGAGATGGAGCTCTGTCACGAGGCGCCGTTCTACGTGCTCGGCCCGCTCGTCACCGACTTCGCGCCTGGCTATGACCACATCACGAGCTGCATCGGCGCCACGATGGCCGGCTTCGCGGGCGCCGCGATGCTCTGCTACGTGACGCCGAAGGAGCACCTCGGCCTGCCGAACCCCGAGGACGTCAAGCAGGGCCTCATCGCCTACAAGATCGCGGCCCACGCCGCGGACGTGGCGCGGAAGCGCCCGGGCGCGCGGGATCGCGACGACGCGCTGAGCCGCGCCCGCTACGCCTTCGACTGGAAGCAGCAGTTCGCGCTCTCGCTCGATCCGGAGACGGCCCAGGCGATGCACGACGAGACGCTCCCTCAGGAGTACTTCAAGACCTCGGAGTTCTGCTCGATGTGCGGGCCGAAGTTCTGCTCGATGCACATCAACCGGGTGGTCGACGAGTACAACGCGCGGCAAGAGCCCGAGAACGCGCCCACGAAGCGGTCGCTCTCGATCCTCGATCAGCCGTGAGGCAGGGGAGGGGCCGCGAGGGCGTCCGCCGCGCGCGGCGGAGGGCGCTTGTCGCGGCGCGCCTCGCGTTCGTCGCGCTCGTCCTGCTCGCGCCCCTCGGCTGTCGCCGCGAGCAGGGGAGCGCCCCTCGCGCCGCGGCGTCGCCCGCCTCGGCTGCTGCCTCGCCCTCCCTGGCGCCGCGCCCGCCGAGCCCTCGCCTCACCGATCCGCGCTGGCGCCTCGCCGCGGGGGACGACCCGCTGGACTGCGCCCGGCTGGCCGAGGCCGAGGGCGGCTCCGGCCTCCTCGCCGCGCTCGACGACGGCGGCGACATCACGCTCACGGCCCTGCGCGCGCTGCCGTACGCCGATGACGCCGACCTGGCGCTCGGGCCGCTCGCCGAGCGCGCCCGCGCGGCGCCCGGGCCGTCGCTCCCGCCGCTGCTCGAGGCGCTCCTCGGGATCGCCGGGCGGCCGCCGCGCCCGCGCGAGCCGCTCGACCCGGACGGGGCGCGCGGCGCGGCCGCGGCCCTGGTCGAGCTGGCGGGCCGGCGCGACCTCCCCTCGGACCAGCGCGCGCTCGCCATCTCGGCGGCGCGCGCGCTCGCCGAGCGGGGGCTCGTCGATCCTCTCCGTATTCCGGCAGATCTGGATCCCGAGGGCTCCGTCGTGGGCGCCGCGGGAGGCCCGGCGGCGCCGCGGCCCTGACGTCCCGCGCGGCGGCGCGGGCGCGCGGCCGTCCCGCGCGGCCGCGCCGTTCCAGATGGGCTTTCGGTTCGTGCAGCCGCGCTTTGGGCCGGTCGGGTTCCAATTTGGTACCTTGCCCCCCGTGACGACGCCGTACACCTCCGAGGCCTTCCTCCATCAGCTCCTCGGCAAGGCGCTTGCCGCCCACGCCAGCGACATCCACCTCAAGGTCGGTCAGCCGCCGGGCGCGCGGGTGCGCGGCGACATGGTCTACTTCCGCGTCGACAGGATCCGGCCCGAGGACAGCGAGGCCGCCGCGCGGGTGCTGCTCGCCGGGCGCCCTTCGCGCGAGCTGCTCGCCACGCTCCAGGAGCTCGACGCCGCGTACGTCGTCCCGGGCCTCGGCCGGTTTCGCGTGAACATCTATCGCCAGCGCGGCTCGCTCGCGATCATCCTGCGGAGCATCCCGCTCAAGATCCCGACGTTCGAGGAGCTGGGCGTGCCCTCGGCGGTCCGGGCGATGGTGGAGCACGATCACGGCCTCGTCCTCGTCGCGGGCACGGCCGGCAGCGGCAAGAGCACGACCCTCGCCGCGTTCGTCGGGCACATCAACGCGACCGTGCCGCGCCACATCGTGACCCTGGAGGATCCGATCGAGCACGTGCACGAGGACAACCGCTCCAGCGTGAGCCAGCGCGAGATCGGCGTCGACACCGCGGATTTCCCGACCGCGCTGCGCTCCGCGCTGCGGCAGGACCCGGACGTCGTGCTCATCAGCGCGCTCCGCGACGGCGAGTCGCTGGATCTCGCGCTTCACGCCGCGGAGACCGGGCACCTCGTGCTCGCGGCGGCCAGCTCCGCGGACGTCACGCGCGCGCTCGGGCGGCTGATCGCGCTCGGCAAGAGCCCGAGCGAGGTGCGCGACCGGCTGGCCGACTGTCTCCAGGGCATCGTCGCGCAGCGCCTGCTCCCTCGCCGCGACGGCGCGGGGGAGGTCCTCGCCGCCGAGGTGCTCGTCGGGACGGCCGCGGTGCGCGAGGCGATCCGCCGGCCGGAGGGGAGCCCGTCGCTGCGCGAGCTGATGGAGAAGGGGGTCACGCCGTACGGCATGCAGACCTTCGACGCGCACCTCAGGCAGCTCGTCGCCCAGGGGGCGATCGCCAAGGAGACGGCGAAGGCGGTGACGGCGCTCTAGAGGCGGCAATCGGGCCAAGACCGCCAGAACAGAGCAGAATTTCGAACCGTCGAGGACGCCGAGGACGCCAGGAGCTCCCTTCCCAATCGCGCCTTGCTTGCGGCGGCGCCTCAAGCCCGGCTATGAGCGAGCCCATGCTCGAAGGGATCGAACGAGAAGCGGCGGAGCACAGGAATGGATGCAGCGGCCCGGCCGGGCACGCCCCGTCGGCGGGCGCGCCCCGCCACGACTGGACCGTCCAGCAGGCGGTCGCCCTGCACGACCTCCCGCTCTTCGAGCTGATCGACCGCGCCCGCGCGGTCCACCGCGCGTTCCACGGCGAGCACGAGGTCCAGCTCTGCACCCTGCTCAGCGTCAAGACGGGCGGCTGCCCCGAGGACTGCGCCTACTGCCCGCAGTCGAGCCACTACGAGACCGAGGTCGGGCCGGAGCGCATGCTCGACGTCGGCGCGGTCCTCGCCGCCGCGGAGCGCGCCCGCGACGGCGGCTCGACGCGGTTCTGCATGGGCGCCGCGTGGCGCGAGGTGAAGGACGGCCCCGCCTTCGAGCGCGTCCTCGACATGGTGCGCGGCGTGAAAGCCCTCGGCCTCGAGGCGTGCTGCACGCTCGGCATGCTCACCGACGACCAGGCGCGCCGCCTGAAGGAGGCCGGCCTCGACGCCTACAACCACAACCTCGACACCTCGCGGAAGGCCTACAAATCCATCATCTCGACGCGCACGTACGACGAGCGGCTCGTCACCCTGCGCAACGTCCGGCGGGCGGGCATCACCGTCTGCTCGGGCGGCATCATCGGCATGGGCGAGTCGATCGCCGACCGCTGCGAGATGCTCGTCGAGCTCGCGCGCCTCGACCCCCACCCGGAGAGCGTGCCGATCAACGCCCTCGTGCGATCGCCGGGGACGCCCCTCGAGAGCCTCCCCCCGGTCGATCCGATCGAGTTCGTCCGGATGATCGCGGTCGCGCGGGTCATGATGCCGCGCGCGATGGTGCGCCTGTCCGCGGGGCGGACGGAGCTCTCGCGCGAGACGCAGCTGCTCTGCATGTACGCGGGGGCGAACTCGATCTTCTACGGAGACAGGCTGCTCACAACGCCGAACCCCGGCCAGGACGAGGACCGCGCGCTCATCGAGAAGGCGGGGCTTCAGCCGATGGCGCCCGCCGCGGCGCGCGCTGCCCGTTAGCCGGACCTCCCGCCGCGGCCCCCTCCGGCTGCGGGAGCTCCCCTCCGCGCTGCGCGACGTGCAGCGTGTGCGTCGGGTACGCGAGCCTCGACCCGGCCATGTCGATGATCTGCAGGAAGGTGATCAGCATCGCCTGCCGGACGTCCCGGAACTCCGCGAAGTCGCTCGTCTGGAACCAGGCCATCACCTCGACGTCGAGCGACGAGGGGCCGACGCCGATGAAGCGCACAACGACGTCCTCGGTCCAGATCTTCGGGTGCTCCCGCAGCGCGCGCTCGCACTCTTCCACGATGGCGCGGAGCTGCTCGGGCGACGTGTCGCGATCGAGCCCCAGCACGCAGGCGAGGCGGATCCTGTCGCGCGCCGTGAACGACTCGATCTGGAGATCGGCCAGCTTGCCGTTCGGGATCGTGACGACGGTCCGGTCGAGCGTGCGGATCCGGGTCGAGCGGAGCCCGATGCTCTCGACCGTGCCGAGGAGCGCGTCGACCTTCACGAAGTCGCCGACCTGGAACGGCCGGTCGATGCCGATCGCGACCGAGCCGAAGAGGTTCTCCACCGTCTTCTGCGCGGCGAGGGCCAGCGCGACGCCGCCGATGCCGAGGCCGGCGATGAGGCTCGCCACCGGGTAGCCGAGCTCCGAGAGCACGGCGATCACGCCGATGATCACGATCGAGACCTTCGCGATCCGCCCCATGAGCGGCACGAGCGAGCGCGCCGCGGGGTTGTCGCGCGTCGCGGGGTCGGCGAGCAGGCGGCCGCCGCCGATGTCGATCGCGCGCAGGGCGAACCAGAAGACAGCGACGAAGACGCCGGCGCGCAGCACCTTGTCGAGGAACTCCTCGGCCGGCAGGTAGAGCCCGAGCCACGGGAGCGCGGCCGCGATCGCGAGGAGCGCCGTCGCGAACGTGAGCGGGCCGCGCGCCCCCCCGTGGAGCAAGTCGTCGAGCGTGGACTCCGTACGGGTGATCACGCGGCGGAGCCCGGCGCGGATGAGGTAGCTCAGCACCGCGCCGACGAGCCAGCCGGCCAGCGCGAGGACCGGCAGCGCGAGCCACTGCCACCAGAGCAGCTCGCGCGGGCCGGGGCGCAGCAGCGCCGGCGGCAGGTGATCGCGGAGCCAGCGATCTTCGAGCCGCGCGTACCACTCGTCGACGCGCTCCACCGTGGCGCGCGAGAAGATCCAGCGCACGCCGTCGGGCGTCGTGCGCCGCACGAGGCGCACCGGCTGGGACCCCGTCCGCGTCGGGATCTTGCCGAGCTGCTCCACGCCGGCCCCGAGGTTGTCCTGCGTGTCCCCCTGCGGCTGCGGCGAGAGCGTCTCCACTTCCAGCCAGAGGTGCCGATCGAGCACCGCCTTGAGCTTCTGCGCGAGCGCCGCGCCGTTCGCCCGTGGCGGCACGTCCAGGTAGCGCGCGGCCTCGGCGTAGTCGCCCGCGCGGCACAGCTCGACGAAGCTGCGCATGGAGGCTCGAGGCGAGTCGGGCGCGACGGGGGTCGCCTCCGGCTCCGGGCCGACCTCGGCGTTCGCCGCGGGCGGCGGCGACGGCGGGGGCGGCGGAGCGGACAGCTCGCCGGCGCTCGCTCCCAGAAGGGCGCACCCGAACACGAGCGCGAAGGCGAACGCGGCGCGGAGCCACATCGCCGGCGGCCAGAGGCGGAGCCGCCTCGGCGCCTTGGGATGATCGGTCGAGGGCATGGGCCCTGCTATTCCATCGCCCGGCGGCTCTGTCGACCGGGCGGCGCGCGCCACGTGCGCTCGCTCGCAGCGGGCTCCACGTGTCGGAGATCCCGCAGGGGATCGCGGACGCGCGGAACCGACACGCGGAACCGACATGCGGAACCGACACGCGGAACCAACACGCGGAGCCGACGCGCGGCGCTACCTCGCGGCGGCAGGCGGCTCGCCCGGCTGCGCCGCGGCCACGAGCGCCGCGAGCGCGCGGCCGTAACGCGCGAGCCGTGCCGCGCCGAGCCCCGGGATGCGCGCGATCGCGGCGGCGATCGCCTCGTCTCCGGCGTGGCCCTCCGCCAGCGCGATCTCCGCGAGATCCTGCGCGCAGTGACCGGGCAGCACGACCTGCTCGTCCACCTTCCGCGCCTTCGCCTCGGCCCTGCGCCACGCCGCGATCCGGGTCTCCACCGCGCGCCGCGTGGCGAGCTCCTTCCTGGGCGGGCGGGCTTGCTGGAAGAGGGCGCGCTCGTCCTCGGGCACGTCGCCGTCGCTGCGCCCCTGCTCGATGGCGCGGAGCCACGCCGCGACGCACGCGGCCGCCCGGCCCGCCGCGGCCCCGCGGATGGCGCGCACGTCGTCTGCGCTGGCAGGCCTCCGCTGCGCGAGCTCGAGCAGCACGTCGCTGGCGACGATCTTGAAAGAGGGCACGTCGGCCCCCTCGGCGGCGGCCTCGCGCGCCGCCACGAGCCGCCGCAGGATCGCCCGGCCCTGCGGATCGAGCGCCTGGGCCCCCTTGATGCGCGCGTAGGCGGGCCGCGGATCGCGCGGCGGCCCGAGGGCGGTCGCGAGCTTGTAGGTGCACTCCTCCTCGATCTCCTCGTCGATCCCGAGGGCGCGGCTGCGCTCCGCGAGCCGCGCGCGCAGCGGGAGCAGGTGGCGCACGTCGTCGGCCAGGTAGCGCAGCTCGGCGTCCTCGATCGGCCTGCGCCCCCAGTCGTGCTGCTGGAGCTGCTTGTCGACCTTCACGTCGAGCTCCGACAGGAGCAGCGCGGCGAGCCCCGTCGCCGCGCACCCCAGCATGCGCGCGGCGACCGAGGTGTCGTGCGCGCCAGCGAGCGGCGCGCCCGCCTCGGCGAGCATGCGCGCGTCGAAGGTGAGGTCGTGCAGCACCTTGGGCGGGCCCGCGGCCCCGAGGAGCCGCGCGAGCGGCGCGACAGGCACGCGGAGCGCGTCGACGACCCCTATCGCGATGCCGTCCCCCTCGCGGAAGGCGAGCTGGACGGTGCAGAGCCGCGCCCGGTACGCGAACAGCCCGTTGGCCTCCACGTCGACCGCGAGCGCGTCGGCGCGGGCGGCGCGCTCGACCAGACGGGCGAGCTCGCCTTCGCGCTCGACCAGGACGGGAGGGCTCTGGCTCAGCAGGCCTCCTCCCGGCCCGCCCGCGCGGCCGCGCCGCGCCGCGCCCGCACGGCCACGCCGACCAGCGCGAGCGCCGCGAGGACGAGCCCTCCGCCGCGCCCGCGCTGGCCAGCATTGCCGCGCGGGGCCGCGGCGCAGCCGTCCGACTCCTTCACCTCGGGCTGATCCGCGGCGCACAGGGCAGAGAAGCCGTGGCGCGGCGTGGGGTTGCAGCCGTCGATCGGCTCCCCGGGCGGGTACACCGCGCAGATCCCGTCGCGGTCGTCCTGGGAGAGGTCGCGGAGCCCCGGCCGGTAGCCCGCGACCATGGTCGCGCTGGGCTCGCTCGAGTGCGAGAGCCCGAGAAAATGGCCGGCCTCGTGGGTGGCGATGCTCAGGAGGTCGAACGAGCCGTTGTCGTCGCCTTGCGAGAGCGCCACGTCGAACGAGTTGACCTCCATGTCCGCGTCGTAGATCTCGCCGGTCTTGAGGTGGTAGGTGACGGTCGTGAGCGCGAGGGTGTTCCCGCTGTCGACGTACGGCCACCCGTCGTCCCGGAACATGACGATGTTCGCGTTCGCCTTGCGCTTGTTGTACTCGTGCGCGTCGCACGCGACCGGGCCCAGGTAGGTGACCTCCATGCGCGGGGTCTGCCCGTCGCCGCAGTCGGCCCCTGTCCACGCGGCGAACGCCTGCTCGAAGATCGCCTCCGCCTCCTGGAGCGACACCTGGGCGGAGGCGTCCTCCTGGAGGGAGTAGCTCACGCACGGCGAAGGCCAGGCGAGCGGGGTGCCGCAGTCGTTGCCCTGCGGCGGGGTGCAGACCGCCGCGGTCTCCGCCTCCCCCGACGCCGTCTTCTCCGGCGGACAGACGCTCGTGCGGCAGAAGGCCAGGGCGTCCCCGGGGTAGGCGAGCGCCGCGGCGACGAGCGCGCTGCAGGCCGCGGCGATGGCGTGGGCGCGCGCGGGGCGGCGCGCGCCAGCGGGGCGCGGCGCGAGGTCACTTCTGCGCATGCTTCGCCTTCCATGCCTGGTTCACCGCGTCGATCGCCGTGTCGAGCGCCGCGCCGATGAGCTGCTCGCGGGCCGAGATCGCGGGGCCCGGCCGGGGCAGGACGGTCCCGCTGTCGGGGCTCGCGGCCAGCCGCCGCACGGCGATGCGCCGCGCGCCGGCCCCGCCTGCGACCCTCGGCTTCTCCTCGCCGTCGACGACGGGGTAGTGGCCCTGGGCCATCCCGGAGACGACCAGGGCCGAGCCCACCTTGGAGACGAAGACCATCGCCTGCGCGCCGACCGCGATCTGCGCGTCGCCCGACACGTGCTGTCCGACGTCCCCGACCACGCCCCCGAGCGTCCTGACCCAGACCTCGCCGTCGGGCTGTCCGGCCACGGTCCGGTCGATCGACAGGCGGGTATAGGTGACGATCCTCCTGGCCCCGCCGAGCTCTTCCCACTGGCTGCGCTGCTCGATCGCGGTCGCGACCACGACGTACGAGGCCGCGGCGACGAGCTCGTCCAGCGAGAGCTGAATGGCCACGGCCGCCTGCGCCGCGCGCGGACCGGACAGCAGCGCGCCGGGGCTCGCCTCGGCGCGATCCTGGCTGGCCCGCGCGCGGCTGTCCGCTGTCGGGAGGGGCGTGAGCGTGAGCGCTGGGGGCAACGCGACGAGGAGGGCTATGCCAAGAGCTCTGGGAGACATTGGCGCAAAGATACCATGCTGCCGGGCGAGGCGCGCCGGAAGCGCCGGGTTTCGTCGACGCGCTGGACCCTGTGTCCCGGTCCGACTAGCAGATCGTCTGGGTCGAGACCCGAGGAGCCTGCGATGACGAGCGACGCGTTGACGATCGGCAGATACACGTTCACTTCCCGCCTCTTCGTGGGGACGGGCAAGTACAAGGACCTGGATGAGACCCGTCGCGCGCTCGAAGCGTCCGGCGCGGAGGTCGTCACGGTGGCCCTCCGCCGCGTCAATTTGAAGGAGCGGGGCGAGGGGTCGATGATGTCGCTGCTCCAGCAGGGACGCGTCACGATCCTGCCGAACACGGCCGGTTGCGCCACCGTCGAGGACGCGGTCCGCACCTGCCGGCTCGCGCGCGAGCTCGGTCTGTCCGATCTCGTGAAGCTCGAAGTCATCGGCGACGAACGGACGCTGTTCCCGGACAACGAGGCGACGCTCGAGGCGGCGCGGATCCTGGTGAAGGAGGGCTTCACGGTGCTGCCCTACTGCATGGATGATCCGATCGTCTGTCGTAAGCTGGAAGACATCGGGTGCGCGGCCGTGATGCCCCTGGCGGCGCCGATCGGCAGCGGGCTCGGCATCCGCAACCCGTACAACCTGATGATCATCCGAGAGACTGCGAAGGTGCCGGTGATCGTGGACGCGGGAGTCGGGACAGCGAGCGATGCCGCGGTGGCGATGGAGCTCGGGTGTGATGGGGTATTGATGAACACGGCCATCGCGGGCGCGCGGGACCCGATCTTGATGGCGCAGGCGATGAAGGACGCGGTGAGGGCCGGTCGGATGGCGTACCTCGCGGGGCGGATGCCGAAGAAGCTCTATGCGACGGCGTCATCGCCGGAGCAGGGCAAGATCGCCGCGCTGTAGCGCGGCGCTGCGGGTGTGGCCCCGCACCTCGCTCTCCGCGCGCTCGCGTTCCCGGCGTATCTCACCGATGCGGAGGCGCTCGCGGGCGCGATGAGGGATGATGAACGAGCAACTCCGACGTCCAGCACGGCGCTGCTGCGACGCCGCCAAGTCAAGCGAACAGCATCCGCATGTCATGATACGCTCACCTACCTGAGCCAAAATGACACGGAACGCTCATCGCACGGTCGACACGCTGTGGTGGCGCGTCACGGCGCTCCGACGACGACCGCGGCGACCTGACGGTCCGCTCAGGAGAATATGAGCAAGCCCAACGTCTGCATGGTCGTGAACAACCTCGAGGTCGGCGGGCTCGAGAAGGTGGTGCTGAGCCTCCTCGATCGCCTCGGCGATCACGGCTTCGACCTCTCGCTGATCTGCCTTGACGGTGAGGGACGGCTGTTCTCGGAGGTGAAGCTCCCGCGCTCGAAGTGCCTCGTGATCACGAAGGACCTCCGGCCGGTGCTGCCGGGCCTCAAGAGCGATCCAGAGGCGCTGCTCTGGATCCGGCGCTTCTTTCACCAGCGCTCGGTCGATATCGTCCACGTCCACAACCGTGCTCCGCTCATCTTCGCTGGCTTCGCGGCGCGCCTGCTCCGGAATCGGCCGCTGGTCGTCTACTCGGAGCACAACCAGATCAACCGGGCGAAGGGCTTCGATCGGCGCAAGTTCGGCTACTACGCTTACCTCGCCGACGAGATGGTCGCCGTGTCGCACGACCTCAGGCGCATCCTTGTCGACGACGTGAAGGTCCGCGCGCCGGTCCGTGTCATCCACAACGGCATCGACGGGACGCGCTTCGCCCGCGCCCGCGAGGGCGGCGCGGGCGCGCGCATCCGCGCGGAGCTCGGCATCGGCGAGCGGGAGTTCGTGTTCGGGTGCGCCGTGGTGCACATCGAGCAGAAGGGGCTCCGTTACCTCCTCGAGGCGGCGCCCGAGGTGCTGCGGCGCGCGCCGCAGGCGCGCTTCGTCATTGCCGGCGATGGCCCGCTCCGGCCGGAGCTCGAGCAGCGAGCCAGGGACGCGGGGCTCGGCGACCGGGTGATCTTCCCCGGGTATCGCTCGGACGTGCCGGAGCTCGTCTCCGCGTTCGACGCCTACGTGCTCCCGTCGCTCTGGGAGGGGCTGCCGCTCGCGCTGCTCGAGGCGCTCGCGCTCGGCAAGCCGATCGTGGCGAGCCGCGTCGGCGGCGTCCCCGAGATCGTCGAGCACGGCGTCGACGGGTTCCTCGTCCCGTCGAAGGACCCTGGCGCGCTGGTCGAGCACCTCTCGCGGGTCGCCCGCGACGGGGAGCTCCGCGAGCGAGCGCGCGCGCGCGGCCCCGCGAAGTTCACCGAGCAGTTCAGCCTGGAAGCGATGGTCGACGCGCACGTGCGCCTGTTCGACGAGCTCATCGCCAGGCGGCGCGGGGGCGACGCCCCGTCCCGGGCGCGCGCGTGGTCGACCCCCGCGGGGGCCTCCGGGCCGGCCGCTGGACGGGACGACGGCAACGGACGGGTTGGTCAGCGGGTCGGTCTGGACGTGTAACGACATACGATACCAGGTGAGACCGAATCGAACCTGACCACGGCGAATACGATGCTGAGCGAGGCAAAATGGGACATCGAACGATGCTGAGCGAGGCAAAATGGGGCGCTGAGCTAGGCTGAGCGAGACTGAGCGTAGATTGGCGGGATTGACGAGACTGAGCGAGACTGGCTAGACCGAATACGAGACCGAGCGCGAACGACGTCCTCTTTCGAGGCGCTCGCCGACTCGGCTCGCTCGAGAGGAGGAGCCCTTGCGGCGGATGCGCGTTTTGCTGATCACGAAGATCTTTCCGAACGCGGTTCACCCGGACGAGGCGCCGTACAATCGGCGGCAGTTCGCCGCGCTGTCGCGCTACTGCGACGTCCGGGTGCTCGCGACGATCCCGTGGTTCCCCGGGATAGAGCGCCTCTCGAAGTGGCCTATCGGCGCCAGTGCGCCGCGCGAGGAGGTCATCGACGGGCTGCCGGTCAGGCACCCGCGGTACCTGTACGTGCCGAGGATCGCGCCCGTCCTGAACGGCCCGCTGTATGCGGCGTCGATGCTCCCGGAGCTCATCGGGCGCGGTCCGTTGCCCGACGTCATCGTCGGGGCCTTCGCCTACCCGGACGGCTTTGCCGCGGTCTGTCTGGGGCGGTTGCTCGGGGTGCCGGCCGTGATCAAGACGCACGGCTCGGACATCGACGTGATCCCGCGCGACCGGCGGATGCGGCGGCCGCTCGGCTGGGGGCTCACGCGCGCCGCCCGGGTGGTCACGGTCAGCCGCAAGCTCGCGGACGGGGTCGCGGCGCTCGGCGTGCCGCGCGATCGCATCGACATCGTCATGAACGGCGTCGACGTGAAGACGTTCCAGCCTCGCAACCGCGCCGAGGCGCGCGCCGCGCTCGGCAAGTCGCCGAGCTCGCGGCTGATCGTCTTCGTCGGTCACCTGAGCCGCGACAAGGGCGTGCTCGATCTGATCGAGGCGTTCGAGCGGCTCGCGCCGGTCCACCCGGACATCGAGCTGGCGCTCGTGGGCAGCGGCGCCGAGGAGCAGGCGTGCAGGGCCGCCGCCGCCCGTCTGGGCGGCCGGCTGACGGTGACCGGCTACTTGCCGCACGATCAGGTGTCGCTGTGGCTCGGCGCGTGCGACGCCCTCGCGCTCCCGAGCAAGCACGAGGGGACGCCCAACGTCCTGCTCGAGGCGCTCGCCTCGGGGCGCCGCGTTGTCGCGACGAGCGTGGGGGGCATCCCCGACGTCCTGCGCAGCGCCGAGCTCGGCGAGCTCATCCCGCCGGGGAACCCGGGCGTGCTGATGGAGGCGCTGCTCCGCGCCGCCCGGGCCGACTACGACCCGGCGCGGATCGCGGAGCTCGCCGGCAGGCGCGACTGGGACGACAGCGCGCGCGCCCTCCACGAGTCGCTCCTGCGCGCCCGCGGCGAGCCCCTGTCGAGCACCGGCGGTCAGGACGCAGGCGACGCGCCCTTCGGCGCCCCGGCCTCGAAGGGCGGGTTCGAGAACGGCGCCGCCCGGACGGGCGCCTCCCTGAACTAGCCCCGTCACCGGCCGCCCGGCCGAGCGGGCCCGCGCGGCTCGGCCGGAGGAGCGGCGTCGCCGGGGCCGCGGCGTCCTCTTGACGCTCGCGCTCGTTCATCGGCGAATGCCGCTCGTGTTCACCGGCTTCCGCGCGGCCTTCGGCTCGATCGCGATCTTCGCCGCCGTCGCGCAGGCGCCTTACCAGTGCGCGAGCGAGGTCGACCCGGATCGTCGCGTGTACGAGGACCCGAGCGAGGCCCTGTATGCGCTGGCCGAGCGCTTCAAGGCGAGCGGCGATCGCCGCGCCCAGGTCGACACCTTGCGCTTCCTGGTCGAGCGGTATCCTGCCAGCCGGTTCGCCCGGATGGCCCGGCAGGATCTCGAGGCGCTCGGCGAGGCGGGCGCCCCGGCGGAGCGCCCCCCGGGCGACGGAGCGCGATGACGCGCCGCCGCTGGCGCGCTGGAGGACGCCCATGCTCACCCCGAGGTTGACCCTGATCACCCAGGCGGCGGACGTCCCGGAGCCGGTCTTGCTCGCGCGGCTCTCGGCGTTCGGCGCCCTGCCCCCCGAGGCCCGCGCCCGCGTGGCGGTGCAGCTCCGCGATCCCGAGCTCTCCGGCGCGGCGCTCCACGCGCTCGGCAGGCGCCTGCGCGACGCCACCGCCGCGCTCGGCGCCTCGTTCCTCGTCAACGATCGCCTGGATCTCGCGCTCCTCCTCGGCGCGGACGGCGTCCACCTCGGCCGCCGCTCGGTCGCGGTGGCCGACGCGCGCGCGTTGCTCGGGGCGGGCGCCTTCGTCTCCGTCGCGTGCCACGGCGTCGACGACGTTCTCCGGGCGGCCGAGGCCGGCGCGGACGCCGCGGTGCTCTCGCCGATCTTCGCGACGCCCGGCAAGGGTCCGCCGCTCGGCCTCGCGGCCCTGCGCGAGGCGCGGGCGCGCCTTGCCGCGGCCTCGCGCAACGTCGCGGTCCTCGCCCTCGGCGGCATCGACGCGGCCTCGGCGCCGGCCTGCCTCGCGGCGGGCGCGGACGGGGTGGCCGCCATCCGCGCCGACTTCGGCGGCGCGCTGCCGGCGCCGCGCGCGGGGTGAGCTGCGGCTCCGCGCCGCCCGGCCCGGCCGGCGATCACCGCGCCCAGAGGTCGGCGAGCGGCAGCTCGATCGCGTCGAACGGCTCGGGCCGCACGAGCTCGTCGCCTTCGTACGTGTCGAGCAAGGACCACCGGCCGTCGTCGAGCCGGTAGGCCTCGAGCGTCTGCGCGACCGGGTTGATCAGCCAGGCGTGGCGGACCCCTTCGCGCCGGTAGATCCGCATCTTCTTGCCCCGGTCGACGCGCTCGGTGCGCGGGGAGATCACCTCGCAGACCCAGTCGGGCGCGACGTCGTAGTGCGCAGGCGCGTCCTCCGGGCCGAGCGGGTCGGGCATGCGCTCGCGACGCCAGCCGGCGAGATCGGGGACGATCTTGTCGGGCCGCGCTCCCAGGTGGAGCTCGGGCTCGTCGAGGATGACCCAGCCGCCAGGTCCGCCTCTACCGCGATCGAAGGGGCCCGTGAGACTTGAGCCTAGGAGCGACGCCGTCCGCGTGTGCGGCCGCGCTGGCCGCGGGAACGTGTACAGCTCCCCGTCGAGGATCTCGGCGACCATCTCGTCCGGCACGGCCTGGAACGCGGCCTCCACCTCGGGCGCGTTGCCTGGAAATAGCGGGTGCTGCGCGCTCATCGGCAGATCCTAGCACCCCTGCCGTTCATCGCGCGCGCTCCGCGCCGGCCCAGCGCTTCCCTCGACGCTGGCAATAGGCCTTGCTACTAGGCCGGGCCATGTCCGAAGCGTCCTCGAAGAAACCGACCGACGGCCCGCCCGAGCCCCTGTTCGACAGGGTGGCGACCGAGCTGAACTTCCCCGCCGACGAGGCGAAGATCCTCGCCTTCTGGAAGCAGCGCCGCATCTTCGAGAAGACGCTCCGCGCCGAGACCCGCGCCACCGGCCCCTCGCGGGGCACGTTCGTCTTCTACGAGGGCCCGCCGACCGCCAACGGCATGCCGCACAACGGCCACGTGCTCACGCGCGCCGTGAAGGACATCTTCCCCCGGTACAAGACCATGCGCGGCTACGACGTGCCGCGGAAGGCCGGCTGGGACACGCACGGGCTGCCGGTCGAGGTCGAGGTCGAGAAGGAGCTGCGCATCCACGGCAAGGCCGACATCGAGCGGTACGGCGTCGAGCCGTTCATCTCGCGCTGCGTCGACTCCGTCTTCCGGTACACCGAGGCGTGGGAGAACCTGACCGACAAGATCGGCTTCTGGGTCGACCTCGACAGCGCCTACGTCACTTACCACCGGAGCTACGTCGAGAGCGTCTGGTGGGCGCTCTCCCAGCTGCACAGGAAGGGGCTGCTCTACCGCGGCCACCGCGTCTGCTGGTGGTGGCCCCAGGGCGGGACGGCGCTCAGCGCGGCCGAGGTCGGCTCGAACTACAAGACGGTCGACGACCCCAGCGTGTTCGTCGCGTTCCCGCTCGTCGACGAGCCGGACACCGCGCTCTGCGCCTGGACGACGACCCCGTGGACCTTGCCCTCGAACGGCTACGCCGCGGTCCGGCCCGAGTTCGATTACGTCGTCGTGGACGCGGGCGCGCCCGCGGGGGGCGCGGCGCCCGTGGCCGGCAAGCTCATCGTGGCCGCGGCGCTGCGCGAGGAGCTCGCCAAGAAGTTCAAGCGGGACCTGCCCGTCCTCCGCGAGCTCAAGGGGAGCGAGCTCGTCGGCAAGCGCTACCGCCCGCCGTTCGACGCCTTCGCGAGGTCGCTCGAAGGCGCCTCCCTGCGCAGGAAGGACGGCGAGGCAGAGCCGCTCTACTGGGTCGTCCTCGGCGCGGATTTCGTCACGCTCGACTCCGGCACCGGCGTCGTCCACGTCGCGCCCGCCTTCGGCGAGGACGACTTCAACGCGCACCGGCGGCGGATCGCGGAGCTCGCCGAGCCGGGCGTCGACGTCCCGATGCTCTGCGCGGTGCGGCCGGACGGCACGTTCGAGCCGGGGCTCACGGCGTTCTCGGGCCTCTGGGTGAAGGACGCCGATCCGCTGATCATCAAGGATCTCGCGGCCCGCGGGCTGCTCGTCCACGAGGAGAAGTACCGCCACGACTACCCGTTCTGCTGGCGCGCGGACGACGATCCGCTGATCCAGCTCGCGCGGCCGGCCTGGTACATCAGGACCCGGGACAACATCGACAAGGCGATCGCCAACAACCGCGCGGTCCACTGGCACCCGTCGCACATCCAGGAGGGCCGCTTCGGCGACTTCCTCGCCAACAACGTGGACTGGGCGCTCTCGCGCGAGCGGTACTGGGGGACGCCGCTCAACGTCTGGGTCTGCGCGAACGACGAGGAGCACCAGCTCGCCCCGGCCTCGGTCGCCGAGATCGAGGCGCTGAACCCGCGCGCGTTCGACCACTTCCGCGACGCCAAGAAGGCCGACCCCGGCCTGAACGAGCACCTCATCGTCCACAAGCCGTGGATCGACAAGGTGACGTTCCCGTGTCCGAGCTGCGGCGGCGAGATGCGCCGCGTGACCGAGGTCATCGACGCCTGGTTCGACAGCGGGAGCATGCCGTTCGCGCAGTGGGGCTACCCGCACGCGGAGGGCTCGAAGGAGCTGTTCGATCGCGCGTTCCCGGCGGACTTCATCAGCGAGGCGATCGATCAGACGCGGGGCTGGTTCTACTCGCTGCTGATGGTCTCGACGCTGGTCTTCGACGAGGCGACGCAGGAGAAGCTCGGGCTGTCGCGGGTCCGGAGCTACCCGCACCCGTACCAGACGTGCGTCGTGCTCGGGCACGTCGGCGACCGCGAGGGCAAGAAGGAGAGCAAGTCGAAGGGCAACTACACGCCGCCCGAGGTCATCCTCGAGCGCGTCCGGATGGAGTTCGCGGCGGCCGACGGCGCCGACGCCGGGCTCGGCGCGGCGAAGGACGGCGTCGCGATCATCGCGCGCGAGGACTACGAGGGGCTCGATCTCACGGGCGACTCGGCGAAGGTGCGGGTCTACCGCGCCGATCGCGAGGGCGCGGCGATGACGCTGGAGCTCAGGCCCACGACGGGCAACAAGCGCCTCCCGCGCCGCATCGTCGCGCTCTCCCGCGGAGACCTCGACCGCCTGGGCCTCTCGCCGGCCGACAAGGCGCTCTCGGTGATGCCCAACGACGTGCCCAGGCTGCCGCAGGACCAGCGCGTCTTCATCGAGGACCCGGCGACGCCCGCGCCCGGGGCCGACGCGTTCCGCTGGTTCTTCTACGTGTCCTCCCCGCCGTGGACGAACACGCGCCACTCGCTCACGAACGTGCGCGCGTACCAGAAGGAGTTCGCGGTCAAGCTCCGGAACGTCTACTCGTTCTTCACCATCTACGCGAACATCGACGGCTTCTCGCCCGCGGAGGGGAACCCGGGCGCGACGGACACGTCGCCCGCGGCGCTCGCGGCGAGCGCCGGCTACCGGCCGGCGCGGGAGCGGTCGCTCCTCGACCGGTGGATCCTGTCGGAGCTCGCGCTCTCGACGCGGGAGGTGACGGCGCACCTCGACGAGTACCGGCTGTACGAGGCGGCGCAGCGGCTGGTCGATCTCGTGGACGCGCTCTCGAACTGGTACGTCCGCCGGAGCCGCGCGCGCTTCTGGGCCCCTTCGATCGGAGACGCCCTGGAGATCGCCCCGGGCGCGGTGCGGGCGGCCCAGGACAAGCGCGACGCGTACTTCACGCTGTACGAGGTGCTCGTCGCGCTCGCCAAGCTGAGCGCGCCGTTCACGCCGTTCCTCGCCGAGGCCATGTACCAGAACCTCGTGCGGCGGCCGTGGCCCGCGTCGCAGCCGGAGAGCGTGCACCTCGTGGCGTTCCCCGAGGCGGACGCCGCCGCGGTGGACGAGCCGCTCGCGATCGAGATGCGCGCGGTGCGCGAGCTCGTCTCGCTCGGCCTGCAGGTGCGCACGGCGAACAAGCTCAAGGTGCGGCAGCCGCTCTCGCGGGCCGACGTCGTGCTGTCGCAGCAGGGGCTCGCGGCGGCGCTCGCCGAGCACGTGCCGCTCATCGCCGAGGAGCTCAACGTCCACGAGGTGCGCTTCCTGAAGCCCGGCGAGGAGGGGAGCGCGGTCCGCTACGTGCTCAAGCCGAACTTCCGCGCGCTCGGGCCGAAGCTCGGCAAGAAGGTGCAGCTCGCGAAGCAGGTCCTGGCGAAGGCCGACGCGGCGGCGCTCCGCGCGGCGCTCGCGACCGAGGGCAAGATCGCGATCGCGCTCGACGGCGAGCAGGTCGAGCTCGGCCCCGAGGAGATCGACGTCGCGGTCGAGGCGGGCGAGGGCTTCGCGGCGGCCGGCGGCCGCGCGGGGGTCGTCGTGCTGCACACGGCGCTCACGGACGCGCTCCGCGACGAGGGGCTCGGCCGGGAGATCCTCTCGCGGGTGCAGGGGCTGCGCAAGGAGCTCGACCTCGGCTTCACCGAGCGGATCCGGCTCGCGCTCGACGGGGGCGAGCGGGCCCGCAAGGTCGCCGAGGCGGCGCGCGAGATGCTCATGCAGGAGGCGCTCGCCGCCGAGCTCGTGCTGGGCGCGGCGCCCGCGGCGTGGGGGCAGGCCGAGCGGCGCGAGGTCAACGTCGACGGCGAGCCGCTCGCGATAACGCTCGCGCGGACGGCGTGAGGGCGCCGGGGGGGCGCTGCCGCGACGGAGACTCGGACGAGCGCCCCCGCCCGGGCGCTCGGCGCGTGCTCAGTACCGCTCGCCGTCGTTCTTCGGCGCCATCGGCCACGCCGGCCCGCTCTCGCCGTTGATCGTCGTGCCGCCGTTCATGAACGCGCCGGCCAGGCGCAGGAAGCCGGCGGGGAAGTCGAGCGTCGGCGCCGAGAGCGCGTCGAGCGCGGCCACCTGATCGGGCGCGAGCTTCACCTCCAGGGAGGCGAGGTTGTCGTCGAGCTGCGCCAGCGTGCGCGCGCCGATGATGGTGGAGGTGACGCCCGGCCGGGCCACCACCCAGGCGAGCGCCACGCGCGCCGGCGTTGTGTCGAGATCCCGGGCGATCTCGACGAGCTTGTCGACGACGGCGTACGCCTTGTCGGTGAGCGCGGAGAGCACGAACGGGCCACGATCGGCCTTGTGCTTGCCGGCGTTCTCCCGCGTGTACTTGCCGGTGAGCACCCCGCTCTTGAGGGGCGACCAGGGCGTGACGCCGAGGCCCAGCTCGCGCGCCATGGGGAGGAGCTCCCCCTCCACCGTGCGCTCGAGGAGCGAGTGCTCGATCTGCAGCGCGATGAACTGCGCCCACCCGCGGAAGCCCGCCAGGCCGTGCGCCTGCGCCACCTTCCACGCCGGCGTGTCGGAGACGCCGACGTAGCGGACCTTGCCGGCCGCCACCAGATCGTCGAGGGCCCGCACGGTCTCCTCGATGGGCGTGTTCCTGTCCCAGACGTGCATCCAGTAAAGGTCGATGTAGTCGGTCTGCAAGCGGCGCAGCGACTGCTCGCACTGCGCGAAGATGGCCTTCCTCCCGGCGCCTCCGCCGTTGGGGTCGCCGAGGTAGAGGTTCGCGGTGAACTTGGTGGCGATCACCGCCCGGTCGCGCTTGCTCGGGTGGCGACCCATGTGGTCGCCGATGATCTTCTCGGAGTGGCCCCTGGTGTAGGCGTTGGCGGTGTCGATGAAGTTGCCGCCGCGCTCGATGAAGCGATCGAGGATCGCCTCGGACTCCTTGACGCTGGATCCGAAGCCGTGATCTTCGCCAAAGGTCATGGCGCCGAGGCACAGCGGGCTGACGCGCAGGCCGGAGCGGCCGAGGGTGACGTAGTGGTCGAGGTTCATCGTGGTCCTCCTGGGGGTTCGGGCTGAAGAGCCCTCGCTGGACCGCACCGTGCGCCCGTGCCGGCGTGCAATCTTGGAGGAAACGGCCGGGACGGGGCCGGGTGGGTTGATGGCAGTCCGAGGCGAGCCCACGATGGCGAACGTGGTGGGATCGATCGAACAGGCCATCGCGCGGCGCGCCCCGCATCCGGAGGCCGGCGCGCCGGCGTCGCGTGTGCTCCGCAATTTCGTCGTCGCCGTCCGCGCCAGCGCGCCGCCGATCACGAACCTCGACCTGCTGCCCGACGGCACGACGTCGCTGGTCTTCCGCCTGCTCGACGCGGACCGCGCCGACATCGTCGTCCTCGGGCCCAAGACGCGCGCCGTGTACAAGCGCGTGCCGCGCTTCCTGCTCGCGGTGCAGGTGGTCTTTCGACCCGGCGGCGCGTACCCCTTCTTCGGTGTGCCGATGGACGAGCTCGCCGATCGCATCGTCCCAGCGCGCGATCTCTGGGGCCGACGCGCCGACGCCCTGCTCGAGCAGCTGGTGGCGGTCGGGACCGGCGTCACGCGGGACCCCGCGCGAGCTCGCCTGGAGGTGATCGAACGCGCCCTCGAAGGCCGCATGCTCGGTCCCGACGTGTTCGAGCCCGCTTCGGCGGCCGTCGCGCGCGCCGCGCTCCGGAGGCTCTCGCTCGGAGGGATCACCGTGGAAGAGACGGCGAGCGCGCTCCACGTCAGCCCGCGGAACCTGCGGCGCGCCTTCGTTGCGACCGTCGGCGTCTCGCCGAAGCAGTACGCGCGCATCGCCCGCTTCCAGCGCGTCGTCTCGAACGCGCAGATCGCCCGCGGGTCGTGGTCGGAGATCGCCCTCGCGAGCGGGTACTGCGATCAGCCGCACCTGGTCAGGGAGTTCCGTGAGCTCGCGGGGCTCTCGCCGGTGGCGTTCATGAAGCGACGCTCGACCGGCGAGATCAGCGGCTCCGGCGGAAGCCGTGGGTGAACGCTCCAGGGGCTCCAGGGCGTTCGAAGAGAGCGCGTGGGTCGCGGGGCTCCGGCGCGATTACGTGCCGGGCCTTACGATCCTGCGGGTGTGACCGCCTCGCATCGCGGGGCGGCGCTCCTTCGGCAAGGATCTTGTTGCGGACATCGCTGGCGAGGCGTTCGATGATCCTCGTCGGGTGGGGCGCATCGGAGATTTTCAGGACGGTACCGAGACCGAGGGCCGCGCATCGCCGGCCCGTGACGGGCGATGGCCTGCCCGGTGGACGTCCTCGAAGCGAGGCTCCGCGCCGCGATGATCACCCACGTCTACGTCAGCAACTACGGCAGCGTCGGCGCTGGGCTCGAGCTCACGCTCGGGTCGCTGACCGCGCTCGTCGGTCCGCCGGGCTCGGGCAAGGGCTGCCTGCTCGACGCGGTGCGGTTCCTCGCCGAGTGCGCCAACGGGGCGTTCGATCTGGCGGCGGCGAACCGGCGCGGCGCCGGCGCGCTGGAGGGCGCGCGCGGCGACGGCGCGCTCACCACGCTCGGGGTCGCGGTCTCCAGGACCGAGGGCCACGGGTTCTGGCTCGTGCAGCTCGCGCCGGGAGAGCGGGAGGGCGAGGCGCGCGTCAAGAGCGAGACGGCCGCGTGGTGGCAGCGCAGCGCGCTCACGCGGCTCGTCAAGCCGGGCCTGCGCGAGGTCTTCGACGCCGGCAGCGACGCGCCCGAGGTCTCCTTCGACCGGCTGAAAGGCAGCCCGAAGGGGTTCTCGCGCAAGGACAAGGGGCGCAGCGGCACGCTCGCGTACCGCGGCGTCGCCCCCATCGCCGTGAGCGGCACGAAGCTCGTCCTGCCGCTGCTCTCCGATGGACCGCTCACCCCGATGCTCGACGAGCTGCGCCGGGCGGTCCTCTACTCCCTCGCGCCGCGCACGCTGCGCTCGCCCCAGAAGCTCAGCGCTTCCCGGCGCCTCAAGGCGAGCGGCGACAACTGGGGCTCGGTCCTCCGCGCGCTCGCGAAGGAGCGATGGCAGGACGAGTTCCTCGCCGGGCTGTCCCAGGTGATCGGCGACGTCGACGGCGCCCGCGCGTCCTCGTCCGGCGGGTTCCTCGTCCCGGAGCTGCGCCACGGCGTCGACGGCGACGGGCGCGAGCGCTGGCGGGCCGCCGCGGACGAGCCGGACGCCACGCTGCGGCTCGCCGCCATGGTCACGGCGCTCTCGCAGGAGCCCCCGCTCGTGCTCGCCGGCTTCGAGCACCCCGACGCGGGCGTCGATCGCGCCGCGCTCCCGGCGCTCCTCGAGTACCTGCGCGGCGCGTCCGCCCAGCGCCAGCTCCTGCTCACGACCGAGAGCCCCGCGCTCCTCGATCTCCTGCCGCCCGACGCCGTCTACTCGGTGGAGCGCCGCGACGGCGCGACCGCCGCGTCGTCCATCGACGAGGCGCAGCGGAGGGCGCTCCGGGAGCGGCTCGGCGCCCCGGAGAGCCAGCGCTCGGTGGCCGCGCGCGCGGCGCGCGCCGGGCGCCCGCCCGGTGCCTCCTGAGCCCGCCCGAGCGCCGCTACGACGCGAGCCGCTCCCCCGGCGGCGCGAGCGGCGACGCGCCGTAGCGCGCGAGGAGATCCTCCGGATCGAGGTAGATCGCCGCGCACCCGGCCTCGAGGAGCTCCATTTCAGGGAAGCCTCCGCAGAGGAACCCCACCGAGAGGAGGCCGAGCTTCGCCGCGGCCTCGGCGTCGGACGGCGCGTCGCCGACGAGCACGACCTCGCGAGGATCGACGCTGCCGAGCCGGTCGAGCGCCGCCTCGAGGACGTCGGGGCGTGGCTTCGACCTGTCGGCGTCGTCGGCCGATACCGTCCACGAGACCAGATCGCCCACCCGGGCGAGCTCGACGCTGGCGTCGAGCTCGCCGCGCGGCGTCGGCGAGGCGAGCACGATCCGGCGCCCGTCGCGCACGACGCGCTGGAACAGCTCGCGCACGCAGGGGAACGCCCGGGCGCCCGGGAGGAGCTCGCGCCCGTAGATCTGGTCGCGCAGCGAGGAAATCCCGGCGCCGATCCAGCCGAGCTCCTCGGGCGAGAGGAACGTCTGCAGCAGCTGGTCCGCGCCCTTGCCGACCTGGCTGCGCAGCTTCTCCCGCGGGACCTCGCGGCCGAACCGCCGGAAGGCCTGCTGCCAGGCGGCCGCGTGCAGATCGACGGTGTCGAGGATCGTGCCGTCGACACCGAAAATGACGGCGCTGACGCTGACCATGGCGCGACACGTGGCGCAGGGCGGGACGCACCGCCATCGGAGGGCTCCCGACGGCCCCTCCGCGCCGCGCCGGCTGCGCTCGGCCGGAGTCGCGATAGACTGGCCGGGGAGGTCGAGCGGGCAGGGCGATGACGACATGAACAGGCGGCTGTCTGCACTCGCGGTCCTCCTCGGCGGGCTGCTCGGCCCGGCCGGCGCCGCAGCGGCCGAGCCCGCGCTGATCGCGGTCGATCTGGACGACGACGACGCCGACGGCGTGCCGGACGGCGAGCAGCCTCGCGCGCCGCCCGCCCCGGAGCTCCTGGCGCTGCGCGCGCCGCGCGGCGCGAGCCAGGCGCCCGCGGCGATCCCCGCCGGCCTGCGGCTCCTCGTCGACGGCAGCCCGGTCAAGCCCGGCGCGGCGATCCCCGCGGGCGCCCGCCGCGTCGAGATCCAGGCGGTCCGCGCCGGGCGCAGCGAGATCGCGCTCTTCGGCGAGGCGCGGACGATCAGCGCGTTCGAGGTCCGCGCGATCGACGGGGCCGGGCGGCGCATCGACATGGCGCGCTCCCACGCCTCGCTGCAGCGCACGCCCCCGGACCGGCTCGGCGACGATCCGTTCGCGAACCTCGACGATCCCGACGCGATCCGGCTGCTCGTCATCGGCGCGCCGGAGGATCTGCCGCTCACGCTGGACATCCACTCCGCGGCGCCGTCCGGCGGGGCGATCGATCGCCTCCCCGACGTGCCGCTCGGCCACGTGCGGTGCCCGGAGGACGTGCCGCCGGGCCTCGTGTGCGGATCGACGCGCCCCCTCCGGGTGGTCGCGGACGACATCGATCGCAACCACCCGATGATCGTCGATCGCTCCGTGAAGGGCGAGGTCGGCGGGGCGCTCGTCGTCGCCCTGCCCGGCGGGCCGAAGATCCAGATGATCCGCGTCGCCGGCCCGCGCGCCTCGCCGCTCGGGCCGCTCGGGCGCACGCGCGCGCGCCTCCGGATCGTCATGGTGCGCCCCCGCGCCGGCGGCCCGCCGCCGATGGGCGGCGACGACGCGGGCGCGCTCGCCATCGCGCGCGCGGAGGTCGAGCGGGCGAACGCCCTCTGGGGCGCGTGCGGCGTGAGCTTCGGCCCGCCCGAGGCGCTCGACGTCACCTTCGTCGATCCGCCGCGCCCGCACCTGCTCGCGATCGGCTGCGACCACGGCCTGCCGGCCAGCGGCGGCGCGATCCGGGTGCGCGTCGACGGCCACGAGGTCACCGCGGCGATCGCGCCCCGCGCGCGCCCCGACGCGGCGGCCCGGGCCGTCGCCGCGGCGATCGGCGCGGCGGGGTTCTCGGTGCGCCTCTCCGACAACCCGGCCATCGGCGCGGGCGCCTACGGGACCACCGACGTGCTCGTGCGGCGGCCGGGCGGCGCGCTCGCGACCATCGAGCCGCCGGCGGCGGGCGCGCTGAGCACCGACGCGACGCTCACGGCGTGCATCGGCGCCGTGGACCTCGACGACGGCCTCCAGCACTTCAGCGACACGGACGCGATCGCCGGCACGGTCGAGGAGCGGGCGCTGCTCAAGGCGTTCGACGACGGCGATCCCTCGACCGTCGACGTCGTGATGGTCCCGAGCTTCGCGGGCGGCGGGCGGATCGGCGAGTCGTTCATCTTCGCCGACGGCGGGGCGATCCGGAACACGATCATCGAGGATCGCGCCGGCCTGCGCGCGGATCGCGCGTCGTTCGCGCTGTCGCACGAGCTCGGCCACGTGCTGCTCGACGAGCCGGGGCACCCGGACGATTTCGGGATCGACACGCCGACCCGGCTGATGGACGCCGACGCGGCCAACGCCTCCGCGTACGGGCCGCGCCGCATCACCGTCGACGAGTGCGCGCGCGCGATCAGACAAAGCGGCGCGGCGGCGCCGCGCCTGGGCCAACAGAGCGGCGCGGCGGCGCCGCGCCTGGGCGGGCACCCGCCGCGCGGCGCGAAGGGCGCTCCGGCGGGGGCCGAGGCGGGGGCGCAGGGCGGCGCGCCCGGGTTCCGGCCGAGCGGCCCTGTGCCGCTGCTCGCGCCGTGGCCGCTCGCCCCGCTCGGTCGAGAGAGGTGAAACGCCGCTTCGCGCTGTGGTAGGAGCGGGCCCATGCGGGTCCCCCAGCGGAGCGGCCTCTTCAGCGGCGTCGCAGCCCTCGCGTGCGCCTCGGTCCTGCTCGAGATCTCGCTCGCGCGGATCTACGCGGCGCTGTTCGGCGAGATCCACGCGTTCCTCGCGCTCTCGCTGTCGCTCGTCGGCGCGGGCGTGGGCGGCGCGCTGCTCTACGTCGTGCCGTCGCTCGCCCGCCCGCCGGCGCTCTTCGCCCGCATGGCGACCCTCGCCGCGCTCGCGTCGGGCGCGACCCTCGCCGCGGTCATCCTGCTCGCGCACCGCGAGCCCCTGTCCGTCCCCGCGCCGGGGTCGCTCCCGTGGCTCGCGCTGTGTTACGCGGCCTCCACGGTCCCGTTCGCGCTCGCGGGCCTCGCGCTCGCGGCCGCGATCCGGCACGCGGCGCCGGAGATGCCCCGGCTCTACCTGCTCGATCTCGTCGGCGGCGCGCTCGGCGGGCTCGCCGCGGCCGGCGCGCTCCGCGCGGGCGCGCCCCGCGCCGCGCTCGCGGCGGCGATCTTCTTCGCAGTGGCGGGCATCTTCTTCTACCTCGGGTCGCGCTGCTGCGAGGGCGAGGAGCGGGCGCCCGGCGGCCTCGTCGCCACGTTCGTGCTCGGCTCCTTCGTGCTGCTCGCCGGCGACGTCGGCGCCCCGTGGCTCCGGCTCGCCGGCATCCGCCGGGCGTCGCCCGACCGGACCGAGCACGAGGCCTGGACCGAGCGCTCGCTGATCTCCGTCGATCGACCGAAGGCCGGCGCGGCGCTGATGCGGCTCGGCGGCGCCGCGGCGAGCCCGATCCTCGACGCGAAGGCGACGCCCCCGCCGCAGCCCGAGGACATGGCGTACGCGCTGCACAAGGACCAGGGCCCCGCGCTCGTCGTCGGCGCCGGGGGCGGGCGCGACGTGCGCGCCGCGCTCAAGGCCGGGCAGAAGGACGTTGTCGCCGTCGAGGGCGACCGCGGCGTCCTCGAGGTGATGCGCGGGAGGTACGCCGCTTTCAGCGGCAACCTGTTCGACAAGCCCGAGGTCCACCTCGTGGTGGGCGACGGGCGGAGCTTCGCCAGGCGCACGCCGCTGCTCTTCAGGAACATCGTGATCCCGTCGGCCGACACGGTCGAAGCGTCGACGACCGGCGCGCTCGCGCTCTCGGAGAGCCGCCTCCACACGCTGGAGGGCGTCGGGGACTTCCTTTCGCGCCTCCTGCCCGAAGGCACGCTCGTCCTGGCCCGCGCGGACGCGGATTTCGATCGGCTGCTCTCGCTCGTGACCGCGGCGCTGCGCCGCGCGGGCGTGGCCGCGCCGAAGGACCACCTCTTCGCGTGCAGCGCCGCGCAGAAGACCGCGCTGCTCGCCCGGCGCACGCCGCTCGCGCGCGAGGACGTCGACGCGCTCCGCCGCCACTGCCGCAAGCACAGGTTCTCGGAGGTCCTCGCCCCCGACCGCCCGGCGACCCCGGTCCGCAGCCTGCTCGTCGCGGCGGCCGCGCCCGCGGCGGCCGCGCGCGTCGCCGACGGCGCGGCCGCGGAGGCCGATCTGACGCCGCCCACCGACGACAGGCCGTTCTTCGCGTACACCGTCCCGGCGCGCCGCCTGCCCGCGGTGCTCGGCGACGTCGGGGCCCTCCGCGCCGGGCACACGGCCCTCTTCGCGCTCGCGCTGCTGCTCGCCGTCGGCGCGGTCCTCTCCGCGCTCGGCGTGCTGCTCCCGGTGCTCGCCGCGCGCCGTCGGCGCGGGCACCTCGCGCCGCAGGACGCGCCCGCGCAGACGGCGCGCGCGTCGACCGCGTCGTCGACGCCGTCCGCCCGAGCGCTCGCGTTCTTCGCCGCGATCGGCGCGGGGTTCGCGCTCGTCGAGCTCGCCGTGTTCCGGCACGGTCTCCTCCTGCTCGACCTGCCCGCGCACGAGCTCCCGGCCGTGCTCGTGATCCTCCTTGTCTCGGCCGGCGTGGGCGGCTACCTGACGGCCCGGGTGGCCCCGGGCGACGCGACGGCGGTCTCCGCGAGGGTGGCGGAGGCGCTCGCCGTGGCCGCGGCGCTCTCGGCGGTGGGCCTCGTGCCGCTCGCGCGGTGGGGCCTCGGGCTCGGGGCCTTCCCGCGCGCGCTCCTCGCCATCGCGCTCCTCGTGCCGTTCGGCGTGCTCGCGGGCTCGCTCGTGCCGCTCGGGGTCAAGATCGTGGACTCGGTCTCGTCGGCGCTGCTGCCGTGGTGCTGGGCGCTCTGCGCCTTCGCGGGCGCGACCGCGATGGCCCTCGGCGCCCTGTGCGCGCTGAACCTCGGCTACAGCGCCCTGCTGCTCGGCGCGGGCCTCGCTTACCTCCTCGCCGCGGCGACCGTGCCGCCCGCCGCGGCCGGGGCGACCGCCGCAAGAGACGACGAGCGAGCGGCGTCGTCCGGAGGCGCCGCCGCAAGCGAACCACCGTCCCGGGACGCCGCAGGGGTGCAGCCCGAGGCCCTCGAGGCGGCGCCGATCGCCTGAGCGCCCGGCGCCGCCGGCGTCACCGCCGCGCGGCCAGCAGGAGGTGCGCGAGCAGGCCCGCGATGTTGTGGGCGTCGTCGACGCCGCGGTGGTGCGTGCCCGCGAGCGGCAGGCCGGCGCGCTCCAGGGCCTCGGCCATCCCCACCTCCCGCGACAGCGCGTGCGTCACCGCGAAGAGGCTCTTCACGTTGAGGTGGCTCGGCCCGAACGGGAGCGGCACGCCGCGCGACTGGCACTGCCGCTCGAACATGCGCCGGTCGTAGTCGCCGTAGCTCGCCCAGAGGCGATCCTGCGCCTTGAGCTCGCTCCGGAGCGTCGCGCACGCCTCCCTGAACGACACGCCCGCGTCGACGTCCGCCTGCGTCAGCGTCGTGAGCGCCGTACAGAACGGGCTCACGCGCGAGCGCTCAGGGCGCACCAGGATCGAGCGCCGCTCCCGGCGCCGGCACGAGGCGACCTCCAGCGGGCACACGCCGATCTCGATGATCTCGTTCTCTTCGCCCGGCGGCGGGTCGCCGTCCCAGCAGGTCGCTTCCACGTCGATCACGAGAATGAGATCAAGACGCTTCGCCACGTCGTCGCCCTCGGCATGTAGTGAGGAGTACGCTGCGAAGGTAACGGGGATCGGGACACAATTTCCTTCAGGATTTTCCCGACCGTCCGGAAACGCCTTGGGCGGTTCGCTTCGTCCGGGCAAAAACCGAGTAGAAACGGGACATAAGCCGGAGGTGCACCCACACGTCATTGGTCGTTTAGGCACCCAATCCGCTTGCTTGGCGGGCCTGGTCCATGGACACTCGTCAGGTAATTTCTGACGAGGTTCTCTACGTGGATCCTGGCTCCCAACTGCGTTGCTCCTCCGGTTCGGCCAGGGAGAGGTCCGTGATCGCTGAGGCGCTGCCTGACCCTGCCGACCCGGGCCTCGGCCCAGCCGAGGAGCGACGGCTGCCGCCTCGTTCCGGGATCGTCCGCCACGCGGGCCGCGAGCGGGGGGCGCCGAAGGGGCTCCCGCCGGGGCGTGGCGCCGGGGCGGTAGGCGGGATCACCACGGGGGCCCCGGCGTGTGGGCGGCTGGCCGTCGATCCGCTCGTCGGTCGTACAGAGCACGGACTGCACATCGAGCGGCTCATCGCCGAGGGGGGGATGGGCGCGGTGTACGCGGCCCGCCGCGCCGCGACGGGAGAGCCGGTCGCCCTCAAGGCGCTCCGGCGCGTGCACGCGGGGGACTCCGGGATCGAGAGCCGGTTCGCCCGCGAGGTGCGGCTCGCCCGCCGCATCGACCACCCGAACGTCTGCCCCGTGCTCGGCGAGGGGCGCCTCGAGGACGGGCGGCCGTTCTTCGTGATGCCGCTCTTCGACGGCGTGACGCTGAGCGAGGAGGTCCGGCAGCGCGGCCCCTTGCCGATCGGCCGCGCGCTCGCCCTCGCGGACCAGATCCTCGCCGGCCTCGCGGCGATGCACGCGGCGAAGGTCGTCCACCGCGACCTCCAGCCCGGCAACATCCTGCTCGTCCCCGGGGCGCGGGGCGCCGGGGCAGGGGAGGGCGCGACGACGGTCAAGCTCATCGATCTCGGCTTCGCGCACGAGCCCGGCGTCGACACGGGCGACGGCGTGACGCCGGACAGCCCCGGGTCGCTCGTCGGCACGCTGCGCTTCATGTCGCCGGAGCAGGCGATGCGGAGCCGCGCGATCACCGAGCGGAGCGACCTGTTCGCGGCCGCGCTGCTCGTCTACTACGCCCTCTCGGGCAAGCTCCCCTTCCGGGGCCGGGGCGATCTCGACGTGCTCGTCGCGATCGTGCGGTCCGCGCCCGTGCCCCTCCGGCGGGAGCGCCGTGATGTCCCGCGCGTGCTCGACGAGGTGCTCTCGCGGGCCCTGTCCAAGCACCCCGACCACCGCTTCCCCAGCGCCTCGGCGATGCGCGACGCCCTCGCCGACGTGCCGGTGTAGCCAAGGCAGCGCTCCGCGCGCCCCGGCGCCGGCCCGCTCCTTGCCACGACGGTGCCGCCTGCACCGCGCCGCCCGGCACCGCGATCCGGGGCTGTGCACGCGCTGCTCAAGCGCGGCGGCGCGGGGCGGTGAGCTTCACGCGAGGGGAACCCCATGGACGCACTCGATCTCTTGGAGCAGCAGCATCTCGAAGTCAGCGCCCTGATGGCGCGCATCGCCGCCGAGCCCAGCCCGGGCCTCCGGACGGCGATGGTCGCGCAGCTCTCCCGGATGATCGACGCGCACGTACGCATCGAGGAGACGTACCTCTACCCGGTGTGTGCCGAGCGGATGGCCGGCGACAGGAAGCCGCTCCACGACGCGTACGAGAAGCACGGCCTCGCGCGCTTCGCGGCGGACAACCTGCTGCGCACGCGCGTGACCGATGTGCGCTTCGAGGCGCGCCTCCGGCTCCTGCGGGACATTTTCGCCCACCACGCCGACGAGGAGGAGGACATCCTGTTCCCCAAGGCGAAGCGGGGCCTGACGGACGAGCAGCTCGACGTGATCGGCAGCGATCTGGAGCGCGCTTACGAGGTGCTGCTGCGCGTCGGCGTGCCCGCGGGCGCCCCGCTCGCGCGCTCGGAGCGCGGCTGGCCCCGGCGCGGCGCCCACGCCGTGCGCTCCCTGCGGCCCGTCTCACGGCGCCGGGGCGAAGCGCTCCGCGTTCGCGGCTGCTAGAGAGCGACGGTCACCCGCTTCGGATACGGGCCCATCTCGACGTTTTCGGTGCTCAGCGCACCGGAGTGCGCTTCCGCGCCGAAAACGCCGATCTGGGCCCGTCTCCTGTGCGGGTGACCGTCGCTCTGTGTTGCATGGAGGCGACGCTCTAGACGGGGACGGGGCCGCCGAACGCGCCGAGGAAGCGCGCGATCCAGACGGCGAGCATCAGGGCCGCCAGCGCGATGCCGAGCCGCGTGACCCACGCGCCCTGCATCCCCTCGGCGGCCGCGATGCGGCCGTCCTTCACGTAGATCGCCGCGTTGTACGCGAGCGCGGCGATCACGAGCGGCGCCATGACCGGAGAGAGAGGGTGGAGGCGCAGCGCGTCGGCCACGTGGCCCTGCGCGAGGGCGAGCGTCGCGCGCGTGAGGCCGCAGCCGGGACAGGGGTGGCGGGTGACGATCGCGAACGGGCAGAGCGGGGCGCCGCACGCGACGAGGAGCCCGAGAACCGCCGCCACGGTACCGAGGCGCGCAGCGCGGCCGCGCGCGTGCGCCGCGCTCCATCGGGACAGGGCCGACGGAGCGGGGGAACGGGCTTCGGTCGAGCTGGACGGCGACACGGCGGAGGACCGCGGCGCGGGTCAGGCCGCGTTCGGGTCCCAGACCTCGTTGAGGTCCTTCGCGAGGGCGTAGAGCGGGAGGAAGACGTAGAGCACGATGCCCTCGGCCTGCTGGTTGCGCGAGCCGGCCATCTGCTTGGCCCGAGTCACCTGCTCCGGCACCTTCACCCAGAGGAAGTAGTAGTTGAGGAACGGGATGAAGAGGTACCAGGGCTTGAACTCGGGGTCCTTCGTCGCCTGCTGGAGCTCGTTCAGCATCGCCCACATCTGCCAGAGGGCGTAGAGGAAGCAGACCATCCCGATCACGCACACCGTGACCGGATTGCGGATCTCACCCTTCGCGCCCGGGGCCATCGAGCCGCCGCCGCCGTACACGCCCAGGTTGCTGGCCGCCTGGCCGAACTGGCCGGGCGCCGACATCTGAGCGCCGCCGGGCGACCCGCCGTAGCCGGGATCGCTCACGCCCGGAGGGCTGCCGTAGCTGCCGCCGGGCGAGCCGCCGTAGCCGCCGCCCGGAGGGCTGCCATAGCCGCCAGCCGGCGAGCCGCCGTAGCCGCCGCCCGGAGGGCTGCCGTAGCTGCCGCCCGGGGGGCTGCCGTAGCCGCCGCCCATCGGGTCCTGGCCCGGAGGCGGCCCGTACCCGCTGGCGCCGTGCTGCGGAGGCTGCCCGTAGCCGGGAGGCGCGCCGCCAGGCGGCTGCCCGTAGCCGGGCGGCTGCCCGTAACCAGGCGGCTGCCCGTAACCGGGCGGCTGCCCGTAGCCGGGAGGCGCGCCGCCGAGGCCGCCCATCGGGTCCTGGCCCGGGGGTGGCCCGAAAGGATTCCCGCCCGGACCGCCCTGAGGGGGCTGGCCGTAGCCTCCCTGAGGGGGCTGGCCGTAGCCTCCCTGAGGGGGCTGGCCGTAGCCGCCGGGCGGAGGAAACGCGCCGGGCGGCGCGCTCGCGGCCCCGCCCATGCCGCCGGGCGGCTGGCCCGGGGCGCCGTACCCGGGCAGCTGGTCGATCGCCATGGTGCCGCCGAGCGGGTTCACGCCCTGGGGCTGCTGGCCGAACGGCGCATAGCCGCCCGACGGGCTCGCGGCCGCGCCGCCGAAGGCCGGGCCAGACGGCTGCTGTCCGCCGGGGGACGGCGAGCCGTAGCCCATCCCGGGAGGCGGCGGGGCAGGCGGAGGCCCCGCCGAAGCGCCGAGCCCCGCCGGCGGGACGCCGACCACCGTGCCGGCGAGGCCCTGCGGCGGGCTCGGGATCGCGGCCATGCCCGGCGGCGCTCCGGCAGGAGGCGCCGGAGGCGGAGGCGCCCCCGGCGCGCGCGGACCCGCCGCGCCCGCCCCGGAGGACGGCTGACTCATCAGCATGGTGCCCTTGAACTTCGGCGCGGCTGCGCTCTTCAGGTTGTAGCCGCACTTCGTGCACGTGGACGCCGTTTCCGAGTTTTGCGTCCCACAATTCGGACAGAACACGCACCACCTCCGGCGGGGGATTCGCTGTTACGGATGTCCGCGCCCCTGCGCGTCGTAATGGGCGCCGAGGGTAGTTGAAGCGCGTTCCGGTTCTCAAGTGAAAGACGAAGAACGCTGCGGACTTCTCGGCAGGCTACGCGGTCTTCGTCAGAAAACCCAGGGAGTACCGCGTGGCCACGTGCTCCAGGCGGGGGGCGGGTCCAGGCGGGGGGCGGCGCGTCTACGACCACGACCACGAGCACGTGCGCGGGCACGGCCACCTCGGGGGGGAGCCGTCCGGTTTCTGGGCAGCGGCAGGCTTTGTGTGGTCCGCTTTATGTTTCCCCCCGGCGCGCCTTGACAGTGACCACCGTCGCTCACTAGCGTGCCCGCGCCTCGGGACGGCTCCGTACGACGGACAACCGAATGCCCGGCCGCCGGTGCGCGGGGCTGTCCGCCTCCGGCACGCGCCTCCAGATGGAGGCGCACGAGGTAGCGCCCGGTCTGCCGGGCGGACCCTCGTTGAAAGGGACCCGCGTTGCGGGGTCCCGACTGCATGTGGAAGCGGGCACGCCGCGAGCGCGGCGCGCCCAGGGAGCCAGCGGACCGTGCCAACAGCCGACATGACCGAACAATTTGCTCTGACCGCCGAGCGGCGAACCGAGTTCGAGAAGATCCTCGCGCGCTACCCGAACCGCCAGGCCGCGTGCATCCCCGTGCTCCACCTCTGCCAGGAACAGGAGGGGTGGGTCTCCGAGCGGGTGCTCCGCTGGGTCGCCGAGCAGCTCGGCCTCTCGGCGGCGCACGTCCAGGGGGTCGCGACCTTCTACACGCTCTTCAACAAGGAGCCCGTCGGCAAGCATCAGGTCTGGGTCTGCCGGACGCTGAGCTGCGCGCTGAACGGCGCGGACCAGGTGCTCCACCACTGCGAGAAGCGGCTCGGGATCCACGCCGGCGAGACCACGAAGGACGGGAAGATCACGCTGCGCACCGCAGAGTGCCTCGCCTCGTGCGGCACCGCCCCGATGATGCAGGTCGATCGCGACTACCACGAGGGCCTCACGCTCGAGAAGGTGGACGCGATCCTCGATCGGTTGACGAGGTGACGAGATGCTCCGGCTGACGCGCTATCTGACCAAGAACTACGACACGCCCGACGGCCACAAGCTGTCCGTCTACGAGAAGGGCGGCGGCTACCAGCAGGCGAAGCGCGCCCTCGGGATGACGCGCGAGGCGCTCGTCGAGGAGATGAAGGCGGCGAACATCCGCGGCCGCGGCGGCGCCGGCTTCGCGATGGGCGTGAAGTGGAGCTTCATGCCGTGGCCCCCGAAGCCCGAGCGGCCGCACTACCTCGTCATCAACGCGGACGAGGGCGAGCCCGGCACCTTCAAGGACCGCACCCTGATGGAGAAGAACCCTCACGCCGTCGTCGAGGGGTGCATCATCGGGTGCTTCGGGATCGGCGCCCACGCCGCGTACATCTACGTGCGCGACGAGCTGCACCTCTCGAAGGCGCGGCTCTGGGGGGCGATCGAGGAGGCGCGCGCGAAGGGCTACCTCGGCAAGCGCCCGTTCGGGATCGACTACCCCGTCGAGGTCTACGTCCACACCGGCGCCGGCGCGTACATCTGCGGCGAGGAGACGTCGCTCCTCAACTCGCTCGAGGGCAAGCGCGGCGAGCCGCGGCTCAAGCCGCCGTTCCCCGCCCAGTTCGGCGCGTTCGGGATGCCGACGACCGTGAACAACCTGGAGACGATCGCGGCCGTGCCCACGGCGCTCGAGCTCGGGGGCGAGAACTTCTCGAAGCTCTCCTCGCTGCACCACCTGAAGGACGGCGGCTGCCGGCTCTTCGGCGTGAGCGGCCACGTGAACAACCCCGGGATCTTCGAGGCGGCCGTCGGGGTCACGCTCCGCGACCTCATCTACGAGTACGGCGGCGGCGTGAAGCACGGGAAGCTCCTCGCGGTCATCCCGGGCGGCTCGTCGTGCCCGATCCTGCGCGCCGACGAGGTCGTCAACGCGCCGAGCGACAAGTCGCCGCTCCACCCGTGGCACGGCCAGAGCGTGCTCGACGTGCCGCTCGGCGTGGACACGTTCCGCGCGCTCGGGACGATGCTCGGGACCTGCTGCGCCATCGTGCTCAGCGACAAGGCGTGCCCCGTCCTCGCGATGCACAACCTGATGCGCTTCTACCGCCACGAGTCGTGCGGCCAGTGCACGCCGTGCCGCGAGGGCAGCGCCTGGATCCACCGGATCCTCGATCGCATCGTGCACGGCGAGGGGACGATCGAGGAGCTCGATCGGCTGCACGAGATCGCCGACAACATCATGGGCAACACCATCTGCGCCTTCGGCGAGGGCACGGCGATGCCCGCGCTCGGCTTCCTCCGGAAGTTCCGCAAGGAGTTCGAGGCGTACATCCAGACCAAGGGCCGCTCGTCGACAGGGGTGCTTACGCCGTGAAAATCTTCGAGTTCGCCTTCTTCGGGCTGGCGTCGCTGCTCGTCCTGCTCGGCGGCCTGGCCACGGTCGCGGCCAGGAACCCGATCCGCGGCGCGATGGGCCTGCTCACGTCGATCGTCGGCATCGCGGGGCTCTACCTGATGCTCTCGGCGGAGTTCCTCGCCGCGATCCAGATCCTCGTGTACGCGGGCGCGATCGTCATCCTCTTCCTCTTCGTGATCATGCTCCTCGGCCCGTCGGCGACGTCGCCGCGCGACGCCCGCACCGCGGTGCCGCGCTACGTGGGCGCCGGCGTCCTCGGGGCGAGCAGCATCGGCGCGCTCGCCCTGGTCGCGAGCGCGTCGAAGCCCGGGGTCGTGGCCGTCCCGGCCGCCCCCGAGGCGCTCGGGACCATCGAGGCGCTCGGGCACGAGCTCTTCACGAAGGGGATCGTGCCGTTCGAGCTCTCGGGCGCGCTGCTCCTCGTCGCCGTCATCGGCGCCGTCGCGGTCGCCCGCGGCAAGCAGGTCGACCCGACGCTGCTGCCCGTCGGCGAAGGCCCGAACACCGCGTCGCCGGAGCCGGGCGATCAGGGGGCCGCGCAGCCGGGCGCCCTCGCGGGGCACACCACCCTGTCGGCGAAGGAGCCGCACTCATGATCTCCGTCCCCATCGAGTACTACCTCGTCGTCGCGGCGGTGCTGTTCGTGATCGGGTCGATCGGCTTCCTGCTGCGCAGGAACCTCCTGGTCCTCCTGATGAGCATCGAGCTGATGCTCAACGCCGTGAACCTCACGCTCGTCGCGTACAACCGGGTGCACCCGCACGATCACGCCGGGCAGATCTTCACCTTCTTCGTCATCGCCATCGCGGCGGCGGAAGCCGCAGTCGGTCTCGCGATCGTGCTCGCGTTCTACCGCATCCGGAAGACGATGCGCTCGGACGACGCCGATCTCCTGAGGAGTTAGCGTGGAAGCCCTGAGAGTCTTATTCCCCGCGTCCGAGTTCGCGCTGCTCGCGGTCATCCTCGGCCTGCCGGCGCTCGGCGCGTTCGTGAACGGCCTCTTCGGTAAGCGGCTCGGCAAGGACGCGGTCCGGCTGATGGCGCTCGCCGCGCTCGGCGGCGCCTTCCTGGCGGCCGTCACGACGTTCCTGATGCTGCCCCACGAGGGCGGCAAGCTCACCTGGAACGCCTGGCGCTGGTTCTCGATCACCGGCCGGATGGGCCAGTCGATCCCGATCGACGTCGCCTTCAGCGTCGACGGCCTGAGCGGGACGATGATCCTCGTCGTCACCGGCGTCGGCTTCCTCATCCACCTCTACTCGTCCGCGTACATGCGCGAGGACCCGGGGTACTACCGGTTCTTCGCGTACCTGAACCTGTTCATCTTCTCGATGCTCGTGCTGATCATGGGCGACAACCTCGCCGTCCTCTTCGTGGGATGGGAGGGCGTCGGCATGTGCAGCTACCTGCTGATCGGGTTCTGGTTCAAGGATGACAAGAACGCGAGCGCCGGCAAGAAGGCGTTCGTCGTGAACCGCATCGGCGACTTCGGCCTCCTCGTGGCGATGGCGATGCTCGCCTACTACACGGGCACGCTGAACTTCGACGGCATCGCGGCGAACGCGGGCAACCTGCTCGCCGCGGTGAAGATCTGGCCGATCGGCAACATGTCGGTCGACACCGTGCCCGGCTTCCTGAGCTTCCTCGTCCCGTCGCAGCCGGTGCTCGTGTACGCGGGGACGCTGGCCGCGCTCGCGCTGTTCCTCGGCTGCGCCGGCAAGAGCGCGCAGATCCCGCTCTATGTCTGGCTGCCCGACGCGATGGCCGGCCCGACGCCGGTCTCCGCCCTGATCCACGCCGCGACGATGGTGACCGCGGGCGTCTACCTCGTGGCCCGGCTCTCGGCGGTGTTCGTGCTGTCGCCGTTCGCGATGGCCGTCGTCGCGGTGACCGGCGTGGCCACGGCGCTGTTCGCGGCCTCGATCGGGCTCTTCCAGAACGACCTGAAGAAGGTGCTCGCCTACTCCACGGTGAGCCAGCTCGGGTTCATGTTCATCGGCGTGGGCGTCGGCGCGTTCGCCGCCGGCTTCTTCCACGTGCTCACGCACGCCTTCTTCAAGGCCTGCCTCTTCCTCGGGGCCGGCTCGGTGATCCACGCGATGCACGCCCGCATCCACGACACCGACCAGTCCCAGGACATGCGCAACATGGGCGGCCTCAAGAACTACATGCCGCTGACGCGCTGGACCTTCCTCCTCGCGTGCCTCTCGATCGCGGGCTTCCCCGGGTTCGCCGGGTTCTGGTCGAAGGACGAGATCCTGTGGCGCGCCTTCTCCGGCCGGATCGAGTCCGTCTCGACGCGCGGGCAGCCGGTGTGGCAGTGGCCCGACTGGCTCGGCCCGGCGATCTACTGGCTTGGCATCCTGGCCGCGACGATGACCGCGTTCTACATGTTCCGCGCGTACTTCCAGACGTTCCACGGCGAGTTCCGCGGCTGGACGATCGTGCGCGGCTGGAAGGACCCGCACCCGCACGGCCACCACGACGACCACCACGGGCACGCGCACGGCGAGAAGCTCGAGGGCCCGGAGCCGCACGAGTCGCCGCTGCCGATGACGATCCCGCTGATCGTGCTCGGGGCGCTGTCGGTCTTCGCCGGCTTCCTCATGGCGGAGCCGCTCGTGCACCTCACCCACAACCACGCGTTCGCGCCGCTCGCGCACCTGCTCGAGCCGGTCTTCTCGCTGACGGAGCGGGCGGTGAAGGCGCGCGAGGGGGTGGAGGGGCTGCTCTTCCCGATGATGCTGCCCGGCGTCGCGGCCTGCTTCACCGGCATCGGCCTGGCGATGCTCGTGTACTGGAACAAGCGCGGCGAGCCCGAGCGGCGCTTCGCCGAGAGCTTCCCGGGGCTCTACCGGCTCATCTACGACAAGTGGCGGATCGACGAGCTCTACAACGCCACGGTGGTGGGCATGGTCGACGCGATCGCCGACATCTTCACGATGGCCGACAAGTGGATCATCGACGGCATCATCGCGAAGCTCTCGGCCGCGCTGGTCGGGTTCTTCGGCACGGTGCTGCGCGCGCTCCAGACGGGCCGCGTGCAGGTCTACGCCGCGTCGATGGTCGTCGGCCTCGCCGGCGTCGGCTGGTTCCTTGTCAAGCCGCACGCGGACGCAAACGTCGATGACGCGGAGCTGCGCCGGTCCGGCGAGGTGAGGCTCTCGGCCGCGCCGGGGCTCGGCTACCGGTACCGCTGGGAGGCGCCCGGCCTGCCGGCGCGCGACTTCTCCGAGGCGGCCGACGTCACGGTGAAGCTCGATCCCGGCGAGACCAAGGACGTCGTCCTCCGCGTGCGCAACGCGTTCGACCGCGAGGCGACCGAGACCTTCTCGTTCTCCAGGCCGGCGAGCCGCAAGACCCCCGCGGGCCCGACCACCATGCTGGGCTCGGACGTGCCCGCGCTGCCCCCGGGGGCGACCCCGGTGGAGCAGATCCATGACCTGATCCAGCCGAGAGGCCTGCAATGAGCGCGCTCGACCTCGTAACGCAGTACTGGCCGGCGCTCGCCGCCGGCGTCGTGGGAGCGATCCTCCCGCCGGGCGACGCGCAGGGCGCCGACGGCGCCCACGCCGGCGACGATCACCACGGCGGCCACGGCGACGACCACCACGGCGACGAGCACGGCGAGGCCCACGCCGCCCCGGGGTACACCCCGTGGCAGCGGGCCGGCCTCGGGCTCATCGCGGCGCTCACGGTGCTCTTCGTGCAGTGGCTCTGGCCGTCCGGCGCCGCGGCGGAGGCGGCGGGAGCGACAGACGAGTGGCCGTCGCTGCTCAACGTGCTCATCGGGCTGCCCTTCGTGGGCGCCGCCGCGGTGCTGTTCGTGCCGCGGCAGCTGCTCTCGCTGCTCCGGGGCGTCACGCTGGCCGTGCTCGGCGCGGGCTTCCTCGCCTCGCTGTGGCTGCTCACCGTGCCGATGACCGTGGGCTGGCACTTCCAGTCGATCAAGGAGTGGATCCCGGCGCTGGGCATCCGGTGGCACGTCGCCATCGACGGCATCAGCCTCTGGCTCGTCCTGCTGACGACGTTCATCGCGCCCATCGCGGCGTACGCGTCGTTCGGCTCGATCAAGAGCCGGATCAAGGAGCTCTGCTTCTGCCTCCTGTTCCTTCAGGGGGCGATGCTCGGCGCGTTCGTCGCGCTCGACCTGTTCCTGTTCTTCGTCTTCTGGGAGCTGATGCTGGTGCCGATGTTCGTGATGATCGGCATCTGGGGCGGCGTCGAGAAGATCAAGGCGGCGATCAAGCTCTTCGTCTACACGATGGCGGGCTCGATGCTGATGCTCGCGGGCATCGTGTACCTCGTGTGGGCGAACCAGAAGCTCACGGGCGCCTACACGTTCGACTACCTCGCGCTGTCGCGCGTCGTGCTGCCCCGGGGCGCGCAGATGCTCTGCTTCTGGGCGTTCTCGATCGCGTTCTTCATCAAGGTGCCGATGTGGCCGGTGCACACGTGGCTGCCGGACGCCCACGTGCAGGCGCCGACCGGCGGCTCGGTGATCCTGGCCGCGGTGATGCTGAAGATCGGGACGTACGCGTACCTGCGCTTCTCGATGGGCCTCTTCCCCGGCCCGGCCTCCAGCCTCGCGGCCAACCTGGCGGGCATCGCGATCCTCGGCGGGGTGATCTACGGCGCGCTCGTTGCCTGGAAGCAGTCCGACGTGAAGCGCCTCGTGGCGTACTCGTCGGTCGCCCACCTGGGCTACGTGATGCTCGGGCTCTTCGGCGTCACGCCGAGCGGGATCCAGGGCGCGGTGATCCAGATGGTGAACCACGGCGTCTCCACCGGCGCGCTCTTCCTCCTCGTCGGCGTGATCTACGACCGCCGGCACACCCGGGAGGTCTCGGAGTTCGGCGGCCTGGCGAAGGTGATGCCGGTCTACGCGACGCTCTTCCTGATCGTGACGTTCGCCTCCGTCGGCGTGCCCGGCACGAACGGGTTCATCGGCGAGTTCATGATCATCATGGGGACCTACGCCTCCGAGCGCCTCGGGACGTTCAGCGGGATCCACACGATCGGCGCCGCGGCGGGCGTCATCCTCGCCGCCGTCTACATGCTGAGCGTGGTGCAGAAGATGTTCTTCGGGCCGCTCACGAACCCGAAGAACAAGCACCTGCCCGACGTGACGCCCCGCGAGGGCCTCGCGCTCGCGCCCCTGATCCTCATGATCTTCGTGATCGGCCTGTTCCCTGCGATCTTCCTCGATCGGATGAAGGAGTCGGTCCTGTCTACTTACAACCAGTTCAAGGTCGTCTCCGGGCAGGCGATCCTCTTCGCGGACGAACGGAACGCGAAGCTCCTGCCCGAGGACACGTTCTCCCCCGCCTTCCTGAAGGGGGCGCCCTCGCTGGGATCCGGTGCGGGCGCGGCGGGGGCGGGTGACGACGAGCAGGCTCGGCGCGATCGGGCTGCGGGCGGCGCGCTCGCGGCGCGGGCGGGGGAGGCGGCGCGATGATCCTCGGACCGTACATCGCGGTATCGCCGCTCATCGTCGTCTCCCTCGGCGGCGCGCTGCTGATGCTCGCGGAGGCGTTCTCGCACCGCCGCGAGGAGTCGCACGATCGCCGCTCCGGCCCCTCGTCCGACATGGCGCTCGGGACGGCGATCACGCTCCTCGCCGGGGCGGTGTTCTCGGGCGCGGTCGGGTTCGTCGGCCCCGAGACGCTGGAGGGGTTCGACTCGCTCGCCCCGTACCTGGTCATGGACCGGTTCACGCTGTTCTTCTCCTTCGTGCTCTGCCTGGGCGGCGCGCTGGCGGCGCTGCTCGCCGGGGGGTACCTCCCGGAGCACCGGCTCGACCGCGGGGAGTTCTATCCGCTGCTGACCTTCTCGACGGTCGGGGCGATCATCCTCGCCGGCGCGGGGGATCTGCTGACGCTCTTCCTCGGCCTGGAGACGATGTCGCTCGGCGCGTACGCGCTGACCGGCTTCCGCCGGACGTCGCCGCGGAGCACCGAGGCGGCGATCAAGTACTTCCTGCTCGGCTCGTTCGCGGCGGCGCTGCTGCTGTACGGCGGCGCGCTGATCTACGGGGCGACGGGGCACACCGACCTCGCGGGGATCGGCGAGGTCATCGCGGGCGCGAAGGGGGCGGCGGCGCCGAACCCGGCGCTGCTGCTCATCGGGGCGACGCTGGTGCTCGTCGGGCTCGCGTTCAAGGTGAGCGCGGTGCCGTTCCACATGTGGACGCCGGACGCGTACGAGGGCGCCCCGACGCCGGCCACGACGTTCATGGCGGTCGCGGTGAAGGGCGCGGCGTTCGCGACGCTCCTGCGGGTGCTGCTCGGGGCGTTCGGTAGCCCGGCGCTCTCGTCGTGGGCCGCGGGCTGGCCGCCGGCCGTGGCGGTGATGGCGCTGCTCACGATGACGGTCGCGAACCTCATCGCGGGCCGGCAGGAGTCGGTGAAGCGGATGCTCGCGTACTCGAGCATCGCGCACGCCGGGTACCTGCTCGTGGGTGTGGCGGCGACGGTGCGGGCGAGCGAGGACGCGCAGGCGAGCGTGATGTTCTACCTGCTCGCCTACACGGTCTCGACGGTCGGCGCCTTCGGGACGCTCATCCTCTGCGGCAGCCGTGGGGCCGAGGCGGTGAGCTACGAGGACCTCTCCGGCATCGGCAAGCGGCACCCGGTGGCGGCGCTCGCGTTCTCGCTCTTCCTGCTGTCGCTGGCCGGCGTGCCGCCGACCGCGGGCTTCTTCGGCAAGCTCTACATCGTCAAGGCGGCGATGGGCGCGGAGCTGTACACGCTGTCGGTGGCGCTGCTCCTCAACAGCGTGCTGTCGGCCTACTATTACCTGCGGGTGCTCGTGTACATGTACATGCGCGAGCCGGCCCCCGGCGCTCCGATCGCGCGGCCGATGCGCTCGGGCTACGTCAACGCGGCCCTGGTGGTGTCCGCGGTGCTCGTGATGGTCCTCGGCATCTGGCCGACGACCTCGCTCGGGATCGCCGTCCGCGCGGTCCTGGCGTCACGCTAGAGCGGGGGTCCACCCGCTTCGGATACGGGCCCACCTCGACGTTTTCGGTGCTCGGCGTACCGGAGTACGCCTGCGCGCCGAAAACGCCGATCTGGGCCCGTCTCCTGTGCGGGTGAACCCCCGCTCGGCAACGCGGGTGCTGGCCTGGAAGAGCGCCGCCAACTCGTATGGCAACGGGGCGCCGGCGCTCGCGCTTCGTTCGGCAGCGAATACACGGTGCTGCGCGGGGCGCGCGAGTTGCTAGAGTCGGCGCCGATGCGAACCGGCGAGAAGCTGCAGAGAAGAGCGGGGGATGGAAGGATGCGAGCGGCGTGCGTCGCGCTGCTCGGAGCGCTCGGGTGTCAGGGAGGGAACGCGAGCAGCGGCGCGACCGCGGGGAGCGCGACACCGGCGGGGAGCGCGGCGCCGGTGGCCGCAGGGGCCGCGGCGGCGGCGGGGAGCGCGAGCGCTGCGCCGGGGACCGCGGCGGCCGCGGGGAGCGCGAGCGCCGGCGCTGCGGCGAGCGCGCAGGCCGGGGCGGGCGAGGCGCACGCGCTCTCGCTGACCTCCGAGGACGTCGCGAAGGTGATGAACCCGAAGCGACAGGCGCCGTACAGCGGGCCCACGGGGACGCTGCGAGGACGCGTCACCATCAAGGGCGACCCGCCGCCCGATACAGGGCTCAGCTTCCCGATCGGCAAGTGCGGTGAGGCCGCCGCGACCTACGGGCGGCTGTTTCGCGTCGGACAGCAGAACGGGGTCGCCGACGCGCTCGTCACCGTCGTCAACTACAGCGGCTACGTGCCGGAACGCGAAGAGGCGGAGAAGGTGACCATCCACGGGTGCGCGTTCTCGAAGCGGACCGTGGTCATGTCCTATGGTCAGCGGCTCGAGGTCGCGAACCTCGATCCGCTGGAGCCGTACATGCCGAACCTCGAGGGCGCCCCCTTCATGGCGGTCCTCGTCGCCGTGCCGCAGGGCGACCCGGTGAAGTTCTACCCGCCGCAGCCAGGCTACTACCACCTCGTAGACAAGCTGCCGAAGCCGTTCCTCAAGGCCGAGGTCTTCGTGCTCAAGTTCGCGACACACGACGTGACCGGGCTCGACGGCAAGTACGAGATCAAGGGCATCCCCGTGGGCAAGGTGCTCACCGCCGCCCTGCTGCCGGCCACCGAGCAGGACGTGAAGAGGGAGATCGAGATCAAGGAGGGCGAGAACACGCTCGATTTCGAGCTCAACTTCGACCTCAAGAAGTACAACGAGAAGCCGCACACCAAGCCCTCACCTTGAGCTACAGGGCGGGGGCACGCGCCCGCGCCGCGCCGATCAAGGCGCGGCGCCCGCGAGTTCCCGGTGGACGCGCCGCTCGACCTCCTGGGACAGCGCATCCCTGGCGACGGGCGCGGGGGGCGGCGGGCCGAGCCAGGTGAGCGCGGCGTCGCGGCCGACGCGACGGAAGAGCAGCTCGGCAAAGAGGAGCCGGGCGAGCCGCGAGGGGGCCACCGTGGGGCCGCCCGCCGCCGCGGACAGGTCGAGGGCGTCGCAGGCCCGGGTCAGCGCGTCGAGATCGCCGCTCAGATCGGCCGCCACCGCGAGCGCCACGAGCGCCTCGGCGCTCGCCGGATCGGCCGCCGAGACGAGCTCGGCCTGCTCGCGGGCCTCGCCGAGGCGGCCCAGCGCGGCCGCGCGCACCGCGACCTCGGCGGGCGTCAGATCCGCGTCGCGCGCCAGGCGGCGGGCGCGGCGGAGCTGGCCCAGGACGAGCGCCTCGTCGACCTCGGCCAGCTGCCCCCCTGGCGGCATCCGCCGCCCCAGGACGGCTGCCCCCGGCGCAGCCAGCTCCCGCAGGCGCCGCGCAGCCTGCTCGGCCACCGCGCGATCGCCCGCCTCGACGGCCGCCGCGTGCAGCGCGCGCCACGCCTCCCTCGACCAGGGGCGCCGTACCACGAGCGCCCGCAAGGCGAGGCGCGCGTCGTCCGCGCGGCCCAGCCGCCGCAGGATCTCGGCCCGGAGCAGGGCGCCGTCGTCACGATCCGGATCGAGCAGGATCGCCCGATCGATCCGCCCGAGCGCCGCCTCGAGCCGCCCCGCCGAGAGATCGCAGCGCGCCTGCTCGCGGTAGGCCGGCTCGTAGTCGGGCTCGATCGCGCGGGCGCGCTCGAAGGCGGCGCCCGCCGCCTCCCCGCGCCCGAGCCGGCAGCGCACGGACCCGATACGAGTCCAGATGTCCGCGCTGTCGGGGTCTCCGTCCTCCGCCAGCTCGTACGCCTCCAGCGCCGTCGCGAGATCGCCGCGCGCCTCGGCCTCGGCGCCGATCGCATACAGCGCATAGGCGTGCGCCGCGATGTAACGACCCTCGATGATCTGGCCGTCGATCGAGCGCGCGACCCGGGGCGCGGCGCAGCCGGCAACGGACGTTGACGCCGCCAACGCCGCCAACACCGTCAACGCCGTCCGCACCGCGGGCGCCGCGATCTCCGCGAACGTCGCGAGGAACACGCGCGGCGGGCGCCGCGCGGCGGAGAGCGGCACGGCTACGCGCACGCGGCGATCTCGGCGAGGAGGCGATCGTTCTCCTCCGGGAGGCCGACGGTGATGCGGAGCCGGTGCGCGAGGCGCCCGCCCGCCGCGTGGAAGCTGCGCACGAGGACGCCGCGCGCCGCGAGCGCCTCGAAGACCTCGCCGGCAGGGCGGCGCGTGCCGATCCAGAGGAAATTGGCGTGGCTCGGCGCGACCGAGAGGCCGAGCTCGGCGAGCCCGGCCGCGAGGCGCTCGCGCTCGGCCGTCACGGCGGCGGCGGCGCGGCGGAGCTCGCCGCCGAGCTCCCGCAGGGCGAAGGCGGCCGCGCGCTGCGACGGGGTGGGCAGGTTGTAGGGCTGGCGGACCTTGTCGAGCTCGGCCACGAGCTCCCGGGCGCCGATGAGCCAGCCGATCCGCAGCGACGCGAGGCCGATCTTCGAGAGCGTCCTCAGCACGGCGACGTTCGGGTGCTTGCGCAGGAGGGCGAGCTGGTCGCGCGGGGCAAAGTCGATGTACGCCTCGTCGACGATCACGAGGGCGTCCCTCGCCGCGGCGACGACCGCCTCGAGGCGGTCCTCCGACATGAGCGCGCCCGTCGGGTTGTTGGGCGAGGCGATGAAGACGACGTTGGGGCGCGCGAAATCGACGGCGCGCGCGAGGTTCGCCACGTCGAGATCCCAGCCCGCGTCGAGCGGGACCTCGACGACGCGCATCCCGCGCGCGCGCGCGCTCAGCTTGTACATGACGAAGGTGGGGCTGACCGTGACGACGCTCGCCGCGTCCGCGCCCTGCCGCGGGCGGCTGAGCGCGGTGAGCACGATCGAGATCACCTCGTCGGAGCCGACGCCGGCCACGATCTCGTCGGGCTCGGCGCCGCAGTGGGCGGCGATGGCCTCGCGGAGATCGAGGGCGCGCGCGTCGGGGTAGCGGCCCCAGTCCTCGGGCGCCGCGGCCCGCGCGAGGGCCGCCCGCGCCTCGGCCGAGAGCAGCGGCGGGCTCTCGTTGGCGTCGAGGCGCACAGGGAAATGCCCCGCGACCGGGGTGTAGGCGTGGAGCTCGGCGAGCTCCGGACGAAGCAGCGCAGGGAGGAAATCGGGCAGCGGCATGGCTCGGTCCATGGTCGTCGCGGGCGCGGGGATGAGGGGAGGCGGAGGGGAGCGGTATACTATCCGCGCCGGACCGGGAACACCTCGACGTGCGCCTTTCCGGGGCGGCGCTGCGGTCGCGGTCCGTCGAGCGCTCCGGCGACGTGGCGGTGGGCACGAGGTCATCTTTGCCGTCGGTGGCGCCGCAGGTATAGAGCGTCCATCTCAGCTCAGCGCGCTCCGGAGATGTGCACGAAAGCGGGGCAGCACCGCCGATGGATCTCACGCGTTATCAGGACGAGGTGACCCCATGCCCGTGGTGAGCCCTGCGACCGTGCTCGTGCCGTCGCTGTCCTCTCCCATCCCTGAAGGCCTGAACCTGATCTTCTCCCCGGACTTCCCTCTGGAGGAGCGAGGGGGCAAGGCGGTCGCCGTGCCGCACGCCGCCGAGGCGCCGTGGTCGGTCGCGCGGGTTGGCAGAGCAGATGAAGCGCTCCGGGATGTAGCGCAGGAGATCTCGCGCCGGTTCGGCCCCGTCCCTGACGGCGCGCTGCCGGAGCGCGCGCCCGGGGACGTCCTCGGCGCGTACGCGTTCTCGTTCGTGCGTCCGTCGTTCGTATCGCCCTTCGCCAGCCAGCGTGAGGGTGTCTTCTTCGGCGAGCGTGTCGTGCCGGTCTTCGGGCTCTGGAAGGACGTCGACGATGTGACGTGGTCGAGGGCCGCGGCGCAGCTCCGGAACCATCGCTACCGGGACGTGGATGACTTCATGATCGAGATCGAGGCCAAGGGCGATGAACGTGTCGTGGTCGCCCGGTGCCCGCGCCGTGAGACGCTCGGGGCCGCCGTCGCGGAGGTCGTCGCGTCTGTGCGGAGGTCGCGGAGCTGGCGCGGCCGATGGTTCGGCGCGAAGCCGTTCGACCGGAGCTGTGCGCTAAGGATTCCCCCGCTCGACCTGTGCGCAATCCGTGTCCAGGAGGAGCTCATCGGCAAGCCGCTCGCAGGCGGGGACGGTTCCCCGATCGGCGACGCCCGCCATGCCGTCCGCTTCCGCCTCGGCTGGGACGCGCTCCCGCCGAGCGAGCCCGGGCCGATCACCCTCGGGCGCGGCGATGCGTACGAGCGCTCCTTCGTCTGCAACGGCCCGTTCCTCGTTGTCGTCCTGGGCGCGCCGCCGCAGGACGAGGTGCGGCTCGCCGCCTGGATCGCGGCACCGGAGGCGCTGGAGGGCGCAATCGCCGACGCATCCTGAGCGGCGGGCCGCCCGTCACTGCCCGAACGTGTACCAGCGCGGTTTGATGTCCTTGATCAGGTGACCGCCGCCGTTGACGTGCAGGTTGCCCGGGGCGTTGCCAGATCCGAGGCCGGTGGGCATTCCGCTGACCAGGCCGGAGGCGCCCGCGTTGCCCATCGCCCCGGCGGAGGCCACGCCGGGGACGCCCTTCGCGGTCGCGCCGGACGTGGTCGCGCCGGTCCGGTCCGCGACCGCCTGGGCGACGCTGCGGCCCATGAAGTTCGGCTTCGTCCCGCCGTTGCACGTGACGACGTCCACGCGCGCTCCGGGCATTTTCCCGTTGAACCCGGCGGCGTTCAGCTTGTCCGCGAGCTGCGCCCCCGAGATCTTCTTCCCCGCCCACTCGACGCTGCCCGGCCAGCCGTGGGTGTCGACGACGACATCCGTCTCGCCCTTGAGGCTGCCAGGCACGACCTGGTTCGGCTTGAGGATCGTCGCGCCCGGGTACTTCGCCGCGTACTGCGAGTAGTACGCGTTGTGGAGCTTGGGATCGTTCGAGGCCGTGATGATCGTGAGCAGCCCGAGCGGATCGATGAAGAGCGTCGGGTTCGGGACGAAGCCGATCTCCTGCAGCGAGCCCGAGAGGCCGATGGGATCCGGCGAGATGAACACCCGCAGGTCGGGCGCGTAGTAGCGGTACCGGTTGTAGTGGAGGCCGGTGAGCTCGTCGGCGCGCTGCCCGGCGAAGCGGAGCGCGCCCGGCTCGCCGCGCTTGTGGGCGACCTCGCCCCAGGTGGTGAGATCGATCTCGGTGATCTCGCCGGCCGCGTCGAGGGTGAGCCACGGCGTCCCCGCGGCGTCGGTCGCCACGAGGCGGAAGCCCGCGCCGCCCTGCGACTCGAGCAGCGGCATGTGACCTGACGCGTCGAAGACACGGCGCGTGACCTGCCCGCCCGAGGAGCGCTCCTCGACGATGCTGTCGCCGTCCCAGCCGAACCACGTGCTCCCCTGGCCGACGATCTCGGCCACGCGGCGGCCGAGCGCGTCGTAGATGTACTGGATCTTCAGCCCGTCGCCGCGCACGGCCTCGGTCAGCCGATCGTTCTCGTCGAAGGCATACCGCCACGTGCGCTGTGGATCGGGCGCGTCCCGGCCCGAGAGCCGGCCAAGCCGGTCCCAGGTCAGGACCTGATCGCCCGCCGCGCGCGGCCTTCCGCCAGCGCCGACCGACGCTTCACCCCGCGCGATCGCCGTGCCGTGCGGCGAGTAGGAGAAGGCCTCGGTCGCGCTGAGCCCGCGGACGTCCACGGGCCGCCCGTGCGCGTCGAGCTCGTAGCGGCGCTCGCCGCGCTCGCTGTCGATCACGGCGGCCAGCGCCCCGACCGGGTGCCAGCGGTAGGCGCGGGAGCGGACGACGTCGCCCGACGCGCCCTCCACCTGGATCTCCACGGGGAAGCCCTCGGCGTTGCGCCGGGTCAGGATGGCGCCGACGCCACCGTCGCGCCGGCGGGCGCGCTCGCCGTCCTGCTCGTCGCGCTCGAAGACGAAGCGCTCGGCGGCGTCCGGATGGCCGACGCCCATCGCGGCGACCCGCCCGTACGCGTCGTGCTCCAGCGCCACGCGCCAGCCGGACGAGTACCGGCGCGCCACGAGCTGGCCGCCCTCGTCGTAGTCGTAGCTCGTGACGAACTTGAAGCCGCCGCACGTCTGGGTGTCCCGCAGGATCGCGCCGCGCTCGTCGTACGCGAGCTCCGTCGTGCAGGCGCCGTTCGTCGCGCGCGCGACGCGCCCCAGGGCGTCGTACTCGAAGCGCTCGATGAGGCCCGACGAGTACTCCCGCGAGACGACGTTGCCCGCGCCGTCGCGCGAGAGCCGCACGATCGACTCGTCGGGGCGGAGGATCGACACGAGCCGGTCCGCGCCGTCGTACTCGTAGCGGTACTGGAGCCCCGTGAACGTCGTCTCGCGGACGAGGTTGCCGACCGCGTCGTACTCGAACGAGCGCCGCTCGCCCGCGGCGTTCTGCATCCAGCTCAGCCGGAGGAGCGCGTCGTAGCCCATGGTCCAGCGCGAGCCGTCCGGCAGCACCTGCTCGACGAGCGCGCTTGCCACGTAGCGGTAATGCGCGCGGCCGCCGCCGGGGTACGAGGTCGCCGTGCACAGCCCGAGCCCGTCGAAGGCGCGCTCGGTGCGCTGCCCGCTCGGCCCCACGGCGCTGACGATGTTGCCCGAGGAGTCGACCTCGAGCGTGGTCGCCGCGCCGCCGGGCGACTCGATGCGCACGGGCATGCCGAGGAGATCGTACACGTAGGTCCACACGCGCTCCCCCTGGGCGTAGCGGACGAGGTTGCCGTGCGCGTCGTACTCGAGCGTGTCGACGAGGCCGCTCGGGTACGTGATCTTCGTGTTCTTGCCGCGCGCGTCGTACTCGGCCGTCGTCTTGCCGCGCGCGTCCTCGATCTCGACGACGCGCCCCCGGCTGCGCCGCTCGGTGGAGCGGTGGCCGTTCGGGGCGATGGTGGTGACGCCCTGCCGCTCCTCGTCCGTCTGGTACCGGACCGTGCCGCCGCCGTCGCTGATGGAGATCAGCCGCCCGGCGAGATCGTGGCGGCGTCGCTGCGTGGCCCCGGCGCCGTCGGTGACGGCGATGAGGCGCCCGACCCCGTCGTACGTGAACAGCATGGCGTAGCCGCGCGGGTCGACGTAGCGCTCGACGAGGCCGAGCGCGTTGCCCTGGTAGCGATGCACATGGCCGAGCGCGTCCGTCACCGTCGTCTGGTGAGGCTCGGGCCCGTACGCGACGCGCGTGTGGAAGATGCCGCGGGGACCGCCGGCCACGTGCGCCTCGGGGGCGCCGAGCGCGGCGAGGAGGTCGCCGCCGGGCAGCTCACCCCAGGTCTCCACGCAGCGCCGCTCGCCGCCCGCGTCCTGGTACACGAAATGGAAGACAACGCCGTCGGGGCGCGTCTCCGAGCGCAGGTAGTGCTCGTCGTCGTAGCTGAACCGGGTCTCCGCGCCGCCCACGTCGATGACCCGGACGAGGTCTCCGCGCCCGTCGAGCTCGTAGGTCACGAGGCGCCGGCGGTGCTCCTTGCCGCCCTCATCCGCGACGGTGACGGACCAGATGCGCAGGTTCCCGTCGCGGGAGACCTCCGCGCGGCGGCCGACCGAGTCGGTGATCGCAACGACCTCGTCCTGATCCCACTCGATCGTGGCCGCGTTGCCGAAGGCGTCGCGCAGCTCGGCGATCGCGTACGCCCGCGGATCCGCGGTGGGCCGGAGGACCCGCACGAGGTCGTCGCCGAGGTCGACGACGATCGCGTCCCCGTCGAGGTGCACCTTCCGGCCGTGGGGGAGGAGCAGCGCTTCACCCGCCGCGGGCAGCCGCATCTCGGTGCGGCGCTGCTGGTCGTCGACGAGGACGAGGTGATCGCCGTTGCGCTCGGCGCGCCAGGCGAGGCTGTGCGACCAGCCCCACCCGAGGCCGCAGCGGTGGCGCACGGCCGAGGTGCTGTAGGTGCGGATCCACTGGACCCAGAGGAACCCGGTGAGCGTGAAGTCGGCCGCCGGGATCGTGAACAGCGTCCCGGTCACGACGTCGATCGGATGGCCCGCGGCCGCCTGGCCCTCGGCGCCCGGCGGCGCCGGGGGGCTCGGCGGCGCGGCGCCGCTGTTGCTCCCGCCGCCGCCTCCGCCGCCGTTGCCGCCGCCTTGCGGGCTGCCCCCGGGCGGGCCCCCGGCGCCACCGCCGCCGCCCCCTCCGCCGCCGCCGCCGCCGCCTGCGCCGCTCGCGGTGGCGCCGGCGCCGACGGTGATGCTCTTGTTCATCTGGCCCATGCTGCCGGTGATGCCGGCCATGCCGAGCTCGATGATGACGTTCGGCGCGCCGAGCCACGGGAAGCAAGGCCCGCCGGTGTTGAGGCTGACGACCTCCTTGAGCGTGCCAGGCTCGTTGCCGTGGCACGCCTTCATGCAGCCGCCGACCGTGAGGATCTTCGCGCCCTCGATCTTCGTGCGCATGCACGGGTCGATGATCCCCTCCGAGACCGTGCCCATCGTGGGGTAGGGGATCGGCAACGGGCTGGGCGCGGCCGGGGTCAGACACACGCTCACCGCCATACCGGTCATCTGGTGACCGGATTTCTCGGTGATGGTGTCCATGTGGAGGGCGGTGACCTTACCCATGGTGGGTAAGGATGCTCTCATGCCCCAGAAGGGATCCGCAACGGCGAGCACGTCCTCAGCGCGCCACGGGGCGCGACGGCGGGATCCAGGCGTCACGCGCGGGATCAACGCGCCACGAGGCGCATCGGGGGGCGGCTGTGCTGGATGTGCTCGGTCTCGAGCTCCTCGAGCTCGAACGCCCTGTCCATGTCCATGTCGAGCTCCGCGAGCTCGCGCTGCGTGCTCTCGCCGTTGTCGAGATCGTCGAGCTCGCGCATGAACCGGTCGATCTCCACGCACGTCGCGGGCGAATCCACGGGCGTCATCGACTGCTCGTGCATGAGCTGGATGAGCTCCAGGATGGTGGCGAGCTTCTGCGACACGACCTCCAGCCCGTCGCGGGTCTGGCTCCAGCACTCGGCGCGCCGGTAGGCGATCGAGAGGCGCCGCTCGGACAGCCCGCGGGTCCGCCCCGCGGACGTGCTCCGGACCGCCTCGAGCGACCGGATCGTGTCCATGAGCTCGCCGTGGTTGGTCATCGCGAGCGACTCCTGGCCGGCCTTGTGCGCGATCGCGAGGCGGATGTAGCTCATGATGAGGCGGCTCAGGCCGAAGCCCTCGTCGAGCAGGGGCGGGATCGATCCGCCGCGGCGCCGGATGTTCTCGCGGGTGCGATCGATCAGCCGGTCGAGGCGTGCGAGCTCCTGCTGGTGCCGGATGTCCATCTGCCGGATCAACGACTCGCGCGCCCTCGACCAGGCCGCCCGATCCACCTCGTCGAGCTGCGCGTCGATGCTGCGCCGGAAGAAGCCGCGCCAGGGGACGACGCACAGGATCACGAGCTCCGCCCCGAGCCCGAGCAGCAGGAGCAGCGGGCTCCAGCCGATGAAGCTCAGGAGGAGCGCGCTCCCCACGACGAGCAGGTTGTACGGGTGGACCAGCACCCGCCCCAGGTACGTGCTCGCGGTGCGCCTCCGCAGCGGTGCGACCTGGACGCCGAACGCTGCCAGCATGGCCCTCGACTCGGCCATGCTGGCGCCAAGCACATCCTCCAATCGGCAAAGCTCTCGATCGCACGTCGTCATGGAGCCCCCCTCCTCACCTGGTCCTGTGGTCCTCGTGCCACCTCACCCCGTTCACCACCCCCCGCGGCCGGACCGCGACCGACGGTCGGCGGTCCGGCGCGCCTGCGCGCGCCCCCGCGCCGATGCGTCTCAGCGCGCTGTGAACGCAGGTCACGCCCGCCGAGCCCGCGCCGGCAGCCTCGTGCCCGCGGAGCCCGCCTTGGAGGACCGGGCGCCCACCGCGCTCATCGGCCGTCCAGGCGGTATCACCATGAAAACTCAAGCTTTCACGGCGGCGCTGCAGCATCGCCGGCTCCACGAAGTCCATGCTTTCCCTGCTGTTCGCGTCCCGAAGGCCTCATGAAGGACCGCGGTGCGTCGCCCGAGCGCAGCGCCGCGGTCGATCCGGGAGCGAGCAGAGCGGGCTCCGTGCCAAGCGCTCCGGCACCGCGCGGCGCACGATCGGCGAGGGGACGCGCTCAGGCGGGGAGCGGACGGGCTGCGTCCAGCACGTGGACGCCGGGGGCGCCGAGCGACATCGGCACGCGCTCGAGGCCGGCTTCACGCGCCGCGGCAAGCCATGCCGTCGAGGGCGGCGCGCCGCCGACGAAGAGGGAGACGTCACCTCCGCCCGCGCCGCTCGGCGCGATCGCTGCTCCCTCGGCGGCCGCGGCGGGGCGGAGGCGCCTGAGCGCGGGGGTGACGATCGGCGCGCCCGAACGGTCGCCGAGCTCGGCGAGCGCGTCGACCTGCCGATCCAGCGCGGCCACGAGCGCGCGGGCGTCCGCGGCCAAGGCCGCGGCGCGCGCCCCCTCGGCGGCCGCGCCGAGCAGCGCGCGGTGCGCCTCCGGCTCGCGGGCGGCGAGCGCGCGCACGCGCTCGAGCATGGCGCTCGTGCGCGCCGAGGCGTCGCTGGCGAAGACCTCGATCACGAGGCCGCCCGGCAGGGCGTGCGGCGCCACGTCGAGCTCGCCGCCCGGCCCGAGCCGGCAGCAGAGCACGCCGCCGTAGACGCTCGCCGCGACGTCCACGCCGCTGCCGCCGCCCTGCGCGCGCCGGTGCGCCGCGAGCGCGTCGAGGAAGAGCGCGCGGGGGTCCCACGCGGGCGCGCGCTGGCCGGCCGGCGCCACCCGCGCTTCCGAGGCCGCCGCGGCGCGCGCGGCGAGCGTCGCGACGAGGATAGCGGCGCTCGATCCGAGGCCCAGCTTGCGGCTCGCCTCGCGGGGCGGCGCGCCCGGCGAGGCCAGAGGCGGCTCCGGCTCCGCCGAGCGGAGCGCGGACGCGTCGAACCACGCCGCCACGTCGAGCGCGCCCGCGTCGATCGCGGCCTGGACCTCCTCGGTGACGAGCGCGGCGGGCCGCGCCGGGTCGGCGAGGACGTACCGATCGACGGCGGCCACCAGCGCGGGCGCGCCCTCGAGCACGGCGTAGGCGCCCGAGAGGACCAGCTTGCCAGGCGCCCGGACGATCACGCGCCCCCGGACGAGGGCGCGAGGCGGGCTCCGCCGCCGGGGATCGCCGTGATGGTGCGGAGGACGCCGGGCACGGCGAGCAGCGCCGCGCCCACGGCGGCCTGCGCCTCGGGCGTCGTGAAGACCTTCACGTGCGGGCCGGCGTCGATGGTGAAGAACGCCGGCGTCCCCTGGGCGCGGAGCCTCCGCACCGCGGCGATCACCTCGACGGTGGCGCCGGTCCAGTAGAGCAGGCCCGGCGAGGCGGCGATGCTCGAGGCGTGCATGCACAGGGCGCTCGCCTCGGCCGCGGCGCCGAGCGCGGCGAGGTCGCGCGCGAGGACCGCGGCGCGGACCGCGTCGAAGAGCGACGGCGCCGCGTCCACCCACGCGGGGAAGTACGGGCTCGTCATCGCGGTGTGCCGCATGCCGTCGCTGGAGCCCACGTCCTTCGGGCCCTCGCGCGTCACCGCGATCACGACCGCGAGCGGCCAGTGGTCCTCGGGCGCGAGCGGCGTCGCGGCGAGCGCCTCGTCCCCGGGGCGGCCGGCGCGGAGCTCGACGAAGCCGCCGAACGCCGACCGCGCGGCCGAGACCGAGGTCTTCCTCGCGAGATCGCTCACCAGCGCGGGCGCGGTGGGCAGGCCCGCGGCGGCGCTCGCGGCGAGCGCGAGCGCGGCGAACGCCGACGCGCTCGAGGCGAGGCCCGCCGCGGTGGGGAAGTCGTTCCGGCTGACCACGCGGGCGCGCTCGCGCCGCCCCGAGGCGGCGCGGACCCGGTCGAGGAGCCCTGCGACCCGGCGCGTCGGCTCCGCGTCCGGCGGCAAGGCCGCGCCGCCGAGGTGGAGCTCGTCGCGGTCGAGCGACGCGTCGAAGGCGACCTCGGTCGTCGTCGCCATCCCGGCGAGCGTCACCGAGAGGCTCGGGACGGCAGGCAGGTTGTGGCCATCGGCCCGCTTGCCCCAGTACTTCGCGAGGGCGATGTTCGGATGGGCGATCGCGGTCGCCCGGCTCACGACGCTCATGCTTGCTCCTGTGACTCCATCCTCGTCACGCCCGCCTTCACCCGGGTGACGAAGCCGCTGTACCCCGCGTCGCGCCAGGCGGCGAGCACGCGGTCCGCGGCGCCATTCGACACCTCCGCCCCGCCGTCGCCCGGTGGAGGCGGCGGGAGCAGCGCGATGACCGAGCCGCCGCCGCCGGCGCCGGTGAGCTTGGCGCCGAGCGCGCCGGCCTCGCGCGCGAGCTTGCACAGGGCCTCGATCGCCTCGGTCGAGACGAACATGCCGGCGAGGAGCATCTGGTTCAGGTCCATCAGCCGGCCGAGCGCGACCGCGTCGCCCGCCTCGATCGCGAGGGCCGCGTTCTCGACGAGCGCGGTGATGCCCGCGATGGACGTCGCGGCCAGCGTGGGCTTGCGCTCGAAGAGCCTCGCCACGAGCTCGACCATGCTGCGCGTGGACGACGACACCCCGGTCGAGCCCACGCAGAGCCACAGGTCGTCGCGCGGGGCGACGGAGGTGGCGCCGTGCGCCCGGGTGAAGCGGAAGCAGCCGCCGCGGGCCGCGGCCGTCGTGTCGATGCCCGACGGGTTGCCGTGGAACACGCGCTCCCAGGCGGCGGCGGCGTCGGTCACGGCGGCGGCGTCGGCCGCGGTGTGCACGGCGGTTGCGCTTTCGGACGCGGGCGTGCGTGCGAGCGCGGCCACCGACCGGGCGATCGCGACCCCGAGCGCCGCCGAGCTGCCCAGGCCGCCGCCGGGCGGCAGATCGCTCTCGGCCTCGACGCGCACCGGGCCGACGTCGGGCAGCGCCCCGAGGAGCGCCGCGAACGCCCGCGCGACGTCCTCCTCGGCCGGCGCCGCGCGCAGCTCGCGCCCGCCCAGCCGGAGAGCGCTCGCGCCGGAGCAGCGGGTTGCCCGCGCGCGGGCGCCGCGCTCGATGCCGGCGGCGAGCGCGGGCGCCCCGTACACGACGGCGTGCTCGCCGAGCAGGATGACCTTGCCGGACGCCTCGCCGAGCGCCTCGGTCATGCGCCGGTCCACCGGAGCGCGCCCGCGGCCCCGCACAGGATCTGCCGCGCCGACGCGCTCACGGGCAGCGAGCGCGCGAGGACCTCGGCCTCGCCGCACAGGGCGGAGAGCCGCTCCTCGACCGCGCGCCGCGCGCCGCACGCCTCGAGCGCGAGCGTCGCGGCCGCCACGGCGTCGTCGCTCGCGTCCTTGCGGCCGAGCGCGCGCTCGACGGCGCTCCGGCCGGCGGCGTCGAGGCGCCCCTCGGCCGCGGCCAGCACGGCGGTGCGCTTGCCGGCGCGCAGGTCGTTGCCGACCGGCTTGCCGGTCGCGGCGGCGCTCCCGAAGGTGCCGAGGAGGTCGTCGCGCAGCTGGAAGGCGACGCCCACGGGCGCCGCGAACCGCTCGAGCGCCGCCACGGTCTCGGCCGGCGCGCCGGCCAGCGTGGCGCCGAGCGCGAGCGGGCCGCGCACCGTGTAGCTGCCGGTCTTGAGCGCGTGCATCTGCTCGACGTCCTCGGCCCGGCCGACGACGTCAAGGTGCTGCCCGATCACGACGTCCTCGTGCATCTTGCAGAACAGCCGGACGGCCGCGAGCGTCGTCGCCGGCGGCGCGTCCGCGCCCGCGAGCGTGCTCAGCGCGAAGCTCCAGGTGAGGTCGCCCGCGAGGATCGCGGATGACGCCCCGAGGTGCGGATCGCCGAGCGTCTCGGTCAGCGCGACGTGGACGGTGCGGTCTCCGCGCCGGACGGTGTCGCCGTCGATCCAGTCGTCCTGGATGAGCAGGTACGTCTGGAGCAGCTCGAGCGCGACGCCGGCGTCGATCGCGGGGCCGAGCGGCGCGTCCGGCGCGACGCCCTGGTAGGCGGCGACGAGCAGCCCCGCGCGGAACCGCTTGCCGCCGCGCAGGGTGAGGCTCCTCGCCTCGGAGACCATGGCCTCGACCTCGCGGCCGTAGCGCTGCACGGAGGCCGCCTTGTCGCGCCAGCGCTGATCGAGCGCGGCGTCGACGCGGGGGCGGATCGAGGAGAGAAAGTCGAGGAACAGGCGCGCGCCGGGATCCGCTGTCCCTTCGAGCGTCCGATCGCCGGCGCCGGGCGCGCTCTCTCCGTCCTTCGTGTGCGCTGTCATGGAATGCGCGGCAGCCTAGGAGCCGGACGCGAGGCGGTCAATCTCGGCCGAGAGCGCGGGGAGTCGCGCCGCGGAGCGGCGCGGCCGAGGTGGCTTGGGTCGTGCAATGCGTGGTGCTCGCGTCGCGGGGCCGCGAGCGCCGCGCGGAGGCTCCCTGCGAGATCGCTCGTGCGGAGTTGCGCGCCGAGCCTCGCCGTGGCCGCAGGGAAAGGGGGACTTTGATGAAGAGATCACCGGATGGGGTGCTGGGCGTCTTTCTCCTCGTGACCCTCGGCGTCGCCGGGTGCAGCGGCCGCGACGCCCGCGAGGATCTCCCGGAGAGCCCCGATCGCGGCGTGTTCCGCGCGGCGTCGCCTGCCGCGGGGTCGCCTGGCAGGGAGACGCGATTCCTGCCCGCATACCGCGTGATCGGCGGCGGCGCCGACGTCGCGCGGGCATCGGCGCTCGCCGGCGCGCTCGGGTTCGCGGAGGATCCCGCGCGCGGAGGCGCCGCCGCGCTCGTGGCCGACGGCGCGATTCGCTACCTCGACAGCGCGCGATTCCAGCGCTTGCCCACGAGGAAGGCCGACGCGCCGCCCGCGCCTGGGTTCCGCGACGAGCGCGGCTTCGCCACGTCGGCGGGCGATGACGCCCTGGATTTCGAGGCGCTCGCGGCGCTGCGCGTCCTGCCGGAGCCGGACGCGGCGGCGCGGGCGTGGGCCGCGCTGGACGCCGCGGGCCTGCCGGCCGGGAGCGACATCGCCGTCGGCCACTCGCTGCTCGAGGCGGTCGACGCGGAGGGGCGAACCGTGGCGCGGGCCGAGCTCGACACGCAGGTGAGCTTTCGCGACGAGCTCGAGGGGATCCGGCTGATCGGCCCCGGGGCCAAGGTCCGGGTGACGTTCGACGGCGAGGGCGCCGTGACCCACCTGATCTACGCGCGGCGCGAGCTCGAGCGCGGGGAGGACGTCGCGATCGTCCCCGCCTCCGAGGCCCCCGCGCTGTGCGCCGGCGCGCTGGGCGGCGGCGCGGTGATCGCGGCCGAGCCGGAGCTCGTTTATTACGCGCCGCCGCTCTCCCGCGAGGTACGGCGGATCCTGCCCCATTATGTGTGCGGCGCACGGCGGACGGTCGGCGGGGAGGTGGTGGACGTCCGCAAGAGGATCGTGCCGGCCGTCATAGACGCTCCGAGGGCCGAGATCTCGGTGCGTGTGGACGGCGCGATCGCGCTCGCGGAGGCGAGCGTCACCGGAGGTACTGCTCCATACACGTACAGGTGGGTATCGTCGGCGCGCTCGCTCGACGGGCTCGACTTGGTCGACGAAGGGCGCGAAGGGCGCGAAGGCGGCGCGCGGGTGAAGGTGTCTGGCGTCTCTGGCCTTCGCGGGGAGACGGAGACGCTCTCGCTCTATGTCACGGACGCCGACGGTCTTGTCGCGACGGCGGCGCAGCGGCTCTCGTTCGTCCGCGCGTCGGCGGGGCTCGGCGCGGCGCGCCCGCCGCTCCCGCCGCCGGTCGACGATGGGCGCGCGGTGGTCGGCGCCGAGTGGGTCGGGCTCTGCGGCGGCCTGGATCACTCGGCGGCGAACGTCGATGGGCTGCTGAAGAGCTTCCGGGAGGGGGGAATCGAGTCTCGCTTCAACTGGGGCGACCAGCGCGCGTGGGAGGTCGATTTCAAGGATCCGGCCCTGGGCGGCCAGGACGCTTCGTTCGCGGATTCGGTGGATCTCACGTTCTACACGGGGCACGCGAACGGCGTCGGGTTCATGTTCTGCAGCGCGATGAACGACCGGGTCCTCCATTTCAGCGACGCCCGCTGGGGGAATGCCAACCTGGAGTGGATGGTGGTGGCCGCCTGCGGCCCGCTCCAGGACGACGGTGGCGCGTGGCGCTACCGGTGGGCGGGCGCGTTCGATGGGCTGCACCTCTTGCTCGGCTATGCGACGGAGTCGTTCGACGACACGACCGAGGGATCGATGTTCGCGCGCTACCTGCTCGACGACGCGAGTCCGGCGCCGGTGCGGCAGGCGTGGGTGACGACGGCGATCGAGGTCCAGCCGGACGACGAGGTGATCTACGCGGTGATGGGGGCGTACGGGCAGGGGTGGACGGTGCCCAACTACGATGATCATTTCTGGGGGAAGGGGCCGGTTGGGCCGGATCTGGCGGGGGCCGCGAGGATCGGGTTCTGGCGGATCTCCGGGCCCACTTAGCCCTGTCGCGGAAGGCTCGTCGCGGAAAGAGAGGAACCGCCAAGACACCATAAGACGCCAAGAAACAGAGAAGAATCGTGGTGTCTTATGGTGTCTTGGCGGCTCCATCATTCCGGCCCGGCAGCGTGAGGGAATTCCCCGGCAAGCCGGCGCCGGCTCCCCTCAGTACCCGAGCCACTTCGCGTCGAGCTCGATCGAGCAGTGATCGACGAACCGAAACCCGACCCCACCCCCGTCCGCGGCCCCGATCGTGTACACCGACTCGTTGGCCTGCGGCCGATGGTCGGTCGCGCTGAACGAGATCGGCCCCGCCGTCATCCCGTCGAGCACCACGTTCTGGAAGCCCTCGAGCGCGGCCTTCAGGTCCTCTCCGGTCGGGTGCGTGCGGCCGGCGTCGACGGCCCGCTCGACGGCCTCGCGCCACATGAGCGCCGCGGCGTGGCCCTGGACGTACGGCTGGTCCTGGTACAGCTCCAGCGGGTGGCCGTCCTTCTCCCGGTAGGCCCTGTGGATCCGCAGCATCTCCGCCATCCCGCTCGAGTGCTGGGTGTCGCCGTAGACGGGCACCGGGAACAGCCCATAGAAGATCCCCGCGCAGCCGGCCCCGCAGATCGCCAAGGTCCTCTCGCCGATGCCCCAGTTGTTCGCCATCACGCGCAGCTGCCAGCGGTTCTTCTCCGGCCCCGGGAACGCCTGCTGGATGAGCTTCTGCGCCGCGGCCGCGCCCTTCCCGACGAAGGACGAGGAGAGGACGCTGTTGCCGGCCCAGAACCAGCTCGTCGGCACATACGACGGGTCCGCTCGCTTCTTCTCGATCTCCCGCTTCACATAGCCGATCACCGCGTCGACGATGCGCCCCTCATCCTCGAGGGACGACGTCTGCGGGACGATCAGATCCTCGCCGAGCAGCATCCCGGGCAGCTCCTCCACGTACGCTTTGCCCGCGGCGAGCGGATCGACGCAGTAAAGACACTTGTCTATCGTGTCGTGCACCATCGCGATGCGCCCGGGCGCGATCTTCCAGGCGGCCTTGATGCCGATGCGGATCGCTGTCGAGTAGTCCGTGGCCGGAAAGAAGATGTAGGGATATCCAGGGCTCGTCTTGTGCTCTGTCGCGGAGGCGCTCTGGCCCAGGGCGTTGAACTCGGCATGGGACACGTCCGCCGAGATCGGCACCGGCGTGGCGAGCGAGCCGGCGTACGAGCCGGGAATGATGAGCTTCTTCTCCTCCGTGAGCCTCGGGGCCACACGGGTCGTCGGCCCGGTGCCGAACACGAACAGCGTGGAGACCTCGCTCCACCCGGGCTGCCGCCGCCACGCCTCGATGACCTCCTCCGTCTTGGCGGGGTCGTACTGCGCGTCCTTCATGTCGACGTCGATGGGACAGCCCCGGAGCCCTCCCTGACTGTCGTTGAGGTGACGCAGGTAGTCGTAGACCCCGTAGTTGTAGGGCGGCGAGATGTCGGTGGCCGTCCCCGTGTCGCCCGTCGTGATCCGGACGCGGAGCACCCCGGTGCAGCGAGCGCCGGCGTCCGGCTCGACGAGAACGGCCGCGGCGGAGCCGGCAGCGGGCGCCTGCCCACCATGGCGGCGCGTCGAGAACGCCGCCGCCGCGACCAGCACGGCCGCGCCGAGCGCCCCGATCCAGTAGCTGCGCTGCTGAGGCCCGGCGGCCGTGCGGAGGTTCGACTTCAGGCTCGTCGAGTCCGAGGCGGAGCGCCCGGGGCCCGGCGTCCCCGAGGTCCTCTGCCCGCGCTCCTCGTCGAGGGCGATCACGGGCTGAATGCGCCTCCCTTCTGCGCCCTCGAAATGGCTCACGCGAGAGAGGCGGGGCTCGACGGGCACGCTCGGGCGGTCCACGCCCTGCGCGCTCTGCTCGAGGTACGCCTGGACCTGCCGCTGCATGCTCGCCCGGCGCTCCGCGAACACCCCCAGCATGCTCGCGCCGATCTCGTCGGACCCGACGTCCTCGCCCGCCGCGCGCAGGTAGTCCTCGAGCGCCGCGCGCATCTCCTGCGCGGTCGCGAACCGCTTCGCCGGATCGCGGTCGAGCGCCCGCGCGACGATGGCGTCGAGGGCCGGGGGGACGTCCGGCCGGAGGAGCGAGGGCCGCGGGATCTCGTCCACGGCCGCCAGCTTCCAGAGCGCGCTCACGGCGTCGCCCCCGAAGAGCCGCTCCCGCGTGAGGAGCTCCCAGAGCACGATCCCCGCGACGAAGATGTCGGCCCGCCGATCGGTCGACCCGCTGCCGACGGCCTGCTCCGGCGCCATGTACGACGTCTTGCCCTTCAGCTTCCCGGTCTCGGTGAGGTCGGTGTTGATGGACGCCTTGGCGATGCCGAAATCGAGCAGCTTCACCGCGCCGTCGTACGTGACGAAGATGTTGTGCGGGGAGACGTCGCGGTGGACGATGCCGAGCGGCGCGCCGTCGTAATCGCGGAGCTCGTGCGCGTAGTGGAGGCCGCTCAAGAGGTCGGCCACGATCCTGACCCAGACGCCGCGCGTGAAGCCCGCCCCGCCCGGCACCCCCTCGGCCACCGCCCTCATGATCGCGCTGAGCGGCTGGCCCTCCAGGTACTCCATCACGGTGAAGTAGCCGGCGTCGTCGTGATCGACCTCGTAGGTCTGGACGATGTTGGGATGGTTGAGGCGGGCGGACAGCTTCGCCTCGTCCAGGAACATGGCGACGACCTTCTCGCCGTCTCCGCCCGCTCCGCCCACGCCGCGATGGCGCTTGACAACGACGAGCTTGTTGAATGACCCCGGCCCGCGCGCGATCGCCAGGAACACGTCGCCCATCCCGCCCCGGCCGAGCTTCGCGATCAGGCGGTACTTGCCCATGATCGCCGCCTGGGTCGGCTCCGCGTCCGAGGTGTCTTGACCCGTGCCCACCATGTTACCGGCCGTCCTCAGGGGCGCGCGATGCTCCGAGCGGACTGGGTATAGGAGCAAAGCCGGTTACCCTTGTCAACGTCCCCGCGGGCGGAGCCACGGCAGGCCGCCGGCGTCTTGTACGCTGCACGTCGCACGTCGCTCCGTCGGAAAGCGCGGGCGCAGCCAAGCGGGAGCCGCGGCCGCGCGACGGCGTTCGCGGGCAGCGTCCAGCGTGACGGCGCGCCGCCACCGAGATATATCTCGGAGCTCCTTCAGCTCCTTCACCTATTCACGAATGCGCCCGAGGTACAGCGCGCCTCGTCCATGGGACGCATGGACGAAGCGCGTGGACGGACCGCGCTCGCCGGAGCGCGGTGGAGCGAGCAGGGCCCAGAGACCCATGCAGGAAAAGCATATTTACCATCGAGACGAGCTCCCCGACTCCTTCCGGTGGCAGGCCGTGTCGTTCATGCGGGTGGCGTGGCCGTCGATATTCACCGGTCCACTCCGGCTGCTCAAGCACACGTATCCGCCCGACATGGGCACGGTCCACTTCACGATCAGCGAGGAGGAGGTGCTGCTCAGCTACGCTTCGGTGATGCGCCTCTCGCTGCCGCACGCGGGGGAGGACCACGTCGTCTATGGCCTGGGCAACGTCTTCACATTCCCGCCCTACCGGGGCGAAGGCCACGGGAGGCAGGTCGTGGAGATGGCGACGCGCTTCCTCCAGGACAGCGACGCCGATGTCGCCGCGCTGTTCTGCAATCCCAACCTCGAGCGCTTCTACGCCGGATGCGGCTGGGAAGCGCCGCCCGGCGCGATCACGCGCATCGGCACGCCGGAGCGCCACGCCGAATACAAGGAGCTCAGGATGATGCTGTTCCTCTCGGAGAAGGGGCGTCGCGCCCGGGAGGCGTTCGCGCGGGAACCGCTGTACGTGGCGTGGCCATGGTGAGCACCGCGCGCAGGTACCGGGGGCATCGGCGGGCGGCGCGGTTGCCCGCGAGGCAGCCCTCGGGACCAACCTCCGGGCGGGTTTCGGGCGGATCGACGACCCAGCGCGCGGCGCAGGGCTCGCCCCCCGGGCGCACCTGGTGCCCGCAGCCCTGCTGTAGCGATCGGGCTCAGGAAGAATCAGGGCAGCCTTCCGGCCGCATTTCGGCCAGAATTGGCGTCGAGGGCGGGCAGGGCCTGCGCTTTGCAGAGCGCGTTCGACCCAGAGAGCCAGGAGGGTACGCAAGTGTCCGTAGCAGCCAGCCAGAACAGCCAGAGCTCGTTCCACTCGGAGCCGCCGCCGCCGGTGTCGATCCCCGGCCTGCGGGCGAAGATCGCGAACGAGAAGCTCAGGCAATGGATCGCCGAGGTCGTCGCGTTGTGCCAGCCGGACAACGTGCACGTGTGCGACGGCTCGAAGGAGGAGTACGACGCGCTGTGCGACCAGATGGTCAAGGCGGGCACGCTCATCCGTCTGAACCCGGAGAAGCGCCCGGACAGCTACCTCGCGCGCTCGGACCCGAGCGACGTCGCGCGGGTCGAAGACCGCACGTTCATCTGTAGCCGGCGAAAGCAGGACGCCGGCCCCACCAACAACTGGGCCGAGCCGCAGGAGATGAAGGCCACGCTGCGCCGGCTCTTCGCCGGGTCGATGCGGGGCCGCACGCTCTACGTCATCCCGTTCAGCATGGGCCCGATCGGCTCGCCTTACTCGCACATCGGCGTGGAGCTCAGCGACTCGCCGTACGTCGCCGCGAGCATGCGCATCATGACGCGCATGGGGCGCAAGGTGCTCGAGGCGCTCGGAGACGGCGATTTCGTCCCCTGCCTGCACTCGGTCGGCATGCCCCTCGCCCCGGGACAGGCCGACGTGCCGTGGCCGTGCAACGCCGAGCACAAGTACATCGTCCACTTCCCGGGAGAGCGGCTGATCTGGTCCTACGGGAGCGGCTATGGCGGCAATGCGCTGCTCGGCAAGAAGTGCTTCGCGCTGCGCATCGCCTCGGTCCTCGGCAGGGAGCAGGGGTGGCTCGCGGAGCACATGCTGATCCTGGGGGTCGAGTCGCCGAAGGGCGAGAAGACGTACGTGGCCGCGGCCTTCCCGAGCGCGTGCGGCAAGACGAACTTCGCCATGCTCATCCCGCCGAAGGCGTTCGCGGGCTGGAAGATCACGACGGTGGGCGACGACATCGCCTGGATGAAGCCCGGGCGGGACGGGCAGCTCTATGCGATCAACCCCGAGGCGGGCTATTTCGGCGTGGCCCCGGGGACGTCGGACAAGTCGAACGCGAACGCGATGGCGACCATCCGGAAGGGGACGATCTTCACCAACGTGGGGCTCACGCCCGACGGCGACGTCTGGTGGGAAGGGATGACCGACGAGCCGCCGCCGGAGCTCATCGACTGGCAGGGGAAGCACTGGACCCCGGACTGCGGCCGCAAGGCGGCCCACCCGAACGCGCGCTTCACGACGCCTGCGTCGCAGTGTCCATCGATCGATCCGCGCTGGGACGACCCGAACGGGGTGCCCATCAGCGCGATCGTCTTCGGCGGGCGGCGCGCGACGACGGTGCCCCTCGTGGTCCAGTCGTTCAACTGGAGCTTCGGCGTCTACACGGCCGCGACGATCGGCTCGGAGATGACGGCGGCGGCCGCCGGCAACATCGGCCAGGTGCGCCGCGACCCGATGGCGATGCTGCCCTTCTGCGGCTACCACATGGGCGATTACTTCAATCACTGGCTGCAGATGGGGCGCCAGATCGTCAATCCGCCCCGCATCTTCTCGGTGAACTGGTTCCGCAAGGACGACCAGGGCAACTTCCTCTGGCCGGGCTTCGGGGAGAACATGCGCGTCCTCAAGTGGATCGTCGACCGCGTGCACGGCCGCGGCTTCGCGGAGGAGAGCCCGCTCGGCTGGATGCCGCGCTACGAAGACATCGAGTGGCGGGGCATGGACCGCTTCTCGAAGGAGCAGTTCTACCAGCTGATGGCGGTCGACCGCGAGGCGTGGAAGGTCGAGTTCGGCTCGCACGGGGAGCTCTTCGAGCGGCTCTACGACCGGCTGCCCAAGGAGATCCTGCTGATGCGCGAGCTGCTCCTGTCGCAGCTCTGGCGCTCGCCGGAGCGGTGGGAGCTCGCGCCCGAACGCTACCTCGAGGAGCACGAAGACGACGACGTCGACGAGCCCGGCGCGTAGAGGCCTTCTTTCCAGATGAGAGCGCCCGTGCGGCACATGGCGCGGGCGCTCCTCCGCGACGGCGCCGAACGAGCACGAGGCTGGCGGCCGCTCACCGAGAGGCGTGCCCCGGAATTGACGGGCCTCCCCCGTGGTAGGCTATCGACAGAGGGGCGTGGGGTGGCGCGACCGTCGGGGACGATGACCGGGAACGCGGCGCCCGGCGGGCGCCACGGGCTCACGCCGGCGGTAGGGTTGGGTCGTCTCGGCGAGGCGCGCGGACTCGACCGCGTCCGAGTCGACGGCTGCTCCCATGTCCTGCCGGACAGCCAGACTCCAGCGCTTCGTGGCGCGTCTTCCGCATGGGGTTCCCCATGGACGTGAGCGCTCCCTCTTACCTGGTCACCGAGACGCTTCACGAGGGCCAGCGGGTCAGCCTGCTGCGCGCGGTCCGGAGCGCCGATGGCCGCCCGGTGGTCTTGAAGGTCCTCGACCCGAGGCGCAGCCGCCCGCAGGACATCGAGCGGCTGAAGAACGAATACGCGATTGGCAAGCTGCTCGACCACGACGCCATCGTGGCGCCGCTCGCCCTCGAGACGCACGAGGGGCTGCCGGCGCTCGTCCTGGAGGACTTCGGCGGCGCGTCGCTCGACCACATCATCGGCGCGCCCATGGATGCCGAGAGGTTCCTCGAGCTCGCGGTCCGCATCGCGGCCTGCGTGGCGGTGATCCATGAGCGGGACATCCTCCACAAGGATCTCAAGCCGCAGAACATCCTCGTCAACACGGCCACCGGGCAGGTGAAGCTCGCCGACTTCGGCCTCGCGTCCCGCTTCTCCCGCGAGCAGCCGCCGGCAGGGCCTCCGCGGCTCATCGAGGGGTCGTTGCCGTACCTGTCTCCGGAGCAGACGGGGCGAATGAACCGGGGGATCGACGGCCGCGCCGATCTCTATGCGCTCGGCGTGACGTTCTACGAGATGCTCACCGGGCGGCTGCCGTTCGAGGCGCAGGATCCGCTGGAGTGGGTGCATTGCCACGTCGCGCGCCTCCCGCCGGCGCCCTCGGCGCTGGTGCCCGAGCTGCCCGAGGTGCTCTCGGCGCTGGTCCTGAAGCTCCTGGCCAAGATGCCCGAGGATCGCTACCAGACCGCCCGCGGCCTCAAGCACGACCTGGAGCGGTGCCTCTCGCAGGTCCGGGCCACCGGCAGGATCGAGCCGTTTCCCCTGGCCGAGCGCGACGTCTCCGGCCGCCTCCAGATCCCTCAGAAGCTCTATGGCCGCGAGGACGAGGTGGCTGCGCTGCTCTGCGCGTTCGACCGCGTGGTGGCCACGGGCTCTCCCGAGCTCGTCCTGGTCTCCGGCTATTCCGGCATCGGCAAGTCGGCGCTGGTCCACGAGCTCTACAGGCCGATCGTCCGGGAACGAGCCCTGTTTCTTTCGGGGAAGTTCGACCAGTACAAGCGCGACATCCCCTATTCCACGCTCGTGCAGGCGTTCCGGGAGCTCGTGCTCGAGATCCTCGCGGAGAGCGAGGACCGGATCGCGGCATTCCGGCAGCGGTTGCTCGGCGCGCTCGGGGTCAACGGGCAGCTCATCGCGGACGTGATTCCCCACGTCGAGCTCATCATCGGCCGGCAACCGCCTGTCCCCGAGCTTCCGCCGATCGAGGCGCAGCACCGGTTTCGGGTCGTGTTCCGGCACTTCATCGGGGTGTTCGCCCGGAAAGAGCACCCCCTCGCGCTCTTCGTCGACGATCTCCAGTGGGCCGACTCGGCGAGCCTGGGCCTGCTCTGTGAGCTGGTGACGCACCCGGAGACGCGCCATCTCCTCGTCATTGGCGCGTACCGAGACAATGAGGTGAGCCCCTCGCACCCGCTCCTGTTGGCGCTCGACCAGGCGCGGAAGGAAGGCGCGCGCGTCTCGGACATCGTGCTCGGCCCGCTCTCCCGCGAGCACCTCGCCGCGCTCGTCAGCGACACGCTCCACTGCCGCCGCGAGGACGCCGCGCCGCTCTCGGATCTCGTCCACGAGAAGACGGCCGGCAATCCCTTCTTTGCGATCCAGTTTCTCATGGCGCTCCACGAGGAGCGCCTGATCGAGTTCGACGTCTACGCGGAGGCCTGGAGGTGGGACGTCACGAAGATCCGCGAGAAGGGCTTCACCGACAACGTGGTCGACCTGATGGTCGGCAAGCTCGCGCGGCTCCCTCCGAGCACCCAGAGTGCGCTGAAGCAGCTCGCCTGCCTGGGAAACAGCGCGGAAGTCGCCCTCCTGGCGATGGTCCAGGGCGGCTCGGAGGAGGACATGCACGCGGATCTCCGGGACGCAGCGCGCGAGGGGCTCGTCTTCCGCCTGGACGGTGCGTACAAGTTCCTTCACGACCGGGTCCAGGAAGCGGCCTATTCTCTGATCCCCGAAAGCGAGCGCGCGGCGGCGCACCTCGAGATAGGCAGGCTGCTCGCGAAGCGCACGGCGCCGGAGGAGCTCGAGGAGAAGATCTTCGAGATCGTCAACCAGCTCAACCGGGGAGCCGCGCTGATCACGGCGCGGGAGGAGCGCGAGCGGGCGGCTGAGCTCAACCTCATCGCGGGCAAGCGTGCCAGGGGGTCGGTGGCGTTCGCCTCGGCGCTCACCTACCTCGCGTTAGGCTCGGCGTTCCTGGAGGAAGACCGCTGGGAGCGGCGGTACGATCTCGCCTTCGCGCTCGAGCTGCACCGGGCCGAGTGCGAGTTCCTGACCGGCGAGCTCAGCGCGGCAGAGGAGCGGCTCTCGGAGCTCGCGCGCCGCGCCAGCAGCTTCGTCGACATCGCCGCCGTCACGTGTGTCCGCGTCGAGCTCTACACGATGCTGGATCGAAGCGAGCTCGCCATCGAGATCTGCCTCGAGTCCCTGCGGCGCGTCGGCATCGCGTGGTCGCCGCACCCGACGGACGAGGAGGTCCGGCAGGAGTACGAGCGGATGTGGCGAACGCTCGGGAGGCGCCCGATCGAGGCGCTCGTCGACTTGCCACCGATGACGGATCCGGACTGCCGCACGCTCATCGACGTTCTCATCTCGAGCGAGCCGCCGGCGTCTCTCACGGACGAGAATCTGTTCTGCCTCATGATCGGTCGCATGGCGAACCTCAGCCTCGAGCATGGCAACAGCGACGGAGCATGCATGGCCTACGTCTGGGTCGGGATGGCCCTTGGTATGTACTTCGGCGACTACCGCGCGGGGTTCCGCTTCGGCAAGCTCGGCCTGGAGCTGGCCGAGAAGCGCGGGCCGCTCCGCTTCAAGGCCCGCATCGCCCTGGTCTTCTGGTTCATCATCAACCCCTGGATCAGGCACATGCGCACCAGCGTCGATCCGCTGCGGCGCGCCTTCCACGTGGCGCAGGAGACCGGCGATCTCATCTTTGCTTCCTATGTCCTCAACGGCTTGCTCTCGCTCCTGCTCGCCGGGGGAGCTCCGCTCGGCGAAGTGAATCGAGAAGCCGAGAGCTCGCTCGAATTCGCGCGGAAGGCGAAGTTCGGTCTCATCGTCGACCTCATCACCGGACAGCTGATGTTCATCCGGACGCTCCGGGGCTCGATGCCGGCGCTCGCCTCCGACGATGACCATCTGGACGAGGGGCGGTTCGAGCGGCACCTCGAGGGCGACAGGCGCCGCGCGGTGGCGACGTGCTGGTATTGGATAGGCAAGCTAAAAGCGCGCCTCTTTGCGGGCGATCACGCTTCTGCCATCGAGGCCGCAGCGAGAGCGCAGCGGTTCCTCTGGACATCGCGGTCGTATCCCGTGGTCGCCGAGTACCATTTCTTTGGTGCGCTCGCGCGGGCGGCCTGCCACGACGCGGCGCCTGCCGATGAGCGGCCCCCGCACCTCGTGGAGCTCGCCGCCCACCGCGAGCAACTCGAGGTCGGGGCCGAGAACTGCCCCGAAAACTTCGGCGCCCGCGCCGCGCTGGTCGACGCCGAGATCGCGCGCATCGGCGGCGAATGGGACGAGGCGGCGCAGCTGTACGAGCAGGCGATCCGCTCCGCGCGCGAGAGCGGCTTCGTCCACATCGAGGCGCTGGCGTACGAGATCGCGTCGAGGTTCTACCGGACACGAGGGTTCGATCTGATCGCGGACACCTATCTCCGCGAGGCCCGCGCCTGTTACGCTCGCTGGGGCGCGGACGGGAAGGTCAGGCAGATCGACCAGCAGAACCCGCGGCTCTCGGACCGGAGGCCGCTCGCCCCGAGCGCGTCGTTCGCGGCGCGCTCCGACGAGCTCGAGCTGCTGTCGGTGATCAAGGCGTCGCAGACCATCTCGAGCGAGATCGTCCTCAACCAGCTCCTGCGGACGCTGCTCACGGTCGTCCTCGAGCAGGGCGGCGCGCAGCGGGCTTGCCTCTTCGTGTGTCAGGACGAGCGCCTCACCATGGAGGCGGAGGCGACCCTCGAAGGGAGAGGCGCGGCGACGATCCTCCTCGCGCCCTCGCTGGACGACTCTTCGTGGCAGCGAGTCCCCGGCTCGCTCGTCCATTATGTGCAGCGGACGAAGGAGCGCGTCATCCTGCACGACGCGGCCGCGGATGCGGGCAAGTTCTCCGGAGACGACTACTTCACGCGGTATCGGTCCAGATCGGTCCTGTGCGTGCCCATCCTGAGGCAGGCCGGGGTCGCGGGCTTGCTTTATCTCGAGAACAACCTCCTTGCCGGCGCCTTCACGTCGGACCGGCTCACCGCGCTCTCGCTCCTCGCTTCGCAGGCGGCGATCTCCCTGGAGAACGCGCGGCTCCTCTCCCAGGAGCGGGCCGCGCGGACCTCGGCCGAGTCGGCGGAGCGGCGCGCGGCCTTCCTGGCCGAGGCAGGGGAGATCCTCTCTGCCTCTCTCGATTACGGAGAGACGCTGTCGCGCGTCGTGCGGCTGTCGGTGTTGACGCTCTGCGACTGGTGCATGATCGACATCGTGGAAGGTGGAGGGATCCGGCGGCTGTCATGGGCGCACAGGGACCCGGCGAAGGAGCCGTTGATCGAGGAGCTGGAGCGGCGGTATCCCACTCGCTGGGAATCGCGTCGCCCGGCGCTCAGGGTCCTCCGGACCGGCGAGCCGCTCCTTCTCCCCGAGATCTCCGAAGAGTTCCTCCGACAGCACTGCGAGGACGGCGGTCACGAGAGGCTCCTCCGCGAGATCGGGACGCGCAGCGCCATCATCGTGCCGCTCATGGCGCGCGGACAGCCGATCGGGGTGCTGAGCGTCGTCTCGTCCGCGCCGGGGCGCCGCTACGGCGACGCCGACCTCGATTTCGTCCAGGAGGTGGCGCGCCTGGCCGCGACAGCGATCGACAATTCGCGGCTCTACAGCGCTGCGAACGAGGCGGTGCGGATGCGCGACGAGTTCCTGACGGTCGCGACGCACGAGCTCAACACGCCGATGACGTCGCTCCTGCTCACGCTCGAGGCCATGGATCGGGGCGTCCGCTCGGATCGGCCCTGGGACCGACAGGCCGTGGGCCGGCAGGTCGACCGCGCGCTGCGGCAGGCGACGCGCGTGATCCGCCTGAACAGCGAGCTGCTGGACGTCTCGCGGATCAACGCGGCTCGGTTGAAGCTCGATGTCGCGGAGGTCGACCTCGGGGAGGTCGTCCGCGACGTGCTCGCGCGGTTCAAGCTGGATCTGGCGCGCGCCGGGTGCTCGGTCGCCTTGCAGGAGCACGGCCGGATCGTGGGCCTCTGGGATGGTTCTCGCGTGGACCAGATCGTCTCGAACCTTCTCGCCAACGCGATCAAGTTCGGGGCGGGCAAGCCCGTGGAGATCTCCGTCGGCGAGGAGGCGGGGACGGCGCGGCTCTCGGTCCGGGATCACGGGATCGGGATCGACCCGGCGCGCCAGGGGCAGATCTTCGAGCGGTTCGAGCGCGCGGTGTCCAACAGGCACTACGGCGGGCTGGGGCTCGGCCTGTACATCAGCCGCAGCCTCGCGGAGGCGCACGGCGGCTCGATCCGCGTCGAGAGCGCGCTCGGCGCCGGGGCGACGTTCGTCGTCGAGCTGCCGCGGGCCGGGCCGCCGCGCACAGCCGAGCCGCGCGCCCTGCCGGGCTGAGCGGCGCGGCGCGCGCTGGATGGCGAGGACGTTCGCAGAGGAGGCGAAGAGGTCCGTGCGCGCATCGACGGCGCTCGCGGTGACCGCCCTCGATTGGCCGAGCGGGAGGCGATCCGCGCATCGCAGCGAGGCGACCCTGCGGACTCGCGTTCGCCATGCGCGTGCGGGGCGGGACGCGCCTCGCCGGGCGGTGATGGGCGCGTCGTCGGGGGAGCGAGCGATGGATTCTCCCCCGTGGTATCCATCGACCGAAGGGGGATCCCGGGGTGGCGCGACTGTGGGAGGCCGTGACGCGAGATGAGGTGTCCGGCGGAAGCCGTGCGCTCGCGTCGGTCGTGTGGCCGTGTCGCTCCGGCGAGGCGCGCGGACTCGACCGTTCGGGCGTCGACAGCTCTCATGTCCCACGGAGCTGCCGGGCGCCAGCGCTCCGTGGCGTGTGCTCCCCAGGGGGATGCTCCCCATGGAGGTGAGCCCGGCCTCCTCCTATGCGATCACCGCGATCCTCCACGAGGGCCAGAAGACCAGCCTGTTCCGCGCGATCCGGAGCACCGATGGCCGCCCGGTGATCTTGAAGGTCCTCGACCCGAGGCGCAGCCGCCCGGAGGACATCGAGCGCCTGAAGCATGAGTACGCGATGGGCATGAAGCTGAGCCACGAGGCCATCGTGGCGCCGCTCGCCCTCGAGACGTACGAGGGATTGCCGGCGCTCGTCATGGAGGACTTCGGCGGCGAGTCGCTCGACCACCTCCTCGATGCGCCCATGAGAACCGAGCGGTTCCTCGACCTTGCGGTGCGTATCGTGGCCGCCGTGGCGGAGCTCCACCAGCGGGACATCATCCACAGGGATCTCAAGCCCCAGAACATCCTCGTCAATGCAGCCACCGGCCAGGTGAAGCTCGCCGGTCTCGGCCTCGCGTCCTGCCACACCCGCCAGCAGCCGCCGGCGGGGCCGCCCCGGCTCATCGAGGGCTCGTTGCCGTACCTGGCTCCGGAGCAGACGGGGCGGATGAACCGGGGGATCGACAGCCGCGCTGATCTCTATGCGCTCGGGGTCACGTTCTACGAGATGCTCACAGGGCGGCTGCCCTTCGAGGCCCGGGACCCGCTCGAGTGGGTGCACTGCCACGTCGCCCGCGTCCCGCCGCCGCCCTCCGCGCGGGTCCCTGAGCTGCCCGAGGTCGTCTCGGCGCTCGTCCTGAAGCTCCTGGCCAAGATGGCGGAGGATCGTTACCAGACCGCGCGCGGCCTCAAGCACGACCTCGAGCGGTGCCTTTCGGCGTGGCGAGCCACCGGCAGGATCGAGCCGTTTCCCCTGGCCGAGCACGACGTCTCCGATCGCTTCGAGATCCCTCAGAAGCTCTATGGCCGCGAGGAGGAGGTAGCCGCGCTGCTGCGCGCCTTCGAGCGCGTGAGGGACACGGGAGCCCCCGAGCTCGTCTTGGTCTCCGGCTATTCCGGCATCGGCAAGTCGGCGCTGGTCTACGAGCTCCACAAGCCGATCGTCCGGGAGCGGGCCCTCTTTCTCTCGGGGAAGTTCGACCAGTACAAGCGCGATATCCCTTTCTCCACGCTCGTCCAGGCCTTACGGGAGCTCGTGCTCGAGATCCTCGCCGAGAATGAGGACCGGATCGCGGCCTGGAGACAGCGGGTGCTCGGCGCGCTCGGGAGCAACGGGCAGCTCATCGTGGAGGTCATCCCTCAGGTCGAGCTCATCATCGGCCGGCAACCGCCGGTTCCGGAGCTTCCGCCGACCGAGGAGCAGAACCGGTTCCGCGTCGTGTTCCGGCACTTCATCGGGGTGTTCGCCCGGAAGGAGCACCCCCTCGCGCTCTTCCTCGACGACCTCCAGTGGACCGATTCGGCGAGCCTCGGCCTCCTTCACGATCTGGTGACGCACCCCGAGACCCGCCATCTGCTCGTCATCGGCGCGTACCGCGACAACGAGGTGACCCCCTCGCATCCGCTCATGCGAACGCTCGACAAGGCGCGGGAAGAGGACGCGCGCATCTCGGACATCGCGCTCGGCCCGCTTTCCCGAGACGACCTCGCCGCGCTCGTCAGCGACGCGCTCCACCGCTCCCGCGAAGATGCCGCGCCGCTCTCGAACCTCGTCCACGAGAAGACGGCCGGCAATCCCTTCTTCGCGATCCAGTTCCTCACGGCGCTGCACGAAGAGCGGCTCATCGAGTTCGACGAGCGTGCCGAGGCCTTTCGGTGGGACGTGGCGAAGATCCGTGAGAAGGGTTTCACCGACAATGTGGTCGACCTGATGGTCGGCAAGCTCGTGCGGCTCCCTCGGCGCGCCCAGGAAGCGCTGAAGCAGCTCGCCTGTCTGGGAAACACGGCGGAGGTCGCCCTCCTGACGATGGTTCACGGCGGGTCGGAGGAAGAGGTGCACGCGGGTTTCCGGGACGCAGCTCATGAGGGGCTCGTCTACCGCGTGGAAAACACATACAAGTTTCTCCACGACCGCGTCCAGGAGGCGGCCTATTCGCTCATCCCTGAAGGCGAGCGGGCGGCGGTGCACCTCGAGATCGGCCGGCTGCTCGCGTCGTGGACGCCGCCTGAGGAGCTCGAGGAGAAGATCTTCGAGATCGTGAATCAGCTCGACCGGGGGGCCGGGCTGATCACGTCGCGCGAGGAGCGAGAGCGGGCGGCTGAGCTCAATCTCATCGCCGGCAAGCGCGCCAAGGTGTCGACGGCCTACGCTTCAGCGCTGAAGTACCTCGCCGCCGGCGCGGCGTTCCTGGAACTGGAAGACGACAGCTGGTCCCTTCGGTACGAGCTCATCTTCGCGCTCGAGCTCCACCGGGCCTCATGTGAGTTTCTGACCGGCGAGCGCGCGGCGGCGGAGGAGCGGCTCTCAAGGCTCTCGCGCCGCGCCGAAAACCTCGTCGACGTCGCCGCGGTCACGTGCGCGCGCGTGGATCTCTACACGACCCTGGATCGAAGCGATCTCGCCATCGAGATTTGCCTCGAGTACCTGCGGCGCATCGGCGTGGACTGGTCGCCGCACCCGACGGACGAGGAGGTCCGGCAGGAATACGAGCGGATGTGGCGAACGCTAGGGAGGCGCCCGATCGAGGCGCTCTTCGATCTGCCCCCGATGACCGATCCGGACTGCCGCGCGACCATCGACGTCCTCACGTCGGGCGAGGCGTCGACGTTGTTCACCGACGAGAACCTGGACTGCCTCCTGGTCGCCCGCGTGGCGAACCTCAGCCTCGAGCATGGCAACAGCGACGGATCGTGCCTCGCCTACGTCCGGGTCGGGACGATCCTCGGGGCGCGCTTCGGCGACTACCGCGCGGGGTTTCGCTTCGGCAAGGTCGGCCTCGATCTGGTGGAGAAGCGAGCGATGCGCCGCTTCAAGGCCCGCGTCGATTTGGCCTTCTGGCACACAATCAACCCCTGGACGCGGCACGTGCGCACCAGCCTCGAGCCCTTGCGACGCGCCTTTCACGCGGCGCAGGAGACCGGCGATCTTACGTATGCGTCCTATACCCTCGCCGGCTTGATCTCGCTCCTCCTCGCCGCTGGAGATCCGCTCGGCAAGGTGCAGCGAGAGGCCGAGGGCGCGCTCGAATTCGCGCGGAAGCTGGAGTTCGGCCTCATGGTCGACTGCATCACCGGACTGATAGGGCTCATCCGGACGCTCAGGGGCCTGACGCCGGCTCTGGGCTGCTTCAACGACGACCACTTCGACGAGCGCCGATTCGAGCGGCGCCTTGAGGACGATCCGCGCCTCTCGTTCGCCAAGTGCTGGTATTGGATCCGGAAGCTCCAAGCGCACTTTTACGCAGGCGATTACGCTTCTGCCATCGAGGCCGCAGCAAGAGCGCAGAGGCTTCTCTGGATGTTGCCGTCGTTCCTCGATGTCGCCGAGTACCATTTCTACAGCGCGCTCGCGCGTGCGGCCTGCTGCGACGCAGCACCTGCAGACGAGCGGCCCCCGCATTTCACGGAGCTCGTCGCACATCACAAGCAGATCGAGGTCTGGGCTTCGAGCTCCCCCGAGAGCTTCGGCGACCGTGCGGTGCTGGTCGGCGCCGAGATCGCGCGCGTCGACGGCGAATGGGACAAGGCGGCGCAGCTGTACGAGCAGGCCATCCGCTCCGCGCGCAAGAGCGGCTTCGTCCACAACGAGGCGCTGGCCTACGAGATCGCATCGAGGTTTTACCGGGCGCGGGGGTTCGACCTGATTGCCGCCACGTACCTCCGCGAGGCCCGCGCCTGCTACGCTCGCTGGGGGGCGGACGGCAAGGTCGAGCAGATCGACCAGCAAAATTCCGGTCTCTGGGACGTGAGACCGCTCGCTCCAACCGCCACCTTCGCGGCGCGGTCCGAGCAGCTCGACCTGCTCTCGGTGACCAAGGCATCGCAGACCCTGTCGAGCGAGATCGTCGTCGGCGAGCTGCTGCGCACGCTGCTCACGGTCGTCCTCGAGCAGGGCGGGGCGCAGAGGGCTTGCATCCTCCTGTACCAGAACGAGCGCCTCTCCATCGAGGCGGAGGCCACCGTCGAAGAGAAAGCGGCGGCGACGACCATCCTCCTGCCGAAGGCGGAGGAGCTTTCGCGGCGCGTCCCCTTGTCGCTCGTCCGCTACGTGCAGCGGACGAAGGAGCGCGTCATCTTGAGCGACGCCGCCGCTGGTGCGGGCAAGTTCTCCGGCGACGAGTACTTCACGCAGGCTAGGCCCAAGTCGCTCCTCTGCGTGCCCATCCTGAGGCAGGGCGAGGTGGTGGGCCTGCTCTACCTCGAGAACAACCTCCTCGCCGGCGCGTTCACGCAGGATCGGCTCACCGCCCTGTCGCTCCTCGCCACGCAGGCGGCGATCTCTCTGGAGAACGCGCGGCTGCTCTCCAAGGAGCAGGCCGCGCGGACCGCGGCCGAGGCGGCGGGGCGGCGCGCGGCCTTCCTGGCCGAGGCGGGGGAGATCCTCGCCGGGTCGCTCGATTACGCGGAGACGCTCTCTCGCCTCGCGCGGCTCTCGGTGCGATCGCTATGCGACTGGTGTGTCATCGAAGTCGTGGAAGGTGGAGAGCCCCGGCGAATTTCGTGGGCACATAGAGACCCCGCGAAGGAGCCGTTGTTCGAGGAGCTGGAGCGGCGGTATCCTTCTCGCCGGGACTCGCCCCACCCCGCGGCCAGGGTCCTGCGGAGCGGTGAGCCGCTCCTGCTCCCCGAGATCGCCGAAGCCGTCCTCCGGGAACATTGCGAGGACGACGGGTACGCGAGGCTCATCCGCGAGCTCGGGACCTACAGCGCCATCACGGTGCCGCTCGTGGCGCGGGGACAGCCGATCGGGGCGCTGAGCATCGGCTCGTCGGTGTCGGCGCGCCGGTACGGGGACGCCGACATCGAGCTCGTGCAGGAGGTGGCGCGCCTGGCCGCGATAGCGATCGACAATGCGCGGCTCTACCGCGCTGCCCAGGAGGCCATCCGCGCGCGGGACGAGTTCCTCACCGTGGCGACGCACGAGCTCAACACGCCGATGACGTCGCTCCTTCTCACGCTCGAGTCCATGGATCGGGGTGTCCGCTCGGATCGGCCCTGGGACCGACAGGCCGTGGGCCGGCAGGTCGACCGCGCGCTGCGGCAGGCGACGCGCGTGATCCGCCTGAACGGCGAGCTGCTCGACGTCTCTCGGATCAACGCGGCCCGGCTGAGGCTCGATGTGGCGGAGGTCGACCTCGGGGAGGTCGTCCGCGACGTGCTCGCGCGGTTCAAGCTGGATCTGGCGCGCGCTGGGTGCTCGGTCGCCTTGCAGGAGCACGGCCGGATCGTGGGCCTCTGGGATGGTTCTCGCGTGGACCAGATCGTCTCGAACCTGCTCGCCAACGCGATCAAGTTCGGGGCGGGCAAGCCCGTGGAGATCTCCGTCGGCGAGGAGGCTGGCATTGCGCGGCTCTCGGTCCGGGATCACGGGATCGGGATCGACCCGGCGCGCCAGGGGCAGATCTTCGAGCGGTTCGAGCGCGCGGTGTCCAACAGGCACTACGGCGGGCTGGGGCTCGGCCTGTACATCAGCCGCAGCCTCGCGGAGGCGCACGGCGGCTCGATCCGCGTCGAGAGCGCGCTCGGCGCCGGGGCGACGTTCATCGTCGAGCTGCCGCGGATCGGACCGCCGCGCGGGGCCGAGCCGGGCTCCCTGGCGGGCTGAACGGCGCAGCCAGGGGCTCGCGTTGGCCGGGCATCCTTCATAATATAGTCCGATAGAGAGGGAGGTACGACTGCGGGAGAACCTGGCTGGAAGCGTGCTGCCGGGCGGGAGCCAGGCGCTCAGTCCGGTCGTGTGGTTGGGCCGTGTCGGAGAGGTGCGCGGACTCGACCGCTCCGGCGTCGATGACAGCCCACATGTCCCGCCAAGCCGCCGGACGCCGACGCGTCACGGAGCGTATTCCCATGGAGACGAGCACGGCCCCCCTCTACACGATCACAGAGACCCTCCACGAGGGCCAGCAGACCAGCCTGCTTCGCGCGATCCGGAGCGCCGATGGCTGCCCGGTGATCTTGAAGGTCCTCGACCCGAGGCGCAGCTGCCCGAAGGACGTCGAGCGCCTGAAGCACGAGTATGCGATCGGCAAGGCGCTGAGCCACGAGGCCATCGTGGCGCCGCTCGCCCTCGAGACGTACGAGGGGCTGCCGGCGCTCGTCATGGAGGATTTCGGCGGCGAGTCGCTCGACCACTTCATGGACGCGCCCATGAACATCGAGCGGTTCCTCGACCTCGCGGTTCGTATCGTGGCCGCCGTGGCGGAGCTCCACCAGCGGGACATCATCCACAAGGATCTCAAGCCCCAGAACATCCTCGTCAACGCAGCTACTGGGCAGGTCAAGCTCACCGACCTCGGCCTCGCGTCCCGCCTCTCCCGCGAGCAGTCGCCGGCAGGGCCTCCCCGGCTCATCGAGGGCTCCTTGCCGTACCTGGCTCCGGAGCAGACGGGGCGGATGAACCGGGCGATCGACAGCCGCACCGATCTCTATGCGCTCGGGGTCACGTTCTACGAGATGCTCACCGGGCGGCTGCCGTTCGAGGCTCGGGACCCGCTCGAGTGGGTGCACTGTCACGTCGCCCGCGTCCCGCCGCCGCCCTCCGCGCTGGCCCCGGAGCTGCCCGAGGTCCTCTCCGCCCTCGTCCTGAAGCTCCTGGCCAAGATGGCGGAGGATCGCTACCAGACCGCCCGCGGCCTCAAGCACGACCTCGAGCGGTGCCTTTCGGCGTGGCGAGCCACCGGCCGGATCGAGCCATTCCCCTTGGCCGAGCACGACGTCTCCGGCCGCTTCGAGATCCCTCAGAAGCTCTATGGCCGCGAGGAGGAGGTGGTCGCGCTGCTGCGCGCGTTCGAGCGCGTGATGGGCACGGGAGTCCCCGAGCTCGTCCTGGTCTCCGGCTATTCGGGCATCGGCAAGTCGGCGCTGGTCCACGAGCTGTACAGGCCGATTGTCCGGGAGCGAGCGTGCTTTCTGTCGGGGAAGTTCGATCAATACAAGCGCGACATCCCTTACTTCACGCTCGTCCAGGCCTTCAGGGAGCTCGTGCAGGAGATCCTCACCGAGGACGAGGACCGGATCGCGGCCTTCCGGCAGCGGCTGCTCGGCGCCCTCGGGATCAACGGACAGCTCATCGTGGAGGTCATCCCTCAGCTCGAGCTCGTCATCGGCCGGCAACCGCCGGTTCCTGAGCTCCCGCCGACCGAGGCGCAGAACCGGTTCCGCATCGTATTCCGGCACTTCATCGGGGTGTTCGCCCGGAAGGAGCACCCCCTCGCGCTCTTCCTCGACGATCTCCAGTGGACCGATTCGGCGAGCCTCGGGCTCCTTCATGATCTCGTGACGCACCCCGAAACGCGATATCTCCTCGTCATAGGCGCGTACCGCGACAACGAGGTGCCGCCCTCGCATCCGCTCGTGCTGATGCTCGACCAGGCGCGGAAGGAGGGGGCGCGCGTCACGGACATCGTGCTCGGCCCGCTTTCCCGAGAGCACCTCGCCGCGCTCGTCAGCGACGCGCTCCGCTGTCGCCGCGAAGACGCCGCGCCGCTCTCGGATCTCGTCCACGAGAAGACGGCGGGCAACCCCTTCTTCGCGATCCAGTTCCTCTCCGCGCTGCACCAAGAGCGGCTGATCGAGTTCGACGAGCGTGCCTATGCCTTTCGGTGGGACGTGGCGAAGATCCGCGAAAAGGGGTTCACCGACAACGTGGTCGACCTGATGGTCGGCAAACTCGCGCGGCTCCCTCGGCGCACCCAGGGAGCGCTGACGCAGCTCGCCTGTCTGGGAGACACCGTGGAGGTCACCCTCCTGACGATCGTTCAGGGCGGCTCGGAGGAGGACGTGCACGCGGATCTTTGGGACGCAGTTCATGAGGGGCTCGTTCTTCGCTTGAACGGCACGTACAAGTTCCTCCACGACTGCGTCCAGGAGGCGGCCTATTCGCTCATCCCTGAAGGCGAGCGGGCGGCAGTGCATCTCCGGATCGGCCGGCTGCTCGTGTCGCATACGCCGCCCGAAGAGCTCAAGGAGAAGATCTTCGAGATCGTGAACCAGCTCAACCGCGGCGCCGGGCTCATGACGTCGCGGGGCGAGCGAGAACGGGTCGCGGAGCTCAACCTCGTCGCGGGCAAGCGCGCCAAGGGGTCGACCGCCTACGCCTCGGCGCTGGCGTACCTCGCCGCCGGCGCGGCGCTCCTCACCGAGGACAGCTGGTCGCTTCGTTACGAGCTCACCTTCGCGCTCGAGCTCCACCGGGCCGAGTGTGAGTACCTGACCGGCGAGCTGTCGACAGCGGAGGAGCGGTTAGCCATGCTCTCGCGCCGCGCCCGGAACGTCGTCGACTTCGCCGCCGTCACGTGCGTGCGCATGGCCCTGTACACGACCCTGGATCAGAGCGACCGCAGCGTGGAGGCGTGCCTCGAGTACCTCCGGCGCGTCGGCGTCGAGTGGCCGCCGCACCCGACGGACGCGGATGTCCATCAGGAATACGAGCGGATGTGGCGAAAGGTCGGGAGCCGCCCGCTCGAGGAGCTCCTCGACTTGCCCACGATGACCGACCCGGACTGCCGCGCGACCATGGACGTCCTCTCGTCGTGCGATGTGCCGGCCTTGTTCTCCGACAAGAACCTGCTGAGCCTCCTGGTCGCTCGCATGGTGAACCTCAGCCTCGAGCATGGCAACAGCGACGCATCATGCCTCGCCTACGTCCGGCTCGGCTCGCTCCTCGGATCGCACTTCGGCGATTACCGGGCGGGGTTTCGCTTCGGCAAGCTCGGCCTCGATCTGATGGAGAAGCGCGCGATACTCCGCTTCAAGGCCCGCGTCTATTTTGTCTTCTGGTACACCATCAATCCCTGGACGCAGCACGTGCGCACCAGCATCGATCCATTACGACGCGGCCTTCATGCGGCGCAGGCGATCGGCGATCTCACGTATTCGTCCTATCTGTCCGCCGTCTTGGTGACGCTCCTCCTCATGGAGGGAGATCCGCTCGACGAGGTGCAGCGAGAGGCCGAGGGGGCCCTCGAGTTCACGCGGAAGGCGAAGTTCGGCGTCCTCGTCGACCTCGTCACCGGACAGCTCAGGTTCATCCGGACGCTCCGGGGGCTCTTGCCGGATTTCGGCTCCTTCAACGATGACTACTTCGATGAGGGCCGGTTCGAGCGGCGCCTCGAGGGCGATCCGCGCCTCTCAATCGCCGCGGGCTGGTACTGGCTCCACAAGCTGCAAGCGCGTTGCTACGCGGGTGATTACGCCTCTGCCGTCGAGGCCGGGGCGAAGGCGCAGCGGCTCCTCCAGACGTCGCCGGTGTTCCTCGGACTCACCGAATACCATTTCTATAGTGCGCTCGCGCGGGCGGCGCGCCACGACGCGGCACCTCCATCCGCCGACGAGCGGTCGCAGCACCTCACGGCGCTCGTCACCCACCACCAGCAACTCGAGGTCTGGGCTTCGAGCTGCCCGGAAAACTTCCGCAATCGCGCGGCGCTGGTCGGCGCCGAGATTGCCCGCATCGGCGGCAAATGGGACAAAGCGGAGCATCTGTACGAGCAGGCCATCCGCTCCGCGCGCGAAAGCGGCTTTGTCCACAACGAGGCGCTCGCCTACGAGCTCGCGTCGAGGTTTTACCGGACGCGAGGGTTCGGCCTGATCGCCGCCACGTACCTCCGCGAGGCACGCACGTGTTACGCCTGCTGGGGGGCGGATGGCAAGGTCAAGCAGATCGACCAGCAGCATCCGCACCTCTGGGATAAGAGGCCGCTCGCTCCAACCGCTTCCTTCGCGGCGCGGTCCGAGCAGCTCGACCTGCTCTCGGTGACCAAGGCATCGCAGACCGTGTCGAGCGAGATCGTCCTCGACAAGCTGCTCCGCACGCTGCTCACGGTCGTCCTCGAGCAGGGCGGCGCGCAGAGGGCTTGCATCCTCCTGTACCAGGACGAACGCTTCTCCATCGAAGCGGAGGCCACCCTCGAAGAGAAAGGGTCGGCGACGACCATCCTCCCGCCGAAGGCGGAGGAGCTTTCGCGGCGCGTCCCCATGTCGCTCCTCCGCTACGTGCAGCGGACGAAGGAGCGTGTCATCCTGAGCGATGCCGCGGCTGATGCGGGCAAGTTCTCCGGCGATGACTACCTCGCGCGGTATAGGCCCAAGTCGCTCCTCTGCGTGCCCATCCTGAGGCAGGGCGAGGTGGTGGGCCTGCTCTACCTCGAGAACAACCTCCTCGAGGGCGCGTTCACGCCGGAGCGGCTCACCGCCCTCTCGCTCCTCGCCACGCAAGCAGCGATCTCCCTGGAGAACGCGCGGCTGCTCTCCAAGGAGCAGTCAGCGCGGACCGCGGCCGAGGCGGCGGAGCGGCGCGCGGCCTTCCTGGCCGAGGCCGGGGAGATCCTCTCCGGGTCGCTCGATTACGCCGAGACGCTCTCGCGCCTCACACGGCTATCGGTGCGATCGCTCTGCGACTGGTGCATGATCGACCTGGTGGCAGACGGAGAGATCCGGCGAATCTCATGGGCCCATAGAGATCCCGCGAAGGAGTCGTTGTTCGAGGAGCTAGAGCGGCGGTATCCTCCTCGCCCGGATTCGCCCCGCCCGGCGGCTAGGGTCCTGCGGAGCGGCGAGCCACTCCTGGTCCCCGAAGTCTCCGAGGCAGTCCTCCGGGAATACTGCGAGGACGACGAGCACGTGAGGCTCCTCCGAGAGCTCGGGACCTATAGTTCCATCACCGTGCCGCTCGTGGCGCGGGGACAACCGATCGGGGCGCTGGGCATTGTCTCGTCCGTGCCGGAGCGCCGCTACGGGGATGCCGATCTCGAGCTCATCCAGGAAGTGGCGCGCCGGGCCGCGATCGCGATCGACAATGCGCGGCTCTACCACACTGCCCAGGAGGCCATCCGTGCGCGGGACGAGTTCCTCACATTGGCGACGCACGAGCTCAACACGCCGATGACCTCGCTCACCCTGACGCTCGAGGCCATGCATCGGGCGCGCCAATCAGGTCGGTCCTATGACCCTCAGACCACGGACAGGCAGGTCGACCGCGCGCTGCGGCAGGCGGCGCGCCTGACCCGCCTGAACAGCGAGCTGCTGGACGTCTCGCGGATCAACGCGGCTCGGCTGAGGCTCGATGTGGCGGAGATCGACCTCGGGGAGGTCGTGCGCGAGGTGCTCCCGCGGTTCAAGCTGGATCTGGCGCGCGCCGGGTGCTCGGTCTCGCTGCGGGAGCGCGGCCGGGTCGTGGGCCTCTGGGATGGTTCCCGCGTGGACCAGATCGTCTCGAACCTGCTCGCGAACGCGATCAAGTTCGGGGCGGGCAAGCCCGTGGAGATCTCCGTCGGCGAGGAGGCCGGGACGGCGCGGCTGGCCGTCCGGGATCACGGGATCGGGATCGACCCGGCGCGCCAGGAGCGGATCTTCGATCGCTTCGAGCGCGCGGTGTCCAACAGGCACTACGGCGGGCTGGGGCTCGGCCTATATATCAGCCGCAGGATCGCGGAGGCTCACGGCGGCTCGATCCGTGTGCAGAGCGCGCCCGGCGCCGGCGCCACGTTCATCGTCGAGCTCCCGCGTGCCGGACCGCCGCGCACGGCCGAGCCGCGCGCCCTGCCGGGCTGAGCGGCGCTGCCCGGCGTCGTCACGCCGGCTCGTCGCGCTCCGGGTCGATGTGCACGAGCACCTCCGCGTCGGGCTCGATGGCGAGGATGGCGTCGCGCGCGCGGTCGCCGGTCGCGTGCGCGCGCGCGAGGGGGAGGTCGCCCGGGAGCTCGATGTGCACCTCGACGAACAGCGTGCGCCCGGCGATCCGCGTGCGCAGCCTGTGGTGGCCGAGGAGCTCGCCGCGCGCGCGCATGGCGTCGAGCGCGGCCGCGATGGCGCCGACGCGCTCCTCCGGGGCGCTCGTGTCGATGAGGTCGCGCACGCCGAGCCGGAGGAGGGTCCCCGCGGACGTGAGGATATAGACGGCGACCGCGACCGAGAGGGCGCCGTCGATGCGGGAGAAGCCCGTCGCGTACGTGAGGGCGACGCCGGCGAGGACCGCGAGGTTCGCGGCGATGTCGGTGCGGTAGTGGACGGCGTCGGCCTGGATCGCGCTCGATCCGGTGCGCGCGGCGACGCGGCCGAGGTAGGCCACGAGCGCCGCGGTGACGAGCGCGGCGGCGGCCATCGCGCCGAGCGTGACGGCGGCGAGGCGGAGCGGCTCGGGCGAGAGCAGCCGCCGGATCCCCTCGATGAGCAGGTAGACCCCCGAGCCGCCGATGAGCAGGCCCTGACCGGCGGTCGCGAGCGTCTCGATCTTCGCGTGGCCGAACGGGTGCGAGCGGTCGGGGGCGGCGTGGGCCAGCTGGATGGCGAGCGCGTTCGCCGAGGAGGCGAAGAGGTCCGTGAGCGAGTCGACGGCGCTCGCGGTCACGGCCATCGACTGTCCGAGCTGGCCGGCGATGAGCTTGCCGAGGGCGAGGCCGCCGGCGGTCAGCGCCGCGATGCGCCCGGCGCGCAGCGCGGCGCGGGCGCGGTCGGCAGGGTCGAGGCGGCGCTCGGCGGAGGGAGCGGCGCCGGGGTCGACCGCGCGGGCGGCGGGCGCAACGCCGGGGGCAAGGCGGGCGGCGGGGTCGGGGCGGGCGCCGAGGCGGGCGGCAGGACGTGGTCCGCTCATGGCCGGGAGGCTACCCCGCGACGCCCTTGCCCGTCATGCGCGTGGTGGTCAGGATCACCCGAGCGGGTGCGCTGCCACGTCGCACGCCCCCGACCGCGAGATCGTCGAACGCATGGCCCCGCAGCTCTCGGCGGCCGCATGCGTCCGCTCCTTCACGCGGGCGCGCGCAGGCAGGCCACCTCGGCATGGATTACCGTCCGAGATCAGGAAATCCGGAGTGCAGAGGAAGCGTTCATCGTGGAGCTCCCATTGCGTCCCCCGGCGAACTGCGGGTCTCCGATCCACCACGGGAGGGCCCTGGCCGAGATGGCGGAGTACAAGCTGCTGAACGAGCTCATCGGCTGCCTCGTTCATGCGCTGTCTCACAAGACACCGGCAGCCCGCGCGCGCCCGGCGCCCGAAGGCGCTTGCGACGGAGAGGTCGCTCTCGATAGGTATATCGAGACGCCCCTGCGGCGCTCCGGGGGATCTGGGCGGCAGGGGGGTGGGGGAGATCCGATGACCAAGACACTCAAGAGACCCATCGAGACCCGGACCGGCATCCGCGTCGTGCAGAACGGCGACGTCGTGGAGACGTTCAACGTCGTTGGCGAGCGCATCCACCGCATCGAGAAGCCTGGCCGCATCCCCGGGGTCTTCGTGGCGCGCTGGTATGGCACGCCGCTCGACGAGGAGATGAAGGAGATCATCGGCGGTCATTTCTACGATGTCTTCCTGGAGTGCGGGGGCCCGCTGTGCCTCATCGACATACGCGACTGCAAGGCGAGCTGGGACGGCATCAACGACTGGCAGCGAGGCGAGATCATGCCGAAGGCCTACGCGGCCGGGCTGAAGCGGGTCGCGACGCTCCTGCCCAGGGAGGCCGCGGAAGGCGCGGAGCAGGTCGTCGAGAACCACGAGTTCGCCGCCAGCCGGTTCGCGGAGGACGATGCGCACATCGCCGCGTTCTTCTCCGAGGAGGAGGCGCTGGCCTGGCTGCGCAGGGCCCACCCCCCGGGGGCGGCGTGAGCGCGGAGCCCGCGCGCGAGGCGCCGGCATGACCGAGCGCGACACGCAGCGGGAAGGCGCGGCGATCGAGGTCTTGCGGGGCGTGCTCGACGCGATCCGCGATGGCGTCCTCGTCTACAGCGGAACGGGCGATGTCGCGTTCGCGAACGCCCGGATCCGGGAGCTGCTCGGGGACGGCCTCGCCGGGCGGGAGGCGCTGGCGATGCGCGAGGGGGCGCTGGCGAGCGGGCACCCGCTCGAGCCGCTCGGGCGGGCGTGGCCCGACGTGCTCGGCGGCGCGCGCAAGCGGTTCACCTGCCGCGCCGCGCGCGAGGACGGCCGCGCGGTCGACCTCGAGGTGCTCGCGCGCAAGGTGAGCGCCGCGGGCGAGGAGCTGATCCTCGTCGAGCTGCGCGATGTGACGCGAGAGAAGCAGGCCGAGCGGGCGCTCCTCGAGAGCAAGCGGCAGGCCGAGGGCGCGGTCCTCGTGCGCACCGAGGAGCTGCGGAGGAAGATGCGCCTCGTCGAGGAGCAGGAGCGGGCGCTGCTCGAGCTCTCCACGCCGGTGATCCAGGTCTGGGAAGGCGTGCTCGTCCTGCCGCTCGTCGGCACCATCGACCACCGGCGATCGTCGCTCATCCTGGAGAGCCTGCTCGGCAGCGTCGTGGAGACCTCGTCGGACCGCGTGATCCTCGACGTGACGGGCGTGTCGGTCGCGGACGAGGTCGTCTCGGGCTACCTGCTCAAGGCCGTCCGGGCGGCGCGGCTGCTCGGCGCGGCGTGCTCGTTCGTGGGCATCTCGCCGGCCATGGCGCAGGCGCTCACGCGGCTCGGGCTCGACTGGTCGGGCGTGGAGACCTTCCGGGACCTGCGGGCGGGCCTGAGGGCCGCGATCGCCGTCCGGCAGCGTGCCCCGGCCGCAGCGCGACGCGCAGCGAAGCCCGCCTGATCGCCGCGGCAAGCGCTCGCGAAGGCAGCGGTCAGCATGGAGGTCCCTGCTCGTCGGGGCCCGCGACGTGCACCGCAGAACTGTCGGGCCTGACCCGTGGTCCCTATCGATAGAGGGGGTGCTGGGGTGACACGATCGTGGGAGGCCGTGGCAGAGAATGCGGTCCCCGGCGGGCGCCATGCGCTCACGCCGGTCGTGTGGCTGCGTCGCCTCGGCGAGGCGCGCGGACTCGAGCGCTCCGGCGCCGACGGCGGCCCCCAGGGGCCGCCAGGCCGCCGGGCGCCAGCGCTCCACGGAGTGCCTTTCCCATGGGGATGAGCGCAGCCTCCCCCTACACGATCGTCGAGACCCTCCACGAGGGCCTGAGGACCCGCCTGCTCCGAGCGGTCCGGAGCGCCGATGGCCGCTCGGTGATCTTGAAGATCATCGACCCGAGGCGCAGCCGCCCGCAGGACGTCGAGCACCTGAAGAACGAGTACGCGATCGGCAAGATGCTGAACCACGAGGCCATCGTGAAGCCGCTGGCCCTCGAGACGTACGAGGGGGTGCCGGCGCTCGTCCTGGAGGATTTCGGCGGCGAGTCGCTCGATCACTTCATCGGCGCGCCGATGCAAACCGAGCGGTTCCTCGACCTCGCGGTCCGCATCGTGGCCGGCGTGGCGGCGCTCCACGAGCGGGGCATCCTTCACAAGGATCTCAAACCGCAGAACATCCTCGTCAACGCGGCCACCGGCCAGGTCAAGCTCACCGACTTCGGCCTGGCGTCCTGCCTCTCCCGCGAGCAGGCGCCGGCGGGGCCTGCGCGGCTCATCGAGGGCTCCTTGCCGTACCTGTCCCCGGAGCAGACAGGGCGAATGAACCGGGCGATCGACAGCCGCGCCGATCTCTACGCCCTTGGCGTCACCTTCTACGAGATGCTCACCGGGCGCCTGCCCTTCGAGGCGCGGGATCCACCCGAGTGGGTGCACTGCCATGTCGCCCGCGCCCCGCATCCGCCCTCCGCGCACGTCCCGGAGCTGCCCGAGATCCTCTCCGCGATCGTCCTGAAGCTCCTCGCCAAGATGGCGGAGGATCGCTACCAGACCGCCAGCAGCCTCCAGCACGACCTGGAGCGGTGCCTGGTCGAGCTCCGGGCCACCGGCAAGCTCGAGCCGTTCCCCCTGGCGGCGCACGATGTCTCGGGCCGCTTCCAGATCCCTCAGAAGCTCTATGGTCGCGAGGACGAGGTCGTCGCGCTGCTCTCCGCCTTCGAGCGCGTGGTCGGCACGGGATCCCCCGAGACCGTCCTCGTCTCGGGCTATTCCGGGATCGGCAAGTCTGCGCTGGTGAGCGAGCTGCACAAGCCGATCGTCCGCGAGCGGGGATTCTTCATCTCGGGGAAGTTCGACCAGCGCAAGCGCGATATCCCGTACTCGACGATCGTCCAGGCCTTCCGGGAGCTGGTGCTCGAGCTCCTCGCCGAGAGCGAGGAGCGGCTCGCGGCCGTCCGGGATCGGCTGCGCGCCGCCCTCGGGATCAACGGACAGCTCATCGTGGACGTGATCCCGCAGGTCGAGCTCGTCATCGGGCGGCAACCGCCGGTCGCCGCGCTGCCGCTGGCCGAGGCGCAGAGCCGGTTCCGCGTCGTGTTCCGGCGTTTCATCGGGGTGTTCACCCGGAAGGCGCGCCCCCTCGCGCTCTTTCTCGACGATCTCCAGTGGGCCGATCCGGCGAGCCTCGGGCTCCTCGAGGATCTGATGACGGATCCCGAGACGCGCTGTCTGCTCGTCATCGGCGCGTACCGCGACAACGAGGTGACCCGTTCCCACCCGCTGATGCTGGCGCTCGATCAGATGCGGAAGGGGGGCGCGAGCGTCTCGGAGATCGTGCTCGGCCCGCTCTCTCGCGAGCACCTCAGGGAGCTCGTCAGCGACACGCTCCACTGCCGCCGCGAGGACGCCGCGCCGCTCTCGGACCTCGTCCACGAGAAGACGGCTGGCAATCCCTTCTTCGCGATCCAGTTTTTCATGGCGCTCCACGAGGAGCGCCTGATCGAGTTCGACGTCTACGCAGAGGTCTGGCGGTGGGACCTCACGAAGATCCGTGCCAAGGGCTTCACCGACAACGTGGTGGCCCTGATGGTCGGGAAGCTCATGCGGCTCCCTGCCAGCACCCAGGACGCATTGAAGCAGCTCGCTTGTCTGGGAAACACCGCCGAGATCGCGCCCCTGGCGATGGTTCATGGCCGCTCGGAGGGGGCGTTGCACGCGGTCCTCTGGGAGGCCGTCCGCGCAGGGCTCGTCCTCCGCACGGATGGCACGTACAGGTTTCTCCATGACCGCATCCAGGAGGCGGCCTATTCGCTCATCCCCGAGGGCGAGCGGGCGGCGATGCACCTCGAGATCGGCCGCCTGCTCTCGTCGCGGACGCCGCCCGAGGAGCTCGAGGAAAAGATCTTCGAGATCGTGAGCCAGCTCAACCGCGGCGCCGCGCTGATCACGGCGCGAGAGGAGCGCGAGCGTGTGGCCGAGCTCAACCTCGTCGCGGGCGAGCGCGCCAGGAGAGCCACGGCCTACGCCTCGGCGCTGAGCTATCTCACGGTCGGCGCCGAGCTCCTGGGCGGGGAGAGCTGGGACACGCGGTACGAGCTCGCCTTCGCGATCGAGCTCCACCTGGCCGAGTGCGAGATCGTCACCGGCGCCCCGGCGGCGGAGGAGCGGCTCTCCTCGCTCTGGCGCCGCGCGCGGGACCTCGTCGAGGCGGCCTCCGTCGCGCGCACGCGCGTCGAGCTCTTCACGACCCTCACCTGGAGCGACCGCGCCGTCGGGGCCTGCCTTGAATACCTCCGGCGCGTCGGCGTCTCGTGGTCGCCGCACCCGACGGACGAGGAGGTCCAGCGGGAATACGAGGGGGTATGGGAGCGGCTCGGGAGCCGCTCGATCGAGGAGCTCATCAACCTGCCCCCGATGACCGATCCGGTCTCGCGGGCGACCGTGGACGTCCTCACGTCGACCATAGCGCCAGCGCACTTCACCGATGCCAACCTGCTCGCCCTCATCCTGGGTCGCGCCGTGAACCTCAGCATCACGCAGGGCAACAGCGACGCCTCGTGCTGCGCCTACGCCTACCTCAGCACGTGCCTCGGCCCGCGCTTCGGCGACTACCAGGCGGCGTACCGCTTCGGCAAGCTGGGCTTCGATCTGGTGGAGAAGCACGGGCTGCTCCGCTTCAAGGCCCGCGTCTACTCGACCTTCGCGTTCATGGTCCTGCCCTGGACGAGGCACCTGCGCGCCAGCGTCGAGCTCATGCGACGCGCCCGCGACGCGGCGCAGGAGACCGGCGATCTCGCGTATGTTGCCTATGCCGGCAGCTCCCTGGTCTCGCTCCTGCTCTCGGACGGCGATGTGCTCGATGAAGTGCAGCGCGAGGCCAAGAGAGAGCTCGAGTTCGCGCGGAGGGCGAGGTTCGATCTCATCGTCGACCTCTTCACCGGAAACCGCCGGCTCATCCGGACACTCCGGGGCCTCTCGCCGGACTTCTCCACCTTCAACGACGCGGAGTTCGACGAGGGCCGGTTCGAGCAGCACGTCATGAGCGATCCCACCCTGACGGTCGCCGCCTGCTGGTACTGGATCCGCAAGCTGCAAGGGCGCTTCTTCGCGGGCGACTACGCGTCCGCCATCGAGGCGGCGTCGAAGGCAGCGCCGCTCCTCGGGTCGTCGGCGTCGTTCTTCGAGGCGGCGGAGTACCATTTCTACGGCGCGCTCGCGCGGGCAGCGCACCACGACGCGGCGACCGCCGACGAGCGGCCCCGGCACCTGGATGCCATCGTCGCCCACCACAAGCAGCTCGAGGTATGGGCGACGAACTGTCCCGAGAACTTCGGGAACCGCGCGGCGCTGGTCGCCGCCGAGATCGCGCGCATCGAAGGCCGGTATCTCGACGCCGAGCGCCTCTACGAAGAAGCCATCCGCTCGGCCCACGATGGCGGCTTCGTCCACAACGAGGCGGTCGCTTGCGAGGTCGCGTCTCGGTTCTACCGAGCGCGGGGGCTCGACAGGTTCGCCGACACCTACCTCGGCGACGCGCGGACCTGCTACGCCCGCTGGGGCGCTGACGGCAAGGTGGCGCAGATCGACAGGCAGAATCCGCGCCTCCGCGAGCCGAGGCCCACCCCGTTCACCGCCACCTTCGCGGCTCGGCCCGAGCAGTTCGACCTGCTCTCGGTGACCAAGGCCTCGCAGGCCATCTCGGGCGAGATCATCCTCGACAGGCTCCTGCGCACGCTGCTCGAGGTCGTGCTCGAGCAGGGCGGCGCGCAGAGGGCCTGCATCCTCCTGAGTCAGGACGGCAAGCTCTCGATCGAAGCGGAGGCCGCGCTCAAGGAAGGAGGGGCGGTGGTGAGCACCCTCGAGTCGGCGCCGGTGGATTCCTCGCAGCGCCTCCCCTCGTCGCTCGTCGACTACGTGTGGCGGACCGGGGAGCGCGTCATCCTGCACGACGCGGCCGCCGATGCGGGCACATTCTCCGGCGACGGCTACTTCGCGCGGAGTCGGCCCAAATCGCTCCTCTGCATGCCCATCCTGAGGCGGGCCGAGGTGGTGGGCATGCTCTTCCTCGAGAACAGCCTCCTCGCCGGCGCGTTCACGCGGGATCGGCTCACCGCGCTCTCGCTCCTCGCCTCGCAGGCGGCGATCTCCCTGGAGAACGCGCGGCTCCTCGCCAAGGAGCAGTCCGCGCGGACCGCCGCAGAGACGGCCGAGCGGCGCGCGGCCTTCCTGGCCGAGGCCGGGGCGATCCTCTCCGGATCGCTCGATTACGGGGAGACGCTGTCGCGGCTCGCGCGGCAGTCCGTGCGATCGTTCTGCGACTGGTGCATCATCGATGTCGTCGATGGTGGAGAGACCCGACCCGCGGCCTCGGCCCACAGAGATCCTGCGAAGCAGCCTTTGCTCGCCGAGCTACGACGGCGATACCCTCCTGGCCGGGATTCGCCCCACCCGGCGGCCCGCGCCGTCAGGGACTGTGAGCCGCTCCTGCTCCCCGAGATCTCGGACGAGGTCCTCCGGCGATACGCCGAGGACGACGGGCACGCGAGGCTCCTCCGCGAGCTCGGGACACAGAGCTCCATCACCGTGCCGCTCGTGACGCGGGGACAACCGCTCGGGGCGCTGAACGTCGTCTCGTGCGTGCCGGGGCGCCGCTACGGGGACGCCGATCTCGAGTTCGTGCAGGAAGTGGCGCGCCGGGCGGCGATGGCGATCGACAATTCGCGGCTCTACCGTGCTGCTCAGGAGGCCGTCCGGATGCGGGACGAGTTCCTGACCGTCGCGACGCACGAGCTCAACACGCCGATGACGTCGCTCACGCTCACGCTCGAGGCGATGGATCGGGCCATCCGGTCGGGTCGGATCTGGGACCCGCAGGCCATGGGCAGGCAGGTCGACCGCGCGCTGCGGCAGGGAGCGCGCCTGACCCGCCTGAACAGCGAGCTCCTCGATGTCTCGCAGATCGACGCGGCTCGGCTGAGGCTCAGCGTCGCCGAGGTCGACCTCAGGGAGGTCGCCCACGACGTGGTCGCGCGATTCAGGCACGATCTGGAGCGCGCCGGGTGCTCGGTCTCGCTCCGGGACGGCGGCCGGATCGTGGGCCGCTGGGATCGCTCTCGCGTCGATCAGATCGTGACGAACCTCCTCGCCAATGCGATCAAGTTCGGCGCGGGCAAGCCCATCGAGGTCGTCCTCGGCGAGGAGGCCGGGATCGCGTGGCTCTCGGTCAGGGATCACGGGATCGGCGTCGATCCGGCGCGCCAGGAGTGGATCTTCGAGCGCTTCGAGCGCGCCGTGTCCAACCGGCACTACGGCGGGCTGGGGCTCGGCCTGTACATCAGCCGCAGGATCGCGGAGGCGCACGGCGGCTCGATCCGCGTCCAGAGCGCGCCCGGCGCCGGCGCCACGTTCATCGTCGAGCTGCCGCGCGCCGGGCCGCCGCGCACCGTCGATCCGAGCGCTCTGCCGAGCTGAGCGCCGCTTTCAGGGGGGTGGGCGCTGCGTCGCCTCGAGCAGGCGGCGCAGCGCTATGCGACGGCGCGGTCCAGGTGGGCAGGCGCCCCCGCCCGCGACGGGCGGAGCTCGACCTTCACCCACCCGGCGTCTCGCCGATCGAAGGCCTTGTAGGCGTCGATCGCCGACTCCAGGGGCGCTTTCTTGGTGAGGATCGTGGTGGGATCCACCTGGCCGGTCTGCACGAGGTCCACGAGCTTCGGGATGTACTTCCTGTGATTGCAGTTGCCCATCTGGAGGGTGAGGTTCTTGTTCATGGCCTCTCCGATGGGGAACGTGCGCGACGTCTGCGGATAGACGCCGATGACCGCGATGGTCCCCGCCTTGGCCACGCACCGGACGGCCCACTGCAGCACCTGCGACGGCCCGTCGCCGGCGCGGAAGGCGTCGCCCGTGGTCCGCGCGTTGGGGGCGATCTGCTTGACCTCGAGGTCGAACGCCTTGGCCTGCTGCTTCGCCTCCTTGTGGGCGGGGCCTTCGTGCGGGCGCTCGGCGTCGACGCCCACGGCGTCGATCGCCCGGTCCACGCCGATGCCGCCGGTGAGGCGCAGGATGGCCTCGATCGGGTCCTCGGCGGAGAAGTCGACGGTCTCGGCGCCCTGCTCGCGCGCCATCTCGAGCCGGTCGGGCACGCGATCGACGGCGAGGATGCGCCCCGCGCCCATGAGCTTGGCGCTCGCGATCGTGAACAGGCCGACGGGGCCGCAGCCGAAGATCGCGACCGTGTCGCCGGGCTTGATCTCGGCGAGCTCGGCGCCGAAGTACGCCGTCGGGAAGATGTCGGAGAGCAGGATGGCCTGGTCGTCGCTGACGCCGTTCGGCAGCTTGACGAGGCCGACGCCCGCGAAGGGGATGCGCGCGAGCTCGGCCTGCAGCCCGTCGAACGGGCCCGACATGGCGGGGCCGCCGAAGAACGCCGTGCCCGCGTGCTTGCCGTTCGGGTTCGCGTTGTCGCACTGCGCGTAGTACGCGGCGCGACAGTACGAGCAGTAGCCGCACGCGATCGTCGAGGGCACGACGACGCGATCGCCCTTCTTCAGGTTCCGCACGTCGGCGCCGAGCTCCTCGACGACGCCGACCGCCTCGTGACCGAGGACCGTGCCCGGCACCATCCCCGGCATCGTGCCGCGGACGAAGTGGAGATCGGTCCCGCAGATGGCGCTCGCCGTGATCCGGAGGATCGCGTCGGTCGGCTCCTTGATCTTCGGCTCCTTGACGTCGTCCATCCGGATGTCGCCGACGCCGTGAAACACTACCGCCTTCATGGGTTCTCGCTTTCTCCCTCGGGGGCGGCGCGCCGGCCGGCCGAGAGGCACAGGCCGCCGCGCTCTGCAGAGATGGCCGAGGTCCTGGACGCCGCGTGTCCGTGCCGATCCCGTGCCAGCCTGCGCGTGCAACCGCGGCGCGGAGGGTGGAGCAACCGAGGTGCCAGCGGGACATCGCCGGGAGATCCGGCCCCGGCGCGCTGCTCGCATCCGCGGCGCGCTGCTCCTCGGGCGGCGGGGCGATCGTGACAATCTGCCCCGTCCGGGGCCGCCCGCCGCAGGGGAGCCCGGTTATCCGGGCTCTCCGGCCTGGATACAGGGCCTCAGCCGTAGGCGGCTCACCGGGCAGGAGGTCAAGCGAGCCGCGCCGCTGGTCGCGCCCGCGGCCCGATACGGCCGCCGGGCCGGCGTCGTGGCATCACCGCCCTTCGCGCCGCCGATCCGCCGCGCTCCCCCGCGCAGGCGCCGCGGCGTGCCGCGCGAGCGCGCGCCGGACCGGGCCGCGATCGGCGCCGCCGGCGCGCACGGGATCGGCCTCGCCGACCAGCACCGACAGCGCGCGCGCCTGCGTCGTCGCCGTGGCCGCGAGGGCGCGATCGCCGTTCCGCGCGGCGAGCGCCGAGAGCCGCCGCGCGACGCCGAGCGCGGCCGGCAGCGCGCCCGCCGCCACGTACGCGGCCGCGAGCTCCTGGAGCAGCCTGCCGTCGTCGCCGCGGAGCGCCGCCGCCGCTTCCAGGTCGGCGATCGCCTCCTCGCGCCGCCCCTCGCGCGACCGCAGCGCCGCCCGGGCGCGGTGGCCCTCGACGAAGCCGCTCACGTGGTCCAGCCCCACGGTGTACGCGCGCTCCGCCTCGCGCGGATCGCCCGCCCGCTCGTACAGCGCGCCCAGCCCGAGGTACGCCGGGCCGTAGGTCGCGTCGAAGCGGACCGCCTCCAGGTACCGCTGCAGCGCCACATCGGCCTCGCCGGCCGCGGCGCGGGCCTCGGCCTGGCGCGTCATCTCGGCGGCCTGGGCCGTCGCCCAGCCGACCCCGTCCGCCCCGGCCGGCGCGGCCCCGTGCAGCAGCGCCGCGGCGAGCGAGGCGGCGGCGAGGGCGCGCGCTCGCCGCCGCGCGCCCCCCGCATCTACGCACCGCGCCGCGCACACCGGGCCGAGCGTACCGGCGCCCGGCCCCTGGAGCAATTGGACGGCTGCTCCGGAAGGCAGCCGCCCGGCGCGAGTTCGCGTAGGATGCGCGCTCATGGGTGAGGATCTGCGCTTCCCGGACGGGTTCCTGTTCGGCACTGCCGCCTCCGCCACACAGGTCGAGGGGCACTGCGCGCAGAGCGACTGGGCCGCGTTCGCGCGCGAGCCGGGGCGCGTCCGCGGCGGCGACACGCCGGACGACGCGTGCGACCAGCTGCACCGCTTCCGCGAGGACGTCGCGCTCCAGGCGCGGCTCTGTATGGGGGCGCACCGGCTCTCCATCGAGTGGGCCCGCGTCGAGCGGGAGCCGGGCGAGTTCGATCCGGCCACGTGGGACCACTACCGGGACGTGCTCGGCGCGCACCGGGACGCCGGGATCACCCCGATGGTCACCGTCCATCACGTCACCCTGCCGCGCTGGGTCGCGCAGCGGGGCGGCCTGCTCTCGCAGGATCTGCCGGCGCTCCTCTCGCGCTTCGCCGAGCGCGCCGTCGAGGCGCTCGGCGACCTGTGCCAGCTCTGGGTCACCATCAACGAGCCCAACATGCTCGCCCTGCAGGCCCACCTGCTCGGCGTCTGGCCGCCGGCGCGGAGCTCGCCCGTCGAGGCGGTGCGCGCCCACCAGAACCTCTTCCGCGCCCACGCCGCCATGTACCGCGCCATGCACGAGGCCGCGGGCCGGCGCGGGCATTCCATCTCGGTCGGCGTCGCGCACCACCTGCGCGTCATCGAGCCGGAGCGGTTCGGGCGGCTCGCCGACCGCATGTGGGCGGCCCTCTTCGAGCGGCTGTTCAACGACGCGTTCGCGCGCGCCGTCTGCGACAGCGGCCTGCACGACTTCTTCGGCGTGAACTACTACAGCCGCGACCTGGTCCGCTTCTCGGCGGCGCACGCGCGCGCGGGGTTCCTCCGGCGGCTCGTCCCCGAGGGGGCGGAGGTCAGCGATCTCGGCTGGGAGATCTACCCGGAGGGGCTCGGCTACGTGCTCGACGCCTGGTGGCCCCGCGCCCGGGTCCCGATCTACATCACGGAGAACGGCATCGCCGACGCCGACGACGACCAGCGCCCGCGGTTCCTCGTGCGGCACCTCGCGGAGGTCGCGCGGGCCATCGAGCGCGGCGTCGACGTGCGCGGGTACATGCACTGGTCGCTGCTCGACGGCTTCGAGTGGGCCGAGGGGTACGCCCCGCGCTTCGGGCTGGTCGAGGTCGACCGCGTGACCCAGGAGCGCAGCCCGCGGCCGAGCGCCGAGCTCTACGCCCGGATCGCGCGCGCGCGCCGCATCGAGGCAGACGGCCCGGGCGGCGCGCGGAGCGAGCGCGGCGCCGCGCCCGCGTGACGGACGGCACCGGAAAGGCAGGATCGATGCGCATCGCGCTGCTCTACCCACCGCCCTGGAAGATCCCCGCGCCCGGGGAGGCGCCCGACACGAGCGGCGACGGCCCGCCGGCCGAGTACCGCGAGGGCGACCTCGACCCGGACTTCCACCAGACCCCGTACGGGCTCTTCTCGCTGGGCGCGCAGGCCCTCCGCGCGGGCCACCAGGTGAAGGTGCTGAACCTCTCGTCGTACCCGTTCTCGCAGGTCGAGCGGGTCGTGCGCGAGCTCGGCGCGGATGTGTTCGGCCTGTCGTGCTGGACCGCCAACCGGCGCGGCGTGGCGCTCACCGCCCGGTGCATCCGGCGGCTCCACCCCGGGGCGCACATCGTCGTCGGCGGGCCGCACGCGACCCCGCTCGCGGCCGAGATGCTGCGGCACCACCCCGAGATCGACACGGTGACGCTCGGCGAGAGCGAGCACTCGTTCCTCGAGCTCCTCGAGCGCCTCGAGGCCGGCCGGCCCGCGCTCGGCGTCGCCGGCACGGCGTACCGCGTCGACGGCCGGGTCGAGCTCGGCCCGCCCCGGCCCGCGATCGAGGAGCTCGACGCGCTCGCGTCGCCGCACGACCACTTCGCCACGCACATCGTGATGACCTCGCGCGGCTGCGCCTGGGCGTGCACGTTCTGCGGGGCCGAGGCGACCTGGGGCCGCGGCTTCCGGGGCCAGTCGGTGCCCTACGTGCTCGACTCCATCGAGGCCGCCGTGGCGAAGCTGCCGGTGAAGATGGTCCAGATCAAGGACGACACCTTCACGACGAACCGCAAGCGCGTCATCGAGATCTGCCGCGGCATCCGCGATCGGAAGATCTCTTTCCTGTGGAGCTGTGACACGCGCGTCGACGTGCTCGGCGAGGAGCTGCTCCGCGAGATGCGCCTCGCCGGCTGCCAGCGCCTGAGCCTCGGCGTCGAGTCGGGCTCGCCGTCCATCCTGAAGAACATCGACAAGAAGATCACGGTCAAGAAGATCATCGAGTCGACGGAGCTCGCGAAGAAGTACGGGATCCAGGTCCGCTACTACATGATGCTGGGCAACCGCGGCGAGACGGCGGAGACGTTCCGGGAGACGCTCGCGTTCCTGGAGGCGGCGAGGCCGCACCAGTACATCTTCTCGTGCCTGTCCATCTACCCCGGCACGCGCGACTTCGACGACGCGGAGGCGGCCGGCTGGCTTCAGCGCGACGTCTATTTCCGCGGCGACTTCCAGGAGCTCAAGACGCCGTTCGACGCCTCGGAGGAGGACACGGCGCTGATGAGCGCCTGGTTCGAGCGGAACAAGGGGCTGCGCGAGGTCTACCGCGAGGGGGTGGGGGAGCGCCTGGCGATCCTCGAGCTTCTCGGCGATCACCACGCGGCGCACCTGGAGCTCGGCGTCGCCTACCTCGACGCCGGGCAGCTCGACCTCGCGGAGCGGCACGCCGCGCGCGCGCTGGAGCTCGGCCATCCGCTGCCGGGGCTCGCGCTCAACGCGCTCGCGTGCGTCGCGGCGGGCCGGCGCGACTGGCAGGCGATGCAGGATCACTTCACGGCGGCCGCGAAGCGCGACCCGCAGCACGCGGTGCTCATCCGCAACGTGCAGGCGGCGCGCGCGTGGTTCGCGAAGGGCGGGCCGGGCAAGGGGCTCCCGCTCGATCTCGTCGCGCGCTGCGACTTCCAGCTCCTGGAGCGGACGGCGCAGCCGGCGCTCCCCGGGCCGCTCCCGGAGGACTTCGCCGTGTGGCCGCAGGCCGTGGCGCGGCCCGCGCCTGTGCTTCCGGCCGAGGCCGCCGGCCGCGACGCAGCGGCGCAGCGCGGGCGGCTCCGGGTGCTGCCGTCGTAGCGCCGGGCGGCGCGGCGCCCCGGTTCCTCCGGCCCTCCCGGCGTGCTACCCGCCCTTCCATGTCGACGAGCACAGACCACGGCCGCCCCGGCGCCGGCCCGGAGCCGGCGGCGGATCCACCTCTCCAGGGCGCGAAGGCGCCGAGCCACGCCGAGCGCTGCCGTACGCTGGCGCAGCGGGCCCGCGCCGCCACGCTGTGCACGCTCGCGCGGGATCCCGCCGGTTATCCGTACGGCTCACTCGTCGCCGTCACCGTGGACGCGCACGGGCGCCCGCTGCTGCTGCTCTCGGCGCTCGCCGAGCACACAGGCAACCTCAAGGTTCGCGCCGAGGCGTCGCTGCTCCTCGCCGAGCCCGCCGAGGGCCTGGCCGACCCGCTCGCGCTCGGCCGGATGACCCTGATCGGCCCGTGCCGCCCCCTCGAAGGCGCGGAGGCGGCCGCCGCCCGGACGAGCTTCCTCGCGACGCACCCGCGTGCGTCGTACTACGTGGATTTCACGGACTTTTCTTTCTACCGGCTCGACCCGGTGTCGATCCGCTACGTCGGCGGCTTCGGCCGCATGTCCTGGGTCGAGGCCGACGCGTACGCGGCCGCCGAGCCCGATCCGCTTGCCGCCGACGCCGCGGGCATCCTCGAGCACATGAACACCGATCACGCCGACGCCGTCCTCGCGTACGCGAAGGTCCTCGCCGGCATCAAGGACGCCACCGGCGCCACGATGACCTCGGTCGATCGTTACGGCTTCGAGCTGGATATCATCACGCCGGCGGGGCCGAAGGCGGCACGCCTCCCGTTCGACGCGCCCGTATCGAGGACGGACGAGGTGCGGAAGGCGATGGTGGCGCTGGTGCGCGAGGCCCGCGGCCGCACCGCCTAGCGGCGCGCCGCGCGGGCGCCCTCCTGCCGCCGCCGGCGCAGGTGAGGCCGCCGTCCGCCATGGCGGCGCCAGCCCCGAAGCGCGCTCCTCTCTGCCAACACGACGCTGATTCCGGCGCTCCGGCCCATGGCACGCGCTCTGCCGAGATCGCGCCGCATGGGAGACGCCGACATCACCTTGCGCCACATCGCCCGACGGTTTCCTGACGACCTGGCGTGCGTCTTTGTCCCCGAGCACAGGTCGGTCGAGGTCCTCGGCTGGATCGACACCCAGGTCACGAAGCTCGAGCGACGCCTCGACAAGGCGCTGCGCCTGCGCATCGGCGCCGAGCTGCGCGTGCTGCACGTCGAGTTCTGCTTCGCGTTGCGCGACGACGTGCCCGACCAGATGTTCGAGTACCTCGGCTTCCTCTTCTCCGCGCTCCGGCGCGAGGCTCCCGGAGCGCCGGTACCGCCGATCGAGAGCGTCGCCGTGGTCCTCTCGGGTCGCAGGCGGCGTTTGCCCGCGACAGGGAAGCGCCGTACGTCCTGGCGGGGGCGGCGGTTCAGCGGCACGCACTTTCGTGTCGACGCGGTCTACCAGCGCACGATGGCCGAGCTCCGGGCGCGAGGCAGCGTGTTCTGGCTCGTGTTCGCCCCGCTTACCAGGGACGCCACCGCCGCGGCGATGCGTGAGGTCGTCGCGGAGATCTCCGCGCGGGCGGCGACCGTCGAGGAACGGATCGAGCTATATACAGCGCTCCTGGTCATGGCCGCCATCGACCCATGGGGGCACAACTTGCGGAAGGAGCTCGTCATGCTGATGGAGGACAGGGAGACGGAGAAGAAGCTGCTCCGGACCATACCGATCATCGAAGAAATGCTCGCCGAGGCCGAACAGGAGGGCGCGCAGGAGGCCGCGCAGGCGGGGGCGCAGAAGGCCATCGCCGAGCTCCTCGGCCGCCTCTTCGCGCGGCGAGTCGGGCGCCAGCCGACCGCCGAGGAGGAGCGCTCGATCCTCGAGCGCGCAGAGGCCATCGGGCCGGGCGAGGTCGAGGACGCCCTGCTCGATCTCGACACCGATGCGCTGGTCCGCTGGCTCGCCGAGCCGATCCGCCGCTGACCCGAGCGCGCTCCTGGCGGCGACGCCCCGCCGGGCAGGAGCTCCGCAGCCCGTCACCCGTCGCGGCGCCGCGGGCTGCCCGACCTCCTCCCGCCGCGGCGCGAGCGCCCCAGCGCGTGGTGGAGCCCGCTCTGGAGCGAGCTCAGCGTGACGATCTCCCGGAGGTCGATGCCGATACCCACCATCGTCTGCGCCACCTCGGGGCCGACGCCGGTGAGGATGACCTCCGCGCCGAGCAGCTTGACCGCCTGGGCCGCTCTGATCAGCGAGTCCGCGATCTCGGCGTCCACCACCGGCACGCCGGTGACGTCGAGGATGACCGTGGCCGCGCGCTGCGCCACCACCCCCTCCAGCAAGCGCTCCAGCAGCTGCTCGATGCGCACCCGGTCGAGCCGCCCGACGAGGGGCATCACCAGGATCCCCGCGTCGAGCGGGATGAGCGGCGTCGAGAGCTCCCGGATGGTCGCCTCCTGCGCGTCGATCATCTGCGCTTGAAGCGCCGCGCGCTCCGCCTCGGCCCGCCGGAGCTCGGTCACGTCGTAGCCCTCGGCGATCAGGAGGACGCTCTGGCCCAGCGTGTCGAGGATCGGCTTCATCTTGAGGTCGAGCGTCGCCACGCGCCCGCCGGGCCCGTGGAGCTTCACCTCGCACGACGACGGCTCGCCCGCCGCCGCCCGGCGGACGCACTCCCTGATCCGCTCCCCTGCGCTCGCTCCGCCGACCCAGAACGGCGCCTGCCAGAGCGGCCCGCCGCGCGCTTCGCCCGGCCGCGCCCCGGTGAAATCGGCCATCGTCCGGTTGCACTCGATCAGGTCCCCGTGCGGGGTGAGCAGGCCGATGAACATCGAGGTCTCGTCGAAGATCGCCCGGAACTTCTGCTCGCTCTCGCGCAGCGCCTGCTCGCGCTTCAGCTGCTCCGTGAGGGGGCGCGAGAAGGCCGAGAAGAACTGCTCGTCACCGCTCTGGACGAGGTGAGAGCTCACCTCGACGTCGATCAGGTGGCCGTCCTTGTGGCGGTGCCTCGCGAGGAAGCGGAGCGACCCCCTGGCCTTGATCTCCTCGATGACCATGGCGACCTCGCGCGGCGGCCGCGGGTCGATCTGGCCGATGTTCATCGTCAGGAGCTCGCTCCGGTCGTAACCCACGATGCCGGCGAAGGATGGATTGCAGTCGAGGATCTCGCCGTTCATCCCGACGACGTGGAACCCCTCGCCGGCCGCCTGCAGGATCAGCCGCGTCCGCTCCTCCCGGCGCCCCAGCTGCTCATGGAGCCTGTCGATCTCCTTGCGCAATCCAGCGTTCTCCACCCGGAGCCGCTCGATGCTTTCCTGATCTGTCTCCACGTTCGCTCTTCCTTCCATCCTTCCGGCCGCCCCTCCCACCGAGGAGCCGCTCGCCCCTCCCGCGCGTCTCAAACGAACAAGGAAGATAGCCGATCCCGGCGTCAAGCCGCGCGCTCGTCGGCTGCCCGGGCGCGTCAGGCGCGCTCGACCGGAGCGGACGAGCTCGGCGCACCGCCGCGCTTGTCGCGGCGTGCCGCGGCGTGCCGCGGCGTGTCGCCGCGGCGTTGCGCCCATGACATCAGCGCGCGACGCGCCTGCGCGATACGAGCGCTCGCCCTCGACCTCAGGCCCTCGGCCGGCGCCGGAGCGCGAACGTGCGATGACTCTCCTTGCCCCTGACGCTGCCCGTGACGCCCACGATGAGCCTCTCCGCGGGGCGCGATCCCGCCCGGGCGCGGGCGCCGTCGCGCTGAGGTGGCTCGGGGTCGCCGTCGCGGGGGCGGCGCTCTGGAGCACGCTGCGCGGCGCGGATCTCCCGAGCGTCGCGGCGCTCATCGCCTCGGTGGGAGCGCCGATGATGGCGCTCGCCCTCGTCCCCAACCTCGTCGCGCGGCTCTTCCAGGCCGAAGCGAGCCGGCGCATCTTCGACACGCGCACGCGCAACCCCGCGTCCGGCCGCCACGCGCCGTTCTCCCGGTATCTCGCGCTCACGCTGTCGACCGAGGCGCTCACCATGAGCGTCCCCGCCGGCGCTGCCCTCTCCGAGTCGGTCACGTTCTATCTGCTGCGCCGGTGGTGCGGGATCCCGGGACCGCAGGGCGTCGCCGGCATCGCGGCGCGCAGGGCGCTGATCGTCCTCGCGAACGCGGCGTACGTGGCGATCGCCCTCGCGCTCGGCTTCAACCACCTGGAGCGCGCCTCGCGCCCCCTGATCGGCGGGCCGTGGCTCCCGTGGCTCGTGGTCCTCTCGGGGCTCGGCCTGCTCGCCGTGGCGCTCGCGCTCGGGGGCGCGCTCCTCTCGGGCACGGTCGCGTCGCGGGTCTTCGCGTGGCTGAAGCGCCTGCCCGGCCAGCGCGTGAAGGCCTATATCGACGCGAGGGCCGCGGCCTTCTCCGCGACCGACAGGCACGCGGCCGCGCTCGGGGAGCGTCGCGCTGCGCTCGCCGCGGCGGAGCTGCTGCTGCTCGGGATGTGGCTCGCCGAGGGGGCGGAGACGTACTTCTTCCTCCGGCTGCTCGGGGTCGACGTCTCGCTCTCCGAGGTCCTCTCGTTCGAGGTCGTCCTCGCGCTCCTCCGCGCCGCCGCCTTCATGGTGCCTGCCGGGCTCGGCGTGCAGGACGCCGGCTATGTCGCCTTCCTGACCGCGCTCGGCGTGCCCGCCGCCGCCACGGTGGGCGCCGCCTTCGTCCTCATCAAGCGCGCCAAGGAGCTCGTGTGGATAGCGCTCGGCCTGCTCGTGTTCTTCGGCGGCCGGGCGGCCTTCCGCCCGGCGCCCGCACCCACGGCGGGAAGCGAGGCGACGAGAGGACGAGACGGTGTGGTGACGAGATGACGAGGCCGTCGCGCCGCCGCAAGACCACCACATGTGGCGCGCAGCGAGGCAATTTGTCACACGTCCGACGTCCGCCCTCCGCGTGAATTCCGGGGATTTTGGCCCAGGTGAAGGCGCTCGCCAGCGGCCACAGCCTGGGCACGCTTGCTGCCGTCGAGGTCGGTCATGTCGACCGAGCGCGAGGTGCGCGATGCCACAAAGACAAGAACACGCACAGTCCGGCCAGAGGTGGCGCCCTACGTGGTAGGAATCGGCGCTTCGGCGGGGGGGCTCGAGGCGCTCGAGCACTTCTTCGCGAACATCCCGAAGGAGAGCGGGATGGCCTTCGTCGTGGTCCAGCACCTGTCGCCGGACTTCAAGAGCCTGATGGACGAGATCCTCGGGCGCCGCACCGAGCTGCCCATTCACCTCGTCGAGAACGGCATGCCGGTCGAGCCCGACCACATCTATCTGATCCCGCCGAAGAAGGAGATGATCATCTCCGGCGACCGCCTCCTCCTCAGCGAGCGAGACCGCGACCAGGAGCTCACGCTGCCCATCGACGTGTTCTTTCGATCCCTCGCGCAGGACTGCGGCCCGCGGGCGATCGCCGTGATCCTCTCCGGGGGTGGGAGCGATGGCTCACGGGGGATCCGCGCGGTCCACGAGGCCGGCGGGCTGGTCGTCGTGCAGGACGTCGACAGCGCGCAGTTCGATGGGATGCCGAAGACCGCGCGAGACGCCGGTGTGGCCGACTGCGTCCTGCCTCCCCAGGACATGCCGCGCGTCCTCCTCGAGCACGTGAGGTCCCAGGGGCGCCGGCCGGAGCGGGACGCGGCCAGCGTCGATCAGGGAATGAGCGTGGTCTACAGGATGCTCGAGGAGCAGTTCGGCATCGACTTCACGCACTACAAACCGAGCACGGTCACCCGGCGCATCGAGCGACGGATCCAGCTCGCGCATACGGACGATATCGAACAGTACGTCGAGCGCTTGAAGAGCAAGTCGAGCGAGCTCGACGTGCTCTACCGTGACCTCCTCATCGGCGTGACGCGCTTCTTCCGGAACGAGGAAGCGTTCGGCATCCTCGAGCGCTCGGTGCTCCCCGAGCTCCTGCGAGCGGGACCGCGCGACGCCCCGTTCCGCGTGTGGGTCGCCGGCTGCGCGACGGGCGAAGAGGTCTATTCGCTCGCCATCCTCCTCCACGAGCTCACGTCCGGGGGCGGCCACCGCCCGTTCAAGATCTTCGCGACCGACGTGCACCACGGATCGCTCGAGGTCGCGACGCGCGGGATCTACGAGGAAGAGGCGGTGGTGAACGTCTCGCCCCAGCGTCTCGAGCGGCATTTCATCCGGCGCGGACGCAGCTACCAGATTGTCCCCGATCTCCGCCAGGCGGTCGTCTTCGCGCACCACAACGTGATCAAGGACGCGCCGTTCACGCGCGTCGACTTCATCAGCTGCCGCAACATGCTCATCTACCTCCAGCCGGCGGTGCAGCAGAAGGTCCTGAGCCTCTTTCACTTCGCGCTCAAACGCGGGGGCGTGGTGCTCCTCGGGCCCAGCGAGACCCCGGGGCACCTCGCGCACGACTTCGAGATCGTCGACAAGCAATGGCGGATCTACCGGAAGTACAGCGACCGGCGGATGCAGGTCGAGCCCCGCTTTCAGCCGGCGTCGCCGAAGGGCCAGAGCGCCCCGCGCTCGGGCATCACCGCGCCCGTCGCGCGCCACCCGGCGTCGCACTTGCTCGGGACCTACGACGCGCTGCTCGACGAGTTCATGCCTCCGAGCCTCCTCGTCAATGACACAGGGGAGCTCGTCCACGCGTTCGGCGGCGCGAGCCGATTCCTGAAGGTCAAGGATGGCAGACAGGGGCTCGACGCCTTCGAGATGCTGGACTGCGACCTCAAGATGGTGCTGATGGGGGGCCTGCAGCGCGTCATCAAGGAGCGCACGGCGATCGTGTTCAAGGGGGTGCAAGCGGAGGGCGGCATCTACAAGATCACGATGCGCCGCGTCGAGAGCCGACGAGGGACCTTGCCCCACGTCCTCATCACCTTCGACGCGATCGACGGGGCGCCGCGGCGGGCGGCGATGCCGGAGATGGAGATTGACCTCGACGACGTATCGCGCGAGCAGCTCGGCGCGCTCGAGGCGGAGCTCGGTTACACGAAGCAGACCTTGCAGGCGATGACCGAGCAGCTCGAGGCGAGCAACGAGGAGCTGCAGGCGGCGAACGAAGAGCTCCTCGCTTCCAACGAGGAGCTGCAGAGCACGAACGAGGAGCTCCAGAGCGTCAACGAGGAGCTCTACTCGGTGAACGCGGAGTACCAGCGGAAGATCGCCGATCTCACCGAGCTCGGAAACGACATGGAGAACCTCCTGTCGAGCACGGACATTGGCACGATCTTCCTCGACAGGGAGCTCAAGATCAGGAAATTCACGCCGCAGATCGCGGAGAGCTTCAACCTGCTCTTGCAGGACGTCGGCAGGCCGATCGAGACGTTCACGTATGCGGTCGACCACCCGGAGCTCACCGCGGATCTCAAGCGCGTGCTCGCGACGGGGGAGCGCGTGGAGCGCGAGCTGCGCGACCGGCATGGCCGCTCGTTCTTTCTTCGCATCCTCCCCTACCGTGCCAAGGGCACCATCGCGGGGGTCGTGCTCACGCTCATCGACGTGAGCGGCCTGAAGGCGGCGGAGGACGCGCTCTTCCACGAGCGCTATCTCCTGAATAGCCTGCTCCGCAGCGTGCCCGACGCGATCTACTTCAAGGACGCGCGCGGCCGGTTCATTCGCACGAACCACGCCATGGCGGAGCGCCTCGGCCTCTCCGATCCAGGCGAAGCGGCGGGCAAGACCGGCTTCGAGCTGCCCGGGTACGAGGCGGCGCTCGCCGTTCACCGGCAGGACGAGGTGGTGCTGCGGACCGGCGAGGCGCAGCATTACAAGCTGGAGAAGCGCGTGCTGCAGGATGGCGTCGTGGAGTGGGACCTCGTCACGCGGCTCCCGCTCATCGATGCTGCGCGCCACATCGTGGGTATCATCGGCATCTTCCGGAGCGTCACCGCGCAAAAGCGATCGGAGGAGCAGATCAAGGACGCCGTGCGCAGGCGCGACGAGTTCCTCGCCATGCTGTCGCACGAGCTCCGCAACCCTCTCGGCGCGATCGTCCACGCCACGGCGCTGCTCAAGGAAGACTGCTCCGCGTCGGACGGCGCGTACGGGCTCGACGAGAAGGTCGTCCAGATCCTCGAGCGTCAGTCCGCGCAGATGGCGCGCCTGCTCGACGATCTGCTGGAGGCGAGCCGCGTCACGCAGAACAAGATCGAGCTTCGAAAGCGCGTGCTCGACCTCGGCTCGGTGGTGAAGGACGCCGCCGACGCGGTCAGGAACCTCATGGACACGCGCGGCGTCGACTTCTCGGTCGTGGTCGATCCAGAGCCGATCTGGGTCGAGGGCGACCCTGCGCGGCTCCAGCAGGTTCACGTGAACCTGCTCAACAACGCCGCGAAGTACACGTCGCGAGGGGGGCATGTCACCCTGGAGGCCAAGCGCCTGGACGGACACGCGGTGGTCCGCGTGAAGGACGACGGCGTCGGGATCCCGAAGGAGATGCTCGACACGGTGTTCGAGCTCTTCGTGCAATCGAGCCGCACCCTGGACCGATCGGCGGGAGGGCTCGGCGTGGGGCTCACCCTCGTCCGGGGCCTCGTCGAAAAGCACGGCGGCACCGTGAGCGCGCGGAGCGACGGGGAGGGCAAAGGGTGCGAGTTCGAGGTGCAGCTGCCGATCTCCGAGCCGTCATCCGAGCAGGAGGCGACGCGCGGCTCGCTCCTCGCGGAGTTCCCCAGGAGATCGCGGATCGTCGTCGTGGAGGACAACAACGACGGCCGCGAGGCGCTCTGCGCGCTCCTGGCGCGCGCCGGGTTCGAGTGTCATTCGGCGTCACACGGGATCTCGGGGATCGAGCTCATGGACGAGGTGCTCCCGCACGTGGCCATCGTGGACATCGGGCTGCCGGGGATCGACGGCCTCGAGTTCGCGCGCCGCGTCCGAGAGAAACCCCAGCACAAGAGCGTCTATCTGATCGCGCTCACCGGCTACGGGCAGCAGGGCGACCGCGAGAGGGCGCGTGAAGCCGGGTTTAACGAGCACCTCGTGAAGCCCGTCGATCTCGCCACGCTCAAGCGGCTGCTCGCCGAAGGCGAGCCGGTGACGGGCGAGAGCGGCGCCGGAAGCGCTCGCCCGACGGGCCCTTCCTGAGCGTCACGCCTCCTCGCCCAGCGAACCAGCTCGTTTCGTCTGCGCGCTTCGGTCTGCGCTGGGCGTCAGGCGGCGCCGGCGCGGCTCGACGACCGAGCTGGCCGGCGCCGGCGGGCCGTCAGAGGCATTCGACGAGGCCGTCGTAGAGCGAGCGGTCCGTTCCGGGGAGCTCCGCGTCGATCGCCCGACCTGCCGCCGCCGAGAGCGCCTCGACGAGGTCGGTCACGGCCGTGTCCGGGGCGATGGGCATCTCGCAGAGGAAGATCCTCGCGTCGACCTCGACATCGCCCGTGGAAGGCACGATCTCCTCGTTGCTCGCGGCGAGGACCCACACACAGCGGCCTATCGTCCCGGCGTGCTCCTCGACGGAGCAACGGAATCGAAGCGGCTCGTAGTTGCTGAAATCGCCCTCGCAGAAGGTGTCGCCGCACACGACGTCGAAGTCGTCGTTCAGCTCGCGAAGCAGCCCGTACCAGGCGTCGATCTCCTCCGAGCTGGTGAAGTACGACGCGGCGTCGACGAAGCTCTTCGCGCTCGTCGAGCCGGCCGGCGCCGCTGCGTCGTCGTGCTGCGGAGGGGGGCTCTCCGGTGGCTCCGGGGTGGCGCCTTGCGCGGTGGAGCAGGCGAGCGCGAGGACAGGGAGAAGCATGGACATGGCATGACGAACCGACATGGGTGCCTCCATCCGAGCGCGGCGCGTGGCGCCGGCTCGGGCCAGCACGCCGCTTCCGGGCTTCGCGCTGTCCCGCAACGGCGGGGACCAGCGCGAGGTCGGACCTCACGGCGTTCTGGTGGGCACGTAGTGCGAGCGGTGTGCCGCGCCTTTTTGCCGGATCTTTTGACCCTCTCCGCGCTCCGGGACCTGGCGGCCGCCACCCGCGCCGCCAGTTTCGCCAGCTCGGGGTCATCGCGCGCGCGGCGTTCAGATCAGGGGAAGCTCAGGATCTCCACCCAGTGCGGACCTCGGCCCACCGGGTACGACGTCGAGGAGGTGAGCCGGCCGCTCTCGCGGTCGATCGCGTGCACACGCACCGCATGCGAGAGCTGCCCGGCGGCGACGAGCCAGCGGCCGCCGGGGTCGATCTGGAAGCCGCGCGGCTGCTGTTCCGTGGCCGCGTGTGAGACCAGGCTCAGACGGCCGGTCTGCGCATCGACGCTGAACCCGGCCAGCGTGCTGGAGGTGCGCTCCGACGTGTAGAGGAAGCGGCCGTCGGGCGTGAGGTGCAGGTCCGCCGCCCAGGGCTTGCCGGAGAAGCCCTCGGGCAGCGTGGAGAGGCTCTGCACCGGCGCCAGCGTCCCGCGCTCGGCGTCGAAGGCCAGGACGTCGACGCGCGCGTCCAGCTCGTTGAGCAGGTAGACGAAGCGCCCGTCGGGAGCGAACGCGAGGTGGCGCGGGCCGGCCTGCGGACGCACAGGCAGCGCCGGCGGATCGTTCGGTGTGAGCTGGCCAGTGGCCGCGTCGAAGCGCCACTGCACCACCACATCCGAGCCGAGGGCGCTGACGAAGACGTAGCGGTTCGACGGATCCACCAGCGTGGCATGCGCATGGCGGCCGGTGAGCAACACCGCGGCAGGCTCGCCCACCGTGCCGTCGCTGCCGATCGGGCTGATGCTGGTCTTGTGGCCGCCGTAGGAGGCGCCGAAGAGATGGCGCCCGCTGCGATCGGTGATGAGGTGCGACATCCTGTCGGGCAGCGGCGCCGCCGACAGCGGCGCGAGCCGCCCGCTCGCCGCGTCGAGCGCGAAGCTCTGCACCGCGTGGGGCTCGGTGCGCAGCGCGACGTAGAGGAAGCGTCGGTCCGGCGACACCGCCAGCGGGCCGGCCTGGCCTTCGATGCCGACGGCCTGTACCAGCGCCAGCGACCCGTCGGCGGGGTCCAGGCGCAGCACCGAGATCTCGCAGCTCTCGGCGTTGGAGACGTAGACGTAGGTGGCGGCTTGGATCATCGCGGCGAAGAGGCTGGAGGCCAGCGCCAGTATCCACCATCCGGCCGGCCTCGCGCCACAGATCCCGCGACGGGCGGCGCACCTCCCGGCGTCGCGGCAACGCGCGCCATCGGGCAGGCCCCCGACCTCACAGCGGAAACACCATGGACGAATCGCGCGAGGACCTGCACGATGCCTCGCCATGGGACGAAAGAAGGCGCATGCTGCGGCGATGAGCCGCTCCCCGCGGGCGTGATGGTCTGTCTCGGCGCATGGGCGCGGAGGTGCAAGGTCCGATGCTGAAATGGCTGCTCGTCGGGCTCGTTGTGTTCCTGGTCTACCGGTTCGCGATGAAGCGGCCGCGTTACGATCGGCTGTTCTCGCCGGACCACCTGATCGAGCTCTCGCGCGGGCTCGGCCGCGCCAAGGACACCGCGCTCAAGCGCCCCGGAGGGGGCCCGCCCGCGGACCCGTTCGCCGAGGGCAATGCGTTCATCACGTCCGCCGACATCGCCGTGGTGTATACCGTCGCCGAGGCCGGCGAGACCGGACGAGAGCACCACGTCTCGCTCTCGCTTCGCGGCGGCGCTCTCGCTCGCGCCGCCGCGGGATTCCTTGCCGCGGCGCTCTGTCGATTGCTCGGCCTGGGGGAGACGCAGCGCGTGCTCGCGATCTCGAACAGCGGCGTCTACCACCTGATCTTCCAGGTCCCCGCCGCGGACGAGGCGCGATTCGCAGCGCAATCCGTCCCGAAGCTCGACGACGCGTCTGCGCGGAGGCTCGTCGGCGTGGCCATGGAGGATCGGGGGCCGCTGCTCGCGCGCCTCGGCAAGCTCGACGTCAAGGTCCCGAAATGATGTTCTTGCCGGAGCTGAAGGGGAACGAGAATCCTCTATTCGCAGTCGACGAACACGACATCGTAGGCGATGCTCGCCGAGATTCCGGAGACGCTCACGGAGTAGGTGTTGCCGGCTTCAGGGTCCCAGCCGTTCGGCACGATGCGGATGGCGTTCGTGGAGCCGTAGCGCCCCTGGAGCGGCTCCACGTCGACGGCCAGCGGGGCTCCGCCGCTCGTGATCGTGACCTCGGCGTTCTCGAGCTCGATGTCCTCGCTCTGAATCGACCAGCCGGTGTCGCTGAGTGAGCTCCAGCGGTCGCCGTACGCCTGCATCGGGAACACCCCGGGCGGAGGCCAGGCCGTCCACTCCTTGCCGGCGCGCCCCGTCCCTCCGATGTTCTGCATGCAGGAGGCGCCGTTCTTGCCGGTCGAGCCGAGGCCGATCGGGCCGAGATCGTTCGCAAGGATGATGCGCCGGTGGCCGAAGGTCGTCTCGTTCCCGGGGTCGATCAAATAGCCCTGAACGCTCGCGACGCCGGGGCCACTCGAGATGTTGCTCGTCCTCGCGCCGTCCGCGCCTGCTTTCGAGTAGCACTTCCAGCTCTCCGGCGGCTCGTGCGAGAGGTCATTGTTCGCGTCCATCATGAGCGCGCAGGCCTGGGCCTGCACGTCGCGGGTGGGCTCGGTCACGACCGGGGGCAAGTCCGCCAGCCAGCGGTACAGGTTGAAGAGCCGGAGCGCGTTCGCTCGACCGTCGGCAGAGATGTCTCCCGGGTCGCACTCGGGATCCAGCGAGCCGCTCCACGTGCCTTCGCTCATGTCGGCGGTGTCGGCGTTGAAGCGCGCGCAGGTGCCTTCCGGCGAGCGATCGCCCGTCTCGGGTGTCGACCCTCCCGAACCCCCCGATGCCGTGCCTGCCGAGCCGCCGCCGCCTGCTCCTGTGCCGACCGCGGACGAACCTCCCGTGGAGCTGCCGCCGGATCCTCCGGTGCTCGAGGCGCCCGAGCCTGAACCCGCACCGCCGCTGCTCGCGGCTGTTCCACCCGTCCCGCCCGACCCGGAGGCCGGCGGTGAGCCGCCCGACGAACCTGACGTGCCAGGATCGGCATCTTCGCTGCTGCAGGACGCGGCGGCCGCGACGAGGAGCGCCGCCGATGCGACGAGTCGAAAGCGAGGGAAAGCCGTCTTCATGATGGAAGGAAATCCAAACGTCTCGGAAACGTCAAGCCCCGAAGGCACGTTCCTCCAGATCGGCGCAGGCACGGATCACACCTGCGGACTGAGCACGGATGGCACGGTAAATTGCTAAGGGAAGCTCGAATTCGGAAAATCTACGGATCCCGAGGGCACCTTCGCCGCGATCAGCGTGAGTGCCAGCTTCAACTGCGGGCTGAAGATGGATCGAAAGGTGTACTGCGGGGGGGATAACGACTACCGCCAGCTCTGGCTGCCGCTGGCACCTTGGACCGAGCTCCTCGCCGGCGCTGCACGCTCACGCAGCAGAGCGGCGACGGCGGCGGACCACCGCGCCGAGCCCTGCCACGAGCAATCCGACGAGCGCGCCGCGAGGCAGCTGACCCCTGGAGGCCACGTTGAAGCTGCACCCACCCGCGTCGTCCGACGTGCCGTCGCCGCCTGTCGTGGCCGGATCGCTGTCTCCGGAAGAGGTGCTTCCACCCCCGTTGCCCGTCGACCCGCCCGTGGTGGCTCCGCCGGCGCCTTCCGCCGCGCCTCCGGTGGTCGCTCCGTTACCGGCGCCGCTGGTCGCGCTGCCACCTTCGCCGCCAGCGCCGCTGGTCACGCTGCCACCTTCGCCGCCAGCGCCGCTGGTCGCGCTGCCGCCTGCGCCTGAAGCGCTGCCGTTTGCGGCGCCACCTCCGCCCGATGCGTCGCTGCCTCCGGTTCCATCACCGCCGCCCGCGCCTTCGCCGGTGGACGGAGGGTCCATATCCAGCCCGAAGAAGCGCACGGCGTCGCCCCACAAGCCTCGCCCCGAGAGATCGTGCGGGGCGCCTTGCGCGGAGTTCGTCTCCAGGACGAGCTTCCCCGCAGCATTCGTGTAAGAGGACCGATTCCAGGTATCCGAGGAACCCCTGAAGCTGCTCGTCTTGCCGTCGGACTGATTCAGACCCAGGACGTTCGTCCACTGCGCGATCTCGGCAGGAAAGTTCGGGTCGTAGTTGAGCGTGGTGTCACCCGTTCCGTGCCAGAGCTGAAGCCGAGGCCGTGCGCCGGTGAAGTTCGGGCTCGCCTTGCGCACGATGTCACCCCACTGGGCAGCGGTCCTGTTGGCAGGGGTCGTCCAGCCATAGGCGTTGCCTCCCGTCCAGGCGCCGGCGGGAACACCAGCCAGCACCGAACCCCCGGCGAACACGTCGGGGTAGGCAGCGAGGAGCGCATTCGTCATGCAAGCGCCGGAGGAGGCCCCCGCAGCGAAGACTCGGGTCGGATCGGCGTGGTGCTGTGTGATGGCGTACTGGACCATCTTGGTGATGGCCTCTCGCTCACCGCTGCGCGCGGGCGTCGCGTCAAAGCAGTTGCCGCCTGCTTGCGGAGTGATGATGAGGAAGCCGTGCTGATCCGCCAGACTCTGGAACCAGCCGTGAGCGTTTCCGGCGTTCCCGCTGCAGTAGTGCAGCGAGACCACGACCCCCGGCGAAGCGTCGACCTTGTCCGGGACGTAGAGGTCCATGGGCGTGTTCCCGCCGTAGTTGACCCGGGTCTGCCACGAAGCCGCCAATGACGGCGAGATCGCGAGCAACACGGTTGCGAGGGAAGCGGCGGCGGGCGCGACGAATCGAAGGGTGGTGGTCATTGGCTACCTCGCTATCGCTATATCAATAACAGTCGACGAGTAGAACAGAAATCGCGACTCGCCGACGTCCCATCGGTCGCTTCTGATCTTGATGTGAATTGCCGCGATGCGGCTTCCATGTGTGAGAGCATTTGTATCATATTTTTGCAGGCAAGCCGAGGCGCGTAGTCGAGGCAATCCCGATCGCTGGGCGAGGAGGTGTGTCGTTTCGTAACGATCCGTCGGTGTGTCGTTTCGTAACAATCGGTGAAAGGAATGGAAGGGCCCGTCAGCGCCGCGGCCATCGCTGAAGATTGGGTCGTCGTCGCTCTGGTCCCGGCGGGTTGCGACGAGTCAGGGTGGAGCGGCCGCGACAGGACAGGAGAGGCCAATCCATGGCAGCGCTGCCCGGCTGAGGCCGGCCCGGTGGAAAATTGCATGAGCCTCTGACCGTGACGTGGCATAGTGGATGCCCTTCTTCCGCCCTGGCCTGCCATGTCGAGCCCCGACGAGACCACGATTGCCCCTGGGGATGTCCTCCTCGGCAAGTATCGCGTGGAGAGCGTCCTCGGGCGGGGCGCCATGGGGCTCGTCGTCGCCGCGCGCCACCTGGCCCTCGACGAGCGCGTCGCGATCAAGGTGCTGTTGCCGAAGTACGTGCGGGATCCGGAGATCCTCCAGCGCTTCCTGAGGGAGGGGCGCGCCGCCGTGCGCGTCCGCAGCCAGCACGTCGTGCGCGTCGCCGACGTCGGCACGCTCGAGAGCGGCGCGCCGTACATGGTGATGGATCACCTCGAGGGGAGGGACCTCGCCGCCGTGCTCGCGGAGAGCGGGCGCCTCGCGGTGCCCGTGGCCGTCGAGCTGGTGCTCCAGGTCTGCGAGGCGCTCGCGGAGGCGCACGCGCAAGGCATCGTTCACCGGGACGTGAAGCCGAGCAACCTGTTCGTCACGCGGAACGCGGACGGCTCGCCGTGCGTCAAGGTGCTCGACTTCGGGATCTCCAAGATGACGCACGCGGAGGACCACGCGTTGACGCGGGTGGGGGGAGTGCTCGGCTCGCCCCTCTACATGTCCCCCGAGCAGCTCCGCTCCTCGAGCGACGTCGACGGCCGCGCGGACATCTATTCGCTGGGCGTCGTCCTCTTCGAGCTGCTCACGGGGCGAACGCCGTTCTTCGCGCACGAGCTCGCGCAGCTGGTCTACCTGGTCACGCAGGGGGAGCCGCAGCGGCCGCGCGCCCTCCGCCCGGACCTCCCGGAGCCGCTGGAGCACGTGATCCTCGCGGCGATCGCGCGCGATCGCGATCGCCGGTTCCCGACCGTCGCGGATCTCGCGCTCGCGCTGGTGCCGTTCGCTCCGCCGCACGCGCGCGCGGCGGCCGAGCGCCTCTTCGGCGCGCTGCGCGGCGCGCTCCCGGCCGGGGCCCTGCCGCCCGGCGCTGCTCGCACCGCCACGGCGGTCACTGCGGCCGGGGCGACGCTCCCCGCGTCGACCGTGCCCCTCGGCGGGGGAGCGCTCACCATCGCGCCGCTCGGTACGACGAACCGCAGGCCAGCGTCGCGCGAGAAGCGCGCCGCCGCGATCGGGCTCGGCCTTGCGCTCGTGAGCGGCGGCCTGCTCTTCTGGCGCATGTCGGACCGGGCCCCGCGCGACATCGAGCGCGAGACGGCGTCGTCGGCGGGCCCTCAGGGCGCGGTCCCGGAGCCGCGCCCCGCGCAGCCGAGCGCCGGGCCGGAGCCGGTCCCCGCGCAGCCGAGCGCCGGGCCGGACGCGGCCGTCGAGCCGGCCGCCAGCGCCGTGCCGCCGCCCAGCGCCGCTCCCGGCGCGTCGGCCGAGGGGCCGCCGCCCGAGGCGCGCGCCGCCGCCCCCGGCGCCCCCGCCGCGCAGAGGCCCGCGAGGCCGGGCGGCTCGGCGCAGCCGGCGAAGCGCGGCGCGCCGCAGGGGAAGCGGCCCTCCAGCGCCGACCCGTTCTCGCGCGATGTCTTCTGATACCTTCGCCGACACGATGACGCCGCCGCAGACGAAAGGCCGACCGAAGCGCGGGTGCGCCGCGCGCCTCTGCGCGATCGGCATCGGCCTGGCCGCGGCGATCGCTGGCGGGCGCGCGGCGAGGGCCGAGGACAAGGCGGGCGCCGTGGCGCTGTTCCGGGAGGCGGGAGCGCTCGTCGACGCTGGCCAGGCGTCGCGCGCCTGCCCCAAGTACGAGGAGAGCCTGCGCCTCTACGACAGCGTCAACACCCGCTATTTCCTCGCCGATTGCTACGAGCGCATCGGCAAGATGGCCTCCGCGTGGGCGCACTTCCTCGAGGTCGCCGCGCGGGTGCACGCGAGCGGCGACCGGGAGAAGGAGGCGAAGGCGCGCGAGCGCGCGGCGGCCGTCCAGCCGAAGGTCTCGCGCCTCTCGGTGGTCGTCGAGGCCGCGAGCACGCCGGGCCTCGAGGTGAAGCGCGACGGCACGCCGGTCGGCCCCGGCCAGTGGGGCGTGCCCATGCCGGTCGACGCGGGGACCCACGTGATCCAGGCGAGCGCGCCGGGCAAGCGGGCGTGGACGGCGCAGGTCGAGGTGAAGCCGGGCGGCGTGACCTCGACCCTCGTCGTGCGCGCGCTGGAGGACGATCCCGCGTCGAGCGACGCGGGCGGCGCGGGGGATGGGCGCCGCACGATCGCGCTCGTCACGGCAGGCGCGGGGGTCGTCGCCGTCGGCGTCGGGGCGGGGCTCGGCTTCGCGGCGAAGTCGAGGTTCGACGAGTCGCGCCCGTTCTGCAACGGCGACCGCTGCGATCGGCGCGGCATGGACATCCGCGGCAGCGCCGTGGCGCGCGCGAACGTCGCGACCGTGGTCTTCGGCGTCGGCCTCGCGGCCATCGCCGGCGGCGGCGTGCTGTGGCTCACCGCGAAGGGCTCGACCCAGGGCGCGTCGCTCGGGCTTTCGCCCGCGCTGGGCGGCGCGCTCGTGCAAGGCAGCTTCTGATGCGCTTCCAGGTGCTCACGGTCGCCCTCTGCGCGTCGGTGTCGCTGAGCGGATGCGGCCTCGTCCTTGGCATCTCGCCCGGCGAATACGACCCGGATCCGTTCGGCATCGATGACGGCGCCGGGGGAGCCGGCGGCTCGGACGAGGGGGCGGGCGGCGCCGGCGGATCGGGCGGCTCGGACGCGGAGCCCGAGCTCCCTGCCTGCACCGCGCTCCTCGACGATCTGGAGGACGGCGACGGCGCGATCCTCCGGTGCAAGGACCGTGTCGGCAGCTGGTACACGTACAACGACGGCACCCGGGGCGGCGCGCAGACCCCTCTGCCCGGCCGCCCGTTCGTACCGGTCTCGCCCGGGCACGATCCGAGCGAGTACGCCGCTCACGTCGCGGGGAGCGGCTTCCTCTCGAGGGGGGCCGGCATGGGGTTCGACCTGAACTTCGCCCCAGGGGGCGCGAAGCTCACCCACGACGCGTCTGCCTACTCGGGCCTGACCTTCTGGGCCAAGGCGGCGGCGCCGACGCACATCTACGTGAACTTCCCCGACCGCAACACCGATCGCGAGGGCGGCGTGTGTGAAGGCTCCGGCTGCGGCGATCACTTCGGCGAGGGGATCGACATCACGACCGAGTGGGCGCAGTACACGGTCATGTTCGATATCCTCAGCACGGACGGCTGGGGCGTGCCTGCGCCCCCGGCGTTCGACGCTGCGCACGCTTACTCGATCGAGTTCCACACGGCGAAGTCGACCGTGTTCGACATGCTCGTGGACGACATCGCGTTCGTCCCGTGACGAAGCCCGCCCCCCCACCATCGGTCACGACCACGTTCGTGAGCCATGGTGGTGGGCGTGGTCTGAGCGCGACCGAACGAGCTTGGTGAACCCCGATGCCCTCGAGCAGGCGGCTGCCTATTCGTCGGTGACGTGCATGACGCGGTTGCTGTTCATGTGGATGAGGATGGCGGTGTCGGTCGCGGGATGGGTGTCCAGTTGAAGGGACGGGTTATAGCCCGCGGCGGTGGGCGTGACCGTGCCCGTGGTGCTCCACCCGCTCGTCCCCCGCCTGGCCAGCCAGGGCGCTGAGCCCTTTCTGTAGGCGATCTGCGGGTTGAAGGCGTCATCGATCACCAGGGATAGATAGGACCCCTGAACCGCCGTGTCGACGGTGCTCACCGTCCAGTTCCCGGTCAAGAAGCTCCACGAGGCGGACTTCAAATCATTGTTGCTCGTGTACACGATCTCGCGACGGAGCGACCTGGCGTCCATCGACGCGTAGCCCCCGCCGTTCGCGTCGATCAGGGTGGTCGTCCAGGTGCCGAGAGAGGGCCCGACGAACCGGCTCACCTGCACCCCGACCGAGCTCTCGGCGAAGGCGACGAGCGGCGTCCCGCCATCGAGGGCGATCGCGTCGGAGGCCAGCCTGATCTGGTTCGTGTTCGCCTTGATCGTCCCGGTGAACCACGGATTTCCGCCGGTCTTCCGCGCGTGTTTCAGGCTCCGGACGCCAGCGCTCGTCTCCGTGGTGTAGACGACATAGACGATGTAATCCTGGATCCCCGAGTCGTACCTGACCTCGATCGAGGGGGTACGAACCACATCGACGGAGTCGACCGTCTCGCAGTCCCACTGGCTGAGGACGCCGCAGTTGCCGGCGTTTCCGCCGACCCGCCTTGCGACCTTCAGACGATACGTGTCGACGTCGACGTACGCGATGAACTCGGTGCCGTCCTCCTTGCCGATGGCCATCGAGAGGCCGTTGAGGAAGTTCACGGATTCATCGACCGTCTCTATCACCCAGGGCATCCATCCGAAGGGGAAGCCGACGTTGGCCTCCCGGCGGGCGACCATGACGACGTCGCCGGTGGTATCGCTGTAGGCGACGCTGTGCCACTTGCTCCAGGCGCCCCCTCCCCAGTCTTTCCACGCATAGCCCTGCGCCGTGTGTCCGACCGCGCTGGTGCCGGGGATCGGCCCCGTGGACCACGCCATCGCCTCGGAGCCCACCAGCAAGACGGCCGCCGCCATCGTGAACCGAATTCCTCTGAGCATGACCCGTCAACCTCCCATTGCATCACGGTGCAAGAAAGCCAGACGGAGCGCCGCCCCGTCGACACGGGGCATTGGCAAGCTGCATGCCAGAGAAGCGAGCCTCTCTCGACATCCAAGCACGAAGGGGGCCTCCCGACGGGCCGCTAGCGCATCGTCCTCGCGTTCGCGGCTCTGGCATCCGTGCGCATCGAGAGCGCCTGCCGGATCCGTGACATGTCACGTGACATGTCACATGACATGTCACGATATCGAACGCTCGAGAGGGCGCCGTGGTGCCTGAAGCCCGACCGCGTGCGCGTCCGCGCCGCGCTCGGCGCTGCGCTGGCAGCGCCGGAGCTCGACGGGCCCGCCCCGCTCGCGGACGTCCAGGGGCCGCCCATCGTGCCGGCGGCTCGCCCCGGGAAACGCGCGCCGAGGAGGTGCAGGCGGGCGGCGCGACGGCGCCGGCTCACATCGCGGTGATCGCGATGTTGTCGACGAGGACCGGATCGCCGGTCGAGGCGCGGATCTGCAGGTTGTTGTCGTCCGACGGCGGGGTGAACGTCGCCGAGCAGGTGGTGCTCCACGCGCTCGAGGGCGAGAAGCTCGTCCACATCACCTGGGCGCCGCCGCTCACGACGCGGAGCTCGGCCTGGGAAGACCCGCTCGCGGTGGTCCTGCGCGCGTCGAAGCAGATCTGGTACGGCCGCCCCGCGGCCAGCGCGAGCTGGCGGTTGCGCACCGGGTAGCCCGTCGCGCTCTGCGTCACGCGGACCGCCCAGTTGGGCGTGCCCGTCACCCGCCCGTCCGGGACCACCTGCGCCCGGCTCCCGTCGACGTCGTTGCGCCAGTTCGTGCGCTTGTCGAAGGTGTCGAAGTTCATGACGGCGGTGCTCTTCACGACGCTCGGCGCGGACACGAGGATGTCCGCGGTCCCGAATACGCCGAGCCCGAGCGTGAGCCCGTCGGACGGGGCGTTCACCTCGAACGTGTGCATCTGCCAGCCCGATCCCACGGTGTTCGCCACGTATTCGCCCCCGAGCCATGTCGTGCCGCTCTTCAGCCCCACCCACAGCGAGCTCGTGTACTGGCTCGCCTGCGTGTTGGTCATGAGCGTGATCCGGTAGCTGCCCGCGGCCAGGTTCAGCTTGCCGTGCGAGAGCGCGTCGGCGTAGCCCGCGCCGGTCGTGCGGTTGATGCGCGCCCACCGGTTCGTCACGTCGAGGGTCGCGAGCGCGGTGAGGTCCCAGAGCGCGTTGCGGCGCACGCTGTCGAAGCCGAGGTTGTACCAGTCGCGCCGCGCCTCGCCGCGCAGCCGCTCGAGGTCGCGCTGGATGTCGAACTCCCAGTCGAGCTCCTTGTCCGCCCAGCCGTAGTAGTTGGCCGGGGTGAGGCCGAGGCTCGTGACGAGCGAGACGTTGACCGTGGGGCCCTGGGCCGCGGGGTCGAAGCTCGGGTTGACGTAACCCCAGAAGAGCAGATCGCGCATCGAGAGGGCGTTGCGGCCCCAGCACCCGCCGGAGCACGCCGTGGACAGCGGGGCGATGATCATCTTGCCGTTCGCCGCGTTGAAATGGGGCGAGCCGCTCATGCCACCTTCCCCCCAGACGTTCATCTCGACGCCGGTGTTCGGCGCCGAGGCCGGGGTGAACCAGTGCCCCGCGCCGGTGACGCTCGTGACCTGGCCGTTCGCGTACATGCGCGTGTCGAAGGGGAGGCTGCCGTTCTGCTGGTTGTTCGCCGAGATGCTGTAGATCTGCTGTCCGACGACGGGCGGCGACACGTCGAAATCGACGTAGCCGTACTTGTCGCCCGGGTTCTCGCCGGCGGCGTTCGGCCAGCAGAAGAAGAGCACGCCGTCCGTGTCGTTGAACGTCTGCTCCATCGCGTCGCACGTGAAGGCCTCCGTGTCCGACGCGGCCGTGCTGCCGTTCCGGTACGTGCGGAAGGTGATGGTCGTCGGCCCGCCCCCGCAGTGGGCCGCGCTGAAGAAGACGTTCGGCCCGATCATCACGCCGTTGCAGTAGCCGCCCAGCGACGCCTCGGCGAACTGGCTCACCGCGACGTCCGGGTTCGCATAGTAAAGGCTGGCGGCGTTGACGATCCGCTGGTTCGGGCTGAGCGTCATCTCGGCGGCGAGCGCGCTCTCGGCCTCTCCGACCGGCTCGTCGTCGAGCTCATCGACGCCGGCCGTCGCGGCGCAGCCGGTGGTGACAAGGATTCCGAGGAACGGTGCGGTGCGGAAGAAGTGCTTCGACATGGTCGTCTCCGTGGGCTCCTGCGCGCTCGCGCGGCGCCGCGGCGCTGGCTGGCTGACACGCAGCGACGCGCCTGGATCGCTGTGCGTTCGACGCCCGGCCAAGCAACCGATATGCCGTCAGCGAACCGTGGAGTCCGCGTTGCTGTCGGCGAGTTTGTCGCGCGGCCGTCGCACCGCGCCGCGCGGGTGTGGCCTGCGCGACCACAGGGCGGCGGCGCCCCGTCTCGACGTCCGTTGGCGGTCGCAGGGTCCTCGTGCCGCGTCGCCGAGGACGCGCTTGCGGTGCCGAACCGGCGCGAGCCGCCGGAGCCCAGCGACGCGGCTACCCAGGCCTGCGCTCGGGCGGCAGAGCCCGACGTTTGCAGGTTGAAACAGATCAATCGCAGATGGCGCCCGCGTAGTTACCGGTCACCTCGACGGTGGGCGTGCCGGGTTCGATTTGAGCGGCGATGGCCTGGGCCTGGCAAGTCGGAAGCGACTCATTGTCCCTGATCGAGCGCTCTTGCACCACGGTCTCGAGTGAGCCGAGCGCAGCGACGTTCGTGAGCATCGGGTTTTGCCTGTGTTGGGCGGTGCCTGGTCGCGCATCATGGGATCAGACATCCGAGAGCCGCCTCTTGCCGGGCTGAGAGCCGCCGCTCGCCGCAGCAGCGGTCGTGGTCGCGCCCTACCTCTCCGCCATGGCGCCGCCAGGTCCCGCCGGCTTTTGTCTCGCTGAATTCCCCGCGACGCTCACCGCCACGGCCCCCAACCAGATCTGGACGTGTGACATCACCAAGCTGCGCGGGCCGCTGCCCGGCGTCTTCTACTGCCTGTACGTCGTCCTCGACCTGTTCAGTCGCATGACCGTCGGCTGGCTGCTCGCCGAGCGCGAGAGCGCAGAGCTCGCCGAGCACCTGTTCGCAGAGACCGTCGCCCGCCACAGCGTCGAGCCCGGCTCGCTCACGGTGCACGCCGACCGCGGCTCCGCGATGAGGTCGGAGGGGCTCGCTCAGCTCTTCGGCTCGCTCGGCGTTGTTCGTAGCTTCAGCCGGCCTCACGTCAGTGAGGACAACGCCTTCTCCGAGTCGCAGTTCAAGACGCTCAAATACCAGCCCGACTATCCGGAACGCTTTGCCTCGCTGGCTCATGCACGAGCGTGGTGCCAGGAGTTCTTCAGCTGGTATAACGACCTTCATCAGCATTCTGGCCTTGCGCTCTTCACACCTGCTGATGTATTCTATGGCCGCGTCGAAGATATCGCGGCTCGGCGCCAGGTCGCCCTCGGCACGGCCTACGCCGCGCATCCTGAACGCTTCCCGAACGGTCCGCCCGTCGTGCGCAGGCCGCCCGCTTCGGTAGTGATCAACCCGCTGTCCGTCGACGCCGCCGCATGCGAGGACGCGGCGCCGCCGCACACGGACACGACCAGCGCCGCGCCCGAGCCCATCGCTGCGCCCACGGCCGTGCCGCGGCCACCCCGATCTCGACCGGTTGGGGCCCAGAGCCGGAACGCGCCCCTCAGCGCCATCCCCTCATAGGATTCTCGTCCGGCCTGTCTCAAACCCGTTGGCATTCTCCGTGCTGATCCTCGACGACTTCGCCCTCGAGGCGATGAACAAGGAGGAGAGCCGCGACGTGTACTAGCTCTTCCTCGAACGCACAGGCAACGCTTCGATGATCGTCACGAGCAATCGCGACACGGCCGAGTGGCTCGCGATGTTCGACGACGTGCTGCTCGCGCAGAGCGCCGTCGATCGGTTCAAGAACGCGGCGTTCGACTTCATCATCGAGGGGGAGTCGTACAGACCGCGGCTCAAGCCGAAGCTCGACGAGAGCAACACCGCCGCGCCGGTGCCCGCGCGCAGCAAGCCGCCCACCCACCCACGCGGCAGGCGGCGATGACCGCTGCGGCCCCGGCGAGGACGTCGAGCCCGGGGCCGCGCCTCTGACCCCTCGCTCCGATCGGTGTGCCTTGCCCCCTCGTCGACGGGACCGCGGGTGTCGCCGGGGGGGCGGGGTGGACCCTCCTACTCCTGAACGTCGCGGCCCCTGCTTGGGATCTACCCGGGGCCTGGGTGGCCCCATGACCCTGCGAAAAGAGAGACGTCGTCGGTCGCTGCGCGCCCGGCTCCGGGGGCCTCGACACGCTCCGCGGTCTCGGGCATGGTCGAGACCGATCACGTCGTCTCCCCCTGGTCCCATGACCCTGCGACGGGGTGGCCCCATGACCCTGCGACGTGGCATCCGTCGGTACGTGCCTTCGACGGGTGGCGAGCTTCTGGCGCGAGATCGACGACATCCGAGCTTTCCTCGGAATCTAATTTCTCGTCACAGCATCACCGGCGCTCGCTGGACTGGCGGTCGCAGTATCCCGCAAGCTCTAGAGGACCGATCAGGTTGATTTTGCGATAATTCTGGTCGCTTCGATGCAAGGCTCGACGGTCTCGTCGGGCCATGATCTCGTCCGCGTCCGGAGGTGCACGGATGGAACGATGGTCGCCGCCGGTGGAGCTGTCGCGGCAGGAGCAGGCGCTGATGAAGCGGCTGACGCGCGTGAGAGCACTGTTCGGCTTTCTCAGGCAGCACCGGCACGAGCTGTTCGATGAGACGTTCCAGGAGCAGCTGGAGGGCATGTACCGGACGACGGGGGCAGGCGAGGCGCCGCATCCACCGGCGCTGATGTGCATGGTCACGCTGCTTCAAGGCTACGTCGGCGCATCGGATGCCGAGGCGGTGGAGTTGTGCGTTGTCGACCTGCGCTGGCAGATGGTGCTCGGCTGCCTGGGTGCGGCGACGCCGCCGTTCTCGCAGGGCGCGCTGCAGGCGTTCCGAGAGCGGATGGTCGCGCACGAGATGGACCGGATGCTGCTGGAGCGGACCGTAGCGCTTGTTCGGTCCGGCGCGATGACGGAGGGCGAGAGGCGTGCGGTGTCCAAGGCGCTGCGCGTGGCCATCGATAGCCGCCCTTTAGCGGGGGCCGGGCGGGTTGAGGACACGATCAACCTGCTCGGCCACGCTGCACGCAGCATCGTCCGCGTCGTGTCGAAGATCACGGAGCGTCCGCCCGAGGAGATCTGCCGCAAGGCGGGCATCCCGCTGCTTCTGGCTCCCAGTATCAAGGCCGGGCTCGACCTGGACTGGAGCGACCCGAAACAGAAGGCGGCAGCGATTCAGATCCTGGAGCGGCAGGTCTCGTCGCTGCAGCAGTGGGTCGACCGCCACCTGGACGACGTCGTCGAGCAGCCGCTTCGCACCTATCTGGACGCGGTCACACAGGTTCGAGACCAGGACCTGGAAACAGCCGAGGATGGGACCGTTCGCATCCGGCAAGGCGTTGCGCCTGACCGCCGTGTCTCCATTGAAGACGCCGAGATGCGCCACGGTCGCAAGAGCCGCTCGAAGCGCTTCGACGGCTACAAGGAACATATCGCGCGCGACTTTGACCTTCCGGTCATCGTCGCCTGCGCGATCACGCCGGCGAATCGGCCCGAAGAGGAGGGGGCCGCGCCGATCGCCAAGGACATCCAGCATCAGGGGCTGCGCCTGGGTGAGCTGCACATCGATCGAGCCTACGTGAACAGTCCCGTCGTCGATGACGTGATCCGAGCGGGCGGCCAGGTGTTCTCGAAGCCTTGGGGGCAGCGGGCTCGCAGCCCGGAGCTATTCAGCAAGCGCGACTTCAAGATCAACCTGCGCGCCAAGACAATCACGTGTCCAGCGGGGCAGATCGAGGTGTTCGAACCGGGCGATACGGTCGAGTTTGATCCTGAGGAGTGTGGCGCGTGCCCCCTCCGAGCCAAGTGCACGCAAGCTGCCTCGGGGCGAGGGCGGACCGTGTCCATCGCCGAGGATGAAGCTCTGCAGGGCAAGTTCCGGAAGTTGCAGCAGACCGGAGCAGGACGCGCCGTGCTCCGGCAGCGGACAGCTGTGGAGCATGCGCTCGCCCATATCGCGGCGCGGAAAGGACACTGCGCGCGCTACATCGGCGCCAGGAGAAATCTGTTCGACCTCCGGCGCACCGCAGCCATCCAGAATCTTGAGGCGGCCCAGCGGCTGATCCAGGAGGCTGCATAACATATCGAAATTAGACGATTTTCAACATGTTCGGCGTTCTAGCGGTGACTTGGACGAGCACTCGCGATCTCGCGCACAGCGCGATGCGTGACACGACTGCTGCGAGCCGCAAGATTCAGGCGGAATGAATTAGCGCATAAACAAGGATGCACTTCCCTTGGCACCTCAATTGAAGAAAGAAGAGCATCAACTCGGCAACAACGCGCCGCTCGATGATATCGCGGTGTCCGCATCGCCAGAGGGGAATCATTCAAGATTCTTACTGCGTCACGGATTCGGAAATCCGAGTCATTTTGAGCGCTTGCAGATCTGCGTGATGCAGTGGTGTTAGGCGCCTCCTGAGAGACCGCCTATCAATTCCGGCGTGGGTGGGAGAGGGAAGTCAGAAGAAGACCTCCTCGGTCGTGAAGAAGTCGAAGAGATTGGCCTGGTTGTTTAGGACCACGAAGGCGTCGTTCGCGCCGGACAGTAGCGCTTCCTGCACGTTCGTGCTCCCGTTTCCGGCGGCGTCGGTGGTGAGCGTGGCGTCGATCTCGGTGCACTCGGGGACGATTGCCGCCCCGTTCTGCGTCTGGATCAGCCGGATGTTGTAGGTGGCGTTGGCCGTTCCGCCCTGGAGCACCACGTTCGCGATCAGCTTGCGCGAGCCGGTCGGGTGGATGATCGCGAAGCCGAAAGGCGTGGGCAGCGACGGAGGTACGATGTCGCCGTTGCAGTCTCGATTGGTCCGGGTGAGTGTCACCTTCTGGTCACGCGCTTGTGCGCTCTGCGCGCCGATCCCCGTCACTGTGATGCACGCGGCCGCCGCTATCACCAACGCGGACACGAGATGGGCAGGCTTGCGCCCGAGAAACGTCTTCATCGCATTCTCCTTTCCTGCACGGCACTGTCGCCCGCCGTTCGACGGGCGTTTTCATAGCTCCGCCGAGATGGCCGGTCCTCCGGTGCGCACGCGATATCGCGTGCTCCCTCACCGTGCTATGTGGAGGGGGTATAGCCGCTGGGTCCTACCCGATCAAGTCAGGCGGGGAGCGATTCATGGGCATGGGGTTCAATCTGCGTGCGTGGCGTGTCCGCGACGGGTGAGCACCCGTCAGGGCGCACGCGCGACAGAAAAGGGCGCGACGGTCGCACGCGGCTGCGTTCGCCGCAGGCGGCGAGCGGCGCTCGTCCTCACGGCGAAAAGCTTCGCCACCAGCACGTTCTCCCCCATCCCACCAGCGTGGTGTAGACAAGGACAGTCCCGACGCGGCTTTCGAGCGTCGAGAGCGACGCTTCTCCGCGGCGTGCGACGGGTTCGACGTGCATTGCGCGGTGCGCATCGCAGCGGATGATGATCAGGGGCGCGAGAGGCTCGTGCGGTACTGCACCCGCCCGGCCTTCGCACTCGATCGAATCGAGCTCCTGCCCGATGGGCGTATAGCGTACTTGATGAAGATACCTCGGCGGGGACGCACTCACCGCGTCATGAATCCACTGGAGTTCAGGGCCCGGCTCGCGGCTTTGATTCCTCCGCCGAAGATCCCGCTTGTGAGATACCATGGCGTGTTCGCGCCTCGCTCGTCGTGGCGCTCTCTCGTGACACCCAAACCACCGGCCCGCGCCGCGAAGTCTGAGCCGTGCGCGGGGCACGCGCCTGTGCCCGCGTCGCCCGCGCCCGCGTCGCCGTGCGCTCCCCCGGCGCTCTCAGCGAGGTCGCTCGTGCATGCCGACCCCACGGTGCGAGTTGAGCCGACCCTGATCTCGGTCTTGCACTGGGGGCGACTGCTCGAAGGGGAGTTGTTCGCTACGTCGCGCTACGTCGAGTGGGCCGTGCTCATGAAGCGCTCGTTTCGGGTTCGATGCGCTCCGATGCCCGAGATGCGAACGGAGGATGCGCGTGCTTTCCACGATCACCGACTCAGCGGTGGAGCGCCGCATCCTCGATCATCTGAACTTGCCCTCGCAGCCCCGAACGGCAGCACCCGCGCGCGATCCAACGTGGGAACCGATGGCGTTCGGGTTCGACGCGGCGCAGGTGGGCACCCGGCCCGAGCCCGTCATGGCGAACGCACGTCGCGGTCGTCGAGCCAGAGCTGCACCCAATGCACGGCGCGCGGGCCCTGCGACGGGGCGAGCGGGTGTCTGATGCGCGAAAGACGGCTTGCCCGGCGCCGTTCCCGCGGGGCTTGATACGGGCGAGAGTTCTATGGTTTCCTATCCGCCCCGTCCCTCCCGATCCGCCGGCTGGCGGCGAGCCGCCCGACGAACCTGGCGTGCCAGGATCGGCATCTTCGCTGCTGCAGGCCGCGGCGGCCGCGACGAGGAGCGCCGTCGATGCGACGAGTCGAAAGCGAGGGAAAGCCGTCTTCATGGTGGAGAAAGGAAATCCAAACGTCTCGGAGACGTCAAGCCCCAATTGGCGCGGGGGACCTGGTGGTGGCGATGCGGAGCAGCAGCAGGGTGCCCACGCTCACCTCATGGCGTGTTGGCGCCCCGTAGAGGCAACCCCCGCTTACGCGGCAGATCGGCGACGGCGGCGGACCAGCGCGCCGAGCCCTGCCACGAGCAATCCGACGAGTGCGCCGCGAGGCAGCTGACCACTGGAGGCCAGGTTGGTGGGTAGGGGGTCCAAACGCGTTTGCGAAGGCAAGTGCCCACTCGCCCCAACGTTCGGTTGACATCATCGCACAACCACGACGTGGTCGTGCCATCCAGAATACCCTAGTAATTTTAGCGGGTAAGCGTGTCCCGTTGGGCTCAGCGGTTACCGCTCTACTGTACGCGCCTCCAGAGTGAGCACGCGGGCAGCGGACGCTTGATGCCCTCGGGTGTTGGCGGAGCCGACGTTGCCAGCGCCAGCGTGAGCGAGGTCGCAGCCCAGATTGAAGGTCGGACCGGGAGGGGGTCGGGAGCGCGGAGGGGAGCGGGAGCGGGCGCTCCAGCACCCTCGACGCGAGGTTATTCCCAGTTCTTGCGCTGGGGATTCTCCCAAGGCGCCTTGCACAACACGCAATCATCGCCGAAGAAATGGTCCCGCGCGCCCATGTCGTTGTAGATCCAGTAGCGCATCCATGCGACGATCGCGGGCCGCTCTTCGCCGCCGCCGTCGCTCTCGATGTATGCATGAGGCGCGCCCGTCAGCGTTGCCAGGAATGTGGGCACTTCGGACATGTCGTAGGTGTCCTGCTGGAGGGGCATGCCGACAGTATCCCGGGTGCCAGTCGTCTGCAGCATCGTGCCGTGGAGGTCGGCCGAGGCCCTGTGGCCGTGGATCGAGACGACAGTGGCCACCGCCTCGTGACCGCCGAGTTGCACGGCCGAGGTGCCGCCGACCGAGAAGCCCATCGAGACCGCGTGATCGACGTAGAGCTTGCCCTGGTATTTGCCTGGCGCGTCGTTCTGCTCCAGGATCCAATTGAGACCATCCTCCATCTTCCTGAGATTGCCTGCGTCGCCGGGGCCGCCACTGAGGACGGGGCACCCGACGACCACGAAACCGTGAGAAGCAAAGTTCGTCAGCATGGTCGTGTGCACCGCCACCTGCTGGCCGATGCCGGGGCCGAAAACGATCGGAGCATGCAAGAAGCCGTCCACACCCAAGGGTTCGGGCCTAAACACCGTATAGGCTCCGTTCGGTCCCACGTTCCGCTCCACGGTCGTCGCGAACGGACCCTCGGCAGAGTAATCCGTGATGGGCGGGAGCGCCGAACCACCGGCTCCGCCGGCTCCTGCGCCGCCGTCACCTGCTCCGCCCGCGCCCGCGCCGGCTCCTGCGCCGCCGTCACCTGCTCCGCCCGCGCCCGCGCCTGCTCCGCCCATTCCACCGGCGCTGGTGTCGGCACCGCTACTGGCCGCGCCACCCGACCCAGCGGTTCCGCCGGTCGACGCCCCGCTGGTGGTGGCTGACACGCTCGAACTGCCCGCACCGGCAGCTTGTGCCGCGCCGCCGTTGTCTTCGCCGCACGCCAGCAGCGCGACGCTCGAGAGCAAGCAGAAGACATTGAAGCGCCTGACGGCTTTCTTTTTGTTGTACATGAGGCCTCTCTGGTTACGTCACGCCAGCGTCAAGCGCCTGCTTCAGGCCGACGATGACGAAGTTGGCAGACAGGTGGTTGCCAGGCGTTCCGCCTTGGAACCGTTGCAACGCTCCCCTGCATGCTGCTCATCTCGAGTGAGAGCCGACCGTCAGGGTCAACGCGCATGAAGAAGAAGGGCCCGATGCGCATGACGGTCTATCCAGGGTAAAGCGGAAGAGTATCCAGAAAGATAATGTGAACGTTCACATTGCCGGCGTCAATCAAAAACCGCCGCGCGGCGATCCTCGATGATCCGATGGGTGCGCAGCGGCGGCCGGCCTCGTGAGATGCAGCGGCGCTCCGGGCCGTACGGCGGACGTGGCTCGGACGGAGATGCCGAAGTCCGTGATCGCGACGCCGCCGGCAGCAGCGGCCACCGCGCAGCAAGCCGCGGGCATCACGGCGGGCCCGGCAGGTGCTGCTGCGAGCGGCGGTGAGGAGAACGTTTGCGGGCCGAAGGGTGCGGCGGCGCCCCCCGGCGCGGAGGTCCGCTCCGCGCGAGGTGGCGCGGGGCCAGGCGAGGCGCGCTTCGGCGTCAGCGGCTGCATCGAGGCTGGCGTTGCCGCATCGCGCTTCACAGTCCCGCTCCCGCTCGCCGGAAGGTCGTGAGCGTGCACGACGCCCGGCGGCTTGGGCACCACCGCGCTGCGCCACTCGGCGTGAGGCGCGAGCACGCCGTCATTGCGCGGTGCGCATCGCAGCGGATGATGATCAGGGGCGCGAGAGGCTCGTGCGGTACTGCACCCGCCCGGCCCTCGCACTCGATCGAATCGAGCTCCTGCCCGATGGGCGTAAAACCACCGGCCCGCGCCGCGAAGTCTGAGCCGTGCGCGGGGCACGCGCCTCTGCCCGCGTCGCCGTGCGCTCCTCCGGCGCTCTCAGCGAGGTCGCTCGTGCATGCCGACCCCACGGTGCGAGTTGAGCCGACCCTGATCTCGGTCTTGCACTGGGGGCGACTCGAGCTCGCGGAGCGCAGCTCCGGGTTCCCGACGCACAGCTGAGAGGTGTAACTGCGGAGACCGCCCATCGTGATTACGCAGATCACGCCATCGTGATCACCGCGATCGCGCATCGTGATCGCCCTCGGAGCGAAGCGACGCTGGTCCGTGTCAGAGCAACGAACGCTGCCAGGTTGGCCCTTATGGCGGGTCCTACGGACAGTGTGTTCCGCTCGTCGTCAAGAGCTGTGGACCCTGCGCGGCATCGAAAGACTGTCATTGCGGCGCCTTTTGCTGGCCCAAGGGCATGGCCTGCCCCTGACGGCTGACCGGCCGCCGCTCGCCTCCCATTCCCTCGGGAAACGCCTTGACCCAACCGTCCTCTGAGGACCCGACAGGGTTGGATTCTGGGCTGACGTTTGCAGTCTGGAATGGATCAGTCGCAGGTGCCGCCCGCGTAGTTGCCGGTCACCTCGATGGTGGGCGTGCCGGGTTCGATCTGATCGGCGATGGCCTGGGCCTGGCAAGTCGGAAGCGACTCATTGTCCCTGATCGAGAGCTCTTGCACCACGGTCTCGAGTGAGCCGAGCGCAGCGATGTTCGTGAGCCTCGGGTTTTGCCTGATCAGGAGCGAGGGGACCGAGGTCAGGTTGTCGAGCCCAGAAAGGGAGACGAGTCGATCGTTGTCGAGGATGTAGATGTAGCTGGTCGCGGCTTCGAGCATCTCGAGCCCGGTGAGGTCGCTCAGCCTCCGGTTTCCGGCGACCCACAGGGCCCTGAGGACGTGATTGTCGGGGTTGAGGCCGGTGAGGCTCTCGAGATCGGCGTTGTCGGCGACGGAGAGATCCTCGTCGATCTTGGCGTTCTCGAGGCCCTCGAGGTTCGTCACGCCCGTCGCATGGATCGCGACGAGGTCTGCACGCGTCAAATTGCTCAGGGCTCGGAGGGACGTGATGCCCGGCGCGCGGAAGAACATGATGGATCCGATGCGCGTGAGGCCCTGTAGGCCATCGATGTTCGTGAGCGCGGCGTTCCCCTCCAAACGGAGCTCACCGAGCTCGACGCCCGCGAGCGCGTCGATGTTCTCGAGCGCGTCGTTCTCGTTCACGTGAAGATGGCTTATCTCGCTCATGTTGTGCAGGCCGGCGAGATCGCGGAGCTTGTCGTTGTTGTCGATGACCACCTGCAATCCGCGAGTGAGGCCGTGGAGGCCGGCGATGCTCAGCAGCTCGCGATTTTGGCCGACGTAGAGCTGATCGCGGACCTCGGTCAGCGACGACAGGGCGTCGAGGTTCGTGAGCGAGTCATTGCTGGCGATCAGGAAGTTTTCGACTCGCTCCACCCGGAGACCGTCGAGACGTTCGAGCGCCGGGTTGTGGCTGACGGAGAGGTGCTCCGCGTCCGTGATACCAAGGCCGTCCAGGCTCTCCAGGCTCAGATTCCCGTTGATGTCGAGGTAGTTCGATCTCTCGACGTAGAGCTCGAGGCCGTGGAGATCGAGCAGGGCGACGTTGTCGAGGATGCTGAAGTAGCGGCCCACGTGACGAAGCCCTTCGAGGCCTGAAAGGGAGCGCAAGGCGCCGGTGTTCATGACGGTGAGGTCGTTCGTGACCACCTCCAGCCGTTCGAGCCCGCTCAGATCCTCGAGCGCGTCGCTCGTGATTTCGACGATGTCCGCCCCGGTCAGGCACTTGAGGTGCTGGAGGTCCTCGACGCTGCCGGCGAGCGCGACGTTGCCCGCGCTGTGAATGAGCGGCAGCGCGTCGAGCTGCGCCTGGGTCTTCACCTGGATCGGAGCGAGATGGGCGACGGAGTCCGCGCACTCCGGGTCGGTCGGCTTGCCTGGGAGGCTATCTCCTGCGCCTCCTGCGCCACCGCCGCCGGTGGGCGGCATACCGCCGCCTCCATCGTTGGCGCCAGCTCCGCCCGCGCCCGTCGCGGTGGTGACTCCGCCGCCGGTGCCTGTCGCGGTGGTGACTCCGCCGCCGGTGCCTGTCGCGGTGGTGGCCCCGCCGCCCGCGCCCGTCGCGGCGGCGGTACCCGGCGGGGACCCGCCCGTGCCCGTCGCGGTGCCGGGACCATCACCGTCTCTGGGCTCTTCGCCAATCTGGAGCTCGATCCCGCAGCCGCCGAGGAGCGGCGAGGTCGCCGCAAGCGAAGCGAGAAGGAAGAGGTTCGCGGCGCGCCGCGGGAACGAGGCGCGCGAGGAAAAGCGATTCGACATGGGTGTTCTCCGCCGAAAGGACCGCATCGTGCGGTCACCTGGTGCGTGGAGCGATCGGCTCAGTTTTTTGGAAAGGATCCCTCGAGACCGAGCGATTCGAGCCTGCCCCGGTACGCCGAGCCGGGGAACCGCTCGAGCAGACTCGCGGCGCGGGCGCGCGCCTCGGCCGCGCGGCCGAGGGCGAGCAGGGCGCGGATGGCGATGATCTCGCGCTCTTGACCGAGCGCGCCGGTGGGGAAGCGCCGCGCGTGCTCGACCGTGAGCGCGAGGGACGAAGCAGCGTCGGTGGCGAGCGCGTCCTGCGCTCGATGGAGCAGCTGGACCTCGGTCTCGGCCCCCTCGGCGGCGCCGGCGGATGGAGGGCTCGCGCTCGGGGGGGCCCCGCCGCTCGGCGCGCCCGGCGAGGGGATCGCCGCCTCGTCGGCCCGCGGCGCGGCGGGGCGCGCGCGCGGGAGGAGCTCGTCGTGCGGCGCGGTCGCGCTCGAGGGCTCACGCGCCGCGCCGCGAGCGGCCTCCGATCCGGCGTGTCCGGCGCCGTCGACGCCGGGCTCCGCGGGCCGCGGGGGGGCTTTCGTGGGCGCGGCGGCGCTCGGCCCAGAGGCGCTCGCGATGGCGCTGGGCGCGGCGTCGCGCGACCTGGGCGCGGCGTCGCGCGGCGCCGTGGCGGCGTCGCGCCACCACACGCCGCCCACGACGCCGAGGCCGAGGACCGCGCCGAGGAGCGCGCTGGCGGCCACGGAAGGCCCTGCGGCGGCCGCGGTGAGGTGCCCAGGCGCGGGTGGAGGCGACGGGGGCGGCGACGCGACCTGGGGCGTCCCGGCCGGGGGCGAGGCGACCTGGGGCGTCCCGGCCGGGGGCGACGCGACCTGGGGCGCCCCGGCCGGCGGCGAGGCCCCCGAGGGCGGGAGCGGCCCGAGCGGCAGGCGCGCGGCGAGGCGGGCGAGGTCGGAAGGCCCGGGGAGCTCGCGCCGACCCGCGCGCAGGACGGCGCGCACGGCGTCGGTCGTGTCCGAGGACGCATCGAAGAGCCGCGGCGGATCCTTCGGTTTGCTCAAGGCATCCTCCTCCCGGCCGTGGCGCGCCGCAGGGCGGCCTCGACCGCACGGCGCGCCGCGTAGAGCCGCGCGTACGCCGTCTGGAGCGGGCAGCCCACCGCCTCGGCGACCTCCGTCATCGGCAGCTCCTCCAGCTCGAAAAGCACGAACACCGCGCGTTTGTCGTCGTCCAGCGTCTGGACGCACGCGTCGAGGAGCGCGCGCGCCTGACGGTCCTCGAGCGCCCCGTGCTGGTCCTCGTGCGCTTCCTGGTCGGGCAGCTCGGCGCGCGTGGACTCGCGGCGCCGGTGGGCGCGCTTGCGGTAGTCGGCCGCGACCCGGATGCAGATGCCGTAGATCCAGGTCTGGACCGAGGATCGCCCCTCGAAGCCCGCGAGGCGCCGGTGGACGATCATGAAGACCTCCTGGCAGACGTCCTCCGCGTCGGCTTCATGGACGCCGAGCCGCCGCAGCGCGCGCCAGACGAACGGCGCGTGTTCGAAGAAGAGCTGCTCGAAGGACGGGACCGGGCCTCCCGGCGCGGAGATCGCGCGCGGCCGGCCTTCGGGCGCGGTGGCGAGCAGGGACATGCGCTGGGGTGAGTGGACGCGCGGCGGACGCGTTTTGAAAGAATCGACGCGGCCCTGTCACGGCAGCGCGAGGCCGAGGTCCAGGATCGCCGATACCGGCGACCCCTGGAAGGTACCGTGCCGCGCCGCTGCCGCGTCGGTGTAAAAATGGACGTCTTGCACGGTCCGGCACCGCGAGCCCGAGCCCGACGGCCCCGAGACAGCGGCCCCACGAAGCGGTGCCCAGCGCGGCCCCGACGAGGAGCGCGAGCGCCGCGGATCTCAGGTCAGGATCTCGACATACCCGTCCGTTCCATGCACGCGGATGCGTTGCCCATCCCGGATCCGCCTTGTCGCGTTGTCCACGCCGACGACCGCCGGCAAGCCGTATTCCCGGGCGATCACCGCGCCATGGGTCATCAGGCCCCCCACCTCGGTCACAAGGCCCTTGATGGACACGAACAAGGGCGTCCAGCTGGGATCGGTGAAGGTGGTGACCAGGATGTCCCCCGCCTCCAGCTCCGCGTCGGCCATGTCCAGGAGGACGCGGGCTCGTCCCTCGACAACGCCGGAAGAGACCGCCAGGCCGACGAGGGCTCCGGCGGGGAGATCGGCTCGTCTGTGCGCGCCTGCCACGATTTCCCCGTCGGACGTGATGACGAGCGGCGGCGACAGCTTCTTGTGGAGCTCGTGCTCCGCTCTCCGCTGGCGGACGATCCGGTCGTCCAGCCGATGGGTGCGCACGACCTCGCGAAGCTCGTCGAACGTGAGGTAGTAGATGTCTTCGGCGTCGTGGATCACGCCGGCCTGCACGAGCCGCTCGGCTTCCCGCAGCAAGGCCTGCTTGTAAACGAAGTAGCGATTGACGAGGCCGTACTTCGGATACTCGCGATAGCCGATGAAGCTCCGGAGCCGGTCGATCATCCGCTGGGCCTCGCTGGCCTTCTGCTCCCCGTCCGGCAGCTGCCTCAACCGGTCGAGCAGCGCTCGCGCCCGCTGCGAGGCCTCCTGCCGCCCCTGCTCGAACCTCCGCTCTCCGGCGCGAGGCTCGAAGTTCTTGATGTTGCTCAGGATCAAGGGGACCAGGGTCGCTGGCTTCTCGCTCCAGCGGGCCCTCGTGATGTCGATCTCCCCCGCACATCGCATACCGTATTTGTCGAGGTAAGCCCGGATGGCGTCCCGGGCTTCCTTGCCACCGTCGAGCGCGACAAGCTCATCCAGGAAGCCATCGTGCTTCACGCTCTGCAAATAAGCGACCACGTCCGGATAAGGACGGATCACGTCGGCGACGTCCAGCAGCTCCAGGCCCATCTCCGACGTGATGTTGTTCGACACGGACTGGGAGAGCGTATCCGCGACGCTCCTCTCGCCGAGCCACGCCATCATCTTCTCGTTGATCCACGATGAGGCGTTCATGCCCGCCATGATCACGCCCATGCTGCGCGGACTGAACATGGACTTGCTCAGTCCCTGGATGTCCTCCTGAATGAAGTCGAGCAACGCCGTTCCGGTCCTGGTCCGGATGTCGCGCTTCAGCTCCGCGAGCGAGGCCTGGGTGCGCTCGATCAGCTCCGCGACGATCGCCGGGTCGTCCTCGACCTGCGCGTCGAAGCGCCCGGGCGCCTGCTTGCCCTGGCCGGGGCGCGGGGCCGTCGGATCGTCGGGCAACGGCTCGATGAAGTCTCCCCGCTCGATGATCGTCGAGAGGGCGTCCTTGAAGAGCGGATGGGAGCGCCCAAGGAGTTCCAGGAGGGCGTCCCGGCTGGCCGGTGAGGCCAGCTGCTTCGTGGGATCGACGAACAACCTGCCGCCCGCCGCGACCATGCGGCCGCCAGAGGTCAGCTGGAACAACGACAGCCCAAGGGGCTTCATCGCGTCGGTCATCATCTGTTGATGGCCGACGGAGATGTAGACGTGGTTGCCTCGATCACCGGCTTCGGGGATGGGGTACAGGGTCGTGATCGGCCGGCTCTGGACGACGTGGAGCTCCTCCCCGACCAGGCACCATTCGATGTCCTGGGGGTGGCCGAAATGCCCTTCGATCTGCCGGCCCAGGCGCTCGAGCCGCAGGATCTGCGCATCCGTCAGCGCCGGCTCGTCCTGTCGCTCAGGCTCGATCGCCCGCTCTTCGGTGCCGCCCTCCGTCAGGGCACGCGTGGCCAGCGTCTTTCTGGCGATCACCTTCTCGACGACCTGGCCGTTCCGCACCTTGTAGCGATCGGCGCTCGCCAGGCCGGCGACAAGGGCCTCCCCCAGGCCGAAGCCAGCCTCGATCGACGACACCTTCCGGTTCGACGTGACGGGATCGGCCGTGAAGACGATCCCGGCGGCCTGCGGGAAGACCATCTTCTGCACCACCACCGCCATGTGGACCTTGCGGTGATCGAAGCTGTGCTCGATCCGGTAGGTCACCGCCCGCTCGGTGAAGAGCGATGCCCAGCACCGGCGGACGTGCTGCAGGATCACCTGCGTCCCGAGGACGTTCAGGTACGTATCCTGCTGGCCAGCGAAGGAAGCCCCCGGCAGATCCTCCGCCGTCGCGCTGGACCGTACGGCGTAGGCGTCGCCCGCGCCAAGCCTGGAAAGAACCTGGGTGAGCGCCCCTTGTACGTCCTCGGGGATGGCCGTCCCTTCGATGATCCGGCGCAGCTCGGCGCTGAGCTCCCGGATCCCGTCCCGGTCCTCCACCGCGAGCAACGACAACCGATCGAGCAACCCGCCGATCGACGGCGCTTCTCCCATGATCCGCTGGAAGGCCTCGGTCGTGACGCAGAAGCCAGCGGGCACGCGGATCCCATCGATCCTGGAGAGCTCCCCCAGGTTCGCGCCCTTCCCCCCGACCACGTTGGCCTTCGTTCGATCGACCTCCTGGAGCGCAAGCACATAGGTCCGCATCCGTTCACCTCCATCAGGGCGTCGGCAGCTCGTTCGCGTCGACGGATCGTCACGCCCCCTCGTCGAAGGGCGCCACTATAACGCGAACCAGGAGGGGCTCTACCGAGCGAAATCCGAGCATGGCGACCTCATCAGGCCGACGGAAGGCATCCACGCTTCCGGTGGCTCGACGCGCGCAGTAGCATCGCCCCGGAGGCGAGCCCCGCAGATGCGCTGCACCCTCTGTCACCGCAGGATCGGTGTCGTCACGGGTTGCCCGCTGCACGGCGGCACGGCCGCGAGCGCCGCGAAGGAAGAGGCCGGGGCGGTGGAGGTCGCGCCCCGGGTCCCAGGGTTCGACGGGCTCCGCCTCCTCGACGAGGGCGGCTTCGCCCGCGTGTTCGCGGCCTCGCGGCGCGAGGACGGCCTCGCGGTGGCGCTCAAGATCGCGCGCCACCGAGGCGATCGGCGGTTCTCGCGCGAGGCGGCGGCGCTTCGCCGGATCGGTCCGCCCGCGGTGCCACGGCTGCTCGGCGAGGGCGAGATGGAAGGACGCTTTCCTTACCTCGTCCTCGAGCTCCTCGACGGCGAGACGCTGGCGCGATGGATGGAGGCGCTCCCCGGGGCGGGCGCCGCGGCGCCGGCGGAAGCCATGCGGCTCGTCGATGCGATCGGCGCCGCGGTCGACAGGGTGCACGCGGCCGGCGTCGTGCATCGGGATCTGAAGCCGGAGAACGTGATGCTGCGGCGGATGGGGGGCCCGGCGCCGGAGGTCGCCCTCCTCGATCTCGGGCTCGCGCGGCCGGGGGAGGGGAGCGGCGTGGCGGAGGAGGGGAGCGAGGTCACGCACACGGGGCTCCGGCTCGGCAGCGCGCTGTACATGGCCCCGGAGCAGTGCCTCGACGCGCGCGACGTCGACGGCCGCGCGGACCTGTATGCGCTCGGGGTCGTCGCCTTCGAGCTGCTCACCGGGCGGCCACCCTTCGTCGGAGAGCCCTCGGCCGTCGTCCGCGCGCACGTCTCCCGGCGCCCTCCGCGGCCGTCGGAGATCGCGCCGGTCCCCCGCGGCGCGGACGAGGTCCTGCTCCGCGCCCTGGCCAAGGCGCGGGAGGAGCGATTCGGATCAGCGCGCGCCTTCTCCGAGGCGCTGCGGGCGGCGCTCCAAGGCGATGAACCAGCCCACGATGTCACTGAATCACATCAATTGCGCGATAGGCCATCCAGGGTAACTGGCGAACCAGCCAAGGCGGCCGGCGAACCGTCTCAGCGGGCCGGCCAGGTGCCCCCGTTGGCCGGCCGGTCGACCCTGGACGCCGCGCCGGGCCCGCCCCGGCGAAGCCCCGTGGCGCTCCTCGCGGTCCGCGGCGGCGCGCCGGTGGACCAGGTCGCCGGCATCGCGGCCTCGCTCGGCGGGCGGCTCGCCAGGGTGCAGGACGGGCTCTACGTCATCGCCTTTCCCGGCGCGGCCCGCCAGGGCGCTCGCGCGGCCCTCCAGGCGGCCCGGCGGCTCGTGCGCGCGCCGGGGCACGCCACCTCGGCGGCGGTGCACGTCGCCGAGCTCCAGGTGCGCGAGGGCGCCGCCGGGATGGCCTTCGCAGGGCCCGCGCTCGCGCAGCCCGCGAGCTTCTGGCGCCCCGGCGCGCCCGCGCCGGTCGCGATCACCCCGGAGGCGGCTGCCTTCCTCGAGGAGCCGACCGGACCGGCCGCGCTCATCGAGGAGCCGAGCGGACCGGCAGGCGATGACGGCGCGAGCGCAGGCGCCGCCCCGGCGGCGGCCCCGTCGTCCGAGCTGCCGCTCCGCGGGCGAGACGAGCTGCTCGGCGAGATCGTCGCGCAGGTGCGCGCCGCGTGGCGCGACAGCACGCCGCTCCTGCTCACGCTGCTCGGCGAGGTGGGGTACGGCAAGACGCGCCTCTGGGAGGCGGTCGCCGCGGCGCTCTCGGCCGAGCCCGGCGCGCGGGTGATCGCGCTCGCGGCGAGGCCGCCCGACGTCGCAGAGCCGGCCGGGCTCGTCCGCGCGCTGCTCCGCGCCGCCCTGGCCCTCGGCGACGGCGCGCGCGCCGACGCGATCCGCGCGGCGTGCGTCGCCCGGCTCGGCCCCGAGCTCGGCCTCGCGTCGTGGCCGGCGGTCGCGTTCGCGCTCGACGCCCTGCCGGAGACCGAGCCCGCGGTCGCCGCGGTGCTCGCCGCGCCCGGCGCGCTCCGCCAGACGCTGGCCCGGGCCGCCGGAGAGGCGCTCCGGCGCGCGTGCGCGCTGGAGGGACGCCCGCTCGCGCTGGTCGTCGACGACGCGCAGTGGGGCGATCAGGCCGGCCTCGACGCGATCGAGAGCGCGACCCTCTCGGGGGCCCGCGCGCCGCTCGCCATCCTCGTGGCGGCGCACCCCACGCTGGCCGCGGTGCGCCCGCTCCACGGCGAGCGGGCGGCGCGCTCCGCCCAGCGGGCGCTCCCGCCGCTCGACCCGGGCGCCGCGCGCGCGGCGCTCCTCGATCGGCTGCGCCCGGTCGAGTTCGTGCCCGAGCCGGTCGTCGCGGGCCTGCTCGAGGCGGCGCAGGGGGTCCCGCTCTTCCTTGTCGAGCTCGCGGCCGCGCTCTGGCAGGCGGGCGCCATCCGGAAGGTCCGCGGCGGGCCAGGGTGGTACCTCGCCGCCGACGAGAGCGCGCGGGGCGAGGCGGCACAGGTCATGGACCGGCTCGCGCGCCGCGCCCTCGCCGGCCTGCCGCCGCCGCTCGCCGAGCTCGCGCAGGTGTGCGCCGTGGCGGGCGACGAGCTCGCGATCGACGACCTCGGCAGCCTGCTCGACGAGGCGGCGCGCGCGCAGGCCGTCAGCGCGTGCCGGGACCTGGATCCCGGCGTCGGCCTGTCGCGCCTCGTGCGCCGGGGCCTGCTGCGCGTCGTGGACGCCGCCGGCGCGGGCCGCCTCGCGTTCGCGCACCCGCTCCTTCGCGCGGCGATCGAGGCGGAGGCGCCGCCGGCGCTGCTGCGGCGGCTGCACGGGATCGAGCTCCGCCGCCTGCTCGCGGCGCCCGCGGAGCGGGGCGCCCACCTCGGGCGGATCGCGCGCCACGCGGCCGCGGCGGGCGCGCACGCCGAGGCGGCCGCGGCCTGCTTCGAGCTCGCGGAGGAGGCGCGGCGGCGGCACCTCTACGTCGATGCGGAGCGGCACTACTCCGCGGCGCTTGCGGCGCTCGCGGCGGCTGCGCCCGCGGCGGCGGCCCCCGCGACGGGCATCGCGGTGAGCCGCCGCGCCGTGCTGGCGGGCCGCGGCAAGGTCCGCTACCGGATCCAGCGCTTCGACGACGCCGCCGCCGACCTCCGGGCTGCGCGGGCGATCGCCGAGGCGGAGGGGGATCTCCCGGCCGTCGCGGACCTGCTCCTCGAGGAGGCCACGGTCCTCGACTGGTGCGACGACTACGCGGGCTCGCAGACGCTCGTCGACCGGGCGGCGCCGCTCGTGGAGCGGCTCGGGGACGCCGCGCAGCGGGCGCGCTGCGAGGTCGCGGTGGGGCGCGCGCACTTCCGTTGCCAGCGGCTCGAGGACGCCATCGCGCGCCTCGGGCCCGCGGCCCGGGACGCCGGCGCGCTGGGGGATCACGAGGGCCACGTCATCGCCCTGCTCCTGCTCGCCCCCGCGCTGGTCTACGCCGGCCGCCTCGACGAGGCGGAGGCGCGGTTCCACGAGGTCGTCTCGCGCTGCGAGCGCGTGGGCGACCGGCTGCACCTCGGCATCGCCCTCATGAACCGCGTGACGCTCGGCCTGGCGCGCGAGGATCCGGAGGGCGCGCAGAGCGACCTGCGGACCGCCGTCGCCCTGGCCCGCGAGGTCGGCAACGCCTACCTGGAGCGCGGTCCGGCCCACAACCTGGCCGAGATGCTCTACTGGAGCGGCGAGCTCTCCGAGGCGCTGCCCCTCGCGGTCCGCGCCTTCGAGCTCCAGCGGCGGTTCTTCCAGGCGACCCCGGTGCCCGACTACGCGCTGCTCGTGGCGCGGATCCACGCCGCCCGCGGCGACCTCGCGGAGGCCGCGCGCCACCTCGGCTGGGCGCGGGCGCAGTGCGATCTCGGCGCGGCGCCGCCGGTCACGCGGGTGCTGCTCCGGCTCTGCGCGCAGCTGACGCAGGGCGGGGGAGCGGAGGGCGAGGCGTGGGAGGCGCTCGTCGCCGGGGCGCGGAGCGCGGCGCTGAACAGCGAGCTCATCGAGATCCTCTGCTTCGCGGCGGCCGACGCGCTCCAGCGAGGCAGGCGCGAGGAGGCCCGCCGGTGGCTCGCCGAGGCGGCGCAGATCCCCTGGGGCAAGCGCTTCTGGAAGTGCCGCCTCGCCCACCTCTCGGCGCAGGTCGACGCCGCGCCGCCCTGAGCGCCGCGCCGTGGGCCGGGCGTCTTGAGGTCTCCGGAGCGACAGCGCCCCTCCCGCTGTCGCCGCCGAGGTGACAGCGCGCCGCGGCGGGGCCCGGGATGGCGCGGGATGGCGCGCGATCGCGGCCGGATGAGGCTGGCGCGACGCGTGCAACTCACCGCCAGCAGCCAAGCACCGACGGCCAACTGCCGACCGCCAACTCCGGGACGCGTGCACCGCCCCCAGCTCCTCCTTGTGAAAGGCCCATCATGAACCGACGAACTGCTGGTCTCGCCCTCTCCGCCTTCTCCGCCCTGTCCCTCGCGGCGAGCCTCGCGAACGCGGGCTACGACGCCAGCGCCTCCGACCTCGGCCTCGCCGGTGGGTCGCTCGTGAGCAGCCCGGCGACGCGGCGGACCATCGTGATCGGCAACCACTTTCAGCTCGAGGTCCTGGGCAGCAACCTGCTCACCACGAACCGGGAGAGCCTCAGGGCGCTCACCACGAGCCCGCTGTCGACCAAGGCGTTCGCGTACGGCACGCTCCACGAGGCGCTGCTCGATCCGAACGCGCAGGAGGTGATGCAGGCCCTGGTGGAGTGCGCGCTCGCGAGCGACCAGAGCGTCTCGTGGACTCCGACGCCGGAGGAGCGCGCGGCCCTCGCCGGCGGAAGCGGCGCCTCGGCGGTCTTCAAGGACGGATTCTCGTGGACGCCGATCGAGGGGTTGGTCAAGCCGAGCAAGGACGTCTCCGTGTGGCACGGGCGCGCGGGGCTCTGCCCCGACTGGCACACCGGCGCGCCGTCCGCGGCGTGCCAGGAGCTCGTCTCTGCCTGCCTGTTCGCGAGGAACAACGCGTTCGGCGTGACCGTCGACATCTCGATGGAATGGGGGGACCTCACGCCGGCTGAGCCCTCGGACGCCGCCGCGTTGAGCCCGGAGGCGCTGTCGGCGGCGCTGGCCGACGTCGAGCGCTTTCCGGTGCGGGAGGGGGCGTTCTTCGGCAACCTGCTGGACCCCGATGCGCTGAATGAGCTGGCGGAGGTGGTTCTCAAGAAGAGCAAGTCTGCGTTCTCGATCGTGCGGCCGTCGCTCGGCGAAGGGGAGCTGATCTACGAGAGCGCCTTTGTCTGCCACCCCGAAGAACGCTCCGTGCTGTCCGCCCTTCTGGCGAGCGACCGCGTCTGTGTCCCGCCCAAGGGCACGACCGTGAGCGGCTGCCTGGCCCAGCACGTCGGCGCGTGCCGTGGATACGCGCGGGGCGAGGAAGCCCTCATGGGGGCGTCGTACTTGTGCGGGCCGGAGACGAGCAACCCTGTGACGGGCCGGCCGGTCTACGACTACTGCTTCGCTGGCGGCCGCATCTGGGAGAACCCCATCACCGTGTTCCTGGCGGAGGAGTGCGTGCTCACCCCGGCCGCCTGTGAGTACGTGGAAGATTGGGTCCCGGAGGTGGGGGACCTGCCCCTCTCTGGCCTGTCCAGCCAGGACCAATGCGCCCTCTTTCCGGCGTCGTGCTCGATCGTGAACAGGCCGTTCTCGAAGCTCTCCCCGTTCACGCAGCCGATCACCGCCGACGTCTCGTCTGCCCCCGGTTCCTTCTAACCGGCCTGGCCCGGCGCCTGCCCGGGGCTGAAGCGATCGAGGCGCCGGATCGCGGGGCCCGCCCGCTCCATGGCGCGCTTGCATTCCGGCGCCCGCTCGGGCGATCTCACTGCATCATGGCGGCGACCACGAGGCCTCACGACCCGACTGGCACCCTGGTCGACGACGCGCTGGACGCCGCCGACGACCTCGCCCCCGGCACCCTGGCCGGGGAGTACCTGATCGAGGAGGCGCGCAGCCACGGCGGCTTCGCCGTGGTCTACCTGGCCACGCAGCTCGGGACGGGGCGCGCGGCGGCGCTCAAGGTCCTCCGGCGCCGGCTGGCTGCAAGTACGCGGATCCTCGAGAGATTCCAGCAAGAGGCCGCGGCCCTCCGGCGCCTCGCCCACCCGCACATCGTCGAGATCCTCGGCGCGGGGGACCTGCCCGACGGCCGGCCCTACCTCGTCATGGAGTGGATCGAGGGCCGGACGCTCCGGCAAGAGCTCCGCGCCCGCGGCGCGCTCTCGGCCGCGGAGGCGCTCGCCGTCGTCGAGGAGGTCGGCGGCGCGCTCTCTGCCGCGCACGCGCTCGGGATCGTCCACCGCGACGTCAAGGCGCAGAACATCATGGCGATCCCGCGTGGCGGGTGGTTCACGACGCGCCTGCTCGACTTCGGGATCGCCAAGCTGCTCGAGCCCGAGCGGCTCGGCCGCGGGCCCATCTTCACGCAGGCCAGCGTGCTCGGGACGCCGGGCAGCATGGCGCCCGAGCAGATCGCCGGCCGCCCCGTCGACGCGCGCACCGACGTGTACGCGCTCGGCCTGCTCCTGTACGAGCTGCTCACGGGGCAGCCCGCGTTCCACGCCGACAACCTCGTCGAGCTCGAGGAGCTCCAGCTCTTCGCGCCGCCGCCGCGGGCGGGCGATCTCGTGGCCGTGCCGCCGGCCTTCGACGCCGCGATCGCGCGCTGCCTCGAGAAGTCGCCGGACGCGCGCTACCCGAGCGTCTCCGAGCTGCTCGCGGATCTCCGCGCGGCGCCGCTCGCGTCGAGGGACGAGGCGCGCGTCCGCCCGGCGGCGGCGCTGCACGCCAGCGTGCAGATCGAGGGGGAGGGCGAGATCGACGAGGCGGCGTTCGACGACGCCGAGGAGGTCCTCGCGACGGTCCGGCGAGCCGCCGCGGAGGCGGGGCTCGTCACGGTCGTCGACGGCGGCGGGGTGCTGGTCGGGGCGACGGCGCTCCCGGCCGATCCGGAGGGCAGCCGCGCCGCCCGGGCCCGGCTTGTCGACGTCGTGCGCGGGCTGGAGACGACGATCGCGGCGAGGCCGGGGCCGAGCCCCGCGGTCCAGGTCGTGCTGGTGCTGCACGCCGCGCCCGCGCGGGTCGAGGGCGCGCCGGGCCAGCAGCGGTTCGCGGGCGGCGCGCTCCTGCGCCTCGACGAGTGGACGACGGGGCATTCCCGGGGCGGCCTCGTGATCACGCCCGCGGCGCGCGCGGGGATCGACGAGGGCTAGCCGTTCAGGATCTCCGCTGCCGCTCGATCTCGGCGCGCAGGCGTTCGTCCTGCTCCCGCAGCGCCGGCGTGAACTCCTCGCCGAAGTCCTCCGCATCGAAGAGCGGTCGAACCTCGAGCTCCCATTCCCCGCTGGGCATGTAGTCGGCGCAGCGCCTGGCCCACGCTACCGCGTCGTCCAGCGACCTCACCTGCCAGAGCCAGTATCCGCCGACGAGCTCCTTGGCTTCGGCGAAGGGGCCGTCGATGAGCGTCGTCTTGCCGTCCGAGATGCGCAGGCGCTTGCCTTTGCTGCTCGGGTGCAGCCCCTCTCCGCCGAGCATGACGCCGGCTTTGACGAGCTCCTCTTTGAACCTGCCCATCTCGGCGATGACCTTCTCGTCCGGCATCATCCCCGCCTCGGACTCCTTCGTGGCCTTGACGAACACCATGACTTTCACGGAGCTCTTCTCCCTGGTATCGAGCTACTTCGTCAGGACGACATGGGTGGCGTGGCCCGTGGAGGCGTGCTCCGTGCATCGGTAGCCGAGGCTCACCGTATCGATGCCGGCGAGGAGGTGCTCGCCCCGGCCGAGGAGCACGGGGGAGATCACGAGGTGGAGCTCGTCGATGAGCCCCGCGGTGAGGTACTGCCGAACGGCGGCGACGCCGCCGCCGAGCCGGATATCCTTGCCCTGGGCCGCCTCCTTCGCGCGCTCCAGCGCGGCATGGATGCCGTCGGTCACGAAGTGGAAGGTCGTTCCGCCCTCCATGGTGAAGGACTCACGAGCGTGGTGCGTGAGCACGAAGACGGGCACGTGGTAGGGCGGGTTCTTGCCCCACCATCCCTGCCAGCCGTCGTCGGGCCAGGGGCCCCGCTGCGGCCCGAACATGTTGCGGCCCATGATCCAGGCGCCGAGGTTCTCGAAGCCGCGCGCGGCGAAGTCGTCGTCGACGCCCGCTCGGCCGACCGTGTCTCCGATCAGCGAGGCAGCGTAGTCGGCCGACATTTTCTGGAACGTCTTCGTGCCGAGGACCCACTGGTGCAGCGCCATCCCTCCGACGCCCATCGGATTGGCCAGATCTTGGCCGGGACCGGCGCCATGACCGTCGATCGAGATCCCAAATGCGTTTACCCGAAGCCTCGACATGAGCGGAACTCCTTCCGGCGCAGGCATCGCCTGCGACCGTTCTTCTGAAGTGACGACGAACGAGCCGGGGCCGGATCGACACGCCGCCGAACTTTTTTTTGCTGGCCGGTTGTCACATGCAAGCGCTGTCAATTCAATGATTTAGGAGGTTCCGGGCGGGCGGATCCGTCGCCGAGCTGACCGTTCCGATTGTCGCTCCGGCACGCGACGCGACGGCTCTGGAGCAGGGCACAGGAGAACTGCTGGCCGGCCGCGATCTGCAGCGGATGGTCGATCCCGCTGACGAGCGTGGGGGTCGGCGCCGGCTCGCCGCTGAACGCGCTGTTGCCGACCTCGCCCCAGCCGTTGGAGCCCTAGCAACGCACGGATCGAGCTCTCCGGTGGGGGAGGGGATGCGACGGCTTCGTACCGCTCGATGCTTCGATCAAGCTCGTGACAAACTCCCCCTGGCTCTCGTTCTGCTAGGTTCAACGCACATGAGACGCAGGAACAAGCTCGTGGCGATCGAGGTCGTCGGTGCGGTCGCGTTCCTGGTGCCGGCGCAGGCCCTGGCGCGGTCCGAGGGGTCGTTCAACCCCGGCTTCTTGCTGTCCGCCGGCAGCGGCGAATGCCCGGTGGGGGTCGGCACGGAGATCAGCGGCATGGTTTTCCCGAAGGGAGACCCGGGCTCGATCGGTTACGGTGGTTTCTTCCAGGCGCAGACCTATGCCGGCGACTATGCGCGCCTGGCGTTCGGGTTTCAGCTCGGAAACGTCGTCGGTGGAGAGCTCGGCATCGCGGGTCTGACCCGCAGCAATCTCCACACGTCGACGTTCGCATTGCACACGGGCGTCTTCGCCTCGGCCGCCGTGCTGGGAACGGGGCTGCGCGTGACGATCCCGATGAGCGGCGCCGATCACGGCCTCCCGGCTCACGGCGTCGAAGTGTCGTGGGTCCTGACCCTCAAGATTCCGATCTACAGCGGCAGGGTCTTCAACTCGTTCGGCCGGCCGCTGCGAGACGAACAGGGCCCCATCACGGCCGCGGCGCGCGAAGCGAGCGGCTGGGCGGACATCAGCGACCCCGCGCTGGTCGCTCACCTTTCGCCCCGGGAGCGCGAAGAGCTCGCCGCCCTGTGGCTCGAGGCCGCGCTCGCCGAGCACGCCTCGATCGCGACGTTCGCCGCGCTCGCGCTGGAGCTCCTGGCGCTCGGCGCACCCGCAGACCTGCTCGCGGCTTGCCAGCAGGCGGCGCAGGACGAGATCGAACACACACGCCTCTCGTTCGGTCTCGCGAGCACGTACGCGGGGCTCCCGCTCGGGCCGGGCACGTTGCCGTTGCCGGCCACCGCGCTCTCGGGCGACGCCGCCGCCGTCGCGTACCTGAGCTTCACGGACGGCTGCGTCGGCGAGACGTTCGCCGCGGCGCTCGCGCGACGAGCGCAGCGCCACGCGACCGATCCGGCCGTCGCGCGGGCGCTCGCGCGCATCGCGAAGGATGAAGCGCGGCATGCCGCGCTCGCCTGGAGCATCGTCGCGTGGTGCCTGACGCTCGACCCCGCGCGCGTCCGCGCCGCGCTCGACGCTGCGCTGGCGGAGCCGGAGCTCGATGCGGCAGCCGCCCCGCTCACGGATGTTCTGGGGCTGCCGATCGTGCCGGCGGCTCGCCACGGAGCGGTGCCTGTCGACGAGCAGAAGCCCCTGCGGCGCCGCGCCGAGCGGACCGCGCGGGCGCGCCTGAAGCGCATGCTGCGGGCGCCGCGCGAAGCGCGGGTCGAGGGAGGCCTCGTGCCCTGACCGGGGCGCCCTGCGCGAGCCCCCGCGCCTGACACACAGGTGAGCCGCCGCGGAGCTGCGCCGTGCTCAGCCGCGCTCCACGCGGGCCGGCAAGATCCGGCCGGGCGTGCAGCCCCGCGTGCCGTAGCGCTTGACCGACGTATGCACCGTGGTGTATATGCATATCCATGCAACTGGACGTCTTCGAGGTCCTGGCCGATCCCACGCGCCGCCGCATCGTCGAGGCTCTCCTTTCTGGCGAGCAACAGGTGGCCGAGGTCGTGGAGAAGGCCGGTATCCACCAGTCGGGCGTGTCGCGGCACCTGCGCATCCTCTCGGAGTCAGGTTTCGTCTCGATGCGACCCGATGGGCAGCGGCGCCTCTACTCCCTTCGTTCCGAGCCTTTCCGCGAGCTCGAGGACTGGCTCGGCCGCTACCGGCAGCTCTGGGAGGAGCGCCTCGATCGGTTCGGTGCCGCGCTCGAGAAGAAGCGCGCGTTAGCTCAGAACAACCCGGCCGTTCAAGGCGGCCCAACCACGAGGAAGCGATCATGAACACCGCAGTCAAAGCCCAGGCCCGATCCAAGGTCAGAGTCGAGCGCACCTATCGCGCCACGTTGCAGGAGGTCTGGGACCTCTGGACCACGCGAGAGGGATTCGAGTCCTGGTGGGGGCCGCGAAACTTCCGGGCCGCCGTGGCGGAGCTCGACGCGAGGCCGGGCGGCGCCCTGCGTTACGAGATGATCGCCGCCACGCCCGAGATGGTCCGCGCCATGGCGGAGGTCGGCCGGCCACCCTCGCACGGCGTCACCTCCACCTTTGCCGAGCTCACGCCCATGACACGGCTCGTGCTCCGCAATGTGATCGACTTCCTGCCCGGCGTGCCGCCCTACGAGAACGACATCGAGGTCGAGCTCACGGAGCTCGGCGACCGCGTGAAGATGGTGGTGCTGCTCGACACCCTGCATAGCCCCGAGTTCACCGAGATGCAGAAGGAAGGCTTCACCAGCCAGCTCAGCAAGCTGGACGAGAAGTTCGGGGCGGGGTGAGGGCTGCCGCGCCTGGGCGAGCGGCGTCGCGCGTCAGTAGGCGAAGGCCTGGTAGACCTCGGTCTCCTCCGTCGCCTCGCGCGCGTCGAGCGATTCGACGACGGGATTGAAGCGGAGCATGCGCTTCGCTCGCTCCGACAGGTGGGAAAGGCCCTCGCGGGGCACCCGGATCGAGACCTCCGGGCGGAAGAGCCAGCGGCGGCTGTAGCCGATGACGACCATGGGCCGCGGCTCGCGCGAGCGGTTCGGGGTCCCGCGGTGGAGGCCGCGAACGTCGCGGACCATGACGTCGCCGAGCTCCATGGCGATCGGCTCGAGCGCGACCTCGCCCTGCTCGAGGCGCCGCATCCCCTCGGCCTTGGAGAGCATGTGCGTGCCGCGGGCGATCTCGATCGGGCCGTTCTCGGCGGTGACGTCGACCAGGGGGAAGTTGACGGCGAGCTGGAACGCGGGTGTCTCTCTCCCGGTCTCGGGGAAGAGCGGCGGCGTGTCGCGGTGGACGTCCTGGTAGTCGGACCCGAGGAGCGGGGTATCGGTCGCGAGCTGGACCATGGTCATGTCGGCCCCGACGAGGCGCTCCACCACGCCCAGGATCGTCTCGTCCTCGTAGATGCGCGGCTCCGCGAAGGGGGCCTTGAACGGGAGCGTCACGTAATAACGACCCGGCCCCCGGTTCTTGAGGTGCCCCTCACGCGCGATGTGGGCGTCGAGGAGCGGCGCGAAGGCCTCACGCCACGAGCGCAGCAGGCTCTTCGGAATGAGGTTCTTTATCAGGCAGAACCCATCGCGCTGCGCTGCGCGGGCAAGCTCATCCATCTCGGCGCTGGTGTGGCGGGCGTGGCTCATGGCTCGGGCCGAGCTTGGTGGATCGAGCGGAGTCGTCAAGCTCAGCGCTCGCTCTCCGCCGGTTCATCCCCATCCCACCACTGCCGGAATCACCGTCGTCGGAGGAGAATGCGGCGCTCCAGGCGCCCGGCCCACGCGCGCGGGACGGGCAAGTGATCTCAGCCTCACGAGGCCGACGCCCGCGCGGCCCCGCTCTGCATCAGCTCAGGCTGGTCGCTCTCCTGCCGGACACAGAGCGGCCTCGACGCCGCCTTCGCGGGAGCGCGCGGGTCACAGCTTCGAGGCGGCGTGGTCCCAGTTCACCAGGTTCCACCATGCCTCGACGTACTTCGCCCGGGCATTGCGGTAGTCGATGTAATACGCGTGCTCCCACACGTCGCACGTGAGCAGCGGCGTCTTGCCCTCCGTGAGCGGGCTCCCGGCGTTGCCCGTCTGCACGATTTCCAGCTTGCCTGAGCCATTCTTCACCAGCCAAGCCCAGCCCGAGCCGAACTGACCGATGGCCGCGGCGCTGAACTTCTCCTTGAACGACGACACGCTTCCGAACGCCTCGTCGATCGCCGCACGGAGCGCGGCGGGAGGCTCACCGCCGCCCTGCGGCTTCATGCTGTGCCAGTAGAACGTGTGATTCCACACCTGAGCTGCCTGGTTGAAGACCGCGCCGGACGTCGTGCGGACGAGATCCTCGAGGCTCTTGCCCGCGAGCGCCGCGTCCGCTGCCACGAGCTCGTTCAGCTTCGTGACGTACGCGTTGTGGTGCTTGCCGTGGTGGAAGTCGAGCGTCTCGGCCGAGATGTGGGGGACCAGCGCGTCTCTGGAGTAGGGGAGCTCGGGAAGAGTGAAGGTCATGGTTCTGTTCCTCGTGTTGCGTCGACGGCTACGCGCTCGTCGCAGCCCGTTGTGAGTAGCTAGGCGAAGACCTTCGGATGGCGCTCGAGCCACGGATCGAACGTCCGCGCTTCGCGGCCAGACAGCCGCTCCACGTCGCCGGGTCCGGCGGCAGCGTAGCAGACTCGGTGCGCGCGCGTGGCGCCTTGCCAATGAGTTGGCAGTTTTCCATCCATTTGGAGAGACGGCCTCCCGGCCAGCGGTTCAAAAAATCTGCCGAGCCGACGGATGGCGCCTTGTTCCATGCCTCGAACGCCGCCGTTCCAGATCGCCGTCTGGTCCCGCTCCGGGTAACGCCGCATACTTTGGACGTGATCCTTGAGCAGAAGGACGATGTGGGGACAGGATGAAGAAGAAAGAACTTGGTCATACGCTGGGTCTCGTGGTCTGCGCCGGCGCCGCGCTCGGCCTCTCCACGGCGTGCTCGGGCGCCGATGTGTCGGACGAGCCGCTCGAGGAGCTCGGGTCGGCGTCGTCCGAGCTCATCGTCAACGAGGTGGTGCTCTACGATAGCTCGAACTTCTCCGGCGTCTCGCAGGGGTTCGGGATCGGCCGCTACACGCTCGCGGACATGGCGATCATCGGCGACAACAGCGCGAGCGCGATCAGGGTCCCCGCCGGGCTCCGGGCGACGGCCTTCTTCGGAGACAACTTCGGGTGGGATGTGCGCGTCTTCACCTCGGACACGGACCTCGTGGCCGCGGGCTTCGACGACACCATCTCGAGCCTCGTCGTCGCGCACGCCTCGGACCCGCAGCTGGACGCCGTCACCTTCTACGAGAACGCCAGCTTCTCGGGCGACTCGTTCGCATACGGTGTCGGCGCCGCCCTCTTGTTCGCCAGCCCCTGGACCGCATGGGACTTGCGGATCAGCTCCGTCCGCGTCCCCCCCGGCTTCAAGGTGACGGTCTCCGACGGGTGGATCGGGTATCCCACGACGACGCGCGTCCTCACGGCAGACGCGAACCTCGCTCCCCTCAACTTCGACAACAAGATCCGAAGCTTCATCATCGAGCGCTTGTAGGAGCGAGCGCGGGCGTCGCGCGCCGCGCTCTCCCCGCGCTGGCCGCGCGAGGCGAAAACGGCGCTCTCTCGCGGTCCTTGCTCAGTAGGCCCCCTTCGGCTCGAGGCCCAGCATGTGCTGGCCTACCATGGTGGACACGGCGTCCCAGTTGAGGGTGATGTGCTGGGCGATCGCGTTGCCGTCCCGCCACATGCGCTGGATGGGTTGACCGAGCGCCAAGCTGCTGCCACCGACGCACGAGAACAGCGCCTCGATGGCGGAGTGCGACAGCTTCGCCGCGTAGGCGTGGCCTCGCCGGTTGCGGATGCGCTTCTCGACGCTCACGGACCTCCCCTGGGCTGCTGTCAGCTCCACCTCGGTGATGTCGCGGTCGAGGACGAGCCTCGCCGCGTCCACGGCGGCCGCCGCGTCGGCCAGGCGCGACTGGACGTGAGCGAACTGGCAGAGGCGCGCTCCCGCGCCGCCGATGCCGCCGCGCGTGACGCGGCTCTCACAGAGATCGAGGAAGGCATCGATGGCGCCCTGGGCGGTGCCCAGGAGCGGGGCCACGAGGCAGACGGGGATCGCCGAGAGGAAGGAGATGCTGTAGATGCGGTTGGGGTTCACCGTGGCCCCGGGAGGCGCACCGGACGCGGCCTCCGCGAAGGTGAGCTTCCGGTGACCCGGGACGAAGGTCGGCTTGTTGAGCACCACGGTCTTGGACCCGGTGCCAGCTTGGCCCGCGACGTGCCAGTCGTCCTCGATCGACCAGTCGGAGCGGGGCACGAGCAAGAAGCCAGCGTTGGAGGTGGCGTCGTTCTCCTTCGGAAACTGGACGCCCAGCACGGCCCATTGCGAGTTGTCGACGTTGGACGCGAAGCGCCACTTGCCCTGGATCAGGTACCCGCCATCCACCGCATGCGCTGCGGTGATGGGCGAGTAGGAGCCGCACATGATGGCCCGGGGATTTTCCCTCCACACGTCGTCCTGCGCCTGCGCCGGGAACAATCCGAGCAGCCACTGGTGAATCGCCCCGAGCGAGCATGCCCAGGCGGATGAGGTGCAGCCTCGCCCGATCTCGCTGATCACGTCGAGGAGCGCGGTGAAGCCGTACTCGTAGCCGCCGTAGCGGCCCGGCTGCATCAGCCGGAAGAAGCCGGCGCGATGGAAGAGCTGGTTCGTTTCCTCCGAGACGCGGCGCTCGATCTCCGTTTGCTGGGCTTGCTCGCGGAGGCGAGGGATGAGCTCGCGCGCAGTGGAGACCAGACTCTCGAGCGACGGCGCGTCGGCGGCGGGGCTGATCCGACCGGGGGCCTTCATGACCACAGTTCTGATCGACGAACGTTCGAGACTCATAGACCATCCCTCGCGTGGCGAAAATTCGCTGGCTGGCGCGACCCGATCGGCGCGGCCGGCGGTACGCGCGTCGGTCCAGCGAATTGCGCCGACATGGAAGCGACTGCGAAGCGCGCTGACGACCTTGTCCCTGCAGCCACGCAAGCGGCTGCAGGGATGGCTGCCTGCTGCTCCCTACCGCGCGGACCGCTGCTCGCTCGACACCATCTTCCGGATGGCGTCCAGCGTGGCATCCACCGCCTTCACATAATCCCGCTCCACCACCTCACGGAATTCCCGCTCCCTGGCGCTGTCGGACGGCGCGCCCAGGAGCTGCAGAGCGAAGCTGAACCGCAGGCGCAGGTCGCCGTCTTCGCCGAGGATCTCGTTGACGATGAAGCCATCCATATTTCCCGACAGGCGAACGAACACGACCTTCTCCTCCGGGTGGAAGGTGACCTTCTCTCTCGCCTCCTCGCCTCGGAAGACGATATCGCGAACAAGGCTCCCGGGCGAGCGCTCGACGACCTCACACTTCGCCAGGCCGGGGACGAAGGGCAAGGCGTTCTCGGCCTTCATGACGAGGCCTCTCCAGATTTCGCCTCTGCTGAGCGTCGGCTGGGTCGGGGCGAGATCCAGGTTCACGGCGACCTCTCTGAACACGTAGATCATGCTGTCTCCTGATCGATCTTCCCCCAGGTGGCCATGCGCCGGGGGCCGCGAGGCACCTCTGTACTACTACAGCCGCGCTTGGTCCGAGGTGCGGCGGGGCCGATGGCGTGCGCTGCGCCTTCAGGGGCCTCGGGGAGACCGGCATCGCCGGTGGCGGCCGCGCCTCGGCGCGGATCGCCGCGAGGCGGGACGCCGCGCCGGCGCCGCCACGCTTAGGATCACGTCCGGAGTATGCGAAGATGCCCGGGACGGCGCCAGAGGGCGCCCTGGAACGGCCGCGTTCGAGGAGTGGAACGTTGAGGGAGCCCGATGATCTGACCGGTCTGTCGATGTTCGTGCGCATCGTCGAGGAAGGCTCGCTCAGCGCGGCCGGCCGTGCGCTCGGCCTGCCCAAGGCGACCCTCAGCCGCAACCTCGCGCTGCTGGAGCAGCGGCTCGGCGCGCCGCTGCTGATCCGCTCCACGCGCGCGCTCAGCCTGACGGATACGGGCAGGCGCTTCTTCGACAAGGTCCAGCCCATCGTCCGAGAGGCGCAGCAGGCGACCGCCGAGGTCAAGAGCCTCCACGCGGCTCCCTCCGGGCTGCTGCGCATCACCGCGCCCGTCGCCTATGGCCACGCGGCGATCGCGCCCCGCTTGCTCTCGTTCATGAGGCGTTATCCGGCGGTTCGCATCGACCTGCACCTCCATGACGGGCGCGTCAACCTGGTCAACGGCGGCTACGACCTGGCCATCCGGATGGGGGCGATCGAGGACAGCGAGCTGATCAGCCACAAGCTGGCCGACGTCAGCATGGTCATCGTCGCCTCGCCGGCCTGGCTGGAGCAGCACGGTATGCCCCAAAGGCCCGCCGAGCTCGCCCAGCATGACGCCGTCGTCACGCGGCCCGATATCGTCCAGTGGAGGGTCGGCGGGGAGACCGTGCGCGTCCCCTGGCGCATGAGCACCGGCAACATGATCGTCACGCGGGACGCCGCGAGGGCCGGGCTGGGCATCGCTTTCGTGCCCGAATTCCTTGTGTTGCGTGACCTGGAACGAGGAACGCTGGTACGCCTGCTCCCCGACGTCGAGCTGCCGGTGATTCAAGCGACCGCGCTGTACACCCGCGCCGCCAGCCAATCGGTGGCGCTGCGCACCTTGCTCGACGACCTCCTGGCCAGCCGACCCATCGAGGTCGACGCCGCGCCGTCGTGACCCTGCCCGGGCGCGCGTGGAATCCCCCTCTGCTGCGACATGCGATGTCGGTACACCGGCCTTGTATCAGGCGGGGTGAAGATGAGCGAGCCGGCGGCCTCAGAACCTATCTGCCAGCGTGAGCTGCGGGTGCTGCGCCGGGAAGAGCACCGGGACGAGCCGGGCGGCGTCTCCGGCAAGCCGGAGCTTCCCCGCGTCGCACACCTCCAGCGGCGCGTCCGAGCCGAGGAGGAGCCGCGCCACCGCCCAGCCGCCGCCGACCGCGCTGCGCGCCCCCGCGGCGCTCCGCCCGCGGACGACCTCGACGCGGCCGCGATCGAGGCGGAGCGTCGCCGTCTCCTCGGGGCTGGCGAGGGTGAGCGCGCCGCGGTAGCCCGCGAGCTCGGACGCGGCGAGCCGGGCCGAGAGCTCCGGCGCCATCGCCGCGAGGCATCCCGGGAGGTCGACGACCCGGACCATCGCGGCGCCGTTGGCGGCATACCGCTGCTCGTAGCGGCTGTTCAGCGTCCGGAGCCGCGCGGCGAGCGCCGAGCGGTAGGGGAGCGTGTCGAAGCGGAGCCCGGGGAGCGCCTTCCTCCGGCAGAGGGCCCCGAGCGCCGAGAGCGCCGCGTCCGGTGCGCCGGTCGCCTCGGCGCACACGAGCCGGATGCCGCTCGCCTGGATGACGACATGCCCTTCCGGGCGCTCTCGATCGGCGCCCCAGCACCAGGCCTCGACGTCCTTGCGCATGCCGCTCCACGAGCGCAGAAAGGTCGGCCGCACCGCCGTGCCGGTGAGGCCGGCGTTCCACCGGTTGTGCAGCCGCACCAGCGCCTGCGTGGGCGCCGCCGGGATCCGGCGCAGGCCGCGCAGCCGAGGCAGCGTGGCCGGGAGGTCGGCGAGCTTCACGCGCCACCGCGACTCGGGCCAGGCCGGCACATAGCCGAACCGGTGGTAGAAGTCGTCGATGCCGAACAGGATCGAGAGGTGATAGCCGCGGGCGCGCATGCGGTCGAGGCTGTGCGGAGCCGTGCGGGCCATGAGCCCTTTCCCGCGGTGGGCCGCCTCGGTGGCCACAGCGCCGATGCCGCCGCAGCGCACCTCCGCCCGACCGATCCGCATCCGGTAACCCCACACGCCCCAGTGGGTGACCATCGCATCACCGAGGAATCCGATGACCGAGGCGTCCCAGTCGTAGTGGCTGTGGTTCACGTACCAGGCGGCGCAGTCGGCGCGGAAGCTCGCGTAACTGCCAAAGGTGCGCGCCGCGATCTCGATCACCGCCGTCGCGTCGGCGACCGGAGCGGGGGAGCGGACGGTGAGGGACGGAGTCTTCAGGAGCGTACCCGCCATCGGTAGGAGCGGTTCGCCCACGGCGTGGGATCGAGCATGCGTCCCTCGTATCCGGACCCCGCCAACCCTGTCCAAGTTTCTGACGCCGCGGCGCTACCCCTCCGGCTCGCGCTCCGGCCCCAGCCCGTGCCGGTGGAGCAGGCGGTACAGGTACCGCCGATCCAGCCCCGCGGCGGCCGCGGCCCGCGAGACCTTGCCGTCGTGGGCGCGGAGCAGCGCCTCGAAGTAGCGGCGCTCGAAGTCCGAGAGGACCCGGTCGCGCGCCTCGGCGTACGGCACGCTCGCGTCGACCGGCGGCGGCGCGCTCACCGGCGCGAGCTCGCTCACGGGCGGCGGCGCGCGGAACACGAGGTACTGCTCCACGTAGTTCCTGAGCTCGCGCACGTTGCCCGGCCACGCGGCGCGCGTCATGCGGGCGATCACCCTCGGGTCCCGCAGCGTCGCCGCCTCGTCCGGCGTCGCGTGGAGCGAGGCGAGGAGATCGTCGAGCAGCGCCGGGATGTCCTCGGGGCGCTGCCGGAGGGGCGGCATCGGGATCCGCACGACCGCGATCCGGAAATAGAGATCGGCGCGGAAGCGGCCCGCGTTCACCTCGGCGCGCAGGTCCCGGTGCGTGGCCGCGATGACGCGCACGTCGACCGACCTCGGCGTGTTCGTCCCGAGGCGGCGGATCTCGCGCGCCTCGAGCGCCCGCAGGAGCTTCGGCTGGAGGTCGAGCGGCAGCTCGCCGATCTCGTCGAGGAAGATGGTCCCGCCCGACGCCTCCTCGAAGGCGCCGATCCGCTGCTCGCCCGCGCCGGTGAACGCGCCCTTCGCGTGGCCGAAGAGCTCGCTCTCGATGAGGTTCCCATGGATCGCGCCGCAGTCGACGACCACGAACGGCCTGTCCCGCCGCGCGCTCCGCTCGTGGATCGAGCGGGCCGCCTGGCTCTTGCCGGTGCCGGTCTCGCCCTCGAGCAGCACGGTGACATCGCGCTCGGCGGACCGCGAGAGGAGCGCGAACACCGCCCGCATCGCCGCCGACGCGCCCGAGAGCGCGCCGAACCGCGCCTCCTCCCAGAGCGGCAGGCGGTTGTGCTCCGTGCCGAACTCGAAGCGGGCGACAGTCTTCCCGAGCCGGATGAGGCTGCCGGTGCGCAGCAACGCCTCGATCACGTGCACCCCGTCGACGACCGTGCCGTTGTGGCTGCGGAGATCGCGGACGCGCGCCCCGGCGTCGTCGATGCGGATCTCGCAGTGAAACCGGGAGACCGTGGCGTCGGCGACCACGAGGTCGTTGCCCTCGCTCGACCCGATCGAGCACCGATCGGCGGAGGAGTCCCAGACAGCACCCTTGGCCGGGCCCTCCACGAGCTCGATGCGGAACCGGCGGACCATGCCCGCGCTGTCGTCCGGGCGGGCGCCCGGGTGGGTCAGCGTATCGCCGCCGCTCTGGGCTGCTCTCTTCGGGGGTCCGCTCGCCATGGCGCCACGATACCACGGCGGCGTCGCGCCCCGCGGTGGCGCTGTCGCCGCCCAGGCCACGCCGGCGCAGGGGAGTGCGACGGGCGCGCGACAAGGGCGCTCCGCCACCGGGCGATCCGCGCGGGACGCGGCTGGCACGCTCGATGCTCAACGGTGAAACGTCAGCGGACCAGCGGTCCGCAGACAACGGTCAACGGTCAACGGTCCATGGACGACAACACCTCGAACGCACGGCGATGGGGCGCATCGCCGGCAGCGCGTCTACCAACAAGCGCCCGAATGGAGAATCCCATGAAGCCCATCCTCAAGCTCTCGATGCTCGCCGTCGCCTCCGCCCTCGCGACGGTCGGCGTGGCGCCGGACGCCTCGGCCAGGAACACCGCCGCATTCATCGGCCGCACCAGGGACGCCGCCGAGGCCAGCTGCTTCAGCGAGAGCTTCGGGAGCCTCATCAACGACGGCTTCGTCGGCGGGCACCGCTGCGGCGACTCGGTCATCATCCTCCCCCTCGTGATGGATCCCGGCCCCTTCAACAACTGGGCGAGGGTCACCGTGACCGCGAAGAAGCCGACTTGGACCACCACGATGAACTGCGCCACGTTCGTCTTCGACAAGGCCACGGGGGGCGGCTGGTCCGGCGGCGGGGTCGACCTTGCGACGACGGGGTGGTTCGAGAACATCAAGCTGCCGGACACCCCTTATTATCCCGACACCTCGCCGTTTGCCGCCTGCGCGGTCGGTCCGGGCGCGCAGGTGGTCCAGCTCGTTTACTGAGAGGGGCCGCGGCCGCCGTGGGAGCGCGGCGCGCGCTCTCACGGCTCCGGCCCGGCGCGCCATTCGACGGAGGGAGTCATGAAGAGGATCTGGCAGGTTCTGATCGTGCTCGCGGCGGCCGGCGCGGTCGCGACGCTCGCCGTCGACCGGCGGCGGGACGAGGCGGAGATGGCGCGCATGCGCGAGGACATGGGCGCGCTCTCGCGCGCCATCGAGGCGACGAAGAGCGGCCCGGCCCTCGCCGGCGCCGCGCCCCGGCCCGAGCGGCGGATCGAGGCCGCCGCGCCGGCCCCCGTGGCTCCGCCGGCGGAAGCGCCCGCGGCACCCGCGCCGGAGCCCCCGGGCGACGCGAGCGAGAGCGCCCCGACGGTCGAGCAGCGCGCGGCCGCGCTGGCCGCGGTGCGCGAGCGCCTGGAGGACACGTTCACGCAGCAGGGGACCGACACCCGGTGGAGCGCCGAGGCGCGCGAGGCGGCCCGGGAAAAGCTGAGCGCGGCGCTCCCGGACACCTCGTCGCTCCGCTCGATCGAGTGCCGGAGCTCGATGTGCCGTGTCGAGACGGTGCACCAGGACTTCGAGCAATACGAGCAGTTCGTCCGGAGCGCCTTCATGAGCCCGCAGGAGACGCTCTGGAGAGGAGGATTCTTCACCCTGCCTGTCAACGACCCACGGGAAGGCGAGCTCGTGACCGTGGCCTACGTCGGTCGCGAAGGCGCGCCGCTGCCGATGTCCCTCTAGAGCGGCGGTCACCCGCTTCGGATACGGGCCCACCTCGGCGTTTTCGGTGCTCAGCGCACCGGAGTCTCAGGATCCTACACATCTCGCTTGATGTGTGCTGAGCGACGTGATCAAAGCTGCGGATGGGTTCACCTGCAGCAGAGCACGCAGCGGCGCTCGCCGAGGAGATGAGCGACGCGCACTTCGGCGATGCGCGGCTTTCGAAGCGCCAGAGCAAGCTGGTGCAGAAGCTGGCGCAGGCGCCGGACAAGAGCTTCCCCTCGCTGCTGTCCGACAGCGAGCTGGAGGCGGCGTACCGTTTCTTCGGCAACGACGCCGTCACGCCCGCGGCGATTCTGGCTCCGCATGTGCGCGCCACCCTCGCGCGCATGGAGGCCGAGCCGGTCGTGCTCGCCATCCATGACACCACGACCCTGTCCTTCCGCTCGGACGGCCAGCGGCAGGGGCTCGGACGGCTGCGCTCCTCGGGGCAGACGTTCTTCGCCCACTTCACGCTGGCGGTCAGCGGCGATGGAACGCGCCGCCCGCTCGGCGTGCTCGATCTGAGCACGCACGTGCGCGACGACGGCAGGACGGACAACGAGCACGACCGCTGGGGAGAGCAGGTGGAGCGAGTCGCGGCCTTGGGCGCTACTGCGCACGACGTGGTGCACGTCATGGACCGCGAAGGCGACGACTACGGCCTGTTCGCGCAGCTTTTGAGCGCAGGGCATCGGTTCGTGATTCGGCTCGCGCACAATCGCCTCGTCGAGGCTGACGCCCTCGGAGAGCAGGCCAAGCTCGAGCAGGCGCTCGCGCATGTTCAAGCGGTGGCCGTACGCGAGGTAGAGCTTTCGCCGCGGCCGGCGGGCAATCGCAGCCCTCAACAGAAACGGCTGCATCCTCCGCGCGCAGGACGCTTGGCCAAGCTCGCCCTTGGAAGCACGCGCGTGACCCTGCGGCGACCGAGATCCCAGCCGCGCGAGCTGCCTGCGACGCTGTCGCTGTGGGTCGTACGCGTCTGGGAGATCGAGCCGCCGCCGGGCGAAGCGCCGGTCGAGTGGGTGCTGCTCACGAGCGAGCCGGTCGAGTCCGTCGAGCAGCTGACGCAGCTGGTCGACTGGTACCGGGCGCGCTGGATGGTGGAGGAGTTCTTCAAGGCCCTGAAGACCGGATGCGCCTACGAGAAGCGCCAGATCGAGGACCTGCACGGCTTGCGCAACGTGCTGGCGCTCTTCGCGCCCATCGCCTGGCAGCTATTGCTGCTGCGCAGCGAGGCTCGGCGCGCTCCGGAGCAGCCCGCGACCGCCGTGCTCACGCCCACCCAGATCGAGGTGCTGCGGGTCTTCGCGCGCAAGCCCCTGCCCGAGAACGCCACGGCCCGCGATGCCTTCCTGGCAATCGCCGGGCTCGGCGGACACCTCCGGCGAAACGGCGAGCCCGGCTGGCAGACCTTGGGCCGTGGCTACGAGCAACTCCTCACCCTCGTCCAAGGCTGGAGCGCCGCGAGGGAGGTGGGGAAAATATGATCAATCCTGAGACCGGAGTGCGCTTGCGCGCCGAAAACGCCGATCTGGGCCCGTCTCCTGTGCGGGTGACCGCCGCTCTGCTGCGGCTCTGCTCTGGGTGGTGCAGAGGGGGGCGGAGACTGCTGTTCTTGGCGTCCTTGGCGGCCCCCGGAAGAGCTCAGAAGAACCCGATCGGCCCCGGCGACCACGGGAACTCCACCGCCTCGCCGACCGCGGGCGGCGCGACGCGGCGGAGCCTCCCGTCGCGCCACGCCAGGATGACGAGCCCCGGATCCTCGAGCGGCGCGCCCAGGTCGACCTCGAGCCGCACGGGCCTCCCGTCCGCGACCTCGGCGACCCGGATCGTGGCGCCGCACTGGCCGACCTCGTAGCCCGCCGCGATCGGCGAGGACGGCGCGCGATAGAGGGTCTCGAACGCCCCGGTCAGCATCGTCCCGCCGATGCGCCCCAGGGAGAACGAGGACGGGCCTGTGCGCGTGAGGCGGTGCGTGCCCTTGTTCATCGAGAGGATCGACCAGCAGGAGAACGAATCGGGCGACTCCAGGGCGCGGATCGCCTGAGGGTACATGGCTGCCATGGGATCCGAGGCGGCCGCGATGAAGACCCGCTTGCGGGGCGGCGCGTCGATCTCCGCGGTGCGGGCGATGTCCTCGAGCTTGCGCGCGATATCGATGCTCGATGCGGTGGCGGCGAGGAAAAGGAGCGGTGCGATCCCGAGGTGCACGGCGGCGAGGAACCCGGCGCCGGCGCGGCGGGGCCATGACGCGACCCCAGGCGAGGGGGCGCGGCGCAGCCCGCGCAGCACGACGACGGCGAGGAGCGGCGCGATCCCGAGGCCCGGCATCAGCAGCAGGCGCGAGCCGGGGAAGCCCCCGAGGCTCGTGAAGAACGCGAGGAGCGCCCCGGGGACGAGCCAGCGCAAGGCGGCCCGCTCGCGCTCGGGGACCGCGGGGAGGCAAGCGCGGTAGAGGAGGGCGACGCCGGCGGCCGCCGCGAGCCCGACCGCGATGAAGGGGAGCTTGGGGAGCGGGACGGAGAGATCCGCGGGCACGGCCACGAGGGCGCCGCCGATCAGGATGGGCAGCCGCTCCGCCGCGGCGGCCACGAAGGCGAGCGGGCTGTTGAGCGGGTCGATATACCCGCCGGTGTGCGCGGCGCCGCCGCCGAACGCCTTGTACGCGGCGAAGTACCCGAGGAGGCCGAGCACCGGGAGCACGCCGGCCGCCCGCGCGCGCCAGCCGTCCGCGCGGCCCGGCGGCACGGGACCGGCGAGCTGATAGGCGATCCAGTACGCAGCCCCGCCGAGCGCCGCCTCGCCGCCGAGGAGCCCGATCCCGAGCCCGAGCGGGCCCAGGTACCGCCCGGGGCGCCACCCATCCTCGCGGTAGCGGAGGTATCCAACGAGCCCGAGCACCACCGGGAGCGCCGCGAGCAGCATGTGCTGGCACGCGATCCACCCGACCGGGTGAACGTGGTTCCCGCTGACCGCGAAGATCAGCAGCGCGAGCGCCGCGGTCGCGCCCGGGAGAACCCGCAGGAACAGCCTGCCGGCGGCCGCGACCAGGGCGACATAGAGCGCGATCGAGACAAGGTGGTACCCGAGCGAGGTGTCGCCGAAGACCGCGCGCTCCAGCGTGAACAGCGCGCTCGCCAGGGGGCGGACAAGGTGGATCCTGAGCTCCGGATCGGTCCACCACGGCAGCCCGGAGATGGAGACGGCAGCCCGTGTCTCCTCCGGAACGCCGGGGAAGAAGTTGTAGAGATCGTACCAGGGAGGCGAGCCAGGGATCAGCTTCGCGAGGTAGCAGAACAGGATGTAGTCATCGGCATAAAAGGCGATCGCCACCGTGGGCAGCGCCAGGGCGAGCGCGAGCAGCGAGACGGCCTGGACGAAGCGAGGGTGGTTGAGCCACCGCGCGAAGCGATCAAAAGGATCCGGTTTCATTCGTGACCACAACGTAGGGTAGCTCGCGCGCGCCGTGTAGATGGACCGGTGCGCCTCGCGCGGCGCCGCCCTACCTGCGGCTCACTCCGCTCTGGGGCATGGGCCGCGGGAAAAATGTGACATTGATCACGTTTGTGCGATTGGCGAGGTCTCCCGGGGAGTTGCGCTGTTCGAGCCCTGTCGCCGAGGAGCGCGGGGTGACCCGGACACGTGCTCTATCCGCTACGCGCGCAAGACGTTCAGATCGCGCAGGTCGGTGACATCCACGCTGCGCTCGCGGCGAGCGCGATAGATCGAGCGCGCGTCTCTGCCGATGTTCCGGCCAAACTCGAACCGACCCAATGAGGCTCGGAATCATGGGTCAGCCCGTCCCAACTCCTGTTTGACGGCGTCACCACCGGCGCGAGGGCGATGAGGACGGGTCGGGGGGGCGGCGGGGGCGCGTGCCGGTCAGCACCTGCCGGTCAAGAACCGGCGCTCCGGTCCGTCCTATCCCTCTGGCCCACGTCGCGGGAGATAGCGTGTCTGCCCATGTGAACTGGACAAGTTCGCCTGTGACACACCGCCTTGCCCGCGCTGGCGCCGGGGGCTCCGCCCGGGGCACCACGCTCGGGCTCGGGACATGTCTCCGTGTGAACCGGTGCATTTTCTTGAGCCGCGCTGGGCTTCGCGGGCGACTGCTTGCCGTCCCGCCGCCCGCTGACGGAGAGCTCTGCGATTCGCCAGAGGAACGATGGTCATGGGCCGGCGGCCCTCGAGACGTGCGACATCGGACTACGGACTTGGCAGAAAGACAAAATCCGGAAATGGAGAGCAAGTGAAGAGATTCGCGCTCTTGAACATGGTTTCTCCTATTTGGCGAGACCTTTCCACAGGGGACCGGCTTCGGTGAGCACATTTGACATCGGCGTGTGACGCGGCAGCCGCCGGCAGATGAAGCAGCACGAGGACGACGGCTGGAGGATCCCCGACGCCATCTGGGCAGAGGTGGAACCACCGCTGGATGACTCGATTTCGGGGGAACCTCGTCCGCTGATCGAAGCGCGCCGACACCTACCTCACCCTTCTGCACTTCGCTTGCGGGATCATCACCTGGCGCGCGGCTGGCCTGTTGGGATAGGCTCCAAGCGGATCAGCCAGCGCGACAACCTCTCTGACACGGGGGGTAGGACGGCGTCCATCGCAGATCCGGGCGGTGAACGCCTACGTTCTGTCAACCCAGAACAGGTCCCGCAGTCGGGGCTTGACGTCTCTTAAACGCTCCGACTTCCTTCCCATGATCTTCGGATGGCGTTTGCGATTCCTACCCGCGCAGGGCGTTCACGGCGACGAGCTGGGCTCGCGATGTACGATGCCACAAAGCTGGCGGAGCGAGTCGCGGTCAACGAGCACGTTGACGACGGTGAGCACCATCGTCAACGCGGCTCGGAGCCGACTGTGAGATCGAGGTGTGCGGGGCATGCAGGGTTCGTCCAGCGGGAGAACACCGTCGTCAACGTCCCGCGGCGCCAACGCCATCCTCCTCTGCCGCAGGACTCCCGCGCATCGGCGCGGACGAGCTCCGTAGCCAAGAGGGGTGTTGCGAGGAAGCTCCGAGATGCTCGCTCCGGAGGCGGCTTTGCGCAGGTGCCATGGCCGCCTAGGGCAGACTGGCTTCGGACAGCATGGTAGCTGAGCCCCGAGCGACGGGGACATCTGCCAGCGTTGTACTCGCATCCCGATATGCATCGGATTGCAGCGGCGCTACTATTCTCTAGACTATCGCGATGCGATATCGTAGATCCGATTGTAGCGACAATCCCCCCCCCGGTCGCCTTCGATAGCTGAAGCTCTTGCACCTCGAACGTCCGTTCTGTTGGAGTAACGGCGGAACCTGGGTGACATCAAAGCCAGCGGTTTTGCCGGGGGCAGCCGAAGGTCGCCAATCCCTTGAGTCCAAAGGCGATACCCCTTCCATGGCCTGCAAGCCACGCGGAAGAGGTCCAAGGTAAATGATTTTCGAATGCGTGACATGCGCGTTAGGAGCGCAATCCATTACCTCGTGTCTCGCTCCAAACTACAGGTGAAACATGCTCTCTTGTCGAGTCTTTGATAAGAAACAGGTGGGCGCTGCTTCGATAAGGACCACGTCCTATGTGCTCGGAATGGCCTTGGTTCTGGTCTTTCAGTCCAGATGCAGCGCTGAGTCGGGCGAGGAGGACGAAAGATCGTCGGAGAGTCGAGAGAATGTCGGGAAATCCATTGCTGCGATTGGGGATCCTGGATCGGTCGTGGTGTCGTTGACGTTCGACGATACCATTGCGGATCAGTATGTGGCCCGCGACATTCTCAAAGAGTACGGCATGCACGGTACCTTCTACCTCAACAGTCCACGCATCGGCCGGAGTGGTTACATGACCCAGCAGCAGATCCAAGATCTGCTGAATGATGGTAATGAGATTGCCAGCCACACGCTGACCCATCCGCACCTCACTACGCTCAGCGAAAGCGAGCAGGTGCGGCAGATGTGCGACGACCGCAGGGCGTTGATGGATCTATTTGCTCCGGAGAATCCCGGATTCTCGGTGACATCGTTCGCCTACCCATTCGGAGAGTCGAACGTCGCGCTTCAGGGCATCTCCCGCGACTGCGGCTTCACCAGCGCGCGCGGTGTCAGTGGTCTTTGTGGAAGCTGCTCGACGAATGCCGCCGAGACGATTCCTCCGCAGAACGCTCAGCTGATTCGCGGCTATGGCTCTATCCAGTCAACGACGTCGGTGGGCGCGGTTACGGGCTGGATCGAAAATGCGCACCGCAACGGTGGCGGGTGGGTGCCGTTGATTTTTCATCACATCTGTACGGATTGCAATGAACAATACGGCTTCGCGGTCGCCGACTTTGACGCCGTTCTGAACTGGATTCAGCGCAATAGATCGACCATGAACATTCAAGTCAAGACGGTCGATCAAGTCATCAACGGGGGCGGTGGCGGAGACGGTGGCGGTGGCGGTGGCGGCGGCGGCGGCGGTGGCGGCGGCGGCGGCGGTGGCGGCGGCGGTGGCGGAGATGGGGGAGGTGGCGGAGACGGGGGCGGCGGTGGCGGAGATGGGGGAGGTGGCGGAGACGGGGGCGGCGGTGGCGGAGATGGGGGAGGTGGCGGAGACGGGGGCGGCGGCGGTGACGGCGGCGGAGACGGTGGCGGCGGCGGAGACGGTGGCAATGGCGGAGACGGGGGCGGGAGCACGCCGCCCACGGATTCTATTCCTATCTCCAATGCCTCACTGGAGGATGATGTTAACCCTGAGAACGGCGTGGCGGACTGCTGGGAGCGCGGGCGCTATGGCGCAAACACCGCTACATGGGCGCGCACGAGCGACGCCCATACGGGGGCAAGCGCCGAGAACGTAACCATCTCGCGCTACAAGAACGGCGACCGCAAGCTGGTCACGAGGCAAGACTCGGGCCCTTGCGCTCCTCCGGCGCAACCGGGGCGCACCTACACCGTTTCAGGTTGGTACAAGGGTTCGGGTACAGCCCGCATGGTGGTGTTTTATCAGGATACGGCGGGTGAGTGGAACTACTGGACCGAGGGCTCTGCGCTCGCTGCAACCTCCACCTGGACGCAGGCTTCGTTCACGACACCGGTAGCGCCGGCGGCAGCCCGTCGCTTGAGCTTCGGCTTGGCGCTTGAGTCCATTGGCTCGCTCACGGTGGATGATTTTGCCGCCGTCGGGCACTAGAAGCTATCTCATCACAAGAATGATCGTTGTCGCGACTGAGTGTATTAGCCGCACGACTCCCATTGGTTGCTTCGTTCTATGCCTACTCGGAATACTCGGAGGAGCGTCATGGTTCATGGTATGAGCGCGCAAAAGAAGCCCGAGCTGGACGCAGGTGCCGCTCCGGAGCCCAACGCTGGTCCATGCAAGTCGAAGTCAGGCGTCCACACGCGTATCTTTGCGTTTATCACGCTGTGCGGCGTCGTGGGAGGCATTGGATCGATCGGTCACGCTGTCTACCAAGCAGCGCGCGATTCGGTTATTGCGCCGCTCATCTTGTCGCCCGATAATGACATCGTCCTCGCCAACAAGCTCAAGATGAACGAGCTGCATGTCGAGCGCACCCGTGCGGTCGCTGAGCTCGAGAGCTGCGGCGAGGACCTCCTGGCCGCTGAGGCAGCGATCGAACGCCTGGAGCAACTCCGACCGACCGTAGCCAGCGGGCGCGATTGGATTACCAAGCTGAATTCCCGCCAAGCACAGATGGTTGAAGGCGAGATCAAGACACTGCAAAACCAGAAGCGCTTCCTCGCCGCGATGATAGAAAAGCAAACGGCGCTTACAGGCAAGGCAAAGGCCGACATGGAAGCCGGCATCATCTCGCGGACAGACTATGCAAAAGAAATGCAGACCCTCAATCAGATGAACCTCGCGCTCTTCGGGAACGAGCGCGAGAGGATACAGAGCGACGGCCTGATGTACGAGAAGCTTCTGGTGCAGAAGGCGCTCTCGGGGCACGATGGAGCGCCGGCCACGCCCGAGGCCATCCTCCGCGATGAGCAATTGGCCCGTATCGAAATGGAGCTGCTGCGGCTCGAGTCCGAGAAGCGCGCCAAGCAGGCATACGAGCGCGCCCTTACCGAACGTGTCGCGAACATCGACCAGATCGCAGCAGATCTGCGGAACCGGCCGACGTTTCGGGCAACCGAGCAGAGTCTGGACGTAGCGTTCGTTCCCTATACCCAAATCGAGGGGGTCGAGCGAGGCGCGCAAATTTACTCGTGCGTCTGGGGCCTGTTCTTCTGCGAGGCGGTGGGCACGGTCGCCGAGATCGTCCCTGGTGAGGTCACGCTCCCGGACCCCTGGGGACATCAGGCGCGTGGGCAATACGCAGTGCTCAACCTGCGGGACCGTGATTCTGCCAAGGCGAAGAGCTTGCGAGTTCGTCTTGAAGGCAACGTTGGCCGCGGCCAGCATTACAATGCGACGGACACGCAGCCGCCGGATGTCGCCTCCGGAGACGAGACGCCACCCGCCTCGCTACAAGTGGAGGCAAGCCAGGACGAGCCTGCGATGCCGGCAGCGCACCTGGAAGACCACTCCCGGTCGAACAATTGAACGATCCGGACCAAGGGAGGTTCAGTTATGGAATCACTGCTGTGGAGCCTCCACGCGTGGGACGGGCTCCTCCTATCCGCGCCGCTCGTGCACTGTCTCTTTCTGTTCTCGATATTCGCCTGGGATCACTTCTACCTTCTACCCCGCCACATGTGGACTCTGGCGTTTGGCCGGATGGATCGCTGCGAACAACAGGACACGCTTCCTTCCGCGGTCCTCGTGATCCCGTCGTTGCTCCGCAAATGGGACGAGCTCGCCAGCATGCTCTGCACCGTCGAGAGCGCGCTGATGAACAGTTATCCGTCCGAATTGTTCATCGTGATCAGCATCGATGGCTATGATGATGCACCCGAGCTTTACGCCGAGCTTCGCAGCTGGGCAGAATCCCGAGAGCGCCGACCCGGCATCTGGTTGTATGTGACCGGAACCCCCGGGAGGCGCGGAAAGCCAATGGCGATCGAGCATGGGGTGAAGTTTTTGCGCGAAAGGGTCTCGAAGGGGTACCACCCGCGCTTTCCCGAGGTCTACATCAGCACTGATGCCGATGCTGATCTTGGCCCCGACGCTCTCCGGAAGCTGGTCCAGCGTTTGGTGAGACGGCATCCTTTGACCGGCTGGCCTGCTCGTGCTGTGGCTGGCAATTTTTACCTTCGTGGCAATCGCTTCTGGCAAGGATGGAGGCACTTTTTCACGGTCGAGGGCCAGCTCACGATTCAGATTGCGCGCGAGTACATGATCGCCAACGTGGCACGACACAACCTGCGGCCGATTCCACTCTGCGGCGTGCCGGGGGTCTTCTACTGCACATGGTATGACATTTTCGCAGCCGCTCCGAAGTTTCTGGCGTACATCCGCACGTTGCGATTGCGGCATTGGGTCCTCTGGTGGCTCGGCTTCCCGCTCCCAAGCTTCTCCGCGAGCACGGTGTCCGAGATTCCAGAGCTGATCGCCGGCGACACCGATGATACGGTGATGGCGTTCATGGCCATCCTTGCGACGTTCAAGAACGGCCGGTTTCACTTCGAGCCCCCTAGAACACCGCTTCATGCCTTGTGGGCCATGCTTCGCGCTCTGTGGATCGACCGGGCATTGAAGTATGAGCCCGAGGCTCGCGTGTATACCTCTTCGCCGACCACGATCAAGAGCCTGTTCCGGCAGCGCCGCCGGTGGAACACCGCACGCATCGAGGTGACGGGGCGATTCTGGCGCGCGTTGCCGTTTTACTGGACCTTGGGCCTCCCCGCGATTGTAATTCTGTTCTTGCGATTCAGATATTGGTTCTTGACCGGGTTGTTCTACCTGTATCTCCCGGCATCTTTCTTCAACCCGAGTGGGCTGACGATCTTCGTCATCGGACTTTGTACATGTCAGATCGTCCTCAATAGTCTTCTTATCGCCTTTGCTCTCATTATCAATGGTGATCTTCGTTACTGGAGATTGTTGCTGGCAATTCCGTTTTCTCCGTTGCATGCGTTCGTCTTCGCTTTCGTTTCCTCGTTCGTGGGGGCGGTCCACGATGTGTTGTTGTTCGGCAATGTCACCGGGTTTGCGCCGGAGTCGACGCTCGTCCGTGGCGGCTCGTCGCGCATAGCCCTGCTGTTCCGTGTCCGGCGTGCCTTGCAACTCTCGTTGCGTGCGATCCTTCGTGGAGATGTCCCGTTTGGGGCATTCTGGTTCGGGTGGCGAGAGACTCCCTGGACTCCCAACGGTTACGAGGGCTGGACCACGGGCAAGAAGCCGGGCTTTTTTCAGTTTGGTACCAACCTCGACCCGGTTTTGATCCGTCGAGACCGTCATCAGGACGCGGAGCGGGGATAGGCTCGTGAAAGCCAGAGCCAGCGCCTCGGTGTTGATCTTGGCAGCCGCCTCCCTATCGCTCGGTATGGTGACTGTGGTGGCTGCCGGTCGTAGGGGGCAAGGCAGCACGCCGATCTATGGTGATTGGATGGACAGTGCTTCACTCGAGTCGATCAGCGTGGCTCAACTGCGAGCTACGAGCGGCACGATCGAAGCCCTTGACAGCTCTCACTCGGCGCTGCGCTCACCCGCGCTGCGCGCGCTCATCGGTGGTGATTTTCGGTCCACGGTCCAGATGAACTTCGCCTATCTCGGCCCCACGCTTTACAGTGCGCCGCTCGCTTCGGGCGAAATGCGACGGCAGGTCGGCATAAAGCTCCTTGCCCAGGACACATGCAACGTGCTCTACGTGATGTGGCACATCGAGCCCGACGATGGAATCCAGGTCTCTTTGAAGGTGAATCCTGGACAGAATGCGCATGCGCAGTGCCGTGACCGAGGCTATACGAGGCTTTTGCCGACCTGGTCGCGCGCGGATATCCCTGTGATCCGCGCCGGTACGAGCCATACGTTGCTCGCTCGGCTCGATCTCGACGCGAACACACTTCATGTGGAAGTAGACCATGCGGTCGTATGGATAGGGAAATTGCCAGAATCGGCACTGAAGCTAAGGGGGCCGGCTGGGATTCGGGCTGACAATGCGAGCCTCGAGGTCGAGCTGCGAGCGTCGCGTCCAGTCTTGCCGGATCAGAAGCCCTGATGGCAGGCGTGTCTTGAAGACCTCTCCGTGTCCGGCGGGGTTGCCGGACTGCGTGATTTACCGTGCGCCGCGTCGCACGCGGACGGAGCGCGCGCATGCCCATGACGGAGCCTTGTCGGAGATATCGAGCCCCAGCAGAGCGCTGGGTCGGGAACACGTTTTGGTAACAAACCATGGATGGTATATGAGGCAACCTGCAATGCGACAATTGATCCGTGTCCCTGTGACCGCCGTTGCTGCCTTCCTGTTGCTTGGGCGAGCCGACGCATTGGCAGAGCAGCCGGCCTACTGCCGTAAAGTGCACGCGCTGGCTGCGAGCGATGCGGCCTTGCTGATGGCACCCCAGGTTGTTGTTCAAGGGATCCGACATCCCTCGAGCAACGCGATCGAGATCGGCGCGACGGCAGGAGACGGCTACCAGGTGCGGACGGCGTTGTCGTTCTCTCCGCTCGATTTCTACAAGGGGCTACGCGTGATGCGCCTCGGCGACGCGGAGTGCGACCTGCACGAATCGTCGATGAGCATTGAGGAGACCCTCGATCACGGGGCTGACGCCGCCCGCCTCGTCGCGCTGCGCGAGCAAGAGGCCTATCTGGACGCACACGGTCAGGAGTGGCGCGCGCTCATGAAGAAGGCCGAGGAGCGGTTCTCCGAGCGAGTCATCACGCTCATCGATCTCAATGAGGTGCGGAATCACGCTGACGCGCTCGAGCGCAAGCTGGCTCACGTGCGCGGCGAAGTGGCTCAGCTTGCCGCGCAGAGGCTCGGCAAGCCGCGCGGATCGCTCAGCGCGCAGGCGGCGGCCTACGTACGGAGCGCCAACCGAGTCGCACGGGAAGCGTCGTACGTTCGGTCGCTCGACGCGTGGCGCGTCCGCGTCGTCAGTGGAGTCATACCGTTCCCCAGGTCTGACTGGTATGGGCTCGCGGAGGTGAGCTTCAATATCGGCGGGATCGCGCAATCCATTCACGAGGACCGGCACCTCGGGTCGAGGGCCGAAGAGCTGCAGCATGCCTCCTACGAGGTCAACCAGCGACTGCGGCGGTTCCGTGATCAGACCCGCGCGGCGATCGAGCAGGCGCGCAACGAAGTTGAAGCCGTCGAGCGCGAGATTTCTTTCATCGTGAAGGTGCGGAGCGTCCTCGAGAGCTCGGACGCTCGAGGCATCGCGCACACCCGCGACACGCTCGCACTCCAGCAGCTGTCGGTGGATGCCGAGCGCGTGTTTCTACGCGCGCTGATAGAGGCGCTCTCGACTTACACCGAGGACCGTCCGCAGGCTGTGGAGTGAAGGCGGCCTCTTCGATGCATGGAAGAGGTGTTGTTGTTGCGTCGTTTTTCCGGAAGGCCGGATCGCATTGAACAATGTTCTGTCGACCCAGGGAAGGTCCCGCAGCTGGGGGTTGACGTCTCCGAAACGTTTGGACTTCCGTCTCTGGAACGTAGCGTCAAGACAGATTCCTGCCCTCCATCCTCTCGCCGCTCTTGCACTCCCAGTCGCCGAGCCGGCTCGGCTCGGCGCGGCAACTCCTGGAGCCCCGCTCCTCGCGGCCGGCGGTACGGCCGCGCTCCTGCCGGTGCGGGCAGCACACCCGCCCCTGGAGAACAGCGCACCCGGGCGGGCGAGGGCGAGGTCCGCGGCTGTGTCCGGACGCTCGTCAGCGCACCTCGGCGGTGGCGCCGCGGATGAGCTGCAGGAGGTCGCGCCGCATCTCGCCGCTCACCGTGTGGCCGACGCCAGGGTAGCTCGCCAGCCTCACCTTGACGCCGCGCCCCTCGAGCGCCGCGATCGCGTCGCGCGTCGGGCCGATCGGGACGCGCCGGTCGTCCTCGCCGTGCAGCGCGACGAGCGCCGGAGCCGCCGCGCCTGCGCCGTGCAGCACCGCCGGGGGGACCCAGCCGCCCATGGGGAAGGCGGCGCCGACAACGCGCGGGTGGTGAAGAGCGAGCGCAAACGTGAGCGCGCCGCCCTGGGAAAAGCCGGTCACGATGGCCTTTCCCCGCGTCGGCCGCTCGGCGGCGATCCGCTCGATCGTCGCCGCGAGCGCGGCGGCCGCGCGCAAGATGCCATGTCCCACCTCCTCGCTCGCGAGCGCCTGCTGGAGCGGAAACCACGAGTAGCCGCCCCCGTACGGCGTGAGCCCGCGCGGCACGATGAGGCGCACCTTGACGTCGGCGCCCGACAGCAGACCCGCGAACGACTCGGGCCTGTCGCCGAGCCCGTGAATCGCGACGACGAGGGGGAGCGCCTCGTTCCGGTCCGCGCCGCCCGTGATCTCTTCGCGGTACTCGACCGCGGCGGCGGGGACCGCCGCGCTCGCGGCTGGCGCGGCGGGAGGCGCCTGCTGCTCGGTGCCCGCAGCGCCGCCCCCGGGCGGGGCTGCCCGTCGCTCGCACGCGGCGAGCGAGACGAGCGACGCGAGCGCCAGCGCAGACCAGGCGTGGCAGCGGCGGAGGCGAGAGGGGCGCATCGAGCAGATGCTTGCTGAACCCGCTGCTCGGCGGCAACAGCGAACTTCCCGCGGCGGCGACACCGCACCGCCTCGTCAGGAGTGGCCAGCCGTCGAGATCTCCTGCCATGGCCGGCATGCATGGGAGATCACACACACGAGAGCGAGGGTTTGGGTGCCGTTGTATTTGTCTGCTCCAGGACGATCGCCGCGCGTCTGCCCACCGACCAAGATTTTTTTGGGTTGTTAGTAAAGTGTATTTCCTACATAACTGGATCTAGCTGCTTGGCTTAGAGCGACGAAACCTCTTGTCGCCAGGCAGCCGATGGTCGGCGCGTCGCGTCGTTGCTCCGTGTCGCCCTGCTTCCGCAGGGCGCCTCGTCGCACCTGTCGCTGCGCCCACCCTCGGCTGCCTGGCGAGGTCCGGATTGGTTCGGAGCCTTGCTTCAGGAGAGCTCGGCCACCTCACTGGCTTATCGATTGACCACCTCCTCGCGGTGGCGGCGGCCAAGGTGTGTCTCCTGTATACACAGTCGATCTGCTTGTCAGGAGAGCTCGATGATCTCACCGGCCTATCGATTGACTACCTCCTCGCGATGGCGGCGGCTGCTCGGCGCGCAGCTGAGCGTCGCCGCGCTCCTGATCTCGGGGTGTACGGGCACCGCGGGCGATCCGGGAGGGGGAGACGGGGATGGTGTCATTCCCGGCGGGCCGACTGGGCCAGAGGTCGCCGAGCGCAGCATGTTTCCGCGGCTGACCCACGCGCAGTGGGAGAACACGGTGCGCGACCTCCTGCGCCTCGACGACCGCCCTGGCCTCTCGGCGTCGTTCACGAGCGACCCGCTCGGCGGCGTGTTCGACAACAACGAGGCTGCGCTGCTGGTGACGCCGGGCCTCTGGGGCGATTACCAGCGCGCCGCCGAGGAGCTCGCGGCGATGGTGACCGCCGACCAGGGCAAGCTCGGTCGGATCGCGCCCGCGGACCTGCCGGACGCGCCGGAGGCGCGGGCGCAGGCGTTCGTCGAGCGGTTCGGCGAGCGGGCGTTCCGGCGCCCGCTCACGGACGAGGAGCGGGACGCATACGTCGCGCTGTTCCACCGCGGCGAGGAGCTCTTCGAGGGCGAAGACCCGTTCGCCGCGGGCGTCCGCGCGGCGCTCGAGGCGTTTCTGCAGTCCCCTCATTTCATCTACCGCGTCGAGATCGGCGCCGGGCCGGCGGAGGGCGGGCTCATCCCGCTCGGCGGACACGAGATCGCGACCAGGCTCGCCTATACCCTGTGGAACACGATGCCCTCCGACGCGCTCCTCGAGGCGGCGAAGGCGGGCGAGCTCTCGACCCGCGAGGCCGTCCGCGCCTACGCCGGGGGGATGCTCGACGACCTGCGCGCCCGCGAGGTCGTCGGCGCGTTCCACCGGCAGCTCTACGATTACGAGCAGTACCACGACCTCAACAAGGATCAGGCGCTCTACCCCGAGTTCGTCCCCGAGATGGGCGACGACATGCAGCGCGAGGCGGAGCTCTTCGTGGATCACGTCGTCTTCGACGAGGAGGGCGGGCTCACCGACCTGCTCACCGCGCGCACCGCGTTCGTGAACGATCACCTCGCCGCGGTCTACGGCGTCGAGGGTGACTTCTCGGGCGAGTTCAAGCGGGTGGAGCTCGACGAAGGGGAGCGCTCGGGGCTGCTCACGCGCCTCGGCTTCCTCGCGGCGAAGGCGACGGCGCGGCAGCCGGACTCGATCCACCGCGGCGTCTTCGTGAACCTCAGGATCCTCTGCGCCACGCTGCCGCCGCCGCCCGACGACGCGACCTCGCTGCCGCCGGGCGAGCTCGCGACCAACCGCGAGCGCGTCGAGGCGCACACGGGCAAGGGGACGTGCGGCGCGTCGTGCCACGGGCTGCTCATCAACCCCGCCGGGTTCGCCTTCGAGCACTACGACGCGATCGGCAAGTACCGCGCGACCGACAACGGCGCGCCCGTCAACTCCGCGGACGCCTACACGTTCGGCGGCCAGCCGAGGAGCTACGCGGATGCGGTCGAGTTCAGCCAGCTCCTCGCCGAGAGCAGCGAGGCGCACGGGTGCTACGCGGAGCGCTGGCTCGAGTTCACCCACGGCCGCGGCGCGCGCGCGGAGGACCGGGCGCTCGTCGAGGAGCTCGGCGAAGCGTCGCGCGGCGGCGCCTCGACCAAGGAGCTCATCGTCCGGATCGTCTCCTCCACTCCCTTCCTCGCTCGCGTTCCCGCGGAGGCGCCATGATCACCCGACGACGTGTGCTTCGAGGCCTGTTCGGCGTCACGGTGGCGCTCCCGTTCCTGGAGACGTTCGCGCCGCGCCGCGCCGCGGCCGGCACGGGGGACGTGCCGCCCTTCGCGATCTTCATGCGCCAGGCCAACGGCGTCGCGCAGCAGGTAGGCGATGAGCCGGAGATGTTCTGGCCCAGCGCGCCGGGCCCGCTGACCGCCGAGTCGATGGCCGCGGACGCCGATCGGGCGGTCAGCGAGCTCAAGGACTACGCGAGCCAGCTGATCCTGGTGCGCGGCGTCCGCTTCGCGTTCCCGGGCAACGGGTGCGGCCACTCCGGCGGCGGCAACCAGTGCCTGACGGCCGCGCAGGTGTCGGAGGATCCGGCGGGCAACGAGTCGCTGGCGATGGGCGAGTCGATCGACAACCGCATCGCGACCGAGCTCAACCCGGCGGGCGTCGAGCCGCTGACGCTCTACGCGGGCAGGAAGGCCGGTTACATCAACGAGGTGCTCTCGTACCGCGGGCCGAAGCAGCTGCGCGCCGCCGAGCGCGACCCGTACAAGGCGTACCAGAAGCTCTTCGGGCTCGCCGAGGTGGACGCCGCTGCCGCGAAGGCGCTGGCCGCGCGCCGCGCCAGCGTGAACGACCTGGTCCGGGAGCAGATGCAGGCGCTCATGCGCCGGAAGGACCTCAGCCAGGGCGATCGCGAGCGGCTGGAGCTCCACTTCGACAGCATCCGCGATCTCGAGGTCGGGCTCGCCTGCGCGCTCCCGCCGGAGCGGGTCGCGGAGATGGAGGCGATCTCCCCGGACGTCGGCAGCTACGACAACGTGGAGACCGTCGCCCGCATGCAGATGGACATCATCGCGCTCGCGATGGCGTGCGGCGCGACGCGCGCGGCGACCCTGCAGGTCGGCGACGGCAACGACGGGACCGAGTACACGATCCACGGCGTGCGGCAGAAGAGCTACCACAAGATCTCTCACCGCATCGACGGCGACGGCGAGGTCGGCCCGCCGATCGAGGGCGCGCAGGAGCTGCACCACCAGATCGACCGCATCCACGCGCGGATCTTCAAGCACCTGCTCGACAGGCTCGCGTCGTACGAGATCGGCTCGGGGACGCTCCTCGACCGCGGCGTGGCCGTGTGGCTCAACGACAATGCCGACAAGTACCACTCCTACTCCAGGGTCCCGTACATCCTCGCCGGCGGCGCCGCGGGTTACCTGAAGACCGGCCAGTTCATCGACCAGCGGGTCACCAACAACAAGCTGCTCAACACGATCGGCGCGGCCGTCGGCTGCACCAACGGCCAGGGCGGCCCGCTCGACGACTTCGGCGACGAGAGCCTCGAAGGCGGGCTGATGGATACGATCGTGGCCTGAGAGAGGAGCTCGCCCGCTGCGGGCGAGCTCCGCCAACGCTCGGGGTGTCGGGTCGGGGCGCGGAGACGGGGCGGGTCAGCCGAGGAGCTCGACCGCGACCTCGATGGTGGCCTTCTCTCCGTTGGGGCCGCGGAGCACGTCGACCTTCACCTTGTCGCCCGGCTTCTTGCCGTCGAGCGCCTGGTACAGCCCGTCGTAGTCCGTGACGGGCGTGCCGTCGATCCCGACGATCACGTCGCCCAGGACGAGCCCGCGGTCGCCCTCGGAGAGGCCGCGCATGCCCGCCTTGTCGGCGGGGCCGCCCGGGACGACGGTCATGATGATGAGGCCGCGGATGCCGTTGCGCCGCTCGAGGCGGCGGGACTGATCGAGCTGGATGCCGAGGCCGACCTGCTCGGCCTTCCCGGTCCGGATGATCTGCGGGACGATCCGCGCGATCGTCGTCGACGGCACGGCGAAGCCGATGCCGGCGGAGCTGCCGCTCTTCGAGAAGATCATCGTGTTCATCCCGATGAGGTGCCCGCTCGAGTCGAGCAGCGGGCCGCCGGAGTTGCCGGGGTTGATCGCGGCGTCCGTCTGGATCATGTCGCGGATGGTCACCTCGCCCACGCCCTGGACCTGGCGGCCGAGCGCGCTGATGATGCCGGTCGTCAGCGTGTGATCGAGGCCGAACGGGTTGCCGATCGCGATCGCCTTCTGCCCGACCTCGAGCGGCTCGCGCAGCGGCGCGACCTGGATCGGCTTCAGCATCTCCTTGGGGGCGTCGATCTTGATGACCGCGATGTCCTTGCGCGGCTCGGACCCGACGAGCTTCGCCGGGAACGTCTTCTCGCCCTGGAGCCGGACGACGAGCGACTGCGCGCCGGCCACGACGTGGTAGTTCGTGACGACGTGCCCGTCGGCGTCCCAGACGAAGCCCGAGCCCGAGCCCGCGGGCACCTCGACGGCCGTCCCCCAGAAGCGGTCCACCACGAGCCGCTGCTGCGTCACGAACACCGTCGAGGGCGCGACGTCGCGGAACACGGCGATCGAATTGCGCTCGTCCTCGATGAGCGCGCCCTTCGAGGGCGGGACGGGCGGCGGCGTCGTGTCGATCGTCGCCGACGTTGCCGGCGCGTCGGGGACCTTGGTCGCGTCGGGCGACGGGCCGCTGGGGCCGGACTTCCCCTTGCATCCGGCGGAGGCGGCGAGCGCGGCGACGACGAGGACGGCAGGGAGTCGAGCGTGTCTGCGGTGGCGCATGCGGCGCAATCTAGCTTGCTATCGGCAAGGCGTCTCCCCTGCGGCGCGCCGTCGGCCTGCGCGGCGGCGCGGCAGTCTGCCGCGCGCAACGAATGCGCGGAACCGATGCGCGGAACCGACGCGCGAACCGACGCGCGGAACCGATGCGCAGGACGGTCGCGCTCCGGCATCGGCGCACGTCGGCGTCGGATCGGATCCTGGGATGCAAAAGGGCGAAGTTGCGGTAGAGGTGGCCTTGACGGATGAAGCCCATGACGCCCTCAGCAACGAAATTTCAGACGACCCCCCCTGTCGCGAAGGAGCCCGTCAAGGTGCTCCTGCTCGAGAACATCCACCAGAGCGCGCACGAGCTGTTCCGGTCGCGATCGTTCGAGATCGAGACGCGGAGCTCCGCGCTGAAGGAAGACGAGCTCATCGCCGCGCTCGCGGGCGTGGACATGCTCGGCATCCGGAGCAAGACGCACGTCACCGCGCGCGTGCTGGAGAAGGCGGACAAGCTGCTCTCCATCGGGTGCTTCTGCATCGGCACGAACCAGGTCGACCTCGATGCGGCGAACCGGCGCGGGGTGCCGGTGTTCAACGCGCCGTTCAGCAACACGCGCAGCGTCGCCGAGATGATCATCGGCGAGTCCATCATGCTGGCCCGGCAGCTCGGGGACAGGTCGCGCGAGGTGCACGCCGGCACCTGGAAGAAGGTCTCGAAGGCCTGCTACGAGATCCGCGGCAAGACCATCGGCCTCATCGGCTACGGCCACATCGGCCAGCAGCTCGGCGTGCTCGCCGAGGCGATGGGGATGCGCGTGGTCTACTACGACATCGCCCAGAAGCTCCCGATGGGCAACAACCGCGCGCTGCCGACGCTGGAGGCGCTGCTCGCCGAGTCGGATTTCGTCTCGCTCCACGTGCCGGCCACGCCGGAGACGCACAACATGATCGGCGCCGCCGAGCTCGCGCACATGCGCAAGGGCGCGTACCTGCTCAACGCGAGCCGCGGCTCGGTCGTCGTGATCCCGGCGCTGGCCGAGGCGCTGAAGAGCGGCCACCTCGCGGGTGCGGCGATCGACGTCTACCCGGAGGAGCCGGAGTCGAACTCTGACGGCTTCCTGACCGAGCTGCAGAAGCTCCCGAACGTGATCCTGACGCCGCACATCGGCGGCTCGACCGAGGAGGCGCAGGAGGCGATCGGCCGCGAGGTGTCGCGCGCGCTGACGCAGCTCGTGACCACCGGGGCGACGACGGGCGCGGTGAACTTCCCGAACGTCGAGCTCCCGCCGCTCAAGGCCACGCACCGCATCCTCAACGTCCACCGCAACGTGCCTGGCGTGCTCCGCGACGTGAACCGCATCGTTTCGGACGTGAACGCCAACATCGACAGCCAGGTCCTGTCGACGGACGCCAACATCGGTTACCTGATCATGGACCTGTCGCAGGACGTGTCCGCCGAGGTGAGCCGGCGCATCGGGGCGCTGGAGACGAGCCTCCGCACCCGCGTGCTCTACTGAACGTGCGTCGGGCCGGGGCGCCGCCGCGCCCCGGCCCGAGTCCCCGGCCCCGAGAGGTGCCCCGCCTTGTCGCCACCGTTCACGATCCAGCCGGGGCCGCGGCCGCAGATCCGGATCGAGGAGGTCGCCAAGCGCGCTCGCGTCTCGCCCGCGACCGTCAGCCGCGTGGTGAACGGCAGGGGCAAGTACAGCGCGGAGACCCGGGAGCGCGTGCTGGCCGTGATCGACGAGCTCGGCTACGTGCCGAACACCGCCGCCAGGAGCCTCGCGCAGGGGAAGACGGGCGTCCTCGGCCTGCTCCTGCCGAACATCAGCACCGAGTTCATCTCCAGCCTCGTGCGGGCCATCGCCGCCTCGGCGGCCGAGGCCGGCTACGACGTGCTGCTCTCCGTGAGGCCGGAGGCGCCGGCGCGGCGCCTCGTCGGGCGGCACAACACGGACGGGGTGCTGATCTTCGGCCACTACGTCCACGAGGCCGATCTCCAGCAGCTGGTCCACCAGAAGTGCCCGGCGGTGCTCATGTACCAGTCGTCGCCCGCGGACGTCCCGCTGCCCAGCGTGATCATCAAGAACGCCTCCGGCGCGCGCGCCATCGTGGGGCACCTGATCGAGGCGCACGCCCGGCGCCGGATCGCCTTCCTCCACGGTGTCTCCGAGAGCGAGGACTCGACGACGCGCGCGGAGGGGTACCGGGAGGCGCTGGCCGAGCACGGCATCGCCGTGGATCCGCGCCTGATGCGCCGCGGCTTCGATGCGCGGGAGGCGCGGGCCGCGACGCTCGCGTGGGTGCGCGAGGGGGCCGACTTCGACGCGATCTTCGCGTGGTGCGACCACGCCGCGGCGGGCGCGATGGAGGCGCTGCGCGCCGCGGGCAAGCGCGTGCCCGTGGAGGTCTCCGTCGTCGGCTTCGACGACGCGCCGTCGGCGCGCCACCTCGAGCCCGCGCTCACGACGGTGCGCGCGCCGACGGACGGGGTGGGCTACCGCGCCGTGCAGGCGCTGGTGGACCTCATCCAGACGGGCAAGGCCGAGCGGAGGATCGAGCTGCCGACGGAGCTGATCGTCCGGCGGTCGTGCGGCTGCGATCTCTGAACCCGGCGAGGATCCGCGATCTCGCGCCTCGTCGTATGCCGCCGCGAGCTGGCGAGTCTGCGCGGCGAGCGGGGCTGTTTCTACGTCGATCGTCGCGCGACGGGGAGAGCGCTATTCATTCCAGACCGGGACGCTGACGCGCTCTCCGGCGCTGCGCCGCGCGGCCGGGTCGTCGCCCGCGAAGACGACGGTGAACACGACGAACGCGGCCCACAGCGCCGCGAGGTGGTAGATCATCGCGACGCCGCCCGCGGCCTGGTAAATGGCGCTCGACGCCGGAGGGCCGAGGAGCATCCCGGCGGCGTAGAAGACGTTGTAGAGCGAGTTCGCGCGGCTGTAGTCGCGCGGCGCGGTGACGACGCCCTGGAGCGCCAGGCTGAGCGGCGATATCGACGCGAGCGTCGCCCCCGCGACGAACACGGCCACGCACATCGCGTCGTAACGATCGAGGTACACGAAGCCGAGGATCATCAGCGTGCCGACCGTGCCGAGCGCGCGCATGAGCAGGAGGTGGCCGCGGCGGTCGCCGATCCGGCCAAAGACGTTGGTGAAGAGGAGCATGCCCACCGCGAAGTAGGCGGGGATCTGGATCGTCTGATCGCGCGTGACCCCCTTTTCCGCCATCAGGTAGAGCGGGAGGAACAGCACGACCGACGCCTGGAAATAGCCGTAGGCGAAGGTCGCGAAGCACGCGGTCTTGATGCGCGAGAGGATCGAGGCGGAGGACGCCGAGGGCTCCGCCCCGCTCGCCGCGCCGGCCTTCCCGTGGGCCTCGGACATGCCCGGCAGGTGGCGGTCGAGGCGCGCGAGCACGAGGACAGCCGAGAGCAGCGAGATCACGCACGAGAGGAGGAACGCCGCGGGCATCGAGGAGAGCGCGACGATGTGCGGCGCGCAGAGCGGCCCGAGGACGTAGCCGAGCGCCATCGAGACGGCGTAGAGGCTCGTGACGAACGCCTTGTTGTCCTTGTCCGACCGGGCGAGCAGGATCGTCTCGCAGCTCACCCAGATGCCGACCGAGCAGGCCCCGTCGAGGAAACGCACCGCGGCGATGGCGGCGAAGCTCGGCAGGAAGGGGAAGGCGCCGACCGCCGCCGCGTACCCGACCAGCGCGAGCACCAGCGTGGCCTTCGCCGAGAACCGGCGGATGAGCGTGTCCATCGGCAGCGAGAGCAGGACGATGCCGAGCGCGAAGCACGACGCGAGCAGGCCGATGTCGGTCTTGGTGAACCCGCGCGCATCGAGGAAGACCGCCGTGAGCGAGATGGCGATGCCGTACGCGAGACCGAGGAGGAAGATCGCGCCAAAGACGAGCCAGATGTTGCGATCAGGGATGCGGCGGAGCATAAGCGCCCGCCAGGTTCGATCGGTCGCTCCGCCGTGTCAAACGGGTACGTGCGTCAGGAAACGCGCCTCGCCGGCCGTCGCGCCGCGCACGCCCGCGAGCGCCGCGCGGCCGCGCTGCAGCGAGGGCGTCAGCGCAGGAACTCGAGGAGGAGCTGATTGACCTTCTCCGGCCTGTCGTAATGCACGAAGTGGCTCGCGTCGGGGATGCGGGCGACTCGGGCGTTCGGGACCAGCGCCGGATCCGGCGCGGCGAGCTCGGAGCCGAGATAGCGATCGTGCTCGCCCCAGATCACCTGCACCGGGAGGTCGATGCGGGGCGGCCTGCCGAGCTCGCCAAGGCTGCCCGGGCGGAAGAGGGCCCGGTAGTAGTTGATCATCGCCGTGAGCGCGCCCGGCTGCGACCACGCCTGGATGTAATGGGCGAGATCCTCGTCGCTCACCGCGCCCGGGCGCCGCGGGTCGTCCTTCACCGACGCGCGGAGCCACGCAAAATCGTCCTTCCGCGCGGCGAGCTCCGGGAGCTTCGGGAGCTGGAAGAAGAACATGTACCAGCTCCTGCGGAGCTGCCGCGCGGTGCGGAACCCGGCGAACAGCCGCTCGGGGTGCGGGCAGTTGAGGACGACCAGCCGCTCGAGGAGCGCCGGATACCGCGCCGCGAACCCCCAGGCGACGCCGCCGCCCCAGTCGTGGCCGACCACCGCGGCGGCGCGCTCCGCCCCAGAAGCCTGGATCAGCGCGGCCACGTCCGCGGTGAGCTCGGCGATCGCGTACGCGGCGACGCCCTCGGGCTTGTCCGAGAGGTTGTAGCCGCGCATGTCGGGCGCGATCACGCGGTAACCCGCCTCGACCAGCGCGGGTATCTGGTGGCGCCACGAGTACCAGATCTCGGGAAAGCCGTGGAGGAGCACGACGAGCGGCCCGTCGCCCGCCTCGACGTAGTGGAGGCGCACGCCGCCGTGCTCGGTGAACCGGTGCGAGAGCTTGGATTCGTCGAGGGTCATCGTCTCTCCTTTTGCGCTGATTCCGTCGAACGGCCGCCGGCGCTCTGCCGTGCGGTCACGGGGTGAATCGCTGGTTGCTACATGGTGGTCCGGGGGCGCGGCGAGCGAAGCGAGGGGGCGCGCGGAAGGCGCTCAAACGTCGATGATCTTGCCCGGGTTCATGAGGTTCAGCGGATCGAGCACCCGCTTGATCGACCGCATGATCGCGAGCTCCTCGGCCGTGCGCGAGTAGGGCAGGTAATCCTTCTTGAGCAGGCCGATGCCGTGCTCGGCGGAGATGCTGCCGTGGTACTTCTTCACGAGCGAGAAGATGGCGTGATCCGCCTCGTGGGTGCGCTTCAGGAACTCCTCGCGCGTGAGGTCGTCGGGCTTCATCACGTTGATGTGGAGGTTGCCGTCGCCGATGTGGCCGAAGAGCGCGATCTCCCACCCTGGATAGCGGGCCTCGAAGAGGCTCTCGAGCTCGGAGCAGAAGCCCTCGAGCTCCTGGATGGGGAGGGACACGTCGTTCTTGTGCGGCAGCCCGGTCGCCGACAGGCTCTCGCTGATCCCTTCGCGGAGCGCCCAGAGCTCGGCGGCCTGCGCGCCGTGCTGCGCGAGCGTGCCGTCGGTGACCAGCCCGCGCTCGAACAGCGAGGTGATCCACGCCTCGAGCGCCTCGGGCTCGCCGCGCTCGACCTCGATGAGCACGTAGTAGTCCGACGGCGCGGAGAGCGGCACACGCACGTTCCGGTGGCGGCGCAGGCGCGCCTGGCACTTCTCGGTGAAGAACTCGTAGGCCATCACCACGAACGGCCCCGTCCGGGCCTCGCGGAACAGCGCGAGCACGCCGGCGAGGTCGGGCACCGCGAACAGGAACACGTTGAGCGCCTCGGGCACCCGCGTGAGCTTGAGCGTCGCCTCGGTGATGATGCCGAGCGTGCCCTCGCTGCCGATGAACAGCTGGCGCAGGTCGATCCCCGTGTTGTTCTTCTCGAGCGCGCCGTTCAGCTCGAGCACGGCGCCGCTCGCGGTGACGACGGTGAGCCCGAGGACCCACTGGCGCGTCAGGCCATAGCGGATGACCTTCACGCCGCCGGCGTTCGTCGCGATGTTGCCGCCGACCTGGCTCGACCCCTTCGAGGCGAAGTCGACAGGCCAGGTGAGGCCGTGCGGCGCGACGTGCTGGTGCACCGCCTCGGTGACCGCGCCCGCCTCGACCCGCACGGTCGCGCCGAGGACGTCGACCGGGCCCATCTTGCGCATCCGATCCAGCGACACGACGAGCTCGCCCCTGGCCGCCACGGCGCCGGCGGCGAGCCCCGTGCGGCCGCCGGAGGGCACGATCGGGACGCGGTGCTCGGAGCAGAGGCGGAGCAGCCGCGAGACCTCGTCGGTCGACCGCGGCAGCGCGAGGGCCGAGGGCCTGGGCTCGTGGACCTTGGTCCAGTCGCGGCCGAACGTCGCGAGATCGGCGGTGTCCGTCGAGAGGAAATCCGCGGGGAACTCGCGCTGGACGGCCTCGAGGAAGGGGCCGGGGAGGCCGGTAAGTGGGCTCATGTTCGGCTCGGTACTGCGGAGCGGTGGCGAGGGCAAGGGCAGGCGGTCTTCGCACCCCACCCCGAGGCCGGCGCGCCGAGCGGGTCGCTTCGCCAGCGGGAGTCCTCGCGGCGCAGCGCCGCGCGGGCGTTGCGGCGCCACGACCGACAGGGCATCTTGATCGAGGAGCGCGCATGGACAGGGCGGATCGCGCGGCAATCGTGGCGAGCATGGCGGCGCTGGCGCTGGCCGCGTGCGAGCGCGCCAGCGAGGCGCCGCGTGGCGCCGGCTCCGCGGGCGCCGCCGAGGGCGGCGAGGTCGGCGCGGCCGAGGGCGGCGGGGGCGGCGCCGCCCCGGATCCGCTCGCGGCGAGCAGCGGCGCGTCGGGCGCGAGCGAGCAAGGGAACGCGGGCGGGCAGGGCGGCGGCGGCGGCGGCGCGAGCGGCGCGCTGAGCTGGGAGCCGGTCGAGACGGACTGGTGCTCGGCAGGGTGGATCGGCCTGGACGAACACACCTGCTTCCGTGTGCCGGAGACTGCGCAGCGAGGCGCGCCGATCCTTTATGTGCTGCACGGGGCCATGGCGCCCGACTCGCTGCCCGTGGACCTCCAGGCCACCGCCGCGGAGGCCGCCGAGGCGCTCGGCGCCGTCGCCGTGTTCCCGCGCGGGAGACCAGGACTCTGCACCTGGGATCCGTCCGTGGAGACCTACTCCTGCTGGCCGACGCGCCGCGAGACCGTCGACGCCGCGGCGCCCGCCCTGCTCGAAGAGTGGATGCGCGCAGAGGCGCTGATGGCGCGGATCCTCGGCGGGACGTTCGGCGGGCGTTATGTCATGGGCTTCTCCAACGGCGGTTATTTCGCGAGCTACGTGGCGCTCGAAGGCCTCGTCGCCGTCGACGGCGCGGCGCTCGTCGGCGCGGGGCGCATGGTCATCGAGGAGCACCTGTTCTCCGAGGAGAGGCCGCCGATCTTCATCGCCGTCGGCGAGCTCGAGCTCGCCTCCACCATCGCGAGCGCCGAGAACCTCGCCGACGTGCTGACCCAGCACGGCTGGGAGCACGAGCTCGTGGTGCACCCGGGGCGCGGCCACGAGATCCACGCCGACGACTTCTCTCGAGCCTGGGAGACCTGGATCGCCGCGCCCTGAGCGGCCCCGCGCCGCCGCCGCGCTCGCCCGGCGGCGGATGGGGCCGACTCGACAGGACCCCTGACGCTCGCAACGCGGGATGCCCGGAGCGTCCTTTTTGAGCACCCTTGCGTACACGAGCGCAGAGGAGATGGGCTGAGCGCGCCGAGCGGGGCGGCGCTGATCGCCTGAGGACGGCGAATGCATCTGCGGTGTTATCGCTCCTTGTCTCACGTTGTCGGCGCGGAGGCTCGACATCGTCGGAGACGCCTCGTCGACGCGCGCTGCGCCGAGAAATCCGCAGCGCGCGAAAGGCGGGTTATTGCCGGAGCCGCCGCGTTGCGCGAGGCGCTCCCGGCGGGCGCCGAGCGCGCCTGGAAGCGCCTTCTCTGCGCAGTGATCCGGCGCCGAGGGACGCGCAGGATCACCGCGGGGTCGTGCGCTGTTTAGGAATGTCGGTTTGTCGCTGCCTCGCGCCCGCAGCGCGCGCCCTCGGGCGGCAGGCTCTGCACACCAGCTCTCGGGCATGAGCGCTGCTCTCTCCGCAACCCGACTGGCGCGACGGTCTTGCAGACGTCGCGGGCCGGGCAAGGAGGAGAAATGGTTGAGCTGTTGAATACCAGGTTGATGTGCGTCGCGATGGCAATGGCGGCGCTGACCACCGGGTGCGCGGTGGGCGCGGGCGAGGCGGACGTCGACGAGAGCGATGCGGACGAGGCCGTGATGGTGGAAGAGGCCTCCCAGGCGCTGTGCGGCAACGCCGGCTGGCGGAGCTGCGGCGGGGTCCCCGGGGGCTTCACGGGGGGGAGCCCGGGCTGGGGCGGCTTGAACTGGGGCGGCGCGAACTTCGGCGTCCCGAACTGCGGCAACGGGGGCTTCACAGGCGGCGGCTGGAGCCCCTGGGGCAACCAGGGCTGGAACAACTGGGGCAACTTCGGCTCTCCCGGCTGGAACAACGTCGGGAACTTCAGGCCTTGCGGCGGGAACCCTTGGGGCGGCTGGAAGCCGCCGTGCGGCGGCTCCGGCTGGGGCGGCGGCTGCGGCAGGTTCTAGCCCGCTGGCCCGGAGTCCATCCGCGGCGACGACAGCGAGCGCGGGCCCTGGACCGGCGCGCGACAGGCCCTCGGAACACGAGGAACCCCCTGCGCGCCCGGCGCCCGAGCCGAGGGTCGTCTGACGGGTCGCCCGGGGAGAGTCACCGGGACCCTGGCCTCCGGAGCTCGCGGCAAGCGCGAAGCTCCTGGAGGCCCGGCGCCCCGGGGGGCTCCGGATCGGCGACGGCCGTGCAGCTGACGGCCACGTTCTGGGGCCCCCCACCTGTCGCATTTTAGGACATCGCCGCCTGGCAGGCGCACCTGGGTCTGGCGGCTCAGCCGCTGCCCAGCCCGTTACACACCTCGGCGCAGATCGCGCGCCGAGGCGCGGTGCCTGCGCTTGCGCCAGGCCCGGCAGCCCTCGTCCCATGGCGGATCGCTTCTTGCTCCCTCCGGAGCGCGCCGATGCGCCGGCGTCCTCGAGGAATGCTCGCCATGATGTCTTTTGCGACACCCGTCTCGCGTTACATGACCTGTGAAGTCATCGCGGCGTCCGACATGACGCCGCTGCCAGAGGTGCACCGCACGCTGGGCGAGCGCGCGATCTCCTGCGTTCCGATCCTGGATGCGGCGTCGCGCGCGATCGGCGTGCTGTCGCGCACCGACCTGCTCCGGCTCGGCAGGTTCGAGACGAAGACGAACAGCCGAGGAATGCTGCTCACCTTGCCCGATGTCCCTGCGCGGGCCGTGCTGCGCCCGGGCATCATCACCGTCGGGCGCGCGACGCTGGTCGTGCAGGCGGCGAGCGTGCTGCTGAAGCACCGTATCCATCGCGTGTTCGTCCGCGAGGACGAAGCCTTGACCGGCGTGTTCAGCACCAAGGATCTCCTGCTCTCCCTGGTCGAGGCGCGGGACCCGACGCCGATCGCCGGGCTCATGTCGGCGCCCGCGTACACGATCCCGCTCGACGCGCCGCTCGCGCTCGCCGCCGACCGGCTGACGACGGCGCAGGTGAGCGGGCTCGTGGTGGTGGATCCCGGCGGGTGGCCGGTGGGAATGTTCACCCAGACCGAGGCGCTGCTCGCGCACGGCGTGCTGTCCGATTCACCGGTCGAGGACGTGATGAGCCCGGCCATGGTCTGCCTCGACGTCCGGACGCCGCTCCACCGCGCCGCGGCCGCCGCGCACGCGGCGCAGGCGCGGCGCGTGCTCGTGGTGCACGGGCGGCGGCTCCGCGGCGTGCTGACGGGGCTGGACTTCGCGCGCGCCGTCGCAGGGACGGGCGTGATCTCCATGGCCGCGAGGTCCAGGGCGGGATAACGCCGGCCGCGGCGAACGCGGCCTCACCGCGCGGCGGCGCGGGCCGCCATCCGCTCGACGACCCCGTCGGCGTCGGCGGTCAGGCGCGCGGCGAGCGCGCGGGCGGCGGCGGGCGAGGCGGACGCGACCCCCTCGACAGCGCCGAGCCGCGCGCGGCGCGGGAGGCGCGGGTCCGCGGCGAGGGCCTGGAGCTCCGCGATCACGCGCGCCGAGGCGGAGGAACGCGTGGCGGCGCGGCCCGCCGCGGTGAGGGCGCGCGCCCTCACGTACGCCGGCGCGCCGGGATCGCGGCCGACCGCGAGCAGCCGATCGACGTCGGCGCCCGCCGCGCGGAGCAGCTCGTCGAAATCCGCGCCTCGGGCCGCGCTCTGGCCGCAGAAGTGCCCCGCGAGCAGCGCCGCTGCGTGCGGCGGGAGCGCGGCGGTGGAGGCGAGGCGGTCCGGCGCAAACGAGCGAGCCCCCTCGCCCGGAGCCGGCGGCGCGATGGGCGCTCCGCTCGCCGGCGTGTCCGCGTCGGCCGGGAGCGGGACGGCCGCCCCGCCGCCCTGCTCGACGATCCCGCGGTAGAGCGCGCTCGCCCGCACGATCGCCGCCTGTTGCGGCGTCATCGCGCCCGAGAAGTCGCCCCCCGTCGGGAACATGAGATTCCCGAAATCCGGGCAGCGCTCCATCAGCGAGTTCACGTCGCCGCACTGCGAGGTGTCGTCCAGCGGGTCGCCGAAGTCAGCGTCGAACTCGGTGGTGTGGAACAGCCCGGCCAGGTGGCCGAGCTCATGGCGCAGGATGACGGTGTCCACCGAAGGCTCCTCGTAGAGCGTGACCACGATGCCGCTCAGGTGGGTGCCGTGCTCGACCGCGACCGAGGGCACGGCGGGCGTCACGCCGGACGCCTGCGCAATGCTCCCCCCGAACGCCGTCACCGCGATCACGTTGAGGGCCGGACGGCCGGGCGCGCCGGCCGTCTGCTCGAGCACGCCGGGGAGGACCTCTTCGTCGACGAACTCCCACTCCGAGCCGATGTGGTGGACATTGATGCTGCCCACGCCGAGGCCCACGTACCCCTCGTACGCAGAGAGCAGCGCGCGCCGCATGTACTGCTCGGAGACCGCGTCGCCGGCGATGAAGGCATTGATGTCGATCTTCCCGCCGTGAAAGCGCCCGTCGAGCGTCCGGCGGTGCCACACCGAGAGGCGCACCGGCTCTTCCAGGGGGCCGACTCCGCCGTTGCCGAGCTTGATCCAGTAGACGCCCGGCGCGAGCGGCGCGGATGCGTCCGCGCCAGTCTGGGGGACGGCCGCCGCGCCGATGCCCTGGTTGAAGAAGGCGGCCATCGTGCCTGGGATGGTGTAGTCGGCCGCCAGCAGCCTGCCGTCGGGGCCGAGGATGCTCTCGATCCCGATCGGATCGAAGCTCGGCGATGACGCCATGATCTCGGCGACGGCCGTGAAGCCCAGGGTGCCCGGCTGGACGGTCACCGGGATGGCCCCGTCGATGCCGACGTCGTCGTGCTCTTCCTTGACGAGGGGCGGAATCGGTGGCGCCCCCCCCTCGCCGATGCTCCCGCCTTCACCGGCCCCGGAGGAGCCTTGCGGCACGGAGCTCGCGGTGTCTCCGGAGCTCCAGGAGCCGCCGGAGCTGCCGGAGCCGTCGGGCGGCGGCTCGAACCCGTCGACCACCACCCTGCCGCCGCAGGCGCCCGCGACGAGGGCCGCGAGCGCGCCCGCGGCGAGGAGAGCGCCTCCGCGAACCTGCGTTGCCCGGCGCTCACCGCCCGGCTTCCCGTCCACGCGAGACGGATCGATGGCGCTCGATGCCGGTGCAAGCGACGTTGACATAAGCATGCTCCTGCGTCGGTAAGGGCCCTCCCTCACCGCGCGCGCAGTATGCGCGGGCCCTCGCGCGGTGTCACGCGCTGCGCACGCTCGTGACCTCGGCGGGGTGTGCGATGGCGTGAGCGGCGCTCATTCCACTTGCTTGACGCGCATTCTCACCCGACCTGGAGATGCTTCCGTCGCGCCCTCGAAGCGCTCGATGACGATCACGAAGCGCGATACGCCGTCCGCGCCCTGGACGAGCCACGCGGCGTCCTTGGCCGGCGCGGGGGGCGTCGCGCCGGGCTCGAGCCACCGCCCCGTGAAGGCGGTCGCGATGTGGTCGCCACGGTACGGGAGGGCGGGATCGGAGAGGGCCGCGTGGTCGGCCGCGTCGAACCGCGCCTGCTCCGACGCGGCGGTGCGCGCCTTGACCTCGGCGAGCTCCTCGGAGTCCGACGCATCTGCCTGGAGGTCGACGGCGCGCGTGGTCCCGGGGCCGCCGAGCTCGCCGTTGACGCTGACGAGCGACCTTCGGAAGCAGAGGTTCCAATCCGTCGACGCGCGCGCCTCTTCGGGCGTGAGCATCAGCTGCCGGTTGCCCGCGAGGTCGAGGCAAGCGCTCGGCTCGGTCTCGAGCGCGTCGATGCCGCCCGCGGTCGCGTCGAGATCCTGGATGTCGACGGTCGGGCCGGAGCCGTCGGGGAGCACCTCGGCGTAGCGGAGCTGATAGAGCGCCGTGACCGGCGCCCCGTCCACTTCCCCGTAAAAGGAGAAGATCTGGAGCTTCCAGTACCTGCCCTCGTGCTCGATCGCGTGGACGTGGTAGCGGCTGAAGGCGACGTGCTCCTCGCCGTCGTAGGCGTACCAGCGCGAGAAGGCGCCGCCGGAGTCGTCCGTGAGCAGGAAGGGGGTGCTCGGCAGCTCACCCGCCCTGTAGTCCTCGAGGCCGATCGGCAGCGCCCCGCCTTCGCCGGGACCGCTGAGGCCGCTGTTGGTGAAGACGTCGTAGCCGGAAAGCGCGAGATCCCAGTCGGTGGACGCCGCGCCGTCGCCTTCCACGAGCGCGATCTCCGGCGTGGCGAGGCGGAGGAAGACGCGGCCGGTGGCCGGCACGTCGACCTCGAGGAGCGCGCCGTCGTCCGTGGTCCTCCCGGGGTCGTCACCGCAGGCCGGGGTGATCAGGAGAAGCGCTGCCGCAACCGATCCTCTTGTCATGAGTCCTCCCACGGTAGATCGGCGCGGACGCCGACGTAAAAGGTGCGCCCCTCGAGGGGCCGGTGATCGCCGCGGCGATCGGGGTCCTTTTGCGCGCCAAGCAGGTTCCTGACGCCGAGGTACGCTTGCGATGAAGGCCAGAGCGGCCGCGCGAGCCGCGCGTCGAGCGTCGTGAACCCGGGGGCGTACACGTCTTCCTCGGCGCGCGGGTCTCTCTCGACGAACGCGCCGCTGAGGGTCCGGAGGCGGGTGACGAGCTCGATCCGGAGCGGCAGATCGGCGCGGAGCGACGCCTGCGCCGTGTGCGGCGGTTTGCCGGAGAGCGGCTGTCCGGGATCGGCGGTGTCGTCGCGTGTCCAGAGGTAGGCGTAGCCGGCCTCGACGCGGAGCCACGGTGTGGCCTGGAGCGTGGCCGAGAGATCGATGCCAGCGGTGCGGGCCTCGGCGATGTTCGTGTAGGTGTACGTATCGACGCCGTCGGAGGAGCTGACGGGCTTCGGGTCGACGTCGATCAGGTTGTCGACCCAGTTCGAGAAGGCGCCCGCCCGCGCCGTGATCCCCTCTCGGGGGATCCATGTGACATCGCCGTTCACGCCCCAGGACGTCTCGGGGGCGAGCTCCGGGTTGCCCTCGAGGATGTAGCCGAGGCTCGAGTGGTCGAACGAGAAGCCGAGCTCCTTCGCGCTGGGGGCGCGGAATCCGCGCCCGCCGGAGACGCGCAGCGTGAGCGACGGCGAGGGCCGGTACGCGAGGGCGAGGCGTGGGGCGACGACGCCGCCGTAGCGGACGCGGAGCTCGCCGCGAATGCCGGGCATGAGGGTGAGCTCGTCGGTGAGCTTCCATCCGAGCTGGCCGTAGAGCGCGGCGCTGCCGAGCCGGGTGCTGGGCACCTCGTCGTTCGGCGGGATCTCCTCGGTGCCGGAGGTGGTCACGGTCGTGATCTTGAGCACCTGGTCGAGCGTCTCCACCTCGGCGCGCGCCCCGGCGACCCAGGTGCGCTGCCCGTCGGCGACGGTGGCGATCGCCTCGTAGCTCTGGAGCGTGCCCGCGCGCTCGCGCAGCTCCTCGTAGGGCGAGCCGCGCTGGTCGCGGCCGCTCGACCGGAACGCCCATTGTTGGCCTGCGGCGAGGCGCAGGCTGGAGCCGCCGCCGAGGTCGAGCGTCTCGGCGAGGTGCAGGGTGATGCGGTCGGTCACCTCGGGGAGGTCGTAGAGGTAGACCCCCAGGACGGGCCGCTCCTTCTGCTCGACGCCGTCCTGCTCGTCGTGGATCCAGCGCGCGCGGAGCCGCAGATCGATGCCCCTGCCGAGCGCGGCGCCGGCGCGCAGGCCGAGGAGGGTCTGGGAGCGCTCGGGCAGGGCGGTGGGGGCGTCGGCGCCGGCCTCGGGATGGGCGAGGTTCTCGGCGGGCTCGACGAGGGAGAGGCTGTCCTCCCGCTGGAACGAGGCGTCGGCGCTGACCCAGGCGCGCTCGCCTCGGTAGGCGCCCGATCCATGGAAGAGGAGCCCGGCGCGGCTCCGGCCTTCGAGGCGGGCGCGGCCGCTGAAGCCCGGGTGCTCGGGGGGCGCGGAGAGCACGTTGACGACGCCGCCGATGGCGCTGGTGCCGTAGAGCGAGCTCGTCGGCCCGGTGACGAGCTCGATGCGGGAGACGTCGCCGAGCGGGAGGGACGAGAGGTCGATGGCGCCGCCGGCGTCGCCGATGACGCGCTCGCCGTCCTCGAGGACGAGGACGCGGTCGAGGTCGAAGCCCTGGATCTGGATGGCGCTCGGGTTGCCGAGCGCGCCGTAGGCGCTCGGGTTGACCTGGACGCCGAGCTCGCCGTCGAGCGCCTCACCGACGTTGGTGGCGCCGCGGCGCTCGGCCTCGTCGCGGGTGACGACGCGCGTGCGCACCGTGGCGCGCTGGCTGCTCTCGGGGGTGCGGGTGCCGGTGACGACGACCTCGAGGGGAGGCGGCGCGGCGGGCGAGGGGGGAGGCGCTGGAGAGGGAGGAGGCGAAGCGAGAGAGGAAGGCGAAGAAGCGGGAGCGGGAAGAGGCGAAGGGGAAGGAGGCGCGGCGGAGGGCCGTGCGGAAGGGAGCTGCGCGAGCGCAGGGCGCGAGAACGCGGCTGGGACGAGCGCCGGGAGCGGGCAGAAGGCGAGCAACGCGGCGCGCGTCAGGCGCCGACGCCGGGGCACGGTCCTCCCTGGGACATCGGAACGGCAGGCTCGAGGCGCGGGGACGGCGGCATGGGGAGAGCTCGGCCTGTGCGGCGTTCGGTCGATGGGGTGAGGTGGGGTGGGGGATGGTCGCCCGATTCAGGGCGGTCGTCCAGCGGTTCGGGGGCGGCGGGCGCCGTGGGCGGGGTAGATGGCGTGCAGCGGAGCGGGAACAGGGGGGAGCTCGCGTCGGGACGGAGGTCCGTGGCGGGGGAGCGGCTAGCGCCGACGCCGAGCGACCGACGCCTCGGCGGGTGGCCTGCGGCGCGCCACGAGAGGCCGCGCGGTCGGAGCGCCGCGGCCGCGGTCGCGGGGCGGGAGCGGGCCCGACGGCGGAAACCCCAACGAGCGACGCGAGTTGGGCTTGCATTGCTCGACGACGGACGGTAGGGTCCCGCGCCGAATCGCCGGTCCCCATCGTCTAGCCCGGCCCAGGACTCAGCCCTTTCAAGGCTGCTACGCGGGTTCGAATCCCGCTGGGGACGCAATTCATTCATAATTTCAAGAGCTTGGCGACGCGCTGAGCGTCGGCTGGAGGTTCAGGTAGATGCCGCACGAAGTGCGGCAACGCTACTGGGCCTCCGGGTCTCCGAGCGCTCCTTCTCCGGATTCAGGACCGAGCAGCTCTACCTCGCTCCAGAGCGCGTCGAGATCGAGCGAGGGTCCCTCCAGGCCGGGGAATACTGCCGACGATCCCGTCGGCCGCCGAGCGCGCGTGCACGTAGCGGCGGTCGGTTCCTAGCTCGAGGAGCTCGAGCGTCCTTTCCTGCGGGTCGATGATCCAATACCACCGCACCCCGAAAGACGCGTACTCGTGGAGCTTCTCGACACGGTCGCGTCGCGCGTCCACGGGCGCCGAGCTGAAAACGCGGTGCGCCTCCGGACCAAAGGGCATGAGGAGGTTAGGAAGAATTTGTGGGCTTCTCTTCCCGCCTTCCCGCCTTCATGTTGATTCTCTCTGGCTCTCAACCTGATCGATATTCCAGGCATACAGGTCAGAGCGCCCGTGACGGCTTCCCCCCGCCGTCGGATGGGCGCTATTTTTTCTCTTGCGATGCGCGCTCGTACACGAGCGGAACAGGCTCGGTGATGCGGGGCGCGGAGAAACGGCATTCCGTCAGGCCTGCCGAAGGAGCGACAGCACCCACGGAACTTTCGCCCTCATCCCGTCGATGCAGGCGAGTATGCCCCCTCTGCCTCGACAGGAAGAGGTTCCGGGCTCGATTCAACGCGCCGCGACGATCTCGTGCGTGAGTGGAATCTTCTACTTCGCGAGCGCGGCGTCGGCGGTCCGTTCCATCTCCGCAGGGCTGGTGGGCCTCGCAGCTTTCACGCGCTTGAAGGGCCGGATCCCGCCGGACGAGACGAGGCTGTACTCGGCGCCCCTCGCTGTCCCGGCTCTCGCCACGCGGCCGCGAGCCACGAGCGCGCGAAGCGTGACGTACACGCTCCCGTTCGGTAGCCCGCTGCGCGCGGCGATCTCCGTCGCCGTTCCTCGCACGAGGGATCGAACGGTTTCGAGCACCACAGCCTCCCGATCGCTCGTGGAGGCTCCCGTCGCGGTCATCGTGCCAGCCGTGGTTCGGTCCGCGCCGGATGCCGGAGCCGAGGTCCTCCTCGTGGACGGTGCGGTCCTCGTGGACGGTGCGGTCCTCGTGGACGGTGCGGTCCTCGTGGACGGTGTGGTCCTCGTGGACGGTGCGGTCCTCGTGGACGGTGCGGTCCTCGTGGACGGTGCGGTCCTCGTGGACGGTGCGGTCCTCGTGGACGGTGCGGTCCTCGTGGAGCTTGACGCTCCCGAGAGCGCGCCCTGCTTCCCGCTCCTCGTAGGCCTCGCCACGCTCCTTTGGGCGTGCGCGGGCCCCTTCCGGGGCTTCGGACGGCGCTCCGAGGAGGCGTTCGCCGCTGGCCGTCCCAGATCGGCCAGCATCGTCGTCACAGTCCGGTGCGCTGCGGCGCGGTGCTCGTCCTGAACTCGTTCGACCAGGCTCAGGATGTCCTTTACAAAGCGGTCCACCCGCTCCTTGATCGCGTCCGAGGCGTTCATGGGGAGCGCCGTAGTAGCACGAACGCTCCGACAGTCGAGAGCTTGCAAGCAAGCTGGGCCGGTCCGGGCAACCGGGTGGCGTCGACTACATGCGCGAGGAGCCGGATCCCGAAGACCATCCGCGCACGCCGCGCCGGCATGTCTTCGGCAACGTCGAGCGCGCTCTCGGGTCAGGCCCCGCCGAGCGGACTCGCCAGGCGCGTGGGAACAAGCGTCCGGTCGAATGCCGCTGCCGCGCGCCTCCCGACGCCCGCTCACGCCATGCAGGCGAAGGGAGCGGGGAGGGCCTTCCGGGCATCCTCGGGGTGGCGGTCAGCATCGAGCGCAGGCCACCGATGCGCCTCTTCGCCTCGGCCGCCGTTCAGCGGACCTGGTGTCTTCTCCCCCGGAGGCTCGCTCCCCGCTGCGGCGATCCAGCGAGGCGACGTCACTGACACGCGTTCGGGGCGGCGGTGCAGTTGCCGAGTGCCGCGCACACATAGGAGCGCGCGCACGTCTTGGCGTCATCCTGAGAGTACGCCACGACGTGCTGGGTCGACCTCCCGAAGGGACTGGTGACGCATATCGCGTGCGTTCGCGCCACCCCCGCCGGGGCGAGCTGAATCCCCTGGAGCGCGGCCCTCGCGGCGGCGCATCCCAGCGCCTCCACTTCCGAGTCCGCGAAGATCACGAGCCCCGGGCCCGCGCAGCGCGTGTCCGACAATGCTGTGTTGAACGTATAGGTGTTTGCCCCACGGCAATCGGTGAAGCTCGGTTCGCGCGTCCGGGTAGCGCCGTCGCGAACCCCGCTGGCATCGCTCCGTCCGTCCTCGGCAGACCTGCCGCCGGCCGAAGGCGATCCGCTCGCGGGGGTGATGGTGAACAGCAAGAAGGCACTCGAGGCAAGCAGCGCCGTTTCGAGCAATCTCATGGATCGCCTCTTATCATAACCGCCCGGCCGAGCTCGCTCAGAAGTTGAGTGCTGGCAGGTAGCACGTTGGTTAGGGCTCGTCGGCGCGGATCGCGGGTTGTCTGGGCAATGACAGAGCCTTGAGCGTCGCCGTGGGGGCTCGTGGCGCGACACCGGCGTCTGGCGCGGTCAGGGAGCTACCCTGCAGGACGCCGCAGGCGATCGACCTCTGCCGTTGACACCGCATGCGCAGTGCGGGAGGATGAGCTGAAGCAGCGACCATGAGGCATCACACAAGCCCAGTCGCTGCCTCACCGTCTCGCCCTGCTCGAACGTTGACGGCGGATAAATCGGAAGAAGACAGACGCGGTGCCGTGCGGGGGCGGGCGGCACGACATGGTGGAGGACCACCAAGGGGCAGCACACAGATGGTGCCCGTCGGTGAGCGTGGCATTCGGCTCTTCCCTTGACAGCGGTCGTAACGCTCTCTCCTGTGCGAGCGTTGGAGTCACCAGCCCATGCAAAATACATCTCGATCGCAGGTGGATAGCAGCGCTCCCCAGCCGAACACCGGCAGCACGCGGCGGAAGATCGTGCGGGCGCTCGTCCGTGCCGAGTCCCGGTCCAACGGGGCGGGGCCGCCGCGGCTTGGGGCGATCGTGCCCGGCATCGGTACGGCGATCGCGCTGCTGGCCGACCCGACCGAGCTCCAGCGCGCAGGCCACGAGGCGCTTGGTGATGTATTTACCCTATCGCTGTTCGGGCTGCCGCTCACGTTCGTCGGCGGCAAGGACGCCACACAGCGCTTCATCGACGCGGGTGAAGAGCTGAACCTCGTGGACGCGTACCGGCGGCTCGCCGGCAGGATGCTCGGCGAAGACCTCTTCGTCGAGGTCCAGCCCCACGTGCTCCGCGCGCTCTCCGGCGCGTCCGTGCGTCGCCAGAGCGGCCCTCTCGCGGATTTCACGGCGCGGTTCCTGCGCGCGCGGCTCGCCGGCGGCGAGATCGACGCGCTCGCGCTCGCCAACGACCTCGTGCTGCACATGGCTTGCCGGTTCGTGTGCGGCGACACCATCTCCGAGCCGCTGTGCGACGAGCTCGCGCGCCAGTTTCACATCCTCGAGAGCGAGCTGAACCTCACGGGCTTCTTCCTGCCCATCGAGACGCCCTCGGCGAAGCGCCGCAAGCAGGCGCGGGAGCGCATCATCTCGATCTTCATGAGCGAGGTGCGGCGCGTGGCGGCCGAGGGCAGCGCCGACCCGGAAGGTTATCTCCATGCGGTGATCAAGAGTTCCCTCGGGGACGAGCCCACGGCCGCGACGCCCGAGCAGCTCCGCAATGCTGCGCTCGCCGTGATGGGCGCGGTCCTCGGCGCGCACACGAACACGGCCATGAGCCTCGCCGCGAGCCTGTCGGAGCTGCTGGAGCACCCGCGGGCGCTCGCCGCGGTGCTCGAGGAGCAAGCTCGCGTCCTCCAGGATGGGCAAGCCCTCGATCTCGGCGCGCTCTGCCGCATGCCGGTGTTGCTCCGCTCGATCAACGAGTCGCTGCGCCTCCATGGCAACGGTGGCCTCTGGCGGCTCTCGCGGAGGCCGGTGGAGCTGGGCGGCCACCTGATCCCGGCCGGCAGCCTCATCGGGATGTCGATGGGGCTCGTCAACGGCGATTCGTCGTTCTACCACGATCCGTCTCGCTACGAGCCCGATCGGTATTGCGACATGAAGACGGACGCCTTCCAGAGCCCGGCAGTCAAGGAGCGGCGGTTTGGCGCGTTCGGGCTCGGCCATCACCTCTGCCCTGGCCGGACGCTCGCCTACACGATGTTGGGAATTGCGCTCACCGTGCTCCTGCGCGACTTCCGGATCGAGGTGCTTCGCCGGCCGCGCGCGTGGCTCGACCTCATGATGGGCGGCATGGCACGCCCGGTCGGTCAGCTCCGTCTCCGTGTGACGCCTGCGCGCCGCGCGCCCGCAGGCGTGATCTCGCGCGCGAGCTCGGTGAACGGCGAGGTCGGTTTACCATGACCCATCAAGTAGACGACCCCCTGGACGCTGGCTTCATGCAGCTCGCCGTGGACGCCTCGAGCGACGCCCTGCGCGCCGGCAACATGCCGTTCGGCGCCGTGCTCGTGCAAGGCGGCCAGGTGCTCCAGGTGAGCGGCAACCAGCGGCGAACGGCCAACGCAGGGCAGGGCGACTGCACCGCTCACGCCGAGGTGGTGTTGATCCGCGCAGCGACGGCGGCGCACGGCCCGGAAGCGCTCGCGGGCGGTACCGTGTACGCCAGCGGGGAGCCTTGCGCCATGTGCTCGGGGGCGTTGTTCTGGGCGGGGGTGAGCCGCATCGTCTACGCTGCCAGCACGCCGGACATCATCGCGGTGCTCGGCGGGCGAGCTCTGCCGGTGCGCTGCCACGAGGTGCTGGCGAACGCCTCGCCCGCCGTGCGCGTGGACGGGCCGATCCTGCGAGAGGCTGCCGTGGCGCTGCTGCGGAGCGCCGTGGAGCGGTCGTAGCCCGCTCCGCGCCCGACAAGGCGGAGGCTCGCCTCCTCGGCGGAGAAGCGCGCCAGGGCCGGGCCGAGCAGGTAGAGGAAGGCAGCCTCGCCACCGGCGAGCGTGACCGACTCGCGCCGCGGCTCGCCGCGCAGATCCCGCGCGAACGCCTCGGCCCGCGCGACCGCGTGGCGGGCGTGCGCGGCCACGCGCAGGCCGCGTTCGGTGAGGCGGAGCTCGAAGCGCGAGCGCTACTGCAAGGAGACCCTCGATGTCGTCCGCGATCTCGAGACCGGGCGCGCGGTGGGCGCGCACTCCGAGCGCATGCGCCTCGAGCGCATCGAGGTCATCGCCGCCGACCCGGCGGCGCCCCCCGACGTGCGCGCGGTGTTCGAGCGCATCCTGCCCGAGGAGCGCTTCCACGCGCGCGCCTTCGCGGAGCTCGCGGGCGCCGAGGCGCTGGCGGCGACGCAGGGCGCGCACGATCTCGGCCGCCGCGCGCTCGGCCTCGCGCCATGAGCCGCGCCGCGGCTCGTTCACGGCGGCCCCCGCCGGCTCGGCCGTCACGCGGCGCGCGGGTCCTCGCGGGGTGAGCGCGACGTATCCGCTCAGAATACGATCGCGGAGTACGGGCAGCGCTTCTTGATCTCGTCCACATCGCACGCCTGAGGTGGCATGCAGTTGAACGAGGGCGAGCAGCTCGGGTCCTGCTCGCAGCCGCAGCCGCACTCGTTGGAGACGTAGGTCAGGCCTCCGGTGCAGGCGAAGTCGATGAGCGCGCACTCCTCCGGGCTGGTGCTCACGTACTGGCGCCACCACTCGCTCGACGCGTCGCATCCGCAGTAACGCTCGGTGCAGGCCACGCCCCCGCCGGCGGTGCAGGTGCAGGTGTTGCAGCCGTCGAGGGAGGGGAAGCTGTCGCCCTGCCCGTATCCCACACCTCCGTAGGTGCAGGCCTCCAGACAGCCCTTCTCCGTGCATGCGACGCTGCCATCCTCGCCGCACGAGCAGGTGTTGCAGCCGTCGAGGGCAGGGAAGCTGTCGCCCGGCCTGTACTCCACGCCTCCATACGTGCAGCCCTCCGGGCAAGCCACGTCCGTGCACACGATTTCGCCGTCCGCGTTGCACGTGCAGCTGTTGCAGCCGTCGCCCGGTGGGACCGGCGCCCCCGCCGCGTAACCGATGCCGTCTCGCTCACAGCCGTGACACGCGATCTTGGTACAGCCGACGTTCCCGGAGCCCGAGGGATCGCAGGTGCAGGTGTTGCACCCGTCGGACGCCGGGAAGGACTCACCGGGCGGGTAGGCGAGCCCCTCGTAGATGCAGCCGTCGGTGCACTCGATCAGCGTGCAGGCGACGTCCCCGTCCTCCATGCAGAAGCAGCTGTTGCACCCGTCCCCGGCAGGGAACGACTCGCCGGGCGCGTGCGTGACCCCTCCCCACGTGCAGTCGGAGGTGCACGCCATATCGGTGCAGGCGACGTTCCCGTCCTCCGTGCAGGAGCAGCTGTTGCACCCGTCCTTGTCACGAAATTCGTCGCCGGGGCTGTAGTCGACGCCGTCGTACTCACAGGTCGTCGAGCCGAGCGGTCCGCAGCCCGCGAGCGCGCCGGAAAGGGCGAGCGCGAGCGAGAACACGGGGCCGAAATGAAGCCAGGTAGGTCGAAGGTCTGTCATTGGATTCGCTCCTGTGCCAAAGAGTGCCAGGGCCGCGCGTGGAAAAATCCCGAGAAAGACGCGCGGTTTGATGCAAGACAGGCGTTCAAGAAAAACCTGTGCCAGGCACGTCGAGGGCCACGCGTTCTGACGCATGCGCGAGTTCTTCGGCAAGATGGAGAGGCTTGTACTTTAGCGGATGATCGTCTAATATAACGGATATGACTGCTCCGCGTCCCATCCCTGCTCAGCTGCTCCGCGCCGCGCTGCGTGCCGTCCTCCTTTTCGCCCTGCTGGTGTCGTGCGGCGCGGCGGCCTGCTCGCGCGACGACGCTTCGCGTGCCTCCGCCGCCGGAGCGGAGGGCGAGTTCGAGACGCTCGAGCTCCGCTATCAGGGCAACAACGGCACGGTGTCGCCGATCGAGCTCGCGGAAGATCTCGGTTACCTCGCGCCGATCCGCCTGAATTTCATCGGCAGCACGGTGAGCGGCCCCCAGAGCGTACAGGCCGTGGTCACCGGCGACACCGACTTCGGCGGCGCCTTCAACGGCGCCATCGTCAAGCTGATCGCGGCCAAGGCGCCCATCATCGCCGTCGCGGGCTACTACGGTGTCGACGAGCAACGCCAGAGCGGCTTCTACGTGCTGAACGACAGCCCGCTGCGCACCGCGCGCGATCTGCTGGACAAGACGATCTCCATGAACACGCTCGGCGCCCACAGCGAGTTCATGGTCAAGGAGTTTCTGTCGCGAGGCCAGCTCGCGCCGGAGGAGGCCCGGCGCGTCACGCTGCTCGTCGTTCCCCCGGTGAACGGCGAGCAGCTGCTCCGCGAGAAGCAGGTCGACGTGGCGACGCTCGGCGACATCTACCGCGATCGCGCGCTCGAGCGCGGCGGCATTCGTTCGCTGTTCTCGGACTACGAGCTCTACGGCAAGTTCACCGCCGGCAGCTACGTGATGAAGACGAGCTTCATCAAGCAAAACCCCAAGACCGCGCGGCGCTTCGTCGAGGCGACGGCCAAGGCCATCGAGTGGGCCCGGGACACGCCGCGCGAGACGGTGGTGGCGCGCTGCATCGCGCTGATGAAGAAGCGCGGCCGGAACGAGGAGGACTCGGCCATCAAGTTCTGGCGCAGCTACGGCGTCGCCGGCAAGGGCGGCCTGATCGCGGAGCGCGATTTCCAGGTCTGGATCGACTGGATGGTCAAGAGCGGCGAGCTCAAGCCGGGCGAGATCGCCCTGAGCCGCGTCTACACGAACGAGCTCAACCCCTACGCGAACGACCAGGCCGCGAAGTAGTCGGGGTCGGTCGCCCCCCTCGATGCGTCAGGGCAGCGTGCGGGGCTTCCAGAAACCTTCAAGCTTCTCCTCTCTCAGGACTTGATCGAGGAAGCTGCGATCGACCCAGGGCTCGAAGTCGAACGTCGTGCGGATCAGGCCCAGGCGCCTGGCGTCGGCGATGCTCGTCTTGTAACGAGCGACCACGTACGCGTCCACGAGCGGGCTGTCCCTGTCGCGCACCGACTCGCCGGCCCAGTCCTCCTTGAAGGCCGCGAACGGGACGCCGGAGCGCGACCAGACGCGGTATGCCGCGCTCAGGTCCTTCTCCTGATCCGCGAGCCACTTCGCTGCCAGGACGTACTGCCGCACCACGCGCTTCGTGATGTCGGGGTACTTTCGGATGAAGTCGTCCGAGCCGATGATGGTGCTGTTGCAGGTGTAGCGGGGGTCGCCCTTGGTCGAATAGATGATGCGCACGATGCCTTGATCGCGCTGGGCGAGCAGGTCAGGGCCGCCGATGGCCGCGTCGACGTCCTTGGTCGCCAGCGCTGCCTTGGTGGTCGCGTTGTCCATGTTGATGGCGCGCGTGTCGCGCTCGCTGAGCCCGTTGGCCTCCAGGATGCGCGCCGCCGAGAGCTGCAAGCAGGTGCCCTTGAACACGGCGAAGCGCTTGCCCTTGAGATCCTTGATGCTCTGGATCGGCGAGTCCGCGGGCACGGCGATGTACAGGTTGCTCTTCGGCCCGCTCGCGAGGATGCGCGTCTTCAGGCCGCCGGCGCGGCCGATGATCGACGGCAGATCGCCGAGCAGAGAGAAATCGGTCAGCCCGTTGGCGTACGTCTCGTTCACGGCCGGCCCGGCGCCGCGCAGGAAGTTCCAGCGCACCGGCACGCCATCGCTCTTGAATTCGCTCTCGAGCGCGCTGTTCAGGTTGAGCAGCGACCAGGCCGAGCCCCCCACCACCGGGCGATTGCCGACGCCCACGCCCGGGTTGGCGACGCGGATCTCGCTCGGTTTTTCTGCCGCCTGGGCGCTCAGCGCGATGGCGAGCGGCGCGAGCACCAGGGCGAGCAGCTTGAACAGCTGTTTCATGCAAAGCTTCCTTCCGTTGGGCGTCCGTCGCGAACTATCGAACGGACGATGTGTCCACTATAACGGATGAGCTGGCCGAGCGAAAGCGGGGATTGCGCGATGACGCTCTGATCTGGGGAGCGTGATGGCCGGGGGCGACGATCTGCTGCTCGAGCTGCGGAGGAGCTGCTGCTGGAGCAACAGGGGGGTGAAGAGCTGCTCGAATCCGTGCAGCGGCGCGACAAAAGAAGGCCGCTCCAGCGGCCCCAGGACCACGCTCCACGGCGGAAGACAGGCGATCCGCGTCGCGGCACCTGGATTGCTCTCACGACCATGCCCGGACAAGCCGCCTCCTGTCCTGTCGATCCAGGAACTCCCGCCACAACCTCCCTCTTTGCCGCGCGAGCACGTCATGCAAGCCGCTCCAGGTTGAGCCCGACACGCGGCTCTCCGCCTCATGGCGCTTTCCTTACCTTCCCGCGCGCGATGGCGGCAACCGGCCTGCCTCGCGGCGGCGCGCGCGGGCGGGATGGCGGAACGCGCACAGGCCGCCTAGCGAGGCACCTCGCCGCGGATCACCTGCCGCACGGTCAGGACGACGACGCGGCCCGCGTCGCGCTCCTCCGCGAGCCAGTCGAGGAGGGTGGAGAAGTCCTGTCTGGAGATGCTGTACTTGCCGCAGGCGTCACAGACGTGGTGGAAGATGAGCTGGATCCATCCGCCGTCCCGCTGCGCGCGGCGGATGAGAGCCTGGATCGTGGGGACGCCTTGGCTGCGGGTGAGGGAGCCGGGCGCGCGGGTGGCGGTGGGGTCGCGCGGAGGGATGGACTCCGTCCATGGGCACGAGATGCATGAGGCGAACGCGAGCCCGCCCGCGCGCCTTCCGCTGTCGTAACCGCAGGCGCGCACCAGCGCGGTGCTGACGCTGTCGTGAGCGCCCCAGGGGTAGGCGAAGTCGCTCACGGCGAAGCCCAGCGCGAGGAGGGCGCGGCGATCATCGCAGATCTGCCGGCGCTGCTCGCTGGCGCTGAGCCCGGGCAGCCGCACGTGATTGACGGTGTGGCCGCCGACCTCATGGCCGTCGGACGCGAGCGCGCGGAGCTCTGCGACCGTCAGGTAGCCGGGGCGGTCGAGTACACCGCTGTTCACGAAGAACGTGGCATGCATCCCGTGCTCGGCGAGGATGGAGCGCACGGAGAGCTGATCCGCCAGCGTGTCGTCGAATTCGATGGACACGACAAGGGCGCCCGGGTCACGCCGAGTCACGTGGACCGGGGAGAGGAGGACGGCGGCGAGGCACGCCACGACGAACGCCAGCGCCGCCTGCTGTCCGCGCGTCGCGGGGCGCCGCGCACAGCCCCTCTCCGTGGGCACGATCTCCACGGAACACGCCGCCGTATCATCGACCGTGCCCGGGCCTCCGGCGCCCTTCCGGGAAGACCAGCGCGCTCTGCGCCTTCCAGGAACGCCTGGAGATGCTCCCGGGACCGCGAGCGGCGGCGAGCGGCTGCGGCGTCGAGGCATAGGCCAGTATGCCCATGCCTCGAGCCAGCGACCTCGGATATGACAGCCACGTGCATCGGGTGATGGGACGACGGACGGCGAGCCGGGAAGACGAGGGGCGGCGCTGTCTCGCGCTTCCGAGGACGTGGCCCGAGCACCGGATGGCGGTCTTGAACCCACCGGACAGAGGTGCTGACCAATGACGTACGGACGAACGAGTTTACCGAAGCTGATTCTGGTGCTGGGAGCGCTCGGCATCTCCCTCTGGGGCTGCGGTGGTGACAGCGATGGGACCACCAGCGCCGGCGGCGACGGCGGCGGCCCCGCCGCCGGCGCCAGCACGAGCAGCACCTCGGGCAGCGGCAGCGGGAGCGTGTCGGCGGGCACGACGGGCTCGGCCAGCGGCACCAGCACCGGCAGCGATGGCGCCAGCACGAGCGGCGCGGGTGGCGACGCCAGCGCGAGCGGCGCGGGTGGCGGCGCCAGCACGAGCGGCGCGGGTGGCGGCGCCAGCACGAGCGGCGCGGGTGGCGGCGCCAGCACGAGCGGCGCCGGGGGCGGCGAGCCCATCACCTGCCCGTCGCCCGCGCTGAGGGCCGGCGACACGAACAAGACGATCACGATCGGCTCCTCGAACCGCAGCTATGTCTTGCATGTCCCCGCGGCGTACGACGGCAGCAAGCCGGTGCCTCTCGTGGTGGACCTCCACCCCCTCGGCGGCTCTGGCCCGTCGGAGCGATCGGGCTCGCCGTATCCGGCGCAGACCGACCCGGAGGGGGTCATCATGGCCTTCCCGTCAGGGCTGGCCGGCCCGTCGGGCGGCGCCTGGAACGTGGGGCCCTGCTGCGTGAAGAACACCGACGACGTGGCGTTCGTCAAGGCGATGGTGGCCGAGATCCAGGAGACCGCCTGCATCGACACGAAGCGCATCTACGCGGTCGGCTTCTCGATGGGAGGCGGCATGTCCCACTACCTCGCTTGCCACGCGGCCGATACGTTCGCCGCCGTGGCGCCCGCCGCCTTCGATCTCCTGCAGGAGAACATCGCCGATTGCAAGCCGTCGCGCCCGATCACCGTGATCTCGTTCCGCAGCACCGGGGATCCGATCGTGCCTTACGCCGGTGGATACTCCGCGGTGGTGAGCGGCATGCCCATCACGTTCCTCGGGGCGAAATCGACCCTCGAGAAGTGGGGCCAGATCAACAAGTGCACGGGCGCGCCATCGGCTGAAGACAGCAAGGGCTGCTCGACCTTCTCGAACTGCGAGGGCGGCGTCGAAGTGGCCCTCTGCACGAAGCAGGGAGGGGGTCACGACTACGGCAACGCCGCGGTCGGCTGGCCGGTCCTGAAGCGGCACACCCTGCCGTAGCCTCTTCCTGACGCGCCCTCTGCGCGCTCGACGCGGCGCGTCCCACCATTCCCGTGCACGGCGTCCCTCGATCCTCGCCGTCCTGCCCACACCCGCCTCCACGTTCGAGCGACTCCGCTGACATCGAGATACGACCCGCCGTGGGATGCAATGACGCTATGCATCCACAGCGCGGTCTGTCGGCCTGCAGCGCCATCAGAAGAATCTGCTGTTGGTGTGTGAATACCGCGTGATCGTAGCTGCGGCGTGACACGCGAACTCGCGCGTTGGTGGCCGACGCCTTGATCGTTCGACGTGGCGAGTGATACTTTGGGAGCCTGCCTCCCGAGCGGCTTCGTCGTCCCGCGGGAGGCTTCAACGAGCTTCCCATGAAGGTCAGCGGAACCACAATTCTGACGCGGAAAACCTTGGTGAGCCGGAGATTCGGCTCGGAAGCGTGGCGCGGCCTCTTTCGAGACATGGCGCTGAGCCACCCGTGGTTCAGGCAGCCGATCACGGCCAGCAGCCTGGTTCCGCTGCCCGAGTTCCTCACGTTCCACGACGAGCTCGTTCGGCGCTTCTATCCGGACCGCAAGGACGCCCTCTTCGAGCTCGGGGCCGAGTCGGCGCGCTGGGCGCTCGTCGATGGCCCGCTGAAGCGCTTCGTCCGAGATCCGGGGATGTCCTCGCTGGTCACGGCCATTCCCACCCTCTGGCATCGTTATTTTTCCGAGACCGACAGCCGCTCCGAAGCGGCGCTGCGGGACGCCGGCGTCGAATTTCGAGTTCACGACCTCCCGGCCTGGCACCCGTATTTCGAGCACTTCGTGATCGGGTACACGAAGGAGATGCTGGAGCTCTATTGCGCCAACCCGATCTGGACCCATCGCCTCGCCGGGGGGCGCGGGACGACGTACAACTATCTGCTCGCCACCGATCCCGTTCCGAGCGCTCCTCCGAGCGGAGAGCGCGGAAGCGGCGGGTGCGCTCGGCTCGTCCGGACACGAAGGGCGCTCACGGCGCGCGAGCTGGAGGTGCTGCGGCTCGTCGGGGTCGGCAAGACCAACCGCGAGATCGCGGTCGTCCTTCACATCTCCCAGAAGACCGTGCAGCATCACATCGCCCACGCCTACGACAAGCTCGGCATCTATAGCCGCGCCGGCGCGACGCTGTGGCTGGGCGAGCGGGGGCTCCTGGGCTGAGGGGCGACGCGAGCGCGCGCCGCTGGCCGGCCCGCAGAGCGACGAGCGCTCGCCGGGAGAGCGCGAGCCTCACGGTCGCCTGGCATACGGCGGCGCGACGGTCACATCGGCGATGGACGCGCTCTCCGTCAGCGCTGGATTGGCTCGTGGCTCGCCTCGCCGTCGGTGATCGTGAGAGGGCCGCGCAGGCCACGCTGCGGGGGCCGGTTGCGCAGGCCCGCGCTCACGTTGCGCAGCTTTCGCCCGATCCGGGCGGTTCTGACGCCGCAGCCGGGCGCGCACGCCGTGGAAACCGCGCCGCGCGACGCGTGGCCTGACTCCTGCCAAGGAGACCGTGCCCCCGCGGCGCTGCGACCGTCGGATCGAGGTCTCATCGCACGTAGGTCGCGTCGAGTTGGCTCTCATGCTCGCCGACCGATCGGCAGGGGGATGACATGGATCACGCGCCGCGCTCGCGCCCGGCGCAAGGTGCCCTTTCTCGCCAGGAGAGGGGCTCACGCACGGTCATCGCTTTGCCGGGAGCGGCGAGGCGACATTGGAGGAAACATCATGAACGTTCAGGCTTGGTTCAAGGGCAGTCGCATGGCATCCGTCGTCTGGCTCGCGCTCGCCATGGCCCCGCTCGCCGCGGGCTGTCAGGTGGAGGTGGCCGACGATGCGCCCGAATCGATCGTCTCCGAGTCGAGTGAGGTGAGGGGAGGCGGCGGGCAGCAGGGTAGCGTCTGTGGCGGCCTCGCCGGGATCGCGTGCGAGCGCGGCTTCTTCTGTGACTACGACATCAAGGCGCAGTGCGGCGCGGCCGATCAGACGGGCGTCTGCGCGCCCATCCCGCAGGCGTGCACCCAGGTGTACGATCCCGTTTGCGGCTGCGACGGCAGGACGTACAGCAATGCATGCGCCGCGAACGCGGCGGGCGTGTCGGTCGCGTCGCGCGGCAAGTGCGGCGCGCCCTCGTGAGCGCGCGCCGCGGGGGGCCCGCTGCCCCGCGTCCCCCGCGGCGTCGACTCGATAGCTCTCGCCGCCCTCCCGCGTCGATGTCGACCTGCCTTGCTCTCCTCGGGGAGCGGAGAGGCATGCGCGGTCGTCGCGGGAGGGCGCGCGGCGCGCCTGCGCCGCCCTCCTTCCATGTGGAGATCTCCACTGCCTCCTGATCTCCACGGCCTCATCAGTGGAAAATTCTTCTGTGATTGATGTGGAAAATTCCACCACACCCCGGCCCTGCGCCTCGGGCCGATCTGGCCGATGACGGCACGCCGCACGCTTCTGGCGCGTGGTTTCGTCACGCAATCGATGCACAATTGACATAAGATTGCCCCGAAACGCGAGCTGAGGAGCGATCGATGAACTTAAGAATTCTGCGTTGCCTGTTGCCTTTCGCCACGCTGGCGGCCGCGCCTCTCGTGGGCTGCGGCTCGTCCGACGACCCCGGCGCGACCGGGGCGGGCCCCGGCGCGAGCAGCAGCACCGGAGGGCAGGGCGCGGGCGGAGACGGCGCAGGCGGCGACGGCGCAGGCGGCGACGGCGAGGCGGGCGGCGTCCCCACGGAGCCACCGGATTACGCCGCCGCGTTCCCGCAGGACCGGGTTCCGCGCGTCGACATCACCATCACGCCCGAGCAGTGGCAGCAGATGGTGGACGACATGACGGACATGGCCGGCGAGTTCGGCTCGCAGGCCGGTCCATTCGCGCCGCCTCCGGAGTGGGTCGCGGCCTGCGATGCTCTCGTGGCCGGCGACGCCTGCACCATCGACCTCTTCGGGACCGACGCCGCGGGGACGTGCACGGAGCTCCCCGGCGGCCTGACCTGCCAGCCGAACCCGCAGGACCCCGATGAATTCACGCCGCCGCAGGACTGGATCGACGCCTGCGAGGGGCTCGCGGCGGACGCCGACTGCACGATCGACATCTTCGGAACCGAGACCGAGGGGACGTGCACCGACGTCGAGGGCGAGCTGGCCTGCATGCCGCCCGGCCCTGGGGGCGGCGATCCGGGGCTCATCAGCAGCGTCGAGCTGCTCCCGCGCACGCCTGTCTACGTCGAGTGCGACGTCGCCACCGAGGATCGGCAGTGGAAGCACGTCGGCATCCGCTTCAAGGGCAACTCGAGCCTGCTCTTGCCCTGGAACGCGGGCAACTGGAAGCTGCCGCTGCGCCTCAACTTCGACCGATACGAGGACGAGTATCCCGAGACCAAGAATCAGCGCTTCTACGGGTTCGACTCGATGTCGTTCGCGAGCGGGTACCTGGATCCCTCGCTCCTGCGCGAGAAGATCGGCACCGACATCTTCGCCAAGGCGGGGATCCCCGCGCCGGCGACCGCGTTCTACCGGGTCTTCATCGATCACGGGGAAGGGCCCGTCTATTTCGGGCTGTACACCGGCATCGAGCTCCCGTCGGACGAGTCGTTCCTCGACACCCATTTCGGCGGCCACAAGGGCAACCTCTACAAGCCCGATGGCACCGGCGCGCGGTGGGAGACGTGGGACCCCGACACCATCGTCAAGGAGAACAACGAGGACGACACCGATCTCTCGGACGCGCGGGCGCTGTTCGACGCGCTGCACGCCGATCGGACCGACGCCGCCGCCTGGCGCGCGGGGCTCGAGGCGCGCCTCGACGTCGACGGCTTCCTGCACTGGTTCGCGCTGAACGCGGTGGTCGAGGACTGGGACGTGTACGGCCGCCTGCCGCACAACTACTATCTCTACGCGGACCCGAACAAGGGCGGGCAGTTCACGTGGATCCCCTGGGATCACACCTTCGCTTTCTCGGACGCCGACGCGGGCGTGAACATCGGGCTGACGGCGCTGCCCCTCTCGATGGCCGACGTGACCGAGCAATGGCCGCTCGTCCGGTTCCTGCTCGACGATCCGGTCTATCTCGAGGTCTACCGCGGCTACGTGGCGCAGGCCGCCGCCAAGGAGTACGAGGCGGCCGCTTCCGAGGCGTGGTTCAAGGCGGCGCACGACCTGATCGCGCCGTACGTCGTCGGGCCGGAGGGCGAGATCGAGGGGCACACGCACCTCACGACGCCCGAGGACTTCGACAACGGACTCGCCACGCTGATCGCCCACGCCAAGGGACGGACAGCGGAGGTGGCCCTCTACCTCGAGCAGTGAGGGTCGAGCCGTCACCTCACACGAGGATCGACGTCACTCCGCGACCGCCTTGACGTGCAGGACGACGGTCCCTGGCGATGTGGCGGTCGCGCCCCTGAGCTCGCTGAAGCCAAGGAAATAACTCGCCTGGCCGCCAGCGTCCCAGCGATAGTCGACCGTTGCGCCGGACGAGCTGCCACCGCCCGCGGAGCGGTTCGGGCCGGGACAGGACGCCATCCTCGGGGATCGACGGGCAGGGCGGCCTGTTCATCTCCGGCGTTGTCCACAAGGCGTTCGTCTCCGTGGACGAGGTGGGCACGTAGGCCGCCGCGGCGACGGCGGTGATCTTCGACGAGAGCGGGCCGCCCGAGCCCGCGGCCATCCGCTTCGATCGCCCGTTCTTCTTCTTCATCCGGGACAACGCGACGAGCGCGATCCTGTTCGTGGGCCGCGTGGCCGACCCGTCGGCGTAGCGCCGCGAGGCCGTGCGTCCGGCGCGCGGGCGCGGCTCAGCCGGCGGTCGCCTCGCGCAGCGGGGCGCCCGCCTCCTCGCCGCGCCCGTCGAGCCTCCGGAACTCCCGGCCGACCAGGGGGATCACGAGCACGAAGATCGCGATGTCGATCGCGGCGTTCGCCCAGAACACCCCGCTCACCCCGGCGATCTTGGGCAAGAGCCACATCAGGGGGAGATAGAACACCAGCTGTCTCAGAAGGGCGAGCGCGCTCGCGAGCTTTGCCCGCTCCACGGAGGGGAAGAACGCCAGCGCCATGAAGACCCACGGCATGACGGGCAAGGCGAGGACGGAGATCCGGAAGTCGAGCAGCTGCTGCGCGGCGAAGTCGAACCCCGGCAGCATGGAGCCGAGGACGGCCTCCGGGGCCAGCATCATCGAGAACCAGAACGGCAGGAGCAGCACGAGCCCGGCGATCGAGAACTGGCTGAAGGCCTGCTTCACCCTTCCGTAGCGCCCCGCCCCGTAGCTGAGCCCCTCCACGGGCTGCAAGGCCCGCATCAGGCCGAACAGCGGCGTCATCATGAACATGGAGATGCGGTTGCAGGCGGCGAAGAAGGCGACGTCCTGCTCCGTGCCATGGGTCGACACCGCCCCGTAGACCACGAGGTTCTGGACGACGCCCATGATGCAAACGATCATCGCCGGCATGCCCAGAGACACGATCTGCCGCCGGATCGACGGGTCGATGCGGATCGTGCGCCAGGCGGTGTCGAACGAGGCGCGGCCCCTCGCGTAGTACAGGAGCCCGATGGCCGAGTAGACCAACATGGCCGCGTTGGTGGCCCAGGCCGCGCCCTGCACGCCCCAGCCGAACGTGTGGATGAACAGCGGCTTCAAGGCGACGTCCACCCCCAATCCGAGGGAGATCATCCAGGCCGCCGTCTTCATCTTGCCTTCGCCGCGAACGGTCATGTTCACCGCGAGGCCGTGCACCCAGAACAGCGCGCCGAGGGCCGTCGCCTGGAAGTACGCGGTGCCGTGCGCGAGGATCTCCCCGCTGCCGCCCATCGCGCGCACGAGCGGCTCTGCGAACCAATAAGCGAGCACGGTGTACGGCAAGCTGACGAGGAGCGACAGACCGTTCACGCTCCCCAGGAGGCCGTGGAGCTTGCCCCGGTCGTCCGCGCCCAGGTAGATGCTCAGCGCCGTGCCGGCGCCGGTCCCGATCAGGCTGCCCAGCCCCAGCGTGATCTGCGACAGGGGATAGGCGAGCCCCACGCCGGCCAGGGCGCTCTCGTTCATCAGCTGGCCCACGAACACGGCGTCCAGGAACGAGTTGAGCCCGTACAGGACCATGGCCAGCACGGCCGGCCACGAGAGCCGCCACATCACGGCCTTCAGGTCGCCTTCGAGGATGAACTGCTTGTGGGCGTCTCTATCGCTCATGGCACAGGTGTCCGTTGATCCGGCCGCATCGACTCCACGCGGCCAGGGCGGCAGAATGGGCTCGTTCGGCGCCCGGTCGGAAAGAACGAATCACGTCTCGGCCGTCGCCGATTCCGGCTTCGAGGTGTCATCTCGAAGGGCTGCGCGCCTTTCGCCGACGCGCCGGCCGCCGCCGCGAGGCCGCCCCGAGGCGCTTCCGGATCGCCGCCTGCGTCTCGCGAGGCAGCGTCGCGATGTACTCCGCGGACAACGCGCGGAGCATCGCGTCCGGCAGGGCGAGCACCGCCTGCGCCTCGGTGAGCCCAGCAAGCCGCTGCTCTGGGGCGAGCCCGGCGAGCCGCTGCTCTGGGGCGAGCCCGGCGAGCCGCTGCTCTGGGGCGAGCCCGGCGAGCCGCTGCTTGGGCGGCACCCGCGCGACGAGGCGCGTGAGCACCTTCTCGAAGCCCTCGACCACCCGCTTTTCGTCCTTCATGTGCCGCTTCCTCCGCCCCGGGAGCGGACGTCGAAGCTGCTCGACATGCTCGAGGAGCGCCCAGAACACCGCGATCTCCGCCGGGGAGAGCGCCGGGATCCCGCCGGGGTCGGCGACCATCCCAGGCGTCACAGTGTACAGCAGATGGTCGCCCTCGCGAGCGGCCGCCGGCACCGTGCACCGGGTGCCACGCCGTGTAGACGCGGACGCAACGGCGCCCCTGCGGGGATCGCGTGCCGCTCTTCGTCGCCGTTCGCGCGGCCTTCGCCATGCGGAGCAGCGTTACCACGACCGCCGTCGACAGGCGAGCTCGTGGTGTGAAGCGGTGACGCTGGCGGCGCAGCGCGGTGCCCCGCCATTCATGGCCACCAGCACGATTAGGTGACGCCCGGAGTCGTCGTTCCAGTGAATGCATCCCAGGCCCGAATGTATGCGCGCGCATCGGGTCCCAGATGAGAGACGACGCGCGCAACGGCGGCAGGGGCAGCAACGCTGCGGGCGCAGATGGCCTCCAGGAGCCCCGTCGCGACCGCATCTGCCTCTGGGCCACTTCCTGACAGCGAACGCTCCACGAGCCGCGAAACCTCATCAAGCGTGGTGTCATCGAGGTCGGACTCAAGCTGGACAAGCGCACGACCGATGTGGCCGAAGACGACCGTCGCGGGCGCCGAATCGGGCTCCCAGTCGGCGACGACCTCAGACACCGCTTTCCGCAGGTTCGGGTGGCAGGCGGCAAAATCCTGGTACGGGTTGAACGAGTCTGCCATCAACGTTCCCTTCCTGGGAGAGGGCTCCCCCTCGACGTTCAGGCGGTACGGGGCCAGGGAGAGCCTCGGTGACGAGGTCGTTGAGATTCCGATGGAGATGTGTGCGGTGGGTCTCGGGCCGTGGAGAGACATGAGCCCGTCGCCCAATGAAATGGCGTTCAGGGTGGCCCCGTCCAGCGCCGTCGCCGCTGGGCTGTCGAGTGCGCCGCCCGCGCGCCGCGCCCCAGCCCCATGAGCTGCCCCCATGTGGACGATACTACAGGGCGATGCGACTTCTGTAAGGGCGATCTTCGTGTCGGCCGGGCGCAGCCGAGGCCGGTCCGACTGGCGCCGAGGCGGCCTATAGCGGCTGCGTACGACGGTCTGATCGACGCTGGCGCGCAGGAGCAAAACATTGGCTTCTGGAAGGAAGCGCGCCAGCGCCGATCTCCGCATCTTCTCCCCCGTCTCCGGGGCAGGACGCCCCGCGATGCCATCGAGAGAGGAACCCCCCATGTCGAAGCTCATCCGCGCCGCCGCTTTCGCCTCGTTCACCGCCCTCGCCGCCTGCGCCTCGGAGGCCGCGGGCCCGGGCGCGCCCGCGGAGGGCCCCACCGGCGCGCCGGCCGCGCGGCTCGCCGCGTTCACGTCGGACGCCGCCGGCTTCGATACGCGCTCGTATTACTACGACACCGGGCGCGAGGTCGTCGTGTTCGACGCCCAGTTCACCGGAGCGCACGCCCGGAGCGCCATCGAGCAGATCCGCCGGGAGACGCAGAGCCCGATCACGTACGTCGTGGTGACGCACCCGAATCCGGACAAGTTCAACGGCACCTCCGAGTTCCAGAAGATCGGCGCGAAGGTCGTCGCGAGCCGCGCCACCGCGGGCGCGATCGACGAGGTCCACGCCTATAAAAAGGCGTACTTCATCGGCGCAGGCATGTTCACCGAGGAGACGTACCCGCCGAAGGCCGTCGTCGACGTGACGTTCGAGGGCACGACCTCGCTCCCGCTGCAGGCCGGCGCGGTCGAGCTGCGCGAGCTCGAGCACGCCGGCATCTCGACGACGCAGACCGTCGCGATCGTCCCCTCGGCCAGGGCGCTCGTCGTCGGCGATCTCGTGCACCACAAGGCGCACGCGTGGCTCGAGGGCGGCATCCGCAACGGCAAGCCGTCGCCGGACCTCGCCTCGTGGCGCGCGGCGCTCGACGAGCTGCTGGAGTTCGACGGGCTAACGGTTTACGGCGGCCGGGGGCAGACCGCCCCGGTGCGCGCCGCGGTGGATGAGCAGAAGGCGTACCTCACCGGGATGGAGTCCCTCGTCGAGCGCTACGTTGCCTCGCTCGGCGCGAAGAAGAGCGAGCTCTCGGGGGCCGAGGCGTCGAGCCACCACAAGAAGATTGCGGCCCTCGCGAGCGCCGAGTTCCCTGACTACGCTCTCGCCTACATGATCGAGTACGGCGTCTACGGGCTGGTGAACGCGATCGCGAGCAAGTGAGGGCCTCGGCGCGGCCGCCCCGGCGCGCTGCTCGCTCGCGCGCGCCGCGCCGCTTCACCCGGTGGGCGCTTCGTTCGCCTGCGCGCGGGCCCGGAAATCTTTCGGCCGCTCGCCCGTGAAGGCGGCGAACGCGCGGGTGAACGCCCCCAGGCTGTCGAACCCGACCGCGATCGCGACGTCGGTGACGCGGGCGCCGCTCACGGCCAGCAGATCCATCGCGCGCAGCATCCGGGCGGTGCTCAGGTACTCGGTCCACGTCGTCCGCGCCTCCTCCACGAACCGCCGCGACAGCGTGCGCGTCGAGGTGCGCGCCGCGCGCGCAGCGTCGTCGAGGGTCGGGCGCTCGCCGAGGTGCTCGCGCGCGAACCGCATCGCCCGGGCGAGCTCGGGCGAGCGAGCGACCGGCAGCTTGAACGGGAGCGGCTCGGCGACCCATTCCCGGCACAGCGCGCCGAGCGTCTTGAAGAAGAGCGAGGCGGTCGCATCGCGCCCGCCGTGGTCTGGCCCCCAGCGCATGGCGTGGAGGACCATCTCTCGCGCGAGCGGCGTCACCGCGAAGACGCGGCAGTCGACGCGCTCCTCGCCTGGCGGGTCGCCGGAAGGCAGCGGCACCTGGGTGAGCCGCGGCGACAGGTACACCGTCCGCAGCGCGACAGGCCCCGCGGCGTGCGCGCGGTGCATGACGTGGGCGGCGATGAACGCCGCGCGCTGCGGCGGCAGGATCCAGTGGGCGCTGCCGACCTCGAGGTGCAGGACACCCGCGCTCGCGTAGAGCAGCTGGTGCTTGCGGTGCGCGTGCACGTCGCCGCTGAACGGCAGCACATCGTCGGCGAGGCCGAACGCGGGCAGGTCGACCGCATCGACGTCGACCTGCGCGCGCGACGCTTCCGGCGCAGGCGAGCCGGCGAGGAGCGGGGCGGACGCCTTCAAGACGCTCCCGGCCGGAGGGGGCGTCGCGCTCACCCGGCGCGCGGCCAGCCCCTCGGCACGGCGGGTCGCACTCCTCGGTCCCATGCTCGCCGAGATGATAGGGCGAAATTCGCCGCGAGGACGCTCGACGAGGCGGTCGCCCCACAGAGCGGGATGGTTCGGCGGGCGGGTGCTGCGCCGGGAGGGACAGGCGGGGTGTGTGTACGTCCGGATGTTCCCGCTCCGCGCGCTTCGAGGGTAGGATGGCGGAATGACGCGCGTGATCGTCGCCGGCGCTGTGGCGTGGACCGACGTGGGCGCGATCCGGCGCGAGCTGGCGAAGCTTCCGGCGGGGGCGACCGTGATCCACGGCGACTCGCCGGGCGCGGACGCACTCGCCGGGCGCGTCGCAGCCGAGCTCGGGCTCGAGGTGGAGCCGATGGCGAAGAACAAGGCGGACTATGCCAAGTACAAGCGTGGTGCCTGGAAGGGGCTCAACGAGCGGATGCTGGCGAGCGGGGTAGCGCGGGTGCTGGTGTTTCATCCGGCGTTCGAAAAGAGCCGCGGGTCGGGACACCTCGCCGGGCTGGCAAAGGCGGCTGGTGTCGAGGTGAGCGTGTTCGTGGAGTGAGGGGCACGGAAGGCGCGCATGGCACGAGCGCAACTGACGCGAGGTTATGGGACATGACGGCAGCTTGGCGCCAGCACCCGAGGCTCGAGGGCCGCTTCCACGTCGACCACCCGGACGACCTGCAAGTCCTGGTTCACGACGGTGGGCCGCGGCTCACCGATCGCCGTCCGGAGCTCGTCTGGGTGCGCGTCACCGCATGCCACGGCGATGTCTTCACCGCCCGGGTCCTGAACCAACCGCACCAGTTGAAGACCGTCAGCGAAGGCGCAGAGGTTCGGTTCATCGCGCCGACCGGCGGCGAGAACCTGCTGCAGGTCCGCGAGCAGTACCTGCGAGAGCGCGCAGACTGGACCATTGGCCCGTGTAGCAAGTGCGGCCTGGACGAGCTGTTCGACGCGCCTTCCCAGCTGATCTCGAAAGTCTTCCCGAATATTCCTGCTGGCGCAACCATGGACGCGTTCAGCGCCTTCTGCGGTGCCTGTGGCGGTGTCCAGGTGGTCCAGCACAAGGACTTCAGAGAGGACGAGGGGCCGGGCGAGCAAACGGAACAGCCGTCTCCGGGCAAAAAGTGGTGGCAATTCTGGAAGTGAACCATTGGATGAATGGCCATCGCGAGAGGTCATCCAGACGCGTGAAGGGCAAGATGTCTCATGTTTCCCGCCTCCCGCGATGACGCCAGATCGCTGCTCGCTACCCTGGGCGCTCCGCCTCACTTGCTGCGGCACGTCGAGCTCGTCGGGGAAGCGGCCGATCTGCTCATCGTCCTCTTCCGCGAGCAGGGCATTCCGATCGACGAGGACTTTGTCCGGGTTGGCGTGGTGCTCCATGACGCCGGCAAGATCGAGCACCCTCGAGAGCTCACGGGGCCGGGCAACGAGCACGAAGCCGCAGGCGAGCGAATGCTCCTCGCGGCTTCGGTCACGCCGGCGCTCGCGAGAGTGTGCCTGTCGCACGCGCGCTGGCTGCAGATGGCCTCTACACTGGAGGAGCTCATCATCGCCCTGGCCGACAAGCTCTGGAAGGGAGTGCGCGCGCCGGACCTGGAGGAGCGAGCGCTTCTGGACGCCGCGGCGCGCGGCGGCCGTGATCGCTGGGGCCTGTTCATCCCCTTCGACTCTTGCTTCGAGAGGATCGCTGAACGAGGGCACGTGCGACTGGAACGTAGTCGACACACGCGCTAACTCCAGGATAGATCCGCCGGCGCCTCTCGCCGCGGCTCAGCCAAGCGTTCGGAGGGCACCGCGACCTGGGGCGACCATGACGGCAGACATCAGAGATGCCGCTGGCGATTCAGGAGGAAGAAGGATGACGTCATGATCACATTTGCTGTCTCGGACGTAAAGCGTTGCGAAAGCGGACGACCCTCCATCACGCTCGAAGAGTCGCTTCAGGTCCGGTCGGAGCGGGGTTTCGAAGCCGCCGCGTGCAACCTGCCCGGTCTGATTCAGTCGAGAGCTCACGGGTTCGTCGAGGCAGTTTACCTGGCCTTCTACTGGCACTACCCGCTCGTCTTGTCGCCGGACGATGTCTGGCTCTGTCTCGCGCAGGGATTCGCGACGCATGTCAAGCTCCACGCCGAGGCGCTGCGCCGCCGGTTCGTGAGCCACGACGACAGGCTCACCATCTCCGTACGTCGCGACGATTTCGTCAAGGGCTCTCCCTCGAATGACTGGCCGGCAATGTTCTCCGAGCTGTCTGGTCGCATCGGGGAGCATGTCGGCAAGAAGAGGGATCTCGTCGTGGCCGACTTCTCGACGACCGGTGCCATCGAACGAGCCGCGTCCGAGGTCGTGCTCTTCGACGCCATGCAGCGGTATTTCGATTACTTGCTCGTCTCGCTCAGCGGCATCCCAGAGATCACGCTCCTCGGGACGGTGGACGACTGGCTGTCGATCCGGAGAAGAGCCGACATGTTCAGCGAGTTCGATCTGACCGGCTGGACGGCGACGCTGTTGCCCGTGCTGGACCGGATCGTGCGGACCGCGCGCGGCGACGTGGATCGCGCCTTCTGGCAGTCCTTCTACAAGCAAAAAAACCAGTCTGGTGGACCCTATGTGAACGGCTGGATCAACGTTCTCTTCCCCTATGTCGAGGGGCAGGGTGCTGTGACAAATAGGCGCGAACCGTCTCCGAACCTGTATGCCATGCGCTGGGAAGATGGTCTGAGCGCCGAGTTCGGCGGTGGCCCGGCCATGCACGACTTTCCGAAGGGGCTATCTTCCGCCCCTTTCACGTGGGAATACCTGGGAGCCAAGATTCCCATGGTCTTCATGGGCGGCTTCACGGGCGTCTCGCAGGACGCGACCACGGGGGCCGTCAGGCCGGCGATCGGCTGGGCGATCGGCGAGCGATGACGATGGGTGATGGCCTGGCACCATGAGCATCTACATCACACGCTGGATCCTGCGGTTCCCTCGCCACGGTGACGCTCATGCCGGATGCGGTTGGATCGATGTTTATGGGCAAGCCGTTCCTGAGCATTGCGGCCCTGTCGCTCCGGGCGGCGCCGACCCGTACGATTTTCTGCCCGAGTTCGCATCCAGCGTACACAGCGGTATCCGCGCGCTCGTCGTCGTCCGTCAGGACTCCCCGAAAGACGGCCAGCGCTACCGCGACCCTCTGCTCGTCCTGTCCGCACGGGAGTACCTCTCGACGTCCTTCGACGTGCTGCATGAGCGCATCTGCGATGCTCTTCGGGGACATCGGCCGCGGTGGGTAGCCGAGAGCATCCTCCAGGACGGCACGGTGCGTGTCACGTTCGAAGACGGATCGACAATGCTTGCGCCGGGAGAACCGGCGGAATGACTTCGTTCGTTGACCGCCCAACTGGTGGGCGGAGCGGTTTGCCCTCATCACGTGCAAGATGTGCGACGCCGCGCAAGGCGTGCGTGGTTCGCTGACGCGATCGGCGGGATGCGCGGAGCGCGCCGCTGGCCGTGCGCTCGTCAGCGGATCCGGTGCGTCGGAGAGGCGCGCGCGTCAGCGCGCAGCCATGCCGGGAAAGCCCGCCGAATGCACGGTGCGGGTCCCCTCGATCCCCTTCAGATCGACGTGCGAGGCGCGCGGCGGCGTCCAGCCCTCATCGGTGAGCAGGCCGACGAGCTCGGCGTCGGCGGCGAGCGGCGCAGAGACGGTGAGCTCGCCGCCTGACGAGACGCCGAGCAGGCGCGCCGCCGTGTTCACGGTGCGACCGAAGTAGTCGAGTCGCTGGTTCAGGTTGACGAGCAACGCCGGGCCGCGGTGCATGCCCGCCCGGAGCACGAGGCGCTCGCCCTCGGGCCGGCCGGCGTTGCGGCCGAGCATGCCGCGCATGGCTGCGCTCAGCGCCGTCACCGCGGACCGCTCGTCCAGGAAAGTGGCCATGACCGCGTCGCCGATCGTCTTGACCACCGCGCCGCCCTGAGCTTCGACGGCGCCAATCACGATGTCGAAGTGATCGCGCACCAGGTTGTACGCGGGGGCGTCGCCGATCCGCTCGTACAGCCGCGTGGAGCCGCACAGATCGGTGAAGACGACGAGGACCGATCGGACCGTCAGCCGCTCCCGCGCCGACAGCACCATGCCGCCGAAGTAGCGCCGGTACTCCGGCACGTGGAGCAGCTCGAGCCCGCTGAGCCGCCGCGGCAGGCTGGCCGGATCGAGCTCGTCCCTCAGGTCATCGCGATGAACGATGAAGCCGCACTGCGGCCAGCCGACGTTGGTGAGCGCGATCTTGATCGGGCCGGGCCGCACCACGAGCTCCGTCACGTCGTAGTGGGGTCCCGCGAGCTGCGAGATCGCGGCGGCTTGCACCTCGTCCGTGGGCTCACCCTCGACGCGAAGGATGCCCTTGGCGCGGGTCAACGGGCAGAAGTAGCGGTAGCGGCCCGCGGTGAGCACCTCGGTCGCCGCCGCGGTCTCGCCGAGCGCGGCGGTCATGCCATAGCGGGGGTGGAGCGCCGACGGCGGCTGGCAAACCGGAGGGAAGCCGAGGTCCTCGATGGACCGGCCGAGCGAGAACGTCACCTCGACGCGCGCCGAGATGTCGACGTCGAAGGAGTACTCGCACATCGGGCAGAACGAGACGGCGGCGGCCGTGGCGAGGTCATCGATCGCCTCGGCCAGCATGTTGCAATGGCCGCAGTGGACGTCCCAGTGCATGTCGAAGAGGCCAGTCTGGGTGCCGTGCAGCAGGACGCGGATGACCGCGTGCGCGTCGAGCGCGGTGTCCGCCGCGACCACGTGGGGGTTGATACGGTAGCGACGGATGAGCGGCGCGTCGTGGAGCCATCGCTCGACCGCATCGATCTCGCCTGCGTTCGCGGGGTGCTGCTGCCTGAGCCGCTCGAACAGGGTCTTCAGACGGTGGATATCCATGGCTGCTCCCCGAGCATGCGCATGTCTCGCAGGCGGCGGGAAGCGCCACGTGCGTGCCCGGCCGCGCCGCCCCCCAACGTTCCCACGGGTGCTCCAGCAGCGCGGCTGTCGCACAGGACCTATCGCGCCTACAGCGTCAGCTCCGCCCTCGCGGTCGAGTCCCCGATCTCGCGCGTCACCCGGAAGCCGAGCTTCTGCGCCACGCGTTGCATCTCCACGTTCTCGGCCAGGATGTCCGCGCTGATGCGGGAGAGCCCCTCGTCGCGGCCGATCTGGACGAGGAGGCCGAGCAGCCGGGAACCGAGCCCCTGCCTCTGGTGCTCGTCGCTGATCAGCAGGGCGAACTCCGCGTCGCGCGTGCCTGGCAGCTTGCTCAGCCGGCCGACGCCGATGATCTTCCTCTGCGCGCCGCCCGCGGGCGGCTTCTCGACGACGAGCGCCATCTCGCGGTCGTAGTCCGCGAAGCAGACGCGCGTCAGCCGCTCGTGCGCGGTGCGCAGATCGAGCTGCATCGGGTAGAAATACCGGAGCCGCACGGTCCGCTCGGACAGCTTCTGGTGAAACTCGACCATCTGCGGCTCGTCCTCGGGGCGGATGGGCCGGATCGTGAACGCCTGCCCGTCCTTGCTCTCGAGCTCCGTCACATACTGCGTGGGATACTCGCGGATCGCCGACCTGGGGAGCGCGGACTCCGGCGTGTCCGGCGGGTGCAGGACGACGCGGGCGTCGAGGGCGATGGCCCCCTCCGCGCTCACGGAGAGCGGGTTGATGTCGATCTCGCTTATCCATCGCTGCTCGATCACGAGCTGCGAGAACCTCACGAGCAGGTGCTCGAGCATCGTGAGGTCCACCGGCTTGCGGCCGCGCACGCCCTTGAGCGCGCGGTAGATCCTCGTCTGCTCCATCATGCGCCGCGCCAGCGTCGCGTTGAGCGGCGGCAGGCCGAGCGAGCGGTCCTTGAAGATCTCGACGAGCTGCCCGCCGGCCCCGAACAGGAGCACCGGGCCGAACTGCGGATCGATCGAGCTGCCGAGGATGATCTCGTAGGCGTCCTTCAGCGAGATCATCGGCTGGACCGTCACGCCCTGGAAGTGCTGCGCGCCGGCCCGCCGAGAGACGCTCTCCTGGATCTCCTCGAACGCCCTGCGCACGGCGTCGTCGTCGCGCAGGTCGAGCTTCACGCCGCCCACGTCGGTCTTGTGGGTGATCGTCGCGCTGTACAGCTTGAGGACGGCCGGATATCCCATCTCCCCGGCCGTGGCCACGGCCTCGTCCGCGCTCCTCGCGACGGCGGTCGGCACCGTCGGGATGCCGTACGCCGCCATGAGCTGCTTCGACTCCACCTCATCCAGGAGCGTCCGCCCCGACGCGCGCACGCCGGCGATGAGCTCCCTGGCCCTCTCGCGATCGACGTTCAACGCCCGCTCGTCCGTGCTCGGCGTCTCGTACAGGGCGCGGAGGGCGTACGCGTAACGGAACATCGAGCAGAACGCGCGAGCGGCGGTGTCGGGGTACTCGAACGTCGGGACCCCGGCGCGGTTCAAGATGGCTTTGCCCGCCTCCACCTCCACGCCGCCCATCCAGCTGGCGAGGACCGGCTTGCCCTCGACGTGCGCGTGCTTGCGCAGCGCCTCGGCGGTCTGGGTCGGCTCGGTCATGTCCTGCGGCGTGAGGATGACGAGCACGCCGTCGTTGTTCGGGTCCTTCGCGCAGATCTCCAGGGCCTTCGCGTAGCGGCCTTCGCCGGCGTCGCCGAGCACGTCGACCGGGTTGTTGCGGCTCCACGCGGCGGGGAGGAAGCCGCTCAGCTCGCCAAGGATCTCCGGCGAGAGCGGCGCCAGCTCGCCGCCGTTCGCGACGAGCGCGTCCGCCGCCAGCACGCCCGGGCCGCCGGCGTTGGTGACGATGCACAGCCGGTTGCCGCGGGGCCGGGGCTGCTTGGCCAGCGTCTCGGCCATGGAGAACAGGTCCGCGATGTCGTTCACGCGCAGCACGCCCACGCGCCGGAACGCCGCGTCGAGCACCTCGTCCGAGCCGGTGAGCGAGCCGGTGTGCGAGGCGGCCGCCTTCGCCGCCGCCTCGCTGCGGCCTGGCTTGATCACGATGATCGGCTTGGTGAGCGCCACCTCGCGGGCGGCCGACAGGAACGATCGCGCGTCGCGCGGGTCGCCGATCGACTCCATGTAGATGAGGATGCTGCTCGTCTTGGGGTCGTTGCCGAGGTGGTCGATCAGGTCGCCCCAGCCGACGTCGAGCATCGAGCCGACGCTGACGAACGCGCTGAAGCCGACCTGCTCCTTGAGGCTCCAGTCGAGCACCGCCGTGCAGAGCGCGCCGGACTGGCTGATGAACGCGACCTTGCCCGGCCGCGCCTGCCCCTTCGCGAACGTCGCGTTGAGTCCGCCGATCGGGTTCATGACGCCCAGGCAGTTCGGGCCGATGATGCGCATCTTCCCGCGGGCGCGCTCCATGATCTGCCGCTCGAGCTGGACGCCAGGGGGCCCCATCTCCTTGAATCCCGCCGAGATGATGATCGCGCCGGGGACGCCGGCGTCCACGCACTCGCCGATGAGGCCCGGCACGCTCGCGGCGGGCGTGACGAGGACCGCGAGATCCACCTTCGCCGGCACGGCCGCGATGCTCGGATAGGCCTTGATGCCGAGGACGCTCTGCCGCTTCGGGTTCACCGGAAAGACGGTGCCGCCGAACGGGTTGCTGATCAGGTTCCAGAGGAGCGTGCGGCCGACGGCGCCGGTGTTCTCGGTCGCGCCGATGACCGCCACGTTCCGCGGCCTGAAGATGGGGTCGAGGCTCTGAGGCTCCTGACGAAGGACGTCGTGGGCACGGTCGGTCATGGGTACGGAGTCAGCCATGAAGCTCCTCGAGGGGGGATGGGGCGAACGCACCAGGGGCCGTTGCGCGGGAACGACGATGGCCGTCGTGCCACGCGAACGGGCCGGGAGCATGGGGCGTCTCTGGAATCAGAGCACAAGCACGTTCCGTGCCCTGAGCGCAGATTGCCAGGCCGCGCAGCGCCTTGATACCCTGCGCCGGCGCCATGATCCGCTCTCGACTTTTTCTCTTCGGGCTCCTCGGTCTGTGTTCGATCGCCTGCGAGGGCGCCGGGACGGCGGACGACACGAGCGCCGAGGCGTCCAGCGGCGCCTCGACCGCCGGCGCCTCGACGAGCGGCGGATCGACCGGCGGCGGGTCGACCAGCAGCGCGGCGTCGGGCGGCGGCGGGTCGACCAGCAGCGCCGCATCGGGCGGCGCGGGAGCGGGCGGTGCAGGTGCGGCCGGCGGCGGTGAGGGCACGGGCGCGAGCCAAGGCGACGGCGGCGCGGATCCGGTCGACCTCCCTGCCGGCGTGAGCGCGCTGTTCCCCGCGCCGGGCGCCCGGGGGCTGTGCCCGGATCCGCCGCTCCGCATCACGTTCCCCGGCGCTCCGACGCTGGGCAGCGCGGGCGCCGTTCGCGTGTACAACGCCGCCCGGCCGGGCGCGGCGGTCGCGACGGTCGACATGGCCTCGATGACCGTGAGCGCCACGATCGGCGGCAGGACGTTCAACGTACCTCGCCCGGTGTACGTGGACGGCAACGATGCTGTCGTGTCCTTGCCGTCGCGCGCGCTCGACTACGGCCAGTCCTATTACGTCACGGTCGACCCCGGCGCCATCGTCCCCCCGGGGGGCGGCTCGTTCGCGATCGCGGACGCGACGGCGTGGCGCTTCGACACGGCGGGCGCAGGCCCATCGAGCGTCTCGTCGCTCGATGTGGCGCTCGACGGCTCCGGCGACTTCTGCTCCGTGCAAGGCGCGCTCGACGCGGTCCCCGCGAACAACCGGGACAGCGTGGTCATCACCGTTCAGCGCGGCGTCCACCACGGGGTCGTCTACTTCGAGAACAAGCACAACATCACGCTGCGCGGGGCCGATCGCAAAGGCACGGTCCTCTCGGGTACGAACAACAACAACCTGAACCCGAGCACCAGGGGGCGCGCGCTCGTCGGCGCCGATAAGGTGAGCGACCTGATCATCGAGAACCTCACCATCCACAACCTCACGCCGCAGGGCGGCTCCCAGGCGGAGGCGCTGCGGCTCCAGGACTGCGACAGGTGCGTCGTGCGCGACGCCGACATCCTGAGCCTCCAGGACACGCTGCTCTGGTCCGGGCGCCTCTACGCGGACAACTGCACGATCGCGGGGAACGTGGACTTCGTCTGGGGCACGGGCGCGGCGTATTTCAACCGGTGCGAGATCAAGACGGTCGGTCGATCCGGCTACATCGTGCAGGCGCGAAACGGCGATTCTGGCTACGGCTATGTCTTCGTCGACTCGCGCATCACCAGCGACGCGGGCATCACGGGGAACACCCTGGCGAGGATCGACGTGAGCCAGTATCCGGCGAGCCACGTCGCGTACGTCAACTGCACGCTCGGCAACCACATCTCGCGGGCGGGGTGGACGATCACGGGCGGGTCTCCTCCGCGCTCCCTCCGCTTCTGGGAGTACCAGAGCCGGGACGCGGATGGACGCCTCATCGACACCAGCGGGCGTGCCGCCGGATCGACGCAGATCTCCGCCGAGCAAGCGGCGATGATGCGCGATCCGGCGATCGTGCTCGGCGGCTGGGCCCCTCCGCGCTGAGGCGGCCGCGCGGCGCCTCGAACCCTGAGCTCTGCACGGGATGACCCGTGACGCTGGAAGGACCGAAACGATGAAGATGACCTTTCGCTGGTACGGCGAGAACGACCCTGTGAAGCTCGAGTACATCCGTCAGATCCCGGGCATCTACGGCATCGTCTCGGCTATTTACGATGTGCCGGTGGGCGAGGTGTGGCCGGTCGAGCGGCTGCAGGCGCTCAGGGCGCGCATCGAGGGCGTCGGCCTCCGGTTCGAGGTGGTGGAGAGCGTGCCGGTGCACGAGGACATCAAGCTCGGCAAGCCGGCCCGCGAGCGGCTGATCGACAATTTCTGCCAGAACATCCGCAACTGCGCGGCCGCCGGCGTGAAGGTGATCTGCTACAACTTCATGCCGGTCTTCGACTGGACCCGCACCGAGATGGCCAGAGAGCTGCCCGACGGCTCGCTGACCCTGGCCTTCGACGCCGAGGCGGTGGCCGAGATCGACCCGGAACAGGGCATCTCGCTGCCCGGCTGGGACTCGAGCTACAAGCCGGAGCAGCTGCGCGCCGTCCTCGACGAGTACAAGAGCGTAGGCGAAGAGGCGCTATGGGAGCACCTGGAACACTTCCTCCGGCGCATCATCCCGGTCGCCGAGGAGGTCGGCGTCCGCATGGCCATGCACCCGGACGACCCGCCCCGGCCGATCTTCGGCCTGCCGCGCATCGTCAAGAACCGCGACGACCTGATGCGCCTCGTGAAGACAGTCGATTCTCCGGCCAACGGCATCACGCTGTGCTCCGGCTCGCTGGGCGCCGATCTGTGCAACAACATCGTATCGCTCGTGCGCGAGTTCGGCGGCATGGGCCGCATTCCCTTCGGTCACCTGCGCAACGTGGCGGTCCAGGAGGACGGCACCTTCTTCGAATCCGCCCATCTGTCCTGTGAAGGGTCGCTCGACATGGCCGCCATCGTGAAGGCGTACCATGACGTCGGGTTCGACGGCTACGTGCGCCCGGATCACGGCCGCATGATCTGGGGTGAGACGGGCAAGCCTGGATATGGCCTGTACGACCGCGCGCTGGGCCTCGTGTACCTCAACGGTCTGTGGGAGGCCACGTGCAAGCTCTCGCCCGGACCCGCTGCCAAGGCGCCGACTCCTGGATGAGCGGGCGAGCGGGTAGGGGAGCAGGACGCCTGCTTTATCAGCGGAATGCGCCTGACAACTCCCCTCATTCTATTGGCATTTTTAACTGGGAAGATTCACGGGAAGATGTGGGGTTTTACTCCCCGTCTCCCCGCCTCCCTGTGAATCTTCCCGAAAAATTCGAGGGAATGCTTCAGGAACGCGCCCTCACGCGGGCACCGGCGCTCCGTACCCGCCGCCCCCCGGCGTCTCGATCACGAACACGTCGCCGCTCCCCATCTCGACCGATCCGATGTGCTCCAGCACCTCGACCGAGCCGTCCGCGCGCACCACCAGGTTGCGCCCGGGCGCGCCCGCCCGCCCGCCCGCCAGGCCGAACGCGGCCGTCGAGCGCCCGTTCGACAGGATCGACGCCGTCATCGGCTCCAGGAAGCGCACGGCGCGCGTGCCGCCGTTCCCGCCCGGAAAGCGCCCGGCCCCGCCCGAGCCCTCGCGGATCTCGTAGCGATCCAGCCTCACCGGGAACCGGTGCTCCAGCACCTCCGGATCCGTCAGGCGCGAGTTCGTCATGTGGGTCTGCACGACGCTCGTGCCCGCGAAGCCGCGCTCAGCCCCCGCTCCGCTCGCGCCGATCTCGACGCCCGCCCCCGAGCCGCCCGAGATCGTCTCGTAGTACTGGAGCCGCTCGTTGCCGAACGTGAAGTTGTTCATCGTCGGCTGGCTGCTCGCCAGCACGCCGAGCGCCCCGTACAGCGCGTTCGTGACGCAGGTCGACACCTCGACGTTGCCCGCCACCACCGCGGCCGGCGGGCGCGGGCTCAGCATCGAGCCCTCGGGGATGACGACCTCGATGGGCTTCAGGCAGCCCGCGTTGAGCGGGATGTCGTCGTCCACGAGCGTGCGGAAGACGTAGAGCACCGCGGCCATCGTCACAGCGCGGGGCGCGTTGAAGTTGTTCTCCATCTGCCCGGACGTGCCGGTGAAGTCCACGACCGCGGCGCGGCGCTCCCGGTCGATCCGGATGGCCACCTCGATCGTCGCGCCGTTGTCGAGCGGCAGCGAGAAGCGCCCGTCGTGGAGGAGCGCCGGGTCGAGCCGCGCGATCGCGAGGCGCACGCTCTCCTCGGCGTTGTCCTGCACGTGCTTCATGTAGGCCTGCACCGTCGGGAGGCCGAACTGCGCCACCATCGCGGCGAGCTCCTGCGCGCCCTTCTCGTTCGCCGCGATCTGCGCGCGCAGGTCGGCCAGGTTCTGCTGCGGGTTGCGCGCCGGGTACGGCCCCGCGCCGAGCAACGCAAGGATCTCCGCCTCGCGGAGCCGCCCGGCCTCGACCAGCTTCACGTTGTCGAGGAGGACGCCCTCCTCCTCGATCGTCCTGGAGAACGGCGGCATCGAGCCCGGCGTGATGCCGCCGATGTCCGCGTGATGGCCGCGCGACGCCACGTAGAACAGCACGCGAGCGCCCGCCTCGTCCCACACCGGCGTGACCACCGTCACGTCCGGCAGGTGGGTGCCGCCGCGGTACGGATCGTTGAGCGCGTAGACGTCCCCCGGCTTCATCCCCGGGTTCCGCGCGATCACGGTCTTGATCGACTCACCCATCGAGCCGAGGTGCACCGGCATGTGCGGCGCGTTCGCGATCAGGCTGCCCTCCGCGTCGAACAGCGCGCACGAGAAATCGAGCCGCTCCTTGATGTTGACCGAGTGGGCGGTGTTCTGGAGCCGCAGGCCCATCTGCTCGGCGATGTTCATGAACAGGTTGTTGAACACCTCGAGCATCACCGGGTCGACCTCGGTGCCCACCGCGCGCCGCTCCGGGCGCGGCGCCACCCGGGTGAGCACCATGTGACCGAGCGCGGTGATCTCGGCACGCCAGCCCGGCTCGACAACGGTCGTCGCGTTGGCCTCGGCCACGATGGCCGGCCCGTCGATCACCGCGCCGCGCCCGAGCCGCTCGCGCCGGTACAGCGCCGCGTCGTGGAACGCCCCCTCGGCGTACATCCGCACCCGGGCGTCGGCCTCGGGGCGGTGCGAGCGCGCCTCCGCGGGCCGCTCCTCGGCGGCCTCGCCCGGCCCGATCGCCTCCACGGAGACGCTCTCCAGGACGAGCGCCTTGTCCGGCATCAGGAACGCGAACCGCCTGCGGTAGGCCGCGTCGAAGGCGGCGCGGATCGCCTCCGCGCTGCCGTCGGGCACGACGAGGGCGGTGTCGGTGCCCTCGTAGCGCACGTGGACGCGCCGGACGAGCCGCACCCGCTCCGGCGAGAACCCTTGCGCCACGAGCTCGGCCTCCGCGTCGCCGCCGATGCGCGCGAGCGCCTCGCGCGCCGCGCAGAGCCCCGCCTCGTCGAGGCGCCGCTCCACGGCCGCCTCGCGGATCGCGCTCTGGTCCGAGAGGCCCATGCCGTAGGCCGACAGGACCCCCGCGAGCGGGTGGACGAAGACGCGGCGCATGCCGAGCGCGTCGGCCACCGCGCACGCGTGCTGGCCGCCGGCGCCGCCGAAGCATTGCAGGGTGTACTGGGTGACGTCGTGCCCGCGGGCCACCGAGATCTTCTTCACCGCGTTGGCCATGTTCGCGACGGCGATCTGCAGGAAGCCCTCGGCCAGCTGCTCGGGCGTGATCGGGCGCGACGTGTCGCGCTGCACGTCGGCCGCCATGGCCCGGAAGCGCTGCTCGACGACCTCGCGGTCGAGGGGCGCGTCGGCGCCCGGGCCGAACACGTGCGGGAAGAACTCCGGCTGGATCTTGCCGAGCATCACGTTCGCGTCGGTGACGGCCAGCCGCCCGCCGCGGCGGTAGCACGCCGGCCCCGGGTTCGCGCCGGCCGACTCCGGCCCCACGCGCAGCCGCGCGCCGTCGAAGCCGAGGAGCGAGCCGCCCCCCGCGGCCACGGTGTGGATGCTCATCATCGGCGCGCGCATCCGGACGCCGGCCACCTGCGTCTCGAAGGCGCGCTCGAGCTCGCCCGCGTAGTGCGACACGTCGGTCGAGGTGCCGCCCATGTCGAAGCCGATCACCTTCTCGTGCCCGCCCGCGAGCGCGGTGCGCACCATGCCGACGATGCCGCCTGCCGGGCCGCTCAGGATCGCGTCCTTGCCCTGGAAGCGGCCGGCCAGCGTCAGCCCGCCGCTCGACTGCATGAAGTAGAGCGGCACGCCGGGCATCTGGCTGGCCACCTGCTCGACGTAGCGGCGCAGGATGGGCGACAGGTACGCGTCGACCACCGTGGTGTCGCCGCGCGAGACGAGCTTCATCAGCGGGCTCACCTCGTGTGACGCGGAGACCTGGGTGAACCCGACCTCGCGCGCGATCTCGGCCGCCCGCCGCTCGTGCGCGGTGAACCGGTAGCCGTGCATGAAGACGATCGCGCAGGCGCGGATCCCGGCCTCGAACGCCTCCGAGAGCGGGCCGCGCAGCGCCTCGCCGTCGAGCGGCTCGGCCACCTCGCCGCGCGCGCCGACGCGCTCGCGGGCCTCGACCACGCGCTCGTAGAGCAGATCGTGCAGCGCGATATGGCGATCGAACAGGCGAGGGCGGTTCTGGTAGCCGATGCGCAGCGCGTCGCGGAAGCCGCGCGTGGTGACCAGCACGGTGCGGTCCCCCTTGCGCTCGAGCAGCGCGTTCGTGGCGACCGTGGTGCCCATCTTCACGCACTCGACCTCGGCGGCAGAGATGACCTGACCGGGCGCGAGGCCGAGCAGGCGGCGGATCCCCTCGACCGCCGCGTCGGCGTACTGCTCGGGGTTCTCCGACAGGAGCTTGGCGGTGGTGAGCGAGCCGTCGGGCCGCCGGGCCACGACGTCCGTGAACGTGCCTCCGCGATCGATCCAGAACTGCCACTTGTGCGAGGTCGAGGTCATGGACTCCACTCCTTGTTGAGGTCTCTTCACGGGTCGCGGGAGGGGCGGGCGCGTCACGGGTCACGGCATCGCGGGCGGCCGCGCCCTTCGGCTCACAGCGAGGCGGCGGCGCGGGCCGCCTGGTCGTAGACGCCGGACAGCCTGCGCAGGAGCCGCGCGAGCTCGCCGAGCTTCTGGTTCTGCGCCTCGTCCGGATCGAGCGCGGCGACGAGGAACGCCTCGCGGTGCTCGGTATAGCGCCGCACGTGCTCGCGGCCCTGCGCGGAGGTCGCGTAGGTCACGTCCTTGCCCTTGCGGCTCGCCTCCACCACGCCGAGGGCCTGCAGCTTCTTCAGCGCGTAGCTGATGACGTGCGTGTCCTCGTTCATGACGAAGCAGATGTCCGACAGCCGCTTGTCGCGCTCGCGGTGGTTCACGTGGTGCAGCACCCGCACGTCGAGCGGCGTCAGATCGGGCAGCCCGGCCGCGGCCATGCAGTGGACCATCCAGCGCGAGAACGCGCTGTTCGCGACGATCAGGCCGAACTCGAGCTCGCTCAGCTCCGGGCTGCGCGGCGAGACGAGGTGCGCCGACGACACGATGTGCGGCGCCGCCGCCTGGCCCTCCGGGGCCTCCGGATCGGAGCGATCGCGCGCGTCGCTCCCCGGCTGAGGCGTCTGCTCCAGGTGCTGCGCCGGGCCCTGCGACGCGGCGCCGCGGCGCTTCGAGGCGCGCCCTCGGGGTTTCTCCATGTCTGAAGTATGAGGTTGGTATAAATAATTTACAAACAAAATGTCGACAATTTGTTTGTGTATTGATCGCGCAGACCGGCGCCACCCCTGCGCGTGGCGACGTCAGATCCCCCAGAGAGGCGGCCGTCGCCCATGCCACTGCAAGCTCGCAGGGTTCCGGGAATTGCTGTCCTGGACGTAAAAGTGATATCTCGGCTTGATGGAGGTCCTTGCCGTCGGCCCGCTCCCCGTGGCCTCGCTCCTCTGGCAACCGCGTCCGGGCGCGTGGATGTTCACGTTCGTCTGCAAGGCCACGTTCGCGCTGCGGCCCGGCGAGTCGCCGCTCGCGCCGGAGCAGGAGGCGCTGCTCGAGGCCGACGCGCACTGGCGCGACGATCCGGCGTTCAGCCTCTTCGCCTCGACGGACATCGTCCCGATCCGCCCGCGCGTGGACGTCGTGCTCGTGGGCCACGCCTTCGCGCCGGGCCAGGCGCCGGTCCGCTCGCTGGTCGCCCGGCTCGCCATCGCCGAGATCGACAAGTCGATCGAGGTCGTGTGCGACAGGACCTTCATGAAGGACGGCGCGCCGCGCGGGGGGCAGCCCTTCGCGCGGATGCCGCTCCTGTGGGAGCGCGCCGCCGGGGGCGCGGACACGGTGAACGCGGTCGGCGTCGCGGCCGGCGCGCGCGACGCGTACGGCGGGCGCCGCCTCCCGAACCTCGTGCCGCCGGGCACGGTCGTCTCGGGCCCCGATGACGTCGTCGAGCCGATCGGCTTCGGCCCCGTCGCCCCGTCCTGGCCCGCGCGCCGGAGCAAGCTCGGGCGCCACGCCGCGGCCTTCGCGTCGGGCGAGTGGCAGCGGAGCCCGCTACCGGCCGACATCGACGCGTCGTATTTCAACGCGGCCCCGCCCGATCAGCAGCTCGCCGCGCTCCGCGGGGACGAGCGCCTCGTGCTCGAGAACCTGCACCCGGAGCACCCGCACCTCGCCACGCGCCTCGCGGGCGAGCGCCCTCAGGCCTTCGTGGAGCGCCCGGGCCAGGCCCCTCAGCCGGTCGCGATGCGCGCGGATCTGCTGTGGATCCACACGGATCGCGCCGTGTGCGCGATGACGTGGCGCGGGCAGATCCCGCTCGCGCACCCGCACGACGCGGGCGTGGTGCGGATCGGCCTGGTGAGCGCGCCGGCGAGCGCGCCGATCTCGTCCGCGCGGCGCGAGAGCGAGCCGGGCGAGGCGCGCGAGGTGCCTTCTTCGCCACGATCGAGCGACCCTGGCGCGCGGGCCGCGCGCGGGGCGGTGCGCGTGGAGCTCGCCGCGAGCTCGCTCGGCGAGACGGTGCCGACCACCGGGGCAGGGGGTGTGGCGCTCCCGTTCGTCACGCCCGCCGGCGCCCCGCAGCCGTCGCCGGCGGCGAAGTCCGCGTTCCAGCGCTTCGCCGGCATGCCGTTCGTCGCTTCGCCAGCGGTCGCCCCGCCCCCGGTCGCGCCAGCGTCGGGCGCGCCAACGTCGGTCGCCTCCGCTGCGGCGGCCTCGCTGGCGATCGCTCCAGCGTCGGTCGCCCCGCCCGCGGTCGCGCCAACGTCGGTCACCCCGGGGGCGGTCGCCCTGCCTGCGGTCGCGCCAACGTCGGCTCCGGCTGTGGTCGCCCCGGCTGCGATCACCCCGCCCGCGGTCGTCCCGCCGGCCGCCGTGGTCCCGTCGGCCGCCGAGAGCCCCTGGGCGGCTGGCGCCTCGCGCGCCCACGGCGCGCCCGCGCCCACGGTCGGCTCCGCCGCGGTCCAGGCCCAGGCCTCTCCTGCGCCGTCGGTCGTCCCGCCGCGACCCGACGGCGCGCCGGCCCCGGCCCGGCCGTCCTCCGCGAAGGCGCCGGCCGGAGCCCGCTCGAGCGCCCCCGAGATCGTCCACCTCCTCTGGTACGACCCGGAGAGCGTCCCGCGTGTCCGCCGCCAGCCCGCCTTCCGTCCGCTGCTCGAGGAGCTCGACGAGCGGCCGATCGACCGCGAGGCGGACGGGCCGGCGCTCGCGAAGGATCCGATGGCGGTCGAGGATCACCGCGAGGTCTTCGAGATCATCACCCGCGCCAGCGCGACGGACGCCGAGGGCACGCAGGAAGCCGTCGTCGACGCCGTGCGCGAGGGCGGCAAGTTCGTCCCGCCGGTCTGCCTCCTCGCAGGCGAGCTGATCTTCCACTTCGACGAGCTGGAGACCCTGAAGGCGACGGTCACCGCGGCGGCGCCGCTCGCTGGCAACGACGAGCAGCTCAAGGCGGCGGTCGCGGCCGCGCAGGACTTCCTGAAGCTGCCGGACCTCCGCTGCGCCCCGTCGGTCGCCGAGGGCCTGACGACGCGCATCAAGGAGGCGCTCGACGGCAAGCGAGGCGCCCCGCCGGGCTACCTCAAGGCGCAGACCGAGCGCGTGCTGCTCGACCAGCGGCACTACCAGAAGCGCCCGGTCCTCGGCGGCCCCCACCTGCGCGCGCTGCTCCAGCCCTCGGGCTCGTCGCAGCAGATCCCGGCCTACCTCCCCGAGGCCCTCGCGCAGCAGCTCCCCCTGTACCAGCGCTTCCGGTCACGGCTCGTCGCCGAGCTGCACCTCCAGGTCGACCAGAGCGAGTCGCACGCCGTCGCGCTGCGCGTCCTCGCGCTGGCCCGCGTGGCGCCGCTCCCCGCGCGCCGCTGACGCCTCTGACGGAGACGCGCGCGCGAGGTGTGACCTGTGTGAACGTGAACGACCTTCATCGCCTCTTCCCTCATCGTCTCTTCCTTATGACCTCTTCCTGTGATGACTCTCCCCGTGCTGTCTCTTCCCATGTCGACGTGCCTCGGATAGTCGTGGCTCTCCGGCCCTCGCTCGGTGAGCGCCCGACTCCGCGCGTAGAGGGCACCTGAGGATCCGCGCATGCCGCACCTGGAGCTTTCGTTCGAATGCGGAGAGGCCTCGCTCTCCGTCCATCACTTCAGCGTCCACGAGGCGATATCGACGCCGTTCACCGTCTCGGTCGTCGCCCGGTCGGAGAGCAGCTCGATCGATCTCCAGGCCATCGTCGGGCTGCCCGCGTCGCTGCGCGCCGCGAGCGGCGTCCGCGCCGTGCGCGGCGACGGCGCGCGCCTCTGGGCGGGCATCGTCAGCAACATCGAGCAGGTCGAGGCCGTCGAGACGTCCCCGAGCGCCCTCGAGGTGTCGACCTATCACCTGCGCATCGTGCCCACGCTCTGGCTGCTCGGCCAGCGCCGCAACTACCGTATCTACCAGCACCTCGCGATACCCGACATCGTCGACAGGCTCCTCGGCGAGTGGTCCATCGCGCCCGTCTGGAAGATCAACCGGGGCCAGTACCCGAAGCTCGAGTACAAGGCGCAGTACGGCGAGACCGACTACGCGTTCCTGAGCCGCCTGCTCGAGGAGGCGGGCATCGCGTTCGTGTTCGCGAACGACGAGGCGGGCGGCTCCGCGCTCACGCTCGTCGACCGGCCCCACGCCGGGGAGCCGCGCACAGGCGGCCCGCTGCGCTTCGTGAACAGCGCGAACCAGGTCGGCGAGACGGAGTTCGTCGCCCGCGTGCGCCTCGCCCACGAGGTCCGGCCCGGCGCCTTCACGATCCGCGACTACGACCATCGCAACCCCGCCTATCCGCTCTTCGGCGAGGCCCCGAGGGCGCCCGAGCCTGAAGACAGGCTGGAGCAGTACCTGTACGAGCCCGGGGCGTTCCTCGTCGAGACGGGCAAGGGCGGCGGCACCCCGGTCGCGGACGACAAGGGGGTCGCGCGGTACGACGAGGCCTACGGCAAGGCGCGCGCCGAGCGGCTCCTCTCGGGCGCCCGCGCCGGCAAGCGGCTCGTGTCGTTCGAGACGAACGCGATGGACCTCATGCCGGGGTCGATCTGCTCGATCGAGCACCACCCGCACGCCGAGCTCGGCGAGGCGGCGAGCCTGCTCGTCAGCGCGTGCACGGTGGAGGGCTCTCCCACGGTCGAGTGGAGGACGTCGGCGGAGGCCGTGTTCACCGACGTGCCCTATCACCCCCCGCAGCGGACGCCGAAGCCGCGCGTGGAGGGCGTCCAGAGCGCGACCGTGGTGGGCCCCGCGGGCCAGGAGATCCACGTCGACGAGCTCGGCCGCGTCCGCGTCCAGTTCCCGTGGGACCGCGAGGGCCGCCTCGACGACAACAGCTCTTCCTGGGTCCGCGTCAGCCAGGGCTGGGCGGGCACCGGATACGGCATGATCGTGATCCCGCGCGTCGGCCAGGAGGTCCTCGTCGCGTTCCTCGACGGCGATCCCGACCAGCCCGTCATCGTCGGCCGCGTCTTCAACGCCGCGCAGAAGGTGCCGTACAAGCTGCCCGATCACAAGACCAGGAGCACCTGGAAGAGCGACTCCTCGCCTGGCTCGAACGGCTCCAACGAGATCATGTTCGAGGACCTGAAGGGCAAGGAGCTCGTCTATCTGCAGGCCCAGCGGGACCTGCGCAAGCTCGTCAAGAACGACGAGGCGATCACGGTGGGCCACGACCGGCAGAAGCTCGTCGTGCGCAACGAGCTCGAGACCACCGGCGGCAACCTCACCGAGGTCACCGGCGTGAACCGCACCGAGATCACGGGCGCGAACCGGCTCACCGTGGTCGGCGGGGCGCACGGCAAGCTGGTGATCGGCGACGAGAGCGAGCGGACGGACGGCGGCGTCGCGCTCTTCGTCGGGGAGGATCAGGACCTCGTGGTGCGGCAGGTGAAGCGCGAGCGCGTCGAGGGCGACGCCCACCTGCGCGTGAAGGGCAAGCGGAACGAGCAGATCGACGGCAAGGAGTCGCTGACCGTCGGGAAAGACCGGCACGAGAAGATCGCGAAGAGCCACGCGCTCGAGGCCGGCAAGCAGATCCACCTCAAGGCCGGCACGGCGCTCGTGATCGAGGCGGTGAAGGATCTCACGCTCAAGGGGCCGGGCGGCTTCATCCGGATCGACGCCCAGGGGGTGACGATCCAGGGGGATCTGGTGAAGATCAACAGCGGCGGATCGGCGGGGTCCGGCGTGGGGGCGGAGCCCGAGGCGCCGGAGGAGGCGAAGGAGGCAGAGGTGATCGAGCCGGTGAAGCCCGAGCCGGAGAACGTGGCGCTCACGGGGCTCGGGCAGTGAGCGCGCCCGTGCAGCGCGCGATCGTCGAGGTGCCTCACGGGCCCATGAAGGGGCAGAAGACCGCGATCGCGCCGGGCGGCCGCCTGCGCGTCGGCCGCGTCGACCGGGCCGATCTCGCGATCCCGGGGGATGCGCAGATGTCCGCGCTCCACTTCGAGGTGCGCTGGGACGGCGCGAGGTGCCGTGTCCGGGATCTCGGCAGCGCCCGCGGGACGCTGGTCGGCGGGGAGCCGGTGACCGAGGCGGAGCTGGCGAACGGCGCCTGGATCCGGGCGGGCGAGACCGATTTCATGGTGTACCTCGAGGCGGCGACGCCGCCGGACGACGAGGGCGACGACGGGATCGACCCGGACGCGCCGGACGCGCCGTTCCGGCGGCGGCTCGCGGCGATGGCCGCGGAGCGCCGCGCGTACTGCCGGCGGGTCGCGAAGGACCGGCTGCGCCGCGCGCCCGCCCCCCTGTACGCGGTGCTCGACGCGGCGAGGAGCCCGCGGATCCTGGTGCTCCTGCGCGAGTCCGTGGCTCCGTACCGGTCGCTGTACGAGGGCATCGAGGGCGAGGCGCTCGCGGACGTGGCGCCGTACCTCGTCCGGCTGTCGATCGACGCTGGCGACGGCGGCGATGGCGACGGCGGGGGCCTCCTCGAGCGGCTGGTGGACGAGGGCTGGGGCAAGCGGTGGGGGATATTCCTAACCTGTCCGCTGCCGTTCCGCGACGTGCGGCGCCACCTGCGCCGCTTCCTGATGGTCGAGGAGGACGAGACCGGGGAGCGCCTCTATTTCCGCTTCTACGACCCCGGCGTCCTCCGCGCGTTCGTGCCCACGTGCACGCCGCTCCAGAAGGGCGATCTCTTCGGCGAGATCCGGGAGATGTACATGGAGAGCGAGGATCTCGACGTCCTCCGCTACGCGCGCCCGAGGGGGAGGCCATGCTGAGGGTGAAGCGCCACCAGCGGAGCCAGGCCGGCGATCCCGCGTTCGTGGACCGGACGGCGGCGCACTTCCGGCGGTTTCACGGGGACGCGACGGCGGCCCTGTCGGACGACGAGCTGCGCTTCCGCATCCGGCACGGGATCGAGCGCGGGCGCGCCCACGGGCTCACGTGGGAGTCGAGCCTCACGGTCTTCGTGGCGCACATGATCGAGATCTGCCCGGCGTTCGACGAGCACCCGGCCGCGGCGCGCGTGCTCGCGGACGAGGCGATCCCGGCGGACGAGCGGGTCGAGGCCCTCCTTGCGCATCTCAGCGAGGACGAGTGGGAGGAGGCCGCGCGCATGGGTGATCCCGCCGCGTACTGGGCGCGCGTCCACGCGGAGGAAGAAGACGGCGAAGGGCGAGTCTGAGCTTCTGGAGGTCGCATGAAGGGCAAGAGCATCGACGCCAACGAGCCGCTCGACGGCGGCACCCCGGCGCACGTCAAGGCGAGCTTCAACCAGCAGTCGGCGAGCGCGCTCCCGAACGAGCCGCCGTCCGGCACCGAGCGCTGCCCCGCGGGGCGCATCCGGATCGGCGTGTTCTTCGACGGCACGGGCAACAACATGTTCGTGGACTGGGCCAGGAAGAACCCGTCGAACGTCGCCAAGCTCTTCAAGCTCTACAAGCGCGAGGGCACGGTGCAGACGTCCGCGTACCACATCGGCGTCGGCTCCCAGGTGATGTCGAGCGGCGCCGGCCAGAAGGTGGAGGACATCCTCGGCGGCGCCGCCGGCCTCGGCGGCCGCAAGCGCATCGACTGGGGCCGAGAGCAGCTCAACGAGTTCTTCAACCGCGGCAAGAACCACCTCGCCGTCGAGAAGATCATCGACGTCTACGGCTTCAGCCGCGGGGCCGCGCTGGCGCGTGATTTTGTAAACAATATCAAGAAGTTCCGTGTGGACAACACGCACGCGACGCCCCGCACCGATTACGTGGTGGTGGGCGCCACGATGGGGGTCGTCACGCGCGTGCCCGTGAAGGTCTATCCGCCGCTCGGCGGGCTCAAGGTGGCTTTCCTCGGCGTCTTCGACTCGGTCGGCTCCTTCACGGTGGCGGGCAAGGACCTGGACGTCGAGTACGACTTCAACGTCGACGCGGACTGGGTCGCGTGGACGACGCACTACATCGCCGAGGACGAGCGGCGGAGCTTCTTCTCGCTCCAGTCGATCCACGGCAAGAGCGCGTGGCGGCGGCTCTTCAACAGCGTAGGAGGCGAGGAGCCGCTGCCGGCGAACATGGAGGAGACGCCGTATCCGGGGGCGCACGCGGACGTCGGCGGCGGTTACAAGCCGGGGGAGCAGGGCAGGCTGGTCCACCTCGCGCATATCCCGCTCAGGGACATGCACGCTCGGAGCAAGCAGAAGAAGGTCCCGCTCTTGCCGCTCACGAGCCTGCCCGCGGAGTTCCACGTCATCCCGGGCGATCTGCTGGTCGCGTACAACAGGTACCGCGCCGACCGCGCGCCCCTGCTCGGCCAGCGGTACCTCCAGGCGCTCGACAACGACGAGTACAAGGAGATCTCGGTGGCGCGGGCCATGATGAAGTCGTGGAGTTACCTCAAGACGAAGTACATCCACGATCAGCTCGACGAGTTCGGGCCGACGACGTTCCTCGACTGGCCTTCCGACAAGCTCAGCAAGGTGAACGACTGGCTGAACAACCCGATCGACAACCTCGTCGACTGGTACAAGGACAGGCCGAGGCCTCCCGTGCGCCAGCGGAGCGTGTACTTCAATGCCTCCCGCAGCAAGTGACGTTGCGCGCCGCCCCCGAACCACCAGGGAGACCCGCTGATGCCCGTCCTCGAGCTCACGTTCGAACGCCTCGACCCGTCGCTCTCGGTGCGCCGCTTCGCCGTCCGGGAGGCGATATCGACGCTCTTCAGCGTGACCGTCTGGGCGCGGAGCCCCGACCCGTCGCTCGACCTGTCGGCGCTCGTGGGCGCGCCCGCGACGTTTGCCGCGTTTGCGGTGGACCCTGATCACGCGCTCTCGAGCGAGGGCGGGGCGCGGCGCTTCTCGGGCCTGGTGCGCCACATGGAGCTCGCGGAGGTCGAGCCGAGGGGGCTGTCGCTCTACGAGATCCACCTGGTCCCCGCGCTCTGGCTGCTCACGCAGCGCAGGAACAACCGCGTCTTCCAGCACCTCGCGATCCCCGACATCCTCGGCGCGCTGCTAAGCGAGTGGGGGCTTGAGCACGCGTGGGAGATCGACCGCGGGCGCTATCCGAGGCTCGAGTACAAGGTGCAGTATGGAGAGACCGACTTCGATTTCTTCAGCCGGCTGCTCGAGGAGGCGGGCGTCGCTTATGTGTTCCCGGAGGACGGCGGCGGCTCGCGGCTGCTCCTGAGCGATCGGCTGACCGAGCAGGCGGCGCGGCAGGCGCCGATCCCATACGCGAGCAGCCTGAGCGTGCCAGAGCCAGAAGGAGAGGTGGAGCGCGTGACGCGCGCCTCGCTGGCCCACGAGGTGCGCCCGGGGGCGTACACGCTGCGGGACGTCGATTTCAGGAGCCCCGCCGTCGCGGTCACGGGGGAGGCGCCGCGGGCGAGCGCGCCGGAGGACAGGTACGAGGTGTACCGCTACCAGCCGGGCGGCGCGCTGGCGGAGACGGGCCGGCCCGGGGGGACGCCGGTGGCCGACGCGAAGGGGGTCGCGCGCGGCGACGCCGCGTATGCGCAGGGCCGCGCCGCGCGTGCGCTCGAGGGCGAGCGCGCGGGCCGGCGCGCGATCGGCTTCTCGACGAACGCGGCGGATCTGCGGCCGGGCACGGTGTTCTCGATGAGCGGTCACCCGCACCCGGACCTCGCCGGCGCGCCGCGGCTGCTCGTGACCGCGCTCTCCCTGGAGGGGACGCACGACGAGGTCTGGCAGACGACCGGCCGGGCGGTGCTGGCCGAGGCGCCCTATGCGCCGCCGCTCCGGGCGCCGAAGCCGAGGATCCACGGCGTGCAGAGCGCGCGGGTGGTCGGCCCGCCGGGGCAGGAGATCCATACCGACGAGCTCGGCCGGGTGCGGGTGCATTTCCCGTGGGATCGCGCGGGGACGCGCGACCCCGAGGCCTCGATGTGGATCCGCGTGAGCCACGGCTGGGCCGGGGCCGGCCATGGTTTGCTCGCGCTGCCGCGCGTCGGCCAGGAGGTGCTCGTCACGTTCCTGGAGGGGGACCCGGATCAGCCGGTCGTCCTGGGCCGGGCGCACAACGCGATCGAGCCCGCGCCCTACGGTTTGCCGGGGAGCAAGGCGATCAGCGCGTGGAAGAGCGAGTCCTCGCCGGGCGGGGGAGGATTCAACGAGATCAAGCTCGACGACGCGGGCGGTGAGGAGCTGTTCACTCTCCAGGCGGAGAAGAACCTGCGATCGCTCGTCAAGAACGATGAGACGATCACGGTGGGCCGAGATCGCAAGAAGCAGGTGATGGCGAGCGAGACCGACACCACGGGGGTGAACCGGACCGAGGTGACGGGGCTGAATCGCGTCGAGGTGACCGGAGCCGACCGGGCGCTCGTGGTCGGCGCCAGGCGGGCGCAGCGCGTGCGGAAGACGTCGACCGAGCGGATCGAGGGGCTCCACGCGCGGCTCGTCGGCAAGGACCTGGACGAGGTCGTGAAGGGGAAGCGGCGGGAGCGGGTGGAGGAGGCGCTGCACACCCGCGTGAAGAAGGATCGCCGGCAGCAGATCGACGGGACGCAATCGCTCACGGTCCTCGAGGATCGGCACGAGAAGGTCGCCGGCACCCACGCGCTGGCGGCGGGGAAGGCGGTCTCTCTGGTCGCGGGCGAGGACCTGGTCGGCGAGGGCGACAAGGCCGTGACGGTGAAGGGGCCCGGGGGGTTCCTGCAGATCGACAGCGCCGGGGTGACCATCAAGGGGACGCTGGTGAAGATCAACGCGGGCGGGTCGGCCGGCAAGGGCGAGGGCCCGAAGGCCGAGGCGCCGGAGGAAGCCGTGGAGGCCGTGGTGCCGGTGCCGCCCGGGGTAGGGTAGGGCGCGCGCGCGTCAGGGCTCCTTCGCAGCGCCGGCCGCGCCCGGCGCCGTGATCTCGTACTCGCCCGGGGGCGCCGCCTGCAGCGCGCGCGCCCTCTCACAGGCCTCCTTCGCGCAGCCGGCGAGGAGGTCCTCCACGACAGCCCGGTAGTCGTCGCGCGTCACGAACCCGTCGCCGTCCCTGTCCAGGCCCGAGCTGCGCTTGTAGACGGCGCGCTGGCGCCTCGTGACGCGGAGCTCCTGGCCGTCCTTCGTCGCGGTGTAATACGTCGCCTTCTCGTCGACGCCGAGGATCTCGCCGTCCTGAGAGATGACGCTGCGTCCGCCTGCCTCCCTCCGGTGTGCCTTGTGATAGGCCGTGATGTCGTCGGAGATCTCGACGCGTCCCGCGCCCGGATCGTCGAAGAACGGGCCGCGGCAGATCGAGGCGGAGACACCGAGGATGTCGTGGGCCGGATCCAGGCCGTCCGGCTCCAGGACGGCGAGCGCGACGTCCCGGATCTCGCTGAAATCGGCCGCGGGACAGGCCTGCTTCCGCGCCTCGAAATAGGCCTCGGCGACCTCGAGCTGCGCTATCCGGCACATGCCCGCGAGCGACGCGGTGGACGTGCCGAGCTCGGCGGCCGTGCCCGGCGCGATCTGCAGGAGGCCCACGGCGTTCGAGCCGGGATCCTTGACGCCGGGAGAGCAGGTGTGGCCCGTCACGAGGTGGATGACGCCCACGAACGCCCCCGCGTCGCCGCCGAGGCGGCGGGCCATCTCGCTCGTGGCGAGGAGGAAGTTGTGGTCGTTGTCGAGGCAGTCCTCGTGCTGCGCGCACAGGGCGCATGTCCCTTTGCGCGGGGGCCTGAGCACGTTGGGGGTCGCCGGGGAGACGGCGTTCGCGCGGGTCCGCCCCTCCTTCCTGGCGAGCGTGGCGCAGAGCGCGGGCGTCGCGGGGAGCGCCTCCACGAGCCTGACCGCGCGGGCGCCCTCGGCCTGGGAAGGCGCCTCCCTGACCGGCGCGGCCTCGCCCTTGTGCGCGGCCTCGAGCCGCCTCGTCGTCTCCTCGTCGGCGTGGCCGGTCGCCGGGAGGCCGAAGTCCTGCTGGAACCGCCTGAGCGCGCGCACCGCGGCTTCCAGCGGCAACCCGGCCGCCGCCTCGACCGCGTAGCCGAGGTTCCTGAGCCGCTCGACGATGCCCGAGGTTCCCTCGTCCGGCGTGCTCGCGATCGGGTTCAGGTGAGCGATGTCGAGGTGCCAGCGGTACCTGCCGACGTCGAGCCTCGCCTTCGCGGCCTCGACCGGGATCTCTCGGACGATCGCGCCCGCGGCGTCGGTGGTCCCCGTGAGCGTCTCGCCCCCGACCTCCAGGGTGAACGCCTGCTCCGCGAGCGGCTGACCCCGCGGATCGCGCAGGAGGAGGTGGAGCTTCCTCGCCGGCGCGGCGGCCTCCGCCGCGAGCGGGAGGCCGCGCTTCTTCACCGGCCTTGCCCCGCCTTCGGGGATGAAGAGCACATCACCCGGGTAGAGCACGTTGGCGTCGCCGTCGCGCCTGTCGCGGAGCTCCTTGTTGGCCGCGTCGGTCCAGATGACCATGGGATCGGAGAAGCCGTATCGCTTCGCGATCGAGGACAGGCACTCTCCCTGATGTACGGTGTGGCTGGGCATGGCGCTCCCGGGGGTCCTCGCGCTCTCTCGTCATCCTCGCCGCTGCTGCCGCGCCTCGCGCTCCTTGCGCTTGCGCTCGCACTCTTCGCAGAACGGCTCATCGGTCTTCAGGGTCTCGGCCTGGGCCGACGACCCGATCATCACGGTCGGACACCCCGCCACGATCACCCCCCCGTGGCCGGTCGGATCCCCCATGCGCGCGGCGGGCTTGTTGCCGATGAGCACCGTGCTCTCCCCCTGCTTCACGGAGTCCGGCGGCCCGACGCAGGTGAGCGTGTCGCCCTCGCGGGCCGCCGGCTGAAACCCGATCAGGACCGTCGGCTCCCCGAGCAGGACGGGACCGCCGACGTGCGGCACGGGGCCCGGTTCGACCTTGGGACAGGTGTGCATGTCGGTGATGCGCGCGGCAGGGGGCATGGCGTCTCGTCTCCGTCGCGTCCGGCGCGGCGTCCTCGTCGCGCGTCCGTCCGGGGCGATACTAGTACGGATCCATTCGTGCGCGTCGCCGGTCGCGGTGGCCCGCTGCGCCGCGGCCCCCGCGGCCCCGCGCGGCCTGCTGCCTCGCCGCGGCCCCATGGCCGCGTGCGTCCGTCCGGAACCGGCGTTCAGCGCTGTACAACCGTTCGTGCGGCGTGATAAGCGCTCGAGCAGCTCTCGAACGAGAGGATCTGCTCGAATGTCCAGCAAGCAACCTCCTCCGCACGTCACCGCCGCCCAGGCGGCAGGCCTGGCCGCGCTGCTCGGCGCGACGGACGCTGCCGCGGAGAACGAGCGCGCGGGGAGGGCGGAGCGGCACTTCGAGCGGGCACGGCGGGGGCGGCCGGCGCAACCCAGTCCGCGTGCGAAGCCCGCCGCTGGCCCGCACCCGCCGGGTGGCCCGTCGAAGGCGGGCGGCGCGCGGGAGTACGTGAACGCCGCGCCGACACGCTCGCCGGTGCTGAACGCGTTTCTGAGCGAGCTCGGCACGGAAGGCCAAGCGCTCGTGCCGGCGAACGTCCACGTCTTCGACGAGCACACCCTCGCGCCGAGGCTCGTCGAGCTCGCACGCCAGCGGGTGGTCTCCATGCTGCTCGCCGTGGGCAGGACCGAGGTGGCCCTGACCCTGGCGCAGATGCCGTCGATCACCAACGAGCGCGCGGCGCGGCTCTTCATGAGGCAGGCGGTCCACGTCGGCGGCGATCTCGGGGCGATCACGGGCGACTACGCGCGGCACTACCGGCGCTCGGGGGCCCCGGAGCGCGACGACCAGCGCGCGGGCTGCATCATGGCCGCGTTCGCGGGACGCCTGAGCGCCATGGCGGAGAAGCTCCTCGGCCCGCACGTGCGCGGCGAGCTGCGCGCCGCCCTGGAGGCGCTGACGTCGCAGGGCAGCCCTCCCGCGCGGCGGGCGCGCGCGAGCGATCTGCGCGCGCCCCAGGCCGCCGGGCGAGGCGCCCCCGCGGCGGCGGCGCGCGACGCCGCGAGCTCGGCGGCACGGCCGAGGCGCAAGTAGGCGGCGCGCGGCGCCGCGAGCGCGGCGATCCGGTCGAGGCGCGAGGGCGCGGCGCGCGGTCCGGGTCGGATCCTGTTGCGGTGGGCTCGTTCGTTTGCTTCGTTGGGCGCGAGGCGCCCCGGCTGCTCGACCCTGAGCCCCTCGGGTGCGCGTTCCCAGCGAGAGGCCGAGGCTCATGAATTCGCTCGCAGAAGGCAGCATCGTCGCCGGAAGATACCGCCTCGAGCGCATGCTCGCGCGGGGCGGGATGGGGTCGATCTGGGTGGCCCGGCACCTCCAGCTCGACGCCACGGTCGCGGTCAAGCTCATGACGCCCGAGTACGCTGCCTCGTCCACCGCGCGGGCGCGCTTCGAGCGCGAGGCGAGGGCCGCGGCGCAGCTCAAGATACCGAACGTCGTGCACGTGCACGATTACGGGCTCGAGGGCGACACGCCTTTCCTCGTGATGGAGCTCCTCGACGGCGAGGATCTCGAGACGCGGCTCGCGCGGGAGGGGCGCCTCTCCACGGCGGCCACGCTCGGCATCGTCACGCAGGTGTGCAAGGCCCTGCGTCGCGCGCACGAGATGGGGATCGTCCACCGCGACCTCAAGCCCGCGAACCTCTTTCTCTCGCGGCAGGACGAGGACGAGCTCGTGAAGGTCCTCGACTTCGGGATCGCCAAGGCCCAGGGCACGCTGCTGGCCGGCAACGAGACGAAGACAGGCACGCTCGTCGGCTCGCCCTACTACATGAGCCCCGAGCAGGTGCGCCGCAGCAAGACGCTCGACTGGCGCAGCGATCTCTGGTCCGTCGGCGTGATCGCCTATCGCTGCCTCACCGGCCGTCTCCCGTTCCCGGGTGAGGAGATCGGCGAGGTGTTCGTGGCGATCTGCACGGAGGACGTCCCCCTCGCATCCAGCGTCGTGCCGGAGCTCGGGCCCGCAGTGGATGGGTTCTTCTCGCGGGCGCTCGCGCGCGACCCGGCGCATCGGTTCCAGGGCGCGAGCGAGCTCGCCGAGGCGTTCGGCGCGGCGGCCTCCGCGGCGGGCTCGGAGCCCCGACCTCTCCAGCCGTCGGTTCCCGCGGAGGGGGCGTCTCCGCTGCTCGTCGTCCGCGGCGGCACGATGGCCGCGAGCCCAGATGCGATAGGGGCGCGTCCAGATGCGATAGGGGCGCGTCCAGATGCGATAGGGGCGCGTCCAGATGCGATAGAGACGCGTCCAGATGCGATAGGGGCGCGTCCAGATGCGATAGGGGGGCGTCCAGATGCGATAGAGACGCGTCCAGATGCGGCGAGCCCTGGAATGATGGGACCGAGCCCCGGCACGATGGGCGCCGTCTCCAGCGCGTCCTTGCCCACGCTGCGAAACGAAGCAGGGCCCCCCTTCCACGGCTCTCCGGGCCGTGGCGCCTCGGAGGGCGCTGCGCCGGCGTTCCAGGGGTCCATCAGTACGTTGACGTCGGCCGGAAATACCCTCGCCCCGACGAACGCCGACGGTCGCCGCGCCAGGATCTCGCTGGCCCTGGGCGCTGGCGCGCTCGCCCTGGGGCTCGTCACCTATGCGGTCCTTCGCACCCCCGCGCCGGGCGGCGAACCGACGTCGCAGCCCGACCCGGCGGTCTCGCCTGCCGCCGCGTCCGCGCTGTCTGCCGCCGCGCCGTCTACCGCGTCAACGGAGCCTCCGCCGCCGCCCTCCCACAGCGCGCCGGCCGCGCCGGGCGCGCCTTCGGTCTCCGAGGCGCAGACCAGCGCGCCCGCGCCCGTGCGCGCGCCGCCGGCGCCGTCGTCGTCCGCCAGAAAACGGGCGCCGCTGCCCCCGAGGCCCCGGACCCCTCGGGACGACCCCACCGACCACATGTGACAGCCGCCGCGCAGCGAGGAGCCCGTGCGCTCGCGCGCGCCGCTGCGAGCGAGCTCACCCGCCCGGGTGGGTGTTCTTGTAGAGCCGCAGGCTGTTTCGGATCGCCATCGTCACCGTCATGGGGCCGACGCGGGGCACGAACACGCTCGCCTTGCTCTGGATATCGTCGCTGAAGTTCTTGAAGGTGGAGAAGTTGATGCAGAGGGCGCCCTCGCGGATCTCGGCGCCCTGCACGACCGGGAAGCTCCGCGAAGGCACGCCGGTGACCACGATGTCGGCCTGCCGCAGCGCGGTCGCCCGGTCCACGGTCGTCTCGCGCACCTCGTGCATGTCGCCCGAGGAGCTGGGCACGAAGAGCAACGGACCATCGATGTCGAACGAGGTCACGTGGGCTCCGTCGTGCGCCATCATGCTCGCGAGCGGCCTCCCGACGACCTCGCTCCGGTTGAAGATGCACACGCGCCTGCCCTCGAGCGGCCGCTCCCCCTCGCCGAAGAAGCCGGCCGCCTCGACAAGCTTGAGGATGGCCAGCGGCGTGCACGGCAGGATCGCCTTCCTTGTCTTCGCCTCGTCCAGGAAGCGCTGGTTCTGGTACAGGCAACGTGCCCAGAACGTGTGGAGCCCCTCGATGTCCTTCGCGGGATCGACGCTGTCCCGCAAGTACACGTCCTGCTCCGTGCCGAAGATCGGGTAATACACCATCATCCCATGCACGCGCGCGTCCTCGTTCGCCGCGCGGATGGCATCCTCGGCGTCGAGCCGCGTCGCGTGGCGGATCTCGAAGCGGACCCCCACGTCCTCGCACGCCTTGCGCGTGTACTCCGCGTACGTGTACGACGGCCCGTGATCCGCCGCGAGCACACCGACCAGGACCAGCGGCTCGGGCAGCGCCGCGAGCTCCGCCCGGATCTCGCTGCGGAACGTCTCCGCCACCGCGGTCGGATCGAGGACGCTGGCCGTGCGCGTGCCCGGGCTCGGCGGAATGTGGTGAGGGTCCATCCTGGGGGCGGAGACGAGCACGCGCGAGCATCGGTGTCAAGTTTCCGTCGGGGCAACACGCTCGACTCTGCCCGCTCCTACTCCCACTCTGGTTACTTCTGATTCCTTCTGATTCCTTCTGTTCCCTTCTGGTTCCTTCTGGTTCCTTCTGCTTCCCGCTCCCCGCCGGCGCGATGCGCGATCGGTGACTCGGGTGCTTCGTGGCATGGAGTTGTCGGCAGGGCGGTATCGCGCCGCGCTGGACGCGCGGCGTGCCCCATCCTAACCATGGTTCCTGCCGGGCCTGAGGAAGAGAGCGGGCAGGGGCCGAAACTCCAGCCCTCCGGAGAGCGGCCGTGCCTGGCTCACGAGCTCATCGCGAGGAGGACCGCCGCTCCGGGCCCGCTTCCACCACGGGCGCCGCCACGCGGTTGCTCTCGGCCTCGGCGGGGCTGCCGGCGCCGGGCACGCGGAGGAGCATACCGCCCTTGCCGCGCAGCTCGTCGACGAAATTCGCTCCGAACACCTCCTCGGGCGTGTCGCCGTCGCGTCCGCCCATGCCCGAGAGCCCCTCGAGGCTCGCGAGGTTTCCGTCCCGGCGTCTGGGCGCCGGACGAGAGCGCAAGATATCGTCCCGGGTCACCTTCAGCGCCACCACGTCCTCGCGCATCACGTCGATCCAGGATGCGGGGAAGTCGGCCTCGGCGCCCGCGGGGCCGCGCACGCGGATCCGCGAGATGTCGTTTCCGGGATCGTTCGCGCCGATGCCCACGAGCTGCGCCTCGGCCTCGTCGGCGGTCATCACCCGCGTGTCGGGGCCGAGCTCGACCGTATCGTCCGTGACCCCGAGCGCCTCCTCCAGCTCCTGCCTCCGCTCGGGCGGCTGCGGCACGAGCGAGGTGTCGACGCGCCCCGGCGGCTGCGCCGTCGTCCGCCCTTCGTAGTACCGAGGCAGCGCCAGGAGCTCGTCCCGGCCGGGCCGTAAGCGGAGGTGCCCGTCCGCCGTGCCCTGCACGAGATCCATCGAGATCAGCAGCTCCTCGCTCGCCAGCGGAGAACGGAGCACCACGTGGGTCAGCACGCCCCGCTCCCGGTCGACCAGGACGCGGTCGAGCACGCCCGCATCGAGGCCGCCGTCGGCCATCACGGGCATCTCGAAGTCGATCTGCATGATCCCCTCCTCGGCGGCGAAACGCCTTGCGCTCGGGCGAGAACCTGAGACGGTCGGATCCCGATGTCCAGGGGAGCACGGCGCGGACCTCGTGACCGGTCGACCCCATCCCATGGGCCGGGCACGCCGCGCGGCCTCGCCATCGCGGGGGGTCGGCGGTCCTCGGCTCATCGAATCATCGAGCCATCGAGTCATCGAGTCACAGAGGCGTCGCGACTCCCCATGTGAACGGATACCCGCACGTGGTGGAGGCGCGGATGGGCCAGAGCCTTGGCACAAGGTGGCGCATATTCCGCGCGCGGTCCGCGTCTATTCCCGCGGATTTGCTGCTCGATGGCGGTGGTTCATCTTGGTACGGCGGATGCAATCTACGCGCCGGCCGCTGGGGATGTGCCAGCGCCGCTCGGGAGGATTTGGACTTATGCGTGTACGCTTCGATGCTCTCCGCCGACGCTGGAGCTCTCCCCACCTGCTCGCCGCGCTGGCGCTGGCGAGCGCGTTCGCGGCGGGGTGCTCCTCCGATGAGGCCCCGCCAACGACGCTTGGTCGCCCGGATCAACCGCGGAACGGCACGCTCGAGGTCGACGAAGCGAGGCTGCTGGGCGTGATCGACGGGAGCGATCTGCGCCTCCAGATCCCGGTGCGCAACCTGACCGCCGGCGCGACGAGCGGCCACCTGCGCGTCACGCTCGTCGATCTCGACGCGGACAGGGAACAAGGCACGACCGAGGTCGACCTGGAGATCGCGGGCGGGACGGCGACGACCGCGGAGGCGCGCCTTCCGGCGCCGGCCGTGAGCGCGCAGCCGGGCCTCGCGCGGTACCTCGTCCGCGTCGACGACGGGTCGGAGGAGGGGCTGCTCGTCACGCGGAGCCTCCTGCGCGTCATCCCGCCCTACGACGTGCAGCTCGAGGGGCCGGCGCGCGTGGTGCGCGGGCGCACCGCGAGCTACCGCGTGCGCGCGACCGACGCTTTCTCCCATCAGCCGGTGCCCAACGTGGACGTCGAGCTGGCGGTGGGCGAGGGGGCGCGGCCGCTCCGCGGGACGACCGACGCGCTCGGCGCCGCGGTGTTCGAGGTGGAGCCCGGCGCGCTCGGCGCGCACCCCGTCTCCGCGCAGGCGCTCGGCTTCGGCGTCAACGCGGCCCTCACCGCGAACATCACCGTCGAGGGCCCCGGCCCGAAGCTGCTCCTCACCACCGACAAGCCGCTCTACAAGCCCGGCCAGACGATCCACCTGCGCGCGCTCGCGCTCGAGCGGGGGAACAACGCGCCGCTCGTCCGCGAGGCGATCACGTTCGAGGTGGAGGACGGCAAGGGCAACAAGATCTTCAAGAAGCCCATCCAGACCGACGCCTACGGCGTCGCCGCGACGACGTTCCGGATCGGCTCCATCGTGAACACCGGCGAGTTCAAGGTGCGCCTCGTGAGCGGGGAGACCACGACGGAGAAGGTCGTGACCGTGGGGCAGTACGCGCTGCCCAAGTTCGAGGTCGCCGTGAGGACCGACAGGCCGTGGTACACCGCGGGCGACACGCTGACCGGCACCATCGACGCGCGCTATTTCTTCGGCAAGAACGTCGCCGGCGGCAGCGTGACCATCGAGGCGGCGTCGCTGGACGTCGGTCAGACGACGTTCCAGCGCATCGTCGGCGAGCTCGACGCCGAGGGCCATTACGGGTTCAGCCTGACGCTTCCGCCGAGCCTCGCGGGCCTGCCGCTGGAGCAGGGCGACGCGGCCGTGACGCTCACCGTCACCGTCGCGGACACGGCGGGGCAGGAGGTCACGAAGGCGATCCCGGTCAAGGTCGCCGCCGACGCGGCCTCGATCGTGCTCGTGCCCGAGGCGCGCGAGCTCGTCCCGGGGATCCCCAACACCCTTCTTCTCTTCGTCACCGACCCGCTCGGGGCGCCGCTCCCCGACACGGAGGCGGTCATCACAGCGCCGGACCGCACGCAGCTCACCGCGCGCACCGACGCCTTCGGCCAGGCCGTGGTGAGCTTCACCCCGCCGGTCGCCACGGCGGACGGCGCGTTCGAGGTGCGGGCGACGGTGGGGGAGCGGGCGGTCACGCGGAAGTTCTCGTTCGGCACGCAGACGGGCGGCGAGCACCTGCTCGTGCGCACCGACCGGGCCGTCTACGAGACCGGCGAGACGGTCGAGGTCACCATCGAGTCCAGCGAGGAGGCTGGCAGCGTCTACGTCGACTGGCTGAACGACGGTCAGGCCGTCGACATGCGCTCTCTCGAGCTCGAGGGTGGGCGCGCCCATTTCAGCATGCCCGTCGACGCCGGCCTGCTCGGCAGCAACCGGGTCGAGGCCTACCTGGTCGACGACGATGGCAATCTGGTCCGCTCCGGCCGCACCGTGTTCGCGCGGGGCGACTCCGCGCTGAGCGTCGAGGTCGAGGCCGACAAGCCCCTGTATGCGCCGGGGGAGACGGCGACGCTGCGGCTGTCGGTCAAGGACGACGCGGGCAACCCGAAGGTCGCCGCGCTCGGCGTCCAGGTGGTCGATCAGGCCGTCTTCGCGCTGGTCGACGCCCAGCCCGGGCTGCTCCGCACCTACTTCGAGCTGGAGGACGAGTTCGCGAAGCCGAGCTACGAGATCCACGGCCCCGCGGCGAACCTCCAGGATCTGCTGTTCAACGCGACCGCGAGCGAGGACCCCGAGCAGGCCGAGGCCGCGCAGGTGAAGACCCAGGCCTCGCTCGCCGCGCTCGCGGGCACGTCGCTCACCGGCCTCCAGGCGCGCACGTGGCCCGCCGTGCTGGCGAAGGTGCCGGAGGAGCTCGCCCAGTTCAACGAGCGCCAGAAGGGCGTGATGAAGCCCTGGCTCGCGGAGGCCACCGCGGCCGCCGCGCAGGAGCTGAAGGCGCTCGGCTGCGACAGCACCCAGTTCAGCTGCAACGGGCAGGGCGTGTACGTCGAGCTGCTCGGGAGCCGGGTCGCCGAGCGCCTGCGCGCCTTCGACGTGTGGGGCAACGCGTACCGGGTGGCCTCCAGCTGGAGCGGGCTCACGCTGCAATCGTCGGGGCCCGACGAGGTGGAGCAGAGCCAGGACGACGCGACGTTCGCGTTCACGTTCAGCGATCTCGGGGTCCAGGTGCCCCCGCAAGGGTGGGATGAAGGGGGCATCCCCGACGCGGACGGCGGCTGGGCCAATGGCGCCGCGAGCGGAACCGGGGCCGGGACCGGAGCGGGCGGCGGCTCGGCCGGGGATCCCACCGCGGAGCCCGGCGGCGACAACGGGGGCGGGCCGCGCGTCCGGCGCGAGTTCCCGGAGACCCTCTACGTCAACCCGAGCGTGATCACGAGCCCCGACGGCACGGCCACCCTGAGCATCCCGCTCGCGGACAGCATCACCGAGTGGCGGCTCTCGGCGCTGGCGAACTCCACGGACGGCAAGCTCGGCGGCATCCAGAGCGGCTTCAAGGTGTTCCAGGACTTCTTCGTCGACGTGAGCTTCCCGGCGACGCTCACGCGCGGCGATGAGGTCGAGTTCCCGATCGCCGTCTACAACTACCTGGAGACGCCGCAGACGGTCGATCTCACCCTCGAGCCGGGGAGCTGGTACACGCCGCTCGACGTGACGTCGAAGCAGGTGTCCCTCGCGGCGGGCGAGGTGCGCGGCGTCCGGTTCCCGGTGAAGGTGAACACGGTGGGCGTCAACTCGCTCACGGTCACCGCGCGGGGCAGCGCGGGCGCCGACGCCGTGGCCCGCACCGTGCGTGTGGTCCCGGACGGGAAGCCCTTCGCGGAGAGCGAGTCTGGCATGCTCGCGGCGGGCAGCGCCGATCACGCGCTGTCGTTCCCCGCGGACGCTGTCCCCGGCTCGAACCAGCTCTATCTCGAGATCTACCCCGCGTTCCTGTCGCAGGTCGTGAGCGGCATGGACAGCATGCTCCAGGTCCCGAATGGCTGCTTCGAGCAGACCACCTCGACGACCTGGCCCAACGTGCTCGTCACGCAGTACATGAAGCAGACAGGCCAGATCACCCCGGAGATCCAGATGAAGGCCGAGTCGCTGATCTCGGCCGGGTACCAGCGATTGCTCACGTTCGAGCACTCGGGCGGCGGCTTCTCGTGGTTCGGCGAGCAGGACGGGCATCCGTACCTGTCGGTCACCGCGTTCGGCGTCATGGAGTTCGCCGACATGATCAAGGTCCACACCGTGGACGAGGCGATGCTCGCCCGGACCGTCAACTGGCTCGCCGGGCAGCAGAAGGCGGACGGCACGTGGGAAGGCGACCAGACCGAGTTCTTCAGCTTCCACACGGGCACGCTCCGCAACAGCGCCTTCGTGCTCTGGGCGCTCGCGAGCGCGGGGTACACGGGGCCCGAGATCGGGACGGGGCTCGCCTACCTGGGCCGCTCGCTGAAGCCGGCGACCGACGACCTGTACACGCTGGCGATCGCGGCCAACGCGCTCGCCGTGGCCGACCCCTCCGGCGCGCTGACCGACAGCGTGCTCGACGCGCTGGACCAGCGCAAGACCGCGGAAGGAGACGCATTTTACTGGGATGACGGCGGCACGCAGACCTCGTTCTACGAGTCCGGGAACGACGCCAGGGTCACGACCACCGCGCTCGCGGCCCACGCGCTGCTCTCCGCGGGCGCCCACCGGTCGAGCGCCGACGGCGGCGTGAAGTTCCTGACCCAGTCGAAGGACCCGAACGGCAACTTCGGCTCCACCCAGGCGACGATCTGGAGCCTGCGCACCCTGCTCCTCGCCGCGAGCAGGGGGACGGAGGGCGCCACGGGGACGGTGACCGTCGCGGTCGACGGCGCGGCGGCGGGCACGGTCTCCCTGCGCGCGGACCAGGCCGACGTCATGACGACGGTCGACCTCACGCACCTCGCGACCGCGGGCGCGCACGACGTCACGCTCTCGTTCTCGGGGGAGGGGAAGCTCAGCTACAACCTGGTGAGCCGCCACAACCTGCCGTGGAGCGCGGTCCCGAACGACGCGGGAGGCCCGCTCGCGGTCAGCGTGACGTACGACAAGACCCAGCTGTACGTGGACGACATCGTGACGGCGTCGCTGAGCGTCCAGAACAAGACGGACTCGGTGCAGAGCATGGTCCTCGTGACCGTGGGGCTGCCGCCCGGCTTCCAGCTCCTGACCGAGGATCTCCAGGAGTACATCTTGGCGGGTCAGCTCTCGAAGTTCGAGATCACGGGCAAGCAGCTGATCCTCTATGTGAAGGAGATCCCTGCGGGCCGCGCGGCCACCTTCGCTTACCGGCTGCAAGCGACCATGCCTGTCAGGGCGGAGGACGGCGGCGCCGAGGCGCACCCGTACTACCAGCCGGAACAGCAGAGCTTCTCCGGAGCGCAGACCTTCGAGGTGGCGGGGGAGTGAAGGGCTGAGCGGGCGAGGGCGCTGACCGCGGATGCGCGGCCAGCGCCCCTGCGCAGGCGGGGCGCTGGCGCGTGGATCAGGGGCAGGCGACGCGCCAGGCGTCGAGGTCGAGCTTCTTGATCAAGGTCGAGAGCCCGAGCGGCTTCGTGGCGGCGCAGACGGCGTTCGCCTTCGAGGCGTCGACGTACTCCGCGTGGAACACCGCCTTTCCGGCGCGGATGAACGGGGTGAGCATGTCGCACTCGTCGTATTCGTGGCACTCCTCGTTCAGGGCCCAGTCGAAGCTCCCCACCAGGTCTTTCACCTGATCGAGATCGTTCTTCAGCCCGATGGACAGCCCGCGCGCGTGCGCCTCGGAGGCGAGGAAGCGGTTGTAATCGAGCTGCGTCGCCGCCGTCAGCGGGAAGCCGGGGCTGTTGGTGTAGCCGTCGACGTTGTCGGGCTCCACGCCGTCGCAGCGCCTCTGCACCGCCAGATCCAGCCGAGCCTTCATGACGTCGCGCACGCCGGCGTTGCGGGTGTCGAGCCACCGCTCGCCCGGCCAGCCGTCGAGCGGGTTGCCGAGCGCCGCGGCGGGGAACTTCGACGCGTCGTCGCGCCAGTCCTCGCTGCTCCCTGCGCTGAAGTAGCAGATCACCTTCTTCCCGGCCGCGCGCAGCGTGTCGATCTTCGCCTGCGGGGCGTCGAAGAGATCGATATCGTACATGGCGACATCGAGGCTGGTGTCGATGGTGCCCGTGAGCTGCCATTGCCACGTCGTCCCCGGCGCGGGGACCCAGATGCCGGTACCGGTGGAGCCGCCGGTGCCGGTGGAGCCTCCGGCGCCGGAGCCGCCAGCGCCTGAGCCGCCGGTGCCGGTGGAGCCGCCGGTGCCGCCGCTGCCGCCGCTGCCGCCGGTGCCGCCGGTGCCGCCAGCGCCGCCGGTGCCGCCAGCGCCGCCGGTGCCGCCGGTGCCGCCGGAGCCATTGGAGCCGTCGCTGGTCGTGCCCGTGAGGACGAGCTTGTCGAGCATCGAGCTGTCGGCGGAGCTGCTCGTCGCGTACCGGATCTTGAGGGTACCACCCGCCACGAACCGCCCGAGCGATCCCGGCAGGCTCAGGCTCGCGCTCGTCCAGGACCAGTTGCGCGCGAACGTGTTGTCGCCGACCGGGACCCAGGCGCGGGCGGCCGCGTCCCACGCCTCGAAGGTCCAGCGCATGGCCGATCTCGCGGGGCCGCGGTAATTCACGCCCAGCGCGAGGGACGCGAGCTGCGCCGCCGAGGTGCCCGAGGGGAGCGCGTACTCGCACGTCGCGCTCGTGCCGGGCGCGAACTCGACGTACTTCTTCCACACGTCCTGCTCGCCCGTGAGATCCGCCGTCGCGAGCGCGGCGGCCGTCTGTCCGGCGCCGATGCTGCCCCGGCTCACCGTCAGCCTGGAGCAGGTCATCGTGAGGGCGCCGGTGACCGCGTCGCCGCTCGCCGCCGAGGCGATCTCGGCGTCGGAGCCCGGATCCGCGCCGCACCCGACGGCGGCGAGCGTCGCGGCCAGGCTCACGAGGGCATGGCGCAGGGCGCCGCAGATCGCGAGAGAGGACGCCGGTCGAATGGGATAAGTCATGCTCGTCTCCTGTCGTGTTGGTCGTTCGTGAAGCCAGGCGCACGTCGGCGCGACGCGCCTCCAGACGCTCCCGTCCCCGCGATGGCTCCCGGCGATCGCGGCTCCCGCAGCGTCTCCGCGCGCCAGAGAGGCGCTGGTCCGTGCGCGCCGCAGAGGCACTGCAAGGCGGGGACCAGCGCGCGAACCGCGTCTTCCGCGCGGCGGCGCGCGCTGCCGTTGCCGAGGGTTGCGCAAGCGTCGTACACTTGCGCAACCCTCGAACGGCATGGCGGAGCGAGACCCTCGTCGACAGGCAGCCTCTCCGCCGAGCGCGGAGCCGTCGCCTACCGCGGCCGAGGTCGCGACCGAGCTCGACGCCGCGGAGAGCGCGCCCAGCGAGCGGACGCCGCAGGGGCAGGCCTCCCTGATCGTCCGCGCCGGTGATGGCGCGGCGCGGGTGATCGATCTCACCGACGGCGATGTGGTCGCGATCGGCCGTGCGCCGGAGTCCACGGTCTGCGTCGACGACGCCCGCGTCTCGCGCAACCATGCGCGCGTCGCGCGGCGGGGCCAGACCGTCGCGCTCGTCGACCTCGGGAGCCGCAATGGCACGTCGGTGAACGGCGCCGTCGTGCGCGGGGTGGAGCGGGCCCTCGCCGGCGGCGACGTGATCCGCATCGGCCCGGCCGAGATCGTCGTCGCGATCGCGGCGCCGGCGCCCGTCGAGGCGGCGCCGCCGGGGGCCGCGCCGGAGGCGCTGGAGGGCCCGCCCTCGGGCGCCGGCGCCGGGTTCGTCGTCGCGGACGAGGCCATGGTGAAGGTCTTCCAGGTGGTGCAGCGCCTCGCGCGCGCGCAGACGACGGTGCTCGTGCTCGGCGAGACGGGTTCGGGGAAAGAGGTCGTCTCCGAGCAGCTCCACCGCGCCAGCCCGCGCGCCGGGGGCCCGTTCGTGAGGCTCAGCTGCGCGGCGCTGCCCGAGGCGCTGCTCGAGAGCGAGCTCTTCGGGCACGAGAAGGCCGCCTTCACCGGGGCGGATCGCCGCAAGATCGGCTACTTCGAGGCGGCGCAGGGCGGGACGCTGCTGCTCGACGAGATCGGCGAGCTGCCCCTCGCCATGCAGGCCAAGCTGCTGCGCGTGCTCGAGAGCCGGCGCGTGGCCCGGATCGGCGGCACGCAGGAGATCGAGCTCGACGTGCGCGTCGTGTGCGCGACGCACAGGGACCTCCAGGCCGAGGTGGCGGCCGGGAGGTTCCGGCAGGATCTCTACTATCGCATCAGCACGTTCGTCCTCCGCGTCCCGCCGCTGCGCGAGCGGCGCGCCGAGATCGCGCTGCTCGCGCACCGCTTCGCGCAGCAGGTCGCCGGGCGCATGGGGGAGCGGGCGCCGCGCTTCGCGCCCGCGGCGATGCAGGCGCTCGAGGCGCACGCGTGGCCCGGCAACCTGCGCGAGCTGCGCAACGCGGTGGAGCACGCCGTCGTGCTGGCCGAGGGCGGCGTCATCGAGGTCGAGCACCTTCCGGCCTCCGTGGTGGAGCGCGCCGAGGGCGCCGCGCCCCCCGCGAGCGCGGGCGCGCCGCCGCCGTCCGCCGACGGCGGGACGATGCCGGCGCGCCTCGCCGAGCTGGAGAAGCGGAGCATCGAAGACGCGCTCGCCGCCGAGGGGAACAACCAGACGCGCGCGGCGAAGCGACTCGGCATCTCGCGGCGCGCGCTGCTCTACAAGCTGGACAAGTACGACATCAGGCGGTGAGCCGCGGGGAGCGCGCATGGGCGCCGCGCCCGGGAGCCGGCGCGCTTCGGCGAGGGGGGATGCTGGTGGAGTCGCCGGTCGCGAGCCGGCGCGCGAACTCGGCCAGGTCTCGCTCGAACGCCTCGGCGTGCTCCTTCCGGACACGCCGGATGATGGCGACGTGGATCGTCCGGCTCATGCGCGGGCTGCCTGGTTCCGCGTGTCGGAAATCCCGCCAGAAACACCGGTCAATAACGAGCCGTCGCCGGAAACGGCAGCGATTTTCATGGTTTCCGCCTGTCTCCCCGCCGAGGGCGGCTCCGGTGTGGCCCAACGGGGCGCCCTCCGCCGCTGCGTCGCCCGCGGTGAAGGGCTCGCGGCATCACCGGTCCCACCGTACGGCTACGCTGCGCGCGCTGGTTGACATAGAGAACCTTCCGCGAGCCGCATCCCTCCTGGAAAAGCGATGCTGTATCAGCAACTTATCCATGCATCTAGGGAGCCGCTTTCACGCCACAGCCTGCGGGGCACCGTGGTACATCCGAGCGCATGCCCACGCTCGTCCTCTCCTACCGCTACAGCCCTGACTCGAACGTCCTGTTCGCCGCAGCGCTCGCCGTCGGCTGGGACGCGGAGCGCCTTCGTGCATCCCCGGGAGCGGGGCGTCACGGGCAGTCCGAAAGGACGCGTGCTCTGCGCGCCCTGAGCGCTGCGAGGTTGCTCGCCTGAGCTGCGCAGTCGATCGGGTTTTTGACCAGGCCCACCATGCCGCTTTGGCCGAAATCCGGGTTGGCCACGAGGGGTGTCAGATCGGACACCAAGTTCTCCGAGATGTCAAAGATGGACAGGGAAGGAAGGCTCGCGAGCGGAGAGAGGTCGGAGATGCGGTTGCGCCCGAGGAACAGCAGCCTCAGCTCGGTCAGCGTCGACAGGGGCGAGGCGTCGCTGATCTCGGCGTCGTACACCGTGAGCTCGACCAGCGCCCGGAGGCCTGACAGCGGCGCGAGCGTTGCGATGGGGCAACGGTCGAGCGTGAGCGTATTGAGCCGGATCAGCGAGCGGAGCGGTTCGATGTCGCTGACCGGGGTGTCGTGGAGTGACAGGGTCGACAGGTTCGTCAGCGAGCCGAGGGCCGTGACGTCCGAGATGGAGCTGTCGCTCAAGTCCAGGTTCTCCAGCCGGATGAGCGAGCGCAGCGGCGCGACATTCGTGATCGGGTTGCGCGCTGCGGTCAGGGAGCGCAGCTCCGTGAGCGAGCGCAGCGGCGAGAGATCTGCCAGACGATTGCTGCTGACGTTGAGCTGCGTGAGAGAGCGGATGCACTCGATGCCGGAGAGGGAATGGATCTCGCGATCGGCGGCGTAGAGGTCGTCGAGCGACGCAACGTCGGTCGGAAGGAGCGGGCCCTCCGGCTTCGCCACTTTACTGCGCACCACCGCCTCGAGCGCCGGGTCGATGAACTCGAGGGGGCCGGAGCACGCCGCGGTGGCACTGCCGCCTGTGCCACCGCCACCGGCGGCACCGCTGCCGCTGCCACCGCCGCCGGTGTCACCGCTGCCTGCGCTGCCGCCGCCGGTGCCGCCCGCCCGCGGATCCTCCCCGGGGTCCGTCCACCCGCCCACGCCGTCCCCGGGCATGGTGCCAGGGGGATCCACGGCGCCTGAGGCGCCGCTCGAAGCCATGGCGGGCTCGATCTCACGGATCTCACCGCATCCGGCGAGGGTGATGGCAGGGGCGAGGATCAGCAGAGCAGAAGCGATGTTGCGCATGACGTGACCTCCGCCGAACAGGTTACGTTCCCGCCGCGGAGCCGCTTCTTAATCTTCTCTTAAAGCGATTCGCGCGCTCCCTCCCGCGGCCGGAGGAGAGGAGGCGGAGGGGGCGAATGACGCTCGGGGAGAGCCGCCCGTTTCAGAGCGGCAGGCGCACGAGGAGGATGCTATTCGAGCCCAGAGCGACAAACGGGTTCCCATGAAAGCACCCGGCCGTCCAAGGTCTGGACGATCTGCGCGCCGCCGCTTTCCGTCCATTGGATAACACCCTTCGGTGTGGAGCCGGGGACTTCGGTGGTAGGCGTGACGTCACGAAAGCCCTTGAAAGTCGCGGCCGGGAATTGCTCCTGTGCCGCCATCGACTCGCCTCCTGTGCCGCTTGAACCCATATCGTCCTCCAGCGTGATTTCCGCCCAACCATCAGTCGATTGGTACACCGGAGCCGCCGGATCAGGTCTGTCTAGCCCGTCGCCTTTTGTGACCTCCCCCCACCGAGAGTCTCATGGATCGGCTCTGCGGCGCAAGGCCCCAATGCTGTCCAGCGCAACATGGCCCAAGGACGCTCCTGTTTCTGACCGAGGTGGTGCACGAGCAAGCGGACCAGCGCGAAGGTGGTGGACATGGTGACCGCCTGCGCGAGGAGAGACGCGACGCGCGCGTTCGTCTAGAATCCCTTCTTCCGAAGGACGAACTGTCCGCCATCGGTCGGCGGAGGTAGCTCTTTCCTGAAAAATCGAAGGCCGTTTCCCACGCCCCGCTGACCCAAACGCCGCCTTTCGTATTGACGGCGACGTGCGTCAGACCGTTCGGGCTGCCGGTCGCGAAGTCGACACTCTCCTCGGCCGAGGCCGAGGGCCAGCGCGATCCCAGAGCTTTTCCGGAGACTTCGAAGAGGCGAGGAGCGGGGCATCGTCCCCGTCGGAGCAGACTTCGTGCCGCTTTGGTGCCTCGCCCGCGAGTGGCCAATGGGAGTCTTCCTGGCAGGGGAAGTTCCTTGGTCGCCTCCGGGGTTCTCCCTCTACGTCAGGGAAGATGTCGCCGAGGGATCATCGCAGCGAAATCTCGTAAGCTCTCCAGCTCGCCTCCAGCAGGTGGATATCGCTTTCCCTTGCGTCCCTTACGCTCTTGCGGTGTCCTCTCCATGGATCACGTCGTTGGTGGCGGGGGATCGCATCGGAGGACGAGCATGGAGAGCTTCTCGCGGTGGACGATGGGGGTGTCTGGGCTCGGGCTGGTCATGGCCCTGACGGGAGCCGCCGGCTGTCTCGGCGCGGCCGACGGGGAGGACGCAGCGCTGGCCGAGCCGAGCGCGACGGGGGCGCAAGCGCTGACCGGGTGGCAGTGCGCGGCGTGCGTCAGCGGTGAATACACGCACTCCGTGTCGCTGAGCCAGGGCAGCGCGCTCGGCTGCGCGAATGGTGAGGCCTACCGCTGCGAGCTCATCCCCTGGGCCACGCGGGCGTCCTTCGCGCATTGCGGCGCCTCCGTCGCCTGTCCGCCCGGCTGGTACGTGAGCAGCTCGCAGAGCGGGCCGAGCTACTGCGCCGGGATCTACGATCGGATCTCGTGTGGCGCGGTGCCGTACCCGAGTGGGGCTTACGCGACGTGCGACCCGATCTGCTACCCTGGCTTCACCGAGACGGTGGTGAATGCCGGCGTGCCGAGCTGTGATTACCAGGACAAACGCACCTGCGTGAAGTGAGCGGCGGCGCCCGAAGCCTGCTGCCTGCCAACAGCGCTTTGTCGGAGGCCTTCCGGGGCGCTTCGGTATGCAACCACCGCGCGCGAGCGATCTCGGGAGAGCCCGCGGCCGCCGGCGTCGTCGCGGCGCTACCCGCTGCAGCAGCGGAACCCGATCGTATGATCGGTGTCGGCGCGCTCGCGCTCGTCGCGCGCGTCGCACCGGAGCTCTTCGAGCGTTCCCTCGCTGTCGAACGCCCCGCCCCGGGTCCTGCAGAGGTCGCCCGAGCCGACGTCGTCGGAGCACGCGTCTTCCCACTCGCGGACGTTTCCGCTCATGTGCTGCAGGCCGAGATAGCCGCCCTCGCACGCCAGGCTGGTGTCGTCGCCGACCGGCGCCGTCTCGGTGCTGTCGCCGTTGCACTGGAGAGCGTCGAACTCGCCGGTGGAGTGAGCGAGCGCGCCGTGCTTGCTGCACGCGTCGAACCACTCGCCCTGCGCCATGTCACCGCGGAACGGCAGCGGGCCGCCGTGGCGCTCGCCGCAGAGGCGCTTGCCCTGGCTCTTGCAGAAGGCGCGCGCGTCGCACCAGTCGACGCAGGTGGCGGGGTGCTCGTCCTCCTTGCGGCGCATCGTGCACACGGGGGGCGCGTCGGGCCCGGTGTCGTCGAAATCGAAGGTGCTGTTGAACGAGCAGAACGGCTCCTGCGCCGCGACGTCCGGCTGCGTGGCGAGGAAGGCGCGGTAGGCGGCGTTCGAGATCTCGGTCCGATCGATGCAGAACGAGCTCTCGATCGTCACCATGCCGGCGGGGCACTGGCAGACGCCCTCGGTGCACGCGGCCGTCGTGCAGTCGGCGCTGGCGTCGCAGGGCTGGCCGTACAGGCACGAGGCGTTGCCGGCCCCGGGCTCGCAGGTGAGGCCGTGCAGCGGGCGCACGAGCGAGCACGCCGAGAGGAGGGCCGCCGCCAGGGCGGCGGCGCCGCCGCGGGCGCGGGCCGACGCGCGCATCAGAAGGCCCCCGCGACGCCCGCGGCGTTGCCGGCGATGAACGGCCAGAGCGCCGTCGCGCCGGCCTTCGGGGGCTGCGCCGCGGCCGGCCGGGTCATGTAGAGCCACCCCGCGGCGCCCAGCGCGACGACGCCCACGCCGAGGCCGACGTCGGCGATGGCGTGCTGGACCCGGATGGCGCGCACCTCGCCCTCCGCGCAGCGCGGGGCGCACGTGGCGCGCAGGTCGGCCTCGGCGCTCAGCGAGAGGGCGCCGGCGACGGCGAACACCGCGAGCCCAGCGACGCCGACGGCGCCGGAGGCCCACACGAGCCCCGGGACCGAGGGCTCCGCGGGCGGCGCGGCGCGCGGGGCGAGCGGGTGAGGCGAGGCTGGCGCGCCGGCCGAAGGTGCGCCGAGGGTCACGGTGAGCAGGCGGTTCTTCTCGCCCTCGCGGATCAGCACGCGCTCCTCGACGGCGGGGCCCGTCGCGGGCTCGAAGCGGAAGGTGTGCGGACCCGGGTCGACCGGCAGCGCCTTGCCGTCGAGCGCCGCCGCGAGGGGGCGCCCGTCCACGAGCACGCGCACGTCGAGGCGCTCTCGCCCGTGCGCGTCCCTCGCGGCGACGACCACGGAGGGCAGGCTCTGCTCGACCTCGGCGAGCCACGGCCCGCAGTCGGCCACGGCGGCCGCCGGGCACGTCGGCTGCGAGCAGACGACCAGCGCGGCGCGCGCCTCGATCAGCCGGCCGTCGCGGCGGAGGCCCTGCGCGCGCTCGTAGGCGTCGGCGCACGCCTGCTTGTCGGGCGCGGCGTCGGCGCGCGCGCCGATGAGCGAGAGCGCCGCCGCGGCGGCGAGGGAGAGCGCGAGCCGGGCGCGGGCGGGACACGCGGGGTTCATCGGTTCACAGGCACTCAGGCTTGAGCCGGCGTATGCCGGCCTTGTCGACGGTATAGGGCGGGGAGCAGCGCTGGGCGTCGGCGCGGGGCGTGCGTGCCGCGGGAGCCGGCGAGCGCGCGCCGGCTGCAGGGCGCGCTGGGCGCTGTGCAGGCGCTGGCGCGACGGCGCTCGCCGGGTCAGCCGAGGCGGTGCTCGCCGGGTCAACCGCGGCGGCGCTCGTCGGTGCAGCCGCGGCGGCGCTCGTCGGGCTCGCCGCGATGGCGCTCGCCGGGTCAGCCGCGGCAGTGCTCGTCGGGCTCGCCGCGATGGCGCTCGCCGGGTCAGCCGCGGCGGCGCTCGATGGGCTCGCCAGGATGGCGCTCGCCGCCGAGGCGCTGGCCGGCTGCCCCGCGGGCGCGTGGACCGCGCGCCCGCCGTCCTCCGGGCTGGGAGGGGCGCGGCGCCACGCCTGCGCCGCGAGCGCGGCCGCGCCGCCGACGAGCAGCGCGCCGAGCAGCGCGAGCAGCGGGCGCGCGCGCTTCCTCGACGTGGGGGGCGGATCATCGCGCCGCGCGCCGTCTGTCGCAGGCAGTCCCAGCGAGATCCCGCTGGACGTCACCGATCCGGGCGGGGCCTCAGCCGCCAGCGTCCCCTGATCCAGGGCCCTCGACGGGATCGCGGGCGCGGTCTCTGCCAGCCCCCGCGCCGGGCCGCTCGGCGGCGTGGGCTCGCCTTCGTCTTCTCCCCGATCGCCGGGCGCGCTCGGCCCGCCCCGCGCGGCCGCGCCCGAGCTGGCCGTCGCCGGGCCGCTCGAGATCGCCGCCGACGCGCTCTCGATGGCGGCGACGCGCGCCGCCCGCCGCGCCAGCGCGTCGCCGGCGAGCTCCTCCACCCACTCGCCCACCGCGCGCGGCGACGCGAGCGGGACGGCATCCTCGATGGCGACCGCGAGCTCGCGGGCGGTCGGGTAGCGGCCCGCCGCGTTCCGCTCGAGGGCCCGGAGGACGACGGCGTCGAGCGCGGACGGCACGTGCGCCGCGAGCGAGCTCGGGGGCAGGATCGGCTCCTCGAGCACGGCCCGGATGAGGGCGCCCTCGTCGCCGCCGTCGAAGAGCCGGCGGCCTGCGAGCGCCTCCCAGAGGACCGCGCCCGCCGCGAACACGTCGGTCTGCCGGGTCACGTCGGCGCAGAGGAGCTGCTCGGGCGCCATGTACGCGAGCTTGCCCTTGATCTGCCCGCCGCGGGTGGTGCTGAGCCGCCCGCGCGCCTTGGCGATGCCGAAGTCGAGCAGCCGCGCCGTCCCGTCGACGCCGACGAGCAGGTTCTCGGGCGAGACGTCGCGGTGCACGATGCCCAGCGGCTCGCCCGACTCGCTGCGCGCCTCGTGGGCCGCGTGCAGGCCGTGGAGCGCGCCGCACGCGATGCTCGCGACGATGGGGACCGGCGCCGGCGCGCGGCGCGCGCGCGCCGCCCGGAGCAGCCGCGCGAGCGACTCGCCCCGCACGTACTCCATGACCAGGAACGCCTCGTCCTCGGCGAGGAGGAGGTCGACCATGGCGACGACGTTGGGGTGCTGGATGCGCGCGACGATGCGGGCCTCGTCGCGCAGGCTCTCGGCGATCTCGGGCGCCTCGGCGAGCGCGGGGTGCAGCCGCTTGATGGCCACGGTGCGCGAGAAGCCCGCGTCGCCGACGAGCCGGCCGAGGTGCACGGACGCCATCCCGCCGGATGCGATCGGGCCGTACAGCAGATACCGCCCGATGGGCCTGGGCTGCGACGGCTCCGGCGACATGCCGGTGGGATGATACACGAGCGCGCGCGGCGCCGCCCGGGAGGCGCCGGCCCGGGCAGTGGGCCTCAGCTCTGGAGGGGCGTGCTCGGCTCGACGAAGCAGAGGCGGTAGCCGTCGGGGTCGGTGACGACGACCTCCCGCGTGTGCCACGGCTGGTCGCGCGGCCCGTCGGCGGCGGCGCCGGCCGCCGCGGCGCGCGCGGCGATGGTCTCGATGCCGCGGTCGCCGGCGGCGCTGAAGCAGACGATGACGCCGAGGCCGCGCTGCCCGGCGAGCGCGACCCCCGGCGGGGTCGCGACGAGGAAGAGATCGGCATAACGTGCCCAGCGCAGGTGGATGAACACCGGATCCTGGTGGACGCGGGTGAAGCCGAGGAGCTCGTAGAACGATGCGGAGCGCTCCGCGTCGGCGACGAGGAGCTTGACGTAGGCGGGCATCACGTAGGGGTCGTCGCTGGGCATGGTCGCTGGGCGCGAAGGTGCGCTGCGCCGGGCCGGAAGGCAAGGCACGAGCGCCGGGCGGAGCAGCGGTAGCCCGCGAGCTCGGCGGCCTGCTGGGCCGCGTGAGAGAGCGAGAGAGGATCGAACGTTCGCTCCGCTTCGCGAACACCCGTGTCGCGCCGCAAATGGACAACAAGGTCCTTGGCGCTGCGGCGGCTGATCCCGTCGCACGGCGACGTTGTCGAGACGGACGCGGCCGAGGTGCTTCGCACGGTGATCGCGCGCGACCTCGGGGGCTGACGGCGATCGTTCGAATCACCGGCAGCGTCTCGGTCGCACTCAGTACGGGTTGTATTCGGTCGGGTCGTTGGCCATGGTCAGGTAGACCTCGCCTTCGTTGATGGTCTTCTTGAGCTGGGATCCGACGAGCGGGACGGGGAACAGCCAGGAGAGCAGGGTGCCGGAGAAATTGACGACGGGGTTGTTCCTGCCGGCATAGCGGCGATAGATCGCGGCCTGTACGGCGATCTTGGTGAGCTCGCCCGCCTTGCCGGGGAGGTTCCAGAGCTCGTCCCACAGCACCTCGCGCCATTCCGGCTGGCCGCTGACCTTGTAGATGTTGATGGGCTTGAGCGTCTGGTCGTCCTCGGGTCGCCAGGAGTAGACGTCGACCTCGGCGTAGCCCTCGCGTGGGGTCGCCGAGATCCGCAGGCCGTAGACGTCGCGCAGGACCTCCAATGCGTAGAGGGCGCTGATCCCCTGGGGCTTGTAGTGACCGGACGCCGAATCGATGGAGACGACCTGACCGTCCTGATCGATCTCGAACCACCCGCTGGCGTAGATCGGCACGCCCCCGGAGAGCTGGGAATGGTTGCGGATCTGGCGGAAGCCGTACTTGCCCGAGCCCTCCCGGCCCTGGTGCTCCTCGGCGGACCAGATCCCCTTGAGGTACCGGAACTCGTGGTTGGTATCGAGGGTATACATATACCAACCCTGCGCGAGCGGCCGTCCGTCCTTGCCGAGCGGTCGCCCGTCGGCCGTAACCCCGGTGAAGGTGCGATCCTTGTAATTGTCGTAGTTGTACTCGCGGCTTCGAAGAATGTCGTCCAAGTAGGAGCCGCGCTTGATCTCGGCCGCAGAGATCCGCAGCTCCTGTCGGCGCGCGGAGAGGGCGTTGATCACGTCGGGGGTGAGCCCGGGGGCGCGACCGGTCGGGACGCCGCGGTCCGGTGCGGCCGCCGGCGGCAGGAGCCGGCCCTGGTGCGAGCCCCGGGCCGCGCTCTGCGGCGACGGCGGGCTCGCGGACGCCCGGGCGACCCACGGGCCCGCGGCTCCGCTGCGATTGACGGGATCGTCGCCGAAGTAGGTGTAGGGCCCGGCGGCGCCGGTGGGGTCGACGCTGTAGTAGCGCCCCAGGTCGGGGTCGTAGAGCCGGGTGTCCGCGTCGTACAGGCCGCTGTGGGCGTCGAGGGCGAGGCTGGCGTAGCGCGTCCGGCCCGGGTCGCCCTGCTGGCCCACGGTGGCGCCGTAGGGGATGTAATCGAGGCTGCTGACGACGCGCCCGGTCTCGCCGTCGACGAGCGCGCGCACGCTGCCGAGGTTGTCCTTGAGCGCGTAACGCTCGCCGCTCGCGTCGACGAAGGCGATGAGGCCGGTGGCCCCGTGGACATAGCGGGTCGTCGCGGTCTCTCCGTTCTCGCGCGTCAGGCGGACGAGCGGGCGGGCGTCGACGCCGCGCAGGGTGAGCGTGGCGGAGAACTCCTGGCCGTCGCGCAGGATGGTATCGAGGCGCCGACGTCGCTGGCCGTCGTAGGCGTAGCGGATCTCGGTGGCGTCGGCGAGCGTCATGGTCGCGGGCTGGCGGGACACCGGCGCATAGGTGAGGGCCGTAATGCCACGTGCGCTCGCGCTGGTGACGGCGCCGTCGCTGTCGTAGGTGAGCGCGGTGACCGGGACGGCGGCGGCGTTCACAAGGGACACGGCGTGCAGATACACCGAGGGCCCCGCGCCGCCGCTGGCGGACCGGAGCGGGTTGACGCATTGCAGCGCCACGCGGGTCGGTGTGCGGCCCAGGCCGAGGGAATTCAATACGGCCGGCAGGTCCAGCGACAGGGTGCGAGCCACCCAGGCGCCGGCGGTGTCGGTCAGCGGCTCGAGCAGCTTCGTGACGATCTCGCCGGTCGTGTCGAAGACGCGCAGGACCCATCCGGCGGTGCCGAGGCCGCCGCTGAATTCGGGGGCCGTCTTCACGCTATAGCGCAGGGTGTACGTGCCGGCGGGATCGAGATAGGAGGCGGCGGTGAGCTGCTCCTGGTGGCCCAGGCTGCCGCCGACGAGCTCGAGCACCTTGCCCTTCACGCCGTCGTCGGCCACGCGCGAGCCCGAGGGGCCGTCGTTGCTCGCACCCCAGCAGAACCCGCTGTTACACGGGGGCGACGCGGTCAGCGAGGTGAGGTCCAGCGACGCGGAGGTGCTCGCGGTGACGGAGTACAACCGGTCGCTCACCGGCGGGGTGGTCGGGCCGGCGCGGTAGGACAGGCTGCGGAGCGAGAAGCCGCGGCGCCGCGTCGAGATGTTCCCATTGGCGTCGTAGGTCAGGGCCAGGGTATGTGCATTGTCGAGATCGCTCGTCGCGCTCGTGACGCGCCCGAGACGATCATAGGCGTACTGGGTGCCCTCATTGGGGGGAGCCGCGGTCCACTTCTCCGGCTTGTAGGTGAAGCGCAGCGCCGCGGCCTGGCCGTTGTGGCGCGGCGTCGTGACCCCGGCGCCGCGGTAGAGCAGCTCTTGCGTGAGATATGGATCGTCGATCGCGGAGAGCCAGCCTTGCTCGGTGTAGGTGTACGAGCGGGTGAAGGCCATCGGGTTGGTGGTGCCGGGCGGGTTGCCGCGGCCGTTGTTCAGGCCCTCCGTCGTGACTTGACCCAAAGCCGAGTAGGTGAAGGCGGCGTAGTACTTCTCGCCGGCGTCGGCGGGGTGCTGCGGGTCGATGACCTCGGTCCCGCTGAGCAGGTCGCCGACGGCGGCGAGCTGGCCGAGGCGATTGTAGTAGTACCCGACCTGCAGCGAGTTCTGGCCGCTCGGGCGCGGGTAGGTGACGCCGACGACGCGACCGAGGTTGTCGTAGCGGTAGTCGGTGACGTAGGTGTTGGCGTCGAAGCCGGGCACCGCCGCGGTGTGGGTCGTGACCTGCCCCGACGCGTCGTACGAGAAGGTCTCGACGTCGGGCGACGCGCCATTGTTGATCTCGACGCGGGCGAGGCGCCCGAGCAACTCGGCCTCGGCGGGCCGGGATGCGTCCACGTCGTAGTGGTAGCGCTCGCTCCACGCGCCTTGCTGCGGCGGGTTCGCTCCGGAGACGGCGGGGAAGCTCGCGTCGTCGAGCTTGGCGAGCAGCGCGGTCGAGCCCCAGGCGTAGGCGGCGTCCTGCAGCACCCCGGTCTCGATCAGGCGCCCCAGGCGATCGTACTTGTTGTACTGGATCCGCGGCGGGTTCCGGGCCGCGCCGTCGGCGTCGAGGATGAAGCGCGGCCGCTCGGCGCTGTCGTGGGCGAGCCGCGTGGTGCCGGCGCTGGGCGTGGTCTCCTGGATCACTAGGCCGAGGAAGTCGTAAGCGCGGCTGATCACCCAGCTCTCGGCCGAGGAGCCGTCGGGGGGCGCGTAGTAGTTCGGCGTGCGCGTCACCGTTGGGCGCCCGGCTGGGTCGTACTTCTGGAAGACGGTCTGGTACCCCGATTCGAGCGCCACCCGCCGCGCGACCGTGCGGCCGAGCTGGTTGGTCATGATATAGGTGGTCACGCCGTTCGGGTCGGTGGATTGGGTGACGTGATAGCGATCTTGCGAGCCCGAGGGCAGGAGGTCGTTCATCACGCTGCCGGGGCCCGAGGCGCTGTTGGCGTGGTAGCCGTAGGACGTGGTGTACTCGGCGGCGTCCGAGCCGACCGGCCGCGGCGCGACCTGGGCGGTGACGCGTGAGGTGGGCGCCGGCTCGTATTGCAGCGTGGTGTAGTCGAGCACCTGGCTCACGCTGCCGTCGAGGTATTGTTGCCGGGTGAGCCGCTGCCCGTCCGGGCTCACCAGATAGGTGGATTGTCGGCCGTCGAGCAGCGCGGCCGTGCTTGACGGCGGGCTGGCGACCTGAAGCGACGCGACGCGGGGGCGTCGCAGGTACTCGGGGCGGCCGAGCGGATCGACGAAGGCGCCCTGGCCGTCGCTGGGGTAGTTGCCGCTGGTGATCGTCTGGCGCCCGCGGAACGCCAGGCCCTGCGCGGGCCGGCCCAGGCCGTCCTGGAGGGTGACGCTCAGCTCAGGGTTGTCGAGCACGAACAGGTCGTCGAAGCTGCCGCTCTGGGCCAATGTGAACACCGGCTGCCCCACGCCGGTCAGGCCGGTCGCCGGGGTGTACGTCCACGTGAAGACCTGCACGCCGTCAGCGTAGAAGCTGACCACGCCCTCGACGATCGCGAACACCCAGGTGGCGCCGAGGCCGTGCGCGGCGGAGGAGAGCTGCGTCACCAGCGTCCCCTGGGCGTCCTTGCGGGCCAGCCGCCATTGCGCGGCCGGGCCGTCCCAATAGACGTAGATCTCGCCGTTGCCGACGCCGGCGGTGCCGGTCGCGGCGGTCGACACGGTGATGCGCACGGCGAAGTTGGTGAAGGCGACGTTGCGCAGCGTCGCGGTGCCGCCGAGCGGGAAGTCGCTCGACCCGCCCGGTGCATAGGTGAGCTCGCCAGCGGTGATGGCCCAGGTGCCGCCCTGGAAGGTCCAGTCCGAGACGTCGCCGTCGTGGAAGTCGTAATACCGGCTGTAGCTGGTGGTGCGCAGGCTCAGCGTGGTGTTGGGGAATTCGGCGAGGTAGCGGTCCTCGGCGGTCAGATCGCGCGAGAAGGCCGGGGCGATCAGCCAGCGCACGGCCTCCTCCGGGCCGACCTCGGCGATCTGCCGCTGGCAGGAGTCGTGGACGAACCGGGTGGTCTCGCCGTTGTTGCCCAGGGTCGCGGTGAGCCGGCGGGTGCGCGCGTCGTAGACGCTCGCGGCGAAGCGGGCGTCGACCGGACTGAGGCGCACGTCGTCGACGAGGCAGGCGGTCGTGGTGTTTTGATTGAACGCCTTGACGTCGATGCGCAGCTTCACGCCCGTGGGGACGCCCGAGCGCAGGGTCGCCAGGTCGAGGATCTGCTGCAACTGTCGCCATTGGTTCGCGGTGGCGGGGATGGTCAATGTATAGGGGCCGCCGACGCGGCTGCCGTCGTCGGTCCGCACGACCTCCAATCGCCAGACCGCGGCGCCCTGAGCCGGGTCGTAGCCCGGCTCCGACTTGACCCACGACGCGAACACGTAGGCGCGCTGCTGGTCCCCGGGCTCGAAGCTGTTGACGGGGCCGACCTCGCGGCCAGGGGTGGGCGGCAGCTCGAGGCAGCGCGTGCCGGTGTGGTTGTCTCGGGTCACGACGTGCGCCGAGAGCGGGGTGCTCGGGTCGCTCCAGGCCCAGCCGCCGTCGGACTCGTAGGTCTCGAAGCCCTGATAGCTGCCCTCCTGGACGGACAGGTCGGCGTTGGTGAAGCGCGCGACGGCCAGCTCGCCGTCGGCCGAGAGCAGGGTCGAGCTGGCGACCCCGGAGACGTCGAGGGTGCCGATCACCTGGCTCGCGGGGCCCCGGTCCGTGACGCGAGAGGTCGCTCGCCATTGATCCGCGGGCGGCGTCCCGCCGCTCCACGCCGAGAACACCGCCGACGGCGAGAGCGCGCGGTAGGTGGCGCACGGCGCCCACTGCCCGGCGCCGTGCCCCCAGTCGGAGCGCCACGGCGTGGCGGTGATGCCGGTCACCGTGGTCTCGCCCGTCGCCACGGCCGTGGTGCTCAGCGTGGTCTGAATGACCGGGGTGAGGAGATGGCTCTCCCGGGTTTGATCATACTCCTCCCACCAGTAGCGGAAGACCTGCGACACGCGCTGCTCCGCGCCGTCGGCGTCGTAGTTGCGCGTGTCGATCCGCGTGACCAGGCCGGTGAGGTTCGAGTAGGTGAGGGCGCGCTGGGTCTCGACGCCGTCGAGGTCGTCCAATTCTCGGGTCTGCCGCAGGTACGCGCCGCGGGCGTTGACTCCGAGCGTCACGGTGGTCACCCACCAGTCGAGGGTGGTCCCGGCGATCCGTTTGCCGCCGCTGTCGAGGGTGCGCGTGGCGTAGAGGGTGCCGATCGTCCAGGCGCCGTAGTCGGCGGCGTTGGTGCTCGCGCCGGTCGGGTAAGGGAGCGCGGGCGGCTCGCTCGCGCCGAGGCCATTGAAGCTGTAGCGCTCCACGCGACCGTAGGTGGCGGCGCCAGGGTTGGTGGTCCCCGCGAGGGTGGTGACCTTGTTGTAGCGGGCGTTCAGCCCGCGGACATCGAGGGTGGCGGTGGCGGCGTCCCAGACGATGCCGGTGAGCACGGTCTGATCGCCGTCGTCGACCTGCACGTCGGCGACGGGGTAGCTCGTCTGGGCGCCCTGCACGGCCCCGTCGACGACGCGGTGCAGGGTCAGCGAGAAGCCGGCGCCGTCGAAGGTGCCGGCGTAGGTGACGAAGGCGTGGCGGCCGACGAGCGCGTCGGCGCCGCGCCCGGCGACCTTGATCTTCTGGCCGGTGAGGCGGATGACGGCGGCGCCGTTGACCACGGCGCCGTTGGCGAGGAGGTAGACGAGGGTGTCGCCGCCGCTCTGGTAGATGAGGTAGTGGGAGCCCAAGAGCTGCAACGTCTCGAGGTCGGCGCCGCTGGGCGGGGAGGGCAGTGGAAAGCCTGCCGTGTAGGTGCCGTCGGGCTGCGCGTAGCGGACCGTGTTGGCGAAGACGACGAAGTCGCTGGGGTTGTCGCCCTCGCGCGGCGCGACCAGGGCGACGTCGGCGCTCGAGCCCGTCGCGCTCATGCCGGTGGGGATGAGCCAGTCGCGCGTGTTCGGATCGTAGCGGAAGAGATCGTAGGCATAATCGGAGCCGGAGCCGGTGACGCGCAGCGCGAGGTCGGCTGAGCGCGAGAGGGCGACGAGGGCCTTGCCCGCGCCGCCGCCCCGGGTCGAGAGCGGGGTCGAGATCCACCGCTCGCCGTCGAAGCGATGGGCGTTTTGCCCGACGGTCACGGAGCTGCCGGCCAGCACGGGGGCGGCCGCGGCGGCGGAGCTGACGACGCTCGACCCGAGGAGCGACGTCTGGAGGGCGGTGGCGGCGGCGTCCCAGACCAGGGCGTAGGCGGACGACTGCACGAGGGCCGAGCCGACGGGGCTCGTCGCTTGCAAAACGGCGTAGCCGGTGCCGGCCTGCAGGGTGAAGCCGCGGGTGTTCGGGCTCGACAGCGCGGGCCAGAAGGTGGCGCTCGTCCAGGCGCCCTCCTCGCGCAGGGCGTAGAGCCAGACGCGCATCACGCCGAGGCTGGACGTCACGGCCTTGCCGGCGATGACGAGCACGCTCTGGCTGGCGCAGGCGGTGAACAGCGCCGGGTTCGCCTCGGCGGTCAGCGTGACCTCCGGGTCGGCGACCCACGCGGCGCCGGTCCAGCGGTAGCGGTACAGCTTGCCGCTGGTCTGCCCGACGACGGCGAAGAAGCGGTCCCCCACGGCGAGCGCGGAGACCTCGCCGCCGACGAGCGCGGTGGTGAACCAGGTCTGGGTGCTGCCGCCATTGTCGACGCTGGGCTGCACCCATGCCCCGATCTGGTCGGGGCTGCGGTGAAACAGATGGACCTGCTGGCCGACCTGGACGGCGAACCAGGCCTCGGCGGTGGCGATCGGCGCGGCGTCGTAGGCGTCGGCGTCGGCGACGGCGACAGCGCCCAGATCGGCCCGTAGCCAGCGCCCCTCCCAGGCGTGGGCCACGACGTTCAGGGTGTTGTCATTGCCGAACCACGTGGTGATCACATGATTGTCGGCGAAGGCGAAGCGCGGCCGCGAGAAGGTGACGCCCGCGCGGGTGGGCGGCGCTAGGGTGATATCCCGCGGGCAGAGGCTCAGGTCCTGGCGGGCGTAATGCAGGGTGGTGGTGGCGCCCTCGGCGCGGGTGATCGCGCGCAGCGAGCCGTAGAGGGCGCGGGTGTCCGCGCTGTAGATATTGCCCGCGCTCACCTTGTCGGCCGCCGGGTCCTGTCCCCAATAGCGCATTCGCGTCGCGGGGAAGGAGGAGCCGTCGGGGTACTCGACGGAGACGGCGGTCAGGAGGCGCTTCGAGAGCGCGCCGGAGCCGAGGAGGGCGAGCTGTCCGGCGTCGTCGAGGTAGCTCAGTCGGGCGGTCTCGAGGAGCTGGCCGTCGCTCGAGTAGAGCGCGGCGCTCTCGAGGTACCAGGTGTCGAGGCGGTCCTGCCACGGGTTCGGCGGCGCGGGGTCGGTGTGGCGCTCCTGGTACTCGACGGGCGCCTTGTCGCCGTAGCGGAGCTCGATCCGCTCGCCGGTGACACCGACGACGCGGGCGAGCCGGGAGACTCGGGTGTAGCGGAGCGGCGGCGCGGCGGCGCCGTGGGCCTGCACGGTCGATTCGGTGTTGGTATAGGTGTAGGCGAGCGCCTCGCCCCAGCGGTTGCGGACCTCGACGAGGTTCCAGGCGGTGACGACCTGGCGCTGGCGCGCGGCGAGGGTGGTGGCGCCGATCCAGTTGTCCCAGGCCACGCCCCACTGCAAGCCGCCGCGGTCGGCGCTGCGGTCGCCGTAGAGGTAGGTATCACCATTGTCGCGAAGGATGGTCCACAGCTCGCGCGACGGGTCGTAGCGGATGTCGCTGAACTGGTAGCTCTCGGCGGCGTAGATCCGGCGCCCTTGATTGTCGGTGCCGGTGCGCACGAGCCGGGTGCTCCGCCCGCCGGCGAGGAGATACAGGACGTCGTCGTCGGTCGAGGCGGTGAACTGGTGGGCGCGGGTGATCGTCTCGAGCGGGAGGGTCCAGCCGAGGCCCGCGACGTCGGTGGGGGCGTCGACGTTCCAGGTGCTCGCCACCCCGCGCACCTGCCCGCTGTAGAAGAGCGTCAGCGCGAGGTCGAGGCCGTTTCGGCCCTGCCGCGCGAGGAGCGGCAGCTCGAGGGAGGCGCCGCCGGTGAACAGGTTGACGACGGCATCGATGGTCTCCGAGACGACGCTCATATCGACTCCTCGCGGGTGCGATCAGCCGGGATCTTGATCGGATTGGTGGCGGTAGAGCCACAGCATGCTCCCGAGCGAGAAGAGCAACAGTGCGCCCACGCCCGCTCGGAGGTAGCGCGGCCGGCCGAAGCGCCCCAGGTGGCGGCGACCGGCGAGCAGCCCGCTGGCCGCCCAGCCCACGGCTCGACGCGCCCCCGCCAACACGGTCGGCCCCAGATCGTAGACGAAATAGCCCCCCATCAGGGTGAAGGCGCCACTGGAGAAGTACCGCGCGCCGCTGTCCGGCCTGAGATAGGTGGTCGCCTGGGCGACGTTCCCCTGCTCGAAGGCGTTGACGGCCGGGCCCACGATCGCGTCGATGTCGGCCTGGTATACATGCCCGCTCCAGTGCTCGTTCATCAGGTTCGTCTCGTACCCTCGCGGGTCGGCGAAGACACCCAAGAACCTCCTGATGTTGTAGTTGAACCAATCGAGCCAGCTATTGTCGGGGTCGCCCTCGACGTAGCGATCCTTCAGCCCGAGCATGTGTCCGAACTCGTGCGCGGCGACATTTTTGTGGTAGAGGCCGTAGTCGCCAGGGTCGGAGACCCATGTGCCCCAGTATCCCATGAAGACGTTGCTACGACCCTTGCCGAGCGAGGGGACCTTCACGTAGTTGAAACCGGTGCTCCACACGAGCGGAGACAACACGTCCGTCCATCCGACGTCGTTCTGACGCACCGTGACGTCGAACTCCACGTCGTAAGCGGTCGTCGGGCTGTTGTACTCGAAGCGGCGGTTACCGTTGTTCTGATTTTTGTTCCACTGGTTCAGGATGTCGTTCTGCCAGCGCTGGGCCAGCCCCGGAGTGTCGGCCTTCGCTCCGTAGATGACGACTTCCGCGCTCACGGTGATCTTTCGATTCGGCCCGTCCACCTTGATGATCGCGTCGCGCCCGTCGGGGTCGACGGCGACGACGGGGTTGTTGCCGACGTAGGCGTAGGGGCTGCCGGGGCCCCAGGTGGGGTCGGTGGCGTAGAATCGCCGCAGGTCGGGGTCGTAGAGGCGGGCGCCGTAGTCGTAGAGCCCGGTGTCGGGGTCGAGGCGTTGCCCGGTGTACTGGACCGGGATGTCGAGCTGGCCCTCGCGGCGCGAGGTGCCACCGAACGGGAGATAGTCGATCCCGCCGAGCACCGCGCCGGTGTTGCCGTCGACGAGCGCGCGGGTGGAGCCGAGGTGATCCTTGAGCAAATAGTGGGTGGCGTCGCCGCGCGTCATGGCGATCGCGCCCGTGGGGCCCTGCACGTATCGCGTCACCACCGGGGTGCCGCTGGCGGGCGTGGTCACCGTCATCAGAAGCTGGCCCTGGAGGTCGGTGAAGATCCGAGTGGTGGACTGAACCGCCGCGCCGGCGCTCAGGCGCTGGGCGAGGCTGCGCCGGCCGCCGGCGTCGTAGGCGTAGCGCACGCGCTCGCCGCTGCTCAGGGTCACGTCGCGGGTGATCCCGGTGACGGGATCGTAGGTCAGCGACGTCAGCGCGCGGCTGGGGGCCGCGGTGATATTGCCGTCGCGGTCGTAGCCGTAGGCCGCAGCGGTGACGGTGGCGGCGGCGGTCACCGAGACGTCGTCGAGGAGCACGGCGGGCCCCGCCCCGGAGCCGCTGCCGGCCCGGAGCCCGTTGACGCACTCGAGGGCGACGTAGGACGGGGCCTCGCCGAGCCCGAGGGCGCTCAGCGCGGCGGACAGATCGACGCTGTGGCTCTGTGCCGACCAGGCGCCGCCAGTGGCGGCGAGGGTGACGATCGTGGTCGTGACGATCTCGCCGGCGACGGTGTAGATCCGCAGCATCCACGCGGCGCGGCCCGACGCACTCGCGAGGTCGGCGGGCGTCTTGAGCTGATACCTGAGCGTGTAGGTGCCGGCGGGGTCGAGCCAGGTGGTGAGCCGCAGCGACTCGGTGTGGCCCAGGCTGCCGCCGCCGAGGCTGAGCACATCGCCGCGCTCGGGGTCGTGGACGACGGCGGAATTCGAGGGGCCGTCGTTGTCGGCGCCCCAGCACCACCCGCTGGCGCACGGCGGCGAGGTGGTGAGCCGATCGAAGGAGATCGAGCTCGAGGCGGTGCTGGTGAGGTGGTCGACGCGATCGCTGGTCGGCGTGTGGCCGTCGGCGGCGTAGTGATAGGTGGTGGTCGTCGCGCCGCGGGTGAGGGCGCGCAGGTTGCCGTTGGCGTCGTAGCCGGCGGCGGAGATGCCGAGGCTCCACGCGGCGTTGAGGTCGTCGTCGGCGCTGCGCAGGCGGTTGAGGTTGTCGTAGGCGAAGGTGACGGACTGATCGGCGGGCGCGCCGGGCCAGCGCTCGGGATCGTAGCGGAAGGCGAGGCTGGCGATGTTGCCGTTGTAATACGCGTGGGTCGGATCGCCGTAGTAGTCGACGGCCTGGGCGAGGTAGGGATCGGCGAGGGCGGTGATCCAGCCCTGAGGCGTATAGCTGTAGCTGCGGGTGAAGCTGTTGGGATTGACGACCCCTGGGGGGTTGCCGCGCCCGTTGTTGAGCGCCTCGAGGGACACGGCGCCGCGGGGATCGTAGGTGTAGGCGGCGTAGTACTTCTCGCCGGCGTCGGCGGGGTGCTCGGGGTCGATGACCTCGCTGCCGGTGAGCGTGTCGCCGACCGAGGCGAGCTGCCCGAGCCGGTCGAAGTAGTAGCCGACCTGCACGGCGTCCTCGCCCTGCTGCCGCGGGTAGGTGATCGCGGCGAGCTGGTCGAGGTTGTTGTACTGATAGCCGGTGACCCACGCGCCGGCGTCGATGCCGGCGAGTTCGCTGGTGTGCGTGGTGACGTTGCCGTTGGCGTCGTAGGCGAGGGTCTCGGTGAGCACGCCGGGGCTGCTGCTCCACGTGCGCCCCTGTACCGGCCGCCCCAGCAGATTGAGGATGCCCGGGGCGCCGGGGTTCCAGTCGAAGCTCGCGCGACGGCTCCACTGACCGCGGGCGTAGTTGGCGCTGGTGCTGTTCTCGACGTCGGGGAAGGCGTCGTCGTCGAGCTTCGCGAGCAGGGCCGCCGAGTCCCAGGCGTAGTTCGCGTCCTGAATGTAGCCGCGCTCGACGGCCCGCCCGAGGCGGTCGTAGCGGGCATAGCGGATCTGCTGGGGGCTCTGCGCGGCGCCCTCGGCGGTCATCAGGAAGCGCAGGCGGCCGGCGTCGTCGTACCGGGTTTTCGTGGCACCGGCGCTGGGAGTCGTGCGTGAGGTGAGGCGCCCGAGGAAGTCGAAGGTCTGGGTCTGCTTCCAGTCGGTGGCCTGGCTGCCGTCGGGGGGCGTGAAGACGTTGGGGGAATTGAGGGTGACGAGCCGGCCGGCGAGGTCGTACTGAGATGAATCGGTGTGGTAGCTGCCGTCGTCCATGACGGTGCGCCGGGCGAGGAGGCGCCCGAGCTGATCGATGAGGGCGTAGCGGTGGACGCCGTCGGGATCGGTGGCGGCGCGCACGAAGTAGCGGCCCGAGGAGCCGGTCGGCAGGAGATCGTTGAACACGGCGGCGGGGCCGCTGTCGCCGGTGGCGAGGTACTGGAAGGTGGAGGTGAAGTCGGCCTCGACGGCGCCGGTCGCCCGCGGCAAGACGGTGGCGACGACGCGTGAGAGCGGAGAGGGCTCGTATCGCCGGGTGGTGTAGCTGTAGACGCCGCCTTGACCGGCGAGGTACTGCGGCACGGTCAGCGCGTTGCCCTGGGGATCGATCAAATAGGTGGACTGGCCGCCCTCGACCAGGCTCGCGTCGCCGTCGGTGCCGCCGGGCGGAGCGAGCTGGAGGTTCGGGCCCAGCGGGTCGCGCTCGAAGGCGGGGCGGCCCAGTGCATCGAGGAGCACGCCGATGGCGCGCGTGGGGTAGGTGGGCATGCCGGCGCCGCGGCCCTGGTAGCTGACGTCCTGCATGCGGTTGCCGAGCCCGTCCAAAAAGCCGAGCCCCACCTGAGGGTCGTTCAGGACCAGCAGATCGTCGAAGCTGCCGGTCTGGCGCAGCGTGAGCACGGGCTTGCCGACGTCGGGGACCGAGGTGTCGGCGACGTAGGTGTAGGCGAAGACCTGGACGCCGTTGACCGCGAAAATCAAGAAGCCCTCGATGACGGCGAACACCCAGTCCTCGCCGAAGCCCACGGCGTCGCTGCGCGCGAGGGTCGTCAGCGTGCCGCCGGAGGCCTTGCGGGCCAGGACCCACTCGGTCTGGGCGCCGTCCCAGTACACGAACATCTCGCCGTTGCCGACGCCGGCGTTCCCTGCGGGGTCGATGGTGCAGGCGACGCGCACGGCGAAGTTGGTGAAGGCGAACAGCTTGAGGATGGCCGTGCCCCCGAGCGGATCGGTGGGCGCCGGGCTTGGCGGCGCGTAGCGCAGGGCGCCGCCAGTGATCGTCCAGGTGCCGCCGGCGAAGGTCCAGTCGGAGGTCTTGCCGTCGTGGAAATCGTAGTAGGCGCTGTCGCTGGTGGTACGGAGGACGAGCTCGCTGTTCGGAAAGCTCGGCAGGAAGCCGTTCGCGGGGCTGAGCTCGCGCGACAGGGCCAGGGCGACGACCTCCTTGACGCGCTCCCCGGGGCCGACGTGGGCGACGCGGCGGCTCGCGGCGTCGTAGACGAAGCGGTCGGTCTCGAGGTTGTTGCCGAGGGTGGCGGTGAGCAGGCCGGAGCTGCGGTCGTAGACGGCGGCGGCGAACAGGCCGTCGACCGGCGAGAGCCGCACGTCGTCGACCAGCGCGTAGCGCGCGCTGTTCTGATTCCAGGCCTGGACCACGACGTAGACGGAGACGGTGTCGGGCACCGAGCCGGCGCGGCGCAGGCCGGGGAGGTCGATGATCTGCTGGACCAGCCGCCAGGCGTCGCCGGTGTCGGGGATGTCGATCGTCATCGGCGCGCCGACGGGATCGTCGTTGTCGCTGCGATGGGCGGCGAGCTGCCATTTCGCGGCGCCGCTCTGCGGATCGAAGCCGGATTGGGTCTTCACCCAGGCAGAGAAGACGTAAGCGCGCGCCTGGTTCGACGGCAGGAACACGCGCAACGGGCCGATCTGCTGGCCGGGGCGAGGCGGGAGCTCGAGGCAGCGCGCGCCGGCGTGGTGATCGATGTCGGTGATGTTCGCGGCGAGGCTGCTGGCCGGATCGGTCCAGGCCCAGCCGGCGAGGTCCTCGTAGGATTCGAAGCCCACGTAATCGACCTCGCTCGGGCCGGCGTTGACGGCGCCGCCGGTGGGCCAGCGGCCGTTCTGGGCGAAGCGCTGGGTCGTGGTCGTGCCGAGGACGTCGGCGAGCGAGGTGGTCGCGCCCGTCGCGTTACGCGAGAGGACGCTGCACACGAGCAACCAGTTCGCGTCGGACTCGCCGCCGCCGGACCAGCGGGTGAAGGTGGCGCTCGCGTCGCGGGCGGCGAAGTGCTGCCAGGGGGCCCAGGTGCCGGGGCCGTGCCCCCAATCCTGCTTCCACGTCTGCACGAAGATGGCGGTGATCGTGTCGATATTCGTGGCGACGTCGCGGGTGACGGCGGTGGTGCGGATCACCGGCGCAAGCAGGTTCATCGCCCGCGACGGATCGTAGTGCTCCCAGAAGTACTCGAAGCGCTGAATGATGGCCTGCTCGGCGCCGCTGGCGTCATAGTTCCGGCGCTGGGTCTCGGTGACGAGCCCGGTGTCGGGGCTGTAGGTGTGGCGCACGAGGCCGGTGACGCCGTCGAGGGCGGGGGCCGCCTGCGTGAGGCGTATGTAGAGGCCCTGGGCGTTGGCGGCGAGGTTCACCGGCGTGACGGTCCAGGTGTCCTCGCCGGCGGCGCCGGCGAGGCCGCCGGCGTTGAGGATGCGCGTGGCGTAGATCGAGCCGACGACGCGGCTGGCGTAGCTCGCCGCGTTGGAGCCGGAGGGGTACGGGCGCGCGGGGTTCTCGTGCGCGCTCAGGCCGTTGTAGAGATAGAGCTCGGTGGCGCCGTACGGGGTCGAGGTCGGGTCGTCACTGCCCGGGACGAGGGTGACCTTGTTGAAGGCCGGGCGCACGCCGGTCGCGTCGACCGTGGCGTTGTCGACTGTGTAGGCCAGGCTGGCCGCTATCACCTGATAGCCATTGTTCACCGAGACGCTGCGGACGCCGTAGCCGGCCTGGGTCGCGGTGATCCGCTGATTCTCGACGCGGTAGATCGTGAGCCGGGAGTCGGCGGCGCCGTAAGTGCCAGTGTACGTGACGAAGGATCTGAGGCCGATCAGGGCCTGGGGCTCGCCGGCAGAGATTAGGCTCTTCTCTCCGCTGCGCACGATCGGTGCGCCGGGAGCGACGCCGCCGTCGTGCAGGGGGAAGATCTTGGTGTCGCCGCCGAATTGGTAGACGACGTAGCGCTCGTCGAGGAGCTGGAGGCTGGCGAGGTCGTCGCCGGTGAGCGTGTCGGGCAGCACGAGCACCGAGCTCCAGCTCGAGTCGGGCTGCTGGCGATACAGGGTGCCGTTCAGGAGGACGAAGTCGGCGCCGGTGTCTCGGGTCCGCGCGGCGCGGGTGGCGACGGCGGTGGACGTCGCGTTCGCGCTCATGCCGGCGGGCACGGCCCAGCTCGAGGCGTTGGGGTCGTAGGCGACGAGGTCGGTGGTGACCGCGCTGCCGTTTTGGAACACGCGCAGCACCTGGTCGAAGCCCTCGCGGGTGTCGACCAGCGTGGCGCCGGCGGGGAAGGCGATGTCGCCGAGGTTGCGGGCCAGCCAGCGCTGACCGTCGAAGCGGTACACCTGCTGACCGACGCTGACCATGGCGCCGCGGAGCACGGCGGGCTTGGGGGTCTGGCCCGAGGCGTAGCTCCGTTGCCCGAGGTCGGCCTCGTCCATGCGGACGTAGCTTCGATCCCACCAGAGCGCCCGCAGCTGGGTGATGGTGTTGCCGGCGACGACGTCCTGCTCGGTGAGGGTCGCGAAGCCGAGGCCCGCGGCGAGCGAGAGGGCGCTGCGGCTCGAGGTCCGCGGGTCGACGGTGAAATCACTCGAAGTCCACGCGCCGAGGGGGTCGATCCGCTGCACGCGCAGGGCGATTGGCAGGCCGGAGGTGGTCGAGCCGGCGGCGGTCAGCAGGACGTCGAGGTCGGCGGCGGCGGCGAAGCGGGTCGCGCCTTGCCCGAGCTGCTGCACGCCGTCGTCGCTCCAGGCCGAGCCGGTCCAGCGATAGCGGTACAGCTTGCCGCTGGTCAGCCCGAGAACGGCGACGAAGCGGTCGCCGCCGACGAGGCTCACCGGCTCGCCGATCGTGAGGGTGGTGGTGAACCACGTGTGATCGCCGTCGCGGGCGCCGACCCACGTGTCGGGCTGATTGGGGTCTCGGTGATAGACGTATACCCGCTGGCCGCTCACCACGGCGACGTAGCCTTGCTGGGCGAGGATCGGGGTGCTGTCGTAAGCGCCGGTGTCGGCGACCGGGATCGCGTCGAGGGTGGCGGGCAACCAGCGCCCGCTCCAGCGCCAGGCGTTGAGCTGCAATACCGGATCGCCGCCGGAGACGGCGCCGTACCAGGCGAGGGCGAGGTGCTCGTCGGCGATGGCGAAGCGCGGGCGGCTGTAGGTGGTGTTGGGCTGGCTCGGGGCGGACACCGCGGCGCTGCGCTGGCTCAGGCCGAGCTGCTGCTCGCCGTAGCCGTAGGTGACCTGGCCGCCCTCGGCCAACGTGACCGACTTGAGCGCGCCGTAGAGGGCGCGATGGGTGGCGTCGTAGAGGGTGGTGGCGCTCACGCCGTCGCTGGCGGCGTAATAGGCGAAGCGCACCGCCGGGAGGCTGCGGCCGCTGGCCCAGGTGCGGCGGAGGCCGGTCAACAGTCGCTTGGTGAGATCGCCGCTGCCGAGGAACGCGGTGCCTGCGCTGCCGTCGTCGTATTGCAGGGTCTGGGTGAACAGCAGCGAATCGTCGACACCGCGCAGCTCGACGGATTGGAGGTAGTGCGTGTCGTAGCGATCTTGCCAGGCGTTGGGGGGTGGGGGATTGGTGTGGGGGTCCTGGTACTCGGCGGGGTCCTTGGGTTGATAGATCAGGACGGCGGACTCTCCGCCGACGCCGTCGATGCGGACCAGGCGGCTGCTGCGCGTGAAGCGCGGGCGCTGCGAATCGTCGGTCCCGGCCGGCCCGACGAGCACGTCGTCGGTGTCGTAGCTGTAGGTCGTGGCGTTGCCCCACAGGTCGACGACCTGAGACAGGCTCCACCGCACGGCGATCTGCGACTGCCCGGCGACCAGGGCGCTCGCGCCGAGCCAGTTGTCCCACGCCACGCCCCACTGCACGGTCGAGCGGCCGCTGGTCTCGTCGCCGAAGATCTGACGGGTGCCGTCCTCGAGGACGATCTCCCAGCGCTCGCGCCCGGGATCGTAGGTGATCTTCCAGAAGCGGTAGTCGACGGCGGCGAATGTCCACAGCGCGCCGTCGCTGCCGATGCGCACCAGCGGGGTGCCGGCGCCGCCGCAGGACAGGGTCCACTGGCTGCCGTCGGCGGACGCGGTGTGACGAGGGGTCCGCACGATCTCCGCGCGCGCGAGGCTCCACCCCAGGCCGGCGGCACCGGTGGGGGCGCGCAGGTTCCAGGTCGTGGCCGTCTTCCACACCTCGCTGCTGTACGAGAGCAAGAGTTGGATGTCGGTGGGTCGCCGCTCGGGCCGGGCGAGGAGGTCGACGGTGAAGCGCACGCCCCCGGAGGAGCGATCGATGGCATTCGTGAGCTGGTCTGCGGTGATCATCGCAATGCTCGCGGGAGAAGTGTGGGTAATCCGGGATCGAGGGCCTGGAGCTACGACATCTAGAGATTGACCAGCTCGATCGCGGTCGAAGGCAGATCCTCGCTGGCGGACAGCTCGACGCTGGAGGCGGCGTTGTAGCCCCGGGGGACGCCCCGGAGGAAGGAGCCGGCGTTGTAGAGGCGTTGGGAGTTGAAAAACCGGCTCGCGCGGATCAGGCCCTGCGCGACGCTGCTGCCGATCCTCGTCGCGGTGAGGCCACCGGACAGGCCTCCACCGACGCCGGCGCCGACGGTGCCGCCGACGACGCCGCCGACAGCGCCGCCGACGCCACCCCCGATCGCGCCGCCGATGATCCCGCCAAGCGCGCCGCCGATGGCCCCCGCGACGCCGCCGGAGAGCCCGCCGGAGATGCCGCCGACGATGCCGCCGACGACGGCGCCAACGCCCGCCCCGATGCCGATGCCGACGCCGATCCACCAGCCGGTGGAGTGGTTGAGGCCGAGCGGGTCGACGAGCTGAAGCGGGTCGCCGATGACGTAGGCGTACGGGTTGAGGCTCTGCGGGACATGGAGGTCGCCGAGCAGGAAGTCCCGCTCGAGAAAGCGGAGCTGGGCGGGGCGGTAGCGGCGGGCTCGCATGTCGCACAGGCCGTTGGCGTCGGTGAGCACGCCGTCTCGACCGTTGAACAAGAATGGCGGGACCTCGCCGTCCTGGGCGGCGAGCTCGCCGAACGGCGTGTAGGCGAAGCGCCCGATCACCTGGCCCTGCGCGTCGGTCAGCGCCACGGTGTTGCCATTGGGGTCGAAGAGGTACAGGCGATAGTCGCCGCCGGCGGTCTCGTGGGCGAGGAGGCCGACGCCGTGGATGAAGCGCGCGAGCGCCTGTCCCTGCGCGTCGGTGGTCTGCAGCAACCGCGGCAGGGAGCGCGCGAATGGCACGGGCTCGATGTCACCGGCGAACGCGGGAGACAGGCCGAGCGTGCCGGCGAGGTCGCGGATGGTGGACGCGCGGAGGATGGCGCGGCTCGGGTCCGCCTGATCGAGCCACGGGGCCTGGTAGGCGCCGGGGAATTGGATGTACCGCGTGGTCACGCCCCCGACGGTCGCCGTCTCACGCAGCGCGTCGGCGTCGTAGCCGTATTGGTCGGCGCCGTAACGCGTCAGCAGGTTGTAATCGTCGTGCTCGATGACGGCGACGCCAGGCAGCGAGGTCGTGTTGCCGGCGTCGTCGTAGGTCAGCGATTGCCCATCGATCGTGGCGAGCTCGCTCGAGTCGTTGTAGGTGAGGGAGGTGCTGCTGGCCGCGGTCTGGGGGGCGATCGGCAGCAGCTCTTCGGCCACGTCGACCTGACCCAGCGCGTTCAGGATGTAGGAAGTCGCGGACAGCACCTGAGTGCCGCCGCCAGGCACGGGGCCGGTGTTCGTCAGGCCCGTGAAGCGGTTGGCGTCGTCGACGTGGAACGTGGTGGCGCAGCCGTTGGGGTATTGCGCGGTGAATAGCTGTCCGGTCGGGGTGTATGTGTAACGAGTGACCCGCGTGGCCCAGTCCGTGACGCGCTTGATCCGACGCAGGTTGTCGTGGACGTACTGCACGGTCCTGGGGGCAGCACCGCCGTCGGGGTAGGTGAGCGTGTCGAGGTCGTCGAGCACGGTCCACGTGCTCCCGACGACCGCGCCACGGGCGTCGGTGCGGGTGCGCAGCCGGTTCCAGGCGTCGAAGGTGCGGGTGAGTACCGTCTGCCCCGCGAGGGTGGTGGAGGTGCGGTTGCCGTTGGCGTCGAGCACCTGGGTGAGCACCGTGTTGTCGGTGAACGTGAGCTTGTGGAAGCGGCCCGCGTCGTCGAAGTCGTAGGTCAGGCTGGTGCCGTTGGCGCGGGTGACCGTGTGCAGCAGACCCCGCGGGTGATAGCCGTAGGTGATCGCGTGCCCGGCCGGATCGGTGTCGGCGACGATGTGCCCGAGGCCGTCGTACGACAGCACGTGCCCCGCGGCGGCGCCGGGCGCGGTGATGCTCATGCGGACTTGCTGACTGTTCGGGTCGTAGCTGAATGTGTAGAGGGTCTGGACGTCGCCATTGGCCGTCACCTCCACGACCTGGGTGAGGCGATCCAGCGGGTCGTATTGGTAGCGAGTCTCGCGGGTGAGTCTGTCCTTGCCCACCACCTGCTTGACGACGCGCTGCCTGGGATCGAGGGTGAGGATGAGCTTGTGGCCGAGCGGGTCGGTCGAGGTCACCACCTGCTGGTGCGCCTGCGCGTCGTCGACGTAGGTGATCGTCGAGGTCTTTCGAGCCTCGTTGGTGATCGACACCAGTCGACCCAGGGCGTCGAACACCTGCTCGGTCGTGTACTGCGTGGCGGGGTCGTCGGGATCGGCCTGGGGGAACGTGGTCGTCAGCACCTGCTGCGTCGTGCCGGTCGCCGGGTCGGCCCGCGTGGTCCAGGTCAGGGTGGTGGTCTTCGTGGCGCGGTCCGTCGTGGCGAGGACGCGACCGAGCACGTCCTTGACCACGACCTCGGTGACGGTCGGGTCGCCCTGTCGCGGCGGCGGCCAGGTGGTGGTGACGGTAGTCGGATAGGGCGCGGCGCCGCTGAACAGCATGCCGTAGGTGATGGTCCAGGTCGACGTGTTGGGGTCGGTGTGGCTGACCTGCCGGCCGACGGCGTCCCAGGTGTAGCCGGTGACCACGGTGGGCGAGAGGCGCACGGACGCGAGGTTGTTGTTCCTGTCGTAGCCGCACGTGGTCACCGACTGAATGCCCGAGGCGAGCGGATACGTGATCGTGTGGAGCTGGAGGCCAGGCCAATAGGTGTACCCGGTCGTGTTCCCGCGGGCGTCGGTGCGCGAGGACAGCTGGTTGAGCGGCGTCGGCGTGTCGACCGTGGTGTAGGCCTGCGCGGCGGGCTGACCGGCGAACATGACGGCCGCCTGCTCGCGGAAGTCCATGACGTTGTATGCGTAGGACCGGGTCCGCACGAGGTTGCCTTGGGCGTCGCGGAGCTCCTCGGAGGTCGTCTGGGTCAGGTCGTTGTGCCCGTAGGTGATCTTGCTGTTGTCGGGGCCCGTGACGGTGTGCACCAGATCACCCTGATACGTGTACGTGGTCACCTCGCCGAGGGGCCCGGTGACGGTCTCCACCAGCCCCTTGATGGGCCCAGGGTAGTAGGTGAATCGGGTGATCCGGCCGAGCGGATCGGTGATCGTGTGCAGCGTGCCGTCGCCGTAATAGGCGTAGATGGTGGTGTTGCCCAGGTGATCGGTGTCCGTGAGCAGCTGGTTCGCGTCGTTGTACGTGCAGGCCCGCACCTGGCCGATCGGCGCGGGATAGGAGACGGTCAGCAGGTTGAGGTCGCTGTCGTAGGTGTTGGTGACGGTATTGCCAACGCGCGTGGGCTCGAGGTCGGCCGGGCCCTCGTACGCGGTGTCGGTGAGGCGGCTGTTGAACGCGTCGTAGGTGTGGGTGACCTTGCGGATCGCGCCGCCGGTCAGCGTCGTGAGCTCAGTGAGCATGTTGCCGTTGGCCTTGACGCTGCGGTAGACGGACTGGAAGCCCATGCCGTCGACGACGGTGGCCTGAACGAGATCCTGGCCGTCCGCGCGGAGCTCCTGGTAATCGATGGAGATGCCGTAGGCGCCCGGCGAGCCGGCCGGCGCCGCCGCCCAGGCGTTCGCGTCCTGCTGGAAGGTCACCCGGTAGATCGTTTTGTCGCCGCTCGTGGAGGCGGTGTATTCGTTGTAGAGGAAGACGTGATTGTTCTGGTCGGTCGCGGTCTTCAGCAGCGAGAGCCCGCCGAGGCCCCGGTCGGTCCAGTAGGTGTAGAGCCGGGTCGAGCCCCGCGCGTCGACAGAGCTGGTCAGGTCGCCGTTCGTGTAATGGTAGGAGATGCTGCGGCCGGCGCTGTCGGTGACGCCCTGCACGCGCCCGTCGCCGTCGTAGGAGAGCTCGAACCAGCGGCCAGAGGCGTCGTCGGTGGCCCGGTGCAGGCGGCCGCCAGCGTACGTGTACGAGACCGTGTTGCCGATCAGCGAGATCGTCCGCGTGCGCTGCCCGCTGGTGTCGAAAAGGTGGCGGGTGCCGTCGCGCTCGGTGACAGTGTAGACGAGATCGGCGCCCAGCGACAGGGTGGTGCCGTTGTAGACGCCGTCCATGGTGTAGGGGCCGGTGACGCTCGAGGGGATCGTGAAGACGTCGACCCGGCCGTGCCCCCACAGCAAGTAGAGCTTCTTGTTGGTCGTGTCGATGGACAGCCGGGTGTTGAGGCTGTGGTTCCACCGGTTGCCCATGGGCTTGCCGTCGTAGAAGGGGTTCTCGGCGTGGATGGGCGTATAGGTGTTGTAGTAGACGCGGAAGATCAGGGCGCTCGATCTGGCGAAGGCGAGGCCCACGTCGTCGTAGGAGAAGGTGCCGGTGGCGAGGTTGATGGGGTCGCCGCTCGAGGGGTTGTTGGTCTGGCCGCCGGGGCCGACGGGCTGGGTCTGGCCGACGGTCACCGAAGAGGCGTCGCTGGCGGGGCCCGTGAGGTTGTTCGCTGTGGCCGCGACGGTGACGGAGTAGGTCTTGCCGCCCTCGACGCGGGTCGTGCTCTGGGAGAGGGACACCGAGGTGCCGGTGCCGCCGGAGAAGCTGCGGTCGTAGCTGCTCGGGCCGGTGATCCGGACGGTGTAGGTCGCGCCGCCGACGCCGACCGAGTTCCAGCGCACGTCGATCACCGAGGAGGTGTCCGACGAGGCGCTGACGCCGGTGACCTTGGGCGGGGCGCTGGCGGTGGCCTGGGCCGAGGCGGTGGGGCCCTGGGAGCCGCGAGCGCGGGCCTGGACGGTGACGGTGAAGGCGTCGCCAGCGGTGACGTCGAGCCCGGTGAAGGCGACCGACTTGGCGGAGACGTCCTGGCTCGCCGTGGCGGCGCCGGAGAGCGTCGCGTGGTAGGTGACGCTGTCGGCCGGGTACAGCGAATCGTCGAAGCTCCAGCTCATCGACACGCTGCCGCCGGCGACGTCGATGACGGGGGTGTTGGGCACCGGCGCGACCATGTTGGGGTACGTGGTCAAGGTCGCGGCGCCGGCGGCGGGGGTCGTGATGAAGCCGCCGCCCAACGAGCGCACCTGCGCCGCGAGCTCCTCGCCGGTGGTGGCGCTGATGGTGAAGGTCGAGTCGGTGCCGCTCAGCGTCTCCTCGTGCACCACCGCGCTGCCGCTGACCTTGACGAGGCGGAGGTGATAGAGGGTGGCGCCGGTTGCCGCCGACCAACTGGCGTGGACCTGGCTCGTGCTGACGGCGAAGGTGGGCGCGCTGACGGTGGCCGCGCCGACGGCAGGCGGCGTGCTCGTCCGCCCCAGCGTGCCCTGGGCCACGCCCCGCACCTTCGCGGTGTAGGTCTCGCTCGCGCTCCAATCGACGTTCACGGCGTAGCGGCGGCCCGCGTCGGTGTTCGGGATGTCGGGGGTGGTGTCGATGAGCGTGGTGCCACGATAGAGAAATGCGGTGTACGTGACCGCGAGGCCGGCGTCCTTCTGGGCCTGGGTGCGAATGTCGCCCCACGTGACGGCGAGGCCGGCGGCGTCGTCGAAGGCGAGCGTGGGCGCGGCGAGATCGAGCACGGTGGCCTGGGCCTGCTGGGGCGCGCTGATGCTGCCCTCGGGCAAGGACTTCGCTTTGCAGATCCACACGTCGCCGACCTGGATGCCGCCCGGCGGTGAGACCACGTAGCTGGTGTCGCGAGCCGGGGCGTAGTGCTTCACCACCTGGGTCTCGGCGCCCTGCTTGTGGACTTGCAGGTACACGGGGACGCCGGCTGTCCACGAGGCCGTGAGGGCGCCGGTGTCGTCGTCATAGGTCAGCGCGAGCGGGATGTCGCCGGGCTGGACGATCGTGCTGGGCCGGCCCGACGAGCCCTGGGCGAGGCCGGTGACCTGAATGGTGACGACGGCGCTCTGGCTCATGGCCAGCCAGGTCGTCATGTCGAAGGTGCGCGTCGATTGCTCGACCGGCGCCTGCGCGGCGCCGCCGATGGTGATGACGACGCGGTAAGTGACCTCGAGGCCGGCGTCTTTTTGGGCCTGGGTGCGGATGTCGTCCCACGACGCGGTGAGCGCTTCGGGGCTTTCGGTGTAGCCGAAGGTGACGACGGGCGCGGCGAGGTTGTGGATGGTGGTCGAGGTCTGGGTCGGATCGGCGATGGTGCCCTGGGCGAGGCCGCGGATCGCGAGGTCGTATTGCGTGCCCTCGACGAAGCCGCCATTGGGCGGGGGGACCGAATAGGTGGTGGTGGCGGCGTCGAAGAATTGCTGGTCGGCGGCCCCGGCCCCTTGCGTCACCGAGAGGTAGACGTTCGGGGCCGAGGTCCAGCGCGCGGCGAGCTGGCCCGTGACGTTGTCGTAGATGAAGGTGGGGGCCAGGGCCGGGGGCGTCTCCACAGTGTTGGCCGGCCCCTGGGAGCCGTCCTTCGTCGCGTTGACCTTGATGGTGTAGACGTGCGCCTGGGACAGGTAGCTGGTGACGTCGCGGCTGCGCGTGGTCAGGCCGGACTGATCGACGATCGGGGTGGTGCCCCCGTCCTGGAAGATGCGCAGGCGATACGTCGCTCCCGGCGACACCTCGTCCCAGGTGACGGCAAGGGTGTGCGCGACGCCGTCCCATTGCCAGCCGAGGATCGGTCGCGCGAGCTGGACGATGGTGACCTGCTGCTCGGGGCTCCACGCGCCGACGCTGGCGCCGCCCAGCGGGCGGACCCGGGCCTTGAACACCTCGCCCTCGGCGGTGGGGACCTCGGCCGCGGTGATCGAGACGGAGGTCGAGGTGACCCACGTCGAATATACCTTCGACCAGGTCTCGGGCTGGGTGGCGGTCCGCTTGTAGACCTCGAGGTAGTAGGCCTCGGCGCCGGTGACGGCGGCCCAGGACGCGTCGAGGGTGCCGCTCGATCCGCCGTCGCCGACGAACTCGAACTCGAGCGCCGGTGCGGTCAGGGGCGCGGGGGTGTTCGCGGGGCCGAAGTTGACGTCGCTGAGGCCCTGGACGATGAGCCCCCAGACGCTGTTGCTGGTGAGCTGGGCGGTCATGTCGAGGGTCGTCCCGCTCTGCTGCGTCGGTGTCTGCGGTGTGCCGTCCTGGACCAGGGTGAGCTGATACTGCGGCGCCTGGTCGACCGCGCTCCATGCGGCGGTCAGCGACTCCGGCGACTGCGTATAGGTGAACGGGCGGGGCGACGCGGGGCCCAGGTTCAGCGCGACGAGCTGCTGGGCGGGGCTGTAGGCGCTCTCTTCGCCCGCCACCGAGACCTTGAGGCGAATGGAGAGCGCGCGGTGGATGGTCGGGGACGCGATGGCGTGCGGCGATTCGGAGAAACTGGTGGTGCTGACCGAGCGCTCGCCGTCGAGCTGCTCAATGCGCGCGGTGTAAGTGCCGTCGGCGGTGAAGTCGGTGACGGTGACGAACAGGGCGTTCTGGCGGAATTGAAGGGTGGAGGCCACGAAGCCGCCGCCCACGATCGTGCCGGACGTCTGCGCGTCCTCGAGGGCCCAGTGGAGGAGCAGGCCGGGCTCGCTCCCCGTGAGCCGCTCCTCCATCTGCGTGACGATCTGGTCCGCGCTGCGGATCCCCGACCATAGGCGCAGCTCGCTCATCGCGCCGTCGAAGTTCACCTCGTTGCTGCTGCCGTCGCCTCGGCCCAGCACCAGCGCGCCGCCGGTCTCCAACCCTTGACCCGCGGCGAACGACACGGCGCCCAGGCTCTGGTAGCCGAGGAAGCCATCGACGTAGACGCGCACCCGGTAGTGCGTGCGGTCGGCGGGGGAGACAGTGATGGCGACCTGGTGCCATCGCCCGTCGTGGATCGCCAGGCCGGTCGGTCCGGTCGACGAGGCGCCGAAGCCGATCTCGAGCGAGGTCGGATTGCGCAGGTAGAGCCGCCGGCTGTTGTCGGTCCCCTGGTCATACGTGAAGAGCACCGCCTTGGCGTCGCTCTGGGTCGTGTTCACCCAAAACGAGAGAGTGAGGCCGTCGGTCGGGAAGTTGGTCATGTCCGACTGGGTCACGGAGGCGGCGCCGTCGAACGCGAAGACCTGGGTCGGCGGGAGCTGGGTGCTCTGGTAGGCCAGAGTGAATGTGGGGACCGGCGGAGTGGACATGGAGGCTCCTGGCGAGAGGGCGGGCAATCGTCGATGGGGCGTGGCGCTCAGGTGCCGGCGCTCGTGGTGCGACCGGTGATGTTGCCCAAATCATCGTAGGTGTAGGTCGTCGTGTTGGTGTCGCTCGCGGTCTCGAGGCGGCCGAGGTCGTCGTGGGTGTAGACAACCGAGCGCGTCGCGGGCCCGGACGCCGGCGCGCTCCAGGGGCCGACGGTGGCGTCGCCTCGCGCGCGCACGACGACCGTGTACGTCGCCCCGAACGCGAGCGGCGCGGCGAAGGACGTGGACAGCGAGGCGGTCTGTCGGGTCTCCAGCGGCGCGCCGTTCTTGCTGAGCTCTGCGGTGTATCCATTCACCGGAGGTTCGGCCACGGCGCTCCAGGTGGCGACGAAGGCGGTCCCGTTCCACACCAGGCGGAGGCCGACCGGGGCGGCGACGATGACGCGGACGGGCGCGCTGGCAGGTCCCTGGGTGTTGGTGCCGGTGGCGCGGACGACGACGGTGTAGATCCTGGCGGGATCGAGGGAGACGGCGATCTCGCCGGAGGTGGTGGAAGTATCGGCGTGGGCGATCGAGGCGCCGTTCTCGAGGACGTCGAGGCGGTATCCGGTGACGCCGGGCTGGCTCACCGCCGACCAGGACGCGCGGACGTTGGTGCCGTCGTACGTGACCTGGCCGAGGACCGGGGCCAGGGTGATGCCCGTCGGCCCGCGCAGGGCGACGAGCGCGGCGCTCCCCCCCGTATATACAATGTAGCCGTCGGCGGTCAGCGTCGGCGCCGCGCTGGAGGCGGCGGGAGTCACCTGCCAGATCTTCGTCCCCAGAGACGTGTATGCGTAGAGCCCGCTCGAGGTGCCGAAGACGACGGCCCCGCTGGCGTCGATGGCTGCAGGGCCAGGGTAGATGCCGACATTGCCGGACGTGTCGCTCTCCCACAGCTTCTGGCCCTGCGCATTGATGGCGACCATCCCGTAGAAGCCGGCGTAGATCACGCCGTTCGGGCCGACCGTCACGGAGCACGGGTTGGCCAGGTAGTGTCCGGTGCCGAAGGACCAGCGGAGCGCGCCGGCGGAGGTGAGGGAGAAGACCTTGTTGTCGCCCGGCGGGTTGCCGTAGCGGCAGAAGTAGACGTTACCGCTGCCGTCGACGGCGGTCGGTCCGCTGATCCCGCTGTGATCGCCCGTGGCGACGGCCTGGTACTGCCATTTGACGCTGCCGTCATTGGGGTTGAGCGCGTAGAGCACCGACTCCCCGGAGCCGATGTAGACGGTGCCGTCGAGTCCGACGCCGGGGGTCGCCGCGCTGCGGCCGCTGGTGAAGGTCTTCTCCCACAAGAAGCCGCCGTCCGAGGTGCGCAGGGCGATCAGTCGGTCGCCCTGGCCGGTGGAGCTATTGGCGAGGAAGTACAGGGCGTCGGCGTTGCGGCTGAGCTTCGCCGGCTGGGCGATGATCATGCCGATGTCGTTGCGGTGGTAGGTCCACAGCAGGGACTTGTTCGGCGTGAGCGCCTCGATGCGGTCCGAAGTGGCGTAGATGGTCCCGTCGGGGCCGATGCACTGCGTCGGATAGAAGGGGTAGCTGCCGTCGTAGGTCCAGCGCAGCACCCCGGTCGGGGTGAAGCAATACAACTTGCTGTTCCCGTCGCCGACGTAGATGTTGCCCCTGGCGTCGATGACGGGCCCGCCGCGCACCTCACCGGCGGAGCCCGACCACAGCGTCGTTGTGCTCACGGGGACGGCGCGGCTGGAGGCCGCAGCGTTGCCGGGGGTCAGCAGCGCGACGGGCCACGCCGGCAGCAGGAGCGCCGGGCCGACGCTGTCGAATGTCGCCGCGCCGCTCAGGCTGGCGGGGTTGCGCGTCGACGAGGTGTCGGCGGCGTCGCCCTGTGCGAAAGGCCAGGCGCCCACCAGCCCGGGCTCGCGGGCGTTGAGGGCGGTGTACATGTCGCCGATGACCTGGGTCTGGCTGCGCGCGGCGTTGAAGAAGCGGACCTGGCCGAGCTCGCCGGTGAAGTAGCGGTAGGGCTCCTGGGCCTGGTCGGTCGCGCCGATCAGGAGGCGCTCGCCGTTATTGATGTTGAGCGGCGGGGTGGCGTTGCCGCCGGTGGTGCCGCCGAGGAGCTGGCCGTCGAGGTAGACCTGAAAGCCGCCCCCCTGCCGGGTCGCCGAAACGAAGTGCCACGCGCCGTCGGCCGCGCTCGTGGCGGGGGTGTTGATCTCGAAGTATCCGAAGCCGTTGTCGGTGGCGAGCTTGAACACCCCGCGGGGCTTGAGCACGAGCAGGAAGCCACCCTCGTTACCGCCCCCGCCGGTGCTCTTGCGCGAGATCAGGGTGCCCGTGCCGGTGGTCCTGAACCAGGCCTGCACGGTGAAGTCGCCGGTGCCGACGCTGTAGGCGCCATTGGCAGGGACGGCGGCGAAGCCCTGGCTGGCCAGCGAGAGCGATGTCGGCGCGGACGTCGAGGTCGGCGAGCCGGGGCTCGAGTACTGGACCGTGCCCTGCGCGGTCGCGGGGTTGTGGGTCGGGGAGCTGTCGGCGCCGTCGCCGTCGAGCCGCCAATAACCGACGAGGCCGGGCTCGTCGCCGCGGAGCGGACCGTAGAGGTTTCGCAGCAGGTCCCCCTGGCTCCGCGCGACGTTCCAGACCCGGGCCTCCGCGACGAGGCCGGTGAAGCGATTGAACGGCTCCTGCTGCTGGTCGGTGGCGCCGATGACCTGCCGCTGGTCGTTGTTGACATTGAGCGGGGGCGTCGCGTTCCCGCCGGACGTTGCCGGCACCAGCCGGCTGTCGACGTAGATCTGCAGGGTCGCGCCGGCGCGGACGGCGGCGACGTGATGCCATTGGTCGTCTTGCACGCCCGCGGCGCCGGTGATGATCTCGTAGTATCCGAAGCCGTTGTCGGTGGCGAACTTGAGCGCACCGGACTGCTGCAATACGAGCAGGTATCCGCCGAGGTTGCTGCCGCCGCCCTGAGAGCCCTTGCGCGAGAGGATGGTCCCGGAGGCGTGGGTGTTGATCCAGGCCTCGAGCGTAAAATCGCCGGTGCCGAAATCATAGGCGGCGTTGTTGGGGGCGGCCAGGAAGGCGCCTCCTTGGAGCTGAACGGCTGATGAACCCATGCGCATACCCCCCTCGAGGCGCAACATCGTACGCGTCGCTCGAGCGACGCACCCTAAGCATCGCCCGACGCTACCATATCTCCGAGAGGGCTCCTACCATTGCGTTGATTTCTTGGTCAAAATTTGCGCCACGCTTCGGGCGTGGGCGCTCGACTACGCCGTGGGTGTCAGCGAGACGCTGCGCGTGCTGCCGGTCGGTCGTGACAGCGAGGACCTAACCAAGGCCGTAACGGCGCGGGAGCTGAGCGACGGGCTCACGTGCCGACGGGTGACGTGGCGACAGGGGGCTTCCGCGAGTTCGGGCTGCCGCATCGCATCCGCTCGGACAACGGCCCGCCGTTCGCCACGATGGGCATCGGTAGGCTCTCGGCGCTCTCGGTCAGCTGGATCAAGCTCGGCATTCATCCCGAGCGGATCGAGCCCGGTAAGCCGCAGCAGAACGGCCGCCACGAGCGAATGCACAAGACGTTGAAGGCGGAGGCGACATCGCCGCCAGAAGCCAACTTGGCAGCGCAGCAGCGCGTCTTCGACCGGTTTCGGCACGAGTACAATGATCAGCGTCCGCACGAGGCGCTCGGCCAAAGGACGCCGGCTTCGCGCTACACGCCCTCGCGCCGCTCGATGCCGAGCAAGCCCTCGTCGCCGGAGTACCCGGACACGATGGCCGTTCGACGCCTGGACGAGCAAGGACGGATGTTGTTCGGGGGCGCGCAGACCAACGTCTCCACACTGCTCGCCGGCGAGCCCGTGGGGCTGACTCCGATCGCCGATGACGTCTGGGAGCTGTACTACGGCCCGATCCTGCTCGCGCAGGTCACCCTCGAGAACAAGGAGCTGAAGCTGGCCAGAGCGCGGTGACCTGCGCGAACTCACGCCGGAGCATGAGGAGAGGCTCGTGTGTACCGCGACCTCGGGGAGCGGTTCGTGTTATAGATCCAGGCGGTCCGAGAAAGTGCGGCGAGCGTGTCGCGTCGACGAGGATCCGGTCCCTGTTTCCAGTCCTCCCGGAGCAGGGGCCCCGTGGCTCAAGGAAGTGTCACCGCAGCTCCAGGTCAGAAGTGTCACCAGGGCTCCGCTCGTACACCTGGGCGGCCTCGGCGCCCTCCTGGGCAGCCCCGGCGATGCTGCTGCGCGGCCCGGGCGGCCCTCCTGGGCGGCCTCGGCGTCCTCCTGCGCAGCCCCCGCGACCCTCCTGCGCACGTGCTTTGGTGTCCTATCGTACGATTGCGTGGCTCCTGCGCAGCCCCCGCGACCCTCCTGCGTACCTGTTTGGGTGTCCTATTTGTGAAGGCACAGATCAGGGCGAGAGCTTCAGAAGGAAGACATCGCGCATCTGGGCGGAGATCGGGCCGTCTCCGAAATCGACCGTGCCCTCGAATCCGCCGAGAACGAAGACGTTGCCCCCGGGATCTGTGTCGATATCCCATCCGAACTGCGCTCCGGCGCCGCTGAAGTATCGGCTCCAGAGCGCGTCCCCGTGGGGTCGAGCTTGGCGACGAACGCCTCTTCCACGGCGCCGTCGCTGCTGCCGATAGGCCCGTTGCCGAAGTCGAGCGTGCCGTCGAAGCTGCCCGTCAGCACGGCGTTGCCCTGAACGTCCACCGCGATCTGGTGATGGACCACGCTCATGCCGTCGCCGAATTGCCTGCTCCAGACGTGCTGTCCGCCGGAGTCGAGCTTCGCGACAGCGATACCAGAGCTCGCGGCGAGGGCGCCTCCGAAGTCCACCGTGCCGCTGAGCGCCGCGAGGACGTGCAGATCCCCATTCTTCACTCCACAGCCTGCGGGCGCGCCGAAGGCGATATCGCGCTCGGGCGGCGAGAGATCGCCCAGGAGGGAGAGGTTAGCGCGCGCGCCCTTCGCCCTCGCGGGCGCGCGACCGTGGCGGCCCGCGCGCGCAGGTGCCACACTCGCGCGCGGCCGGCCACACGCCTGTCGCTGTGCCCACACGCCGTGTCGCAGAATGTCAGCCTGCAGCTGCTCCACCTCGCGCAGCGCGTCCGCGCGCGCGACGCGCACGTCGCGCGCGCGCCCGACCCCGCCCTGCAGGCCCTCAGCCCCGCGGCGCCGCTGCGGGCGCTCGTCGCGGAGCGCGCACGCGTCGGTGGGCTCGGCGCCGTCTTCGCGCTGGGCGACGGGCTCGACGCGCTGACCTTCTCGCCGACGCTCTACCTGCTCGAGAGCGCCGCGAGCGTGGCGCAGCTCGCGCATCGCTGGAGCGCGCTCGAGCGCGCGTGGGGCGTGCGCCACCAGACGTGGTTCGCGCTCGACGGCGCCGGCGCCCTAGAGCTCGCGGCGCAGCCGTACGCCGGCGCGCTTGCCCCCGCGAGCCAGACCGTGATGATCACCGGGGTGCTCGCCGCGTTGCTGCGCCGGATGGGCCACGGCGAGCTCGTCGTCGCGGCGCGCGCCGCGCGCGGACCGTGGCGCGAGCTCGCCTGCGACGCCCATTGGCTCGGGCCCGCGTCGCTTGCCGAGCCGCCGGTCGCGCTCCGCCTCGCGTGGTCGCGCCGGACCGCGCCGGCGCCGTCCGCGCGCCAGACGTTGCACCCACCGAGCGCCGCGGACGACCCGGTCGCCGCCACGCTCGCGGCGATCGCGCGCGAGCCGCACGCGCCGTGGACGCCGCAGGGCCTCGCGCACGCCACGCGCCAGTCGGTCCGCACGCTGCAACGCCGGCTCGCGGCACACGGCACCACTGCTTCGGCGCTCGCGCGCCGCGTGCGCATGCGCGACGCCACCGTCGCGATCGCCGGCTCGCTTCGGCCGCTCACCGAGATCGCGCACGCGTACGGGTTCAGCGACGCGGCCCACCTGGCGCGCGAGTTCCGCGCCGCGTCGGGCATGCCGCCGAGCGCGTACCGCGCGGTCGCGCGCACGCGCTAGCACGCGCCCACGGCGCGGTGCGCGCGCGCTGCGGCCGACGATTGGCGCGCAGATTCAAGCCCGCCGCGCGCCCCGCTGCGAGGGTGAGCATGCACCGGCGAGCGACCATGCCCCCCGGTGCAGAAAGGCACGCCCCTTACGTATGAACCCCGAACGCAACAAGCAGATGCTGCTCGAGCTGTACGACGCCGTGGTCGGCAGGCACTGGGACGCCGTCCGCGCGCTGTTGACCGCCGACTTCGTCGACCACAACCCCGACGCGCGCGCCGCGCCAGGGACGAACGGCTGCGAGGCCTTCATCGCCTATTTCCGCGACGGCGAGACGCCGCTTCACGGCGCGCAGGTCGAGATCCAGCGCATGATCGCCGACGCCGAGTACGCCGTGGTGCACTACAAGCTCGTGAACCCGCGGCGGCCGCGCGGAGTCGCCGTGGTCGACATCTTCCGCGTCGCCGACGGGCGCTTCTGCGAGCACTGGGACGTGCTGCAGGACATCCCGGCCGACGCGCCGAACCCCCGCGCCATGTTCTGAGCGCGCCGCCTTCAGTGGTCCGTCGACGCGAAGATGCGCAGCCCCTGCGGCGTGCGCAGCAGGTTGTAGCTCTCGCGCCAGGTCGACAGCACGCCGCCTGACGCGTCCAGCAGGTCCCACGACACGGTGGCGAGCAGCGCCTCGCCCCCCATCGTGACCACCTGGAGCTCGCGGTGGCGGCAGGCCGTGCAGCCGCCGCCGCGGTACCGGTCGACGATGCGCTGGAAGTAGGCCCCGACGGCCTCCGTGCTCGTCAGCAGGTCGTGCAGGTCGGCGGCGTGCATCGCGAGGTACGGCACGTGGTAGCGGCGGGCGATCAGCGGCCCGTCGAAGTGCGCGAACGCGGCGACGAAGTCGTCGAAGAAGGCGGCGGCTTCGGCGTGGTGGACGTCGGTCATCGGCAGGGCTCCGGGGCCGGCAATCCCCCATCGTGGCGGGCGCGGGGGACGACGACACTGCTGCCGCCATGGATAACACACGCCCGGCCGCCCGCTCCTGGACTGCGGCCTGCGGTCACGACCTGACGCCTCGCGCGTTGGGGCGAATGGACAGGAGGTACCGATGGACGACGAGCCCTGTGGACGCGATCTGGCGAACGACGCGGTGGTTCCCGAGCGGCTGGCGGAGCTGTTCCGACACGTGGCCGACAACCTGGAAGCCCACGCGCGCTGGGTGGGCAGCGCAACGCCCGAGGCCCGCCTCGAACACGACGCGATGCGCCGGGTGGCCGCCGGCTACCGCGAGATCGGCGAGGCGGCGGGCCGCGCCGCGGAGACGATGCGGGCTGCGGGCGATTTGCCCGCCGCGCCCCACGACCTCGCGCGCTTCGACCGCGGCGCCTTCGAGGCGTGGATGCGCCGCAAGATCGAGCTTCAGCGCGGTTTTGCGGCGCTGCTGCTCGAGCACGCCGAAGCCTCCGAGCGCGTCCTGCGCTCCATGGCGGTACGGCGCCATTTTTCAGGAGAAAGGTCGAGCGTGTAAGGGATTTCTATATCAACCAATGTGTGCAGCGTGTCTGTACGGTGGACGGCCGCTACGACGAGCTTGACTCTCGGATCGCTCTTGGATTCTCTAGATCCCGACATGCGCCTACCTTTTCGCTGCCTCGGGATCCTCGCGTCCAGCCTTTGCGCCGGCTGTTTCATCGAACGTGGGCATCCTGGGACCGAGGCCGCCGACCTCGTGGGCGGGCATTACGAGTCCGACGTAGATGGGGCTCCAGAGGGAGAGACGGCTCCCACCCCTCCACAGAAGGATGAGACAGATACGAGCGAGTCGAAGGATGAGGCTGACTCGCCTCCGGTAGATACGGAGGGTCAGGCGGGCGGTCCGATGGAGACGGAGAGTGAGGAGGACGGTCCTATGGAGGATGGTCCGACAGAGACGGAGGGTGGCCCGATAGCGCCGTTGCAACCCGACCCGTCGACGGTAGTGCACGACCCGGGGACGTGTTCACCCGCCACGGTGCAGGAGGGTGACGATTTTTGTTCGGCGCGCCAGGTGTGCACCGGTAACACGATCACGGCGAACTGCAGGACTATCGGTGGGGTTGTCAGGTGTGTCTGTCAAGACAGCTTTGGCGGGTATGACGTCTCGCTTCCGAGCTTGTCTCCCGGGGTATGTGGCTCGATCCTCGAGGCGTTCAAGGTGGGGAATATCGTCCACGGCGAGCCCGCTTGCGCCGAGCCGAACACGCAGGTCTTTGACGGCTATTGCCAGACCGACCGCAGGTGTGAGGTCCCGCTGATGGTGGGAGCGATCGACGCTTTCACCTACGACGATCAGCAATCTCACTGCACCGCCAGCAGCGATGGTGGGATGGACTGCACCTGTACCACCGCGATCGGTTACACATCGTACCACCTCGCGGAGAACGACCTGGAAGCGGGCTGCGAGCAAGCCCTCGCGGTATGCGCCGCCGCAGACGACGCGTCGCCCTTCACCGAATCTCCGAGCTGTGCGCCGAGCGACCAGGCGCGAGCCGAGGATTCCTGCCTCATGGATACGTCGTGCATTTACTCGGCAGACCTCGGGGACGGTGTCACGCAAACCGCGGCAGCTGGTTATATCATCAACTGCGGTAAAGATGCCGGAGGCAGCGCCTGGGGATGCGGGTGCTGGGACAACTGGAACAACGTGCATTTCGAGATTCTTAACAATGCGTCCGGTTCGGGGATCTGCGCGAGCCTCGCAGAGCCATGCAAGTCACTTCATCCCGAGACGGTCTTTCGCGATGCCACCTGCAGCCAGGTTCACCGAACGGCGAGCCGTGGCGTCTGCTACTCCGAGCTCGATTGCCAGCGGCCGTCCAGCTTGGGAGGGCTGGATGTCGTGTTGCACACGCCGTTGAACATCAGCTGCAAGCAGGAAGATCCGGCATTGGGGTGGCAGTGCGAGTGCAGCGCAGCGGACCATCACGTCATCACCGTCGACGCCGAAGACGCGCTGGACGCCTGTGACACCGCCGCCGCGCCGTGCCAGGAACTGGCAAGACGGAGCGCGATCTCTGCAACCCCTGAGTGACGCGTCCGATGTCAGGGATGGCATTTCCCGCCGGTTCCCGTCTGGCGCTGGCCGGCGCGGCGCGGCTTACTTGGTCGCCTGGGCCGCCGGCTCGACGACGCAGCGGATGCCGAGGAATCCGCAGCGGTACGTCGCCTCGAAGCCGCCCGGCCGCGCGGTCCTGACGAGCGGCGCGATGCCGTCGCGCCAGCTGCCGCCGCGGGCGATGCGCATCTTGCCCTTGTCGTCGTTGGCGTTGGTGGTCCACTCGAAGACGTTGCCCGCCAGGTCCTGGATGCCCTGCGGGCTCGCGCCAGCGGGGAAGCTGCCCACGTCGCACGCGGTCTTGCGGACGGTGCCGCCGCCGGACCAGCAGAGCTGATCCTTCGGGGCCTCCTCGCCCCACGGATACGGCCGCGCCTCCTCGCCGCCGCGGGCCGCCCACTCCCACTCGTCGTCGCGCGGCAACCGCTTGCCCTGCGCCGCGCAGTAGGCCTGGGCCTGCGAGAAGTCGACGCAGACCATCGGCTGCTTCTCCTTGCCGGCCACGCCGTAGGTCGACGCCTCTTTGGCGCAATTAGCCAATGTATCCGTGCACTTGCCAGCCTTGACACACGCCGCGAAGGCCTCGGCGGTGACCTCGGTCACATCGACGCAGAGGTCACCCACGGTGGCCTTCACCTTGAGCGGGCCCATCACGAAGCTGCCGCCCGGCACCCGGGCCATGCCGTCGGGGCAGCCGTCCGAGGGCTTCGCCGCGTCGGCGGGGGCGGTGGCCGGCTCGGCGCCGGCCTGCCCGGCGCTCGCCGGCGCCGAGGCCACCGCCGGGTCGGGCTGGGGCGACGCCGGGGCGAGCGCCGCCCCGGTCGGGGCGGGGCTCGTGGCCGTGGGCTGCGCAGGGGGCGCCTGATCGGCGGGCAGGCCGCCGGGGGCCGCGGGGGCGGCGCCGCACGCGGCGACGAGGACGCCGCTCGCAGCGGCAAGCAGGAACAGCGAGGAGATGGCGCGGAGGGTGGTGTGGGATCGCATGGTGTCTCAGGAGGCGGTCACGGTCGGCGCCGGCTCGTCTTCCAGCCATTGCTCCTGGATGACGATCGCCGGCAACAAGGTGAACGGCCCGTCGTAGCCCGGGCCGAAGGTCAGGATCTGGATCACCCGCCGATCGCCGCGGCGGATCGGGAACATCACCTCGCCCCCGCGCGGGAGCTCGCTGCCGCCGCGGGGCGGATCGATCCAGAAGGCCACGCCCTCGGATTTCCCGCCGAGCAGCGAGATGGCCGAGACGGTGAGCTCCGGGCAGCGGATGCGCAGCCACTCCCTCGCCCTGTACGCGCGGCAGCCCGCGGCCGCGGGGCCGGCGCGGGAGAGGCGGACGCGGGGCGCCGCCTTCCACTCGGCGGCCGTGGGCTGCTTGGACGGCTCGGGCGGGAAGGGCGCGGCGTCGAGGGGCAGCTCGTCGCCGGCATCGGTCGCGCCGGCATCGGTCGCGGTGGCGTTCCTCGCGCCGGCGTCGGCCGTGGCGCTGGCCGCGGCCTTGGCGGCGCCGGCGTCGGCCGTGGCGCTGGCCGCGGCCTTCGCGGCGTTGGCGCCGGCCGTGGCGCTGGACGCGGCCTTGGGCGCGCCGCCGGGCTGCGCGCCGGGCGCCCCCGACGCCGCGGCCAGGACGGAGGCCACGCCAGCGCCCATCAAGGCGAGCAGCACGGAGCGCGGCCTCATAACGTCTCCAGGAACGCCACGAGCGCCGCCCTGTCCTCGGGCGACAGGTGGCTGGTCTTGCCCATCCAGTCGGCGTTCTGCTCGATGAGCTCTGCCAGCGTGCCGGCGCGCCCGTCGTGAAGATAGGGCGGCCGGCCTCCGACAAAGCGCAGCGACGGCGTCTTGTACTCGGGGCGCGGATCCTCGTCGTAGCCCGGCGGCGGCGGTCGCTTCGGCATCGGGTACGCCGTGCGATCGGTGTAATCGCTCGTGGGGACGTGGCAGCGGGAGCACTTCGCCTCGTCGCTGTGGAAGATCTCCCGGCCGCGCTTCACGCGCTCGTCCGGCGCCCTTTCGGCGCTTGGCGGCGCGACGAGGCCCCGGCGGAGGAACATCGCGAGATAGGTCGCCCGCGCCGCGAGGCTGGTCGGCGTATGGTCGATCGGCAGCCCTCCCCAGCGGTGCAGCCCCATGCCCGTCCGGAGCCTGCTGACGAGGTCCTCGCTCTCGCCGTGCCAGCCGTACGGCCCGGCGGCGCCCACGTTGCCGGCGAGCATCGGGGTGCGCCGCGGAACCCCTCGCTTCTTGGCGACCTCGGGGATGTTCTCCGGCCGCCCGACGAAGTTCGCGTGCTCGCCGTCGGCCGTGCTGAAGGTGGCCTCGCGCCAGACGTACCCGTCGTCGCGCCCGTCGGGGTGGCATCCCGCGCAGCCGAGGTTGCCGCTCACCGTGGCGTCGAGCGCGTTGTAGAAGAGCCGGCGGCCCTTCGCGACCTCCGGCCCGAGCGGATCATCGGCGAGGTGCACGAGCGCCGATGGCCCTTCCGCCGCGCCCGCGGCGGCTGACGCCGGCGCGGGGCTGGCCGAGCCCGCCGGGCCCGCCGCTCCCGCGGGCGCGACGGTCGAGCCCGGCGCCGCATCGTGCAGCCGGAGCGCCGCCACGTCGCTGGTCGATCGGCAGAAGACCCACGCCGTCGCCTCGTCCGCGGAGAGCGCGAGGCCGGTCGGCGCGCCGCACGTGCCGGCCACGCGGATGTGCGGATCGTAGCGGCCGCCGACCGGGTAGCTCCTTACGATCGCGAGCGTCGGATCCACCGCGGTCGCGTCCACCTCGAGCACGAGATCGTCGCCCTCGCCCGCGACGAGCAGCGTGCGCGCGCGCTTGCGGTACGCCATGGCGCGCGGCTGGGTGACGGGCGTGACGCCCGCGCCGGGCAGGGTGATCACGCTCTCCGGGGTGATCACCTGCTCCGCGAACGCCGACCGGAGCACCGGCAGGTTGCCGTGGTGCGGCGGGGCGAGCGGCTCGTCCCGGCCGGTGATCAGCACGTCCACCGTCGCGGCGCCGAACCACGCGGCGTGGCCCATGGCGCCGAGCGCGTGCCGCGCCGCGAACAGGCGCCGCCCGTCCTCGGAGAGCGAGAGCGCATAACCCAGCGACGCGGCGAGCCGCTCGCCCGACGGCGCGCGCAGCGGCGAGGCGGGCAGGGCGACGCGCCGGACCTTCGGCGCCCCGCCGAGATCGTCGATCCTCGTGAGATCGGCGCCGACGAGGTGGCTCACGTACGCGGCGCTGCCGTCGGGCAGCACCGCCACGCCCCGCGGCTCGCGCGCCACGTCGACGGTCCACCGCGTCTGCCTGGCCTCGAGGTCGACGGCCGAGACCTTGTGGGTCCACGCCGAGGTCACGATCGCGGTCTTCTCGTCGGGCGTGACCGCGATGCCCCACGCGTCGGCGGGCAGCGGCACGCGGCCCACCTCGACGAGGCCGGCCGCAGGATCCGGCCGGAAGATCAGCAGCAGCCCCGGGTCGCGGACGGTGGCGAGCACGCGTGCGTCGTGCTCGCCGCGCCCGCCGAGCGCGAGCACCTGCGCGGGCCTGCCTGGCGCGGGGACGCCTGCGCCGGGCCGGGCGGGGTCGAGCGGCAGCGGCACGACGCGCACGACGCCGTGGTCCTCGTCGGCCACATAGAGCGCGTCCCCGCGCGCGGCGCGGGACAGGGCGCCGCCCTCCCGGACCGGCGCGCGCAGCGGCGTGGCCGTGGACGGAGGCAGGGGAGCGGCCGGAGCGCCCGCGCCGCTGGCCGAGGAGCTCGCGCTGCCGGCCGGGCCAGGCCCCGCGTCCGCGCCGGCCGTGGGGCCGCGGGAGCAGGCGCTCGCGGCGAGCGCGAGGAGCGCGGCGAGGTGGCGTGTCGCGGGGAGGGTCGGCAAGGGGTCGCCGGATGTTCGCGCGCCCTCGCGCCCCGGGTCAACGGCCGCGCTGCGGGAGGGCGCGACGGCGCTGCTCCCTCATGCCCCTCCTCCGGTTCCGGTCATGGAGTCATGCGGTCATGCGGTCGTCCGGGTGAGCCCGCCGCGCCGAGATCATGTCGCGGCTCGGGCATCGGCGCGCGGCTCGGCGTCGCGCCACACGAGCGCGCGCCACGCGCCCCGCTCGAAGATCTCCGGTCGACGGTCGGCCAGGAGCGGCGCATAACGCGCCACGATCTCCGGAACGTCGGTGGACACGAGCCCCGAGAGGATCAACGTCCCGCGGGGAGCCAGGCGCGCCACGATCCGAGGGGCGAGCGCCGTGAGGACGTCCCGAAGGATGTTGGCCACGACGATGTCGAACGTCCCGTCCGGCCACGTCGACGAGAAGCTCACGCGCGCTTCCACCGCGCTCCGCCGCGCGTTGTCCGCCGCGATCGCGTTCGCGGCGGCGTCGATGTCGACGCCGATCGCCTCGCCGCCGAGCTTCGCGGCGCCGATCGAGAGGATCCCCGTCCCGCTCCCCACGTCGAAGAGGCGAAAGCCGCTGCGTGGCGCGAACGACGCGAGCGCCTGGAGGCACATCCGCGTGCTCTCGTGCCGGCCGTCGCCGAACGCGTGGCTCGGGCCGAGGACGATGGTGCGGTCGTCGACCTCCTCGCCCCGCGGATCGGTGATCACGCGAAAGCGAGGCGGCACGTCAACGGGGGTCGAACGGTCGCTCATGCGCCGTCGAAGTCTGCCACCGCGGCAGCCCGGGTGTCAGCCGCGCGATGGCCCTCGGGGGCGCCGAGCGGCGGGGGTTGGCGACGCCCCGGCCCGGCCCAGCGGCGAGCGATCCGGCCCGGGCGGGGCGCGATCACCAGCGGGTCCAGCGGGAGATCCGCTGCAAGCGCGTATAACCGCTCCCGTCGTCGGAGAGCCCGTACGACGTCGCGTCCGGAGTGCTCATGTGCGGGCCCCAGCCCTCGTCCTCGATCGGCTCATCGTCGTCCGCGCCGAGGTTGTAGACGAAGCAGTGCCCGTAGTGCTGTGTGACGCCCGCATAGGCGCCCGCGCAATTGCCGTCGTCCTTGGTGTCTGCGTCGAAATCCGGCGACGACCACCCCGTGGCGAATTGCCACGAAAAGAGGTGCTCATCGCCGCCGACCCGTATCGGCGTGAGGAGGTGCATGTCCCCGGTGTCGATGCCCTCGGCGGTCGCCCGCATCACCTCGGCGACGGTCCCTGCGATGTCCTCGATCTCGTCGCGGTATTCCCGGCCGGCGATGTACAGCGACGGCTGGTAAAGGTTGTCGCCGAGCGACGGCGTCCCCTTGGTGGCGAGCCGATCGGCATACAGGATCTTCCAGAACGGGAGCGTCGCGCCGTCCGCTGACCCGACGCTGTTGTAGACGAGCGCCCAGCGATCGCCGTCCACAGGCTCACCGCAGTAGACCTCGGCCTGCTCCTCTGGGCCGGGCCCGTCGGGATCGAGCGCGTAGACGCCGCTCGGGGCGCTCTCGGGGATGGCGCCGCACCGGTCATAGACGCACCCTTCGCTCGCCTCCTCGGCGCAGTCTTGGCCGCCGGCGCCCCCGCCCGCCTCCAGGTGATAGGGCCCATCGAGCCCGGCGAGGGACGTACACCGGCACGCCAGAAGGCACGCCGCCGCCCCCACCCACGTCGCGGACCCGCTCGTCATCGTCGCTCCCATGACCTGCTGCCTGCCGCATCACACCCGCCGGATCGGCGTGGCGCTCCTCCTGCGCCGCGCGGACGCTACAGCCTCACCCCAGGCCTGGCAAGCAACCGGTCCGTTCGCGACGCTCCCCGACCGCTCGCTCGGGCGCGCCGCTGCCCCGCAGTCATTGAAACGGAAGACGAAGGCGGCGTGGCGAACGCAACGAACATGACCGACATGACCGACATGACGGACGTGGCGAACGCAACGAACATGACGAACGCAACGAACGTGAAGTGAATGAAGAAAAAATATCCTACAGAAACTTCATAGAAACAGGCGCCCATGCATCGTCCTTGGCAAATCCTGGGCCCGTGTATGGCTGAGGCCATCCAGGGCGCACACCCGCGGCGAGAGCGAGCTCACCCTGCCAATCTCGCCGCGGAGCTGGCCTAGCTCATCCTCGAACGAACAGGCGATTTCACGGACGGCGCCCCGGAGCGCAGCCCGTCCAGTCTGCCCCGACCGGCGGGCGTGTCCATCTCCATGCGCCCGAGGCTCCACGGTCATCCCAGCAAAGGATCTTTGGAATGAAGAGACGAGAACCTGCGAGTGAGGCCCCGAGCGCCACGCCCCTCCACCGCCGGCGTTTCCTCGGCGGTGCGCTCGCGCTCGGGGGAGCCGCGCTCCTCCCCGCTTGCGAATCGCGGTCCGAAGCGTCGGCGAAGCCCGCGGCGAACGCCGCGCCCCTCATCCCGGACGCCGCCAGGCCCGAGGTGTCCGATCTGCGCTTCGGCATCATCGCGCTGACCGACTGCTCTCCTCTCGTGATCGCCCACGAGAAGGGGTTCTTCAAGAAGTACGGCATCAACGCGACCATCGTGAAGGGCGCGAGCTGGGCCGCGATCCGCGACTCGCTCACGAACGGGGATCTCCAGGCGACGCACATGCTCTTCGGCATGCCCCTCGCCTCGACGATGGGGCTCCTCGGATCGCCGAAGATGCCCATGGTCATCCCGTGGCTGCTCAACCGCAACGGCCAGGCGATCACGATGAAGAGCGACCTCCGGGGCAAGGTGGCCGGAGATCCCAAGGCGCTCAAGCCGTTCGTCGAGGAGGCGAAGGAGAAGGGGGCGCCCATGACCTTCGCGATGACGTTCCCGCCTGGAACGCACGCCATGTGGACCCGTTATTACCTGGGCGCGGGCGGCGTCCACCCGGACAAGGACGTCGCGCTCGTGACCATCCCGCCCGCCCAGATGGTCGCCAACATGAAGGTGGGCAAGATGGACGGCTTCTGCGTCGGCGAGCCGTGGAACGCCAGGGCGATCGCCGACCAGATCGGCTACACGGCCGTCACCACGCAGGAGCTCTGGAGGGACCACCCCGAGAAGGTGTGCGCGTTCACCGCGGAGTTCGCCGACAAGAACCCGAAGGCGGTGAAGGCGGTGATCAAGGCGCTCCACGAGGCGAGCGTCTGGCTGGACAAGCTCGACAACCGCCCCGAGCAGGCGGACGTCGTGTCGAGGCCCACGTACATCAACTGTCCGCCGGAGCTCATCCTCGGCCGGCTGCAGGGGCGCTACGACTACGGCGACGGGCGCACGAAAGAGGACAAGGACTACATGATCTTCAGCGAGCGGGGCTGCAACTACCCGCAGCCCAAGTACGCGCTCTGGTGGCTCAGCCAGTTCCGCCGGTGGGGCATGGTGGAGGGGAAGCCGGACTACGAGGGCGTCGTCAAGCAGGTCATGCGTCCCGATCTCTACGAGGAGGCGATGAAGGAGCTCGGGGTCGCGCACGGCGGCCGGAGCGACGCGCCCGAGACGCTGTTCGACGGCGTGACGTTCGATCCGAAGGACCCGGAGAAGTACGCGACGTCGTTCCCGGTCCACGCCCTGAAGGGATGAACCCACATTGCCATCGCCGCGCCGGCGGGAGGCGCGGCGGCGGAAGCGGAAGCGGAAGTAGAAGAGGAGTGCTGCATGAGCGAGGCGAAGGCGATCTCTCCGAGGATTCGAGTCGACCACATGATCCTCCCCTTCTTCGGGGTGGCGTGCGTGATCGGGCTGTGGGCCGCCGCGAGCAGCCTGTGGACCCAGGCGCTGCCCTCTCCGCTCAAGACATGGGAGGTGAGCAGGCCTTACATCTTCGAGCCGTTCGAGAAGCGGGGAGAGCTCGACCAGGGCATCCTCCGCTTCACCTGGTACTCGCTCCAGCGGGTCGCCAAGGGCTACACGCTGGCGATCCTCCTCGGGACACCTATCGGCTTCTTCCTGGGCGCGTCGAGGCTGTTCAGGTCGAGCTTCGATCCCATCATCCAGATCCTCCGCCCGGTCTCGCCGCTCGCGTGGCTCCCGCTCGGCCTCGTGCTCTTCCAGAAGCCCGACCCCGCCGGCGTCTTCACCATCGCGATGTGCTCGATGTGGCCGACGGTCCTGAACACCGCGCTCGGGGTGCGATCGATCCCGCAGGACTACATGAACGTCGCCCGGGTGCTCCGGCTGTCGCGCATGAAGACGCTGTTCAAGGTGCAGCTCCCCGCGGCGCTCCCGTACATGTTCACGGGCTTCCGGCTCAGCCTGGGCATCGCCTGGCTGGTCATCGTCGCCGTGGAGATGCTGACCGGCTCGCCCGGGGTCGGCGGCTTCCTCTGGCAGGAGTACAACAGCCTCATCTACGAGCACATCATCCTGTGCATCATCACCATCGGCGTCGTCGGCTTCCTCCTGGACGCCCTGATGAGCCTCGTCGAGCGCCGGCTCAAGCTGGCGGGAGCGTGACGTCCATGCCGCTGGTCGAGCTCTGCAACGTCGGGAAGAGCTATGGTGGCGGGGCCACCCGCACCGAGGTGCTCAGGGACATCCACCTGGAGATCGAGAAGGGCGAGTTCGTCGCCGTCGTCGGCTATTCTGGCGCCGGCAAGACGACGCTCATGTCCCTCATCGCCGGGCTCCTCAGGCCGGACACCGGGGAGGTGAAGCTGAACGGGAAGGTCGTCCAGGGGCCGGGCCCCGACCGCGGCGTCATCTTCCAGAACTATTCTCTCCTGCCCTGGCTCACGGTCTACGAGAACGTCTACCTGGCCGTGGACCAGATCTTCGGCTCCTGGTCCACGGAGAAGAAGCGGGAGCACACCGAGCGCTACATCGCCATGGTGAAGCTCACCGAGGCCCGCGAGAAGAAGCCGGCGCAGCTCTCCGGCGGCATGCGCCAGCGGGTCTCGGTGGCGCGGGCGCTCGCCATGGATCCAGAGGTCCTCTTGATGGACGAGCCGTTCGGCGCGCTGGACGCGCTCACGCGCGCGACGCTCCAGGACGAGCTCGCGCGGATCTGGCGCGCCACCCGGAAGACCGTGCTCCTCATCACGAACGACGTCGACGAGGGCATCCTCCTCGCCGACCGGATCCTCCCGCTCAGCAAGGGCCCTCGGGCCACGCTGGGGCCAGGGATCACCGTCGATCTCGAGCGCCCTCGGGATCGCAAGGCCCTCAACCACGACCCGCGCTTCAAGGAGATCCGCGGCGCGGTGATCAGCTACCTGCTCGGCCCGGGCGCCGGGCCCAAGGCGGGCGAGAGCGCGCCCGATGCAGCGCGGAGCGCGGAGGCGGTCGCATGAAGAAGTACCTCGAGATCTGGAATGTCACGAAGACCTTTCCCACGCCGAAGGGCCCCTCGGTCGTCGTCCGGAACTTCGATCTGAACCTGAGGAAGGGAGAGTTCCTGTCCCTCATCGGCCACTCCGGGTGCGGGAAGTCCACCGTGCTGTCGATGGTCGCGGGTCTCTCCGAGATCACGAGCGGCGGTATCGTCCTCGCGGGCAGGCAGATCCACGGTCCTGGCCCGGACCGCGGGGTCGTGTTCCAGTCACCGTGCCTCCTGCACTGGATGACGGCGCTCGAGAACGTCCTGCTCGGGGTCGAGCAGGTCCACCGGCAGAAGAGCAGGAAGGACTGCATCGAGATCGCGACGCACTACCTCGAGCTCGTGGGGCTCGAGGAGTCCATGCACAAGAAGCCGCGCGAGCTGTCGTCGGGGATGCAGCAGCGGGTCGGGCTGGCGCGCGCCTTCGCCCTGTCGCCCAAGATGCTCCTCCTGGACGAGCCCTTCGGCATGCTCGACTCGCTCACCCGGTTCGAGCTCCAGGAGGTGCTCATGAACCTCTGGGCAGAGGACCAGAAGACGGCGCTGATGGTCACGCACGACGTCGACGAGGCCCTGTTCCTGTCGGACCGCATCGCGATGATGACGAACGGCCCGGGGGCGCGGGTCGGCGAGATCCTGGACGTCCCGTTCCCGCACCCGCGGGACCGTCAGGAGGTGCTGGAGGACCCGATGTACTATCCTCTCCGAGAGCGGCTGATCACCTTCCTCGAGGGCCAGGCCCACAAGGAGAAGCCCGCCGAGGAGAGCGCCCGAGAGTCCGTCCCGGAAGGCGCCGTGAAGACGGGGCGGTTCTGGAGCGCGCTCTGGAAGGGGACGAGGACATCGGCGTAGAGCGGGGGAGCAGGGAGCGGACGGCCGTCGCCGGGCTGCCCCCATGAACGTGCCTCTCCAAACAGCCTGCATGTCCTCTGCTCTCGAGGACCGTACAGCGTACAGCGTCGCTTCCTCCGTCGAGGGCTCTTTGCGACGAACCTCACCAAAGCGCGTATTGCGGTCTCGCTGACCGTTCTGGGCAGAGCTCATCACGGCCAGGCGAACGCGAGCTCTGCGCTGCGCGCACAGGTGCGCGCAGCGCTTACGAGGCTCACCACCTCCGACAAAAATGGAGGGAGAGGGGCATGCCCTGAAACAAAAGCCATACGGACAAGCTGGAGTTGCGCGAATGTATCCTTTCTCCGACTGCGTCGGTTGCGGCAAGCGATCAAGCGAGGAAAGTACATGCGCGTATCTCGAATCTTCGCGGCTGTCGGCATCGTATGGCTCTCTGGTGCCTGCGGCTCGTCCGAGGGCACCGGCTCGGGAGGCGAAGGTGGCGTCGCCACCACGTCAGGGCCCTCCAGCGGCGCGGCCGGGGGCAGCTCCTCCGCCGGTGGCTCCGGAGGGGCCAACGCTGGCGGCGGCGGGACGACTGGAACGGCCGGTGGCGAGACGACCGGAACGGGCGGCGCAAGCGCGACGGCCAGCTCTGGAGAAGGCGGGGCGGGCGCGGGCACAGGTGTTGGTGGCGCGGGTGCGGGCGGCGCGGGCGGCGCGCTCGCCAGCGGTACGGGCGCCGGCGGTACGGACGGCGTCGGCGGCGCGGGCGGCCCTGACACGGGGGTCGAGGTGCCGACCTGCGCGCCTTACGGGTCCACGTGCGCGCGCTCCGGAGATTGCTGTTCCGGCATCTGCGACAGCGCGACGAGCACCTGCGCGTCGCCGCTCAGCGTCTGCCTCGGGACAGGCGCCGCTTGCGAGGGATCCTCGGAGTGCTGTAGCCTCAACTGCGCTTCGGGCAGGTGCAGCGCGACCGCCTGCCTCCCCGACGGATCCGACTGCACGGCAGGCGGCGCCGCGTGCTGCAGCGGCATGTGCGCCGGCGGGACGTGCAGCGACGTCAACGGCGCCACCGCATGCCAGACGGGCGGCAACCCGTGCACCGAGGACAGCCAGTGTTGCTCCCAGCTCTGCGGGCGAGACAACCGCTGCGTCCTCTACTCCTCGTTCTGTGTTCAGCGCAACGACGTCTGCACGGGCGACAGCGACTGCTGTACCGGCGTGTGCGTGAAGCGGAACACATCCGACCCCGCGGGCTACTGCGGCGCGGAGCCGTCGACGTCGAGCCGCTGCAACAGCGGCGGCATCGACGGCGCTGTCTGCGACAGCTGCGGCTTCTGCTGCAGCCGCGTCTGCGCGCCTTACGGCCCCACCGGGATCGCCGTCTGCCAGCCGCCGAGCGGCTGCCGCGTGAACGGCGCCCTGTGCCAGCGCAACGAGGACTGCTGCGGCGGCGATCCCACCGCCGCTCTGCCGGGCGCGGGCAACGTCGTCTGCGACAAGTCGGGGGATCCGGACGGGGAGATCGGCCGCTGCCGCAACCCGAACGGCTGCACGCCCCAGGGCGGCGTCTGTCACTTCAAGGACAGCTATTGCGCGGATACGTCCACCAGCGCCCCCAACAACTGCTGCAGCTACCTGGGGAACGCCAGCAACTGCCGCCTCGACGCCCTCGGCGTGCCTCGGTGCAATGCGCTCACGGCCTGCCGCCAGGCAGGCGAGGACTGCGCCTCCGCCGACGACTGCTGCGACGGCGCTCCCTGCGTACGGAATAGCGAAACGGGGAAGCTCCAGTGTTACGACACGCCCGGAGGGACGACGCCCCAGTGTGTCACGGCGGGCGGACCCTGCACGAACAACGGCGACTGCTGCGTCGGAACGACGTGCGAGTACGAGCCGGGCTCCGTTTCGGGCACGTGCACGACGCCGGACTCCCCGACAGGCGCGACCGGGAGCTCGAGCGCGACCGGGAGCTCGAGCGCGACCGGCGGAACGGGCGGCGCAGGCGGCGCAGGCGGCGGCGGTGGCTCGGACGGGGCGGGCGGCACCCCGCCGCGATGCGCCGAGTACGGGCAGCTCTGCGGCGCGACGTCCGACTGCTGCAACGCCGGAACCGTGCAGTGTTACAACGGCATCTGCCGCATTCCTCCGGGCTGACGCCGCGCGCTGGCGCGTTGACTCGTGTCGATTCACTCGTGTCGAGGAGAATGGCTATGATCGGCAAGAACCGCGGGAACTACGCCCGCTCCTTGTTCCTGACATCGCTCTGGTGCCTGGGCTGGGCGCTCGCGGCGGGATGTTCGGTATCGGATGGCGGAACGGGCGCGGGCAGCGGCGGCTCCGGAAACGGCGGCGCCGGTGGAACGGACTCCGGTGGAACGGGCGGGGAGCCCTCCCTCGGTGGCGGTTTCATCGCGTCCGGGCCGGGCGCCAGCTCGGGCGGGGGGGAGGGCGGCGGTGACTGCGGCGGCCAGCAGGTCGAAGCTCAGCCGCGGCAGGTTCACCTCGTGATCGTGCTCGATCGCTCCGACAGCATGACCAAGGACTGGGAAGGGAGCGACCGCTGGACGATGATGAAGGGCGCCCTCGGCACCGCGCTCGACGTGGTCCAGGACAGGATGTCCGTCGGGCTTCAGCTCTTTCCCTCCGACGAGCACTGCGGCATGCCGGCGGGGGAGGACCTGAGCGTGGCCGTGGCGCCGGGCGCGACCTCCGTGCCCGCCATCAAGACCCTCCTGGAGGGCACTGACCCCGGCGGCGCGACGCCGACCGCGGACGCCCTCGCGCGCGCCCTCGGGTACCTCACCGTGGGAGCCGGCGGCGCCCTCGAAGGCGACAGGTACGTCCTCCTGGCGACCGACGGCGGTCCCAACTGCAACCAGGATCCGGCCACGACCTGCGAGGCCGCGACCTGCACCACGAACATGGATGGGGACTGCCCTTCAGGCGTGCCGAACTGCTGCGTCGCCGGCTTGACGGACGCGTGCCTGGACGACGTGCGCACGGTGCAGCGGGTGAAGGACCTGCGCGCGGCCGGTATCAAGACCTTCGTCGTCGGCATCCCCGGCGCGACGGCCTATGCCAACGTGCTGGACCAGCTCGCCGTCGAGGGCGACACGGCCACGTCGGAGACCTCGCCCCGTTATTTCGAGGTGGTGGACGCGGCGAGCCTCGGCGATACGTTGACCAGCATCACGAGGGATCTCGTGAGGACCTGCGAGCTCTCACTGGAGACCGAGCCGCCGGACCGCGCGAAGGTGAACGTCTTCATCGACGATGAGGTGCTGCCGAAGCCGGGCGAGGACGGCTGGGACTACGACGATTCGACGACCCCGCCCACCATCGTGATCAAGGGCGCCACGTGTGAGCACGTGAAGTCCATGGGGGCGGAGAGCGTCCGGGTCGAGTTCGGTTGTCCCACCGTCGAGGTGCCGCAATGACCTGCGCCTGTGACGCGCCCTCCCGGCGCGCCGCGTGATCGACCTCCTCCAGCCCTCCGAGAGCCAGCCCACATCGCATGAAGCGCCGCGCTAGCGCGCCGCACTGCCGCGCTCGGTGACGAGCGCGAACGCCAGACTCCGTCCAAGTTGGATGTCTGGCACACAATCACTGAAAAATATCACCCTGGACGAATCGATCTTCCGATTTCGGTGGTGACTCGGGGGCAGCGATCTAGACATAATCCGCCCATGGTGCGCTTGTGCGAGAACACCGTCCGTCCTGCCTGCTCGACGCGAGCAGCAGCGGCGGCGGGCCAGCCCAGCGCCCCGGCGAGGTGAGATGCTCTCCGCGACCTGTTCCGTGAGCCAGCCGATCTACGTCGACTCGAGCATCGAGGTGTTCGAAGGAACCTGGGGTGACGAGCGCAAGCCTGCTGTCTTCAAGGTCCTGAAGAGCGAGTTCCCGAGCGCGCGTGAGCTCGCGGCGCTCCGGCACGAGTACAACGTGCTCTGCGCGCTCGACGTCGAGGGCGTCGTCAAGGCCTACGGGCTCGAGAAGCACAGGAACGGCCTCGCGCTCGTGCTCGAGCGGCCGAGCAGGACGACGCTGCACGACATCCTGCGCGCCGGCCGGCTGGAGCTCAAGGCGGCGTTGACGATCGCCCGCTCGGCGGCCCGGGTCCTCGACGAGTTCCACCGCCGCAAGGTGATTCACAAGGACATCAAGCCGCACAACCTCCTCGTCGACCCGGACACGCTCGAGGTCCATTTCGTCGGCTTCGGCATCGCGACGCTCCTCCCGCAGGAGACGCAGCAGGCGATAAGCCCCGAGGCGCTCGAGGGGACGCTCGCGTACATGTCGCCGGAGCAGACCGGCCGGATGAACCGCGTGATCGACCGCCGCACCGACCTCTACTCGTTCGGCGTGACCCTCTATCAGATGCTCACCGGCGTCCTGCCGTTCACCGGCAGCGACCCGCTCGATCTCATCCATGGCCACATCGCGCGGACGCCGGTGCCGCCGCCCGAGCGAGTCCCGGGCGTGCCCGACGCGGTGTCCCGGATCGTGATGAAGCTCCTCGAGAAGAACGCGGAGGACCGGTACCAGAGCGCCTTCGGGCTCTTCGCCGATCTCGACGCGTGCCTCCGCCAGCTCTCGACCTCCGGCGCCGTGGCGCCCTTCGCGCTCGGCCTGCGCGACATCCCCGATACGCTGCGCATCCCGCAGAAGCTCTACGGCCGCGCCGAGGAGGAGCGCGCGCTGCTCGCCGCCTTCGAGCGCGCCGCCGGCGGGGAGGGCGAGCTCCTGCTCGTGTCGGGGTACTCGGGCATGGGCAAGTCGGCCCTGGTGAACGAGATGCACAGGGCCATCGCCCAGCGAGGCGGCTACTTCACCGCGGGCAAGTTCGAGCAGCTGAACCGCGGTGCGCCGTACGCCTCGCTCGCGCGCGCCTTCCGGGAGCTCCTCCGGCACATCCTCACCGAGCGACCGGAGCAGCTCGCGCGCTGGAGCGCGGCGCTCGGCCGCGCGGTCGGGAGCACCGGCCAGCTCCTCGTCGACCTCATCCCGGAGCTCGAGTGGATCATCGGCCAGCAGCCCCCGGTCCAGCAGCTGCCGCCGGCGGAGGCGCAGGGCCGCTTTCACGCGATCTTCAAGGCGTTCGTCCGCGTCTTCGCGACCGCCGAGCACCCCCTCGTCCTCTTCCTGGACGACCTGCAGTGGGCCGACCCGGCCTCGCTCAAGCTGCTCCAGGTCCTGGCCGCCGATCCAGAGCGCGGCCACCTGCTCCTCCTCGGCGCCTTCCGCGACAACGAGGTGTACGCGGCCCACCCGCTCCGCGTCGCGCTCGACGAGATCGAGAAGGCGGGCGCGCCGCTCCGCGAGCTCAAGCTGAGGCCGCTCGCCCTCGCCGACGTGATCGCGCTGCTCTCGGACGCGCTCTCCGCCGCCCGCGCAGACGTCGAGCCGCTCGCCCGCGTGGTGTTCGACCGGACCCAGAGCAACCCGTTCTTCGTTCGGCAGTTCCTGGGCTCGCTCCACGCGGAGGGCCTGCTCCGCTTCGAGAAGGGCGCCTGGACGTGGGATCTCGACGGCATCCGGCGGCGCACGGTCACCGACAACGTCGTCGACTTCATGGCGCGCAAGATCGAGGAGCTCGAGCCCGAGCTCGTCCGCGTCCTCCGCCTCGCGGCCTGCATCGGGCACGAGTTCGACCTGCGCACCCTCGCTGTCATCAGCGAGCGGCCGGCGCACGAGACCGTGTCCGCGCTGTGGAAGATCCTGCAAGAGGGCCTGATCGCGCCCGTGGACGCCGACTACCGCCTCGCGCACGCGACCGACGACGAGGTGCAGACCGGCGTCGACTGGCGCGTCACCTACCGCTTCCTGCACGACCGCGTCCAGCAGGCGGCGTACTCGCTCATGAGCGAGGATCGCAAGCGCGAGATCCACCTCAGGATCGCGCGGCTCATGCTCGCCAGCTGCGAGGGCGCCGCGCGGGACGAGGCGCTCTTCGACATCGTCAACCACGTCAACATCGCGGCGTCCATCGTGACCTCGCCCGCGGAGCAGGCCACGGCCGCGGAGCTGAACCTCGCCGCCGGCAGGAGGGCCAAGGCCGCCACCGCCTACGAGGCGGCGGCCGGCTATTTGCGCGCGGGGCTCGGGTTTCTGCCCCACGGCGGCTTCGACGACCACTACGAGCTCGCCCTCGCGCTCCACAGGGAGCGCGCCGAGGTCGAGTCGCTGTGCGGCGCCTTCGAGGAGGCCGAGCGGCTCTGTACCGCGGCGCTCGCGCGCGCCCGGACGGCCATGGACAAGGTCGCTGTCCTCCTCGTCCAGGCGAACCAGTACCTGCTCCAGTGGCGCAACCACGAGGCGACCCTGGTCCAGAAGGCCGGCCTCCGGCTCCTCGGCTGTCCGATCCCCGAGGCCCGGGAGGAGGTCGCCGCGCTGCTCGAGCAGGAGCTCCAGGCGGTGCCCGTCCTCCTCGGCGCGCGCAGCATCGAGGAGCTCGCCCGCGCCCCGAGGACGACGAGCCCCGAGCACCCCGTGACGCTGGAGCTGCTCGTGAACCTGTTCTTCGGGGCCTACAACTCGAGCGACCAGACGCTCGCGAACCTCGCCATCGTGAAGATGGTGACGCTCTCGCTGCAGCACGGAAACAGCGATATGTCCGCGTTCGGATACGTCGCGTACGGCATGGTGGTCGGGCCGTTGCTCGGCGAGTACGAGACGGCGTATCGGTTCGGCAAGATGGCTGTCGACCTCGCAGACCAGCTCGACAACCTCGTGCTCCGGGCCAAGACCTACCACATCTTCTCCGCGGACGTGCACAGCTGGACGCAGCCCCTGCGGAAGGCAGATCCCTATTACGACCGGGTCTACGACCTCGGGCTCCAGGCCGGCGACTGGACGGCCATGGGGTACATGATCAGCCAGAGCGGCTCGGACCGGCTCACCTACGGGATGAACCTCGCGGAGCTCTCGCAGCTCACCGAGACGCACCTCGCGTTCCTGCAGCGCGCCCGCAGCCATGACATCATCGATATCCTCCTCGCGGGCGTGATCCAGCCCCTCAGGTGCCTGCAAGGGCTGACGAGGGGCCGGCTCAGCTTCGACGACGACGGGTTCGACGAGGCGTCCTACGTGGCGAAGCACGGCGGCTCGCCCTACCACATGGGGTGGCTGTATTACGCCAAGATCCGGAATGCCTACCTGTTCGGCGACAGGGCGAGCTTTGCCGATCTGATGCCGAAGCTCGCCGTGATCGAGGGCGCCTTGCCGACGCACGCCAAGGTGCCCGAGGCGACGTTCTACGCGGGCCTCATGCGGATCGCCGCGTGGGAGAGCGCCGAGGGCGCGGGGCGGCGGGAGCACGAGGAGCACCTGCTGCGGCTCCTCGGGCGGATGAAGCGCTGGGCCGACGCCGGGCCGGACAACGTGCTTCACAAGCACCTGCTCCTGCTCGCCGAGCAGGCCCGCGTCGAGGGGCGCAGGGCCGAGGCGATGGACCTGTACGAGCGGGGCATCGAGGCCGCGCGGCAGGCCGACTACATCAACAACCAGGCGCTCGGCAACGAGCTTTACGGCAGGTTCTGGCTCGCCCAGGGCAGGGTCGAGTTCGCGCACATCTTCCTGCGCAGGGCGGTTTACCTGTACGAGCGCTGGGGGGCGACCGAGAAGGCCAAGGCGCTGCGCGAGGAGCTCGCGCCGGCCGACCCCTCGGCCCTGGGCCAGCCTCTTCCGCTCTCGCCGACCGGCACCGCGGTCCAGGGCCTCGTCGCGGGGGAGAGCTTCGATCTCGCCACGGTCCTCAGCACCGCCCAGGCCATCTCGAGCGCGATCGTGCTCGACAAGGTGATCGAGCAGGTCTTGCGCAGCGTGATCAAGAGCGCCGGGGCGAGCCGGGGGTTCCTCATCCTCGCGCGCGGCGAGGTGCTGACGATCGAGGCGATGATCGCGGTCGGCCCCGACACGGTGAGCCTGGGCCTCTCGATGCCCCTGGAGGCGCGCCTCGATCTGGCCCGCTCGGTCGTGCATTACGTGGCGCGCTCGCGCGAGGCGCTCGTGATCGGGCGCGCGGACGACGACCCGCGCCTCGCCGGCGATCCGCACGTGATCGCGCGCCGGCCGAAATCGATCCTGGGCTTGCCGCTCCTGCACCAGGGCCGGCTGAGCGGGGTGCTGTACCTGGAGAACCACCTCGCGGAGCACGCGTTCACCGCCGATCGCATCGAGCTCTTGCGGCTCCTGTCCTCGCAGGCGGCGGTGGCGGTCGAGAACGCGCTGCTCTACGCGGACCTCACGGCCGTGAGCGCCGAGCTCCGTGAGGCCAACGAGCGGCTGGAGCAGGAGGTGAAGGAGCGGACGGAGGAGCTCTCGCTGGCCAACGTGCGCCTCTCCGCCCAGAGCGCCGAGCTCCGGGACGCCAACGTGCGCCTGTTGCACGAGCTCGGCGAGCGCGAGCGCGCCGAGGCGGCCCGGGCCGAGCTGCAAGAGGAGGTGATCCGGTTCCAGCGGGCGAAGATCTCCGAGCTGTCGACCCCGCTCGTGCCCATCACGAGCGACGTGATGGTCATGCCGCTCATCGGCACGCTGGACGAGGAGCGCGCGCACGACGTGCTCGAGACCCTGCTCGACGGCGCGACGAGGAGCGGCACCCGCACCGTCATCATCGATGTCACGGGGATCAAGGGGGTCGATCAGCGCGTGGCGAACGCCCTGCTCAAGGCGGCGAACGCCCTCCGGCTGCTCGGGGTCCAGGCGGTGCTGACGGGCATCCGCGGCGAGGTCGCGCAGGCGCTCCTCCGGCTCGACATCGACATGTCCCGCATCGTGATCCGCGGGACGTTGCAGGGCGGGATCGCCTACGCCGTCGGCCGATCGGGCGGCATGAGCGCGCTGGGCACGCGGCGCTAGGGGGGCGAGAGGCGCGTGGCGATCCGCGCGTCGAATCGTGTAGACACGTCTGGAGCGGATCGCGCATCATGAGCTGGCCAGTTGAGCGGGGGTTCCAGCTGTGTCGTGGCCCGTGCGGCGGCACGAGGCGTATGGGCCCGTCGCGCGAGGCGGCTCGTGTCGGGTGGACGGGTGGAGGGGAGAGCGCATGTTGAAGAGCATCGGTCGGTTCATCGTCGGGGTGTGCGTGGCGGCGGGGCTCGCGACCCTGGGCTGCGACAACGGCGGCGCGCCGGCGGCGGGGGGCAAGCCGAAGCTCGCCTACATCACGAACGGCGTCGCCCCGTTCTGGACCATCGCCGAGAAGGGCGTCATCGACGGCGCGAAGGAGCACAACGTCGAGGTGAGCGTCGTGATGCCGAGCGACGTGAACGACCAGCTGCACCGGGTCGAGGATCTCCTGATCCGCGGCGTCGACGGCATCGCGATCAGCCCGATCGACGCGGAGAACCAGGTCCCGCTGCTCAACAAGGCGGCCGCGAAGACGAAGCTCATCACGCAGGACTCGGACGCTCCGAAGAGCGATCGCATCGTGTACATCGGCATCGACAACTACGTCGCTGGCCGGATGGCGGGGCAGCTCGTGAAGGAGGCGATCCCCGGCGGCGGCAAGGTGGCCATCCTGGTCGGGCGGCTCGAGGGCGACAACGCCCGCAAGCGCCGTCAAGGCGTGCTCGACGAGCTGCTCGATCGCCAGGACAATAGCGCTGGGAACGACCCGCTCAACCAGGAGCTGAAGGGGGCGAAATACACCATCGTCGCGACCCTGACCGACCAGATCGACGCCGCCAAGGCGAAGAGCAACGCCGAAGACATGATGTCGGCGCACCCGGACCTCGTGGGCCTGATCGGCCTGAACGCGTACCACACGCCCGCCCTGCTCGAGGCGGTGAAGCAGGCGGGGAAGATGAGCTCGATCCAGGTCGTCGGCTTCGACGAGCAGGACGCGACGCTGCGCGCGATCCAGGACGGCGAGGTGGTCGGCACGGTGGTGCAGAATCCGTACATGTACGGCAAGGAGTCGGTGCGCGTGCTCGCGGCGCTCGTGCGGGGGGATAACTCCGTCGTGCCTCAGGACAAGTTCATCTCCCTGCCGGCCCGGCAGATCCGCAAGGGCAACCTGGACGAGTTCTGGGCCGATCTGAAGCAGAAGGCGGGCAAACAACAGTGAGCCCGGCGTCGGGCAGCGCGGCGCCCGCGCGGCGCGCGCCCCGGGCCGGCGACGCTCGACGCGCTGACGCGAATGACAGCCTCCTCGCCTGAACCGGACGCGACGCCGCTGCTCGAGGCGCGCGGCCTGACCAAGCGCTTCCCCGGCGTGCTCGCGCTCAGCGGCGTGCGCCTCGCGCTCGGCCGAGGCGAGGTGCTCGGCATCGTCGGCGAGAACGGCGCTGGCAAGAGCACCCTCATGAAGATCCTCGCCGGCGTCGAGGCGCCCGACGCCGGCGAGATGCTCTTCGACGGGCGGCCTGTCGCGCTCGGCTCCGTCAGGGAGGCGCTCTCCCGCGGCATCGCGCTCATCCACCAGGAGCTCAACCTGGCGGACAACCTCGATGTCGCGGCCAACATCTATCTCGGCCGGGAGCCGCGGCGGGGCGGCTTCATCGACGAGGGCAGGATGGAGCGGGAGGCGCGGGCGATCATGGCGCGGGTCGGCCTCGCGTGCTCGCCGCGCGCGCTCGTCGGCGGCCTGTCGCTCGGGCAGCGGCACCTGGTCGAGATTGCGAAGGCGCTCTCCGCGAACGCGCGGGTGCTCATCATGGATGAGCCCACGTCGTGCCTGTGCCCGCACGAGGCCGAGGCGCTCTTCCAGGTGGTGAGGGAGCTCCGCGCGGGCGGGATCAGCGTCGTGTACATCTCTCACCGCCTCGGCGAGGTGAGGGCGCTCTGCGATCGCGTGCTCGTGCTGCGCGACGGCGAGAACGCGGGCGAGCTCGCGCGCGGGGAGGAAATGAGCCACGAGCGCATCGTGAGGCTGATGGTGGGCCGCGATCTCTCGCAGTTCTATCCGCACGTCCCGAACCCGCCCGGCGAGCCGGTGCTCGAGGTCTCCGGCCTCCGGACGCCGAGGCACCCCGAGCGAGCGCTCTCCTTCACGGTGCGCGGCGGGGAGATCGTCGGCGTGGCCGGGCTCCTCGGCGCGGGGCGCACGTCGCTGCTCCGGACGCTGTTCGGCGTCACGCCGGCGGCCGGAGGCGCCGTCCGCGTGGCCGGGCGGGCGATCACGCCGCGCGCCCCGCGAGACGCCATCGCCGCCGGGATAGGCCTGGTCCCGGAGGACCGCCAGCAACAGGGCATCATCCTGGAGATGGCGATCCGGGCGAACGTGAGCCTCCCGAGCCTCCGCGCGGCGCAGCGCTACGGCGTCCTCGACCGCGCGGGCGAGCGCCGGATGTCGGCGCAGACGATCCGGGAGCTCGGCGTGCGGACGCCGAGCGACGTGCAGCCGGTGCAGCACCTGTCCGGCGGCAACCAGCAGAAGGTCGTCATCGGAAAGTGGCTCTCGATGTCGCCGCGCGTGCTGCTCCTGGACGAGCCGACCCGCGGCATTGACGTTGGCGCCAAGCACGAGATATACCAGCTGATGGAGCGATTGGCAGCGAGCGGCATGGCCACCCTGTTCGTCTCCAGCGACATGGAAGAGGTGATAGGCATGTCCGACCGTGCGCTGGTGATGCACGAGGGGCGCATCGCCGGCGAGCTCGGCCGCGCCGAGCTGAGCGAGGAGGCGATCATGCAGCTCGCGACCGGCAGCGACGCTGCGGCGTGACAGGAGCCATCGAGGCCAGAGAGCATGTCTGTGACGACGACACATGACCTCGGGGCGCGCGGCGCCGCGCCGGCTGCGCTGCTCGTGCCCACCACGCGGCGGAAGGTGCTCGGCGTCTTCTGGCTCCTCCTCGCGGTGTCGCTCGGCACCGCGCTCCTGAACGGGAGGTTCCTCCTCGCGGAGAACCTCGAGAACCTGATCCGGAGGACGGCGCTGTTCGGCATCCTCAGCATCGGGGCGGGCTTCGTGATCATCACGGGCGGCATCGACCTGTCGATCGGCTCGGTCGTGGCGCTCGCCGGCTGCATGCTGCCGTGGCTCCTCTCGGTGCAGCACTGGCCGGCCTCGCTGGCGGTGCCCGTGCTGCTCGGCATCTCCCTCTGCATCGGGCTCGCGCACGGGCTGCTCATCACGAAGCTCCGGCTCCAGCCGTTCGTGGTGACGCTCTGCGGGCTCCTGCTCTACCGGGGCACCGCGCGCGGGATCTCCGGCGATCAGACGCAGGGGTTCGGCGTCGGGTTCGAGTCGCTGCGCTACCTGTCGGTCGGCAGCCCGCTCTCGGTCCCCGTGCCGTTCCTCTCGTGGATCTCCGAGGGGCGCTTCAGCCCTTACGCGGTGCACCCGTTCACCGGCGTGAAGACGCGGCTCGCGCCAATCACGTGGATCGACATCCCGATGCCGTTCCTCTTGTTCCTCGCGATCGCGGTGGCGGCGTCGATCTTCCTGAACCGCACCGTCTACGGCCGCTATCTGATGGCGCTGGGCCGCAACGAGCAGGCGGCCCGCTACAGCGGGGTCGATACCGACAGGATGACGATCCTCGCGTATGTCCTCTGCTCGGTGCTCGCCTGCTTCGGGGGCATGCTGTTCGCGCTCGAGGTCAACTCGGCCCAGCCTGTCGATTTCGGCAATTTCTACGAGCTGTATGCGATCGCCGCGGCCGTGCTGGGCGGCTTCAGCTTGCGCGGCGGCGAGGGCGCGGTGCTGGGCGTCATCCTGGGCACCGCCCTCATGCAGGTGCTGCGCAACGCCATCAACATGCTGGGCGTCCCGACCCAGATCGAGTTCGCGGTCATCGGCGCCGTCATCCTGATCGGCGTCATCGCGGACGAGGTGGTCAGGCGCTACGCGGCGGCGAGGCGCAAGGTGGTTGGCGCGTGAGCTGATGAGCTCGCGGCGGCGAGGTCGACGCCGCGCGCCGTCGAGCCCGCGACGCGAGCTGCGCTGTTTGCGTCGATCACCCTACCGCGTGATGGTTTCGGTGCTGGTGGATCCGCGTCGACACGGCGCATAGAGCGCTGCGTCGCTGTGTCCTTGCCAGGAGCTCGGCATGGCGGCGCGCAGGTGCGCGCAAGCGTGCGAAGATCGCGTGCTACGCTACAGCATTGCTGGCGTCCCACGCGGAGCCGGAGCGAAGTGAGCGCAGGGGGCCCGGGCCGCGATCCGCCAGTTCCACGTAAAAACATCAACCAACTCGCTGGCTTACGGTAGCCGTGGAGCGGTCTTCACGCGACGGCCACCCGATGGAAGGGGAATGGCGTGATGCTGAAGCGCATTTCTTGTGACACTGCAATTGTTTGCCTGGCACTCGGGCTCGCGGGCTGCGCGCTCGACACGGACGCAGAGGAGCCGATGGCCGGGGAGTCCGCTGTCCCGTTCCCGTTCGGCGCCGCCGGCAGGGCCCCGTCGAAGGCAGAGGCCCTGAAGGCGCTCGGCGCCGCCATTGCCGCCAAGGGGGTCGGGGTACCCTCTGTGTGGGGACCTGCTGAGAAGTCCTTCCTCGGCACCTCGACGACCGCGGCCTCGAGGGTCTACTTCACCGGTCATCGCGGCGTCGTGTCCGAGGTGTTCTATCCGGTGCTCGACACCGTGAACACCGTCGATCTGCAGTTCCTGGTGGGGGACACGGCGAAGACCTTCGTCGACGAGGAGAAGCAGCAGAGCTTCACCGTGACCCAGCCGGACAAGCGGTCCATGCGCTGGCAGGCGACGACGACGAACAGCGCCCACAACTGGCGGATCACCAAGACCGTCTTCACCGATCCGGGGCGCCACGCGTTGATCCAGCGCGTCCGGTTCGACGCCCTGGGCGGCAGGAACGTCACCCAGTTCAACCTCTACGTGCTCCACAACCCGGCGATGGACAACTCCGGGGCCGGCGACACGTCGAGGACCGTCGATGCAGGGGGGCGCACGCTGCTCGTCGCCTCGGAGAACAGCCGCGCATCGGCGCTCGCCGCGTCGCGCCCATGGAAGGTGGTGAGCGGCGCGCCGATGGTGTCGAGCGGCTTCGTCGGCGAGTCGGACGGCTGGACCGACCTCCTCGGCGGGAACGTCGACAGGACGATGACCTGGCGAAACGATCTGGCGAGCGGCGGCAATGTGGCGCAGATGGGCTGGATCGACCTCGGCGCGAGCGCCGTCACCAGCGTCTCGTTCGACGTCGTGCTCGGCTTCGGCGCGACCGAGACCGAGGCGGCCTCCACCGCGAACGCGACGCTCGGCAGCAGCCTGAGCACGCTGCAAACCACCTACGACAACGGGTGGAAGACCTACGCGGCCGGGCTCAGCAGCCAGAGCGCCACCGCCGACGACCAGTATTACCTCGCGGCGATGTCGCTCAAGGCGATCCAGGACAAGTCGAACGGCGCCATGATCGCGGGGATGGGCACGCCCTGGGGCGAGACCAACGGCGACGGCAACAACGGCGGCTACCACCTGGTCTGGGCGCGCGATCTGTTCAAGTTCGCCAGCGCGCTGGTGACGGCCGGCGACACCGCGACCGGGACCTCGGTTGTCAACTACCTGTTCAACACCCTGCAGCAGTCGAGCGACTGCGGCGCCGCCGAGTACGACGCGCCGGGCTGCCCGCAGGGCTACAGCCGCGTCGGCCGCTTCCCGCAGAACGCCTGGGTCAGCGGCTGGCAGTACTGGCAAGGCACGCAGATGGATGAGCAGGCGATGCCGATCATCCTCGCGTGGCGGCTCGGCCCTTCCGTCTACAACCCGCTGTGGAAGAAGATCAAGAGGACCGCCGACTACATCGTCAACACCGGCCCATGGACCCAGCAGGAGCGCTGGGAGGAGAACGCCGGGTACTCGCCGTCGACCATCGCGGCGGAGATCGCGGGCCTCGTCTGCGCCGCGACGATCGCCCGCGCGAACGGCGACACCACCAGCGCGGCGCGCTACATGGCCGCCGCCGACGCCTGGCAGCAGGGCGTCGACCGCTGGACGTTCACGACCACGGGGTACCACGGCGACGGCCGGTATTACCTCCGCATCAACCCCTCTGCGCGGGGCAACACGGGCAGCGGGCCGCAGGTGTACAACCCGGTGTCCGGGCCGGACGCGGCGGTCAGCTTCACGATCGGCAACGGCGGCGGCACGCACGACCAGCGGTACATCGTCGACGGCGGGTTCCTCGAGCTCGTGCGGATGGGGGTGAAGCGGGCCGACGATCCCTCGATCGTCGCGACGCTGCCCGAGTACGACGCCATCCTGAAGCGGACCATCGCCGGCAAGGGGGACGCGTGGTTCCGCTACAACTACGATGGATACGGTGAGAAGAACGACGGCGGCAACTTCGACGGAAACGGCGGCCGGGGCCGGCTGTGGCCCATCTTCACGGCCGAGCGCGGCATGTTCAAGATCGCCAGCACGGGGGTCGGCGCCGACGGCAACCCTTACCTGACCGCGGTGAAGGCGTTCTCGACGCCCCAGGGCTTCATCCCAGAGCAGGTATGGAGCGAGACGACGGACGTCACCGGCTGGTCCGTCCAGAAGCCGGCGAACGTCGCGGCGGGCACCCCGACGCGGTCGATGAGCCCCTTGAACTGGGCGATGGGAGAGTACATCAGCCTGGTGGCGTCGATCCGGGCGGGCAGGGTCGTCGATGTCCCCTCGGTGGTCTGCGGCCGCTACAACGCGTGTGTGGTGCCGCCCGCCTCCGGCGAGGCAGGCGTCACGGTCAACGTCACCGCGACCACCGTGGTTGGCCAGCACATGTACGTCACTGGCAACACCGCGGCGCTCGGCAGCTGGAACACCGATCTCGGCGTCCCGGTCGATCCGCGCAGTTACCCCGTGTGGACGAACCGCGTCAACCTGCCGGCCAGCAGCGCGCTCCAGTACAAGTACTATCGCAAGAACGCCGACGGCACCGTGACCTGGGAGAACCTCCCGGGCGGCGGCAATCGCGCGATGAGCACGCCCGCGTCCGGCGGGACGCTCACGCTCAACGACACCGTGAGCTGGTGAGTGGTCAGCTAAGCGCGGCGCGCGGGCGAGCCTACGCCGCGGGGCGCTCGGGCTCGCAGGCGCGCCCGGCCTTCATCGGGAGCGTGAAGAACACCCGCGTTCCCCGGCCGAGCTCGCTCTCCACGCGGATCGCGCCGCCGTGGCGCTCGACGAGGTTCTTGCAGATCGACAGGCCGAGCCCCGTGCTCTTCTCGCCGCCGGTCGACCGGGTGCTCGTCCTCCGGAACTTGCGGAACAGGCCGCTGATCTCGTCCGGGCGAATTCCCAGGCCCTGATCCTCGATCATCACCTCGACCGCTTCACCGAGCCTCCGCGCGCGCACCGTCACCGTCGTACCCGGATGAGAGAACTTGAACGCGTTGCTGAGCAGGTTGCTCAGGACCTGCTCGATCCGCGCGACGTCGCAGCAGACGAGCGGGAGATCCGCGGGCACGTCGACGTGCACCGCGATCCCCTTCCGGCCGGCGCCGTGCTCGTTCAGGGAGACCGCCGCCGCGACGATGCCTCGCAGGTCGGCCTCCTGCAGGCGAAGCGCGGCATTCCCGTGCTCCAGCGTCGTGATGTCGAGCAGGTCCTCGAGCAGCTGCAGCGCGAACTCGGCGTTGTCCTGGATCTTCAGGGCGTAGCGCCGCGTGTCCTCGAGCCCCACGCCGACGCCGGCCAGCTGCATCTTCGAGAACCACTGGATCGCCGCGATCGGATTGCGCAGATCGTGCGCGGCGATGCCCATGAGCTCATGGGTCCTTTGAGTCGCCTCGGCGAGCTGCCGGTTCTCGAGGTGGAGCGCGTCGGCGCTCGTCTTGAGGCTCGACAGGAGCCGCTGGCAGCGGCTGATGCGCGCGTGCTGCGCGAACGCGTCGCTCACGACGCCGGCGAGCTCCGGCGGATCCCATGGCTTGGAGATGAACCGGTACACGCCGCCCTCGTTGATGGCCTGGATGGCGGCGCTCGTGTCCGCGTAGGCGGTCATGAGGAGGCGGACGGTCTCCGGGAATTCGGCCTTGACCCTCGCGTAGAACTCCGTGCCCGTCGTGCCTGGCATCCGCTGGTCGCTGAGGACGACAGGGATGGGCCGCTCGCGCAAGATCGCGTGGCCCTGCTCGGCGCTCTCCGCGATGAGGACATCGTAGTCGCGCCGGAGCTCGCGGCGGAGCGCCTTCAAGGTCTCGCGCTCGTCGTCGACGATGAGCAGCACGGGCCGCTCGCCGGAGGCGCGCGTCATCGGTCGGGCTCCTTCGGCAGCGTGATCGTGAAGGTGCTGCCCACCCCGGGGGTCGATCCGACGGTGATCGTGCCGCCGTGCTGATCGACGATGATCTTGTGCGAGATGGTGAGGCCGAGCCCCGTGCCCTGCCCGACAGGCTTGGTCGTGAAGAACGGATCGAAGATCCGGCCGAGGACGTCAGGGGGTATCCCGGCGCCGTTGTCCTCGAACTGCAGGACGACCCGGCGCGCTTCGTCGCGCCCGCGGATCACGATGCGACCGTTCCCCCGGCCCCGGCACTCGACCGCTTGGGCCGCGTTGATGAGGAGGTTCAGGAACACCTGGCTGAGCTCCGCCGGCTTGCAGCGCAGCATTGGCAGCTCGGCCCACTCGACAGTCACCTGGACGCCGCCGTTCTTCAGCGTCGGGCCCGCGATCGCGAGGGTGCTCTCCAGGCACTCCCTCAGGTCGCAGCGCTCCTCCTCCGCCCGGTCGATCCGCGTGAAGGTCCTGAGATCCTCGACGATCTTCTGCACGCGCGCGAGGCCGCCCAGCGTGCCTTTCACGAGATCCCCCGTATCCTCGCGCAGAAAGTCGGGCTCGACCTCCGCGCGGAGCGCCTCGGCGAGGCCCTTCACATCGTCCGAGCCTGCGCCGACGGCGGCCCGATCGAGCGCCTCGTAGGCGGCGAACAGCCGATCGAGCGACTCTCTCAGGGTGTGCACGTTGCTGCGGACGAAGGCGAGCGGGTTGTTGATCTCGTGGGCCACGCCGGCGGCGAGCTTGCCGAGCGCGTTCATCTTCTCCGAGTGGACGAGCATCGATTGCGTGGCGCGCAGCTGCTCGAGCGACCGCTCGAGCTCCTTCTGCTCGGACACGAGCCGGCGCTGGAGGCTCGTGATCCGCGAGTTGAGCGCGGACACCTCGGCGACGACGCGCTCGAGCTCGATGACGTCGAACTCGGCGAGGAGCAGCAGGTCGTGGCCGAGCCGCCAGACCTCTCCCCGGAGGCTGTGCGCGATCGACCGGAGATCCCCGAAGTGCAGCATACCGCGGTAGATCGGCTCCTCGCCGCCGCGCCCGGCCGCGGCGAGCTCCGCGAAGCTCGGGCTGACGAGGCGAGCCTCGGCGCGACCCGGCTCGCCCGCCCCCCCGAGCAGCCGGCGCATGCCGTGGTTGGTGAGCCTCGGCGCGCCGTCCGGCGCGAACACGCCAATCGCGAGCGCGGTCGAGGCCATGAGGAAAGCGGCGGCGAGCTCTGCGACCGGACCGCCGAGCTCGTGTCCCGGCGGCGGGGCCACGAGCGGCGCTCCCTCGTTTTCTCCTGCGCTTTGCGTCCTGCGCGGTTCCATCGGAATCATCGGAATCCGAGCCTCTCCCTCGCTCGCGGCGGAGGCGATCTGTCTTTGGCAGGCCGGCGCGGAGCTCGCTATGCGAAACGCACCCCGCGGGGCCGGCGTTTGAAGGCGCGGAGCGGGGTCATGCGCTCCGCGCCGCGAGGAGCTGCTCCGCCGTGCGGACGGCACGCTCTGCGCTCGGCGCCGAGCCGTCGGCCCCGAGCTGCCTCCAGAGGTCGTCGACGACGCGGAACGGCTGGCCGCCGACCAGGACGACGACGCCCCTGCACCGATCGTCGCCGCGCACCGCGGTGATCACCTGGCGGACGCTCGAGAGCTGATCGCTGAGCGCGGCCGAGATCGCGAGGACGTCGGCCTTCCGGTCGACGACCTCCTGGATGACGTGCTCGGCCGGCGTGCTGGCCCCGAGATAGAAGGTGTCCCACCCCGCCATCTCGAAGTAATCGGCGACGAAGCGCGCGCCGATCTCGTGGAGGTTCCCGTCCACGGCGGTGGCCACGAGGCGACGGCCGGCGCGATCGGCGCTGACGACGTGCGGATAGAGCTGGCTCAGGATCATCTGGGTGACCGCCGTGCAGTAGTGCTCGCCGGCGATGCTGAGCTGACGGAGCTGCCAGCGCCGGCCCACCTCGTACTGGCACGGCTCCAGCACGTGAGCATAGATGTCCTTGATCGGCGCGCCAGCGTCGAGCGCCTCCCGGATGGCCCGCACCGCTCGCCTCCGGTCCCGCGCGATCAGCGCGTCGAGGTAGCTGCACGCGACGGCGCCGAGCGGAGCCTCCGGGCGGACGAAGGTGGGATTCTCGGCGTGCGTCGAGGTGAGCCGCTCGAGCGCCGCCGCCAGGTACCGCCGCGGCGCCTCGGCGAGGCGCTCCGGCAGCGTGAGCGCGAGGACGTCGCCGAGCGCGCGGAGGTAGCCCACGAGCTCGGCGGGGTCGAGGCCGTGCTGCACCAGCAGCGTCTGTGCCCACTCCGCATAGGCGCTGAACAGCTCCGGCGACCCGTGGTCGACCGCCGCGGCGAGCTGCGCGACGTGGCGCCTGGCGTCGTCGAGGCAGAGGGCGCGCTTCGCGCCGGCGGCGAGCGCGTCCGCCGGGCGCCGCATGAAGCTGAGCGCGACGCTCATCGGCGCGATGCGCGCCGCCGAGCGCTCGATGGCCTCCGCCGCCGAGCCGGCCTCGCTGGCGGCGAACGGGGCCTCGGGGATGGCCGCCAGCGCGGCCGGCGTCACGAGGGGCGAGGCGCAGAGGCGCTCCCGGCCCGCCGCCAGCGCGTCCTGCGCCAGCGAAGAGAGCGCCGGATCGAGCTGCTCGCCGATGCTCTCGCTCAGCGCGTCGAGCGCGGCGCCGAGCGCGCGCCGGGGCACCCCGAGCGCCTCGAGGAACACCGCCGTGAACGCGCAGTACTCGCAGAGCTGCCGGGCGTCCGCCGCGCGGAGCGCCGCCGCGAGGGCGTCGATGTGCGCCGCGAGGTCCACGTGGCAGCGCGAGAGCGCCTCGCGCTCGCCGCGCGCTCCGAACGCGCGCGGCGCGACGGACGCGGCCTCGAGGCGGGCGAGCGCGGCGTCCCTCAACGATTCACGGCGAGCGACGAGCTCATCGGCCGCCCTGTCATGCTCTGTGGTCACCATGCCCGCGCATGTGGTGACCCGCCCTCGTCGCCGCACGCGCGATATCGCACGGGCCCGCCCGACGACGTTCCGGCGGGCGGCCGCCGCCGGAGCGTCGTCGCGCGCCACGGGTCGAGGGCGAGGGGACCCGCCAGGCTTGAGCCGGCGTCGCGCTTCAAGCTACCGTCTCTCCCGCGTCTCAAAAGAGCGTCGTCGCCCGGCGCGGGAGCTGAAGAACGATGTCAATCTCGTTGGTGCGGAACGCCTACGGCAAATCGAGGGTGCGGCTCGTGAAGGTCCGCCGCGCGGGCGCGCGGCACGAGCTCACCGACGTCCAGGTCGATGTCCAGCTGGAGGGCGAGTTCGACGACGCTTACACGAAGGGTGACAACAGCAAGGTGCTGCCCACGGACACGATGAAGAACACCGTGTACGCGCTCGCCAAGGGCCATCCGGTCGATCCGATCGAGGACTTCGGCGTCCTGCTCGCCGAGCACTTCCTCGGCAAGCCGCACACCCGGCGGGCGAGGGTCGCTATCGCGGAGAACGTCTGGTCTCGCGTCGACGCGGGCGGCGCGCCGCACCCTCACGCCTTCCTCCGCGCGGCTGGGGAGCGGCGGACCGCGGAGATCTCCGCGGCTCCCGGCGCGGTCGAGATCACGTCCGGCGTCGCGGACCTCCTCGTCCTCAAGACCACCGGCTCGGCGTTCTCGGGCTTCCCGCGCGACGGGTTCACGACGCTCAAGGAGACCGGGGACCGCATCCTCTCGACGCTCATGGTAGCTCGCTGGCGCACGGCCGGCCGCGACCCGGCGCCGACGGCGACGTGGGAGCGCGCCCGCCGCGCCCTGATCGAGACGTTCGCAGAGCGACACAGCCTCTCGGTGCAGCACACCATTCATGACCTGGGGGAGGCGGTGCTCGCCGCCTGTCCTGCCATCGACGAGGTGAGCCTCTCGCTCCCCAACAAGCACTGCCTGCTCGTCGATCTCGCACCCTTCGGGCTCACCAACGACAACGAGATCTTCGTGCCGGTCGACGAGCCGCACGGGCTCATCGATGCCACGATGAAGCGAGGGAGCTGACCGTCGGGCGCGGCCGTTTTTCTCGACATGCCGAGGACGTGCCCGGTACAGTGCGGCGCATGGACCAGGTGGCCGGCCCGGACGAGATCGAGATCGCGACGAGCTACATGAACGCGGTCCTCACCGGACCGTTCATCGCCGTGGAGTGCACGGGCGACGTCGGGTCTCTCGAGATCGCCGCGTGGAGCGCCGGGGCGGAGCGGCTGCTGGGTTATACCGGGGAAGAGGTGATTGGCCGCCGCCTCGCGGACACGGCGCTGGGCAGCGCCGACGTCGACCTCTGGCGACGCCTCTGCGACGGGGAGGGCGGCGCGCCGCTCTCCGCCGAGCACCGGCGGAAGGACGGGCGCGTCGTCGCGTGTGCGTGGGTGCACGAGCCGATGCGCGGCGCCGACGGCCAGGTGGTGCGCAGGCTCTTCCTCGGGCAGGACGTGACCGACCGCGGCCGCCTGGCGGACGCGTCGCGGGACGACTCGATCATCCTGCGCGCCATCCTCGATCACGTCCCGATCGCCGCGTGCAAGTACGATCGTGATGGGGTGTTCACCCATCATGACGGCAAGGGGCTCGAGAACTCGGGCGTGAAGCCCGGGGCGCTCATCGGCAAGAACGTCTTCGACCTCTACGGGGCCAACCAGGATGCCGTGGACGGGATGCGGCGCGTGTTTGCGGGAGAGGTCGTGGACAATCAGGTCGAGGCCCACGGCGTCACCTGGCGGTCCTGGCTGCTCCCCATCTTCGACGAGCGCGGCGCGCAGAACGGCGCGGTGTCCGTGACGTTCGACATCACGGACATGAAGCGCAAGGAGGTCGAGCTCCAGGCGAGGCTCGACATGATCCAGGCCCAGCAGCAGGTGATTCGCGCGCTGTCGACGCCCATCATCGAGGTATGGGATCGCGTGCTGACGCTCCCGATGGTCGGCGTCGTCGACAGCGTGAGGACCTCCGAGGTGATGGACAGCCTCCTCGACGCGATCTCGACCAAGGGGGCGCGCTTCGCGATACTCGATCTGACCGGGGTCGACGCCGTCGACACGAAGACGGCGAGCTACCTCATCGAGATGGTCCGCGCGATCCGGCTCCTAGGCGCGGAGGGCGTGATCACGGGTATCCGCTCGAACGTGGCGCAGACGATGATCGCGCTCGGGGTCGATCTCTCGGGGATCATCACGATGGGCAACCTCCGCGCCGGCCTCAAGCTCTGCATCCAGCGGATGAACCGCGCCGACGCCGCCGCGGCCGACGGCGCGCGGCGGGCCGAGCCACGTTGATCGGAGCTTCGAGGGCACGATCGATATCGGCGCCTGACCGGTCACGAGCCCCGAAGCGGAGGGGTCGACGCGGGCATGGCGTCGCGCTCGGATCGGGCTATGGCGCCTTCGTCCGCGGCGGCGAGACGTCGAGATCCGCCATCTTTCCCTCTCGCTCCAGCCGCCAGATGTCCTCGTCGGTGACGAACTCCTGCGCGAGGAGCTCTCGCGCCCGCTTGATCTTCGCGAGGAGGACGGGCTCCATGACCGGTGTGCTCGACTCCTTGGTCGGCGCGGGCGGCGGCTTCATCAGCGAGAACGTCCCGCGCGCAGCGTTCCCTTCGGCCGTCTCCCCCTCGATGAAGTACGTGATGGTGAAGACATCCGGTTCACGCACCGTGTCGAGCCTCACCTCCACATCGACCCCTTGCCCCGGTGGGATCTCGGCCAGGCCGAGCGACGCCTTCTCGCGCGGTGAGGCGTCCGAGGCTCCCGCGTAGTACCGCACCGCCGTGACGGTATCGATCCGGACCGGCGCGTCGCCGTGATGCCACAAGCGGAAGGCCTGCCGGACCACGCCGTCGCCGTCCTGCTTGGGAAATCGGGGCGTCGGCGTCGCCGCGATGGTCACGATGCCTCGCTCGGCGAGGTCCTGAAACATCATGTTCGGGATCTGGAGCAGGGTACGGCCGGCGAGCTTCTCGCCCGCTTCGCTCTGGACCTCCACCCGGATCAAAAACTCGGAGACGAGCGCGGTTTGCGGCCGGCGCTCGTAGCTGTGGGTCACGAACGGCGCCTTCGTCTTCTCCGAGCCGCCGTCGTCGAACACCCAGGCATAACTCGCGGGCTTGAACGGCCTCGCGTCGGGGTTGTCCTTGACCCCGACGTCGACGATCCGCGCCGTGAGCTCGTAGTCACCGGGGGTGCTCGGCAGGAGCCTGTGGGTGATGACGACGATCCGCTCCGGCTTGCAGGCCTTGACCTTGTATCTCGGGACCTCGCTCTGACTCACCACGTTGTTCTGCCCGAACACGGCGATGGTCGGCATCTCGTACGAACCGTCCGTGTCGGGCCAGATGCGGAGCGGCACCCGCGATCCGGTTCGCGTGCCAATGACGCTGTGGAGGTATTCATCCGTACCGTTCGAGGTATGGGCGCGCACGGTGATGAGGTTCTCCTCGCCGGCGCACACCTCCGGCTTCTCGACCTCGATCTCGTCGATGCGGGGCGCCGGGTCTTCCGCGGGCGCGCTCGCCGCGGCGGCGCTCGCCGCGGCGACGCTCGCCGCGCGTCTCGCGCTCGGCGGGGCCTCCGGCGCGCTCGCCTTCGGCGCTGCCCGGGCGGGCTCGGGCGCCTCGGGAGGGCGGACCGACCAGACCCAGAGCCAGAGCGCGGCGGCGAGCGCCGCCACGCCGACCCACTGCGCCTTCGACCGACGCGCACCGATCCTGGTCCTCATGGCCTGAGCTCCTCATGTCCGCGTGCTCGAGCGATCGTCAGTACCAGCACCCGTACACATTGCCTCCGGAGTTCCACTGGACGTTGTGGTTCGTATCGGCGGACCAGACGGTCGCGCCGGCCTGGGTCCCCCAGGGGTGCCCGCTCCAGCCGCCGATGCGGTCGGGGCTGATGGACACGGCGACGGTCTTCGGGTCGTCTCGGACTCCTCTCCACAAGCTGCTGCTGCTGGTGTCGCAGGCGTGCGAGGCCATGCAGTTCGCGACCTGATTGGCGGCCTTGTCGCAGACGTCCGAGAGGCAGACGATCGATGTGCCGATCGAGCCCCAGAACCCCAGGCTGTTCTCGCAGCTGTCCATCACCCCGCCGTGAAGGGCGTTGGCCGCGCTGGCGAGCTTGGCGTGGCTGTACGTGTACGGGGGGATGGCGCCCTGGCCGTCGAGATGGTGCGCGTAGGCCAGGAATGACGAGCAGACCATACCGTTGTTCCACGCCGGCCCGCCGGTGGGCGTGCCCTCGGTGTTGCGGTACTGGAAGAACGAGTAGTGCACCCGGTCGCCGCGGACGCTCAGCCGAGGGATCTCGACCCCTCCGTCGATGATCGAGCGCTCGGCGTAGTAGGGCACCTCCCACCAGATGGTTTCGCCGATCGACGCGGCCCGCTTGGGATCGCCGACCTGATACGTCAGCGCGGCCGGGCCGATCCCGCCGCTCCCGTAGAGGAAGCGGTAGATCCCACCCTGGTTGACCTGCGCGAGCCCGGGATAACCATCGAGCAGATCGTTCGATACGATGGGCGTGCTGCACACCTCGGGCCAGGAGTTCTCGCGCGGCTGCTTCATGGTGGCATGCGTCACCCACCGTCCGGGGCCATGCGACAGCATCGAGTGCGTCCGGAACTCGCCGACGGCGTTAAGGACGTCTCCGATCGGCCCCGAGCCGGCGCTGAACACGGCCGCGCCGTTCGGCGCGTTCCAGCCGGCGCTGGAGTACCCGCACGCCTGCTCGGCGGCGGCAGCGGCGGAGGCGAGGCACGACGATACGATGACGAGCGGTAGGACGATCGCTGGTTTCAAGGGCGCACCTCCGATCGAGAGCAGGGCCGTCGGGACACGGGGCAGTGAAGCGGGCGCGTGGAGCGTCCTGGGCTCTGACGGACGAACGCCGCGAGCGGCCCGAGCCGGAGGGGGCGCTCGCTCGAGATACAAAAGGATGACGCTCCGAGGGGCGGCGCGTGCGGGTGCCTCACCCCCGGCAGATAGTGTGGTCCTAGGAAACCGTGGGCAAGCAGAAAATGGAGGCGCGATTGCCTTCGACCGCCGTGGTCGAGCCCGTCAGGCGGTCGGGCCAGGCTGATGCACAGGATGATGCGCAGGATGATGCACAGGACGGACCGGCGGGACCCGGGGACGCCTCATCGGTCGACAGGAGGCGGCGATCCCCCTCCCGGGGCTCCGAGCACCTCGACCGCCCCCTCCGACGACAGCAAGATCTGCGGATTGGCCTGCGCCGGCGAGATCACGTTGAGCACGCCCCTCGCGCGCACGCGCAGGCCTGGTTTGATGAACTTGTTGCGCGCGTCCACCGGGGCGCCGGGGTGCGCCTCCCAGCCCCGCGCGAGTTTGTCGCGGATCGCCTCGAAGAGCTCCGGATCGCTGAAATTGACGAGCGTATACTCGCGCTCCACCCGATCCCTGTCGACGACGCGCAGCGCCCAGATGTCGAATTTTATCTGCGGGCTCCTCGGGAAGAGCACGAGATCGCCCTCCAAGTCGACCGGCCGGCCATGACCGGCCTGCATGCGCTCCAGGACCTCGATTGGCCTTGAGACGGCCGGATCGAGCCGCAGGTGGATCGGTCGATCGGGGCGCTCGGCGATCACGTAATGCAACCGGATCTTGTCATTGCGCCACAGGTCTCGGACGTGCTCCGGGCGGGTCACGAAGACCGGCACCACCTTGTCTGCGAGCTCGACCACGAGGATCTTGCCCTCGGCGTCGACGCCGTGCACACGACCCACGAGCTCGCGCCCCCCGAGCAGCGCTGCGTGCGTGGTCGTGTCGTGTGCATACGGCGGCGCGTCCACGCCGGAGGAGAACCGCGTGATCACCTCGATGCGGCGCACGCGGACATGGCGCTGAGGGCCCTTCTTCTCGAGGCTGCCGAACACGCGCAGCCGGTCATGCCGCTGGAGCCCGGCGAGCTCCCGCGCGACCTCCGGCGACCCCGGGATCATCGGAAAGTCAGCGTAACGGAAGAAATCGTGCGGGAGCCGGTAGGTGAATACGAAGAGACCGGACGCAGGCGCCGCGCCGTGCATCCATCCATCGAGCCCGTGGCCGGCGAGCGCCGCGGCGATACCGGCATCATCGTCCGGGTCAATCACGGCCGACGGATCGCGCGGGGTCGGAGTCGCGTGATGGCTCGGAGTCGCGCGCGCGGGCAGCGCGGCCGGAGCCTGTGTTGGCGGGGGATGGCAGCCGGACGGAACGACCAGGAGGGCGAGAAGCCAGCCGAACACCGCGACCACGCGTTGACCCATGCGCCAGCATAGCAGTATCGGAGTCGAACCTGCACGGAGGCCGTGGAGTGCCTGAGCGGCGCTATCGCGTGCTCCGGTCGAATCGCACCCGCAACGCGATCCACACGAACGTTGGAGGCTCATGGGGACGCCCTGGAGCGCCCTCTCGCGGTGGAGCTGGAGATCAGGCTCTCCCGGATGCTGCGATGGCGCGGGTCGGTCGTCCAGCGTGGATGAAACACGATGTGGAGCGTGAAGGGCTCGACCTCGAAGGGGACCGGTCGGGTCGTGAGCGGCAGCCCCGAGGCGCGGACGATGCGCGCGGGCAGGGTAGCGACGAGATCGGTCTCCGCTGCCAGCGAGAGCGCGAGCAGCAGCGACGGCACGCGCGCCTGCACGTCCCGCGATCGTTCGAGCCGCGCGATCGCCCGCTGCACCGGCGAGAGCCCCGGCAGCGAGGTGCCCACGACGACGTGCCCGCACGCGAGGTACCGCTCGAACGTCGCGCGCCCGCGGGTGAGCGGGTGCCCACGCCGCGTCACGATCACGTGTTCGTCGTCGACGATGGGGCGGAACACGAACTGCTCCAGCCCGTCGATGTCCACCCGCGGGACGAGCGCCAGGTCGACCTCCCCGCGCTCGAGAGCGCCGATCGTCTCCAGCGAGGGCTGGACGACGCGCAGCGTCGTCATCCGCCGCGCCCTGGCTTGCTGCGCGAGCCACGGCCTCAGCACGACCAGGGTGCCGTAGTCCGACGTCGCCACGCGCAGCGGAAACGGCTCGTCCTCGCGCTTCTGGCGGACCATGGGATCGAAGACCGTGCGCAGCGCCGACAGGGCGCGCTCCACGTCGGGCTGGAGCGCGAGCGCCATGGGCGTCGGCTCGAGGGCGCGGCCGGTGGACACGAACAAGGGATCGCCGAAGACCTCCCGGAGCCGCGCGAGCGAGCGGCTCATGTTGGGCTGCGTCGTGCCGAGGCGCCGCGCCGCCTGGGTCACGCTCCGCGTCTCGAGCAGGTGGTGGAGCGCGCGCAGCCCGTTGAAGTCGACGTCCTCGATCCGCATCGCCGGATCATATCCTGAACGACATACCAGGCATCACGCCGAAGCATGACCCGTGTGCGACCGCGCGCCGTACAAACGAGGCATGCGTGATGTCCCGCTCGATGAAGCTCCTTCTCTGACGCCGCCCGAGCCGCCGATCGTGCCTCGCCGGCCCTCCGCGTCCATCCGCCCGTGGCTTCGCCGGATCGGCGCCGGGCTCGGCGCCGTCGTCGCGCTCGGAGCGGCGCTCGTGATCTGGGCCGGCCTTGGCAGCCCATCGAAGCTCCCACGCGTGGAGCTCGCCGTGCCCCCGCAGCGCGCCTCCGCCTGGGAGGACGTGTTCGCGCGCGGCCAGCGCGTGCGCCTGTGTACCCTGGAGACGGGCGAGGTCGGCGGCGCGCGCTCGATGTTGCTCCGCAGCGACCACGTCGCGTTCGATCGCGCCCGCGAGCACGAACCGCTGCCGATCTACGCGCACCTCGTCCGCCATCCCGCGCGCGGCGACGTGCTGATCGACGCCGGCCTCTCCGCCCCGTTCGAGCGCGAGCCGTTCGGCGACATCCGCGCGCCGGTGAGCTGGCTGCACCGGGCGATGGGCACGCGGTTCACGCTCCCTGCGGGGCGCTCGCTCGGTGCTCAGCTCGCGCGCTTCGGCTCGCGCCCGCGCCAGGTCTACCTGACCCACGTTCATGGCGATCACACCGCTGGCCTCGGCGAGCTCCCCCGCGACGTCGAGATCGTGACCGGCGAGGGCGAGGCCGACGATCTCGCGGGGCACCTGGGCTACGGGCACTTCGCCGAGGGAGCGACGCTCTCGGAGCTCTCGTTCGCGCGCGGCGTCCCCATGCCGCCGTTCGACCGGGCCATCGACGTGTGGGGCGACGGCGCGCTCTGGGCGCTCCCGACGCCTGGCCACTCGCGCGGTCACGTCTCGTTCGTGGTCAACGCCGAGTCCGGCCCGGTGCTGCTCATCGGCGATGCGTCGCATTACGCCTGGGCGTTCGAGCGCGGCATCGGCCCGCGCGGCCCCTCGGCGAGCGACGAGGCCGTGGGACAGCGGAGCCTGGAGCGCCTGCGCGAGCTCGTCCGCGCCCACCCGAGCCTGCGCGTCGTCTACGGGCACGAGGCGCCCCAGGTGATCTGCGAACTCTCCCCCGCGCCGTGACGCCTCTGGGCGCGGCGCGCGTGACGTCGCTGGTCGAAATTGGAGAGCTTTCGGCGCTTCGTGATCAATACGCGCCGGAGCGGGAATTCTTCCAATGACTACTCGTGTGCGCGGCGTGGGTGGCCTGGAGAGGTGCGACGGAGTCGCGCTCTCGCCTCGCTGCCCAGGCCGTAGTGCGCCCGGTTCTGCTGGGCTGACGCGGCGCGTGTCGCGTCAAGTGACGGCCAGTCGATCCATAATATGACGGGAGTGGAGTCTTCGGGCACTATCAGACTTCGCCAGCCGATGGTCCGTTGTTGACCGCTGTCCGGCCATTGAACGTGGGCGTCTTGCGCTGTGAATTGGTGGGAGCAGCGCTTGACGTCTGCCGAGACTTCACCGTAGGTTGTGACCGACGGTAGGAGGTCACGGTATGGCTGACTTAGGATATCGTCGCTGGCGAGCCGGTCACGCGCTCATAGCGACGCTCGCGCTGACGGCCGTAGCCGGGTGCGGTAACGGGCAGATCGGAGCGGCGGGCTCCGGCTCTGGCTCCGGCTCCAGCTCCGGGGAGGACGGCTCGACGTCCGGACAAGGAGATCCCCCGGTGTGCGGCGCCGAGCGGATCCTCGCTCCGCAGCGGCGTTTGACGCGATTCGAATACAACAACACGGTCCGAGATCTCCTCGGAACGTCCCTCACGCCTGCCGATCAATTCCCCCCGGATGAGATCGCCGGCGGTTTCAACAACAACGCGACGGTGCTGACCGTGTCTTCGCTGCACGCGGAGAAGTACCTCCTGGCTGCCGAGGCGCTCGCGACCGAGGCCGTCGCGGGCGATCTGTCGAAGCTCGTGCCGTGTGATCCGGCCGCGGTCGAGGGGCAAGTCACCCAGGAGGAGGCGTGCGCGCGGCAATTCGTCCAGGACTTTGGCCGTCGCGCGTACCGTCGGCCGCTCGAGACGTCGGACGTCGACCGGCTGATGCGCGCCTACGCCGCGGGACGCACGGACGGGTCGTTCCGTGAGGGCATCGAGGTCGTCATCCGGGCCGCGCTGCAATCGCCGAAATTCCTGTTCCGCCTGGAGCTGCGTCACGATCTCGATGCCTCCTCGTCGCGGGTGCGCCTCGACCCGTACGAGATGGCGTCGCGCCTGTCGTACCTCGTCTGGGCGTCCGGCCCCGACGACGAGCTGCTCGATGCCGCCGAGGCGGGCCTGCTCGATACCCGCGAGCAGCTCGCCGAGCGAACCCGCCAGATGCTGGAGCACCCGCGGGCGCGCCGGGCCATCACGGAGTTCTACAAGCAATGGCTCAACCTCGGGAAGCTCGAGACCATCGTCAAGGAGGAGAGCCTGTTCCCCGGGTACGACGACGAGCTCGTCGCGGGGATTCGCGCCGAGACTCCCGCGTTCGTCGAGCACGTGCTGTGGTCCGGGGACCACAAGCTCTCGAGCCTGCTCACGCTGCCCGTCGGCTTTGCCACCGAGTCCGTCGCCGAGCTCTACGGCGTGACGGTCCCGCCCGGCTCGACCACACCCCAGCTCGTGGAGCTCCCGCCGGACCAGCGCGCGGGGGTGCTCACGCAGCCCGCGTTCCTGGCCGTCCACGCGCACCCCGATCAGACCTCTCCGGTGCTGCGCGGCAAGGCCATCCGCGCGAAGTTCATGTGCCAGGATCCGCCGCCTCCTCCTGACGACGTCGACCTCACGCCGCCCACCGGCGAGGAGGGCGTCACGGCGCGTGAACGGTTCAACCAGCACGCCTCCAATGCCAGGTGCGCCGGCTGCCATCAGCTGATGGATCCGATCGGCTTCGCGTTCGAGAACTTCGACGCCGTGGGCGCGTACCGCACCGAGGAGGGCGGGCAGGTCATCGACGTCTCCGGGGAGATGGTCCTGTCCGATGACATGGACGGCCCGTTCGTCGGCGTTCGCCAGCTGGCGGAGAAGCTCGCCGGGAGCGTGCAGGTCCGCGAGTGCCTCGCGACGCAATGGTTCCGCTACACGGCGGGCCGCTTCGAGAACATCGACGACGAGTGCTCGCTCGACGGGCTGCGCGCAGGGTTCCACGGTTCGGAGGGCGACCTCGTGGAGCTCATCGTGGCGACGACGCAGACCGACGCGTTCCAGTACCGCAGCGCGATCGCAGAGGAGGAGTGACATGAGACCGCGAATGATCTCTCGACGGCGGATGCTCCAGGGCGCGCTGGCGGCGACGGCGACGATTCCGCTGCTGAACTCCGAGCTGGCCCGCGGGCAAGAGGCCACCGCGCCCAAGCGCTTCGTGGTGTTCTATACGCCGAACGGCACCATGGAGTCGAAATGGATGCCCACGGGCACCGAGACCAACTTCACGCTGAGCCCGCTGCTCCAGCCGCTCTCGCCGTTCAAGTCGAAGATTATCCCGCTGCGCGGGGTCAACATGAACGTCGTGGTCAACTCCAACATCGGCTCCGAGCACGCTCGGGGCATCGGGGGGCTGCTGACGGGGCGGGCGCTGCTCAAGGGCAACTTCAAGAGCTTCATGTCCACCAACGCAGGCTGGTCGTCGGGGATCTCGCTCGATCAGCACATCGCGAACAAGCTGCAGCCGAGCACGCTGTTCCGGACCCTGGAGCTCGGCGTCCAGGTCCGTGACGCGGAGGTGCGCGGTCGGCTCAGCTACGCCGGGCCGGACCAGCCCATCCCCCCCCGCGAGGACCCTTACGACACGTTCCAGCAGCTCTTCGGGGCCACGGTGCCTGGCCAGGGCCAGGACCCTGGCGGGTCCACCGCGCTGGATCGGCTCCGCGCGCAGCGGCGGACCGTGTTCGATATCCTCCGCGAGGACATCGCCGACGTGCGGCCTCGCATCGGCAAGGAAGATCGCCTCAAGCTCGACTCGCACCTGCAGTCGATCCGGGACATCGAGGCGCGCCTGGCCGGCGGCGGCTCCTCGAACGGCGGCGGCGGCACCCCGACGACGAGCTGCCAGGCCCCGGCGCTCGGCGACCGCATCGACCTCTCGAAGGACGACAACATGCCCGCCATCGGCAAGCTCCAGATGGATATGATGGCCGCGGCGCTCGCGTGCGACCTCACGCGGGTCGCCACGATCCAGTGGTCGTACGCCGAGAGCGAGCACCTCTACCCGTTCCTCGGTCTCACGCAGAATCACCATGCCATCTCCCACGAGTGGAACGCGGCGGGCGACGAGAAGTACATGAAGATCCACACGTGGTTCGCGGAGCAGCTCGCCTACCTGCTCGGTAAGCTCGACTCGTACGCGGAAGGGGATCGCACGCTCCTCGACAACACCGTCGTCCTGTGGGTCACCGAGATCGGCGAGTCGAGGCAGCACGCGCTCACGAACATCCCGTTCTTGCTCGCCGGCAGCGCGGGCGGGGTCTTCCGCACCGGCCGCTTCGTGGACTATCTGGCGAACGGCGGCTCTGCCCGCCAGCACAACGATCTTCTCGTCACGATCGCGAACGCGATGGGGACCGACGACAAGACCTTCGGCGACCCGCAGTACAGCACCGGCGCGCTTCCCAGCCTGACGTAGCCAGCTCGGCTCGGCACACACGGGCTCCCTGAGGACCCTCCTCCAGGGAGCCCCGGGTCGCGCACAACGCGCGGCCCGCGTCCCGGGTAGGTCTTGCATTTTTGCCGTGAAGTGTTGCGTTTCTGGGCGTTGTCTTGCGTGATTGCAAGGGCCATCTTGGCCCCCATGAACAACCCATCGCTCGCCCCCAGCCCCTCGTCTCGCCTCCACGTCGTGCTCGGCGCCGGCCAGATCGGCCCGCGGGTCGCGGCTCTCTTGCTGGCGCAGGGCCATCGCGTGCGCCTGGTGCAGCGCACCCGCCGGGCCCCGGAGCGGCCGGGGCTCACGTCGGTGTGCGGCGACATCACCGATCTCGCCTTTGCCGAGGAGGCCACGCGCGGCGCGAGCGTGGTCTACGATTGCATGAACCCGCCCTACCACCTCTGGGCCACGCAGCTCCTGCCCATCGCGCGCGGCGCGGTGCACGGCGCGAGCAAGGCGGGCGCGAAGCTCGTGGCCCTCGACTGCCTGTACATGTACGGCGTGCCCGACGGGGCCATGCGGGAGGACTCGCCGCGCCGCCCCTGCAGCAAGAAGGGCGCGCTGCGCGTCGAGCTCGAGGAGCTGCGCCTCGCGGCTCAGCGCCGCGGCGACGTGCGCGTGGCCATCGGGCGCGCCAGCGACTTCTTCGGCGCCGACGTGCCGCTGTCTGCCTGGGGCGACCGTTTCTACGCGCGCGCGCTCGCCGGAAAAGCCGTGGAGTGCATGGGTGATCCCGAGATGCGTCACTCGTATACCTACGTGGAGGACGTGGCGCGGGGCCTCGTGACGCTGGGCGAGCGGGAGGCGGCCATGGGCCATGTCTGGCACCTGCCGACGGCGCCTGCCGAGAGCACGCGGGCGCTCGCGCGGCGCCTCGGGCGCGCCCTTGGCGTCGAGGTCGAGGTGGCGCGACTCCCGCGCGTCCTGCTGCGCGCGGTGGGCCTGTTCTCGCCCTTCATGCGGGAGGTAGCCGAGATGGCGTACCAGTGGGACGTGCCCTATGTCATCGACGACGCGCGCTTCCGCGAGGCCTTCGGCTGGTCGGCGACCCCCGTCGAGCGGCAGGTCGCCGAGATCGCCGCCTGGGCCCGCGACAGGTACAAGATCGCCGCGCCTCGCGGAGCGGCGGCGATCCCCGCGGCGCGGGCCTGATCGGGCCACGAGCGCGCGGCCGAGATCTCCCCGGCGCGCAGGCTGGCAGATCGCACGGGAGCGGATCAAATCACCCAGGCCGCTGCGCGCGAGAAGGACTTGACTCGTCCGGTTGAAGGCACCGAGATCTGGCTCTTTCTGGAGGGCGTCATGCGTCTCGGTTCCTTGTCTCCGGTGATGGGCCTGCTGGTCGTGGGGCTCGGCATCGCGTCTTGCGCTTCCGGCTCGGAAGAGCTCCCTGGGGGCTCATCGGAGGGCGGCGGCGGCGCTTCCGGGGTCGGCGCGTCGGTGGGCTCGTCGTCCGGCGGCGGCGGCGCGCCCGGCACGTCCGTGGGTTCGTCGTCCGGCGGCGGAGGGGCGCCCGGCACCTCCAGCCCTTCGGGGGGCGGGGCGCCGGGCACCTCCGGCGTGTCTGTCGGCTCGGCGTCCGGCGGCGGCGGGGCGCCTGGCGAGGGTGGGGGACCGGAGCTGCCGCCGGCGGTCGGCCCCCTGGTCAATGGGATCCAGTGGGCCGACACCTCGGGCAAACCCATCCAGGCGCACGGGGGAGGGGTGATCCGGGTGGGCGACCATTATTACTGGTTCGGAGAGAACCGGAACCCGGACGGGACGTTCTATGCCGTCTCCTGCTATCGCTCGACCGATCTGCGGCGCTGGGAGTTCAGGAACCATGTCTTGACGATGGACTCGGACAAGGACCTCGATCCGGCCAACATCGAGCGCCCGAAGGTGGTCTACAACGCGTCCACGGACAGATTCGTGATGTGGATGCACTGGGAGAACGGGGTGAACTACGGCGAGGCCCGCGCCGCGGTCGCGAGCTCGAGCACCGTGGACGGCGACTACACGTATCACGGCAGCTTCCGGCCGCTCGCCGGCAGCGGGGTGACCGATCACGGCAAGCCCGGGTACATGTCACGCGACTGCGGGCTCTTCGTCGATGACGACGCCAAGGCCTATTTCATCTCCGCCACGAACGAGAACTACGATCTCAACCTCTACGAGCTGGCCCCCGACTACCTGTCCATCGCCCGCCTCTCCGCCACGCTCTTCCCCGGCGGGCACCGGGAGGCGCCGGCGCTGTTCAAGCGGAACGGCACCTATTTCCTGCTGACCTCAGGCGCCACGGGCTGGTCGCCCAACCAGGCGAAATACGCGACGTCCCGCTCTCTCGACAGGGGCTGGTCGGCGATGACCAACGTCGGTGACGGCACGACCTACCACTCCCAGTCGACCTACGTGCTGCCGGTCCAGGGCAGCTCCGGGACGGCCTACCTGTACATGGGAGACCGGTGGGCAGGGGCCTGGAGCGGACCGGTCAACAACTCGACGTACGTCTGGCAGCCGATCTCCTTCCCGTCGGACACCACCATGAGCATGCGCTGGAACAACACGCTGACCATCGATACGTCGGCCGGCGCCGTCGCCGGAGCGACGAACAATTTCAAGCTCGTCAACAAGAAGAGCGGCAAGGTGATGGATGTCGTCGGCGCGTCGGGCGAGGACGGGGCGGACGTCGTCCAGAACGCGGACAGGGGCGGAGACAGCCAGAAGTGGAGCTTCAACTACAATGGATCGGGCTACTTCCGGCTGACCAACGTCAAGAGCGGCAAGGTGCTCGATGTCCCTGACGAGTCGACGAGCGACGGGGTCGCGCTGGTGCAATGGGAGAACCATGACGGCGACAACCAGGCGTGGCTGTTCATCGATCTGGGCGGCGGTGATTTCCAGATCAGGAACAAGAAGAGCGGCAAGCTGATCGGGGTCTACCAGGGCTCCACCGCGGACGCCGCCGCGATCGAGCAGCGGGGCAGCGGCGGCGAGGAGCAGCGATGGCAGATCGTCGTCGCCGAGTGATGGGTGGATGACGGGAGGGGCGGCCGCGAGGGCAGGGCCGCGGCGAGGCCGGCCCGAGAGGAGCGCGGCGCCCCGGCCCGATCGAGGTCGACCGGGCCGGGTGGAGGAGCGCGGCGCCGCTACGACCGCGCGCGCCGCCGTCGCCCGAGCACGAGGCCCGCGACCGCCGCCGCGAGCGCGGCGGCGCTGCCCGCGGAGCCCGCCGGGCCAGAGGCGCTGCACCCGGCCGCGGCCGGCGCGATGTTGCCGTCCGTGTCCGCGTCGGCCGACGCCGGCAGCGCGTCCGGCTCGTGCAGATCGCGAGCCCACATGGGCTCATCGAGCACCTCGTCCACGGCGAACGAGGTGGACAGCACCTCGCGCTCGCCGCCCAGGCCCTCTTCCGGCGCGAACTCCGCGTTCCCCGGCGCGGCGAGGCGCGCGACGGCGCCTTGTGCGCTCGAGACCTGGAGGATCGTGTTCCCGATGGTCACATACCAGCTCCCGTCGAGCCAGCGACCGTGCCCGAGGGACGAGCCGATGCTCTCGGGCGCGCCCCCCGCCCGGCCGAGGTAGCGCTTGCCGCCGTTCAGGAAGAGGACCTCGCCCGTGTCGCTGATGCCGTCGTGGCCGACCCGGAGCTTCACCTGATCGAACTGGCTCGACGTCGTGAAATCGCTGATCTGATGCTGCTCGCCGTCGGGGGTCCGCAGCCAGACCTGGTTGACGGCGCCGTCGTTCTTCAGGAAGGCGGCGTGGCCCGCGTGAACCAGCAGCCCGGCCGAGGTGCCGGTGATCGAGTCGCCCAGGAACACCTCCTCTCCCTCCGCCGTGTACAGGTAGCTCGAGCTCGTCATGCCGTCCCACCACCGGCCGGCGACGTTCGTCCCGTCGGTGATCGGCCGCTGCAGGTTGCCCGCATGATCGCCGAGGCGCACCCTGCTCGGCCCGACGATGGCGGCATCCTCGTAGGTGCCGAAATAGACGCCGCCGGAAGGCGTGATGTCGGCCTGGAACGGCGACCTGCTCCCGTCGACGCGCCAGAGGGTCCTGTTCGTCCCCGCCGACAGCGAGGTAGCGACGGCCCAGTCGTCGCTGTTCGTCGTCCACACGATGTTGTCGCCGTTCACCGCGTCGAGGCGCGCCGCGCTCGTGATGGTGCGCCGGGCGCCGTTGACCCAGGCGAGGATGTGGCCCGTCGTCGACTGGTGCACGGACCCGGACGGCGTGAGCGCCCCGTAGACCTCGCTGATCGGCAGATCTCCTTGCGGGATGGTCGCGACCCACGTCACCTGCTGCGTGGCGCGGTCGAAGATCCCGAGGCGCTGGTACGGGTCCCGGAAGAGGATCCGCGCGGCGTCGAAATCGAGGATGGTGCCTGGCGCGCGCTGGACGGCGGTGAGCCTCGGGTTCCGCTCGACGTAGATGGGGCCGATCGTCTTCGTGACGGTGGGGCCCACGCCGTCGCTGGCCTCGAGGGTCAGCGTGTACGCTCTGCCCGACGGGATCTGGTAGCCATACCAGGCCTGCTCTTCCTTGAGGTAGAGGTGCCCCGGTACGGGCTGCGGGTTGCCCGCCGAAAGGGTGACCTGTTGTCCTTCGGCGCTGCGGAACGTCGCCCGGAGGCTCTGGCACGCGTACGGCGGCGTCGGGACGCACTTCGCGGCGAAGCGCCAGCCCTCTGTGAGGGTGTCGTGCGCGAGCGCGTTCCATCCGAGCGTCAGAGGCGCGTACCGGTGCACGGTGCCCTGCGCGCTCGCCACCTCGCCAAACGTGTTGTACGCGTGGACCGTCACGACGTGGGGCCCATAAGCGAGCTCGCCCGCGAGCTCGCCGAGGTCGAACGCTCCCTGGAAATGACCCCCTTCCGTCGGCGTGAGCTCGATGGTGAGCCCTTCGAGCTCCGCCTCGACATAGTAGATGTCCTCGGGGGACGACGCCGTTGCGTGCACCGAGATCATGCTGCCCTCGATGATCGCATTGGTCGGCTCGATGAGCCCGACGGTGACCGCGGCATCGGCCGCGTGGGCCGAGAGGGACAGGGCAAAGGCAATGGCTGTGCCAATGTGATGGCGGTAAGCTCGCATGGATCCTCCGTAATTTTGAATGCTTCGGTGCATCCGTGGCTCCGATCATTCACTCGCCGGGCGCCGGGTAGCCGCCCTGCGAGCGGCCGTGGCGTGGAGCGATGCACCCGGGCCGAGCGCCTCGCTGGCGCGAAGAGCCGGCTGCTCGGGATATCAGCGCGATGAGCGCGCTGCTCGTCGGCTTCTTGCTTACCGCGCTGGGCCGCAAAGGTGACAGAGACGCGCCGCTCCTGCTGTGCCCGCCAGCGCCCGCGCGTGCCGGTCTACGTCCGGCCGAACGCGCGTAGCCGGAGGGAGTTGGCGAGCACCGACACGCTCGACAGCGACATCGCCGCGCTCGCGAGGACGGGCGACAGGAGCCATCCGGTGAGCGGGTAGAGGAGGCCCGCCGCGATCGGAATGCCGATCACGTTGTAGATGAACGCCCAGAACAGGTTCTGCCGGATCGTCCGGAGGGTGGCGCGGGCGAGCCCGAGCGCCACGGGCAGGCTCGCGATCCCGCCGCGGATCAGCGCCACGTCCGCGGACGCGACGGCGATGTCCGTGCCGCTGCCGAGGGCGATGCCCACGTCCGCGCCGGCGAGCGCGGGCGCGTCGTTGATGCCGTCGCCGACCATGGCCACCCTGCGGCCGGCGGCCCGCTGCTCGCGGACGATCCTCGCCTTGTCCTCGGGTCTCACCTCCGCAAACACGGCGCGGATGCCGAGCTCCTCGGCGACGGCGCGCGCGGCGCCCGCCCGATCGCCGGTCACCATCGCCACCGCGACGCCGAGCTCGGCCATGGCCGCGACGGCGCGGCGCGCCTCCTCGGTGGGCCGGTCGGCGACCGCCACGAGCCCTGCGAGCCGCCCGTCGACGGCCACGAACGACGGCGTGCGGCCCAGCGCGGCCAGGCGATCGGCATCGGCCTCCAGCGCGACCGTGTCGACGCCCGCCCGCTGGAGCCACGCCGCGGTCCCGATGCGGACGAGGCGCCCCGAGACGCGCGCCTCGATGCCGTGGCCGATCTCCGCGCGGAACGCCGAGGCCGGCGCCATGCCGACCCCGCGGCCGCGGGCGCCCTCGACGATCGCCCGCGCGACCGGGTGCTCGCTCTCGCGCTCGGCGGCCGCCACGAGGCCGAGGAGCGTCGCCTCGCCGTGGCCCGCGAGGTCCACGACGTCCGTGAGCTCGGGCCGACCCGAGGTCAGGGTCCCGGTCTTGTCGAGCAGCACCGTGTCGACGCGGCTCGCGGCCTCGAGCGCCGCGCCGCCCTTGACGAGGACGCCGAGCTCCGCGCCGCGCCCTGTCCCGACGGCCACGGCGGCCGGCGTGGCCAGCCCGAGCGCGCACGGGCAGGCGATCACGAGCACGGCGACGAACCGCTCGACCGCCGTGGCGAGCCCCGCGGCGGTCGGGTCGATCGCGAGCCACGCGGCGAAGGCGAGCGACGCGACGCCGAGGACGACGGGCACGAAGACGCCGCTCACCACGTCGGCGAGGCGCGCGATCGGCGCGCGCGACCCCTGCGCCTGCTCGACGGCCTCGACGATGCGCGCGAGCGCGGTGTCCGCGCCGGTCTTCGTGACGCGGAAGACGAGGGCGCCGCTCTGGTTGAGCGTCCCGCCGAGCACGGCCGAGCCCGCCGTCTTGTCGACGGGCATGCTCTCGCCGGTGAGCATCGCCTCGTCGACCGCGGACGCGCCGTCGACCACCTCGCCGTCGGTCGCGATGCGCTCGCCGGGCCGCACCCGCACGAGGTCGCCCGGGGCGAGCGACGAGGCGGGCACCTCGTCCTCGGCGTCGCCGCGGACGCGCCGCGCGGTCTTCGGCTGGAGCGCCACGAGCCCGCGCACCGCGTCGGCGAGCCGCTTCCGTGCGCGCGTCTCGAGGAGCTTGCCGAGCAGCACGAAGGTGACGATCGCGGCCGCGGCCTCGAAGTAGACGGGCGGCGCGTGGCCGTGCTCGGCGTGCGGGAAGAGGCCGGGGGCCGCGACCGCGGCGGTCGAGTAGAGCCAGGCGGCGCCGGTCCCGAGGCTCACGAGGGTGTTCATGTCCGCGGCGCGGTGCCGGAGCGCGCTCCAGGCAAGGCGAAAGAACCGGCGCCCCGGCCCGAAGACCACGATCGTCGCGAGCGCGAGCGAGAGCCAGCGCGCGGAGGCGCCTTCGAGCGCCGGGATCGCGCCGTGGGACATGGCCACGGCGAGCAGCGGCGCGGTGAGCAGCGCGGCGACCGCGACGTCGCGCCGGAGCGTCCGCTGCTCCTTCTGTTCGGCCGCGTCCATGGCGCTGGCGCGCTCGGCCGCGCTCGACTGCGGGCGCTGCGGCGGGGCGTCCGCCGTCGCCGCCGGGCGCTCGGGCGCCGTGGAGGCCGCGTGGACGCCGGCGCTCGTCGGGCTTGCGAGGACGCCGTCGGCCTGCGGGGCTGCGGGAAGGCCCGTGATCGGCGCGGCTTCGGGGACGCTGGCCGCCGGGGGGACCTCGGGCACCTCGTACCCCGCCTCCACGATGGCGCTGGCGAGCGCGGCCGGCGTTGTCGCCTGCGCGTCGTAGGTGATCGTCGCGCGCCGGGTCACCAGGTTCACGGCCGCATCCTGGACGCCGGGCGCGGCGCGCAGCGCCTTCTCGACGCGGCGCACGCACGCCGCGCAGGTCATGCCCTGCACCGGAAGCTCCGTCCGGGCGCCCTGCGCGGCGGGCGCGGCCTTCGCGCTGGTCGGCTGCACGGGCTGGGGAATCGTCACCATGGCTTCTCCTTACACGAGCTCGTGGCTCGTCTCCTGTCGCCTGCGCAGACGCGCCGTCGCTCCGGTGATTACGGTCTACCCCGGCAGGCCCGGGTGAGCTCCGGCGTCGGCCGGTTCGGAGCGGCGCCCGCGGCGCCTGCGCCCCGCCGAGCGGACGCGAGCCGCGGGAGGTGGTACGTCCGCGGGCGCGCCATGGAGCAGATCCTTCCGATTCTCGGGGTGAGCGTGGTCGTGTTCGTGTCCACGAACATCGATGACATCCTCCTTCTCTCGGCCTTCTTCGCGGATCCAGGCTTTACTCCCGCTCAGGTGGTGGCCGGCCAGTTCCTCGGCAACGCGGCGCTCGTGACCGCGAGCGTGGCGTGTGCGCTGCTCGCGGTCCGCGTGCCGGACGGATGGATCGGCCTGCTCGGCCTGGCTCCCCTCGCGCTCGGCCTGAGAGGCCTCTGGGCGCTCTGGCGGGGCTCCAGGGCCAGGGAAGCAGGCGTGGCGGACAGCGCGGACCTAGCAGACAGCGCGCGCGAGCCCCATGGCAGCGCGTCGCGCTTCAAGGTGATCGCCGTGGCGAGCGTGACCCTCGCGAACGGCGGGGACAACCTCGGCGTTTATATACCGCTGTTCTCCAGCTCCCCTGCGCACATCCCGCTTCATGCGGCCGTGTTCGCGGTCATGACCGGCGCCTGGTGCGCGCTCGGGCACCGCCTTGTCAACCACCCGATCCTGGGCACGCGCATCCGGCGTTCCGGCCGTGCGGCGCTGCCGTTCGTCTTGATCGGCCTCGGGCTCTGGATCCTGTCCGACGCCCTCGTGCTTGTCCGTGCGGGGTAGCGCCCTCGAGCGCCATGTCGCCGTCCGCCTTCAGCTGGTCGACGGCAAAATCGAAGTTGACCGCGCCGCGCGGCTCGACGGTGCACCCGGACTTATGACAATCGCAAACGAGCCTTGCACACAGCTCCACGCAGCGATCACCCAGTATCCCGGCCGTGGCGTGCTGGGCGGCTCATGGGCTCGCGGCGGCGCGCGCGAGCCGCGTCACCAGCGGCTACGCACAACGACGCCGCCACCGGCCTGGCCCGCCGTCAGCTCCCAGCTCACCTCGGACGCCGCCTGGCGGCGCGGGGAGGGCTCCAGCAGGAAGACCAGCGCCGACGCGCCGGCGAGCGCCACGCCGGCGCCGAAGCCGACCGTGCTCACGAGCCCAAGCTGCTTCGCGCGGTTGCCAGCGTCGAGCCCGTCGGGCTTGCATCGCGCCCGGTCGGGGCTCACGTCCCTGCAGTTCTCGGCCGCGACGCCGCTCGCGTCGAGCGCCATCCACCCGGTCACCGATCCGACGATCAGCCCGGCCACGCCGAGCCCGCCCGCCACATAGGTGACCACCCGCAGACCGCTGGGCCCATGATCCGGCGCCGGCGGCGGTGCTGGCGCCGGCGGTTCGGCGCGCGGCGGCTTGGCGCCCGCCGGGGGCTTCACCTCGAGCACGATCGCCCTCGACTCCGACCGGTCGATCGTGAATCGCGTCTCGGTCACGGCCCCTCCCGGCGCCTGCGTCGTCACGACGTGCTCTCCGGGATCGACGGGGAGCGCGACGCCGAGAGAGGGTTGCTCCAGCGCGATGCCGTCGCACTGCACGCGCGTCCCCGCCGGCGCGCCCGGCGGCAGCGACAGCGTGAGCTGCGGCACGAGCGGCGCGAGCGCGCTGCGCTGCCCGAGCGCGATCTTGTGTCGCACCGACTGCTTGACCCGCTCGGCCTCACTCATGCGCTCGACCATCGCGAGATAGTCGTTGTAGCGCGCGACCGCGGTCGCGATACGCCCCCATTTTGCCTCGCACTCGGCGAGCGTGAATAGCCGCCCCGGGCGAGGATCGAGGCGCTGGCTTTCGGCGAGGGCAGGGCAGCCGGTCTCGTACCGGCCTGCCAGCATGTCGGCGAGCCCGCGGTCGAAGTGCGATTCCGCGACGGCGAGCGCCTGCGCGCTGGCCGGCGCCGCGACGGCGACGCCCAGCACGCCAAGGCAGATGGACCGGAACCAGGAGAAGCGCATGCGTGAGCCGCCAAATACCATCGTTCCCGCTCGCTCCTGGCAAAGAGGTGTCCGCCCTGCCATCGTGCTCAGTCCGGCTTGTACAGCAACTCAGGGCTCGGCTCTGCGGCCGACGGGGCTGGCGCGAGCCTGCGCCGTGAGCCGAGCGCTGGCGGCGGCGACGCGCTCGCCGCCCCCGTCGCGGGGGCGAGCGCGCGGCTGCCCTTGCCCAGCGGCACGGAGGCCGCGGGAGCGGGCGTCGCGACGCCCGGCGCTGTGGCTGCCGCCGAGGCGTCGGGGAGAGGCGGCGTCGGATGGACTTCAGGGGGCGCGGAGGCGGGCGAGCGCGCGTCCCCCGCGGTCTGCGCGGGCTCCGCGGTCTGCGCGGTCTCCGCGCTCCCGCCGGCGGGGAGCGCGCCGCGGCTCAGTGAGGCGAAGGCGCCGACGCCGCCGCCGAGGAGGACGAGCACCGCGACGGTGATCGCGGCTCGGCTCCGTTGCTTCGTGGGGGGCAGCGCGGTCACCACGGCCGCGGTCGGGAGCTGGACATCGCTCTGCAGCGACAAGGAGCGGGAGCTCAGGGGGCCATGCCCACTCGGCGTCTCCGCGGTGAGCAGGCGCGACGATCGAACCGGCGCGGCGGGCAGGTCGAAGACCTCGGCGAGCGCCTCGACCGCGGCCGAAGCGGCGGCGAAGCGCGCCTCGGGGGCGCGGGCCGTCACCTTGGCGAACCACGCGTCGAAGCCCGGAGGCAGCTTCACCCCCTCGGCGTCCGCGCGCGCGGACGCGGGCTCCTGCGGGCCGTTCACGGCGAGCGCCGCGAAAGCGAGCGCACTGTCGTACTTCCGCCTGTCGTTCAGCCAGTACGCCTTGCCGACGAGGAGCGTGTACGCGATCATGCCGAGGGCGAAGATATCGGCAGCCCGCGAGACCGACTCGCCGCTGAATTGCTCGGGCGCCATGTAGAGCGGCGTGCCGAGGATCGCGGTCGCCGCCGAGTCCGTCGCCGTCTCGACGACGAGCTTGGCAATGCCGAAGTCGAGCACCTTGATCCGGGGCGCGCCGTCGTCGGTCTCGGCCAGGAAGAGGTTGGCGGGCTTGAGGTCGCGGTGGACGACCCCGGCGGCGTGTGTCTTGTCGAGGGCGATCGCGGTCTGGCGCAGGAAGGCGACGGCCTCTTCCGGCGGCAGGCGCCCGGCGTGGCGGAGGCGCTCGTCGAGCAGCGTGCCGCGGAGCAGCTCCATCACGAGGAACGGCTTGCCGGTCTCGGCGTCGATCCCGGCGTCGAACACCTCCACGATGTGGTCGCTCTCGATGCGCGCGGCGACCCGCGCCTCCAGCTTGAACCGGGCCTGGAAATCGGGGTTGCCGGCGAGGTGCGAGTGCATCACTTTGAGCGCCCGCCGGCGCTCCGTCTCGATGTGCAGAACCTCGTAGACCGCGCCCATCGCGCCGCTGGCGATTCCGCGCACCACGCGGTACCTGCCAGCAAACAGCATCCCGTCGTCCAGACTCAGCGACATGGGTTCCACCAGCAGGCGAACTTATACACCAGCGTACGCGACGCCTGCACTCAGGAACTGACGGATCGAAGCGCGGTTTACAGTGTTCCAGTAAAGATCTAGGGCGCGCTCCGTCGGTCTGCGCCATCGCACGGCGGAATGGCCGGTGGTCGCGCGCTGACTGATCGGTGACAGCCGTATGACTTGATGGGGGCATCATTCCGTTTCGGCGGCCAACCTGATATCCTCCGCGGCCAAAACCTCTTGAAATTTCACATGAAAATGAAGACGATGCTGGCTTTCGTTCGGTGCGCCGGCGGATGTGCAATGGCGCTGCTCGGGCTCGGATGTGCGCAGCTCTTCGGCTTCGACAAGGTCTACGAGCCCGAGGACCAGAGCTCCGGAGGCGGTGGCGCAGCGGGCTCAGCGGCCGAGAGCGGTGGCGGCGGTGCGGGGGATCCATGCGAGATCCTCGCGGTGCTGCCCGGGGAGACCCTCGCCCTGTCGATGATCGACGACATGGAAGACGGAGATACCCGGATCTCCGGAGGGAACGGGGCGAACCCCTGGGCAGGGTTCTGGTTCGAGGACAACGACGAGTCACCGGAAGGAAGGCAGGATCCTGCGAACCCCGCGGACCTCGTGAGCACCCTTGACCCTCCGCGCGGCGTCAGCATCAAGGCCGTGCACACGAGCGCCGATGACGGCTTCCTCCTCTGGGGAGCCGGCGTCGGCTTCCATCTGGACGACGAGGCCTACTACGACGCGTCCGAGTACCGTGGCCTCACGTTCTGGGCCCGCGCCGAGGAGGGCTCCACCAGGAGAATGAAAGTGATGTTCATCGATCAGCAGACCTATCACCTGGGGGGCATCTGCAACGAGGCCGAGGGGGGATGCAACAATCACTTCCACAAGCCCGTCGTGCTGGAGAGCGACTGGAAGCACTTCAAGATTCCGGTGGAGTGCCTCAAGCAGGAGCCCTACGGTAACCAGCTGTTGGCGCCCGCCCTGGAGCGGCTCTGGGCCATCGAGTTCTTCTTCGACAAGGAGCAGGCGTTCGATATCTGGATCGACGACGTCGCCTTCTACCGATAGGCGCAGACCTCCTTCGATCGAGGGGAGCGCCCGCTGTCCGCGATCGGCGGGCGGAGTCGCCGCGCGCTCCGCCCGATCCCGCTTCAGTCCGTGACGAGAGGTCCCACGCCGTCGGCGAACTGCCACCCGAGGCTCTCGTCGATGTGGATCTGCCAGTCGAACACCCCGCGGAGCGTCGGGTGGTTGCTCTCGACTTCATTCCACGTGGGGATCGCCTCGTCGATCGACATGTAGTGTGGCTGGTCCCAGATCCCGAACCCCACGACGACGTGCGTCGGACCGAGCAGCGAGACCCACTCGTTCACGCTGTTCACGATGTACGACTGCTGGTCCAAGTCGCGGCCATCGTAGTACTGCGGGGCCGCGTAGTCCATGGCGCCGGCGTCCACCATCTCTTTGCAAAACGTCTTGTCGCGGTCGTTCCAGGGGGCCGGAGGCGCGGTGATGATGAAGCCGGGGAAGCGCTGCTTCAGCTCCTTGCTGATCCAGATCATCTCGGAGGTGTCGGGGGCCTGATCGGCCTCGAAGGTGTTCCAGTCGATGCCGTCGAACCCACCCAGGCTGTCGTAGATCCCGACCACGCTCTCGACGAACGTCTGCGACTTCGCGCGCGTCGGGAAGCTCATGCCATTGTTGGCGCCGCCGACGGAGAGGATGATCTTGCGACCTTGGTTCGTCCGAGCGTACTGGATGTCGGCGTTCAGGTTCGTCGCCGCTCCCCTGCCATCACCCGGCGGCGTCCAGTAGACGGCGCCCGTCGTGCCGGGCGATCCTCCCTCGGGCTGCGCGGCGAAGAGATAGATCACGTTGTAATTGCTGTTGATGTCCCGGATGCGGACGGGCGCTGGCGTCCAGTTGGGGTAGTAGCCAGCGACGACCTTTGCGGGGAGCCCACCGCCGTCGCCGGGGCTGGCGCCGTCGTCGGGGCTGGCGCCGTCGCCGGGGCTGGCGCCGTCGCCGGGGCTGGCGCCATCGCCGGGGCTGGCGCCGTCGCCGGGGCTGGCGCCATCGCCGGGGCTGCCGCCGTCGCCGGGGCTGGCGCCATCGCCGGGGCTGGCGCCGTCGCCGGGGCTGGCGCCATCGCCGGGGCTGCCGCTGCAGCCGGAGTACGGCTCCCAGTAGTACGTGCTGACCGTCGGGATGTAGCCGGGATTGCCGTACTCGGCGATGTAGGCCGACCCCTGGTAATTCACGATGGCCCCCGCGTCATACCACTCACCCTCCTGCCATTGCGGATAGCCGCACGAGCCCTCGGTGGGCTCGGTGGGCTCGGTGGGCTCGGTGGGCTCGGTGGGCTCGGTGCTGCCGCTGCAGTCGGAATACGGCTCCCAGTAGTACGTGCTGACCGTCGGGATGTAGCCGGGATTGTCGTACTCGGCGATGTAGGCCGACCCCTGGTAATTCACGATGGCCCCCGCGTCATACCACTGACCCTCCTGCCACTCCGGAATGTCTGCGCACACGGAAGATTCGTTCTGAGCCGCGTCGATCTCGCCCTCCGGCGATACGGAAGCAAGGCATCCGAGCCCGCTCATGGTGATGGCGACGAGGAGAAGCGACAGCTCAGGAGCAATGGAAGTAAGATGAAGAGACATGGTAACCTTCCTTTGACTAGAGACGAACGATCGCCGACGGTTGCCTCGCCCGATGCAGCATTCGCCATGCTGCACTCCGGCGCCGCGGGGCCGTGACTCACCGCTGGGGCTCGACCGCGATCACCCTCCGTGGATGAGGCCCATCGTGGTTCCGAGCGAGGCCAGGTCGTCGTAGCTCGCTGCTGCAGGCCGGAAGAGCAAACGACGTACCAGTCGTGGCGATGGCCCCGACGATCGGCGCACGGAGCCGCGGCAGCCCATCCTGAGCTCTTCCTGGAGCGAACCCAGGGTCGACGCGCCGTGATCGCGCCCGGCGATCCGGGCGCGCGGGGGGTGATCGGAGCGATCGCGGCGCGATCGCCGCGATCGCATGCAAGGGAATTCTCGGATCGCCCCCGGCGATCCGGAGCTCTCGGGCCGCCCGGAGCTCATCCGCGACCTGCCGCGTGCCTGTCGCCAGCTGGACGCCGGCGCCGCAGGACGTCAGGTGGATCGCCGGGCGCGCAGGATCTGGAAGTACCGCCGCGCGATGCCCGACGCGGCCGCCGCGCTCCGGACATTGCCCCCGTGCTGGGCGAGGACGCGCTGCACGTAGCGCCGCTCGAAGTGCTCGACGATCCGCTCCCGCGCGCGCGGGAGGGGCAGGTTGAGCGCGAGGATCTCCTCGATGACGTCGCCGGACGTCCCGGGCTCTGTGCCTCCGCTCGCGCCTGCAGGTGTGGAGGCCGGGGCCGGCGCGCCCGGGGAGGCCAGTCCGGCCCGGGTGGTCTCGATCGGCGCGGCCTCTCCGAGCGCCACGCGCCGCGCCACGGCGTTGTAGAGCTCGCGCACGTTGCCCGGCCAGTCGTAGTCTTCCAGCCGCTCGCCGAACCCCTGTGGGAAGAGCGCGCCGCGGCCCGCGAGCTGCCGAAAGAAGTGGTGCGCGAGCACCGTGACGTCGCCCCGCCGCTTGCGCAGCGGCGGCAGCTCGATCCGGGCCACCGCGAGCCGGAAAAACAGATCGTCCCGGAACCGACCAGCCTGGATCTCACGCTCGAGATCGCGCCGCGTCGCCGCGAGCACCCGGATGTCCACGCGGATCCAGCGGTTCGAGCCGACGCGCTGCACCTCCGAACGCTGGATCGCGCGCAGCAGCTTGGCCTGCAGGCTGAGGTCGAGATCGCCGATCTCGTCGAGCAGCAGCGTGCCGCCGTGCGCCTCCTCGAAGACGCCGCGGCGTGCCTCGCTCGCGCCGGTGAAGGCGCCGCGCTCGTGCCCGAAGAGCGCCGACTCCACGAGCGTCGGCGGCACCGCGGTGCAGTCGAAGACCACGAACGGCCCGGCCGCCCGCGGCCCCTGCTCGTGGAGCGCCTCCGCGAGCACCTCCTTGCCGGTCCCCGTCTCGCCCTCGATGACGACGGGGACGCTCGAGGCCGCGAGGCGCTCGCACAGCGGATAGAGCCGCCGCATCTCCTCGCTGGCGCCGAGGAGTCCGCCGAACTGCACGGCGGGCGACAGCTCGGCCGCCTGCGTGACGCCGAGCGCCTCGACGCGGAGCACTGTCTCGCCGATCCGGACGAGCTCGCTGCCCTGGAGGTACGCGTCGCCGACGCGGATCCCCTGGACGAAGGTGCCGTTCGTCGATCCGAGGTCGGTGACGCGGAGCCGGGCGCCGGCGAGCTCGAAGGCGGCGTGGCGGCGCGAAACGAGCCGGTCCGTGAGGGGGATATCGCAGGCGGGGCTCGTGCCGGCGAGCACGCGCGAGGGCAGCCCCGGCGCCACCGTGAACCGGCGGCCCTCGTCCGGGCCCGCCATGACGGAGAGGGCGAAGCTCTCGGCCGCGGCCGCAGCGGGGCGCACCGGCCCGGGCAGGAGTTCGGTGGAGGCGGCATCATCGTCGCTCAACGGAGGCATGCCTGCCATCTCAGCAGGCCTCCGCGCCGACGTCACGTGAGGCCGATCGCACCCAAAGGATCGCCGGGATCGCCCTCGTACGCACTCCCGGCAATGATCCGTTGAGCCTGTCGCTTCGAAGCCCAATTCGGCGCTGCTCAGCGCTGGCACGCGCCGTGCTCGAAGGCGGCTCGGCGATGTCGCGCGGTGTGGGCGTGAAGGGAGCACGATTGACAATCATGAACTCGAACTATCTACATGCTGTCGAGCGGGTGAGATGGACTGGCCGGCGCACACGTGTGACGCTCCTCGAAAGGATGGCCGAGCTCCTGCGGGCTCGTGCCCTCCGCCTTGCGTGCCTGAGCATCTTCGTCGCGCTCTCGACTTGCGGTCACTCGAGCGGTAGTTTCGCCGGGACGACCGACTTTACCGTCCAGTACAGCAACTATGACGCCGCCGCGCCGAACGACACCATCGTCGAGGCCGGGATAAAAATTCGCAACAACACGGCTGCCCCGATACCGCTGAGCAGCATCGTCATACGCTACTGGTTCACGAAGAACGCCGCGACGACGGTGGCCCCGGCGTGCTGGTGGTGGCGCTCGGGCTGCAGCCGAATCACGCTGACAACCGGGACAGTGTCCTCTACGGGCGCCGATCGTTACGTGCAGATCGGCTTCATCAGCGCCGCCGGGAGCTTGGCTGCGGGGGCGACGACCCAGCCGATCGACCTCGGGATCGAGTTCAATACGAACGTCGTCGAGACCGACGATTACTCGTATGGAAACCAGACAACCTTCTCCGACTCTAGCCGTATCACCGTGCACGACGCCGGCTCCGCGCCCACGGGCGGCCTGCGCAGCGGTACGCCGCCGAGCGGCCGTGTGTCGCCGCCTCCGGCGCCGATCTCCCTGACGGCTACGGCGTCGAGCGCAAGCGCGATCTCCCTGAGCTGGGCGGCGAGCAGCGGTGCGACAAGCTATGACGTCTACCGATCGACAACGTCGGGTTTCACGCCTGGCACGGGAAGCCACATCGCCAGCGGCGTGACCTCTACCAGCTATGACAGCACCGGCCTGGCTGCGTCGACCACTTACTATTACAAAGTCACGGCCCTGAATGCGGGCGGCGCGTCTGCCGCCTCCAATCAGGCGAGCGCGACGACCCGGGCCGGCAGCGCGGTCACGGCCGAGTTCTTCGACGATTTCAGCTACAACGGGACCAGCGACGCCGACTTCACGAGCTGGTGGTCGCTGCGGAGCTGGTCGGGGGCGCCCGGGGTGAGCGGCGCGGCGTGGCTGGAGTCCAACGTTTCGCTGGTCGCTGACCCGCAGAGCTCCACGAACAAGCTGATGCGTCTCGAGGCGAGCACGAGCGGCACCGGGGCGACCACCTCGCAGGCCGAGGTGATCACCAATGCCCAGAAGTTCCGCTCCGGCACCTACGCTGCCAGGGTCAAGTTCAACGACACCCCGCTGTCCGGCACGCGTCTCTACGCCGACAAGCCCGTCGAGACCTTCTTCACCTTGACCGAATGGGCCGTCGGCGACCCGGACTACTCGGAGCAGGATTTCGAGTACATGCCCAACGGCGGTTGGGGCCAGGGCAACACGAGCACGATGTGGCTGACTTCGTGGGAGACGTCGGACGTGAACGTCTCGAGCTTGGTCTCCGCGAACTTCAACGGATTTCACACGCTCGTTCTCCACGTTACCAGCACGTCCATCAGCTATTACATCGATGGGGTGCATCGCACGACGCACGGTTCCATGTACGTTCCAGAGGTGGATCAGTTCATCTTCTTCAACCTCTGGTACGATGAGCTCGATGCCGCGAAGGGCAGCTCGCGAACATACCACGAGGATGTCGACTGGGTCTACTTCGCCGAGGACGCGATCCTGTCGTCCACCGAGGTCGACGCGAAGGTAGCCAACTTCCGCTCTTCGTCGATTTTCCGTCGAGACACGGTGCCTTAGACCGGAGATCACGTTCTTCGGATACAGGCCCACCTCGGCGTTTTCGGTGCTCGGCGTACAGGCGTCTCAGGACCCTGGTTGTCTCACGTGGATGGCCGAACGGGTTCTGCGGATCGCGGGAGGGCCTGTCGAGCCGGCGCTCGTCACCGCGCCGGTGAGCCTGTCGAGCAGCCCATGGAACGGGATGTTTGCGCGGGTCTGGAAACTTCTGCCCGATGCGGCGAGCCGACGACGAGCTCTCCTTCCAGCGGTTCGCCTCCCTTGATCCCCGTGTGCAACCCCTGGCATGCTCCAACCATGAAGGTTCTCGCTCCGTCCCGTTGGTCGTTGGGTACCCTCGCCGCTTGCCTCGCTGCCGCGGCTTTCACGGGCTGCTCCGGCTCCGGGGAAGGGAAGGACGACGGCGGGAGCGGCGGATCGATCGCGGGGTCCACCGGCGCGAGTGGAGGCGGTGGTCAACCGGGCGCCGGGGGCGCGGGCGCTACCTCCGGAGGCGTCACGGGGAGCGGCGGCGCGAGCAGCAGCAGCAGCGGGCTCCCTGGTGCGGGCGGAGCGACGGGTGGAGGTGGCTCCCCCGGCGACGGCGGCGGGTCCACCGGCGAAGGCGGGTCCACGGGCAGCGGCGCGAACACCTGCCCGCCGGCGACACCCCTGACCGGAGGCAGGGAGTATTGCTCGAACAGCAAAGGCAATGCGGGCAATGGGTACGGTTATGAGCTCTGGGCGGAGGGAAGCGGGACGGGCTGCATGACCGTGCACGGCGTCGACGCCGCGTTCAGCGCGGAATGGAACAACGTCGAGGATTTCCTTGCGCGCGTCGGGCTCGACTTCAACCAGACCCGGAAGCATGCCCAGATCGGCACCTTCTCGGCGGAGTTCGCGCATACCAAGACGGAGGAGGACGGTGGCTTGACGTACATCGGTATCTACGGCTGGACCGTCAACCCGCTGCGCGAGTTCTACATCCTCGACGACTGGGGGAGCGTAAAGCCGGCAGGGTTCTCTTCCGACGGGACGCCGCGGGACGAGGTCGGCACGCTCACCGCCGACGGCGAGACCTACGACGTGTGGAAGAAGACCCGCGTGAACAAGCCGGCCATCACGGGTTCAAGCGAGACGTTCGATCAGTATTTCAGCATCCGGCGGACGGCTCGCACGTGCGGCACCATCTCCGTTTCCGAACACTTCACCAAGTGGGAAGCGCTCGGCCTTCCCCTGGGGAACCTGCACGAGGTCAAGCTGCTGGTCGAGTCCCAGAACAACAGCGGGACGGTCAAGTTCACGACGGCGAAGGTCGTCGTGAAGTGAGCGGAGGCCTCCAGGCACATCGAGCTCGGCATGGCCAGCGCGAGCCTGCGCCCCGCTCTAGGCCGGCTCCGCCTCGAGGTCTTGCGTGACGGTGACGCCCGCGGCCCGGTAGGGCGCGAGGGCCTCCTTCGACACGCCGCGCTCGGTGAAGAGCCACGTGAGCTCGCTCAGCGGCGCGACCACGTACGGCGACACGGTGCCCAGCTTGTCCGCGGTCACCAGCGCGACGACCTCGGCCGAGGCCTCCACCATCGCCCGCTTCACGTACGACTCGTCCAGATCCAGCGTGGTGACGCCGAACGTTGGATCGAGCGTGCACACCCCCAGGTAGCAGAGGTCCGCCCGGATCTGGCGCACCCCCGCGATGGTCACCCCGTCGGCGGCGGCCAGCGGATCCTTGCGCATGCGCCCGCCCAGCAGGACCACCTCCACCCGCGGGTGCTCCGAGAGCGCGATGGCGACAGGAGGGCTGTTGGTCACGACCGTCGCCTCGAGATCGCGCGGGAGGTGGCGCGCGACAGCCACGTTGGTCGTCCCGCTGTCGATGAACACGACCTGACCCCGCTTGATCAAGGTCGCCGCGGCCCGCGCGAGCTCTTCCTTGGCCTTCGGCCGCTGCCGCTCGCGCGCAGGGAAGCTCGGGTTCACCCGCGAGACGGGCAGGCCGCCGCCGTGAACCCGCTGCAAGAGCCCCTCGTTCGCCATCTCGCGCAGATCGCGCCGGATCGTGTCCTCCGAGACGCCGAAGGCACGGCTCAGCTCTGCCGCCACCACCTTCCCGTCGCGTTCTAGTACCACGAGAATATGCTGGCGCCGCTCGGCCACCATCAGGCCGGAGGTGTCTGCGTTGTTTTGCACGGTTGTTCCTGTTTGTGCACGAAGTTGCTTGCTCCGGTCCCTTCCGGCCCCATGATCTTTCCCTGATGTTCACGAAAATGCACGAACCTTCCGGGGAGCCTCCAACTCTCACCGCCGTCCTCCGGACGGCCTTCCCCTGGCCGCGGCTGTGCGCCAGCGGCTCGCCTGGTCCTGCGCGGGGGGTGCCGTGATGGGCGTCCCGCTCTCGCTCGTCGATGACGTCGCGCGCGCTCGGCGCGCCGTCTCGGTCATGTTCGTGGCGAACGGCATCGCCTTCGCGTCCTGGGCCGCGCGGGTCCCTGCGGTCCGCGAGCGGCTCGGGCTGCGCGACGGCCTGCTCGGCCTCGCCCTCCTCGGCCTCGCCTGCGGGGCGATGCTCGCCTTCCGCGCCGCCGGGCCGCTCGTCGCCCGCTTCGGGAGCCGGCGCATCACCCGGGTCTCGGCCTTGCTCCTGTGCGCGGCGCTGCCCCTGCCCGCGCTCGCCCCTTCCTTCGCCGCGCTCGTCGCGGCCCTCCTGCTGCTCGGCGTGTGCAACGGCCTCATGGACGTCGCGATGAACGCGCAGGCGGTCGAGGTCGAGCGGCGCTCCGGTCGGCCCATCCTCGCCTCGGTCCACGGCATGTTCAGCCTCGGCGGGCTGATCGGGGCGGCCCTTGGCGCGCTCGCGGCCGACCGGGCGCTGTCGCCCGCGGCGCACCTCGTCGCCGTCGCCGCCGTCCTCGCCGCGGCCGTCGCGCGCGAGGGCAGGGCGCTCTCGGCCGACGCGCGCCCCGAGCCCGCGACCGCGGCCGGCCCCGGGACCGCCCGCTCGACAGCGCTCCTCCTGCTCGGCCTCGTCGCGTTCTGCTCGTCCGTGGGTGAGGGCGCGATGGCCAACTGGTCGGCCGTCTACCTCCGCGACGAGCTCCACACCACCGCGGCCTTCGCGGCGACCGGCTACGCCGCGTTCTCGCTGGCGATGCTCCTCGGGCGGTTCTCCGGGGACGGGCTGACGCAGCGGTTCGGCGCCGATCGGGTCGTGCGCGTGGCTGGTGTCGTGGTCGCGGGCGGGCTCGGCGCGGCGCTGCTCGCCAACGCCCCCGTCGCCATGCTGCTGGGGTTCGGGTGCGTGGGTGCCGGCCTGTCCGTCGTGGTGCCGCTGGTCTTCCGCGCCGGGGCGAGCGCCCCCGGCGTCGCGCCCGGCAAGGCGCTGGCGACGCTCGCCACCCTGTCGTACGGCGGCTTTCTCGTCGGCCCTCCGGCCATCGGCCTGGTCTCCGACCACCTCACCTTGCGCGGCGGCCTCGCCCTCGTCGTGGCGCTGGCCCTCGTGATCGTCGCGGTGGGCCCTGCGGTCATCCGCGGGCCCGCGTCCCGCGCCCCCGCCGCCCGCGCGTCCGCGCGCCCGCAGGTGATCAGGGCGCACTGACCGCGGGCACCCGCGCGTCTCCGCACGCTTCGGGGCGACGGATTGCAAGCTGCTCGCGCCGGGGGCTCAGCGCTTGCGCCACACCGTCGCCAGCCACGGCTGCTGCTCGCGCGGCCGGCCCGCCGGTCGATAGTAGTGCTCGATCTCCTCGAACCCGGCGGCGGTCACGTGCTCCCGCCACCGCTCGAGCGACCAGGTACAACCGTACCGGTCGCCCGACCACCCCTCCCGATCGTCGCCGCGCGGGTTCGAGCTGAAGAGGACGCCGCGCGGGCGGAGCGCGGCGTGGAGCTCGCGGAGCACGCGCGGCAGCTCCTTGCTCGGCACGTGGAACAGCGACGCGTTGGCGAATATCCCGTCGAAGCGCCCGGCCTCGAGGTCGAGGCGCAGGAAGTCCTGGTGGAGCACCTCGCAGCCCGCGTGCCGCCGCGCCATGTCGACGAACCGCGCGGACCCGTCGAGGCCGACCGGGTTGTGCCCAGCGGCCCGGAACGCCGCGAGATCGCGCCCGGGGCCACAGCCGAGATCGAGGATCGTGAACGGGCCTGCCCCCTCCAGGGCCGCGAGCAGCGCGGCGCGGTTCTGCGAGACGTCGTGATCGCGCGTGCCCTCCCAGAACGACAGGGCGTGATCGTCGTAATGAGCCAGGGTCCTCTCGGTGAGCGCGGAGTGCCGGGGGGCGCTGTCGTCGTGCATGGCGGCAGTGTGGGCCGGGAGCGCCCCGCCGAAAAGGACGGCGAGGCGCTCGTGGTGCGGCCGCCGCCCGGCCCGCGTGCGCCCGTTCGGCGCTACCCCTCCGTGCGGCGCGCGCCTACCCTGAGGCCGGCGCATGCACGGACCTACCCGATCGACCCCTCATCCGTACCGCGTGTCGATGCCGTTCCGCGCGCTCAACGCGGTCGGGGCGCGGATGGGGCGCTCGGCCCTGCGTGCGCTCGCCCCCCTGGACGTCGACGTCCTGTCCGAGCGCGCCCGGCGGCGCACGGGGCTGACCGATCCCGGCGAGGGCTGGTTCTGGGAGGGGCTGCGGGTCCTCTCCGCCTCGCTCGAGGACGAGGCCGATCTGGCCCTGCTCGGGAGGCTCGGCTTCGGCGACGAGATCGAGCGGCAGATCGCGAATCGCCTGCTGCTGCGCGAGGACGTGCGGCGCGAGCCACGGATCGTCGAGCAGCGCACGCCGCGCCCGGTCTTCATCGTCGGCTATCCGCGGACCGGCACGACGCTGCTGCACAACCTGATGATCCTGCACCCGGACGCGCACGCGCCGCGCCTCTGGCGGCTCCAGGCGCCGTCGCCGCCGGTCCGTCCCGAGGACGAGGCCCGCGACCCCCGGCGCGCGGCGGCGAGGCGCCGCGTCCGCCTCGCGCACACCGTCTGTCCGATCTTTGCCACCATCCACGAGCTTTCCGCGGACGGCCCGGAAGAGTGCGTGTTCCTGCTGCAGAACACCCTTCTCCCCTGTGTCCGCGCCGAGACGCCGTCGTACGGGAGGTGGGCGCTCGCGCAGGACCTCGTCCCGGACTACCAGCATCACCGCCGCCAGCTGCAGGTCTTGCAATGGGGGCGCCCCGAGGGGCGCTGGGTGCTCAAGTCTCCCTTCCACCTGCCGGCGATCGCCGCGCTCCTGCAGGTGTATCCGGACGCGTGCATCGTGATGACGCACCGCGATCCGCTCCGGGTCGTCCCGTCGTTCTGCAGCCTCGTCGCGGCCGCGCGCGCGATACACCAGCGGCGGGTCGAGCCGCGCGCGGTCGGCCCGGGGGCCCTCGAGCTGCTCGGTGCCATGATGGACCGCTTCCTCGAGGCCCGCGCGCGGCTCGACCCGGCGCGGTTCCTCGACGCGAGCTACGAGGAGCTGACCGCGGATCCCGCCGGGCTGGTGCGGCGCATCCACGAGCGCTTCGGGCTCGGGTTCGACGGCGCTGTCGCCGCGCGGATCGAGGGGTGGATGCGCGAGCACCCGCAGCACCGGTGCGGGGTCCATCGCTATGCCCTCGACGAGTTCGGGCTCACCGAGCGGGAGGTGCTGGACCGGTTCGGGGGCTACCTGGAGCGGTTTGGCGAGCTCGCCGCGGGGAAGCGAGGGCGGAGCTGAGCCGGAGAGCGGGAGCGCCGTATTCCGGGCTCAGGCGGCGTCCAGCCATGCCTCGAGCTCGGCGGCGAACGCCGCCGGCGCGTCGAGCATCAGCCAGTGGCTCGTCTCCGGCAGCACGACCGCCGTGAGCGCGGGCCTCAGCGCGTGCAGGCTTTGCGGCCATGCGTTCGAGGGGGCGACGATGGCGTGGGCGCGGGCGCCCGGGGCGGCGAGGTAGCGGTCCAGCGCGTTCACCGCCTCGAACTCCAGCAAATGCCGGGACATGTTGAGCATCCGGTCGTGCGGCGTGGCGGCGACGCGCGTCAGCACCGCCTCCCGGGTCGCGGGCGTGCTGCCCGCGAGCGCCTCGCTGAAGGTGGCCAAGGCGGTGTCACGCCAGCCGTCCGCCGCCAGGGCGGCGAGGTAGGGCGGGAAGTGCTGCGCCTGGACCTCCGCCGGGATCTGCGTGAAATCCCGGGCCGGGTCGGCGAGCAGGAGGCGCGCGACCCGCTCCGGATGGTCGGCCGCGGCGGCGAGCGCCACGAGCGCGCCGTAGCTGTGGCCGACGAGCGCCACGCGGGGGAGCGCCAGGGCGTCGAGGACCGCGAGCACGTCGGCCGCGCACGCGGACGGAGCGTAGTCCGCGTCGGGCGGGGGCTCCGACGCGCCGTGCCCCCGGAGGTCGATGGCGACCGCGCGCCGCCGGCCGGAGGCGTGCGCGAGCGGCGCCTCCCAGAAGCCGGCGTGGCCGACCATGCCGTGCACGAGCACGACCGGCAGCGCCTCGCTCGAGGGACCCGCGCCCGCGGCGGTAGGAGCGCCCGTGGCCGGATGATCGACGATGTGGAGCGCGCCCGCAGGGCCCGCGACGGTCAGGGAACGCATGTGCGTCTGCTACCTCGGTGTGTGTGGCCGCGTGAAGGAGCCGTATTGCGCTGCGAGCGGGGAGCGTAGGCGAGGCGCTCTTCCGGAGCAAGGCGGCGCTCGTCGGTGCGTTTCCCGGCTCCGTCGGCGAGCACGAGGAACATGGGGGCGTTATTGCACGAGATCACGTCCACAGGATGGCGGGACAGCGGCATCCGCAAGCCGCAGGCGTGCTCCGGTAAGAAGCCGGTTTGCTGCTAACCGGTAGTCTTCGAGAAGCTAAAGACGCGCACCATACCGTCGTCGGACGCCGACGCGAGGTGCTCGCCGTGAAGGCTCAAGGCGACGCTTTCGACCGCTCCTCCGTGCCTGGGAAGCACTCGAAGCGGCTTGCCGGTTGCGACGTTCCAGAGTCGAACGCTGCGATCGGGTGAGCCCGAGGCGAGCACGCCGCCACGCCAGCCGAAGGCAACGGAGACGACGCGCTGACTATGGCCCTCAAGCACCCTCACTGGCTGTTCATATTTGCCCATTTCCCAGATGCGAATCGTGCCGTCGCCGCAGCCTGCCGCCAGGAAGGCGCCATCCGGCGAGAAGGCCACGCTCCGCACCCCACCTGGAGAGCCGCGAAGGACCCGGAGCGGCCGGAGGCTTTGATCCCACAGGCGAATGGTCGAGTCGTTCGCGGAGGACGCAAGAACGGTACCATTCGGACTGAAGGCCACGCTTCGAACGCGGTCGGAGTGCTCCTTGCCGGTGAACATCAGCTCGCCGGTGGAGATGTTCCAGAGCCGGACCGTCTTGTCGTCGGAGCAGGAGGCGAGCTGCTGTCCTGTCGGGCTCGTCGCGACGCAACGGACGGATGTAGCGTGGCCTTGGAGGGTTCTTTCTGTCGCGCCGTTCTTGGCGTCGATTGCGCGAATGTTGCCGTCGCTGCATCCGAGGAAAATCGCTGTTTGGCTTTGCGCTCTGGCGAAGCAGAGCGGGCGTGCGAGATGTTTACGCCACCACCGCCAGCGCCTCGCCTCGAGCTCCCAGCACATCACCAGGCCTAGCGAAAAGCCGCCATAGAGCGTAAGACCACGCGAGCCAAGCTTGACGGCGCTGGGCTTGATGCCCGGTATCGACAGCGAGAGCACCCTGGCGTCTTCCCATGGCTCGTCGGTGATCTGGATTTGCGACACGTCTACGCCGGGCGTGACGTCGCGCTCCGGCCGCTCACCTCCGCTCGATGGACGGGAAAAGAGCCTGCGGAGCACCGCCGCGTCGAACGCAGCTTCTTTTCCTGCGTGCCCACGTGCCTCGGCAGCTCCACGGGCGCCCTCTGCGCGCGCTACGTCCTGGAGGGGCCTGGCAGGCGCGGCTCTTTGCGCCGGCCGCACGGGCTCATCGGGCCGTGACGCGGGCGCGGTATCGTCAAACGCCGTCGATGGCGCGGGCATCGCGCTTCGTTGCGCAGACGTCGCGAACGCCTGAGCCATTTGGGTCGCCGACTCGAACCGCTGTGCGGCGTCACACTGGAGGGCCCGCGCCATCCACGCGTCTACCCCTGTGGGCAGGTCGGTGCGGAGCGCGCTTGGCATCGGGAACTTCCCGGCGCAGACCGACCGCGCCAGCGCCAGGAATGTATCGCCCACGAAGGGAGCTCGTCCCGTCAACGCTTCGTATGCGACGACGGACAGCGCCCACAGATCTGTCCGGTGGTCGATGTGCTTGGGCGCGCTGAACTGCTCTGGGCTCATGTAGAGCGGCGTCCCCAGTGTCCTTCCGGTCGCCGTCATGCCCATGACATCGGGGTGCACATGCTTCGCGATCCCGAAATCGAGCACCTTGACGAACGGTTCTCCTTCCTCGTCGATCAGGAACAGGTTGTCTGGCTTGATGTCGCGGTGCACGATCCCCAGCTGGTGAGCCCGGCTGAGCGCCTTGGCCGTCTGCTCGACGAGCCTCACCACCTGCTCGATCGGCAGATGGCCATGCCGCTTCAGCCGCTGGCGCAGCGTTTCCCCTTCGAGCAGCTCCATCACGATGAAGGGCTCCCCCTCGGGGGTGACTCCGTGGTCGAACACCTGCGTCACGTGCGGGCTCCTGAGCCGCGCTGCCGCCTGCGCTTCCCGCTGGAAGCGCACCGTGAACTCCGGCCGCTGCACGTAGTCCCGAGCCATCAGCTTCACCGCGACCTGCGTCCCGAGCGCGAGGTGCTCTGCCACCCACACGCACCCCATCGCCCCCTCTCCCAGGGGGCGCACCAGCCGGATCGTCGGGGTTACATGCTGTCCCGCCTGCATCGCTTGATCTCCGACCAGGTTGCTCGCGCTAGCTCTTGTCCGACCAGCCCCAATCGTACTACATCTTCCGTGGTGGTGTCTATTGGATGGCAGCCTCTGCCGTGCAGTACCGTTCGCAGCTGGCGGCTCGTCGTGACACGACAGGCGAGCGGGTGCGCGTAGGGTTCCTGGCCGATTGAGAAGGTTAGGTGGCATGAACAAGGTGGAGACGGCGCTCACGGAGACGGTCGCGGATCCCGAGCGTGCACGACGAGAGCTCGAGGAGCGAGGCAGAGAGATCGACTGCCTTCACGCGATCTTGAATCCCGACATCACCGAGAAGGCCTCGCTCGAGGAGCTGTTCCAACACACTGTGGATCTCGTCCCGCTCTCGTTTGGCGACCCAGAGGCAACCTGCGCCCGCGCGAAGGTCGGCGAGCGCTCGTTTCTGACGAAGAATTTCCGCGAGACGGCCTGGGTGCTCGCGCAGGACATCGTCCTGCAAGGGCAGGCGATTGGCGCGGTGGAGGTCCATTGCCGCGAGGAGGCTTTGCTGGCAGGACCCGATGCCTTCTCGAAGGGAAAGCGATACTTTCTCGAGATCGTAGCGGCGCGCCTCGGCGAGCTGGTCCGCCGCGGCCTTGCCGAGGACGCGCAGCGCAGACAAGAGGAGGAGCTCAGGGAACGCCTAGAGTTTACGCAGCGGCAGCTGCAAGCCATCAGCTCGTCTTCGTTGCCGGTCCTGGAGGTCTGGGACAAGGTGCTGGTAGTGCCTGTCTTCGGCTTGATTGATTTGGATCGAGTGGCGGAGCTCATGGACCGCTTGCTTCCGGCCATCTCGATCAAGCGTGCGCGATTTGTGATAATTGATGTTGGTGGCGTGGAGTTGATGGATACAGCGAGCGCTGGTCATTTGTACCGACTCTCTGCCTCAGTGCGTATGCTCGGCGCATCGTATATTCTTACGGGAATCAAGCCCGAGGTGGCGCAGGCTTTGGTTTCTCTTGATATGGACCTTTCGGAGTTGAAGTCGTATGCTCACTTGTGCGATGGACTGCGAGAATGTTTGCGACAGGTAGGAGCAGCGCGAGTCGCGGGGACGCTATTGGCTTCTATTTTTCGAATGTAGATCGTGGATCGCTCGTGGGTGGACGCATGATGCGGGAGTGTTTGCGGAGAGCACGGGCACTCCGCGCGGGGCGGGGACGGGCTGGGGTTTGAGCCCAAATAACGTCCTGTGTCCGGCGTGCGCAGCACGTCGGGCGCAGGACGTCTCAGGCGAGTTCAGCCCGTCCGCGCCCCGCGCGACGAGCTCCCTCCTTGGGGCCGGGCGGCTCGGCAGCACCTCCCATCCACCCAGACGCGAGCCTGCCTGTACGGCGGCGAGCCGTTACGCCTCGGCGCGGTGCAGCTTCTGGACGAACGCCGCGAGCCCCGGCGGCGACGACGTGAAGTGGATGCGCACGACGTCGTCGGCGCGCGCGTCGAGCTCGATCACCTTCGCGTGCAGCTCGCCGCCGAGCTGCTCGGCGAGCGCGCCGGACGGGTGGATCTGGAGGTTCGTGAAGGGCGCGGGCCGGGGATGGATCCGCAGCACGGCGCCGAAGGGCGAGAGCCCGAGGATGAAGGCGGACTGCGGCTCGCCCTCGACCCGCTTGCCCGCGAGGCGCGCGCACACGACCGGCAGCGGCGACGAGAGCGAGAGGATCTCGACCCGCCGCTCGGGCAGGTAGAGACGCTCGGGGTTGTCGAGGCCCAGGACCTCGTGGACCAGCACGCGGTTCGAGAACCCCTTGACGGCCAGCGCGTGGCTCTGGCCGAGCAGGAGGCCCGCGCCGGCGGCGCGGCGCGTGGCGTCCGCGATCAGGATCTGGCGGCCCACCGTGCACGACTCGATGCGGGACGTCAGGTTCACCTGGGCGCCGACAACGCCGTATTTCGTGCGCGCCTCGGAGCCGATGTTGCCGACGACGACAGGGCCGGTGTTGAGCGCGATGCCCATCTGGAGCGTCGGCAGGCCCTCGGCGCTGTTCTTCTCGTTCACCGCGTCCATCGCGATCTGCATCTCCAGCGCGCACGCGACCGCGCGGCGGGTGTCGTCGCCCGCCGGGAACGGGGCGCCGAAGAGCGCGAGGATCGCGTCGCCGATGAACTCGATGATCGTGCCGCCGCGCGCGACGATGATGCGCGCCATCTCGCCGAGGTAGCCGTTCAGGAGCCGCATGACGACGTCGGGCGGCATGTTCTCGGTCATCGTCGTGAAGCTGCGGAGGTCCGTCATCATGATGGTCACCTCGCGCTCCTCGCCGCCGAGGAGCTGGGCCTCGGGCGAGGAGAGCAGGCGGTTCACCACGTCGTCGCTCAGGTAGCGGCCGAACGTCTTGCGGATGAACTCGCTCTTGACCGACAGCTCCGCCGCGAGCTGCGAGAGCTGCTCGCGCGAGCGCTTCAGCGTGAGCTGCGTGTCGAGCCGCCCGAGCAGGATGTCAAAGTCGATCGGCTTCGTCACATGGTCGTTGGCGCCGAGCTTGAGCGACTCGACGACGTCCTCGCTCGCGCCGCGCGTCGTCACCATGATCACGGGGAGCTCGGCCTGCGACCGGCTCTGGCGCAGGGCGGAGAGCACGCCGAGGCCGCTGATGCCGGGCATGTTCACGTCGAGCAGCACGGCGTCGAAGCGCTCGCGCGCGGCGAGCCCGAGCGCGCGGGGTCCGTCCTCGGCGGAGGCGGTGCGGTAGCCGTTGTCCCGCAGCACCCGGCAGAGGACGTCGCGGTTGCCTCGGCTGTCGTCGACCACGAGGATGGCGCCGCGCCCGCTGCCCTCGATCTCGGCGTGGACCGCGGGCTCCTCGTGCGGGGAGGGGATGCTGACCTTCACGCTCGAGGGCGCGTCCTCGTCGCCGTTCTCCATCGCCTGCACGATGGTGAGCAGCTTGCGCGACGCGAGCTCGATGTTGCGGATGTCCTCGATGTGCTGCGGCGCGACCTTGCCCTGCAGCGACGCCACGAGCAGGCGCGTGTAGCCGAGGATCTGGTTGATGGGCGTGTACGGGTCGTGGCCCCCGCCGTGCGGCTCGTGGAGCCGCTGCGGCTCGCGCCCCGCGGTCGGCCGGGCCGACGGCGCGGGCTGATGCGCGGCGGGCAGCCCGCCGGTCGCCGTGCGCCTGGCCGGCGACGACGCCGGCGCGTGGCCACGGCCGGCGTCGTCGTGGCGCGACCCCTCCGGGACGCGCGAGCTCGGCGGCTCGGGCGGCTGGGTCGCGGGCGCCGCGGGGGCGCCCTCGGGCGGGTCCCACCGGTCGAACGGATCCTGCAAGGTGTAGCCGCTGCGCGCCGCGGCCGCGGCGGCGGCGGTCGGCCGCTCTCGCCAGCCGCGCGCCTCCTGCGACGCATAGGCGCCGTGCGGAGAGAGCGGGACGCTCGGCCGATCTCGCCGCACGCGCGCGTCGGCCGGGAAGTGGCTGCCGCGCGCCGGGGGCGGCGCGTGCTGCTGAGGAGGCGGGAGGGTGCTGCCCCCGCGGTTCGATGCGGGCGCCGGCGGCAGGGCGCTGCCGTTGCCGGCGCTGTTGCGTGTCGGAGGCGGCGCTGACGGCAGGGCGCTGCTGGCGCCGGCGCTGGCGCGCGACGGGATCGTCTCCGGCGGGATCCCTCGCGACGGCACGGGGCTGACCGTTGCCTTTTTGTGCGCGTCCTTGTCGGAGGGGGATCGGCTCATGGTTCCGGCGATTCTACGCCTGCGCGCGTAGACGCAACCATGGATGACACCCGCGCTTCATTTTTTATCGCACCCCTACGCCTCAGCTTCAGCCTCGGCGCGGGTGGATTTCCTCCGCCGGCGTACGCGCGAGCTCCGCGGGTGTCCAGGCCGTCCTCGGCAGGGTGAACTCTTTCAGTGAGCCGGCATCCAGAAGACGAGAGGCTTCAATCCTCCTCCAGAAGACAACCCGCCTGTCGCGGCGCGTGCTCCGAGGAAGCGCGAGCGCGCCGCGCGGGTGGAGCTCTGGACAGGCCCGCCCTCCGATGTCGGACGATGCCGACACCCCAATGGGTCTCGCCCCGTCCTCGTGATTCCCGCGCTGGATGAAGACGCGAGCGCCGTCCTCCGCGCTGCCCGGACGGTGGTTGTGGAGGTAAAATGAAAGACTTTTTTCGAAGTCAAGAGGCGATGAGCCCTCGCGCGCCCCCGGGGGCTCATCTGGCGCCGCGAGGTGAGCCCATGGATGAAGCCGCAGCGGATCGCGAGCCATGGCCGCACGACAGGCACGCTTGTTCCCGGGCTCCCCACCTGTTCATCAGGTGGCCTACCTTCAACTCCGTTGTTCTGCGTCACCGCTCGCGACGACAGGTGCTTTCGGCCGGCCGGACGAACCTGGCGCTTGGCATGCGCTCATGCGCCGACACCGGCGCACGGTGGATGTCCGTCCACGTGGCCGTATCGCACATGAGTGCTCCGTGGCCCCTGCGCTCCTGGGGGATGTAAGAGACGGGTTGGCTTCAATGTGCGCGGATACGCGACACACGCTCTGACGTGACTGACGTGACTGACGTGACTGACGTGACCGACGTGACCGACGTGACCGACGTGGCGGAGAGCACTTTGTTTCTCTTGCAGAGGTAATGAAGGCGTCGTAGTGATCTATTTACGCCATACGGGCGAGTTTTCGGCTGGAGCTGACGGAACCACCGGCTCGGGCCTGTGCGAGAAGGAGTAGCAGAGGTATGCCCCTGCACACCGGACAGATGGTGACGCCTTCGCTGAGGCTCGTGCGCATCCTCCGGCGCGGCGGGATGGGGAGCATCTGGGTTGCCGATCGGCTTCCGCTGAAGGCTCAGGTCGCCGTGAAGTTCATGTCGCCCGAGTACGCGGATGATCCGGGCTACGTCGAGCGGTTCCGGCGAGAGGCGGTCGCTGCGGCGCAGATCACGAGCCCGCACGTCGCGCAGGTCCTCGATCACGGCTTGACGGCGGAGGGCATGCCGTACATCGCGATGGAGCTCCTCCGTGGCGACGACCTGAGGACCCGCATCAGCCGCCAGGGCCGGCTGCCGCTCGGCGAGGTGGCGCGTATCGTGGCGCAGACGGCCAAGGCGCTCGGGCAGGCGCACCGCCTCGGCATCGTCCACCGCGACATCAAGCCGGACAACCTGTTCCTGACCCAGGTGGACGGGGAGACCTTCGTCAAGGTGCTTGACTTCGGTATCGCCAAGCGGGTCCGGGACCTGCGGGTCACCTCGACGGGGAACGTGGTTGGGACGCCGCTGTACATGAGCCCGGAGCAGCTCGTCAGCCCGAGGGATCTCGATTTCCGTGCGGATCTCTGGTCGCTCGGCGTCGTCGCCTACCATGCGATGACGGGGCGGACCCCGTTCTCCGGAGAGACGCTCGCGGCGCTCACGCTCGCCGTGCACAGGGGGCGGTTCACGCCCCCCAGCGCGCACCGGATCGACGTGCCGGCCGCCGTCGACGAATGGATGGCGAAGGCCCTGCAGCAGGATCCGAGCGCGCGCTTCGGGTCGGCGAAGGAGATGGCGGAGGCGCTGGAGCGTGCGCTGTCGTCACGCAAGTGGGGCACCGAGACGCCGGCGCCGGCGGTCGGGGACGCGGCTGCGGAGAGCGTTGTCGAGGCGCCGCCCGTGAGCTCGCAGGACGGCGTTGTCACCCGGCGCAACCCTGTCATGACGTCCCCGTCGATACCGGTCGTGGAGGCGGATCTCTGCGAGGACGACGGCGGCGATGGCACGACGGCGGTCCTGGGCGCGGCGTCGAGCCGCAAGAAGCGCAAGAGGCCATCCGCGCGGCTCGCGGCGGCCGCCGTGATCGGCGCCGTGCTGGCCGGCGCCAGCCTGTTCTTCGGCGTCCGGCTCGCAGCGCCCGCTGCTGACAGCGCCGCGCTCGCCGCCGTCGCCCCCCGCGCCGGGCTGGCGAGCTCGACCGAGTCGACGCTCCTCGCCAGCGTCGTGGAGGCACCCCGGCCGCTGCTCGCGCCGGAGCTCCAGGAGCCCGTCCAGGCCGCTGCGGCGCAGCCCGAGAGCGCGCCCACCAGCGAGGCCTCGCGGTCGACAACGAAGAAGAAGCCCTCCGTGCGCCCCGCGCGATCGCCCGGGCGGACCAAGACCATCCCGTCCACTGGGCGGCACACCCGACGCATCAAGCCTTTTCCCCGCAACGACATCGCGATGCACCGGTAGCGCTCCCGGCGCTGCTCAGGGGAGCGCGGGCCGTGCACGGCTCGTCGACGCGCGCGCGGCGCGCGCCCTCAGAGCGGGATCCGATGGGATTCCTCGGCGGAGGGCCCTTGTCCTCGGCGTCGCGCCGTCGCGCGCAGCGCCTCCGCGGTCGCCTGGTCTGCGGGAAAGAACGACTCGACGGCGAGCTCGGACAGGGTGACGTCGATCGGCGTGCCAAAGACCATCGTCGTGCTGAGGAAGCTCAGGATACCGTCCTCCGTCCTGAGCCTGAGCGGCACCGCGACGGCGACCGGGTCGGGCTCGCGGGCGGGTTCGGGGCGCATCGATCCTTCCTGCGATGGATAGCGGATGAGCTCCTCGAAGAGCGTCACGAGGGCGGGATCGGAGCTCACGTCGATCTGACGGCGCAGGCGGGCGAGGAGGTGCGCGCGCCACTCGGGTGAGTTCTCGATGCGCGGCGCGAGGCCGCCTGGGTGCAGGCTCAGGCGCAGCACGTTGATCGGGGGCTGGAGGAGGGCGGCGTCGGCGCCAGCCAGGAATGGGCCGATCGCGCCGTTCGCGGCGACGAGGGTCCAGTGCCGATCGATGGCGACCGCCGGATAGGGCTCGTGGCCGGCGAGCACCACATCGACCGCCCTGCGCGCCGCCGCGAGCGCCGGATCGCCGAGGCTGCGCTCCGGATAGAGCGGCGCGTACCCCGCCGCCACGAGGAGCCGGTTGCGGTCGCGCAAGGGCACATCGAGGCGCTCGGCCAGGTGGATCACCATCTCGCGGCTCGGCTGCGCGCGGCCGGTCTCGAGGAAGCTCAGGTGGCGTGTCGAGATGTCGGCCTCGCAGGCCAGGTCGAGCTGGCTCATTCGACGGCGCTGGCGCCACTCGCGCAGGAGACCCCCGACCGGCGGGTGTGAGCTCGTCATCGCGAGTCGACCCTAGCACGCCGGAAAATGACGCCCATTACCTGGGAGGTAATCGATCCGTGCCGAGGGCGCCCCAAGGTGAGCGGTGTCAGGGGCGCTGCGGACACCCGGCGCGCCACGCGCGTCCGATGTCGAGCGGTCCCGCCCATCGAGGGGCGATGAGCCCCGACCGCAACGAAAGGAGCCCACCATGTCGTTCGTGATCTCTCCTCGCTTCCTGCGCCGTGTCCTCCTCGCCGACGCGGCCCTCAGCGGCGCTACAGGCCTCCTCATGCTCGCGGCCGCGGCGCCCCTCGCCGGCCTGACCGGCCTCCCCGAGGCGCTGTTCCGATGGGCTGGCGCGAGCCTCCTCCCGTTCGCGGCGCTCGTCGCGTGGCTCGGCACGCGCGAGCGTCCGGCGCGGAGGGCCGTCGTCGCCGTGGTCATCGCGAACGCGCTCTGGGTCGTGGACAGCGTGCTCCTCCTCGCGCTCGGCTGGTTCGAGCCGACGGCGATCGGCCATGCGTTCGTCGCGGCGCAGGCGCTCGCCGTCGCGCTCTTCGCGGAGGCGCAGGTCATCGGGCTGCGCCGCGCGCAGGCGGCCGCCTGAGAGCCCTCATCTCGCCGGCAGGAGCCGGCCAGCCCCGGCGCCGATCCACGCGAGCGCGCGGCGCGTCCGGTCCTTCGCCTCGCCTTCGATGACGTCTCCGTGGGCGACGACGACGCGCTCGAACTCCCACGCGAGGACGTCGGCGACGCTGCGCGCCGCCGCGGCGCGGTCCCTCATGAGCACGCGCCACACGTGGTCCTGGGCGGTCTTCCTCCACACGCCGCCCACCCAGAGGAAGACCTTCATGGCGAAGCTGCGGGCCTCATGCACGTTGAACAGGAGATCCGTCACGATGAGCGTCCGCGACCGCGCGTGCAGGAACACGTGCTCCGCGATGTACGGCACGCCCTCGACGAGGCGTACGCCGAGATCGTCGCCGATCTCCGGCGCCACGCCGGATCGGGGCAGCGGGGTGAAGCGGAGGCCGGAGAGCTTCTTCTCGAGCCCGGGCGCCCCGAGCACGCTCGCGCGCGGCCAGCGCTCGGTCGCGGCCCTCAAGAAGACGTGGTGGAGGCAGCTCGGGGCGACGAGGGCGCGCACCTCGCCGAGCGCGTCGATCTCCCGGGCGGTGTCGTCATCGAACGCCAGCGGCGAGTGGATGACGATCCCGCCGTCGGCCCGCCTCACGACCGTCGCGCGCGCCGGCAGATCGCCGAACGGCAGCCGGAAGTCCCTCTCGTACGCCCACACCTCCTCGGCGATCGCCCGCAGCATGCCGTCATGCAAAGTCGCGCGTGATCGAGGCGTCAAGGCGTGTACCCACCAGGGATACGAAGGAGGCCTACCGCCGCCGCTCGGCCTCGATGGCGGCCTGCACCGCAGGGCGGGCGCCGACGCGCTCCCTGTAGCGGCCGAGGACGGGCCATCCGCCGAGATCGACGCCCGCGAACCTCGTCCACGTCGTCACGGTATAGAGGTACGCGTCCGCCACCGTGAACCGCTCGCCGAGGAGGTACGTCGTGCCCTCGAGGCGGTGCGCCACGTGGGCGAAGCGCCGGCCGAGGAGCGTCCTCGCCGCGTTCTTCTGCTCGTCCGGCGCCCGCGGCTTGAAGAGCGGCGAGAACTGCTTGTGCAGCTCGGTGCTGATGAAGCTCAGCCACTCCTGCAGCCGGTAGCGGTCCAGGGTGCCGGCCGGGGGCGCGAGCCCGGACTCGGGCCTCCGATCGGCGATGTACTGGACGATCACCGGCCCCTCGGTGAGCACCTCGCCTCCCTCGATCTCGAGCGCGGGCACGTAGCCCTTGGGGTTGATCAAGGTGAAGTCGGCGCCCGACCGGGTCTTCTTCGTGCCGAGGTGGACCTGCTCGAGCTCGAACTGGAGGCCGGCCTCGCGCAGCGCGATGTGCGGAGAGAGCGAGCAGGCGCCAGGGCTGAAATAGAGCTTCATCATGCGCTTCACAGGAGGAGCGAGAGGAGCGCGGGCGCCGATCGCTACTTCAGCGTGTCGGGATCGACGCCGAGCTCCCGGAGCCTCGCTGCCAGCCGCATTGCCTGCTGCTCGGCGGACTCGGCGCGCTGCTCGGCGGACTCGGCGCGCTGCTCGGCGGACTCGGCCCGTTTCGCGAGCTCCTTGCCAGCGGGGACGAGCTCTCCCTCGGGGGTGAAGAAGCGGAGCTGTCCCTCCTGGACGCCAAGGAAGAGCTCAAGCTGAGCGCTCCAGAGGCGCCCGGAAGCATCGGGGGAGAGCGGCTCGTACTGCCCGTCGACGAGGTGGAAGCCCGAGAACTCGAGGGTCTCCGGATGGAACCAGAAGTAGTCCGGCGTCCGGAAGACGTCCTGGTAAATCTGCTTCTTGAGGCCGCGATCGGCGCCTTCGGTGCTCTCCGAGAGCACCTCCACGATCACGTTCGGGTACCGGCCGTCTTCTTCCCAGACGACCCAGCTCTTGCGCGCCCTCCGATCGGTGCCGAGCACGACGAAGAAATCCGGACCCCGGAAGTGCTCGGTCTTGAGCTGCCTGGGGCTGAAGTAGATGGTCAGGTTCCCCGCGGCGAAGAAGTCGGCCCGGTCCTTCCAGAAGAGCTCCAGGCTCTCGAGCAGCACGATCATCTGGACGAGGTGCTGGTAGGTCTCCATCGGAGGCTCGTTGCTGTACAGATCGCCCGGCGGAGCGACGACGCTCGGGTCGACGATCTCCGCCGGCATCGCGAAGGCGAGGGACGTCATGTCGGAAGCCTGCCGGAGGATCCACCTTGCAGCAAGGTCCGCGGCGAACCTCGCCGTGTCCGCGTAGCCGCTCGACAGCTCGCGGATCCCGGGTGCGATCATTTCGAAATCCACCCTTCTGTGGCGTCCCCGCCACAGGGTGCCTCGTGTTCGTCCTGCCCGGCCAGCGCAGCGTCCGTCGCGCACGTCGGCCCGTGGTGGCACCGCGCGCTCGAGCTCAGCTCGCGCGCGTCCGGTCGCGCGAGGGCCGCCCTCGGCGACGGCTCGGCGCTACGGCGTGCGCGCGCAGCGCACGCCGACGCCGTAGTCGCCGCGATAGTTCGCCGGATCGTAGGAGACCGCCGAGCGATTCGACGACAGGAGGTACGGCATCAACCCCGTGTGGAAGCCGCCGCCAGGCAGCACCCGGTTCGTGGCGCCGGTGAGGTTTGCGCAGTCCTCGCAGGGGCTCACGTAGTTCGCGTAGACGTCGAGGTTCCACTCCCACACGCTTCCCGAGAGATCCCACTGTCCAAAGCGCCCGACGCCGAGCGGCGTGCTCCCGACGTCCGGCACATTCACGACGCCCGTACAAGCGCCTCGCCTGCCGCTCGGATAGTAGCAATCATAGATCGCGTACTGGTTGCCAGAGCCGGGATCCATCGAGCCCCAGGGGTACATGCGCTGCTCGTCTCCACCGGCGGTCGCGTATTTCCATTCGGCCTCGGTCGGCAAAAAGCCGCCGTCCCAGATGCAGAAGGCGTGGGCCTCGTACCAGTTCATGAACGTGAGCGGCAGCATCTCGTTGTCGCCGGCGTTCGCCGTCCAGGTGCCGTACACGGTGGGGGTCAGGTTCTTGGTCCACGTGGCGGCCGCGCCCTGGCCCGTCGGAATGTACCTGTCCCAGCTCGAGTTCCACCCGGACTCGAAGCTTCCGCGCTTTGCGCTATCGGCCACGCCTTGTCCGTCGTTCAAATGCGTGTGTTTGCCGCTGCCCGCCGCAGGCGGGGAGCCGCCGGCGACCAGGTAATCGACGTACTGCCGGAAGCGGCCCACCGTCATCTCGTACTTGTCCAGTCGAAACGAGCTCACCGTCGCTGGATCTCTCGTGTTGGTCGCACCGCTGCCGTTGTTGCTGTACGTTCGATAGAACGTGCCGCCCGTGACCAGCAGGCTCGTGCAGCAGCTCTCGTTGCCGTCCGGGCCGCACGTCGAGAGCCCTGGTCCGCCGGGCGCACAGCTCGGCGGCTCGTCGACGCTCGCGCTGCCGCCGGACCCACTGCTCCCGGCCGAGGCCGAGTCGCCGCCCTGACCGCCCGTGGGGTTGCCGCCGCCCGACGCGCCCGCGCCTCCGCCGCTGCTGCTCGTGGTACCGCCGCTGTTTGTGGTACCGCCGCTGCTCGTGGCGCCGCCGCTGCTCGCGGCGCCGCCGCCCGCATCACCCGAGCTCGAGCCGTCGGCGCCATCGCTGCCACACGCCGCAGCGCCGAGCGCGAGCGCGAGCGTGGCGCACCACGCGCCATGCCGCTGCCGCCCGCCTTCACGGAGCGCGGCGGCTCCCACGTAGGAGGCCAGTGCGTGCGCTGTGCGGCGAGCTGCCGCGTTGCATCGGAGCTGCATTGTGTGTCGCCCGCGGACCATGTGAGGAAAGTACTCCAGTCGAGTCTTCATGTCTCCACAGAAATCGGAGACAGCGACGCTCATGGACTGCCATTGTAAATTTGCTGCCTTGTTCGTTGAGCCCGAGCATCCACCGGCTCGCCGGCTGGAGGTCTGCGCGCCTGCCGTCGCACGTGTCCATTCCTAGAAGCGTGCGGCTGAAATGATCGGGCCGCGTACGCGAGCACGGCTCGCCGCCGGGCTGCGCGCGCGCCGCGGCGGCGGCGCGCGCAGGTGCGCGGGAGGCGGACGCTGCGCGGTCTGCGCGGCGGGTCCGGTCGGCGGCGGCGCTCCGGGCGAGGAAGGCAGGACAGCGGCGGTAGCGCGGGCGGGAGCAGGGCGCGGGAGGGGCCGCGTCGCGTCCGGTGAGGGAGGACGCTCGCAAGCCTCGGCCGTCGGGCGAGCGAGCTGCCCAGGAGAGCTGAAAGTCGAACCGGAGGGTGCCGAGACCCGCCGGAGGAACCTTCGGCTCGCGCGCTGACGTCGGCGCCGAGCAGACACCGGACGTCCGGCAAAGCGCAGTCGATCGAGCAGGTGGTTGAGCCCGAGCCGCGGCTGATCGGCGGCTCGCTCCTGCCGCATGACAGGCTGTTGCTCGACCACGCAATGTGTTGCCTATCTCCCGCGGCGCGCCTCGAGGCGCGCCCTGAACCCCTGGTTGGCCGAGGTGCGCTTCTGGCCCTCGTGACGGTCTTTCTCGCCGGAACCGGACGAGGATCGCCGCTGGTCCGACGCTTGCCCCACAGCCTCGGCACAGCGCGCGTCGCGTCGCTGCGGCCCCGGACGGCTGGGCGCCGGAAACGCGGAGTTATCACCCACCCACCAGCACAGCAGGAGGCTCGATGCTGCTGCATAGCAGGTTTGACCACGTCGCCAGGAACACCATCGACTACTGGATGAAGCCCGATAGCGCCAACCTGTCGGCGGCCGAGCTCCTCGACGCATGGACCCTGGCGCCCTGGCTCGACCGCGCCACCGTGCAGCTCTATCTGCACGTCCCGTACTGCGCCCAGAAATGCAGCTTCTGCGCGTTCTCCGGCGGAAATTCCCTGAGCTTCAAGATGGCCGACCGCTACGCGGATCTGCTGATCTGGCAGATGCGCGACCTGCTCGGCCGCAGCCAGGCCAAGGGCAAGCCGATCGCCTCGGTGAACATCGGCGGTGGCAGCCCGGATCTCTTGCGCGCTCACATCGGCAAGGTGCTCCGGGCCGTCCGCGACCTGCCGGGATGCACGAACAGCACGGAGATCTCGGTCGAGTTCACCCTCTCCACGGTGACCGACGAGTTCATCGACGCGTTGATAGAGCACCAGGTCACGAAGGCCAGCTTCGGCGTGCAGGTCCTCGATCCCGCCATCCGGCGCCACCTGCACATGCCATCGGCGCTCCGGAACATGGATGAGACATGCGAGAAGCTCGCGCGCGGCGTGCCGATCATCAACGCCGACTTGATGACGGGCTTCCCGGGTCAGACCGTCGAGTCGGTGCTGTCCGATCTGGAGTGCATCGTCGACCATCCGCACATCAACGCCGTCAGCAGCTATCTCCTCACGCCCGGCGCGGCGCCGAAGCTCGTCGGGGACATCCAGGCGGGCAGGGTCCCGGCGCAGCCCCGCCACGAGCACCAGGCGCTGTTCAGGCTGCATACCTACGCGACATTGCTGCGTCGGGGATGGATACGGAAGGGGACCAACACGTACATGAACCCGGACAAGATCCCGGAGCGCGCCCTCTCCATCGTCGCAGGCAACGAGTGCATCGGCGCCCGGCGATACGAGGATTTCCTGATCGGCGCAGGGGCCCAGGCGATCTCGTCGATCCCTGGCGCGCGTGCCGAGAACATCGTCGACATCGACGCATGGAGCGCATTCGCCGAGCGGGGCGAGCACGGGTTCTCGCTCGACAAGTCGTCCCTGTCGCACCAGCGCGACATGGCGCTGTGGGTCTTTCCGCTCATGGGAAACGGGCTCGCCGTCAGCGAGTACGAGGCGCTGCGAGAGTCCGGCGCGCTCGACGAGGCGCAGATGAGCAACTTTCGTTCGTTCATCGAGGAGGGGCTGATCTTCCGGTCGGGGGACCGCTACCAGCTCACCATCACGGGCGAGGTGTTCATGGGGCACCTCGTGCGCAACCTCAAGAAGGAGGCGGATCGAGGCGTCCTCGATGACTACATCGATGAGGGATACACCCTCGGGCAGCTCGTGGCGACGGACAAGATCGTGCCGAAGAACGCCACCAACAACCGACAGCTGTTCCGCCAGATCGTCCGGGGAGCCGACAGTGAGCACTGAGGTGCTGCTGGCCTACTGCATGGCCATCTTCGTCGCGTCCATCATCCCGGGCCCATCGATGCTGCTCGCGCTCGCCAAGGGCGCCAACCACGGCTGGGGGGCAGGGGCGCTCTCCGGGGCGGGAAACATTGCGGCGACGATCGTGCAGGCGGTCGCCTCCTATCTCGTCATCCTGAAGGTCGGCAGCCTGTCGAGCACCCTCCTGCTCGGCATGAAGCTCGTAGGGGCGCTGTACATCTTTTGCATCGGCTGGACGCTGATGGGCGTCGCCAATTTTGGGAGCGACCGTGAGGTCGCGGCGCGGGCCGGGTCGTCGTGGCAGCACGTCCGCGACGGCTTCATGTTCGCCATCGTCAACCCCAAGGCGATCGTGTTCTTCGCCGCCCTCTTTCCCCAGTTCGTGGGGCGGAGCGTGGCGGGCAGCGTGATCGCGATAGGCGTCCCGATCGTCACCATCGGCTTCGCCTGCTTCATGATCTATGTCGTGGCGGGCCGCGTGATGGTGGAGATCCTCGGGCACGGGCGGCACGTCGGGAAGATCTTCGGCATCTGCATCATGCTGTGCGCGCTCGCGCTCCTCTTTGCCTGATTCGCCTGATGAACACCTCAGGGGCGCGCGGTCCTCCTCGACCCTGGTGCGCCGCCCCGGCGCCGCTGCAAGGAGGCTGCAGCCTCCAGCAGGTGGAGGCGCGCGCCTCGCGCCCCGAAGCGCAGGCGCGCGCCGCCGTCCGGGAGCGCCGCCGCGGCCGCGCGGAGCCGCTCGGCCGCCTCTCGTCGGCGCCGCGCTCGGTCGGGGCGCTGGGTCGCGTCGCCGCCGCGGCCTACACTCCCTTCGCATGTCCCCCGGATCGCCCACGCCGCCGGCCACGGCCGGCTCCGCCGCGCTGATCGAGCGCGCCCGCCGGCTCGCGACGCTCGTGCTCGCCCCCTCGGCGAACGCCACGGATCAGGCCGCGGCGGTTCCCCGAGAGCACATCCGCGCCCTCGCGGACGCAGGTCTCCTCGGGATCGCGACGCCTGCGTGCCACGGCGGCCATGGCGCCCCGCCGCAGGTCGCGCGCGAGGTCCTGGAGATCCTCGCCGGCGCCTGCGGCGTGACGGCGTTCGTCCACATGCAGCACGCCGCCGCGTGCCCGCTCATCGCGCGCGGCGACAACGAGGCGCTCAAGGAGCGCGTCCTGCCTCGTTTCGCCTCTGGAGAGCGCTTTTGCACCGTGGGCTTCTCGCACGTCCGCCGCCCGGGCCCGCCGATGGTCAGGGTGGAGCCCGACGGTGACCGGTTTCGCTTCGAGGGCACCGTGCCCTGGTTGACCGGCCATGGGATCGCCGACGATGCGGTCATCGCCGGCGCGCTCCCCGATGGCCGCCTGGTGTACGTCCTGACGTCGCTGGAGGCGGGGGATTCCATCGAGGCATCGCCGCCGCTCCGCCTGAGCGCGATGAACGCCTCGGCCACGGTGTCGCTGACGCTGCGTGATCTGCGCGTCGGGCCCGAGCAGGTGATCGCCATCCTGACGCGCGAGCAGCAGGCTGCCCGCGACGTGGCGGGCCTGCTCACGCCGTCGGCGCTCTCCCTGGGCGCGGCCTGCTCCGCCGCGGCCCTGCTCGCGGAGCTTTCGGAGCGCCGCGGCAGCGCGCGCCTGGCGCACGCCGCGCGGGCGTTCGAGGACGAGAGGGAGGCCGCCCGCGCCGAGGTCGATGCATGGGCGGACCGGCCGGAGGCGGAGGGCCATGCACAGCATGCGGTCCGCGTTCGTGCCTGGTGCATCGATCTGGGCGTCAGGGCCGCGCACGCTGCGGTCGCTGCGACCGGCGGCAGCGCCAACCTCCTCGACCACGCCGCGCAGCGCCTCTTCCGCGAGGCGATGCTCTATTCGCTCACGGCCCAGACGCGCGACCTGCAGACAGCGACGGTGGAGCGGCTGCTCGAACGGGCGACCCGCCCCAGATCGGGGTAACGACCGCGACCCGGCGGCTCTCTCCCGCCATCCCTGGCATCGTCCCCCCGACCTGGGCCACTCGCTACATCGATTCCTGTGGATCCGCGCGGCCGTCGGCGCCGCCCGCGCCGCCTGGGTCGTACACGCCGACAAAGTCCCGCAGCTTCCGGGTCTGATAGCTGCGTGCCAGCGTCGTGAGCTGCTCGATCCAAGGTCTGAGCCGCGGATCGTGCTGCGCCATCCGCTCCGCCTCCTCCAGGATCTTGTGGACGAGCCCCTTCTTCGCGAGCGCCGACAGGATCGCCAGCTCTTCGGCCGGAGGCGGCGCGAGGTGTCCGCCGCCTTCGGGCTCCTTCGCCGGCGCGTCCCGAGCGGGGGCTCCATCGCGGCGAAGCCACTCGATGCTCAGCAAGCGCGATATCTTGTCGAGGAGCGCGCTCGCCACGATCGGCTTGGACAAGAAGTCATCGCAGCCGGCGCTGGCGCACTGCTGCCGCTCGGCCTCGGATACGCTCGCCGACGAGGCCAGGATGACGACGTGCCGGAGCTCGGGCATGAGCCTGAGGCGACGCGCTGTCTCGTAGCCGTCCATGTCCTTCATGTAGACGTCCAGCAGGATGAGCGCCGGCGCGCGCAGCGCCGCCATGCGCAGCGCCTCCTTCCCGCCGTCAGCCTCGCACAGATCGAAGCCGAGCGGGCCGAGGAGCCCGCGCACCACCGCGCGATTGTCGGAGCTGTCGTCCACGATGAGTATCGTGCGGCGCTCCCCAGGATAGCCGACGATCGTGTCCCACCCCCTGGCTTCGCCTGGGCTCGTCGCGAGCTGCGCCTCGGCGAGCGGGAGCGTCACGGTAAAGACACTGCCCTCGCCGACCTCGCTTTGCACCTCGATCGCACCGCCCATCTGTTGCACGAGCTTCTTCGTGATGGCGAGGCCAAGCCCTGTGCCCTCGCTCTTCGCGCTCTGCTCCCCCACCTGCTCGAAGGGCTCGAAGATGCGTGACAGGTGCTCCGGGGCGATCCCAGGACCCGTATCCTCGACCCGGAACCGCACCATCCGCCCTGCAGGGACGGTCTCCTCCAGCACCTCGATCTGGAGGGACACGCGTCCCCGCTCGGTGAACTTGATGGCATTGCCGAGGAGGTTCAAGAGTACCTGCATCAGCCGCTTCTCGTCGGCACAGACGGCCTGAAGCGCAGGGCCGAGCAGCTCATGGGAGAACGTGATCCCCTTCGCTTCGGCGCGCACCCGGCACAGGTCGACCACCGTCCGCACGAGCGCAGGCAACCGGAACTCCGTCAGGACGGAGTCCATCTTGCCCGCCTCGATCTTGGCCAGGTGCAGCAGGTCATTGATGAGCGAGAGCAGGTGCTCGCTCGACTTCTGGATGACCCGCAGGCCCTCCCGCCACGCCGGCGGGACGTCGGGCGTTCGCTCCAGGATCTGGGCATAACCCATGATCCCGTTGAGCGGCGTTCGCAGCTCGTGGCTCATGCTGGAGAGAAAGTCGCTCTTGGCCTGGCTGGCGCGCTCCGCGGCCTCCTTGGCGATGCGGAGCTCGACGGTGCGCTCCTTGATCTTGGCCTCCAGGTCCCGGTACAGGAGGGCGTTCTCGACGGCGATCGCGGCCTGCGCGGCGAGCACCGACAGGAGCTCCACCCGCCGCTCGGGGAACGCCGCAGGCACCTCGCGATGCTCGAGGTAGAGCACGCCCACGAGGCGCCCTCGATGCGACAAGGGAAGCGAGAGGAGCGAGAGCACGGAGCGCGAGGCCAGGTGCGGATCGGCCGCGAAGCGCGCGTCCGACCTGGCGTCGTCCACCACGACCGGCTCGTTCGTGCGCGCCACGTAGTGCGCCACCGTCCTCGCCACCTCGCTGCTCTGCGAGAGCGGCTCGGACAGGCCCGTCTCGATGTGGCCTCCCTCCACCGAGAGCCGCGCCACGACCGAGAGCTCTTCGCCTTCGCCCAGCAGCAGGACGCCGCGCTGCGCCCCGGCGCTCTCCAGCACGAGCTCCATCAGACGCCCGACGACCCGCTCCGGGTCGAGCTCGCTCGACAGCGCCCGCGCCGCGCGCACCGCGGTGTTCACATCGAGCTGCGCGCCGCCGGTGACTCCCGTGGTGGTCAGCGTGGCGACGCCCGTCGTGCGGCGGCGCTCCGCCGTCGCGGGCTGGGCAGGCGCACGGAGCAGGGCCGGCCATCTCGCCTCCAGGTGGGCCACCACGGCGTGCGCTTCCCAGCGAACATAAGCGTCCCTGGCCTCGCGCAGGTACAGCGCGGCGACACGGCTCCTGCCCGCCTCGAGGTGAAACTCGGCGCAGAGCTGAGCCGCCAGGGCTTCGATGTGAAAGAATCGCTGCTCGCGCGCGAGCTCGATGGCCTCGTCGTACCTGGCCATGGCTTCGTCGGTCTTGCCCTGCACGCGGGCGTCCTCGGCCTCGAGGAGGCGCAGCTTGTGGAGGAAATTGTCCGCGCTCCCCTCGGCGAAGTACCTCAGCCGCGCGAGGCCTTGCTCGATGTCGTCGCGGAGCCCGGCCCGCTCCCCCGCGTCCGCGGCCGCCGGCCAGCACCTCGCGGCCGCGAGCGCGAGCCAGAGCGGTATGTCCGTGACCGGGGGAAAGCCGAAGATGGACACGCGGAACTGCTCGGCCTCCCGTGCCCGCGAGAGGGCCATCGGGTACGCGCCGGCGACGAGGAACAGGTGCGCCTCGAGGATGCGCGCCAGCTCGGCTGCCATCCCGTCTCCGTCAGCCAGGAGGGAGCGCGATCCTCGTGAGAGCGGCTCGCCCGACAGGAGCCTCCCTGCGCCGTCGGCGGTCGTCAAGAGGTCGCACCACGACGCGATCGCCTCGAAATAGTGCGTCCCGAGCGCGGTCCCCGCGCGCTGCATCAACCCCCAGCGCGCCGCCCGGTGCGCCTCGAGCTGCCCGAGCGGCTGGCCGCGCCACACTCGGTAGTAGAACAGGTCGCCTTCCAGCCCCCAGCTCGTCCCCTGGAACGAGCCGACCTTCAGGCCGGTCGCGCAGGTTCGCTCGAAGATGGGCGCCATCTCATCCGCGGGGCGGCCGTAGGCCGTGTACTGCCCCTGGAAGGACAGACACTCTGCCAGAAAGGGCGACGCGACGCGCTCGGCTGCGCGCACTCCAGGGCCGACCCAGCACGCAGCGCGACGATACATGCCTGTGGTGAGCGACCAGACGTTCGCGAAGCAAACGATGATGAAGGGAGAGACCGGCGTGAGCGCGCGCCGCTCTCGCACCCTCAGCACGGCGCGAACGATCACGAGCCCGGACAGCACCGGCTGACCGCCGATCGCCGCGCACACCATGAGGTGCATCGTCAGCGCATCGATGAGCACCTGCTCCGGGGAGGGATCGAGGGGCATCCGTTCGAACGCGTCCGGGTCGCGCTCGAACCATCGATCCAGCTCGGCGGACTCCTCGAGGAGCGCGGCGCCGCGCGCCTCGTCCGCGCCCGGAAATGCGATGTCCTGCTCGGTGAGCGCGGCGAGCCCGAGCTCGACCCCTCGCGCGAACTGGCCCGCCGCCTGGGCGCTGCGGACGCGCATCTCGTGCGCCGAGAGCCTGGTGAGCGCCGGCAGCGGCCTGGCGAGCAGCCGCGCGCACCGCGCCTCGACGTCGTCGAACTCCCGCAGCAGAAAGGCCCCCTCGATCTGCTCGAGCGCGAGCTCCGCGCACAGCGGCGCGTCCTTGCGCCAGGCGTCATCGCCCAGCAAGTCCTGCGCGGTCTCGGCGAGGCTCAGGAGGAGCCGGTACGAGCTCGCCGCCTTCGCGGCGCGCGCGGCCTCGAGGTTCAGCCGCGCCAGCGCCTCGCGCTCGCCTGCGGAGTCCATCCGCGCCGAGCCCAGGTTGAGGTGCCGCACCAGCTCCAGGAGCTCTTGCGGTGTGCCCTTCTGCGTCCGATGCCGCGCCCACAGCCGCCGGCCGATCTCCAGGTGCGCCAGGACGCGCTGCGCCGGCGGGGCCCGCTCGTAGCTCGCCTGCTGCACGCGGTCGTGCAAGAAGCGGTATTCAGCGTCGAGCGCTCCTTCTCCGGTTCCAGTTCCGGTTCCAGTTCCGGCCGCTCCCAGCGCCTGCGCGGTCCGGTAGGCTCCATCGGCCGGCACCACCAGCTCCTCCCGCAGGGCGGGCCAGAGCGCGCCGGTCACCCGGGCGCGCTCCCATCCGCTGAGCCGCTCCAGGTCGTGGAGGTGGAAGGCGTGCCCCGCGCACGCCGCGAGCCCCAGGAGCTGCTGTGTCGCTTCAGGCATCTCGAGCAGCTTGTCCGTCAGGAGGGCGACGACGTTGTCGGTCACCTGCGCCTGCTCGATCTCCTTCTGGCCCCAGCGCCACGCGCCGCTCTCCGGGTCCCGCGCCACCTTGCTCTGCCGGTGCAGGGACAGCAGCAGATGCTCCATGAAGAACGGGTTTCCTCGCGTCTTTTGCCACAGGATGCGCGAGAGCGGCTCCACCTGCGCCGCCTCGCTGTTCAGCGCCCGCGCTGTCCATGCCTGCACGTGCTCCGCCGACAGGGGGTGCACCGACATCCTCGACACCCTCGCCCCGCTCTCCTCGACCGACGCCACGAGCCTCCACAGCGGGTGCTCGGGGGGCGCCTCGTTGTCGCGGTACGCCGCGAGCACGAGGAGCTCTCTTCGTTCTGCGTCGGTCAGCAGCGTCCTCAGGATCTCCAGCGTGGCGCTGTCGGCCCACTGCATGTCGTCGAGGAACATCACGAGCGGCGCGTTCGGCGTCGTGACCGCCCGCACGAAGTTCAGCCAGGTCAGCCTCTGGCGGGCGAGCACCTGCTCGCCGTGCACCGGCGGCACCGGCGCGAGCTTGCCCATGATCAGGTCGAGCTCCGGCACCACGTCGGCGATGAGCCGGGCGTTGTCCCCCACGTCGGCCCTGATTCGCTCCTGCCACGCCGTGAGCGTCGGCTTCGGGCTCGCCAGCCACTGCTGCATCAGCGCCCCGAACGCCTGCGCCATGGCCGCGTAGGGCGTCGACCGCGCGAGCTGGTCGTGCTTGCCCGAGATCAGGAGCCCGCGCCCCGCACGCGCGATGTCCTGGTAGACGGTGCGCACGAGCGCCGTCTTGCCGATGCCGGACGGGCCGCCGATGAGCACGAGCTCCGCCGCGCCCTCGGCGGCGCGGGCGAAGGCTGCGCCCAGGAGATCGCGCTCGTGCTCCCGCCCGACGAGGACGTCTGGCAGCCGCAGCCTCTGCGAGAAATCCTTGTCCCCGAGCGTGAAGCGCTCCACCGCGCCGCGCTCGCGCCACATGCGCAGCGCTCGCTCCAGGTCTTCCGCTGCCCCCTTGGCCGTCTGATACCGCCGGTCAGGGTACTTCGCGAGGAGCCTGGACACGATCGCCGCGAGGCCCGGAGGCACGTCGGGGACGACCTCGTCGAGGGACGGCGGCTCCTTGGCGAGGTGCGCGTGCACCAGCGCGAGCGGGTCGCGCTCGGTGAACGGCAGCCGCCCCGAGAGCGCCTCGAAGAGCGTCACTCCGAGCGAGTACAGATCGGTGCGGGGATCGAGCGCTCGCGCCGTGCGGCCCGTCTGCTCGGGCGACATGTACGCCAGTGTCCCCTCGAGCCCTTCGGGGATGCTCGCCGCCGTCGCCTCCAGCGGCAGCGACGAGGCGATGCCGAAGTCGAGCAGCTTGACCTGCGCGTACGCCGCGTCGACCAGCACGTTCTGGGGTTTGATATCCTTGTGCGTTATGCCGGCCGCGTGCACGGCCTCGAGGGCTCGGGCGAGGAGCGCTCCTAGCCTCAGCCCCGCTTCCACCGGCAGGCGCCCGTGCTCGGCGAGCTGTAGATCCAGCGACCGGAAGCCGGGGTCCTCGATCACCAGCGCGACCGTGCCGCCCCGCTGCAGGAGCTCCCGCGCCCGTGCCACCCCTGACACCTCTCTCAGCTGTGTCAGGATGTGATGCTCATGCAGGATGCGCCCCGTCACGCGCGAGCTCGGCGCGGCCGCCACGGGGAGCTTGAGCACCACCCGGTCGCCGGAGGGACGATGGACCGCGCGGCACACGCGGGTCTCGGCCCCTTCGTGCATCACCTCCCCCACAACGTAGTCTCTCAGATCCATCCCGGTTCAGCTCCTCTTCGGGTCCGGCGGAGACGCCGGGTGAACAGCGGAATTCTCCGGTACTTCAACGCTCGGGCTTGTGCTGTCGGCGGTCGCGTGTCCGCAGCGCGTGCTCCACGCCCGACTGCAGGGTGGCCTTCGTCACGAGCTGATCGAGGTGCAGGTCGAGCGCCACGAACGTTTGCGCTACCTCTGCGCGGATGCCCGTGACGACCGTCCGCGTGCCGAGCAGCGAGAGCCCCATCGCGGCTTGCACGAGCATGCGCGCAACCGTCTCATCTACTGCTTTTACGCCGGTGATGTCAATGATGAGATAGTCCGCCCTGCGCTCGCTCGCTCCGCGCAGCGCTGTCTCGACCGCTTGTCCGGCACGCTCGACGTCCACCGTGCCGATGAGGGGCATCACGAGGACGCCATCGATCATCGGAATGAGCGGAGCGGACAGCTCGAGGAGCCGCTCCCGCTGGGCCGCGATGATCTGCTCTTGCAGCGCCGCCCTGGCCGCCTCGGCGCGCTCGCTCTGGATCAGCTGCTGCGAGAGCCGCTCGTTCGTGTCGCGCAGCATCTGCACGGCCTGCGCCAGCGCCTCCTCCGCCTTGGCGCGCTCCCGGATCTCCTCCGAGAGCCTCGTATTGCGCTCCTCGAGAGCCCGCGTTGCGCGCCGGAGCGAGATCTGGGTGTGCACCCGCGCCAGGAGCTCGGTCTTCTCGAACGGCTTTGTCACGTAGTCGACGGCGCCCACGCGGAAGCCCTGGAGCCTGAACCTCGCTTCAGCGAGCGCCGTCATGAAGATGACGGGGATGCCCTGCGTCGCCGGATCGGCCTTGAGCCGCCGGCATGTCTCGAACCCGCTGAGGCCGGGCATCAGAGCGTCGAGCAAGACGAGGTCCGGCTGGGCCCGGCTGACCAGCTCGATCGCCTCCTCACCGTCGCGCGCGACAGCGACCTCCAGGCCATCCGACATGAGCGCGTGCGACAGCACGGTCAGGTTGTCCGCGCTATCGTCCACGATGAGGACGAGGCCAGAGAGCGGAGTTTCTTGTTCTTGCATGGGTCTCTGCCGGCTCAGCACGATCGAGCGATCCTGGTGCGCCCGGTCGGCGTGCCCCAACGCACGGCGGGCGAGCAAATACGTACACTGTGAGCCGGCGGCCCCATCACAGGAAACATTCCGTCTTCTCTTCTTCCGTTCGTACCACGGGCTGTTCAGCCTTAACATACCTTTTGTAGGCGGAAGCGGAGAGGGGTGCAGGGTGCGGTGGAGAGGGTAGGCTGAGCCACACAGGCCATCCATTCCATCTACATACGCATGAGTACGCATGAGATGGGCGCTTTCCGCCTCGTTCCGAGGTCCCATGTCGGCTCGCCTCACTCGCTTTCCTTCGTGACGAGGTCTCCGCTTTTTCCGGCTCTCACGCTCCATCCCCATCTCCAGCCGTTGGAGCTCCTCACGCTCGGGCGTCGTGAGCGCTCCCGGCCGCTGGCCGGAGCTCCGGTCGTCCGCCTTCGCCAGACGTACCGCCTCCGCCTTGAGCTCGGGCGCGAACAGGGCCTCTTTCTCCCGTCCCATCCCTGCCTCCCCGGTGCCTTCCGGGGGGCCACGGAGGTGCGAAGGATCACGGCGTGGCCTGGGCGAGGACAGCCATGTTGAGAGCGACCTGGCGTCGGGCGCCGCGACGCCGCACCCGGAACGGCAGGGTGGAGCGCGTGAGACACGGAGGCACTTGGGTGTGGCAGGGGCTAACACGACGGCGGAAAATTGCCCCGGAGCGGCAGAAAACCCGCCAAGCCGCCTCTGGATCTCGGCGGTGGGCCAGTCCCGCCGGAACGCACTTTGATAAGAGGTTTGACGACCTATCCCGCCGATCGCATCGCGCTCGTCGGCGACTTCACGGGTACAGCCGGCTTCGGCACCGGCCCGCTCACCGCTACGAGCAAGGACGGCTTCGTCGCGGCCTTCGCCCCCTGAAGCACGCGAGCGCGCCTGCGTCGGGAGTGGTCCGCGGTGGCTCGGTCCAGGTTGGGTGACCCCGACGACGGCCCAGGTGGGGGTGAAAGCGCGACCAGCGGTCGGGGGCTCCGTGAGCGCCAGCTGGCCGCGCGGCGGAGGCGTTGCGCCTGCGGGTCGACGGCGAGCCGCGGGGGGCTGCATCCCGCGTCGACGCGGTCTACCAGCGGGCGGGACAGGCGCCGTGGCGCCCCCCGCGAGGGACGTCTCGTGGTCCCGCCGAGGGAGGAGCGACGTTCGCCGAGGGGGGGTTGATGACCGGCTCGGCCCGATCTCCGCTCCGCGGCCCCGCGCGTCTCACGAAGGCCTGGGCAGTCACGCGAGCGCCGAGGCGCGCTCGGAGCGGTCCAGGCGCCGGGCGGCGGGGTGAGGGGGCCTCGCGAAGGGGCGCGCTTCGCGACGAAGTAGGTTAGAGTGCGCGCCATGCCTGATTTCGCCAAGCTCGCCGCCGCGGCCTCGATCGCCCGCGGCCTCGCCATGGATGCCGTCCACGCCTGCTCATCCGGTCACCTCGGCCTACCGCTAGGGGCCGCCGAGATCGGTGCCGCGCTGTACGGCGACATCCTCCGCCACGATCCGAGCGAACCGCACTGGTTGAACCGCGATCGCTTCGTCCTGTCCGCCGGTCACGGCAGCATGTTCCTCTACGCCTGGCTGCACCTCTCGGGCTATCCGGTGTCCCTCGACGACGTCCGCCGCTTCCGGCAGTGGGAGTCGAAGACGCCCGGCCACCCGGAGTACCATTACACCGAGGGTGTCGAGGCGACGACTGGCCCGCTCGGCCAGGGCGTGGGCAACGCGGTCGGGCACGCGGTGGCCGCCAAGATGCTCGCCGCGCGTTACAACACGCCGGAGCACACGATCTTCGATCTCAATGTCTACTGCCTCGCCGGCGACGGCTGCCTCCAGGAGGGCGTGGCCGCCGAGGCGGCATCCTTCGCCGGGCACTTCAAGCTCGACAACCTGATCCTCATCTACGATGCCAACGACGTCACCCTCGACGCGATGGCCATCAAGACCCAGAGCGAGGACACGGCCAAGCGCTTCGAGGCCTACGGCTTCGAGGTGCTCCACATCGAGCAGGGCAACGATCTGGAGGCCGTCCACCGGGTGCTCGGCCAGGCGCGGGCGTCGAAGAGCGGAAAGCCGAAGTTCGTCGTCGCCCACACCCTCATCGGCAAGGGGATCCCGGAGGTCGCCGGCACGCAGAAGGCGCACGGCGAGGGCGGCGCCAAGTTCGTGGATCAGGCCCGCAAGAACCTGGGGCTGCCCGCCGAGCACTTCTACGTCAGCGAGGAGGTGAAGCAGTTCTTCGCGACGCGCAAGGAAGAGCTCGCCAAGGTGCGCGGGGCGTGGGAGGCGACCTTCCAGGCCTGGCGCGCGAAGAACCCCGAGCTCGCCCGCCAGCTCGACGACGGCCTCGCGAAGAAGCTCCCGGCGGACCTCGACGCGCGCGTCCCCGCCTTCGCCGCCGGCACCAAGGTCGCCACGCGCAAGGCCGGCGAGACCGTGCTGCAGGCCGTCGCCGAGGCGGTGCCTGCGCTCATCGGGTCGAGCGCCGACCTCTACGGCTCGACGTTCAACTACATCGCGTCGAGCACCGACTTCGATCCGGAGCACCCCGGCGGCCGGAACATCCGCGCCGGCATCCGCGAGCACGGCATGGGCGCGATCATGAACGGCATCGCGTACCACGGCGGCCTGCGCCCGAGCGGCGCGACGTTCCTCGTGTTCGCGGACTACCTGCGGCCGAGCATCCGCCTGGCCGCGCTGTCGCACCTGCCGGTCATCTACATCTTCACGCACGACTCGGTGGGCGTGGGCGAGGACGGGCCGACGCACCAGCCCGTGGAGACCGTCGCCGGGCTGCGCGTCATCGTCGATCTGGACGTCATCCGGCCGGCGGACGCCGAGGAGACGGCCGGCGCCTGGATCTCCGCGCTGGAGCGCAACGACGGCCCGACGGTCCTCGCGCTCACGCGCCAGGCCGTCCCGCTGCTTCCGGGGGACGCCGCCGCCAAGCGCGAGGGCGTCCGGCGTGGCGCCTATGTCCTGGTCAAGGAGACGGCGGCGCTCGAGACCATCCTGATCGCGACGGGCAGCGAGGTGCAGCACGCGGTCGAGGCCGCGAAGCGGATCGGACCCGGCGTCCGCGTCGTCTCGATGCCCTGCGTGGAGCGGTTCGCGCGCCAGGATCACGCCTACCGCGAGGCCGTGCTGCCCGCCGCGTGCACGCGGCGCGTGTCCATCGAGGCGGGCGTCACCTTCGGCTGGCACCGGTGGGTCGGCTTCAAGGGGATCGCCCTCGGGATTGATCGCTTCGGCACGAGCGCCCCTGGCGACATCGTGATGGACCGGCTGGGCATGAATGCCCAGGCGGTGGTGCAGGCCGTGCAGGACCTCGTGCCCTGACCCTCTGAAGAAGCGAGAGACCGCCGGGAGCGCCGGGAAGCAACATTCCTCGGCGCTCCTGGCGCGCTCTCTCGATCTCCCGTTCCGCTGCCGGCCGGCCGGCGCTACAGTTTGCCGCGGTGCGCTGCCCGATCTGCACTTCGCCGCTCGCCTACATTCATGGCCACGCCGCCTGCGTGAACGGCCGCTGCCCGATGTTCGGCGCCAACCAGGCCGAGTGCTGCACCGGCGAGACCGCGGAGAGCTGCCCTGCCGCGGCAGACGGCGGCGCGGCGCCGCGGCCAGCCGCCGGGACGCGGACGAGGCGCGCGGAGTGACGCCGGCCGCATGACCGGCGACAGCGCTGGACGCCGCCCGCCGCCGAGCTAAAAGCGGGCCCGTGCCGTCGGGCGACCTGATCTCGCAGCTGTTGGCTCTCTTCGCGGTGCTCGGGGTCGGCGTGCTGCTGCGCGCGCTGGGCCGCGCCGGTCAGGCGGACGCCGCCGTGCTGCACCGGCTGGTCATCGACGTCACCACGCCCGCGCTGATCGTCAGCGTGCTCCGCCGCTCAGGCATCGGTCACGGCGCGTGGGGCGCGGTCGCCGCGTCGACCGTCGCGCTCTTCGCGTGCGCCCTCGCGGGGGTCGCCGTGGCGCGGGCGCTCGGGCTCCCGCGCGCCGCGCAGGGCGCCGCCGGCCTCGTCGGCAGCTTCTCCAACACCGGCTTCCTCGGCGTGCCCGTCGTGCTGGCCCTCTACGGCGACGCGGGCGGCGCGGCGGGGACGGCGATCCTCGTCGACAGCATCGTCACGGCGTTCCTCCTGTGGACCTTCGGCGTCGCGCTCGCCGCGCGCATGGGCGGGGGCGGCGGCGGGGACGGGCGGGGCCTGCTCGCGGTGCTCCTGCACCCCAACGTGCTGTCGATCGCCGTCGGGCTCACGCTCCACGCGGCGCCGATCCCGCTGCCGGTGTGGTTGGAGCACGCGCTCGGCGCGCTCGGGAGCGCGACCCCGACGCTCGTGTTCCTCGCGCTGGGGCTCAGCCTCGACCTTGGCTCGCTCCGCGGCCGCGTGCGCCCGCTCGCGGCGATCGCCGCCGTGAAGCTGCTCCTGTCGCCCGCGATCGCGCTCGGCGCCGCGGTTGCGCTCGGCCTGAAGCGGCCCTCCTCCGAGGTGGCGGTGCTTCAGTCCGCCATGCCGACGTCGATGGTGTCCGTGATCGTCGCCGCGCGGTACGGCTGCGACGGTCAGTTCGCGGCGGCCACGGCGGTCGTGACGACGCTCGGGGCGCTGGCGAGCCTGCCGATCGTCATCGAGGTGCTGCGCCGGATCGTCCCGTAGCGCGCCCTCTGCTCCTCCGCTGATCAGGCACCACTCTCTGGACCATGCCGGTCGTGAGCGAGACGAAATTCCATACCGCCACGGTGAGGCCGCGCAACAGCTTGACCAGGATGCCCGGTATCTCGGCGAGGGGCCCCGCCAGGTACAGGCGAGTCTCCGCTGTGCCTACATCAGGCGCGAGCGAGCTACCCAACGCGGCATAACGCGGCCTGACGCGACGCAGAGCGCAGGTCCCGCGCAGGTGTGAGCGCCGCCACGCGCCCAATCGCTGAAAGCCGAGCTCTGCAAATCGGCTTGGCAATGCTGGAAGGAATATGTAAGTGTCCGGCGTGTAATAATGAATGTATTCGACCTGAGCGCGATGGCCACTCGCGAGCTGAAAGGGCAGATTCGATGATCCTGGGGGGCATGGACATCGAGGGACTGCAGGCTGAGCTGGAGCGGCTCCGCTGCGAGGTCAAGGCGCTGGAGCAGCGCGCCCAGGCCGCGGAGGCGCAGGCGGCCCTGTACCAGGGCGTCTTCGAGCACCTGCCGGTCCCGTCGGCGCTCTACGGCGCCGACGGCGTACTTGTCGACATCAACCGACGGAACCGCGAGATACTGGCCGTGCCGTCGAAGGAGGCCATGGTCGGCAAGCATAATATGTACGAGGACCCTGTCGCCGTGGCGGGCGGATACACTGCCCACTTCGATCAGGTGATCCGGAGCGGCGGAGGCGTGATCATGGCGCCGACCGCGTACAACACGGCCGACGCCGGCCTCGAGCGCACCGAGAACCGCACCGTCTGGACCGAGACCAGGATGTCGGCGGCCGACGTGGGCGGCGCGCGCTACGTGATCGGGATCAACCTCGACGTGACCGACAGGATGCGCGCCCAACAGGCGTACCGGGACAGCACGGCATTTGTCACCGCAATCGTGGAGCACGCGCCCAGCGCCGTCTACGTCAAGGATCTGAACGGCCGCTATGCGCTCGTCAACAGGCACTTCGAGCGGCTCATGGGCCTCTCCCGCGACGCGGTGCTCGGGCGCGCCGATCGCGATGTCATGCCCTCGGAGCTCGCCGAGGCTTTTGCGCAGTCGGAGCGGCAGGTCATCGCGACGGAGGCGCCGCTCGTCAAGGAGGAGCAGCTCCTGATCGAGGGCCGCGTCCATTCCTTCGTGACCACGAGGTTCCCGCTGCTGGATTCACGAGGCAAGCTGCACGCGGTGTGCGGCATCTCCGTGGAGGTCACCGAAAGCCGAGCGGCCGAGGCCGAGGCTCAGCGGCTTCAGGACGAGATCATCCACCTGCAGGAGGCCAGGCTGCGCGCCCTCTCCACGCCGTTGCTGCCGATCGCGCGCGGCGTGGTGGTGATGCCGCTCATCGGCAACATCGATGCGCCGCGGGCTCAGCAGGTGCTCGAGATCCTGCTGGCAGGCATCGTCGCCCACCAGGCCTCGATGGTGATCCTCGACGTTACGGGCGTGCCGACCATCGACACCCAGGTCGCGAGCGCGCTGGTGCGGACGGCGCGCGCGGTGAACCTGCTCGGCGCACAGGTGCTCCTGACGGGGATCCAGCCCGCCATCGCGCGGACGCTCGTCGAGCTCGGGGCGGAGTTGGGCGGGCTCCTGGTGCGGTCCACGCTCGATTCGGGCATCGCGTATGCCCTCTCGCCTCGCCCCGGGCGCGTGCGCGGGCACGCCGCCTCGGGCGCGTGAGCAGGCAAGCCCGCGTGTCGTCGAGCGGAGGCGATTCCTTCGATGTGCGATCAGGAGTGCCCGTTGCCAGCGCCCCATGGGCGGTTGTGAGCAACCCGGTACCAGGGCGCCCTCACGCCCCGACCTGGTAGACGCGCCGGTACCCTGCCTCGACGTCCGTGATCGTCACCTCGACGATCCCGTGCGAGGTGATCGCGTACTGCTCCTCGATCAGCGGCCCCTCGCTGCCCATGCGCTCGACGGTCACCCCGCCGAGCTCGGCGGCGCGGTCGCGGAGCCGCCGGTCGAAGGGGAACACGACCTCGTTGAACGCCGTGATGTCGCCGTGGGGCACGCCGAGCCGGTCGAGCGCGGCGCACTCGACGAACCGGTAGCGGCCGACGTTGTGCGCCGCCCGGTACACGCGCCGCGAGACCACCGGCGCCTCGTGGCTCGACGGGATGCGCGCCTCCCGGTCGAAGATCGGGTCGAAGACCACCTCGTCCCCGCCGCTGCCCTCCCGGAACACCCCGAAATGGCGCGAGAGCCGGTCGGAGAGCTCGAAGCCCGCGTCTTCGTCGACGGCGATGGCCAGGCCGATCGCGATGGCCGCCGAGGGGTAGGGGGAGCGATGGACGCGGCGCCCGAAGCGCTCGCGCAGCGTCCGCGCGACGATGGGCAGCGAGCTGGCGCCGCCGACGACGTAGATCCCCGCGATGTCGGCGAGCGCCTCGCCCGCGCCGGCGTCGAGGCGCGCGATCACCGGCTGCATCGCCGTGATGGTCGACTCCACGAGGGGCACGCACCGGTCGTAGTAGTCGGAGGTCGCGATCGTCACCTCGCGGGCGGTCGAGAGGTCGCCCAGGCAGGCCTCCAGGTCGATCACGATGCGCCGGGAGTTCGGGTTGAGCCGCTCCTTCGCCTCGCGGCACTGGTCCGCGAGCGCCGCGAGCGCGCGCGCCGGCAGGCCCTCGCGCTCGATCTTGCCGGCGTCGAGCGCCATCGAGGCCAGCGCGGCGTCGAAGTCGTCGCCGCCGAGGTGGTTCAGGCCCGCGGTCGTCACGGCGTCGTGGCTGCGCCCGGTCATGTGGACCAGCGACGCGTCGAACGTCCCGCCGCCGAGGTCGTAGACGACGATGTGCTCGCGCTTCGACGTGATGGTGCTGCGGTGGCGGTGCGTGTACTCGAAGCCGGCGGCCGACGGCTCGTTCAGGAGCGCGATGACCTCGAAGCCGGCGCGGCGGAAGGCGTCGAGCGTCACGAACCGCTGCGACCCGTGCGCGTTGGCCGGGGTCGCCACGACCGAGATGAGGCGCCCGTCGTCGTCCTTCTTGGGCCGGTTCGACCGGTTCAGCACGGCGTCGCGGAGCGACCGCAGGAACAGGGTCAGGAGATCGAGCACCCGGAGCTTCGTCCCGCCGATCTCGACCTCGACGTCGGGCGACGCGCGCGGGCCGGAGAGCACCCGCTTGAACGACCGGAGCACGATCCACTCGGGATCCGAGGCGACCGCGAGGGCGTCGAAGCCGAACCGGAGCTCCCCCCGCCGCTCGGCGGCCACGGAGGGGTAGAAATCGACGGTGTCCCCCGCCGCGTCCTGGAAGCTGATGACAGGGTAGTTCCCGCGATCGCAGCACGCGACCACGGTCCGCGTGGTTCCGAAATCGATCCCGAGGCGCAAGGTGGGGTCTCCTCCGGCCCCATGCTGCCACATCCGGCCGCCCGCGGTGAAACTCTGCGACGTCAGTCGGCTTCTAGCGCGAAGGCACCGTCGTAGATGGCATCGACGGAGATCTGGGCGCCGTTCGCCAGGGCGATCGTATCGCCCCGCTCGAGCACGCGATACCGCCAGGAGCCGTCCCCCTCGCGTCGATGGTGCTCGATACGCACGTGCCATGATGAGACGAGCAGGTAGTCCGTCAGGCAGGGGAGGCGCTGGTACCCCTCCCACTTCTCGCCCCGATCGAAGGCCTCGGTGCTGCGCGAGAGCACGTTCACGATGGCAGTTGGGTTCGAGAGGACGTCGCCGGCGCCTGGCTCGGTCTGCGCGCCGCCGCACACGACGACCGCATCTGCGTAAACGTAGCGCTGTCCCTGTTTGGCCGAGTCTCGCGCTCCTCGCGCCAGAGCAGGCGTTCGCTCTTCTGACGCTACTTCTTCTCGCCCTGCTTGTCGCCCGTCGCGCCGCCGCTCGCCTCCACGAGGGAGGGCGGCGGGTCCGACTGGACCGTCTTCGCGTCGCCGGGCTCGAGCGTCACCATCATGGTCCGGTTGCCGCGCTCCGGGTCCACGAACGTCACCTCGTGCGACCCGGGCGCGACCTTTCGCCCCGAGATCGGCGTCGTCCCGATGGGCTTGCCGTCCAGCAGGATCTCGGTCGGCTGCGCCGCGACCACGTCGAGCATCGGCGCGTCGTCGAGCGCCGGCTCGGGCTCGGGCTCGGGCTCAGCCGCGATCGGCGCGGGTTGCGGGGGCTCCTGCGGCGGCTTCGGGGCGCCGCCGCAGCCGGCGATGGCGAGGGTGACGAGGAAGGTGGAGGTGCGAACCATGGACCCGAAGCTAGACAGGAAACGCGCGGGAGGAAATGGCGAGGACGACGTCACGCGCGCCGGCAGCCCGCGGCCAGGCGCCGCGCAACCCGCGGATCCTTCCCCGGCCGAGCGATCGCTCCGTCATCCGCCGCCGCTGCCGTAAGGGCGGGTGATGATCTCGAGGAAGTGCCCGTCGGGATCGGGGAAGTACACGCCGCGCCCGCCGTCATGGTGGTTGATCTCCCCGGGGTGCTGCGCTCTGGGATCGGCCCAGTAGGGGATCTGGCGTTCGCGGATTCGACCGAAGATCTCGTCGAACTCGGCCTCGCTGACCAGGAAGGCGAGGTGCTGGGAGCGGATCTCACCAGGGGTGTCGATGAAGTCGAGCGTGACGTCGTTGTCGAGCCGTACCGTCAAGAAGTGTCCGAACGGCACCGGCGCCGAGAGGCCCAGGATCTCGGTCAAAAAGGTAGCGGACGTCGTCTTGTCCCGCGCCGGGACGATGGTGTGATTGAGCTGGACGGCCATGCTCGCTTCCTCCCTTTCGTGGGCGGTTGCCCATCTCCGGCGGATCTTGAGCGATCTCGCGGCGAGGGGCCACCTCCAGGCTGGCGCGATGACCTGGATCGAGCGGACTTTGCCGCCTCTCGGCCCTCGCCGCGGCGCGCCCGAGAGGATTGCTGGAGCCGGCGAGCGGCCTTAGGAGCCCCACCAGGATCGCGGCGCCGAAGCGCACCCCGCGCCCTCTGCGCGTCCGGGGTGGAGGGACGGTCTTACGCCGGAGCTGTCGCGATCGAGGAGCGGCGAGAAATGGTGCGCATTCCGATGTTCGTCGTCGCGTTGCCCTGCAGCATGCTCGCGCTCACGGCGGCCTGCTCCGATCCCGCCCCGCCCACGCCGCCGCGGCCCGCCACCGACCCGGCGGCGGAGGAGGCCGCGCGGTTCATCGATGCGGCCGAGGCGGAGCTGCACGAGCTCAGCACCTACAACAACCGCGCGGCGTGGGTGGCGGCGACGTACATCACCGTCGACACCGAGATCCTCGCGGCCGCGGCGAGCGCGAAGCTGCTCGGGGTGCAGGCCGATTACGCGAAGCGGGCCGCCCGCTTCCTCGACCTCGATCTGCCCTATGACGTCCGCCGCCGGCTCGAGCTCCTGCGAACGTCCCTCACGCTCTACGCACCCGCCGATCCCGCGAAAACGAAGGAGGTCGCGACCATCGCGTCGAGGCTGGAGGCCATGTACGGAGCGGGCAAGTACTGCCCCGCGAGCGGCGAGTGCCTCAACCTCGAGGACCTGAGCAGGACCCTCGCGAAGAGCCGCGACCCCGAGGAGCTGAAGCGGGCGTGGGTCGGCTGGCACACGGTCTCTGTTCCCATGCGGGGCGATTTCACGCGGCTCGTCCAGCTGGCGAACGAGGGCGCCCGCGAGCTCGGGTTCAAGGACACAGGCGACGCGTGGCGCTCGAAATTCGAGATGCGGCCCGGCGTGCTGTCGCGGGAGGCCGATCGCCTCTGGGGGCAGGTCAAGCCGCTCTACGACGCGCTCCACTGCTACGCGCGGGGCCGGCTCGCCTCGAAGTACGGCGAGGACGTCGTGCCCGGCAAGGGCCCGATCCGGGCGGATCTGCTCGGCAACATGTGGGCGCAAGACTGGAGCAACATCTACGATCTCGTGGAGCCCGAGGGAGCGGCGCCGATCTACGATCTCGACACCGCGCTGCAGGCGAAGGGGTACACGCCGATCGAGATGGTGAAGACGGGAGAGCGCTTCTTCGTCTCGCTCGGGTTCGAGCCGCTCCCGGCCACCTTCTGGGAGCGGTCGCTCTTCGTCAAGCCGGCGGATCGCGACGTCGTCTGCCACGCGAGCGCGTGGAACATCGACGACGAAGAGGATCTGCGCATCAAGATGTGCATCGAGATCACGGCCGGCGACTTCCAGACGATCCACCACGAGCTCGGCCACACCTTTTACCAGCGGGCATACAAGGACCTGCCGCTCCTGTACCGCGACAGCCCCAACCCCGCGTTTCACGAGGCCATCGGCGACACGATCGGGCTCTCGGTCAGTCCGGAGTACCTCCAGCGGATCGGGCTCGTGGACCAGCTGCCCCCCGCCTCCAGCGACCTCTCGCTCCTCCTCCGCGAGGCCCTCGGCAAGATCGCCTTCCTGCCGTTCGCCGTCTCGGTCGACCGGTGGCGCTGGGGGGTGTTCTCGGGGGACATCCAGCCGGCGGGATACAACAAGGCCTATTGGGAGATCCGGAGGAGGTACCAGGGGGTCGTGCCGCCGGTGCCTCGCTCCGAGTCGGACTTCGATCCTGGCGCGAAGTACCATGTGGCGGCGAGCGTCCCGTATATCCGGTACTTCTTCGCCCATATACTCCAGTTCCAGTTCCACCGCGCGCTCTGCGACGCAGCGGGGTACAAGGGGCCGCTCCACCGCTGCACGATCTACGGCAGCGAGAAGGCCGGCGAGCGCCTCCGGCGGATGCTGGAGATGGGGCGGAGCCGCCCGTGGCCGGAGGCGCTCGAGGTGGTGACGGGATCGCGGCGGATGGATGCGGCGGCGATGCTCGACTACTTCGGGCCGCTCAAGGACTGGCTCGACCAGCAGAACCGCGGCAAGACGTGCGGGTGGTAGGCGGGGGCGCGCGGGATCAGGCCTGCGGCGGCGGCAGGTAGTCCGGCGGCGGCGTGTAGAAGGCGAAGCGCGTGACCGCGTGGTAGCCCATCACGTCGTACACGGGCCGCCCCAGGTCCGTCGCGTGGAGGACGGTCTTCTGGGCGCCGGTGGCGCTCAGCGCGTCGTCGAGACAGCAGCGCATCACCGCCTCGGCGTAGCCTTTGCGCCGGTGTTCGGCCGCGGTGGCCACGAAGCCCACGTACCGGATCCCCGCCACCATGAACGTCGCCGCGCAGCATACCGGCTGGTCGCCCACGTAGCCGACCCGCCCGAACGCCCGGTCGTCCCACAACGCCTCGTGGGCCAGGGCGGCGCGCCCGGTGGGGAGCGGGAGGCCGTAGGCGACGGAGTTGAGATCGGCGACGGCGGCGCGCGTCTCGGCGTCGCCCACGCGCCTGAGCTCGAGGCCGGCGATCTCCCGCCGCGGGGTGGGGAGCGCGTCGGCCACCATGCCCATGATCGACACCGCAGGTTGGAAGCCGAGCCCGGCCAGGAGCTCGGCGGTCGCTTCCGCGTCGCCGCCGGGCGCCCAGCTGTCGGACAGCGCGAAGAACCAGGGAACGCCGCCGGTCCGGGCGAGCTCGGCGCCGATGCGCGCGCGCCGCTCCAGATCCGTGAGGTTACCGGCCGGCGAGGAGAGCGTGGCGATGTTGAGCAGGGCCATGTCCGTGCCCGAGAGGATGACGGAGACACCGTCCGTGTGCTCGATCCGGTGGCCGGGGAGGCAGCGGCTGAAGTGGATCCAGGCGGCCAGGAACTGCGCGTTGCACTCTGCGATCTCGGTCGGGTCGGACATGGGAGACCTCCTCTGGATCGAGATATACCGGGCCAGGCGCCCGGCGATCGAGCTTTCGCCGTCGGGCGCGCGGGCCCCGCGATGCTGCCGTGGCCGTCGGCTCGGCAGCAGCGGAGCGCTCTGGCCTGGCAGGATGATCCGATCGAACCTGGCGGATCAGGGCGCCGGATGTGACGAAACCATCACGAAGGCGCCAATCCCAAAAGGACGCGGACCGGAGGGCGGAGGTGCGCCGACGGATGCGAGGGGGCCGAGGTCAGCGCCGCTCGTTCCCCCCTCGGGCGGCCTCACGGCTCGACCGACCCCAGCGTGTGGCAGTTGTTGCACGAGAAGTCGCCATTGCCGGTCGTGGGGTCGTACTGGACGCGCTGGAGCAGGCTGGCCATCTCGGGCACGACCTTCTCGAACATGAAGGTGCTCCACTCCGCGCGCTCGGGGTGCTCCGGGTCTTGCACGTACTCGAGGAACCCCTCCTCGGTGTCGGGCAGCACGGCGATCGCCGGGCTCGGCATGGCGTAGGCGCGCGTGGCCCCGTCGGCGCCGTGGCACGTCGCGCAGTCCATGGTCGCGAACGCCGGGTCGTACGCCACGAACACCTCCTTCATCCGCGGCAGGACGTCGTTGTTCATGTACGCGACGCGCTGCTCGAAGTTCATGTCCTTCCACGCGGTCGGCTCCGGATCGCTGGAGTCGTCCGCGCCGCCGCACGCGGCGACGAACAGGCACGCTGCCATCGAGACGCGCCTCACGACCGCGCTCCTCGTCCGGCGATCGGAATGCGGCGGCGCGTGTTCCGGCCGCTCCCGCGCTGCCTTCGCGTCGTTGGTGGCCGGTTCCGCGGTGATCATGGATCGCATGTCGTATCTCCTCTCCTGGGTCGTGCTGGCTCGAAGCGGGTCGTCCGGACGGCACTGACCGGATGCGCCCTGGTTCTACCGTCACGACGAACGGGCGGGCCCGAGATCGACACGCTCAGCGATGTTTTTTTGCTGCCGCCATCTGTCGACAACTGCTTGAAACTGCTGGGTCATGAGCGCGCCATTGCGGCGAGGCTCAACGTCGACTGACGTCGGCTGAAGTCGCACGACGCCGACCGATGTCCACTGACGCCGGCTGATATCGGCTGCTCTCGACCGACGCGGACCGGGACGGGGGTATGGATGCTTTCTTGGAGCCTCTCACGAGGGCGACGCCGCGGCGCCGGGGCTGGCGTCGGGCGAGGGAGCGGAGAGGGGCGCGGACAACAGCGCCTCTGCGCACGGCGCGATCACGTCGCGCACGGCGTCCAGGTGACAGCGCGCCCGCTCCGCCTCGGTGAGCCGGCCGTGGTCGTGCCATGCGGCGGCGTCGATGCCGGCGCGCTCGCCGAGGTCCGCGCCGCGCACCTGGGCGAGCGCCTCGTCGAACGCGCGCGCCACGGCCGCGCGCACCGGCTCGCCGCCGCGCGCCACGGCCCAGCGCACGAACGCCCACGCGAGCTCGGCGTGAGCGGCCTCGTCGGCCGCGATCCTGTCGAGGCTACGGCGCGCCTCGGGGTCGCGCGCGCGGTCCCGCTGCGCGCTGGCCAGGAGCGCGGCGAGCGTCTCGCCCACGCAGCCCTCGCGCACCGCGCTGGCCGCGGCGCCGGCGAGCGTGGGCGCGCCGAGCGCGCCGTCCATGGCCATCGGCCCCGGGCCGAGCGGCCGGCCGGCGTAGCGGCTCGCGAGCGTGAAGCACGCCCTCGCGTGCTGCAGCTCGTCCGACAGGGCGCGGTGCGCGGCGTCGATCAGGGCGGGCGGCGCGCCGAGGGCGAGCAGATCGAGCGTGAAGCGCGCGAAGGACGCGATCGAGGCGTGCTCCAGGCGCGCGTCGGCGAGCCACGCCTCCGCGAGGGCGGCGCGCGTCGCGGAATCGAGCGCTGTCACGTCGTCCGCGGCAGGATCGAGCACCCAGTCGGCGCGCGCCTCGACGCCGGCCAGGCGCGGCTCGCCGCCCACGAAGAACGGGCGGCCGCAGGCGCCGATGCCCGGGTCGTCGACATCGTAGCAGCACTGGCCGTCCTCCAGCCGGCCATTCTCGTAGCTCACGCAGGACACGGGGTTCGGATGGTAGTCGCTCGGGCAGGCCTCGGCGCTCCCTCCCGCGCCGCCGGCCCCGCCGTCCCCGTCGCCGGCGTTTGCCTGGATCTCTTCCAGCGAGAAGCACCTCGTCTGGACGCTGCTCTGACCGCCGGCGCCGCCCTGACCCGCAGCGCCGCCCTGACCCGCGGCGCCGCCCTGACTCGCGGCGCCGCCCTGACCCGCGGCGCCGCCCTGACCCGCAGCGTTGCTCTGACCGCCGGCGCCGCCCTGACCACCCGCGCCCGTACCTGTCTCCGTGCCCTCCACGGCGCCATCGAGGCAGCCGACAGCCAACGACAGGCCGGTGAACATGCCGGCTCCCACGACGTGCATGATGCGCGCCCGAAGATCTCTTGTCATGGTGCTTTGCCTCCTGCGATGTGCCGTCCCTCGGCACGGCATCAGGATGTTTCCTGATCTCCGGGACGCGGTCACGCCGCGCGGAGCGTCACCGGCACGGCCGTGGGTTTGCGGAAAAACAGGCTGGGCGCGTAGCTCGGCCGCGCCGCGGCGGCGAGGCGCAGCCCGGGGAACGCCGCGCGCAGCGCCTGCACGGCGCACCTCACCTCGATGCGCGCAAGGGGAGCGCCGATGCACGTGTGGACCCCCCAGCCGAAGCCGAGGTGCCGCCCCCGCGGGGTGGCGACGGGGCGGGTCACGTCGAACCGCTCCGGGCTCGGGAAGACCGTGGGGTCGTGGTTGGCGGCCCCGAAGAAGGCGAACGCCGTGGCGCCCGCGGGGATCTCGACGCCTCCGACGACCGCGGGCGCCGTCGCGCGCCGCGGCTCCATCTGCACGGGCGCGTCGATCCGGAGCGTCTCCTCGATCGCCGCCTGGAGCAGCGCCGCGTCGCCGCCGATGGCGTCCCAGAGCGCGGGCGCCTCCAGCAGGCGGAGCACGAGCGATCCGATCAGGCTCGCGACGGTCTCGTAGCCGGCGAAGAACAGGACGATGATATGCGAGATCATCTCGTCGACCGACAGCGGCGCCTCGCCGTCGACGCGGGCGCCGATCAGGGCGGTGATGAGGTCGTCGGCGGGCTCGGCGCGGCGCCGCTCGATGAGGGCGGCCAGGTAGCGCTCGTAGGAGACGAACCGCCGCGCCGCCTCCACCTTTCGCGCCGTGTCGGCCGTCGGATCGTAGAGAATGAACCGCTCGTCCTGGCAGGCCCTGAGCAGGGGCGCGTCCTCGAGCGGTATCCCGACGAGGGCGGCGCTCATCTGCAAGGGGAGCGGGAAGGCGAGCGCCTGCATCAGATCCACAGGGCCGCTGCCGGGGTCCATGGCGCGCACCAGCCCGTCCGCGGCCCGGGCGATCGCCGGCTCGAGGGAGGCGACCCTCGCTGGCGTGAACCCCTTGGAGAACAGCGCCCGCGCGCGCGTGTGCCCGGGAGGGTCGTTGTTGAAGAGCGCCGGCGGCAGCTCGTACACGCCCTGCTTGAGCTCGGCGATCACCTCCGGCGGCAGATCCGGCGGCAGGTCGAGGATGTGCGCGGAAGAGAACGCGACCGGCTCGCGGAGCACCTGCGTGAGCTCGGCGTGGCCCGTGACGAGGTAGGCGGAGAACGCCTCGCTGTAAGCGACCGGCGCCTCCCGGTGGGCCGCCTGATAGAACGCGCGCGCGGGGTCGTCTGCATAACCCGGCGAGAAGGGCTGGAACAGCGCGCCGACCCGGCGCGCGCTCTCGCCGGCCGGCGGGCGCTGAGGGGTGTTCTCTTCAAGCATCGGCCCCGAGGCTACCGGGTCCGGCGAGCGAGGGAAACAGCCCGGGAGATCAGTCGAACGCCCACCCGAGGAGGGCGCCCGGCGCGCGGGCGCAGACGAGGACCGCGGCGATGGTCATGCTCGCGGCGCGGCGTGCGGAGGGGCCAGCGTGCACCACACGAGTAGCTCGCGGCGTCGAGGGGGCCACGGCCGCCCTCGGCGTCGCCTCGATCTCGACCAGGCGGTCACGCTCGGCCGAGCCGCCCCGCCGCGCGCGTCCGCCTGATGGGATGGGACCTAGAGGTCCTGGATGTAATCACATCCGATGCTCCTGCCGAGAGAGTGGCAGTGGATGGCGGTCTCCGGCGCCAGGTCCGGGCGATGGATGTTGGGAGTCCGGTAACAGGTGGACTGGTCATTGCCGACGATCAGATATGCCCACCGCCTCCCCGTCGGGGTGGGGCCCGACATCGTGCAATCGAGCCTGCTCCCTGCCACGAAGCCGGTCACGATCGCTTGCTCGGTCTCGCCGGCTTCTTCGCTGTCGACCGACGGATCCATGGAACCCACGCAGGCGGAGCCGGAGACGCAGACGAGCCCTGTCACCAGCGCCATGCCTAGCCAGTTCTGGAGATTGCGACGATTGCTCATACTTCCCCTCTTTCTACGACGGAGACTCGTTGCCGACGACGGAGACTCGTTGCGGTGGAGCCCCGGTGGTCACCGTTCGCGAGCCTCGTCGGATTCACGAGCAAGAGCTATGCTCGGGGCGTCTGTCACCCGACGTTACAGCGTCACTGGCTTAACTTCAGATATCGAGGCATCTCCGCTCCCGGGGCAAAATCGTGCGACAGGGACACGGAGAACGTCACGAGAGACAGGGAAACGAGCGACATCGAAGATGGATACGACCGCCAGGGACACGGAGCCTGGCGACAGGACATGGAGAACGCCGCCAGGGACACGAAATCGAGCGACCTGGATGTGGAGATCCTGGCCAGGGACCGCGGTCAGGGCCGATGGCGACCTGCGGTGTCGTCGCCAGAGACACGGAGACCGCCGTCAGGGCCGAGGTATGGCGGGCCAGGGACGACGTACGGCGTACCAGGGACAAGACGCGGCGTGCCAGGGACACCCGGGCGCGCCTTCGCCTGTCCCTGGCGCCGCCGCCACGCCGGCTCTTGCGCGCTCACAGGCGCCGGGGGGGAGCGCGCCGGACGAGGCCGCGCGCGCCATCGCGCGGCCCGCGCTTCACAGCACGTGCGGCAGCGGCAAGGCGATCCCGGTGAGCGGCGGCATCTGACCAACGCGCGCCAGCGCATCACCGTACGCGGCGTCTCCGCTGCGGAGGTCGCCGAGCCGGCGCCGCGCGAAGCGGATGTCGTCGAAGACCGCGGTGCAGCCGTCGCCCGCGGGCGACTGGGCCGAGAAGCCGACGGCGAGCTCCGCCGTGCTGCCCAGCGAGAAGCTGCGGACGAGGTGCCATGTCGTCCCGTCGGTGGAGGCGTGGAACGCGCACACCCGCCCGAGGCGCGAGACGCGCAGCCAGACGTGATCCGCATCGACCTCGAAGGATCGGCGGTCGTCCGACAGGCCGCGGGTCACCACGGAGACGACCGTCGGGGCGCCCTCCGGCGAGAGCTCGAAGCAGAGCTTCGCCCACGAGCGCTCGTGCGCCCAGAGGAGCAGCACGCCGGCGTCGCGCACGGCCGAGAAGCCCACCGTCACCCGCGCGCTGGCGAGGAAGTCCCCGTGCGGCGTCCCGAGCAAGCGCGGCGCGTTCAGCCCGCCCCGGGTGCGCTCCGGATCGAGGAACAGGTCGGTCTTGCCGCCCGCCGTGACGGTCAGGCTCGACGCTTTCCCGGCGCTCCAGCTCCTGGGTGGTACCTCCCAGCGGAGTGGTGTGGGCCACGGCGTTAGGTGCACAGGTTCACTCACCTCGTTTCCCTCCCCTGCATCGCGTCGATGGTACCGGAGTGTGCTCCTGCGTTGTCGTGGAATCGTTTCGGTGTGTATGGAGGATCTCGGTTCTATGCGAATTACCGTCCTTCTGATCTCCTGCTGCTCGGTTGGAATCCTGGCAGGGTGCTTCACCTCGCGGAAGGGACCGCCGGAGTTCCTTCTCGGCGCGAGGGCGGTGCGGACATCACCTGGTAGCGATGGTGCCCGGGACGAGAACGCAGGCACCGGGGTCACCGGCACCGGCTATGCGGACGCCGCGGCCGCCCTCGTCGGTGCGGCCGGGTCGACCGTCGCGAACCGCGCGGTGTACGACACCTGCTACGCGGCGTGTCCAACCGGGACGGCGTGCGACGCGGCCACGGGGATGTGTGTGCGGCAGCCGTGCGGGGGGAAATGCCCGGCCGACTACCGCTGCAAGGTCGTCGAGGGGAAGGAGGCCTGCGTCCTCGGCGAGCCCGACCGCGGCGCGGTGTCGCCGCCGGCCGCGCCCGGGGCAGGGGAGCTCGGGCCGGGAGCGGCGCCCGGGGATGCGCCGGGGCCGCGCGTCAACTGAGGAGCGGCGCCCCGCTCGCTCACCGCCCCTCGATCCGCCTCATCACCTCTGCATAGACCTCGCGCCGGTCCGGCCGAGCGCGGCCCAGCGCGTCCTTGAGCGCGGGGATCGCCGGCGCGCCCACGTGCCCGAGCCCCTCCGCGGCCGCGCGGCGGACGACCGCGTGCGGGTGCAGGAGCAGGCCCACGATCGCGGGGAGCGCCGGCGGCCACGGCGCAAAGCAGAGGATCCGGATCGCCGAGCGGACCACGTCCGGCAGCGGATCCGAGAGGAGCACGCACGTCGCGCGCAGGTAGGCGGCGCGATCGACCGCGTCGCGGAGCAGCCGGTGCGCGTGGAGCCGCACCCGGGGGCGCCGATCGCCGAGCAGCTCCACGAGCAGCGCCGCGAGCTCCCCGTCGGGCGCCCCGGCCAGCGCCGAGAGCGCCCGGCGCGCCTGCTCCGCGTCCCCTTCGCGCGCGAGCCGCACGAGCTCCTGCCGCGCCGGACCTCGGTCGCTCGCCTCGGGCGCCCGTGGCTCCGGGCGCGCGCGCAGCGCCTCCAGCGCCCGCGCGTCCTCGGCAGCGCGTCCCCCTCCGGGCGGCCGGAGCGGGCCGTCGTCGAGCGAGAGCCGCCCGGCCAGATCGGCGCGCCCCTCGGCGCGGAGGCGCTCCACCACGGCCTCGAGCTCCGGCGTCCGGAGCAGCCGCTCCCCCGCGACCAGATCGAGGTAGCCCCACGCCCCCTGCCGGAGGCGATCGACCAGGCGAGCTGCCCGCGCGTCGGGCGCGACCCGGCGGATCGCCTGGGCCGCCGCCGCGCGCGTCGCCGGCGCGCCCGACTCCCACCACGAGAGCAGCTGCGGGAACAGGCGCTCCGCTTCCGGCGGCATCAGCAGGTCCGCGAGGCGCGCTGCGCGCTCTCGGCGCGCCTCGTCGGCCGGGTCGCCCCGGAGCTCTTCCTCGGAGAGATCGAGCAGCGAGGGCGCCAGGGAGGGCAGCCCCGGGCGGTCCACGCCGTCCATGTCGCCGCGCAGGTAGGCCTGCAGCGCGGCGGCGCGGGCGTCGGGCTCCGGCCACGAGAGGAGCGCGACGGCGGCCTTGCTCCGGAGCTCGGGCGCGGGCGCGGCCAGCATCGACAGCAGGCGCTCGCGGAGCGCGGCCGAGCGCGGCTGGTCGAGATCGGACGGCCGGGGCACCCGCGCGTCTCCGCTCGGAGCGGCCGCCTGCTCGGCGAGGGTCCAGGGCGGCGCGCCGATCGGCTGGAGCGACTCCATCCAGTCGAGCAGCGCCGGCCGCGCCGCCTCGGCCGCGGCCGGGAACACCTCGATGAGCGCGGCGAGCTGCGCGCGCGAGCCGAGGCCGCCGCGCGGCCCCGCCCGGAGCGCCGCGAGCGCCGCCGGCTCCAGCGCCGCGGCCCGGAGCGCCGCCCGCCACGGGGCCGCGCCCTCGGGATCCTCGCCATCGCCCGCCTCGGCCGTCGCCCCGAACGCCTCGCGCAGGATCGCCGGCTCGGCCGTCCACGGATCGGCGGCGGCGCGCGCCATCGCGAGCGCCTGAACGACGTCGGCGCGCCCGAGGATCGCCCCGCACCGCCGCAGCAGCGCGAGCGGCGATCGGCGCGCCCCCGGCGCCGGCGCGAGCCCGCGCACGCGCGCCGCGACGCCGAGCGCCTCGGCGCGCGCGAGCTCGGGCGCCGCCTCCTCGAGCAGCGGGAGCAGCCCGTCGCGCAGATCGGCCGCCGCCGCGGCGAGCCCGTCGAGCAGCACCGCGGCGTGCCGGGCGTACAGACGCGCCTCGGCGGGCGACCACGGGGCGGTGGACGCGCGGACGATCAGCCGGAGCGCCGCGTCGCGCAACGCCGGCTCGTCCGCTGCCAGGCGGAGCCACTCCGGCGCGAGCTTCCTCAGGGCGGCGAGCCACCGCTGCGTCAGCGCCGCCTGCCGCTCGAGCAGGCGCCGCGCCGTCGCGTCGTCCCAGCCGTCGCGGGCGAGTGCGGCAGCGAGCGCGTCCGCGGCGCCTGAGGGAGGCGCGGCGCCCGGCCGCCCTCGCTCGCGGGCGGGGAGGCCGTGCGCCTCGATCTCCACGGCGAGCTCGTCGGCGGTCCCGGAGGCGAGGGCGATCTCGCCGTCGAGCACCCGCTCGAGCAGCCGCGCCGCAGCGGCCGATCCCTGGCGGAGCCCGCTCCGGATCGCCTGGGCTGACAGCTTGCCGCTCAGGGCGTCGAGCAGCCGGTCGCGGGCGCGCTCGTCCTCCACGGTCCCCGCGGCGGCGAGGATCGTCGCCTCGCAGGCCGGCCCGACGATCGCCCGCAGCGCGGCCTCGAGCGCCGCGCGCAGCCCCGGGTTGTCGTGGCGGCCGAGCCAGAAGACGAGCTTCGGCGCGGCCTCGGGCCCGCCCGCCCGCGCCAGGGCCTCGGCCGCCGTCTTCTTGATGCTCATGTTCGGGTGATCGAGGCACGCGGCGATGGCGGGGCAGGCCCAGCGCGCCCCCATGCCCCCGAGCGCGCGCAGCGCCTGCCTCGCCGTCTGCACGTCGCCCGCGCCCGTGAGGAGCGTCAGGCTGGCCGAGAGCGCCTCGGCGCCGTCCTCGGCGAGCAGCGCGATCACGCGCTTGCGCACGCGGGGATCGCGGTGGCGGAGCAAGCGCGGGACGCGCGAGCGCGCGGCCTGACCGCGCGCCGAGCGCAGCAGGTCGACGAGGAGCGCGCGCTCGCCCGCGGACACGCCGGGTCGGTCGAGGAGATCGAGGGCGAGGCTCGCGAGCAGCGCGTCGCCGGCAGCGCTCTCGCTCGAGGCGTCGAGGAGGCAGACAGGCCGGATCTTCCGGCGCTGATGGAGCCGCCGCCCGAGGCCGCGGATCGCCTCCGCGACATCGTCCGGGATCGCCGGCTCCGCGGGCCGCGCCGGGCCCCAGTCGAGGTCGCGATCGGGCGGCTCGGCTGGCCCGCCGGGGGCCCACGCCGCGGCGTGATCCGCCGCGATCCGGAGCAGCAGATCGGCGATCGCCGGCAGGGCGCTCGCGTCGCCCGCGCGCGCGAGCGCCCTGAGCGCGTCCGCTGGCGTGCACCGCTTCACCGCGCGCTGGAGCACCGCGAGCTCCGCCGCCTCGGCCCCGGCGAGGTCGGCGGCGATCTCGGCCGGCAGGTCCCGGGGGTTCAGGCGGGCGACGAGCGCGCGCCGGTCCGCCGGATCCTCCGTCAGGTGCCAGAGCAGCGCCGCGGCGCGGTGACGCTCGCCTCGGAGGTGCGGGGCGATGGCCTCGCCTGCGCCGCCCTGGCCGAGCGCGACCCGGAGCGCCTCCGCCGTGCGCGGGCCGCCGATCGCGGCGAGCGCCTCCAGGGCCGCGGCGGGCGCGCGCGGCAGGGCGGCGAGCACCTCGTCCTCCGCGGCCGCGTGGCGCAGGGCGCCCAGCGCGCGCAGGAGGGGGGCGGGCGAGGGCGCGTCGCGGAGCTTCTCGGCGAGCGCGTCGCCGAGCGGGAGATCCGCCGCGCCCTGCCGCGCCATGGCGACGAGGATCTCGGCGCGGCGCGGCCAGCTCGCGTCGCCGCCCGGCGCCGCGGCGAGCGCCGACAGGAGCGCGCGCCGGCAGGTGAAGGCGATCGCCGCGACGTCCTCCGCGGCGATCGACGGATCGGCGAGGGCGAGATCGAGCAGGGCCGCCGCGTGCTCCGGGGCGGGGAAGTGCCCGCGCCGGTGCAGCGCGCGCAGGCAGGTGATCGCGCTCGGGCCGAGCAGCAGCGGATCGCCCCCCGCGACGCTCAGGATGGCGCCGACGTCCTCGCGGGTCGCGTGCTCGCCGAGGAGCGTGAGCGCCCGCTGCCGGAGCCGCGGCGGCGCGTCCTCGCGGGCGACGAACGCGCGGAGCGCGGCGCCCTCGCCGTGGTGCGCCGCTGTCTCCAGCGCGGCGGCGGCCACCTCGGGGACGCCGCCGAGGAGCTCCTCCAGGCGCGCGCCCGGGAGCGGCGCGCCGGCGAGGACGGCCCAGGGCGCGGCGAGCTCCCGCAGCGCGCCTGCGACGATCGCGGGCGCCGCCGCGTCGAGCAGCGCGGCGAGCACCGCGCGCGCCTGATCGGGCGCGAGCAGCGCCGCGTACAGGCAGCGCCGGGTGAGGTCGAGCGCCGCGGCCGCGAGGACCGGATCGCGGCGCGCCGCGAGCTCGGGGAGGAGCGCCTCGGGCGCGGGGATCTCGGCCGGATCGAGCGCGTGGAGCGCCTGGTAGAGGAGCTCGCCGGCGGGCTCGCCGCGGACGGCCTCCGGCCGCGTGAGGATCTCGGTCCGGAGCCACGCGACGCGAACGGCGGCGGGGAGCGAGGCCTCGCGCCACGCCGGGAGGCGCTGATCCGGGAGGGAGGGCCACAGCTCGCGGTAGAGCCCGGCGAGGAGCAGCGCGACCTCCGGCGTCCTGTCCAGCGTGCGCGGGAGCAGCGCCGCGAGCTCTCGCCGCTCTGCGCTGCCCTCACGCCGGGCGGCCTGGGCCATCCGCGTGAGCCCGAGGTACCGCACGCGCTCGTCCTCGTGCTTGACGAGCTGGCGGAGCATCTCCTTGCTGCAGCGCGCTTCATCGACGTGCTCGACGTGCTCGGCGAGCCACCGCACGTCCGCGCGGCGGAGCGCCGCGGCGAACGTCTCGTCCAGGTGCACCATGGCGGCGCCATCGTAGACCGGCGCGCGGCGGCGCGGCGCCGGCAAAGCGATGGCCAGCGCCTTGTCACCGAGGCCGTCGGCGCGCGCTCACCGGGATGCCCGGCGCCTTGTCACCGAGGCCGTCGGCGCTCGGTCACTCCGAGTCACTCCGACGGCCTGCTCCCCGTCACGGCAGCGCGCGACAGATTCAGCAGCGCCTTCGCGCGCGAGTACGCGATGTACGGGTTGTCCGTGGAGCCGCCAAGATCGTCGGCGTCTTCCCCTGGCCCCTGCGCCCTCACCGGGAGCCAGAGGTAGTCGGGGTGCATCAACTTGCCGTTGATGCCGTTGACCAGGGCGGGGTTCCTGATCCACTCGCCGCCGATCACCGCCAGCCGATCGTCGAGCTCGAGCACGTAGTGGAGCTCCACGTTCATGACCGGGATGTTGCGCTGCGCGGGGGGCTGGAGGAGCTGCTCGGCGCTCACCTCGTCCGAGACCATCCCGTAGCGCCCGCTGACGCGGACGAAGCGCCTCGCGTACGGGTTGAACCGGTAATTGTAGCAATCCGCCCCCTGGAACCCGCCGTTACACACGAGCCGCGCTGCCTCCTGCGCGCTCACCTCCGCCATCGTGTCGATGGCGAACGACGTGACCGGGTAGCTCCACACCTCGCGGTGCCAGGTGTAGTCGACGACGAACGCGCGCCGCGCCCGAGCGCTGGATGGCGAGCTGATGGAGCTTGCGCCCAGCCCGAGGAGGCCGGTCATGGCGATGTGCATCGTCGCGGGGTTCAGATCGCGGCACGCCGGATCGACGGGCCTGCCGTACTGATCGCGCTGGACGAGGTCCTCGCGCGCCTCGCAGCGCCGCCCGGATACCGTGGCCGAGTCGCTGTGGTACAGCTCGGTCATCAGCGCCTCGATATCGGCGGTGCGGAACAGGATGCACCCCGTCTCCACCGAAGCGCACGTGGTCACCTTGCCGCCCGAGAGCTTCACGCGGATGTCGCGCTGCGGCGGCCCGCCGTCCTCGGCGACGACGTAGGCCGCCCAGCCGTTGCAGTGTCCCCACCAGTACTCCGGGGTCACCCCTTGATACAGGCCGTGGTGCTTCAGCTCCCAGTACGTCGTCGGCCCCGCCACGCGCGTCGCCCGGGGAGCGCGCAGCCCGTCAGCCCGGCCCACCCCCAAGGTGATTGTGCCCGCGGGCGCATCGAGGGACCGGCCCTGTCCCGCGTAGAACAGGAGATCGTACTTCTCGGCCGGCGAGAGATTGTCTGGATCGGACGTCAGATCGCCGTAGTCCTTGACCGCGGAGTTCCACCGGTCCGCGATGCCGTTCCTGTTTTGCGGCCACCACTGCGAGGCGAAGGGGCCCGTGGACTGGCCTTGCAGCAGGCTCGAGTTCAGGGCCACGTACGACCCCCTGAGCTCCGGATGCAGGCTCGTGGGCAGGTTCGCGCCGTCGATGGCCTCTCGCGTCCCGCTCAGCGGGATGAGGAGCGTGTGCGAGCCGCCGAGGATCTGCCCGGTCTCGGGCGAGAAGCCGAGCACGTACGGAATCGATCCACCCTCGATGAAGCGCGCCGTCTCCAGCCGCGCGCCGCTCTGTATCTGCAGAGCGGCCACGCCTTCGCGTGGCGGCTCTTGCTGATCCAGGTCCATACAGCCCAGCGCGAGAACCGCTGAGCCCACCGCCATCGCCCCGATGCGCATTGTCATGGCCGCTCCCCCCGACGCCTACCCTGTGCCACCTGGGTCGCCGGTGTCTGCAGAGGTCAGGCCAGCGGAGAGGAGGATGCGTCGCGCAATCGATGCACGCGCGCGGCACGCACGCGCAGCCGTGCTGCAGTGAAGGTCTCGTTAGTCCTTTGCGTACTCCTTTGCGCGCGGGCGCATGCGCTCCAGACGGCCGATGGTGCGCTCGCGCGGCTCTGGCCCGCGCACGGAGAGCGTCCACGGCGGGCTTTCGCCCGGGAGGGGCTCCTGCAGCGTCAGCGTCACGTCCTCGTGCGAGCCGAGGTCGTGGCGGACGAGCTCGGGCCCGGCACGACACGCCGGGCCCGGCGGACGGCGCGCCGCGCGTCGCGCCAAGGGGCGCGACGTCGTCCTCGTGCCCTGGGCGGTTCTGTCGTCCCGTGACATGGCGGGCGGCCGATACCTCGGACGTCTCGGCGCCGCACCGGGCGGCGAGGCGCGAGGCCGCGAGCAGGGCGACCAGACCGATGCGGCGCCGGCACGCACCCGACCGA
>NZ_CP150313.1:3732500-5732500 GCF_051525245.1 Sorangium sp. So ce128 | reverse complement strand
GCGCGGCTGCTCGGCGGCGGCGAGACCGACGGCGCCAGCGGGCGCTTCGCGCCGCGGCCGGTGACCCTCGTCGACGCGAGCGCCCCGAAGGCCCTGGAGCTCCGCATCGAGGTGCCCGTCGAGGACATGACCAAGCTCGGGGAGGCCGCCCGCGCGGGCGAGGGCCCGAGGGGGGCGCCCGCCGAGCCGGCGCAGCGCTCGATCTGGCCGAGCATCCACCCGCGCCTCGTCGAGCTCGTCCGCGCCCACCGCACCACGATGATCTTCGTGAACAGCCGGCGCCTCGCCGAGCGCCTCGCCGCGGCGCTCAACGACACCGCCGGCGCCGAGATCGCGCTCGCGCACCACGGATCGATCGCCCGCGAGCAGCGGCAGCAGATCGAGGAGCGGCTCAAGGCGGGCCTCCTGCCGTGCATCGTCGCGACCTCGTCGCTGGAGCTCGGCCTCGACCTCGGCTCCGTCGACCTCGTGATCCAGCTCGAGGCGCCGCCCTCTGTCGCGGCCGGGCTCCAGCGCGTCGGGCGCGCGGGGCACGAGGTCTCCGGCACGTCGCGCGGCGTCGTCTTCCCGAAGCACCGCGGCGATCTGCTCGCGTGCGCCGCCGCCGCGTCCCGCATGCGCGAAGGCAAGGTCGAGGCGACCCTGTACCCGAGGAACCCGCTCGACGTCCTCGCCCAGCAGATCGTCGCCATCGCCTCGATGGACACCCTCCACGTCGACGCGCTCTTCTCGCTCGTTCGCCGGGCGGCGCCCTTCGCCGAGCTGCCCCGCGCGAGCTTCGAGGGCGTGCTCGACATGCTCTCCGGCCGCTACCCGTCCGACGAGTTCGCCGAGCTCCGGCCCCGCATCGTCTGGGACCGGGTGGGCGGCGCCGTGCGCGCCAGGAAGGGCGCGAAGCGCCTCGCCGTCGTCAACGCCGGCACCATCCCCGACCGCGGCCTCTACGGCGTCTTCCTGGACACCGGCGGCGACGCCGCGCGCCCGGGCCGGCGCGTCGGGGAGCTCGACGAGGAGATGGTCTTCGAGGCCCGCGAGGGCGAGGTCTTCCTCCTCGGCGCCTCGTCGTGGCGGATCACCGACATCACCCACGACCGCGTCCTCGTCGTCCCCGCCCCGGGCGAGCCGGGCAAGATGCCCTTCTGGCGCGGCGACCAGGCCGGGCGCAACGCCGAGCTGGGCGCCTCCATCGGCGCCCTCGCGCGGCGCCTCGCCGCGTTGCCCGACGGCGAGGCCGAGCGCACGCTCGCGGACGAGCACGGCCTCGACGAGCGCGCGGCCTCGAACCTCGTCCGGTACGTGCGCGACCAGGCCGCGGCCACGGGCGACGTCCCGAGCGACCGCACCCTCGTGATCGAGCGGTTCATCGACGAGGTCGGCGACCACCGCATCTGCCTCCTCTCGCCGTTCGGCGGCCGCGTCCACGCGCCGCTCGCGACCTGCATCGCCGAGCGGTGCCGCCTCGAGCTCGGCCTCGCGGTCGACACCGTGTGGACCGACGACGGCATCGTCCTGCGGCTGCCCGAGTCGGAGTCGCCCCCCGACGCGAAGCAGCTCCTGCCGCAGGCCGACCAGGTGGAGGATCTGCTCGTCCGTGGCCTCGGAGACACCGCCCTCTTCGCCTCGCGTTTCCGCGAGTGCGCGGGCCGAGCGCTGCTCCTGCCGCGCAAGTTCCCCGGCAAGCGCTCGCCGCTCTGGGCCCAGCGCAAGCGCGCCGCCGACCTGCTCGCCGTCGCGTCGCGCTACGGCTCGTTCCCCATCCTGCTCGAGACCTACCGCGAGTGCCTGCGCGACGTCTTCGACCTCACGGCGCTCGAGGATCTCCTCCGGCAGATCGCCGCCCGAAAGGTCCGCGTGGTCACGGTCGACGTCCGCGCGCCCTCGCCGTTCGCGGCCACGCTGCTCTTCACCTACGCCGGCAACTTCATCTACGAGGGCGATCTGCCGCTCGCCGAGCGAAGGGCGCAGGTGCTCACCATCGATCACAGCCGCCTGCGCGAGCTGCTCGGCGAGGCCGAGCTGCGCGAGCTGTTCGACGCGGACGCCGTGCTGGCCCTCGAGGCGTCGCTCCAGCGCCTCGACGGCCGAGCGCCGCTCAAGCACGAGGACCAGGCGCACGATCTCCTGCTCTCGCTCGGTGATCTCACGCGCGACGAGATCGCCCGGCGCGCGGCCGGCCACGACGCGCCGCCCGAAGCGGCCCGCGAGCGCGCCGCCGCGTGGATCGACGAGCTCCTCCGGGATCGGCGCGCCATCGAGGTCCAGATCGGCGGCGAGCGCCGCGTCGCCGCCGCCGAGGACGCGGGCCGGCTGCGCGACGCCCTCGGCGTGGTGCCGCCGCTCGGCCTGCCGATCGCGTTCCTCGAGCCCGTCGCGGACCCGCTCGGCGAGCTGGTTGCGCGCTACGCGCGCACGCACGGGCCCTTCCGCGCGGACGACGTGGCCCGGCGCTTCGGCCTCGGCCCTGCGCCGGTGCTGGCCGCGCTCGCGCGCCTCGCCGAGCGAGGCCGCGTGGTCGAGGGCGAGTTCCTCCCCGGCGGCCGCGGCCAGGAGTTCTGCGACGCCGAGGTGCTGCGCTCGCTGAAGCGCCGCTCGCTGGCCCGGCTGCGCGCCGAGGTCGAGCCGGTCCCGCCGGAGGCCTACGCCCGCTTCCTCGCAGACTGGCACGGCCTGCACCGCCGCCGGCGCGGCCTCGACGGCTTGCTCGCGGCGCTCGAGCAGCTCCAGAGCGCGCCCCTCTCGGCCTCCGCCCTGGAGTCCGAGATCCTGCCCGCCCGCGTCGAGGGCTACCGGCCCGGCGATCTCGACGCGCTCTGCGCGGCCGGCGAGGTCCTCTGGCGCGGCGTCGAGCCGGTCGGCGACGGCGACGGCCGCGTCGCGCTCTACCTCGCCGAGGCCTTTCCGTACCTCGCCCCGCCGCCTGGCCGCGCCGAGGGGGCGCTCGCCGAGGGCATCCGCGCCGCGCTCGCGCGCCGCGGCGCGCTCTTCTTCTCCGACCTGTCGCGCGAGACGGGCGCCTTCGGCGCGGACCTGCTCGCCGCGCTCTGGGATCTCGTGTGGGCCGGCGAGGTCACGAACGACACGCTCGCCCCGCTGCGCGCGCTCGGCCGCGCGTCCGGCTCGAGCGGCCGGCGGCGCGACCGCGACCGCGCTGCGCCCAGCCGCGGCCTCGCGGCGCTGCGGGCGCGCCGGATCGGCCCGCCGGGGAGCGAAGGGCGCTGGTCGCTGCTGTCGTCGTCTCCCGGCGCGTCCGGCGCTGCTGGCGGCGCGTCCTCCGGCGCGCCCGGCGAGACCGAGCGACGCGCGGCGCTCGCCCGCGCGCTGCTCGAGCGCCACGGGGTGCTCACGCGCGAGGCGGCGGCGGTCGAGGGGCTCGCCGGCGGCTTCTCCGCCGTCTACGACGTGCTCCGCGCCATGGAGGAGGCCGGTCAGGCGCGGCGCGGCTATTTCGTCGCCGGGCTGGGCGCCGCGCAGTTCGCGGTGCCGGGCGCCGACGATCGCCTCCGGGCCTGCCGCGAGCCGTCCGACGATCCACGGACGCTCGTCCTCGCGGCCACGGATCCGGCGAGCCCCTGGGGCGCCGCCGTCCGCTGGCCCGAGCTCCCCGCGCCCGTCGACGGCGGCACCGAAGGCGCCGTCCGCGGCCCGGTCCGGCCGCAACGGGCCGCGGGCGCCCTGGTGATCCTGCACGACGGCCGGCTGCTCGCCTGGATGGGCCGCACCGAGCGGAGCCTCACCACGTTCCTGCCGGAGGCCGAGCCGGAGCGCGGCGACGCGATCCGGGCCATCGCGTCGGCGCTCGGGGCGCTCGTCGACGAGGGGCGGCGGCGCGCCGTGCTCGTGGCCACGATCGACGGCGAGCCTGCGCACAGCTCCCCCCTCGCGCGCGCGCTTTCGGACGTGGGCTTTACCTCCGGAGCGCACGGCTACCTCAAGCGGGCCATCACGCCCGAGGGGGGCGGGTGGCGGCCGCGGCACGTGCCGCCCGCGAACGCGCCCGACTGGGCTCGCCGCGCGGCGGCGGCGGGCCTCGATGCGCCGGAGGACGAGGCAGATGGCTTCAGGCCGCCGCCCGGGCTCCGCGCGTGGCCCTCCGGGCCTCCGACCGGTGGATGGAGGATGTCGCCCGCCGGCGCGACCGAGGGCGGCGCGCAGGCGGCGGACGGCGGCGCGCCGGACGAGAGCGACCTCGACGACGACGACCCGGCGATGTTCGAGGACGGCGCAGGGATCGACGACGGCTCGGAGTAGCCATCGGTCGGGGGCTGGAGTGGCCCTCTCCGAACCGGTGATTCCGGGTCCTGGCGTCTGCGTTCCAGCCATCACCCACCGTCGCCCGGGGGGCGGGCGCGGCGGAGGGAGCGCTGCGGCGTGGCGCGTGTCGACAGCGCCAAGAAGGACCGCCGAGCAACCGTGAAAGGGCGATACCTTTCGTGGTTCCTCGGCGGCTCTTCGTGGTCCTCGCGCCCTCGGGGATGCCGAGCGGCGCGCCGGGACGGTCTAGTTCTGTTGGGGTTGTTCGTCCGCCTTCACCTGTTGCTCATGGCTTCCGCCGCGGACCTTCCGGCTCCGGCCCTCGCCATTCGTCGCCAGACTCCGCGCCTCGGCGCCCTTGCGCCCGATCTCGGCCATGTGTTCGCGGTTCTGACTCACGGCCTCTCCGCCCTTGCGGCCCGCTGCGCGCGCCTCCTCGGACGTGAACTCGTGCGCCGTGCCCTTCTCATGAGCTGCCTTGCCGCCCTGACTCGCGATCTGGCGCTGCTGATCCGCGTTCATCGCTGCGAAGCCTCGCTTGCTCTCGCTGGTCTGTCCCATGAATCACTCCTCGGATGGATTGCCTCGTGAACGCCACTCGACGACCGTGGCTACCTGCTGCTGCTTGGCCACATCAGGCCGGCGGTGCCGGCGACGCCGGGGCCATGCTGCAACGCGGGTGCCAGGCCGGGGAGCTCGGACGAATCTGCCGATGCGTCGAGGCCGGACAATTGATGACCATCAGGTCGCCAGGGGTGCCGCCACGAGGGTTCGCTGTGGCAAATTGCCTCACTGTGCGCTCCGCCGTGTCTGGTCGCCCCAGTCTGCGGGCTCCGTCGTGACAGGCTCACTGGACGCGACCGGTCGTCCGGATCGTCTTCTTGCCTCTGTCCTCTGATCGAACGAACCAGCGAGATGACTGCCATCATCGCGAACACACGAGCTCACGGTGGCCCTTTCAGGGTTCACCTGCGCGGCCGCCGCTGCTCACGATCGAGCGCCCGGCACCTCCGATGGCTCCCTTGCGCTCTGTCGACTCAGGCGAACCCGCTGGATTCTCGTGTGGTTGTTATTTTGCTGTGACATGGCTGAATCTGGATGGCCGAGGGGCCACCTTGACGGTCTTGTGACGGCAACCTTCAGGCGGGGCGTCGAAGGGCTGCGGCGCTGGCGCGTCGCGTCTTGACAACACGATGCCGCTGCCGCTCTCGTTGCACTGCATCATCACCTTCAGCGCCCGGCCCGACGACGAGGCTTCCGGGCGGCCGGGGTGACGACATTGCAGGAGATTCACATGGCGCTTGCGATCCAGGGGGCTCGTCTCGATGGAGGCCAGCTCTGCTCACCGAACATGACATCATGGCCGCGCCGCGCGCGCGGCCGCGCTCCGGGGTACGCGCGTGGCGCGGGCCTGGTCGCGCTCTCGCTGGCGCTCCTCGCGGGCTGCGGCGGCACCAGCGGCGCGGCGCCCGCGGAGAGCCCCGCGCCCGCGCCCGCGCCCGCGGCGAAGGAGCCTTTCAACATCGAGGAGGCGCTCGCCCGCGAGACAGGCGAGCTGCCCGCCCGGGAGCTCCGCGCCGCGGACTGGTCGGCGCGCGCGTTCGGGGCGGGGGAGGCGAAGATCGAGCCGAAGGAGAAGCTCGTCGCGATCTCCATCCCCCTCGGCACGGACACCCATGTCGAGTGCTTCGTTTACAACACGATGCTCGACTCGGGCGAGGTGATAAGGAACTTCATCGAGCTGCTCGACCCTGCGAAGGTGGAGGTCGCTCGCGTCGTTCCCTGGGAGGTGAGCGTGCACCGGGAGAGCCCCGCGGTGTTCGTGCAGGCCCTCTACCTCGTCCCGACCGCCGGCGGGAAGGCGGCCGGCCTGCTCAAGATCGCGCTGCACGCGGACAGGGCGCGCCCCATCGCCTGCCTGCATGACGAGGTCGGGTATGTCCGCACGTTCGAGCGGCTCGCCAAGGCGCTCTTCGACTCGTTCGAGTCGAAGAGCGCCGCGCCGAAGCCCGAGTACACGGACACCGTCATCCTGCGCCTCGACAAGCTCCCTGTCGGCTTCGAGACGAGCGATCTGCTCAAGGACGAGGGCGGCCAGCGGCGGTGGTTCTCCCGCTCGGCCACCTTCGTGCCGCGTGACCCCAAATCGCTGCACATCGAGGATGAGGCGTCGAACGTGCTCATCGATCCTCAGGGGCAGATCAAGGAAGGCGTCTGGATCGAGACGTCGGGAGGCACGGCGAACCACCGTATCGAGCTGTCCCAGAAGAAGAACTTCGAGTACGAGTACTCGGGAGAGGTCGAGGGCAAGAAGGTCCAAGGGACGTTCACGCCGGCGGCCAAGGCGTGGCTCGCCTCGCCCGTCGCCACCGCCTCGGCGCTCGCCCGGCTCCTCAAGAAGAAAGGCTCCTTCGACCTGAAGCAGCAGGAGTACATGCCCAGCGTCGATCCGACGAAGCCCGTCGACGTCCAGTACCTCCGCGACGCCTCGGGCGCCGTCACGGTCTCTCTGAAGACGATGCGCCTCGTCGGCAGCCTCGCTCCGGACGGCCGTCCGGAAGCGTTCGAGATCTCCGCCGGTCCTCCCAAGCTGACGATCCAGCGAGCCTACGTCAGGGGCAAGCTGTAAAACCGCCCGCGGATGCGCTTCCGGGCCTGTCCGGGAGCGCAAAGGCGCTCCCCGACGGCCATGCGCGGTGGGGCCTTGCTGCTCGGACACCATCGAGCGCAATCGCCAGCCGGCGCCGCCGAGGGGTCTTTCCTGTGAAATTGGAAAATTCCCGCGCCGACGAAACATTGTCGAGTGTGCTGATGGCTGCAGCGCTTGAGTATCGTCGTCATTTTTATTGATTCACGACGATTTGGTGATCCTGCACCGCTCAGATCAGGTTATATATCCTCCCGGTCGGCCGAACGACTCTTCGCTGGAACAAAGAATCATTTTTTCGAGCGGAAGGAGCTCTCAATGCGCTCTGTGAGATCGCGTAGATCGCGTAGATCGCGTGTCTGCGGCTCGGCCAGCTTCAAACTTGGCGTAATGACCGCGGGTGTATTCGCGCTTACGGCCTGCGTGTCGGATCTCGAGGACGAGCCGGTCGAGGACGTCGGCGGTGGCCAGGAAAGCTTCGAGGCGTTCGAGAGGGCCGCGTTCCGGGAGCCTGACTCTGGTGTCTACATTGTCGATGGGGACACGCCCGTCGCGGACATCAAGCATCTCCGGGAGTTCTGGGAGGCGTACGTACGGGATGGCGCCCTCATCGTGCAACGCAGCGGCGGCAGCGATGTCGTCTGGTCGGCGGCCCAGAAGAAGAGCATCACCTACTGCGTGAGCACGACCTTCGGCGCGCGCCATGCCGCCGTCGTGGCGGCCATGGCTGCCGCCACGGCTTCCTGGGAGAGCGCCTCGGACATCGATTACATCTACCAGAGCGCTCAGGACGCGACCTGCACTGCTGGCAACAGCAACGTCGTCTTCGACGTGAGGCCGACGAACTCCGGCGGCCAGTACATCGCGCGGGCGTTCTTCCCCAATGATGCGCGATCGGTGCGGAATGTGCTGATCGACTTCAACGAGCTCGAGGTATCCGGCGTCGCGCTCGAGGCAGCGCTGCGGCACGAGCTCGGCCACACGCTCGGCTTTCGGCACGAGCACACGCGTCCCGAGGCGGGCGTCTGCTTCGAGGACAACGCGTGGCGCGCGCTGACCACCTATGACTCGGATTCCGTCATGCACTATCCCCAGTGCAACGGCACCGGCGACTGGGACTTCGTGCTGACCGCAAGAGACATCCAGGGCGCCCAGGCGCTCTACGGCCCGCCTGGCGGCGCCGGCGGTAGCGGCGGTAACGGCGGCGCTGGTGGCAGCGGCGGCGCTGGTGGCGGCAGCGGCGGCAGCGGCGGCAGCAAGACAGTGACCGAGAACTTCAGCAGCAGCGTCAACGCAGGTGCGTTCGTGGACATCGGACCGAGCGCCGGTTTCGCCATCACGCCGGGGACGGGCCTCACGGTGGTGATGACCGGCACTGGCGATCCCGACCTCTACGTGAAGTTCGGATCGGCGCCGACGACGGCCTCGTACAGCTGCCGCCCGTACCTCTCCGGGGCATCCGAGACTTGCACGTTGACCGTGCCGACAGGGCAAACCAAGGCGTACGTCAAGGTCAGAGGGTACTCCGCGGCCACCTGCAACGTGGCGGTGACCTATACCCGACCGAGCGGCACCAGCAGCGGCGGCGGCACGGCCACGTCGGCCACCTTCAGCGGCAGCCTCGCGGCGGGCGCATCGGCGCCGCACGGGCCCCTCCCGGTGGTTCCTGGCACGAGCCTCCGGCTTGTGATGACCGGCAGCGGCGACCCTGATCTCTACGTGAGGTTCGGCGCCGCGCCGACCCTGACCTCGTACGACTGCCGCCCGTATCTGGACGGCGCCGCGGAGACCTGCAATCTGACGGTCCCGGCGGGGCAGACGCAGGCCTTCCTCTCGGTGAACGGCTTCACGGCCAGCACATATCAGCTCAGCGCGACCTACACGGCTCCTTAGAGCGGGGCCCCGCTGACGCGCCGAGCCATCCGAGGGAATGGATTGGTCGAATGGTCGCCCAACCGGGTGTGCTCGCACCCATCGAGGGCGTCATTTCGACGTGACGCGACGCGCCTCTGCTGGCGGCAGCCTGGACACCACCGCTGACGAACCCTCGATACGGGGAGGTGGGTATCAGGCGCAGGATGAGCAGAGTACGGAGCGCCCGTCGTCCAAGCTGCGAGCGACATCTCGCACAAAAATCGTCGCCGAAAACTGGGCACCTCTAGCGAACCCTTCTTAGGGTGCTCTCATGGACAAGAAAATTTTAGCCGCAACTCTCCTGCAGGCTCTGGCCATGGCTCAACGCGAAGGACGCTCCGAGACACTCGACTCGCTGGTCGAGAGGCTGCGCGTTCGCCGCCGGGATATTCGCGGCACGCTGACCCTGCTCCACCGCCAAGGCATGCTGGACGTGCTCCACATGCGACTCACGCTCTCCGGGTTCGCCATCGGCTCGGCGCTCATCGGAAAGACGCTGCCGGCGCTCCGGGCGGCTCCGCGGGCTTCCACCGCGGCGGCGTGAGCCAGCGCCGCGCTGCACGCCGCGCGCGGTGAGGGCGGTGAGCGAGCTTCCAGCGCTCGCCAGGCGCTCCCGCGCGACGGCGCCGCCTAGGCCTCGACGAGGCCCGCTCGCACCGCGAGGCGGGTCAGGTCGGCCACGCTGTGCGTCGCCACCTTCGCGCAGAGGCGCGCCCGGTGCGTCTCGACCGTCTTCACGCTGATCGAGAGCTGGACGGCGACCTCCTTGGCCGAGAGGCCCATCGCGAGCAGCCGGAGCACCTGCCGCTCCCGGTCGCTCAGCGCGGCCACCATGTCGCCCCTGGCGGCGGCGTCGCGCCGCTGGAGCGCGCGCACCATCGCGGCGCTCACGTCCGGCGATACGGCCGTGCGCCCCCGGACGACGGTGCGCAGCGCCTCCACGAGATCGGCGAGCCGGCTCTGCTTCGACAGATATCCATCGGCGCCAGCCCGCATCGCCTCGGCCACCCGGAACTCGTCGCGGTGCATCGAGAGCACGATGACGCGGAGCTCCGCGATGCCCTTGAGATCCCGGATGAGGTCGACCCCGCTGCGATCAGCGAGGCCGAGCTCGATCACCGCCACCTGACAGCGGTGGATCTCCTGCGCTCGGAGCGCCTCCTGCCCGCTTCCAGCCTGAACGACCTCGCTCACCCCCGGCTGCGACGTCAGCGCGTACGCCAGCGCTTCCCGGACGACGTTCTGGTCATCGACGAGCAGGATATTCATGTCGAAGGCCCCCCTTATCCAAGGGCCTTGTAACAGACTACTTTGAGCTCCATGAACCTGTTTTCTCGGTAAGGATTCGCCTGGCGACGGCGATTCGGTTCCTGTCATGCTGGACTCGGCTCCTCGCAGAGCGCCTTGGACGAGCGCAGGAGAGACATCGACGTCGGGACGATGGCGCTGGAACGTCGTTTCATCCGAGCGGGGCGTTGTGCCTCGGTGGGGGCGCATGCGCTCCAGGAGCCCGCAGCCCGCGCGTCTCGTGACGAGCCCTCGGCGGGCTTCGCCAGGGCGGCGCGGGGGCCGCGCTCGATGCCTCTCCCTCGGCCGTTATGTTTGCGGTAGATAGGCTGCCTGATGCCTCGCCCGCGCGGAGCGCTCTTCTCCGGTCTACGCCATGACTCGGCCTTCTGGCGCCGCGCCCTCGCCGCGGGCGTCAAGCGCGGGCCGGAGCCCTGGGTGCGCCATAGCCCTCCGGTCTTCGGCGTGCTCTTCGCGGCCGCGCTCCCCGAGCTGCGCCGGCGCGTCGAGCAGAACCTCCGCCGCGTCCGCGGGCCCCGGTCGCGCCTCGTCGACCTGCTCGACAGCAGCGCGGTGTTCGCCGCCTACGGAAGCTGCATCGCCGAGGCGCTGCTGCTCGCGAGCGATCGCGGTTACACGGTGGTACGGCGCTCCCGGGGCGTCGAGCACTACCACGCGTGCGCTGCAGCAGGCCGGGGGGTCATCATCGTCACCGCGCACACCGGGGGCTGGGACATCGCCGGCCAGATCCTCGGCGCGGTGCATCCGGCGGGCGTCATGCTGGCGATGCAGCGGGAACGGGACGCCGAGGCGCGCGCGATCCAGGATGCGGCGCGGCAGCGCGCTGGTGTCCAGGTGGTGCACATCGGCGATGGGCCGCTGGACGCCCTGCCGCTCCTCAAGCACCTGCAGCGAGGCGGCGTGGTCGCGATGCAGATCGATCGCGCGCCGCCCGGGATGCGCAGCCGGGAGGTCACCTTCCTCGGCGGCCGCTGGCGAGCGCCCGAGGGGCCGATCGCGCTCGCCGCGATGAGCGGCGCGCCGATCTTGCCCGTGTTCACGCACCGCCTGGGCTTCCTCGACTACGAGGCGGTCGTGGCGCCGCCGATCCGGCTCGCCCGCCGGGCGACCGAGGAGGAGCGGGACGCGGCCGCGGCCGAGATGATGGGCGCCCTGGAGCGCTTCGTCCGGGCTCACCCGACTCAGTGGTTCCACTTCACCGGCGACGGCCCGGTCGCGCCGGCGGAGGACGGGACGGGTTGAGCTGAACAGCGGAGAAGACCGCAAGTGGGCCGATCAGCGCAAAGGAGGAGAGGCGGAGGCGAGCCGAAAGAACGCCGGAGACATCGAGAGCAGAGATTTCTCTCCGTGTCCTCTCTGCGTCTTTGTTTCTTGTTCCAGGGCGCCTTGCGCGGCGCGGCGCCGCTCTACAGCGGCCCTTCGGTCAGCCCGTGGACGAATTGCCTCACGCGCGGGTCGTCGCTCGCCTTCGCTTCTGCGGTGGTGCCGTCGAAGATGAGCCGTCCGCGGTAGAGCATCCCCACCCGGTCGGTGACCGTGAGCAGCCGGTCGAGATCGCTCGAGACCATCACCACGGTCGCGTTCATCGCCCTCTGCTCGGCGCGGAGCAGGTCGAAGATGCGCTGCGACGTGACCGGGTCGAGGCCGGCCGCGGGCTCGTCGTAGAGGACGATCTCGCCGCGAGCGATCGTGGCGCGGGCGACGCCCACGCGCTTCTTCTGGCCGCCGGACAGCCCCGCCGGCGTCCGTCCCTCGAAGCCCGCGAGAGACACCGCGCGGAGCCGCTCCGCGACCCGCTCCTCGATCTCGTCCTCGCTGAGATCGTAGAGCCGGCGCAGAGGGAACGCGATGTTCTCCCCGACGGTCATGTAGTCGAACAGCGCGTTGTTCTGGAACAGCATCCCGAACTTGAGACGGAACGTCTGGAGCTCGAGCTCGCTGAGCGCGTGGACGTCCTTCCCATCGACGAGCACGTGCCCGCGATCCGGCCGCAGGAGCCCGGTGATCATCTTGAGCAGCACGCTCTTGCCCGAGGCGCCCGGCCCGATGAGCCCGTAGAGGCAGCCTGCAGGCACGTCGAGGTCGACGCCCCGGAGCACCGGCATGCCCCCGAAGCTCTTCGTCAGCTGCTCGATCTGGATCATCGGTCGCGTGGACACGGTCGACGGGGAGGGGCGCGCCGGCCTGGTGGCTCGGCGGGGAGGGGCGCGCTGGCCTCCTTTACTTGAACGTCGTCCGGGCGACGTCGAGCCGCGGGTGGGACGGGAACGACATCCCGCGGATTTGCCCGGAGATACACGAAGCGACGCTCGGGTTCGACGGGCTCGTCGTGACGGTGACCCCCACGGCGCGGCCGTTCTGCACCGCGGCGCAGACGTTCACCTCCATGCTCGAGGGCACGTTGCACGCATTCAGGTACGTGCCGCGGTTCAGCACGTTGCCGTAGGCGCCCGCCGTGAGGTCGGCCGGGCCGTTGTTGCCCATCTTGTACTCCTCGACATAGCGCGCCTGCGCCGCCTCACAGCTCAGGCCAGCGCCGAGCGTCGGGTAGCTGCCGCCGCCGCTCGGCCGCGCCCCGCTCCCGGCGCGCCCGGTCTTGCCGCTGCCGAGGCCGGCGTCGACCTCGATCGCGACGCGGTCGGTGGCGCCCTGCACCGCGAGCTCCTGCTCCTTGTGGCTGCGCTCGCGGTACCACCAGCCCGCGCCCGCGGCGAGGATGACGCCCATCAGGGCGAGACCGAGGAGCGCCTTGTACTGCGTGCCCTGCTTCTCGGCCGACACGACGGCGTCGAGCGCGCGCTTCTCCTGCACGATGTCCCGGTTCAGCTTCGCCTGCTCGGCGAACGGGGCGAACTCCTCCCAGTCCTGGATCGCGCGCTCCTCCGCGGAGAACGTGTCGCGTAGCACCTGATCCCCTGTGAAGGAGCCGGACGCGATCTGCTGGAGCAGCTCCACGGACGAGAACGGCCCATGGTCCATGCCGTCCTTGATGACGACGTACCGCGGCCGCGGATCGGACTCGAGCGCGGCCTTGAGATCCGCGAGCTTGCGGGTCGGATCGTTGCCGTGCAGGCGCTGCGGCTGGTTGACCGGGATGGCGACCGCGAACGGTCCATCCCCGGAGACCGCCTGGATCCTCGGCACGGACGGCGCCGACGGGACGCGCGCTTCCTCCTGGTGCCCGGTCGGCGGCATCATCGAGAGGTTGACGTCGACCTCGAACTCGCCGTCGGCATCGAGGTGCGACGTGTCGGCGCTCGGCGGCATCGACGAGGCGCTCGGGACGATCTGGTAGAGCGCCTGCGCGAGGGCGGCGAGATCCGCCGGGCGGTGCTTCGGATCGGCCACGAGCGACTTGCCGAGCACCGTTTCCAGCGCGGGCGGCAGGTCCGGGATCACGTCCGCCGGACGCCGCATCCCCGGGCCGACGCTGCTGTTCGTGAGCATCTCGTAGAGGATGGCCCCCACCGCGAAGACGCTCGCGCGCGCGTCGCCTTCGTTGCCCTTGCGCTCCTCGGGCGCCAGGCAAGCGCGGTCGCGCGGGAGCAGAGGAGGGGTGTGGGCGAGCTCCTCGATCAGCTGGATCGTGCCGTTGGCGTCGTGACCGAGGCACGAGGGGTGCACGAACATGGTCCGCCCCTGCGCGTGCAGCTCGTGCAGCTGGGTGCAGAGCGGCACGGCGAGGCCGATGGCCTCACGGATGTCGAAGCGGCGACCGGTCGCGCGGCGCGACTCCATCTCGGCGCGGAGCGTGCCGGCGGGGATGGACATGCCGGCCGGCAAGGGGGTGAGCAGGGGCTGGACCTGAGCGGACATCGGGGACGAACACTACGACAACACGCCGGGTCCGCTCAACGCCGCACCGCAACGTTGCAGTGTCGACGTGCGGCGAAGCCAGGTGCACACGTGGGACGAGCAGTGCGGGCGTGCGCTTGCGGCGTCAGCGTTCGTCAGCGCGCCTTCAGCGTTCGTCAGTGCGCCGTCAGCGCGTTTGCGCTGGTCTGCGCCCCCTGGTGTCGGTCTGCGTCCGTGCGCGTCCGCCAGCGCGCGTTCGCGCTGGTCTGCGTCCGGGTGCGTCGGCCGGCGTCCGTCAGCGCGTGTTGGTGCCGGTCTGCGTCCGCGGGCGCTCGGCGGCCTCGGCCGCGGCGGCGTCCGCGCCGAGCGCCAGGACGTGCCCTGCGAAGAAGCGGAGCAGGTCGGTCTCGCGCGACTTCGGCCAGCGGGCGTGGTTGATGGCGCCCTTCTTGGCGGAGCAGCGGTTCCGGAGCGCGCAGTGGGGCTCGTCCCTGCCGGCCTCGTCGAGGCGCAGGAACGAGGTGTGCGCGGAGAGCGCGTCGCGCGCGCGCAGCCATCGCTCGACCGACTCACACGGGAACGTGTCGTCGCACGCGCGGTAGACCGCCATCGCGGGCGGGGGAGGGCCGGGGCACGCCCACTCTGCGGGCGGCGCGTTGCTGCCGAACGTGGCGAACGCCGCGACGCGGTCCGCGCGCATCATGGCGTACGTCGCCGCCATGTGGCCGCCGTAGGAGCCGCCGAGCGCGTAGATGCGCCGCCGGTCGACGAGCTTCTTCTCGAGCAGCTGGTCGACGAAGGCGTCGACGGTCGCGACGTCGACGTTGCCCTCGCCGGTGAACTCGACGTCGAACGGCGCGGTCGGCGTGTACATCTTCGTGCCGCGCTCGCGCTCGGCCTGGCTCGGCGTCTTGAAGGCGCGGCCCTGGGGCGCGAGGATGATGAAGCCCGCGTGGGCCGGGTCGCCGGTCAGGTTCCACGTGGCGCCGAGCTTGCGCAGGCCCGTCTCCTTGTCGACGCTCGTCGGGTTGTCGCCGTCGGCGTGGAAGAAGACGATGAGCGGCAGCGGCGCTCGCGTCTCCACGCCGCTCGGCGCGATCACGCAGGCGTAGCGGGGCGACCCCTCGGCGTCGCGCGTCTCCAGAACCTGGGCGCCGCGGCACGGCGGCCTGCCGAGCGTCTTGCGGAGCTCTCGCCCGGGGCGTCCCTGCTCGGCGACGCAGCTCCCTTCGCTGGGAAGCCTGGCCTCGGGCGGCTTCGTCGGCGGCGCGGCCGCGCTGGCCGGACCGGCCGCGCGGGCGCCCGCGTCCTGCCGGGCCGCCGAAGGCCGCGGCTGCCCGCCGTCGGCCGCGGCTGCGCCGGCGTCCTGCTCGAAGACGCCGAGCAGGTCACCGCCGTCGACCCCCGACGACGGCGTGGAGCACGCGGCCGCGAGCCAGGCTGCGGCGCCGGCGAGCGCGGCGGCGAGCAGGGCGCGGCCGCGCCGGAGGCCGGGAAGGTCCAGCGTCGAGGTTCGGTGCGGGCGGCGCCGGGGCTGGGGTCGAGGCACGCGCGCACTGTAGTACGTACAGCTGTCGCGCTGAACCAGCCCGGCATGGCTCGACGGGTCGAATCGGGCGCGAGCCGAGGTACACCGGACACCTCATGGCGCATCCCGCGGCTCACAGCTGGGTTCGGTAGAGCCGCTTCCATCCCGAAGACCGGTGTCGCGGGCATCGAGCGCCTCATCGAGCTGGCCTCGCGCCTGCAAAACAATCGATATCGTGGTTCCCTGGCACCACGAAGAACCGCTCTTTCGGCGCGTGGAGCCGTCCGCGTGTCGCTTCCACGAACTCCGTCGCTGGCCCGTACTCCTCCCGGGTCCCGTGGTCGGCGACATCACTCGTGGAGCAGACGAGATCGATCGGTATCCCATCCTTCGCGAGCGCATCGAGGTTCCTGGCCCGTTGTCTGGATACGCTCAGAAGGAGCAAGTCGCGGGTCGCAGCGGAGGCAGGAAGTGCCACTGGAGGCGATCGGAGCGAGCTGGAACACGGCGCGGTGCCCCGCGGCGGCGAGCGAAGTAAGCTATCTTACTGTCGAGCGCCACCAGGAGGCGATCGGAGCGAGCTGGAATGCGGCAAGTCGTCCCCGTCCGCCGGTGCGTCGGCTCCGTGCCCGCCGGGGACGAAAACGCTACGGCGGACGCCGCTGCCTTGCGGGGAGGCCCTTCATGGCTAGGCTGTCCGCGGCCCACCCATGACGCTCTTCGATATCCTCGTCGGCGCCGCGCTCGCGGCGGTCCTTGCTTTCCAGGTCTACGTCACCGTGCGCGTCTTCCGGAGCCGCGTCTACGAGCCCAAGCAGAAGGTCTGGCAAGCGCAGCTCGTCTGGCTCCTGCCGATCATCGGCGCCGGGCTTGTGTTCTCGATTCTCCAGGAGGAGGACCGGGCCCACCGCGACGCCTCCTCGCACCTCCGGAGCTGAGCCGTCGCCTCCCGCGCGGCCGCCTTGCGGCCACGTGCGGTCACGCTGAACGGTCGACCTCGCTCCCTTCTCCGTCCTCTACGCCCATCTGGTCACCCCGGCGCCTCTGACAACCCGGTGGACCTGGGACGATCGAACAGGAAAATTCGGTTTCACCCTTCGGTCCAGCGGCGCCGTGCGCTATGGCTCAGGGAGCATGGCGGACGACGTCTTCGGCATCGTCGGGACCACGCAGGCGGGTAATTTCCACGTCGAGCAGGTGGTCGCGGAGGGAGGGTTCGGCGTGGTGTACCGCGCGCTCCACGCCGGCTTCCGCGCGCCTGTCGCCTTGAAATGCCTGAAGGTGTCCGAGGCGAAGACCCCGCGCGAGCGGCAGCTCTTCCTCGAGAAGTTCCGCGAGGAGGCCCAGCTGCTCTTCCGGCTCTCGGCCTCGATCCCGGAGGTCGTCCGCCCGCTCCACGTCGACGTGCTGCACCTGAAGCGCGGGGAGTTCGTCCCCTTCCTGGCCCTCGAGTGGCTGGAGGGCGAGTCGCTCGACAAGGTCATCGATCGACGGAGGCTCAAGGGAGAGCCGCCGATCCCGCTCCACAGGCTGATGAAGATGATGCGCCCCATCGCGCAGGCGATCGCGCGCGCGCACCGCTTCCCGAGCCCGAACGGCACGGTGTCGATCATCCACCGCGACCTCAAACCCGAGAACATCTTCATCACGACGCAGGAGGGGACGGAGCGGCTCAAGATCCTCGACTACGGCATCGCGCAGGCGAAGACGCTGGCCGAGCAGGCCGTCGGACGGGTCACGAACGGCGACCCGCTGAACGCGTTCTCCCCGGCGTACGGCGCCCCGGAGCAGTGGGCGCCGAAGCGGTTCGGGCAGGCGGGAACTTGGACCGACGTCTGGGGTCTCGCGCTCACCATGGTCGAGGCGCTCGTGGGGCGGCAGGTGATCGATGGCGAGGCGCAGGCGATGATGGGGACGGCGCTCGACGTGACGCGCCGGCCCACGCCCCGGGCCGAGGGCGCCAACATCCCGCCGGAGGTCGACGCGGTGTTCGAGCGCGCGCTCGCGGTGAGCCCGCGCGACCGCACGCGCGACATCGAGGCCTTCTGGACGGAGCTGGAGGCGGCGATGGGGCTCCCGGCCACCTTCGGGCGGACCTCCGCGCAGGACGACGCGTACTCCGTTCCGCCGCCTCCGTCGTCGTCGATGCGTGCAGCTCCGCAGGTCAAGCGCGCCGCGCACGTGTGGCTCGACACGCCCAGCGACGCCGGGTCGCTCGAGCTCGATCTCGACGTGGCTCCGGCCTCGATGCGCTCGCCGAGGGGAGGGCGCCGGGACGGCCCTGCGAGCAGCGTGCGCCCGCCGCCGCCCTCGGATTCGGCCGGTCTCGAGATGGACCTCCCCGAGGCGCCGCAGAGCGCGCGGGGCAGAGGCATGGGCGCGCTCGTCCCGGAGAGCGTGCCGACGAGCGCGCGAGGCCGCGGCGGCTTCGCGGAGGCGACGCCCGTGGGCGCGCTCCCGCGCGGCGGCGGGATGGAGAGCGCCCCGCCGAGCATGCTCGCGCGCGGGGGCGGGATGATGGAGAGCACGCCGCCGCTGGAGATGGCGCTCAGCGTGGCGCCGCGCACGACGTCGGTCGTGCCGGCCGCGGTGCGCGCGCTGTCGGACATGCCGTCGAGCAGGTACCGGCCGACGGCGCGTCCGCCGGCGGACGTGCGGCCGCGCCCGCCGGATCCGAAGCCGCTCGGCGGGCCGACGCTCCTCCAGCAGCTCGGGCTGCCCGTGGCCTGCATCGTGTTCGCGTGCGTGGTCACGGTGGCCGACCTCATCATGAAGCAATCGGGCGAGGCGCTGAGCTTCGGCCCGGTGCGCTCGTTCTGGGTCGCCGGCGTGCTGCTCCTGTTCGGCGTCGGGCTGTTCTTCTGGCGCATGCTCGGAGATGCTGGAGATGCCTGATCTGACGCACGGGCGCGCCGCCGCGGGCGAGCGCGCCGATCAGAGCGTGTCGGCCCGCTTCACGCGGCTGATGAACGCGTCGACCTCGCGGTGGGGCGTGCTCACCGATCCCCCGCTCGTGGCGCTCGCCTCCGGCGTCTTCCTGCTCGTCTTCCTCGGGGCGCTCGGCCGCGACGCGGGCCCTGAGGTCGCGCGCGCGCTCGGGGTCCTCGTGTTCGCGCCGATCTCGGTCGCGCTCGCCGTCAGCGTGGCGCTGCGCGGCGCGCGTCGCGCCGTCGTCGCGTGGCTCGCGCGCCAGCCGTTCCCGGTGGAGAACCTGAACGCCGTGCTGAACGGCCTGGGCGAGGCGCTGGAGGTCACCTTCGTCGGCGCGGCACCGGAGGCGACGGAGCTCAACGTCGAGCTCGACAAGGTGCACCCGGATGCGTTCGTGACGGGGGGCGTCGAGGACGCGCGCACGCTGGACATCCGCATCGGCGTCGTCGACTCGAAGCGCAATCCGGCCGCGACGAACCACCAGCGCTACGCGCGCGTCCGCGAGCTCGTCGAGCGCGTGCTCGTGCCGCTCGCGGAGCGCTATCCGATCCAGGTCGTCCGCGTGAAGTGAGCGCGCGCCGGACGCGCGCATCCAGACGGCGGGGCGTCGTGCGGTCGTCGCGCGCCTCGCGCGGGCGCTTGCCATGTCGCCCCGTTCCCCTGCTATCGTCGCGGCCCATGACCGCCTCGACCTCCGAGAAGCTCCTCTCCGATCTGGAAGCGCGGGGCATCACCCGCGCCAAGATCGGCGGCTTTGACATCGACGGCATCCTCCGCGGGAAGTACGTCTCCATCGAGAAGCTGAAGAGCGCGCTCAAGAGCGGCTTCGGCTTCTGCGACGTCATCTTCGGCTGGGACATCGCCGACGTCCTCTACGACAACGCGAAGGTGACCGGCTGGCACACCGGCTACCCGGACGCGCACGCCGTCCTGGATCCGAGCACGCTGCGCGACATCCCGTGGGAGCCTGGGACCGTCGCGATGCTCGCCGACTTCCGCGACGAGCGCGGCGGCCCGCACCCCGCGTGCCCGCGCTCGCTCCTCCGGAGCGTCATCGCGAAGGGCGAGCGGATGGGGTTCTCGGCGAAGTTCTCGTGCGAGTTCGAGTTCTTCCTCTTCGAGGAGACGCCGCGCTCGCTGCACGAGAAGCGGTTCGCCGGCCTGACGCCGCTCAGCCCCGGCATGTTCGGCTACTCGTGGGTCCGGGAGGGGCAGAACAAGAAGCTCATGGCCGCCATCCTCGATCAGATGCAGGCCTTCGACATCGAGATCGAGGGCCTTCACACCGAGACCGGACCGGGCGTGTACGAGGCGGCGATCCGCTACGACGACGTGCTCCGGGCCGCGGACAAGGCCGCGCTCTTCAAGGTCGCCATGAAGCAGATCGCCCACGAGCACGGCCTGTCGGTCACGTTCATGGCGAAGTGGAACGCCGATCTCCCCGGCTCGAGCGGCCACCTGCACCAGAGCCTCTGGAAGGACGGCCGGAACGTCTTCGAGGACGGGTCGTCGCCCGACCGGATCCCTCCGGCGCTGCGCCACTACGTCGGCGGTCAGATCGCTCTGATGCCCGAGCTCACGGCGCTCTACTCGCCGACGATCAACGCCTACAAGCGGTACGTGCCCGGCGTCTGGGCCCCGCTCACCGCCAGCTGGGGCGTCGAGAACCGCACGGCCGCGATCCGCCTCATCGGCCTCGGCACGCCCGGCGCGCGCGTCGAGTACCGGCAGACGGCGGCGGACATCAACCCGTACACCGCCATGGCCGCGTGCCTCGGCGCGGGGCTCTACGGCATCGAGAACGGCGTCGAGCCGCCGACGCAGGCCGCCGGGGACGCGTCGTCCGCCGAGTCCTCGCGCCTGTCGCTGCCCCGTACGCTCTCCGACGCGACCCGGATGCTCGCGGGTAGCAAGATGGCCCGCGAGATCCTCGGCGAGAGATTCGTCGAACACTATGTCCTGACGCGCGACTGGGAGGTGCGGCAGTACGAGCGCGCGGTCACGGACTGGGAGCTGAAGCGTTACTTCGAGGCGGTGTGATCATGAGCCAGTTCACGGTTTGGAGCTTTCCCACACGCATTCTCTTCGGCGCCGGCGTCGTCGAGCAGACAGGCGCCGAGGCGCGCCGGCTCGGCGCGGCGAGGGCGCTCGTCGTCACGGACAAGGGCGTCGTCCGCTCGGGGCTGCTCGAGCCCGTCGCCGCTTCGCTGCGGAAGGAGGGCCTCGAGGTGGCCGTCTTCGACGACGTGCTCGGCAACCCCATCGAGAAGAACGTGCACGACGGCGTCGCCGCGTTCCGCGCGGCCCGCGCCGATCTCGTCGTCGCCCTCGGGGGCGGCTCGCCGCTCGACGTCGGCAAGCTCGTGCGCCTCGGCGTGAACCACGATCGGCCGCTCGTCGACTACGACGACGCCACGGGCGGCGATCGCTTCATCACGCCCGACGTCCCGCCGATGCTCGCGATCCCCACGACGGCCGGGACCGGCAGCGAGGTCGGCCGCTCGGGCGTCGTGACGCTCGACGTGAACCACCGGAAGACGGTGATCTTCTCGCCGCACCTGCTCGCGAACGCCGCGCTGCTCGATCCGGTGATGACGCGGTCGATGCCGGCGTTCCTCACGGCGGCGACCGGCTTCGACGCGCTCACCCACTGTATCGAGGCGTACGTCGCGAAGGGCGATCACCCAATGGCCGACGGCATCGCGCTCGAGGGGATCCGCCTCGCCGCCGCGCACCTCTCGCGGGCGGTCACGCACGGCGACGATCTAGAGGCGCGGGGCGGCATGATGAAGGCGGCGATGATGGGCGCGGTCGCGTTCCAGAAGGGGCTCGGCGCGTGCCACTCGCTCGCGCACCCGCTCTCGAGCGAGTGCGGCCTGCACCACGGCCTCGCGAACGCCCTCTGCCTCCCGCCGGTCGTCGAGTTCAACGTCGTCGCGGCCGCGCCGCGCCTGGCGCGCGTCGCGGCCCTGCTCGGCGCTCCCGAGGACGCCGCCGCGTGCGCCGACGCCATCCGCGCCCTGCGCGCCCGGATCGGGCTCGCGGCCGGCCTCGAGAAGGCAGGCGTCCCCCGCGACAAGCTCGACGCGCTGGCCGACCTCGCCGCCCAGGACGCGTGCCACACGAGCAACCCGCGCCCCTGCTCGCGCGACGATCTCCGCCATCTCTACGAGGCGTCCTTCGCGAGCTGATCGCGCGCGCCTGCCCCGGGCCGGGCGCGCCGCGGGGCTCGCGGCGGACGCCGGGCCGACGCGAACGCGTCGCCGCCACGGAAGGATCGCGCCGGCGAGCGCCTGCCGTGACGGGATCATGGTCATTTCCCGGTGTCCAGCGGGCCGTTGGGCGCCGGCCTACCGCTGGCCGACAATGGATAAATGCGGTACCAGGGGTGCACGATGACCGTCACCTCCACCGAGCGCACCGCGCGTCCAGCGACATGCCAAATGTTCGAGACGCCGCTCATCGAGCGGTTTTCGCGGATCCATCCGATCACGCCGTTCGTCTTCTGGCTGCCGGTCTACGGCTATCTGGGCGTGCGCGCCGCCCGGCATGGTGTCGGCCTCCTGACCGGGCTCGGGCTCGTGCTGGTCGGCCTGTTTCTATGGACGCTCGCCGAGTATGTCCTGCACCGATACGTGTTTCACTACGTCGGGCCGCGCCTGTGGCAGCGCCGGATGCATTTCGTTCTCCACGGGGTGCACCATGATTTCCCGCAAGATGCCGACCGGCTGGTGATGCCGCTCGGCGCGAGCATCCCCCTCGGCATCGTGTTCTACACGCTGTTTCGCGTCGTCTTTGGCCCTGTTCCGGCGGATCCACTGTTCATCGGCTTCGGCCTCGGATACCTGGCGTACGACGGTACGCACTATGCCATTCATCACTTCCGGATGAGCTCGCGCTGGGGGAAGTGGATCAAGCGCCATCACATGGTCCATCACCACACGGGAGAAAATGCCCGGTGGGGCGTGTCGTCGCCGCTCTGGGACTGGGTCTTCGGCACAATGGGCACGTCGCAGGCGGGAAAAGGCAGCTGAGCGGGACAGCGGCGCGCTCCGGAGCGCGCCGGCGCTGATCGTCGACAGGGGGGAATGGGCCCGGAGCGCGGCGGGTTGAGGGGCCATGAAGCGGTCGCGCCCGGACGCTCGTGCTTGCGCGGGAGATGCTGCGCAGCAGCGCCGCGCGGGGCGGTGCGGTCGCGACCGCACGGCGCCTGCCCAGGCTCAGGCGCGCGGCGGATGGATCTGCTCGACGCGCGGACCGAGGAGGTCGCGGCGCATCGGGGGCCTCACGGCGAGGAGGTGGTGCCGGGCGGAACGAGCCCTGCCGCAGGCGGTGCGCTCGCCGCAGGCAGCCGCCTCATGGCGCCCGCATCGAAGGTGCGGAGCGTGTTGCGCCCGCAGTAGGGGCACAACCACGCCACGTCGAACCGCTCGAGGTGAGCGTTGATGCTGTGCGCCGGCGCGAGCTCCTTGTCGGCTTCACCGGCGGCCGACCGGCCGCGGGGACTCCGGGTGGCCCACCCGGCGGTGACGTGCCGGTGCTCGTCCAGGGTGGCTGACAGGCTTGCCTGGCACTCGCAAGGAGTGGAGATGAGAAACCGACTCATGCGTGACCGTCCTTCGTAGATGTTTCCGTAGACCTTGCTGGCATGCCGCGTCGCGGCGTGCTTGCGGGCGCCGCGGCTGCGAACCGAGAACCGAGACGAACGAGAACCGACGAACGAGAACCGAGACGAACGAGAACGAACGAGAACCGAGAACCGGCGACGAGGAAAGAAGCGCGCCCTCATATAAAGGTTGGTCAGTTTGAGCTCAAGGGGTGTTAGCCTGGGGCACGGTTGCCTTGGTGTAGCTGAGGAAGGGGAGTCCATGACCGTTCGACGTGCACCTCGTGAGCGCGAGACGCCGCCCTCGGGCAGGTTGCAGGTCGTCGAGGCCCGCCGGCCTGGGCCGCGCTCGGTGCGCGGCTTCAGGATCCTGCTTGCGCACGACGCCCGCGCCGCGACCTGCGACGCGCTCGCCCGCGCGATCGAGGGGGCGCTGACGAACGTCGAGATCGTGGACGCCTCGTCGATCGACGACGCCCGGCTCGCGTCGGCGACCGAACGGTTCGACGCGTGCCTCATCTGCCTGGATCTTCCGCCGGCCCCGCTCGGCGGCGCGCGCCTCGCGAGCGAGCTCGTGGACAGCAACCACCCGGTCGTGCTCGTCACGCGGAGCCTGCGCTGGCTGCCGCCGGACAGGCCCATCCTGCACCAGCTGCCCTGGATCCCGCCGGACGCGGGCACGATCGAGATCTCCAGCGCGATCGCGGCGGCGACCAGCGACTGCGACAGCGCCATCCGCGCGCGCTCGCCGCTGCCGGGCGAGACGCTCGGCGCGCCGGCGCTCCGCGCGCGCCGGTAGCGGCGCGGCTTGGAGAGGGGGCCGAGTCCCGCCTCCGGTCCGAACCGGTCGAACCGGGCGGAGACGTGAAGACGTGAAGACGTCGGGATCGAAAACGAAATGAAGGGGTTGCGAAGCGGCCCCGGATTCGGTAGAAGCTTCCTCCACCTCGCGCGGGACTAGCTCAGTTGGTAGAGCATCAGCTTCCCAAGCTGAGGGTCGCGGGTTCGAATCCCGTGTCCCGCTCCGAGGATCGCCGACCCCCTTTTTGCGCTGGCGATCCTCCTGCACCTCGGGTGCTTCGAGGTTGAGGGACGTCTCGCGTTGGAGCGCCTTTTCAACTGGCGCTTCTTGCTCGAGCGGCATCTCGGACGGCTCGTCGCGCTGAGCTCGGGCGACGGCGCTCGCCGAGCGAGCGCCTGCGCTCGCGCCACCGGGCAGCGTTCGCTGCGCGAGACGGACGCGCTCTGGGGGCGCACGACGCTCGAATCGGGGCCGATCCCGCTGCGCGGACGGCGGTGCCCGACAGCATGGGGACACCGGGAGGTGTTCATGAAGGATGGCCGGCGCATCGCGCTGAACGCGGCGCTGATGCTCCTGAAGCAGGCGATCATGGCCGTCCTTGGCGTCGTGTTCGTCGGCTATCTCGCGCGGAAGGTGGGGGTCGCCGCCTGGGGGGAGTTCCAGGCGTCGCTCGCGATCGCGGGGATCGTCACGATCGCCGCCGGCGTCGGGGTGAGGGGATACCTGGCCCGGGAGGTCGCCGTGAAGCCCGAGCTCGGGCCGCGTCACCTCGGCGCAGCGCTCGCCATCCGGGGCGTGACCGGGACGGTGGTGCTCGGCGCGACCGTGGCCGTCGTGCTGGCGACGCGCTCGGGGCTCGGCGCGCAGCTCATCGTGCTCGCCGCGGCTTCCCAGCTGGCGACGCTGCTCTACTCGACCATGTGGCTCTCGTTCGAGGCCCACGAGCGGTTCCAGTACATCCTGTACGCGGAGCTCGGCGCGCGGCTGTTCGTCATCGCGCTCTCGGCGGCCTTGCTCGCGCTCGGCTTCGGCGTCGTCGCCGCCGCCGTGGCGTTCCTGCTCGGCAACGTGCTGGAGCTCGCCATCACCTCGCACTATCTCCGCGCCCGCCTCTACCGGCCCGAGCTCACGACGCCGCCCGCCGAGCTCTGGCAGATCGCGAAGCGCAGCCTGCCGATCGGCGCGCTCGGGGCGCTCTCGAGCGCGCTGCTCCAGATCGACCGCGTCATGCTCCGCGCCCTCTGCGACGAGGAAGCCGTCGGGGTCTACAGCGCCGCCTTGGTGCTGAGCGAGAACTTCAGGATGCTCCCCGACGTCCTGCTCGGCGCCGCCTTCGCGGCGGGCATGCGCCTCTACGCCCAGGATCGCGACGCGTTCGGGCGCCTCTACGGCGGTTGCATGCTCGTCGCCGCGCTCTTCGGGCTGCCCGTCGCCGCCGGCATCTTCCTGCTCGCGCCGGACGTCATCCAGCTCGTCTACGGAGGGGCGGGCGACTACGCCCCGGCGGCCGACGTCCTCCGGATCCTCGCGTGCGGCGTCCCCGTGACGTTCGCGTTCCAGGTCGTGACGCTGCCGCTGCTCGCGGCGAAGCGCGAGGTCGCGATGGTGAAGCTGCTCGCGCTGGCGCTCGTCGCCGACGTCGCGCTGAACCTGCTCCTCCTGCCGCGCTACCGCGCCATGGGCGCCGCGTGCGCGACGCTGGCCGTGAGCGCCGGCGCGCTGATCGCGTCGTGGGGCATCGCCGCGCGCTGGGCCCACGTCGTGGAGCTCGGCCGCATCCTCGCGGTCCTCGCCGCGACGGCGGTCATGGTCACCGCGGCCTACGTCGCCCGCGTCCTCGCCGGCATGTGGGCGTCGATCGCGGTGGGCGTCGCCGTCTACGCCGTCCTCCTCCTCGCGTTGCGCGTCGTCTCCTTCCGCGAGCTGCGCGCGCTGCTCGCGCGCCGCGTCCGCGCCTCACCCGCCACCGTGGCTTGACCTGCGTTCCATCGCGGGCGGGCCCGGCGCTGCGCGCTCTTCTGCTCCGCTGTGTGGAACACGGGGCCATCGAGTTTTCCGCATTTTCCGCCGGGAGCAGCGCTCGCCGTGGGTCTCTGCGGCTGCCGACATGCGCTCTCATCCGGCGGGATCCACGCAGAACCGCGCGATGCCCATGGCTCGGAGGTGACGCTGCCGCGGCACTTTCCGTGGCATGCAGCGTGAATAGCGAAGGCGCGATGTGGCGGCGCGGGCAAGTCCGGGGGCTGGCCGGGGTGGGGCGACTCCGGCAGTGGATGGCGCGGCGGCCGTCCTCTCTTCGCGCGTTCGGGATGCCGGCGCGAAGCGAGGGGGGCGCGGCAGGGCTGCCGTGGCGCTATCGAGAGATGGACCTGCCCATGGGCGACGGCGGCTATGCGTTGCTCGCGCGCCTGTCGGCAGGCGGCATGGCGGAGCTGTTCCTCGCGTGCCGGCGCGGGCCGGCAGGTATCGCCCACCCCGTCGTCGTGAAGCGTCTTCGCCCCGAGGCGAGGCGAGATCCGTCGATCGTGCGGATGTTCCTCTGGGAGGCCTGGATCAGCGCCCGGCTCCAGCACCCCAACGTGATCCGGTTCCACGACTTCGTCGTTCACGAAGGACGCCATCACCTCGTGATCGAGTACGTCCCGGGCTGCGATCTGGCCGCCGCCGCGCGCTCTCTCTTCGCGGAGGGGCGGCCGTTCCCGCTCGAGGCGGCCATCGAGATCGGCCTGGGCGTGCTGCGGGCGCTCGGGCACGCGCACGGGCTCCGCGACGACGGCGGGAAGCTCGTCGGCCTCGTGCACCGCGACGTGAGCCCGCAGAACGTGCTCCTCTCGCTCGAGGGGGAGATCAAGCTCATCGACTTCGGCGTCGCGCAGATGACGGGGATGAGCGGCATGGAGGAGGCCGGCCCCTTCGGCTCCCCGTGCTCTTCCGACGACGCGGCCCCGTCGAGCGACGGCGGCACGGTGAAGGGAAAGCTCGGCTATGTGGCGCCCGAGCAGCTGCGCGGGCAGAGGGTCGACGCGCGGGCCGATCTCTTCGCGGTCGGCGTGATCCTCTTCGAGCTGCTGACGGCGCGTCGCCTCTTCCACCGCAAGGACGACGGCGCGACGATGGGCGCGGTGCTCTCCGGCGAGGTGCCGGCGATCGCGCCGCTCCGCCCCGCGTGCCCGGCGCTGCTCGAGGAGGCGATCCGGCGCGCGCTCGCGCGCGATCCCGAGGGCCGCTTCGAGACCGCGGCGCAGATGGAAGAGGCGCTCGCCGAGGTGCTCGCCTCGCTGCGCCGAGCGCCGAGCGGCGGCGACGAGCCGAGCTCGAGCGAACGCGGGCTGCTCGCGGGTCAGGAGATCGCCGCGCTCGTGCGCGAGGTCGCGAGCGGGCGCGATCGGCACAGGTCGCTGCTCGTGCGGGGCTGCCGGAGATCCGCCGGGTCTCGCGGGCGCACGGGCCCGCGGCGGATCGCCGCGGGCCGCTCCGGGGACGATCGCGGCGAGGTGACGCCAACGCTGCGCGGGACAGACGCACGCCCCTCTGCGCAGGAAGAAGGGGGCGAGCGCAGCGAGGCCAGGAGCGCTGTCACGCCGGACTGGAGGGACGCGCGCCCGCTGAGGCGCGTTCGACTCCTGCCCTGGCTCGTGATCGCGGCGGTAACCTTCGCCGCAGGGGCGCTCGCCGGCAGGGCGATCGGCGCGTTCGACGGCGGCGTTGCGCCGGCGAGCCGCGGCGCGCCCCGCGACTGACGAGCGCTCCAGCGCCGGCGCCGCGGCGCGGAGAGCCGCGAGACCTGGGAGATCTCCATTCGGCGCCGCGGTCGTGAGGCGCCGAACGCGAACGGCCGTTGGTGTTGGCGCGGATAGCGACGGGCTCGCTAGCCTTGTCCGGCCTGATGCCCGTCCGGAATCTCCTGAGCCGTTCCTTCCCGATCGCCGCGCTGGCTGTCCCTCTCCTCGCGAGCTTCACAAGCAGGAGCGCGCTGCCGTGCCCGGTCGCCGGTGCGCCGGCGGAGCCGACGGAGCTCGGCGCGGCCATCGAGCGGCAGCCGATCTGTGTCGGATCGACGGTCGCGAGCGTGGGCGAGCTCGGCGACGTCCTGTACTACCGCAGCTCGGTCGGAGAGCACGGCGAGGTCTCCGTCGGTTATTACGCGTTCTTCTCGGAGGAACGGCCGTGGGGCAACAACTGGCTGACCTGGACCGTGCTGCCCGCGCTCGCGGTGGACCTCGTCTACACGCACGCGCTGCTCTTCGCTCCGGGAGTCCAGCGCGCCGTCTACGGCAAGGGCGATGTCGAGGGGTTCAGGATCGTCTACAGCGTTGGCGAGGGGGGGCGGCTCACCGCCAAGCACGGCGCAGCGGACCGCGATGATCACGGCGAGGTGCAGCTCGATCGCTCGGATCTGCTCTCGATCGATCCCGAACGCCCTACCGTCTACTCGCGGTGGTGGAGCCACCAGCTCGGCGGGCGGGGCGCGGGGCCGGGCGATCTCGTCTATCACCGCTGCTTTGGCGCGGGCGCCATCCGGCCGCTGCCGCCGGAGGTCGCGCTCGATTTCCGCCTGGATCGGCGCGCCGCGCCGGCCCGCGTGGTGCCTGCCGCCGCGCTACTCGGGCAGCTCTCTGCCTCGCGGCGGGGCGAGCCCGTCGATGGCGGGAGCGCTCAGGGCCTCGTCGCTCGCCGGCCGATCGTCGCGTTGTAGATGGCGAGGATGACGATGGCGCCCAGGATCGACGTGAAGAAGCCGCCGCTCGACTGATACGACGGATAGAGCCCCAGCGCCCGGCCGACGAAACCGCCAAGCAAGGAGCCGGCCACGCCCAGCAGCGCTGTGACCACGAAGCCAGCCGGGTCGCGGCCAGGGGTCAGCAGCTTGGCGATGACGCCGACGATGAGGCCAAACAGGATCCACAACAGCACGGACATGGTTCGCTCCTCTCGACACCGCGTGACGCCGAGGCCCGTTCTCCCGCGTCGACGTGGAGGCCAGCGTCCAGCGTTTCGTCCGGCTCAGCGTCTGCAGACGACGTGCCGCGCGCGGTGAGCTCCGTTCGCACCGCCATGAAGCGGAGACCCGGTGGCCGGCGTGAACTGCGTCGCCATCGGCGCGCTGCGCTGGGCATCGGCTGTACATCGGCGCGCAGCGGCGCGCGCGAGATCGAGGATCGTGGCGCGCTCGGCGCGCTCGGGGCGCGGGGTGCGCGCTTCGTTCGCACCGCGCGCGCCTCAGCCCTCGCCGTCGGTCTGCTTGTTGTCGTTCCTCGATCGCACCGAGCTCGATCCGGGCGTCGCGTGGACAGGCGCTGGCGCGTCGCCCGGGCCCGTTGGCTCGCCGTGTCCCGCTGCGTACCCGCGCCCGCAACGCGCGCACACGAGCAGCGCCGCGGATCCGGCGTGCGGCCCGGCTGGGGCGTTCACCGTGGCGGTCTCGCAGGGCACGTGGGGTCCGGCTCCGGGGCGCGCGCCGGCCATGCGCGCCCCTCGGCGGTGGGGGGCGCCTCGCCGTCGCGCTCTGGGGATGGCGAGGTGAGCGTGGCGAGCGCGGCGCTTGCAGCGTTGAAGAGCAGGCACAGCGATCCGCCGAGCACCGTGGCAGCGACGGTGCCGATCACGACCGGAGCGAGACGCCCGCGCCGGCGTCGGCGCAGCGCGACCAGGCTCCGCGATCCGCTGGATCGGTGCGCTCGAAGCAAGAAGAGGGGCTCGAGCGCCGGACTGCGCTGGGCGCTGGCCGGAGCGTGCGCGGGAGGCGACGCCTCGGCGGGCGGGGGTACTGCGTCCGCCGGCGGCGCGCCATCCGGCGCCGGGGGTGAGGCCGCCTCGACGAGCGCAGCCGGGGGACAAGGCGTGGAGCGATGGCCGACCCACGTCGGAGCGGACGAGTCGTCTCGCCGCGTGGTCGGCGGAGAGCAGGGCCGATCGAGGTGCGCGCTCTCCGGCAGAGACGGCGAGCGATAGCCCACCCATGTCGAGGCTCCCGCGGAGCGCGCCGCGGCGGCGTCCTCCGCGGAGGACCTCCAGCGCGACGAGGACGCCGTCGCTGGGCGCGCGCTCTCCGAGGGGCGCGGAGAGCGGCTGAGCGCGGCGTGCTCGTCGGAGGCGGAGCGCGCCCGGCGAAGCGCGATGTGCCCGAGCGCCTCGCGCAGCGCGCGCGCGCTCTGCGGGCGATCCTCTGGATTTTTGCGCAGGCACTGGAGGATCAGCGCCTCCAGATCCGGATCGAACGCCGGATGGAGCGCGCTCGGTCGGGGTGGCGGGGACTCGACGTGCGCGGCGGCGAGCGCGACGGGCGTCGGGCGCTCGAAGGGGAGCCGCCCCGTCGCCATCTCGAAGAGCAGCACGCCGCACGCGTAGACGTCGCTCCGCGCGTCGACACGCTGCCCTGCGGCTTGCTCCGGGCTCATGTAGGCGGGGGTTCCGATGACGAGCCTGCCGCCGTCCTCGTCGGGCGCGGGGAGCAGGGGCGAGCCGCCGAACGCGCCGGACCGGTCGTCGTGGAGCAGCTTCGCCGTCCCGAAGTCGAGGAGCTTCACCTGCTCGAACGGCGCCCCGTCGTCGTCGATGCGGGGCACCAGGCGGATGTTCTCGGGCTTGACGTCCCGGTGGATGACGCCCGCGTCGTGCGCGTGCTGCAGCGCGGAGCACAGCTGGCGCATGATCGAGACGATGCGCTCCGGGGGCAGGATCGGCGCGGCGTTCAGGAGATCGATGAGGTCCTCGCCGTCGAGGTGCTCGGTGACCAGGTACCACAGGCTGGGCGGGGTCGCCTCGTGTCCGTCAGCGCTCGCGCCGAGCGCGCCGTGTAGACTCACCGGCTCGCAGCCGAAGTCGAGGACGCGCACGATGTTCGGGTGATCGAGCCGGCTCGCCGCCAGCGCTTCGACATGGAACCTCAGCACCGCGTCTCCGGCGCGGACGCCGCCGGAGCGCGACCGCTCGTCGGAGCGCGACCTCTCGCTCACGCCGCTCGATCCTCGGTGGACGGCGCCATCTGCGCGCGGCGACGCGGCGACGCGCGTCGTGCAGACGCGGTGGCTCGCTCTTCGGCCCACGCGCGGCGCGGCGACGCGCTCGTGGATGACCTTCACCGCGCACGCGCGCCCGAGCCCGAGGTGCCGCGCGCGGTAGACGCGCCCCATCGCGCCGGCGCCGATCATCTGCTCGACGAGGTACCGCCCCCCGAGAAGGCGTCCCCTGAGGAATCGCTCCGAGGACGGGAGTCCCGCGTCGAGGGGCGCGGAGGCGCGGAGGCAATCCATGGCGCGTTCCACGCAGCAGAATGGGTGCCATCGCGCTGTGCGGACGGTTCACAGCGGCCGCGACACGGAGCGTCGGGCGCGGCCGCGCCGCGGGCGCCCTGCGCCGGCGCTCGCGGCGCGGCTCCGAGCGGCCCGCGCGCCGCGCGCATTTCGCCCGGGAAAACCCCGCCTCCGCCCGGGCAGCGGCGCCGCGAGGGCTGATTTGTTCCGTTGTCGACGGCGTGTGATAGCGTGGCGCGCGAGGAGGCCTGAGTGCTCTTGAGACGATGCGTTCCGTTCGCTGCGGCGCTGTTCCTGCTGCTCCCGACAGGCGAGGTACTTGCGCAGTCGGACCAGGACAGAGCAGCGGCCCGGTCGCTGGCCACGCAGGGCGCCGAAGCGTTCACGTCCGGCCGCTTCGAGGAGGCGATCGATCTGTTGGGTCGCGCCGAGGCGCTCGTGCACGCTCCGACGCACCTTCTGCTGATGGCGCGCGCACAGGTGCGCCTCGGTCGCCTCGTCGCTGCGAAGGAGACCTACCTGAGGATCGTCCGTGAGGAGCTCCCGCCCACCGCGCCGTCTCCCTTCAAGAGGGCGCAGCAGGACGCGAGGGAGGAGCTCGCCGGGATCGAGCCCAGGATCGCGTCGCTGCGCATCGCGCTGGAGGGCTCCGCCGGCCGGAAGATCGGCGTGAAGCTGGACGGCCAGCCGGTCGCGGACGCGCTGCTCGGCGTGCATCGCCCGATCGATCCGGGGAATCACGTGGTCGTCGTGGTTCCGCCGGGCCTCGCGCCGATCGAGCAGGGGGTGACCATCGGCGACGGCGAGCGGAAGGAGCTGAAGATCCCGGTCCCGGAAGGCCCGGCCGTGGTCCCCCCGCCGGGAGGCTCGGTCGAAGGGCAGGGCACCTGGGGCGGTGGGCAGACCGAGGTCCCCCCTGTCGCCCCGCCTGGCACCCCGGAGCGAAAGACGAACGCGGTGGTGCTGGGTGGAGGCATCGCGGCCACGGCGCTCGGGCTCGGCGGTGTCGTGGTGGGCTCGGTGTTCCTGGCCAAGAGCAGCGGGACGCAGAAAGAAGCGAACGACCTCAGCGCCGCGCGTGGGTGCGAATCGCAGAGCATTGCCGGCGCGGAGTGCGGCCCGGCGATCCAGGCCCAGATCAAATCGCTCGACGCCGATGCTGCGTCACAGCAGACGATCGGTGTGGTCGGTCTCGTCGGGGGCGGCGTGCTGCTCGCCGGCGGCGTGACGCTGCTCGTACTGGAGCTGACGTCCAAGCCGGAGCCCTCGAGCTCCGCCTGGATCGCCCCCTACGTAACGCCGACCGGGCTCGGGGTGCGCGGCGCGTTCTGATCCGAGCGCTCTGCGTGGCGCCGGTGTCAGTAGCCGAAGTCGCCCGGTACCCCCGGCTTTTGCGGCTTCTGGGGCGACGTGCTCGGCTTCGTCGACGGCGTCGTCTGCGGCGGCTTCGTGACGGGCAGCGGCTTCGTCTGAGGAGGCTGTGGGCGCGGCGGGAGCGGCTTCACCTGGGCCGAGGAGGCCGTCGGCGCCGCGACGGGCTCGGCGGTGACGGGCGGAGCGGGCCCTGCGGCCGTGGCGCTCGCGGTGACGATCGGCTCGGACGGCGGGGCGGTCGGCGGTGCGGGCGGAGGGGGCGAGGGCGCCGGGATGGCGGTCGCGCTGACCGCGCTCGGATCCGCGGTCGCCGCGCCCGTCGTCCCGCTGTGTCCGAAGGCGAGCCAGACGGCGACGCCCGCGCCGAACAAGCTGGCCGCCCCGGCGATCGCGGCGAGGAGCGGCATCCTGGACGGCGGGCGCGTCGAGCGGCCCGTGACCCCTGACGAGGCGCCCCACGAGTTCGCCGTCAGCTGCGGCGTCTGGCCCATGCCGGGCACGGCCGGCCCATTCTGGCCACCCCACGGCGGCTCGGTGCGGGTGGGCGGAGGGGTGGCCGTCTCGGGCTGGGACGGCAGCGACAGCCGGGGGAAGGACGTCCGTCCCGTGGTCAGCAAGGCCAGGCTGGGCCGCGCTGCGGCCCAGGCGAGGAGCGCGTTCTTGAACTCCGCGCAGCTCTGGAAGCGGCCCCCCGGCTCGCGCGCCATCGCCTTCTGGATGATGCCGGAGAACTCGGCGTCGAGGTCGGGCACGAGCTGCTGGGGCAGGGGGGCCGGCTCGAGCACGATCTTGAAGAGCAGCTCGTTGAAGGTCGCCGCATCGAACGGCACCTGACCGGTCGTCGCCTGAAAGAGCAGAACGCCCATGGCGTAGATGTCGGTCCGCTGATCCACGGGGCTGGAGCCGCGCGCCTGCTCGGGCGACATGTAGTACGGCGTCCCGACCACCGCGCCCGTGCGCGTCATGCTCATCTCCGCGCCGGCGAGCGGCGAGAACTTCGAGACGCCGAAATCGAGCACCTTCACGAAGTTGCTGAGGCCGGCCTTCGACGGGATGACGAAGATGTTGTCGGGCTTGAGATCGCGGTGGATGATCCCCGCGGCGTGCGCGGCGCCGAGCGCCTCGAGCACCTGCACCATGATCGGTACGGTGACCTCGGGCCCGAGCCGCCCCATCCGCTCGATCTTGGCCCCGAGGGTCTCTCCCTCGAGGTACTCCATGACCATGTACCGCGTGCCGTCCGGCAGCACGCCGAGGTCGAGCACCTCGCAGATGTGATCGGAGCCGATGCGCGCCGCGGCCTGGGCTTCGCGCTCGAAGCGCGCGACGGACTCGGCCTGGCTCGAGATGTTCGCGTGCAGCAGCTTGATGGCGACGCGGCGCCGGATGCGCACGTTCTCGCCCTCGAAGACCGCGCCCATGCCCCCCTGGCCGAGCAGCCGGACGATCCGGTACTTGCCGTCGATGATCTCGCCGACCAACGGATTCATGACAGCGTTCCCGGTCCGGAGAAGCAAATCACGCCGCCAGGCTAGCACGGTCGCCCGAGGCCGGCCTACGCCCTCGCAGGGCGACGACGGGCGTCGCCTTCACCCGCCGCCGTGCGGCGTGGACGCCCCACACGAGGATCGATGGCGTGGGCGCGCGGCCGCCCGAGCGCCTGAGCGCCTGAGCGCCTGAGCGCCTGAGCGCCTGAGCGCCGGACAACGAACGCCCCGCTCCCGCGATCCCCGGGCCGGCGCAGGGGATCTTCGTGATAATGTCGCCCACGTATGCCGGTTTACGAGCTGTCCGTCGATGGTGCGCTGGTTCGCGAGGCGGAGAAGATCGTCTCCCTCGAGGGCCGCGCGTTCCCGACGCTCGTCATGCGCTGGGAATCGCGCCTCTTCGACCAACCTTGGCTCACGACGCTGGTGCTCGATTACGTGATCGCGTTACCGCCGCTCATCGTCGGGCAGGCGACGTTCAACGAGGTCAGGATTGCCGCCTTCACCGGGGGCGCCGGCACGAAGTTCATGTACTTCGGCACCGAGATGAGCGCGAGCGTGCCTCGCATCGCGCCCGAGATGGAGAACACGATCGCCCCGACCGCGCTCTACCAGGAGTTCCGCCTGGACGAGCAGGCTTGCCCGATCCCCTATCTGAAGCTGATCCAGGTCAGTCCGCGCATCTACGGTGAAGGGCTCCAGAACTACTACTCGCCGCCGATCAAGGTCGAGCGCTACGACGGGGTGGCCTCGTCGGAGCACATCGCGGACTTCTTCCCGAAGGTCGTGGCGAACCTCGATCCGGTGAAGGGGACGACGCTGGTCGATCCCGCGCAGGGCTTCTGGACCGGCGCGCGCTTCCTCGGCGCGACGTCCATCGCCATCCTACGACAGGGCCGCGTGGTCGGGCTGCACCGCCGCACTGGAAAGACCGACAAGGACCCGATCCCGCCCGAGGTGAAGCGGCGCGATCCGCGGCTCGACGTGCGCTCCGACTGGGTCGCCGTGGACGTCGGCGCGGCGTCGACGGTCGTCGCCGTCCGGGGCGAGCGCGGGGGCGCCGAGTTCGTCCGGATCGGCGCCGACGCGCCGCTCCGGGTGTCTGCCGACAACGAGAACCCGAGCGAGGTGGCGTTCGAGGCGCTGGCCCGGACGACGAAGGCCTGGCGCGATCGGGTGATCCTGCCCATGACGCGCTGGGGCGACGTGCTCGTCGGGCACGCAGCGCGCGACACGCGCCTCCGGCCGGGCGCCGACGTCCACGAGCGCGCCGCGGCCTCCCTGCCGGCCCTCCCGCTCCTGCGCGAGCGGACCGAGCGCGGCGAGCCGTTCCGCCTCCGGGGCAGGAGCGACCCCGACACGACGGAGGCGCTGAAGAAGCCGGCGCCGCCCATCATCGACGAGGAAGGGATCGGCGCGCACGACCCGTTCGATCCGCTGGAGCTCTACGCGTACTACGTCGGCCTGCACCTGAACCAGCGCTCGCGGGGGCTCTCCACGCGCTACGCGATCACGATGCCGACGGGCTGGTCGCCCGAGCGCCGCGAGAGCGTGCTCGTCGCCTTCCGCCGCGGCATGTTCCGGAGCCTGCCCGCGGGCCTCTGCGAGTACCACGACCTCGACGGCCTGCAGGTCGTCGACGGGGGGCCGTCCGCGATCGCCTATGCGGTCCAGGCGTTCCGCATGTTCGGGATCCAGCCGCGGGACGGCGGCGTCCCGTTCTGCGTCATCGACGCCGGGGCCAGCGAGGCGGGGCTCGCCTTCGGCATCCTGCGGAGCGCGAAGGCGCACGAGGCCGCCCAGGGGCTGGAGCGGATGGTCGAGTACCTCGAGCCCACGGCGATCCCCTGGCTCGGGGGCGAGCGGCTCCTCCACCGGATCGCCTACAGGGTGTACTCGTCCAGCCAGGCCGCGATGCGCGATCGCCGGATCCCCTTCGAGCGCCCGCCCGAGGAGGAGCCGATCGACGGCGCGGAAGATCTGCTCGCTCCGTCCCCCGATGGGCGCGCCAATGCGTGGGCGCTCAAGGAGCTGCTGCGGCCTCTCCTCGAGGGGGGGCCGAGCGCGCCGGTCGCGGATCGGCTCTCGCTGGTCGGGCTCGACGGGGAGCCGGTCGTCGTGCCGCTCTCGATCGATCGCGGCGAGCTGGGCGGCGCGATCGACGCGTGGTTCCGGGACGGGGTCGAGGTGGTCCGCCGGCACCTCGAGGGCGCGGTGGCGAAGATCGGGCGCGAGCCGGATCCTTACCAGGGGCTCAGGATCCTGCTCGGCGGGCGCCTCGGGATGAACCAGCGCTTCGCGGAGCTGCTCGCCGGCGTGCTGCCGGCGGGCGTGCAGGTGCACCGCTTCAAGGAGCCGGACAAGGCCAACCTGGGCGCGCCCACCGTGAAGATGGCGGCCGCGCTCGGCGCGCTGTCGCTCCGGTTCGATCGGATCGGGGCCACGCTCCGCGCGGAGAAGCGCGACGCGTTCCGCTACCGCGTCGGGCGCGCCCGCCACGGGCAGCTCGCCGACGTCCTGGATCCGTCCGTCGACTACGACGTCTGGCGGGAGGTCGGCGCTTGCTTGAAGCCCGAGGTCGAGCTCCTGTTCATGGCCGCCGACGACGAGGGGGAGGTCGCGGCGGACGATCCGCGCGTGCGCCGCGCGGTCTGCGCGCTCGGGCGCGGCGCCGTCGGACAGCGGCTCTATGTCCGGGCCGTCGGGCCGGCCCGCGCGGAGATCAGCGTGGGGCCGCCCGGCGGTGAGCCGGCCTCCGGCGCCGTCTGCTGGACGGTCCACCTCGAGAGCGGCGCCGCAGAGAAGACCGGCGGCTGAGCGCATGGGGGCTCCGCGGCTTCACGTGCCACACGACGATCTCGATCCCGAGGGACAGGTCCACGCCGGTGCAGCGCCAGGCGGCCTGGCCGAGGTCCATCAGGCCGAGGCCCGGCTGGCCGCGCACCTCGCGACGACGAGCGCGCTGTGCGAGGCGGCCTCGCTCGCGGAGGCTGCTCCGCGCGTGCTCGCCGCGCTGATCGACCACCTCGGCTGGGACGTCGCCGCGCTCTGGCTCGCGGAGCCGGAGCCGAGCGCCGCGGGCGACGAGCCGCGGTCCGCGGCGAGAGCGAGCGCGCTCCGCTGCGTCGAGGCCCGGTCTGCGGCGCACGGCGATCGCGAGGCGCTCGCGGAGGTGCTCCGCCAGGGGCCGACCCTCGCCGCCGAGTCCGATCTCGTCGGCGAGGCCTTCCAGCGCGGCGCGCCGGTGTTCCGCGCCAGCGTGGGCGGCGTCGTCGACGTCGACGACGTCGACGAGCATGCCGCGCGCGCGCCGGGCTGGGAGCGCGCGGCGTGCGCCGTCCCGATCCCGTGCGGCCCCCGCGTCGCCGGGGTGATCGAGCTGAGGAGCCGCGCCCCGCACCGCGGCGACGAGCAGCTGCTCCGCGTCCTTGCGTCCGTGGGCAGCCAGATCGGGCAGAGCATCGAGCGGTGGCGCGCCGAGCGGGAGGGCGCGCGCGCCGCGGGCGAGCTCCGCGCGCTATTTCACGCCATCCCCGATCTCTGCTTCCGCCTCGACGCCGAGCTGCAGATCGTCGACTACAACCAGCCGCGGCTCTCCGAGCTCCACGTCGCGGCAGAGGCGCTGTCGGGCAAGCGCATGACGGAGGTGCTCCCCCTGGAGCTCGGGGAGCGGCTCGAGCGCGCGAGCCAGGAGGCTCACGAGGCGGGCGCCGTGGTCGCGCTCGAGCACGCCGTCGCGAGCGCCGGCGGAGAGCGGCACGTCGAGGCGCGGGTGATGCCGTTCCTCGAGGGGCACGTCCTCGTCCTCGTCCGCGACATCACCGAGCGGCGGCGCACCGAGGAGGCGCTCCGGCAGCGCGAGGAGCGCTCGCGCGAGTCGCAGAAGATGGAGGCGCTCGGCCGGCTGGCCGGCGGCATCGCGCATGACTTCAACAACATGCTCATGGTGATGCTCGGCTACGGCGAGCTCCTCATCCGCCGCCTCGGGCCCGACAGCGCGCTGCGGCGCGACGCCCTCCAGGTCACGAAGGCCGGGGAGCGCGCCGCGGCGCTCACGCGGCAGCTCCTCGCGATGAGCCGCCGCAAGGCGCTGCAGCGCGAGGTGCTCGACATCAACGCGGTGGTGCTCGACATGCAGACGATGCTGCAGCGCCTCATCGGCGAGGACATCGACCTGCAGACGAACGTCGGCCGGGATCTCGGCTCGATCAAGGTCGACAAGAGCCAGCTGGAGCAGGTCGTCCTGAACCTCGTCGTGAACGCGCGCGACGCGATGCCGAGGGGCGGCAAGCTCGTCGTCGAGACCTCCCTGGGCGAGCCTGGCGAGAGCCCAGCGGCGAGGTCCTTCGCGCCAGCGGAGCGGGACGACGACGACGCGCCCGCCGCTGGAGGCCCCCCCTACGTCGTGCTCTCGGTGACCGACAGCGGCAATGGGATGGATCACGACACGCTCTCGCACCTGTTCGAGCCGTTCTTCACGACGAAGGCGCGAGGCAAGGGCACGGGGCTGGGCCTCGCCACGGTGTACGGGATCGTGAGCCAGAGCGGCGGGCTCATCGAGGTCGAGAGCGAGCTCGGGCGCGGCACGACGTTCCGCGTCTACCTCCCGCGCGTCGAGGAGCGCGCCGAGGTGGCGCCCGCTCGCGCGCGGCCGTCCCCCGTGGGCGGCGACGAGACGGTGCTCGTCGTCGAGGACGACGACGCCGTCCGCAAGCTCATCGTCGATGTGCTCGAGCGGCGCGGCTACGGCGTGCTCTCGGCCGCGAGCGGTGAGGAGGCGCTGGCGATGCTCGCGCGGGAGGGGGAAGACGCGGTGGATCTCCTGCTCACCGATCTCGTGATGCCGGGCATGAACGGCCGCGAGCTCGCCGAGCGCGCCGTCGCGATCCACCCGCGCGCCCGCGTGCTGTACATCTCCGGCTACGCCGAGGACGTCCTCGCGGGCGCCGAGCCCGATCGCGAGCTCGCGCTGCTGCAGAAGCCGTTCACCCCCGAGACCCTCGCGCAGCGCCTGCGCGACCTGCTCGATCGCCGCTAGGAACGCGCGCTCTTCCGGGCGCGGCGAGGGCCGGTGGTCACCGCCCGCCGCGCTCGAGGACGTCGCTTTCGGGCGCCGGATCGGCGATCCCGAGCGGCGCCGACGGCCGACGGCGTCGCAGGTAGAAGAAGTCGCGCTGCGCCGGCTCCGCGACGTACTCCTCGGGCTTGAACTGCACGTCCGGGATCAGCGCCGAGCTGGCGCGCGGACCCGCGCCGTCCGCGCCGCGAGCGTACAGGAGGAAGCGCGGGTAGGCGTGGTTGACGTCGAGCTCCGCCACGTCGTGCGCGCCCGCGGCCTTCATCCCGCGGGCGAGGCTGCGGGCCGTGACGGCCTCGCCGAGCCCGTAGAAGAGCAGCTTGCCCGTCGCGTCGACGCCGAGCGCCGAGCGCCGGATCACCGTCTCGCCGCTCACCGTCGCGCCCCAGTCCCGGTTCGAGTCGTACAGCGCATGGTGGAGCTCGCCCTGCTCGACCAGGCAAGGCGGCGTCTGCCGGTACGCGGCCATGCGGGCCTCGCCGTCGCGCAGCTCGGGCCAGGTTCGGATCCGCACCGCGCCGCTGCGGTAGAGCGCGATCGTGCACGCCCTGTCGCGCGGCGGCAGGAACGTGTCGCCGTCGAGCATCATCCCGTAGTGGCCGTGCATCGCCTTGAAGCCCCCGTTGAAGGCGGCGACGAGCTCCGCGGCGTGGCCTCCTGGCACGAGGCCAGGGCGCCGCTCTGCCGGGATGTCCGGCGAGAACGGCTCCTTCGTGCCCGCGACCAGCCGGAGGTCGACGCGCCCGAGATCGATCGCCACCACGGCGATGGCCGCGAACACGCGCTTCGGGTCGGGGTGCACGACGCTCTTCCAGAGCACCTGCGCCTCGCCGGGCCGGGCGGCGCTGTCGGCGATCGGCGTCCAGACGCCGTCACCCGTGGCCGCGACCTCGGGGAAGGGCGGCTGGAACGAGGCGGGCGACGTGACCGTCTCCGCCTCCGGGCCCTCGGCGCTCTTCACGGCCTCCGCGGCGGCGGGCGGGGGCTCCCAGAAGGTCTTCGGGGCCGCGTGGCGGTGGATGGTCCGGTTCAGCCGATCGGCGACGCCGTAGGCCACGTCCTCGGCCCACGCGACAGGCGCAGGGCCGACCACGGCGCGTACGCCGTCGGCGAGGGCCGGGCCGAAGCCGCGGACCTCGTGGATGCCGTACCAGAGCGCCTCGACGGCGATCGCGCAGATCGCCACGCAACGCAGCGCGCGCTCGGGCAAGCGAGCGCGGGATCGCCGCCCGCGCAGGGACCCGCTCGCAGAAGGGGGCGAAGGGTTGTCCAAGGCGATACCGAGGCTACCCGATCGCGCGGGCAGCCCCAAGTTTCGGGCTTCGAGCGAGCGCGGCGGCGCTCGTTACGGCTGCCCGTGCGCCATCGTCCGAGGGCCATCCTTGAACAGGATCTCGATCTTGCCCCGATCGATGACCTTCGCGACCACGCCGTCGCCGAACTTGCTGTGGTGGATCAGCTCGCCCTCGCCGAAGGTCAGCGTGACGCGGTACGGCTTGAAAGCCCCGGACGGCTTCCCCGCGATGGCGCGCTCCCACGCGAGCGTCTGATCGCGCTCGGCGCGCTGGGCGGCCGTGAGGCGCTCCGTGCCGCCGCGCGGCGAGCTCGACGCCGCCCGCGGCTCGCTGCTGCTCCGAGCGGTGGCGCGCGCCGCCGCGCGGTTCTCCCGCTCGCTCTTCGGCTGGCGGTAGAGGTGGTGCGACATGCATGTCTTGCACTCGACCTTCTTCACCACGTCGCCGACCATCGCGATGATCCGATGGGTAAGATCGAGGCGGCACTTGGTGCACCAGGCGTCGACTTCTCCGCCCGTCCTAAGCTTTTTCGTCGTCACTTCTCCTCACGGCGCCGGTCTCGCCCGGTCTCTTTGCTTCGGTCTTTGACGTTCACCTGAGCGGTGACCTCCGGCTTCGGCAACCCGGTCCTCGGCTCGTCCTGGCTGTCGTCTCTCTTGGCCGCTTCGTTGGGAATGAAGCGGATCTCGGTCTTGATCTCGAAGGAGAGCTTCGTCAGCACCTTCGTGATCTCGTCCGCGAACTGGGTGTGCTCGAGCACATCCCGGATCTCCTTCGCGACGACCCGGTAGAGACCGTTCTTGGTCTCGTCGATCTGGGTATAGAGGTAGTGGAGGACCTCTTTGGGCAGCTTGAGGTCGCCCACGAAGTGTCGGAGGTTCTCGGGCCCCTCGCTGAGCTTGTCGATGCCGCTCTCGACGGCCCGCTCGACCACGCGCTTGAAGATCTCCGGGATAGCGCGCTCGAAGAGGCGTTTCTTCTCGCCTTCGCCTTCCACCTTGTCCCCTTCGTCCTCGCGGAGCGGCTCGGTGTCGTCGGCCATGGCTCGGGCTCCCCTAGCGGGACGGGGCGGCCACGTCAATGCAGGGGTGCGTGCAGGGTGCCGGCGTCGCGCCATGGTCCATGGATCTGCCGGATTTTGATGACGATGGGGAGCCTTTCGCGCGCGTCCGGCAGACGAGAGAGCTCTGCCTTCGATCTCTCGGCAGCGGACACTGCAGTGACCCGGACGGAAACCGTGGCGCCCGCGATGTCCGTGGATCGGGCGATGGTCGAGGCGGTGCCAGCTCAGAGCTCCTCGTAGGCGTCCGTCTCGTTGTTCATTTCGTACGTCTCGTCCTCTCCCGCTTCTGCTTCCGCTTCCGTGCCGGCGTCGCCTTGGCGCGCTCGTTTGTAGGATTTCAGCATCCAGACCTCCGCTGCGAACCGGCCACTGCCGCGGCGGGCGCTGATCTCCACGGTGGCGTTGTCGTCCTCGAGCGGGCAGAAGGGCCGATCCGGCTGGACGATCGGCCATGCGTCCTCGGTGCCGTCGCTGGCGATCATCGCCCCGCGGCTGCTCCGCACGGCGACGTCCAGGTTGAGGACCCCCGGTCCGCCGACGGCGAACACCCGGTAACATGCGCCCCGGACCGCCTGCAGCTTCTCCGTGACGATCGCGCCGCCTTCGGCCACCTGCCCTTCGATAGGCTTCGGCGAGATCCGGCGCATGCCGTTCTCCGGGCCGCAGAGCAGCGACAGGCGCGTCACGTCCTTCAGCGGATCACCGCTGATCCTGAAGTTCCCATAGCAGCGTACCCAGGGACCGCCGACGCGCACCGGGAGGACCGGCAGATCGAGATCCGTGCGCCCTCCGGCGTCGCCATCGCCCTGTCCCGCGTCGACGTCCGCGAGCCCGCCGGTCCCGATCGTCGCGGCTGGGTGCGGCGGCGCTGCCGAGAGCACGACCGCGGGGCCTGGCTTGCCCTCCCAGGGGCGCGGCTCGTCGCGGCACCCAGGCGCGACGAGCCCGAGGAGCAGCGCGGCGCAGAGGCGCGCTGCCCGAGGGAGCAGCTGGGGTGGGCAGGGGCGCCGGGACGACACCGCGGTCGGCTCTTGCGCTAGAGTCCCGCGCGATGGAAGCGTTTTCTGAGCACCGCGAGCGGCAGCCGCGCAACCTCAGCGATCCGTGCGACCTCGGTGATCCGCGTGGACAGCGCAGAGGCAGGGCCTTTCGCGCGTGAGCACGACGTCCCGGCCGCCCGCGCGCAGCCGTGCGAGCGCAGACCAGCAACCCGCGCGCAGCCGTGCGAGCGCAGACCAGCAACCCGCGCGCAGCCGTGCGAGCGCGGGCGAGGATGATCAGGCGCGGCAGCGCTCCCCGCGCCGCCGCGCCTCGTCCGGTGAGCAGGGCGCTGGCGCCCCTCCGCCCGCAGCGCCGGACCCGGGCGAGCGCGACCGGGAGATCGCGGCCGCCCTCGAGGCCTGGTTCGGCCGCGTCGCGCGCGACCTGCCGTGGCGGAGGACGCGCGACCCCTACGCGATCTGGCTGAGCGAGGTGATGCTCCAGCAGACCCGCGTCGAGACGGTGATCCCGTACTACGAGCGCTTCCTCGCCCGCTACCCGACGGTCTTCGCCCTGGCCTCCGCCGAGATCGACGACGTGCTCTCGCTCTGGAGCGGCCTCGGTTACTACCGCCGCGCCCGCGTGCTCCACCTCGCCGCGCGCGAGGTGACCGCGCGCCACGACGGCGCGCTCCCTCGCGACGTCTCCGCGCTGCTCGCCCTGCCCGGCGTCGGCGCGTACACCGCGGGCGCGATCGCGAGCATCGCGTACGATCAGCCGGTGCCGCTCGTCGACGGCAACGTCGCCCGGGTGCTCTCCCGCATCGAGGGCATCGACGACGACATCCGCAGCGCCTCGGGCACGCGCAAGCTCTGGTCCACGGCCGAACGCCTCGTGCGGGGCTCGGCGGACAGCGTCCATCCCGGACGCTTCAACCAGGCCTTGATGGAGCTCGGCGCCACCGTGTGCACGCCCCGGAATCCCCGCTGCGATGCCTGCCCCGTCGACGGCGCGTGCGTCGCGCGCGCCACGGGGCGGCAGGCGGAGCTGCCGGTGATCGCCCCGAAACGCGACGTCCCGGCGGTCGCGATGGTCGCCGCCGTGGTGCGGTCAGGCGATCGCGTGCTCTTCGTCCGGCGCGCCGAGGGAGGTCTCTTCGGCGGGCTCTGGGAGCCGCCCATGGTCGAGGCGCGCTCGCTCGCGGACGCCCGCGCGCTCCTGGAGCTCGTGGGCGTCGCGCGTGACGCGGCGCTCCGCGAGGTCGGCCGCGTGCGCCACATCCTCACGCACCGGCGCCTCGACGTGACGGTGGCGCGCGCCGAGGTGGCGGCCCCCTGGCGCTTCCGGGCAAAGCTTGCCTCCCCCTACGAGAAGGCGGCGTGGCTCGATCCGGGCGCGCTGGATATCGGCGTTTCCAAGCTCGCGCGAAAGGTCCTGTCCGCGGCATCGGCGCCGGACGCCGGAACGGCGCGAAGACCGCGATGACCGCGCGCGTGCGGGCTGAACGCCTGCGTGCCTCGGCCGTCCGCGAGGCCGGAGACGGCTCGAAATCGAGGTGTTGCGGTGCTCCGGGCGCGCCGCGCTCCGCTGCGGGCGGGGAGCGGCGCCGCTTGCGGCTGAGCCGCAGCGACGCAGCGGCGCGGGCCAGGGCGAAAGCCATATGTCGCCGTGGAACGCCGCGGGCTCCGGCGCTGCTGCGCCAACGTCGTGGCATGGAAGGCGCTTGGTGAGATGACGGGCAGGCCCTCTAGCCTCGCGGCGCCGGCGGTGGCCGGAGCTCGATTCAAGCCTGGGAGCTCAAGCGACATGGATGCGCGACGACGGACCACAGAGACGCTGCCCACGGCGAGCGCACCTGTGCGATCCATGACGGTGATGGCGGACGACGGAGCGCTGTACGTGCTGCCGCTGTGCGAGCGGATCGTGCTCGATGTGCTGGCCTACGAGGACGAAGGCCTGCTGGCCTTCATCCGCATCGACGGAGAGGTGGTGGCGGAGCTGCCCGTGCTCGGTCAGGCGTGACCGGGCCAGACCTCGTCGCGCGCCGTGCGTGACGGCGCGCCGCGACCTCGCGCCGTCACACGCGGCGCGCGCTGCCTGTCAGCCCGCGTGCCGCCGCATCCGCTGGGTCACCGGCTGCTCGTCCTCTGCTTCGGCGTCCGGCTCTACGGACTCGACGTCCTCGTCTTCCAGGAGATAGGGCAGATCGCCGTCGTCGTCGTCGTGCGACATCACGACGTCGCTGACGTCCTGGCCCCTCGTCGCGCCTTCCAGGAACTCCGCTCCGAGGTCGCTCGCCAGATCGGCGGCGGCGTCGGCGGCGTCGGGGTTCACCTCGAACTCGGTGCTGCCGGCGTCGTTCGGGTGGTGGTGGTAGCCGCGGACCTCGTCGTCGAGCGTCGGGATCACGTCGCTGATCTCGCTGCGCGGGTTCACCTTGCCCCGCAGCGGCGGCGCCGCCGCGGCGTCGAGCATGTCGACGAACGGCTCGTCCAGCTCGCCCGCGCCGGCCCACATCGCGGCTTCATGGGCCGGCTTGAGCGGCCTTCCCGGTTCGCTGGGATCTTCTCGTTCTCGACGCCGCGTCGCGCTGGCGCGCGGCGCGCGCAGCGCCGACGGCTGTGCGGCGGTGCCTTGCCTGCCTCGGGTGCTTGAATTGCTCACGGTGGTCTCACCATGCAGGGTCCGGTCCGCAGGTGAAGCGGGCGGATACGCAGCGGAGGCGAGCGCCGTGCCGGAGGCGCGCGGCGCCGTCGCCGCCGTCGCCGGGCGGCGATGCCGCGGAGAGGCTCGCGCGGCGCGCGGCCGGGACGCAATTGAGCGTGCCAGCGGGCGCTGCCTCGGGGTAGAAGGCTCGTGGCCATGCTGGAACTCCGGACCGGGCTCGCGCTGGTGGCGGTTCTGCTCGGGGCATCCTCGGGGCGCGCCGCCGCGGCCCAGCCCGCCGCAGACCGCGGCGCCGAGGGGGCTGCGGCGCCGCTGCCCGGCGAGGATCGCGGCGGCGCCGAGCTCGATGCGTACCGCGCGCTCGCGCGGCCACCGGGGACGGCGGGGCGGGTCGTGTCGACCGTCGCGATGGGGAAGGGGATCCGGTTCAACAACCCCTACCGCCTGCAGACGCAGCTCGGCGAGACGGCGGAGTCGTTCTCGCTCACCGCGGGGTACCTCGATCTCGGGGTCGCGCTCGCGCTGGGGCCGGCCGACGGCGTTCAGCACGGCGGGGCGCTGCGCTTCTCGGTCGCCGTCGGCGGCGTCCCGCAGGAGTCGCTCACGCCGAGCTACTTCGTCGCTTACCGCGGCCGCTCGCGTGTGCTCGGGTACGGGCGGCTCGGGGCGGCGATCCTGATCGAGCCCGACGTGAACGTCGGAGGCGAGCTCGCCCTGGGGCTCGGGTATTCCCTGCTCGCGGGCGTCGCGCTCTCGGGCGAGATCGTCGGGGATCTCTTCTATGGCGCCGCGACGTACGACGCGGCGTACACCGTCTACCCCGTCGTCTCGGCGCAGCTCGGGCTCATGATCGATCACGAGCTCCTGCCATGAGCTTGCCGGAGCGCGAGCGTCGTGGCGGGCGCCCCCGGGCGAAGGAGATCGCCGGCGTGGCGGCGCTGCTGCTCTTCGTGGGCATCGCGCCGGTGGTCGGCGACATCGGCAGCTGCGGGCAGGCGCCGGAGGAGCTCGACCCCTACAAGTTCTTCGCCCTGAAGGCGCAGATCGACTGCGCCCGGTGCGACGAGTGCGGCCTGCGCACGCGCGCCTGCGACGCCGCCTGCGCCTTCGAGGCTGCGCCGGAGCTCCCGGCCGGCTGCTATCCGCTGGTCCACGACGGCGAGGTGTGCCTGCACAAGCTCAAGTTCGCGAGCTGCGACGAGTACCGCGGCCACATGGCCGACGAGGGCGCGTCGACCCCGACCGAGTGCAATTTTTGCCCACTGGAAGAGGCGCCATGAGCGGGCGTGGCGCAGTCGCTTCCCGCCGACGCCTTGCGACTTCCGCTCGGAACTTCTCGTTCGCGGCGCTCGTCGCGGTCCTGTCCGGGTGCGCCTCGAAGCCGGCGCTCCTGGCGAGCTACGACGACTACGCGGCGTACCGGGCGACGCGCGTGTCGAGGACCCTCGAGGGGCGGCTCTCGGCGGCGTCGGCCTACCTGGAGCGCCATCCGCGCGGGGCCTTCGCCGGCGAGGTGCGCGCGTACCTCACGCGGGCCGAGCCGATCTATTACGCAGCGAAGCGCAGGACGGCCGCGGGCCTCACCGCGTACCTCGCGACGTTGCCCAGGGGCGCGTTCCGCGACGAGGCGACCCACCGGCTGCGCGAGCTCGTCCGAGAGCGCAGCGCCGGCGACGTCCTCTCGCGCGCCGCTCAGGAGACGGAGGCGCAGCTCGCGACGCAGCGCGCGGATCGCGCGCGGGTCGGCGAGGAGGTCACCGCGTGGCTGCGCCGGTTCCTGGACAGGCGGGCGTGGGGGCGGCCCCTCGCAGAGGCGCCGGCGGAGGTGATCGTCCCGTTCAGCCTGGCGCTGCCGCCTCCCCGCTGCGCGCCCGCCGACGAGCGCGCCGGCCCGGGCGCAGCGGTCTGCGCGAAGCGGATCCCGCTCTGGTTCGTCGTGACGGCCGAGGGCGAGAGCGCGCCCCGGCAGGCGGAGATCGAGGTCGCCGTCCTCGAGGACGCGGCGGGCCGCCCGATCGAGGTCGCGATCCGCGGGCCTGCGCTCTTCACGCGCCTCGAGGAGGCGCGCTCGGCGCGCGAGGTCGCCCCGGACGACGCGATGGGCCGCATCGGAGGCATCGCCCTGGCGGTCGAGCTCGCGCGCAGCGCCTTCGCGGCGCGCGTCTCGGGCGATCCGTCGTGCGGCCGCCAGGCGGTGGCGCCCGTCGTGCTCCACCTCGAGTGCGAAGGCGCCCGCCTCGTGGCGCGCGCCGGGATCGAGGCGGGCGAGGACGACGTCCTGACGCTCACCGTCGCCCCGCCGGCGCGCTAGCGCTGGCCCTCGGCGGTGCCAGCGCGCGGCGCTCCGCTCCGCGCGCTAGCACCGCTTGTTGCTCTTCTTCCCCTTGAGCTTCGCCGTGTTCTTCGGGCACACGTCCTTGATGGCCGCGGAGCGCTCCTTGTAGAGCGCCTTCATCTCCTCGAAGACCTGCGCCTGCGTTCGCTTGAGATCCTTCGTCTCCCCCGGATCCGCGACGAGGTCGAAGAGGTCGAACGCGTCGTCGTCGCCGTACGCGATGAGCTTGTACTGCCCGTGGATGAGCGCCCTGCGCCGGTCGTTGTCGCTCGTGCGCGGAAGATCGACGATGACGTCGCGCGGCTCCGGCGTCGCGCCGTGGAGCTCGGGCACCAGGCTCTTGCCCGGGAAGGATGGCTCTGCCGGCGCGCCGGTCAGCTCCAGGATCGTCGGCGCCAGGTCGATCGAGCTGCGAGGCACGTCGATCCGGCGCGGGGTGATCCCGGGCGCCTGGATCATCAGCGGCACGTGGGTGAGCACGTCCCACACCTCGAAGCCGTGGCGGAACATCTTGTGCTCGCCGAACGCCTCGCCGTGGTCCGCGGTCACGAGGATCGCCGTGTCCTTGGCCCACGGCTGCTGCGCGACGAAATCCAGCAGCTTGCCGACGTGCATGTCGGTGAACCTGACCTCCCCGTCGTACTTGTCGCGGGCGCGCTTGCCGAACGTCGGGATCCCCTCGTGCGTCATGTACACGTCGTGCGGATCGAGGAAATGGAAGTACGCGAAGAAGGTGCCCGAGGTGTTCGCCTTGTCGGAGAGCATCTTCATCGCGAGCTCGAGGTGCCCCGGGCTCGTGACGTTCCGGTCGGTCGTGTTGTCGGCCGAGAGCCCCGGCACGATCTCGTACACGTCGAAGCCCTGACGGAAGCCCGCCTTCTGGTCGAAGTAGAAGTGCGCGTGCGCGCTCATCGTCCGCACCCCGGCCCTCTGCAGGAGCTCCGGGAACATGACGACGCTGTCGGGGTAGTTGCCGAAGAAGTAGCCGCTGCGATCGACCTCGCTCGGGTACCGGCCGGCGAGGAAGCCGCCGACGCTCATCGAGGTGTACGACGAGATCGCGTAGTGGCGCGTGTAGCTGACGGACTTCTTCTCGAACGCGGTGAGCACGGGCGCGATGTCGCGCTCGTAACCGTTCCACGGCATGTCCGCGCGCAGGCTGTCGATCGAGACCACGAGGACGTTCAACCTCTCGCGCTGCCCTGTCGGCGCCCCGGCGGTGCCGTCCTTCCTGTCCGTCGCGGCGGTCGTCCCGGCGCTCTCTGCCGTGGCGGCCGGCGCCGCCGCCGCGGGCTCCTGCCGTGCCGCGGGCTCCGGCGTGCGCGCGGGCGGCGGCTGGCCGTCGCCGTCGCGAGAGCAGCCCGCCCCGGCGCTGGCGAGCGTGAGCGCGAGCGCCGCCGTGAGGCGACGGCGGGCCAGGCGCGGGGGCGCCATGGACGAGAGGGCCGGCGAGGACGGCGCCCGTGGGCCTTCCGGTCCCCAGGCGCGCATGGGTGAAGCGAGCGTGTGCATGGCCGCGTGCATGGCCGCCGTCTTACTCCGACTCGCGCCGCTCCGCCAAAACCGCACACCACGGGCGAGTTCCGCTATGCTCTCGGGTCATGGCCCCGGTCCCTCGGAACCCTCCGCCGCTGCCGCCCTCGGGCCGATCGCAACCGGGGGGGAGGCCGGCGCACGAGCCGCCGAGGCCGCTCCCGCCCGACGCGCCGCGGCGCGTCGGCGAGCACGTCAGCCAGGCGCTGAAGGACCACATCACCGAGATGGCGCTCGGCCTGCTCGAGGAGCAGATGCAGGCCCGCATCGTCCACTACCGCGCCGATCTCGAGACCAACCCCGAGCTCGACGCGGTCACCGCGCAGGTCGTCGCCCAGCTGAAGGTGATCCAGGCGTCGGCCGGCGCCGGGGATCGCGGGGCGAAGAACCGCGACGCGATCCGTGACGCGCACGAGAAGACGCTCTGCGCCCTGCTCGAGCGGGTCATCCGCGAGGACGGCATCTCGCTGCTCGTCGAGCGGCGGCTCAAGAAGATCCACAGGAACCTCGCCCGCCTGTTCTTCCAGTCCGAGCTCCACGAGAAGACGCGCGGCCGCGACGGCGCGCCGAAGGTGATCCACCACGGCGAGCAGGCGCTCTTCTACGTGCTGACCCGCTACAAGAACCGGATCGAGGCCGAGCTCGACGGCTTCGAGTTCGCGTCGGAGGACGCGCGGGAGCAGTCGTTCGAGCTGCTCGCGAAGCTGACGAAGGACATGCAGGACGCCTTCCTCGCGCGCCGATCCAGCGAGCTCAGGCGCATCGTCTCGGTGGTCCACGCCGTGCTCGTCGACTTCTTCAGCGTGCAGCTCGCCCAGAGCCTCGGCGAGATCTCCGCGCGGGTCGTGCAGGACGCGCGTACGTTCGAGGGCAGGGCGTACGCGTACAAGCTGACGAGCGAGGCGTTCCCTCGCTTCCGCGCCGCGTTCGAGCGCCACCTCATGGTGATGCTCGTCGGCTTCGCCGAGGACGAGCTGGTCGCCCAGCTCGCCGACACCGCGGGCGCCGAGCGCGACGAGACGATCCTCTTCATCACCGATCCCCACCTCTTCAGCATGATCTGCGGCGAGGTCTGTGAGGGGCTCTACGAGTTCCTCTGCAACGAGGGCTTTCTCGACCTGCCGCCCGACTGGCGTCGCGCCTCGACGGCGCCCTCCGACAGCTGACGCAAGCGAAACCCAGGGACATCCATGAGACGGTACGACGTCGCGCGAGCGGGCTCCGGCCTGCTCCTCGCTCTCACGCTGCTCGCCGGTTGCGCGCGTGGCCCCGATATAGACGCCTCGGGGCTCGCGCTGCGGCGCGTGGTCATCTACAGGAACGGCGTCGCGTATTTCGAGCGCCGAGGGCTCATCGACGCCGATCAGGTGACCTTCCGGATCCGCAAGGAGAAGGTCGGCGACTTCCTCGCGACGCTCGCGGTCATCGAGGCCGGCGGCAGCAGCGTCCGGAGCGCGTCGTTCCCTGTCGAGGTCGACGACGGATCTGGCGAGGACGAGGCCCCGCCGGAGCCTGGGCCCGAGGTGACGACCGTGCCGCCGCCGAAGGACAAGGGCGCGGCGGCGGCGAAGGAGCGCGACGACGACCACGAGACGGTCAAGCTGACCCTCGACGGGCGGGAGCACGATCTCGTGATCGGCTACGTGGCGGAGACGCCGGTGTGGAGGCCGTCGTACCGGCTCGTGATGGGGGCGGGCGGGGCGCAGGGCGCAGCGCCGCGCGCGGACTCGAAGCAGGCGCACCTCCAGGCGTGGGGCATCGTGCAGAACCTCTCGGGCGAGGACTGGAAGGGGGTGAAGCTGTCGCTCGTGGCGGGCGCGCCGCTCGCGTTCCAGGCGACGCTCGACCAGGCGGCGATCCCGCCGCGCCCTGTCGTCAGCGATCAGGGCGAGGTGATCGCGTCCGTGCCGACGAGCGAAACGACGCTGGCCACCGAGGCCGCGCCGCCGCCACCGCCGCCCGTCGCGCCGGCGCCCATGGCGCCGGGCGACGCCGCCGAGGAGTACGCGTCCGCAGACGAGGCCGAGCCCGAAATGGAGAAGGGCGGCGGCGGCAGGCTGCGGTCCGCGAGGCGGGCAGCGGTTGCCACGGTCCCCGCCGCGAAGCCGAGCGTGAGGCTGAACAATCGCGAAGACACGCGCGCCGGCGGGCAACACGCGGGGCCCCAGTTGAAGCAGTCAGCGCCGGCGGCGGCGCCGGCGCCGCCGCCCATGGCGATGAACCCCTCTCCGCCGCGCAACATGAGCGCCCTCGCCGCGGTCGCGATGGAGGCGGGCACGACCCGCTACGATATCCCGTTCCCGGTCGACATCCCCGACAAGAGCGCGACGATGGTCCTGCTCCTGGCCAGGCAGGTGCCCGGCGAGTCGATCTTCCTGTTCGCGCCCGACGGCGGCGTGCCCGCGTCGAGCTCACACCCGTTCCGGGTGGCGCGCTTCACGAACGACACGAAGGGGCTGCTGGAGCGCGGCCCCATCGCCGTCTTCGAGAACGGCGCGTTCCTGGGCCAGGGCATGGTCGAGCCGCTGCCGCCGGGGGCCACGACGACGGTGCCGTTCGCGCTGGAGCGGGGCCTCGCCGTCGACACGACGCGCGAGGAGAGCGCGGAGGGCGCGCGCATCGCGAAGATCGAGGGCGGCGCGCTCGAGATCGAGCGCGACTGGGTCACGCACACGAAGTACGCCGTCCGCAACGGCGCCGACCTCGCGGCGAGGACGCTCGTGAAGCACCCCCGCTTGCACGGGACGCGCCTGCACGCGCCCCCGAAGGGCACGGAGGACAACGTCGGCACGGGCAGCGCGCTCGTGCCGATCGACGTGCCGCGGCGGGGGACGGCGGTGCTCGACGTGGACGAGCGGCGGATCTTCCGGCAGCAGATCGACTGGCTCGGCCAGCTCGCCGACGACGCGGTGCAAGGCTACCTGAAGGACCCGCGCGCCGACGCGGCCGTGGCCAAGCAGCTCGGTCAGGCCTGGGACATCCGGGGCAAGCTCCGCCCGGCGATCGACGAGCGCGACAGGATCCTCGCCGAGCAGCAGCGCCTCGAGCAGCAGAGCCACGAGCTCCGCCAGAACCTCAGGGCCATCGAGAAGAACAAGACAGCCGACGAGCTCCGCCGCGACCTCACGGATCGGCTCGCGAAGGCGTCGGCGCGCCTCGACGAGATCACGAAGCGCGTCATCGTCCTCGAGATGCAGATCAACGAGCAGCAGATCCGCTTCCGCGATCTCACGAACGAGATCAAGCTCCTCGCCCCGCTGGCCCCCGTGCGCGCGGCTCCCTGAGCGCTGCTGTCCGGCTCCCCGGTTCCCGGTGGAAGGCGGCTCCCCGCTCCTGTGGGAGGCGGCCTCGCCACCGGGATCTCGGCCCGGCTACCTCGCTGGTTTGCCCGCGCTGGGCGGTTGCCGCACGGTGCCTGCGTGGGTCCAGCTCCGCTCCATGCCGGTCGCGAGCCAGGCCACCTCGACGCGCTCGCTCCCGAAGATCGCCGCGACGCGATCGCCCCACTGCGCGGGGGCGGGGAGCTCCACGCTCTTCTGGTCCTTGATGCTGCCGAGGGCCTCCGTGCCGACGAGGAACGTGGCGATCCCCTCGCTCGCGAACGCCGACACCGCGGTGCTCGGGACGAAGGGCGCGACCACCGCGCGCACCGTCGAGAGATCGGTCGCGCGCTCCGCGACCGCCCGCACCTCGTCGAGCGTCGACAGGACGAGCGCCACGCCGCCGGCTGGCTTCCCCTCCGCGGGCGCGGCCTGCCCCTGCTGGTCCGCGGCGGCCGCCGCGACCGGCGCAGGGGCGGCGCGCCCGCGCGCCCCGACCGCCGCGTGCCCGTTCACCTTCGGCACGCCGGCGAGCACGTCGAGCGTCAGCGGCCCCTTCCACGGCACCGCCGCGGGCGCTGGCGGCGGCTTCTTCGTGCTCACCTGCTCCCCCTTCTTGTCGCGGAGGATCAGCACGTCGTCGGTCGGCAGCGCCCGCGGCACCGTCACCCGCACCGGACGTTTGAACGACCGCGGATCGCCGACCGCGCCCGTGGCCACCGCGTAGGCCAGGGTCTCCGCCGAGGCCACGACGAACGACGGCGCCCCGGCGATGCGCGGCTCCGGATCCGCGGTGCGCAGCGAGAGGCTGCCGGGCGGCGGCGGGTAGATCTCCGACGTGACGACGCGCCTGTCCGGCTCGACGATGCGCGCGCCCGTCGCGACGAGATCGACGAGCGCGCCCGACTGCGCGAGCACCTCGAGCACCTGCCGCGACGGCGGCGCGACGAGCAGGTCGAGCCGCGACGGGACGCGCTTCGACTTGAGCAGCAGCGCCGCCGCGAGCATGTCGCGCAACGTCACGCCGGAGTCGCCTCCGAGGACGACCTGCGCCACGGGCTTGCCGGCGAGATCGCGGACGGGCCGGACCACGCCCTCCTCGTCCATGAGGAGCGGATCGACCGTGCCGAGATCGATCGAGACGACCTCCTCGCAAGGCGCGCCCGGGTCCGGCACGAGCGCGCGGTGGGCCTTCGACCTGCGCTGATCGCGGAGGAAGACCTCCGTCTTCTCGTCGCTCACGAACAGCGCCGCCGCCGCGCCGACCTGCGGCGCGATGCCGCAGAGCACCGCGCGGTCGCCCACGGAGAGGAGCCGCGCGCTCGGCCCGGCGAACTCGAGGATCACCGGCGCGTGGTGCTCGCCTTCGATGCGGCGCACCACCTCGTCGAGGTTCCTGCGGAGCAGCTCGAGGGCGACGTCCCGCGCGCAGACGAAGGGCCGCACCCTGCCCGAGAGGTGGATCTGCACGCTGCGGGGCGGCCGGAGCCAGACCGAGCCCGTGGCGAGCGCCTGCCCGAGCTGGCTCGGCGAGACGACGAGCGACAGCATGCCGATGCCGCCGACGGTCGTGAGGCGCGGGTCGTCCGTGAGGGCGAGCCGCGCCGGCGCCGCGAAGCGCTCCAGGTGAACGGGCGCAGGGAAGCCGATGCCGGGCCGCGCGATCGGGATGTTGTAGGTCGGGAACTCGGGCGACACCGAGTGCGGGCTGCCCTCGTCGATATCCGCGAGCGAGCTCGCGTCGGCCACGCAGGTGCCGTCGTAGGCGACGGCGACCTCGACCGGCGTCTTCTTCATGCCCGTGGCGATGGCCTCGGCCAGCGCGCGCGACGGCGCCCTGGAGAGGATCACCTGGTCGACCTTGACCTGGACGAGATCACCGCGCAGCTGAGGATCCGTCGCCCGCCCGGCGAGGATCTTCTGGGGCATCGTGCGGGGGGGATCCCCGGCTCGAGCACGCATAGATGTTGGGCCGTCCTTGTTTTTCTTGATGAGATGGCGGGTACGGCGCACGCCGCTCCCGACCACGTTTGACGTCGGCCCCCCGGCGAGACGCGCCGGTGGGATCCGCCTCCGGGCCTTGCCGCGAGGCGAAAGAACGGCCGCACGTTAGCCGCTCGCCTGGACGAGGGTCAAGGCGTGCTTTGGAGCGGGCCCCCTGGGGCGGGAATCGCCCGGCTGGGACCAGGATGCAAGAGGCAAAGCGCCCGCCCGGTCCAACGTTTCGCCGCGCTTCGCCTGTCGCGTCGTGTTGCGTCTGTTGCGCCTGTTGCGCCTGTTGCGCCTGTCGCGCTGGTCCACGATGGCAGGCGGCCGGTCGCCATCGGCCTGGCCGCGCGCGGCCGAGCGGGTCGGGCGACGATGAGGGGCGCCGGCTCTCCCGGGCCGCGGCGCGAGATGCCGGGCCAGGTTCGTTTGTTTTCCCGATCGTGCCGCGCTTGGGTAATCTCGGCGCATGTTCCAGGCCGTGCTGAAGGAAGTCGTAGAGAACACCGAGGGCGGCATCGCGACCCTTCTCATGGATTTCGAGGGGATCCCGGTCGACAGCTACTCCAAGCCGGGGGCCGCGTTCGACATCACCACCATCGGCGCGGAGTTCAGCGTCGTGTTGAAGTCGATCCAGCGCGCCGCCGAGATGCTCGACGCGGGCAACGCCGCCGAGATCGCGATCCAGGCGGAGAAGGTCACGACCCTGATCCGCGTCGTGAACAACTCGTACTTCGTGGCCTTCTCGATGACGCCCGACGCGAACATCGGCAAGGCCCGGTACCTCCTGCGCACCAAGGTGCCGGTGCTGCTGAAGGAGCTCGCCTGAGCGGCTTCAGCATCTCGGTCATCTCCGGGCCGAACCTCGATCGACTGGGCAAGCGCGAGCCAGCGATCTACGGCACGGCCACGCTGGATGACGTTCACCGCGCCGTCGAGGAGGCCGCGAAGGCCCGCGGCGCCTCGGTGTCGTGTATGCAATCGAACTGCGAGGGAGAGCTCGTGACCGCGATCAGCCACGCTGGCGATCGCGGCTTTCACGGCATCCTCCTCAACGCCGGTGCGTACACGCACACCTCCATCGCGCTCTATGACGCGATCCGCGCGAGCGCGCTTCCTACCGTCGAGGTGCACATCTCCAACCCGGACGGCCGTGAGCCGTTCCGCCGTCGCTCCCGCATCGCGCCTGCGTGCATGGCGCGCGTCGCGGGTTTCGGTCCGAGCTCGTACGTCCTCGGGCTGATCGGGCTGCTCGGGCATCTGGAGAAGCTGCGATCCGACGAAAGAGGTTGAACATGCGCCGTCACTCTGGTTGAAAGGCGGCAAACATCGATGGCCGAACGTCCTTCCATGAACATCAACCTCAAGCAGTTGCGGGCGCTGGTACGCATCTTAGAGAAGCGCAACGTGAGCGACTTCGAGTTCGAGGACGAACACGTTCGCATTCGCCTCACGCGCGGAGGCGTTGTCCCGCAGGGCGCGGCGCCGCATCTCGCGCCCGCCGCCTTCCAGATCCACAGCGCGCCGGTCGCGCCGCCCGCGGCGGCGCCTGCGCCGGCCGCCGCGCCCGCGCCAGCGGCCCCTGCCGCGCCGGCGGCGGCGAGCGACGAGGGGATCTCCTATGTGACGTCGCCGTTCGTCGGCACGTTCTACCGATCGCCGTCGCCCGATGCGCCCCCGTTCGTCGATGTGGGCAGCGCGATCCGCGTGGGTCAGGCGCTCTGCATCATCGAGGCGATGAAGCTGATGAACGAGATCGAGGCGGACTCTCCGGGCACGATCGTCGAGATCCTCGTCGACAACGGCAAGCCGGTCGAGTTCGGGCAGCGTCTCTTCAAGGTGCGGAGCAGCTAGCGCTGCCCGGGCGAGGGTGCCGTGTTCCAGAAGATCCTGATCGCCAATCGCGGCGAGATCGCGATGCGTGTCATCCGCGCCTGCCGCCTGCTCGGCATCCGCACGGTAGCCATCCACTCCGAGGCGGACGCCGCGGCGCTGCACGTCCGGTTCGCGGACGAGGCCGTGTGTGTCGGTCCGGCCGAGGCGTCGAAGAGCTACCTCAACATCCCGCAGATCATCGCGGCGGCGGAGGTCACGGGCGCCGACGCGATCCATCCAGGCTACGGGTTCCTCTCGGAGAACGCGAAGTTCGCCGAGCTTTGCAAGAAGTGCCGCCTCACCTTCATCGGGCCGACCGCGGAGGCGATGCGGACCTGGGGCGACAAGGTGTCCGCGCGCGAGGTCGCCAAGCGCTTCGGCATCCCCATGCTCAGCGGCACGGGCGTGCTCAAGAGCGCGGCGGACGCGGCCGAGCAGGCCGAGCGCGTCGGCTATCCGGTGATCCTGAAGGCCTCCGGCGGCGGCGGGGGCAGGGGCATGCGCATCGTCCGCGAGGCCAGCGAGGTGCAGCGCTCGTTCGAGATCGCGACGCAGGAGGCCCTGAGCGGCTTCAAGAACCCGGACGTCTACCTCGAGCGCTACGTCGAGGCGCCGCGCCACATCGAGTTCCAGGTGCTCGCGGATCAGCACGGGGGCGTGTGGACGCTCGGCGAGCGCGAGTGCTCGCTCCAGCGCCGGCACCAGAAGGTGATGGAGGAGTCGCCCAGCCCGGCGATGGACAACGAGAAGCGCTCCCGGATGGGCGACATCCTCCGGGGTGCGATCCTCGAGACCGGCTACACCGGCCTGGGCACGCTCGAGTTCCTGATGGATGAGCGAGGCGAGCTCTTCTTCATGGAGATGAACACCCGGGTCCAGGTCGAGCACCCCGTCACCGAGATGGTGACCGGCGTCGATCTGGTCGCGCAGCAGATCCTCGCCGCTGCAGGCGAGCGCCTCTCGCTGCCCGACACGCGGCCCTGGAGCTTCCGGGGCCATGCGATCGAGTGCCGGATCAACGCCGAGGATGCGCGCTCGTTCGTGCCGTGGCCGGGCCTCATCACGGAGTACCACTCGCCCGGCGGCGTCGGGATCCGCGTCGATTCCGGCGTGTACGGCGGTTTTCGCGTTCCCAGCTCCTACGATTCACTGGTGGCCAAGGTGATCGCGCACGGCGCGAACCGGGCCGAGGCGATCGCCAGGCTCCGGTGCGCGCTCGACGAGTTCATCATCGGCGGCATCCGCACGAACATCCCGCTGCACCAGGCGCTGCTGCGAGATCCGGAGGTCGTCGCGGGCAACATCTCGACGCACACGATCGAGCGCGTCGTCTCGCAAGGGTTCTGACGCGATGCGCTGCCGACCGCTCCGTCGAGGCCAGCGTCTCGGGGAGCCCGAGCGGGCCGGCGTCATGCGGATGGCCGCTGCGGGGTGACTCCGCGGCGGCTGCTCGTGGAAGCGAGCGGTGCTCGATGGAGATCGCCGTGGAGCACGCAGCCCTTGCGCGTTCGCCGCGCTGGCAAACGCAATCCGATTGCGATGATTGTTGCCCGAGCGACAGGTCGAAGGTGCGGCCTGGTGCTACTTTACGTCGCTCTCACGGCCGCGTGGGCAGGCCATCGTCGGGCGAGCGACCCCCTTGAAATGGAAAGCATTTGCCGCGGGTATGGAAGCGAACGCTGGAGTGCAGGCTGACTTCTCTTCGTGGGTGCAGGCGACCTCCGATGCCTCCGAGCTCGAGCTCGGGCTCCCTGGTTTCGGCTACGCCGATCTCTTCGACCCCGCGAAGCTCGCCGAGCTGACGGAGCGCTTCGAGGAGTATTTTCACGCAGCGGACGAGGGCGCCTACGCGCGCTTCGACGCGTACCGGGCCTCGCTGCGCGCGGCGCAGGCGGAGGCCTCCGGCGCCGAGGGCGGCGGCGCGGGCCGCCCCGCGCTCACGCCGGAGCAGGTCTCCGAGGCGCTCCTCGCGGCGGCGCCCCACGTCGGCAGCTTCGTGGCGATGCTCTTCCGGGTCGAGCGGGAAACGCAGGCGCAGATCGACGCGACCCTCGAGCGGAGCGCGCTCTGGGACTTCAAGCGCGAGTTCTCGAAGAAGCGCCTGTTCAAGCCGAACCCCGGGAAGGCGTGGCGGGGCACGCACGTCGAGGCGGCGCACGCGGCGCGGCGGTCCCTCGCGGCCATGGGCGCGCCTGCGAGCGCGCTCGACGGCGGCTCCGCCGCGGAGGAGCTCGCGATCGCGCGCGCGACGCTCGCCCTGATCGAGGTCGACGAGATCGCGCGCAAGGCCGCGAAGGCCGGCGGCGCGAAGTGGACGGACGAGCTCCGCGAGCGGGCGGCGAAGGTGCGCGCGGCGCTGCGGGAGGACCCGGCGCTCGCCGAGGGGGTGGCGCCGGCGGCGGCGGTCGCTGGCGCGGAGCCGACGGAGGCCGAGGACGGGGCGGTCGTGGCGCTCGCGCTGGACGCCGTCGAGGCGTGGCTCGCGGCGCGCCGCGCGGACGAGCACGATCCGGCGCGGCGGTGGCCGACGCTGAAGGCGCCGCGCACGCTCGACTACCAGGAGCTCGTCCAGCTGCAGAGGAAGGGCGCGAACGGCAGCCCGGGCTCCGCCGAGCTCCTCGTCGGCCCCGAGCACGAGCGGAGGGATCGCGACGGCTTCGTGCTGACGGACCGCCGCGCGCCGCCCCGCGAGGTCGAGAGCCAGGTCGACTACTGCCTCTTCTGCCACGATCGCGACAAGGACTCGTGCTCGAAGGGCCTGCGCGACAACAAGACCGGGGCGATCAAGGCGAACCCGCTCGGCGTCGAGCTGAACGGCTGCCCGCTCGACGAGAAGATCAGCGAGATGCACACCATGCGGGGGCGGGGCGAGTCGATCGCCGCGCTCGCGCTCGTCTGCGTCGACAACCCGATGTGCCCCGGCACCGGTCACCGCATCTGCAACGACTGCATGAAGGCGTGCGTCTTCCAGAAGCAGGAGCCGGTGGACATCCCGCAGATCGAGACCGCGGCGCTCACGGACGTGCTGTCGCTCCCGTGGGGCCTCGAGATCTACGGGTTCCTCACGCGCTGGAACCCGCTCGACGCGCTGCGGCCGCACGCGCTCCCGTACAACGGCAAGAACGTGCTCGTCGTCGGCCTCGGCCCGGCCGGCTACACGCTGTCGCACCACCTCACGCGGCAGGGCTTCGCGTGCGTGGCGATCGACGGGCTGAAGATCGAGCCGCTGCCGGTCGAGCTCACGGGCGACGAGTCGCGCCCGCCGCGCCCGGTCAAGGATTTCAAGCGGCTCTACACAGAGCTCGACGAGCGCGTCCTCCTCGGCTTCGGCGGGGTGAGCGAGTACGGGATCACGGTGCGATGGGACAAGAACTTCCTCACCGTCCTGTACGTCACGCTGGCCCGGCAGCGGCTGCTCCGGATCTACGGCGGCGTGCGGTTCGGCGGGACGATCGATCTCGACGACGCCTTCCGGCTCGGGTTCCACCACGTCGCGATCGCGGCGGGCGCGGGGCGCCCGACGATCATCCCGCTCAAGAACAACCTCGCGCGCGGCATCCGCAAGGCGTCGGACTTCCTGATGGCGCTGCAGCTGGCCGGGGCCTACAAGCGCTCGGCGCTCGCGAACCTCCAGGTGCGCCTGCCGGCGGTGGTGATCGGCGGCGGCCTGACGGCGATCGACACCGCGACGGAGCTCGCCGCGTACTACGTCGTGCAGGCCGAGAAGACGGCCGACCGGCTCGACGCGCTGGTCGCGGAGCGCGGAGAGGCCGCCGTCCTCGCGATGTTCGATGAGGAGGAGCGGGAGTTCGTTGTCGAGCAGCGGCGCCACGCGGAGGAGATCCGCGACGAGCGCGCGCGCGCCGCGCGCGAGGGGCGCCCGCCGCGCTTCCAGGGCCTGATCGACGCGTGGGGAGGCGTCTCGCTGGTCTACCGGAAGCGGCTCATCGACTCGCCGGCGTACCGGCTGAACCACGAGGAGGTCGCCAAGTCGCTCGAGGAAGGGATCCGCTACGTCGAGAACCTCGCCCCGGTCGAGGCGGTGCTCGACGAGCGCGGGTGCGTCTCCTCGCTCGTCTTCGATCGGCAGGAGATCGTGGACGGCAAGTGGCGGAGCGCGGGGCAGGCGGTCTCGATCCCCGCCCGCACCGTGTGCGTCGCGGCCGGGACGAGCCCCAACGTCACGTACGAGAAGGAGCGCCCGGGCTCGTTCGTGTTCGACAAGTGGCGGCAGTTCTTCCAGCCGCACCGCGCCTACGTCGATGAGGGCGGAGCGCTCCAGGTGGAGCCGGCCAAGGCGAGGGAGGGCTTCTTCACGAGCTACAACGACGGCGAGCACGCGGTGAGCTTCTACGGCGACAACCACCCCCACTACGCGGGGAGCGTCGTGAAGGCGATGGCGAGCGCCAAGGACGCGTACCCGTCCGTCGTCGCGCTGTTCCGCCACGACATCGCCCGGCTCGGCGAGGAGCCGCAGGCCGCGCGCGACGCGCGGCGGCGCGACCTCTTCGCCCGCCTCGATCACGACCTCGGCGCGGTCGTCGAGCGGGTCCAGCGGCTCACGCCGACGATCGTCGAGGTGGTCGTGCGCGCGCCCGCGGCGGCGCGGAAGTTCGAGCCCGGGCAGTTCTACCGCCTGCAGAACTACGAGGTGCGCTCGCCCGTGATCCGCGGCACGCGGCTCGCGATGGAGGGCCTCGCGCTCACGGGCGCGTGGGTCGACAAGGAGAAGGGGCTGCTGTCGCTCATCGCGCTCGAGATGGGCGCGTCCTCCCGCCTGCTCGCCGCGCTGCGCCCGGGCGAGGAGGTCGTCGTGATGGGGCCGACCGGGACGCCCACGGACATCCCCGAGGGGGAGACCGTGCTGCTCGCCGGCGGCGGGCTCGGCAACGCCGTCCTGTTCTCGATCGCGAAGGCCCTGAAGGCGCGCGGCGACCGCGTGATCTACTTCGCCGGCTACCGGCGAGGCGAGGATCTCTTCAAGCAGGACGAGATCGAGGTCGCGACCGACCAGGTCGTCTGGTGCACCGACGGCGGCGCCGAGATCCCCCCGCGGCGCGCGACCGACCACCACTTCCGCGGCAACATCGTCCAGGCGATGAGGGCCTACGCCGAGCGCCAGCTCGGCGGCGAGCTGGCGGCCCTCTCGGAGGTCCGTCGCATCATCGCGATCGGCTCGGACAAGATGATGAACGCCGTGCGCGAGGCGCGGCACGGCGTGCTGGCGCCGCACCTGGATCCGAAGCACGTGGGCATCGCGAGCATCAACTCGCCGATGCAGTGCATGATGAAGGAGGTCTGCGCGCAGTGCCTCCAGCGGCACGTGGACCCGGAGACGGGCAAGGAGACGCTGGTCTTCTCGTGCTTCAACCAGGACCAGCTCATCGATCACGTCGACTTCAAGAACCTCGCCGCGAGGCTCCGGGCCAACACGGTGCAGGAGAAGCTGTCGAACGCCTGGCTCGATCACCTGCTGGCCGAGCGCCCCACGCTCCGGCACGTGTGACGCTGGCTCGGGCCTCGGCGATCCGAGGCCTCGCCGCCGCGGAACGTGGGAAGGCGGCCTCGGCAGCGCCTCGTCGGCTCGAGGCGCCCGAGGCCGCGCATGGTGGGATGCGCGGCCGCGCGCGCGTTCGCGATCAGCTGCCCGCGGGCAGTTTGATCTTCGGCTCCTTGGGGTGGCGCCGGTACAGCAGGATCGTCCGCCCCAGCGTCTGCGCGACGGCGGCTCGGAGCCGCTCGGAGAGGGTGTCGGCGACGTCGTCCAGCTCGTCCGGGCACTCGGTGCCCAGGCGTACCTTCACGAGCTCGTGCCGCTCCAGGGCGACGTCGACGGCCGCGACGACGCCGTCGGTCAGGCCGGCCTTGCCGAGCTGCACGACCGGGTCGAGGTGATGCCCCAGCGCGCGGAGGTGGCGGCGCTGCTTTCCTGTCAGATCCAAAGCGTTCGGCCTTTCTTGAGGCGGTCGCGCGATTCAGGCGCTCGATGGTCGAGGGGACGTCCCTGTCGCGGTCGCGCGCGCGGTCATACTGGCCTCCGGGCCAAGCGAAAAGGGCGCGCCGCTCGATCTCTTCGCACAACGCGTGAATCGCTCAAGCTCCAGCGCCGGCAAACCGGAGCATGTGGCATGTGAGGGGTGAACGTGTGTTTTCATGGGTAAATGTGAGATAATGGCCAGCGCGGCGCAAGCGGGCGGAGCTCACCAGGGGGCCCGGGCGCTCTGGGTTTTGCTTGACGTGGCCGTGCAACAGGCATCCCCTTGATCTAGCGGCCGGCAGCTCGACGGGGGGCTCGAGCGCTCGGATCGACACCGACATGGGCTCATCGAGCGAGCGAGATGCGGTAGCGGGGCAGGACGCCGAGCTCCCTCGGCTGGATGAGGGAGCGGACCCGATCGAGCTCACGGTCCATGACGAGGTGAGCCCCTGTCCGTACCTGCCTGAAGCCGAGGCGCGGATGCCGCTGCGCGTGCCCATCCGTCCGCTCACGCGTGCGGAGTTCGACCAGCGGCTCGTCGGGGGCAACCGCCGCCATGGCAAGCTGCTCTACCGCACCCAGTGCCCCTCCTGCCGCGCGTGCGAGCCGATCCGGATCGTCGTTCGTGACTTCGTCCCCGGCCGCACGCAACGCCGGGTGCTCCGCCGCGGCGAGCGGGTGGTGGACGTCGAGATCGGCCCGCCCGTGACCACCCGAGAGAAGATCATCCTGTACAACCGGCACAAGCACGGCCGGGGGTTGATGCGCGATGACGGTCCGCTCGGCGCCGAGGGGTACGAGGCGTTCCTCGTGGACAGCTGCTGCGAGACGTTCGAGATGCGCTATCGCGTCGGCGGCCGTCTCGTCGGGGTCGCCGTCGTGGATCGGGGGCAGGATTCGCTGTCCGCGGTCTACTCCTTCTATGAGCCCGAGCTCGAGCCGCTGAGCCCCGGTGTCTTCTCGATCCTGAAGCAGCTCGAGCTGTGCCGTTCCTGGGGCCTCCGGTACCTGTACCTCGGCCTTTACGTCGAGCGCTGCTCGCGGCTGGTCTACAAGGCCCAGTACCTGCCGCACGAGCGGCTCATCGATGGCCGCTGGCGGCGCTTCGAGCGGCAGCCGCCTGCGGCGCCATGACAGGAGCACGCCGCTGGATTTCGCGAGCGCGCCGCTCGGCGTCTCGTGGCAAGGACGTACCCATGTGGAATCGCGCTCTCGCTTTCACCTCGTGCGCTGTGCTCTGGGCTCTGCTCGTCGTCGCGTGCGGCGACACGAGGCCGATCTTCGACACCGCCGCCGGGGGCGCCGGCGGCGCCGGGGGCGCCGGCTCGTCGGCAGGTGGCGAGGGCGGAGCAGGCGGCGGTGAGGCCGGCGGCGGCGCGGCCGGCGGCGATGGCACGGCCGGTGGCGACGGCACGGCCGGCGGTGGCGGCACGGCGGGCGGCGGGGCGGGGTAGGCAGGCCGGCGCCGCGTTGCCCGCGGGCCGGTTGTGTTCCGGCATCGCCGGGCCTAAGCCGCTCGCGTGCATCCGCTCGCAGACAAGGTCCTCGCCCGCGACATGCGCGCGACGGCGCGGGCCTGCCGGCTCGTCGACGACCGCGTCGGCGACTACGCCGCGATCCTGAAGGATCTCTTCCCCCATACCGGCCGCGCCTGGGTCCTCGGCGTGACGGGGAACCCGGGGGCAGGCAAGAGCACGCTCACCGATCGGCTGATCAGCGTGTTCCGGGGGCAGGGTCGCCGGGTCGCCGTGGTGGCGGTCGATCCCACGAGCCCGTTCACCGGCGGCGCGATCCTCGGCGACCGCATCCGCATGCAGGCCCATTTCGGCGATCCCGACGTGTTCATCCGGTCGCTGGCGACCCGGGGCGCGCTCGGCGGGCTGTCGCGCTCGGTGGTGGACGTCGTGCGGGTGCTCGACGCCTGGGGCGCGGACGTCGTGGTGGTCGAGACCGTCGGCGTCGGGCAGGACGAGCTCGAGATCACCCGGATGGCGCACACCACCCTGGTCGTCGCCGCGCCGGGGATGGGCGACGAGGTGCAGGCGATCAAGGCGGGCATCCTGGAGTGCGCCGACGTCTTCGCCGTGAACAAGGCCGACCGGGACGGGGCCGACGTGGCGGTGCGCGATCTGGAGCTCATGATCGCGCTCGGCGGCGAGGTGGCTGCGGCGTCCGGACGGGCGCGCGGGCACAGCGCCGCGGCGCTCCACGCCCGCGCGCAGAGGGCGCCCTCTCCAGGTGGCGAGCCCGTCGAAGGTCCGTGGGAGCCCGTGATCGCGCGGACCGTGGCCACACGTAACGAGGGCGTGGCGGCGCTCGTGGACAAGCTGGAGGGGCACCGGGCGTGGCTGTTCGGGACCGAGGCCGGCGCTGCGCGCCGAGAGGAGCGCCTGCGCGAGGCGATGCACGTGCAGCTCCGCGACGCGCTCACCGACGCCGCCGTCGCTGCGCTCGGTCCCGCGCTCGAGGCCGCGGTGCATGCCGTCGCGCGGCGCGAGGTCGACCCCTACACGGCGTCGGAGCGGCTCGTCGCGGTCTTCCGCAGCGCAGGCGCCGTCACGGCTGGCGCCGCCGTCGCGCCCGGCGGCGGGACCTGAGCGGCGGCCAGGAGGCCGGCTCAGGTCGACCGCGAGGCAGCGCTAGTCGATGCAGCGATCCAGCGCGTCTTTCTCGTATTTACAGGACGTACTCCACTTATCGTCGCGGTTGCACATCCCGGTGTCGTCCTCGCACTCCAGGAGAGCGTCGTACTGGTCGACGCAGCCGCGGCGGTCGGCGTCTACGTACCTGTCATCGTAGCGATCGAGGCAGTCCCCGTACTCGCGGTCGCTGCACCCCTCGCAGTCGCACTTGTAGTCGCAGAGATCGTCCTCCAGAGGGCTGCACGCCGCGGTGAAGAGGCAGGCAAGGGTGAGGATCATGTGCGAAGCCTTCATTGGCCCAAGGTTATCCCGCGTCCGCGGCTCCAGCGCGATAAACAGCTCGCTGGGCATCGAGCGACGATGAGCCGCGTTCGCCTGCTTCCCACCTCCCGCCGGTGCGCTCGACACCCACTTTGCGCAGCGCGGCTGGCGCTCACGGCGCGGCGCCGCGGCGCCGTGGCGGCTTGCGCCCCACGTTCTCTGCGCGGAACGCGCTCGGGCACGCGTCGCTGACCCCGCAACCTCCGCACGCTGGCTTCCTCGCGAAGCAGATCCGGCGGCCGTGGAAGATCAGCGTGTGGGACAGCATATCCCAGTCGCGCCGCGGGAAGAGCGCGACGAGGTCGCGCTCGATCTGCTCTGGCTTGTCGCTGGTCGTCCACCCGAGCCGCTGCGACAGGCGCTGCACGTGGGTATCGACCACGACGCCCTCCGGCGCTCCGAAGGCGACGCCGAGCACCACATTCGCCGTCTTGCGCCCGACGCCAGGCAGCTTCACGAGCTCGGCGAGCGTCCTCGGCACCTCGCCGCCGTGCCGCTCGATGAGGCCTCGCGCGAGCCCCACGATGTTCTTCCCCTTCTGGTTGAACATGCCCATCCCGAGCCGCTTGAGGAGCGCGCCCACCTCGGCGGCATCGGCGCTGGCGAGGGCGCGGGCGTCGGGATACGCGCCGAACAGGTGGGGTGTCACCTTGTTGACCAGCACGTCCGTCGTCTGGGCGCTGAGCACCGTCGCGACGAGGAGCTCGAACGAGGATCGATGATCCAGCTCGCAGTGGGCGTCCGGGTGCAACGCGCGCAGCCGCGCGAAGGTGGCCGGAGGCGTGCTCGGCGCTGCGCGTGCCGGCGTCGGACGAGCCGCGTCGGCGGCCGCTGCCGCCTTCCTGGGACTCGGCTCGCGCGTCTTCGCCGCCATGGAAGCTCCCTTGCGAGCCGCCTTGTCCGGCCGCTTCACCGGTGATGCGACGCCCTCGTCTCGATGTTGGTCTGCGGGATCGACAGCGACGGACGCGGGCGGTCGGCGCGCGCCTCGCCCAGTCGGGACGAGGTCTCGCGCGCGACCGCCCTCTGCCGTTTCAGCTGACGAAGGCGCGCTTCCGCGTCTCATGCTCATCGAGGAGCTTCTCGACGCTCGCGAGCGCGTTTTCCACCGACTCTTGCACCATCTGCAGCACCGTCGTCGCCGAGCCCTTCAGCGCCTCGTAGTAGCGCTGCCGCTCGGTCGAGTGGATGATCGACGGAGGCAGGCCCGTGCGGAGCAGCAGCATGTTCATGAACAGCCTCGCGACCTTGCCGCTGTCGTTCGGGAACGGGTAGACCCGCAGCAGATCGTAGTGCGCGCGCGCAGCGATCCGGATGCCGTTCCGCGTCTTCCGCGTCTCGGGGTCGTTCAGCCAGTCGATGATCTGACGCACCTTGTAGGCGATCTTGTCCGGCGGAGCGTACTCGTGGAAGTAGAGCCGGTGCTGGGGGATGTCCTTGCGGTATTTCACCGTCTTGAGATCCCCCTCCTCCGGATGGAGGATCAGGTACAGCTTCTTCATGCAGTCGAGCGTGAGCGGGGCCCGCTTGTTCTCGCCCTGCTCGCGCACGTACGCGATGGCCTCCTTGTGCCGCCGGATGTCATCGTACGTCGGCTGAAGGCTGGAGTCCGTCACGAGCGGCGCCGGGCCGGCGAGGGCCGCGCGCAGCTCGTCGAACGTGTAGACCACCCCTTCGAGCGCGCTGTCGTGGTAAATCCACGACATATCGAGGCTGTCGATGTAGCGCCGCCGGAAGTCCTCCGACTGCGCGCTCAACCGCTGCTCGATGATCGCGCTGCGCTCCTCGATGGTGGCGCGCCGAGGCGGCGGCAGCATCGGCAGCGGCAGGGTGACCACCCGCGGCGCCTCCCGGAGCGGGACGCGACCCGGACGGCGCTCGATCGACGCCCCCGCGCTCTTCCCCTTCGCAACGCCCGGCCGCGCGCTCTTCTTGTCGACGACCGGCTTCTCGCTCGTGCGTGACGGCCTGTCGCTCGTGCGTGACGGCCTGTCGCTCGTGCGCGACGGCCTGTCGCTCGCCCGGCGCGGTCGCTCGGCCTCGCCCGGCGCGGCCTGCTCCCTGACGTCCTTGAGCTTCAGCTTCTCCTTGAGCTTCAGCTTCTCCTTGGGCCTCGGCTGGTCGTCGAGCCTCAGCTTCAGCTTCTTGCGGAGCTTCGTCGGCTCCGCCGCCGGCGCCGCGATCGCCCGCTCGGAGCGCGCCGCGATCTTTCTCCTGACGAGCCTCGGCTTGGCGGCCTTGACCCGCACGAGCCTCGGCTTGGTGGCCTTGACCCGCGCGACCTTCGTCTTCGCGGCCTTCGCCTTCCGCGCCCGCCCGGCGACCGCCCTGGTCTTCGCGGTCCTGGCCTTCGCGGCCCTCGGCTTTGCGGCCCTGGCGCGGGTCACCCTGGCCTTCGTGGCCTTGGCCCTCGCCGTCTTCGCCCGCGTCGCCTTGGCCTTCGCCGCCCTCGCCTTGACCTTCGTCGCCCTGGCCTTCGCCCTGGCCTTGGTGGTCCTGAGCTTGGCGGCGGCGCGCGTCGACCTGGCCTTCGTCCTGGCCGCGGCCTTCTTTGCCTTGGAAGCGCTCGTTCGCTTCGCGGCCGCGCGGGTGGCCTTCTTCGCCCTCCCCACCGCCGCTTTCTTCCTCGCGCCCGTACGGGTTGCCCGCGCCGGTGCGCGCGCCGCCTTGCGCCGCGCCGGGGCCGCCGACTTGCGGGCGGTCGCCCGTTTTGTCGTGGTTTTCCGGCGCTTTGCCGCCTTTACGGCAGCGGTGCGTCGCGCAGCAGGACGAGAGGACGCGGCCTTCCGCTTCGGCTTGCGCGCGGCTGAGCGGGCGGCAGGCTTTGCCTTCCGCGTCCGCGCTGTCGAGGCTGCTCGCCTCGAGCTTGCCGCGCTGGCCTTGGTCGCTCTCTTCCGGTCTTTTTTCGAAGTTTTTCGGGTCTTCTTTGCCGCCATGGGCGTGCTTTCACACAATCGCTCAGGCTGCCCGCTGCCACGCTGCGGCGAGCTAACATACGATCGAAAAGGCCTAATGCCGGCCAGCAGCCTAGCAATTTGGGGATTTATCCGTCAACCAGTCCGGTGCGGAAGTGGGCAGGAAGCGACATCCTGCAGCTGGATCGTCGATGATCCAGTTGACCCGCCCTGCCAGATTGCGCCCGCGATCCTGGCAGGCGTAGCTCGAGGCCGGGCGCGAGCGCTCCGCGACCGAGGGGCCGGCCCTCAGCTGTCGATGTTGATGCCGAGCCGCTGCCGGATGGCGAAATACTCCTCGCTGGCCGCGTAGAGCGTGAGCTCCTTGAGCCTCTCCTTGTGGGGGAGGGCGGCGCTCGCCTCGTCGGTCGCCTTGATCATCTCCTGCGCCAGCTCGAGGTCGTTGGCGAGGAGGAAGCCCGCGCGGTCGGCCGTCAGGTCGACGCCGGACACCCAGCGCTTCAGGTCGATGGCGCCGGCCTGGAGCAGCTTCGTCACGGCGCTCGCGAGCTGATCGCGCGCCGGCCCGACGAGGATGGGCTCCAGGACCGCCAGGTCGTCCATCACCGGCCCCTCCAGCTCCTTCGTGATCGGGAACGTGGGCGAGATCAGCTTGATCGCCGCGAACAGCCAGGCGCGCAGGCCGGTGCCCGTCGGCACCAGGTGCCGGAGGTACATGCCCGGCCGGTAGTAGGTGAGGTGGCGGGCCGCGATGAACGCGGCGGCCTGCGTGGGCAGGTCCATCTGGAGCGCCGCGGCGCCGAGCACGATCGCCGGGACGTGCGCGTGGAGGAACGAGACGCCGCCGCCGTCGTTCGGATCCTGGAACGTGAGCGGCGGCGCGAGGCCCAGGACACCCGCCGCGTAGTAGAGCGTCTGCGACATCGGGTAGGGGTGGCGCGAGAGATCGAGCTGGTAGGCGAGCTGGTAACCGAGCTCCTCCAGCGGCCGCCCGTTCTTCCTGAGCACGGCCGGCTCGATGACGCCGAAGACCGCGGTCAGGAGCGGATCCGCGTCGGGGTGGACGAGCGCGGTCGCCCACGCGTGGTCGTCGAGCGGCTGCTGCGCCGCCGCGGCCGTGTCGGGGCGCAGGCGCCGGAAGAAGCGCTCCTCGTCCGGCTCGGCGGCGCTGAGGCAGCAGAGCACCTGGCACAGGCAGAAGGCCGCGTCGGCGCGCTTCGCCTCGGTGTACATCTTCCGGAGCAGCCGGTACGCGTCCGGCTTGTACGGGTTGCGCCGCAGGATCGGGGCCTGCGCGGCCACCGCCTTGTCCAGGTACTCCGCCGGGTTGCTCGCGTAGAGGTTCGCCAGGAGCTCGTTCCGCGCCTCGCTGTCCGGATCGAGCGTCTGCGCCGCCTCGTAGGCGTCGATCGCCTCGCTCATCCAGCCGAGCTTGTCCTTGTAGAGGGCGCCCAGCCGGTCGAACGTCTCGAGCATCTTCGCCGTGTCGTTCCCATCGGTCGCCCGATCGAGCTCGACCTTGAGCAGGCGCTCCACCTCCTCGTGGTCACCCTTCTCGCCGCGGAGGTCGATCGCCTCCGCGAGCGCGCGGGTGAGGGACGGGTCGAGCGCCAGCACCTCGTCGTAGAACGTGGCGGCCCGGTCGAGATCGCCGAGCTGCCTCGCGCTCACGATCGCCGCCGTGTGCAGGTACTTCGCCTTCTGCCGGCTGTCGTCGATCTTGGCGGCGAGCTTGAGGACGATGTCGACGAGCTTCGACCAGTCCTTCTCCTCGCTGTAGAGCTGCATCAGCTTGGTGAGGATCTTCCGGTCGTCCGGGCGCTCGTCCAGCGCCGCCACGTAGCTCTTCGCCGCCCGCGCCCGGTCGTGGAGGTGCGCCGCGAACAGGTCGCCGATCTCGAGAAGGAGCGCGCTCCGCTCCTCGCCGGTCACCACGTCGAGCCGCCGGTGCTTGACGCGCACGACCTCCCCCCAGTCCCCCTTGGCCTCGAAGACCCTGGAGAGCAGGGCGAGCGGGGCAGGGGACTCCGGGAGGAGATCGGCGGCGCCGTTCAGCGCGGCCACCGCGCCGTCCGGGTCGCCGGCCGCGAGCCTCGCCTCGCCGAGCCCGAGGAGCGCCTCCGCCCGATCGCGCTCGGGCAGGCCGGCGCCGAAGCGGTCCACGAGGCGGCCGTAGAGCTCCGCGGCCTCCTTCGCCCTGCCCGCGTCGAGGTTGACCCTGGCGGCCCGCGAGAGCGCCGCCGGATCGTCCGGCGCGAGCGCGAGCAGCGCCTTCACCGTGCCGATCGCCTTGCCGCTCGAGCCGCTCTTGCCGAGCGCGTCGACATAGCGAAGCAGGAGCTTGAGCCCCTGCTCCTTCGGCAGGACGTCGACCCGGCTCGCCAGGAGCTCGTAGTGCCGCGCCGCCTCGAGGAAGCGGCCCGCCTCGAACGCGAGATCGCCCGAGATCATGAGCCCGAGCACGCCCGTCGGATCGAGGTCGACCGCCCTCGTCGCCGCCTCCGCGGCGCGCTCGTCGTCCTTGAGGCGCTCCCGGAGGAGCAGCGCCATCTCGCCGTACAGGCGGCCCTTGGCGAGGTTGCCCTCCGCGACCTCGGCCTCGCGCGCGATGAGCTCGACGGCGCTCGTCGCGTCGCCCCGGGCGAGGTAGGCCGCGCGAAGCGCCGAGGACGCGCCCGCGTTCTGCGGCTGCGCGTCGAGGGCCATCTTGTAGCGCTCGATCGCCCCGTCCCGATCGCCCTTCTCCTCGAGCAGCTTCGCCGCGCGGATCCAGAGATCGGCCCTGCTCTCCGCGGTCTTCGCCGTCGCCGCGAGCGACTCGATCGCGCTCAGCGCCGCCGCGGCGTCGCCCGTCGCGGCCCGCACATGCGCGAGCGACTCCAGGGCCCCGGCGTGGTGGGGATCGATCGCGAGCACCCGCTCGTAAGCCTTGCGGGCGCGCTCGGGCGAGCCGACCTGATCGAGGAGCACGCGCCCCATCGCGAGCAGCAGCTCCTCCCGGCGCTTGTCGTCGGACACGATGCCGAGCTGCCGCTCGTAGAGCGACACCACGTCCTCCCAGCGCTCGAGGGCGCGGTAGTGCCGCCCGAGCGCGGCGAGCGAGCCCTCGTGCGCGCTGTCGATCCTGAGGATCGCCTCGAGGGCCTCGGCCGCCTTCGCGTGATCGAGGAACTCCTCGTCGTGGATGCCGGCGATCCGCTCGTAGAGGTTGATCTTCTGGCGCGGCGTCGCGCTGACGTCGATCTGTCGCGCCAGGTTCTGGAGGAGCGCCGCGTAGCTTCCGGCGCGGCTGTGGATGCGATCGAGCCCGCGCAGGGCGGTCAGGCTGGCCGGATCGAGCTCGAGCGCCGCCTCGTAGCGGCGCGTCGCCTCGCCCAGGTCGCCGAGCCGGTCCTCGTAGAGCTCGGCGAGCTTGCACATCGTGTCGACGCGCTCCTCGCCCCGCAGCGCCTCCGCGCGCCGCTCGAGGATCCTGGCGTAGCCCGCGTGATCCTCGGCGCGCCGGTAAATCCTGAGCAGCGCCTCGCACGTCCTCGTGTGCCCGGGGTCCTCGGTGAAGATCTGCTCGTAGAGGTCGCGCGCGCGGCCCGCGTCGCTCAGCTTCGTCTCGAGGAGCTCGGCCGCCGCGGCGCGGAGGTCGCGCGCCTCCCCCGGGGTCGCGGCGCGATCGGCCCGCGAGAGCAGCACCTGGACGAGCTCCTGCCACTGCTGGGCGCGGCGGTAGACCTGCGAGAGCCCCTCCAGCGCCTCCTCGTTCGCGGGGTCGAGCCCGAGCACGAACTGGAAGCACGGGATCCCGAGGTCCGCCCGCGCGACCTTCTCCGCATACCAGGGCCCGAGCCGGTTGAAGAGCGCGAGCTTCGCCTCGGCGGGCATCGCCTCGTCGGTGCTCGCCTGGCTCAGGATCTGGAGCGCCTCGGACCAGACCTTCATGTCGCTGCCGGCCGCGCGCTCCAGATCGACGGCGTACGCGTCCTGCTCCGGATCCTGGGCGAGCGCCTGGGCGAAGGCGAACACCCCCTGGTCCTTGTCGTCGAGCTCCCGCACGTAGAGGTGCCCGATCTCGTTGAGCGCCCGGGCGCGCTCGCCGGCGGTCTCGGCGCGCTCGCTCCGCTGGAGGAGCATCTCCACGAGCTCCTCGTGCTTGCCCAGCGCCTTGCGGAGCTCCTCGAGCGCGGTGAAGGCGATGTCGTCGCCCGGGGCGAGCTCGAGGAGGCGCAGGTAGACCGCCTCCGCCTTGTCGTGCAGTCTCCCCTTCTCGTAGATCCTGGCCGCCCGGAAGTGCAGGAGCTTCTTCGCCGCGACCGCCTGGTCGTCGCCCTGGCCGGGCGCCGAGCCCGCGTCGATCTGCTCCGAGGCCATCACGAGCGCCTCGGCCACGCGCCCCGGGTCCGCTCCCCGATCGACGGCCGCCTCGACGCCGAGCGCGAGCTCCGTGTCCGTGGGGCTGGCGACGAGCCGATCGATGAGGTCGTTCAGCTGCGCGCCCTCGATCGTCGCCTCGTGCTGCTGCGGCTTGCCGAGCGGCTCGATCGCGTCGAGCACCGCGCGCGTCCCCCTCGGCCGGGCGTCCTGCGCTTTCGCGAGCAGGCGCCCCGAGAGCTCGTCGATGTCCTTGCCCACCCAGCCGCGCGGCGCGACCGCGCTCGGCGGCGGCGGCGGCTCGATGAGGTGGGCGACGGCGATGTCGACCGCGGCGGCGCCCGAGAACACGGGCTTGCCCGTGAGGAGCTCGAAGAGCAGCGCGCCGAAGGCGTAGAGATCGCTCGCGGGGCCGACGCCCTCGCCGCGCAGCTGCTCGGGGCTGGCCGCCTCGACGAGCTCCAGGCTGGACCACCCGGCGCCGAGCCGATCGCCGCCGACGTCGACGAGGATCGGGAGCGGCTCCCCGTCCTCGCCGCGGGCCACGACGACGTTCTCGAGCTTGAGCGCGCCGTGGACCAGGCGCTGCTCGTGGAGCGCGGCGAGGCCGCTGAGGATCCCGCGGAGCAGCGGCTTCGCCTCGTTGATGTGGAGCGGCCCCGAGCGCGCGAGGCGCGCCGAGAGCGGCAGCCCGTCGACGTGCGTGTACGCCACGAACGCCCGGCCGCCCACGATCCCCGCGTCGATGCCGCTCGCCAGGTTCTCGTGGTGCACCTGCGCGGCCAGGCGGACGTGGGTGAGGTACCTGCGCACCGCCCGGCTGTCCCGGGTCGCCTCGCGCCGGAGCACCTTGAGCGTCCGCGGCTCGGTCCCCCGGGTCGCCGCGTAGACCAGGCCCCGGGGCCCCTCGCCGATTTTTCTCGTGATGATGTAGTCGCCGAACGCCTCGCCGGGCCCGATCTCCTCGACCAGGCCGAGCCCATGCGCGCCGAGGGCGCGGACGCGCGCGTCTACCTCTGCGCGCGAGGCGATGACGGCATCGATCAACGCGTCGATGGCGTCGAGCTCCACGCAATGATCCGTGAGGGCGCGCGCGAAGGAGGCCTTGGAGGCGCTGCCCCCGATCTCGGCCGGGCTGAAGCCGAGGAGGTCGGACGACAGGGCCATCATTTCATCGAGCGAAAAGAGGCGCTCGAGCTCGCCTCGGACGATATCAATGGACATGGGACTCCTCGGGCCGAGCCCTCGTGCCGGCGTTGCGCGCGCAGCGGACCTGCCGGACGGCGGGGGACGTGGGGCATGCTAGCGAAGCTTGGGGCTCCATGCGACATCCGACGAACGCCTGTTTTGCAGGGCGATTCCGCGGCGCGCGGCGCGACGGCGGCGCTCGACGTGGGCACAATCGACGTACATCGACGTGGCGCGCGGGGTCGTGCTCACCGCGCCTGCCCCGCCGAGAGGCCGGGTAGCCGGGTAAAAGATAACGCGGAGTTGCAGGAACCCTGGAGGAAAGTTGACAGGAGCGCGGAGGACGTGCGAGCGGATGTCTGTGCGTCGAATAGCGCAGTTCCTGGAGCGGACCCTCCCCATCGCGGTGCTCATCGTCGCCGTCGTGGGCGCACCGATCATGATCTTCTCGCCGCAGGGGCTGCCTCGCCTGCGGGAGCTCGAGAGAGAGCTCGCCGACGTCGAGGAGGAGAATGCCGAGCTCGGGCGGCAAATCGAGGCGCTCCGCGGCAAGGTGGCGCGCCTGCGCGACGACCCGACCGCCGTGGAGAGGATCGCGCGCGACAACCTGGGTCTCGTGCGGCAGAGCGAGGTGGTCTTTCAGTTCTCCCGCTGAGGACTCCGGGTCTCTCGGCCCTCCCCAGGCCTGTTGTCCTATCGGCCACAGGGCTCCGCCGCGGAAGCGCTGGACGTGAGGACGTGCGCCGCGCTCGGCGCCAGGACGTGAGCCAGCGCTCGGCGCGAGCGCATGAGCTCGCCTGGCTCGCTCCCTCGCCCAGCGCGCGCCACCCCGCCGTCTGGGGCGGCGAGGGAGCGGGCCCGCTGCCCGCTCGCCGCCCGTCCAGAAGGAGCAGCATCCGTCGTGACCGGATGCGGGGCGCTGCACGCTGGCAGCGTCCTTTCTGGTATTGTGCAGCCAGTGTCGCTAGACCTGGGCCGCCTCCTCATCGCCGCCGGCGCCGTCTCCAAGGCTGAGGTCGAAGCCGCCCTCTTCGTGGCGGTCCTGCGGGGCATCCCGTTCCCTCGCGCCCTCATCGACCGCGCCGCCCTCAGCGAGCGCGCCCTGGAGGAGGAGCTCGATCGCCACGGCGGCCTCGCGCTCCGGCAGGTCGTCGGCGCCCGCGATCTCGTCGCGCGCTTGCCGCGCGCCATGTGCCGCCGCCTCGGCGCCGTCCCGATCCGCATCGATCCCGGCGTCGGCACCATCGACGTCGCGGCGGCCGATCCGCTCGATCGCCACATCGCCGACGAGTTCAGCTTCCACCTCGGCGCGCCGGTGCGCATCTTCCGCGCGCCGATCACGGCGATCGAGGAGGCCATCCGCGCCCTCGATCTCGACGAGCGGGAGCAGGTCCCCTCCCGCGCGCGGCGCGCGACCCCGGCGTTTCCGCACGGCGCGCCCCAGTCGACCATCCCGCCGCCGCCGTCGTCCGAGGTGCCCATCCCGCTGATCCGTCGCGCCTCGGTACCCTCGTTCGACGAGGTGAGCCTGGTCGAGGCGCCGAGCGGCAAGCACGGCCACCGCGGAGCGGCGCACAACGGTCACGCTCAGCGCGCGGACACGCCGGCGGGGCACGAGGACGCGATCCTGCCGCTCCGCCACGCCAAGGCGGCCCCCGGCGCGCGCGGCTCTCCCTCGAGCGCTCGCCGCTCAGCCGACGCCGAACGCGGCGCCGGCGGGAGGGCGACCGGGCGTCAGGCGGCCCTGCGCGCGTCGGCGGTCGAGCCGCCGGCCGTCTCCTTTCCGCCGCCTCCGCCCGTGGAGATCTCGCCGCCCTTCAAGCTGCTCGCCTCGATCCTGCCCCAGGCCTTGCCTGGCCCCGACCGCGCGCCGGACAGCGCCGGGCGGGAGCCGGCCCCCTCGACGCGGCGCCTCGGCCGGCTGCCGCTCGACGCGCCCTCCGGCCTCGCGCCGCGCTCGCGCCGCCGCTCCGTCGATGCGGAGGCCCCGCCGCCTGGAAGCGGCAGGGCTCGCCCGGAGAGCGCCGCGCCGCCGTCGAGCAGGCGCTCCGGGCGGCTCCCGGCGCTGCCCCCCGCGCCCGAGCCGGAGCTCGGCGATCCCCTCGACGACGATCCGCCGCCGCAGCCCTTCGTCGATCTGAGCGACGTCATCGACGCGCTTTACCTCGCGCGCACGCGCGACGACGTCATCCGGCTCGCGCTCCGGGGGCTGCGGCTGTTCGCCGGGCGTGTCGCCATCTTCGCCGCGCACCGCGGGGTCTTTCGTGGGTTCGCGTGCAACGCGGAGTTCGGCGACCAGGAGGCGCTGCGCAAGCTCTCCCTCCCGATGGATCAGCCGAGCGTGCTCGCCACGGCCGTGGCGACCCACCTCTACGTCGGCCCGATCCCCGGCACTCCCACCCATGCGCCGCTGCTCGACGTCATGGTCAACCCGAGCCTCGACGTCGCCGCCGTCGCCGTGCAGGTCGTCGGCCGGCCCGCGATGATCCTGGTCGCCGATCGGATCCTCGACACCTCGAGCGGCTCGCGCCGGATGGTCGAGCTCGCGCGCGCCGTCGGCGAGGCCTTCAGCCGGATCCTGTCGGCGCGCGGGTGAGCGCCCTCCGTCGTCCCGCGCGACGGGCGCTGCGCGCCGTCCCGACGCTGCCCTGAAGCATCGCGTCGCGCTCGGCGCCCGCGGAGATGCCCGCGCGCTGGCGGCTGCCGCGGCGCTCGCAGCTGCGCCCGCACGCGCCGCGTTGCAGCCGTCGCGTTGCATGCGTGCGTTCCGCGCCTTTCATCGGCGCAACGGAGGCAGGAGGATCCCGATGCCTGTCCTGGTGCAAGTACGCGTCGCTCGATCTCAAGATGTGTTGTTTTCCAGTGTGTCTGTCCGACACGATCTGTTCGCTTCGCGTGTTACAAGAATTTTCCCGTGACAGGGGAACAATGTCCGCTCTCTTCGAAATTTTTTACAATCCTGAACCCTTTTTATGAACGGCGGTCAGATTTGGCTATCCGACTGAGGGTCAAATCGGGTTAAGGCATTTGGGTCTCATCGAGTTCGCGTGGACAGCGTGATTCGCCTCCCCCGAAAGGAGCTCCAAATGCATCCTGCAAAGCCGCACGAGAGCAATGTGATCGCCCGTAAGCTCGTTCTGGTGATCGCTGGTTTGACCGCTGCCGCGGCCGGTTGTTCGTCAGACGTCGGCGGCGCCGACATCGAGGAAGTCGGCACGAATCAGCTGGGATTTGAGCGATTCGAGCGGACGGTGTTCCGGGAGCCTGACACCGGCATCTACATTGTTAACGGGGACACGCCGGTCGTGGATATCAAGCATCTGCGCGAGTTCTGGGAGGCGCATGTGCGCGATGGTGCGCTGATCGTCAACCAGGAAGGCGGGGAAGACGTCATCTGGACGGCGGAGCAGCGGCACAACCTCTCGTACTGCGTGAGCACGAGATTCGGGGACAAGTACGAGGAGGTCGTGACGGCGATGGCGGATGCCGTCAAGGCATGGGAGGACGTCGCGGACGTCGACTTCATCCATGTCGAGTCTTCCGACTCGCGCTGCACCTCGAGCACCAGCGAGGTCCTGTTCGACGTGAACCCCGTCAGCGCCGGCGGCCAGTACCTGGCGCGCGCCTTCTTCCCCGGCCAGTCGAGGTACTCGCGGAACGTGCTGATCGACAGGACCGCTTTCGACAGCACGCGGCCCACGATCACGGGCATTCTCCGCCACGAGCTAGGCCACACCCTTGGCTTCCGTCACGAGCACACCCGTCCTGAGTCGGGCACCTGCTTCGAGGACGACAACTGGCGTGCCCTCACCGAGTACGACGGCGCGTCCGTCATGCACTATCCCCAGTGCAACGGCACAGGCGACAGCACGCTCGTCCTCACGGAGAAGGACATCGCGGGCGTCCAGTCGCTCTATGGCACGCCGAGCGGAGATGGCGGAGGCGGTGGAGGCGGCGGAGGCGGCGGGGAGCCGCCGACCGGGGAGCCGCCGGCCGGGGAGCCGACCACCGAGAACTTCAGCGGCCGCCTCGCCCGGGGAGCCTTCGATGCGGTCGGGCCCGCCGAGGGGTTCGAGGTCGTGGCCGGGACGACCCTCACCGTCGTCATGACCGGGACCGGAGACCCCGATCTCTTCGTGAAGTTCGGTGATGCGCCGACGGCGAGATCGTTCGATTGCCGGCCCTACCTCAGCGACGCCAACGAGACCTGCACGCTCGATGTGCCCGAGGGCCAGACGAGGGCCTTCGTCAAGGTGCACGGCTTCACGGCCTCGACCTACGACATCGAGGTGCGCTACTCCGCGCCGAAGGCGCCCGGAGGCGAGCCCGGAGGTGAGCCCGGAGGCGGCGGCACCGAGACGTCGACGAGCTTCGACGGCAGCGTCTCGCGGCGCGAGACGGCGTCCCACGGGCCGATCTCGGTGGTCCCGGGCACGACCTTCCGGGCCGTGATGAGCGGCACCGGGGATCCCGATCTCTACGTGCGGTTCGGCGAGCAGCCCACCCTGAGCGCCTTCGACTGCCGACCTTACCTCGACGGCGCGGACGAGACGTGCGAGCTGACGGTCCCGGAAGGGCAGTCGGAGGCCTTCCTCCTCGTGCAGGGGTACGCGGAGAGCACGTACACGGTAAAGGTCGACTACACGACGCCGTGACGCGGCGGACCCTCGGCCCGCAAAGGCGGAGAGGGCACCAGACGCAACCTGCGTAGAAGAAGTCGACGCGGCGGAGAGGCACCGAGGTGCACGGGCTCAACCCCACTCTCCGCCGCGCGTCGTTCTTCCATCATGCTCGCTTCGCCTCTCAGGGGCCGACCCGCCCGCGCGGGCGGCGCGAACGCCGCCGACGCGGGCGCGGGCGCGGTTGCCCGCACGCGCGGGCAACCGCGCCCGCGGGGGGAACTGAAGCGGGCGGCGGGCGGCGGGCGGCAGCGATGCGAGCCTGCGGCGCCAGGCGCTGCGAGGAAGTCGACCCCCGCGCCCCGGTGAATGATAGGCTGCTGGCCCGGATCCTCTCCTGGCGCCGCCGCTTGCCCATGCCGAACGAGACCCCTCACGCCCTTCGCTTCACCTGGCTGTTGGCCGCGCTGCTCGTGGAGTCCGTCACGCTCGCCGGATGCATCGGAGAGCCCTTTCAGCTCGGCAGCAGCGGCGGCGGCGAACCGATCGGCGGTGGCGGCAGCGAGCCGATCGGCGGCGGCGGCAGCGAGCCGATCGGCGGCGGTGGTGGCGGGGGAGGGACCGGCGGCGGAGGGCCGCCGCCCGTGCCGGTGACATGGCCGGACTCGCCGACCACGCGCTGCTCGAACGGGACCACCGTGCTGGAGGCGTGCCCAGGGCCCTCGGCGCCCTTCTTCGGACAGGACGGGAACTACGAGATCGCCGTCCCCTCCTACACAGAAACCGACGGCGCGGTAGAAGACTCGGTGACCGGGCTCACCTGGGAAAAGGTGGCGGAGAACGGGATGTTCACGCTGGTCGGCGCGCAGGAGCACTGCGCGGCGCTCAGCGCCCAGGGGATCGGCGGCCTCTCAAACTGGCGCCTGCCGACGCGGATCGAGCTCGTCTCCATCCTGGATTTCGGCCATCCCACGGCGTTTCCCGATATCTTCTTCACGTCCACCCAGGACAGCTTCTACTGGTCCGCGACCGACGTCGCCGCAGACAGCTCGTTCGCCTGGGGGGTGCTGGCCAGCGATGCGTCCCTCGGCTTCTTCCCGAAGGACGACACGGCCGGCGCGCGGGCGCTGTGCGTCGGAGGTGTGAAGGGGATCGCGCCGGCCGATCTCTCGCCCGGCGAGGACTGGGTGCTCGATCGCTCGACGGGGCTCGTCTGGCAGCGCCACGCCTCCCAGACCCGGTTCATCTGGAGCGACGCGCTCGCGCACTGCGAAGACATCGACCTCGCCGCGAAGGGCGACTGGCGGCTGCCGAGCGCGAAGGAGCTGCTCTCGATCGTCGATGATCGGCGGTCCGGGCCGGCGATCGACCTGGAGGCCTTCCCGGGGACGCCGTCCGACGTCTTCTGGTCGTCGACGCCCGCCATCGGCAGCGCGGAGAAGGCCGTCCTCGTCAACTTCACGAACGGCGCATCGCAGGACCACACGGTCCGCGATCGGCGGCTCGTGCGCTGCGTTCGCTCCGACGGGTGAGCGCCGCCCATGCGCCGAGGGGCGGCTCCGATGGCGGATGGCATGCGCCGCCGCCGCTCACCCGCTGCCAGCGATGAGCCCGGGCCGCCGCGGCGGCTCAGCCCCCTGGCTTGACGAACTTCAGGACGAAGCGGTCGCTCGTGCCCCGCTTGTCGCCCGCCACCATCGGCGAGGCGTTCCAGTCGCGCGTGTCCGCGGGGCTCCGGAGGAAGGTCGCCTCGGCCGCGAGCCGGAAGCCGGCCCGCTCGATCTCCTCGCGCACGATCTTCTCCTCGATGCGGTGGAGCGTCTTCACCTCGGTGACGCCCGTCCCGGCGCGCCCGGCATGATCGACGATCGCGAACACGCCGCCGGGCTTGAGCGCGCGGAAGACCGCGCGGTTCATCGCGGCCCGGTCCGCCTCCATCCACACCGTGTCGTGGTAGAAGAGCACGAGGAACACGGCGTCGAGATCCCGCGCCTCGGGCGGCAACGGGTCGTCGAGCTCGCGATCGACCCGGACCACCGGCTTCATCACGGGCTTCTTGAGCCGCTCGCTCCACGGCTTCTCGGCGAAGCGCTCGAGGACGAAGCGGTTGTTCTGCGCATAGACGACCCCTCCCGGCCCGACCGCCCGCGCCAGGAGCTCGGCCGAGTAGCCGCCCCCCGCCGCGAGCTCCGCGACCTTCATCCCCGGCTGAATGCCGAAGAATGCGAGCGTCTCCGCAGGCTTGCGGCCGGCGTCGAGCGCCCGGTCGGCGTCCGCGCGATCGGCGGCGTCGACGACGGCGCGCAGGGCAGCAGGCACCTCGACCGAGGCGACCGATAACGGCGCCGGGGCGACCACGTCGCCCGGGGCGGGGGCCGCCGCAGCGGGCGGCGCGTCGGGCTGAGCCGGGGGCGCAGCCGTCGGAGGCGGCGGAGCTGCGGGCGGCGAGGCGCTACAGCCGGCGAGCGCGGTCAGGGCGAGGGCGAGGAGGACGTGAGGGCGTCGCATGCCGCGCTGCTAACCGAGCGGACCGAGCGCCGCAAGCGATGCGACTCATGGGGTGTCCGCGGCGGGGGCGGTGACCGCGGCCGGCGCAGCGCCCGCCGTGGTGCCCGCGGCCGGCGCGGCACCTGCGGTAGAGCCCGCGGCCGGCGCAGCGCCCTCGGCGGGGCTCGCAGGGGAAGGAGCTCTTCGCAGGGGCAACAGCGCGGCCTGCACGGCGGCGGTGATCTGCGGCTGCACTGCCCGAACGGCGCGCTGCACGGCCGCGGGGGAGGCTGCGCTCGGTCCGCCGCGGCCGACGCGCACGCTGGCGACCGCGATCCCCGCCAGCGCGGCGCAGGCGATCGCCCCCGCGAGCAGGCGCTGCCGCGTCGCCCCGGCCGGCGGAAGGACCGCGCCCGGCGCCGAGGACGGCGGCCGCGCCTCGTCGCGCGGCCTCGGCGTCAAGGAGACCGCCCCCCTCAGGCTCGACGCCTGGAGCGGATCGATCGAGCTCTCCTCGCCGGACGCCGGCGCCACGACGTGGAACCCGCCGCTCACCGGGGCGCTCGACGGCGCCGGGAGCGCCGCGTCGATGCCATCGAGCGCATCGAGCGCCTCGGCCTCGCCGCCGAGCACCTGCGACGATGGGCCGGGGCGCCGCGTCGCGCGCAGGGTGAAGGGGCTGTCCGCGTCGGCGCGCGTCAGCTCGCCCCCCTCCAGGTCGTCTTCGTCCTCGGGGAGCTCGGGCGTGTGAGGGCCCGGCGGACGCGACTCCGGCGACTCCTTCAGCGCCGCGCTCACGAGCGCCCCGAGGTCCTCCGGCGCGCCGATCTCGTGGCCTGCCTCGCGCAGCGCCTCGATCGCCTCCAGCATCGCGCGCGCGTCGGGGAAGCGGTCGTCCCGGCGCGGCGCGAGCGCGCGCGCGAGGATCGCCTCCAGCGCGGGGCTCACCTCGGGGCGCAGCTCGCTCGCCCGCAACATCTGCCCCTCGCGCGCCGCCGCCATCCGCGAGGCGGCGCTGCTCCCGGGGAAGGGCCGCGTCCCGGTGAGCATCTGGAACAGGACCACCCCGAGGGCAAACACGTCGGCGCGCGCGTCGACGCGCTCGCCGTCGAACTGCTCGGGCGGCATGTAGCTCGGCTTCCCGACCAGGTCGCGCCTGGCGGCGTCCCCCACGTCGCCCCGCGTGGCGATCGCCACACCGAAGTCCGCGATCTTCACGGCGCCGCTCAGCGAGATGAGCACGTTTCCAGGGCTCACGTCGCGGTGCACCATCAGCCGCCCCTCGGCGGCCGAGCGCTCGTGCGCGTAGCCCAGCCCCTCGAGCACCTGGGCGGCGACGAAGAGCGCGATCGGCACCGGGACGGACTCCCCGCGCGCCCAGAGCCCCTTGCAGAGTCGCCCGAGATCCGTCCCGGACACGAGCTCGAGCACGAGGTAGAAGTCGCCCGCTTCGTCGACGCCGAAGTCGAGCACCTCATCGATGTTGGGGTGCTTGAGGCGGGTCATCATGCTCGCCTCGGCGATGAAGAGCTGCCGGAGATCGTCGCTGCCGGCGTGCATCGGGACGATTCGCTTGATGGCGACCGGGACCTCCTCGCCGTCCGGCCCGAGCGCGACCGCGCGAAACACCTCGCCCATCCCGCCGCGCGCCATCCGCGGTCCAATGGCGTAACGCCCCAGAACAACCCCCCTCGATGGCGCGCTCTCCACGGTGCCCCGACTCTAGATTGCACCGAGGGGCGGGGTAAAGGGGCGACAGCGCTCGATCTCCAGAGACGCTGCGGTCGATTGCACAAATCGACTCGTGGTGTTCCCCTCCGCGCCGAAACATGGTTGTCACGATCGCCAGCGCGGGCGGCGGCGACACGTCCACGACGAGCGCCCGTCGCGAGCGTGGTAGGGGCTCAGGGGCGCAGAGCGAGGTGGATGTCGCTGGATCTGCGTGGGTCTGGTCCCCGTCCGCTCGGGACATGATGCGCGGCGCGCCGCGGCGAGCGCCCGGAGGCGCTCGCCGCCGGGCTCATGCCTGGTGGAGCAAGATCGCGAGGAGCCCGAGCGACGCGCGCTTGCGCTTCGCGTCGATGGTCTCCGTGGCGCCGACGCAGAGCGGACAGCCGGCCTCGTCGCAGCGGCAGCCGGCGATGAGCTGCCGCGTGCGCGCGAGGAGCTCGTCGCGCTGCTCGTAGATGCGCTCGGAGAGCCCGACGCCGCCTGGCACGTTGTCGAACAGGAACAGCGTCGGATCGAAGACCCCGCCCGCCTCTCCGCCGGCCGGGACCTCCCGCGCCTCGCTCCCGTCCTCGAGCGTCTGGCCGATGTCGCGCGGATCGCACATGAGCGAGAGCGTCGCGACCGTCTCCAGCGCCCGCGCGATCCCGCGCAGGCCGTCGATGGCGGTCGCGCGGCCGAGGCCGAGCTCCTCGCAGAGCGGCTCGGGCACGGTGAGCCAGAACGAGGTCGTGTGCATCTGGATGTCGGGCAAGCGCACGTCGCCGTATCCCGTGTTCTCGTGCGTGTAGAACTTGATCTTCTTGTACCCGACCACCTTCTCCACGATGCTCACCTCGCCGAAGGCGGCGGTCGCCCGGCCGAGCGGGGCGGCCGCGCTCTCGTCGAGGATGCTCACCTTCCGGTGGGTGAGCGCGGTCGTGAAATAGTCGGGGACGACCTTCGTCACGAAGGCTTTGTGGTTCTCGTAATCGAGCCGCTCGACCTGGTACTGCTCGCCGTCGTGCTGGTAGATGGCCTGTTCGTGGAGCATCGTCGGCGCCGCGCGCCAGTCGAGCTCCGCGAGCGTCTTGCCATGGGCCTTGTCGATGATGACGAAGTTGTCCCAGCCCACCGAGCGCAGGCTCACGTGGTTCGCCGGATACGCGTCGGACGCCCAGTGGAAGCGATCGTTCGACTCGTGCACGACCCCGTTGTCCTGCAGGAAGCGCAGCGCCGCCACGGTGTCGTCCGGCGGCATCGCCGCGTAGGGCTCCCCCTTGAGGAACGGCAGCTCGAACGCCGCGCACTTGAGGTGCTGCACGAGGATCTCGGTGTTCTGGGGATCGATCCGGGCCGACTCGGCCCCGCGCTCCAGCAGGTAACCCGGGTTCCTCGCGAGGTACTGGTCGAGCGCCGCGCTGGTGGCGCACAGGACCGCGATGCTCGTCTTGCCGCGCCGGCCCGCCCGGCCGAAGCGCTGCCACGTCTCGGCGACCGACCCGGGGTAGCCGGCGCAGATCACCGCGTCGAGCTCGCCGATGTCGATGCCGAGCTCGAGGGCGTTCGTGGCCACGACGCACAGGATCTCGCCCTCGCGCAGCCCCCGCTCGACCCGCCGGCGCGTCTCCGGGAGGTAGCCGCCGCGGTACGCCATGATCGCGTCCTCCGCCCCGATCTCCTTGCCGACGCCCTCGCGCAGATACTTCAGCATGATCTCGACCGAGTTGCGCGACTGGCCGAACACCAGCGTCGGCACGCGGGCGCGCGCGAGATCCCCGGCGAGGCGCACCGCGCTCTTCAGGGTGCTGGCGCGCACCCCGAGCTCCGCGTTCACCACCGGCGGGTTGTACAGGAAGAAGCGCCGCGGCCCCCGCGGGGCGCCTGACTCGTCGATGAGCTCGAGCTCGTCCTCGGCGACGCCCAGCAGGCGCGCGGCGTGCGCCCGCGGGTTGCCGATCGTCGCCGTCGCGCAGAGGAAGGTCGGGCTCGATCCGTGGAACGCGGCGACCCGGCGCAGCCGGGCGAGGACGTGGGCGACGTGCGACCCGAACACGCCGCGGTACGTGTGGAGCTCGTCCAGCACGACGTAGCGCAGGCGCTGGAACGTCCGCGCCCAGTGCGCGTGGTGCGGCAGGATCCCCGCGTGGAGCATGTCGGGGTTCGTCATCACGATGGGGCTGCGCTCGCGCGCCGCCCGCCGGGCGTCGCCCGGCGTGTCCCCGTCGTACACGATCGCCGGGATCGTGAGCCCCGCCTCGCGGATGAGCGCGTGCAGGCCGGCCTCCTGATCCCGGGCGAGCGCCTTGGTGGGGTACAGGTAGATCGCGCTGCCGCCCTGGCCCGAAGCGGCGCCCTCGGCGAGCGCGTCGAGCACCGGGAGATGGAAGCAGAGGCTCTTGCCGCTGGCGGTGGGCGTCGCGACGACCACGTGCCGCCCCGCCCGCGCGGGCTCCGCCGCGGCGCTCGGGCCCGCCGGCGTCGCGCGGGCCGCCGCGAAGGCCCGCGCCTGGTGGTCGTAGAGCCGATCGATGCCGCGCCGCTCCAGGGCGCCGCGGAGCGCCGGCGAGAGCGCGTCGGGCATCGGTGCGGTGCGCGCGTCGGCCGGCGGAAGCTCGCGATCCGCGGTGAAACAAGGGCGGACGTAGCCGGAGGCAAGCCACGACGAGATGACGGTCTCGACGCCGGTCTCGATCTTCCAGGGGGGCGACGGCATGACGCAGGTATACTAAACAGATGCGCCGTGTCACTCAACCGGATCGGGCGCGACGCACATGTCGGCCGCCGTGACGCTGCGCTGGCCTGCGCGGCCGGGATCTCGGAGGGCGCCGCGCGGGTGAGGGTAGGACGGCGCGCGGGTGAAGGGCCGGCGCGGCAGGCGCGGCGGATCGGCGCGGCAGGCGGGCGCGGCGGGCCGGCGCGGAACGCGGTCGCGGCGGGCTGCCGCGGCAGGCGGGCGTACAGCGGAGAGGGGGCCTCTCCCGTCCTCGAACGAGATCCGGTGTCTGCGGCTCTCCTGTGGTCCAGTCGCCGCAAGCGACGCACACGGGGGCTCCGGCGAATGGCTCGTTTGCGCGCAACCGATGGGAAGCGCGGATACGGCGCGTGAGGCGATGTCTCAGCGTCGTCGTGATTCCTTCTGCACCGACGGACGCAGGGAGGCGCTTCTCGTGTGCGCGCTCAGGCGCCGCCCCGAGGTCGTCGGCCCTGGTGTGCTGGTTGCCTGAGGACGAGCCGATCGACGTCGGAGATCCGGAGTCGATGATCCCATCCGCTCTCTCACCCGCCTTCTCCGGGCGACCTCTCGTCCGGGGCTGGCAACGAGGTGTCGCACATGAAAAACGCAGTGTTCTTGACGCTCTTCGGCGCGTCGATGGCGGGGTGCGCCGCGTACGCTCCAAGCTTCGGCGAGCGGCTCGGCGCGTCGGAGGCGATGATTCGAGCCGCCGAGGAGGTCGGAGCCGACGAGGACCCGCGGGCGGAAGCCCACCTCCGCCTCGCCCGGGAGCAGGTGCAGCGGGCGACGAGGCTGTCGGCCGACGGCGTGCCCGATCGGGCGCAGCGCATGCTCCTGCGCGCGCAGGCGGACGCGGAGCTCGCGCTCGCCCTCACGCGCGAGGCGCAGGCCCAGGCCCGCACGCACGAGGCGCTCGAGGAGGTCGGATCCATCCAGCGGCAGCTCCGCTAGGGCTCGCGGACAGGAGGCGCGGAATCATGCGAACCAATCACGGGACAGTGGCCATTCTGCTCGTCGGCGGTCTCCTGGGGTGCGCGAGCGCCCCGCTCCCGCCGAAGGAGCTCATCGAGGCGAGGAAGAGCTACGAGCGCGCCCGGGCGGGCGCGGCGGCAGAGCTCGCGCCCGCGGACCTGCGCGGCGCCACCGAGGCGATGGAGCGCGCGGAGCAGGCGTTCGCCGGGGGGAGCGAGCTCGCCGAGGCGAGGGATCTCGCGTACCTCGCGGGGCGCCGGGCGCAGCTGGCCGAGTCGCTGGGGCGCGCGGCGGCCACGGAGCGGCAGCGCGGCGCTGCCCTCCAGGCGTACGGCGAGGTGCACCTCGCGCTGCGAAGGAGGGGGGCGCCGGCGGTCGACCCGGCCGGTCCGACCGATCCTCCCGGACGGGAAAAGGCGCCGGTGCGATCGCGCGCCCCGGAGCGTCCGGTGGTGATCCTGAACCAGCGGTGAACCGGCGCGGCGATCGGCGGAGGAGGCGCGGGCGAGAGCGGAAGACGGAACCGGAAGGCGCGAGGGGGCAAACGGACGAACAGACGAGCGGACGAACGGACGAACGGAAGAGCAGAAGACGACCGCCGCCGGGCATCGCTCTGCTCGAGGCTGTTTGCTCCGTGCCACGCCATCGCGTAGAAGCGAGGACGATGTCCTCGGACGCACCGCAAGCGTCGCCCGTCGCGCACCTTCCCGACGACCTCCCCAGCGAGGAGCGCGCCTCGCTCCGCTTCTTGGCCGTCGTGGCGCTCGTCTCGTGCGCCGCCGACCTGGTGACGAAGGGGTGGGCGCACGCGCGCCTCACCGGGTTCGACCCGAAGCGGTCGGGCGCGAAGGTCCTCACGATCATCCCGGACCACCTCGATTTCATCTTCGCGCAGAACCCCGGCGGCGCCTGGAGCTTCCTGCGCGGCCTCCCGGACGGCCTGCGGCGGCCGTTCTTCCTGTTCGTCTCCGCCGCGGCGATGGTCTTCATCTTCTCGATCTACCGGCGCGTCCACAGGGACCAGACGGGGATGAAGTGGGGGCTCGCGCTGGCGCTCGGCGGCGCGATGGGCAACCTGGTCGACCGGATCCGCTACGGCTGGGTCATCGACTTCATCGACATGTACGTGATCCGCGGCGGTCGGGAGTATCACTGGCCGACGTTCAACGTGGCGGACATCGCGATCGTCGCGGGGGTCATCCTGATGTCCAAGGACATGATCGTCGCGACCCGCAGCGCGAGCGCGCCGTCTCCAGACGCGCGCGGCGCCTCGGAGGGCCCGGCGGGCGGCGACCCCACCCCTCCGCTATCGACGGAAGCGCCTCCGCCTGTGCCGCCGGCCAGCTGAAGGATGCGAGCGGGCGGCTCGACCGGAGCAGACGGCGCGCGGCGCGGCGCGGCGCGCGCAAGTCACGCACGTCACGTGACGCGCGCAAGGCGTGAAAGACGCGTGCGGCGGCGCCTGCGGAGGGAAGCCTTTGCCGGAGCGCTCGGTTTGTCGTAGAGGAACGCGCTCCGCATGACTGAAGACGCGACGCCGCGAGACGCTCCCGTTGAGACCGAAGGTGCCCATGCGGAGTCGCATCGCTCCGCGCCCCTGAACGCGCCGGCCGGCGAGCCGCCGGCCTCTGCCGGCGAACGCGACCATGAGGGGCGCGGCTCCTCGCAGGAGGGGGACGCCGACGACGTGGTCGCGCCGACGAAGCCCGCCTACCGGCCGTCGTACGTGTTCCTGATCGTCGTCTCGGCCATCACCCTGGCCGCCGATCTCGGCACGAAGTGGTGGGCCAAGGACCGGCTGGAGCCGCAGGCGCTCACGGACCTCACCGCCGCGCCGCGGCCGCTCTCGTTCCGGAAGATCGAGGTGATCAAGGATCACCTGAACATGATCTTCGCGAAGAACCACGGCGGGGCGTGGGGCATCCTGGGCGACGAGAGCGAGGCGATCCGCCGCCCGTTCTTCCTCCTGGTCTCGTTCGGGGCGATCGTCTTCATCGTCACGCTGTACCGCAAGCTCCACCCGTCCCAGATCGCGCTCAGGTGGGGGCTGCCGCTCGTGCTCGGCGGTGCGCTCGGGAACCTGGTCGACCGCATCCGTTACGGGTACGTCATCGACTTCATCCAGGTCCGGCTCACCTCGACGTTCGTGTGGCCGACGTTCAACGTGGCCGACATCGCGATCGTCGCGGGCGTCGGGCTGATGGCGATCGACATGTTCTCCCCCCACCGCCCCGAGCTCGCAGGGAAGGCGTCCGGCGCGAAGGCGTCCGGGGGCTGATCATGCGGCCCGAGCTGTTCCGCCTGCTCGACGTCGCGTTCCCTGCCTACTTCCTGCTGCTGCTGACCGGCTTCCTCTTCGCGACGGCCATCGGCGCGCTGTGGGCGCGGCGGATCGGCGAGGACCCGGACGTGATCGTCGACCTGGGGCTCGCCTGCCTGCTCGCGGGCGTCGTCGGCGGCAGGCTCCTCCACGTCGTCGCCGACGGATACTTCTGGGATTACGTGCACCTGTGCACCGACCCCTCGCTTGTCGACTGGAAGGTCGAGCAGGCGCTCTGCGCGTCGCGGTACCACGGCGTGTGGGACGCGGCGAAGGGGGTCTGCCACCCGGTCGAGCGCGATTGCCTGGCGTGGGCGAAGTTCTGGGCGGGCGGCCTGACGTACTACGGCGGCTTCGTGGGCGCGTCGGCGATGGCGTACTGGCTGCTCAAGCGCGATCGGTTCCCGTTCTGGAAGGCGGCGGACATGGCGGGCTTCGCCGTCCCGCTGGGCCTCGGGTTCGGCCGGATGGGCTGCCTGCTCGCCGGCTGCTGCTTCGGCCTGCGCACCGACGGGGCGTTCGGGCTCTCGTTCCCGCCGAACAGCCCCGCGAGCGACGCGCAGTTCAAGCTGCTCGAGCTCACGAGCCCGCGCCTGCCGTCGCACCCGGTGCACCCGACGCAGATCTACGAGTCGGCGATGTCGTTCGCCATCGCGGCGATCTGCCTGCTCTACGTGCACGGGCGGAAGCGGTACGACGGGCAGGTCTTCGCGACGTTCCTCGGCCTCTACGCGCTCGGGCGCTTCGTGCTCGAGTTCGTGCGCGCCGACGATCGCGGGGGCTTCGTTGGCCTGTCCACGTCGCAGCTCATCGGGCTCGCGATGGCCGGCGCCGCGGTCGCGATCCACGTGGCGCGGAGCCGGAAGGCAGCGCCCGCGGCGGCCGCGCCCGCCGCCTGACCTGCGCCGCCGCGGAGGACGGCGCGCGGAAGGAGCAGCGCAGCGGTCTGCCGTGCGCCACGCCGCGCGGAGGACGGCGCGCGGAAGGAGCAGCGCAGCGGTCTGCGATGCGCCGCGCCGCCGCGGAGGACGGCGCGCGGACGACGCAGCGCAGGCGGCCCGGCCGGCGCCGCGCCGCCCGTCAGCCCTTGGTGACTTCCTTCTCCTTGCGCGCCTTGTACGCCGCGCGCTGGGCGTCGGTCGGCGGCTTGCCGAAGACGTACGCGAGGCCGATCGAGACCACGTAGAGGAGGCACATCGGTACGGCCATGACGAGCTGGCTCGTGATGTCCGGCGGCGTCAGGACGGCCGCCAGGATGAAGGCGCCGAACACGAACCAGCGGCCGAACAGGATGAGCTGGATGTAGTTGATGACGCCGGCGATGGAGAGGAAGAGCACGATGAGCGGGATCTCGAAGATGATCCCGAAGCCGAGCAGGAGCTGGGCGACGAAGTCGAGGTAGTCGCCCATCATCACGGTCGGCGTGATCGTCACCCCGTCGCCGCCGACCGTGCCGGCCAGGCTGAGGAAGTAACCGAACGAGATCGGGAAGGCCGCTCGCCAGCCGAACCAGCCGCCGCCGACGAACAGGATCGTCGAGAACAGGACGAACGGGATGACGTAGCGCTTCTCTTTGGCGTAGAGGCCGGGCGCGACGAATGCCCACAGCTGGTAGAAGATGAACGGCGAGGCCATCGCCGCGCCGCCGATCATCGACAGCTTGAAGTAAGCGACGAACGCGGCCGCGGGCGCGCCGAAGTGGAGCGAGGGGTTGCCCGCCAGGTTCTGCTCCCGCCACGCCTGCACGAACGGGACGGTCAGGAAGTGCAAGAGCTCCTCGCGTACCTCCCACCCCACGACGCAGGCCGCGAAGAAGACAAGGATGCTCCGGACGAGCCGCTTTCTCAGCTCGTCGAGGTGCTCCCAGAACGACATCGGCTTGTCTTCGCCCGGATCCTCCGCGGCGTCGCTCGGCGCGCCCTCCGCCCCCGGGGCGCCGCTCTTCACCGCCGCCGCCTGCTCCTGGCTCATCACGTCGCTCCGTTTCCGGTCGCCACGCCCTGCGTCGCCGCGGCGGTCTCTGCGGCCACGGGCGCTGTCGCCGCGGCGGTCTCTGCGGTCGCTGTCGCTGTCGCCGCGGCGGACTCGACGCCGACCGTGGCGTCCGCCGCGCCAGCCGTGGCATCTGCGCCGGCCACACCGGCCGTGGCGTCCGCCGCCTTCGCGGTCTCCGTGGGGGCCGCGCTTTCCGGTGCGACCGGCAGGCCGGCGGCGCCGTCCGGGGCCGCGTCCAGCGCCACTCCGTAGGCGTCGCAGCCGAGGACGGGGTACTCGCGCTCGCGGGGCGGCTGCACGACGGGCGGCGGCGGCGGCTCGGGATCCGGCGGCCTCACGCGCGGCGTGGACGAGGCGATCGCACCGGCGGTCACGGCGCCGACGACGGGGTTCACCAGCGTCTCGATCACGTTGACCCGCGACAGGGCGCGGAGCTCGCGGAGCTCACGCTCGAGCCCCTCCTGGCGGATCAGATCGTCGATGCCGCTCTGCGTCCGGAGCTCCGTGCTCAAGCGGCGGAGCTTGGCGATCCAGCTCCCCGCCGACCGCATCATCGCAGGCAACCGCCGGGGACCGACCACGATGATGCCCACGATGGCGAGCACCATGATTTCGCCGAAGCTGAAGCCGAACACGCGCGCAAGCTAGCGCGCGTGGGAGCAGGGATCCATAGCGACGCTCATGCTGGCCTGGGCGGCGTGCTCGGCCCGACGTCGGCCGCGCCCGCGGTCGCCCCGGCGCGGGGCGGCGCCCGGCGGCCGCCCGGCCGCGGCGCCTCCGCCGAAGGCCGCGCTAGCTGCCCGCACGCCGCGCCGACGTCGCCCCCACCCGAGTAGCGCACGATCGAGCCGACGCCGGCGGCGGAGAGGACCGCACGGAAGGCGTCGAGCCGCGCCGAGCGCACGAACGGATCGGCCGACGCGCCGCGTTCATCGCCGCCGTCCGGCGAGGGCAGGGGATCGCCGGGCGCGCCGATCGCGTTGTAGGGGATGAGGCTGAGCCGGGGAGAAATGCCGTGCTGCGCCGCGAAGCCGCGGGCGAGCGCGGCCAGGCACGCGGCGTCCTCGTCCGCGTCGTTCTGGTCCGCGAGGAGCGTGTACGCCCACATCGGCGCGTGCCCGCTCGCGCGCGCGTGCTCGCCCACGGCCGCGAGGACCTCCTCGAGCGGGTGCGCGCCGTCGATCGGCATGAGCAGGCGCCGCTTGCCGGGGCGCACCGAGCCGAGCGACAGGCCGAGCCGGACCGCGGGGACCTCGGCCGCGAGCCGCCGGATGCCGGACGGGAGCCCCGCCGTACAGACGGTGATGTTGCGCATGTCGATGGCCTGCGCGCTCGGCTCGGAGAGCACCCGGATCGCCTGGATGACCCGGTCGGCGTTGGCGAGCGGCTCGCCCATGCCCTGGAACAGCACTCCATGGACGCGCGCGCCGCCGCCTACGGTGGCGTCGAGATCGCGGCGGATGAGCCGCACCTGCTCGACGATCTCCCAGGCCTCCAGGTTGCGCGTGAGGCCCATGCGTCCGGTGGCGCAGAACGCGCACGCGAGCGCGCAGCCGACCTGCGAGCTCACGCACGCCGAGTACCGGCCCGGCCGCTCGAGCGGGATGCGCACCGACTCGACCGTCGCGCCGTCCTCGAGGCGGAAGGCGTACTTCACGAACGGATCCTCGGCGCTCGCGCGCCGCTCGACGAGCGCGAGCGTCCTGATCTCGCCCGCCGAGCGCGCCGCGTCGAGCGCGGCGCGCCGGACGGTCGCGGGCGCGCGGGCGGGCAGCTCGCCGAGGCGGTGCGCCAGGGAGACGATGCGGCGCGCGTCGGTGAGGTCGATGCCGCACGCGCCGGCGAGCTCCTCCGGCAGCACGGCCTGGAGCGCGAGGCGGGGGCGGCGTTCGTCCGGGCTGCTTCGAGGGCTGGGATCCACGGCGGATACCGACTAGCGCGCCAGGGCGGCCCAGTCTACGGCCGCGCGCGCATGTTTCGCGGGATCCGCCGGAGGGGGCGCGGGTTCGCGCCGCTCCCTTACCGCGGGGCTCGCCCTCGAGCAGGGCGGCGCAGGCGTCGCCGGAGGCCGGGCCGATGCTGAACCTGGGAGCGACGGTGACGGCGGCGTTCTGAGGCGGCGATGCGATGCCGTGGTCGCCGCCGGCGTCGCGCCCGCCGACGCCGCGCTGCCGCCCCCCACGCCGTGAGCACGAGCGGAGAGCGCCTCTGGCCCGGCGCCTCGCCCCTCTCGCGAGCGCCTCGAGCGAGCCGAAAAACTTGCGTCCGGCCGCCCGCGACGAAACATAGGGGAGAGTGCCCGCCAGGACCACGGCGCCTCTTCCCTCAGCCTGACGAGCTCTCGCCAGAGAGGCGGACCATGGCGTTCAAAAGCGCAGTCATCGGACACACGACGCAGACAACCAGCAGGATCTTGGCCGTCTTCGAGAGGCCCAAGGGGAGGGCGAGACTGGCGTTCGCGGACGACAACGGCGTTCGCACGCTCGACGTGCCGATCAGCAGCGCGCCGCCCTTCGGGCTCGCCACGTTCGAGCTGAGCGGGCTGAGCGGCGAGAGGGTTCGTTATGGCATCGTGGAGCACGACGCAGGAGACCCGCTCCCCACACCCGCGGACAACCTGAGCATCAACGGCTCCGCCTTCCGCACCGTCACGAACGGGCCGATTCGAATCGGCCTCGTGAGCTGCAACGACATCGATAACCACGAGTTTCCCAAGGAGAGGCGCGGGGCGATGTGGCGGGCGCTCAAGGCCCTCGTGGACGAAGGCAAGGTGAACCTTTTGGTTCACGCCGGTGACCAGATCTACGGCGACGGTGATCCCACGGGCTGGTCGGCCTCGGAGGGGCGCACCGCCGCGTACCGCAGGCACTACGTGCACACGTGGTCGCACCCTGACGTGGCGGCGGTCCTCGGGAGCTGTCCGAACGTCATGATGTGGGACGACCACGAGATCTATGATGGGTGGGGGTCGAACAACAACGACGGCTCCCCGCCGGCCGTGGAGCGCTATAGGGCCGCGGAGCAGGCGTTCAAGGAGTTTCAGGCGGCGCTGAGCCCGAGGGACCGCTTGAGCAGCTCGGGGTTCGGCTGGATCGCGAAGCACGGCGACATCGCCCTCCTCGCGGTCGATGGGCGGTCGCAGCGCTCGTGGAAGAACGGGGCGATACTCGGCAAGCAACAGCTCGACGACCTCGAGCTCAGGCTCAACGAGCTCGCGGCGCTCGATCTAAGGCACCTCTTCGTCGTGGTCGGCACGCCCGTCGTCTACCTGCCGCTCGCAGCCGCCGAGGCGCTCACGAACACGTTCAACATGGCCTCCGTCGATGACATCCGGGACGGCTGGGCTGCCTCCAACAACCAGAACGAATGCAGGCGTTTCCTGATGTCTCTCATGAATTTCGCCGGCTTCAGCCCTCGCACCCAGGTGACGCTCATGGGCGGCGACATCCACGTGGGCACGATGGCGCACATCGACACGGTCCTCGGATTCGGGCAGCCGCGCTCGCGACCGCGCCTCTATCAGGTGACCGCGTCCGGCATCGCGCGCCCTGCCCCCAAGGGGATGTCCCGCATCATCCTCTCGCTGCTGACGAACGGCGGCAGTCAGAACCTGTTCAACGGCGACATCAAGGGGTTCCTCCGGGAGATCTCGGGGTCCGAACACAGGTACTGCGTCACGCACCGCAACTTTGCGATCCTCGATCCGAGCGACGGAGCAGACGACTGGGACAAGAACAACAACCTGGTGGTCCGCTTCCACGTGGAGAAGGACAACGGCGCCGTCGGCGTCCTCGAGCAAGTCCTCCCGAGAGTGCACACGTAAGAGCCAAGCGGCCATGCGCCGGCCTTTCGCCGGCGCCGGTACCCTGCTTCCGCAGGCCGGCGCCGGTACCTTGCTCCTGGCGCAGAAGGGTGAGTCGCCGCTTCAGAGGCTCAGGACCATGACGTCGATCCGGCGGTTCTGCGCGCGTCCGCCGGCGGTGTCGTTCGACGCCACCGGTTGCTCGGCGCCCATCCCGGCCACCTCGATGCGATGGGGAGCGATCTGTCGCGCGGTGAGCTCGTTGCGCACCGCCTGGGCTCGCGCCAGCGACAGCGATCTGTTCCCCTCGGCGCCGCCCACGGCGTCGGTGTGCCCTTCGATGCGCACCCGCGCGGAGGGATAGGCGTCGAGGATGACGGCCAGCGCTTCGAGCTTCGGCCGCGAAGCTTCGGTCAACTCCGTGGTCCCGAAGCGGAAGCTCACGCCTTCCATCGAGAAGCGCTTGGGGCCATCCGCGGCTCCGGCGTCGAGGTACCGCGCGATCTCCGCCTCGGAGCCGTGCTCGTCGACGGAGAGGACCTTGCCGCCCGGGAGCGTCATCTCTCCGGCCGTGATCCTGAGCTGCTCGACGATCTCCGGCGCGCTGGGGGGCGCCTCGCCGGGCGCGGCGGCCGTGGGCGCCTCGGCGCGCGGCGCCTCGACCTGCGGCGGCGGCGCGGCGGGCTGAGCGAGATCGTCCCTCGGAGCCGCCGCGATCGGGGCCTCGTGCGTGGGCTCGGCGGCGGTGCGCTCCGGCCTGCGTTCGCGGACGAACGCCCAGAGGCCTCCGAGGACCGCCGCTGCCAGCAAGGTCGGGAGCAGCCATTCTCGCGTCTGACGTTGACGGGCAGGCCCTTCACGCGAGGGAAGCGGGGTTGACGACTCCGTCGTTCGGGACGGGACGGGTGATACCGCATCATGCGGCCGTTCGCGCGCCGCCGCCGCGACGAAAGGAGCGCTCGCCGCCATGGAGGGAGCGAGGAACCCAGCGAGGCCCGCCGGGGCGCGCGGATCGTCCTTGAAGGCTTGCTTGTGATGAGAGAGCAGGTCGGCGAGCCCTCGCGCGGTCAGCCCTCTCGACCTCACCTCGCGGCCGAGCACGCACGCGACGATCGGAGCGATCAGGCCGAGCATCGCGCTCGAGCACCGCTGCTCCACGCCGGAGGAGCGGGAGACGAGATCGATCATCCCGCTCGCGCGGTCGCCGAACAGGCGGGCGATCATCGACTGCCCATGGTGCGAGAGCTCCTCGGTCTGCTCGGCGCGGAGGGGCCCTGCTCTCCCGAGCAGACCTTCGTGGTCCCGCTCGGTGATCATCCTGAACAGCTGCGCTGCGCCGCTCTCCGAAGAGGCGACCTGAGCCATTCCGGCGAGCAGCGTCGGCACCGAGCTCTCCGCGGCGCCGCGCACGTTCGTCGGCGATTCATCGCTCAGGCCCAGCCCCTTCGTTGCGGCCGAGATGAGCTCGGGCGTCAAGAAGCCCCTGGTGGTGTCCAGCAACGACATGGTTCCGATCCCTCCGGGAAGTGGTCATCGGCGCGGGCGAAGCAGCGTCATCGCGCACGCGACCCTGCCCGCATGAGCGTCGATCCCGTGTCTGTCTTCCGTTGACTCCGCGCGATGCGAGCGACGTGCCGGCACGCCCGCGCGTCGCGCGCTGTGCCGCGGCTGCACACGGCCTGCCCCTGCCGCGTCCTGCGCCGCGCGCTCGGCGAGGCGAGCCGGCGCGATGGCGCGCGGCGCTCAGCGTCGTGCGAGCGCGGCCGTGCGGGCCTCGGCCGTCAGCGCGGCGAAGGCGTCCGTGCGCGTATAAACGTGGTTGCCAGCCGCGGTGCACCCCGCGCCGCGCGACGTGATGCCCACCACGTCGCCGCGGTCGGCGTCGATCACCGGACCTCCCGAGTCGCCGGCGCAGGTCGCCCCCTCGATCTCGAACTCGCGCGGACCGAGGACCTTGCCGGTCGCCGGATCGGCGCGGGGCCCGACGGCGGCGATGAGGCGCGGACCACGCGCGGCGCGGACGCCGAGCCGGCTTACCGCTCCGCCGCCGTACCCGACGGCGACCACGCTGTCGCCTGGATCGAGCGCCCCGACCTCGCGCATCCGCAGGGGCGCCACGTCGGTGAGGGGCCGATCGAGCACCAGATAGGCGATGTCCGCGTCGCAGAGGACGCGCTCTTTCCCGTGCAGCGTGGCCACGGCGCGCGCCCGCGCGGCGTCGCGGGAGACATCGATATGGTCCCCGGTGTAAATGGCGATCTCGGAAGGATCGATGTCTCCGCCGACGTGATCGCCGTTGTGCGACCTGCCCGAGCGATCGCAGCGAGGGGCCGCGGTCAGGTTGCGCGAGATGCAGTGACGCGCCGTCAAGACGAGGTTCGGCTCGACGAGCGCGCCGCTGCACAGGCTCACGCGTCGCTCGCCGCCCCGGGGATCGCGATGCGAGACGGCCACGGCGACGACGGAGCGCGCGGCGCCGTCGATGAGGGGCTCAGGCGCGCCCTTCGCGCGGGGCGGAACCTCCGTGATCGGCGCGACCGCCGCGACCGGAGGAGGCGAGGCTTCGGCCGGGATGACGGCGACGACGATGCGTGGGACGAGGGCCGCGACGAGGCAGCCAAGGCATCCCGCGAGGCGCGGGACGAGAGACGGAGACACCATTGATGAGGTCACCGACAAAGAGCATGTGAGGAGCGGCCGTGCAAGCCGACCCTGGAGCTTTTCTCCAGCATCAGAAGGGGAGGTGCCCCCGATGGGTTGTTGTTCCCACCGAGGGGAATCGGAGATGGAAACCAGGTCAGCCAGGTGAGGGGCGCCCGGCTGGAGGCGCGCTCTCTGGACGCCCGCGCTCGTCGACTAGCCCCGGCCCTCCAGCGCGCGCGGCGCCGGCGCTGCTCGACGCGCCGAGGGCGAGGTGTCGCTCGATCAGGAAGATCAAGCATGACGACGCGAGCGTGAAGGCGATCGCCAGCGCGGCCACGGCGCCCATGCCGTCGAGGCGTTGGTCGGGGAGCTCGTGCAGCATCCTGGCCGCGAGGAACGCGGCGAGCGCCGACGAGAGGTGATCCACGGCCGACTGGATGGATCCGAAGCGCGCCCGCTCGGAGGGGAGCGGGACCTTCGAGGCGAGCGTGCTGTGGGAGATGTTGCGGATCGCCGTCCCGGTCATGAAGGCGACGAAGACGACGAGCACGGGCAGCCCCGGCACGTACGAGTGGAACCCGCCATAGAGGACGGCCACGAGCATCGCCGCCCCGACCAGGCTCGTGCGGAGCGCGCCGACGCGATCGATCAGCGCGCCCGCGGTGCGCATCACGACGAAGGTGAGCGCGCCGCCCACGAGGTAGAGCAGGCCGAGCCGCTCGCGCGGATAGCCGAGGTTGTGCTGCACGTAGGCCGAGATGTTCGGGATGACGAGGAACGACGCCATCGTCATGGCCGCCGTCGTCGCGTACGAGAGCAGCACGAGCGGGCGGCCGACGAGCGCGCGGAGCTCGCGCAGGGCGTCCTCCTCGGCGCGCGCCCGCGCCCCGGCGAGGTGGCCGCGCATCGAGGGGAGCAGCAGCAGCGCGAGCGCCGCGACGGTGAGCCCGAGCGCCGCGACGGCGAAGAACGGCGCCTGGAAGCCGCCGCGCCGCGCGAGCTCGAGGCCGGCCGGCACCCCGAGCACCGCGGCCAGGGAGTAGGCGCCCATCACGACGCCCATCGCCTTGCCGCGCCGCTCCGGCGGGATCGCGTCCGCGACGAGGGAGAACGCGATCGAGGTCGCGGGCCCCCCGAAGGCCCCGGCGAGCACGCGCGCCGCGAGGAGGCTCGGCAGGCCGGTGGCGAGGCCGCCAGCGGCCGTGCCGAGGACGAGGCCGAGCATCGCGACGGCGAGCGCGCTGCGCCGGTCGAAGCGGTCCAGGAAGAACGCGCCGGCGACCCCCGAGACCGCCGCCGCCGCGGTGTAGCTGCCGCCGATCAGGCCGATGTCGGACATCGGGATGCCGAGCGCGACCGCGAAGTCCGGCCCGAGCGGCATGACGACCATGAAGTCGAGCAGGTTGACGAACTGGACCGCGGCGATGAGGAACAGGAGGGTCCGTTCGGAGCGAGCGTTCTGCACGACCGTGGGCTCAGCTCTGGGCCTTCGCGCCCACGCCGCGCTCGATCACGCCGCGGCTCGCCAGCTCGAGCAGCGCGTCGTGCGCCGCGTCGATCGTGTGATCGATCTGCGCCTCGGTGTGCGCGCCGCAGAGGAAGTTGACGTCGCGCCGCAGCAGGACGCCGCGCCTCGCCATCGCGCCGACGAACGGCTCCATGCGCTTCGTGTGGACGGCCAGATCCTCGGCCATGAGGAAGAAGGGGATCGCGTCGTACCCCACGACGCGCAGCGGGAAGCCGCCCTGCTCCGCGCGCCGGTTGACGCCCTCGCGGAGCCGCTTCCCGAGCGCGGCGACCTTCGCGATGGTGTCGGTCTCGCGGTACTCGCGCAGCGCCGCCCTGCAGACCTCGAGCGAGAGCATCTCGCCGCCGAACGTCGTCGACACCTGGAGCTCCGAGAGCCGGCTCATCACCTGGCGCGGCCCGGCGATCGCCGACAGCGGCATGCCCGCGGCGATGCCCTTCGAGAAGCAGACGAAATCGGCCTCGATCTGGTAGTACTCCTGCGCGCCGCCGCGCGCGAGCCGGAACCCGGTGACGACCTCGTCGAGGACGAACAGCACGCCCTGGGCGCGGCACACCTCGCGCACCTTGCGCAGGTACTCCGCCGAGACGCACCGCTTGTAGGGCAGCGAGAGCAGCACGAGCGCGAGCTCCGGGCCCTTGCCCGCGATGAGATCGAGCAGCGGCTGCTCGTCGGCCTCGGCCATGAGCGGCATGCGGTGGGTGTACTCGCGCAGCACCGCCGGGACGCCCGGGGTGTCGAACATGAAGTGATCGTGCCAGCCGTTGTAGCCGATGGTGACGACCTTCTCCCTGCCGGTCACGTGGCGGGCGAGCCGGATGGCCGCCGACGTCGCGTCCGCGCCGGTCTTGAAGAAGCGGGCCATCTCGGCGCCCGGGGTCATCGCGACGAGGTCCTGCGTGGCGGTGACCTCGACCTCCGTCGGCAGCGAGTGAAGGATGCCCCTGTCGAGCCGCCGCCGGATGGCGTCGACGACCGCCGGGTGGTTGTGCCCTAGCGTGTTCGCCCCGAGCCCGCAGATGTAGTCGATGTACTGGTTCCCATCGACGTCGCGCACCAGCGCGCCCTCGCCGCCCTCGAGGTACACGGGGAACGAGCCGAGCGCGAACATCTCCGGCCGCTTCATGAGCGACTGCGTGACGCCGGGGATGAGCCGGCGCGCCTCGGCGAGCAGCGCGTTCGAGCGGTCGAGCCGGAGCCCCTCCGCGGCGCCTTGCGGCGCGCCGCCTCCCTGCTTCCTGTCCCGTGGGTCGATCGTCTGTGTGGTCATCGTGGTCGTTCTCTTTGGCTAGAGGTTCTCGTCCGTGAGCCGGTGTCATGAGGGGCGCGGCGCTCGCCGCGCCGCGCTGGAAGGGGGCGGCAGGAGGCCTTCCTCGACGCAGCGATCGAGGTAGCGGTAGAGGAGCGCGCGATCGATCGACGGGCACGTGATGCCGGTGCCGGCCAGGCCGCGCTCCAGGTTGTCGCAGCGCACGCGCCCGATGCCGAAGGTCGCCTCTCCGTCGGCCGGGGCCGACTGCAGATCGAAGAACGCGAGCGTGGCGCTGTCCGCGGCGTCGGCGCCGTCCTTCAGCCGCGCGCGCCACGCCGCGACCGGGCGCCGCTCGACCGGGTAGCCGTAGTCGCGCGCCCAGTCGAAGAGCTCCGTCAGCCGGACCTCGGGCGCAGGGGCGACGTTGACCACGGCGCCCGTGGTCTGCGCGGTAAGCGTGGTAAGCGAGAGCCGCACGATCGCGCGCCCGACGTAGTCGACGGGCGTCCACACCTCCCTCACGTCGAGATCGGGCAGGACGCCGGCGGGGATGCCGGCCCGCAGCAGCCGGAAGACCAGATCCTGCTCGTTGACGACGCCGGTGTCGGGCGCGCCGACGACGCGGCCCAGGCGGTACACGGCGACCGGCAGCCCGCGCTCCGCGGCCTGCTGCACCAGGCGCTCGGCCGCCCACTTGCTCTGCTGGTAACCGTCGCGCAGGCCGGGGTGCGGCGGCACGAACGCCTCCGCGACCTCGGGGCTCGCCGCGATGCCCGGGGCCACGGCGAGCGTCGACACGTGGTGCAGCGGCTTGGGGCGCGCCGCCGCGGCCAGGCGGAGCGCCTCGCGCGTGCCGATCACGTTGGCGGCGCGCAGGCTGCGGTAGTCGCGCACGAGGCTCACCACCGCGGCGTTGTGGTAGATGGCGTCGCACTCCGCGGCGAGCTGGCCGAACCGCGCGGCGCTCAGGCCGAGGCGGGGCTGCGTCAGGTCGGCGGGCACGGCGAGCACCCGCGCGTCGATGCCGTCCACCGGCAGGCGCTGCTTCGAGAGCGCCTGCCGGATCCGCTCCGCTGCGTGCGCCTCGCTCGCGGCGCGCACCAGGCAGACCACGGTCGCGTCCGTCTGCGTCAGGAGCTCGTGGAGCAGGTGCGCGCCGACGAAGCCGCTCGCGCCGGTGAGCACGACCTGCCGCGGGCGACCGCCGCCGCCGGACCACGCGAGCGATCGGGGGACGACGTCCTCGGGGAGCTCGGCGTCGGCCAGCATGGCGCCGGGGGGCTCGCCGCTCGTCTGCGCCGCCGCCGCGCCCTGCGCCTCGTCGAGGGCGCGCGCGAGCGCCGCGACGGTCGGGTGGCGGAAGATCATCGCGACGGGGATCTCCCGCCCGAGATCGACGCTGAGCCGGTTGGCGATCTGGATCGTCTGCAGCGACTGGCCGCCGCGCTCGAAGAAATCGTCGTGCGCCGACAGGCCGCTCACGCCGAGCACCTGCTCCCAGACCTCCAGCAGCTGCCGCTCGAGCGCCGTCGCGGCGGCAGGCGGCTCCGCCGCCGCGGCGATCGGCGCCTCCCGCAGCGCCTTGCGGTCGATCTTGCCGGAGCTCGTCCTCGGCAGCCGATCGGTGAGCACGAAGGCCGAGGGGATGGCGGCCGCGGGGAGCAGCGAGCGCGCGTGCCGGCGGAGCTCGGCCGGCGACGGGGCGGGGTCTCCGGCGACGAGGAACGCGGACAGGCGCTTGCCGCCGCCGGCCGAGGCGTGCCCGATGACGGCCGCCTCCCGCACGGAAGGGTGGCGCAGGAGCGCGGCCTCGATCTCGAGCGGATCGACGCGGTGGCCGCTGATCTTGAGCTCGTCGTCGACGCGCCCGACAAAGACCATCTGCCCGTCGGCCCGCTGGAGGACCAGGTCGCCGGTGCGGTACGCGCGCGGGCGGCCCTCCAGCTGGTCGAGCACGACGAAGCGCGCGGCGTCGAGGTCCGGCCGCCCGAGGTATCCCCTCGCCAGCCCGGGCCCGATGAGGTGGAGCTCGCCCACGGCGCCCTGCGGGACCAGCCGGCCGTGCGCTTGCGTGTCGACGATGGCCGCACGAACCCCGGGCAGCGGCGTACCGATCGGCGCCTCGTCTCTGTCCTCTTGCGCCTCGTCCGGCGCGTCGCCGCCGCTCAGCGTGGCGGCCGAGGCGACGACGGTCGCCTCGGTGGGGCCGTAGGTGTTGAGCAGCCGCGCGCGCCGACCGACGGCGCGGCGGAAGCGCTCGACGCGCTCGGGCAGCGTCGCCTCGCCGCCGATGATGACGGTGCGGACGCGCTCGGGGAGCGACGCCGCGCCGGTCGAGAGGCCGTAGGCGAGCTCGTGCCAGAACGCGGTCGGCAGATCCAGGACGGTGATCCGGTGCCTTTCGCAGGCGTCGAGCAGCCGCGGCACGGATTGCAGCATCTCGTCCGTGCGCAGCACCAGGGCGGCGCCCGCGCACAGGGTCAGGAAGATCTCCTCGACGCTGGCGTCGAAGTGCAGCGGCGCGAACTGCAGCACCCGGTCGTCGCGGCGCAGATCGTAGCGGTGGGTCGCGGCCGCCACGAAGTGGGCCAGCGCGCCGCGCTCGATCATGACGCCGTTCGGGCGGCCCGTGGAGCCGGACGTGTAGATGACGTACGCCAGGTGCTCCTCCGCGCCCTGGACCAGCGCCCGCGCCGGCGCGCCGTGGATCGCCTCGTCCAGGAGCACGAGGCGCGCCGCGCGATCGCTCCCCACCTTCGCGGCGTGCTGCGACGTCGTGACGACGATCGCCGGCCTGGCGTCGTCGAGGATCGCCGTCGTCCTCGGCTGCGGCCCGTCCGGATCGAGGGGGAGGTAGCCTGCGCCAGCGTAGAGCGCGCCGAGGATCGCGGTGATGGCGCCGATGCTGCGCGGCAGGAGCACCGCGACCAGCGTGTCCGGCCCGGCGCCGAGCGCGGCCAGCCGGGCGGCGAGCCGCCGGGCGGCGAGGTCGAGCTCGCCGTAGGTCACGCGCTCGAGGCCGTGGTGGACGGCGGTCGCGTCCGGCTGCTCGCGCGCGCGCAGGGCGATCTGCTCGACGACGGGGCGCGCCGGCGCGGGCAGCGGGCCCCCGTCGAGCAGCGCGCCGGGCTGCCCGGCCGCCTGCGCGCCGGGCGCGCGCGCCGCGGCCCGGGGGAGGTCGATCTCGGCGCGATCGAGGGCCTGCTCGGGGGCGGCGGCGACCGCCTCCAGGAACGCGAGGAAGCGCCGCTGGTGCGCCGAGAGATCGTCGTCGCCGTAGCAGGCCGGGTTGGCGTCGAGGTCGAGCCGCGGCCCGCGCCCGTCCGATCTCGCGTAGACGCCGAACGACAGATCCTCGACCGGGCCGGCGGAGATGTTGTGCGCGACGCCGCGATGCCCCGCGAAGCGCAGGTCGTAATCGAACGGCATGATGTTGACCACCGGGCCGAACAGCCGGCGGCCGCCGCCGATCAGCTTGAGATCCCGGCGGAGCTGCTCGTAGCGATACCGCAGGTGCGGCCGGATGGCCGCGAGCTCGGCCGCGACCTGCCGGGCGACATCGACCAGGCTCGCGCCCTCCGCGACCGGCACCCGGAGCGGGACGATGTTCATGACCATGCCCGGGATGCGCAGCGACACCGAGCCGAGGCGCCCCATCACGGGCAGCCCCAGGACGATCTCGGGCGCGCCGGTGAGCCGGTGCGCGTACGCCGCGGTCGCGGCGACCACGACGTCAGGCCAGGTCGCCTTCGCCTGGCGCGCCACGTCCTTCAGCCGGTCGATGGTGGACGGCGCGAGCGACGCCGTCCGGCGCAGGCAGGCGCGCGACGCGGGCGCCGGCTCGTCGCCGAGGCTCACCGGCTCGGGCCGGTCGGCGAAGCGCTGCGTCCAGAAGGCGCGATCGCGCTCCAGATCGGGGGAGGCGCGGTAGGCCAGATCCTCGTCGACGACCCGGCGCAGCGACCCGAAGGCGCCGCCTTCGCTCGATCGGCCCTCGACGCGCGCGGTGTAGATCTCGGCCACCCGCCGCGCGATCAGCGAGAAGCCGTAGCCGTCCAGCGCGATGTGGTGCGCGCGCTGGTACCAGAAGAGCCGATCGGGCCCCGCCGTGAACAGCGCCTCCGTGAAGAGGGGCCCGCGCGCGAGATCCACCGGCCTCGCGAGATCTTCGCGCATCCACGCCTCGGCCGCGGCGAACGCGTCCGGCGCCGCGCTGACATCGACGCGGTGGACAGGGAAGTCAGGGGACAGGTCGAGGCGCTGGCGCGGCCCATCCGCCTCGCTCGTGAAGCGCACGTGCAGCGCCTCTGCCTCCGAGACGGCCTGGCGTATCGCGGCCTCGAGGGTCGCGAGATCGATGGCCCCGCAGATCTCGACGCACTCGCCCGCGTTGTACACCGGGCTCGCGGGGTCGAGCTGCTGGCCTAGCCAGATACCGTGCTGCGCGGCCGACAGCGGCCAGCGCGCGTCCTGAGGAGCGACCATGACGACAACCCTCCTGGTTCAACCGGCGCTCGACGGGACAGCCGCCAGAGGCACGCTCGCGGCAGGCGATCCGCGGCCCGCGACGACGGCGCAGAGGCGGCCGTGACGCCCGAGCCAGCGCCGTTGGAACGAAAGCGGAGCCCGCCGGCGCAGCGGGGCCCGAGCCCCGAGAGCACGCAGGGCAGGGGCGCCGGACGTCGTCCCGACAGCGGACCCAGCTCGATGACGCCGCGATGGGCGCGGCCACCTAGGCATCGACGAGCGAATGAAAATGAAAACTACTTTCAAGTTCGTTTATGGTGAGGTAGGGTGGGCATTGTCAAGCGAATTCGTTGGGACCCCCGCCGCGGGCTACCGTCCCGTGGTGGGCCTGTCCGCGCCAGCGAGGCACGGCGCCGGCGACCCGAGCGAGCGCGCAGATCGCGCCGGTTTCGGCCGCGATCTCGCGTTGCTCGGACCTGCGGACGTCGCGACGCTTCGCGGACGCTCTCCGACCGCTTTCGCTTGACAACGCTGTCGGTAGCATGGCAGGTTCCGGATTGAAAGTGAAAGTGACTTTCATTATTGAAAGTGGGGTTCCACGATGGACAACCTGATGTCGAAGGCGACTGTTCCGCCCGACAGCCGGTGTGATCACTGCGGCGTTGCTGGACGTGCCGAGCCCAATTCCGTGCGCTGCGGCTGCGGCAGCCTTCTCGCCCGGTATGTGCCCGGCGGCGTCGAGCTGAAGTGCCGGCGGTGCAAGCGCGTCGTCGTCGTCCCGGTCCCGGCGGCGGCGGAGGACGTGAGCGGTTGAATCTCCCAGAGCGCTGACATGACAGCTCGCGGCGGCGACCCCTGGCCAGCGCGGTCTGCGCCATCCGAAGAGGCCTGAAGAGCCGGCGAGCGAGACGCCACGACAACCAGCTTGCGCAGAGCCGGCCAGAGCGCCGCTTCGTCACGCTCCGGTGAGCATGCCCGGTGATCTCATGATTCGATTACAGCCCTTGCGTTGCGCCGCGCTGGCCGGGACTCTGGTCCTCGCCCCCTGCGGTGCCCTGTTGGCCTTCGCAGCGGACGCGCGGGCGAGCGAAGAGGCCCCTGCCGACGAGGGCGACGAGGGAGCGGCACCCGGGGCCGAGACAGCGCCGGCGGCGCGCGCCCCGGGCGATGGCGCCGCGCTCGCGGTGCGCCCGCCCGAGCTCACGGGCGCCGTCGAGGCGGCGTATCCGCAGGCGGCGCGCGAGGCGGGGTTGGAGGGGAGCGTCGTGCTGCGGCTGACGATCGACGCGGAAGGGCGTGTCACCAGCGCAGAGATCGCCGAGCCCGCGGGCCACGGGTTCGACGAGGCCGCGCAGCAAGCGGCGCTGCGCTTCCGCTTCACGCCCGCCCGGCGAGGCGACCGGAGCGTCGCGTCGCGCATCCTCTACCGCCACGACTTCCGGCTGCCTGCGCCGACCCCCGCGGCCGCGCCCGTCGCGGGCGCCGCCGGTGCCGCGCCCGTCACACGACCCGTCGGTGCCGCGCCGGTCGCTGGCGCCGCAGGGCCAGCTCTGCCCGCGATCGAGGTGAGCGTGCGGGGGGCCTCCGAGGCCGAGCGGCTCCGTACCTCCGCGCAGGCGGTCCAGGTGATCGAGACCGTCGAGGCCAAGCGTCAGGCCGCGGATCTCGGCCAGGTGCTGGCGCGCGCCGAGGGCGTGAGCGTGCGCCGCCTCGGCGGGCTCGGCTCCGACGCGCGCTTCTCGCTGAACGGCCTCACCGACGACCGGATCCGCTTCTTCCTCGACGGCGTGCCGCTCGACCTCGCCGGGCACTCCTTCGGGGTCGCCAACGTGCCGGTCAACCTCGTCGAGCGCGCCGAGATCTACCGCGGCGTCGTCCCGCTGCGCTTCGGCACGGACGCGCTCGGCGGCGCGGTGAACCTGGTGACCGATCAAGACACGCGCGGTACGAGCGCGTCGGCGTCCTATCAGGTCGGCTCCTTCGGCACGTACCGGCTGACCCTCGGCGCGCGCCACGCGCACGCGCCGAGCGGCCTCTTCGCCCGCGCGAGCGGGTTCGTCGATCGCGCGCGGAACGACACCCCGATCGACGTCATGGCGTCCGACGAGAGCGGGCGCCTGTCGCCCGCGCGCGCCCGGCGGTTCCACGACGGCTATGTCGCGGCCGGCGGCGCGGCCGAGGTGGGGGTCGTCCGGCGGCCGTGGGCCGACCGCCTGCTCCTCCGCGCCTTCTTCGCCTCGCACGACAAGGAGGTGCAGCACGGCCTGCTCGTCGACATGCTCGACGGCAGGGTCAAGTCGCCGCCCTTCGGAGAGGTCACCTTCGGCAGGCAGACGGGCGGCGCGCTGCTGCGGTATGCGCAGCCGTTCTCCGGGAGGGCGCGGCTCGACGCCCTCGTGGGGTACTCGTACGCGCGCACGACCTTCCTCGACGTGGCCACGTGCACCTACGACTGGTCGGGCGGCTGCGTGGAGCGCCCGTATCGGGGGGAGGTCGGGGACGACGCGAACGACCAGCAAGTCCGCCAGCACACCGCCTTCGCTCGCGTCAACCTGGCCTGGCACCCCGCGACCGAGCACCTCCTGCGCTTCGGGCTCTCGCCGAGCCACGTGACGCGCACCGGGAGGAACCTTGTCGTGGCCGAGCCCGAGAAGGACCCGCTGACCGCGGAGCGGGAGCTGTGGAGCGGCGTGGCAGGCGTCGAGTACGAGGCCAGGCCCCTCGAAGGCCGGCTCGCGAACATCGCCTTCGCCAAGCTCTACCTGCACGGCGTCCGCACCCGGGAGCACCTGCCGAGCGGCCGGATCGGCGACGTCGATCGAGCGACGCACCGGGTGGGGGCAGGGGACAGCCTGCGCTTCCGCTTCACCGACGCCCTCTACGCCAAGGCCTCGTACGAGTACGCCACCCGCCTGCCGACGCCGGAGGAGCTGTTCGGCGACGGAGGGCTCATCGTCTGGAATGTCCACCTGGAGCCGGAGGCGAGCCACAACGTCAACCTGAGCGTGACCCTGGAGCGCGCGGAGACCGGCGCGGGACAGCTCCGGTTCAGCGCCAACGGCTTCGGTCGCTTCACCGAGGATCTCATCACGCTGCGAAGGCACCTGGGCTACTCGGAGTACGGAAACACGCTGTCGGCGCGATCCGTCGGTATCGAGTCGACGGCCGGGTGGACCGCTCCGGGCGACTGGCTGTCGATCGACGGTCACGTCACCTGGCAGGACTTCCGGGACGGCTCGACCGGCGTTCGCATCCAGAACCAGCCGTACCTGTTCGGCGGGGTCGTCGCGCGCGCGCGGTGGCCCGAGATCGCGGCGCGGCGTGATGTCCTGTCCATGACCTGGCACGCCGATTATGTACACGCCTTCTTCGTCGGCCCGGAAGGCCGCGGCGCAGCCGATTCCAAGGCGGAGATCCCGTCGCAGCTCGTGCACACGCTCGCGCTCACGTACCTGGTCGAGCGCGGCGGATGGACGGTGAGCTCGACCGTCGAGGTGCAGAACCTCACCGACGAGAAGGCCTTCAGCTTCTACGGCGTCCAGCGCCCCGGGCGAGCGGCGTACGCCAAGCTCGCCTTGAGCCTGTGAGCCGATGTTCGTGCGACAGCAGTTGAAACCCGACACAAGGAGATCCTTCATGTTATCTCGTGCGCGCTACGCGAATGCCCTCCTCTTGACCCTGCTCCTCCCGTGCTTCGTCGCCTGCGGCGACGACACGAGCGATGGCACGAGCAGCGGCGCGACGAGCGGTGGCACCGGCGGCGCGGGGGGCGCCGGCGGTGAAGGCACCGGCGCCGGCGGAGCCACCAGCGGCACGGGGGGGACGCCCAACGCAGGGCCGGCGTACGCCCTCACGGTCCAGGTGTTCGGGCCGGACGGCGGCGACACGCAGAGCTACGTCATCGTGACGGACGACATCGACTCCGATGAGACGCTGTCGCTGGACGACGCCATCGAGGTGCAGGGGCGCGCCCTCGGCGTCGGGCTGGACGGCGGAGGCGCGGTGTTCGTGGCGAGCGACGCCGCGGCGACCGTGACCCGCTACGACCTGCAGGAGGACGGCAGCCTCGAGGAAGGGGACACCATCAGCTTCCAGGGCAAGGGCCTCGCGAAGCTCGGCGAGTACGGCACCCAGTTCCACTTCGTCTCGGAGACCAAGGCGTACTTCTTCGATGGTCCCACCGCCCAGGTGGTCGTCTGGAACCCTCAGGAAATGACGGTCACCGGCGACATCCCGCTCGAGGATCTCGTGATCCAGGACGCCACCCTCACGTACTCCTCGTCGTCGCCGCTGGTCCAGGGCGACGACGTGATCACCTTCGGCGGCTGGCGGATCGGCCCGGAGGTCCCGAGCGTGGCCGCGGTCGTCGTCGTGGACAGCGCGACGGACGAGGCGACCGTCGTCACCGACGATCGCTGCGGTTACGTGCGCGATGGAGTCGAGGGGCCCGACGGCATGATCTACGTGGCCACCGAGGCGTACGGCGCGGCGGTGCACCGGCTCAACCCCGACAACGCGGCCGCCCCCTGCATGCTGCGCTTCGACCCCGAGACGAGGCAGTTCGACCCCGAGTTCCACGTCGAGCTGAGCACGCTGTTCGACGGCGACGCCGCCGGCTCGCTCTTCGGCGGTCCGGACGGGAAGGCGTTCCTGCGGGTGCTCGACGAGAGCCTCTTCGCGATCGCGGACGACACCCACCCGCGCGTGCTGGCGAGCGCCGCGGCGTGGCGGTGGGCCAGCGTGACGCTCGGCGATACGCCGACCGCCACGGTGCTCGACGCCGCGCCCGGCGGCGGCAGCGTCCTGAGCGTCGCGCTCGGCGACCGCACCTTCCTGCTGGAGTTCGAGGGCCAGGAGTCGACGACGCTCCGCGAGATCGGCGAGGACGGGCCGGGCGAGGCGGGCGTGAGCGCGCCTGGGCTCACCTTCTCCGTCGCGAAGATCCGATGACGCTCGCGCCCGATCACGAAGGAGCGATGAGGGACGACGCCGCGCGAGGGCCCCGTTCGCCACGGGGCCCCCGCGGGCGGCCGCGTTACGGCGCGATCATGAAGGTCGTGCGGCGCGTGCACATGTACCTGGGCTTGCTGCTGTTCCCCTGGATACTGCTGTTCGGGATCAGCGGCACGCTCTTCAATCACCCGCAGATCGGGCGAGACATCGACAGCCGGTCGCTCTCGGGAGAGCGGCTGTCGGCGCTCACCGGGTTCCAGCCCTGGGATCCCGGCGAGCTCGCGCGCCAGGTCGTCGAGCAGCTCAACGCCGGCTCGCCCTCGCGCTACACGCTCGATCCGGGGACCCCGGGCGCGTTCTCCGGGTGGCCCCTGCTCGCGGCGCCGCGCGCCGACGGGGGACGCCAGGTGGTGATCCTGCGCCTCGACGACGGCAGCGCGACGGTCTCCAGCCACCCTCCCGAGCCCGAGGCCCCCGCGCCCCCGTTCGCCGGCGTCGCGATCGACCTGCCTGGACACAGGATGGCGGCGGTGCAGGAGCAGATAAAGGATCTCCTGCCCAAGATCGGCGTCGACGCCGCGGCGCCGCTGCGCGCCCACCCGAAGATCAGCCCGGAGCTGCGCTTCGGCATGCGGGACGCGGACGGCCGCGCCTGGAACGTCACGTACAACCTGGGCACGGGGTGGCTCGACGGGCGGCCAGCCGGCGCGCGGGGGTGGCCTCGCTTCGTCGAGGTGCTCGAGACGCTCCACAAGACGCACCACTTCCCCGTGCACGGCGGCGTGGCGTGGCTCTGGGCGCTCTTCGCGGACATCACCGGGATCACGCTGGTCGTGTGGGCGCTCAGCGGCCTCGCCATGTGGTGGCAGATGAAGCCCTCGCGGGTCCTCGGAGCCCTCGCGATCGCCGCCGCCGTGGCGCTCGCCGCGGTGGTGATGGTCGGCGCGGCGTCGGACGCGCTGTTCGGGAACGTGGGAGAGGAAGGCCCGTGAGCCCGGCGCGCGGTGTCCGCGCTCGCGGACATCGGCGCTCCCGCCGGGCGGGGATCAGGCGCCCAGCGTGGCGCCGCCGTCGACGCAGAGGTCGTGCATCGTGATGTGCCGCGCCTCGTCCGAGAGCAGGAACAGCACCGCGCTGGCGACGTCGTCCGTCGTGGCGATCCGGCGCAGCGGGATGCCCAGCCGGAACGCCTCTGGAGCGCCGGCGATGACCGCCTGAGCGCCGCGATCATCCGCCCAGAGCGCGCGCTGCATCGGCGTGTCCGTCGAGCCAGGGGACACCACGTTGCACCGGATGTCGTGCTGCGCGAGCTCCAGGCCGAGGCACTTCGTCCACTGGGCCGCGGCGGCCTTCGAGGCCGCGTAAGCGCCCATGTTCATCCGCGGCGTGCGCGCGGCGTTGGACCCGACCGTCACGATCGACCCCGATCGGCGCGTCACCATGCGGCGGGCCACCGCCCGGCTCACGTTGAACACCCCCCGGGTGTTGACAGCGAACGTGCGCTCCCAGTCGTCGTCGCTCAGCGAGAGGGCGCCGCCCACGCGCAGCACGCCGGCCACGTTGACCAGCATCTCGATGGGGCCGAGCTCGCGCTCGATCCGCTCCACCGCGCCGTCGACCGCCTCGCCGTCGGCCACGTCCACCGCGAACGCCGCGGCGCGATGGCCGCTCGCCTGGAGACCGGCGACGACGGCGCCCAGGCGCTCCCGGTTCGCGTCCACCGCCGCCACCGCGGCGCCCCGCGCGGCGAGCCTCCGGGCGACGGCCTCGCCGATCCCCTGGGCCGCGCCCGTGACGAGCGCCGCCTTGTGCTTGAACTCCATCGATCGCTCCCGTCAGGCCCTGTCGAGCCCGTCCATGATCCGGTGCCGCTCCGCGTGATACGCCTCCTCGGACTGGCTGGCCTTCCAGTAGGGGATCGCGTACAGCGCCTCGCGCCCGAGCCCGCGCTCGTCGAGCAGGTGATCGCGGATCGCGACGACGGACGACGACTCGCCCGCGACCCAGGCGAAGACGCGGCCCGCTGGCCACGCCAGGGCGCGGACGGCCGCCTCGAGCCGGGGGCCCGGGGCGTGCTCGCCCTGCAGGTAGATCCAGGTCAGCGCGACGTGCGGCGGGCGATCGATCTCCTGCACGTCCGCCGCGTCGGGGACCGCGACGATGGCGTGGCCGCGCGCCGTCTTCGGCAGGGCCTCGAGCAGCGCGCCGATGGCCGGCAGCGCGGAGAGGTCGCCGGCCAGGAGGTACCAGTCCGCGGGGCCGAGCATCGGATCGGGGCCTCCCGGCCCGGCGATGCCGATGCGATCGCCCGGCCTGGCGTGGTGGGCCCACCGCGACGCGGGGCCGTCGTCTCCGTGCAGGACGAAGTCCACGTCCAGCTCGCCGGCCTGCGCGTCGTACCTGCGCACCGAGTACGTGCGCGTGATCGGCCGCCGCGGCATCGGAGGCCAGGCGGGGCCGTCCGGGCCCAGCGTGGGCAGCTCCGGCGCCGCCTGGCCGCCGCGCGGGAAGAAGACCTTGATGTGCGCGCCGCCGCAGCGCGCGGGGAACCCCGCGATCGCCTCGCCGCCCAGCGTGATCCGCCGCATGCGGGGGGAGATCGCGGTCGTGCGCAGCACCTCGAGGAGGCGCGGCGGGGTGCGCGCCACCGTCCTGGGTGGGGATGTCGCGACCTGATTCATGGTGACCTGTGCCATGGGGAAGCCGTCGTGGGGCAAGCTCGGCCGGTCAGCGGGCGGCTTCCTGGAGGGGCGCCTCCGCGCGGTGCCGGGGCGCTGGCCTCGCCTCGCGCGGCAGCCGGGCCGACAGGAGCTCCCACCAGTGCCCGAGCGTCGGCAGCTCGGCGAGGTCCACGAACGCGACGTCGATCCCCGCGGCGCGCCACTGCTCGACGAGCGTCATGAGCCGAATCGAGTCGAGCCCCAGATCGAGGATGCCATCGCGATCGGAGATCGCCGAGGGGAGCTGGTCGAGGACCTCGGCCACGTCGCCGCGCAGGCGCTCGACCCACGGCGCCCGGTCCTGCGTCGCCCCGAGCTGCGCCGGCGCCGGCGCGTCGCGCTGCGGGGTGCTCGTCCGCTCGCGGGGCGCGAGCGCGGCCAGGACGTCGCTCGTCGGCAGCGCGACGCCGCACCGCTGCGCGACGTAGGCGATGGCCATGTCGTGCTGCTGCCGGGAGAAATCGGCGGTCCCGTCGGTCACGAGGAACGGCTGGACGTCGTTCATGAACGCCTCGCACGCGGTCAGCAGGCACCCGATGTGCGCGTACACGCCGCACACGATCAGCTGATCGCGGCCCCAGCGGCGCAAGAGATCCAGCAGCTCCGTGCGCTGGAAGGCGCTGTACCGCCACTTGGTGAGGACGGTGTCGGCGCTTCCCGGCGCGAGCTCGCGCACGATCTCGTGTTTGTCGGGCTGCTGCGTCAGCCCGGGCCCCCAGAGATCCGTCAGCAAGCCGCGCTGGGCCATCGTCTGCTCGGCGGGCTGCTTCGTGTAGACGACCGGGATCCCGCTCGCTGCGCACCGCTCCCGGAGCAGGCGGGCATTGGCGATCAGCTCGACCATCGGGGACGCGCTCGCGTCGTAGAAGCCGAGGAAATACTCCTGCATATCGTGGATCAAGAGGACGGAGCGCCCCGGGTCCGGCCGCCATGACGCCCGGCTCCCCGGGAGCTCCTCGGCTCGTGGCATGCGATAGGTCTGGATGCGGGGGATGGCCATGGTCGTTCCTCTTCTCTCTCTCTCTCTCTCTCTCTCGTGATCGCAGCGCTCCTGTCGATGGAACGGGCCGCGGGCGTCGCTGCGCCGCCTGGGCCCGCGCTGTCCTCTCAGGCGCGCGCGCCCTGCGCGAGCCTGTCGGCGATCCACCGGCGGAGCGCCTTCTTGTCCACCTTGCCGACGCTCGTCGTCGGGAGGGCGTCGAGCCACTCGATGCGATCGGGCACCTTGAACTGGGCGACGCCGCGCTCGCGCAGGAAGGCGTTGATCTCCCTCGCTGGCGGCGGCTGCCCGCGGGCCACGAGGAACGCGCACGATCGCTCGCCGAGGTGCGAGTCCGGCATGGCGACGAGCGCCGCGTCGCGCACCGCCGGGTGGGCGAGGACGTGGTTCTCGACCTCCTCGGCCGCGATCTTCTCGCCGCCGCGGTTGATCTGATCCTTGGCGCGGCCCTCCACGACGAGGTAGCCCTCTCGGGTCCGCCGCACGAGATCGCCCGTGCGGTAGAAGCCGTCGCGCGTGAACGCCTTCTCGTTGTGCGCGTCGGCCCTGTAATACCCGCGGATCGTGTAGGGCCCTCGCGTGAGCAGGTGACCGACCTGTCCGGGCTCGACGTCGCGGTCGTCGTCGTCCACGACGCGGACCTCGTCGTGGGGCGAGATGGGCCGCCCCTGCGTCTCGATCGCGATCGCGTCGGGGTCCTCGAGGCGGGTGTAGTTGACGAGCCCCTCCGCCATCCCGAACACCTGCTGCACCTTGCAGCCCAGGGTCGGCCCCACGCGGCGCGCGACCTCCGCGGGGAGCCTGGCGCCGCCCACCTGGAGCACCTTCAAGCTCGACAGGTCGTGCCGCGCCGTCCGGGCCGCTTCCAACCAGACCGAGGCCAGCGGCGGCACGAGCGCGGTCATCGTGACCCGCTCCCGCTCGATCCACGGGAACGCCTCGTCCGGGCTGGGCCGGCGGCAGAGCACCACGCGGCCGCCGGCGTGGAGCACGCCCAGGCTCCCGGGTGAGCTGAGCGTGAAGTTGTGCGCGACGGGGAGGACGGCGAGGTAAACGCTGCCCTCGTCGAGCCCGCAGATCTCCGCGCTGGCCCGCACGCTGTAGAGGTAGTCGTCGTGCGTCCGCGGGATGAGCTTCGGTACGCCGGTGCTCCCGCCGGACAGCTGGAAGAAGGCGACGTCCCCCGCGGCGGGCTCCGGGAGCTCGACGGGCTCCCGGTCCAGGCCGGAGAGCGCGGTGTGCTCGCCCGGATCGCCGGCCACGAGCACGTGCCGCAAGGTCCTGACGTCGCGCCGGATCTGGCTCGCCAGCGCGCGGTAATCGAACCCGCCGTCCCGGTCGGCGATGACGTACGCGACCGCCTCGGTGTGCTCGCAGAAAACCGCGATCTCGGCGCGCCGGTGCGCGGGCAGGGCCAGCACGGGGAGCGCCCCGAGCCGGAACAGCGCGAAGCACACCTCGAAGAACTCCGCGATGTTCGGGAGCTGGACGACGACGCGATCCCCCGGCCGGAGCCCGAGGTGCAGCAGGCCCGCGGCGAGGCGATCGGCGCGCCGATCGAGCTCACCGTAGCTCAGCCGGCGATCGCCGCTGACGAGCGCGATCCGATCCGGGTGCCGCGCGGCCCGCTCGCGGAGCAGGCGCCCGAAGGTCTCGCCGCGCCAGTAGCCGGCGCGCCGGTAGAGATCGGCCATCTCGGCCGGCCACGGAGTCCAGCCGTCGAGCGCCTGCGGCCGCGCCTGCGCGGGCGCCTGCCGGCTCTCCTCCGGAGCGCTCATGCCATCTCCGGCGCCTGGTTGAGGCCGAGCGCGTTCAGCATGGTCCCGAGCTTGGCGGTGGTCTCGGCGAGCTCGTGCTCGCCGTTCGAACCGATGACGATCCCGGCCCCGGCATAGAGGCGGAGCGCCCGGCCGGCGACGTCGGCGCAGCGGATGACGACCGCCCACTCGCCGTCGCCGCTCGCGTCGGACCAGCCCACGAGCCCCGTGAAGAACCCGCGATCGAACCGCTCGATCGCCTCGATGGCGTCGCGGGCGCGGTCCGTGGGGTATCCGCACACCGCGGGGGTCGGGTGCAGCGCGGTGGCCAGCTTCATCGAGGAGATCGAGAGATCGCGCAGCTCCCCCGTGAGCCGGCTCGACAGGTGCCACAGCGTCGGGGTCTGCGTGAGCGAAGGCTCGTCGGGGACGCTCAGGCGCCGGCAGAACGGCCGGAGCGCGGCGGCGACGGCGTCGACGACGATCGCGTGCTCGTGCCGGTCTTTCTCGGACGCGAGCAGGGCGATCGCCCGCCGGCGGTCCTCGTCGGGGTCCGGGCTGCGGACCGCGGAGCCGGCGAGCGGATTGGCGATCACCCGGAGCCCGGAGCGGGACAGGAGCAGCTCCGGGCTCGCGCCGATGAGCGTCCGCGCGCGCGAGGTCGGGACGCCGCGCTCCGCGCTGGAGAGCCCCGCGGTCGGATCCGAGAGGTTGGCGGCGAAGGTGTAGCCGTTCCGGTTCTGCTGCGAGAGGCGCTGGAGGACGAGGCGGAGATCGACAGGCTCTCGCAGGACCATCTCCAGCATCCTGGAGAGGACCACCTTGCTCAGCGCCTCGGACCGCATCAGGCCCACTGCCGTCTCGACGCCGCGCACGTAGTCGCGGGGCTCGGGGACCTGGCGCAGCTCCTGGATGGTGATCGGCAGGTGCGACCGCGGCGATTCCGACGTGTGGTTGAGCGGGCCCGCGCTCTGGATCGCCCTCGGCACGATGAGGTGCGCCGGCGACGTGCTGTTGAACGGCACCGCGCCGACCACCATGGGGAGGCCCTGGCCGGCCCTCGACGCCGCCGCGAGCACCCTCGTGACGCGGTCCGCGAGGCGGTCGCCCTGATCCGCGCCGTTCGGCTCGAGGATCATGTCGTGTACGCCCTGCGCGAGGAGCGTGCGTGTCGGCGACGCGAAGAAGAACGCCGACTCAGGGGTGTATTGCTTCAACAGCTGCCCTGCGTTCACCGCGGGCAGCCCGACAGAGGCCGGTATCGAGATGGAACTCGTCACATTCAGCTCCGATGGGCGTCGAGAGCCACGTGGGCTCGGATCATCGGGCGCTGGACGTCAGGTCTCGGGCCGCTCGTTTCTGATAACTGATAAAGAAAATCAGTTTCAAGTAACTCATGGCACGCGCGTGCAAGACTGTCAAGGGACTCCCGGTTCTGTCTCGGGTGTGCGTCGCCGGTGGGCCGGTGGACGGGGCGCTCCGGGCCTTCGCTTCTGCGTTGACATCCTGCGTGACGGGTGCGACGAGTCGCCCCGCCATCGGTGCTCGTCCGGCCATCCCCTGGCGAGCTGAAAAGGGAACCCGGTGAGAATCCGGGACTGCCCCCGCAGCGGTGAACGGGAACGACCATCACCAAGAAGCACTGGGCATGCACCAGAGCAGCCTGGGAAGCGGTGATGTGTAGGAGAGCGACCGGCGACGGCCGCATCGCCCGTGAGTCCGAAGACCTGCCGAAGGTGCGCGCGCCGGTGCTCTGGCGCGCGCTGACCTGAGCCTTCGAGGGGAAGGCGCGCAGGCTCTGGACCACCACGCTCGCGCGCGGTGCCGTGGCCCGTCACGCAGCCCCCTCGCTTCGGCTCTCAGCTCACCCGGAGCAGCGCTGGGTCGACGCGGGCAGGCGGCGCGTGAATGGTTGATTCCTCGGATCGTCGGTCGCGGCGGCGCCGGAGCGCCGGCGTGGCGTGCTGGCTCTCGCTCGCCGCCTGCAGCGCCGTGGCGGCCCTGCCGGCCGCCCGCGCCGACGATCCGCGCAGGCCGGAGGCCGAGCAGGAGGGCGGTCGCGCTGCCGCTCCACCGGGGACAGACCCGCTGGAGGTGCGCGTCGAGGGGGATCGCATGCGCGCGCCCGCGCCGCCCAAGGACAGGTCCGTCGCGGGGTCGGTGCTGGGCCGCGAGCGCCTCACCGGCGCGGGGCTCGGAGCAGCGGACGTGCTCCGCACGCAGCCGGGCGTCCTCATCATCGAGTCGGGCGGCTTCGGCGGGCCGGCGACCGCGGCCCTCCGGGGAGCGACCGCCACGCAGACGCCGGTGTACCTCGCCGGCGTCCGCCTGAACGACGACGTCGTGGGGACGGCGGATCTCTCCCTCGTGCCCCTCTGGCTCATCGAGCGCATCGAGATCTACCGCGGCCACGCGCCCATCGAGGCCGACCGCCTCGGCCCCGGCGGCGCGATCTTCTTCGAGCCGCGGCGGCCTTCCCGGACGACGGCCGGCGCGGGCGCCATGGCGGGCTCGCTCGGCGCGCGGCGCGGGTGGGCGTTCGCCGGCGCCAGCGCGGGCCCGGTGAGCGCGATCGTCGGGGTGAGCGCGGAGGCCGCGGAGAACCGCTACGCGTTCGTCAACGATGGCGGGACGCTCTTCGACGAGAGCGACGACACCCTGGAACGCCGGCAGAACGCCGACGTGCGCACGATCGACGCCTGGGCGCTCGCGCGCGTCGAGCTCGGGGGCGGCGCGATCGTCGACGTGATCGCGAACGGCACCGGCCGCGAGCAGGGCGTGCCGAGGCTCGCGCTCCTGCCGTCCCGCGAGGCGCGGGGGGAGTCGCGGCGCGCGCTGACGTCCGTCGCGGCGCGGGTGCCGTTCGGCGGAGAGGCGCAGCACACGCTCGAGGCGCGCACCTCGTTCATCGAGGCGCGGTCGGAGGTCCATGATCCCCTCTTCGAGCTCGCGCTGCTCACGCCGGAGCTCCGCCTCGCCGGCCGCCGCCTGGAGCAGACGCTCGGGGCGACGCTCTCCTTCGCCGACCGGCTCCGGGTGCGGCCCGTGCTCTCGGTCGCGCGCGAGGGCATCTCGCGCGCGCCGGACGACGTACCGCTCGCGCGGGCGCGGCGCTCGTTCGCGCGCGGCGCCGTCAGCGCGGAGGCGCGCCTCGGCGAGGGGCTCGCGCTGCACGCCCTCGCGAGCGGGGAGTGCCACGCCACCGGGGCGGACCGCGAGCGCCCTTGCGACGTGCTCGTCCCGACCGGGCGGGTCGGCGTGGAGGCGGGGAGCGACCGGCTCCGGCTCCTCGCGACCGTGGGCCGCTACGTCCGCGTCCCGACGCTCGGCGAGGTGTACGGCGTCTCCGGCGTCGTCCACGGCAACGCGGAGCTCGCGCCGGAGTCGGGCGCCACGATCGAGGCCGGGATCCGGGCGCAGACGGGGCGCGGCGCCGTGCTGCGCGGCGCCTTCATCGACGTGTTCGCGTTCGGGAGCGCGGTCTCCGGGCTCGTCGCGTACGAGCGCTCCGGCCAGGGCTACGTGAACCCGTACAACGTCGGCCGCGCCCGCGTCGTGGGCGCGGAGCTCTTGGCCGGGGTCGAGGTGACCCGGTTCCTCCGCGCCGAGATCGCGGCGACGCTGCTCGATCCGCGGGACACGACGCCGGGGCGGACGACGAGGAACGACCTCCTCCCGTTCCGCTCGCGCCTCGTCGTCGCGCCGCGCCTGCACGCCGAGTGGAAGCGCCCGGGCGGCGCCGTGTTCTCGGGCGCGTCGGGCGAGATCCGGGCCGTGTACCAGTCGAGCCGGTACGCCGATCCCGCCGGGCTCGGCGTGATCGCGGAGCAAGCGACCCTCGACCTCGACGCGGAGGCGAGGTGGCTCGGCGGGCACCTCGCGGTGAGAGGCCGCGTCGCGGACCTCCTGGACGCGCGGCGTACGGATGTCGTCGGGTTTCCGCTCCCGGGACGGAGCGTGTTTTTCACACTGGAGTCAACATGGTGAAGATCAGACTGTTTGCGTTCGCGATCTCGATTCCGATCCTCGGGTGCAACGTGGATTCGCCGCCGCCGTCGACGGGCGGCGTCCACGGCGGCGGCGACGGCGACGCGTGTGAGAGCGGCGTCGTCATCGTGACGAGCGACTACCAGTCGACGAACATCGCTGTGTCGGCGCTCGACGGGACCACCCTGTCGCCCTCCTTCGTGTCGAGCGGCGCGGCGAAGCCGGGGCTCAGCCTCGCGCTGTCCGGCGACGTCGATGTCCCGGGGGCGGCGCCGCCGTCCGGCCGCGTGGTCCTGCTCGATCGGTTCGGCACGAACGTGATCACCTGGATGGATCTCGAGACCGCCGAGGTCCTCGCGCAGCTCCCGGTCGGGCAGGGGTTCGAGTCGAACCCTCAGGACTACATCGAGGTGGGCGCGGACCGCGCGCTCGTGTCGCGCTACGGGAGCAACCCGAGCCCGGGCGTGGAGCCGTTCGACGAGGGCGGCGATCTCCTGATCGTCGACACGAAGGAGTACTCCATCGTCGGGCGCATCGCCCTGCCGGAGGAGGAAGAGGGGCTCCTGCCGCGCCCGTCGGGGATGGCGCGCGTCGGTGACGAGGTGGTCGTGGCCCTCGGCCGGCTCGCCGCGGACCTCTCGACCGCGGGCGAAGGGCGCTTCGTGGGCGTCTCGCCGGAGCAGGGCGCCGTCACATGGACGGTCGACGTGCAGGGGCTCTACGGCTGCGGGCGTCTCGCCGTGTCGCCCTCGGGAGAGCGGCTGGCGGTCGCCTGCTCGAGCCGCTTCGACGCCGAGGCGATGGAGTACGACCCGGCGACGAGCGACATCGTGATCTACGACGCTCGCACCTCGCCCCCGGAGGAGATCGAGCGGCTCGGCGTGGCCAGGGCGCTCGGCGCCGCCGTCCAGCCGACGCTCGCCTTCGCCTCCGAGGACGTCCTCCTCGGGACGGCCTACGCGGGCGGCGCGTCCGCCGGGGACCGCGCCTTCTCCGTGAGCATCGCCACGGGCGAGGTCACGACGCTCGCCGAGGCGACCCAGTCCTACGCCTTCGGCGGCGTCCACTGCTCGCCCGGCTGCGGCGATGTCTGCCTGCTGAGCGACGCGGAGAGGAGCAAGCTCCGGCGCTGGAAGGTGGCGGCGAACGGCGCGCTCGAGCCGCTGGAGGACGCGACCGTCGACACCGAGATCGGGCTCCCGCCGCGAGGGATCGGCGGGCTCTGATCGGCCCCGCGGGCGGTACGTCGGTTGACGTCGTGGAGATCGTTCTCGCTGACCGGCCCCGGATCCACACCGAGTTCGCTGTTGAGCCCCGGGCTGAAGCCCGAGGCGCCCACATGGGACACCACGTGTGGTGGTGCGGTGGGCCGGTCAAGCGAGATGTTGTGGTGAGCTCGTTTGCATGATTGCGCGGTGGACGCTGGCGGTGCGCGCCGTGGCGGGCCACAACCCGGGCATATGCCGCTCAGCGAAGCGCGTCCGGCCGATCCGCTCGACGACCTCGTCGCGCTCCTGCGCGGCAGGCGGATCGTGGCGCTGACGGGCGCGGGGTGCAGCACCGAGTCCGGCATCCCCGATTATCGAGGGCCCGAGACGCGGCGCCGCGCGCGGAACCCGATCCAGGGGCGGGAGTTCTCCCGCTCGGCCGAGATCCGGCAGCGCTACTGGGCGCGCGCCGTGATCGGCTGGGAGCGGTTCTCCAGGGCCGAGCCGAACCCCGCCCACCGCGCCCTCGCGCGGCTCGAGCACGCGGGGCAGCTCGAGGGCCTCATCACGCAGAACGTCGACGGCCTCCACCAGGCCGCGGGCAGCCGTCGCGTCATCGAGCTGCACGGGACGCTCTCCGAGGTCGCCTGCCTCGCGTGCGGCGCGATGGAGCGGCGCGCCGCCCTCCAGGAGCGGCTCCTCGCCCAGAACCCCGGCTGGCTGGGCCTCGCGGCCGACCTCGCCCCCGACGGCGACGCCGACCTGCCTGCCGAGCACGTGGCGGGCTTCCGTGCGCCGCCGTGCCTCCGCTGCGATGGGCCGCTCAAGCCGCGCGTCGTCTTCTTCGGCGAGAACGTGGCCCGGCCGATCGTCGACGCGGCGTTCGCGCTCGTGGACGCGGCGGACGCGCTCCTCGTCGTCGGCTCGTCGCTGGCGGTCTTCTCGGGCTACCGCTTCGTGCTGCGCGCCGCGCAGCGAGGCACCCCGATCGCCATGATCAACCTCGGCTCCGCGCGCGGCGAGGAGCTCGGCGCGCTGAAGATCGAGGCCCGGGCCGGCGAGGTGCTGCCGCGCCTCGCCGAGGCGCTCGGCGCCGGCGCCACCGCGGCGCCCCGCTGAGGCGCCGAGCGCCGGCGCACGCGCGGCGCTGGCATCACCCGCGCCGGTACATCACGTCGCTGCGGAGGACGTACTTGCTCCCCCGTGTCACGGCGGCGCCGCGGTGGAGCCGGCGGTGCTCGAACAGGAGCGCCATCCCGCGCCGCGGGGCGATGCTCCGGCCGCCCCAGAAATCGGTCGTGCCGCCCTCGAAGTCGTCGTTCAGGTAGATCATCGCGGTGAACAGGCTCCGCTCGCCGCCGGATCGCACGAACGACCCGTCGCCGTGCCAGTTGAAATATTCGCCCTCGGTGTAGCGATAGTAGCGGAAGCGCTCGTTCAGCCCGACGGCGCGATGGAGGCCGAAGCTCGGCGGCGTCCAGGGCGCGAGCCGCTCCCAGAGGCTCGCGGCGAGGTCCGGATCGTCGATCATGACGCGGCCGTTCTTGCGCACCTCGAGGTTGATCACCTCGCTGCCCCCGATCGGCGCCTGCTCGAAGCCTCGCGCCTCGGCGAGCGCGATGAAGCCCTCGCACTCCTCGGGCGACAGGACGTTCGTCACCGTGAAGATGCGGAGATCGTCGGTGTAGTCGGTGCACTGGGCGGTCCGTTCGGCGTGCAAGGTGCTCATGCGTGAAGCGTGGGTCCGGGCGGACCGGATCCGGAAGGGCGGGATCCGGGCAGGACCGGGCAGGACCGGGCAGCGCGGTGGACAGGAGAGCGCCGCATCGCCGATGATCGAGCGCTCGCACCGATGGCACGGGTCTCCAGGGCGGGCCGCGGCGCGGAGCCCGCGGTCCGCTTCAACCACACGCTCCTCCAGCGGACGCGGCTCGACCTCGACCTGACGCAGGAGCAGGTCGCCGCGTCGATCGGCGTCGACGTGCGGACCTACCGCCGCTACGAGTCGGGCGCCGTCAACGATCCGCGGCTCGGCTTCTCGGTCCGGAGCCCGTCCCGGCGGCGCATCATCGAGCGGCTCGGCGCCGAGCTCGGCCTCGTCGAGGCGGAGCTGCTCGTCGTCGAGGCCGAGGCCGAAGCCGCGCCGGCGGCGGATCCCGCCGCAGAGGAAGCGGGTGCGCCGAGCCGGGCCGCGGAGGCGCCCGCCGGGGCGGGTGAGGCGCCCGACGAGGAGGCAGCGGAGAAGGCGCCGGCCGGCGCGCCCGCGCCGTCGCAGGGAGCCGCCCCGGCATGGTGCCCGCTGCACGCGCACACGCTCCAGCGAGCGCGGCACTTCGTCGGGCGCGCGGAGATCCTCGATCGGCTCGCCGCGTGGGCCGACGGCTCGCCGCCGCGCCCCCGGGTGATCGCGCTCCTCGGCGTCGGCGGGGCGGGCAAGACCGCGATCGCCGAGCGCTTCCTCCAGGGGCTCGGCGACGCCCCGCGGCCCGGTGGGGTGCTCGTCTGGAGCTTCTACGACGACCCCAGGACCGAGGCGTTCCTCGATCAGGCGGCGGCCTACTTCGCGCCGGGCGCGGGCGCCTCGGGCCCGGCGGCGCCGCGGCCTCAGGCGGCGCCCGGAGAGCAGCTCGCGCGGCTGAAGGCGGCGCTGGGGCAGGGGCCGCCGCACCTGCTCGTGCTCGACGGGCTCGAGACCGTGCAGGCCGAGGGGGGCGCAGGGCGCGCGCACGGCGAGCTCCACGACGCGCTCCTCCGGCGGCTGCTCTGCGCGATCGCGTCCGGGCTCGGCGGCGCGCGGGCGCTCGTCACGTCGCGCTTCGAGCTCGCGGATCTGTCCGCCTGGGCCGAGGGCGGGCTCGCGACGATCCGGCCCGAGCCGCTCTGCGAGGGCGACGCTGCGTCGCTCCTGCGCCGCTGGGGCATCCGCGGCGATGACGGCGCCCTCGGCGCGCTGCTCGAGACGACGGGCGGCCACGCGCTGTCGGTCGCCGTCGTCGGCTCCTACGTGGGCGCGTTCCTCGGCGGCGACGCGGGGCGGCTCTCCGCGGCGCAGGCGGCGCACCTCGCCGAGGCCGAGCAGGACGACGTCCTCGCCCGCCGCCTGAGCTCGGTGCTGTCGGCCTACGCGCGCGCTGCCGCCGGGTGAGCGGGATCTGCTCGCGCGCCTCTCGGTGTTCCCCGGCGGCGCGGGCGAGGAGGCGCTGCTCCAGCTGGTCCGGGCCGGCGGCGAGATCGCGGGCGCCATGGTGGGGTGGGGCGCCGCGGAGCTCGCGCGCGGGCTCGCCCGGCTGGAGCGGCTGGGGCTCGTGTTCGCGGCGCGCCCGGGCGAGCGCTGCTACTCGACGCACCCCTTCGTGCGGCAGCACTTCAAGTCGCTGCTCGGCGTGCCGCCGGAGCGCGTCCACGCCGCGGGGAGCGCCGCGCCGCCGCCGCGCCTCGACGAGGCGCCGCGCCGGGCGCCGCGGGAACGCGAGGCGGTCGACGCGTACGAGGCCATCCTCGCCGAGCTGCTCGGCGCCGGGCGGGCGGGCGAGGCGTACGACATCTACGCGCTCGCCCTCGGCGGCTTCGCGCACCTCGGGCTCAAGCTCGGCGACATGGCCCGCGGCGCCCGTATCCTGCGCGCGTTCGCCGGCGGCGACGACCCCCGCGGCATGCCGGCCTCGCTGCCCGCGCGGGTGCGCGCGTCGCTCGCGTACGACGCGGGGCTCTACGCGGGCGCGCTCGGGGATCTCGCGTTCGCCTGCGCCTGCTACGAGGCGCACAACGAGATCGCCGGGGCGCTCGCCGACCCGGCGCCGATCGCGACCGGCCTGCGCACGCTGGCGTATACGGAGCGGCTGCGGGGCGACCTGACCGGCGCGCGCCGCCTGCTCGAGCGGTCGGCGGAGATCGCCGGCGGCGCCGCGGGGGGCGCCCGCCGCGCCGCGGACCAGGTCCACGCCGTGCGCGCGCTGGCGCTGCTCGCCGCGGTGCTGCACGACCTCGGCGAGGTCGACGCGGCGGGCGAGCGCTTCGCGCGCCTGCGGGCGCTGGGCGACGCGCCGGTGGCGCGCCGCGCGCTCTGGGAGGCGGAGCACGCGCTCGCGCTCGGGCGCCGCGACGAGGCGCGCGAGGCCACGGAGCGGAACATCGCCGAGTGCAGGCGGAGGGGATGGGAGGGGCACGTCGCGCACGGCCACACGCTGCTCGGCCTCGCGCTGCTGGACGGAGGCGAGGGCGGCGACGGCGACGGCGACGTCGCGTCGGCCGAGGCGCACCTCGTCGAGGCGCGCCGCTGGGCTGCCGCGACGGGCGAGGTGGAGGTCGCGCTGCGGTGCCACGAGCTCGCGGCGCGGATCGCGCTCGCCGCTGGCCGGCTCGACGACGGCGCGCGGCAGGCGCTGGAGGGGCTGCATGTCGCGGAGGCGTGCGGGTTCGGCCCGTTCCGCGCCCGGCTCGCGGTCGTCGCCGCGCGGTGCGCGCTCGCGCGCGGCGCGGGGGCGGCGGCGTCCGCGACGGCGCTCGCCGACTCGTCGGTGGCGTGGGCGGGTGAGGACGCGTGGGCGAGGGCGGACGCGCTGCACTGGGCGGGCGTGGCGCGCGCGGCGGCGGCGCGCGGCGAGGAGCGCGCGCGAGGGCGGGAGCTGCTCGCCGAGGCGGCGGCGCTGCGGGCGCGCCTGCGCCACCCCGGGGCCGGAGCGTCGCGGGAGGCGCTCGCGCGGCTGGGCGGATGAGGGCGCGCCCCGCGCGCGCGCCGGCGACGAACGGAGCGCCGCGGGCGGACACTCCGCTGCTCGCTGTCGGGATCGTGCCCGCGAAGGGGATTTCTGGGCTCCGCGTTACGAGCGCGGGATAACGTGACGTGCCGTGAATCGCGGGTCGCATGCGAGCGGCCGCGTAGTTGCGCTGTTTTCCTTGCCAGGAGCGACCATGTTCCACCGACGTCCCAAGCTGACGATCTCTTTCGTGCTCGCCCTCTCCACGGCGCTGGGAGCACCGGGCTCCGCGAACGCCGAGCCAGTGATCATCGAAGGAGGTCCAGTAGCTCCGCTCCCCGCCGAGGCAGGTACGGGCCTGTGCGGCGCGCAAAGGCCATCGTCCGCGCCAGATGTCGACTTCTGGGTTCCGACGAGCGACACGGCGGGCTTCATCGAGAAGATGAGCACGTTCTTCGACGCGGGGCAGGAAGAACTCGTGAGCTCCGTGGTGCGCACACCGCTCGATCTCTCGAACAGGTACGACGCCGGGAGCGAGGCGAGCTTCGGCGATTTTCTGGACGCTGTCTCCGACTGCCCGGCAGGAGGGTGCGACTTCGTCGCGAACGAGCCCGACGTGGCGTTCGGCATGCGGCTGCGCGGGTACCTGGCCGTGCCGCCCGACTACGTCGAGCAGCCTGTCCACATTGGCATTTACGCCGACGACGCCGTGGCCCTCGTGATCTACGACTCGGCCCAGGCCCCCTATCCTGTGCTGGTGCAGCCACCCGCGCTCGGCGCACCCAGCTGGCGAATGACGAATACCGTCACGTTCGCCGAGCAGGGCCTGTACCCCGTCGAGATCCTCTATGCCGCGATCGCCGAGCATTCAGAGCTCGAGGTGTCGCTCCTGGTAGGCGAGTTCGCGGATTTTCAGCTCAAGGCCGGCGAGGCGGGCAGCACGAACCTCGCCGAGTCCGGCTTCACGCTCCTCGAGCCGGCGGCGTTCCATCGGAGCGTGGCGGGCGACGCCCCCGCGTCGGACGAGGACGCCTGTGCGCAGTGCGGCCGCGAGTTCATCGGCCAGAGCGGAAACACCGGCTGCGAGGCGGGCTCCTACTGCAACGACGCCGCGCTGTGTGCGCCGTGCGCCGTCGACGCCTTCTGCGGGCCTTCGTGCAACCCGTGCAGCGCGCAGGCGCCGCGCTGCGCCCTCGTGGAGGGGACGCCGGCGTGCGTCGCGTGCGTGGGCGACGCGGACTGCGATGACGGCGAGGTCTGCGACCTCGAGGCGCACGCCTGCGTGGCGCCGCCCGGCCCCGACGCGGGCGCCGGCGGGGGCGGCGCGGGTGGGGGTGGCGCGGGTGGGGGCGGCGGCGGCGCGGCGTCCGAGCCAGATGCGGAGGACGACGACGGCGGCTGCGGGTGCCGGGTCGGCGGCGAGGGGCGGCAGGGCGGCGGGCTCGCCTTCGCGCTCGCGGGGCTCGGGCTCGGGCTCGCGGGCGCTCGTCGCCGGACGCGCGCGGCCTCGCGGTGAGCGGGTCCACGGAGCGCGGCTCGCGCTGAGCTCCTGCGGCGCGGCCTTGCCGCGCGTCAGACGGCTGCCGGGCCGCGCCTCGGCAGCCGCTGAAGGATGTCCGTCGTCTCGGCGCTCTGCTTGAGCCCGGCGAGGCGCTGCACGATGTCGCGCCTCAGCACGGCCGCCATCACCGGCTCCAGCACCGGGGCGAGGGCCTGCGGGCGCGCGGTGAAGTTGTAGCGGAACGTGACGCGGGTCTGCTGCGGCGACAGCGCCTTGAAGAGCCATGCGCCAGAGAACTGGCGGAAGATCCGCGGCCCATCGACCATGGTGATCGCCACCTGCTCCGGCGGGTTCAGGGTGATGTAACGGGCCTCCATGGACAGCCCGTTCTTCGCCCGCACCCACACCCGCACGCCGACGGCGGGCTCGGTCGCGCCGTCGCGGTAGCGCATCTCGCGGAGGAACGGGTCCCACTCGAGCCGGAGAGCGTAGTCCTGGGACAGCGCGAAGAGCTCGTCGGCGGCGGCGTCGATCTCGGCGGTGCTCTGGATCGTGGGCATGGCGCCGAGGATAGGGTCGTGACGCGCTGGCGTGGCATACTGCCGGACCATGAACGAGCCGGCGCGCAGGATCGTCGGGACATACGCTGAATATCTCGAGCAGGAGCGGGCGAGCCCGACGAAGCACGAGTTCCTGAACGGCGAGATCTTCGCGATGCCAGGCGGAACGCCGGAGCACGCGCGCCTGTGCGCGAGCGTTGGCGCCGAGCTCCGGGCGCAGCTCCGCGGGCGGCCCTGCGCGGTCTACTCCTCCGATCTGCGCGTCCGGGTCCAGGCGACCGGGCTCTCCACGTACGCTGACGTCAGCGCCGTTTGCGGGAGGCTCGAGTGCGATATCGAGGACAAGGACGCGGCGCTCAACCCGATCGCCCTGGTCGAGGTCCTCTCCGAGAGCTCGGAGGCCTACGACCGTGGGCAGAAGTTCGCGCACGGCCGGCGGATCCCCTCCCTCCGGGAGTACGTGCTCGTCACGCGGCACGAGCAGCGCATCGAGGTGTTTCATCGCAACGAGGACGACTCGTGGACGCTCCGGGAGGCCCGCGCTGGAGGGGGCGCGCATCTCGAGGCGATCGGGTGCGCTCTGTCGGTCGACGAGGTTTACCGAGACCCGTTCGCCCAGGTCGCGACGGAGGCAGAGGGGTGACCCCAGTATTCGTGATGAGCCTCGCCACATCGGCTGGATGAGCGGCTTGAGCGAGTGGTTGCTCGACACCCCTACCGCGCCGCGTGCGGCCGAAAGCGCCCGTGCGGCGCGGCACGGAACACCAACCCGGTCCTGACAGCCCCCCTCACGAACGGGAGTTGAGCGCGCCGAGGTGAGGGTGACGCAAGACGACCACCCGTCTGCAGCTCGTCGGCGAGGGCGAGGTCGATCTACGCGCCGATCGAGACCCACCAGCCGGACCTCGTGCGCGCCGACGGCATCGACGGCCGCGAGATCACCGTGCGTCAGCTGCTGTACGGCGAAGCGGGCGCCGAGCAGGCGTACATGGACGTCCTCGACCTCGTCGATACCGCCCTGTGCGAGTGACGGCCCGGGGGCGCTCGCGCACGCCGACCGGCGGCGAGCCGGCGGGCGCGTCGATGCCGGCCGAGCCGTCCGCTCGCCCGGCGCTCGTCCTCCTGCGAATCGTCGCGGCACGCGGCTTGCGACGCGCGCGGGGTGGGGGACGCGGCCGCTGCTCATGGCGAGATCGCTCCACCCTGGAGCAGGGCAATGGATGGCGCAGCCAGGGATATCTTCGTCATCAGCGATCTGCACATCGGTGACGGCGGCGCGCGCGACAACTTCGAGGCAGGCAAGAAGACGTCGCAGCTGCGTGCATTCCTCGACCACGTGGGCAGCGAGGGGGGCGAGCTCTTCATCCTCGGCGACCTCTTCGAGCTCTGGCAGATGAACCTCAGCCTCCTGTTCGTGAAGCGGCGGGCGCTCCTCGACCAGCTCGCCGCGCTGAGGCTCGTCTACGTGCCCGGCAACCATGACGTCGATCTCGTGCACTTCATCGAGACGGACCTCCTCAAGCACCCCTTCTTCGCGTGCATGCGCGCGCCGTTCACCCGGGAGCTCGGCGGCAAGCGGTTCCACTTCTGCCACGGGCACGAGACCGATCCGTTCAACGCCGGGGACGAGCCTGGCTTCGGCCGCATGTTCTCCATCCTCGCCGGCGTCGCCGAGGACGAGAACGGCTCTCCTCTCCTCAAGGGCGGCGAGAGCGTGGAGGACGTCCTCGAGCAATTCGGCGACTCGATACTGACGATCTGGAAACGCACCCTGGCGACGATGAGCCAGCGCGTGACCGAGGGGGACCCGTCCCCCAGCGGGGCATTGACGCCGGCGCAGAACCCGGACCGGCTCGGCGAGCACGTGGTCGGGGTCCGCGCGGAGCTCGACACGGGCGCATACGACGTGGCTGTCCTCGGGCACACCCACAAGGCAGGCTCTATCGGTGACTGGTATTTCAACAGCGGTTCATGGGCCGGGCCTCTCAACTCGTTCCTTCGCATCTCTCCGGACGGACATGTCCGCTATCTGGAGTGGAAAGACGGTCGCGCCGTCGAGCGCGGGATGCCCCTCGTGCTCCCGGATGCGAAGCCCGATCGCGCACGTTCGGCGACGAAGAGCCCGGTCGCCGCGGCCCTCTCCGCCGCGAGGACGATCTTCCCGAAGCCGACGCGCCCGGAGCGCTCCCGATGGATCCTCATCGCGCAAGGCGCCCTCGCGCTCTCCGTGGGCGCCGGCGCACTGACGATCTCCGTCGGTCAGGGGTCCTCCGCGGGGTGGCGCCTGCTCGTCCTGGCCTTCGCTGCCTACGCGCTCGTCGATGGCGCCCTGTCGCTCGTCGGTGCGTTGCGGGAGCCGCCCATCCGACGCCTCCTCTCCCGCGTGCGCGGCGTGGCGAGCCTCCTCCTAGGCCTCGTCGTGCTTCGTCGCGGTCACGTGGTCGAGATGTTCGTGGTCCTCGTGGGGTTCTTTGCGTTCATCTCCGGCGCGCTGCGCGTCGCGGCGTCGATCGTGCTCAAGGGAATGGTGGAGTCGAGGTGGCTCTTCATCGTGGGCGCTGGCTCGACGCTCGCCGGCCTCGTCCTGCTGCTCTTGCCCGCGTCGGCGGTGCCTCTCAAGTTCGTGCTGGCCGGCTATCTCTGTTACTACGGGGCAGGGGAGCTCCTGGCAGGCGTCTTCGGGCAGCGGCTGCCCAGGGCGGCGGGCGTCCGTCCCTCCGCATGAGGCCGCTCCCGCGCCGCCGGACAACGCTCCTTCCTGCCCGCGCGTAGAAACACCCCCTCTCCGGGCGCCATTGATCTACGCTCCTGCGCGTCTGGCAGTCCGGCGGCCGATCGCGCGGGGAGGCGTTCTCGCGACGCGACCAGGGTGCCGGGCGCTCTCGCGGCGCGCCTCCTCGCTCTCGCTGGCCTCCCGGCCGCCCCGCGCGCCTCGCAGGTCAAAGGCCCCTCGGAGCTGCAGCCATGAAGATCTCCCTCCCGATCCCGCCGTCCCGCCGCGCCCCGCTCGGCGCCCTCGCCGGGCTCGCCGCCCTCGCCGCGGGCGCCGCCTGCTCGGCTCCGCACCCCCCTCTGCCGGCCGAGCCGCCGCCGGCCGCGCCACCTGCGCCCACGCCCACCCAGGCCGCGCCCCAGGCCCCGCGCTTCGATCAGATCCCCCGGCTCGAGCTCAACCGCATCGCCGTGGAGCTCGATCTCCCGCTGTTCTGGATCGCCGACCGCAACGGCTCGGGCGCCGTCGACCCCGACGAGGTCTCCGCCCTCTGGCGCCACACCCCGGCGCCGACCTGGGTCGCCTCCGGGGCCTTCACCCCGGCGTTCACGTCGGCTTATGCCGCGATGACCCAGGTCAAGGCCGAGGGTCACCTGCGCGCTGGCCTCGACGAGGCCGAGGTGCGCCGCCGCGATGCCGTCCTCGCGGAGCTCGCGGCCGGCCGCCCCTCGCTCCTCCGGTCCGACTTCCGCGGCGCGCCCGCCGAGGATCGCGCCATCGTCGGCCACCTGCTCAAGGTGGCCGAGCTCATCGAGCAGATCCACGCGAAGCAGCTCGGCTCCGCCGGCATGGCCGACAAGATCCCGGCCGACGACCCCGCCAGCCGGGCGTTGTTCTGGCGCAACCAGGGGCCCTGGTGCCAGCAACCCAGGACGCGCGACGATCCGAGCTGCAGCGCGCTGCCGAGCAGGCCGCCCCGCGTCACCGGCGTCTATCCGGCGCGCCTCCAGCAGGACAAGAAGTTCTGCGCCGCGCTCGAGGCGCGCCCGGATCAGAAGGCGCTCCTCTCTCCCTTCACCGTGGTGGTCGAGGAGCGCGGCGCCCTCAAGGCCGTGCCTTACAGCGAGGCCTACAAGCCCGAGATGGAGGCGGTGAGCCGGGAGCTCAAGGCGGCGGCCGAGGCGATCCAGAGCCCGAGCGAGGCCGCCTTCAAGGCCTACCTGCTCGCGGCGTCGCAGGCGTTCCTCGACAACCGCTGGGAGATCGCGGACGAGCCCTGGGCGAAGATGAACGCCGAGAACTCGGCGTGGTACCTGCGCGTGGGGCCGGACGAGACCTACTGGGAGCCGTGCAGCCGCAAGGCGGGCTTCCACGTGAGCTTCGCGCGGATCAACCAGGAGTCGCTGACCTGGCAGAAGAAGCTCGATCCGGTGAAGTCCGACATGGAGACGGCCTTCGCGAGCCTCGCGGGCGCGCCGTACAGGGCGCGCAGGGTCGCTTTCCACCTGCCCGACTTCATCGACGTCCTCTTGAACGCCGGCGAGTCGCGCGCCGCGACCGGCGGGACGTCAGGGCAGAGCCTGCCGAACTGGGGGCCGGTAGCGACCGAAGGCCGCGGCCGCACCGTGGTCATGGTGAACCTCCTGCAGGACGACGACAGCCGCGCCGCGCTCCGGGAGGCCGCCGCCTCGCTCCTCTGCAAGACCACGATGGAGAGCGTCTCCCTCGAGCGCCCCGTGGCCGCGCTCGGGACGGTGCTGCACGAGGCGGCCCACAACCTGGGCCCGGCGCAGGGCTACAAGGTGCAGGGCAAGACCGACGACGAGCTCTTCGGCGGGCCGCTCGCCGTGATGCTCGAGGAGCTCAAGGCCCAGACGGGCGCGCTCTTCTTCACCGGCTGGCTCGCGCAGAAGGGTGTCCTCGACCCGGCGCTCGCCCGCATGTCCGAGGTGAGGGACGTGATCTGGGCGCTCGGGCAGGCGGGGCAGGGCATGTACACAGCGGGCGGCGAGCCGCGGCCGTATGGTCACCTCGCCGCGATCCAGCTCGGCAGCCTGCTCGACGCAGGAGCGATCGGCTTCCACCGCGGCGAGACCGCGGCGAACGGCGCGGACAAGGGGTGCTTCTCCATCCAGTCGGACAAGCTGCCCGCCGCGGCGGAGGCGCTCGCGAGGACGGTGCTCGGGATCAAGGCGCGCGGCGACAAGGCCGGCGCGCTGCGCCTCCGCGAGACGTACGTCGAGAAGGCCGGCGCCTGGAAGGCGCTCCGCGGCGTGATCGAGGAGCGCATGCAGCGCATGCCGCTCGGCAGCGTCGTCTACGCGATCGAGCTGTAGCGGGTCGTCCCCCTGGGCTCCGCGCTGGCATCCATGCCGAGCCGCGCGCTCAGCGGACCGCAGCCCTGACCAGCCGCAGCAGATCGTCGAGATCGACGGGCTTGCGGACGATCCAGAGCGCTCCCTCCTTCGAGCAGCGCGCGGCGGCCGCGTCGGAAGCGTGCGCCGTCACCACGATGACCGGCAGGTTCGGGTGGAGCCGCTTCAGGGCGGCCAGGGTCTCATCGCCGCCCATGCCTGGCATCCGCAGGTCGGTGATCACCAGATCGAACGGCTCGCCCTTGACCTGCTCGACCGCCGCTTCGCCGGTCGCTGCGGTAGCGACGTCGTACCCCTCGAAGGACAGGACCGTATCCAGTGCCTCTCGGATCGCCGGCTCATCGTCGATCACCAGGACCCGCGGCCTGCTGCCCGGGGGCTTGCTCGGCTGGTCGTTCACGTCGTGTCCCCGTCGGGGCCTCGCGCGTGAGACGCGGGCAGCCACATGCGGATCGTCGTCCCCGCGCCGAGCTCGCTCTCGACGCGGATGTCGCCGCCGTTTTCCTGGATGAACCGATGCGTCAGCGAGAGCCCGAGGCCGGTCCCCTTTCCCGGCGGCTTGGTGGTGAAGAAGGGCTCGAACAGGCGGTCCAGGTGTTCGGGGCGGATACCACAGCCGGTGTCGTGCACCTCGATCTGCACCCCCTCGATGTCCCTGCAGGGGAGGGGGTGAGCCTCGACCTCGACGGTGCCGCCGCGCGGGGTCGCATCGATCGCATTGCCGATCACGTTGAGCAAGGCGGAGTCCAGCTGCGCCGGATTCACGAGCACGGTGGGCAGCGGCGCCGCGGTGGAGCTGTTCACCTTGAGGTGGACGGCGCGCTCGCGCGCCCGCGGCGTGGAGAGCTCGTACGCGCGGCGGAGCGCGGTGGACATGTCGCACGTCTCCCGGCCGATCGTCTTGCCGCGCGAGTAATCGAGCAGCGCTCGCGTGAGGTCTGAACAGCGGTGGGCCTGCTGCTCGATGGTGCGCAGGACCTTGAGCAGCAGGCGCTCATCGGGCATCCCGTGGCCGTCGCGCTGCCGCTTGAGGACGAGCTGGGCGTTCATCAGGATGATGGCGACCGGGTTGTTCAGCTCGTGCGACAGCCCCGCGACCAGGGTTCCGATCGCCGCCATCTTGCCGGCCTGGACGAGCTCTTCCTGCGTCTCCGAGAGCCTCTTCAGGGCCGTCGCGAGCTCGCTGTTCTTCGCCTCGAGCTCCTGGTAGGCGCGGTGCAGGCGCTCGGCCGCGCGGACCCGCGCCTTGAGCTCCAGCGGATCGAACGGCTTGACCAGGTAGTCATCGGCGCCGACCTCCAGCCCTCCCACCGTCTCGGCGCGGCTCGCCCTGGCCGTCAGGAGAATGATCGGGATAGAGCGGAGGTCGGGCTCCCGCTTGAGCTGCCGGACCAGCTCGAAGCCGTCCATTTCCGGCATCATCACGTCCGATACGATGACGTCGGGCCGGCTCGCTTTGACCGCTTCGAGCGCCTCGCGGCCGTTGGTCGCCAGCGCGATCTCGTACTCGGCCAGCAAGATGTCCTCGATGTAGGACCGCATGTCCGGGTTGTCTTCCACCACGAGCAGGCGCGGCGCGGGCTCGGTCCGCCGCACCCCGGCGCCGCTCGCGCTTGCGGCGCGCAGCTCGGACTGGGCGAAATCGCCCGCGCCGGCGCGCGTTGCATTCGCGCTCGTCCGAACCGGCGAGCCAAGGGGCGGCGGCGCGATCCGAGGGGCCGCAGCGCGCGGCAGCCGCACGAAGAAGCGAGAGCCAGCGCCGGGCTCGCTCTCCACGCCGAGGGTGCCGCCCATCAGCTCCGTGAGCTCTTTGACCAGCGACAGCCCGATCCCGGTCCCTTCGTGCTTGCGCGTCATCGACGCGTCGATCTGCTGAAACCTCTGGAACAAGAGGTGCATCTTGTCCGACGGGATGCCAGGACCGGTGTCCTCGACGCAGAGCTCGAAGACGCCGTCGCGCGGCCGCAACCCGACCGCGATCCGACCCCCCGGCGGGGTGAACTTGAGCGCGTTGCCCAGCAGGTTGAGCGCGATCTTCTCGAATTTGCGCCGATCGAGGGGGACCGTGTCCAGCGCGGGGTCGACCTCTAGCGCGAGCTGCAGGCGGCCCCGCTCCGCCGCTGGCCGAGCTTCTTCCACCAGGTCGGCGACGAGCGTCGTCACGTCGACCGCCTCCCAATCGAGCACCATCTTGCCGGCCTCGATCTTCTGGTAGTCGAGCACGTCGTCGACAAGCCGGTGCAGCCGCCGCCCGCTGCGCTGAATGCGCTCCAGGTGCGTCCGCACCTTCGGCGACAGCGGCTCGTCCGGGCTCGACAGCAGCGACTCGAGCGGCCCGAGGATCAGCGACAGCGGCGTCCGCAGCTCGTGGCTCATCATCGTGAGGAACTCTCCCTTGGCGCGGGCAGCGGCGTCCGCGGCCTCCTTGGCCTTGTGCAGGTCGAGCTCCATCTGCTTGCGCTCGGTGATGTCGGCGTAGATCCCGAGCAGCCCCGTCACCTCGCCGCTCTCGTCGCGGATGGGCACCTTGCTGGTGAGCAGGACCCGCCGCTGGCCGTCCGGGCGGAGCAGGGGCTCCTCGATGTCGAGCATCGGGACGCCTCGCTCCATGACCTCGCGGTCGATCTTCACGAAAGCGGCCGCGTCCTCCCCCATGCCCCAGACGTCGAAATCGGTCTTGCCCACCAGGTTCTCCAGGACCCTTGTGTGGGTGTCGTTGAGGAAGTTCTGGTTTCCTCCGAGAAACCGGCCCTGTCGATCTTTCCAGAAGATGGCGTGTGGGACATTGGCGATGACGTATTTCAGCACCGCTTGCTGCTGGTCGAGCACGTCCAGCGCCCGCTGTCGTGCGGTGATATCGATGCACGTGGCGAGGGCGCCAGTGACCTTGCCGGCCGGGTCCCGCAGGGGGATGTAGCGAGCCTCCAACCAGCCTTCCGGCATCTGCCCGACGGTCGTCACCGCTCGTCCCCCGAGGGCATGGCGCGCGTTCTCGGTGACGCACGGGTAGGCGGCGAACACGTGGAACACGGAGCGGCCCACGCGCTCGCCAGGCTTCAGCCCCAGGGCTTCGAGCCCGCGCCCCTCGAAGAGGGTGATGATCCCGCGCTCGTCGAAGGAGAAGAGCGCGAGCGGCGCATGGGTGAGCACAGTGCGCAGTCGCGCCTGGACATCCACCGGCGTCGGGGCTCGGGAGTTCGATCCACGGGCGGCGCGCGTGCGGGGGAGGTCGACATGGCCGACCTCGGCGGGTTGGCGGGAACGGTACGACATGGTTTTGTGGGGTAACCAACATAAGACCGGCGCCAGGGACGTTTAAGCTCCACACCGCCAGAAAACCGGCCGCGGGGCAGGCGCCATCCGTCGCGTTTCCTCCACAATTTCCATCGTGTAGGGCTACCGACGTGATGGACCTCATCCGCCGCGCCGCGCTCGCACCGTCGTGCTACAGGCCCGAGCCGGTGATCGCCGTCTCCGCGCTGCTCTTGCCGGCGGCACGCGCCGATCGGCTCGCCCGGAGGACGGCGTGACCTCGGCGCAGCTCCATGAGACGGCCCCGCCCGCGGGCGAGGCGGCGAGCGCGCGCGGCCGGCGCCGCGCCCTCGGCCTGCTCGCCCTCCTCGGCCTGCCGGCGCTCGGCCTCGGAGAGCTCGTGGCGCACGTGTACTTCAGCGAAAGCGCTCCGGATTTCGACGCCTGGCGCGAGGTGGGGGCGCCCCTCGCGGCGATGAAGCAGCCGGGGGACCTCGTGGTCGTCGCGCCTGGATGGGCCGATCCGGCCGCGCGCCGCGCGCTCGGGGACGAGCTGATGCCCTTGCGCGACGCCGCCCGGCCCGACGAGAGCCGCTACGCGGCCGCGGTCGAGATCAGCGTCCTCGGCGAGCGCGCCGAGGAGCTCGCGGGCTTCCGCGAGGAGGCGCGGCAGGAGCGCGGCCCCTTCGTGCTCCGGCGCCTCGTGAACCCGTCGCCCGCGCGCGTCGTCTACGACTTCGTCGACAGCGTCGCGCCGGCGTCGGCCGACGTGCGCGTCACGGATCCTCCGGCCGCGTGCCGCTGGAACCCGCGCGCGCGGATCGTCGCCGGCGGGCTCGGCGGGAACCCGACGTTCCCCGCCGAGCGCTTCGAGTGCCCCGGCGGCCCGTTCTTCAACGTGGGCGTCACGGTGATCGCGGACGAGGAGTTCCGCCCTCGTCGGTGCATCTGGTCCCACCCGCCGAGGGACGGCGAGATCGTCACGCGCTTCCGTGGCGTCCCGCTCGGCTCGGTGATCCGAGGGCACGCGGGCATGTACTGGATGATCGAGCGGGAGCGGCGGGGCGCGCCGGTCACGCTGTCCGTGCGCGTGAACGGCGAGACCGTGGGCGAGGCGACGCACGCCGACGGCGACGGGTGGGCGACGTTCGAGTTCCCGCTCGCCGCCCACGCGGGCGCGGCCGAGGCGGAGGTGGAGTTCGCCGTGAGATCCGCCGACTTCACGCACCGCCACTACTGCTTCGAGGCGGACACCCGATGAAGCGCTCGGCGCCCCTCGCGCCCGCCGACGGCCTGATCGCGCTCGCGTTCGCGGCGGCGTACGTCGCCCTGCTGCTCGCGACCGCGGGTGATCTCGGCTACGCGCGCGACGAGGGCTTCTACTTCTTCGCCGCGAACCGCTACGGCGCGTGGTTCCAGGCGCTCCTCGAGGCGCCGCGCGCGGCGCTCGATCCGCGGAGCGTCGACGCCGCCTGGTCGGTGAACCACGAGCACCCCGGCCTCATCAAGTCGCTCTTCGCGCTCTCCAACCTCGTCCTGCAGAAGCGGCTCGGGCTCTTCGCCATGGAGGGCACGAGCTACAGGTTCCCCGCGATGGTCCTGTCGGGCCTGGGGGTGGCGCTCGTGTACCTCTGGGGCACACAGGCGCGCGATCGGCTCGCCGGCGCGGTCGCGGCCGCGCTCTTCGCGATGCTGCCGCGGTACTTCTACCAGGCGCACCTCGCGTGCTTCGACGCGCCGATCGTGACCGTGTGGGCCCTGTGCGCCTACGCCTACTGGCGCTCGCTGCGGGACGGCGGGGCGCTGTGGCCCGTGCTCACCGGGGTCGCCTTCGGCCTCGCGCTCGACACGAAGCACAACTCCTGGTTCTTGCCGATCGTCTGCGTCTCGCACGCCGTCGGCATGGAGCTCAGGGACCGGATCGTCGCGCGCGCGAGCGCGGCGAGGGCGGCGCCCGCGGCCGCGACGTCGCCTGCGCGGCCCGGCGGCGTCCGGCGACCTCTGGCCGCGCTCGCCGCGATGGCGACGATCGGCCCTCTCGTCTTTTACGCGCTCTGGCCGTGGATCTGGCGCGACACGCTCCCGCGCCTCCGCGAGTACGCGTCGTTTCACCTGAACCACGAGTACTACAACATGGAGTTCCTCGGCCGGAACTACTGGACGCCTCCGATGCCGAGGGCCTACGCGCCCGTGATGACGGCGGCGACGGTCCCCGTCGTGACGCTGGGCCTCTTCGCCGCGGGGCTCTGCGCGGCAGCGCGCGAGCGCCTCCTCTATCCGCTCGCGTGCGCGGCGGCGCGGCTCGCCCCCGAAGGCGGGAGGCTCGCGCTCGCCGCGGAGCGGGCGCTCGCCGCGCGGCTCCGCCCGCCCGCGGACGATCCTGGCGGCACGGCGCTCCTCTGGTTCCTCGCCATCGCCGCGGTGTACGGCGCCTGGCTCTCCCCGAGCACGCCGATCTTCGGCGGCACGAAGCACTGGATGACGGCCTACCCGTTCATCGCCCTGTTCGCCGGCGCCGCGTTCTCCGCCGCCGTGCGGCGCGCGCGCGTCGGTCTACGCGCGCTGCTGCTTTCCCGGCGCGCGCGCGGATCCCGCGCGCGGACCAGCTTCGCCGCGCGCGGCCCGCTGGTCCCGGCGCTGCTCGGGGCTGCGGTGGTCGCGGCGCCCATCGCCGAGACGCTGCACGCGCACCCGTGGGCGCTCTCGAGCTACACGCCGCTGGTCGGCGGCGCGCCCGGCGCGGCGAACCTCGGGCTGAACCGCACGTTCTGGGGGTACACCACGGGCGCGGTCGTCGCGTACCTCAACGAGCACGTCCCACCCCGAGGGACGGTGTACATCCACGACACCGCTGGCCCGGCGTGGGAGATGTTGCTGCGCGACGGGCGCCTGCGAGAGGACATCCGCGGCGTGGGGGCGGTCGCGGGCGCGGACTTCGCCCTCTACCACCACGAGAAGCACATGCTGGGGCAGGCGTATCAGGCGTGGGTCGCGTTCGGGACCACGAGCCCGGATCACATCGCCGGACCCGATGGCGTGCCCGTGATCCTGGTCTATCGCAACCGCGCCCGCTGAGCGCGATCAGCGCTTCTTCGCCGCCGCCTTCTTGGCGGGGGCCTTCGCCGCCTTCTTGGCGGGGGCCTTCGCCGCCTTCTTGGCGGGCGCCTTCGCCGCCTTCTTCACGGAGGCCGGCGCCGCGGCCTTCCCGGTCGCCGCCTTCTCCGCCGGCGCGCTCGCCTTCTTGGTCGCGGCCGCCGGCTTCTTCGCCGGCTCCTTCTTCGCGCCTCGGACCGCCACGGCCCTGGGCTTGCTCGCCGCGGGCTGCTCCGTCGCCGGCTCGGCCGGCTTGCGGGGCTTCTCCCGCGGAGCGGCCTTCTTGGAGGGCGCCTCCTCCTCGTCGAGGTCCTCGTCCTCGTCGTCGAGGTCTTCTTCCTCCTCCTCGTCGAGGTCTTCTTCTTCCTCCTCGTCGAGGTCTTCTCCCTCCTCGTCGAGCGCCTCGCTCTCGTCCTCGTCGTCGAGGTCTTCGTCCTCGTCCTCGTCCTCGCTCCCGTCGTCGAGGTCTTCGCTCTCTTCCGCCACCGCCACCGGAGCAGGCTCGCGGCGTCGCGACGGCGGGGCGTCGTTGCGCAGGGGAGCGGCGGCCGGCTTCCGGGCAACGTCGAGCTCGTCGAGCGGGTCGCCGAGCACCACCGCTATCTCACGCTTGAAGTCGGTCATGTGACTGTCGACCTCGAGCGCATCTTGCTCGGACAGCGGCGTGAGCTTGAGCTTGAGGACCCGATCGCCCGCGAGCTCCCATGACGCGGCACAGCCGCCCTCGCGCAGCATCCTCGAGGCGATGGAGTCGATCCGCTGGCGCAGACCGCCGCGCGCCCCGGCCTCGATCTTGCGCTGCAGCTCGAAGCGGCGCTCCATCACCGGGAGCGTCACCACCTTCGCCTCGACGAGATCGGAGAGCTCGTCGGCCACCGCCTCCTCGATCTCGAGCCGCGCGTCGGGGTCGCTGCTCTCGAGCGAGAATGTCGCCTCGCGGAGATCGGGATCGTAGCCCGTCAGCTTGCCGCCGGCGCTCTGGGCCGCGCGCGTCAGCGACTCGCGCAGCACCTGCGCCGGCGCGCGCTTGCCGACCGTCGAGGCGACGTACCCGAGCGTGTCCAGGCGCACGTGCACAGGGCCGTCGTCCTCGAGGCCGAGCTCGGGACGCGGCCCGAGCAGCGCGTCGCGCATCACGCGGAAGACATCCCGCTTGATCACGTTGTCCTCGGTGAAGATGTCCTCGACGTGCTCGGACTCCATCAACGTGCTCGTGAGGCTCGCCACGAGCTCCTCGACCTGGTCGTCGATCTCGTCGGTGCCGAACGTGGTCGTGGGCTCTCCGTCGACGAGGGCCCACGGCTCGAGCCGGGGCGTGATGGCCGCGATGTCCGCAGCCATCTTGTCCTCCAGCTCGCGCGCGAGCGCCGTCGCGCCGCCCCTGGCCACGAGGATGTGCCCGTGCGCCTTCAACGCGTCAACGATGCTCGTGGAAAGTCGGCGGGAGAGATTGCGCTCGTTCACGAGGCGCGCAGCTTACACGGTTTGCGCGGCCTGGCGATATTTGAAGACCGCGGATCGGCCGTGCTCAGGGGTCGTTCTCGATCACCTTGATCAGCACGCCGCCGATGCGCTCCGGGATGACCGCGCGCGCCGCGTCGGCTCCTCCGGACCGGATGCTGACGCGGACGATGAAGCCCACCCCGTCCTCCCGCTCGACCCCGATGCCGACACACCACGGCTCGCCGCTGATCTTGGCCTTGAGCTCGTCCTTGGCCCGCCGGGCCGATCCCACGTCGCTCATCTCGTTCACCTCTCCTGAATTGGAGCGCGCTCTAGCAACCTCTCGCGCTCACTCGCTGGTTCCGACCGCCAAGACCTGCCACGTCGCGGGCGCGTCGGCGACGCCCGCGGCGCCCGCCTCAGAGGTGCCTGCGCGCGATCTCGGCCCACGTGCCGGTCGGCTCGATCTCGAGGTACCTGCGCCAGCACGGGCGCGCCTTCGTCGGATCGCCGATCTGCTCGTAGGCCATCGCGAGGTTGTAATAGGCGTCCGCGAAGCGCGGATCGCTCCCGATAGCGCCCTGGAAATAGCGGATGGCATCGGCCGCCTGGCCGCGCTCGAGCATCACGTAGCCGAGGTTGTACTGCGCCTCCGGCTGGGCCGCGTCGAGATCGAGCGCCTTCATGTAGAGCGCCTCCGCCTGCTCCTCGGCGTTGCGCCGGAAGCAGATGTTGCCGAGGTTCGTGTAGGCGATGGCCAGCCACGGGTCGATCTCGAGCGCGCGACGGTAGAGCGCCTCGGCCTCGTCCATCGTCGCCGGATCCTCATCGAGCTGGCTGGCCTGCATGTAGAGCTCGTAGGCCGTGCGCGCGCGCTCCCGACCCACCTTCGGGCGGAGCACCCGCACGACGTCGTCGCGCAGCTCCTTCACCTCGAAGTCGAGCACCATCTGCCCCGTGAGCGGCTCGAACGCGCCCGACGCGCCCCGGACCACGACCGCCTTGCCGTCGAAGGCGACGCGGAGCTCGGCGAGGGGGCGCGTCACCTTGGGGAGCGCGGTTCGGATGTTGTCGATCGCCCGCGCGACGTCGCGCAGGCGCACCTTGCGGGCGATCAGGTCGCGCGCGGCGCGCAGCGCGATCAGGTCCGAGAAGGTGTACGCGCGCCGCCCCCGCCGCCGGCCGCTCGGCGCCGCGATGCCGGCGCGATCGAGCGAGCGCAGTCGCCCGGGCGAGATGCCGAGCAGCCGCGCGACCTCGGTGCCGGTGAACATGTCGGTGACCGGCTCGCGGGCGCCCGGCGCAGGGAGCGGCGCCTCTGTCGCGTCCGCCCGCGGCGCAGGCGGGGGCTGCGACACCCGCCCGCCACCAGGGCCGAACACGACGTGGATCACCTTGTCGGAATTTCCGGAGGCGGAACGGTCCTTCTTGCTCATCGCAGCGTCACCGGCTCCGCGCCGAGGATCGGCGGAGGCAGAGCGCGTCGTGGGGAGCGTACCCCGCCTCGCGCCGGAGTGCTCCCGTTCTCCACGTGGACACGCGCGTCAAGGGGGCACGGCCCGCGGTCGCGGTCTCGTCGGGAAGGTCCTTGCATCGCCGTCACGCGCGCGCCGTCCTGTCCGTCGTTATCAGCACGCGCGCCGTGACGTCCACGGTCAGCGCGAACGAGACCGCCGCGGCGTGCGGCGCGAAGCCGCAGCGGATCTCGGCCTGCATCGGCCCGAGCGGGCCCCCCGCGCGCGCGGCGGCTTCTCGGTGCGCCACGCGGAGCGCCCGCAGCCTGAGGTGAGGGTCGAGCGCGAGCGCCCGATCGAGCCGCGCCGCCAGCGGCGCGTCCGGCGGCAGCGCGACGTGCAGGCTGGTCGACCCGTAGTAGACGAGCGCGCCGCCCTCGTCGCGGGTGCTGCCCTCGCTCAGCACGTCGGCGCTGTCGAACAGCGCGTGGAGGCGCCCCGCCGAGCAGGTCACGAGCTCGATGTGCCTCCGCTGGAGGAGCGGTGGACGCTGGACCTTCGCCAGACCGGGACCGGGTAGACGCTCGCTGCGCGACATGGCGATCGCGATCGTGGCACCGCTGCGCGCTGCGTCCCAAAAGCGCGCGGAGATTCGCACAAAGTTGCTGCGGCACCTGATTTCGTGCGGGACGCCGGGGGCCGCGCGGCCGCGACGAATTTGGCCACGCGCGGCGCGCCTTGCCACGATGCGTGCCGCGCCGAAGGGCGCGAAGGAGCGAGTATGGACTACACCGGCACGGACCGCCGCAAGCACCGGGTCTTCATCACCCGCAACACGGAGTATCACGTCCGCGACGACATCTGCGTCGCGGTCCGCGATCGGGCCGCGCGCAAGTTCAGGCCAGCCCACCTCGCGCTGCACCTGAAGCTCCAGGGCGCGGTTCGGATCAACCCGAACGGCGTCGTGATCCCGGAGCCGCAGAACGCGCGCGTCGGCAGCCCCATCTATTTCACCCAGATGGATCACGACGGAATGGAGCGGCAGATCGTGACGAGCCGCGTGGAGGCGATCGAGCGGCCCGAGAAGGCCACGGTGCTCCAGTACCCCTCGTGACACAGCGGAGCGCCCGGCCGCGCGGCGCGGGCGCTCGTCGTCGTGGACGCGGTCCTGGTCGTCGTCGTGCACGCCCCGCCGCGCGGGCGCTCGTCGTCGAGCGCGCCGCGCGTGGCGCGTCCGCTCAGCCGAGCGCGCAGAAGCCTTCGTAGTCGATGTAGCTCGTGATGGTCGGCGACTCGCCGCAGACGGGGCAGTTCTTGTCGCGGCGCAGCTTGAGCTCGCCGAACTTCATCCGCAGCGAGTCGTAGGTGAGGAGCCGGCCGATGAGGGGCGCCCCCTTGCCGAGGATCAGCTTGACCGCCTCGGTCGCCTGGATGATGCCGATGATCCCCGGCAGGATCCCGAGCACGCCCGCTTCCTGGCAGCTCGGCGCGAGGTGGGCGGGCGGCGGCTCGGGGTAGAGGCACCGGTAGCAGGGGCCGACGCCCGGCATGAACGTCGTCACCTGGCCCTCGAAGCGGAAGATCGAGCCGTGCACGACCGGCTTCTTCTTGAAGACCGAGGCGTCGTTCACGAGGTAGCGCGTCGGGAAATTGTCGCACCCGTCGACGATGATGTCGAACTGCTCGAAGATGCGGTCGACGTTGCCGCTGTCGACGCGCTCCTGGAACTTCACGACCTTCACGTCGGGGTTCAGGTCGCGGATCGCGGTCTCGGCGCTGTCGACCTTGGGCTGGCCCACGCGCGAGGTCGCGTGGAGGATCTGCCGCTGGAGGTTCGAGTGGTCGACGACGTCGGCGTCGACGAGGCCGAGCGTCCCCACGCCGGCGGCGGCCAGGTAGAGGGCCGCCGGGCTACCGAGGCCGCCGGCGCCCAGCAGGAGCACCTTGGAGGCGAGCAGCTTGGCCTGCCCCGCCTCGCCGACCTCGGGCAGGAGCAGGTGCCGGGAGTACCGATCCCGCTGCGCGTCCGTGAGGTTGGGCGGCATCTCGACCGGGTAGGCCATGTCCTTCCAGCGGGAGAAGCCCGGGTTGGCGCTCTCCACGTTGGTGTAGCCGAGCTCCTGGAGCGTCTTCGCGGCGAGCGCCGAGCGCGTGCCGCCGGCGCAATAGGCCACGATGTGGGCCGACTTGTCCGGCAGCTTCTGCTCGACTTGGATCTCCAGAAAGCCTCGCGGGATCGAGATCGCGCCCGGGATGAAGCCGGCGCGGTACTCCTCCTTCTCACGCACATCCAGGAGCACCATCGGGACCTTGTCGTCGAGGCGGCGCTTGAGCTCAGTCAGCGAGAGCTCGCGGATGGACTTGCGGACGTCGGAGATGAGGTCGCTATAGGTCGTAGGCATCGTGGCTCCTCAGGGATGGAGAGACTTAGGTGCCCGGCGCTACGAGTCAACGACGGACGGCCGGCGGTCGAGAATTGTGGCCACGCGGGCAGAGCGAGCGCCGCGCCTGTCGGCAGGGGCGAGGCGCGTCGGCTCGGCCTGCCGGCGCGGCGCAGCCAGCCGCTCGGCGGCGGCCGGAGGGCTGGGCTCCGCCAGGGCGGAGCTAGCGGCTGCGGGGCAAGAGATCGGGCCGCGATCGGAGCGAGGCGAGGGGCTCCTCCTTCTGCATGCCCCCCTCGCACTCGATGCGCGCGACGCGACCTGCGGGCGGCACGTCGATGATCGTCGCCGGCTCGTTCTCCGACTTGCAGAGCGCGAGCACCTTGGTGCCGGGGGCGAGGCGCCCGCTGCGGAGCTGCTTGCGCGGCAGCTTGATCTCGGCGTCGTCGGCGAGCCGCCGGACGGTGATGTCGGCTCCCTGGACGTCGCTCACCACACCGAGCTCGAGCGTCGGCTGCTTCTCGCGGAGCGGGCCCCACACGCGCTCGCCCTTCAGCTGGTCGTTCGGCGGCAGCCAGTCGACGGTCGGCTCCTGGGCGAGGCGCGGCAGCGGCACCCACCCGATCGCGACGTCGAACGCCGCCGTGACCACGGCCGTGCCGGGGTCGACCTCGGTCACCAGCGCGCGATCCTTGGTCTGGCCGATGACCCACACGGGCGTCGAGGGCAGGAGGCTGCGCGTCGGCTCGCCGTCGCTGTCCGACGCGGGCGAGACCGCGACGGTGCCGTGAGACCAGCGCTTTTCCGGCTTCTTCATGGGCTTCATCCGGACCTTCCGCGCCTCGACCCACGCCGCGAGGGCGGCGCGCTTCCGCGCGAGCAGCTCGGGCAGCGCGCCGCTCCCTGGCAGCTCGGCCGCGTCGGGCGCGGGCGCCTCCCAGCGCAGGAGCGCGATGGTGGCGTCGAGCTGTTCGAGCGTGGCTGCCGCGTCCTGGGTGCCGAGCGCCCTGCCGGCGAGCTCGGCCAGCCGTGGCGCCGCGGCCGCGCGGACCCGCCCGAGGATCGCGCGCCCTTGCTCCTCGGAGGTGTCTCCACGCTTCACGGCGGCGTCGATCTTCTCGACCACGCTCGCCCAGCGTCCGGCCGAGACGTCCGCCTCGACCTGCCCATAGAGGACCTCGGCGATGGTGGCGTCGAGCTCCGCGGTGAGCCGGTCCGTGGCGGCGTCGCCGAGGACCGCCCTCGTCGGCGGGGCCGCGAGGAACGCGCGCGCCTCCGCGAGCTTGCCGGCGATGGTCGCGTCGTCGACCTTCCTGCTCGCGCACGCCGCGGCCTGCGACGCCACGAGCCGCCGGACCTCGTGGGTGAACGCCTCGCTCTTCAGCTCGTCGATCCGCGCCGACAGCTCGTGGAACGCGGCCTCGCACTCCTTCTGGTCGAGCAGCTCGGCGGCGTCGTTGGCCCAGACCTTCGCCTCGCGCCTGTCGACCTTCTCGCGCAGCTCGCCGATCTGGTACCGGTGCGAGTCGACGCCGAGCCCGCTCGCCTTGTCGAGCAGCCCGCGGGCGTCGGCGTACCGCTTGTCGGACAGCGCGCGGCTCGCCTCGTCGACGCGGCGCTGGCTCTCCGCGATGCGCGCCATCTCCGCCGTGACGGCGGGCTTCGGCGCCGGTCGCGCGGCCGGCTCGGCGGCGCAGCCGGCCGCGACGGGGATCGCGGCGAGGACGAGTGCGATGGAGACGGGATGACGGAGCGGCGGCCCTGCTGAGCGCATAGGGACAGGACTGTTCCACTTCCCCCGGAGGATCGTCAACATCGCCTCCGGCGGCGTTTCTTGACCCTCGTGCGCTGAGGCCTTACGTGAGCTCCCCGTGAGCGACGACGATACGCGCGGGACGGGTGCCCAGACGCCGGACGCCGGGGAGAGCGGCGGCGCGCGCGTCTTCAAGGCGCCGAAGATCACGATCAACCGCGTCTACACGCGGCAGGGGGACGGCGGGCTGACCCGGCTCGTCGGCGGGCAGCTCGTCCCGAAGGACGACGCGCGGATCGAGACCTACGGCACCGTCGACGAGCTCAACGCGCTCGTAGGCGCCGCCCGGCAGACGTTGATCGAGCTGCTCCCGGGGGCGCCGAGCGAGGGCGCCCAGCGCCTCGTGGAGCTCGGGCGCACGCTGCTCCGCGTCCAGCACGAGCTCTTCAACCTCGGGTCGATCCTCGCGACGCTCCCGGAGGACGTCCACCCGAAGCAGCCGCGCGTGACGCAGGCCGAGATCGATCTCCTCGAGGCCGAGATGGACCGCTGCCAGGTCGAGCTGCCGCCGCTGCGCTCGTTCGTCCTCCCCGGCGGCTCGCGGCTCAACACGGACCTCCACGTGGCGCGGACGGTGTGCCGCCGGGCGGAGCGCTGCTGCGTGCGACTCGCCCAGGCCGGCCACGCCGATCCGCACGCGGTCCGCTACCTGAACCGCCTGAGCGACGCGCTCTTCGTCTGGAGCCGCTGGGCGGCCGCGCTCCTCGGCACGCCGGAGCTCCTCTGGGAGCCCGACGCCTCGGCGAGCGGCGGCAAGGCGCCGCCCGCCTGAGCCGCGCCGGCCTGGCCGGCATCACAGCGGCGCGCTCGTGGCCTTTCCGCCGCGGAGCAGGCGCGGGTGCTCTCCACCGGAGCGCGCGGTCGTCCTCGGCTCGGGCAGCGCCGCCGCGTCGGCGGCCGCGAGGGCGGCGCGCGTGCGCTGCACGAGCCGCAGGCCCGCGGCGAGGCCGACGCCTGCCACGAGGGCGAGGCAGGCGAGCGTGATCGGGAAGGGGAGGGCGCCGGTCAGCCGCGTGGTCGGCACGGCCGGACCGAAGACGAGCGCCGCGACGAGGTACGTGAGCCGCTCGTGCCGGCGCATCAGCCCGTCGGGCAGCGAGATCCGGTAGGCGTCGGCCTTGGCGCGCGCGTAGCTGACGAGCGACGAGGCGACCATCGCGACGAGCGGGATCGCGAGCGCCGCGGGGTGCTCTCGGTAGAAGACGGCGAGGCCGATGAGCGGCGCCGCGTCGGACAGGCGGTCGAGGCACGAGTCGAGCACCGCGCCGGCGCGCGACGCCCTGCCGCCTTCGCGCGCCACCATGCCGTCGAGCGCGTCGAGGACGGCGCCGGCGATGAGCAGCGCGGCGCCGGACCGGAAGCGGCCGGCCGCGAGCAGCGGCGCGCAGGCGAGCGACAGGCCGAGCGAGAGGTAGGTGAGCGCGTCCGGCGAGACGCCGATGCGCACGAGCGCGCGTGCCGGGGCGTGGAACGACCAGTAGAAGGCCTCGACCACCGGCCTGGGGAGCAGCGCGCTCCCAGGAGAGGCGCCGAGCCGCGGCATCGCGGGTCGGCCGCGGCGCGCGACGCGCACGGCGTAGGCGCCGAGCACGGCTGTGCAGATTAGGATCGCAAAGGCGCAGGGGAGGACGGCCACGCCGAGGGCGGTTGCAGGGTTCGATCCGGGGCCGCGTCAGGCGACGCGGGCGCATCGCCGCGGGCGATCGGGCTGCGCTGCTGCGAGCGACGACCTCGCGCCGTCGCGGGCGGCCTGGCCGCGTCCCCGCGCGCCGCCCGTGCGGGCGGGATGCGGTGAACGGTCGCGGAGGATCGCGCCGCGTGGGCGGGCGGAGCTAGGGGCAACTGACGCGCGAGAGCCGGATGCCCTGGTCTTGCTCCGTGTAGGCGATACCGAGCTCCTGGCCTGTCCAGGCCAGCGCCGGGTACCGGGCGGTCGCGCCGCCGCTCGCCTCGATCTCGTCGCCCATGGGCTCGAGGTCCCGGCTCAGCAGCGTGACGAAGACCCCCGGGGGACCGTCGCGGAACTGGTAGTACGCGACGGCAAGGCCGTGCCCTGTCCACGCGAGCGCCGGCCAGTTGGCGCTGTCTTCGCCGCGCGAGACGATGGCCTCGGGCGACACCTCGTCCTGCGCGGAGATCCGGAGCGCGCGGATCTGCTCCGCGCCGCTGCGGGTGTCCTCCCAGACGAGGAAGGCGTCGTCTTCGCCGAGCACGACGCGCGGCACCTTCGCGGTGACGCCCTGGTGCGCGATCGGATCGAGCGGAGCGCTCTCCTGGCCCGGCCTGGCGAATCCGAGCGCGTCGCCCTGGCTCCAGACCAGCGCGGTCCTCTCGCCGTCCGAAGCGACGGCCGGAAATTGCGCCTGATCCAGCGGCATCGAGCTGCTCAGCGCGCCGCTGTCGAGGTGGCCGAGCTGCGACCCGCCCGCATCCATCCACGCGATGAGCGTCCCGTCCTGGCTCGCCGCCGCGGTGGGCCAGGACTCGGCCGCTCCGCTCCTGGCCAGATCGAAGGCCGCGCCTTCGGCGACGCCTTCCAGCGTCGCGCGGCGGCCGCGCACGACGCTGCCCGCGCCGTCCTGATCCTGCCAGAGGACGAGCAGGCCCTGCCCGTCGCGGTGAACGCTCGGGTGGCTGGAGACGCCCGGCCCGTCGTCGATCACCTCTTCCCGCAGCTTGTTGCCCTCCGCGTCGACCGTGGCGAGGAGGATGTCGCCCTCGTCGGCCGCGCGCTCGTGCCACGCGATGGCGAAGCCCGCCCCGGTCCACGCGATCGAGGGCGTGATCCCGCGGCCGCTGCTCACCTTCAGGCCCTCGGCCGCGATCGTGCAGGCTGCGGCATGGCTCCCGGTCCCTCCGCCTCCCGCCGCGTGCCCGCCGCCTCCCGTCTCTGCTTGCCTGCCTCGTTCTCCGGAGCCGCAGCCCCATGACGCCGCGATGATCGCCGCGCTGATCGAGCCAAGAACCCAGTGCCTCATTGTTCCCCCGTCGTGGTGATGGAGGCGCTCGGCGCGGCGCGCGCCGCGCGGAGATCGCACCGAATGCCTCGATTCACGGGTCCGGCGCGGCGACGTCCTCCGTCTCGGAGACGGCGAGGCGCAGATCGCCGTGCGGGACGACCGCCGTTTCTCTGTTCGATGTCCCGAGGGGCTGCGGGTCGCGGCCCAGCCCTGCGCTTCACGCAGATCACGCAGCGTGCGCCGAGCTTCAGGCCGCGAAGCGCCGTTCGCTCAGCGCGTCGCGGCTCCAGCGCCGTGCGCGCCTGCAGGCATTCTCCGATCGGCGCTGCCCTGACTGGATCGCGCGCCGCGCGCGCGGATCCGACCGCGCGGCGCTACTCGTCGCCCTGCTGCGGTTGCAGCGCCTCGGCGACGGCAGCGAGCACGTCCTGCGCGGCGTCGAGCTTGCGTCGCGGCACCGACTTCAGCGCCTGTCGCACGGCCGCCTCCACCGTGCCGGTGCGGAGGCTGTCGAGCTCGCGTCCGCGCGCGGTGAGGCCCAGGAGCGCGCGGCGCCCGTCCTTCGGGTCGACCCGGCGCTCGATGATCCCGCGCTCTTGCAGCCGCTTCAGCACCCCCGTGAGGGTGCTCGGGTGCAGCTGCATGATCTCGGCGAGCTGACCGGCGGAGATCCCCGGGTAGCGCCCGACGATTCGGATGACGAGCCGCTGCGGGCCCGTCACGCCCATCTTCGCCTCCATGCGCTTCGACGTCGACTGCAGGCCGTGATCGACGGCCCACAGGAGCTTCATGAAGTCGAGCACCTCGCCCAGCCGAGAGCTCTTCTCTGAAGGGGGTCCGGCTGGAGACGAGCGCATCGCCGGTGCTTGCTAGCTCGCCCGGACGCGGGCGGCTAGTGCTGGTCGCAGCGAGGGCCGTCGGCCCCGGGCAGGCGCGGGGCGCGGCGCCGGTGCAGAACGCCGAGGAATTCGGGCCGGAACATCGCGGGAAGCCGCGGGCGCACCGGGACGCACCGGGAAGCGCGGCGATGTCGAGCAACCCACGGCGCCGCCGTTGTCTCCGCGCTTTGCCGTAGCGCTGGCGGGCGGTTTCGGAGCAAGATCCACGTCGATGAGCTGGGCACGGCGAGCCGCTCTGTGGACCGGGCTCGGCGCGCTGCTCTGCATCTCGGGCGCGGCCGTCGGCCAGGCGCCATCGGTGCGCGCGTCCTTCTCGGCGGCGTACCGCGCCTTCCGTGATCCCGGCCTGCTCGATCGCGCGCCCGCCCTCGCGGCGACGGCCGACGCGTGCCCTCCGCCCGCTGGCGACGCGCCGCCCGCCCTCACGGCGCTCCTCGTGCACGAGTTCCAGCCCGCGGCGGACGACGATCTCGAGGACCCCGACGGGGCGGTGCTGGCCACGCTGGCGATGCCGGACCTCGACGTGCCCCTCACGCGCCGCACGATGCGGTTCGTCCGCTTCTTCGCCCAGTCCGACGAGGGGCGCGCCCTCTTCCAGCGGCGCTTCCGGCGCGCCGGCGCGTACCGCGAGATCATCGAGCGCTCGCTCCGCGAGGCGGGCCTCCCGGAGGATCTGCTCTGGGTCGCGGCGATCGAGAGCGGCTTCGACCCGCGGGCGGTCTCGCCGGCCGGCGCGGCGGGGCTCTGGCAGTTCATGCCGAGGACGGGCGAGGCCTACGGCCTGGAGCAGTCCGAGTGGATCGACGCCCGCATGGGCATCACGCGGGCCACGGGCGCCGCGACCGCGCACCTGCGCGACCTGTACGAGCGATTCGGCCGCTGGGACCTCGCGCTGGCGGCGTACAACCTCGGCCACGAGGGCGTCCTCCGCGCGCTGTCGAAGGTCGCGACGGCGCGCGATCCCGAGGCCCGCGGGCCCGTCGGGCTCGCTGAGCTCTCGCAGGCGGGCGCCATCCCCAAGGAGACCGCGGACTACGTGCCGCAGATCATCGCCTTCGCGATCGTCGCGGCGAACCGCGGGCGCTTCGGGCTGGACCTGCCCGACGTCGCGCCTCTCCCGCCGCTCGATCTCGGCGAGGTCGCGGTGCCGCCGGGGACGCGGCTCCGCACGATCGCGCGCGCCGCGGGCATCTCGACGGCCGTGCTGCGCGAGCACAACCCCGAGCTCCTGCGCGACCGTGTCCCGCCCGGCCGTGTCGACCATCTGATCTCGCTGCCCGCCGATCGCGTCGCGCGCGCCATGGCCCTCTTCCCCGCCTACCTCGACCACGAGGAGCTCGACGAGGACGAGGGCGACGGCGCGAGCGCTGGGCTGCCGCAGCGCGCTGCGATCGGCGAGCTCGCGCTGGACGGCGCGTCGCTGCCGCCCCGCCCCGTGTCGCTCGGTCGGAACCGGCTCCCCCTCTTCACCCCGCCCGGCCAGGCGCCGGCGCCCATGCCGCTCCTCGGCAACCCGGAGGCGCTCGATGCGAGGCTCCCGATCGTGATGATCGGCGGCGGCGTCGGCTTTCGCCCTGCCTTCGAGGAGGACCCGCTCGGCGTCCGGAGCGGGCGCCTCGTCCCGGTGTCGCCTTTCGACGACGTCGGAGGCCCGAGCGCGCGCCGCGCCCTCAAGGGGCGCGAGGCGGCGATCGAGAAGCAGATCGGGCTCCTCGCGGGCCTCGGCCAGGAGCAGGTGCAGCGCTTCCGCCTCCCGAACGGCATCGCGGTCGACTTCCGGGAAGATCCCGCGGCGCCGCTCGTCTCGATCAGCGCGGCCGTCGCCGTGCCGGCGCGGTCCGCGGGCGACGCCGGCGCGGCGGGGCCCGCGCTCGCCAGCGAGGCGCGCGTCGCGATCACCGTGCCTCCGCGGGATCTCGACGTCGGCATCGACCTGGTCGCCGCGCGGCTCAGGATGCTGCTCGGCGAGGCGAGCGGCGCGCGCGTGGCCGAGCTCAGGCGGCAGGCCAGCGCGGCCTCGCGGCGCGCGCTCGAGCGGGCGCCGTACGGCCCCTCGTGGCTGGCGCTCGGGGACGCGCTGTTCCCCGCCGGCCACCCGCTGGAGGGCACCTTGATAGGGGCGCGCGGCGACGCAGGCGCGGCGAGCGATCTCCTGCTCACCGAGTCGCTCCGGCGCGAGCGCGCCGCGGCCCAGGCGACGATCGCGCTCTCGGGCGACGTCTCCCGCGCGGCGGTCGAGCAGGCGCTCGCGCGCTCGCTCCAGCGCGCCGTCGAGGAGCCGGAGCGGCCCATCGGGCCGCATCCGCGCGAGGAGCGGATCGTCATCGAGGACGCGGTGCCGGCGCCGCGGCTGCTCTATGGCTGGATCGCGCCGCCGGAGGGAGGCACGGACGAGGCGCCGCTCCGGGTGGCGATGGAGATCCTCGTCAGCCCGCGCGTCGCGCGGCTCGCGAAGGCCCTCGTGGCCGAGGGGCAGCTCGCGTCGGAGGTGACGGGGCGCCTGTCGCTCGGCGCGCAGGCGAGCGTCGCGGCGGTGGAGCTCACGCCCGCGCCGTCGCGCAGCGCCGCCGAGCTGGAGCAGCGCCTCGACGCCGAGCTCGCGTCGCTCGCGACGTCCGGGCCTACCTGGAAGGAGCTGGCCCTCGCGAAGGCCTTGCTCAAGCTGGATCTCGAGAGAGAGCTCACCCGGCGCGCGACGGTCGCGCCGCCGCCCGCGTCTCCTCGGCCGATCACCGATCTGCGGCTGCGCGCTGCGCTCGACCCGGGCAGCCTGCCGAGGCTGCTCCGTGCGCTCGAGGAGGTCGAGCCGGCCGATGTGCGCGCCGTGGTCGCGCGGACCTTCGGCCGAGAGCGTCGGGTGAGCGTCACGACCTGGCCGCGCGGCGGAAGCGGCGGAAGCGCCGTGGCGACCGCGGCACCCTCGACGCTCCCGCCGCTCGCTCCACCGCAGCAGCGGTGAGGCCGCTGGCGCTTGTTCAATCGGACGAACGCGGCCGAGCGTGCCCAAACGTGCCCGAACGCCCCTGAACAGGTCGGCGTGTAATCGGCGTCACATGTTCAGCGCCCCGCGCGCCAGCCGGCTTTTTTACCATGAACTTATGGACAGGTATGGACAGCTGGTAACGATTGGAGGTAGCACGGGAGAATGACGACCCCTGTGAAGCCGCTGATGGCTGCGGCACCGGCGAGCGAGCACTCCGGCCATTTCCAGGACGGTGTCTATCGGCCCTCTCTCTCGTCGTCCGCGGAGGCGCAGGCGCTGCGGGTGACGCGAAGCGGCGTCGTGGAGCGCGCGACGCGGACCACCGCGAGGACGCACTCCGGCGTGCGGTTCTCGGAGGTGTCCGAGCTGCCTTCGCTTCTCGACCACGTGCCTGCGGTCATCGCGCTGGAGAGGCAGCCGGTGCTGCGCAACCTGCTCATCACCCAGTGCTACTACGAGATCTCCGCGGAGCTCGTGAAGCTGCTCGGCGGACGCAACGCCCACTGGTGCACCTTCGCCACGTGGGCCTCGAAGACCGCGGGGCGGTTCATCCGCAACGAGGAGGTGCCGGCGGTGCTCCGGCAGCTGATCCTCTCGGACGAGGACGAGCGGGAGGTGATCTCGCAGCGCGCCGGCATCGTGACGGGGCGCGGCAAGGGCGAGCCCGAGCGCTCGCCGCTCGCCAGCGGCGTCAACCTGCTCACGCCCTGGTGGGGTCATGGACTCGATCTGATGGAGATCCCAGAGCGGATCTTGCGCGAGCTGAGCTCGGACATCGCCCTCGGCAATCTCAAGGTCTTCGAGGAGCTCGGACCTCTGTTCGTCCGCATGATCCACCTCTATCGAGAGTGCCCGCGGCCCGGCGACGCGCAGCTGGCCGCGCTGCTCGACGGGCTGCAGACAGGGCAGTCTCGTGAGGGCGGACAGGGGCTGCTCCGCAGCGCCATGGCGCGCTACCACGAGGCGATGCTCACGGAGGAGAAGGACAGGAAAGCGGAGCTGGTCCTCCTCGCCAACGCGCTCGTCGGGCTGCACGAGCAGGTGCGGCTCCAGCCGTACATCGCCAGGGCGCTCAACGCGCCCGTCCGCTGCCTGCGCGACTCGATCGGCGTTCCCGGACGGCACCTGCCCGACGCGCTCAGGTCCGTGATCCGCGAGCAGGCCGAGAAGGTGCAGGAGATCTGGCGTCTGCTGGCCACGAAGGAAATGATGACCATGCGCCTGCCGGACGAGCTCCTCGATCTCGGTCACGACCTGCCCGCGCCGCCCGGCTTGCCGCTCCACTGCGCGGAGCTCGCGACCATCGAGGATCGTGAGCTCTTCGACCTCCTGAGCGAGTACAACGCGCACGATCAGACGACGCACGGCTGCGGCGCAGAGGACTGGGCGTCGCTGCCCGAGCGCATGGGCTACATCCTCGAGCTGTTCCGCTCACGGCAGTCCTGCACGCGGCTCCTCGAGCGGCCCTTCAGCCGCGAGCAGCACGCCGAGATCGTCGCCTGGCGGGTGCCGATGCACGGCGAGCTCTAGCGCCGCGCTCCGGAGCTCCTGCGGCGTCTCCCGCGGTCGCCTCGCGGCGGGACGCGCCTCGCGCGCCGCCGAGGCGCGCTGCTCCTTCTCTTCCAGCGCGCCGCCCTCCGCTCAGGGGCGGGCCGCGCGGCGCTCTGAGAGCTGCGCCAGAAGGCCGAGCGCGCCCTGGCCCTCCGCGATCTCGCGCCCGCGCCGGAAGGCCGCCTCGGCCCGATCCCGCGCCTCCGCGGCCGTCGGCGCGCCGCGCGCGAGGGCGATCTCGCCCTCGAGACGGTAGAGCTCTGGCTCGAAGTAGCGTTCGTCGCTCTTCTCGACGAAGGCCAGCGTGTCGGCGAGCAGCGCGCTCGCCTCGTCGACGTTGCCCGCGCCGAGCTCCGCCTCGATGAGCGCTGACCGCCAGTAGGTGAGCGACACGCGGCTGCCGACGCCCGTCAGCATCGCCAGGCCTCCGCGGATGCGCGCGGCGCCCTCGGCATACCGCGCGCGCGCCGCCTCGCCGGCCGGCCCCTCGGCCGCGCGCGCCGCCGTCGCCCAGCCGAGGTCGATCTGGCTGAGCGCCGCCCAGTGGGGCATGCCCACCTCCTCGGAGAGCTTGCTGAGCGCGTGCGCGTGCGCCTCCGCGCCCGCGAGATCGCCGAGCAGGCAGCACAGCACGGCCGCGAAGTGCTCGACGAAGCCGCGGCTCACGGGCTGGTTCAGCTCCTCGCACAGCGCGATCGCCTCGTCGACCGAGGCCCTGGCGCGCTCCGGCTCGCCGAGATGGAACGCGATCCAGGCGAGGTGAGACAGGGAGAACGCCGCGGCGTCCTGGCCGAAGAGGAAGGCGAGCGGGAGGTGACGCGCGGGATCGTAGAGCGCGAGCACCTTGTTGAAGTGCTCGCGGGCCTCGCGGAGGTGCCCTCGGAGGAAGCGCGTCGCGCCGAGCGCCTGGTGGGCGCCCAGCGTGATGCCGGCGTCGCCCGTGCTCTCGGCGAGCGCGAGCAGCTGCTCGCCGTGCTGCTCCGCCAGCGCGTAGTCGCCGCGGACGTGGAAGAAGATCCAGAGCCCCCACAGCGCGGGGAAGAGCTGCGGCGAGGAGCCCGCCTCGTGGCAGAGCGCGTGCGCGCGCGCGTACGTCGCCTCGACCTCCGGGGCGGCGTAGCCGCGCGTGATCATCAGCGGGACGCCGAGCGTGGTCTGCAGCGTGATCTCGTCGCGCGTCCGCTCCTTGGTCTCCGGGAGCTGCTTGAGGAGCTCTAGCCCGCGGCTGAGCTGGCTGATCGCCTCGGCGTGCGCGGACGAGAACAGCGAGGCCTCACCCGCGCGCTGCCACGCCGCGATCGCGGGGCCGAGCAGCGCGGCCTCGGTGTAATGCCGCGCGAGCAGCTCGGGCGGCGTATCCGTGGAGCGCTCGGCGAGGACGGCGGCGATGCGCGCGTGGTACACCTGCCGGGTGCTGCGGAGCAGCGACTGGTAGGCGGCGTCCTGCACCAGCGCGTGCTTGAACGTGTACGTCGAGCGCGGGGGGCGCCCCCGCTGGAAGAGCAGCTCTGCGTCGACGAGCTGCGCGAGCGCCTCGCGCAGCAGCTCGGGGCTCGACGCCATGAGCAGCGGCTCCGCGCCCGCGCTGCCCGCCGCGCACAGCTCGAGCGCCTCGTAGCCGAACGATCGGCCGAACACCGCGGCGAGCTGCGCGACCTCCTTGGCAGGGCCCAGGCGATCGAGGCGCGACATCAGCGAGTGCTGGAGGGTGGTCGGGATCTCGGGCGCGCCCACCCCCTGGCGCGCGGCGCTCGGCGCGCCGGTCGACTCCTCTGCGGCGGCTTGCGCGGCGGCTGACTCGACCACCATGCGCGTGAGCTCCTCGGCGAACAGCGGGACGCCATCGCTGCGCTCCGCGAGCGTCCGGATCATCTCGTCTGGCAGCGACGCCTTCATGCCCGGCGCGCCGCTCGTCGCGTATTTGCCGGCCAGCTGCTGGACGAGCGCCCGCATTCGCTCGGCGCTGAGCGGGGCGAGGTAGATCTGGGTGAAGTGCGAACGCACCGGCCACGGCGGCGCGAACGTCGGGCGCGCGGTCAGGAGCAGCAGCAGCGGAGACGGCCGCCCCTCGTCGATGAGCCGGCCGAGCAGCTCCAGGGTCGACGGGTCGGCCCAGTGCAGGTCCTCGGCCGTGAGCACGAGCGGCTGCCGATCGGCGAGCCCGAGGAAGAGCTGCAGGAGCGAGGAGATGGTCTCCTGTCGCTGGCGCTGCGGGGTGAGGGCCGGCACGGGGTGACGTCCCTCGGTCGGGATCGACAGCAGCGCGGCGAGCAGCGGCACGGCGAGCGGCCCCGCCTCCGCCTCGGCGAGCAGCGTCTCCAGCCGCGCGAGCCGGTCTTCGCGCGGCTCGAGCCCTGCGCCGCGCTCCGTCGGCGGCGCGGCGCCGCTCAGCGTGCTCGCGCGCTCGCGATCGCCCGCGAGCAGCGCGTTGAGCAGCTCGATCACCGGATAGAAGGCGCTGTTCTGGAGCTGCGGCGAGCAGCGCGCCTCGAGCCACAGGTGGGGCGTCCCGGCCAGCCGATCGCGGAAGGCGCGCACGCTCCGCGACTTGCCGATCCCCGCCTCGCCCGTCATCAGCACGACCTGGCCCGCGCCCCCCGCGGCCCGCGTCCACCGGGCCGCGATCTCGTCGAGCTCGCTGTCTCTCCCGACGAGCGGCGTGAGCCCGTGCTGCATCCTCGCGTCCAGCCGGTCCCGCGCGGTCGTGCGCCCGTGCACCGCGAAGACCTCGATTGGCTGGCGCGCCTCCTTCGGGCTGATCTCGCCGAGCGCGTCCACGTGGTAATAGCCCTCGACGAGCTTCAGCGTCGCGCGGCTCACGAGCACCGTGCCCGGCTCCGCGTGGGCCTTCAGCTGCGTCGCTGCGTTCAAGGTCGGGCCTGCGAGCGATGGCGCGGCGTCGCTGTCCGCCACGACGACCATCCCGGTGTGCACGCCGACCTGCACGGACAGCGGCATGGACACGAGCTCGCGCGCGTTCAGGCGGGACATGTGCTCGACCAGATCGAGCGCCGCCTGCACGGCGCGGAGGGCGTCGTCCTCCCTCGCGACGGGGTGGCCGAAATACGCGATCGTCTCCTCGCCTGGGGAGCGGAGGAAGACCCCCTCTTGCGCCCCGATCACCTGGGCGCACACCGCCTGATACATCTGGACGAGCTCGTGGAACGCCTCGCTGTCGACCGTGTCCGCGATGCGCTCGGCGCCGGCGAGCCCGCAGACCAGCACGGTGAGCTGGCGGCGCTCGCCGCGGCCGGTGGTGGACATCGGCCGCGTCCCGGGCGCGACGCTGGGGCGGGACGTGAAGTTCGTCGCCGGCGCCGTCTGCGGGCTCCCCGAGGCGCCGAGGTGGATCGACGCGTTGCGGATCGGCCTCGCCGGCGCCGCGGCGGGCGCGACATTGCGGCCTGGGATCGCGAGCGTCGGCGCGGCGCCGAGCCGCTCGTCCTGCCGCTGCTGCTCGGGGGATTTGCGCACCGTGCCCGGCGGCGGCTCGGGTTGCTCGGAGGGCACGAGCTGGGTCTCCTGCTCGGCCTCGACCTGCCGCGCCGGTCGCGTCGCGATCGCCCGCTGCTCCAGGGCGCCGCCGCGCTCCTTCAGCGAGGCGGCGTGTCCATGTCCAGGATCGGGCGGCAGCGGCCACGGGATCCCCGACACGTCGCACTCCTCCAGCAGCTCGTAGGCGTCGCGGGCGGACCGGAAGCGGTGCGCCGGCGACTTGGCGGTCGCTTGCTCGAGCAGCACGCCGAGGGGGTGGCCGCGGAGGGCGCGGGGGATCGGCACCGGCTCGGGGCTCAGCTGGCGGAAGATGACCTCGGCGATCGTCGCCTCGTGCATCACGGGCGCGCCGATCAGGCACTCGAGAAAGGTGAGCCCCCATGCATAGATGTCCGCCGCTGTGGTCGGGGTGGACTGCACGAGCTGCTCCGGGGCCATGTAGGCCGGGGTCCCGTTGAACTCCCCGGTGGGGGTGAGGGCGCGGTAGTCGGCGGAGCGGGCCTCGCCGATGAGCGCGGCGATGCCGAAATCGAGCACCTTGGCGTGCGTCCGCTTGCCCGATCCGGCGACCATGATGTTGTGGGGCTTGAGGTCGCGGTGCACGACGCCGCGCTCGTGGGCGAAGCCGATGGCGTCGAGCACCTGCAGCATCAGCCGCTTCGCCTCGTTCGGCTCGACCCCCCTCGTGCGCTGGCAGCGCGCGGTCAGCGTCTCGCCGTCGACGTACTCGAGCGCCAGGTAGAGCTCGCCTTCGGGCAGGCGCCCGGCGTCGAGCAGGCGAACGATGTTCGGGTGGCTCAGCTGGGCGATGACCTGCATCTCCCGCTCGAAGCGCGCTTCCTGGGAGCTCGACTCGCGCGAGCGCCGCAGCACCTCGGGCCGAAGCAGCTTGAGCGCCACGCGCTGGGTGGTCACGATCTGGCGCGCATCGTAGACGACGCTATGGCCGCCGCTCCCGAGGTGGCCGAGCACCTGATACCGGCCGTCCACGAGCGCGCCGACCTCGAGCAATCCATCGCGAGCGGGCATCCCCTGATCTCTTACCGCCGAACGCCGCCGGAGTGGATCGTGAACGCCGCTGCCGGTCCAGGTTGATCGCTCGCGGCGCATCGCGAGGCCCGCTGAAGCGACGCGAGACAGGGCGCCGGGGCGAAGCGGCGCCCACCTCTGCCGGCCTTCCCGCTGTGTCGCGTGCCTGGCTGTCCTTCGCTGGGCGTGATGCAGGCAACCAGATCGCCTCGGCTTGAGCGCGTGGTGCAGGAGAACGAGGTCTGATACCCTCGCGCTTGATGGGCAATGCCCCGCACTCCGGCAGCATGCCGCCACCTTCGAGTGGTCGGGGCCAAGGAGCCCTCCTCTACGCCGTCGACGATGAGGAGCTCAACCTGGACCTCATGGATCGGGCGCTCCGCTCCGGCTACCAGGTCCGCACCTTCGGGGACCCTCGCCGCGCGCTGGCGGCCGCGGTGAAGGAGCCGCCCGCCGTGGTCGTCGCCGACTACCGGATGCCTCATTTCAGCGGGCTCGCGCTGCTGCGCGAGCTGCGCCGGCAGGGGCTGAGCTACGTCCCGGTGCTGGTCTGCGCCCCGACCGACGTCGAGCAGATCCAGAAGATCTCCCGGGAGAGCGCGGCCTTCCGGATCATCACGAAGCCCTGGATCGCCTCGGATCTTCGCCGCCAGGTCGATCTGGCGGTGAGCCTCCACCAGCTCCAGGTCGCGCGGAACCACCGCTGAGCCGAAGGCGCCCCGTGGCTTCGCCGTGCGCTGTCCGGGGCGATGCGACCGGATCGCCGGCGGGCGGCGCGGGAGCATGCTCGCGGTGCGGGGGCGTCCGGTGGTGTCCTTGAGCGATCGCTCCCTCGACGTGGTCGCGCTCGAGCTGCCGCAGCGCTTCGGCGACCGAGGGGGCGCGCTTGCCGAGATCGACGGTCTCCTCGGCTCGCCAGCGCTGGCGGGGGCAGACCTGGTGCTGCTGTCCGAGCTCATCCTCACGGGTTATGTCTCGCCGCGGGGCGACAGCGATCTGCGCCGCTTCGCGGAGCCGATCGACGGGGAGTCGGCGGAGCGGCTCGCCGAGCTCGCGCGAAGGCACCGGATCGCGCTGGCCGGCCCCCTCGTCGAGGCGAGCGGGGGCCGCTTTTACAACAGCTTGCTCGTCTTCGACGCCGACGGACGGCGCGTGGGCCATTACCGCAAGCGTCATCCGTGGTTCCCGGAGCGCTGGGCGGCGCCGGGGGATCTCGGGACGCCGGTCCTCGAGCTGCGCGGCGTCAAGCTCACCGTCGCGATCTGCTTCGATGTTCACTTCGTCTCCGAAGACGCGGGCGACGCGCTCGATGAGGCCGATCTGCTGCTCTTTCCTACGGCGTGGGTCGACTCGCCCGGGGAAGGGGACATGCGCGCCGATCTCCTGCCCGTGCTCGCCCGGCGCCATCGCATCTCGATCGTGAACGCCAACTGGGGGCCCTCCCGCCCTGCGATCGACGGCCAGGGCGGCTCGCGCATCCTCGACGCGCAAGGGCGGTCGGTCGCAGCGGCGCCGCCCGGCCCAGGGCCGAGCGCTGTACGCGCCGCCTTGCGCTTCGCGCGAGAGCGGCGCGGCACGTGAGCGTGGGCGCGGGGAGCGCCAGCGCGCCCTCGCGCGTAGGCTCGAACGCCTGAGCGCGCTCAGGTGAAGGTCGAGCTCCCCCGCGCGGGCGCGGCGAAGCTGGGAGCCGGCGTGGCTCCCGCGATCGCGCTCAGGTGAACGGGAGCCGGGTCAAATCGACGTTGCCTCCGCTCACGATGACGCCGATCCGCGCCCCGTGGACCAAGCGCCGCAGGACCGCCGCCACCGGGACGGCCGCGCTCGGCTCGATGACGAGCTTCATTCGCTCCCAGACGACGCGCATCGCCTTGACGATGTCCTCTTCGCTCACGGTGACGATCTCGACCCCGCGCTCGCGCAGGACCGCGAAGGTGAGCTCGCCGAGCGAAGTGCGGAGGCCGTCGGCGATCGTGACCGGGTCGTTCGAGGGGATGATCCTCCCCTCGCGCATCGATCGCGCCGCGTCGTCCGCGGCCTCGGGCTCGGCGCCGATCGTGCGCGCGCGCGACAGCGAGCCGGTGGCGATGGCGGTCCCGGAGAGCAGCCCGCCGCCGCCCACGGGCGCGACCACGGCGTCGAGATCGTCCACCTGGGCCGCGAGCTCCAGCGCGGCCGTGCCCTGGCCGGCGATGATGCGCGGGTCGTTGTAAGGATGGACGAAGATCGCGCCCGTCTCGGAGATCACGCGGGCGATCGTCTCCTCGCGCGACCGGAGCGTGGGGGCGCAGCTCACGACCCGGGCGCCGTAGCCTTCCACGGCGGCGCGTTTCACAGCGGGCGCGTTCTCGGGCATGACGATGTACGCGGCGACGCCGCGGATTCGGGCCGCGAGCGCGAGCGCGGCGGCGTGGTTGCCCGAGGAGTGGGTCGCGACGCCGCGCCGCGCCTCCTCGTCCGAGAGGGACAGGACCGCGTTGCACGCGCCGCGGAATTTGAACGCCCCGACCCGCTGCAGGTTCTCGCACTTGAAGAAGACGCGCGCCCCCGCGATGCCGTCGATCGTGCGGCTGGTCATCACGGGCGTCACGTGGGCGTGGGGCGCGATGCGCACGGCGGCGCCGCGGATGTCCTCGACGGTAGGCAAACGGCTCATGGGACGCTCATCGGAGCGTGGTCCCGGCCCGGCGTCCACCGCGAGCCCACGTGACGCCCTCGCGGCGCTGCTTCAGAACAGGTCGGCCGCGATGCCGTCGGCGAAGACCCAGGCTGCTCGCGGGACGCGGACCCGCCCGCCGGCCACCTCCAGGCGGCCGGCGCGCTCGAGCCGCTCGGCGGCCTGCCTCCGCGAGGGCGGCCACGCCGGCACCCCGAGCGCCGCCGCGGCGGCCTCGAGATCGAGCCCCTCGCGCAGCCGCAGCCCGAGCATGATCCGCTCGGACAGCCGCGTCTCCGGGTCGAGCCGCTCCTCGCTCTCCACGGCGATCGCCTCGCCGCCCTCGGCCATCGCAGCCATGTACCGTTCTGGACTCACGATGTTCCGGTACCGGACCGCGAACGCTTCTCCATGCCCCTCCGCGCCGGCCGAGCGCAGGCCCCAGCGCGGATCCGGGCGAGACACCGTCCCGTAGGCGGCGCACCCGAGACCGACGTAGTCGATGCCTTGCCAGTAACCCAGGTTGTGGCGCGCCTCGTCGCCCGGCCTCGCGTAGTTCGATACCTCGTAATGGGCGAGCCCCTCGGCCTCGAGGGCCTCGTCGATGGCGAAGAACGTGTCCGCAACGCCATCGTCTCCGGCGAGCGGCAGGCGACCGCGCCGCGCGAGCTCTCCGAACGAGGTGCCGGGCTCGACCGTCAGGCTGTACGCCGAGATATGGGTCACCCCCGTCGAGGCCACCGCGCGCGCCTCGGCGGCCGCGTGCTCGGGGCGTTGCTCCCGCGCCGCCTCGACCGTTCCGACCGCGACACCGTAGATGAGATCGCCGCTCACGCGCGGCATCCCGGACCGGAGCGCCGCCGAGAGCGCGCCGAGCCCGCCGTCTGGGTCGTGCAGGCGCCCGAGGAACCGGAGGCGCTCGACGTCGAGGCCCTGAACTCCGATGCTGAGCCGGTTCACTCCGATCGCTCGGAACGCTCGGGCCCGCTGCTCATCGAGCGAGGTGGGGTTGCACTCCACGGTCACCTCGAGGTCCGGCGAGAGCCGGCCGGCGGCCGCGGTGATGGCCGACAGCACCCTGCCCATCTCGTCCGGCTCCCACAGGGACGGCGTCCCGCCGCCGAAGAAGATGCTCCGGAGCTCGCGCTCGCCCAGCACATCCTCCCGCTTCCGGAGCTCGGCCAGCACGGCGTCGGCATAGCCGCGGTGGTCGATCGCCTCCCGCGCCTTCGCGAAAGACACGAAGTCGCAGTAGGGACACTTCTTGAGGCACCAGGGGAAGTGGACGTAGACGGTGATCGGCTCCATGGTTTTCATGAATCCGCGACAACATTCGACCCGACGCAAGCGGGCGAAGCGGAAACTCCGAGATGAACCGAGATGAGGACGACGTGGATGGCGTGGATGGCGACGAGGACGCGCGGCGGAGCGCGCGTGCCCTGCGCCGGGCAACGCGCCTGGGCACCTTACTCTGCGCGCGCGCGTCGCGCATGGTGACACAATTGCGGGGTCTAGATCGCGGTGTTAGCGTGCGAAAGGGAGGGGGCGCATTGCGCCCACCGAACTCTTCATGCTGACGTTGACGGAGCTTGTCGATCGCGTCCGGACCTATCAGCCCGCTGCAGACGTCGATCTCATCGCCCGGGCCTACGCCTACAGCTCTGATGCTCACAAGGGGCAGACCCGCAAGAGCGGCGACCCTTACTTTTCCCACCCGGCGAGCGTCGCCGCGATCATCACCGAGCTCAAGCTGGACACGGCGAGCGTCTGCGCCGGGCTCTTGCACGATGTCGTCGAGGACACGCTCGCAACGACCACCGACATCGAGAACAGCTTCGGCCAGGAGGTGGCGTTCCTCGTCGACGGCGTGACGAAGCTCTCGAAGATCAACTTCGCTTCCAAGGAAGATCGGCAAGCCGAGAACTTCCGCAAGATGCTGGTGGCGATGGCGCGGGACATCCGCGTGCTCCTCGTGAAGCTGTGCGACCGCCTCGACAACATGCGGACGCTCGAGTTCATGAAGCCCGAGGCGCAGGACCGGATCGCCCGGGAGACGATGGAGATCTACGCGCCGCTCGCCAACCGCCTCGGCATCGCGCGCTTCAAGAGCGAGCTCGAGGACCTGTCGTTCAGGTACATCGAGCCGGAAGCCTGGTCGGACCTCTCGCAGAAGGTCAAGACGACCGCGAAGGAGCGGGACAAGTACATCCACGAGGTCTCGAAGGTGCTCGCGGGCAAGCTCGCGGAGCAGGGCTTCGCGGTCGACGTCACCGGCCGAGCGAAGCACCTCTACTCGATCTGGCGCAAGATGCAGGCGCAGCAGTGCGATTTCGATCAGGTCTATGACGTCATCGCGTTCCGGGTCCTCGTCGAGTCGGTGGCGGACTGCTACGCGACGCTCGGCGTGATCCACTCGCAGTGGACCCCGGTCCCCGGCCGCTTCAAGGACTACGTCGCGCTGCCCAAGCCGAACATGTACCAGTCGCTGCACACGACGGTCATCGGACCCGGGCGCGAGCGGATCGAGATCCAGATCCGCACCCACGAGATGCACCGCGTCGCGGAGCAGGGCATCGCGGCGCACTGGAAGTACAAGGAGAACAACTCCGGCGGCATCGACCCGAAGGACGCCGCGCGGTTCGGCTGGCTCCGCCAGCTGATGGAGTTCCAGAAGGAGCTCAAGGATCCGGCCGAGTTCCTGGAGAGCGTCAAGGTCGACCTGTTCCAGGACGAAGTGTACGTCTTCACGCCGAAGGGCGACGTGCGCGTCTTCCCCCGCGGCTCGACGCCCATCGACTTCGCGTACGCGATCCACACGCAGGTCGGCGAGCACTGCTCGGGGGCACGGGTCAACGGCGCCATCGTCCCGCTCCGATCGAAGCTCCGGAACGGCGACGTGGTCGAGGTGATGACCAACCCGAGCCAGCACCCTTCGAAGGACTGGCTCGATTACGTCTCGACCAGCCGCGCGCGCTCGAAGATCCGCAACTTCCTGCGCACGGAGCAAAGGGAGAAGTCGCTCAAGCTCGGTCGTGAGCTCCTCGAGAAGGAGATGCACCAGCGCAGCATGAGCCTGAGTCGCCTCACGAAGCACGAGGGCGAGCTGCGCAAGGTCATGGAGCGCTTCGGGGTCACCTCGGCCGACGAGCTCTTCATCTCGGTCGGGTATGGCAAGGTGAGCGTCCGCGCGGTGTGCGAGTTTCTCGCGCCCACGCCCAAGGAGAACGAGAAGGGCACGCCGACCCCGCCGCCCGAGTCGATCAAGGAGGGGCGCATCGAGTCGCTCGTCCGCAAGGTCACCGGGCGCGACAGCCACGGCATCCGGCTGAACGGCATCGACGACGTCCTCGTCCGCTACACGAAGTGCTGTAACCCGCTCCCAGGCGACGAGATCGTCGGCTTCATCACGCGCGGCCGCGGCATCACCGTCCACCGCCGCAACTGCGCCAAGGCGTTCGACACGGACCCGGAGCGCCGCGTGGAGATCTCCTGGGACTCGCGCGCGAAGATCAACCGCCCCGTGCAGATCAAGGTGATGACGGCGAACCGGCCGGGCATCCTCGCGACGGTCGGCCACACGTTCCACGAGCAGGGCATCAACATCAGCGAGGCGACCTGTCGCGCGGGCGACGACGGTCGGGCGATGAACACGTTCACGTTCCTGTGCTCCGACCTCGCGCAGCTGAAGAGCGTGATCCGGCGGCTGCAGCGGATCCCCGGCGTGATGGCCGTCGAGCGGACCTGAGCGGCGGGGCTCAGCGGCCACGGCGAGCGCGCGCCGAGCTGCTCGTCCTGGGCGGCGCGCCCGCGGCGCTCGGTCCAGCCTCCGCCAGGGCGCGGGTGAGCGGACGGCCGAGGTCGCCGCCCGGCTCGTGTCGCGCGGCGATCTCCTGCATCTTGCGGACGAGCCGGGTCACGTCGTGGTGGCGGACCGGGGATCCAGCGGAGGCGCGATCACAAAAGAACGTGCGGCACCCGAGGGGCCTCGCGGCGTAGATCGCGCAGCGGCCGGCGTCGGTGAGCATCGGGCACCGCCGCTCCGACGCTTGCGGCAGCGCGCGTCGCCGGCTCGGGCCGCCGGCGGACGCCCCCGGCTCGGGCGCTCCTGCCCCGTCCGCTCGCACGATCCCCTCGAGCGCTCGGCGGCCCCCGCGAGCCGCGATCGCGCGCCGGACGGCAGCGAGCTCGACGGAGGTCACGTACGGTTCGCGGCCTGTGATCCCGAACCGACAGCACTCGGTCGAGGCCTCGCACGTCCAGCCACTGAAGACCTCTTCCGCCTCGCGGTACACGGCCGAGAGCTCGGTGAGCAGATCGGCTTCACGGACGGGTGGATCGAGGGTCGTGGTTCGACGCATTCGTTCGGAGGCGCTCTCGTGGTGATCGGACGTACTGCCAGCCCGAAGCGGCCGCGATGCAAGGGGAGGGGTGCGGAGCCGGGCGGAGCTTCAAGCAGCGACCCTAGTGCCACGCAGCGCCGCTGCGAAGCAGCAATCCGCCATCCTGACGGGCGCTCTGACGCAGGGCACCAGCGCTGTCCGTTCTGGAGCGAGCTGCCGCTGCGACCGCGGGGGCGTCGGCGCTGTTCCCGGAGGCGCGAGGCCGCGCGCTGGGCGGCGAGCGCGCACGCGCTATTCTCGCGCTGGATGCCGGTGCTGCGCCCGAAGCTTCGAGCCCTTGAGATCGTCGTCATCCAGGATGAGCGCCATGGCCGCGCGTTGATGCTGCGCGACACCGAGGGCATCGCGCCGTCTCCGGTCGTCGTTCCCGCCGCGAGCGCTGCCGTGCTCGCGCGCTTCGACGGGAGGCGACCGATCGACGAGATCGCGCGTGACGTCGCCCGGTCGACGGGCCAGCACGTGGACGCCGCCCACGTGTCGCAGCTGGCCGACGAGCTGGAGCGCGCGTGGATGCTCGACAGCCCGCGATTCCAAGCGCGCCGGCGGAGCGTCGTGCAATCGTTCGACGCGGCGCCGATCCGGATGGCCGCGCACGCGGGCGGCGCGTACCACGGCGATCGGCGGAAGCTCGCCGACTTCATCGAACGAAAGTGCCTCCAGGTCGCGCGGCCGCAGGGCGGAGCGACGCGCGCTGTAGCGCCGCAAAGCGCGCCATCGCGCATGGTCGGGCTCTGCGCGCCGCACATGGATCTCTGGCGCGCCGCGGCGGGCTACGGGCATGCCTATGCTGCGTTGGAGCAGGCGCTGGCGGGTCCAGGGCTCGAGCAGATCGACACGTTCGTTCTGCTCGGGACGTCGCACGCCGCGATGCGCCGTCCGTACGCCGTCTGCGAGAAGACGTTCGCGACGCCGCTCGGTCCTCTCGAGCCGGATCGAGAGATGATCGCAGAGCTCGCGGCGGCGAGCCGCTTCGACGTGCGCGAGGACCAGTACCTGCACAAGAACGAGCACTCGATCGAATTTCAGGCCGTGTTTGTGCGGCACCTCCTTGGCGGCCGCGCGGCGTCGATCGTACCCATCCTCTGCGGCCTCTCGGAGTGTCAGGCGCGGCGTCGCGACCCCGCGCAAGACGATGGCGCCGAGTCGTTTCTGAGGGCGCTCCGCGACGCCCTGGCGAAGCGCCCCGGTCGCGTCCTCGTCATCGCAGGAGCGGACCTCGCCCACGTCGGCCCGCGCTTCGGTGATCCCGCGCCCCTGGACGAGCGGCAGCGGACGGCGCTGCGCGACCGCGATCTCGCATCGATCGAGCGCGCGACGTCGATCGATGCGCCGGGCTTCTTCGTCGACGTCGCACGTGACCTCGCCAGCCGTCGCGTCTGCGGTCTCGGCCCCATCTACACGTTGCTCCGCGCGCTCCCGCCGTCGTCACGCGGCGAGATGCTGCACTACGAGCAGTGCGTCGACCCCGAGGAGGGATCGATCGTCAGCCATACGTCTCTCGGATTTTACGGTTGAAGATCCGCGCCTGGGCGTCCGCCTGGCGCGCGCTGGCGCTTCGTCCGAGCTCGCCGAGAGCCCCCCGCGCTGGCGCGACGCGAGGCTCCCGCAGATGAACGGGCGTCACTCAGCCGCGCGGGACCCTGCGGCGCGCGATGTCGAGGCCGAGCCGGTCGGCCTCGCGGTAGATGGCCTGCCGCGACATGCCCAGGGCACGCGCAGCGGACGCGACGGAGCCGTTGGCCCGGGCGAGGGCGTCCTCGAGGCGGGCGCGCGCGAGCGAAGGATCCGTCGCGGGCGGGAGGTTCGGCTTCACCCGCGGGCCGCGCGCGAGCGATCCCGCGATCGGCGTGACGGAGAGCGGACCGTCCGGCGCAGCCTGGGCTGCGGTCACGATCGCGGACTCGAGCTGCGGGACGCCGCCCGGCCAGCCAGCACGGACGAGCGCCTCCAGGAGCTGCGGAGTGAAGCGGTCGAGGCCGATCGCGTTGCGCTCCGCGATGTCGCGCACGATGAGCGGCACGTCCTCGCGCCGCATCTCGAGCGTCGGGATCGTGATCCGCTTGCCGGAGAAGAGCGAAGCGAACCACGGCGCCACGCGCCCGTCGCCGGCGGCACGGTCGAGCGGCTGTCCGGTCGTCGCGATGATGCTGACGCCGTTCGAGCGACCGACCGAGTGCGCGATCTCCAGCTGCTGCGGGCGCGGCAGGCGATCGGCGTCGAGGACGAGCCATGTCATCGGTCGTGCGCCCGGCGGAATGGCCGGCTTCGTCTCGGCGCTGCCGTCGACCACCAGCGTCTCACCCAGGCCCTCGCGCACCGCTGCGGCGAGGCGAGCCAGCGTCCGCTTCCCGACCCCGGGAGCACCCTCGATGCAGACGCTGGAGCCCGACTGCACGAGCTTCATCACCGGGTCGATCCAGTCCTTGCGCTGCTTCGAGCCGAACACCAGCGGCCCGAGCCGAGACGGCGCGCCGTCATACAGCGCGAGGTGCCGCTCGACGAAGACCCCGAGCTGATGCCCGAGGCGCACCACGTCGCCGTGCATCACGCCGATGCGCCGGGCGCGGACGCCGTTCACCCACGTGCCGTCGTGGGTGTCCATGTCCTCGATGTAGCAACCGTCGGAACGGACGCTGATCTTCGCGTGCTCCGGCGCGATCCCGTGGCCCTCAATGCGCCCGTCGCGCGCGGCGCTGCCGATCACGGCGCCGTCCATGAGGCTCACGATCCGCGGCGGAGCGTCGAGCCCGATCAGGACGAGCCCCCACCCGCCGTCGTCATCCTGTCGTTTGGCGTGGACTCCGGACCGGTACTCTTTCTGAAGGACCGGCGCCGTTGTCTCCGCAACGTCCACTCGCAAAGCAGTCTGTTCGTTCATGCTCCCCCCAAGTCCAAAGGACCTGCCTGGTCGACCCAGGCCAACCAAGAGCGCGCCGAGTGGCGGGCACCCCTTATGATGTAAGAGCCCCCCACACGGTGCCGCTGTCGCGAACGCGAAGGCATTTGTGAGCGGCACCGTTCGTGGTGCTGCTTGGCGAGCCCCCTCGCTCGCAATGGCCACACAATACTCGACCAGAGCGGCCGTGCAACCTGCCGGCGACGGAAGTTTTGAGGTTTTGTTGTTGAGAGCTTGACTCCCACCACGCCGATTGGTACTCATCCGCCACGCATCGACGGAGCGAACCTCCGGTGATGACCCGGCGCGAATCAGGATTTTTCTGACAAACGCCTTTAGAAGTGGTTTCCTGAATTAAGTGATTGACATCTGCGGGAGTAACTCAGTGGTAGAGTGCAACCTTGCCAAGGTTGACGTCGCGGGTTCAAATCCCGTCTCCCGCTCCACGACATAGGCTCTGCGGCAGCGAGCAGACCCTGCGAGGCCGGTGTGACCCACCGGCCTCTGTGTTTTGTTCAACGTTTTGCTCAACCGCTCGGCGCGCTGGCGTCGTGGGAACGCACGGGGCGATGCGCCGAACGGTGCGCCAGGCGGCGGGCCTGTGATACGAGGATTCGCCTCATGTCCGCTCCGCTCCACGAGCGCCTGCGCCTGCTTGCCCATAGCCTCGAGCGGCAGTTCCTAGGCAAGGACGAGATCATCCGCCTGCTCATGATCGCGGTCGTCGCGGGCGAGCACTGCGTGCTCCTCGGCCCGCCGGGGACCGCGAAGAGCGCGCTCATCCGCACGCTCGCCGAGCTGATGCAGGCGCGGTACTTCGAGTACCTGCTCACGCGCTTCACCGAGCCGAACGAGATCTTCGGCCCGGTCGACATCGGTGCTTTTCGCGAGGGCGTCTACCGCCGGAACACCTCGGGGATGCTCCCCGAGGCGGAGATCGTCTTCCTCGACGAGGTCTTCAAGTCGAACAGCGCCATCCTGAACGCGCTGCTCACGCTGCTGAACGAGCGCAAGTTCGCGAGCGGCGGCCAGGTGCTCCGCTGCCCGCTCATCAGCGTCTTCGCTGCCTCGAACGAGGTGCCCGGCGACGAGACGCTGACCGCGATCTTCGACCGCTTCCTCCTGCGGGTGCAGTCCGACAACCTCGACGCCTACCACTTCAGCGAGCTGCTCCAGCGCGGCATTCAGCAGGAGATCCGGCATATGGCCGGCGAGCCGCTTCGCCCGCTCGTCGCGGCGCGCGAGCTCGCCGAGCTCGGCCGAGGGTTCGGCGCGCGGATGAACTTCGGCGATGCGTTCCTGTCGGCCTACAAGGGGCTGGTGTTCCAGATCCGCGCCGAGGGGATATCGCTCTCGGATCGTCGTGTCGTGAAGATGCTCAAGCTCTTCGCGGCGAGCGCTTACCTCGATGGCCGCCAGACGACCGACGCGAGCGACTTCTTCGTGCTCAAGCACATCTGGAACAACCAGGATCAGGCGGCGATCCTCGAGGGCATCGTGCAGCCGGTGCTCGAGGCCTTCTTTCGCGAGCACCCGGATCGCCGCCGCGTCGGCGCGCTCGGCGTCGGCGTGGAGGCGCTCGCCGCGGAGATCGATCGGATCCGGCAGATCCTCACGGGTGGCGCCTCGCTCGGCGACGTCCAGCTGTTCAGTCAGCTGAAGGCGCTCGGCGAGATCAAACAGGCCCTCGCCGGCATCAACGACGCTCGCGCCCGCGAGCTCGAGGCGCGCGTGTCTCAGCTGCTCGAGGCTTCGTTTCGGAGCGGACGCTTCGCGCAGATCTAGCGGCGCCCGGTCCGGGCGTCGCGGGCGCGGCGGCGTCGGTCCTGGGGCGAGCCGTCCTCCCAGCCGGGCTCCGGGCGGGCGTGCTCGGGGCGGCGTCGGTCCTGGAGCGAGCCATCCGCCCGGCCGGGCTCCGGGCGGGCGTGCTCGGGGTGGTGTCGGTCCTGGAGCGAGCCATCCGCCCGGCCGGGCCCTGACCAGGTGCGCTCGGGGCGTCGGCGTTGGTTCTGGAGCGAACCCTCGGCTGTGCCGGTCCCCGGCCGCGTGCGGCAGCACCAGCGGCTTCCTGTGTAGGCCGAGGTGACGCCTTCGCGCCTGACCGGGCCGAGCTGGCCGTGCGGCGGTGGTCGACCGGACCCGACGACGCGCCCATCATCGCGCCGCGGATCCGCTTGGGCACGCCGAACGCCTCGCGGATGTGGAGGAGCTCATCCACCGTCAAGGCGCGCCACTCTCCCGGCCGGAGGCCTTCCGAGCTCACGCCGGCGAACGTCGTCCGGGCCAGGCGCATCACGGGCCAGCCGGTCGCCTCGCCCATGCGACGGATCTGCTGGTTGCGGCCCTCGCGGAGGGTCACCTCGAGCCACGTCTTGTCGCCCTCGTGGCGGAGCAGCCGCGCCTCGGCCGGCAGCGTGACGCCATCCTCGAGGCGGATCCCCTCGCGCCACGGCGTGAGGTCGTCCTCGCTCATGGCGCCCTGAACCTTCAGGACGTAGGTCTTCGGCACGCCGCCGCGCGGATGGAGCAGCGCGTTGGCGAAGTCGCCGTCGTTTGTCATGAGGAGGATGCCGCTCGTCGCGAAGTCGAGCCGACCCACGGGGTAGAGCCGCGCGCCCGTGCCACGCACGTGGTCGGCGACCGTCGGGCGCCCCTCGGGATCGCGCAGCGTCGAGACGACGTTCCGCGGCTTGTGCAGCGCGACATAGACCGGCGCCTCGGAGACGAGGCGCTTGCCGTCGACCTCGATGCGGTCCTTTTGCCGGTCGGCCTTCAAGCCGAGCTCGGTCACGACGCGCCCGTTCACGCGCACCCGCCCGGCGAGGATGAGCTCCTCCGATGCGCGACGCGAGGCGACGCCGGCGCGCGCGATGATCTTCTGCAGACGTTCTTCCATGGTGTGCTCGGGACCTACGCCGACGCGATGGTGTCGGCCGACGGCACTGATAAGCACGCTCCTCGCGCCGCGTCGACCGACCTGGGCGGTACGCTGCTGGGATCCGAGGCCGACGGCCGGCACGCCTGCCCTGGCGAACGGCTGCGGCGGCAGGAGCACCTGTGCGCGCTTGCGCCGTCAGGGCAGGGGGCGAAGTTGACCCGACCTCGGCTCGAAGGAGGCGCGCTCTATTTCTTCTTGTCGCTGGAGGGCGCCGCGCTCCCGCTGTCGCCCACGGCCTCGTTTGCCTTGTCCGCGGCCGCTTGATCTTCCGCAGCCTTCTTCGCGGCTGCAGCGGTGGCCTCCTCTTCTTTCTTTCGCTCGTCGTCCTCGAGGCGGCGCTTCAGCTCGTTGTCGTGATCCCACCGATCGACCCGCTCGTCGGCGTCGACGTCCACGCCCATCCGCTCGAGCCGACCCATGCGGTAGATCTCCCAGACGTCCGGCTTGCCGTCGCGGTTCGTGTCGCGCTTGATGCGCGCGAGCTTGCCGCCGCTGTAGTACTTCCACTCGTCGGGGTTGCCGTCGCGATCGGAGTCGACCTTCACCTCGGCCAGCCTTCCGCCGGCGAACGTGAGCCATGTGTCGATCCGGCCGTCGTAGTTCGAGTCGGACTCCTCGTGAAGGCTCTCGCCCTTGTCGTTGTACTTGCGGACGACGTCCTTCACCCCGTCGAAGTTGGTGTCGATCTCGCGGCAGACGAGCGCCCTCTGGCGGTCTTCGCCGGTGCCCACGATCTGCCAGACGCGCCTCACGTTGGGCTGGATCGCGCCTGGCCCGGCGGTCTCGCTCGTCTCGCGATCTTCTTTGCCCTTCCAGTCGCACATCGAGCGATCGTCGATGCTGCCGTCGGCGTTGCGAGCCGCCTCGACCCTCGGCGCCTTCGCGCCTTCGAACCCTGGATCCGAGCCGCACGCCGCGCCGAGCAGGCTGAGCGTGGCCAGCGCGATGAGCGCTTGTCTCCTCATGTCACGGTCCCTTCTTGGCGGCCGGCTGGCCGGGCGCGGAGCCCGCGGGCGCGGTGCTCGCCGATGCAGCCGCGCCGGCGGGGGCAGCGGTGGGCGCGGCGGTCGTCGATGCAGCCGCGCCCGCGGCGGGGGCAGCTGTGGGCGCGGCGCCCGGCGCCCCGGCGGCCGCAGGCTGCCCTGCGCCCGCCCCTCCCTCCACGGGCGCGGCGCCGGCCGGCGGGGGCACGGGCGCTTTCGGCGCGCCGTACGACTCGGCGCAGAGATCCACCACGCTTCCGGGATCGGCCTTGCCATCGGCGTTCTGATCGCTCGCCACGACCGCGCACTTCGCGTCGTTCGGGTTGTTGAACTGCCACCACTGGTCGACGATCCCATCGCCGTCGGAGTCGCGCTCGCGGCGCGCGAGGCGCGGACCCTCGTAGTGGTCCCAGGTGTCGAGCTTGTCGTCGAAGTTGGTCTCGCGCTCCTTCAACACGATGGCGCCGCGCTCGTAGTGAGCGATCTCGTCGGCCCGCCCGTCGCGGTCGAAGTCCGATTCGCGCCGCCGTTCCACCCCCTTGCCGTCGTAGTAGATGAAGGCGTCGATCGCGCCGTCCAGGTTCAGGTCGACGACCCGACAGACCTCCCGGCCGTCTTGCTTCACGTGGATGATGTCGGGTATCCGGTCGCCGTTCACATCGACCTTCTCCGCAGAGGCGGAGTCCTTGTCGCAGGGCTCGTGGACGACCGCCGTGTCCCGTTCGCTGGTGGAGCCCTTCGCGCTCGAGGGTTCCGGCGTCGAGGACGCGCAGGAGGCGACCGAAATGGTGATCAGGGCCACAAGCGAGCACCTGGACGACCGCCAGGTGAGCGGGAATCGCGTCATCAAGAGATTCCTCCGGCCAGCCCGGAACCCTCGGGACAGAAGCTCGACGCGCCGGGCGAGCCGTCCCGACGCGGACCAGCTTCAAGCCGCAGTCTAGACCGCGGCCCGCGCGCACATCAAGAAGCCCACCAAACGCGACGGACGCGACGGACGCGACCCGCGGCCCAGCCCGGCCGATCCCCGAACCCCGGCGAGCACGGTGGCGCCATTCCGATTGACATCATACGTACCGGCATCTAGGGTAACGTCTTGTCAGTCGTACCCTTCGAGACTGGCGGGTTACCCTCCCGGGCGTGACATGTCGCGGAAGAAAGTCTCGACGACCATCTACATCACGCCCGAGCAGGCCGAGCGGCTGAAGATCCTGCACGAACGCACCAAGGTCCCGATCGCGGTCTACATCCGCGAAGGGATAGATATGGTCCTCAAGCACTACGAGCACGTGCTGCCAGGGCAGATGTCCCTGGAGAGCCCGCCGGTCGCCGCGCCGCCGATCCCGAAGAAATGACCGGCGCCGGGGGCCGCAAGGCTCTGGGCCCGGGGTGCCGGACGCCTGGGCGCCGGTCGCTCGGGGTGGATAGCTTCGCGGCGCGGGTCGCGCTAGGAGCAGGCACGCCGCGGTCCTCCATTTTCCGCGGCGCTCGTAGAGCCGCGCGCCGCGGCTCGCTCCCCCTGAGGGGCCCGGACGTTCCAGTCCGCTCCCTCGCATCTCGGTCGAGGCCGCGCGCTGCGGCCGCTAACGCTGGTCAGGTCGCCGCGCCCTGAAGCTCGCTATGCCCGTTGATTCCAAGCTCATCCGCAACTTCTCGATCATCGCCCACATCGACCACGGCAAGTCCACGCTCGCCGACCGCATCCTCGACGCGACCGGGGCGCTCACCGCCCGCGAGCAGAAGGAGCAGTTCCTCGACAAGATGGACATCGAGCGCGAGCGGGGGATCACGATCAAGGCCCAGACCGTTCGCCTGGATTACACCGCGAACGACGGCCAGACGTACCGGCTGCACCTCATCGATACGCCCGGGCACGTCGACTTCAACTACGAGGTCTCGCGCAGCCTCCAGGCGTGCGAGGGCGCGCTCCTCGTCGTCGATGCCACCCAGGGCGTCGAGGCGCAGACCCTCGCGAACGTCTTCCTCGCCCTGGACAACAACCTCGCGATCCTCCCGGTCCTCAACAAGATCGACCTCCCCTCGGCCGACGTCGAGCGGACGACCCGCGAGATCGAGGACGTCATCGGCCTCGACTGCTCCGGCGCCATCCCCGCCAGCGCCAAGACGGGGATCGGCATCGCGGAGATCCTCGAGGCGGTGGTCGCGCGCATCCCGGCGCCGAAGGGCGACCTGAACGCGGCGCCCCGCGCCCTCATCTTCGACAGCTGGTACGACAGCTACCGCGGCGCGGTCGTCATGGTGCGCGTCGTCGACGGCATCATCAGGAAGGGCCAGAAGGTCCGCTTCATGGCGACCGGCCGCGACTACGAGGTCACGGAGATGGGCGTGTTCACGCCCCACGCGACCGCCATCACCGAGCTCGGGCCAGGGGAGGTCGGCTTCCTCGTCGGCAACATCAAGAGCGTCGTCGACACGAAGATCGGCGACACGGTGACCGACGCCGTCCACCCGGCGACGACGCCGCTTCCCGGCTTCAAGGAGGTCAAGCCGATGGTCTTCGCCGGGATCTTCCCGACGGACTCGGCCCAGTACGAGGACCTCCGCGACGCCCTGTCGAAGCTCCACATGAACGACGCCGCGTTCGTCTTCGAGCCCGACACCTCCGAGGCGCTCGGGTTCGGCTTCCGGTGCGGCTTCCTGGGCCTGCTCCACATGGAGATCATCCAGGAGCGGCTGGAGCGCGAGTACAACCTCGACCTCATCACGACCGCGCCGAGCGTCGTCTACCACTGCTACCTGAACGACGGCTCGATGAAGTCGATCGAGAACCCCGCGAAGCTCCCGCCGCCGAACCTCACCGATCGCATCGAGGAGCCGATCTTCCGGATGACCGTCCACGTGCCATCGACGTACGTCGGCGCGGTCCTCGCCCTGTGCCAGGAGCGGCGCGGGGAGCAGAAGTCGATCCAGTACGCCTCGTCCGACCGCGTGATCATCACCTACGACATGCCCCTCAGCGAGGTGCTCTTCGACTTCCACGACAAGCTGAAGAGCGTGTCGCGCGGCTACGCGTCGATGGACTACGAGCTCGTCGGGTACCGCGCCGACGACCTCATCAAGCTGGACATGCTGGTGAACGGCGACCCGCTCGACGCCCTCAGCGTCATCGTGCACCGGGACAAGGCGTACGCCCGGGGCCGGGACCTCGCGGTGAAGCTCAAGGACATCGTGCCGCGCCAGCAGTACGAGGTCGCGATCCAAGCGGCGATCGGGTCGAAGGTCATCGCGCGGACGACCGTGAAGGCGATGCGCAAGGACGTGACCGCCAAGTGCTATGGCGGCGACATCAGCCGCAAGCGCAAGCTCCTCGAGAAGCAGAAGGAGGGCAAGAAGCGGATGAAGATGGTCGGGAGCGTCGAGATCCCGCAAGAGGCGTTCCTCGCCATCCTGAAGATCGACTGACGCGCGGGGGCGCTGGTCACCGCGCGCCGCGCGGCCACGCGAGCGTGGCGGCGCACGGCGCACGCTCGTATAAGCCGCCCATGCAGCCCGCCCCCGTCCGGCCGCGCGAGCTCCGCGCGGCGTTCTCTGCCCTCGCCCTCGCCCTCGCCGTCCTCGCGTGCGACGAGCCGCCCGCTCCGGCGCCTCGAGCGTCCACCTCAGCCCCCGCGCCGCCGGGCGCGGACAGCGCGGCGCCGGCCCCGAGCGCCGCGGCGACCCTCGCGGCCATGGAGGCCGCGAAGCGAGAGTTGCCGCCGCGGCCGATCCCGATCGGGTCGAGCGGGCCGATCCAGCCGAGCGCGCCGGCGGAGCAGCAGATGATGGCGATCCAGTACACGCTCGCCATGGTGTCGCCGCGGTCGACCGACCCGCTCGTCGACAAGCCCTACCTCGAGGGCATCCTGCCGAAGCTCGCCGCGGCGGTGCGCACCGCCGACAAGGGCAAGACCCCGCCGAACCCTGTCAAGGCGACCAAGGGGAACAGGAAGATCGAGGTCGACATGGGCAAGGGGTGCACCGAGCGCACCCCGTCCAACCTGCTCGCGCAGCGGGCAGGCTCCTCTCTGAAGGAGGCGTACGACGCGGGGATCCTCGTCGTCTCCTGCCACGACGACCGATGGGAGTGCCACCAGTCGACGCGGGATCCGAGCGACGTCCTGTGCCACGCAGCGCCGCGGCGCTGAGCGTGGTATGGGCTGCGCCTGCCATGCAGGAGACGCTTGCCTACTCGGTCCCCGGCGCCAACGCCCTCCCTCGAACGGGTCCGCTCGCCGAGATGCTCGTCGAGCTGAACCGCGAACGCCCGCCGCTCGCCCGGCTGCGCCACGACGCCACCGTCGCGTTCGGTCCGACGATGCGCGTCGAGCGCTTCGCCCTCGGGAACGGGCTCAAGGTGCTCGTGCTCGTCGACCCCTCAGCGCCCGTGGTCTGCCTGCAGACCTGGTTCGGCGTCGGCTCGCGCCATGAGCGCGTGGGCAAGACCGGCATCGCCCACCTCTTCGAGCACCTCATGTTCGGCGAGACGGAGAGCGTCGCTCACGGCGCGTTCGATCGGATGCTCGAGGAGGCCGGCGCCGAGACGAACGCGGCGACGTTCCTCGACTGGACCTACTACCACACGAACCTGCCGAAGGACGCGCTCGAGCTCACCCTCCGCCTCGAGGCGCAGCGCATGGCGCGGCTCGTCCTCCGCGATCCGCAGGTGTCGAGCGAGAAGGAGGTCGTCGCCAACGAGCGGAGGCAGCGGGTCGACGACGACGTCGACGGGGCGGTGAGCGAGCTGCTCTACAAGGAGGCGTTCACCAAGCACGCCTACGGGTGGCCGACCATCGGCTGGATGGAGGACATCAAGGGCTTCACGACCGAGGACTGCGTCGAGTTCTACCGGACGTACTACGCCCCCAACAACGCGGCGCTGGTCATCGTCGGCGACGTCGCGCTCGACGAGGCGCTGCGCGGGGTGCAGGACCACTACGGCGCGCAGGAGCCCTCGAAGATCCCGGTCGAAGAGGTGTGCCCCGAGCCGCCGCAGATCGCGGAGCGCCGCGCCGAGGTGGTGAAGCCGACCGCGACGCACAAGGTCGCGATCGGCTATCGCGCGCCGGCGCTCGGGGATTTCGACCACGCGCCCCTCGCCCTGCTGAACGAGATCCTCTTCTCCGGGCGGTCGTCGCGCGTGCATCGCGCGCTCGTTCAGGAGCAGGAGATCGCGAGCGAGGTCCGGGGCTGGGTGGGCTCGTTCCGCGATCCTTCGCTCTATGACATCTATCTCTCGGCTCGCGGCGAGCACACGGGGGAGGCGCTGCTCGCGGCCCTCGAGCCGCTCCTGGAGGCGGTGCGCCGCGCCCCCGTTACCGAGGCGGAGCTCGATCGGGCGAAGGCGCGCATCGAGCTCTCGGTCCTGCAAGGGCTCGAGACCGTCGCCGGCAAAGCAGAGCAAATCGGCTTCTACGAGACGGTGCTCGGCGATCCTGCGGCCCTGTTCGAGCGGCTCGCCGCCTACCGGCGGGCGACCGTGGGGGATCTGCTGCGTGTGGCGCGGCGCTACCTGGTGAGCTCGGCGCGGACCGTGATCCACGTGATCCCGGACGGGACGAGCGACGAGGACGACGAGGACGGGACGGACGCGGAGAGCGAGGAGGCATCGTGAGCCAGAGCGTGAAGAGCAGCCTCGCCTGGGGCGCCGAGGGGCAGGGCAGGGGAGCGACGGGGGGTCGCGTGGCGCCCCGCGACGGCGCGGTGCTCGTGGAGACGAGCCACGCGCTCCCCATCGTCAGCATCGTGGTCGCGTTCCCCTCTGGCTCGGCGCACGATCCGGCCGGGCGCGAGGGGCTCGCGCGCGTCACGGCGCGCATGCTCCGCCGCGGCGCGGAGGGCTACAGCGCGAACGAGATCGAGGAGACCATCGACGCGCTCGGCGGGGAGTTCGGCACCGACGTGGCGACGAGCGCGACGACGGTGCATTTCGAGGTGATCAAGCGCTCGCTCGACCGGTTCGTCGAGCTCGGGGCCACGCTCCTCGCGCGCCCGACGTTCTCGCCGCCGGAGCTCGCGCGGCTCCTGCGCGAGGCCGAGGCCGAGCTCATCGAGGCGCGCGACAGCGATCGCTCGCTCTGCAGCCGCGCCTTCCGGCGGACCCTGTTCGCCGGGCACCCGTACGGCCGCCGCACCGCGGGCACCATCCCGACGTTGCGGGAGATCACGCGCGACGACGTCGCCGCGTTCTATGCGCGGCACTACAGCCGGCGCAACGCGATCGTCGCCATCTCGGGCGACATCGAGCCCGGCGAGGCGCACGGGGTCGCCGAGCGCCTCCTGTCCGGCCTGCCCGAGGGCGAGGCGATCCCCGATCCGGTGACCGATCCCGGGGCGAGGCCGGGGCGTTGCCTCGTGTTCGTCGACAAACCCGAGCGGACGCAGACGCAGATGGTCATCGGCGGGCTCGGCACCGACGCCCACGACCCCGATCACATGGCGCTCCTGGTCGCGAACACCGCCTTCGGAGGCACCTTCTCGTCGCGGCTGATGCAGGAGGTACGCGCGAAGCGTGGCTGGTCCTACGGCGCCTCGTCGCGCGCGGGCTTCGATCGGCACCGCGACGCGTTCACCATGTGGACCGCGCCCGCGGCGCAGGACGCCGCCGCCTGTCTCTCCCTGCAGCTCGGGCTGCTCGAGGCGCTGCGGCGCGATGGGATCACCGAGGACGAGCTCACGTTCGTGAAGCGCTACCTCGTCCGCTCGCACGCATTCGAGATCGACACCGCGAGGAAGCGCGTGCACCAGAAGCTCGACGAGCTCCTGTACGATCTGCCGGAGGGGTACCACGAGACCTACCTGAAGCGGATCGAGGACGTCACTCTCGAGGAGGCGAACGCCGCCGTGCGGCGCCGGATCTCCGAGGACGATCTCGTGATTGGCGTCGTCGGCACGCACGAGGAGATCGGCGAGGCGATCGCCGCGGCCGTCCCGAAGCTGGCCGAGGTGAAGATCGAGCCGTACGATCTCGAGTAGCCGGCGCCGCGCCGAGGTCGATCACGTCGCGGCGCGCAGGCCGCGAGACCCGGGCGCGCGCCGTCTCGGGCGATCTCGCCCCGCGGCGGCGAGGCCTCGGCGCTGGCGACGCCGGCGGCCTGTCCGAGCGGCGTCGGACGATCGGGAGCGCGATCGGAACCGCCCGTCGGCCGCCGGCATCCAAGGCGCTGCTCCTTCGCGAGATCGTGGCAGGGCTCGCGGCCCGCTCCAGGATCATCGGCGCCTCCGGCCGCGATCGCTCAGCGCGCGCCGCGCGACGCCTCCCACGGCGCACCTGGCGCCGGCTCGCGAGGGCGAACGAGGGGAGCTCGCGATGAAGGCACGAACCATCCACGCGCCGGTCCTTGCGGCGGTGACCGCGCTGTCCGGGCCCGCTGCCGCGGCGGTCCCCGTCACGATCACCCACCAGGGACGCCTCTTCGATTCGGTGGGCCAGCCCATCGACGACACGCTCGACGTGGTGTTCGCGTTCTACGACGCGCCCGACGCGCCCGTGCCCGTCTGGAGCGAGCTCCACACCATCACGTTCGACCAAGGTTATTTCTCGGTCGACCTCGGCGAGCTCGCGCCCGTCGACAAGCCGGTCTTCGACGGCGCGGCGCGCTACCTGGGGATCACCGTGGGGGACGACCCCGAGATGGTGCCCCGCGCCAAGATCGCGAGCGTTCCGTATGCGCTCCAGGCCAGCAACGTCGCGGGGGACATCACGCCGAACTCGATCTCCATCGGCGGTCGCGTCGTCATCGACAGCAGCGGCGTGTGGGTCGGCGATCCGATCGGCCTGCAGGGCGCGCCGGGGCCCGCGGGCCCTCCCGGCGCGGCCGGTCCGGCCGGTCCGGCCGGTCCGGCTGGGCCGCCTGGCGCTGCCGGGCCCCCGGGGGCGCCGGGGGCGGAGGGGCCGCAGGGACCTCCTGGTGTCATCTCGAGCACCTACGTTTCCGCCGCGGGTGCCGCTCCTCAGAAACCGCTGCAGTTCCTGGCTGCGCCCGCGACCGTGAGCGTGACCGCCTCGGGGCAGCGCGTCATCGTCGTCTCCAACAAGGCGCTCGGCGCCGCGTCGACCCCGGCGGACCAGCTCCACCTCTGGATCTGCTCTCAGCAGCTCTCGCCTCTCGGGGAGCTCAGCCCAGAAGGGACGGGCGTCTATGCGGTCCAGGTCCCGGCGCACACCCGCATCACCATGGGGCTGAGCGCAGTGCTGTCGCCTCCCCCAGGCCAGTACAACGTCGGCCTCTGCGGGAAGTCCGATAGCCCCTTCTGGACCAACAACGACTATTCGTACACCTCCGCTGTCGTCTCGATGCAGTAAGGTCGGGCTGGGCGGCCAACCTCGCGCGCCGCGAGGCGCGCGGCGCCTGCCCTCCGATCGCCACCATGCAGAAGGAGCTGATGACCCCCGCGGCGATCCTGCTCGGCAGCCTCTTCATCGCAGCAGGGCTCTACCTCGGGCTGCAGCGTCCGCCGCCACCTGCGCCTCCGTCGGCCAGCGTGGAGGCCTCGACAGCACGCGCGGGCGCGCTGCCTGCGACTGCGGGCGCGCGCGCCCCTTCGCTGCCTGTGCATCACCCTGCGTCGGCAGGGGCCTCGCCGCTGACGAGCGAGCTCTACAAGCGTGTCGAGGGGGATGCCGCCAAGGAGCTCGAAGCGCGCCGGTCGCTCTTCGTGAAGCAGTGCTGGGAGCCTTCGCTCAGGAAGAACCCCGCTCCAGCGCGCGCCAGGTACATCTTCAACATGACCTTCGATGCGTCCGGGGACGAGATCGCCCGCGGCATCAGCGAAGTGCGAGGGATGGATCGTCCCGACGCGGCGCAATGCCTCCGGATGATGCCGCTGGGGCTCGTCGTGTCGCCGCCCGGAACGCGCGTCTCCGTCGAGGTCGAGATGACCCTGCCGTGAGCGCGCCGTGGCTGTGAGCGCGCCTTCACCGCGGCGGCCGCGCTGCAGCGATGCCTCTCTGCCGTTTGGTCCGCGATGGACGGTGGGCTAAGGTCACGCCGTGCCTTGGCTTGCCGAGCTCGCCCTGCACCTCTGCCGCGTGCTGCACCTGGTGGTCCTGGCGATCGCGCCCACGTCGCTCTCGCCTGAGCCGCTCCCGGCCGGCGCGCTCGCCCTCTCGGGATCGCTCTCGGCGGCCGGGCTCGCCGCGGCGCTCGGCCTGTCGGCGTGGTTCGCCGCGCGGCTCGATACACGGCTCGCCAGGAACGGCGCGGCGCTGCTGTGGATCGCGATCGCCGCGGCGCTCGCGGCCACGCTCTACTACCGCGGGCCTCGCGCGCCGCTCGCGCAGGGGGTCGTGTTCGTCGCGGTTCCCCTGTGGGCGGCGCTCGCGACCCTCGCCGCCGCCGCCGCGGAGCGCTGGCTCGGATCGAGCTTCAAGCACCGGCGCATGGGGGCCGCGATCGTCGTGATCGGCCTCGGTGTCGTCCAGCTGAACGGGGCAGCGCCCCTGCTCGGGTCGCGCGAGAGGATGTGGTGGGCAGCGCTGCGCCGCGACGGCGCACACCTGCGCGCGATCGACGAGCTCACGAGGCCGCTCCGCGAGCGGCGCAAGGTGGACGAGCTTGACGGCGTCGCGGCGCGCTGCCTGAGGATGCACCCCGCCGCCGCGCCCGCCGCGCCGGCCACGTGCGCCTGCCTCGCGCTGCGCGCCGAGGCGAGGCTGCACGCCCGCAACGCTGGCGCCGCCCTCCGCGACGCGGAGTCCGCGCGCGAGCGGTGCCCGGAGCAGAGCAGCACGCGCGCGGTCCTGGCCGAGGCGCTCGCCGTCGCCGGCCGCCCCGAGCGTGCCGAGGCCGAGGCGCGGGCCGCGCTGGAGGAGGGCGGCGACCCGTCGCGGCTCCGCTATGCGCTCGCGCTCGCGCTCGAGCGCGCGGGTCGCCTGGCCGAGGCCAGGGCCGAGGCGGATCGCGCGATCGGCGCCGGCGCAGGCCGGAAGGCGCAGCTCCTTGCGGGAGCGCTCGCGATCCTGGCCGGAGATCTCGACGGGGCGAAGGCGCGCCTCACGCCGCTCGCCGAGCAGGATCCCTCGGACGCCGAGGTGCTCTACAACCTCGCGCTCATCGCCGACAAGCGCGGGGACTACAACGGCGCACGTCAAGGCTACCTCGCCGCCCTGAAGGCCGAGCCCAGGAGCGCCGATGCGCGCTACAACCTCGCGCTCCTGACGTTCCGTGCGGGCATCGCCGAGGAGTCGCGCCACCACGTCCGCAAGTTCCTCGATGCGTTCCCGGACGATCCGCGGGGCAGCCAGCTCGCGCAGACGACGGGCACGCCGCTCGACAAGACGTCCACGACCGACAAGACGGACAAGGCCGACGGCGGCGGCGTGCTTCCGGGCCGGCCCGCCGAGCGGCGGTCTCTGCAGGAGCCCGCCGCCGCGAGCTCGGGTTCTCGCTAGCTTCCGCCGCGAAGCGTCGTAACCGACGCAAACGACGCAAACGTCGCAAATGCAGGGCGCGGGGGATGGCGGGGCTTCTACGCCATTTCATGCCGTCGGCCCCAGTTCACTTTTGCATGGCGCGAACGTGCCCCTGGATGACGACCTGTGTTATTCCAAAAGGTCTGGGAGGCTGCGTGACACCCGCCGCGGGGAACACCGTTGCCGATCGCTTTCGCCTGGTGCGTCCGCTCAGGCAAGGCGGGATGGGCTCGGTGTGGCTCGCCCAGCACCTCGGCCTCGACATCCCGTGCGCGATCAAGTTCATGAACGCGCAGGGCGTCTCCAAGGAGGTGCGGCTCCGGTTCGAGCGCGAGGCGAAGGTCGCCGCGCAGATCCGTAGCCCGCACGTCGTGCAGATCCTCGACCACGGCGTCTGGCAGGGGACGCCGTACATCGCGATGGAGTACCTCGAGGGGGAGGACCTCGACACCCGCATCCAGCGCGTGGGGCGGCTCGACCCGCACGACACCATGGCGATCACGGCGCAGGTGGCGCGCGCCCTCACCAAGGCTCACGCGAGCGGCCTGGTCCATCGCGATCTCAAGCCGGCCAACATCTTCCTCGTCCGGGACGACGACAGGGAGATCGCCAAGGTGCTCGATTTCGGCATCGCGAAGGACAGCACGCCGCAGGTCACCTCCACCACGAAGACCGGCTCGCTGCTCGGGACGCCCGCGTACATGAGCCCGGAGCAGGCGCAGGGCACCAAGAGCATCGATCACCGCTCGGATCTCTGGTCGCTCGCCGTCGTCGTGTTCGAGTGCCTCACCGGCAAGCTCCCGTTCAACAGCGAGGCGTTCGGCGATCTGCTCCTCAAGATCATGGTCAAGCCGCTGCCCGTGCCGTCGCAATTCGCCCCCGTGCCGCCTGGCTTCGACGCCTGGTGGGCCCGCGCGGCGTCGCGCGAGCCGGACGCGCGGTTCCAGAGCGCGAAGGAGTTCTGCGACGCGCTCGCGATCGCGCTCGACATCGCGAGCGAGAGCTTCGAGCCCAGGACGAGCATCGTCGGCCCGTTCCGCGTGTCCGGCGAGCGCATCTCGGTGGAGCTCGGGTTCGCGCCACGATCGAGGGAGAGCGCGGCGCTCCCCGACGCGGGGCCCGACAGCGCGGCGCCTTCTTTCGGGGACGCGGTCACGCTGATCGCCTCGGCGGACGGCGAGGCTGCGCGGACCTCGGCTGGGCCCGGCGCGACGGTGGCCTCGCCAGGAGCAGCGGTGGGCGCGTCCGCGATGTCCGGCCGCCAGATGCGGCCGCAGACCACCAGCGCGCTGGTTTCGGTGGTATCTCCCCCAGTCCGGCGGCCTGTCGTCGGACGCGCGCTCGCCGCCGCGGCGGCCGGCGCGGTCGTCCTCGTGGCCATCGCGTTCTTCGTCCTGCGCGGCGGGAGCCCTGACACGACGGGGCAGCCGCTCGCGCAGCCGGCCCCCACGGCTTCGATGTCCGATGCGCCGCGGGGGCCCGACGTCGTGGCGCCGGCCACCGCCTCCGCGCAGGCGCCGGAGCCGCCCCCCTCTGTGGCCTCGACGGCTGTAGCCTCTGCGACGGCGTCCTCGGTCTCGGCGACGCCGGCGAGCGGCCCGCGTGCGCCATCGGCTCAGCCCGCTCAGGCGAAGCCGCGTTCCCCCGCGCCGCCGGGGAGCGTCCGCCGCAAGCCGAAGCCGACGGATTTCGGCATCTGACGTTCACCCGCAGCACTTCGCACGGACCTCCTTCGTATGGCTCGTCGACTAGGGATCGCTTCCTTGCTGCTCGCCCTGACCTTCACGCCCGCCGCGCTGGCTCAGGTCTCGGACGCCGATCGCGCGACCGCGCGCTCGCTCGCCGTGGAAGGGCAGGAGGCCCTCGAACGAAAGGACTTCGCGGCCGCGCTCGATCGGTTCAGCCGCGCCGACGCCATCATCCACGCGCCGACCCTGCTGCTCGGCGTAGCCCGAGCCCAGGTCGGCGTGGGCCAGTGGATCGCGGCCCAGGAGTCGTACAGCCGCATCCTCCGCGAGGGGGTGCCGGAGAAGTCGCCCGAGCAGTTCTTCGAGGCGATCGCGGCCGCTCAACGCGAGCTCGACGCGCTCGCGCCCCGGATCCCGCAGGTGCTCATCTCGGTGAGCGGGCCGGACACCGCCGCCGTCACGATCGACGACGCGCCGGTGCCGCGCGCCGCGCTCGGGGTCCGGAGGCCGGTCGATCCAGGCGACCACGTCGTCCGGGCGTCGGCCGCGGGGTTCGCTCCGATCGAGGTGAAGGTGACGCTCGCCGAGGGCGCCAGCGAGACCGTCGCGCTCCAGCTCAAGCCGGTCGCGCCGCCGCCTCCGGTCAAGCCGCGTCCACCGGTGGCGCCGCTGCCAGACCAGGGCGCTCCTGCTTCCGGTTCCGGCGGCAGCAGCCGCACGGTGCTGGCGATCGCCGCGTTCGGGCTCGGCGGCGCCGGGCTCGCGGCCGGCGCCGTCGGCGGCGTGCTCGCGTTCGGCAAGCACGGCGATCTCTCGGAGCGCTGCCCCGGCGGCCGGTGCGCCCCGTCGCTCAAGGGCGAGATCGACAGCTACCACGCGATGGGCACCCTCTCGACGATCGGGTTTGCGATCGGCGCGGCGGGCGTCGGCGCGGGGGCGTTCCTGCTGCTCACAGCGCCGAGATCGCCGCAGCGCGCCGGGATATCGATCACGCCCGTGATCGGGCTCGGCTCCGCGGGAGCGAAGGGGAGTTTCTGATGCGCCAGGCGTTCGGAATCGGCTCGATGGTCTGCGTTGCCATCATGACCGCCGCGGCATGCACCAGCGTGCTCGGGGACTTCACGGTGAGCGAAGCCAGCGCGAGCTCGGCCGGTGGATCCGATGCGTGCGCGACCGGCACGGCGGACTGCGACGGCAACCCCGACGACTGCGAGGTGAACCTGCTCGAGAACCCCCAGAACTGCGGCGCTTGCGGCGCGGTGTGCCTGGACGGCGGGACGTGCAGCGCGACCGGCTGCAGCGGGGCCACGGAGATCGCGCGCGGGTTTCCCACCATCGAGGCTCCGAACGCGAACCTCCTCACCGTCTACCAGGGCGAGGTCTACTGGACCGCCGGCGAAGGCACGGACGGCAGCGTGCAAAAAGTGTCGATCCTCGGCGGAGCCGTCACGACGCTCGCCGTCGGCCAGAACGCTCCGTACGGGATCGCCGTCAACCAGCACGGCGTCTTCTGGTCCAACCTCAACGACAAGGACGTCTTGATGGTGGACCGCAACGGAGCACGCGCGCCAGAGGTTCTCTTCGACTCGGACTTCGCGACCCTCGGCGTGGCTGCGGACGACAACGCGGTGTTCTGGGCGCAGCGCGCAGCTGGCATCGGCACGCCGGGCGACGGGAGCCTCATCGGCCAGATCCTGATGCCCGGCGAATGGGCGGACGACGAGTTCCTCGAGGTCAGCAATGCTTCGCCGCACCTCATCGCGCTCGACCAAGAGCACGTGTACTGGGTCGACAGGAGCCTGCGCGGCACGGTGAACCAGACGCATCGGCAGACCCGCGACACGAAGCGGCTGGCCGACGAGCAGCCGTTTCCGTACGCCATCGCCGTGGACGACGACCACGTCTACTGGACCAACAGCCCGCGCGGGGATCACGCCAGCGAGCTGTCTGCCGTCATGAGGGCGCCGAAGGACGGCTCGGAGGACGCGGTGGTTGTCTGGACGGCCGCGGAGGATGATGACGTGGCGCATGCGTCCCCCGACTGCATCGCCGTCGATGGGCTCGATGAGTTCGTCTACTGGACCGATCAGGGGTCGCCCCGCGTGATGCGGAAGCTCAAGGACGGCACCGGCAGGGCTCGGCCGCTGTACGAGGGCGGCACCCCGCGCGGGATCGCGCTCGCAGGGGGGGTCGTGTACTGGGCGGACGAGAGCAGCGGCACGATACGCAAGCTCCCCCGCTGAGGGGCGGCGCACATGCGCCCCGCGGCGTCACGCCGCCGCTCAGCGCGGGGCCGAGCGCGGCCGATCAGCCTGCAGCGTCGCGTACCCGATCGACGTCGACGCCCAGCCGGCCTGACGTGTCGTCGGCGGCCGAGACGACGCGCGCGCCCTGGAGGATGTCGCGCGCCATGAGCTGCGTGGAGAGGATCGCGCAGAACGCCATGTCGTCGGTGTTGCTCATCGATTTGCCGCCGGTCTTGCGGCACTTCGCGACGAGCGCCGCGACGGGCTGCGCCTGCCAGATGCCGGCGTCCTTGATGGCATCCGGCGACAGGCACGCCTCGACATAGTCCGGCGTCCCGCTCCCGAAGAAAGGCTGCACCACGGGCGCGCGGTACGGCTGCTTCTTCCGCTCGAGGACGCCGGGCGGCAGGAGATCGCCCATCGCGCGCTTCAGCACGTGCTTCTCGTCGAGGGTGCGGAGCTTGAGCGCGTCCGGCAGCGCGTCCGCCACGTCCATCACGTTGGGATCGAGGAACGGGAAGCGCCCCTCGACCGAGTTCGCCATCATCATGCGCTCGCCCTGGGAGGAGAGCAGGTAGCCGGAGAGCAGCGTCGTGATCTCCAGGTACTGCGCGCGCGCGAGCGGCGTCCAGCGCATGAAGTCGCGCGGCAGCTGCTCCCTCAGGCGATCGGCCGCGGCGGTGTCGCCGATGCCCTCGCGCATCGCGGGATCGAGCATCAGCTTGATGCGGCTCGTGGCGTCCCAGCGCGGGCGGTGGGAGTAGAACGGGTCGTCCGTCTGCGCGAGGTTCCGCCCGAAGAAGGCCTTGGCCATCTCGACCTGCGCGACCGGCGACCGCTGCAGGTAGGGGTAGAGCCGGAGGAGGAGCTGCGGCCTGAGCTTGCTGTCCGGGTGGCGCGCCCAGAAGCGGCGTACCCGGTCCTCGCGGAAGATGTCATAGCCGGCGAAGAACTCGTCGGCGCCCTCGCCCGTCAGCACCACGCGGTAGCCGCTCTGCCGGACGAGGCGCGCCAGGATGAACAGCGGCGCCGGGGCGGTGCGCAGGAGCGGGGCCTCGGCGTGGTAGACGACCTCCGGGAAGACGCCGGCGATGTCGGCGTCACCGCACTGGATCGACGCGTGCGACGTGCCGAGGTGCGCTACGGCGGCGCGCTGGTACTCGGCCTCGTCGAACTCGCGCTCGGCGAACTCGACCGAGAACGTGCGCAGCGGCACCTCGCGGTTCGAGGCGATGAGCGCCGCGACGATCGTGGAGTCGAGCCCGCCGCTCAGGTAGCTGCCGACGGGGACGTCGGCGCGCAGGCGGATCGTCGAGCCGCCGCGGACCGCCTCGCGCACGCTGGACACGAGCCCCGCCTCGTCGCCGCCGGGCGCGCGCCCGACGGGGAACTCGGGGCGGAAGCGGACCGAGACGCGCGGCGCCACGTCGCGATCGAGGTCGAGCGTCGCCACCGCGCCCGGCGGGATCTGCTGGATGCCCTCGTACGGCGTGAGCGGGGCGGTCGGCGCCCAGAACGTCAGCGCCTCGTCGAGGCCCTCGCGGGAGATCGCGCGGGGGATGGTGGGGTCCTGGAAGAGCGACTTCACCTCGCTGGCGAACCGGAGGACGCCGCGGTGGACCGTCCAGAAGAGCGGGTTGATGCCGACGCGGTCGCGCGAGAAGAACGCGCGCCTCCGCTGGACGTCCCAGATGACGAACGCCCACTGGCCGTTCAGCCGATCGACCATGGCCTCGCCGTACTCGGCGTAGGCGTGGATCAGCGCCTCGGTGTCGCTCTTGGTCCGGAAGTGATGGCCCTTCGCCGTGAGCTCCTCGCGGAGCTCGATGTAGTTGAAGATCTCGCCGTTGAAGCAGACCCAGAGCGTCTCCTCGGCGTTGGCCATCGGCTGCCAGCCGCCGTCGAGGTCGATGATCGACAGGCGCGAGTGGGCCAGCGCGACGTGGCGATCGCGGTAGATGCCGAAGCCGTCAGGGCCGCGGTGGCGGAGCGCCCGCGCCATCTTGAGGGCCAGTTCGCGGTCGGGGTTCGGCGCGTCGGTGCGTAGGTTGATGAGGCCGGCGATACCGCACATATCAGATGAGCTCGCTCTTCTTGACTTTGCCGCTCGCCGTCTTGGGGAGCGAATCCATGAACTCGACGAACTTGGGCACGGCGACCTCGTCGAGCTCGGCCCGCACCTTCTTGCGGACATCGTCGGCGGTCACCGCGGCGTCGGGGGCCTTCACCACGGCGGCCTTCACCGCGACCCCGAGCACCTGATCCGGCACGCCGACGACCGCCGCCTCGACGACGCCCGGGACCTTGCAGATCACCGACTCGACCTCGAGGGGGCTCACCTTCTCGCCGCGGGTCTTGATGATGTCGTCCTTGCGCGCGACGAAGTAGAGGTACCGGTCCTCGTCCATCTTGAAGAGGTCGCCGGTGTGGAGCACGACCTCGCCCGGGAGGGGCCCCGGCCGGAGCGCGCGTGCGGTCGCGTCGGGGTTCCTCCAGTAGCCGCGCATCACGTTCGGCCCGCGCACGACGAGCTCGCCCACCTCGCCCGGCTCCGCGTGCGCGCCGTCCTCTCGCTCGATCCAGAGCTCCTCGTTCGGCATCGCGATGCCCACGGAGGACGGCCGCTCGAGCGCCAGGGAGGGCGGCAGGTAGCAGACGCGCGTGCACTCGGTCTGGCCGTACATCGCGAAGAACGAGACGTTGGGCAGGAGCTCGCGGAGGCGAAGGAGCTGCGGCGCCGGGAGCCCGTACGCGGCGTTCGTCATGTACCGGAGCGCCGAGAGATCGGCCTTCGCGAAGTTCTTGAGCGAGAGCATCGACGCGAAGATCGTCGGCACGCCCGCGAAGCCGGTGGCCCGCTCCTCGGCCATCCGCTGGACGATGGGCCACGGCATGGAGAAGCCCTTCTCGAGCACGACGGTCCCGCCGAACGCGTGGGTCACGAGCAGCTGGAAGAGCCCGTAGGTGTGCGACAGGGGCAGCACGCAGAGGATCACGTCGTCCGCCGTGTGCTCGAGGTACGCGCCGATGGCCGCGGTGCTGTTGCGGAGGTTCTGGTGCGTCAGCATGACCCCCTTCGACTCGCCCGTGCTGCCGCTCGTCCAGCAGAGCGTCGCCAGATCGAGCTCGATCGCGCGGCGCGCAGGGGGCTCGCCGGGCGCGCCGGCCAGGGCCTCCTGGAAGTCGCGCCCGTCGGGCGGGGGCCCGGCCGCGGCCGGGGGAGCCGCGCCGCTCAGGAACGTCGCCGCCGGCCTCGCGCCGGGCGGGAGCTCGGCCACGGCGGCGAGGCTCTCGCGCATGCCGCGCGCCGCCACGAGCACGCGGGGGCCCGCGAGCTCCATCACCTGGCCGACGCGCCGCGGCCGCATCGCGGTGCCGAGCAGCGACGGCACGCCGTCGGCCCGGAGCGCTCCGTAGTACGCGACGACCGCGTCCACGCCGTTGTCGAGCGCGACCATGACGCGATCGCCGCGCTGCACGCCCGCCTCGCGGAACAGGGCGGCGCAGCGATCGGCCAGCGCGTCCAGCTCCCGGTACGTGATCCGCCGTCCCTCGCAGACCAGCGCGACGTGGTCGGGGCGAGAGGCGGCGAACGATCGCAGCGCGGAGTCGATGAGGAAGCGATCCGAGCGCGGATCGCGACGAGCGGTGTGCTGCGTGCTCATGCGCCCCCCGGGGTTCGGGCTAGTTGCTGCTCTTCTTCCCGCTCACGTAGGTGACGAGCCTGGCGATCGAGCCGAAATTCGCCGGCACCATCTCCTCGTCGGCGACCTGGATGCCGAGATCCTGCTCGAGGAACTGAACGATCTCGAGGACGGCCGTCGAGTCCAGGATCCCTTGATCGAGCAAAGCGACCTCGGACCCGAGATCGGCGGTAGCGCCCCGGTATCCGAACGAGGTGACCAGGAAGTTGCGAATCGTCGATTCGATGCTGGAAGTGCTCATGGAGGTAGTCTCCACGTCTATCACCCCCCCGGCTTTCCTGTCGAGAACACTCCGCGGAGCGACGGCCAGCGCGCGGATCGCGGCAGGACGCGGTCGCGGTTCATCGTTCACGTTCACGTTCACGCATGCACGCGTCCGCGCTCGTTCGCGTGCGGTGTTCCCCGTGCCGTCCGTGTTCGAAAGCCGCCGCCAGGGCGCGCCGCGGAGGTGAGATTGGCGACTGACGATCTCGCTGTGAGCCCGTCCGCCACCGTCGTCAACGTGAGTGAATTTCAGCGAGGTTCCGCGCTGTTTCCGGCGGGTTTCACGACCGGGGAACGGCGTCCCAAGCTGAGAATGCCGTTGACAGCGGCGAGCGCGGTCTGACGGCGCGGCTCGTCAGGCGTGGCCCTGATCGCGGACGAGCAGCGGCTGCGCGTGGAGGTACTGCGCCACCCGGCGCTTCGCTTCGATGTCCTTGAACACGCGCTCGACCTGCTGCGGCGTGATGCCGACGGCAGAGGCCGCGTCCGCGGCGGGAACGTTGTTGTTGTAGGCGTACAGGCAGAGGTCCATCTTGTCGTAGGGGAGCGCGAAGTAGAACTCGTCCTGCCCCTGCGGCATCGAGAACGTGTCCGTCGTCGGCGCGCGCCTGCGGATGTCGGCAGGGACGCCGATGTACTCGGCGAGCGCGTAGACCTGGCTCTTGTACAGGTGCGCGATCGGCTTGAAATCCGCGGCGCCGTCGCCTTGCTTGACGAAGAAGCCCTGATCGTACTCGAGCAGGTTCGGCGTGCCGGCGACGGCGTAATTGAGCCTGTCCGCGTGGTAGTACTCCATCATCTTGCGGATGCGCTGCTTGAAGTTCGTCGCGGCGACGAGCTGCAGGTACGCGTTCAGGGGCATCCGCTTCACGCGCGGCTCCTCGCCGGGCGGCTGCGCCGTCAGCTGCGAGACGTTCAGCCTGTCGCTCTCGAGGATCGAGGGGAGCGTGATCTTGAACTTCCAGCTCTCGTTGTAGTCCGGGTAGACCATCCGGATCGCCTCGTCCTGCCGCTCGTAGCAGCGGAGGCCGGTCAACGCGGGCTTGATGTTCTCGATGACCGCCTCGATGCCGAGCCCCTCGGCGAGCAACTTGCCGAGGCGGAGCGCGTCATCGGAGGTGTCGCGCTCGGGCATGAAGATGCCCAGCACCTTGTCCTTGCCGAGCGCGCGGACGCACAGCGTCGAGACGACCGAGCTGTCGATCCCGCCCGAGATCCCGACCACGGCCCCGCGCCGCCGCAGCGTACCGAACACCTGATCCCGGATGGCCTGCTCGATCTCTTGCGCTACTGCCGGGGCATCGATCCTGAGGACGTCTCGCGAAAACATGGTTGGCTCCACCCTTTCAAAAAGATGGACCAGCCTATTAAAAGGGGGCGCAACAGGGAACCCTGTTCGCTGCCAGCGGGCGTATGCCAGGGGGAGCCGCGCGCGGGGGCCGCGTCTTTCATGGTTCCGTGGGTTTCATGGGCCAGGGCGTCCGTCTGCCCCAGCTGCGCCGCCGCGCCCGGAGGGCCGGGGCGATCGTCAGGGCGCGGGCCGTGGCTCGCCGGTCGCGGAGAACTCGTTGGCCTCCGCGGCCAGGATCCAGAGCACGGCCATCCTGACCGCGACGCCGGCCTCGACCTGGTCGAGGATCACGCTCTGTGCGCCGTCCGCGACGCGCGGATCGATCTCCACGCCGCGGTTCATCGGCCCCGGGTGCATCACGATCGCGTCTGGCTTGGCGAGCGCGAGCCGGGCTGGGTTCAGCCCGAACGTGCGGCTGTACTCGCGCGTGCTGGGCAGGAAGCTGCCGCTCAGCCGCTCGCGCTGCACGCGCAGCATCATCACCACGTCGGCCCCTTCGAGGGCGGGCTCGATCCGATCGTAGACCGTCGCGCCGAGCGACTCGCCTGCGATCGGCAGGAGCGTGCGCGGGCCGGCGAAGCGGACCCGCGCGCCCATCGTCGTGAGCAGGTGCGCGTTCGAGCGGGCCACGCGGCTGTGGACGATGTCGCCGCAGATGGCGACCTCCAGCCCTTCGAGTCGTCCCTTGGCGCGCCGGATCGTGAACGCGTCGAGCAGCGCCTGCGTCGGGTGCTCGTGCGTGCCGTCCCCCGCGTTGACGACCGCGGCGCGCGTGTGCGCGGCGACGTGGTGCGGCGCGCCCGACGCGGCGTGCCGGATGACCAGCACGTCCGGCTGCATCGCCTGGAGGTTCTGCACCGTGTCGAGCAGCGATTCCCCCTTGACCGCGCTCGAGGTGGAGACGCTGATGTTGATGACGTCGGCGCTGAGCCGCTTGCCCGCGAGCTCGAACGACGTCCGCGTGCGCGTCGACGGCTCGTAGAAGAGGTTCACGACCGTCTTGCCGCGGAGCGTGGGCACCTTGCGCACGCTCCGCCGGGAGACGTCGAAGAGCGACTCGGCGGCGTCCAGGAGGGCCACGATCTCGGTACGCGAGAGACCCTCGATGCCGAGCAGGTGTCGGTGCGGGTAGATCCTCCTCATGCGCTGGCTTACGTTCCTTCCGGTGGCGGGGGGGGCTCCGAGAGCTTTGTGCCGGCGGCGGTGACGAGAGCCCAGAGCTCGCCCGCGCGCTCCACGACGTCGATGCGCTGCCCGGGGGCGAGCTCGACCGCGCGGACGATGTAGTCGGGGTGAATCGGCAACTCCCTGCCGCCGCGATCGACGAGCGCGACGAGCTCGATCCGCTGCGGTCGCCCGTAGTCGAGCACCGCGTCGAGCGCCGCGCGGATGGTGCGACCGGTGTAGATGACGTCGTCAATCAGCACGATGCGCCGGCCGTCGACGGGGAAGGAGATGTGGCTTGGGCCGATGCGCGGGTTCGGCAGGGCGGTCGCGGCGTCGTCGCGGTAGAGCGTGATGTCGACGGCGCCGACCGGCGGCGCGTGCCCCTCGATCTCGAGGAGCAGCGCGGCCAGCCGCTTGGCCAGCGGCTCACCGCCCCGCCGGATCCCGATGAGCGCCAGATCTTCCACGCCGCGGCCGCGCTCGGCGATCTGGAGCGCGATGCGCCGCAGGCCGCGCCCGATGGCGGCCGGGTCGAGCAGAGCTTCCATGGCGCGGCGAGGGCTAGCACGGCGAGCGCCCTGCACCCAAGGCCCGCGTGCGCTGTCCGCCGGATCGCCCGTGCGCCCGAGGGCGCGCGGGCGATCCGGCCGTGCTGAGGAGGAGGAGCGCCGTCGGCGCGGCGTCGCGGCAGCGGCGCGGAGGCGCGGGCGGCCTCAGTCGGGCTGGTGCAGGACCCGCTGGGTGCGCTCGACGAAGTAGAACCGCTCGAAGCCCGCGCGCTGGAACGTGAGCGCGCCGAACCCGTTGACGGCGATCGCGGCCGCGCCGAGGGCGTAGAACGGCGCGCCGAAGCGGCGGCCGGAGACGGCGATCATCGCGAAGAGAAACGGGGCGAAATCGTTGGAGAAGCGGTAGCCGAACTGGAGCCAGCCGGTGTTCTGGTAGAGGAGGCTCGGCAGCGCGACCGCGGACACCGTGGCGGCGAGCGCCCAGAACGGGGGCGGCGTGCGTCGGGGCCAGAGGGCCCACGCGTAGATCGGCGTGGTCACCCAGAGCGCGAGCCCGTGGGCGTTGATCTGGAAGGGGGCGCCCTGCACGTGGGTGTACGGCAGGCCGGTGAGCACCACCGCGAGGTTGCGCGGCAGGTAGTGGTACGAGAAGAGCCCCCACTTCTCGATCCGCGCGCGCCACGCGATGTGGAGGTACCGGTGGCCGAACTCGGCCGCGTCGCCGAAGCGCGCGTGGTTGTGCCAGAGCAGCGCCGAGAGCACGAGCGCCGCCGGCGCGGCGAACAGGGCGAGCCGGCGCAGGAGGGCGCGCGGGTCCGAACGGTCCACGCGGAGCGCCTCGAACAAGAACAGCGGCAGGGCGAAGCCGAGCGGCGTGCGGGTCGCGAAGCCGAGGCCCAGGGCGAGGCCCGCCGCGAGCGGATGGGCGGCTTCGAGCGCGCAGTAGAGATAGACGCACGCCAGCGCGACGCCGACGACGTGCGCCGCGAACCACACCGTCCCTTGCACCGCGCTGAACCAGTAGACGCTCCCGAGCGCGAAGAGCAGCGAGAGCGCGACGTTCTCGGCCTGCGTGCGGTGGCTGCGGCGCGAGGCCGAGAGCTTCTCCAGCGCGAGGAAGAGGACAGCAGGCCCGACGCCGGCGAAGGCCAGGAAGAACTGCCCGTCGCGCACGCGCTCCGCGCTGCCGGCGAGCTTGACGAGCGGCGCGATGAGGACCGCGGGGAAGGGGGGGAAGCTGACGTAGTAGCGGTCGCCGAACACGGCGAAGTCGTTGCCGCCCGCGTGCGCCGGCGGCGGTCCGCCGAGATCGAGGCGGCCGTGGAGCCACGCCTCCGCGAGCAGCGCGTAGTGGTTGTAGGGCGTGTGAGCCGCGAAGATCTCGCGGGAGGAGCTCGCGGCGTACACGAGCGTCACGAGCGCGTAGAGGGCGATCGCGACCGCTGCGCGGCGGCCTGCGCGCCGTGCTTCCCCTGAAGGTTCCGGCCGCCGATTGGCGGCGCCCGCGGCGCGGGCCTCGGGCGTGGCGCTACGGTCCATGCGCGGGCGACGCTACCATGCAGCCTGATGTGACGGCGGCCGCCGGTCGTTCTTGCGAGCCAACGCACCCCGCGCTAAACGCTCCGCTTTCACTGGCCCGGAACCCCATGTCCCAGTTTGCCGTCTCTGCCAATGACATCGACATCTCCGGTATTTCGCTGGACATGCCGCTGCCGCTCGACTGGATGAACGCGGCGCTCGCTGACGCCGACGTCACCGGGCGCGCGCCAGGTCACCTCTCGGCCCGCCTCTCGCGGACGGGGAACGAGATCGTCGTGCGTGGCCGCGTCAAGGCGCCCGTCGCCACGCCCTGCGCGCGGTGCCTTGCCCCTGCCACGCTGGACGTTGACGCCGAGCTCTCGCTCCTCTTGCGTCCTGCCCCGAAGGCGGACGGTCACGGCCACCGGCGGGACGGCGCTGCCCGCAACGGCGCGGCGAAGCCTGGGGCGAGCAAGGTCAAGGAGGCCGAGTACGAGTTCACGGCGGACGAGGCCGACGTCGACACGTACGACGGCGAGACGGTCGAGCTCGATCCGTTCATCCGCGAGGCCATTCTCCTCGAGATGCCGAACTTCCCCTTGTGCTCGGAGGCTTGCCCGGGTATCGGTCCTGCCGCGTCCCGAGAGGACCGCGAAGGCGGCTCCTCGGCCCTCGTCCGCGGGGCGGCGGAGGAGGATGAGGCCGCTCCAGGCCTCGACCCGCGGCTCGCGCCGCTCAGCGCGCTCCGAGAGAAGCTTGGACAGAAGCCCAGCGGCTCTGACAGGCGCGCGCAACCTGCATCGCCCCCCCCGGCCAAGGCCGGGACACCGAAGAAGAAGACCAAGAAGGAGTAGTTCCGTGGCCGTCCCCAAGAGGAAAACCACCCCCAGCAAGCGCGACATGCGGCGCGCCAACCACGACAAGGTGACCCCCGTCCAGCTCGTCTCTTGCGAGAACTGCGGGGAAGCCCGGCTCCCGCACCGCGCCTGTGGCGCCTGCGGGCACTACAACGGGCGCAAGGCGAAGGCGACCAAGGCGACCGCGGCCTCATGACGGGCGCGGGTGCGCCGGCGCGCGCGAACGCTGCGCCCGCGCACCTGGGCGCGGCGCCGGCTCGCGCGGATGCGCGAGGGGCCGTCGCATGAGCTCCCCGCAGCCGAGGAGCCGCATCCTCGGGACGGGCAGCTACGCGCCCGCCCGAGTCGTGCACAACACCGATCTCGAGAAGATCGTCGACACCTCCGACAGCTGGATCAGCGAGCGAACGGGGATTCGTCGACGTCATATCGCTGCCGAGGGAGAGCTCACGAGCGACATGGCCGCTGCGGCCGGCCGCTCTGCGCTGGACGCCGCCGGGCTCTCGGCGGCTGACCTCGACATGATCATCGTCGGGACGATCAGCGGCGACACCCCGATGCCCTCCTGCGCCGTGTACGTGCAGCAGAAGCTCGGCGCTCAGGAGATCCCCGCGTTCGACATCTCGGCGGCCTGCGCCGGCTTCGTCTACGGCCTCACGATCGCCGATCAGTTCATCGCGAACGGTGTGGCCCGGCACGTCCTCGTGATCGGCGTCGAGCTGCTCTCGCGCATCCTGAACTGGAAGGATCGCACGACGTGCGTCCTGTTCGGCGACGGCGCTGGCGCGGTCGTGCTCGGGCCTGCGTCGGGCGACGGCAGGGGCATCATCTCGACGCGGATCTTCAGCGACGGCACGCTCGCGAACTCGCTGGTCATCCCGGGCGGCGGTACGGCCGAGCCGCTGACGCCCGAGGGCATCGAGCAGAGCCGCAACAAGGTCCACATGGTGGGGCAGGACATCTTCAAGGTCGCCGTGAAGAACCTCTCCAGCGCCTCGCTGATCGCGCTCGACACGGCGGGCATGGCGGCCGGCGACCTGGACTGGGTCGTCGCCCATCAGGCGAACCTGCGGATCATCAGCCAGGTCGCCGCGCGGCTCAGCCTCCCTCTTGAGAGGTTCGTGCTCAACATCGAGGAGTACGGCAACACGTCGAGCGCATCGATCCCCATCGCCCTCGACGAGGCGGTGCGCGACGGGCGCATCAAACCGGGGCAAAACGTCCTCTTCTGCGCGCTCGGCGCTGGCATCTCCTGGGGCGCGTCCGTCATCCGGATGTGAGCGGGCCATGCGCGTCTGCCTGCGTCGGGGTCGAGGTATGCGCGTTCGCTTGAGCTCGCCGGGCGATCCTGCCTGAGGTAGTCTCGCGCGCGCCGGCCGCATGACGTGGTTCGGGGGACGGACGACGTCCGCCTCCCTGGCTTGGAATTGAGGGCAAACGTGAAAATCGCTTGGCTGTTTCCAGGGCAAGGGGCGCAAGAGGTGGGGATGGGCAAGGCCCTCGCGGAGGTCTCGGCGGCTGCGCGCGGCGCGTTCGCGCGGGCGGACGCGGCGCTCGGCGAGCCGATCTCGCGGCTTTGCTTCGAGGGGCCGATGGAGGCGCTGACGCAGACGAGCAACACCCAGCCCGCCATCGTCGCGACGAGCTGCGCCGTGGCCGCGGCCCTCATCGAGCACCTGCCCAACCTCGATCCGCCGCTGTACGCGGCCGGCCACTCGCTCGGCGAGTACAGCGCGCTGGTCGCTGCCGGCGCGCTCGAGATCGAGGATGCGGTAAGGCTCTGCCGGATCCGGGGCAGCGCCATGCAGGAGGCCGTGCCGGCGGGCGAGGGGGCCATGGCGGCGCTCATCGCGCTCGACCAGGAGGTGGTGCTCGCGATCTGCGCCGAGGCGGCGCAAGGCGAGGTGGTCGCTCCGGCGAACTACAACGGGCCGGGGCAGATCGTCATCGCCGGGCACGCCGGCGCGGTCGCGCGCGCGGGCGAGCTCGCCGTCACCCGCGGCGGCAAGGCCATCCCGCTCAAGGTGAGCGCTCCCTTCCACTGCGCGCTGATGCGGCCTGCGGCCGAACGCTTGCGTCCCGAGCTAGAGCGCACGCAGCTGATGCCGCTCGCCTTCCCCGTGATCGCGAACGTCGACGCCGCGCCGAACGCCGATCCGGAGCGGGTGCGGTCGCTCCTCCTGCGCCAGATCGATGGCACCGTGCAGTGGATGCGGACGATTGAGCGCATGGCAGAGGATGGCGTGACGCACGCCCTCGAGATCGGCCCTGGCAAGGTGCTGGCCGGGCTGGTGAAGCGGATTACGAAGCAGATCAAGGTGCTCAGCGTGAGCGACATGGCGGGGATTGAGCGCGTGAGCGCGTTCCTTTCGGAGGCATAGGCATCGATGTTCGACCTTACGGGCAAAGTTGCGATCGTCACGGGTGGATCGCGAGGGATCGGGCGTGCTGCGTCGGAGGCGCTCGCGGCGCAGGGCGCGCACGTGATCGTCAACTATGTGCGCGGAGAGGCCGAGGCGCGCGCGGTCGTCGACGCGATCACCGCGCGCGGCGGGAAGGCCGAGGCGCTCGGGTTCGACGTCGCGGACATGCCGGCGACCGAGGCCGCCATCGCCGAGGCGGCGAAGCGCCTTGGCCGGCTGGACATCCTCGTCGCGAACGCGGGGATTGCGATCGACGGCCTGCTCCTGCGGATCAAGGAGGAAGACCTCGATCGCCTCTTCGCCGTGAACGTGAAGGGCTCGATCGCGTCCGCGCGCGCGGCGACCAAGGTCATGATGCGCGCGCGCACAGGCCGCATCGTCTTCCTCTCCAGCGTTGTGGCGGAGATGGGCAACGTCGGCCAGGCGGCGTATGCCGCGACGAAGGCGGCCCTGCTCGGCGTGACGAAGTCGCTCGCCCGCGAGTACGCGGGGCGCGGCATCACGGTCAACGCCGTGGCGCCCGGGTTCATCGACACCGACATGACGACGACGATCAGCGCGGAGATGAAAGAGGGGCTGACGAGGATGGTCCCGCTCGGGCGCACGGGCCGAGCAGAGGAGGTCGCCGCGGCGATCGCATTCCTATGCTCCGACGAGGCGAGCTACGTGACGGGCGAGACGCTGCGCGTCAACGGCGGGATGTACGTGTGAGAGCGCTGGCTTGAGGACCCCGGCTGCCAGGCGTCACGCACAGCGGCAAACCAGGCGCACACGAAAAAAGCGGTCGCAGGTAATTCGATGGTGCAACGCTGATGGCGATGGGCTACTAGGGGTTCCGTTTTCCCGGGAGGAATACCATGGCTGAAGGTCGCGACATCACGGCCGAAGTAAAGCGGATCATCAAGGAACAGCTCGACGTCGACGAGAAGGACATCAAGCCTGAGGCGAGTTTCATCGACGATCTGGGCGCCGATTCGCTGGGCCTGGTGGAGCTTGTCCTCGCGTTTGAGGAGGCGTTCGAGATCGACATTCCGGACGAGGACACGGAGAAGATCCGGACTGTCCAGGACGCGATTGACTACATCGAAAGGAATGCCAAGGACAAGAAGTAGCGTCCCCACCGCCCTACCGGACGCGGCGTCACCATGGAGGTGGGTTGGCGCGTGAGCCAGCGAAGGCTCTGCTCTTCGCCGATGCACGCGCTCTCACCTCTGTGGTGGCGCTAGGGCAAGAAGAGCCATGGAACGCGTTGTCATCACCGGTATCGGGCTCGTCACGCCCAATGGCCTCGGCACCCAGGCCACCTGGCAATCTTTGCTGGCTGGTCAGTCTGGTATCGCGCCCATCACCCTCTTCGACGCGAGCACGTTTCCTACGCGCTTCGCCGGCGAGGTGAAGGGCTTCGTGCCCGAGGAGTACATCCCCAAGAAGAAGGTGAAGGAGATGGGCCGCTTCGCCCACCTCTCCATCGCCGCCTCGCAGATGTGCATGCAGGACGCGGGGATCGAGCTCACCGACGAGGACCGCGATCAGTGCGGCACGTTCATCGGTGTCGGTCTCGGGGGCCTCGAGTACCTGTTCCAGCACTCGATCACGCTGCACGAGAAGGGCCCCCACAAGGTCAGCCCGTACTTCATCCCGACGGTCATCGCCAACCTCGCTGCAGGGCAGGTGGCGCTGGCGCTCGATCTGCGGGGCGCGAGCTACTGCAACACGAGCGCATGCTCGTCGAGCGCGCACTCGCTCGGCGAGGCGTTCGAGTGGATCCGCCGGGGTCGCTCGCACATCATGCTCACGGGCGGCGCGGAGGCGACGATCACCGGCCTCGGCATCGGCGGCTTCTGCGCGATGTTCGCCCTCTCGAGGCGCAACGACGAGCCGCAGCGGGCGAGTCGCCCCTGGGACAAGGGTCGCGACGGCTTCGTCTGCTCCGAGGGCGCCGGGTCGCTGCTGCTCGAGTCGCTCTCCCACGCGAAGAAGCGCGGCGCGAAGATCTACGCAGAGGTCGTCGGGTACGGCGCCTCGTGCGACGCGTACCACATCACGAAGCCGGCGCCCGACGGCGCCGGGGCGCAGCGAGCGATGAAGATGGCACTCGAAGACGCCAAGCTCGCGCCGGACGCGATCGACTACATCAACGCTCACGGCACCTCGACTCCGCAAGGGGACATCGAGGAGACCCGGGCGATCCTCAAGACCTTCGGCGATCACGCGGCGTCGAAGCGCCTCTGGGTGAGCTCGACGAAGTCCGCGATGGGCCACCTGCTCGGGGGCGCAGGTGGGGTCGAGGCGGCGGTCTGCGCCCTCGCGCTGCGCCACGGCGCGGTGCCGCCGACGCTCAACCTGGACGATCCCGATCCTGAGTGCACCCTCGACTACGTCCCGTTCACCTCTCGCGAGCGCCGCCTGAAGCACGTGATGTCGAACTCCTTCGGCTTCGGTGGCACCAACGTGTCGCTCGTCTTCTCCCAGTTCGACGGCTGATCGCGCGCCGCGCTGGATGGCTCGATGAAGTGCCCATTTTGCGGCCATCTCGAGGACCGGGTCATCGACTCCCGCGCTGGCGGCGCGGGTGAGGTGATCCGGCGTCGGCGCGAGTGCGCCTCGTGCGAGCGCCGCTTCACGACGTACGAGCGCGTCGAGGACATCCTGCCGACGGTCGTCAAGAAGGACGGTAGGCGCGAGTCGTTCGACCGACAGAAGCTCGTGCGAGGGCTCCGGATCGCATGCAACAAGCGGCCCGTGTCCACCGACCAGATCGAGGCCATCGCCGACGCGATCGAGCGCGAGGCGCAGGAGTCCGAGCGGCGGGAGATCTTATCGACCGAGCTGGGCGAGCGGGTGATGAACCACCTGCGTACCCTCGATGAGGTCGCCTATGTCCGGTTCGCAAGCGTTTATCGTTCCTTTCGGGACATTGACCAGTTCATGGTCGAGCTTGGCAAGCTTGTGAAGGCCAAGGCGCCCTAGTAGATCCGGCACTTCGATGTCTGCGAAGCCCCCCAGCCCCGATCCCGAGCTCGACGCCGCGATGATGCGCCTCGCCATCGAGGAGGCGCACAAGGCGATGCCGTCGCCGAACCCCCCGGTCGGCGCGGTGGTGCTGAACGCCGCGGGGGAGGTCGTCGCCGTCGCGCACCACGCGCGCGCTGGTGAGGAGCACGCCGAGGGGCTGGCGCTCGCGGCCGCCGGCGACGCGGCGCGCGGAGGGACGCTCTACGTGACGCTGGAGCCCTGCAACCACGAGGGGCGCACGCCGCCCTGCGTGGACGCGGTTCTGAGCGCCGGCATCAAGCGCGTCGTCGTCGGCGCGCCCGATCCGAACCCCGCGGTGGTCGGCGGCGGGGCGCAGCGGCTCAGCGACGCCGGGCTCGCCGTGGAGATCGGCGTCGCCGGCGCCGAGGCTCGCGCGCTGATCGCGCCCTGGACCAAGTTCATCACGACAGGCATCCCCCACATCGCGCTCAAGCTCGCCCTGTCGCTGGACGGTCGCATCGCGACCCGCACGGGCGCCTCGAAGTGGGTCACCGGCCCCGAGGCGCGCGCCAAGGTCCAGGAGCTCCGTTCGCGGCACGACGCGGTGGCGATCGGGATCGGCACGGCGCTCGCCGACGACCCTCGGCTCACCCTGCGCGAGTCTGCGCTCGCGCCCGGGGGGCGGAGCCCCATCCGGCTCGTCTTCGATACGCGGCTCAGGCTGCCGCTCCACACGCGCCTCGCCCAGACGGCGCGGGAGGTGCCGACGTGGGTGCTCACGGGCGCCGACGCGCCCGAGGAGGCGGAGCAGGTGCTCGTCGACGCTGGCTGCGTCGTCCTGCGCGCGCCAACCTCGGCCGAGGGCCGGGTCGACGTGACCGCCGCGATGCGCCTCTGCGCCTCGCAGGGGATCGTCTCCATCCTGGTCGAAGGTGGCGCCGAGCTCGCCGGCAGCCTGCTCGCGTCGCGCCTGCCCGACGAGCTGCACGCCTTCGTCGCCCCGATCCTGCTCGGCCCCCGCGGCCGGCCGGGCGCGGTCGACTGGGCGGGTCCGGACACGCCAGGCGACGCGCCCCGGATCGTCGATCCACGCTGGGAGCTCTGCGGTCGCGACGCGTACGTCAGCGGCCCGCTCGCCTTCCCGGCGCGCAGCTGATCGGCGCGCCCGGGCAGGTCAGCTCGCGGCTTCTGCGCCGCGCTTCTGCATCTTCCGCTGGACGATGCGCTTCTTGAGCGTGCCCATCCGGTCGATCATCAGCACGCCGTCGAGGTGATCGAGCTCATGCTGGACGGCCACGGCGAGCAGGCCGTCGGCCGCGATCTCGAACGTCGCGCCGTCGCGCCCGCGGGCGCGGACGGTGACGCGCTCGGCCCGCTTGATGTCCTCGCTGATGCCAGGGAACGAGAGGCACCCTTCGGGGCCGGTCAGCTGCCCCTCTTGCCGCACGATCTCCGGGTTGATGAACACGAGGAGGTTGCTCGGCTCGTTGTCCGCGGCGATGTCAACGAGGAAGACGCGGTGTGGCTCCCCGATCTGCGTGGCCGCAAGGCCGACGCCGGGCGCCGCGTACATGGTCTCGGCCATGTCGTCGATAAGCTTCGTGATTTCGGGCGTGATGTCCCCGACCGGCTGTGCCTTCTGACGCAGGCGCGGGTCGGGATAGTGGAGGATGGTGCGGATGGCCATGGCTACTGAGCATCATAACCTCCGTTCCTAGCTGGCGCCCGTCAAGACGCTCTCATCTCGCGTGTTGCTTGGGCTCCGCGTGCTTCGCGCTGGCCACGCTGGCCAGCCTTCGCGCGGACAGCCGCTAGCGATTTCGCCGGAACGAGGTCGACGTATCGACGCTGACCCCGCGGGACTGAAGATCTTCCACGATGTCCGGCACCAGCCCGGAGGGGTGAAACGTCCCCTCGAGCGCGCCGCCGGCGGCCGTCCGCTCGACCACGAACGTGAAGACGTCGCGAATGGCGATCTGCCCGCCCTCCACCGCGAGCTCCGCGATGCGGAGCACCCGGTGGCGACCGTCGCGGAGCAGCGCGATCTCGATCGCGAGGTCGAAGGACGAGGCGAGCCACTCGCGCGCCGTCTCCGGCGTGATCCCGGGGCGGGTCGCGGCGATGTCGGCGGGGAGCCTCGTCACTGCTTGCCGCAACGTCGGCGCGCGGGAGGCCGCGAGCACGCCGTCCATGCCGCCGCCGATGGCGTCCACGATTTCGGCCGCGACGTGGCCCGAGAACGAGCTCACCACGACCCGCTCCGGCCGGATGCGTACGGCCGCCCGCACGGCCCGGGTGCGTTCGTCCGTCGTGGCCCCGAGCGCGATGGACAGCGTGTTCGGCTGATCGAGGGCGAGCTCGTCCTCCTCCTGGAGCACCACGAACCGGTCGTCGGGCTGCGCCGCGGCAGCGAGCGCGCCGAGCAGCCAGCCCGTCCCGGCGTCCCGCGTCCCGGTGACGAGGAGGTTGCCGCGACCGAGCACGCACTGGGCGAGCAGCCCGGCCATCGCGCGCGAGATCGTCCCGTTGCGCACCAGGTCGTCCAGCGTGACGTCGGGGCGCTGCGGCTTCCGGATCACCAGGGTGGAGGTCGCGGCCGGCGGCAGCACCGCGAACAGGCGGCGCCCCTTCGGCAGGGTCCGCTCGACGAAGCTCGCGCCCGCCTCGATCGGCTGGCCGGCCGCCATGCAGAGCCGGCGGATGGCCCGGCCGACCGCGCGCTCGCTGCTGAACCCGACCTCCGCGATGACGCGCCTGCGCCCGTGCATCGCGATCACGTGGTCGTAGCGGAACACCTGGATCTCGCTCACCTCGGCGTCTTCGAGCAAGCGGTCGAGCGGGCCGAGCGAGAGGAGCTCCCGCTGCGCATCGCCCACGAGCGCCTCGACGTCGACCTCGGGGGGGAGCTCGCCCGCCGCGCGCAGCGCCTCCGCGCCCGCGGCGCTCGCCTGCGCGATGCGCTGGGCGAGCGCGCTGTCCGGCGGCGCGCCGCTGTCGAGCGGCGTGAGGTCGACCAGGTCGGCGAGCCGCTCCATGAGGCGCCCGAGCGCCCGGCGGTGCGCCACGGCATGCGCCGAGTCGCCCTGTCCCCGGTCGACCCGATCCGAGACGGGCGGGATGGCGCGCCGGCTCGGGATGGGGACCACGCTCGGATGGACGGCGACGTTCGAGGCGCCCTGCGGCGACACCGCGGCGGTGCTCGTTGTGCTCTGTGCAGGCAGCGGGGTCGCGGTCGCGTACGGGCGCGGCGCCTGTAGGGGCGGGGTGGCGGCGTTGACGGCGCGGCCGTCGCGCGCCGGCGGTGCGGTGGTCATCGCCGGGTGCGCAGGCAGCGGCGGGACGGACGCACCGCCCTGCGAGCCCGGCGTGAGCGGCGGACGAGGCGAGGGGATGCGCGGCGGACCGGGGACGGGGATGGCCGCGGCCGCGTCGACCGACTCGTCCGGATCGTTCTCGAGGGGGAAGTGGCTGATCACGCCCTGGCTGGTGCGCGACGGCTCGCCCCTCTCGTTGATCAGCGGCAACGGCGCCGACCGGTGCAGCCCTTTCTCGGCGGACGGCGGCGGCCCGCGATCGGGCAGAGGTCCCGGCTCGCCGGACATCTCTTCCGGCGCGCGCGGAGGCGCCGTGCTGTCCGGAGGGGCGGTCCCGGCCGCCGCCGTCTCGATCCGCAGCACGAAGTCGCCGATGTAGATCTTGTCGCCTTCGCGAACGATCGTCGCCTGAGCGATCTTCCGGCCGTTGACGTACGTGCCGTTCGTGCTCTTGAGATCGGTGACGATGAAGCGTCCGTCGCGGAAGAGCAGCCGAGCGTGTCGCTTCGACACGTTGCCCTTCGGCAGCATCAGGTCGTTGCCCTGCACGCGGCCGACGTTGATCTCTGTCCGGTCGAAGGTTTCGCGGCGCTCCGCGCCCCCTTTCTCGCTGATGATCACCGAGAACATCTCGTCGCCTCGCGGGGCCAGGGCGGAGGTGAGACCCGATGCCCTCGCCACGCCATACGAGCAAGCTCGAACAGACATGTCAACGAGATGCCTTCGATTCCTGCTCCCGGGCGGCGAGCGGGCTCGAGCCCGGGACTGCGCCGCCCACGCCCCCTGCGCGCACGCACCGGGCGCGGTGCAGGTCGAGCGCGCGATGCCGGTCCGGTGATCGATCCGCCGAGCTGTCGCGCCAGCGCGCAGGGGGAACGTCGGCGAACAGGCTGAGCCGGCGCCGCCAGGTGCGTGATGTCCTCCGAGCAGGTCGCCTGCTCCGCTGCAACGCTCGATCGATGTTCTCGGCAAAAGCTCCGCAAGCGCCTGGCCTGCGCTCGGAGACCGCCCGGAGCGCGCTGCGTCGCTCGCTCCCACGACGCGCGCAGCACGAGGAGCGCGCCCGAGTCGCCGCGCCATTGCGGCGGAGGCCAGGAGATCGCTGCCCGACGCGCGAGGCTCGCTGCGTGACATGGCGAAGCCCTCACGGACCACGACGCCCTGCGCGGGCCGAAGGACAAAGTTCTTCGATAAAAGCGCAAATCTTGACGGTTGCGCGAATTCTGCTTCGCACCCTACGGCGCGCCGTCACCGCGCGTGATCGTGTACTCGCCGTCAGGATCCGCTGTACGACGCGAAATTCTCATCGGAGGCTGCTGCAACCGGAGACTGCCGGTGAAGCGGTACTGCCTCGCGCAAGCGCCCGCCGAACCATCATCGCTGCTTGACCTTGGCGCATCGAGCCGTTTACGTTGGCGCCCGCTCGGACCGGGGAGAATCGTCGAAGTCGCCGCGCACGCACATCAACCAGCGGCTGGGCAGCCGCCCTGCGCAAGCTGGATCTGTCTACGAGGGGGGTTTGCTGCATGCAGCCAAGCCCGCATCGGAATCAGGGACCGCAGCCGTGGTCACCTCCCGACTGCCAGCCTGCGCGCCTCGGGTATCGACGAGCTCTGAAGTGGAGGAAATATGGCAGTTGGCAAGGTTAAGTGGTTCAACGACGAGAAGGGTTGGGGCTTCATCAAGCAAGAGACTGGCCCCGACGTCTTCGTTCACTATTCGCAGATCAACGGGGAGGGGCGCCGTCGTCTGTTCGAGGACGAGACCGTTGAATTTGAGATCAAAGAAGGTCCCAAAGGTCTGCAGGCGGTCAACGTGATCCGCGCCACCGCCTGACTTTCCTCCTGACCAGAGCCCCACCGGACTGCCCGCGCAGCGCCCCCGCTGCGCTCGAGTCACGGCACTGCCGAGCCCCGAACATCGCGCGCCCGCCTGGACGGTCCTGCGTGCGGCGGATGGATTGCGCGCGGCTCCGGTGGGGCGCTCGGCGGAGCGCCGAGCGCGCGGCGGGCTCATCGCTCGGGGACCGGGACCTCGCGGAACGCGTCTTGACCCGGGACGAAGCGGTGCGACGTGATGCCCCCGATCGTCCCCGCGTCGTCGATCTCGTAGACATTGAACCCGGCCATCCGTTCGTCGCTGTCGTGAAGGAGCGAAGCGCTGGTGGCGCCCACGGCGTCGATGTGACCCCGCTCGGTGCGCAGCTTGCGGTGAATGCGCCGGTGCAGGTGCCCATGCAGCAGCAAGCCGCGGCGCACCTGCCGCAGCAGCCGCCCCTCTGCCGCGGCATCACCCAGGCCTTCCAGCAAGGTCTTCGCCCGGCTCGCCGGGTTATGGAAGGGGTGGTGCTGAAGCACGACCGGCGTTCGCCGCCGCACCTCCGGGTGTTCTAGCGCTCGCTCGAGCGCGCGCAGCTGGACCGGGCCGAGCCGCCCCGATGCCACCAGCGGGGGACGCGGCCAGGCGGTCGAGAGGCCGATGATCGCGACGGGCCCGCGCAGGTGCACGAAGGGGAACGCCGAGCCTCCGCCATCGCGGGGGGCCCCACCGTCGTCGCTCTTCCCAGGCGCGTCGAGGACGATGTCGGAGCGCAGGTACGGCGCGAAGTACTGAGAGAAGCGCTGCGAGCGGTGCGCGCCCTTCGTGTACGCGTCGTGGTTCCCCGGGACGATGCTCACCCGCTCGGGCGGAAGAGCGAGATCGCTCTGCAAGAAGTTGCGGACCAGGACGAACTCTCGTTCGAGCGCGAGGTTCGAGACATCGCCGGTGATGACGACGTGGTCCACGCCGAGCCGCCGTATCTCCCGCGCCGCTGCGTGCACCGCGTGCGGCTTGTGGATGGCGTGGCGCCGGAAGCGGAGGTTGAGGTAGCCCGTGAGACGCTTGTTCAGGAGCCGGAACGGGAAGGCCCCCTCGAGGGAGAGGAGGTGCAGGTCAGAGAGGTGCGCGATCCTCACGGGCGCAGTATGGGCTCTTCCGGCGCGGCGGCCAACCGCCGCGCGCCTCAGCCCGCGCAGCGGCCAACCGCCGCGCTCCTCGAGCGCTCGTCGCGCGCGCCTCGGCTCGAGCGTCGCCCGCCGCGGCTCAGGCGTCTCGCGCGCAGCGGAAGCCGCGCCACGCGCGGCGGCTGGTCGGCGAGTCGTGCCCCCGCGCGGCGCCACGCAGCCAGGGCCGACCCAGGATGTAGCTGCCGCCGCGCAGCACACGCTCCTCCCCCATGTCGGGCCCCCGCGGGTTCTTCGCGCTGCCGCTTGGATACTCGGGATGGTAGTAGTCAGCGACCCACTCCTCGACGTTGCCGGCGAGGTCGTCGATGCCATCGGGGGTGCGGCCGGCCACGAGCGAGCCGACGGGCGCGAGCTCGAGGAAGCCGTCGCCGTCGTCGAGCTCGTCGAACGACAGCCTCCCGTGGTTCGCGTGGAATGGGTTGTAGACATGACCCCAGGGGTAGCGGCGCCCGGCCACGCCCCGCGCCGCCCGCTCCCATTCGGCCTCGGTCGGCAGGCGACCGCCGGCCCAGACGCAGTAGCGCTGCGCGTCGCTCCACGAGACGAGAACCACCGGAACCTCGGGCCGATCGAAGCGCTGCCCGCCGGAGGCGTACGGAGGTTCGGCGCAGACGCCGGCCGAGACGCACCGGCGGTAGCTCGCGACGGTCACCTCGGTTCGGTCGATCCAGAAGTCCGACAGGTACACCTCGTGGGGCACGAGCTCGTTCGCGAAGCTCGCCTCGGTCTCGTCGACGCACAGCTCACCGGCCGGCTCGAGCTTGCAGAGCGTCACCGCGTGCGCGATCTCGACCTCGCTCGATCCCATCGTGAAGCTCCCCGCGCGCACGAGGACGGCAGGCGGACCGGGCGCGCGCAGCGCGACGACGCTCGCGGGCGAGCGCGCGCGCTCGCCCGCGGCGGCCGCCGGGAGCGCGGCCTCCGCGCGCGCCGGGAGGCGCGGGGCGCGCCGCGCGCGGGGTGGTGGAGCGGCCACGCCGGCCAGGGAGAACGCGACGAGCGTGGCCACCGTCGCCAGCGTGAAGAGGGCCGCCGGGCGCATGTCGGAGACGTAGCATGCTCCAGCCTCGCGGACTGTTTCCGCCTCTTCCGACTTCGCTCGATGCGGCGGTCAGTCGTCTCGGACGTCATGACCGCAGCGGGCCGCCTGGTCGAGCGTTCGACCCTGCGCCGCGCGGCGCACTTTTGCGGCGCGTCGCGCGACGCGCGGCGAAGGCGCACCACGCGACGCGCCGCAAAAGTGCGCTGCGCGCCGAGGAGCGATAGACTCGAGGGGCTCGATGTCAACCCTTATGGACAACGCGAACACGGTGAGCGCGGAGGTCGACGCCGCGGTGATCGAAGCGCTGCATGAGGCGCTCGAGAGCGGAGAGCTCGTGCTCTTCGTGGGGGGAGGCATCTCGGCCGCGGCCGGGCTGCCGACGTGGCGTCAGCTCGTCGACCTGCTCGTCGAGAGGGTGCGCGAGCAGACCAGCGACGAGGTCGCGATCGCCGAGGTCGCGTCCCTCGCGCGATCGCAGCGCTACAGCGAGGCGCTGGGCGCGGCGGAGCAGGCGCTCGGCCCAGCGGAGTTCAACGCGTTCGTCGAGGATGCGCTCGACGACGAGGGGCTCGATCCGCCGCGGATCGCGATCGCGATCGCCGCGCTGCGAGACAAGCTGCGCGCCGTGCTCACCACGAACCTGAACCACCTGCTCGAGCGCGCCTTCGGCTTCGAGTGGGACACCATGTGGCGCGTCACCGACGAGGTCGCGTGGCGGCGGCGGTTCATCCTCAAGCTGCACGGCACGCTGAAGGAGCCACACAGCTGGGTGTTCGCGCGCGAGCGCTTCCTCGCGTCGATCGCGCCGCCCGACGTGCGCAAGTCGCTCACGACCGTGCTCTCGCGGTGCCCCGTGCTCTTCATCGGCTTCGGGCGCGCCGACGGGAACTTCGACGAGATGCTGACGGACATCCACGCGCTCTCGGGGGCCTCGCCGCCGCCTCGCTTCGTCATCGCCCCGGGCTCGAGCCTGACGCCGCTCCGCCGCAAGACGCTCGCGGACATGGGGTTCCTGCTCCTGCCTTACGACACCCCCGACGGCAGCCACGACCGGGTGCTCGCGATCCTCGAGCGCACGTGCGCTCCCCGGCCGCGCGCGATCACGTCGCGCGGTCGCTCGATCCTTCCGCCCCCGATCCCCGATCTCGAGCTCCCGCCCTCGTCGTCGCCGCTCGGCGCGCTGTACGATCTCCCGCCGGATTCGGCCCCGTACGACGACACGGTCACGATGACGGGGGCGCTCGAAGCGTCGCGGCGCGAGCGCGTCTCCGCGCCTCCGGCGAGCCCGATCGAGGTGTTCTTCTCGTACTCGGAGAGCAACCGCGAGCTGCGCGACAAGCTCGAGACGCACCTCACCATCCTCAAGCGGAAGGGCGTCATCCGCGGCTGGCACGACGGCGAGATCGGCGCTGGCGAGGAGCGCGACACGGCGCTGGCCGAGCACCTCGAGACCGCGAAGGTCATCCTCCTGCTCATCAGCGCGGACTTCCTCGCGTCGGACTTCTGCTACGACGTCGAGATGCAGAAGGCGATCGAGCGCCACGAACGGGGTGAGGCGCGCGTCATCCCCGTCATCCTCGACGCCTGCGACTGGGAGGGCGCGCCCTTCGGCAGGCTGGCCAGCTTGCCGCGGGGCGGGCGCCCGGTGACGAGCTGGGTCAACCAGAGCGAGGCGTTCACCGACATCGCAAAGGGCATCCGAAAGCAGGTCGAGCAGCTCACCCAAAACCCCTCCTGAGCTCACCGAGCGCCGGCGCCCAGCCGGTGAGCCATTCAGAGGTGCCACCGCCGCCCGGGATCTGGAGCGTCCCCGCGTCGACCAGCCGGAACCTGGCCGCGCGCGACGATCTGCTCGCCGAGATCGGCGCCGCGCTCGCCAGGCGCGGCGTGGCGCCGCTCTGCGGGCTCGGCGGCACCGGCAAGACCAAGCTCGCGATCGAGTACGCGTACCGCAACGCCGGCGCCTACGACACCGTCTTCCTGATCGACGGTCAGAGCCAGGCGACGATGGACGCCTCCTTCGTCACGCTCGCCGCGGAGCTGAGGCTGCCCGAGCACGAGCAACTGGATCCCGCTCGCGCAGTCGGCGTGGTGCGCAGCAAGCTCGGGCGCCGCGGTCGCTGGCTCCTCCTCTTCGATGGCGTGCGCGACCCGAGCGAGGTCGAGCCGTACATCCCGAGCGTCTCCCACGGCGGCCACATCCTCACGACGTCGCAGAACCCTATCTGGCGCGGTCTCACGACGGTGAACGTCCGCGGCATCGAGCGCGCCGAGTCGGTGCGCTTCCTGCTCCAGCGCACGGGCGAGACCGACGCGGAGTCGGCCGACGCGCTCGCAGAGGAGCTCGGCGATTTGCCGCTCGCCCTGGCGCAGGCCGGCGCTTACATCGAGGAGACCGGACGCCCGCTCGCGGAGTACCTCGCCCTGTTCCGGCAGCGGCCGGCCGCGCTCCTGGAGCGCCCCGTCAGCTTCCCGGTGACGGTCGCGACCGCCTGGGAGAGCTCGCTCGCGGCCGTGTTCAGCCACCAGGCAGCGGCGGAGCTCCTCAGCTTGTGCTCGTTCCTGCCGATGGACGCGATCCCTCGGCGGTCGCTCAGCGAATACGATCCGCTCGCGCTCGACGACGCCATCGCGATGCTGCGGCTGCACTCGCTGATCGAGGTGCGGCCGCACGCGCTCAGCGTCCACCGCCTCGTGAAGATCGTCGTCCGCAACCAGCTGCGGCGGGACGATCGGCGGCGATGGATGGATGCGGCGCGCCGCATCGTTCAGGCTTCCGGCCGGATTTCCCCGAGCACGGAAGAGGAGCGCGAAGGTAGGACGGAGCCGGAGTCGGGGTAAGGCAAGCCCCCCACGAGACGATGGAGGTTCGACCCGCATGTATCCGAGAGCGTCAACTACCGTCTCTTCCTGGGTCTTTTCCGACCGCGTATTCTCGTTGCGCGTCAGGTCGGTCGTGAGACTTTAAGGCCCGCGAGAGGAACTATGGTTGCCTTGGCGACGAGCCCCGCCGATGTGTTCTTCTCCTACTCTCCGAGGGACGAGGACCTGCGGCCCAAGATCGAGACCCACCTCGACGCGCTGAAACGGCAGGGGGTCATCCGGAATTACCAGGGCTTCGCGCTCGGCGGAGGGAGGGAGCGGCGAGAGGCGACCGCGGCGAGGCTGCGCGAGGCGCGGGTCGTGCTGCTGCTCGTGAGCGCGGATTTCCTCGCCACCGACGCGTGGCTCTCTCCGGAGATGCGAGAGGCGATCGCTCGCCACGAGGCCGGCGAGTGCCGGGTCATCCCCGTGATCCTTCGGCCCTGCGCCTGGGAGAAGACGCTGCTCGGCGAGCTGCAGCCGCTGCCGAGCCGCGCGCGGCCCGTGACGAGCTACCCCAACCAGAGCGAGGCGTTCACGGAGATCGCGAAGGGGATCCGGAGCGCCGTCCGCGAGACGGAGCCGCCGACGCAACGGCCGGCCGCTCGAAGGCCGTCGAGCTCGCCCGACGCGGAGCCTCACATCAAGAAGCTGCCGCCGCGGAACCCGGGCTTCACCGGGCGCGACCAGCTCCTGAGCGAGCTACGGAGCACGCTCACCACGGGGGGGCCCGCTGCGCTCACGCAGTCCATCAGCGGCCTCGGCGGCGTCGGCAAGACGCAGCTCGTCGCCGAGTACGCGCACCGGTACGCGAGCCAGTACAACGTCGTCTGGTGGATCCGCGCCGAGGAGCCGGCCACGGCGGCCGAGGACTTCGCGCGCCTCGCCGCGGCCCTCGACCTGCCAGAGCAGAACGAGGCCGACCAGCGGATCGCGATCGAGGCGGCCCGGTCGTGGCTGTCGCGCAACGACAGGTGGCTCCTCATCTTCGACAACGTGAACGACCCGCAGGACGTCGCCCCGTACCTCCCGCACCCGCGCACCGGGCACATCGTTATCACCTCCCGTAACCCGAGCTTCCGCGGCATCGCCACCCCGCTCACCGTGCCGGCGCTGGATCGCGCCGACTCGGTGAAGTTCCTGCTCGATCGGACCGGGCAGAGCGACGCGCGCGCCGCGGAGAAGCTCGCCGAGACGCTCGGGGATCTCCCCCTCGCGCTGGTGCAGGCGGCGGCGACCATCAAGGAGACGGGATCGTCCATCGCGACCTACCACGCCGCCTTCGGTGATCACCAGCGCGGGCTCCTGCTCCACGGCATGCCGATGGACTACCCGACGCCGATCGCCACGACCTGGGGCCTCGCGTTCCAGGAGGCGCAGCGCCTCTCGCCCGTCGCGGTCGACCTCTTGAGCCTGTGCGCGTACCTGGCGCCCGATGACATCCCGCGCGAGGGCCTCGCCGACGCCGCGCCGCACCTGCCGGCGGCGCTCGCCGAGGCGCTGAGCGATCCGCTGATGCTCGACGAGGCGGTCGCCGCGCTCCGCCGCTACTCGTTCATCGACGTGCACGAAGGCGCGCTCTCCGTGCACCGGCTCGTCCAGGCGGTGGTCCGCGATCGCCTCTCGCCCGAGGACCGGAAGGTGTGGGCCGAGGCGGCGGTACGGCTCGTCGACCACGCGTTCCCCGAGAGCAGCGACGAGGTCGAGACGTGGCCCTTCTGCGCCCGATGGCTGCCGCACGCGCTCGCCGCGGCGAGCCAGGCCGAAGCGCACGACGTCGCGCGGGAGGTGCGCGGGCGGCTCCTCGCCCGGTTCGCCGTCTACCTGCAGGGGCGCGCCGCGTTCGGGGAGGCGAAGGGGTACCTGGAGCGGGCGCTCGCGCTCCACGAGGCGGTGTTCGGCCACGACGATCCGAAGGTCGCGGCCGTGCTGCGCAGCCTCGGCAGCGTCCTCCACGACCTCGGCGATCTCGGCGGCGCGCGGGCGCACCTGGAGCGCGCGCTGGCGATCGACATCGCGAGCTTCGGCCCCGATCACCCGGACGTCGCGCGCGACGTGAACGACCTCGGCAGCGTGCTCATGGATCAGGGCGATCTGCCGGGCGCCCGCAAGCACCTGGAGCGCGCCCTCGCCATCGACGAGGCGACGTACGGCCCCGACGATCCGAGCGTCGCGATACGGCTCAACAACCTGGGCGCCCTCTTCCGCGACCTCGGCGACTTCGCGGGCGCGCGCGTGCACCTCGAGCGGGCGCTCGCGATCGACATCCGCGCCTACGGTCCGGACCACCCGACGGTCGCGATCGGGCGCACGAACCTCGGTCGGCTGCTCCACGATCTCGGCGACCTCAAGGGAGCGCGCGAGCAGTTCGAGGAGGCGCTCAAGATCGATGAGCACAGCTACGGCCTCTACCACCCGCGCTTCGCGCTCGCGCTGAACAACCGCGGGCGCGTGCTGCGCGATCTCGGAGACCTGGCCGGGGCGCGCGCCGACTTCGAGCGGGCGCTCGCGATCGTCGAGGACACCTACGGGCCGGATCACCCGGACGTGGCGCGGGACATCAACAACCTCGGCAGCGTGCTGCGGGACCTCGGCGATCTCGAGGGCGCGCGCGCGAACTTCGCGCGCGTGCTGAAGATCGCGGAGGCGACCTACGGCCCGGACCACCCGGCGGTGGCGATCGGCTGCAACAACCTCGGCAGCGTGCTGCAAGCGCTCGGCGAGCTGCCCGGGGCGCGCGAGCAGCTGGAGCGCGCGCTCGGCATCGCGCAAACCACGTACGGTCCGGATCACCCGGTCGTGGCGAGCATCGTGAACAACCTCGGCCGCGTCTTGCAGGCGCTCGGCGATCTGTCGGGCGCGTGGCAGCAGATCGAGCGCGCCGTGGCGATCGCCACGAAGGCGCTCGGGCCGTCGCACCCGTCCGTGCAGATCTTCTCGCGGAACCTGGCGCGCCTCGGCGACGCCCTGGGGAGCAGCGCCGAGGCGACCTGAGCTAGCCGATCAGGATCTGCGTCGGGTGCTCCAGGAGCTGGCGCAGGACCTTGAGGAAGGTCGCGCCGACCGCGCCATCGACGACGCGATGATCGCAGGAGAGCGTCATGCTCAGGCGGCGGCCCGGCACGATCTGCTCGCCGCGCACGACGGGCTCGCGACGGACCTGGCCCACGGCGAGGATCGCTCCCTCGGGCGGGTTGATGACGGCGCCGAAGTTGTCGATCCCGTACATGCCGAGGTTCGAGATCGAGAACGTGCCGTTCGCCATCTCCTCGGGCCGCAGCTTCTTCGCCTTGGCTCGCCCGGCGAGCTCGCGCACCTCGGCCGCGATGTCGAGCACCTGCTTGCGATCGACGTCGCGCACCACCGGCGTGACGAGGCCCTCGGGGACGGCGACCGCGACCGAGATGTCGACGCGCTGGTGAATGAGGATGGCGTCCGGGGTGAACTGCGCGTTGCACTCCGGGACGCGCACGAGCGCGATGGCGCACGCCTTGACGAGGAGATCGTTGAAGCTGACCTTGGCCGGCTTCTCCCCCTCGGCGGCGGTCGCCGCGAGATCCGCGTTGATCTGCTCGCGAAGCGCGTTCAGCGGATCGGCGTCGACGTCGATCGAGAGGTAGAAGTGCGGGACCGTCTGCTTGGACTCGGTGAGGCGCCGGGCGATCGCCTTGCGCATCATGCTGAGCGGCCGCACCTCCGGCGCAGCGAGCTCGCCGGGGGCGGTCGCCTTGGCCGCCCCGGCGGCCGGCGCCGGCTTCAACCCCTCGAGGTCGCGCGCGACGATGCGCCCGCGCGGACCGCTGCCGGCGACGCTGCTGAGGTCGAGCCCGCGCTCTCGGCCGAGCTTCCGCACGTAGGGCGACGCCTTCACGCGTCCGTTCGACGACGGCTGCGGCGCGGCTGGCTGCGTGGGCGGCGAGACCGCCTCGCCGCGCGCCGCGGGCGGCGGGCTCGTCACGGGCGCGTCGCCGCCGGCCGGCGGCGCGGCGCGCTCTCCCTTGGGTTGAGCCTCCGCCGCGCTCGGCTTCGCCGCGGCAGCGCCGCCGCTCCCACCGGCGAGGGCGCTTACGTCCTCGCCCGGGGTGCCGATGATCGCGACAGGCTGGCCGAGCTGAACCACGCTGCCCGCAGGCACGAGGATCTTGAGCAACGTCCCTCGATCGAAGGACTTGTACTCCATGGTCGCCTTGTCGGTCTCGACCTCTGCGAGCAGATCGTCGATGTCGATCGCGTCGCCTTCCTTCTTGTGCCAGGCACTGATCTGCCCCTCCTCCATGGTCGGGGACAGCTTCGGAAGTTCCAGAACCTTCGCCATGGGTCTATCAACCTTGATCGGGGATGTGGGTCCGCTCAGTCAGCTTTTGTAGAGAACGCGGTGAACATTTTCGATGATCCGCGACGCCTGCGGGATCACGTACTGCTCCAGCCGCGCGTTGTAGGGCATCGGGACGTCGAGCGTCGTCGCGCGCAGCACGGGCGCGTCCAGCTCGTCGAACGCGAGCCGCTGGATGCGATCGGCGATCTCCGCGCCGACGCCGCCGTACGGCCAGCCTTCGTGCGCCACGACCGCGCGGTGCGTCTTCGTGACGCTCTGCACGATCGTCTCCTCGTCGAGCGGGCGCAGCGATCGCAGGTCCACGATCTCCGCGCTGATGCCCTCCTTCTCCAGCTCCGCCGCCGCCTCGAGCGCGACGTGCACCATCCGGCTCCACGCGATGATCGAGACGTCGGTCCCCTCGCGCACGATCGAGGCGACCCCGAGCGGCACGACGAAATCCGGGTCGTCGGGCACCTCGCCCTTCACGCCGTAGAGCGTCTCGCTCTCCATGAAGAGCACCGGGTTGTCGTCCCGGATCGCCGACTTGAGGAGACCCTTGGCGTCCGCCGGCATCGCGGGCGCGAGGACCTTGAGGCCGGGGACGTGCGCGTAGAAGTGCTCCATCGAGTGTGAGTGCTGCGAGCCGACCTGCTTCGCCGAGCCGTTCGGCGCCCGCAGCACGAGCGGGATGGTGAGCTGCCCGCCGGACATCTGCCGGAGCTTCGCCGCGTTGTTGAGGATCTGGTCGAACGCCACGGCGGAGAAGTTCCACGTCATGTACTCGACGATCGGCCGGAGCCCGACCATCGCCGCGCCGATCGAGATGCCCGTGAACCCGCTCTCGGTGATGGGCGCGTCGATCACGCGCTTGCTCCCGAACTTGTCGAGCATCCCCTCGGTCACCTTGTAGGCGCCCTGGTAGTGCCCGACCTCCTCGCCGACGAGGTACACCCGCTCGTCGCGCTCCATTTCCTCGATCATGGCGGCGCGAACCGCCTCACGGAATCTTAGGACGGTCATCGCGCAAAAGGTCCTGCATAGGTTGTGGGCTCGAGCACCTCGGGCCCGGGTTCGGGGCTCTCCTCGGCGAAGCGGATCGCGTCGGTGATCTCGTCTTCCACCTCTTTCTCGATCGCCTCGAGGGCGGCCTTGTGGCCCTTCTCCTCGAGCTCGATGCGAGAGCGAAGGAGCACGTCCTTCTTCTTGCGCTCCTCGAGCTCCTCCTTCGTCCGGTACTTGCCGGGATCGCTCATCGAGTGGCCCCGGAAGCGGTACGTCCTGATCTCGACCAGCGTCGGCTCCGACTGCGTGCGCGCCCGCGTGACGGCCTCGGCGAGGCGATCACGCACCTGGAGGACGTGCTCGGAGTTGAAGCGATCGCGCTCCATCCCGTAGGCGAGCGCCTTCAGCGAGACGTCCTCGACCGAGAGCGTCCGGGAGAGCGGCGTCCCCATCGCGTACTCGTTGTTCTCGCAGACGAACACGATCGGCAGCTTCCACAGCGCCGCGAGCGACATCCCTTCGTGGAAGTCGCCGATGCTCACCGCGCCCTCGCCGAAGAACACCATCGAGACCCGGTCCTCGCCGCGGTACTTCGACGCGAACGCGGTCCCGACGGCGATGGGGATGTGCCCGCCGACGATGCCGTAGCCGCCGAGCATGTTGTGCTCTTTGTCGAAGAAGTGCATCGAGCCGCCGAGCCCCTTCGAGCACCCGGTGACCTTGCCGTAGAGCTCGGCCATCGCGGCGCGCGAGCTCATCCCGCGGGCGAGCGCGAGGCCGTGATCGCGGTAGGTGGTCATCACGTAGTCGTCGGGGCGGAGCGCCGCGGAAGCACCGACGGCGATGGGCTCCTGACCGATGTACAGGTGAAGGAACCCGCCGATCTTGCTCTGCGCGTACGCGCGGGCCGCTTCTTCCTCGAAGCGGCGTATCTGAAACATCTTTCGGTAGAGCGACAGATGGAGATCGTCGCCGTTTGTCAGGGTAGTCATCGCGGAGATCTCAAGGGGCAGAACAGCAATTCAGACAGTCGCTAGCGCAGCGATCGGCGTGATTCCAGGGCGCCCTCTCCGGGGCTTGCGATGGACCCAGCGAGGCGCTTGGCGTCGGCCGTGCAGGACAGCGACGGTGCTTACTCGGGCTCCTTTACGGGAGTTTTTTCCGCGTGACAACGCATCCGCGATGTCACCCGTTCAACGCGCAGCAGCATCGGCACCACCGGCGTCCTGCGTGCCGGGCTCTGTGGTCTCTGGCACGCCGAGGTCGTCGGTCTCCGGTGTTCCGGCGTCCGCGCCTTGCTCGTCCTCGGGAAGCGCGGTCGGCACGGGCGAGGTCGTGGCGCTGCCCGGCGCGCTGGCGCTGGGCTCCGCGGCGCTGGGCTCCGCGCTGACCGTCGCGCGCGCCGTGGTGTCGGCGGGGTCGTGCTTCGGGCGCGCAGGCCGCGTCGACGGGATGGCGCGCGGTCGCGGCGCCGTGGTGGCCGACGAGGCGATCGGCGCTGCTCCGACGGCGGGCTCCTCGGCGGGCGCGTCTGCAGATCGCAGCGCGGTGTGGAGGAGCAGCGCGGCCGTGGCCACGACCACGGCCGCACCCACGGCGATCTGCCCCGCCTTCCGCTCGCGGGGAGGGAAGTCGGCGTCGAGCGGATCTGCGCGCACCGCGGCTGGCTCGGCGGGCAGCGCCGGCGTCGCCGTGACGGCGCTGTCCAGCATCCGCCTCGGCATCTGGCTGGAGACGGCCCACTCGAGGCTGTTCGCGAACGCGGCGCCGAACTCGTCGCAGCTCGGGTATCTGTCCTCGGGTCGCTTCGACAGGCCGCGCGCGAGCACCTGATCGAGCGACGGGGGGAGGCCGAGCTCCTTCGCGATCGGCGGCGGCTCGTCGCTCGCGATCTTCGAGGCGACCGAGACCGCGTCGTCGCCCGGGAACGCGCGGCTCCCGGAGATCGCCTCGTACATGACGGCGGCGAGCGAGAACTGATCGCTCTCGGGCGAGAACTTGCCGACGCGGAACGTCTCCGGCGCGCTGTACGCGGGCGTCCCCATGAGCCCTCCCTGGTGCGTCAGCGTCGAGTCCGGGATCCGCGCGATGCCGAAGTCGGCGATCTTGCCGCCGTTCGCGGAGAGGATGATGTTCTCCGGCTTGATGTCGCGGTGGACGATGCCTGCCCGGTGCGCGATCGTGAGGGCCTCGCCGAGCTCGCACGCGAGGCGCGCCGCCTGCGACGCCGAGAGCGGCCGCCCGAGGAGGTGCTGCTTGAGCGTCGGCCCCTCGACGTACTCGAAGACGAGGTAGAGCCCGAAGTCCGGGTCCTCGCCGACGTCGTGGAGCGTGACGAGGTTCGGGTGGGTCACCCGGGCGGCGGCGCGCGCTTCGTGGCGCATCCTCACGATGAGCTGCTCGCGGACGTCGCGCGGGATGCGCAGGTCGTCGCGCAGGTGCTTCAGCGCGACGTCGCGATCGAGCAGCGGATCGTGCGCGAGCAGCACGCGCCCCATCGCGCCCTCGCCGAGGAGGCGCTGCACGTGGTAGCGGCCGAGGGCGGCGGGCAGCACGGAGCTATCGCTCGGCTGTGCGAGCGCGCCGCCGCCATCGGAGGACGAGGATCGAGGCACGTCGCGTCGGTTCTATCCGGCCGGCGGCCCCGGCGGAAGGCCTGGCCGGCGTCTCGCTTCCGGTTATGCTCTGCCGCAGCGCGCCCCGGGTCCACGAGCGGCGCTTGCGGTTCTGCGGAGGCGGTTCCCGCAGGGGCCTGGCGGCGTGCGGCATCCCAGAGAGGGCGCAGCGAGCACAGATGAGCACCGAGAGCGCGTCGAAGCCGGTCCAGGTCGCCGGAGCTACGAAGAAGCGAGGCAAGGCCAAGTACATCGTGCTCGTCGGCTTCGTGCTCATCATCGTCCTCGCCCAGCAGACGGGGCTCCTCGGCTTCGGCGTGGCGCACCTCCGCGCCGCAACCTTCCCGAGAGACGAGTCGCTGCTCGAATATGTCCAAGGCAACGTCCCCGGCGTGGTGATCGTCGACCCTCACCAGATCGATCTGCAGGCGCTCGGCGCGGAGGGGAGCGCGGTGCGGCTGCACATCGAGCGCACCCGTGACGACATCAAGAAGGCGACGGGCATCGATCTCGGGTTCGACGTCGACAAGCTGGTAGTCGCCCCGTCGCTCGTGGTCGCGCGCGGGCGTTTCAACGAGCAGAAGCTCGCGGAGCGCCTGGCGACGCACAGCTACGTCCAGGCGGAGTACAAAAGCGTGAAGTACCTGCTCCGCGCCGGCGAGGACGCGATCGCCGTGCGCGACGGATCGATCCTGCTGTATGGCGCCGAGCCAGAGATCCGCGCGAGCATCGACGCCGAGGAGGCCGGGACGTCGCTGGCGAGCCGGGACGAGGCGACGTCGCGCCTCGCGCACATCGGGTGGGATCGTCCCTTCCTGGGCGTCGCCCTCCTTTCCGAGAGCAAGCCGAGCCTCCGCGCGATCCTCACCGGCTCCACGGGCCCGCGCGCCGTCACCGTCGGCGTCTCGACGAAGGGCGGGCTCTCGGCGACCGTGGCGATCGACGCCGCGTCGGCCGACGCGGCCGAAGAGCTCCGGAAGCTCCTCGAGGAGAAGCGCGCGAACGTCGATGCGCTGAAGGCGCTCGTTGGCCCGGAGCCCGGGGCGGCGCTCGCCGAGATCGCGAAGCGCGCGACCCTCGCCGTGGAGCCGGGCGCCGGCCGGCTGACGGTGCAGGTGGAGGTGCGCCCCGAGGAGATCGAGCTGCTCGCGAAGGCCGGCCATGCGGCGGCAGGCTCGCTCGGGGATATGTACAAAAATGTGCGGCTGCTTCAGCTCCTCGCGCCGGGCCCGTGAGGTCACCGTCTGAGCGGAAGGCGCGCTCGGCCCGTATCGAGGTGGGCACAGCTGTGCGCGACGGCAGCACCGCTCATGTCGAGCTGGAGCGGCCGGCGGGGCGTCCCTGGTCGAGGCTCAGAGCTCGGCGCAGCGCGGGCACCGCGCCTCGACCCGGTCTGTCGCGCTCTTGACCCGGGCGCGTGCGGAGTCGCACCGCTGGTCCGCATCGCCGGCGAGCCCGCAGAGGTGCTGCGCGGCGCGGCTCATGGACGCGAGCGCGCGGCACGCGGTTTCGCACGGCGACGCGGACGTCGGCTCGGCCTCGATCTTCTTGGCAGGGGGCTCGCCGCCGGCGGCCGTCGCCCGCGGTGACGGCGCGGCGCGGCTGTCGGGTACGCTCGGACTCGGCGGCGAAGCCGCCGGCGGCGGCGCTCCCGGCTGCGCCGCTTCCGCCACGGTCCGGCCCTCGTCGCGCTGCGCGGGAGCGCCGATCGCCTGATCGAGCTCGTCCTCCGCGCGCTCGAGCTCCGCGAGCGCATCATCGGCCGTCTCGACGGCGCTTCCCTTGTGCGCCGACATCGAGGTCGCAGCGGCGGGCTCCGGCGCCACCGGGGCTTGCGCGACGGAGGCGCCGCCGCAGCCAGAGAGCGTGGCGGCGCTGATCCACAGGGTGGCGGCGGCGGCAGACCAGGCACGGTGTCTGTTCATCGGTCCTCCTGCGCCTGACGCCCGGCGCCCGGCTTTCGGCTCATCGCGGCGCCGCGGCGTCGCGGACAGCGCGCCGAGATCTTGCGTGCGGCGCGGCGAGGTTGACCCCCTCGCCGTGCGCTATGCTCGCGGCGATGAATCTGCTTCGACCGATCGGCGCCCTCGTTCTGGCTCTCGGACTGGTCGCAGGCTGTCAGCGAGGCAGCTCGCGCCGGCCTGCGTCTCAGCCGTCGTACGGCCAGGCCTATCCTCCGTACGGCGCGCCCCAGCAGGGTGCTCCTCCACAGCAGCCTGGGTACCCGCAGCAGCCCGGGTACCCGCAGCAACCCGGGTACCCGCCGGCGCAGACCGGGCCTGTGCCGGCGCCTACCTTCAACGTGCCCACGATGCCGGGGCTGCCGGTGCTCGGCGATCCCATCAATGACATCAACGTCAGCTGGCTCCAGTCCGAGGCCGGCGTCGTCATGGGCGCGTTGATCGGCGCGCTGCCGGCGGCCTCGCAGCAGAAGGTGAGGGGCATCCCGTTCATCGCCGATCCGACGGTGGGCGAGGTGAACGCGTTCGCCGGCTGTGACGACCAGCGGATGCCGTTCATGGCGATCACCGACGGGCTGCTCGAGGTCGAGGCGCAGATCGCGCAGTTCAAGGCGACCGACGAGGTCTTCGGGACGAGGAAGCTCGACGAGTTCCTGCGGATGCTCGCGCAGCGACAGCGGCCTGGGCAGCCGATCGTCCGGCCGCCGGTGGGCTTCGTCGATCCGGTGCAGCACACCGACGCGCGCAAGGTCGAGCGGCAGCGCCAGCTCTACCACGAGCAGCTCGCGTTCGTTCTCGGCCACGAGCTCGGCCACCATCACCTCGGGCACACGGGCTGCGCGAACGGGCAGGGGGGGAGCCGGGGCGTCACGCCCGCGGATCTCGGGCGGATGCTGTCGCGCACGCTCCCTATCTTCAACCAGCCGAACGAGATCGCGGCGGACGTGGCGGGCGTGAACAACCTGCTCGCCGCCGGCGCGCGGCAGCAGGGGTACCGCTGGACCGAGGGCGGCGCGATGCTCACGCTCGGCTTCTTCGCGTCGCTCGATCAGCTCACGCCGGCCACGATCCTGTTTGCCTTCGAGCAGACGCACCCGCACCCGCTGCTGCGGCAGCCCGTCGTCCAGCAGACCGCCAACACCTGGCGGATGACCGGAGGCGCGCCCGTGTTCACGTTCCCTGGTTTCGGCGGCTGAGCCACGATTACCCGAGCGTCTCTGCGCTCGCGGGCGCTCGTCCGGAGGGCTCATCTGCTGCTTCGGCTTGACGCGACCGTGCAGCGCTCCTCCCATCGCGCCGAAAGGAGTCGACCATGCAAGCAGAGCTCGGGATCGAGGACCTCAAGGAAGGCACAGGCGCGGAGGCGAAGCACGGCCAGCTCGTGACGGTGCACTACGTCGGCACGCTGACCAACGGCGACAAGTTCGACAGCTCGCGCGACCGCGGCCAGGGATTCTCGTTCAAGCTGGGGGCCGGGCAGGTGATCAAGGGATGGGATCAGGGGGTCGCCGGCATGAAGATCGGCGGCCTCCGCAAGCTGACGATCCCGCCGGAGCTCGGCTACGGCGCTCGCGGCTTCCCGCCCGTGATCCCGCCGAACTCTACCCTCGTCTTCGAGGTCGAGCTGCTCGCGGTCAAGTGATCTGCCGCGTCGGCCCCGCGGCGTCGGTCGCGAGCAGCGACCGGCGCTCGGGGCGGCGCGCAGGTCGACGCCGCCGCGGCCGCACCGACGCGCCCGCGGCGCGGCTCACGGCTTGATGGGGGCGCCACACTCGACGCAGAACCGGTTGCCGATGAAGAGCTCGTGCTTGCAGTGCGCGCACCGCGCGACCCGCACCTCGGTCGCGCGCTTTGCGGGCTTCGATGGCGGGGCTTCCTTCACGGGAGATCTCGCCGCCGTCGTCACCGCGGTGTAGCGGCCGGAGCCAGCGGCGGCCCGCGAGCGCCGATCCGTGAACGGCGCGGCGGCCATGCGCGCCACCGTGCCTGGCGCGCTGTGGGCCTGGCTCCGCAGACCGCTGTCCGCGATGGAGTGGACCTGCTGCGCCGCGATGTCGAGATCGACCTCGTCGACCGGGAGCTGTCCGTCGTGGACCGCCGCGGGCGGAACCGTCTCGCCGAACTCATCGACGTGGAGGGGCCGGGTGTCGTCGAGCTCGGCGCTGTTCGGTTGCCGCTCGTCCTGCGCGTCGAGCTGGATGCGGACGATCAGCGCCGAGATGTTGTCGGTCCCGCCCGCCTCGTTGGCCATCTCGATGAGGAGCTCGCAGGCCTCGTGCGGATCCTGGGTGATGTCGAACACATCGAGCATCTGCTGCTCCGAGATCATCCCGCTCAACCCGTCCGAGCAGAGCAGGAAGACGTCGCCGGGCTGGGTGGGCTCCGAGCGGATGTCGACCTTCACGGCGTCCTTCATGCCGAGCGCGCGCGTGATGATGTTCTTCGGGAGCCTCGCCAGCTCGTCCTGGCTCAGGTCGGGCTTGAGCGCGAGGGCGTCGTTGATGAGCGAGTGGTCCTTCGTGAGCTGCTCGATCTCGCCGTGTCGGATCCGGTAGCAACGGCTGTCGCCGACGTGCCCGACATGGATCTGCTCCGTTTCGCACGACACGTAGGCGGCGACCACCGTCGAGCCCATGCCCTGGTGCTGGGTGTACGTGTTCGAGATGACGAACACATCGTGGTTCGCCTTGCGGATCGCCGCGACGACGCGGCGTGCTTCCGGATCGAGCTCCTGTTCGTCGGCCGGGACGGGGCCTGGCAAGCTGCCGGCGCGGGTCGCCTCGAAGAAGTTGTCGAGCGATTTGGTCGCGAGCGCGCTGGCGACGTTGCCCGCGTTGTGCCCGCCCATGCCGTCCGCCACGACGAAGAGGCCGAGATCGGACTTCACGAGGACGTTGTCCTCGTTGTGCTTTCGCTGGCGACCTACGTCGGTCACGGCAGCCGCGACGGGTCGGGTGCGGCTGCTCGTCCTGAACTCGCCCATTCGCGGCAGATTATACCTGCCCCTCGCTCTGGACCGCCCACATTCCGGCTGCTTTAGCGGCGGGCTGCTCCCTGGAAGCCGGTCGCTTTAGCGGCGATCCTCGGTGACGTACCGGCCGAGGCTGCCGGTGGTCGCGTGCCCCGGGGTAGGGGATCCAGCGCGAGGCGCACACCGATCTGGAAGAATCCGTAGGCCGTGGGGTCGGAACCCTCGTCAGGGCGCGAGAGGTAGGTGCCGGCGTCGAGCTCTGCGAACACACCGACGCCAAGGATCGGCGCCGGGTAGAAGTCGGCGCCCAGCGCGATGCGGGCGACATCGAGACCGTGAAACACGTGATCGGTCCCGGTGGGACCGGCCGCCGAGGCCTCCGGCCATGTGAAGACCGCTCGCCGGTACCCCACGCCGTAGCTGATCCAGGGGTCGACCGCGATCCCCTGGGCGACGTGGTAGACGAACCCCAGACCCAGATCGAGGCTTCGGCCGGAGCAGTCGCTGCAGCCTGCCGCTCCCGGGAGCAGGGTGTAGGAGCCGCTTGCTTCCAGGACGGTCACGCGGCTCAAGCCGATGCCGAGGTTGGCGCCGAAGGCGAACCCGCCAGAGACCGTGTCGGCGACCGGTTGGCCGGCGGCCATGCCGCCGAAGGGCTGGCTGTACCCGGCCCGTCCCTGGAGCAGGAGGTGTCCGCTTCGATCGTCGGGCCCGGCCGGGCGCTTCACCCCGGCTTCCGGCCCGGCCTCCTCTTCTTCTTCGGCCGCGGCCGTCTCCTCGGCTGCGGCCGTCGCCTGATCTGCGGGCTGGGCGAGGGCCTGGTTGGCCGAGAGCACCCAGCCCGCTGCCGCCACGCCGAGCAGCGGCGCGGTCCACCTTGTCGAGCGCGATCTCACGAACGGCCTCTAGAACAGCGCGGTCCAGAGCGCAAAGGGAGGCGCGTGCCGACGAGCAGGAATGTCGCCCGGGCGACGCAACTGCGCCTCGCGTGCCGACGACAAACCACCTGGACATGGACGACGCACAGATCCGCAGCGACCACGACAGCCCTTCCAGACCCCTCACCTCGGCTCACGGCGGTATGGCGGCGTCCGCGCCGCCTGCGGCGCCAGCCGCGCCCCTCGTGGCGCTGCCGGGAGCGCTCGTCGGAGCGCCCGGCGGTCGATCGGACCCCGGCGCGCGCGGCGGTGAGCCCCTCTCGACCCGGGACGTCACCGTGGAGATCGTGGACGATAGCGACGCGCTCGCCACGGTGTGGCTCCGCTGCGAGCATCCCAGCGGAGGCGCTCCAGTGCGCATCGCCGTCGCGCCGGGGGCCGAGCTCATCCTGGGAAGCGCTCCGGCTGCAGACGTGAGGCTTGATGATGCCGCGGTGAGCGCCCGGCACTGCCGCGTCGCGCACCGCGGCGCATCGATCGAGGTGACGGACCTCGGCTCTCGCAACGGCGTTCGCGTCGGTGGCGTCCGTGTGCGGCAGGCGATGCTCGTTCCTGGCGGCTGCTTCGAGATCGGTCGCACGGCGATGTGCGTCGAGGCGGCCCGAAAAGTCCCGGTGATCGAGGAGGATGGGCCGCCGCTCCCCGGGCTCATCGGCCGCTCGCGGCCCATGCGGCAGCTCGCCGCGGCGGTGCGGCGGGTGGCGCCGCTCCAGCTCCCCGTGCTGCTGCGCGGCGAGTCGGGCACGGGCAAGGACCTCGTGGCCCGGGCGATCCACGCGGAGAGCCCCCGGGCCGACCGGCCGTTCGTGGTCCTGAACGCCGCCACGATCCTGCGGGAGCTCGCCGAGTCCGAGCTGTTCGGCCATCGTCGGGGTGCGTTCACCGGCGCGGTTCGGGAGCGTCAGGGGGCGTTCGTCGAGGCCAGCCATGGGACGCTCTTCCTCGACGAGATCGCGGCGCTCTCGCTGGAGGTCCAGGCGAAGCTGCTGCGCGTCGTCGAGGAGGGGATGGTCCGCCCGCTGGGCGCGGAGAGGGCGACGCAGGTCAACGTGCGGCTCGTCGTCGCCACCTGCGAGCCCCTGGAGACCCTCGTCAGTGAGCGTCGCTTCCGCGCGGATCTCTACGAGCGCCTGGCGGTGTGCCGTCTTCAGCTCCCCGCGCTGCGCGATCGGCCCGACGACATCCCGCTCCTGGCCGAGCACCTCCTGGCGAGCTCCGAGATTGGCCGGCGCCAGCTGTCCCCTGGGGCGCTCGCAGCGCTGAGGGCGCACCGCTGGCAAGGCAACGTCCGGGAGCTGCGGAACGTGCTCATTCAAGCCGCGCTGCGCGCGCATGGCCGTGTGCTGCCCGAGCACATCACGGCGGTCATCGCCGATCGCGAGCCCCCGGTCCGCCGGAAGATCACGCCCGCCGATGCGCTCCGCGCCTTCGAGGAGGTGGGCGGCAACGTCAGCGCCGCTGCCCGCCTCGCGGATGTCCCGCGGTCGACGATGCGGGATCTGCTTCGTATCGCGAGAGATACGTGAGCTCGAGCCGCGGCGCCCGCGCACCGGACTGCAGCGCTAAAAGGCGCCTGCGACGCTGAGCGTGGCCTGACCTGGCGCCACGAACGGCGCGATCGCGGTGATGCGCGGCCCGTCGGCCGCGGTCTGCTGCTTCTGCGGGTACCAATCGATCATGGCGTAGGTCGCGGTGCCGACGACCCCGACGCCGAAGAGGACCCACCCTGTGATCGCCCAAGGGACCGCGCCGTCAAAGCGGTCGAGCTTCTCGCGGAGCTTTCCGCATGCGTTCCTGAAGTCGGGGAGGTCGCCCGACGGATCTTCGCGCGCGCCACAGGGCTGAGACCTGCGGTTCGCAGGAATCGCGCTCTGGTGACCCGCGACGTACGTCTCGATCTGCTGCCCGATGTCGTCGGCGCTGCTGCGCGCGTCCACCGTGATGGCCGAGCCGACGATCCCCATGACCAAGCCGACCCCGGCGACGCCGGTCCCTGCCCAGGCGAGCGGCTTGCGAGCGTACCAGTGGAAGAACGGCTCGCGTCCGCCGGAGGCCTGCGCCGGGCTCATCGAGCCCATCGTGCTGCTCGTCGAGACGCTGACGGCGCCCGAGCTCGTCGGCGCTGCGGGTGACGGTGAGGGGCTCGGCGCGGCTGCGCCCGGAGCCATCGCGCCGGGAGCGGTCGCGCCCGGCGCTGGCGGCGCGATGTTCGTCGCCGGAGGCGGTGGCGACACGGCGCCCGGGGGGACTGAAGCGGGCGCAGCGGTCGGCGTCGCCGGGGGGGGCGCGCCGACAGGCGGCGTCGCGGGCGTCGCACCGCTCGTGCCCAGGGTGAGCGTCGCGGGCGTGGCTGTGCCGATCTTCGCGTCCACCTGCGTGGTCGCTGATCGGTCCAGGTAGGTCGCGAACAAGGTGTGCTTGCCGGGCGTCACGAACACCGGATCGAGCAGCGGCGCCTTGCCGATGAGGACGCCGTCAACGCTGATGTCCGCGCCATTCGCGTCGGCGGTCACGACGAGGAAGCCGGTCTTCCGTTTCACATCGGCGATCGCCTTCTCCGCTGCGGCGCGCTGCTCCGGCGTCGCCGCGGCGTGCTCGCGCAGGAACTGCTGCAGGTGCTTGCCGGCGTCCTGGAGGTGATTGGAGCGAAGCTCGCTCTGTCCGAGGTTGAGCAGCACTGCCGGGTGTCGCTTGAGCGCGTAGACCTGAAGGAACGCGGTGCGTGCCTCCTCGAACCGACCGGCGTCGTACGCCTTGACCCCTTCCTCGTAGCGCTGGCGCGCGACCTCGGTCACGGGGTCGGACGGTTGCGCGAAGCTCAGCGGTTCGCTGAAGAGAGAAGGGGGGAGCCCGGCCTCCGTGAGCACGGCGGGAGCGATCAGCGAGAGCAGGAGGACTGGGGCGCAGGCGCGTGTTTTCATGGCTCCTCAGATCGGGCTTCGCCTCGTCGGCGTCCGCGAAAGGATACGATTGCAGCAGGCCTCGCTGCCGAGGCGAGAAAGAGGTGCGCTTCAGAACGGCGCATCGCGGATGATGCCGCCGCCCTTGCTGCCTCCGGTCGAGCTCGTGCCACGCTGCGCCGGTGCTGGAGGCGCGGGCCTCTGTGCAGGGGGGGCTGCCTTCGGCCTGGTCGCTGGCACCGTGGGCGTCGCTGCGCTCCCGGCGGAAGCGGGCGCCGTGGCAGATGCAGGCGCCGTGGCCGCAGGAGGCGTCGTGACAGAGGTAGGCGCCGCCGCGGCGGCAGATGTTGTCGCCGTGGGAGCCGGAGGCGACGCTGAGGCGCTCGACGCCGGCGAGGCGCCGTCGTCCGTAGCGGTGGCGGCGGTCGAGGCGGCGGGGGGCGCCTGCGAGGCGGCGGGGGGCGTGGTCGCTGCGGCGGGTGTCTCCGCCGTCGACGATGCCGCCGGGGGCCCGGGATCCTCTCCGGCGTCGTCTTGACGCAAGGTGCGAACGACGAAGAGCAGCAAGGCCACGCCCGCGAGGGCGAGCACGACCCGCAGCGCCGTCTTGTTCGGCGTGGACACGGGGATCTCGATCGGATCGTGGTCTTCCGTGCGGATGCCGGACGCGGCCACGGAATCAACGTTCTCCCTCGCCGGATGCGCCGCGCGGGAGCCTCTGCGCGCCGGCCGTGCCGACGGCGGTTCGTTCTCCGGGGGCGGGGAGGGGGACCGGTCCACCCGCGGCTGCGGCTCAGCGGCGTGCGTGCCGGCCGCGGCGCCTGGCGCGCCGGCCGCAGCCGCCGGCTCACCCATTCCTACCTGTGTTTTCCCTGCCGGCGCGGGGGGCTGGTCCCGCGCCACCGCGCCGCCCTCCAGCGCGATCGGGGCGCTCGCGTCCGAGGCGCCTCCGGCCGTCCGGGCGTCGATGACCGGCTGAGGCGAGGGGCTGGCCTGCTCACCGGCCCCCGCCATTCCCGCGTCGCGGGACGTGGCCCCCGCCGCGGGCGGTCCCGGCGGGTCCTCGCCGATCGCGATGGTCGGGACCCCCTCGATCACGGTGTCGGACACGCCGGACGCGCCGGCTGGTGGGGCCTCGATGACACGCGTCGTGGGCGCCGCAGGTGCAGCAGGAGAAGGCGCCACCGCGGGTCCAGGCTTCACCGCCGGCGCTTCGGCGGGGGAGGCCGCCTGGGCTTCCGACGATTTCGCAGCGGATGCGCCGGGCTCCTGAGCAACGGCGCCGCCGCGCGCGTCGCCTCGGGCGCCCGACAGCTCGTCGAACCCCTCCCAGGATGGCCGGATCGACGACGCGATCCGTTCCGCCTCCTCAGCAGAGAGGGAGCGCTCACCAGGTTCCGCGGTCGTCGGTTGCTCCCCCGCAGTCATCGCGGTGAGGAACTTACCACCCGGGTCTGCTGCACCGCAATCTCGCGACGGATCGGCGCATCACGGGCTGCCGCGCACGGCGGGAGCGCGCGCGCCCCCGGCGCCCCCGGAAACCACCGCGAACGGCTCACCCGCCGCGCACATCGCGCAGCAGCGCGTCATCCCAGGTGTCGGCGACCTGGCTCACCGTCGTGACGATATCCTCGAACTCTTCGTACTCGAGCGCGCTGAGGCGCCGCAGGCAGCGCACCACCACCTCGTTGCGCGACTTGTCGATCGCGAAGGCCGCGTCGGAGGTGGTGATGAAGCTGAGCTCCAGGAGACGCCTGTAGAAGGCCTCGCGCCCGCTCAGGGGGACGGCCATGATGGGAGAAAAGACCATCAGGACGCCTTGAGCCTCCAGCACGTTGACGCCGATCGTCGCGCTCCCGTGCTGAAGCTGCGCGTACCCCGTCTCGTCGAGCGTGCTGGCGCCAGCGCCGCTCGGCGCTCTGGCCCCGCCTTGAGAGCTCGCGTTGTACCGGGCGAGATACGCGTTGACCATGCTCGTCGCGTCGGCAAACCTCTCCCCCGACGCGCGGTCCGCGTAGAGGGGTCCTGTGGATGAAGTGGGCGTGAGGTCGGGCACGTGAAACCTCCTGGACGCATCGCCAGTCGCTCGGCGCGCGGGGCTGAACTGGCGAACCGACAGCACACCAGCCCGGCGTGGTTGCATCGTAGCGCTCCGGCGTTCGCGGCGATCGCGCTTTTTGCAGTGGTGGCGCACGCCACCCTCGGGTGCAGCGCGGAGGGCGGCGCGCCGGCTGCGCCCGCCGGCATCTCCGACGAGGAGCGCGCCGCCGCGCTGCTCGATCCGGCTGCGCTCCTCCCACCCCGCGCCGAGACGGTCGCCCTCGCCGATGCCGTCGCCATCGCGTCATCGCGCGCCGGGGCGCCGGCGCAGGCGGCCTCGCTCGCGGAGCTGGCCGGCGACCTTCGCGTGCGGCTCTTCCGCCTCGATCAGGCGGTCACCGACGCGCGCGAGGCGATGGAGCTCTACAGCGCGGCGGCGACGGCCTTCCGCGCCTCGGCCGATCCGGCCCACGTCGAGCGCGCGTGCCAGGCCGAGCGCCGCCGCGCGCTGCTCGCCGGCGAGCTCGCTCACGACGCGGCCGTCGCGTACCGCGAGCTCTACCTGGTCTCGCGGCGCTACGCGGCCCTCGCCCCGCCCGCGCCGTCCGGCGGCGCGCCGCGCTCGCAGTGCCTGGGCGCGCTCGCGCTCGCGCTCGCGCAAGCCGCTGCCTATCGGCCGAGCGGGGATGCGCTGCGCGCGCTGGAGCAGGAAGGACACCGGATCGAGGGCGTCGCGCTCGCGCTCGCCTCGGGGCCCGCGCCGGGCTCCTCCGCCGCGCCCGCGAGCTCCGCGGGCGCGGCGCCGGTGCAGGTGACGACCGCCGAAGCCACCGGCGACGTCGTCGTCGCCCCCCGTGCGCCGGCCGCGCCCACCGGCCCGGTGAAGATCACCTCGATCGAGCGGCACGGCTCGGACAAAGGGGCGCGCGTCGTGGTCCAGCTCTCCGCGCCGACGACGTTCGACGTCGGCACGCTCGCGGCCGACGAGAGCGCCGGCAAGGACGCGCGCGTGTTCGTCGACATCGCGAGGGCGACGTCGCGCGGCATCGCGAGGGAGATCGAGGTCGGCGGCGTCCTGCGGCGCGTGCGCGTCGGCGTCCAGCCGGATGGAACGCGCGTCGTCCTCGATCTCGCCGCCAACCTGCACCGCCGGATCTTCTACCTCCCCGATCCGTTCCGGATCGTCGTCGACGTGAGCACCCGCCCTCCGTTGCGCGATGACAAGGACAACCCCGGCGGCGCGCGAGAGGTCCGGCGCGTCGCGATCGACCCGGGGCACGGCGGCAACGACACCGGCGCCGTCGGCCCGACCGGGTTGAAGGAGAAGGACGTGACGCTCGACGTCGCCCACCGCGTCGCCCCGCTCCTCGCGCGCGAGCTCAAGATCGAGACGCTCCTCACGCGGGACAGCGACACCTACGTCCCGCTGGAGCTCCGCACCGCGCGCGCGAACGCGTTCCACGCCGACCTGTTCGTCTCGATCCACTGCAACGCGAGCGAGAACGGCCGCGCTCGTGGGGTCCAGACGTTCTCGCTCGCGGCCCCTCACGACGGCGAGGCGACGTCGGCGCAGCTCGCGGCGCGCGAGAACGCCGCCCGCGCCGGGCGGACAGGGCAGGGCGTGGACCCAGGTGATCCCGGCGCCCGCCTCGAGGTGGCGGCGATCCTGTCGAACCTCAACGTCGGCGACATGGCGGCCCGCTCGCGCCACTTCGCCGAGCTCCTCCAGCGGTCGTCGCTCGCCTCGCTCTCGCCCCGCTACCCCGACACGAAGGATCAGGGCGTCAGGGGCGCGGGCTTCTTCGTCCTCGCGGGCGCCGACATGCCGGCCGCGCTGTTCGAGACCGCGTTCATCTCGAACCCCGAGGACGAGGCTCGCCTCGCGACCGCCGACTTCCGGCAGAAGATGGCGGACGCCATCGTGAACGCGATACGCGCTTACCGCGAGGGCAAGTGAGGGGTGCCGCTGGCCTGCGCGGGCGTCGCCCGCTCAGGCGTCACCCTCGCTCGAGGCCCATGAGCCGCTCGAGCGAGTCGCGCAGCTCGCCGGCCTCGCCCTTCTTGATGAAGTCGTAGGCGCCGGCCTCGGTCGCGTTCTTCTTCATGTCCTCGTGGTTCGAGTACACGATGCAGCGGATGTGCGAGGTCGCGTCGATGGAGCGGAGCCGCTCCAGGCAGCGCACGCCGTCGAGGCCCGGCATCATGATGTCCAGGATGAGCGCGTCGGGCTGGAGGTTGCCCACCGCGACGAGCGCGTCGAACGGATCCTGGAACGTCGTCAGGTCGAACCTCCGCGACAGCGTCTTGCGGAGCGCGGCGAGGACGGAGGGGTCGTCGTCGACCACGACGACCTTCGGCTTGCCCATCCGGAGGATCTCCGGGATCGGGTAGCCGTACTTTCGGAGGAAATCGAGCACGTCCAGCCGCCGGAAACGGAGGTGCCGTCCGGGCGTGCGGAAGTGGCGGATCTCCCCCTTGTCCGCCCAATTGTGGATGGTCTTGAGGTCCACCTGACAGAAGCGCGCGACGTCGCTCGCGGTGAACAGCTCAGGCTGCGTCGTGTTCTCTTTCGGGTTCGTTTCCATGGCTCACTCCTCGAGATCAGGCGTCGCCGGCACGGAGGGGGCATTCGTCTGGGGGGTGTCGAAGCTGGTCGGCACGGGTGGATCTGGCTCTCGTTCCTGTTTGATGTGGATCAGGGATCCATGTGCGCAGCATTCTTCGGCGACGAAGCGCCCATTGCGCAGGACATAACGGGTCGGACCCTCGGTGGGCCGATCGCGGGCCTCGTGCGAAGGGTCGCCTGGCAGCGCCAGGTAGGGCGGCTCGGCCCCATCGCCCGGGACGAAGCGCGGACAGATCGGCAGGAGCGACTGGCGTTCCGCGAGCGCCACGGCGCTGCGCACGTCTGCGACCGCGGCGAGGAGATCGAGCGTGCGTGAAGTCGGCGGAGCGAGAAGGATCTCCCCACGCGCGGCGCGCTCCAGGACCTCGGACGGCGCTGCCCAGAAGCTCATCGTCGTCTCGTGCCCGTCGTGTCGCCCGATCTGGCCTGGCGGTAGCGGTAGCAGGAAGAAGCGCGCGTCGAAGCGCCGCGCCTCGGCGAGAGGCGTGATCCACCGCGCCCACGGGACGAGCGCCGCGAGCGCGAGCTTCAGGCCGCGCCGCGCGAGGACCGCATCGAGCGGCGCCCCGGCGGCGATCTCCCGCCCCACCGCGTCGACCTCGTCGCCGGGCAGCGGAAGATCGGTCGGCAGAATGCCCCCTTCCTCCAGCGTCTCGCGGCACGCGGCCACGCACAGCGCTCGCGCCGGCGTCTCGCCCGTCGCGAACGCTGCGGCGCGCGCCGGTGGCTCGGTCGCCCGATCCGCCCAGACTTCCGCGCCGTCCTGCGCGTCCACTTTCCCACCAGGGAACACCACGGCGCCCCCCATGAAGCTCGAGCTCGCGTGGCGGCGAACGCAGAACACCTCGATTCCAGCGCGACCGTCACGGAGGACGATCACCGTGGAGGCATCGCGGGGACGGACCTGGGTTCGGTTCTGATCGAAATCCAGCAATATGGGATAAATTTGTTCCACGTGAGCTGCCTTTCGTCAAACCGTCCGCTGCGTCTCATTTCCGGCGTGCTCTGGGGTGAGCATGCGGGTTTGAGGCCAAGTCCGCCGCCTTTTCCGGTGGCTCGGGGACTTCCCGCAGATGCTTTCCACGCTGTCCCGACAACCGATGCCAACCGATGCCGCAGCGTGCGGTCGGTCGCGGGCGTGATGGTGCTCGATGGCGAGCGATGGCGAATCGAGAGGCGTCGGCTGCAGTGCGCTCGGGCGATCTCTGCCTACGACGGAGGCGTCGTTGACGGGCTCGGCCCCCACGCCTAGAATCCCGCGCCTCGCAATTTCGGGGGGTTGTCTGGCCTCTTCGGACATGTCGCGGAGCCGTAAGTCCCGGCAGCCGGGGTCAGCGCCCCGCGGCTTGCATGCGCCAGGGAGCTCAGACGGCAGCGCCGAACGGCGCATTCGACGCGAGAGGACCTATGAACAAGGCCCAGCTGAAAAAGTTCAAGACCCTGCTTGAGACGAAGCGCGACGAGATCGTCAAGAAGGCCAAGCAAACGCTGACCGAGGACATGATGCTCGACGCGAACGATCTCCCTGACGAGATGGACCTCGCGTCGAGCGAGTACCTGCAGTCGTTCACCTTCCGGCTCCGTGGCCGCGAGAAGTCGTTCCTCGACAAGATCCAGAAGGCGCTCGTGAAGATCGAGGACGGCTCGTTCGGCAAGTGCGAGGAGTGTGAGGAGGAGATCTCGGCGAAGCGCCTCGAGGCGCGCCCCGAGACGACCCTGTGCATCCGCTGCAAAGAGGATCAGGAGAGGGTCGAGAAGGACTACGGCTGACGCTGCGCCACGCGAGGAGGCCGGCCGTCGGTCGCCTCCTTGCGCGAGGGTGCCTCGGCGCCGTCGGGCGTGCGCTCCTGCTCCCGGTCCACGTCGCGCGGACCGGGCGGGGCCACGCCCGTTCTGCTATTTACGGGCGGCTGCGCGGCTGCGCGGCTGCTGTGGGGTGCGACGCTTCGACGCTGCGAGCACCTCGCGCAGGTACGCGCCGGTGAATGACGCCTCCTCCTGCGCGATGTCCTCCGGGGTGCCAGCAGCGACGATCGTCCCGCCGCGCTCGCCGCCCTCGGGGCCCAGGTCGATCACCCAGTCGCTGCATGCGATCACGTCGAGGTTGTGCTCGATCACGAGGACGGTGTTCCCGGCGTCGCGCAGGCTCATCAGGCTCCCGGTGAGCACCTCGATGTCAGAGAAGTGCAGGCCCGTCGTCGGCTCGTCGAGCACGTAGAGCGTGCGGCCGGTGGCCTTGCGCGCGAGCTCGCGCGCGAGCTTCACGCGCTGCGCCTCGCCGCCCGAGAGCGTCGTCGCGGGCTGCCCCAGGGTGATGTAGCCGAGGCCGACCCGCGCGAGCGCGGCGAGCCGCTCCCGGACGCGGGGGAGCGCCTCGAACTGGTCAATCGCCTGCTCGACCGTCAGGTCGAGCGCGTCGGCGATCGACATCCCGCGGTAGAGCACCTCGAGCGTCTCGCGGTTGTACCGGCGACCGCCGCACGTCTCGCACGTCACGAAGATGTCGGGCAGGAAGTGCATCTCGATCCGGAGCACGCCGTCGCCCTGGCAGGCCTCGCACCGTCCGCCCTTCACGTTGAACGAGAAGCGGCCCGCCTTGTACCCGCGCGTCCTCGCCTCCGGGAGGCCCGCGTAGAGCTCGCGGAGGAGCCCGAAGACCCCCGTGTACGTCGCCGGGTTCGAGCGCGGCGTGCGGCCGATCGGGGCCTGATCGATCGAGATGACCTTGTCGATGTGCGAGAGGCCCTCTATGCCGTCGCACGCGCCGATCGGGGCGGAGCTCCTGTACAGCTCGTTCTTCGCGGCCGGCAGCAGCGTGTCGACGATGAGGCTCGACTTGCCCGAGCCCGACACGCCGGTGACCGTGCAGAAGAGGCCGACGGGGATCTCGGCCGTGACGTTGAGCAGGTTGTGGGCCCGCGCGCCGCTGACGCGGATGAAGCGCCCGTCGGGGCGCTGGCGCTTCGTGGGGATCGCCAGCTGCTTCTTGCCGCTGAGGTACGGGCCGGTGATCGACGCCGGATCGGCGCTCAGCTCCTCCGGCGTGCCTTGCGCCACCACGTTGCCGCCGTGCACGCCGGCGCCCGGGCCCATGTCCACGATGTGGTCGGCCGCGAGGATGGCGTCGCGGTCGTGCTCGACGACGACCACGGTGTTGCCGAGGTCCACGAGCCGCCTGAGCGCCTCGAGCAGGCGCGTGTTGTCGCGCGCGTGCAGGCCCACCGAGGGCTCGTCGAGCACGTAGAGCACGCCGACGAGCGCGGCCCCGATCTGCGTCGCGAGGCGGATGCGCTGGCCCTCGCCGCCGGAGAGGGTCTGCGCGGAGCGGTCGAGCGTGAGGTAGTCGAGCCCGACGTCGATGAGGAACCCGAGGCGGGCGATCACCGCCCGGAGCAGCGGCTCGGCGATCGCGCGCTCGCGCGGCGCGAGCGCCCCGTCGACGTGGGCCTCGCCCGCGGCCTGCGCATCGGCGGAGGCCCGCGGCGCTCCCTCCTTCGGCGGCATGAGGCCCTCGAGGAAGACGCGCAGCGTGCGCAGCGGCAGGGTGCCGACGTCCGCGATGTTGCGATCCCCGAGGCGCACGGCGAGCGCCTCCGGGCGCAGGCGCCTGCCGTCGCAGGCGTCGCACACGCGCGTGATGACGAAGCGGCCGATCTCGTCGGAGAGCGCGGCGCTGTCCTCGTCGGGATCGGCCTCCTCCTCGTCGGCGAGGGCGGGCTCGCCGCTGCTCAGCAGGCGCTCGAGCCGCGGGATGATCCCCTCATAGGCGGCCCTCTTCTTCCCCCGGCCGCCGGCGCCCTGGGCGTCGCCCCCCTCGAGGATCGCCTGCCGCACCGCCGCCGAAAGCTTCGCCCATGGGACGTCCGGATCGCAGCCGAGCGTGCTGACCGCCCGCTCCGTCTCCGTGGCGAGCGAGAGCGAGCCGCGGCGCCCCCAGGCCACCACCGCGCCCTCGCGGAGCGTGCGCCGAGGATCGGGGACGACGCGGTCCGGATCGATGCGGGTCCTCGCGCCGATGCCGTCGCAGGCCGGGCACGCGCCGTGCGGGCCGTTGAAGGAAAACATCCGCGGCTCGATGGGCGGCAGCGAGATGCCGCAGTCGATGCACGCGAAGCGCTCGCTCATCCAGAGCGGCTCGATCTTCATGCCGTCGCTGGAGATGTCGACGAGCAGCCTGCCCTCGCCCAGCTTGAGCGCGAGCTCGACGGAGTCGGTGAGCCGGCCCTTGATGCCGTCCTTGACCACGATCCGGTCCACGACCACATCGAGGTCGTGCGCGCGCGTTCGGTCGAGGACGATCTCGTCGCCGAGATCGACGATCTCGCCGTCGATGCGCGCTCGCACGAAGCCCTCCCGGCGTAGCCGCTCGATGTCGAGCTTCAGCTCTCCGCGGCGGCCTCGCGCGATGGGCGCCATGATCGTGACCCGCGTCTTGTCCCCGAAATCGAGGATGCGGTCGACGATCTGCTGCACGGTCTGGGCCTCGATCCGCTTGCCGCACGCGGGGCAGTGCGGGGTGCCGACCCGCGCGAAGAGCAGGCGGAGGTAGTCCGAGATCTCGGTCACCGTGCCGACGGTCGAGCGCGGGCTCTTCGCCAGCGCGCGCTGCTCGATCGCGATGGCGGGCGAGAGGCCCTCGATCGACTCGACGTCTGGCTTGGATAGCTGCTCGAGGAACTGCCGCGCGTAGGCGGAGAGCGACTCGACGTAGCGGCGCTGCCCTTCCGCGTAGATGGTGTCGAACGCCAGGGACGACTTGCCCGAGCCGCTCGGGCCGGTGATCACCACCAGGCGGTCGCGCGGAAGCGACACGCTGACGTTCTTGAGGTTGTGCTGCCGGGCGCCTCGAACGACCAGTCGATCCATAGGGGGAACCGGAGAGCTATCACACACGGAAGCGGGCGTGGCGCCGCTCCTGCTCGTCGCTCGCTGCTCAGTTGGCTCTGTTGCCCCTGTTGCCCCTGCGGTCCCGCCCCGTCGCGCGCCGCGCCCGCGACGCGCCCCGCACCGCACCGCACCGCGCGCGCCAGGTCTTCCGGTTGTCTTACAATTCTTCTCACGTCGCTGGGCTGCGAGCTGGACTATGAGAGGGCGCGCAGGTGAAAGCGCGTGCAAGGAGTGTCCTGATGGCGGTCGGCGCCGGCGCTGCGCTCGGCGTGGTCGCGCTCCTTGCGCGGTACGCCCCTGAGCTCGACGCGCTGCTGCTCGCGCCGCCCTCTCCGTCCGGGCGCTCCGAGCCCGGCCCCGCTGCGGCGCGTTCTGCCGGGCCCGCGGCGCCAGCATCGTCCACGCCTGCACCCGCCACGGCCGCTGGTCAGGAGGAGGCAGCAGCGCCCGCTCCGGGCTCGCCTCCCGGTGCGGCCCCGGTTCCGCGAAGCGCGAGCCTGCAGGCCGCCGCGGCGGCCCCGCTGGTCGATCCCTTCGCGGCGGATCCGGTGGCGCGCGCTGCGTGCCCCGCCGACATGAGCCTCGTGGAGGGCGATTTCTGTCCATCCCTCCCGTATGTCTGCACCCGCAGCGGCGATGGAGCCGGCCATGGCTGCCCCGAGTACGGGCGCGGCGCCCGCTGTCGGGCTCCGGTGGATCACCGGCGCTTCTGCATCGATCGCCACGAGTGGCCGAACCGGGTGGGCGAGCTCCCGCGCGTCTACGTCGACTGGCACGAAGCGAAGTCGCTCTGCGCCTCGATCGGCAGGCGGCTGTGCCGGCGCTCCGAGTGGATGCTCGCTTGCGAAGGACCGAAGCGCCTGCCGTATCCTTGGGGCTTCGTGCGCACGCCCAGCCCTTGCAACATCGACCGCGCCGCGATCGAGTTCGACATCGACGCCATGGTGGACGAGGCGACCCGCGAGGGCGAGATCGCCCGGCTGTGGCAGGCCGATCCCATCGGATCGCACCCGAACTGCATCAGCGCCTACGGGGCGTACGACCTCTCCGGTAACGTCGACGAGTGGACCGACAACCTCGCCGACGATCCGGGCACGTCGCGCCCGGCCACGCTCAACGGCGGCTACTGGGGTCCTGTTCGGAACACCTGCCGCCTCACGACCGGAGGGCACGGGCCGACGTTCAAGTTCTACCAGGTCGGCTTCCGCTGCTGCGCGGACACGGTCGACGGCGTCGTCACGCCGCCGCCGCGGCCCTTCATCGAGCGCGACCGCGAGAAGGACGGCGTGTACGACTGACATGCGCGAGCGCATCGCCTTCATCGCCGCCCTCGTCGTCGCCGCCCTGGTGAGCGCGCTCCTCTTTGCCCCCCGCTTCCAGAGGTCGCCTGGGCCGCTCGACGCGGCGAGCGCAGCCCCGGCTGCGAGCATCGCCCCGCCAGAGCCGGCCCCGCCCGCGCCCGCGGTGGCGCCTCCGGCGCCACCGCCGCTGCCTGCGTACGTGCGCGTCGACCCGGAGAGCCGCGCGGCGTGCCTCGGCGGGATGGTGCTCGTCGACGGCATTTATTGCCCGTACGTCGGGCACCACTGCGCCGCTTACATCGATGAGGAGAAGGACATCTGCGCGCGGTTCGAGCCGGAGGTCCTCTGCGAGGGGCGCCTCCAGCACCGGCGCTTCTGCATCGACGTCTTCGAGTACCCGAACATCGAGGGCGTCCGCCCGGTGGTGATGGTCAACTGGCTGGAGGCGAAGCGCGCCTGCGAGATCGAGGGCAAGCGGCTCTGCTCCGGCGAGGAGTGGGAGTTCGCGTGCGAGGGGCCGCAGATGTGGCCCTATCCTTACGGGATCGCTCGCGATCCCGACGCCTGCAACATCGACAAGAAGATCTCGATGCCGGTGCTCGAGACGTTCGCCGACCCATGGAAGATCTCGGCGGAGGTCGAGCGGCTCGATCGCCGGGTTGCGTCCGGGGAGATGCACCGGTGCGTCAGTCCCTTCGGCGTGCGCGACATGACCGGCAACGTCGACGAGTGGGTGAACAATGAGCTCGGCACGCTGGACGAGAAGCCATTTCGATCGACGCTGAAAGGGGGCTACTGGGGGCCGATCCGCTCGCGATGCCGCCCGGTCACGTCGACGCACAACCGGTGGTTCCGCTTCTATCAGGTCGGGTTCCGGTGCTGCTCCGACGCCCTCGACGGGGGCAAGGCCGTGACCCCGGCGGCCAAGACAGCGCGCATCCCACGCCGCAGCCCGATGGTCGATCCGGGCGGGCGGCAGGGGCCGTGAGGGGCCGCAGCCCGGGCCTCTGGCGTGGCCTCTGGCTTGGACTGACCGCGCGCGCCGGCGCAATGTCCCTGCGCCATGCCCGGCGAGGCCCCCCTCGCGCTGCGCCCGGTCCGCGAACGGGCTTCCCTCACGGTCGAGCCACCCCTGACCGCCGTGGCGCCATCGTCGAACCCGGTCCGGCCGAACCGCTCCCCTTCCAACTGCGCGCCGCTTGGACTACGTTGTCCGCCGGTGCGAAAGTGGGCGGCCCCGATCGGGGGTTCGCCCTTGTACCAGGGCCTATAGCTCAATCGGTCAGAGCCCCCGGCTCATAACCGGGCTGTTCCTGGTTCGAGTCCAGGTGGGCCCACGAAAGCCACGAAACACAAGGAGACAAGGAAGCACGTGAGCATCCGCGAGCAGATCGCATTCCTCGAAGAGCTGTCGGCCATCGACAGCGAGATCCGCCGCATCGATGAGCAGCTCGACAAGCAGCGCGGCAGCCTGGAAGGGATGCGGTCCGACCTGAAGCGGCTAGAGGAGCGGCTGAAGGGCGATCGGGAGACCCTGGCGGCGATGGAGAAGACGCGCTCCGAGCTCGTCGTCGAGCTCCGGCAGATGTCGAGCCAGATCGAGCGCTCGCGGGAGAAGCTGCAGCGCTCCCGGAACGAGCGCGAGTCCAACGCGGCGCAGCGCGAGATCGAGGAGCTGCGCAAGCTGCACCGCGATCGCGAGGAAGAGATCGAGCGGCTGAACTCGGCCTCCGAGGGGGCGCGCTCGGCGATCGATGTGGCGGAGGCGAAGCGCGTCGATCTGGCGGGGGCGATCGACGGCAGCGCGCCGGGGACGCAGGCGTCGCTGGCCGCGCTCGAGGCCGAGCGCGCCCAGCGCGCCGAGGCGCGCGAGCAGGTGGTCGGCAAGCTGCCGGTCGTCCTGTACCGCCGCTACGAGTCGATCCGGACGCGCAGGCCCGTCGCGATCGCCCGCACCTACGACGGCACATGCCTCGGCTGCCACCTGTCCGTGCCGCCGATGATGTTCCAGAAGATGCGCCGCCAGGAGGAGTTCGAGCGGTGCCCGAACTGCAACCGGATCCTCTACTACATGCCGCCGGAGCCCGCGACGGGCAGCACGCCGGCCGCGGACCCCTCCCGCGCCTGATCCCGGGTGCGGCTTGAAGACGTGCTCCGCCTGTTTCAGGCTCTTCTCGCACGACAGCGGCTTCTGTCCCGTCGACGGGCAGCGCCTCATCCCGGTGGCTGAGGTCGCGCCGCCGGTCCACCCGGAGGACAGGCGCGTCGGCGCGACCCTTTGCGGCGGGCGCTACCAGATCTGGCGGATTGTCGCCGACGGGGGCATGGGGCGCGTCTACCAGGCGCTCGATCTTCGGACCGGCCGCAGCGTCGCCCTGAAGATCCTCCACCCCGAGGTCGCGCTCGACGAGGTGAGCGTCGAGCGCTTTCACCGCGAGTTCGAGGTCAGCGCGTCGCTGCCCCACGAACAGATCGTCGACGTGCTCGCCTTCGAGAAGACCGAGGACCACAGCTTCGCGCTGGTCATGGAGTACCTCGAGGGCGAGGAGCTCCGGACGGTCCTCAAGCGCGACAAGGTGCTGCCCCCCGAGCGCCTGGTGCGGATGCTGTCGCAGATCGCGCTCGGCCTCGAGGAGGCGCACAAGCGCAAGGTCGTGCACCGCGATCTCAAGCCGGACAACATCTTCCTGGTCGGCACGCACGACGGCGACATGGTGAAGATCCTCGACTTCGGCAGCGTGCGCGACAACAGCGAGGGCGCGAAGAAGCTGACCGTCGTCGGCACGACGATCGGGTCGCCCTTCTACATGTCCCCCGAGCAGGCGCAGGGGCTGCTCGCGCTCGACCATCGCGCCGACGTCTGGTCGGTCGCGGCGATCGTGTTCGAGTGCGTCACGGGGCAGGTCCCGTTCCACGCGCCGACCGGTCCGATGATCCTCGTGGCCATCATGGGCAACAATCCGCTGCCTCCGAGCGTGGCGGGCAAGGCGTACGGGGCGCCGGCCTCGCTCGATCCGGTGATGGAGGAGGCCTTCATGAAGAGCCCGGAGGCGCGCCTGCCCTCCGTCGGCCTGCTCGCCGATCGCGTGGGCCAGGCGTACGGCCTCGCGGGGTCGCACCGCGACTGGGCGTACCTACCACAGAAGGAACTCGCGGCCCGGATCCGCGCCGCGCTGCCGTCGGTCCTGGCCCGCCAGCGGCATGCCTCGGCGAGCGTGGGCGCGGTCCCCGCCGGCGCGAGCGGCGGGTCGATCGCCGCCGCGGTCATCGCGCCCTCGCCGGACGCTTCCGAGGCGTTCGCCGAGGACATCGTGATGGGCGTGCCACAGCGCTTGCCGCGGTGGGTCATCCCCGCGGTGGCCGGCGTGGCAGTGCTGCTCTGTGCGCTCGTCGTGCTGCTGATTTCGCGCTGACGGCGGCGCCGGGCCGTGCGCTCGTGCGACGTTGCGCCTTACGCGCGGCGCCGGCGGCGGCGCAGGACGAAGGCGCGCGCGCTCCGGTTCAGTGCGCCATCGTCCTGGGCGCCGGGGCCCCGCGTTCGCGCTGGCGCCGCCGCTGTGTTATTTGTGTTGACCATGAGCACTCATCCTTCAACTCGGACCGGCAAGCCCCTCTCCGCCGCGATGTGCCTGATCGCGCTCTCCGGGCTCCCCGTCCTCGGCTGTAGCCAGAGCGAAGCGGCGACCTCTCGCGGCGCCACCGAGGCAGCACCTGCAGCCCCACCCCAGGGCGGAAAATCGAAGGTCGAGGATGCGGTCTACACCCTCGAAATGAAGCCGACAGGGACGTACAAGGCCGGCCAGGAGGGGCTCGTGGAGGTGTCGCTCCTGTCCAAGGGCGACTACCACATCAACGACAAATACCCCATCAAGTTCAAGGTCACCGAGGCGGCCGCCGAGGGCGTTTCGTACCCGAAGCCCTTGCTCAAGCGCGAGGACGGCGCGTTCGAGGAGACCAAGGGCGTCCTCAAGGTCCCGTTCGTGGCGGCCAAGAAGGGCAAGACCAAGGTGGCGGGCGTGCTCTCCTTCAGCATCTGCAGCGCCGCGAATTGCCTGATGCAGAAGCAGGAGCTCGAGGCGGTCGTCGACGTGCAGTAGACAGAACGGTAAACTCAGCCTCACGTGAACAACGACACCTCCGGTTACCGGGGGGGCCAGCCCAGCGAGGTCGGCCCCAGCCAGACGGTCCAAGGCAGTGCGGCTGAGCGGGCTCGAAAGGCCCTCTCCGAGCTCGATGCCATCGCCTCCTCGATGGCCAGGCGGTTCAACGAAGAGCAGCGGGTCCTCTCCTTCCAGCAGTACCTGGAGCTCTTCGCTTCCAATCCGGTCCGCTTCGGACGCGACGCGGCTCGCTACGTCCGCGACATGTTCGACCATTTCGGCACGCGGACGATCAAGAAGCCCTGGGGGGAGCTGACCCGGTTCCAGCTCTTCGATCTGCCGTGGGAGCTGCCCGCAACCGAGCCCGCGCAGCAGGGCGCGCCGGCCGCGGCTTCGTACCACGGGCGGGACTTCGCGCTGATCGGCCACGAAGAGCTGCAGGCCGAGGTCTACCGGGTGCTCTGCAACTTCGTGCGCGAGGGCAGGGCCAACAGGCTCGTCCTGATGCACGGGCCGAACGGCTCGGCGAAGAGCACGCTCGCCGCCTGCATCCTGCGCGCCCTGGAGCACTACTCGACCCTCGATGAGGGGGCCGTGTACCGCTTCCACTGGGTGTTCCCGAGCCGCAAGACGATGCGCGGCTCGATCGGCTTCGGCGGCGACGTGAAGGCGAGCGCCGCGGACGGCACGAGCTACGCCCACCTCGAGGACGATCAGATCGACGCCCGGCTCGTGATCGAGCTCAGGGATCACCCGCTGTTCCTGCTCCCGGTGCGCGAGCGGCGGGCGCTCATCCTGAAGCTTTACGAGGACGCCGGCGCGACGGAGCCGCCGCCCGAGTGGCTGATGAGCGGCAAGCTGTCCCACAAGAACCAGCAGGTCTTCGAGGCGCTCCTCGTGGCGAGCGGCGGCTCGCTCGTCGAGACGTTGCGCCACGTCCAGGTCGAGCGGTACTTCATCTCCCGCCACTACCGCGTCGGCGCCGTCACGATCGGCCCGGAGCTCTCGGTCGACGCCGGCGAGCGGCAGATCACGGCAGATCGCTCGCTCGCCTCGCTCCCGACCTCGCTTCAGGCGACGACGCTCTTCGAGGCGCACGGTGAGCTGATCGAGGCCGCCGGGGGCGTGCTCGAGTTCAGCGATCTCCTCAAGCGACCGCTCGACGCTTTCCGGTACCTCCAGCTCACGCTGGAGACGGGGGAGGTCAGCCTGCCGCAGCAGACGGTGCAGACGAACGTCGTGATGATCGGAAGCGCCAACGACGTGCACCTCAACGCCTTCCGGGAGCACCCGGAGTTCCCGAGCTTCCGCGGGCGCTTCGAGCTCCTGCGTGCGCCCTACCTCCGGAGCTACCCCGACGAGCAGGCGATCTACGACACGCAGATCGTCCCGTTCGTGACCCGCCACGTCGCCCCGCACGCGACGCGCGTCGCCGCGCAGTTCGCCGTGCTCACCCGCATGCGGCAGCCGGAGGCGAAGCGGTACCCCGACGCGCTCGCGCCGCTCGTCTCGAGCCTCACGGCCGTCGAGAAGATGGAGCTGTTCGCGACGGGCACGGCGCCGGAGCGGTTCGACGCGGAGGCGCAGAAGGTCCTGCGCGCGGGCATCGAGGCGATCTACCACGAGAGCGACGCGTCCGTGGACTTCGAGGGGCGCCTCGGCGTCTCGCCGCGGGAGGTGCGGACGCTCCTGCTCGACGCGGCGCAGAGCGAGGACCACGCGTGCCTCTCCCCGTTCGCCGTGCTCTCGGAGCTCGACGCGCTCTGCAAGCGGCAGGCGGAGTACGACTGGCTCAAGGAGAAGCAGCTCGCGGGCGGCTACCACGATCACCGGCTCTTCCGCGAGGTCGTGCGTACGCGCCTGCTCGACACGACCGAGGAGGAGATGCGGACGGCCAGCGGCCTCGTCGACGAGACGCGCTACGCCGAGCTGTTCGATCGGTACGTCTCCCACGTCGGCGTCTGGGTGAAGGGGGAGAAGATCAGGAACCCGCACACCGGCGACTTCGAGAACCCTGACGAGCGCATGATGCGCGAGGTGGAGGCGCTCCTCGGGGTCCGCACGAAGCACGACGATCACCGGCGCGGCCTGATCTCGGCCATCGCGGCGTGGGCCATCGACCACCCTGGGCAGAAGATCGTCAACGCGGTCGTGTTCCCGCAGCAGATCCGCAAGCTGCGGGAGGCGGTGTTCACGGAGCGGCGCAAGGGCGTGGCGCTCCTGGTTCGCGATCTCGTCGCGCTCCTCCGCGACGCGCAGAGCGACGGCAAGTCCGAGAAGGGCTGGGGCGAGCTGCGCGAGGAAGAGCGCAGGAACGCGACGCGCGCGCTCGAGCGGCTGCGCGGGATGGGCTACTGCGACCGCTGCGCGCTCGACGCCGCGAGCGCGCTGCTCCGCGCGCGCTTCGCTGAGCTCGTCACCTGAAGCGAAGCATGATCATCGACTCGCACTGCCACGTCGATCCGCGTCATTTCCGCGAGGGAGCGGACGCCGTCCTGGACCGCGCGCGGGCCGCCGGCGTGGACGCGTTCGTGGTCGTCGGCGTCGACGCGGATCTCTCCGCGGCGCGCTTCGCCGCGGATCTCGCGGCGCGGCGCGCCGACGTGTACGCCGCGGTCGGCGTCCATCCGCACGATGCCTCTGCCTTGGACGACCGGATGCTCGCGGAGCTCGAGGTCCTCGCGCGCCTGCCCGAGGTCGTGGCCGTCGGCGAGATCGGCCTCGACTACCACTACATGCACTCGCCGAAGGACACACAGCAGCGCGTCTTCGCCGACCTCGTCGCCCTCGCTCGGAGGGTGGAGAAGCCCATTGTCATCCACACGCGCGAGGCGCCAGAAGACACGCTCGCGATCCTGGAGCGCGCCCAGGCGAGCGACGTCGGCGGCATCATCCATTGCTTCTCCGAGGATCGCGCGTTCGCCGAGCGGGCGCTCGCGCTCGATTTCGACCTCTCGTTCTCGGGCATCGTGACCTTCAAGACTGCGCGCGCGATCCAGGAGGTCGCCGCCTGGGCTCCGGCGGATCGGATCCTGGTCGAGACGGACAGCCCTTACCTCGCGCCGGTGCCGTTCCGGGGGAAACGGTGCGAGCCAGGGCACGTGCTGCACACGGCGCGCTTCGTCGCGGAGCTCCGGGGCGAGCCCTTCGAGGCGCTTGCCGCGCGCACGGCGGAGAACACCCGCAGGCGGCTGCGGCTTCCGCAGGACGGCGCGCTCACCGGCTGAGACGAGCGCGCGCGGGTCCGCGCCTGCGGGCTCGCCCCAGGCACGTTTCGAGGCATAGTGACAGCACGATGGCGCAGAGGTCTCGCGACGGTCGCCGGATCGCCTCCGCGTGGGCGCTCTCCGTCGCGGCCCACGCAGGGCTGGTGGGCGCAGGCGCGCTGGTCGTCGCTGGCTCGTTCTCGGCACGGGACATAGCGCGCGCGCGGACGGTCGGGTCGCCAGCCCCGATGAGCGCGCCGATCGAGATCGAGCTGCCTGTCGTCACGGACGGCACGCTCGACCACGCGGCGGCGACCGCGTCCGAGCTGGCCGTCCGACTTTCGCGCGGCGGAGGGGAAGACGCACCGCGGCCGGACACGGGGACGAGCGGGCGTGGCGGTACCGACGCGGCGGAGCTGCCTGCGTTGAACCTCGCCGACAGGGACGACGCGACCTTTCTGTCTCCAGAGATCCGTTCGCGCCTCGACAGGAGCCAGATCCAGCGCATCCGCTCGTCGTCGCAGCGCGCATCGCGCGAGGACTGGCGCGCCAGCCGGGAGCCCATGGATCTCACGTTCCTCGCGGGGGGGCGGGTAGGCCGTCGGGTCGAGCGACGCGCGTCGGCCGAGCGCGATCCGTCGCTCGGGGCGCGCGATGGAGGCGCGCCCCAGCGTCGCGGCGGTAAGCTCGGCGCTGCGGCCCAGCCTGCAGGCGTCGACGGCGCGACCGACGCGTCCGCTGCGCGCGACGCGACGCTTTCCCTGGGGGCGAGCCCGCGCGCCACAGGCGGTGCCGTCGAGGGAGGCGAGCGCGCGTCCGCGGGGCTGGGCGTTCGCGACGGGCGGCCCGGCGAGGATCGCCGCGAGAGCGCGGCGGTTCCGCTGGCGCGGCCGATGGTCGCGGTGGGCACGCCATCCGTCCCCGCCGACGCCGTGGGGCACCCGAACGACACGGTGGACAGCGAGCAGGAGGTGGCGACGGCGATCCAGTCGCTCGTTCACGCCAGCTCGGCCGGAGGGGCGCGTGGGTTCGGGCCAGGCGGACAGGCAGGACCGGGCGCGACCGGCGCGGGTGGCGTGGCGGGCCGTGGTGCGCGTTCCAGCGCGCTCGGCTCAGGGCGCGGGCGGCTGCTCGACAACGATCCGCTCGATCGCAGGCGCAGCCATTACATGAGGCAGGTCATGGCCAAGCTGCACCCGCTGTGGGCCGACGCGTTTCCCAAGTGGGCAGCAGGCGAGGGGCTTCAGGGGACCGTGATCGTGACCTTCGTGATCCGCGCGGATGGGACCGTGGGGAGCGCGTCGGTGACGCGGCCGAGCGGCATCCCCGAGTTCGATGAGAACTGCCGGCGCGCGGTGCTGCGCGGTTCGCCGTACCCCCCGGTGCCGCCCGAGCTCGGCGAGAGCTTCCGGTGGTCGATGCCGTTCGAGGCGAGGAACCCCGCGGTCCTGCCGAAGCACCGAGAGCGCGAACGGTGATCCCGAGCGATCTTTGGGGATGACTGTGATGACCTAGATGACCGTGATGACCGAGAAGTCGGAGATGACCGCGACGATCACGCGTCGCAACGCGCACGACCTCGCTTGACAGAGCGGAGACGGGGCGGTACTAGTCCGCCCTCACTTTTGCCGAAGTAGCTCAGCTGGCTAGAGCAGGCGTTTCATACGCGCCGGGTCGGGGGTTCGATTCCCTCCTTCGGCACCAGCAATGGTGACAGTCGGCCGCTGGCCTCCCTCGGAGGGCCAGCGGTGGCTGCGTGAACATCAAGGCCTCACGTGAACGAGGGTTCCTTCCTCGTCGTTGCTGTACACAGCGTGCCAGCCTTCGGGGAGCTCCGGTTCGGCCCACAGGAAGATGCGCCGCGCATCGATGGGCGTCAGCGCGATGTCGTGGAAGCCTTGCGCTTCGCCGACCCCGGCGCCCCAGTACATGCCGGTGATCGCCTGGCTCGGCGCGATGTCCATCACCCACGGGGCGTCGGTGACGTCGAAGCTGTCGGCGACCTCGCGCGGATCGATGTTGCGCGTGACGTGCTTGCTCCGCACGCGGAAGGTGCCGCGCGCGGTGGACGCGGTCGATTCAGGGTCGCGCAGCTGGTCGCGTCCGGACGAGATCAGCGTGGCGTAGATGGGCTTCTGCCCCTCGTAGGCCGTCAGGGTCTGGTTCACCACGCTGACGTCGAGCCAGCGCTGCGTGCCTTTGGCGAAGTCGGGGAGCTTGGTGCGACGCACGACGACGACAAGGTCCTGCGCGCGCATCCAGAAGCCGTCGCGCGCCTCCTCGAAGCGGACGCCGTCCACCGTCCTGAACCTGCCCGTGAGCGGCACGCCCGTGTGGCGCTCGAGCTCCTCGTCGTTCGCGTTCGCCTTGCCGCGGCTGAGCGACCACGTGTGAACGTCGTGGCGATGGACGAACGCCACAGGCAGCCCGAGCTTCTCGACGTCGAGGCCGTGCCACGGTGATCCGAGCGCGGCCTGGAGCCGGTCGGTCGGGACGAGCCGTCCTTCCGGCGTCACGCCGAACCTGCGTCCGTCGGTCGCTCCCGCCGTGAACGTGCGGGTGATCGCGACCCCGCTGCCTTTGCGCAGCGCCACCGTCTTCAGCGCGGCGCGCAGATCGACGCGGGCGCCGCCCGTTCCGCCGATGTCGATGCCGAGCGCGGCGACAGGCGGGAGCGGCGCGATCGCGTCGGCGATGGGGAAGAGGAAGTATCCGGCCTCGGTCCTGCGCCCGTCCTCGCCGATGCCGTCGCCTCGCGGCAGCAGCACCGGGGGCCCGGAGGAGACGCCGCGCGCGTCCAGCGGGACGTCGTTGGCTGACGCGCCGAGCTGCGCGTCGCTGCGCTGCGCACGCTCGAGATGGCGATCGAGATCCGGCTCGGCGTGCTGCAGCTCCTCGCGGCTGGGCACCCCGAAATACATCGGAGCGCCCTGGGTTCGCGCGCGGCCATAGCGGTAGGGGAGGGGCCGCGACGTGTCGGGCAGAGCCGGCAGGAGCGCGAGCACGTCGGTGTTCAGCGTCGCGCCGTCGCCTGCGCAGACGAACCCGCGAGGGCGGATCGCATACCAACCGCCGCTGCACCCCGCGCGTCCGTACGGCTCCGAGGACCTCACGACGGCGGCGCCAGGATAGAGCTCGCCGAGCTTGCGTGCGCCCGCCTGCGGACGCGCGAGCACGGGCGTCCCTGCGCGAAGCGCGACCAGCTTGGGGCCGTCCGCTGGCAGCGCGGCGACCTCGAGCGCATCGTCGCTCGCCCCCTCCTTCGACAGCTCCACCGCCGCCCCTGCCGGCTTGCATCCGCACATGGTCAGCGCGACGAGCAAGCTTGCGAGCCGCCCATCGACGCGTCGCGAGCGGGGGCCGCCGTCGAGGCGCCGTGGCGCGCAGGGCAGCGGCGTCCGGAGGCGAGGAGGCGAGACCGAGCGGGAGAGATCCGTCGGCAAGGAAGCGAGCGGCATCTGCCGATGCATGCCCGGTTCGCGCGCGCTGGGCCAAGTTCCGTGGCGTCGCCTGCGCATCGTCGGTGCGCTCGGCGCGCGTGTCGTGGGCGTGCGTCATCGGCGCGCGTGCCGCCAGGCCGCTGGCGCGAAGCGAGCGTCGACGCCATGAGGTGCGCGTGCGCTTTCGCCCTGCGGTGGTGTTCCTCCTGCTCGCGCCGTATGCCCTCGTTTTCTATGCATTCCTGGCGTTGCGCCGCGCCTCCGCGTCGCTCCGGCCGCGGCACCCGTGGCGCACGTGGGTGAGCCCGAACCTCCTGATCGGGGGGTTCCTTCTTCCAGGCGACGTCGTCGAGCTTCGTCGCCTCGGCGTCCGCGCCGTGATCAACGTGTCGCGCGAGCTGTACGATCCGGTGCTCGCGCTGCGCGCGGCGGGGGTCGAGTACCTGCGCATCCCCTGCTGGGACATGTGCGCTCCCACGCTCGAGGAGGCCGCGCGCGGCGTGGCGTTCCTCGAGCGGCATATCGTCGCTGGCCACCGTGTCCACGTCCATTGCGCGAGCGGCGTGGGCAGGAGCGTCACGCTCGCGCTCTGCTACCTCGCCACCCGCGGCGGCATCGAGGTGGGCGAGGCGCTCGCCCTGATCGAGCGACGGCGTCCGCGCGTCGCGCTGCGCCCCGTGCAGCGCGCGTTCGTCGAGCGCTACGTCGCGTGGCACCGTGCGCACGCGGAGCGCCGTGCGCGCGCGGCGCCGCCCGTGATCACCTCCGGCGCAGGAGGGACTTCAGGCTGAAGAGCCCGAGCGCAGGCGCTGCGACGGCGAAGGCGCCGCCGCACGCAGCGAGGATGAGCGCGGCACCCCAGGGCGCCGAGGCCACCGCCTCGGGCAGCGCCGCCTTCAACGCGGCGCCGCAGCCGACCGATATCGCCGCGAGCAAGGCCACGCGGCCGATCCGTATCTGATCCAGCCCGAGCCCGCCGATCTCGCGCCGCACGCGGTACCCGAGGGCGATCGCCTCGACCCATCCCGCGATGACGGCGCCGAGCACCACGCCGAGCACGTCGAGCCGTTGCATCAGGAGGAGCGCGACGGCGGTGCTGACGACCACGCGATAGAGCGCGTAGCGGGCGGGGGTCCTCGTGTCCCCCAGCGCGAACGACGCGGTGATCAGCACGCGCCCGGCGGCGTTCCCGAGCAGCGCGAGCCCGTAGGCGCACACGAGCGGCTCGACCCTCGCCGTCGAGGCCTGGTCGAACGTCCCGGTCTGCAGCAGCAGCGTGATGAGCTCCCGCCCGAGCACCATGAACACGGCCGCGGCCGGCACGGTCAACACCGTGATCCGCGCGAGCGACGCCCCGAGCCGGCGCGACAGCGCCTCGTTGCGCCGCGCGACGTCGGCTTCGGCCGTGTCGCGCGCCATCTCGGGCAACGCGACCGCGGCCTCGCCGACACCGAGGATGCTCATCGGCAGGAGGTAGACCGTCTGCGCGTAGTTGAAGGCGGCGTTCGCGCCAGCGCCGAGGAAGCTCACGAGGAGCGTGTCGACGAGCCCGGACACCTGGATGATCCCGCGGCCGAGCAGCGCGGCGGGCAGCTTGCTGCCGGCCTCTCGGACGCTCGGGTCGCGCGCGTCGAGGCGCGGCCTGAGCCCGCCGAGCAGCGAGCGCGCCGATGGGAGCAACAGCGAGAGCTGCAGCGCCGCGCCCGCGAGCGCGCTCCACGCGAGCGCCTCGGCGAGCGGCTCCCCGCGCATGCCGAGCCACGCGCCGCACGCGAGCAGCCCCGCGATCTGGGCGGCGCTCCACGCGACGGGCGCGGCGTACGGGAGGAAGAACCGCCGGTGCGCGTTGAGCACGCCGAGCCCCCACGCGGACAGCACGAGCAGGCCGGTCATCGGGAAGATGATCCGGACGATCCGGGTCGTGCTGGCGAGCTTGTCGTCGTCGAAGCCCGCCGCGACCAGGAAGGACAGCCACGGCGCCGCGAGCACGCCGGCGAGCGACGCGGCCGCGGCGGCGACGAGCAGGATCCCGAGGGCGGAGAGCGCGAAGTGCGCCGCGCGTCGCGCGTCGCCGGCCGCGCGGAGGCGCGCGTAGACGGGGATGAAGGTCGCGGAGAGCGTCCCCTCGCCAAGCAGGTTCTGGGTGATGTTCCCCGCGCGGAACGCCGCGGCGAGCACGTCGGCGAGCTCGGATGTCCCGAAGAAGTGCGCCGTCACCCGCTGGCGGAGCAGCCCGACGAGCCGCGAGAGGATGATCCCAGCGGTGACCATCGCCGACGAGCGCGCCGCGCTGGTCGCCTTCTCCTGCCCGGCCGCCGGCGGGCTTGCGCTGGTCGCCGGGGGCGCGCCCGGGGCTGCGCTCGCCGGCGTGGTCCCTGCCTGGTTGGCGGCGGGCGGATTGAGATCGGGCGGCACGGCGGCGCTTCTATCAGACCTCCTGCCCCCGGGCGACCTCGGCGCCGGCTGGCCGGCGCCTCAGTCCCTGAGCCTCGCCGTGCCGAGCCGCTCGGCGTGCGCCAGCACCCGCCGGGCGATGGCCGGTCCCTCATCCCGGCGATCGAGGTGCCGCGGGATGAGCCCACGCTCCGCGGCCTCCCACAGCTCCGGCTGAGAGATCCCGGACTCGGTGCGCGAGCGCAGCCGCGACAGGGAGATGTCCATCTCGGGCAGCAGGATCGGCGCCTGAGGAGCGCGGAGGAGCGCCGGATCGATGCAGCATGAGAGATCGTTCGTGCCGGCGGAGCGCGCGTTCAGCGAGGGGAGATCGAAGCGCGCTTCCAGCGTGCGGATCACCGACGCGTGGTCGAGCAAGGTGCTCACCGCGCAGCCCCTCCGGACGAACGGGCCCGCCACGATCGACGGCACCCGGAACCCGAGCTGGGTGAACAGGGGATCGTCGTCCGTCGTCGACGGCGGCGCGACGTGGTCGAAGAAGCCCCCGTGCTCGTCGTAGGTGATCACGAGGAGGCACTGGCCCCACTGGGGGCTCTTCGCCAGCGCGTTGTAGATGCTGGCGATGAGCACCTGCCCGAGCTGCACGTCGTGGTCCGGGTGATCGTCGTTCGCGGTGGCGCCGAAGAACTGGGGATCGATGACGGAGAACGAGGGGAGGATCCCCGCGGCCGCGTCCTCGAAGAAGCGCTCGATCCCGGAGACGCCCTTGAATTTGAAGTACGCACCCGAGCACCACGGGACGTCGTGGAAGTAGTTCCTGCTCGAGATCCCTGCGTCGCTCAGCAGCTCGAACACGCTCGTGAAGCCGGTGACCGGCACGTTCCTCGAGACGCCCCTCGACGTGGCGCCGTGCAGGTAGAACCGGTTTGGCCAGGTCGGGCCGAGCACCGAGGAGAACCAGCGCTCGCAGATCGTCGACGCGTCTGCGAGCGCGTAGAGGACCGGCAGATGCTCCCGCACGTGATAGCCCATGACGTCGCGCTGGTCCGGCCCTGCGTGCGCGATGACGAACCCATCGTTCATCCCTTGATTCCACTGCGTGTGGGCAGCGTCCCAGCTGTGCGGCGGGTCGGCGGGCGTGAAGTTGTCGAGCTGGAAGGGCGAGATCCGCGTCCCATCGAGCGCTCGGTTCGACTCCGTGCCTGTCAGACCGTCGATCTGCCGGCCCTCTTTCAGCAGCAACGAGCCGAGATAGTGGTCGAAGGAGCGGTTCTCCATACAGAGAACGACGATGGTGTTGATGGGCGCCAGCAGCTCCGCCGGGCTCAGACCTCCCGTCTCTGCGCACCGATCCGGAGCGCCGCCGGCCTCCCCACCTTCCGGCTGTCCTGAGCCGAGCGCACCTCCTGAGCCACCCGCACCGCCGGCTCCGTCGCTCTCGTCCGCGCTGCCCGCGCTCGTCGGGGCGTCGCCGAGCAACATCGCGCCCTCTGGGGTGCTGCATCCGAAGGCCGAGGCGCCGAGCGCAGCGCCGAGCCCGGTCAGCACATGGCGGCGGGTCAGAGGATCACGGGTCGAAGCATTCCGTTTGTTCATCACGCACAGGATTCCCATGAACGCGGGTCCGAGGAAGGAGTTTTGGTCTCCTCCAGAAGGTGGCGAATCGTCCGCTGCGTAATCGATGTAGCGGACGTAGCGGACGTAACTGAAGCGGATGTAACCGCTGTAATGGACATAACTGGTGTGATGGGCATGACACGCGCAGCGGATGTGACGGATGTGACGGACATGACGGATGTGACGGAGGTGCTCGACGTAAACGTAAAGGGATCAGCCGATGAAGCCGAAGTAGCGGGAACAGTCGGCGTAACCGGCGTAACCGGCGTAACCGGCGTAACCGGCGTAACCGGCGTACCGGGTGTAACGGGTGTACCGGAGAAAACCATTCTTTTCGCGAGGTCAGAGGGGTGGTATGGGTAAAAAACGCGGGGGTTTACGTCTGCGAACTGTCACCTTCCGATGAGCTCGAATCCACTTCCACCTACTCCCGGCCGGCAAGCTACCGTCGCGAACGGCCGGCCGCTGCGGTTGTGCATCGTGGACATGAACAATGGCCACGTGAACCAGGCGATGCGCTGTCTACGCGGGCTCGCCGCGGGGTTCTTCGAACGCGTTCAGGCGGGCAATCCGGGCCTATCCTGCGAGGTCGTCGAGGTGTCTCCCAGAGACACCAACGCACCCATCCCCACGGACTGCGATCTGTACCTCGCGTCAGGGGGGCCCGGCTCTCCCTTCGATGGGGAGGGCGAGCCCTGGACGCGGGATTTTGCGCGCTTCGTGGACGGCGTGGTCGAGTCGGCGATCCAGGGGGGCGCGCACCGGCGTGCTCTCTTCGCGATCTGCTACTCGTTCGAGCTCGTCGTCCATCACTACAAGCTGGCCGACGTCGTGCCCCGCGCCGATCGCAAGTTCGGCGTCATGCCGATCTACACGACCCCCGTCGGCCAGCAACACCCGCTGCTGGCGCCGTTTGGGGACCGTCTCTTCGCGTTCGAGCACCGCAACTGGGAGGCGGTGAACCTCGACGAGCGCCAGCTGAGCTCCCTCGGCGGCCAGCTCCTCGCTCGTGAGAGCCGTGACGGCATCTCCAAGGGGCGGGCGATCCTCGGGTTGCAGGTCGCGCCCGGCGTCGAGGCGGTCCAGTTCCACCCAGAGGCGGATCGCGCCGGCGTCATGAGCTGGTTGGCGCGCCCTGAGCAGGCGGCTGCCTTCAAGGCGACCTATGGAGAAGTGACCTACCTTGCGATGCTGCGCACACTGGACGATCCTCGACGGCTTGCGCGCACCTATGCGCTCGTCATTCCGGGCTGGCTCGGGCGCTGCTTCAACGAGATCGCCGGTCCCCGCGGCTATGCGGAGCTCCCATCGCTCGAGGACCTCCCGTGCTCTCGCTTCAGCGCACACTGCAGCGCCGAGGAGCCATCCGCGCGATCGCTCGCCTCTGGCGAGCGCGTTGTGCGCCAGATCTGAGCGGAGCGCCGAGGTGGCCTGCAGAGGATGCGTCCGAGGGCTACACTGCAGAAACGAAAGAGAAAGAACTGGGATGTAGAGGCAGCAGAGGCAAAGGCAGCGAGGGAGCGGAGGAAGCAGAAGAAGCGGAGGAAGCGGAGAAACAAAGCTTACCGCCGCAGCGCCGACGAAGTGCTGCTCGCGCCTTGCGCGCCGGGCAACCTCTGGCTTATGGTCATAGGATAACGGGACGAGCGCGAGCAGGGCTCGCGGGCCAACATTTGGAGCCGGAGGCTCCTCGGGCACGCATGAGAGAGAACGTATGAATCACTCGCGTCCGGCCGCTCCGACGAGTCCATCTTCGCCGGACGTCCGCGAGCCGGGCGCGTCTGAGGAAGGCCACGCTGGCGTCGACTTGCCTGTGGAGCCCACGGTCGCACGGCCATCCATGCTGCACGATGACCTCGGAGCACAGGAGGTCCAGGTTGAGTCGCAGCTGGGCGTGACGGACCCGATCGCCATGTCGCAGGTCCGTGATGCGTTGACGCAGCTGAGCCGCGAGCGCGGGACGCAGCCGCACGTGCTGCTCATCATCTACCACCGGCAAGGCGCCGAGACGGTGCGGCTGATCGAGGGGGTCGGCGTCGTCATCGGCCGCGATCCGAGCGCCGACGTCGCGATCCCCGAGCGCAGCCTGTCGCGACGCCACGCGCGCTTCACGTTCCAGCGCGGCGACGTGCTCATCCAGGATCTCGGCTCCACGAACGGCACCTTCCTGAGCGGGCAGCGCGTCGAGCACGGTGTCTTGAAGCCCGGCGACGAGGTGATGCTCGGGGAGATCACGGCGTCGCTGCGCGTGATCGCGAGCGCCGAGCTGCCGGTGCTGAACCTCGACGCGCTCGACGGGCGTCGTGGCGCCTCGGAGCGGAGAAAGATGCCGAGCATCGAGAACCTGGTGGGAGGATCCACGCCGGTGGGTGGGCTGCGCACGGTCGGCGACGAGGGGCTCGTGATGCGCAGCCCCGCGATGCGCCCGGTGCTCGAGACCGCGATGCGCCTCGCGCGCTCGCCCGCGCCCGTGCTGCTCCAGGGCGAGACGGGGACCGGCAAGGACGTGCTCGCGCGGCTGATCCACGAGGCTGGCCCCCGCCACAAGATGCAGATGATCCGCGTCGGATGCAGCGGCGTGCCCGCCCAGCTCCTCGAGAGCACGCTCTTCGGTCACGAGGCCGACGCCTTCCCCGGCGCGGTCCACGCGCAAGAGGGCGTCTTCGAGACGTGCGCGGGCGGCACCCTGGTGCTCGATGAGATCGGCGATCTCCCGCCCTCCTGCCAGGCCGCGCTGCTGCACGTCCTCGACACCGGTCGCATGGTCCGCCTCGGCTCGACCAAGGAGATCGAGGTGGACGTGCGGATCGTCGCGACCACGTACCGCGATCTCGAGGCGATGTGCGAGGCGGGCACGTTCCGTTCGGATCTGCTCTACCGGCTCAACGCGGCGCCGCTGCGCATCCCGCCGCTCTGCGAGCGGCGGGAGGACATCGGACCGCTGGCGCAGCGCTTCCTCCGGCAGGCGAGCGAGGTGCACCGCAGGAACGTGCGCTCGCTCGATCCGGAGACGCTCGCGCTCCTGGAGCAGTACCCCTGGCCGGGCAACGTACGCGAGCTGCGCAGCGCCATCGAGCGCGCCGTCGTCATCGCGCGGGGGCATGCCATCACGCCGCTCGACCTGCCGGAGAGCATCCACTCCCTCTCGGCGCCCAAACGCTCCACGCCGCCGCCTGATCGGACGCCCGTCGAGCTGGCAGGGCCGCCCAGCTCCGCGCCGACGATCGGGCTCAAGGCGCAGATGGACCGTCTGGAGACGGAGATCATCCTCGATGCCCTCCGCGGCACCAACGGCAACCTGGCGATGGCCGCTCGGCGGCTCAGGATGCCGCTGCGCACGCTCCAGGAGAAGATCGCGAGCCACGGCCTGAAGCGCTCCGACTACCGGGACGGCCCGTCGTCGCGGTCGAAGTAGCGAAGCGCGGCGCCTCTGGAGCGGGGTGCAGGTCCGTGGGATGCGGGCTCGGCCGCCAGACGGGCGAGTGAGGCATCCGAAAGTACGCCGCAGCGAGCCGAACGACGCGGCTGAGCCCGTGGCGCACGAAGATGCGCCGCGCGCTAGCCCTCGTCCTCCAGCACCGCCAGGGCCGCATTGCGCCCGCACGCGCCGTGGACGCCGGCGCCGGGGTGTGCATAGGACGAGCCTAGATACAGGCCGCGGAGCGGCGTGCGGTAGCGGAAATAGGGGAACACCGGCCGGAAGATGAGCTGGTGCCGGATGTCGGCCGAGCCTCCGCCGAGATCGCCGCCGATGAGGTTTGCGTCCATCGCCTCGAGATCGTCCGGCGCCCAGATCTTCCGGGCGATGATCCTCTGCCGGAAGCCAGGGGCGAGCTCCTCGATCCGCGCCTCGATGCGATCGGCGAAGCGCTCGCGCGAGTCCGCCCAGCCGCCCTCGATGGAGGAGGGGACGCGGGAGTAGGCCCACAGGGTGTGGCGGCCGGCCGGCGCGCGCGTCGGATCGACCAGCGACTGCTGCCCGATCACGAGATAGGGGTGCTCGGGGAGCGCCCCGGCGCGCACCTGCCGCGTGAAGGCCGAGAGGTCGTCGAGGCTGTCGCCCGCGTGCACGACCGCCGCGCGCGCGGGGTCCTCGTGGGACCACGGCGTCGGGCCGTCGAGCGCCCAGTCCATCTTGAAGGTGCCGAACCCTTGGCGGAACCGGCGCATGGCGCGCTGCACCCGCTCGGGAACCAGCTCTGACGCGAGCAGGCGGAGGTAGAGCGTCGGCGCGGCGAGGTCGGCGACGATCGCGCGGCGGGCGCGGAGCTCCTGGCCGTCCTCGAGCCGGACCGCGACCGCTCGTCCCTCCCTGGCGATGATCTGGTCGACGCGCGCGCCGCAGCGGAGGGCGCCCCCGCGCTCCTCGACGCGCCTGAGCAAGGCGCTCGTGATCGCGCCGGCGCCGCCCTCGGGCACCGCGAAGCCGCCGCTCGAGGCGAGCACGGTGAGCATGAAGCCGACGATCGCTCCGCAGGGATCGTCCGGGCCCACGTCGGTGTGGAGCGCGAGCCCGGGGACAACGCGCCGGGCCGCCTCTGTCCGGAAGGTGCGCGTCGCGAAGCCACGTCCGCTCGAGAGGGCCACCTGCGCGAGGCGGAGCAGGTTGAGGGGCCCGAGCCGGAGCAGCGGCCCGAGGGCGGGCGGCGTAGACAGGAGCGCGTTCAGCAGCCGCTCGCGGGTGGCCGCGTGCCAGCCGGCGATCCGGCGCCACGCGGGGCCATCTTCGCCGAGCGACCGCGCCGTCGCCTCGACGTCCCGCGCGATCGAGGCGCACGTCCCGTCGGGCGCCGGGTGAGCGCTGTCGATCGGCGCGTGCCGCCACACGAGGCCGGCCCCCGGCAAATCGAGCGGCACCAGCGCGGGGCTCGTCTGCCCGAAGGGGAAGAACGCCGCGCCGAGATCGTGGCGGAACCCGGGGAGGGTCACCTCGCGCGTGCGGACCGCGCCGCCCGGCTCTCGCTCGGCTTCCAGCACGAGCACCGAGAAGCCCGCGCGGGCGAGGTACGCCGCCGCCGTGAGGCCGTTCGGTCCCGCGCCCACCACGATCGCATCAGGGTCTCCACTTTGCATCGTCGTCTGCGGCTCCTCAGCCCACGAGCTGCGCGCTTGCCATGGTGCGGTTCGAGGCGATCGCCTGGCCGCTCCGCCCCACCACGAGCACGCCGACGGCGAGCACGTCGGGGAACATCGCGACGCCGCGCTGCGCGGCGCGCGCGGGCGCGACGCCATCGGCGAGCCAGTCATAGACGGTCCGCGCGAGGAAGCGGCGCGCAATCTCCTCGCCGACGCCGGTCGCCGCCACGGCGCCGTGGGGGCCAGCGTAGATCCCTGCGCCCAGGAGCGGCACGTCCCCGATGCGGCCGCGGAGCGAGTAGGTCGACCCGCCCGTCGACGCTGCGGCGGCGAACCGGCCGTGCGTGTCGCGCACGACGGCCCCGACGGTGTCGCATTCGATCGGCTCGGCGTCGAAGTTCCAGAACCGCGTCGCCGTGAGCGCACGGAAGCGCGCCGCGTCGTTCGTGGTTTCGTCGTCTCCGCCCTCGCCGCGCAGCGCGGCGAGGGCGCGGGCGTGCTTCCGGCGCGCCTCCTCGGTGACCGGATCATGGTCGGCGAACCCCAGCCGGCGAGCGAACGCCGTCGCGCCGGCGCCGGCGAGGAGCAGGTGCGGCGTCTCCATCACCTTCGCGGCGACCAGGACGGGGTTCTTCACCCGCTCGATGCACGCCACTGCGCCGAACCGTCCATCGCTGGCCATCACGGCCGCATCCATCTCGATCGTCTGCCCGTCGAGGCGGAGGTTCGCGCCCGTCCCGGCGTTGAAGCGTGGGTCGTCCTCGAGGCGCACAGTCGCCCCGATCGCCGCCGCGAGCGCCTCTCCGCCCCCGTCCAGCGCGCGGCGCGCCTCGTCGGCGGCCCTGGCGCAGCTCTCCGAGCCGCTCTGCGGCGCGGTCACCCCGCCGTGCGTGAGGATGACGTAGTCCACGTCGTTCTCCTGCGCGTACCACGACGGCGCGCCGCCGCGAAGGCAGCCTGGCGCGCGGCGGCCGGTGGGGCGAGCGGCATCGCTCCAGCCAGCGGGAGGGCGGCGCGGCTCCGGCGCTGGGACCGCTGCGCTCGACACCCTGCCGCGCTCCTGATACGTCGCGCGCTCAGCCCGGAGCGGGGCCGGCGCCAGCCGACCGTCCGCAGCGGGACGAAGGCGGCCCGGTCGAAGGCCGCCGGCCAAGCCGCCCATCGAGGAGAGCAGAGACCGTGGCCAAGAACGAAGCGCCGAAGACCGCCATTACGCCCACCCGCAACGAGGACTACCCGGAGTGGTACCAGCAGGTCGTGCGCGCGGCCGACCTCGCGGAGAGCTCCCCGGTCCGCGGCTGCATGGTCATCAAGCCGTGGGGTTACGCGATCTGGGAAAACATCCAGCGCGAGCTCGACAGCATGTTCAAGGCGACCGGCCACAAGAACGCCTACTTCCCGCTGTTCATCCCGAAGTCGTTCCTTGAAAAGGAAGCGGAGCACGTCGAGGGGTTCGCGAAGGAGTGCGCCGTGGTCACCCACCACCGGCTCGTCCCCGGCCCCGGCGGCGGGCTCATTCCCGACCCTCAGGCCCGGCTGGAGGAGCCGCTCATCGTGCGCCCCACGTCCGAGACGATCATCGGCGCGGCGTTCGCGAGCTGGGTGCAGAGCTACCGGGATCTCCCCTTGTTGATCAACCAGTGGGCGAACGTCGTGCGCTGGGAGCTCCGGACGCGCCTGTTCCTGCGGACGACGGAGTTCCTGTGGCAGGAGGGGCACACGGCGCACGCGAGCGAGGCCGAGGCGCGCGAGGAGACGCTGCGTATGCTCGGCGTCTACGCGACGTTTGCGCGCGACTTCATGGCGATGCCCGTCCTCGAGGGGCCGAAGACGGCGAGCGAGCGCTTCCCCGGGGCGGTCGACACCTATGCGATCGAGGCAATGATGCAGGACCGGAAGGCCCTGCAGGCCGGGACGAGCCACTTCCTCGGGCAGAACTTCGCGAAGGCGAGCGGCATCAAGTTCCAGACCAAGGAGGAGACCGAAGAGCACGCCTGGACGACGTCCTGGGGCGTATCGACGCGCCTCGTCGGCGGGCTGATCATGACCCACAGCGACGACGACGGCCTGGTGCTCCCGCCGCGCCTCGCGCCCGCGCACGTCGTGATCCTGCCCGTTTACCGGGGCGACGACACGCGCGCCAAGATCGACGAGTACATCGACGGGCTCGCGAAGGAGCTCCGGGCGCAGCGCTTCGGCGAGCGTCGCGTCGAGGTCGAGATCGATCGGCGGGACATCCGCGGCGGCGACAAGCAGTGGGAGTGGGTGAAGAAGGGCGTCCCCCTGCGCATCGAGATCGGGCCGCGCGACGTCGACGCCGGCGTGGCCATGGTGATGCGCAGGGACCGCTCGCCGAAGGACAAGTCGAGCATGGCGCGCGGGGAGCTCGTGGGCCGCATCACGGAGATCCTTGGCGACATTCAGGCGACCCTCTACGCGCGCGCGCTCGCCGTGCGCGACGGCAACACGCACGTGATCAACAGCCGCGCAGATTTCGACGCGTTCTTCGCGTCGACCGGGGGCAAGGAGGCGCAAGGCGGGTTCGCGCTGGCGCACTGGTCCGGCGATCCGGAGATCGAGACGGCGGTGAAGGATGCGCACAAGGTGACCATTCGCTGCATCCCGACCGGGGGGTTCGAAGGGGCGCCGTGGGCCGACGCGCTGACGGGTGAAGGGCAGTGCATCTTCACCGGCAAGCCCAGCCCGCGGCGCGTGGTGTTCGCGAAGTCGTACTGAGCCGCGGCGGTTCGCAGGGCGCGCGCCGACGCATCGGCGCGTTCCCTCACCGAAAAGACGCCGCGCGCTTCCTCGCAGCAGCGGCGCCTCAACGGCGAAGGGCCGGGAGCACGTGCTCCGCCAAGATGGCGGGGAGCAGCCGCAGCTGCGCGCAGTGCTCCCCGGGGCCCGCTCCCGCGTAGCCGCGCACGTAGAGGCTGCCGCCGTCGTACATCCGGGTGAGCCGCAGCGCGTCTCCTGCCTCCGCTGCGCGGTCGCCCGGCGCGGCGGAGGGGGCCTCGTCCCCGCTCGAGGTCACCGCGATGGGGGTGGCTCCGAGCTCGCGAAGAAGGAACGTGGCCGCCTCTTTCGTGGACGCGTAGCCGCTGGTCGGGATCTCGGTGTGCGTCAGGTAGAAGACCGGCGCGCCGCGCGCGGCGGCGTTGGCCAGCGCAACGTAAGGGGCGAGCTGCCCCTGCGCGAGCGACGTATGCCCCGGCATGTAGGAGCCATAGAGGGAGTCGAGCAGGATCAGCGCATCCACGTGGCTGCTCCCGCGCTCGATGATCCTGCCGATCGCGCCGGACCCAGCGCTCCAGGACGACAGCACCAGGCGGCGCATGTGCGCGCCCGCGCTCCCGGATGCGCTCTCGACCTCGCGGTCGATCGTCTGGAGCAGCGCGTCCCAGCCGCCGTCCTCGAGCGCGCGCGCGTATTCGCTCGATCGGGTCCCCACGTCGACCCCGGCGATGACCAGATCCATGTCCCTGGGAGCCAGCACCTTCCGGACAGGCTCGGCGCCGTGGAAGTGGATCAGAAGATCGTAGCCGCCATCCGAGCGAACCGCGTGCGCCGGCGGGACGAGGAGCCTTCCGAGCGGAAGCGGGCGCCATCGCTCGTAGGCGCCGAACCCTTGGTCGGCAAAACCGCACCCCGCTTGCGCTTCGTGCTGCGTTTCGTGCTGATCGAGCGCCGCGCGCTCGGGCTCACCGCCCCTGGGTAGGGGCGACGGTTCCGCGGACGCGCTCGCCTGCGCCGGGGTTGGCGAGGCGCTGGACGCTCGGCTCCGTCGCAACAGCAGGGCGCCGCCTACGACGCCCAGGCTTGCTGCCAGGAGGAGCGCGTCGCGGAGCTGCCGTGCCCTGCGGCCGCTCAGAACCCGGGGTTGGTCACGGTCGGTACCCACTTTGTCGAGGGACGCTTGCCCGGGGTTGTTCTGCGCGCGCTGGTGGCGCTCGATCCAGCAGCCGTCGCGCTCGGCGTCGCGGCGGTCGTTGCGCCTTTGGCCGTCGGGTCCGGAGCGCTCGCCCCGCGCCCCTCCGGGTCGCTCGCCTCGGGGGCGGGCCGAGCACCCACGCCGCCGTGGTCGGCCAGGAGCGTGGGCGCGCCGTCCGGCCTTGGCGTTGCGCCCGTCGTGGCTTCGGTCGCCGCCGGGCCAGCGCCGTGGGCGTGCCCCGTGAGCTCCTCGGACATGCTCTGCTGCGGCGCGGGCCGCCGGAGCCACATCACCCCGGCGCCCAGCAACGTGATGAGCGCGAGCGCAGCGGCTGCTACCCGCGTCCCCGAGCGGCGGCGCGCCGCCGGGACCTCGATCGGGCCCAGCTGAGTGTCCTGGCCAGGCGAGCTCGGGATCAGCGACTCGGATGGCAGCGATGGCAGCGTCGGTCGCGAGGGCGCGGGGGTGCTCCGGCGAGACGCGGGGAGCTTTGCGCTCGGGTGACCAGGAGGGAGCTGCGTGAAGAAGAGCTTGCTGATGCTGTCGCGAACGAGCATCACCTCGGGCGGGTGGGAGGCGCGCTCGTCGAGCATGCGGACCGTGTCGCGCAGCGCTGCGCGCCGGCGCTGGTTGCGCTCTCCCAGGAGCCCGCGCACGAACGCCCCGACGTCGTGGTCCGTCACCGTCGGCTCCTTGGCCAGCACGGTCTCCAGGGCGCTCTCCAGCTCGAGCATCGTCTGGTATCGCCGCTCCGGCTCCTTCTGCAGGCACTTCATCAGGACCTGGTCCAGCTCGGGCGGGAAATCCGGGTTCTTCAGGCGAGGCGAGAGCGCCGGTCGCGAGGTGATGTACTTGAGCGTGAGGAGGTCGTTCTCTGCGGCGAAGGGGTGCTCTCCCGTCGTCAACTTGTAGAGCACGATCCCCATCGCGAAGACGTCGGTGCGCCGATCGACCCGCTCGCCTCGCGCCTGCTCCGGGGACATGTACGGCACCTTGCCCTTGATCTGTCCCGCGGTCGTGTCGTTGTGCGTGCGATTGGTTGCCTTGGCGACCCCGAAGTCCACGAGCTTCACGTGGCCGTCGTACGTCACGAGGATGTTCTGGGGTGACACGTCGCGGTGCACGAGCCCGAGCAGCTGGTCGTCGTTCTGCGGGTCCCGGAGCTCGTGCGCGGCGTGCAAACCGAGGCAAGCGCGGCCGAGGACGCGGAGCGCGATGCGCAGCGGGATGGCCACGCCGCTCTTGTTCGCCGCCTTCGCGATGACCGACAGCGCCTCGCCGTCGACCCACTCCATCACGATGTAGAGGACGTCGTCCTGCTCGCCGAGGTCGAGGATCTCGGCGACGTTCGGGTGATGGATCCCCGAGGCGAGCCTCGCCTCCTCGAGGAACATCTTCTCGAACTGGGGATCATCCGAGAGCGACGGCAGCATCGTCTTGATGGCGACCGTCTTCTGGAAGCCACGACGACCCTTGTGGCGCGCGGCCCACACCGTGGCCATTCCCCCCTGCGCGATGGGCAGGAGGAGCTCGTAGTGCCCGAGCTCCTTTCCCGGCAACAGCTGGGGTTGGGGCATCATGACGTCGTGCGGCGCGCTCCTGACCGATACACGGGGACCTCGGAAGCTCGATCAAGTCTAGCCATCCGGACCCTGCGGTCACGATATGTGGTGCTGATTACAAATTAGGCCAGCGGAGCTCCTCGCCGCGGCAGTGGATCACGCGCCGGGCGGGACCGCCTGTCCCCAGAGCTGCTGGTAAATCTCGCTCAGCTTCTGGTGGGTCTCGGCCGAGAAGCCGTTGGTCGCGTAAGGCCAGCGGAAGCCGTCTCCCATGGCCTGGTTGCACGAGAAGGAGACGAGCAGGTCGACAGGCGTGGGGTTGTTCGGCCGCACCATCGAGATGCCCAGGCCGGGATAGAAGCAGTTGCCGCGGTCCGCGGTGAAGCTGTCCTCGTCGCCGAAGACGTCGAGGATCTGGTCCTTGAGCTCCGCGTCGGCGTCGCTGGTCGTGAGCTGACGCTGCTGGAGGATGACGAAGTTCTTGAAGCGCGGCTGCGCGGGGAGGACCGGCGTGCTGGCGGTCTGTCCCGGGATGAGGTTGGGCGGGATGAGCCCGGGCAGCGCCTGCTGCAGCCCCTGAAGGGCTGCCTGCCCCATCTGCTGGAGCTCGGGCGGGATGCCCGGGATGAGGGTAGGGGCCCCGGTCGTCGCTACGGGCGTCGGGGCCAGCTCCTGCCCCTGGAGGCGGAGGACCGTGATCTGCGCCTTGTCCATCTCGTCGAACGGCGCCGTACGGGCCGCGCAGCCGAAGACGAGGGGGGCCAGCAAGGCGATGCCTGCGAATGTACGGGTGGTGAGGTTCATGTTCACTTTGACGGTCGTCTAGCACGGCTATGCGCCGGAAGGTGAACAGCGACCGCACACGGCAGGCGCTCGCGCCAGCGCCGCCCCCAGGCGGGCTTCACATGGTGCTTGCGCCGAACTCGTACAGCGCCCGGATCTCGGTCAGTCGCGCCGCGATGTCGGCTCGAGTCACCGTCGCGATCCGCCGCGTGCCAACCGCTTCGACGCAGAACGACGCCGTCGCCGTCGCATGGAGCATGCCGCGCCGGAGCGCGAGCGGCGTGATCTCCGGCTGGCACGCCAGGTAACCGATGAGCCCGCCGGCGAAGGCGTCGCCGGCGCCCGTGGGATCGATGACGTCCTCGAGCGGGAAGCCGGGCGCGGCGAACACGCCCTCCTCGTCGAAGAGCAGCGCGCCGTGCTCTCCGCGCTTGATGATCAGCCGGCGCGGACCACGGGACAGGATCTCCTTCGCCGCGCGGCGGATGTTGTACTTGCCCGAGAGCTGGCGCGCCTCCTCGTCGTTGACCACGAGCGTGTCGATGCGGCGCAGCATCGCCGCGACCGCCTTCGGCTCCCCCTCGATCCAGAAATTCATCGTGTCGGCGAGGACGAAGCGCGGCGCGCGGACCTGCTCGAGGACGTCGAGCTGGAGCGCGGGATGGATGTTGCCGAGCAGGAGGAACGGCGTGTCGCGGTAGGTCTCGGGCAGCTTCGGCGCGAACGACGCGAACACGTTGAGCTGCGTGTCCAGCGTCGTGCGATGGATGAGATCCACGTCGTAGCGCCCGGCCCAGCGGAACGTCTTCCCGGGAGCGCGCTCGACGCCCTCGATCGAGATCCCTCGAGATCGCATCGCCGCGAGGGTCTGTTCGGGGAAATCATCGCCCACCACGGCCACGGTGCGCACCGGAGCGAAGCACGAGGCAGCGAACGCCGAGTAGGTGGCAGAGCCACCGACGACGTCTCTTTCGTTGCCGGCGGGGAGCTCGAGGTCGTCGAACGCCATCGAGCCGATGATGAGGATCGCGGATGAGGTCGTCACAGGACGCCTCTTAGCCAGGTTTGTGCGTAGCCGCTAGCCGCGCGTTTCGTTTCTGCGACGGCGCCGCCGGGCCGCGGGCCGCACCCGACCCCAGCAGAGCCCGCCTTGCCCCTCGCGCCCGCTGCGCCCCCTCGCGCCCCCTCCCGCCCGCTGCGCGGAGGAGCGGGCGCGAGGGGCCCTGAGGTCAGCTCAGTCGGCCTTGCGCCGAGGGCCGATGAGCCACTCGAGCCGCGCCTCTGCGTCGGGCGATGACGCGCCGGCCGTGGTCATGATGCACTTCTCCAGCGCGTGACGGGCCGGGCTCTGCGACACATCGGGGAGATTGCGGGCGAGCGACTTCGCGACGTCCCGCGCATACCCGATATTGCGGTTGAGTACGGTGATGACCGTCTCGACGCTCACCGCCTCCTCGCTGACGTGCCAGCAATCGAAGTCCGTGGTGAGCGCGAGCGTGGCGTAGGGGAGCTCCGCCTCGCGGGCGAGCTTCGCCTCGGGCAAGTTGGTCATCCCGATGACATGTGCGCCGAACGTCCGGAACATGCGGCTTTCGGCCCGCGTCGAGAACTGAGGGCCCTCGATGCAGACATAGGTGCCGCCGCGGTGGACGCGCGCGCCGGTGGCGAGCGCCGCGTCGTGGACCGCGCTCGCCAGGATCGGGCACACCGGATCGGCGAACGGCACATGGGCGACGAGGCCTTCGTCGAAGAACGTCGAGATCCGCCGCTTCGTGAAATCGATGAACTGGTCGACGACGACGAGGTCGCCAGGCACGATGTCCTCGCGCAGGGATCCGACGGCGCTCACGCTGAGCACGTGCGTGGCGCCGAGCATCTTCAGCGCGCAGATGTTCGCGCGGTAGTTGATCGTCGACGGCGAGAAGCGGTGCCCGCGGCCGTGGCGCGGCAGGAAGAGCACCGTCGCGTCGCCGCCCTTGACCTGCCCGCGCAGCACCACGTCGCTCGGCAGCCCGAAGGGGGTGGAGACCGAGACCTCCTCGACGTCCTCCAGCCACCCCATCTCGTAGACGCCGCTGCCGCCGATGATCGCGAGCACGTCGCGCGTCGCGCTCATCGCTCGAACCTCCGCTCCGAGAGCAGCCGCTCGCAGAGGGCCGCGCGCCGCTGGCGGCGGCACCGCTCGGCGAAGACGAGCGACCGCAGCTGCTCGTAGGCGCGGTTGATCTCGTCGTTCACGATCACGTAGTCGAAGAAGCCGTAATGCTCGATCTCGCCCTTCGCGTTGCGGAGGCGGCGGAGCGTCGTGGGCTCGTCCTCGGTGCCGCGCCCGCGCAGGCGCCGCTCGAGCTCGGCGAGCGACGGGGGAAGGATGAACACGGCGACCGCCTCGGGCAGGCTCGCCTTGATCTGCCGCGCGCCCTGGTGGTCGATGTCGAAGAGCACGCCGCGCGCGGTGGCGCGGGCGATCTCGATCTCCTTCAGGCTCGTGCCGTAGAGGTGATCGTGCACCCTGGCCCACTCGGCGAACGCGCCGATGCGGATCATCTGCTCGAACGTGTTCGGGTCGACGAAGTGGTACTCCCGGCCGTCGACCTCGTTCGGGCGCGGGCGCCGGGTCGTGTGGGAGACCGAGAAGCGCAGGTCGGGGAACTCGCTGCGCAGCCTCCCGCAGAGCGTCGTCTTCCCCGCGCCCGACGGGGACGACACGATGAGGAGGAGGAAGTCGTCACTGAGTGCTTCGGTCGACATGCTCTCCTGTCACTCGATGTTCTGGACCTGCTCCCGCAGGCGTTCGAGCTCCACCTTCATCGCCACGACGTGATGGGAGATGGCGGCGTCCTGCGCCTTGGAGCCCAGCGTGTTCGCCTCGCGTACCATCTCCTGAAGCAGAAAGTCGAGCCTCCTTCCGCAAGGGTCGCCGCTCGGGGCCGCGAGCGCGCCGCCGAACTGGTCGAGGTGGCTCCGGAGGCGGGTGACCTCCTCGGTGATGTCGCTGCGCTCGGCGAGCAGCATCACCTCCGCCTCGATCCGCGTCGCCTCGAAGCCGGCCTCGACCCCCTGGAGCAGGCGCTCGACCCGCTCGCGCAGGCGGCGCCTGAGCGCCTCGCGCGCCTCGTCCGCGCGCGCCACGACCTCGGACGACAGCGCCCGCAACGTGGCCACCCGCCCGCGCATGTCGCTGGCGAGCGCCTCGCCTTCGCGCAGGCACATGCCCTCCATCGCGTCGATCGCGCGCTCGATGGCCAGCTTGAGCGCGGCGCGGACGGCCGCGATCTCGTGGCCGCCGGCGGGCGCGAAGAGGTCCGGCACGGCGCAGAGCAGCGAGAGCGGCACGTCGGCGCCCGGCGCGAGCTCGTCGCGGAGCTCCGCCAGGGCGCGGAACGCCGCGCGCGCCTTCGATTTGTCGAGCGTGCTCGGGGCCAGCACCGCGCCCTCGGTGCGCACGATGATCTCGATGCGTCCCCGCCGCAGGCGCTCGCGCGCCACTTGCTCGGCGAACATCGTCAGATCGACGAGCTCGCGCGGGAGCCGCGCGCGCACGTCGAGGAAGCGCTGGTTCACCGAGCGGATCTCGGCGACGACGCGCCCATCGGTGAGCGAAGCGTCACCGAGCCCGAAGCCGGTCATGCTCCGCACGAGCCGCCCCGCTCTACCTAGCTCGCCTTTTGCCCGCTGTCCGAGGCCCCTTGGGCCTTGGGCAGCGGAACCTTGCCACAGGTCACCGTGGCCGATGCGGCCGCGGGGCCCTTCTCACGGAGCGTCCGCAGGTACGTGACCGTGGGGACGATGCCGTCCTCCCAGCGTACGCGGGGCTCGTACCCGATGAGCTCGGCCGCGCGCGAGATGTCGGCGAGCGAGTGACGGATGTCCCCGGCGCGGGCGGGGAGGTGCTCGACCGCGACGTCCCGCCCGAGGGCCCGCGAGATCTCCTTGCAGAGCTCATTCAGCCCGATCCTGCGTCCCCCGGCGATGTTGATGACCTCACCCTTGAACTTCTTCGACGACGTCGCGCCGAGGAGGTTCGCGAGGACGGTGTTCTCGATGAAGCAGAAGTCGCGTGTCTGCTCGCCGTCGCCGAAGATCGGGATCGGCCGGTTCTGCAGGGCGGCATCGACGAACCGCGGGATCGCCGCGGCGTAGGCGCCGTCCGGCGTCTGGTTCGGCCCGAAGACGTTGAAGTAACGCAGGCTCAGGGTCTCGATGCCGTAGATGCCTGCGAAGACCTTCATGTAATGCTCGCAGGCGAGCTTCGTGACCGCGTACGGCGACAGCGGCATCGGCTCCATGCCCTCGTGCTTCGGGAGGACGGGCGTCTCGCCGTACGCGCTGGACGACGCGGCGAAGAGCACCCGGCGCACGCCCTGGCGGCGCGCCACGTCGAGCACCGTGACCGTGCCGCCGACGTTGACGGAGTTCGACTCGACGGGCGACTCGACGCTGCGCGGGACAGAGCCGAGCGCGGCCTGGTGGAGAATGACCTCGACCCCCTTGGCCGCCGTCGCGACCGCCGCCGCGTCCCGGATGTCCCCCGTGATGCGCTCGATCAGCGACTGGTGGGGGAGCCCGTCGAGGTTCTCCCATCGGCCAGTCGCGAGGTTATCGAGGACGCGGACCCGCTCGCCGGCGGCGGTCAGCGCCGCGGCGAGGTTGCTTCCGATGAACCCGGCACCGCCGGTGATCAAGTAGCGAGGCGTGGACATGTGCGTGCTCCCCCGGCGGGCGCCTACTTCTTCTTGAAAAGGTTGTCGAGCTTGGAGCGAGAAGCCGCGATGCGCTTCGAGTTGTCTTCCGGTACGCCGTTCTTGAACGTGAAGAAAGTACAATAATTCGCTCTCTCCCGATCCGGGATGTACTCGGCGATGTGCTCCTTGCACTGGTTGTGCGCGGCCGGGTCCCAGTTCTCGCAGTTCCTGCAGCAGTGGAGGTCGACACCGCAGTGGGGGCAGGTGTCCGCGCGCTGGAGCTTCACCTCGAAGATGAGCTCGTTCTTGCATTTGTGACAGAAGTGGCGCTTCGCCTCGACCTTCGGAATCCAGCTCATGATGTCCTCCGGTACCACGACGAAGCCCGATCCGGCAGAAGGAACGCTCTGCCGCGGGCGTGGTCGCAGATGGTACGCGTTTATCCCACAGGCGATGTCCCTGCGGATCGGGCACCGAGGCCATGGGGCGGAGGCGTCTCGCTGGACCGGCAAACGCCGCAGACGGTTCGCTTGCTCGGCTGAGAGTCCGCCTGCCTGGCGGCGGCGATTACAGCAGCCCCTTGCGTCGCTGGATCTCGCCCATGACCCGCTGGTATTCGATTTCCCAGGTGCGGGAGCCCTCCTGCACGTGGCGGAGCTTGCCGCGCACCTCGGTGTCGAGCGCCTCGTCCATCTCGAGGTACTTCCGAAGGATGGGCCTTATCCGGCGGCGCAGGTCGTGGTCCTCGACGAACACCTCCTCGACGTTGTTCGAGTGCATCAGCATCTCGAGCAGCTGGTCGAGGAGATAATCCATCGTTTCCTCGCCGGTCTTGATCCCTTTCTGCTCCGCGGCCAGGCGCTTGACCCGGTTGAACTCGCCCTGAGGCAGTCCGCGTGCCTGGAGGATCTCTTTCGCCCGCTCGGTCGCTTCCCGCTCTGCGTGCAGGTAGCTCGTGAAGACCGACTCGACGTCGAGCGCGACCTCTTTCTTCGATTCGCACTCGATATCGCGGTTGTCCACGAGCGCGCGGACGAGTTCTTCTGTGAGGGGAGTAATTTTGCCGCTAAAGAGGCGCATCCAACGTCCGTAGCTGGAGGAGCGGTCGAACTGGCTCCCCCGTGCAGGGGTTCATTCACGGGGCGTGCCCGGCTCGAACCGAAAGGTACGGGCCGGGTATCCAGGATGTCAACGCAAGTGGGAGGTTCCGGCACAAGTCGGGCCCCCCCCAGCCGGTGGGGCCCCCCGGAACAGTAGGACCGCGACACCGCAAACCGCAGGAGCAGCCGCGATGATGATGGGTAAGGATGCGATGGCACGGAGCGTCAGGGTCCAGCCTGGCGCGCTCGGGAACGACGGTGGACTCGACCTGGACTCCCGCAAACGGCGGGTTGTCCGGCGCGGCGCGATCGGCAACGCGGCCTCTCCGGCCACGCAGTCGGCGCTGGCGGACGGAGGGACGATCCAACGCGTCGCGAAAGGGCGTCACCTGGTGACGCAGGGCGACGCCGCGACCGCGCTCGCCATGCTCAGCCTCGGCCGAGTCCGGCTGGTGCGTGGGATGAGCGACGGGCGCAGCCTGTCGCTCGGCTACAGAGGGGCCGGCGACGTGCTAGGCGAGGCTGCGCTCGGGGGCGTCACGGCCCACCGGGAGAGCGCGATCGCCACGGAGGACGTCGAGGCGCTCCTCATCCCCCTCGCGACGGTGCGCAACCTGATGGCGAGCGACGCCAACTTCGCCGCCGCCATCGTGACCACGCTGGTCGAGCGGCACACGGACACCGAGGAGCGCCTGGCGTCCATGCTCTTCCGCAATGTGGAGGCCCGCCTCTGTGAGTTCCTGCTCAAGGCCGCGACGCGCTGGGGCATCCCCGATCCGCGCGGGGTGCTCATCTCCGCGCCGTTCACCCATCAGGAGATGGCGAGCATGATCGGCTCCACGCGCGAGACCGTCACGCTCACCCTGGGCGATCTCCGTCGCAAGGGGGTGATCGAGATCGATCGCCGCCGGATCGTCGTCCTCGATCGCGACGCGCTGAAGGGCCGCATCTGAGCCCGCTCGTCCGGCGGTGTCATTGAGGGGCCGGCAGGCCTCCTCGATCGAGCGCCGTCGGTCACCGTCCAGGCTGTTCGCTCGGCGGCCTCTGCTCCGATAGCCCGACTGCTCCCGGCGTCGCAGCGGCGTTCGCCGCCCTGCTCACGCGTGCCGCTCTCCGGGGACCCACCCCGGCCGGATGTCTCGCGGATCTCCCCAGTCTGCCCGCTCGATTCGTCGCGGTGTTACCCCACGCATCCGCCGCAGCCGTGGCCGTTCTGTCCGTGCGCTGCGCGGTCCAGCGTGCTGCGCGCCAGCGGCCTCGTCGTTACGGCGTCTGGACGGCGACTCGCGCCGACCGCGGCGCCTAGCGATCTCGCTTGGGTCCGCCGCTCGCCGGATCTCGGGTGGAGCGGACCCCGAGCTTGAGCCTGCGCATGACGGCCTGCTTCTGCCGTTCCTTGTACCTGGCGTGGCTCGCCTCGCCGACCTCGTTCGCCGCCTCGGTCTCGCGGTCGATCAGCTGGAACTCGCACAGGACGAAGATGATCGGCCCGAGCGCCCAGGCCGCGGGCGGCGCCATGTCGAGGATCTCGGCGGGGAGCCGCACCGGCAGATCGACGACGAAATGGATCACGCGGTAGCTCCGATCGCTGAAGCTGTTGTCGCCTGCCGTGAGCCCGTCGTCGACGTCGGTCTGCAACGCGTCGAGCATCGGCTGAAGGAAGGGCCGCGTCTCGCAGTAGCTCCGGAACCGCAGGATCGTGTTGGTGCTCTCGCCTGGCACGACGTAATTGAACGGAAACAGCCGCTCGGACAGGTACAGGAGCACCGGCAGCAGATCGTCCACGGTGCGGCAGACGATGCGGAAGCGGAGCTTGTCGTAGATGGCCGCCGCGGTCGTGTCCGTCTTCGACAGGAGCTTCGTGTAGAGCGAGTCCTTGTTCTTCCGCCCGCCGATGAACTCGGTGATCGGGAAGCCCGCCGCGAGCATGCCGCCGATCACCCGGTACACCTTCTCCTCGACGAGGTGGAAGACGTCCTGGTCCGACATGGGGATCGAGAAGAGGAGCTCGCGCCCGGCCAGGTGATGGATGATGTGCATCGCCTTGAGGATCGTGCAGGCGCAGAGCTGGCGGTGGCCCTTGCCCGAGGCGAGCAGCAGGATCTCCTCGACCGAGGCGCGTGCGACCGGGCTCGGGATCGGGAACTCGAAATGGCGGCGCAGGTACGCGATCGCTTCGTTCTTGACGCTCTCGAGGTGGGCGCGATCCCCCGGCTCGTCCGGGCGGAACTCCTGCGCCAGCAAGAGATCCCGCGCCGCCTGCTCGCCCTGCAGGTTGAGCCTCCTCCAGTCGATGACCGAGTCGCCGCGCAGGATGAGGTGCACGGACTCCAGGTCCATGAGCGTGAACTCTTCGAGCCGCTTGAGCCGGCCGACCGAGGCGTCTTGCGTCATGACCTCACGCTCCCCGAGCGTAAGCGCCAGCGCTGTCGCGCGCTCGGGAAACCCTCGCTTCGAGGTGCAGCAGGCGGCAGCTGGGCGAGAAAGTCAGGAGACAGGGGCGTTCGGCGGGGCGGGGCTCGAACTCGGGGTGCGGCCGAGCGAAAGGGTCCCGAGGAAGATGCCGATCGTCAATGCGACGACAGCGGCGTGGCCGAGGTACGCGCCACTGCAACCAATGGCGGCGAACGGGGCGAGCGCAGCCAGATACCACGGGGTGATCCTCATCGGTTCTCCTTCTCCGCCTCCAGCGGCACTGTACAGGCCGCATGGTCGCTCCCTCCGGGGGGGCACCAAGATGCACCACGATCGTCCCAGTCAGAGCGTGTAAGTGGTTGTAGGATAAGGTGCCACGCCCTGCTTCCGCGGGCCAAGAAGTAGCGGTTTCGGGGGGAACGCATCAAGGGAATTCGTTCTCACATTCCATTCCCACCCGAAACGCTGCCACTGGAAGCAAAAAAATATAAACAATAACAATGACTTATAACTAAGGGCGAAGGTCTTTCATCAAGGGCTGCGTGCGGCTTGCTGGACGCGAGGTGGTACCTCAGAGACACGCGTCCAACTCACGGCGCTGCCTTGCTTGTCGGTTTCCGGGCGTCAACGGTCTCGTGCGCCGGGCGGCCGCAATGAGCGGCGGCAGGTCTCCGGCGCATCCGGATGCTGTTGGGCTCGCTCCAGGAGCGCCGGCCGAAGCGCGCTCCGCGAGGCCGGCGGGATGCGCGGGGCGCCGTTCAGTGCACGAACAGCGTGATCCGGGACTCGTCCGCGAGCGTGATGGCCCGGCTCGTCACGTCGTGCCCGCCCTTCCTGCCGACCGTGATCTGCACCTGGTAGAGGCCGTCCGGGAGCGACACCTTCGTGAGGACAGCCCGTGGGGCCGTGCCCTCGGCGAAGCGCCATGAGCTGTCGATGACCGTCGCCGTGTCTTCCGCGCGGTCGCCCGACGAAGAATCCGTCCACGTCACGTCGAGCTGCACGACCGTCGCTGCGTCGTCGAGACGCAGCTCGACCTCCCGCTCTTCGGGCAGGCGCTTGAAGAGGATGCTCCCCGCAACCAGCGCACCAAGCAGGAGGATCGCTGGCGCGAGACGCCGGAGCCACGGCGGCCGGCCCTCCGGCTCCGCTGGCCTCTCCTCCGGCGCCTCATCGAGATCGTGCTGCGGGGTCGAGCTCATCGAGCTTCAGCGCGCTCGGTTGGTGCGGACGCGCTTCACGAGGCCCTCGATCACCGGCTGCGGCAGGTCGAACGCGGGCATCTTGTTCTTGCCCTTCCTGATCGTGTCGGCCATCTGGGCGTCGGTCACCCGATCCTGCCACGCCGCGTCGGTGAGGTCCGGGGCGCGGACCATCGGGCCTTGCGGGCCGTCGCCTCGCCCGGCCCTGCCGTGGCAGGTGGAGCAGTTTCGCTGCCAGGCGAGCTCGATCAGCCCTGGATCGGTCTCATCGGACGCGACCGGCCGAGCGGCTACCTTGCCGCCCTGCCCCTCGCCGGGGTTCGGCGGATCGTGGTCGTCCCGCGTCCACGGGCGGACGTCGCCCGCCCCGGAGTTGCAGCCGAAGAGGCCGACCGAGAGGAGGGCGATGGAAAGGAAGCGACCCAGGGACCTGTCGTGACGTCTCCGCATGTCGTGGAGACGTACGGATAGTGAAGCTGGTGGGGGAGGCAAGAAAAGAAGGATCTCAGGGCGGCGTCGGCCGCCGGCGCGTGGAGAACGCAGCGGCGCCGGTGGCCGGCGCGCGCCGGCCGCTGGGCTCCGCCGTCAGCAGAAAGGGAGTGCCCCGACGTGCTCGGGCCCGCGGTGAGCGCGGCGCGCGGCACGAAGCGCGCCCGGGCGCAGCGGTGTCATTTGCAGGCGTCGCCGGCGACCTTGCCGCCGCCGTCCACGGGCTGCTTGTCGACCGCCTTGCCCTTGATGGCCGCGATGAAGAACCCGGTGCGGCGGTTCTGGGCCTTGCCCTCGGGCGTGTTGTTGTCGGCGACCGGCTTGGTCTCGCCGAACCCGACGGCGATGAAGCGCTTGCAGTCGTTCCCCTTCGCGACGAGCCAGCGAGCGACCGCCATCGCGCGCTTCTCGGACAGCGTCTGGTTCGCGGCGTCCTCGCCATCCGAGTCGGTATGGCCCTCGACGCGGAGCAGGCTGACATCCTCCCGCTGCTTCAGGAAGTCGTCGACGAGGTTGAGGACCTCGTCGCTCTCGGGCAGGAGCTTGTCGCTGTTCGTCTCGAAGACCACCGGGCCGGGGAGAGAGACCTCGTTGCCCTTGAGCTTGAACGTCAGCTTGAAGCGCGGGCGGGGCTTCTTCTCCTCCTTCGGCTCGGGCTTCGGCTCCGGCGGGGGCGGGGGCGGGGGCTCGGCCACCGGCTCCTTGCCGGCGTTGAACGAGGCGCTGGCCGTGCAACCCGCCGTCGCGGCGGCAGCGCCAATCATCATCACGGCGCACAGAACGGAAGCGACGTATCTACGCATGGACCTTGTTCTCCTCTGAGGGGCACGAGCCAGAGCTCGCATCGGCGACCCGCCGGGCTGACGCCCTTGGACGGCAGCTCGCCATGAATCTTCACCGCCATCGGGTACTTGCGTGGTGGACGCTCGAAGCGATGCCGACTTCTAGCGAAAAGTCAGGACGAACGAAACCAGGAAGAGGGCGCCTCGCGGCCCGCCCACCAGCGGGCGGACCGAGAGAGCGCGCTGGCAAGACCTCCCTTGCCTCAGCGCGTACCCTGGACGGGTGGGGTCGCTCCTTGAGACGCTCGCGGGGGGCGCGACGGCTCAAGCGCGAGCACGATCTTCGCGGGTGGTCGGGGCCAGCGGAGCAGGTTGCACGTCGCAGGCTGTGGGGATTCCGGCGGGCGCGGGCACCCGGGAGGTGCCCGCGGAGCCCAGGAGGCGTGCGCGACGCAGCGGCCGCCTGTGGATGGGAGTCGCGCGGCGATCAGCCTTCGTCAGCGGGCGCCGGCTGGCACGGCACGCCGGTCGTCTCGGCAGGCGGCGCGATCTCGCCCAGCTGGACCGCCTTCGCGGTGAACCCGATGCCGATGGAGATGGCGTCGCACTCCTTGCTCGGGTCCTGGCTGCCATCCTTCATGATGTCCGAGGCGCGGCGGACCTGGTCGAGGATCGTCTCCAGCGCGGGGCTTTCGCAGAAATTCGGCTGTACGGCGCCGATGACGCCGCGGAGCTCCTCGACGAGGACAGCCGTCTCGAGCACGCCCGCGATGGTCCCTTTGACCACCGATTTGTGATCGGGCGCGAGATCCATCGCGATCCTCACGTGGCGGATCGTGAGACCGATGATGGTGTCCGAGACCGTCAGGTTCAGCTGGAACGTGACCTGTGAATCCGGGCCCGAAACCCATGTGTCGTCGACGACGTAGCTGGCCGGGAACACCACCTTGGAGCTCTCGACGTCCTGAGCGTCGTCGAGGAGCTCCGGTACGACAGGCCACCGGTCGGCGCCATCCCAGGTGGGCGCCTCGCCCAGCGTGGCGCCGCCGTAGAGCTTCGCGGTGAGGGGGTTGTAGGACGACCGCTCGCCGAGCCCGTCGACCTTGAAGATCACCGTGAAATCGCCATTGCCGATGGCGTCGCTGACCCGGGTCGACGGGTCGGTCAGGAGGTTGGAGATGAGGCCGACGAGCTTGCTGCCAAAGGCGTTGTCGATCCCATCGGCGCCGTCCGGATAGACCTCCGAAGGGGCGGTGTCGTCCACCGGCTTGCACAGGTCCTGTGATACGGTGCTGGACACCTTGCCGTCGAGGTTGAATCCGTACTGCTTCCAGCTGCCGGCCGCCTTCTTCCCGTCGCGATCCGTATCGCCGAGGAAGAGCCGGTCGATCGCGAACGCGACGCTCTCGCCATCCCCTGCCTGCTCCGGCCCCGGCGCGGGCGGCTGGCCGAGGTCGACGTCTTGAACGACAGGCGCCGTGGCCTCGGAGCCACAACCGGCAGCGGACACGAGCGCGGTCGCCAAATACACCGCGACGGCGATACGGGATTGACGCATCATCGACCTCACTTTCTGGAAACCCCACCCCGGATCAGGCAAGTGCTCTCAGACGGGCGCACATGCTAGCGCCGGCCTGCGCGGCTCATCAAGGGCGATCCCCGCTGCGCAATGCGCTATATGTGAGCCCGCCGGCGAGCGTTGGTGGATTGTCCCAGCGCCTCCCGATCTCGCGCTCCGCACCCTCTCCCAGATTACCGGTCTTTCCCGACTACCACCACGATGAGAAGCCCCCTGGAAGCCTGCTGTGACCGCTGAGTTCATCCACCTCCACGTGCATTCGCAGTACTCGCTCCTCGACGGCTCGCTGCGCGTCAAGGATCTGGCCGCGCGCGCCAAATCGCTGGGAATGCGCGCCGTCGCCCTGACCGACCACGGGAACATGTTCGGGGCGATTCAGCACTACAAGGCCTGCAAGGACCAGGGCATCGGCGCGATCATCGGCTGCGAGGTCAACGTCGCCCGCAGCTGGGGCGCGGCCGCGGGGCAGGTGTCGCGCTCGGGCGTGGACGAGACGCCCGTCGATCACCTCGTGCTGCTCGCCGCGTCCGAGGAGGGCTACAAGAACCTCGTCCGCATCGTCTCCCAAGGGCACGTCGATCCCGTGAGCGGGCTCGCGCCGAGCGTGCGGCTCGACACGGTGGCGCAGCACAGCGCGGGGCTCATCGGCTTGACCGGCTGCATGGGCGGCGTGGTCGCCCAGCGGATCCTCGAGCAGGGCGAGGGGGAGGGGCGCGAGGCGCTCAGCCGGCTCAGGGACTGCTTCCAGCCGGGGAGCCTCTACGTCGAGCTGCAGGACCACGGGCTGGTCGAGCAGGCGGTGCTCAACGGCATCCTGGCGCGGGCGGCGGGCGACCTGGGGCTTCCGCTCGTCGCGACCAACGACGCGCACTTCGGCGCGCGCGAGGACGGCGAGGGGCAGCTCTACCTGTCGTGCATCGCGGCCAACCGCACGTTCGCTGAGGCGAGCGCCGCGCACCACGGCAGCTTCGAGATGTTCCTCAAGCCCGCCGACGAGATGATGCACCTGTTCCGCGACCACCCGCAGGCGGTGCGGGCGACGCTCGAGATCGCCGAGCGGTGCTCGACGCTGAAGCTCAAGCTCGGCAAGCCGATGCTCCCGACGTTCCCGCTGCCGAGCGGGTTCTCGGACTCGGCGTCGTACTTCCGGCACGTGGCGCACGACGGCCTCACGAAGCGGCTCGCCCAGATCGCGCAGACGGGCAGGAGAGTGGACGAGGCGACCTACCGCGCGCGGCTCGACGTCGAGCTCAACGTCATCGTCCAGATGGACTTCCCGGGCTACTTCCTCATCGTCTGGGACTTCATCAAGTACGCCAAGGACCACGGCATCCCGGTCGGGCCGGGCCGCGGATCGGGCGCGGGCTCGCTCGTCGCCTATGCCATGGAGATCACCGATCTCGATCCGCTCCCGTACAACCTGCTGTTCGAGCGCTTCCTGAACCCGGAGCGCGTGAGCATGCCCGACTTCGACGTCGACTTCTGCATGGACCGGCGCGACGAGGTCATCTCCTACGTCACCAAGAAGTACAGCAAGGAGGCCGACAAACCCTCCGTCGGGCAGATCGCGACGTTCCACGAGCTCAAGGCGCGGAGCGTGATCAAGGACGTCGCGCGGGCGATGGCGTTCCCCGCGAACGAGGCGCAGAAGATCGCGAGCCTCATCCCGCAGAAGAGCCCGGGGATCATGTACACGATCCCCGAGGCGCTCGAGATCGAGCCGAAGCTCAAGGCCCTCAAGGAGAGCGACCCCACGGTCGCGGAGCTCCTGAAGCAGGCGCAGAAGCTCGAGGGCCTGACGCGGCACGCGGGCATGCACGCCGCCGGCGTCGTGATCAGCGAGGGGCCGCTCTGGGATCACGTCCCCTGCTTCAAGAACGGCGAGCAGCTCGTCACGCAGTACTACAAGGACGACGCCGAGCTGGCCGGGCTCGTGAAGTTCGACTTCCTCGGGCTGAAGACGCTCACCGTCATCGACATCGCGGTGCGGCTCGTGAACGCGCGGCCCGACCTAGCGGGCAACGAGGGCAAGCGCTTCGACGTGAACACGGTGCCGCTCGACGACACCGCCACGTACGCGCTCCTCCAGTCGGGCGAGACCACCGGGGTGTTCCAGCTCGAGTCGAGCGGCATGCAGCAGCTCTTCAAGGACCTCAAGCCGGACGCCTTCGAGGACATCGTCGCCGCCGTGGCGCTCTACCGGCCCGGGCCGCTCGGCACCGGCATGGTGAAGGACTTCGTCGACTGCAAGCACGGCCGCAAGCCGATCGAGAAGATGCACCCGCTCGTCGACGAGCTCCTCCAGCCGACGTACGGCGTCATCGTCTACCAGGAGCAGGTCATGCAGATCGCGCAGAAGCTCGCGGGCTACACGCTCGGCGGCGCCGATCTGCTCCGGCGCGCCATGGGCAAGAAGAAGCCCGAGGAGATGGCGAAGCAGAAGGCGACGTTCGTCGACGGCTCGCTCAACAACGGGGTGAAGGCCGAGGACGCCGAGCGCATCTTCGGGCTCCTCGAGTACTTCGCGGGCTATGGCTTCAACAAGAGCCACTCGGCGGCGTACGCGCTGCTGACCTACCAGACGGCCTACCTCAAGGCGCACTACCCGGTCGAGTTCCTCTGCGCCCTGATGACGGCCGACCGCGACAAGATCGAGAAGGTCGTGCGGATCATCGCGGAGGGGCGCGCGTGGGGGGTCGAGATCCTCCCGCCCGAGATCAACGAGTCCAAGACCGACTTCACCGTCGTCTACAGCGCAAAGCCGGCGACGAACGGCAAGCGCGTGGCCGGCACCCGGCGCGGAGGCTCGCGGGTAAGGGACCCGTACGATCCGAAGATCCGCTTCGGAATGGGCGCGATCCGCGGCATCGGCGAGTCGGCGCTCGAGGCGATCCTCGAGGCGCGGGACGCGGGCGGCGCGTTCGCGGATCTGTTCGACTTCGCCGAGCGGGTCGATCCGCGGCGGGTCAACAAGGGCGTGTTCGAGGCGCTCGTGCAGTGCGGCGCGTTCGACGCGAGCCTCCACGCGCGGGGCATCTCGCGGGCGCGGGCGTTCGCCGGCATCGACAGGGCGCTCGATCGCTCGCGCTCCGCGAGCAAGGAGCGGAACAGCGCGCAGATCGGCCTGTTCGCGGCGGTGGCGTCCAAGAGCGAGGTGAGGCTGGACGATTACCCGATGGTCGAGGACTGGGATCTGCGCGAGACGCTCTCGCGGGAGAAGCAGTCGCTCGGGTTCTACGTCTCGGGTCACCCGCTCGATCGGTACGGCGTGGATCTCAACCGCTTCGACGTGACCGCGGTGAGCGCGCTGGCCGGCATGGATGCCTGGGCCAGGGTGCGCGTCGGCGGGATGGTCGAGGGCTACCGAGAGCGCATCTTCAAGGGGGGCGGCGGCAAGATCGCGTTCTTCGTGCTCGAGGACACGACGGGCCGGGTCGAGGTCAAGGTGCGCGAGAAGCAGATCGAGAGCTATGCGGATCTCTTGAACCGGGGGGAGCCGGTCCTGATCTCGGGGAAGATCAGCTTCCCGATGGTGGAGGAGGGGGCCGAGGAGGCCGAGGCCGCGCCGCGCGAGCCGACCCTGCTGCTCGACGAGGTGCAGCCGCTCGCCGACGCCATCCTCGCGCAGACCCGGAGCGTGGCGATCACGCTGAAGTCGCGCAGCGCCAGGCGCGAGCACATCGATCGGCTCGGGGCGCTCCTGCGGGCGAGCCCCGGGGTGTGCCCGGTGCAGCTCGTGATCCAGCTCGACGACGGTGCAGAGGCGGTGCTGTCTCTGGGGCGTGATCTGCGCGTCGAGCCGAACGACGCCATGCTCGGGCGGCTCGAGAAGCTGTTCGGCGAGAAGGTGGCCGAGCTCAGGTAGCCGGCTCGTCCGCGTGCTCGGCGGCACGCACGAGGGCGCCGAGCTTCGCCTCCGCGTCGCCGCGGTCGCTCTGGTGCTTGAGCAGGACGCCGAGCGTGTCGCGCGCGAGCTCCGGTGTCACCGCGCGCTTGCCGAGCAGGAGCAGCGCGCGGGCCCAGTCGATCGTCTCGCTGATCGCGGGCGATTTCCGCAGATCCATGGCCCGCAGGGCGCTGACGAACGCCACGATCTGCGCCGCGAGGCGGGGCTCGATCCCCGGGAGGGCGACCTTCAGGATGGCGACCTCGCGCGACGGAGGCGGGTAGTCCAGGAACGCGTGCAAGCACCGGCGGCGCAGCGCCTCGGTCATCTCGCGCGTCGCGTTCGTCGTCAGCAGGACGAGCGGCGGGTGCGCGGCGCGGATGGTACCGAGCTCGGGGATCGTGACCTGCATGTCGGAGAGCACCTCGAGCAGGAACGCCTCGAACTCAGGGTCCGCGCGATCGACCTCGTCGATGAGCAAGACGACCGGCGCGGCGCTCCGCAGCGCCGCGAGGAGCGGGCGCGCGATCAGGAAGTGCTCGCTGAAGAACGACGCCTCGCTCCCCGCGATCGCGCGCGCGGCTGCGGCGAGGCTCGCCGCGCCCGCGATCTCCTTCGCGACGGCGTCGCGGAGCAGCTGCGTGTAGAGCATCTGCTTCGCGTAGTCCCACTCGTACAGCGCCTTCGCCTCGTCGAGGCCCTCGTAGCACTGGAGCCGGATGAGCCCTCGGCCGAGCCCCTCGGCGGCGGCGCGGGCGAGATCGGTCTTGCCGACGCCGGCCGGCCCCTCGATCAGCAGCGGCCGCCCCATCCGGAGGGCGAGCCAGAGCGCGAGCGAGGTCGCCGGATCGGAGATGTAGCGGGCCGCCGAGAGGCGGGCGTCGAGCTCGGCCGCGGTGGCCGGGGTGTCGTCGCGGGCGCCCCGATCGTCGAGCGCACCGCCGTCGTGATCCGGAGGAGGCGTCACGGCGGGACGGTAGCACGCCGCGCGCGGGCCATCGGGCGGCGCGGCACGGCCTGGCGCGCCAGAGTCCGCTAGCCGCGCGGCTCGGCGAGGATCTCGGCGGCGAGGAGATCGAGGCGCGGCGCCGCGCGATCGGGGCAGGGGAGATCCACCTCGCCGCGGAGCGGGCACAGCTCGCAGCGGCGTCCATCCATGACGAGGCCCGCCCGCATGCCCGCCGCGCGCGCGGCCGCCACGTCGCTCGGCGCGTCGCCGATCATCCAGCTCGCCGCGACGTCGAGATCGAGGTCGCGCGCGAGCGCCGTGAGCATGCCCGGCTGCGGCTTCCTGCAGTCGCACGGGCCGATGAGCGCCGGATCGCCGCCCGGCCCGCCCTCGGGGTGGTGCGGGCACACCGCGAGCGCCGCGATCGCGACGCCGGCCTCGCGGAGCCGATCGACGAGCGCGCGGTTCGTGCGCTCGATCGCCCCCCACGGGACCTGGCCCTTCGCCGCGCCCGGCTGGTTGGTCGCGATCGCCAGCAGGAACCCGGCGTCCGCGAGGCGCCGCAGGCCCTCGATCGCGCCGGGGAGGAGGCGGATCTGATCCGGATGAAACGCGGTCACGACGACGCCGAGCTCGTGATCGCGCACCACGTCGATGAGCGTGCCGTCGCGGTCGAGCAGGATCCCGCGCCTCGCCACGGAAGGCTCAGCTCTCGGCCACGAGCTGGAGGAGCCGCTCGCAGATGAGGTGGTGGTAGACCTCGTGGAAGCCCTCCACGTGCGGCGTCGACGTGTAGCCCGCCCGCGTCCTCGGCACGATCACGCTGGCGTCGGCCATCTGGCGCAGGGCGCCGCCGTCGTAGCCGACGAGCGCGACCACCTTGGCCCCCGTCTTCTTCGCGAAATCCGCGGCAGCGACGAGGTTCTGCGACCACGGGCCGGCGCGATCGGCGCCCGAGCCGCCGTGCACGCTCAGGCACACGAGCACGTCGCCCGCGATCATGCGGCCGTCGAGCTGCTCGAGGAAGATCCGGTTGAAGCCGACGTCGTTGGTGAGGGCGCTGAGGAGCGCTGCGTTGTCGCAGAGCGAGGTGCACTTGAAGCGCCGCTTGCCATCGACCCACGTGAACTTGGCGATGTCGCAGGCGAGGTGGCTCGCGTTGGCCGCCGAGCCGCCGTTGCCGCACGTGTAGATGGTGCGATCGCTCCGGTACGCATCGAAGAGGATCTCGATGACGCGAGCCATGTCGTCGGGGCTCGTCGCGAGGGCGATCTCGGACGTCTCGCGGAGGTACTTTTCGACGAAGTCGTGCGTGCTCTGAGGCATGGCCGATCTATAGCCAGAGTCCCGTTGAAATGCCCAGCAGGAGGGGTGCGCCGGCGCGCCCGCTCACGATCGGTGCAGGTTCGCGACGATGCGTGCGCCGTCGAGATCGAAGCGGAAGCGCAGGACGCGCAGGCCCTTCGCGGCGAGCGCCTCCAGCACCCGGCGCCGCTCCGCCGGCCGGACGTAGAACATGAAGAAGCCTCCGCCGCCGGCCCCCATCAGCTTGCCGCCGAGCGCCCCCGCGCCTCGAGCGATCTCGTAGATCTCGTCGAGGACCTCGTCGGTCATCTTGGACGCGAGCTTACGCTTCTGGGTCCAATGGGCGTGGAGGAGCTCGCCATAATCGTCGAGCCTGCCCGTGACGAGGATGCGGTGCACGTCGCGGCCGATCTCCTTGATGCGGTGCATCCGCTCGACCACCGCGGGCTCCAGGTCTTGCAGCCGCCGGCCCTGCTCCGAGAGCACGATCCTGGCCGCTCTTTCGACGCCGCTCCACACGATGAGCAGGTTGCTCTCGAGCTCGTCCAGCACCTCGTCGCGGACCGGGACGGGCTCGACGTGCACCGAGCCGTCCGGAGAGAACGTGAACGCCGTGACGTTGCCGTAAGCGGCGATGTACTGGTCCTGCTTGCCGATCGGCTCTCCGAGGCGCTCGATCTCGATGGAGCAGGCCTCGCGAGCGAGCTGCTCGGACGATACGAAGTCGCGCTTGTACGTGTGCAGGGCGTTGAGGAGGGCGACCGTGAACGAGCTCGACGAGCCGAGGCCCGAGTTCGCGGGGAGATCCGCGACGCTCGTGAGCTCGATCGAGTGCTCGATTCCCATCATCCGGAGCGCTTCCCGGAAGATCGGGTGCTCGATCGCGTCCACCGAGGGGACGATCTCGGTCTTGGAGTACGCGAGGCGGATGTCCCGGTGGAAGCGCTTGTTGGCCGTCACGTAGATGTACTTGTCGATGGCGGCCGACACGAGGTAGCCGCCGAAGCGGCCGGAGTACGCGGGCAGATCGGTCCCGCCGCCGCCGAGGGAGAAGCGCACCGGGGCGCGAGAGACGATCATCCCCGCTCCTCCGCCGCGGCGGCGGTCGTGAGGGCGGCCTCGAGATCGCGGAGGCCCTGCTCCGAGCCGATCTCGTGGAAGCGCGCCGCGACCGCGAAGGCCCGGAGGAGGCCGCGCGCCGCGAGGTCGCGCTGCACCACCTCGAAGCCGAGCGGCGCGTCGGCTGGCAGCGCCTCGACGACCTCGCGGCGGAGCGCGGTGGCGCCGTAATCGATGTGGTCGAGCGCAGGGTCGGGCGGCGCGCCCGCGCGCCGCTTCTCGTAACGCACCACCAGGTCGCCCGAGACCGCGGCGTTCGACGCATCGAACCGACCCTCGTTCCGGTACACGGCCATCGTTCCGAGCGCGCCGGGGTGTGTGCAGAGGTCCCGGAGCGGGGCCAGGTAGTCGAACGGGAGGTAGGAGTCGCCGTAGGTCATGAGAAACACACGAGCCAGCTGGGGCAGCGCGCGGCGCAGCGCGCCGGCCGTGCCCAGGAGATCGGGGCCGTCGTCGGCATAATGGAGCGGCAGGCCCGCGAACCGGTCGCCCATCGCCCGTCGAACGGCGTCGCCGAGGTGGCCCACGCAGAGGACCACCTCACCAAAGCCCGCTGCGGCGAGCCGCTCGAGGAGCCACGCCCCGAACGGCCGTCCGGCCACGGGCAGCAGGAATTTCGGGGTGCGCTCCGTCCGGGGGCGCATCCGGGTGCCGAGTCCGCCGGCGAGGATCACGGCTTGAGGAGGTGAGGCGTCGGAGCGCACGGGGAGGACCTACCATAGACGACGGTCGCCTTCGGGACGTCTCCAGCGCTCCCCGCAGGCGACTCGGAGAAAAACGCCGCTACAAACTGTACGGCCGTTCAGGGGGCGGTTACGGTGCGCTCCATGACCAACAAGGACCTCGCTCCGCATCTTCTCCGGACGCTGGTTGCCCTCCAGAGCGAGGGCAAGACGGTGACCCTCGACACATTGACCACGGCCCTTCAGGTGCGTCGGACCGACGTTCGCCGGGCGATCACCGCCCTGCACCGCGAGGGGTATCTCGACGTCCTCCGCATGCGGCTGACGCTCCGCGGGCTCGCCCTCGGCGCGGCCTTTGCGGCGTCGCAGCTCCGCCCGTTGCGCCGCGCGTCGCTCCGCGCCGTCAAGGCTGCTTGAGCACACCCACAGGGCCGCCACCCTGGCGCGGCCGTGAGCGGCGAGTCGATCTCTGCCCGAGCGCGAGGCCCATGCGTGCGGACGGAGGGTCCCGACATGATCTCTCGATGCGTTTCAGATCTTGCCAGCATTTCATTTGATAAAACGGCAAATTCACACCGAACGCGCGCGGCCCCAGCCAGGGATCCGGCGCCCGGTCGCGAGCCCCGACCGGCGCAGGAACACCTGGTTTCTCCGGCCTGTGCGGGCCACTGTGCGTGGAAGACGTTGACATTCCGAGGGATTCATGAGACGGCGGCTGCGTGATATCCGATGTCGAGATCGAGAATGAGATTCGCGCTTCCGTGGCCAAGTTCTTGGAGGGCATGAGAGCGCTGGTCCGTAAGGACGTTCTCCGGACCGCCGCGCGGTACCTGCAAGTCGACATCAGCGCCGCTGGGATATCGACCGGGCCGGCCGCGACTCCCGCCAAGCCGATCCGGAAGGGCGAGCGCGCTCCGGCGCCGAGCCGCCCGGCCGCGCCTCCCCGCAGCGCCCCGTCGCCCAAGACGCCGACGCGCGCTGCGCCGCGCAAGAAGGCGGCCGCGCCGCGGACGAGCGGAGGTGGCGCGCGTCCGGCCGTCGCTGCGCCGAAGTCGCGCGCCGCGCGCACCCCGGCGCCCGCCGTAGCGGCCCCCGTGAAAATCGCCGAACAGGCCGCTCCGGCGAGCCCGGTGAACCCCGCGAGCCTGTCGTCCGGGAGCTCCGGGGACGAGATCGCCGAGGCGCTGCTCGCCCATGTGGAGATCGAGCCTGGGCAAGGGATCGACGACCTTGCGTTGGCGATGGGGACCCCTGCGGCGGAGCTCCAGGAGCCGCTCAAGAAGCTCCTTGCGGAGAACAAGATCACCGAGGAGCTGCGTCAAGGCCAGGCGTCGTACTACCCGGCCTGAGCGACCTCGGTGGGCCGGTCAGCCAGGCACGGGCGTTGCTTGGAGCCGGCCGTGGGCCGTCCGGTCGGCGCGGGCACGGGCCGGGCGACGCCCTGCGCGATGCGGACGATTGACCGAGCGAGCCCTGCTGGCGCTGTCCGGTCGGAGCTCGGCGGTTTCCGCCTCACAGCTGGCGAACGCGGCGATGCCGTCGCCGCGTACTCGACGCGGACCCGGGGCCCCGGTACCCTGCCGGTCCAGGCGCTTTCCGGATGACTCCCGCGCACGAACAGATTCTCAACGTCCTGCTCGGCTATCTCTCGGCGATGAACGCAGAGGGAGTCTTGCTCCGGGCCATGCGGGAGGCGGAGATCCAGCCCGAGGCGTTCTCGCTCGACGACCTCCCCGACATCCTTCCGAGCATCGAGCGCCGAGCCCGCCTCTATGTGGATCCGACGCGGCTCGGTCGGCTCAGGTCGGAAATTTCGGCGATTGGCGGCGAACGACCTTCGCGACGCTCGAAGGTCATGGTCATCAACGTGGAGGCCGACATCAGCGAGGCGCGCCTGAGCGCGAAGGCCGTTTGCGATGCGGCCGGCGCAAAGAGCTTCACGTCGCACAAGGTCGCGACCATCGTCAGCGAGCTCGCGCGAAATATCGTCCATTATACCCCTGGCGGGACGATCGAGCTCGCGGTGCAGCGCGACAGCCCGGTCCGCTTCCTCATCGTCGCCGTGGATGAGGGCGCAGGCATCCAGAACCTGCAGGAGATCCTCGCCGGGCGCTACAAGAGCAAGACCGGTATGGGGCGCGGCATCATCGGGGTCAAGCGGCTGGCCGATCGCTTTCATATCGACTCGGGGCCGAAGGGCACGCGGGTGGAGATCGAGGTCCACCTGTGAAGCTCTCCGTGGAGTACGCGATCCTCCCCAAGGACGGAGAGCTCGTGAGCGGCGACGCCGCGTTCGTGCGGGCCGGGGAAGACGGCGTCCTCTTCGCGGTCATCGACGCCCTCGGCCACGGCGAGCACGCGGCGGCCGCGGCGAACGTCGCGCTCAAGGCGCTCGCCGACGCGCCGAGCGGCGAGGACGTCCGCGCCCTCATCGATCGCCTCCACGTGCGGCTCCGCGGCACCCGCGGCGCCGCCGGCATGATCTGTCGCTTCCGGGAGGGGCGGCTCCAGGGCTGCGGCATCGGCAACGTCGAGCTGATGTCGCACGGCACGCGCGTGCAGTGGCTCCAGAGCCCGGGCATCCTCGGCGCATCGCTCAGCAAGGTCCGGATCTTCGATGCGCAGCTCGCGCGGGGCGACCGGCTCGTCGTGTTCACCGACGGGGTCTCCCCTCGCTTCGATCTATCGCTGTTTCGTGGAATGAAGGCCGCGGATGCTTGCCGCGCCCTCATGAGCCGACACCGGCGCTCGCACGATGACTCAACGGTCTTGATCGCCGACATCGAACCTTAGGATGACCATGGAGCTCAAGCGCCTTCCCATCATCAACCTGTGGGACCGGATCCTGGTGCCCATCCAGGGGGACGTGACCGATGACCTCGCGGAGCAGCTGAACACCGAGGTGCTGCGGGCCATCCACGAGAGCGGCGCGAAGGGGCTGGTCATCGATCTCACGGCCGTCTGGATCATGGATAGCCACCTGTGCGCGGTGCTCTCGAACCTGGCGTCCGCCGCGCGGCTCATGGGCACACCGACGATCCTGTCCGGGCTGAGCCCCGAGATAGCGATGACGCTTCAGGCCATGGGGGTCGAGCTCGAGGCCGTGAAGACGGCGCTGACGCTCGAGCAGGCGCTCACGATGCTCGGGCTCGAGGTGCGCCGGGCCGAGGCGCGCGACGAGGACGACGACGAGGACGACGACGACCTGTTCGACGACGAGGACGAGGACGACGAGGAAGACGACGGGTGGGAAGCGGACGACCGCGGCGACCCCCGCCGAGCGCCGACGAACGGGCGGTCCGCTCGGCCCCCGACGAGCATCGATCGGCGGCAGAGCGCGAAGAGCCGGCTCAGGCGTCGCTGAGGCCGCGCGTGCGTGTCGACGACGACTGAGGCCGCGCGTGCGCGTCCACGACGGTGACGACATCGACACGCCGAACGCGCCCTCCTGACGGCGGGGTGACGGTGATTGTCCGGGTGGGCAACGCCGTGGGTCCCTGGTATGCCTCACGACCGCTCTCCGGGCGATCACCATGGACAAGCTGGATTGCCTCGCCGCCCCGCCGCCCAAGCAGCGGGGGATCTTCTGCAACCGGACGCTGAATCTCCGTTCGATCAAGGCGATCGGATACGACATGGATTACACGCTGATCCACTACCGGGTGGAGGCGTGGGAGCGTCGGGCCTATGAGCACCTCCGGCATCTTCTGGAGAGCGAGGGTTGGCCGGTCGGGGACCTGACGTTCGAGCCGGACCTCGTGATCCGAGGGCTCATCCTGGACACCGAGCTCGGCAATCTGCTCAAGGTGAATCGGTTCGGCTACGTGAAGCGGGCCTTCCACGGCACGAAGCCGATCGACTTCGAGACCCAGCGCGCGACCTACGCGCGGACGATCGTCGACCTCGCCGACGGGCGCTACGTCTTCCTGAACACGCTCTTCTCTCTGTCGGAGGGGTGCATGTACGCGAAGCTGGTCGATCTGCTCGATCAGCGCCGGCTGCCCGAGGTGCTCGGCTACAGCGATCTCTATCGCCGCGTGAAGGATCGCCTCGACGCGACGCACATGGAGGGGCAGCTGAAGGCCGAGATCATCGGGGATCCGGACAGGTTCGTGCTGCTCGATCCGGAGATCCCGCTCACGCTGCTCGACCAGCGGGAGGCGGGCAAGAAGCTCGTCCTGATCACGAACTCGGAGTGGGTCTACACGCGCGCGATGATGAGCTACGCGTTCGACCGCTTCCTGCCGGGCGGTATGACGTGGCGCGACCTGTTCGACGTGGTCATCGTCTCCGCGCGGAAGCCGGAGTTCTTCTCGAGCCGCAGCCCGCTCTTCGAGGTGGTCACGGAGGACGGCCTCCTGCGCCCGGCTGGCCGGTTGCGCGTGGGCGGGCACTACCTGGGCGGCAACGCGGGGCTCGTCGAGCACCACCTGGGGCTGTCCGGCGACGAGATCCTCTACATCGGCGATCACATCTATGGGGATGTGCATGTGTCGAAGAGCGCCTTGCGGTGGCGGACGGCGCTCATCATCCGGGAGCTCGAGGACGAGATCCTCGCGATCGAGGAGGCGCGCGGGGCCGAGGCGCGCCTCGATCTATGGATGCGGGAGAAGGAGGACGCGGAGCGCGTCTATGCCAGGCTGCGCCTGGAGCTCCAGCGGATGCGCGCCGGCTACGGGCCGGTCGCCGGGGCGACGGAGGGCGAGATCCAGGCGAAGATGAACGAGCTCAAGGCGAGCCTCGCGGCGCTCGACGCGCGGATCGCGCCGCTCGCGAAGGCGTCGGCCGAGACGTTGAACCCGAGGTGGGGGCTGCTCCTCCGCACGGGCAACGACAAGAGCCACCTGGCCCGGCAGATCGAGCGCTCGGCGGACATCTACACGTCCCGCGTCTCCAATTTCCTCCTGGCGACGCCTCACGTGCTGCTCCGCTCGCACCGCGGGAGCCTGCCGCACGATCCCATGGGCGCGCCGCCGGGCGCCGAGCGGCAGAACGGCGAGCCCGCCCCGGTCGACGACGCGACGCCCGTGGGCATGTAGGCGGCGCGGCCGCCGGCCTGCCGCGCCTCAGGCCGCGAGCCGCTGCGCGGCGCTGTCGAGGATGTCGAGGCACCCCGACAGGCTGTCGCAGAAGAGCAGCTCGCGCCGGAGGGCCGACGCGCCGGGGAGGCCGCGGAGATAGCCGGTCAGGTGGCGCCGGGTCACGCGCACGCCGTGCGGCTCGCCGCGCGCCTCGGTGTTCGCGATGAGGTGCGCGCGGCACAGGCCGAGCCGCTCCTCGGCCGTCGGCGGCGGGAGGTGCACGCCATCGTCGAGGAGGGCCCGGGCCTCGCGGAAGATCCAGGGGTGGTCGATGGCGGCGCGGCCGACCATCACGCCGGCGCAGCCCGTCTCGCGGAGGGCGCGGTCCGCGTCGTCGGCGGTCTTGATGTCGCCGTTCACCACGACAGGGATGGACACGACCTCGCGCGCCCGGGCGGCCCAGCTCCAGTCGGCCGCGCCGCTGTGCCCCATCTGGGCCGTGCGGCAGTGGATCGTGAGCGCGGCGACGCCGGTGTCCTCGAGGCGGCGCGCGAGGTCGACGATCGGCATATGGGACTCCGGTCCCCAGCCGATGCGCGTCTTCACGGTGACCGGGAGCGCGACCGAGCGCGTCACGAGGCGGGCCATCGCCACCATCGCCTCCGGATCGCGGAGCCAGCCCGCGCCCGCGCCTCGTCCGGCGATCTTCGGCACCCAGCAGCCGCAGTTGATATCCAGGAACGCCGGTCCGGCCTGCTCGGCGACGCGCGCGGCCTCGGCGAGGCGCTCCGGGTTGGCGCCGTAGATCTGGATCGCCGTCGGCTGATCGCCGTCGGCCAGGGCGAGCTTGCGCCGCGCGGTCTTGCACCCGCGCAGCAGCCCCTCGACGTTGACGAACTCCGTCACGCACAGCTCGGCGCCGAGCTCCCGGCCGATGCGGCGGAACACGGCGTCCGTCACGTCCTCCATGGGCGCGAGGACGACGGGGCGGCTTGCGAACAGCCGGCGAAAGCTTTCGGGCGAGAGCGGCACAGTGGCGAGCTTTCAAGCATGGATCCGGCCGGTTGACCAGGGCGACCGCCGCGCCCCGAGGCGTAAGGGCCCGCTGAGCTCGAGCCCGCGGCGCCGAGGCGCGAGCGGCGCCTGACGCCTGACCCGCGCCGCGGGCCGGCGGCCAAGGCGACGAGAGCCCAGCCCCCAGGCGCCCCGGTCACCTCGCCGCGCCTCGGCGTCCCGCCGCGCCGCTCCCCCGAGGCGCTGACAGGATTCATGACCTCACGGGCATGTGTGTGCACGGCGGACGAACACGGCATGTGGGGCGGCGAACGGTCATGTTGGTACGACATCCGGGGTGGGAGACGGCGGGCAGCGCAGCCCGGCATCGTGGCCGAGGAAACCTGCCGCACGAGAAGCCAACAACGCTCGCTTGACGTTCGGCGTGGCTCTGGCGACCCTCGAGATTGCCATGAAGCGTGCGCTGCTCCGAGAGGCTCTCCGCGCTGAGCGATCGGCCGCGGCGCGCATGCTCAGAGAGCGCGAGACTCGCCCGCTCGGCACGCGGCGCAGCGCGCCGGGCGCCCACGATGCGGAGAGCGTCCGTCGCGCGGTCCGCCGCGCGTTCCGGGTCGCGCTCTGGATATGGCCGGCGTTCACGCTTGTCGACGTGTTCATGGCGACCGTGCTGTACCCCGCGGCGCCGGTGTGGCGCTGCATCGTCCTGCGCGTCCTCGAGCAGGCGCTCTCCCTCGCCGTGTACCGGCTCTCGGGGCGCCCGACGCTCTCGGGGCGCGTCGTGCTCCTCGGGTACGAGGCCGCGTTCCTCACCGCCGCGATCTTCATCTCGCTGATGGCGCTCGATTTCGGCGGCCTGACGAGCGCGTACATGCACGGGCTTTCCATCGTTGTGCTGCTCCGCACGGCGCTCGTGCCCGCGCCGTTCAGCAAGGCGCTCCTCGCCTCCGCGCCGATGTTCCTGGCCTTCCCGGCGACGATGGGCATCGCCGCGATCTTCTCCCCGTCCATCCAGGCGGCGTGGCTCGATCCGACGACGCTGCTCACGGCCGCGAGCCATTACATCTTCGTCCCTGCCTCGGGGGTGATCGGGGCGCTGTCGAGCCACGTCGTGTGGGCCGCGCAGCAGCAGGTGTATCAGGCGCGCAAGCTGGGCAGGTACCGGCTCGAGGCGCCGATCGGCAAAGGGGGGATGAGCGAGGTCTGGCTCGCGTGGGACGAGACGCTCCACCGCGACGTCGCCCTCAAGCTCCTGAGGACGCGGGACGCGCCGGACCCGGCGGTGCCGAAGCGCTTCGAGCAGGAGGCGCACGCGGCGAGCAAGCTCAGCGATCCACACACCATCCGGATCTTCGACTTCGGAGCGAGCGATGACGGCATCTACTACATCGCCATGGAGCACCTGCGCGGGGCCGATCTCGCCGCGATCGTGCGCAGCTACGGCCCCATGCCCGTGGCGCGCGCCCTGCGCTTCGCCCTGCAGGCCTGCCGCTCGCTCATCGAGGCGCACGAGGCCGGGATCATCCACCGGGACATCAAGCCGCAGAACCTCTTCGTCACCCGCGTTGGCGACGATCACGACTTCCTCAAGCTGCTCGACTTCGGGGTCGCGCGGATGGTCGAGGGCGGCCGGGACGCCGAGCTCACGAACAGCGGAATGCTCTGCGGGACGCCCGCCTATATGGCGCCGGAGGTGTGTCGTGGTGATCGGGCGGATGCGCGCAGCGACATCTACTCGCTCGGCGGCACGCTCTACTTCCTGCTTACCGGGGAGCTGCCGTTCGAGGGCTCGTCGTCGGGGCAGCTCTTCGTCGCGCACATGACGAAGGCGCCCCTCGCGCCGTCGGTGCGGCGCGGCCCCACCGTCCCTCGCGCGGTCGACCGCCTCGTCCTGCGGTGCCTCGCCAAGGACCCGCGCCACCGTTTCCAGAGCGCGCGGGCGCTGTTCGATGCGCTCCTCCCGCTGCTCGACGAGTCTGCCTGGACCGCGGCCGACGCGGAGCGCTTCTGGGTGACCGAGCGCGCGGAGAAGCTCGGCCGCCCGGAAGCGCCGCTCGAGCGCCCCACCGCGGCGCGCGGGGGCTCGACGCGGACCGCCTCCGCTCGATAGAGCCAGCGCACCGTCGCGCCGCGCGCGTGACTTTTATCTCACCTGCATGGGGGTCACTTGGTGGTGCTACACGAGGACCCGCTTCCCCGTAAGCTGCGTCCCGAGCCTCGCCGAGGCCGACGCTCGATCCCGGGTACCCCGGACCGCTCGCAAACCCGTGCGGGCGATCCGGGTGCACCGCGGTGGCGGTCGAGGCCCCCTCCGCGGCCGCGTGAGGGAGCCTCGACCCGTCAGAGGGCCCGTCGCTTCATCGTCCGCTCATGACCCCTTGCCGGCGCCTTGCCGTGGCGAGGACCGAGCCGCGGCGGCGCCGCATCGGGGGCGCGGAGCGGGCGTCAGCAGGGCCTTCTCAAGCGAACCGTGTCAGCGCGGCGTCCTACCAGCCGCAGCCGCCGCCCCAGCCGCCCCAGCCGCAGCCGCCGCCCCAGCCCCAGGGCCGGAAGCCCCAGCCGCCGCCCCAGCCCCAGGGCCGGAAGCCCCAGCCCCAGGGCCGGAAGCCCCAGCCGCCGCCCCAGCCCCAGGGCCGGAAGCCCCAGCCGCCGCCCCACCAGCGGGCCGCATCGGGCTTCTCGCCGACGCCCTCCTCGCCAGTCGGGTTCGTCGAGCCGGGGTCCGCGGCGCCGACATCGGGCGCGCCGGGGGCCGGCGCGCTGGCGCTTGCTGCGCCGGGATCCGTCGCTCTCTCGTCCATCGCCGGATTCGCGCTCGACTCCTGATCAGCGGAATCCATCTCTTCGGCCTGGAACGCCTGCTTCGCCTCGTCGGTCTCGCTCATCACGTCGTCGGTGGGCGCGTCCGACGTCGTCGCCTCGGCCATGCAACCGGCCGCGGAGAGGGCCGTCGAGAGGGCGATGAGCGATGCGAACTTCGTCAATTGGCTCATGTTCCCGTTCTCCTGTGCACATCAATCCATGTCGAATGGAGTCATCGCCCGTCATGGCGACGAGCTTTGACACGCGGGGACCTGAGATCCCCCGCCGCACGATCATGTGTGGTGTTCGGGAGGTGATGTCGATTACCGCATAAAGGACACCTGAGACACCATGGACGCTTTCTGCGAGGCCGTGCGCGCCGCGAGGGAGGCGTCACGCGCTCCTTCCGGGGAGAGCGAGCCGCGGCTGCCTGGGAGGGCGCGAGCCGCGGCTGCGCGGCGCTCGCCGGCCTCCCACGTGCTCCGGCGGCTGCGCGCGCTCCTCGCAGATCCCGGGCGCCGGACGCCGCGTCATCGCTCTGGCTGGCCAGCGCAGAGGAGCGCAGGCGCGCCGGACTGCGATGCTACGAGGACCGGGCGCGGGAAGGCCTGTCCTTATGAGGCTTCGGCAGTGGTGCCTAGAACGCGAACAGCTCGATCAACGGAGATGGATCGGATGGCGCGGAGCACCCGGGCGTCGACCGCGAGCGACCGCCGCGCGGCGAAGGATGCGTCATGAAGGCTCGCGCGATCGTGTCGTCCGCCAGGATCTCCAGCGTGAAGGCTGATGGGGGAGATCCGCGCGACTGCGTCTCCGGAGCACATGCTCCCGCGGTTCACACAGGAGATCGTCAGGGCCACCATCGGACCCGTCCACGACACATACCGTCCCGTCCTGGTCGATGGTCGGGCGCGAAGAGCGATGGATTCGAGCGAGGAGAGCGGTGGACTGGACAGCCTGGGAGCACCGCGTAGGAGCGGCCCGCGAAGGGGCCTTGTGTCCACGCGTCGATGGCCGTGCAGGGAAGAGGGCGAGAAGAGAGCGATCGCGCCGTCAATGCGCGCGGCGAGCCCCGGTGAGGGGCTCGCCCGAGGCCGCCTGGAGGGAGCGCTCAGCCCGCGAGCTTCGCGCGGACCGCCTCGCCCATCCCCTGGGTCGACAGCTTGCCGCCGAGGTCCGCCGTCCGTGCGCCGCCGGCGATGGCCTGCGCCACCGCGCGCTCGAGCACGGCCGCCTCCTTGTCGAGCCGCAGCGAGTGCCGGAGCAGCATCGCGGCGCTCAGGATCGTCCCGATCGGGTTAGCGAGCCCCTTGCCGGCAATGTCGGGCGCCGAGCCATGGATCGGCTCGTAGACCCCGCGCGTCCCATCGCCCAGCGACGCGCTCGGGCAGAGCCCCAGCGAGCCGGCGAGCACGGCGGCCTCGTCGGTCAGGATGTCGCCGAACATGTTCTCGGTAACGATGACGTCGAACGCCGCGGCCGAGGTGATGAGCCGCATCGCGCACGAGTCGACGAGCTGGTGCTCGATGCGGATCTCCGGGTGGCGGGCGGCGACCTCGGTCGCCACCGTGCGCCAGAGCCGCGACGACTCGAGGACGTTCGCCTTGTCGACGGACGTGACGAGGCGCCTGCGCGACGACGCGAGGCGGAACGCGAGCTCGACGACGCGCTGGATCTCCTCGTCCGTGTACTCGAGCGTGTCGACCGCGCGCCGGCGCCCGTTCACCTCCTCGCGGAGGCGGGGCTTGCCGAAGTAGAGCCCGCCCGTCAGCTCACGGACGACCAGGATGTCGACGTCCGCGAGCCGCTCCGCCTTGAGGGGAGAGGCCTGGATGAGCTCCGGGAACAGGCGGATCGGCCGCAGGTTGGCGTACAGGCCGAGCCCCTGGCGCAGCGCGAGCAGCCCCTGCTCGGGGCGGACGCTCGCGCTCGGGTTGTCCCACTTGGGGCCGCCGACGGCGCCGAGCAGGACGGCATCCGCCGCGCGGCACGCGTCGAGCGTCTCCTGCGTCAGCGCCGTGCCGGTCGCGTCGATGGCGCACCCGCCGATGAGGTGCTCCGAGTAGCTGAAGCTGTGGCCGAACTGGGCGGCGACAGCGTCGAGGGTGGCGCGGGTTTCGGCGACCACTTCGACGCCGATGCCGTCGCCGGGCAAAAGAACGATATTGGCCTTCATGCGACCTCGCTGGCAGGCAACGTGGATGTGTACTGCTGTGGCTCTCTCGCTGCGAGCGTGAGCCCATACTCGATCCCGTCCGCGAGCGCATGCCAGGACGCATCGATGATGTTCGTCGACGCGCCGACGGTGCTCCACTGGCGATGCGCGTCGCGGCTGTTGATGAGCACGCGCGTCGTCGCCGAGGTGCCGTCGCGCCCGTCGAGGATACGCACCTTGTAGTCGACGAGCTGGATGTCACGCACGGCCGGGAACACGGGCGCGAGCGCCTTGCGGAGCGCGCCGTCGAGCGCGTTGACGGGGCCGGACCCCTCGGCCGCCGTGATCACCACCTCGTCGTCGACCGCGATCTTGATCATCGCCTCGGCGAAGGTGCCGACTCCTTCGCGCTGGCCCGCGATGACCTTGAAGTCGAGCAGCCGGAACGGCGGCTTGTAGCCCGGCGAGCTCCGGCGGAGCAGCAGCGCGACGGACGCCTCGGCCGCCTCGAACGACGAGCCGCGCGCCTCGCGCTCCTTGATCTGCTCCAGCACCTCGACCTCGGCGCCCGTCGGCACCTCGAGCCCGAACTCCTCGGCCTTGCTGAGGAGGTTGCCGCGGCCCGACAGCTCGCTGACCACGGTCCGCATCGCGTTGCCGACGAGCGCGGGATCGATGTGCTGGTAGGACGCAGGCTCGCGCCTCATCGCCGCGACGTGCACGCCGCCCTTGTGCGCGAAGGCGCTCCGCCCGACGTAGGCCATGTGATCGTCGGGGGAGAGGTTCGCCACGTCGGCGACGTAGTGCGAGAGCTCGGTGAGCCCGCGGAGCGCCCCGTCCGGGAGCGCCCGGAGGCCGAGCTTCAGCTCCAGGTTCGGGATGATCGCGCAGAGGTTCGCGTTCCCGCAGCGCTCGCCGTAGCCGTTGATGGTGCCCTGGACGTGCCGGGCGCCTCCGCGCACGGCGGCGATCGAGTTGGCGACCGCGCACTCACCGTCGTTGTGGGCGTGGATGCCCAGCGGGTGGCCCAGCGCCGCCTTCATCTCGGCCACCACCGCCTCGATCTGCCAGGGCATCGAGCCGCCGTTCGTGTCGCAGAGCGTGACCACCTCCGCCCCGCCGCGCACGGCGGCGTGCAGCGTCTCGGTCGCGTACGATCGGTCGAGCGCGAACCCGTCGAAGAAGTGCTCGGCGTCGTAGATCACGCGGCGGCCGTGCGCGCGCAGGAAGGCGATGGTCTCCTCGATCATCCGGAGGTTCTCGTCGAGCGTCGTGCGCAGCACCGCCGTAACGTGCTGGACCGAGCTCTTGCCGAAGATCGTGCAGACGCTCGTCCCCGCTGCGAGGAGCGCGCGCAGCCCGGGGTCGTCCTCGGGGGCCAGCGAGGCCCGGCGCGTCGAGCCGAACGCGGCGATCTTCGCGTGCTTCCACTCGATGTCCTTCGCCCGCTCGAAGAACTGCGCGTCCTTCGGGTTCGAGCCAGGCCACCCGCCCTCGATGAAGGTCAGGCCGAACGCGTCGAGGTGGCGCGCGATGCTCAGCTTGTCCTCGCACGCGAGCGAGATGCCCTCGCGCTGGGTGCCGTCGCGTAGCGTTGTGTCGTAGACGTCGACGCGGTCCGAGGGGCGGGCGCCCTGCTCCGCGCCGTTATGAGGCGGATTCATAAGGTTCGACTTCCTTGTGCAGCGAGATCGGGTCGCCGAGCTCGTCGCCCCCCTGGGGGGCCTCCTGCGCTCGGCGCACGGCCCTACCTCGCGGTCTCGACGGCGGCGCCGTGGCCGCTCTGGTTGCTCTCTGACGCCGCCGCGTCGTCCTTGGGCTCGACGCCGTAGGTCGCGAGGAGCCGGTTCAGGGCGGTGAGGTACGCCTTCGCGCTGGCCACCAGGATGTCGGTGTCAGCGCCGTGGCCGTGGAAGACGCGCGCCGCGGCGTCGTGCTGCGGGTGCCGCTTGCTCGACGTCGCGTCCGCCCGGACGCGGACGCTCACCTCGCCGAGCGCGTCGATGCCTTCGGTCACCGCGTGCACCGAGAACTCGAGGAGGCTGCTCGGCACGCGGACGATCTCGTCGATCGCCCGGTAGGCGGCGTCCACCGGCCCGGTGCCGATCGCGGCGCGGACGTGCAGCGCCCCGTCCGGCCCGCGGAGGCGGACGGTGGCGGTGGGCATGCCCGTGGTCCCGCAGGCGACCTGGAGCGCGTCGAGCGTGTAGAGATCGTCGGCCTGCGCCCGCGTGGTCGAGACGATCGCCTCGATGTCGGGATCGGTGACGTGCTTCTTCTTGTCCGCGAGCGCCTTGAAGCTGGCGAACGCCGCCGCGAGCTGGGCCTCGTCGAGGTGGTAGCCGAGCTCCTCCAGCCGGTTGCGGAGCGCGTGCCTGCCCGAGTGCTTGCCGAGGACGAGCCGGGTCTGCGTCACCCCGACCATCTCTGGCCGCATGATCTCGTACGTCTCCTGGTGCTTCAGCATCCCGTCCTGGTGGATGCCGGACTCGTGCGCGAAGGCGTTGGCGCCGACGATCGCCTTGTTCGGCTGGACGTTGAAGCCCGTGGCCGCGCTGACGAGGCGGCTCACGGTGGCGATCTGGGTCGTGTCGATCCCGGTGCGCAGCCCGAAGACGGCCCGGCGCGTGGCGAGCGCCATGACGATCTCCTCGAGCGCGGTGTTGCCAGCGCGCTCGCCGATGCCGTTGATGGTCACCTCGGCCTGGCGCGCGCCCGCGCGGATGCCCTCCAGCGCGTTGGCCGTCGCGAGCCCGAGGTCGTTGTGGCAGTGGACCGAGACGATGGCGCGGTCGATCCCCGGGACGTTCTTGCGGATCCCCGCGATGAGCGCGCCGAACTCGCTCGGGATGGTGTACCCGACGGTATCCGGGATGTTGAGCGTGGTGGCCCCGGCGGCGATCGCGGCCTCGAGCACCTGGTAGAGGAACTCCGGCTCGCTCCGGCCGGCGTCCTCGGGGCTGAACTCCACGTCGGCGCACAGGTCGCGCGCGTACGCGACCATGGCCCGCACGCGGTCGAGCACCTCCGCCCGGGTCATCCGGAGCTTGTGCTTGAGGTGGATGTCGCTCGTGGCGAGGAAGGTGTGGATCCGGGGGTGCGCGGCCCGGGCGACGCCCTCCCACGCCTTGTCGATGTCGACCTTGGTGGCGCGGGCGAGGGCGCAGATGATCGGCGGGGTCGCGGCGGGGCGGCCGGGGACCGCGGCCGCGCCCACGCGCTCGGCGATCGTCTGGACGGCGAGCAGATCGTCGGGGGAAGCGGCGGGGAAGCCCGTCTCGATGACGTCGACGCCGAGCTTCGCCAGCGCGAGCGCGATCTCGAGCTTCTCCGACGATGTCATCGTCGCGCCCGGCGACTGCTCGCCGTCGCGCAGCGTCGTGTCGAAGATGCGGACGTAATCGGACGGGGGCATCGCTTGATTCGCAATCATCTCAGGCATGGTGTTCTCCGCCGCCTCCCACGAGTGGAGAGGCTCAGTCGCCGGGCTTGATGGTGACGGGATCGATGAACGGCATCATCTTGCGCAGGTTGGCGCCCACGATCTCGAGCCGCTGCTCCCGCTCCTTCGCCCGCGTCGCCTCGAACTTCGGCCGGCCCGCCTCGTTCTCCGCGATCCACTTGCGCGCGAACTCGCCGCTCTGGATTTCGGCGAGGATGCGCTTCATCTCCTCGCGCGTCTTGTCGGTGATGACCCGCGGGCCCGACACGTAGTCGCCGTGTTCGGCGGTGTCGCTGATCGAGTACCGCATGTAGTTGAGGCCGCCGCGGTACATGAGGTCGACGATGAGCTTGAGCTCGTGCAGACACTCGAAGTACGCGATCTCCGGCTGGTAGCCGGCGTTGACGAGCGTCTCGAAGCCGGCCTTCACGAGCTCGCTCGCGCCGCCGCAGAGCACCGCCTGCTCGCCGAAGAGGTCGGTCTCGGTCTCCTCCGCGAACGTCGTGAGGAGCACCCCGGCGCGCGTCGCGCCGATGCCCTTGGCGTAGGCGAGCGCCTGGGCCTCCGCCTTGCCGCTCGCGTCCTGGTGGACGGCGAGGAGGGCCGGGACGCCGCCGCCGGCCTCGAACGTCTCGCGCACCCGGTGGCCGGGGCCCTTCGGGGCGATCATCGACACGTCGACCGACGGGGGGGGCGTGATCGTGTTGAAGCGGATGTTGAACCCGTGCGCGAACATGAGCGTCTTGCCCGGGCCGAGGTGCGGCGCGATCTGCTCGTTGTAGATGCGCGCCTGCGACGTGTCGGGGGCGAGGATCATGATGACGTCGGCGGCCTTCGCGGCCTCGGACACCGTGGCCACCTGCAGCCCCGCGGCCTGCGCCTTGGGCCGGCTCTTGCTGCCCTCGGGCAGGGCGACGATCACCGTGACGCCGCTGTCGCGCAGGTTCAGCGCGTGCGCGTGCCCCTGGGAGCCATAGCCCACGATCGCGACCTTCTTGCTCTGGATGAGCGAAAGATCCGCGTCGTTATCGTAAAAAATCTTAGCCATCTCTCTCTCCTTACAACCGGGACCCGCACCTCGCGGCTCCCGTCCTTCACGTCGTTCACGTGTTGCGCGCGCTCTTTACACCGTCGCTACACCGTCGTCATACCGTCAGGAGGCGCTGTTCTCGGCGGTGCGCACGGGGATCGAGTCGAACCTGGCCTCGGCCTCCTCGGCGCCGCGGGTCATCACGATCATCCCGGTCCGCACCATCTCGATGATCCCGAACGGGCGAAGCACCTCGAGCAGGCCCTCGATCTTGTCGCCGGTCCCGGTGATCTCGATGGTCAGCGCCTCGGGGGCGACATCGACGGTGCGCGCGCGGAACACCTCGCAGAGCTGGAGCACCTGCGCCCGGCTCGTCGCGTCCGCCTTCACCTTGATGAGCGCGAGGTCACGCGCGACCGAGGCGGTGTGGGTGACGTCCCGGACCCAGAGGGTGTTGACCAGCTTGTAGAGGTTCGCCTCCAGGCGCCGCGCCCCGTCCTCGTCCGCCTCGAGGACCAGGGTCAGGCGCGAGATCCCGGCGATGTGGGTGCGCCCGACGCTCAGCGACTCGATGTTGTAGGCGCGCCGCCGGAAGAGGGACGCGACGCGGTTGAGCACGCCGGGGCGGTCTTCGACGTAGGCGATGAACGTGCGCAGGATGGGTCGATCCATGGATGCCTCTTGAAAGTCCCTCTTGTCTATGGTGCGCCCGGCTCCGGCCGCGGCGCGCTCGGGCGCGCCCCGCCCGTCCGACGGGCGCACGCTCACGCTGGAGCGCGCGCCCAGGGCGCGTGGGTCTGCTGGCGCGTTCACGGGTCCTCCCCGGTCTCCACGATGGGGCTCGGGCGCCGGATCATGTCGTTCAGGTCGGCGCCGGCGGGGACCATCGGATAGACGCTATCCTCCTGCTCCACACGGAAGTCGACGACCACGGTGCCCGGCGTGGCGCGCGCGCGCTCCACGGCCCCGGCGATCTCCTCGCGCTTCGTGACGCGGATGCCGGTCAGCCCGTGGGCCTCGGCGAGCTTCACGAAATCCGGGCTGCGCATCGGGGTCGCCGAGTAGCGCCGGTTGTAGAAGAACTCCTGCCACTGCCGCACCATGCCGAGGTAGCCGTTGTTGATGACGGCCACGTGGACCTTGAGCCCCTCCTGCGCGCAGGTCGAGAGCTCGCACGCGGTCATCTGGAAGCCGCCGTCGCCCACGACCACCCAGATCTCGTCCTCCGGCTTCGCGAAGCGCGCGCCGATCGCCGCCGGCAGGGAGAAGCCCATCGTGCCGAGCCCGCCGGAGGTGATGAGCTTCCGCGGGTAATCGTGCTTGTAGTACTGCGCTTCCCACATCTGGTGCTGGCCGACGTCGGTTACCACAAGCGCCTTGCCGTCGGTGAGCCGCCAGAGGTCGTGCATCACGTGCGCGGCGTACAATTTGTCGTTGTACGGCAATTGTTGAATGTCACGGACCGCCGAGTCGCCCTTCAACAGGTTGATGCGGTCGACCCACGGGCCGCGGTTGCGCTGCTTGCACCCGGGGATGAGCGACAGCAGCGTGTCCCGGACGTCGCCGACGAGGCCGACATCAACCTTGACATTCTTGTTGATCTCGGACCGGTCGATCTCGACGTGGATCTTCTTCGCCTTGACGGCGTAGGTCTTGAGGTTGCCGGTCACGCGGTCGTCGAAGCGCATCCCGAGCGCGATGAGGAGGTCGGCCTCCTGGATGGCGTTGTTCACCCACGCCTCGCCGTGCATCCCCATCATGCCGAGGCTGAGGGGGTGCTTCGCCGGGAAGCCGCCGAGGCCGAGCAGCGTGGAGGCGACGGGGATCCCCGTCTTCTCCACGAAGGCGAGGAGCTCGCGCGTCGCCTCGGCCCTGACGATGCCCTGACCGGCCAGGATGAGCGGCCGCTCGGCCTCGTCGATGAGGTCGATCGCCTTCTCGATGTCCGTCTGGACGGCGTGCTGCGAGGGGCGGTAGCCGGGCAAGCGGACCTCGCCCTTCGGCGGCTCGAATTCGATCGACGCCTGCTGGGCGTCCTTGGTGATGTCCACGAGCACGGGGCCTGGGCGGCCCGAGCGCGCGATGTAGAACGCCTCGCGGAGGGCGGGGGCGATGTCCTCCACGTCGGTCACGAGGTAGTTGTGCTTGGTGATGGGCAGGGTGACGCCCGTGATGTCCGTCTCCTGGAACGCGTCGGTCCCGAGCAGCTTGGAGGACACCTGCCCGGTGATACAGACGATCGGCGAGGAGTCGAGCATCGCCGTCGCGATCCCGGTGACGAGGTTCGTCGCGCCCGGCCCCGAGGTGGCGACGCACACGCCGACCTTGCCCGAGGCGCGGGCGTACCCGTCCGCCATGTGCGCTGCGCCCTGCTCGTGCCGGACGAGCACATGGCGGATCGGGTAACCGAGGATCGTGTCGTAGGCGGGCATGATCGCGCCGCCCGGATAGCCAAAGACCACGTCCACGCCTTCGCGGACGAGGACTTCCCAGATAATCTGTGCACCGGTTCGTTTCATAATTCCCGACTCCATCGAGTCACGCGGGTGAAGGTGGGGCGCATGGGGGCGCCTTGGCCGCGGGGTTCCGCCGTTTCTCAGAGGCTCAGCAACTTAGGCGATCGCGCGCTGCAGATCCTCCCGAGGGCCGTCGCCGCTGCTCTCCTCGCGGCGGATCGCGTCGAGCACCCTGCGCGCGTCGTCGAGCGACACGACGCGCGAGCTGCCCGGTGCGCTCGCCGGCTTGGCGCGCAGATCCGCGCGCTGGTCCACGTTGGAGCGCGCGGAGGGCGGGTCAGCATGGAACTCGAACGATGCCTCCGCGGCGTCGCCGTGCGGGCGCGCGCCCTTGAGGTGCGTCGAGGAGCGCTGGGGCGCGCGGACGGCGCCCCCGCTGGCTCGGGCGCGGATCTCGTCGACGAGCGCCTCGAACTCCTCTCGCACGGCGCTCGACGCGACGGGCACCCCACATCCCGCGGCGACGAGCTCGGCGAGCTCCGCGATGCGCTGGCCGACGGCCTCGATTGAGGCGTCCTCCCGATTTTTCCTCGAATGTTCCTTGCTCACCTGATCCTCCTTCGACGACGGCTGCTCTCCGTGAACCCTCAGGCCGAAAAAAACGAAAGCCCCCGGACCATCTCGGTGCGGGGGCCTATCTCCATGCTGTTTCAGCTCAGAGCGGCGGCCCGCACCCGTTCCCGACGCGAATCAGCCCGACGACGTCAACTAGGCTGATGAGCGCAGGAATGGCTAGGCCCGCTAGGAGCCCGACGGACACGCCGCCTTCGACGACGACGGACGAACGCGCCGCCGAGGACGCCAACGAAGCATGGTGCACAACCTTCTCAGCGAGGGTCCCATCGCCGGAGGCGTGGGCGCTGGCGGTGCACATCGGCTTCTGCATGGCGTAGATGCTTCTACCCTACAGAGCTGCTGCGTCGCGTCAAGTTGTTTCTTTACAGATCGCTTGTTTCTGCGGCATTTCGTGCAGTTTTTTGTTCGAGCGCGCGCACGTGAACCGCGTGATGTTCAGCACGGACCGGCGCTGTCCGGGAGCTCGGTCTGCGGTGTCTCGAACGGCGATGCACTGCGCTCGATGTGCACGGATGCGTCGCTCGAGCGCGACGCCGGGCGAGTCGAGCGAGGCGCGCCGAGCGCGTCGCGTGGAGCGCGCGCAAGCGAGGGCGCGGCCAGGAATGCTGGGGTGCCGGGGGAGAGGTGCGCAAACACCGGACGTCGGCTCATGCGCCCCCGAAGTGCAGACTGCTGTCTTGAACTGACTGCCGCCAGATCGCGCGACACACCCATGAATCCGGCATGCAAGCGCATCGCGTCGCGCAGGCGCGCCCTGCCGATCGAACGGTCTCGCCCTCGGGTCTGAAGCGCCGCCGCGTGGCCTCGCTCGGCACGGTCGGGCTCCTCGCGCTGAGCGGCGCCGCCGCAGCCCGCGCCGATCCTGCGCAGCCAGGGGATCCCACGGCGCTCGCCGGTGCACAGCCCGCGCGGCCGTCGCTTCCACCCGCGCCGCCTGCGCAGCCACCTGCTGCGCCGGAGCGGCCCGCCGCTGCGGCGCCCCGGACGCAACCGAGGGCGGCCGCCAACTTCAGCACGTTCCTCGAGCTCCGGAACGATTACTCGAGCGGCAAGAACGGCTTCTTCAACGCAGCGGTGCTCCGGGGGGACTACGCCTTCACCAGGACGTTCTCGCTGCGCGCAGACCTGCCGCTCGCGTACGCGGGCGACATCGAGGGCCAGCGCGACGTGGGGCTCGGCGACATCCTGATCCGGCCGCTCGTCCGCGTGGTGGGCACGCCGCGGTTCGCGCTGGTCCTGGGCACGGATCTCCTCCTCGACTCGGCGACGAAGCGCGCGCTCGGCGCGGGAAAGAACCAGGTGGCGCCCCTCGTCCAGGCGTACGTCCGCGTGGCGCGGCCCGCGCGGCTCGGGGCCCAGCTGCAGCACGCGGTGTCGTTCGGCGGCGACCCGGGGCGGAACGCCATCCAGAAGTCGACGATCAGGGAATTCGCGATCATCGAGCTGCCGCACGGGTTCTGGGTGAGCCCGGACCAGGCGTTCTCGATCGACCACCGCGGAGCGCACCGCGTCGTGTCGACGAGCGTGCTGGAGGTCGGCGCAGAGCTCAGCGAGCGGGTGCAGGTGTACGTCGATCCCGGCGTCCAGGTCGATGACCGGGGGGCGGTCGACTGGCTGGTCACCGGGGCGGTGCGGTGGGCCTTCCCGCAGCGAGCGCGGGCGCGCGCGGTCGCCGCCGCGCGGGTGCAGCGCGCGGGTACGGAGCAGGCCGCGGGCGCGGGGCAGGCCGCGGGCGCGGAGCAGGCCGCGGAGGAGTAGGCGGCTCGCGCCTCCGGCGTCCAAGAGGGCGCCCGGCGAGGGCCGCGCGCGTCTCGCGCCCGGGATGGGGCGAGGGCGATCGACGGACCCGGGGTGGCGGACCCTTGACCTGGGTCGTCGTCCCGAGCCTGATCTTCGGTCGCACGCATGCTGTCACGAGATCCGCTGCTCCTGCTCTCCGCGACCCGGCTCGCCGCGCTGATCCGCGAGCGCGCCGTGACGTCGGCCGAGGTCGTGGAGGCCCATATCCGGCACATCGAGCGCGTGAACCCGACGCTCAACGCGATGGTGGCGGACCGGTTCGACGCCGCCCGCGCCGAGGCGCGCGCGGCCGATGCCCTCCTCGAACAACGCGGGGCCGCGGGCGCGCCGCCGTTCCTCGGCGTCCCGTGCTCCATCAAGGAGAGCTTCGCCGTCGCCGGCATGCCGAACTCCGCGGGGCTCGTCGCACGCGCCGGCGTGCGCGCGGAGGAGGACGCCGTGACGGTCACGCGCCTGCGCGCGGCCGGGTTCATCCCGCTCGGCGTCACCAACGTGTCGGAGCTCTGCATGTGGATGGAGACGAACAACCGGCTCTACGGCCGGACGAACAACCCCTACGACCCGGCGCGCACCGCGGGCGGCAGCTCGGGCGGGGAGGCCGCGGTGGTCGGCGCGGGCGGCGCGCCGGTCGGACTCGGCTCGGACATCGGCGGATCCATCCGCATGCCCGCGTTCTTCAACGGCGTCTTCGGCCACAAGCCGACCGGCGGGCTCGTGCCGACCTCGGGCCAGTTCCCGCTGCCGGGCGAGCGAGGGCTCCGCTTCATGACGACGGGGCCGATCGCTCGGCGCGCCGAGGATCTCATGCCGGTGCTCCGCCTCCTCGCCGGCCCCGACGCGCGCGATCCGGGCTGCGCGCCGCTGCCGCTCGGTGATCCGGCCTCGGTCGATCTCGGCACGTTGACGGTGCTCTCCGTCGAGCACGACGGGGTGCGCCGGGTGAGCGCCGATCTCGTGGCCGCGCAGCGGAGGGCGGCGGAGGCGCTCGCCGCCTGCGGGGCGACGGTGATCGAGGCGAAGGTCGACCTCCTGGCGCGGGCGCTCGACATCTGGACCGCGATGGTGGGCACGTCCGGGGGCGTCACGTTCCGGGCGTTGCTCGGTGATGGCCGCCCGGTCAGCCTGCCGCGCGAGCTCGCCCGCTGGTCGGTCCGCCGCTCGCCGCACACGCTGCCGGCGCTGGGGCTCGCGTTGCTGGAGGACGTCGGCGGGCTGCTGCCGGCGCGCGTCGAGCGGGCCCTGGAGCTCGGCAAGGCGCTGCGCGCCGAGCTCGTGTCGCGCATCGGCGAGCAGGGCGTGATGCTCTACCCGTCCTATCCGAGCCCCGCGCCGCGGCACTACGCGCCGCTCCTGCCGCCCTTCCAGTGGACATACACCGCGGTGCTCAACGTCATGGAGATGCCGGCGACGCAGGTGCCGCTGGGCCTCAACGGCGAGGGGCTGCCGCTCGGCGTCCAGGTGGCGGCGATCCACGGCAACGATCATGTGACGATCGCCGTGGCGGAGCACCTGGAGCGCTCGTTCGGCGGCTGGGTGCCGCCGTCACTCTCGTGGTGCCGGCGATGACGTTCCCGCCCGCGGTCGTGGTATCAAGGCTGCCCCCATGACCAGCGACCGCGCGTACGACGTGATCGTCTTCGGAGCGACCGGCTTCACCGGTCGCCTCGTCGCCGAGTATCTCGCCACCAAGGGCAAGGACGCCTCTGCCCGCGGCGCAGAAGAGCGGCCCATCCGCTGGGCGATCGCTGGCCGGAACGCGGGGCGCCTCGCCGAGGTGAAGGCGGCGATGGAGGCGATCGATCCGGCGTGCTCCTCGCTGGGCGTCATCGAGGCGGCGTCGGACGACGCGGCGTCGCTCGAGCGCATGGCCCAGAAGGCGCGCGTCGTCATCACGACGGTCGGTCCTTACACGGCGCTCGGCGAGCCGCTCGTCGAGGCGTGCATCCGCGCGGGCACGGACTACGCGGATCTCACCGGCGAGCCCGGGTTCGTCGACCGCCTCATCGAGCGCCACCACGAGGCTGCCCGCGCGCGGGGCGTGCGGATCGTCAACTGCTGCGGCTTCGACAGCATCCCGCACGACCTCGGGGTGCTCTTCACGGTGACGAAGCTCCCCGCGGGCGAGCCGATCGTGGTGGAGGGCATCGTGCGCGCGCACGGCAGCTTCTCCGGCGGCACCTGGCAGTCGCTGCTCGAGATCATGGCGCGCCCCGGCCCAAGGAAGGGCGTCGCGCGCGGCGAGGACGCGCACGGGGCGCGCAGGGTGCGGGGGCTCAAGACGCGTATCCACTACGAGAAGGGGCTGCGCGCATGGCTCTGCCCGATGCCCAGCATCGATCCGCTCGTCGTGCTGCGGAGCGCGCGGGAGCTCGACGCCTACGGTCCCGACTTCCAGTACAGCCACAACGTGCAGGTCAAGTCCGGGCTGCAGCTCGTGATGGGGATCGCCGGCTTCGGCGCGGTCACGGCGCTGGCCAAGGTGGGACCGACGCGGGAGCTGCTCCGCAAGGTGCGGAGTCCGGGGGAGGGGCCGAGCGCGGAGGAGCGGGCGCGCAGCTGGTTCCAGGTGACCTTCCAGGGGAAGAGCGCATCCCGCAAGGTGGTGACGCGGGTGAGCGGCGGCGATCCTGGTTACTCGGAGACGGCCAAGATGGTGGCAGAGTCGGCGCTCTGCATGGCGTTCGACCGCGAGCGACTGCCGGCGCGCGCCGGGGTCATCACGCCGGTCGTCGCGATGGGGGAGCGGCTCATCGAGCGGCTTCAGGCGGCGGGGATCCGGTTCGAGCTGCTCGAGGGGTGAGCTGCGGCGGCTGACGGCCGGCGGGGTTTGGTACAATCGCCCCGTGCACCGCGAGACGTGGATCTTCGGTTACGGCTCGTTGATCTGGCGTCCTGCCTTCCGCTTCGAGCAGATGGTGCCCGGGTACATCACGGGGTGGACCCGCCGCTTCTGGCAGGGGTCTACCGATCATCGGGGCGTCCCTGGGGCGCCTGGGCGGGTGGTTACGCTCATCGCGGCCCCTGGCGCGCGCTGCTGGGGGATGGCCTATCGCGTTGCCGTGACCGAGCTCGACGAGGTGCTTCGCGCGCTGGACCACCGCGAGAAGGGCGGCTATGCGCGCCACGACGTGCCGCTCCACCTTGAGGACGGGGCGGCGGTGCGCGCGGAGATCACGGCCCGATCGGCCATCGTGTACCTGGCCACGCCGGATAATCCCGACTACCTGGGCGCTGCGCCGCTCCCCGAGATTGCCGCTCAGGTGCTTGCGTCGCACGGCCCGAGCGGCTCGAACGTCGAGTATGTCCTGCAGCTCGCCGATGCGCTCCTGGCGATGGGCGCCCACGACGAGCACGTGACCGAGTTAGCGGCCCTCGTCGGCCATCGAGCTCCGCGCGCGGTCGACGTCTAGTTGACCTCGCTGCTCCCGTTCCCGCCCGCGTGATCCGCGACCCCGTTGGTCCCGTCCACGCCCGCACCCGGCGGCGTCGACCCGCCCTCCTCGGCCTCGGCCGCGTCCGCCGCGAAGGCCTCGACGGCGACGACCCGCTCGTCCTGGCCGACGTGCATGATCCGCACGCCCTGCGCGTTGCGCCCCGTCTCGCGGATCTCGCTCGTCTTGGTGCGGATCATCTGCCCGCGATCGGTCACGATCAGCACCTCGTCGCTCGGGCTCACCATGGCGACGCCCACGACCGGCCCGTTCCGCTCGCTCGCGTCGATGAGGATGACGCCCTTGCCGCCGCGGCTCTGGAGCCGGAACTCCTCGAGCGGCGTCTGCTTGCCGTACCCGCGCTCGCACACCGCGAGCACCCGGTCGCGCCCGTCGCCGCTCACGCCGAGGCCCACAACCACGTCGCCCTCGTCGAGCTCGATGCCCTTCACGCCCATCGTCGCGCGGCCCGTCGGGCGCACCTGGTCCTCGGGGAAGCGGATGCTCATCCCGCTCCGCGTCGCGATCACGAGCTCGCGCTTGCCGTCGGTGAGCGCCGCCGTGAAGAGCTGATCACCCTCCTCGATCCGCACGCCGATGATCCCCTTGTCCCGGTAGTTCTCGTACTCGTTGAGCGCCGTCTTCTTGATCTGCCCGCGGCGGGTCAGCGTCACCACGAACGTCTCGCCGTCGAAGCTCGGCACCGGCGTGATCGCCGCGACCTTCTCCCCCGGCTCCATCCCGACGAAGTTCACGATCGCCCGGCCCTTCGCGTTCCGAGGCGCCTGCGGGATCTCGTAGACCTTCTTGACGAAGACCTTGCCCTTGTCGCTGAAGAAGAAGACGTACGAGTGCGTCGACGCCACGAAGAGCTGGCTCACCCAGTCCTCCTCGCGCGCCTCCATCCCCACCATCCCCTTGCCGCCGCGGCGCTGCGCCCGGTACGTCGAGGTCGGCGTCCGCTTCAGGTAGCCGGCGTGCGAGATGGTCACGACCATGTCCTCTTCCTGGATCAGGTCCTCCATCTGGATCTCGGCCTCGGCCGGGACGATCTCGGTGCGCCGCTTGTCGCCGAAGCGCTCCTTGATCTCCTCGAGCTCCATCACGATCACATTCATGAGCAGCCCCATGTCGGCCAGGATCGCCCGGAGCCGCTCGATGGTCTGCGACAGCTCGCCGTACTCCTTCGCGAGCTTCTCCCGCTCGAGGCCGGTCAGGCGCGACAGCCGCATCTCGAGGATCGCCTTGGCCTGCCGCTCCGACAGGAAGTAGTCGCCGCGGCCGTCGGCCTCGGCGCACTCGGGCTCCGGGCGGCCGGCGCGCCGGAGGAACTCGCCGAGCCCCCGGAGCGGCAGCTTCTGCAGGTTCTCCCGCGCGTCGTCCGGATCGCTCGAGGCCCGGATCGTCGCGACGATGCGATCGATGTCGCTCGTCGCCATCCCGAGCCCCTCGACGAGCTCGCGCTGCGCCTCGGCCTGCCGGAGCTCGAACCGACAGCGCCGCGTCACGACCTCACGCCGGTGCTCGATGAAGTGCGAGAGCGTGTCCTTCAGGCTCAGCACCGCGGGGCGCCCGTTCGCGATCGACAGGTTGATGACCCCGAACGTCGCCTGGAGGTCCGTCAGCCGGTAGAGCTGGTTGACGACCACCTGCGGGAAGATGTCCTTCTTCAGCTCGATGACGATCCGCATCCCCTCGCGGTCGCTCTCGTCGCGCACCTCGCTGATCCCCTCGATGCGTTTCTCCTTCATGCATTCGGCGATCTTCGCGACCAGCCGGGCCTTGTTCACCTGGTAGGGGATCTCGGTGAAGACGATCTGCTCGCGGTCGCCCTTCATCGTCTTCTCGACCTGGTGGCGCCCGCGCATCGTGATCGAGCCGCGGCCGGTCGTGTACGCCTGCACGATCCCGCTCTTGCCGTAGATGAGGCCGCCGGTCGGGAAATCGGGGCCCGGGACGAGGTGGAGCAGCTCCTCCAGGGTGATGTCGGGGTTGCGGATGATGGCGATCGTCGCGTCGATGATCTCGCCGAGGTTGTGCGGCGGGATGTTCGTCGCCATGCCGACGGCGATGCCGCCGGATCCGTTCACCAGGAGCTGCGGGAACTTCGCCGGCAGGACGCTCGGCTCGAGCTCCGAGTCGTCGTAGTTCGGGACGAAGTCGACCGTGTCCTTGTCGAGATCGGCGAGCAGCTCGACGGCCATCCGCGACAGGCGCGACTCCGTGTACCGCATGGCCGCGGGCGAGTCGCCGTCGACCGAGCCGTAGTTGCCCTGCCCGTCGATGAGCGGGTAGCGCAGGCTGAAGGTCTGCCCCATCCGGACGAGCGCGTCGTAGACCGCGAGATCGCCGTGCGGGTGGTACTTGCCGAGGACGTCTCCGACGACGCGCGCGCACTTCTTGTGCGAGCCGGTGGGGCCGATCTTCTGCTCGTTCATCGAGTAGAGGATCCGGCGGTGCACCGGCTTCAGGCCGTCGCGCACGTCCGGGATCGCGCGGCCGATGATCACGCTCATCGCGTAGTCGAGGTAGCTCGTCCGGAGCTCGTCCTGGATGCTGACCGGAACCTTCTGCTGGATGTTCGACGTCTCTTCCATGGGGGACCTGCACCCGAGGCGCGGGGGGCGGGCGCGGCGCGCGCTCGGCCCCCGTCGTAGATGCCCATCCCAGCGCGGCTCGAGCGTCGAGCGGAGCAGCAGAAGCGGCCCTGGCCTCGAACGACGAGGTGGAGTCCGGCCTTCGCCGCCCGCCCTATGACCCACGCTGTTCAGGGGATGCGACGGATGCGTTCAGGTACTCCAAGGGGCAGGCCGGCGCAAAGGGTTTGCCGGCCTCAGAGGGCGTTCCTGACCGCGCGCGCGGTCGCGGATCGCGGCCTGCCGCCGGCTCCTCGCCGGACGCCGCGAGGCGTCCGGCGAGGGCGCATCAGGGGGGCCGGACAGCGCAGCGAGAGCGCGGGAGCGTCCTGGGCGGGGGAGCTGGACGGCGCGGTGGGAGCATGAGGCGACACACCGGGGGCGCCGGAAGGGTCAGGGCTCGACGCGGGTGGGCTTGGCGCACGTCCGGACGACGATTTCTACGTCCTTCTCCGCCACGATCGAGCCGGCGCCGCCCGGGGCGTCGGGGTCGGGGCACTCCCACGTCCAGATCGGGTCGGCCTTGTCACCGTTGGGGAGCAGCATTTCGGGGTTTCCGGAGGTCTCGCCACCTTTGGGCGTGAGCTCATCGGCGAACTCCCCCCCGTAGCCGTCGATCCTGACCGTGTACTCGTGCCCCTCGACGACGGAGGTGAACGACACGCTCCACGCACAGGAGATTGGCGGCGACGAGGCGAGGGGGGACGGCCCGCCCTCTGCGCTGTTGTCGGTGAGCGTGGCGACGTAGCTGCGGATGGCTTTCAGCTCGTCCGAACCCGAGCACTGGACGTCGCCCAGGAAGGCGAGCGGGTCGATGGTCATCGACGTCCCGAGCTGCAGGTCGTCGTCGCCGTTGGAGCCGTCGGCGCAGGCCGTGAGCGCGAGGACGGCGAGCGCCAGGGCGCACCGGCCAGCCCGGGGTCGCGGGGAGCGCCTGCGCGCGTGATCCGCAGCGAACAACGTTCCGAAACCAGCTCGAGCTCGGCCCATCGGCAGGGGGCACTAGTCCAAGCCGGGGAACGGCGCCACATGAAACGCGGCCCAGCTGCGCGGGCGCGGCGCCGGGCACGGCGCGCGGCCGAGCGAAGCCCGCGAGAGGAGGCGCCGGCGGAGGCGGCGCTCGCGGGCGAGCTGCCCGATGCGCCGCTCGCGCTCGCGAGGCGGTGATGAGCTCGCGGAAGCTGCCGGCGCCCGCTCTCTACGGGAACCGACCCCGCAACGCATCTCCACGTCGATGGAGCGCCGCGGGCACGCTGTCGCCGCTCATCGCGTCAGCGCAGGCTCCTTCCGCAGCTGTATTAGGACCCGCCGGAGCCGCCGTTGCCCGCGCTGCCGCCGCCGGAGCCGCCGCTGCCGCCGCTGCCGCCGCTGCCGCCGGAGCCATCGCTGCCGCCGCCGTTGCCCGCGCTGCCGCCGCCGGAGCCGCCGCTGCCCGCGTTGCCAGAGCTGCCGCTGCCGGCGCCGCCGCTGTTCGGGGCGGCGACGAACGCGCAGGCCTCGAGCGCCTCCGCCTGCGTGGTGATCACCTTGCAGGGGGTGATCGCGTGGTCCACGCCCGCGGCGAGCGGCGCCGCAGAGCACTCCGCCATGGACGCGACCTTGGCGCTGGCGCAGGCGCGCGCCTCGCCGACGGCGGCAACGCAGTCATCGACCTGGAGGGGCGTCGGCTCTGCCACGGTCTGGCCGCCGCCGGCGCCGCTCTCGAAGCCGTGCAGGCACTGGTCCCAGTAGAACTCGACGCAGGTGTTCACCCGCTCTTCGGCGTCCCCGGAGCCGATCCACTCCGGGCACACGGCGGCCGCCTCGCACCGGGCCTGCTCGATCCGCCGGCAGGCGTCGACGCCCACAGCGTCGTTGCCGCAGCTCGGCGCTGTGATCAGGGTCACGGCGCCGAGGCCGAGCAACGCGGCCGCGGCCCAGGGCGCGGAGCTCCGCCTCGCGGCGGAGAGGACGGCGAGCGCAGAGAAACCCACCCGGCGGAGCTACCACGCGGCCGCCGGAGGCGTCGAGTTTTCCGGCACACACCAGCTGCCCACCCCACCTCGGGGGGCGCGAACGGCGACCGGACAAGGCCCGGTCCGATCTATGCTCCCAGGGCCGCGATCACCCTATGGATCCGCCGAGCCTCGCGCAGCTCCGACCCGACACGCCTTTCCATGGGCGGTACCGCGTCGTGCGCCCCATCAAGACGGGCGGGATGGGGGCGGTGTACGAGGTCGTGGACGTGGTCACGGACCGCCGCCGAGCGCTCAAGGTGATGCTCCCCGGCTCCATCCAGGACCCGGCCCAGCGCGCCCGGTTCGCCCAGGAAGCCAAGATCACGGGCGGGATCGAGAGCGACCACATCGTTCACATCTCCGATGCCGGCATCGACGCCGACTCGGGGATGCCGTTCCTCGTCATGGACCTGCTCCAGGGCGAGGAGCTCGCGAGCCTGTCGGCGCGCCGGGGCCCGCTGCCGCCGGCCGAGGTGGTGCTCTACCTGGGCCAGGTCGCGCGCGCGCTCGACAAGATGCACGCGGCCGCCATCGTCCACCGGGACCTCAAGCCGGCAAACCTCTTCCTGACGAGGCGGGACGACGGCTCCCCTTGCGTGAAGGTCCTTGATTTTGGGCTGGCGAAGGTCGTGGCGCACCGCAGCATGGCGGACCGCACGGCAATGGTCGGGACGCCCCTCTACATGGCGCCCGAGCAGATCCGCGGCGACGTCGCCGTCGGGCCGAAGACCGACATCCATGCGCTCGCGCATGTCGCCTTCGCGCTGCTCGTGGGCAGCCCGTACTGGCTGACCGAGGCCAACGTGCTGCCGTCGGTCTACGCGCTCCTCCAGCGGATGGTGGCGGGGTTGCCCGAGCCTCCGAGCGCCCGCGCCGCGCGGCGCCGCAGCAGCATCCGGCTGCCGCCCGCCTTCGACGCGTGGTTCCAGCAGGCGACCGCGATCGACCCGAAGGACCGCTTCGAGCGCGCCACGGCGGCCGTCACGCTGATGGCGGAGGCGCTCGGCGCGCCCGCCCCGTCGACGCCGCCCCCGCCCGAGCGGCCCACGAACCCGCCGCCGTCGTCCCGCCGCGGGGTCGAGGCCCGCGGGGTCGACGCGGACGACCGGCGCGCCAGCTCGCCGTCGGACCCCGGGCCAAAGCCTCCGGAGCCAGGGCCCAAGGCCGGCGAGTCACGCCAGCGCGACGAGGACCTCGCCGCGGTCGTCCACGAGGAGCGGCTCCGGGCCTTCCTGAAAAAGGAGGTGCAGCGCGCCAGGGAGCAGCGGACGAGGAGGCTCTCGCTGCTGCTGCTCAGCGTGGAGGGGCTCCAGGGCGTCGAGGAGACGCAGGGCCGAGCCGGGGTCGATCGCATCCTCGGCGATCTCGCGCGCATCGTCAGGATCTACGTGCCGGAAGGCGGGCTGCTCGGGCGCTACCGCCGCGACACCCTCGCGATCGTCTGCCCCGGGATCGGCCGGACGCGGGCATCCGCGTTCGCGAAGGTGCTCGGTGAGAAGGTGCGCCAGCACCGCTTCCGGCGAGCGGCCACGACGCCCTTCCGGATGACCCTCCGCATCGGTGTCGCGCACATCGAGGAGGGGGACGCGACGGGGCACGAGCTGCTCGAGCGCGCGGCGCGGGGGCTGCCCGAGCGGGGGGAGTGAGCTGAACGAGGGATCGGGCCGATGGCCGCGATCTCCGCTGGCGCCGTCGCGCGGCTGCGCGGTCGCGCCGTGGCGACCTCGATTTCTTGAACGTTCCCCGTGAAGGGGCGATCCTCGCGGCCATGGCCGCTGCCATGATCCTCGCGGCGGGGCTCGGGACCCGGCTCCGCCCGCTCACGGACGAGATGCCGAAGCCGCTCCTGTGGCTCGGCGATCGGCCGCTCATCGCGCACATCGCCGAGCGGCTCGCCGCGGGCGGCGTCGTTCGCGTCGCGGTGAACAAGTCCCACCTCGCGGAGCGATTCTCGCGCGATCTGCTCGCGGCGTTCCCGGTGCCCGTCGAGGTCCTGCACGAGCCGGAGCCCCTCGGCACCGCCGGGGGCCTCGCGAACGCGGCGGGCGCGCTCGGCGAGGGCGACGTGGTCCTCTGGAACGGCGACATCCTGATCGATCTCGACGTGGCGGCGCTCTCGGCGGCGCACGGCCATCACGGCGCGGGCGCGACGCTCGCTGTCGCGCCGCGGCCGGCCGGGGAGGGGACGGTCGGCGTCGGCGCGCGGGGCGAGGTGGTGCGGCTCCGCGGCGAGCGCTTCGGCGACGAGGTCGCGGGCGGCGATTTCGTGGGCGTGCACGTGGTCGGCGGGGCGCTCCGGCGAAGGCTGCCGCCGCGCGGGTGCATGGTGGGGGACGTGTACCTGCCGTGGCTGCGCGAGGGGCGCTCGCTCGCGACGTTCGCGGCGCCCGCCGTGTGGCACGACATCGGAACGCTGGCCGCGTACCTGGCGGCGAGCGCGCGCTGGCTCTCGCAGCGCGGCTTGCGGAGCTACGTCGGCCCGGGGGCGTCCGTCGCCGAAGGCGTGGACGTGGCGGGCAGCGTCGTCGGGGCGGGGGCGCGGGTCGAGGGGGCGGGCGCGGCGCGCGGGTGTGTGGTCTGGCCGGGCGCGCAGGTGGTCCTCGGCGCCGGCGCCCCGCTCGAGCGCGCGGTGGTGACGGCGAAGGGGACGGTCGCGCGCGCGTCCGGGTGAGCACGTGGGTGGAGAAGTCCCTGCGACCAGGGAGGGGCGAGCTTCACCGCGCCGGTGCGTCGGCGCGATTCACGTACTCGGTCGCAAACCTGCGGATCTCATCCGCCTTCCGGTGCTCGGACAGCTCCGGGTAGACACCCCAGAGGACGTCCTTGATGAAGACGCCATACTCCGGAGTGCCAGGCCGGATGGATGGATGATGTCGCTCCAGGTGCTCGCGCAGGATCACCTCCGCCTCGCTGATCGCCGGCGCGCCCGGCGGGCCGTCTGGAGACGGCGGCTCCCTGCTGCATCCGGCCACCACGGCGAGGGCTCCCATCGCCACGAGGTGCCACTTCATCTCCCGAGGTCGGCGAGCGCGGCCTTCGCTGCGTTGTGCCCAGCCGCGCCGATGACCGACCCGGCCGGGTGCGTCCCCGCGCTGCACGAGTAGAGCCCGGCGAGCCCGAACCGGTAGGGTACGCGATCGGCGAAGCCGAAGCTGTTGTCGATGTGGTGGATGTGCCCCTTCGTGATCCCGAAGTGCCGCTCGATGTCCGGCGGCGCCAGCGTGAACGTCTCCAGCACGAGGTCGCTCATCCCAGGCGCGAAGCGATCGCAGATCGAGAGGAGGTGCTTCACGTAGCGCGGCGCGGCCTCGTCCCACGTCTCGCCGCCCGCGAGCGCGTAGGGCACCCACTGCACGAAGAGCGCCGCGTTGTGGTGGCCCTCCGCGTCGCGCAGGCTCGGGTCGATCGGCGTGTGGAAGTACCACTCGATCGCGGGGAACTCCGGGAGGCGCCCGCTCATCGCGTCGCGGTGGGCCTGCCGCAGCGTGTCCATCACGACGTCCTCGTCGGGCAGGAGGTGGATCGTCGGCCCGAACTGCCCGCGATCCTCCGGGAGGCAGCTGAACGTGGGCAGGCCGGTCAGCGCCATGTTGACCTTGAGCGTCGCGCCGTCCTTCGCGAGCGCGTCGAGCCGCGCCGAGAGCGAGGCCCCGATCGCCGCCTCGCCGGCGAGCGCGCGGGTGCGGTACGGATCGGCGTTCGAGACGACCACCTTCGCGGCGATGCGCGCGCCGTCCTCGAGGAGCACGCCGGAGACGGCGCCCCCGGACGCCTCGATCCGCGCGACGCGCGCGCCGGTGACGATCGTCGCGCCCTCGGCCCTCGCCTTCTCGGCGAAGAGGCGGGAGATCGTGCCCATGCCGCCCTCGACGATCATCCAGGTCCCGTCGGCGCCGGGGAGGCGGCACATGTTGTGAATGAGGAAGTTCATGCCGGTGCCGGGCGACTCGAAGCCGCCCGCGAGCCCCGAGAAGGCGTCGGTCACGGCGTACATCGCCTTGAGGAGATCGCTCTTCCAGCCGAACCGCGCGAGGTAGTCGGAGATCGTGCCCCGGCAGAGCGCCACGAACGTCTGCCGGAGGGCGGGCCGCACGTAACGCTCCGCCGTCTCCTCGATGGAGAGCGGCTCCGCGAGCCACGTCGGGGCGATGTCGTCCCGGAGCGCGGCGAGCTCGGCCTGGAGCGCGCTGTTCGCGTCCCAGTCGTCCTGGGAGAAGAACTCAAGGAACTGCCGCTTCATCGCGGCCTGGTCCGAGCCGAAGAGCAGGTAGCGCCGGTCCGTGGTCGGGAGGAAATAGTGCGGATCGCGCCGCCGGAGGGGGAGGGCGACGCCGACCTCGCGGAGCAGCTCGGGGGGGGCGAGCCCGAGCAGGTAGGCGCCGCTCGAGACGCCGAGGCCCGGCGCCTTCTGGAAGGGGTGCTCGGTCTTCACCGCGCCGCCGACCGCGTCCTTCTCCTCGAGCACCACCACGTCGAGCCCGCGGCGGGCGAGGAGGACGGCGGCGACGAGACCGTTGTGGCCGGCGCCGACGATGACCACATCGGCGCGGGCCGGAGCTTCACTGCGTTTCACTGGGCACCTCCAAGCGCTGTGCGCGTCCTCTGCCGCGGCCGGCGCGCCGGCGCTCGGGCCATGGCGCACGAGGTGTTGCACGAATGGTACGGCGAGGAGAGCCCTTTTCGCGCGCGGTAGCGGGGAGGGGCGCGCCGCGCGGCCCCGAGGCTGCCCGCACGGCGACCCTTTCCAGCCTGTCCTCTCCGCGGCGCTGGCGCGCGCGTCGCGCCGGCCCGCTCCGTCCTGCCCCGGTCGGGCTCACCCGCCGGCGGTCGTCGTGGGCGCCGTGGGCTCGCGCCACGCCGCGGCGACCTCCTCGGCGATGGCGCGCACGGTCAGGGGCGCCGAGCCCTCGGCCTTGTTGTTCACGAGCGTGAAGCTCTCGATGCGCAGCGCCGCGGCCTCGCAGAGGATCCGCGCGACCTCCGCGCGCATCTCGGGATCCGGCTCGACCACCCGGTTGAACGGGTGGAACCGGCGCTTCTCCGCCTCGTAGCGGCGACCGGGCTTGAGCGAGAGCCGGACGACCGCGAACGGGGCGTTCGAGACGGGCACCACCTCGGCCTGGGCCCCGGGAGACGGCATGTTGCGCCAGTAGCTGTAGGCGTGGGCGACGCCGCGCGCGCCAAGGATCTCCCGGTACTCGCCGGTGAAATAGGCGCGCTCCCTGAGCTCGACCGCGCAGGAGAGCTCGCGCGGCAGCGCGCCGAGGAACGCGTCGAGCCGCTCGAAGAACGCGCGCGGCGGGAGCCGGTGGGGCGGGCCGACCGGGGGCAGCTCGAGCAGCACCGGCCCCGCGTGCGCCCGGAACACCGTGAGCAGCGGCGCGGCGACGCGCGAGAGGAAGAGCGGCACCGAGAGGAAATCCGGGTTCGGCTCGAGGCGAGGGGGGCCCGCGCCGCGCCCCTCGTCCTCGTTCGGCGGGGTCTGCGATCGCTCCAGCGTCTGGGACACGACGGCGTGCAGCGCCTTCGATACGCAGCGGAAGCCGTCCGGCAGCTGCGCTCCGTAACGGCGGAAGTCGCTGTCGGGGACGGGGGCGTAGAAGCTGCGGTCGATTCCGACCGTCGTGAGCAGCGGGTGCCGGGCGTACTCGGCGAGGCCATCGCGCGCGAGCTCTTCCGTGCTCTGCCGCGCGGCGTAGACGAGGCCCTGCCAGCCGGGGAAGCTCCACGAGCTCGTGCCGAGGTGGAGCCCCGGCGGCAGCCGCGCCGCCAGACGGGCGGCGTCGTCGTAGACCGCCGCCATCGCGTCGCGCTCGCGCGCCGCCTCGGCAGCGGCGGGCTCCGGCGCTGCACCGAACAGCGAGAGCTGCGATGGGTTGGGGCCACGGCGCCCAGGGGAGCGGCTCACCCGGTCGAGTCTACTGCTTCCGGCGCGCTCCGCGACACCAGCCACGCGGGCGGGGACGACCGCCGCGCTGGCCAGCGCGGTAGGGGGCGGCGCGGCCGCCGCTTCCGGTCCGGATCCATCGCAACAGGACACCGACGCGGCGAGGGGATCCGCTCCCTCTCCGCGATCGGCTCGTGGAGCGGCCCCGTCATGCGCTTCCGATGGGGAGCATCCGGCCCGCCGTGGGGTACAAGCACGTGACGTGCTGCGCCGCTTCGCCCTCGTCGTGCGCGTCCTGGTCTCGACGGCCGGGAAGGACGCCTTCGCGCGCGCCATGCCGCTGTACATGGGCATGGGCCTCGTCGCGGCGGTCGTGTTCGGCGGCAACGGGATGCACCCCTCGCAGCTCACGGGCCTCACGGGCGAGTCGCCCCTGTTCCGGGTCGCGCTGTGGGGGGCGTGGTTGCTCGTAGGGACGCCGGCGGCGCGCGCGCTGCTCCGCGCTCCGGCGACGTTCTTTCTCCGCGCGCTGCCGGTCCCGCGCCGCGAGCTGCTCTCGGCTCACGCGCTGCTCCTCGCCGTCGCCGAGCTCCCGTGGGTGGCGCTCTGGGCGGTCGGCGCCGGCGCGCTCGCCGGCTGCGCCGCCGGCGCCGCGGCGCTCGCGGCGCGCTGCATGCTCCTCGCCCGTCCGCGCGGCGCGCGCGAGCTCTCGGCCCTCGCGCTGCTCGTGGGCGCCATCGCGCTCGGGGCCCCGGCGCCGGTGCTGCTCGCGTGCGCCGCGCCCGCGCTGGCCGTCGGGCTGCGCGCGGCCGTCGCCCGCGCGCCAGAGATCCCCGCCGGCCGCGAGCGCTCGATGATTCCATCGGCGGCGCCTGCGCTCGTCGCGCTCGCGCTCGCCTACCTGGCGGCGCTCGTCCGTGGCCACCGCGCGGTGCTCGTGCGGGGCCTCGCCCTCGCGGCGATCGGCGCGCTCGCCGCGGCGGCCTGGGCCCGGAACAGCGGGCGGTTCGGCGGCGGGTCGCTCGCCGCGGCGTCGCTCGTCGCGCTCGCGCCGGTCGTGCTCTGCGCGGGCGCTGGCCTCTCCGGTCCGGTCCTGCGCGAGGAGCGGCGGCTCGCGTGGCTCCTCGACGCGTGCGGCACGGCGGCCGGGCTCCGCGCGGGCGCCGTCGCCGCGGCGGTGGCCGCGCCGCTCGTCGCGCTCGCGCTCGGGCACGGCGCGGTGGTCGGCGCGCTCACCGGCGCGGCCCCCTCGGTGACGTTGCGCCTGGTCGGTGGCGCGGGGCTCGCGGGGCTGCTCCTCGCCGCGATCGCGCTCGGTTGCGTCCGGTGGTCCGTGCGGCAGGACGGCCGCGACAGCAGCCGGGTGCTGCTCTCGGTGCTCGCGGCGATCGCGGCGTCGATCGCGGCCGCGTGGACGCTGGGTGATCTCGCGCTCGCGGCCTTCGCTCCGGCGGCCGCGCTGCTCGCGGGGCCCGCCGGCGCGCGCTGGCTCTCGCCGGGTCGCGGGCGCGGCGCGGCGGCAGGAGAGGGGAGGGCGCTGTGACGCTGGAGGCGACGGGGATCCACAAGCGGCTCTCGGGCAGGGACGTGCTCTCGGGCGTCGAACTGCGCTGCGGACCTTCGGAGGTGGCGGTCGTGATGGGCGAAAACGGCGCCGGCAAATCGACCTTGCTGCGGGTCGTCGTCGGGTTGCTGGAGCCCGATCGCGGCGCCGTGACGCTCTCGGGGGAGGCCGTCCACGGCGCCGCGGCCTCGGCGCGGCGCCGGCTCGGCTACGCGCCCGACGCGACCGAGGCGCTGCCCGATCTCCAGGTCGCGGAGCTCTGCGCCCTCGTGCGCGCGCTCAAGCAGGCGCCGCCGCTCGACGGCGCGTGGCGCGCGTGGATCGAGCGGCTCGGCGCGGCCGCCTTCTACCGGCAGCGGCTCTCCGGCCTGTCGTTCGGTCAGCGCAAGCGCGCGCTCGTTCTCGCGGCGCTGGTGGGCGATCCTTGGCTGCTCGTGATCGACGAGCCGACCAACGGGCTGGACGCCGAGGGGGCGCGCACGGTGCTGGAGCTCATCGAGCAGCGCCGCGCGGAGGGGAAGGCGACGCTCCTCACGACGAACGACGCGGCCTTCGCGGCGGCGACCGGGGGGCACGTGCGCCGGCTGAACGGAGGACGGCTCGGCGCGGAGTAGGCGGCGCCTCGGCCCGTGAGGCGCCGCGCCTCCGGACGCCGCCTACCGGCCGGGCTGCCTCCACTCGCGGCCCGAACGGCGCGGCAGCAGCCGCAGCACCCGCGTCTCGCGCTGCTCGCGGCCTTCGAGGTCGAGCGACGTGGGGACCTGGTACCGCGCGAGCTCCTCGACCGCCTCCGAGGGGCAATAGGCGCGCCCGGGATCGCCGACGATCACCGCGGTGGTGCGCGCGGCCTCTCGGCGCAGCCACGGGAGCACGCGGTCGACCATCGCGCGCTCGTAGCAGACGTCGCCCGCCACGATGACGTCCCACGCGGCCGTCGCGGCGCTCGCCGTGAGGTCCTCGGTGATCACGTCGACGGTGACGCCGTTCAGGGCCGCGTTCAGCCGGAGCGCCGCCGCGGCGAACGGATCGATGTCGGCGGCGCTCACGCGCGCGGCGCCGGCGAGCACCGCGGCGATCGCGACGACTCCGCCGCCGGAGGCGAGGTCGAGGACGCGCTTGCCAGAGACCGTCGCGGGATGATCGAGGAGGTACCGCGCGAGCGCCTGCCCGCCCGCCCACGCGAACGCCCAGTACGGCGGCGGCACGCCCGCGCGCGTGAGCGCCGCCTCGGTCGCGTGCCAGAGCGGCGTGACCTCGGTCGCCAGGTGGAGCTTGACCTCGGGGACGAACGGCGGGCAGGCGACGGCCGTCTCGCGCGCGACGAACGCCGCGGCGCGCTCGGCGGCGGAGGCGTCCTCCGCGTCGGCGTCGGGGTGCGGCGCGGGCGCGAGCCCCCTCGTCACGGCCATCGCTACCGCTTCGCGACGCGCGCTTCCGCGGCGCGCAGCGTCGTCTCGAGCAGCGAGGCGATCGTCATGGGGCCGACGCCGCCGGGCACCGGCGTGATCCAGGCGGCCCGCTCCCTGACGGCGTCGAAATCGACGTCGCCCACCAGCTTGCCCGCGTCGTCGCGGTTCATGCCGACGTCGATCACCGTGGCCCCTTCCTTGATCCAGTCGCCGCCGATGAGCTTCGCCTTGCCCGCCGCCGCCACGAGGACGTCGGCCTCGCGGCAGAGCGCCTTCAGATCGCGCGTGCGCGTGTGGGCGATCGCGACCGTCGCGTGCCGCGCGAGCAGCAGCTGCGCCATCGGCCTGCCGACGAGGTTGCTCCGCCCCACCACCACCGCGCGGGCGCCGGCGAGCTCGACGCCCGCCTCGGCGAGCAGGCGCATGCAGCCGACCGGCGTGCACGGCGCGATGCCGCCCGGGCGGCCCATCGCGAGCAGCCCTGCGTTGACCGGGTGGAGGCCGTCGACGTCCTTCGCGGGATCGATGGCGTCGAGCACGGCGTGCGCGCGGATGTGCGCCGGCAGCGGCAGCTGGACGAGGATCCCGTCGACGGTGTCGTCCGCGTCGAGCTCCGCGACGCAGGCGAGCAGCTCGGCCTCGGTCGTCGCGGCCGGGAGCGCGCGGAGCCGTCCTCGAATGCCGACCTCGTTCGACATCCGCTCCTTGCTCCGCGTGTGCGTCACGCTGGCCGGGTCCTCACCGACGAGCACCACCTCGAGGCCGGGGGGCCGACCGTGGGCGGCCACGAAGCGCGCCACCCCCTCCCGCACCTCGTCGCGGACCTTCTGCGCGATCGCCTTGCCGTCCAGGATCTTCGCCGCCATGGCCGCGGAGCTTAGTCCAGCCGCGGCCGTCGCGGGGGGCTGCCCGCGGCGGCCCGGGGAGCGATCGTGAGGATGGCCGGCACACCGCCTCACGCGACGCGATCTTCCGGTTGACCCGTACGTCCAGCGTCTCTAGCCATGATCTGTGGACGCGCTGCACACCGATCTCTACCAGCTGACCATGGCGGCGGGCTATTTCCACCGCGGCATGGCCTCGCGCGTCGCGACGTGCGAGCTCTTCGTGCGGCGGCTGCCCCGGCACCGGCGCTTCCTTGTCGCGATGGGGCTCGCGCGGGTCATGCGCTACCTCGAGGAGCTCCGCTTCACCGAGGAGCAGATCGCCTACCTGAGCGCGCTGCCCGCCCTCGCGGACGCGATGACGCCGGCGTTCTGCGGCTACCTGCGGGACTTCCGCTTCCACGGCGACGTCTGGGCCATCCCCGAGGGGACCGCGTTCTTCGCGAACGAGCCGGTCCTGCGCGTCACGGCGCCGCTCATCGAGGCGCAGCTCATCGAGACGTTCGCCCTGTCCGCCATCAACCACGCCACCGCGATCGCGTCGAAGGCCGCGCGCGTCGTCCTGGCCGCCGGCGACGCGGGGGTCATCGAGTTCGGCAGCCGCAGGGCACACCCGGAGGCGGCGATCGACGCTGCGCGGGCCGCGTACGCGGTCGGCTGTGTCGGCACCTCCAACGTCGAGGCCGGGATGCGCTTCGGCATCCCTGTGCTCGGGACGGCCGCGCACATGTGGACCATGGCTCACCCGACGGAGCAGGCCGCGTTCGAGGCCTACGTCGCCGTCTTCCCGAGCGCGGCGATCCTGCTCGTCGACACCTACGACACGCTCGTCGGCGCGGCGCGCGCCGCGGCGATCGCGCGCAACAAGCTGAAGGGGGTCCGGCTCGACTCCGGCGACCTCGCCGCGCTCAGCGTGGCCGTGCGCAGGATCCTCGACGACGCAGGCTGCACGTCGGCGAAGATCGTCGCCTCGGGCGATCTGAACGAGCACCGCATCGCCGAGCTCCGGCGCGCCGGGGCGCCGATCGATCTCTACGGCGTCGGGACGGACCTCGTGACGTCGATCGACGCCCCGGCGCTGGGCGGCGTCTACAAGCTCGTGGAGATCGGCGACGTCGAGCGGGGCGCGGGCGGAGAGCGCACGCCCATCGCGAAGTTCTCGGAAGGGAAGGCGACCCTGCCCGGCGCGCACCAGGTGCACCGCTTCCGCGATCGATCGGGGAAGCTCGCCCGCGACGTGATCTCGCTCGAGGCCGAGCCGATGAGCCCCGACGCCGAGCCGCTGCTCGTGCCCGTGATGGCGCGCGGCGCCCGGGTCGCGCCGCCCGAGGGGCTCGACGCCGTCCGGCTGCGCGCGCGCGCGCAGCTCGCCGGGCTCCCGGACGCGCTCCTCTCCATCGACGACGAGCCCGAGCAGGGCGCGCCCTTCGCGGCCGACGTGTCGCCGCGGCTCGGCGCGCTCGTGGAGGCGGTGCGCGCCCGCGTCGCCTCTGGCGCAGGACAGCGGTAGCGAGCGAGACCCCTGGCGTGCGCGGCCGCGAGAGGCCGCGCGCCCCCCACGACAGGAGACGACGACATGGCGAGCGGTAAATGGCCCCGACAATCTTCGCCCCCGAGGGTGTTCGTCGACGTCGACGTGCAGCGGGACTTCTGTGAGGAGACCGGCGCGCTGTACGTGAAGGGCTCGCCGAACGCGCTGTTTCGGAGGCTCACCGAGCACGCCGTCGCGCACGGGATCCCCATCGTCGGCTCGGTCGACTCGCACGCGTGGGACGCGTGGGAGTTCGCGTCGAACGACACGCCGGCCCCCGAGGGCGGCAAGCCGGGCTTCCCCGACCACTGCGTGAAGGGGACGCCGGGCTGGCTGAAGGTCGAGGGGACGCTGCCGCCGCGCTACCGCTTCCTCCCCAACGTGGAGCGCGCGCCGATCGACGCGGCGGTGCGCGAGCTCGCGGCGCGCAGGAGCCACGCCGTCTACTTCGAGAAGGAGGTCTACAGCCTCTTCGCGAACCCGCTCGCCGAGGCGTTCCTGCGCGAGCTCGCAGCGGCGCTCGGCGACGCGCCGGAGCTCGTGGTCTACGGCGTGGCGACCGACTACTGCGTCCGCGCCGCAGCCCTCGGCCTCGCCCAGCGCGGCTACAGCACGGTGCTCCTGACCGACGCAGTCGCCGGCATCACCGAGGCCGGGGTCGCCGCCGCGCTCGCCGAGATGCAGGCCGCCGGCGTCACGCTCACGACGTCGTCAGCGCTTCTTTTCTAGGGAAGATCCAGCGGATCGCGCGGCGGGCCCGGCCGGGCTCCCGCCGCGATCGCGTCAGCGGCCTTCCGGCGAGCCGGTCGCGTCCGGGATGCTCGGCTCGCCCTGGGCGCGCAGCGACCCGCAGAGGTCCACGAGCGGCTGCGGCTTGTCGAAGTGCCACCCCTGCGCGTAGTGGATGCCCATCGACGTGAGCAGATCGGCGATCTCCTGGTTCTCCACCTGCTCGGCGACGGTCTTGATGCCGAGCGTGTCGCCGATGCGGTGCACCGACTCCACGATCGCGCGGTGGAGCGAGTTGTCCTTCAGATCGCGCACGAACATGCCGTCGATCTTGACGTAGTCGACCGGCAGGCTCTCCAGGTAGCCGTACGACGCGTGCCCGCTGCCGAAGTCGTCGATCGCGAACCGGCACCCCATGGCGCCGAGCTCCTGCATGAACCACAGCACCTCGCCGAGGTTGGCGAGCGCCGCCGTCTCCGTGATCTCGAAGCAGATCTTGCTCGGCGGCACCTGCGCCCGGTGCAGTTGCTCGACGAGGAAGTCGAGCAGGCCCTCGCGCAGCAGCGAGACGCCCGACAGGTTGATCGAGCACGTGTCGAGGCGCCTCAGCGCGTGCTGCGGCAGCGCGCCGATGAGCCGGAACGCCTGGCGCGCGACGTAGCGATCGATCACGTGGATCAAGCCGCTCTGCTCCGCCGCCTGGATGATGCCGACCGGCGAATAGAACCGGCCGTCCTCGCCGAGCTGCCGCACGAGCACCTCGAAGTGCGCGCCGTGGGGCGTGTGCGCCGCGCCCGGCTTGATGAGCGGGTGGATGCCCTGCGAGTAGAGCCGGAGCCGCCCCTCGGCGAGGTGGCGCTGCAGGCTCGCGACCCACTGCATCGAGCGCCGGCTCGTCGTCATCTGCTGGTCGTCGAGGTAGACCTGCAGCCTCCCGCGCCCGTTCTCCTTCGCGATGCGGCACGCGTGATCGGCGGCGCCGAGCACGTCGACGGCCCGCTCGAAGTGCGGGGTCAGCACGACGAGCCCGATGCTCGCGCCGATCGAGAACGTCTTCTCCGCCCACCCGAACCGGAACTCGAGCAGGCAGATCTGCAGGTCGCGCGCGATCCGCTCCGCTTCCCGCTCGCTCTTGTCCGCGAGCAAGAGGACGAACTCGTCGCCGCCGATCCGCCCGGCCGCGTCCTTCGGGCCGACGATCTCGTGCACGCGTGTCGCGACCCACTGGAGCAGATCGTCGCCCGCCTCGTGCCCGCACGTGGCGTTCACGAGCCGGAAGCGATCCAGATCGATGTAGCAGAGCGCGTACGGCGTGTTGTTCGCCCTGCAGTCGTTCAGCGCCTCCTCGATGCGATCGATGATCGCGTACCGATCGAGGAGCCGCGTCAGCGCGTCGTAGCGGGGCTTGGCCGGGTGGATCGGCAAGGGCCCCGGCGCGCCGAGCTCGCGGAAGAGGATGAGCTGCCCGGGGGCGGGCGGCGGCCTCGAGTCGCGCTGGCTCTCGCGCGTGGGCCGCCCCGTGAGCGTGCCGATCGTGTGGACGACGGGGATGACCGAGCCGTCGCGGCGCTCGAGCAGCGCGGTGTACCGCGCGGACGTCGGTCTACTCGCCGCAGCTGCCTCGGGCGCGGCGAGCGGCGCGCCCGGCGTGCGCAGCGCGCCCTCGTCGATGATCACCGGCGCGAGCGGCGCCACCGGCTCGCGCCGCGGCGTGAGCGCGGGCGGCGCGGCGGCCTTCGCCGGCGCGCCCTCGTCGAACAGCTCCGTCATCTCTCCGACGTCGATGTCCGGATCTCCGCTCGTCGTCCCCGCCGCCGGGATCAGCCGGAGCACGCGATCGAGCAGCGCGCCGCGCGCCTCGACGATCGACCAGCCGGTCAGCCGCTCCGCTGCCCCGTTGACGCGCACCACGCGCTGCTCGGCGTCGACTTCGATCACGCCGACGTCGAGCTCGGACAGCCACGACGCGAGCTGCTTGTCCGGCGAGCCGCGGTGCGCGTCCGAGCGATCGAACGCGGCGTGCAGGCTCGACTCCGGCCGGTCATCGATCTTTGCCACCACCCCGTTATGGTAGTTGCATTCCCGGAGAAGCGGACTTCTTAAGCGCCGACGGCGAGGAAACTCGACGGTCGCAGACCCCCCTTCGAGGTAGGCTCGGGTCGTGGTGGTCACGAGGCGGGCAGGCGCTCCGGGCAGACGTGGGCGCCGGCGCAGGTCGCACCTTCTTCCGACGCCGGCCGCGCTCGACCGCATCACGACAAAGGTAGGTTTTGACGCAATGCGTTGTGATGCTGGGTCGAGATCAGGAAGCGGAGAGGCGTGCCGGTCGCTCCAGGGAGGGGGCTGAGGCGGCCATGGGGATCGTCCTGTTCGGGCTCACCGGCGGCCTGGGATCCGGCAAGAGCACGGTGGCGGCCCATTTTCGCGCGCGGGGGCTTCCGGTCATCGACGCCGACGCGCTCGCCCGCGAGGTGGTGGCGAAGGGTACCGAGGGGCTCGACGAGGTGGTGCGCGCCTTGGGCCCGGAGGTGGTCTCGCCGGACGGCTCGCTCGATCGCGCGCGTGTCGCAGCGGTGGTGTTCGCCGATCCGGACAAGCGCCGCCAGCTGAACGCGATCGTGCACCCGCGCATCACGGCGCTCACGCTGGAGCGCGCCGCCGAGCTCCAGGCGCAGGGTGAGCCGCTGGCCTGCTACGAGGCGGCGCTCCTCGTCGAGAACGGGGTCGCCGATGCGTTCCGCCCGCTCGTCGTGGTCGCTGTGCCCGAGGCGGTCCAGATCGCCCGCGCGATGGCGCGGGACGGCGCGACCGAACACCACGTGCGCGCCCGGCTCGCCGCGCAGCTCCCGCTCGCCAGCAAGGTCGCGATGGCCGACTACGTCATCGAGAACTCCGGCGATCGCGCCGCGACCGAGCGGCAAGCCGACGAGGTGCTCGCCTCGATCCGGGCGAAGCTCGGCGTCGGCCCCAGCGCCGCGCGCCAGAAATCGGGCCAGGATCCCTGACGCGGCATCCGCTGGATCACTGACTTGATGCGCAGTGCCCGGCGTGGAAACCTCGCGACCGGCCGATGACGTCGTTCAAGTCGAAGCTCGCGCGGCTCGGACCGCTCCCGGCGGAGCGGCGCGGCGCCGCGCCGCTCGCCGTCGCGCAGGCGTCGCTCGATCGCGGTCCCGCCGTGGACGGCGTCGGCCCCTCCGAGGCTCCTCCCGCACTGGCGGCCGCGGCGCCGGCTCCGACCGACGCGGCGCCGGCCGCGGCGCCTGCATCGCCCTCGACGGGCGTCGCTCGACCGTCGCTCGATGATCTGCGCGAGCGCATCTCCCGCATCGTCGCCCGGGGCGCGCCGCCGACCCCCAGGGCCGATCCCGCGCGCGGCGAGCTCCCCTTCCATGTCGAGCAGACGCCCGGGGGGCCGCTCTATGCGAGCCGCACCCGCTCGCTCGCGGCGGCCCGCGTCGGCCGCGCGCCGCTCGTCGCCGCGCGCGACGCCGACCCGGCCATGCTCGCGCTCCTCTCGCTCGATCCGGCGCTCGCCGGCTGCGACGTGCGGCGGGCGCTGTTCCTCGATACGGAGACCACGGGCCTCGCAGGTGGCACGGGCACCGTGCCGTTCCTGATCGGCCTCGCCTGGTTCGACCCCGGGGCGGACAGCGCGGGGCCGCTCGGCGAGCCTCCGTCCGACGGCTTCGTCATGGAGCAGCTCCTCCTGCGCCGCCTCGGCGAGGAGGAGCCCATCCTGCGCCGCCTCGCCGAGCGCCTCGCCGACGCCTCGATGATCGTCACGTACAACGGCAAGGCGTTCGACATGCCGCTCCTGCGCACGCGCTACGTGATGAACCGCCTGCCGCCGCCGCCGGAGCTGCCGCACCTCGATCTCGTCCACGTCGCGCGCCGCATCCACAAGGCCCGCCTGAAGAGCCGCACCCTCATCGCCCTCGAGCACGACGTGCTCGGCCGGGTGCGCGTCGGCGACGTGCCCGGCGGCGAGATCGTCGCGTGCTACGCCCACTTCCTGCGCACCGGCGACGAGGAGGCGCTGCTCGGCGTCGTCGAGCACAACGCCGCCGACGTCCTCGCGATGGTCGCGCTGGTCGGCCTCTACGGCGAGCCGCTCGGCAGCCTCGCCGCCGGCGATCTCGCCGGGGCGGCCGCGACGCTGCGGCGGGCGGGCGCGCTCGAGCGCGCGGCCGAGCTCGCGGACGCGGCCGTCGAGCGCGGCGGCGGCGCGGTCGCGCGGCGGGCGCGCGGCGACATCGCCAAGGCGCGCGGGGACAAGGCGCGGGCGCTCGCGGACTACGAGGCCCTCGCGGCCGAGATCGACGATCCCTCGGTGCGCCTCGAGCTCGCGAAGCTCTACGAGCACCACGTGCGCTCCTTCGCCCGCGCCCTCGAGCTGGCCGACCAGGGCACCGCGGAGCCCGAGCCCGCGCAGGCCCGCCGCCGGGCCCGCCTGCAGCGCAAGGTCGATCGCAGCGCCGCGGCGCTCGCGCTGCCGTTCGGGCAAGCCGCTGGCGCGGGTGCGGTCGACGGCGCTCCTGCGCGCCCGTGCTCCGAGCCAGCGGCGCCGCAGCGCGAGGGGGACGCGAGGGGGAGGGAGGAGTGAGCGGGCATCCACTACGTCCTCGCGCCCCCGCGTCATCGTTTGGGCGCCCAGGCGAGCCGATCGAGAAATCCATCGGTCTGGCTTCTCGCCAGCGCGCGCGTGGGCTAGGGTGGGGACGATGATTACCGTCGGCTGCGCCGGTTTTCCCGTCCCAGCGACGCGCTATTTCCGCGAGTTCATGTTCGTGGAGGTGCAGGAGACCCATGTGTCCCTCCCGGGACCTGGAACGATCCGGCGCTGGCGGCGCGAAGCTCCAGGCGGCTTTCGCTTCGCCCTGCTCGGTCCGCGCGAGATAGGGCAGGAGGGTTTTCGGGACGGCAAGGTCATCGAGACGGCGCTCAAGAGCATCGAGGCGGTCGCGGATGAGCTCGAGGCGAAGCTCGCCGTCTTCGTCGGCCCCCCGGAGTTCACGCCGACGCGCGCGAACAAGGCCATCCTGCGCGACTTCCTCCTCAACGTGAAGAAGCGCTTCGAGCGCGTCGTCTTCGAGCCTCCGCCCGGGTGGGATCTGGACGAGTGCGACGAGCTCACCCAGGAGGTCGGCGCGCTCGCCGCGCGCGATCCGCTGAACGCGGGGCTCTCGCGGCTGAAGGTGGCCTACTACCGCCTGCACGGTCCCGCGGGGCACAAGTCGCGCTACGAGGATCCGGCGATCGAGCGGCTCGCGGAGATCGCGCGCGGCGCGAAGCACGACGACGCGACGTACGTGTTCACGAACGTCGACATGTTCGCCGACGCGAAGCGCTTCAAAAAGGCGATGAAGCTCTAGAGCGGCGGTCGCCCGCTTCGGATACGGGCCCATCTCGACGTTTTCTGTGCTCAGCGTACGTGAGTACGCTTCCGCGCAGAAAACGCCGAGCTGGGCCCGTCTCCTGTGCGGGTGACCGCCGCTCTTGGGTCGCTCGAGCGTCCGCCGCGCCGCGCGCGGCGTCGGCGTTTGCCACGCGAATGCGCGGGCGGCTCAGCCTTCGCCGCGCCGGAGCCGCCAGCGCTTCGGCCGCGTGAACAGCGCCATGGCGGCGCTCGCGGCCGCGGCGACGTACCACGGGATGTCCTTCACGGTCCCGTAGACGGTCTGCGCGCGCATGAACCGGGCCTCGCCGAGGAGCGACTGCTCCTTGAACGTGTCGCTGTGCGCGACGACCCGCCCGACCGGGTCGACGATCGCGGAGACGCCGCTGTTCGTCGCGCGCACGAGGTAGCGGCGGTGCTCGATCGAGCGCATCTTCGCGAGCGCGAGGTGGATCCACGGCTCCGTCGAGTCGCCGAACCAGGCGTCGTTCGTGAGGTTGACGAGGAGGTCGGGGTCGCCCTGGGCGACCAGCTTGTTCACGAAGTGCGGCAGGATGTCCTCGTAGCAGATCATCGTCGCGAGCCTGTGGCCGTCCCACTCGAGCGGAGCGAGCGACGTGCCGGGGCTGAAGCGGCCCGAGTTCGGCGACAGCTTGTAGAGGTACGGGACCAGCTCGCCGAACGGGAGGTACTCGCCGAACGCGAGCAGGTACTGCTTGTCGTATCGACCGAGGATCTCGCCGTCCTTGCCGGCCATGAGCGCGGTGTTGAAGCTCACGCCGCGCTCGTTCCGGTCGGCCGGGAGCCGGTGGATGACCGTGCCGACCACCGTGGGGACGCCGAGGCGGCCCGTGAGCGACCGCTGGACCTCGCGCTGGTAGGCCGACTCGCGGAACGCTTGCGGCACGCCCGCCTCGCTCCACACGACGAGCTCCGCGCCCTGCTGCGCGAGCTCCCGGGTCCGGCTCACGTGGATCTTGAGCGCGTTCCGCCGGTCGAAGAGCGCGAGGTTCGGCTGGACGATCCCGATCTTGATCGGCTCGGCCGCGGCGACGGCCGCGTCCACGGCGCGGATCCGGAGAACGCCATACACGGCGGCGAGGGCGGGGGCGGCGATCCCCACCGCGACGACCGCGCGGTTCAGCGGGCGACCGCGTCGCGGCGGGCCGGCGTCGCGGCCGGCTTCGCCCGGCGCGGGGCTCGCGCGATCCAGCCGGAGCATCACGAGCTCGGCGATCGCGAGGTTCGCGGCGACCAGCACCAGGCCGACGAGGTAGGGGCCGCCGAGATCCGCGACCTGGCCCATCACCGGCGCGTTGTGGACCGAGGCGCCGTAATACCAGGGGAAGAGCAGCGGAAAGACGAGCTCGCTCGTCACGAACGCGAGCGCGAAGGCCACCGAGCCTGGCCATCCGCGCGCCTCGGCCCGCCCGTAGAGCCAGCCGCACAGGGCGATCCTCCCGGCCTGGTAGCCGCAGAGGATGGCCATGAAGAGCGCGCAGAGGATCGTGGGGAATCCGCTGAACACGCGCAGCATCTCGAGCAGCCAGTAGAAGCCGGTCATCGTCATGACGAAGCCGGCGATCCAGCCGAGCAGCGCCGCGCGCCTGGGCGTCTGTCCGCGCAGCGCGACGATCAGGGGGACGAGGCCGAAGAACGAGATCGGCCAGAGATCCATCCCAGGAAACCCGAGGAAGTAGAAGAGCCCGCTGAGGGCCGCGAGCGCATAGGCGAGGCGCGCGGGCAGCGCGCGCGCTGCTCTTCCCGCGCTCGCCGGGGGGGCGCCCGCGCTGCGCGGCGCGTCCGGCAGCGGGAGGCTGGCGGTCTCTCCACCCCCGGCGTCTGCGACGGCAGCCTCGCTCTCTTGCTGGTGCGCGGTCGTCATCGGGAGCGCCCGGGGAAGGGAAGGCAGCGCGCCGTCGTGACGGCGGCGCGGTGGAACCTGGAAGGGCCGAGCATGGCGGCCCCCGTATTGAAGGGACGCTGTCGCTCCGTCAACCCGCTCGGCGCGAGCCTGGCAACCCGCTCGGCGCGAGCCTGGCAACCCGCTCGGCGCGAGCCTGGCAACCCGCTCGGCGCGAGCCTGGCAACCCGCTCGGCGCGAGCCTGGCAACCCGCTCGGCGCGAGCTCGGCGCGAGCCTGGCAACCCGCTCGGCGCGAGCCTGGCAACCCGCACCGCAAACGAGCGCTCCGAGCGGACGACCCCGGCGCTGCGCGCGCCCGCGCAGCCTGGCCAGGCGGTGGAAGTTCGCGCAGAACGTGCCTGAACCCCCACGATCGCGACTACTATGCGCACGCAGAGCCCATGTCGAAGATCCTTCACATCGAGGACGATCCCGCGAACCGCCTGCTCGTCCGCAAGCTGCTCCAGAACGCGGGCTACGAGGTCCTAGAGGCCGCCGACGGGCTCGAAGGGGTACGTCTCGCCTGTACGCAGCACCCCGACCTCGTCCTCGTCGACCTGAACATCCCGGGCCTCGATGGATTCGAGGTCACCCTGCGCCTGCGCGGCGAGGCGTCGCTCGCCGGCGTCCCCATCGTGGCGATCACCGCGGAGGGCGACCGGGACACGAGCCTCGCCGTCGGCTGTGACGGCTTTCTCCAGAAGCCGATCGACGCGCGCTCCTTCCCGTCGATCATCGCCCGCTACCTCAGCGGCGCGCGCGAGGAGCTCCCCGCGTCCCAGGGGCCGCTCCGGCTGCGCGAGCAGAGCCAGCGCATCGTCGCCCACCTGGAGCAGAAGGTGGCCGAGCTCTCGCGCGCCAACGCCCGGCTCCGCGAGCTCGACGCCGCGCGCACCGAGTTCTACCGCAACATCTCCCACGAGCTCGCGACCCCGATGACCCCGATCGTCGGGTACGTGAAGCTGCTCGCCGACGAGGAGCTCGGCCCGCTCAACAAGGCGCAGAAGAAGGCGCTCCTCGCGATGGAGGACTGCGTCCGCAGGCTCCGCTCGCTCATCGACAACCTCCTCGACGTCACCGGCATCGAGACGGGCCGGATGCGCTTCATGCACTCCGAGTACGACTTCCTCGACACCACGCGGCGCGCCCTCGCCCAGGTCGCCGACCGCTTCGCCGAGGGGAAGGTCCAGCTCGTCGAGGAGCTGCCGCGCGGCCCGCTTCCCGCGTGGGGCGACGCAGGCCGCCTGCAACGGGCGATGATCCAGCTGTTCGAGAACGCGGCGAAGTTCACGCCGGCCGGCGGCACCGCGGGCGTGCGGGTCACCGTGCTCCAGTCGGGGCACTACGAGCTCTGCGTCGCCGACACCGGGCCTGGGGTCAAGGCGGACCGCCAGTCGCGCATCTTCGAGCCGTTCTATCAGGTCGACGGCTCGGCCACGCGCGCCTACGGCGGCGTCGGCGTCGGGCTCGCGATCGCGCGGCGCACCGCCCGGGGGCTCGGCGGCGACGTGCGCGTCGCGTCTCCCAGCAACGAGATCATCGAGGGGGAGACGCTGACCGGGGCCGCGTTCTACCTGACGGTCGCCCGGCGAGCGCCCTTCCAGGACGATGGCAGCTCCCCCGGTCGGCTCGGCCCGCCCTCGTCGCCTCCCACCGATCCCTCATCGTCCATCTGATGCACCCGGCCGCTCGCGCCATCTACCTCGACTGGAACGCCACGACGCCGCCGCACCCCGAGGTCCTGGCGGCGATGCAGTCCGCGGCGGAGGTGGCCTGGGCCAACCCTGCGAGCGTCCACGGACCCGGGCGTCGGGCGCGCGCGTTCATCGAGCAGGCGCGGGAGGCGGTCGCCCGGCTGACGGGCTTCGACGCGCGCGACGTGATCCTCACCTCGGGCGGCACCGAGGCCAACAACCTCGCGCTCTGCCACGCGTTCGACGAGCGATCCGGGGCGCTCGTCGTCTCGCGGATCGAGCACCCGTCGGTGACCCGCGCCGCCGAGGCGCTCGCCGGCCGCGGCGTGCACGTCGCGTGGATCGATCCCGAGCCGTCCGGCCGCGTCGCGCCGGAGGCGATCGCGGCCGCCGTGGATCGAGCGGCGGCCGTCGCGCCCGTGCGGCTCGTGAGCCTCCAGGCGGTGAACCACGAGACGGGGGTCGTCCAGCCGATCGCCGAGGCGGCGGCGATCGTCCACGCCCGCGGGGCGCGCCTCCATGTGGACGCCGTCCAGGCGGTGGGACGCCTCCCGCCGGAGGCGTGGGCCGGGGCGGATCTCGCGTCGATCGCGGCCCACAAGATCCGCGGGCCGAAGGGGATCGGTGCCCTCGCCGTCCGGCCGGGCATCCGGCTCCGGCCCGTCCTGCTCGGAGGCGCCCAGGAGCGCGGGCTGCGGCCCGGGACGCAGGACCCGCTCGCCGCGGCCGGCTTCGCCGTGGCCGCCCGGCGCGCGATCGGCGGTCCTGCCCGCTACGCGGCGCTCGCCCCGCTCCGCGATCGCCTCGAGGCCGAGCTCGTCGAGATCGGGCGCGCGGCCGGCGCCGCGCCGATCCGCAACGGGGACGGCGATCGCGCCCCCCACATCACGAACCTCTCCTGGCCCGGCTGGCGCGGCGACGAGCTCTGCGCCGCGCTCGACCTGGAGGGCGTCGCCGTGTCCAGCGGATCGGCCTGCAGCGCCGGGACCGCCGAGCCTTCCCCGGTCCTCACGGCGATGCTCGGGCCAGAGCGCGCGGCGTCCGCCGTGCGCTTCTCGATCGGCGAGGACACGGCCGAGGCCGACCTCATCGAGGCCACGCGCCGCGTGGCCCGCGTGCTCTCCCGCCTGCGATCGCTTCGAGCCGGAAGCTGAGCCGATCCCGTCGCTTACCGGGAACCCGTCGATTCTTGAACCATCCCTCGAGCCATTCCGGATAAGCGCGCAGAGAAGGGTGAGTCCACAGGGGTATCTCTTCGTAGCGATTGAGCTTTTCGAGGGGGCTGTGGATTCTTTAGGTCGATCCATTGAATGGATCGAATCGGTCGTCTTGCTGTGAGCCTGTTCAGCGTTCGACGAGGTGCTCGACTTCGCTTCAGGTTCTGGTTGTATCCATTCGAATTTATTGTCAATTTTGTTGATGTAAGGAGTCGGCCTGCGGCGCCGCCCGGCGACCTCGCGGCGCGCGATCACGCCGGCTCCGGACGCATCGATCGAGGGCCGTCCAGGCCAGCTCTCGGATGAGCTCGCGCTCGACGCGCGGTGGTGCTGCCAGGCCACGTCGCGGCGCGCGAGCGCGCTGGTGACCGGGACCTGGAGGCGCGCCGCGAGAGGCCGAGCGCGCTGTCCGGCTACGCGCTCGACGCGCGGCGCTGCCGGACGACTTCGTAGAGCGCGATCGCCCCTGCGACCGAGGCGTTCAGCGAGGCGATGGGGCCGGTCATGGGGAGCCGGGCGACGTGCTGGCAGACGCGGCGTACCGAGCGGCGCGTGCCCTTGTCCTCGGCGCCGATGACGATCGCGACAGGGCCGGTCAGGGGCAGCTCGCCGAGCTCCACCGGACCCTGGGCGTCGAGCGCTATCGCGGCGACGCCTCGGGCGGCGAGCGCCTCCAGGGCGTCGGGCAAGGAGGGGACGCGGCACAGCCTCGCGTGCTCGATCGCGCCCGCGGACGCACGGAAGGTCGCCGGGGTGAGCGGCGCCGAGCTGTGCTCGGGCCACAGGATGGCCCGGGCGCCCAGGGCGACGGCGCTGCGGATCACCGCGCCGAAGTTCTGCGGGTCCATGACGCCGTCGAGCGCCACCGTGATCGTGCCGGCGCCGGGCTGGCCCTCCTCGACGACCGGGATCTCGTCGACACCGACGATCTGGAGCTCGGGCGCCGAGGCCACGGCCCCCTGGTGGCGCCCGCCGGCGCTGCGGCGATCGAGCTCGTTGCGGGGCGCGCGCTCGGTCGGGATGCCCTGGCCCTCCGCGAGGCGCGCGAGCGCGTCGAGCTTCGGGCCGCCGTCGCGCTGGACGAGGACCCATCCGACGCGCGCTCCGTGCGCGCGGATCGCCTCACGAACCGGCTGGAGACCGTAGACGAGGCGGCTCACGGGCGCGGAGGGTGGAGCGTGTGCGCGATCTCCTGGACGATCGAGCGCGCAGTGGCGAGCGGATCGGCCGCGTCGCGGATCGGCCGGCCGACCACGAGGAGATCTGCGCCGGCCGAGATCGCGGCCGAGGGCGTGGCGATTCGCTTCTGATCATCGCCTTGTGTGCTGCCTGCGCCTGGACCGAGGCGGATGCCCGGCGTCACGATGAGCTCGCCCCGCCCGAGCGCCTCCCGCAGCGCGGGGACCTCGTGCGGCGAGGCGACGAACCCGTGGACGCCGGCGCCGCGCGCGAGCTGCGCCAGCCGGACCACGTGCTCGGACGCGCTCCCCTGCACGCCCTGCGCGGCGAGATCGCCGTCGTCGAGCGACGTGAGCACGGTGACGGCGAGCAGGATCATGTCCTGGGAGCGCGCCGCCTCGTGGGCCGCGCGCCTCAGCATCTCGGCGCCGCCGGCGGCGTGCACCGTCAGGTACCGGACCCCGAGCGCGGCGGCGCTCGCCACGGCCCGCGCCACCGTCTCGGGGATGTCGTGCAGCTTCAGATCGAGGAAGACATCGAGCCCGAGCGACTTGCCGATCTCGACCGCCCTCGGCCCCTCGCGAACGAACAGCTCCAGGCCGACCTTGAGCACGCCGATCGAGGGGGCGATGCGGGTCGCCGCCGCCCTGGCCTCGTCGAGGTTCGCGTAGTCGAGCGGGAAGACGAGCCTGCGGCGCGCCTCGTCGAGCGAGCCGCCGCCGAGGCTCGTTCTCTGCCTGACGGAGCTGTGGTTAGCCATTCAGGGGACCCCGTTCCGCGTCAGAGGCAGCTGCAGAGCGGATCGCCAGGGGCACAGTTGCAGGGCGCCTTGGCGCCGCCGCCGCTCGCCGGCGCGCCGCCCGCCGCCGGGCGTCCGCCGCCGCCGCGGCGCAGCTGCTCCTGCTTCTGCTGCTCGGCCTCGAGCTGCTTCTGCAGGGCAAGGCGCGTCGCCTCGTCCTTGGCGGTCGCGAGCTGATCGCGCAGCCCGGCCATCTTGCCCTCGGACTCCTTGAACTGCGCCTCGAGGCGCTTGTTCGCCTCCTCGAGCTCGCGGGCCCTCGCGGCCTCGGCCTGGATGCGCGCCTCGTTCTTCTGCGCCGAGTCGACGGCGACGACCGTGACGATGCCGATCACCAGCACGCTCGCGATGGCGCCGCCGATGAGGAGCTTGCGCAGCTTCTTCTTCGACTCGTCCTGCTGCAGCGCCGCGAGCGAGCGCTCGTGGTGCTGCTGCGCGGCCATCGCCTCGAGCCGCGCCTTCTGCTCGGCCTCTACGCGCGCCTTCTCGATCTCGGCCTGCCGGATCGCCTCGAGCCGCGCCGCCTCCTCGCGGGACCGGCGCTCCTCGTTGCGACGGCGCTCCTCCTCGGTGCGGATGCGCTGCTCCTCGGCATCGCGCGCGGCGCGCTCGGCCTCGACGCGCGCCTTCTCGGCGGCGGCGGCGGCGGCGGCCTTCTGGGCCTCTTCGCTCTTGATGCGATCCTCCTCGAGGTTCATCAGCTCCTTGAGCGAGAACAGGACCGAGCTTTCCTTCTGTTCCGACATGACCTCGTGGCTCCTTCGATCGAGCGCGTGCGGTTGGGCTACCAAGGGGCGGTGCGGGGACCTGCAGGTCGCCCTCGGAGGGCCACCGAGCAGGACGATTCTGACCCGCAGAGCGGCTTTGACGCAATTATTCGCGAACGCCACGACCCTCGTGATGTCGAGGCGCCGTGGAGCCGCCAGCCAGAGTATCGCCGTGGTGCACCGCAGGTACCAGCGGAAATCGTTGCGCTCCGTCCCTTCCACCTCACCTCCACGTGTTCACCTCGGTCACCGAGGTCACCTCGGTCAGCTCGCGTGCCCTCGGTTCCCCTTGGTCCTCCTTGGTTCACCTCCGTTCCCCCCGGTTGTCAGCGCGCGCCTGCGCCGTCGCCGGACGAACTGGTCCGTCGCGGAGGGCGCCCAGGGCATGATGGAAGAAGGGGCCGCCCGATGGCGGGCATCGTCGCTCACCACGGCCCCGTTGGATTCTCGGTGGCTCTCCGGTAGCGTCGCGCGCCCATGGCGAACGTCATCAAGGCGCACATCACCGGTACGGTCTGGAAGATCGAGGTCAAGCCGGGCGACGAGGTCGAAGAGGGGACCGTCGTCGTCATCCTCGAGTCCATGAAGATGGAGATGCCCGTCGAGGCTGAGGAAGCGGGGACGGTCGAGGAGATCCTCGTCACCGAGGGGGCCGCCGTCACGGAAGGCGCCCCGCTGGTCAAGCTGGCCTGAGCGGCCGTCAGGGCCGACGGGGAACCGACGGCCCACGGACGTACATCGCGCTCACGCCCGGGTCATCGGCCCGGCGCGCCGGGCGCGGTCGCGCGCCCTCGCAGGACGCGCGCGGCGCCGCTCACTCGCGCCAGAAGAACTTCCAGGGGTTGTGCTTGAGGTCTCGCGCGAGCTCCTGCAGGTCGTCGAACAGCTGCTCATCCATCACGAGCGCGCCGACCGTCCCCTTGCCGCGCTTCACGTGGGCGAGGACCTCCTGGGCGTCGGCCGTCGCAGCCCTCGCCCTGCCCGCGATCTCGGCGATGTCGTCGAGCGTCTTCCTGATCTTGACCTGCTCGGTCTCGCCGCCCACGGTCGTCGAGAGGCGGCGCGCGTTCGCCAGCGTCTCGCGCGCGTCCGCCATGAGCGGCGGCAGATCGCGCGCGGCCGTCCCGGTCAGCTGATCGGTGTTCGCGAGGATGCGGTCGATCTGCGGGTTGTTCACGTACCGCTGCCGGGCGTCCTTCACGAGATCGGTGCCGTCGACGCTCATCTGCTCGACGTTCTCGGCGATGCGATCGAGCCGATCCTGGTTTCGGTGCATGAAGTCGCCGGTGCCCTTCAGCGTCTTCCGGAGCCCGTCGAACGCCTCCCCGACCTCTTCGCGGTGCTCGCGCATCGCCGAGACCGTCGCGTGCAGGAGCTCGTATCCCTCGGCGAGCAGCATGTCGAGGCGCGGCGGATCGAGCCCCCGGACGACGGCGTTCGGCGGGATCACCGGCCGATCGGTCGAGCCGGGCTCGATCGCGAGGAACTGCTCGCCGAGCACGCCCTGCGTGGTGACGTAGAACGTGGCGTTGTCGTGGATGCTCTGCTGGTAGCGTTCCTCGAGGCGCAGCTGGATCCGCACGAGCGGCTCGCGCTTGCCGTCCTTGCCGAGCTTGCCGCCGCTGAAGTGGATCTCGCTCAGCTTGCCGATCTCCACGCCGGCGATCTTCACCGGCGCCCCGGTCTGGAGGCCGCCCGGGTTGTCGAACTCGACGTAGATCGAGTACTTCGGCTGGAAGTTGACCCCGCCCATCACGAGGATGAACGTGGCGAGGAGCCCGAGCGCCGTCAGGATGAGGATCCCGACCTTGACCTCGATCGATCGCGGGCTTGCCATGAGTTCGTTATCTTCTCCGATCTGGCGGCGGCCGGGGGAGGGAAATAGGCCAGGATCCACCTGCCGCAGCGCGATATTCCAGCGGGCGGCGTGACGCTTCGCGCAGCCATTGCTTTGACGCAACCGCGCTTCTCTTCGTTCTGCTCGTTTCTTCGCTTCTCCTCGTCTCGTCTCGTCTCGCTTCGCCTCGTCTCTCCTCGCTTTTCTCCGCTTCTCTCCTCTATCCACTATCCCCAGACCGCGATGATTTCGTTCAGAAATGTCCGAAAATCCTTTGGCCCCAAAGATGTCCTCAAGGATGTCTCGTTCGACGTCGAGGACGGCGAGGTGTTCTTCATCATCGGGCAGTCGGGGGTCGGGAAGAGCGTGCTCATCAAGCACCTCGTGGGGTTGCTCTATCCGGACGGCGGGGAGATCTGGCTGGACGGAGAGGAGGTGAGCCGCTTCGACGAGGCCCGGATGTACCCGGTGAGGATGAAGTGCGCGATGGTGTTCCAGCACTCGACGCTGTTCGACTCGATGACGTGCGCCGAGAACGTCGCGCTCCCGCTCCGCAAGCACAAGGGGCTCAGGCCGAAGGAGGCGCTCGCGGAGGCGCGGAAGCGGCTCGAGCAGGTGCATATGCGCGAGTTCGGGGACCGCTTCCCGCCGGAGCTCGGCGACGGGATGCGCAAGCGCGTCGCCATCGCCCGCGCGCTCACGCTCGACCCGCGCTACGTGCTCTTCGACGAGCCGACCACGAGCCTCGACCCGGTGAGCGCGCGGCGCGTCGACAAGCTGATCCGCGAGCTCAGCGACACGCTCGGCGTGACGAGCATCGTCGTGAGCCACGACCTCGTGAGCATCTTCACGATCGCCGACCGCGTCGTCATGCTCTATCAAGGTCTGGTGCGCCTGCTCGGGGATCGCGCGGCGTTCCAGGGCTCGCCGGATCCGGTCGTGCAGCAGTTCATCACCGGCAGCGCCGAGGGGCCGATCGAGTGAGGCGCCGGCGCGGCGCGGCGGGGACGCCCGCCTAGCGGAAGATCAGGAAAGCGGCCGCCGAGATCAGCATGTTGAGCACGATGACCGCGAGCGAGGAGTTCACGACCGCGCGCGTCGTCGCCCAGCCCACGCCCTCGCTGCCGCCGAACGTCGACAGCCCGGAGTGGCCGGAGACCACCGGGATCGCGGCGCCGTAGGCCACGCACTTCGCGAGGCCGGTCGCGAGATCACCGGCGTCGACGAGGCTGACGTTCATGAACGTCTCGGGGCTGACATCGAACATGCTGTACGCGGTGACCATCCCGGTGGTGAAGGAGACCGCGGCGCTCCAGACGATGAGGCACGTCGTCATGAGGAGGCTCGCGATGAACCGCGGCTTGATGAGGTAGTCGATCGGATCGGCCGCGCACATGCGGAGCGCGTCGACCTGCTCGGTCACCACCATCGAGCCGATCTCGGCGGCGATGCCCGCGCCGACGCGCGTGGCGAGCATCAGCGCGGCGATCGACGCGGCGAGGTCGCGGACGAGCAGCTCGAGGTACGTCGCGCCGAGCATCGTCAGATCCGGGATGACCCGCTTCGCCTGCTGGCCGGCCTGGAAGACCATGATCATCCCGATGAAGCCCATCACGACCGTCAGGAAGAACAGCGATTTGTTGCCGATCTCGTACATCTGTTGGAGCACCGCGCCCGGCTCGCGGCGCCCCTTCGCGCAGTAGTAAAGCGTCCTTACAAATACCGAGTAGAGCTCGCGCGCCGACTGGAAGAGGGACAGCGCGGCGGCGCCGATCGCGGCGACGCCGGACGCCTCCGGCGCGAGATCCCTGAGCTCGCTCGAGGGCGGACCGGCGCTCGGGCGGTCGGAGGAGCTCTTGTCCGGGGAGGGCATGCGGGCGCCGCCGATCAGTCGAGCGTGAACGAGACGAAGTAGTCGAGGATGAAGATGCCGGCGGCCGAGGCGACGACGGTCGCGTTGACGGCGCGGCCCACGCCGGGCGCGCCGCCGGTCACGCCGAGGCCGTACTGGCAGCTCGAGAGCGCGAGCACGACGCCGAAGACGACGCTCTTGACGAGGCCGCTCATGACGTCGCCGATGTCGAGCAGCCCGCTCGTGAGGCCGTTGTAGAAGACGGCCGGGGCGACGCCGAGGAGGAGGTCGCCGGTCAGCGCGGCGCCGAGCAGGGCGAGCGCGTCGGCGAAGATCACCGAGAGGAGCAGCGTCAGCACCATCGCGAGGAAGCGCGGGGCGATGAGGAAGCTCACCGGGTCGATCGCGAGGACGCGGAGGGCGTCGATCTGCTCGGTGACGACCATGGTGCCGAGCTCGGCGGTGTTGTTGGCGCCGACGCGGCCGTTGATCATGAGCGCCGTGAGCAGCGGGGCGATCTCGCGGAGCGTGCCGAAGCCGGCGCCCCAGCCGAGCAGGCCGTGCGCGCCGAAGCGCTCGACCAGCGGCGCCGCCTGGATGACCATGATCGCGCCGGTGAAGAGGGCGGTCACGACGACGATGGGCATCGACTTGACGCCCATCCGGTAGAGGTTGCGCATGAACTCGGCGCCGTCGACGCGGAGCGTGGCCACGCGCGCCGCGATCTTGCCCGCGAGCACGGCCATGCCGCCCACCGTGGCGGCGATCTGGAGGAACGAGCCGCCGAGCTGGTGGACGCCGGAGGGCTCCTGCGCGATCGGCGCGCGCGGCCGCTTCACGGGTGGCACGGGCGGCGCGCCGGACGAGGCGAGCGCGCCGCCGCCGTGAGCGCGCGCGGCGGTGCCTGGGCCAGCAGGAGACGTCATGGGAGACGGGAGCTTAGCCCAAGGCTCCCGGGGAGCGCGGCGCGATCTGGCGTCCCGAGAGGCCGGCGCCCGAGAGGTCGAGACCGCTACCCAAGCAGGAGATCGTCCTCTACGTGGAATGTGCCCGCCTCACCCCGAGGCAGTCTCGTGCGGTGGCAAACGCGCGCTTCTGCGCGCAATGCCGGCGCGCCTCCCGCGGAGGAGCGCGCCGGCCCGGAGGCGGGCTGTCGGCGACGATGTCCGGTCCCCTGGCGGAGCGAGCCTGGTGAAGAGCAGAGAAGCAGATGGGATGTCCCCTCATGAGAGCGTGGGCGCGTTGACGGGCGAGATCCGGACCGGCCTCCTCGACGACGGCCGGACGTTCGCCGTCCTCTCGGCGGCGACGTTCGCGCTCAAGGCGATCTTCGTGAAGCTCGCCTACGCCGCGCACCCCGTCGACGCGGTGACGCTGCTCGCGCTGCGGATGGGCATCGCGCTGCCGTTCTTCCTGTGGCTCGCCCGGAGGGAGCGCGGCGCCGCCGAAGGGCCCCTGACGCCTCGCCTCTGGGGAGGTGTGCTGATCGTCGGGTTCCTAGGATATTACCTCTCCAGCCTGTTCGACTTCATCGGGCTCACGTACATCAGCACCGGCCTCGAGCGTCTGATCCTGTTCGTGTATCCGACGCTCGTCCTCCTGATCGGCGCGGTGTGGCTGAAGCAGCCAGTGCACGGCAAGGCCTGGGGAGCGCTCGCCGTGTGTTATCTCGGGCTTGGGGCGGCCGTCTGGCATGATCTCGAGCAATCCGGGGACGTGCGGGCCGTCGCCATCGGCGGAGCGTGGGTGTTCGCGAGCTCGGTGACCTACGCGCTCTACTACATCGGCGTCGGCAAGCTCGCCTCCAGGGTCGGCTCGACGCGCCTCGCCGCGTACTGCGGGGCGGCCTCGTGCCTGATGGTGCTCGCGCACTACGCGGCGACGGGGAGCCCGGTCAGGCTGGGCGAGCTCCCGGCGTCGGTGTGGGGGTACGCGGCGGCGATGGCGACGATCAGCACGGTGCTCCCGATCGTGCTGCTCGCCGCCGCCATCCGGCGTCTCGGCGCGGGCCGCGCGGCGACGTTCTCGACGCTGGGCCCGGTGCTCACGATCGCTTTCTCGTGGGTCATCCTGGGCGAGCCGGCCACGTGGCAGCAGGTCGTCGGGCTCACGCTGGTCGTGGGCGGGGTGAGCTGGCTCGGCAAGTCGAAGTGAATCCGTGCCCCGCTCGGGAGCGCCGGGGCCGCGGGGCGCGGCGCATGCCCGCCGCGGGGCGCGGCGCATGCCCGCCGCGGGGTCAGGCGTCGTGCACCGCGGGGCGAGGCCCTGGTGAGCCGCTGCCGAAGAGCTCGCTCCGGACGCGATCGCGCTCGCGTTCGAGCTGCTCGGACGTCGCGCCCAGCCGCACGAGGAGGCGCTCGGTCATCGAGAACGCGACCTCCGCCTCGCCGGTCACCACGACGTCCGCGCCCGCCTTCTTCAGCGCGGTCACCTCGCGCAGGTAGAAGGCGCGGGCGAGGACGAACAGCCGCGGGTTCACGCCCTTCGCCTGCTCGATCACCCCGTCCCCGGGCGCGCCGGCCGCCGTGAACAGCAGGCTGTCCGCCGTCCCGACCCCGGCCCGCTCGAGGATTTCCCGCTGCGTGGCGTCGCCGTAGATCGCGCGGATGCCCTGGTCCTGCAGCTGCTTCACCGTGTCGAGGTTCAGCTCGACGACGGTCGGCGCGATGCCGTTCTCACGGAGCAGCCGCGTCAGCGTCTTCCCGACAGGGCCGTAGCCCACCACGACGGTGCGGTGGGCGTGCTCGTCCAGCGAAGCGGCCTCGGCCTCCGCGAGGGCGGCGTCGCGCCGCTGGAAGAGCGCGGACGTCCATCGCGCGAGGCGATCGCGGACGCCGAAGAGCACCGGGTTCAGCGTGATCGACACGATGGCGGCGACGACGAGCGCCTGCTCGGCCTCGACCGGCAGGACGCCGAGCTTCTTGCCGAGCGCCGCGAGGATGAACGAGAACTCCCCGATCTGCGCGAGCGAGAGGGCCACGGCGAAGGCGGTCTGGAGGGGGCGGCGGAGCAGCACCGTCACCGCGAGCGCTGCGAGCGGCTTGCCGATCAGCACCACCGCGAGCGTCCCCGCGGCCAGCTGCCAGCCCACGGCGAGCTGCGCCGGGTCGAGGTGCATCCCCACCGAGACGAAGAAAAGCACGGCGAACGCGTCGCGCATCGGGAGCGCCTCCGATGCGGCGCGCGAGCTGAAGTCGGACTGGCCGACGACGAGGCCGCCGAGGAAGGCGCCGAGCGCCATCGACGATCCGAAGAGCATGGCCGAGCCCACGGCGACGCCGAGCGCGACGACGAGCACCGTCAGCGTGAAGAGCTCCCGCGAGCCGGTCTTCGCCACGTACCCCAGCAGCGCGGGGATGAAGCGCCGTCCGACGATGAAGACGAACGCCACGAGCCCGGAGAGCTTGAGGACCGCGATCCCCACGGACATGGCGACGCCCGCCGCGCCCGCGCCCGCGGCTTCGCCCATCACGGCGGGGAGCAGCACGAGCACCAGCACGGTGAAGACGTCCTCGAGCACGAGCCAGCCGATGGCAAGGTGGCCAGCGGGGGTGTGCAGGACGTCGTTGTCGCTGAGGACCCGCGTGAGCACGACGGTGCTCGCCACCGAGATGGCGACGCCGAAGACGACCGCCGCGCCCCACGTCCAGCCCGCGGCGCGGCCGATCAGGGCGCCGAGCGCCGTGGCGACCGCGATCTGGATGAGGGCGCCGGGCACGGCGACCTTGCGCACGGCCAGCAGCTCGCGGACGTGGAACTGCATGCCGACCCCGAACATCAGCAGGATGACCCCGATCTCCGCGAGCTGGTCCGCGAGCCGCTTGTCCGCCACGAACCCCGGGGTGAAGGGGCCGACGAGGATGCCGGCCAGCAGGTAGCCCACGATGGGGGACAGCCTCAGGCGCTGGGTGACGAAGCCGAGCGCCAGGGCTCCGGTGAGCCCGCCCGTGATCGTGAGGATCAGATCGAGTTCGTGCGGCATGTCCGGGTCTAGCGCCTTCCGTCGCCGGCCGCCGCCTCGTGGTGCGGCGCCGCCGGTGATCTCGAGCGAGGCGTGGGCCGCGCTCGCCTCTACTTACTTGTTACTTGTTGACGTGTTACATGCCCACGACGCCGATGGCCTCGTACTCCTCGATGATGTGCGGCTCCTCCTTGGCCTTCGCGATCCACGCCTGCATCGCGGGCAGCGCGAGGATCGACGCCACGTAGCGCCGGGAGACCGCGTCGAGCTCGACGCCGTACGTGTCGAGCCGCGTCGCGACCGGCGCGTACATCGCGTCCGCCACGCTGAAGCGCCCGAACAGGAACTCGCCTCCCTGGCCAAAGCGCGATCGGCAGTCGTTCCATATCGCCTGGACGCGCGCGATGTCCTGCGACGCCGCGTCGGTGAGCGCCACGCCCTGGATCTTCCGCCGCACGTTCATCGGCAGCGCGGTGCGGAGCGCGGCGAAGCTGCTCGCCATCTCGGCGCTCACCGATCGCGCGACGGCGCGCGCGTCGCGCGCCTCCGGCCAGAGCTTCGCCGCGGGGAAGAGCTCCGCCGCGTACTCGGCGATCGCGAGCGACTCCCAGATCGTGAGCGCCCCGTGCTGCAGGGCCGGCACCTTGCCCGACGGAGAGTAACGCTGGATCTCCAGGGTGCGTGTGCCGGGCGCCCGGAGAGGGATCACCACCTCTTCGAAATCGGCGCCAGCCTGCTTCAGGACGAGCCAGGCCCGGAGCGACCACGATGAATAGGTCCTGTTCCCGAGATAGAGGGTGAGCTCAGCCATGCGTGGAGTCTACCACCGCGGCCGACCCGCGCGGCGGCGCGCTCACTGCGCTCGTCGCGCCAGCTCGCCCCCGAACACCTCGCTCGCCAGCGCCTCCACCGCCATCCGGACCGCCTCGTCGCTCGTGTGGCGCACCCGGAAGCCCAGCGCCGCCAGCTTGCCGGGATCCATCCGCGATCGCGGCACGTCGCCAGGCCAGCCGCGCTCGCCTCCCTGATACCGGATCACCGCGTCCGGATAGAGCGACGCCGCCACGCACAGCTCCGCGATGCGCGAGACGCTCGTCGCGTCCTCGGGCGCGAGATTGTAGAGGTTGAGCCGCTCCCTGGCCTGGTCGAAGCCGAACAGGATCCCCTCCGCGCAGTCCCGGACATCGAGGTACGGCTTCGACTGGCGCCCGTCGCCGAGCACCTCGAGCTCCGTCCGCCGATCGCGCAGCTTCTTCAGGAAATCGAGCGCCGCGCCGTGCGTCCCGCGCGGCCCGACGACGTTGCCGAAGCGGTAGATCCACGCCGTGAGGCCGAAGCACTCGACGTAGGCGCTGATGAGCGCCTCGCCCGCGAGCTTGCTCGCGCCGTAGAGCGAGATGGGCAAGGCGCCGAGATCGCCCTCCGCGCACCGACGCGCGGTGTCGCCGTAGACCGTCCCGGAGGACGAGAAGATCAGCCGGCTGACGGCCGTCCGTCGCATCGCCTCGAGCACGTTGTACGTCGCGATGGTGCCCTGATCGAGGTCGAGCCGCGTCCGCGTGAGCCCCCAGCGCGCCTCGGGGTTCGCCGCGAGGTGCACGACGAGGTCGTGGCCCGCCATGGCCTCGGTGAGCCGCTCCAGATCGAGGGCGTCGGCCTCGACGAGCGTCGCGCGACCGGAGGCGAGGTGCGGCGCCACGAACGCGCGGCGCCCGACAGAGAGGTTATCGTAGATCGTCACGGGGCCGCGCTCGACCAGGCGATCGGTGAGGTGGCTCCCGATGAACCCGGCGCCGCCGACGACGAACGACCTGAGCTCCGTCATCGCGCGTCTCCCGCGGTTCCCGCGATTCCCGCGGCCAGGCGCTCGATCCGCGCCGCGAACTGGAGGCGATCCTGGGTCACGAGGCGGAACGGCAGATCGTGGATCCGGAGCGGCCACTCGAGGCCGGTGATGCGGCCACCCGCGCCGCGCACGAGCGCGACGAGCTCGCCCGGCGTGAAGTACGTGCCCCGCACCTCGACGCCGGGCGCGGCGTTGCCGGCGAGATCCATCCAGAGCAGCACGCGCTCCGAGACCGGGCCGAACCGGAAGTGATCCTTGAGCGCGACGACGCGCGACGCGACCCGGAGGGCCTCGGCGAGCAGCGCGCCGGGGCGCGCGGCGTGGTGCAGCACGTCGGAGAGGAGCACCGCCTCGAACGCCGCGTCGGGGAAGGGGAGGCGCTCGCCGTCATAGCCGATGACCGGCAGCGCCGCCCCGGGACGCGCCTTCACGTCCACGCCGACGACGCGGAGCGCCCCGACCAGGCGCGCGACCTCCAGCGCGACCGTGCCGTCGCCCGCGCCCACGTCGAGCAGCGACGCCGCAGGGCCCACCTGCGCGGCGAGCGCCCGCGCGACGCGGCCCACGCGCGGCACATGGACCAGGCGATGGTGCAAGGAGAACAGGGCGCGCTCGAGGACCGTCATCGTGCATCCGAGCCCCGGCGCCGCCCGCGCCGGAGAGTCGCGCCACGCTAGTCGAGCGCTCGAGGACCAGCAACGTCCGGGGCCGTCCCGCGCCGCCGGAGGCCGAGGCGGCCTCCTGAGCGCGACGAGCTCGTACGCCGCGGCATGGCAGGACAGCGACGACATCGCGAGATAACGACCTCTCGAGGGCGCCTCTCATGGCGCCTGGGCTCCGTGACCACCGCGCCACCGCGCCACCGCGCTCCGTCGCGCGTGGCAGGGCCGCACAGCGCAACTCTCGTTACGCCCGACCCGAAAGGGCGGCTGCTCTGAAACAACCACTCTTCCATGGTCTGCGACAATGACGGTCCGTGGCGCGCGCCGCCCTCCGTTCTCGCACCGCTCACGCTTGACCGATTCGCGTCATCGAACATAGCTGAATCGATGATCGGAGCGCGCGGGAAGGGGCGTGTGAGGTGCGGTGGTTGCCGGCTCGTTCTGGCATCTCTCTGGTTCGCCATTTCAGGGTGCAGCGGAGAGACTGGAGACAAGGAGGCGGGCCAGGACACTGCTCCTCCCGACGACTCGGAGCCAGGCGAAGCGACGTTCGCGCCGGAGGAGGCCACGGAGCTCTGGTTCGTGGAGTTCGAGCGAGCGCCGGCCGCGAGGGGCAGCGGGGGCGCCCGCATCAAGGGCCTTGTCGAGGAGGAGCGGGAGCTCTTCCGGCGAGCTGCTGCGGCCCGCGGGCTCCGGTACAAACAACGATTCTCGTTCGAGGAGCTCTGGAACGGCCTCTCCGTCCGGGTCGCGCAGGACGGCTCCACCGCGCTCCCGGACATGCCCGGGGTCAAGGCCGTCTACCCGGTGGTGCCGGTGGAGCTCGACACCACGCGCGCCGCGCCGACGGTCGACCCGGACCTCGCCGTCGCAGGCGAGATGTCGGGCGCGGACGTCGTGCGCCGAGAGCTCGGCGTGACCGGCGAGGACATCCGCGTCGGCGTGATCGACAGCGGGATCGACTACCATCATCCCGATCTCGGAGGCTGCTTCGGCCCGGGCTGCCGCGTGGCGTTTGGCTACGATTTCGTCGGCGACGATTTCGTCGCCGGTGACGCGACCAAGCCGCCCGTGCCCGACGGAGAGCCGGACGATTGCCTGGGCCATGGCACGCACGTCGCCGGCATCATCGGGGCGAACGGGGTCGTGCAGGGCGTGGCCCCGGACGTGACCTTCGGCGCTTACCGCGTGTTCGGCTGCCGCGGCGGCTCCCGCGCCGACATCATCCTCAAGGCGATGGAGCGGGCTGCCAGCGACGGCATGCACGTCATCAACATCAGCATCGGAACGCCGTTCCAGTGGCCTGACTATCCGACGGCGACGGCGGCGAGCGCGCTCGTCGGGCGCGGCGTCGTGGTCGTCGCGTCGATCGGCAACAGCGGTGAGAAGGGGCTCTGGGCCGCGGGCGCGCCCGGCGTGGGTGAGGCGGTCATCGGCACCGCGTCCGTCGACAGCACGCGCGTCACCACCCTGTCGTTCACCGTCGCGCCGGGCAACGCCGTGATCGGCTACACCCGCGGCGCCGGGAGCCCGCCCGCGCCGCTCTCGGGGAGCGCCGCCCTCGCGCGCACGGGGACGACCACCAGCGCCCGCGACGCGTGCGCCGAGCTCCCCGCCGGCAGCCTCGCGGGCCAGATAGCGCTCGTCCGGCGCGGCGGCTGCTCGTTCCACCAGAAGGCCGCGCACGCGCAGGCCGCGGGCGCCGTCGGCGTCCTGTTCTACAACGACCGGTCCGGGGCGATGAGCCCGTCCGTGGAGGGCGACCCTCCGATCACCCTCCCGGTCGTGGGGATCGCGCAGGCCGACGGCGAGCTGCTCAACGCGCGCCTCGACGCCGGGCCCGTGACCCACAGCTGGACCCACCGGGCCGTGGCCGCGCGGAACAGCACCGCGGGCCTCGTCTCCCGCTTCAGCTCGCACGGCCTGAGCGCGGCGCTGTCCTTCAAGCCCGATCTCGCCGCGCCCGGCGGCACGATCTACTCGACGGTGCCGATCGAGCAAGGTTCGTACGACACGCTCAGCGGGACGTCGATGGCGGCGCCGCACGTGGCCGGGGCCGTCGCGCTCCTGCTCGCCGCGCGCCCGGAGCTGTCCGCGGCGCGCGTGCGCGACGTCCTCCAGAACACCGCGGTCCCCGCGCCGTGGAGCGGCGATCTGGGCGCCGGCGTGCCGGAGAGCGCGCACCGGCAGGGCGCAGGGGTGATCCGCGTCGACCGGGCGATCCGCGCGACCACCGTGATCAGCCCCGGAAAGCTCTCGCTGGGAGAGAGCGAGGCCGGCCCCGCCGCGCGCACGCTGACGCTCGAGAACTCGAGCGGGCACGACGTCACCTACGACCTGTCGCACGCGCCCGCGGCGTGCGCGACAGGGGGCGACCACTGGGCGCCGGCGAGCGCCACGACCGGCGCCGCGCGCGTCGATTTCAGCGCCGCGAGCGTGACGGTGCCCGCCGCCGGGAGCGCGACCGTCTCCGTCACCGTCACGGCGAGCGACGCGCTCGCGGAAGGCGGCCTGTTCGGCGGCTACCTCGTGTTCACGCCGCGGGGCGGCGCGGCCGACGGCCTGCTGCGGGTGCCGTATGCGGGCTTCAAGGGCGATTACCAGAGCCTGCCCCTCCTCAAGCCGTCGGGGTCCGGGGCTCCGTGGCTCGGCAAGCTGAGCGGGACGCGCCTGACCCAGCAGCCGCGCGGCGCGGCGTACACGCTGGCGTCGGACGACATTCCGTATGTGGTCGTCCACCTCGATCACGGCGCGGAGGTCCTGGCGCTGGACATCGTCGACGCCGCCACGGCGAAGCCGTGGGGGCGCGCGCTGATGCTGTCCCACGTCGGTCAGAGCGCGTCCGCGACGGCGGTCACGCGGTATGGATGGAAGGGCACGACGAAGCTCGACGGGAGGCTCACCGTCGTCCCGGACGGGGATTACCTGATCAAGCTCCGCGCGCTCCGGGCGCTCGGCGATCCGGACAACGAGGCGCACTGGGAGACGTGGACGTCGCCCGTCGTCACCCTCGACCGGCCGTGACGGGTCCGCTCATGGCGCCTTGTAGACGAGCACCGGCCAGAGCCGGCGGACGACGCGCACGAGGTCGCGTTGGGCCCGCATGACCGCGCCGATGTCCTTGTAGGCCGAGGGCGCCTCCTCGCGCAGCCGGTCCGCGAGGCGGTGATCGAACCACACGCCCTCGGCCTCGCGCAGCAGCTGCCGCGCGCCGATGCGGCGGCGCGCCTCGCCCCGCGGCAGCGCGCGCCCGGCGCCGTGCGCTGACGAGCCGAGCGCCTCGGGGTGGCCGCGCCCCTCGACGTGGAAGCTCGGGCTCCCCATCGATCCGGGCACGACGCCGGGCTCCCCCTCGCGGAGCCCCATGGCGCCCTTGCGGTGCACCCACAGCGCGCGCCCGCCGTGCTCCTCGCGCCGGACGTGGTTGTGATCGATCTCGATGCGCGACGACGCGTCGGCGTCGACGCCGAACAGCTCGGCGAAGAGCGAGAGGGCCTCGGTGACCATCCGCGCGCGGCTCGCCCGCGCGTACCTCGCTGCCCAGGCTGCATCATCGAGGTACGCGCGCCCGGCCTCGCTCTCGGCGTCGAGGAAGCGGACGCCCGACGGGTCGCGCGCCGCGAGCGCCTCGTGGTGCTGCCGGATCGCCGGGCCCATGGCGCGCGAGCCGCTGTGGAGGAGCAGCCACAGCGCGCCCTCCTCGTCGCGTTGCACCTCCAGGAAATGGTTGCCCCGGCCGAGCGTACCCAGCTCCATCCGGCCCTCGCGGTGCTTCATCGCCTCGAGGCGAGGCGCGCCGAGCCGCGCCTCGGCGAGATCGCCGGGCAGCGGCGGAGCGCCGGCGGCCGGGCGCAACAGGTGCGGGACGCGGCGGCACAGCGCGGCGAGGAGCTGCGCCGCGCGATCGCGATCCGCGAGCAGATCGGCGTCCGCGCGGAGCCGCAGCGCGACCATGCCGCAGCCGATGTCGCCGCCGACCGCCGCCGGCAAGAGGCGACGGGTCGTGGCGGTCACCGTGCCGACGCACACGTCGTCGGCCACGTGCGCGTCGGGCATGACCGCGATGTGCGCGACGTCGTCGGTGCGCGCGAGCCGCGAGAGCGACGCGCTGAGCGCCGCGCTCGCGCCGTCCGGGAGCCACGCGGAGATGCGCGCGCTCACGGCTCTCCCTCCGGCGGCAGCACCTGAAACGCGAGCGTCGGCGCGCGCTTGCGGGTGATCGCCCCCGCGACCTCCGCGCGCACGTAGCCCGCCACCTTCTCCAGCCGCGCCGCCGCCACCTCCGGCGGCGTGCCAGGCCTGACCTGCACGACCACCGCGAGCCGGCTGGCGTCGGGCGCCGGCTCCACACCCATCACCCAGACGTCCTGGAGGACGTCGTCGCGGAGCGCGGCGAGCGCGTCGCTCACCGCCTCCTGCACCTGACGGCAGAGCTGGCGCTCCTTGCGCTGCGCGCTCCGCGCCGCCGTCCCACCGAACAACGAACCTGCATCCACGACGGAGCGCGCGCGTTCGCGGCTCCGCGATCGATCTTTGCCCATGCCATGCTCCCGAGGGCGCGGTGACGCACCTACGCGTCGGCCGCGCTGTTCCAGCGACACGCGAGATGAGCTCGGGGATGTGAGCCTCGCCGGCGCGCTCAGCGGCGCGTCAGGCCGAGGCTCGTCGATGCAATGGGGTGCATGGCGGGCCTCCTTCGCCGCCTAGGGTGCACGAGCGAGGGCCGCGGCGCAAGGCGCGCCCCGGCAGCGCTCCCGGCGGGGGCGCGAGCCGCGCGCGCCCGTTCGTGGCCGGCGCGCGGCCGGCGGCCCGCGCCCGGCACACCGAGGGCACTACGTGGCCTGGCGGTACGTCGGCTCGGCGCACTGGCGCTCGGCGGCCCTCGCGATATAGCGGAGCATCTGACGCGAGAAGCGCCTCATGAGCGGCGCTGTCAGGGCGTCCAGGAGGAACAGCCGCCGCCTCGTCCGCGTGTCGGTCGCGCGGATCCGTACCTCGTACGAGAGCATCGTCCGACGCTGGCCGTAGGCCGTCACCACGTAGCCCCCGACCGCCTTGATGTGCCCGGGGCAATCGAACGCGATGAACTCGGTGGGAGTCCGCCTCGTGAACAGGCTCTCTGTGTTCAGCAGGCGCTCGATTGTGCCGATGGCGATCTCGGAGCCCTCCCGCTCTGCCAGCTTGATCTCGCCGTAGTCCTCGACGTTCTGGAGCGTCATCCGCGCGCGCGCGGGCAGCGGCGCGAGGCGGAGCCTGCTCCGGGCGCGGCGCAGCTTGGCCAGGTGGAGCGCGATGACCGCGCGCATCAGGAGAGAGCGGCTCTTCGCGAGATCCGCCCTCTTCAGCGCGGCGTACGTCACCTCCGGCGTCGCCATCACCACGATCTTGTGGGTCACGACGATGTCGGCCTCCGGCAGGAAATATTCAAGCAGCGTGGGGCAAGCCCCGGAGCGCTGCTGGCCCTGGGGCGAGGCACCCGTCATGGCCTGTCCCTCTCCCTGCCGGAACTCACCCTGTTCTCTCGATATGGTCTGCATGGCGAACTACCCCCTGCGGTGATTCATTGGGGTAGTCTCGACGGATCGCCAGTGATCGCGCTACATGGCCTGCTGGCGATGATGATGCGCCGGCGCCGCGCACTGGTACTTGGCGACCCGGGCGACGACGCGGAGCATCCGGCGCATGACGAGCCTCCCGAGCGGCGCCGTCAGCGCGTCCAGGAGGAACAGCCGCCGCCTCGTCCGCGTGTCGGTCGCGCGGATGCGGGTCTCGTAGGCGAGCAGCGTCCGGCGCTGTCCGTAGGGCATCACGACGAAGCTCGCCGCCGCCTTGAAGTGACCCGGGCAGTCGAACGACTTGAACTCGGCGCCGGTCCGCCTCGTGAACAGGCTCTCCACGCTGAACAGGCGCGCGATCGAGCCGATGACGATCTCGGAGCCCTCCTTTTCGGCGAGCTTGGACTGGCCGTAATCCTCGATGTTCTGGAGCGACATCCGCACGCGCGCCGGGAGCGGCGCGAGGCGGAGCCTGCGCCGGGCGCGCCGCACGGCGGCCAGGCGGAGCGCGAAGATCGCGCGCAGGAGGAGAGAGCGGCTCCTCGCGAAATCCACCCGCTTCAGCGCGGCGTACGTCACCTCCGGTGGCGCCATCACCACGATGGCGTGGTTCATGACGATATCGGCCTCAGGCAGGAAATATTCGAGCAGCGTGGGGCTGGCGCCGGAGCGCTGCGGGCACTCGTGCGAGGCATCCGTCGCGGCTTGCTCTCCGCCCTGTCGGCTCTCACCCTGTTCCGTCGAGATGGTCTGCATGGCGAACTACCCCCTGCGGGTGTTCATTGGGCAGTCTCGACGGAACGCCAGCAGGAGACTCCTGCCCTCGACTCAGCCCTTCGCGCGTCGGGAGGCCTCCGCCATGCGGTGGGCGATGCGGAACGCCATCTCGAGCGACTGGCGGTAATTCAGCCTCGGGTCGCACAGGCTGGCGTAGCGCTGGTCGAGATCGGACTCCGTGAGCCCCGCCCCGACGCACTCGGTGACATCGTCGCCCGTGAGCTCGAAGTGGACGCCGCCGAGGTGGGATCCCATGGATTCGTGCACCTCGAAGCTCGCCTCGATCTCGGTGAGGATATCCTCGAAATTCCGTGTCTTGATCCCGCTGGACGTCGTCTGGGTATTGCCGTGCATCGGATCGGACATCCAGAGCACCTTGCGCCCCGCGGACCGCACCGCCTCGATGAGCGGCGGGAGCCCGTCGCGCACGCGGCCCGCGCCCATGCGCACGATGAGCACGATCTTGCCCGGCTCGTCCGCCGGGTTGAGCCGGTCGAGGAGGCGGATCACGTCGTCGCGGAGCGTCTTCGGGCCGAGCTTGATGCCCAGCGGGTTCTCCACGCCGCTGAAGAACTCGACGTGGGCGCCGTCCGGCTGCCGCGTGCGCTCGCCGATCCAGGGCAGGTGGGTCGTCAGATCGTAGAAGCCAGGCCGGCGCGCGACCTTCCGCGTCTGCGCGGACTCGTAGTGCAGGTGGAGCCCTTCATGGCTCGTGAAGAACTCGACCCGCGAGAGCTCCCCGACCGGCACCTCCGCGAGCGCCTCCATGAACCGAAGGGCCTCCCCGACCTGCTCTGTCATCCGCTGGTATCGCTCGCGCAGCTCCCCGGGCAGATCCGCCCGCTCGAGGAAGCTCAGGTCCCAGTACTCCGGGTGGTGCAGATCGGCGAAGCCGCCCTCCGACAGGGAACGGATGAAATTCAGGGTGATCGCCGCGTGCTGGTATCCCGCGATCATCAGGTTTGGATCGGGGCGCCGGGCGGTGGCGTCGAAGGGAGCGCGATTGATGAGATCCCCGAAATAGCTGGGCAAGCTCACGCCATCGCGCGTCTCGACCGGGCTGGAGCGCGGCTTGGCGTACTGCCCGGCAAAGCGCCCGAGGCGCACCACCGGCCGGCGGGCGCCGTGCACCAGCACGAGCGACATCTGGAGCAGGATCTTGAGCTTGTTCGTGACGATGTTCGGGCGGCAGTCGTCAAGCGTCTCCGCGCAGTCTCCCCCCTGGAGCACGAACCGGCGGCCGAGCTGCGCTTCGGCCAGATAGCCTTTGAGTCGCTCGACCTCCCACGAGGTCACGAGCGGCGGCAGCGCCCGGAGCTTGTCGACGGCCACCTGGACGGCGTCGGGATCGTCATAGGGGAGCGGCGCAGCGTTGAACCGTTCACGCCATGAGTCCGGCGACCAGGGTTGAGCAGGAACGTACATGAGTTGAGCCCTACTATGGCAAGGCTCCCACCTGCGCAACCCTCGGTCAACGTCATCGATTCGAGCGTGAGACGATGGGCTCGCAGGCGCGGTCATCGGCTCGCAGGCGCGGTCATCGGCTCGCAGGCGCGGTCATCGGCTCGCAGGCGCGTCGGCCGCCCGGGGCGCTGGCCCGGTGCGCGCCTCGATCGCCTGGATCGCCGCCTTGATCTCTCCCGCGATCGAGGCGCACGCCGCCGCGCACCGGCTCATGCCCAGGAAGCCGCACCCCTTGCCCTTGCTGGTGACGAGCGGCGCGAGGACATCGACGGCGCGCCGATCGCCATCGGTCGTCGCGCGCGCCAGCAAGGCCTGCCTCGCCTTGCAGGAGGGCGCGATCCGGAGCTCGTGGGCGATGCGCAGCGCGGGCGTCGCTCGCCCCAGGACCGCGGCCTCCGCGAGCCGCTTCGCGGCGCGCTCCTTCAGCGCGGAGCTGCCCACCGCGAGCTCGTAGAGCAGATCCGCCCCGTGGCTCCCCATGCCGGTCGCCATCAGGTCGAGCGCAGCCGAGGCCGCCTCGGGCGGTCCGCCGGCGGCGCTCGAAACGATGCGCTTCACGTCGTCGTCGGCCGCCGCCCCCGGATCGAGCTCCAGCAGCCGCTTCGCCGCGGCGAGCGCGGCGGCGTGGTAAGGCGGCGGGAGCGCGTGGCGCAGCATCAGCGCGCGGAAGATCACCGGATCCTTCGGGTAGCGCGAGGCGAGCGCCTCCAGCGCGAGCACGCCGCCCGCGGTCGCTGTGGCGAGCTCGTCGGCGGGGACAGCATCGGAAGGTCGCGGCGCGACCGGACGCCGGAGGCCGGAGCTCGACGGCGGCGCGCGCTCTGCGAGCGAGGCCGCCTCGAGCCGGGAGAGCGAGACGCCGTCGCGCAGCAGCGCCGCGGTGAACACGACGGCGACGAGCGCAGCCGCGCCCGTGACGAGCCAGAGCGCCGCGGGCGGCGTCCGCGCCAGCAGGGAGGCGCGCGAGCCCGAGGCGTTGCCGCCTGCGCCGAGCACGGTGGTTGTTCCCGGCTGTGTGCCCGGTCTGCCGGGGGTGCTGGCCTGGCGGGCGCTCGTCCCAGATGCCTGCGCTGGCATGGCCTGCTCCCCCTAACACACGCCCGGACAGCGGCCCATGGCCCGCGTCCGGCGGCCCGGCCGCGGGCTCATCGCCGCTGTCCTCGCCACTGGAACAGGGCGGCAGCGCCCGCGGCGAGCACGCTGATGAGGAAGAGCAGCGCGTCCCAGACCGGCCATGCGATGCCGATGGCGCGCTGCAGGAGCACGGCCTCCACGAGCCGCACGAGCAGCGACGCGGCCCCGTAGGCCACGAGGGCGAGCACGACGGGCGTCGTGAGCCGCGGCGCGAGCGCGCTCATCCGGGCGTCGTCCCGCCAGACACGCCGAAAGACATAGAAGCCGCCGAGAAGCCCGACGCCGAACAGGGCGCACAGGATCCCGAGCGTGAGCAGGGTGGCGCCCTGGCCCGACAGCGCGGCGGCGTCGCCGCGCGCCGCGCGCGCGAAGCCGGCGAGGCAGCTGACGAGGCCCGCGCCGAGCCACCCAAGGCCGAGGCTCACCGCGAGGAAGACCATCTGCCGCGTCAGGTACGCCTCGGACGACGCCGAGCCGGGCAGGCCGAACGCGTGCGAGAGCGCGTAAGGCCGCCCGAGCACGACGGACGCGCGCGCGAGCGACGCGCGAGCGCTGGGCGGCCCGGGCGCGGCCGCTTCCTCGTAGGGCGCGAGCTCGCTTGCGAGCTCGCCCATCGAGGCGTGGCGGTCCTCTCTCTGCTTCGCCATGGCGCGCTGGACGACGGCCTCCAGGCCCGGCGGGATGTCCGGGTTGAGCGATCGCGGCGGCGGCGGCTCCTCCGTCATGACCGCGAGGAGCACTGCCGTCGGGTCGCTGCGCTCGAAGGGGCGCTGCCCGGTGAGCGCGTGGTAGAGGACCGCCCCCACCGCGTAGATGTCGGCTCGAGGGTCGATCTCGTCCCCCTTCGCCTGCTCCGGCGCCATGTACGCCGGCGTTCCGAGCACCATGCCGGTCCTCGTGAGCGTGGACGGCGCGGAGGTCTTCGAGATGCCGAAATCGAGGATCTTCACGGTCGGACACGCGGGGTCGCCCGTGAGGAAGATGTTCTCCGGCTTGATGTCCCGGTGCACGATGCCCGCGGCGTGCGCGGCCGCGATGCCGTCGCACACCTCGCGCGCGATCCGCACCGCGGCGCCGGCCGGCAGCCGCCCTCCCGACCCTGCGAGGAGCTCGTCGAGGCCCTTGCCATCCAGGTACTCGGCGATGATGCACGGCCGGCCGTCGCTCAGCCGGTTCACGTCGAAGATCTCGACGATGTGCGGGCTCCGGATCGACGCTGCGGCTTCAGCCTCGCGCTGGAACCGCGCGAGGACGGTGGGCTGCTGGGCGAGCTCGGGGTGGAGCGTCTTCAGCGCGAACCGCTTGCCCGGGATGCGGGTGTGGTGCGTCTCGTAGACGCGGCCCATGCCGCCTTCGCCGAGCAGGCGGATGACGTGGTACGCGCCCGCCACCGTGGTGCCGACGAGCGGGTCCGCCTCCGCCGGCTGCCCGTCCGCCGCGCTCTCCGCAGGGCTCGCCGCGCTCCCCGTGGGAGGAGCGGGTGGACGGACCGTGTCGGCGGTCGCGTCGTGCGCAGCCGCCGCTGCGAGCCCCTTCGGGAGCGCAGCGGGGCGGACCGTCTCGGCGGCCAGCTCGTGCGCCGCCGCGCCCGACGCGGAGGGAGGGGGCGGCGGAGGGCGAACCGTCTCCGCGGTCGTAGAGGTGACCGCAGCGGCGGCGGCCGCGGCCTGCGCTCCGCGCACGGCGGCAAGCGCGGCCTGCCGCTCCGTGTCGCTCATGACGCGGGTGGGTCCGTCGCCTTCCTCGCCCCCTGCAGAGCGAGACGAAGGCACGGCAGGAGTGCCCGAGCGACCGGGCGAAAAGCTCGAATCCGACACGCTCAGGGCCTCGCTCCCATGGATCCGGGTCGAACCTCACCAGAGGTGAGGTTCGACGAGTCGTCGCCAACGCGCGGGCGAACACCGCGAGGCGACGCTACCACGGATCGCGCCGCGCGAGGGCGCCGACCTGCGGAACCGCGATCGGCACGTGATGTCGAGGTGTTCGCGCGGCCGGGCTGGCAAGTGTCGCGCGGTGCGTAACGGTGGTCAGCCGGTCAGCTCGCGGGCTGCTCGACCTGGACGGGCTTCTGCTTGGCAGCCTTGCGCTGCTCCGCATCGAGCAGGCCGATCCGCGCCTTCTGGCAGCGCTTCAGGCGCTTCTTCTTGAGCGGGGTGGCGAGCCATTCGTGACGCAGACGGACATTCCACTTCGGAGTATTGGCCATGATCGTAGGACTTTCTCTGCGAGGGCGGCGGAGACTACACAAACGTGCGGGGGCGTCAAGCTGTCAGTGGGGTCGCCCGCTTCGTATTCTTCGCTCTCGTCTTACCGTCTCGTCTGCCGTCGCTTGGTCGCGTGGGTGTGTGCGGCGCCGTGCGTGTTGCGTTCTGTCCCTATCGTCCGTGCATTGGTGGCGCTGGCTCGCTGGTCCTTACCACGGCGCGGGCGGGGCGGTCCTGGCAATGGCAGCGCGCTCGTCGATCCGCTGCTGGAGGCGGCGCCAGAGCGCGCGTGCAGCGGGCGCGGGGACGGGAGGGAACGCGCGCACGGTGTGGAGCATGGTTGCGGCGCTCGTGTGGAGGGGGCGCTCCGACGCGGTGAGGGCGCACAGGGCGCTGCGGCGCTCGGCCGACTGACGCGCGACGGCGGCGCGGAAGTCCTCGCGGGCGAGGCGCAGGCGGGAGCGGACCGTGTTCTCGTTGAGCGAGAGCTCGCCGGCGATGTCGGCCACCGCGACGCCGAGGAGATCGTACATGACGAGGATCACGCGCCGCTCGGGCGCGATCTTCAGCAGCAGCGCCGTCACGATCTCGGCGCGGTCCGCGCCCGCGAGCGACTGCTCGGGCGTCGGCGCCGGGGCACGCTCGTCGAACGGCCAGGACACGCCGGCCCCGGAGGGGATCTCGCGACGCCGGTGAGCGCGCGCGTGGTAGTGGCTCGTCTTTCTCCATGCGATGCCGAACAGCCATCGATGCAGCGCCGCCTCGGGCGTGATGCGAAGGGGCGGCGGTCCTGCCGCGGCGAGCCCGCCCGCAGGGGCCGCGTGGAAACGCCATGGCTCGTAGCTCGCCAGGCCCCGATAGGCCGCGAGGAAGACCTCCTGGAGCATGTCGTCCAGATCGTTCACCGAGACACCCAGCCAGCGGAGCGCGTGATGAAGGAACGGCAAGCCCACGGCATAGACCGTCTCGAACGACGGGCGCGCCGGCGCGGACGGCGGCGCGGACGGCGATGAGCGCGGCGACGTCATCCGGAGCCTCGTGGCGCCGGGAGCTCCGCGCCGGCGCAGGTAGGGTAGGGGCGCGGCGCAGGTCGTCCGGATGGCACATCGAACGCCGGCGGCGGCCGGAGCCAGCGCTCGACCGGCTCGAGCTCGACGAGCATGTCCAGGGAGGTCCGGAGAGAGAGGCGAAAGTCGTCGTCCTCGGCGGCTCGAGCGCTGTGGAATGCGACATAAAACAGCACGGTGCCCAGCTGCATCGCCCGCGGATCTCCCCGGCGTTGCAGGAAGCGATCGGCGAGATCGCACAGGGCGTGAAACAGGCGGCCTCCCGGACGACAGCTCTCGGGGCCGCACACCTCGAGGGTGGCGCATCGGCGGGCGCGCCGAGCTGATTTGTTCATGGAAGGCGCGCGCGTCTTCGTCACGCGCGCCTTCGGACTGCTCCGATTCGGCATGATTCGGTCCCCCGTAAAGTGGAGATCGGGATGGATGCCGCGTGCATCCACCACATGGATTACGGAGACCGCGTGGAGATGATTTCGTCCTGTGCTCTCGCGCGTGCGCCCCGGTGAGGGTGCGGCTGCGCCAGGGCCGGCCGGTGCCGGCCCCGCGAGGTCGTCAATCCGGCACGGGCGTGAGCTGCACCTGGAGGTGGATCGGCGGGGCGCCGCTCCTGGCCTCGACCAGGCGGTCCCAGGCGAAGTAGCCGGCCTTCTCCACGGTGATCCGGTGCGCGCCGGGCGGCAGCGCGACGCCGTGGGCGGCGACGTAAGCGAGCGCGCCGATGTACTGGTCGTCGATGGTGACCGACGCGTCGGGCACGTTCCCCTTCACCCGCAGCGAGACCGTCGCCGGAGCCCGCGCGACGCACGCCGACAGCCCGAGCATCAGGAGCGCCGCCGTGGCGCGCGTCCGCTTCGCGCTCGCGCTCGCCATCGTCACTCCCACTCGATCGTCGAGGGCGGCTTCGAGGACACGTCGAGCACCACGCGGTTCACGCCGCGCACCTCGTTGATGATGCGCGAGCTCACCCGGGCGATGAGGTCGTAGGGCAGCCGCGCCCAGTCGGCCGTCATCCCGTCGGTCGAGTGCACCGCGCGGAGCGCGATCGCCTCGTCGTAGGTGCGCTCATCGCCCATCACGCCCACGGAGCGCACCGGGAGGAGCACGCAGAAGCTCTGCCAGAGCGACTCGTAGAGCCCGGCGGCGCGGATCTCCTGGTCGAAGATGGCGTCGGCCTCCCTGAGCACGCGGAGCTTCTCCGGCGTCACCTCGCCGAGGCACCGCACCGCGAGCCCCGGGCCGGGGAACGGCTGGCGGTACAGGATGTCCCGCGGCATGCCGAGCGCCTCGCCGGCGGCCCGCACCTCGTCCTTGAAGAGCTCCCGCAGGGGCTCGATCAGGCCGAGGTTCATCCGCTCGGGCAGGCCGCCGACGTTGTGGTGGCTCTTGATGACGGCGCTCGGCCCCTTGAACGAGACGCTCTCGATCACGTCGGGGTAGAGCGTGCCCTGGACGAGCCACTTCGCGCCATGGACCCGCTTCGCCTCCTCCTCGAACACCTCGATGAAGAGGCGGCCGATCACCTTGCGCTTCTGCTCGGGATCCACGACGCCGCGCAGCCCCTCGAGGAACCGCGCCGACGCGTCGACGGCGTCGAGGTTCATGTGGAAGTGGCCGCGGAAGGTCCGCTCGACGCTCTCCGCCTCCCCCTCACGAAGCAGGCCGTTGTCGACGAAGATGCACGTCAGCCGGTCGCCGAGGGCGCGCTGGCAGAGCACGGCGGCGACCGACGAGTCGACCCCGCCCGAGAGGCCCAGGATGACGCGGTCGCTCGGCCCGGCCTTCTCGCGGACCGCGGCGATCGCCTCCTCCACGAACGACGCGGGCGTCCAGGTCGGTGACAGCCCGGCGACGTCGAACAGGAAGGACTGGAGGATCTCCTTGCCGCGCGGCGTGTGGACGACCTCGGGGTGGAACTGGAGGCCGTAGAGCTTGTCGCGCTCGCGGGCGACGGCGCAGAGCGGGCTGCCGGTCGTGGTGCCGAGCGACACGAACCCCTCCGGCATCGCGGTGAGCCGATCGCCGTGGCTCATCCAGACGTCGATGGCGTCGCCCTCGGCGAAGCGCGAGAAGATGCCCGTCGGGCGCTCGACGCGCACCGCCGCGGGGCCGTACTCGCCCCCCGTGTGCGCGCGCTCGACCTTGCCGCCGAGGTGATACGCCATGAGCTGGAGCCCGTAGCAGATGCCCAGCGTCGGGACGCCGAGCTCCAGCACCTCCCGGGAACAGCGAGGCGCGTTGTCTCCGTACACGCTGGCGGGGCCGCCCGAGAGGATGAGCGCCCGCGGGGCGAGCCGGCGCAGCTCGGCGATGGGCACGTCGAAGCGGTGGATCTCGCAGTAGACGCCAGACTCGCGCACGCGCCGGGCGATGAGCTGCGTGTACTGAGAGCCGAAATCGAGGATGACGACGAAGTCCCGCCGGGGTGAGAGCATGGCTGCCGCTAGCATGGCGGGGCTGGATCCGCCAGAGTCGCGCGGCCGAGGCGCTCGCCGCGCGCCCGCTCGCGGCGCACGGCGCTACGGCTGCGTGGGCGGCGGCGTGGGCGGCGGCTGCGTGGACGCGGGCGGCGCGCCCGGCGACGGGGCGAGCAGCGGCGCGCCCGGCGTCGCGTCGGTCGCATCCGTCGCACCCGGCTCGTCCGGCGGCGCTGCCGGCGCGTCGCCGACGCCGCCGTCGTACACGCGCGGGCGCTCGTACTCGGGCGGCGGACCGGGCGGGAGCGGCTTCGGCGCGGCGGAGGAGCACGCCGCGGCGAGGTGCGCGGCGAGGATCGCGGCGAGCGCGGCGATCGGCGAGGCGTGGCGGGCGCGAGTCATAGCTCCACTCCGCTCCCCCCGGTGTTCCCGGGAGGAGCACGATACGGCGGTATTTCGGGAGGGCCGGCCGGATCGGGCGGGACATGGAGCCCCTCCGGATCGGCGAACGGCAAGGAGGGGACGGAGGGGACGGAGGGGGCCGCCGGCGGCGCGTCGAGCGGCGCCCCCAGCGCGCCCGGCGCCGCGAGGGGGATGCCGGTGCTCGCCGTGGCGGGCGCGTCCGCGCCTGCGTCCGAGCCGCGGCACGCCGGCGCGATCACGGCGAGGAGCGCCCCCACGAGGAGCGCCGCGCCGCGCCGCGGGCGGGCAGCGGCGCTCCTCGTGGGGGCGCGGCGGGCGTCTCGGGAGCGGGGTGCGAACGACGCCTGGCTCGAGCTTCGGAGATCGCCGGACACGGCGGGTACGCTAGCATGGACGCGCAGGAGAACGGTTGGCCCGCGCAGGGAGGCGAGCTAGGTTCCCGCTGTGGAACAGAGCAACATCGATCTAGAGGGCACGCTTCGCGCGCTCTGCCAGCGCGCCCGGACGGCTGCCCGCGCCCTCGCCCCGCTGGACAGGGCCCAGAAGGACCGCGCGCTGCGCGCCATCGCCGAGCGGCTGCGCGCCGAGGCCGGCGAGGGCAAGCGCTCCGCGGTGCTGGCCGCGAACGCCGAGGACGTGGCCGCGGCGCGCGCCGCCGGCGTGTCCGAGGCGCTCGTCGACCGGCTCGTGCTCGACGAGGCGCGGCTCGTGGCGATCGCCGGCGCGGTGCTCGAGGTCGCCGCCGCCAGCGACCCGGTCGGGCAAGTCGTCGGGATGGAGCGGCGGCCGAACGGGCTCCTCGTCGGGCAGGTGCGCGTCCCGCTCGGCGTGATCGCGATGATCTACGAGTCGCGCCCCAACGTGACGGTCGACGCCGCGGTGCTCTGCCTGAAGAGCGGCAACGCCGCGATCCTCCGCGGCGGCAAGGAGGCGGCGCGCTCGAACGCGGCCCTCGGCGAGCTGATCTCGGACGCGCTGCGCTCGGTCGGGCTGCCGGCCGACGCCGTGCAGATGGTCCCCTCGCTCGACCGCGAGGCCACGCGGATCCTGCTCGGCCTGACCGGCATGATCGATCTGGCCATCCCGCGCGGCGGCGAGGGGCTCATCCGGTTCGTGGCCGAGAACGCGCGCGTCCCCGTGATCCAGCACTACAAGGGCGTGAACCACCTCTACGCCGACGCCGGCTGCGACGTCGAGATGGCCTGCCGCCTCGTCGAGAACGGCAAGCTCCAGCGCCCCGGCGTCTGCAACGCGCTGGAGTGCCTGCTCGTCCACGAGAGCGTCGCGGCGCCGCTGCTCGGGCGCGTGGCCGCCCTCTCGGAGCGCGGGCTCGAGCTGCGCGGCGACGCCGCCACCTGCGCGCTCGTGCCGTCGGCGCGCAAGGCCGCGGAGGACGACTACGGGCGGGAGTTCCTCGCGCCCGTGCTCGCGGTCCGGGTCGTGAGGTCGCTCGACGAGGCGATCGAGCACATCGGCCGCTACGGCTCGATGCACACCGAGGTGATCTGCACGCCCCGCTACGACCACGCGCAGCGGTTTCTGCGCGAGGTCGACGCGAGCTGCGTGCTCGTGAACGCGTCGTCACGGTTCAACGACGGCGGCGAGCTCGGCCTCGGCGCGGAGATCGGCATCTCAACGACGAAGCTCCACGCCTACGGCCCGATGGGGCTCGCGAGCCTGACGACGCTCAAGTGGATCGCGTACGGCGAGGGCCAGACCCGCTGACGCGGGCGAGACGAGTGGCGCCCGTCATCGACGGGCGCAAGAAAGCGAGAGAACGTTGGCGAGCAAGAAGGACGCAGGCGAGGGGAGCGGCAAGCCGCGGGCGAAGTCGGGGTCGAAGGCGAGCGAGGGCGCGGAGCCGCGCGCGCCGGCGCGGAAGAAGGCGACCACGGCCAAGGCGGGCGCGGCCGGTCGAGCGTCGTCCGCGGCGAAGCCGAAGCGGCCGGCGTCGCCCCGGATCCGCGCCTCCCACGCGGGCGTCGGCGAGCCCGGCGCGAAGAAGGTGGTCCGCGCGCGCCGCGCGGGCGGCGAGGCGGAGCCGCTGGAGCGCGCGGCGCGGCCGATCCCGGCGGATCGGCCGGCTCCGAGGGCGCGGCGTCCGGCGCGCGACGACGGCGACGCGCCGGCCCCGCGGGCCGCGCGTGGCGGCGGCGAGGGCGGCGCGAAGGCGGTGCTGCCGCTCGCGGGGCGGTCGCCCGCGCGGAGCAAGTCGCCGCTCGCGGGCCCGAAGCGCGCCGGCTCGCGCCGGAGCACGCCGCCGCCCGTCCCCGAGCCTTCGGCCCCCGCGCGCGAGCTCGCGCTGACGCTCGCCGCGGCGGGGCTCGACAAGAAGGCGATCGGCGTCGAGATCCTGGAGGTCGTGGGGCGCGTCGACTACGCGGACTACCTCGTGATCATGACCGGCCGCTCGGACAGGCACGTCCACGCGATCGCGACGGGGCTGGAGGAGGCGGTGCGCAAGCAGAAACTCGCGCCCCTCTCGATGGAGGGCCTCGCCGCGGCGACCTGGGTGCTCATCGATTTCGGCGACGTGGTGGTGCACGTGTTCCAGGAGGATACGCGCCGCCTCTACGACATCGAGGGGCTCTGGATCGACGCGGGGCGCGTCCCGGTCCCGGAGGAGACCCTGCCGCCGGGGGCGCAGCCCGCCCCGCGGTTCGATCCGAGCTGAGCGCGCCGTGCGACTCGTCGTCGCCGCCGTCGGGCGCGTGAAGGACAAGCCGCTGCGCGCGGCGATGGACGAGTACCTCGGCCGCATCCGCCGCTACGTGGCGTGCGACGAGATCGAGATCCAGGACGGCCCGCCGGCGAAGGTCGGGCCGCTCCTTGCGCGCGCGTCGGCGGGGGCGAGCGTCATCGCCATGGAGGTGGGCGGCAAGGCGCTCGGCAGCGAGGCGTTCGCGGCCGGCGTCGAGCGCTGGGGCTCGCGCGGCAAGGGGGTGGTCGCGTTCCTGATCGGGGGTGCGGACGGGCTGCCGCCCGACGTGTCCGCCGCGGCGGACGACCGGTGGAGCCTGTCGCCGCTCACGTTCCCGCACCGCCTCGCGCGGCTCGTGCTGATCGAGCAGCTCTACCGCGCGATGACCCTGCTTCGCGGCGAGCCCTACGCCCACTGAGACGGCCGCGCCGGCCCCTGCAGCCGCCGCCCGACGCGGCGGCCGATGCCCGACGCTGCGGTCGATGCCCAGCGTGGCGGCCGCTGCTCGAGGCGGCGGCCGCCGCGCCGTTCACTCCTTGGGCCAGTCGGGGCACGCGAGCTCCATCGGGCCGTTGAACCAGCTGGCATAGGCGGCCTCGCCGGCCCTGTTGTACCGGCCGAGGTGCCGCTCGAAGTACTCGCCCCAGTGGGGCCTCCGGCCGTCGACGTCGGTGAGCCCGTACTCCCTCGCGAGATCCCACGAGCTGAAGACGCGGCCGGACTTCGTCGCGACGTGCGGATCGGCGGCGAGCGCCGCGACCGCGCGGCCGACGTAGAACGGCGTCTCCGATTCGATGAAGTGCGGGTCCTTCTCGGCGGCGTCTCGCCAGTTCGCCTCCGTGACGCCGAAGTGGTCGAGCATGGCCTCCGAGCGCAGGAAGCCGGGCGTCACCGCGAGCGCCGTCATGGCGGGGTGGCGGCGCAGCTCCCAGGCCATGGCGAAGGCCAGGCGGATGACCGACATCTTTGCCAGGTCGTAGAAGAGGTTGCCGCGGTAGCCGAAGTGGTCGCCGTCGGTGATCTCGACGATGAGGCCGCGATCGCGCTCGAGCATGAGCGGCACCGCGTGGCGGCTCGTGATGATGTGCGAGGTGACGGCCCGCTCGAGCAGGAGCTTCCCGCTGGGCAGGGAGAGCTTCCAGAACGGCTGGCCGAACTCGGTGAGCTCATCGCCGCCCCACACATCGTTGACCAGGACGTCTAGCCTCCCTTGCTCCTGCCGGATCCGGGCGCAGAGCGCCTCGACCTGCTCCTCGACGGTGTGGTCGACCTGCGCGGCGACGCCGCGCCCTCCTGCCGCGGCCACGAGCTCGGCGGTCTCCTCGATGGTCTCGGGGCGCTGGCCCGTGGCGGGCCGACCCCGGACGCTGCGTCCTGTGCAATAGACCGTGGCGCCGGCCTCGCCGAGCGAGCACGCGATGGCGCGCCCCGCGCCGCGCGTGGCTCCGGCGACGAGGGCGATCTGTCCTTCGAGCGGTCTCATACGGTGTCTCCTTCTTGGGGACCGGCGGCTCGGCGGGCGCGCGGGCTCCTGCGGCGCGCGCCCTTGCATTCCGGCCTGCTCCGGTCGTCCTGCGACGCTACGGGCGAATTCCTGACATCTCCTGTCATGAATTGCGCGTAGCCTCTCGGGCGGGTCATTTCGGGGTCGGGAGCCACGGACGGTCATGCGTGCGGATCGGCTGCTCAGCTTGATGTTGCTCTTGCAGCGGGCGAAGAGCCGGCAGCTGACGGCCGAGGACCTGGCGCGCCGCCTGGAGGTCTCGGCGCGGACGATCTACCGGGACCTCGACGCGCTGTCGTCCGCGGGCGTGCCCGTCTATGCGCAGCGCGGCCCGAGCGGCGGGATCGCGCTGGCGGAGGGGTGGCAGACGAGCCTGACCGGGCTGACGCAGCCCGAGGTGCAGGCGCTCGCGGCGGTCGCTGCGCCCGGGGCGCTGGCCGACATCGGGCTCTCGGCGGCGCTGGAGAGCGGGCTGATCAAGCTGTCGGCGGCGCTGCCGGCCGTGCACCGGTCGCTGGCCGAGCGCGCGCGGCAGCGGCTCCACGTGGACGCGTCGGGGTGGTTCCAGGGCAGGGAGGTGGTGCCGCACCTCGACGTCCTGCGGGTGGGGGTCTGGCAGGATCGCAAGGTGTGGCTCGCGTACCGGGACTTCGACGGGGAAGCGAGCGAGCGGGTGGTGGAGCCGTATGGCCTCGTGATCAAGGCCGACCGCTGGTACCTCGTCGCCGGGACGGAGCGGGGGCCGAGCATCTTCCGGGGGGCGCGGGTGGCGGGCGCGCGGCTCCTCGAAGCGACGTTTGCGCGGCCGGAGGGGTTCGACCTGGCGGCGTGCTGGAAGGCCTTGAGCCGGCGTTTCGCGGAGCAGAGGGCGAGCTACGTTGTGTCGTTGCGCGTGACCGGGGAGGGGGAAGAGGCGCTCCGGCGGGTCCGGCCCGGCGGCGAGCACGAGCGGTGGGGGCGGGGAACGTGCGGGCGCGAGGGGACGAGCGTCGTGACGGTCGACTTCGAGCGGGAGTCGATCGCGGTCTCGCAGATCGTCGGGCTGGGCAGGGGCGTCGAGGTGGTCGAGCCGGCGGCGCTGCGGGCGCGGCTCCGGGAGATCGCGAAGGATCTACGAGCGGTCTACGGGGCGCGCCGCGCGGCCGCGCCTCAGCGTGGGGGCAGGAAGAGGTGAGCCGACACCGGAGGGATCGCGAACGTGTCCGGGCTCATTCCACGTCGGGACACGAATACCCGATCTCCCAGTCCTGCACCTGGACTCCGCCCGCGCCGTCGCTCGTCGGATTCAGCGTCACCTGGAGCTCGAGGTAATCCGCTTGCGCTCCCGGCAGCGCGCCGAGATCGACGGCGCACGACGGCGTCGAGGTGCCGTCGCACACCTGGGTATCGGCCGGCGTGGCGTGGGCGGTCGCGGCGAGCGTCACGGCCGCTGCGCCGAGATCGGCGGTGTCGTCGGCCGATCGCACGAAGAACTCGATGCTCGAGTCGCCCGGGGTGGTCGTGCTGTACGTGAGGTATTCCCACCGGGCCTTGGTCCCCGGCGGGCAGACGCCGTGGTAGCGCTCCCAGCTCGTGGTGATGGGCGAGAGGGCCTCGTCAGCGCACAGGACGGTCGCCTGGACCTTGCCGCCCGGGTTCTCGCGGACGATGGAGCAGGTCTCCGGGCAGAGCTTCACGCGCGTGTTTCCGGAATCGAAGTACCAGCCTCCCGCGCCGCAGCTGCCGACCCCGGCCCGGGGCGTGAGCGTCGTCTCCACGCCGGCGGCGTTCTCGTAGACGACGGACACCGACGCGGGATCCGAGACGCCCGCGAGGGGGACAGTGACGTCGCAGGGCAGCGCCTCTCCGCGGATCGAGACCAGCGCATTGAGGAGGTTACCTTGCAGCGTCGAGCCGGCGCTGAGGTTGTGCGCCTGCCCTCCGCCTTGAGCCGCGATGAGGTTGATGAGCTCCGCGTTCGAGTTGCCGAAGCCCACCGCGTGCACGCGAACGCCGTGGTTCACGAAGGCGTTTCGCGCCAGGTTTCCGATCGCGTTGGGGACGGTGTTGCAGCTCGACGGGATGCCGTCGGTGATGAACACGACGGCGACCTCCTCCTCGGGATGGGCGTCCTTGTAGTTGTTCGCCCAGGTGGTGGCGCCGTCCAGCGCCGGGTACATCGGCGTTTCGCCGTTGGGCGTCGGGAAGTTGATGAAGGCCTGCATGAGCTTGATCTCTTGCTGGTCCCCCATCGCCGCGGACTCCTCGGTCAACCTGTCGGCCGCGGCGCCGTTGAACGGGACGAGCGGCAGCGCACAGCCGCCGCCGCCGGCAGGCGGACAGGAAGGGGTCTCGTTGCACGGGCCCGGGTTGTCGAGCGGCCAGAATCGGAACGCGACACCGAGCCCCGCCGACGCCGGATCCTGGAAGAAGGACTTCAGCGCGTTCGTCGCCGGAATCCATCGATCCGCGCTCACGTCCACCCCCGACAGCGTCTGCCGCATCGAGGTGGATCGATCGAGCGCCACGAACAGGGTGACCGGCCTGAACGGCGAGGTGCTGGCCGTGGCGGTGCAGGCGGGCGACCCGCACTCGCCCGATTGATAGACGCTCCCGTTGTTGCCGCACTGGCACTCGGCGATCTGCCCCGCGCCAGGGGGATTGACGATGAGCTCCATGCCGTCGGTGACGCCGGTGCAGCCCGCCACGCTGATGCACTCGCCCGGCTCGATCGGCTCCGTCGTCGTGCAGGCGAGGGTGCCGCCGCTCGGGCTGCAGGCGTCGAGGATCCGGCTCGGCTCCGAGGAGGGGAGCTGGCCGCGCCCGCAGCATAGCGGTGGATGGCGATGCCCGCGGGCGCCTGCGTGGTGCCGCGGTTGCAGACGGGGATCGTCCCGCCGCAGGGCACGCCGATCGTGAGGTCCGGGAGAGAGCATTCGGGGTTCGTCTCGCCCGGCAGGTAGGCATTGCAGAGCCCCTGCTGCGGGCAGGTCTCTCCGCAGACGCTCTCCACGAGGTCGACGCAGCTCTGTGTCCACGCACCGCCCGGCGCGCAGCAGCTCGGCGACACATCGCAGATCTGCGACACGCAGGAGTTGCACGATGCATTGAGCCGTTCGCCGGTGTAACACTTGTCGTGCGCGCAGCCGGGATCGGTGTCGCAGGTGGAGCCGCACAGCGATCCGGCCAGGGCGACGCAGCTCGCGTCGCATCGCGGGGTGACCGAGCTGCACATCTTGGGGGCGCACTCCGTGGCGACATAACCCGCGCAGGTCGAGCTCCAGGTCCCGGTGCAGCGGCCGCCTACAAGGACTGTACCCGCGGGGCACACGCCACCGGGCGGAGTGCATCGGCCTGGGAAGACGCAGGTGCTGCCCGTGCCGATGATCGCAGTGCACTGCGCGGTGTTCGTGCACGTGATATCGCAGCAGCGCGGATGGTTCGCGCAGATGTTCGCGATGCACGCGTCCCCGCAGGTCGTGGTCATGTTGGTCGCCGGGCCGGGAGCCGCCACGCAGGCGTCGTGCGCGCAGTCGCCCGGCACGGCCGTCGGCGTGCAGCAGTTCGGGTTGGCGTCGCAGACCTTCGTGACGCAACCGCTGCACGTCGACAGCAGCGGGGTGCCCGTCGCGCACGGATCGTGGGCGCACGCGCCCTGCGCGGGGTTGTCGCAGTGCTGGTCGAACTGGCAGTCCTCGCCGGTCGTGCACGGCTCGTTCGTGCCCTGCGCCGCGATGGCCTCCGGCAACTCATCGAGATCGCCGACCGACCAGCCATAGGTCGCGCCGTTGCCCTCGAGGTCGACGGGGCTCCCGCCCGGTGGCCCATCGAACGACTCGCCGCCGCAGGGCGCGCACGGGCCCCCGCAATCGACGCCGTTCTCGCTGCCGTTCTGGATCCCGTCGTCGCACGTGACGTAGCAGACGTCGAGCTTCGGCCGGCTCGCGATCTCCGGCCGCTCGCTGCTCTTGAACTCGCTCCTCACGACCGGATCTTCCTCGATGAGGACGCCGTGGTTCTCGGCCTCGCCGCTCACCCACGCGCGCGCGAGCGCGGTGAGGTCGGAGGAGCGGACGCCGGCCGCACCGCCGCCGGTGAACGACGCGACGATCGCTGGATCGAAGGACTCTCCGAAGCTCCCCCAGGTCGCGGTGGACTCCGCCCAGGCGCTCGTGACGCGGTGGACGCGGACCGTGCTGGTGTCCGCCTTGTAGATCTGCGAGAGCGACAGGTTCGCCGACACGACCTCGGCGTTCGATGGGAGGCCGGAGAGGTCGAACCGGAGCAAGCTGCGCCGGATCCCGCCGCTCGCGCTCGTCCCCGAGCTGAGCGCCACGTTCGCGCCGTCGTTCCACGTCGGCGCGTTCTGCCAGAGCACGACGTCATCCACGCCCGCTGGTCCGGCGCCGCGCTGGACGGTGGTGCACACCTGTCCTTCGGTCGATAGTGCCTGCGCGGCGCGCGCCACGCTCTCGTCGCCGTCGTCGCCCGCGCCGCCGGGATCGGCGCCGCACGAGGCCGCGAGGGGCTCGCCAGACCAGCGCACAGGGCGCTGAGTATTTCATTTTATCTCTCATACAAAGATTCTCCGTGACAGCCGTTGTGGTTCGCCGCGCAAGGCTTCGCCGCGCGCAATGCCAGTGTCGTGTAGCCCCACGGTCATGAGCGCTGGGTACGAGGCGAGGTGCGGCGTGAGTCGCTGCAAAAGCCCAAGACAAATATTCATCCATGGTCCGCCGCTCACGCATGCATGCATGTCAAGTCGTGAAGACGACGATTCCGTGGTTCAGGCATGAGATGCCGGCTCCCGGCAGCTCGTTCATCGTTGACGTTTTTGCAATTGTTTGCGTGGTCTGCGACAACTGCGTCGCGCTCGCATCGGCCGCAAGATTTTGCGAATTGCATTGTTTGCGCGGTCTGCACCGACTGCGTCGCATCTACCTCGCTTGCAATATTTGCGAAGCTGTCATCACGGCGGCGGTGAATAAGCCGCGTGCGAGTCTCACCGGCCGAACAATGGCCGAACGATGGCCGACCGGACGGTCGGTTGTCCGTTGATCAGGCAGGTTCACGGCGTGGCCGCCCGCCAGGAACTGCATGGAACCTGGAGGGCAACACGCGGAGACACGAGCTGTTGGGGGCGCTGCCGCTCGGTGCGCGAGAAGGCAGGTCGGAGAGAGTGCCGTCGGCCAGGCCAGGGCGGTTACGTTGAGAGTCAATTCCAGGGACTCGGGTCGGGGCGAGCCGTACGATCCCGCGAGGACTGTGCGAGACGCGGGAACCGTGCGAACCGTGCGAACCGTGCGAACCGGTGCGAGACAACCGCGCGGGCGCGACGATGGGCTTGACTTCCAAGAGGTCGTTTGCTCTTCCTAGTAGATTCCCCTGGTCGACTCGTCGCACCACGCGCCTTCCCGGCTGGCACCTCGGACGACCGTGCAGAAGCCCATCGACGTATTCATCTCCTACGCGCGCAGGGATGAATCCGCTCTACGGGAGCTCATTTCGCACCTGGCGCCCATGCAGCGACAGGGGATCCTGCGGGCGTGGCACGATCGGGAGCTCGAGGCCGGCGCCCGATGGGAGGAGGAGGTGCGCGAGCGCCTCGAGGCGGCGCAGCTCATCTTGCTGCTCGTCAGCGCGGATTTCATCGCCTCGCCGTCCTGCTGGGACGTCGAGATGGAGCGCGCGATGGCCCGCCACGCGGCCGGCTCGGCGCGCGTCATCCCGATCCTGCTCAGGGCGTGCGACTGGAAGGGCGCGCCGTTCGGTCACCTCGCGGCGTTGCCCGACAACGAGCGCCCCATCCAGGGCCGGGCCGATCGCGACGAGGCCTGGACCGACGTGGCGCTCGGCATCCGCGCCGCGCTCGAGAAGAACGAGAAGAGCGACAAGAAGCGCCCGCGCGCGCAGAGCCACAGGCCGATCTACCCGGACGCCGAGACCCGCAGGCTCGCCCAGGAGCTGGAGCGCGCGCGCGTGCGGCTCGGGGCGCTGCAGCTCGCGGGCGGCGACACGGCCGAGGCGCAGCGCGAGGTCCTGGAGCTCCGGCGGCAGCTGCGCGAGGGAGGCCAGCTCCGCGCCGGCGACAGGCTGGGGCAGCGCGGCAGGTACCTGCTCCTCGATCGCGTCGGGCGAGGCGGCTTCGCGAACGTGTGGCGCGCGCGCGACGACGAGCAGGGCCACGTCGTCGCCATCAAGGTGCTGCACTCGAGCCTCGCGGAGGACGCGATCCGGCGCGAGCGCTTCTTCCGGGGGGCCCAGCGCATGGCGGGGCTCGATCACCCCGGCGTCGTGCGCGTGATCGAGCCGCACGGCGAGGACGGCGGCTTCCACTTCTTCGTCATGGAGTTCGTCAGCGGCGGCGACCTGCACCAGGCGGTCCTCCAGCAGCGCCTCCCGGCGGCGCAGGTGATCCCGCTCGTCCTGCGCGTCGGCGACGCCCTCCGCGCGGCGCACGCGAAGGGCCTCGTGCACCGCGACGTGAAGCCGGCGAACATCCTGCTCGATCCGTCGGGCGAGCCGCGGCTCACGGACTTCGATCTGGTCGCGGCCGCGGACACGACCGGCGGGACGCGGACGGGGGCGCTCGGCACGTACGTGTACAGCGCGCCCGAGTCGATGGACCGGCCCCAGGACGCCGACGCGCGGGCCGACGTGTACGGCCTCGGGATGACCGCGCTCTTCTGCCTCCACGGCGCCCAGCTGCCGGCCGAGGCGGTGCACGACCGGGCGGCGTTCCTGCGGGAGCTCTCGTGCGACGGCACGGTCAAGGCGGTCCTGGAGCAGGCCGTCGCGTGGAAGCGCGAGAAGCGGTACGCCAGCATCGACGACCTCTGCGCGGCGCTGAGCATCGCGAGCCGGCCGCGGGGCGCGCTGCAGGCGCGGCGCGGCCCGTCCGAGGCGCCCCCGGCGGCGGCGCCCGTGGCGGTGGTGCCCTCCGCCACGGCGACGCCGGCGACCGGGATCCCTGCCGTCGGATCCGCGGCCTTCACCGCGCAGGCGGGGAGCCCGGGAGCGATCGTGGCCCGCGCCGTGGACGCCGAGGATGACGCCGGCCGCGCCGGGAGCGCGCCCAAGATCGAGATGGCCGTGATCGTGGGCGGGCGCTTCTGGATGGGCAGCGCGGACGAGGACGTGTCGGCGAAGCCCGATGAGCGCCCGCGGCGGCAGGTGCTGGTCGCGGCGTTCAGGATGAGCGTCTATCCGACGACGCAGCGGCTCTACCGCGAGGTGATGGGCACGAACCCGGGGCTTCCCGCGAGCGACGAGCTCCCGGTGAACAACGTCAACTGGTGGGACGCGATCGAGTTCTGCAACCGTCTGTCCGCGCTACGAGGGTTCGCGCCCGCATACCAGCTCGAAGGAGAGGGCGTGATCTGGAATCGCGAGGCGAACGGCTATCGGCTCCCCACCGAGGCAGAGTGGGAGTACGCGGCGCGGGGGACCCGCGGACGCATGTATCCGTGGGGTGAGGAGCCGCCATCGGACCAGCTCGCCTGGAGCGACACGCGCATCAAGAGTCCGGTGCTCGCCATGCGGGCCGGACCCAGCCCCGTGGGGTACTACCCGAAGGGGGCGTCGCCGTTCGGGATCCTCGATATGGCGGGCAACGTCTGGGAGTGGTGCTGGGACTGGTACGGCGATTACCAGGCCGTCGAGGGTCCGGTGAGCAATCCGGTCGGGCCTTCCATCGGCTACGGGCGCGTGCTCCGCGGCGGTTCGTGGCGGGTGGTCGCGAAGAACCGGCTGCGGGCCGCGGCGCGCCACTTCATGTTCGCCAGCGCGAAGAACGCCGACGTCGGCTTCCGCTGCGTCCGCGGCTGGATGCAAGCCCACAGCGCGAAGCCGCCGGCCGGGCAGCCCGCCCGCTGACGGCGGCGCCGCCGCGAGGGCCACTCGCGCCGGTTGCTGTCCGCGCCGACGGGCCGCGCCGGGAAGAGCTGCGCGAGGGCGATCGAGCGAGCCCTGCGCAGCGCCCGCGAGATCGTCCTGAAAGCGCCGCACCCTCCGGCGGACCGCTCACTCCGGGAAGAACGTCTCGATCGTCAGCGCCGGCGTCCCATCCGCGTGGACCCCGCCGAGCACGGCGAGCGTCCCGGTCGGCGCGGGCACCACGGCCGCGCCGCGCCGCGGCTCCCGCAGCGGCAGCTCCTCGACCTGCGCCGCCGCGACGTCGACGATGAAGCTCCGCGTCAGCCCGTCCTCGCCCGCCTCGGAGCCCACCGCGAGGATGCGCCCGCCGGGCAGCGCGAACGCGGCGACGCCCCCGATGGCCGCGGTCAGCGCGGCGCCCTCGACCTCCACGGCCGCGCAGGTCGCGGCGCACCCCGGCGCGAGCCGCCGGGTCGGCGCCGCGGCGCCGCCCTGGACCCCGCCGACGAGCGCGATCTCCCCGGGACCGGTCACCGCGGCGCCCGCCCCCTCGGAGGCGTCCGGCGGAAACGGCCTCGGCGAGAACTCGGTCGCGCCGTCGCCGAGCACCTCCAGCCCCGCGCCGTCCGCGCTCCCGCCCGCGACGACCAGGCCCAGACCTTCCACCCACACGGCCGCGGCGCCGGCCCGCGCATGGCGGAGCTTCGCCACGGAGAGCGCCCCGTCCGCGCCGACGACGAGCACCTTGTCCGAAGGCGCGCCCGGCGCTCCCGCGGCCGCGCCCGCGCGCGTCGCGCCGACCACGAACGAGCGCCCGTCCGAGGCCTCGACCGTCCGGCCGCCCGCCACCTCCGCGAACGAGCCGAGCCCCTCGGGCAGCGACGCCTCGGCGCTCTGCCCCGCCGCGACGTCGGTCCAGCTCGCGCCCTCGTCGTCCAGGGTGAGCAGCAGATCTCCCCGCACCACGAGCGACCGCGCCGCCCGCGGGAGCGCGCCGCTGGAGGCGCTCCCGCCCCACGCGGCGAGGTCGTACGCGTCGAGCCGCGCCGGGTCGACGCTGCCCGCCGCGGCGCCCCCGGCCGCGGCCCCGCCGGTGAGGATCAGGTAGCGCTCCGCGAGCGCCGCCCCGGGCGCGCCGACGCGCGACGCCGCGAGCTCGCCCGGCGGCCGCGCCCACCGGCCGGTCCGCTGGGCGAAGAGCGGCAGCACGTCGCCCGTCACCGCGGCGAGGTAGATGCCCGCCGCGGAGCGCCCCCGCACCACGGTCGCGCCGCCCGCGTCGAGGCCGCGCACATCGAACGTGTACGCCCGCTCCGCCGGGATCTCGCCGAAATCGAGCTCGCCGCCCGGCGCCGCCGCCGCCGACACGGTGACGTCTCCCTCGGCCGCCGTCGCGGTCACCTCGATCCGGGCGACAGGCGGGTCGTCCTGGAACGCGGTCCCCTCGTGCCCTGGCACGACCTCGACCGTGAGCGTCCGCGGCCCTTCCGCGCAGCCGAGGAGCGACAGGCCGAGCGCGGGAAGGACACGGCCCAGGAGCGGGATCTTCATGAGGGCCGAGTCATAGCGCCTCGAGCGCGCGAAAGCCCAGCGGAGGTGGCCGATCGCGCCGCGCGCCGATCTCCACCGCCCGCTACAGGTCGACCTGCACGCCGATCTCCACCACCCGCTCCGGCGGCAGCCTGAAGTAGTCGGACACGGCGCCGGCGTTCCGCGCCATCACCGCGAAGATCGTCTCCGTGATCCTGCCCATCCGGCCCCTGTCGGTGGCGAGGATCGTCTCGCGGCCGAGGTAATACGCCACGTCCGCGAAATCGATGGGCAGCGCGTGCGCCGCCGCGGCCCGCCGCAAGAGGGCCGGCACGTCGGTCGACTGCATGAAGCCCGATCGGATGACGACCTGGTGAACCCCCTTGTCGAGGCTCGTCACGTCGAGGCGATCCCTGTCGGCGACCCGCGGGACGTGCTCCGTCACGACGGTCAAGATCACCACCGTCTCGTGGAGCACCTTGTTGTGCTTGAGGTGGTGCGTCAGCGCGTAAGGTGTCTTGCCCGCGCGCGCGCTCAGGAACACCGCCGTGCCGGGGACCCGCGCGCGGCACTTCGCGTCGAGATCGCGCACGAAGGCAGAGGCCGAGGGGGCCGCCCGCGTGAAGCGCTCGGCGAGGATCGCGCGGCCTCGCTTCCAGATCACCATCATGGCGAACAGGACCGCGGCGATGACCGCCGGCACGTACCCGCCGTCGAGGAACTTGATCAGGTTGGCCCCGAAGAACGGCAGATCGAACGAGAGGAACAGGATCAGCAGCGGCAGCGCCTTCGCGAGCGGGGCTCGCCACGTGTGCCGCATCACGACGAAGAAGACGATCGACGTGATCCCCATCGTGCCGGTCACCGCGATGCCGTACGCCGCGGCCAGCCGGCTCGACTGCTGGAAGATCAGCACGAGCGCGAGGCACCCGGCCGCGAGGGCCCAGTTCGTCAGGGGGATGTAGATCTGCCCCGCGGCCTCGCTCGAGGTGTGGCGCACCTGGGTCCGCGGCAGGTACCCGAGCTGGATCGCCTGGTGCGTGAGCGAGTAGGCGCCCGAGATCAGCGCCTGCGACGCGATCACGGTGGCCATGGCGGCGAGCGCGACCAGCGCGTAGGTGAAGGGACCCTTCGGCACCATCGCGAAGAACGGGTTCGCGGCGGCCTCGGGCGCTTGCAGCAGGAGCGCCCCCTGGCCGAAGTAGTTGAGCACGAGCGCCGGCAGCGCGATCGCGTACCAGGCGAGCCGGATCGGGCCGCGCCCGAAGTGCCCCATGTCCGCGTAGAGCGCCTCGCCCCCCGTGATGACGAGGACGACCGACCCCAGGATCGCGACCCCGTGGAAACCGTGGGCGGCGAAGAAGCGCGCCGCGTACACGGGGTTCAGGGCGGCGAGCACCGCCGGGTTCCTGGCGATGAACACGAGCCCGAGCACGGCGAGCGCGGTGAACCAGAGGACCATGATGGGGCCGAAGACCTTGCCGACGCGCGCCGTCCCCCAGCGCTGCACGCTGAAGAGCCCGACGAGGATCGCGCAGGTGAGCGGCACGACGAACGGCCTGAGCCCGCTCGTCGCCACCTCGAGCCCCTCCATGGCGCTCAGCACCGAGATGGCGGGCGTGATGACCCCGTCGCCGTAGAGGAGCGCGGCGCCGAGCACCACGAGCCCGGCGAGCCACCCGACGCCCTGCGTCCCGCTGGCGCGCAGCCGCTCCGGCACCAGCGCGAGCAGGGCGAGGATGCCGCCCTCACCGTCGTTGTCGGCCCGCGTGATGAAGGTGACGTACTTGACCGTAACCACCATCATCAGCGACCAGAAGAGGAGCGAGAGCAGCCCGAGGACGTTGTCGGGCGTCGGCGGGACGCCGTGCGTCGCGCTCACGCACTCCTTGAGCGCATAGAGCGGGCTCGTGCCGATATCGCCGAAGACGACCCCCAGCGCGGCCAGGGCGAGCGCGGCCTTGCCGCCGTGCTGGCCGTGCGCCGCGTCCGCGGCCTGTCGAGCCGCGCCGGCCTGCGACGAGCCGTCGCGGGGCGCCGCGGGATCCGTCGCGCCGCGGAGAGCAGGCCGAGCGTCGGGAGGGCGCGCCGGGGTGTCGGGGTGGTCCATGAGGCGGAGTCATAGCGCGTCGGTGGCGCGCCGATGGATCGAATCCTCCGCGGCGGCTCGCGGGGGCCGGCGCATGATGCGTCGAGGGGAAGCTCTCGTCGCGAGACCGAAGCCGTCATCGCGGTTGCGTGTCGTCGCGCGGGTCCGCGGGCAGACCGAGGTGGACTGGCCAGGTTCGTCGACCTCGACCTTCAGTCACATTCGTACTTCCACATGCAGAAGCCCTGTTCGTCCCGGAGGCCAGGCCCGTGGAACATGTGCCAGCACTCCATGCCGCTCGGGCACGTGGTGTTCTCGTCGCAGGGCAACTCGCAGACCGAGTTGCACACCGGCGTGGCGGTGCCGCTCGGCGGCCGCGGGCAGTCCTCCGCCGTTTCGCACTCGTAGTTGCATTGCGACGCCACATCGCACCACGTCGATCCATCGTCTTGTCGCTCGGCGACGTACGCCACCCTGCACCTGCGCTCTTCACCGCTCGGTTCGGGATCCGGACAGACGTGGGGGAGGGCGAAGTTGCCCTCGTCCCCGGAGGAAACGCAGGCAGCCCACGGCCCTTCGGTGGCCCCCTCGACGGTGGTCGCCAGGTGGACTTGCACGATCGGATCGACATGGCGGTCGCCGCACGCCGCCTGAGCGGACGCGAAGGCCGCCGACAAGCCCAGAGCCCAGCGCTTCGTAGCCGTGATCTTCATTGGGTCCTCCACGCCGCGCGCCGACGCGCCCGGCGTCAAGATGGTCTGCGCTGAGGTCACGGAAGCTGCCCATTTCGGCTCACGGCAACACGACCTCCACCCCGAGAGACGCGCCCAGGAACGGGCGACCCCACGCGTCCGTCGCGCGGCCTGCGGCGTCGATCATGATGCGCGGCACCGCGATCCCGGCGAGCAGGTGCTCGCTGATCCGCAGGTATGGAGTCGGCGCAAACGAGAGCCCTGCGCGCAGGTACGTCGCGACCGCGTACGCGTCCTCCGACCTGCCGGCGTACCGGGGCGAGCGGCCTTCGCCCTCGACGTGCAGCCAGGCGGCGGCGAGCCCTGCGCCGGCCGATGGCAGCCACGCGGCGTCCGTGGGGCCGAGCGGGACGCGCACCCCCAGGGCGGCGAGCGCTATGCGCGTGTGCCGCGTACCCTCTTTGCCTTCACGGCTCGCGCTGGCGAGCGGGATCTGGACGAAGGTGGAGAGCCCCAGACGAGACCAGATCATCGCGTACCCGGACACGTCCACCATCGGGGTGGCAGGCACGCCGCCTGCGCTCCACAGGATCGCTGGCGCCGCCCCGACGCCGAACGTCATCGGTGCTCTTCGGGTTGCGCCTGGCCTTGCGGCCGGGGAAGGGGGCACGCGGGAGGCGCCGTCGGCTCGCGGGCGCGCGGCGGCGACGGGCGCGGGCCTGGCCGGCGGTGGCTCTTGCATGTCGACGACGGCGCGAGCCTCGGGATCGGCTTCGACCTCGCCCTGCGACGGACGGGGCGAGCGCACATCCAGGAGGCTCGCGCGCAGGAGCTCCACCGCGCGAACCGCGACCGTGGCTGGATCGTCGGCCATCACGGCGCTGTGGACCGATTGATCCGTCGCACCACGAGCGATCCAGACCTCGACGCCACCTGGCACCTCCGTCACCCGGATCTCCGCCGCCGCTCCGGCCTCGCGCGCGCTCGTCTCGATCGGCCCCTGGGAGGGCGGCTCGGCGCCGCCCCTCACGACAACCACGGTGAATCCGAGCGTGGCGAGCTCGGCATAGACCCGGGCCATGATGGGGTCGGACCGGCGATCGGCGATCAGGACGACCTTCGGGCGTGGAGGCTCCGGCGGTGGCTCCGGCGGCGCCGCGCGCGCTTCGGGTGCGATGAGGAGGCAGAGCCCGAGCGCCCAGGCTCCGGCGTGCGCCGCGCGAGCCGGCCTTCGAGACGGCATTCACTCCCCCTCGAGGAGATCCCTGGCGTGCGCGGCGTGGGGCCCTGCCGGATACCGCGCCAGGTAGCGGCGCGCGGCCTCGCGGGCCTCGCCGGCCGACCCCATCGACTCCCGGCATTCGATGACCCTCCCGAGCGCTTCCTGCGCAAAGGAGCCGCCCGGTTGCTCTTCGAGGTACACGAGGAACCAGCGCTCGGCCTCGGCGTACGATCGCCGCTGGTCGAACGCCATCCGGCCGAGGTGGAAGGCGGCCTTCGCCGCCTCGCCCGAGCCCGCGAACCGGCTCCGCGCCGCGGTGAGCGCCGCCGCGGCGCGCTCCGGCTTCCCGGAGAAGCGCGCGACGTCCGCGAGCGTCAGCAGATCCGCCGCGCTCGCGCGGGTGACGAGCCCGTCGAAGCCCTCGGCCTCGGCCGCCGTCATGGCCTCCTGGTACCTGTCGCTGGCCACGAGATCGCGCCAGCTCGGCCGGCGGGGGGCGGCGTCCGCGGCCTTCGCGACCATCGCTCGTTCGCCGGCGCCGGTCGCCGCGGGGGCCGGCTCGGAGGCCGGCTGATCGATGCGCGTGGAGGACGGCGGAGGTGGGGCGGCGGCGCGCAGCTCCCCGCGCGTGAGCTCGAAGCGCTGCTCTTTGCAGAAGACCTCGAGCGTCTCTCCCGCAGCGACGGCGCGCCGCCCGCCCACGAGCGGCCCCGACACGGCGACCGATCCTTCCCGCAGCACCAGCTTGAGCTGCTCGCTCGCCGGGGACCAGCTCAGCTCGAAGCGCGTGCCGGTGACCAGCACGTCGAATGGGCCGACGTCGAAGTTCCATGCGCTCGTCGCGGTGTGGGTCACCGTCGCCGTGAGCCGGCCGCCTTCCAGCAGCACGCGCGCGCCATGGGCGTCGGCGGCCACCACGCGCGCCCGGGCGTTCGCGTCCAGCGCCAGGGACGTGCCGTCCGAGAAGGCGACCGCCAGAGGAGCATCCGCGCTGGCGGCGATCCACGCCCCGACCTGACCTTGCGCCGAGCCGACCGCGAACGAGAGCGACCGCGAGGAGGGGAGCAGCACGAGGAGCAGCGCCGCACAAACCCCCGCCAGCGCCACGAGGGCCGCGGGCGCGATCCACCGAGGACGCGGGGGGCCGATGCGCGCAGCCCCGGGACGGGAGGATCCGCCGGCCGCGATCTCCAGAAACCGCCGGCGCGCACCATCGAGATCCTGCGCCGTGAGCTCCTCGTCTTGGGCCCGGCGGAGCTCATGAAGACGAGCGAGCGAGGGACGATCGCTCACGACGCGCCTCCCTTCAGCCACTCCTCGAGGGCGGGTTGGTCCCGCGCCGCCTCGAGGAAGCTGGCCTCCGCGCGGGCCAGCCTTCGCTTGATGGTCGCGAGCGAGACGCCGCACGCGCCGGCGACCTCCTGGAGATCCATGCCCTCGATGCGGCGCAGCGCGAACGCGATGCGCTCGTCGGCCGGGAGCCGATCCAGCGCGCGGTAGGTCGCGCGCAGCGCCTCGCGGGCTTCGCCTTCGTGCGGGGGCTCCACGAGGGGTGGGAGCTCGTCGGGGGCGAAGAAGAGGAGCCAGTTCCGGCGCGCGCGCCGCTGGATGCAGGTCCGCGCCGTGAACACGGCGACCGAGGTGATCCACGCCTTCAGCGCTGCCGGATCGCGCAGGGTGTCGAGGGAGGACAGCGCGCGGACGAAGGCGTCGTGATGCGCGTCGGAGAGGTCGCGGCTGCCGCCGAGCAGCCGGCCGAGGACGCGGAGCACGTGCCCGGAGAAGCGCTCGTGGAAGGCGGAGAGCGCGGCAGGATGCCTCGCGCGGAGGCCCTCCACGAGCGCCTCGTCGCTCGCATAGGCGACCACGCCGAGCCTTCGCGGGGGGGCGAGCGCGCCGGCGCGCATCACCATGATCGTGGGGCTCCGCTGGGAATGACCGAACGCCTCCTGCCGCCTCGTGACCCGAGCGGCCCCCTTGAGTCACGGCAGCGCCGCGAGACGGCTCACCGCGGACGAAGCCCGCGGGGATCGGCCGGCCAGCGCGCGCCCGGCGCCAGCCGAGAACTTTCTCCGCGCGCGCCGCGCATGCGAGGCTACCCAGCCCCGCCGAAGCGCGCGCTCGCCCGAGAGCGCGCGTCCAGCCACCGGACCCATCCGGAAGATGTAGGATAAAGTAGCACACGAAAGTTGTGGGTCGCCGGCCGGGCAGGGTAGACGGGGCGAGGAGGACGCATGAGGCGCAGCAAGGGCGAGAGCATGGACACCGGGGCGGTGCGGAACCTCGAGGAGATCCAGGAAGAGGATCCCGGGGCTCGCCCGTCGCGCGCGGGCGCGCTGGTGCTGGCCTCGCTCGGCGGGGCGTGCATCGTCTTCGCGGCGGTGGCGCTCCTGCGCGCCCCGCACCGCGAGCGGCCGGTCACCGCCGATCCGCTCGGCGATCTGGTCGCGCGCGCCCACCCGGCCGGCGTGAAGCCGGCCCCGCGCCCTGCCACGATCGGGGAGGACGTGACCTTCCCCGCGGTCCTCTCGGACGCGGAGCACCCGACGACCGCGCTCGAGGCCGTGCGCGATCCGCGGGCGGCCAAGGCGGCCACCTCCGCCGAGGCGCCCGCCGGGGAGCCCGTCCCGCCGCCTGCCGCGGACCGGCTGCCCGTGGTCCCGCTGCCGGCGCAGCACGTGCTCGGGCGTCCCGGAGGCGAGGTCGCCCCGAACGACACGCTCACCGCGATGGCCCGCCACGTGTCGCGCGAGGAGGGGCCCGAGACCGAGCGGGGGGGGCCTGGCAGCTACCAGCTCCAGGTGAGCTCGTTCAAGGACCCCACCGACGCCGAGAACTTCGCGGCGGCCCTGCGCCGGCGCGGGCACAAGGCGTACGTCGAGCCGGCGTACGTCAAGGGCCGCGGCCTCTGGCACCGGGTGCGCGTGGGCCCCTTCAAGTACAAGCGCTCGGCCGTGATCTACCGGCAGGAGTTCGAGGCCAAGGAGCGCCTCGTGACGTTCATCGTCGACCCGCCCAAGACCACGGTCAAAGTGGCCGACAGCCCCGGCGACGACGCGTAGATCAGGAGCTCTGGAGAGCCCTCCTCCATCGGCGCGCCGCCCCTCGCTACCGGCGCGGCGCCCCCGGGAGCGCCGCGGCCGGCGTGAGCGCGCAGGACAGGACCCCCTTGGCCCCGGCGAGCTGCCCGGCGAGCTCGGACAGCTCCTGCCCGCGGCCCTTCAGCACCATCACCTGGAGCACCCGGGCCGCGTCGAGGCGGACCAGCAGGCTGGAGACCAGAGACCCCGCGCGCCGCTCCTCCAGCTCGGAGATCCGCAGCACGAGCTCCCGCACCTCGGGCTCGTAGACGAGCGTCAGCGTGGCCGCCACCTCGGCCCCCTCGTCCAGCGCGGCGCGCGTCAGCTCCGCGCGGACCAGATCCCGCAGCGCCTCCGAGCGGTTCTCGTAGCCCTGCGCGGTGATGCGCCGATCGAACTCGGCCAGCAGCGCGCGATCCATCGCCACGCCGAAGCGGACCAGGTCGCTCATCGCTCGTCCCCCGTTCAGCTCTTGCGCCGCTCGAGGTGCCGCCTCGCGGCGTCCTTCACCGGCGACGTCACGTTCTTGCTCTTCGCGATGCCCCGGAGATCGGACTCGCGCAGGTGCTGGACCAGCCGCGTCGCGACGAGCACCGGCGTCCTCGGGTTCTCGACGAGGTTCCGCTTCACCGTGTAGCTCTTCAGCCACTCGGGCGTCGTCGAGATGATCCGCAGCACCTCGTCCGAGATGTTCCGGTTGCGGCTGATGAGGACGACCTCCTCCTCCTGCATCTGCGGGCTGCGCACGGCGGCGCTGGCCACGAGGCGGTTCGAGTCGCGCACGAGCAGCATGCGCTCCTCGCGCGAGCCGAGCATCGCCCGCCGGATCCGCTGCGACATGGTCATGTCGGCGAGCCGCTTGTAGAGCGGGACGTACTGCTCCTTGATCGCCTCCTTGCCCTCCTCGTCCTCGACGTGCGTGTCGACCGGCTCGTCCGCGGCGAGCGCCTCCGCGAGCGCCTGCGTCTCGCTGAACAGCACGTCGTCCGGCGTGGGCTCGGGCGACGGCTCCGCGATGAGCTCGTCCTTGATCGCGGCGCTGACCTCGCGCCACGCCGGGATGCCCGTGAGCTCGACCCCGTTGCGGGACGCGAGATCGACGAGGCGGTCGGCGGTCGACATCCGCGTGTTCTTGTTGAGGTAGAGCTTCTCGATGACGCGCGGGTTCTTGAGCAGCCGCTCCTCGTTGACGGCGATGAGCTCCGTCACCGCCTCGCCCCCGGTCCGCGCGAGCTCCTCGAGCGTCTCCGCGGCGACGCCCGGCATCGCGCAGAGCCTCTCGACGACCGGGAGGCGGTCCGCGTACGCGCGGGCCAGCCGATCGATGACCGGCGGCTGCAGATCCGCGCCGAGCGCCCCCTGGAGCAGCGGCTCGGGGAGCGCCGCCAGCGTCTTCTCCGCGGCCTCGCGGGTCGGCTCCTCGTCGCGCGACGCGAGCAGCACGAGCACCGTCACGACGTCGCCCGGCTTGAGCCCGGGGGCGATGCCGCGCGCCGCCATCTCCCTGAGCTTCTGCGGCGCGCCCGGCTGCGCCAGCTTCTGCGCGGGCGCCGAGAGGGCGCTGATGTCGATTGGCGCGGTCATCGAGGCGCCCTCGCCAGCGCGGCCCCATGCCAGGAGGACGAGCGCTTCGGCTGCCGCACGGCGGAGCTCGGGATCCCGAAGGACGCGGGTGACTCGGCCGACTCGGATGACTCGGATGACTCGGATGACGCCAGCGGCTCGATCAGAGCTAGCAGAGCGAGCGGAGCAACGGGCATACGGTCCTCCCGGCGGGCATTGCTGCCCTGCGATCTGCGGACTATCCTGAGGCCGCTGTGTGCCTGAAAGGCGCGGCGACCGTCAACGGAGAACGAACGGCGCGGACCCTGCGCGCCGTCTGCCGGAATGAAACCCGAGGTCCCGGGGGGCAGGGGACCGGCAGATCCGTCACACCCAGCACACCGAAGAGGAGCGCGACATGGGGATTTTCGATTTCGTGAAGAGCGGCGTCCGCGAGATGATGATCGCGCGCCCGGACGCGGCGAAGCATCTCATCGTTTACAAGCACCCGGACCAGAACATCCCCTTCTGGTCGCAGCTGACGGTCGACAGCGATGAGTGCGCCCTCTTCTTCAAGGACGGCAGGTACATGGGTTACCTGCCCACAGGGCGCCACACCCTGCAGACCCAGAACATCCCGTTCCTGAATAACCTCGTCAACAAGTTCACGGGCGGGGACGTCTTCATCGCCGAGATCTTCTTCGTCAAGACGCAGCCGGTCCGCGGCGTGCCGTTCGGCGGGCCGCTGGAGTCGATGGAGGATCCCACCCTTTACGAGTTCGTGACGCCGCGCATCTTCGGTGAGTTCTCGCTGGTCGTTGTCGATCCGGTGCGGTTCGTCGTCGGGTACCACGGGCAGTGCGGCGGCAGCGGCGACAACGACGTCGTCCTGAGCTGGATCAAGGGCAAGTTCTTCATGAGCGTGAAGACCGTGATCGGCCAGGTCTGCGCGCAGCAGCAGAAGAGCCTGCTCAACCTCGGCGGCATGAGCATGGAGCTCGGCGCCCGCATCGTGCAATCCGCGCCGAACCTCGAGGAGATCGGCTGCAAGATCCTCGAGATCGGCAACTTCAACATCAACTTCTCGGCCGAGGACCAGAAGCTCCTCCGCGAGGCGAACAAGGCGCGCGGCGAGGCGCGCCGCGGCATCGGGGTCGCGCAGGACACCGCCCGCGCGAAGCAGTTCGAGCTCGATCAGCGGTTCCAGCAGGACGCGCGGTACGTGCAGCAGCTGGCGGGCAACTGGCAGAACTACGCCGCCGGCCAGGCGATGATGGGCGCCGGCCAGGGCATGGCGCAGGGCGGCGACGGCAGCGGCGTCGCGGGGCTGGGCGCTCAGGTGGCGATCGGCGCCGGCCTGGCGCAGGCGATGAACCCCGCGCTCGCGGCGCAGGGCCAGCCCCAGTTCGTGCCGCCGCACATGCAGCAGCCGGGGGCGCCGCAGGGCTACCCGGGCGCGCCGCAGGGCTACCCGGGCGCGCCGCAGGGTTACCCGGGCGCGCCGCAGGCTACCCCCGCCGCAGCGCCGTCGATCGAGCAGCGCCTGGAGCGCCTCGGGGAGCTCAAGAGCAAGGGCCTCATCACCGACGAGGAGTTCCAGGCCCGCAAGGCGAAGATTCTCGAAGAGATCTGAGTCCTTACAAGGCGGCGCTGGCCGCCGCGCGCGGCGACCCGCGGGGAGGCGCTCCACCGCGGTCGCCAAACTGGCGCCATCTGATCCGAACCACCGAGCGCGCTTTCGGCTAGACTCGATCGGGTGCCAGTGACGCTCCGCATGGCCGGGGATGCTCAGCCCGAGATGACCGCCGGCGAGTCCGAGGCTGCCGAGCTGTTCCATCGGGAAGACATCCCTCGGCTGCACGGAGACGAATCATTTGCTCAGCCTCCGGCGCGCAGCGATGTGCCGCCAGCGCGCAGCGACGTGCCGCCAGCGCGCAGCGACGCGCCGCCGCGCAGCGAGTTGCCGTTCCGCAGCGACGTGCCGCCGCGCGGGGAACCACTGCCAGCGCACGTCGACGCGCGCCCGGCGCTCCCACCCCTGCCGGCGCGCTTCGACGGGCCGGCGCGCCGGGGGAAGGCGAAGCAGACCCCGCGCGCGCGGCGCTGCCCGACCTGCAACCAGACCTTCTCCGGCGACTCCCGCTTCTGCCCGTTCGACGGCGATCCGCTCGCCGACGCGCCCGACTGGAATCCATCGGCCGATCCGATGCTCGGGCGCACCATCGACGGCCGCTACGAGGTGCAGGCGGTCGTGGGTGAAGGGGGGATGGGGACGGTGTACGAGGTGCGCCACAAGTCGCTCGGCCGTCTCTTCGCCCTGAAGGTGCTCCGGCGCGACATCGCGCAGGACGCCGAGCTCGTCGCCCGCTTCATCCAGGAGGCCAAGGCGGCCGCGGCGATCGGCCACCCCAACATCGTCGCGGTGAGCGACTTCGGCGCGATCGAGGTCGAGACGGGGCAGACAGAGCTGCCGTTCTTCGTCATGGAGTTCCTCTCCGGGACCTCCCTCGCGTCGCTGCTGCGCACCGAGAAGATGCTGCCGGCCGACAGGGTCGGGCAGATCATGCTCCAGTGCGCCGCCGCGCTCGGGGCCGCGCACTCCGCGGGCGTCATCCACCGCGATCTGAAGCCCGACAACGTGTACCTCGTCCGCAACGGCGATCAGGAGTTCGTCAAGCTGCTCGATTTCGGCGTGGCGAAGGTGACCGGCGGCAAGCGGCTCACGCGCATCGGCATGGTGTTCGGGACGCCGCATTACATGAGCCCGGAGCAGGCGGAGGGGAAGCGCATCGACGCCCGCGCCGACATCTATGCGCTCGGCGTCCTCATGTACGAGTGCTTCGCGGGGCGCGTCCCCTTCGAGGCGGACACGTACATGGGCGTGCTGACCAAGCACATGTACATGTCGCCCGAGCCGCTCGAGCAGGTGATGCCCGACGCCACCGCGCTCGGCGCGTTCGGCCCGATCGTCATGCGCTGCCTCGCGAAGAACCCCGAGGAGCGCTTCTCCTCGATGGCCGACCTCGTCGAGGCCATCGAGCTCGCCCTCGATCCGCCGGGCCACGGGGTCTCCGTCGCGCCCCCGGGCGAGCCGCCTCGCCACGAGTCGGTACGGCCGCGCGCGCACGAGTCGATGCGGCCGCGCGCGCGCGAGTCGATACGGCCGCTCGCGCACGAGGAGGTGCTCGCCCCGGTCCAGGCGCCCGCGGAGCCGTCCGAGCCGCTCTCGATGGCCGCGCGCGTGGCGATCGCGCTCGCGGCGGTCCTCGTGCCCATCGTCATCGCCCTCGGCGTCCGCGCCTTGCGCGCCTCGGCGCCCGAGGAGCAGCCCCAGGCCGCCGCCGACGACGCTCCCGGCGGCGCCCTCCCGGCGGAGACGGCGCCCGCCAGGGCGATCGACGAGCCGCCCGCCGCGCCCGCGGCCGCGACGGCGGCGCCCGCGCCGACCGCGCAGGAGCCGCCCCGCACCCAGGGCACAGCCGCCCCGATCCCGGCGAAGTCGACCGCGGCGACGGCCCGCCCGTCGGCGACCGCGGCGCCCACGGCCTCCATGGTAAGGCCGCAAGCTACCGGCGATATCGTCGATCCCTGGAAGCGCTGATCGCCCGATCGGCGCGCGACGAAACCTGGCCTTCGCAGCCGTCCTGTGTGCACGATGGACGACGTCGAGCACCGGGCCCGCGGCCGCGGGACAAGCGATCGACGGCAGCGGCGACGCTCAGGGCGGAGCGCTTGACAGCGTCCGTTCGGGCTCGCCATCCTTCGCGAGGCGGAAACCTCTAGTGGCCAAGCAACAGCTCCTCCTGGTCGACGCGGATCCGCGCAGCGTTCGGGTCCTCGAGGTCAGCCTGAAAAAGGCCGGTTACAGCGTGACCACCGCGAAGGACGGAGCGGACGCTCTCGCGAAGCTCGAGGTCTCGACGCCGGACCTCGTCCTCAGCGACACGCGCCTCCCCAACGTGGACGGATATGCCCTCGTCCGCAAGATGAAGGAGCACGCCGACTGGGCCTCGATCCCGGTCGTCTTCCTCACGAGCCAGCGGTCCATCGAGGACAAGATCCGCGGGCTGGAGCTCGGCGTCGAGGACTACCTGACCAAGCCGATCTTCGTGCGCGAGCTCATCGCGCGCGTGACGCTGCTCCTCGCGCGGCGGACGCGCGAGGGGATCACGACGCGCCACTTCTCGACGACGGGGCGGACCAGGTTCTCCGGGTCGATCCTCGACATGAACGTCGTGGATCTGCTGCAGACGTTCGAGGTGAGCCGGAAGAGCGGGATCGTCCACCTGTCGCACGCGGACAACGAGGCGCAGGTCTACTTTCGCGAGGGCAAGGTCGTCGACGCGACGCTCGGCCGGCTCTGCGGCGAGGAGGCCGTCTACCGCGCGCTCCTGTGGAACGAGGGGACGTTCGAGGTCGAGTTCTGCAAGGTCGACAACCCCGACGGGATCGAGACGTCGACGCAGGGCCTCCTCATGGAGGGCATGCGCCGCGTCGACGAGTGGGGCCGGCTCCTCGAGGCGCTGCCGTCGCTCGCGACCGTCTTCGAGGTCGACAGCGAAGAGCTCCTGGAGCGGCTGAACGAGATCCCCGACGAGCTGAACGGGATCCTGCGCCTGTTCGACGGCAAGCGCACGCTGATGCAGGTGGTCGACGCGTCACCGTTCGAGGATCTCTCGACGCTGTCGACCATCTCGAAGCTCTACTTCGAGGGGCTGCTGGTGCCCGCCGCCGCGCTCCCGCCCGACGACGTGGTGCCGAGCGAGCCGGAGGCGGCGTTCCACGACGAGTTCTCGCCGCTCTCGTCGCCGTCGAGCGCGCGGCGCTCCAACTACCCCGAGGGGAGCCCGGGGAACGCCGGCTCCGACGACCTCGAGGACGCCGCCGTGGTCCCGGCGCCGCTCTCGACCCGGGTCTCTCCGGCGGTGCTCCCGCGCTCCCGGCCCGGTCACGAGCTGCACGCGCCGGCGGGGGACCCCGACGCGGAGTCCCCCGGGCGCCCCGTGACGACCCGCAGCGCGGTGCACGGGCCAGGGGCGGTCGGCCGAGCGGCCAGCGCGAGCGCCGCCGTGGCGCGCTCCGCGCCGGAGGGGGCGCGCGCGCCGTCGGAGCCGCCGCGGAGCGCCGTGTCGGCCGCGACGGCGCGCTCCGGCGCGGCGGGTGGCCGCGCGCCGTCGGAGCCGCCGCGGAGCACCGTGTCGGCCGCAGCGGCGCGCGCCGGCGCGACAGGGGGCCGCGCGCCGTCGGATCCACCGAGGAACGCCGTGGCGCGCCCTGTCGCGGCGGGTGGCCGCGCGCCGTCAGAGCCGCCGAGGAACGCCGTGGCGCGCCCTGTCGCGGCGGGCGGCCGCGCGCCGTCGGATCCACCGAGGAACGCCGTGGCGCACCCTGTCGCGGCGGGTGGCCGCGCGCCGTCGGAGCCGCCGAGGAACGCCGCATCGCCTGCCGAGGCCGCCCGGATTACGCGGCCGCGCGCCGAGGTCGATCTCGACAAGGACACCACGCTCGCGAGCAGCGATGAGGCCCCGCTCACGCGACCGCTCGTGACGCCGCGCAGCTTCGCGCAGAAGCAGCGCTCCACGAGGAGCGACAGGCCCGTGGCCGCGGCCGCTCCCGCCGAGCAGCGCGTTCGCTCCACGCCCCCCGAGGCGCCCGCAGCGGCGCTGCCCGAGCCCGCGGCGCCGCCCGCGCCTGCGGCGGCGCCGCCTGTGCTTGCGGCGGCAGCGGGCGTCGCGTCGCCCGCCGGCGAGGAGCGCACCCCGGCGGTGTCGACGAGCCCCACGCTGCGCCCCCGCCCGCCGAGCGACGCGCCGCCGCCCGTCGCCGTCCCGCGCGCGGCGGAGCGTGCGCAGGCGCCGCAGCCCGTCGAAGCGAAGGCCGGGGAGGCGCGCCCGATCGAGGCCTCCCCGCCGCCGCTGCCGGTGCCGGACGCCGCCCCGGCGGCGAGCCTCGCGGCGGCGCCGGACGACGCGCCTCCTGGCGACCCCGGGCCGATCAGCGAGAGCGAGCGCTTCTTCCTCGGTGGCGGGGTGGACGCGCCGGAGGGGATGGCGGCGCGGGAGCATCCCTCGGCCGAGGACGCCGACACGACCGCCGGCGCAGTCGAGGCCACGCTCTTCGGGCCTCGCCACGAGGAGCGCCGGGCCCGCATCGCGCGGATCGTCGCCGGCCTGGTCACGGCGCTCGCGCTCGGGGCCGCCGGCGTGTGGCTGGTCGGCCAGACGGGGCGCCCCGTGCCAGCGGCGCCGGTCCATGCGCCATTGCCGGAGGAGGGGCCGGCGGGGCAGCACTCCGCGGTGGTGCCCGCGGCGGCTCTGGCCGCGTCGGAGCCGGAAGGAGAGCCGGCGGCCGCTGCAGCGGCGGGGCTCTCCGCAGCGACCCCCGCCGACGCCCCGGCGGGCCAGCCGGCCGCGCCAGCCTCGGCGAGCGCGCGGGCGAAGCCTGCCGCGGCGAGCCCCGCGCCGGCCGGAGCGCCTTCCGAGCACGCTTCGCACGCGCCGACCACCCACGCGGCGCCGCCGAGCGCGGCGGCGACCGCGGGCCAGGCCGCCGCGCCGACGCGGGAGCCGGAGCCCTCGGCTGCCCCGCCCGCGTCGGCGCCTGCCGCGCCCGCGCCTGCCGCGCCGGACGAGGAGGGCGGGCCCCTCTCGACGCGCGTGATGCGCGCCCTGGAGTCGGGGCAGACCGGCAAGGCGGTGCAGCTCGCGCAGCAGCTCACCGCCGCCTCCCCGGGGAGCGCCGCGGCGTGGCACCTGCGCGGCGCCGCAGAGCAGGCGGCCGGGCGCGGCGGGCGGGCCTCGTTCCGCAAGTGCGCCGAGCTCTCCTCGCCCGAGTCCTCGCTCGGCGCCGAGTGCCGCGCGCTCGCCGGCATGCCGTGAGCGTGCGGTCCGCGCTCAGCGCGACCGCGACCTGAGCCGGGGATCGAGGGCCAGGGCCGCCACATCGAGCGCCACGGTGGCGAGCACGATGGCGGCCGCGGAGAAGAGCACCGTCCCGACGATGAGCGGGCCGTCCCGGTTCTGGAGCGCCTCGACCGCCATGCTCCCGACGCCGGGCCAGCGGAAGAGCTTCTCCGTGACGATCGCGCCGCCCGCCAGCGCCCCGAGGTCGAGCGCGGCGAGCGTGGCGAGCGGCAAGAGCGCGTTGCGCAGCGCATGGACGACGAGCGCGCGCAGGCGAGAGGCGCCCTTGGCCCGCGCGGTGCGGATGAAGTCCTGGCGGAGCAGCGTCCGGAGCTCCTCGCGGACGATGCGCGCGTAGAGGGCGCTGCCGAACACGCCGAGCGTCAGCGCCGGCAGGACGAGGGAGCGCAGGTGATCGGCCGCCGTGGCGCCGTACCCGTCGTACGGCAAGAGCCGGAGCTTGTAGGCGAGCACGTACTGGAGCGCGGGGCCGATCACGAAGGTCGGCGCGCTGGCGCCGAGCAGGGTGGCGCCGAGCGCCGCGTCCTCCCAGGCCGTCCCGCGGCGGACCGCGGCGACGATCCCGAGCGAGAGGCCGAGCAGGAGCTGCACCAGCAGGGCGGCCAGCGCGAGCTCGACGGATCGCGGCACCTTCGCCTCGAGCAGATCCACGACCGGCTTGCGGTAATGGAAGCTGTAGCCGAGGTCGACGTGCAGGCCGAGCGGCCCCGCCGCGCAGCTGCGGTGCTCCGGATCGGCGCGCGCGCCCGCGTGGGCGCCAGGGGCTCCGCCGTCGCCGCCCCCCGCGGGGCCGAGGTGGACGAGCCGCCGGACGAACCGCGCGAACTGCACGGGGACCGGGCGATCGAGCCCGTGGATGGCCCGCGCGCGCTCGAGGTCCGCCGCCGAGGCCTGCGGTCCGACGAGCATCCGCGCGGCGTCTCCCGGGAGGAGGTACGCTATCCCGAACGAGACCGCGGTGACCCCCGCGATGACGATCGCGGCCCAGCCGAGGCGCCGGAGCAGGCGCACGAGCGCGGAGCCCACCGCGGAGGCGCGGCCCGGGCGGGGCGTGAGGGCACGGCGCGCGCGCGGGGTGCTCATCGGGGGAGGGCCGCTCGCGCGAGCAGCGCGCGGAGCGGCGTCGCGGTTCGTGGCGCGGCCGCGCGCGGCCCTCCGCCGGCCCCGGGTCGCGCGGACGGGTCGAGCCAGACCTCGTGCAAGCGGGACGTGAGCGCTGCGGCGCCCTCGTGGCCGCGCACGTAGGGGTGCCAGAGCTCGAGCTGCCGCGCCGTGTACGTGGGCACCCACGGCGCGCGATCGCGGACGATGCGCTCGGCGCGGTCGTACAGCGCGAGGCGCCGCGCGCGATCCTGCTCGGCGTGGGCGGCGTCGAGCGTGCGATCGAGCTCCTCGTCGCTGAAGAAGGCGTAGTTCTGCGAGCCCTCGTCGCGGATGGCGCGCGTCGAGAGCGTCGGCTCGAAGACGCTCGCCGGGTCGGGGAAATCGGCCTGCCATCCGACCCAGCCCATGGGGACGGCGCGGCGCCGCGAGGCCTCGGCGAGGTAGGTCGCCCAGCTGACGAGCCGCAGGCGGACGCGGAGGCCGATCCTGGCGAGCTGCTGCTGGACGATCTCGCCGATCGCCTGCTCCAGCGTGTCCGGGACCGCGATGTAGTCGATGACGCCCGGGTAGCCGCCCCTCCCGGTCGCCGGGTCGTACGGGTAGCCGGCCGCGGCCATCTGCTCGAGCGCGCGCGGGAGGTCGTGCTGCCGCATCGGCGCGTCGCGCGGGGGGCCCGGGATCGACGGCGGCAGCACCCGGTCGAGCGCGAGCAGATCGGGGCGCACCTTCTCCAGCACGGCGGGGTCGAGGGCGAACGCGACAGCGCGCCGGACGGCGAGCTGATCGAACGGCGCGAGCTCGGTGTTGAGGAAGACGGCGTTGGTCCTGTCCCGCGTCACCCAGCGCCTCTGCCCCTCCCACCCGGGCGCGGCGCGGTAGGCCGCCGCGTCGATCGCGGTCAGATCGCGCAGGACGTCGAGCTCGCCCTCCTCGAACTTGTAGCGCTGGGTCGTCGCGCGCACGCCGGTCTGCCACGCGATGGCGTCGAGGTACGGCAGGCCCGGGCGGAAGTACCCCTCGTGGCGGGCGAGCCCGATGCCGCCGTCCTGGTCCCACCGCGCGACGCGGAACGGGCCGGCGCCGCACGGCGGCGGCGGGCTCGCCGCGTCGACCGCGGCCCCGGACGAGGGGCACACCGGCGCCATGAACGCGAGCGTCATGAGGGGCAGGAACGTCGCGTCCGGCGCGCGCAGATCGATCGCGACGGCGTGATCGCCGAGCACCCGCACGCCGGCGAGGTGCGGCGCCGCGCCCGCGTGGTACTCGGCGAAGCCCTCGATCATGTCGTACTGGCTCGCGCCCGGGCTCGGCGTCCTCGGGTGGAGCGTCCGCTCGATCGAGCGCTTCACGTCGGCGGCGCGGAGCTCCGCGCCGTCGTGGAACCGCACGCCCTCGCGCAGCGTGAAGACGTACGTCCGCCCGCCGCGCTCCACCTCGATCGCGCGCGCGAGATCGGGCGTGATGCGGCCGCCCTGGTCCCACGTGACGAGGCGGGCGAAGACGAGCTCCGCGACGGTGCTCGAGAGCTCGTCGTAGGCGAGCGCCGGATCGAGCGCGCGCGCGTTGACCGTGGTCGCGAGGCGCAGCGTCCCGCCGCGCACGGGCGCGCCGGGCGCCGGCTCGCCGCCGAGGGGCGCGCGGACGCCGCCCGCCGAGCCGCCCGAGAGCAGGAGCAGCGCCGCGCCCGCGACGAGCAGATCGACCGGCAGGCGACGGCCGCGCGGGAGCGCCGCGCCGGCTGGATCGAGCGCGTCGCGGAGCCCCTCGCTCGCGCGGTGGAAGCCGAGCACGGCGAGCACGATGGCGAAGCCCGGCGCGGCCACAAGGAGCGGCCTTACCCCGAGGTACGGCTCGGCCTCGTGCAGCATGCGGCCCCAGGTCGCGGTCGGCGGCTGCGCGCCGACGCCCAGGTAGCCGAGGGCGGCCTCCGCGAGGATCATCTGCCCGGCGCTGATGGTCGCGAGCGCGAGCAGCGTCCCGCCCACGTTCGGCAGGACGTGCCGCCGGACGATGTGCAGCGGCCCCGCGCCGAGCGCGCGCGCCGAGGCCACGAAATCGCGCTGCGCGAGCTCTGCGGTCTTGGCCCGGACGACCCGCGCCGCCCCGGTCCACCCCGTGAGGCCGAGCACGAGCAGGATCGTCCCCACGTCCGCGCGCCCCACGGCGACGCCGATCGCGGTCACGAACAGGAGGTACGGCAGGGCGAGGATCACGTCGACGAGCCGCATGAGCGCGCCGTCGAGCGCGTCCGCCCGCGTGCCGGCGGCCATGCCGGCCGTGACGCCGACGAGCGCGCCGAGCCCCGTGGCGAGGGCCGTGGACGAGAGCGCGACGGCGAGCGAGAGCCGCGCGCCGTGCGCGAGGCGCGCGAGCAGGTCGCGGAAGAGCGGGTCCGTCCCGAGCCAGTGGGCGGCCGACGGCCCGGGCGGCGCTCCGGAGGCGTCGCGGGCCAGGGTGAAGTCGCTCGCGTTCGGGTCGTGGGGGATGACGGCCGGCCCCACCGCGGCGAACAGCGAGAGCAGCGCGACGATCCCGAGGCCGAGCAGCGCCGAGCGGTCCCCGAGGAACCGCCGCGCCGCGTCCTCGCCGAGGACGGCGCGCCCAGCGCGCCCGGCCGCTCGCGCCGCGCCGCGCGAGAGCCGAGCCCAGCGCGCCGTCGCCGTCACCGCTTCCCTTCGAGGAACTGCGTCACGAGCGCGACGAACTCCCCCGGCCGCTCCTCGTGGGGCGAGTGCCCGGCGTCCATGATCTCGAGCATCGCGCCGGAGATCTCGCGGGCGAGCCGCTGCGCGCTCGCCGCCGGGAAGATGCGATCGTCGCGCCCCCACACGACGAGGGTCGGCGCCGTGATCCGGGTGAGGCGCGCGACGACGGGGCGCGCGTCGAGCACCGCGCGCATCACCGCGTGGGCGCTCTCGCGCGCCGAGGGGGCGTTGAAGAGATCGTAGTGCCGGTCGACGCGCGAGAGCGGCACGGCCGCGTCCGCCCGGAACACGTCGTCGCGGAAGTACGACCGGAACGTGCCGCGGCCGTGGAGCTGCTTGAAGACGATGCCGCCCACGACCGGCAGGAGCGGGAGCTTCATCTTGAAGCTCATCGGGAACGGGTAACAGAGCGCGTCCTCCAGGACGAGCCGCTGCACGAGCTCCGGGTGGTTGGCGGCCAGCGTGATCGCGACGGCGGCGCCCATCGCGTGGCCGACGAGGTGCGCGCGGCCGACGCCGAAGGCGGCGATGAGGTCGGCCACGGCCTCGGAGAACGTCTCGATACCGTAGGCGTACCGCGCCGGGCTCGGCTTCTCGCTCTCGCCGAAGCCCGGCAGGTCCGGGGCGATGACGTGGAACCGCTGGGCCAGCGTGTCGATCACGTCATCGAACTCCAGGTGGCTGACGAGGAAGCTGTGGATCAGCAGCAGCGCCGGGCCGTTGCCCGCGCCGGCGACCAGGACCCGCATCCTGACACCCCGGGCGGTGACATCCCTGATGACGCGTTCGACGGGTCGGGGGGCGGCGGGAGAGGCCGAGCCCCGACCCTCGCTGGCGAGGGCTTTGGCCATGGTGGCGGCGAGACTATCAGCCCTTTTGTCTGAAAGGACCGATGTGTGTCAGGGTACGGGGCATGCCGCTCCACGAGCCCCGCTGGGTGTCGGGCGCCCCCCTGCTCGCACCCATTGCACCGAGCGTCGCTTTTTTCCCCTCACGGCCCCCGACCCGCGTCGTGCCGGGCGGGCCGACGCGTCGCTCCGACGGACGAAAAATGTCCGAGGTATGTCAAGAACCCCGGCAAAGCACCGCGTCTCGCGACAGCCACACAATAATCGTAGTCGCGTCAATTGACTGTATTCCATTCAGTGGAATAGAGTCGCCCGCGTCGGTTGGGTAGGGCCTCCGGCAATCGATGGGAGGACCGGTGCAGAGGATCCCTGAGGAGGTGCTTGAGCGCATCGAGCGGGAGCACGCCCAGGGGATCACATCGAGCGATATCCTCGAGCTGTTCGCGGCTCATGGCATCAAGTTCAGCGAGGCGACGCTCCGGAAGTATGTGCAGCTCGGCTTGCTCCCGCGCAGCGTGCGGGTGGGGCGCAAGGGCAAGCACCAGGGCTCGCAGGGGATGTATCCGGCCACGGTAGTCCGCCAGGTCCAGCGCATCAAAGAGATGATGGCCCAGGACTACACCATCGAAGAGATCCAGCGTGAATTCCTGTTCGTGAGAGGTGATATCGAGGAGCTCGAGCGCACGATGGCCAAGGTCTTCAATGCGCTCAGGGATGCCGCCAAGGAGAGGCGGAGCGAGACGAGCGGCAGGGCGATAGCCCAGGACCTCGCGAGCGCAGAGTCGCTCGCGCGGGAGCTCGTCGCCAAGCTGGCGTTGATAGAAGAGCGCTTGATGGCGCAAGCGCGGCTCACGAAACAGGCGGCTTCCTCTTGAGGGGCCGAGTCGCGGGGCTTTCGTCGTCGTGAAGTACATGGGGCCGCGGGCGCGGCCCCGCCTGGGTTTGATGCGATCGACGGGACGAGCATCGGCTCGTTTCGTCGCAATTTTTTAGGGACGGCATCCGGCTTTACGTCGGGCTTAAGGAGCGGATCCCTCTGCGTTCGAGCTGGGACTCGGACGTACGGGGAGAGACGCGCGCGCTTGAGAGCGGAGACGCTACCAAACGGAGGCAGCGCATGGCGACGGTGTCTGACAGCGAGCTCGAGATCTTCGGCCTGGACGGTGCGGATGCGGCGGAGGGCGATCGCGACCCAGCGGGCTCAACGGAGCCCGTCGTGGAGGGCGCGCTCGCGCTCCAGGTCGACCCCGCGGAGTCGGGGAACGCCATCACGCGCGAGCAGCGCAGGTCGCGGCGGAAGCGCGAGATCCGGGCGCGGACGATCAGCGTCAAGCGCATGACCAAGCGCGAGCTCGAGATCGGCCGGATGCTCTACCCCGAGACCGACTACTACAAGCCGCGGGCCCGCGCCGAGTGCGTCGACGGTCCGAGGCCGTGCCCGTACGTCTCGTGCCAGCACCACCTCTATCTCGACGTCTCCGCCAGGACGGGCGCCATCAAGCTGAACTTCCCCGATCTCGAGGTCTGGGACATGAACGAGACGTGCGCGCTCGACGTCGCGGATCGCGGCGGCACGACGCTCGAGGACGTCGGGGCGATCATGAACCTGACCCGCGAGCGGATCCGCCAGGTCGAGGTCAAGGCGCTCGCGAAGCTAGAGGCGCTGAAGGACATGATGGCGCTGCGCGATTTCGTCGACGAGGGTCCGGTCGGCAAGCGCCGGCTCCCCGTGCTGACCCAGCCGGACGACGACGACGACGAGGACGAGGTCGACGAGGAAGAGGCCACGGGCGCGGACGGCGACGCCGAGGACGAGGGCCCCGAGCCGACCCGCGCTGGGCGGCCGGCCGAGATCGAGGACGCCGGCGACTTCGACGGCGGGGAGTGATCAGTCGGGCCGGGCCTCGACGGTCACGATCGCGTCCGCGCCGAGCGCGCCCGCCAGGAAGGCGCGCCACGCGGCCAGCGTGATTTTCGCAGCGGCCGCGCGGGAGGGGCGGCCGTTGAACAGGTGGATGAGCCGGCGCCTGGGCTCCGCGAGCGCGTCGCGCTCCCGCCGGGCGAGGTGGGCCTCGGCGCGGCCGAGATCGGCGTCGGTCACCCGCTGCGCCAGGCCGGCGAGGAGCTCCTTCGCGCGGGCCGAGGCCTCGCTCAGCTCGCCGGCCTCTGCCCTGATCTCGACGGCGAGCGCCGCGGCGCGTGTCCCGCCGAGGACGCGCGCGCTCGCGCGGGCCGCGAGCGGCCGCTTCGTCGGCGCTGCGCTGGCTGGAGCCGGGGACGCCGTGCTCGCCGCGGGAGAGAGCGCGGCCGCGAGCAGTCCGCCTTCGCCGTTGAGGGCGAAGGCCGTGAGCTCGGCGAGCTCGCGCGCCGTGGGAGAGGCCTCGCGCGCCGCAGGGAGCCGCGCGCCGACGACGGCCTGCGACAGGGCCGCCCCGGCCGGCAGGCGGGCGTCGTGGTGACCGAGCCGGGGCACCACCGCGCCGTCCGGTGAGCCGCACCCGCGCGGGGTGAGCCGCGGCGCGAGCCAGCGCTCGGCGGCCTCCGCCGCGGCGGCCGCCTGGGAAGCGTCGGCGTTCGCGAGGACGGCGAGCCGGAGCGGGCCGGTCGCGAGGGCCTGCCAGCGGAGCTGCACGGTCTCGAGCGCGCCGCTCGCCACCCGGTCCCAGACGCCGAACGGCTCGATCCAGGACGGGTGGTCGGGCGCGATCGCGGAGGCGAAGGCCTCGAGCGCCGCGGCCCGCCCTCCGGAGAGGTGCTCCAGGTGCTGGAGCGCCGCGGCGCGCGCCAGCGTGAGCGCCTCGGGGCCCAGCGTGGTCGCCGCGACCGCGCGCGCGGCGGCGTTCGCCACGCGGCGCCCGAGCTCGGCCGGGGTCTCGCGCTCGTCGCGGAACGGCGCGTGCGCGATCACGCCGACGGCATCCGCCGTGACCCACGGCTCGATCGTGACGTCGAGCTCGCGCCGCCGGGTCTGCACGGCGGCGAGCGCGGCGAGCGCCGTCGCGCCGGCGTCGTACAGCCCCTCCTCGGCGACGCCGCACGGGCTCCCGAGCAGGACCCAGACCTCGCCTTGCCCGCGCTCGACCAGCGCCCGCCGCTCCAGGGAGGGCTGGGCTCCCGGCGCCAGCGCGCGCGAGAGCTCGGCCTCGAAGCGCCGAGCGCCGGCCTCGCCCGGCGCCGCGGGCTTCGGCGGGTCGGCGCTCGGAGGGAGGCCGAGCGCCGTCGCCCACCGCTCCGGCGGCGCGCCCGGGGCGCTCCCCGAGAGCGCCCACCACGCGGCGCGCGCGCCGGCGTCGCGAGGGTCCTGCGCGGTGAGGACCTGACGCGTGGCGACGTCGGGGTTCGGCGGCGCCGAGAAGCCGCGGCGGATCTCCTGCCGCGCCACCGCGGCCGCGAGCGCCGCCGAGGCCTCGACGGGCGGGGCCGCGGGCAGATCGGCGGCCTCGATGGTCACGCTCACGCAGCCGCCGCGCGGGCGGGCGACCCCGAGCACCTCGACGGCGCGAAATGGGGAGGGGAGCGCCGAGAGGCGCGCGCGGAGCGGGGACCCAGGCGCGCCGAGCCGCTCCGCCGCGGCGACGGCCGCCTGGGGGCTCGCGACGCGCGCGGCCACGGTCACGCGGGCGGCGCGCCGTCCGAGCTGGTTCGTCGTGTACACGCCGACCGTGTCCGCCGCCGGCCAGGGGTCCGTGGGCGGGCCGCCCGCCGGCCAGGCGTCGATGCCCTCCGCCGCGCGCGCCGCCTCCTCGCAGAACGCGGCGGGGCCGACGGCGGCGATCGAGGTGCGCCCGGCGTGCAGCGCCGCGGCGCGCCACCCCTCGAGCTCGCGCGCGCCCGCGGGCGTCGCCAGATCGACCACGGGCTCGGCGCCCGCGAGGCCCAGCTGGCCGGTGCAGGCCGCGATCGGCGAGAGCTCCGGCGCGTCGAGCGGGCTCGATCGGAGCGCCTGCGTCCGCTCCGCGGCCCGGGCGACCTCCGGGCTGCCCGCCGCGATGGGCTGCGCGAACGCCGCCGACAGCGCGCGCAGGAACGGCGTGACGCGCGCCGCGTCCCTGACGAGCAGGCGCACGCGGAAGGCGCTGCGGTCGATGCGCGCGTCCACGTCGAAGCCGGCGGCGAGCAGGCGCGCCTCGACCACGCTGGCGAGCGCCGTCGTCGCGACCGAGCCGAGATCGGTCGCGACCGAGACGACGAGCGCGGGCGCGGGATCGCCGTCGCGCGAGACGAGCGCGAGCCGCGGCCGGGCGTCGAGGTGGCGCACCTCGATGCGCCCGACGCTGCCCTCGGGCGTCGAGGCGAGGGCGTGCCCCGGCGCCGGCGGGCCGCCGGGCGCCGCGCCGCGGCAGGCTGCGAGCAGGACGAGCGGCGAGAGGAGCGCGGGCCTCAGGGAGCGCATGCGTCGTCGGAGGGCAGCGGCGCGCCTTCCAGCTGGAAATCGGCCGGGCAACGCGGGGCGATCTTGAAGCCGTAGAAGTAGGTGAGCACGCCGGTGACGGACCGGAAGGAGGCGCCGTCCGCGAGCGGCGGCCCCTCGCGCTCGAGATCGTAGAGCTCGTTCGAGAGGCGCGGGACGTCGGCGGGGCGCACGCCGGCCCCGACGTCGATCGACGCGGCGTAGCGGCCGTCGCGGTTCGAGGGGTCGCCGGCGATCCTGACGCCCTCGACCCGCACGAGCATGCCGATGTACGGGCGCGCCGACGCGTAGCCCCTCAGGTCGTCGAGGGGCACGCGGATCGGGACGGCGGGGCGGTCCTCGAAGCGGAAGCTCATGGTCCCGCCGAGCTCGGGCAAGGTGCGGCAGCCGCCGAAGCGGCCGGCGGAGGGGCCGAGGAACTCGGTGAGCTCGCCGAGCACGTCGACGACGTCGCCGGGGATGAGCCGCAGATCCGGGGGGTCGAACGCGGGCTGGAAGACCGTCATCCCCGAGTAGGGGACCGGCTTGTCGGCGCTGTCTTGCACGTAGTGGTTGCCGCGCGCGCCCTCGCCGGTCTCGTCGAAGCTGTCGATGGCGACGAGGGTGGCGCCGGTGACGTGGGCGCGGCGAGCGGGCGGCGCGGCGCAGCGCCGGCTCTCTTCGTCCTCCGGGTCGAGCCACCCGGCGTCACCGACGATCTCGGCGACGCGCGCGCCGCCGCCGCGCTCGTCGGCGAGGGGGATCGCGGGGGCATCTCCGTCGCCGCCGCCGCACGCGCCGAGCAGCGGGGCGGCGGCCGCGATGAGCGGGAGCGCGGAGGAGGTGCGGGGCGGGCGAGCCATCCTCCTCGGCTCATACCACAGGGCCGACGGCCGCCGAGCCCCCTTCGGGGGAGGGAAACGTCACGCCGCGAGGCTGACGCTGGACAGCATCGCCTCCAGGCGGCTCTGGATCTTGTGGCGCTTCGAGTACACCGTCTTCACGCTGATCCCCATCCGCGTCGCGATCTGCTCCGGGGGCAGGCCCTCGGCGAAGTAGAGCGCGACGAACTCGCGGTCCTTGTTGGAGAACGCGTGGAGCACCCGCCCGACGAGCGCGGCGCGCTCGCGGCGCTCGGCCTGCTCCTGCGGCGAGGGGCGCTCGCAGGGGAGCTCGACCGCCGCGTCGTCGAGCGGGGCACAGCGCGGCGCGCGCCGCCTCGAGCGCAGATGGTCGTACGCGCAGTGGACGGCGAGCGTGCCGATCCAGGAGCTCAGCCGCGACCCGCGGCCTGCGTCGAAGGTCCTCAGCTTGCGCATGTCGTTCGAGAGCAGCTGCACGAGCAGCGTGGCGTGGATGTCGCGGATGTCGTCCTGCGCGACCACAGCGGAGAAGCGGGCGATCACGCCGCTGATGCAGCGGTGGACGAGCCGATCGTAGCGGGCGTGGAAGGCGCGCCAGGCGCGCTCGTCCCCCGCGATCATCGCCTCCACCAGCGCACCTTCGGCGAGCTCGCCGAGGTCTTCGCGTCCGTTGTCGCCGAGAAGCAAGTCGTTGGGCATGCCTGGCTCCTGTGCACCCGACATGCCAGCGAGGACCGATGCGCGGGGCGTCGCGTCGCTGCGCGGCGTCCTCGCCCGGCGGCGGCCGTCGTCGCGCGATCTTCCGCGGAGCGCCGACGCGGCACGCGATCTCCGGAGCCGCGGAGCTCGGGCGACGAGCGCGCGTCGCAGGGGTCATCGCAGCGGCGGCGGGTCGTCGCGGACCTGCGCGTGCCCGAGGCGCTGTTAACGCGGGTTCACGCGCCCGGCGCCGTTCTGGAGACCCCGCGCGCATCGGCTCGGCGCGCGGGCCTGTTTCGGGTTATGGACGGATCGTGCTCTCCGGTCGTGCCCTGGCCCTCGCGGTCCTCGCGTGGTCGCTCCTCAAGGTCGCGGTGCGCCGTCTCTTCGACGACGGTCCGAGCGGGCTCGCGCTCTTCCGCGAGAACTACGACGCCGATGGCCTGCCGCCGCTCTCGCCCGCCGAGCGCGCGGCCCTGCCCCGCTTCTCCCGCTGCATCGCGTGCGGGCGCTGCGACCTCGGGGAGGCCGAGCGCATCGCGGCCTCCAGGGGGGCTTACCGCGGCCTCATGACCGTGGTGCTCGCGTCGTCGCGGAGCATGCCGGACTTCGACGCCGCGGCGCTCGCGCTCGCGCACGTGCCGGAGGAGGTGCTCGCCGAGAAGGAGAGGATCTGCCCGACCGGCGTGCCGTTCCGCGAGCTGGCCGGGTTCGTTCGGGCCAAGGCCAGGCCCCAGGCGGCGCCGTCCGCGGACGGGGCGGGGAGCGGCGAGCCCGCGGCCCTGGCCCTGGTCGCCGCGGTGACCTCGCCCGCGGCCGACCTCGACCCCTCGTCGGCCGATCGCGCCGCGCCCGAGGCGACGTGATGACGCCCGGTGGACGCCGCGGCGTGGCGAGGACGCTCGCCTTCCTCCTCCTCTTTTGCACCCCCGCCTGCTCCGCTCACCAGCCTGCAGCGCCCCGCACGGGAGCCGACGCGCCGATCGCGCTCGGCGTCGCGCCGAGCACCCCGCCGGCGCCCCCGCGGCACCAGGCCGAGGACGACGATCCGGACGACATCGACAGCGTCTCCACGCCGATCGCGCCCGCGAGCGCGCGGAGCGCGGCGAAGGGGACGCCGATCCAGGGCGGGCGCGCCACCTACTACGCCGACAAGTTCAACGGCCGCCGCACCGCGAGCGGCGAGCGCTACAACCCGCGCGCGCTCACGGCCGCGCACCGGACGCTGCCCTTCGGCGCCGTGGTCGACGTGGTCCGCCGGGACGGCCGCCGCGTGCGCGTGCGGATCAACGACCGCGGCCCGTTCAAGCGCGGCAGGATCATCGATCTGTCGCGCAGGGCCGCCGAGCGGATCGGGCTCATCGAGGACGGCGTCACCCAGGTGACGCTCGAGCTCATCTGGAAGCCGGCGCGACGGCCGCGCTGACGCGCGCCGCCGCGGCTACTGACGGCCGCGCTGACGCGCGCCGCCGCGGCTACTGGACGAGGCTGAGCCGCGGGGCCGCGGCGAAGGCCGCGAGGTGGCCGCTCTCCTCGGCCACGTAGACGTCGCACCGCTCGTCCACCCGCAGGAGATCCGGGATGAGGTCCGTCGGCACCTTGCCGAGCAGCGCGCCGTCGCGCGGCCGGACGACGTGCACCTCGCTCTGCGGCACGAACAGCGCGCCCGAGCGGAGCACCGGCTCGAGGCGCCGCGGCCTGTCGCCCTCGACGCCGCCCGCGATGACGTGCCGGTACCGGACCGCGCCGTCGTGCGCGCCGACCCCGACGATCTCGCCTGCCTCGCTGTTCACGACGACCACATCGTCCACCATGAGGCACGAGGCCGTCGACGCGCACGCGGTCAGGTCGAAGCGCGTCGCCCCGGTGCGGCGATCGATCCCCACGAGCCCCGTGCCGCGCCGCCCGTGGGTCACCACGCACACCGTCTCGGGCCCGAGCAGCGGCGCGCCGACCGGCGCCACGTGCTTCGGCAGATCGACCGTCCACCGCGCCTCGCCGGACCACGGGTCGAGGTGGTGCAGCCGCGCCCCGCCGCGGCCGACGAAGGCGCCGTCGCCCGCCAGCGCGAAGAGCGCGTCGTGATCGACCGCCACCGGCGACGCGAACGGGAGCCGGTCGCAGAAGCGCCACACGACCTCGCCGCTCAGCACGTCGAGCGCCGCGAGGGCCGGCTCGCCGCTGCCCACGAGGACGAGCTTGCCCGCGCGGCGGAGCCGGAAGTTCTCGCCGCGCCGCGCGGCGTAGCGCCAGCGCACCTCGCCGGAGTAGAGGTCCACGGCCGCGAGGTGGCGCGTCCCCTCGCTCACGATGAGCATCCGCGGCAGCCCGGGGGCGCTCACCACCGCGCCCGAGGCGTTCGCGCCCACGCGCGGCGAGAGCCGCGTCGACCAGGCGACCTCGCCGCTCGACAGATCGTGCAGCTGCAGCGTGCCGTCGGGCAGGAGCCGCCCGAGGCCGACCGGCGTCATCACCGAGACCGCGCGCGGCGCAGGCTTGCGCCACAGGCACTCGCCAGTCCGCCGATCGATGCACGTCAGCTCGCGCGTCGAGCCCACCACCAGCACGTCGCCGCAGAGGAACGTGGCGCGGAGATCGATCGACGGGATCGCCGCGATCCACCGGGCCGTGAAGCGCAGGCGCGTCCGCCCGAACGTGTCCTCGGCGGCGGCCTGCGGGCGCGCCGCCGCCGCGAAGGCGCGGTACGTCTCCGGGGCCACGTTGATCTTCGCTTCGTTGCGCGTGAGCTCGCGGAGCCGCTCGGCGAGCTCGCGGACGCGCGCCCGGAACTCGAACAGGCGCAGGTTCGACGTCTGGCCGCGATCGCGGCGCACAAGGCTGCGCGCGAGCGCACGCCCGAACGCGACCACGCCCTGGGCGAGCGCGGCCACGTCGACGGCCGGGAAGGTCCAGGTCTGCGCCCGCTCCTCGGCGGCCGCGAACGAGGGTACGCGGCCAGCGCCGGGCGCGCGGGGATCCGCGGAGGGGACGCGGCCCACGCGGGGCACGCCGAGCGTGAGCGACAGCGCCCCCTCGCTGTGCAGCCGGACGCCGAGGATCGCGCCGCCGACGGTCAGCCGCCGGTGGTAGGGCTGGCGCCGCGCCCACGCGTCGAGCGACTCGAGCGACAGCGACGCGAGCTGCTCGGCGAACGGGAAGACGAAGACGTCGGGCAGCTCCCGCGCCTCCTCGCCCACGAGCACGCGGATCTTGCCCCGGAAGAGGAGCGAGAAGAGGTCGGCCCGGAGCACGGCCGGCTGCGTGAGCGCCGCGCCCTGCGACGTGCGCAGGAGCGCCTCGGCCGCGATGGCGATCGGGATCTCGCCGGTCGGCTCGACGCCCACGATCGCGGGCTCTCCTCCCGCCTCGTCGGGCGAGAACGGCAGGGAGGCCGCGAGGCACCGCCGCGCGGCCGGGAGCCGCTGCTCGCCGATCCCGCCGAGATCCGCGTCGTTCTCGGCGAAGGCGGCGTCGCGGCGCGCGCCCGGGCCCCTGCGCGAGGCGAACCGGTCGATGGCCGCGAGGAGGCGCGCGCAGAGCGCTTCGCCGTCGAAGCGCCGCTCGTGCAGGGCGACCTCGGGCACGTCCCCGCCCTGGAAGACGGTGACGAGGAGGTCGCGGCCCACGCGCTCCAGCCCGAGCTCCCAGGGGTCGGGCTCGAGGCACAGGCGCACGACTGCGCGCGCGCGGCGTCCGGAGGCGAGCTCCGCCGCGGCCTCGGCGAGCTCGCAGAGCAGCGGCAGCGCCTCGGCCTCGGCGCGTAGCGGCAGCGCCGCTCCATCGAGCGGAGGAGACGCGTTGCGCGCCCCCTCCAGGACGAAGTCGAGCACATCGTGCAGCGACGTGCGCTCGGGCTCCGATGAGCAACGGGTGTTGTCGGCGACAAGTGACAGTCCGGGCATCCGCCGACGGATGCTAGGCAGCGCGCGGCCCGGTCCTAAGTTTTGTGCGCGGATCGCCGCGGAGTGGACAAGCACGTGCCACCTGGCTAGACGGCGCCGGCGCCGGGCGCGCCGCGGCCCGAGGCGCCCTGCGACGCGAGGACGCCCCGAGAACGGCGACGCGCGCCGCGCAGAATGGTTGGCAATCGAACCGGACGTGCGACACTGCGCACCCCGAGCGCCATGCCTGCCGAGAGACCGCCCCATTTCTCGATGCTCCGGTCGTTCGCGCTCGCCGACTTCGTCACGCTGGCGAACGCGGCGAGCGGCACGCTGAGCATCCTGCTTTGCCTGAACTACGTGGCCGAGCGAGAGCGCATCTATATCTGGGTGGCGTTCGGGCTCCTGCCGTTCGCGCTGGCGTGCGACGTCCTCGACGGCACGATCGCGCGCTGGCGTCGCAAGCACTCGCCGCTCGGGGCCGATCTCGACTCCCTCGCCGACGTGGTCTCGTTCGGCGTCGCGCCCGCGGTGCTCGGCTACGCGCTCGGCCTGCGCGGGCCGTGGGACGCCGCCGCCCTCGTCTACTTCGTCGCCTGCGGGATCAGCCGCCTCGCGCGGTACAACGTGACGGCGGCCGAGCTGTCGGACGAGCGAGGAAAGGTGCGCTACTACGAGGGGACGCCGATCCCCACGAGCCTGCTCATCGTGCTGCTCTTCGGGGTGCTGTTTGCCAAGGAGCGCGTGCACGAGCAGCTCTGGCTCGGGTCCATCGCGCTCGGCCCCTGGGCGTTCCACCCGCTCAGCCTGGTCTATGTCGTGAGCGGCAGCGCCATGGTCAGCGGCACGTTGAGGATACCGAAGCCGTAGCGGGGAGGGGCAGGCGGGCGCCGACGCGCGCCGGGGAGGGGCAGGCGCGCGGCGCCGCGCGAGCGTTCAGGTTCGGCGCGCCACACACCCTTGCCTCTCCCTGGGCGTCCAGGCAGGCTCCGGTCATGGGCCAGCCCGCCGAGAAGCAGCCCCGCGCCACGTACGCGGACCTTGAAGCCGTCCCGTCGAACAAGGTGGCGGAGCTCGTCCGCGGCACCCTGCACGTGTTCCCCCGCCCGGCGCCGCGGCATGCGCGAGCCGCGTCCCGGCTCGGGGGGAAGCTGTCCGGCCCCTTCGACCTGGGCGAAGGCGGGCCCGGCGGCTGGACCATCCTGGTCGAGCCTGAGCTGCACCTCCCCGACCCGCGCACGCCTGGTGAGTTCGACGTGCTCGTGCCCGACCTCGCCGGCTGGCGGATCGAGCGCATGCCCGAGCTGCCCGAGACGGCCTTCTTCCCGCTCGCTCCCGACTGGATCTGCGAGGTCCTGAGCCCGTCGACCGAGGACGTCGATCGCACGGAGAAGATGCCCCTCTATGCGCGCGAAGGCGTGCTCCACGCGTGGCTCGTCGATCCAATCCGGCGCACCCTCGAGGTCTTCTCGCTCGCCGCGGACAGGGGCTGGGAGCCCGGCCCCGTCCACCGCGACGCGGCGCGGGTCCGGGTCGTGCCCTTCGAGGCCATCGAGATCGATCTCTCGGTGCTCTGGGCGAAGTAGCGGAGGCGAGTCCCCGGTCCGGCGGGCCGCGCACGGTCGCTCTCGATCACGGGCACCCGGCGGCGATAGACTGTCGGGATGCGGCCCTGCTGGAGCTGTGGTGCCTCGCTGGAGGCAAGTCGTGATGGGATCGCATGCCCGCGCTGCGGCGCAGATGCCCCCGGCGTCGCAGGCGCGGCTGCGCCGCGGGGCGCGCCCGCGCCCGCGCCGGGGCCATCGCGGGCGACGAAGGTGCTCCTCGCCGCGGCGATGGCCGCGGTCGGGATCGGCTTCGCGGTGATGTTCTTCGCGCGCGTCGACCCGCCGCAGGAGCCCGCGCCGCGCGCGCGCCCGCTCTCCACGCAGCTCGACGCCCTCTGCTTCGTGGACGCGAACGGCGACGACGCGCCCGACCCGGTGCTGTGGCAGGACGGCAAGACCCGCGGGCGCGTGGTGGCCGTCGATGGGCGCAGCGGGCAGGGGATCTGGGCCTCGCAGCAGATCGAGGAGCCGGACGCGCTCGCCTGCGCGGACCCGAACATGGTGCTCGCGGGCGGGGGCGACGCCGCGCTGCGCGCGCTCGACGCCCGCACCGGCAAGGAGCGCTGGGTGGCGAACCTCCCCGGGGTCCCCGACGAGATCGCGGGGGGCGACGGCTGCGCGACCGTGGTGATGAAGGACGGCACGGCGACCGGGATCAAGCTCGAAGGGGGCGGGGCGGCCGACTGCCCGACGGCGCCGCAGCCGTCGGCGATCACGGGGCACTTCTGGGAGCGCAAGAAGAACCCCCAGGTGGTCCAGGCCGGCGGCGTGGAGGTCGTGCTTGCCGCGCCGGCCGGGGGCCCGCCGCGGCTCACCGCCGAGGGGCGGCGGGGCAGCGAGTCGCTCTGGAAGAAGGAGCTCGCCGCGCGCGCGCCGCTCTCCGGCGGGCGGCCCGACCTGTTCCTCGTCGCGAGCGGCGGCGCCGCCGTCGTCGTCGGCGTCGACGTGGTGAACGGCACCGAGCCGCGGATCATCTCCCTCGATCCGGTGTCCGGGGCCGTGCGGTACGAGCGCGCCGCGGCCTACCTCGGCGACCGGCTCACGGCGGCGAAGGCGTCCGGCCCCTACGTCTACGTCATCAGCGGCGCCGCGGTGAGCGGCGCCGCGCTGCGCGCGATCGATCCGGCGACCGGAGAGACCGCGTGGCGCGCGACCACGCCGCCGTCGCCGTGAGCCGGTCGCCGGCGTGGCCCGCGGCGCGCCCTCAGCAGAGGCAGCCCACGAACGTGCCCGAGAACAGCGGTCGCTCCATCACGGCGGCGCCGCACGTCGGGCACGTGTCGCCGAGCTTGAGCTCGCGGGGCTGCGGCGCCGGCTTCGCCGGCTGCGCGGAAGGGGACGTCCCCACGACGGCGAGCGGCTGGAACTCCACGATCGACACGCGCGAGAACCCCTGCCTCGGCGTGGCGCTGCGCTGCGGCGACGTCAGGAGATCCTGCTTGCTGCGGACCGGCAGGATGGGCCGCGACATGTTGATGTACGCGAGCTCGATCGTGTAGAGCGCCGGATCGAGCATGCGCGGGTCCTCCGGCTGGACGATCCCGTGCTGGAAGGCCTCGATCAGCATGTCGACGTCCGTCCTCGCGTTGCGGTTGCGCGCGGCGTCGACCAGGAAGAGGCCATTGCCGTAGTAGGCGGCGTTGAGCCAGAAGCCGGTGCCCGCGGTGTGGTAGCCGCCGGTCGCCCACTTGTACCCGCGCAGCGAGCGCACGTGTGTCGTCAGCGCGTTCGCGAGCGCGTACGACGTCATGCCGAGGGGCAAGAGGCTCACGAGCGCCGCCGGGTGGAAGTTCAGGCAATCGCTGCAACAGACAGGCACCGTCGGCACGAGCGCCTGCGCCGGATCGATGCAGACCTGGACTTCCGATTCGCTGCGATAGCAGCCGGTAAAACACGAATGCCGCTCGACGGCGGCCAGGAGCGCGGCGGGAAGTGCCATGCGGGGAACTATACCGTCCACGAGGGCGCATGGCTGCCATGAGGCGCAGCGGCGCCGCCGTTGTCCGAGGCGTGCGCGCCGCGGCGAGCCCAGGTGTTCGCGACGTTCGCGCGCACGTGCCCGCGTGGTCGCGTCTCGCATCTCGTCTGCTCGCACGATTGCGAGCAGACGAGCGCAATTGCGTCCTTCGTGCGCCTGTCACAGGATCGCTGCGTGCTGATCGCCGTACACCCTGAGCGCTTGCTCTGCTGCCGGTGCGTCCTCGATGGAGAACGCGCGGAGCGGCGCGGGCTCCGGTGCAGCGCGGGCGTCAGCGCCTCGTGTCCATCGGAGTGCCGCGCGGACGCACGGGCGGCGTGACGGGGCGGGAGCGTTCGCTGCTCGTTGCGCTCGCCGGCGCGCTCTCGGCGCTGCTCCCGGCGCTCGCGCTCTCGGGGTTCACGGTCGACGACGCCCTGATCACGGCGCGTTATGCGCACCACCTCGCCCGGGGGCTGGGCTACCGCTTCAACGCGGCCGGGCCGGTGACCGACGGCGTGACGCCGCTCGGGTGGGCGTTCGTGCTGGCGCCGTTCGCGGCCGGCGGGCCGCTCGCCGCGCTCGCGGCCGCGAAGGCGCTCGGCGCCCTCGCGTGGACGCTCGCCGCCGGCGTCCTGGCGCTCGCGATCGATCGCGCCTCCGCTCGTCCCATCCGGTTCGCGGCGCTCGCGCTCGTGCCGGCGTCGGCGCCGCTCGCCGCCTGGAGCGTGGCGGGCATGGAGACGGGCGTCGTCGCGGCGCTCGGGGCGCTCGCCGTCGCGCTGCCGGCGCTCGGCCGCGCGCTCGCCGGCGCGGCCTGCGCCGGGGCCGCGGCGGCGCTCCGGCCGGAGCTCCTGCCGTTCGCGCTCGTCGTCGCGCTCTCGGCCCAGGCGGCTCCGCGCCGCGACGCCGCGGGGGGCGCGCCGCCGCGCCCCGCGTGGGCGCGAGCGCTCGCCGCGCTCGCGCTCGCGGGCCTCCCCTTCGTCGCCGTGGCCCTGGCGCGCCTCTCGCTCTTCGGGCGGGCCGCGCCGCTCGCCGCGCTGGCGAAGGCGCCGGACGCGGCGCTCGGGGCCCGGTACGCGCTCGCGTGTTTCCTCCTGACCGGGCCTGCGGCGCTGATCGCGCCGGCCGCGTGGCGCGCGCTCCCCGCGTGGCCCCGCGGGCTGCTCGCGGCGGTCGCGGTGCACTTCCTCGCGGTCGCGGCGGCGGGCGGCGACTGGATGCCGCTGTCGCGGCTCGTCGTCCCGGCGCTGCCCGCCGTGGTGCTCGCGGCGGCCCACGTCGCCTCGGTGGCCCACGCGCGCGCCACGGCGCTCCGGCTCGCGCTCGCGCTCGCGGGGGAGCTCTTCGTGATGGTCCGGGTCGGGCCGACCGCCGCGCGGGTGGGCAGCGACCGGCTGCGCGTCGTCGAGGAGCTCCGCGGCGCGCTCGCCGGGGCGGAGGTCGTCGCGGCGCTCGACATCGGCTGGCTCGGGGCGGCGACGGGCGCGACCCTCGTCGATCTCGCGGGCGTCACGGATCCGGCCATCGCGGCGCTGCCCGGCGGGCACACAACGAAGCGGATCCCCGGGGCGCTGCTCGACGCGCGCCGGGTGGACGCGCTGGTGCTGCTGCTCGCCGAGGGCGAGGCGCCCGCGTCGCCGTGGCCCGCGTCGCGGTTCGCGCGCGGGGTGGAGCAGCGCGTCGCGCGCCTGCCCGGCGCTGGCGACGCGTTCGCTCCCGTGGCGGTGAGCGGCCTCCCGCACCTCCGCTACCTCGTGCTGCGGCGGCGCGCAGACGACGCGGACGCAGGCAAAGCGCCCCGTGGCGCGGGCGCGCAGCGCGACAGGTAGGTGAGCCGGCGAGGCGCGCCGGTGCGCCGGCGTGTGCGCCGCGCCGACGCGAGCGCCTGCGCCGCGACATGCGTCCCTGGGAGGTGGCTCGGCCAGGGGATCGGCCGAGGTGAGCCGGCGCGCACGCCGCGCGGCGTCGAGCGAAGTGACAGTGGACGGACGGCGCGCGCCGCTGGCACGCTGTGCGATAGCGGCAGAGCGCCCGCCAGGAGCGCGTCAGCTCGATGCAGGCAGGAGAGGTCGTCGACGACCGGTTCGAGATCGAGGAGCACGCCGCCTCGGGCGCGACGGCGCGCGTGTACCGCGCGCGCGACCTCCGGTCCGGCGAGCTCGTCGCCCTCAAGCTCCTCCAGACAGCCGCGACCGCGTCGCTGAGCGCCCTCGCGCGCGAGCATCTCGCCCTCGCGACGCTCGCGATCCCCGGCGTCGCCCGTTACGTCGCGCACGGAGCGACGGGCGGCGGCCGGCTCTACCTCGCGATGGAGTGGCTCGATGGCGAGACCCTCTCGGAGCGGCTCGATCGCGGCCCGCTCACGCTCGCCGAGGGCCTCACGCTCGCCGCGCGCATCGCCGAGACGCTCGCCGCCGTCCACCAGCTGGGGTTCGTGCACTGCGACGTGAAGCCGGGCAACCTCATCCTCGAGGGCGGCGACCTCCAGCGCGTCCGGCTCATCGACTTCGGCGTCGCGCGCTTCTCCGGGGATGATGAGGAGGAGTTCCCGACGCTCGGCGACATCCGCGGCACGCCCCAGTACATGGCCCCGGAGCAGGCCCGCGGCGAGCCGCAGATCGACGCGCGCGCCGACGTGTTCGCGCTCGGCAGCGTGCTCTTCGAGTGCCTCACCGGGCGCGCCGCGTTCGGCGGCAGCGACCCGCTCTCGGTCCTCATGAAGGTCCTCCTCGAGGAGCCGCCGCGGCTCAGGGAGCTCCGCGACGACGTCCCGGCCTGGCTCGATCGGCTCGTCGCGCGGATGCTGTCGAAGGCGCGGGAGTCCCGGCCGCGCGACGCGGGCGTCGTCGCGGCGGCGCTCGCCTCGGAGGCGCTGGATTCACGCCTCGACGCGGGCCCGCCGTCGCTTCAGCCCCCGTCGTCCCACCCGCCGGCGCAGCGCGGCCGCGAGATCACGACCAGCGAACGGAAGGTCATGTGCCTCCTCCTCGCCCGGGAGGGCCAGGCCGACGCGGAGGCGACGCTCTCCGACGTCGAGGACGAGGCGAGGGCGCGGGCGATCCGCGAGATCGTCGAGCGCCACCGCGGCCGGATCGAGCTCCTGGAGGCGCGGTGGCTGCTCGTGACGCTCTCGGGATCGGCCGCGCCCACCGACCTCGCGGCGCAGGCGGCCCGCTGCGCCCTCTCGCTCAGGGAGCTGCTCGGCGGCGCCCGCCTCTCGCTCGTCACCGGCCGGGCCGAGGTCGCCGCGCGGCTGCCGGTCGGCGCGGTGATCGATCGCCTCGTGCAGCTCGTGCAGGGCAGCCGCGAGCCCCTCCATCCGGCGGCGATCCGCATCGACGACACGACCGCGGGCCTGCTCGGCGCGCGGTTCGACGCCACCCGGGACGCGTCGGGGTGCTGGCTCCACGGCGCGCGCGAGGAGCCCGAGACGCAGCCCTCGCTCCTCGGCCGGCCGGCGCCCTACGTCGGGCGCGAGCGCGAGCTCGGGCTGATCGAGGCCGAGATCGACGCCTGCTTCCGCGGGGCGGCCCCGGGCGCGGTGCTGGTGACGGGCGCGGTGGGGTCGGGCAAATCGCGCCTCTGCTACGAGCTCGTCCGCGCGCTCCGGTCGCGCAGCGAGCCCCTCGCGGTGTGGCTCGGCCAGGCGGACCCGATGAGTGCCGGCTCCGCCTTCGGCCTGCTCCAGCGCGCGCTCCGCCGCGGGCTCGGCCTGCGCGACGGCGAGCCGATCGAGTCGAAGCGGCGCAAGATCCGCGCGCGCGTCGAGCGCCGCTGCGGCGCCGCGGCGGCCGCGCGCGTCGCGCCGTTCCTCGGCGAGCTCGCGGGCGCGCCGTTCCCGGACGACGACGACGTGCAGCTCAGGGCGGCGCGGCGGCACCCGCTCCTGATGAGCGACCAGCTGCGCCTCGCGTGGGAGGATTTCCTCGACGCCGAGTGCGCCGCGCAGCCGGTGCTCCTCGTCCTCGACGACCTGCACTGGGGCGATCTGCCGACCGTGACGCTGGTCGAGGCCGCGCTGCGCAACCTGAAGGGCAGGCGGTTCGCGGTGCTCGCGCTGGCGCGGCCCGGCGTGCACGAGCTCTTCCCGGGGCTCTGGGGGCCTCACCTCGTCCGGGAGGTCCGCCTCTCTCCGCTCGCGCCGTCGGGCGGAGAGCAGCTCGTGCGGGAGGCGCTCGGCGCCCGGGCGAGCGCGGAGCTCGTGAGGACGCTCGTGGAGCGGGCCGACGGCAACGTGTTCTACCTGGAGGAGCAGATCCGCGCCGCCGCCCGCGGCCGGACCGCGGCGCCGCCGGAGACGGTGCTCGCGATGGTGCAGGCCGGGCTCGACGCGCTCGACCCGGAGGCGCGCCGCGTGCTGCGCGCCGCGAGCGTCTTCGGCGAGGCGTTCTCCGAGGCGGGGGTCGCCGCGCTCGTGGGCCGGTCGGAGGTCGCGCGCGAGGTCGACGAGCTCGTGCGGCACGAGGCGATCGTGCGGATCGGGCCGCGGAGCGCGGCCGGCGACGCCGCGCTCCGGTTCCGCCACGCGCTCATCCGCGAGGCCGCCTACGGCATGCTGACCGAGGGCGATCGGCGGCTCGGCCACGCGCTCGCGGGCGGCTTCCTCGCGCAGCGCGGCGAGGCCGATCCCATGGCGCTCGCCGAGCACTTCGAGCGCGGCGGCGAGCCCGCGCGCGCGGCCACGGCGTACCTCGCGGCGGCGCGGCAGGCGCTGCGGGGCAACGACCTCGGCGCGGTGCTGGCGCGCGCGGCGCGCGGCGTCGCGTGTGATCCGGCGCCCGTCACCGTGGGCGAGCTCCGCCTGCTCGAGAGCCAGGCGCACTTCTGGCGCGGCGATCTCGCGCTCGCCGAGGAGCGCGCCGCGGCCTCCGCGGAGCACCTCGCGGAGGGATCCGCCGCCTGGTTCGCCGCGCTGACCCGGATCATCATCGCCGCGGGCGCCACGGGCGGCCTCGAGCGCGTCGAGCGCTGGGCCGCCGTCGCGCGCGACACGCCTGCGCCCCTCGAGGACGGGAGCTCCGCCAAGAGCGCCTGCCTGAGCTCCGCCGCGCTCATGCTGATCTTCGGCGGCCGCTATGCGCTGGCCGACGCGCTGCTCGAGGGCGCGGAGCGCGCGATCGAGGGCGCCCCGGCGCCGGATCTCGAGGCCGTGGCGAACCTCCACGAGGCGCGCGCGATCCGCGCGCACGCGGGCGGCGACCCCGGCGCGAGCCTCGCGGGCATCGCGGCGGCGCTCGCGGCGTTCGAGCAGGCCGGCGACGTGCGGCGGGCGTGCATGGCGCGCATGAACCTCGGCTACTCGTACGGCCAGGTGGGTCAGCTCGAGGAGGCCGAGGCGGCGCTGCGCCAGGCGCTCGCCGAGTCGGAGCGCATGGAGCTGCGCGGCACCACGGCGTACGTCCTCCAGAACCTCGGCCTGGTGCTCTCCTACCGCGGCCGGCTCGACGAGGCGAGGTCGGTCGAGGAGACCGCGTGCGCGATGCTGGAGCGCCACGGCGACGTGCGGATGGAGGGCTGCGCGCGCGTCTACCTCGCGAGCATCCTGCTCCTCGCGGGCGATCCCGAGGCGGCGGCGCGCGAGGCGCGGGCCGCGGACGCGATCCTCGAGCGGGCCCCGCCGATGCGCGCCTACGCCGTCGCGGTGCTCGGGCGCGCGCTGCTCCACCTCGGCAGCCCTGGCGACGCGCTCGCCGCCGCCGAGCGTGCGCGCGCGCTGCTCGACGAGGTGGGCGTGGAGGAGGGCGAGTCGGTGGTGCGCCTGGTCTACGCCGAGGCGCTGTCGGTCTGCGGGCGTGGCGCCGACGCCGCGCAGGCGATCGCCGAGGCGCGCGATCGCCTGCTCGCGCGCGCCGAGAAGATCAGCGACGGCGCGTTCCGGGCGCACTTCCTGGAGCGGGCCGTGGACAACGCGCGCACGCTCGAGCTCGCGCGGGCGTGGCTGGGCGAGGCGGCGGAGTAGCCGAGCGCGCTCGTCGCTCCAGGCGAGGAGCGCTGCGCGGCCCGCGCGCCCGCCGCTGCGCCGCCGGGGTGGCCTGCGCCGTCGTTCTCCGGTCGATCCTACCGCGAGCGAGCGGGCGGCGCGACCTCCTGACCGCGAGCGAGCGGGCGGTGCTACGCCCCGTCGGAGGGCGGTCGGCCAGGTCGTTTACACTGGGAGGCGGCGATGAGGAGCCGCCCTTTCATCACGCTGCGCCTCCCCAGGGTCGTTCATCCGGGCGAGACGTTCGACGTCGGGCTCTCGCTCGAGAGCGCCGCGAAGACGCCCATCAACTTCGTGCGCGTGGCCCTGCGGCACACGCACGAGCGGCTGGTTCCGGTCGAGGGGACCTTCGAGGTTCGCGATCTGCTCCTCCTCAGCGAGGAGGTGGCCGGGGAGGGGCGGCTCGGCGAGGGGATTCACCGCTACCGGGTCTCGTTCGCGCTGCCTGGTGATCTCCCGCCGACGTTCGCCGGCGCCTTCCAGGCGTGCCGGTGCGAGGTCCGCGCGCACGTCTCCATTCCGTGGTGGCTCGACGCCCGGGAGAGCCAGGAGGTCCTCGTCCGGCCCAGGTCCGCTCGGCGGCCGGAGGACGAGCCGTTCATCGACGCGAGCCACCGGGGGCGCGGCGCGTTCGTCGAGGTGTCGCTGCCGGGCCGGACCCTCACCCCGGGCGCGATCGTGACCGGGGCCGTCGCCTTCGGGGGTCTCCCGGGGCGCTACCCCTTCGGGCTCCGCGTCGCGCTGGTCGGCAATGGGGTGGAGCAGGTGAACGCGCGCAGCGGTTCGTACGAGAGCTGCCCGAACGTGTTCTTCCAGGATGTCACAGGGATCGCCGAGGGAACGGAGGTGCCTTTCCGCATCTCTCTGCCGGGCGATCTCGCGCCGTCCTTCCGCCTCCGCGAGGTTGCCCTGGAGTACGCGCTGGAGGTGACGATCGAGCACCTGGCGGGCGGGGAGCTGGTGCGGCACCGCGTGCCGGTGATCGTCGGCCTGTTCGAGCCGCGGACCGGGCGCGATGGAAAGCGGCCCCGGATCGGCGCGGATCGCTGGCGCGCGGTCTGGGCGCGCGCGGGGCGGCGGGTGGGGCTCTCGCTGGAACGGGGGCTGCGGCTCCGCGGCGTGCGCGCTGGGTGCACCGTCGAGGTGGCCTCTGCCGTGAAGGGGTTGAGGGCCGGCCTGGGCGCGACGGTGCGGTTCGCGGAGCCCTGGGGGTTGCGCCTCGACGTGCAGTGGCGGCGCGTGCTGGAGCTCGATGGGCTGGAGACGGGGGACGAGGGATTCGATCGGCGCTTCCGGGCGGCGGGACGGGAGGAGGCGCAGGTGCTGGCCGTGCTCGGGCCTGCGCTCCGGCGTGCGCTGCGTGCTTTCCATCGGGCCGACGTGGACGACAGGGAGGCGTGGGTGTGGAGCGCCGCGGAGGCGTCGGACGAGCACGCGCTCGACGCGTTCCTGGCGCAGGTCAACGCGCTCGCGCAGGCGCTCGCGGGGGCCGGCGCGGCGCTGCCGCCGCCGGTGGCGATGGCGGCGTGGCTGCCCGCGTGGCGCCGCTTCGCGGAGGAGAGCGACGGGGCGCTCCGGGTCGGTTCGATGCGGCTATCGGGGACGCTCGAAGGGGCGCGGTTCGAGCTGGAGACGCTATTCAAGGGGGCCGTTCCGGCGAGGACGCGGGTCTCGTTGCGGCTGGATCCGCCGATCGAGGGCGCGGCCCGGCCGAGGAACGCGGCGGAGCAGGGGATCGCAGCGGCGATCCTGGAGCAGGCGGCGCGCCTCGGTGGGGTTGCGGATGCGGAGGAGGGGGTCGCGGTGGCGCCGGGCGCGATCGCGGTGGTGATCGGGGCGCCGCTCGCGGATCCCGCGGCGGCGCGGGAGGTGCTGCGGCCCATGCTGGCGCTCGCGCGGCAGATGCGGGGGGAGGGGCGGGGCGGGCCGTACCGGTGAGGGGGAGCGAGGGCGGGGACGAGATATGGCCCGCGGCTGGTCGGCAGGGCGGGTCGGCATGTCGGATATGGCCCGGCCTGGTCGGCGGAGCGGGCGAGATGTCGGGACATCGCCGGGACCTGGTCGGCAGGGCAGGCGGGTATGTCGGATATGGCCTGGGGCCTGGTCGGCAGGGCAGGCGGGTATGTCGGATATGGCCTGGGGCCTGGTCGGCAGGGCGGGCGGGTATGTCGGATACGCCCCGGGGTCTGGTCGGCAGGACGGGCGGGTATGTCGGATACGGCCCGGGAGCTATGCGGCGCGCCTTCGGAACGCTTCGATGGCGTGTCGGATGCCGAGGGTCACGTCGGTCCGCCCACGCGGGCGCGTCGAGATCGATGCGCCGCACGTTGCCACGGCTCTCCAGCCAATCGAGGTGCGGATACTGCGGGCGCGAGGCGCAGAGCGCGTGCACGCGCGGCGGGAGCGCGTACGGCAGGAAGCCTGGAAGCGGGTTCTGCCCGGCGCCCTCGTTCCGCGCCTCGTCGAGGCCGTCCACGACGAGTACCAGGCGCTCTCCGCGAGGGACGAGCTCATGCTTCGACACCCTGGCGAGAAGCTCGATCAGCCGGTTCTCCGGCCGCGCCTCGGGGTCCTTCTGCGCTGGGTAGAGCGCCTCGATCTGCGCCGAGAGGGAGCGCGCGACCGCCTCGGGGCGATCCCAGTCCATGACGTCGCGCCGGAGGAAGTGGTGCGGCGCCCTGCGGCCGCGCTGCTCCTGCACGTCGAGCCATCGCGAGAGGATCGCGCTCTTGCCCATGCCGGGCCCGCCCGTGACGAGCACCCAGCGGCCTGACGTCCCCGCGCCGTCGAGGTGGCGATCGATGGCCGAGAGCACGTCCTCTCGACCGAAGAAGTGCTCGTGGCGGCTGCGCTCGATGCCGAAGTCGATGAGGTCTCTCGCCACGGCGCCAGTCTACCAGCGCGCATGCACCGCCCGGCGAGCGCCGTGCGACGCGGACCAGGGCTTCGAGCGGCGTGTCCGCGCTCCCGGTCCCCGATCCTCAGTCCCAGCGGTCGAGCTTGTAGGTAACCCGCCCGTTCTTCGTGGTGACGCGGAAGAGGTAATCCCACTTGCCGGCGCTCTTCTGGAGCTTGATGCCGCAGGCTGACGCCTCGTTGGCTCCCGCGATGGTCGCGTTCTTCGCGTACGCCTCCATGGTGGCGCGGATGCCGTGGTACTCGCTTCGCAGGTCTTCCGGAAAGAAGCCGCCGCTGCGCTCGTGGTTCACGTCTCGCGCGCCGTCGAGGAGGAAGAAGACCGACTGGCCCTGGTGCGGGTACTTGTCCGGGCCGTCCCACATCGTCGGCTGCAGCGCGATCGCCGTGACGTCCTGGAACTGCCCCGCCTTCAGGTTCCACGCGCTCGCCGGCGAGCCCTTGACGTACATGTACCAGCTCACCTGGTTCCGCTTCTCTTCGCGATCCCACTGGAGGATGGGCGGCGAATCAGGGGTCGCGGCCGTCACCAGCGCTGCGTACGACGCGTTCTGCTCGGGCACGAAGAACTCGATGCGCTCCGCGTCCGCGAGCACGGTCCGCTGGAACTTCTCCCAGGTCATGATGACCGGCGGCTGCTCCACGGACGCTGCGGCCGTGGTGATCTTGGCCTTCAGGTGGCCGAAGACGCCGCCGCCCCGCTCCTGGGACGCACCCGCCTTCGGCTTCCACAGCGCCTGGATGTCTTCCAGCCTGGCGAACCGGCGTTCCAGCGCGCCGGCCGAGCCGAGCTTCTGCACGATGGCCTCGGCCTGCGCGATGTTGCCGGCGCTCGGCGCCGCCTGGGGGCGCTGGTAGAGGAGCGGGTGCATCTTGGCGTCAAACTTCGCCTTGATGTCGGCGAAGCCGAGCCCGGCCTGGATATCCTCCAGGAGGGTGCCGATCATGCCGCTGCGCACGTGGCAGAACCCGGCCGGCGCGGTCGCCGCGGCGAGCCATGTGAGGTTGTCGCGGGCGACGGGGTTCTTCGTCGCCGCGCGCGCCTCGTGCAGATCGACCAGCCACTTCGCCACGCCGATGCACTTCTCCGATCGGTAGAGGTTCCCGGTGACCAGGAGGGTGTGCGCCTGCCTCACGACCTCGAGCGGGAACTCGGCGAGCCCTCGGCAGAGGGTGCCGTAGTCCTGGAGCTTCTCGGCCACGACCTGCGAGGTGGTCTGCACCGCGGACGGCTTGAAGACGAGCTCCCGCCCGGGCGCGACGGCCATGTGATTCCAGGAGAAGGGCGGCTTCTGGCTCTTGTTCTTCGGCATCCCCCACGTGCGCTCGTCGGAGAGGAAGACGCCGGTCACCTTCGCGCGCGCGACGAGGAGCGCCATGGCCTCGACGGACGTCCGGAAGAACGGCGGTGCTGCGTCGGGGGCCCACGCGATTGACGTTGCGGTCCCATCGGGCGCGACCTTCACCAGCCCGCCGAAGCGCTCGACGAAGCGGCGGCACGCGCTGCATGTGTAGTGCTGGCGCCGCTCCGCGCGGAGCCCGTCGAGGAACGCGTCGAAGAGGCCGGCGGCGTCCGTGGTGAAGAGGCGCGCGCCGCCGGCGGTCACCTCACCGAAGCGGGCGCGGATGGCTTCGAGGAAGGCCGGGTACTGTTCGTCGTCGATCGGCTCAGCCTGAGACGTCGTGATCGCGTCGGACATCGCGTGCTCCTTGAAGGGCGTCGATGCGCCCATCGTAGCGCGGTCCGCTTCGTTTCCAGCGCCGTTCACGGCGTCGCTGCATCCAGCCCGCGCGTCGCCGCTGTCAGCTCCGCCTCGGCCTGGGCGAGCCGCCCCCTGGCGCGCTCGCGAGGCACCGCGTCGCGTGGGTTCATCAGGGCGAGCGCCTCCCGCGCTTCCACCACCCAGGCGCTCGCGCTGTTCCGCATCGCGGAGCCGCGGCAGCGGTTCAGGCCGACCTGGTAGCCCACGATGTCCGAGAGGACCTTGGCCCGGCGGCGCTCGTGGTCGCCGTGTGCACCAGACGAACGTCCCGGGAAGCTACTCGACGTGTCCTCGGAGCGCCTCGACCGCACGCCGGATGCCGAGGGCCACGTCGGTCCAGGCTGCGTCGCGGTTCCTCCAGCTGGTGACCGGTCTACCATCCCTGGGCAGCGCCTGGAGCCTGGCGAAAGGCGCGCCGCGCCAGTCGGTCTCCCGAAGGATGACCGGGATGACGCGTGCCCGGCCGGCGTCGTGGCGTTCGAGGGCGCGCCTCATCTCCTTGTCGAAGCAGTAGTCGGACGCGAGGAAGTCGGCGCTGATGAGGAGGAGGATCACCTCGGCCGTGTCGAGGTTCTTGTCGATCTGGCCAGCCCACGCTTCGCCGGCGGCGATGCGGCGATCATGCCAGCTCTGGAGGAGGCCGTCGTGCTTGAGAAGGGCGAGGTGGGCCTCCAGCTCGTCGCGGAGAGCCTCGTCCTGGTGGGAGTAGCTGAAGAAGAGGCGGGTGGCATTCTTTATCGGGAAACTTTCCCCACGAGGTATTGGAGCCGTGAAATAGAGATGCCAGAGGTTGCCATGTGCATCTCCCGCGCAGAGGAGCTGTTGCGATCCGGCCACGCTAATGAAGGTGCCTATTCCATGCACTGTATCCAAGCATTTTCCTGTCGACGTTTCCCATCTCTTGATAGTCATGTCGGAGGAGGCCGATACGATGCGCTGGCCATCCGAGCTGATCGCGCAAGCATTGACCGAATCGGAGTGGCCTTCGAGGGTGCAGAGGAGCTGCCCGGTCGCAAGGTCCCATACCTTGAGCGTGCTGTCGTAGGAGGTCGATACGATGCGCTGGCCATCCGGGCTGATCGCGCAGGCAGCGACCGGACCGGAGTGACCTTCGAGGGTGGAGAGGAGCTGTCCGGTCGCAAGGTCCCATACCTTGAGCGTGCTGTCGGAGGAGGTCGATACGATGCGCTGGCCATCCGGGCTGATCGCGCAAGCATTGACCCAATTGGAGTGGCTTTCGAGGGTGGAGAGGAGCTGTCCGGTCGCAAGGTCCCATACCTTGAGCGTCTTGTCGTTGGAGGCCGAGACGATGCGGCGGCCATCTGGACTGATCGCGCAAGCATCAACCGAATCGGAGTGGTCTTCGAGGGGGGAGAGGAGCTGTCCGGTCGCGAGGTCCCATACCTTGAGCGCCGTGTCCCATGAGGCCGAGACGATGCGCTGGCCATCTGGGCTGATCGCGCAGGCAGCGACCGGATCGGAGTGGCCTTCGAGGGTGCAGAGGAGCTGCCCGGTCGCAAGGTCCCATACCTTGAGCGTGCTGTCGGAGGAGGCCGAGACGATGCGCTGGCCATCCGGGCTGATCGCACAGGCCTCGACCCCACTGGAGTGGTCCTCGAGGGAGGAGAGGAGCTGCCCGGTCGCAAGGTCCCATAGCTTGAGCGTCTTGTCCCAGGAGGCCGAGACGATGCGCTGGCCATCCGGGCTGATCGCGCAAGCTTTGACCGACTCGGAGTGGCCTTCGAGGGTGGACAGGAGCTGCCCGGTCGCAAGATCCCATACCCTGAGCGTGCTGTCGTCGGAGGCCGAGACGATGCGCTGGCCATCCGGGCTGATCGCGCAAGCATTGACCGACTCGGAGTGGCCGTGCAGCGTGCGCTCTTCTCCAGTCCACATCCGTACCGGATACCGCAGTCGGATCTTCGGCAAGCCGCGCGGGAACTGAAGCGTCCGCGCGATTCGCTCCGCCTCCCATCCGGCCGAGCGCAGCCGGTTGTAGACCAGCTCCGGGAGCGCCTCCGGCGCATCGCGGAGCCAGTGCGACTCGGCACGCACCGCACGGTGGAGCAGGTCGATGTCGCCGTCTCCGAGCTCCTTCGCTCCGAAGCGCAGTGTCTCCTCGAGCGCCGCAGCGCCATCCTCGCTACAGCGCGCCCCCAGAAGGCCGAGATCCCGGCACAACCCCCGCGCTTTCCCCTTATCGTCCGCGGCGAACGCGTGCGCGATCGCGTGCCGCGCGGCATACCGCCTCCGGAAATCATTCTCCCCCTCTGCCTGCGGCCACCGCGCGGTCGTCTCCAGCAGCCGCCGGTGCAACTCGGCCATGCGCTTCGCCCCGAGCTTCTCTGTGACGAACGCGCGAAACGCCTCGTGATACGGCCGATACGCCCGCGCGCCGCGCCACGACGCCGGCTCCTCCAGGAGCAGCGCCCGCGCTGCGCGAAGGAGGTCCTCGCCCGCCTCCACGTCCTTCCACCCCCACGCCGCCTCGATCTCCTCGATCGGCAGCGCCTCGCGCGCCGCGCAGACCAGCCCGAGCCCGTTCGCGACAAGCCCGAATTGCTCGCGTGGCAGGCTCCGGAGCTGCTGCCAGATTTGCTCCAGAAACCCGCTCAGTCCGCGAGGAAGCCGCTCCACACGTCGCTGCTCGACCGGCTGCTCTTCGAGCCATTCCCTGAGCTTCACCGCATAGAGCAGGTTCCCCTCCGCCCGGGCAACCGCCTCCTCGACGAGCTTCCGGTCGAGCCGCGGCGTGAACCTGGGCCCCTGGTCTGCCCAGAACGCGCGGCAGGCCTGCTCGTTCGAGCTCGCCCACGCGGGCGCGTCGAGATCGATGCGCCGCACGTTCCCGCGGCTCTCCAGCCACCCGAGGTGCGGGTACTGCGGGCGCGAGGCGCAGAGCGCGTGCACGCGGGGCGGCAGCGCGTACGGCAGAAAGTTCGGCAGCGGGTTCTGCCCGGCGCCGTCGCTTCGCGCCTCGTCGAGACCATCCACGACGAGCACGAGGCGCTCTCCACGGGGGGGCGAGCTCGTGCTTGGAGACCTTGGCCAGGAGCTCGATCAGCCGGCTCTCCGGCCGCGCCTCGGGGTCCTTCTGCGCCGGGAAGAGCACCTCGATCTGCGCCGAGAGGGAGCGCGCGACCGCGTCGGGGCGATCCCAGTCCATGACGTCGCGCCGGAGGAAGTGGTGCGGCGTCTTGTGCCCGCGCTGCTCCTGCACGTCGAGCCATCGCGAGAGGATCGCGCTCTTCCCCATGCCAGGCCCGCCCGTGACGAGCACCCAGCGGCCGGACGCGCCCGCGCCGTCGAGGTGGCGATCGATGGCGGCGAGCACATCCTCTCGGCCGAAGAAGCGCTCGTGGCGGCTGCGCTCGATGCCGAAGTCGATGATGTCCCTCGCCACCGCGGCAGTCTAACAGACGACCTCCTCGTGCCGCCGTGTGGTGGCCGCAGGCCGAGGAAGGATCAGGGACGTGGAGCAAAGCACCGGACCGGGTGCTACTTCGTCCGAGCCCGGTCCGTCCGCTCCCCGCCACGAGCGCCGAGCGCCACGGCGACCGTCGCGGCGACGAACACGAACTGCATCAGCGTTCGCGGCCCGAGCGGCGTCACCGGGCTGCCGCCCAGCGTGAGCCCCGCGCGCGCCGCATGCACGTTCGCAGGGAACATCGCCACGAGCAGCACCGTCAGCCCCGCAGCCGCCCACGGCGCGAGCCGCGGCACCAGGAGCGCCGCCGCGCCTGCGATCTCCAGGACCCCCGTCGCGGCCACGAGGAGCTCGGGGCCGGGCAGCGCCGGCGGCACCATCGCCACGAGCTCGGCGCGCCGGCTCCCGAAGTGGGCTGATCCGGTCAGCAGGAACATCGCCGCGAGGGCGTACCGCAAGCACGTCACCCAGCTCCCGAGGTGCCTGACGCCGAGGCGCCCGAGGACAACGAACAGCGCGAACGAGATCGAGAGAACGAGCAGAGGTGCCATGCCCTCAAGGTGGCGACCCGCTCCTCACCCGTCTTGAACGAGCTGGCTACGGCGTCTCAGATCGGATGGGCTCACCCCGAACATCCGGCGGAAGGTCCGGGTCATATGCGCCGCGTCCGCGAAGCCGGCCGCGCTGGCGGCCTCCGAGAGCGCCGCGCCGCCGGCGATCGCCGCCCCGGCGCGCTCCAGCTTGAGCCACAGGAGGTACGGCCGCAGCGGCACGCCGACGCTCTCCGTGAAGGCGTGCATGAACCGCCCCGGCGAGAGCCGCGCGATGCCGGCCAGGGCTTCGAGCGACGTGTCCGCGTCTCCGGCGCTCGCCCGCAGGTGGCGCAGCACCCGCTGGACCCCGGGGTGCCTCGGCCTCGGCGAGGAGGGCGGGACCGCGATCCCCAGCGCCTCGAACACGCCGGGCAGCGCCGCCGGGAGCCCGGCCTCTCCGCGCTCGGCGATGCGCGACCGCAGCCGATCCGCCATCTCGCTGCCCATGACCTCGATGGGCGACGCCCCGAGCGCCTGGGTGAGCCCATCGCCAACGTCGCTCTCCGGCTCGATGAACACGATGAGCACACGGACGCCCGACGCGTCGATCGCATGCGCGGTGTCCGGGGTCGTGAGGACGGCGCCTCCCGGCTGGAACGCGCCCCTGTCGGCCGTCTGGATCTGGAGCTCCCCGTCGAGCGCCAGCACGAGGTGCCAGCAATGGTGGGCGTGCAGCGTGCTCCGCTCTCCAGGGCCCCACGTCGCCAGCACGGAGGGCCACGGGCGCAGGGGGCCCGCGGGCGCGGCGAGGCCTGTCGTTCTCGGCGGGAGGAGCATCGATCCGGAGTCTACCCGGACGCAGCGGATGCCTTGGCGGGGCTCATCACGCAAGCGCCGCGCCTTTCGGGCGCGCTGATCTGCTGGGCGCGGTCCGCAGAGCTGCCGCGTTACCGTCCGATGCGCGCTCGGATGGCGGCGCGCGCCTCCGCCGAGAGCGTGTCGACGTAGGCGTCGGACAGGGCGCGGAGCACGTCGTCGGGCAAGGCGAGCAGCACCTGCTCGGGCGACAACCCTGCCAACCGTTGCTCAGGCGATAGCCCTGCCATCCGTTGCTCGGGCGACAGCCCCGCCAACCGCTGCTCGGGCGTGTAAGCCGACAACACCCGCTCGGGCGGGAAGGTGGCCAGGAGCCTGAGGATCTCCTCTTCTAAGCCCTCCAAGTCTTGGACTTCCACGGCGATCTCCTCGGATCCAAGCTGCTGCGCGAGCCACCGTCGAGCCTCGACGGTCCGGACCTCGCCGAACCCGAACAAGCGCAGCAGGTCGTCGTTCTCCGCCTCTGCGCCCGCGTCGATCTCGACGACGAGCAACGCGCACGCCCCGCCCCTGGGCTTACGGCAGCCCGGCGAACCTCTGCCGCGCACCGCTCGGAGACGAGCCACCCGCGACCACGGCGCTGGACAACCGTCGCCGTCCAGGATTGTCTCATCCGGATGACAGCTCGCCGGTTCAAGCGCGGCAGCCCCGAGCGCGCCGTCGCCTACGTCCGCGTCTCCACGGACGCCGCGTGCGCCTCCGCTGCGGAGCAGCGCGCAGCGATCGATGCCTGGTCCAGCCGGGAACGCGTCGAGATCGCGTCCTGGCACGAGGATCGCGGGGAGGACATCGGCGACCGGCCCGGCTTCGCGGCGGCGATCGAAGCGCTCACCCTCGCCGGCGCCGGCCTGTTCGCGGTCGCGAGCGAGGACCGCGCCAGCATCGCGGGGATCAGCGGCCCGTACCGGTCCGCCGCGGGGGAGCGCGGCGCGCGCCTCGTGACCGCCGACGGGAGCGGGATGCCGGATGGGACGCACGGCTGCCCGATCTGCGGCGATCCCTTGGAGCTGTGGCCGCGCCACCCGCGCGCGGTGTGCGGGCTCTGCAAGCATGAGGCCACGGACGAGGCCGGGCGGCCTCTCGAGTTCTTCAACACGTCATTTGGCGGCGGCTTCGGGGCGCGCTACGCGGATACCGGCGAGCCTCGGGACAGCCACGCATGCGTCATCCGGGGCGTGCGGTGCCGCGCCGACGAGGCCCGGTTCGGCGGGATCGTGATCGAGGCGATCGACAAGGTGCCGTAGTCGCTCGGCCTGGCAGCTAGCTCGACGAGGCCGCGCTCAGCCCCGGGCTAGCGTCGGCCGCAAGGGGAGCAGCGGCTCGTCGTCCGGGATGCGAAGCCCAGGGACCAGCGCGTCGAGCTCGCCCGGCTCGAAGCGGCAGAGGCTGGCAGCGTGCCAGAAGCCGCCCGCGATGTTGCCGCCGAGCTTGTAGCGGCCGTCGGGGCGGAAGGCGACCCAGCCCTCGGGGAGCTTGAGGAGCACGGCGAGGCAAGCGCCGGTCAGCACGTCCCAGAAGCGGACCGTGCCGTCGGTGGAGCTGGAGAGCAGCGTCTCGCCATCCGGCATGAAGGCCACGTTCACGACCTCGCCGGTGTGCCCCTGGAGGACGCGCGCCATCTCGTCGGCGGACACGCGCCAGAGGAGAACGCTGCCGTCGTCGGACCCCGATGCGAGCCACGCACCGTCGGGGCTGAAGGACAGGCACCTCACCCCGCCGGCGTGACCGCGCAGCGCACGTGGCTCGCCGCCGCCCTCGACGAGCGGCCAGAGCAGCACGGCCATGTCGTCGGATCCCGAGGCCAGCGTCGTGCCATCGGGGCTGAACGTCACGCTCCTTACGATATGATGATGACCTTCCAGCACGCGGCGCGCTGCTCGTTTGCCGTCCACCTTCCAGAGCCGGATGGTCCGATCGCTCGATCCCGAGGCCAGCGTCACGCCATCAGGGCTGAACGCCACGCTGCTGATTCCATCGTCGTGACCCACCAGAACGCGAAACGGCTCTGCTGTCTCGGTGCGCCAGAGTCGCACTGTCCTGTCGAGCGAGCCTGACGCGATCATGTCCCCGTCATGGCTGAAGGCGATATCCGTGATGCTGTGATAATGCCCCCTCAACACGAGCACCGTGCGGGCTGCGTCGAGCCTCCGGAGCCGGATCGTGTGGTCGCGGTGCGCGAACGCCAGCGTCGCACTGTCAGGGCTGAAGGCCAGCTTCGCGGAAGAAATGCCGCTATTTTTGAGTGGCGGCAGCGCGGTCCATGTCGACCTCCGCCAGAGATGAGCGCCAAAGTCCTCGGAGCCGAGCGCGAGCGTCGCGCCATCGCTGCTCAATGCCATCGCCATGGACACGCTCGGCTGTCCTTCCAGCACGCGCAAGGCGCCGCCAGTGGACACGTGCCACAGTCGCACCGTGCTGTCCTTCGAGCCAGAGGCGAGCGTCGCGCCGTCAGGGCTGAACGCGACGCTCGTTACGCCAGCGGAGTGGCCATCGAGCGCGTGTAACGCGACGCCTGATCGATTCCACAGCTGCACCGCCCCGTCTCCCGAGCCAGAAGCGAGCGTTGCGCCGTCGGGGCTGAACGCGACGCTCCTCACATGTCGCGAGTGGCCCTTCAGCATGTGCAGTACCTCGGCCGTCGATACGCGCCAGAGGCCAATGTCGTAGTCCACGGAGCCGGAGGCCAGCGTCTCGCCGTCGGGGCTGAACGCGACGCTGAGTACGCCAGCTCGGTGGCCGCTCAAGACGCGGAGCGTTTCGCCTGTCGCGACCTTCCAGAGCCGGATGATGGCGTCGTGGGCACCGGAGGCCAGCGTCTCGCCGTCAGGGCTGAACTTTACGGCCATCACTCCATCCAGATGGCCGCGGAGCATGGCGATCTGTTGGAAGGTGGCCACCTGCCAGAGCCGGACGGTACGGTCAGAAGACCCGGAAGCCAGCGTCTCGCCGTCAGGACTGAATGTCACGCTGGTCACATAACGAGCGTGCCCCTTGAGCACGCAGAGCGCGTTGCCAGTCGACACGTCCCAGAGGCGGACGGTGCAGTCGTCCGAGCCGGATGCGAGCGTCTCGCCGTCGGGGCTGAAGGCGACGCTCGTGACCCAGTCGGCGTGGCCGTTCAGCCTGCGCAGCGCGCTCCCTGTCGCCATTTCCCACAACACGATCCCGTGGGAGTGACCCGATGCGAGCAAGATCCCATCGGGGCTGATCGCCACGGCGTTGCACCGGCCGCCTTGCACCCAGGTTGGCTCGAACCTCCCCGCCTCCGGCATCGCCGCGCCGAACGTGTCGCACCCGTCGAACCGCGCCCCCCGCGCCCCCACGAGCTTCGCCCCGCGCAGCCTCGTCGAGGCGAGCGTCGCCCCTGTCAGATCCGCGCCCACAAGGCGCCCCCGCACCGCCGTCGCCCCCGTCAGATCTGCCCCGCGGAGCTCCGCCCCCGAGAGCTCTGCCCCGTCGAGCAGCGCCCCCGCCATCAACGCACCGCTCAGGTTCGCCCCCACGAGCTTCGCTTCCCTCAGGTCGGCCCCCCGGAGATCGCACCCGCGGAGGTCTCTCCTCGAGAGGTCCTGCCCCCGCAGATCCGCCCCCGCGAGGTTCATCCGCTCGCTCACCCTGAGCGCCATCCGCCCGTCGATTCGCAGCGCGTTCGCCGCCGCCACCGTCCCCCACGCCCCGCCGAGCCCTGCCCGTACCCAGGTCTCCGTCGCTTCGCGCCCCGCGAGCGCCCCGAAGAAGTCGGCCATCAGGTCGCTCACCTCCCGCTGCGCCAGCGCCGCCGCCTCGCCGGTACGCTGCACCTCCTCGGCCGCCGCCCGCGCCACGAGCCACTCGAGCACCGACTGGTGGATGAACCGGAAGTTCTCCTGATCGTCCCACACGAGCAGCGTCCCCGACCCGATCTGGTGCGCCGTCACGCCCAGGTCGAGCTCGTGCCTGCCGAGCGCCTGCAGTGCCGCGATCAGGTCTGCCGGCAGTTCGCGCACGTTCACGCTCTGCTCCGTCCGCTGCCACAGCCGCGTCGCGAGCTCCGTCACTGCCCGCCACCTCTGCGCCACCGACAGCCCCGGCTGCGCGCCCTTCGGGTGCGCGCGCTCGTACTCCCAGACGAGCCACCGATCCAGGAGCAGCTTGTACAGCCCCGCCGAGGTGATCTCCCCGTCACCCGACTTCGCCTGCCGCAGCTGCGCCTCCTCGATCTCGGCGATGAACCCCAGCATCCGCGGGTTCGCCGACAGGCCCAGGAGGTCCTTGACCTCCGCGAGCAGTTGCATTCGCTCGTCGGCCGCCTCCTCGCTATCGAGCCGGTTCACCAGGAATCTGCGGATCTGCGCCCCGGTGAAAGGCTGCAGACGCGCGAGCCGGTAGCCGGGCAGCAAGGCAGCCCTCTCCGCGAGCGCCGATCTCGCCTGCTGCTCCGAGATGAAGTGCTGGCTCCGGCTCGTGACCACGACCTTCGCCGCCTTGCCCTGCGCTGCCTGGATCAGCGTGTCGAAGTGCTCGACCGCGCGGTCGTACGTCACGCGGAAGGCGAGCTCGTCGAAGCCGTCGAACAGCAGGGCGATCCGCCCCTCGGCCAGCATGTGCCGGAACGCGGGCAGATCGATCTTGCCGAGCCCCGCGAGCGCCAGGTGCTGCGCGATGAGCGCGTTCAGGTCGCGCGCCTTCTCCAGCGCGCGCATCTCGATGAGCACCGGCGTCAGCGGGCCGCCCGCCTTGCCCATTCGCCGCGCGAGCTCGTGCAGGAGGAACGTCTTGCCCGTGCCGAAGTCGCCGAGCACCAGCACGAACCGGCTGTGCTCCGAGTCGAGCAGCTCTGCGATCGCGTCGAGCGCGCGCTCGCGCACCGCCTCCTCCTGGCCCATCGTGAGCGCGATGCGCTGGTCGACGTAGAGCGCCGGCGGATACGTGGGGTCCCGCTCGAGGCTCGCGTTCTGCCACGCCAGGTAGCCGCGGAAGTCGATGAGCCCCTGGTACTCGAGGAACCGCACGAGGCGCACGCGGCGCGCGCTCGCGTAACGCACGAGCTCCTCCGGCGCGGGCTCGCCGCCGTAGACCAGCGTGGACACGAGGCCGGGATCCTCGCGCCGGTACGAGGCGTCGATGCTCTCGATGAACGCGGAGACCGCCTCGGTCGAGATGCCGCTCTCGAGCGCCGCGAGCGGCGCGATCCGGACGATGCCGCCCTCGTTGACCGAGACGCGAAGGTAGACGCCGAAGGGGAGGGGCGCGTCGAACCACTCGATCTTCACGCCCTCGGGCTCGCGGAGCCTGCACACGCGCTCGACCCGCGAGAGGAAGTCGTCGCTGCGCCCTTCCCCTGGCAGGAGGATGTCGTCGCCGTGCGGACTCGCGTGGCCGCCCCGCGCGCGCGCCGGGAGGCGGCGCAGCCTCGGGCCCCGCCCGGCGTGCTCGGCGCGCGCAGGCGGAAGAAAGCGCCTCAGAAACGCGACGAGGAACTCCGCCGAGGCGCGGCACGCGAACGCGCGGAAGCTGTCGTCCTTGTCGTGATCGGCGTGATCCGAGACGGCCTTCGCGATGATCGACCGCCGCCCGAGGCGCTCCGCGACGTAGCCGATCGCCGCGGCCTCCATCTCCACGCCGAGCACCTTCCGCCCGATCGGCTTCAGCCCCTCGAACAGCCCCGCGTCCTCCTGCACCGCCTTCCCCGTGGCGATCGGGCCGATGTGCACGCGGAACGGCCGGGCCGGCGGCGGGCCGTCCGGGTGGAGCAGGCGATCCCGGCGGACCTGCGCCACGCCCGCCTCGGTGAGCTCGAGGCCGCCGTCGCCGATGCGGAGCACGCCCGCCGCCTCCAGCTCGCCGATGCGCTCGGTCCAGCCCGGGCACCGCGCCGCGCGCTCCGGCCGCGAGACGGGCGGCGGTCCCCCCTCCACCTGGCTCTCGTAGAGCGCGTGCCGGAGCCACCACGCTTGCGACGGCTTCGACGGCGGGCGCTCGGCCGCGAACGCCGCCTGCCGCTCGAACTCGCGCGCGAAGAGCGCGGCATCCATGTTCCACGTGCGCTCGAGGTTGTACGTCTCGATGTCGTGGAAGAACGCGCCCTCGCCGCCGGGGTGGGCGACGCGCTTGCCCTCGTCGTAGCTGTAGACCCGGTCGGCGACGATGACGTCGCCGAGCGACACCTCGCCGCGTTTGCCGGCGCAGATGCCGCACATCGCGAGGCACCCCGGATCGAGCTCCTCGATGAGCCCCTGCGCCCTCGCCGCCGCCGCGCTCTCGCCCATCCGGCCCGACCACGCAGCGGCGACGCGGAGCGGCTCGCCGCGGTCGTTCGGGACGTCGCGGACGTAGTACGGGAACCCGCCCGGATCCCGCGCCTCCCGCCAGCCGTCTCGACCGCCCTCGCCGAGCGCGAGGACCGCCTCGAGCTCGTCCTGCAGCGCGGTGACGATCAGCGCGTCGACGCGCCCTGTAACGATGTCTGCCGGCACAGGTCCACTCTAACAATAAGCGCTCACGTTCCGGGCTCGGTCTGGGTCGAGGCCTGATCGAGCGCTCGTCGCCAGGACCTGAGCCGGGCCCCGGTCTGGCGATCCCGTCGTTTTCAAGGCTCGGTCCAGGTCGAGACCCGGCCGGCTTCGCCCGCCCCCGTTCAGGCGCTGACGTCGCCTCCGCGCACGAGCGCGGTGAGCGCCTTCACGATCTCCAGGATCGCCTCCACGCGCTGTCGGATGCAATCGCGCACAGCGCGATCCGGTTGCCACGAGATCCTGTTGAAGATCGCGTCGCGGGCGTTGACGTCCTTCTGGAGCGCCTGCGCCACGAGCGATCTCGCGAGGTCCTTGTCGCATTGCTCGGCTGCCTTGATGACGGTCTCCGTGTTCTCCTTCAGCAGGAAGACGTGGAGCCGCTCCGGAGCGTCGCACCTGTCCTTGATCGCACGCACCACCGCCGCGTCCTCGGAGCTCTCCGTGATTCCCTCATGCTTGAGCTGGTGGCGTATGGCGTCGTTGTCGACGAGCACAAAGACCTGCTGGCCCTTCGCGCTCAAGCGGCGGATGTCCTTCCGGCAGCTCCGCAGCAGGTTCTGCACGCCCTTCATCGGCCGGCCGTCGAGCTTCCTCCGGAGCGCGAAGCGGTCTTCCCCGGCGTCATCGGTCACGCACGCGACGACGAGGTTGTGAAGGCCGAACTCCTTCTCCGGGCCCCGCTGATCTTCGTACAGGATCACCGCGAGCGGGGTCACGCCCCCTCCCGCCGCGTCAGGATCGAGGCCGCGTGGCCGGCTCCCCGCACGTCACCGAGCCCGCGGTAGTCCGTGAGCCAGTCTCGCAGCGCCTCGGGGTCGGGCCGCACGAGCCTCGTGGCGCGGCGCTCATCGAGCTCGCAGAGGACGACCGAACGGGCCGGGTCGGAGAGGCCGTCGAGCAGCCGGTCGGAGTGCGTCGCGAGCAGCACCGGCCGCTCCTTCGCCATGGCCTCGAAGAACCCGAGCACGCGCTGGAGCAGCTCGGGGTGCAGGTGCGTCTCTGGCTCGTCGAAGGCGATGAGGCTCTTCTTCGTGTTCAGCCGGTGGAGGGCCACGAACGCGAGGTACGCGAGCGTGCCGTCGGAGATCGCGAACGAGGGGATCTGCTCGTCGAGGCCGGCGTACTTGATCCGCAGGGCGATCGAGCCGCCGCCTGGATCCGCGCGCACGTTGACGGACTCGACGTCGGGACCGAGGCCCAGACGGACGTAGTCCATCGTCTCGCGCCAGTGCGCCTCGGAGAAATCGTTCTTGAGCGCGCTCCATGCGTTCGGGAGGTTGGCCCCGAAGCGCGAGAGCGCCTCCGCCGGCTCGATCGTCGCCGCGCCGCGCAAGGGCGAAGGCTGGCCGCGCGAGCGCTGCACCCAGCGCGCCGTGGTGTCGAAGGGGACGTGGACGTCGATCGCGCGGAGCACGGCCAGCGCTTCACGCACGAGCCAATGCGGTGGGAACTCGCCGAACGAAGAGAGAGCCAGACGCCTGGGATCGATGGCCCTTTCGATGGGTGGAGTTTCTGTCTCATCGATCAGAAACCTGAAGGAGCTGCTCCTGGAGAGCCCCCCCTCGCGCGAGATGATACCGATACGTTGTTCCACGACAGCGTCGCTGTCATCGACTTCACCGCGGACCCTATCAAGGCGCTCGCGCAGGATGACTCCGCTCCTGTCGAGTGCGAAGGCGTACTCGTACCTGGTGTAGGAGTCACCGTCGGGCGCGAAGACCAGGCCGAGCTCCAGGTGCTCGGCGCCGACGCGGAGAAGGCTCCCGAGACCTCCGTGGATCTTGTTCAGATCCTCGAAGAAGCTCTCGCCTGCCGCGCGCTGTAGCAGCTCGCACACCTCGATCAGGCTGCTCTTGCCGCTGCCGTTGTCCCCGATGAGGACGGTGAGACCGTCAAGCTGGAGCCGCACATCGGCGAGCGAGCGCAGCCCCTTTGCGTGAATCTCCGTGATCCGGTTGTCTGGCATGACGATCGCCACCGACCCCGCGGTGCGGTCCGCGGCGCCCTCGTAAGTACCTCAAGCGTATGGACACGGCGTACCTTTTGTCCTTGTCGGTCCGTCCGTCGGCGGCGCATGCGGAGCACCAGCGAAGCCAGCTCCGCTTGCGGTCACTCGGCCGGCTCCGCTGCCCGATGACCTCGCGCGCGCCCCGCAGCCCTTCCGGAGAAGTCCTGGCTGGCCCCCGGCCTGATCCCCCGCCGCGCGACGCCCGCCGCTCCGGCCTTCGCTTCTTCCTGGACGACCGCCCTCCCGGAAGGCTTTCATCCCGCCCATGGCGAGGCTGGTCGAGGCGCTGAACCGGTTCTTCGGGCGGGTCGAGATCCTCGCCCTCGGCCTCGAGAACGAGCGCAGCGCCGCCGAGGCCGCGCTCGCGAAGGGCATGCCCCTCGAGGCCCGCGAGCACGCCCGCACCATCCTCTCCGTGCTGCCCGACTCGGCGGTCGGGCTGGCGCTCTGGGCCGACGCCGCGGAGGACGCGTGGCTCGACCAGGAGGTCGTCGCCTCGCTCACGGATCTCGCGAAGCGCGTCCCGTGGCGCGCCGACGTGTGGCTCCGCCTCGGCCGCGCGGGGCAGCGCATCGGCTGGGACGGCGCGCGCGACGCGCTCGAGCGGGCCACGTCGGCGCCGGAGGAGCGCGACGCGGCGCGCCTCGCGCTGCTCGATCTCTCGGACCTCGACCTCGCCGCGGGCGACCCGGCCCGCGCGCAGCGCTGGCTCGACCGCATCCCGGCGCCGCTCACCACCGTGCCCGACCGCGACGTGGCCCTCCGCCGCGCCGAGTGCGCGCTCGCGTACGGCGATCTCGACGGCGCGCGCGCCGCCGCGGAGATCCTCGGCGAGCCCACCGCGATCGAGGGGCGCGCCGCCCTCGTGCTCGCCCGGCTCGCGCTGGCCGAGGCGAGCGCCGCGGCGGGGTTCCCCGCGGCGGGCTCCTCCGCGGCGGCCCTGCCGCCCGCCGTGGTGGGGCGGGCGCTCGACCTCGGGCTGCGGGCGCTCGTGCTCGACGTGCCCGGCGCGGCCGAGCTCTGCGCCGCCCTGGTCGCCGCCTCCCGCGACGTGCTCGTCATCGACCGCGTGCGCCGCGTCGTCCGCGCCGCGGGCGCGCTCGACGAGCCGACCTGGGCCGCCGCGTTCGCCTTCGCCGAGGGGCGGCGCGACGACGCGCGGCAGGCGCTCGCGCGCGGGCTCTCCGCGGGCGACCGCGCCGCCGCGGCGGCGCTGCTCCGCATGGCCGTCGAGACCCGCGACCTCGGCGCGCTCGACGCGCTCGCCGCGCGCGGCAAGGACCACGACGACGACAAGGAGCGGCGCGGCGCGGCCGCGCCCCCGCTCCCCCCCGACCTCGTCCGGCTGCGCGACGCCGCGGCGATGGCGTCCGCGGGGCAGGGGAGCGGCGCGCTCGACGCGCTCGACGCGGTGACCGGCGAGGGCGCCGCGTGGGCCGACGACATGCGCCGCGCGATCGCGCTGGCGTGGGTGCCCCCCGCGGGCGGCCCCGCCGGGGCCCGCGCCGCCGCCGCGTGGGGCGACGTGCTGCGCGAGCTCGCGCGCACGGCCAAGCTCCTCGACCGGCTCGACCTGCTCGCGGCGATCGAGGCCCTCGCGGTGGAGCGGGAGCGGCCGCTCCGCGCGGCCGTGGTGGGCGAGTTCAACGCGGGCAAGAGCACCTTCCTGAACGCGCTGCTCGGCGAGGACGTGGCGCCGACCGGCGTCCTGCCCACGACCGCGACGCTCCACTGGGTCGCCTGGGCGCCCGATCCGTTCGCGCGCATCGTCGTGCGCGGCGGCCAGGACCGCGTCGTGCCGCACGCGGCGCTGAAGGACACGCTGCGCGCGCTCGCGGCGGCCGGGGACAAGGTCGCGCGGGTGTTCATCTACGCGCCCATCGAGCGGCTCAAGCGCGTCGAGATCCTCGACACGCCCGGCTTCAACGCGCCCGACCCCGATCACATCGCCGAGGCGCGGCGGGCGTTCGACGAGGCCCACGTCGCCATCTGGCTGCTCGACGCGCCCCAGGCGATGAAGGAGTCGGAGCGGCGGGTGCTCTCCGAGATCAGCGCGCTCGGCGTGCCCGTGCAGATCCTCGCGAACAAGGCCGACCGGCTCAAGCCCGACGCCCTGGAGACGGTGCTCGCGCACGTGCGCGACAGCCTCGCGGCGAGCTCCATCGCCTCGCTCACGCCGCCGATCGCGTTCTCGGCGCGGCTCTCGCTGAAGGGGCGCCTCGGCGACGAGGCGGCGCTCGCGGCGTCGGGGTGGGCCGAGGTCGAGGCGCTCTTCGCCGAGCAGATCGTCGACGCGAGCGACGCGCTCCGCGAGCGCGCGCTCCGCCGCAAGGCGGGCCGCATCGCGGCCGAGCTCGCCCATGCGGCGTCGGCGCGCGCGGCCGAGGACCGCGAGGCCGGGCGGAGGGCGCGCGCCGAGGCGGATCGGCTCCGCGCGAGCGCGGCGTACCTGCGCCGCGACCGGCGCGCGCTCGCCGCGGCGATCGACAAGGCGCTCGAGCCGGCGCGCCGGGAGCTCGCGTCCGACCTGCGCCCGATCGCGGCGCTGCCCGAGGAGCGCAAGCGCACCGACGCGAGCGTCCGCGCCTACGTGCAGGAGCGGCTCGTGGCGCGGCTGAGCTGGCCGCTCTCCGCCGAGATCGCGAGGGCGGCGCGGGCCGGCGCGGAGCCGGGGGCGCGCGGCGCGCGCGGCGCGAGCGGCGCCGAAGAAGGGGGCGCCGCGCCGTCGCCGCGGGCGGCGGCCCACGTGCGCGCCGTCCTGATGGGCATGGTGGCGGTCCACGACGCCCCCGACGAGCTCGCGGCGCGCCCGATCGAGGGCGTCGTCGAGGCCGCGCTCGACGCGTTCGCGATGGCGCTGTCGGCCGAGGCGGAGGCGCCGGTCCCGCCGCCCGCGTCGGCGGCGGTCGAGCTGCGCGCGCAGGCGCTCCGGGCCGCCTTCGAGGCGCCCGTCATGCCGGCCAGCGCCTGAGGCGCGAGGCGTCGGCGCCCGTCACGCCGGCCAGCGCCTGAGGCGCCAGGCGTCAGCGGCTCAGGAAGAAGGCGAGCACCCCGAGCGCCAGCCCGATCACCAGCGCCAGCGGCACCACGAGCTTGACCATCCACAGGTCCGTCGGGCGCGCGGGCGGGCGGCGGTCGCGCCGGACCGGCGCAGGCGCGATCTCGATGACGTTCTCGGCCGAGGACCGCGAGGGCGGTCGCGGCGGCGCGGCGGCGGCGGTCGCGCCGGCGCCTCGCCGCGCCTCCGGCCTCGGGGACGGCGCGCGGGCGCCCGCGGCGGGGAGGAGCGGCCCGAAGTCCTTGCGATCGTGGATCACGACGTCGCTCGCCGGCGGATCGCTCGTCGGCGCGACGAGCCGCCGCACCGCCGGGAGCGTGCGCGAGAGGTCGTCCGACGTCGGTCCGGCCGGCGCCTCGCGCGGGAGGGCGATGCCGGGGAGCGTCGCGGCGAGCGACAGGATCGCGCTCGACGGCGGCCCGTCCGTCAGCGACGCCTCGCGGAACACGGACTTCGCCAGCACCTCGCCCCGCTGCGCCGGCGGCGGCAGATCGCCCTCGCGCAGCGGCGGCGCGGCCGACATGGAGCTCCGGAGCGACGGCGGCATCGCCACTTCGAGGGTCGGCGCGTCCTCGGGCGCGCTCGTCCGGGCGGCAGGGAGCAGCGCGTCCGACAGGTGGGGGAGGAGCCGCTCGAGCTCGTCGCGCAGCTCGGCCGCGCTCTGCTGGCGCTGGTTCGGCCATTTCGCGAGCGCGGTGAGGATGATCGCCTCGAGGGCAGGGTGGATCCGCGGCAGGAACTGGCTCGGCGCGGGCGGCGGCTTCCGGAGGTGATCCATCGCCACCTCCCACGCGACGGCCGTGGGCGGGAAGGGTAGCCGGCCCGTGACGAGCAGGAACAGGAGCACCCCGCACGCGTACACGTCGCTGCGCCCGTCGATGACGTCGCCGCGGCACTGCTCCGGGGACATGTACGCGGGCGTGCCGACGACCACGCCGACCGTGGTGACCGAGCCCCATACGCTGATGGGCGCGCTGTTCGGCCCGTCGTCGTCGCCGCGGGTGTTCCTCTCGACCATCTTCGCGATCCCGAAGTCGAGCACCTTCACGCGCTCGACCGCCGGATCCGCCGGATCCCGCATGACCATCACGTTCTCGGGCTTGAGATCGCGGTGCACGATGCCCCGCGCGTGGGCGGCGGCGAGGGCGTCGGTGATGCCGATCAGGAACCGCGCGGCGCGGGCCTCGGAGAAGCGGCGCTCGGCGAGCAGGACCTCGAACAGGTCCTGCCCGGCGACGAGCTCCATCACGATGTACGGCAGGTGCCCTTCCACGCCGGAGTCGAGGATCTGCACCGTGTTCGGGTGGTGGAGGCGCGACGCCGCCTTCGCCTCCCGGTAGAAGCGGGTGACGAACGTCTCGTCGCCGAGCAGCTGCGGGTGCATGATCTTGATGGCGACGTCGCGCGGCTCCGCGTCCTGCTCGCCGCGGTAGACCGCCGCCATCGCGCCTTCGCCGATGAACCCGGTGACGCGGAAGCGCCCTGCGATCGTCTTGCCGATGAGTTGCGGGCCCGCGCTCATGAGCGAGACTTCACCATAAAGTCCACGGAAAGAGCTACCCCGGCCTTCGCGATCTACGGCTTCGCCGGCGCGGGGCGGGGCTCGCCCTTCGCCCCGAGGATCGCCTCCAGGATCGGCCGCGACCCCTGCACGGCGGTGCGCTGCGAGTAGAAATGGAGCCCGCGCAGGCCGCCGAGCTCCTCGCCGCCGCCGGCGCGGCCCGGGCCGCCGTGGATCGTCTGAGGGAGGACGGTGCCCGGGCCGGGCGCCTGATCGGCGATCTTCTCGCTGCCGAGCAGGACGCGGCCGTGGTACGGCGCGACGCCGATCAGCACCTCCGCCGCGAAGGCGCGGTCGTCGCTGTAGACGGAGCAAACGAGGCTCCCGCGGCCACGTCGCAGCAGCGCCACGGCGTGCGCCGCGCCGCCGTCGTACGGGAAGAGCGTGGCGACGGGGCCGAAGACCTCGTGCTCGTGCGCGGCGGGCGCGCCGTCGGGGCCGCTCGCGACGAGCAGCGTCGGCGGCACGAAGTACCCCTTGCCCGAGGGTACGCCGATCGCCTCGAAGGGCCCGGCGCCGCCGAGCGCCACCGCAGCACCTGCCGCGAGGCGCTCGATGCCCGCGCGCACGCCGCGGAGCTGATCGGACGTGGTCAGCGGACCCACCGTGACGCCGTCCTGCGCGGGATCGCCGACGCGCGCGTCGCGGAGGCGGTCGACGAGGTCGTCGCGCACGGCGTCGACGACGGCCGCGGGCGCGAAGACGCGGCGGATCGCCGTGCACTTCTGGCCGGCCTTCTGGGTGATGTCGCGCACGACGTCGCGCAGGAACATCGCGTACGTCTCGGAGCCGGGGACGGCGTCGGGGCCGAGGACGGCGCCGTTCAGGCTGTCGGCCTCGACGTTCACGCGGACGCCGTCGCGCACGAGGCCGGGCGAGAGCCGGAGCGCGGCGCCGGTGGCGCTCGATCCGGTGAAGGCGAGGACGTCCTCGCCGCCGAGGTGCGCGAGGAGATCGCCCGGCGGGCCGGCGACGAAGGAGAGCGCGCCGCGCGGCAGCGGGGCGCGCTCGGTGAAGATCTTCATCAGCCGCAGCGCGACGAGCGCGGTGCTGGTCGCGGGCTTCGTGATGACGGGCATGCCCGCGAGGAGCGCGCAGGCGGCCTTCTCCGCGAGCCCCCACGCGGGGAAGTTGAAGGCGTTGATGTGCACCGCGACGCCGGGGCGCGGGACGAGGATGTGCTGGCCGAAGAAGCGCGGCGAGCGCCCGAGCTGCACGCCGTCGCCGTCCGTGAGCAGCCGCGCGTCGCCGAGCTGGGCGCCGAGGTCGGCGTAGTAGGCGAGCGTGCCGATCGCGCCGTCGATGTCGAACTTGGCGTCGCCGCGGGTGTTGCCGCCATTCCGGATGGCGACGTCGATGAGCGCGTCGCGCTCGGCGTGCGCGGCGCGCGACATGGCGCGGAGCAGCTCGCCGCGCTCGGCGAACGTGAGCGCGCGCAGCGCGGGCCCGCCCTCGGCGCGCGCGAACGCCACCGCGGCCGCGAGGTCGAGGCCGTCCGTGCTCGTCTCGGCGAGCGGCTCCTCGGTCGCGGGGTTGACGAGCACGTGCGGCGCGCCCTGGCCGGCGCGCCACTGCCCTTCGACGTAGCTCTCGAGCCGCTCCATCGGGCGCGTAGCCTACTCGCGCGGTCGCTCGGCACAACCCCCGCGCGAGGTCGTGGCCGCGCTCGGCGCGCGCCGGGCCGCGGCCGCGCTCGGCGGGCGCACGTCCTGCGCGCACCTCATTTGCACGAGGCGGACGCGAGCAGCGCGGTGATCTTCGCCTTCACCACCTCGAACTCCCGCACCGCGAGATCGAGCTCGGCCTCGCGCTGCCTGCGGCCGGACTCGACAAGATCGAAGCTCGTCGTGGTGCCGGCCTCGAACGCGACCTGCGTGAGGCGCGCGGTCTCGCGCGCGAGGTCGCGCGACTGCTCGGCGACCGCGCGCGACTGCTCGGCGACGGCGACGCCCCGGACCGCCTGCGTCGTCTCGAGCCCGGCGGTGCGCTCCACCGCCCCGAGGCGAACCCGCTGCTGCTCGACCGCGGCCCTGCTGATCTGGAGATCGCCGTAGCGCGCCCCGCCGTCCCAGATGGGGACGGTGAGCACGGCGCTGATGGACCACCCCCAGGACCGCGCCCTTCGGGTGGACTCGTCCCCGATCGAGGTGCGGGCGCTCAGCGTGCTCGACAGATCGACGTACGGGGCGAACGCGAGCTTCGCGTCGGTGAGGTTGCGCTCCGCGATCTCGAGCTCGGCCCGGGCGGCGCGGACGTCCGCGCGCTGATCCGAGCGCGCCTCGGCGCACTCCGACTGCACCTCCGCCGCGATCGCGTTCAGCGAGAAGCCCTGCGGGACGCCGACCTCGCCGCGCTCGCCCAGCACGGCCCCGAGCGTCTCCCGCGCCTTGCGCAGCGCCTCGTCGCCGGACACGAGCGTCGCGCGGGCGAGGGCGACGTCCTGCTCCGCGCGGACGACATCGAGCTTCGTGCCGGTGCCGAGGCGCTCGCGCCGCCGGGTCAGCTCGAGCCGCTCGAGCGCGCTGCGCAGCCCGACCCGGTTGATCTCGCTGACCCGCTCGGCCGTGACGATCGAGACGACGGCGTCCGCCACCGCGCCGACGGTGACGCGGCGGCGATCCTCCAGGCTCAGCTTGGCGACGTCCACCGAGCGCCTGGCGGTGCCGATGCCGTACCAGGCGCGCGGGGCGAGGATGGGCTGGCGGAGCGTGAGCGACGCCGACGCGGTCGTCGGCGCATCCTCGATCGCCCCCGCGCCCGGCCCCCCTGGCGCGGGGAGCGAGGGGCTCACGCTGCTGCCGCCCGCCAGCTCGTGCGTCAGGTCGCCGCGCGCGTCGAGGCTCGGGAGCGCCGCGGCGAGCGCCCGCCGCGCGACCCCCTCGGCGCGGGCGACCTCCTGCACGGCGATGGCGAAGTCCACCGACCGCTGTTCGATCATCACGCGCGCGTCGTTCCAGCTCGCCAGCGTGCGCGCCGGCGGGGGGACCGGCGCGAGCGCCGGGTCGTTCACCTCGATGCGCTGCGGCATCGCCGCCGGCGCGGCGGCCGCCGTCGTCGGGGCCGCCGCGGGCGCCTGCTGGCCCGGCCGCGGCTGAGCCTGCTGGCCCGGCCGACCCTGGGGAGGCGCCGGCTGCGCGAGGGCGACGTCTTGGCACAGGGCGAGGACGGCGAGGTGGCTGACAGCGACCATGCGGAGCCGGCGATGGGGCATGTGCGACTCGATGCGCCGGACAGGGCGCGACGACAAGCCCGAAGCGGGCAGGGGCGCGCTCCCGCCCTGTGCGCGTGTGCGAAACCGTGCGCGCGGCGAGCCCGCGCCGTGGGTCACGGTCGTGGCGACGAACCGAGGATGCGCCACTATTCTGGACCACCGATGCCAAGCCGGTTGCCCCCGATCGACATCTGCCTCGGCTGCGGGACGCGGCGGCGATGTGGCCCCGCGGACCCCTGTGCTCGCTGCGGCGAGCCGCCCCACCGCGCCGTGTGGCGGCGGTCCGAGCCGCGCGGCGCGTCGCCGAAGATCGAGCTGTTCCTGAGCGCGATCACGAGCGGGTTGCTGCTCGCGTACACGGCGCTCTACGGCCTGCTCCTCTCGGGCCTGGCCGGGGCTGCGGACGACTCCCTCGCGGCCGCCGCGCTGTTCGCGGCGAGCGTTCTGCTCGGCGCGAGGCTCGCGCGGTGGATCGTGCGGTCGCTGTTCGATCTCTGGGGCACGACGTGGGCTTACTGCTCGGCCGACGGCGCCCGCCGGGGGACCGTGCGCACGCTCCTCCGGTGGTACGGCGCCGGCGAGGGCGTGAGCCTGACGGGGTTCCACCCGACGAGCCCGGGCTCGACGCTCTTCTGCTCCTCGGACGCGATCGAGGCGGGGCTCCCCGTCGTCGCCGCGAACCTCTCGCGCATCGCGGGGGCGAAGGGCGGCGACGCGTTCTCGCCGTTCGAGGTGCTGATGCTCAGCGCCTTCACGGGCCTCGTCGCGCGCGGCGAGGCGACCATCAGCAGGGCCACGGCGGTGCGCTGGCGGAAGGGCTGGCTCGGCGCCGCGCGGCGCGGCGCGCCGGAGCCGATCTTCACGATCGAGCGCTCCGGCGATCGCGAGGAGGGCAGCGCGATCGAGCGCGAGATCCTCTCGGCGCTGCAGGCCAAGGCGGACGGCCTCGCGCTCCTCGCGGAGCCCTCGCCGCCGGGGGGCTACCGCGACGCCGCGTGGCGGCCGCCGCCCGCGCGGCTCTGCATCGAGGAGGTGCTGTGCCCCCGCGCGCTCGCGCTGGCGGCGAGGGCGCTCCGGAAGGAGCCCCGCGGCGGCGCGCCGGTCGCGGTCGCCGCGGCGCTCGACGAGTTTGGCAAGCGCGACCCCGCCCGGATGAACCACCTCCGCGTGCTGCTCGCGGAGCAACACCGCCGCGCGTCGTTGGCGTGAGCGGCGCGTGAGCGGCGCCGCGGCGCTCAGTGCCAGACGCCGATGCCGGCGCTCACGCTGTCATAGCGAGGCGCGAAATCCATCGACGCCTGCAGCGTCAAGGCGGTGTCTGGGATCAGGCCCCAGAAGGTCGTCGAGAGCACGCGGACGTCCGCGCCGAACGTGAAGTGCTGCCGGCCGACACGCCCGCTCCCCAGGCGGCTGAAGCGGTTCGGCTCGTAGTAGCTGCCGAACCGCGTGTGCACGCGGCCCGGGATCGGCTCCGTCTCGATCCCGAACCGCGGCGAGAAGCTCACGTGCGCGCCCGAGGTGCCCACCGCCGACGGGCCGTGCTCGCTCCCGGGCTGCTTCTGCGCGAGGAAGCGCTCCAGGCTCACCCCGTTCGACACCGGGCCCGTGACGAGGAGCTCCGCCGTGATGAGCAGGTGCTCGCGCGGCCAGTTCCAGTAGCGCGCGCGCCGCTCCGCCTCGAGGATGGCCGGCCCCGCGGCGAGCTCGCGCTCGTCGTCGGCGCGCTCGCGCGCCCTCTCTGTCGCGAAGACGCGCTCGCGCCGCGCGCGCTCCTCCGGGTCGTCGATGGCGCCGAGCTCGCGCTCCCTCCGCTCTTCCCGCGCGGCCTGCCTGCGCGCGACCGCCTCGCGGAGCTCCCGCTCCTGGACGTGCGGGTCGATCCACGCCGGGTTGAGCGGGCGCGGTCCGACCTGCACGGCGAGGCCGACCTCGAGCTCCCAGGGGAGGACGACCTCGTTCGGCAGGATCAGCCCGCCGGCGCGGCGGACCTGCCCGTCCATCACCACGCCCTCGCCGAGCAAGCCGCCGCCGTTCACCGGGAAGCGGAACGTGGCCCCGAGCCGGTAGGACGCCCAGTCGGGGCGCACGAGCACCCCGAGCTCCGGGGAGATGCCCGCGATGGTCAGGTCGGTCTGCTCGGCGCCGAGGTTGAGCGTCACCGCGCGCGCGCCGGCGCCCAGCACGAGCGCGTCGCCGAGCAGGCGGACGCCGCCGAGGAAATGGTACTTGCCGATCACGACCGTGGTCTCGGCGCCGGCCTCGTCCGTCAGGGAGTACCGTTGCAGCTCGGCGTTGACCCCGACGCCGAAGTCGCCCGCCTGGAGCTGGCCGCCGAGGGTCAGGTACACGAAATTCGAGTAATCGAGATCGATGTCGCCGCTGTTGTCGAAGTCGTTGTTCTCGAAGAGCTCGATGGGCAGCGAGATCGACGCGGCCACGTCCCACTCGAGCCAGCGCATGCTGAACGGCTCGCGGAGCGCGGGCGCCGCGGCGTTGGCGACCATGCCGGCGATCCCCTCGGCGTAGCCGGCGTAGGCGCCAGCGATCCCGGTCACGCGCAGCGGCGCCAGGATGGGCCCCTGGAAGAGGTCGATGGTGTAGGCGTTGTCCTGGAGCGGCTGAGCCAGCGCGGCCCCGGGCGGGCCCAGGACGAGGGCCAGCGCGGAGAGCGCCGCAGCGGATCGGCGGGCGATGATGCGGAGCGCCGCGGTCCTGTCGGTCACCTCGCGCTGCTCCCGTCCAACAGCATCTCGTCGCGCCCGCGGCGAGGTGATAGCACTGGCCCGCACGGAAGGGACCGTGGAAGCGGAGCCCGACCGTCGGCGGCCGCGCACCCCTGCCCGCCCTAGGAATCGCAGCTCCCATGCCCGCTCAAGCTCCCGCGCCCATCGCTCCCGCCCCGGCCGTGCCGGGGACCGAGGCGCGAGCGCGCCCTCTTGGAGCGCGGCGCCGCCCTGGCGGGCCTCGCGCCCGTGGCCGGCGCATCGCCCTGGTCGCGTACTACAGCTTCGCCGCGCTCATCATCGCCTCGTGCACCCTCCAGCTGATCCGGCAGGTCTTCTTTCTGCCGGCCGCGCCGTCGCCCTACGCGAGCTGCGAGGAGGGCCTCCTGGCGCTCGTCCGGGCCGTCGAGCACGCCAGGGAGGCCGCCCCCGGGACCGACGGGGAGGACGCCGCCCTCGCCCGCTTCAGGAGCACGCTCGCTCCGGCGTGGACCTACCGGGACGGAGTGGCCGCCTCGTGCCGGGGCTCGGAGGACAACGAGCGCGCTCTCGACGCCATCGAGCGGCTCCGCTATGCGGAGGAGCACGCAGCGCGGCGCGAGGCAGGCGATCTGGCTCCGCTGCGGCGGCGGGTCCGGGCGATCGTCGATGGCCAGCTTGGGCCCGCGTCCCCGAGATAATACCCCGACGCGGCGATCACGCAGGACGATATGACCGACATGACCGTTCCTTCTCCCCCTGCCGCAGTGGCGGGTGAAGCGCAGACCGGCGACAAGCCCCAGCCGCCGCCTACCTTCGATGTGCTCCCTCTGTCGTCCGAGCTGCGCGAGACCCTCGCGGAGATTGGCTACGTCCACCCGACGCCGGTGCAGCTCGCCGTCTGGGAGCCGGTGACGCGCGGGCGCGACGCGGTCGTGCAGGCGCGCACCGGCACCGGCAAGACGGCGGCCTTCGGGCTCCCGATCGTCGATCATGCCGTGAAGCGCTCGCTCGCGCAGGCGCAGGTGCTCGCGCTGTGCCCGACGCGGGAGCTCGCGCTCCAGGTCTCGGCGGAGGTCGAGCGCCTCGGCAAGCGCAAGGGCATCAAGGTGGTCGCCGTGTACGGCGGCGCGCCGATGCAGCGGCAGATCGACGCGCTCGCCGCGGGCGCGCAGGTCATCGTCGGCACGCCGGGCCGCGTGCTCGACCACCTGCGCCGCGGGACCATCGTCGCCAAGCACATCCGGCTGCTCGTGCTCGACGAGTGCGACGAGATGCTCTCGATGGGCTTCGAGCGCGAGCTCACCGCGATCCTCGCCGAGCTGCCGCCGGAGCGGCAGACGCTGCTGTTCTCGGCGACGCTCCCGCCCGACATCGAGCGCATCGCGCGCAGCAAGCTGCGCTCGCCCGAGTTCATCACCCTCTCGGGCGACGCCGTCGGCGCGCTCCAGATCCAGCACTACGTCTACCTGATCACGGGCGACAAGCTGACCTCCCTCGTCCGCATCATCGAGGTCGAGAACCCCGAGAACGCGGTCGTCTTCTGCAATACGAAGGACGAGACCGAGGCGGTCGCCGGGGCGCTGAAGCGCCAGGGCTACGACGCCGACTGGCTGAACGGCGATCTGCCGCAGTCCGATCGCGAGAAGGTGATGAGCGCGACGCGCGAGGGGCGCCTGCGCTTCCTCGTCGCCACCGACGTGGCCGCGCGCGGCATCGACATCTCGCACCTCACGCACGTCATCAACTACGATTTCCCGCAGGACGCCGAGGCGTACGTGCACCGCACCGGCCGCACCGGCCGCGCGGGCCGCACCGGCACGGCGATCGCGCTGATCACGCCGCAGGACGTCGGGCCGCTCTACATCCTCCGGCTGACGTACAAGATCCGCCCGCTCGAGAAGCAGCTCCCCACGGAGGGGGAGCTCAAGACGCGCGCCGAGGCCGATCTCGTCGCGATGCTCGCCGAGGCGTTCCTGTCGAAGGGCACGCACCGCGACGATCTCTCGCTCGCGCGCCGGCTGCTCACGCATGACCAGGCCGAGGCGATCGTGGCGGGCCTCCTGCGCGATCACCTCGGCGCGCGGCCGACGGCGCAGGAGGAGGCGAGCGCCGCGCGGCGCGCCCAGCAGCCGCAGCGCGCGGCGGCGCGCGAGAGCGAGGGGCGCGGCACGGATCCGTCGACGAAGCCCGAGCCCGCGGCGCGCGGGCGGTCGGCGCGGGAGGCGATCCCCCGCGCGGCCGACTCGGCCGAGCCGCGCTCGCCCGAGACGGAGCGCAGCGAGCGCGAACGCGAGCTGGCGCGTGAGGGCGATCGGGACCGCGGGCGGGAGCGCGATCGGCGATCGCTGCGCCTCCGCCGGGACGAGGGGCGGCGAGGCCCTCGCGGCGCGGACGCGCCCGGGGGGGAAGAGCCGCGCCGGCCCGAGGGGGCGCGGGCGCGCGACGACGGCCCCGTCTCGGTCGAGCCGCTCACGCGGCCGGAGCCGCTGATGCGGATCGAGCCGCCGCGAGCCGAGGGCGGGTCGGGCCGCGGCCCGGCGGAGCGCCTGCGCGATCGACCCGCCGCGACGCTGCTATCGGCGCGCCGCGGCGCTGGCGCCGCTGGCGCCGCCGGCGCCGCGCCGGGCAGGCCTCAGGGCGGCGCGTCGGGACAGCCGTTCTCGCGCCACGCCGACTTCACCATGTGGCAGCCGCCCGAGGAGGAGGGCGACGACGAGCCGATCCTCGGCGAGCCTCCGTCTCCAGCGCCCGGCTCGCCGGTGTCGCGCGGCGGCGAGCGCGAGCGCACGAGCGGCGCCCTGCCGTCGGCCACCGGCGAGGCCGCGGTCGAGATCGAGAGCGGCGAGGCCGGCGAAGCGCCGCGCGCCGAGCCCTCGCGCGACGAGGCGGACGGAGAGTTCGTCGAGGTCTTCATCAACCTCGGCCGCCGCGACGGCGCGCGCGCGGCGGATTTCCAGCGCGCGCTCATCGAGCGGGGCGGGATGGCCAAGGGGGACATCCGGCGCATCCGGGTGCGCGAGCGCAACGCGTTCGTCAGCGTCCCGAAGGCCGAGCTCGCGCGGGTCGTGGCGACGCTGAACGGCGCGACGATCGCGGGCAAGGAGGCGCGCGCGGAGCAGGCTCGGGAGCGCACGTCAAGCGCCGAAGAGGTGGCGGAGGACGCCTGAGCGCGGGTCGCGCGGATCGACGCAAGAGCGTCTGTCCGCTGCCCCATGGCGGCGGAGCGGGCTCCACGCGGGCGTTTCAAGCGGTTCCGCGCGGCACACGACACCGCCTGGCGGCGCAGGTCGATGGTACGTCGGTGGGGGCTTGCGTGCGACGTCGTCCAGGCGTCGCCGCTCGGCGCGCAACGCGCTAGCCAAGCTCGCCCACTGGTCGTATCACGGAAGGGATGGGGCGCAGTGGAGCGGAGGACATCGACCGGCTTCGACGGGACATCGATCGAGCGCTTGCTGACAAGCTCGATGCGGACAGGGTGCTCCCGCTGCTCGCGCGCCTGGCCCGCGCGACGGCGCCCGGGAGCGAGCCGTGGCTCTACGCGCACCGCCACCTCGCGGAGATGGGCGTGGAGCACGATCCGTGGCGCGCCGCGCTCTTCGCGCGCCGCGTGCTGCAGTTCCACGAGGAGGACGACGGCGCCTGGGCGGTGCTGGGCCTGGCGCAGTCGTTGCTCGGCAACTACCGCTACGCCGCGCGCGCCTACGAGCGCGCGCTGGCCATCGCGCCCGAGAATCCGTGGTACGCGCACAACCTGGGGCACCTCTACGACGTCGCGCTGAACCGCCCGCACGACGCCTTGCCGCTCCTGGCGCAGGCCACCGAGGCGCAGACAGGCGAGGCCGACATCGCCGCGAGTTACGCGCACGCGCTCGCCCGATGCGGCAAGCTGGTGCTCGCCAAGAAGATCTTGAAGCGCGCCATCCGTCACGGGGCGACCGCGGACCAGATGGCGCTGTGGCGCTGGCTCGACGCGGGTGCCCCGACCACGGGCGAGAGCGGCCCAGACCCTCGGCGCCCGGCCGACTCGAAGCGCAAGGCCAAGCGACGGCGCGCTCGCGAGCGTCAGAGCCTCGGCGATTGAGGTTGAGCGACCCGCGCGCGGCTGTGATCACGCAATCCGCGCTGGTGACCGGCGCGCGTCGCACGGGGGGAACCTCACGTGAGCTCCGGCCCTCTCCATCCGCACATCCGAGGAGCGGAAGCAGGAGGTGCGCGCCAACCGAGCTCGGCTGCGCTGCGGCGCGGCATAAGCTGCTGCTGGCGTGCTCGATCGTGACGCGGGGCACGGGAGCGGTTGTGCGGGCACGGGCTACCTCGGCTGGGCGACGGTGGATGCCGTCGCCACAAGCGACACGCATGGCTGACGCGAAGCTTGACGGTGGGTTGCCCGGTTGGCGATAAGCTGTGTTTCTCGACTGGTGCTGGACACGGTCCCCGCTTGGGACAGGGCACCCTGCGAGGAGAAGAAATGAGCGTCACGAGCGTGCAAAGGACGGACAGGACGGCGAAGAGCCACGCGCTCTCCGCGGCCGTCTCGTTTCGCCCGCGCGGCTCATCCTCCCGGCGCGCGCATCTGGAGCAATCCTGCACGGGGATGCTCCGCGCCGCGCACCGGAGGGACGCGCTGCCTGGCGCCACGCACGGCGCGCGCGGGCTTACGACGGGGAGTTCGCGATGAGCGAAGAAGCTCTGCGGCAAGAGATTGCGAGGCTCACGGAGCGCGTCGCGACGCTCGAGCAGCAGATCGAGGGGCACGAGCGCGCGGCGAAGGAGCAGGCCGCGCAGCTCGACCGGGCGACGCGCGAGGCGCGCGAGCGCGGCGAGCAGCTGGCCCGAGCGGACGAGGAGCTGCGGCGACAGGCTGGCATCTTCAAGCTCGTGCTCGACAGCATGGCGGACGGCGTCGCCGTCGTTGACGACAGGGGCGAGCTCCTGATGCGCAACCCGGCCGCGGAGCACATGCTCGGCCGCGCGCCGCTCGACCTCACCTCGGGGGACGACGCGGGGCCCGGCGACGCCACGCTGTTCTTCCCCGATCGCGCGACCCCCTGGCCGATGTCCGAGCACCCGCTGTCGCGCGCGCTGCGCGGCGAGACGGTCGATCAGATCGAGCTCTTCGCGAGGAAGTCCGCCGACCAGGACGTGCGGGTCGCCCGCCGATCCAACGGCATGGCGGGCGGCGCGATGCCGACGCTCGCGCCCACCGCGGGGCCGCAGGGGGAGGACGTCGAGCCGCGGTCGGTCCGCGTGCCGTCGGTGTTCTCCGAGCCGCGCATCGAGACCGGCCCGGTGTCCGGCCTGTTCCTGACGGTCAGCGCCAGCCCGATGCGGGGCAAGGACGGGGCGATCTCCGGCGCCGTCGCCGTGTTCCGCGACGCGACCGAGAAGAAGCGCCTCATCGAGGATCTCGAGGCGAAGAACCGCGACCTCGTGGAGAGCGAGAGCGCCAAGAGCGAGCTCGTCGAGCGGCTCCGTTACGCGATCGACGAGATCTCGACGCCCATCCTCGAGCTGTGGGACGACGTCCTCGCGCTGCCGATCATCGGCGTCGTCGACTCGCGCAGGAGCGCCCAGATCATGGAGCGGCTGCTCGACGAGATCGTTCGTCGCCAGTCGCGCTACGTCATCATCGATGTGACGGGCGTCGAGGTGATCGACACGCGGACGGCCGACCATTTCATGAAGCTGATGAAGGCGGTCGAGCTGCTCGGCGCGCGGTGTCGGATCACCGGGGTCAGGCCCGCCGTCGCGCAGACGATGGTGGAGCTCGGCATCAACCTCGGCACCGTGCGCGCCGCGCGCAACCTCAAGCATGCGCTGCGCGAGAGCATGGCGCTCGCCGGCCAGAAGCCGACGCCCGCGTCCCTCATGGGGACCCGCCGCGGCGCGGCCAAAGATAACGAGAAGCAGACAGGACAACCGTTCACACCTGGCGGCCCGCGGGCCGCCTTCGATCCGTCGGGCAGCGGTGCAATGACCACGACACAGCTGCAGCTCAGCGCGAGGAAGGAGACGTCCACTTGATGCAAGCGGGTAGGGTCCCCATCGTGGGCCTCTTCGGGAACTTAATCGTCTCGGTGCAGGGCGGGCTCACCGACGGCCAGGTGGAGCAGCTGCGCGACGACGTGACCGGGTCGATCGAAGCGCGATCGCCCCGCGGCCTCATCGTCGACCTCTCCGGTGTCGAGATTCTCGATAGCTATCTCACCCGCGCCATCCGTGACATCGCGCTCACGGCCCGGCTGATGGGCGTCCGGACGGCGGTGTGCGGCTTGCGCCCCGCGGTCGCGATCGCGCTCGTGGAGATGGATCTCGAGATCCCTGGCGTGGTGACGGCGCTCAACCTTGAGCGCGCCGTCGAGATGCTCGCGCCGTCCGCGGAGGACGACATGATGCCGCCGGAGCTCACGAACGAGGTGTCGCATGAAGATCCCTCCTCGTGACGGACCGCCCTCCAGCGGCGGCGCCACGGGGCCGCCGTCGAGCCGGTCCAGCGGACCGGTGTCGACGCGCTTGCCGGGTACGCCGCAGTCGGCGCGCGGCCCCGTGCCGTCGTCTCCGCAGATCGTCGGCCGCTCGATCACCGATCAGATCGAGACGGTGCTGGCGCAGTTCCTCTCGCCTGCGGTGAGGAAGAGCGTCATCGACTGCGGGATCCGGCAGGCGAAGGTCGATCCGCTGGTCGCGCGCGAGGGTGATCTCCGGCGCCTCCTCGTCGAGGTCAAGCGCGGGGTGAAGCTGTTCGTCCGCGACCAGGCGCAGCTCGATCGGTGCATCTCCGAGCTCGGTGAGCTCGACCACGCTGCCCCTGCGCCGCGCGAGATCACCATCGATGTGCGCAACGAGGAGGACGTGCTGCGCGCGCGGTCAGCCGGCCGCGAGCTCTGCATCGAGCACCTCGTCAGCGACGTCCTGCAGACGAAGATCGTCACGGCGATCTCCGAGCTCGGGCGCAACATCGTCAGGTACGCGGGCAGCGGACAGGTCGTCGTCCGCTCGCTCACCTCGCCGATGCGCGCGATCGAGATCGTCGCGCAGGACAACGGGCCTGGGATCACGAACCTGCCGGAGATCCTGAGCGGCAAGTACCGCTCGCGTCACGGTATGGGCGCGGGCCTCCGCGGCACGAAGGCGCTCATGGATGCGTTCGACGTCAAGACGGCGCCAGGCGCTGGGACGACCGTGACGGTCAGGAAGTACCTCGGATGACGGTCGCCATCGGGACCGCGTGCTGCGTCGCCGCCGGCGAGGAGATCGCCGGCGACGAGGTGGTGGTGGTCCGACATTCCCCGTGGGTGCTGATCGGCCTCGCCGACGGGCTCGGTCACGGTCCCCACGCCGCGCAAGCGGCTTCCGCGTTCTGCCGCTACGTGGAGGACCACGCGTCGATGCCGATCGAGGATCTCTTGACCGGGGCAGGGGAGCAGCTCGCGTCGACGCGCGGGGCCGCCGCTGCGCTCCTGCGCATCGACGAGAGCGTGGGCGAGCTCGAGTTCTCGGGCGTCGGCAACATCGCGATGAAGGCGATCACGCGGACGGCCATGCCGAGCTTCTGCTCCGCGGGGATCCTCGGGCGGCGCGTGCGGCGGCTCCGCAGCTTTCGCTTCCCCATATCGCCTGGCGATGTCGTCCTGCTCCACTCCGACGGGATCTCCAGCGGCTTCGATCTCGGCGCGTTCCGCGACTTCGATCCCGAGGAGATGGCGCGCCGGATCGTCGACGCCCACAAGAAGTCGTTCGATGACGCCACGTGCGTCGTCGCCGTGGTCCGCGACAGGGGCGCGGCGTGACGCAGCGGTCCCCGCCCGCGTTCAGCATCCCCGTCACGCGCGAGGAGGATCGCTTCGCCTGCGCGGCCGAGGGCGCGCACATCGCGCGCTGGGCAGGGCTCTCGGAGCGCGCCCAGCACGAGCTCGCGATCGCGATCGCCGAGCTCGTGTCGAACGCGGTGCGCCACGGCGGCGGCGGGAGCATCAGCATCCGCGCGATCCGCGACGACACGCAGGCGGGCGGCGGTCGGTGGGGCGTCGAGGTGATCGTGCGCGACTCCGGCCCAGGCCTGGACCCGAAGCTGGCGCTGCTCGAGGACGTCGGGCCGAAGAGCGATCGCGGCCCGTCCTCGTCGAGCTCTGCGCGGCTGACGCCGAGGATGCCCGGTCAGGGGCTCGGCGTCGGGCTCGGCGCCGTGCATCGGCTGATGAGCTCCGTCATCATCCGTTCGTCACCCGGCATCAGCACAGAGATCATCGCCGTCAAGTGGAAGTAAGCGGCGCCGCGCGCACGCGGCGCGGCGGTCGTGGCGAGGAGCGCCCTCGCTCGATCAGTTGAGCTCTTTCTCGGTCCGCTCGTTCTGCTCGGCTTCGAGGAACGTCGCGGTGATCTCGCGCTCGAGCGCCAGGTTGATCTCGCGCTCCAGCGCCTCGATGCTGCCCGCGAGGCGGGCGACGTTGAGGGCGTAGACGAAGACCCGCGCGCACGGGTGGACCTCGGCGCTGCCGCGGAGGCCCCGCTCGCGCTCGTCGGCGTTGAGGCCGTCCAGGAGGACCAGCGCGCGGGGATCGACGCCTTCGGCCACGAGCTCCATCCCGGGAACGTCGGAGATGTAGAGCTCCGCGCCCTCGACGTAGCGCCGGAGCACGGGGTTGAGCGCGGCGACCGTCTTCTGGGCCAGCGTCACGAAGCCGTCGCGGCTCGGCGCCCAGGGGGGCATGCCGAGCTCGACGTCGAGCTCACGGGAGCGCAGGAAGGCCTGCGTCGCCCCGCGGACATCGCCCCGCTCGTCGCGGATGAGGCCGAGGTAGTAGTGGGCCTCGGCGTGCCGCGGGTCCTTGAGCGCTGCCTCCTCGATGAGGGCGGCGGCCTTGTCGGCCTGGCCGATCTCGTAGAACGCGCGGCCCACGAGGAAGGTGTGGTTCGGGTTGTCGTAGGGGCCCTCGGGGATCCTCGCCGCGACCTGGGCCGCCTCGTCGAGATCACCCTTGCCGAGGAGCGCGTCGAACTTCAGGAGGAGCGCGTCGATGATCTCCTCGTCGACCTCGGCCAGATCGAGCGCCTGGTCGCACATCTCGATCGCCTGGTCGAAATCGCCGAGCGGGTGGATGTAGACCTCGGCGGCGTTGAGCATCGCCTCCAGGTAGGTGTCATCGAGGGCGATCGCCTGGCGGTACGCCTCGATGGCCTCCTCGCCCTCGCCCTCGAGGGCCGCGACGAAGCCGAGCAGGTTGTGAGCCTCCGGCGAGTTCGGATCTAGCTCGAGCGCCCGCCGGGCCGACGCCTCTGCTCCGCGCGTGTCCCCGCGCTGGACGAGATCCCACCCGCGGTCGAGGTGCGCCGAGAACTGGTCCATGGCGGCTCCACAAGTGTGCGAAGGGGAGCCCCGAGTCAAGAGGGAGCCCTGTCAAAGCGACCGTTCAAGCTGTTCCGTGCACGGCCCGCCCGGATTTCCAGCAACCGGCGGAGGCAGGGTGGCAGGCGGCAGGCCCGCTGGCGAGTCCAGGCGAGGCGAGGCGCGGCTCCGGCGCGCTCTCGTACCACGCGTCGCGGCGAGCCCGGTCCGGCCGCTCCCCCGCGGCCCGCTCGATGGGGAGCGCACGGTGTTGCTGCGTCCTCGTCGCGCGGCCGCGCGCGCCGCGCGGCCCGCTCACTCGTGGATGGACACGAGCGTGCCGCGGTTCTCCGGCGTGGCCCAGACCCCGTGCCAGCCGCGCGGGAGCCTGGGCTCGCTCCAGAAGAAGACCTTCTTCGCGTCGAGCGGCGAGAGGTTCACGCAGCCGTGGCTCATCTCCCGGCCGAAGTTTCCGTGCCAGAAGGCGCCGTGGAGGGCGTACGAGCCGTCGTAATACGCGACGAACGGCACGTCCTCGATGCTGTACGGCAGATCGCCGGCGACCGTGCCGTCGCCGTCCATCGTGGTCGCGACGTGCTTCTCGCGGATGCGGAACACCCCCGTGTGCGTGGGGTGGTCCTTCTTCTTGTCCTTCGAGCGCCTCCCCGGCGAGATGAGCGCCGCGAAGACGGGCTTGTCGCCCTCGATCGCGACCAGCGTCTTGCGCGACAGGTTCACGTCGATCCACTTCTCGCCCGGCGCGAGATCCGGCGGCGGGGCGCCGAGATCGGTGTACGTCCCGTCGGCGCCCTTCATCCACCAGCCCTCGGTGGTCTTCCGGTACACCGTCGACTTGTGGGTGTGGCTCTCGCCCGTGAGGCCGAACGCCGCGAAGCGATCGAGCGAGCCGGCCACGGAGACGGACTTCTTCTCGGCGTCGAACTGGTACTTGCTCGCCGACTTCGCGAGGATGAAGCCGACCGACTTCGCGCCCTCGGGGAAGTCGATGCCCTGCGAGGCCGGCGGCTTGATGATGTACATGCGGTCGCTCGGCGCGACGAGGCCCGCGGTCGTCTTGTACCAGCTGCGGCCGTTCCAGCCGAAGGTCTTGTCGACCGCGACGAAGAAGCCCTTGACCATCCGCTTCGCGACCGTCGAGTCGGCGTCCTTGTCGAGATCGGCGAGCGTGACGTTGAGCGGCCTGCCCTTCTCGTCGACGTTCTCCCACCAGGGCTTCTCGGGCTCCTCCTCGACCGGCGCCGGCGCGATGCCGAGCGACGCGGCCGCGGCGACGGCCGCCGCCTTGTCCTCGACTGCAGCCGGATCCGCGGCGACGGCGGCCACCGGCGCGGGGCTCGCGGCGGCCTCGGCGCTCGCCGCGGCGCGAGCGGCGGCCGCCGCGGCGACCTCCTTCTCGGTCTCCTCGTACAGCGCCTCGGCGCGCTGCTTCTCCTCTTCCTTCCGCTTGCGCTTCGAGGACTCGAGGTACGGCTCGTAGCGCGTCATCTCGTCCTTCGAGGGGACGGAGCGGTAGAGCGGCGTGCCGTGGGTCGTGTTGAAGGCGTACTTGTACGGGAGGACGTCGTCGAGGTTCGGCGGCGTGATGCCGAGGCGGACCTGCGGGTTCGAGAGGTCCGTCGTGGCCGACCTCCCGCAGACGTAGCCGCCGTCGAGGAGGCGGTACCAGCCCTTGGCGCAGCTCCCGCCCTTGATCGGCTTCGGATCGACCGGCACCTTGCCGCCGAGCCGGATGTAGCCGAGCCGCTGCTTGGAGAACTCCATCGTCGGATAGACCGCCGCCTGCGGCACGATCGAGCCGAGCAGCGGCCCCGTGTACGGCTTGTCGGGCGCGGGCGGCTCCGGGGCCTCCGAGGGCGCGGCGGTCGGGGCCTCCTTGGGCGCCTCGGCGGACGCGGCGGCGCGCGCCGAGGGCGCGGGGCGGGGGAGGGACGACGTCCGCTCGGGCGGCGAGGCGCCTTCGGTGGAGGGGCCGGGAGGGGCCTCGCCCTGGCAGCCGCTCGCCCACGCCGCGGTGCCGGCGAAGGCCGCCGCGGCGATGAACCCGAGCGCGCTGGACACGAGCGAGGTGCGCGCGCCGCCCCCGGGGCGTCCGGTGTCCGGCGCCGGTTGCGGGTTCCGCAGGTCGTCGGTGCGGACGTTGCCGCTGCCGTGCGATCGTGCGGGGTCCTTCTGCCCGCGAGGGCGGGGCGCCTGAGAGCGGTTCATCGCATCCACAGCGTTGGGCGAGGACCGGCCTTCCCGATCCTCGCGGTCTGATGATCGACCCGTAGGGTCGGGTCGGCTCGGCGGTCTTAGTACCTGGTCACTCACGTGTCGATCCACTTCTCTGCGGAGCGCGCGCCCCTCGAGCTGACGACGGCGGACGCCGGGGCAGGCGGCATCGCATGACCATCGCTTGAGCGAACGACGTGCCACGAAGCCGCGACGCGCGGCGCGGGCGCGCTCCGGGGCATGGATGCCGTTCGGACGGCTGCTGCTAGGGTACCGCCGTGGCGGAACGGACCCCGGGGCGTGGCTTGAACAACACGACGGAGGTCCAGCGCGTGGGCCGTGGCACCGCGGTCGTCCCGCTCGTTCGCGCCGCATCCAGGCGGGCGCTCGTCACCGCGGCTGTCGTCGCGGCGCTCCTGCACCTGCCCCTGCTCCCGACCCCGCTGTTCGCGTGGCTCGACGCGATGTTCGCGCTCCGGGGCGAGCTGGCCGACTACGACGCCGGCGAGACGATCGTGCCGATCGATCTCGATCTCCTCGCGGACGACCCCAGCGCGGTCGCGGCGGCGCCCTCCGCGAGCGGCGGCGAGGGGGCGCCTTCCGGGGCGGGCGCCGCAGCGCCGGCGACGCCGTCGCCCGCGACGCCGCCCGCCGCGTCGGCGAGCGCCTCGCCGGAGGCGCCGGACGCGGGCGCGCCTGAACGGCCGCGCCGGAAGCCGCCGGGCGACGCAGGCCCGGACGCGTCTGGCGATGGGGGCACGGAGAACGACGGCGACCACCCGAACCTGCGGACCCCGCTGAGCGCGGCGGGCGCGCCGGGCAAGCTCGCGTCGAAGGACCCGAACGTCCAGGTGCTCATCGCCGGCGACCGGCTCCGCAACCACGAGCTCGGCGCGTGGTTCGGCCGGATCCTGACGACCATCCCCCAGTGGCAGTCCTTCTTCAGCGACACCGCCGTCGACCCGATCCGGGACATCGACCACCTCCTCATCGCCGGGCCGCAGCTCCGCGACTCCAGCAAGGTCGTCGCCGTCATGGACTACCGGGCGCCCGAGGAGACCATGCGCGCGGCCGTCGATGTCATCGTGCAGCGGTCGAACGGCTCGTGGATCGAAGACGCCCCCGTCCCCGCCGCCCGGGCCACCGCCGACCGCAGCAAGCGCATCTTCGCGATGGTCCCGGACCGGCGGCTGCTCGTGGTCCTTCCCGCTGCTGAAGAAGATCAGCTGTCCAAGTTGAAGTCCATGAAAGGATTCAACAAATCTTCAGCAGCGGGCATCGTTATCTCGATGCTCACGCCCGCGAACGCGTTCCGCGGGGTCCAGGCGGTCCCGCGCAGCCTCGCCTGGATGCGCCTCACCGTCACGCCGACCAAGGACGGGGGCGCGGACCTCGCCCTCACGGCGGGCGATGAATCCGCTGAAGATGCGCTGGTTCACGCGCAGGAGCTCACGAAGACCTTGAACGCGATCCGGACCATCGACCTGGGGATCACGAGGATCGATGTGGTGGATGAGATCGCCTTCAACACCGACGGGAAGGTCATCTGGTCGAAGCTCCACGTCACGAACCGGCAGCTCAAGCTGATCATGGGCTTCGTGGAGAAGGCGCTCCTGGAGCAGGGCGGCGCGCGGAAGCCGTAGCGCGCGGGGCGAGAGCGGCCGCGCCGGGGCGAAGGCGGCCGCGCCGGGGCCAGGGGGGCCGTGCCGGGGCGGAGCGCGGCCCGGGCCGCGCGGAACACTAGCCAAAGCGGCGGCGTTCAGTTAATCCGACCAGCCCGCGCCGATGACGCCCGAACACTCTCCGTACGCCGTGCTCGATGAGCTTGCCGGACACCCCCGCGGCGACGACCTCGCGCGGGTCGTCCACACCGCGGCCTTTGCCGCCGCGGACGAGCGGCGGACGACCCTGGAGGGCGGCCTCGCGGAGCTCGTCGACCGGGCGGGCCTGTCGGTCGCCGACGCGGAGACCCGGTTCGGCAACGTGGTCCGGGCGCTCGAGCGCGGCACGAGCGAGGGCGCGGGGAGCGCGACCCGTGTGCTCCTGGCCACGCTGCTCGCGCGCGGGGTCGCGCTCTCGCCGCCCGACGGGCCGGAGGCGGAGGGCCGCGTCGCCGAGGCGCTCGTCTGGCTGGCGACGTACACCTCCGTCGACGCGCTGACGGCGCTGGACGCCGCGCTGGGCGACCGCGCCGCGGGCCTCTGGCGGTCGATCGCCGCGCTGGTCCGGCGCGCTGACCAGGGAGCGCTGCCGCTGCTCGGCCGGGCGGGCGCGATCATCGCCGCGGCGGCGCTGCGGGGGAGCGCCTCGCCCGACGCGCGCGCCGAGGCCGCGGCGCTGGTGGACGACGTGCGCGATCCGATCGTGCGCTCGCTGCTGCGCGACACGCTGTCGCCCGGCAGGCGGCCGAGCCGCGCGCCGAGCGCCAGCGGGGCCGCGCAGGAGGGCGCCGGGGCGACCGGGGACGAGAGATGGGCGCCGGAGCGCGACGGCGGGGTGACGGCGCGGCTCGCGGGCGAGCTGTCACCGCCGCCGCGCGGGCCGGTGGCGCTCGTGCTGCTGGCGGCGACGGGGATCCTGCTCGTGATGCACGTCCTCCGGCTCGCCGGGCGGTTCCTTCTGCGGTACCGCCGGCCCGCCGCGCTGGAGGTCGGCCCGAAGGGCGTGACCGTCCGGAGCCGGACCGAGCTGTTCGGCCGGACGCTGAAGGAGCGGGAGACGTACATCCCGGTCGAGGCGCTCCTCCGGGCGACGCGCGAGGTGCGCTACCCGCGGCTCGCCCTCTACGCGGGGCTCGTCGCGCTGGGGCTGGGGACGTACCTGGGCGTGTCGCTGCTCGTCGACGGCGCGCGCGCGGGCTCCCCGGAGCTGCTCGGCATGGGCGCGCTCGTCTTCGCCTTCGGCGCGGCGCTCGACTTCGGGCTGTCGCACCTGGAGACGGCGACGCGCGGCCGCTGCCGCGTGGTGCTCGTCCCACGGAAGGGCCCTGGGGTCGCGCTCGCGGGGATCGAGCGCGACGCTGCGGACCTCGCGCTGGGCAAGCTGCCGCGCGCCTGAAACTTGGCCGGGTCGCGCCGCCTCCGCTAGCCCGATCGGGCGAGGTGATGGCGATGCGCTCGAAGACCGAAGCGATGGCGGGGCTCAGGCGGATGCTGCACGACATGCTGACCGCGCGGGAGGGCGGGGAGAGCGCTCCCCGCCTGGCGCGGGTGAAGAGCTGCGTCGACGGCGCGATGCGCGCGCTGCTCGACAGCGGGCAGGCGACCCGGCAAGAGCTCCTCGATCTCGTGGCCGCGGAGCGCGCGCGCGTGAGCGGCCCGGCGACGGCGGAGATCCGCGCGATGTCGCTGAGCGCCTGACGGCGCGGCGGCGCCGATCACGGCTGCGGGCAGCTCTGGTTCGTGGCGAAATCCCAGCAGGCGCCGCTCACCCCGGCCGCGCCGTCGCTTCCGGGGGAGCCACCGAGACCGGCGGAACCGCCGTTGCCAGCCGTGCCTCCAGTGAACGGCACCTCGGTGGCCGTGGGGCTCGGCGTGACCTGGTAGGCGATGCCCACCGCGTGGCCGCCTCGGCCGCCGCCGCCAGGGCCGCCATCGCCGCCCGCACCGCCCTTGCCACCCATGCAGCCCGCGAGCGAGCCAGCGCCGGAGACGCGACTCCCCCCTTTGCCCCCCATGCCGCCCTCGCCGCCGGGGCTTCCACCTCCGCCCTCACCTCCATGGCCCGCCTTGCCGACGGCGATGGTCACATCGGTCAGCGCCAGCTTGGTCCCCAGGCTGAGGATCCCGATGCTCGACCCGCCGGCCTTGCCACCGCCGCCTCCCGTTCCACCGCAGCCGCCGGCCCCGCCGCCGCCGCCGCTGGCGCCCGCGCCGTCGATGTAGCTACCCCCGCTGGACATGCAGAAACGTCCTGCTTTCGCGCCGCCTCCTCCACCTCCGCCTTGACCGCGCGTCCCGCCGACGCCTGTGCCGCCGTCACCTCCGGTGATGCTGGCCAGCGTCAGCGTGGTGCCGTTGCCAGCTGTGCCAGCGCCGCCAGAGGCGCCCCTCGCGCCGCTCGCGCCGTCCCTGCACTCCACCGTCTCTCCCGTCTCTCCCGTCTGCCCGTGTCCGATGCCGCCGATGCCGGATGCGGGCGGGGAGGCCGCACCAGGCGCGCCGTCGCTGCCGGTCTGCCCGCGCCCTTCATCTACAGCGGGCTGTCCACCCAGGCCGCCGGCGCCGCCGCTCGTCTCGCCATCCGCGCACGTCGTTACGCCGGGCTGGCCGCTGTAGACCGCCACGAGGCACGCGCTCGAGACGTCCTCCAGCGCGTCCGCGCCATCCTGCACGACCTCCGGCGTCTCGCCGCTCGCGCCGTTCACCCCGTTCCCAGCGATCACGTCGACCTGCTCGAGCTGCGCGTCGATGTCCGCGACCGCCACGCCGATCGACGATCCGCCCGGAGCCGTCGCGTTGGCCGCGCTGATCGTGAAGCTCCGCACCCGCGTCCCGCCCGCGTCCTCCGTCAGCGTGAGCGCCACCTTGTTCCCGGGCCCGCCGATGGCGCTCCGCGCCGCCGGGCTCCACGTCCAGCCCGCGCCGCAGTCGAAGCCGCCGATCACCTCGACGGCCGCCCTGACCGTGACGCTCTCCTCGAATACTCCGCTCGAGCACGCCAGCACCCGCTTGCCGTTCGCGTTCGCGAGCGCCTCCGAGAGCGACGCGTACGGCCTGGCCTTCGTCCCATCTCCTCCGGACGCCGCGCCCGCGCTCGCGAACACCGCGCACCGGTCCACCACCGTGCTCGCATCCTGGGTCGGGTCCGGCTCGCACGTGGGGCCAGGGCCTTCGCCGCCGCCCGTCGTTTCGGGGGGGCAGTACCTCGAGTCTTCCTTGCAATCCTCGGCGTAGGACAGCGGCCAGCACCCGGCGAGGTGCAGCGCCGCGACGGCCGACGCGGCGGGAAACAGCCACAGCGAGAACGGGACGCCGATCCGCCGCCGCGCGGCGCGCTGCGCGGGCGCGCCGGCCTGGTCCTGCGCTCCACCGGACGGCGCAGGGGATGCGTTGCTCACCGCGTTGCTGCTCGTTCGTTCCGTCGCTCTCATCGTCCCAAGCCTTTCCTGTGACGCTTCGCTCTGCCTGCAGATCCTCGCAGAAGACGCACCCGCGCCCTGGCCGCGCCGACCCGGGAGCATACCCAGTCGGCGGATCGCCTGCTCAACGGCGATCCGTCGGCCGAGTGCTCCAGGGGGACGCTGCACGCGGTGATCCCGTCGTCTCGCGGCCCAGGCGCTCGCGCTCCGGCGCGCGCTTCAGGGGGTGACGAGCGCCACGTCTCCCTTCGTGGTCTGTCCGCCGACGCGCCACCAGTTCGCGATGAGCAGCCGCCCGTCCACCTCCACGATGCGCGAGAAGGCGCCCGCGAGCCCCTCCTGCTCGATCTCCTGGATGAGCCAGCTGTGGCCGTCGCCGCTCTTCGTCCCGATCGCGAGCCGCAGGGTCCCGCTCGTCGCGTCCTGGTAGCTGATGCGCACCTCCCCGGCCGCCGTCACGAACACGTTCGCGTCGTCGCCGATGAGGTGCTGCCCGTCCTCGAAGGGGGCGCCCTCGATCCCGAGCCCGTCGTCCGCCACCTCGGAGGGCTCGACCTCCGTGCCTCCCTTCACCCGAGCGTACCGCAGCCCCTCCGAGCGGCCGTCCGCGTAGGCGAGGTGCCAGTCGCCGGCGCGATCGATGAACAGCGACGTCCCCATGCCCACGTCGCCCGTGTCCGTCCCGTCCGGCGCCGCGCCGTCCACGATGCGGGTCTCCCACGCGCCCATCGACCTCGACGCGATCACCACGTCGCCGTGGATGCGATCGTAGAACGCCAGGCCGAACCCGCCGGCATTGTCGGGCGCCATCGCGATGTAGTCGCCGATCGCCTCGGGGTACGTCTCGATCCGGTTGCCGTCGGAGGTCGCTGCGCACGCCGGCGAGCCGCCGTCGTCGATGCACGCCTGCCCGGAGGCGCACCCCGGCTCGCAGTCGCCGGCCGCGAGCGGCGTCGCGCAGCGCCCCGTGCTCCGGATGCACTTCGCCCCGGCGCCGCAGAGGAAGGCGCGGCACGGCGTCGCCTCGTCCTTCGCCACGTCCTCGAACCGCCACGCGCCCTCCCCCGGCGTGGCGCTCTCGCCGGTCGCGATCCGGACGCTCGACGTGACCGCGCCGCCCTCGCCCGGCTCCATCGCGAGGTAAGCGATGACGGGCGACCCCTTCACGAAGAGCAGCTTCGCGTAACGGCCGAGATCGCTGCTCGGCGCCTGCTGCACGAAGCTCACCGCCCACGTGTCGCCCCGCCGCTGCGCGAACTTGAGCGCGCGGTTCGTGCGGTCGTAGTAGGCCACCGCCGGCTCGCCGTCCGGTCCCACCGCGATCGACGTCCAGAGGCCGACGTCGTCGCCGGGGTCGGTCTGGCCCCCGCGGAACCCGCTCACGTCGAACCGGGCTGGGTCGACCGGGGGCTCCGCGGGCACGCCGTCGATCGCCTCCCACGCGACCGCCTCGCCGTCCCACGTGCCGACCACGAGGTCGCCCCACGCGAACGCGTTCCGCCAGTCGGCCTCCGCGTAGCCGGCGACCCAGACCGTGCGCTTGTCGGCGGCGACCGCGACCGAGGTGTACGCGCCGATGAGCCCGTGCTCCAGCGTCATGCAGTCGGGCGCGACGCACCCCGGCTCCACCTCCTCCGGCTCTTCGCTGCACGAGCATCCGGCGTGCGAGCCGAGGAGCGCCATGACGGCGACCCCGGCCAGCGCGCCCTTCACGCCCCGCGCGCCGCGCTGCGCGGGGCGCCGAGGCGACGGGCCCCGGTCGCCGCGCCGCGCGAGCCGCAAGGCCGCCGCCGCGACGGCGAGGCCGAGCCAGCGGACGCCCGAGGGCGTCTCGCCGGCGCCGCCAGCCATGACGCAGCCGCAGCCCGCCGACGGGTCGACGGGGACCCGGCCGCGGAGGATCGCCTGCCGCGCCGTGCCGAGGTTCCCCTCCTCGTCCACGGCCTCGACCTCGATGTCGACGGCGTCACCGACGTCCACCGACGTCGTCTCCGCCGCCGTCGACCACGGGGACCACGCGCCGTCGTCGAGCCGCACGCGCACCTTCGCGCGCGCGGCGTCCGAGACCCGATCGCGCACCTCGAGCGGCGCCCGGCCGTCCACCGCGGCGCCGACGGCGATGATCGGCGGATCGACGTCGACCACCATCTCGACGGTCGCCGGCGTGGGATCCAGCGACAGGGGAGCGCCCGCGATCCGCGATCGCACCGAGATCACGTGACGCCCCGGGAGCCGCAGCCAGTCGTCGCGCAGCTCGACGATGCGCTCGCGCGTGAACGGGCGCCACACGCCGCTGTCGATGCGGTACGAGTACTCGACGGCCCGCGTGCCGTCGTCGAGCGGCGAGCGCATGACGAGCCGCGCCGTCGGCCCGTTGTCGCGGGTCATCGTGGGCAGGCGGAGCCCCTCGGCGCGCACCTCCTTGCGGCTCAGCTCGGCCTGGGTGTCGCTGCTTGGCGAGCGCTGCTGCGCCGTCGTTCCGAACGCCGCGAAGATGCCGAGATAGTTGTCCTGCCCCTTCGTGAGCTTCCGCAGGCCGGGGGAGCCCGCGCCCTCGGCCGACTCCGGGATCACCAGCGAGAGCCCGAGCGCGGAGAGCGGCCCGTCGAGATCGATCGCCGGGATGCCGCCGCCGATCAGCTGCCCGAGCTGACCGCTGAGGAGGCCGCCCAGCGCCTCCGCGATGTTGTCGGGGTTCTCCCGGAGCAGTCCGTTGTTCGTCACCTCGCCGTTCTCGACCCTGAGCGCCTCGATCACCGGCGTGAGCCCCTCTGGGGTGACCGAGAGGTTCATGGGCACATCCACGTCGAACGTCGCCGTCATGAACCGAATGAACCTGTCGAGCGACCAGACGTAGAAATCGAAGCTCGCCCGGTCCAGCTGGACGCGGATGAGCGGGTCGTCGCTTCCGTTCGTGCCATTGCCAAAGGTGAGCCGAGGCGGCGCCTGCGGGCGGATGACGACCGCGACTTGCTGCGACTCTCGCTGCAGCGCGAGATCCTTTGCGGAGGGGGCCAGCAGCCCCAGCGTGCCAGAGTTGAGGAGAGGCACGGTCTCCGTGGAGATCCCGAGACAGAGCAGGCCGCTGTTGTAGAGACCGTTCATGGCATAATTCGCGAAGCGCTCGGAGATCGCGAGACCGACGTGGGGGCCGGGAAGGTCCGCTGGCCAGTCGGAGACGGTGTTGGCGACGAGCTCATCGGGAATCGGGATGCCCGCCGGGAGCGCCATGTTCGACAGCGGCACACATTTCGATGTCGGCACCGGCTCGGCGCCGCCGTAGAGGCCAAGGGTGAGCCCGTTGCCGACCGGGTTGAGGTCGCCCCACGCGAGATCGGAGCCGTCGTCCCGCTCGCTCGTGCCGCCGCCGGCGAGCAGGAGGTCGAACCCGCCCTGCGTGCCCGGGGAGATGCTCGCGAGCAGCCGGCCGAGATCGATGTGGCCCTCGACGCCGAGCAGGATCGAGGCGCACTCGTCGTTCGCGTGCGTGCCGTAGCGGCAGACGCCGCCGATGTCGTTCGTGCCGTCGGGGCAGGCCGGGTCCTGCGTCGGATCCGCCTTCAGACAGAGCTGCTGGTCGAGCTGGGCCTTCAGCGTGTCAGCGAGCGAGCCGGTCAGGAGGGGGAGGACGATTGGGCTCAAGAAATCGAGGATATCGCCGGCGACGGAGTCGCCGCAGTCGAGCTGCAGCCTCGACTCGAGCTGATCCTCGTCGATGCCGAGCCGGACGATCTTGACGCGGGAGTAGCCCTGCCGCGAGTGCTGCGGATTCACGTCGATCTCGACCGAGAGCTCGACGTCGAGGTTGATGTTCGTGAAGGTCTGGTCGTCGGGCGGGCACGCGTCGTTGCCGTTGAGGGTGGCGATGACCGTGCTGTCCGTGACGAGGAAGTCGATCAGGATCGGGAGGTTCTGCAGGCGCACCGGCAGAGACCCCCGGATTCGCAGGTTGTGCGGGGTCCGCGGTTCGAGGTGAAGCGCCGCGCTCCCCACGTCGATCTCCGCTGCGCACCTCGGCGGGCTCGCGTTCGGGTCGGCTCCACCAGGACAGACCGTGTAGTCGACCAGCGCGGACCCGGAGGACCGGGGGATCGGGAAGGTGATGATTCCACCGTCCCCACCCCCGAGGAGCGCGCGCCCGAGGACACCCAGGTTCTGCTCGAGGAACTCGACGCCCGACTGCGTGAGCCGCGCCGCGCCGGCGTTCTCGATGCGGTCCGCGGGCTTGAAGCCGGCGGGGAGGGGGGTCATTCCACAGCCGGCGCACCCGCCTCCCGAAGCGGCACATCCGGCGATGACGAGGAGAACAAGGATGGCGGAGAAATGCGTGATGACGCGGGGCATAAGGAACCCTCCGGGGGAGCACGACCCGCAGCGCCGCGCCCGCTGGGCGCGGGCTTCAGGACGCCACGACAGATCGTACGCTCCCCGGAGAGCCGCCCGCAAGCGCTACTGGGGACAGAGACCGGTAATCTTGACGGCGCTCGCGGCATACTCGCCGCCGAGCGCATAGGCGTCGGCGCACTCGTCCGTCGCGGCCGAGTTCGTCGCGCTGCACCAGTCGCCCTTCAGCACGATCTCGCCGTTCTCGTCGCGCTTGCACGTATTGGGCGTCTCACCGGTGCCGTACTCTCCAATATCGCCCGAGAGCACGACACAGAGGCTCTGCTCGATCCCGGGGATGATCACCCGGTCGACCTCCTCCAGCGTGATGAACGCGGTGAGCTTGCCGCCGTTGATGAACGCAGGGGGATCGCCGTCCGGGCCGGGGAGGCAGGCCTCCATCGGGTTGAGCCCCTCGCGGTTGTACCGTCCGATGCAGTTGTTGTCCGCCGACACCTTCGCGTCGGTGAGCTGCACCTGGTGCATGGGCAGGACGATCGGCTCGGCGGCCGCGTCTCCCGCGCCCGTGTCCAGGAAGATCGGGACGTTCAGGATGTCGGACGCGCCGCTCCACGCGCCGTCGGTCAGGGGGGCGTCGAGCTCCTTCGGCGCGATCTCGAACTCGCCAGCAGACATGTTGGCGAAGCAGTAGCCCGCGAGCGGGTCGCTGGTGGGCATCGCGCCGCCGGTGCGCAGCTTGCCGGTCGCCGTGTCGAACTCGAGCAACCAGGAAAAGGTCCCGGTGCCATTCAAGTTGCACACGGGCAGATTCATCGTCAGGCCCTCGGCGACGAGGCGGGCGATATAGCCGACCGCGAGTACGTCGGGCTTCGTGATCGTCAGCTGCGCCATCCGCAGACCGAACTTCGTCGCGCCCTGATTGTCGTGGACGGCAATGCACTCGGAAGCGACAGCCGTGCAGACCGGGTTCGTCGGCGAGCAGTCGCCTGGAGCCCCGCCGCCGGTCCCTCCCGCTGAGCTCGAGCTCGAGCTCGAGCTCGTCTCGCCGGCGTCGTCACCCCCGCACCCAGCGCCCGCCGCCGCGCCCATCAGCGCGGACACACCTAATACGCAAAAACCCTTCAGAAACCGCATCTCTTGCCTCCTCTGGTGTCGCAAGGTGCGGAGTATAAGCGGCGGCAATGCGATGACCACGCGGTCGAGGTGACGCCGCGCCGCGTCGCTAACGCCACATTCACGTCACACGCCGATGAGCCCGGCGCGCTTCGTTCGCGTCGCCGCGCGGCGTGACGCCTAGCGGCGCTCGTAGCGGTCGCCGAGCCGGGCGCCGACGGGGAGCGCGCGCAGCAGGCGAATCATGGTCCACACCGTGCCGGCCAGCTTGCGCAGCTTCGAGGTGCCGACGCGCTCGTTGTACTCGATGGGCAGCTCCACCACGCGATAGCCGCACTTCGCAGGGAACAGCAGCGTGTCGATGGGCAACGCGTCGCCCTCACCGTCGAAATCGAACGCGCGAATCACCGAGCAGCGGTAGGCGCGCATTCCGCTGTGGACGTCAGATGTCGGGATGCCATGCATCGCGTGTGTCATGGCGGCAAAGGCGCGGTTGGCGATGTAGTTCGGGACCGGCATGGCCGCCGGCCTCGTGCGGGTGCGCGCGCAGTTCACCACGTCGGCGCCCTCCTCCTCGATGAGGCGCCTGAGCACGGGGATGTTCTCGGCCGGATAGGTGAAGTCGCAATCGAGGTAGATGAGCAGATCGCTCCGGGCGGCGGCGCTGTACATGAGGAGCTCCATGGCCGGCCCGTGGCCGCGGGGCGGCACCTGCCGGAGCACGCGCGCGCCGAGGCCGGCCGCGATCTCGGGGGTCCTGTCCCGCGTGGAGCTGTCGACGCAGAGGATCTCCGCGTCGGGCGCCGCCTTCCTGATCTCGCCGATCATGGCGCCGACGCTCTCCTCTTCATCCATGGTCAGCATGCCGACGGTGAGCCGCATCCGGCGCGGGCGCGGCGGCTTCCTGGCGACGATCACGTGCTGGAACGCGAGGAGGCCGGGCGCGCGATCGGCGACCACGTCCTCCAGCGGGCGGACGAGCGCGTGATACGCCTTGTAGGGGAGCGAGCTCGCGAGATCGCCGGGGTCGTCTCCTGCGCCGAGGCCGCGGAGGATGAGCCCCTTGGCGGCCCGGACGAGCATCGGGTTCTGCTCGACGCGGAGCACCTCGAGCCCGGCGCGCTCGATGAGCCGGACCGCCGACGCGCGGGTGAAGAAGCGGAGGTGCGTGTCGTCCAGGATGCCGCTCGGCTCGTAGTCGAACCGGCCGGCGAGCAGGCCGAGGCGCACCGGCCAGGCCGCGACGTTGGGGAGCGAGATGATGACGTGGCCGTCCTCCTCGAGGTGGGGCAGGAAGCGGCAGAGCACGGCGAGCGGGTCGGTCGTGTGCTCGAGGACGTCGGCGAACAGGAGCAGGTCGAAGCGCCGGTCGCCGAGCGCCTCGCGCACGGCGGCGTCGCTCGTGATGTCGGCGGCGAGGACCTCGTCGAGCGCCGCGCCGGCGCGCGCGAGCGAGCCGGGCGCGATATCGATCCCTGTCACGCGCGCGCCCGTGCGCTTGACGGCGGCGCCGTTGAGCCCGATCCCGCAGCCGACGTCGAGCACCGTCCGCGGCCGGCCGGCGACGGCGACGAGGGCCCGGTTCACCTCTTCGACCGCGTACTTGCGCCCGGCGAAGGCCTCCGGCGCGGCGCGGGGCGGCGAGCGTCGACCCGGGGCGTCCCCGTTACCGAGAGGGCGCGGCCCGCGGTCTTCGCGGCCCTCCCCGTCTTCCCCGTCTCCTCGCGCGTGGCCGGGCTCGGCGTTCACGCGCGGCTACTTAGCACGCTTCTCCCAGGCGGCGTTGAATTCGCGGATCGTCTCCTCGGTCTTCGGGTTGTGGAGCATCTTCCGCAAGATGGCGGGAGGCACGGTCACGATGTGCGCGCCGGCGTCGAGCGCCTCGTTCACGTCCATGAGGTGGCGGATCGAGCCGACGATGATCTCGGCGCCCAGCCGCTCGCGCTCGAGCCTCGCGCGCGTGCGCTCGATGACCGGGGTCGCGGCGTAGCCCATGTCGCGGATGCGCCCGCTGAAGATCGAGACGTACGCGCCGCCGGCGAGCGCCGCGAGGTACGCCTGGTTGAAGCTCATCACGCACGTGACGTTGGTGCGCACGCCGCGCTTCGCGAGGGCGTGCGTCACCTTGAGGCCGACGTCGCTGAACGGCACCTTGACGCAGATCCGCTCGGGCGCCCACGCGTGATAGCCGCGGGCCTCGTCGAGCATCGCCGCCTCGTCCTCGCTCGTCAGCTCGACCGACACGGGCCCCGCCGACGCCGCGAGCACCTCGCGGATGCGCCGCTCGAGATCGACGCAGCCCGCGTCGCGCGCGAGGATGAGCGGGTTCGTGGTCACGCCGGCGAGCACGCCCCAGGAGAAGAGCTCCTTGATCTCGGCCGGGTTCGAGCTGTCGAGGAAGAACATGGAGCGCTCCAGCGGGCTCGCTCGAGCCCCGGCGCGGTCTAGGCCAGTTCGATGCAATAGAGAAGGGGGATAGCGAAGGGGGATAGCGAAGGGGAATAGCGAACGGGAGAAGGGGAGAAGAGAGAAGTGGAGAACGAGACACCGTCCACGCTGCGCGGCTCGCCGCGCCGCCCTGCAGTGACGTTCGCGGTGCGGCCGGTGTGAACGACGTTGCAAAGACGGAGAGTCCGCGCTTCAGTTCTGGTTGTCGGAGATGTCCCTCCGACGGAACGTTTCTCCACGGCCATGCGTCGATGAGCAGCGGACGATCGTCGAGGGATCCGGTGGCGCACAGCCCGCTGCTCGCGGCTTGCTCGCCGGCGGGGCTCTACGTCGCCGCGCCCGACGGCCGCCTCGTCGACTGCAACGAGGTGCTCGCCCGGCTGCTCGGCTATGGCTCGCGGGAGGAGGCGCTCGCGGCGGGCGATCTCCACCTCGGCGGGGGCGAGGCCGGCGCGACGCCGCCGTCGGCCGGCGCGGTCGAGGGCTTCCTCACCCGCCGCGATGGATCGGCGGTCCGGGTGATGAGGACCGAGACCATCGCGGAAGCGCGCGGCGAGCGGCTCGTGGTCGGGGCCATCGTCGATCTCTCCTCCGCGCGCTGCACCGACGAGCGCCGGCGCGAGCTCTCGGAAGGGCTCGGCCAGGCGCAGAAGATGGAAGCGGTGGGGCGGCTCGCGGGCGGGATCGCCCACGACTACAACAACCTGCTCGCGATCATCCTGAACTACACGAGCCTGGTGATAGAGGAGCTCGACGAGCAGAGCCCGGTGCAGAAGGATCTCGCCGAGATCAAGCGCGCCGCGCAGCGGGCCGCGTCGCTGACGCGGCAGCTGCTCACGGTGAGCCGGCGGGGGCTCGCGCAGCCGGTCGTGCTGGATCTGCGGGACGTCGTGCGCGGCATGGACGGCGCGCTCCGCGCCGCCGTCGGCGACAGCATCGATCTCGCGATCGCGCTCGGTCCGTCGGCCTGCCGGGTGCTGGCGGACGCGGGGCAGCTCGAGCAGGTGGTGATGAACCTCGCGCTGAACGCGCGCGACGCGATGCAAGGCGGCGGCCGGCTGTCGATCGAGGCGCGCGCGGTCCGCGTCGGCGCTGCGGGGAGCCTGCGCGACGCGCACCCGGCGGTCCCGCCCGGCCGGTACGCGCGCCTCGTCGTGAGCGACACCGGCAGCGGGATGTGCGACGACGTGCGGACGCGCGCCTTCGAGCCGTTCTTCACGACGAAGCCGAGGGGGAAGGGGACCGGCCTCGGGCTCGCCACCGTGTACGGGATCGTCAAGCAGTGGCACGGCCACATCGAGCTCGCCTCCCGGCCCGGGCAGGGCACGCGCGTCGAGATCTACCTGCCGCTCTCCGCGCGCGGGGCGTCCTCGCGGCGAGCGCGCGCGATACATCCGCGCCGCGCCGCGCCGCGCCCGGGCGAGGGCGGGACGGTGCTCGTCACCGACGACGAGGACGCGGTGGTCACGCTCGCGAGCCGGATCCTGGGGCAGAACGGCTACACGACGCTGACGGCGCGCGGGCCGCGCGAGGCGCTGCGCGTCTGCGAGGCGCAGCGCGGGCGCGTCGACCTCCTGCTCACCGACGTGCTGATGCCCGAGATGTCCGGCGGCGAGCTCGCCGCTCGCCTCGTGAAGCTCAGGCCGGACATGAAGGTGCTCTTCATGTCCGGCTACACGGGCGACGCCCTCGACGGCCCGCTTGCCGTCCGGCCAGGCGCCGCGGTGCTGGGGAAGCCCTTCACGGCCGAGTCGCTCCTCCGCGCCGTCCGCAGGGCGCTCGAGGGGGCCGCGTAGGCGGGACGTGCAGGCCTCGCCTACGGCGCCTCACCTCGCTTGATGCCGTACGTGCGGATCTTCTTGTGGAGGTTCGTGCGCTCGACGCCGAGCAGAACGGCCGCGCGCGAGATGTTCCAGTCGAGGCTGGCCAGCACCTCGACGATGTACCGGCGCTCGGCCCGATCGCGGAACTCGCGGAGCGTGAGGCGAGGGCGCTCCGGCTCGTGGCGGGCCGCGCCCGCGGGCGGCTCGGCCGCGACGGGGGCGTGGGGCGCCGCCGCGCTGTCACCGGCGGCCCCCTGCGCGTCGTCCTCGAACGGGTTCTCGTGCGGATCCTCCGGGAGATCGGCGATCGTGACGACATCGCCCGAGAGGATCGCGGCGCGCTCGATCACGTTCTTGAGCTCGCGGACGTTGCCCGGCCAGCTCCGGCGCTCGAGCGCGGCGTAGACCACCGGATCGATGGCCTTCTGCTTGAGGCCGTTCTCGTTGCAGAACGCCGCCATGAACGCGTCGGCGAGCGCGCGCAGGTCCTCCATGCGGTCGCGCAGCGCCGGGCTCTTGATGGGGAACACGGCGAGGCGGAAGAAGAGGTCCTCGCGGAAGCGCAGCGCGGCGACCTCGCGAGAGAGGTCCTTGTTCGTCGCGGCGAGCACGCGGACGTCGACGTACCGGCTGTGCTCGCTGCCGACGCGGCAGATCTCGCCCGACTGCAGCGCGCGCAGCACCTTGGCCTGGGCGGCGAGGTCCATGTCGCCGATCTCGTCGAGGAACAGCGTGCCGCCGTGGGCCTGCTCGAAGAAGCCCCGCTTCGGTCCGCTCGCCCCGGTGAACGCGCCGCGCTCGTGGCCGAAGAGCTCGCTCTCGATGAGCTCGCGCGGGATCGCGGCGCAGTTGACCCGGACGAAGGGGCCCCGCGCCCGCGGCGACAGCCGGTGGATGGCGCGGCTGACGAGCTCCTTGCCCGTGCCGCTCTCGCCCGTGATGAGCACGCTCGCCTTCGTGGGCGCGACGCGGTCGATCTCCTTGAACAGCCGCTGCATCGCCGCGCTCTGGCCGATCATCTCGTAGCGCGCCTGCACCTGCGCCTTGAGATCCTCGACCTCGCGAGCGAGCCGTGAGTTCTGCAGCGCGTTCTTCACGCCCACGAGGACGCGCTCGCGGTTCAGCGGCTTCTCGAAGAAGTCGCTGGCGCCGAGCTTGATCGCCTTCACCGCGTCGTTGACGGTCGCGTGGCCGCTGATCACGATCACCGGGAGCTCGCGGGTGGCGTCGTCCTGGCGCACGCGCTGGAGGAGGTCGAGGCCGTTCATGCCGGGCAGGAGCAGGTCGACAAGGGCGAGGTCGACGGGGCTGTCGCCGTGCGCGAGCAGCTCCAGCGCCGCCTCGGCGCTCGGGGCCTCCGCGACCTGGTAGCCCTCGCCCTGCAGCACCAGCGCGAGGGTGCGGCGGATGTTGCGCTCGTCGTCCACCACGAGCACGGTGGGCGCGGCGGCGCCTCCGGGCGGGGCGGTGGCCGCTGGGGCGGGCGGCGGAGAGGAAGCGGGCATGGGCCGACCATACCCCAGCTCAGCCGTGCGCCACGATGCGGGGAGCGAAGGAGCACAGGCCCGGCCCCACGGCGGAAGCCCTGGCGCGCCGGCGCCGGATTGGGTACGAGGCCTGCTCGATGAGACCCTCCGCCGCTGTCCTCGCCCTCGCCGGGTGCCTCGCTGTCCTCGGCGCGCTCGCGGGCTGCGATTTCGAGCTCAACGACGGCCGCACCGCGACCCTCACGTACACCGAGGACGCGCGCGCCGCGTACAACGAGGCGATGGCCGCCTTCCAGGCCAAGGACTGGGAGGACGCTCGCGCCCTCTTCGGCGAGGTGAAGCGGCTCTTCCCTTACAGCCGCTACGCCCGGCTCGCCGATCTCAGGATCGCGGACCTCGATTTCGAGCAGGGAAAGTACCCGGAGGCGATCTCGGAGTACCGCGCGTTCATCCAGGAGCACCGGACGGACCGGAATGTCGAGTACGCGAAGTACCGGATGGCGAAGGCGCTCTACCTGGACATCGACGACACGGTGTTCCTGCCGCCGGCCGAGGAGCGCGATCAGGCGACCACGCTCGAGGCCTACAAGGAGATCCGGACGTTCCTCCGGCAGTACCCGCGCAGCCGGTACCGCGAGGACGCGGCTTACATGCTCGAGGTCGTGACGGGGCGGCTCGTGCGCCACGAGCTCTACGTCGCGCGCTACTACCTCAAGGAAGACGCGTTCGACGCGGCCCTCGCCCGGATCGACTACGCGCTGCGGACCTTCCCGGGCTCCGGGCTCGATCCGGAGGCGCTCGTCCTCAAGGGCGAGACGCTCCTCAAGATGAAGAAGCCCGACGAGGCGCGCGCCGTGTTCGAGTCGGTCATCCGGGACTGGGGCGGCCCGTTCGCCGTGACCGCGCGCCGGTTCCTCGACGAGATGGGCGGGCCGCGCGGCACGCCTGCCAAGAAGGCGGCGTCGGGCCGCGCCCCCGCGGGGCCGCAGCTGTGACGCAGGCCGTCGGACGGCCGTCCTCCGGCGCTCGCTACGTGCTGGAGCAGGCCGACGCCGGAGATGCGCCAGGGGAGTTCGTGTACCGGGGCCTCGTGCGGCTCCCGGACGCGGACGTCCCGGTCGAGGTGCGGATCGCCGAGGCGACCGGCGCGGCCACGGCGACGGTGGACGCCGCGGCCGTCCCGCACGGCGGACCGCATCCCGAGGAGCTCTCCAGGACGGCGGCGGCCCTCGTCCGGAGCGCGACCAAGTCAGCGGACGCCCATGCGCGGCGGCCGCCGCGGAAGATCGTTCGCTGGCGCGGCTAGGCGAAGGCGGCGGGGCACGCGCTGCGGTCCGGGCGCCTGGCGCCTCGGGCGATTGGCGCGCCTAGGGCCGTCGTCTCCCGGCCGGGAGCCATGCTAAAAGCGTCCCACCATGTCCGAGAAAGTACCGATGACGCCCGAGGGACAAGCGCGGCTCCGCGAAGAGATGCGACGGCTGAAAGAGATCGACCTGCCGCAGGTCGTCAAGGACATCGGGACGGCCCGGGAGCACGGCGATCTCTCCGAGAACGCCGAGTACCACGCCGCCAAGGAGCGGCAGGGCATGATCGTCGCCCGCATCAGCTACCTCGAGCAGACGCTCTCGCGCGCCGAGGTGATCGATCCGTCGAAGCTGAGCGGCAGCAAGGTCCAGTTCGGCGCCAAGGTCAAGCTCGCGAACGTGGACACGGACGAGGAGCAGAGCTTCCAGATCGTCGGGCCCGAGGAGGCCGATCTCAAGGTCGGGCGCATCTCCATCGCCTCGCCGCTCGCGCGCGCGCTGCTCGGCCATGAGGTCGGCGAGGAGGTCCGCGTGAACATGCCCGCCGGGCCGCGCACGTACGAGATCCTCGAAGTCTCCTACGCATGACCGAGCGCAACGGGGCCGCTCCGATGCGCCCGCGGGGCCATGGGGGCGCCAGCCGGCCTCCTGGGGGGCCCGCGCCCTCCGGGCGGCCCCTCCTGGGGAGCCGGCCTGACACGACGGCCGCCGGGGAGGGGATCGCCGGCGTCATGCCGGGGCCGGCCGGCCACCGGGCCCCGGCGGCGCCGCGCCCGCAGGCCGGGCCGGCGCGCCCGTCCACGCCGGCGCCCGCGCCGAGCCGCGCCACGTTCCCGAGCGGGAACTCCGACGCGCCTCCGAGGAAGCTGGAGACGGAGATCGGGTGGCGCATGGCGGACGCCTACCTCGCGATCGCGGCGCTCGCGCTCGCCGAGCTCCTGGTCGTCGGCGTCTGGCGGTGGCGAGAGCTCCTCGGGCCCTACGAGCTCGGCCGCGCCCTGCGCGACCTCCTGCCGCTCGCGCTCTCGGCCGCGGCGCCGTGCGCCGCCGTCCTCGGCGCGGTGCTCGAGATCGTCATGCGCGCCGAGCGCAAGGCGTTCCGCGCCGCGGCCGCGCTGATCGCGGGCGCGTTCGGCGGCGCGGTGGCCTTCGGGGTCTCGACGGGGCGCATGCTCGAGGGCGGCCGGCGCGCGCCCTTCATCGCGGCGCTCGCGCTCGTCGCCGCCGCGGCGACGTTCGCTGCGGCGCCGCGCGCCGCGCGCGCCCTGAAGCGAGCGCGCGCCGCGGCCTCCGGCAGGTGGCTCCTCCTTGCGGCGATCTGCGCGATCGTCCTGCTCGAGGTCGCGAACGTGCGCGTCTTGCCGCGCCTCTACGCCGCCTTCCACCTGGGGCTCGCGGCGCTCACCCTCGCGGCGGCGACCTTCGCGACGCCGGCGCTGCCTGCGCGCGCGGCTCGCCTGGGGGACCTGCACGGGCGGCGCTCGCCCAGGCTGGTGCGCGCGGCGCTCGCGCTCGTCCTCTTCGCGTTCGGCGCGGCGCTCGCGCCCGGCGCCGCGGACAGGCTCGCGCTGGCGGACAACATCCGGCTGATCTACGCGACGCACAGCCCGCTGCTCGGCCACGTGGTCGAGCTCGCCGCCGTGCTGTCGCCGCCCGAGCCGCTCGACGCCGCGCCGCTCGACGAGCGCGCGAGCGGGCACGCCATCGATCTGCGGGGGCGCGACATCGTGCTGATCAGCGTCGACGCCCTGCGCGCCGACCACGTGGGGGCGTACGGCTACGACAGGAAGATCACCCCGAACCTCGATCGCCTCGCGGCCGAGGGCGTGCGCTTCGACGCGGCGTACACGCCGACGCCGCACACGTCGTACGCGGTGTCGTCGCTCATGACGGGCAAGTACATCCGCCCGCTCGTGCTGCAAGGGCTCGGGGACGACTCCGAGACCTTCGCGCAACACCTCCGCCGCTACGGCTACAAGACGGCGGGCTTCTATCCGCCGGCGGTGTTCTTCATCGACGGCGAGCGCTTCGGCGCGCTGCGCGATCGGGCGCTCGACTTCGAGTACCGGAAGGTCGAGTTCGCGAGCGCAGAGCTCCGGCTGGAGCAGGTGCGGGGCTACCTCGCCGGGCTCGGGCCGGAGCAGCGCGCGTTCATGTGGGTGCACCTCTTCGAGCCGCACGAGCCGTACGAGGCGCACCCGGAGCACCCGCTCGGCGACCGCGACATCGACCGCTACGACGCGGAGATCGCCGTGGCGGACGCGGGGGTGGGCGCGATCGTGGACGAGGTCCGCAAGGGGCGCCCGGACGCCGTCGTGATCGTCACGGCCGATCACGGCGAGGAGTTCGGCGAGCACGGCGGTCGCTACCACGGCACGACCGTGTACGAGGAGCAGGCGCGCGTGCCGCTCCTCGTGAGCGCGCCCGGCCTGCTCTCGCCGCGCGTGGTCCGGGCGCCGGTGCAGCTCGTCGATCTCCTGCCAACGGTGCTCGCGGGGCTCGGCATCCCGAGGCCGGCGCGCGTGCGCGGCGCCGACCTCGGGCCGCTGCTCGCCTCCGGCGACGAGGCGGCGGAGCAGGGCAAGGCGGCCCCGCCGGGCGGGCCGCCCTCGCTCCCGGGCTTCGCGTTCGCCGAGACGGACACGCAGACGCTGCTCGCCAAGGGCACGCTGCGGCTCGTCTGCGCGCGCAAGATCGGCGCGTGCGCGCTCTACGACGTGGCGACCGATCCGCGCCAGCAGGAAGACATCTCCGCGCTGCGCCCGGCGGAGCTCGCCGCGATGCGGTCGGAGCTGCGCGCGATCGAGGCGTCGCACGGGCGTTACGAGGTCCGCGGCCTCCGGCAGGAGGGCAAGGGCTGGCCCGACGCGCTCCGCCGCGGCATCGCGGGCGACGCCGACGCGGTCGTCGAGGTCGCGGCGCTGCTCGACGACGCGGACGTGGCCATCCGGCGCAAGGCGGGCGAGGTGCTGTTCGATCTGCGCCGCTCCGAGGCGGCGCCCTCGCTGCGCCTCGCGCTCGTGCGCGACGAGGACGACGAGGTGCGGCGCTGGGCGGCGCTCTCGCTCACGCGGCTCGGCGAGGGCGCGCCGCTCACCCGCGATCTCGTCGTCGATCGCGATCGCAAGTGGCGGCGCCTCGCGGCGCTCGCGCTGGCGGAGTCGGGCGATCGCCGCGGCGACGACGTGCTCGTGGCGTGGCTGCGGCAGGTGGTCCGCGGCCCCGAGCAGGACAGCGGCGCCGACGCGGGCGAGGTGACCTCGTTCGAGCGGGCGCGCGAGATCGTGGACGCGCTCGCCAAGATCCGGGTGAAGGCGGCGCTGCCGCCGCTCATCGCGGCGCTCGGCGACGTGCGGCTCCGCCCGTACGCCGCGGCCGCGCTCGCGGCGATCGGCGAGGACGCCGCGCGGCCGGCGCTCGCGGAGCGGCTGAGCCAGGAGCCGTACCAGACCGCGCGGGTCGCGATCGCGGAGGCCCTCGTGAAGCTCGGCGCCGGCCCCGAGCTCCGGGCGCCGCTCCTGCGCATGCTCGGCACGCCCGATCCGCTGCCGGGGGGGCTCGGGCTCGCGCTCCGGGCCGACATCCTCGACCTCCTCGGCGGGCCGCGCGAGCGCGATCTCGGCCGCCTGCGCCGCTTCGCGAAGAGCGGGGTGGGCCTCGGCGTCGTGATCCCGAAGGCCGGCAACGGCAAGGGCGTGCGCGTCCTCTGCCGCGCGCGGACCGACGACGGCCGCCCCGGCGAGGTGCGGTTCGGCAGGCCCACGCGTGGCTGGCGCCCGCCGAAGCGGGACGGCGCGTCGCTCGTCCCGGCCAGCGCGCCGGAGCTCGATCCGCAGCGCGCGGTCACGCTCGCGATCCCGCCGGGGAGCGAGCCGACCGAGGCGTTCGCGACGCTGCCGCCCGCGGCGGGCGCGCAGGCCGGCAATTACGGCGATTTCGTGGTGTACGCGACCCAGAACGTCGAGGTGTCCGCGTGCGCGGTCGTCCCGCTGAGCGACGAGATCCCGCCCCCGCCGCCTGCGCCCTGGTCGCCCGGGGAGGCCGGGGCGCCGCCGCGCTCGGACGACGAAGCGCCCGCCGCTCACCGGCCAGATTGACGCCGCAGGCCGCGAGACTAGAGTCCGCCGCGTGTCGGACAAGGACCGAGAGCAGGCCGAAGAGAAATCCGCGCGGAGCGACGGCGATGTCGCCACGCGGAGCGATGGCGACGAGGACGGGGCCGCGGAGGCGGCCCCGGCGAGGCCGCCGCGCGGCGCTCCGGTGAAGGACGCCGGCGGCGGCGACGGCAACGACGAGGCCGCGCAGCGCGTGGCCGACGCGCTCGGCGTCGGCGAGGCGGAGGAGGCTCCCGCGCCGGAGGCGGCGGGCGAAGAGGCGGCCGAGGCGGCGCCGAACCGCGCGGCCCGCCGCCGCGACGAGGCCACGGCGCGCCGTCGCAAGAAGAAGGCGATCGGCGAGGAGCTGCCCAGGGACAAGAACGCCCGCGCGAAGGAGCTGCTCGCTCGCCGCAGGGAGCAGGCCGAGGGGCGCCGCCCGGTCCAGCTGCTGCCGGGCGAGATGGTCGAGGACGCGCTCAGCCGGATGAGCAGCGGCGCTGGCCGGTGGATCAAGGCGAACTTCCACATCCTCCAGTGGGGCGTGCTGGCGGCGCTCGTCGCGACCGGCGGCGTGCTGTTCTACCTGTCGCGGGTCGAGAAGAAGGACGCCGTCTCTTCGTCGGCGCTCGTCTCGGCCGTCGCCGCGGATCGGGGCAGGGTGCTCGCCGAGGACACGCGCACCGAGGAGGAGAAGGAGCTCGACGTCACGAGGACCTTCAAGACCGCGGACGAGCGGTCGGCCACCGCGCTCGCCGAGTACAACAAGGTCATCGACGAGCACGCCGGCACCGGGGCGGCGACGCTGGCGAAGCTCGGGCAGGCCGGGGTGCTGCTCGACAAGAAGGACTACGCGCACGCGCTGGACGCGTACAGCGTCGTGGTCTCGTCGCCGCTGGCCGGGGCCGATCCCGACGTGAAGGGGCGCGCCATCGAGGGCATCGCCTTCGCCCGCGAGGGCAAGGGTGATCTCGACGGCGCGCTCGCGTCGTTCAAGGAGCTCGAGGCGATCGACATGAAGGGCTACAAGGAGCTCGCGCTGTACCACCAGGCGCGGCTCCACCTGGCCAAGGGCGACACCGACAAGGCGAAGGAGCTGCTCAAGAGCGCGCACGAGAAGCTCCAGGCGCCGTCGACGGAGGGCCGCCCGTTCCAGTTCCTCGAGGCGGTCGTCGAGGAGATGCTGCGCAAGATCGATCCGGCCGCCGTGCCGCCGCGCGCCGCGTTCGGAGGTCCGAAGGGCCAGTCGATGACGCCGGAGGAGATCGAGCAGCTGCTCCGCCGGGCGCGTGAGAACGCGGAGAAGAAGGCGGGCGATGCGCCGCACTAGCCGCGCAGCGGGCGTCGCGCTCGTCTGGCTGGGGCTCGCGCCGCTGAGCGGCTGCGGCAACCTGGGCGTCGCTGCGGCGCCCGATGCGCCGCTCTGGCTGCACCACCCGGGCGGCGCACTCGGCATCACCATGCGCCGCGAGCTCACCGCCGAGACGCGCAAGGTCGGCGAGGCCTACGAGCGCGGCCGCCCCGAGATCGACGTGGCGCACCGGCGCGTCTTCGTCGGATCGAGCGATCACGGGCTGTATGCGCTGCGCGCGGACACGAGCGACGTCCTCTGGCGCTTCGAGACGCTCGGCCCGGTGCAGTGCGAGCCGCTCTACGACGCCGCGTCGGACACGGTCTATTTCGGCTCGGACGATGGCGCGCTCTACAAGGTGCGCGCGTCCGACGGCGCGCTGCTCTACCGCTTCATGACCAACGCGAAGGTCGCGCGGCGGCCGGTGTTGCGCGACGGCGTGCTCTACGTGACGAACTCGAACGACACGCTGATCGCGCTCGACGCGGCGACGGGGGCGATGCGCTGGCACCAGCACAGGACGCCGGCGGGCGGGATGGAGATCTCCGGGCACGCGGGGCCGGCGCTCGGCCGGGACAAGGTCTACACCGCGTTCTCGGACGGGGTCGTGATGGCCTACGACCTCAAGGACGGGTCCGAGCAGTGGGCGCTCGTCGACCTGGCTGCCGAGGCCGAGCAGAGCGCTGGCGGCCAGACGCCGAAGTACCTCGACACGGACACCACGCCGGTCCTCGGGAAGATCGCCTCGGGCGATGTGGTCTTCGTGGCGGGTTACGCGGGCGGGGTCTTCGCGCTCGACGCAGAGAACGGGACCCGGGCCTGGATGAACGAGACGGCGGTCGGCGTGACCGAGCTTCTCCTGTGGGAGCAGCCTGCGCACCAGCCCCGGAGCGGAGGCGGTCCGATCGTGCCCGCGCGGAAGGTGCTGCTTGCGTCCTCCGGCATGACCGGCCTGTGGGCGCTCGATCCGGAGGATGGCCGCACGATCTGGCGCCGGGACCTGCCTGACGGCGGCATCTCGGCCCCCGTGCCGTTCTCGGGGGCGCTGCTGGTGACGACCACGCGCTACGGGATCTTCCTGTTCTCTCCGCTGGACGGGGCCGTGATCGACGGCATCGAGACCGGCGGCGGCATCGCGATGACGCCGGCGGCGTACGGGCGGCGTGCGTTCGTCCTGACGAACGGCGGCTCGCTGCTGAGCCTCGACGTCGAGACGCCCCCGGTTCCGAAGGGCTGAACACACGTACAGACTGAGGCGCGGCGGCTCGATGCTGGCGGGCCGAAGGGCGCGAGGGGCGTTGCGGACGACGTGACGCCTTGAGGCGCGTTGCGGGGCTCCGGAGTGGTGCCTCCGGCCAGGTCTCGTGGCGGGCAGAGCCAGGGGTGGCGGCGACCGCGGGCGAGGCCGACCGACCCAGGTTGCGGCGACGGCGGCAGGCCGACCGACCCAGGTTGCGGCGACCGACGGCGGCGACCGGCGCAGCCGACCCAGGTTGCCGCGGGCGAAGCCGACTGACCCAGGTTGCGGCGATGGCGGCGACCGCCGCGGCCCCGATCGGCCCTCAGGTGCATGAATTTGCTCGTGAAATCGAGCCGATCTCCCCTGCCCGCAGCACCGGCCTTGGATCGCATAAGAAACATTATGTCAACTCGCGCCCCCTGTCGGTTTTCCGGGCCCCACGGCTGGCGCGAGCGCAGCCAGGCGAACCCCGGCCGAGCCGTCGCGCGCTTCGGCAACCGCGCTCCTTCGCCCGGGCGCCCGCCGGCCCACGACGGCCCCGAGCGAACGGTCCGCCCGGCCGGGTTCAGCTCTCGCTGCGCTCGTCGCCCTCGTCCGGCGCTTCAGGGCGTTGCGGCGGAATGGCCGCCCACAGGATGACCTCGCCGGCTCGGGCCGGCGGGCTCCCGGAGGCCTCCTGCTCGCTCCACCACGCGTGGACCTTCGCGGGCGCGCCCTCGCCGAGCGGCTCGAAGCCCTTCTTCTCGTAGAAAGCCTGGGCCCAGCCCGCCTTCTCCCTGGAGCGTACGACGACCTGATCCATGCCGAGCTCGCGCGCTCGATCCTGGAGGTCCGCGAGCAGCCGCGTCCCGATGCCGCATCGCTGGTGGTCCGGGTGCACCGAGAGCTCCTCCAGGACTGCGACCCCAGGCGCCTCGTCACGCCACGCCAGGTAGCCGGCTACCTCGTCGTCCGCTTCTGCCACGCGCACGTCGTGCCGCCGCGTCAGCGCGGCGAGATCGGCGAGCGTCCGCGCCTCGATCTCCGAGACCCCAACCCCAGCGCCAGCCTCGCGGTGCGACGCCGTACAGGCCTGCTCGAGCGCTACGAGCGCCGGCAGCTGGGCCTCCTGCAGTCCTGTCACGCGGATCCGCTTCGGGGCTGTCCGTTCGTCATGCATCCCCCGAGGCTACCGTCGATGCGCGGGATGCCCCACTTCTTGCCGAACGTGTCCCCGCGGCGCCGCGGCAGCTCAGCTGCGCAGCTGGAGCAGCCGCGCGATCGTCTCGCCGTCCCCGGGGCTCAGCGGGACGAGGATCCCGAGCGCCGCGCCCCGTGGCGGAGCGTTCCTTCCGTCCATCGGGACGAGCCGGAGCTCCCCGGCGCTCGAGATGCCGATCACCGCGATCCGCAGCGCCGGCAGCGGCTCGATCTGCGACGCGGGAAGCCGCGGCGGAGGCGCCTGCCATTCCCCTTCGTACGGCGAATCGTTCCACGGCGAGTCCTCCGACGAGCCCCCACGATCGTCCGTGAGGGCTCCCTGCGACCAGGACGCCGCCTCCTCCGCGCCCTGGCCCTGCATCGCGTCCGAGGGCTTCCCCGCCAAGGTCGGATCTCCCTGGTGATCCGCAGAGGCGATGCCAGCGTCGGCTTCATCCGGCTCGGCCTCGGTCCAGTCGGCGCGATCGTCGGACGCGTCGCCCGCCTCCGGTGCGGCAGCGGGCGGCTTGCCGTCGCCCGCCAGCTGCTCCAGGGCGAGCATCGGCGTCTCCTCGTCCAGATCCTCGATCCGGAGCTCCATCAGCACCCGCTGCTCCTGCGGGGTCAGGGGGCGGCGCGCGGTGCCCTCATCGTCCGTGCTCGGCCAGAGCCCCGGGCGCCGCTCTGTCGCCTCCTGCGAAGAGCCCGCGCCGAGCGGGACCGCCGGCCGCCGCGCCAACGCCGCGGCCATGGCCGTCGGCGTCGGCACCGTCGCGCGCTGATCGGCCGGAGGATCTGCGTCGGCCAGCTGCTGCTCCCCGCTGGCACTCTCGCGCGCGGCGTCCGACGCGCCCTGCCCCGGCTCCTGGCCAGCGAGCGCACCCGCCGCCGGGAGCTTGACCGCTGGGACCTCCTCGGTCACCGCGGTGGTCGACGACACCCTCCCGTGGGGCGACGCCGCGAAGCCGGTGATCGCACGCGCGTTCGCCGGGACAGGGCGGCCAGGCGATCCGGCCGCCGAGGCGGCCGCGCCAGGCGGGGCGCCGGTCTTCGTCGCCGCGGCAGGGCGCGCCGGGAGCCCTGGCGCGTGGCTTGGCGTGCGCGCCGCCGGCGACAGCTGGGTCGGGGTCACCTCGCGCAGGGCCGCTGCGCTCACCGGCCCAGGGGCGCGCCCCGGCACCACCGACGCCGGCCGGCCCAGCCCCGTCGCGGGCCTGGGCACGGCGCCGTCGCGGAACGTCGCCGCCGCGGACGTGATCGGCCCTGTCGGCGCATCGCCGGCAGGCGCGCGGACCGAAGGCGCCCGCATCGCGGCGGGCGGCGCGCTCGTGCCCGCGCCGCCGCGCTCGGCTCGTCCTGCCTCCACGCCCGGCGGATGCGACGGTCGCGCCAATGCCCCCGGCGCGCTCGGCCTGGGCGGCGCCGCGCTCGCCATCGCGGGAGGCGCGCCGGACGCCTGGGGAGGCGCGCTCGCGGCCGCATTCGGCGGCGCGCTCGCGGTCGTGGGCTGCGAGGCCGTGGCCGTATCCGCCTCGAGCGCCGCGATCTTCTGCGCCACCTCCGCGGCGGCCTTGAAGAGCTCGAGGGCGCGCAGGTCGGCGTTGGCATCCGAGGCCTGCTCCGCGGCGCGGCGCAGCCATTTCAGGGCCTCATCGCGCTCCCCGCGCCCCCACAGCGCGGTCGCGGTCGACAGCGCCCAGTGCACGTCTTCGTTGTCTTCGTCGTGCGGCGGCGGGATCGGGCGCAAATTGGCTTCCATGAGGCCTCGTCGAGCAGGTCGCTCACCGTGTATCACGACTCCAGCGCCCGCGTCTTCAACGCGAGCTGGCGCACTTTTCGCACCTTTACGCGCACTTTTACACGCGTCTTTACACGCAACGAATCATTCCCTTTCGCCGCACGCGGTTCCCGTCGGTTCCCATCGGTTCGCATCCGTTCCGATCTCCTCGCGCGCCACATCGATCGCCCCGGCCGCGCTCGCCGCGCCCTCTCTTCGGGCCGCGCTCGCCTACCCTCCGCAGCGATGCGTCCCTCCGAAGCGCCTTCGCCCCCGAGCTTGAGGTCCGTATACGCTTCGTGGCACCCTGGCTTTGCGGGACCTCCTTCGTGACGTGCAGGCGCGATGGCGCTGCGTCGCTCCGGCAGACGTCGAGGCTACGGGCCTCCACGAACGTAACGGTGGCACTCGAGCCCTACCCCTCCAAACTCCGCCTCCCCATCTAGTAGGACCACCGCGTGCAGATCCTGTCGGACCTCAAGCCTGGAGACACGCTGGGCCGCTACGAGCTCCTCATGCCGGTCGCCCGTGGAGGGATGGCGGCCGTCTGGGCGGCGCGCCTCGTGGGATCCCGCGGCTTCCAGAAGATCGTCGCCATCAAGACGATGCTGCCGGAGTTCGGCGACGACCCGGCCTTCGAGGCGATGTTCCTCGACGAGGCGCGCCTCGCGTCCCGCATCCGGCACCCCCACGCGGTCGAGATCGTCGAGCTCGGCGACGAGAACGGCGTGCTCTACATCGTCATGGAGTGGGTCGACGGCGACACGATCGCCTCGCTGAACAAGCAGGTGAAATCGACCGGCGGCGTCCCCCTGCCGATCCTCCTGCGCATCGCCTCGAGCATCTGCGCCGGCCTGCACGCCGCGCACGAGCTGCGCGACGACGAGGGCAGGCTCGTCGACCTCGTGCACCGCGACATCTCCCCGCAGAACGTGATGGTGTCGTTCGACGGCATCGTGAAGATCGTCGACTTCGGCGTCGCCAAGGCCACGGGCCGCCTGCACGAGACGCACGTCGCCGGCCAGCTCAAGGGCAAGATCCCGTACCTCTCGCCGGAGCAGCTCACGTCGGGCAAGGTCGATCGGCGCGCCGACATCTTCTCGCTCGGGGTCCTCCTCTACACGACCCTCAGCGGCTACCACCCGTTCCGCGGCAAGACGGACGCGAAGACGATGGAGAACATCATTCGCTTCGCCCCCGTCCCCATCCGCGAGCTCGTGCCGGACGTCCCCTTCGATCTCGCGCTGGCGATCGAGCGCGCGCTGGCCAAGGATCCGGCGGACCGCTGGAGCGACTGCGCGTCGTTCCAGCGAACGCTCGACCAGATCGCGATCTCTCTCGGCGCCTCGGTCACGGACGGCGACGTCGGTCGCTTCGTCCGCGAGACGCTCGGGGACGCCGTGACCGAGCGCCGGAAGAAGCTCGCGACGGCGATCCAGCTCGCGGACAGCCGCTTGTCGTCGCGGGGGGAGCTCCGCTCCACGTCCGGGCGGCGAGGCGAGCCGCGCAGCAGCAAGCGGCCGCCCGCCGGGAACACGCCGCTGCCGGCCACGTTCGCCGGCATCCTCCCCGTCTCTCTCGACGAGCCGCCGCCCAAGTCCTCCTTCCCGCCGCCCTCCAGCCGCAAGCTGCCGGTCAAGTCCGCGCCTCCGGCCCTGATGACGCCGGCGCCCCGCCGACGGCGGCGGTGGCCCCGCCGCATCTTCCTCGCCTTGGTCGTGGTCCTGCTGCTCGTCTCGGGGGCGGCGCTCGCCGCCCGCGCGGGCCTTCTGCCCGTGCCCGGCGAGGTCCATGACGCCCTTCGCGACGTGCGCGCGCTCCTTCGCGGCGCGCGCGAGCTGCTCCGCGGCGTCCTCGAGCGGCTGAGCGCGCTTCTCGCGGACTAGCGCGGACTAGCTCCGCGCGGCCGTCACTTGATGCCGGCGGACGGCTCCGGCAGGCAGACGCCGAGCGCGCAGAGCAGCAGGTTGACGTCGCCTGCGGCGCAGTACACCTGCCGCGCGCAGTAGTCGTCGTAACCGCAGAGCTGATGGCAGGACGCCTCGTTCCCGAGCGCCCCGGTGAACGTCATGCAGGACCAGCCGCTCGACAGCCAGAGCCCCTCGGGCCGCTTCGTGTCGAAGAGGCACGCGTCGGCGCGCGTCTCCGGGTCGAACACCTCCGCGGTGCAGGCGTCGCCTCCGGACAGCTTGCCCCGCGCGGCGGACATCGTGTTGAGCAGGTAGGTCACGTCGCACGCCTGATCCGAGGCCGAGTCCCGCGCGATCCGGGCGCGCAGCTCGTCCTTCCTCGCCGCGTAGGAGCGGACCGCGCGGATCGCGCCCGTGACCTGGTTGTTCCCGCCGTCGGGCTTCGTCCCTTCGGCGAGCGCCGCCAGCACCTTCTCGACCAGCTGCTCCGTCTCCGGATCGGCGCCCGCGGAGCCGTCCTTCGCGTAGCCGAGCCGGATGGTCGAGGGCGGCGTGCGCGACGTGCACGGCTTCGCGTGCGCCCAGAGCTCCTCGCTCACGATGGGCGGCCGCTTCGTGAGCGGCTGCTTGCAGACGCCCACCGATCCGGGAGGCAGCGAGCCGGATGCCCGCGGCGTCGGCTGCCCGGGACCTTCGTTGACGTACTCGGTCGACGCGCAACCCGCGGCGCCCGCGGTGACGGACAGCGCGAGCAGCCAGCCCACCGAGAGAGCTGCGACGCAGCGATGCGGAGCGTTTCCCACGGCCGCACGGTAGCAGAGCCGGAGCGCGAGCAGAAATTCTCGCACGGAGGCGCGCCTCGGCCGGCGGCCGCCTCTCGATGCACCCCGCCGCCCCGCCGCCCCTGCCCCGCCGAGCGCCTCCGCGGGAGCCGCCCGCGCGCCGGGAGGAGGGCTCCTCCCGGCGCGCTGCCTCCCCACGGCGGCCTCCGCCGCCGGGCAGCTCGGGGCCTCACAGGCCGAGGCTCGACTGCTCGATCAGGTCGTCGACCACGGCGTGGAAGCTCTTCGTCCGGGCGTAGACCGTGAGCTGGCGATCCGCGCTCGTCCCTTCGTGGAGGATCCTCCGGACCCGCTCGAGCTCGCCCTGCGATCCGAAGATCTCCGCCGACTCCTGCACGAACTCGAGGAGCTCGTCGACGAGGTGGCGGACGGGGACCTGCTCCTGCTTCCCGAAGTCGATGAGCTGCCCGTCGAGGCCGTAGCGGACGGCGCGCCACTTGTTCTCCTCGATGAGCTCCTGCCGGTACTCGCGGAACCCGAGGTTGCGCCGGTAGAGGAGGTAGAGCTTGCCCATGACGGCCTGGACGAGTGCGGCCAGCGCCACGGTGTCGTCGAGGCGCGTGGTCATGTCGCAGATCCTCACCTCGACCGTGTCGAAGAACGGGTGCGGGCGGACGTCCCACCAGATCTTCTTCGCGTTGTCGATGCAGCCCGTCTTCACGAGCAGATCGACGAAGCGCTGGAAGTGGCCGTACGACTCGAAGAGCCCCGGGATCCCGGTGCGCGGGAAGCGCTTGAAGATCTCGCTGCGCGTGCTCTTCAGCCCCGAGGGGCGGCCGAGCCAGAACGGCGAGCTCGTGGAGAGCGCGAGGATGTGCGGGAGGAAGTAGCGGACCTGGTTCGCGAGGGCCATCGCCACCTCGCGGTCCTTGACGCCGACGTGGACGTGCAGCCCGAAGATGAGGTTGGCGCGGGCGACGTCCTGCAGGTCCTCCACGATGCACCGGTAGCGCTCGCCGTCGGTGATGTCCTGCTTCTTCCAGTCGCTGAACGGGTGCGTCCCGGCCGCGACGATCCGCATCCCCCCTCGCCGCGCGAGCGCGTTCAGGCTGCCGCGCAGCTCGGCGAGCTCTCCCCTCGCCTGCCGGATGTCCCGGCAGACGCCGGTGCCCGTCTCCACGACCGACTGGTGCATCTCCGGGCGGGCCCGGCCGCGCAGCAGCTCGTGGCCCTGCCCCCCCTCGAGCAGCTGGCTCACGTACGAGCGCAGCTCGCGCGTCTCCGCGTCGACGATCTGGAACTCCTCCTCGATGCCCAGCGTGAACTGGCCGTCGAGGAGCCCCTCGACGGCGGTCATGACGAGGCCCCGAGCCGAACCTTGCCCACGGAGGGCCGGACGAGCCTCGACCACGCGTAGCCGTCCCTCGTCCGCCGGTCGCCTCTCGAGCACTCCACGGCGAACGCGACCATCCAGTCGACGGCGATGTTGAAGTACCGCTCCCGCAGGTGCTCGATGTGCATGTCCGGCGCCGGGTTCGTGAAATCGATCGCGTACGGGACGCCGTCGCGGATCGCGAACTCGATCGAGTTCATGTCGTAGCCGAGCGCCTTGTTGATCTTGATCGCGTCCTCGATGACCCGGTCGTGCAGCGCCTTCGGGAGCCACCGCTCGTTCTCATGCTGCACGTAGCAGCCGCGGAGCCCCGTGGGGCCGATCGCCCTGGGGTCGTACTGGATCGGGAGGATGCGATCCTTCCCGACGCAGATGCAGCGGACGTAGTCGTCGAAGTCGATGAACTCCTGCAGGGTCATGACGTTCTGCCCCGAGGCGTTGTAGGCGGCGAGCAGCTCCTCCTGGCTCCGCACCACCGACACGTCCTTCCACCCGCCGCCGTCCGCGGGCTTGAGGATGGCCGGGAAGCGCACGTAGTCGATGATCGCCTCCCAGTTGAGCGGATACTCGAGGTTGCGGAGGCTGCGCTCCTTGACGATCGCCGGGATGTAGTCGCGCTGGGGCAGCATGACGGTGCGCGGCGTCGCGATGCCGATCTGCGACGCCAGCGAGTAGCCGAAGAACTTGTCGTCCGCGCTCCACCAGAACGGGTCGTTGATCACGAACGCCCCGCCGAGCGCGGCGGCCTTCAAGTAGAAGCGGTAGTGCTTCACCTCCTGGCTGATCCGGTCGATGAGCACCCGGTACGGGCTCTCGAACCGCTCGGGCGTCCCGCCGAGCTTCGCGATCTCCGCCCGGATGCCCGGCACCTTGTTGCACCTCTCGAGGAAGGCCTGGGGGAACGACTGTTCCCAGCCGACGAGGATGCCGATCTTCTCCGCCATACGTTGCTTGCTCCTCCACTACGCGTACACGCGGCTGGCGCCGCTGACGCACAGCGTAGCGCGGACACATGGGAAATTTACGCTGGAAGTGTGTCGATGAGTCAGGTTGTCACACGATCCAACAGCTCTGTTCGCACGTCCGCCCGGCGCGTTCGTGACAGCGCTTGCAATCGCAGCAAACGAGCGACGCGAGGCGCGGACGCGGATCGCGAGGGTGGCGGCGGGACCGGTGCGGGCGCGTGCGGCGGCGCGCGGCGAAAGCCACGGAGATCGAAGGGCAGGCGCGGGCTCGATCAGCCAGGGACGGAGGCCGCGAGAAATAAATCTTGACGGACTCCGTTCGGCGAGTACAGTCGCGCACCTCTCCGACGGGGCGGGTAGCTCAGCGGCAGAGCGTCGGCCTTACAAGCCGATGGTCGCAGGTTCGACCCCTGTCCCGCCCACTTCCTGGGTCTAGGGGCCTGGGTGATCTGTAGTGATGTCAGTCTGGGGTGGTAGTTAAGTTGGTTATAACGCCGGCCTGTCACGCCGGAGGCCGCGGGTTCGAGTCCCGTCCACCCCGCCAGCTTTCTTCCCTGTCATCTGAGTCGATGCTCGCCTGAGCCTCCCTCGGTTGGCTTGCATCGCTCGGTGCAGGCCAGGCGAGGAGGTCTGGCTCATGGCGAGCTTGCTCATGGGAAGCAAAGCCGAGCTGGCTCGGCGCTCGCCGAGCGGTCGTATCCCTGACGTCTGGGGTGGTAGTTAAGTTGGTTATAACGCCGGCCTGTCACGCCGGAGGCCGCGGGTTCGAGTCCCGTCCACCCCGCCAACGCTTCTTGAATCTCCGCCGCGCCGCCGCCCGCCGTCGCTCTTCTGACAGGCCGGGCGCTTCGGGCGCGGCGCGCGCGGCGCGCACGGCATTGCGCCTCAGTCGTCGCGCTGCGAGAGCGTGAGCAGCGCCTTGACCTTCGCGTACGAGATGTAGGGGTTGTCCTCGGCGCCCCCGAGATCGTCGGCGTCCTCGCCCGCGCCCTGGGCCCGCACCGGGATCCAGAGATAATCCGGGTGGAGCTCCTTGCCGTTGACCCCGTTCACGATCGAGGGGTTCTTGATCCACTCGCCGCCCAGGATGGTGAGGTTCTCGTCGAGCTCGAGCACGTAGTGCAGCTCCGACACGGAGAGCGGCACGGTGCGCTGCTCGGGCGGCGTGAGCAGCGTCTCGCCGGTGACCGAATCGGAGATCATCCAGAAGCGCGCGGCGACGCGGACGAAGCGCGTCGCGCCCGGGTTGAACCTGTAATTGTAGCAGTCGGCGCCCGCATACGCGCCGCCGCACAGGAGCCGCGCGGCCTGCCGGACGTCCACCTGCTCGATGACATCGATCGAGAACTGCTTGACGGGGAAGCTCCACACCTCGACGTCCCAGGTGTGGTCGACGACGAACATGAGCTTCTGTCGCTGGGTCGAGTCGCCGTGGAGCGGCTTTGCTCCGACCCCGAGCAGCCCGGTCATGGCCACGTGCATCGTGGCCGGGTTCAGGTCGCGGCAGGCGGGGTCGATGGGCCTGCCGTAGACGTCGCGCATCGTCCGATCCGCCCGCGTCTCGCAGCGACGTCCCGAGAAGGTCACCGAGTCGCTGAAGTAGAGCTCGCTCATCAGCGCCTCGATGTCCGCCATGCGGAACAGGACGCAGCCGGTCTCCGCCGCGGCGCACTCGGTCACCTTCGCGCCGGAGAGCTTCACCCGGACGTCGCGGCGCGGCCCGGCCCCCTCGGCGGCGACGTAGGCCGACCACCCGTTGCAGTGCCCCCACCAGTACTCCGGGTAGACACCCTGGTAGAGCCCGTGATGCTGTAGCTCCCAGCGCGTGGCCGGGCCGGCGACGACCACCGTCGGCTGGATATACGGAGGATTGCGCAGGTAGGGAGGCCTCCTGAGGTCGTCCATGCTCCACGAGGCGATGGCCCCGAGCGTCTCCATCTGCCCCGAGTGGAACAGGACATCGTATTTCTCGACGGGAGAGATGTTGTCCGGGTCGGAGATCCGGTCGGAGTAGTTCTTGTTGGTCGAGTTCCAGCGATCGGCGATGCCGTTCTGCCGCTGCGGCCACCAGTTCGAGGCGAACGCGGTCGACTGCGCCTCGCCTTCCCGGAGCGTCGAGTTGAGCTGGAGCAGGGAGCCCCGGAGCTCGGGGTGCAGGTGCGAGGGCAGGTTGGCGCCGTCGAGCGCCTCGCGGCCGCCGGCTCGCGGGATGAGGAGCTGGTGCGCGCCGCCGAGGATCTGGCCGATCTCGGGCGAGAAGCCGAGCACATACGGCAGCTCTCCGCCTTCCATGAAGCGGAAGGCCGAGACGTTCAGGCTGCTCGCCGCGACGGCGACGCTCTCTCCCGGCGCCGGGTCGAGCTCCGCGCAGCCCTGGACCAGAAGCACCGAGCTCACGACGCTCGCCCTCATCCACGTCTTCATCGCCGAACCCCCCGTAGACCGACGACCGCCGATCTCTCGCGCGTGCTCTGCAGAGGGCGCGCCACCGAGCCCGGCGGTAAAGAGCGCAGCCATTGCACGGAGCGGCCGCTGGACGATTCACCGTGCGCCGATGCGCCAGAGCACGACCTTCACGGTGTCGATGAGGATGGAGATATCGAACCAGAGCGAGAAGCTCTTCATATAATAGAGATCATACTGGAGCTTCTCCAGCGCGTCCTCGGCGGACGCGCCGTAACGGCAGCGCACCTGTGCGTGCCCCGTCACTCCCGGCTTCACGAAGAGCCGCTGCCGGAAGAAGGGGATTTGCTTCTCCAGGGCGTCGATGAACTCGGGGCGCTCGGGCCGCGGCCCCACCATGCTCATCTCGCCGACGAGCACATTCCAGAGCTGCGGCAGCTCGTCGAGCCGCGTCTTCCGGATGAACCGCCCGACGCGGGTCACGCGCGGATCGTTCTCGGTCGCCCACGCCGCCCCGTCCTTCTCGGCGTCGGTCCTCATCGAGCGGAACTTGTGGATCCTGAACGGCTTCCCGAGAGCGCCTGTCCGGATCTGCGAATAGAGCGCCGGCCCCCTGGAGTCGAGCTTCACGAGGGCGGCCGTGAGCGCCATCAGCGGCAGCGCGAGGACGAGCCCGGCGGTCGCGCACGCGACGTCGAAGATCCGCTTCGCGATCAGCGTCCGCCGCCGCACGCTGAACCCGTGAGAGAAGATGATCTGGCTCGGCCTCAGCTCGCGCACGCAGATCTTGCCGGTCACCCGCTCGTAGAAATCCATGCCCTCCTCGATCTCGACGCCGCGGAGCTTCAGATCGAGCAACTCTTCCAGCGGGAAGGCGGCGCGGCGATCGGACGTCGCCACGATCACCGCCGCGACGCCGCGCTGCTCGACGAGGCGGCGGAGGTCGCGGTACCTCCCCGCGATCTCGGCCTCGTCGATCGGCTCCTCGTCTCTGACGAGCCGGCCGGCGAGGCGCAGCCCGAGGACCTGTCCATCCTTCCGGATGAGGGCCGCGCACGAGCGGGCGAGCTCGCCTGAGCCCAGCACGACCGCGCGCTTGGAGAAGCTCTCGCTCCTCATCACCCGATCACACGCCGCGCGCCACGCGGGGAGCACGAGCGCCGCCGCCCCGAGCGACGTCAGGAGCACCCGGTCGCTGATCTGCGCGTCCGGCACGAGCCAGAACGCGAGCCACAGCACAGCCGCCGCCAGGCCGAGCGCCCGGAACGTCGTCAGGACCAGCGCCCGTGCCCTGGGAGGCTCGGGCCCGTACAGGCCGTGATAGTAGAGCGACGTCAGCGCCACCAACGAGATGCTCGCTGTCCGTCCGAAGCGCTCCCCATCGAGCGTATGCTCCCAGCCCACGATCACGCCCGGCGCGCAGCACACCAGGAGCGAGAGCAGGCTGGCCTCGACAAACCACACCATGGCCCGGCGCGGCGACCGGAACAGCTCCAGCATCTTCCCTCCACTCGTCGGCCCCGGGCGGTCGCACATCACGGCGCGTCGCCTCTGACGGGGCACCTACGGTTGTAGTTGAACCTACACTAGAGCAGACCGGGGCAGACTGCCAGATGCCTCCGACGAATCTCATTTCATGACGGCGGACTGAGCCGCCGTGCGCGAGGTCGGGCGCGGCGAAATTGGCGCTTTCGCGGCCGGGTCGCGCCGATGACGTGCGGGCTGTCGTGGGGAGTCGCGGCGCGAGAACGCCGTCGACGGATTGCCTACGTCGAGTCCTTAGCGTCCCGTGGACCGAGGCTGAGCCTCCGCGCGCCACGCGCCACGCGCCACGCCAGGCGTGCGCCGCCCGGTGCACGGTTGTCTCGCCGGCTCTCCTGCGGCTGAGCCGTCGCGCGGGTGGGCGCGCCGCTCCCTGCGGGGGGAGCGATTGGCGTGTCGAGGGGCTTATCGCGCGTCGCGCGTGGCGCGCGGGCCGGCTTGCGCGGCGCGCGCGGGTGGGGCCTCGCCGGAGGTGTCGCCGCCGTCGTCGGGCTCGCGGCCTGGCTCGGGCGCCTGCCAGCGGCCGGAGGGCATCCCCTGGATCATCGCGCCGCGGCGCTCGTCGTCCCATGCGCCGTCGGGATCGCGGCGGAGCGTCCGGTGTCGATCCGTCGATAGCGTCCCCGAGATGCCGGCGCTGACGATGCTCCTCAGCGAGCCGCCGGCCTCGCCTGCGTTCGGGGCTGGATCGAGCGCGGCGCGCGTGTACTCCAGATCGACGCCGCCGCTCAGCGCGAGCCCGCGCCAGAGGGGATAGGAGATCTCCGCGCCCGCGAGCGCGGTGGTGGTGGACAGCGACCCTTCCCTGGAGGGCGCCGCCGCGCCGGGGGTGAGATGGAGCGGGGGATTGGCGGCGACGTGGGCGCTGCCGGTCGAGAAGCGGGCGACCCCGGTCACGATGAGGTCGCGGGTCGCGCCGCCCCGGGCGGGCCGAAAGCTCGCTTCGAGGGACGCCTCGTGCTCGTGTCCGAATCCGATCCTCGGCCCGAGCGACGTGTAGGCATAGGCATAACCCGCCGTCAGCCGATAGCGCTCCTCCACGTAGGTGAGCCCGATCCGCGCCGCCGGCGAGAGCACCGCGTCGCGCGACGACAGCACGGGCGGCGGGCTCGCGACGGTCACGCCGCCGGCGACGCGCGTCGAGAGGTTCCGCGTGAGCTCGTGAGACTCGGAGAGGAGCGCGGCGCCGGCGTGGACGCGGGCCGCGCCGCGCGTGAGATCGGTGTCGAGCAGCGCGTGATGGTACTGGGTGACCTCGTACCGGAGCTCGGGTGTCAGCGTGTCCAGCGCGCCGAGATCGAACGAGGTGCTCACCTCGGCGCGCCCCGTGTGCGCGTCGATCCCGACCGCGGCAGGGTCGTCGGCCGAGAGCGCGCCCGCCTGCTCGTAGCCGACGCCGACGCGCACCGAGGAGCGCCGCGACGCCGTGATGGAGAGGGCCGGCGCGGCGGAGAGGGTGTATTGCAGGCGATCGCCGGACAGGAAGGGATCGCGCGCGGCGAGCGCGTCGTCGGCGCGCACGCCGAGGCGGGTCGCGAGGTAGCCGGCCGCGGCCATGGAGAGATCCGCGAGCGGCGAGAGCGCCCAGCCCGCTCCCCCGCCGAGCCGCGCCGAGGCGCTGTCGGAGGGCGTGAGTCGAGCCGGGTCGAGCGAGACCTGAAATACCCGCTCGTAGCTTCCATCGACGCTCAGTCCATAACGAGACACCTCGCCCCGGAGAGACCCCTCGAGCGAGCCCACGACGCCAGCCATCAGCGCTCCCGAGCCCACGTCCCCGACGTTCGACGCCACGCTCTGCTCCAGCGCCGCCCGCGCCGTCACGTCGGAGTCCCACATCGGCAAGACGAACGAGAACACGCGCCCCCTCGCTGTCGAGCGGCAAGCCCCGCGGCACGGAGCGACCCGAATCGGCCGCCCTCCCCTCCCCGGCAGCACGCCCGGCGCCCGGAGCGTCCCACGTTCGATGATGTTTGCAACATTACAAATCTGGCCTCGGCGTGCGCGTGCTACGGCGTGCCGGGCGAGGGGCTGCGCAGCGCCGCCGGGGACACTCCGGAGAGCGGGCCAGGCCGTGCAAGGCGTGCGCTCGCGGTGTGGACGTGCGCCGACAGGGCAGGACGTACCCCGGAGTCCATCGCTGCCCCGCTGAGGGCGGACCCATCGAATGTAACAAATATTACATCATGAAGTCGGGTGTGAACGTGGGCATGAAGGAGGCGGGCTGGCCGAGGCCGCTGCGCGTCCTCTGGGTGACGCGCATCTTTCCGAACCGGGTTGAGCCGCTGTCGTGCGCGTTCCAGCGGCAGCAGCTCGCGGCGCTGTCGCGCCTGTGCGCGGTGGAGGTGCTCGCGGCGATCCCGTACCACCCGGGCGTATCGCTCCTGGGCGATCGCACACGCCCGGGCCGGCTGGTGGCGGTGCCCGCGCGCGACGAGATCGACGGCGTTCCCGTGGTCCACGCGCGCGCGCCGTACCTCCCCGGGGCGGGTCGGGTGCTGGCGCCCGTGAACGCGCCGCTCTACCTGGCGGGGCTCCTGCCGTACGTCCCGCGGCTGCGGGGGCGGTTCGACGTCGTGCTGGGGGCGTGGCTCTACCCCGACGCCTGCGCTGCGGCGCTGCTCGCCCGGATGCTCGGCCTCCCTTATGCGGTGAAGGCCCACGGCACGGACGTGAACGTCGTGGCGCGCTGGCGATCGGTGCGGCCGCTCGTCGGCAGCGCGCTCCGGTCCGCCGCATGCGCCATCGGCGTGAGCCGGCCGATGGTCGAGGCGCTCGTGGCCCTCGGCGCGCCGAAGGAGCGCGCGGTCCTGGTCCGCAACGGGGTCGACCGCGCGCTCTTCCGCCCTGCCGACCGGCGCGCTGCCCGGCGCGAGCTCGGGCTCCCGGCGCGCGGGCGCATCGTCACCTTCGTCGGGCACGTCAGCCGGGAGAAAGGGATCCACGAGCTGCTGCACGCGTTCGAGGCGCTCGGCAGGGACGGCCACGACGGAAGCGAGCCTGTCCATCTCGTGATCGTCGGCGACGGTCCGGAGCGGGCTGCGGTCGAGCAGGCCGCCGCGCGGCGCGATCGCGAGCCCGCCGATCTGGGCGAGGGGCGCGGGCGGATCATCGCGGTCGGGGCAAGGCCGCTCTCCGCGGTTGCCCGCCACCTCGCCGCGACGGATCTTCTGGCGCTTCCGAGCTGGGCGGAAGGAACGCCGAACGTGGTGCTCGAGGCGCTCGCGGCTGCGCGGCCTGTGGTGGCCACGCGCGTCGGGGGCATCCCGGATGTGGTGACGCCGGGGCGCACCGGGCTTCTCGTCCCGTCGCGCGATGCCGGGGCGCTCGGCCGGGCGCTCCGCGAGGCGCTCGCGCGAACCTGGGACGAGGACGCGTTCGCCGAGGCGGCGCCCCCGTCGTGGGAGGAGAGCGCCGAGGCGCTGCAGCGGCTGCTCGCGCGGGCGGCGTTCGGGGACGACGGGCGGGCCGCCGCCTAGTTCCATGTCAGAAATCCCGCCGGGGATTGCTGACATGGAACTGGCGCGGCCGCGAAGCGGACGCAGGGGTTCGGGGCGAAGCCCCGAGGAACCAGCGGCGGATCACCAGTAGATCGACCAGGTGCACCGCGGCGCCCCGCGGTGCCTGCACGCCGTATGCTCGACCGAGCTGCGCTTGCTGCCCAGGAGCGCGAGGCCCGCCTCGACCCAGCCCAAGATGGCATGGCCGCACATGTAGAGCGGCAGGCCGCCGCCCGAGAGCGTGGCCCTCCCCGCGGCGTCGCTGGTGGCCGTCACGCTGAAGTCGCCGTACTTGAAGTAGGTCTTGTACATGAGGCCGAAGCGCTTGAAGAGCACCGACGGCGAGCCCACCACCGCCATCGTCTTGTAGGTCGTCGTCAGGTCCTTCCGGGCGATCTCCGCGCCGAAGAAGCGCATCTTCTCCATCCTGCCGCCGAAGAGCCCGTGCAGGAGCGCGCAGTCGATCTCGAGGAGCGGCGCCATGTCGTGCCAGGCCAGAGGCATCGGCGGATCGTCGAGGTAGCGGGCCGCCTGCGGCGAGAGCTGACGGCTCAGATCCGCCACGGCCCGATCGCCATAGCTCTGCCGCAGGGCCTCGGCGCGGGAGCCGATCAGGGTGCCCTTCACGAGATTCCCCTCGCGCAGGACCCGAGGATCGCCAAGGAACTGGGAGGAGTCTGGCGTCGGCATGCTGCAGAGCGCTCCTATCTTCGCCGAGTATAGCGACAGATCCGCGCGGAGGTGCGGCGGATTCGCGTCATGTGTCCTCGAGCCTCGAGGCGCGTGTCCTCCGACGTTCTGACGTTCCGAGGTGTCCGAGTCTTCCGGGGCCGCGGAGGGGCGCGGAGGCGAGGGCTCACTCCGCTCGGCATTTCGATTGCGCTCGCTATTTCTACGTCGCCGCCGTCCTGCCCCGCGAAGCGCGAGCGCCAGCTCGGCCGCGATGGCGTCGCCTTACCAGGTGAATGGTACGCAGTATTACCACCTGCGCGACGTGCATGGCGCCGTCCTCCGACGGTCGAGCACAGGGATGATGCGCGCGTCTCCGCCCGAGGGTTGATGAGGTCGCCACGCGCGAGCCGCTCGGCGGCGCCGTCGATGTTGGCCATGTGACACGGACGCACACTGCTCATTCCTCGTGACGCGCGACGCGCACGCAAATACTCGGCACGACGCGTGCTGTTCAGCGTGGGTCAACGCTGGCCGGCGCGGCTGTTCGCGCCCAGCGATACCGAGAACCAGCATGCGACCGATTCACCACATCCTCACCGCCGCGGTGCTCTCCCTGGGCCTTGTCGGGGCGCCGGGGCGCGCCGCCGCGCAGCCTGTCACCGGTCACCCGCGACTCTGGCTCACGAACGAACACCTCCCAAGGCTGCGCGGGTGGGCCGCGGACAGCCGAAACCGCATGTACAGGGAAGCCCTGTTGCCCGCGCTCCGGGGTGCGATCGCAGCTTACGAAGGCCGGTTCTACCCGAATGGGCGGCCGAACCCGACGTGGCCGGACGGCGGCACCAACGCCTACGAGCAGTATCCGACCGAGGCGTATGCCGAGTTTTTCGCATTCATGTCGCTCATCGATGCCGACGTCGCGGCCCGCCCCACCCACGCCGTCAGGGCGCGCAATCTCTTGATGGTCGCCATCGAGGAGGCGAGCAAGGGGAGAGCCGACGGCCAGCCCTTCCGCCGCCCGGGGTTCGCGACCGGCGATCGTTCGCGCTGGTGGGGTGAAGGGTTCCCGCTGACGGTCGATTGGATCTATAACGCGACCGACAGCGGCGGCCGCCCGGTGCTCTCCGCCGGCGACAAGGCCAAGATACGGCAGGTCTTTCTCAGGTGGATTGACGACAACCTCCACGCCTCGACGGCGGGCAACGAGCACCCCCACCCCGTCGGCGTCATGAACGATCCGGCGCTGCTCCGCGATCCGCTCCAGCTCAGGTGGGCTGCGAACAACTACTATCTCGGCCATCTGCGCCAGGTCACGCTGATGTCGCTCTCGATGGACGACGCGGACGACCCTCCGCTCGATCCGAGCGCGCCGGCGGGGACGCTCGGCAACACGCTGCGCAGCTATCGCGCGGACGCGACGGGCGCGTGGCTCTACCAGGCCTTTGCCATCTTCGAGGCCTCCGAGACCGCGGCCAAGCAGCTCGGGGTCCCGTCCGACGGGCTCGGCGTGGCCAGCGGCGGCCTGCCCGTGGAGGGCTTTCTCTACGGCGGCGGCGTCGCGACCCTCCACCACGCGCTGCTCGGGCTCTACACGGCCGGCTACGGCACCCAGGCCCAGTCAGGACCTCAGATCGGGCTGCTGCGCAGCGGATACTGGGACCGCTTCACGGACGGGTTCCTGCACTCGATCGCGCCGGGCCCGGTCACGTACCCGTCGAGGCGCGACCTCGGGCCGGTCTACGAGATGGCGAACTACGGCGACACGCTGCAGGTCTGGGTCGAGCCGCGCTTCGCGGAGCTGTTCGGCTCGCTTGGCGTCTACGACCAGCTCACGGGCAACACCGCGCGCTTGCAGAGATCGCGCTGGATCGTGGCCAACACGATCGCGGGCGGCGCGCCCGAGCTCTACGCGCGCACGTCCAAGATCTGGGGCTCACCCGCCCCGAGCCGGGCGATCCTGAGCTTCATGCTCTTCGACCCGGCCGCGCCGCTCCCGGCGGATCCTCGCCCGGTGATGCCCACAGCCTTCTTCGAGCGGGCGCAGGGACGCGGCTCCCTCCGCGCGCGCTCGGACTGGACGGCGGGCGCGACGTGGTTCACCTGGCGGTGCGGCTGGGTCACCATCAACCACCAGATCGGCGATTGCAATCAGATCGAGCTCTACCGGAAGGGAGAGTGGTTGACGAAGGAGCACACGAGTTACTCGAACAACCTGATCGGGGCCACGACCGACTACCACAACACCCTCTCCCTGCAGAACGACAAGCCGTCGAATATCCGCTGGTACGAGAAGGAGATCGTCGCGCGAGGCGGCCAGTGGCGCGAGGGGCGCGCTGCCGGCGATCCGATCACGCGCATGACCCGCGGCGCCGGCTACGTGTTCGCCGAGGGGATAGCGACGGATCTGTACAACACCCGCGAGAACGTCTGGGTGCCCACGGACGCCGCCCGCGACATGGTCCATGCGAGCCGGTCGGTCGTCTGGCTGCAGCCGGATCACGTGGTCGTCTACGACCGCGCGACGTCCCGCACCGCCGGTCGGTTCAAGCGGTTCAACCTGATGACCACCTCGGCGCCGCGGATCGCCGGCCGGACGGCCAGCGCCGTGACCCCGCGGGGGCAGACGCTGTTCATCCAGAGCCTCTTGCCGCGGAGCGCCCGCATGGCGGCCGTGCCGATCGAGAACGTCGACAAGCCGGCGGCGATGGAGCCGACGACCCACCGCCTCGTCGTGGAGGATCAGGCCGCTCCGACGGACGTCCGCTTCCTGCACGTACTGCAAGGCGCGGACGCGGGCGCGGCGATGGATGCGGCGACGCGGATCGACAGCGCGCAGGGCTCCGGCTTCGACGGCGCGCTCGTGGCGGGCACGGTCGTCCTCTTCCGCTCGGATCTGCGCTCGGAACCGCGACCGAGCTCGGGGTCGCTGTCCTATCAGGTGCCTCGCGCGACGCGCAGGCACGTGATCACCGGTCTCGTGCCGAAGGGCGGATACGACGTGGCCGTCGTCTCCCGGGAGCCGGAGCTCGCGATGCGCATCACGCCGGGCGGGCGCTACACGACGGACGACTCGGGCGTGCTCTCGTTCGACACGCCGTAGCGGGCGGCGCGGTCGGCGGCGCGGACGGCGCCGGTGCGATGAACGGCGCGGCGCTCCCGTCAGGGCTTCGAGGCGAACACCCTGTCGAGCTCCTCCTTTCCGAACACCGGCGCCCAGGGCAGGAGCTCGTACTGCGCCAGCCCCTTCGCCGTGAAGGGATCGCCGTCCCGGATCCGATCCAGCGTCGCCGCGGCCGCCTCGTCGGGCACCCGGAGCAGGAGCGCCCCGCCGTAGCGGGGATCGAGCGGCCCTGACACGAGCACCAGTCCCTGCTCGATGAGCCCCTTCAGGTAGGCGCGGTGGGCGTCGACGGCCGGGAGCACCTCGTCGAGCGGTCGCCTGTAACGAATGATCGCAATCGCGTACATGATGTCGTGAGTCCTCGCGCCGCAATCTACCAGAGCACAGCGCGCCCGGCCGGAGAGTCTGTTCGCGCCAGGGCGCCCTCCGGCCGAGCCTCCGCCGGCAATCGCGCGGTCCCCCTTTCCCTTCGCGCTTCTGTCTGGCAGTGTGCGCGCCCTCCGCTGGAGACACCTGTATGGCGAGACCCCCGAAAGCAGCACCTGCTCCCGTTCTCCCGTCCTCGCCGGCCGCCGCGCTCGCTGCGTACGGCCGCGTTGAGCCGAAGCTCCTCGAGCTCGGCCCCGACGATCTCGTGACCGTCTACGTCGAGGTCCCCAGGGCCGTGAGCTCCGTGCTCTCCGCCCTGCCCCACCTGCGCGAGCTCCGCGACGAGATCGTCCGGGATCTCCCGAACCATCCGATCGCGATGCTGGACGAGCTCGAGGACTTCGCCCTCGCGGCCTGGTACGCCGATCTTCTCTACAGCACGCCCGCGAGCGAGCTCGACGCGAAGAAGCTCACCGAAGAGGCCGGCACGCTGCGCGAGGCGCTCCTCGTCGCCGCCGAGGCGCTCGGTCACAGGAACCTCCTCGACAAGCAGCGCGTCGCCGACATCCGCAAGGGCAAGGGGCACGCGGATCTCGCGAGCGATCTCATCGCCCTGGCCGAGCTCTTCCGCGGCTCCTGGGACAAGGTCCGCGCGAAGACGGCGGTCGAGGACGAGGAGCTCGAGCGCGCCGCGGATCTCGGCGTGCGCCTCCTCGCCGCGCTCGCCGCGAAGCCCGGCAAGGGCTCGTCCGCGGCGCCGAAGATCACCGACGCCGGCGATCGCCGCGCCCGCGCGATCTCGCTGGTCGCGAAGGCGTACGAGGAGTGCCGCCGCGCCGTCGCGTACCTGCGCTGGCACGAGGGCGGCGACGGCGACCTCGCCCCGTCGCTGCTGCAGAAGCCGCGCGGCCGGCGCCCGAACGCCGAGAAGGCCGCGGCGGCCGCGAGCAGCGCCTCGTCCGAGGCGCCGGCCAAGGCGCCCGACGAGGAGGCGTCCGCGGCAGAGGGCGGCGAGCTTTCGTCCCCCGAGCCGGCGAACGACGCCGCGCCGGTCGTGGGCGCCTGATCAGCCGCGCCTCGCGGGCTTGAAGCGAGCGCGTAGGCGAGCGCGTAGCAGAGACGAGGCGCGGGCAGCGCGGAGGCTCCTCTGGGCCTCCGGCCGCTCCGCGCCCTCACCTGCCTCGACGCGCCTCGCCGGCCTCGAGTCCCGGCTCCGGCTACCGGCTCCGGCTCGACTCCTCGATGAGCTCGACCTTGTAGCCGTCCGGATCCTCGACGAACGCGATCACGGTCTTGCCGTGCTTCATCGGGCCCGGCTCGCGCGTGATCTTCCCGCCCGCCGCCCGGATGCGGTCGCAGGCCCCGCGGATGTCGTCGACCCCGAGCGCGATGTGCCCGTACGCCGTGCCGAGCTCGTATTTGTCCACGCCCCAGTTGTGCGTGAGCTCGAGCTCGGCGTGCTCGGGGTTCTTCCCGTAGCCGAGGAAGCAGAGCGTGAACTTGCCCTCCGGGTAGTCCTGCCGCGACAGGAGCTGCATCCCGAGCACGTCCCTGTAGAAGCCGATCGAGCGCTCGAGATCGCCGACCCGGAGCATCGTGTGCAAGATCCTCATGCCGATTCCCGTCTCCTTTTCTCTGGCCCTGGCGCCTGCGCGGCGCTCAGCCGTAACGCACCGAGATGAGCTCCATCTCCGCCTCGCCCGCCGGGCGGCGCACCGTGATCACATCCCCCGCCCGCTTGCCGAGGAGCGACCGGCCGACCGGAGAGCGCCAGCTGATGCGTCCTGCCGCGCTGTCGATCTCGTCCTCGCCCACGATCTGGTACGTGTGGCGCGCGCCGTCCTCGCCCTCGATCTCGACCGTCGCGCCGAAGAAGACCTTGTCGCCGCGCTGCTCGGACGGATCGACCACGACGGCCTTCTCCAGCCGCTTGGTCAGGTAGTGCATCCGCCGGTCGATCTCGCGCAGCTTCTTCTTGCCGTAGATGTACTCGGCGTTCTCGGAGCGGTCGCCCTGCGCCGCCGCGTCGGCGACCTCCTGGACGACGCGAGGCCGCTCCACGGAGCGGAGCCGCGCGAGCTCTTCGGACAGCCTCCTGGCCCCGCTGGGCGTGATGTAAGCCGGGTCGGACATGGTCGATCGCGAGCGAGCCTACGCCGCGCCGCTCGCCAGTTCAACGCCGTGGATCCCGGCGCGGGAGCCCCGCCGAGGACCCGCCTCGGATGCCCCGATCTCCACGGATCTCCACGAGATTCTTCACATGTTGCGGACGGCTGTTGACGCGCCGCGGCGACATGCTAGGCGAATGCAGAACTGTGCCGCAGCTGCGCGGAAGACCGGGAAGGGAACCGGCTGCCAGCGCCTCCCTGCCGCGGCAACGAGGAGGTCTCCCATGTCGAACGCTCAAACCCACCAGAACCGCTACAAGGCCGACCTCCGCGAGATCCGCTTCCTCCTCTTCGAGCAATTCCGCCTGGACGAGCTGCTCGGCAGCGCGCCCTACGACGCGTGGGGGCGCGACGAGGTCGGGATGGTCGTCGACGAGGCGTACAAGTTCGCGTGCGATGTCTTCGGCCCGCTCAACGCGGTCGGCGATCGGGTCGGCTGTCGCATCGAGGAGGGGCAGGTCAAGACCCCGCCGGGGTTCAAGGACGCGTGGGACAAGCTGTATGAGGCCGGGTGGAAGTCGGTCTCGGTCTCGCCCACCTACGACGGTCAGGGCGGTCCCTTCACGCTCTACACGGTGGTGGAGGAGTTCCTCTGCGGCGCGAACGCGGCGCTCAACATGTACCCCGGGCTGACGTACGGCGCGGCCGAGGTGATCGAGCACTTCGGGACGCCGAGGCAGCGCGACCTCTTCTTGAAGCGGATGTACGGCGGGCAGTGGAGCGGGACGATGTGCCTGACCGAGCCCCAGGCCGGGTCGGACGTCGGCTCGTCGCGGACGAGCGCGGTGAAGCAGAAGGACGGCAAGTACCTCATCCGCGGCACGAAGATCTTCATCTCCGGCGGCGATCAGGACCTCACCGAGAACGTGGTGCACCTCGTGCTCGCCCGCGTCGAGGGCGCGCCCCCCGGCACGAAGGGGCTCAGCCTCTTCGTCGTACCCAAGGTCCGGGTGAACGACGACGGCTCGCTCGGCGCGCCGAACGACGTCGTCGTCGGCAACATCGAGCACAAGATGGGCATCAACGGGTCGTCGACGTGCGTGCTCAACTTCGGCGAGAGCGACGCGTGCCTCGGGGAGCTCGTCGGCACCGTCGAGCACCAGGGCATGCCGCAGATGTTCCGGATGATGAACGGCGCGCGCATCTCCGTGGGCCTGCAGGGCGTGTCGGTCGCGTCCTCGGCGTACCTGAACGCGCTCGAGTACGCGAAGGATCGCAAGCAGGGCTCGTCGATCCTCCAGTGGAAGGACGCGACGGCGCCGCGCGTGCCGGTCATCGATCACCCGGACGTGCGGCGGATGCTGCTCGACATGAAGAGCCGCGTGGAGGGCATCCGCGCGCTCATCATCAAGCTCGCGCGCCACCAGGACGCGGTCGCCGTCTACCAGGGCAAGGACGACCGCGCGGCCGCCTACAACCAGGGCCAGGTCGACCTGCTCGTGCCGCTCGTGAAGGCCTACTCGTCCGACCAGGCGTTCCGCGTCTGCGAGACGGCGATCCAGACCTTCGGCGGCGCCGGGTACACGAAGGATTACCCGGTCGAGCAGTACTGCCGCGACGCGAAGGTCTTCTCGATCTACGAGGGCACGAACCACATCCAGGCGATGGACCTCGTCGGGCGGAAGCTCGGCCAGGGCGGCGGGGTCAACCTGCAGGCCTTCCTGAACGACGTGGCCGAGTTCGTGAAGGCCAACGAGAAGCACCCCGTCCTCGCCGCGAGCATCAAGGAGCTCCGCGAGGCGCACGAGGCCGTCGCCGGCACCGCGATGCGGCTGCTCTCGTGGTTCCAGATGGGCAAGATGCCGATGGTGCCGCTCGCGGCGAACCGCTTCCTCGAGATGATGAGCGAGCTCGCGATCGGCTGGCTCCTGCTCGACGGCGCGGTCATCGCGCTCAAGGCGATGGAGGGCCTCCCGGCCGGCGACGCCGGCGCGAAGGACCGCGCCTTCTACGAGGGCAAGAAGCACGCTGCCCTCTACTTCGCGGCCAACGTGCTGCCGCACGCGAAGTTCTCGGCCGAGATCCTCGGGCGCGAGGACTCGTCCGCGCTCGACATCCCGGCCGACGCGTTCGCGACCGTCTGACCTCCCTCCCCGCGCCGGCCCCGCCTCCGGGCGGGGCGCGGCGCGGGCTCACGCGGGGACCGTGAGCCGCTCCGCCAGGTCCCGGACGGGCACGGGCATCGTCGGGTCGCGCGAGACGGCCATGATCTCGGCGCGGAGCGCGCGGACCTCCGTCAACCGGAGCCACGAGAGCGCGAGCCGCGTCATGCTCGGCAAGCCTCTCGCGAGCACCGCGCGGACGACGTCGGCCGCGGGGAACGAGAAGGCCACCTCCTCGGGGGGCAGGCCCGCGGCCTTCGCCGCCGCCTCGATGCTCGCGTCGAAGTCGTCCCGCTTCGTTTCCAGCACCTCGAAGAAGGCCCGCCCGCGCTCCGGCGCGATGGCCTGAGCCGCCCCGCCGCCTTCGGGCGCGAAGACCCAGGCGCCCGAGCCGTCCAGTCCCACCCGGGCGCCGGACTCCAGCGTGACGAGCGGCAGGAAGCGACCGCCTTCGATCGGCTCGCCGCCGCCGGCCTCGATCAGCTCGCGCACGAGATCCCCCAGCTTCGCGCTCATGGGCCGATGTTCGCACGGAATACCCGGCGATGGGCAACTGGGGGCAACTGGGGGCAACTGAGCCGACACGCCGCGCGCCTGCCGGCGCGCGGCGGCCGCGCGCTCACGCACGCCGCGGCCCTCGTCTCCTCCCCGCCCGGGTGACCCCTCCCCCACCCGGGCGACGCCGGCGCCCGCCAACGAGCGCGCGCGTGACGGGGCAGGCGTGGCGATCGCGCCGGGCGGCACGCGCAGGTCGCTTTGCTTGGAAAACGCGCAGGGCTGACCGGAATAGGAATAGTATGAGGATTCGATTCAAGGTTGATGCACGGGTAGTGGGGTTCATTCCGGTCGCGATGGCGTTGAGCGGCTGCTTCGAGCAGCCGGATGATATCATCGGGATAGGGAACCTCGAAGACGAGCTGTCCGACGAGGCCTGCACTCCGAGCAAGCACGAGACGGTCCCCTCGAAGTGCGGGGTGTGGGTCTCGAGCACCCTGGGGGACGACGCCAACGCGGGGATCCAGAGGGCGCCCCTGAAGACGATCTCGGAGGCGCTCCAGCTCTCCCCGGACAACGGAAGGCGCATCTATCTCTGCGCCCAGACGTTCGATGAGGCGGTGATCGTGCCGGGGGGACACAGGCTCTTCGGCGGGCTCGACTGCGACGACCGCTGGCGCTGGATAGGCGACAAGAAGAAGACCACGCTCACCGCTCCCGAAGGCGAGACGCCGCTCTCGTTCGACAACGGCGAAGGCGCGGCGGTGATCGAGGATCTCCACGTGATCGCGCGCTCGATCCCGGTGACCCACACCGAGCTGGCAGGCCGATCGGCTATCGCCGCGAACAGCTCCGGGGTCCCTGTCCATTTCACGCGGTGCATCCTCGAGGCGGGCGACGGGGCGCCGGGGGCGAGCGGCGGGGCGTTCGTGGACGGCGCTGCCGAGAAAGGGATGACCGGCAACTTCGGCAACGCCGCGTGCTCGGCCACGACGGTCACCGGCGGGCTCCCCGTGAACAACACCTGCGGTACGCCCGACGATCGATCCGACGACTCGCGCGGCGGCACGGGAGGGACGGGCGGCCTGGAGTCCGGGGGGGATGGAAGCAGCGGGGTTCCGAGCGACGTGATGAACGGCGGCAAGGGCGAGACCAGCGCCCAGCGCTGCACCGCGGGGCGGGAGGGCGCGGACGGGGTGGACGGGAGTCCGGGCGCCGGTGCGACGGGCTTCGGCGATCTGTTCCTGGATGGGTATACCGGCCCGCTCGCCGGCGACGGGACGCCGGGCAGGCGGGGCCAGGGCGGCGGAGGAGGCGGCGGCGCGAAGGGCGGCACCGGCGCGCAGATGTGCCCTTTCGAGGCCTCTGCGGCCGGCGCTGGCGGAGGCGCCGGGGGCGCGGGCGGGTGCGGGGGGCTCGGCGGCCGCGGCGGAGGCGCCGGCGGGGTGAGCATCGCCCTCTTCGTGGGGAGCGCGTCCATCGACTTGAACGACGTGGTCCTGAAGACCGGCCGCGGCGGCAATGGCGGCGCTGGGGGCGAGGGCCAGCCGGGCGGCGAGGGCGGCGACCACGGGGCAGCTGGGACCCGAGGCGAGGCCACGGGGCTGAACGCCGCCTGCCCTGGCGGTCGCGGTGGCCGGGGTGGCCAGGGCGGCCCGGGCGGCGGCGGGCTCGGCGGCCACTCGATCGTCATCGCGTACGCGGGCATCGAGCCTTCGCTCATGAACACGACCATCGAGCTGGGTGAGGCCGGGATCGGAGGGCGCGGGGCCAGCCGAACCTATGATGGAGCCGACGGCGTGGCGGCGGAGATCTACGATATCGAGCAGCGTTTCCGGCAGTAGCGCGGCGTGAGGTCCGCGCCGCGACAGCGCCCGGCTCTACGCCGGCGCCGCCGGCGCGGGCCAACTCCGATCCTCCTGCATGCAGCGGAGCTGCGTCACGCGCCGTCCCTCGGCGGTGGTCACCACGATCTCCCGGACGGGCGTGTCGCGCCGCGCACGTCGGCTCAGCTTCTCGACCACCAGGAAGCCCTCCCGCGCGCCCGCGAGGTGGAGGAACTCGTCGAACAGCGCGATGTGCGCGTGCGCGCCCTCGTCGGCCGTCGCGATGCGCCGCTGGGTGGTGACGCCGATCGCAAGCGCGCCGCCCCGGGCCCGCACGACCATCGCAGGATCGAGCCCACGCTGGCTCTCGTCAGGCACCGTCCAGATGTCCGCGACCCCCGCCTCGGTGAGGCGTCGCTTCATGTAGTAGAAGGAAGACTCGAGCGTGTTGTTCCGGTACGGGATCGCCTTCGACTCGATCGGATCGACGTGATTCCGCCAGAACGCGATCAGCGCGCGCGCCCAGCGCCCGCCGTCGAGGCGGCGATCCTGGAACGGCCAGTCCTCCGCCATCGCCTGCGCGCACACGCCGCGCAGCGCCTGCTCGTCGATCCCGCGCGTCGCCAGGCAGGGCGCGCAGTGCATGTAGGCCGTTCCCCTATCGAGGAGCGCGCCGCACATCGAGCAGATGTCGTTGCCGTAGCCGGGGCCCATGTACCGGAGCCAGCCGGCGCTGAGCTCCTCGTGAGCCGCGCGGCGCTCCTCGTTCCGCTCGATCTCCCGCAGTCCGTCCCGGAGGGCCTTCGAGGCCGCGCGCCGCTCGTCATCTCGCTGCTTCATCCGCTGTCCTCCAGCGTGAGCCCGTCCGCGCCGGCTCGGGCAGTGTAACGCCCGAGCCTCCGCCACGCTTCGCAAGGCGGTGGGATCCGCCCATGCGCGATCCCGCACACCAGCCCGGCGAGCGCGCCGCCGTGGGTTATTGACGCTGACTTTCATTTACGGCTACGGTTCCGGTCGACGACATGTCACGATTTGCCCTGTTTCTTGCCCTCCCGCTGGTCTTCAGTGTGGGTTGCGGCTCGGAGTCCGCTCCCGACGATCCTCTGGCTGGCATCACGCTGATCGGCGATGACCTCACCGACATCCCGCTGCACGACGCTTCTGCGGAGCAGGTAGCTCGGTTCAAGGACGGCGACGCGCTCTTCGATTTCGTCTTTCGCGAGCGCGATGGCCTCGGGCCGCTCTACATCCGCGCGGCGTGCGCCGGCTGTCACGACGGCGCCGCGCGCGGCCCGGGCGCGGTTCAGAAGATGGCGCTCGTCGAGGACGACGGCGTGACGCCGGCGGCGGATCAGGGGGGGCTCCCCTACGGACACACGTTGCGGCCCTACGCCGTCGGGGGGGCGACGACGCTCTCGCAGCCCGAGACCGGGGCGACGATCAAGGTCTCGAAGCGCCTCGGCCCGCCGGTGTTCGGGCGCGGCTACATGGAGGCGGTCGACGACGCCGAGATCGAGCGGGTCGCGGCCGAGCAGGCCGCGCGCGGCGACGCCATCCGCGGGCGCATCAACCGCGTGGTGTTCCACTCGAAGAAGAGCGGGGACGAGTCGTTCAACGCCTTCGTCGAGGGCGACGAGAACCTCATCGGCCGCTTCGGGTTCAAGGCGCGGGTCGCCACGCTCGACGACTTCACGGCCGACGCCTACCAGGGCGACATGGGCATCACCTCGCCGCTCCGGCCGGACGAGCTGCCGAACCCCGACGGGCTCACGGACGACGCCAAGCCGGGCGAGGACGTGGTCCTCGACACGGTGAACGCTGTCGCCGACTACATGCGCTTGCTCGAGATCCCGAGGCGCGCGCCCGCCGACGCGCGCGGCCAGGCGCTGTTCGCCGAGGCCGACTGCGCCGCCTGCCATGTCCCCTCGCTGAGGACGCGCGCCGACTACCCGATCGCGCAGCTCGCGGACATCGACGCTCCCGTCTACACGGATTTCCTCCTGCACGACCTCGGCCCTGATCTCGCCGACGGGCTGGCCGACGAGTCGGCCAGCTCCGTCGCCTGGCGGACGGCGCCGCTCATCGGCGTGCGCCACAGCACCTCGTACCTCCACGACGGCCGCGCCAGGACCATCGAGCAGGCCATCTTGCTCCACGACGGCCCCGGCTCGGAGGCCGCCGCTTCGGTCGCCGCGTTCCGCGCGCTCTCCTACGAGGATCGCGGGGCCCTGATCGACTTCGTGCGCTCGCTCTGATCGACGTCCACCGAGACGCACACGCACCAATCCACATCGCGCGCTCGCCCCACGCGAGCGGTGACAAGGAGCTCAACATCATGCACATCCCCGCCCGCTTGCGGTCCGGTCTGGCCATCGCCGCCGCCGCCCTCTCGCTTCCTGCGTGTGGAAGCGACAACGAGACGCTGCTCACCGACGCGGAGTACGAGCAGCAGGCCGTGTCCGACGTGAAGACCTTCATCCAGGGCAACATCGACCAGTTCGCCGCCGCCACGGCCGCGCTCCAGGCGGCCGCGCCCGCGCCGGACGCCGACGGGTGGAGCGCGGCGAGCGACAAGGAGGCCGTCGATGCCATGAAGGCCGAGTGGAAGAAGGCACGGCAAGCCTACGAGAGCATCGAAGGAGCCATCGCGGTCGTCTTTCCGGATCTCGACTACTCGACGGATGCCCGCTACGACGCCTTCATCGAGGTCGAGGCCGACGACGACCTCTTCGACGGTGAGGGGGTGACCGGCGTGCACGCCATCGAGCGCATCCTCTGGGCCGACGCGATCCCGGAGCCCGTCCTCGCCTTCGAGTCTGAGCTCGATAACTACAGCGAGGCGACCTTTCCTGCCACCGAGGCCGAGGCCGCTTCGTTCAAGGACGCGCTCTGCGCGCGCCTCGCGGCCGACGCGGCGAAGATGCAATCGGATTTCGGATCGCTCGCGCTCGACGCGCCGTCCGCCTACCGCGGGGTCATCGCCTCCATCGCGGAGCAGGTGGAGAAGACCAGCAAGGCGGCGACCGGAGAGGAGGAGTCGCGCTACGCCCAGTACACGCTCGCCGACATGCGCGCGAACGTCGCGGCCGGCGTGGCGACCTACGAGGCCTTCCAGCCGTGGATCCTGACCAAGGGCGCCGAGGGCGCGGAGGTCGACAAGGCGGTGCGCGACGGCTTCGAGCGGCTGTCGAGCGCGTACGACGCGATCGAAGGCGACGCGCTGCCGCCGCTTCCGGAGGGGTGGAGCGAGGCGGAGCCGACCGACGAGCAGCTCGCAACGCCGTTCGGGAAGCTGTTCTCGCTCGTGGAGCACGAGAGCGACGACGCGACCCCGGGCACGCTCGCCAGCGACATGACAAGGTCCGCCGATCTGCTCCGGATCAAGACGCTCCCGTAGAGCGGGGCGCATCTTCGTGCGCTACTGGCTCATCCGCGTCGTTCGGCGGCCCGTATCCCACGAAGCAGCACCCCGCTCCGGCGCGGCGCGCTCGGCCGCGTCAGTCGCCGGCGTTCCACCGCACGAGCACGCACGTGACGTTGTCGGGGCCGCCGTGCTGGTTGGCGCGGTCGATGAGGGACCGCGCCGTCGTGGCGAGGTCGCTCTCCTGCGCGAGCAGCTCGGCGATCTCCAGCTCGGAGACCGGACCCGAGAGCCCGTCCGAGCAGATCAGCAGGAGATCTCCGGCCTCGGGCCGCTCGACGCGCGTGGCCACGTCGACGGTCTTCCCCATCCCGAGCGCGCGCGTCACGACGTTGCGGGCGAGCAGCGGATCCACATCGTCAGGCAGCTGCTCGCCGCTGTTCAGGTGCTCGTTCCAGAGCGAGTGATCCTCGGTGAGCCGCTCGAGCCGGCGCCTTCGGTAACGGTAGACGCGGCTGTCGCCGACGTGCGCGATGCACGCCGAGCTCCCGTCGACGTAGACGCCCGCGAACGTCGTCCCCATGCCGTAGCAGAGCGGGTCGCGCTGCCCGACCTCGAAGATGCGCTCGTTGGCGCGCCAGATGGACGACACCAGGCGCAGCTCGAGGGGCGTCACCTCCTCGTCGTACCCCGTCGGCTGGGTGATCTCGCCCTCGCCGTCCTTGCAGAACGAGCGCACGATGTCGACCGCCATCCGTGACGCGACCTCCCCACCGGCGGCGCCGCCGATGCCGTCCGCGACGACGAAGAGGCCGAGATCCAGATCGACCGCGAAGCTGTCCTCGTTGTGCTCGCGCTGGTGGCCAACGTCGCTGTCACCGGCGGCTTCGATGTGGAGCGGGGGGTTCACAGAGCTTCCTCGTCAGCGGGACGCGTGTCGTGCCGGGAGCATCCAGCGGCGGGACGCCTCGCGCAAGTCAGGAAGGAGCTCAATTCGAGTGAAGAGCGCCGGCCTGCTCGGGCACGTGCGTGACGTGCGTGACGTGCGTGACGCGCGTCACGTGCGCAGCGCGGCGGTCGCTGGCGACTGGAGAGGCGGATGGGCGCCGTGCGGCTCGCTGCGCTGCCCGGCAGGGGGCGGGACGCTGGCCGTGAGGGCCTCGAAGCGGCCGTTCTTCCAGGTCACGAGGCCTCCCGAGAGGCGCGCGGCGCTGCCCGCCCCCGGCTCGGACCTCAGCCAGACCAGGGGGCGCGCGGCGAAGACCGGCTTGGTGCAGGCCACGTCCTCGAAGGCGGCGGACCACGAGCCGGTGTTGCCGAAGAACAGCCCGCCCTCCCAGGTGCCCTCGGGCGTGTGCGTGTGGCCGAAGACGACCGCTCTGGCGCGATGGGCGCGGGCGACGTGGCGCGCGGCGCGACTGACGCGCTGCCACGTTGCATCGAGCGGGAGCTTCGGCACGAGGCGCTCGTAGACGATGAGCGCCGCCGGCGCGACGAGCGCCCCCGGCGCGAGCCAGAGCGGAGCGAGCACCAGCCACACGAGCGCCACCGCGACCGCGAGCAGCGCGAGCGCGGCCCGATCGAGCCACAGCTCGCGCGCGACGAGCCCCAGCCGATCCTCCGCCGGGGGGGCGAACAGGCGGGCGTGACGGGCCACGGCGCGGAGCGGGGCGCCCGTCTCCTGCGCCGCGGCGGCGAGGCACTCGCGCAGGCGAGCGCGCCGCTCCGGCTCGCGCCGGCGCACGAGCTCGACGAGCGTGCGGAGCGCGCCGAGCGCCCACGCGCCCGCGAGCGAGCGGCTGGAGAACATGTAGTAACGCGCCCAGTGCGCGAGGTACCCGAACGCGGACAGCATGAACGAGGCGTCCACGTGCGGGTTGAAGTAGCCCATCCGCGACACGAGCAGCCGGCACACGAGCGAGCCCATGGTGGGCTGGATCTCGCCGGGTTTACGCCCGAACGGGACCATCGGGTACCTGTAGCTGCAATACGCGTCGTACTGGTTGCCGTGCTCCACGATGATGCCGTCGGGCGTCTTGTGGAACCACGCGCGAAACACGACGCGCGCGCCGAGCGCCGCGCGCGCGGCGCTGGAGAGCGGCGCGTCGGCCAGCGCGGCGAGCGCCGCATCGACGACGCGGGCCCGGATCAGGTCGCGCACCTCGGGCAACGTGAGCTGGACGTCGTGGTTGCCGGAGATGAACACGACGGTGTGCCCGTCCGCGACGACGCGACCGAGCGCCTCGATGAACACCGGGTGGTCCGCGAGGATCGCCTTCATCGCAGGGACCGCGTGCTCGGCGCTGCGGGGGAGGTCGTGAAAGACGCTCTGCTGGTCGATCACGCGCGGCGCATCGAAGTCGAACACATCGCCGTTGAGCACGAGCGTGAGCTCATCGCGCTCGGCGCCGCGCGCCGCGCCCTGCCGCATCTCGTCCCGGAGCGCGTCCAGCATCGCCGCGACCTCGCTGTCGGGGGAGTAAGGAGCCTGACGGTAACGCATCCACAGGCCGTCACCCGGCTCGAGCTCGCAAAGATGGATATCTGAGATCGCCACCGTATGGAGCATTCGATAAGGTGACACACTCGCCCGTCCACGGCCGTCAGGGAACGGTCACGGCCAGGGGTCGGGCGGTGGCGGAGGCGCATGCGGGCGCGGCGCAGCATGACGTGCCGCGGCGCTGCGATCGCCCTGGACTGCGAGGTATCGGCGTCTGCGCGTCCGGGCGGCTGTCGGGATTTGTGGTGTCTTGGGCGTTATGTCGCTCGTGGTCGAGCGTGTTGCGCCACGACGCCGGCGCTTGCTCGCTAGGGCTTTCCCTTGCGCTTGACGATCACGAACTGCACGCGGCGGTTCTTCTGGCGCCCTGTCTTGACGCGGTTGTCCCCGACCGGCTGCTCGAAGCCGTAGCCCTTGGCGACGAGCTTCTCCCTCGGAACCCCGGCGGCCACGAGCCACGAGAGGACCGCGTCCGCGCGCTGCTGCGACAGGCGTAGGTTGTACTCCTCGGTCCCGTTGTCGTCGGTGTGGCCTTGCACCTCGACGAGCTCGATGTCCGGGTTCTGCTGGATGGCGTCGCGCACCTCGTACAGGATCTCGTCGGAGATGGGATCGACCGTCTCGGCGCGCGACTTGCCGTAGACGACGAACTGCACCGGCTTGGACGTCTTGATCTCGTCGGCGTTGACGCGAACGAACCTGGGGCAGCCGTTCTGTCGTGGATCAGGATCGGAGGGCCCCCGCTCGTTCGGGCAGGCGTCCGCGGCGCCGCGCACGCCGTCTCCATCCGGATCGTCCGGGCAGCCGTTCTGCTTCGGGTCACGGTTCGCCGGCCCCTTGACCTTCGGGCAGGCGTCCGACGCGTCGGCGATGCCGTCGCCGTCCGCGTCGCCAGGGCAGCCGACCTTCTTCGGGTCGTCGCTCGCCCCGCCGCGCACGCTGGGGCAGGCGTCGATGCCGTCGTGGAAGCCGTCGTCGTCCGAGTCCTCGGGGCAGCCGTTCTCCGTGGCGTCGGCGCTGCGGGCGCCCGGGGTGTTCGGGCACGCGTCGTCGATGTCGAGCACCGCGTCCCCGTCGCGATCCGCCGGAGGACATCCGTCCTTCGCGCGATCGGGCGAAGGATCGCCCTTCACGTCGGGGCAGGCGTCGATGTCGTCGTTGATGCCGTCGTCGTCCTTGTCGCCCGCGACGGCGGCGGCCTGGGCGCGATCCGGGGCCGGCTTCGGGAGCGGCGTCCAGCCGACCATGCCGACCGCGCGGACCGGCGGTGTGCCGATGGCGTTCGTCAGGCCCGGGCCGACCGCGGCGCCGAACGTGAGGCCGTCGAGGACGCGCAGCTTGGCGCCGAAGAGCAGCTCGGCGTTGACGCCCGCCTCGTCGCGCTGCACCGGCGTGCTCGAGAGCAGGAGCTCGTCGCCGAGCGGCGCGCCGCCGTACGCCTCGGCGCCGAGCTGGAGGAGATCGTCGGCGATCAGGAGTCCGGCGGCGCCGCCGAACGTGAACAGCTGCGGCCGGTTGGGGCCGCCCCCGAGCTCGACGCCGCCGCTCGCGCTCCACAGGAACCCGAGCGACGAGCCCGCCGAACCGACGCGCCCGCCGAGGCTCGCGTGGACGGCGCCGCGGACCTCCGCGTCGCCGGTGTACTGCGCCGGCGAGCCGGTGGGCGCGAACAGGTAGCCGCCGATCCCGAGCTGGAGCGGGCCTGCGTCTTTCCCGAGCAGGCGGACGCGCGCGCCGAAGCGCAGGTCGCCGAGCTCGGGCGCCGTCAGCTCGGTGAACTCGACGCCGGGGATGCCCGGGTCGTCGCCCCCTTGCGCGACGGCGAGGGGTGCGTCGATCGAGAGAAGCAGGCGATCCCAGAGCGCGAGCGAGGCGTCGAGGCGGAGGAACGTCTGCGAGGAGACGAGGTCGACCGGGGTCTCACCGCTGGTGTGGATGGGGCGGTGGGCATAGTCGAGCATCACGTAGGCGCGCGGCGCGAGGTGGCCGGGAGCGGCCGGAGAGGGCACGCCGAAGAAGGCGTCTCCAGCGGGTGCCGGCTCGAACCGGTCGAGGGAGAACCCGCCGGTGGATTGACCGCGCGAGGCGCCGGCGAGCGTCATGAGGACGGCCGTGGACGCGACCGCTGCGACGGAGGAATGCCTCATCGGCCGGGCACGATAGCGGGGGCGCGTGGCGGGGGGCAACATCCGCATTTTTTCCCTGGCCGCGGCGATCCTGGGCGAGGTCCAGGAGACGGTCTGCCACCCGCTCGCGCCGCGATTCGACGTGGCCACGATTCTGGCCACAGGACGACGGTGCGCGGAGGGCGCGCCGCGCCAGGGACGATCAACGGCTATGGAATGGCCGAGCGCGGCGCGTCACGGACAGTCGCCGAAGGCGCTGTTGGGAACGACGCTGCGCGTGATATCCGCCGTGACGGTGGGGATGTCCTGTGTCCAGACGTGATCGGTGGGAGCCGCGTCGCAAGTCCCATTCTGCGAAAGGTCCACGTACCAGTGCATCTTGTACGCTTTGTCGCCGGGTATCTGCCCCGTCACGCTGAACGTGCCGTCGGCCTCGATCGCGTCCGACGCGCTCAGGGCCGGCGCGGCGTCGCCGGCAGCGACGACGGCCACGTAGACCATGTCACCAGCGGTGTAGGCGGGAACGTAACCGGTGCCGCGGAGGGTGAAATTGAAGCTCCCGCCCGACGTGCCGCCAGCGCCGCCGGAGCCGCCCGCTCCCGCGCCGCCCGTTCCCGTCCCGCCAGCGCCGCCCGTTCCCGTCCCGCCAGCGCCGCCTGTTCCCGTCCCGCCGGCACCGCCTGTTCCCGTCCCGCCGGCACCGCCTGAGCCGCCCGCTCCCTCGCCGCCAGCGCCGCCCGTTCCTGCGCCGCTCGTGCTGCCCTCACCCGTGGTGGTGGTCGCCGTCGAGCTCGACGTCGTCGCGTCCCCCGTGGCGTCGTCACCTCCGCATCCCGCGCCCGTACCGGCGATGACGAGTGCGCCCATCGCCATCCACACCGCGATCCACCGAGATGCCTGCATGAGGGTCCTCCTTGAAGCTCCGTTATGGCGGGGCGCATCTTCGTGCGCCGCGGGCTCATCCGCGTCGTTCGGCTCGCTGCGGCGTACTTTCATACGCCTCACTCGCCTGCCTGGCGGCTGAGCCCGTATCACACGAATCTGCAGCTCGCTATCCAAGATTGACGATATCGGACGGCCGCGTCGACGAGGAGCCGTCGCGCTCGCCGGGCGTAGTTCTCAGGTGATCGCCAGAGCCCAGTTTCCGCGGCGTGGAATCATGCTGCCCGTCGCGGTTGCAGCCGGCCTCGCCGCCGGAGCACGGCGGCGAGGATCAGCAGCATCCCCCACGCCTCCCGGGGCATCGGCGCACGTCCCATGCGGCAGTCGCAGCCGCCTTGGAAATCTGGCGACGGCGCGCCGCCGCTGGTCGCAGTCGCCGTGGCGGCCTCACCGCCGGCGCCGCCCATGCCGCCAGCGCCGCCCGCTCCGCCGGCCCCTCCGCCGCCGCCGCTGCCGGTCGGATCCGGCGGCTCGCAGGCGTCACCCTGGCCGTCCTCGTCGGTGTCGGTCTGTTCGGGGTTCGCCACGCTCGGGCAGTTGTCGGTGTCGGTCACCACCCCGTCGCCGTCGGGATCGCAGGCATCGCCGAGATCATCCCCGTTCGCGTCTTCCTGCCCGGCGTTCGCCAGGCTCGGGCAGTTGTCGCAGACGTCGCCGTGGCGGTCGTCGTCGGCGTCTGCCTGATCGGCATTCACGATCTGCGGGCAATTGTCGTCCGCGTCAGGGATCGAGTCGCCGTCGGCGTCATCATCGCAGGGATCGCCGAGGCCGTCGCCGTCGATGTCGGCCTGCGGCTCGCCCGGCGCAGGCGGCGGGTTCGCCGCGAAATCGCAGTTGTCGTCCTCGTTCGTCACCCCGTCGGCGTCCGGATCGCCGTCTGGATCGCACGCGTCGCCGGTCCCGTCGCCGTCGGCGTCTTGCTGGCCGGCGTTCGCCAGGCTCGGGCAGTTGTCGTCGACGTCGAGCGTGCCGTCGTTGTCCGAGTCGCCGTCGCACACGTCACCCTTGCCGTCGCCATCGGTGTCGACCTGTGGCTCGCCCGGCGCGGGCGGCGGGTTCGCCATGAGGCGGCAGTTGTCGTCGCCGTCGAGCACGCCATCTTCGTCCGCGTCGGTGTCCCGGTAATCCGGGGTCCCATCGCCGTCTGTGTCGGTCGCCGGCGTGTTCAGCAGAGCATCCCCGGCCTCTTCGGAATCGAGCACCTCGTCGCCGTCGCTGTCGGGGTCCACGGCGTCGATGAACGCGTCATCGTCGGTGTTGTTGGTCGGATCGGCAGGATTGTCGCGGTTCAACACCTCCTCGAAGTCGCCGATGGTGTCGCCGTCGGAGTCGACGCTCGTCGGGTCGGTCCGGAGCGCCGCCTCCTCTGCATCCGTGAGGAGGTCGTTGTCGTCGTCGTCGTCGCAGACGTCCCCGTCGCTATCGCCGTCGGTATCGAGCTGGTTGGTGTTGATGTCGTATCCGCAGTTGTCATCTGCGTCGAGGACGCGGTCGTTGTCGTCGTCGTCGTCGCACTCGTCACCGAGCGCGTCTTCGGGCCCGTTCTTCGGGTTGTTCTCCTGCCCCGGGTTCGGCGTGGTGCGGCAGTTGTCGCCGCCGTCCGGCACCCCGTCCGCGTCGTCGTCGTTGTCGCACGCGTCGCCCTGCGCGTCACCGCCCGCGAGGCTCTGGTCGGTGTTGATCTGCGTGCTGTTCGGCGCGAACTGGCAGTTGTCGGCGGCGTCGAGCACGCCGTCGGCGTCGTCGTCGTTGTCGCACGCGTCGCCCAGCGCATCGCCGCTCGCAAGGTTCAGATCCGTGTTGGCCTGGGCGCTGTTCGGCGTCGTGATGCAGTTGTCGTTCACGTCGGGCACGCCGTCGGCGTCGTCGTCGTCATCGCAGGCGTCGCCGAACCCGTCGCCGTCGGTCAGGTCCTCGTCCGTGTTCGTCTGATCCACGTTGCGCTGGAGCGGACAGTTGTCGGTGGCGTCGGGCACGCCGTCGGCGTCGTCGTCGTTGTCGCACGCGTCGCCCAGCGTGTCGCCGCCGGGCAGGTTCCGGTCCGTGTTGCGCTGGCTCGTGTTCGGCTCGGTCGGGCAGTTGTCGCTGGTGTCGAGCACGCCGTCGGCGTCGTCGTCGTCATCGCACGCGTCGCCCCGCGTGTCGCCGGTGGCAGCGTCGGTGTTCGTCTGGTTCGCGTTCGCCGTGGTCGGGCAGTTGTCGCATGCGTCGCCTATCTGGTCCCCATCGCTGTCGTCCTGCTCGCTCGTCCCGCTGGGCCTGTTCGGCGTCGCAGGGCAATTGTCGCAGACGTTGCCGACTCCATCGTGGTCATCGTCGAGCTGGCCGGCGTTGGCGATGCTGGCGCAGTTGTCGCAGGCGTTGCCGAAGCCGTCGCCGTCGCTGTCGACCTGGGTCGTGTTGGCGACCTCGGGGCAGTTGTCGCAAGCATTGCCGACGTTGTCATTGTCGCCGTCGGCCTGGTTCGCGGTGATGAGGCGCGGGCAGTTGTCGCAATCGTCGCCGAAGCCGTCGCCGTCGGTGTCGACCTGGGTCAGGGTCGCGACGTACGGGCAGAGGTCGCACGCGTTTCCGAAGGCGTCGCCGTCCTCGTTCTGCTGGTCGTTCGCGCGGTCCATGCAGTTGTCGCACGCATCGCCGACCCCATCGAGGTCGCTGTCCGACTGGCTCGGGTTCGACGTGGCAGGGCAGTTGTCGCAGACGTTGCCGAACGCGTCGCTGTCCCCGTTCGCCTGGTTCTCGTTCGCGCGGCTCAGGCAGTTGTCGCACGCGTCGCCGACCCCATCGCCATCCGTGTCCTCCTGGAGGCCGTTGGGCGTGCCAGGGCAGTTGTCGCACGTGTCGCCGACCCCGTCGTCATCGCCGTCCGCCTGGTTCTCGTTCGCGCGGTTCTGGCAGTTGTCGCAGGCGTTGCCGATCGTATCGCCGTCGGTGTCCGCCTGGTTGTTGTTGGCCATGTCAGGACAGTTGTCGCAGACGTCGCCGAAGAGGTCGCCGTCAGGGTTGTGCTGATCGGTGTTCGGGGCGTTTGCGCAGTTGTCGCAGTCGTCTCCGACGCCATCGTTGTCCCTGTCCCGCTGATCGTTGTTGTGTGCAGTGGGGCAGTTGTCGCAGGCGTCGCCGTAGTTGTCGCTATCGGCATTGGCCTGGCTGGCGTTCGAGACGTTGAGACAGTTGTCGTTGAAGTCGGTGTCGCCATCCGCGTCGTTGTCGGTCTCGCAGATGTTCCCCCGCCCGTCGCTATCGCTGTCGAGCTGGTCCTCGTTGCTGGACGTGTCGCAGTTGTCGCAGACATCCGGCACGCCATCGCGGTCGTCGTCGAAGTCCGGATCCGCTGCCATGGGCGTGGGAATCGTCGGACACTCGTCGGCGGTGTCCGCTATCCCATCGCCATCGTCGTCGAGATCGGCGTCGTCCGAGGTGCCGTCGTTGTCATCGTCATTGTCGCAAGCGTCGCCCTGAGCGTCGCCATCGCCATTGTACTGGCTCGGGTTGCTGACCCCGGGGCAGTTGTCGACGCCGTTCGCGACCTCGTCGTTGTCCGTGTCCCACGGCGCCGCGCTCGCCGGCCGCGGCGCGAGCGCCACGAGCGCGAGCAGGCCCGCGAGCAGCGGCACGATCCCGCGTCGCGCGGCGCCGGCGTACGCGAGGTGGCGGGACATCCAAGGCAAGGCGGGGAAGGTCATCGCGGCTCCTCCAGACAGATCGCGCCGTACGCGACAGCGCCCCCGTAAGCCTACCCAGTTTCGCCCTCCTCCTGGGGAGGTTTTCCTCGGCCGCGCGCTCGATCGAGCGGCGATCGCCGGCCGCCGCGTCCCCGTGCCGGAGGCCACGTCGGAGGAGCCCCCCGCCGCTCTCGACGCGCCGCCTCACTGTTCGGCGGCGGGCCGCCTTCTGTTAGGATGGGCCAGATCCGCCCTCTCACGTCGCGCGCGCCGCGCCGACCACGGAACGACCCTTGCGAAACCACCGCGTGCTGCGACTCGGCTTCAGGCTGCGAACGGCTGCGCTGCTCTCTGCGTGCGCCATTCTCCCCCAGGTCCTTGGCTGCTCCGACGAGGGCGCCTCGCGCCGCTCGCCTCCGTCCGGCCCCGGGTCGCCTCAGGCGGCGCCGCCCGGAGCGCGCGCCCGCATCGCCGCGATCCGCGCGCGCTTCGCCGACGCCATCGCCTCCAGCCCCGTCAAGATCGTCGCGGCGACTCCGGCCGGCGCCCTGCGCGTGGCAGCCCCGGAGGCCGCCGCGGCGTCCGTCGAGCTCCCGGCGCGCGCCGCCGGTCCGGTGCGCCTCGCCGACGGCGCGTCTCGCGTCTCGATCGCCTTCTCCCTCGTCGACGCCGCGGACGTGCCTGCGGCGGTCGACAGCGGCCTCGTCCTCTACGCAGGCGCGCTGCGCGCCGAAGGCGGCGGCGCCCGCGACGTCCTGCACCGCGTCCTCCCGAACGGCACCGAGGACTTCGTCGTCTTCGAGCAGGAGCCGGCGCGCAAGGAGCTCCGCTACCGGGTCGACGTCACCGCCGTCTCGGGCCTCCGCCTCGTGGAGCGCACGCTCGAGTTCCTCGACGCCGGTGGCTCGCCCCGCCTGCGCGTCGCGCCCCCCTACCTCGTCGACGCGACCGGCGCGCGCGTTCCGGCCTCGCTCTCCGTCGAGGGCTGCTCCGTCGACACGAGCCCTCGCGCCCCGTGGGGCCGGCCGATCACCCCGCCGGGCGCGCCGGCGTGCACGGTGATCGTCGGATGGCAGCCCGCCGGCGTTCGGTACCCGGCGCTCGTCGACCCGCAGTGGATCGCCACGACAAACCAGATGATCACGCCGCGCGCCCGTCACACGGCCACCGTGATCGACCCGGCGAACCCTGCGAGCCCCGTGCTCTTCGCGGGCGGGTTCGACGCGTCCGGGGGCGCTCTCGCGACGGCGGAGCTGTACTTCCCGCTCGACCGCACGTTCGCGAGCACCGACGCGATGGACGTCGCGCGCGGCGCCCACACCGCCACGGCGGTCACGAAGCTCGCCCCGGCGGCGCCGTCGGATCCTGCGCCTCCGCCGCCGGCGGTCGTCGTCGTGGGCGGCAGCAGCCAGCGCACCAGCGGCACGCCGGTCGCTGCCGTCGAGGTCTACAACCCGGCCACCGGCCAGTTCGTCAGGGACGCGGGGGCCTCTCTGGGCCGGTTCAATCACTCGGCCACCCTCCTCGATCCAGGCGAGGTCCTGGTCGCAGGCGGCCTCGCGGATCCGCTCAACCAGCCCACGAGCACCGCTTCCCTCTACACCTTCAGCGCCTTCGGACCGAACGGCGGCGCGCCCGTCACGAGCACGCTCGCCTCCGTGGGCAGCATGGCGACCTCGCGCCACGCCCACACGGCGGTCCGCCTGAAGACGGGGAATGTGCTCGTCGCAGGCGGCTTCGTCCTCTCGGGCGCGGCGCTCACCTCGGCCGAGATCTTCCACGAGGACGAGGGCGTCTTCCGGCCGATCGCCGTCCTCTCGCCGTCAGCGACCCCGATGACGGCGCAGATGAGCGCCCTCCGCGGCTTCCACACGGCGACGCTCATCGACCGTGCGGAGGCGCTGGGCGGTCAGGCGGCGACGACGCTCGATTCAGGCGAGGTGATCCTCGTCGGAGGCACCACCCGGGTCTCCAGTGGCGCCTACGTCCGCACCATCGACATCTACCACGACGGCGTGGCCGATCCGACGAAGCGGGGCTTCGAGCTCCAGCCGACGCCGATCTCCATGGCGAACGCGCGCGCCAACCACACGGCGAGCCTGCTGCCCACCGGCGACGTCCTCATCGCCGGCGGGTTCGACGGCACGACCTCGCTCTCGAGCGCCGCCATCTACGATCCGCTGACCAGGAAGTTCAGCGCCCTCAGCCTGCCGGCCGGCTCGCTCGCACAGGAGGCTCGTCGGGAGCACGCCGCCGTCGTCGTCAACGCCGGCACCGACCGCGTCGCAGGCCGGGCGGTGCTCGTCGCGGGCGGCATCGGGGCCACGAGCGCGCAGCCGCTCGCCAGCGCGCAGCTGCTCATCAAGGCGAACGGCGAGGCGTGTGCGCACGATCAGGAGTGTGCATCAGGGCATTGCTCCGATACGGAGAACGTCTGCTGCAACGAGGCGTGCGACCAGGAGTGCTTCTCGTGCACGGCGTCGGGCAAGGGGACGGGCAGCGATGGCGCCTGTGGTCCTGCGAAGCTCGACACGGAGCTCCCCGTCGTTTGCGTCAACCAGATCGAAGTGCACAACCGCTGCGATGGCCAGGGGCGCGCGCTGGCTCATGAATCCACGAAGGACTGCAAGCCCGGCCGCTGCGGCAGCAACAACAGGTGCATCCTCTATTGCCTGGACGACTGCGGTTGCGACGAGAGCGGCTGGTGCGACGTCGGCGTCGGCGATCCGGACGCCTGCGGTGAGGCCGGCGGCGCCGGCGGTGCATCGTCCGGAACGGGTGGTGGCGGCGCGGGCGGCGCGTCCACCGGCGCGGGTGCAGGCGGCGCAGGCGGCGCGTCCGCTGGAGCAGGTGGCGCGGGTGCCGGCGGCGCAGCCGCTGGATCGGGTGGCGCGGGCGGTGCGTCCGCCGGATCGGGTGGCGCGGGTGCCGGCGGCGCAGCCGCTGGATCGGGTGGCGCGGGTGCCGGCGGTGTAGGCGGCGCGTCCGCTGGATCGGGTGGCGCGGGTGCCGGCGGCGCGTCCGCTGGATCGGGTGGCGCGGGTGCCGGCGGCGCAGCCGCTGGAGGCAGCGGAGGTGCAGGTGGCGCAGGCGGAGCGTCCGTCGGATCGGGTGGTGCGCCGCCCGGGTCGGGTCTGTGTCTCGATCGACTCGCCAACGGCGCCGAGTGCACGCGTGATCGCCAGTGCGTCTCGGGCCACTGCGTCGACGGTTTCTGCTGCGATTTCCGGTGCGATGGCCAGTGTCAGGCATGCGACGTGGTGAACAACGTCGGCAGGTGCACGAACGTCGGGACGCCTGTCGACCACGAGTCGCCGCACCCCAACGAGGGCGGCACCTTCCTGCGTGAGGCCTGCCCCGGTGAGGGCGCGTGTGCCGGTTACTGCGGCGGCGCCACCGACGCCAAGTGCATGTTCCCTGTGGAAGGGGCGGTCGCGAAGACCTTCACGTGCTCCTGCCCGGACGAGGGCTGCATCGTGGGTCCCGCGACGCTCACGCGCTTCTTCTGCGCAGGAGACGGCCGCGAGAACGAGCCGGTGGTCGAGCGCTGCGGCGGTTTCAAGTGCGCGGACGAGACCGCCTGCAAGACCTCCTGCGCCTCCGACGACGACTGCATCCAGGACTTCGTCTGCCTCGACGGCGTCTGCGCCGACCTCGAGGAGATCGGACCGCGCTGCGACGGCGAGCACACGCTCCGATCCCCGGGCGTCGACACGGACTGCACCCCGTACAGCTGCCCGCCGGGCGGCAGCGCCTGCGCCTCACCGTGCAGCTCGGTGGCCGACTGCGTCGATGGCATGGTGTGCAACCTCGCGAACCAGTGCGTCCCGCAGATCGATCCGTTGGAGGTCCCGTCCTGCTCCTGCGGCGTCGTCGGCGCCCCCGCCGAGCGAAATACCGCAGGCCTCTCCGTCCTCGTCGGCGTCGCCGCGGCGCTGGCCGGGCTTCGCCGCCGGCGGCGCTAGAGCGGCGGTCACCCGCTTCGGATACGGGCCCACCTCGGCGTTTTCGGTGCTCAGCGCACCGGAGTGCGCTTGCGCGCCGAAAACGCCGATCTGGGCCCGTCTCCTGTGCGGGAGACCGCCGCTCTGCTGCGGCTCTGGATGGCGCAGAGGGGGGCGGAAACCGCTGTAGACGATCAAGACGCATGCAACGGCGCGTCGCGGCCGCGCACCGTGGACCGACGCGTCAGCGCGGGTCTCGTCAGAACTGGTAACGCAGGCTCGCCCCAGGCGAGAACATCAAGACGAAATCACCCATGAGCGACTCTGGCTCGTAGGTGCCGATCCCGTCCGTCGAGGCCGACAGCTCGATCGTCCTGTCCCACTTCGGCTTGCTGAGGCCGATCAGCAGCAGCAGCTTCAGGCTGCCGGACACCTCCCACCGCTCTCCGAGCCGCAGGCCGAGCCGCACCTCAGGATCCGCGTAGAAGTAGGTCGCCGAGGCGAAGTCGACCACCGGGAACGTGTTGAACCACTCCCCGCCGGTCGTCCTGAACCTGCCGGTCCGCTCATCGCGGACCTCGCCGACGAGCACCCCCGCGCCCAGCCGGAGCAGCGCCGGGAAGCGCTCGCCGAAGTGGTATCCGAACGTCGCGCCGGCAAGGAAGCCGCCCAGGCGGAGCGTGTCGCTCGCCGTGCCGTCGAGCGGATCCCGGTAGCCGACCGGCCTGAGCGTCGCCGAGCGCTCGTCGAGCTGCTGCGCCGCGAACAGGCCGCCGAGCTCGATCCCGACGCCGATCCCCGAGCCGAGCTCGTAACCCCCGTGGACCATGCCGAGCCCGCCGAGGCCGAGCGAGCTGGAGCAACCCGAGTCGCAGCCGTCCGCGATCTCGCCGCCCAGCGTCGGCGCCAGCAGGAACGACGCGCTCACGTCGAGCGTGATCTTCGGCGGCTTGCGCCAGATATCGGCGTCCTCGTCGCGCTCGAGCCCCATGTCGAGGCTCTGGCGCTGGCCCTTCTGCAGCGTCACCGTGCGCGTCCCGGTGACGAACCCGTCGGCCTTCACCTCGACCCGGTGCGTGCCGGCCTTGAGCCGGCCGAGCCAGACGCCGTTGCCCACGTTGACCGAGTTGATCCACACGCTCGCGCCGGGCGGCGTGGGGTCGATCCGCAGCGACGCGTCGAGATCCTCGGCGAGCAGCGACAGCGTCGTGAGCTCCTGCGGCTTCACGGGCGCCGCCGTCGGCTGCGTCCCGAGCTTCCCCGCGCCGCGCAGCGCCACCATGTGATCGCCGACCGACAGCGCGCCGATCCACGGGGTCTGCCCCACGACGACGTTGTCGACGAGCACGTCGACCGTCTTGCCGGCGCGCTCCACCACGCGCAGCCGGCCGGAGCGGGTCAGCCTGCGGAGCTTCGCGTTCACCGTGGCGGTCTGCCCCCCGGCGACGTCGACGCGCGTCTCCACCGGCTCGTAGCCTTCCTTGAAGACGCGGATGACGTGCGCGCCCGCCGCCACGCGGATCGGCTTGACGGGCGGGTACTGCCCGCGCTCCTCGCCGCTCACCACGATGGACGCCCCGGGCTCCGCGTTCGTGATGTCGAGCGTCCCCACGAGCGCCCGCAGCTCGGCGATCTCCCGCTGCGCGGCCGCGCGCTCGGCGGCCGACATCGTGAAATCGCGGAGGAAGGTCTCGAACATCTCGAGCGCCTCGTCGTAGCGCTGGAGCTTGCGCAGCGCGATCGCGGCGTTGTTCGTGGCCACGCGCGTCGGGAAGAGCTTGCGCGAGAGGAGGAACTCCGCGAGCGCTGGGCCCCACGCCTCCTCGCGCAGCAGCGTGAGCCCCTTCTCGAAGTGGAGCCGCGCCACCTGCCGGTCCGTCTCGGAGACGGGCGCCTCCTCGGCCGGCACCGCAGCCCCGGTGGCCGGCGCTGCGCCTTCCCTGGCCGGCGCGCCGGCTTCCGCGGCGGGCGCTGCGCCCTCCTTGACCGGCGTGGCGGCGTCCGTGGCCGGCGGCGCCGGCTGCGCGAGCGCCGGTCCGGCGGCGACCGCGACCGCGACCGCGGCCGAGAGCGCGCGCAGCCGCGGCGCTGCGCGGGGACGCCGAGAGAGAGAGAGAGGACGAGAGCCGCCGCGCCGCGTACGCAGATCCATTCGATCGAGCACCGTACTCAGCCTGTCGTTCCGCTGCTACTTTCCGAACTCGTCGGTGTTGTCGATGATCCCCTTGGGGGTCGTGGGCGCAGGCGGAGGCGCCGGCGGCGCGGTCGAGGCGCTCTTCGCCGACGTCGCAGGACCGCCCTTCCCCGACGTCGGCGTGAGCTCGACCTTCGGCGGCAACGCGCCGGTGTCGGTCACCACGACGTCGGCCATCGCCTCGCCTCCCCCCTTCTTGAAGACGCGCACCCTGTGCACGCTCCCGGGCGGCCCGGTGATATCGAGGATCCCGTTGCGTGTCGTCACGCGCTTGCCCTCGACCTCGACCGAGGCGTCGGCGGGCAGGATGACGACCTGGACGCGCTTCGGCTGCGGCTCGACCGCCGCGACCACCTCCGGCGTCGCGGCCGGCGGCGGCGTCGGGGCCGGGCCGGTCGACGTCGGCGTGGCCGCCGCAGGCGGGAGCGTCTCGACGGTCGCCTTCGCCTCCGGCTGCACGACCGGCTCCGGCGACGGCCGGCTGATGAAGTACACGCCGGCCGCGATGACCGCGGCGGCGAGCGCGGCGCCGGCCACCACCGGCACCCGCGGCACGCCGGGCTGCGTGCCGCGGTGCGACTGCGTGAGCGCCCCCGTCGTCGCAGCGCCAGCGTGGTGGGTGGCCGGAATGATCGCCGCCGCCGGCCCGCTCTGGAGCGGGGGCGGCGCGAACGACGAGTAGCCTCCGCGGTGCTCCTGCGGGACCGCGGGATACCCGCCGCTCTGGTTCGCCTGCGCGGTCGCGGCGTACGCGCCGCTCTGGTTCGCCGGCGAGATCGCGGGGTACCCGCCGCTCTGGTTCGCCGGCGAGGCCGCGGCGTACGCGCCGCCCTGGTTCGCGGGCGGCGCGTTCATCGCGAGCCGCGGCGCGGACTGCCGGTGCACGGCCTCCGGCAGCGGCACGAGCATGCCCTCGTGGATGCCCCAGCCGTACGGAAGGAGCGGTCGGATGGCGCCGAACATCTCCTGCGCGCTCTGGTAGCGCTGCCCGGGGGCTTGCAGGAGGCATCGGTGCACGATCGCCGCGATCTCGGGCGCCACCCACGGGGCGAAATCCTGCACCTGCGGCGGAGGATCCGAGCAGATCGCGATGATCAGCTCACCGAGCGCGGTGATGTGATGGTACGGCGTCCGCCCGGTCAGCAGCTGGTAGAGCACGGCGCCGAGCGACCAGATGTCGGTGCGGTGGTCGATCTCCTTCTGGCCGCGCGCCTGCTCGGGCGACATGTAGAGCGGCGAGCCGATCAGGTTCCCGGTGCGCGTCAGATCGGCGCTCTCGGTCTCGTTCGCCCGGTCCATCTTCACCTTGGCGATCCCGAAATCGAGCAGCTTGACGAGGATCTCGCCGGCGTCGCGGCGCGCGAGGAACAGGTTGTGCGGCTTGATGTCGCGGTGGACGACGCTCGCCTCGTGCGCCTTCTGGAGCCCGATGCACGACTGCGCGACGATGCGCAGCGCGAGGTCGGGCGCGAGCGGGCCGACGCGCTTGATGAGCTCGTGGACGTCCTCGCCCGCGAGGAATTCCATCGCGAGGAACGGCAGGTTCGAGCCGCGATCGACGCCGGCGTCGAGCACCTGGGTGATGTGCTGTGTGTCGATCGCGCCTGCCGCGCGCGCCTCGCGCTGGAAGCGGCTCACGACCTTCGGGTCGCGGGTGAGATCCGCCGAGCTGATCACCTTCACGGCGCAGCGCCGGCCGGTCCCCGTGTGCTCGGCCTCGTAGACCGAGCCCATGGCGCCCTCGCCGAGGAGCTTGCGAATCTGATATTTGCCGTCGATGATCGTGCCGATCACAGCGTTAGCGCCACTCTAAGGGATCGCTCGCGGCGTAGCAACGCCCGTGAAGGCGGCGCATGCCGCCGGCGCGGACTCGCTGGACTCAGGTGTAATTCCGCGCAATTTCGCGGGCCGCGTCGCGCTCCCGCGGCGCAACGCGTCTCACCTCACCATCATCGCCGGCCATCCACCATCCCGCGCGAGCCGCGGGGGCACGGTCGCGTGGCGCCGTCCCCCCTGCGTCCGCGACCCGCGCTGGCGGCGACGACCTCACCTCACATGGGTCGCCCCCGCCGGCGCGGGCCCAGCCTCTGCCATTGCAGCCGTTCGAGCGCTGCCGTCACGTCCCCGCCGTCCGCTGGCCGCCGGGGTGGTGAGCCCGAGGCGGCGCTGGCGGAGCTCGCGCGGGAGAGCGGCGACGATGGGCCGACCCGAGATCGGCCATCGAGCGCGAGCGACTCACGCTCTCCCGTGGCGGCCTGCGCGCGGCGCCGGGCTTGTTTCCTCCGAGCCCCGCGCCCTCTCAGCGGCCGGCGCTAGCGGTCGAGGCCCGAGGCCCCGTAGTTACCAGCCGAGCCCGCTGTTGTTGCCGCCGCAGCTCCCCCCGCCACCGCAGCAGCCCCCCGAGAACCCGCCACCGCCACCGCAGGGGCTGCCCGCAAACCCGCTACCGCCGCCGCAGGGGCTGCCCGCAAACCCGCCACCGAAGGAGCCCGGCGCGAACCCGCCACCGCAGGGGCCGGCCGAGAACCCGCCGTTGAACGGGCCGCCAATGCCCGGATTGCAGGGGTTGTGGGGCGGCCGGTTGCAGCAGCAGGGGGGAGCGAAGTTGTTGCAGGGGTTGCACGGGAAGCAGTCGGGAACGAACGTGGTGCAACTCGACGAGATGATCGCGGCGGGCACGCCGAAGCCGCCGAAGCCGCCGAAGCCGCCGAAGCCGCCGAACGGCATCCCGCCCACACCCGGCACGCCACCGACGCCCGGCACGCCCGCGGGTCCCTGGCCGACAGGCCCCTGGCCGACAGGCCCCTGCCCCATCTGGCCGATCGGCGCCTGCAGGCCGGGGCTCGCCGGTCCCTGCACGCCGACCGGCGCCTGGCCGAGGTCCATGGGGCCCTGCGCGCCGATGGGCCCGCCCTTGCCACCGTACGGCTCCTGATACCCGCCCCTCGCAGACGCGCCGGCCTCGAGCGCCTCGGCGGTCGAATCGACCAGCTCGACCTCGTCGACGCCGGCCTCGTCGAGATCCGCGTCGTCCGCTGCATCGATGGCGCACCCCGTGCCCAGCGCCGCCATCACCATCGCGAGCCCCAGCACCTTGCCATGAATCGAGAGCATGTGTTGTCCTCCTCAATATCCCGTGATGGCCGGAAGGTCCGAGCCACCTTGGGCTCATCGAAGAGCAGGGTGTGTGCCTCAGCCCTCGTGTGCAGACACTGCCGCTGCGAGCTCGTGTCACCGGCCTTGGCGCGTCCGCAAAAAGGCATTCTCTGGATCGACGCCGGCCTTGGTTTTCCGGGTTCTCAACGCGGAGACCGGCGGGACGGCCCCCGATCGGAGGGCGTATCGCGCGCGGGCCGCGCGCCCCATGCTGGAGATGACGAACTCAACGCCTCGGCGCCGGGCGCCGCGCGCAGCGCGCAGCGCCTCTCTCGCGGGCTTTCGAGCAGGTCACCTGCGCTCCCGCCCGCACCGCGGCCGTCGTGAACGAGAGCCGTCGAGCCCCGCTCGAGGCCCGCTGGCGACGGCGCGCGGCGCCTCCCCGCCGCTCGTCTGACCGGGCCGCAACCCGCTCGCGACGTCGGACCCTCTGCGCCTGACGTGCTCAGGCTGCGCCGTTTGTGCCCCAACGGAGGCACGACACGAATCGATCACCTCGGGCCGTAATCGTCTGCCTCCGCCACCGCAACTTCGCGGCGGGCGCTCGGAACGAGCCGCGTCGGCGATATCCTGCGCCCATGGACCACCCGCTGCGCGCACGTGGGCTCATGTGATCAAACCTATGTGGATGGATTCACCTGGCGCCCTGGTGGTCGACGCCCTCGTCTCGCTCGGCGCCGTCCGGCGGCGTGATGTCCGTGCAGCAGCGAAATCCAAGGTGGTAGTTCGCGTGGCTGCCCCTGCTCATGAGGCGCGTCGCGTGCCAGTCGGGGGCGCGAAAGCGGCAGTCGTCGGCGTGGACCTCCATCGACGAGAACGCGAACCAGCTGCCCTTCATCTCGGTGAAGCCCCGATCGCCGTGCCGCGCGAGCTCCTCGGGCAGGATGGGCAGGCTCATGTGCTCGGCCACGTTGCCGTGCAGATCGAAGACACCGAGGCTGCTCCGGCATGCGGGGAACGCGCCGGCCGGATACGTGTTGGAGCCGCAGCGGTCCCACCCGCCGCCTGGACAGCCCGGCGTGCGGGAGCTCCCCGTCCCGCAGAGCGCGTGGTTCTTCGCGGGGCCGTAGCTCCACACCTTCTCGCGCAGGAGGTTGTGGTGCCAGCTCGCCTCGTTCCGGGGGCGCGCCCACTCGTACTCGACGTCCGGATCCCGGAGGGCGCCGGCGCACGCCCCCTCCCACTCGTGCGCGTCGCAGATCCGTTTCCCGACCGCCCTGCACAGGAGCGCCGCCTCGCGGGCCCGGACGTGCACCACGGGGTACTCGCAGGGCACGTTCGGGAACTCGAGCTGATCGATGCACGCGGGGGCGTCCGCCGCGGTCTGACCGCGCGTGGGATCGAAGAGCGGCACCATCCCCGGCGCGCCGCAGGCCGGCTCGCGCGCCGGCTCGATGCCCGAGAGCGCTCGAATGCGGCGGCACTCGGATCGTGACATCGGGTGCCGCGTCAGCGAGGGGTTGCCCTGGCCGAGCACCGTCGACGCCGCGAAGATCGCCTCGACCTGCCGCATCGCCTCGTCGGGGAGCGCGAGCTCGCGCCGCATCCGCGCGAACAGCCGGAGGCGCTGCTCTTCCAGCGTGCCGGGCTCGGCGTCCTCGTCATCCGCAGTGAGCGTCACGCGCTCTGGTGGCGCCGTCGGCGCGCGCTCCGGCAGCGCGCTCGCCACGAGCGGCGCCGCGCTGCGCGCCGCCGTCGCGGGCGCCCCGGTCCACACGGCCACGGCCGCGCTGGTCCACACGGCCGCCCCCGCGCCGGCAGCGCCCGCGGCGACGAGGGCCGCGGCCCTGCCACGCCGGCGCGCAGGCGCCGCGCGCGCGCCGGTCGAGAGCGCCGGCGGCGGGCCGCTCGACGCGGGTGATCGCAGGGCGCAGGCCGGCTCTATCGGCGTCTCGGTGCAGGACATCAGCGCGCGAGCTCGCGCTTACTGCTACGAGCATCCATCGATTCCGGCAACTTTCGGGGCGCGCGCGGCCCGAGCGGCTCCTTGACGGTACTGCCCGGGGCACGTCAAATGAGGCATGGCGCGAAGGGCGGCCCTCCGAGTCCTCTACCTGGCGCTCTTGCCGGTGCTCGTCCTGCTCGCGCTGGTCATCACCCCGGCCCTCGTCATCTCCAGCGTTGCGAGCCAAGGCCGCGTGTGGCGGCCGGAGACATGGAAGAAGATCTCCTACGGGAGCCGCTACTTCCGCTCGTCGTTCCGGGGGAGGCTCGGCGAGGTCGTCGACGTCATCGACGTCGTCCGCGATCGCCTGATCCTGCTGCTCGTCCTCCTCGCCGCGGCCTGCGGCGCCGGCGGGCTCGCCGTGCACGCCCTCGAGATCGGCGTCCCCGCCTGGCTCTCCGCGTGGCTGGACGGGTCGTTCCTCTCCTTCCTCGCGTCCTGGTTCCCCGCGGGCGGCAGGCTCTCCTTCGGCGGCGGGGCCGCGCTCGTCCTGGCCGTGTGCACGGCGCTCGCCGCGCTCGCGCTCGGGCTCTCGCTCTATGCCTGGCTCGCGTCCGCCCTGGGCGAGGCGACCCGCGTGATCCTGCGGTATGGCGGCGCGGCGACGCTCTTCCCCGATCCTGGCGACGCGATCCCCGGCGGGCGGCTCGTCCTCTGCCAGATCTCCGATCTCCACATCACGGCGGGCGGCCGCGAGCCCTACGAGATCGAGGAGGGCTCCGCCGCGTGGCCGGACGGGGCCCCTCGCCCCGACACCGCCGAGCTGACAGGCCGCCTCCAGCGGCTCGTGGCGGAGATCGCCGCCATGAAGCCGCCGCTCGTCGCGCTGACGGGCGACATGACCGATCTCGGGGAAGAGGCGCAGTGGGACGAGCTCGAGGCGGCGCTCTCCGGCATCCCGGCCTCCTCGCAGGTGCTCATGGTGCCCGGCAACCACGATGTCGCCATCAACCTCGGCACGTCGCCTGACCCGTACCTCACGAAGCGGGCGGAGCGCGAGCAGCGCTTCATCGAGGTGCTCACCCGCGTGGAGCGCGGCCCCTTTCAGCCTCCCCTTCACGTCCCGGCCCGCAAGCGCGCGCGGCGGCGGCTGCGCGCGATCGCCGGCCTGTATCCGAGGCGGCTCGATCTCGGGGGCGGTATCCGGATCTTCGGACTCAACTCCAACCGTTACAGGTCGCGGTTCGTGGGGTCGAACGCGATCGGGCAGATCGGCGGCGCTCAGCTGCGTCGCCTCGCCCGCGCGCTCCGGCGGGGGTCCGGCCCGGTCATCGTGCTGCTCCACCACCACGTGGCGCGCCTCGCGGGGCCGATCTCGCTCAACGACACGTTCATGATCGCCATGGATGGCCCGCGCCTCCTCGAGATGCTCGCGGCGTACCAGCAGAAGAACCCGAAGAAGAACAGCGCCCTCGTGCTCCACGGGCACAAGCACCTCGCGTTCTTCGGCCACTACCGCTCGAAGAGCGGCGGTCGCGTCAGCGTGTACGCGCACCCCTCCTCGACGCTCGGCCACGAGACCGACGGCCACCTCGACGGCGTCGCCAGGTTCGCGGCGATCCGCCTGACGGACGACGGCATCTGGCGCGTCGAGACGCACCCGCTCCGCCCCGCGCGCTCTGCCGCGCCGGCGCCGCCCGCCGCAGCCGAGGCCGAGGTGTCTTGACCGACCCGACCCGACCCAGGTCGGGTCAGCCCGCCCGCGCGCGTGGACGCGGATGCCCGCGCGCCTTGCGGAGCCCGGGGAGACCTCGACCGATGAGGATGTAGCGCAGCGCGTTCTCGGCCGCGTTCGCGATCAGGAAGGGGGCACGATCCATGGCCTCGGACAGCGTGCATGGAGCCTCGAGGATCGACGAGAACGAGTCGATCCCGCACGCGTAGTTCACGCGCGCATCCTCGTCGATGGTCCCTGCCAGAGCGATGACCGGCAGCCTGAAGTGCTTTGCGCGTCTGGCCAGCTCCGCCGGCATCTTGCCGCGCGAGGTCCGGGCGTCGAGCCCCCCCTCCGCGGTGACGACGAGATCGGCGTCGCGCAGGAGGCCGTCCAGGTCCAGGTAGCGGACGAGGACATCGTAGCGAGGCAAGAGCGTCGCCTTCAGCAGGGCATGAAGCCCCGCGCCGAGGCCTCCGGAGGCGCCTCCTCCCGCCATGGTTCTCACGCCCACGCCCACGTCGCGCGCGATGATGGCGGCATACCGCTCCAGGGCCGCCTCCAGCCGCGCTACCATCTCCGGCGAGGCGCCCTTCTGCGGGCCGAACACGCGCGCCACGCCGCCAGGACCGCAGAGGACGTTGCGCCAGTTGCACACCACCTCGATCTGCACGCGGGGAATGCGGGAGTCCCTGCCCGAGAGGTCGATGCGGTCGAGCTCCAGCAGCGCTCCTCCTCCCGCTCCGATCTCGATCCCCGCCGCGTTCAGCAGGCGGATGCCCAGCGCCTGGGCCATGCCCGCCCCGCCGTCGTTGGTGCCGGAGTCGCCGCAGCCGATGAGCAGCCGTTCCGCGCCCGCGTCGAGCGCGGCGCGGATCAGCTCGCCGACGCCGCGTGTCGTTGTGGCCATCGGGTTGCGCGCGTGAGGCGGGACGAGGCGGAGCCCGGCGGCAGCGGCCATCTCGAGCACCGCCGTCCGTGGTCCGGCGCCGCCGAGGAAGCCGAAATGGGACGCGACAGGCTGGCCCAGCGGACCTGTCACGATGGCGGGGTGCAAGGAGCCGCCCGTCGCCTTGACCAGCGCCCGGGTGAAGCCCTCGCCGCCGTCCGTGAGCGGCGCCTTCAGGAGGCGCGCTTCCGGCAGCGCGCGCCGGATGCCCGTCGCGATGGCCTCGGCGACCTGCTCCGCATCCAGGCATTCCTTGAAGCCCGACGGAGCGATCAGGATGCGCAGGGGGCTCGTCATGGCGCGAGCCCCATCCAGCGCCAGCAGGTGAAGTAAAAGACGGCGATCAACGCCAGGTGGATCGGGAGCAGGACGGCGCTGAGGAGCAGGAGATCCGCCGGGCGGAACGTCTCTCCGTCGAGCCCATGGAACATCAGGAGCGCCTTGGAGCTCACCGGGAACGTCAGGCAGTAATCGATGCCGACCGTGCCGATGAAGATGACCGCCGCGGGGTCGAGATCGCGATCGGCGGCGAGCTGCAGCAAGACGGGGCCGAGCGCGACGATGCGAGCGACGTGGGAGGTGAGGTAGAGATGGGACGTCAGCGACATCACGCCGACCGCCACGACGAAGAACAGGCGCCCTCCGGCGCTCTCGATACCGCTGTTGCGGAGCAGCGCCTGAAAGAGCCAGCCGGATGCGCCCGTGTCGATCAGCGCTCCTCCCAGGACGAGCGCTGCTCCGACGAAGAGGAGGAGGTTCCAGTCGACCGCCTTCACGCCTTCCTTCCAGCGGAGCGCGCTGCCAGGCGCCGTGAGCACGAGCGCGCCGGCCAGCGTGACCGTGGCGCTCTCGTAGCCGTGCCACCGCTCCGAGAGCCAGAGCACGACCATCGTCGCGCCGACGGCCAGGGTGATCCGCTCCGATCGCGACAAGGAGCCTCGCGGGCGCCGGGGAACCCGGATGCATCGCCCGCGGCGCTCGCCATCGAGGAAGAGCGCCATGATCACCGCGCAGGCGGCGCCGCTGGCCACCATGCCGAACGGCATCCCGTAGAGGACCCACTCGCCGAAGGACAGCCGACGGCCGGTGACCTGGCTCAGCAGCTGGTTCGCCACGAGGTGAGACCCCGCGCCGACCAGCGAGCCGATGGTGCTGACCAGGATCACGGTGGGAAACAGCAGCGCGAGGGCACGGGTGATGCGCGGATCCGCCGTGATGGAAGAGATGCTGCGGAAGATGGGAATGGCGATCACGGCACGGCCCGAGACCGACGGGACGAAGAGCGACGACGGGATGAGCACGGCCGTCAAGCACCAGAACAGGCCGCGCACGGTGCGAGCGCGCTCGACCACGCGCTGCGCCAGCCGCATCGCCAGGCCGGACTGCTCGACTGCGCCACCCAGGATGAACGCGCCTATCATCAACCAGATGACGTCGGACGCGAGGGAGTCGAAGAGCCGTTCCTGGGGGCTGACGCCGGTCAGGAGGAGGAGCAGCGCCGCGCCGAGCCCGACGTACGCCACGTCGAGCGACGTGGTCGACCAGAGGATGATCGCCAGCAGCACGGCGAAGAGCGCGATCCGGGCGGGCGCCGGCAACGTCGCCGGCAGGACGACGGCGATCCCCGCAGCGATCGTCAGCGAGAGGGGCAGGACGACGCGAACCCGATCGGCCGGGCGTGGCGGGGCCGGCCGCGAGGGCGGCGGGCGGACGGCCACGGCATTGCTGTCATCCGCGGCGCTTTCGAGGTCGGGCGCGTCATCATGATCTGCGTCGCTCGATGACATGAAGATCGCCCGCTTGGAGGAAGGCATAGTCCGTGCCCCATCCTGCAACCGTGCTGACGAGATAGGCTGCTCGCAGGCCGCGATCACCGCCGCGGATGCGCCCGACCCAAGCCCGGCGCGGCGCCGTCCACGTTCGGCGCCAGGGTCCGCCTCGTCGACAACGTTGCCCACCAGAGCCGGCGCTCTCAGCCCCTTCCACACACCGGGCGTCGCGCACCGAGCTGTGGTGAGAGAGGAGACCACACTTCAAGGAATGCTGGGCCGCGGCAACCCATTGCCGGACCGCGTTGCCGGAAAGCATCATTTCTGATCCGTGCGTCGTCCGGCTGCCATGTTGGTCAGCTATGCTTCCCGGATGACGGGCACCGGGAGCGAGCTTCACGGCCGTGTCTGCTCCGGGTGTCTCACGCAGAATCGACGGCTTTGGCGCCGGCGACACGCGCCCGGCCGCGCTTCATGGAGGATTCGACTTATGAGATTGCCCACGATGGCCATTGTGTTGCTGACAGTGGGTGCGATCGGCGTTGGATGTGGGGGCAATGGCGCCAGCGACGGCGACGGGAGCTCGCAGAGCGGCGGCCCGGGGAGCGGAGGCTCTGGCCAGGGGAGCTCCCAGAGCACGAGCGGCGATTTCGGATCGGGCGGTCCGGGCGCAAGCGGCTCCTCGGGGCAAGGCGGCTCCTCGAGCAACGGCAGCTCCTCGGGCCAAGGTGGGGCGTGCGCCACCCAGTCGGCCAGCGCCGACCTCCAGCCCGTGTACCTCGCCTTCGCGTTCGACGTGTCCGGCAGCATGGGCATGGGCGACGAGCCCTGGTACGACAAGGAGCTCAAGTGGGATCCCGTCGTGGCGGCGACGAAGCAGTTCTTCAGTGATCCCCTGTCCGAGGGCATCAACGCGTCGCTCAGGTTCTTTCCGAGCGACGACGAGGACCGCGATGAGAAGTGTTCGGCCGAGACCTACGAGAGACCGGAGGTCCCGATGACGCCGCTGCCCTCTGCGCGCTTCGAGGAGGCGATCACCGCGGTCACCCCGGCCACCAGCGCCGACTGGCGCGGCGGCACGCCGACGCTGTTCGTCATGCAGGGGACGATCTCGTACGTCGAAGAGCAGCGGCAGGCCACGCCCGGCAGGTACGCCATCGTCCTCGTCACGGACGGCTATCCTGCGGGCTGCGGCACGGAGGCCAACAGGATCGAGGGCGTGTCGGACGCCGCGGCCGGCGCGCTCGCGGACGGCGTCCCGACGTACGTCATCGGCGTCGACAACCCGCCGATCGAGGGCGCGCCGCACGACCTCGACAACCTGCACCAGATCGCCGACGCGGGCGGGACGGAGCGAGCCTACCTGATCGACACGGGCAATCCCGGGGCGACCTCGGCTGCCTTCAAGGCGGCGATCGACGCGATCCGCGGCGCCTCGGTCTCCTGCACGGTCGACATACCGCCCGCTCCCGACGGGCGGAGCTTCGACGCGCAGCGGGTCCGCGTGACGTACCAGAGCGGCGGAGGTAACCCGACGGCGCTCTCCTACGACCAGGAGTGCGCGAGCGAGAACGCCTGGCGTTACGACAGCGCCGCGAACCCGACCCAGATCGTGCTCTGCGACAGCACGTGCGCCACGATTCAGGCGGACCCCGAAGCGGCCCTGGGGGTCGACTTCACCTGCGAAGACGTGATCGTGATACCGCAGTGAAACGCGGACGACGCCCAGCACACCTGCGCTCGGCGTCGTCCGTCTCGGCGGTTCTTGACACCCTGCGACATTCCCGCCCACGATGCCTCGGTGACACCTCACCCGCCGAAGTCGCCCGCGGCCCTCGCTGTCCCGCGCCCCGCTGCCCGCCCGCCCGCCGTCTTCACCATCGCGCTGTCGCTGCTGGCCGGCGCGTGCCAGGGCTCGTCGACGAGCACGAGCCCGCCCTCGGAGAAGACCGCCGGTCCCAGCGCCGCGGCGCCGGCGAGCGCTGCGCCCGCGGCGCCGGCCGCCGCCTACAAGGTCGGCATGGTGCTTGTCGGCCCCTACAACGACAAAGGGTGGAACCAGGCCCATCACGACGGCATCCGGTCGGTGCTCGCCAAGATGCCGGACGTCGGCTTCGAGTATGTCGACAAGGTGAACCCGTCCGACCGCCCGAACGTGAAGGGTTCCCAGGTCGCGGACGATCTCATCTCCCGGGGCGCGCGGTTCGTCGTCTACAACTCCGACGATTACAAGGACGACGCCCTCGAGACCGCGCGCAAGCACCCGGAGGTCACGGTCATCCACATCTCCGGCGATTACGCCTGGAAGGAGGGCAAGAACCACAAGCCCCAGCCGAACCTGGGCAACCTCATGGGGCGTATCGAGACGGCCCAGCACATCGCCGGGTGCGCCGCGGCGCTCGGCACCGAGGCGGGCAAGATCGGGTATGTCGGCCCGCTCGTGAACGACGAGACCCGCCGGCTGGTCACCGCGGCGTACCTCGGCGCGCGGTACTGCTGGGAGAAGTACCAGAAGAAGAAGCCGGAGGACCTCACGTTCAAGGTCACGTGGATCGGCTTCTGGTTCAACATCCCGGGCGTCACCCTCGACCCCACCAAGGTGTCGGACGACTTCATCGGCGGCGGCTTCGACGTGCTGATGACCGGGCTGGACACGCCCGAGGCCGCGCTGCAGGCCAAGAAGGCGAGCGGCGCGGGCAAGAAGGTCAAGTACGTCCATTACGACCACAGGGCCGGCTGCGACCTGGCGCCGGAGATCTGCCTCGGCGTCGCGTACTACAACTGGGCGCCGCTCTACCGCGACGCGATCGAGAAGGCGCGCGCGGGCAAGTACGCGAGCGAGTTCGTCTGGCGAGGGCCGGACTTCCGCGACCTGAACGGCGAGTCGTCGGTCGTCGGCTTCGGGCCTGGCGCCGCGCTGGGAGAGGCGCAGGCGCCGCTCGGCGCGTTCGTCATCGAGCTGGCCAACGGGCTCGACCTCTTCAAGGGGCCGCTCAAGTTCCAGGACGGCACCGAGTTCCTGAAGGACGGCGAGGCCGCGACGCCCCAGCAGATCTGGTATCTGCCGCAGCTGGTCCGGGGGATCACCGGGCCGAGCAAGTAGCCGTCTCCGGGCGGTGATCCATGCGGATCGAGATCGAGCGCGTCGCGAAGCGGTTCGGCCCGGTCAAGGCCAACGATGGCGTGTCGCTGACGATCCAGGCTGGCGCCGTCCACGGGCTGCTCGGCGAGAACGGCGCCGGCAAGAGCACGCTCCTCCGCATCCTGGGCGGGCTCCTCCGCCCGGACGCGGGTCGATTGCTCTTCGACGGCCGCCCGGTGGCGCTCGCGAGCCCTGCGGACGCGCTCGCCGCCGGCGTCGGCGTGCTCCACCAGGAGCCGCTCGATTTCCCGCCGCTCACCGTCCTGGAGAGCTACCTGGTCGCCCGGCCCCGCGCGGCCGGCGTTGAAGGCGGCGCGCGCTCGCCGCTGGCGACGCGCGGCCGCGCCGGCGGCGTCTTCCTCCCCCGGCGCGCGGCGCGCGAGGAGCTGCTCGCGCTCGCGGCGCGCTTCGGCTTCTCCGTCGACCCGGACGAGCACGTCGCCCGGCTCACCCTCGGGGAGCGCCAGCAGATCGAGCTCTTGCGGCTCCTCTCGCTGGGCGTCCGAGCGCTGCTCCTGGACGAGCCCACGACGGGGATCTCCGGGGCGCAGCAGGAGGCCCTGTTCTCCGCGCTGCGGCGGCTCAAGGCGGACGGCAAGGCGATCGTCCTCGTGTCGCACAAGCTCTCCGACGTCGAGGCGCTCTGCGATCGCGTGACGGTGCTGCGGCACGGCAAGGTGGCGGGAGAGGCGGAGATGCCGGCCGGGGCCGATCGTCTCGTCGCGCTGATGTTCGGTGAGGCGCTCGCGCCTCAGGAGCGGTCCCCCGAGGAGGGCGGCGGCGCGGCGCTCGCGCCCCTGGAGCGCCTGCCCGAGCCGAGCGGCGGCGCGGAGCCGAGCGGCGGCGAGGCGCTCGCCCTCGAGGGCGTGGCGTTCGGCGACCACCGGCTCGACGTGCGCATCGCCCACCTGGCCGTCCGCCGCGGCGAGGTGATCGGGCTCGCGGGCCTCGAGGGGAGCGGCCAGCGCCTCCTGCTGCGCGCCTGCGCGGGGCTGCTCCGGGCGCGGCGGGGACGCGTCGTCGTGGGCGGGGCCGACCTGACCGGCCGCCCCTACCCGGCCTTCCTGCGGGCCGGCGTGGGCTACCTTCCCGCCGATCGCCGTCGCGAGGGCCTCATCGCGGGCCTCTCCATCGAGGAGCACGTCGCGCTGCGCGCGCCGCGGCCCGGGCTCTTCCTGCGCCCGCGGGAGATCCGGCGCGCCGCCGAGCGGGCGATCGAGGCGCTCCGGATCCGGGGCCGGCCCGACACGCCCGTCGAGCGGCTCTCCGGCGGCAACCAGCAGCGCACCCAGCTCGCGCTCCTCCCCGCGGGCCTCGCGCTGCTCCTCCTGGAGCAGCCGACCCGGGGGCTCGACATCGCGTCGGCGCGCTGGGTCTGGGAGCAGCTCCTCGCGCGGTGCCGTGCCGGCGCGGCGCTCCTGTTCGCGTCGTCCGACCTCGACGAGCTGATGCGCTACAGCGATCGCATCCTCGTGTTCAGCGGCGGGCGCGTCTCGCCGCCCGTCGGCGTCGCCGACCTCACGCTGGACCGGCTCGGGCGGATGATCGGCGGCGAGCTCGACGACGCCGCCCTGCCCTCGGCGCCTGGTGCACCTGCGCCGCCCCCGGCGCCTGCGGGGTCCGACCGATGAGCTCCGAGCCGAGCGCCCCTGCCGAGCCCGCCGCGCGCCGCGCGCCGCGCCGCGGGGCCTTGTCCCTCCTCCTTCGCCTCGTACCGCTCGCCCTGGCGTTCGCGCTCGTGGCGGGCCTGTGCGCGCTCCTCGGCGCCTCGCCGGCGGCGGTGGCCGCGGGCCTGTGGCAGGGCGCGTTCGGCTCCACGGATCGCGCCGCGCGGGTGCTCGTCACGCTGGCGCCGCTGCTCCTCTGTGGGAGCGGCCTGCTCTTCACGTTTCGCGCTGGCCTGTACCACCTCGGCGTCGAGGGGCAGCTCGTCCTGGGCGCCGTCTGCGCCACGGGCGCGGCGCGCGCCCTGTGGCCACACCTCCCGGCGGGTGCCGTGGTCGCGCTCTGCGTCGGCGCGGGCGCGATCGGCGGGGTGCTCTGGGGCGCCCTCACGGGCGCGCTGCACACGCGGGTCCGGGTGAGCGAGATCTTCGCGGGCCTCGGCATGAACTTCGTGGCCCAGGGGCTGGTCCTGTACCTCGTCTTCGGCCCGTGGAAGCGCCCTGGCGTCGCTTCCATGGCCGGCACCGAGCCGCTCGACGGCGCGCTCTGGCTCTCCACGCTGGGCGGCACCGATCTCAGCCCCGTCGCGCTCCTGCTCGGGGTCCTCTCGCTCCTCGGGACCGCCGTCGTGCTCGGGCGGACCCACCTCGGGCTCCGGCTGCGGGCGGTGGGCCTGAGCCCGCCGGCCGCGGAGGTGCTCGGCGTGCTCGCGGCGCGGCAGGTGCTCCTCGCGTTCGCGGTCTCCGGCGCGCTCGCCGGCGTCGCCGGCGCGCTGCAGGTGCTCGGCACGTTCCACCGGCTCATCCCGAGCATCTCGAGCAACCTCGGCTTCCTCTCGCTGCTCGTGGTGATGCTCGCCGGGCGGCGCGCCGCGCTCGTCGCGCCGATCGCCCTGTTCTTCAGCGCGCTCAACGTCGGGAGCCTGGAGCTCCCGATGACCCTCGGGCTGGAGTCCTCGCTGTCGGGCGTGCTCCAGGGCGCGCTCGTCCTGTTCGCGCTCCTGTCCCCCCGGGCGGCGCGCGGCGGCGGCCGGCCGGAGGTGGCCTGATGGCACGAGGCCCGAAGGGACGAGGCCGATGGAGGCAGGCCTGATGGAAGGACGCCTCCGATGGAAGGAGCAGCCCTCATGAGCGACGGCGGCGCCGAGCTCCTCGCGCTGCTCGCGACCGCGCTCGCGGCGTCGACGCCGCTCGTCTACGCGGCGGTCGGCGAGACGCTGACCGAGCGGGCCGGGGTCATCAACCTCTCGGCCGAGGGCGCGATGATGCTCTCTGCGATGGTCGGCTTCGCGGCCGCCCTGTCGACCGGGAGTGTCCTCGCCGGCTTCGCCGCCGCGGCCGCGACCGGCGCGCTCGTCGCGCTCGTCGTGGCGATCGGCGGGATCTACCTCGGCCGCTCCCAGATCGCGATCGGCTTCGTCCTGGCGATGCTCTGCGCGGATCTCTCGTCGGTGCTCGGCGGACCGTACGTGCGCGTCCCCGGGCCGACGGTGCCGGCGGCGTCGATCCCGGTGCTGCGGGACGTGCCGCTCGTGGGGCCGCTGCTGTTCCAGAGCGATCCCCTGGTGTATGGCAGCTACGTCCTCGTCGCCTGCGCGTGGCTCTTCCTTTATCGCACGCGCGCGGGGCTCCTCCTCCGCGCGGTGGGCGAGCAGCCGGCGGCGGCGCACGCGCGCGGCGCGCATGTGACGCGGGTGCGCACGGCGGCGACGCTCGTGGGCGGGGCGCTCGTGGGCATCGCCGGCGCGGCGTACTCGCTCGATTTCAAGGCGGGATGGAGCCACCGCCACACGGCGGGTTACGGCTGGATCGCGCTGGCGATCGTGATCTTCGGCGGCTTCCATCCGGTGCGAGCGGCGCTCGGCGCGTACCTCTTCGGCGTGCTCTCGTCGGCGGCGAGCCTCGGCCAGAGCGCTCTGCCATCGGTTCCGACGCAGGTCTTCAGCGTGGCGCCGTTCGCGCTGATGATCGCGGTCCTCGGGCTCACCTCGAGCGGGCTCCTGGAGCGCGCCTCCGCGCTGCTGCCGAGCGCCGCGCGCCGCCCGCTCCTGCGCGCGTTCGACGCGACGCCTCCCGCGGCGCTCGGGCAGCGCTACCCGGCGGACGACGGTGCGGAGGAGCGGCCGCGCGGCGTGGACCAGAGCGTCGAGGAGCGGTTGTGTGATGTGGGTGACGGGGCGGAGGAGCGGCCGCGCGGAATGGATCAGCGGGCGAGATAGCAGACCTCGAGCCAGGGGCGGTCGCTCTGGAGGGGGTGATCGCTCGAGCGGTACGACGTGCGCCCGTCCGGCCCTTCCTCGACGAGGAAGCCGTAGTTCGGTGTCGTGCCGTCGACCCACGCCTGGACGAGCCCGGTCAGATCGGCGCTCATGGCATAGGGGCTGACATAGGTGAGCTCCGCCGCGGTGGCCTTGTCGTAGCTCGCGGCGAAGCTCTGCCAGGTCACTTTGTCTTCGCTCCACGGCACGGTGATCCGGTGAGCACGGACGGTCTCGTCGCTCGATCCGAAGGCGACGACGCCGAACTCTGCCGACGTGACGGTGGCCCCGGCGGGGATGCCGTCGAGCCCGAACCGGTAGAGCGCCTGCTTGCGCGCACCGTTGGAGTCGCCCGAGTAGTTGTAAGGGATGTGGCCGTCGCTGTAGCGGGGGAAGGCTTCCCAGATATCGGCGTCCTCGACCGCGCCGAAGGCGCCTCGCTGCAGGGTGACGCACACGTCTTTGCATGCGTCCCCGAGGCCGTCGCCATCGGTGTCGAGCTGGTCTGGATTCGCGGCAGCCGGGCAGTTGTCGCAGGCGTCGCCGATCCCGTCGAGGTCGCTGTCGGTCTGGTCCCAGTTGGCGACGCTGGCGCAGTTGTCGGTCGCATCGCAGAACGTATCGCCGTCGGTATCGCCGAGCGGACACGGATCGCAGGCGTCGCCGATCCCGTCTCCGTCCGCGTCGGCCTGGTCCGGGTTGCCGTGGTTGGCGCAGTTGTCGCAACCCGCGCCCAGGCCCGGCGCGATGTGGTCGCCGTCGTCGCTCGAGAGCGACGACAGCCCGATCTCGTAGCCGTCGCAGACGTCGCGATCCGCGCAGGGGATCGGGCCGGAGACCGCATCGTACAGGCAGAGGAGCGACGCGCCTTCGGTCGCCTCGACGTACACGCGGGCGAAGCCGACGGCCGTCGACCCGCCGTCGACGACATCAACCTGGAGATCATTGCACGCCGCGGGATTGTAGAGGGCGAGGACGTCGGGCTCGGTGAACGTCCTCTGGAGCGTCTCCGAGTTGCAATCGCAGCCGTTGGTGCTCGCGACCGTGTCGAGGTGGACCCCATTCAGGTACAGCGAGAACGCGCCGGCGCCGCAATCGGCGTGGTTGATGGTGTACGTGATCGCGGTCGGTGCCCCGAACGCCGTCCCGGGGATCCCTGCGAGCACGAGAAGAGTGAGGCAAGCGCTAGCAGCGCTCGTATGGAAGTATCGCATGATTCTTCTTATATTCTTAGTTTAGACAACATACAACAGCCCTGAGAGGTTTTTGGTTCGCTGGTGCGCGCGTGCATGTGTCGCGTATCGCGTGTCGCGCAGTGAACAGCGGGGTACACGGTGCGCAGTGAACAGCGGGATACTCGACGCGTAGTGAACAGCGGGATACGCGATGGGTAGTGAACAGCGGGATACTCGACGCGTAGTGAACAGCGGGGTACACGATGCGCAGTGAACAGCGGGATACGCGCCGTGGGGTGAACGGCGGGGTACGCGACGCGGTTTACGGGTCCGGCGGTCATATCGTCTGGGGCGGGCTCGGGCAGCGCCTTCGCGCCATCACCGTCCGCATTCGTGGTGACACCGCGCGTGGTGGTGCCGGTTTCAAGGGGACGTCGCGGGCGTTCAGGCGGCTGGCGGCATTAACGATTTCTTTCGGCGCTCCGTCGCGAGCGTCGGGCGCGACGGGACGCCGGAGATCGCGCAGCAGCAGCTCGCGCCCATCGAGACCTGGCGGCCGGCGGCGGCGCGGGGCCAGGCGGCGGAGGCGCCGGCTGCGGCGGAGCCGAGCCCGGTGGGTGCCGGCGCGGAGCCCGACGCCGTAGGCCTAAGAGGACGGGCGACGTCCGGGTCGGCCGGGGATGGTCCGGACCAGGCGCTGTCCGGGTCATGCCCATGGGGCACCTCTATCGAACTGAGCGGGCGGGGCCAACCATCCGCGCTGTGAGCGGGCCGAAAGCGCCGCGAGCGAGGAGTTACCGCTGGTGCGCTCGCTCCCGGACGACCGTGCGGTGTCGCCAGAGCTCAGGAGGGGAAGTCTTGGTCCAAACGAGCGATCAGGTCTATCCGGTCGATCCTTTGCCATGCGCTGCGCGCGGCCTCGACATGCTGGTGCTGGGTGACAGCGTCGGGCGCGATGGCGGCAAGATGGTGATGGGTCCGACCGATGGAGCAGGGCTCCGGGATGCGCTGGTACAGCGCGAGAGCTTCTTCGTAGCGAGCACGGGCTGCGCTGGCATCGCCGTGGGCTTGCGCGATCTCTCCAAGGCGCCTGATGCAGTCGGCTTCGCCGCGCACAGACCCCACCTGCCGGTAGAGCGGCAGCGCTTCTTCGTAGCGCGCCCTCGCCTCGTCGTACTGCGAGCGCGAGAGCGCGATGTCTCCAAGACCCTTGATGCAATTGGCCTCGCCGTGCACAGACCCCATCTGCCGGTAGAGCGGCAGCGCTTCTTCGTAGCGCGCCCTCGCCTCGTCGTGCTGCGAACGTTCCAGCGCGATGTCTCCAACGCTCTTGATACAGTTGGCCTCACCGCGCACAGACCCCATCTGCCGATAGAGAGGCAGCACTTCCTGGTAGCGCGCCCTCGCCTCGTCGTGCTGCGAACGTTCCAGCGCGATGTCTCCAACGCTCTTGATACAGTCGGCCTCACCGAGCACAGACCCCACCTGCCGATAGAGAGGCAGTGCTTCCTGGTAGCGCGCCCTCGCCTCGTCGTGCTGCGAACGCTCCCGCGCGACGTGTCCAAGGCTCTGGATGCAGTTGGCCTCACCGAGCACAGCCCCCACCTGCCGGTAAAGCCATAGCGCTTCCTGGTAGCGCGCTCTCGCCTCGTCGTGCTGCGAACGTCTCAATGCGATGTCTCCGACGCTCTTGATGCAGTTGGCCTCACCGCGCACGTCCCCCACCTGCCGGTAGAGCGGCAGCACTTCTTGGTAGCGCGTCCTCGCCTCGTCGTGCTGCGCACGCAAGAGCGCGATGTTTCCAAGGCGCTTGATGCAGTCGGCCTCACCGAGCACATCCCCCACCTGCCGATAGAGCGGCAGGGCTTGCTGGTAGCGCGCTCTCGCCTCGTCGTGCTGCGAACGTCTCAGCGCGATGTCTCCAAGGCTCTTGATGCAGTTGGCCTCACCGAGCACGTCCCCCGCCTGCCGGTAGAGCGGCAGGGCTTGCTGGTAGCGCGCCCTCGCCTCGTCGTGCTGCGAACGTCTCAGCGCGATGTCTCCAAGGCTCTTGATGCAGTCGGCCTCACCGAACACATCCCCCACCTGCCGGTAGAGCGGCAGGGCTTGCTGGTAGCGCGCTCTCGCCTCTTCGTGCTGCGAGCGCGAGAGCGCGACGTCACCAAGGCTCTGGGCGCACAGCGCCTCTCGCCGTCCGTCCCCTGTGCGCTGCGCCACCTCCAGCGCCCGACCAAGGGGCAATGAAGCCGCATGCCCGGTAAAACGCGCGAAGTTGGTCAACGCCGTCGCCGCATCGATCCATCGCCCCGCTTCGACCTCCGTGAGCCCGCGTCGGATCACCGAATCCAGGTTCGCCGTCTCCGGCGCGAGCCGCGCCGCCGCCTCTGTGCCGCCGCGGCTCCCCGGCACCGGCCCGAGCGTGCACGTGAGCTCCCCGTAGTGATCCATCGCCCGCCCCAGGTCCTCCACGACCGGCGGATACTCCGCTGCCACGTACTCGCGCACCGGCGAGAGCATCTTGAGCCGGCCGCCCTCGAAGTAGGCCAGCCCCACCTGCGCCAGCGCGCGCGCCGCCGCCGGCCCGATTCCTGGCAGGAGCACCGCGAGATCCCGCTGCGCGATTCCGTCCGGCAGCACCGCCAGCACCGAGAGCAGCCGACGCGCGCCGGCTGTCATCCGCGGCGAGCCAATCGAGAGCTCCAGCGACGCCTTCCAACTCCGGAGCCGATCGCGCGCTCCGCCGTCGCGCTCCAGCACCGCCGTGCGGCGCGCCTCCCACTCGTCCTTCAGGTTGATGAGGTCGTTTCCGTGGGTCGCGTGTGCGAGCAGCGCGATCGCCAGCGGAATACCCTCCATCAGGGAAAGCAGCGCCGAGAGTGCCGGCTTGCTCCGGTGCTCCTCGCCCGCGATGGCGCAGAACACTGCCTCCGCCTCGGCGCGTCGCAGCGGCCGGAGCTCAATCGGCGAATTCCAGGTCACCCTCCCCGGCCGGCCGGCGCCGCGCACCGACGCCACGAGAGACAGGTCCGGCACGGCCGCGAGCTCCGCGAGCAGCGCTTCGGTCCCAGGCTGGTCGTCGCCATCCCAGGGCGTCTCCAGATTGTCCAGCACGAGCACGGCCGGGCCTGCTGCGAGGAACGACATCGCCTGCTGCCACAGGTCCGGGCCGGAGGCGATGCGCAGCGCTCCGGCCAGCGCGACGGCTGCAGACTCGGCATCTGGCGCAGCGTCGAGCCGCGCGAAGAAGCGCCGCTCCCCGAAGCGAGCCACCACCTCCGGGCGGTGCAGGACCGCCAGGCTGATCGTGCTCTTCCCGACGCCCGCCGCGCCGAGGAGCAGCACACGTCCCGGCGGCTTGCCCACTAGCGCCGCGACGATGGCCTCCACCTCCAGGCCCCGGCCGATGCACAGCTCCGCCGGTGGCAGCCCCGCGGCCAGGGCGCTCCGTCCTCCCGGAGCCGCCCGCCGGCTCATCACGCCTTCGACCACGGCGCGCAGGCCGCGCACCACCTCGGTCCAGGCCTCGCCCCGAACCGGCCAGCCCTCGACAGGCCGCCCGCCCTCGGGGAGCGGAGCAAGCTTGCCGAACTCGGTCCAACCCCAGTCGCAAGCTCGGACAGGCACGGGCACGACCACCACCTCACCGGCCGCACGCCGGGCGAGAGCGCGCGCTGCCTCCTCATCGAAATGACGATCGGAGGCCAGGAAAGCGGGGCTCACCAGCAGGATCACGACCTCGGCCGCCTCGATCTGCGCGCGCGCTTCCGCGGCGGGGTCTCCCCCCGCAGCGACCCGATCGTCGTGCCAGACCTCGATCAACCCGCTGCGCTCGATGGGCCTCAGGTGGACCATGAGCTCGGCACGTAGCGCGGCGTCTTCCGGGACAGACGAGATGAAGAGACGAACCGGCTTCGCCATGCGCGCCCAGGGCTGCAGTTTGCTCCGCCGAGCTTACCGGCGTCGCGGTGGGCTGGATAGCCCACGATGCCCGCCGCATCCCATGAGCGGTCGCCTGTCAGCGGGCAGCTGCAGGGCCGCAACTCCGCTCGCCGCGCCGAAGAGGCCGCAGTACACGTCGTGGTCGATGCGCCACGAGGCACGCCTGCCGGCCAAGCTCCCCGCCGCGCTGCTCCTCGCCACCGCCCTGATGCTCGCGCCGAGCACGACGATCAGCCACCGCGCCCCGCCGCGCATGCCCGGACCCGAGCCGCCCCGGAGCCTCGATTCCGTCGCCGTGAACCGCGATTGCGAGCGGTGCCACGCGGAGATCGCGCGCGAATGGCGCGGGTCGAAGCACCAGCGCGCCTACGTCGACGCACCCTTCCAGGCGGCGCTCGCAAAGGAGCCGCTGCAGTTCTGCCGCGGCTGCCACGCACCCGAGGCGCGCTCTTCACGGCCTCCTCCGCCGGAGCGGGCCGAGCTCGGCGTCGCGTGCGTCACCTGCCACGTGGTGGACGGCGCGCCGCTGGCCGCTCCCGCGCAGGCCGGCGAAGACCAGGGCTCCCCCTCCCCGGCTTCCTCGTCTGTTCCCCACCCGGTGCTGCGCGATCCGCGCTTCGCGTCGGCCGCGGCGTGCGGCGGGTGCCACGAGTTCGCCTTTCCAGACCACGCCGCCCGCCGCGCGCCAGAGCCGATGCAGCTCACGCTGACCGAACACGCCGCGTCGGCCTACGCCGACGTGCCCTGTGCGCGCTGCCATATGCCGCTCGCCGGAGAGGGGCCCTCGGCCCACCGCTCTCACGCGTTCGCGTCGTCGCGCGACCCCGAGGCCGCGCGGCGCGCGCTCCGCGTGCAGGCCGAGCGCGCCTCGCCGACCGCCGCGCGCCTCACGCTCCGCACAGCGCGCGTGGGCCATGCCTTCCCGACCGGGGACCTCTTCCGGCGGCTCTTGGTGCGCGCCGAGGTCCTCGGGGAGGACTACGCCGTCATCGCGTCGGCGCGCCGCTTCCTCGCGCGCCGCTTCGCAGAGACGCCCGGACCGCTCGGCGCCCGCGCGCGCACCACGGCGTCCGACGATCGCCCTGGCGCACCCGGGCTCGCCGGGGCGCCGGTCGTCGTCGAGCTGGAGCTCGGCCCCGCGGCAGCGCAGCTCCCCATCCACTACGAGGTCGTCTATCAGCGCGTCGCGCACGTGAGCGACGGCCGCGAGGAAGACGCGATCATCGAGAGCGAGATCTCGCTCGTTCGAGGTAGCTTGCCGAGGGACGCCCCATGAAGACGCTCGCCCTGCCGGTCCTCCTCCTCTTCCCGCTCGCCCTCGCGGCGTGCAAGCGGGGCGACAGCGAGGCGCACCGCGATCCTGCCCCGCCAGCGCCGACGGTCGCGCCGCTCCCGGCACAGACCGCGTCGGCATCCCCTCCGGCGTCGTCGGAGCCTGGCTCAGCCCCGCTCGCTGCGCCGCCGCCCGCGCACATCGCCGGCACCACCGTCGCGCTGCACGTCGTCGCCGAGGACGTCCGAGAGGTCGCCGAGATCGTGCCGTGGAACCAGCGGCCGTCCGATGTGCCCCGCCCGTTCTATCTGCACCCGCTGCGCGATCGCGTGCTCGTCACGTTCAACGGCACCACGATCTACGCGCTCGCGGACGGCAAGCTGACGGAGGAAGACGACATCCCGCCGTATCACCTGCGCCTCGGGACCTCCACGTCGGAGCTGCCTTTCATGGCCTCGGACGTCGACATCGTGTCCATCGTCGGCCGATGGCCCTCCGACGTGTGGATCCGCGTGGACGGGTTGTTCTCGGACGGGGCGCGCCTGAACAACTTCGCCAGTCCGCTCTACCGGAAGCAGGGCGATCGGTTCGTCGAGTCGCCGGTCCCCGTCGCGGCCACGGCCTGGACGCAGGGCCGCACGCTCGTGCTGTCGGGCGACCAGCTCTCGCTCGCTCAGCCCGGCGGGGCAGATCTGCCGCGGCGGGCCGCGGGAGCGAAGTGCCCCGTCCGCGTCCAGGCCGAGGCGATGGCGGCCCTGCCGGACGGCGAGGTGCTCGTGGTCGGCCGCGATTGCGACCAGAGCGACCGGCTCGCGGTCGAGCGCTGGGCGCCCGGTCGCACCGACTCCACCGTGATCCCCCTGCCCGCCTGGGACGGCAAGCTGCTCCGCGCCATGGTGCTCGCGACCGAGCGCGATCGCTACGTCGTCGCGCGCTTCGAGGCGGCGAGCGCCCTCGCGCGCATCGACGTGGCGGAGGCCGGCGCGAGGGCCGTGCCGCTGTCGCTCCCCTCGACCAAGCCGATCACGGACGCCTCGCTCGCGACCGCCGATGGCTCGCTCTGGATCCTGCTCGGTGAAGGCGACGGGGTGGAGCTGTTCCGCCGGAACAACGAGGGTGTCTATACGCGCGCGACGTTCCCCAAGGGCCAGGGGCTCTCGCCCACAGGGATGGCCGCCGCGAGCGCCGACGTGGTGTACCTCGCGGGCACGACGTCCAACGTGCGCTCCGTGATCCTCTCGTCTCGTCCAGGCAAGCTCTCCTTCCCCTCGGAGACGCCGGGAGCGGGAGGTCCGGACGCGGGCGCCCCGGCGGCGCCGGACGCCGGGGCGCCGGACGCCGGGGCCGCGAGCGCGCCGCCGGCCGCGCTCTCCTCGAGCTGCGCGTCGCCGTTCGTGATCCTCTTCGCCGTGAGCAAGTCAGCGCCCGCGGACTACGACTATCCCGCGACCCGCGACGCGCTCTCGGGGTGGGCCGACGGCTCGAAATACCGCTTCATCGAGTACAGCCATCGCGGCCAGCGCATGCTGGGCGCGAGCGCTCCGGACGCGGCCCGCGCCGAGGCGCTCGCGGCGCGCCTGCGGGAGCGCGTCAAGGGGGCGTCGCCCGCGGTCGCCTGCTTCACCCCGGCAGAGGTCCTCCGTGAGGTGAGGCTCGCGGGCGCGCCGTGACGGCTCAGCTGATCCCCATGGGCGCGCCGCCCTCGGCGACGAACCGATCGGCGATGTCCACGAGGAGCGCGTCGGTGGCGGGCTTGCTCTTCACGGTGACCTGCGTCTCGTCCGGCAGGAGCACGAACGAGCCGACCACCTTGCCGTCGAGCCGCACCTCGTGGCTCCCGCCGGGCGGAGCAGGGGCGACCTCGTAGACCTTGCCGTCGCGTGCCTTGATCTTCATGACCTAGCGGTAGCACGCAGGAGCACCGAGCGCGTTCCCCCGCGCGGCAGCCCCACGGCAGCCCACCTCGGGCAAGAGCCCCTCCACCGCGGGCGGATTGCGCGGTAGGATGCGGCTGCGCGCTGAGCGCGAGGAGTGTTCACCGTGCCGAGATTCGATCTGGTCCCGAGCCCGATGCTCGCGTCGACGACGGCGCGGAAGCGACCCGGGGAGAGCGTCATGACAGCGGCCTCCGCGCGCGCCATCGAGCCACGGACCTACGCCGCGGGCCGCCCGCTCGACGCCGATCGCTGATGCTGACGCCAGAGCCTGGCCAGCCCCCCGAAGCCGGCGGCGGATGGATCGTCCTCGGCGTCCTGAACGAGATCCTCCTCAAGCTCGCCAACCAGCCGGACCTGCGGTCGCTGTGGGAAGAGGTCTGCGCGAGCGCGCGCTGGATCGTCCCGTCCCAGCGGCTCTGCGTCGTCCTCGCCAAAGACGGCGGCGGCGCCAGGATCGCGGCGAGGTACGAGCGCGGCACCTTCGAGTACGGGGCGCCCGAGGGCGGCGGCGTCGTCGTGGACGCCTGGATGGTCGCGGCGCTGGAGGCGCAGCGCCCCGCCTGGTTCAGGGGGCCGTGGGACGAGGCGCGCGAGGCGGATCGCGCGCGCGCATGGCTCCTCGCGGAGGACCCCGACGTCGTCTTCCATGTGCCGATCCAGGTCTACAAGAAGACCATCGGCACGATGCTCTTCGCCCTGGGAGACCAGCGCCAGATCGACCGGAAGGCGCTGGCGAGCGCGACCACGTACGCGCTGTACGTCGGGGCCACGTACACGACGCTCAAGAACTCGCTCGACCTCGCCGCCGCGAGCGCGCAGCTGCGCGAGCAGAACGACGAGCTCGAGCGGGTCCAGATCGAGCTGCGCCTGCAGCTCGACCGGGTCCGCGCGGCGCACGAGGCGATGCTCGAGATGTCGACGCCGATCATCCAGGTGTGGGACGGCGTGCTCACGCTGCCCGTGATCGGCACGATCGACAGCGCGAGGGCGGCCCGCATGATGGAAGAGGTGCTCGACGCGGTCGTCCGGCACGGCGCCCGCTTCATGATCGTGGACCTCACTGGCGCGCAGGCGGCGGACACCTCGACCATCGATCACCTGCTGCGGATCTTCGCGGCGACGAGGCTGCTCGGCAGCCGGTGCATCGTCTCCGGCGTCCCGACGGCGATGGTCGGGCGCATCCTGGAGTCCGGCGGCAGCCTCGACGGGATCCCGGTGTTCAGCACGCTGAAGAGCGCGCTCGAGCACGCGGTGGGCGCGATCCGGCAGCAGGCACAGCCGGCGCGCCGGTAGCCGCCGCAGCCGGAGGAGCGCCCGGACCGGAGCGGTGAAGGCCGCGCGCCGCGCGCCGCGCGCTGTGATACGCCCGCGATCCCACACAGGAGCATGACGGATGAAGCTCGCGATGATCGGACTCGGCAGGATGGGCGCCAACATGGCGCGCCGGCTCATGCGCGGCGGCCACGAGGTCGTCGCGTTCGATCTGAACCAGGACAGCGTGAAGCGGCTCGGCGAGGAGGGCGCGGCGACGGCCTCCTCCCTGGGCGACGCGGTGGCGCAGCTCGCGTCGCCGCGGGTGGTCTGGGTCATGCTGCCCGCGGGCGCGCCGACCGAGCGCGTCGTGGAGGAGCTCGGCGAGCAGCTCGGCGCCGGCGACGTGATCATCGACGGGGGCAACACCTACTTCAAGGACGACGTCCGCCGCGCCAGCGCGCTCGCCCCGAAGGGCATCCGCTACGTCGACGTGGGCACGAGCGGCGGCGTGTGGGGGATCGACCGCGGCTACTGCCTCATGGTGGGCGGCGCCCCCGAGGCGTTCGCCCTGGTGCAGCCGATCCTGCGCACGCTCGCGCCGGGACCGGGGGACATCCCGCGCACGCCGGGCAGGCAGGAGGCCCAGGGCGGCGCGCACAGCACGTCGGAGGAGGGCTACCTGCACTGCGGCCCGGTCGGCGCCGGGCACTTCGTGAAGATGGTCCACAACGGCATCGAGTACGGCCTCATGCAGGCCTACGCGGAGGGGTTCGACATCCTCAAGAACGCGGCGACGGAGCGCCTGCCCGAGGAGCACCGGTACGCGCTCGACCTCGGCGAGATCGCCGAGGTGTGGCGTCGAGGCAGCGTGGTGGGGTCGTGGCTGCTCGACCTCACCGCGATCGCCCTCGCCGAGAGCCCGGAGCTCGCCGGGTACAGCGGCTTCGTGCAGGACTCCGGCGAGGGCCGCTGGACCGTGATGGCGGCGATCGAGGAGGCCGTCCCCGCAGAGGTGCTGTCCTCGGCGCTCTACGCGCGCTTCCGCTCACGCCACGATCACACCTTCGCCGAGAAGGTCCTCTCCGCGATGCGGCACAAGTTCGGCGGGCACCTGGAGCGCCCGACGGGCGGCTGAGCGGCGTCCCTGCCTTGCCGATCGAGCGAGGATCCGGGAGCGCTCCCTGCGCGCCCGGGCGCGCGGCGCCGCCGGGGAGAACCTCATCCTCTTGAAGAGGCTCACGAATAGGCACCAAATTATTGAATTTATTATGTTTTATCCTCGCGCTCAGAGGATCTCCGACGAGTCGCGCTCGTCGGGCTGCGCGCGCTGGCCGGCGGCGAGGAGCGCCTCGGCGAGGAGCATCGCGTCGACCGGCCAGAGCTCGGGTGGACGCCGGTGCTTCGCCCCTGCCTCGGGGAGCGGGCGACAGCTGAGCACGAGGCGGCGGAAACGGTCCGGGACGGCGTCCCGGCCGTGCGCCGCGCCGAGCAGCGCGCCGGTGATCGCGGCGTTCGTGTCGGTGTCGCCGCCGGCCATCACCGTGTCGACGAGGCCCCGCTCGAGCGAGGGCGCGTGGAGGAGCTGGTAGAAGGCGTTCTGCAGGGCGATGAGGACCCAGCCGGCCTGGTGCGAGAAGCTCCGGGGCGGGGCGCTGCGCGCGGCCGTGAGCGCGGCGACGACCGCGCGCTCGCCGCTGCGCTCCGCCTCGTCGAGGGCGGCGGCGCAGGCGCCCTCGACGCCGGCGCCGCCCACCGCCGCGGCGATGGCCGCGACGAACGCGGCGGAGGCGGCGCAGCAGACCGGGTGGGGGTGCGTGAGCGCGCTGTCGTCGCGCGCCCAGGCCGCGGCCTCCCGCGGGCGCCCCGCGCCGAGGACGCCGAGCGGCGCCGCGCGCATCACCGAGCCGTTCGCCTCGCTGGTCAGGCTCGCGGCGGCGCGGGCGCGCTCGCGGCGCGCGCCGGGCAGCGGCGCGCCCGCGGCGGCCCTGAGCGCGGCCGCCGTGGTGTTGCCGATGTCGAACGGGCCGGAGCCGTACCAGTGCACGTAGGCGTCGAGCGCGGCCTCCGCGACGAAGCCGCGCTTGCGGACGATCGAGCGGGCGAGCATGAGCGCCATCTCGGAGTCGTCGGTCGGCTGCCCGGCCAGCGTGCTCCACGTCCCGCCGTCGGCGAGGTCGCGGACGCCGTCCGGGTAGAGCGGCGCGATCGCCTCCGCGGTGCGGAACTCGACGAGCGCGCCGAGCGCGTCGCCCGCGAGCTGGCCGAGCAGGCAGCCCTGCGCGCGCGCGAGCGTGCCAGCGCCCTCGACGAGCAGGCTGCGCGAGGGGCGCAGGAGCCCGTACGTGCCCTGCGGCGGCGGGATGCGGCCGTGGATGACGGCGTTCCACGGGCGGCGCGCGAGCTCGCGCACGACCGCGGGGGCGCCGCCGAAGAGGCGGCAGACCTCGCCGTCGCCCTGCGCGGTGTACGCGACGGGCGCGCCGTCGTCGTCGACGAGCTCGCCGCCCGCCGCGCGCACGAGCGCGTGCCCGGCGGCGTAGTCCCAGCTGCGGGGCCGGCTGAGCGAGACCGCGGCGACGCCCTCGCCGGCCGCGGCCAGGGCGAGCCTGTAGGCGAGGCTCGGGAGGGCGAGGAACCGCGCGGGGGCGACGCAGCGGGCGTTGCGGGCGGGGAGGTAATCCGCCGACTGCGACAGCAGCACGACGGCGTAGCGATCGAGCGCGCCGCCGGCGAGCGACGTCGAGACGGCGGCGCCGTTGCGCCGGATCGGCCCGGCGCCCTCGGCCCAGGCGATGAGATCGCCATCGTCGTCGGGGTAGGCGTACGCGAAGACGACGCCGAGCACCGGGGTGCCCTCGCGGAGGAGGCCGATGGAGACCGAGGCGCCGCGGTAGCCGTGCAGGAAGGACGCGGTGCCGTCGTGCGGATCGACGACCCAGCGGTGCGACGGGTCCGCGCCGTCCAGGGCGCCGGTCTCCTCCCCGAGGAACGCGTACGGGGTGGCCCGGGTGAGCGCGTCGCGCAGCAGGAGCTCGACCTCCACGTCGACGTCGGCGCTCGTGCCGGCGCCGCGTGGGCCGCCCGGGCGGTGGAACTCCGCGCGGAGGAGCGCGCCCGCGCGGCGCGCCGCGTCGACGGCCAGCGCGAGCTCAGCGTCGTAGCCCATGCCGTTCCCCTGGTTCCACGCGAGGCACCCTACCCCAGGTCGGCGCGCTGGCGGTGGCCGGCGTCGAGATCGCCCGGGGAAGGCGCGGCGCCGTAGCCGCGCACATCGGCGACGGCCGCGTCGACCTGCGCGACGATGGTCCGGGCGTGGTCGAGGAACGCCGCGCCGGCCGGCAGGAGCCGCATGCCGCGCGCGGTGCGCTCGAACAGCTGCGCGCCTAGCTCGTCCTCCAGGCCGCGGATCTGCCGGCTGAGGGGCGGCTGCGCGATGTGGAGCCGGCGCGCGGCGCGGCCGACGTGGCCCTCCTCGGCGACGGCGATGAAGTAACGGATCTGCGAGAGGCTCACGCGGCCGATTCTAGCCCGAACCCCGCGCGCGGGGAGCCGCGCGCGAGGGCCCGATATCAAAACGGTATTGGATGGCCGCTCGCTGCGCGCGCATACGCCTCGCATGAACGTGGACATCCTCAGGCCTCACGCGTGGGAGGCGATGCGGCGCGCAGGGCGCGCGGCGGCGGCGACGCTCTCGGCCGTCGGGGCGCGGCTCCAGCCCTTCGTGACGACGGCGGACATCGATCAGTGGGTGCGCGAGGACACGGCGCGGCGCGGGGGCCGCCCGAGTCAGCTCGGCTACAAGGGCTTCCCAGCGGCGGTGTGCACGAGCCGGAACCACGTCGTGTGCCACGGGATCCCTCGGCGCGACGAGGTGCTCCTGCCGGGCGACATCGTCAACGTCGACGTGACCACGGAGCTCGACGGCTACCACGGCGACACCTCCGCGACGTTCTTCATCGGGGAGCCGAGCCCCGAGGCGCTGCACGTGGTGGACGTCGCCAGGCGCTGCCGGGACGCGGGCATCGCGGTCGTGCGCGACGGGGCGCGGCTCGGCGACATCGGCGCGGCGATCGAGGAGATCGCGCGCGCGGAGGGGTGCGGCGTGGTCCGCGAGGTCGGCGGGCACGGCATCGGTCGGAGGATGCACCTGCCGCCGCACGTCGCGCACACGGGGGTGCGCGGGGCGGGCATGCGGCTCCGCGCCGGGATGGCCATCACGATCGAGCCGATGGTCAACCTGGGCTCGCACCGCATCCGCACGCTCGACGACGGGTGGACCATGGTCACGGAGGACGGCAGCCTCTCGGCGCAGTTCGAGCACACCGTGCTCGTCACGCGGGACGGCTGCGAGATCCTGACGCTCTGAGGGCCGCGCAGCGCGCAGCGGCCTGCGCCCGCGCGCTCGCAGGCCGAGGATCCGGGGAAATGCTAGGATGAGGGCCCATGCGGCAGGCGCTCGAGCACGGCTACGCGTTCGATCCCGACGACCCGCGCGCCCCCTCCGAGGCGGCGTGGGAGCGCATGACCGACGAGGAGCGCGCGCGGGTCGTGGACATGCTTCCGTCCGAGTTCGAGCTCGAGCCGCCCGAGGGCGATCCGCACCGCGTGGCCGCGGCGCAGGTAATCGCGACGCTCGACGCGTATTTCCGCCGGAGCGGGCGGAGGATCTACCTGTCCTCGAACCTCGCCGTGTTCTACCCGGACGAGCCGGCCTTCGCGCCGGATCTGCTCGCCGTCCTCGACGTGGAGCCTGGCGAGCGGATGAAATGGGTCGTCGGCGCGGAGGGCAAGGGGCTCGATCTGGTCCTGGAGGTGGCCTACGCGGGCAACCTGACGAAGGATTTCGAGACCAACGTCGAGCGGTATGCCCGGCTCGGCATCTCCGAGTACTTCATCTTCGACCGGCGCCGGCTGAGCCTCCGTGGGTTCCGGCTCCCGCCGGCCGACGCGGCGCGCAGGACGCGGAGCTACCAGCCCGTCATGCCCCAGGCAGGCCGGTTCGCGTCGCAGGTGCTCGGGCTGGAGCTCGCGGTGGAAGGCTCGAAGCTGCGCTTCTTCAGCGGAACGGCGAAGCTGGAAGAGGCGGATGAGCTGATCGCGCGGCTCGGCGTGATGCTGGACGACGTGCTCGCCCGCAAGGACGATGCAGAGCTGCGCGCCGCGGACGAGGCCAGCCGCGCCGAGGAGGCGGAGCTTCGCGCCGAGGCGGAGGCCAAGCGCGCCGAGGCGGAGGCCAGGCGCGCCGAGGCGGAGGCCAGGCGCGCGTCGGACCTGGAGCGCCAGCTCGCCGAGGCGCTGGCCGAAATCGAGCGCCTCCGCCGCAACTGACCGCGCCCGCGCCGCGCGCGAACGCGGCGGCGTCACACCCCCTTGGTCACCCAGGCCCAGACGAACTCGCACTCCATCGGCGATGCGCCGCTCTCGTCGGTCACCGTGACGGCGACCGCCACGTCCCCTTTCGGCTGGTCCAGGAAGGACTGGCGCTGCTCGGGCGTGAGGGTCGCGACCGCGCGGAGGCCGCCTTGGGCGCGGCGTTTGTAGTCGATCTTCATGCTGCGCAGGAGCGGCAGCTTGTCGTCCGGCAGGTTGACGGCGACGACGAAGCCGGTCGCCGTCTCGGCCAGGAGCCCCGCCGCGGCGGCGTGCACCCCGCCGATGTGGTTCCGCACCCTGCGCCCGTTGGCGAGCCGCAGCGCTACCCGATCCGAGCTCACCTCGTCGAACTGGATCCCGGCGGTCCCGGTGAACGGCACCAGGCGCTGGAACAGCACGGTCTGCGCGCGCGTGCGCAGGAAGGACGGGAGCGCCTGGAGCGGCGCGAGCGAGCGGGAGATGAAGTTCAGCTGGGACATGGATCCTCCGAAAGACCGCGAGCTTAGCGCATGCCGGCCCGGCGCCTTGTCAGGCCGTGGGCGGCGCGGCTCCGACGTCAGCGCCGCCGCCGCTGGGGCTTGTTCACCGCGACCGCGGCCTCTTCTTCCGCCCGTTCCGCCCGTTCCGCCCGTTCCGCCGTGGAGCGCGCGGTGTCCGTCTCGACGCGCAGCTTGCCCTGACGATCCCCCTCCTCCGCCGCGCCGATGCGCTGGCGCGGGGCCGCCGCAGGGCGCCAGTCCTTGCCGATCGCCCTCGCCATGGCCACCTCGTGCCTGCGGCGATGCTGCTCGTGCCACCACCGCATCTGCTCGGCCTCCTCCGCCCAGTCGTCCTCGTGCGCGGTGAACGCGACCAGCCCGTGGATGGCGACGCCGATCGCCCAGCCCAGCGGGATGATCGCCGCCCAGAGCACGACGCCGAGCGGCAAGGCGAGCGTGAGGAGCGCCGCGTTGACGATGAGGTAGACGCCGAGGTGCCGGTAGAAATCGCGGCGCTTGCGCCGGAGCCACGTGGCGCGCTCGGCGGCGGTCGCCGCGCTCGACCTCCGCTCCACGTCGTCGCGCTCGCGCGCGCGAAGCGCGCGGCTCGCCTCGCGCAGCGCCTCGGGGCCCACGCCCACCTCCTCCGCCGCGGCGAGCAGGTCGTCGAAGCCGAGGCGCGCGTCGCCCCGCAGGGCGCGCGCCGCGCCTCCGTCGGCGGAGGCCTGGCGCTCGATCGCCTGCGCGAGGACGTCGCGGACCTCCTCGGTCGAGAACCGCTGCGCCGCGGTCTCGCCGCCGCGAGGCGCCTCGCTCCGCTGCGCGCCGGGCGCCTGCGCGGGCGGCGTGGACGTCACGGCGGCAGGCGCGGCGGGCGCCTCGCCCCTCCCGGCCGCCTCGAGCGCGCGCAGGAGATCGTCCATGGACGCGAACCGATCGTCGGGGCGCTTCGACAGCGCGCGCAGGACGACCGCGCTCACCGCGGGCGGAACGGCGCCGGCGTCGAGCAGGGCGCGGTCGGCCTCGTCGGTCAGGATCGACGCGACGACGGCGAGCATGTCGCCGGCGCCGCGCCAGGGTAGCCTGCCGGTGAGGAGCTCGAAGGCGAGCACGCCCCACGCGAACTGGTCCGCGCGCCCGTCGAGCTCGGCGCCGCGGATCTGCTCCGGGGCCATGTAGACGGGCGTCCCGAGCTTGACGCCGAGCGCGGTCAGCGTCGGCAGCGCAGGGGCCTCGGTGGACGCGTTCGGATCGGCGTCGCCGGCGGCGCGGCGCGCGATGCCGAAGTCGAGCACCTTGATCACCCCGTCGTCCCGGACCATCACGTTCTCCGGCTTGATGTCCCGGTGGACGAGCCCCCGCCGGTGCGCCGCCGCGAGCGCGCGGGCGACGTCGGAGAGCCAGGCGACCCGCGTCGAGGCCGGCGCGTCGGCGCCGCTGATGGCGCTGCGCAGGGTGCGGCCCGGGACGAGCTCCATCACGATGAACGGCGTCCCCTCGAGCTCGCCGACGTCGAAGATCGAGACGGCGTTCGGGTGATCGAGCGCTGCGGCGGCGCGCGCCTCGCGGAGCAGGCGGGCGCCGGCGTCCTCGTCCACGGCGCCGCCCGCGATCACCTTGACCGCGACGCGCCGCCCGAGCCGCGCGTCGTGCGCCCGGTAGACGCAGCCCATCCCCCCCTGCCCGATGGCGGCCTCGATCGTGTACCGCTCGAACGAATCGCCCGGCTTCAGCATTGCCGGCCGGGAGCCTAATGGATCCGCGTGGGCTTGGACAGGCGGCCCTTGGCCCGCGAACGGCGCGTGCGGAGGTCGATCTGTGGCCGCAGGACGCCCCGTCGGCCGTGGAGGGCCCGGGGGCGTGGCGTCAACTCCGCGGATCGCGGCGCCGCGGCTTGTGTAAGGTGGCGCCATGTCATCGCATCGAACGATGCTGCTCGGCGTCGCGGTCGGGGCAGCGGGCGGTCTCACGGCGAACGCTGTCGCGGCAGGGCACCCGGCGCTCACCTGGATCGTCGATCACATCACCTACCCGGTGGGCCAGATCTTCCTGCGCCTGCTGTTCATGCTCGTGCTCCCGATCCTGTTCTCGGCGCTCGTGATGGGCGTCTGCGAGCTCGATCTGAAGCACGTCGGTCGGCTCGGCCTGCGGACGCTGGGCTACACGGCCGTCGTCTCGAGCATCGCGGTGCTGATCGGCCTCGTCCTGGTGAACCTGATCCGCCCGGGCGACGGCCTGCCCGAGGCGGTCCGGAGCCTCGCGCGCGGCGGGGGGATCAAGGCGGCGACCGCGCCGGCCGACACCTCGCCGGTGGGGATGATCATCGCGATGGTGCCGGACAACATCTTCAAGGCGGCGGCAGGGGGCGACGTGCTCGCGGTGATCACGTTCTCGCTGCTCTTCGGCATCGCCCTGTCGCTCACGCAGACCGATGGGGCGGCGCGGCTCCGCGAGTGCATCCAGGGGCTGCTCGACGTCTCGATGCGGCTCATCGAGGGGGTGCTCCGGTTCGCGGCGATCGGCGTGGGCGCGCTGCTCTTCACGATCACGTCCCGCATGGGCATCGGCATCATGCAGCAGCTGGCGGCGTACGTGCTCACCGTGCTGCTCGGCCTCGGCCTGCACATGTTCGTTGTCTATTCGCTCTCGGTCCGTTTCCTTGGCGGGATGTCGCCGGTCGCGTTCTTTCGCGGGAGCCGGACGGCGATCGTGACGGCGTTCTCGACCGCCTCGTCGAACGCGACGCTGCCGACCGCGCTGAAGGTGGCCGAGGAGGAGCTGAAGCTGCCGCCGTCCGTGGCGCGCTTCGTGCTGACCGCCGGCGCCGCGATGAACCAGAACGGGACGGCGCTGTTCGAGGGGGTGACCGTGCTCTTCCTGGCCCAGGTCTACGGCGTCTCGCTGAGCTTCGGGCAGCAGGCGACCGTGATGCTCATCTCGGTGCTCGGAGGGATCGGCACGGCGGGGATTCCAGCCGGCTCGCTGCCCGTCATCGCGATGATCCTTGGGATGCTCGGCATCCCGCCCGAGGGGCTCGGTCTGGTCCTCGGGGTGGATCGGTTCCTCGACATGTGCCGGACGGTGATCAACGTGGTGGGGGACCTGGCAGCGGCGGTGTTCGTATCGCGGGATCAGCACCCGAAGCCGCAGGAAGCAGCCGGCGCGTGACTGGACGGGGCGAGCGCCCACGCGCGACGCCTCGAAGCGGAGGCGTCGCGCCCCGCAGGTCTCGAGCGCCCGCTCCCGACCGTCGGGGCTGAGCCGCTCGCCGACGTTCCTGGGTTCAGGCCGCCATCTTCATGCCGGGCATCATCATGCCCATCATGTTCGGCATCATCATCGCGGGCATCATCATGCCCATCATGTTCGGCATCATGCCGCCCATCATCGGCATCATGCCCATCATGTTCGGCATCATGCTGCCCATCATCGGCATCATGCCCATCATGTTCGGCATCATGCCGCCCATCATGCTCGGCATCATGCCCATCATGTTCGGCATCATGCCGCCCATCATCGGCATCATGCTCATCATGTTCGGCATCATGCCGCCCATCATCGGCATCATCGGCATCGGGCTCATGGGCATGTTCATCATGGCTCTCCCCTGGGTCAGTCGTTGCGGAAAATGGAGTAACTCCGTGACCGGATCGGAGCAATGTTGAAGACTTGGAGCGCCGTGTTTTCCTCCACGGGAGCGGACAGGGATTGGGACGGAGCGGATGGACGGCCAAGCCAAGCAGAGGAACATCCACGATAACGGCAGCCGTCGCCGCCGCCCTGGCCGAAACAGGGCCCGTGAGGCGGGCGCGCTCAGGATGGGAGTCTCGGAGAACAGGCGCCGGAAGGCTGTTCCGTCGCGGTCGAGGTGTGCGCGGAAACGGGGAGCCGGTGGACGGTGCCGCCCTCCGTCACTCGAGCGTGAACGTCGCTCCGGTCACCGGATCGCATAGCAAGATCGGCACGTCCTCACCGGCGCTCTTCAAGCGCGCTCGCGCCTCCTCGATCGCCTCGTCCACGGCTGCCTCCGCTGCCTGCTGGGCGGCCTCCCCTGCCCGCTCGCCGCTCGCGCCGAGCTGGGCCGCCCGCTGGTCCTCCTCGGCCCGCTGCGCCCGCTCGCGGTTCGCCTCGGTATCGAGGGCGTCGCTCGTCTCACCGACGGGCACCACCTTCACGAGGAAGTCACCCACCCGCAGGCTCATGGGATCCGGCTTCTTCAGGTCGCTCACGGCGTCTGTCCTCCCGCCACGCATGAGCTTGCCGCAAATCCGCGCGATCCACCACCCCGACCGCCCCGCCGATCGCGAGGCGCACGCGCACGCCCCTCAGGAGAACGACCGGTGCTCCGGCCGGTAACGAGCGCTGGCTGTCGTCGTGGCGTAGGAAGAACGGTAGTCCGTCGCGAGCCAGACCAGGCCGACGGCCACGCCCGACACGAGATAGAAGCTCCTCGCCGCGGGCTCCTCATCGAAGCCGAACAGCCACGGCGCCGCGACGAGGAGCACGGCGACCGTGGCCTCGATCGCTCCGTGGACAGGGAACGGGATGAGCTTCGCGGCGCCCAGCGGGAACGCGGTGAGCAGCGTCATCGCGAGATGGGCGGCGCCCAGGATGTAGCAGAGCGTCTCGGGGAGCCCGCCGAAGCCGAACAGCGAAGGGGCCAGCAGGAACAGGGCCGCGACCGCATAGTCCACAAAGCCATGAGCTCGAGGCGACAGCATCTTCATGACCGACTCCTTGCAAAATCGATGTCCGGATTGATTGCCTTCGTCGGTCCGGAAATTTGCAAGGGGTATGCCGCCCAGAGGCTCGCGGGAGAGAGCTTGTCCTCCCGGCGACCTCGGCGGCCATTCGATCATCCATCGGCCAGGAAAGGAAGATCAGCGGGCGTGCGCCTGGAGGCGCCGGGCGCTTCGACGGCCGAACCCGAGCCACATTTCCGCCCGGGGGAGCTCAACCACGAACGCTCTTCGTGTGGCACATTGCCCCGCCGTGCGTCACTTCGCGGCGGAGACCAGGAGCTCTGGATCGACGCGTGTCTCGAAGAGATTCATGCGCCAGTCGAGGTGCGGTCCGTTCGTGCGGCCGGTCATCCCGACGGTCGCGATGACTTGCCCCTGCTTGACCTCGTCGTTCACCTTCACGGCGAAGCCGTGCAGATGGATGAACGTGGAGGTCAGTCCCTGCCCGTGATCGATGATCACGGTGTGACCGCTCAGCGGGAGGTCCTTCTCGACGAGCACGACCTTGCCGCAGGCAGGAGCGCGCACCGGCGTACCGACGGGCACCGCGATGTCCACGCCCCAGTGGATCCCGCCGTCCGTGCCGTTGAGCAGGCGCGGCTGGCCGTAGCGCGAGGTGATGGGGCCCTTGGACGGCCAGATGAAGCCGTTCTTGTAGCAGTTCCTCTTCGTGTACTTGTTCCGGAGCGCGTCGAGCTTCTTCTCGGCCTGCGTGAGCTTCACGCGCGTCGCCATGTCGAGCTTGACCATGTTCTCCGGCAGGTGGTCGACCTTGTCGACCTCGAACTTGCGAGGCTCCACGTCGAAGATCTTCTCGAGCACCTGCCCGTCGTCGAACGTGATGGTCAGCTTCTCCTGCGCTGGCGCGTTGCGCGAGAAGGCGATCAGGAACTCCCCTTCGTCGCTGACGGTCACGCGATGGCCGGGGAACGCCATGCGGCGCAGCTTGCCGTTCAGCTTGGCGCGCAGGAGCCCTCCCTGGACGGCGCGCCCTTCCACCGAGAGGCGGCTGTCGTCGGCCACGGGCGGCCCGGCGTCGGCCGCCGCGCTCGGCGCGGGCGCCGCGGCATCGGCGGTGTCGGCCGCCGCGGGAGCGGCGCTGGCGTCGGGCGCCTCGGCCGGCGCGCTGCTCGCGGAGGCGACCGGCGCGGCGGAGGCAATCGGCGCCGGATCGGCGGAGGCTTGAGCGCCCGTGGTGGACGAGCTCGAAGAAGGAGCACCGCGATCGCAGGCAGCGATCGTGAGCAGGCTTACAACGATGACGGGGACGCGCATAGCGGCGATCGTGCCAGAGTTTCCGCACATCGACGAGATAATGTCGAAGCGCGTCATTCAGGCATGGTCCGGTCGCAAACGACCTGTGCGCCTCATAGACGACCTGTGCGTCTCGCAAACGACCTGTGCGCCTCGCGGACGACCTGCGCGCCTCGGCGCGGCGCCCTCCCCCCTCGTTGGCGCGCGACGAGCGCCAACGAGCACCGGGCTCGCGACGCCGCGCGCATCAGGCGATGCGCGGCGTGACGGATCGGGCGTGGCGGGCAGCGCGGTGAGGATCAGTTATCGACGCGAGGGGTGTCGTGCCGCGGCTGCGGCCGCGCCGGGGGCTGCGCCTGCGCGGGGGGCGCCTGCGGCCGAGCGTGCCCCTGGGGGTGTGGGCGGCCCTGTCCCTGCGGGCGAGCTTGCCCCTGCGGCCGGCCCTGCGCCTGCGGGCGAGCTTGCCCCTGGGGGTGTGGACGGCCCTGTCCCTGCGGCCGGCCCTGCGCCTGCGGGCGAGCTTGCCCCTGGGGGTGTGGACGGCCCTGTCCCTGCGGCCGGCCCTGCGCCTGCGGGCGAGCTTGCCCCTGCGCCTGCGGTGCGGGCCTGGGATCGATCTGGAAGGCGGGAACCCCGGGGTCGGCGAGGAGGGGGAGGCGCTTCTGGATGAGGCGCTCGATGTCGGCGAGATAAGCGCGCTCCTCGCTGTCGCAGAACGAGAGCGCCACCCCGGACGCCCCGGCGCGCGCCGTGCGGCCGATGCGGTGCACGTAGCTCTCCGGGATGTTCGGGAGGTCGTAGTTGATCACGTGCGAGATGTCGTCGATGTCGATGCCGCGCGCCGCGATGTCGGTCGCGACGAGCACGCTCGTCGTCCCCTGCTTGAAGCTCGCGAGCGCACGCTCGCGCGCGCCCTGGGACTTGTTCCCGTGGATGGCGACCGCCTCGATGCGCGCACGGCTGAGCTGCTGGACCACGCGGTTGGCGCCGTGCTTGGTGCGGGTGAACACGATCGCCCGGCGGAGCGCGGGATCCTTGAGCACGTGCTCCAGCATCGCGCGCTTGTCGGACCGCTCGACGAAGACCACCCGCTGGTCGATGTTCTCGGCCGTCGTGGCGATCCGCGCGACCTCGACGCGCACCGGGCTGCGCAGGATGCTGTTCGCGAGCTTCAGGATGTCCGGCGGCATCGTCGCCGAGAACAGGAGCGTCTGCCGGCGCTCGGGCAGCATCGCGAGCACGCGCCGGATGTCGTGGATGAACCCCATGTCCAGCATCCGATCGGCCTCGTCGAGGACGAGCGTGTCGAGCCGACCGAACGGGGCGAGGCCCTGCGAGCAGAGATCGAGCAGCCGGCCCGGCGTCGCCACGAGGACGTCGACGCCGCGGCGCAGCGCCTCCATCTGGGGGCGCTGCCCCACCCCGCCGAAGACGACAGCGGTCCGCAGGCCGAGGTTCTTGCCGTACGTGGAGAAGCTCTCGGCGACCTGCGCCGCGAGCTCGCGCGTCGGGGTGAGCACGAGCACGCGGAGCCCGCCCTGCCTGGGCCCGCCGCTCTGCGCGAGGCGCTGCAGGATCGGCAGCGCGAACGCGGCGGTCTTGCCCGTGCCGGTCTGCGCGCAACCGAGGAGGTCGTTGCCCTCTAGGATGGGCGGGATGGCCTGCTGCTGGATGGGCGTCGGGGCGCTGTACCCCTCGGCCTCGATGGCGCGGAGAAGCGGTTCGATGAGCTTGAGATCGGCAAATTGCATGGACATCGGGCTGGAATCGGGCTGGAGCACAGCCCCTCCTGAGCAAGGGCGGAAAGTACGCCGCGGCACCGCGCCCTCCTTGTGGAGAGGGTTCGATCACGGAGAGCTGCCGCCTCGCGCCCCCTTGAGCGGAGGCTTGCGAGGACCAATGACAGCGACCGAGCACCGCGACCCGTGCCAGGTCAGTCCGAGGCGGCGACTCTAGTACGGCGTGGTGAGGAAGTCGAGCCGCGACCGCGAGCCAGCAGCGAGCCGTCACGCTTTGCTCACCTTGCTTTGCTTCCGGTTCCGGTTCCGGTTCCGGTTCCGGGCTTGCCTTGGCCCGATCTCGCTTGTCAACGCCCGTTGCGCTGCCGCCGGAGCCGCGATCGCGTCGCTTCGCTCGCGGTGCGCGGAGCGGCCTCCGCGCGCGGCGCACCATGCTAGACCGTCGCCCGAGCGGAGGGCCCGCTTCTCGTGCGCTCGCGCTCGCAGGTCGCCCCGCGTCGCCCGCGACCTCCAGCGTCTTTCCGCCCTTTCGAAGCAGCGCACCACGCCATGGCCGAAACCGCCGAAGCCTCGAAAACGCCGGCTCAGGTAGGGCACTCCGCTCCGGAGCGCCCTGTCCTTCGGTTGCCCCGATCCCGGCTTCGGCGCTGGGTTCTCGGTGCCGTCGCGGTCCCGATGCTCTCCGGGGCCGGGTTATGGATCGCGGTGCACCGCATTCCATGGATGGGCCCGCTCGTCGCGAACGGGCTGCGTTCGGTGTTCGGGGCCGAGAACGTGACGGCGCTCGAGGAGACCGCCTACGCCCTGGAGGATCGCGTCCACCAGCTCTGGCGCAAGGACGAGCCGCCGAAGACGTACTGGGAGGTGCCCGAGCAGCCGGGCCCTGCCGCGACCGCATCGCCGCCTTCGGCCGCGACGCCGGGCTCGGCCGCGGGCGGCACCGGCGCGGCGGCGTTCCGGCCGACGGACGTCGGCCCCTCGCACGCGGCCTGGTCGGCTCCCGGCGACGGGCGGTGGGTGCCCATCGCGGATCACGCCCATCCGAGCGACGCGCCGCGCCTCCACAAGACGCTGCTCCACCCGGATCCGAACCGCTCCTGGGCGGAGCTGTTCATCGTGGCGGTGGATCTCGCGCGGGTCGATGTGCACCTCATGGCCGGCTCCCGCGAGCCGGCGGCGACGACCGAGGAGGGCAAGCCCTACGAGCGGCCCGCGAAGATCCCGGAGGCGGACCACGGGGGGCTGCTCGCGGCGTTCAACGGCGGCTTCATGACCGAGCACGGCCAGTGGGGGATGCGGGTCGACGGCGTGACGCTGGTGCGCCCCCGGGACCAGGGCTGCACGCTCGCGCGGCGCCGCGACGGGCGGCTGCAGATCGCGCCATGGACCAGGCTTTCGGCGGGAGAGAGCGACATGCAGTGGTGGCGGCAGACGCCGAGCTGCATGGTCGACGAGGGCGAGCTGCACCCGCTGCTCCGCGCGCCGCAGGTCCGCAACTGGGGCGCCACGCTGGACGGCAACACGGTGATCCGCCGCTCCGCGGTGGGGCTCGACCGCGACGGGAAGGTCCTCTACGTCGGGATCAGCAATCACACGACGGCGCCCGCCATCGCGCTCGGGATGCAGCACGCCGGCGCCTCGGCGGTGGCGCAGCTCGACGTGAACTGGTCGTACCCGAAGTTCCTCCTCTACGAGCCGGGTGAGGGCGGCGCCCTCGCGCCGGTCGCGCTGGCGAGCGGCTTCGAGTTCTCGGAAGACGAGTACATCCGCAAGCGCTCCCTGCGCGATTTCTTCTACCTGACCCGCAAGACCCCGGCGCCCTCGACCGCGACCCCGTGACCTCGTGATACCTCGCAGCGGCCGGCGGTCCCCTCCGGACCGGGGCTCGCGCCCGCGCGTGTAGGCCCGGGTCGAGCCGCTGTCGAAGGCTCGCAAACGCCTGCCAGCCCGGCCGCTGCGCCCGGCGCGGCGGATGCCGGCGCCGGGGTGCGCGCCGGCCGGCCCTCGCCTCGCCGTGCGGCCTCGTGCGGCGCGGTCGGCCCTCACGGCATGAACGTGTCGTCCAGGTGAGCCCGTCGAACCGCATTGCATCGAGCGAGCACCTTTTGCCACACGGGCGAGCCCGGCGAACCGCATTGCATCGAGCGAGCATCTTTTGCCACAGGACAAGGACTCTCACGCATCGCGACGCATTGCGGTCAGCCCCCCTCAATTTCCAACCAGATTTCATCAAGGCTGCTGGTATCCGCGATTGACAGCGCGAGGGAGCTCGATAGGTAACTCGATAGGTAAAACGACACCTCACGGCGGAACACCATGCGTTTCTATGCAGACCTCCATGTGCACTCGAAGTACTCCCGCGCGACGAGCAGCGATTGCGATCTCGCGCATCTGAGCTACTGGGCTCAGCGCAAGGGCATCGCGGTGCTGGGCACGGGGGACTTCACCCATCCAGCGTGGATGGCCGAGCTCCGCGAGCACCTCGTGCCCGCCGAGCCCGGGCTCTTCCGCCTGCGGGACGATCTCGGCCGCGCGGTCTCGGAGCGGCTCCCCGGGGCCTGCCGCGGAGCGACGCGCTTCGTCCTCTCCGTGGAGATCTCGACGATCTACAAGAAGGGAGATCGGACGCGGAAGATCCATCACCTCCTCTACGCGCCCAGCTTCGACGCGGCGGAGCGCATCGTCCGCGCGCTCGCCAAGATCGGCAACCTGACCTCCGACGGGCGCCCCATCCTCGGGCTCGATTCGCGCCACCTGCTCGAGATCGTGCTGGAGGCCGGCGAGGGCTCCTACCTCGTGCCAGCGCACATCTGGACTCCCTGGTTCTCGGTGCTGGGCTCCAAGGCGGGCTTCGACGCGGTCGAGGAGTGTTACGGCGATCTCGCGCCGCACATCTTCGCGCTCGAGACCGGGCTCTCGTCCGATCCTGCGATGAACTGGCGGATCTCCGGGCTCGATCGGTACCGGCTCGTCTCGAGCTCGGACGCGCACTCGCCCGCGAAGCTCGGGCGCGAGGCCACGGCCTTCGACGCCCCGCTCGATTACTTTGCGATCCGGCGCGCCCTGGAGACCGGTCAGGGCTTCGGGGGCACGGTGGAGTTCTTCCCGGAAGAGGGCAAATACCACCTCGACGGCCACCGCAAGTGCAATGTCGTGCTCTCGCCGGCGGAGACGCGGGCGCTCTCCCTCGCCTGCCCCGTGTGCGGGCACCCGGTCACGGTGGGCGTGCTGCACCGGGTCGAGGAGCTCGCCGATCGCGACGAGGGCGTGCGCCCCGAGGGGGCGAGCGAGTTCCGCAACCTGGTGCCGCTGCCCGAGGTGCTGGCCGAGCTCCACGGCGTGGGCGCCTCCAGCAAGGCGGTGCAGCGGAGCTACGACGGGGTGCTGTCGCGCATCGGCCCCGAGCTGTTCCTCCTCGGCGACGCGCCGCTCGACGAGATCGAGCGCGCCGGCACGCCCCTGCTCGCCGAGGCGATCGCGCGGATGCGCGAAGGGCGCGTGATCCGCGACGCGGGCTACGACGGCGAGTACGGCGCGATCCGGGTCTTCCAGCCGGAGGAGCTCGCGCAGCGCCGCGGGGGCGGGCTCCTCTTCCAGCCGGAGGCCGCGGCGCCGCAGCCGCCTCCCTCGGGGGCGCGCGCTCCCGCGGCGTCGCGCCCCCCTCCGCGCCGCGGCCGGGCCGACGCGGCGCCTCGCCCGGCGCCGGCCGGCGAGGTGTCCCGCGGCGCGCCGCCTGCGCCGGGCGGCGCAGCGCCGCTCGACGCGCTCGACCCGGAGCAGCGGGCCGCGGCGGAGATCACGGACGGCGCGCTGCTCCTCCTCGCGGGGCCAGGCACAGGCAAGACCCGCACGCTCACGCACCGGATCGCGCACCTCGTCCTCGATCTCGGGGTGCCGCCGGAGCAGTGCCTCGCGATCACCTTCACCCGCCGCGCCGCCGACGAGCTGCGGGAGCGGCTCGGCGCGCTGCTCGGCGAGGCCGGCGGCCGCGTGCCCGCCATGACCTTCCACGCGCTCGGCCTCTCCCTGCTCCGCGAGCACGCCCAGGGCGCGGGGGCCGCGCCGCCCGCGATCGCCGGCGAGCGCGAGCGGACGGCGCTGCTCGCCGCGGCGCTCGGCGTCCCGGACCGCCGGGCGGCCAGGTTGCTCGTCGACATCGCCGCGCTGAAGCGGCGCTGCCCGCGCCACGCCGACGCGCACGGGCCGCCGGCCGCGGGCGGCGAGATCGACCGCCACGTCGATCGCGCGTGGAAGGTGTACGAGGACGAGCTCGCCGCGCGCGGGCTCCTCGACCTCGACGACCTGATCGGGCACGCCGTCCTGCTCCTGGAGCAGCAGAGCGGAGCGCTCGCCGCGGCGCGCGAGCGGGCCCGGTATCTCTCCATCGACGAGTACCAGGACATCGATGAGCGCCAGTACCGGCTGATACGCGCGCTCGTCGCTCCCGGCGGGAACGTCTGCGCCATCGGCGATCCCGATCAGGCGATCTACGGATTCCGCGGCGCGGACGTGGGCTTCTTCTTCCGTTTCCAGCAAGATTTCCCGGCGGCGCGCGTGGTGCGCTTGAAGCGGAACTACCGCTCGTCGCGCCCCATCGTCGAGGCGGCGCTCCAGGTGATCGCGCCCTCACCGACGCTCGGCGCGCGGGAGCTCCTGCCCAGCGCGGGCGGCGTGGAGCTCGTGGCGGTCCACGAGTCGCCGACGGAAGCCGCCGAAGCCGAGCGCGTGGTCCACACGATCGAGCGGATGCTCGGAGGGTCCACGTTCTTCTCGATGGATAGCGGGCGGGTGAGCGATCCTGCCGGGAGCGGCGACTATTCCTTCTCGGATTTCGCGGTGCTCTACCGGACCGAGGCGCAGTCCGAGCGGCTCCGGGAGGCGTTCGCCCGCTCGGGGATGCCTTTCCAGCGGCGCTCGGATCGCCGCCTCGCCGAGCGCGCGGGCTCGGAGGCGCTCGCGCGGGCGCTCGCCGGCGCACCGCCGGGGCCGCTCGCGGCGCGCCTCAAGGCGGCCGCGGCGCGCCTCCGCGAGGAGGTGGCGCAGCCCGGGCTCGCCGGCGCTCCGCCCGCGGCGGGCGCGGCCGAGGAGGGCGCGGCGTGCGCGGCGGTCCTCGGCGAGGCCGACGTGGACGCGGCGCTGGAGCTGCACCTCGCGCTCGCGGAGCGCTGCGGCGGCGACGTCGATCGCTTCTTGATCGAGCTCGCGGTGTGCTCCGAGATCGACGCGTGGGATCCGCGGGCCGACCGCATCTCGCTGCTGACGCTCCACGCGGCCAAGGGCCTCGAGTTCCGGGTGGTCTTCCTCGTGGGGTGCGAGGACGGCCTGCTCCCGCTCCGGTTCTCCGGAAGGGACGAGACGGACGTCGCCGAGGAGCGCCGGCTCTTTTATGTGGGCATGACGCGGGCGCGAGAGCGGTTGTTCCTGACCCGGTCCACGCAGCGCGCGCGGCACGGCAAGGTGGTTGAGACCGAGGTGTCGCCGTTCATACGCGAGGTGGAGGAGCGGCTGCTCCTTCGGACCGGCCCGTCGCCCGAGGCGCAGAGGGGCTCACGCGCCGGGGCCGATCGTCAGATGAAGCTATTTTAGCGCGGCGCGCCGCCGAGCCGCTTCTGGGCCGCGCACGCCGCCTTGTCCTGCGTCCGCATGCACTGGTCTGCGTAGAAGGTCCGAGCCCGCTCCTTGTCCTTGCGCTCCAGGAGCGGCCCGAACGCGTCACACGCCTTCTTCTCTCCCCACTGCGTGCAGGCCCTCTCGTAGAGCGAGTAGGCCCGCTCCGGATCGGCGGTCACGCCTTCGCCGCGCTGCCAGATCTCGGCGGCCCGCACGCAGCCGCCGGTGCCGCACACCTTCTCGTAGAGCGCCGCGGCGCGCGGCATGTCCTTCGGAATGCCGTTCCCCTTCTCGTACATCCCGGCGAGGCTCAAGCACGCCTCGGCCCCGAACCCCTTCTCCGGACAGCCCTTCTCGAAGAACGAATACGCCTTCGCGACGTCCTTCGGAACGCCGTCGCCCTGCGCGTAGACCGAGCCGGCGGCGTTGCAGGCGCGCATGTCCCCCAGGCTGCAACCGTGGCTGTACGCCGCGATCGCCTTCACCCCGTCCTTCGGCGCGCCCTGCCCCTTGCGCAGGATGTCGCCGAGATCGACGCAGTCCTCGGACTGGCCGCCCTGGCACGCGCGCTGGAGCACGCCCACGGCGACCCCCACGTCCTTCGCCGCGAGCTTCCCCTCGACCAGCATCTTGCCCAGCGCGCTGCAGCTCGGCCCGTGCCCGAGATCGCAGCCGCGCCGGAGGAACGCGACCGCGCGCGTCGGGTCCTTCGGGAGGACCGCCTGCGGGCCTTCGCTGAGGTACCACTCGGCCACGCTGAAGCACGCCCAGCCGTCGCCCATCTCGCACGCCTTGTCGGCGAACTCTCGCACCTTGGCCCGCCCCGCGGCGTCCGGGGGGACCTTGGCGCTCTTCATGTCGCGCAGGAGCTGCTTCGCCCTCGCGTAGCAGGCCTGCGTGACGCCGGCGCCGCACGCCTTCTCGAACAGCTCCGCCGCCCTCGCGTCATCGCGCGGGAAATCCTTGCCGCCCAGGTACTGAATCCCGAGGTGATAGCAGCTGCCGACATCGCCCTTCCCGCACTCCGCCGCGCAGGATCGGGCGTCGGTGGGCTCGCACAGGTGCGCGGGCGCGAGCGCAGGCGGGGAGCACTTCGCCCCGCTCGGCACCGTCCCGAGCGGGCACAGGCTCGACAGCTTCGGGAACTCGTCTTCCCCCTGCTTCACCGGAGCCTCGGCCGCCGCCGCCCTCTTCGCGAGCAGCGGGACGAGCTCCAGGCGCAGCGGCGCATGGCAGCGCTCCGTCGGCGCCTGCGCGTCGGGCTTCGCGGCCCGGCAGGCGTCGATCTCCCCTTCCTTGCTCGTGGTGCCGCCCTGGCCCGCCGTCGCAGCCGCCCCGATCGCCGCGAAGACCTGATCCACCGTCCGCGCCGTGCCCCGGCTGCCCGGCGCCATCGCGAACGCCCCGAGGAGCGCGGCGCGCACGAAGTGCGTCGCGCCCTCGCAGCTGCCCGAGAGATCCTGCGCGGAGGAGGAGGCCACCGTGGTCGCCATCTTCCCCGTAGGCACGAGCGCCACGTCGATCGCGGCCGAGCCGCCGCCCTCGATCGCGGTGCTCAGCGCCGGGGCCCCGAAGGGGACGTTCGCCTGCATCTCCGCAGGGTTTGTTAATTGTATTACTTTTTCTGCCCGGGTCACGCCAGCGAAGGAGTAGCTCCCTGGGAGCTTGCACTGCGTGAGGAGCTTCAGCGTCGTGCAGTCGTAGGAGACGACGGCGATGCCGTCTTTCATCGCGAGCCCGAGATCGGAGCGGCGTGTCGTGAGCCAGTCGACGATGAGCGGCTCCGCGTGGCCGATGGCCGGACACCCGCCGCCGGTCGTGCTGGCGGTGCTCTCCGGCGAGACAGTGGGCCGGGGAGGATGCACGACCACCTCGGGTTCCAGGCCCGGTCCACAGGCCATCGCTCCGAGCGAGAGCCCAACCACGCACAAATCGAACGCGCGCTTCATCGGGCCGACAGAACCATGAGCCATGGGGTCCGGTCAATACGGCGAGCGCGACCGCACGCGGCCTACGACCGGCCGCGCGGACCCGGGCTATGCTCGGCGCGCCCCCGCGCCCGGAGCCGCCATGAGCACGCCTAGGTCCCAGGAGAAACTGCAAGAGAGCCTGAGCCTGGTGACTACCCTGCTCCAAAAGCAACGCGTCATCGAGACGCTGACCCACAAGCAGGAGAGCAGGAACAAAGAGCTCGTCGAGGCGCTGGTCCACCGGCAAAATCTCGCCCTGCTGCAGAGGAAGCTCAGGGATCTGCACCCGGCGGACCTCGCCCACATCATCGAGGTGCTCCCGCAGGCGGATCGCCTTGTGGTGTGGGCTGAGCTCGAGCCCTACCGCGCCGCACAGGTGCTGCTCGAGTCCTCGCGGTCGGTCCGCGACTGGCTCGTCGCGGAGACGGAGCGCCCTCGCCTCGTCGCGCTGCTCGGCCAGCTCGATCCGGACGATCTGGCGTACATCAGCGAGTCGGTCGATCCGGAGATCGTGGCGGAGGTGTACCAGTCGCTCGACGCGCGCGAGCAGTCGCTCTTCCAGTCGACGATCGCGTACCCGGACGGCTCTGTGGGCCACCTGATGAGCCCGGAGCTCGTCTCGGTGCGCGACGGCCGGGACCTCGGCGGCGCGCTGGAGGACGTGCGCCGGCGGGGCGAGCTGCCGCCGCACACCGAGGCGCTGTTCGTTGTCGACGCGCGCAACGTGCTCCGCGGCGCGCTGTCGCTCAAGGACCTGCTGCTCCGCGAGCCGCGCGCGCAGGTGAGCGCGGTCATGTCCACGGACGTGGTGAGCTTCACGCCCCAGGAGCGCGCGAGCGACGCGGCCAGGGCCTTCGAGCGTTACGACCTCATCGCCGCGCCGGTGGTGGACGAGCGCGGCAAGCTCGTCGGCCGGCTGACGGTGGATGTGATGATGGACTTCCTGCGGCGGCAAGCCCAGAGCGAGGCGCTCTTGCGCGCGGGCCTCGCGGGAGAGGAGGACTATTTCGCGCCCGCGTGGACGAGCGCGAAGAACCGCTGGCTCTGGCTCTTCGTCAACCTGCTCACGGCATTCCTGGCCTCGCGGGTCATCGGCATCTTCGAGAGCACCATTCAGGATCTCGTGGCGCTGGCAGCGCTGATGCCCATCGTGGCGAGCGTCGGCGGCAACACGGGCAATCAGACGGTGGCGCTCGTGATCCGCGGCCTCGCGCTCGACCGGCTGACGCGGGCGAACACGGGGCACCTCCTGAAGAAAGAGCTCGTCGTCGGCCTGATGAACGGCGCCGTCTGGGGCACGCTCGTGGGGCTCGCGGCCGCCGCCCTCTACGGCAGCGTCCCGCTCGGTCTGGTGATGGCCGCGGCCATCCTGCTGAACCTCGTGGTGGCGGCGATGGTCGGGTGCGCGGTGCCGCTCGTGCTCCAGCGCCTGGGCCGCGATCCGGCCCAGGGGTCGAGCGTCCTGCTCACGTTCACCACGGACAGCATGGGCTTCTTCATCTTCCTCGGGCTCGCCAGGGCGTTCCTCGTCTGAGCCTGCCCGCGCGCCGCGCGCTCGCGCTACGATCCTGGCATGGATGCCACCCCCGCCCCGCAACGGCCGCTCGTCGCGATCCGGTATTGCCCCAAGTGCCGCTGGCTCACGCGCGCGGCCTGGCTCGCTCAGGAGCTGCTGATCACCTTCCCTGACGAGATCGACGTGCTCCTGTCGCCGGGCGAGAGCGGCGTCTTCGACATCACGCTCGACGGCGCGCCGCTCTTCTCGCGCGCCGTCGAAGGGCGCTTCCCCGAGCCCAAGGAGATCAAGCAGGCGATCCGCGACCGCGTCGCCCCGGAGCGCCCTCTCGGCCACTCCGATCGATGAGACGCCCGCTCTGATGAGGAGAGCGCCGCTCTAGATGTCGAAGTCGAGGATGCTGTCCAGATCGGAGGCGCCGACGGCGGGCGTGCCATGGGGCGGCGACGCGACGCGCAGCCTCGGCGCCTCGAGCGCGACGCGCTGGCCGCCGGCGACGCTCTTCGTGAGGAACACCGAGCCGCCCACCACGCTCCCCTGCCCCAGCACCGTCTTGCCGCCGAGGACCGTGGCGTTCGCGTAGATGGTGACGTTGTCCTCCACGGTGGGGTGGCGCTTCAGGCCGCGCGCGCCCCGCGAGTGCTGCGGCAAGGAGAGGGCGCCCAGCGTCACGCCCTGGTAGAGCTTGACGTGCTCGCCGATGTCGGTCGTCTCGCCGATCACGACGCCGGTGGCATGATCGATGAAGAAGCTGTCACCGATGTTGGCGCCTGGGTGGATGTCGGCGCCCGTCCTCGTGTGCGCCCACTCGCTCATGATCCGGGGCATGAGCGGCACGCCGAGGAGGTACAGCTCGTGCGCGACCCGGTGCACCGTCACGGCGAGGAGGCCTGGATAGGCCAGGATGATCTCGTCCATCGAGGCCGCCGCCGGATCGCCGTCGTAGGCCGCCTGCACGTCGAGCAGGAGGCGCCGCCGGACCTCCGGCAGCCGGGCGATGAACAGCCGCGCCACGTCGCGCCCCCGCTGCCGGCACCTCGGGACGTCGAGGCGGCCCGCGTCGACGGTCTCGTCCTGGAAGCACAGACAGCGCTCGATCTGTCGCTCCAGCTTGTCGCGCAGCGTCGAGACCAGGGTGCCCACGTGGTAGAGCAGGTCCTCGTCCGACAGGTCCTGCCGCCCGTGATAGCCCGGGTAGAAGATCTGGAGCAGGAGATCGATGATCTCGGTGATCTCCTGGCGCGACGGGGTGAAGCGCTTGTTGATGTGATGCCCGCGCGCATCCTCCCGGTAGCTCGCGATCAGCGCGTCGACGATGCCGTGCAGGTCGGCCGGCGCCTCGGAGGGGGCAGCATCACACTTCTTGCTCACGTCGACCTCACGAGGCCTTCATGGCCTCGACCTCGGAGAACATTCCTTCGAAGAGGGGCCCAGAGAGGTACCGCTCGCCGGTGTCCGGGAGGATGACCACGATGGTCTTTCCTTCCCACTTCGGATCCTTCGCGAGCCGGCCCGCCGCGACCATGGCCGCGCCGCAGGAGACGCCGCAGAGGATGCCCTCCTCGGACGCGAGGCGCCGCGCCATGGCGATGGACTCGTCGTTCGAGACCGCCTCGACCTGGTCCACGAAGGAGAGGTCGAGGTTCTTCGGGACGAAGCCGGCGCCGATGCCCTGGATCTTGTGCGGGGACGGGGTGAGCGGCTGGCCGGCGAGCGTCTGCGAGATGACCGGCGAGTGGACCGGCTCCACCGCGACGGAGTGGAGGGCGCGGCCGCGGCCGCGCTCGAAGTAGCGGCTGACGCCGGTGATCGTGCCGCCGGTGCCCACGCCCGAGACGAGGACGTCGACGTTGCCGCCGGTGTCGTCCCAGATCTCGGGGCCGGTGGTGGTCTCGTGGATCGCGGGGTTCGCCGGGTTCTCGAACTGCCGCATCAGCACGTACCGGCCGGGGTCGGAGGCGGCCAGCTCCTCGGCCTTGGCGATGGCGCCGTTCATGCCCTTGGGGCCCGGCGTCAGGAGCAGCTTGGCCCCGAGGGCGATGAGCACCTTGCGCCGCTCCATGCTCATCGTCTCGGGCATGCTGAGCACGCACTCGATCCCCCTCGAGGCGGCGGCGAAGGCCAGCGCGATGCCGGTGTTGCCGCTGGTCGCCTCGACGATCGCCTTGCCAGGGCCGAGCACGCCCCGCTGCTCGGCGTCCCAGACCATGGCCGCGCCGATGCGGCACTTGACCGAGTACGCCGGGTTGCGCCCCTCGATCTTCGCCAGCACCGTCGCGCGCGCGCCTTCGATCACGCGGCGGATGCGCACGAGCGGCGTGCGGCCGATGCTCTGGGTGTTGTCGTCGTACACGCGGGGGAAGCTGGTCATGGGTGGCCCGTGCGGGTGAGTGGGGAGGAAAGAGGAGATCCAGAGGCGCCCCGCGCTGTCAAGGTCCACGTGCGCCCCGCCTCGGTCGCGCCGTATTTCCAGAGGGCAGCGCGGCGTCGTCCGTCGCTGACGTCGGGGCGACGCCTGCCGCGCCAGCTCGCCCGGCGGGCGCGCGCAGCGCTCAGCGCGCCCCCTCGTCGGTGAACCGTTGGACGTGCAACGGTTCACCGAGGGGGCCGGCGAGACACCCCGGCGCATGGAGGTCAGTCCGGCCATGAGCGGTCGTGCGGTGGATGGCGCGAAGTCGATTACGCGCTCCACGCGAAGCGCAGGAGCCAACGAGATCATCCTCGGAGGGCGGACTGGCCTGCTCCGGCAGGGCCTCGACCGCACCGCGCCGGCGCTCGGGTGTCCCGAGTTCCGATGAGGCACAGGGGATGACGCAGCGCGACCAAGGTGGCGGTGATAGCGGCCAATTCATGAGAGATTTTGCCGGAGTGCGTCATTCCCCTGATCTGCTGGCGCTTGAACATTCACGTCGTACCACGCCGTGCCACGTCGGAGCACCGACGGCTCAGAGGTGCTCACGAGCGCTCAGGAATACCGGAACCACGGTGACTACGTGCGCGAGCAAGGTGCTTCCCTGGGCAATCGATGAACCACCATGGGACTACGTCGGACCAGGTCCACTTCCTTGACGCATGCGCATGCGAACCTATCATGTAGAATTTTAGCTCTTGCCATGAGTGGCATAGGCCTCGCATCATCGCTGACATGTTCCCCGCTGAGCCCCCTTGCGCGGAGGTCCAACTGCCCCACGACGAGGATGAGCCCACTTTAATTTTCCGTCGTCCGCCGGCGTCGATTGGGGGCATGGCGATGCCGTTCGAATCGCCGGCTCCGGTCATGGCATCTCCGACGCGGCGTTCCACATCGCGCTTGATCGCGTTGAGCGCGGGTGCCGGCCTGGGCTTCGCGGCGGTGGTGGGCGGGCTCGTCTCGATGCAGCTCGGCGCGGCGGGCCTCGATCTCCGCGCGGGCTCGGCGCTCCAGCCTGCCGCGGCCGCCGCGGCCATCCTGCGGTCGACGGGGGTGGCGGCGCGGGTCGAGGTGAAGGCCGAAGCGGCCGCGCCGCTCCAGGCAACGCCAGCAACGGCGGCGCCGGCCCTCGCTGCCGCGGATCGCGCCGACGCGACGCTCGATCGAACGGCGGTGATCCCCATCCCCGACGGGATCATCACCATCCCCGCGTCCTTCGCCTCGGCAGATGGAGCGTACGATCTGGTGATCCACTTCCATGGGGTCAACGACGTCGTGCAGGCGGGGTTCGATCGCGCCCGGCTCAACGCGGTTGTGATGATCATCAATCTGGGCATCAGCTCTGGTGCGTACGAGACCCAGTTCTCGATCCGCTCCTATCTCCCGGCGTTGATGGCGAAGGCGCAGGTGGCGCTCGAGGCCCGTGGGCTGCGCGACGCCCGGCTCCGGCGCGTCGCGCTCTCGGCGTTCAGCGCCGGGTATGGCGCGGTTCGCGGGCTCCTGAACCAGCCGGGGTTCACGGACAAGGTGGACGCCGTGCTGCTCCTGGACGGCATCCACACCGGCTACATGCCGCTCGACCGCAGCCTGGACATGGAGCGCCTCAAGCCGTTCAGCCGCTTCGCCGAGCTGGCGGCCGCCGGCAAGAAGCTGATGTCGATCACCCATTCGGAGATCACCCCGAACGGCGATTACGCCGGTACTCACGAGAGCACGGACGCTCTCCTCAAGCTCACGGGCGCACAGCGCTCCCCGGGCGCGGGCGCAGACGAGCAGGCGATCTACGACCTGACCGGGGAGGCGAGCGAGGCGAAGCTCCGGTTCGCCCCCCTGTCCGAGGCGCACAGGGGCGCGTTCCACGTCCGAGGCTATCCGGGTACCCAGAAGCCAGACCACGTGAGGCACCTCACCCGCATGGCGGAGACCGCCTTGCCTGATCTGGTGCGCTACTGGAGCGAGCCGCCCGCGCAATGACGGGTCGCGTGTCGGGGGCGCGCGAGCCGTCGATACGGAGAAGCGTATTACGGAGACGAGGTCGTCTTCGTTTGAGAATTCGTCGCGGTGCGGCCTTGGGTGGATAGAGTGCGAGTGCCGGTGAGAAAGCCGGTCAGCGGATCTCGCTGATCTGCGAATGGTTCTGGCTCCTGCGATCGTTCTCTGCTACCGCGCAGCGCGATGGGTCAACCGGACCTGTTCGCCAAACGAACGTTCGCCGAAGAGACGGAGCGCCTCACTGGAGGTGCCATCACCTGGCAAGATCCACCGGAAATCCGGCTCGAGAAGGTGCAGTGCGATGGCCTGCTCCTGATCCACCGCCCTGCTCTCCTGGTGGAGCTGACAGCGCCTTGGCCCGAGGCGCGTGGGCACGAGGAGGTGATGGTCGAGCTGAAGCTCGCCGGGGATCACGTGGATCGGAAGGCGATAGAGCGGGCCCTCTTGCGGCGGCAAGCGAGGCAGCTGCAGCGGGTCGAGCAAGCGGAAGAGGCGCCGCCCTGGGTGGGCCACGAGCCGCTCTGGCTGGTCGCTCCTCACGTGCCGGAGTGGCTGCAACGGGTGTACGCGCCCAGGCGCTTCGCGCCCGGCTGCTACCGCGTGGAGCCGCTCGGGCACTGGGTGCTGTGGGTTGCAGCGAACGAGCTCCCCCTGCGGGACGAGCGATCGCTTTCCTGGTCGCCCGTTCCGGGCGAGCCCTCGACGAGTTCGGCCGGTGGGTAGCCGGACGCCGGCCCATCGAGTGGGTGCTGGCCATGCTAGAGTACCTGGCCATGTCAGCGACGACCCGAGAGGAGCTCCTGTGGAGGTTCGGCAAGGCCGAAGACCCGGAGGTGGAGGCCCGGCGGCAGCGCATCCTCGAGGTGCTGCTCGAAGCGAGCCCGCAGGTCCAGGAGCGGCTCATCGAGAAGGGCATCGAGAAGGGCATCGGCAAGGGACGTCTGGCCGAGGCACGCGCTGCCCTGCGACGTGTGCTCGCTCGCCGGCAGCTCGTGCTGAGCCCGTTGGACGACGCTCGCATCGAGGCGTGCGTCGAGCTGGCGACCCTGGAGCGGTGGCATGACCAGGCCATCACCGCGTCGAACGTCTCCGAGGCGCTGCAGTAGCTCGGTCCGGCACCAGGCGTATCCCCTGTCGCTCGCCCCTCACGGCAGTGCTTGACCCGTTCACGCCGTCCGGGACGACCATCCGACGATCACAGCGGCGGCGACGCGCAGCACCAGCGTTGCAGCGTTCGTTCTATTGCCGATTTCCTCGAGTCCGTCCTTACTTGATCTAAACCACCCGCGCGGTCCTGCGCACCTGTTCATTCCAGGCGCCGTGGCAGGCGTGGGAACTCGGATGTTGCGCGGGAGCCCGTGCGCCAGGATCCGAGGAGATCCGCTGCGCAGAGCCGCGGCTGGCGCGCCAGGGGTGAGGCCACGTGCGTGGCAGATCGCCGCATTCTGGGGCGCGCATGTCGAGCTCAGCCGGCCGCGCCACGTCCGGGAAACGGGAAACCACCGGCAGGCGACGATGCCATTGCGGTATCGGAATTGCTTTTTCCACCAAAAGCGACGGTGGCATGATGATGGCCGGACAAAGACAGGCACAAGGCGCGGCGCGGCGGACTCAAGCGGTGCGACAAGCAACCCTGACCGCCCGTCGCAAACGCGGGGCAACGGCGGCCGATGTGGACAGCCAGCGCTCGTCCGCGGCGACGGGAGACGCGGACACCACCGCAGCGGTCCCGCGCCCGACGCTGACCTACGCGGATGCGCTCGAGGGCGCCCGGAAAGGGCCGTTCCCGGGCGAGATCGAGCCCCAGCTCGCGACGCTCGTCACCGAGCCGCCCCCGGGCGAGGGGTGGCTCTACGAGGTCAAGCTCGATGGCTATCGCATGCTCGCGAAGCTCCGCGGGGGGCGCGTGACGCTCCTGACCCGCCGCGGCCAGGACTGGACCGAGCGGTTCGCGGGCGTGCGCGACGACCTCGCCCAGCTGCCTGCGCGGGAGGCCGTGCTGGACGGCGAGATCGTCGTCGTGAGGCCGGACGGCGTGACCGACTTCCAGGCCCTCCAGAACGCGCTCAGCGACGGGAATGGCAGGAGCGAGGGGCGCCTGATGTACTTCGTCTTCGACCTGCTCTACCTCGACGGCCGCGATCTCCGCGGGTGCACACAGGTCACCCGCAAGCGGGCGCTCGAGGCGCTGCTCGCAGAAGCGCCCGAGGAAGGGCACCTGCGTTACACGGAGCACGTCGCGGAGGACGGCTCCGCCGTCGTCCAGCACGCGTGCGAGCTCGGGATCGAGGGCGTCATCGCGAAGCGCCCGGAGGCTCCTTACAGGAGCGGGCGCGGCGACAGCTGGCTCAAGGTGAAGTGCGGCCGGCGCCAGGAGTTCGTGATCGTCGGCTTCACCGAGCCGTCCGGCGCCCGGAAAGGGCTGGGGGCGATCCTCGTCGGCGTGAACAGATCAGGCAAGCTCGCCTACGCCGGCAAGGTGGGCACGGGCTTCACGAGCAAGACGCTGACGACCCTGCGCAGCCGCCTCGATCCGATCGCGCGCGCCACGCCGGCCTGTTCAGGGGCGCCGCGCATGCGGGGCGCGCGCTGGGTCGAGCCCAGGCTCGTCGCGGAGGTCCGCTTTTCCGAGTGGACGCGCGACGGACGGCTGCGACACCCCTCCTTCGAAGGGCTCCGCGAGGACCGCACCCCGGAGTCGGTCACCGTCGAGCGCGAACAGCCGCCGCCGCGATCGCCGCCCGGCGAGGCAGCGGGCGCTGCGCCAAGCAGGGCGGCCGGCGCGGCGCCGAGGAGGGCCGCGAGCACGACGGGGGGCAAGGCCCCGCGCGGGGGCCGGAGCAGCGGCGGCGCCGAGCGGGTCGAAGTCGCCGGGGTGCCGCTGACGAACCCCGACAAGGTGCTCTATCCCGCGCAGGGGATCACGAAGCTCGCTCTGGCCCGGTATTACGAGCAGATCGCCGAGCACATGCTGACCCACGCCGAGAAGCGGCTGCTCACGCTGGTCCGCTGCCCCGCGGGCCAGGGCAAGCCATGCTTCTTCCAAAGGCACGAGGCCGAGGGGCTGTCCGAGGCGATCCAGCGGATGGCCGTCGAGGAGGACGACGGCGAGCGCACCTATCTCTATATCGAGACCACCGAAGGGCTCGTGTCGCTCCTCCAGATGGGGGCGCTCGAGGTGCACCTCTGGGGGAGCCGCGTGGACCGGATCGAGCAGCCCGACAGGATGGTGTTCGACCTCGATCCAGCGCCGGATCTCCCGTGGGAGCGCGTGGCGGACGCGGCGCGGACGGCGCGGCGCCTCCTTTCGTCGCTGGGGCTACGGAGCTTCGTCAAGACGACCGGCGGCAAAGGCCTGCACGTCGTGGTCCCGATAGCGCCACGCAGGGGCTGGGACGAGGTGAAGGCGTTCACGAAGGCCGTGGCCGACGCGCTCGTGCGCTCCGAGCCGGCGCGGTACACCGCGACGATGTCGAAGGCGAAGCGCGCCGGCAAGGTCTTCGTCGACTACCTGCGGAACGGGCGCGGCGCCACCGCGGTGGCGCCCTACTCGACGCGGGCGCGCCCCGGCGCGGCCGTCGCGACCCCGCTCTCGTGGGACGAGCTCGACGCGCCGCTCGATCCCGCCTCGTTCACCATCGACACCGTGCCGCAGCGCCTCGCCGCGATCCGGGACCCATGGGCAGAGCTCACGAGCGTGCGTCAGTCCATCACCAGCGCGATGCTGAAACAGGTCGGCCTCTGACCTTCTTTCCCACGTCCCCGACAAACCCAGGAGCCGGTGAGCTCACCGAAGAAGAACGACACCAACGACACCAACGACACAGCGAATGGCTTTCACTGACGTTCCGTTCAGCGTGGTCGTAATGACGCAGAAAGGTGCCGGGCGCTTGGTTGACGGCGCTGCGCGCGCGCTGCATCGTCCCCTGGGTCGGCCATGGCCAAGGATCGGGACTCCAGCGCTCTTTCGGAAATTGCAGAGCGACTCCAGCAGTTCGATGGTGAACCGCTGCGGGTCGCGTTCCTGGCGCGCGGCATCGACGCGCTCACCCAGGTCGCGGAGCGGCTCGATCAGAGCGAGCTTGGCGAGGTGGACGCGTCGCCCAGCAACGCGGACGCCCTGGTGACGGCGCTCACGCAGCCGAGCGCCGTCGGCCTCTTTTCCGCTGCGGATCCGCTCATGCCGGCCCGCCTCCGCGGCCTGCAGGCGAGGGACGCGCTCCTCGCGGCCGAAGGGGGCACGCTCACCGCCGAGGAGGTCGGCGAGGGGCTGCACCTCTCGCCCCAGGCGATCGAAGCGCGGCGCGCCGCCGGAAGGCTGCTGGCCGTCAGCATCGGCGCTCGTGGCCACCTCTACCCCGCATGGCAGTTCGCGGACGAGGGCCTGCTGCCGGGGATGGAAGAGATCCTGGCCCTCCTCGAAGAGCACCCCCCGCTGGCGAAGGTCCGCTTCTTCCTCTCCGGCAACCTCCGCCTCGACGGCGAGCGGCCGCTCGACTGGCTCCGCCGCGGCGAGCTGGACCCCGTGCGGCTCGCCGCGCGCACCTTCGGTGAGCAAGGCGCGGCCTGAGAACGCGCCGCGATGACGACGACGCTCGGGGCGCATCCGGACCCGCCCCTCGACCTCGCGACGTCGCCGCTCCCCATCGCGATCTACCGGCGGAGCTGGTTCCGGATCCACTGGCTCACGCGTGAACCGCTCCACTTCGGTCGCTCGGGCGACAACCGCTTCGACGCGCCGGACGGCGAGTTCGGCGTGCTGTACGCCGGCAAGGACCCGCGCTGCGCCTTCATCGAGGTGTTCGGCCACGCGACCGGCGTGCGCTTCGTGGAGCAGAGCGAGCTCGCCGCGCGGGGGCTCGCGCGCATCGCGCCGCTGCGGCCGCTGCGGCTCGTGAACCTCACGGGAGAGGGGCTGGCGCGCCTCGGGGCCGACGCCCGCCTGACCTCGGGGGAGTCCTATCGGGCCGCCCACCGCTGGGCGCGCGCGATCCACGACCACCCGAGGCGACCCGACGGCATCGCGTACGCCGCGCGCCACGATCCGACCCGCGTCTGCGCCGCCCTCTTCGAGCGCGTCAGCGCGGAGCTCGAGGTGACCCGGCTCGGCTCCCTCGCGGATCCGGCGCACGCGGCGCTCCTCGCCAGGCTCCTTGATATCTACAAGTTCGGGCTCGTCTGAGCCTGGACGAGCGGACGGCGGCGCCGCGCCTGTGGCGCTCCGCCGAGCGCGATGGCGGCGCAGGGCGCGCGTGCGGGCTCCGCGCGCGCGCGCCGGCACAACCGGTGCTTCTCCCTAGAAGCAGGCGCGCCGCCGCGGCGCCGCGATGGGCGGAGATCGCGGGACGCACGGCCGAGAGGCGGGGGTCCGATGAAAATCAAGAATCTGCGGCTGGAAACAGGCTATCTCGTGGAGCCCATCCCGCTCCAGAAGGGGATTTCGGTTCATCAGATCCAGATCACCACGGTGGGCGAACAGGCGTCGTCTCGGGTCCGGATCTCGCTCGATCCCAACCGCTGCACGGTGGACAGCTTCGGCGAGGCCAAGGCGTGCACGCGGGTGGCGCCGGTCCAGATCGAGGCGGACGTGGAGCTCCTCGAGGAGTGCGACGACAAGCAGCTGCTCGCCCTCAAGTTCGAAGGGGGCAACGGGCCAGCGGTCCGGCTCGCGCTCCTGCCCCTGTGCGGCACGGGCAAGGAGGCCATCGTCGCGCGGCTCCTGATCTTCGGGGAGACCGGGGAGATCATGGCCATCGTGCCGATGCAAGGGTCGTCGGCCGGCTGCCTGATGGCGTGAGCGAGCCCGGCGCGGCACCGCCGCGCCAGGCGCGCCGGGCGCCCTGCCGACCTCAGGGACCGGGACAGGGGCGGTACACGAGGCCGTACTCGAGCCGGACCTGGAGGTCGGTCGTGTCGTTGGTCAGCACCCCGGAGCTCGACGGCGCAAGCCGGTTCGTGACATAGAGGCTCGTCTTGATGTTGAGCGGCCGCACGGTGCCGCACTCGGACCAGACCGTGGTCGTGAAGGTGTCCGTGCGGGAGAAGTCGCTCGTGAACGGCCCGATCATGCTCCACATGAGCGGCCCCGAGGTGAGCGGCGACCCCGAGAAATAATACGATGTCTCGTGGAGCCCCTGGACGCCGCCCTCCAGGTCGGCGAATCCCCGGTACGTGGCGTCGAAGACCGCGACTTGCCACCCCGGATCGAACCGGAGATCCACGGCCAGCTGGCAGAACGCGCGGTTCGCGGCGCGGCCGATGCCCGGGCCGGCGTGCGCCTCGAACTGGTCGAAGATGACGGTCAGCGCCTTCTGATCAGGCGAGATCACCCCCGCAGCGGAGCCGACAGGGCAGCCGCTGCCAGCATAGGTGAAGTTCGCGATCCGCGTATTCTGCGCCAGCGCAGGAAAGGCGAAGAAAAACGCCGAACAAAAGCCGAACGCCCATCGCAGGAACATCGTCCCCCCCTTTCGCCGTCAGGCGACATCACGTCGCCGTGCGTCGTCGTAGGCGCGCGCGTCACCGCTATCGCACGCCGGCCGACATGTCGTGACGAGCATGCGATCCCCGCGCGCTCCGCGCAACCCGCGCGGGGCCCCCTCGCCCGGCGCGGCGCCGCAGACTGGCAGGAATCCATCGAATGATGTGAGGCCTGCGGGGCTCACGGACATTCGGCCAGAGCCGGAGCGCAGGCGAAGCAGACGAAACGAAGGAGAGGCCTGTCACGGCGGCGCGGCGACGCGGAATACCGGGACGAGATTCACGCGCTCGTCCCAGGACGGATGGCGCTTGTAGAAGAAATCGAGCCGGGCCTTCGCGTCGTTCGCAAACGCAGGATCGCGCAGGCGCGCATTGAACTCGTTGCGCAGCGCCGGATCCGCGGCGAGCATGCTGCGCGCCTCCTCCTCGGCCACGTAGGCTTCCATGTACTCCTTGCGCTCGAAGGAGGTGTTGAAGAAGCCCCAGGCGACGAGGGAGTCGGGCGCGAGCGGCTCGAGGAGGTGCAGGACGAGGGGCGCCCGCGGCTGCGCGATGGGAACGAACAGGGAGCCGGCCTGAAGATCCTGCCGCTCCGGCCGGAAGGCGCCCTGGAGCTTCACGCGCGTCCGACCCTCGAAGGGCCGCTCGAACGTCACCGCGTCGGCCCGGAACGCCTCGACGGCGAAGCCGGGGCGAGCCTCGGGGAGGATCTGGTAACGCACGCCGTGCAGGCGCAGCTTGTCGGCCACCCAGGCCGCGTGCGCCGCCGGGATGACGTAGCCGGCCTCGGGCGCGGTGACCGTCAGGTCCGGCTGGATGCGGTCGAACAGCGGCACGCGCCAGATCTGCGGGCGGGACTCGTCGTAACGGGTCCACGTGCCGCCCGAGATCTCCGAGGCGCGCTTCTCGTAAGCGAAGCCGCGGAACGGGAAGATGCGCGAGACCGGCCCCGCGCGGTGCGTCAGGGCGAAGGGGACGCCGGCGAGGCGCGCGCTCGCGGCGTCCGCGCGCTCGGCCGCGGCGCGGAGGGCGCCCGCGCCGGAGCCGGAGGAGACGCGCTCGAAGAGCGCCGCGAGGAGGTCGTGCACCGCGCGCACGCGCTCGGCGTGGGTGGCCCAGCTGTGCGTCTCGACGAGCACCCCGATGCGGTTGCGGGCAGCGCTGTAGGACTGCGAGAAGCGCGGCGGCCCCGGCTCGGTGGAGATCCCCGACGAGGGGTCGTCGTCCTCGCGGAAGGCCGGGTAGAACGGGAGCGGCAGGTGACCGAGCGCCGAGAGGCGCGCCTGGAGCTCCCCCGAGAGGGCGCGCGCCACGGCGTCGAGTCCGCCGGGGTGAGGCACCGAGGGCTCCACGACCACCGCGATGTCGTGCTGGAACTTCGCGCCGTCCGTCGTGTGCAGGTCGACCTGGACCACCGGATCCCAGGCGTCGAGGAGCGCCAGCATGGCCCGCATCTCGGGCGCCTCGGCCTTCATGGTATCGCGGTTCAGGTTGAGGTTCTGCGCTGTGGCGCGGAAGCCCATCTCCTCGGGGCCGCGCTGGTTGGGCCGCTGGTTTCGACGGAACCGCTCGTGGCCGTCGACGTTGAACACCGGCACGAACACCGCCGTGGCCGCCGCGAGGGCGCCGGGCGCCATCGCGCCGTCGAGCAGCTCGCGGAGCGCCCAGAAGCCGCCGTCCTTGCCGTCGATCTCGCCGGCGTGGATGCCGCCCTGGAACAGGATCACCGGGCGCCGCTTCGCCCGCGCCGCCGCGGGGTCGAGCGTGCCGTCGTCGGAGGCGGCGATCGCGAGCATGGGCCTGCCCTCGGGCGTCGTACCGAAACGGACGCAGCGGGCGCGGCCCGGATAGGCCTGCTCGAAGCCGCGGCATAGCCGCTCGACCTCGGCATAACGACCGGTGCGCCGGAAGCCGGTCCGCTCGGCCTCGGTGACGAGCGAGGGCGCCTCGGGACGCGCAGACGGCGCTGGCCCGCCGCCGGCCGGCGCGCCGCGCGCCGGGGCCTGGCGTGGCGCGAGCAGCGCGGCCAGCGCGATCCCGAGGGCGATGTGGCGGCGGCCGAGGGAGTCGAGGCGGCCAGGGGCCGCGATGCAGGGGCGAGACATCGGGGGGGAGTCGAGCAAATTCCGTGTCGAACGGCAATGGCGCGATCCCCGGCCATAGGCAGGCCAAGCGCGATGCCGGTCAGTCGAGCCGGACGCTGATCACCCGCGATCGCGCGAATATCGAAAATCATGGTGGAGCACCGGTTCGCGAAGAGCCTGGCTGGCCGTCATCGTGCCCAGCGAGCCCAGCGAGCCTCGAGCGCAGGCCAAGGGGGGCCTCACCGCTGATTTGACAACCAGCGCGTGGGGGAAGCCACCGGCGTGAACGCGGCCCCTTGGATGGATGGAAACCATTGTTGATGCAGCGTCATTTCCCAGGAGGAAGGCGTATCGCGCCAGAAAAACTCCTGTCGCCTGAGGTGAGCCTGGCGATTCGCCCTTGGTCTCCTCGAATCGTTTCGCTTTTCCTTTCCCCGGGGCGGCGCGGGTTGGTCGAGCTTGGCGCTGGTATCAGTTCTGCATGAGCGCTCGGTGGGAGCCAACAGCACACTCGAACCAGAAATTCGATATTCGTTTGACTGCTCGCCACGTGTCACCTCCGGTCACTGACGTCACCGCCCACCGGTGGCGCGTCGCTGGCGCTCGGACTTGTGTCGGATCACCACACCAGGAGCACCCCATGTTCTGGAAGTCTTCACGCTCGCTCGTCACGGCAGCCACCATCGGCACAGCAGCCGTCATCGGCGCGGCGACGGCTCCGCTCGTTCTGGCCACGCCGGCCATGGCCGGCGACGCCGGCGCCCTGACCGGGCGCGTATCCGCGCCTCTTGTCGTCTTCCGGGGAAGTGTTCCCTCGCAGGAGGAGGGCGGCGTTCCCTCCGATGACGCAGGGGAGGATCTCGCCGACGACGTCGATGTCGAGGAGGCGCAGGGTGATGCCGTGACGACGCAGGAGGAGGCGCAGGTCGAGGCACCCAGCTCCCGATTCAGCGTGCGATCGGCTGCCGGGAGCGCCGCCGTCCAGACGTTCAGCTACACCATCGGAGGCGCCACCATCAACGTGCCTACCGGGTGCGCCCTCACCCACGTGATCAAGGGCGCCGGACGAAAGATCAGGGACCAGATCGCTGGCGTGGATTGTGTCGGTCCCGCTGCCCTCCTGAGCCGGTTCTGCAACGCCCGGATCGAATTCCACTACGCCGATACGTCCGGCAAGACGTACAGGATCACGCGCGGGCCCCTGCACACCACGTGCAAGGTTGGCACTGTGCCGACCTTCAATATCAAGAAGGACCGCACGCTCCCGAAGTACGGCAAGGCGTGTGCGCAGCTCTTCGTCAACGGCAAGCGCCGCGCCGTCCAGTGCCATTTCATCACCAGGTAGCCCCATGAGGATGGACATGGCTCGGCCACGGTCGGCCGGCCGATGACGGCTCTTGGTGAGGACGCGAGCGCCTGGCGGGCACAGGGGCACCAGCGCATCATTCCTGATCGCTGGCGTGCCGGACGGCCGCGCAGCGTTCGGATGTTCTTCGAAGGCGTCCGCCGCGGAGGTGGGCGGCGATGGTTAACCGGTGAACGGCGCGCCGTTCAGTGCGGCGCCGGGCCCCGATGGCGCCGCCGTACCCGTGGGCGCCGCCGTACCCGTGGGCGCCGGCGCCGGCAGGGCAGCCGGGGCCTCGTCTGCCGGCGCGGCGGCGGCATCGCTGGACGACGCCGCGCGGCCTGTGCGGCCCTTGTAGAGAGACGGGGCGATCGCATCGGCGTCCCCCTCGTCCCAGCGCAGGTACGTGACGGCGCGGCGGGCCTGGTCGTAGGCGTGGACGAGCAGCGAGAACGCCCGCGCCCTCCTGTCCGCGGCCTCGGTCGGCCCGGGACCTTTGCCGTGCTCCCTCACGCCGAGGGCCGCGAGGATCTGCGGCCCGATCTCCCCGGCGCGCCTCACTTCTTCCTCGGTCGCCGCCGTCCTGCCGGCGACCTCCGACCAGCTCGCAGTGAAGAGCGCCGAGAGGGCGACGAGGTCATTGGCCGTGTCGATGTACCCTTGTCCGGCGCGGATCTCCGCGACCGTGTCCGCGTCGAGCAGGCCGCGGCGGGCCAGCGCCTCGGCGTCGCTCAGCAGGTTCTCGCGCAGCGGGGCCGCCTCCGCGAGCAGCGGCTTCAGCGCGTTCTCGGCGCCTCCGCTCGACAGCCACGCGAGGTGCGCGTACCAGGCCGCGAGCGCGTAAGCCTCGAGCCGGTCGAGCGACGCGAGCTCGTGCGTCGGCAGGCGCTCCGCGATGGCGGAGCGCAGCGCGCGGAGGCCGGGCAATACGCCCAGCACCTGGGAGACCACACGGGGAATATCGAGGTTGATGGCGATGAGCCGATCGGGGCTGAGCGCCTCGATCTCGGGCAGGGTCTCGTCGAACGCCGCCGCCGCCTGGGGCGGGGCCGCGGGCTTCTTGGGGGCAGGCTTCTTCTTGAGTGGAGAAGGCTTCGTCATGAGGGAATGACCTCTCGTTGTTCGTCGTCGCGGAGCAGCGGAGAACAGGTACGGTGCGCTCCTCACCCCCGCGCGCTGGACGTGTCGAGAACGTCAGGCGCACACCGGACGTTCCGGGCAGGGATAATCACCCCCGTTAAGCCGTCAATCGACCTCACGGCTGATTTTCTGACGGCGTGCCGCCGAACGTCGTAATCTTGCGCCATGGCGCTCGGGCCCGCGCGGGGCTGGATAGCGACGTCGCCCTGCCAGAAGGGAGCCCGGCCCTTGCGGAGCGCGAGCCAGTGGCTCGGGTGCTGCTCGCTCCGTGACAGGCGCGCTGGATGTGGCGATGGTTGGACAGCACGCGCTGTGCCATGAACCAGAGAGCACCGTTACGGGCCACCGTCTCCCTTGCCACGAAGGCTGCGCGGAGCCTCTCCCCGACCGTGGCCGGTGCCGCGAAGGCTGCGGGGAGCCTCCCCTGGCCCGTGTCCGGTGCCACGAAGGCTGCGGGGAGCCTCTCCCCGACCGTGTCCGGTGCGATGAAGGCTGCGGGGAGCTTCCCCTGGCCCGTGTCCGGGTAGTGCTGCACTTTGGATCTGAGTGCTGCACTTTGACTCCGGCCCCGTGCTGACGGGCTAAGTTCGGCCGGAAGTAGTGCAGCCCGCGGCGATTGGCGTCGCCCGGGCTGCGTGGCCGAACCCCGATCAGAGCGGAGTCCGACAGTGCAGCTATACCTGATCCCACCCGACGGTGGGCAAGGCGGACGTGTATCCACACGCAGCCGCCGCCCCTTCGTCACCCGTTCCCTCACCGAACCCGAGCGCAAGCGCCTCCGGGCGGCGCTGAAGAACCTGCGGGCCGCGTACGGCACCTGGGCATGCCTCGCCGAGGTGATGGGCATGCCGACCCGTTCGATCCGCGCGATCGCCTCTGGCCAGTTCGCCGGGTCGCCCGGCACCGCCATGCGCGCCGCGCGTGCGGCTGGAACGACGATCGAGCGCCTACTCGGCCGCCCCGTCGCAGCGGACCGCTGCCCGACGTGCGGGAGGTCCGGGTGACCAAGCCGCGGAAGGGGGCTCGCCGCCCGCCTGCCGCTCGACATCCCAGGAAGAAGCCGACGATGGACGCGATCCTTGCCGAGCGCCCCCTCGTCCTGGCGACGCTCGCCGGCATCCCGAAGCGCGACCGCCGCGACGTGGAGGCCGAGGTGTTGCTCAACGCCTGGAACGCCGTCCGCCGTGGGCTCTACAGACCTGACCCGAAGGACAAGCCCCGGGACGCGCTCCGGAAGTGGCTGCACGGCATCGCGTGGCGCCTCGCCTCGCACTACGTGCACAGCGCGTACGTCCGTCACGCGGTCCTCCACCCGAGCCCGCTCGGCCTGCTGCGCGAGCCTGTCGGGCCGAGCTTGGAGGCGCAGATCGAGGCGCGCGAGGTGCTGGACGCCATGACCGAGCTCCCGCCCTGGCAACTGGAGGCGCTCCTCTCCGTCGACGACCCGGAGAGCCTTGCCGCCTACGCCCGACGGCGCCGAATGAACCCGCACACGGCGGCGTCCAGGCTCCGCATCGCTCGGGAGGCACTGGCGCTGAAGCTGCGCCGACGCCGGTAACCCGCCTCTCCCCGCCATCATCTCGCCTCCCTCCGCCTCATCCCGCCACATCCTGAACGCCTGCCGCTGGACGTGCGGCGAGTTACAAGGCATCTCCACTTCCGCTACCAACGTGGGCATGCCAGTCCACTCGCAGCTGGAGGTCAGGGTTCTCGGCATCATCGACCGCGTAAAGCGCGGAGAACCGGTGGAGGACTCATATGTGGAGCTGAAGCGCCAGTGGCCCGAAGCTACAAAGGAGAAACGGTACGAGTTTACGCGCCAGATTGCGGCACACGCGAACGCGGCGCGCGGCGCCCAGATACTGTGGGTAATAGGCGTCCACGAAAGGACGCCGACGATCCCTGGCGCTGGGATCGAAGAGCTCGCGGTATTCCTCGACATATTCAAGTCGCACTTTGACGGACTGGCACCGAGCCTGCTTGAGTCCATCGTTGTCCCCACGGTTGACGCGCCAGTAGTGGCGCTGCTTTTCGACACATCCAGGGCGCCGTACGTCTTGACAGGAACAGACATACGCCGGCCAGACAAAGAGGTGCCGTGGCGCGAAGGCACCTCAGCAAGAACCGCGACTCGAGAGCACCTCGTAAGGCTGCTCGCCCCGATGAGCGTGAGACCTCGGTGTGACATAATCAACGTGACCATCGGCGAGGGCTCAGCCCATGGAGACAAATTCATATCGTGCATGGTGCACGTATACGTAAGCGTCCCAGGCGGTGGACAAGCGATCTTTCCCCTGCACATGTGCTCCATGACGCTTGGTATTCCTGGACGCACAGACACGGTCGACTTCAAGGTCGATCGACTGCTCCCAACCATGCACGCCGAGACAAGGAAGGCGTCCGTGACGGTAGTTGAGAGCGCAACGGAAACCATCGTGAGTGGAGCTGGGCTGATGCTAGCACACGGCGTCCGTACGTCTGCTCTTGGCAAACTGGTCAAGTCCGAACTCCACATAACAACCACGCTCCATGCCCTCGACGTTGATTCTCCAATTGTACTGCGCGTTGAACTCAGTCCTGCGGAGCCAGAGGCCCATACGGGCCAGCCTAGATGGGTGATTAAACAGAGCGGACCGCAGCGACTTGTCTAGGGAGGGTTGTTGGCAGCGTATGCCCATCCTTCGTCAGTGCCCAGGTCTGGCACTGGCCGGCGACTTGACGGACTCGTGTTGGCCTCGCCTCCCTCTGTCGACATCCCTGGTGCCTCCGAGCGCTGCGCGTGTGCGTGGCTAGCGGCGCAAGCTGCGAGTCGCCCGCACACCATAAACGCCATAACGCTCACTTCCAGTAGCCTGATGGCCTTGTCGGTATCCGCATGCGCCCCGCCTTCCAGGCAGCGCCCTGCGGCCTCGGCAAATTTGCACGAGGCATCGAGTATCGCGCTGTGCGCCAATTCTGTAACGTTCATGCACTGGCTCCTCTGTGTTCGCTGCTGCGACGGCGGTCACCACGGCGCTGTGGCGCCGTCGGAGGGGCACGAGCCAGCCGTGCTATGACATACCCCGTCCTGTCGGCATCTGCCGGGTGCCCTTCCGAGCGGTTTTCCTCGGCAAAACCGCTATAATCAGAGGACCTTAGACGAAAACGCCCCGCTCCCAGCGGCAAACTAGGAGCAGGGCGGCAGAAGCCGAGCGGAGCGACCCGTCCGACGTCCTGGCAGACCGGATCGTGGGCCCTCCGCTGGGGAAAGGCAAGGGTCCCGTGGCGAACGTGCTCCCGGCGGAGAAGCGCCTGCGTGTGCTCGCGGCGCTCCTGGACGGCAACAGCATCCGGGCGGTCGAGCGCATGACCGAGGTCAACCACCGCACCATCACGCGCCTGCTGCTGGCGCTGGGGGCCGGTGCAGTGCGCCTGCATGACCGCCTCGTGCGAGACGTGCAGTGCAGCCTCGTGCAGGTCGATGAGGTCTGGTCCTTCGTGCAGAAGAAGCAGTCCCGCGTGACCGAGGCCGACCCGCCCGACGTGGGGGAGGCGTACACCTTCGTTGCCATCGACGCGACCAGCCGCATGGTCATCTGCTGGCGTGTCGGCAAGCGCGACCAGGCGACGACAGACGCCTTCATCAAGGACCTTCGCGCCCGCATGCTGGTCATGCCGCAGCTGACCAGCGACGGTTTCGCGCCTTACATTTCCGCCGTGGGTACGTCGTTCGGACCGAGCATCGACTACATGCAGACGGTGAAGAACTACCGCTCTGGCAGCCGAGGGCGCCGAGACGATGACCACCGGTACGAGCCGCCGCGCGACCCCTTCATCACGAAGTCCGTGGTCTACGGCGCGCCCGACCCGGCGAAGGCGTCGACGTCCTACGTCGAACGCCAGAACGGCTCCACGCGCCACACCAACGGCCGCATGAGAAGGCTCTGTCTGGCCTTCAGTAAGAAGGCCAATCACCACGCCGCGGCGGTCGCCCTGAACTACGTGGCGTACAACCTGACCAGAGTGATCCGCACGCTCCGCGTCACGCCCGCGATGCAGGCCGGCATCACCGACCACGTGTGGGGCCTGGACGAGCTCCTGGAGACGCTCACGGCCGAGGAGGAGGGGACCGCTCCCGAGGCGCAGCCGCTCACTCATCGCGAGCCCTCCGCGCCAGCGAGGGCGCTTCCGAACGGTCGCGGGTTCCTCCGCCTCGTGACCGAGCCGACGCCCGCGCTGAAGCAACGGCGCCGGAGCGAGCCCCCTCCTCCGCCGGCATCCCCGGTCCAGGCCGTTCCGCCTCCTCCTCCCGAGCCGCCCCGCGGTCCGGTCCAGTTGTCCCTGTTCGATCCCCCGGAGGGGTCGTGAGTGCTGCACTTTGCGCGTGCAGGGTGCTGTACTTTGAGCGCGAGTGCTGCACTTCGGGCCAAAGTGCAGCACCACCCGTGTCCGGTGCCACGAAGGCTGCGGGGAGCCTCTCCCCGACCGTGTCCGGTGCGATGAAGGCTGCGAGGAGCTTCCCCTGGCCCGTGTCCGGTGCCACGAAGGCTGCGGGGAGCCTCTCCCCGACCGTGTCCGGTGCCACGAAGGCTGCCAGACTGCCCGGTTTCTCCTAAGCTCCGCCAGAGATGAGCGCGCTCCCTTCCCGCCGTGCGCTGACCCTGGGCGCGGCCCTGATCGGCGCTGCGGCGCTCCTCACGCCGCTCGGCATCGCCTCACTACGCCACGCTTCGGAGGAGCGGGTCGATGCCCCCGCAGCGGCGGCGCCCGCGCCCCCCGGTGCAGCGACGGCGCTCGCGGATGGCGGGGACGGCCCTCTGGACGGCGACGCCGGCGCGCCTGCGCCTGCGGACGGCGCGGCCGCCCTCCTGGACGGCGGCTGGGACGCGGGCGGCGCGCCGTTCGAGCTGCCCGCGTGGTCCGCCTCGTCGCGCGCGGCCACCTACGGTGGGCTCTCGGCCGACGGTTGCGACAGGGAGATGAAGCGCCGCGGGATCCCGCACGCCCCGGCGCGCGGCGCCCCGCTGGTCGACCGGCCGATCAGGATCACCGGCCCGCTGCGCGGGGTCACCTTCCGCGGCGACGGGGTCGCGAAGCCCAGGTCGGCCTCCCCGTTCGACATCGCCGATTGCCGGCTGGTCCTCGCGCTCGACGATCTCGCCGCGTTCCTGGCGACGCGCGGGATCGTCGAGGTTGTGCACTTCAGCATGCACCGGCCCGGTCCAGCCGGCGCCGTGGCGCCGACGAAGGCGCCCGCGAAGCCGCCGGCAGGCAAGAAGACCCCGAAGGCCGCCGGCAAAGGGGCGAAGCCGGGCGAGCGCGCCGCGAAAAAGCCGGCGGCGGCGCCCGGGCGCCCCAACCAGCACGCCCTCGGGCTCGCCATCGACGTCGCTGCCTTCGTGAAGGCCGACGGGACTCGACTCGACGTGAAGGCCGACTGGCTCGGCGCCATCGGCGCGCCGCCGTGCGGCCCCGGATCGGAGCCGAAGGCGCCCAGCCCCCACGCGCTCGAGCTGCGGGAGATCCTCTGTTCCATCTCCACGAGCGGGCTGTTCAACGTCGTCCTCACGCCCAACGCGAACGAGGCGCACGCGGATCACTTCCATTTCGATATCAAGCGAGACGCACGCTACTTTCTGCTGGAGTGAGCGCGCGTCACGGCGCGTGTCGCTCCGAAGCACTGGACGGATCGAGTGCCCACCGGAAGCGAAAGGCCCGCACATACGCTGACCAGCGGGCCGCATTGCGTTATCGAGAGACATTTTTCACCGGAAAATGCTCCTTGATGCGGGTTCCTGCTGGTTGACGCTGCGCGGCTGGCGCGACTACCGTGCACGCGGAATATGGGGATCCAGGGCAAAGCCACCAGGCGAGCGTCCGTTGTCGCTGTTGCGCTCTGCGCATGGACCGCGAGCACATCGACCGCGTGCACGTACTCCGATGCCTGCTGGGAGACGCGCACGTGCGCTCCGGATCCGGAGCGGCCGCCCGGACCGTGCGAGGGAGAGCCCGGCACGGCGCCGGCACTCGACGAGTGCGGGGTGTTCGTCAGCGAGCACGGCGACGACGACCACCCCGGCACGAAGGACGCGCCGGTGAAGACGCTCCAGCGCGCGGTCGGGCTGGCCGCGACCAGGCGAGGCGGCGGCGAGGGGCCGACCCGGCGCGTGTACGCGTGCGGCGAGGTGTTCGAGGAGGCGATCTCGCTGCCCTCGGGCGTCGATCTCTGGGGCGGCCGTCTCTGCGAGGGGGGCGATTGGTCGTTCGGCGGGCCCGCTCACCGGACGACCATCGCGCCGCCCGGGGGGGTCCCGCTGCGCGTCATCGAGGGGGAGGACGCGACGTCGACGATCTCCGGCGTGCGCGTCGTGGCGGCGGACGCCTCGGCGATCGACGGCAGGTCGTCGATCGCGGTGATCCTGAGCTACGGCGCCAGGGTGAAGCTGGTGTCGAGCGTGGTCATCGCGGGCAACGGCAAGGACGGGGAGCCCGGCGAGGACGCGCCGAGCGCCAGCGCGCAGAGCGGGCAGTTCGGGAACGACGGGGCGGACGCCTGCACGGAGGGCGCCGCGGCGGGCGCGCTTCCGGTCGTGACCGCGTGCGGCGAGGGCATCGAGTCGACGGGCGGGTACGGGGGCTACGGCGGGATCGAGCAGGGCGGCGACGGCGCTTCGGGACGGCCCGAGCCCGCACCGAACGCCGAGGGCAAGGGCCTCGGAGGAGCCGGCGCCGGCAGCATGGCAGCATGCAGCGAGGGGAAAGATGGCGCGCCCGGCGCGGACCATGGCCGCGCCAGCGGCGCGGCCGGAATTGGTTACCTCACCGACGACGGGTGGATCGGTGTCCGCGGTGAGGACGGGGAGCGGGGCGGTGTCGGCCAGGCCGGGGGCGGCGGCGGCGGAAGCAGGTCGCGCGACGGCGTGAGTCTCCGCGTGTGCCCGGCCTCCGGACCCCAGACCGGGGCGTCCGGCGGCTCGGGGGGCGGCGGCGGCTGCGGTGGCCTGGGCGGCAAGGGCGGCGGCTACGGCGGCGCGAGCATCGGCATCGTGGCGCTGGAGGGCACGGAGCTCACGGTCGAGGCCACCGAGGTGGTCACGGGCCGCGGCGGGAACGGGGGGACCGGCGGAACGGGCCAACCGGGCGGCTTCGGCAAGCACGGCGGGTACGGTGGCAAGGGGTTCGTGGACGGGATGTGGAACGCCTGCCATGGCGGCAACGGCGGCAACGGCGGTCGCGGGGGCGACGCCGGCGGCGGGCTCGGCGGCCCGTCCATCGGCATCGCGTACGTGGTCCCCAACCTGGTCCTCCGGCCCGGCACCGTGATCACGGTCGGAGCGGCCGGCGAGGGCGGCCTCGCGGGGAACGCCGCCACGACCGATGAGGCTGGCAAAGGCGGCTTCGGTTCTTCGGCGCAGACCCAGGCGTTCAGCGGGCCGAACGAGCTGCCCCGTTAGCGCCTTGATAGCGTGCGTCCCCAGGGACGCTTCCGGTGAGGCATGCCCATGCGCGTCAAGTCCGTGTTCCTTCCGTTCGTCGTCCTACCGCTCGCCATGGCCGGTTGCGGGAACTCTCCGGAGGTGAACGAGCCGGGCGGCGCACCGCCGTGCGACGCTCCGTCCGCCTGTCCGGGCGATGCCGTCCCGGAGTCGGCGTGCCTCGAGGAGCTCGCCGCGGATCGCGCCCTCGACGGCTGCGGGGTGTTCGTCAACAGCGAGATCCTCGGCGGCAACGACGCGAACCCCGGCACGAAGGACCGGCCGGTTCGCTCGATCCAGCGGGGGATCGAGCTCGCTCGCACCGGGCGCGGTCGCGTGTTCGTGACCGACGATACCTTCGTGGGGGCGATCAGGCTTCCTTCCGGCGTGGACATCCATGGCGGCTTCGACTTCCTCGAATGGAGGCGCCGGAGCAGCGACGACAGCGGCCGTATCAATTCCGAGCCCGATGCGCGGATCGCGGTGATCGTCGAGCCGGCGCGCCCCGGCGACACGGGGGCCGCGGACGGGGTCTCGACGCTCGATCACGTGTGGGTCCTGAGCGGGACCCAGATCGGGGTGCTCGTTCAGTCCAACACCGCGGTGGAGATCGTCCGCAGCGAGATCAGGGCGTTCAATTACGGCAGGGCGGGCCACGACGGGGAGGCATGGCCGAGCCGAGCAGCGACCGGCCCCGATGGCCTGCTCGGTGAGGACGCGTGCTCCGCCGCCAGGATCCCCGGGGGCGCGGCGGTGACGAACCCGTGTGACGACGGCCCCGACGGCACGGCGAGCACCGGCGGCAAAGGCGGTGATGGGCTGCCCTCGGGAGCCGAGGACGGGGCCACCGGCGAACCGGTGCCGGCGGCCGACCCGACCTCAGGCCTCGGCGGCGACGCGGAGCGTGAGGAGAGCGCCTGCTGGAACGGCCAGTCCGGGCTCTCCGGGTCCTCGGGAACGTCGGGGGCGGCCGGCCAGGGCATCGGGCGCCTCACCGAGACGGGATGGGAGGGCGACAAGGGGACGGACGGCGGCAGGGGCACGCCGGGCCAGGGCGGAGGCGGGGGCGGCGGCCGGCGCGGCGGGCTCGCCGTGTGCATGGCGGCGGACAAGGGAGGGGCCGGCGGCGGCTCTGGAGGCGCTGGCGGCTGTGGCGGCCGAGGGGGTCGAGCCGGCGAGAACGGCTCGCCGTCGATCGGCATCGCCGCGCTGCACGCCAGGGTGACGGTCCGGGACAGCGTCATCAAGGCGCCCGCCGGCGGGCGGGGAGGCCACGGAGGGCCGCCCCAGCAAGGTGGCAAACCCGGACGAGGCGGGTACGGCGGCGACGGCTACGACGGCGCACCGGCGTGCCGCGGTGGCAGCGGCGGTTATGGAGGCGACGGCGGCTACGGCGGCCCCGGGCGCGGCGGCGACGTGATCGGGATCGCCTACCTCGACGAGGACCAGCTCACGCTGGAGGGGGTCACCTTCGAGCTGGGCCTGCCGGGCCCAGGCGGCACGAGCTGGAGCCATGACGGCACCATGACGACCGGAGACGATGGCGTCGCCGTGGAGACGCTGCGCTTCCCGGAGTAGGCCGGGTTGCGGGCCAGGTCGTTCGACGGATCGGGCCGTCTTCCCCATCGCGACAGAGCTCGCCCCCGGCGCCGTCCTCCGCGCCCACGCCGCCCTGGTCCGACCGCAACCGGCCGGCGCCTCAGCGCGACCGAAGAGAGATTCTGCACCGATCTCGATGAGCTACGGACTCGCCGGCTCATCGACCCTCTCGCCGAGCCTGCGCTTTATCCAAGCTGGAGCACCTCGACGTACTCTGATCGCCCCGTCTGCTTCACGCACGAAGTCGTGCGCAAAGACGATTACGGACTTGGTTGGTCGAAACGCGGCAGGATCGGAGCGTGGTCCGGCATCTGGCCCGGCATACCATCCTATCTCTCCGCTGGGGAGCTTTCGTCCGATGATGAGGCCGTCACCGTCGATCGGCCAATCGTCGGGTTTATGGATGCCGATCGTCCCATCCGCCTCTTGAACGATCACAGCCTCGGGTAGGCTGTCCAGACGACCGTGATAGCTCCTGATCTCTTCGGCGATGATCTCTTGGACGGTCGGTTCGACGTTGGAAGCTGGAGGCTCGGGCTCGGGGGTCTCAGGAACGCTGGACGGCGCGGCCTCTGGTTCCGCCGTGTCAATGGCCATGCACACATCCAATTTTTGCCTGGTCGAGGCCAGGGCGCTTCGTTCGGCCTCGCACTCATCGTCGGCAGGCGTCGTGCCCGGAGACGTGGGTGACCCGCTAGCATCCGCTGCGGCACCTGGCGCATCGTGGGGTACGGCGCGTCCGAGGAAGACGCCAAGGATGCCAGCCCCGGCAATGATGACGAACCCGAAGGCGCGAGAACTTGTCATGGCGCATTCTCACTGCGGCGGCTTCGACGGTTGTTCGATCTTTCCGCCGAACATGAACTGCACGCCAGGGCTCGCAGGCTTTCCGTCGATTGTGATCGTCCCATCCGGTTCACGCTTCCAGACGCGTCGCGGAGGGATCGGAGGATCCCAGGGCCGGAATGCGCCGGGATCTGTGCGTGGTCCGGCGTCTGGCCCTGCATAAACTCCGAGCCGTCCGCTGGGCAACTTGCGCGCGACGATGTACCCATCGCCGTCATCCGGCCATTCGTCAGGTTTGTAGACACCGGTTCTCCCATCATGGTGCTGGACGACCACGGCCTCGGAATAGCTGTCCAAGAGCCGGCGATTCCGACGGATCTCTTCGACCTTCGACATGCGCTGGTCGAAGGGCTGGGATTCCGGAGGATCGACCTCGGATGGATTGGCAACGCCAGATGGCTCGGCCTCGGGAACCCGCGAACGAAGAGCCGTGCAGAGTTCCAGTTGTGCCCTGGTCGAGGCGAGAACGGCGCGTTCCTCTCTGCAGCCACGGCCGGGAGATGCTGCAGTCGAACTCGGGGGCCATGCGCTCGGAAACGCTTGTGCGCCTGGCGCGTCGCGCATAGAGACCCGTCCAATGAAGGCGCCAGCGACACCGGCGATGAGCGCGAACACAAGGCAGCTGCGAGTTGTCATCGCGCCTCCCGCTACCACGCGCAGCCCGGGGGCGCGGGACGACGTTCTCTAGCGGCTCCCTCCGGCGGCGGCTCCCTCCGGCCGGGCGAGGGGGAGCGTGAAGAACAACGTGGCGCCAGCGCCGAGCTGACTCTCCGCCCAGATCCTCCCGCCGAGGGCCTCCACGAAGCCCTTCGCGATGGTGAGCCCCAGCCCGGTCCCCAGACGCGCGGTCTCCGCCACCTGCCAGAAACGATCGAAGATGTGAGGGAGCTCGTCGGCGCGGATCCCCGCCCCCGTGTCCGCCACGGCGAAGAGCGCCTCGTCGCCACGTGGCTCGGCTCGGACCGTGATGGCCCCTCCCTCCGCGGTGAACTTGATCGCGTTGCCGATCAGGTTCGCGAAGACCTGGAGGACCCTCTCGCGATCGCAGAGCACCTCGAAGCCACCCCCGCCGTGGATCTCGCCCTCGAGCACCAGGTGCTTCTGCGTCGCCAGCGCCCGCTCCATCTCGATCGCGTCGTGGACGAGCGCGCCCGCCGCGTGCCTCCGCTTCTCCATCGACAGCCGACCCGACTCGATGGCGGCGACGTCGAGCAGATCACCGATGATCCGGAGCATCCGCTGCGCAGCGAGGAGAATGACCTCGGCCTTCCTCCTGTCGGGCGCTCCCTGCTCGTCGGCCGGCAATGTCCGCATGAGGAGAGCCGCGGCCGTCAAGATGGCGCTCAACGGATTCTTGAGATCGTGAGAGACGATGGCGAGGAAATCGTCCCGCGTGCGAATGGCGCGCTGCGCGTGCTGGTACAGGCGCGCATTCTCCACGGCCGTGGCGGCCCGGCGCGCCACCTCCTCGGCCACCACCAGATCGGCGGCGGAGTAGCGGCGGCTCGGCTCCGTCGTCACGAACGTGAGCGTGCCGATCGTCCGCCCGCGGGCCACGAGCGGCACCACCATCACCGCTCCCGCGCCGCCTGCGCGGAGGGACCCTCGATGGCCCGGATCGTCGGCGGCCCCCCCGGCAGACTCGGTGATTCCAGGGATGAGGAGCGGCTCGCCGGTCCGCAGCACCCGCGCCTGCGGGGTCTCCCAGCCCGGCCGCTGGGCGAAATCCCCCATCTGCTCGGCCAACCGTTGCCTCACGGGATCGGCGGACATCGGCGCGAGGCGCTCGACACAGCCTTTCTCGTCGACCAGGTCGACGAAGTAGAGATCGGCCAGGGCGTGCACCGACAGGCGCGCTACCGAGGAGACCGTCTCCGCGTAGTCGAGCGAGGAGGCGAGGACCGCGCTGACCTCCGCGAACAATCGCTGCACCTGCTCGCCTCGCTTCACCTCCATGATATCCCGGAAGACGAGCACCGCCCCCGAGATCTGCCCTGCTCGCTGCAGAGGGGCGAACGTGCAGCTGACGTGCAAGGGCGCTCGGTCCCGGCGTGAAACCACGTCCTCGTCGCTCCGGACCGGCTCGCCCGTGTGGATCGCCCGCAGCGCGGGGTGATCCTCGTCGGGTACGGACGTCCCATCCGCGCGTCGAATCTGGACGACCTCCTGGACGCGCCGCCCCACGACCTCCTCCGTCGTCCAGCCGAGCAAGCGCTCGGCCGCGGGGTTGAAGAAGGTGATCCGCCCTTCGCGATCCATCGCGATCACGCCCTCGCCGATGCTGCCGGTCACCGCCCGCGTGAACTCGAGCTGCTCACGGACCCTCGCCTCGACCTCCTTCGCGGGGGTGACGTCCATCGAGACTCCTTGAAGCCGAGGCGCGCCGGCGCTGTCCTTCACCAGGTGCATGCCGGTGTGGAGCCAGAGCACGCGACCGTCCGCCGTCCGACAGCGGTGGTCGCAGCGCTGGTCCCGCTCGGCGGCCAGCGTCCTCCGGAGCGCCTGCTCGAGCTCGCCGCGATCGTCCGGCTCGGCGCAACGGCTCCAGAAGTCGGGCTCCGCGAGCCACCGCTCGCGCGGATAGCCGAGGAGCTCCTCGGCCCGCGCGCTCACGTAGAGGACCTGGCGCGTGCGCGCGTCGGCCTCCCAGACGAACGCTCGAGCGAGGTTGTCCACCAGCGCCTCGTAACGCTGCCGCAGCGCCTCGGCGAGGGCCCGCTGCTCGTCGGCTTCGGCCTGCCTCCGCTGGGCCGCTGCTCGCGCCGCCTCCGCGGCCGCCTGCTTGGCGTCGATGATCGCCTGGCGATCGAGCGCGATCGCGAGCTGGTTGACCGCCGCGTTCATGAACACGAGATCCGGCTCCTCCAGACGGGCGGCGCCCTCGATCTGGAGAACGCCGAAGATCGGCCCGCGGTCGATGACGAGAGGGAGGACGAGGAAGCACCCGCGCTCCTCTGCCTCGGCCCGCGAGGCCCGGGCAGGCTGTCCGGAGGGCGCGTTCGTCGCGGTCGGCTCGCCGTCCAGATCGGCCGGCCGCGCGGCCTCCGAGCCGGTGAGGTAAGCGTACGAGGTCGCGGCATGGGACCTGGTTGCCTGGAGTCGATCGGCGCCGACACCTTCGGCGCTCCAGACGATGGTCTTGACCCCGGGGCGACCCGGGACCTCCAGGAGGACGAGCGCGGTGCGGAGGGGGAGCGCCCGCGCGAGGGTCGCGAGGATCGACGGGACGGTCCGCTCGGCGCCCTCGAAGCGCGTGAGCTGCTTGCTGATCTCGTAGAGGTACAGGACGCGAGGGTACGCGCGCTCGAGGCCTCCGGCGGCCGGATCCTCGCCGCCGCGCCGCGCCGGCTCCTGCTCCCCGCGCGCGTCGTCGCTCCTCGCCTCTTCCCGGTGTGCTCTCGGCGGCTCCTTCGTCCGGCGGCCGGTGCTCATCCCCGCCTCCTATTTCTTCGTTCGGCTCCGGCCCTCGATGTTCTTCGCCGCCAGAGGGGCACCCAGGTCAGCGCGCCGCCCGATCCGGGCGCCGCCCTTCCCCACGGTGAAGTGGTAGGCGCCGAAATCGTGCTCGCTGCCGCGCGTCTTCACGACCAGGAGGGTCGGCCTGATCTCGCCCGGCATGGGTGTGTACCGGAGCACGACGAGGTTGTCGGCCACCGGAGAGAACCTGCGGTCGGTGACGGTCTCGCTGGAGTACATCACGCTCGATTCGAGCGTGAGCACGGTTGTCACGTCGAGCGCCTTGAACCGCGTGATCAGCGCGTAGAGGAGCTGCCGCAGCTCGTCCTCCGCGATGCCCTCGGCCGCGAGGTGGCTCACGCTGTCGAGGACGAATCGACGCGTCTTCTGCGTGCGGATCTTGTCGGTCAGGAGCGAGAGGAGCTGGCTCGGGCGGACGCGCTCCCGCGAGAGATAGATGACCTCGGCGAGCCCCTTCTCGGTCGCCTCTTGGAGCGGAAGCCCCAGCGCCTCCGCGGTCCTGATGAGCTGTGCGGGCCCCTCCTCGAGGGCGAGGTAGAGCCCCGGCTCTTCGCGGCGGCAGCCTTCGAGGAGGAACTGCAGCGACAGGGTGCTCTTCCCGATGCCCGCGCTCCCGGAGAGGAGGGTGACGCTGCGCTCGAGCAGCCCTCCGCCGAGCAGCCCGTCGAGCCCGGGCACGCCGGAGGGCAGGCGCCGCGCCGTGTCGAGCGGGGGCGGCGGCTCGCCGAACGCCGCCTCCGCGTTGTAACGGGGATAGACGATGAGCCCGCCCGGGCCGATGTGGATGCTGTGCCGGCCCCTGAGGTGGGCGGTGTTCCTGAGCTTGTAGATCTCGATGTAGCGCTGGCGCTCGAGCCCTTCCTCCGTCGAGGAGAGGAGGATGACCCCGTCGACCACGGTCTCCTCGACGCCGAAGCGGCTGATCTGGTTGGTGCCGTAGGGGATGTCGGTGGCGAGGAAGCCGACCGCCCGCGCGTTGTGGATGACGCTGGCGAGCTGGAAGATCTTCTCTCGGTCTACCTGCGGATCCTTGACCTTGTGCAGGAAGACCGAGACCGAATCGACGACCACGCGCCGCGCCTTCATGCCGAGGATCCGCTCGCTCATCATGAGCAGGTGCCCCTCCACCAGGATGTCGGGCTGCGGGATGAAGACGATCTCGACCATCCCGCGCTCGATCTCGGCGTCGAGGTCCCAGCCGAGGCCACGGGCGGTGGCGCGCAGCCGCGCCTCGCTCTCCTCGAAGGAGAAGAATATCCCCTTCTCGCCGGCCTTCGCGCCGCGGTAGATGAACTCGAGCGAGAGCACCGTCTTGCCGGTCCCCGCCACGCCGGCGATGAGGAGGGTGGAGCCACGCGGGATCCCGTCTCCGAGGAGCTCGTCGAGCCTCGAGATGCCCGTCCTCAGGCGCGGCTCCTTGCCCTCGACGGCCGCCCGGTGGATGGTGAGGCGGGGCGCGAACACGTCGATGCCGGCTCGCGTGATGGCGAACGAGTGCTCCTCGCGGCTGTGGTCGGTGCCGCGCATCTTGACGATCTGGATGACCCGCCGCTGCTCGCCGGACTCCTGGCGCTGGTTGATCATGATCAGCCCGTCGACGATCGAGAACAGCGGGTTGGTCTCGATGTCGCTCTGCCCGAACTCTCCGAGGAAGAAGGTGGTGGTCTCCCACGCCATGAGGTTGATCGCGAGCTCGTAGCCGAACTTCCGGAGCTCTTCCTTGGACTTGGCGAGGTCGTCGAAGACCTTGAAGCTGTCGATGACGACCATGGACGGCTTGACCTTCTTGACGTGATCCATGACGAGCCGAAAGGCGCCGTCGAGGCCCTTCGTCCGGAGGATGGCGCCGAGGTCGACGAACTGGATTCCCCCGTCGATCTTCCCGGCGTCGAAGAAGTCGAACTGATTCAGGTAGCGCAGCGTCTTCGCGGTCGGCTCCGAGAGCGTGCTGAAGTAGAGGACCCGGGTCCTGGCCGAGGCGTTGTGGAAGCAGATCTGCTGGGTGAGGATCGTCTTGCCCGCGCCCGGCGGGCCGGCGACGACGACGATCGACCCCTTCGGCAGCCCCCCCCCGAACAGCGCATCCAGGTTTCGCACCCCCGTCTCGATGCGCGCGATGGCCGTCTTCTTCGTCATGGCTCCACTTCCTCGCCGTCCTCGCCCTCGGAGATCCCGGGCGCGCTCTCCGACGCTCTCTCGATCCCGCCCGCCTCCTCCTGCGCGACCTTCGAGAGCTCCGCGTGGAGCGCCGGCGTGAGGATCTCCGCCGTCAGGTTTCCGAGGACCGTGAGGAACTCCACCAGGATGAACCGGAGCCCCTCCTCGATCTGGTCGCGACGCACGCCCCCGGCGCGCTCCTGGAGCTCCACGCAGCAGATCCCGGCCGACTCCATCCTGAGCGACGAGAGGACCGGAGATCGTTCGGAGGCATAGTAGAGAACGCGATCCACGATGGCGCCGAGCGTGACCTCCCCGAGGGTGACGTGGGCGCGCCACCACAGGGCGTTGAACGCTTGTTCGAAGAGCTGGATGAGGCGGTCGGGCGGCGCGCCCCGAGCTGCCCGCTCCATCCAGGCGTCCACGCAGGCGCTGTGCTCGTTCGCGTCACGCATGGGCGCTACGTCGCCTCGACGGTCGCCGGGCGCCGGGGAGGGGCACGCTCATGCCGGGGCCGCATCGCGCGCTCGATCAGGCCGTTGCGAGCGGGCAGCGCCACCATGGCGCTCGCGCTTCAGGTCGGACGGTCGCGGCGTCCGCGCTCGGGACGCTCGCCCGATCCGTCGATGGTGCGAGCTGTGCCGGCCCTTCAGCTCGGCGCGGTCGCGGGCTCGAGTCCGCGCTCGATCGCCGGGCGACTCCCCGCCGAGCGCGTGGAGCGCGTCGTCCGCGGTGCGCTGCGCCGCACACAACGAGATGCCCGCCGACCTCCGCGCGGCGCGGAGATCGTCGACCAGCTCCCGCACGCGATGGATGTCCTGCGCGCTTCCGGCGGAGGCGCGGAGCGCGATGATGGATTCGAGCCCCTCGAGGACGTGACGGACGACGCGGCGCGCGGAGGTCGCCGCGTCAGCCGCCTCGCGCAGCATCGCCCGCGCATCCTGTGCAATTCTCTCGAGGTCTCGCATCTCGGTCATCTCGTGCGGTTCGCGAGGGTGAGGGCCGCTCGGTCCATCGCGATGCCGCTGCGGGAGGGCTCGGGGAGCGCCTGTTCGCGCTCCACGCCCGCTCGCGGCTCGACCTTGCGCGGCCTGACACCACGGGGTTCAGGCTGGCACAGCGGCCGCCCCACGTCTCTCGTTATCGCCCGGTGGCGGCGCCTCGTCCCGATTCGGGCACGGGAGACGGTCGAGCGCTGCATGGAACTCCTCTTCTTTCTTGCCCCGTCCTCTGGGACGAGGGGCGCTGCCGCGGCGGTCGAGCGCGAGGTTGGCCCCCGAGGAGCGCGGCGGGCTGGCCTTGCTGACCGTTCGACGGCGGCGTTGATGAGCAGCCGCACCTGGGCGGCCGCCTGTGCGCTCGGCGCGTCGCGCGGAGCGGCACGTCCAATGAAGGCGCCAGCGACACCGGCAATGAGCGCGAACACAATGCAGCCACGAATTGCAATCGCGCCTCTCGCTACGATGCGCAGCCTGGGGGCGCAGGCTGGCAAATCGCATCATGTTGATTCGGACTCCTGGGGAATGATGCCCATATCTACGGAGTCACCCAGCGCGTCGGATCTGGCGCAGGGCATACCTGTATTCCCTCAGCCTCCAGATCCGCCCCCCGCGGCGCGCGTCGAAACAGCGTTCGCTCTCACAACAGAGCAAGCGCGCCAGCGTACGTCTTCCGATGCGGCGAGACTCGTCTCAAGTAGAGCGCGATGTCAACAAGTAACCATGAAGTTTGATTCTGTCCGTGCGCCAGCAGGGCGGCCCGGCCAGGGCATCGAACGCACCACCGAGGTGGGATGACAAAGCGGCCGACTGCGCCAAGGACACGCCGAGCCAGGGAGGAGGCAGGGCGGCCGCCCTCCGGGGACCACTCGAATGTGCCCAGTGCGGCGTACGCTGGCGCTGCAAAACCCACACCGGACGCGAAGCTCGCTTCGCGGCGTCCCCCCCGAGCTCCCCATCTCATCCGTGCAATCTGGACAGACGCGGCACTTCGTGCGAACTCTTGATGAAGAACATGTCGGTCACGTGTCGCAGCCATGTTCGCGTCCTTTCTGCTGGTGAGGTCCACTGGCAAGAGTGGACCCCCTCCCGGAACGGCGGCGCGGACCAGCGCCCCGTGGTCCTGGTACACGGCCTGTCCGACAGCTGTCGGACCTGGAACCGCCTCGCCCCCGCGCTCGCGGCGGCAGGGCGCCGGGTCGTCGCGCTCGACCTGCCCGGCCATGGCGACTCGGCCCGGCCCGACGCGCCCTATACGGTCGCGTGGTATGCGGGCGTGGTCGCTGAATGGATCCGTGCCCTCCGGCTCGGCGATTTCGATCTGGTGGGGCACTCGTTCGGCGGCAGCATTGCAATGTGCGTGGCCACCGAGCGGCCAGGGCGCATCCACCGCGTCGGGCTGGTCGCCGCGGGCGGCATCGGGACGGAGGTCGCGCTGCCGCTGCGCCTCGCCGCCGTGACCGGGCTGATCGAGCTGGCCGCGCCGGTGCTCATGGGCGTCGGCACGCACGCGGGGGTGCTGGTGCTCGGCGGCGATTTCAACGCGGAAGAGCGCAGGCACCTCGCCCGGATGAACGCGCGGCCCGGCACGGCGCGCGCCCTGTCGCGCACGCTCCGCCACGCGATCGATCTGCGCGGCCAGCGCCATCACCTCATGGACATCGCTCATCGGCTCCCCGAGATACCGCCGCTCGCCGTCTACTGGGGCGAGCGCGATCAGGTGATCCCGGCGCGCCACGCGGCGGACATCGACCGCTACATCGAAGGCGCGGCCGTGCGGCGCTTCGCCAGGGCGGGGCACTACCCGCACCGGGAAGCGGTGAGCGATCTCGCCCCCGATCTCCTCCGGTTCCTCGACGAGCCGCGGCCCGCGCCGCGCCTGCGCACCGGGGCGCGCGCCCCGCGCGCATCCGCCGCGGCGGCTCGCGCGCCGCAGGCCAGCCCCCGGTGGCAGCCCTGGCCGGACGCCGCGGTCAGGCGCTGGGCGCGGAGCTCGCTGTCTCCGCTGATGCGGCAGACACCGCAGCAGGACACAGGCGACTCGGCATCTCCCGCCGACCTCGGGAGCCGGCCGCCGCCCGTTCCCTGTTAGCCAAGACTCGCTCGCGTTCTCCGACATCCGAACGTGGTCGTGAACGTGGTCGTTCACGGCTTACCGTTGACGACCACGACCACGTTCACGACCACGACCACGTTCACGTTGGTGACCGATGGTGGCGCGCGCTTCGTGCCCTGGGCGCGATTGTCGGCCGCGCGCCCCCCTTCCCTGTTGACGCCGCGCCCCCCGGTGCGGTTCTCTCGGGCGCCGGTGCAACTCGAATGTGAGACCTGCGGCGCCTCGCTGCGCGTCGAAGCGGACCAGCGTACCGCAGTGTGCCCCTACTGCGCGTCGCCCTCGGTGGTGGAGCGGCCGCCCTCCCATGATCGGCCGTCGCCGCACTTCGTCGTGGGGTTCACCACGACCCGGGAGAGCGCGCAGGGCGCGGTCAAGGCGTGGCTGGGAAAGCGGAGCTTCTTCGTGCAGTCCAGCGTCAAGACGGCGACGATCGACGCGATCCGCGGCGTCTACACGCCCGCCTACCTGTACTCGGCGATGGCGCAGACGCGCTACGCGGCGCAGATCGGCGAGGACTACCAGGAAACCGAGACGTACACGACGACCGACGACAAGGGGAACGCCGTCACCCGGACGCGCGTCGTCACCAGGACCGAGCACCGGCACCTCGAAGGCCAGCACGCGACCTACGTCATGGACGTGCTCGTCGTGGCGTCTCGCGCCGTCCCGAACGCCGAGCTCGAGGCCATCGAGCCGTTCGACCTCCGCACGATGCGGCGCTACACGCCCGCGGTGCTCAGCGGCTGGATCGCCGAGGAGCCGACGATGACCCAGGCCGAGTGCTACGGCCTCGCGCGGCGGGAGGCGCTGGAGAAGATCGGCCGCGACCTCTCGGGCTTCATGCCCGGGGACAGCCACCACGGCCTGACGCACGAGACGCACCTCGACCGCGAGACGCTCGAGCTGCTCTATGTGCCACTCTGGGTGCTCGCCCTGCGGCACGACCCGCAGAAGCCGCCCTTCCGGGTCCTCATCAACGGCCAGACCGGCGCGATCCACGGCAAGGCCCCCCTCTCCTGGATCAAGATCGCCCTCGCCGTCGTGCTCGTGATCGCGCTGATCGCGGCGCCGTTCCTCCTCGCCGCGGCGCGCGACCGGGGCCGCGATCCGGCCGAACGGCGCGGCTCCGCGCGGCCGCCCGCCCCCGCCGCCGCCCCCGCGCCGACCGAGCGCGTCCGCCCCGGGAGCAGCCCCGCACCGACCGGAGGGACGCGATGAGCGCGAGCATGGACGTCGCCTCGGCCACCACGAGCGCCACGGGGCCGTGCTGCGCGCGCTGCCAGGGGCCGCTGGAGCCGGGGGACCTGCGCTGCGCCGTCTGCGGCCTCGCAGCGCCGCAGGGCCGCGCCCCGGCCCCGCAGGCGGTGCAGGTGCTGCGGTGCACCGAGTGCGGCGCCGCGGTCTCGTACTCGGCCGAGGCGCAGGCGCCGAAGTGCCGCTTCTGCGGCGCCGTCACGCGGATCGAGCAGCCGGTCGACCCGATCGATCAGGCCGACTGGCTGCTCCCGTTCGGGGTGCCCCCCGATCAGGCCGATCAGGCGCTGCGGCGGTGGATGTCGACGCTCGGCTTTTTCCGGCCGTCGGATCTCGCGCGCGCGGCGACCGTCGAGGGGCTGCGCCCGATCTGGTGGGCGGGCTGGCTCGTCAGCGCGGACGCCGTGGTGAGCTGGACGGCGGACTCGAACGCCGGCGCCCGGCTGAGCAGCTGGGCCCCGCACGCCGGACAGACGCGGCTGCCGTTCCGCAACCTGCTCCTGTCCGCCTCCCGCGGGCTCTCGCTCGACGAGGCCCAGGAGCTCGCGCCGTACTTCCGGCTCGACCTGGCGGTGCCTGCCGCGCACCGGACAGAGCAGCAGCTCGGCCCGCCCGACGCGGTGCTGGAGCAGTTCGACGCGCAGCGCTCGGCGGCGCGGAAGATCGTCAGCGAGCGGATCGCCGCCAGCGCGGAGGACGCCCTGACGCGAGGCGTGATCCCGGGGTCCACGTTCCGCAACGTGCACGTGGCGGTGCTCCTGCACGCGCTCGAGACGCGCCGGCTGGCGCTGCCGTCGTACGTGCTCGCCTACCGCTACAAGGGGCGTAGCTACCGCGCCGTCGTCCACGGCCAGGACGCGAGCCACGTCACAGGCACGGCGCCCATCGCGTGGGGCAAGGTGGCGCTGGTGGTCGCCGGCGCGCTCGCGCTCCTCGTGCTCGTCATCGGGGCCCTCGTGCTCGCCCGCGCCGCGTAGCTTCACCCGCCCTCGGTCCTCTCCCCTCCCCCAGCTCCAGCGCTGCGCTGGCGCGGCGGCCCACGCCTGCCGCTGTGGCGGAATGCCTCGAACGCACGCTCGGTGCGGCACGGCAGAGCCATGATTCGCGCCCTCCACCGCGCGCCCGGCCATGGTCCGGATCTCGCACTGAGGCCGGAGCTCGATGGAGGAAACCATGGAAACTGGATCGCGGGAAAAGCTGCTGGAGATCCTCAAGAAGTTCCGGACTGCCATGCTGGTCACGCACGCCAGCCAGGGGGCGCTGCGGGCGCGTCCGATGGCGCTCATGAAGGTCGACAGCGACACCGGGGACGTCTGGTTCATGACGAGCATCGACTCGGGCAAGGTCGATGAGATCGAGTCGCAGCCGGAGGTGAATGTGACCCTCCAGGAGGGGCGCCGCTTCCTGTCGCTGTCGGGCCGCGCCTCGATCGTGCGGAGTCGGACGAAGATCGAGGCGCTGTGGTCGGAGGAGGCCAAGGTGTTCTTCCCGCAGGGCAAGGACGATCCCTCCCTCGCGCTCATCCACGTGAGCCCGCGCGAGGGCGAGTACTGGGACAACGAAGGCGCGGCCGGGCTCAGGTTCCTCGTCGAGGCGGTCAAGGCGTACGTCACCGGGACGACGCCGAAGACCGACGCCGCCCAGCACGGCGCGGTGCCGCTGAACGGCGGGCAACCCGGTGATGCCCGGGTGTCCGCGCGATAGCGATCCACGCCGTCGCGCCGCGGATCGAGCGGGACGGCGCGTGGCGCATCCCTTGCTCTTACTCAGAGGAGACTGCGCCGCGCTCCGCTCCACCGGAGCGGAGGTGACGCGAGAGCCCGTCAGCAACGAGGTTGGGCATGGGGATCTTCACGATGTCTCGTCGAGCTCAGATGGTCGTGGTCGCGGCGGCGGCGGTCGTCGTCATCGTGGGGCTGCGCTACGCGGAGCCGTTCCTCGTGCCGGTGCTGTTCGGCGTCGCGCTCGCGGCGATCTCGTCGCCCATCGCGACCTGGGTGACCCGCCGCGGGCTGCCCGCGGCCCTCGGGGCGCTGGCCGCGCTCGTGGTCGATCTGGCGATCCTGGTCTTCGTCGGGGCGGTGGTCACCATCGCCGGGGTGGAGCTGGAGGAGAAGGTGCCGGTCTACCTGGTCCGGATGTCCTCGATGACCGACGCGCTCGCCGTGACGCTCACGGAGCGCGGCTTCCCGGTGAACCCGGAGTTCCTCTCGCGCACGCTGCACACGGCGTCCCTGGTCCCCCTCCTCGGTGGGGCCGCGGTCACGGTCGCCAGCGCGGCGTCGAGCCTCGGGATGGTGCTCCTCGTCGTGTTCTTCGCGCTCTGCGAGGGCGCCGGCGCGGGCGCGAAGGTGCGGCGGCTGCTCTCGACCCCCGCGCGCGGGCTCGAGCACGTCGATCGCATCGTGCGGGAGGTGAAGAAGTATCTCGTGGTGAAGACGCTGACGAGCCTGCTCGTCGCCGTCCTCGCCTATGCGCTCCTGGTCGTCCTGGGTGTGGACCTGGCGCTCCTCCTGGCGTCGAGCCTGTTCGTCCTGCACTTCATCCCCAACATCGGCGCGGCGGTCGCGACGATCCCGGCCGTGCTCGCCGCGCTGGCCAGCCAGGGCCCGGGCACCGCGGCCCTCGTGGCCATCGGGTACCTGCTGATCAACCTGCTGGTGGGCAACGTGCTCGAGCCGCGCGTGCTGGGGCGGACCCTGGGCCTGTCGCCGCTCGCCGTCCTGATCGGCATGCTCTTCTGGGGCTGGCTCTGGGGGCCGGCGGGTGCGCTGCTGTCGGTGCCCATCATGATGGTCGCGAAGATCACGCTGGAGAACGTGGAGGGGCTGTCTTGGATCGCGCGCATCATGGAGCCCGCGCCCGAGGAGCCCGAAGCGGCGCCCGTCAGCGGCGAGCCGGCGCCGAGCTCACTGCTGCGACCGAGCGTCGCGGGAGCGCGGAGATCCGGGTAGCGATAGGCGATCTCGTGCACCAGGTCTTCTCCCGAAGATCTGCCCATGTCCACGAGCCTCATCTCGAGCACGAAGCCGCATCAGCGATCGGAGAGCGAGCAGGCGCTGCCCGCGAGCGCGGATTTCCGCGCCATTTTCGAGGGGCTCCCGGGAAACTACGTCGTTCTCCGTCCGGACTTCACCATCATCGCCGCGAGCGATGCCTTTCTCCGGGCCGCGAACACGCGGCGCGAGGAGCTCCTGGGCCGCAACGCCTTCGATGCCTTCCCCGACAATCCGGACGATCTGCACGCGACTGGCACGACGAACCTGCGCGCCTCGTTCGAGCGGGTGATCCAGACGGGCGCCCCGGACAGCATGGCCGTGCAGAAATACGATATCCCGCGCCCCGAAGCGGAGGGAGGCGGCTTCGAGGAACGGTACTGGAGCCCCTTGAACTCGCCCCTCATGGGGCCGGACGGCAAGGTCGCGTACATCATCCACCGCGTCGAGGACGTCACCGAGTTCGTCCGCCTGAAGCAGCGCGGGATCGAGCAGACCCGGCGCACGGAGGAGCTGAAGACGCGGGCGGAGCGGGTCGAGGCCGAGGTCTTCCTCCGGGCGCAGGAGATCCAGCGCGCGAACGAGCAGCTCCGCGTGGCGAACGAGCAGCTCAGCCGGCTCGACGAGCTCAAGACCAGGTTCTTCTCGAACGTGAGCCACGAGTTCCGGACGCCGCTCACGCTCATGCTCTGCCCGATCGACGAGCTCCTGACCGGCGCGCCCGGCGGCCTCACCCACAGGCAACGCGAGCTCGTCGAGCTCGCGCGCCGCAATGCGCGGCGGCTCCTCAAGCTCGTGAACACCCTGCTCGACTTCGCCCGGATCGAGGCCGCCCGGATGCAGGTCTCCTACGAGGCGCTCGACCTCTCGGCGCTGACCGCGGAAGTGGTCAGCGCGTTCCGCGCGGCCGTGGAGCGGGCGAGGCTCCGGCTCGTCGTGGACTGCCCGCCGCTCCCGGAGCGCGTCTACGTCGATCGCGAGATGTGGGAGAAGATCGTCCTCAACTTGGTCTCGAACGCGTTCAAGTTCACGTTCGAGGGCGAGATCGCGATCTCGCTCCGGTGGGGCGGCGACCACGTGCTCCTCGAGGTCCGCGATACGGGGACGGGGATCCCCGCCGACGAGCTCCCCCGGATCTTCGAGCGCTTCCACCGGATCCAGGGGGCGCGCGGGCGGAGCCACGAGGGCTCCGGCATCGGCCTCGCGCTCGTGCGGGAGCTTGTCCGGTTCCACATGGGCGACGTCCAGGCGACGAGCGAGGTCGGTCGTGGCAGCACGTTCACCGTCCGCATCCCCGCCGGATCCGCGCACGTTCCCGCGGAGCGCGTCGGCGCCGAGCGGGAGCTCGGCATGACGGCCGTGACGGTCCAGGCGTTCGTGGAGGAAGCGTCGCAGTGGGTCTCCGGGCGCGCGCCGTCGGTGGAGCTGCCGCTGGAGCCACCGGCGAGCGCAGGACACGCGCGCCCGGCGGAGGGCCCGGCCGGCCACGTCCTGCTCGTCGAGGACAACCCCGACATGCGGAGCTACCTCCGGGACATCCTCGCGACGCGGTGGACCGTCGAGGCCGTCGAGAACGGCGAGGCGGCGCTCTGCGCCGCGCGCGCGCGCGCGCCCGATCTCGTGCTCACCGACGTCATGATGCCCGGGCTCGACGGGTTCGGTCTCCTCCAGGCGCTGCGCGCCGATCCGACGACGCGGCTCGTCCCCGTGGTGCTCCTCTCGGCCCGATCCGGGGAAGCGTCGCGCGTGCACGGCGCCGAGGCGGGCGCGGACGATTACCTCGTCAAGCCGTTCTCGGTCCGCGAGCTGCTCGCGCGGGTCGGCGGGCGCATCGAGATCGCCAGGCTGCGCCGCCAGGTCGACGAGGACGTGGAGCGCCTCCGCGAGAGCGAGCAGCGCTTCCGCTCCCTCGCCGACTGCGCCCCCATGATGATCTGGATGTGCGGGCCCTCCGGCGGGTGCGAGTACGTCAATACCGCGTGGCTGCGCTTCACGGGGCGCCCCCTCGAAGAGGAGCTGGGAGACGGCTGGCTCGACGCGGTCCACGCGGACGAGCGCCCGCTCGTCGCGAGCGCGTGCGCCGAATCGATCGAGACGCGCGAGCCGTTCACGCTGGAGTGCCAGATGCTCCGCCGGGACGGCGAGAGCCGGTGGATCGTGACGCAGGGCGCCCCGCGTTTCGGCGCCGCCGGAGCGTTCCTCGGGTTCGTCGGCTCGTCCCTGGACATCACCGAGCGCAAGCGCAGCGAGGACGCGCTGGCCGACGCGGATCGCCGGAAGGACGAGTTCCTGGCCATGCTCGGGCACGAGCTGCGCAACCCCATGGCGCCGATCTGCGTGGCCGTGGAGCTCCTCCGGCGGCGGAGCCGCGGCGGGCCGCCGGACCGGCACGTCGAGGTGATCGCGCGGCAAACGAGGACCTTGATGCGCCTCGTGGACGATCTGCTCGACGTGTCGCGCATCACCCGGAGGAAGATCGAGCTCCGCAAGGAGCGGGTCGACGTCAAGGCCGCCGTGACGCGCGCCGTGGAGTCGACGCGCGAGCAGATCGAGGCGCGGCGGCACCAGATCCGGCTCGTGCTGCCGACGGCCGCCGTCCACGTCCTCGGGGACGCCGTCCGCCTCGAGCAGATCCTCGTCAACCTGCTCACCAACGCGTGCAAGTACACCGACCTCGGGGGCCACATCGCGGTGACGGTCGAGCAGCGCGGCGATCAGGTGGAGCTGCGCGTCCGCGACGACGGGATCGGTATCGCCAGGGAGGTGCTGCCCCATGTCTTCGACCTGTTCCATCAGGCGGAGCGCAGCCTCGATCGGGCGCCCGGCGGCCTCGGTATCGGGCTGACCATCGTCCGCGATCTGGTCGCCCTCCACGGCGGGAGCATCGAAGCGACGAGCCCGGGGCTCGGGCAAGGCAGCGAGTTCATCGTGCGCCTGCCCGTCGCGGCGGACGAGCGCGAGCCCGCGGCGGCGGACGAGCGCCTGCCCGCCGCGGCCGTCGGGGCGACGTCCGCGCCCTCGGAGAACGCAGAACAGCCGTCTCCGGCGGCGAGGAAGCTCCGCGTCCTCATCGTCGAGGACAACGTGGACGCGGCGCGCACCCTCGCCGACGCCTTGCTGGCCCTCGGGCAAGAGGTGTGGATCGCCGGCGACGGCCCGCGCGCGTTGAAGGCCGCGGCGGAGCATCGGCCCGATCTCGTGCTCCTCGACATCGGGCTTCCAGGAATGGACGGCTACGAGGTGGCGCGGCGCCTGAGGGAGGCCGAGCTGTGCTCGGGCGCGCTCATCGCGCTCACGGGGTACGGGCAGGCGTCGGACCGCCGCCGCGCCGAGGCGGCAGGGTTCGACGCCCACTTCGTCAAGCCGATGTCGCTGGATGCGCTCGCCGGGGTCGTCGACGCCGCCGCGGCGTCCGGAGCCCGTCAGGGCGCCGCGGGCGGCGCCGGCGCGAGCCCGAAGACGCGCTCGTGACGGGCGCTCACGTGGCACCCCATGCACGAGGCGACCCGGCCGGCGGAGGTCACCTGGCCCGCGGGCGTGACCGTGCCGTAGACCCAGCCCGCGTCGGTGCCGGGCGTGTCCGGCGCGACCTTGAGCACCACGTAGGCGCCGGCGAGGCGCGACGCGCGGTAGACGCGATCGCCGTCGCGCAGGAGGGGGTCGAAGTGATCCGCGGCGTCCGGCGGCGTGGCGCCGGCGCCCGGGAGGGCGGCCGCCGCGCCGTCCGCCACCAGCTCTGGGACGAAGCTCTCCTTGACCAGGACCTGCCCGACCGGCTGAGCGACGGGGGCCTGTCCCTCGGCGAGCGGATAGCGATCGCGGTGCTTGGCGAACACCGAGTAGAGCTTGCGAGCGTGGCTGCCGTCCTCGGCGGCGCTCATGCGGACGCGGCCGGGCAGCGGCATCCGGCACAGCCAGGGCGCCCAGCGGAGCTCGTCGTCGACGCGCCCCCAGGGCTTGTAGTCGCGAAAGGCGGCGGCGATGAGCGGGGCGAGGCGGGGGTCGATCTCGGCCTCGGCGGTGCCCGTCTCGGGCGGCGGGCCCGGCGCATTCGCCGAGGAGGAGGAGACGGGGGCCGGCGGGGGCATTGCGCTCCCGGCGTCGTCCGGGGTGACGGGCTCGTCCAGGGCGTGGCTGCACCCGGGCGCGAGCGCGAGGAACAGGAGCAGGGTGAGGCGCATGGAGCGGATCGTACGATCGGAGCGCCGGAAAGGTCTGCCAGGCAGCACGGTTGCGCGCGCCGCGCGATCGCCGGGGGGGCTGGCGTTCGCGCACGCGCCGCAGCGCGGCCCGCCGGCGGCCGAGGTCACGGCGCGGACGGAGCAGGCCCGGCCGGCGGCGGCGGCGCGGCGCGGGTCGGCTGGCAGCGAGGACAGAAGTAAGTCGACCGCATCATCGTTCCCTGCCGGCGCATCTGGACAGCGGCGCCGCAGTCGTAGCAGGCGCGCCCCTCGCGGCCGTACACGCTGACCGGCCTCCTGCGGTCTCCGCCGGCGCGCGTCGTGCGTGTGGTCATGTAATGTGCGGTCGGCCCACGGTACGCGCTGGCGGCGTCTCGCGGCTCGACGTTGGCTTGCAGGAGGCGGCGGCCGACGTCGAGCATCGCGGAGAGCTCCTCGTCGGAGTACGCCCGGACCGGGGCGAAGGGGTCGAGCCGCGTCCGGAAGAGGAGCTCGCTCTTGTAGATGTTGCCGATGCCCGCGATGACGCGCTGGTCCATGACGGCGACGCCGAGCGGCACCTCGTCGAGGGCGCGCAGGCGGCGGAGCGCCTCGGTGGCGTCGAAGGCGTCGCCGAGCAGATCCGGGCCGAGGCCGCCGAGGAGGCGATCGCCGCGCAAGGCGCTCGCGCGGAGCAGGCGCGCGACGGGCGCGCGGAAGCAGACGGCGACGTAGCCCGGGACCGCGAGGATGGCCGTCGCTGTCGCCTCGGACCGCTTCCAGCGCTCGCCCTCGCGGTAGAGGTGCCAGGCCCCGCTCATGCGCAGGTGTGTGTGGAGGACGGTCCCCTCGTCGAAGAAGATCAGGAGGTTCTTGCCGCGCGCCTCCACGCGCTCGACGCGGCGGCCGACGAGCCGGCGGCACGGCTGGTCGCTCCGGGGCAGCTCCAGCGCGATGACGGGCGCGCCCGTGAGCGCGGGGCCGAGGGCGGCGGCGATGCGGAAGAGGGTGTCGCCTTCAGGCATGAGCGGTGTCCGGAGGCTCTGGTGCGGACCGGCCGGATCGCAAGGGGCACGAGCGGAAGAGTCAGGCCCTCACCGCATCGCCAGCCTCGTTTCACGCTCGCCTGAACATGTATGCTCCCCTCCTCGGTTCGCGCCAGTCGAGCGTCGCGACCCTGGAGAACCCCTCGATGTCTCACCCGACCTGGTGCCCCGTCGTCCTGCTGGCAGCGTCGCTCTGCGCGTGCGCCGCGCCTGCGCCCCCGCGCGCGTCGACCGAGCGTCCGATCGCCGTGACCGTGGCGCCCGCGGCGCCGCCCGTCGCTCCGGACGCCCCGCCCGACGCAGCCTCGCCGCCGGAGGTCGAGATCCGAGGCGACCAGATCCTCCTGGACGGCCGGCTCGTCGGCGACGCGAAGAGCATCGCCGAGCTCGGCCGGTTGACCAAGGTCGATGAGCTGTTCGTGCAGCTGGAGGCGCGCCGCGCCCGCGAGAGCGACCGCGGCGCGCCCGCGCAGGGCGAGATCGCCGTCATGGCGGACGAAGCGGTCGCCTGGATCGTCATCGAGAGCGTCTCCCGCACGGCGGCCTTCGCGGGCTACCCCGTGGCGCTGCTGCGCACCGGCGTGGGCGGGCTCCGTTTCCGCGCGCCCGTGCCAGGCGCTCCCGAGGAGAGCACCCCGGAGCCGCCGTGGTTCGAGATCGCCGTCGATGTCCGCGAACGCGACGTGGAGGTGAGCCTCTTCGAGCTGACCGTCGCCCCGCCGAGCGCCTCGGAGGGCGGCGGGTTCGTCCGGACGCTCGTGAAGCGCGAGGTCGTCGGCCCGCAGCGGGAACGCGCCTCCGCCGCGCTCGCGGAGCTCGCCGAAGCCGCGTGCGCGAAGGCGCCGCGGACTTGCCTCGACCGCATCGGCCTGCGCGCCGTGCCAGGAGCGAGCCTCGCCGACGTCAAGGAGGTCGTGTCGACCACCCTGGGCCGCGCGCGACAATGGAAGGAGCGACCGCCGGGCTCGAAGCCGGAGATCCTCATGCTCCGAGCCCTCCCCCGCGAGGGTCGGTTCACCGGGCCGCCAGGGGCGCCGCCCTTGTTTCGCGCGCTATCGATGGAGGCCTCGGGCCGGCTGCACCCCGAGGAGATCCGGAACGTCGTGCGCGCGCGGTTCGGTGAGCTGCGCAAATGCTACGAAGACGGGCTGCGCCGCGATCCCAACCTCGCTGGCCGGATCGCTGTGCGCTTCGTCATCGGCAGGGACGGCAAGGTGACCGCGGTCGCCGAGGGCGATTTGCCGAACAGCCCCCCGCCATCGCCCGCGAGCGCGCTCATGCCGGATCGCGCGGTCGTGAGCTGCGTGCTGCGCGAGTTCGAGAAGTTCACGTTTCCGGCGCCCGCGGGCGGCGTCGTCACGGTGGTGTATCCCATCATGTTCTCGCCAGGCTCATGACGCCGAAGGGGTAGTGCGGGCAGCCACCGCGCGTGCCGCGGACGGCTCCGCCGCGCTCAGGCCTTTCGATCCGCGCGCGCGCTGATCACATACCCCTTCCGCGCCAGCGCGTGCCGGAACCCGGCTTGCAAGTCCCGGTGCGTCGCGAGCTTGCCGAACTCGATGCCGAGCTCGATCACGGTGCGGGCGATGCTGGGCGAGGCGCCGACGACGCTGCACTCGGCCCCGAGGAGCCCCGCGGCGCGTGTGGCCTGGAGCAGGTGGTTGGCCACCGCGCTGTCGACCGACGTGACGCCGGTGATATCGATGATGACGAACTCGGCGTGGTGCCGCTCGACCGCGGCGACGAGCGACTCGACGAGCTGGGCGCCGCGCGAGCTGTCCATCTGGCCGACGAGCGGGACGACGAGGATGCCCGGGTGGATGGGGATGCTCGGCGTCGAGAGCTCCTGGACGAGCTCGATCAGCCGCCGCTGGGTCTCCAGGAGGATCGACTCCTGGCGCTGCGCGTCCTCGATCCTCTTGCGCTCGGTGACGTCCTCGATGAGCCCGAGGAGATAACGGCCCTTGCCCTTGGCGTCCTCCATGGGGATGAACCGGGCGCGGCCGATGCGGTCCCCAAAGCGCTTCGAGGGGACGCGGAGCTCCGGGACCTCGACCGGCACGCCCCCCGCGAGGACGTCGCGGCTCTCGGCGTCGATCTTCGCGGCCAGCGCCTGCGGCAACAAGTCGCTGGCGCGCAAGCCGATCAGCTCTCCTGGCGCGTGGCCATGGAACTCCTCGAACTTCCTGTTCACCCGCACATAGCGGAGCTCCGCCGCATCCTTGACGAAGAGCATGAGCGGGAGGTGCTCGACGATGCCGTCGAGGAGGAGGCGCGCGCTCTCGAGCGACGCCTCCGTCGCCCTGCGCTCGGTGACGTCGTCGTAGATCACGGCGACGCACTGATCTCCCACGGGGAACGACCACGTCGTCATGACGCGCGTGCCCACTTCCTGGGGGAGGATCACCTCGCTCTCGTCGGTCCCGCCGCTGCGGATCAGCTCCGCCAGGCGCTGAGGAATGCCGATCTGCCGAAGGCTGGGGACGCTCTCGTCCATGGTCCGGCCGAGCATCGCTGCGGTGGGCCTGCTGGCGATCCGCTCGGCGGCAAGGTTCATGTAGACGTACCGGAGCGACCGGTCATCCTCCGGGGCATCAAGGGCGAGGAACGTGCAGCCGAGGTGCATGGACTCGACCACCTGCGCGCACCGGCGCTGATGCTCCCGGACCCCGCGCTCCCCCCCATCGACGAGGCGGAGCAACGCGCCGCGGCCGCCGCCGATCGTGCAGGCGAGCCCGCGGAGCATCCACCGCGGCGCGCCGCGGCCCTCGTCCGGGAGGTCGATCTCGGCTCGATCGACCTCGCCCGAGAGGAGCGCCTGGATCCGGGCGACGTCGGCGGCCGCGGGCGCCAGCGACAGGAGCACGCGATCGCCCTCCGGCGACAGCGGCAGGCTCGGCGCCCCGAGCCCCGAGAGAAGGCGATCAAGCTGCTCGTTCTTGCACAGGACGGCGCCCCGCGCGTCGATGACGAGCGCTGGGTCGTCCAGGGCCTCGATCAGGAGACGTGGGTCGATGTGAAGAGTCTCTGCGCGATCTTCGGCTGTCGTGTGCACGCACCCACCCCGTGAGCCCGATGCGAGGGCCGAGCGCGGCCCCGCTGCTGAACCGTCACAACCGGGCGCATCATCGCTCCGTTCTCGCGCTTCTGCACCCTCCGGGTGAGCACATCGGCCGAAAAGGAAGGCGGCATCGCGCCGGAGGCGCTCTCCGGCGCCGGAGCGAGCTCGACGGCGCAGGGCCGCGCGCGGGAACCGTCAGCTCGCCGTCACACTGGCGCGGTTCTCCTGATGCGGCTGCGGCGCCATCCGCCGGATACAGTAGCTCAGGGCAGCCCGCAGATCGCGCTGCGTCGAGATCGTCGAGAGATCGAGCCCCAGCGCGACCATCGTCTGCGCGACGTTCGGCTTGATGCCGGCGACGATGCCTTCGGCGCCGAGCAGGCGGATCGCCGCCACGAGCTCGATGAGATGACTCGCCACCTTCGTGTCCACCATGTCGACCCCGGTCAGATCGAGGATCGCGAAATGGGCTTGTTTTTCCATGATGCGCGCGAGCAGCGTATCCATCACCTCGGCCGTCCGCACGCTGTCGACCACGCCGATCATGGGGAGCGTCAGCACCCCGTTCCACACCTCGATGATCGGCGTGGAGAGGTTGCGAATCACCTCCTGCTGCTTCTCGATCTGAGAGAGCCTGGCCCGCAGCTCGTCCTGCGTGCGCTTCACCGCGGTGACGTCGAGCGAGAACCCGAGCACCGCGTCGACCTCGTCGCGCCTGTTGCGCACGGGGACGGCCCAGCTCTCCCAGTGGACGCCGTGCGCCGTGGTGTGATCATGGGCCATCGTGCCGGCGATCGCCGCCCGCAAGGCGGCGCGCTCTCTCTCGGGATAGAGCTCGAGCAGGTTCTTCCCGAGGAGCTCGCCCCTCGCGAGCCCGGCGGCATCGAGCCCCTTGCCGTCGTGGTAGAGGATGGTCCCCTCGGTGTCGATCGCCCAGATGACGACCTCCAGGCTGTCTGCCAGGCCGTCGAGGAGCCGCTCCTTGAGGCTCGGCTCTGCCGGGCCGCGCTTGCCGTCGGCGTCGGCCTGCCGCAGCGACCCGTGGATCGTGCCCCCTTCGGGCGCCCGGCTCGCGTTGCACGTCAGACGCCGGTAAGCGCCCTGGGCGTCCATCAGGCGCACATCGACCTGCACCGGCTCTGTTTGCTCCCTCAGCCGGATCCACGCAGCGGCGAAGTCGGCGCGATCCTCCGCATGGACGAGCGCCGTGAGCGAATTGCCATGCGCTATCCCGGCCCCCAGCGCCCGACGGAGCGCGCCGCTCGAGTGCAGCACATCCCCATCGATCCCCGCGATGAAGAGCATCTCTGGACAGGATACAAAGAATGTATGCAGCAGCCCCGAAGTGGCGTCCATTTCGTTCGCCATCGTCTCCCTCCCGTATGTCCCCCTCAACAAGATGGCTTGTATCAGAAGCGCATCGCTGTTGGGAAGCCGCGCTCGCAACGGGATGATGTTGGTGCGATGGACAACGGATCGCGTTTGCTGCGGTCAGCGGCGCGGCCGCACCTTGAACCAGAGCTCGAGATCCACGCGGCCGTCCTTCGGCTCGTCCGTGACGTAGTGCTCGTGGGAGGTGAAGTCGTCGGGCGCGAGGCTGCTCTCCCTGAACCAGCACGAATAGATGCTGCGATACGCCGCTGGGATCCCGGACACCTCGCCGGCATAGCGGAAGACGGCGTAGCGGCCCTCGCTCATCCGGCCGCGGAAGAGCGGGGGCGGCAGCCGGACGGCCTCCGGACAGGGCACGCAGGCGTGGTATCGGCACAGCTCGGGGGCCGTGATCTGCGGGCTGTCGTGCGGTATACCCCAGGCATCCACGGCGTCTTCGCAGAGCCCGAGCTGCCTGGCGGCAGCGATGAGGTCCGACCAGAGGCGCTCGAGGGCCGAGACGTCGTACCCGCCCGGGCTGGCGAGGCATGCGAAGTCGAGCCCGCTCGTGGTCTCGAAGCGGACCCGCGCGCTCCACGCCGCCGCCTCGAGGCGCCGCTCGTCGACCCCGCGCTCGGGCGGGAGCGTATAGAGCTCTTCCGGCCGAAAGTCCTTTCCGTAGAGCGACGTCAGCTTCCCGATCGCGACGGGGAGGCCGCGCTCCGGGCTCCGCACCTGCGACGGGCTGCAGCCGAAGTGCGCCGCAAACGCCTTCGAGAAGTTCGAGGCGGACGAGTAGCCGGACGAGAGCGCCACATCCATGATGCTGCGGTCCGGCTCGTACGCGAGCCGCAGCGCCGACTGCTCGAGCCGCCTCCGGGTGATGAACCGCCCGATCGGCTCGCCGACCGCCGCGTGGAAGACCCGGTGGAAATGGAACTCGCTGAGGCGCGCCGCGCGCGCGACGTCCGCGACCGTGATGGGCCTCTCGAGGTTCGCGGCGATGAAGCGGAGCGCGCGCTCGATCTCGGGCCGGTGGGCGGACTCCGTCACGACGACCTCCGCGAGGCGGCCTCAGCGAGGGCGAGCGGCGTGCCCGGAGCGCGCGGGCCTTCGAATCGCATGTCCGCATTCTAGAGCGGCTCCGGCCGGAGAGGCGCTCTCCGGCGCGCCGAGGTCGGGGCGACCTACCGGTTCACCCCCGGCGCGGCTACGCTGGCCGCTCCAGACAAGCCCGGGCTGCGCTGCCGATGAACCCCACCCTCGATCTCCTCGACCTCGATGCATCCTACGCTTACACGAGCGCTGTCCGGCTCCTCAGCCTGGACAGGGCAGCGCCTTTCTGGCCCGATCTAGGGCTCCGCATCGATGACGTCGAGGCGGTGAAGACGGCCGCGCGCCGCTGCGTCCGGGCGGAGATCGCGATCGAGGCGCTGGACGACGAGGAGCGGGACTACGAGGGCATGATCGCGGTGCACATCGCGGCGTTCCTCGCCGACGTCGAGCGCTCCCAGGGCACGGCGGCTGCGGCGCAGATCCGCGCGTGGATCGAGGAGCGCTACTTCGTCCTCGACCGGCTGCCGGACTGGCGGACCATGTGGCAGGTGCTCGTCGTGTGGCTATCGCGCCGCAAGGAGCACCGCGTCGCGCGGTTCGGCCTGCCGCTCGACAAGATCGCCAAGCTCTTCCAGATCGCCCGAGCGTGGGCGGAGACCGAGGACACGCTGGATCGGCGCATCGCCGAGGCGGAGGCGCTCCCGCTGGAAGGATGGGACGCCGAGGCCTACGCGGCGTACCGAGGCGACGACTCCGACCTGAGCCCCCTCACCGCGCTATCGCAGCACCTGTCCGCGCTCGAGTTCGAGCGCACCTGGGGCGCGATCCGGCGGCTGCTCGGCCCGGCGGAGATGGACGCGCTCGAGCGCTGGGGTCAGGCCGAGGTGCTGGCCCACATGGAAACGATCTCGCCCCACTCGGCGTGGATCCCGCCGGAGAGCCGCAGCCTGTCGTGAGCGCGACGCTCGCCGCGGGGACATAAGGATCTTCGAGCGAAGCATCGATGGGCTCTTGTCGATATCGGAGATGAACGCTTGGACCAGCGCGGGGCTCCGGCGGACCGTACGCCCTAGTCTGCGACGGATCCGGCCGGCACGGCGCTCTCCGGTGAGCTCAGCGGGAGCTCCACCACGAACGTCGCGCCGGCGCCCGGCTTGCTCTGCACCCGGATGGATCCGCCGTGCGACGCCACGATCGAGCGCGCGATGTAGAGCCCGAGCCCGATGCCGCCGAAGTTGCGCACCGACACCGCGCGCTCGAAGCGCTCGAAGATCCTGCCCTGATCGGCCTCCGCGATCCCGATCCCCTCATCCCGGATCACGAGCAGCGCGCGATCCGCCTGCCGCCGCACGCCGATGAAAATAGGCCCGCCTGCGCCGTACTTCATCGCGTTCGACAGGAGGTTGATGACGACCTGCTCCAGGCGATCCGGATCCCAGTGCCCGACCACGGGCGCTCCCAGATCCAGCTGCGTCGGGCAGCGGGCGTCCGCGAGCTGGGGGCGCATCCGCTCGACGACCTCACCCACCAGCGCCGCCAGATCGACCGGCGCCCGCGTGAGCGTCAGCCGCCCGGCGTTCATCCTCGTGACGTCGAGCAGCTCGTCGACCAGGTGCCCGAGCCGCGACGTCTGGCGGCCGAGGATACGGAACATCGCCTCGATCCGCGCCGGGGGAACGCCTGCGAGCGAGCCGCGGCGCAGCAGGCGCTCGGCCGCCTGCACCTGCATCTGCATCGAGGTCAGCGGGGTCTTGAGCTCGTGAGACGCGACGACGAGGAACTCGTCCCGCCGCTCGATCGCCTCCTGGGCCTCGGTGTACAGGCGGGTATTGTCGAGCACGAGCGCCGCGCGGCGCCCCAGCTCCTCGGCCAGCCGCAGGTCGGCGGGGCCGTAGCGGCGCTCGGGCGCGGTCGCCAGCAGGGTCATGACGCCGAAGTACCGGTCGCGCGCGAGCAGCGGAACCCGCAGGAACGCGTGGACGCCGAGCCGCTCCCAGGGGGGCCTGACCCGCGGGTCGAGCGAACGCACCTGCTGCACCAGCGGCGCGGCGCGGCCATCGACCCCCTCGGATCCGGCCGGCGGCGCTTCTGCCAGAGCGCGCAGCGCGTCCTTCAGCGCTTCCAGCTGCTCGCCGGGCACCTCTGCGACAACCGTCGGGCCCGGTGTCCTGTCCGCCGAGAGCACCTCGACGACACACTGATCCGAGAGCTCGGGCACCGGGAGCTGCGCCACGCTCTCGAAGGTCGCGCTGTACCCCAGCGTCATCAGCTTGCGGCTCGCCTCGGCCAGGAAGCGCTCGGCCTGCTCGGCCCGCTTGCGCTCGGTGATGTCGGTGGAGATGCCGCAGAGCACGCCGGGCATGACCCCCTCGCCGAGAGGGAATTTGATCGACAGGAACGTGTGCAGCCCGTCCTCCAGCGGCACCGTCTCCTCCCACTCCATCGGCGCACCCGCCTCGAGCACCTTCCGCTCGTGCTCGCGGACCACCTCGGCGAAGGGAGCAGGGAAGAGGTCGGCGTCGGTCCTCCCGAGGAGCTGCTCGCTCGGCGTGCCCAGGAGGGCGCCCACCTGCCGGTTGGCGAGCAGGAATCGGCCCTCTCGATCCTTGACGAAGACGCTCGCCGCCGAGTTGTCGACGATGGCCTGGAGCATCTCCTGATTGGCCTTGAGCGCCTGCTCCGCCCGACGCCGCTCGGCGTTCTCCTGCTCCACCTCGGCATAGAGCGTCGCGTTCTCCAGCGAGAACGCCGACTGCGAGGCGAGCAGCTCGACGACGCTGAGCCGCCCGGGGGTGAACGCCCCGGTGGCGAGGTTGTTTTCCAGGTAGAGCAGGCCGATGAGCCGGCCCTGGCGCACGATCGGGAGGCACAGCACCGATCTCGGGCGCTTGCGCCGGAAATACTCATCCTCCGTGAAGGGGTGCCGGCCGGCGGCGTCGTCGAGCAGCACGCGCTCGTGGCTCCGGCGAACATAGTTGAGGACCGACTGCGGCAACGCCGCCGAAGGCGCCTCGCCCGCATCCAGCAGCCGTACCTCGCCCCCTGGCGTCTCGATCGCCGCGAGCCACAGCTGCTCCTCCCGGACCAGGAGGACACAGCCCTCCTCGGCGCCCGCGTGCTCGACCACGATGCGAAGCAGCATCTCGAGCAGCCGCGAGAGCTTGAGCTCGCCAGAGATGCTCTGCGCGGCCTTCACCACCGACAGGACGTCGAACTGCTCGGCCCGTACGGCGAAGGTGACGGTGGGGGCGATCGGCTTGCGCTCGACGAGGTGAGGGTAGCGCTGATCGAGCTGCTCCACCTTGGCGCGGGCGCCCCAGCGGAAGTAGCCGGCGCGGGCGCTTCGCAGGTAGCTGTCGGCGGGCGTCGAGAGGCCGCGCGCGCGGTAGAACTCCGCGGCGAGCTCGCAGGCGATGGCCTCATGCTGGACGAAGCCGCCCTCGCGCGCCGCCGCGATGGCCTGCTCGTAGAGCCGGCTGGCCTCCGGCTCGCGCCCCAGGAGCCGGGCGATCTCGGCGCGGACCAGGGCGTGCTTGTGGAGGAAGTTGTCGGGGCCGCTCCTGGCCCACGCGCCGAGCTGCCGCTCGCACTCGAGGAGCCCCTCGGGGAGCACCCACAGCGGGGATGGCTGCGCCTCGTGCGCGCCGTGCGGCGCGTTGAAGAGGGCCGCGAGCGCGAGGGCGCGATAATAGAAGCTCTCGGCGATGAGCGCGTGCGGCCGGACCCCGGGGGGGTGCTCGGCAATCGCGCGGGTCGCCGCCGCGAGCGCCTCTCGGGGAGAGCCGAGCACGAAGAGCGCCTGCGCCTTCAAGCCGTAATAGAAGTCGCGAGCGGCCTCCAGATGCCCAGCCTCCTCCAGCTGCGCCTCGAAGCCCGGCGGATCCAGCTCGGACCCGTCCCGCATCAAGGAGCGGACCGGCCTCCCGCGCAGCGTCTGGATCATGGCGTGGCCGCCGAGGAGGGCGTTGTGCGGGAACGCGTAACCGACCCTGCGCACGAAGTCGAGGCGCTCTTTGACCTCGTGGAGCACGTCCTCCAGCGGCTCGCCCGAGAGCAGCGGGAACAGCGCGGCCCAGATGCAGATGAGGCACGCGTTGTTCAGATTACCGGACTCGACCGCGGCGCTGAAGCCGTCGCGCGTGTATGGATACGTCTCTCTGTAGTGGCGTGTCCAGAAGACGACATAGTGTCCGAAGAGGATGACCACCACCGATTTCGTGGTGAGGAGGCCGCTCCGGTCCGCCAGGTCGTGGCCGAGCCGGCCGAACAGGTAAGCCTCCTGATATCGCCCGAACCTCGAGCTGATCACCATCGCGAAGGCGGCGTACGCGAAAGCGGAGTGCTCGGTGTTGCCGTGGCGCAGGCAGAGCTTGACCATGCGCATGACGACGATGTTGTACAGGTTCGGGTCCACGAAGAACGCAGGGAGGGACACGCTCTGCAGCACGCCCATCGTGATCTTGATCTCCGGGTGCGTCATGGGGGGCAGATGGATCAGGTCCTCGATGGCCCGATCGCCCAGGGCCTGCCAGACGCGCTCGGTCTCCTTCTCGATCTGTGCGTCGGTGGGGTGGAGCGGCAGATCAACGTCGCACGCGCGGAGGCACGAGAGCCCGATCTCCACCGCGCGGCAGTATTGCCCGCGGGTGACATTCAGCGCGGAGACGAGCTCGACGACGGCGGCCGTCTCGTGCCGGGTCTTCGCGCGATCCATGAGCTCTTCCAGGCGCCGCTCGGCTTCCTCGAAGCTGCCGGTGATGTACGCGATGTGCGCGCGCTCGAAGGTCAGGCCGTAGGTCAGCTCGTGACCTGTCTCCCACGAGGCCGGCGCGAGCAGGGAAAGGCCAGCCGCGAAGAGCGCGGCGGCGGATTGGAAGGCCGCGGCCGCCTTGGCCTTCCTGCCGGCGCGGAGGTTCAGCGCGGCGACCTCATCCCGCTCCGCCTGGGAACGCAGAAGCGCGGCGCCGCGGTTGAGGTGGCCGACGACGTCGAAGAGCGCGTCGTCGCGCTCCTCGGCGCGTTGTGCCGAGAGGAGCAGCTGCCCGATCCGGAGGTGCATCTCGGCGAGCTGTCCCGCCGGGATGAGCGAGTAGGCGGCTTGCTGCACCCGGTCATGGAGGAATCGATAGGCGCCGTCCCGGCGGAGGAGCAGCCCCTCCCGCACGGCCTCCTCGAGCGCGTCGCGGAGCTCCGCCGCCGGACGGCCCGCGATCACCGCGAGCGTGTCGAGCTCCAGGCTGCTGCCGAGGCACGCGGCGAGCATGAGCGCGTCCCGCGTCGGGCCGGAGAGCCGCTTCAGCTTGCCCGCCATCAGCTCGACGACGTTGTCGGTGAACTCCTTGTCCCGGATCGCGGCGATGTCCCACCGCCACCTGCCCTCCTCCGCGTCGAAGGTGATGAGCCCCTCCTGATGCAGGGCGATCAGGAACTGGAGCACGAAGAACGGGTTGCCGCCGGTCTTCTCGTACACCAGCCGCGAGAGCGGCTCGGCCTGCTCCGCGGGCGCGTGCGGCGCGTGGACCGTCTCGGCGACGAGCGCCCCGACGTGGGCGGCCGAGAGCGGCTCGAGGACGAGCTCGGAGACAGCGGCGCCGCGCTTCCGCGCCTCGGCCAGCGTGAGCCGCAGCGGGTGCGCGGGGCCGACCTCGTTGTCGCGGTACGCGCCGATCAGCAGGAGGTGCTCGGACCCGGCGTAGGTGGCGAGCTGCTCGAGCAACTGGAGGCTTCCCGCGTCGGCCCACTGCAGATCGTCGACGAAGAGCGCCACGGGGTGGTCCTTCTGTGCGCATGCCGAGACGAAGCGCTGGAGCGTCGCGTGGAGCCGGCTCTGGGCCTCGGCGGGCGGCAGCTCGGGCACGGGCGGCTGAGGGCCGAGGAGCAGCCCGAGCTCGGGGAGCACGTCAGCGAGCAGCCCGCCGCTTTCACCGAGGGCCTCCCGGAAACGCTGTCTCCAGCCCTCGACCTGCTCCTCGCTCGCGCAGAGGATCTCCTGAAAAAGCGCCCGGAACGCCTGATGGAACGCGCTGTAGGGGACGTCCCGCGCGGCTTGCTCGAACTTGCCGGACAGGAAGAAGCCGCGCTCCCTCACCACCGGCCGGTGCAGCTCGGCGACGAGCGACGATTTGCCGATGCCCGAGTAGCCCGACACGAGCACGAGCTCTGGCCGACCGCTCGCGACCACGCGCTCGAACACGGCGAGCAGCGCCGTAACCTCGCGCTCGCGCCCGTACAGCCGCTGCGGGACCTGGAACCGGTCGGAGAGATCGCGCCCCCCGAGCGCGAAGGGGGGAACGGAGCCGCTCGCCCGCCATCTGGCGAAGCACTCGTCCAGGTCGTGCCGCAGGCCCGCCGCGCTCTGATAACGCTCCTCGGCGGCCTTGGAGAGCAGCTTGAGCACCACCGCGGAGAGCTGCGGGGGAATCGAGGGGACGAGCGCGTGCGGAGGCCGCGGCGCCTGGGCGATGTGGCAATAGACCCACGCGACGGGATCGTCGGCCTGGAACGGTAGAGTGCCCGTCAGCATCTCGTAGAAGACGACGCCCAGGGAGTAGAGATCGGTCCGCTGGTCGATCCAGCGGTTCATCCGGCCTGTCTGTTCCGGGGCCATGTAGGCCAGGGTCCCCTCGATGAGCCCGATGTGCTCGAGGTGCTGGAGCTCGCGGGGTATCCGGGACGCAATCCCCAGGTCGGTGATCTTCACCTCGCCGGTGGCGGGGTTGAGGAGCAGGTTCTGAGGCTTGATGTCCTTGTGGACGACGCCGTGCCGATGCAGCCCGGCGAGCGCCTCGACCAGGCGGATGGCGAGGGGGAAGAAGCGCTCGAGCGGCGTCGGCCCATCCTGGAGCCGATCGAGCGACACGCCGCCGAAATCCTCCAGGACCAGCGCCGGCTGTTCGCCGAGCATCGCGAGCCCACAGGGCTTGACGATGGCCGTGGTGTCGAGCGCCCGAGCGATCTCGTATTCGTGGCGAAGCCGCTCGGGGGCGCGAGGGCTCGCGTGATCGCGCCGGAGGACCTTGAGCACCACGGGATGGCCATCGTCCTCGCGTACACCCCGGTAGAGAACGGTGTCTGAGCCCTCGTAGATGGCCTCGATGATGGCGTAACGGGACGAAGACCCGTGATCGGACGAGACGGGATTGGTGCCCACTTGAGCCCTGATGCGGGTGATGTGCGACACATGCTGCCATGGTCGGCGCGGGTCGCCAGCGCTTTGAGCGGGCGACGCGCCGGCCCTCTTCCGTCCTCCGCGAACCCCGGCGCGCGCCACGCCCCACACCGGCCCCACACCGGCGCCGCCCTGTCGATGACATCGTGGCAGGACCTCTGCCCCGCACGCTGGATCGGGACTGCCGTCACCGTCTGCCGCTCGAAACCATTGGACTCTCCCGGTCGCAACAGGGCGTCCGTGCTCGCCTCGCGCGTCGTTCCGCTCGTTCCGCTCGTCAGCGGCGCACCAGCGCCTCGCTCCCCGCCAGCGTGCCGCCCAGGGTCCCCCATCGCCCCGCGAGCTGCCGGCCCGCGATCGCATAGCTGACCACGCCGACCTGCTGGCTCGGCGACCAGCCCACGACGAGCTGATCGCCCGAGCGGATGCCCACCCCCTTCAGCGCGCCGGTGCTCAGCGCCCACGTGACGGCGTACGTCTCGCCCGTGGGCACGATGACGACCGTGCCCTTGCGAGCGCCGTCGACGATCCGGTAGCTGCCGACCAGCCCTTCAGGGCCCTCCAGCTCCTCGGCCATCACCTGGCCGGGCCGGTCCGTGGCGATCCACTGCCCGCGGAGGCGGCCGCCGTCGATGCGGTAGGCGGCCGCGCCGTAGGGCCCGCCGCTCGCCCATCCCACGGCGAGCGTCTGCCCCTGCACGAGCGCGATCCCCTCGTAGCCCGCGCCCTTCGTGATGATCCAGGCGATCCGGTACGTGTCGCCGCTCCGGGAGAGGAGGACGTTGCCCGAGTAGCTGCCCTGCCCGCCCGGGTTGCGCGACGATACGATGTCGTAGGTGCCGGCCAGATCGACGTCGCTGCTCGCCGCGGCGCTCGATGGCCTGGCCGGCGGCGTCGGCGCCCCGCCCACGGGCGCATCGCCGCTGCCATACAGCGGCGCCGGCGGCGCGCTGTCGGCGGCGCGGTCCGCCGCGCGGAGCCGCTGGAAGGCCATGAAGCCGAAGGCCATGAGCGCGGCGGCGGCGACCAGCCCGCCGCCTGCGATCGCGAGCAGCAGGCCCCAGGGGGCCCTGCGCGGGGGCAACGCCGGCACCGGGACGAGCGTGCCGCCGGCCATGCCGCCGACGTCGGTGCGGTAGACCCCCGGCTGGGTCGGCGCGGGGGTCGGCCCGGAAGGGCCGGAATACACCGGCGGTGTGGGCATGGATGGCACGGCCGGCAGCGGCGCGGACCAGTGGGCAGCCGCGGCGAGCACGGGATCGAGCGCCGCCATGGCCTGCGCCGCGTCGGCGAAGCGAGCGCGGACGTCGCGGGCGAGGCACCGGGCGAACCAGGCGTCGAAGCCGGGGGGGATCAGGTGCGCGCAGCCGAGCTGCGCGGCGCGGGCGGACGGCGGATCCAGCGGGCCGAAGAGCACCTCGCGCATGAGCGACATGACCGAGGCGCTCGGCCCGCGGCTCGGCTCGACCCAGTAGACGCGCGCGGTGAGCAGGTAGAACGCGAGCAGCCCGAGCGCCCAGACGTCCGACGCCGGGACGACCTGCGCGGCGAGCTCGGTCTGCTCGGGCGCCATCCAGAGCGGCGTCCCGACCGACGCGGTGATCGACGTCGTCGCCCGCGCCTCGGCCACGATCTTCGCGACGCCGAAGTCGAGCACCTTCACCTTGAAGCGGACGTTCTGCTGCCGCGGCCGCGCGATGAAGATGTTCTCGGGCTTGAGATCGCGGTGGACGACCCCCGCGCGGTGCGCCGCGCCGAGCGCGTGGCACAGCTGCCCCATCAGCTCGCGCACCTCGTCGGGCGGCAGCGCGCCGCGCTGCGCCATCACGGCCGAAAGGTCGGCCCCGTCGAGCAGCTCCATGGCCAGCCAGGGCGTCTGCGTCGCGGGATCGACCCCCGCGGCGACGACCTCGACGACGTGATCGCTCTCGATCCGCGCCCCTACCCTCGCCTCCTGCTCGAAGCGCTCGCGGAAGCGCGGGTCCTGCGCGAGCTGCGCGTGCATCAGCTTCACCGCGCGCGGCTTGCCCGTCGAGAGCTGCTCGGCGACGAACACGGCGCCCATGCCCCCCTGGCTCAGGGGGCGGACGACGCGGAAATCGCCCCCGAGGACGGCGCCGGGGGCGAGCGGTGCGGCTGTCGTGGGGTCGGCCATGACGAACGGGAACCCTCCAGGCAACATCGCGTGACGCGGGACGCGCGACGCGCTCCTGTAGCGTACCCAAAGACGCGCGATCCGGGGGCCCCGCGGAGCGCCCGCGCGGCAGCACGCGCCATCGCCGGCGTCGGGCCTCCCCCGGGCGCGGGGCGGCCGGCGCTCAGCCCCCGCCGCCCTCGATCCGCACCAGGATCTGGTTCGTCGCGCTCAGGCGGACGGGATAGGTCTTGAGCCCCTCCCCGCCGCTCAGGGCCTCTCCCGTCTCCAGGTTGAACTTCTGGGCGTGCAGCGGGCAGATGAGCGTGCAGCCGCCGAGCAGCCCGTCGACCAGCGGGCCGCCGCGGTGCGGGCAGCTCGCCTGCGTGGCGAACACGCGGCCTTCCCGCGTGACGAACACCGCGATGCGCTCCGATCCGACCTCGAACGCGCGCCCCTCGCCCGGCGGGATCGCCGAGAGGGGGCCCAGGGTGATCTCCATGTCGCGCCCCCTCATTGCACGATCGGCAGGACCGATCGGAACTGGTTCGCCGTCTTCGGTGAATTCGCCTCTCGCCACGGATCGCGGTACGCCTCGACCGTCTTCCGCATCTCCTCGTCGAGGCGCGCCGCGATGCCCTCGCTGTCGTCCACGACCACCGCGCGGATCTTCTGGATGCCGACGCGCTCCACGAAGCCGTACGTCCTCTCCAGGTACCTGGCGTTCTCGCGGTAATACTGGATGAAGCGGCCCATGAGCCGGAGCACGTCCTCGTGCGTGTCGACCCCACAGAGCACGTCGCCCTTGCGCACGTGGGCGCCGGCCGCGCCACCCACGTAGATCTCCCACTTACCGCCCTCCACCGCCACGGCGCCGACGTCCTTCACCATCGCCTCCGAGCAGTTGCGCGGACAGCCCGCGGTCGCGAGCTTCAGCTTGGCCGGCGTGTCCATGCCCTGGAAGCGGTCCTCGATCTTCAAGGCGAGCGCGATGCTGTCACCGAGCCCATACCGGCAGAAGTCGCTCCCCACGCAGCTCTTGCACGTGCGGTACGACTTCCCGTAGGCGAACCCAGAGGGCATGTCGAGATCGCGCCACACGGCCGGCAGGTCCTCCTTCTTCACGCCGAGCAGGTCGATGCGCTGGCCGCCGGTGAGCTTCACGAGCGGCACGCGGTACTTGTCGACGACGTCCGCGATCCGCCGGAGCTGCGCGGCCGACGTGACGCCCCCCGCGATCTGCGGGATCACGCTGAAGGTGCCGTCCTTCTGGATATTCGCGTGAACGCGGTCGTTGATGAAGCGGGCGTCGCGCTCGTCGTCGTAGTCGTGGTGCCATAACGTGCGGAGCAGCGACGCGAGCCCGGGCTTGCTCCCCGGGTCCTCGTTCCCGCCGGCGAGCTCGCGGAACACGGCGGACACCGACCGGAGCCCGCGCTCGCGGATCGCCTGGACCAGCTCGGGCTTGCTCAGCGGGACGCCAGGCACGTAGTAGCTGGCCGCGGGGTCCTGCTCCGCCGCGCCCCCGCACGCCCACGCCACGACCTCCGAGACGAGCTGCTTGCAGGCCCCGCAGCCCATGCCCGCGCGCGTCGCGTCCATGATGGTCCGGAGGGTCCGCTTGCCGGAGCGCACACACGCGACGAGGCCCTCCTTGGTGACGCCGTTGCAGTTGCAAACCTGCATCCCCTGCGGCATCTCCTCGATCGTCGCCTGCGCCGAGGGCGCCCCGATGTCGAACAGCAGCGACAGCCGCTCTTCCGGGAGCGGCGTGCTCTTGTCGAACGCCTGCATCAGGTACGCTGCCTTGCTGACGTCGCCAAGGAGGATGCCGCCGAGCAGCCTGCCGTCGCGGATGATGAGCTTCTTGTAAGTGCCCTTCTTCGGCTCGAGGAACTGCACGATCTCGTCGCGGTCGTCGGCGGGCTCGGTGATGCCCATCGAGGCGAGCTGGATGCCCATGACCTTGAGCTTCGTGGAGACCTTCGAGCCGGCGTAGGAGGCCTTCTCGTTGCGCCTCGTGATGTGATCGGCCAGCACCTTGCCCTGCTCCCAGAGCGGCGCCACGAGCCCGTAGACCTGCCCCCGGTGCTGGCAGCACTCGCCGACGGCGTAGATCCTCGGGTCGTCGGGCGAGCGCAGGTGGTTGTCCACCACGATCCCGCGCTCGACGGTCAGGCCGGCGCGCAGGGCGATCTCCACGTTCGGCCGGATGCCCGCGGAGATCACCACGAGATCGCAGGCGAGCGCCTCGTCGTCGGCGAAGCGGAGCCCCGTCACGCGATCCCCTCCGAGCACCTCCTTCGTGCTCTTGTTGAGGTGCACCGTCACGCCGAGCTGCTCGAGCGTGGTCCTCAGGATGCCGCCCGCCGTGGCGTCGAGCTGCTGCCCCATCAGGTGACCGCTGATGTGGACCACGTGGACGTCGAGACCGAAGTTCTGCAGCCCGCGCGCGGCCTCGAGCCCGAGGAGCCCGCCGCCGATGACCGCGGCGCTCCGCTTGCCCTTCGCGTACTGGGCGATCTTGTGGCAGTCATCCAGGCTGCGGAACACGAACACACCGGGCTTCTCCTTGCCGCCCTCGAGCCGCACCCCCTGGATCGGCGGGATGTACGCCGAGCTGCCCGTCGCGAGGATCAGGTTGTCATACGGCGCCACGACCCCGTGATCGCCCGTCACCTGGCGCGAGTGCCGGTGGATGGCCCGCGCGCGCACGCCCGCGTGGAGCTGGATGCCGTTCTCCCGGTACCAGGCCAGGGGGTTCAGGAAGATCTCGCTCGGGTCCTGGGAGCCGTTCAGCACCTCCGAGAGCAGGATGCGGTTGTAATTGCCATAAGGCTCGTCGCCGAAGATGGTGATCTCGAACTGGTCGGCCCCGCCCCGCGCGAGGATCTCCTCGACCGTGCGGACGCCGGCCATCCCGTTGCCGATCAACACGAGCTTTCGCTTCTTCTGCATGGCTCAGATCTCCGCCAGGCCGATGTCGATCGTCGCGAGCCCGCGCGCGCCTTCGGGCGCGCCCACGCACAGCTCGATCACGCTCTCCGGGTGGATGTCCTCGACGATCACGAGGGGCACGTGGATCGCCGCCTTGGCGCCGATCGGGAAATAGCGCATCGGGTGGCCGTCGCGCTTGAGGAGCAGGTAGATGAGCTCGGACGTGGAGTTGCCCGCGCGCAGGTAGATGAGCTGAGCGCGCTTGTCCCGCGGGACGGTGTACCCGACCGCCGGACGAAGGGGCACCGGCTGCTCCAGGCCCTGCCCCTCGAACGAGTAGACACCCTGTATGAACCTCGGTGTTTCCAATGTGGCCTCCCGGGCGGATCATCGGACCCTCGGACGGGCGCGCGCGCCGTACGCCGCCCGGCGCGCGCCGCTCTGGCGCCGCATGAAGGTCATACAGCGAGGACAGTTTCGAGGGTTCGTTGCCCGGCGGCGCGATCCCGTGTAGGTCGAGTTTCCAAGGTGTTTCGATCGTCAACGTCCTCTTCCCCCCGCCCGGCCGGCGCCGCGGAGCTCGTCGTCGTCGGGGCCGGCTCGGCGGGCGCCGTGATCGCGGCGCGCGTCACGGAGCGCGCGGATCGCGAGGTCCTGCTGCTCGAGGCGGGCCCGGACTACCCGGACCCGGAAGGCCTGCCCGCCGATCTGCGGGACGGCACCCGCAACTCGTGGCTCGCGCACGACTGGGGCTATCGCCACCGGCCGACGCCCGGCCAGATCATGTTCCTCTTCCCGCGCGGGAAGGTGGTCGGCGGCTCGTCGGCCGTGAACACGTGCATCGCGGTCCGCGGCCAGCCTTACGACTACGACGAGTGGGCGGCGCTCGGCCTGCCCGAGTGGGGCTTCGACGCCTGCCTGCCCTATTTCAAGCGCCTCGAGGACGATCTCGACTTCGGCGAGCCCTGGCACGGCAAGGGCGGCCCGGTGCCGATCCGCCGCGCCCGGCGCGAGGAGCTCGTGCCGTGGCAGGCGGCGTTCGTCGACGGGTGCAGGGCGCTCGGCCACCCCGAGTGCGCGGACACCAACGATCCGCGCGCGCCCGGCGGCGTCGGGCCGCACGCGATGAACAAGATCGACGGACAGCGCATGAGCGCGGCGCGCTGCTACCTGACCGCCGAGGTGCGCCGGCGCGAGAACCTGCGGCTCCGGCCGCGCACGACGGTGCGGCGGGTGCTCGTGCGGAACCGCCGGGTCGAGGGGGTCGAGATCGAGACGGACGGGCGCGTCGAGGTCGTCGCGACGCGGAAGGTGGTGCTGAGCGCCGGCGCGATCGCGACGCCGGGGATCCTCCTGCGCAGCGGGATCGGGCCGCGGGCCGAGCTCGCGCGCCTCGGCGTCGCGCTCGTGTCCGACGTGCCCGCCGTGGGGGCGCGGCTGCTCGATCATCCGGGCGCCGTCATCGGCCTGTGGCCGCGGCGCCGCGGCCTGATCGACGTCCTGCGCCAGCCGCTCGTCCAGACGATGCTCCGCTACACGTCGCGCGGGAGCCCGTACCCGAACGACGTGATGCTCCAGCCGGGCTCGTTCTTCCCGCTGCACCCGCGCCTCACGGTGCCGGCGTTCGCGATCGCGTGCTGCATCGGCAAGCCGCGCGGCGTCGGCCGCATCGAGCACGTGAGCGCCGACCCGCACGCGCGGCCCCGCATCGTCTCGAACATGCTCGTCGACCGGGACGACCTGTCGCGCGCGGTCGACGCGCTCACGCTCGCGTACGAGATCGCCCGCACCGCGCCGATGCGCGAGCTCGGCTGGTTCGTCTGGCCAACGGAGCGCACGCTGATGCGGCGGGAGGCGCTGGAGCGGTGGATCACCCGGAGCTGCGGCTCGGGCTACCACCCGTGCGGGACGGCCCCGATGGGGCCCGAGGGGGACCTCTCGGCGGCGGTCGACGGGCGCGGGCGGGTCCGCGGCGTCGAGGGCCTGGTCGTCGCGGACGCGAGCATCATGCCGACCATCCCGAGCGTGAACACGAACCTGACAGCGCTGATGATCGGCGAGCGGTTCGGCGAGTGGCTCCGCGACGGCGCGGTGTAGCCGCCGCCCGGGGGCGAGAGACCCGCTGACAGCGTTCGGCGCGCGCTCGAGGGTCGACCGGCGCTAAGGTCGCCCTCATGACGTCCACCGTGACCCGCAACACGGGCTCCACCATCAAGTACGCCGTCATCACGGCGGTGCTCGCCGGCCTCTCGTTCCTCTGTTTCCGCGCGATGATCGGCCGCTCCGGTCTGCTGTGGCTGCTCTGTCTCGCCGGCGGCCTCGGGTTCGCTGTGTTTTCGCTCGGGTCGCTCCTGGCCGCCAAGGACCTGGCCGGCACCGCGACGTGCCCGCGCTGCCAGGCGACGCTCGAGGAGATCGAGCTCAACCATACCGACGACCCGGCGTTCTGCGACAAGTGCCAGGCCGCGTACCTCGTCGACAAGCGCGTCCTCACCGTGCTCGCCGACGACTACGTCCACCCGACGCCGGGCTTTCCGGCGCCGGTGACGAGCGAGACGATCAGCTGGCCGGCAGGCTGCTGCGTGTGCGCGAGGCCGGCGACCCGCGGCATCGAGGCGAAGGCGCACGACGGCGAGACCGGGACCAACGCGGCCGTCGCCGCGGCCGGGCTCGCGCTCGGGAGCATCGCGGTGCGCACCGGCGGCGGCACGACCTACACGCTGCGCATCCCGCACTGCGCCGAGCACGACGACGGCGCGAAGCTCGAGATCGAGAGCAACAACAAGCCGCCGCTGAAGATCCGCTTTCGCTCGTACGCCTACCAGCGCCGCTTCCTCGAGCTGAACCCGAAGCCGGCGAAGGCCGCGTAGATCCGGGCCCCCCGCTCCCGGCGAGACGAGCTCAGGACGGGCTGGACAAGGGGCAGGAGGCGCCGCCCGCGGGAGCGCTCAAGGCGCCGTCGCGCAGCCGCGACCGCGGAAGACGACCAGACCGCCGAGCTGGACGCCCACGACGTCAGGGCACCCGTTGCAGTCAAAATCGGTGATGCCGATGCCGAAACCGTCGATGTCCTGGAAGGTGCCGGGGAATGGAGCCGCCTCGGCTTCGAACGTGCCCTCCTGGGTCTGAAGGAACGACCACATCTCGGCGGTGTTTCGGCTGACCGCGACGAGATCGCTCCGCCCATCGAGGTTCAGATCGGTGATCTGCAGGCCTCCTGAGACGAAATACTGGTGGTCATCGATGGTGAGCAGCGGCTGCGGCGCAGTCAGGTGGCCGAGCTCGTCTTGCAGCAGGATCCACACCCGCATCGGCCCGTCGGAGTACTCGTGCGTGACGGCGGCGACGTCCTGGCGTCCGTCGTTGTTCACGTCGCCCACCGCGACCGAGACGAACGAGACGCCTGAGCTCGGCGGTGTTGTCTCGAAGAAGACCTGCTGTCCGGTCGTGTCGAACCCGCGCTCGACGTCGTGCGGAAAGACGGCGATGCCCGCGCCCACGCCGGTCATCGCGATCACCGCGTCGGGGCGACCGTCCCCGGTCACGTCGCCGGTGACGATCCCGGACATGAACACGCCGCCCGGCAGCTCGTGGGTCAGCTCGAAGCCGCCGCCGCCGTCGCCCCGGTAGACGAGGATCTTGCTGTGATAACCGAGCCCGACGATGTCGAGGATGCCATCCCCGTCATGGTCCACGGCGGTCGGGGAGAACGTGGTTGGCGCGGTGATCATCCTCGGGGGCTCGAAGGCGCCGCCGCCCTGGTTGCGGAGGAACGCGAGCCCTTCCTGCTGCGCGACGACGACGTCGAGCGCGCCGTCGCGATCCGCGTCGAGCAACAACGTGTCTTCGACCGAGTTGGCCGGCGTGGAAGAGGTGTAGATGACTTCGCCGTTCAGGTCCCGTACCCGCGGATGGGTCTGCAAGTACAGCGCTCTGCGATCCGTGCTCACGAAGTCGAAGCGCCTGTCCCCGTCGATGTCGCCCAGCGACAGCTGACCCATGTACACGCCCGAGGACTCCGCGGGATAGAGGAGGCCGGGCTTCAGGTAGTAGCCGCTGCCGTCGCTCGGCTCCTCGCCCGGGAACGGGCCCGCACATCGATCGCCCGCGCCGCCGCCGTTCGGCACATCCGCGCCGCCGCCGTTCGGCACATCCGCGCCGCCGCCGTTCGGCACATCCGCGCCGCCGCCGTTCGGCACATCGACGACGCGCTCGGCCGTCCCGCGCCAGGCAACGGGCCTGTCCGGCGAGCCGACGTCAGCCGCCTCTTCGTCCCGCGGCGAATCGACCGAGTCGTCGTGGGGAGATGGTTCGGGAACGACAACCGAGCTCTCGCACCCCGAGCTGAATCCGATGAGCAAACAACAAGCTACCAACATGCGTCCGCTGCTGTGTCGCGCACACCCCATAGGCTACCTCCGCAAGACAAATGAAACCCACGAACCTGAACGTCTCCAGGACACGCCCGTCCCCGCGCCCTCGGCGGCTCGGCGACTACGATGCAATGAACGGGCTGCGCATTCATCGGAGCAGGAAAATCGCATCGCGTCATCAGGGGCGCGGCGGCACGTTCTTGCCCGGCGCATCGCGTCGCCGAGCCGGCCACGACGGTTCTCCCTGCCGGCAACGCGTCGTGGTGTAATTTTCCACCACGACGCGCGCCCAGCTCCGTGAATCCCCGGAGCACCTCTTCCGCGAAGGGGCAACAACAGACACCTTGCTCTTTTGCGCCTCTGCGCTCCTGGCGCCTTGTATGTTCCGCGAGCGTTCTGGATCCACGTCGTCGTCGTACCGAGGGGGGGCCGGGGGGGAGACCGGCAACCTGTGGATTTGTGGACAATTTCGCGGCGAGCCGCCACAAAGCTACGCGTGGCAGACCGTTCGCGCCTTGGTCTTGAGGCCGTCGCAAAGCATGGGTCGCCACGCCGTAGGTCCTGGATAAGCCCGCACGGCTGCCTGAGGCATAGCTCGCATCGTTCGCAAGGATGGGCTTCTGGGGCTGATGTTTCCGCGTTTCAGTGAGGGAAAGGTCGACGTGTCCACGTTCGTAGGGATCGATGTCTCGAAGGAGCACCTGGACTGGGCCGTTCATGGCTCCAGCGCAGGGGGGCGGCTGGCGCATGACGAAGAGGGCCTGCAGGCGCTGGTGGACCAGCTACGCGAGCTGTCGCCGACGCTCGTCGTGCTGGAAGCTACCGGTGGGCTGGAGATGCCGGTGTTGGCGGTGCTGAGCGTCGCGGCCGTGCCCGTGGCGGTGGTCAACCCGCTCCAGATCCGCAACTTTGCGCGCGCCACCGGCCGGCAGGCGAAGACCGATCGGCTCGATGCCAAGTGCATCGCGCACTTTGCCGCCGCCGTGCAGCCGCCGCTGACGCCGATGCCCGAGGCCACGACGCTGGAGCTGGAGCTGCTGCTGGCGCGCCGGCGCCAGTTGATCACCATGCTGGTGGCCGAGAAGAATCGGCTCTCGGGCTTGGTTGGGCCCCGCCGCGTCGCGCGCGTCGTCAGCAGCATCAACCGCATCATCGAGACGCTCGAAAAAGAGCTGAAAAAGCTCGACGACGAGCTCAAGGACAAGATCGAAAAGAGCCCGCTCTGGCGCGCCAAGGACGAGCTGCTGCGCTCGGTCCCCGGCGTCGGGCCCGGCACCTCGCGCACGCTGCTGTTCGACCTGCCCGAGCTGGGCACGCTCAACCGCAAGCAGATCGCCGCGCTCGTGGGCTTGGCTCCGTTCAACCACGACAGCGGCAAGATCAAGGGGCGCCGAGCTATCTGGGGTGGACGAGCCTCGGTGCGATCGATGCTCTACATGGCGAGCGTCGCCTGCATGCGCTTCAACCCCGTGATCCGCGCCTTCTACGACCGGCTGAAGACCGCCGGCAAGCCTACGAAGGTCGCCCTCACGGCGTGCATGCACAAGCTGCTCACCATCCTCAACGCGATGGTGAAGGCGAACCGACCCTGGCAGGTCGCCGCCGCTTGACAAAGAACACGGCTGCTTTGCGTTGAAGTTCTCCCCGCTCGCGAGGCAGAGCCCTCTCAGGATGCCTGACCTGCGGATTCAGCAGATCATCCCCTGGCCGCGCATCTCGGCGAGATCCTCGTCGCTCGCCCGGCGGTGCCGCCCGAGGAGCAGGTCGCCGAGCCAGAGGAGGTTGTAATTGCAGTGCATGTACCGGTGGTGCAGGTAGTGGTGCCGGGAGATGAAGCGCACGTAGCGCGTGCCGAGCAGCCACCGCATCGGCCGCGACGCGCGGGCCATGGCCTCGGCCCGCGGCATGTGCAGGTACGGGTGGAGGACGAGCGACGACAGCGGGTAGATCACGAGCGGCAGCAAGGCGCCGACGACCACCGCCGCCGGGAGGAAGAGCGCGTACAGCGCGAAGAACGGCAGCACGGGGGCGGCGAACGCGAGGATCCCCAGGCCGGCCAGCGAGACGCCGTATTGCTCGCGGATCATCCGCCGGTCGCCCTGGGTCTCGACGATCCAGCGATCCAGCCGCTCCTGCTCCTCCCGGTTCCGGAACTGCCGCACGTGACTCTCACGGTAGGTCTTGCCGTGATGCACGACCGAGTGACTCGTATGTGCGCGCAAGAGCGGGCGGCCCACGAAGCCGAGCCGCTTCGCCGCGCTTCGGACCTTGAGGGTCGCGTGCAGCGCGTTCCGGTGGAGAAACGACTCTGCCATGGAGACGGTGAGATAACCGATCACGACGCCCGCCACGATCTGGACAGCCCCTGTAGACATTGCCACGGGATTCATGGGTATGCTCCTTCGCGCAGACCTCTGGTCTGCAAGCGACGCTGGCGCGGCCGGCGAGCAGCGCGGCCGGGATGCCTTCGTCGATGCCGGTTCGTGCATGGCAACCGCGGTGCCAGCCGGCTGGGGCGCGACTCCGCCCGTCCGGCGCCGCGTTTCGGCGTCGGAGCCCTCACGCCGCGCCGCGGGAGGGCTCCTCGCATGGAGGCCAGGACCTCCAGCTGGCGGCTGGCCCCTTTACCCCGGCTGGCCGCATGCGCCGCCGGCGGCGCGGCGCGTTGCTCGATCGAGCAAGCGGATGTCCGCGCCGATGCAGCCTGGGCTCGCTGAGGCCCTGATGACGCTCGGCGCGCCCGCGTCGGGGCGGAGAGCGGCCCACGAGGCCCGCTGGAGACTGGCATCCTTGCTGCAGTGACGCCTCTCGCCGCCGCACCCACGCCGCCCCGTGCCGGCCGTGGCCGGCTGTCGCTCGGCCCGGCTCCTCGGCGAACACCCGTGGATCAGGAGCTCGCGCCGGACAGCGCGCCTCGCGGCGGAGAGGAAGAGGTAGAGGACCCATGATCGAGCAGAACGCCCTTCATCGCGCATCCTGGATGCAGCGCCCCGAGCCACTGTCCGCGCGGCGGGGTGAGCGCGCGCCTCTCGTGCGCCTCGTGCGCGGCCACGCCGCGACCATCGCGGGCTTCGTCACGAGCAGCCTCACCCCGGAGCTCACGTCCCCGGTCCCCTGGCGGTTCCGCGTCCCTGGCGGACCGTACGGCGCGGCGACGCTGACCGGCCTGTACTTCCCGTCCCCGGGCAGCCGCGAGCTGGTCGTCCTGCTGCACGGCATGGGCGGGGATGTGCGCTCGGCCTACCTGCGCGCGGCGACGGCTGCCCTGCGCGCGCAGGGGCTGTCGGTGCTCCGCCTCGGCCAGCGCGGCTCGTCGTGCGACCCGGAGGATCTCCACCACGCGGGGCTCTGGGAGGACCTCGCGGCCGTGCTGAGCGGCGATCCCATGGTTGCGCGCCAGGAGCGGATCTTCGTCGTCGGCTTCTCGATGGGCGGACACGTGGCGCTCCACCTCGCCGCGGCGGGGCACCCGCGGCTCGCGGCCGTGGCCTCGATCTGCTCGCCCCTCTACCTCGATCGCGCCGTGAGCCACATGGATCGCCCCGAGAGCGTCGTGTACCGGCGCCACGTCCTCGGGGGGCTGAAGCGGATGTACCGGGAGATCGCGCGGCGGCGGCAGATGCCCGTCCCGCCGTCGGCCGTCGATCGGGCGGCGACGCTGCGCGAGTGGGACCGCCTGACGGTGGTCCGCCGCTTCGGTTTCCGCGATCCCACGGCCTATTACGAGGCCCAGGGCGCCGGGAGGATCCTTGGCTCGCTGGCCACCCCGGCGCTGCTCCTGTACTCGCGCCAGGATCCGATGGTGCCCCCGGCGACGCTTTCCGGCCTGGCAGCGCGCGGGGGGCTCTCGTCGCCCGCCCGCGTCGTCTGGATGGACGGCGGCGGCCATATCGCGCTTCCCCGCAGGCTCGATCTCGGCCTCGGCCCGGCCGTGCCTCGGACCCCGTACGAGCAGATCGCCGCCTGGCTGCGGCGCCACCAGGCCCCCGGGGGCGCGTCATGAGCGCTCGGATCATCCCCATGGCCATGACACGCCTCGCTTCGCTCGAGACGCAGAGGACGGAGCTCACGATGAAGACCGATGATGCGTTTCCCCGCGCCGCGCCCGCGGCGACCGACACGGCCCCTCGCACGACCTCGCTCTCGGCCGAGGATGCCCGGCGGCTGATGGCGGGCATCAAGGCGATCCGCGCCGGCGCCTCGGCCCGGGCGGGCGCGGAGGATCTCCGCCATATCAAGCGCCTGTCCCTGCTGGGCCGCGCCTTCTCCGCCCTCGGGTACGCGACGTCCGCGCTCGGGCCCAACCCGATCTCGATGATCCTCATCGCCCTTGGCCGGTTCGCCAGGTGGGTCGTTGTCGCGCACCCGGTCCTCCACAAGGCGTATGATGGCGTCGCCGGCGGCGACCCGGCCTGGAACAGCCGCACGTTCGCGCGGGGCCGGCGCAGCCTGTGGGACTGGTTCGACTGGCTGGACGCCGACGCGTGGCAGGCGCAGCACAACGTCTCTCATCACTGCTACACCGGCGACGAGCGCGACCCCGACCGCGTCGCCGTCAACATGGCGTGGCTGAAGAGCAAGCCGAAGTTCGTCCGCGCGCTCGCGCTGCTCGTGACCGCGTGCACGTGGAAGTGGCTCTACTATGGCCCGGCCACCCGGAGCGCCCTCCGCAAGCGGCGCGAGCGCGCGGCCGAGGCCTCGACGGAGGGGCGCGAGCGCGCGGCCTGGTCGCCCAGCGTGCTGCTCGACCGCGAGATGCTGCTCCGCTCGTACCTGCCGTATGCGCTCGTGCACTTCGTCCTCCTGCCGCTCGCGTTCCTGCCGTTCGGCCGCTGGGCGGCGCTCGGCGTGCTCGTCAACAGCGTGGTGGCGGAGCTGCTGTCGAACCTGCACAGCTTCGCGGTGATCGCGCCGACCCACACGGGCCTGGATATCCCCATCTTCGAGGGCGCCGCGCGCAGCCGCGAGGAGTACTACGTCCGGCAGATCGTCGGCTCGGTGAACTACGAGAGCCCCAGCAGCGCCGCCGACTTCCTGCACGGCTACATGGGGTATCAGATCGAGCATCACCTCTGGCCGGACCTGCCGCTCCGGCAATACCCCGAGGTCGCGAGGGAGGTCGAGGCCCTGTGCAGGGAGGTCGGGCTGCCGTACCGCAGGGACTCCGTCTGGAGGCGGATCGCCGAGATGGTCCGCGCGGTGATCAGCGACGAGGAGGTGCAGGCCGCGCGCGTCGCGATCTCCGGCGCCGGCGCGCGCCGCGCCGGACGGAAGAGCGGCGGTGGCCTTGAGCTCGCTTCCTTGCACGGATAGGCTCCGAGGTCCATCGATCGCGGGCTCGCGCGGACGTCACGCACGTCGCGAACGTCGGATTCAGGAACAGGGAGAGAGGGAATCATGACGACGAATCAGGAACGACAGCTGGTGGTGACGTGGCAAGATCCTGCGCCGGCGGTGGAGAAGGTGAGATCGATGTCCGGCCTCGCCTACCTCACGGCCATGATGAACGGCGAGCTGCCGATGGCGCCGATCGCGAGCTTCCTCGGGCTGCGGGTCGCGGCGGTGGAGGCCGGCCGGGTCGTCATCACCGGATCTCCCGGCGAGCAGCACCAGAATCCGATCGCGATGGTCCACGGCGGGTATCTGAGCACGATGCTCGACTCCGCGATGGGCTGCGCCGTGCACGCGTCCCTGGAGGCGGGGGTCGGCTACTCGACCGTCTCGCTCCAGGTCAGCTTCGTGAAGGCCCCGCGCGCCGGCGGGCCCGAGCTCATCGCCGAGGGCCGCGTCGTCCACCTCGGCAAGCGCCACGCCACCGCCGACGGGATGCTGCGCGACGCCGACGGCACCCTCTACGCCCACGCCACAACGACGTGCCTGATCCTGCGGTGAGCGCCGCCCGCGCCGGCTCGCCCGTGAGCCGGCGCGGCTACCGGAGGCTCTCCTCGAGCAGCGCGTTCGGCACGCCGCGGAGATCGTCGCCGAACGACCCGACGCCGAGCTCGTAAACCTGGTTCAGGATCGTGAACCAGAGATCGCGGAGCTGGCGATCGTTCCCCACAGCGTCGTAAGCGACGTGCGCGTCGTTCAGGAAGACGCCGTCGCCGCCGAGGAGAACAGGGCTGCGTCGGCCTCGTGGCTGGGGAGCGTGCGGGTCCCGAGCCATTTTTCAGCAGAAAATTGAACAGGGAGACAGGGAGATTTTTTGGATTGTACTCCCCGTCTCCCCGCCTCCCTGTTCAATTTTTCCCGTAAAATTCGAGAGCGCCGCGGATCCCAGGGCCTGGCCGTGTCAGACGCTCCTCGTCTGCGGCGTCTTCCCGGGACGCGGGACTCGGCGCCTCCTCTCCATGAAGGGGAATCGCAGCGGCGCCGAGGACTCCGAGGGGATCGCAGAGAATCGCTGTGCTCTCCTTGCCCTCTGTGCTCACTGCACCTCCCTGCCCCGGATCCCGGGCACTCGATCGACGGGGGCGAAAGGCATCTCCCGCAGGAGGCCCGAGGCTTGCTCTCTCCAGCGCAGGTGCGTCGATGGCACCGGGAGGGGCGCATGTGGACTTCGAAGACGGGGAGAACCAGCGGTAGGTCAACAAGGGGGAAAGGCGTCGTCCAGGGGCTCGCCGGGCTTCTCGGGATCGGCCTCTGTCTCGGCATCTCCAGCGCTTCCGCCGCTGACGCGACGCAGGCCGCCTCGCCTCAGGCCATCTCGCCTCAGGCTCCGGCGCAGGGTCGTGCCGAGCCTCCGCAGCGGGCCGCGACCATCACGCAGCGCGCTCCGCAGCAGGCCGCGACCATCACGCAGCGCGCCCCGCAGCGGGTCGCGACCGCCGCCTACGTCGCGAACCCGCGGAGGGCGCGCTGGATCATCGCGGGCGCGTCGACCCTGGGCGGCTTCTGGGTCGCGTCGGCCGTCCGCGGCGCGACGCTCTCCCTCGCGCAGCCGGAGGTGCGGATCCGGCTGGTGCCGCAGTGCTCCCAGGGCGCCTGCTTCGTCGTCCGGCGCCACGAACGCACCTCGGCCAACCCCGCCTCGCTGCTGATCCCCCTCGCGGGTCCGTGGATCCACCTCGGCACGGGGCGGCCGACGGCGGCCAGCGCGGTCGGCCTCTCCCTCCTCGGCGCCGGGCAAGCCGTCGGCCTGGGGATGCTGCTCGGCGGCATCGCCATGCCTCGGCAGGTGCGCGTGCCGCTGCAGCGCGGCCAGGTCCTCCAGGTGGGCGCAGCCCCGCTCGTCACCCCCGGCGGGCTCGGGCTCTCGATCAGCGGATCCCTGTAGGCGCGCCCGTCACCGCGGGAGGCCCAGGATCGCCCGCACGCGCAGCCGCTCCTCGGGCGTGAACGAGCCCTCGAGCAGCGCCTCCTCCTCGGCGCGCCGCGCGTCGGGATCGGCCACCGTCGCCTCGATGTCCGCGCGCGCGCCGGCGAACGCGTCGAGGCGCTGCTGCCAGGCCGCCCGCTGCCGGTCGAGCTCCGCGAGCCGGTCCGCGGCCTCGGGGCCCACGGTCGCGACCCGGTGCGCGCGCAGCGCCTCGTCCGAGGCGCCCGCGTCCCGGAGCGCCTGCTCCTCGGCCTGCTGCGCGAGCGGGCGCGTCGCCGCCTCCCGCGCCTCGCGGACGGCCTCCGGGAGCGCCGCCTCGACCTCCGCGATCTGCGCGTCGCGCTCCTCCGGCGAGAGGGCCTTGTCCGCGAGGATGCGGGACTCCTCGATCGCCGCCTCGATCTCCCGCTCCTCGTCGCCGAACAGCCGCGCCGCGGCCGCCTCGCCGAACCATGCGCGCCGGATCTCGCGCAGCGCGGCGAGGCGCGCCGCCGGATCGGCCTCCTGCTCGACGCGCGCCTCGCCGGCCGCCTCGCGGTAGCCGAGGTACCGGTCGAACAGCGCGATCGCCTGCTCCGCCGCGCGCCCCGCCGCCCGCTCCCGGATCGCCGCGACGACGCGGGCCCGGATCGCCCGCGCCGGCTCCTCGCCGGCGGCGCTCAGGAAGTAGTCGAACAGCCCGAGCAGCTCCGGGCCGACGACCAGATCGCCGCGCTCGTCGACGGTCACCGCGCCGTCGACGTCGGTGCCGCGGAGCGAGGGCGGCGCGGCGATCGCCGGCGGGCGCGGCGCCGCTGGGGGCCGCGAGCCCGACAGCGCCTGCCGGACGCGCGTGGAGGACGGCGCCACCGACAGCGCGGGCAGCGCCTCCTTCCGACCGGGGCGCGCGGCCCCGTCGTTCGACCTGCCAGAGGGCGCCGCCGGTCGAGGCCGCTCCCCCGAGAGGAGGCGCCCCACGCCGACCGTCGCGACGAGCGCCATTGCCACGAAGAAAGCGGTCCTGCCACGACGCGCCACGAAGAGCCCTCCAGAAGGTTAGAGGCCGACGGCCTTCAGCCGGCTCGCGTGCGACCGGAACACGGACTTCGGGTTCGGGCCAGACAGGTTGATAAACCCGAAGATCTGATTGACCTCGTCGAGGTGGTTCATCGCATAGTCGTCGCGGACCACCTCTCCGAAGTGGGAGCTGCACCTGCCCACCATCCCGTCGTTCGACTCCGAATACAGCGTGGAGATGAGCTTGAGCGTCAGGTCCGTCGGATCGATGAGGCTCGTGACGACCGCTGTCCCCGACCACGAGAAGAAGCGCACGCCGCCCTCCTCGGCGGGGCCCTGCCCGCACCGGCCGCCGGGCAGCCCGGCGGGGTAACGCGCGTTGAACTCGCGCATCCCGGCGGCGGACAGCGATCTGACGGCGGCGATCGCGTCCTGAGGCGCCGTGTGCCCGCTGAGCAGGCTGAGCACCGCGCCGAGGCCGTTGGCGAGGAACGAGAGCGCCCCCTCCGCGAACCCGCCCTCCCGCAGGTTCTCCTGGAGGAAACTGGCGAGCTCGGCCCCCTGATGCGGAGACCCGATGGTGGTCACCGAGGCAATGAGATCCGGCCGCACCGCGGCGACATACCGGGCGTCGAGCCCACCATGGCTGTGCCCGACCAGGTTGACCTTCCCGCTCCCGGTGCGCGCGACGATATCCTCGACCTGCGCGAGCAGCGCCTCCCCCCGCGCCTCGGTGCTGTCGAACTGGGGCACCTCGGTGGCGTACACCTCCGCTCCGCCGGAGCGCAGCGCCGACGCGATCCCACCGAAGTAGTCGATCACCCCGAACATCGCCTTGAAGCCGGCCATCCCGTGACAGAGCACGATCGGATACCGCGTCTGCGCATAGCTCTTCATCGCCAGGGCGCCCTCGCCGAACTCGGCGCGCTCCACGTCCGCCGGCTCGTCCATCGACGCGACGCATCCTTGCGAGAGCAGCACCACGACAGCTCCCGCCGTGCACCGCAATGCGTCAATCCACATCCGGCGCCCGGCCCATCGTTTTCTCTCGACTCTCTGATTTCGAGCGGGTGTGACGGCGGTGGGTCGTGCAGCGCGCATGCTGGAGGAATGAGCTCGTCTGATCACCTGTCACCTCTGATAGAGTATTTGTTTAATTCGAATCAAGCAGAACTCACAGGCTCTCAGCGCGACAGGCACCTCGCGTATCCTGGACAATCGGAAGCCCGGTGTCCTCCCCTTCACGGGTCACGTCGGTCCAGGCGGCGCGACAGGGCATCAGCGCGGGGGCGCAGAGCCGCCCATGTCGCGGCGAGGGCCGGGGGCACGCGGACGGGCGAGGCGGAGGGCGCGAGCCCTCGGGTCGGCTAGGTCGCCGTCGCACCGCGCGCGCCGAGGACGATGCGCGCGTTCTCGGGCACCGCCGTCAGGAACCGCTCGCGCCGCCGCGGGTCCGCGATCCGCCGCGCCCGCGCGAGCAGGAGCTCCCTGGCCTCCGAGAGCACCGTGGCCGCCTCGCCGTGGGCGCCGGACGCCGCGAGCGCCTCGGCGTAGGCGAGCCGCACGAGCGACTCGCCTTCTTCCAGGGATCCGAGCGCCGCGAGCTCGCCGAACGCCGCCCGCGCCGCGCCGAGCGCCGCCGCGACCTCGCCCGCGGCGAGCAGCGCCCGCGCGCGCACCGCCACGGCGGCCGCGCGCAGCCGGGGAGCCACGTGCAGCGCCGCCTCGGCCGCGCGCGCCTCCCGCTCGGCGGTCGCGGCGTCGCCGGAGAGGAGCGCGATCTTCGCGAGGTAGGTCCGCGCCACGCCCTCCATGCGGAGGTCGCCCCGCTGCTGGAACGCCTCCACCGCGCGCCGCTCGACGAGCTGCGCCTCGTCGAGCTTGCCGAGCTGCCCGAGCGCGTGGCCGAGGTTGTGCAGCGCCACCGTCTCGAGCTCGCGCAGCCCCATCCGGTCCGCGGCCTCCAGGGCCGCGCGCAGGACGGACTCGGCCGCCCCGAGCTCGCCGAGCTCGGCGTAGATGAAGCCGAGGTTCGCGCCGATCACGCACGCGCTGCGCCTGTCCCCGGCCTGCTCGAAGGCCGCGAGCGCCGCCTCCAGGCCCTCGAGGCACGCCTCGGGGTCGCCGCCGGCCGAGGCGCGGATCGCGCGGAGCTGCTGCGCCATCGCGACGAGCTCGGCGTCCGGCGGCGGATGCGCGCGGAGGTCCTCGTCGATGCGCGCGAGCAGCGCGTCGGCCTCGGCGTAGCGGCCGCCGAAGACGAGCTGCGCGCCGCACTCGCAGAAGCACGCGATCCGGGCGCGGCGCAGCGCGGCCGCGCCGGAGGACAGCGCCGCGGACGCGGCGGACGCCGGCGCCGGGGGCGCCGCGGAAGGCGGCCCCGCCGACGCCGCAGACGTCGGCGCCGGCGGCGCGCAGGACGGCGGCGCAGCGGACGCGTAGGAGGGCAGCGCCGCGGACATCCCCTCGGCGACGGCGGCCCACCGCGCAACGCGGTCGACCGCGCCGAGCTTCCCGGCCGCGGCGGCGATCTGGGTGACCGCCCGGAACCACCCGGCGCAGCCGGCGGGGAGCAGCTCGGCCGCGGACGCGCCCAGCTCCTCGGCCGCCGCGAGGTCGCCCGTCCAGACGTTGACCTCGGCCGCGACCAGCCGGAGCGCGCCGAGATCCTCGCCCTCGGCGCCGCACGCCTCGCCGCACGCGGCGCGCTCGATCGCGGCGCGCAGGTCGTTCGCCTCGAGCGACTGCCCGGCCGCGCGGCGGTACCAGCGCACCGCGCGGCCGGGCTCTCCGCCGCGGCGGAAGTGCTCGGCCACGCCCCGCGGATCGGCGGAGGCGCTCCGCTCGAGCCACGCGCCCGCGAGCCGGTGGCCGAGGGCGCGGTCGCGCTCGGTCAGCATGGCGTACGCGGCCTCGCGGACGAGCGTGTGGCGGAAGACGTAGTCGGCGGCGTCGGCGAGGCCCGCCGACGCCGAGGCCGGCGCGACGAGCTCGCGGTCGGCGAGCGCCGTCAGCCAGGCCTCCACGTCGGCGAGGCGCTCCTCGCCGCCGAGCAGCGCCGCGACGCCGCGCTTCGAGAAGCGATCGCCGAAGATGCTGGCCGCCCGGAGCACGCGCTTGCCCTCGTTGCCCTCGGCGTCGAGCCGCGCCTCCACCGTGCCGAGCACCGAGTCGGGCAGGAGCTCCTCCTTGCCGCTCGCGACCGCGCGGATGAGCTCTTCCAGGTAGAACGGGTTGCCGCCGGCGCGCTCGACGAGGTGCGCGACCACGCCGTCGGGCACGGGCTCGCCGAGCGCGGCGCGCACGAGCTCCGCGCTCGCGCGGCGCGGCAGCGGGCCGAGCTTGATCGTCTGCACCTCGCGCTCGGCCCACAGGCTCGGGAACAGCCGGTGGACGTCCGGGCGCGCGAGCGCGAGCAGGATGAGCGGGAGCTCGCGGAGGTTCCGCAGCGTCGCGTCGAGCAGGCGCACGGTGGCGGCGTCGCCCCAGTGGAGGTCCTCGAGCGCGAGGAGCACCGGGCGCGCGCCGCACTCGGCGGCGAGCCAGTCCTCCCAGGCGGCCCCCACGCCGTCGCTCATGCCGGTGGCGCTCTGGCGCGCCGCCCGCACCAGGCGGGCGTGCTCCGGCGACGGCGCGCCGCTGATCTCGCCGAGGAACGCCGCCGCGCGATCGAGCGCCGGGCCGCCCAGGTGACGCCCGAGCCGCTGCTTCAGCTTGCGCTGCCGCGCCCACGCCGGGTCGCGCGCGCGGAGGCCGGCGGCCCGGCAGAGCACGTCCGCGATCATGCCGAACGGCGAGCCGGGAGAGCCCGAGTCGGCGCGGCCCCAGAGGATCTCGATCGGCTCGTCCCGCTGCCGCAGGGCGGCGAAGAGCTCCAGGCGGAGCCGGGACTTGCCGGCGCCGGGCGGCCCGAGGACGAGCACCGCGCTCGCGAGCGCCTCGGAGATGCAGCCGGCGAGCACGCCGTGGAGCATCGAGAGCTCGCGGGCGCGGCCGACGCACGGGGTGCGCTTCCCGAGCAAGGCGGGGGCGATCTCGTCCACGGCGCGCTCGCCGTAAAGGAAGAGCGGCCCGCCCGGCGCCGAGGGTGCGGCGTGCGCGACGATGAAGCGCGGGCCGAGCATGTCGGCGGTCGCGCCGTCGATGCGCACCGCGCGCACCTCACGCTCATCGAGCGCCGCGCGGAGCTCGGCGAGGCCGCGATCGATCACGTCGCCCTCGGCGAGGCCCGCGGAGAAGACGCCCCGCCCCGTGATGACGCAGAGCGGTGCGGCCGGGAGCTCGGTGCGGAGGGCGAGCGCGCACTGGGCGGCGCGCTCGGCGCGATCCACGGCGCTGCCGGGGCCGGACATCATGACGAGCTCCACGCCCGGGACGAGCTGCGTGAGCCTGCCGCCGTGGAGCTCGATGAGCGAGCGGATCTCCGCGGCCCGGGCGCTCGACGTGGACGGCTGCGACCTGCTCGATCCGGGCGGCAGCTGCGACCTGCGGGAGGCGGGCGGCTGCGACCTGCGCGAGGCGGGCGGCGGCTCGCCAGGGGCCTCCTGGGCCTGCGGGGCGGGCTGCGGCGCCCGGGCTGCGCCGTGGCCGGGCTCGCCGAGGAAGACGAGGCTCACGACGCGCTGCTCGCCCAGCGTGAGGGCGGCGCGGTCGCGCGGGGCGAGGCCGTGGGCCGGCGCGTCGGGCGGCGCGCCGCCCGCGAGCGTCGGCGCGTCGGGCGGCGCGGTCCACCCGCCCCGCATCGCGGCGATCCGGTCGAGCTCGGCCGCGACCTCGGCGCCGTCGCGCGGGCGGTCGCCGGGCTGCCTGGCGAGCATGCGCGCGACGAGCTCGTCGAGCGGCGCCGGCGCGTCCGCGCGCACGTCGCGGAGGCGGGGTGGGCTCATCAGCAGCACCCTGCTGAGCGAAGCCATCGGGCTCGCGCTCGCGAAGGCGGGCTGGCCGGCGAGGCACTCGAAGAGGACGCACCCGAGGGAGAACACGTCGCCGCGCGGGTCGGGCACGCTGTGCGCCTCGACCTGCTCCGGGGCCATGTACCCCGGCGTGCCGAGGACGCCGCCGGTGACGGTGACGCGCCCCGCGTCGCTGCTGGGCCGCGCGATGCCGAAGTCGACGAGCTTGACCCGCCCGGCGTCCCCGCCCGGGAGGAAGAGGTTGCTCGGCTTGATGTCGCGGTGGACGATGCCGCGCGCGTGCGCGAACGCGAGGGCGTCGGCGGCCCGGCGCACGAGCAAGAGCCCCTCGCTCGCCGGCAGGACGCGGCGCGCGAGGCGCGCGGCGAGGTCCTCGCCGTCGAGCCACTCCATGGCGAGGTAGCGATCGCCTTCCGGGGTGCTGCCGTGCGCGACGTAGCGAACGATGCCCGGGTGGACGAGCGCGGCGAGGAGGGCGGCCTCCCGCTCGAACCGCTCGATCTGGATCTCGTTCCTCAGCCGGACGATCTTGAGGGCGACCGCCGCGCCGCCGAGGCGGTCGTACGCCTTGTAGACGGTGCCCATCCCTCCGGAGGCGGCCTCGCCCTCGACGACGAAGCGCCCCGCGATGATCTCCGCGTGGCCCACGTCAGCGCAGGAACACGGTGACCGAGCCGGGGTTCGGCGTCCTCTCGACGATGAGCTTGCCCGAGCTGCTGCGGACCTTGCCGCGGCAGTTCGGGAAGCTTCCGTCGCTGTTCGGCTCGTCGCACAGGCTGTCGCACGAGCCGGCGACCTTGATCGCGCACGTCTCGAGCGAGGGCCCGCAGGCGCGCGCGAGCGACGAGGCCTCGGGGGGGAGGCACGCGTTGTAGCGAGGCAGCGGCGCGAAGATGTCGCCGTAGTAGGTGGCCTCGCGCGTCGGGTAGGCCGCGCGCTCGACCTTGCCGGCCTGGAGCTCCTCGCGATCTCCGCGGACGGAGATGTTCACCTTGTGCCCGAGGTAATTGACGCGGGCGAGGACGCAGCCGCTGACCCAGGACCGGCACGCTTCGTCGCAGGCGCCGCCCTCCTCGCCCCAGCTCGCCGCGAGGCCGAGCTCCCCTGGGAAGGAGAACTCGTCGCCGTCGACGGCGACGGTGAAGCCTTCACCCGCGGGCAGCGCGCAGCCCGCGACGTACTTCAGCAGGGTGCGCGCGGCCGGGTCGCGGAGCGCCTCGGCCGTGCGCGGGTGGCCCGAGAGCGCCTCGGCCGTGAGCGCGTTCGACGTGAGCGCCTTCGACGTGAGCGCGTTCGACGTGAGCGCGTTCGACGTCAGCGCGTTCGACGTGAGCGCGTTCGCCGTCTGGGCGGCCTGGGACGCGGCGTCCCCGGCGTCCTCGGCCGGAGCGTCCGGATCGAGCGCCACCGCGCACGCGCTCGCGAAGAGCGCAGCGATGGCCAGGAGGAGTGCAGCTAGCTTCGGCGAATGCTCCATGGATAACGCCCCCCTGGGATGCCCATGAGCGCATGGCCCACGAGCTCCCGAAACGACCGGCGCCGAGGCGCGGGCCAAGGGGTGCGCGCATCGAACACCGGTGCGTGATCTTGTTCAGATGCACGAGCCGCGAAGAAGCCCACGAGTCGGAGCGGCCGATCGGGCCATCTCCGCTACAGAGACAAATGGAAAGATGTCACTGATACCCCGCCGGGCAAAGACCGACGCGCACGCAATGGTCTCTTTTTTTGTGTCGCGGCGCGATCGCTCTGTTGGCGCTGTTGCGGCGCTGTTGGCGCGAGACTCCTGCTCTGTCCAAGGCATCATGGACAGCGCTGCTGGCACCGGGGACGGAGGGGCGATGGGGTGCGGTCGAAGTGCGATGGTGGCGACACGATGGCCTGTCGCTGACAGCCAACCTCCTCGCCGGGAGGCGCCCGGAAAGGCGCTCGGCGGGAGCGATCCATCCGAGCGGACGACGGCCTGGGCCTGCGCCTCCCGGGCCCCGCCGTCGACTCCCTGAGCTCCCCCGGCGGGCCCGCTGGCCGCCGGGGCGGCCGGCAGGGGGCGCCGAGGTCGGCCGAGCCGGCCGGTGCGTTGCGCCCCCGGCCGTCCGCAGCGGTCGCGCGACGGAGGGCGCTGGGGCGGGGACGTTGGGGCGGGGGCGTTGCGGAAGGGCGGCGGCTGGACGGGCTGCTCGGCGCGGTGCGTCGACGCCCTTGACGTCGCCGCGTGTTGATCATTACATGCCCCGGACCATGAAGGGCCATGCGCGCAATCTGATGACCGAGCGTGTTATCGCTTTGGAGCAGGGCACGCCGGTCACCGACATGTTGCAGCTGTTCGCCAACCATCACCTGAGCGGCGCGCCGGTCATCGACGGGGGGCACCACATCGTCGGGTTCGTCAGCGAGACGGATCTCCTGGGCGTGCTCCTGCGCAAGGAGTACGCAGGCATGACGGCTGCAGACGTGATGAGCACCCCGCCCATCTGCGTGGACGAGTTCATGCCCACGGACGAGGTGATGACCCTGCTGCGCGCGAACCGGATCCACCATCTGCCGGTGGTGCGCGAGGGGCGCCTCGTCGGGATCATCACCCCGCAGGACATCCTGCGCTATTTCGTGGAGTGCGTGATGCCGCTCCCGCCGACCTCCGCCTGACGTCGCGCGCCTGCCAGCGCGAGGCGCCGGTCAAGCCGAGGACGCCTCCCCGCCCGGCGCTCGACGCTGGCGCGGGCGGTGGATCAATGTAGACGAGAGGTCACGAACCACTCCGGGGAGATGTATCCGTCGGGGCTCGAGATGGGGATCGCGCAGGTCCCGTCGAGCGCGGTATAGGACTCGATCCGCGTCTCCGTGTCGAGGTACCCGACCGCCGATGCGGTGTTGCACTCATCGTACCCGGGCGGCGCGCCGCCCCCGTCGTCGAAGCGCGCGCACTCGGCGTGGGAGAGCACCGCGTAGTGCAGGTGCGAATTGCCCGGATCGCAGGGGAAGCTGTCCTCCGCCGGGCACTCCGTCCACTTGGTGTCGCAATGGAGGTTGTGTTGTCTCGGGATGTCGTCCCAATAGGCGATCTTCCCGAGCGGCGTGTCGGTGCCGATGTCCTGTCCCACGAGGGTCATCGCCAGCTCATCCACGTCGAGGTGCCCGTAGAAGGAGCAGAACCGCCTCTCCTCGCCGTTCTCCTTGAAGCGGTGCTCGACGAGCGCGATGCCGAGGTACTGCGAGCAGTTGATGCCCGCCCGGAGGAGCTTGCCAGGGGCGATCGGGAAGACGTAAGTGCCCTCCGTCCGGCCGCTCGCCTTGCCGATGTCCTCGCCGAGGTGCCGGCCCTCGTTCCAGTCCGGCTTGTGGCCTATGTTCTGGATCATCTTGTGATCGGGGAACGGGAACTGGAGGCTCCCCGTGGGCGCGATGCACGCGTCGTTCACCCTCTGGTTGACCATGCACCCCATCGGGCAGTAGGTCGCGTGATCGAAGCGGTAGACCCGCGTCCTCTCTCGCCCGTTCTGGCCGTCGCCTTCGCGCCCCTCGCACGGCACCCAGCGCGTCGACGCGCCGTCCTCGCGCTCGCAATACGCCTTGCAGGCGTAGAGCATCCACGGGTCACCCGCGGCGTGCAGGCCGGGGTTGTGGCCGCAGTAGGCAGGGTCGTTCAGGAGGACGTCATCGCTGTTGTTGCACAGGATCGCCTCCGGTTCGGCGGTGATGTCGCTGCACGTGTTGCCGAAGAACTCCGTGATCGATCTGCAGAACGAGCTCTGGGCCCCGTACGGATCCGGGCCGCAGATCCCGCACGCGGTGCCGCACGAGATCCCCGTGGCGTGCCAGCCGTCGGGGCGGTAGAGCTGCCGATCGCGGCACTCGAACACCTGCCCGCCGCGGCCGCAGACGCTCGCGCCCCGCCGCCGCGACGCCGGAGGGACCTCGTTTCCCTGGTAATCGAGGATGGCGTCGCAGCGCGACGACGGGCTCGGCTCGGGCGTCGGATCCGGGATCCCGAACGGCTCCTGATCCGACGTGGCATCACACACGTCGTTTCGGCTCTTGGTGTCGAGCGGCATGCACGCCACAGAGCACTCCTCGTAGGGCACCGGACGGCCCACGACGGCGCGCGTGGACTCCGCCGACGGCGGACAGTACGTCCAATCGTCGTAGGCGCACTGGTACAAGGTCCCGACGCGGCCGGTGATCCCGTGTTGACCGCAGAACAGATGGCGGCAGAAGCCGTTGTCGTCCGGCCCCACCCTCGTGTACACCGCGTCGGTGACCGTGGGGCACGCCTCGTCGCAGCGGTCCCAGTCGCGGATCGTCCTGGCGCCGTCCTGGGGCTGCGCGCCGGTGACCTCGTGGTAGTGCATCGCCGGCAGCTCCCGCACGGTCTTGCACTCGCCGGTACCGCCGAGCGCGGAGCATTCCCGATACGGCACAGGGCGGGCGCCCGGCCCGGGGCAGGCGAAGAGCTGCGTCGCCTTTCCCTTGATCTGGATCAAGGGCTCGCCAAAGCTCCGCGCCAGGTCGTTGTTCCAGGGGCTACGAAAGACCTGATCACCGCAGAAGGTCTGGCCCTGCTCGACCGACTTCCATGTCCCGTCCTTGTCCTGGAACTGCTCCGGACAGCGACCGAACTCCGCGCCCTCCTCCTCCGGCTTGCCCGGCTCGCAGGGGCGATTGAGGTCGAGCCACCCCGCTTCTCCGCAAATCCATTCGCTGCGGTTGCCGTGGCCGAGGCCGCAGATCGTCTCGCCGCACGCGGTCGTGGTGACCTCGTTGTCGAAGCTGTCCTGCACCCCGCGGCAGGCGTTGCAGGTGCCCGCGCGCTGCGTGCACGAGAGCCCCAGGCTCTGCCACCCGTCCGCGGTGCACACCATCTTCACCCCGTCGCTGCCAGCCCCGGTCGGGAAACACACGCGTTGCCCACAGGTGCGCGGGATGTGATCGCCGCCGGCGACGGGCGGGACCTCGCACGGGCACTCGCTCGTCGCGGCGTCGGTGCACGCCCCGCGGCGGCAGCCCCCCTCGCAGATCGTCCACTCGAGCGGGATCTGCCCCGCGCCCGCGCACTGGTACAGGGCCGCGGGCTCGCCGTTCACGACGTCCGCGCCGCAGAAGGTCCCTGCGCCGGGACAAGCGAGATCACCGCACCTGTTCCCCGGGAAGCTGCGCCAGTTGTCGTTCGCGCCGAGGTCGACGCAGTGATAGGCGATGAGGTCGCGCCCGCACACGAAGCTGTCACACCGGGTGTCCTCGATCGGGATCGCCTCGCCGTTGTAATAAAAGCCGCCGCTGCACGCGCACGCGTCGTCGTTCGCCTGCGCGCCCAGGGGCGGCGCCGCGACGGCGGGAGGGGGCGGTTCCTGGCCGCAGCCCATGCCCGCCACCACCCCGGCGGCGAGCAGCACGGCGAGCGTCCCGAGGAGGCGCAGCGCCGGCGCACGCCGGAGGCGGCTCGAGACAGGGCTTCGGTGCGACGGACTGCCCTCGACGCGATCATGCATGCGCTGCATCTCCCGGCTGCTCTTCAGCTCACTTCGCGATCTTGCGGACGTCCCCCGCCCGGGTCGCCCAGTAGACGAACGCCTCGTCGACGGCGATCGCGATCGCGTCGAGCTGGCCGACGGCGAGCGTCGTCACGGCGCCGCCGGCCTTCGGGACCTTGCGGATGGAGCCGACGCGGTTGGCCCAGTAGACGGCGCCGCCGTCGCCGGGATCGACGGCTATCCCGGCGGGGTTCGGCTGATCGTCGGCGAGCACCGTGAGGTCGGCGCCGTCCTTGGCGAGCCGGAACACGAACCCGTTCGGGCTGCTCCAGAAGAGGTGTTCGGCGTCGACGGCGAGGGTGTGAGGCGTGAGGTTCGTCGTGTCCACCACCTGTCCGGACGCGATCTGGCGCCGCTCGGTGCCGTCCTTGCGGAGCTTCACGACGGTGCCGTCGGTCCGGGACCAGTAGAGGTGCTCCGCGTCGCTCGCGAGCGCGCCCCCTGGCTCGGAGAACACGCCGGTGATCTCCTGCGCGCGCTGTCCGCTCGTGAGGGCGTCGACGCGGTAGATCCCGCCCTGAGAGAGCGAGGTGAACCAGACGTCGCTGCCGTCGGTGACGACCGCCCAGGGGTCGGGGATCGCGGTGGTGAGGGGGATCGCGGCGCCGCCGGACAAGGGGTACCGGAGCACGCCGGATGACCCGGTGACGATGGCGTCGGCCCCGAGCAGGGCGATGTCCTCGAAGCGGTCGGCGCTGCAGCCAACGACCCCGGGAGGAGCGCCGTTGGCGAGGCACGTCGCGCCGCCGGAGAGCTTGTCGACGCGGACGGCGATGCCGCCGGCGTGCTGGAAGCCGACCAGGTAAAGGGCGCTGTTGTCGACGACGAGGGCCGATGGCACCGCGAGGCCCGAGGCGAGCGACGTGGCGCCCGGGGCGCACTCCCCGGCGTCGCAGAGGCCGCCAGCGCAGTCGTTGCCGCACGCGCCGCAATTGAAAGGATCCGAGGCGAGCGCGACCTCGCACCCGGTGAAGGCGTCGCCGTCGCAGTCGGCGTACCCGGCGTCGCACGCGACCTCGCAGGCGCCCGCGACGCAGGTGGCGGCGCCGTGGCGCGCGCTGCAGGTGTTGCCGCAGGCCCCGCAGTTGTCCGCGTCGCCCTCGACGTCCGCCTCGCAGCCGTTCGCGGGCTCGCCGTCGCAGTCGGCGTGGCCGAGGTCGCACGCGAGCGAGCACCTGCCGGCCGCGCACGAGGGCGTCGCGTGCTGGTCGCCGCAGACGTTGCCGCAGAATCCGCAGTTGTCCACGTCGCTCGACGTGTCCCCGCAGTCGTCGCCGCCGCCCCCCGCGCCGTCGCTGCCGAGGCAGAGGCCGAACGCGCGGATCGAGCCGGTGAACGCCTCGCAGCGGGCATGGACGCCGGACATCGCGGCCAGATCGCACTCGTACGCAAGCTCAGGCTCGAGCGTCGCGCAGCACGTATCGAGCAGCGCCTCGCACGGGGCCGCGCTGAACGGCTCGTCCGGGGCGAGCCTCGGACAGCGGCCCGCGTCCGCCGCGCCGCCGAGGTAGTCGAGGCACCGCGCCGCATCGGACTCCCCCGCGAGGGCGGCGCAGCGCTCGCGCGCCCCCTCGGGGAGCGAGGGACAGCACCGCTCCGACAGATAACCGCAGCTCTCGGCCGCGGGGTCGACGTCGGCGCAGAAGCCGTTGTCCTTGGCGTCGCTCTCCAGGAACCGGTGACACAGCTGCTCATTGCCCCGGAATCCGGTCGCGTGGCACGCTTCCCTGAGCTGCGCCGGCAGCGCCGCGCAGCACGCGTCGAGCAGGCCGGCGCAGCTCGGGCCATAGGGGACCACCGGCGCCCCACCCTCCCCGGGCCCTCCGGTGCAGAGATCGACCGCGTTGGCGCTCGCGAGGAAATCGTCGCACGCGGCGTCGTTCGCCTGGCTCGCGGCGGCGTCGCAGCCCGCGACGAGCTCTTCGGGGAGCGCGGGGCAGCACGCTTCGCCGAGGTGTTCGCACCCTCGTCGAGCCCCGCTCGCCACGGGGGCACACGCGCCGAACGCGGTGCCATCCGCGTTGCACTGCTGCGCGCCGAGCGACCCGTCGGCGAGGAAACAGGCGGACAGGGCGCCTGGCGAACAGATGGCATCGTCACCGCAATCGGCGCCGAACAAGGCGAGTGCGAGGAGGAGAGCGGGGCGGAGGCGTGAGTCGTTGCGGCGCATGACGGTCGAAAATAACGCTAAAGCGCCCCCGAATGAGGTGTCAATTGGCGTTCCGAGCCGACGCACGCCTGAAAACGACGATCGGAAACGGGCATTGGAATGGAGCGGATCTGTCGGCCGATTCTCGACCTCAATTTCCCGCTCGGGCGCTCTCCGCCCCCTACCGCCGGTCGAACTGGTACCGCGCCCGCTCCGCGCCCTCGATCTCCACCACGATGCGCTTCGGGCCGAGCCGCACGACCGCGTGCGCCGCGGCGGGGCGGCCCGGCGCGTCGTCGTCGAGGTTCTCGATCAGGCTCTGGAGCGTCACGTACGGGATGCCGCGGATCACGTCGAGGTGGTTCCAGTGCAGGTGGCCGTTGAAGACGGCGAGCACGCCGTGCTCCTCGAAGATCTTCCGCATCGCGCGCCGCTCGCGCACGAGGCAGATGTGCGGGCTCCCCTCGAACCAGCGGTTGCCCCGGAGATCCTGATCGGCCGCGCTGTGGTGCATCAGCACGATCTTGGGCAGCGGGGACGCCGCGAGGTCCTCGCCGAGCCAGGCGAGCTGCTCTGGCCCGAGCGAGATGTCGTGATCCTTGCGCTCGCGCGTGTGAAGGACCGTGAAGTGGAAGCCGCCGCGGTCGAAGGCGTAGTGGAGCCGCGTCGCCTCGGGTCTGCCCCAGGCGGACAGCAGCTCGGCCTCGCTCAGGTGGATCACGTCGTGGTTGCCGGCGACGTGGAAGAGCTCGGCCTTCAGGCCGCCGAGCGCGGCCATGCAGGCGCCGTAGCGCTCCCGGTCGGCCTCGGGCCCCTCGTCCTCGATGTCGTCGCCCAGGTTCACGACGAGATCGGGCCGCGTGATCTCGTTCATCCGCCTCACGAAGGCGCGGGTCAGCTCGGGCGCCTCGCCCGTGAGCTTGCGCAGCTTGCCCCCGAACGACGCCTCCGGGCCGAAGTGCAGGTCCGAGACGAGGGCGACGACGAGCTCCATGCGCGCCTCGCCGCTCAGCCCGACTTGGCGCCGGGCTCCGGCGCCTTGGAGCCGCCCAGGCACGGGGGAGAGCGGAAGTCCGCGCCCCCCTGCCGCTCCCACTCGTCCGGCGTCATCGCGCGGATCGTCAGGGCGTGCAGCCCGGAGCGGAACTCCTCGCGCACCAGCTCGTTGACCCGGCGGTGGCGATCGAGCGGGCTCAGGCCCCGGAATGCCTCGCTCACCACGAGCACCTTGAAGTGGGTCTCCGAGCCCACCGGCACGCTGTGCATGCGGCTCTCGTTCTCCAGCTCGATGTGCACGGGATCGAGCGCGTGAACGAGCTTTCCGTGGATCGACTCCTGCTTCGTTCCTGTCGTCATGGCCGCGCGAAGCTTACCCTCCGCCGCGCCGCCGGTCACCCGTGGGGCGCGGCCCCTCGCCGGCAAAGGGATCGCCCGGCGCCCCCGCCAGCGGACGAGCCGCCCGGCGCGCCCCGGCCGAGCGTCACTTCGCCTGCGGATCGGCGCGCGGCAGACCTCGCTCATCGAACAGGAGAGCGATGTCGACGTGGAACTGCGCTCTGCGAGAGGACGGCGGCGCTTGATGGGAGCTGGGCGGCGCTTGATGGGAGCTGGGCGGCGCGCGATGGGAGCTGGGCGGCGCGCGATGGGAGCTCGGCGGCGACGCGGAATGACCGCCGTGCGCCTCGCCGTCCTGCGAGCCCATCGCGAGCGCCTCCCGCTGCGGGGGCGCCGCGCCTGCCTGCAGGCCGATGTTCTCCGCCCACGGCTGCGCGTCGCGCTGCTCCCACGGCTGCGCGTCGCGCTGCTCCCACGGCTGCGCGTCGCGCTGCGCGGCAGGTGACGGAGGCACCTGCCGCGGAAGCGCATGCGCCGCCGGCGTATCCCGACGCGGAACCACCCCGGCCTGCTGCCGCGAGCTCGGAACGGCCTGCTGCGGCAGCGGAGCCGACGCCTCCCTCCGTGCGGACGTCGCGGCCGGCGCATCCCGACGCGCGTACGCCCCGGCCTGCTGCGAGCCAGCTACCGGCGTATCCCGCCGCGCGTATGCCTCGGCCGGATGCGAGCCTGCCAGCGGCGTATCCCGCCGCACGTACGCTCCAGCCGCCGGCGATGCCTGCACCGGCCTGGACGCGTCCCGGCGCGCAACCACCGGGCCAGCGGCCGGCGGCGGCGGGAGCGGCGTCGGAGCGGGCAGCTCACGGCGCGCCCGCGACGAGGGCGGCCCCACCATGACCCCCAGGCGCTCCGAGCGCGGCACCGGCGCCTCGCGCGGGCGGTACGCCGCCTCCGCCGGCGCCTCCGCGCGTGAGCGCTCCGGCCGCTGCGCAGCCACGGCAGCCGCCACGCGCTCGCGGTACGCGAGCTCCTGCGCGCCCGCGCTGCGCGGCCCCGAGCGCGGCAGCGGCGTCGCCTCGGGGTCGCGCCGCGACGCCGGGTCCGCCTTCATCACCCCGATGGTCAAGCGCTCCGACCGCGGCACCGACGCGCTCTCGTCCGCCGGCATCATCGAGTAGCGACCGGGCGTCAGCTGCCGCGAGCGCTGCTTGCGGCTCTCGCGCGCCGCCGTGGCCAGCAGCGCCCCGAGATCGTCTTCCACCATCGCCTCGTCGACCCGCACGAGCGTGCTGACCACGTCGCGCGCGATCTCCTCGAACGCCTCGGGAGCGAGCGCGTAAGTCGACGACGTGACCACGATGACCACCGGCCGACGCTCTTCCGCGAGCGCGGCGGCCATCGATACCGGGCACGCCTTGACGATGATCCCCACATCCATCGCCGCCGTCTGGCAGCGCTGGAGCAACGCCTGATCGCCGCCGATGAGAAGGGCCGTCGGGATCTGGGCGCGAAGCGTGGCGTCAGAGATTCGCGGCATCGGTCCCAGGATCCTAACCCCGCTGCTGCACGCAGAGGTCAGGAAAATCCTGTCATCGGACATTCCACGTCATGTCTGGACAACGAGCTCAGCCGATGTGGGGTATTGCGCGCCGCCGGATCACATCACGGATGCGTAGGTGCCGTGGGCAACTCGGTGAGATGGCAGGCGGCCCAGTGCCCAGGGCGACGCTCCTCCAGCGGAGGGGCCTCGGCGCTGCACCGGTCCATCGTATAGGGACAGCGTGTGTGAAAATGGCACCCTGACGGCGGGTTCAGCGGACTCGGCACTTCGCCGACGAGGGGCAGGCGGCGGCGCGTGCGCTCGACATCGGGATCCGGGATCGGGATCGCCGACAGCAGGGTCTGCGTGTACGGATGTTGCGGTGAACGGAAGAGCTCGTCCGGGCGAGCGCGCTCCACGATCCGGCCGAGGTACATCACCGCGATCTCGCTTGACAGGTGGCGGACCACGGCGAGGTCGTGCGCGACGAACACGTACGTGAGCGAGAGCTCGCGCTGGAGCGACGCGAGCAGGTTGACGATCTGGGCCTGGATGCTCACGTCGAGCGCGCTGACCGGCTCGTCGGCGATCACGAGCTTCGGCTTCAGGGCGAGCGCGCGGGCGATGCCGATCCTCTGCCGCTGGCCGCCGGAGAACTCGTGCGGATAGCGCCGCATGTACGAGGGCGAGAGCCCGACGAGCTCCATGAGGCGCGCCACCTCGCGCAGCGCCTCGTCGCGCGACGACACGAGGCCGTGGGTGGAGAGCGGCTCGGCGATGAGATCGTGGACCGTCATGCGCGGGTTCAGGCTCGCGTACGGGTCCTGGAAGATCATCTGCATCTCGCGGCGCGCCTTCCGCAGCGCGCGCGGATCGAGCGTCAGGATCTCCCGGCCGTCGATCTTCACGCTCCCCGACGTGGGCGGGACGAGGCGGAGGATGCCCCGGCCCGTCGTCGACTTGCCGCAGCCGGACTCGCCGACGAGGCCCAGCGTCGCGCCGCGGTCGACGTCGAACGAGACGCCGTCGACCGCGCGCACCGTGCCGACCTGCCGCTGGAGCAGGCCGCGGCGCACCGGGAAATGGACCTTGAGATCGCGCACCGAGAGCAGCGGCGGGGGGGTTGCGGCGGTGGTCATGGCGCTCGTCCTGCGACGTCCTCGACGTGGCACCGCACGACGTGCAGCGCCTTCCTGTTGCCCTCGCCCGAGACGACGCGCGGCGGCGGCGCCTCCTCCCGGCACGCCGCGATCGCGTGCGCGCAGCGCGGGTGGAACGGGCAGCCCGGCGGCAGGCGCGCGAGCGAGGGCGGCATCCCGGGGATGGGGACGAGATCCGCGCCGCGCGCGTCGTCGAGCCGCGGGATCGAGCGCGACAGGCCGATGGTGTACGGGTGCCGGGCGGCGTGGAAGATGGCGCCGACGGGGCCCTCCTCGACGATGCGCCCGGCGTACATGACCGCGACGCGATCGGCCATCTTCGCCACGACGCCGAGGTCGTGCGTGATGAGGAGGACGGCCGCGCCGAGCGCCTCCTTCCGCTCCCCGATCAGGTCCAGGATCTGCGCCTGGATCGTGACGTCGAGCGCCGTCGTCGGCTCGTCGGCGATCAGCAGATCGGGGTCGCACAGGAGCGCCATCGCGATCATCACGCGCTGCCGCATCCCGCCCGAGAGCTGGTGCGGGTAGTCGTCGATCCGCGACGCCGCCGCGGGGATCCCGACCGCCTGCAGCATCTCGACGCTGCGCCGGCGCGCCTCGGCGCGGCCCATGCCGCGGTGGAGCTCCAGCACCTCGATGAGCTGCTCGCTCACCCGGAGGTAAGGGTTCAGCGACGTCATCGGATCCTGGAAGATCATCGCGATCCGGTCGCCGCGGACGCGCTCCATCCGCGCCTCGCTCGCCTCCACGAGGTCCTCGACGACTCCGCCCTCGGACTCGAGCAGGATCTGGCCGCCGACGATCCTGCCCGGCGGGTCGGGGATGAGCCGCAGGAGGGAGAGGCTCGTCACGCTCTTGCCCGAGCCGGACTCGCCGACGATGCCGAGGACCTCGCCGCGATCGAGGCTGAAGGAGATGCCATCGACCGCGCGGACCACCCCCTCCTCGGTGAAGAAGTGGGTCTTCAGGTTCTTGACCTCGAGCAGCATGGTCCGTGCGGGCGCGCGCGTCCCGGAGATGGAGCGCGGCGCCCTTCAGTCCTTTCGGATGCGAGGATCCAGGGCGTCGCGGAGCCCGTCGCCGAGGAAGTTGAAGCAGATCAGCGTGAGCGCGAGCATCAGCGCCGGGAAGACGAGCTGCCAGGGGAAGAGGTCCATCGCGTCGGCGCCGGTGGACGCGAGCAGGCCCCAGCTCGACAGCGGCTCCTGCGTGCCGAGGCCGAGGAAGCTCAGGAACGCCTCGGTCATCATCACCTCGGGGATGGTGAGCGTCGTGTAGACGATGATCGGGCCCACCGCGTTCGGCACGAGGTGCCGGAAGATCAGCGCGGCGTGCCCGACGCCGATCGAGCGCGCCGACTCGATGAACGGCTGGCCGCGCAGCGCGATGACCTGGCCGCGGACGATGCGGGCCATGGTGAGCCAGGAGATGCCGCCGAGGGCCGCGAAGACGACGACGATCTGGAAGATGGGGAAATAGCTCGGGTCCGACGGCTCCTTGACGAAGAGGCCGAGCGCGACCTTCCAGGCGCGGTAGAGGACCGTCTGGTCGTTCGCGAAGAAGACCATCAGCAGGATGACGAGGATGAGGAACGGGAACGTGTAGAGAACGTCCACGATGCGCATCATGATCGCGTCGACCTTGCCGCCGAAGTAGCCGGCTACCCCGCCCCAGCTCACGCCGATGACGAAGCTCACGAGCGTCGCGACGATGCCGACGGCGAACGAGATGCGCCCGCCGAAGAAGACGCGGGCCATCAGATCGCGGCCGAAGTAGTCGGTGCCCATCCAGTGGGCGAGCGACGGGGGCTGCGCGCCGAGCTTGAGATCCGCCTTGTCGTACCGGTAGCTCGACAGCTCCGGGACGAGGATGCAGGCGAGGATCATCGCGATGAGCACGACGCCGCAAGCGACCGCGGCGCGGTTCTTTCGGAGCCGCCGCCACGCGTCGCGGCCGAGGCTCGATCCCTGCTCCAGCGCGTCGAGCCGCAGCGGGCCGGCCGGGCTTGGTGCCGCGCCGCCCGCGCCGCCCGCGCCGCCAGGGGCGGCGGGCGGATCGCCGGGGGCGGCGGGCTGCGGGAGGGCGGCGTGGAGCATGGTCAGCGCAGCTCCACCCGCGGGTCGATGAAGGCGTACGCCACGTCGACGATCGCGTTGAAGAGCATGAGCAGGAAGCCGTAGACGAGCATGACCCCCATCACGAGGTTGTAGTCGCGGTTCGTGGCCGCCTCGACGAAGTAACGGCCCATGCCGGGGATGTTGAAGATCTTCTCGACGACGAGGGAGCCGACGAGCAGGCCGCTGAAGCCGGGGCCGAGGAAGCTCACGACCGGGAGCAGCCCGCCCCGGAGCGCGTGCTTCAGGACGACCTTGCGCTCGGAGAGCCCCTTGGCGCGGGCGGTGCGGATGAAATCCGAGCGGATCACCTCGAGCATCCCGCCGCGCGTCAGCCGGGCGATGTAGGCCGCGACCGGGAGCCCGGCGCAGATGACCGGCAGCACCATGTGCCGCCACGTCTCCCAGCGCGCCACCGGGAACCAGTAGAGCTTGAGCGAGAAGACGAGCATGAGCAGCGGGGCGAGCACGTACCGCGGCACGCTGAGGCCGACCATGGCGACCCCCATGGCCGCCGTGTCCTTCCAGGTGTTCTGGCGGATCGCGCCGATGATGCCGAGCGGGATGCCCGTCGCGAGGGCGAAGAGCATCGCCCAGCACCCGAGCTGCATCGACACGGGCAGGCTGAGCGCGATGATCTCGTTGACGGTGCGGTTCGGGTACTTGAACGTCGGGCCCAGGTCGCCTCGGGTGACGAGCGCAAGGAGCCAGTCGCCATACTGCTTCAGCACCGGATCGTTCAGGTGGTACTTGGCGTCGAGCTGCCGCTGGACCTCGACGGGCACGGCCCGCTCCTGGTCGAACGGGCCGCCCGGCACGATGCGCACCAGGACGAACACCAGGGTGGCGACGAGGAAGAGCGTGGGGATGATGGAGAGCAGCCGCTTGATGGCGTAGGAGCTCACGGCGCGCCGCCTCCCGGCCGTCGGGCCGCGCCGCTCGCCCCGTCATCCCGCCGCCTTCCGTGGATCCCGAGCGATGTCACGAGGTGCCTCCGAGCTGCCTTCCTTCAGCGCGGCGACCGCCGCGAGGGCGCGCCGCGACCTCCCGCATATCACGGAACCGCCGGTCGACCGCGGCGTTTCGCGCGGCACGTCGCGCCGCGCGAAGCGCCGCGGCCGAGGCGGCCTGCGCGCTGTGCCCGGCGTTCATGCGCGCATGTTCACGGCTAGCCCTTGAGCTTGCCCTGATCGCGGAGCTTCACGAGCTCCGCGTAGCCGCCTTCGAGGACCCCGCCGACGAACACCATCGGGAACGTAGGAAAGCCGGCCCAGAGCTTGATGGCGAGCCGCTCCTTCCACCTGGAGAGGTAACTCCCGTACTCCAGGTAGGTATATTTCACGCCCTCTCCGTCGAGCAGCTGGCGCGCCTTCTTCACGAAGGGATTCTGGGCCATCCCGACGAGGACCACCCGGTCGCGGCTCACCGCCGCCGCGACCTCGTCGACGATGGACCGATGAAATCCGGCGATCTGCGACTTCACCGTGTCCGAGATCTTCTCGGGAGCAAGCGTGGGACGTTCGGCCATGGAATGAGCACCTCCGCGCCGGGAGCGTACCGGCCCGAAGACGACACGGTCAACGGCAGGATTGGCCCGAGGCTGCTCGCGTACAGCGCACGTCTGCACGCCTGAGAGAACCAGAGAGACAAGGAGCTCCCGCAGCAGGGCCGAACTCCCCAGCTCCTCCGCGCCTCGAATCGCGCCTCCGCGCGACGATTCCGTCCGTTACGGGATGAGCAGCACCTTCCCCGTCGTCGCCCGCCCGGCGAGCGCGCGGTGCGCCTCCGCCGCCTCGGCGAGGGGGTACGTGGCGCCGATCGAGATCGTGAGCTCGCCGCGCGCGATCGCGCCGAGCACGTCGGCGGCGCGCTCGAGCAGCTCCTCGCGCGTCGCGGTGTAGTGGCCGAGGCTCGGCCGCGTGAGGTAGAGCGACCCCTTCTGGTTCAGGATCTGCGGGTCGAACGACGGCACCGGCCCGCTCGACTGGCCGAAGAGCACCATCGTGCCGCGCAGGCGGAGCGCGCCCAGGCCCTTCACGAACGTGTCGCTCCCGACGCCGTCGTAGACGACGTGGACGCCGGCGCCGCCCGTGAGCCGGCGCGCCTCCGCCTCGAAATCGGCCTTCGTGTACAGGATCACCTCGTCGGCGCCGGCGCCTCGCGCGAGGCGCGCCTTCTCCTCGGTCGAGACGGTGCCGATCACGCGCGCGCCGAGCCGCTTCGCCATCTGGCACAGGAGCAGGCCGACCCCGCCCGCGGCCGCGTGGATGAGGCACGTGTGGCCGGGGCCGAGCGGGAACGTGGAGCGCACGAGGTACTGCGCCGTGATGCCCTGGAGCATCGCGGCCGCGGCGCGCTTCGCGCCGACGCCCGCGGGCACGGGGACGAGCTTCGCGGCCGGGATCCGGACGTGCGTCGCGTACGAGCCGGGGCCGCCGGTCCACGCGACCTCGTCCCCTTCCCTCACCTCGGTGACGGACGGCCCCACCGCCTCGACGCGCCCCGCGCCCTCGAGGCCGAGCGGGATGGGCGGCTCGAGCTTGTACTGGCCGCTCCGCTGGTAGATATCGATGAAGTTCACGCCGGCGGCCTCGACGCGGACCACGGCTTCCCCGGGGCCCGGCGCGGGCGTGGGGAGCTCCTCCAGCGTCATCACCTCGGGGCCGCCTGCGGCTTTCGGTCGGATCGCGAGCATGCCGCCCATGTTGTCGAGCCGCGCTGGGCCGTCAAGCGACCGGCGCGATCATCGACCCGCATCGACGCGCATCGAACCCATTGCTGTCCCGCGCACGCCGTGGATGATGCCTCCATGGCTCTCCATCCTTCCGAGTCGCTCTCCGCGAGCAACGCCTCTCCCTCCTCCGCGCCCCCGCCTGTGACCGCCGCCTCGGCCGGCGCAGGCCGAGCAAACGCGACGGCCGCGCCGTTTCCCGCGGACTTCCTGTGGGGCACGGCCACCGCGGCCTACCAGATCGAAGGCGCCGCCAGCGAGGATGGCCGGACGCCCTCCGTGTGGGACGTCTTCTCGAAGACCCCTGGGAAGGTCTTCGAAGGGCACACCGGAGACGTCGCCTGCGACCACTACCACCGTTACAAGGAAGACGTCGGGCTGCTCGCCGAGCTCGGGGTCAAGAGCTACCGCTTCAGCGTCTCGTGGACGCGGGTCCTCCCGGACGGCACGGGCAAGGTCAACCCGAAGGGGCTCGACTTCTACGATCGCCTCGTCGACGAGCTCCTCCGCGCCGGCATCGTGCCCATGTGCACGCTCTTCCACTGGGACTTCCCCCAGGCGCTCCAGGATCGCGGCGGGTTCCTCCAGCGCGACGTCGCCGACTGGTTCGCGGACTACACGACCGTCGTCGCCCGGCGGCTCGGCGATCGCGTGCCCTGGTGGGTGACGCAGAACGAGCCGCAGGCGTTCATCGGCAACGCGCTCCTCAACGGGGTCTTCGCCCCCGGGCTCAAGCTCCCCTACCGGGAGTACCTGACCGCCGCCCACAACCAGATGCGGGCGCACGGCAAGCAGGTGGACGCGCTGCGCGCCGCGGCCACGGCGGCGAAGATCGGCTACGTGCTCGCCACCCAGGTGCAGCGCCCGGCGACCGAGGATCCGGCGGACATCGAGGCGGCGCGCGAGGCGATCTTCTCGGTCTATGACAAGAACCCCTGGAACAACGCCTGGTGGATCTGTCCGGTGCTCGAGGGGCGGTATCCGGAGAGCGGCCTCCGGCTCTTCGGCGACGACATGCCCGAGTTCCCCGCCAGCGACTTCGACCAGATCAAGCGGCCGATCGACTACCTCGGGCTCAACATGTACTCGGCGGGCACGTGGCGGCAGGGCAAGGACGGCAGGCCGGAGCGCGTCGCCTCCCCGCCGGGCTACCCGCGCGGGACGCTCGACTGGCTGCAGATCGTCCCCAGCACGCTCTACTGGGGATCGAGGTACTTCTGGGAGCGGTACAAGCTGCCCATCGGGATCACCGAGCACGGCCTGGCGACGCGGGACCAGGTCTTCCTCGACGGCAAGGTGCACGACCCGAAGCGCATCGACGTCATGCACCGGTACCTGCTCGGCCTGGCGCGGGCGGTCCAGGAGGGCGTCCCGGTCGTCGGGTACTGGGCCTGGTCGCTCCTCGACAACTTCGAGTGGGCCGAGGGCTACAAGGATCGCTTCGGGCTGGTCTACGTCGATTACGCGACGCAGCGACGGATCCCGAAGGACTCGTTCTCCTGGTACCGAGAGGTCATCGCGACCGGCGGGCGCTCGCTCCTCGGGCCGACCGCCGTCGCGTGGGACAACGTGACCGGCTGATCCCGGCGGCCCACCCCGGGCCGCCCTGCATTCCATGGTCAGCGGGGTTTGCGGCCGATCGCGATGTTCGCCGTCACCGGGACACGCACGGCCCCGCCTGGCTCGGCGAAGGACTCGATGGCGGCGCGCAGCGGTCCGCGTAGCCGAGCGCGCCCGTCGCCGTCCAGCGCGGCGTAGAGGTGCATGACGGGCAGGATCTCGTCGAGATCCGTCATGACGCGGTCCACCGAAGATCCGCCCCATGCGCCGTCGACCGCGTGCACGGCGACCTCGCCGCACCCGGCCCCGAGCATCTCGGCCTTCAGGCCCTCCAGCGAGCACAGCGCCGTCATGCCCTGGGGCGGCGGATGGATCGGCGCCTCCGGGAAGGTGCGGCGATAGGCCTGCAGGAAGAGCGGCCCCGGGCCTGCCCCCTCCGGGCTCGACCAGGTCGCCACGATGACCCGGCCCCCGGGCCGGGTCGCGCGGACGAGCTCGGCCATGCCGCGGCGCCAGTCGGGGAACATCATGACGCCGAACACGGAGCAGCTCACATCGAAGGTCGCGTCCTCCACGTCCAGCGCCTGCCCGTCCATCACCCGCGCCTCGCTCCCGGCGAAGGGCTGCAGTCGCTCGCGCAGGCGCGCCGCCATGCCGCGCGAGATGTCGGTCGCGAGCACGCGCGCGCCTTCCTCGGCCGCGGCCAGCGCCAGGGCGCCCGTCCCTGCGGCGACGTCGAGCAGGCGCTCGCCCTGCCCGAGCCCGCCCGCCAGCGACAGCGCCGCGCGCGCGAAGCCCGCCGTCAACGGCTCGGCCCAGCGCTCGTAGCTGGTCGCCACGGCGGTCCAGTGCGCTTCGTCGCTGAAGTTGAGTGGTTCAGCGCTGTTCGTCATCGGTCAATCCTCTTGTCATCGATCATGGGAGAGGAGCCTGGCACCGCCCGAGGAGCGCGTCATTGGCCGGGCTTTCGGTGGCTCTGGCCTCCTTTTCGATCGTCGCACATCTCCCGCAGCCACGGCGAGGGCGGCGCGCTCCGCGGGATTGTCGCTGGCGCCCTTTCGTGCTCCCCTGGTGATCGCGGAGGAGCCCCGTGGCATCGGTCGCTCCCTCGCCGGTGCGACGCGCAGCTCGGGGTCCTCCCCTACGCTCCGCCGACCGCCGGCCCCTCAACGCAGTCGTGTGGAGGCTCCCATGTCGATCGCCGGTCCCCTCTTAGGAATCGTGATCACCCTCGTCGTGCTGGGCGTCATGGCCGTGGTGTTCGTCACCGTCTTTCTGCCCATGATGAAGAACGCGAACAAGATGCTCGCGGGCGCGAACGAGATGATCCAGGCCCAGACGGCGGCGGCCAACCTCCGCATGACGGGCCTGCCCGCGCAGGCCCGCGTGCTCGTAGTCCAGCCCACCGGCACGATGATCAACTACCAGCCGCAGTGCCGGGTCGACCTCGAGGTGTATCGCCCGAACGCGCCGCCCTACCGCGCGGCCATCCTCGCGGTCATCCATCAGATGGCGATCCCGCGCGTGCAGCCGGGCCTCGTCGTGCCGGTCAAGATCGACGCCGCCAACCCCAACAACATCGCGCTCGACGTCTGAATCCGGGCTGCGTCGCACGCGACCCTGAACGCCTGCACGCTCACGGCGTGTGTCCCGCGGTCGGACGCCGGGCTCAGGCCTGCGAGAGGGCGCGGGGCGAGCCCGGATGCCTCACAGGGGGACGTCGACGGGCACGAAGCAGGAGATGTTGGTCTCGATGCGGAAGTTCGACCCGTCGGTGTGCCGCTCCGCGTGGAAGATGTCCATCGCGTAGCTGTTGCCCGGGAAGATGCCGAGGTCCTTGGCCTGGGCATCGAAGTCGATGACCCCCGTCTCCGGCCCGTGCATGCTGCCGAGATCGAGCGCGAGCTTGCCGTTGATGAAGATCCAGATGTCGTCGTCGCCCCGGAAGGTGAACGTCTGACCCGCGACGTAGCCGAACATCAGGTGGATCTCGGTGGTGAAGAGGAAGTTCTGTCGTTTGCCGTTGTTGGGCGGGGTGATCCCGAACCCCTCCTCCGGCGCCAGCGGGAAGAAATCCGCGCTGTCGAACACGTACTGCCCCGATCCGGGCGACGACTCCTCGAGCGCGAGCTCCTTGGTGAACGTCATGTTCACGCCCGCCGCGTCCCGGTACCACTGGTTGAAGCTGTCCTCGCTCGTGATGGTCTTCTGATTGCCGACCCCGTCCCTGCAGCCGAGCGGTGTCTCCATGTCCGCGAAGCAGCCCACGGAGTCGAGGAACTGCGGCTTCAGGTCGCCGTCGAGCGTCGGCTTGATGAGCTGGCGGCGGACGACGTCGCCCCTGAAGTCGGCCATCTCGAAGTCGGGGTGCGTCTCCTTGAAGTCACGATACGTGACATCGAGGACGCTCTTGCAATCGCTGCCGCCTGCGCCGCCTGCGCCGGCGGTCGCGTTGCCCCCCGTGATGGTCCCGAAGTCGTCGCCGGTCGAGCTGCTAACGCCGCTCGTCGGCGTCCCGCTGCTGCTCGCGGGCGTCCCGCTGCTGCCGCCGGACCCGGAGGTCGGGCCGCTGCTCTCGTCGGGCGTCGAAGAGCACGCCAGGGCTACCGCTGCGAAGGTCAGAAGAAAGAAAGAACGAGGGTACATGGTGCACTCCTAGAGAGCAGTAGCACAACCATATTTCGTGGCTTCTGTCAACCACGTCTCCTGGCGATCGCGCGGTGAAGCACTGCGGCAAGCTCGGGGAACATGCCTTGTTCGATGAACCAGGAGGCGCCTCCCTCGCTCCCCGCGCTTTTCTTGCTTCCCTCGTTCCCTCGCTTGCCGTCCCTGGTTTCGCGTTGCGTACCTGTCGAATCCGGCCACCTCCCTGGGCGGGCTCGGGCTCAGACGAGGCGGTGTCCCCCGTCGACGCGCAGCACCTCGCCGGTGGTGAACCCGTTTCCCATGAGGAAGAGCGCGGCGTGGGCGATGTCCGCGGGCGCGCCCACGCGCCCGACAGGGAGGCGGCGCGCGTGCTGCGCGAAGCGCTCCTGCTTGGCGCCGCCCGCGAGCGAGTCCCAGACCGGCGTGTCGACCCAGCCCGGCGACAGCGCGTTCACGCGCACCGGCGCGAGCTCCACGGCCAGGGCGCGCACGAGCGCCATGAGCGCCCCGTTCACAGCGGCCACGACCGCCCCGCTGGGCCCCGGCCGCTCCGCCGCGATCCCGGCCGTGAACGTGAGCGAGCCGCCCGGCTCGGTCCGCGCGTGCTTGGCGACGTGGAGGGCCGCCACGAGCTTCGAGTCGATCACGCGGCGCGCCGCGGCGATGTCCAGCGCGCGAATCGGCTGATAGTGGCCCTCCACCGCCGTCACCACCACGTGGCGCGCCGGCGGATGCTCGTTGAACAGACTCCGCACCTCGGCCTCCTGCGTCGCGTCGGCCGGGAAGGTGCGCACCCGGCGCGGCTCCCCGAGCTCGGCCGCGGCGCGCGCGAGGCGCTCGCGCGAGCGGCTCACGAGGGTCAGAGACGCGCCGCGCTCGAGGCAGGCCCTGGCCACGCCGAGGCCGATGCCCGACGAGCCGCCGATGACGACGACATGCTGATCTTCAAGGTGCATGAGCGAGGCGTAGCGCGCGCGCCTCGGGCAAACCATGGGATGCTGTGGCATGCTCCGTCCCATGAGCGGGATGATCTCCCTCGAGGACGTGCGGCTCTTCGCGGCCGTCGCTCACCACCTGAGCTTCGTGGAGGCGGCGCGGCGCACGGGGGTGCCCACGAGCACCGTGAGCCGCCGGGTGGCGCAGCTGGAGGAGGCGCTGGGGGTGCGGCTGCTCCAGCGCACCTCACGCCGCGTCGGCCTCACCGGCGAGGGCGCGCGGCTGATGGAGCGCGCCGGGCCGCTGCTCGACGAGCTCGGCTCGGTCCTCGACCGGGCCGCGGATCGGGAGGACGAGCCCGCGGGCAGGCTCCGGGTGACGGCGCCCGTGATGACGGGCGCGCAGCGGATCGCGCCGGCGCTGTTCTCCTTCGCCGCCCGGCACCCGCGCCTGTCGCTGGAGCTCACGCTCACGAACGCGGTCGTCCCCCTGGTCGAGGAGGGCATCGACCTCGCCTTCCGCGCCGGGCCCGTTCAGGACGCCGACCTCGTGGCGCGGCGGATGTGGTCGCTCCCGTACGCGCTGGCCGCGTCGCCGCGCCTCGTGCAGGACGCGCTCGAGGGCCGCTCGCGGCTCGCGCGCGCGTCGCTCGGGTCCGTGCCCGCGGTCCTGAGCCACCCGGGCGCCGCATGGCGCCTTCGCCGGCGGGACGGCTCCATCGAGGAGGTCCGGCCGCGCGCGCAGCTCTGCGTGAACGACCCGCGGGTGGCGATCGCCGCCGCGGCGCAGGGGCTCGGCGTGGTCTGCGCGCCCCGCGAGGTGATCGAGCAGCAGGGCGAGGCGCTCGTCGAGCTCACGATCACGGGGCGCACGGTCGAGCCTCGCGAGCTCTTCGCGGTGTACCCGTCACGGCGGCTGCTCTCCACGCGGGTGCGGCTGGCGATCGACTGGGTGACGAAGCACCGCTGATCGGGGTCCTGGCGGCAGCCGTGTAAAAACCTACGGTAGCGCTCCGGCGCGGTCGCCAGCGCGGTCGAAGTGGCAGGTCCCGCTGGGGATCACGTGGGCGTGTGCGAGACACGCGCGAGGTCCTCTCGCGCAACGGGCTGAAACGGCTCGGCGGAAGGTAGCCGAGGCCGTCACGGAAGCTCGGTCGGCTCGGAGCGCGGCTGGCCGTTCATCTCGTGCCGCAGCTTCGACACCGCTTCGTAGGCCGCCCGCCGGGCGCGGTTCATCGAGCCGAGCGGCCGGTGCTCCGGCAGCGCATGCCAGGGCGTGAACGACAGAAGTTCGGCGAGCGCGAGGTCCTTGAAGTCCGCCGGGTTCTGCTTCGGGATCCGCAGGATGGCGACGCGCCGGAACGACGAGAGCTCCTCGCTCCAGATAATCGTCGAGTTTTCGATGGGCATCTTCACCGGGTCGGTCTGCTGCTGCACCATGAAGTCGAAATAGACGTCCTCGCGCTTGAGCTGCTCGAGCAGCACCTCGCGCAGGAAATCCGGTCCCGGATTCTCGGGCCTCGGATCGCCTGTTCGCGAGACCGGCTTGGCCGAAAACTTGATCGCGCCCGGTCCGAGCTTGTAGGGGACCTCGCTCCAGTACTGCGACTGAAGCGGATTGTTGAGGACCTGGGATGCCATGAGCGCACTCAGCCTGTCGATCTCCGGGTGCGCTCGCATGTACGCGGCGCGCGCTTCAGGGCCCTCCGCGACGGCCCGGAACAGCTCCAGGTAGTCCTTGAGGTTGCTCACGGCGAATCCCGGGAAGTTGATCATGATGAAGTCCTGGGTCTTCTCGTGCTTCTCCGCGGGAAGGAGCTTCTCCCCTTCGACCCCCAGGAGTTTGATGGCCATGCCCCGCGGCTCCGGCTCCGTGTCCGGCTTCACGTTGGTTCCTCCCGCGGAAAAGCGAACGAGCGCATCGAACTTGCGGGGCGCCTTGAAAACGCCGTACCGGAGCTCCTTCGGCAGGTCGTCGAGCACGATGAGCTCCGCCTTCACGACGGCGAACGTCTTCGGGTGGGCGTCCCGGCGGACCGGGCGCACGCCCGGCGGATACTGCTTGCGGATGATCCGGAGCGTCTCTTCCTTGATCGCCTCGATCAGCGCAGCCTCGTTCGGCTCGAGCGTCTCCTCCGCGATCCCGAGCGACGGAATGCTGGCCGTGCGGGTGACGCACCCCGGACAGGAGAGAAACAACCCGATCGCCACGGCACTCCTCCAGAACGACGTCTTCATTCGGTACCCGCCGGCCCTGCCTGGTAACCCCCAGGGTGTTTGACGTGGTAAAAAGTCGGATCCTTCCAGGCGGCGATCGGGTCTTTCGGTCCGCCGAAAGGCGCGATCTGGCGTGGCTCCTCGGGGAGGATCTTCAGGTACTCGATGATCGCCCAGCGTTCCTCGTCCGAGAGCCGCCTTCCGATGACTCCGTCGCCGATGGGGCCGTCCTCGAACGAGTGGCCGGCGTTCGAGTTGCCGACCAGCGTCGTGTCGAAGAGAAACTTGCCGGAGGCTCCCGACGTGTCCACGCCCACCTTGACGGGATCGAACTCGCGCCCGAGGTAGAAGCGCCTCGAGCGGTCCTTCGCGGGGATGAGGAGCTCGTAGAGGTTGGGGACCGAGCCGTTGTGCAGGTAGGGAGCGATTGCCCACATCCCTTCGCTGGGCGCCGCCTTGTACAGGCCGTTCGGCGGCATCGGCTCGGTCTCGTTCCGGTAGCCGGTCACGTTCTCGGTCTGCTCAGCGCTCAGGCCGAGCTTCGCGAGGGCTTTTTCGGTCACGCCCGAGACCGCGGTCACGAGGACGACGAGCGCGGGCGCGATGCTCTGCCCTTTGTGGGGAGGGGGAAGAAACGGAGCGAGGGCGCCCGAGAAAACGGTCGGGTTCAGGCCGTAGGTGAGATTCTGCACCTGGGTCGGGTCGGTGCCGATGGTCTTCGCCGGAATCAATGCGTTCTCGATGAAGCGCATGCCCTTCCGCTTCGGCTCGCCCCACCGATGGGGCCACTGCGAATGGCACTGGGCGCATTCCTGCCGGAAGAGCGCCTTTCCGGCCGCCGCTTTCACGCGGTCTATCTTTCCCAGGACCTCTTCGGGCCAGCGTGGCGGCGCGAGACGCCGCAGGAGACCCTCCATCGCGATCTGGCCGTTCATGTCGGCGGTCGTGTCGAACAGGCCTTCCTCGGGAGTCTTCGCCGTCAGGTTGGCTTTCACCCACAGCCCCATCGACTCGCCGATGTTGCGGGACAGGGGAAATTGCTGGGTGCCACGCCAGCCGATCCACGCCGACTGCGGCGCATTCCAGAGAAAGGGCCACTTCACCGGAGCGTTCAACGCCATCCAGTTCTCGGGATACCCTAGAGAGTTCGCCACCACCTGATTGTGGACGAGATTGAGCGCGTCCATCCGGCCCGGCCCGACCCGGGTCGAGGTGCGGAGGTACCGGCTGCGGATAGCGTGGACCTCGGCGGCGTTGGCCGCCAGGCGCTCGCGCAGGTTGCTCGCGGGGATGCGCCGCTGGAGACGGGCGAACTTCCCCGGGTCCTTGTTCGCCGCTTGTAAGGCGTCGTCGAGCCCTTCGAGAAAGGCGAAGAGATCGAGCGTGTGGTTGAAGCCGCCGTCGATCCGGATGCTCGTTCCGCGGTACTCGAGCTGGCCGTTGTGGCAGGCCGCGCAGGAGATCCCCGCCCAGTCGCCTTTCCACCGGCCTTCCTTGACCACCGTTCTCGTCCATCCGATCGGAAGTCCGTCCGGGTTGCGCCGACGATCGGGCGGCTGAGGAACGAGGCCGTACCTCACCATGTTCTGGTCGGCACGGAATGATCGCTCGCTTCCGGCTTCCTCGAGGTGCAGGAAGATGTCGTACGACATCAGCGCCGAGCCCTGCGAAGTCCGGTAGTAGATCTGCCGCTCGTCCTCGGTCCAGCCCTGATCGAGCAGCACGACGTTGGCAGCGGCGAGTGTCGGTGTCGCCAGGACGACGAAAGCCGACGTGGCGAGGTGCCTCAGTCCCATCATTTCATCTCCCGTTCAGGCGCAGCAGACGATGCAATCGGCGGACCGGCCGCGCGCGGGCACGGGCATGCAGCGCGGTGGCATCTCTCTAAACGCAGCAACAACCGCTACGCTCGCGGGGCTCCCTGCGTGCCGTAGCCTGGAAATGAATGAGGGTCCTCCGGCACATCTGTGGGTCCGGAAGCGGACCCGAGGGCCGTGGACTTGTGGCGTCAGGCCCCTGGATCGCGTGGAGAAGGGGGCATTCGCAGGCCTGGCCCCACAGGGTCCACAGCCCCGACGACGACGTTGAAGGCGGCGACAATTTATCATTGATCTACAAGGGGAGCGAGGAGTCGTCCGTGAAGAAGTCTTTTTATTACCACCTTCACCAATTCACGCCGGGAGCGTAGGAAGCGGTGAGCCCTCTGCTCGGGTCAAGCGCGGATAAAATAGACTATCTAACCCGTCGAGCTGCCATGCTCGGTGCGGGGTGCAGAGAGCGCTTGCCCAAGGAACACGTCTGCGGCCACGGCCGCTGCGAGCGCTGGTGATGCAGGCACTTCAACAGCAGCGTGCTTACGCCGCCGCCGCGATCAGGACACCTTGAGCTCGATCCGCTGCCAGTCGGCCGCGACCTCGATCTCGACGCCCCCGTCGATCGCGCGGTGCGACCTGGCCCCGACCACGGAGCGCGGCGCCGGCACGCCGTGGACGCGGATCGTCTCCACCTCGCGCGCGAGCGGCAGATCGCCCGTCGCGCTGCGCTCGAGCGAGAACATGGCGCCGTCGAGGCCGCCCTCGATCCGGGTGGCGCGCGACGCGCCGTGGCCGTCGCCCTCGTCCTCGACCAGGCGGCCGCTCACGCGCTCCGCCGCGTGGACGTGCCACGTGATCTCCTCCCAGCTCGCGCTCGTCGTGTGCATCCGAGGCGCGGTGAGCGCCACCGCGCCTCCGGCGCGCAGCCACACGGGGACCACCCCGAGCGGCGCATCGGCGATCACGTGCCGCCCGCCCTGATCCACGCTCCCCGCGCGCTCCAGGTTCGCGAAGTCCATCCATGCGCCGGCGGGCAGGTACACCAGCCGCTTCGACTGCCCTGGCCGCACCACAGGCGCCACGAGCAGATCGCCGCCGAACAGGAGCTGATCGAAGGCGTGGAGCGCCTCGGGGTCGTCCGGCGCCGCGAACGACAGCGGCCGCAGGACGGGTATCCCCGTCTCCGCCGCCTCGTGCATGAGCGTGTACAGGGTCGGCAGGAGCCGGTAGCGCCGCTCGAGCGCCGCGCGCGCGAGGCCGAGGTACGGCTCGCCGAAGCGCCAGGGCTCCTGCGCCGGCCTGCCCCTCGTCGCGTGGTTGCGCATCAGCGGATAGAACAGCCCCGCCTGCATCCAGCGCACGAGCAGCTCGCCGTTCGCGCGCCCGGTGAAGCCCGGGATGTCCGCGCCCACGAACGGCACGCCCGAGAGGCCGAGGCCGATCAGCATCGGGATGGACGCCTCCAGGTGCGTGAAATTGCTGGCGAAGTCGCCCGTCCACACCGCGGCGTAGCGCTGGATGCCGGCGAAGGCGGCGCGCGTCAGCACGAAGGGGCGACGCTCCGGCGCGTGGCGCGCGAGGCCCTCGTGGGCGGCCCGCGACATGCCGAGTCCATAGACGTTGTGGACCTCGAGGTGGCGACGGGCGCCGTGGCGCGCGTCGTCGGGGAGCGTGCTGCCCTCGATGGCGCCGAGGCCCGCGGCGCGCCCGCCGCTCGGCGCCGGCAGGCCCCTGTCGGGGCGGACGGAGAAGCACGCGGGCTCGTTCATGTCGTTCCAGATGCCGGCGATGCCCGCGTCGACGAAGGGCTTTTGCAGATCACCCCACCAGCGCTGCACCTCCTCGCGCGTGAGATCCGGGAAGACCGCCGGGTCGGGCCAGACCTCTCCCACGAGGGGGCCGCCGCGAGGCAGCCGGACGAGGTAGTCTCGCTCTCTCGCCTCCTCGTAGACGGCGTATCCCTCGTCGGCCTTGATCCCCGGGTCGACGATCGTCACCAGCTTGACGCCCTCGGCCGCGAGCTCGCGCGCGAGCCGCGCCGGGTCGGGGAAGCGCGAGCGGTCCCATGTCCAGACCCGATAAGCATCCATGTAATCGATATCGAGGTGGACAACGTCGAGGGGGAGGCCGCGCGATCGGTAGCCGCGGACGACGCCGCGCACGTCGTCCTCGGTCTCGTAGCCCCAGCGCGACTGGTGCGCCCCGAGGCTCCAGAGGGGCGGCATGGCCGGGCGCCCGGTGAGCGCGGCGTAGCGCCGGAGGACGTCGGCCGGGTGCGGGCCGGCCAGGAGGTAGACGTCGAGCTCGGGGCCCCGCGACTCCCATTCGATCCGGGTCGGGTCGTTGAGGGCGATATCGACCTCCGAGCGCCACGGCTCGTCGAGGAAGAGGCCCCAGGCCACCCCGCCGCGGAGGGCGATGAAGAAAGGAATCGAGGCGTAGAGCGGGTCGGACTCCACGTGCGGCGGGAAAGCGTCGGTGTTCCAGAAGGTGAATCGCAGGCCGCGCTTGTCGAGCGGGCCGACCTTCTCGCCGAACCCGAGGTAGGCCTCGCCCGGCGGCGCCGCGAGCGAGAGCCTGGAGCGGAGCTCGTCCACGGGGAACGCCGGCCGGACCTGCCCCGAGACGGCCTCGCTGCGCGCGAGGGCGCGGCCCGCGGCGTCGCTGAAGATCCATGTGCCCGAGGCGAGCGAGACCTCGAGAGAGGCGCCCTCGGCGCTCACGTGGAGCGTGTCCCCCTCGCGGCGCGCGGAGAGCGGCAGCGCGCCGTCTGCCACCACGGCGAAGGAGCGTTTGGGCGGCAGCTCGGGGTGCGTGAAGCTGGTCACCGCGGACGAGGGGGCGTGCCGCACGCGCAGCACGCCGGGGCCTGGACAGCGGATCTCGACCGCGGCGCGGGCGCCCCAGAGGAGCACGTGCGTCGCGCCGATCGAGGCGTCGGTGAGGAGGCTGCGCGCGCCCGTCATGGCCCCCCGAGCCGCCCCGGCGGCGGCAGCTCCAGCACGGGCGGCGGCTCTCCGGCCGGCCGCTTCTGCCAGTCCGGGTCGATCCAGAGCCATTTGATGAGCTGCGTGTTCCGCGCGTTGGGGATGAACCCCCTCACCCACGGCTTCACCAGGGTCGGCTTCTCCTCGAAGTAGAGCGGTATCCTGCACATCCCGTCGAGCGCCCGCCGCTCGGCCGCCCGGAAGCGCCGGATGCTGTCCCTGGGATCGGCCGTCGCGGCCGCCTCGCCGACCGCCTTGTCGAACTCCGCGTCTGCCCAGCCGGTCCGGTTCTGGGGGCTCTGCGACAGGAACGTCCCGAGCCACGTCTGCGGATGGTTGTAGTCGGCCAGCCAGCCGAGCCGGATCACCTGGAAGTTGCCGTCGCGGAGGTCCTTGAGCATCACCCGCCACTCCTCGCTCCGCAGCGTCGCGGAGACCCCGAGGTGGCGCTTCCACATGTCCTGGATGGCCACGGCGACCTGCGCGTGCCCCTCCCCCGTGTTGTAGAGGATCTCGAGCGGCGGAAACCCCTTCGCCCGCAGCTCGTCTCCCGCGCGGACGACCTCGTAACCGGCCTCGGCGAGCAGCGCGCGGGCGCGCGCCGGGTCGTGGCCGACCTCGGGGCTCGAGAACGGATCCACGCCGCGCGCCCTGTCCTCCGCCGCCTGCTCGGCATAGCCGGATCCGGTGATGTCGGGCACGTAGTGGGTCGCCGGCTTCCCGAGCCGCGTGATCTTCTCGACGAGCTCCCGCTTGTCGATCGCGAGGTTCAGCGCCCACCGGACGCGCGGATCGTCGACCGGCGGCTTCCTCGTGTTGAGCTCGTAATACACCGTGGAGAGGAACTCGCTGCGCCGGAGATCCTTCTTCCCGGACAGCCAGCTGCGGTGGTCGTACGGGAGCTCGCAGTTGTCTCCCAGGTAATCGATGTCCCCCGCCTTGTAGAGCTGCAGGGTGGCGTTGTACTGGGCGATCTCCACCCAGACGATCCGGTGGATCCTGAGCGCGTCGTGGCCCCAGTACGCCGGGTTCCGGTTCATCGTGATCTCGTACCGGAACTTCCACTCGTCGAGCCGATACGGCCCGTTGACCACCATGTTCTCGGGGCGAAACCAGAGCTCCGGCTCGCCGCGCGCCTCGAACGGCTCGACGACGTCGCGGCGCACCGGGAACAGGGTGACGAAGCTCGTGAGATCGGTGAAGTAAGGCGTCGGCTGCTCGAGCTCGACGTCGAGGGTCAGGTCGTCGCGGGCCCGCACGCCCACGGCGGCGTCGTCCTCCGCGAGCGAAGACGTGGCGACGAACCCGGTCGCCCCTCCGGAGCCGGAAGGCGGCGCGGCGCGAGCGCCTGGGGCCGCGGCGGGGTCGTACGTCGGGAGGCTCGCGTGAGGCGCGACCAGCGCGTACGCGGCGCCCTCCACGGGCGCGAGCAGGCAGCCCGGGAGGAAGCCGCGGCCCGCTGGCCCCTCGATCTCGAACCAGCGATCGGCCGCGCCATTGCAGGCGACCGGCGGCCCGGCCGCGAGGAGCGCGACCTCGGCGCCCCGCCACCCGCCGCCCGGGGTGGCGTCGCGCGGCGCGGGCGGCGGGGTCGCGCCGGCCGCGTCGAACGAGAGCCGCTCGCCGGCGCCGGTCGCCTCGTCGGGCTCGGCGTGCGTCACCGAGGTCACCCCGGTGGGCGGCGTCGGCAGGGGCGCCACCGCCGACGTCACCCGGGCGGGCGACTGGCCGAGCACGACGACGAACGCCCCCTTGGGCAGCTCGAGCGCGGGCGGCGCGTCGGGACGAGGCGCGCGGCGCAGCGTCGCGCCCTCGCGCAGCGCCTTGAGCTTGCCCAGGTTGAAGAGCTCGCCGTTCTTGAGGACGTGCAGGTTCGTCGCGGCGAGCGAGGCCGTCGACGGGCGCAGCACGCGCTTCCACGCGTACTCGAAGTCGTGCGCCGTCACCGGCTTGCCGTCCGACCAGCGCGCCTCCGGCCGCAGGTGGAACCGGAAGAACCGGTTGTCGTCGCTCCGCTCCCAGCGCGCCGCGACCCCCTGCGCCGCGTGGAGATCGCCGGGCGCGTAGCTGGTCAGCCCCTCGAACATCTGGTGGAGCAGCGTGATGCTCACGGAGTCCACGGCCTTGCCGGGATCGAGGTACTCCGGCTCGTCGCCGTTGTTGACGTAGAAGGTCGTGACGTCCTTGCCGACGCGCGACGTCGTCCCGACGTACCCCTCGGTCTCGCTCGCGCAGGCCGCGAGCGGGCACGAGAGGGCCGCGAGCAGGAGCGCTCTATCGCGCCTCAGATCCGCGGCCCTAATCGGCGAACCCCTTCGGGTTCTGCTCTTGCCAGCGCCAGCTGTCGCGGCACATGGTCTCGAGATCGCGCTCCGCGCGCCAGCCGAGGAGCTCGACCGCGCGCGCGGGATCCGCGTACACCGAGGCGACGTCCCCGGGGCGGCGCGCCACGATCTCGTGGGCGACGCGCCTCCCGCTGACCTTCTCGAACGCGGCCACCATCTCCAGCACCGAGTGTCCCCGCCCGGTGCCGAGGTTGACGGTGAAGCTGTCGCCGACGGTGAAGATGCGGTTCAGCGCGGCGAGGTGCCCGCGCGCGAGGTCGACCACGTGAATGTAGTCGCGCACGCCGGTGCCGTCCGGCGTCGGCCAGTCGCCCCCGAACACCCGGAGCTTGTCGCGCCGCCCCACAAGGACCTGCGTGATGAACGGCGTCAGGTTGTTCGGGATCCCGTTCGGATCCTCCCCGATGAGCCCGCTCTCGTGGGCGCCCACGGGGTTGAAGTAGCGCAGCGACCCGAGCGACCAGCCCCCGGTGGCCGCCACGTCGCGCAGGATCTGCTCCACCATGAACTTGGACTGCCCGTAGGGGTTGGTCGGCCCGAGCCGGCTCCCCTCGTCGAGCGGCACGCGCTCGGGATCGCCGTACACGGTGGCGGACGAGCTGAACACCAGCTTCCGCGCGCCCCGCGCGTCGAGCGCCTTGAGCAGGCACACGGTCCCCGCGACGTTGTTCTCGTAGTACGCGAGCGGCTTCTCGACCGACTCGCCGACGGCCTTCAGCCCCGCGAAGTGGATGGTCGCGTCGATCGGTTGCTCGGCGAGCAGCCGATCCAGGAGCGCCGCGTCGCGGATGTCGCCCTGGATGAACGTCACCTGCTTCCCGGCGATCCGCTCCACCCGCTCCACCGCCGCCTTGCGGCTGTTGCAGAGGTTGTCGAGGATCACCACCCGGTAGCCCGCGTGGAGGAGCTCCACGCAGGTGTGCGAGCCGATGTAGCCCGCGCCTCCGGTGACCAGGATCGTCTTGCTCATGTCGTTCTCCCGAGAGGGTCTATGCCGCGCTCTCGTCGATGAGGCCACGGCACAGGCCGGCGCGTCAACGGGGACCTAGCCGGCCCAGCGGCGCCGTCAGGGCACGCCTAGCCGCCCCGGAGCCGGGAACTCGAGCTCCGGAAACGCGGTCTCGTTCGACGGGTTGTCGCGCCAGCTCGGGTCGTTCCACAGCCACTTCACGAGCTGCACGCCGCGCGAGTTGCCCTTGAACCCCTTGACCCACGGCTTCACCAGCGTCGACTTCGTGTAGAAGTAGAGCGGCAGCTTGGGCATGCGGTCGAGGGCCCGCTTCTCCGCCTTGCGGAACGCCCGGATGCTCTCCTTCGGATCCGCCGTCGCCGCGGCGGCGCGCATCAGATCGTCGAACTCCTGGTCGGCCCATCCCGTCCGGTTCTGCGGGCTGTACGAGAGCAGGGTGCCGAGCCACGTCGCCGGGTGGTTGTACTCGCCGATCCAGCCGAACCGCACGACCTGGTAGTGACCGTCGCGCACGTTCTTGAGCATCACCTTCCACTCCTCGTTCCGCAGCGTGACCGAGACGCCGAGGTGGCGCTTCCACATGTCCTGGACCGCGACCGCGATCTGCTTGTGGCCCTCGCTCGTGTTGTAGAGGAGCTCGAGCGCCGGGAAGTTCTTCGCCCGGTACCCGTCGCCCTCCTGGACGACCTCGTACCCTGCCTCGGCGAGCATCGCGCGGGCGCGCTCCGGGTTGAACGCGACCTCCGGCGACGCGAACGGATCGACCCCGAGCTTCCTGTCCTCGGCGACCGCCTCGTCGTAGCCCGATCCGGTGTAGTCCGGGACGTAGTGCGTGGCCGGCGTCTGCCCCGCCCGCGTGACCTTCTCGACGATCTGCCGCTTGTCGACCGCGAGGTTGAGCGCCCAGCGGACGCGGGCGTCGTCGACCGGCGGCTTCTTCGTGTTGAACTCGAACCAGTAGATGGAGAGGTACGGGTACCGCTGGAAATCCCGCTTGGTCGACAGCCAGTCCATGTGCTCGGCGGGGAGCGAGGTGTTGTCGCCCAGGTAGTCGAGATCCCCCGCCTTGTAGATGTTCATCGTGGCATTGTAGAGCTCGACCTCCAGCCACACGACGCGGTGGATCTTCAGCTTGTCGTGGTTCCAGTACATCGGATTCCGCTTCATCGTGATCTCGTAACGGAACTTCCACTCATCGAGCGTGTAAGGGCCGTTGACCACGATGTTCTCGGGGCGGAACCAGAGCTCGGGCTCGCCGCGCTTCTCGAACGCCTCGATCACGTCCTTGCGCACGGGGAAGAGCGTCACGTAGCTCGTGAGATCGGTGAAGTAGGGCGTGGGCTGTTCCAGCTGCACGTCGAGCGTATGGTCGTCCCTTGCCCGGACGCCGACAGCGCCGTCGTCCTCCACGAGGAGCGCGTCGGGCACGAAGCCCACGGGGGGCTCGCCCTGCGCGGCGCTGCCGGAGGGCGGCGCCGCGGCGTCGTACGTGGGGAGGCTCGTGTGCGGCGTGACGACGGCGTACGCCTCCGACCGGGGCGCGGCGCCCGCGCTCTCCTTGCCCGGGTTGCCGGCGTTGCCCGCGGGGGGGACGAGCGCGCAGCCCGGGAGGAAGCCGCGCGCGCCGCCCCGCTCGATCTCGAACCACCGGTCGGCGGCGCCGTTGCATTTGCACGGCGGGCCCACGCGGACGATGTCGACGACGGCGCCCTGCCAGCCGCCGCCGGGCGCCGAGCCGAGCGGCGCCGCGCCGCCAGCGGCCGCGTCGCCCCCTGTCGCGCCGCCTCCTGCCGCGCCGAACGAGAGCCGATCGCTTGCGTCGCCCTTCCCGTCGCCCTTCGCGAACGTCACGGCGGCGGATCCCTCCGGCAGCGCCGCGAGGGGCGCGATCGCCGTGTCCACCTGGATCGGCGAGCGCGCCAGCACCACGACGAACGCCCCCTTCGGCAGATCGAGCGCGGATGGCGCGTCGGGCCGGGGGGCCGCGCGGAGCGGCGCGGCCTCGCGCAGCGCCTTGAGCTTGCCGAGGCTGAACAGCTCGCCGTTCTTGAGGACGTAGAGGTTCGTCGCGGCGAGCGAGGCCGTGGAGGGGCGCAGCACCCGCTTCCACGCGTACTCGAAGTCGTGCGCCGTGACCGGCTTGCCGTCGGACCAGCGCGCCTCCGGCCGCAGGTGGAACCGGAAGAGCCGGTTGTCGTCGCTCTGCTCCCAGTGGGTCGCGACCCCCTGCACCGGGCGGAGGTCGCCGGCGCCGTAGGTCGTCAGCCCCTCGAACATCTGCTGCACCAGCGTGGAGCTCGCCGAGTCGTTGGACTTTCCTGGATCCAGGTACTCGGGCTCGCTGCCGTTGTTGATGTAGATCGTCTCTGTGTCCTTGCCGACGCGCGCGGTCGTCCCGGCATACCCGCCTTCGCCCTCGCTGCACGCCGAGAGCGCGAGGATCGCGAGCCCGAGCGCCGCGGAGGCGCCGCGCGCCCCGCAACCGGCGCTCCCGCCGCCCCCCGCGCCGCCGGCACCTCGTCGCTCCGAAGCCCGTCGCATACCGCGCGCGTAGCACGGCGCTCCGGAGGCAGGAAGACAGGGGTGGTTTCGTGTAAGGTCGCGCGCGCGCCATGCTGCACGATCGCGTGTCCTCCTCGCCGCGCGCTCTCCCGCTCTGCTCCGCGCTGCTCCTCGCGCTGCTCGCCGCAGGCTGCGGCGGCGCGGCCTCCCCGGGCGCCACGCCCCCACAGGCCGCCCAGTGCGATCCTGCGCACCTCGACGCGTGCGAGCGCGCCCTCGCCGCGGCGCTCGCGGAGGGCCGGCCGCCGCGCGAGCTCGCCCTCGGCTACATCTCGGCCCGCGCCGCCCGGGACGCCGACGACCCGTGGGCGCTCTTGCTCCGCGACCTCGACCGGCGCGGCGGGCGCGGGCCGCGGGCCGCGGTCATCGTCGAGGCGGGCGCGGAGGCCAAGGCCGCGGCGCGAGCGCCTGCGGCCGCGGCGGAGGCGAGATGGATCCGCGCCGCGCCGCTGCCGCCCCCTGGGGCCCTCGCCGCCGACGCGCTGCTCCTCGCGATCGGCGAGGCCCTCGGGTACGAGCACCTCGTCCACGCGCGCGCCCGCCATGGTTCCGTCCAGCTCTTTCCGGCCGATCCGCTCGCGCCGTTCATGGCCGGCCTCGCGCCGATCACGCGCGGCGACGCGTCGCTCTCGCGGGTCGCGGACGACATCGCGCTCGCCGCGCTCGTCCGCCGCGCCTTCGGCGCCGCCGGCCGCTTCCGCTACGTCGAGGCCGCGGCCGCGGCCGACGCCCTCGCGGCCGCGGTGAAGGGGCGCGACCCGAACGACGAGCCGGTCCTGCGCGGCCGCTACGCGCTGCAGCTGCTCGCGACCGCCGGGGTCGCGCTCGAGGAGGCCGAGGACGACGCTCCCTTCGCGCCCTCGGCCCCCCGGCCAGGCCCGCCGCCCGCGCCGGGCGACACGCCTTACGGCGACCTCCTCCGCGTGCGCACGGCCCGGGACGGCCGCGCCGCGTGGCGCGCCCGCGGCGCGGCCGTGCTGCGGGCCGTCCCCGCGGACCGGCGCGCCGCGCTCGACGACCTGCTCGGCAAGGCCCCCGGCTGCGGCCGGGACGTCGCGCCCCCCATGGAAGGCCCGCGCGACCTCGTGTTCGCCGCGGCGCTCGCCGGCGCCCTCGCCCCGGGCGACCCTTCTGCCGCGCCCGCGAGCACCGCGGCGGCGCCGGGACGGCGCCTCCCGCTCGACGCGTGGCTGCCGCGCTACGAGGCGCTCGTCCGCGCCGTCGAGCAAACGAGCACCGCGTGGGCCCACGCGCCCGCCCTGCTCCACGAGCGCAGCCCCACGCCCGCCGCGAGCCAGGCAGGCAGCGCGGGCAGCGCCGTCCACCGCCGCGCCACCGAGCTCGGCCTCGCGCACCTCGCCGCGCTGCGCGCCCTCGCGGAGGCCGAGCCGCGCCGCTACCGCGCGCTCGCGCTGATCCCCCTCGCCTACAGCCCCGGGGTGCTCGCCGACGAGCCCCTCCGCGACGCCATCGTCGACCTCACGCAGATCGCCGTGCAGCGCCGCATGGCCGAGGCGCACGACCCGGAGGCCGTCCTCGGCGCGGCGCTCGCCGGCGTCTTCGCGGGCATGGCGTACCCGCCCGAGGTGCAGCCCCCGCACTTCCTCGCCCTGCAGGGCGCGCTCACCGCCAAGCTCCGCGGCGAGCTCACCGAGCAGGCTGGATGGGGCGTCGCCGGCCTCTACGCCGCCGACGCGCTGTACCGGCTCGCCTCCGGTCAGGCGCCGGATCTCGCGTTCTCGTCCGCGCAGATCGAGCGCGCGCTCGCGCCCGCCCCGGCGCTGCCCTACCCCGGCCTCGCGGCGCTCGCCGCGAGCCTCTCCCGCTACGCCGCGCTCGGCGCCGCCGGCGCGCTGGATCCGCAGGCGACCGGCGCAGCCAGGCTCCCCCCGGAGCGCCGGCAGGCGCGCGACGCGCTCCGGCGCGCCGTCGCGGGGCTCGCGGCGCGCGATGCCGAGGCCGGCGCCGGCGCGGCCAACGCCGCGGAGGCGCCCCCGCCCGAGCTCGTCGAGGACGTCACCGCGCTGGCCGACGGCGTCCTCGCCGTGCTGCTCACCGAGCGCTCGCGCAAGCCGCCGCCGGCCGGGGCCGCCTGCGCCGCCGGGCGCGGGCCGAGCCCCGAGGCCCGCCGCGCCCTCGCGCGGCTCGGCGACGTCCGCCGACGGATCCTGCTCGCGCCGCGGTACAGGCAGGGCGACGGCCCGTGGGCGCGCCGGGCGCGGCTCCTCGTGACGCTCCTCTCCGACGCCATCGATCTCCTCTCGGCGCCGCCGCGCGCCGCCGGCGCGCCGGCGCGCGTCGCTCCGCCGCGCTTCACCCTCCCGACCGCGGACGCCGAGGCCGCCGTCGCCGCGGGCCTCTCCGGCTGGGTCGACCATGACCTCGCCGACGCGCTCACCGGCGGCTACGCGCTCGCCCGCGCGCTCCTCGAGTCGTCCACCGCGGAGCGCTTCGCCGAGCGGAGCGGCGCCCCGCTCGGCCGGGTGCTCCGCGGGCTCTCCGCGGCGTTCCGCGACGATCCGGCGCGGAGTGGCGGCGTCGGACGAGGCCCCGCCGGCGGCGCGCTGCTCGACGCGCTCGCGTCGCTCCCCGCCGCGCGCGACGGCGGCGGCGATCTGCGGGGCCTGTTCGTCGGCTACGCCCGCGCGTTCTCGGCCCTCGGGCTGCGCGACCAGGCCGACCTCGCGCTGCTCGCCTCGCTCCTCGGCGCCGCCGTGCTGGGCGGGCCGCCGTCGCCCGACGCCATCGCGCTCGCGAACGACAGCGGCAGCCGGGTCGCCTGGGCGCTCTCGTACCTCGGCGAGATCGCGAAGGCCCGGGCCGGCATTGCCCCGGATCCGTCGGCGTACGCTGCCGCCATGAGCAAGGCGTCGGACGACGCCTGCCAGGCGGCCGACACCGGCGACGTGCTCGCCCTCGTCGGCGCCGTGCGCGACTTCGCCGGCGGCCGGCGCGCCGAGGCGCGCGACGCCCTCGACCGCGTCCTCGCCGCCGCCGACGCCCGCGGCCTGCGCGTGCCGCGCATGACCTACCGCTACGAGGAGAAGACCGCGACCCGCGTCTTCTCGCTCAGCTTCGACGTCTCGTACGGCGCCGGGCTCCTCGAAGGGGCGAACGGCTTCCAGCTCGGCCTCGGGCTCCGCACCCGCGGCGAGCCCGAGGGCTCCCTCGCCGCGGCGCTCGCGCCCGAGGGCTCGCCCCGGAGCGACGAGGACGCGGCGCGCGCCTACGTCAGCGCCGCGGCGCTCGCGGCCGCCTACCACTTCCTCGACGGCGACGCCGAGCGCGGCACCGCCGCGGCGCGCCGGGCGATCGCCGCGCTCTCGTTCGGCCTCCGGCTCGGGCGGCGGGCGCTGCGCCCGGACCAGCCGCTCGCCTGGGGCCGGGACGCCCGCGCGCTCCTCGCGATCGACGCCCAGCTCGCGGCCGAGGCCGGTCACCCCTTCCTCGCCGGCGACCTCTGGACGCTCGTCCGCGGCCTCCTGCCGCCGGACGCGGACGACGCCGCGGTCACGGCGCTCCTCGATCCGCTCCCGGCCGGCCTCGCCGCGGTCCAGGGGCTCGATCCGCTCGTCGCGAGGACCGCGCGCTCGCTCGCCGCGGTCGCCAGGCCGCTCGCGTGCACCGAGGCCAGGGTCGAGCTCGGCGGCTACGAGGAGCCCGCCTGCGACGCCTACCCGCTCGCGCTCTCGCTGCGCATCGCCGACGTCCTCGGCAAGCTGCCGCACCTCCAACGACGGGCGCGCGCGGGCAGCGCGGCCGCGTGCCCTGCCCTGCGCAGTCTCGACGGTTTCCTCACGGCGGCGGAGCGGGGGACGTACGACCCCGACGCGTTCACGGCCGCCGTGGAGGCGCTGCGGCAGAGCGGCCGGCTCTACGACGCCGGCGTGATGCTGGCGCGGCAGCGCCGCGAGGGGCACTGCGGCCCGGTCGTGCTCGCCGCCGCGCGCGCGCTCGGCCGCGCTCCCTCGCTCGGCCCGGCCCTGCGCGCGGATCTGCTCAGCGTCGCGGTGCGCTGCGCGGCCGCGGCGCTCGACGCGAGCGTCGTCGACGACCTGATGGCGCTCGACGGCGAGACGCGCGCCCTCCCCGACCTCGGCCGCAACCTGAAGGTCGTGCTCTTCGCGACGGAGCTCGCCGTGCGCGAGCAGCGCTGGGACGTCCTCTCGCGGCTCTCGAAGCAGCCCGACTTCGTGGGTCGATTCCGGGGCGAGGACGCCGGCGCGGCGGCGACCGCGCGCCTCATCGAGGCCGCCGCGGCCGTGCTCGCCGGCGAGCCTGCGCCGCGCGACGCCCCCGGAGACGGCGCGCGCGACGCGCCGTGCGGCGCGCCTCTCGCCGGCGATCGCGCCGCGCTGTGCGCCGAGATCCAGCGCCTGCGCCCGGGCGCGCTGCCCGAGCCGCAGCGCCGGCAGGCCGCGCGCGAGGCGCTCGCGAGCCTGCTCGCGGCCGCGCGCGGACAGGCTCGCTAGCCTGCCCGCTCGCGCGGCGCCGAGCGCCTACTTCACGCTGGCGGGCTTCGTCTCGGCCGGCTTCGTGTCCGCGGGCTTCGCCGCGGCCGGCTTCGTGTCCGCGGGCTTCGCCGCGGCGGGCGCGGCGGGGGCAGGCGCGGCGGCGGCGGGCTGCGCTGCAGCCGGCGGCGCGGCGGCGGGCGCCGGTGCGGCGGGCGCAGCGGCGGGCTTCGCGTCCGCGGGCTTGGCGGCGGCCTTCGGGTCCACCGGCTTCGCGTCGGAGGCCTTCGCGGCGCCCTTCGGCGCGGTCGCGGGCACGCCGGCCGGCTTGAGGCCCTTGGTGGCGACCGCGGCGCAGGCGAGCTCGACGCCGGTGTCCTTGCCGTCGAGCCGCATGATCTTGATCTCGACGCGGCGGTTCTTCTCCTTCGCCTCCTCGGTCTCGCCCGGATCGGTCGCGCAGTGCGCCCCGTAGCCGGCGGCCCGCACGCGGTTCTTCTCGACCCCGAGCGCGGTGAGCGCCTTCACCACCGCCTCGGCGCGCTTCTTCGTGAGCGTCACGGTGGCGGCGTCGTTGGCGAGCTTCTCGGAATAGGCCGCGACCTCGACGAACTGGATCTCCGGATGGTCCTTGAGGACCTGCGCGATGTTCGCGAGGAGCTCCTGCGACGCGGGCTCGATATCGGGCTTGCCGGCGGCAAAGGCGATCTTCTCGTTGAGCTTCACCTCGTTGCCGAGCAGCGCGACCCGCGGGACGTCCGGACAACCGTCGTCGTCCTTGTAGTTGTTCTTGACCTCGGCCTCGGTCGGGCACTTGTCGGCATCGGCCACGAGGCCGTCTCCGTCCGGGTCGGTCGACTTGCAGCCGTCCTTGGCGTCGGGCGGCAGGCCGTCCTCTTTCTCGGCGACGCACTTGTCAGCGCCATCGTCGAGCACCCCGTCCGCGTCCGCGTCAGGGGGCGGCGCAGGCGGCGCAGGCGGCGGCGGCGCGGGCGGCGGTGCCGGCGCCTTCGCGGTCTGCTGCTGCGGCTCAACCGCGCAGCCGGCGCTCGCCGCGAGCAGGGACACTGCGAATGCCATTCCAAGCCATCTCGTCGTTCGCATCTCCTGGGCTCCTCTCCTTGGCGTCGTTGATGGCGCCGAGCGCCAGCGTGTTTAGACGACTACGCCGGAAACTGCGAGATGGATTCGTACGGCGGCGCGCGCCGCTCCCCCTCGGCAGCGCGTCGGCCCCCCCGCTCCGGAGGCGACGGCGAGCCGTCGAGTTCGGCTCGATCTCGGCGCGTCGTTCGCCCCTTGGCGCGAGCAGCTAGAGTTTCCCCGACGGGAAATCCATCTCGTCGGCCTTCGATTTCGGCGCTGCTTTCCTCGACTTGAGCATCTGTTCCTTGAGCATCTGCTCCGCGGGCACCGACGAGGTGGGCTTCTGTGCGGGCGGCGGCGCCACCTTCGGGCGAGGCTTCGGCGCGGGGCGAGGGTTGCTCTCGTCCTTCTTGTCGAGCTTCTCGTTGACGGGCGCCGGGGCCTTCTCCGTCGGCGCGCGGAGCGCCTCGAGCGCGCGCTCGCGCGCCGCGGCGACCTCCGGCGCGTCGCGGCCCGCCGGGTCGAGCCGATCCGCCTCGTCGAGCTGGTCCAGGCACCGGCGGAAGGCCGCCTCGTCGCAGGCGCGCAGCGCGTCGGCCCGCAGCGACCGCGCGCGCTCCAGCGCGTCGAGCGGCGAGGGCGGCGCGATGGGCGGTGAAGGCCCGTCGGGCGGCGCGCTCGGCTGCGGCTCGGGCAGGGGCGCGATCAACGGCGCGTCGCTCGTCGACCGCAGGAGCCGGGCGACGAGGATCGCGAGGATGGCCAGCGCCGCGACCGCGGCGAGCTCGGCCATCCAGCGCTCCCGCATCCAGCGCCGCATCCGCGACACGCGCTGCCGCACCCGGGCGGCGGGCACCTGCTCCTCGGCGGCGATGCTCTCGAGCTTCTCGCCTTCCCCTTCCCGGGCCATCCACGACAGCGTCTGCCGGGCGTCGCGGCTCGCGGAGGCCTGCTCTTCCGCCCAGCGCGCCAGCTCGCGCGCCTCGACGGGCGGCGGTCCGACCGGCAGGTCGGGCAGCTCCGTCGCGGCCTCCCGCGCCGAGCGCCGGTGGTGGTCGGCCACCTTGTGGCGCGCGATCCCGAGGAGCCAGCGCCGGAGCTCCGTCGGGTCGGCAGGGCGCCCCGGCGACGCGAGCGCGTCGCAGAGGACCGTCTGCACCACGTCGTCGACCTCGCCGCTCGGGACGCGCCGCCGCACGAAATCCTCGAGGGCTCGGCGGAGCCCCGGCTCTGCCAGGGGGTTCGTCGCGGGGCTGCGGTCCTCGGTGGTCATCGGCGTGCTCATCGACCCTGCATCGCGCCGCGGCCGCGGAGTGTGACGCGCCCGATCGAGAATACTGCAGGCCTCGACCGGGCGTCACACTCTCCAGCCCGGCGCCGACGGTCGGGAATGCTCCTCAGGCCCCCTCTCGTCCTCGCCGCGGCGTTGCTCGCCGCTTCCCTCACCCACACGGTCCCCTCCCTGACCGCCGCCCAGGGCGGTGCCCCGCCGGTCACCGAGATCCGGATCGACAAGAGCGAGCACACGCTCGATCTCGTCGCGGGCGGCAAGATCATCCGGTCCTACCGGGTCGCCCTCGGGCCGGGCGGGCCGGGGCCGAAGCGCTACGAGGGCGACAGGCGCACCCCCGTCGGCACGTACCGCGTCGCGGGCCGCATCAACGGCCTGTTCCATCGGTTCCTGATCGTCAGCTACCCGAACGAGGAAGATCGCGCGCGCTTCGCCGAGCTCAAGCGGCGCGGCGAGGTCCCGCCGGGCCGCGGAGTCGGGCACAGCATCGGCATCCACGGCGTAGGTAGCGCGCAGCTCGCGGGCGTGCACAAGGAGAGCGACTGGACGCTCGGCTGCATCGCCCTCGACGACGACGAGATTGACGAGATCGCGCGTCGAACGCCGGACGGCGCCAAGATCGTGATCACCGACTGAACGGGCGGTGCTAGGGTAGCCGGTCAAATCGACGGGCTGTCCGTCGAGGATGAGAGCGCGACGGCGAGGCCGGCGCCGCCCTCGCGCCTGCCCTGGAGATCGTGCATGTCTCGCCGTTACTGGCTGATGAAGAGCGAGCCGCAGAAATATTCGTTCGCGCAGCTCGTGCGCGACGGCCAGACGACGTGGGACGGCGTCCGGAACTTCGAGGCCCGCAACAACATGCGGGCCATGAAGCAGGGGGATCTCGTGCTCTTCTATCACTCGAGCGAGGGCAAGGCGGTCGCGGGCGTCGCGCGCGTCAAGCGCGAAGCGTACCCGGATCCGACGGCCGACGCCGACGAGGACTGGAGCGTGGTGGACATCGAGCCGGTCGCGCCGCTCAAGGTGCAGGTGAGCCTCGACACGATCCGCGGCGACGAGTCGCTGGCCGAGATCTCGCTCTTGAAGCGGTCGCGGCTCAGCGTGGTGCCCGTCTCGAAGGAGCACTTCGATCGGGTGCTGAAGCTGGGCAAGACCAAGATCGCTTGACGCGCGGACCCGGGGAAACGACTAATCCCGTCGTGAACCTCCGCCCCGGAGCCCGACCCCTCGCCGTCTTCTTCCTCGGCAGCTTCCTCGCCAGCGCCGCGTGCGGCGGCCCGCCCGTGCCGTCCCCGATCGACGGGGAGCCGATCTGCCCCGATTTCGAGATCGGCGCGACGCGCGCGCACATGCGCGGGAGCCTTCGCTTCCCGGTCACGCTGACGGTGCGCGAGGGCAAGGAGCCGATCACCCGGACGACGCTCACCGGGCGCCGGTCCAAGGACGATCCGCCGAGCCGGATCCTCCTCTCCGACGAGGACGCCGAGTACGAGATCGAGTGGGCCCAGTGCGAGAACCAGCGCGCGCCCCGGACGCGCGTGGTGGCGCGCGAGTCGAAGGACGCCGCGGAGTACGCGTGCGGCAACGCGACCGTGTACAAGACCGACAAGCTCGTCACCCGGAAGGGCGACGCCGCGTCGCGCGCGGTCCACTTCGCGGCGCCCCCGAAGCCGGAGTGCTGGGAGAGCGAGCTCCCGCCAGCGCCCCCGCCGCCCGCGCCCCCCGCGGCACCCGACCAGCCGCCGCCGGACGCGGGCGCCGAGGCCGACGCGGGCGCCGCGCCGGTGGACGCGGGCGCGCCCCGAGACGCGGGCGCCGCGCCGGTGGACGCGGGCGCGCCCCGAGACGCGGGCTCAGGCGGCGCTGCGAAGCCTCGCCGCGCGGGGGCCGCGGACGCCGGCACGACCCCGCCGGGCCCCTAGTCCGCCCGCCAGAGGTCCGGCCCGGGATCCGGAGAGAGTTTTCAACGCAAAGACGCAAAGACGCAAAAAAGAACAGATTTTTGTATTTTCGCGTCTTTGCGCTCTTCGCGTCTTTGCGTCGAATCTCTCTTCGTTTGCGAGACAGATCCCTGGCGGGATTTGTGGCACGCGGAACCAGGGCCTGTTCGTATACCTCATGAGGCGATCGATCGGCGGGCTTGGCCGCCGGCGACACCCTATCTGCCTTGGCCCTTGCGCGACGCGAGCAAGGCTTCACAGGCCCCCTCCGATCGCGCGAGGCCCGCGGGAGAGGCGTCGTAGGGGAGCGGACTCGACACGGGAGGCACGCCGGGCGCCCATCCTTGAGGCCATGACGTCGAGAGCCGGCCACGAGCTCCCTGTAGTGCCGCTTTTTCGCCCCGCGAGGCGGGCGATCTCGTGACCGATCAGGCGGCGCACGAGATCGTCGTTGCGCATCCCGAACACCGCATCATGGTCAGCGGGGCCGTGGGAGCGCCCGCGGGCCCGGCGCGCCTCCGCGGCCACCTGGACCTCGGCGGCGCGCCGTCGCCGCGCCGCACACGACCGCTGTTCTCCGGGGCGCCCGTTCCCTAGAACGTGGTCCACCGGCGCTTTCACCCCGGCGCTTCCACCGTCCTTCCAACGTCCCTTTCCGCCCCGGAACCACACACCGTCTCATGTCCGCTCCGCCCATGCCACCGCCTCCGGCGTCCCGCCCGTTTCCTTCCCCTGATTCCCCTGATTCACACGAAAGCTCCGGTGAAGCTCCCCGCGAGCCCTCTCCCCGCCTCGCGCCGCCCTCGTCGCGCGGCGGCGGGCTCGCGTCGCGCCTCGCCGAGCTCCAGGTGAAGCGGCCGGCGCTGCCGCTGCTCGCGACCGGGATCCTCACCGTCATCGCCCTCTTCCTGGCGACGCGGCTCCATGTGCTGACCGGGTTCGAGTCGCTGCTGCCGGCGTCGCGGCCCAGCGTGCAGGAACTCGACCGGGTCGCGGCCAAGACGGCCGGCGTCTCCACGCTCTTCGTCGTGCTCCAGGGCGGCGAGGGCACGCCCACCGCCGCGCTCCAGCGGGCCGCGGACGCGCTCGTCCCGGAGATCGAGAAGATCGGCCCCCCGTGGGTCGGCAGCGTCGAGGACGGGGTGCACGAGGCCTACCGCTTCCTCTCGCCGCGCGCCGGACTCTACGTCGACCGCGACAGGCTCACCAAGCTCAGGGACGACATCGAGGCGCGCTACGCCTACGAGGTCAACAAGGCGACGGGCGCGCTGCTCGACGACGACGAGCCGCCCCCCGAGGTGAGCGCCAGCTCGATCGAGCAGAGCCTCGGCCTCCAGGGGGTCGACACGGGGCGCTACCCCGACGGCTACTACCAGTCGAAGGACGGAAAGACCGTCGTCGTCGCCATCCGCTCGAAGGTGATGGCCAGCGATTTCGCCGCCGGCTCCGAGGCGATCCGGCGCGTGAGCGAGGTCGTCGAGCGCGTGCGCCCCGCCTCGTTCGAGCCCGGGATCACCCACGGCCTCGCCGGCGATCTTCAGACCGGCATCGCCGAGTACGCGGCGATCAACGAGGATCTGACCGACGTCGGCGTCTCGGGCGCCGTGCTCATCGCCGCTGTCGTGTTCCTCTACTACCTGCGCCTGCGCACGCTCGTCGCCATGCTGATCACGATCGGCATCGGCGTCGCCTGGACGTTCGGCGCCACCCAGCTCGCGCTCGGCCACCTCAACATGGCGACCGGGTTCCTCTTCTCGATCGTCGCCGGCAACGGGATCAACTTCGGGATCATCTACATGGCGCGCTACCTCGAGGCGCGCCGCGGCGGCGCGAGCCTGCTCGAGGGCGTGCGCGTCGCCCACCGCGAGACCTGGCTGCCCACGCTCACGGCCGGCTGCGCGGCCGCGGCCGCCTACGGCTCGCTGCTCGTCACCGAGTTCCGCGGGTTCCACGACTTCGGCCTCATCGGCAGCGCCGGCATGGTGCTCTGCTGGATCGCCACGTTCGTCGCGCTGCCGAGCATCCTCGCGGTGATGGACCGGATCGTCCCCCTCGAGCAGGAGTCGCCGGGCCTGCTCGGCAGGCTGCGGCGGCGCGCTCAGGGCGGCATCGCGTTCGGCGCGCCGTTCGCGCGGCTCGCGTCGCGGAGCCCGGTCACGCTCACGCTCGCGGGCCTCGCCCTGGCCGCGGCCGGCCTCGTCGCCGCGGTGAGCTACGTGCGCGCCGATCCGATGGAGTACAACCTCCAGAACCTCCGCAACGACGAGGGAGCCCGCGCGGCGCAGATCCGCCTGAGCTCGCTCGCGGAGGAGATCACCGGCTACGTCGGCACCGACGGCATGGCGATCCTCGTGGACCGGCCCGAGCAGGTCGAGCCGCTCCGCGCCGCGCTCTACGCGAGGCGCGACGCGGCGCCCGAGGGCGAGAAGCCGTTCAAGGAGATCTACGCGCTCCAGGATCTGGTCCCGCGGGATCAGGCGGAGAAGCTCCCGCTGCTCCAGGAGATCAAGGATCGCGTCCTCAGGGCGCGGAAGCGCGGCCTCGTGGGCGACGAGGACTGGCGCCGCATCCAGGCGGTCATCCCGCCGGACGATCTGGCGCCGTTCGGGATCGACGATCTGCCGGCGGGCGTGGCGCGCGCCTTCACCGAGACCGACGGGACGCGCGGGCGCATCGTGTACATCAGCCCGATCACGCCCGAGAGCGTGCACGACGCGCACTACCTCTTCCGGTGGGCGGACGCGTACCGCGAGACGCGGCTCCCCGACGGCAGCGTCGTGCGCGGCTCGGGGCGCGCGGTCATCTACGCGGACATGTGGGCGGCGGTCATCGACGACGTGCCGCCGGCGGTGCTCTTCTCGCTGGCCGCGACGGTCCTCGTCGTGCTCGTCGCCTTCCGCGGCGGCCGCCCGGCGTTCGCGGTGCTCGGCGCGCTGCTCGTCGGCGTCTCGTGGATGGCGGGGTTGCTCGTGCTGATGGACGTGAAGCTCAACTTCCTGAACTTCATCGCCTTGCCGCTGACGTTCGGCATCGGCGTCGACTACGCCGTGAACATCGTGCAGCGGTACGCGCGGGAGGGCGCCGGCGGCGCGCTGACCGCGGTGCGCGAGACGGGCGGCGCCGTGATCCTCTGCAGCCTCACGACGACGCTGGGCTACCTCGCCCTGGTCCGCTCGCAGAACTACGCCGTGCGGAGCCTGGGCGTCGCCGCGGTCATCGGCGAGCTCGCGTGCCTCTTCGCGGCCGTGCTGGTGTTGCCCGCGGCGCTCGTCTGGCGCGACCGGCGGCGCCCGAAGGGCGAGGAGGCCTTCCTCGCGGTCGGCCGCCCCACGACCTGAGCGCGCCCGGCGCGCAGTGCGCTCGGGCGGCCGCCGTGCCGCGATGTTCGTGGCGCGGCGGCAGGATCACGCAGCGCGGCGGCGCTTCGCGAAGTACGCCTTGATCGCCGCGACCTCCTTCGCGGTGAGCGCGGCGATGGTCGGGACGACCTGCGCGGGATCGTGACCTGCCGCGACCCCGAACTCCCGTGGAAACTCGAGGAAGGTCTTACCCGGTTCGGTCGTGATGCGCCGGAGCCGGTAGGTCCCGGTGTATCGTTCGATGCCGAAGAGTTGCCCGTAGAGCCGGTAGGTGACGGTGTGCTTGGTCTCGGAGCGCGCGACCACCTCTTCCAGCGAGCTTTCCCCCGAGACGAGCGTGAATGCGAACCGCGAGGGCACCTTCTCCGCGGAGCCGCCCTCCACGTAGCCGTACTCCTTGACGTTGTCCCCGAAGACGACGGGGATGAGCTTCGTGATATCGCGGACCTCTTGCCAGACCTCCTCGATGGGGGCGTCCAGCACCGCCGAGTCGTAGACGTGATAACGCGCGTCGATCATGGCTCCCTCCTCCCGATGCCGCAGGCGCGACACCGCCATGCGCGGCGGAGCGATGCTATCAGGGGATGTCGCGGCCTCTCGAGCGCGCCCTCGTCACGGCGGCGTGCGCTCGGGAAGGCGAGATGCGCCGTCGTGAACGGACGACCCGGGTGGTCGCGCGCCAGCAGGCCCGAGCCCTGGCCGCCCCCAGCGGAGTCGATCCGTCGCGGACCCGTCGCTCGCGCCCGCTTCAGCGCACGCGATCCGTTGCTGCCGCCCGGGCGCAGGCCCCTCGCGCGCACTCGATCCGTCGAAGACCTCCGGCGGCGGGCCCCTCGCGCGCACTCGATCCGTTGAAGACCCCCGGCGGCGGGCCCCTCCCAACGGTTGCGGTCCGTTGAAGACCCCCGGCGGCGGGCCCCTCCCAACGGTTGCGGTCCGTTGAGGCCCCCCGGCGCAGGCCCTTCCTAACGGTTACGATCCGTTGAGGCCCCCGGCGCAGGCCCTTCCTAACGGTTGCGATCCGTTGAGGCCCCCCGGCGCAGGCCACTCCAGCGGTTGCCATCGGACTCCGGCCCCCTGCTGCCATCCCTCGCGGAACCGTGGGGCTCCACCTCGGCCCCGCGCGCTCGGCCGAGGTCGCTGTGCATCACACGGAGCGGCGGCGCTTCGCGAAGTGCTCCTTGATGGCGACGATCTCCTTCGCGGTGAGGGCCGCGACCGACGGGACGACCTTCTCAGGCTCCTGGCCCGGCGCGACGCCGAACTCGCGGGGCCACTCGAGGAACGCCTTGCCCGGCTCGGTCGTGATGCGGTGGAGCCGGTACGTCGCGATGTACCCCTCGATGCCAAGGACCTGCCCGAGCAGCCGGTACGTGACGGAGTGCTCGGTCTCGGATCGCGCGACCACCTCCTCCACGGCCTTGTCTCCCGACGGATGGAGCGTGAACTCGAAGCGCGACGGGATCTTCTCCGCCGAGCCGCCGTCCACGTAACGGTAGTCCTTGACGCCGTCACCGAAGACGATCGGCAGGAGCTTGACGATATCTCGGAGCTCTCTCCACGCCTCTTCGATGGGGGCGTCCAGCACAGCTGAATCGTAGACGTGATATCGGGCGTCGAGCATCGGTGTACCTCCTCGCGGCGTCGCACGGGCGCGTGCAGATCTCCCCGCAGCGGTCGATGCTACCAGAGCGTCGCGTGTCGCCTCGAGCGCGCCCTCACGGGGCCGCGCGCAGATCCGCGCAGCAGCGGACGCCGGTCGAGTAGTCGAAATACGTGAAATCGTGCGATGCAACGCGCGCCATGCACCCCTCGCGTGTCGCGCGCGCATAGAACCCGCCGACGAACGTCCCCTCCGGATCGTCGATCCACTCGTCCAGATTGCCCACCATGTCGGCGACCGCGTCGTCCTCCCATGCGCTCGCGCACGTCGCGGTCTCGCCCGTCCGCCGCAAGAGCGGCGCCCCGGCGACGCGCACCAGGTTGAGCCGAGGGTCGCTGTGCCCGAGCGTCACGTCGCGGTGGAGCACGCCGGCCGGGTGGTGCTCGCGGAACACGTTGCACCGCCCGTCCGCGTAGGTCGGCCCGTACGGGAACTGCTCGTCTCGCTCGCCGCGGCACGCCGTCCGCCACTCGTCGAGCGAGCAGAGCCGCTTGCCCGCGTTCCGACACGCGAGATCCGCCTGCGCGCCGGTCGTGTAGCCCTGCGGGAGCACGCCCTTGCGCGACACCGCGCGCGGCTCGAACTCGCGCTGCTTCTGCCAGCCGGGCAGGAGCGGCAGCTCCATGCGGCGCGCCTCGTCGTCCCCGAGCTGCAGCCGCATCTTCGACCACACACGCTCGACGGACGCGGCCGCCTGGCGCGACGGAGGATAGAACGCCGAGATCTCGAGCCCCGTCTCCTTGTCGAGCAGCACCGCCTCGTAGCGATCGACGCAGAACCGGCGCGCGACCCGCACCATCTCCGGCGGACAGCGCGGCTCCGCCGGCGGCGCGAGCGCCCTCGGCCCCGGAGGCGCCCCCACGAGCGGCGGCGCCACGTCCGACGCCCCGGCCCCCGCGTCCGCCGCGCCGATTCCCGTGTCCGCCGCGCCAGGCCCCGCGTCCGCCACGCCGCGCTCTGGCTCCGAGCGGCAGCCCGTGAGCCCCGTCCACGCGAGCGCCGCGGCGCTGACGTAGGCGAGCGCCGCGGCCGCGAGGCGGCGGCAGGCGCGGGGCCGCGTGGAGCGCTCGGCGGATCGCGCCGGCGTCGGGTCAGCGGATCGCGCCGGCATACGGGTCGATGGACGCGGGCTCGCGGCAGAAGAAGCGGCGGAGCACGAGGTAGTGATGGATCGGCAGGAGCCGCGTCTCCTCCTTCATCGACAGCCCCATCCGGCTGATCTCGGCGCCCGGGAACGGCGTCTTCGGATAGCAACGGACGATCCCGGAGAGCGCCTCGTACTCGTCGAGCAGCCCGAGCACGTGCCCCACCTCGTGGGCGAGCACGGGCAGCGACCAGCCGGCCCGCATCGCGCTGAAGTACGGCGTCCTGCCGCACGTCGGCGAGAGCGGCACCGCGAGGTCGACCCGGAGCGCCCGCGCGCGCGCCTCGTCCGCCAGCACGAAGTCGAAGTCGTAGCGCACCGGCAGCCCGAAGGCGCGCGCGTCGCGGTTCCAGTACCCCTCGGCCTCGTCCGACCAGCGCGCGAGCAGCGCGCGGATCGCGGCCGGCGTCGCCCTCGCCGTGAACACGCCGGAGCCCGGGCAGGCGTCCGTCGATCCCGAGCGCGCATACGGCGTCCCGCGGCACGCGATCGCGCCCCCGAGCCGGGCGGAGAGCCCGCAGTCGGGCAGCTCGAGCCAGCCCGCGCCCTCCGGCGGGTCGACCGCGATGCGCACGTCGACCTCCCAGGCGCCGCCGCGCCGCCGCACGAGGTAGCTCATCGGGCCGAAGAAGAGGCCGTAGTGCGGCATCACCCCGGCGATCCGCCGCTCCCCCTCCGGCACGTCGCCGCGCGCCCCGGAAAAGACGCGGCGCGGAGCCGGCTGGCACAGGTACGCGTCCTTCGCGATCGCGTCGGCCAGGATGCCCCGGAACGTCGCTTCCCGCCCTTCGAGGACCGCGCCGCTCATCGCCTCGAGCTCGGCGGCGATCGCCTCGACCGGGAGCTCGCGCCCGGAGGCCACATCACCCGCCGCGCCGGCCCCCGCGCGCGGAGCCCCCCCGCAGCCGGACGCCCCCAGCGAGAGCGCCGCGAGCACGGGGAGCGCCCCGCGGCGCGGGTGGACGAGGACGCGCCACGGCGCCGGCGCGCCGCGCTGAACGCTTTGTCTTGCGCCTGCCGTCCGAAGCGAGTTACGTCGTGCATGGAACGCTGCACGCTGGCCGCGCGCCCCAGCCGCAGAGGCTACGCCGCCGGACGCCGTGCACGCAGGGGGGGCTCGCGTGGGCGTGGAGGTCAACCCCGCTCACTTACGGGGAGTTGAATGAAGAATCAACGCGTCCGAAGTGAAACCGTGGAACCGGCCGGGCGTAGTGACGCGTAGCCGATGGGCTCAGCGCGGTCGAGAGGCCGGCGAGACCCGACGGGCTCCAGCGCGCGGGCGCGCCATGCTGGCGAGGCGCGCGGTGGGCTCGGTGATCGCGACGAAGACGAGCGTGGAGGATCAGATGACGATCGACATGGGCAAGACGTTGGCGTTGACGGCGGTGTCGGGCATGGTGGCGGGCCTCGCGGGCTGCGCCTCGTCGCCTCCGCCCGCGCCCGAGACGGGCGCCGCCCCCGCGGCCGATGCGCCTCCGGCCGCGGCGCCGGAGAACGCCGCGAAGGCGTGCTGTGCCGGCAAGAACGAGTGCAAGGGCAAGGGCGGCTGCAAGAGCGACAGCCACGCGTGCGCCGGCCAGAACGAGTGCAAGGGCAAGGGCGGCTGCAAGCCGGCCGACTGCTCGTCGTAGGTTCGGCGCGCCCGGCCCGGCGGAATCCGGCAGATCCGCCGGATCCGCTGGGCCGTCGGGCCATGCCACGCGGATCCGCCGGATCCGCTGGGCCGTGAGGCGCCGCGGCGCATCCCTCCACCCCTGAGCAAGGCTCGCGGTGAACCATGGTGAACCCCGAACGGATGCGGCTGGGACTCCCCGACCTCGGCGTCGGCGTCGGGCTGCGCATCCCGCACTACCGGCACATCTTCGAGCACCGGCCCCGGGTCGACTGGTTCGAGATCATCAGCGAGAACTTCATGGTGGACGGCGGCATGCCGATCGCCAACCTCGAGCGCGTCCTCTCGAGCTACCGCCTCGTCCAGCACGGCGTCTCGCTGTCGATCGGCAGCACGGATCCGCTCGATTTCGACTACCTGCGCCGGCTGAAGGCGCTGCTCGCCAGGGTGGGCTCGCCCTGGGTGAGCGATCACCTGTGCTGGACGGGCGCGCACGGGATCAACCTGCACGACCTGCTCCCCTTGCCGTACACCGACGAGGCCGTGCGGCACGTCGCGGCGCGGGCGCGGGTGGTGCAGGACTTCCTCGAGGTCCGGCTCGCGCTCGAGAACGTGTCGAGCTACCTGACCTTCACGGCCAGCCGGATGAGCGAGTGGGAGTTCCTCTCGGCGGTCGCGGAGGAGGCCGACTGCGGCATCCTGCTCGACGTCAACAACGTCTACGTCTCCTCGTACAACCATGGCTTCGATCCGGAGGCCTACATCGACGGCGTGCCGCACCACCGGATCGTGCAGTTCCACCTCGCCGGCCATACGCACCAGGGCGCGTACATCCTCGACACCCACAGCGATCACGTGGTCGACGCCGTGTGGGCGCTCTACCGGCGCGCGGTCGCCCGCGCCGGCGACGTCTCGACGCTGATCGAGTGGGACGACGACCTCCCCTCGTTCGAGGTCCTCGCCGCCGAGGCGGAGAAGGCGCGGACGATCCGGCAGGAGGTGGCGCGTGCGCGCGCCGCCTGACCCCGCGCCCCCGGCCGGCCTCGCCGCCCTGATGGGCCAGCTCACCCGCATGTTCACGGCCGGCGCGCCGCTCCCGGACGACGCCGAGCTCGCCGGCCTGTGCCGCGAGCACGTCGCCGGGAGCGAGCGGCTCGCGCCCGCCGAGCAGGCCGACATCTACCGGCGGCAGTTCTGGCTGCGGCACAGGGACGCGCTCCGCGAGGACTACCCCGCGCTGGCGCACGTCCTCGGCGACGACGGCTTCGACGCGTTCGCGAGGGCCTACCTCGCAGCGCACCCGCCCGCGAGCTTCACGCTGCGCGACCTCGGGCGATACGTCGCCGATTTCGCGGGCGCCCACGAGGGGTTCCCCCCTGCCCTGCGGGATCTCGCGCGCGACGTGGCGCGGTACGAGCACGCCCTCGTCGATCTGTTCGACGGCGCCTCGCCCCCTCCGCTCGATCCGGCGAAGGTGACGGGCATGCCGGCGGACGGCTGGTCCACCGCCAGGATCGTCCTTCACCCGCTGCTCGCGCTGGTGCGGCTCGGCCACCCGGCGCACGTCCTCCGGAGCGAGCTCAAGCAGGGCCTGTCGCCCGCGCTGCCCGCGCCCCGCCCCGTCCGCCTCGCCGTGTTCCGCGGCGCCGATCTCACGATCCGCTTCGAGGAGCTCGAGCCGCCGGCGTTCGCCCTCCTCGAGGCGCTCGGGCGGGGCGTACCGCTCGTCCCGGCGTGTGAGGAGGTGGCGGCCGGAGCCCACGGAGCGGAGGCCTGCGGCGACGAGACGACGGGCGGCGGAGAGGGGGCGGGCGCGGCGCTGGCCGAGCGCGTCGGCGTGTGGTTCCAGCGATGGACGAGCTGGGGGCTCATCGTCGACGTCGTGCCGGGCGCCCGCGCTGAAGGCGGCTAAGATGGCGCGGTGACCACCATCGTCCAGCGCACGCTCGAGATCCGCACGAACGGCCGGGGTTTCGTCGACATCACGCGCGAGGTCGCGGGCGTCGTCGCCGGCGCGGGCGTCGACGTCGGGCTCTGCGCCGTGTTCCTGCAGCACACGTCCGCGAGCCTCATCCTCCAGGAAAACGCCGATCCGGCCGTCCTCCGCGACCTGGAGCGCTGGATGTCCCGCCTCGCCCCGGAGAGCCGCGAGTACGAGCACGACGACGAGGGCCCCGACGACATGCCGGGCCACCTCAGGAGCGCCATCACCCGCTCGAGCGAGGTGATCCCGATCTCCGGCGGCCGCCTCGCGCTCGGGACCTGGCAAGCCCTGTATGTCTGGGAGCACCGTAGTTCTCCCCACGCGCGCCGTGTGGTAGTGACCGTGACCGGCACCACAGCCGGGGGTTGAGTGGTATACTTTGCGGCGTTCGCGTACGGACGAGCACGAGCAGTGGACGAGTGCTGGATGAGCCCTGGATGAGCTCGGCGCCCCTCGGGGGCCGCTTGCCCGCCGCGTACGGCAGGGCCTGATCGGTCGCCAGCGCGCCACGCGATCCCCTCACCTTTCAGCGGAACCAGCGGGAAGAGAGCGATGAGCCTTCAGACGACGTTCATGGGAATCTTCGACACTGCCCGGATCTGCTTTCCGACCGTGGTGGACGCGATGATCGGGCGTGTGACCCTCGAGCGCTGCGATGAGCGGCTGGACTGGTGGGCGCGCAAGGTGCTCGAGGACGCGGACGTGGATCTGGTGGTGCGCGGGCGCGAGCACGCCTCTGGCGCGCGGCCGTTCGTCGTGATGTCGAACCACCAGAGCCTCTTCGACATCCCGGTGGTGTTCCGCGCGATCCCCGGGCGGCTCCGGATGATCGCCAAGAAGGAGCTGTTCAACGTGCCGATCTTCGGCCAGGCGATGAAGGCGGCGGGGTTCATCCGGATCAACCGGAGCGATCACGTCCAGGCCAGCGCGAGCCTGCAGGTGGGCGCGTCCATGCTGCAGGACGGGACCCGGGTCTGGATCGCGCCGGAGGGGACGCGGAGCAAGACCGGCGCGCTCCTCCCGTTCAAGAGCGGCGGCTTCCGGATGGCGATCGAGACCAACACGCCCATCCTCCCGGTGGCGATCGACGGCACGCGGCACGTGCTCCGGGCCAAGGATTTCGTGGTGCAGGAGCACCACCGGGTGGTGGTCACGATCATGCCGCCGATCGATCCGGCGCCCTACGGCGCCGGGGGCCGCAACCGGCTGATGCGGGACGTGAGGGCGGCGATCGCAGGGGCGCTCGGCCACGATCCTGGGCTGGTCCACCGCGGCGCGGGCGTCGCGACGTCGGCGGCGTAGGGCGCCGGCCGGTGGGGGTACTTGGCCGAAGGTGATGTCTTTTGGCGTCTTTGGGCGCCTTGGCGGTTCCATCATTCCGGCAGGGCGGAGGAATTCCCCCGTCAGCCGTTCAACTCGGATCACTCCGACCGCCGCTCCGGCACCTGTTCGCCCGGCTTGGCCGCGCTCTCCGGGGCCTCCGCCCGGGAGCGGTGCTCCTCCGGCGGAGACGGCCGGAGCGCCCAGGGGCCGCGCGCCAGCGCCGCGCCGCCTTGGTCCCCGCCGGCCGGGAGGTGCTCCGCCGTGAGCCAGCTCCAGAAGGCCTCGGCCCAGCGCGCGCCGCCGACCTCGTTCGGGTGGATCTTGTCCTTCTGGCGCGGGAGGGGGCCCGGCACCAGCGCGTCGGAGTCGAAGAAGCGGCACGGGGCCGAGTTCGTCCGGATCACGTCGATGATGCCGGTGTCCTTGCGCCAGAGCGGCGGCGACACCCACACGCACGGACGACCGCCGATCGCCTTGACGATGCGGCGGATCGCGCCGGCGTGGGCCGGCGGGTTGACGTTCTCCACCTCGTTGGCGCCCAGGCTGATGATCACGAGGTCCGGCTGGTAGTTCGCGACCAGGAGCTCCATCCTGGAAGCCCACGTCACCGTGTACGAGCTGGTCTCTGCCTTCACCGCGTAGCGCACGCGGTGCTCCTGCATCCTCGGGCGGAGCGCCTGCGCGAAGCCCGCCACCGCGAACGAGTCGCCGACGTGGAGGACCGCCGTGTTGGGCGGAACCGCAAACTCGGGGGGCGCGGCGGCCAGCGGCGCGGCAGCGGCCTCGACCGGCGCGGAGGCCTCGGGCGGGCGGGCGGCGGCCGGCGCGGAGGCCTCCGACGGCGGCGCGGGCGTCGGCAAGGCCCCGGGGGATGGCGCGGGCGCCGGTGCGGCGCCGCACGCCATGCCCGCCGCGGCAACCCCGGCGAGCGCCCATCTCCTGACCCGGATCTCCCTGCCCATGCTCGCTCCCGGCGCCGCGTCCGCGCGGCCGCGTGCGCGGCGCGCACTCTACGGCCGGCCGCGTCCGCACGGCAATCATTGAGCGAACGGCCCGCACGGCTTATTACATGCGCATGAGCTTCCGTCTGTTTGGAGTCTCGGTCGACGTCCAGCTCGGGTTCTGGCTCTCCGCCGCCTTGCTCGGGTACGGAATCCTGGCCAGTCAGCAGTACCAGCTGTTCCTCGTCTGGATCCTCGTGGTCTTCCTGTCGGTCCTGATGCACGAGTTCGGCCACGCGCTCGCCATCAAGCGGCACCGGATCGAGCCGGAGATCACGCTCCACTTCATGGGCGGGACCACGACATGGCGCTCGCTCCTGCCCCTCGGGCGGCTCCAGCACGTGCTGATCAGCCTGGCAGGCCCCTTCGCCGGCTTCTTCGTCGCCGGGGTCCTCCACCTCGTGCTCAGCTACGTGCCGGCGCTCTACGCCCTCCCGACGCTGGTGCTGAACGGGATGGAGATGCTCATCAAGGTCAACGTGTGGTGGGGCGTCCTCAACCTGATCCCCGTGCTCCCGTTCGACGGCGGCCACGTCCTCGAGCACGCGCTCGGCCCGCGGCGAGCCCGGCTGACGGCGGCCATCTCGGGTATCGCCGCCGTGATCCTCGCCATCTTCTTCCTGAGGGCGGGGTTCTTCTTCTTCTCGTTCATCCTCGTCATGTCCGCGTTCCAGAGCCTGCAGCGGTTCCGCAGCGAGCCGGCGGTGCCGTCGCCCTCCGCGAACCGCCGGCGAGCGGAGTTCCAGGAGGAGTCGATGCCGCCCGAGACGGCCGTCCTGCTCCAGCGGTCGCGCCGGGCCGTGGAGGACGAGCGGACGGGCGAGGCGATGGCGCTCTCGGCGGAGGTGCTCGCGCAGTCGCCGGCGCCACCGAAGCGCGCGCTCCGGGAGGCGCACGAGCTCATCGGCTGGTCGCATCTGCTCCTCGGCGATACGAAGCGCGCGGGGGAAGCGCTCGCGCAGGCGCGCAAGCAGGGCGAGCCCGACCCGGCGCTGGTCGGCGCGATTCACCTCGCGCTCGGGGAGCTGAAGCAGGCGCGGAAGGTGCTCGAGGCGGCCCGGGAGGCCGGCGACGACCGGAAGGAGGTCGCGGGCCCGTTGATCCGGGTGCTCGTGGAGCAGGGCGAGGCGGCGCGGGCCGCGGCCGTGGCGCTGGACATCGTGGAGCAGCTCTCGGAGGACGACGCGCGGAGGATGGCGGAGATCGCGTTTGAGCGCGGCGCGTTCGACTGGTCGGCGCGGCTCTACGAGGCGATCTTCCGCCGCGTGGGCCTCGGCGAGGACGCGTACGGCGCGGCGCGCGCGAGCGCCAAGGACGGGAACCTCGAGGGGGCGCTCGATCTGCTCCGGCGCGCGGTGGAGGCCGGGTTCTCGGATCGGGCGCGGGCGTGGTCGGACTCGGCGCTCGAGGCGCTCCGGGGCTCGGCGCTCGAGGCGCTGCTGCCGCGCCCGTGACCGGCTAGGCTCCGCCGCGTGCGCATCCAGGTGCCTTTCCTCCGCGTGGGGCCGATCGAGGTCCCTCCCCCCGCCTACCAGTCCGAGGGAGCCGTCGGGCTCGATCTCTGCGCGGCCATCGAGGCGCCGGTGACGCTCGCGCCCGGGGAGCGGAAGCTCGTGCCCACGGGCTACGCGGTCGCCCTCCCCGACGGTCACGAGGGGCAGGTGCGGCCGCGCTCGGGGCTCGCGCTTCACCACGGCGTCACCGTGCTGAACAGCCCCGGGACGATCGATCCGGACTACCGCGGGGAGATCAAGGTCGTCCTGATCAACCTCGGCGCAGCGCCGTTCACGGTGCACCGCGGCGATCGGATCGCCCAGCTCGTGATCTGCCCGGTCGCCCTCGCGGACGTGGTCCTGGTCCCCGCGCTCGCGCCGACGGCGCGCGGCGCGGGCGGCTACGGATCGACGGGCGTGCAGCGCGAGGAGTGACAGAGCTCACCGCGACCTGAGCTCGTCGATGAGGAAGCTCCACACCGCAGCGACGCGGGGGACGTCGCGCAGGGCGCGGTGGCCGACGAGCCAGAGATCGTCCGTGGGCCACTCCGCCGCACTCGGCTCGAGCGCGCTCGCGAACCTCAGCGGCGCGAGGGCATGCACCTCCAGGTACGGCTCGGGGACCAGCAGGGCGCCGAGCCCGATCTCCGCGGCGGTGAGCTGCGAGACGAAGAAGCTCGTGCGCAGGGCGATCTCCGCCCCGGGGGCGTGGCGCGCGAGCCAGCGCGCCGCCGGGAAGCTGGTGAGGTCGCGATCCCAGGCGATCCACGGCACGGCGTCCCACGCCTCGACGGGGCCGGCGTGCTCCACGAGCTGCTCCGAGGCGGCGGCGACCCAGCGAGCCGACGCGAGCTTCGTCACGACGAGGTCGGCGCCCTCCGGCCGGATCGAGCGGAGGGCGAGGTCCGCCTCGTGCCGGGTGAGATCGAGCACGCGGACGGACGCGTCGAGCTCGACGCGGATCTTGGGGTGGAGGGCGCGGAGGCGCGGGAGCCTCCGGACCACGAACGAGTCGGCGAAGCCCGGCGCGACGCTGAGGCGCACGACGCCCTCGGCGTCGGCCTCGGCGCCCGAGGCGTCGCGCGCGAGGCGCCGGTGCGCGGCCTCCATCGCCTCGGCGGCGGGCAGGACGAGCTCGGCGACGCGCGTGGGGACGAGGCCGTCGCGGGTGCGGTCGAAGAGGCGCGCGCCGAGCGACGCCTCGAGCGCCGTCAAGCGGCGGCTGACGGTGGACGTGTCGAGGCCGAGGCGCGCGCCGGCCTGGCCCAGGCTCCCGTGCCGATGGACGGCGAGGAAGACGCGGACGTCGTCCCATCGCGTGTCGCCCAGGTCCTGCGGCTTCGCGGGCATGGGCTGCGCTAGCGGTCCGACGAGAACAGCCGGAACACCGCGATCCCGATGCCCAGAACCACGAGGCCCACCGCGACGTGGAAGAGCCCGATCGGGCCCACGCCGCCGATGGGGCCCACGCCGATGCGCTGGCCGCCGAAGAGCAGCGAGGCGGCCGCGAGATCGAGGAGGGTGATGACGACGCCCGCGCCGGCGAGCCGCACGGGCAACGCGAACATCGCCATGAGCTCCCCGGTGCTCAGGCTGGGGCGCGCGGGCGCGCGCTCCATCATCGGGGGCGGCATCCTCGACGGCGCATAGGACGGCCGCGCGAAGGGCGCGGGCGCGGGAGGAGACCAGTCGAGCGCGAGCGGCACGACCGGCTCGGTGGGGAGGCTGTGCGGCTGCAAGCGGCCGCCGCCGCGCTCCGGCAGGTGGAGCTCCCGGGCCGTCGCCTCCGCGAACGCCGCCGGCGCCGCGAGGGCGGTGCCCTGGAGGAGATCCTGCGACCGCGTCGATCCCGACGGCGAGGGCGATGCGGGCAACACCGAGGAGCGGACGCGGGCGGCGGCCGGCGCGTGGCTCCGGCTGGGCACCGCGATCGGCGGAGCGCTCCTCGGCAGCCCGAGCGCCTGCTCGACGTCGTCCCAGAACGCCCCGATGTCCCGGAAGCGCTCGCGCGGATCCACGGCCAGCGCCCGCCGGAAGGCGGCCTCCAGCGCGTCGGGCACGAAGATGCCCTCGCTCCTCGGCGTGGGGCGGCGCTTCTCGTCGAGCACCGTGCCCATCATCGCCACGTGATCCCCGCCGATGATCTCGCGGCCGGCGAGCGCCTCGACGACGGTCACGGCGAGCCCCCAGACGTCGGTCCAGGGGCCCGTCTTGCCGAAGCGCTTCGGCGCCCACTGCTCGGGCGCCCCGTAGGCGGGCGTGAACGCCGTCGAGAGGCCGCCCGACGTGGTGGCGGTCTGGCCGGCCATGACCGTCGCGGCGTCGCGGGCGCGGGCGATGCCGAAGTCGAGGATCTTGACGACCTCCGCGCCATGGATCTGGGCGAGGAAGATGTTCGCCGGCTTGAGATCGCGGTGGACCACGCACGTGGGGCCGCTCGGCCCGGGGAAATGGTGCGCCGCCTCGAGCGCGCGCGCGACCGGCGCGAGCAGCCGGATCACCTCCCCCGGCGCGAGCTGGGGCGCTCCCATCGCCGCGCGGGAGGCGATGTGGCTCGCGAGCGTGCGGCCCTCGAGCCACTCCAGCGCGATGAACGGCACGAAGGCGCCGGTCGCGGCCGAGATCACGTCGTGGTGCAGCGGCCTGACGACGGCAGGGATCGCGGCCGACAGGCGGAACAGAAGTTCCGCTTCCTCACGAAATTTTTCAAGAAACTGCACGCGCAGCTGCTCGGGCAGCGTCGCCGGGACCTTGAGGCACTTCAGCGCGACCGGCGCTCGAAACGCCTCGTGGTACGCCCGATAGACGACGCCGAACCCACCTTCGGCGACGACCCGCTCTACCTTGAACGCCCCCTGGGTCGTGCCGACGATCCCGAACACGTCATCGGCCATCCGCCCGAGGGTACACGAGCTCGACGAGGCTTCGAAAGGGCGCGGATGAACGGGCGATGCACGGACCGTGCTCGCACCACCGCCCACCCGCCCAGGCCCCGAGGCGCGCCACCTGCCCCGGCGCCGCCACACCCCCGGCGCCACCGACCGTCCGCCCAGGCCACACTCGGTGGTCCGTTTTACGCCGCATCGCGCTACGCTGGCCGCCATGCCGCCGCGCCGCCGTGAGGTCGATCGACCTCTTCGCAAAGAAGTTCGCCTGCTTGGACGCCTGCTCGGGGAAGTGTTGATCGAGCAGGAGGGAGAAGAGCTCTTCGCCATCGAAGAGCGCATCCGCACGCTCGCCATCCGCCGGCGCCGCGGCCCCAGCGACGGGCGCGCGCACGCGGCCGCGGAGCTCAGCAAGCTGCTCGCGGAGCTTCCCCACGATCGCCTCGAGCCCGTCATCCGCGCGTTCACCGTCTACTTCCGGCTCGTCAACCTCGCGGAGCAGCACCACCGCATCCGCCGCGCGCGCGCGTACGCGACGGATCCCGGAGCGCGGCCGCAGCGCGGCTCGCTCGAGGCCGCGATGCACACGCTCAAGAAGGCCGGCGTCCCCGCGGAGCGCGTGCGCGCCGCGCTCAGGACGCTCGACGTCACGCTCACCTTCACCGCGCACCCGACCGAGGCGGCGCGGCGCACCGTCCTCGAGAAGCTCTACCGCATCGCGAGGAACCTCGAGGAGCGCGATCGCTGCAAGCTGACGCCCGACGAGTCGGCGAGTAAGCTCGCCCAGATCCGCGAGGAGATCACCGCGCTCTGGCAGACCGACGAGGTGCGCCGCGATCGCCCCACCGTCGGCGATGAGGTGAAGAACGTCGCCTGGTACATCGAGGAGATCCTCTGGGATCTGCTCCCCGACCTGCCCGCGGCGATCGGGCGCGCGTTCGAGGCCGCGTACGGCGAGCCGCTGGACGCCGAGATCGTGCCGCTCCGGATCCACTCGTGGGTCGGCGCCGACATGGATGGCAACCCGTTCGTCGTGCCCGCCGTGCTCGAGGACGCGCTGTTCGCCTACCGGACCCGCGGGCTGCGCCGGCTCATCCGGGCGGCGCGCGACCTCGGCGGCGCGCTGTCGCAGTCGGTCCGGCACGTCACGCCGCCGCCCTGGCTGCTCGCCTCGATCGAGGAGGACGCCGCCGCGATGCCCGAGGTGGCCGCGCACTTCGGCCCGCGCACCGAGGGCGAGCCGTGGCGCCGCAAGCTGCACTTCATCGAGGCGCGCCTCACCGCCACGCTCGAGCACGCGGAGCACGGCCGCGCCGAGGCGCGCGCGCGCTCCGGGCAGGGCCCCACGCGCGAGGGGCGCGCCTTCGTGCGCCCGGAGGAGCCGACGCTGGCGGTCCCCTACCGCGAGCCCGCGGAGCTCGAGCGCGACCTCGCGGTCGTCGCGGACAGCCTGCGCGCCGCGCGCTGCGCGAGCTCGGGCGAGCGGCGCGCTCGGGCGCTGCTCTCGCAGGTGCGCGCGCTCGGCTTCGCGCTCGCGGAGCTCGAGATGCGCGCGCCGGCCGAGGACGCGCGCGCCGCGGCGCAGAGCCTCGCGGAGGGCCGCGTCGAGCCGGCGCAGATGACGCCCGAGGGGCGCCGCGTGTTCGAGGCGCTCCAGCGCATCGCCGCGGCGCAGCGCGACGGCGGAGAGTCGTCCTGCCGCACGCTCATCCTGTCGATGACCCAGAGCGAGCACGACGTGCTCGCCGCGCTCGCGAGCGCGAAGGCCGCAGGGCTGTGGGACGAGGCGCGCTCGTGCGCGCGGATCGACGTCGTCCCGCTGTTCGAGTCGCTCGGCGCGCTGAACGACAGCGCGAGGATCCTGCGCGCGCTGCTCGCGCACCCGGAGTACCGGCCGCACGTCCTCGCCCGCGGCGTGCAGGAGGTGATGATCGGCTACAGCGACTCCGGCAAGGAGGTCGGCCTGCTCGCGGCGAGCGCGGCGCTCCGGCGCGTGCAGGAGACGCTGCCGAAGATCGCCGCGGAGGCGGAGCTGCCGCTCCGCGTCTTCCACGGCCGCGGCGAGTCGGTGGCGCGCGGCGGCGGACCGGCGCACCAGGCGCTGCTCGCCCTGCCGGCCGGCAGCGTCGGCGGCCGCTACAAGGCGACCGAGCAGGGAGAGGCGCTCGACCACAAGTACGCGCGCCCCGAGCTCGCGATGCGCACGCTGGAGATCATGCTGAGCGGCGTGCTCCTGCACACGCTGGGCGCGCAGCCGCGGCCGCCCACCGCGTCCGAGCTGCGCTACGCCGCTGCGTTCGACGAGCTCGCCGAGACGGGCCGGCGCGCCTACCGCGCGCTCGTCTGGGAGGAGCCCAAGTTCGTGGAGTTCTTCACGGCCGTGACCCCGATCGACGAGATCGCGCGCCTGCCGCTCGGCTCGCGCCCGAGCAAGCGGCGCGCGGGCGGCCTGGAGTCGCTGCGCGCGATCCCGTGGGTCTTCGCGTGGACGCAGAACCGGGCCATCCTCCCGGGGTGGTACGGCGTCGGCAGCGGCCTGGAGGCGATGGGCCAGCGCCCCGAGGGCGCGGAGCTGCTGAAGGAGATGATGGCGTCGTGGCCGTTCTTCCGGGCGGTCATCGACAACGTCGAGATGGTGCTCGCGAAGGCCGACATGACGATCTTCGCGGGCTACGCGGAGCTCGCGCCGGCCGCCGCGCGCAAGGTGGTCGCGCCGCGGATCATCGCGGAATACAAGCGGACGCGGTCGTGGCTCAAGCGGCTCACGGGCAACCGGCGGCTGCTCGAGGGCAACCCGACGCTCCAGCGGTCCATCTCGCTGCGCAATCCTTACGTCGACCCCCTTTCATTCCTGCAAGTCGAGCTCCTGCGGGCGAGCCGCGGCGGCGACTCGGGGCGCGATCGCTCGCTCCTGCTCACGCTGAACGGCATCGCCGCCGGCATGCGCAACACGGGGTGAACGGCGCGCCCTCGACGCCACGCGCTCGCTCGACGCCGCGCGGCGCTGTCGTCCAACGCCGGGCGTCGTCAAACAACGAGCGCGAACGTGTGACAATCGCTCAGCCAACCTCGTCGTCGCGTGGTAGAAGGCCGGCGCCATGACCAGCATCGTCGAGTTCGGACGTCCCGACACCCTCCCGGCATCGGACAAGCGCCTGCTGCTCGTCTTCGACGGCGGCAACGCCCCTGGCTACTCCTCGGTCGCCGTCGCGCTGACCGAGGAGGCGGCGCGGCGAGGCTACGAGGTGTGGGCCGCGACCGAGGGCTTCCGCTCCCTGACCGCGGACGCGCGCGCCCAGCCCCAGTTCGAGCGCCTCATCATGAGCCGCCGCCAGCGCTACGATCTGCTCGCGCAGGGCATCCCTGCGCGCTCGATGGGGCGGCGTGTGCTCGACGCGGGCAGCGATTTCCGCAGCGAGCGCTACTCCGGCTTCCTCGATCGCGAGAAGCGCAAGCAGGCCGCCGCGACCTTCAAGGCGCAGGGGTTCACGCACCTCATCTGCGTCGGCGGCAACGGCACGTTCGAGGGCATCAAGGCGTGGCTCGACGAGTTCGAGGTGCGCCCGCAGGCCGGCTTCGTGAACGTCTCCATCGACAACGATCTGGAGGGCGATCGCGCGATCGGCTTCCTGTCCGGCGTGGAGACGGGCGCGACCATCGCGCGCGGGCTCTACGAGGACGCTTATACACACAAGCGCATCTACATCCTCGAGATGATGGGCAATCGCAGCGGGCGGCACGCGCTGCACTGCGCGGTGGCTGCCCGGGCGCACCTCATCGTGCTCCCCTTCTTCCGCTTCCCGCAGGACGTGCTGAGCGAGCTCGCCGACGGCCTCAAGCGCGCCGACTACGCGCTCGTGATCGTCGCCGAGGGCTACGAGGCCGAGCGCCGCCGCAAGGAGCACCCCGGCATGTCGGCGAGCGACTACCTGAAGATGCAGCTCGAGGGCGCGGGGCTCCGCGACTCACCGGACAAGCGCGTGATCGCGGAGCCGTTCAGCCGGTACATCCGCGGGATCCGCCCCGCCTTCCTCGACGTCTCGGCCGCCTTCCTCAAGGGGTCGCTGCTGCTCGCGGCCTTCGACGAGGGGCGCACCGAGGTGATGCCGTACGTGCTCGCCGCGAACGACGTCGGCGTGCTCGACTTCGCCTCCGTGCGCCGCGAGGACGGCGTGGAGCGGGCGTTCCTGCCGCTGCTCGACCGGCTCGACCTGAGCCGCTTCAAGACCTGGATCCTCGACCACTTCATCAGCCTCGGGGCGGCCCGACCGAGCCGCGCTCCGTAGCACGTCGGATGAGCTCCGCGCGCGGGCCGGGTGGACCACGCGCCGGATCGACGCGGCGCCCTCGCAGGCTCACGCGACCGCTCGGGTCAGCGTGCCCGCGAGGTGCTCGCGCGCCCAGTCCTCGAAGCGCCGCCACCCGACCTCCGGGTAGGCGGCGTGGAGCGCCCCGAGGTCCACGCCGTGACCGCCGCGCGTGAGCCAGCGGAACATGGCCGCGAGGTCCTCGCTGCGCGCGCGCACCTCGGCGAGCGGCACCTCGGCGTAGCGGATCTCGCGGCCGGCCACGCGGGACAGCGCCGAGACGGCCTCGGCGCCGGTGAGCTCGTCGGACGCGAGCTCGATCCGGTGCCCGAGGAAGTCGCGCCGGCGCTCGAGCACGAGCGCCGCGAAGCGCCCCACGTCGTCGGCCGCGATCTGCTGTAGCGGGCAGCCCGCCGGGAGCGGGGCGGCGTACACGCCGCGCCGGAGGCCGAGGAGCGCCGCGGGCGTGAGCAGGTTCTCCATCAGGCACACCGGGGCGAGGATCGTGCAAGGGACGCCGAGCGCGGTGATGTGCCGCTCGACGGTCGCCTTGCTCTCGAAATGGGGGACGCCCGTGCCCCGGTCGGCGCTCGCGACCGAGGTGTAGACGAGGTGCGCGCCGCCCGCGGCGCTCGCGCCCTCGGCGGCGGCGAGGCCGAGCCGCAGCTCCGCCTCGACGGCCGCGGGCCCGCCCTCGATCGGCGAGCCCATGGCGAAGACCGCGTCGACGCCGGCCGCCGCGCGCGCGATCGAGCGGGGCTCGTCGGCGCTGCCCTGGACGACCTCGACGCCGAGCTCGATGAGCCGCGCCGCGGTCGGATCGCCAGGCCTGGCGGAGAACGCGCGCACGCGGTGCCCGCGGGCGAGCAAGGCCCGCGCGACCGCCCCTCCCGGCGCCACCGTCGCCCCCGTCACGAGCGCCCGCATGGTCGCGCTATGGAGATCGGCGGCGCGCTTCGTAAGTCCCAGGGCGGGCCGCGCGAGCGCCGCCGCCTGGCGCGCGAGCGAGGCGCTTGCTCGCCTGCATGGCGTCACGCCGCGTTCGCCTGCGCCGTCAGGGCTGGCCGCTGATGACGCTCGCGATGGTGTAGGCGACCGCGGCGAGGGCGGCCGAGGCGGGGATCGTGAAGATCCAGGCCCAGACGATGCGCCCGGCGACGCCCCAGCGGACCGCAGAGAGGCGCCCGCTCGTGGCGCCGACGCCGACGATGGCGCCCGTGATCGTGTGGGTCGTGCTCACGGGGATGCCGAGCGCCGTGGCGCTGAACAGCGTCGCCGCGCCGGCCGTCTCGGCCGCGAAGCCGCCCACCGGCTTCAGCTTCGTGATCTTCATCCCCATGGTCTTCACGATGCGCCAGCCGCCGGAGAGCGTGCCGAGGCCCATCGCCGCGTGGCAGACGAGCACGACCCAGAGCATCGGCTTCGGGTCCTTGCCGCCCTCCTGGAGGCCCGCGGAGATGAGGAGGGCCGTGATGATGCCCATCGTCTTCTGGGCGTCGTTGCCGCCGTGCCCGAGCGAGTAGGCGGCGGCGGACAGCAGCTGCAGCCGCCGGAACCGGGAGCTCACCTTCCCGGGCGTCCAGCCCCGCGCGAGCCGCCGGATGGCGTGCATGAGCGAGAACCCGATGACCGCGCCGAGCAAGGGCGACACAAGGATGAACGCCGCCGTCTTGCCGAAGACCGTCGCGTCGAGCACCGACAGCCGCCCCGCGCTCTTCACCGCGGCCCCGGCGAACGCGCCCATGAGCGCGTGCGACGACGACGACGGCAGCCCCCACCACCACGTGAGCAGGTTCCAGATGATCGCGCCGAGCAGGCCGCCCAGGATGACGTTCGGCGTGATGAACCCCGGCTCGACGCCCTTCGCGATGTTCCGCGCCACTGTGGGCTCGAACAGCGCGAACGCGATGAAGTTGAAGGCGGCTGCCCAGAGCACCGCGGTGCGCGGCGACAGGACGCGCGTCGAGACGACCGTGGCGATCGAGTTCGCGGCGTCGTGAAAGCCGTTGATGTAATCGAACGCCAGCGCGATGATGAGGATGGCGAGGATGTAGGTCGTCATGCGTGCTCGAGCACGATGCCCTCGATGATGTTCGCGACGTCCTCGCAGCGGTCGGTCGCGTGCTCCAAGAGGTCATAGATATCGCGCCACTTCATCACGAGGAGCGGGTCGTTCCCCTTCTTGAAGAGCGCCGCCAACCCGTTGCGGTAGTGCGCGTCCGCCGCGTTCTCGATCTTGTTGATCTCGACGCAGAGCTCAAGGAGGTGCGGCTGTTTCTTAAGGTCCCTGAGCGACTGGATGGCGGAGCTCATGACGGTGCACGCGTCGACGACATCCTGCGCGAGCAGCCGCGCGTCCGGCAGGGCGCTGGTGATCTCGAAGAGCACGAGCCTCACGCTCGCCGCCTCGATGCAGTCGAGCACGTCGTCGAGGCGGGTGATGAGCGCGTGGATCTCCTCGCGATCGAGCGGCGTGATCCACGTCTGGTGGAGGGCGGCCAGACACTCGTGGGTGATCTTGTCGGCCTCGTCCTCGAGGTCGGAGATCCGCTGCACCAGGGCCGGGGCGTCGTCGAGCCGGTCGAGCATCTCCAGGAGGAGCTCGCTCGCTGCGACGCTCTTTCGCGCATGGTTGGCCAGCGCGTCGAAGAAGACTGCGTCACGGGTCAATCCCATGGGGCCGGGCGTTTACCCGTCTCCCCGCATCACGTCAACGAGTCGTCATGGGACGGACAAAACCAGGTAACATGAGGATCTTCGCCCACGTCGCGCGCGGCGTGAGCCGGGCACGCTGGTGACATGGGTATACGAAGCAAGCTCATCGCGTTCGCGGTGGGGATCGCGATCCTCGCGGCGTTGGTGTTCGACGGCTATGTCCTGAAGACGCTCGGGGCAGAGCTCTCGGCGCACACGGAGGACGACCTGGCGACGCGGACGGCGCTCGTCACCGAGGTCGCCGCGAGGTCAGGAGACCTCGCCGCCGAGGCGCCCGCCCTCGCGACGGCGCTGTCGAAGGTCGCAGGAGCGCGCGTCACGTTCATCGATCCGCAGGGCGCGGTGCGGGGCGACTCGTCGGTCGCGCCGGAGGGGCTCGGCCAGCTCGACACGCACGCGACGCGCGACGAGGTCGCCGACGCGCGGCGCCAGGGCACGGGGCGCAGCGAGCGCGTGAGCAAGACGACGCGGATGCGGATGCTCTACGCCGCGCAGCGGCTCGATCGCCCGGACGGGCCGTGGGTGGTGCGGGTGGCGTTCGAGCCGGTCGCGATCGACCGCAGCCTGTCCGCCGCCCGCACGCGCGTGGTGGAGGGCACCCTCCTGGCCCTCGCGCTCGCCGTCGCCGCGGCGCTCGCCGGGGCGCGCGCCCTCTCCGGGCGGCTCGTCTACCTGACGGGCGTCGCGCGGGAGATGCGGGCCGACCTGGGCCGGCGCGCGCGCATGCAGGGGCACGACGAGATCGCCACGCTGGGCGGCGCGCTGGACGACCTCGCCGAGAGCCTGGAGGTGTCGCGGCGCGAGCTCGGGGGCGAGGGAGAGCGCTTCGGCGCGGTGCTCGAGTCGATGCGCGAGGGCGTGCTCGTCACGGACGAGAAGGGCGACATCACGCTGGTCAACCCGGCGCTCTCGCAGCTGCTCGGCATCCGCAGGGACCCGGTCGGCCGCCCGCCGCTCGAGGTGCTGCGCTCGTCGAGCCTGCACGAGCTGCTCGAGGAGGTCGCGCTCGCGCGCGCGGCGGCGACGCGCGAGATCGAGATCTCGCCCGCGGCGCCAGGCGTGGCCGGGCCTCCGGGGCGCAGGATCCTGCTCGTGAACGCCGCGCCGCTCGCGCTGCCGGCGCAGAGCCGCGGGGCGGCGGGGGTCGTCGCCGTCTTCTTCGACGTGACCGAGCTGCGGCGCATCGAGGGCCTGCAGCGCAACTTCATCGCCAACGCGTCGCACGAGCTGCGCACGCCGGTCGCGTCGATCCGCGCGAGCAGCGAGACGCTGCTCGGCGGCGCGCTCGACGACCCGGAGGCGGCGCGCGATTTCGTCGAGGTGATCGAGCGGAACGCGACCCGGCTGCACCGGCTCGTGGACGATCTGCTCGATCTGTCGCGCATCGAGGGCGGCGAGCGGCCGCTCTCGCCGGGCACGCTCGACCTCTCGGTGCAGGCCGAGGCGGCGGTGGCGCTCCTGCGCGGGCGCGCCATGGAGAGGGACACCGACGTGAAGATCGACGTGGCGCCGGGCACGCTCGTCGCGGCGGATCCGCGCGCGCTGGACCAGATCTTGACCAACCTCGTCGACAACGCGATCCATCACACGCCGAACGGCTCGCACGTGGTGGTGCGCGCGCGGGCCGCGAGCGGGCGCGTCGTCCTGGAGGTCGAGGACGACGGTCCGGGCATCCCTGCGGCGCACCAGGCCCGCGTCTTCGATCGGTTCTACCGGGTGGATCCGGGCCGCTCTCGCGCGTCGGGCGGCACCGGGCTCGGCCTGTCCATCGCGAAGCACCTCGTCGAGGCGATGAGCGGCGACATCACGGTGACGACCGGCGCGGCCGGCGGCGCGCTCTTCCGGATCACGCTGCCGACCGGCGCCCAGAAGAAGTAGGCTCGGCGGCGCTGGAGCCGGCCTCGCCGAGGGGGGCGGGAGCTACGGCGCGCAGGCGGTGCGGCAGGAGTCGAACGAGCCCTGGCACGCCGCCGGATCGGCGAGCGCGGGCAGGCCGCCGTCCGCGGGGAACTTCGGCGTCAGGCAGGTCTGGAGGATCGTCTGGCACTTCGCGGCGCACGCCGCGAGCTTGGTCGAGAGCGCCCCCGCGTCGGCCGTGGTGGCGGTGCCGGCGTCCTTCGGCGCGCCGGCGTCCGCCGGCGCGCCCGCGTCCGGCTTCGGGGTCGCCGGGGCGGCTGGGGTCGGGGCGGCCGTCGTGGTCGCTGGAGGCGCGGCCGGGGTCGGCGTCGCGGCCGGCACCGTCCCGGTCGCCGCGGGCGGCGGCGCCGTCGCGGCCGGCACCGTCCCGGTCGCCGCGGGCGGCGGCGCCGTCGCGGTCGGCGCCGTGACGGCGCCTGGCGCCGGGGCGACCTCCTCCGGCTCGTCGCTGGATTTGCACGCCGCGATCAGCAGCGCTGGCGAGGCGATCATCACGGCGAAGGCGGCGAGGAGCTTGTGAGCGCGCATGGGTGCTTCATGCTGCGCCTCCGCCGAGAACGCAACCCTTGCGCGCGGCCCGCGAGGCGCCGTGATGTGGCCTGCGAGGAGAGGCAGCGCGCGGGCAGCCAGAGAGGTCTCCGGCGGGAGGCTCGCTCTCGGCAGGAGGGCTATTCCGTCCTGAGGATCACGTGGAAGCCATAGCGGGTCTCCACGACGTCGCTGAGCTGCTGGATATCGAGCTCGAACGCCGCATCGGCGAAGGGCGGCAGGACGTCGGCGCGCTCCACGGTGCCGAGCGAGCCGCCGCGCGACGCCGCGCCGGCCTCCTCGCTGTACTGCGCCACCGCCTCGCCGAAGTCGGCGCCGCCGCGGATCTTGTCGCGCGCCTCCATCGCGCGCAGGCACGCCTCCTCGCGTGTGCGCGTCGTGCCCTCGGCGCGATCGGCGCCGGCATAGCGGACGAGGATGTGCTTCACGCCGATCCGCGGCGGCTCGTCGGGGCGGGCCTGCCGCGGTGCGCTGGCGGCCGCGAGGCACGCAGCGGCGCTCGAGGCGCTCTCCTCGGCAGGGGCGGCGCTGCGCGGAGGGGCGTGCGGCGCCGCCTGAGGCGCGCTGCACGCGGCGGCGAGCGCCGCGCCGAGGAAGGTGAGGAAGCCGAGAGGAGCGGATCGCTCGATCGGGCGCATCGGCCGCGAAGCATATCCAGGCGTTCACGAGATCGGAACACTGGATGGGACGGTGGATGGGGCGGTGGCAGCGGGTGTGGCGGCCCGGTGACGGGCACGGCATAAGGAGCCGATCCACCCGCAAGAAACCTGCGAGAGGCGGCGTGCCGCCGGATCGGCTGGCGTCCCTGGTGCACGTCGGCTGCGTCCATGATGCACGGGGTTTGCATCGCGCGTCGCATCGCTGGTAAGAAGGCAGCATGCAGCGCCTCCTCCTCTCGGCGGCCCTGGGTGCCGCGCTGATCGCCGGTTGCAGCACTCAGTTCCGAGACAAACGCACGCCTTCCGGCGAGTTCTGCAGCGACATGCACGTCATTCCGGCGGGCCAGCTGCCCGATCGCGAGTACCATCGCCTTCAGCCGATCGCGAGCGATCCGACGGCCCGCACGGAGGCGGAGCGCCTCGAGTCGCTCCGCAAGGCCGCGTGCGGCGTCGGCGGCGACGCGGTCATCGAGGCGGTCAACGAGGAGATCCGCACCGAGGACGGCCGCTATGCCAGCGTCGCGAGCGGGACGGCGGTGATCTGGGTCCGCCGCACCGAGGGAGAGGCGAAGCCGTTGACGTTGCACCCGGCGACGCCGCCCGCCGACTCGGCGGCGCCTGCCGAGCCGGAGGCGCCGCCGGCGGACCAGCCTGCTGCTCCTCCGGCTGCAGCCGACGAGCCGTACGAGGACTCGCCCGCTCCTGCGACCTCGGCCAAGCCAGGCAAGCCGGGGGCGAAGCCCGCGTCGCCCACCCCGCTGTCGTCGGCCAAGCCGGCCTCCTCTGCCCCGCCGTCGCCGCTCCCCCCGTCGTCGTCGGCCAAGCCCGCCACGACACCGGCGCCCGTGAAGCCCGCGCCGAAGAAGTAAGCGCAACAGAAGACGTCAGCGTCGCGCGGCTCCTGCCGCTGGGACGCTGACGTCCGTTTGACCTCTCCTCCCCTGAGGCGCTCGGAGCTCGGCAGTCTCGAGCTACGCCCGCTCTTCTCGCAACGCGCGCTCGACCGCCATCGCGCCTCTTCCATCCATCTCCGTAGGCCCGAGGATCGACGCCCTCCTAGCGAGTCCCCCCGCCTCCGGGAGCAGGCGGCTGGCTCGACGAGGACGGCGCCGGTGCCGGCGGCGCGGGCGCGGGGGTACCGGATCGCGGCAGCACGCCCGTGTTGCTCGGGAGACCGCCCGCGTTGCCGCGGTTCGGCAGGGGTGCCGCGCCGCCGGGCGCCCCGCCCGCAGGCGGGAGAGAGGATCCGCCGCTCGGCAGCACGTTCGACTTGAGGACCCCCTGCCCCGGCAGCGTGCCCTGGCTGGGCAGCGTGCCCTGGGTCTTCTGCGGCAGCACGCCGCCGGACGGCAGGAGCTGCTCGCCCCCCTCGGGCGCGCCGGTGAGCGGCTTCGCCCCCGCCGCGCCGTAGCGCAGGATGCGGAAGACGACGCGCCGGTTCTTCGACGTCATGAACTGGCAATCGGGCGACAGCTGGTCGTCGTGCCCCTGGCAGCCGGTGTCGTCGTAGATCGGCTGCGTGTGCCCGTAGCCGACCGCCTGGAGCCGCGCGGCATCGACGCCCTTCGCGATCAGGTACGCCATGACGCTCGCCACGCGGCGCTGGGACAGCGCCATGTTGTACAGGTCGGTCGCGCGCACGTCGGTGTGGCCCTCGATCCGCACCTCGCGGATGTCGGGGTTGTCGATCAGCACCTGCGCGACCGCTTCGAGCGTCGAGTTCGAGTCCTCGAGGATGATGTCCTTGTCGGTCGCGAAGTGGACCTGCTCGGTGATCACGATCTCGTCGCCCCGGATGAAGGCGAGCGGACAGCCGTCCTTCCCGTGCGGACCGGCGGGCTTGTCGGGGCACTTGTCGTCGCGATCGAAGATGCCGTCGCCGTCGGTGTCGAGGTCCGGACAGCCGAAGTTCTCGGGGCTCCCGGGCACGTCGGGGCAGCGGTCCGCGGCGCCGATGAGGCCGTCGCGATCCGGATCGTCGTTGTCGCGCTGCTGCAGGCGGTTGATCTCCTCCTGCTCCTGGGAGGTCTTCGGCTGCCACGTGATGACGTTGAAGAAGCGGATCGAGGGCGAGCCGAAGCCGCACGCCGCGCCGAAGCTCCCGCCGAAGGTGATCGTGATGCCGTGCTTGGTCTGCCAGCGCAGCCCGAGGAGCGCCTCCGCGGGGATCTGCCCCGGGTCGTCGGGGTAGCTCGTGAGCGAGGGGTAGCCGTACACCTCGCCGATGACCGACAGGCCCCAGCTCTGAACGACGTACTGCTCGGCCGCCACGCCGAACTGCGCCATGTCGCCGACGCGCACGCCCGCGAACTGGTTGTCGGGCCGCAGCCAGATGCCAGCGTTCGCGGCGAGGAGCAGCCCGAAGTTGAACCGGTAGTCGCCGATGAGCGTCGCGCCGCCGCTCAGCGCCCCGTCGCTGGTGAACGCGTTCTGGTCGCCCGTGGGGAAGTTGAGGTTGCCCGAGATGGCCATCCCGAACCCCTCCTTGACCTGCTCCTTCCGGTTCAGGTACGGGAGCGAGATCTTCGTGGACAGGCGGAGATCGCCGACGGAGGAGCTCTTGACCGACCCCTCGGTGCCGAAGCGGCGGAGGTTGCCGCCCTCCTGGAAGAGGACGAGCGGCATGGCCATCGTGACGTCGAACACGTCGAAGAAGCCGATGCCCGCGAGCAAGGCGAGCTCGAGCCGCCCGGAGATGGCGTCGACGGCCTGCCTCGTGTCGTCGCCCGCGACGAGCAGCACGAGCGGGTCGGCCGCGATGTCGCTGTAGAGGCCGACGGTCGGCGAGAGGTTGCCGATGACCTCGGACTTCTGGACCATCACGAGATCGCGCGGGGCCGCTGCCGGGCGGAAGACCTGGGCATCGAAGCGCCCCTCCTCGGCGAGCGCGGGGCGCCCGGCGAGGAGCGCGGACAGCGCGAGGAGGGGGGCGAGGAGTGGACGCGTTCTCACGAGGCACCTCCGCTGCGCCGGCGGCGCTTTCGCTCGATCAGGGCCAGCGCCGCGAGGGCGACGAGCCCGGCGGCCCGCGGATCGGCGCCCTTCTGGCCGACGACCGAGACGCTGCAGATCTCGGCGAGGGTGCCGCCGCACGCGACGTTGTCGGGCATCGGGCCGAGCGCGCACTCCTTGGCGTCCGCCTCGTCGGTCCAGCGGCAGTGCTCGTTGCCGAGGCAGTCGAGGTTCGTCTTGCAGGAGATGTCGCAGGTGTTCGTCGCGAGGTCGCACGTGTTGCCGCACGGACACTGCGTGTCGGCGTAGCACTCGACGCACTTCTCGCCGTCGCAGTGCGGGGTGTCCTCGCCGCAGGTCGCCATGCACCCCGGCGGGTCGCACTCGTGGGTCTCGCGGTTGCAGGTCGTGCCGGCGCACTGCTCGTCCGACGTGCAGCGCACGCACGCCGCGAGCTCGGAGAACTGGCCGAGGCAGAACGGCGTGTCGCCGCCGCAGCTGTCGCAGCGCGGCCCGCAGCGCCTATCCTTGACGCATTCCTTGCACTCACCGCTCAGGCAGTACTGTCCCTCGGCGCAATCCATGTCGTTGCGGCACGCGGCGCACGCCGTCCCGACGGGCCCGGGGAGGCAGAACGGCACCGGGGGCGACTGCGGGTCGTTCGGGTCCTCGGGGTGCATGCAGTCGACGCAGCCCTCACCGCAGCAGTTGGGCAGCGCGTTCGTCGGGAGCGGCCTGTCCATGCAATGGCCCGTGGGCACGTGGCACACCTTGCCGTCGGGGCACTGCTCGTCGGTGAGGCACTCGACGCACATCTCGATCCCCCCCGGCTCGACGGCCGCGCAGTCCATCTGCGTGCCGTTGATGCCGTTGGGGCAGCAGTTGCACGAGTTGCCGGCGCAGCGGTCGGCCGTGTCGCATACGACGCACGTGTTTTCGACGCAGATCTTGCCGCGCGGGCAGTCCGGGTCGATCTCGCACTCGTTCTCCTCCTCGCACTCGTGCGTCTCGGGGTCGCAGCTGAAGCCGTCGCGGCAGTCGGCGCTGGTGCGGCACTCGGCGCACTGAGACCTGCCCTCCAGGTTGATGCAGAACAGCGTGTCGCCCGTGCAGGCCGAGCAGGATTCGCCGCAGAATTGTGCGGTGTCACACGGGGCGCACAGGGCCGCCTCATTGCAATAGTAGCTTCCAGGACAGCCGTTGGTCCCGGCCTGGCCGGCGAACTGGCGATTGCACTGCTGGCACTGGTCGAGATCGGGGAACGACGGCGACCCGCTCAGCGTCTGGAAGAACTGCGCGGGTTGGAAGAGGGAATAGCCAGCCGCGTTGAGGCTCTCGCTGCCCGCTACCCGCGCGCCGAGCTCGAAGTCCTCGAACTCGCCGACGAAGTAGGACATCTCGAGCGCCGCGTGCTCGGCGATCTCGACGTAGAGGATCTCGAGCGGGTACAGGCCTGCCTTCTCGAAGATGACGGTGTTCGTGAGGCGCCATGTCGGAAGGCCGAGCCGCGCCGGACGGACCATGACGGGCTGCACGCCGTTGGACTTGTCCCAGAAGGTGAGGCTTATCGCATCGTCGGCGTAGAAGCCGATATGAACGGGTCGACCCACGATCTCCTCGGGGACGAGCAAGAACCCGCGGAGCCTGGAGCCGAACGGCTGGCCGGTGCCGTGGCTGTTCCAGGGGAAGTCGCACCCGCCCTCCTGGCACGTCGTCGACATCAGTCCGGTGAAGTCGCCGTAGCTCAGTGGGCTTTCGTCGTTCTGGTTCTCGTCCTCATCAACGTCGCTGTTGTTGTTGCTGAGATCCAGGACGGTCCGAACGACGTATTCGCGATACTCTGCCACGACATCGCCGATCTTGCTGGTGATGAACGCATTGACCTTGTCGTTATAAGCCAGACGCTCGCCAGGTTCGTCCCTGGGGAGGGGCACATAGAAATCGTTATCCACGTTGTCGGACAGGGCCGATGCGGCGCAGAGGCCGGTCCCCTCGACCTCCGGCAGCGTGTCGATGGTGGGCTCATAGAGGGTGACCGGGCCGAATGGCTGCGATTGTGCGCGCGCCGGCGCTGGCAGCAGCCCGAGCAGGGCCGTGGCGACTAGAGCAGCTCGTCGAATGCGCATGGCTCGCTCGCGGGTCCTTTGCATCGCTCGCGGGTCCTCAGCACCCGAGCTCCGGAAGTACGAGCTCCAGGCTAGCCGCTCCGCGCCGTGATCTGCAAGAGGAAGGCTGCGAAAGCCCGCTCCGCATGTAGGCGACGGTCCTCTACCACCCCTACCGCCCGATGGTCCGATGCTGTCATGCGCGCGGGACGGCTGGCAAACCGCACGGGCGATCGGCCGCACACGCCTGGAGCGGATGGCCTGGTGACGGGAACGGCACGAGGTCGACACCTGCGCGCGACCTTCGGCTCCCCAGAGCCGATGACGCGCTCGATGCCCTCGCGCGATTCTGCCGCGCTGCGGCAATATCGCACGGAAAGATTGCTGACCGGGGCCCCCGCAGATCAGGGGCACGGCCCGCTCGCGATCCTGGACGAAGCAGCATAAAAGGCTCGCTCCATGACCACGACCTCGGGCCTCGGTATCGTCACAGGCGCCTCGTCCGGCATCGGCGCTGAGATCGCGCGGCAGCTCGCGGCGCGCGGGCAGCCGGTGCTCGCCATCGGCAGGCGGGCGCACCGTCTGGAGGAGCTCTCCGCAAGGGCGAGCGCCGCTGGGCACGCGCCCATCCACCCTCTGGAGCTCGATATCACCAGCGAGGGCGCTGCCCTCCGCGTGCGGGATCGGGCGCGCGAGCTGGGCGGCGCGGCCTGGCTCGTCAACAACGCGGGAACGACGCGATTCGGGCCCTTTCTGGACGGTGATCCCTCGGCGCAGGCGATGCTGGTGCGGCTCAACTGCGAGAGCGTCGTCGCGCTCTGCGCGGCGGTCGTCCCCGACCTAGTGGCCCGCGGCGGAGGGCGCGTGCTCAACGTCGCGTCGCTCGCCGCGTTCCAGCCGACCCCGGGACATGCGGTGTATGGAGCCACCAAGGCGTTCGTGCTCTCGCTGTCCGAGAGCCTGGCCGTCGAGCTCGACGGGACCGGTGTCACGGTGACCGCCCTGTGCCCGGGGCCGGTGACCACCGAGATCTTCGACGCGGGCGCGCCCGGCGTGCCGCGCAGGAAGATGCCGTTCGAGCTCACCGCCGAGGACTGCGCGGCCTACGGCATCGCGGCAGCGGATCGGGGCGACGTGGTCGCCGTCCCGACCGCGCTGAGCAAGGCGACGTCCCAGCTCGCCCGCTTCCTCCCTCGCGCGGCGATTCGCCGGCTCTCATCGCGGATAGCGCTCTCCTTCATCGGATATGGCACCATGCCGCGACGCGCCCGAGGCTAGGACGAAACCACGCGCGACGCCCCGGGGCGCTCGCTCCGAAGATACGGTGCCGGCAGCTCTTCCGATGTGATAACCTCCGCTCCGGCGCCCGCATGGCCGCTCCCGCGGTAGATGGCGAGCGCGCAGAACATCGCATGCACGCACGAGCGTACACTCTTGGTTCGATCATCGGCCTGACCCTGTACGCCAGCGGGTGCGCGGCGCTGCTCGGCCTCGATGAGTTCACCGATCAGTCGCCTGGCGGCAGGGGCGCTGGAGGTGCTGGGGGCGCCGGCGGTGTCGGGGGCGCTGGCGGTGAAGGCGAGCCCACATCGTGCACGCCGGACGATTCGGAAGCTTGCTACGGCGGCCCGCCCGTCACCAGGAACGAGGGGATGTGCCGGGAAGGGATGCGCACCTGCGGCGCCGACGGGACCTGGGGCGTATGCGAGGGCGAGGTCCTGCCTGCGGTGGAGCGCTGCGACGCCGCGGACGATGAGAACTGCGATGGGCTGGAGTGCATCGTCTGGGCGACAGCGTTCGAGCAAGCCGGCGGCGCCGGGGCTTCGGCAGTTGCGAGCGATGCTGAGGGGAACGTGTTCGTCAGCGCAGTTTTTTCAGGGACGATCGCGATCGCAGGAGAATCCTTTTCTTCGGCCAGCGACCGAGGTGACGTGCTGCTCCTCAAGCTGAGCCCAGCTGGCGAGCGCCTCTGGGCCAAACATTTCGGGGACCTCGGCGCGGACTATGCCGCGGGCCTTGCCGTCGACTCCAGGGGAAACCCCGTTCTGACCGGCGAGAGCGTTGAGGGGGGAATCGACTTCGGCGAGGGGCCGCTCCCAGCGGGCCCGTTCATCGTTCGACTTGACGCATCGGGCAAACATGTCTGGAGCATCGGCCTGGGAGGCCGCGGCACACTCACCGGAGTCGCCATCGACGCAAGTGACGACATCATCGTCGCAGGAAGATTCAGCGAGCCCATCGATCTCGGCGAGGGATCGATCACCCCTGGCGGCGAGGACATCCTCGTGGCGAAGCTCGACGGTGCCACCGGGCTCGTGAGCGAGCCAGGCTGCTGGGTGCGCACGTTCAACGGCACATCGTTGTATGAAGCTGCCACTGCAGTCGCGGTCGACAGCTCGAAGAACATCTTCGTCCTCGGCTGGTCCGTGGACACGATCAATCTCAGCACTCGCGAGGTGCCAATTCGAGTCGATGGAGGCCAGTTCATCGTGAAGCTGACGCCCGCGGGGCAATCGGTGTGGGCCAGAGCGCTCGACGGACCGGGCTCCGGGGACGTGCAGCCGTTTGGCATCACGGTGGACCAGTCGGGTCGCCCCGTGGTGGTGGGCTCGTTCAGCGGCGAGATGCATGTTGGCGAGCACACGTTAACGGGAGGGGACGACAGGGATGTCTTCGTGGTGCAGCTCGAGGCGAACGGGGAGTCCCGATGGATGCGCGCGTTCGGAGACGCGGTAGACCAGCAGCACGCGTACGGAGTCGCTCGCGATCCTTCTGGTAATCTCGTCGTCGTCGGCACTGCCGCTGGACAGATCGACTTCGGCAGCGGCTCCCTGAGAGCAAAGGGCCGTCCGAACATCTTCGTCGCCAAGCTCACGCCCGATGCACAGCTCGTGTGGAGCCGCCTCATGGGCACCACAAGCCAAGATGATCTGCGCGCAGTCGCCACCTCGCCGGTCGGCGAGACGCTCGTCGCGGGCACGACGACCGCTCCGGACGCCGACTTCGGCACGGGGCCCCTACCCGGCACCAGCGACGGCGAGCGGAAGCGCCTCGTCATCGCCAAACTCGGCTGGTAGCACATCGCGATTCATGGCGAGGCAACAGGTTTACGTGGGATCGCGGCGGGTTACGGCGCGAAGAAGCTCGGCGGCGGGTGCTTCAGCACCCTCCTCATCTTCGTCCTGCTCTGGTGGGCGCTCGGTCACTTCGGCATCTTCCGCTGAGCGCCGCCCGCGCGCCGCTCAGCGCGATCGGCCCTTCTTCCGCTGCGCCTTGCGGGCGAAGAACGCCCTCCGCGCGTCCGAGGACTTCGCGCTCTGCCGCTTCTTCACCTTCGGCGGGAGCTTGGCGAGCGGCACATCGCCCACGACGTCGCTCGCGCCGCGCGGCCCGCCGAGGAGGCCGCGCGACGTGAGCGATGCGCGCTGGTACGTGATGAGCTCGCCCGCCTTCTCGAACGAGTCCTCGCGCACGCAGACAAGGCCAGCCCGCACGAGCCCGCCGAGGAGGTGCTCGAAGTCGCGCCGCTCCAGCGATCCGTCGGCGAACGCCTCCCGGTAGAGCCGGCCAGTCGGCTGCTCGCTCTCGCGAAGCGCCGCCAGGATCTTCGCGATCGCCTGCGCCTCGTCGCGGCTCGGCGCCCGGAACTCCCGCGCGGCGCAGGCGGCCGGCGCGCAGACGTCGCAGAGGCCGCAGGGCTCGCCCGTGTCCTCCTGATCGCCGAAATGGCGGACCAGGTGGAGCATGCGACAGCCATGGCCCTCGGTGAACCGCGCCATCTGCACGAGCTCGGCGAGCTTGTGGCGCCGCTGCGCCTCGTAGGGCCCGCGCCACCCCGGCTCGCCCAGGGCGATACCCCCGTCCGGATCCACGCGCGCGCCGCCGTGGATCCAGAGCTTCTCGAGGGCCTTGTCCGCCACATCGGGATCGATGCCGAGATCGCCCAGGATCGCCTCCTTCGGGCGGGGCTCTTCCGACAGGACCTCTTCGATCCGCTGGAGCATCGCCGAATCAGGGTAGTCGCGCTCGTGGAAGAACTCGTGCATTCGCCGGTCGACATACGAGTGCATCAGCACGGCCCGCGAGGGGTGCCCGTCGCGGCCAGCCCGGCCGATCTCCTGGTAATACCCCTCGACGCTCCCGGGCAGCCCGGCGTGGACGACCGTGCGGACATCGGGCTTGTCGATGCCCATGCCGAAGGCGATCGTGGCGACGATGATCTCGGTGCTGCCGTCCAGAAAGGCCGCCTGGATCCGGTCGCGCACCGGGGGGGCGAGGCCCGCGTGGTACGCCTCGGCCGGGAGATCCTCCGAGAGGCCGGCGGCGAGCGCCTCGGCGTCCTTCCGCGTCCCGGCGTAGACGATGGCCGGCGTCCGGCCCTCCTGCCCGAGCAGCGCGCGCACCCGGGCGAGGCGCTCTCCCGGGCTGACCTCGAGGATCTCGATACCCAGGTTGCTCCGCCGGAAGCCGTGAATGAACCGCGCCGCGGACGCGAGGCCGAGCTGCTCGACGATATCGTCCTGCACGACCGGCGTGGCGGTGGCGGTCAGCGCGATGACCGGCGCGGGCCGGAGCGCCGGGAGGCGCTGACCGAGCATCCGGTAATCAGGTCGGAAGTCGTGGCCCCATTTCGAGATGCAATGGGCCTCGTCGACGGCGACGAGCACGGGCTTCCGGCGGGCGAGCAGCTCGGGGAACCCGGGCACGCGGAGCCGCTCGGGGGCGATGAAGAGGAAGTCGAGCGCGCCGTCGAGGTAATCGATGCAGGCCTTCCGCGACTCGGCGCGGCTCCGGCCGGAGTGGATCCGCTCGGCGGCGAAGCCGCGCGCCCGGAGCTTCGAGGCCTGATCCTCCATGAGCGCGATGAGCGGGCTCACGACGAGCGTCGTGCCGCCTCGGGCGATGCCGGGGAGCTGGTAACAGAGCGATTTGCCGGCGCCGGTCGGCATGACGAGCAGCACGTCGCTCCCCGCGGCCGCCGTCCGGCAGACGGCCTCCTGGTAGGGGCGGAAAGCGCTGAAGCCGAAACATTGGTGGAGCAGCTCGACGAGATCCTCCGGCCGGCGCGCTGGAGACGAGGCGACCGCCGGCGAGGACGCCGCGCCCGCCCCACGCGCCGGGAAGGACCCGATGGCCGCCGCACGCGCGGGCGACGGCGCCACCGCCGCGGGTCGCGCCGGCGGCGACGTCGCTGCCGCAGGTCGCGCGGGCGCCGGCGCTACGGCCGCGGGTCGCGCCGGCGGCGACGTCGCTGCCACAGGCCGCGCAGGCGACGGCGCTACCGCCACACGTCGCGCCGTCGCCGCCGCCGCAGGTCGCGCTGGCGACGGCGCCGCCGCCGCACGCGACCGCGCCTGCGCCCGAGCCGGCGGCGATGCTGCAGCCGCCGCTGCGACCGCCTGCAGCGTGCCAGCCGATGCGTCGCCCGGCACGACCCCTGCGCTGCTGCCCGGAGCGCGGCGAGGCGTCGCCTCGCGGCCTCGACCGGTCCCCGGCGCGGCGGCCGCGGCGCGGCCACCCTTCGCGCGCGACCGCGCCTCGCCGCGCTCCTGAAACGGCGACGCCCCGGCCTCCGGGGAAAGCGCACCGTCCCCGGCCGCGCGCCGCCCCGCGCTCACCTCCGCCACCACCTGGCGCACGTACGACTCGATGCCCGCCATGAACGACGGCAGATCGCCCCCGCCCCGGGCCATGCGGGCGAGCTTCGCCTCCCAGGCGCCCGTCATCGCGGGGCTCTTCACGTCCGCGTGGACGACCTCGATCAGCCCGACGCCCTTGTCGGTCGCGTGCAGCAGCTTGCCCTTGCGCACGATGTACTCGCGCCGGAGGAGCGTCTCGATGATCGCGGCCCGCGTGGCCGGCGTGCCGAGGCCCGAGTCCTTCATCGCCTCGGAGAGCTCCTTCTCTTCGAGGCTGCTGCCCGCGGTCTCCATGGCGGTGAGCAGCGTGGCCTCGGTGAAGCGCGGCGGCGGACGCGTCTTCTTGGCCTGCGCCTCCGCGTCGAGCACGAGCTGCACCTGCCCCCTCGCGAGGCCCGGCGGGAGCCGCTGATCCGCGGTCTCGCGCTCGCCCTCCCCACCCTCCCCGTCGCGCGCATCGCGTCCATCGCCGTCCGATTCGCCCTTCTTACGCGGCTTCGCCGGCGGCTTGCCGAAGCCGATGTCGAGCACCTTCCACCCGACCTTCTCCACGACGCTGCCCGCGCTGTGGTAGCGGTCCACGATCGGCTCGCCGCCGCGCGCGCCCGCGCCGCCGCGCGTGGTGATCGCGGTGATGACGGTGGTGATCGACGTGACGTGATCCTCGTGCCACGCCGAGAGGAGGCGCCGGCAGATGAGATCGAAGATCTTCTGCTCGTCGGTCGAGAGCTCCGCGCGCGAGGACCGAGCCCCCGTGGGGATGATGGCGTGGTGATCCCCGACCTTGCCGTCGTCGACGAAGCGCTTGCCGAGCGGCCGAGCCCCCGTCCCCGGGGCGAGCATCCCCCGATACGAGCCCTCGATCGCCTGCACCACCGCGCCGAGCGTGGCCGCGACGTCCGTCGAGAGGTGCCGGCTGTCGGTGCGCGGATAGCTGATGAGCTTCCTGCGCTCGTACAGCGCCTGGGCCACCTCCAGCGTCTTCTGCGCAGAGAAGCCGTAAAGGCGGTTGGCGTGCCGCTGGAGCTCGGTCAGGTCGTAGAGCAGCGGCGGCGGGAGGCGGCGAGACTCCGACCGGACCGCCTCGATGCGCGCCTCGCCGCGCCGGGCCCGCTCGACGATGCGCCGCGCCTCCTCGCCGTCCGGGGGCAGGCGCCTCCGCGACGGCGCGGTCTCGGGTCGCTCGCCGGCATTCGGCCCCTCGCCGGCATTCGGCCCCTCGCCGGCGCCCGGCGGCTGGCCCGGGAGCGGTTTGTCGTTGAAATACGTGCCCTTGTAGGACTCGTCGGCCGCGCCCGAGCCGTCCTCCCGGAGCGGGCAGAAGGTCGCGATGACCTCGAGGTACGGCTCGGGGACGAACCGCCGGATCGCGAGCTCGCGCTCGACGACCATGGACAGCGTCGGCGTCTGCACGCGGCCGACCGAGAGATCCTGGTCGAAGACCAGGCTGTAGGCGCGCGAGAGGTTCATGCCGACGAGCCAGTCCGCCCGGCTGCGCCCGCGCGCCGCGTCGGCGAGGCCGTCGTAGCCGCGCGCGTCCCGCAGCCGACGGAGCCCGTCGCGGATGGCGTCGGGCGTGAGGGACGAGATCCAGAGCCGCTCGACCGGCTTCTTGCACCCGGCCGCCTCGTAGAGGTACCGGAAGATGAGCTCGCCCTCGCGGCCGGCGTCCGTGGCGCAGACGACGCGCTCGACGTCGCGCCGGCCCAGGACCTTCCGGACGATCTCGAACTGGGCCCGCGTCCCGGGGAGGACGACGAGCGGAAACTGCCCGGGCAGCATCGGGAGGAGGTCGAGGCGCCAGCGCTTCCAGGCGGGGTCGATCTGGTGCGGCTCGGCGATGGCGACGAGGTGCCCGATCGCCCACGTGACGACGTAGCCGCCGCCCTCGAGGAAGCCCTCGGCGCGCTTCGAGGCCCCGAGCACCGCGGCGATGTCACGGGCGACGGCGGGCTTCTCTGCGACCACGGCGATCATGCGGCGACCATGCGAAACATGCGAAACGCGCGAAACGTTCGAAAACCGAGGGCGGCGAGCGTCGCCCGCGCCTCACGCAGGTGCGTTGATAGCGCGAGCCGCGGGCGGGCGGTATGGGGAAGCGAGCGGGCAGCGAGGCCCGCGCCCGACCGGCGCCTTGACACGCTGGCGCCGAGCGGGTTCACGTAGTGCCCGGACGCTTGCCGCCGCACGAGGGCGCGCGACGGCTCAGGGAGAGGGGCATCGAGATGCGAGACCTGAAGGGGATCGTCGAGGTGGAGCTGCTCGTCGAGGAGGGCGGCGCGCTCACGCCGACGCGGGAGTACGTCCATCGAGAGTCGACCTATGTCGAGGGACGGTCAGGCCAGCGCTATGCGCTGCGCGTGCGGAACCTGACGGGCGCGCGCGTCGAGGTGGTGCCCACCGTCGATGGCCTCGACGTGCAGAGCGGCAAGGACGCGTCGTTCGACGCCCGCGGCATGGTGATCAGGGCGCACGAGTCGTTCGATTTCACCGGGTTCCGCATCAGCCACACCGAGGTCGCGACGTTCCGGTTCGGGAGCATCGAGCAGTCGTACGCCGCGCAGATCGGCAAGCCCCGCAACGTGGGTGTCATCGGCCTGGCGGTGTTCGAGGAGCTCGCGCCCCCGCCGCCGCCTCCTCCGCCGCCCTTCACGCCGCCGCCTCCGGCGTTCGACGAGCAGATGATCTCCGGCGCGGCCCCGCCACCGGCGTTCGGCGGGCCGCCTGGCGGCGCGCCGCCGCCGCCCGCCGTGCTGCGCGCACCGGCCCCGGCTCCGGGGTTCGGCCCGCCGGCGCCCGGTGCCCCGCCACCGGGGCCGGCTCCGGGGGGGTTCGGCCCGCCGGCGCCCGCGGCGCCGAAGGGGCTCGGCACGACGTTCGGCGAGCGGCGCGAGTCGCGCATCACGTCGACGCAGTTCGATCGGGCGACGCCGAAGCCCGCCGCGGTGCTGGTGATCCGCTACGAGCAACGCGAGGGGCTGCGGGCGCTCGGGATCGACGTGGACGGGCTCCACCAGCGCGAGACCGCCAGCCCGTTCCCGGCCGAGACCGGCTTCGCCAAGCCGCCGCCCGGCTGGAAGGGGTGAGCGCCGGGGATCAGAGCCGCCCGGCCCCGGCGTAGCGCATGACCAGCGCCGGAACGTGCTCCGCCGGGTCCATGGTGTAAGAATACATCGATACTGGATCGAACGCGGTGCCGCGCGTCTCGCAGACCGGCGTTTCGGGAGGCGGGGGATCGTTCGGGTCCTCCGACGCCGAAGGCGGCATGTTGGTCTCGATGATGTTGGCGCGCTCGACGATGTCTCCAGGCTCGGAGTCGGCGTACCCCGCCCGGCAAGGAAACCAGGTGTTCAGGAAGTAGTTCCCCTCCACGACGACGTCGGCCTCCATGCGCGACGCGACCCCGTAGGAGAGGTTGTCGAGGTAGTAGTTGTTGAACACGTGCACCTGGCCGAAGCGGACGCTCGGATGGCGCGTCTCGGTGGCGTCGAACCAGTTGTGGTGCAGCGTGATCTGGAGGAACCCGGCGTCCGACGTGGCCGCGTCGGAGTGGCCGATGAGGATCGTCTTGTGATGGTTCCGGAAGACGTTCCACGACAAGGTCACGTACGACGACTCCCGGACGATGTCGATCAGGCCGTCGGCCCCGTTCATGAACGTACAGTGATCGATCCAGACGTTCGTGGTCTCGGTGGTGATGCCGATGGCGTCCTCGCTCGCGCCCTCGAACGTGATGTTCCGGATGATGACGTTCCGCTCCCGGTACAGATACAGCCCGCCGCCGACGATCTTCGCGTCGGAGCCGAGACCGACGATGGTCTTGTTCGAGCCGACGTCGTTCATGCCGGACAGCTCGATGGTCCCGGAGATCTGGATGACGAGCGGCTCGGTGCCCACCATGGCCGCCGTGAGCGACTCCGCGTCCGAGACCATCACCACCATGCCCCCCTCGCCGCCCGTGGTCCCGCCGTTCAGCGACGCGAACCCGACGGGACCGTCCTCGGGGGCGGGCGGCGGCGGATCCGTCGAGGGATCGCCGCCGGCGCCGGTCGACGCGCTGGTGGTGCCGCTCGCCGCGCTGGCGGTGGTGCTGCTCGCCACGCTGGCGGTGGTGCTGCCGGTCGTCGCGCCGGCGCCGGCCGGGAGCGAGCCTCCAGCGCCCCCGGCCCCGTCCGCCGATGGAGGGGTGGCGCCGTCGCCACCGCACGCGAACAGGCCGAGCGCCAGCAGGGCGAGCGGGAACACGAGGATCCGACATGAGCTGCTGCTTGAGTTCATCCTTCAGCCTCACCTCTGCCTCGAATGGGATGCTGGCATCATCGTTCTGCCCGTCGTCGAGGCAGCGGACGTCGGAGCTCGATGGATGGCGCTCGCCGGCGGCGCCACCATCAGGCCTCCACGGTACGGCTTCGCCTGTCGTGCGCAACGCGTCGCTCACCACGCATACGCAACGGCTGTGCCGTTCGGCGCCAACGCGATCCAGCCGCTCGCTATTCTGAAATACTCCAAAGACATGGCTGCTATGGGCTCTCGCTGGCCTGGTGGCGCGCAGCGATGGCGTCGCCGGCTGTCCACGGGGCGCCGGTGGAGCTCCCGCCGATGGCTGCTGGTCAATCTGCGGTTAACACGTAGTGCGTCGGTGCCGTCAAGCACGTCAACCCGTGGTTGACTCGGCGACGCCACGGCGCGCTGCGACAAGGGCTCTCACGACGCGAGCGCAACGCGGTTTCTGCGGACCGGATTGACCGCCGGCAGGCGGCTTCGAGAAGACGGCATCGTAATTGCTTATCTCGCCGCTCGCGGGCGAGGCGCGGCTCCGGCACCGTTCGGCGGCCGGCACCTGACGCTAGCCCGAACCGCGCGACCCACCGGGTGCCACGCCGAGGCGCGCGTGCATCGAGCGCAGCGACGGTGAGCCGCGATGCGCTGTTGTTGTCCGCGCGGGCTCGGCGCCTGAGCGCCCGGGTGGAGTGTTTCAATTCGAAAGGATCGGTCGCATGAAAGCCGCTGTTCTCTTGTTCGTCCTCCTCGGTTGCGCGGTCCTGGCCGGTTGCTCCGGCGCAGCGAACTCGCCCGGGCCGAGCGAGGACGCGGCCGGACAGGGCGGCACCGGAAGCGGCGCTCCGGGCGCGGGCAGCCACGGCAGCTCTGCGGGCGCGGGCGCGCCAGGCGACGCCACGGGTGCGAGCGGCCAAGGCGGCGGCGCAACCTCGGGCGGCCACGGCGGCGACACGAGCTCGGGCGGCCACGGCGGCGCGCCTCCGGTGCTCGGGGACGGGCCGGACGGGTTCGCGGCCGTCGAGGGCTACGGGGTCAGGACCACCACGGGCGGCGCGGGCGGTCCGGTCGTCACGGTCACGACAACCGAGGAGTTCCTCGATCACATCGCGCGCCCCGGGCCCTACGTCATCCAGGTCGCCGGGACGATCGCGCTGCCTACCGGCACCACCGACGGCATGCACGACGTGACGTCCCACAAGACGATCCTCGGCCTCGGCGCGGACGCGACGCTCACCGGCGGCGGCCTCAAGATCGGCTTGCCCGTGGACGACGCCATCACCTCGCCCCCGCCGGACGCCGTCCACAACATCATCATCCGCAACATCAAGATCACGGGGGCCTCGGACGATCTCATCAACATCCAGATGTTCTCCCACCACATCTGGATCGACCACTGCGACCTCTCGAACGGCGGCGACGGCGCGCTCGACATCAAGCGGGGCTCGGATCTCGTCACCGTGTCCTGGAACCACTTCTACGACCACACGAAGACCTGCCTCCTCGGGCACGACGAGCTCGGCGGCTCTCAGGACATCGGGCGGCTCCGGGTCACCTACCACCACAATTTCTTCGATCGCTCCGATCAGCGGAACCCGCGGGTCCGCTTCGGCGAGCCCGTGCATGTCTACAACAACTATTACAACGACAACAGCTATGGCATCGCCTCCACCTGGAACGCCGGGGTGGTCGCCGAGGGCAATTACTTCTTCAGCGTCAACAACCCCGGCCGGGTGATCTTCGAGGACAACAGCCCTGGGCGCATGATTGCCCGGGACAACACCCTCGTCGAGTGCAACCACGAGATCGAGGTGGCCGGGCCGGTCGTCGAGCCGAGCACCTACTACGACTACACGCTGGACAGGAGCGCCGATGTCCCGGCGATGGTGATGGCCGGCGCGGGCGTGGGCAAGATCGACCTTTGAAGCTTCCCTTCACAGGCGGACGTCTCGGAGCAGGGTCCGCCGCAACAACGGAGATCCCAGTGTACATTCGATTATTCCGCGCTCGCAGGGCGTCCGGCGCGGCCGCCCTCGCGATGCTCATGATCGTCGCGGCATGCTCGACCGACTCCGATGGAGGAACGGCGACCAGCGGCTCGACAGGCGGCGCAGGCTCGGCCACCTCCGGCTCGGCAGGCGGTGCCGGCGGCTCCTCCACCTCCGGCTCGGGCGGCGCTGGCGGCTCCTCCACCTCCGGCTCGGGCGGCGGCGCTGGCGGCTCAACCACCTCAGGCTCGGGCGGCGGCGCTGGCGGCTCAACCACCTCAGGCTCGGGCGGCGGCGCTGGCGGCTCAACCACCTCAGGCTCGGGCGGCGCTGGTGGATCGGGGCCCGTCGAGGGCGTGGGCACCATCCTCAAGGTGACGAACCTCGACGCGGACGGCCCGGGATCGTTGCGCGAGGCCATCGAGACGCCGGGGCCGCGCATCATCGTGTTCGAGGTCGGCGGGATCATCGATCTGAACAGGGCCCGACTCAACATCACCGAGCCGTTCGTCACCATCGCCGGCCAGACAGCGCCCTCGCCGGGCATCACGCTGATCCGCGGCGGGATGAGGATCAGCACGCACGACGTGCGGATCCAGCACCTCCGCTTCCGGATGGGCGACGCCGGGGCCGCGCCGGCGTCGGGGTTCGAGCCCGACGTCACGACGGACGGCGCCTCGGCTTACAACATCGTGATCGACCACTGCTCGGTGGCCTGGGGCGTCGACGAGAACCTGTCGGTCTCGGGCCCCCGCTTCGACGGCCCCAGCGGCACATCACGCCGCGTCACCCTCAGCAACAACATCATCGCTGAAGGGCTCCTCGAGTCGATCCACGAGAAGGGCTCTCATTCGATGGGCACCCTCGTGCACGACCACTGCACCGACGTCACCGTGGTCGGCAATCTCTACGCCCACAACAACGAGCGAAACCCCTGGTACAAGGGGTTCGCGACCGGGGCGATCGTGAACAACGTCGTCTACAACCCCGGAAAATGGGCCATGCGGCTCGGCCCCGTCGTCAGGGAGTGGGAGAGCTCGGGCGTCACGCCGGAGCCCCCCAGGGTCAGCATCGTCGGCAATGTCATGCGGCACGGCGTGAACACGATGCCGGGCCTCCCGATGGTGGGCACCAACTCGCTGGGATCCGCCTACCTCGAGGACAATATCGCCGTCGACGCCCTCGGCGCAGCGGCGCCCATCGTCTCGCCGGAGATCGTCGTCCTCGCCGAGAAGCCCGCGTGGCCCGAGGGCCTCGTGGCGCTCCCCGCAGCGTCGGTCCTGGACTCGGTGCTCGCGCACGCAGGCGCGCGGCCCAGGGACCGCGACGAGATCGATCTGCGCATCGTCGCAGACGTCCTGTCCGGCGGCGGCATGTTCGTGAACAGCCAGGACGAGGTGGGGGGCTACCCGACGGCAGAGCCGACCTCGCGGCCGCTGGTCGTGCCGACCGAGGACATCGAGGGCTGGCTCGAGCGCCTCGCCGACGAGCTCGAGTAGCCAGCGTCGCCCGCGCCGTCGCCGGGCCCCGCTTCGCGAGGCCGCCGCCCGTGGAGAGCAGGCGCCGGCGCGGCGCTCGCGGTGACGTCACCAGGATTCCGCTTACAGGAGACAGCATGCTGAGAGCATCATCGATCGGTTCCGTCATCGTGTTGGCAGCGCTATCGGGCTGTGCGTCGAGCAACGAAGACAACAGCAGCAGCAGCGACGAGCCGGGCTCCGGCGAGCCGGGCCCCGGCGATCCCGGGTACGGCGACGTCGGCGACGGGACGGAAGACCCGGGCGGCGTGCCCGGAGACCTCAACCCCGACGCCGGCCCCGGCGAAGGCGTGGACTGCGGGCGGCAGAACTTCAACGTCGAGCGCAAGCCGGCCAGCATCCTGCTGGTCCTCGATCGCTCGGCGTCGATGCACGACGATCCGAACGGAGACGAGGGCACGCCGTCGAAATGGGACATCGTCGTGCCCGCCTTGCAGGAGGTCATCGCGGCGACGAACGAGGCGGCCTCCTGGGGCCTGAAGGTGTTCCCGCAGGGCGACAGGACGGGTACCTGCACCGGGGAGAGCTTCCCGAGCGACATCCTGATCCCGATCGCGACGAACAACGCACCCACGGTGAACCAAGCGATCTCGAGCACGACCCCCGAGGGCGACGGCACGCCGACAGGCGACGCCGTCAACAAGGCGGTCGAGTACCTGCAGACGATCCAGAACGACGACCCGAAGTACATCCTGCTTGCGACGGACGGAGATCCGTCATGCCCCAAGAGCGACTCGGACGAGTTCGCCGTGCAGGCGGTGTCGAGCGCGGCCGCCGCCGGCTTCCATACGTTCGTGGTTGGGATCGCGTCGCAGGCGAGCAAGATCGAGGCGCTCAACGGCCTCGCCGTCGCAGGGCTCGAGCCGCGCCAGGATCAAGATCCGCTCGCGCCCAAGTTCTACCTCGCGGCCACGAAGGACCAGCTCGTGACGTCGCTGCTGACGATCACGGGAGAGATCTCGACCTGCCTGTTCCCGCTGAGCGGGCCGCCGCCGAACCCGGACCACGTCGGCGTGTTCGTCGGGGAGCAAGCGGTCGCGCAGGACACCACGGGCACGGACGGCTGGAACTACACGGGGCCCGACATGATGACGATCAAGCTGTATGGCTCCGCGTGCGAGCAGGTGGCGAGCAGCGGCGCCGGCTCCGTCAAGGTGATCTTCGGCTGCAAGGACGACCCGATCTTCTGAGCTTCCGGGCGCGCGCCGGCCGGGCGCCGTGCTCGGCAGCTCGCGGATCCGATGGGGGAGATCGCCGTCGCCCTGGGGGCGCCCTCCCCCGGAGCTCCGCGCTCGTTCAAGGGGTCATTCGCGCCGCCGCGCGACTACTTGGCAAACCATTTGTTGACCGAGCCGCACTCCCACTGAAAGCCGGCCCCGAGATCCCAGCAGACACAGCCCCGGGGGCTGCCCGTCTCGTTCCCGATACACGACGTCCCTTCCTCCACCGCGGTACAGGGGGTGTTCCGAGTCGACGCCGCGCTGCCGTTGCCGCCCACGGTGCTGCAGTCGACCGCGACCGGGTTGATGGGGTACTGCGCGGCGTCGGGCGGCAGGCACGGCTCGCAGTCGGCGACGCCGCCCGCGCAGGCACAGATGCGCGAGCCCAGCTCCTCGATGCCGCACGCCGAGGGGCACATCCCAGTGAATGTGCACGGGTCGTTGTCATCGAACCCCGGGCACGAGCCCGAGCCGCCGGCGCCGCTCGTGCTGCTGGTCGTGCTCGTCGCGCCGCCGCCGCTGGTGGCGCTGGACGCGCTGCCGACGCCGCTGGTCGTGCTCGCGCCGCTGCTGCTGGCGCTCGCGCCGCCCGCGCCGCCGCTGCCGCCTCCGTCGCCGTCATCGCCGCACGCGGTGAGCGCGACCGCGAGCGCGAGCAGCAGGCCCGAGGCCAGAGGGCGGTTGGATTCTCTCCGATTGATGGTTTGATCCTTGTTCATGGCGCGGCGCCCTCGTGCACAATGCCGGCCGTGGCGCGCCTCCTGCCGGCGCGCCACGGCGCGCTTTTCCCGCGCGGCGGCAGCGCGATCTGCCCGCGCGCGGAGCGCCCGCGCGTCAACCGCGATCGTCAACCAGTGTCGACCTCGCGTTGACACGAAGGCCGCGGCACACGTCCGCGCGACGACCCGACGTCCCGCCGCGCGCCCTGGATCGCCGCTTGCAGTCACTCGACGCAGAGGCCAGCTGAACGACGCGAAGCGCGGGCTCGTGGTTGCCCCCCCTCGACGGGGTTGCGTCGGGGATTCGACGGCGCCGGCCGGCGTCGTGCGAGCGCTTCCGGGCCGCGGGTCGTCCACCATGAATCCCAGAACGAGAGGTAGCGAGATGAGGTTCGGAATGAAGTCAGCTTTCACTTTGCTGCTCGTGATCGGCGCCGCTGGCGCTTCCCAGCTCGGCTGTTCGGACGACGCAGCGACGCCGGACGACGGCCAGGGAGGCAGCAGCTCGAGCAGCAGCACCACCGCGACCGGCGGGAGCACCAGCAGCACGGGCGGCGCCGGCGGCGGCAGCACCGCCGCGAGCACCACGAGCAGCGCGACCACGAGCAGCTCCAGCACCACGGCCGCGAGCTCCACGGCTGCAAGCACCACGGCCGCGAGCTCCACGGCCGCGAGCACCACGAGCAGCGGCACCGGCGGAGAGGAGCCGCTCGGCGACGAGCTCCCGATGGAGATCCCGACGCCCACGAACGGCGACGGCGAGATCAGGACCGAGACGACGGTGCTCAAGAACGCCGCCCACGGCGGGCAGGACGTCTACGACTTCAACAACCAGAAGATCGGCGTGAACAACACGGAGGACTGCGACGACGGCGAGGGCCAGAAGACCGTGTTCGAGGTCGAGGACGGCGTCACCGTGAAGAACCTCATCATCGCCGGCGGCCTCCCCGGCGGCAACGGAATCGTCTGCAAGGGCGACTGCACGCTCGATCACGTCTACTGGGAGGACGTCTGCGAGGACGCGGCGACCAACAGCGCCGACGGGGCGACGATGCACATCAACAGCTCCATCGCCCTGCACTCGGCCGACAAGATCTTCCAGCACAACGCCAAGGGCGGCTCCACGACCATCGTCACGAACTCGTACATCGCCGACTTCGGGAAGCTTTGGCGCTCGTGCGGCGACTGCACCGCGAACGGCGGCCCGCGGCACCTGATCATCGACAATGTCAGAGTGGACCGGGTGAAGACGACGATCGCCGGCGCGAACCAGAACTACGGCGACACGGTCACGATCACGAACCTCTACGTCAAGGGGGGCTACGACGCGGACGACGACAAGCCGAAGATCTGCCAGGAGTACAGGGCCGTCACCGATCACATGGGCGAGTCCGAGAAGCTCCACGGCGGCGCGAGCCAGTGGGACACCGCCACGTGCCGCGTGAGCAAGAGCGACGTGAAGAGCTGGTGATCGCGCGAGGGGCAGCGCGCGCCAGCGTCGCTGCCCCCCTGCATCCTGGCGCGACCCGGCGGCGCGGACCGCCGCGCCCGTGACGACCGCGCCGTCCACCGACGACCCCCGCCCCGACGACCCCCGCGCAGCGCCGCTACGCGCCCGCGTCGAGCTTCCGGCGCAGGTTGTCGCGCGCGCTCGCCTCGAGGCGGGCGTGGAAGTACGGCGAGAGGAAGATCCGCTCCGCCGCGAGCAGCTTCTCGAAGAAGCGCCGCCGGCCTGCAGCGTAGAGCTCGGGCGGCACGGCGCTGTACTCCGCGGCGATCGCCCGGTCGTACGCGTCGAACACCGCCGCGTCGCTGCCCAGGATGGCCATGTCGCAATCGAGGAAGAGGGCCTCCTCCTCGCCGACGTCCGCCGGCCCGAGGGCCCCGTGGCGCGCCGTGAGCAGGATGAGCCGCTCGATGAGGCCCTCGTCGAACCCCTCGCCGGGCAGCCAGCGCGCCACCGCCTCGCGCGCGAGCTCCGCGCTGCGCGCCTCGTTGTCGTGGCGGCCGGGCACGTACACGGCGTCGTGGAAGAGCGCGGCCAGGAACACCTCCCGCGGCCTCCGCCAGCCGACGTCGCGGGCGACCTCGCCCACCCGGCGGAGCACCTCGCGCACGTGCGCCAGGTCGTGGTACGCGCGCCCGGGCTCGCCGTAGGCCGCGCGCACCGCGCCCCACAGCGGCTCGGGCAGGACCAGGCCGTCCGGGGCCTCCGGCGGCGCGTCGCCGTCGGCGCGCGCCTCGCCCGCCGCGATCCCGCCGTCCGGCCTCACGCGAGCACCAGATCCTCGGGGCGGAACAGCTCCCCGTCGTACGTGGCGACGCTGCCCTTCTCCGTGGCCTTCGCGTGGTTCTTCGCGAGGTTGGCGCGCCCCTGGATCTCGCGATCCGTCAGGAAGCAGTCGACGTCGGCGACGCACAGCCCGGCCGAGATCGTCGGCGACCGCTCGACGCGGCGGTAGCGACGGCGGCCGAGCCGCTCCTGGAGCGCGCGCAGGAAGTCCACCGCCCACGCGCGCGTCGCGTTGGGCAGCGTGATCATGTACTCGTCGCCGCCGAACCGGTACGCGTGCCCGTGCGCGAAGACGTGCGCCTCGATGCTCTCCATGAGCGGCGGGAGCACGTGGAGATCGACCGCGGTCTCGGTGTGCTGGACGTTGAACGCCTTGAAGTCGTCGATGTCGACGAACGCCACGGCGATGGAGGCGCCGCGCAGCGCGCAGCGCGCCCGGTAGTGCGCCAGATCGGGCAGGAAGAGCCCGGGCGCCTCGAGGATGTGGAACTTCTCGTCGTACTCGCGCGGGCGGAGCGGCGGCGCCTCCGGCATCACGGCCTCGGCGTGCCGGATCGACATGTAGTCGGTGAGCTGCGGCACCTTGAGCGCGCGCGTGGCCGCGAACCAGGGCGCGGCCATCAGCTGCTCCAGCCCGTGGACCTCGCGCCGGAGGTGCCGGATCGTCTCGGCGTTCACGGCCTTCTGGAGCGGCTCCTCGATCGCCGTGGCGCTGTCGCGCCGGAGGTCGATCAGGATGCGCTTGAGCAGCGGGCCCTGCGTGTCGTGGATCTGCGCGTGCGGCGGGCGCAGCTCGAGCTGCCGCCCGAGGAGGCTCAGCTGTCCGATCAGCTCCGTCACCTCCGGCGGCTCGTAGCCGCGGAACTCGTGCCGGATCACGTCCGCCACGTCGCGGCGGAACGCATCCGTGAACCGGGTGACGCACTGGGACAGGATCTTGGCCTCGGACTGCGTGAACTCGAGCACCTCACGAGGATACCCCGGCGGCGGTGCGCCCAGCGCCCGGGACGCACCGCGCGCTGGAAATCTGCCAGAAATTCGGAGATGCTGCCCCGTCCCCCTCCCGCGCGATCAATGCACGACCCCACCCGGACGATCACGACCCTCCGAAGCGACGCGGTCGAGCTCCCGGACCTGCGCATCCTCGTCACCCCGCAGAAGAGCCCGCCGATCGAGGCCGCCCTCGGCGTCGCGCCGCTCGTGCTCGGAACGAGCGGCGAGTGCGACGTCATCATCCCCGACTCCCGCGTCTCACGCCGCCACTGCCAGCTCCGGTTCTCGCCGCGCGGGGTCGTCCTCACCGACCTCGGCAGCAAGAACGGCACGTTCATCAACGATGTCCTGATCGTCGAGGGCTTCCTCACCCCGAGCGCCGTGGCCTCCCTGGGCGGCGTGCCCCTCACCGTGCGCGTCGGCGGCGCCCCTGTCGTCGTCCCGCTCTCCACCTCGGCCAGCTTCGGCGAGGCCCTCGGCAGCAGCGTCCCCATGCGCGCGCTCTTCGCCCGCCTCGAGCGCGCCGCGGCCACCTCGGAGACGATCCTCCTGCTCGGCGAGTCCGGCACCGGCAAGGAGGTCCTCGCCCGCGCCATCCACGCGGCGAGCCCGCGCAGCGGCGGCCCCTTCGTCGTGTTCGACTGCAGCGCCGTCGCCCCGAACCTCATCGAGGCCGAGCTCTTCGGCTACACGAAGGGCGCGTTCACGGGCGCCCAGGGCGCGCGCGCCGGCCTGCTCGAGGAGGCGACCGGCGGCACGCTCTTCCTCGACGAGATCGGCGAGCTCCCGCTCGATCTCCAGCCGAAGCTCCTGCGCGCGCTCGAGGCTCGCCAGGTGCGGCGCATCGGCGCCGCCGCGTACACGTCGTTCGACGCCCGCGTGATCGCCGCCACGCACCGCGATCTCCAGGGCCGCGTCGCGTCGGGCGCGTTCCGCGAGGATCTCTACTACCGGCTCGCCGTCGTCGAGACCGTCGTGCCCCCGCTGCGCGAGCGCAAGGAGGACATCCCGCTGCTCGTCGAGCGCTTCCTCGCGGCGCAGGTGCCTCCGCGCTCGCTCGCCGACCTGCCGCCGAACGCGCTGGAGCTGCTCCGCGGGCACCACTGGCCGGGCAACGTGCGCGAGCTCCGCAACACCGTCGCGCGGCTCATGCTGTTCCCGCACCTCGCCGAGGAGGCGATCGTGAAGGTGGCGCCGCGGCCCGCCGACATGGGCGTCGGCCAGTTCGTCGCGCTGCCGCTCCGCGAGGCGCGCGACATGGTCGTCGAGCAGTTCGAGCGCACGTACATCGCGATGAAGCTCCGGGAGAGCGGCGGCAACGTGGCGCGGGCCGCCGCGTCGATGGGCGTCTCCCGGCAGCTCGTCCACCGGCTGATGGAGCGCTACGGCATCCGCAGCAAGGGCTGACGGGGCGCGCGGCGCGGCGCGGTGCTCGGGACGCGCGGCGCGGCGCTCAGAACGCGCCGCGGAGCGAGAGCCCGGGGCCGCCCGGCGAGAGCGAGAAGCTCGCGACCGGCGCGGCGGGCGCGACGGGATCGAGCTGGAAGTAGAGCACCGCGCCCAGGCCGGCCGCGAGGAACCCCACGCCCGCGGAGATCGCGCCGGCCTTCCACGTGAGATCGATCGCCTCGACGTCCTCCGCCGGGCATCCGGGCGCGCACCGCGTGCGGAGCTCGCTCCGATCGAGGTGCCCCTTGACGCCGAGGAACGCGCCCACGCCGAGCCCCGCCGCGCCGACGCCGACGAGCACGAGCGGCCAGCGCTGCCGCACCGGCGGCGCGTCGGCGACGGCCGCGGGGCGCGACGGCGCCGGCGCCGGGAAGCGCACAGCGATCGGCAGCGCCTTGTCGCCCGGCGGCAGCGTGACAACGGCGGCGACCCGCGTCCCCGCCGCGTCCTCGAAGGTCAGCGTATGGCGCCCGGGATCGAGCTCGATCGGGTCCTTCGGGAGCGCGTCGAGCAGCGGCGCGCCGTCGAGGAGCACCCGGACCCGGCCCGGCGCGCGGCCGTCCGCGGACGTGGCCGACAGCGCGACGCTGGGCATGTCGCGCTCGAGCTGCTCGCTCCAGCTCTGGCAGTCGCGGGCGAGCGTCGCCGGGCACGAGCTCACGCAGACGCGGAGCTCGGCGCGGGCGCGCAGCAGCGCCCTGTCGCGGAGGAGCTGCTGCGCCTGCTCGTACGAGGCCGCGCACGTCTCTCCCACGCCCTGAGCGCGGGCGCGTGGGCCCGCAAGGAGCGTGGCAGCCGCGGCGAAGGCGGCGAGGAGGCGCCCTTTCATCGCAGCGCAGGCTACACGCTTCCGTCGTTCACAGGCACTCTCGCTTGATCCGCCGGATGCCGTTGGCGTCCAGATAGTACGGAGGCACGCAGCGCGATCGCGGCCGCGCGCTGCGCGCGGGGGAAGCGGCGCGCACGCCCGCGGCGCGATCCGGCGCGGCCGCGCGCGCGGTCGGCGCCGACGCCGCGACGGCGCTCGCGGAGGCCCCCGGCGCGGCCGGCGCCGGCGAGGCCGCCGATGCCTCAGGCGCCGCCGCGGACGCCGCCGACAAGGCCGCAGGCGCCTCCGCAGGCACCTCCGGCGCCCCCACGCTCGCGGCAGGCGGCGCGAGCGCTGACGGCGGCGCGGCGGACCGCGAGGACTCGCCGGCGCCAGCGCGCTCGTCCTGCGGCGCATCGGGCTCTGGACGCACGCTACAGCTCCTGCCGAGGGCCACGGCGAGCACCAGCGCGCTGGCCCCGAGCGCGAGCGTGGAGGCGCGGACGAGCTGCGCGCTCGCCAGCCGCGGCGGCGCCGCCGCGGCGACCGGCGTCGCGAGCGCCGACGCCACGGGCCGCGCCATGTCCTCGACCGTCCTCGTCATCGTCGGAACCGTCACCGAGGTCCTCAGCGCGCGCCCGCGGCCGCCAGACGGCTGCGCGAGGCGCGCCTCGACGTCCCGCGGCGACGCGTCGTCAACCGCGGCGGATCTCGGCGGCGGCGGCGCTGGGGCCGCGCTCCGCTGCGACGTCTCGATCGCGGCGAGGCTCTTCGCCCGCGCCTCGAGGAGCGTCCCCGCCGTCGCCTCGACCCACGCTCCCACCGCGCGCGGGCTCGCCGGCGGCAGCGCCTCCTCCAGCGCAGCCGCCATCTCCAGCGCGGTCGCGTAACGCCGAGCAGGATCCCTGTCGAGGCCGCGGAGCACCACCTCGTCGAGCGCCTTCGGCACGTCGCCGTACACGCTCGGCGGCTGGACGACGCCCTCGAGGATCCGCCCGAAGATCTCCGCGTCGCACTCCCCCGTGAACAGCCGCCGCCCGGTGAGCACCTCCCACAGGACCACAGAAGCAGCGTAGATGTCGGCGCGGCGGGTCAGGGGGGCTCCGCGCAGCTGCTCCGGCGCCATGTAGCTGAGCTTGCCCTTGAGCTGCCCGACGCGGCTCACCTGGCTCCGCACCGCCGCCCGCGCGATGCCGAAATCGAGCACGCGCGCGATGCCGTCCTCGCCGACGAGGAGGTTCTGCGGCGACACGTCGCGGTGGACGATCTGGAGCGCGGCGCCCTCCTCGTCGGTCGCCTCGTGCGCCGCGTGCAGGCCCGCGAGGGCGCCGGCGATGATGGCCGAGCCGACGGGCTGCGGCACCCGGGCCCCTCGCCTGCCGGCCTCGCGCAGCAGGCTCGAGAGCGATTCCCCCGCGATGTACTCCATGACCACGAAGAGCTCGTCGTCGGCCTGGACGCTGTCGAGCGTCGTGACGACGTTCGGGTGGCGGATGCGCACCGCGAGCCGCGCCTCGTCGAGGAGCATCGACGAGAACTCGGGGTCCCTGGCGAACTGCGGGTGCAGGCGCTTGATCGCGACAGTGCGGGCAAAGCCATGGGCGCCCACGAGCCGCCCGAAATGGACGGACGCCATCCCCCCGGAGGCGATCACGCCATGGAGCGTGTATCGATCGAGGGTCCGCCGCTCGCGCTCCTGAGCAGGTGCCATGATGGCTCTGTTCTACAACATCTCGGCAGCGTTGCTGGACGGTAACCTGCGCGCCGCGCTCGCGTCAGGCGGCCATTGACGCCGGGCAGCGGCGAGGGCGCTCGACGCGGCACATGGGTGTCTGACCGCCCCTGCCGAGGTGGACCGGTGGAGAAGCAACTGGGTGTGTCCACAGTGTCAACTCACCGTTGACATGGGTCGGGCTGGCGGCGCGCGCGCCGGTAGGCGAGGCCGAGCGCCCCGCAGGCGCGGCGCGACAGAGGCGCGGCGGCCTGCGGCTACAGGGGAACCTCGATCACGCTCTCGCAGGTGAAATCGACGCTCAGCTTCGCCACCATGTCCGCCTGGACCGTGGTGCACGCGTCGGCACACAGCACGATCTGCGTCGGACTCCCGGGCTCGTCGTAGCGCCAGGCGCCCTCGATCGCGCAGCTCTGGTCGTACACGAGCTCCGTGGTCGCGCTCGATCCGCTCGTGTAGAGCACGCGGACCTTCTCCTTGTCGAACGCGCTCCCGTTCGGCGGGAGCGGGATCGCCATCGTGCACGAGACCGAGGCGCCGCGGATCCGGTCGACCGCCGCCTTGAAAGCGGCCGTGGTCTGCGACGGATCGCCGGTGTCGATGAGCACGGCGCCCTCGGTGCCGCCGGCTGCGGCGATCTCGTGCAGGTCGTCGAGGGTGTCCGGCGCGCCATCGATCGGCGGGTTCTCGACCCCGATGACGTAGGTCGGGACCCCCTCCGCCAGCGCCGCCTGGGCGTCGGCCACGACGGCGTCGATCGTGTCGGAGGCCTCGTCGCAGCCCTGCGGGTAGCCGTCCGTCACGAGCACGATCGCGTATTTCCCGGGGTTCTGCTGCCGCTGCGCCTCGATGAACCCGCTCGTGCCCCGCATCACCCACGCGGTCGGCGTGCCGCCGCGCCAGTCGTCCGAGCTCTCCGGCTCGATCGCGGCGATCGCCTCGGCGAAGGCGTCCGAGGGGAGCGGCGTGAGCGGCACGTCCGGCGTCGCGTAGATCTCGACAGAACACTTGTCGTCGTCGGCTGGAAAGAACGAGAGCGAAGCCGTCAGCCCTTCGGACCCGGGATCCGAGAAGAACTGCTTGGTCGCAGCGACCACAGGATCCCACTTGAGGTCCTTGTCGTGCCAGTCCTTGTCGCCCTTGCCCATGCTGCCCGACACGTCGAACGCGAACGCCAGGTACACGGGCTGGAGCGATGCCGCCGCCGTCTGGGTGGCGCACGCTCCGCCTCCGCCCGCGGGGCTGGCGCCGCCCGCGCCGCTCGATCCGGGCCGGATCCCGCCGCCGATGTCCAGCGAGCCCCCCTCGCCCGAGCCGGCGCCGAAGCTACCGCCGGAGCTCGCCCCTTCACCTTCTTCTCCCCCGTCGCTCGGGCTGCTGCCGCACCCGAGCCCGACCGCAGCCACGCTCAGCATCGCCAAGGCAATTGGAAGCAATTTCATAAGTCGTCGGCTCCTTCCACCGCCGCGTCCCGGCCTCGCGCCGCTGGCATCGAGTCATCGGGATGGCGCGTGGTCATGGGTCTCCGAAGCACGCGCGGTGCCAGGGCGCGGGGCTCTGCGTCGTCGATGAGGTGTGCTGTTCGCAGGCGCCGCTATCTCGGACCAGCGCACCGTGTCACGACGTCCTTCAGCGAGGCGTCGGCCGTGCCCAGAGCGACGGTGTAAGGCGGGGCGAACGCGCTCCCCTGCCCCGTGTCCTTCCGGGTGGTGTCCGACATGCCGATATAGGCGTTCCCGCTCGCCACGATCTGCGCGGTCGGCTCGCCGTCGTAGAAGACGTGCGGGTCCTTCACCCCGTCGAAGTAGTTGTTCTCGATCCGGAGCCTGGCCTGGAGGCCGCCCCCGATGGCGTAGTTGTTGCCGGCCGCCGAGTAGTAGTTGTTGAAGACGTGGACCTCGCCGAAGCGGACGCGGGGCATGCGCTCGATCACGCCGTCGGCCCACCAGTTGTGATGGAACGTGACGCGGAGTCTCCCTGTGTCCTCGTCGCTGTTGTTGTTGCTGTGGCCGACCAGGTTCGAGAAGCGGTGCGCGGGATCCGGCGCGTTGCTCGTGTAGTGGAACTTGCACCACGAGACGGTCACGAGGTCCGAGCCGTGGACGACGTCGAGGTTGCCGTCCAGCCCGTCCCAGATCTCCACGTGATCCACCCAGACGTGGTGGGCGAAGTGGATCTGGATCCCGTCGTCCGTGGTCGAGCTGGCGTCGATCTTGAGGTTCTGGATGATGACGTTCTGGATCGGGGTGTCGATCGACTTCCCCCGGATCTGGAGGCGGCCCCGGAGGGTCGCGTCGGGGCTCGCGCCGATCAGCGTCTTGTTCGACGCCACGTCGACGTCCACGCCGCTGATGTCGATGTCGCCGGAGATCTGGATGATCAGCGGCTCGGGGCTCTCGGCGTACTCGACGAGCTGCGCGGTCGTGGTCGCCGTGACCGTCATCCCGCCGAGGCCGCCCGTCGTGGTGGCCACGCCGTGGCCGCTCTCGCCCGCCCACCCGATCGGCGCGCTGGCGGGACAACCGTCGACGGTGCCGCCGCCGGTGCCCGAGCCGCCCGCGCCTTGGCCGCCGCCCCCGCCACCCGTGCCGCTGGTCGCGCCTCCCCCGGTGCCCGTGGTCCCGCTGCTGCTCGTCGTGCCGCCGCCGGTCGTGCCGCCGCTGCTCGTTGCGCCGCCGCTCGTTGCGCCGCCGCTCGTCGACGACGGCCCGCTCGGCCCGGCCCCGGACGACGACGCGCCGCCCGCGCCGGTTGCATCGCCGTCGTCCCCCGACGCCGCGCAGCCTCCCGCGCCGCAGAGCGCGACGAGGGCCGCCGCAAAGGGGGTGAAACGATTCGACCTCTCATACCGCATGATTGCCTCCTGAAAGCGTGAAGAAAGACCGTTGCGCAGTCGCCCCCGCCCGGGCCGCCTCTGGGCTCACTCGACCTCGAAGGCGCCGAGGTCGGGCGCAGCGCCGGCGAACGGCAGCGCGAGGCCCTCGGCCGACCCCGCGTCGACGAACTGGCTCCCCGGGGCGAGCCGCAGGAAATCGGTCGCGGGGAGGCTGCCGTCCGGGTTGCGTGGGGCCTTGGCCAGCGCGCGATCGAGGCTGAGGAAGTCGGCGTCGGTGGCGCCCTCGAACGCGTTCGAGACCGCGTTGCCGACCGGCTCGTCGCTGGATTTCCTCGCGTGCGAGATGTTGTTGATGAACGTGTGGAACCCGCCCTCGCCGAACGCGAAGTTCATGGATCCGTTCAGCCATCCGGTGCAGTTCTTCACCGTGATGTTGCCGACATTGTTGTTCTCGTCGAAGCCGCGGACCTTGTTGCCGAACGCGACGGAGCGGGTGATCACGTGGTCGGACGCAAGGCCGTTGCTCCCGCCCATCTTGAAGCCGTTGCCGTTGCCCATGTACGGGACCGGCGGCGGCGTGCTCATGTACCCGCCTTCCTCGTAGCCGTTGTCGAAGGCCCAGCACTGGTCCAGGAGGACCGGCTTGAGCGGCTTGCCGTTGCGGTTGAACATGTCCCAGCCGTCGTCCGAGTTGTTCCAGGCGCGGCAGCCGCGGAACTCGTTCCCTTCGCCGACGTTCAGCTTCGGGGCGAAGCCGTCCGCGTCGCCGCCGTCGGGCGGGTCGAAATTGCTATACGAGTCGCAGTTGATGATCTTGTTGTGGGACGGCCACTCCTCCTCCGGGGTATCCAGCTCGCCCAGCCGGCCGCCGAGCTGGAGGCCCGAGTCCCGGTTGTGGTGGAAGACGCAGCGCTCGATGACGTTGTGGTGCCCCGAGATGAAGAGGCCGTTGTCGCCGGCGTTGGCGATCTCGATCCTCTGGATGTGCCAGTAGCTGCCGTGCAGCTCGACGCCGCGCGGGCTGGCCGGGTCGCCCTTCTTGTAGTACTGGTCCTTGAACTCGAGCACAGGCTTCTCGCCGGGATAGGCGAACAGGCGCTTCCGCTGCTCGGGCGTCCCGTCGTTCCCGTAGGCGATCTCCACCGTCGGGACGTAGAGGTACTCGCCCCCGCGCAGGTAGATGGTCTGCCCCGGCTGCACCAGGGTGATCGCCTTGTGCAGCGTCGTGGGCGCGTCGATGGTTCCGGGGTTGTCCTCCGCGCCGTCGGGGGCGACGTAGAGGTCGTCGCCCGAGGGCGGCTGATCCATGCCGCCGACGCCCGTCGAGGAGCTGGCGCCGGAGGAGACGGCCGGCGATCCGCCCGTTCCTGCGGAGGTGGCCGCCCCGCCCCCCTGTCCTGCGGTGGTCGCCCCCTGGCCGCCGCCTCCCGTGACCGCGGCGGGGCCCGCGCCGCCGGTCCCGCCGGAGCTCGCTCCTTCATCTTCAGCGCCGTCGCTCGCGCTGCTCGCGCTGCTACCGCACCCGAGCCCGGCCACAGCCACGCTCAGCACCGACAAGACGATCGTAAGCAATTTCATAAGTCGACTCCTTGCACGACCGCGCGCCGGCGCTGGCCGTCCGGCATCGCGACACCGGGATCGCGCGTGGTCCCGGGCTTCCAAGCACGCGGGATGCCACGGCGCGCGCCCAGGACCGCGCGTCCTCGCTGCTCGACGCGACGGCATCATCGGTCGGCATCATCGGCGCCGCCGCCGGGCTGCACCTTTCGGGCGCCATCGACATTGCCGGCTTGAGCATTGAGACGGTCAGGGGACCCGTGAGGAATGCGGCGTGGCGGTCCGTGCAAGACCTCGCTGTCACGCCGCTGTTCGTTCCGGTGCAGGGCGGCGCGATCCTGGGTCTTGCCGGCTCCCTGTGACGATCGCGCTCCCTGTGCGCGAGAGACGCGGAGCGTGCTTGGACACGGCTGTCTGACACCGGCCAGCTGTGCCCAAGTCGAGGCTACTTCACGGGCGCGACATGGGCGATGAGGACGCCCATGTTCTTGATGAAGCCCTCCACCGAGATGCCCGTCGGCGACTCCTCGGCCGGGTAGGTCGCCGGCGCCTTGGTCGGGTCGTAAGGCGAGGTATCGTTGCGATCGCCGACGTGCGTGGTGGCGTACGCGTCCTCGAGATAAGGCTCATCCGTGCCAGGGCTGACGTAGGGGTTCGTGATCATCGTGATCTTGGTCGGCCAGTATCCCTCCGCGTTGAGCTCTCCGACGAGCTTCAGCGCCTCCTCCTCGGTCACCGGCGCGGTCGTCATCGTGGCGCCCGCGTACAGGTCGTCGAGCTTCACCTCGCGCAGCGAGAAGTACCGCGGGAGCTCCACCGGCCCCGCGATCTTGAGGGGCGAGCCCGCCGCCAGCTCCTCGGGCGACATCGCCGCGAGCTCCTCGTAGCGGGCGCGCATGGCGTCCACGTCGAGCTTGCGCGCCTGCCCGTAGTGGCCGATGGGCTTCGCGGGGTCCTTGTCGAAGTAATACTCGCCGTTGACGACGTTCGAGCCGCGCCGGTGGACGTAGAGCGGCACGTCGGTCCCGATCTCGATGTACGTGGGGTGTGTTCGGTCGGGGAAGATCTCCACGAGCTCCGGCGGCAGCTTGACCTTGTCCAGCCAGTCCAGCGCCTCGGGCACGCGGGCGATGTACTTCTCGTCCCCGGTCAGGTTGTAGAAATTGAGCAGCTGCTGGATGTTGTTGGCCGTCGTGTGGGTGGTCAGCGCCTCCGGCTCGTAGGTCCGCGCCCCGGCCGGCTTGCCGTCCTGCGTGAACTGAAGGCCCCACGCGGGCTGCGGCGCGGGCTGCTGCAACGCGACGAAGTTGTCCATGGCGCGCTCGATGTTCCCGAGCAGCTGCGACTCGCCCAGCGCGAGGTGGCACATGATCAGGAACTTGATGTTCTCTCCGGCCACGTCGTCGTTGAAGGTGATGTAGCTCGTGTAGTCGGGCTGGCCGCCCTTGCCCATCAGCGGGAAGCGCTGCGGCCAGCCGCCCCCCTCGTACTGGCTCTCCGTGACGAAGCCGATCGCCTTGTAGAGGGGCTCGCGGAACCGCTCGTCCTTCTTCTCGAGGTACATGCGCAGGAGGAGCTGCGAGGCCACGGCGGTGCCCGCGTCGTCGAACGTCGCGTTGCCGTAGTAATGCTGGAACTCCTCGAGCCGCCAGCCGTTCTTGCCGATGGTGTCGTACCAGTCCTTGAGCGACTCCTCGCCCGCGAAGTCATAGATGTAGTTCCAGCCGCCGGCCTCGTGCTGGGCCTCGATCAGGGCGAGCGTGACCTGCTCGGCAGCCTTGTAATAGAGCTCGTCGCCGGTGGCGTGGTAAGCGTCCAGGTAGAGGTGCCCCATCGACGGCGTGCCGGGCGGCTGCACCCACAGCATGGTGCGCTTCGCCTCCATCTCGCCCCAGCTCCGCGAGAGATCCGGGAGGTAGTTCCACACGTAACCGCCCTTGTACGCGACCTCCTCGCTCATGAAGGTGGCCGCGCGCTTCATCGCGTCGACGTACGGGACCATCTCGGGCGGCACTTCCGGGCCGGGACCAGGGCCCGGCTCGCTGTCCCCGCCGCAGGCGGCCAGCGCGAGGGGCAAGAGGATCGACATCGCGAACGTTCTGCGTTTCATAGGCTCCTCGATCGCACAGGGCCGCTGCGTCGGTCGCAGGGCCCGTCGAAAAGACAGGATGATCTTGGTGAACTGAAAGGCTGACCGGATTCCCGCGCTCAGGGCATGTACTCTTCGCGCGCGGGGGTGAACACGTCGAGCACGACGGACGGCTCGAACGCCCAGGCCTGGTGCTCGACGCCCCCGCGGACCACGAAGCTGTCCCCGGACCGCGCCTCGAACTCCTCGTCTCCACACGAGAACTTGAGGTGTCCGGAGATGATATAGACCAGCTGATCGTGAGGGTGGCTGTGGCGCGCTCCGGCCCAGCCGACCTCCATGTGGTGCTCGACGAGCATCAGGTTGGGGTTGTGGGCCAGCACCCGGCGCTTGAGCCCCGGCTCGGGCGTGAAGAACTCCACCGCATCGCCCGACACGCGAGCCAGGCTCGGGACATCGCTTTTCTTCAGAACACTCATGCTTCCTCCAGCGCCTCGCGGCGGCCCGCTCAGGCGCGATTCTCGATCCCGGCCCGCGCGGACCGGACCACGGAAAGGAACTCCCGCGCGCGCTCCGTGAGGACCTCGTCGCAGCCGGCCTCCAGCGCGGCCGCGTCGACGAGCTCGCCGCCGACGCCGAGCGCCACGGCGCCGGCCTCGATGAACTCGCGCGCGGTCGCGAGGTTGACCCCGCCGGTCGGCAGCAGCTTCACGTGCGGGAGCGGCCCCCGCAGCGCGCGCAGGTACTTCGCGCCTCCCATCGCGGAGCACGGGAACACCTTCACCGCGTCGGCGCCGGCGCTCCACGCGGCGATCACCTCGGTCGGGGTGAGCGCCCCGGGGAAGACCGCCTTCCCGAGCTCGCGCGCCGCGCGGATGACCTCGAGGTCGAGCCCCGGGCTCACGATGAACTGCGCGCCGGCCTCGATGCACCCGCGGGCGGCGTCCGCGGTGAGCACCGTACCCGCGCCGACGAGGACGTTATTCCCCATCTGCGAGATGATCTCATGCATCACGGCGAGGGCGTCCGGGATTGTCATCGTGATCTCGAGGACCTCGATCCCTCCCGCGCACAGCGCGCGACCGGCGCGCACGGCGAGCGCGCCGCTCGACGCGCGCACCACGGGGACGACGCCGATCTCCTCGATGCGGCGGACGACGTGCTCTCGGTCCATCGCGTGATTCATCGCTTGCTTCATCGATCGATCCTCGCGCTGGCCCCGCTCATCGCCCGCCGCACCTCGGCGAGCGACGCCATCGACGTGTCTCCCGGCGTCGACATCGCGAGCGCCCCGTGCGCGACGCCGCACTGGAGCGCCCACTCCGGGCTCTGCTCCGAGAGGAGCCCATAGATGATCCCCGAGGCGAACGAGTCGCCCCCTCCGACGCGGTCGAGGATCTCGATGTCTCGCTGGGCGACCTCGTAGAACTCGCCCTTGCAGTACAGGATGCCGCCCCAGCCGTTGACGCTCGCGCTCCTGGCCGTCCTGAGGCTCGTGGCCACGACCGAGATGTTGGGGTACGTCGCGACGACCTCCGAGATCATCCGGCGGAACCCCGTCGTGTCGAGCTGGCGATAGCCCTCATCGACGCCGGGCACCTCGAAGCCGAGCGCCGCGACGAAGTCCTCCTCGTTGCCGAAGAGGCAGTCGACGTGCGGCATGAGGGCGCGGTTGACCTCGCGCGCCCTCGCCTGGCCGCCGAAGTTCTTCCAGAGCGAGGGCCGGTAGTTGAGATCGTAGGAGATCCGCACGTCGTGCTCGCGCGCGGCCTCCATGGCCTCGCGCGCCACGCCGGCCGTGCTCTCCGAGAGCGCGCAGAAGATGCCGCCCGTGTGGAACCAGCGGGCGCCGCGCTCCCCGAAGACGGCCTTCCACGGGAGATCGCCGGCCTTCAGCCTGGAGGCCGCGCTGTGGCCGCGATCCGAGCACCCCACGGCGGCGCGCGGCCCGAAGCCGCGCTCGGTGAAGTTGAGGCCATTGCGCGCCTCGCGGCCCACACCGTCGTAATCGACCCAGCGCACGTGGGAGGTGTCGACCCCGCCCTGGAGCATCAGGTCCTCGATCAGCCGCCCGACCGGGTTGTCCGCGAGCGCCGTGACGATGGCTGTCCGGAGCCCGAAGCAGCGCCGGAGCCCCCGCGCCACGTTGTACTCCCCCCCTCCCTCCCCGATGTCGAACGCCCGCGCGGTGTGGATCCGCCGCTCTCCCGGGTCGAGGCGCAGCATCACCTCCCCGAGGCTCACCTGGTCCCACGCACAGCTCTTTGCATTTCGGATCTTCATCTTCACGCTCCTCAACGGCTCATCCACCCGCCGTCGACGACCAGCACGTGGCCGTGGACGTACCTGCTCGCCTCCGAGCACAGGAACAGCGCAGCTCCCGCGATGTCGCTCGGCTCGCCCCAGCGCCCCGCCGGGATGCGATCGAGGATCTGCCGGCTGCGCGCCTCGTCGGCCCTGAGCGCCGCCGTGTTGTCCGTCGTGATGTACCCCGGGGCGACCGCGTTCACGTTGACGCCCCTCCCGGCCCACTCGTTCGCGAGCGCCTTCGTCAGCTGCGCGATCCCACCCTTGGACGCCGCGTAGGCCGGCACCAGGATCCCGCCCTGGAACGAGAGCAGCGACGCGATGTTCACGATCCTGCCCGACCCCTGCTCGAGCATCTGCTTCCCGGCGAGCTGCGACAGGCGGAACGCGGACGTCAGGTTGACCTCGATCAGGAGATCCCAGTCCTCCTCGGCGTACTCGACGGCCGGCGACCGCCGGATGAGACCTGCGTTGTTCACGAGGATGTCGATGCGCCCGAGCTCGGCCTTCGCCCTCCGGACGAGCTCGGCGTGTGAGGCGCGATCCGCGAGATCCGCGGCCATGCCGGTGGCGCGACGCCCGAGCTTCCGCACCGCCGCCATGGTGGCCTCGCCCGGCTCGTCCTTGCCGTGACACGCGATGTCCGCGCCCGCCGCCGCGAGCGCCGTCGCGATCGCGGCGCCGATGCCCGTGGCCGAGCCCGTCACGAGCGCGACCTTGCCGTCCAAACGAAACGGATCATTCGTCATTGTCTTATCCCTGCTTCAGCTGCGCGGCCTCGAGCCGCGGCACGAGCGCGTGAATGATGGCGAGCGCGAGCACGTAGGCAGACGCCGCCATGATGAACAGCGTCGAGTAGCTCCCCGTGAGCTGGAGGACGCGGCCCGCGATCTGCGCGATGAGCATCCCGCCGATGGCCCCGGCCATGCCCCCGAACCCGACGGCCGACCCCACGGCCTGCGACGGGAACATGTCCGTGGTGAGCGTGAACAGGTTCGCCGAGAAGCCCTGGTGCGCTGCGGTCGCGAGGCCGAGGAGCAGCACGGCGCCCCACAGCGAGTCGGTGCGCGTCGCGAGGAAGACGGGCGCCACGCCGAGCGCGCAGGCGAGCATCGCGGTCTTGCGCGCCGCGTTCGCCGTCCAGCCGCGGCGCATCAGCATCGAGGAGAACCAGCCGCCGGCGATGCTGCCCACGTCGGAGAGCAGGTAGATCGTGACGAGCGGCGGGCCGATCTGGAGGAGGTTCAATCCATGCTTGCGGTTCAGGAAGTCGGGGACCCAGAACAGGTAAAGCCACCAGAACGGATCGGTCATGAACTTGCCGATCGCGAACGCCCACGTCTGGCGGTGCGGGATCAGGCTGAGCCAGCCGACCTTGCCGGGCGCCGGCGACGGCTCGCTCGTGATGTAGGCGCGCTCCTCCGGCGTGACGCGCGGGTTCTCCGCGAGGGGGCGATACAGGATCATCCAGGCGATGATCCACAGCGCCCCGATCGCGCCGGTCAGCGCGAAGGCCGCGCGCCACCCCCAGGCCACCGCGATCCACGGGACCACGAGGGGGCACACGATCGCGCCGATGTTCGTGCCGGAGTTGAACAGGCCGGTCGCGAGCGCGCGCTCCTTCTTGGGGAACCACTCCGCGATCGTCTTGAGGGCGCCCGGGAACATGCCGGCCTCGCCGATGCCGAGGGCGAACCGCGCCGCCGAGAGCCCCCCGGCGCTGCCGACGAGCGCGTGCGCCGCCGCCGCGAGGCTCCAGAACCCGACGGCGAACGAGAACCCGCGCCGCGTCCCGATGCGATCCATGAGGCGGCCCATCGTCAGCATCCCGATGGCGTAAGCGGCCTGGAACGACGTGACGATGTTGCCGTAATCGATGTCGTTGTAGCCGAGCTCCTTCTGCAGCGTCGTCTTGAGGACGCCGAGGACCTGCCGGTCGACGTAGTTGATCGTCGCGGCCGTGAACAAGAGGGCGCAGATCACCCACCGATAACGCCCGATGCCGGCCGAAACCGGCGCGGCGTCGGCGCTGCGCGGCACCCCCGCGGGCGCGTCGGCGATGGCCGTCGTGGACTCCGAATTCATCACCATGAAGCTATCCTCCCAAGCTCGACCCGCCTGACGCTGGCCCGCTCCCCTGCCGGCTACTTGAGGCTCGCCTCGAGCCCGGAGCCGCGCTGGGCGAACTCCGGCTGCACGTTGACCACGCCGAACACCCGATCTTCGCGCTCGCGGTGCGCGGCCATGAGCCAGACGAAGTTGATGGAGTGCCCCGGCGCCGCGACGTTCGGGTGATACCCCGCCGGCATCAGCACGGCGTCGCCGTCCCGCACCACGGTGACCACCTCGGGCGCCTCCGGGGCCGTGTAGACGAATTGCACGCCGAACGCCGGTGGCGGCATATCGAAATAGACGTACATCTCCTCGAGCAGGTCGGTGTGCTCGTGCGGGGGCCAGCTGGTCCAGTGCCCCGGCGCCGAGCGCGTGAAGCCCGCGACGATCCGGCCGGCCTGCACGTTCTTGCCGAGCAGGATGCTGAGCTCGCGCGTGGTGGCGTCGCCGCCCGCCTTGAACTTGAGCGACGGGCTCTGCTCGACGTCCTTGTAGCGGACGACCTGGAGGGGATAGTCCCCCTCCACCTCGGCGCCGCACTCGACGAGATCGACCGCCGAGCTCGTGCGCACCTCGACGGTCGATCCGCGAGGCACGTAGATGGCGTCGTACCGGCCGAGCCCGATCGTGTCCTCGCCGTTCACCTGCACGGCGCACTGGCCGTCCATGCAGAGGAGCCCGACCTCGCGGCCGGAGGTCTCGAAGAGGGCCCTCGGCGCGCTCTGATCGAGCAGGATCCGGCCGTAATGCAGGCGCTTCATGGGGCTGTTGTCCGGCGTCACGAAGAGCTTCCGCCCCCTGTGCGACGCCGTCCCGCGGACCACGACCTGACCAGGGTTCACTGGCTTCATGGACAAAACCCTTCCCTTGCTTCGTTAACGGAATTTACGAATGGACGCGGTGAATCCCCGGAGCCCCGCGGCTGCGTCAGAACGCCGGGCTGGCCTTGATGTTCCACTCGACGTTCAAGCCGATGAAATGCTCCCACGTGCGCTGGCTGAACACGTCGTCCTGCGGATAGAGCGCCTTCGCGCCCTCATCGCGCCGGGTCACGAGCCAGATGAAGCGGAACTGAGGGCGCTTGAAGTCCCCCTTGCCCGCCGCGTTCAGGAACGGCACGAGCCCGAAGCGCACGAGGCTCGCGCTGTGGTGGCTGGCCGCGGCGTGCGCGCCCGGCGCCGCGGGCTCGGCCGGGGGCGGGACCCTCCCGCGCCGCTGCGCCTGGTAAGATGCCTCGACGGCGATGCCTCCCCAGTCGCGCAGATAGAAGTGCGGCCGAACGACGAAGATGCCTTCGTCCAGATCCGCGAAGTCGAACGGCTCGCTGGCGTTGCGGAACGAGCGGATGTACCCGGAGGCCATCAGGCCGAGCATCCCCGTCTCGTAGTTGCCGCTCATGGTGAACATGAGCTCGTGCGCTCCGCTCGCGGTGCCGTCCGGCGCGGGCTGCGTGGGGGTGCCGAACTCGCCGTGCGCCGCGAGGTCGCCCGCATAGCGGAGGAACAGGTGCAGGTGGCCGTTGTTCACGCCGGTGAACGGGCTGACCTGCGCGCCGATGACGTACCCGGAGTCCCGAGGCAACCGCTCGTACACGCCGGCCTCCGCCGTCTCGCGCGTGCCCGACGGCAGCTGGTGCACTTCGCCGTACAGGACGCCCTTGACGCCGCCTTTCTCCCCGACCGGAACGGTGTGGCTCGCCTTGAAGCTCGAGATGAGCCGCTGGCGATCGAGGAGGTTGACGTTCGCCGTGCCAGGCTGGTTGAGCGCCGGCGAGCGCTCCACCGTCTGGAGGTAATACGGCGTGAGCGGCCGGTTGATGCCGGCGTGCGCCGCGAAGTACGTGCGCTTCGAGGGCAGGTCGTAGCGGACGCCTCCGCCCAGCGTGTTCAGCCAGTCGAGCGGCCAGAAATCGAGCAGCTCCGAGTTGTCACCGCGGTAGAGGCGCGAGCCTATCCACACGGACAGCCCCTTGACGCCGAGGTCTCGCTCCTCGACGAAGGCGTTGCGGAGCGACGTGTTGATGTTCCACGGCCTCGCGTTGTTGTAGTGGAGGGTCGGGGCGTCTATGGCCAGGCGGACGGCGACGCGCGTGGTGGCGCCGGTGGACTCCCAGTAATCCTGCCGCTCCAGGTCCAGCTGGACGAACGTGGACTCGTCGAGGCGCGAGCCTCTCAAGACGATGTCGGCATCACGCCCAGGCCCGCCGTCTCCATCCATGGCCGCGACGGCGCGGCCGACGCCGCCGAAGAAGAACCCGCTCTCCGGCGGCGCCGGTGGTGTCGTGCGCTCTTCTTTCTGCTGCGGCTGCTGGGAGGGCGCGATGGCCGCGGCGGCGGGCTCGGCGCCTCCGGCGTCGGGGGCCGGAGCCGCGCCCTCGGCGGGCTCCGCCGCGGCCGGCGTCTCCGGAGGCGGAGCCGTCGCGTCGGCGGGAGCCGCGCCCGGCGAGGGCGTCGGCGTCGTGGGAGGAGGCAGCGGCTGCCCGTGGACGACCGCTGGAGACGCGCAGAGGGCCGCGCCGAGCAGGGCACAGACCAGGTTGCGCGCGCTCGCCCATCGTCTCCCGCGCGCGAGGCGGGTAGACGACACGGACGCGTCTCCGTCTGTCGAGAACGAGCCGCGCTCCGGATCGCGCTGAATATCATGCCCAGGGTGGCAACAGGGACTGACGATGGAATTCAAGGGGGCGCCGATCTCGTGGAGGGTTGGGGCTGCACCAGCGCGAACAGCGGGGCTGTCGTCGAGGCGAGCGAGGCCCGACAGCACGTCCTGTGGCTCGCTCAGCGCGTGGTGCGCTGGCAGCGTCCACGCTTGATGCACGCAGTAGCAAGCGACGAGCCAAGGGCACCCAGGGCCGCCGCGACGCCATGGCGCGCACGACTTGCCGAGGAGGAATTCCAACCCAAGCTCGTCCGCAGCCGGGATTGCGCCGGATCCGACCCGAGCGCATGACGTGCCCTGAGGCGACCCGACGACGACGTGGCGTGCTGACCGTGGACGAAGGGCAGTTTCCCCTCGGAACGCCGTAAACCCCGGGTTGACATGAGCGACAGCCGTGGTTGACGCGCGCATGGACCGTCGCTGTCGCGCGCGGACGCCTGCGGGAGCGGCGAGCTCTCGATCCGCTTGTGAGTTGAGGGGGCTTTGACGGGGCGCCGGAGCGGGGCTCCTCCGGCGGTACGCGGCGGGCGGTGCCGACGTCGAGAGCGGCCTTCCTGCCCAGCCGGCGTGTCGCAGGCGCGGGGGCGCGCCTCAGAGGTTGAACTGTGCCGGAAGCCAGAGCGAGAGCTGGGGCACGTAGCTGATGAGCATGAGGGCGACGATCATGGCGGCGAACATCGGGAGCATCGGCCGGACCACCCTGGCGATCGTGGTCTTGCCGACGCCGCACCCCACGAACAGGCAAGTGCCCACCGGCGGGGTGCACAGGCCGATGCACAGGTTCGTGACCATCAGGACGCCGAAGTGCACCGGGTTCATGCCCATCCCCGTGACGACCGGGAGGAAGATGGGCGTGAAGATCAGGACCGCAGGCGTCATGTCCATGAAGGTGCCGACGACGAGCAGGAGCACGTTGATGATGAGCAGCGTCGCGAACGGGCTCTGGGAGATCCCGAGCATCGCCTGGCTGACGCTCTGGGGCACCTGCTCGAACGCGAGCACCCAGCTCATGGCCTGGCTGGCCCCCACCAGGATCATGACCACCGCGGTGGTCTTGGCGGATTTGAGCAGGATACGCGGCATGTCCCTGAGCTTGACCTCACGATAGAACAGCGCCCCCAGCAGGAACGCGTAAGCCACGGACACCGCGCTGGCCTCGGTCGCCGAGAACACCCCGGTGAGGATCCCGCCCATGACGATCAGGATCATGAGCAAGCTGGGGATCGCCTGGGCAAAGCTCCGCATGATCGCGCCGAGCGGGACCTTCTCGCTCACGCCCACCGCCTGCTTGCGGTTGGCCAGGAACGCGACGACCATGATGCACACGCCCACCAGGAAGCCCGGGATGACGCCGGCCAGAAACAGCGCGGCCACCGAGACGTTCCCGGCCACCACGGCGTAGACGATCATGATGTTGCTCGGGGGGATCAGGAGCCCGGTCGTCGCCGACGTCGTGGTCAGCGCCACGCTGAAGTCCCTGCCGTAGTTCTTTCGCTCCATCTCCGGGATCATGAAGCCTCCCACGGAGGAGACGGCGGCCGCCGCCGAGCCCGAGACGGCCCCGAAGAGCATGCAGGTCAGCGTGTTGACGTAGGCAAGGCCGCCGTGAAAGCGGCCGACGACGGCGCTGGCGAAATCCATGAGCCTGCGCGCCATGCCGCCCTCGCCCATGAGCACGCCGGAGAGGACGAAGAAGGGAATGGCGAGCAGCGGGAAGCTGGCGATGCCGGTCGACATGCGTTGAGCCACGATGTAGGCCGTGGGCACGTCGCCGAGCGAGCCGATCGTCAGCACCGTGGAGAGGCCGATGCAGACGGCGACCGGGACGTTGAGGAGGAGCAGCGCGAAGAAGCTGAACACCAGGATGAGGACTTGGATTTCCATGGCGGGCCCGGGCTGAAGGGTTACGCGTCGGTGACAGGCGCGCCCTTCCGGGGCGACGCCTGCCCGGTGAACAGCTCCACCAGGTTTTCGATGCAGAACGTGAGGAAGAAGACCCCGCTGATGGGCACGGCCAGATAGGCGTACCCCACCTGGAGGCCGAGCGCGGGCGACACCTGCTTGGCCTCGAGCGTCTTCGAGACGAGCGTGAAGCCGCCGTAGACCAGCGCGAAGCCGGCGAAGGACGCCACCAGGAGCTCGATGGCGATCGCCGCGACGCGCTGGGCCGCCGGATCCATCTTCCCGACGAAGTAGTCGACGCCGAGGTGCGCCTTTTCGCCGTAGGCGAGCCCGGCGCCGAGGAGCGAGATCCAGACCAGCAGATAGACGGCGAGCTCCTCGGTCCAGCGGCTCTGGTTGCCGAGCACGTAGCGGGAGAACACGCCCCAGAGGGTGTCCAGCGTGAGCGCCGCGAACGCGGCGACCAGCACGACTTCCAGCGTCTTGATCAGACCCGCGTGCAGCCTGTGGAGCGGCCCGATAACGCCCGGCGCTCGCTTTCCCGCGTTCGCCGGACGGGCTGGCCCGTCCGGAACCACCTCCGGCGCTCGCGCCGGCGGCGGAGGCTCCTGAGAGGCGCTCGTCTCCCCGTCGACGAAAAGCTCTACCCGACGCTCCTGAGCGCCCATCACTTGACCTCCTGGATCCGCTTGACGAGCTTGCCGATCTCCGTGCCCTCGAGGCGGTCGTACATGGGCTGGACCTGCCTGCGGAACGGCTCCTTGTCCGGCTCGTGGATGGTCACCCCTGCCTTCTTCAGCGCATCCAGGGCGTCCTGGGTGCTCTTCTTCCACGCCTCGCGCTGGAACGCGGCCGACTCGTCGGCCGCCTCCTCGATCCACCGCTGCACCTCCGGGCTCAGCGACTCCCAGATCTTCTGGCTGAACAGGATGATGTCGGGGACGCGCGTATGCTCGTCGAGCGAGTAGTGCTTGGTGACCTCGAAGTGACGGCTCGTGAAGAGGCTGGGCGGGTTGTTCTCGGCCCCGTCGACCATCCCCTGCTGCAGCGCAGAATACAGCTCACCGAACGCGATCGGCGTCGGCGCGCCGCCCATCTGCGAGATCATGTCCATCGCGGTCTTGCTCTGCATGACGCGGATCTTCTTGCCCTTGAGATCGTCAGGGCTCATGACGGGCGCGCCGCTCGTGTAGAAGCTGCGGCTCCCGGAGTCGTAGTAACAGAGGCCCCTCACGCCCACCTTCGTCCCGGCCGAGGCGAGATCCCTGCCCACGTCGCCGAGGAGAACCTTCCAGTAGTGGTCCTGGTCCCGGAAGAGGTAAGGCAGCCCGAAGATCGCCATCTCCGGGATGAAGCCTTCGAGCGGCGCGGTGGAGGTCTTGACCATCGCCAGCGCCCCTCGCTGCACCTGCTCGATGCTCTCGGTCTCGCTGCCCAGCTGGCCGTTGGGGAAGATCTGCAGTTGCACGGCGCCGCCCGATCGCTTGTCGAGCTGCCTCGCCATGTACTCCATGGCGAGGTGCACCGGGTGCGACTGATCGAGCGCGTGCGATAGCTTCAGGATCACCTTCTTCGTGCCGGCGCTCGTCGCGTCGGACGCTTGCCCTGCGCTCGCGCCCTCGGCGGACGCGGGGCGGGCCAGCATGGAGAAGGCGCCGGAGGTGATGATGATCCCCAGCAGGCAACCGAGCACGACGAAGGAGACGGCTTTCTTGTCCATATCGATGCACGCCAGAATCGGGGTTGTCGGTGAGGGTTGAACGGCACGGCGCAGCGCAGCGGTGTCCCGGAGGGCCGAGGGCAGCCCGCGGCAAGCAGGCCTCGAGGGCGGCCGCGCGCGGAGCTCAGCGGCGCTCCACACGTGGACCACGGGTTTGCAATCGCTGCGCCAGGCAGTGAGCTGCGCCGTCCCGCTCTCGCCTGGCGCGTCCCGGGCCGTCTCGCTCCGGCCGCCTGGCCTCGCTCGATGCGCACCTCCAGAGTCGGCGGCGGCGTGGCGCGGCGTCATCGCTCGTCGCCGGCGCCGGCGCCGGCGCGAGGGCGGCACGGCGGAGATCCCCAGACACGCTGTGCCGGCGCTGCCGGAGCGCTGGCAACCTGGAGTTGACTGAGTGGACATCGGTTGTTGCGCGCTGCGCGCGGGGAGCGCGGCGCGGCGGCGCGCGGATCTGGCTGGCTCCTCGGCGCAGGCGGCCTGCCCCTCGTGACCAGGCGTGCTCCGTCGCCGCCGCCCGCGACCCGGACGTCCTGCACGCGCTGGACCAGCGCCGTAGGTCACGTCTTGCCTTGCCATGGCCTTCGCGGTAAGGGGGGCGGCAATGAGTGGTCCCGAACTCGGCCGCCTCATCGACGAGGTCGATCGCACGGTGGACGTCCAGTTCGCCGCTGCCGGCGATCTCGATGAGCTGAACCGCCTGTATGCCAGCCTCCTCGGGCGCCGCGGGTCGCTCAATGCGCTGATGAAGCAGCTGCCCGGCGCGGCGCCCGAGGAGCGCAAGGCGCTCGGCCAGCGCCTCAACGCCGTCAAGGGCCGCGTGGAGCGCGCCCGCGAGGAGGCGACGGCGAGGATCAAGCGCGCTGCGCGCGATCGCGAGCTCTCCGCGCCGCCCCTCGATATCACCCTGCCCGGCCGCTGGCGCGCGCCCGGGCGGCCGCACCCGATCATGCGGACCCTCGACGAGATCGTCGATATCTTCGTCGGGCTCGGGTTCGACGTGGCCGAAGGGCCGCAGATCGAGCTCGCGCGCTACAACTTCGATCTCCTCGGGTTCCCGGCGGATCACCCGGCCATGGACATGCACGACACGTTCTACATGGCCGGCGATCCTGGCCAGAACGTGCTCCTCCGGACGCACACGAGCCCGGTCCAGGTGCGCGAGATGCTCTCCCACCCTCCGCCGGTGATGATCGTCGCGCCCGGGGTCGTGTATCGCCGCGACGACGACGCGAGCCACAGCCCCATGTTCGTGCAGATCGAGGGGCTCGTGGTCGACCGCGACGTGTCGCTCGCCGATCTGAAGGGCCTGCTCGAGGTCTACAGCCGCCGGATGTTCGGCGAGGCCACGAGGACGCGCTTCCGGCCGAGCTACTTCCCCTTCACCGAGCCCAGCGCGGAGCTCGACGTGTCCTGCCTCGTCTGTTTCGGCGAGAACCGCGCCTGCCCGCAGTGCAAGGGGACGGGCTGGCTGGAGGTGCTCGGGTGCGGCATGGTCCACCCGACGGTGCTCCGGAACGTCGGGATCGACCCGGAGGAATACACGGGGCTGGCGTTCGGCATCGGCGTGGATCGCACGGCCAACATGAAGTTCGCCGTCGACGATATCCGCGCCTTCTACGAGAACGACGTCCGCTTCCTCGGAAGCCTCTAGGCCGCTGCCCCTCGCCCGCAGCCCCGATTCCCCATGTTGATATCCTACAAGTGGCTTCAAGAGATCCTCGGCGCCGATCCCGGCGTCGACGCGGTGACCTCGGCGCTCGGCCGCGGCGGGCTCGAGGTCGACCGCGTGACGCACGTCGGCGCCGCGCTGCGCTCCGTGGTCCTCGCGAGCGTCGTCGCGACGCGGCCGCACCCGGCGGGCAAGAAGGGCCTGACGGTGGTCCGCGTGGACGCGGGCGGAGGCGGAGAAGGCGTCGAGGTCGCGTGCGGCGCGCCGGTCATCCCGGCGGCTCCGGCGCTCGTCTGTTATGCGCCCGTGGGAGCGCAGGTGCTCGACCGCACCGGCGCGCTCGTGACGCTGACCGAGAAGGCGGTCGCCGGCTTCACGTCGCCCGGCATGCTCTGCGCCGAGGACGAGCTCGGGCTCGGGTCGAGCCACGAGGGTCTCCTGACCGTGGAGGGCGGGCGTCCGGGGCAATCGCTGCTCGACTGGGAGCCTCGCCTCGAGGACTGGATCATCGAGCTGAGCGTCACCCCGAACCGGCCCGACGCGCTGGGGCACCTGGGCGTGGCGCGGGACGTGGCCGCGGTGCTCGGCCTACCGTTCCGTCCGCCCGCCGTCGCCGCGCCACGGGCGAACGGCGCCGGAGCGCCCGCGGCCGAGCAGACACGCGCCGCCGTGGAGGTGCGCGACGGGGACCGCTGCCCCCGGTATGACGGGCAGGTGATCGAGGGCGTCGGCGTCGGCCCCTCGCCGCTCTGGGCGCGGGTGCGGCTCGGCCGCCTCGGCGTCCGGCCGATCACCAACATCGTCGACGCGACCAACCTGGTGATGCTCGAGCGGGGGCAGCCGCTCCACGCCTTCGATCTCGACACGCTGCGGCTTCCGATCGAGATCCGGAGGGCCAAGCCCGGCGAGGCGTTCGTCGCGCTCGACGGGCAGAAGCTGTCCCTGGACGAGGACGACCTGGTCATCGCCGACGCGGACCGCGTGGTGGCCCTGGCGGGCGTCATCGGCGGCGCGGACAGCGGCGTCACCGCGACGACGCGGCGGGTGTTCCTCGAGTCGGCGTACTTCGAGCCGCGCGGGATCCGCAGGTCGGCGCGCCGGTACGGCTTCCACACCGAGGCGTCGCACCGCTTCGAGCGGGAGGTGGACCTCTCGGGGGTCCCCCTGTCGCGCGACCGCGGGAGCGCGCTCATCTGCGAGCTCGCGGGCGGCGAGGCGGCGGGCGAGCCGATCGACGCGTACGTGGCGCCGCGCGCGCCGCGCCGCCTGACGCTGCGGCTCCCGCGGTACCAGCGGATCATCGGGGCCGAGGCCCCGGCGCGGGCGCGGGAGATCCTGGAGACGCTGGGGCTCTCGGTGCTGGAGCAGAAGGCGGACCGGCTCCTCGTCGAGGTGCCGGAGCACCGGCCCGACATCGCGGAGGAGATCGACCTCATCGAGGAGGTCGCGCGCATCGCTGGCTACGACCAGATCCCGAGCCGGCTGCCGCGCGTCGGGGCCGCGCCGGCGGGCGCCCGCGGCGATTACCGGCTGCGGCGCAGGGTGCGGCAGATCTGCACGGGGATCGGCCTGCACGAGGCGGTGACGTACTCGTTCCTGTCGCCCCAGGAGCTGAAGGCGGCGCGCTACGACGACGGATCGCTCCTGCGGCTGCTCAACCCGCTCTCCGAGGAGAAGTCGGTGATGCGGCCGTCGCTGGTCCCTGGGCTGCTCACGGTGGTGCAGCGCTCGCAGCGGTACAACGTGCCTCGGGTGCGGCTGTTCGAGGTGAGCCAGGTGTTCCTGCCGTGGCAGGGCGAGGCGAGCGGCGCGAGCCAGCTGGCGCGGGTCGAGCGGCCGCCGGTGAACGAGCCGACGCGGCTCACGATCTTCCTCGCGGGGCCGCGCGACAGCTACCTGACGCGGCCCGAGGACGTCGATTTCTACGACGGCAAGGGCGCGGTCGAGGCGGTGCTGGCGGAGCTCGCGGGCAGCGTGACGCCGGCGTTCGACCTCTCGGGCGAGGCGCCGCCGTGGGCGCACCCGAAGAAGGGGGCCCGCGTCCTGCTCGACGACCGCGAGGTCGGGTACGTGGCGGAGCTGCACCCGGACGTGCGCGAGGCGCTGGAGATCACGAGCGGGGCCGTCGTGGCGGAGCTGGATCTCGCGGCGGTGGCTGCGGCGTACAAGGCGCCGGTGGCCGCGAAGCCGAGCCGGTTCCCGGCGATGCGGCACGACGTGGCGCTGCTCTTGCCGCTCGACGTGCCGGCGGGAGAGGTGCTCGAGGTGCTGCGGACCACCGCGGGGGAGCGCTGCGAGAAGGTCGAGATGTTCGATCGGTACCGCGGCGAAGAGCTCCCGGCGGGGACGCACTCGCTGGGGTTCGCGCTGTGGTTCCGGTCGGCCGAGCGGACGTTGACGGACGACGAGGTCGACAAGTGGACGAAGGCCGCGGTGGACGCGGCGAAGGCGCGGTTCGGGGCGCAGCAGCGCTGAGGGCGGGCGTCCCGCGCCCGTCAACGTGCCAGCCGATGAAGCACGATGGCTGCGTGTCAAAGCCCCATCGGGGCGACGGCGGCCCAGAGGGCGTCGAGGTCGATGGCAAGCCCTTCAGGACCCACTTGGGACATCGTCCCATCGATCGCAGCCAAGAACATGATGTAGCGGCCTCCGGATCCGAGCTCGAGAACCTCGAGCGTGCGGTTCAGCGCATCGACGAGCCAGTACCATCGCACGCCCAGCGCGCCGTATTCCCTGCTGGTCGTCAAGCGTGCACGCCGTTGGTCCGCGGGGGTTGCGGAGACCACCTCCAGGACCAGCGTCGGCGTCGAGGGGGCGCCGGTCTCGGCAGACGGATCGTTCGGCATATAAACGCAGACATCGGGTTTTCGACCTGACACCGTCGATACGGCGAGCTTGTGCCCCCGGCCGCACACGACACCTCCGCGCGGCAGCGCCCACGCACGCAGCACCGTGAGAAACCAGGCTGCGACCGCGTCCTCCAGCGCCGTCGAGGTCTTCTCTTCGACGAGAACGCCTTCGCAGAGCTCTCCGGGGCCGTCGAATGCAAGCCACGCTTCGATCGTCATCGGCTCGGCGCGGAGAATGCGCGGCATCTGCCGGGCGGGCGGCGCCGTCTGCTCCTCGGTCGGACCTTCCCAGCGGTCCCACCCCTCCTCGGGCTCCTCGACATCCAGCGCACGAAGCACCCCGCGCGCTGCCTCGACGATCGGCTCCGGTGCGGGGCTCCGGCCTTCCCAGGTCAAAAGGCGACCGCGCAGCTCGGACAGCGACGCGACGAGCCCCGTCGCATCGCCGGAGGAGCGAAACGCCGTCGAGGCATTCTCGAGCACCGCCGAGAGAGCCTCGCCGGTCGGCGCCTCCTTTTTCGTTCGCATCGCCTTCGCAAGGAGACGCGGCGCTGCCAGGAGCCCCGCGACGTTCAGCGCGGCCGAAAGGCCGATCGCGAGCGCTCTGGCCTGATCCTCCGCCGCTCCCAGCGAGCTCGGCGTCACGCTCCCAGCGGCCTGATCCGGCGCATTCGTCTTGAGCTCGTCCGTCATGGCTCGATCCTCAAGGGTCCTTACAGATAGGACCCACGAAATACCCTCTGAACGCGGAAATCCCCCCCGCTCCGATCGCGACCACGCTGGTCTGCGAAGGCTTCCCAAGCTCGACACAGACGTACGCACACCAGGACGTGAGCACCAGGCTCTTCAAGAGATCGGCCACCCAGTCAGGACAAATCGAGCACTTGGACTTGCCACAATCGGTGACGAAACACCAGTGCCTTACCGGCGGAGCATTGTATTTACACGGCACGCGAGAGGCGCAGCCCTCATCGAATTCGCATTCGCTTTTTTCATGCCATGCTGGAAACGTCGACGGATCCAGCGTCGCCAGCCATGCATCCGCCGCGGCCGCTGCTGCAGGGAGGTACTGCTGCATGAGCTGTTCGAGCGCGGCCTCATCCAGCGTGCTGGGATCGATGCCCGAAGACTCCGCCTGGGCGACCAGGTACGCCGTGGTCAGCGACGCCTTCGCCTCGGCGAGCACGAGCTGTTCCGGATCCACCTGAGCGAACGCCTCGGCGGCCTCCTCCTCCTCCTGCGTGGGCTCTGGAGCGACCGGATTCTCCGGCGTCGCGCCCGTGTCCGTTCCGTTGCCCGTCGTGTCTTCCTCGGTGCTCGGGCCCAATCGGATGACGCAACCCGGAGTCGTCGAGTATGCAACCGATATCGCCAGACCGCAGGCAAGCACTCTGACACGAACGATTCTCCTCATGGCAACAATTCTCCTTGTTTCGGGCGCGAATCGAGAGCCATAATGAACGGCCCTCACCCTACCACGGTTTCCCTTTCAGCGTGGCCGCGTTCGACGCCGCCGAACGCAACGCGAGGCCGCCCGGCGGACCGATGCGGGCGCAGGCAGGCCGGACGGGCGCAGCAGCCGATCGCGCGGCGGAGCGCCAGCGTGGGTGTGGATACGGGCGGGTGAGGCTCGCGGAGGGCGAGAAGATCAAGCCCACGTGGGGCGAGACGTTCTGCTGCAAGCCGGCCGGTGGCTGGCCTCGCGCGACGCTCGCGGCGGTCGACTCAGCTCACGAACTCGCCGTCCCCCGCACCCGCCTCTTCCTCTTCACCCACCGCCGGCTCCCCCGGCTCCTCCAGGCTCGGCGCCTCGCCCGCGGACGTCCCGCCATACCGCTTGCCGGCACCGGCGCCGTCTTCTCCTTGGCGGCGAGTTTGCGACGGCGCGAGACCAACCCGGCCGGCAGAAAAGGAGGTGCCACGGAGGTCGTGCCCAGAGCCGGCGCTCGTCGTGAGGCCGAGGAGGGGTCTCAACCGATCGCGAGGGATCATTTCAGCCTGAAAGACGGTCCCAACCAAACAAATTGGATCTTTTCATACAAATGGAGCGGTCTCGACCAGTCCATCGGCTCCAGAAGGACCTCTGCGCTTGGTCGCGACCACGCGGGGGGCATCGAAACGAGCGCCCGGATGATATCGAGACCCCTTGGATTCGCCAACGTCGGTTCTTCTCGGTGGCGTCTGGGGGAGCGGACCCGACGATGTCTTCGTCGTCGGCGACGAGGGCACGATCGCGCACTACGACGGCGAGAGCTGGCAAGTGACGCTCTTGGACTCAGGAGAACATCTCCAGGCCGTGTGGGGGAGCGGGCCAGAGGATGTCTTCGCTGTCGGCCTGGAGAGCGCGATCTTGCACTACGACGGCGAGCGCTGGCGCAGGATGGAAGCGCCGACGCTGGCATCGCTCTATGGAGTGTGGGGGAGCGCCCCGACGCCTCCAGCATGATGTTCTCGGGCTTCAGGTCACGGTGGATGATGCCGGACGCGTGCGCTCGCGAGAGGGCGCGCACGCGGCTGGCTCCCCTGGGCCACGCTCGGGGCTGGCGCAGCCATCTCCGTCGTGGGTGGCACGTTGATGTGGCAGGCCGACGAGCTCCATGGGAATGCCCAGGATCGGAGCGTGCAACAGTGCGGTCAGTCGTGCCTCCGTCCTCCGCCTTCCAGGACGACGCCAGCGTCAACGAGAGCTGGCTGGCTGCCGGCACCCTCTTCGCCGGCGGAGCGACGGTGATCACGGCGACGGTCATGATCTTCATGAGCATGCCGCAGTCCTGCCGCACGGAGGACGGAGGGGGTGTGAGGGTCGAGATCCGCCCCGCCGCGTCGCCCGCCGCAGCGATGGTATCGGCCCGGTTCGTGTTCTGATCCGATGGCGATCGGAGTGGCCGGTGTCGCAGCGGCTCATCGCCGCTCGCGGCATGGCTACGAGGGCTGCGCGACCGCGACGCGCCGCTCGATCCCGAGGAACAGCAGCGGCAGCGCCACCGTGAACACGATCGACAGCCCCGCGACGACCGGCATGCCATCGAGGCGGTGGTCCGGCAGCTCGTGGAGCATCCTGGCCGCCGCGAACGCCGCGATCGCGGAGGACATGTGCTGCACGGCCGACTGCATCGAGGTGAAGCGCGCCCGCTCGGCGGGGCGCGGCACCTTCGACGTCAGCGTGTTGTACGAGACGTTGCGGAACGTCATGCCCAGCATGAAGACGATGAAGATCGCGAGCACCGGCAGCCCCGGCGTATACGAGACGAACCCGGCGTAGAGGACGCCCGCGAGCACCGCCGCCCCCACCGAGCCCGTCTGAAACGCGCCGAAGCGGTCCACCAAGGGTCCCACGGCCCGCATCGCGGCGAAGCTCACCAGGCCTCCCACGAAGTAGAGCAGCCCGAGCCGCTCGCGCGGATACCCGAGGTTGTACTGCACGTAAGCCGAGATGTTGGGGATCACCAGGAACGACGCCACCGTCAGGATCGCCGTCGTCGCGTACGAGAGCAGCACGATCGGCCGGCCGAGGAGCGCGCCGAGCTCGCCGAGCGCGCTGCCCGACGGCGGCGCGCCGGTCAGGTGATCCCGCATCGACGGCAGGAGGAAGATCGCGAGCCCGGCGACGAGCAGCCCGAGCGCCGCGACCGCGAAGAACGGCAGCGGAAAGCCGCCGCGGCGGGCGAGCTCCAGCCCGGCGGGGACGCCGAGCACCGAGGCGACCGAGAACGAGCCCATCACGACGCCCATCGCCTTGCCGCGCCGCTCGGGCGGGATCACGTCGGCGACGATCGAGAACGCGACCGAGGTCGCGGGCCCGCCGAACGCCCCGGCGAGCACGCGCGCCGCCATGAGGCTCGGGAGCCCCGTGGCGAAGCCCCCGGCCGCCGTGCCGGCGACGAGGCCGAGCATCGCCACGGCGAGCGCGCTGCGCCGGTCGAAGCGGTCGAGGAAGAACGCGCCCGCGAGGCCCGAGACCGCGGCCGCCGCGGTGTAGCTGCCGCCGATGAAGCCGATGCTGGACATCGGGATGCCCAGCGCGACCGCGAAGTCGGGCCCGAGCGGCATCACCATCACGAAGTCGAGGATGTTGATGAACTGGACCGCAGCGACAAGGAAGATGATGCTCGATTCGGAGCGCCGTTTGGACACGAGGCTCGACTCTAGTCGACTCCAGGCGCGCCCGCCCCGCCTCCGCACGAAAAAGCGCCGCGCTCACGCCCAGACGCGCCCCCTCACCGCTCCCCTGCTCTACCCAGCCCGCGCGGCGGCTCGCGCGTCGCGCGCGTTGCTGTCGGCGCAACGCCACGTTGCGCGCTCGCACCGTTGTCCCTCCATGAGGTCCACCTTACGATGAGACGATGAGCCCCATGGATCGCCGCACAGCCCTCGGCGCCCTCGCCGCAACGCCCGTCGTCGCCGCGTGCGACCCCTCCGCACCCTCGCCCGGTCGTGGCGACGAGGCCGCGCTCGCCGCGGAGGACGTCGTCCGCGACGTCGCGCCGCTCGGGTTCCCCTGGGAGACGCTCGATCCCTTCCTGTTCTGCGTCCACCACGACGACGCGTACCCGGCCGGCGACGAGCGGATGGGTCCGGCCGCCTCGCTCGCGGGCCGCGCCATCGGGCGCGACTTCGCGGGCAAGGACGGCTGGCGCATGTACCACGGCGACGTGGTCCCCGGCTTCCCGCAGCACCCGCACCGCGGCTTCGAGACCGTGACCGTCGTGCGGCGCGGGCTCGTCGATCACGCGGACTCGCTCGGGGCGGCCGCGCGCTACGGCCGCGGCGACGTCCAGTGGCTCACGGCGGGGAGCGGCATCGTCCACGCGGAGATGTTCCCGCTCGTCGAGAAGGACGGGCCCAACCCGCTCGAGCTCTTCCAGATCTGGCTCAACCTGCCGCGCGCCGACAAGCTCGCCGAACCGCGCTTCGTGATGATGTGGGGCGACACGATCCCCAGGCAGATCGCGCGCGACGCCGCGGGCAGGACGACCGAGATCACCATCGTCGCCGGCCGCCTCGGCGAGCTCCGCCCGCCGGCACCGCCGCCGAGATCGTGGGCGGCGCGCGCCGCGTCCGACGTGGCGATCTGGACGCTCAAGATGGCCCCGGGCGCGCGGTTCACGCTGCCGGCCGCCTCCCCCGGCACGAACCGCGCGCTCTACTTCTTCGGCGGCGCCGAGCTACGCGTCGGCGCCCGCCGCGTCTCCGCGGCCCACAGGATCACGCTCCGCGACGGCGCCGCAGCGCTGCTCGAGAACGGCCCCGACGAGGGCGAGATCCTTCTCCTCCAGGGCAAGCCGATCGGCGAGCCCGTCGCGCAGCAAGGCCCCTTCGTGATGACCTCGATGGCGGAGGTCCAGCAGGCCTTCCTCGACTACCGGCGGACGGGCTTCGGCGGATGGCCGTGGCCGAGCGACGGCCCGGTCCACGGGCGCGCGGAAGGCCGCTTCGCGCGCTACCCCGACGGCCGCATCGACAAGGCGGGCTGAGCCCCTCACCTCGCGCCGAGCTCGGGCTCCTCGCTCCAGCAGTCGTTCGCGCTCGCCCGGTGCCGCGCGCGGTACTCCGAGGGGCTGACGCCCTCGGAGCGCCGGAATTGCTCGGCGAAGCGCGACGCCGAGTCGTAGCCGCAGGCCGTCGCGACCTCCAGCACGCCGTGGCGCCCCGAGCGCAGGAGCCCCTTGGCGAGATCGAGGCGCTCCTTCCACAGGAGGGCCCTGAACGAGACCCCCTTCGCGCCGAGCCGGCGGCGCAGCGTCGCGTCGCTCACCCCGAGCGCGCGCGCGACCTCCGGGGCCGCCCACGGGCGCGCCGGATCGCGGCGCACAAGCGCCCGCACCGCGAGCGTCGGATCGAGCGCCAGCGTCGAGGAGGCGACGCGCGCCTCGTCGAGCTGCTCCCGGTGCTGCAGGAGCAAGGTCAGGATGAGATCCTCCAGCCGGTGCTCGATGAGCAGCGCGTGCGCGCCGGGCAAGAGGAGCGTGTTCACGAGGTGGATCAGCGCCTGGATCGACGGCATCGCGGAGCGCAGGAGGTGCGGCCGATCCGCCTCGAAGCCGCCGAGCCCCCGCTGGACGCAGAGCGTGGGATACCGGCGCTGGAGCCGCTCGTCGACCTCGCTCAAGAGCTCGATCGTGAACGAGCGGTAGGCGCCGCGCTCGGGATCGGGCTCGTTCACGAGCTCGAGGGGGATGCCCTGCGGCACGAGCAGGATCTGCCCCTCCCGGGCGACGAGGCGCGTGTTGCCGTCCGGGCCGTCGAGGAAGATCCGCTTCGCGCCGTCGAGGATGAGCACGACGAGCGGCCGGGAGAGCCGCTGTATCGTTATCCGATCGCGCGTGCGGGTGAAGACGCCGACCCACCGGGCCAGGCCGGCGCCGCTCGCCGATGACGTGCGCTCCAGGCGGGAGATGGCCTCTCTGAGCGCGCCCCAGGCCTGGGCTTGATCGGTGGGCTCGAGCAGTCGGGTGAGCTGGGTCTTCATCGTCGCTCCTGATGGAAAAGGGCGCGTCTCTCGCCGCGGAGACACAGCGCGGGGCCGGCCGGGGCGGCGCAGCGTAACCGCGCCGCCCCTGGGCCCAAAGCGCTGTTCCGCCGGCTCACTTCACGTCGAGCAGGACGATCTCGCCGTCGTTGAAGAGCGGGACGAGCAGGCGATTCCTGGCGCGGTCCCAGCCGAGATCGGCGGGGCTCGGGAGATCCTCCGCGAGCGTGGAGACGCGCGGCGCCGCGTCCCCGGCGGGGTCGATCTCGAAGACGGCGCCCGCGTCCCAGCTCGACACGAGGAGCCGGCCGTCGTCGAGGCGCACGAGGCCGTCCAGCGTGCCAGCCGGCAGGGAGATCTCGCGCCGCGGCTGCGCGGAGACGTCGAGCGCGTCGAGCGCGTCGACCCGCGCCGCGCCGAGGTAAGCCACCCAGATCTCGCCCTCCGCGCACGCCACGCCGTTCGGGTGCGGCAGCGCGGGATCCGCGATCAGCCGGGAGACCTCCCCGCCCGGATCGACCGAGACGAGCGCGTCGGTGCCGATCGAGGTGATTGCGCCGTCCTCGATGGCCACGCCGGAGTCCGAGACCACGATCGACCCGTCGGGCATGGCCGCGACGTCGTTGAGCAGGCCGGCGCCGGCCACCTCGATGTCCTCGATGGGCGCGCCGTCGCTCGCGTCGAAGACGCGGATCACGTCGATATCGGCCACATAGAGCCTGCCGCCCGCGATGGCCATGCCCTTCGGGGCGCTCAGCGTCACGCCCTCCGACGCGCCGTCGATCCATGTCAGGTCGAGGATCTCGCCGTCCGGCGAGACGCGCGAGATGAACGCGCGGTCGTCCTTCTCGACGGGTGAGCCGACGATGTTCGAGACGAGGTAAACGTCGCGCTCCTCGTCGTGGAGCACCGACTCGGGTGTGCTGAAGCCGGCGACGCGGCGGAGCTCCGGCGCGGCCGGGGCCTCGCTCTCGGCGCACGCCGGGAGGACGGCAGCGAGGCAGGCGAGGACCGCGGCGAGGCGTTTCGGTTGCGTTTTCATGGTGCGCTCTCTCGTGTGAACGGGCCGGCGACGCGCCGGCTGGTGCGCCTACCCTGCGCCCGCGCGCCGCGCGGCGCGCGCCCGCGGCGCTCATTGGTACGCCCGAAACGCGCACGCGCCGCGCTTTGCGCCGCAGCCGGCCAAGACACAAGGCCTCGCGCAGGCGGCGGGGCCACCCCCGGCCATGGCGCGTATCGACCAGGGAAGAGCCGATCGTTCAAGGCGCCTCCGTGGTTCCACTCGACCGGGAATCGAGAACCGCGAGACAACGAATCTCACGTCCACGCCGCTTCATCGGCCACGCGCGACGGACAATCATCGTCCGCGTTGTACGAGGTAGATTCCCGCCCTCCGCAGATCCTGTCCTGACAAATGAGCACGGGTCCAGCTTGAACGGCGCGTCAACGGCGGGTAAACGGCGCGTCAACGGCGGGTAAACGGCGCGTCAACGGCGGGTAAACGGCGCGTAACGGCGCGTAACGGCGCGTAACAGCGCGTAACAGCGCGTAACAGCGCGCGCTCGCCCTCCGCACGGGCGAGGAACGTCTTGGTCGACATCCACGGGACCTGCCGGCCCACACCGACGACACGCCGTGAGTCGACAACGGACATCGAGCGCTTGACAAGTGTTGCGCCCCCGACAATCATGCGGTCGCCGTGGCCCGGCCGACGCGTGGTACCCTTTAATGCAGTGTCTTTCAGACCCAGATAGCGAGACGTCGCTGCACGAGCAGGTCGCGGCGCTCCGCAGGCGCGTCGCGGACCTGGAGCAGGCCCTGGCCGAGGCGCAGCGACCGAGCGCGGTCGTACGCGAGGCGCGGCCCGCCGCACGGGAGCACGAGCTCCTGGCCAGCTTCTTCGCGGCGGAGGCCTCGGGGTACGCCGCGATGCTCGACGCGATCCCGGCGATGGTGTTCTTCAAGGCTCGGGACCACCGGTACCTCGCCGTCAACAAGGCTTATGCGGAGCACTATCGCCTCTCGAGCGACAGGATCGTCGGGAAGCGCGACGAGGAGATATTCGTCGACGAGGTCGCGCGCAGCTACCGCGAGAACGACGAGATCATCATGTCCGAGGGGATCCCGCGGATCAACGTGGAGCTCCGGTGGAAGCTCGAGGACGGGAGCGACGGCTGGACGCTGGAGAACAACGTCCCGTTCCGCGACGCGAGCGGGCGTGTGATCGGGATGGTCGGGGTCGTGGTCGACATGACCGCACGAAAGAGGACGGAAGAGGCGCTGCGGAGCACCGAGGCCGATCTCCTCGCCATCCAGTCGCGCCTCCTCGAGACGATAGCCGCGCTCTCGACGCCGGTCCTGCCCATCGACCACGGGGTCATCGTCGTGCCGCTCATCGGCCATCTCGACACGATGCGGGGCACCCAGCTCATGGCGGCGCTCCTTCAAGGCGTGGAGCGCCACGACGCCGAGTTCGTGATCGTCGATCTCACCGGCGTCCCGATGATCGACAGCGCCGTCGCGCTCCACCTCCTGCGCGCGGTGCAGGCCGTGGGCCTGCTCGGCGCCGAGAGCGTCCTCGTGGGGATGTCGGCCAGCACCGCCGCGGCGCTCGCGAGCCTCGGCGAGGCGCTGGAGGGGATCGTCCTCCTGAGAGATCTCCGGGCCGGCGTGCGTTACGCGATGGCGCGGCGGAAGAAGTTGACCGGCGCGCAGCCGATGGCGCCGCCGTAGCCGATGGCGCCGCCGTAGACGTCAGGCGACGCCGAACGGCGCCGAGAGACCTCTGCCCCTCCCCCTCGCACCTTGTTCCACACAGCGGGCGACCTCACGCCCTCTCGAAGTGCTCACGCGCCCAGGTCTCGCTTGACCCTCCGGCGAGGCACCCGCTAAGTTCCGTTCAGCCTTTTAGCGCTGCATTCCCGGCTGATGTAGAGACGGTCGGTTCACCACTTCACCACACCTCAGCGAGCTCGACGTGCCCGGTGTCCCCTGCGCGTCGAACGTCCAGGCCAGCGATGACGCCGCGTATCCGCCCGTTGCCCTTCGACCAGGTCCGCCCCGCCACCACCGCCCTCCTCGTCATCGACATGCAGCGGGACTTCGTCGAGGAGGGCGCGCCCTGCGAGGCGCGCGGGGCGCTCGATATCGTACAGCGCGTCAACGCACTCGCCGCGTGGGCGAGAGGGCACGGCCTGCCGGTCGTCTTCACCCAGGAGATGCACAGGGCCGATGGGTGCGACTTCGGCATCGAGCTGGAGTTCGAGCCGCTGCACTGCCTCGAGGGATCCCGCGGCGCCGAGATGGTCGATGGGCTGCGGATCGAGCCGCAGGATCATCGGATCTTCACCAAGCGGCGCTACGACTGTTTTCTGGGCACCGACCTCGACCTGCTGCTCCGGTGCAAGGGGGTGGAGAACCTCATCTGCTGCGGCGTGTGCACCAACATCTGCGTGCTCAGCACCGTGCTCACCGCGAGGAACCTGGATTACCGCGTGCTGCTCCCGGTCGACGCCGTGGCCGGGACCTCACGGGAGCTCCACGACGCCGCGATCCTCTGCATGAGCAACGCGTTCGCCTACGTCACCGAGAGCGCCGCGGTGATGCAGCTCTTCGGCTGACGGATGCCCGGCGACCGAGCGCCGCGAGCCCCGTCGCGACAGTGCGAGCGACCACCGCCGCGCTGGCTCGCGCTCGGCCGCCCCGTTCCCGCCCGGGTCCGCCTCGCGCTCGGCGCGGCGAGCTTCGTCGCCACCCTCGCGGCGTACGCCGGGCTCGCGGGCCGCGACGGGGTGAACACCGCCCTCGCTCCCACGCTCGCGAGCATCGGGCGGGCGACGGCGGACGCGCTCGGCTCGGCGGAGCTCTGGCTCGACGTCCGCCATAGCTTCCTGCGGGTCACGGCCGGGTTCGTGGCCGCCGCGCTCCTCGCGGTCCCGCTCGGCGTGCTCGCCGGCGCGTTCCGATCGATCGCCGCGCTGATCGAGCCGCCGACCGAGTTCCTCCGCTATGTCCCCGTGCCGGCGCTGATCCCGCTCGTCATGATCGCGGCGGGCATCGGCGAGGGCGCGAAGGTCCTCCTCATCTTCCTGGGGACCTTCTTCCAGCTGCTGCTCATGACCGCGGACGAGGTACGGCGGGTCCCGGCGCCGCTGCTCCAGGTCAGCCAGAGCCTCGGAGCCACCCGGCGGGAGATCGTCTGGCGCGTGCTGGCCCCGGCCGCCCTCCCCGGCATCTGGAGCGCGCTGCGCATGTGCAACGGGTGGGCGTGGAGCTACGTCGTCGTCGCGGAGCTCGTGGCCGCCACCGAGGGCCTCGGCTTCCGCGTCCTCAGGTTCTATCGCTTCATCCAGACGCCCAGCATCTACGCGTACCTGGCGGTGCTGGGCGCGATCGGCCTGGGGCTCGACTGGGCGTTCGGCGCAGCGCACCGCCGGCTCTTCCGCTGGGCCAGGGGGCGCGACGCGTGACGCTCTCCGTGCGCGGCGTCAGCAAGGCGTACGCCGGCCGCCGCGGCGAGACCAGCGCGCTCTGCCCGCTCGACCTCGATGTCGGCGAGGGCGAGTTCGTGAGCCTCGTGGGCCCCTCCGGGTGCGGGAAATCGACGCTGCTGCACATCGTCGCGGGGCTCGAGCCGGCGACCACCGGGGCCGTCACGCTCGGCGGCGAGCGCGTCCTCGGCCCCGGCGCCGAGCTCGGCGTCGTGTTCCAGCAACAGACGCTCTTCCCGTGGCTCAGCGTGCGGGAGAACGTCCGCTTCCCGCTGACGCTGGCCCGCCACCGCGGCCGGGCGCGGCAGGCCGGCTCCGAGCGAGAGGCGGACCGCGTCGAGCGCCTGCTGCGCCTCGTCGATCTGTGGGACTTCCGTGACAGCGCGCCCGCGGAGCTGAGCGGCGGCATGCAGCAGCGCGCCGCGCTGGCGCGGGCGCTCGCCGCGCAGCCGGAGGTGCTGCTGATGGATGAGCCGTTCGGCGCCCTCGACGCCCAGACACGTGAGGAGATGCAGGGGCTCCTGCTCCATGTGATCCGACATCACCGGATCACGACGCTCTTCGTCACCCACGACGTGGATGAGGCCCTGATCCTGTCCGATCGCGTGGTGGTCTTCTCCGAGCGCCCCGGCCGCGTCGTGGCCACCATCGACGTGCCGGTACCCCGGGCGGATCGCTCGCCCGACCTCAAGCTCGACGAGGCGTTGCTGCGCCTCAAACGGGATATTCTCTCGCTCCTGCGGGGGAAGGCCCGCCCCGAGGAGCAGCGCCGCCGCTTGCTCCTCGGGCTCACGCAACCGCCGAGGGGAGAGGATCCATGAACCGAAGGACCGTCGTGCTAGAGCTGGGGGCAGCGCTCACCTGCCTCCTCCTGTCGCCAGGCTGCTCGAAGAAGGACGAGCCAGCGCGCGAGATGCCCGCCGCCGCCGCGCCGGGCGAGAAGCCCGGGGCCGCGGCGAACGCGCCGGTGAAGCTGACCGTGGGACACGACCTGTGGATCGGTTATGCGGGCGTGTTCATCGCGAACGAGCTCGGGCTGTTCAAGCAGGCTGGCCTCGACGTCGAGCTCAAGCCGTTCTCGAACCCCGGGGACACGCTGCCGGCGCTGGCCGCGGGGAAGCTCGATATCGGCCTGACGACCCTGCAGAACCTGGCCGTGCTGAGCGGCAACGGCGACACGGACGTCGTGGCCATCGCGCTCATCGACAGCTCGAACGGCGCGGACGCGGTGGTGGCGAAGGAGGGAGTCGCGTCCATGGCCGATCTCAAGGGCAAGACGGTCGCGCTCACCCTCGGCGAGGTCAATCACATGCTGTTCCTCGCCGGCCTGAAGAAGTCCGGGCTCTCCGCGGACGACGTGAAGGTCACGAGCATGAGCGCAGACGATGCCGGGGCCGCGTTCGTGGCGGGGAAGGTCGACGCCGCGGTCACCTGGGAGCCGTGGATCACCAAGGCGACCAAGGGCGGCGGTCGCGTGATCTTCTCGAGCGCCAGCGTCCCCGACACCATCGTGGACGCTGTGGCCGTGCGCCGATCGCGGCTCGCCGAGTCCGGTGACGCCTGCTCGAGGTTCATCGGCGCCATCGATCAGGGGGTGCGCGTCCTGCGCAGCGAGCCCGACAAGGCGATTCCCATCGTCGGCAAGTACTTGAACGCTCCGCCCGAGGACGTGAAGGGCATGCTGGGCGGCGACAAGATCTACGATCTGGCCGACAACAAGCAGCTCTTCGGCACGGCGGAGAAGGCCGGCCCCGTGTACGCCACGATGAAGGTGGTGGTCGACTTCGCGGTCGAGTCCAAGCTCGTCAAGAAGGCGCCGGCGCCCGAGTCGCTGCTCGATCCGAGGCTCGTCCGATGAGCCGCGACGAGGCGCGCATGGCGCGCGCGCTGGAGCTCGCGCGCGGCGCGCAGCGCGCGGGCGAGCCGCCGTTCGGCGCCCTGGTGGCCGCCCCCGACGGCACCGTCGTGGCCGAGGCGACCGACGAGGTGAACGCCCAGCGCGACTTCACGTGGCACGCCGAGGTCGGCGCCGTCCGCCGCGCCTGCGCGGCCGCCGGGCCGGACCTCACGGGCTACACGCTGTACACCACCGTGGAGCCCTGCCCGATGTGCTTCACCGCGGCCTGGCTCGCCCGCGTGAGCCGCGTCGTCTTCGGCTGCACGATGCAGGAGGTCACGGCGGCGACCGGGGGCGCGCAGCGCGAGCTGGCCGTCCCCGCGCGGTGGATGAACGAGAGCTCCGGCGCGCCCATCGATCTCGTCGGCGGCGTGCTCGCCGATCGGTGCCTCGCGCTCTTCAACGAGTCGTGACGCGCTCGCCGACGTCGAGTCCCGGCGAGTGGACGCGAGGCTCGCGTGGCGGGTCGAGACGACCGGGTTGACGACCCGACCCACGTTGGATGCGCTCCGGGCGCTGAGGTCCACGCGACTGGTCCGCCTTGCCAGTGGCGGCGATCGCGGTGAGCGCGGGCAGCGCGACCGACCAGGCGGCGCTCGTGGCGCGCTGCGCGCTGCAGATCCGCGCGCAGCTCGCGGGCGCGCGTTGCCGGAGACGGAGCTGGGCATCCCGGGGGACCTCCAGCGCAGACGCTCAGCCCTCGGAGAGGAATCGCACCTTCTGCACCCCCTCGATCATCTGCAGCGCGAACTGCGCCGCGGTGAAGGAATCCCACCCGAGCTTCTCCTTCATCTGCGCCGCGAGCGCCGGGATGTCGAGTATCCCCTTGCGCTCATCACTCCAGGGGACGCGCTCGATCAACAGCTCCTCCTCGCCGGTCCCGTCGCGGGTCCGCAGGTTCTTGCTGTACGGGTCCGCCGGGTCATCTCTCGCGTCGAGCCCGAAGTGCATGGCCTCCGGCTTCTGGTGCACATCCAGCGTCTTGATCTCTCCCTCGAACAGGCAGATGAGCACATCGTCGGCGAGCCGGTCGAACCGCAACAGCTTCAGCGTATCCCCGCGGTCGGGGATGAAGCCGGCGTCGTCCACCCGCTCGGGGTAGCCCTCCACGAGCAGATCGGGCCAGCCCGAGACCACGCTCGAGCGTATCAAGAACCCGGTCACCGCGGGCCCGCCCTGTCGCAGGGCCATGCGCGCGCGCAGGCGGCGATCGTGCACCATGTCCGCCTCCGTCACCCGGCCCACGCTCAGCGCCCCGTCCGTCAGGCAGTCGACCCACACCGGGTCGAGCCAGAAGAAGCGCAGCGACTCGGCGGGCAAGAGCCGCTCCTCCGGCACCAGGTAGGAGAACGGCAGCCCGACCAGGCGCGTGAGGCCCTGGAACCAGGCCGCCACGGCCTGCGGCTTCGCGCTCGACACCTCCGCCCGCTGCCGCCCGCGCGGCAGGCGCCTCACCGAGCGCTGCCGCAGCGTATGCTCCTGATGCGCGGTCTGCCGCTTCCAGTTGAACAGCTCGAGCGCCACGCGGGTGTTGTCCAGCGTCAAGAGCCGCCCAAGCTCCCACGCGGCCGCATAGGACACGTCGAGCAGTCCCGAGTCCGGGTGGTAGCGCAAGAGCTGGTCCGCGCACTGCACGTCCTCCAGGGAGACCGTGTCCGGGTTCGGGCCGGGCAGCAGGGGCCCGCGATAGAACGAGACCGTCCTGTTGCCCTGACGCATCCGGTGCACCACCGGGACGTGGCCCTGCTCGATCCAGGCCGCTGCCTCGGTCGTCATCTCGTCCGTGACCGGCGCCCGGAGCACGCCCGGCTCCCTGTCGAGCTTCTCGAGCAGGGCGCTGAAGCTCTGCGCCGGATCCACGCAGTGGAACGTCCAGCGCGCAAGGCTCACCAGCCGGATCAGGTCCGTCGGGCCGGCCTCCTGGGAACCCTCCTGGGAACCCTCCTGGGAACCGAAGGTGAAATCGAAGGTTCCATCGGCCTTGTAGCGCCTCTCCACCGACACCAGATGGACGGTGCTCTTGCCTCCTGGCGCGGGCAACCGCCTGCAGAGCACCGTCGCCTCGGCCTCGCTCTCCACGGCGTCGTTCTGCGTCAGGCGCTGCCGCGCGTGCGCGAGCCAGGCGAGCTCCGCGGCGCTCGGCAACAGCGGCTCGAGGATCCTCCGCGGCACGTCGATCACCGTGACCAGATCGTCGTCCTGCTGGCCGTGCTCCTTCAGCAGCTCGGGGAAGTACGCCGTTTCTGGCCGGGTGGCGAGCAGGTCACGAACGGTGATGCTCTTCGGCTCGGGCTCCTTCTCGCCTTCGCCGAAGTCGGACGCGCGGAGCAGGAGCAGCACGAGCCACGAGAGGTTCTCGTCCTTTCCCTCCTGCCCCGGGAAGCGCTCCCAGGGCAACGTGCTGCGCCGGAGGGTGATGTGCGGCAGCACATTGGCGTGCTCACCCACGCTGTCGGGAGGAGGGAACACGGCGGCGATGTCCGTCGGGCTGAGCGGGCCGAAGCGCTCTCCGGTGACCTCGAAGGTGAGGTGCTGCGGGAACTCCTCGTCGATTGTCTCCTCGGGGTTGCTGGCGGACACGCCCGTGAGGGTCTGCTTGACCTCGACCTCGTACGTCCCGCTCTCCAGCGCGGGCTGCTGGAACTCCAGGAACTCGATCTGCGCACCCGGGCTCGGAATGTTGAGAAGCTGCATGGGGGTATACCTCGCTGTTCCTTGGGGCTTCATGCGCTCGCCTGCGCGCTCTCGCCGGCTTCCTTCACCTGCGGCGGGATCACGAAGGCAGCCGCGATGTCCTCGGTGAGGACCACATCCTCGGCCGGGTCGAAGCCCAGCGACGAGAGCAGCGCGTCCCGCTGCGTGTTCCTGACGATTGTCGTCCGGATGGTCTCGCGGCGCCCGGCGTCCTCGTCCCCGCTCTCGTGGAACGCGGGCAACGTCCCGAAGGCGTAGCCGCCGGCGGCTTCTTCCACCTCGAACTGCAGCCGCGCGACCGGCAGCCTGTCGGTGATACCGCCCTTCGGCTGCACCGCGGGCCTTACCTGCAGGCCGGAGAGGGCGCCTTCCACGAAGGAGCGCCCGTTGACGTCGGGGAAGCGCAGCCGGTCGCCCTCGATCTGCGGCTCCCCCCACATCGCGCTGGGCACCCTCCGGAGCACGGGGGTGAAAGTGAACTTGTCCGGCTCCACGTCCGTCTTGCTCCGCTGGATGGTGACGTGGAAGTCGATCGAGAGGTCCGCTGACCTCACGGCCACGGGGGCCACGCCGAACGCCTGGTTGCCCCCACCCGTCACCGGTGCGTCGGGCGCGCCCGGGTGGAAGGCCTGCTTGCTCGGGATCACCGAGCCGGTCGACAGGGCGAACTGCTTCGGGTTGACCACCCACAAGGGCTCGCCGTCCCTGGGCTTGATCTGCCGCATCAGCCCCTCGGTGACGGCCACGCTGCAGACCTCTTCGGTCGCGGGCAGGAACGAGGTGCGGAAATCACCCCAGAGGATGGGCCTGGGCGCGGGCCCGGACTGATTGCCGAACTTGACCTTGACCGAGAAGAGGAAGAAATCGAGCTTGGCATAGCCGCCGAACTCCGGGCCCCAGACCTTCAAGCTCGAGCCCATGCTGCCCGAGAGGCAGCCGAGCCCGGCCTTGAAGTGCTGGTAGAGGCTCGCCTCGTAGGCGAACGGCTTCCAGCAGATGAGGAAGTCGGCGCCGATGGTGAAGGACGCCCAGGCGCTGCCGGAGCGGAAGCTGGCCTCGAGCCGCCCGCCCGCCATCAGCGCGTGGGCGCACAGCGCGAAGTAGGCCTCTCCCCGGACGGAGATGTTGCCATCCACCCGCCAGTCGAAGCCGATCCGCGGCACGACGGGGTAGTGGCCGGGCACCTTGAAGCTCGGGTGATACCCGCCCAGCGTGACCACGAAGTCGCCGGCGCGGTCGCCCGCGAACCAGGTCGAGAAGGCGAACCCTCCGGTGAGCCGGCACGACCTGCCCAGCAAGTACGAGGCGGGCGTGAGCTGCCCGCGCACCGTCACCAGCCCCTCGGACGGGGCGAAGCGCGCGAGCAGCGCCATCTCCAGGAAGACGAGCGGGCTATCCGTCTTGAAGGGCACCTGCAGCCGGGCGAGGCCCAGGAGGTCGAGCTCGAAGGTCTTCCCGAGCATCACCGTCATCAGGGCGAACCCATCGAGCAGCTTGAACGAGGTGAACTTGACGCCGAGCGCCAGGAAGCCCTGGTCCGGCGCGACCTGGATATAGCGGACGAGCTGCGAGAGCTGCCCCGACACGACCTCGCCGGGGTTGTCCGTGCTCGGGTCGCCGGAGCCGCCCACCGCCTGCGCCACCAGGGGGAAGCTCGTGACCTCTTCCAGGGTAGGCGACGTGAGCGAGCGGTTGTACCCGAAGCCCGCCGACAGCCCGGTGACGAAGAAGAACGGCGGGCCGCCGAGCGGATAGCTGAGCGTGGCATACAGGAACAAGGACGGCTGGCCGTCGACGTAGGCATAGGCGCCGATGGCCCCGAGGCCGATCGTCTGGCCCTTCACGCCGAGCTGGAGCGCGGCCATGCCGGCGTACTCCTCGTATCCACCGCGCGTGCTGCGCAGGAACGCGCCCGTGACCCGCAGGGCGTCGTTCTCGTACTCGAGCCCGAACCCGTCGGCGCGGAGCTCCACCTCGCCGCTGGGGACCGGGAGGCGCACGGACACCCCGTCGAGGATGAGCCGGAGATCACCCACGGAGAGCACGATCTCGGGGACGAAGTGGATGCCGCCGGCCTTGTAGGTGAGGCCGAGCTTCTCGATGTACACCGGGCCCACGGCGCGCTGCACGGCGAGCCAGGCGCCGTTGAGCCCGAGGGTGAGCGGGCTGTCGTCCCCCGAGCTCCGGGCGACCTGCCGCAGCGAGCGCGCCTCGAAGGGGTTCTGGGATCGGGTGCGCTGGATCGGCGTGTACAAGGTGCGCGTCAGCTCCCCGAGCGCGAGGTAGCCGACGAGGTGGGCCCCGCGCCCGAGCCCCTGCTGTCCAGCGCTGGACGGCCGGATCTTGAGCGGCGACGTCATCTCCGTCAGCGCGCCGCTGATGACCTTGAGCTCCGCGTGCGAGAACTCGTGGGACGCGACGAGCAGCTCCACCGTGAAGGCGGCGGACGTCTGCTCCTCCTTGAAGTAGAGGCCCACGAGCGGCAGCTCGCCCAGGTTGACCCCGGCGTTGAAGCCCACGCCCACGATGAGCCGCTTGCCGAAGCCGCTGCCGACGCGGCCGGAGAGGACCAGGAGGAGGTTCTGCCGGAGGGGGATCGGGAGCTCCTCCGGGATCAGCACGCCGAGGGCGGGCGCGATGCCGCCGAGCAGCGCGTGGAGGCGCAGGGGCTGCTCCTCGGTGAAGTTGCACTGGGCGACGAGCGTGTCGCCCATCTTGCGGCTGATGATCCCCTCGAAGGTCAAGTGAGTGAGCGCGCTGTCCGGGATGGGGACCTCGACCTTGGCCCCGAACTCGGTGGCGCGCTTTGCGCCGCTCACCGGATCCGGCGCCACGCTGATGCTCAGCCCGATGCCCAGGTGCTGGGCCTCGCCCTCGTTGTCCTCGCCGACCTTGACCCCGAACTCCACGGAGAGCTCGTACTTGTTCTTCGAGGGGTTGAACGCGAACGTCGCGTTCCGCAGCGGCAAGGTCTCGTTGAGGTCGATGAGGAACTGGGGGACGAAGTCGGCGGCAAAGGTGTTGTCCAGCACGTTGAGGAGCACCCCCATGCTGGTGAGCGTGTTCGGATCGAGCTCGATGGTTCCCATGGCTTATGTGCCCTCGCGCCGGCTGGGGTCAGTGCTTGATGATGTAATTGAGGACCAGGTAGGGCTGCATGTTGTTGTGGGGCTGCCCTCCGCCAGTTCTGATGATCGAGATGCCCGTCGTGGCCGTTTCAGTCACCGGGGTTTTCTTGTTGGTGAGGCACGAGAAATAGGGGCCCCAATGCTTGTCTGGGTCCTTGTCCTGGTATGCAGTTATGTCATGCTGATGCCCGGGATCGTCCACTCCATGTGTGTGGGACGGCATCTGCGCCTCGGTCAGGGTGACCGTGGCCGCACCCCCGGTCGCCCCCACCGAGTAGTCCGCGCTGGCCCCCACCGGCACCCGCGTTTGCAGGTTGGGCACCGTGAAGTCGGTCGTGTTGGATGGGTCGTACGTGGTGCCGATGGCCGCGAACAGCTCCGGGTAGGTCGTGCGCGACACCGTTTGCCCGTGGCACAGCAGCCATCCCTCGGGGGCCTCGGCGCCGGCGTAGGCGACGATGGTGCCCACCGGGACCAGGAAGCCGGTCTTGTCCTTGACGCGGCCCTCCGGGGTGATGAGCGCCGAGTCCTGGAGAGAACCGCCCTTCTGGGTACGGATCCGTAGCCCGAGGTCGCCGCTGCTCGCGCGGTTGTCCGCCTCGATCACGGCCGCCGGTGCCTGCTCGGCGTGGGGGCTCTTCAGGGAGAGCTTGCCAGCTGGATGCAAGTCACCCTTGCTGGTGAGCGCCAGCAGAGCGTCCGTCTCGCCTTTCTTGAAGAACTGCGCTGCGACGTCCTCCGAGCTCCCGTCCACATCGGACCGGAAGACGAGTGTCCCGACGTTCTGTACTTCCTTGCTGTGCAGCAGCAGATCTCCGTCCAGGGAGAGCCCGGTGCCCGGCAGGCCGCGCCTGATCCCGACGTTGCCGCGGTGGTCGTGATCCGCGTCGACCCGGCGGCCGAACACCAGCGGCGCCTTCTCGATCGGGCAGACGATCTCCCCGTCCCAGTAGTCGGGCACCGCGCTGTAGCGGAGCACGAGGTGCGTCGGCCCGTCCGGGTGGCTCGTCACGAGCTTGCTCAGCGAGAGCTCGAGGAACGCCTGGGGCGCGAGCTCCACGCCCTCCCTCGTGGGCGTGAACGTCCACTCCAGCAGGGTGCCGTCGGCGCTCGGCTCGGGCCCGGAGCGCGCAAAGCCGTCGAGATCCCCGGGCAGCACGTCCTTGACCTGATCCGCCGTGCCCAGCGCCCACGGATGCGTGTCCGTCGGTCCGACGGGCAACGCCACCACGAGCTTCGAGGAGAGGCCTGGCTCGTTCGCGTCGTAGTGGAAGCGCACGGCCCCGCCCGTGAGCCCCTCCCGGGCGGCGTTGGCCAGGCGAAAGAGCAGCGAGCTCTCTTGATTGTTGACGTTGAGCACGCGGTTGTCCCCCACGAAGCCCGCCCGAAGCGGGCTGTGCGGGTTGCCGACCCGGCTCCGCACCCCGAGCTCGAGCTTCGCGTCGAGCTCGTACTCCGAGGGCGGCTTCCCGGCGGGAGCGATGATGCCCATTGGGCCCCTGTACAGCGGGTCGGTGACGGGCGTCTTCCAGGAGAGGTCCAGGGTGACCTCCGCGCCCGCCTCGGGCGTCGGGGACACGCCCTGCAGCGCCAGCGTCAGGTGCGCGCTCGGGCCGATCGCGACATCCTCGCTGACCCACGCCACGTACAGGTACGCGCCGTCGCCGGTGTCGTCGCGAAGGACGGACCAATCCCCTCCCACCACGTCGATCGTCCGATCGTCCAGGATCCCCGGCGCGAACCGCAGCTTGAAGTGATATTTGCTCTTGCTCGGCTTTGGCTCCTTCCGCAGGGTGATCGTCTCTTCCTCCTGGACCAGGATATTGACGATCTGGAGCATGAGCGGCTGGCTCGCGCCGGGGTTCTCGCGGAGGAGCACGTTCCGTAGGCGCTCCCCGGAGGGGGTGAACAGATCGTAGGTGATCTCGAACGCGAAAGGCTTCTTCTTCGGTGTCTCTTCCGACATGGTCGTTCCCTGTTCCTTCCAGAGGGCTCGTGCGCCTCGCGCCGGCTTCACTCAGTACTTGATGATGGAGTTGGCGGCCACGTCGGGCGGCCCGGGGACGCGGAACTCATCGTCCGCGGGAGGTGTCGATCCGTTGTACTTGGTGCCGATGACCTCGAACAGGTCGCTGTATTCATGGGCAGCGCGCTTGTACGCGCCGTGATCGCACAGCAGCCACCCCTCGGGAGCTGTATCGCCGGCGTACGCGACGATGGTGCCCACCGGGACCAGGAAGCCGGACGTGTCCTTGACCCGACCTTCCGGCGTGAGGCGCAGCGCATCCACGTGATCACCGTTCTTCTGGGTGCCGATATGCAGACCGACGTCCTTGTCGTAACCGGTCAGCTTCGCCAGGATCACGGCGTTCTTTGCCTGATCGTGGTTGCGGGGGGGCCGCAGGATGAGCGTGCCACTGGGGTACAAGTCGCCGGTGTTGGTCACCCTCAGCGCGGGCTCGAGGTCGTCCCAGGGAGAATAGAACTCCGCCGAGCTCCCGTATCTGTCGTTATTATCTATGTCGGCCCGGAAGACGAATGTCCCCGTGTTCTGGATCTCCTTGCCGTCCGGCATCCACAGATGTCCGTCCAGGGAGAGCCCGGCGTCCGGTGAGCTGCGCCCGATCCCGACGTTGCCGCGGTGATCGTGCGTCGCATCGACCTTGTGGCCGAACACGAGCGGCGCCTTCTCGATGGGGCAGACGAGCTCCCCGTCCCAGTAGCCGGGCACGGCGCTGTAACGGAGCACGAGGTGCGTCGGCCCGTCCGGGTGGCTCGTCACGAGCTTGCTCAGCGAGAGCTCGAGGAACGCCTGGGGCGCGAGGTCCACGTCGCTCGTGGGCGTGAACGTCCACTCCTGCAGGGTCCCGTCCGCGCTCGCCGCGGGCCCTGACATCGTCCAGCTCTCGAGGGCCCCGAGCTGCACCTTCGTGATCTGCTCCGTCGTGCCCAGCGCCCACGGGTGCGTCTCCTGCGGTCCCACGGGCAGCGCCACGACGAGCTTCGAGGACAGCTCCGTCGTCGCGCCCTTGTGGAAGCGCACCGTCGCCTCCGCGCTCCCTGCCGGCGCGGTGTTGGCCAGGCGGAGGAACAGCGTGTTCTCCTGGTCCTTCACGTTGAGCACGCGGCTGGACCCGAAGAAGCCGGCCCGAAGCGGGATGTCCGGCTTGCCGCGCCGGCTCCGCACCCCGAGATCGAGCGTCGCGGAGAGCTCGTAATCCGAGCCCGCCCCCTCGCTGGCAGGGTTCGTGATGCACAACGCGCCGATGTATTCCGATTTGACGACGGGCTCGCTCCAGGAGAGGCCCAGCGTGATCGGCAGGCCTGCCCCGGGCGCCGCGGACACGCCCTCCAGCGCCAGCATCAAGCGCTCGCCAGGACCGATGGTGACGTCCTCGCTGATCCAGGACACGTACAGGCTCGCGGCGCCATCGTCGCCGTCCACGCGCTCGACGGACCAGCTCGCCCCCACCGCGCTGATCGCCTGGCTCACCAGGACCCCCGGGGCGAACTGCAGCCTGAAGTGGTGCTCGCGCTCGCTCGCATCCGGCAGCGTTCGCAGGGTGATCGTCTCGTTCTCCTGGACCAGCGCGTTTTCGATCCCGAGCACGAGCGGCTGGCCCACGCCGGGGTTCTCGCGGAGGAGCACGTCCCGCACGCGCGCTCCCGTGGGGGTGAACAGCTCGTAGGTGATCTCGAACGCGAACGGCTTCTTCTTCGGTGTCTCGTCTGACATGGTCCTTGCCTGTTCCTTTCCGGGGGAAAACTCAGTTGTCCTGGCCCGCCGAGCGCCGGAGCATCAGCCAGCCCTCGCGCACCTCCTGCGGGGCGGAGAACGCGGCGCGGGGGTTCACCGGCGCGAGCGCGCTCGTCTCGGCCCAGTCGCCGGTCGGCTCTTGCGTCGTCCACGACCACGTGTGCCCCGCTTCCTCGGGCACGGGCAGCCGGAGCGCCCCCCGATCGGTCAAGATCGGCGCCGTCAAGAAGCTCACCTCCATGGCCGCGAGGGCCTTGCTGTAGTGCTCCGGCGAGAGGCGGAGCTGCTCGCTCGGGAGCACCCCTGTCGTGGCGTGCACCTGACCGCGCGGGTCGAGCAGCATCGTCACATGCTGCGCCGGATCCGCGGCCGTCCGGAGCATGTACATGGATCCATCGTTGTTGCCGTAGGTGCGGATGAGGGCGTGGCCGACGTCGCGCTCCTGCGGCGAATAGAACACGCCGTCCCCGTACGTGTAGCTCCGTTGCCCGGCGGGCTCCTCGCGGAAGTAGCCCACCAGGCCATCGTCGAGCTGGCTGAACTCCCCGAGGCGCACGGGGAGCTTCAGCGCCTCGATGCCGCGGCTCGTGTCCTCGTCGTCGACGAGCGTGGTCGGATCGAGGGCAGGAGGCCCCTTGAGCTCCAGCGTCAGCGCGGCCCGCACCACCGCCACCGGCCGGGCCATGAGCAGCGCCCGGCTGGGGTTCTCGGCGTACGCCTCGGGGTCGATCGTCTCCAGCGCCGTCCGCTGTGTGGAGAGGAAGCGCTTCAAGAACTCCGCGTCCTGCTGGAGGACGTGCTCCACCACCCGCTGAAGGTGAACGTTGTAGAACTGCGGCATGCCGCGCGCGCCCATCCGCACCCGGCCGCCGCTCCCGGGCGCCGTGCGCCAGGTGTTGGTGCGGTCGATGCTGCCCAGCGCGCGCCCTGCCTTGTCGTACACCGCGAGCGCGCCATCCAGGTTGTTCACCAGCAGGAAGCCGCACACCGGGTTCGTCTCCGGGTGATCGTTCGTGCGCTGGGCGACGGCCGAGTCCGCGGGCAGCCACTCGAAGCGCAGGCGGGCCGGCTGCGAGAGGCGGGGCGAGAGCAGGACCTGGTGATAGACACCCGCGGGCGGCGTCTGATCGACGGTGGTGATGACGTCGATGTCGCCCGGCGTCTCGATGTCCACCACCTCCTTGACCTGCCCGAAGGTGTCCACCAGCCAGAGGCCCGTGATCGACATGGCGCCCGAGCGCAGCGCGTTGAAGCGGTCCAGCGTGAGCGGCCGGCGCTGGAAGCCGCCGCCCATGGCGTTGCGCACGGTGTCGGCATAAAAGGCGTCCCAGTCGTCCGGGTCCTCGATCGGGGCCAGGGGGTCGCTGATCTTGAGCTGCATCACGGGCTCGCGGAGGAGCAGCACGTCGTTGAAATTGCCGAGCGCCTGCGCCAGGCACGGCGTCTCCTGGAGCTCTCCGTAGGCCCACAGCGCGGTGAACACGGGGTCTTCGGTGCCAGGCTCCGGCGTGCTCTGGGACAGGTACCAGGCCTGGATCTCCGCGAAGTGCGCCGCGAGGTAGCCTTGGTTCTGCTCCTCGGCGGGGACGCCGTGCGCCGCGAAGTACGCCGGCAAGAGCTCGTGCTGGAGGTAGAGGGTGATCCGCTCCTCGACCTCCCGGCTCGCCGACGGCGTGAGCAGGCTGATGCCGCTGTAGATGTTGTCGTCCGCGGCGAAGCTGCTCTCGTGCCCCGGCCTGAGCGCCTGGTCCACGGCCTGCGTCTCCAGCGTGTAGTGCTCGATCAGCTGAGCCGGATCGTAATCGCCGTTGCCCTCACGGCCCGAGGGCGCGATCTTGAAATACCAGTGCATCATGAAGGGGCTCCACGGCGGCTCCTTCCAGGTGCTCCCCACCTCCGGGCCGAGCCCGGCGAGGTGGCTCGCCAGGGCCGTGACCGTGGCCTCCGGCAGCGCCTGCAGGTCGAGCGCGGCGTCGAGGAAGCTGCACGCGAGCAGATCGCCGTCCGCGGCGCTGCCCGCGCGGTCCTGCGCGAGGTCGTTCCGGGCCGCCTCGCCCGTGAGGAGCAGCACGGGGTTCGCGGCCTCCCAGTAAGGCGCCGCGGGCATCCGGCAGAGGACGTATGGCGCGGCAGCGCCCGCGGGGGTGGCGTTGTACGCGCTGATAGCGTCCTGCAGCGCCGCGAGGGCGCTGGCGAGCTTGCCCGCGAGCGAGTGGTCCGACGCGGGGATCTCCAGGGAGAGCCCCTCGGCGAGGGCGCGCACCGTGTAGGTGATCCCTTCGTTGTGGATCTCCCATTGCTCGTCCGGCGTCACCACCTTGACCTCGTGTGACTCGGACAGCGTGAGGTCGCAGCAATTGCGGAATTCGATGACCCACGTCCAGTTCGACTGGTCGTACTCGTCCTCCAGGTTGAAGGGCTCGCCCCAGCTCAAGACCTCGACGTACGTGTCGTACTGACCGCACTGGCGCGAGACGGTCTCGAACGAGATGGGCTCGGCGCGGGCGCGGAAGGCGAGGGACGGCTCCTGCTCCAGGTGCAGCCGGCCTGTCCTGGTGAGCTGATGGCGTACGGGGACGACGTGAGCCTGGAAGAAGGGTTCTTCGATCACCTCTTCCTGGTTCGCGGCGATATGCCAGCGGGCGTACATGCGCTGGCGGAGGGCCTCGATCTCCTCGAGGCCGCGCTGGTGCGCCTCCTCGGCCAGGTTGAGCGCCTCGAGCAGCTCCGCCCACGCCGGCGGCGGCGAGGCCGAGGTGCGCCCCGCGCGCCGCTTCAGCGAGGAGAAGAGGTCTGTCGCGGTGTTGGACAGCGGCTGGATGGACCAGCGGATCCCGGCCGACCGGGCGGCGAACCCCCGCTCGTGGCGGGCCTCGAAGAGGCGCGCGTCGAGGTCGAGCTGGTGCCCTTCGATCCGCTCGGTGAGCTGCAGCGCCTCGAGCTGGTCCTCCACGAGCCGGCGCTCTGCCAGCGCCGCGTCGTTGTCGTCCGGGGCGCGGCGGTAGGCCAGAAGGGCGGCCAGGGCCTCGGTCTCGGTCTGCCCCACGGCGAGGGTGGGCCTGGGCAACTCGCGGACGCGATCGCGCGCCGCGCGTGCGCCCGGCGCGAAGGCGAGCCGCGCGTGGAAGAGGGTCGCCTGCGGCAGCGCGCCTCCGGCGTCGAGCGCCCACTGCATCTTCTCTTCGAGCAGCGCCTTGAGCGCCGCCGGGCTGTTCGCCTCGGCGAGCAGCGGGGCCAGGCAGTCGCGCGCCGGGTCGCTGTACCAGCCGATCACGTCGTACCGCAGCCCCTGGGGTGGCGTGCGGGTCGGGAAGTCCGGGTCATGGAAGCCGAAGACGGTGCGGCAGTTGGGGTAGAAGGACGCGAACGAGGCGCGCACCGGATCCAGGGCCGGCACCTCGGTCTCGGAGCCCACGGCCGTGAGCGCGGCGAGGTATTCATGGCCGCCCGCCTCCTGCGCTTTCCTCCACGCGTCGAGCGTCAGGGCCCGCCCGAGGAAGCGGAACCGGTATTGGCGCGCCGGCGCCGGGTCGGGCACGACCATGATGTTGACGGGCGCCTCGGCCTCGCCCCCGATGTCGTCTCCGTGGCCTTCCGGGTGGAGGTAGTCGCTCTCCACCACCCACTGGCGCTCGGGTTGGCCGCCGCCGCTGCGCAGGATGAGGAAGCGGCTCGGCACCTCGGGGAAGCGCGTGACGTGTTGTTCTTGCTCGCCCTGGGTCAGGGCGGACGGCAAGAACCAGTGGAGGTGGATTCCCGGGGGGAGCGGCAGGCCCTTCGTGAACGGCGGCGAGAGGATCTTCTCGCTGAGGTTCGGGGTGCCGCCGTTGTAGGTCTGACCTCCGGCGGTGAAGGGCAGCTTCCGGTAATCTGCCATCGCCCGGACGACATCCTGCTCGGCGTCGAGGCACATGGCCTGCAGACGGAGAGGAACCCAGAGAAAGCCCTGCGCGCTCTTGCTTGCCATATGCCTGCCCGGCTCCGCGATCCGTGGGATCGGCGTTGATCGTTGGGTGTCCGCTGGTGGGCCCCGTGGACTTCGCGCAGGGCGGCGGCGCCGCGGCGTCCGCGCGTCGTCGAGGGCGCGGAAGGTCTAGAACACGTGCGCCGGGGGCGTCGATTGGACCTTGGTCCCATGGCAGCCCGCCGGGAGCTGATGTAGCGCGCCGCGCATCGCAACGAAGCGCGCCTGGAGATCGGTGCCGGGCGAGTCGAACGGCTGGGGAAGACCTCGCTTCCCTACTTCAGCAAGAGTGCGGGAGAGCCATTTTTACTGACGCTCTACAGGGTCCAGCGAACGGCAGTCAGGTCACGGTGTCACGTGAGACCCGGCGTCCTGTCGGTCGCACGCTACATCACGCTTTAATGCGGTCGCCCTCGCCTGGAGCCGACTCTTGTCGCTCGGCCGCGACCAGCCGCGCGCCGAGCTCGCGGACCCGGAACTCCTCGGCCAGACCGCGCACCTCCCGGATCCACGGCGCGAGCCGCGGATCCTCCGCCTCGAGCGCGGCGAGCCGCTGCAGGAGATCCTGGAGGCGACCCCGCTCGACGAGATCGGCGAGGCGCGCGAGCTCCTCCGGGGGCGGCGAGGGCACCGCGCCGTGCAGCGACGCCCCGTCGCCGGCGCCGCCAGCGCCGCCAGCGACGCCGTCCACGCCGCGTGCGCGCTCGGGCGCCGCGCGCACCCAGGTGAGCGCGAGGCGGCGCTCGAGCTGCTCGAGCAAGGCGCCGAGATCGATCGGCTTCGGAAGGAAGCCGTCGCAGCCGGCGGCCTCGCTGCGCGCGCGCTCGGGCGCCTCCACGCTGGCCGACGTGGCCACGATGGGCAGGCCGGCGAGCCCCGGGATCCGGCGGATCCTGCGCGCCGCCTCGTCGCCGCCGAGATCGGGCATGCGCAGGTCCATCAGCACGAGGTCCGGCCGGCGCTCCGCCGCGAGCGCGACAGCCGCCTCGCCGCCCGCGGCCTCGACGACCTCGAGGCCGAGCGGCACCAGCACGTCCCGCAGGAAGGCGCGGTTGTCCTCGTGGTCGTCGACCACGAGGATCGCCCGGCGCGCGCCCTCGTAGCCCGTGATCGCCCCGTCCCCGCGCCGCTCGCCGGCCGGCGCCGCGCCGGCGAGCACGGGCAGGTCGAGCGCCACGGTGAAGGTGCTGCCCTCGCCGGGCGCGCTCTCCACGTCGATGCGGCCGCCCATCTGGTCGACGATGTGGCGGGTGATCGCGAGCCCGAGGCCCGCGCCCTCCACGCGCGCGCGAAGGTCGCCGGCCTGCTCGAACGGCTCGAAGATGCGGGCGAGATCCGCCGCCGCGATGCCGGGGCCGGTGTCCTCGACGCGGAAGAGCACGCCGCCGGGCGCCTGTCCGTCGCGCGGCGCGACCCGGAAGGTCACCCGCCCCTCGCGGGTGAACTTGATCGCGTTGCCGAGCAGGTTGAGCAGCACTTGCGTGAGCCGCTTCTCGTCGGCGCGCACCCACGCCGGCGTGCCGTCCGCGATCTCGAGCACGAACGCGAGCCCCTTCGCCGCCGCGCGCACCTTGCACAGCTCCGCGACCGTGCGCGCAAGCGACGGCAGGTGGACGTCGCCCGGCGCGAGATCCAGCCGCCCTGCCTCGATGCGGGCGAGGTCGAGGACATCGTCGATCAGGGTGAGCAGGTGCTCGCCCGACCGGCGCACCACGTCGACGCCGGGTCGATCCTCCGGGGCGAGCCGCGCGGAGCGCTGGAGCAGCTGCGCGTAACCGAGGATGCCGTTGAGCGGCGTGCGCAGCTCGTGGCTCATGCTGGCGAGGAAGGTGGTCTTCGCCTGGTTCGCGGCGTCGGCGGCGTCCCTGGCGGCCGTGAGCTCGGCGGTGCGCTGCTCCACGAGCGACTCCAGCTCGCGCGTGCGCCGCCGCAGCGCCCGGAGCCGCAGGCGCATGCCGGCGTAGGCGAGCCCGGAGAGCGCCGCGGCGTAGCCGAGGTACGCCCAGGTCGTGCGCCACGGCGCGGGCCGGACCTGGAAGGCGACGCTCGCCGGGCCGGCGACGTTGCCGGCGTGATCGCGGCCCCACACCTGGAAGGTGTACCGGCCGGGCGCGAGGTTCGTGTAGCGCGCGCTCGCCTCCGCGGTCCACGCGCTCGGCGCCGCGTCGAAGCCGACGAGCTGGGTGCGGTAGCGCGTGCTGCGCTCGTGGAAGAGGCTCAGCAGCGTGTACGCGAACGAGGCGGTGTTCTCGTCCCACGCGAGCGACGCGCCGGGGGAGAGGGCGAGCGCGCCGCCCGCCGCGCGCGCCTCGAGCGCGAGCGGCTTCGGCGCGGCGTTCGGGATCTCCTCGGCCGGATCGAGCACCGCCACGCCGCCGGTCGTGCTCGCCCAGACGCGGCCCCGGCTGTCTACGAGCGAGCCGTTCTGGTTGCACTCGTTGCTCGGCAGCCCGTCGTCGGTGGTGAAGGTGTAGGCGGCGAGCTCGGCGGGATCGTCGGGCGTGGGTGCGCGCGGGGTGAAGCGGGTGACGCCCTGGTCGGTGAAGGCGTAGACCCGGCCCTGCGCGTCCGAGCGCACGCCGTAGACAATGCCGTCCGGCAGCGCCGGCCGGGACGGTTCGTTCAGCGGATCGAGCCACGCCTCCGCGTCGAGGTCGTAGCGCGAGATCCCGCCCTGGGCGCCGATCCAGAGCACCCGCGCGCCGCGCGTGTCCCTGAGCTCGGCGAGCGCGCCGATGGCGTCCGAGGCGAGCGGCGCGCTCGCCGCGGTGTAGCTCCGCCACTGCCCGTCTTCGAGCCGCGAGAGCCCCTTCATGGTGCCGAACCAGGTGGAGACCTTCCCGCCCGCGCCCGCGGTCTCGAGGATGCTGGTCACGTGGTCGTCCGCGAGGGGCACCTGCGCCTTCGTGAAGACCTGCCACGCGCCGTCCACATCGAGGCGCGCGGCCCCGCCGACCGTCCCGATCCAGAGCGCGCGCCCGTCGCGGGACTCGGACAGCCACCAGATGCCGTTGTGAGGGAGCGGCGAGCTCTGCATCGTGTACGTGGTGAGCTGCGCGCCGGTCCAGCGGTGGAGCCCGGTGGTGTCGCTGCCGATCCAGACCACCCCGGGCTCGCGCGAAGAGGGCAGGAGGAAGCTCACGAGGTCGCCGAGCTTGCCGGCGAGCTCGGGGGCGTCGAGCGGCGAGAAGCCTTGCCCCGAGGACCGCGCCACGGTGTTGTTCAGGGCCACCCAGAGCTCGGGAGGGCCGCCCTGGGCTCCCGGCGCGCGCACCTCGGCGAGGGACGTGATGCTGCCCGACAGGCCCGCGCTCCGCTGCGTGAACCCGACCCATCCGTCGTGCCGCAGGCGCGCGAGGCCGCCGGCGTTGGTGCCGATCCAGAGCGTACGCCCGCCGTGCGCCTCGGAGGTCGCCGCGAGCGCCATCACGTGGTCGTCCGGCAGGGTCGAGTTCGTCTTCGTGAGCGACGTCCACGTCCCGCCCGTGAGCCGCGCGAGGCCGCCGCCGTACGTGGCGGCCCAGAGCGTGCGCGCGCCCGTGCCGCTCACCGTCTCGGCGAGCGCCCGCACAGGCTGCGCCAGGGCCGGCACGCTCGCCGGGGTGACGCTCTCCCACCGCCCGCCCGCGAGCCGGGCGACGCCTGCGCGCGTGCCTGCCCAGAGCACGCGGCCGCCCGCTTCCCCGGCGGTCTCGAGCAGGCTCACGACCGTGTCGTTGGGCAGCCCCTCCGCGGTCGTGGCAAAGCGGGCGCAGCCGCGGTCGCCGCAGCGGAAGAGGCCCGCGCCCGTGCCGGCCCAGAGCGCCGGCTCCCCGCCGGGGAGCGCCGTCGGGTGCAGCGCGCGCACGTCGGGGTGCTCGAAGCCGGGGCCGAGGTCGATGCGCGTGAACCGCTCGCCGTCGAGCCGGTAGAGGCCGTCCGTCGTCCCGGCGAAGAGCGCGCGCCCTCGGCCCGTGGGCGCCTCGAGGAGCGTCCGGATCGGCCTCTCGGACGCGAGCCCCTCGGCGGCCCCGAAGCGCGTGAAGCGCCCCTCGGCGTAGCGGAGGATCTGGCCGGTCATCATCCCGAACCAGACGGCGCCGTCCTGCCCCGTGGCGACCGCCTGCACCCAGCTCGACCCCCCGCCGGTCGGCAGCGGAAGCGGCGTGAAGCGGCGCCCGTCGTAGGACGCCGCGCCGCCCTGGGTGCCGATCCAGAGGCGGCCGCCGGGCTCGAAGGCGATGGAGTTGATGGTGATCTGGGGGATGCCGTCCTCCGCGTCGAAGACGCGCATCCACGGCACGCCGCGCGCCCGGAGGTCGCCCGCGGCGGGCGCGGGCGCGCCGCCGGCGGCGAGCGCGGGTGACGACGCGACGGCCATGCCGAGCCCGAGCGCGGCGAGCAGGCGCCCACGTGATGAGGGAGACCGGCCAGCCATGCGGCCGCATACTAGGATTTTCGCATAGGACCAAGATCCCCGGTAGCTCGGCAGCCGGGTGAAGGAAGCGCCGCTGGCCGACAGGAGGCTACATCTCTGCCAGCGCCGCCTCGAGCTGCGGGTACATCGCGATGAACGCGTCGAGGCGCATCTTCCTGAAGTCGTTCGCGACCACGATCTGCTCGCCGAGCTTCAGGGTCTTGTCCTGCCGGAGCCCCCCTCCCGTCGTGTGCTTGGGCCACGCGACCTCGCCCGCGGGCGTGCCGTTCTCCGCGAAGGAGAACCAGTAGCCGCTGACCTTCGCGGACATCGCCCGATCGGCCGCGGTGAACCTGTCCCTGATCCCCCCGAACGGGAAGAGGATCTCGCCGCCGTGCGGGACGCCGAAGGGCTGGTCGGCGCGGTCGATCTCGGGGACGTAGCTGAAGTAGTACCACCGGCTGTCGGCCACGCCGGAGTGTTTGTCCGCGATCCACCGGGCCTGCATGGTGAACAGCATGTCGCGCAGCACCAGGCCCGCGAAGCGGCTCGGGTCCTCGAGGTCCTCGTCGGTCACCTCGGGGTCGCTGCGGTAGAGGCTCTTCAGGTACGCCAGGGCCTTCTCGGCGTCCTCCCCTCCCTTCTCGAGGATGGCCGCCATGATCGCCGCCGGATCCATGTTGAACGCGTCGAGCACGCTCGTCTCATGGCTGTTGCTGCCGATGACGAGCGGCCGGCGCGCCTGCTCGCCGGCCTCGAACGTGGCCCTGATCGCCGTCGGCAGCACCACGTCGCCGTGCACGGGGCTCGGCCCCAGGAACGGCACCTGGCCCCGCGGGTTGTCCGGGGTCGGCATGAACTTCGCGGAGAACTTCTCCGCCGGCACCGCCCGCAGCTCCTCTGCCGTCGCATGCTCGCCGTTCAGCTTGAACAGCCCCCTGGCGATCTTGACCCCGAGCTCGTTCGCCTTCTCCCGGCTCTGCTCCGGGATCGCATAGGGGCTCTGCGCGATGCCCTTGTGAAACAGGGCCGGCTCCCTGTTCCTCGTGAGGGGCGAGGCGAACAGGGCGAGGACGCTCTCGCCCCCCGCCGACTGGCCGAAGATCGTGACGTTGCCAGGATCGCCGCCGAACGCCGCGATGTTGCGCTGCACCCACTCCAGCGCGGCGATCTGATCGAGGATGCCGAAGTTGACCGGCCCCAGGCGACGCTCCTTCTCCAGGCCCGGATGGGCGAAGAACCCGAGGAGGCCCACGCGGTAGTTGAAGGTCACCACCACGGCGCCCTTCCTGGCCAGGGCAGCCCCGCGGAACATCTTGTCGCTGCCGACGCCGATCTTGAAGGCGCCGCCGTGGATCCACACCATCACGGGCTTGAGCGCGCCGGGCTCCACGCCGCTCGTCCAGACGTTCAGGTACAGGCAGTCCTCGCTCTGCGGCCCCACGGAGCCCGCGCCATCCATGGAGGGATACGTGGGCTGGAGGCAGGCCTTGCCGAAGGTGTCGGCCTTGCGGGTCTCCTTCCAGGGCTCGACCGGCTGGGGCTCCTTCCAGCGCAGGGGGCCCACCGGCGGCGCGGCGTAGGGGATGCCCTTGAACACGAGGATTTCGCTCTCGACGACGCCCTGGATCGGGCCCTCTGTCGTGGTGATGACCGGCGTGCTGTTGGTTGTCATGGATTCGTCTCCTTTGGTCTTCTTGATGCTCGTCTGGCGCGCCGGAGCGCGCCCCGGGAAAAGCTGAAGAGAGATGGCGCGATGAGATCGGCGCCCCGCGGCCCGCGCCGCGCGCTCATCGGGGACTGGCTGTCTGCTCCTCCTCGACGTCCTTGAACCGCTCCTCCAGCCACGTGGTCAGGCTCGGGAGGTCCGTGTCCATCAGGCCGAAGTGGAACCCGAGCTCGACGGGATCGTGCGTCGACGAGACCTCCTCGTACTCCTTGTAGGTCACGTTGGCGGGGCCGTTCAGCGCGGCGAGCTGGTGGTGGAGCGTCCTCGTGAAGTCCGCCCGGATGCGGGGATCCTTCGCGCCCTGGGAGATCCGGATGGGGGCGAGGATCCGGAGGGCCGGGTTCATGAGCTCGAGCTGGTCGAAGAACGCCTTCTTGCTGGGATTCGGGCCTGGGTTCAGCTGCTCGGTCCCCTTGAGCCCGCCCCAGGAGTCCTCCTTGGCCAGCTCGATCCGCGCCTTCTCGTGGATGTGGGGCCACACGCTGTAGGCCTTCACGGTGAGGAGCTCCTCCGGGTTGATGTTCGGGTTGCCGGCGATGGCGCCCGCCAGGAACAGCGCGGTGAAGGCGAAGCCCGGCTGCGCGTAGTTCAGGGTGGTGCCGGCGGCGACGAGGAGGTGGACCCCCGAGGCGGGGGCCATCGCCGCGACGCCGCGCAGGTCGAGCTCGGGAGTCCAGATGGGCGCGTGGTACCCGCCGAACAGCGCCGCCTGGCCGCCCTGGGAGTGGCCCACGATCGCGAGCTTCTTCGAGAGCTCCGCCGGGTAGAGCCGCCGCGCGGCGCGCGCGATGTCGAGGATGCCGTGCCCCTCGGACTCGCCGAGCAGGTACGGGTGCAGCCCGCCTGTGCCGAGCCCCTCGTAGTCGGTCATCACCACGGCCCAGCCCCTGTCCAGGAACGCGCTGAGCAGCCCGTGCGGGTGCTCGTTGAAGGGGTGCGCCGGCGACGTGATCGTGTCGCGCGACGGCGCGCACGTGTCCGCGCAGCCGACCGTCCCGTGCGCCCAGCTCACGATCGGATAGCCGCCCTCCGGCGGAGCCTTGTGAGGCAGCGCGATGATGCCGGAGACCGCGATCGCCTTGCCGTGGACGTCTCTGGAGCGGTAGAGCACGAGCTGATTGACCCGCGCCTTGGCGAGCGCCGCCGGGCCCGTGAGCGGCCGCGACCAGATCACCTCGCCGTGCTCGCCTTCGAGCGGCAGATCCGGACGGTAAAATGTGTCGTCGTCGGGGACGGTCACGCTGGACGTCATGGCTTCTCTCTTTGCAAGTGGATTGTTGATGCCTCCGCGCATCGCCGCGAGGCCCGCCGGTTGTAGCCCCGGGTCATGGCCCTCGCTATGGGACCTTGGTCCCATGGCCCCCGCAGCCCGCATGGCAAGAAGTAGGACCAAGGTCCCATAGGCAGCGCCGACGCGCTGTTGTAATCCGTTCACCTCGGCTCGCCGCAGGGCTCCGGTCTTCGTTCCGGGAGCGACGCCGGAAGGTTCGACGCCTTGCGAGGCCGATCCCAGGCGCCGACCTCTACCTCATTCACATCGTGTTTTCCTTTTCAAAGGCATCGGAGGACCCGTATGCATAACCGACACCTCGTTCCACTCCTCTTAGGCCTTCTTCTCGGCGTCGCCGCCTGCGATGGCGTTCGAAGCGTCCGTCGTGAACCGATGACGTGCGTCTGAGGCGCCGCCGCCCGGGCCCACGTCGGGAAGAGTGCACAGGGATCGAACCGCATCATGGATGGGTGACGATGAGGAAGGCGCCGAGTTTGGGAGAAGAATTGCAGACGCCCATCGTGGGGAAGGGTCCTGAGACCGAATCCGTATCGTGCTCGACACGAGCCGGGATTCACGCCGTTTGGGTCCGCGGGAGGGCTCTGCGACGCCCAATGCCAGGCCGGTGAAGCTGGGCTCACGCGATGACGCCCCCGAGGTCGGGCGCCGGACCACGAAGGACGCGCTCTTGTTCGATAGTGGGGACACAAGCCTGGAAGGCTACGCTCTAGAACGGCAAACATGCTAAAAAATTGTTTAATCGCTATGCCCCGCGGGACACATAGCGCGCTGCGAGAGCGCGGGCATGGTCGCACCGAGGCAGCCGAGCATCATCTCAACTTGATTTACAGTTTGGGGAGCAATCATCTTGACGCCTCCCAGGAGTGGAACTAAAGAAGGTCACGAGTCGGGCCGCTCGACCGACGTGCGAGGCGAGCCAAGCATCGACTCACCCAGGCGCGTGACGGCGGCACGGATTTGCCCCGTCCGTATTGAAGTACCGCCGGCCGGCGCCGGCGGCTGCGATATCTCTATCCAGGCAGAGAGGTAAGTATGGCAAAAGGTGCACTTGGTTATTCGAGTCAGTTCGACAACGCGAAGATCATCGATCCGCCGGACAGTGTGCCATTGAAGTTTCCCGGTGACCCGCTGACGGCGCGTGTCTGGGGAGTGGTCGTCAATGGCACAGACAGGGTCGTGCGGCTCTATCCTTACGATGGCTACCCCGACAGGCAATGGAACAGCGACACCGATGTCGTCTATCCGGGCCAGGAAGTACGTGTGAAGCCGTTCCGCAGTTTCTGGTTCGAGCCCGATACCAACCTCGCCTTCACCTACACCGACGCAAAGGGGGTGCGGCAGACCGTGGCAGGTACCCCTCCATCAGGTAGGATCCAGGTGACAGCCGCGCCGGCTCGGCCCCCTTTCGAGAATCGCACCGGCTACACCGTGCGTCTCTACGCACCGTACAGCTACGAGATTCCGACGAGCCAGCAAGAGCAAGAACGGAATCCGAGCTTTGGCAGGGGCTCGGGAGAGGCCTGGTGGGACATTGCGCCTGGAGGGTCCTACACCTCGAATTTTCCCGTAGCCAGCTTCGAATTCCTTCGCGTGGACCTACAGGTTTCTGGTCAGGTTGTCGAAGCGATCAAAGTCGAGCGGTAGCCGTAAGCCGAACAGCGCCCTCACGCGTGTCAACCGTTTCATGAGCGCCTGTTCCTGCCGCGACAGCTCCACCGGCGGCGTCGCCGGCCGAGAGGCGCTCCTGCGCCGCGTCCAGCAGCCGGCGTTCCTCCATGAACGCGTCCTCCCGCTCGCTGGCCGGCGGCGCCGCGCGAGATCAGGGATCAGGGCCCTGGAGCCGGTCCACGAGCCGCACGAGCTCCGCCACCGACGCCACGCCGAGCTTCTCCATCACCCGACCGCGATGCACCTTGATCGTCTTCTCCGCCGCGCCGAGCTCCTCGGCGATCTGCTTGTTCATGAGGCCCCGCGCCACGCGCAGGCAGACCTCGCGCTCGCGCTGGGTGAGCGCATCGAAGCGCGTCCGGAGCGACTGCTGCTCACCCCGCGCCGCGCGCACCGCGGCGTCGCGAGCGATGGCGCGCTCGACGGCCGCGAGCAGGACGGTGTCGTCGCAGGGCTTGGTGAGGAAGTCGATCGCGCCCGTCTTCATCGCCCGCACCGAGCTCGACACGTCGCCGTGGCCGGTCAGGAACACGATCGGGAGGAGACATCCCCGGCGCACCAGCGCTTCCTGCAGCTCCAGCCCGCTCAAGCCAGGCATGCGCAGATCGACCACCACGCAGCCCGGCCGCTCCGAGGGCGCGCCCTCCAGGAACGCGGCGGGCGACGCGTGCGCCTCCACCGCATAGCCCGCCGCGCGCAGCAGCCGGTCCATGGCGCGCAGCACCGAGGCATCATCGTCCACCACAAACACCGTGGGTTCGGTCGCGATCATGGCAGCGATCGTATCCCATCCACGCGGGCTCGGGTTGGGCGCGGTCGATTGCGTGACCAAGCCGTTCGTCCGTGAGGAGCTCGTGGCCCGCGTGCGGACGCAGCTCTTGATGCGCGCAGCAACGAGCGCGCTCTCCGCGGCGGAGAGCGCGCTCTCAGAGAAGAACGACGAGCTCACGCGCGCCCGGGCCTCGATGGATCTCGCGGCCTCGCTCGCGCACGAGCTGAACCAGCCGCTCACCGCCGTCCTGAGCAACGCGCAAGCGGCGCAGCGGCTACTCTCGCGCACCCCGTCGAATCTCGCCGAGGTGCGCGCCGCGCTCGAGGATATCGTGGCGGACGATCGCCGCGCCGGGATGCTCGTCCACCCGATGCGCACGACGCTCCGCAGGCGCGACGTCAGCGCGGCTGCGCTGGACGTCTGCGAGCTCGTCCGCGAGGTGATCCCAAGCCGGCGGGGACGTCAACAGCGGACAGGCGGACGGCACCGAGCCGCTTGACGCGCCGCGCGTCGCGCACTCCCCTGTTCTGACCATGGCGCCGGCCCGCCCCGCGCTCGTCCTGCTCGTGGACGACGACCCCGCCAGCCTGAAGCTCCTCTCGGAAGCCCTCGCGGGCCTGCCGCTCACCCTGGCGGTGGCGACCGACGGGGACATGGCGCTGCGGCAGATCCGGCGCGAGCTGCCCGATCTCGTCCTGCTCGACGCCTTGATGCCGGGCCTCGACGGCTTCGAGGTCTGCCGCCGGTTGAAGGCGGCCCCGGAGACGTGTGACGTGCCGGTCCTCTTCATGACCGTGCTCGCGGACACGGCGAGCCGGGTGCGCGGCCTGGAGCTCGGCGCGGTCGATTACGTGACCAAGCCGTTCGTCCGCGAGGAGCTCGTGGCCCGCGTGCGGACGCAGCTGTCGATCCGCGCGGCGGCCAGCGAGCTCTCCGCGGCGGTGCGGGCGCTCTCGGAGAAGAACGAGGAGCTCGCGTGCGCCCGGGCGTCGCTGGAGATCGAGGTGGCGCGGCGGACGGAGGAGCTGCGCGCGCAGAGCCGGCGCCTCGAGCGCGAGCTCGAGCTGAACCGAGCCGCCGAGCTCAAGGTGCAGAGGGCCCACGACCAGCTCGCGCACCTGAACCGGGTCTCGGCCGTGAGCGAGCTCGCGGCCTCGCTCGCGCACGAGCTGAACCAGCCGCTCGCCGCCATCCTGAGCAACGCGCAGGCCGCGGAGCGGCTGCTCGCGCAGACCCCGCCGGGCATCGCCGACGCGCGCGCGGCGCTCGACGATATCGTGGCGGACGATCGCCGGGCCGGGCAGGTCATCCAGCGGATCCGCGCGATGCTCCGCAAGGGCGAGCTCAGCGTGGCCGCGATGGACCTGAGCGAGCTCGCCCGCGAGGTGGTCCGGCTCGTGGCCAGCGCCGCGCTCCTCGCGGGCACGACCGTGCGGCTCGATCTCGCGTCGGGCCTGCCCCACGTGCATGGTGACGGGATCCAGGTCCAGCAGGTGCTGCTGAACCTGCTCGTCAACGCGCTCGACGCGGTCTCCCGCCGTCCCCCCGAAGCGCGCCTCGTGGTGGTGCGCACCCGCCCGGCCGACGGAAGGCACGTCGAGCTGTCCGTCGCGGACTCCGGCGATGGCGTCGCGCCCGAGGATCTCGAGCGCATCTTCGAGCCCTTCGTCACGTCGAAGCCCCACGGGCTCGGCGTGGGCCTCGCCATCAGCCGCTCGATCATCGAGGCGCACGGTGGGCGGCTGTGGGCGGAGTGCAGGCCCGGCGAGGGGGCGACGTTCCGCTGCGCGCTCCCGGCCTGGGATCAGGGCGCGCGCCCCGCGGGGTAGTCCTGAGCCTGAGGGGAGCGGGACGTCTCGCTGTGGGACCATGGTCCCATTGCAGGCGGCGGGGGCTGCTGTCACAGATCCAACGAGGCTCGGTTCCGCCATGGCAGCACGACCATCCCACGCTCAGATCGGTGAGCGGAGCGACGGCGGCGGCGCGATGGATGCGCCCGCGAACCCGCTGGCCTCCGGCGCCAGGCTGGCGGCGGCCCGCCCCGCGCTCGTCCTGCTCGTGGACGACGACCCCGGCAGCCTCGAGCTGCTCTCGGAGGCCCTCGCGGGCCAGCCGTTCGACATCGCGGTGGCCGGCGACGGGGAGGCGGCGCTCGCGCAGATCCGGGGCGAGGTGCCTGATCTGGTCCTGCTCGACGCGGAGATGCCGGGCCTGGATGGCCTCGAGGTCTGCCGCCGGCTGAAGGCGGATCCGGCGACGCACGAGATCCCCGTCCTCGTCATGACCACGCTTGCAGATACGGCGAGCCGGGCGCGCGGGCTGGAGCTCGGCGCGGTCGATTGCGTGACCAGGCCGTACCTGCGCGAGGAGCTCGTGGCCCGCGTGCGGACGCAGCTCGCCCTGCGCGCGGCGGCGCGGGCGCTCTCGGCGATGGGCGAGGAGATCGCGCGGGTCCAGTCCTCGCTGGAGAGCGAGGTGACGCGGCGGACCGAGGCGCTGCGCGCGGAGTGCCGGCGCCTCGAGCGCAAGCTCGAGCTGAACCGGGCCGCCGAGCTCGAGGCGCAACGGGCCCAGGACGAGCTCGCGCACCTCAACCGGGTGTCGGCGATGAGCGCGCTCGCGGCCTCGCTCGCGCACGAGCTGAACCAGCCGCTCGCGGCCATCCTGAGCAACGCGCAGGCGGCGCTGCGGCTGCTCGCGCAGACCCCGCCCGACATTGCCGAGACGCGCGCCGCGCTTGACGATATCGTGGCGGACGACCGGCGCGCCGCGAAGGTCATCCAGCGGATGCACGCGGTGCTCCGCGAGGGCGAGCTCAGCGTGGCCGCGCTGGACCTGAGCGAGCTCGTCCGCAAGGTGATCCAGCTCGTGGCCAGCGCCGCGCGCCGCGCGGGCGCGACCGTGCGGCTCGAGCTCGCGCCGGGCTTGCCGCGCGCCCGGGGGGACGGGGCCCAGCTCCAGCAGGTGCTCCTGCACCTGCTCGTCAACGCGCTCGACGCGGTGTCCCGCCGCCCGCCCGGCGCGCGCGTGGTGGTGGTGCGGGCGCAGTCGGGCGGAGCGGGCTGCCTGGAGCTCTCCGTGGCGGACTCCGGCGAGGGCATCCCGCCCGAGGACGTCGAGCGGGTCTTCGAGCCGTTCTTCACGTCGAAGGCGCAGGGGCTCGGCGTGGGCCTCGCCATCAGCCGCTCGATCATCGAGGCGCACGGAGGCCGCCTGTGGGCGGAGTGCAGGCCCGGCGAGGGGGCGACGTTCCGCTGCTTGCTGCCGGCCTGGGACGAGGACGCGCCTCCCGCAGGGTGAGCCCGGCGGGCCGCGTCGGCGCCCTGGCGACGGCGGGCCGGGGGTTCAAACATCCCCGGCCCGCCGGACGTGACCAACGACCTACCTTTCCAGCGTCACCACGGCGCGTGGTCGGGCGCGGCTCCTCACGGGAGCGCCACGATCCAGTCGTTCCACACGCGGGTCGCCTGGAAAGCGGCCATGTGCTTGTGCTTCGCCGGCACGAAGTCGGTTTTGAGCTCGATCGTCTCCCCCAGGAGCAGCGTCCTGTCCTGCCCCTCCTTGTGCTGCTCCCAGGCCGGGTTCCCCGCGCAGCTGGGCGTACCGGTGCGGGCGAACTGGAGCCAGTACTTGCTGACGCGCCGCGAGAGCTCTCGGTCCTTTTCCGTGAGGAGTCCCTGCGTGGGCGGGCATAGGTCGCCCGTGCCGAGGACGATCGTCGGCCACTCGCAGGGAGGTCAGGCCGCGCTGTTCGGTGCGCACCACGCGCCCATCTGGACACCCGAGCTCGATCTGCGCGGCGTCGCGGCGCTGGCCCCTGCCTCCATGCGCCGCTGATATCTGCGACGGATCGCGCCATGTGGTCCTGAGCTGCTTGTCTTTCGTCGCCTCGACTTTCGAGGTGGGGGCGCGCGGTGCTGGCGTATCGCTGGCACGCGGAGCTGGGCGCCGCGAGGCTGCTGTCGAGGGAGCCGCTGCGCGCCCGGATCCGTGCGCGACACGATGGTCTGAGTGTTGCTGAATGAGTGTTGCTGAAGAAGCAGCCGCGCTGAATCGGTGCTCGATTCCGAGCAACGCGCGGGGGGAGCGCGCCGGAGAGACGCCGAGATCAGCGGTCGAGGAGCGACATCGCGGCAGCGGCGTCAGGGCACGCAGGTTGCAGAGTGCCGCGCGCCAGCACGGCCATCGATCTCACACCGGCGACATCGGCGCGCCCAACCCCTTTCCGGAGTCTTTCATGACTGACCGTATCGCTCGTCTCAAGGCCTCGCCCTCCGTGGCTGTCAAGGAGAAGCTCGATTACCCCGTCATCGACACGGACATCCACACCAACGATTACTCGCCGGCGCTGGAGGATTTCGTCGCCACGTACGGAGGCGCCAAGCTCGTCGACGACCTGCGCAAGGCGCTGAGCTCCCGCCGCCGCAACGCCGAGAACAGCAGCGGCAAGGACTGGTACAGCCAGACCCCCGAGGAGCGGCAGCACTACCGCACCGTCAGGTCGCCGTGGTGGGCGCGGGTGACGCGCAACACGCTGGACGTGGCCACGTACCACCTGCCGGAGCTGCTCGCCGAGCGCCTGGAGGAGCAAGGCTCCGATTACTCGGTCCTGTTCCCGAACAACACCCTCGCGCCGCTCGCCGTGAAGGACCCGGGCGCGCGGCAGGCGCTCCAGCGCGCGATCAACCACTACCACGCGGAGCTGTTTCGCAAGTACAGCGACCGCCTCACCCCGGTCGCCGGCATCCCCCTGAACACGCCCGAGGAGGGGATCGAAGAGCTGGAGTTCGCCGTCAAGAAGCTGGGGCTCAAGGCGATCAACATCGCCGGCGGGGTGCGCCGCCCCATCAAGGCGATCGCGGAGAAGTACCCGCCGGCGCACCACCCGGAGATCGCGAAGTACGCGACGTACATCGACTTCTACGGCATCGACAGCGAGTACAACTACGATCCTTTCTGGGCGAAGGTGGTCGAGCTCGGCGTGCCTGTCCTCACCCATTACGGGAGCCAGGGCTGGACGGGGCGCGCGTCGATCAGCAACTACATGAACAACCACGTCGGCCACTTCGCCGACGGCTCGGAGGCGTTCGCCAAGGCGCTGTTCTTCGGCGGCGTCACCCGCCGCTTCCCCGGGCTGCGCATCGGCATGCTCGAAGGCGGGGCGGACTGGGGCGCGCGGGTCTACATCCACCTGGTCGACCGCTTCCAGAAGCGCGGCCCCGAGGGCCTCAAGCACTACGACCCCGCGGCGACCGATCGAGCGCTCTTCACCGAGCTCTTCCGGCGGTACGGCGCGGATCTCGCAAAGCTCGCAAACGGGCGCTCCATCGAGGGCGAGCAGCTGATCGCCGACACGCTGGGCGCCGGGTACACGAGCGACGCCCGCCAGCCCGCGCCGGAGTACCGCAACGACTTCGCGGCCGCGGGCATCGAGAAGATCGAGGACATCCGCGACCGCTGGGTGAACAACTTCTTCTTCGGATCCGAGTCGGACGACCGCACCATCGCGTCTGCGTTCAACGCCAAGGCGAACCCGCTCGGCGTGAAGATCAACGCCATCTACTCCTCCGACGTCGGCCACTGGGACGTCCCCGACCTGACCGAGGCGCTCGCGGAGAGCTTTCGCCTCGTGGAGGAGGGCGTCCTCAGCGCCGAGGACTTCAAGGCGTATGTGTTCGAGAACCCGTACAAGCTCTATACGGAGGCCAACGCGAGCTTCTTCAAGGGCACGCGGGTCGAGGAGAAGCTGAAGCGGAAGCAGGCGGCGAGCAGCGCCGGCGACGAGCGGCGCGGCCCGCAGCCGGGCGCGAAGGGCGAGGTTCTACCCGGCAAGCCGGTCGAAATACGCGCGTAGCGCCGCCCCGTCGAGCCCCGCCCCGAGCGCGAACATCAGCGCGAGCCTCGCCTTGGGCCCCGAGAGCGCGCCCGCGGCGATCACCCCGAGATCCCGGAGCCGCCGCCCGCCGCCGGGCGCGCCGTACGTCGGCGTGACCCGCCCGCCCGGGCAGCGCGAGCTCAGCACCACCGGCGTGCCGGCCTGCACCAGCGCGGCGATCACCCCCTCCCAGCTCCCGCAGACGTTCCCGGCGCCCGAGCCCTCGATCACCACCCCGCGCGCCCCGGCCGCGAGGATCGCGCGCAGCAGGAGATCGTCCATCCCGGACGCCATCTTGACGAGGTAGACCCGCGGCTCGGGCGGCGCGAGCGGCAGCGTCGGCGTCCTCGCGGGGCGCGCGTGGACGCGGACGCCCTCGCCGTCGACCCAGCCGAGCGGCCCCACGCCCGGCGAGGCGAACGTGCCGAGCGCGGTCGTGTGGGTCTTCATCACGCACCGGGCCGCGTGGAGCTCGTCGTTCAGCGCGACGAGCACGCCGAGCCCCCGCGCCGAGGGCTCCACGGCGATCCGCGCGGCCGAGACGAGGTTGCGCGGGCCATCGGTCCCCGCGGTGCTCGCGTCCCGCATCGCGCCGGTGAGCACCACCGGCGTGTCCCCGTCGAGCAGCAGATCCAGCGCGAACGCCGTCTCCTCGAGGGTGTCCGTGCCGTGGGTGACGATGACGCCGGTCACCTCGGGATCGACCTGGAGATCGCGCACGGCGCGCGCGAGCGCCGCGATCCTGTCCGGGCCGAGGTTCCAGCTGCTCTCGAGGCAGAACTCGGTGACCGCGATCTCGGCGATGCGACCGAGCGCGGGCACGTCGGCGACGAGCTCCTCCGCGCGGACGGCGGGCACGGCGGCGCCCGTCTTCGGATCGACGCGGCTCGCGATGGTGCCGCCGGTGGTGACGAGGTGAACGCGAGGCATGGATAGTTGTTGGCGTGAACCCGATCACCGCATGTGCGAGAGCGGGAGCCCCGCGACGGGCGCGCGGAACGTGAGGAGATGGGGCATCGCCAGCGACCCCATGTAACACGTGCGGAGATCGGGGCCGCCGAACGCGATGCTCGTGGGCAGCTGAAGCGTGTTTCCCGCGCATGCGCCGAGATCGGCCGGCTCGATGGTGCCGTTCCTCTGCTTCAGGGTCATCGTCTCGAGGACGGCAGGGCGCGGATCCTCGAAGACGGTCTGGTAGCTGCCGTCGGGGAAGATCACCCCGAGGCCGTTGCGACAGACGGCCACCACCCAGATGTTGCCCTCGGCGTCGAAGGCGAAGCCATCCATGTACCCGCCGATGCCGAGGCTATCGGGCCCGAACTGCTCGGGATCGCCGAGGCTGCCGTCGTCGCGCACCGGGAACCGGAGGAGGCGGCCGGGGACGGTCTCGACGGCGTACAGGAACCGCTCGGCGGCGTCGAGGCGCACCTCGTTCGTCAAGCTGAGGCCGTCGGCCACGATGCGGGCGCCCTTCTCGTCGACGAGCACGATGTACCCGTCGCGGATGCTGCCCACGACCGCGGGCCACCACGGGAGCTGCCGTGTCGTGACGGAGATCCAGAGGCGATCCCGCGAGTCGATGAAGCAGAAGTTCACGGCGCCGAGCGGCTTGCCGTCGATGGAGTCGAGGAGGACCTCGGACCGGCCGTCGCGGTGGAGCTTGTGGATCTTGCCGCCGGACATGCTGGCGACGATGAGGTTGCCCTGCCGATCCATCGCCATGCCGTTCGGCTCGGGCACCTCCGGGCCGAGGGTCGCCTGCCTGCCATCGGGCTCGATGCGCGTCGCGATGCCGCGAGCGTCCGAGGTCCAGAGCGTGCCGCCGGGCTCGACGATCACGCACTCCGGCCGGACAAGGCCTTGCCCGACGTACTCGATCCGAGACAGCTCGAGGGTGAAACCCCTGACAGATGACATCCAGCGACCTCCCGGCACGGCGCCGCGCCGCGCCTTCTCGACGCGCGCGAGCATAACATCCCCCTCGCCGACGGGGACATCTCGAGCAGCCGCGCCGCCCCGGGCCGACAGGCTCGGGAACGAGACCGCTCAGGAGTTCGCCTTGAGCGCGGTGAACTCGCCTGGATCGTGGATGGTGGGGGGATTGACCCCGCCGCCGATGAAGTCCTCCGTCCGGTCGTACATGCCGAAGTGGGTCACCGGCCCCGAACCGCCGGGTGCCGGGAAACCATCCGCGCCTGCCTTGACCCCGAGGGCGTTCATCAAGCTGCAGAAGTACTTGTTGATGGGCGCGTTGGCGAGCGACGGATCGGTCCCCGTCTCCTGGGAGATCGCGTCGACCTCGTTCGAGGTGCCTTCGGTACACGTGATCTCGCTGGCGCCGGTCGTGAGATCGGGCGAGCCGTCATCGACGTTCACGGCCCAGCCGGTCTTGAAATAGCCGCCGGCGCTGCCGGCCTGGACGATCGGCAGGTTGTTGAGGTTGCGGGCGCAGCCGTCCGACACGTCCTGGAACCAGACGGCCGCGCAGCTGTCGAGGAGCGTGCCGTCGCCCTCCTCGATGCGGCTCAGCTGATCGACGAGGTGGGCGAATTTCCTCGCATAGTAGTCGTCGATCGTGAGGAGCATGTCGATCGCACCGGGGAGACAGGTGCCCGTCATGCCCGCATTGTCCAGGCGACGCGACAGACTGGCGCTCTCGTGCATCACGCCGAGCCCCTTGAAGACGTAGTTCCCGGGGTATTTCAGGAAGATGACGGGGTTCGCGTTGCACGCCGCCGCGAGCACGGCGAGGTTCGAACAGAGGTCCGCTCCGTCCAGAGTGTCGGAGATTCGCCGCGTCAGCCTGTCGTCGCCGCTCGGGAGCGTGCCCCACAGGTTGATGTTTTCTTGCGTCGCGCCGAGCGCCGTGGCGAGGGCCGTGTTGCACTGCGCAGAAGCCACCGCATTTCCTGTCGAGTTGATGAGCTCCTTCCAGGCTGAGAGCTTCTGCTTGTCGGCACGGCTCATGTCGAACCGCTCGAGCCTCTGCAGATCATCCTTCACGATGTCGAGGACGCTCTTGCCGCGCATCGCCGCGTAGGTGTCCGGAGACGTCGGCCTCCCCGGCTCGAAGATGCCCGTGAGGCCGCTGAAGACCTGCGACGCGTTGAGGCCCCTGAACGGTGTCTCGGCGGCGGAGTAGGAGATCGCCGACTGAGGGTTTTCATTCTGACCAGCCGTGTTCAAGAGCAACGGAGTGCCTTGCGGGCTGAGCTGCCGTGCGATGACGTGGTCCAGCGAGGGACCGGTCGGCTTGGCGTTGAACTTCGTCGCGGAGTCGAAGCTGAACGGGTCGTCGCTGTTGGGAGTCACCGGGTGGCAAGTGAAGTACGACCCGACCACCTGCGTGTGCGGATCGTTCCCCTGCCCCCGCTCCAGCGTCGCCGTCCACTCGTTCATCGCGCGGATGCCTCGGGGCATGAGGAGCTTGTCGACGTGAGGCGCCAGGTGCTTGAGCGTCGTCGACTGGAGGTCCGCGGCGGTGAGCGGGCCGTGCGACTTCTTCGGGAACCACCTCGTCGTGATGCAGCCATAGGGCGTGAACATCACGATCAGCCGCTTCGGCGGCGTGGCCGGCTGCGCCATCGCGGTGCGGTCGAGGATCGAGCCGAGGAACGGCGCCGCGACGCAAGCTCCGCCCAGCCCCCGGAGGAAAATTCTTCGGTTCATGCGCTTTGACATGGTCGTACTTTTCCTGCCTCAATGGACACAAACGCCCGGCTGCCACTCGGAACGCCCTCGGATGCCCGAGTTTGTCACGGCTCCATCCCCCATAATCTCCGCGGGTCCGTGAACGTATTTGGAATTCGCGCGGCCGGGCGCGTCCGACGAGCGGAAAGATGCCCCGCCGAGGCCGCGCACGCGTCGCACGGACCCGCACAGGCCGCATCGCAGCAGACCGAATCCGCGCAGAAGCCGCTCGCGCAGTCGCCGCCGTCCTCGCACGCCGCGCCGAGCGGGGCGCGCTCGTGGAAGAGCAAGGCCGAGGCCGTCGGCACCGGCACGCCACCCGGCCGCTCGAGCTCGTCAGGCTCCCAGCGCAGCACGCCGCAAGGCCCATTCCTCGAGCCACGAGCTTTTTCCATGAGATGCTCTCCAGCCCTCCCGATCAGAGGTTTCAAACAAATTCTGGCAATTCGCAGCCATGACACGCAATGGGCCACACCCGTGATTCAGCGGGAGCGCTCCCGTCCGGCCCATCGCTTTTTTGGCTCATGACGCGTGAAGCCCCCTTTTCGCCGTCGCCGGCTGTGCAATGGATCTGCGCGTCGATGCCGCTCGTCTTTCTGCCAGGCGATCTCCGCTTCTTCCTCTGGGACGACACGGCCGTGGATCAGCTCGCGGCCCGGTCGCTCGGCGCGACGACCCCGGCGGAGGCGGTCGTGGTCTCCGAGGCGGGCCGCGCCGTGAAGAGGGCTGGGCAGGCCGCGCCGCTCCTCGACGGCCTGTCCGCGCTCGCCAGCATGGCCCAGGACGACCTCGGGCGAGCTCCGCCGTCCGTCGCCGCGTGGAGCCTGGCGAGCAAGCTCGCGCTGGATCTCGTGGTGCGGGAGCGGGTCGTGCCCCGCGTGGTGCCGGCCGGCGCCGCGCGGGAACGCACGGAGGCCCGCTGGGCGGTGTCGCTCGCCGCCCCGGAGGACGCCGCGCGCGTCGCGGCGCTCGCCCGCGCCATGCCGCCGGCCGCGCACGCGGTGCCGGCGGGCGCGCAGCAAGCCAGCGGCGACGGCGGGCACCCCCGCGGGCCACGCGCCGCGGAGGTCTGGTCCGCGGAGGCCCTGCTGCGCTCCTTCCTGGACGCCGCGGCCGACGCGCTCGCGCGCGGCGGCGCCGCGGATCGCCCGGCGCGCGCGCCGCGTCCGGCGCACGCCCCGTGGGAGCGCCGGCTGGTGGTCGCCCTGACGGGCCCGCGGCGCGCCTTCGCCGCGGAAGGGCTTGCCGAGCGCGCGCTCGTGGCCGATCTCGACGCGTGGGTCCGGCCCGCGCTCGGCGCGTGCGACGCGCTGCGCGCCTGCTTCCGGCTGGAGCTGCCCCAGGGCGACCGCGGCTTCGTGCTCCGCTTCCTGCTGCAGGCGACCGACGATCCGAGCCTGCTCGTGCCCGCCGCCGACGTGTGGAAGACCCAGGGACGCACGCTGAAGGCGCTCGGGCGCGCGTTCTCCGGCGCCGAGGAGGTCCTCCTCGGCGCGCTCGGCGCCGCCGCGCGGCGCTTCGCGCCGATCGCCCGGGCCCTCGGCGAGGCGCGGCCGGAGCGCCTGGACCTCGCTCCCGCGGAGGCGTGGGACTTCCTCGCGCAGGCCGCGCCGGCGCTGGGCGAGGCCGGGTTCGGCGTGGTCGTGCCGGGCGAGCTCCTGGCCTCGGGGCAGCGCCGCCTGCGCCTCCGCATGCGCGTCGGCGCGGCGCGCCGCACCGCGGGCGTCGTCGCGGGCAGCGCCGGGCTCGGCCTCGACGAGGCGCTCGATTTCGCGTGGGAGGCGGCGCTCGGCGACGAGGCGCTCTCCGCGCGCGAGCTCGCCGCCCTCGCGCGGCAGAAATCGCCGCTCGTCCGGCACCGCGGGGCCTGGGTGGTCGTGGTCCCCGAGGAGCTCGCCGAGATAGCGCGGCGCCTCGAGGCCGGCGGCGGCCGCATCTCGGCGCGCGAGGCGCTGGAGGGCGCGCTCGCGGGCGAGACCCGCGTCGACGGCCTTGCCGTCCCCGTGGTCGCCGAGGGCGCGCTCGCGCGCGCGATGGAGCGGCTCCGCTCGGGCGCCGAGCGCGCCGCCGCGCCGCCCGCGGGGTTCGTGGGGACGCTGCGCCCGTACCAGGCGCGCGGCATCGCCTGGCTGCAGACGATGGCGAGCCTCGGCCTGGGCGCCTGCCTGGCCGACGACATGGGCCTCGGCAAGACCGTCCAGCTGCTGGCGTTCCTTGTCGGCCGGCAGGCGGCGGCGCCCGAGGACGCGCGCCCGACGCTGCTCGTCGCCCCGACGTCGGTCGTCGGCAACTGGGAGCGGGAAGCGGCTCGCTTCGCCCCTGCCCTGCCCCTCGTGCGGCACTACGGCGAGGGGCGCGCCCGCTCGGCCGAGGAGCTCGCTTCGCGGGCGTCCGGCGCGAGCGAGCGGCCCGCCGAGGGCGGCGATGGCGGCGCGCGCCGCGCGGGAGGCGGGCTCATCCTGACCACGTACGGCCTGCTCCGCCGCGACGCCGCGGCGCTCGCCGGCGTGGACTGGGCCGCGGTCGTGCTGGACGAGGCGCAGAACATCAAGAACGCCTCGTCGCGCACCGCCCGCGCCGCGCGCGCGCTCCGCGCCCCGCACCGCGTCGCGCTGACCGGAACGCCCGTCGAGAACCGCCTCGCCGAGCTCTGGTCGATCCTCGAGTTCGCGAACCCCGGTCTGCTCGGCCCGCTCGAGGCGTTCCGGCGCGCCTACGCGGTGCCCATCGAGCGCTACGGCGACCGGAAGGCCGCAGAGCGGCTCCGGCGCGTCGCCGGACCGTTTTTGCTGCGACGCATCAAGAACGATCCCGCCGTGCTTCAGGACCTTCCGCCGAAGGACGAGGCCAGGGTCTTCTGCACGCTCACGCGCGAGCAGGTGACGCTCTACCAGGCGGCGCTCGACGAGGCGATGCGCCGCATCGAGGAGGCCGAGGGCATCGAGCGGCGCGGGCTCGTGCTCTCGCTGCTGACGGTGCTCAAGCAGATCTGCAACCACCCGGCGCAGTGCCTCGGGGAGGCGGGGCCGCTCGCGGGCCGGTCCGGCAAGCTCGCGCGGCTCACCGAGATGCTCGAGGAGGCGCTCGCGGCGGGCGATCGAGCGCTCGTGTTCACGCAGTTCCGCGAGATGGGCGACCGGCTGGTCCGGCACCTCGCGCCTTCGCTCGACGCGGAGGTCCTCTTCCTGCACGGCGGCACGCCGAGGCTCGCGCGCGACGAGATGGTGCGGCGGTTCCAGGACGATCCGCGGGGGCCGCGCGTGTTCGTCCTCTCGCTGAAGGCCGGCGGCGCGGGGCTCAACCTGACGGCGGCGAGCCACGTGTTCCACTTCGATCGCTGGTGGAACCCCGCGGTCGAGGACCAGGCGACGGACCGCGCGCACCGGATCGGGCAGCGGCGCGCGGTGCAGGTCCACAAGCTCGTCTGCGCGGGCACCGTGGAGGAGAAGGTCGACCGGATGCTGGAGCAGAAGCGCGATCTGGCGGCGCAGGTGGTGGGCCAGGGCGAGGCGTGGATCACCGAGCTCGACGACGCGGCGCTGCGCGAGCTGTTCGCGCTGTCGAGGGACGCCGTGACCGGCGCGGGCGAGCTGGACGATCGCGAGGAGCCGGAATGAGCCCGCCGGCGCGATGGGCGCCGTTCCACCGGGAGGCCGGGCCGAAGCCGCCGCCGCTGGCGCGAGGCATCCGGATGAAGCGGGCCGGCACGACCTGGTGGGGCAAGCGCTGGGTGGAGGCGCTGGAGCGGATGGCGCCCGACGACGCGGGCCGCCTCGCGCGCGGGCGCACGTACGCGCGCACGGGGAGGACCCACGATCTCACGGTGAAGCCCGGCCTCGTGACCGCGCGCGTGACCGGCTCGCAGCCGAGGCCGTACAAGGTGATCCTCACGCTCGCGCGGCTCGACGACGCCACCTGGGCGAAGGCGATCGCCGCCATGGCGAGGCGGGCGAGCTTCGCGGCGGAGCTCCTCGCGGGCCAGATGCCGCAGGACATCGAGTCCGCGTTCCAGAGCGCCGGGACGAGCTTGTTCCCGGAGCGGCCGGAGGACCTCACCACGGCCTGCTCGTGCCCCGACATGGCGAACCCCTGCAAGCACGTCGCGGCGACGCACTACGTGCTCGGGGAGGCGTTCGACAAGGACCCCTTCCTGCTGTTCGAGCTGCGCGGGCGCACGCGCGAGCAGGTGATCGAGGCGATCCGCGCCGCGCGGGGCGCCCCCGCGCGCGCCAAGCGGGCGGGCGCCGGCAAAGGCGCCCCCTGCGCCGGAGACGCACCGGCGATCGCGACGGTGACGCCCGGCAAGATGGCGGTGAAGGACTACGACGCCTGGCGCGAGGCGCCGCCGGCGCTCGACGTGGCGCTGGAGCCGCCCGCGGCCCACGCGGCGCTCCTGTCGCAGCTCGGCGCGCCGCCAGGCTGGACCGAGGAGCGCTCTCCGGCGGATCTCTTCGGACCGCTCCTCCGGGCGGCGTCCGAGCGGGCGCGGGAGATCGCGATGGCGGAGGGCGCGCCGCGGGGGCGAGGGCGCGGCTGAGCCGCGCGTCAGCAGTTCCGCGCGGCGGGGGCCCCCGCCCGGGACGCGGCGGCGCGCACGGCCGCCCGCTCCGACTCGGAGAGCACGACGTTCAGCTCGAGCACGTCGCAATCGCCGCTCCGCTCCACGTTCACGCTCACCTGGTCCAGGTCGATCCGCTCGTACTTCGAGATGACCTGGAGCAGCTCCTGCTTGAGCCGCGGCAGGTAGTCCGGCTCGCCCGTCGGGCGCACGCGCTCGCGCGCCACGATGATCTGCAGACGCTCCTTCGCCACGGTCGCCGACTTCGGCTGCGACTTACGGAAATAATCCATGATCGACATGGCAGAGCTCCCTCAGACGGTCGCCGCCTGGCCGCCAAAAATCCGGCTGAAGAACCCCTTCTTGGCCGGCTCCAGGAAGCGGTGGGGGCGCTCCGCGCCAAGGAAGCGCTGGACCACGTCGAGGTAGGCCTGCGCCGCGTCGCTCGTCGGATCGAGCACCACGGGCGTCCCGGCGTTCGACGCCTGGAGCACCGCCGGCGACTCCGGGATCACGCCGAGCAGCGGGATGCCGAGGAGCTCCAGCACGTCCTGGTGCGCCAGCATCTCGCCCTTGGCGACGCGCGCCGGCGCGTACCGCGTGAGCAGGAGGTGCGTCTTCACCGCCTCCTCGCCGAGCTCCGCCCTGCGGGTCTTCGCGTCCAGGAGGCCGAGCACGCGATCCGAGTCCCGCACCGAGGAGACCTCGGGGTTCGTCACCACGATCGCCTCGTCGGCGAAATACATCGCCATCTGCGCGCCCCACTCGATGCCCGCCGGCGAGTCGCAGAAGATGTACTCGAAGCCCGCGCCGCGCAGCTCGTCCAGGATGCGCCCGACGCCGTCAAGCGTGAGGGCGTCCTTGTCCCGCGTCTGCGACGCGGGGAGCACGTACAGCGAATCGAGCCTCTTGTCGCGGATCACCGCCTGGCGGAGCGTCGCCTCTCCGCGGATCACGTTGACGAGATCGTAGACCACGCGCCGCTCGCACCCCATCACGAGATCGAGGTTGCGGAGCCCCACGTCGAAGTCGATGGCGATCGTCTTGCAACCGACGGCCGCGAGGCCGGACGCGAGGTTTGCGGTCGTGGTGGTCTTGCCGACTCCGCCTTTGCCCGAGGTGACGACGACTACCTTTGACACCAGAAACCTCCTTGAGATGGTTCGAGAGACGTGGCCTGTCCTACGGCCGAGCCCGCGCGGATGCCCACCTCCCGGCGTTGAGGAGACGCCGTCGACGTGATGGGAGCTCGGCGCCCACCCGATTCCATTGAGGCCGGGGACGCGCTCGACTGGGTACGTCATCGCGAACCGAACGAACAACTTTTTCGCGACGAAACTTGCAGCGTAACCCGGCCGGCGATCTGGAGCCAAGTTACCTACATGTAGGTGCGCCCTGCCGACGCGCCGTGGTACGGCGAAAGGGAAGCCACGTTCACGCCCGTCACGAACAGCCGGGTCCTCGTGTCGATCGCCGAGGCGTTCGGCGTCGAGATCGAGTCGTTCGGCTCCCAGCCCGACCCGGCGCTCACCACGGGCGCGCTCAGCGAGCTCACGTAGGCATTCTCCACCTCCTTCCGCGACGGGCGGCGACCTGGCAGAGACGCACCGTCGGCGCGAGGCGAGGTGTGTAATCGTGCTTCCATGGCTCGTCTGCGCCTGGTGCCTTCAGCCGAGGGCTCCCACCTCGCCTTCACGCCGCTCCTCATCGGCGATTTTCCGTGCCTATTGACAGTCACTTCGTCGACGTCGTATCTCAAAATTGCAAACATGGGTTTCAGGATGCCCACGACGTTGCAATGCGCCCGTCGAACCGACATGGTGATCGTTTATCGCAGATGTCGGCGGCACTGTAGGGAGACCAGGACGCTTGTGAGACTCGCGTCCCAGATCTCGGCATCGTGCTCGCCGACCGCCGAGGAGGGAATGTCATGAAGATGACAGGACGACGCTGGATGACGGCCCTCGGGCTCATGCTGATGACGGCGGCGTGCGCGGCAGAGGACGCCCCCCAGTCGGACAAGCCGACCGAGGAGATCGCGCTGATCAAGCGAGACCGTACTCCGCTCACCGAGTTCACGCCAAAGGAGCTCGAGGAGACGGTCGACAACCTCATCGGCGCGATCAACCAGAGTGGGCTCGAGCCGATTCAGATGGTGGTCCTGCTGAAGCACCTCTCCACCTTCTTCGAGCCGATCGCCACCGGCGCGAACCGAGCCATGGGGGAGCTCGAGGCCGTGGGGAACGTGCTCGGCCCCAGCACGCAGATGACGACGGACGACGGCACGGCGTCGCAGAACCTCCAGAATCAACAGATCGCGAACGCGATAGAGGATGGCGCCCAGGGCCTCGGCGTATCGCCCTACGATTCCCTCAACGAGGCCGCCATCAAGGACGCCGTGGCGGGGGGGCTCCACGTGGTGACGTTCGACACCGACCTGAAGGACTCGGGGCGCACGCTCTACGTCGGGGCCATCCAGGAGAAAGCCGGCAAGTTGGGGGCAGAGACCCTGATCAATCTGCTACCGAAAGGGCCAGGCACGGTGGTGGTCCACGGCGACACGTCAACGCAGTGGTACGACGGGTCCCAGCGAACGTTCGGCGTCCTGGATGCGCTCGGGAAGACCGGTTACACGGCGCAGGTGGTCCAGGCCGTCTTCATCAACGGTCAGGAAAGCTTTGACCTCGATCAGCTGAAAGCCCTGATCCTGAACGCGGACCCGCCCGTCGTGGGCATGATCGGCGTGTTCAACATCTCGTATCGCTGCGTGATGGCCGCAGAAGCCGCCGACAGGCTGGACATCCCCATCGTCACGTTCGACTTCGATCCGAAGACCGCCGAATACATGCAGAAGAAGCGCATCAAGGCGACGATCGTCCAGCGGCAGTACTACGAGGGGTACCTCGTGCCCTACATTCTCTATGGCATCCAGCACATCGGCCTCGACGCGACGAAGCAGATCCTCCGTCCGCTGATGGTCGACGAGAACGGGATGGTCGACGAGCACCGGGTCAACATCGGCGTCGACGTGGTCCCGCAGGACAAGTTCGACGAATACAACGATTTCCTCGACCAGATCGGCTCGATCCAGTAGCGGCGCCGTGGATGGCGGCGGGCTCGCGGGGAGGTTCCACCCCTGTGCCGCGGGGGCCGTGGGGTAGACTGGGCTGATGACCGTCATCCGCTTCTATCGCTCCGGCGACGCTCACGGGTTCTTCTCCAACTTCTCGCGCCACCCGGTCACGCTCAAAGGCAAGGTGTGGCCCACGAGCGAGCACTACTTCCAGGCCCAGAAGTTCCCCGGCACCGAGCACGAGGAGGCGATCCGCAACGCCCCCGGCCCCGGCGAGGCGGCCCGCATGGGCCGGCAGCGGAGCCGCCCGCTGCGCCGCGACTGGGAGCAGGTGAAAGACGACGTCATGCGCGAGGTGGTGCTGGCGAAGTTCACCCAGCACGAGGATCTCCGGCGCGCCCTGCTCGACACCGGGGACGCGGAGCTGGTCGAGCACACCGCGAACGACGCCTACTGGGCCGACGGCGGCGACGGGAGCGGGCGGAACATGCTGGGCATCATCCTGATGGAGGTCCGCGAGCAGCTGCGCCGCTGACGCGTCAGAGTGGCTCTCTCTCCCCGGACGGCCCGGGGATCGCTGGCGATGGGCAGGACGCGCGTGGCGACCGGGGCATGCGCTTCCCGGCTGCTCAGGCGCTTTGACGGAGACGCCTGAGCCGGTCGGGTGTACCACAGCGCACGTCCATGAGGAGAACCCGCCTGTCCATGCGCCCAGCGTTTCCCAGACTTCTCACCATGGCCGGGCTGGTCGCGCTCGCGTCCTGCGGAGGGCCCCCCGCGGCGACGCCGCCGCGCTCGGCCCTGGCCCCGGCGCTCGCGGGGACGGCGCCGCCGGGCGGCCCCGAGATGCCGCGAAGCGTGGAGTCGCTCGTCGACGTCATCCCCGGCGACGCGGTGCTGGTGGCGAGCGTCCCGCAGGCCGGCGCGCTCCTCGCCGGCGTTGCGCCGGCCATCCGGGAGGAGCTCCTCGCGGCGGTCCTGGCGCGCCAGCCAGGCCTGAACCCTGAGCTCGCCCGAGATCTGATGGCGTCGTTCGACGGCGCCACGGTGTTCGTCGGGGGCGAGGCGGCTCCACGCGAATCCCTGGGGGCGATCGTCGAGAACGGCTGCGTGGCGGCGCGGTTCCGCGACGGAGCCCCGGTCGAGCGGCTGCTGAAGGAGCTGCCGCGCGAGGCCGGCGAGGGCAGGTTCGCGCTCCGAGGCGACGAGGACGACGTGATCGCCCACGGCGCGTGGCTCGCCGAGGCGCGGGTCGCCCTCGTCTGCGCCCGGCCAGAGCCGCTCTCGAGGGCCCTGCGCGTCGCGGGGCAGCGCGAGCCGTCGTTCAAGACGTCCTCGCTCTTCCAGGCCAAGCGCGCGAAGGATCCCTGGCTCGCGATCGACCTCCACCGGCTGCAAGGCGGCGGCGCGACCGGCCCCGAGCCCGGCTCGCGGCTCTTCATCGCCGTTCCCATCCACCAGGACGCGCCCGGGCTCCACGTGGAGCTCGAGCTTTACGGACCGGAAGTTCCCGCGCTCGGCACGGTGCTCGCCGCGACGGACCATGCCGCCGTGGCGAAGCTGCCCCAGGGAGCGCTTGTGACGTTCGGGCTGTCCCTTCAGCGGTCGCCGGGAAAGACGGTGAGCGATGTCCTCGGCGCCTTCGACGGGTTCGCCGGCGAGCCCACCGCGGCGGCGGCCGCGGCCGCGCTCGCCGAGGTAGGGCTCGAGCTCGGCGATGTGGACAGGGCGCTCGGCGGCGAGGCCGCGGTCGGGATCTACCGCGATCCGAAGCACAAGCTCGGCCTCGCAGGCGCCAGGCGCGCCGAGGCGCTCAGGCACAGCGCCGTGCTGATCGCGCTGGCGACCGCGGATGAGGCAGCGCAAAAGAAGGTGTTCGGCGCGGTCGCCGCGCACATGAAGCGGACAACGAAGAAGCTCAGGGCCAAGCCTGGGTCGCTCGCGCAAGATCTCGATGACGGCAACGAGCTGAGGGCCGAGACCCGGCCTGGGTTCGTCCTGATCGGCGCGGGCGACCGGCGCTACCTCGCCCAGGTCGCCGCGCGCTTCGGGAAGGACAAGGAATCGCTGGCCGCGACCCCGTCGTTCGCCGAGGCCCGGGCGCTCGCGAAGGGCGCCTCGCATCTGCAGCTGTACATCGACCGTCAGGCGTTCGCGGGCCTGCTCGAAGGCCCTGTGGCGGCGAGCTTCGGCGCGCTCGGCGCATCGCCGACGCTGGTGTCGCTCGCGCTCGCGCCGAGCGACCGCGGGCTGGATCTCACGCTGAGCGGCCATGGCGGGGTCGAGATCCTCGGCGCGAGCGCCGCGCTCGCCGTCGCCGGCGTCAGGCGTTACATCAACTCCGCGAAGGCAGCGGCGGCGGACGGGCGGGAGTAGCGCGCGGGGTCCGCGCCCGGTGCGCGTCGCCCCGGACAGCGATGCTCCGCTGAAGATGGCTGTCGTGCGACCGAGGCTTCGCGCTCAGAACTCCGCCACGCGGAACGTTTGCGCGCCGACCGCCCCGAGCGGTCCGCTCCCTCTGACGAACTCGCCGAGCCCGTCGATCCGACCTTCGACGGCGCTGCTGCTCAGCGTGCCGCTCAGGTAGAGGAAGACCTCCCTGAACTCCGCGGTATCGACCTCGGTGACCTCGTACGAGCCTTGCAGCGCGGAAGGGGAGAGCTCGATCGCGTGCTCGAACCCGGCAGCGTCGGCCTGCGTGGCCCTGAGCGTGACCTCGAACGACTCGTCGAACGCGCCGTCTTCCGTCGAGAAGGCCATCGGGACATCGATCTGCAGGTGCTCGGCGCAGCCGATATCCGGCCCCACTCCGCTCCCGTCCATTGATCCCACGAAGCGCGCGGCGACGATCTCGCCCACGGAGAGCGTCGCTGTTGTGCTGCCGCCCTTCGCCCAGGTGAGCGGGGCGGAGCGCTCTCCGGAGGCGACGGAGAGCACCTCTCGCGCAGAGAAGCCCAGCGGGGAGACGTCGTCGGCGCCGATGTCCTCCCCACCCTTCCCCTCACACCCTTCGTCGTGGACTCCGCCGATCTGGCCGCTCTTCGGGCTGCCGCCGACGCCATCGACGCACCCGAAGAGCCCAACGCTCATCACCGCCCCACCAAACCAAGAAAGCCAGCGCCGCTCGCTCATGTTCAAGACCTCCTGCGGCCTACCTTGCGTTCGTCGTCGGCGCGACGCCAGGTCAACTTCGCACATTCCATAGGGCAAAAAGGCCTCCCCATGTGCGAATATGCGATACGTGGACCATGAATCCCTTGCAAAAGAGCTGATCCGCGCCCTGCGCGGCCGGCGCTCGCAGCTCGCCTTCAGCCGCCGGCTCGGCTTCCGCACCAACGTCGTTTACACGTGGGAGTCCGGAAGGCGCTGGCCGACCGCGGCCACCTTCCTCGTCGCCGCGCGGCGCGCGGGGGTCGACGTCGCGGGGGCGGTGAGGCGCTTCTTCCCGTCGCTGCCCGCGTGGCTCGCGCGCGCCGATCCAGCGTCGGCCGAGGGCGTCGCGGCGCTCCTCTCGGAGATGCGCTCCATGTCGCCCATCGTCGACGTGGCGCGGCGCGCGGGCAGGAGCCGCTACGCGGTCGCGCGCTGGCTCTCGGGCGAGGCCGAGCCGCGGCTGCCCGACTTCCTGCGGATGGTCGAGGGCTGCTCGCTGCGCCTGCTCGATTTCGTGGCGCTCTTCGCCGACCCGGCGGCGCTCCCGGCGGCGAGCGCGGCGTGGCGCACGCTCGAGGCCCAGCGCCGCGCCGTCTACGAGGAGCCGCTGCTCCCCGCCGTCCTGCTCGCGCTGGAGCTGCCGGCCTACCGGGCGCTGCCGCGCCACGAGCCGGGGTGGATCGCGCGGCGGCTCGGGTTCCCCGTCGAGGACGAGGCGCGCTGCCTGGATCGGCTCGCGGAGGCCGGCCAGATCCGGAGGAGCCGCGGGCGGTGGACCGTCGCGCCGATCCGGACGGTGGACACGCGCCCGGATCCGGACGCGGAGCACCGGCTCAAGTGCTTCTGGGCCGGCGTCGGGCTGGCGCGGCTCACGCGCAAGGCCGAGGGGCGCTTCTCGTTCAACGTCTTCACGATCTCCGCGGCCGATCTCGAGAAGCTCTCCGAGCTCCACGTGAGCTATTTCCAGAACATGCGCGCGGTGATCGCGGAGTCGCGGCCGCCCGAGCGCGTCGTCGCCGTGAACCTGCAGCTCTTCCCGCTCGACGGAGGCTGAGCCGGCTGCGGACACCGCGGCGCCGCGCCGCCGCCCCGGGAAGCCCGCGACTCACCGAGCTTCCACCGAGCGGCCTGCGCGGCTCATACGATGGCGAACGCCCGGACCGGGAACGTGCCGAAGGCGCGGACCTTCACCGGGACGGCGAAGACGCGGGCTCCGGCGGCGGGGAGCTTGTCGAGCCCGGTCATGTGCTCGCAGATCGGGATGTCCGCTCCGAGCAGGAGGGAGTGGACTGGCCGCGCGGGATCGGCCGTGTCGTCGATATTGTAGGTGTCGACGCCCACGAACACGGCGCCTGCGCCGGCCAGGAGCCGCGCCGCGTCCCGCGTGAGGTACGGGTGTCCTTCGAAATAGCGGTCCGTGCGCCAGTGAGCGCTCCAGCCCGTGCGCACGAGGACGGCCTTCCCGGCGAGATCGAGCCCGTCGAAGGCGTCGGCGTCGATCGCTCTGCCGGACCGGCCCCGCGCCTCGACCACCACGCTCTCCAGATCGGCCAGCGATTCGAGCGGCAAGCCGGCGAGATCCTTGCCGTTCGGATAGCGATGAAACGGGCTGTCCACGTAGGTGCCCGTGTTGGCGACCATGTCGATTCGGCCGATGTGGAACTCGACGCCTTCCGCGTAAACGCCGCGGGACTGCTCGCGCGAGAGGAAATCGCAGACGACGGGCGCCGGCACGCCCTTGTACGTCGTCATGCCGTGCTCGACGGTGTGGCTCAGGTCGACGAAGGTTCGTGAGACGGGGGTGGTCACGGTCGGCTCCTCGGAAGGGGCTCCACGCGGCGGAGCCTCCTGTGCGCCCGGTCGGGGGCCCCGAGCCGCCGCCAGTTTCGCGGGAGGGCGCGAGGAGATCCAGAAATCGCGAGCGAGCGGGTCAAGTTGACATGTGCTCACATGCGCCGATAGAGTGCGAGCGCGGCGATACCTGGCCCGATGGTTCACGGGGGCGAGCGTCGTGCATGGGTGCCTCGGCGGGGGCCGGGCGTCGTCGCTGGAGTGGTCACGGGAACGGAGCGTCGCGGGGGGGTCGAGATCGCCCGCGTGGAGAGGTGGATGTCTGGGATGAGTCGAACCATGCCGCGCCGCGCGTTCGTCCTGTCGGCGCTGCTGCTGTCCACCTGCGCCGCGGCGGGCTGTCGTTCGAAGAATGGCAGCGAGAACCCGTCCGCCGCTCCGGAGCGGGCGGCGGCGCCGGGGGGGTCGGCGCAGGAGGCGGCGGCCGCCTCCGCGCAGCAGCCCCCGCCGAAGCGGGCCGCGGTGGTCACGATCGCGAGGGAGCAGCAGGCCACCTGGGTGCGCAACTTCAACCCCCTGCTCCCCGAGGGGAGCGCGCGCTTCCCGACGGTCGCCGGCATCTACGAGCCGATGCTCGTCTACAACACGATGCGGAGCGATTACACGCCGTGGCTCGCGACGAGCTACGCGTGGAGCGACGCGAACAAGAAGCTCACCTTCACGACCCGCTCCGGCGTCAAGTGGTCGGACGGACAGGCGTTCACGGCGAGGGACGTCGCGTTCACGTTCGCGCTCATCAAGAAACACGCGGCGCTCGATCTCGCCGGGGTGTGGAGGTTCCTCGGCGCCGTGACGGCGATCGACGACACCACCGTCGAGTTCACGCTGCGGCGGCCCTATGTCCCCGGGCTCAGCTACATCGGCCACCAGCCGATCGTTCCGGAGCACGTGTGGAAGGACGTCGTCGATCCGGTCGCGTTCGCGAACGAGAACCCCGTGGCGACAGGGCCCTTCACCGAGGTGAAGGTCTTCCAGAACCAGGTGTACGAGCTCGGCAAGAACCCGCGCTACTGGCAGGAGGGCAAGCCGGCAGTCGATGGGCTGCGCTTCCCGGCGTATCCGAGCAACGACCAGGTCACCCTGGCGCTCGTCAACGGCGAGATCGACTGGGCGGGCGCGTTCGTGCCGGACATCGAGCGGGTCTTCGTCGCCAAGGATCCGGCCAATCATCATTACTGGTTCCCGCTCGTCGGGGGCACCGCCACGCTGTACCCGAACGCCACGAAGAAGCCGTTCGACGACGTGCGCGTGCGCAAGGCCATCAGCATGGCGATCGACCGCGACCAGATCGTCAAGCTCGCGGCGGACAACTACACCCATGGCGCGGACGCGACGGGGCTGGACGACTCCTACGAGCGGTTTCGCAGCGAGAAGGCGGTGGAGGCCGGCGACTGGGTGAAGTTCGATCCGCAGCGGGCGAACCAGATCCTCGACGAGGCGGGCTATCCGAGGGGCGCGGACGGGATCCGGACGAGGCTCGGCAAGCCGATGCACTTCGAGATCAACGTCGTCAGCGGCTGGTCCGACTGGGTCCGCGCGGTCCAGATCATCACGCAGAACCTGGAGAGCGTGGGCATCGCCGCGTCGATGAAGACCTACGACTTCAGCGCGTTTTACGCGGCGCTGCAGAAGGGCCTGTTCGATCTGTCGATGGGCTGGACCAGCGTCGAGCCCACGCCGTACAATTTCTACCGCGATCTGATGAGCGCAGATCTCGTGAAGCCGCTCGGCGAGGTGGCGCCGCGCAACTGGCACCGTTTCGGCGCCAGGGAGGCCGACGTGCTGTTCCACGCGTTCGAGTCCGCGACGTCCCCTGCCGATCAGAAGCGCATCCTGGACGGGCTGCAGATGATCTTCGTCCAGGCCGCGCCGGTGATCCCGCTCTTCAACAACCCGTCGTGGGGTGAATACAGCACGAAGCGGTTCACCGGCTTCCCGACGATGGAGAACCCGTACGCGAAGCTGACGCCGAACAACCCGCCGGAGTACCTGCTCGTCCTGACCGAGCTCCGCCCCAGGTAAAGAGCGGCGGGTGGGAACGGCGCTACAGCCGCGTGACCACGAGCCCGTCGTTCTGCACCGAGATGCGGGCGGGCTTGCCGCGGTGCTCGTCGGGGATCTCGTCGGCCATGAGGTAGCGGCCGGCGATCGAGACGAACTCCGCCTCGAGGCTCATGCAGAAGATGCTCGCGTCCGCGTTGTTGTGGGCGCCGGCCATGGCGCGGCCGCGGAGCGGCGCATAGACGTGGATGTTGTCGTTCGCGATGAGCTCCGCGCCGGAGCTGACCGGCGAGAGGACCACGAGGTCGCCGTGCGGCACGTAGATGACCTGCCCGCTGCGCACCGGCTGCCGCACGGTGAGCCCCGCCGGCGGCGGCTCCCCGGCCGCGTCCGGCGGCGGCGCGGCGTCCCTCGGGCGGCGGGCGGGCGCCGCCGCGCCGCGCTCCGCCGCGGCGGCCCCTGGCGCGCTGCGGTCCGGCGCGGGCCCTACCGCCACGGGCCCCGGCGTGGGGGTGCTCCCCTCGGCCGGCCCAGCCTGGCGCGACGAGCGCGTGAGCGGCGTCCGCAGCACGCCGAGGCCGGCGGCGACGGCCCGCTCGCGCTGGGCGTCCGTCGGGTTGCGCACGGCGATGGGCACGAGGTTGTGCTTCCTCAGCAGCCCGGCGAGGGCGCCGAGGTCGACGGGCTCGTCGCCGAGCTCCGCGAGATCGAGCAGGATCGGCAGGTGCAGGAAGAAGTGCGGCATCTGCGAGATGTGGTCGGCGAGCTGACGCTCGACGGCCGAGACATTCGCCGTCTTCAGACAGAGCATCGTGATGGCAGGCATCGTGCCCTTGAGCGCAAACGCCTGCTGCTCCTGCCGCTTCTCCCCTCGCCTGCCCGACACCATCGCTGTCCTCGCTCGCAAAAAGGTGCTTCCGCGGCGGCACTCTAACCCGGATCTGGGGGCTCGCGCGGGAAAAACCGCTGAGGTTCCGGGCCTCCCCGCGCTGCCGGCGCGCCGCTGCCTGCGGCCGGCGCGCCGCCGCTTGGCTGGCCGCCTCGCGCGGTGCTAACGGTGGTTTGGCCATGCCGACCGCGCGCCGCGCCTCCGTACTGCGGCTCGATCCCCCTCCCGCCTCGTCCTCCGCCTCTCCCTCTCCCGCGTCCCCGCGCGCGACGCCCCGGCCGGTCGACGCGCTCGATCACCACTTCGCGCTGGAGGTTCCGCGCGTGTTCTCCGAGGCGGAGCGCGCCACGCTCGTCGCAGGGGTCCGCGCAGCCAAGGCCGAGTGGACTGCCGACTTCGGAGGCGAGCAGTTCTCGCTCGGGCGCGCCTTCTACACGCACCTGGAGCAGGGGAGCTCCCGGGTCTATTTCGCCGACGCGGCGGCCTCCGACGCCCGCGTCGAGCGCCACCTCCCCGGGCTCCAGCGCCGGATGCGCGAGCTCGTCGCGGCGCTCACCGGCGGGCTCGCGCAGCCCCGGCGCGGCTTCTGCGGGCCAGGCGTCCACATCTTCCCCGCGGGGGAGAAGGTCGCGCGTGAGGGCGGCGTCGTCCACTTCGACACGGAGGGGCTCTCCGACTACCACCTTGCCCGCCGGCTCCGCGCGATCACGGTCGTCGTGATGCTGGAGCTCCCCGACGCGGACGGGGGGCTCAAGCTCTGGGACGTCCTCTACGACGGGCGAGACGACCCGGGCGACGAGGCGCTCTCCGCGCGGAGCCTCGTCGCCGGTTACAGCCCTGGCGGCGCGCTGGTCATCGACAGCTACCGCCTGCACCAGATACAGCCGTTCCCGGGCGATCGCGACCGCATCTCCGCCACGGTGCATGCGGCCGAGATCGACAGCGGCCGCTGGGAGACGTGGTTTTAGAGCGACAAGCGGGTTGAAACCGACTGAAACGAGCAAAATTTCGAACCGCCAAGCGCGCCAAGGACGCCAAGAAACAGACTCTTGGCGTCCTTGGCGCGCTTGGCGGTGTATTTCTCGGTGGAGAGGCTGGAGCGCGCCGAGGCGCCGGTGGCGCGGCGCTCAGTCGCTCGCTCGCCCCGACGCCCCGAACGCGTGCCGCAAGTGCGGCCCGATGCGCCGGGCGATGACGAGATCGACCAGGGGCGGGGCGAACGCCTGCAGCAGCAGCAAGATCCGCGTGGACGCGCCCATCACGGCCCTCGTCCTCCTCGCGAGCAGGGAGGCCAGCACGAAGTCGGCGACCTTCTCCGGCGGCGCGAGCGTGCTCCCCGCGCGGCGCCAGAGATCTGCAAAGGGGCGCTCGGCGGCTGTGTCCGCCGGCGCCGGGCCGACATAACAGAGGCGCTCGGCCCGCCCCTCGACGGCAAGCTCGCGGTTCACCGCGCTGCAGAAGCCCGCCAGCCCGGCCCGCGCGGCCACGTCGACCGAGTAGTACGGCAGCGCGAGGGTCCCGTCGCCGAAGCCGCCGAAGAGGGCGATCACGCCCCCTGGGCGCAAGCGCGGCAGGAAGGCGCGCGCCACATGGATCGGCCCCGCGAGATCGACGGCCAGCTCCGCTTCGATCTCCTGGTCGGTGTGCGCGTCGAGCCCCTTGCGCACGTCGACGCCGGTCGCGCACACCACGTGATCGACCGGCCCCACGCGCGCCGCCACGTCGCGCAGCTGCGGCGCCGCGAGCGCGGCCGTGTGGTGGGCCGCGCCGTACGTCTCCGCGAGCCGAGCGAGGCGCGCGCCGTCGCGCGCAACGACGACGACCTCCGCGCCCTCCCTCACCAGGGCGCGCACGACGGCCTCGCCCAGCCCGCCCGTGGCCCCGACCACCGCGACCCGCTTGTCGCGGAAGCTCCGGCCGGTATTGACCTTCGGAGCCCGAAAGCGCGCGAGCGCCTCGGCGCCGAGGACCAGCCCCGCCCCCCAGAACATGACCTCTCCGGCCCCGATGAGCCCGGCGGCGAGGGCGGCCCTCCCCCCGACCGAGAGCGGGAGGAAGGGCACGACCAGAAACGCCGAGAACCAGACCGGAAACGAGCCGATCACCGAGCCCCAGGCGAGCGCGCGCAGGACAGCCTTGCAGCGAGAGGACGGCGTCACGGAGCGCTCCCCTCGGTCAGCTGCTGAAGGCGACGGATGACCTCGATCCGTCGCTCGGGTGGCAGCGGGTCCAGCCCGAGCAGCTCCGCCATCCAGAGTCCGTCGACGGCGAGCCGGACGACCAGCGCGTCGATGGGACAGATGCCGTCGTGGGCGAGCCGCTCCGCCCACGCACGGTAGCGCTCGCGCAGCGGCTCCAGCAGGTGGGGCGCGAGCGCGACGGCCGCGAGCAGCGCGGCGCTTGTCCGGTCGGGCACGTCGCCCTCGACGGTGGCGCGCAGGTAGGCGCGCGCGAAAGAGCCCGGTTTGCCGTCCTCGAGCTGCGCGAGCCGGCGGTCGAAGCCGGCGACGAGCGCCTCCACGAGGCCCCCGACGAGCGCCTCCTTCGAAGCGAAGTGATAGAGCAGTCCGCCCTTGCTCACCCCGGCCTCGGCCGCGACGGCATCGAGGGTCATGGCGTCGCTGCCGTCGCGACGAACGACGACGGCGGCGGCGGCAAGGATGCGGTCGCGCTGGCTGATCCGCGGCATATCGTTACTGTACCGTCCAGACGGTTCAGTTTCAAGGGGCAGCCTGACAAGCCCCTCCGAGCGAGGCACGGCGCCTCGTCGGAACCGGTCAGCCTGACAAGCCCCTCCGCGCGAACGGCCTCAGACGATCTTCCGCAGGTAGTGGAACTTGGGATCCGTCAGGTCCTCGACCGTCAGCGCCCAGCCCTTGTCCCGCGGGATCAGGTAGATGACATCCGACTTCACGCTGGCGAAGCTCACGTGACCGAGGTTCTGGAGGATGTGGCCGAACATGTCGCGGCGCCACAGGCCGTCCTTGGGGATGCCGCAGACCGTGCGGAGCATCCGATCCGCGGGTGAGCCCTGGACCAGCAAGAACGCCATCGTGAAGCTCAGGTACCGCGGCTGCCCGCGGTACACCTCGGGCGTCCCGGAAGGGCCCTTGCGCGCGTCCTCCTCTCCAGCTGGCGCGCGCCGCGTGCTCGCGCCAGCGCACCGGCAGCGGAGAGCGACAGCCTGGTCGGCCGGATAGATGAAAGTGACCGTACAGGTCACATCAATCCCATCGCCCCCCTCGAAGGCCATCCGCCCAGATCTGTTCCAAGCATCGCCCTGTGAGCAGCCCAGACGCATGCGCGGCGTCGGCGCTCGTTCAGCCTCCATCCGAGCCGCGAATGCGGAGCGCTCTGACATGACGAACCTGGTGAGTTCGACAAGTCTCTCGCCCTGCCAGTCGGACTCATCCTGTGCGCGCGAGACGAGCTCACCAGGCATCGAGAAACATCACCGGAACAAGGGAGGGACACATGGCCCACAAGGGGTTCACTCTGAGCACGGCTTTCGTGAACACGGCCAGCCACGCCCAGAGCTGCGAGTCGATCTGCGTCCAGACGATCCAGCACTGCCTCCATATGGGAGGCTCGCACGCGGAGCCTTCCCACATGCAGCTCATGCAGGATTGCGCCAAGATCTGCGAGACGACCGCGACGTTCCTGATGCGCGGCTCGCCGCAACACAGCCAGGTCACGGCCGCGTGCGCGAGCATCTGCGAGCTCTGCGCCCGGAGCTGTGACAAGTTCACGGGTGACGCGCAGATGAAGGCCTGCGCCGACGAATGCCGCCGCTGCGCCGCCGCGTGTCATCAGGTCGCGCAGATGCGCCCGGGCGGGGCGGCCGGCGCGGGACACCAGAGCGTGCCCTGAGACCGGCCGGGGCGCCGCGCGACACCAGCCCCCCACGTCGGCGAGCTCGGCCCGCTGCACATCGATTCATTCGGCGCGCTGGTCGCGTTCGCGATCTTCGTGGGAGTACAGGTCCTCAAGAGACGCTCGGTCCGCGCGGGGCTCGATGTCGACATCTCCGGCCGGCTGCTCGCTTGGGTGCTCGTCGGTGGCTTCCTCGACGCCCACCTGGTCTACCGCCTCGTCTCCTTCCCGGCCGGCACGCTGGCCGATCCCTGGAGCCGCGCTTCGATGGACGAGAACTGATGCCGCGCACGAGGATCGTCTGTGGCCCTGGAACGCACAACGAGGCGGCCGCTTCGCTCCTTCACCGGGGCGATCGAGCCTGGCGCGGGAACTTCCGTCCTCCCGGCGGCCTTGAAGCCCTGGCATGGCGCTTGCGCACTCATGGGGTGTTGGCCCGGATCGGCCCGAGTAAGGAGCCCACCATGTTCATCCCTCCATCCATTCACGGTTCTCTCCTCCTTTTGTTCGCCTCCTCCGTCCTCGCGGCGGGTTGCGTCGTCGACCCGTCGTCCGATGCGGGCGAGCCCGTCGGTGATACTTACCAGAGCTTCGATGAATGGAAGGCCAGCCTCCCGCGCGATCCGAACGACGGCGCTTATCTCGTCGACGGCGACATCGGCGTTCACGACGACGTGACCCTGAAGGAGCTCTCCGTCGAGTACCAGCAACCGGGGGCGCTCATCGTCAACACGCGCGGCGACGGGAGCGATGACCGCTGGAGCGACGAGCAGAAGATGAACCTGACGTATTGCGTCTCTCCGCGCTTCGGCGACGATCATGACGCGGTGGTCGACGCGACGCGGTCGGCCGGGTCCGCCTGGGCGAGCGCCGCCGCCGTCCGCTTCGTCTACGAGCCCGACTACGACGAGGCCTGCGAGTACTACGAGGAGCATCCCGTGCTGTTCGAGGTAGTCCCCGCCAGCGGCACCACGTACAACGGGCGAGCGTTCCTTCCGAGCATGGTCGCGCGGGGGTATCACCAGGTTTTCATCAATCTGGAGAACATCGCTCGGGCCGCCTCGAAGACGCTGACCGGGGTCCTCCGGCACGAGCTCGGGCACGTCCTCGGCTTCCGGCACGAGCACGCCCGGCCGGAGGGCAACGGCGCCTGCACAGAACGTCCCGGTTGGCGGGCGCTCACGCCGTATGATCCGGGGTCGGTGATGCACTACAACGCGCAGAGCCGGTGCGAGGGCACCAACGGGGGAGACTACGTGCTGACCTGGCTCGACAAGGCTGGGGCGGCGACGCTGTATGGCGAGCCTTGATGAGCTCCTCCGCGACGGGTGACCGCTGGCGGCCGGTCTCCAGCGAGCGAATGGACAAGACGAGCACGCATTCGCGCTGGCCTCGGGGCGGGTGGTGGCGGTGCGGCCCGGCTTCTGATCCGTCGCTCGCGGAGCGCGTCGCACCGGGTCAAGGTGGCCTCAGGCGTGGCGTAGAGGCTCGTCAAGGCAACGTTGTGGCCGCACGGGTCACATGCATCTTGCCCGGATGGCGCCGCCCGCCAGCGCTTCGACGTTCGCGCAAGCTGGGTTGCTCGCGTCCGCCTGCGCCACGCCTCTCATGAACGTGGTGGTCCGAGCAGCGTGGAGGCGAAGTCCAGGAAGACCCGCACCCTGGGGATGACGTGCCGCGGGCTGTGGTAGAGCGCGTGGATCGGACGCTCGTCCACGGCGAACTCATCCAGCACGGTGACCAGCGCCCCCGACGCGAGCTCGGGCGCGATCATCAAGTCGAAGACCCAGGCGAGCCCGGCGCCAGCCACGGCCAGCGCCTTGAGCGCGTCGCCGTCGTTGACGCTGAGAGAGCCGGTGGGCTCGAACCGGAGCGTCCCGCTCTCCGCGCGGAAACGCCATGGCACGACACGGCTCTCGCGGACGAACCCGAGGCAGCGGTGCCGCTGGAGGTCCTCCGGCGTCGCCGGCGACCCGCTCCGGCTCAGGTACGCCGGTGAGGCGCACACGAGCATCCGCGTGACGCCGAGCCTCCGCGCCACGACCTGGGCGTCCCGGAGGTGCCCGATCCGCAGGCTGACGTCGACCCCCTCCGCTGCCGGGTCGATCACCGCGTCCCGCAGCCGGAGATCGAGCTCGATGCGTGGATGCTGTGCCAGAAAGCCTGGCAGCGCGGGCACGAGCACGAGCCTCCCGAGGACCGCGGGCGCCTCGACGCAGAGGCGCCCCTCGGGGATCCCGCGGGCGTGCGCGAATGACTGCTTCGCGGCCTCCAGCTCCTCGAGGATGCGCTGGCACCGCTCGAGGAAGGCGCGGCCCTCGTCGCTCAGCCGGAGCGCGCGCGTGGTTCGGTGGAACAGCCGGACGCCGAGCTCGCCTTCGAGCTGCGCGATGCGCCGGCTCGCCGCCGAGGCGGTGATATGCAGCGACCGCGCAGCGCGGGTGATGCTCCCGAGCTCCGCGACCCGCACGAAGGCCTCGATGTTCGCCAGGGAATCCACGGCGGCCACGCTACCACGCCATCGAGGGGCGCCTTGGATTCGTGCGCGCCGCGCACGAGTCATGTTCGCGGGACGAGATCGACCCGTCGCCGCGCGCCGGGTATCCCTGCTCATGCGGCGGGCGCCTTCTGACCAGGTGAGGCGAGGCGCCAGCACGACCCCCAATCCTCAATCGCAGAGCTTCATTCATGCAGACATTCCAGGACAGCGCAGCAGCACTCACGCGGAAGGCAGCGCTCGGCGGCATCGCCGTGATGGTGCTGACCAGCGTGCATCACGCGATCGGCGCCGTGGTCTACAGGACGCCCTGGCGCCTGCACATCGCTTTGCTCAGCGTCCCGACGATCGCGGTGATCCTCGGCGCCCTCGCCATCCACCGCCGCCGCGCGGGCGCGCCAGCCGGGCGAGCTTCGTTCCTCGTGCTCGTCGCCGTGCTGGCGCTCATTCCGATCGCCTGGATCGGGGTGTACGAGGGCCTCTACAACCACGTGCTGAAGGACGCGCTGTACTTCCTCGCACCTCGGTCGCCGGCGCTCCTGCGCCTCTTTCCACCGCCAACCTACGTGATGCCGGACAATGCGATCTTCGAGATCACGGGTGTCCTTCAGGTCATCCCGGCATGGGTCGCCGCCGCGGCGCTCGCGCGACGCCTGCTCGACCTCCGAAGGTGAGCGGGTCTTCAGGGCTCGACGTGGATCTCGCCCATCATGCCGCGCTCAGTGTGCTCGAGGATATGGCAGTGATACATCCACATGCCCGGCTCATCGAAGCGCGTCACGATGCGCACGGTGGACCGCTGCGGCAGGATCACGGTGTCCTTGTTGGCGAGCTCTTCGTCGGCCACCGGGACATCGTCCCTGGCCAGGACCTGGAAGAAGAAGCCGTGCAGGTGGAACGGGTGGTCCATCTCCGCGTCGTTCTTCAGGTCATAGACATGGACCGATCCCTTCTGGACGTCGATCGGCGGGACGTCCGGAAACGCCTTGCCGTCGATCGTGAACGTCAGCTTGCCATCGACATACCCCTCGTCAAACGTGATCGTCGCCTCCGCCGGCCCGCCCGGCAGCCGCTCGATGGCGGGGCCCGTCTCGGGAAGCGTGCGCCCGGACAGCCCGGGCCCCTCGCCGATCCGCACCCTGGCGAGCGGCATCGGCTCGGCCAGTCCGGTGTGGTGCCCGCGCTCGTAGGGCTCGTTCATCAGGGTGAGCTCCGTTCCCGGCTCGCCGTCGGCGATCAACAGCACGTCGTAGCGCTCGCCGGGAGAGACCAGGAGCCTCTCGCTATCGTACGGCTTCGGGATCAGCCCGCCGTCGGTGCCGATGACGCGGAATGTGTGGCCTGGGAGCGCCAGGTTGAAGAAGCGCCCGTTCGCGACGTTGACGATCCGGAGACGCGTGAGCTCGCCCGGTTGCACATCGAGCGCTGGCATCACCTGGCCGTTGACGAGCACGACATTGCCCTCGCGGCCCATCATGATCGTGTCGTCGTCGAGCTCTTCATTGAAGGTCCCGTCCTTGTTCAGGAACACGTCCCCGAGCACGGCGATCTTCTCGACATCGGCTTCCGGCTCGTTCGGTCCGCGCACGCGGATCAGGCCGAAGAGACCCTTCTGGATCTGCTCCGGCTCCATCACGTGCGGGTGGAACCAGTAAAACCCTGCGTCCCGCAGCGTGAACTGGTACGTGAACGTCTCGCCTGGCGCGATCGGCTCCTGCACGGCCATCACGCCGTCCATCTCGTTGGGCACCCGGACGCCGTGCCAGTGGATGGTCGTCTCTTCTGGCAGGCTGTTCTTGAAGTGGACGATCAGCGTGTCGCCCACGTTCGCCTCGATAAGGGGCCCGGGGACCGCACCGTTGTAGGACCAGACCGTGGTGGTCGTGCCCTCCAGGTAGGTCTTCTCTGCCTCCTTGGCCTCGAGATCGACCTCGACGATCCTCGGATCGGGGTTCCTGTCGGGCGCGGCGGCGGGCTCGCCCCAGGCATCGGGCACGGGCGGCTCCTCCACCCGCTCGGCGGCGCACCCGGCCGCGAGCAGCGACAGCGAGGCGATGCCCCAAAGAGCACGAGAAAGCCGTATCAAGGCTCGATCTCCTCGTCGGTGGGGTTGCCGGACAACTCGTTCGAGTACCCGGAGTAGACCTCGCCCACCTTACAGCGCAGACGGTACGTGTACTCCATGTCCTCCGTCGCTTCGGAATCCATGTAGGCCTTCTTCGATCCTGCGACGGTGAAGGTGACTGCGTAGTCATTCATCGGGTCCTTGCGCTCGGCCTCGATCTCATCGCACTCCGGCTGCAGCACCCACTCGACGTGAAGCACGTCCAGCATCGGCATCACGAACGACAGCACCGGCGCGTCGGGCGCCGTCGCTTCAGGCCCGCCGCCGCTCCCGCCTCCCTCTCCAGTACCGCCGTGCCCCCCTGTGCCGCTCGCGGCTCCCGCACCGCCGCCACCTCCCGTGGCGCCGGCGGAAGAGCTCTCCGTCTCCGAGCCTCCGCAGGCGGCGAGGGCGAGGCCGACGGCGGCGAGGCCGATGAGTCGAGAGTAAGCCATGGCTGTGTCTCCCTGCTGGTTCCTGGTGTCCCCCGAATGTGACCCATCTGGTCACAGCGGCGAGGTGCAGCGGGACGCCGCCGCTCGTTCTAGGCACCAGCGGGCCAGGCGTGACGCGCGGACACGTTTTTTTTCGCCTGCCGCGCCCAGAGGCGGACGCCCGGTACGTTCTTCGATCCGTCCGCACACCAGCAAGGCGCACGGCCGTGCTGGCCTCCAAGGCTGTCGCGGGGTTGCGCGACGCTGGAGGAGCTCGTTCCCGAGGCAGGCGAGCGAGCCTCGGCGCTCGATGTAATGGGGCGGAGACTCGTCAGTTCGGGGCCCGCAGCTTGCTCCACGCGTCAGGGATCCCGCCAGAAACACCGGTCGATGACGAGCGGTCGCCGGAAGCAGTAGCGATTTCGACGGCTTCCGCCTGTTTCGCCGCCGAGGGCGGCTCCGGTGTGGCCCAACGGGGCGCCCTTTGCCGTCGCGTCGTCCGCGGTCGAGGGCCCGCGGCATCACCGATCGAGGTCGGCTCCTGGCCTGGCGGCGCAGCGCCGAGGGATTCTCCTCCGCTCGCCGCCCTGTTGCCGGGCCCTTCGACGCGCTGCGGCCTGTTTCGGGATCACAGCGCCGCGGCGTGTGGCGAAGCGATCCTGGGACGAATTTCGGAAACGCCGTACTAGTCACTGCCCGCAGGCGCAGTGCCGCTGCGGCTCGTAGGCGAGCGTGGCGGGGTTGGTCCCGCAAAACGTGAGGTACCAGGGGGCCTGCAGCGGGCCGCCGGCCTCGGCGAGGAGCGTATAGGTCTCGGGCTCCGTCCCGAGGTTGTAGACGCGGAGTTGCCCCATCGTCGTGGGGGCGCCGCCCGAGATTGGCACGTACAGACCGTTCGGGCCGAAGACCAGCGCCTGCGCAAAAGCGCGGGGCTGACCGATCTGCCAAAGAGGGATCGAATCCACGAGCACGGCCTGCGCCCGGCCGAGCACGTCGAAGACGAGGATTTGGTCGATGGTGGTTGCGATATTGGTGGTGTCGCGAAAGCTCGTGACGTACAGCTTCCCATCGGGGCCGAAGGCGAGGCCTTCCGGGCGGCGGAGGGTGGGGAACATGGCGCTGTCCGCGACAATCCCGAGGAAGGCGCCCGTATCCGGGTCGAAGCGTACGATCCAGCCCACGTTCATATTCGTGTAACTGAAGACGGAGGCATAAAGCAACCCATCCGGTCCAATGACGAGGCTGCGCGGGCCGAGGACCTGTGGGGGATCCGTGTTCGGGTCCGACGGGAAGGCCGCGCCGTTGAGGACCCCGCGGAAATCTCCCGTCTTGGCGTCGTACATGCGGATCCCGCCGGGGTGGAAATCCGGTTCGTTGTCGCCCGCGTCGGCTACGAATAGAATGCCCTTGTAGATGATGGTGCCCCGTGGCGCGAAAGCCCCGTTCGGATCAGTCGAAGGGACGAAGACATCGCGGAGCTTGCCGTTGTTCTTCCGGTAACGGAAGATCTCTCCATTGATGCCCTCGCCTTCGGTCGCATCCTGATCCACGACGTAAAGATTGGGGTTCGCGCCATTCTTTCGGTTGAATACCATCCCGCGTATCGAGTTTGGTACGACCTCTCCCGGCCGAATGAACGAGCCTTCATACGTGCCCGAGTACGGGTCGAACATCTCGATTTGGTCGGCCGTGCCCTCATCGTCGCCGACATAAAGGCAATCCGGCAGAGGACCTCGATCACGAGCAGCGCTCTGCGCTTCGCCCGTCACCGGCTCCTCGACGCCCTCCTGCGCGCAGGACGTCATCGCGCCCGCGGCAACGGCAATCACGATCGGAAACAATCGTCCAATGCGCAAAGAAAAAACGCATATCCACCCTCCGTCCGCAGCCGCACGTGCAAACAGCGAATGTGTGAGGGCTCTCATGCTAGTGGCGATGGAGGGAATGACAATGAAGAATTCGCCGAAGTAGTTATCCGTGGTGGAAAGCGTCTGCGTCGATCGCCGCGCGTTCAAGACGTCCTCGTTCCGAAGATTCAATCATCCCACGGCACGAGCTGGCCAATGTGAGCATACCCGCGAGAATTGAGGGACCCCCGCGCACGGAGATGAAGGGACGCGCAGCGTCGAGCGAGGAACTCGCGCGTCAGAGGGGATGCCGTCGTCGTCGGGCTGTTCGAGCACCCGGCGGACGGCCGAACGGTAGGAGCGGACGGCGCCACGGAGCGAGCGGATCCGGGCGAGCAGGTGACGGGCTGCGCACAGCGTAGGCGGGTCGGTGCGCTCGGCGAGCGTATCGACGGTCGGGTGCTCGAGCCGAAGGGCGGTGGAGGCGGCGTCGAGCGAGTTGCCGGCGGCGTGATCGACGAGGGTGCCCTTCAGCTCTGGGGTCATCAGGGCGAGGTTGCCTCCTGCCGCGTCCGTCCGCTCGCCGCGGCCCGCTCGTCCGCGAGGACCCGCTGCAGCAGCGCCGCGCTCTCCTCCGCCATCCGCTCCGGTGAGCACGGCATTCCCTTGTGGACCCAGCTCGTCATCAGCCGCACCAGCGCCGCCGCCGCCGCCTCGGAGCGGAGCATGAACAGGGCCCCCTCCTCCAGCGCCAGCCGCGGAGCGTACAGACGGCAGATGCTGCCCTGAAGGATGTCCTCCAGGGAGCGGGTCAGCACCCGCTCGCTCTTCTCCGCGGACAGGAGCTTCTGCACCAGATCGTGCATCTCGGCGAGGTGGCGGTAAAACGGCAGGAAGTCGAGTGCACGTCCCGCATCCCGCAGGGACAGCGCCCGCAGGTGCTCGTGTCCGAACAGCAGGAGCTGCTCCTTGTTCTCGTAGTGCGAGTAGAACGTGGACCGCCCGACGTTGGCGCGATCGATGATGTCCTGGATGGACACCTCGTCATAGCCCTTCTCCAGGATCAGCGAGACCAGGGCGTCCGAGAGCAGTTTCCGGGTCTTCTGCACGCGCCGATCCGCGATCTTGCCGGCAGCCCGCGTCCTGTCGCCGCCCCCGTCCCTGTCCTCGTTTCCGGACTTTTTCGCGTTCTTGTTCATTAACGTTCAATCCGCGGTCCGTGTCGCTGGGTGGAAGAGGCGCCCGACCTCAGCATCCATCCCATGCGAGGAACGCTGATCTGGATGACGAGCCGCCTGCTGTACCCGCTGCTGCTGGCGGTGACCTTGTACATCATCTACGCCGCCGTGACGCAGGGCTGGGACCTGAGCCGCACCCTGTGGGGCTACCTCCTGGGCCTGATCGTCTTTCTCATCACCGTCGAGCGCCTGCTGCCGCTGTCGCCGGACTGGGGCATGACCCGCCAGAGCTTCTGGCGCGACCTCAAGTACCTGCTGGCCTCGGGCGCCACCATCGCGGTGGTGCGGACCGGCTTCGGCACCCTGGCTCTGTGGCTCAGCGAGCGGCATCAGGGCCCCCTCGCCAGTGCCTCCGTGCTCCTCAGCGTGGGGGTCTTTCTCGTGGTCTTCGAGCTGCTGCAGTACTGGTTCCATCGCCTCAGCCACGAAGGCAACGGTGCCCTGGGGCGCTTCTTGTGGAAGGTCCACCTGGCCCATCACCTTCCGGATCGCGTGTACGTGGTGATGCACGGCGTGTTTCACCCCCTCAACGCGCTCATCTCGGCGGTGTTGATCCAGTCGACCCTGCTGATCTTGGGGCTGTCGCCGCAGGCCGTCTTCGCGGTGATGTTGCTCATCGATCTGCAGACGATGATTTCCCACTTCAACGTCGATATCCGCGCCGGATTCCTGAATTACGTGTTCATCGGCACCGAGCTGCACCGCTATCATCACAGCGCCGACATCGACGAGGCCCGGAACTTCGGGACCGTACTTCCGCTGTGGGATCTGGTCTTCGGGACATTCCGGTACCGGCCGGACGCGGCCCCGCGCCGCTTGGGCGTCGACCGCTCCGCGGGCTATCCGCCGTCGCAGCAGTTCTGGCAGGTGCTGGCCCTGCCGTTCCGACGCTGACCTGTTCGCGCCTTCCATCAGAGCTCGACCCGGCGCAGCCGGAGGGCGTTGCCGATGACCGACACCGAGCTCAGGCTCATCGCTGCGCTGGCGAGCATCGGGCTGAGCAGCACCCCGAGGACCGGGTAGAGAACGCCCGCCGCGACCGGCACGCCGAGCGCGTTGTAGACGAACGCAAAGAACAGGTTCTGTCGGATGTTGCGCATCGTCGCCCGGCTGAGCTTCCGCGCGCGCAGCAGCCCGCGGAGGTCGCCGCGCACGAGCGTGATCCCGGCGCTCTCGATGGCGACGTCGGTCCCGGTGCCCATGGCGACGCCGACGTGCGCCTGCGCGAGCGCGGGCGCGTCGTTGATACCGTCGCCCGTCATCGCCACGACGCGGCCTTCGGCCTGGAGGCGCTTCACGACCGCGGCCTTCTGATCGGGCAACACCTCGGCCTCGACGTGCTCGATGCCGAGCTTCCGGGCGACCGCCTCCGCCGTCGTGCGGCTGTCGCCGGTGAGCATGATCAGGCGGATGCCCTCCTCGCGGAGGAGACGGACGGCCTCGCTGGTCGAGGCGCGCACCGGGTCGGCCACCCCGACGATGCCGGCCGCCTTGCCATCCACCGCCACGAGCATCGCCGTCTGGCCTTCTTGCCGGCGCTCCTCGGCGCGACGCGGGAGATCATCCGGCGGGATACCGAGCTCCTCGAAGAGCTTGAGGTTACCGAGCGCGACCGAGCGCCCGGCCACCGTGCCCACCACGCCCTTGCCCGTGATCGACCGGAACCCTTCTGCCGGCAGGAGCTCGAGCTCCTGCTCGAGGGCCCCGGCGACGATCGCGCTCGCGAGCGGGTGCTCGCTCCCGCGCTCCAGGCTCGCCGCGAGCCTGAGGATCTCGTTCGTCGGGAGGTCGCCCAGCGTCGCCACGGAGGCGAGCTTCGGCTTGCCCTCGGTGAGGGTGCCTGTCTTGTCGACGACGAGGGTGTCGACCTTCTCGAAGGTCTCGAGCGCCTCGGCGTTCTTGATCAGGATACCGGCCGTCGCGCCGCGCCCCGTCCCGACCATGATCGAGATGGGCGTGGCGAGGCCGAGCGCGCACGGACACGCGATGATGAGCACGGCCACCGCGTTGACGAGCGCGTGGGAGAGCCTGGGCTCCGGCCCGACGAGCAGCCAGACCACGAAGGTCAGCGCCGCGATCGCGATCACGGCGGGCACGAAGTACGCGGCGACGGCGTCCGCGAGGCGCTGGATGGGGGCGCGGCTGCGCTGGGCCTCGCCCACCCTCTGGACGATCCGGGCGAGCAGGGTGTCGCGCCCGACGCGATCGGCCCGCATCACGAAGCCGCCCGTGCCGTTGACGGTGCCGCCGACCACGCGGGCGCCGGGCGTCTTCTCGACCGGGATGGGCTCGCCCGTGACCATCGACTCGTCGACCGCGCTGCTCCCCTCGATGACCTCGCCGTCGACCGGCACCTTCTCCCCCGGCCGCACGCGCAGCCGGTCGCCTGGCTGCACGAGCTCGAGAGAGACGTCCTCTTCGCGGCCGTCCGCGCCGATACGCCTGGCGGTCTTGGGGGCGAGGCCGAGGAGCGCCTTGAGCGCGCTGCTCGTCCGGCTGCGGGCGCGGAGCTCGAGGACCTGGCCGAGCAGCACGAGCGAGACGATGACGCTGGCGGCCTCGAAATAGACCGGGACCGCTCCGCCGTGGCGCAGCGCGTGGGGGAAGATCCCCGGCGCCAGCGTGGCCACGACGCTGTACGCGTAGGCGGCCCCTGTGCCGATGGCGATCAGGGTGAACATGTTGAGGTGCCGGCTCTTGATCGAGGCCCACCCGCGCTCGAAGAACGGAGCGCCACACCAGAGCACCACGGGCGTGGCGAAGGCGAGCTCGATCCAGACGAGCCATCGGCCGAGGAGCTGCTGCACCGGCTGGCCCGGGATCATCTCGGACATCCCCAGCACGAGGACAACGAGGCTCGGTGGGACGCTGAGCCAGAAGCGCCGGGACATGTCCGCGAGCTCCGGGTTCGGCGCGTCCTCGAGCGTCACCGCGCGCGGCTCGAGGGCCATCCCGCAGATCGGGCAGGAGCCCGGCTCCGTGCGGACGACCTCGGGGTGCATCGGGCAGACGTACTCGACGCGCGTCGCCTGGGCCGGCTCGAGCGGCTCCAGGGCCATGCCGCAGGAGGGGCATGTTCCCGGTCCGGCCTGTCGGACTTCGGGGTGCATCGGGCACGTGTGGATTCCCTGGCCCAGCGTGGGTGATCCTTCGGCCCTCGCCTGGACGGGCGCGTGCGCAGGGCGGCCGTGCTCGTGAGGGTGGCCATGGTCGTGGTGATGCCGGTGGTTCATGTCGTCTCCCTCCCCCGCCGACGATCGCGGTTCGGACTTCTTACATCCCAGGCCCCCCGCGGGCGCCGCTCGTCGCTTCGCGCGGCTGCCCGGCGCTCCCGCACAGGACGGTGCCGAATGACGCCGGCGATGGCTGGCGAGCAGGTCAATCGGTCTCCGGCGCTCGAGGCGCCAGCTCGCCCATGTTTCGCGGTGAATGTCCGCTCAGTTTTTCGATCCGTCCGTGCCCCGGCGCTCTTCGCGGAAGTCGTCGGCGGAGAGGCCGCAGCGGCGGAGGAGCCGGTAGAAGCTTTCCCGCTCGACGCCCGCGTGGGCGGCGGCCTTCAGCACGTCGCCGCGAAAGCGGCGCATCACGGCCTCCAGGTAGCGCCGGTTCATCTCCTCGCGCGACGCGTCGACCGCCTCGCGGTACGAGAGCTGAGCGAGGTCCACGTCGCTCGAGCTCGTGAGCCGGAGCGGGCTCGCCCCCTGCACCTCGGATGGCAGCGACTCGAGGCGGATCTCGCTCGTCGTCTCGATGACCAGCGCCCGCTCGACGGCGCTCTTGAGCTCGCGCACGTTGCCAGGCCACCGGTACATCTGGAGCGCGCTCATCGCCGCCGCCGCGAACCCGGTCGCGGACGAGCGCGACTGCGGCGCTCGCTCGGCGAGAAACCGCTGCGCCAGGGACGGGATGTCCTCCGCGCGCTCGCGCAGCGGGGGCAGCTCGACGACGCAGACGTTGAGCCGGAACCACAGGTCCTCGCGGAAGGCGCCCGTCTTGACCATGGCCCGGAGGTCGCGGTGCGTTGCGCTGATGAGCCGCACGTCCACCTTGCGCTCGCGCGACTCGCCGATGCGCCGCACCGCCCGCTCCTCGAGCACGCGCGTGAGCTTCGCCTGGACCGTCGGCCTGAGCTCGCCGATCTCGTCGAGGAACAGCGTGCTCCCGTGCGCCTCCTCGAAGAGCCCCGCCCGGTCCGTGGCCGCGCCCGTGAACGAACCGCGCGCGTGACCGAACAGCTCGCTCTCGATGAGCGAACGGGGAATGGCCGCGCAGTTGACGGCGATGGGGCGGTGCGACGCGCGGGACGAGTGCTCATGGATGGCGCGCGCCACGAGCTCCTTCCCGGTGCCTGTCTCACCCAGGATGAGCACTGTCGCGTCCGTCGGCGCCACGCGCTCGATGAGCTGGCAGAGCGCCCGCATCGCGGGCGAACGCCCCGTCATGCCCGCGAAGCCCTGTGCATCCGGCGCGCCCTGCTCGCCTTTCAGCACCACGGCCTGCGCCATGGCCCGCTCGACCAGCGCGCGCAGCTCGTCCGGGTCGAACGGCTTCGTCACGTAATCATAGGCGCCCTCGCGCATGGCCTGGACCGCGGTCGGGACCGACGCATACGCGGTCATCAGGATGAAGGGCACTCCGGGCCAGCGCGCGCGCACTGCCCGGAGCACCTCCAGCCCGTCCCCATCGTTCATGCGCAGATCGCAGACGATGGTTGTGACCGGCTCGGTTTCAAGGATCTGGAGCGCCGTTCGCACGCCCCGCGCCGTCAGGACCTTGGCGCTCTTGCCGAGCACCTTGGAGAGCAGCGCCAGCATGTTCGCCTTGTCGTCGACGACGAGCACTGTCGGCTTCATGCGCGCACCTGGCTCTCCCTTGCTTCCTCGATGAGGACGCCCGGCAAGTCGATCACGAACTGGGACCCGCCTCCCGGCCTGGGCTCCGCCCGGATGGTCCCGCCGTGCGCGGTCACCAGACCATAGCAGACCGCGAGGCCGAGGCCGGTGCCGTCGCGGCGGGTCGTGAAGAACGGCTCGAAGAGCCGCTCGCGCGCCTCCTCGGGAATACCGGCTCCCCGGTCCAGGACCTCGATCCGGTAGCCCTCATCCTGCCGCCTTCCGCGCACGAGGATCTCGTCACCCTCCGAGGTTCCAGAGGTCGCCTCGCGCGCGTTGGTCACGAGGTTGACGATGACCTGCCGGATGCGGAGTGGATCCACGTTGATGAAGGACGGCTCGGCGTCCACGAGCGGGACCTGGTCGCGCCGCCCCGGCCCGCCGTCGCAGTGCGAGGCCGCGTCCGAGATCGACAGCGGGCGCTGGGAGACGTGGTTCTGGAGCGGCCCGGCGATCCGGCCGCTTGGCACGAGCGGTCGCTCGCCTGGCGCTCGGCGGCCCCTCAGCGCCCGGCCGCCCGGCGTGCCCGCAGCGCGTGGTCGATGCCGCTCTCGAGGGTGCTGCGGACGACGGCGACGCCGTGAAGGCTCTCCTCGATGGCGGCGATGACCCGGGCCATCTGCGGCTGGACGCCGGTGAGCACCACCTCGGCGCCGAGCAGGCGCACGGCCTTGGCGATCTGGACCAGCCCCTGGGCGACCTCGTCCCCGGCGCCGGTGACGCCGGTGACGTCGAGGATCGCCGTGCGGGCCCCGCGCTGGACCACGCCGTCGAGGAGGGTCTCGAGCACCTGGCGGGCGCGATCCTTGTCAAAGTCGCCGACGAGGGGCATGGCCAGCACGCCGTCGGCGATGGGGATGAGCGGCGTGGAGAGGGCGCGCAGCGCGGCCTCCCGCGTGCGCTGTATCTCCTCCTGCAGCCGCCGGTTCTCCTCCTCGGCCGCCTGGCGCTCGAAGAGCTCGAGCTGCTGCCGGGTCACGTCGCGGTGCGTCTCGATGACGTATCTTGTGCCGGCCTCGTCGGTGACGGGGAAGAAGAGTGTGTCAATCCACAGCTTGATGTCGTAGGCGCCCGGCAAGCCCACCCGGGATACATCGACGAGCTTCGGCTCCAGCTCGACGACCTCGCCCTGCGCCGCGCGCAGGAACCCCGCCGCGAATCCCCCCTCGACGGCCTGCTCGTCGTGGAGGATGTTGTGCAGCTTGGTCTCGGGCGTCGGCGGCTCGACCCCCGTGGCCGCGTAATGTAGCCGGTTGGCGCCGATGGACGCGCCGTCCGCGCGACGGACGACGATGCCGATGGGGAAGTGCTCGAATATCTCGCGATACGGAAGGCGAAACCAGAGATCCGGATCGACGCTCCCGCGCTCCCTTTCGAGATCGGCGACGCGCTGCCGCAAGCGGTCGTTCTCGCTCCGGAGCGCCGCGATCGTGTCCAGCTCGGTTTCCTCCATCACGCATCGACCTCGCTCAACCCACCAGACAACGACGGGCGACTCGCTGGCTTGGTGCGCCCCAGGGCAGAGATCCCCCTGCGATCACGTCACCACACCACGCACGTTTCGACAAGCCCCCGCGTGAGCCCCGCCGCCTCGACCTGGCGGCCCTGCACAAGGCGTTTGCTGGCGCACGATCCGTGGTTCCAGCTCGCCATTTCAAGGCAGTGCTACACAGTGTTACACGATCTTCCGCAGGTAGTGGAATTTCGGATCGGTCAGATCGTCGGCCGTCAGCGCCCAGCCCTCGTCCCGCGGGATCAGGTAGATGACATCCGACTTCACGCTGGCGAAGCTCACGTGGCCGAGGTTCTGGAGGATGTGGCCAAACACGTCGCGGCGCCACAGACGGTCCTTGGGGATGTCGCAGACCGTGCGGAGCATCCGATCCGTGGGTGAGCCCTGGATCAGCAGGAACGCCATCGTGAAGGTCAGGTAGCGGGGCTGGCCGCGGTACGGGTCCGGCGTCCCCGACGGCCCCTTGCGCGCGCCCTCCTCCGTGATCATGCCGCGGGACCACATGCCGTAATCGTTGAGCGCCCTGGAGTCGTCGTCGAAGTAGTCCCAGCACCCCTTCTCGAGGGCGTGCAGATTGGACAGCAGCGCCATCTGCGCGCGGCGGTACTGGTACCACTTGTATTGCAGGCTCATCTTCTCGAACTGGACCTGGACGGCCTCGTGCAGCGTGCGCTGCAGCGTGCTGCCAGGGTCCATGCGCGCACACACCTCCATCGCGAAGATCGAGTGCTCCACGGTCAGCCTCCGTATCCGCCCGAAGCCCGGTTCCACGAGCCGCTCCGGCTGAGGGCCGCGCCGAGGATCACGCCGGTGCCGAGCGCCACGACGACTGGCACCGTCCCGAAGCCGTCCGGGCTCGGCGACACCCCGCTCGACGCGGTGCCGCTCGAGAACGGCGTCGCGCGCTGCGTCGGCACGTACAATTTGCCGGGCCTCGGCGCGCTCGGCTCGACGGGCGCCGGGCGAGGGGGCGGCCCCCACGGATAGTCGATCCAGAACCAGCCGTGCGACGCGGCGCGGCCGCCATAGTAGTAGGGAGGCCAGTCCTCGGTGTCGTTCGCGGGCTTCGGCTCCGCCGGATCGGCGGCAAAGACGCTCGCGGCCATCAACCCGACATCGAGCCGGCGCGACCGGAACGCAACGAGGTCGTCGTTGAGGTCGTCGGACTCGGTCGTGTCCCTCTCCGTGGGCACCACGACCAGCACATGGCGAACCCCTCGGTCCCAGAGCGCATCGGCGGACGGCAGCCTCGCGACATGCCGGTTGTCGAACTGCGTAGCGTCGTCCGAATAGGGCGAGAGCCGCTGTCGATCGAGGACGAACATCGTCGCGCGGGGGCCGGGATGAGACCGGGCGAAGAGCGGCTGGTAGTACGCCGCCGAGGCGAGCGTCAGGTGCGCCTTGACGACGCCCCGCGGATGCGGCCAGTTGTCGAACGTGAACACCGGGTCGAACGCCTCCGCCGCGCCGGCGGCGAAGGCCACCGACTCGGGGCCGTCGAGATCCACGATGACCGCGATGTCGCGGCGGAGGCCGCTGTCCGTCCGGGCGGCGAGGAGCAGCGACGCGAGCGCCTTGCCGCTCCGGTAGGCGCGGTCCATCGCCGCAGTGAAGATCGGCCGGAGCACGTCGCCGAGCGGCGTGATGGGCGCCGGATCCCCCCCGGCGACGAGCGTGGGCACCGCCGACGGCGACTCGAACAGCGCGGGCACGTAGTAAGCGCGCGCGCCCTCGTCCGCCGGCCTGAGGTCGGTGGACATCCTCGCGAGCGCGGCCCGGTCGAACGGCTTCTTCGACTCGCCGTCGAACGTCACGCTCTCCTGCGCGGCGCCGAAGCTCCAGCCGAACGTCCGCTGCATGTCGAGCGCCCGCTTCCTCTGCACCGCGGTCTCATCGTCCGAGCACCCGTCCGCGGCCACGGCGATCGCGGCCGCCACGCCGACGAGCCCGACAGCGCCGAGCGCGGCCAGGATCGCGTTCCGCCGCGACGCGTCCTTCGGCGCGTCGGCCAGGCCCTTGTGCCACCAGCGCGCCCCGACGATCCCGGGCTTGTCGAGCACCTCGTCACGCTCGAACGGCTCGTCCATCTGGCTCACGCGGCGGCCTCCCCGGCGCCCTGCGGCGCGCGCTCGGCCTGCGCCGGCGGCGCGACACCGGCCGCCCTGGCGTGGTCGCGCCGGAGCGCCTCGATGAACTCCGGCGTGAAGGTGCCGTCGATGCGCACCGAGTACCTGAAGTACGGGTCCGCCTCGACGCCGTGGTAATCGTGATCGTTGAACCAGTAGGCCCGGCCGGCGACCGCCGTCTTCCGCCGCGCCCGCTCGTCCCACAGGAACAGGCGCTTGTTGCCCGCGGGACAGAGCGTGATGAAGTGGTCGGGCTCGCTGTCCGGCGCCCTCCCCTCCCCGTCGTGGTGCACCGTGCCGTGATCGTTGGCCTCGAGACCCATGATGTTGCAGCGCCCTATCGACGCGAACGGCAGGCGCTTCACGTAGGCGATCGTCCTCGGGAAGAACGACCGCGCCAGGCGGGTGAAGTCCTTGCCTTCACTCCGGCTCTTGTCGCTCCAATAGCGGTTCGGGATGAGCTCGACATAGACCTTCCAGGGGAAGTACACCCCATGGCGGAACTTGAGCCACAGCATCTGCCGCCGGGAGAGCGGGATCTCGCGCTCCTCGCCGAACTCGAGCGCGGCGCGCGCGGTGCTTTCGATCGACGAAGGGTCGTCCGAGAGGCGCTGGAACGTGGCGAACTCCTCGTCGTCGAGGCCGCGGATCACCTCGCCGTAGTCGGCGAACGCCTCGCCGAGGCGCGACGGCGGCATGATGCCCATCGCGCGGTGGCTGCCGCCGGTGTAATCGATCGGCACCTGCGTGAGCCCGAGGCAGATCTCCTCGTGGATCTCGTCGAGCGGGGCGAGGTCGAGGTACGGCTCGAGATCGATATAGGGTCGCGCGAAGATGCCCTGGATGCCGGAGTCACAAGGAGGTTCGACCATGGGTCCGCCGCCGGAGCCGGGGCGTCACAGCCCGGCAGGCCTACCCATATCACAAAGCCCGGGGCGCCCCGCAAACCCCGAAGCCCGCCTGCGCCTCGCGGCGGCGTGACGCGAGGCTTGGGCTTGTGAGGGCGCGGCGCGTTCTGTAGCGTGCGTCCCATGGATCTGTCCTACGTCATGGGGTTCGGGCTGGGCACCACGCTCGCTCTGCTCGCCCTGCTGCGCATCGGGCAGAGGGTCTTCTCACCCACGCACACGGTCGCCCGCGATCTCACGGAGAGCAACGCCGCCCGCCGGCTGCTCACGGTGGGCCAGGTCCTCGCGGTGTTCCTCGTCGCCGCGAACGCCGTGAAGAACTGCCTCGAGGGCGAGGGCTTCGCGCGCGACCTCCTCTGGGTGAGCGCGTTCGCCGTCGTGGGCCTGCTCCTCGTGCTCGCGACCGGCCAGCTCGGGATCCGCCTTCTGCTCAGGGCGCGGCTCCCGGCCGAGATCGAGCGCGGCAACGCGGCCGCGGGGCTCGCGGCGGGCGCGCACTACGTGGCGACCGGGCTCATCACCTCGCGCGCGATCGCGGGCAAGGATCTCGGCGATCTCGCGATCTCCCTCGGCTTCTTCGTCCTCGCGCAGATCACGCTGCACGTGTTCATCTCGCTCTTCCGGGCGCTCACCACGTACGATGACGCCGAGCAGATCCAGGGAGAGAACCTCGCCGCCGCGCTGAGCTACGCCGGCGCCTCGATCGCCGTGGCGACCATCATCGCGCGGGCGCTGGAGGGCGACTTCGAGGGTCTCTTCATCTCGCTGAAGGGCTATGGCGGGGTGCTGCTCTATCTGTTCGCCCTCTACCCTGTGCGGCAGCTCCTCGTGCAGAGCGTGTTGCTCGGCGCGCCGCTCGCGCTGCGCGGCGGCCGCCTCGACGCGGGCATCGCGGCCGACCGCAACGAGGGGCTCGGCGCGCTCGAGGCGACGACCTACCTCGCGACCTCGATCGCCATCGCGCGCCTCCTATGACCTCCGCTGACCGCGCCTACGACGCCTTCGCCGCGAAGATCGTCGACACGGGCATCATCACCGACCCCTGGTTCGACGGGGCCCCGCGCTTCCGCGAGGAGCCGGTGTTCGTCACCGCCGCCGAGCAGCGCGCCCTGTACCGCGCCGCCGAGGAGGTCGCGGCGGTCTACAACGAGCTTTGCCTGATCGTCGCGGACGAGCCGTCGCTGCTCGACGACTTCTTCTGTCTGACGCCCTGTCAGAAGGCGATGTGGCTCTCGTCACAGCCGCTGTGGCACGGCATCGCGCGCGCCGACGTCTTCCTGACGGACGAGGGCCCGGCGATCGCCGAGCTGAACTGCGACACGCCGACGGGCGAGGCGGAGGCGGTCGTGCTGAGCGCGCTCGCTGCGCCGGATCACCCGGGCGCGCGCGACCCCAACGGCGAGCTCGGCGCCCGGTTCTGCGCGATGGTGGACGAGGTCGCCCGCGCGCTCCTCGGCGAGGCCGCGACGCGGCGCCTCGGCTTCGTTTATCCGACGGAGTTCACCGAGGACCTCTCGGTCATCCGCCTCTACCAGCGCTGGCTCACGGATCGCGGGTATTCCGTGCTCCTCGGCTCGCCGTACAACCTCGGCCACGACGATCGCGGCCTGTCGCTCTTCGACGTCCCCTTCTCGGTCCTCTTGCGCCATTACAAGACGGACTGGTGGGGAGAGCGCTCGAGCGTGTGGACCGACGAGCAGATCCCCGACGCCGAGCCGCTCGCCGGCCCGCTCGGCGCCGTGCTGTCCGCCTCGGCCGACGGGCGCGCCGCGATCCTGAACCCGCTCGGCGCCGTGCTGCCGCAGAACAAGCGCTCGATGGCGTTCATGTGGGAGCACCTCCATCGCTTCTCGCCGCACGCGCAGTCGGTGATCCAGCGTCACGTCCCGGTGACGTCGCGGCTGGAGACGGTGCACCCCGAACTGCTCCTCGCGCAGCGCGAGGAGTGGGTCCTGAAGAGCGATTACGGCGCCGAGGGAGAAGAGGTGATCCTCGGGCGCCACACCCCCGACGAGGTCTGGCGCGCGTCCCTGGCCAAGGCCCGGGAGGGGCGGTGGATCGCGCAGCGGTACTTCTCCGCCCTGGAGAACGCGCGGCGCGAGTCGATCAACTACGGCATCTACCTTATCGCCGGCGAGGCGTGCGGCATCTACGCGCGCGTCCAGGCCGGGATGACGGACGCCGCCGCGCTGAGCGCGCCGGCGCTCGTGCGGTAAGAGCGTTCGCAGGGCGGACGCGCCCGCGGGCGGCTACTGGGCGGGTCGGGCCGGCGCATCCATGCCGCGCACCGCGCGGAACGCGTCGGCGGTGGCCTGCGTGTTCTGCGTCGTCACGATCTGGAGCCGGTCCCCATCACGCCGCGCCACGTGCACCAGGATGCCCTGCATGTCGGGCACGGGCTGGCCATCCGGGGTGACGACGCCCGTCAGCTCCCATGCCCAGCGGACGACCGCAAGTTCCGGCGCGACGAAGCGTGTCTCGACACGCACGCTGGCGAGGCGGCTCTTTGCAAAGACGCTCTTGTGAATGCCGACGTGATTCGCCCGGATCTCCTCCCGCCCATGCCACCACATCCCGAAGATGTTCACGAAATCGGCGTCGTCCGCTTGAAGCGCGGCGAACGCATCCATGTCGTGCCGGTTCCAGGCGTCGTTGAAGGAGGCGACGAGCTGCTCCCCCAGCTCCCGCTGCTCGCGGGCGTCGGGCGCCGCCGCCGCAATCGCCGGCGCTGGCGCCGCCGGCGCAACGGGCTGGGGCGTCGCGGGGGCGCACGCGAGGACCAGGAGCGGCAGCGCGGCCAGGCCGAGGGCTCTATGCATGGGACGCCACTTACTGCGAACCGGCGCGGGACGTCAACCGGCGCGCTCGATCCTGGCTGCGGGTCAACCCGCTGTCCTCGCGGGCGGTAGAGCTGCCTCGATCACGTGGAACAGGCGTTGACCCGCTCGCACCGTCATCGAGGCTCAGCGCCCGGCCGAATCGCCGGTTGCCAGCGGAGCCGCGGATAGGTACGTTGGGTTGTCCGCTGGGTCCGCTCCGCGCACTGCCCAGGATGCCTAAGGAATTCGCCCCAGGTTGGCATTCCCACGACCGGGGCGCGACGACCCGGCGACCCAGGTTGACGAATGAGGAGAGAGATGCATCGATTTGTCTTCAGAACGTGCGGAACCCTGGCCACGATGTGCCTGCTCACGCTCGTGGCTTGCGGTGACGACGAGGCCTCCGACGAGGCGTCGACGTCGGGGAGCGGGGGCGCCGGCGCTTCAGGCTCGGCGGCCTCGACAGGCTCGGGCGGCACGGTCGGGTCAGGTGAGGGAGGCGCGGGCGGCGGCGCGACGGGCTGTCCCGAGCTCGTTGGCCGCGTCCCCATGCCGGAGCTCGGTCCGTGGATGTATGGACCGCATCCCGGACCATGCGCCCAGACGGACACGGAGACGGACACGGGACAGGAGATATCGTTCGTTTACGAGTACGATGGCCAGCGTCTCGTCGGAGCGGTCGAGACGCTGGGCAGCGAAACCCACACACACACCTTCGACTACGAGGGCGAGCGCATGGTCCGCATGACCCGGACCGGCGCGGCCGACACCCGTGTCCTCGAAATCGACTACAACGACGACGCGCGGGCGATCACCTATGGTAACGACGACTACTTCGTTCGATACGATCGCGACGACCAGGGGCGCCCCGCTCAGCTGACGTTCGACCGCTTTTCGGATGATCTGCCGACCATCACGACGGAGATCGTCTACGAGGGTTGTCGTCTCCTCCGGCGGGAGCAGGGGGTGAGCCCGCTCGACGGCGCGCCCAGCCCATCGATCCCGGCCTTCACCTACGTCTTCGACGGCGATCTGCTGGTCGAGCGCCTCGGGGACACGCTGCACACCGTTTACGACTACAGCTGCTGGTGATCAGCTCGGCGGGTTCGCCGGCGCGTGGCCGCCGAGCGCGCGCACGTCGTCGGCCGTATCGACGTCGATCGTCCCGCCCGCCCAGTCGATCGCCGCGACGTCCTCGACGCGCAGCAGGCGGCCGGCGCCCTGGTCGCCCTGGAGGCGCGAGAGCGCGTCCCAGCGAGATCGGTCGAACACCGCCGGCGCGCCCGCGACGCCGCTGAACCGCGACGCGGCGATCGGCGCGCCCGCGAGCCAGGCGTCCCGCAGCGCGGTGAGGTGCTCGACCGTGAGCAGGGGCTGGTCCGCGAGCGCGATCAGGAGCGCGTCGGCCTTCGAGGCCTCCGCCCACCGGACCGCGGCGCGGACCGAGGAGGCGATGCCCTCTTCCCAGCCATCGTTCGCGATGTGCGCGACCTCCAGATCGCCGAGCGCGCGCGCGACCGCGCCGGCATGGGCGCCGAGCACGACGCCGACCGGCCCGGAACGCGCCTCGACGCACGTGGCCGCCACGCGCCGGACGAGCGGCGCGCCGTCGAGCTCGACGAGCTGCTTGGGGCGACCGAGGCGACGTGAGCCGCCGGCGGCGAGCACGACCAGCGCCACGCGCGCGTGCAGAGGCCGGGCGCGGGCGCGGAGCTTCCCCCCCTGCGCCCGGCGCGCGACGGCCTGGAGCTCGCCCACGATCGAGAGCGCGATCTGCTCGGGCGTCTCGGCGCCGAGATCGAGGCCGGTCGGCGCGTGGATCCGCGGATCGTCGCCGGGGTGGCCGATCTCGGCGAGGAGATCGCGCGTGCGGCGCGCGGGCCCGAGCACGCCGATGTAGCGAGCGCGCGACGCGAGGGCGACGGCGAGCGCGTCGCGATCCGGCGTGACCTGATGGTGCATGATCACGACGTACGGCTCGGCCGCGGCGTCGATGAGCGCGCGGAGGCGCTCCGCCGCGCCGCCGGTCGAGACGACACGATCCGCGGCGCGGAACCGCGACGCCTGGCGGATCGTGGGACCGGCGACCGTGACCCGGAACCCGACCGACGTCGCGAGCGTGACGATGGACACCGCGTCGTGCCCACCCCCGAGCACGAAGAGCTGCGGCGACGGCGCGATCTTCTCGACGAGCACGGAGATCCCCAGCCCGTCGAGCTCCACGACGCCGGCCGGCCCCCGCGCCGCGGCCTCGATCGCGGAGCGCGCGGCCGGATCGGTCACCGGGTGCGCGAGCGCGCACGGCGGACCGAACGCGAGGCGCGCGCCGACCCGGACCGCGCCGGCCGTCGAGCGGATCACCGTGGCCAGCGTGCCGGCGGTCTCCTCCGCGAAGCAGGCGGCGGCGAACGCGAGCGCGTCGTGGGTCGCTCCGGCGGCGACGTGCTCGAGCAGGACATCGACGACGCCGTTGCAGCCGAGCCCCACCCCCCACGTCTCTCCGTCTTCGGTGGTCGAGTCGTAAGTGACCACCACGGCGCCATCGCGGCACCGGTGCTCTCCGCGGAGCATCACGTCGCCCTCGAGGCAGCCGCCGCTCACACACCCGGATACCCAGCGATCGCCGGCGACCAGCATCCGCGCGCCCGGACGCCGGTACGACGACCCCGAGACCCGCACGACCGTCGCGAGGAGAAACGGTGACCGCTCTGCCACCAATGTCGCCGCTTCGCGCACGATCCGCTCGAGCTCGTTCATGCGCTCGGCATCATTCACCCTTCGTGACGCGCCCGCCAGGGTGTTCGTCGTCGCTGGTGACGCTGGTGACGCTGGTGACTACCGATCGCCCTCCTCGCCGCTCGGTCGGTCGCGGTCGGGGGTGCGAGCGTGACAGAGCGCCGGCGAGCGCCGGGCCGATGACCGATGTTGAAGAAATGATAAGAACATGTGCAGTCGCTTGACGGCGCGTCAGCCCAAAAGTATGAGCTGAACGGCCATGAAGCTCGATGTCAACGGCGTTGTTCGTGACGTGGATGCCAGTCCGGAGATGCCCCTGCTCTGGGTGCTCCGTGATCTGCTGGGATTGACCGGCACAAAATACGGCTGTGGCATGGCCCAGTGCGGCGCCTGCACGGTCCACCTCGACGGCAAACCCGCGCGTTCGTGCGTCCTGCCGGTGTCGAGCGTCGGCACGCGCAAGGTGACGACGATCGAGGGCCTGTCGCCCGACGGGTCGCACGCGGTGCAGCAGGCGTGGGCGCAGGCCGACGTCGTCCAGTGCGGCTACTGCCAGTCCGGGCAGATCATGACCGCGGTCGCCTTGCTCGAACAGAAGCCCGATCCGAGCGACGCCGACATCGATGCCGCGCTGTCCGGCAACGTGTGTCGCTGCGGGACGTACGTTCGTGTCCGCGAAGCGGTGATTCTCGCGTCGAGGCTCAAGCGAGGTGGCAAGTGACCGTCTCCCGGCGTGACTTCTTGCAAGCGGCCGCGGGCTCGGCGGCCGGGCTCCTGATCAGCTTCTACGTCCCGCAGGGGGTCCGCGCCGCGCCGAAGGCGGCGCAGCCGCCGCCGCTCTCGCCGAACGCGTTCGTCCGCGTCGGGACCGACGAGTCCGTGACCGTGGTGCTCGCGCACTCCGAGATGGGCCAGGGCATCTGGACCGGGCTCGCGATGCTGATCGCCGAGGAGCTCGAGTGCGACTGGTCGAAGGTGCGGTCGGAGCACGCGCCGGCCGCGCCGGTCTACGGCCATCCGGTGTTGCAGTTCCAGATGACCGGGGGGTCGTCGACGACGAACAGCGAGTTCGAGCGGTACCGCACCGTCGGCGCGATGGCGAGGGACATGCTGCTGCGGGCGGCGGCCGCCCGGTGGAAGGTCTCGCCCGCGGCGTGCACCGCCGCGAACGGCGTCGTCACCCACGGCAAGGACAAGCTGACCTATGGCCAGCTCGCCGAGGAGGCGATGAAGCTGGCCCCGCCGGCGAAGGTGAAGCTGAAGGACCCCAAGGACTGGAAGCTGATCGGCACCCTCGTGCGCCGCATCGACACGCCGGAAAAAATCACGGGCAAGGCGCAGTTCGGGCTCGACGTGCACTTCCCCGGGCTCCGCACCGCCGTGGTGCTGCGCCCGCCGGCGTTCGGCGCCAAGCTCGTCAAGTTCGACCCGGCCGACGCCCTCAAGGTGCCCGGCGTCGAGAAGGTCGTCCCCACCGCCAACGGCGTCGCCGTCGTCGCCGCGCATTTCTGGGCCGCCAAGCTCGGGCGCGACGCGCTCCGCGCCGAGTGGGCGCAGCCCGAGGGAGGCGGGGCCGACAGCGCCAAGCTGCTCGCCGAGTTCCACGCGAAGGCGCGGACGCCCGGCGCCGTCGCCGCCAACGTCGGCAAGGTGGAAGAGGCGCTCGCCGCCGCCAAATCCCGGCTCGAGGCGGAGTACGACGTGCCTTACCTGGCGCACGCGCCGATGGAGCCGCTCAACTGCACGGTCAAGATCGACGGCGATCGCTGCGAGATCTGGACCGGCACGCAGTTCCAGACCGGCGACCAGATGGCCGCGGCGAAGATCCTCGGCACGACGCCCGACAAGGTCCAGATCCACACGACGTTCCTCGGCGGCGGCTTCGGGCGGCGCGCCAGCCCCGTGGCGGATTTCGTCGGGGAGGCCGTGATCGTCGCGAAGGCCGCCGGCGTGCCGGTGAAGGTCGTGTGGACGCGCGAGGACGACATGCGCGGCGGCTTTTACCGCCCCGCCTACGTCCACCGGATCCAGGTCGGCGTCGACGCGCGCGGCCTGCCGTCGGCGTGGGATCACGTGGTCGTGGGCCAGTCGATCGTCGCCGGCACGCCGCTCGAGTCGTTCGTCACGAGGAACGGCGTCGACTCCACCTCGGTGGAGGGGATCGCCGAGTCGCCCTATATCGAGCGGACGCCCGCGCTCCGCGTGTCGCTGCACTCGCCGAGGACGCCGGTCACCGTGCTGTGGTGGCGCTCGGTCGGCAACACCCACACCGCCTTCGCGGTGGAGAGCATGGTGGACGAGCTGGCGCACGCCGCAGGGCAGGATCCGCTCGCGTACCGCCTCGAGCTGCTCAAGGACAAGCCGCGGCACGCGAACGCGCTGAAGGTCGCCGCCGAGAAGGCCGGCTGGGGCACCGCGCCCGCCCCGGGTCGGGCGCGGGGGCTCGCGATGCATGAGTCGTTCGGATCCATCATCGCCGAGGTGGCCGAGGTCTCGATCGAGAAGGGGCGCATCCGCGTCCACTCGGTCACCTGCAGCGTCGATTGCGGTACGGCGGTGAACCCGCTCGGCATCGAGGCGCAGATCCAGGGCAGCGTCGCCTTCGGCCTCACGGCCGCGCTCTACGGCAAGATCAACATCGCCGAGGGGAAGGTCCAGGAGAGCAACTTCCACGACTATCCCATGCTCCGGATGTTCGACATGCCGCGCATCGCCGTCCATCTCATCCCGAGCAAGGCCAAGATGGGCGGCATCGGGGAGCCCGCCACCGCGCCGATCGCGCCTGCCGTGGCGAACGCAGTGTTCGCGCTGACCAAGCAGCGGCTGCGCTCCCTTCCGTTTCGCCTCGCCTAGGAACTGACCATGATCCGATCCTCTCTTGTCCTCGCCTCTCTCCTCGCCGCGTGCGGGGGACAGACGCCCGGGGTCTCGCCCGCGCCCTCGCCGTCGCCGGTCAGCCGCGAGACCGCCCTCGCCGCGTTCGAGACCGTGCGCGGCGTCCTCCAGCACCCGCGCTGCCAGAACTGTCACCCCGCCGGCGACGTGCCGCTCCAGGGCGATGAGGGCCGCCTGCACACGCAGTTCGTGCTCCGCGGACCCACGGGCCACGGCATGCCAGGCGCGGAGTGCACGACGTGTCACGGGCCGACCAACCCGCCGAACAGCTTTGGCACGCACGTGCCGCCGGGCGTCTCGAAGGGCTGGCACATGCCGCCGCCCGAGATGCCGATGGTGTTCGTCGGTGTCGCCCCGGGCGCCTTGTGCGAGCAGATCAAGGATCCGAAGCGCAATGGCGGCAAGGACATGGCGGCGTTGCGCGTCCACCTCGAGGATCCGCTCGTGACCTGGGGCTGGAACCCTGGCGCTGGCCGCACGCCCATCCCGACGCCCTACGCCGAGTTCGTCGCTGCATGGGAGACATGGGCCCGCGCCGGCGCGCCCTGCCCTGGTGGATGATCGACGGTCACGCGCTTCGCCGTCAGGCAGCGCCTGCTCTATGATGCGGCGCATGGGGTCGTGTCCCGCCTCGACATCGGGTCCGTGTCGGAGCGCCGGCGGCGCGTGGCCGGCTCTCCTGCAGCTCCTCCTGCTCGCCGCGCTCGGCGGATGCAGCGTCGAGGAGCGCCGCTTCGTCGACCGCGGCGGTGGCGGCGGCGCTGGCGGAATGGGTGGCGCGGGCGAGACGAGCAGCGACGCCACGTCGACCAGCGACGCCGCCTCGAGCACCGGTTCCGGCGGCAGCTGCACGGGGCCATCGGACTGCCCTGCCCCGCCGGAGCCCTGCCAGGTCCCGGCGTGCGTCGCCGGAAAGTGCGGCACGGCGCCGCTGCCGGAAGGGACCGAGATCGCGCCGAAGACGGGCGACTGCCAGCGCCTCCTCTGCGATGGGCGCGGCGCGCAGGTCGCCGTCGCCGCCGATGAGCCGGAGGATGATCACAACCCGTGCACGTCGGACACCTGCGTGGGGACGACGCCCAAGCACGCGCCGCAGCCAGGGTCCTGCCCCACGGGACGCTGCGACGACGCGGGCAACTGCGTGCCGACCGAGTGCTCGCGGGACGCCGAGTGCGGCACCTCGACGGAATGCAACCGATTCACCTGCAATGACGGCCTCTGCGCGGCGCAGCCCGCGCCAGCAGGCACCTTGTGCAACTCCCTGCAAGATCAGTGCGACGGCGCCGGCAGGTGCGTCGACTGCGTGAACAGCGGCGGGTGCGGCGAATGCTGCACCTGCTCCGCAGCTGGCGTGTGCGTCCCGGCATAAGGCGCTCCTGAAGGCCGCGCCCCGGCCCAGATCAGCGTCGGCGGCGGCGCCTGTCTCGGTCCATCCTCGGCGGCCGGAGGACACGCGGTGAGCCTTGGCCCTGACGCCCCTGCCGACGCGAGCGGGCGTCAGTCGACGCTGACGCTGGTCACGGCGGTCCAGTCGTTGCGGCCGTCGGCCGAGACGAAGTGGAAGCGGAGCGTGTCCTCGTGGCGAGCGGTCGAGACGACGGCCGCGCAGGCGCCGACGAAGTCGTCCTCGCGGCAGGTGTCGCGGAGATCGCCGCCGTCGTCGAGCACGCCGACGCGGACCGGGGCCGCGTTCTCCCGCAGGTACGGGGCAGCGATGAGCTCGGCCGGGGCCAGCGGTGCGGGGACGGGCGCGTCGAGGTCCCAGAGGCGAAGGTGCTTTGCGTCGGTGAGGTGGGTGTAGAGCCGCTCCACTTCCTTGCCGGCGTCCTCCTCGACGGCGAGGGCGAGAAGCAGGACGCGGTCGTCCTCGCGGGCGCGAGCGCGGGCCTTGAACGAGAGCGGCGCGCGCAGCGTGACGACGGCGGGGAAGCGGCCCTCCGGCGGGCGGAAGCGGACCAGGGTGCGGCCCAGCGGACGAGGAGGCGTGAGCCCCGCCGGGCCGCTCGGGTCATGGGGAAAGAGGAGGTACGCGGCGAGGAGGAGGACAGGCTCTGGCGCGCCGCGGAGGAGGCCGTCATGGCCGGAGGCGAGCTCGAGCGCGGTGATGTCGAGGCGAAGGCGGAACGAGCGCACGCGCCTCGCGTGCGGCGCGGCGACCGCAGGCGACGCGGGAGACGCCGGGCGAGGAGCGGAGGACGCGCCGCCCTTGCGAGACCTGCCTTTGCGCTTTCGGGCCATCGGGGAGCCGGGAGATACCACGACCGGCGGCGCTCGGGCGATCGGCCCGCGCGCGGCGACGGCGGCGCCGACGGCGCCGCTACCGGCCGGCCGGGTCCTGGCAGTAGAACGCCTTCAGCTGCTCGTAGAGCTCCGGGTGCTTCGCCCTGAGCTTCCGTGGCTTCTCGAAGAAGGCCTCGGTGACGACGGCGAAGAACTCGGCCGGGTTCGTCGCGCCGTACGGGTCGATGACCGTGCGCTTGAGGCTCGCCTCGTCGCGGAGGAGGCGCTCGTACTCGCGGCCGAGGATGCGCGCCCACGCCGCGTACATCGAGCGCTCGGGCAGCTCGGGCGCGCCGTCGGCGGGGCCCTCCTCCTGGTCGAGCTGGTGCGCGAACTCGTGGAGCACGAGGTTGTGACCGTCGCTCATGTCCGCCGCGCCCGCGAGCACGCCGTCCCACGCGAGCACGACCGACCCCCGCGACCACGACTCTCCGAGCCGCGCGTGATCGCCCTCGACGACGACGCCGCCCTCCCGCACCTCCCGGCCGCGGGCCACGTAGGTGCTCGGGTAAACGAGGACGACCTCGAGCTCAGGGTAGTAGTCCGTCTCGCGGTGCAAGAGGAGGAGGCACGCCTGCGCCGCCACCGTGACCCGGATCTCGTCGGTGATCTCCAGGCCGCCGCACCCCTCGAACGGCTTCTCGTCCAGAAAGACCTGGATATGCCCGAGGAGCTCCTGCTGGTCCTCGGCCGGAAGGCGGCCGAAGCAGGGCACGTTCCGGTCGAGGATCTCGCGCCACGCGGGCGGAAAGGGCTCACGGCGGACGGCGTCGCGCCGCCGCTTCCTGAGAAAGGCCAGCATCGACGACCACCTTACCCGCTCGCGTGGCGCTGTCGGAAGGGCGGTGAGCGGTATTCGCGGAGTGCTCATGCCGCAACACCGGATCGCCACTGACTGCCGCCATGGGAGCAATCCGAGCCCGCTCACCTTCATGGGTGATCGTCGCCGCCGGCCGGTTCAGGCGCTGGGAGCTATCGACGCGAGCGTCGAGCCGGACAGAGCGCAAGCTACGGCCGGCCGTGGCGTTCGGACGCGGAGGCGCTCGGCCCCCCTGGGCCGGCCGCTCTCCGTGCGAGCCTGCCCGGAACGCCGCTTGACGCCGCCGCCCCTCGCAGAAACCCTGGCTCCTCCTCCGTGACCCCGCGCCCCGCGACCCAGCCGGCCACGGTCTTCGCGCAGGCGCTCGGCATCGCGGTCGTGACCGCCTCGCAGCGCGACGGCATCGCGCCGGCCGAGGTGTGTGCGCGGGTCGGCGTCGACCCCGCGGTGCTCGGCCGCCCCGACGCGCGGGTGACGCACGACGAGCTCTGCCGCGCGTGGGCCGCGTTCTCGGCTGCGGACGAGTCGTTCGGCCTGCGCGCCGCGGTGCTCGTCGACGCCGCGCCTCAGTCGCTCGTCGAGTACACGTTCGCGAGCGCGGGCGACGTGCGCGGCGCGGTGCGGGCGTTCCTGCGCTTCCAGCGGCTCATCCACGACGCCGCCGCGCACACGTTCGAGGAGGGGCCGGCCCACGTGACGTTCCGCTTCGCGCTCGCGCCCGGCCACACGGCCCCGAGCGCGGTGTGGGACTACCTCGCGGCGACCACCGTCCTGCGCTTCCGGCGCGCCGCGACGCCCCCCCGCGAGCCCACGGTCGTCCGCCTCGTGCGCCCGCCGCCCGCGGACGGCGCGCTCGCGCGCAGCGTCTTCCGCGCGCCCATCCGCTACGGTGAGCCGCGCGCCGAGGTCGAGTACCCGAGGGCGCTCCTCGACGCGCGGATGAGCACCACCGACCCGATGCTCTACGCGCTCCTCGCCCAGCAGCTCGAGCGCGCGCTCGGCCTGCCCGCGGGCGAGCACCGCGTGCTGCCGCGCGCCGAGGAGGACGTGCTCGCGCGCGTGCGGCGCGAGCTGCGCACGGCGATCCCGCAGGGCGAGGCCACGCTCGACCACGTCGCGCGCGCCGTCGGCCAGAGCGCGCGCAGCCTCCAGCGCCGGCTGTCCGAGCGCGGGACGAGCTTCCAGGCGATCGTCGACGACGCGCGGCGCGCGATGGCCGAGGAGCTCCTCGCGGCGCACCGCGCGACCGTGACCGAGGCGGCGTTCGCGGTCGGGTTCACCGACGTCGCCGCGTTCACCCGCGCGTTCAAGCGCTGGAACGGCGTGCCGCCCGGCGCGTGGTCTCGCCGCCGCTGAGTTGCTCCGGCGTGGGCGCGTCGAGCGACCCCCGGCGGCGCAGGCCCCGAACCACCGCGACCGCCGACGTTCCCCTCGAGACGCCCGTGACCACGGACACGACGGTAAATTTTTCCTACCCCTCTACACAACGCTTCGATAAGACCTTACACAGCCGCCGCGGCGGCTGCCCGGCGCGAAGCGCCCGCATCGAGCGTCACGTGCTCGTGCTAGGATGCGCCCGCCCGCCAAGAAAGGTCCATGATGTGGCTCGATCGGGTCATCAAATCGCTCTTACCTCGTGAAGAGCACTTCTTCGACTTGCTCGAGCGGGGCGCCGACTGCGCGCTGCAGAGCGCCAACGTCCTCTCGGAGTGCTGCAGCGCCCGGAGCGCCAGCGAGAGGCAAGCCCTGGTCTCGCGGATCACCGACGTCGAGCACGCCGCCGACGCGGTGATCCGCGACGTCTACGACGCTCTCAACAAGACGTTTGTCACGCCGCTCGATCGCTCCGACATCTACGCCCTGGCGACCGACCTCGAGAACGTCTCGGATCGCGTCCACTCCACGATGATGCGGGTCGTGGTCCACGCCATGGAGGATCTCCCGCCGGCGAGCCAGGAGCTCGCCGCCAAGATCCTGGAAGGATGTAGCGAGATCAACAGCGCCGTCAAGCTGCTCCGTGGGATGAAGCGGGTGTCGGAGATATACCGGCATTGCAAGGCCATCGCCAAGCTTGAGCACGACGGCGATCAGATATTCCGCTCGGCGATCGTCGAGCTCTTCAACACCGAGAAGGACGCCATCCACCTCATCAAGCACAAGGAGTTCCTCGAGGGGCTCGAGAACACGCTCGACGCCTGCGATGACGTCGCCAACGCGCTGGAGGCGCTGGTGATCAAGAACGCCTGAGGGGCGCGCCATGAACACTCTCCTCGTCACGCTGACCCTCGTGATCGTGGTCGCGCTCGTCTTCGACTACATCAACGGCTTCCACGACACGGCCAACGCCATCGCCACGGTGGTGAGCACCGGAGTCCTCCCCATCCGCACCGCCGTGCTGCTCGCGGCGCTGTTCAATTTCGGGGGCGCGCTCACCGGCACGGCGGTGGCGAGCACCATCGGGAAAGGGCTCATCGTCCCTTCGGCGGTGACCCAGGTGGTGGTGCTCAGCGCCCTCGTCGGCGCGATCTTCTGGAACCTCTTCACCTGGTATTTCGGTATCCCATCGTCGTCGTCTCACGCCCTCGTGGGCGGGCTCGTGGGCGCGGGCGCCGGGCGTGCGGGCACCGCGGCCGTGCAGGGGGCGGGGCTCTTGAAGGTGGTCAAGAGCCTGATCATCAGCCCCGTCGTGGGCTTCGCGATCTCCTTCCTCGGGATGATCGCCATCTTCTGGCTCGTCCGGCGCACCCGGCCGGCGGTGGTCAATCGGCGCTTCCGGATCCTGCAGATGGTCTCCGCGGGCTTCATGGCGCTCTCGCACGGGAGCAACGACGCCCAGAAGACCATGGGCATCATCACCATGGCGCTGGTCGCGTACGGCGCGATCCCCGCGGGCCACGGCGACTTCCATGTGCCGCTCTGGGTGGTCTTCGCCTGCGCGACGGCCATGGCCCTCGGCACGGCGGCGGGCGGGGTGCGGATCATCAAGACCATGGGCACCAAGATCATCGACCTCAAGCCGATTCATGGCTTCGCGGCCGAGACCAGCGCGGCGGCGACCATCTTGACCTCATCGTTCCTGGGGATGCCGGTGTCGACGACACACGTGATCACCGGCTGCATCATGGGCGCGGGCGCGAGCCAGCGGGTGAGCGCGGTGCGCTGGGGCGTGACCACGCGCATCCTCTGGGCGTGGGTGCTCACGATCCCGGTGAGCGCCGTCGTGGCCTGGGCCTGCTATCTCGGGCTCTCGTCGATCCTCGGCGGTTGAGCGTCGCCGCGCCGCGCCGCGCCGCGCCGCGCCGCGCCGCGCCGCGCCGCGCCGCGCCGCGCCGCGCCGCGCCGCGCCGCCATCGCTGACCGCTGACCGCTGACCGCTGACCGCTGACCGCTGACCGCTGACCGCTGACCGCCGACCGCTTCCCAAGGAGGCCTCCGTGCACCGTCGCCATGCGCTCTGGATCCTGATGCTCTGCCTGGCTCCCCTGCTCGCCGCGTGCGGGCACCCCTGGAAGACCATGCGTGAAGCCGTGCCGAACCCGTTTTACGGCCAGGGGCGCTTCGGGGTCGTCCCGATCGTCTTCTACGGCCTCCAGGTCGGCGACGGCTCCGAGGCCGAGTGGATGGCGGAGAAGGACGCCGAGCAGCAGCAGAGCTGGCAGGAGGACAAAGCGGCGATGAACGAGGAGTTCACGGAGGCGCTGATCGCGACGGCGGCGTCGGAGGGCGTCGCCATCGTCAGGGCGAGGAGCGCTGCCGACGCGCCGTTCTTCCTCCGCGCGAACGTGACGTTCTACGAGCCCGGCATCTTCGCGGTCGTGCTCAACAAGAACACGCGCCTCAAGGCGATGGTGCAGCTCACCGATCCGGCCGGGGGCGTGTTCGACGAGTTCTTGATCGACACCGCGGTGCCAGCCTCGTTGACCAACCCATCGAGCGGAGGGCGCGCGCGGACCGCGGCGAGCCAGCTCGGGAAGCTCGCCGCGAGGTACATCATCCATCGCGTCCAGGGCGAGGACTGAGCGCCGCGGGGCGCGGTCAGCGCGCGATCTGCGCGAGCGTCGCCTCGGCCGACGGCGCGGCGAGCCCCAGCTCCGTGGCTCCGTAGCGCGCGAGCGCCCGGCGGTCTGCCGGCGAGAGCGGCCGCGCGCGGACCGCCTTCGCCGCCGCGGCGGCGCCCTCACCGCAGGACGCCGGCACGCTCGATCCGTAGCGCAGCGCCCGGTGCGTCCGGATCATCGCGAGCACGTCGAGCGACGCGCCCGCGTAGTGCGCCACCTGATCGAGCAGGAACGTCGCCAGGGGCCGCGGCACGGGCACGCTGTCGAGAGCGTCGGTCAGGCGGAGCTCGTAGACGACACGCTGCTTCGACGGCAGGAACGTGGTCCGGTCGAACGTCGCGTCGCACGACAGGAAGATCTGCGACGTCGGGACCAGCACGCGGACGGACGGGGCCACGTCCCACGCGGCGATCGTGTGGTTCCACGTCGGCCAGAAGAGCCCGACCCCGCGGACGTCGAGCCGGCGCGCGAGCCCGGCGAAGAGCGCCGAGAGCTCGTCGCACTCCGCCGTCGCCGAGGGCCCTGCCGACGACGCGAGCGGGGGGCTCTGCCTCCACGCGGCCCAGATGTGCCAGGCGGTCGGGTTGCGATCGGTGATGCTCCAGCGCAGCCGGAACGGACCGCCGTCGCGCGTCATCTCGAAGAGCGTCCGGACGCGCACGTAGTCGCGGACCCGCCCCGCGCCGCACTCGAGCCCGTGCTCCGCGCAGAAGCGCTCGGCGTCGGGGCGCCGCGCGTCGGCGGCGCACGCGTCGATGCGCTCGCCGAGGCGGGCGGCGAAGTCGCGCATCGGCAGCGCGTCCGGGAGCGCCTGGCTCTCGGTGGCGGCGCAGGTCTCGGCGCGCGCGGGGGCAGCGGGCGCGGTCAGCGCCGCGGCCAGCGCGAGCGCGAGCAGGGGATGCGGTCCGGGGGGCGAGCGGCGGTTCGGCATCCCCCTTCATCGCGCGGCGGCGACAGAGTGTGACCGGATGCGGTCACGGCCGGGCGCCCGCCCTCGGCGCGTGCTCCGCCGTCGCGGCGCCGCGGCGCACGCTTCCCGGCGGCACGCCGAACGCCCGTTTGAACGCCCTGTAGAACGCCGCCTCGGACCCGTAGCCGACGCGCCGCGCGATGTCCGAGAGGGGCTCCGACGTCTGCTGGAGGTGCGCGCGGGCGAGCTGCATCCGCGACTCGGCCAGGTAATGCATCGCGGGCTCGCCGACCAGCTCGGTGAACCGCGCCGCGAACGCCGAGCGGGACATGCGCGCCTCGCGGGCGAGCGACACGAGGCTCCACGGGCGCTCCGGCGAGCGGTGCATCGCGGACAGCGCGCGCCCCACGTGCTCGTCCCGCATGGCGGCGAGCCAGTCGCGGCCCGCTTCGGGCGACGAGCCGAGCCACGACCGGATGGCCTGGACGACGAGGACATCGGCGAGCCGGGTCATGATCGTCTCCCCGCCCGGGCGGAGGGTGAGGGCCTCACGGGAGATGAGGCGCAGGGTGCTGTGGATCCAGCCGGTGTCCTCGTCGTCCCACGCGTCGATGTGCAAGACCCGGGGGAGCTGCGCGACGAGGCGCCGGGCGACGACGTGATCGAAGCGCATCGCGGCGTACGTGACGTGCGTGACCTCGCCGCCTCCGCCGTGGCGCATGATCTCGTATCGTTCGCTGATCTGCTCGACAGGGATCTCGAACAGCGGCGCCGTGCGCGCGCGGGCGCTGCTGCGAAAGCGGTGCGGCGTACCGTGCGGGATCAGCGTGAGGCTTCCCTGCTGGAGGCGCATCGGCGGCGCCCCGTCGACCTCGAGCCAGCAGTGCCCCGCGGTGATCACCTGGAGCGTCATCAACCCTTCCAGCGAGGGCACGTCGATGCCCCACGGCGCGGAGAGCTCGGCGCGACAGTAGAGGGTGCCCGTCAGCCGCAACAGGTGCAGCGACTCTCCGAGCGGGTCCGGGGCAGGAACGACGCTGCGAGGGCTCGCCACGCGCCACAGCGTGCCCGAGCTTCGACCCTACGTCCAACGATCGTGGACGAACGGCAAGTAATGATGGACATTCGATGATTGATCGTCCCTTCAGAACGCCGCACGTTGGATGCACCATCCAGCAAGGAGCACCATGCCCGATCGTGCACGCCCCATCCTCGTCATCGGCTCGACAGGTACGACCGGTCGGCGGACCGCGCCCGGCGTCGCGACGAGCCCCGTCGCGAGGCGAACAGCGAACCTGCAGGCCCCGCGGCTCGTGACGGCGACGCTGTTCGTCGCCGGCCTGGTGCTCCTCGGGATCGGCGGCGCGTCGCTCGTCGCGCCCGTCGCCTTCCATGCGGGCAGCGGGATCTCGCTCGGCGAGAGCAGCAGCCTGCTCAGCGAGGCACGGGCCGCAGGTGGCTCCCTCCTGGGCGTCGGCGCGGTGATCCTGCTCGGCGCCTTCGTCTCACGGCTGGCGTTCACCGCGAGCGTGCTCGGCGCGGTGATGTACGTCTCCTACGGCCTCTCACGCCTGCTCAGCATGGCCGTGGACGGGATGCCGGCGCAGGAGCTCGTGCTGGCGACCGCCGTGGAGCTGATTCTCGGCCTCCTGTGTGTCGCGGCGCTCGTCGCGCATCGCCGGCACGCGGGCGGCGTCCGCCGGGCGCGACCGGCCGCCCTCACTCGATGGTCGACGCCGTGACCATGATCGGCGTGTCATCGTGATTCGAGATCTGCGGATAGGTCGGGTACCACGACCCGCCGATGTTGCTGGTGATCACCGACCGGTCGATGACGATGTTTCCGGTGTGATCGTTGCTCACGAAGAAAATGGCGCTCCCGTGGGCGTTCACCTCGTTTCGCTCGATCCGGGTCCCGCAGAGCGTGAGCGTCATCGTGGTGCCGTCGTTGTAGATGGCCCCGCCGCTGCCGCCGCCCGGCGTCCCGGCCATCGCGGGGTTGCCGCCGTTGCCGAGCGCGCGGTTGTGGGAGAACAGGCTGTTGATGACCGTCCAGGAGACGCCGATGCTGCTGATGCCGCCGCCGTTCGCGCACTCGTTCCCGTAGCCTTCGGCGCCGCCGAAGGTGCTGTTCACCACGTGGAGCGGAAGGCCGTTGTACTGCATGAACGCCCGGATCCCGGCGCCGCCGATGTCGGGGCCGGTCGGATCACACGTGTTGTTGAAGAAGCGTGAGTTGACGACCTTCAGGCGCCCGCCTTGCGCGAAGATGGCTCCGCCGCCCTCGTCGTCATCGTTCGTCGAGTTGCCCCCGAAGAAGGTGAGGTTCTGGACCGTCAGGCGCGGGTGGTCCTGGTTGTCGCAGTTCGGCGTCGTCCAGACCTGCGCCTCGTCGCAGGTGTTCATGTAGAGGATCCGCCGCTGCCCGCCGCCGCTCAAGGTCACGAGCCCGCCGCCGTCGATCACGATCTCGGGGCCAGTATCGTTGAAGATCTTCGCCGTCTCCTCGAGGGTGATGGTGATCGGCTCCGGGCCGCAGTCGAATGTGATGATGCCGCCGGCCGCGACGGCGCTGACGACAGCCTCCGAGGTGCAGCTCTCCGGCGTCCCGTCGCCGATCACCGTCGTCGGTGACGACGTGTCGGCGGCCTGGGCCTCGGCCGGAACAGCGCAGCTCCCCTCCGGGTTGCCTGCCGCGGGGCCATCGCCCTCATGCACCGGAAGCTCCGGGGTCGAGCCGCCCGAGCCGGCTCCCGAGGAGCTCGTCGCTCCGGCGCCCCCCCCACGCTGGTCGTCCCCGCAGGCCACAACCACGGTCGCCATCGACAAGCACAAGATCAGTCCCAGCGATCGCCGCATCACGCCCTCCTCGATCCGAAAGGTTATGCTCAGCGGCGTGGACACCTCTCGGGCCGCTCGCTCCTCGCGTGGCCAGTCGCCAGCATCATCGCAGAGTACCTCCGTCCTGCGGCGGTCCGCTCATCGATCCCACGGCGACCGAAGAGCCCATGGCACACCCGCGACACGGATGTCCCTCGAGATCAGCCACTGCGCCCTGTGCAGATCCCCTGAAGACGGCCGCAAACCGAGGCGGAAGCCGTGGAGCTCCGCCGCGCGGTAAGCGATGTGCAGCCCGAGCCCCTGCCCTTGATCCAGGCGCCGAGGCCGCCTGTGCGCGGCCCACGACGCCAGGCGAGCCCGACCTGGCCCGCTTGCCCCCTCTGGCGCGGCCATGCAGACTGGTCCGCGCGCCATGTTCGAGCTGAACGATCAACAGATCGAGCGCTTCATCGCCGATGGATTCGTCCGGATCGACGCCGCGTTCCCGCGGGTCCTCGCCGACGAGGGCCGCGCCATCCTGTGGCGTGACACCGGGATGGATCCGCACGATCCGAAGACCTGGACGAAGCCGGTCGTTCGACTCGGGCTGTACGGCCAGCGGCCGTTCGCCGAGGCGGTGAACACGCCGGTGCTGCGGGCCGCGTTCGATCGGCTGGTCGGTCGCGGGCGCTGGCAACCGCTGAACACGCTGGGCACCTTCCCCGTGCGCTTCCCGTCTCCCGACGATCCAGGGGATGCCGGCTGGCACGTCGACGTGAGCTTCGGCACCGAGAACCCCGACTTCATGTCATGGCGCGTGAACGTCGCGTCGCGCGGCCGCGCGCTGCTCATGCTGTTCCTCTTCTCGGATGTCGGCGAATCCGACGCGCCGACGCGCATCCGGGCGGGGTCCCATCTGGACATCGCGCGGCAGCTCGAGCCGGCAGGCGAGCCGGGGCTGACGTTGCGTGAGCTGGCCGCGAACGGCTTCGCCGAGACGGCCCACCGTCCGCAGGTCCTCGCGACCGGCGAGGCGGGAACGGTTTACCTGTGCCACCCGTTCCTGGTCCACGCAGCGCAGCCGCACCGCGGCACGCGCCCGCGCTTCCTGGCCCAGCCGCCCCTGCTCCCGACCGAACCGCTGCGGCTCGATCGCGAAGACGGCGAGAGCTCACCCGTCGAGCAAGCCATCCGCGCGGCGCTGCGCGGCGATCTGTGAGCATCGGACACGCCTCGACACACCGGCCGCGCGCGTCGAATCACCGTCAACCCGCGGCGGCGCGCGCCCCGCGCGCGCGCCGCACCCGATCGACCGCGACGGCGATCACGATGATCGCGCCCGTCGCGATCTCCTGCACCCAGCTCGGCAACCCGAGGTGGACGCCGCCGGTCCGGATGACCGTGATGAGCAGCGCCCCGATCACGCTCCCCGCGACGCTCCCCTCGCCGCCCGAGAGCGGCGCGCCGCCGATGACCACCGCCGCGATGACCTCGAGCTCCAAACCGATCGAGTCGGTCGGGTCGCCCACCGTCAGCGTCGAGAACTCCATCACCCCCGCGACGCCGGCGAGGAGGCTCGACAGCGTGTACACCGCGATCTTCACGCGCCCCGTGTCGATGCCGCACAGGCGCGCCGCGGCCTCGTTGCTGCCGACCGCGAACACGTGCCGCCCGAAGCGCGTGAACATGAGCACGGCGAAGACCAGGATCGCCAGCGCCGCCGTCATCCACAGCCCGGGCGCGGTGAGGTCGGACGACAGCAGCGCGTCGAGACCGCGCGGATCCGCGTCGATCTTCTGCTCGGACGCGAGCCCCTTCGCCGCGCCGCGCAGCGCGCTCATCGTGCCCAGCGTCACGACGAAGGGCACCATCCGCGCCCGCCCCACGAGCGTCCCTACGAGGGCGCCCACGAGGCCCGCCGCCGCCGCAGCGACGAGCGCCGCCGGGAGCGCCGGCACCCCCGCGCGCAGGAGCTTCGCGAGGACGACCGTCGTGAACGCGACGAGCGAGCCCGTGGAGAGGTCGATCCCGCCGGTCGCGATGACGAGCGTCATGCCGACGGCGCAGATGGCGACCACCACCGTCTGCCGCGCCATCGTGAGCAGGTTCTGGCTGCGCAGGAACGTGTCGGGCGTCAGCGCCGCGAAGAGCGCGTAGACGAGCAGCAGCGCGACGAGCGGCCCCACCCACGGCGGACGCTTCTTCACGAGGATGCCTCCAGGAGCAGCGACGCCTCGGTCCATGACGACGCGGGCCGCGGCGGGTCGAGGGTCCCCCGGCGGAGGACCGCGATGCGATCGCAGGTCGTGACGAGCTCGTCGAGCTGGCTCGACACGAGCACGATCGCCTTGCCGGCGCGCGCCAGATCCCGGAGCAGCGCCAGCACCTGCGCCTTGCTCGCCACGTCGATGCCGCGCGTCGGCTCGTCGACGAGGAGCACATCGAAGTCCTCGCGGAGCAGCCGCGCGATCTGGACCTTCTGCTGATTGCCGCCCGAGAGCTCGCCGGCGCGCTGCTCCGGCCCACGTGCGCGGATCGCGAGCTCCTCGATCCAGCGCGCGCCCTCCGAGAGGACCGATCTCGGCCTGGCGAAGCGCGGGGCGCGCGGCGAGAGCCAGACGTTCTCGGCGAGCGAGCGGCCGAGCATCAACCCTTCCCCGCCGCGATCCTCGCTCAGCAGGCCGATCCCGCGAGGAGCGCGCAGCGCGACCGTCCCGCCGCGCCTGGGATCGAGCCCCGCGAGGATGCGGAGGAGCTCCGTCCGCCCCGAGCCCACGAGGCCGGCGATGCCAAGGATCTCCCCCCGGCGCAGCGTCAGCGACGCGCGCTTCGGCCGCTTCACGCCGGAGACGCCCTCGGCCTCGAGCACCACCTCGCCGCCGTCCGGGCGCGCCGCCTCGGGTACGGCGCTCGCGCGCGAGTCGGCGTTCGCGCGCGTGTCATCGAGCGCGCGGCCCAGCATCTCTCGGACGATCTGCGCCGGCTCGATCTCGCGCGGATCGCCCTCTCCCGCGACGCGGCCGTCGCGGAGCACCGTGTAGCGATCGGCGTGCGCGCGCACGTCCGAGAGGAAGTGGGTCACGAGCAGCACCGCGAGGCCGGCGTCTCGCAGGGCGCCGACGCGCTCGAACAGGCGCGCGGCGTCCGACTGGCCCAGGCTCGATGTCGGCTCGTCGAGGACGAGGAGCCGCGCCGCGAGCCGCCCGTCCTCGCGGAGGCCGCCCTGCGCGAGCGCCCGCGCGATCTCGACGAGCTGCTGATCGGCGACGCCGAGCTCCCCGGCCCGCGCGTCGAGCGGCACGCGGCCCGGATCGGCGGTGACGAGCGCGATCGCCGCCCGCGCCACGGCGCGCGCGCGCGAGCGGTCCCGGATCCCGAGCCGCGCGCGCGCGAGCGGCTCGATCCCGAGCATCACGTTGTCGACGACCGTGAGGTGGGCGCAGAGCGTCCGCTCCTGCGGCACGAGGACGACGCCCGCGCGGCGCGCCTCCTCGGCCGACGCCGGCGCGTACCGCGCCCCTCCGAGCAGGATCGCGCCCGCGTCAGCGCGCTCCATGCCGAGCAGGACGCGCGCCAGCGTGCTCTTGCCCGCGCCGTTCTCGCCGAGGAGCGCGTGGATGCTCGCGGGCGCGACGAGCAGCGAGACGTCGCGCAGCACCGGGTTCGGGCCGAACGCCTTCGCGAGGCCGGTCACCTCGAGGAGGGGCGCGCGCTCTCCACCCACGGGCCGCTCACTCCCCGAGCCACCTGGCGAGGTCGGGTCTCACGATCTCCTGCACCGCCGGGTCGTCGAGGTCCTGCCTCGTGACGACGCGCGAGCCCGTGTCGATGCGCGCCTCGACCTTCTCTCCGTGGAGGTGCGCCACCATCGTCTTGACCGCGACGTACCCCATGTTGAACGGGTTCTGCACGACGAGCGCCTCGATGTCGCCCTCGCGCAGCGCGCCGAGGAGCTTCTCCGACGCGTCGAAGCCGACGAACTTCACCTTCCTCGCGACGTTCGTCTTGCGGAGCGCCTGAAGCATCCCGAACGTCGTCGACTCGTTCGGCGTGAAGACCCCGGCGATGGCCCCTTCCGCCGCCCTCTGCGCGAGCAGCAGGCTCTCGCTCTTGTGGAACGCGGACTCGGTGGTAGCGCCGCCATACTGGTTCTCGCTCGCGACCGTGACGCCGGCCATCGCGCGGACCGCGTCGAGGAACCCCTTCTCGCGGTGCTGCGTGCTCGCCGAGCCCTCCTGGTAACGGAGCACGACGACCTTGCCGTTCCCGCCGATCGCCTTGCCGAGGTGCTCACCGGCGAGCCTCCCGGCCGCCTCGTTGTCGGTCGCGACGAAGCTCACGTGATCGTCGCTGGCGAGATCGGAGTCGAACACGACCACCGGGATCTTCGCCTGCCTCGCCGCCCGCACCGGCGCCCTCAGCGCCGTGGCGTCGAGCGGCGCGAGCACGATGCCGGACACGCCCTGCGCGACGAAGCTCGAGACGACATCGACCTGCGCCTTGAGGTCGTCCTCCCGGAGCGGCCCTTTCCACACGATGTCGACGTCGAGCTCGCGCGAGGCCTTCACCGCGCCTGCGTGCACGCTCTTCCAGAACTCGTGTGTCGTCCCCTTCGGCACGACAGCGATGCGGAGGCGCGCGCCGCCCGTCGCGCCCGCGCCCGCATCCGTCGACGTCGTCGCCGATGACGACGTCTTGGAGCACGCGGCGAGGACGGCAATCGCGAACGCGCACACGACGACATGGACGCTCATGGGCGCGAGAGGATAGTCGACGGATCGCGGCCACGCTCGCGCGGGCGAGCATGTCGTCGGCGGAGTTCCGTCCGACAAGCACCATGGGAGTTCTCGGCTGCGTCCGGCGCAGGCGAGCTCATCCCGGCGCGACGCTCGCCTGCAGCTCGTCATTCACCCGGGTCGAACCGGCGAGCGGGCGCGCGCATCGACCCGGGTCGGACGGCGCCGCTCAGTCAGCTCGGCGGCGCCGCCTTCGCCTCAGAGGCCGAAGAGCTCCTGGAGAAACACGCCGCCCTTCCCTGCCCCTGCGTGCGTGAAGAACAGGCGCCCCGCCTCGAAATCGCCCCCCTCCGCGACCCACTCGGCCGCGTGGGCGCGTAGCCGGGCGACGGCGTGCGGCGGGAACGCGAACGGCGAGCGCGAGCGGTAGACGAACGTGGCGTCGTAGTCGACAGGATAGCTGGTGAGCGTCAGGTAAAACCACCCTTTCCGCTCGAACACGAACGGCGACTCGGTATAACCGCTGTTGCGCATCGCCGTCTCCGGCCCGAGCGTGAGCGCCATGGCCGGCGGGCTCCAGTGGAAGAGATCCAGCGACGTGCGGTAGGCGACGCCGCTCAGGGGCGACTCGATCGACGCGCAGCGCGTATAGTACACCACCCACAGATCGCCGAGCCGGGCGAGCATCGGATCGCGGGCGACGCAGATGTCCTCGAAGAGCGTCCCTCCCTCGCGGCTCCAGGTGAAACCGTCGCGCGAGCGCGCGATCCGGAAGCCGGATCGGTCGGGGTCGTGCGTGCCCACGTGAAAGATCATGACCAGGCTGCCGTCCCGGTCCTGGACCATGTGCGGGGCCCAGATCCAGCGCTCGTCGGAGAGGGCGCGAATGGAGAAGCGCTCCGGAGCCAGCGTGAGGCTCGGTGAGACGGATTCCATCCAGCTCACCGGCCCAGGTCCTGGCGAGGTGGCGAGGACGAACTCGCGCTCGGTGTCCGGTCGATAGGGCTCGCGGTGAAAGATCCCGGTGAGGATCCAGCGACCGTCGGCGAGCTGGATCATCGAGTGATCGTTCACATAGAACGGCCCCCCGAGGAGGCTCTTCGTATCGAAGATCTTCACCGCGGGCCCCTGCGTGAGCTGAGGCGCGGGAGGTCCGGAGAAGAACCGCAGCGTGTAACCCCGCTCGCTCCACGGCGCCGGGGAGCCTGTCGCGTCGATCTCGAGGACCGGGCGCTCGCCTGCGCCGCACTGTTCGGGGAGGAGGTCTATCCACAGCGCGTCCTCGGCGAGCGACCGGACGGGGTTCGCCTGCATCTCGTGGAGCACGCCGACCTCCCGCCCATCGAGCCTCACGCGCGCCGTCTGGGGGGCGTTCGCCGCGGAGTACGCGCGGAGCAGCAGCAGGCCGCGCGCATCGGACGGGCACGCGACCTCGATCCGGGTGATCCCGCGGCCCTCGCTGGACCAGGATCGCCGCCGGAGCTCCAGCCGCTCGGCGTCGACGGCCGAATGCACGAGCCGCCGCCGCCCGGACGCACGGACCTTCTGCTCACCGATCACCTGATGTTCCGGGAATGCGTAAGAGAGGCCCAGCGAGCGCACCCGCAGCGGTGTGTAGGCGCCGGTCGGCCCGGCCTCCATGCCGAAGCGCAGACCGGAGCGGCTCACGATGGGATCGGCCACGTGAAGGCGGTACAGGGAATGGACGAACGTGGCGTTCTTCCATCCATCCTCGGGATCGACGACGAGGAAGCGGAGCAGCCCGCTGAAGGCGTTATGGTGCGCGCCCAGGAAATAGAAGCCTCCATTGAAATAGTCCTCGGTGCCGGTCCCTATCTGCAGCGGGTGCGACATTCCGTCGGTCCGGATCATCTCGTCGCCCTCGAGGTACGTCCGATCGTTCGGTCGGCCGCCGCTGATCTCCTCGAGAAGCGCGACGAACTGGAGCGGCTCATCGCTCTCGAAGAGGGGCATCGTCGTCTCGCGTCCGGGGGCCATCTGATCGCGGTATTGCGCGATCAGCCGCACGCCTCGGCGGGCGGGCGCGAGGTCGACGGCCGCCTCGACACCCGCGATCTCCTGCCCGGGCGCGGCCTCGAGCGAGAGCACCTCGCCTTCGGCCAGCGGGATCGGCAGGCGCGTCGCGAGCCTGCCCGCCCCTGCGGCGTCGGGCGTCCAGGCGGCGTGCAGCGCGCTCCTGAAGGTGGTCCATCCGCCGTCAGCGTCGGTGCCCGAGCTGGCGAGGCCGAAGAAGAACGACGCTGGTATGGGCGGCTGTCCGCCGATCCTCACCGACAGGTCGTTCAAGCTCCCCGCCGGGATGTGAACGTCGACCCCTGATACGGTCGCGGGGCCAGTCGCCAGGACGAGCGGCGCGCTGGCGCTCAGGCTCTCCCGGCGCGGCGGGGCAAGCAGGGTGGCTGTCCAGTCCTCCGTCATGAATCGCGACAGCTCCTCGGGCGTCGGTCCCGACGCGGCCCCGGGGCCCTCGCGGTACGTGATCTGGTAATAGATGGGAACGCCCCGGAAGAGGACCTTGGCCTCGCTCGACCAGGCGAAGGGGACGTAGCTGGTATACGCGCCCGAGCTCGCGTCCACGTCGAGCACGAGAGGTGATCTCCAGGGGCCCCTGCCCCCGAAGAAATCGCCGGGCGACCCGCGGAACGCTGTGTGTCCGTCGATCTCGATCCAGATCTCCTGGTCCGGCCTCTCGAGCTCCGCGCGGGGGGCGGTCATCCAGATGCGCGCGATTCTCCCCTCCCCGCGGGCATGGAACAGGACCCGGTGGTCCCCCTCGAGCGCGACCCCCGGGCGATATCCATCATCGTTGCCCCCTGCAGGGTCATGCGTGGTCACGCTCCGTGTCATCCACCCGGGATGAAAGGAGAGGAGATCCTCCAGCACCGGCGTGATCGACGCGGCGCCCGGCGCGATGGCGAGGGACGCGCCGAGGAGATGGCGGGCCGCGCTCGAGACAAGTCGGTCCAGGAGCGCGCGTGCGCCGCGCCCGTCGAGACTTCCGGCGTTCATGATCGAAACCTAATGGCGCGAACGACGCCAGGGGAGCGGGCTCGGCGAGGCACCACGCTTGCACCGCCGCGAAGCGAGGACATGCGCGACGCACCGATCGCGCACTCGATGGGGGTAATTCATGCGCACCCGCCGCGATCGACGCCCTGTCGAAGGCTCGCCCAGCGTCGGGCCACGCGCATGCGCGCGAGGCCTCCTGCTCGCGCTCCTCTCTCTATCGCCGCTCGCGGGCGCCGGCGACGCGACGCGACGCGCGCTCGCCGCTCCCATGGAGCAACGGGACGCCCCGGGAATGTCCCCGAGGCCGCGGCTCCAGCTCGATCGCGCGGCCTACGCCGAGCGGCTCCGCGCGATGTGGATTGGCGCGTGCATCGCCAACTGGACAGGGCTTCGCACGGAGGGCGTCCGCATCGAGCGCCCCTTCTTCACCGACGCTGACTGGGGAAAGCCCCTGGGGCGCGACGGGGCGCCGATCGACTTCGTCGTCCTCGACCCCTGCCCTGCCGACGATGACACCGACATCGAGTATGTCTACCTCCACCTCATGACCGAGGCGGGGACGCTCTTCCTCTCCCCGGGGCGAATCCGGGACGGATGGCGCGCGCACATCAACGACTTCATCTGGGTCTCCAACCGGAGGGCGCGCGATCTGCTCGAGCGCGGCGTGCTGCCCCCCGCGACGAGCGATCCGGCGCTCAATCCGGACGCGCTCCAGATCGACGCCCAGCTCACCACGGAGATCTTCGGCGCCCTCGCGCCCGGCATGCCGGAGCTGGCGCTGCGGATCGCCGACCTCCCCATCCGGACCACCGCGCGCGATCACGCCGCGCACGCCGCGCAGTTCCATGTCCTCCTCTTCTCGCTCGCGGCGACCGTCGATCTGGAGAAGCCGCGGCGACAGGAGATCGTGCGCATCGTCCGTGAGGCCAGGAGCTACCTGCCGGCGGAGTCCAAGGCCGCCGACGTCATCGACTTCGTGCTGTCCGCCTATCTATCGACCAGCGATCGCGCCGAGGATCGCGACGGCTGGGAGCGCGCCCGCGATGCCATTGCGGATCGCTACCAGGAGCGAGCCTCGGCGTATGGCTTCGTCTATCGGGGGTTCACGGAATCCGCGATCAACCTGGCGACCGCGACGCTGGCCCTCCTGTTCGGTGAGGGGAGCTTCCGGCGCACCGTACAGATCGGTACCCTGTCCGGCTGGGACTCCGACAACGGCACGGCGACCATGGGCTCGCTCGTTGCGCTCATCGGCGGGATGGAGGAGCTGCGCCGCGCCTTCCCCGGCGCGCGCCTGTCCGACCGTTATCGTATCCACCGCACGCGCCCCACCCTGCCGGACCGGCTTCCGCAGGATCGCGAGGCCGAGGACACCTTCACGGACGTGGCGAGGAGGATGGCCGCGCTGGTCGACCTCGCCGTGCAGGAGCGAGGCGGCCAGGTCGAGCCGACCCGATGGGTCGTTCCGCCGGGATCCCGACGGGGCACGGCGCGGTCGCCTGGCCGCCTTCCAGGCGCTCGCAGTCCTCGCCGAACGGCGGCTCCACCGACTTGTCCTTGAAGACGTCGAAATACGCCTTGGCCGCGGCGATCAGCTGTTCCCGCGTGCTGCGCTGCTCTTCAGGCAAGACGTCCCATGTCTGGTCCTTCGAGTCGAGGTACCCCTGGGCGTCGAACAGCCAATCGCCATCCCGGGTGATGATGGCCTCGACCTCCGTGATGCCGCCGGACTCGACCTTCAGCATCAACCCCATGATCACGTCCACCCCGTCTTCCGGGAGCACGACCTCGGACATCGTTCCACATTGCTCGGTGTCGACGAGGTACCGGTGCAGCTTGACCGGTCCAGCGGTCTTCCAGAGGCCCTCTCCGATCGGCACCTCCTCGGTATTCTGCGTGCCTTCCGCAAGGAAGCCGCTTGCCAGCACACGGCGGAATCTTGCCTCGAAGCGTCGCGGACGTCGATACGCCGCTCGGGAAAACACTCGAGTTCTCTCCCAGCGCGCCGCAGCGCGACCGGGGCAATTCGACACGTGGATGAATCTTTGGGTGGGGTCGATTTTTTAGAAGGCGACCGGTGAACTCGAGCTGCTCTTGACGACCAACAAGTGCAGCGTCGCTGCACGATGAAGACGTCCACCGCAAGCAGCTCCGGCGACAATTCTGACACCCCGACGAGCGACCTTTGCACGCGGCGCGACACGGACCACCGCGCGGACCGCTCTGCCAAGTCCAGGACCGCTGCGTTTGCCCCTCGGATCCCGGCGGCCTCTGCGCAACGCGGGCGCGCAACGCTCCCGCGCCGCTGAGCCCGCGCCATGAGGGACGGCGCGGCCCTGCACCCGCGACGCCCGGATGTGAGATTTCACGCCGACGACCATGCCGGTTGCGTGAACGGGGGCGCATTGCGCGATGACGACGGCGACTCGACGCTGCGTCTTTTCGGACCGTATCCCGCGCAAAGATCAGCGTCATCGACTATACTCGACATCGATCCCGGGGCTCCGCCGAGGCATGCACTGGAAAATTCCGCCTCTGGAGACCTCTCGTTGCTAACTAACTTCGTGCCCGCGGACCGCGCTGGCACGCGTTCCAGTAGGAGTCGGCTCATGAGATTGCCTAGGACAGCCATTGCATTGCCAATGGTGGCTTTGATCGGCGCGGCGTGCGGCGGGGCCAACGATGGCGGCGGGGACAGCGCTGGCTCCCAGAGCAGCACCGGCTCCGGCGCCGGCGCCGGCGCCGGCTCGGGCTCGGGCTCCGTCACCAGCACCAGCACCGGCTACGACGACACCTTCGGCAACGGAAGCGGCGAGGGCTCGAGCGGGAGCTCCGGCACGACCGGAAGCAGCAGCGGGGGCTCGACGGGCGCGGGGGAGGCGTGCGCCACCCAGTCGTCCCAGGCGGGGTTTCAGCAGGTGTACCTCGTGTTCGCGTTCGACGTATCGGCCAGCATGACAGCGAGCGACGTGGAGTGGCGCAGGAAGGATCTCAAGTGGGATCCCGTCGTCGCCGCGACGAAGCAGTTCTTCGTGGATCCCGCGTCCGCCGGGTTCAGGGCGTCGCTCACGTTCTTCCCGGGCGCGGCTCAGACGACTCAGGCGTGCCAGGCCGCCGGCTACTCGACCCCGGATGTCCCGATGACGCCGCTGCCCTCCCCGGCGTTCGGCGAGGCGATCGACGTCATCGAGCCGGAGATCAGCGACAGGCTCTCGTGGCGCACCAGCACGCCGACGGCATTCGCGGTCCAAGGCATCGTCGATTTCATCGAGGCGCAGCGCCAGCAGAACCCCGGGAAATATGCGATCGTGCTCGTGACGGACGGCTATCCGGAAGGGTGCCGGCAAGGCAACACGCTCCCGGACGTCGTGAGCAGCGTCGAGGCCGCGCTCTCCAGCAACATCTCGACCTTCGTGATCGGGGTCGACAGTCCGCAGGGGGAAGGCGCCCCGCCCAGCCTCACCAACCTGCACGAGATCGCCGCTGCGGGCGGCACGGGAGAGGCGTCCATGCTGAACACCGGCGACCCCGCGCAGACGACGGCCGCGTTCAAGACCGCGATCGAGAAGATCCGCGGCGCCGCCGTCTCGTGCACGATCCCGATCCCGCCGCCGCCCGACGGGAGGAGCTTCGACAAGCAAAAGGTCAACGTGACCTACACGAGCGCCACGACCAACATGCCGACGACCCTCACGTATGACCAGGCCTGCGCGGCCGCGGGGACATGGCGCTACGACGACCCTGCGACCCCGACGGCGATCATCCTCTGCGACGATACGTGCGCCGTGGTCCAGGCCGACGTCGAGGTCTCCCTGGGCGTCGACTTCACCTGCGAGGACGTGATCCAAGTGCCCCAGTGATCGACGACGCTCGCTGACCGACACGGGTCTTCGCGAGGAGGCGCCGGCCAGCTGCTCGCCTCCCGATACGCAGCCAGCGAGTGGGTTCACGATCCAAGATCGGGTCGTGAACCCGGCTCAGGCCAGAGAGACTGACGCAGACCTGGAGAGAGCGCGCCGGCATCCTTACGAGATGCCGGCGCCCGAGCTCCCTCGGTCGAGGGAGCTCTTCCAGCTCAGCGCGTCGGCTCCGCGTCAACCACCACGGTCCAGGAAGTCCATCAGCCACTGCATCGCCGGCCGCATGGTGCCGTTCTCCTGCTGGAGGCCGGTGCCGTTCCTCCAGGTCTTGCCGACGATGTAACCCCACAGGGTGATCCCCGGGATCTTGGGGTGATTCCAGAACATGGTGAACTGCTCCTCCATGATCTGCTTCTGCCTGTTGTCGTTCGCTTCGCCGATGTCGTACTCGGTGATGTACACGGGCTTGCCCAGCTCGGCGAGCGAGTCGATGTACCCCTTGACCGTGTTGGTGTTGATCTTGAAGGCGTCGTGCGCCTGCGCGCCGAGGGCGTCGACCGGGGCGCCCGCCTCGATCACCTTCTTCGCGATGTCCTTGAAGTGCCTGTGCTCGTTCTCGTACTCGATGTTGTTGTAGTCGTTGAGGATCAGAACGGCGTTCGGGCAGAACTCGCGAGCCCACTTGAAGGAGTTGACGATCCAGTCCCAGCCGCTGGCGCCGTTGCCGCCGAGGCCGGCCGTGTATGAAGGCGTGGTGTGGGGCGGCGGCTCGTTGACGACGTCGATGTACTTCGTGTCCGGGTAGCGCTTGCAGAACTCCTCCATCCAGCTCCGCACGGCCTTCTTCTGCTCATCCGGCGAGAGGCTCCCGACCCAGGAGGGTTGCTGGCTGCCCCACACGAAGACGTGGTGCTTGAAGATGATCTTGTTGTCCTGCGCGTACTTGTAGGTCCTGTCGAGCGAGCTCCAGTTCTTGTTCCCGCGGGAGCTCTCGACGGAGCCCCACTTGCCCTCGTTCTCGGGCGTGATCTGGTTCCAGTACTTCGCGAAGCCGTCGCGCACGGCGCCGCTCGTCGTGATGTTGCCGACGAACTTCCCCTCGGGCTCGGTTCCGCCGGTTCCGGTCGACGCGCTGGTCGAAGCGTCCCCGCCGCCGCTCCCCGTGGTCGCGCCGCCGGAGGTGGCGCTGGTCGTCGCGGGATCGCCCGAGCTGCTGCTGGTGGCAGGGCCGACGCCGGTCGTCGTGCTGGCGCTGGAGCTGCTGTTCGTGCCGTTGCTGGAGCTCGTGCTGGCGCTGGTGCCGGTGCTCCCCGCCCCGCCCGAGCCGCCCACGCCGTCGTCAACCCCCTCGCCCCCATCGCCACATCCAAAGAGGGTCGCCATTCCGAGCGCGATCCAAGCCGTGCTGCACAGCAATCGAGAAGAACGCTTCTTGTTCATGTTGGACTTCCGCAAGTCGGACGATTGTCGTTGGTGAAGCTGGGAGCGAGAAAGCCGAGGGGCAGCGGCACGAACGGCGGCGCCCACACTCAGCGATGCGCACGCCGTGCAACTCGCGACGGATGATTCCCGCCACACCTGGAAGTGATCACGACACGCGCGCGAAGCCTCCTACATTTCAAGTTCCCAGCTGATAGGAAACGTGCATCGACAGCGCATGTTGCAATCATGAAGCAACTTTGCGATTCAAGCGGCAGCCCAGCTCGGTACCGCTGGCTTGACCGCTCAAGGCCCGGTCCGTGAACACATCACGGAGCCGGTACGGTAGAGCGCGCACGGTCTCACCGGCGCCGGGGGACGGCCGTGCTCTTGCGCACGACGAGCTCGGTCTCGACCACGACCCGCGACCACGAGCGCTGGCCGCTCTCGATCTGCCCGAGCAGGACGTGGAGGCACCGGCGCCCGAGCTCGGAGAAGTCCTGGCGCACCGTGGTGAGCGGCGGCGTGAAGTAGGCCGCCTCCGGGATGTCGTCGAAGCCGACGACGCTGATGTCGCGCGGCGTCTCGCGCCCGTTCTCGTAGAGGAAGCGGAGGAGGCCGAGCGCCATCTGGTCGTTGGCCACGAACACGGCGGTGACGCCCGGCGTGCGCGTCAGCTGCGGGGCGAGCTCGTAGCCGGAGCGCGCGCTCCAGTCCCCCCGCAGGAGCGGCGGGATCTCCGCGCCGGCCGCCTGCAGCGCCGAGCGCCAGCCGTCGATGCGCTGGTCGGCCTCGAGCCAGTCGGTCGGGCCGGCGATGTGCCACACGGTCTTGTGGCCCAGATCGAGCAGGTGGCGGGTCGCGGACACGGCGCCCCCGAGCTGGTCGACCGCGACCACCGGCACCGAGTCGTCCGGACCGCCCTCGACCGCGACCACCGGCACATCGGAGGTGACGTGGCGCAGCGCGTCCACCGCCGACCGCTGCGGGGCGATCACGACGATGCCGTCGGCCCCCTGGTCGCGCAGCCGCTGCACGGCCTCCAGCACCGGCGCGCGGCTGAACGACTTCAAGCTGGCGATGCTCACGCCGTAACCCGCGTCGTGCGCCGCCTCCTCGAGCCCCAGGAGCGTCGACGCCGGACCGTAGAGCGTCGTGTCGAAGCTGACCACGCCGAGCGTCCGCGACCGCCCGGTGACGAGCGCCTGCGCCACCGAGCTGGGCCGGTAGTCGAGCTGGCGGATCGCATCCAGCACCCGCTCCCGCGTGTCGCGACGCACGTGGGGGCTGTCGTGCAGGACCCGCGAGACCGTCTGATACGAGACGCCAGCGAGCTTGGCCACGTCGACCATGACCGCGGCCCGCCGCCCGCCGCCCCTCTTGACGCGGCGCTCCGGAAGAGATTTGTCAGCCATCGGCGCGGGAGGATAGTCGCGGGCCGGTCGATTGGAACGGAGTTCTTCAACGTGAGCGTTCACAAACTGGTCGGGGTTCTTCATTTCACTCGGCTTTCGCGTCACTGGGCGGGTGCGCGCCGGGGATCGTCCCCCTCGGGATCGAGCGCGGCACCGACGCTGATCGTTCGTCGTCGTAGATGCCATTCCCGGTGGGGCCGCGATCGATCCCGCAGATTTCACGCCGGCTGTCACATCGGGCCTATGCGAACGGCATGCCGACGTCTGCCAGCGGGCGAGGCCACCTCGACCAGGTCCGCAGCCCGGCCTCTCCTCCCCTGAGGTCGGCGCTCCGGAGGAGCGCCGACGGCCCTCCTGCTCAACCGGTTCAGAAATCGTTGAGCGCCAGTCGATTCCAGTTGACACCAGACATGTGAACGTTCACAATTCAGGAAACATCCTTAGGCATTGCGCCGGCTAGGTCGTCGTCGTACGTCTACGCACCGGGGCATTCGTCATTGATGTCAGCGCGGGGAGAGGCGGCGGGTCTGACCTGCTGCTCCGTGCGTTCGCCTCACACGCCATGGCCAACCAGGGTCGGCCCGCGCGGCAGCGGCGGTTCGTGAAGGTATTACGCGGTGCGGCGCCAGATCGTCTAGCGCAGCCCCGGACGTCAGCAAGGCACTTTTTCACACAGCAGGGCGGACTCACAGGAGGGATCGTGTGAAATTATCTTCTTTATTGGCTGCCGCCTTGCGGCGCGCGCCCCGCAAAGCGCCGAGGTGGCTCGATGGCCGGGGTCGCGCAGCAGAAGCGATGAAATCTTCCACTCACGATAGCGGTCCGAACGCCGCGTGTGATCGATGGGAGGTGGAAACATCCACTCACAGCGGGGCGGCCTCCCGGCTGCTGCGAGCGGTCGCGTGCACTTCGCTCCTCGTTGCAGGGTGCGTGGGTGATATCGGCGGCAGCTCGAGCTCCTCTGGCTCCTCGGGCGCCGGCGCGAACCCGACGGGCGGCGGCACGAGCTCCTCGGGCGGCGGAGACGCCGTGTGCAACCCGCGGCTCGAACGACGGATCGTGCTGCTCGCCGACCTGCAGTTCATCAACGCCATCCGGGGTCTCCTGGGGGACGAGGCCATCGAGGCGGAGCAAGCGCCGGACGCGCGGACGAAGCCGTTTGCCAAGAAGGGCCTTGTCGTGGGGACCTCCCTTGTGCATACGCGGCTCGCGAGGGCTGCCTACGCGGCCGAGAGCATCTCGGGGCGCTTCGAGCAGGTGACGGGGTGCGCCCCCGACGGAGACGACGCCTGCGCCAAGACGTTCCTGACGAAGTTCGCGCAACGGGCGTTCCGCCGGCCCGTGGACCAGGCGGAGCTCGACAACCTGTGGTCGGTCTATGCGCTCGGGAAGGAGACGAGCTACGAGCGGGGCGTCTCGCTCGCGCTCGAGGCGCTCATCGCGTCCCCCTCGTTCTCCTACCGCACCGAGCTCGGCGGCGACGCGGACGGCGACGTGGTGAAGCTCGCCGCGCACGAGGTCGCGAGCGAGCTCTCGTTCTTCTTGACGGACAGCCTGCCGGACGAGGAGCTCGCCGCCGCCGCCGACTCCGGGGCCCTGAACGATCCGGAGGAGCTGGCGCGCCAGGCCGAGCGCCTCCTCGAGAAACCCGAGACGCGCAGCAGCCTGAACACCACGCTGATCGCGGCGTGGGGGCTCAGCAACCTCTTCGGCACGGTGAAGGATCCAGGGCTCTTCCCCGAGTACACCCCCGCGCTCCAGGCGAGCATGTTCCACGAGACCGAGCTGCTCGTGGACGACCTCCTGTGGAACCGCGGAGCGGACGTGTCGGAGCTGCTCACCACCCGGGAGACGTTCGTGAACGGCGTGCTCGCGAAGGTCTACGGCGTGGAGCACACGGGATCGAGCCCGGAGGAGTTCACCAAGGTCGAGCTGCCGGCCGACGAGCGCGCCGGGATCCTCACGCAGCCCGGCCTGCTCGCGGCGCTGGCCCGGACCGACAACACGAGCGTGGTGGCGCGAGGGCTCTTCGTGCGCGGCGCGCTGCTCTGCCTCGGGAAGATCCCGTCGCCCCCGGAGTCGCTCTCGGACGCGATCAAGGAGCTGCTCGAGGCCGACATGACCGAGCGCGAGCGCGCCGACGCGCGCGCCGCGAACTCCACCTGCGCCGCATGTCACGCCCAGTTCGACGCGTTCGGCCTGCTGCTCGAGAACTACGATCCGGTCGGCCGGTACCGCGACACCCTCGATGGGGAGCCGATCGACGCGCGCGTCAACGTGGGCAACATCGCCGAGGTCGCGGGGAGCTACGCGAGCGCCGTCGAGTTCGCCGAGGCCGTCGCGCAGAACGACGGGTTCGCCGCCTGCATCACGCGGCACCTGCTGACCTACGGCACGGACGATGAGACGCTCGGGGCCCGCGACTGTCAGGTCGAGCGCGTGATCGAGGCGCTGCCAGAGGGCCAGCGGACGCTGACCAACGTCGTGAAAGCCATCGTGACGTCGCCCGCGCTGACCGAGCGCGCCAAGGAGGAATGACCGTGGGCTACAACCTTTCTTATGGATGGTCTCGCCGCCGCTTCCTGCAAGGCATCGGCGCCGCCGCGGGTCTCGTCACGGTGCTCAAGGCCCTCGAGTCGGCCGCCGAGGGCGCGGCGCCCCCGAGGCGCCTGTTGATCGTGCAGCGCCCCGTGGGCACCGTGTACGAGAACTACTGGCCGCAAGGGAACGGGACCAACTTCACGCTCTCCCGCATCCTGACCCCGTTCGAGGCCATGAAGGATCGGATGATCGTGATGCGCGACCTGAAGCTGCCGCACGAGGGGTCTGTCGGCGGCGGCCACGAGCGCGGGACGGTGCTGATGTGCACGGGGACGCGGACCAAGCAGCTGTACCCGGGCAACGGCGGCGACGATCCGATGGCCGAGGCGCCGAGCATCGACCAGCTGCTCGTGAAGCAGGCGGCCGAGCTCCAGGGCACGCCCATCGCGTCGCTCCAGGTCTCCTGCGACAACCGCGCCGACACGCCCGAGGTGTCGACCCGCCACATGTCCTATTCGGGCGCGCGCGCGCCGATGAAGCCCTACTACCAGCCGCTCGAGGTGTACAGGCGCGTGTTCGGCACGCTCATGCCGGGCGGCCCGACGGACGGCAACCTGGACGCCCTGGCGCGGGCGCGCCTGGAGAAGAAGAGCGTGCTCGACTTCGCGCTCAAGGACCTGAGGCGCCTTCAGGGCCTCGCGCCGAGCTCGCAGCGAGAGGCGCTGGAGGGGCACGCCGCCGCCATCCGCGAGGTGGAGAAGGAGTTCGACGCCGACCCGAGGGATCCCGCGTCCTGCGGTGTGCCGCAGGAGCCCGAGACGATCGAGGTGAGCGGGCACATCGATCCCTATGGCAGCTCGCACGTCGTGAACGAGCGCGACGACGTGAAGCACGCGCGCATCGGCGCCCTGCACTTCGCCGTGATCAAGGCCGCGTTCCGCTGCGACCTGACGCGCGTGGTCACGTTCCAGTGGTCCCCTGGCACGAACCACGTGAGCTTCGGCGAGCTGTGGCCGCCCAACTCCGCCATCTTCAAGGTGCACCACACCACGAGCCACGATCCCGATACGCCGGACACGCTCGAGTTCCTCACGCGGGTGGAAGAGTTCTACGCCGGCTACGTCGCCGGCTTCCTGAAGGAGCTCGCGGAGACGAAGGATGTGGCTGGCGGGACGCTGCTCGACACCACGCTGGTCCCGTACATCACGGAGGTCGGCACGCGGCACCACAACTGGGACAAGATGGCGTGGGTTCTGTTCGGCGGCGAGGGCACCACGCTGCGCGGCGGGCAGGTGTGGACCAACGGCAACCGCGGCGGCCGCTCCACCAACGATCTGTGGATGGCGATCGCGGGCTCCTTCGGGGTCCCGGATCTCGTGATGGGGGACAACGACCAGCACACCACGCCGATCGAGGGGCTGTTCGGCTGAACGTGGGCCGGCCGTAGCCGTCAACCAAGCCTCGCGCCGCGTCCTCCCACATCCGAACGTTTACGTGAACGTTCACGTGGTCGTGGTCGTCGACGGTCAGCCGTGAACGACCACGACCACGTAAACGACCACGACCACGTAAACGTAAACGTTCACGTTGGTGAACGATGGTGGGTGAAGGGGGCGGGTTTCGTGCCCTGCGTGACCGAACGAGCTTGGTTGGCGCCTATGGATCCTCGGGGATGGGATACGGTGGAGCTCGGCGTGGACGTCGCCTGCGAAAGGTCGTGAGGTGAACATGATGAAGTCGAGCTTCCACCTGCACCTCTTGAGCGTCATGGCGCTCTGCGCCTGCGGCGAGGCACCGGACAGCCCCGCGGCGACGACCGAGGGCGGCGGCACGTCGGAGGGCAGCACCTCCGCGTCCGGCGGCTCTGCCAGCAGCGGAGCAACAGGTAGCGGAACTCCGGGCGCAGGCGGCGCAGGCGGCGCGGCCCAGAGCGGCTCTACCGGCACGGGCGCAGGGGGGAGCTTCGTGCCCGGCGGCACAGGAGGAGGCGACTCCGCTTACGTCCTCGATTGCGGCGCGAACGGCGTGGCCATCGAGAGCGCGGGCCCACCAGAGAACCGCATCAACTACGTCATCGTGGGCGACGGCTACGACGCCACGACCGTGAACACCACGTACCTCGAGCACATCGAGGAGGCGATGGGCAAGCGCTTCAGCAGCCCGATCGGCGAGCCGTACGGCAGATATCGCAAGTTCGTCAACATCTGCGCCGTCAAGCTGGTCAGCCGCTCGAACGGCATCCCTGGAGCGCTCGGCTGCACGGGCGACGACGAGAGCCGCCTCGCAGAGTGCGACACCCGCGCGGCGGATCAGGCGCTCAAGGCGAACCTCCCCGAGGACTTCGAGGTCGACTGGCACGCCATCGTGTTGAACAACGATCGGTGGTGGAACACGGGCTCGGCCTGGATGCTCTGGTCCGGCGGGCATGGGGACGCCGCCGGAGCAGCCCTGCACGAAGGTGGCCACGGCTTCCATCAGCTCGCCGACGAGTATTGCGCCAAGGCGACGGGCTCTGCCTGCGGCGCGAACACGTGCAGCGGCAGCGGCACGGAGTACGTCGAGGTGAACACCACGGGCAACTGCACGACGACGGCGGGCAAATGGGACAAGTGGCTGGAGTACGACGCCGCCGACGCCACGGGCGTCCAGGGCACGTTCATCGGCAGCCGCTACGTGGATAGCGGACAGTACCGCCCGTCCTCGAACTCGATGATGAACAGCCTGTTCGGAGACAACAAGAACACGAGCTTCAACCCGGTCTCGCGCGAGAAGATGATCATGGACATCTGGATGCGCATCAAGCCGATCGACTCGGCCGATCCGCCTGCTGGGGCCGTCACGGAGCCGGCGACGCTCGCGGTCAAGGTGATCGATCCCGACGTCATCAGCGTGGATTGGATGCTCGACGGCGAGGTGATCGCGACGGACGGCGGCCCCGTCTACAACGTCGCCGCGGCGGGCCTCGCTTCGGGCACCCACACCATCGTCGCCAAGGCCTACGACAACGCCGGCGAAGAGCTGGTGCGCTACCGCAGCGGCGAGTGCCTCGACCCTCCTCCCTCGACCAATCCCCGCTACATCGATCCCTGCTGGGGTCGCGACAACTGGCCCCGCTCGCAAGAGACGGTGACGTGGACCGTGACGATTCCATGAGGTCGGCGCGCAGGCGCTGGTCCGTCGCCGCGCTGCTGCTCCTCGGCGCAGCGCTTTACCTCGTGCATCGCTCTCGAGAGCCCGACGCGCCTCTCCTGCCTTCCTCTCGGCAGGAGACGTCGCGAGAGGAGGCGCCGCGCGAGGCAACGTCGCGCCGTCGGTCGAACGAGCCACCGGCGTCGGCCGGGAGCACCGTGCTCGCCGCGGCGATCGACGACCTGCCCGTCATCGGGCCGAGCCCCGACGACCGCCACGACGGCCCCGCCCACCCCCACCCCATCACGCAGCGCCACGTCGAGATCCAGCATGAGAACGGCCTGATCGGGCTGCTCAACGACGCGATGAGCGCGCGGAACGGCGCGCGCATGCGGGAGCTCGTGCACGAATATCGTCGCACGCACCCCGGCGACCCGAACCATCTCCAGGACGGCTACGAGATCATCGCGGACTGCCTCGACGCGCCGGGCGAGGCGTCGAGAGCGGCGGCGGAGGGCTACTACGCCGAGCATCGCGCCTCGACCGTGAGGCGCTTCGTGCGCAGGATCTGCCTCGAAGGCGGCTGAGCCGCGTCCCCACAGGCGTTCGCCAAGCTCGTTCGGTCACGCTCAGGGCACGAAGCCCCCTCCACCACCATCGGTCACCAACGTGAACGTTCACGTTCACGTGGTCGTGGTCGTGGTCGTCGCGTGAGCCGGCGGACCATCGCCCCCTCCCGGCCTGACCGCACGAGAGTAGAGTTGCAGCCTGGTTCATCCTCCGGGACGGGAGAAGCGTCGCGATCCGGCAGATTGTGATTGACAGTCACATTGTGAACGTTCACATTGAACTCGGGGCACATCCTTACTGGCTTAGCCCGGCCAACGGGTCGTCATGCGCAAGGGAACATTCGTCATCGGGATCGATTTCGGCACCGACTCCGTTCGGGCGGTCGTCGCGGACGCGCGGAACGGCGAGCTCGCGGGGGCCTCGGTCGCGCCCTACCCGCGCTGGGCGCAGGGCCTCTATTGCGACGCGCGCGCGCACCGGTTCCGCCAGCATCCGCTCGACTACCTGCATGCCATGGAGGCGTCCATCCGCGCGGCCCTGGACCAGGCGGGCAGCGACGTCGCCGCGCACGTGCGCGGGATCGCGGTCGATACGACCGGATCCACGCCGGTCCTGGCCGACGCGAAGGGCAGGCCTCTCTCGCTCAGCCCACGCTTCGAGGAGGACCCGGACGCGATGTTCATCCTCTGGAAGGACCACACCGCGGTGGCCGAGGCGGCGCGGATCAACAGCGTCGCCCGGACCTGGGGCGGCGTGGACTACACGAAGTACGAGGGCGGGGTGTACTCGTCCGAGTGGTTCTGGGCCAAGGTGCTCCACGTCCTCGAGACCAATCCGGCGGTCGCGCGCGCGGCGGTCACCGTCCTGGAGCACTGCGACTGGATCCCCGCCGTCCTGACCGGCACCGACGACCTCCGGCAGATCAGGCGGAGCCGCTGCGCCGCCGGGCACAAGGCGATGTGGCACCCGGAGTTCGACGGCTATCCCTCGAATGAGTTCCTGGCGAGGCTCCATCCGCGCCTGCCCGCGCTCAAGGCCACCCTCGGCTCGCAGACCTGGACCGCCGACGTGCCCTTCGGGACGATCTCGCCCGGGTGGGCCGTGACGCTCGGTGTCCCGGACGACGTCGTCGTCGCCGTCGGCGCCTTCGACGCGCACGTGGGCGCGGTCGGCGGCAACATCCAGCCGAACCGCCTGCTCAAGGTCATGGGCACGAGCACGTGCGATATGCTCGTCGTCCCGAAGACCGGCGCGCCGGAGGTCCTCGTCGCCGGGATCTGCGGCCAGGTCGACGGCTCGATCCTCCCGGGCGCAATCGGCTACGAAGCGGGGCAGTCCGCCTTCGGTGACGTCTTTGCCTGGTTCAAGCAGCTCCTTAGCTGGCCGCTCCTCGCCATCCTCCCTGCCCTGCCCGGCGCCGGCCACTCGGACCGGAAGACGCTGGCCGACGTGACGCTGGCCGATGCGGCGATCGAGCGGATCATTCCCGAGCTGGAGCGGGCGGCGGCGGAGATCCCGCCGGCGCGGAGCTCCGTGCTGGCGCTCGACTGGCTGAACGGGCGAAGGACCCCGGACGCGGACCAGCGGCTCAGAGGCGCCATCGTCGGCCTCGATCTGGGCACGGACGCGCCGCGGATCTACCGCGCGCTCGTGGAGGGGATCGCCTTCGGATCGCGCGCCATCGTCGAGCGCTTCCGATCCGAGGGGCTCCGCATCGACGGCATCATCGGTGTCGGCGGCGTCGCGCGCAAGAGCCCCCTCACCATGCAGGTCCTCTCGGACGTGCTCGACATGACGGTCGAGGTCCGCGCCGGCGAGCAGCCGGTCGCGCTGGGCGCGGCGATGTTCGCCGCGACCGCCGCCGGCCTTCACGCCACCGTCGAGGACGCGCAGCGCGCGATGTCGTCTGGAACCGAGGCCCGGTATCTGCCGGATCCCACGCGCGCCAGGCTCTATGACGCGCTGTACCGGGATTATGTCGCGCTGGGATCGTTTGTGGAGAGGGAGTTGACGCAATGAGCGGGATCGGCATGCAGGATCTTCGAGAAGGCTTCGAGGTGTGGTTCTTGACCGGCAGTCAGGACCTCTACGGTGAGGAGGCGCTGAAGCAGGTCGCCGAACACGCGCGGGAGATTGCCGCGTCCCTCGACGCCTCGGGCAAGCTCCCGGTCAGGGTCGTCTGGAAGCCGACGCTCAAGAGCTCCGAGTCGATCCTCGCCGTCTGTCGCGAGGCCAACGCTTCGCCGCGGTGCGCCGGCGTGATCACGTGGATGCACACGTTCTCTCCCGCGAAGATGTGGATCGCGGGGCTCAAGCGCCTGGAGAAGCCGATCGCGCACCTGCACACGCAGTACGGCCGCGAGCTGCCCTGGGACAGCATCGATATGGACTTCATGAACCTGAACCAGTCGGCCCATGGGGACCGCGAGTTCGGGTACATCGGCGCTCGCCTGCGCATCGACCGGAGGGTCATCGTCGGCCACTGGACGGACGGCGACGTCCTCGCCAAGCTCGACATCTGGGCGCGCGCCGCCTGCGCCATCCTCGACGGGCGGCGGCTCAAGATCGCGCGCTTCGGCGGCATGAACATGAGAGAGGTGGCCGTCACCGGAGGCGACCGCGTCGAGGCGCAGGTCAGGTTCGGCTGGTCGGTGAACGGTTATGGCGTGGGCGATCTCGTGGGGCGCATCGCCGAGGTCGACGAGCGCGAGGTCGATCGCCTGGTGGCCGAGTACGACGAGGCGTACACCATCGCCCCCGCCCTGAGGAGGGGCGGAGATCGCCACGGCGACCTGCGGTACGCGGCGAGGCAGGAGGCGGCGATGCGCTCCTTCCTGAAGGAGGGCGGCTTCGGCGGCTTCACCACGACCTTCGAGGATCTGCACGGGCTCAAGCAGCTCCCCGGCCTCGCGGTGCAGCGGCTCATGGACGACGGCTACGGCTTCGGGGCGGAGGGCGACTGGAAGTCCTGCGGCCTGGTCCGCGCCCTGAAGATCATGGCGACAGGCATGCGCGGGGGCGTCTCCTTCATGGAGGACTACACGTATCACCTGGTCCCGGGGCGAGAGCGCGTCCTCGGCGCCCACATGCTGGAGATCTGTCCGTCGATCGCCGCCGGGAGGCCGTCGCTGGAGATCCACCCGCTCTCGATCGGCGGCAAGGGGGACCCGTGCCGGCTCGTCTTCGACGCCGGGGTCGGGCCCGCTGTGAACGTTGCCATGATCGACATGGGCGGCCGCATGCGGATCGTCGCCAACGAGCTCGAGTCGGTGGCGCCCGACAGGGCGATGCCGAAGTTGCCCGTGGCGCGCGCTGTGTGGATCCCGAAGCCCGATTTCAGGCTCGCCTGCGAGGCGTGGATCCTGGCTGGAGGCGCCCATCACTGCGCCCACAGCCGCGCCGTGACCATGGCGCACGTGGAGGACTTCGCCTCCATCGCCGGCGTCGAGCTGGTCCGCATCGGCGAAGGGACCGACATCCGCGCGCTCAAGAACGAGCTCCGCTGGAACGATCTCGCCTATCGGCTGGCGCACTGAGGGCCACGACGTGAGCGCGACCTATCGAGAGCTGCGCGAGCGCGCCTTCACGGCGAACATGGAGATCCCGCGCATGGGGCTCGCGATCTACACGTTCGGCAACGTCTCGGCGTTCGATCGCGACAGGGGCGTCCTGGCGATCAAGCCGAGTGGCGTCCCTTACGATCGGCTGTCGGCCGACGACATGGTCGTGGTCGATCTGGAGGGGAAGGTGGTGGAGGGACACCTCCGCCCCTCCTCGGACACCAGGACGCATATCGTTCTCTACGCGAGCTTCCGCGGGTTGGGTGGCGTGGTGCACACGCACTCGACCTACGCGACTGGTTGGGCGCAGACAGGCACGCCGATCCCGATCTACGGTACGACGCACGCGGATCACCTGGCCGAGGACGTACCCTGCACCGAGGTGATGCGGCCGGACGCCGTGGAGGGCGACTACGAGACGGAGACGGGGAAGCAGATCATCGAGTGCTTCAGGGATCGTAACCCGCTTCACACACCCATGGTGCTGGTGGCGGGACACGGCCCCTTCGCGTGGGGAGAGGACGCCGAGAAGGCGGTGTACAATGCGGCGGTGCTCGAGGAGATCGCGAGGATGGCGTTCATCACCCGCACGATCCACCCGGGCGCCGCGCGCCTGCCCGACGCGCTCGTGCGCAAGCACTTCGACCGGAAGCACGGGAAGAGGGCGTATTACGGGCAGAAGTGACGCCGGACGTCGGGGGACGACGGCGAGGATGACCGAGGTGCCTCATGGAACGAGGCGATGGACGAGAGGAGACGAGCTGCGCCATGAAGAGGAGAAACTTTGTCACCACGGGGATGGTGGCGCTGGCAGGGCTGGCGCTGATCCTGGTCGGGCAGGGCTGTCAGAAGGAAAATAAGCAGATCACGCTCGGGTTCTCCCAGATCGGCGCGGAGAGCGAGTGGCGGACCGCGAACACGAAGTCGATCGAGGAGTCCGCCAAGGCGGCCGGGATCGATCTCAAGCTCTCCGACGCGCAGCAGAAGCAGGAGAACCAGATCAAGGCCATCCGGTCGTTCATCGCCCAGAAGGTCGACGTCATCGCGTTCTCGCCCGTGGTCGAGACCGGCTGGGAGCCCGTCCTGCGCGAGGCCAAGGAGGCCAAGATCCCCGTCATCCTGACCGATCGCGCGGTGGACACGAAGGACGACACCCTCTGGGTCAGCTTCATGGGGTCGGACTTCGTCGAGGAGGGCCGCCGCGCGGCGAAGTGGCTGGTCGAGAAGACGAAGGACCAGAAGGACCCGATCAACATCGTCGAGCTGCAGGGCACCGTCGGCTCGGCCCCCGCGATCGATCGCAAGAAGGGGTTCGAGGAGATCATCAAGGACAAGCCCCAGTTCAAGATCATCCGCTCGCAGACGGGCGACTTCACGCGCGCCAAGGGCAAGGAGGTCATGGAGGCGTTCCTCAAGGCGGAGGGCAAGAACATCAACGTCCTCTACGCCCACAACGACGACATGGCGATCGGCGCGATCCAGGCCATCGAGGAGGCGGGGCTCAAACCCGGCAAGGACATCCTCATCATCTCGATCGACGCGGTGAAGGGCGCGTTCGAGGCGATGATGGCCGGCAAGCTCAACGTGACGGTCGAGTGCAGCCCCCTCCTCGGGCCGCAGCTGATGAGCGCCGTGAAGGACCTGATGGCGGGCAAGCAGCTGCCGAAGCGCATCGTCACCGAGGAGGGCGTCTTCCCGATGGAGACGGCCGCCCAGGAGTTCCCGAAGCGCAAGTACTGAGAGCGCGCGTAACGGTGGCGCCGCGGAGCCCGCCGGGGAGGACGTGAACGATGCAGAGCGGAGCCGTGCCCGTGCTCGAGATGAAGCGGATCTCCAAGGGATTTCCTGGCGTACAGGCGCTCTCTTCCGTCGATTTTCGCATGCTGCCCGGGGAGGTGCACACCCTCATGGGGCAGAACGGCGCGGGCAAATCGACGCTGGTCAAGGTCCTGACCGGCGTCCACCCCCCGGATGACGGGCAGATCCTGCTCGAGGGCCGGGAGATCAGGCCCTCGAGCCCGCAGGACGCGCAGGCGCTCGGCATCAGCGCCGTGTTCCAGGAGGTGAACCTCTGCCCCAACCTCTCCGTGGCCGAGAACATCTTCCTCGGGCGCGAGGACGCCGGCGTCTTCGCGATCCGGTGGGGGGAGATGCGCCGGAAGGCGAGCGCCCTGCTCGCGGACCTCAACATCCACGTCGACGTCACCGCGCCGCTCTCGACCTTCTCGATCGCCGTGCAGCAGCTCGTCGCGATCGCCCGCGCGCTCTGCGCCAAGGCGAAGATCCTCGTCCTCGACGAGCCGACCTCGAGCCTGGCCGAGGACGAGGTGAAGACGCTCTTCTCGGTCATCCAGCGGCTCAAGGCGCAGGGGATGGCGATCCTGTTCATCTCGCACTTCCTCGACCAGGTGTTCGAGATCTCCGACCGGATCACGGTGCTGAGGAACGGTCAGCTGGTCAGCGAGACGCCGGCCGCCGAGCTGTCGCGCATGGAGCTCGTCACGCGGATGGTCGGGCGCGAGGTCGCGGAGGACGGCCCGGCCCGGGCCGAGCGCGCGCGGGCGACGATGCCGGCGGGCGGGCAGGCGCCCCTGTTGCGGGCGCGAGGGCTCGGCAAGAAGGGCTCGGTCAGCGATGTCGATCTCGACGTGCAGCGCGGCGAAGCGCTCGGCCTCGCCGGCCTCCTGGGCGCCGGAAAGACGGAGACGGTGCGGCTCCTGTTCGGGCTCGACGGGGCGGACCAGGGATCCATCGAGATCGACGGGGAGCCGGCGCGCATCGGCTCGCCGCTCGACGCGATCGCGCGCGGCCTCGGCTTCTGCCCCGAGGACCGGAAGGTCGAGGGGATCCTCGGAGACCTCTCGCTGCGCGAGAACATCGTCGTCGCCCTCCAGGCCAAGCGCGGCATCTTCCGCAACCTGTCCCGGGACGAGCAGGACGACATCGCCGGCCGCTACATCCAGCGGCTCGGCATCGTGGCCGCCGACGCGGAGGTGCCCATCTCCAAGCTGAGCGGCGGCAACCAGCAGAAGGCGCTCCTGGCTCGCTGGCTGGCGACCGATCCGCGCATGCTCATCCTCGACGAGCCGACCCGCGGCATCGACGTGGCGGCCAAGGGCGAGATCATGGGCAAGGTCATGGAGCTCTGCGATCGAGGCATGGCGGTGGTGCTCGTCTCCTCGGAGATGGCCGAGGCGCTGCGCTACTCGGACCAGGTCGTCGTCCTGCGCGACCGGCGCAAGGTGGCGGAGCTCGCCACGGACAAGACCGACGAGCAGGCGGTCTACCAGATCATCGCGGGAGGTCAGCCGTGAGCGCGCCCGCCGCCTCCCTGCGCCGGCTCGCCGGCCGGAGCACGTTCTGGCCGCTGGCGATGCTCGGCTTCCTCCTTCTGTTCAACCTCGTCAGCAATCCGCAGTTCTTCGCGATCACGGTCAAGGACGGCCACCTCTACGGCAGCGTCATCGACATCCTGAACCGCGCATCGCCGCTCATGATCATCGCCATGGGGCTCACCCTGGTGATCGCCACCCGCGGCATCGACATCTCCGTCGGCGCGGTCGTGGCCATCTCTGGCGCGGTCGCGGCGGTGCTGATCGGCGGCGAGCTCTCGCCGAGCGGCGGGACCGGCATGGCGGACGCGACGCGTGTCCCGCTGCCGATCGTCGTCTGGAGCGCGCTGGGCGTGGCGCTGGCGCTCGGCATGTGGAACGGCACGCTGGTGTCGATCTTCGGCATGCAGCCGATCATCGCGACCCTGATCCTGCTCGTCACGGGGCGAGGCATCGCCCAGCTCATCACGGGCGGCCAGATCATCACCATCTACTACAGCCCGTATCACGTCATCGGGAACGGCTTCCTCCTGGGGATCCCGGTCTCGCTGTTCATCGTGGCGGGCGTGAGCGCCGTCGTCTGGCTCTTGACCCGCAAGACCGCGCTCGGCATGTTCATCGAGGCGATCGGCGTGAACCCGGTCGCCTCGCGGCTGGCCGGGATCCGCGCGCGCACGATCACCTTCGCCTGTTACGCCGTGTGCGGCCTGTGCGCCGGCATCGCCGGGCTCATCGTGAGCTCGAACGTCAAGAGCGCCGACGGGAACAACGCGGGCCTCCTCTTCGAGCTCGACGCCATCCTGGCCGTGGTCCTGGGCGGGACATCGCTCTCCGGGGGCAAGTTCACGCTGGCGGGGAGCGTCATCGGCGCCCTGATCATCCAGACGCTCACCACCACCATCTACTCGGTCGGCGTGCCCCCGGAGGTCAACCTGGTGGTGAAGGCGCTCGTCGTCTTCCTGATCACCATCGTGCAATCGCAGAAGGTCAGGGATCTCATCGCAAAGCAACGGACGAGGAGGGTGGTCACACCATGATCGACACCGCCGCCGTGACCGGACGGAGCGGCACCATCGCCGCGACCGGACGGAGCGGCACCACCGCCGCGACCGGGCGCTCCGTCCGGATCGACCCGAGGCACCTGCCGCTCGCGGTCACCAGCAGCCTGTTCGTGCTCATGTTCGCGGCCGGGTCGTACCTGTTCGACGGGTTCTTCTCGCTGCAGGTGTTCCTCAACTTCTTCATCGACAATGCGTTCCTCTTGATCACCGCCATCGGGATGACCTTCGTCATCCTCTCCGGCGGGATCGACCTCTCGGTCGGCTCGGTCATCGCGCTGACAACGATGGTCTCGGCGTCGCTCGTCGAGAAGCACGGCTTGAGCCCTGCCGTGGTCATCCCGCTGGTGCTGGCCATGGGCTCGGGCATCGGCCTCGTGATGGGGCTCGTCATCCAGTACTTCAAGGTGCAGCCCTTCATCGTCACGCTGGCGGGCATGTTCCTGGCGCGCGGGCTCTGTTACCTCATCAGCATCGACTCCATCACGATCCGCAACGGCTTCTACGTCGACGTCTCATCGCACCGCATCCCGTTCCTGTTCGACACCTCGATCACCTGGAACGTGGTCATCGCGCTCGCGCTGTTCGCCGCGGCCATCTACATCGCCCACTACACGAGCTTCGGCCGCACGGTCTATGCGATCGGCGGCAGCGAACAATCCGCCCTGCTCATGGGCCTGCCGGTGCCACGGACCAAGGTGCTCATCTATACCTTGAGCGGGTTCTGCTCGGCGCTGGCGGGCGTCGCCTTCACGTTCTACATGGTGTCCGGCTACGCGCTGCACGCCGGCGGAATGGAGATGGACGCCATCGCCGCCGTCGTCATCGGCGGGACCCTGCTGACCGGCGGCCACGGCACGGTCGTCGGCACCCTCTTCGGCGTGCTCATCTACGGCACCATCCAGACCCTCATCATGTTCGAGGGCACGCTCAGTTCCTGGTGGACCAAGATCGTCATCGGCCTCCTCCTCCTGGTCGCCTGCCTGCTCCAGCGGGTCTTCGAGCGGCGCGCCCGTACGGCGTGACACGACGGGGATGAAGTGCGTTCCGCCAGGGTCCGTGTGGCGTCGATAGGCACTTTCGTGCCCGTTCATTGATCATTTCGGAAGCCCTCGGGAATTCAAGCGTCCACAACAAGGAACTGAGAGGTCATCGTGCGCTCTTATGCAGCAGGGATTGTCACTTTCGTTGGATTGATCGCGATGGGGTGCGGCTCGGACGAGCCCAATCCCACCCCGGCGGGATCTACGAGCACCTCAACCTCGGCAAGCTCCGCGGGTCAGGGCGGAGACGGCGGTGGAACGGGCGGCGACGGCGGTGGAACGGGCGGCGACGGCGGTGGAACGGGCGGCGACGGCGGCTCCGGGGGCACGGGTGGCTCGCCGAACGCCGGCGGCGGTGGGGCGGGCGGCGACGGCGATGCGGCCTTCGAGGTGACGACCTACCAGAACCCCGTTCTGCCCGGTGATCACCCGGACATGAACATCTACCGGGAAGGCGACGACTTCTACCTGGTCGGGTCGAATTTCCACATGATGCCCGCCTTCGAGATCCTGCACTCGACGGATCTCCTCCACTGGGAGCGCATGAACCGGGTGGTCCACTCCACCGCTCCCGCGCTGGAGGCGCAGCTCGGCCCGGGCCAGGGCACCTGGGGCGGCTTCATCGTCAAGGCCGGCGATGTGTACCGGGTCTATTACTCCATCGGGGCCACGCAGCATTTCTCCTCGGCGCCGAGCCTCGAGGGCCCGTGGTCGGAGCCCACCAAGGTCGACATCTTCCCCTACACGCCGCCCGGCAGCGAGACCTCGTACGAACGAGGGACCGGCTCCGACAACTCGGTGTTCGTCGATCCCGACAGCGGCAAGACGTACATGATCATCAAGAACGGCCTGTGCAAATGGGACGCGGATCACCCCAACGACTTCGGCATCAACCTGGTCACGGAGATCGATCCCGACACCGGGATGCTGCTGCCCGAGTCGAGCATCGACATGAGCTTCATCAACTGGGACCAGGAGACCGGCGGCTGCGGCGACTTCACGAATCCTGACTGGAGCAAGTGGGCCGAGGGGCCGACGATGGCCAAGCGCGGCGAGTGGTACTACTACTTCGTCTCGACGCACACGGCCTGCGGCGGCCAGCTGCACGCCTGGGCGTCGAAGAAGCTTGTCGGCAGCACCCCCGAGGACTGGACGTGGCTCGGCTATGTCCTTACCGGCGAAGAGCCGTACGCCGGCGTCCAGCACACCACGGCGCCGATCGCGCTGGAGGACGGCTCGTGGTGGGCCTTTGCCCACTCGTACGACTGCAGCAACGTGGGAACCGACGACACCAAGACCTCGAAGAACGGCGACTGGCAGGGGCTTGGCCGCGAGGGGCTGCTGCTGGAGGTGACCTGGGTCGACCAAGAGGTGAACGGGAAGACGATCCCGGTCCCGCACTACCCGACCAAGAAGGGCGATCTGTCCGCGCCCAAGCTGCCGCAGAGCGGCGTGCCCTTCCTGCTGCCCGTGAACGACGATTTCTCGTCGGCCGCGATCAACTCCGCGTGGACCACCTACGGCGCGTCGGAGGACAAGTACTCGGTGGTGGATCGCCCGGGGTGGCTGCGGATCACGCCGGGTACCGGAGGGACCACGTGGGTCGTTCAGAAGGACACGCTGCACTCGAGCAGCATGGTCGCGAAGGTCGAGTTCACGCCCGCGGCCGACGGGGACGCGGCCGGCATCCGCGTGGGCAACGGCTACTGGCAGGACGAGCAGGTGCTTTCCTGCCCGACGTGGATGAATGACAGCGAGAAGTTCAGGCTCCCCGCCATCATGGACGTCTCGGTGGCGCGGGTCATGGAGGGCGAGGAAGACAGGATTCGCTTCTCCTTCCGGTCGCGCTCGGTGCAGGCCCCGGCCGAGGCGGGGGCTGCGTACACCGAGCTTGCCGAGCCGGTCGTGGTGGGCGCGTCGGTCCCCGCCCCCTCCGGGAAAGCGGTCTGGCTGAAGCTGGTCCGCTCCGAGCACAAGGCTACGGGCTGGTTCAGCACGGATGGAGTCGAATGGACCCAGGTAGGCGCCGAGATCGACATCTCCACGCTCGACGGGTTCTATGCCATGGCTCACACCTGGATTGGCAACCAGGCCGGCATGTTCGCGACCAACAGCCGTGCCTACTTCGACCTGTTCACCTATCGTGACGGATTCACCCCGATCCCGGCCGCGGAGGCGGACCAGCAGTCCGGCGCCCAGGTCGTGTCGAGCACGTCGGCGGGACCGGTGCTCGGTGATCTGGAGAACGGCGATTGGGCCATGTTCGGGAGCGTCGACCTCGGCAGCGGGGGTGTACAGTCGAAGGCGATCGCGCTGGAGGCCTCGAGCACCGGGGACGGCGGCACCGTGGAGGTCTGGATCGATCCGCTGGCAGGCGGCTCGATGATCGGCACCTGCGCCCTCCCCGGTACCGACGGCTGGGAGAAGTGGACGACGACGACGTGCAACGTGGCGCCCACGTCGGGCACGCACGAGGTCTACTTGAAGGTGAAGGGCGGCCAGGGCGAGCTCGTGCGCCTCGCATCGCTGCGTTTCGTGCCCACCAACTGACCTGTCCACCAGAGGCCTGGATCGACAACGCGCGCGCCTCGTGGTGGAATGACCGTGAAGTTGACAAATTCGCGCGCACCTCCGAGAGCCCCCTCGGCCGAGAACCTCGCCGCCTGGCGAATCTTGAGCAGCGCCAAGAAGATGGGGGCCCCCGGGCGTCCTCCTGAGCGCGTTCTTTGAGGGGCGACAAACGAAGCCCCCTCAGAAAACTTGTCGAAGTCCTCCGAGGGGGCTCGCCTCCGAGTTGCCAGAAACGGAGGAGCCCATCCACGCGTGTACCTCGGCGTCGTCGTGGTCGTGGCGAGCCTCGCCGCGCAGGCGCTCGGCACCGCCGGCGCGCAGCCGGCCGGCGTTCCGCGGAGGACGACGCGCCGATGGCTCGCCTGGTGGCGCGGCCCCTTCCTCGCGAAGGAGGTCCTGCTCGCGATCCGCACCCGGCTCGTCGGCGTCGATATCGGCGGGATTCCAAGGTCGATCGAACGGCTTCCCGGCACGGCCGACGAGCAGATGGGCACGATGCTCCACCTGCTCGCGCCGCTCACGACGAGCTCGGTCCTCGATGGATCGCGTTTTTTGAGGGACATCGCATGACCACGGCGCCACGCAGAAGATGTCATTCGGCGTGGATTCCGCGGTGAGATAGGGTTTCCCCGCCCGGTAGGTCCGTTCGCCGACCGCGCAGGAGACCTCATGAGCCACGAGCACCGGACGCGCGCGCGCCCGCCAAGGGCCCGTCTGCGCCTTTCGATCCGGAGTAGGAATCGATGAGCCACGACGACCAGGCGCGCATGCGCCTGCGCTGGGCGCGGATGCGCTTCTCCATCATCAGCCACCTGCTCGCCTCTCCGCCGGAGCGCGGCGAGCTCGCGAGTCGGATCGCCGAGCTCGCCGCGAAGTCCTGGCGACACCCGCCCAAGGGCTCGGTGATCCGGCTCTCGCCCAAGACCATCGAGCGCATGTACGACGCGGCGCGCAGCGCGGATGACCCGATCAGCGTGCTCGCGCGCAAGGTCCCGAAGCACGCCGGCTCGCAGCCGAGAATCACGACAGCGGTCGCGTCCGCGATCGAGAGTCAGTATCGCGATCACCCGCGCTGGACCTGGCAGCTCCACCACGACAACCTCGTCGCGCTCGCAAAGACAACCCCCGCGCTCGACCCGGTGCCCAGCTACACCACAGTGCGCCGTTTCATGAAGGCCCACGGCATGTATCGCATCCAGAGGAGGCGCCAAGGCAGGGCGGTCGAATCGGAGATCGTGCCGCGCGAGACGCGCTCGTACGAGCTGGCCTATGTCAACGCGCTCTGGCACTACGACTTCCACGAGGGCAAGCGAAAGGTCATCACGGCCAGCGGGGAGCTGAAGACACCCTATCTCTTCGGCCTGCTCGACGACTGCTCGCGGGTGTGCTGCCACGCGCAGTGGTACCTCGACTGCGAGAGCACCGAGAACCTCGTGCACGGCTTCAGCCAGGGGATCCAGAAGCGAGGGCTGCCGCGCGGCGCCTACAGCGATCGTGGAGGTGCCAGGAAGGCCGCCGAGATGCGGGAGGGGCTCGAGCGGCTCGGCATCGCGCAATATCTCACGCCGCCGAACGCCCCCATCAGAACGGCAAGCAAGAGCACTTCTGGACGCTCGTCGAAGGGCGGCTCATGCCGATGCTCGAGGGCGAACCGAACCTCACGCTCGACTTGCTCAACACCGCGACCCAGGCGTGGGTCGAGCAGGAGTATCACCGCACCGTCCACAGCGAGCTCAAAAAGACTCCGCTCGAGCGCTACCTCGAAGGCCCAGACGTGAGCCGCCCGAGTCCCGACTCCGAGGCGCTGCGCCGGGCCTTCCGCATGGAGATCTCGCGCCACCAGCGCCGGAGCGACGGGACGGTCACGATCGAGGGCGTGCGCTTCGAGGTCCCCTCGGCCTACCGAGTGCTCGAACGTCCCCGGCTTCGTGTCGCGCGCTGGGATCTCTCCAGCGCAGAGCTCGTCGACCCGCGCTCGGGCGCGCACCTCGCCACGCTCTTTCCGCTCGACAAGGAGAGGAACGCGGACCGCGCGCGTCGCGCGCTCACCGAGATCACCGCGCCGCTGGCTCCGTCGAGGAAGCCGCCCGGAATCGCGCCGCTCCTGCGACAGCTGATGGCCGAGTACGCGGCCACGGGCCTGCCGCCCGCCTACCTGCCCAAGAACACGGAGGAGGATTGACCATGATGAGTCGACTCCTGTTTCTCTACAGTTTGAAGTACATTCCCTTCCGCGCCGATGTACCCGCGGAGGCCCTCTACGTCTCGCCGCCCGTCGACGCCTTCCTTCGTCGCCTCGAGCTCGGTTTGGCTCACGGCGGCTTCGCCATGCTCACCGGCGATCCCGGCACGGGCAAGAGCATCGCGTTACGCCTGCTCGCTGCGCGGCTCGGCGCCCTGACCGACGTGGTGGTCGGCACCATCGAGCATCCCCAGAGCAGGGCCGGCGACTTCTACCGCGAGCTCGGTGATCTCTTCGGAGTCCCGCTCTCGTCCAGCAACCGCTGGGCAGGCTTCAAGGCGCTTCGCGCGCGCTGGGCCGAGCACTTCGCCACGACGCTTCGCCGACCCGTGCTGATCCTCGATGAGGCGCAGGAGGCGAGCACGCCCGTGCTCAACGAGCTGCGCATCCTCTCCAGCAAGGACTTCGATTCGAGGCAACTGCTCTGCGTGGTCTTCGCCGGCGACGCCCGTCTCCCCGAGCGTCTCCGCACCGCCGAGCTCTTGCCGCTCGGCTCGCGCATCCGCCGCCGGCTCGTCCTCGACTACGCCTCTCGCGACGAGCTGCTCGCTTGCCTCGACCACGTGCTCGCCGCCGCCGGCAACCCCTCCTTGATGGCCGCGGAGCTCAAGGCCACGCTCGCCGACCACTCCGCCGGAAACTACCGCGTGCTCATGAACCTCGCCGACGAGCTGCTCGGCGCCGCCGCCGAGCGCGAGCTGCCGCGGCTCGACGAGAAGCTCTTTCTCGAGATCTTCGGCGCGGCCCCGGAGCCCAAGTCCGCGAACCGCAAACGGTGAACCTGGAGGCGCCCATGCCACGCACCGCCAACGTCACGCTGCCGATCCCCGAGCCCCTCGCGCTGCTCGACGCCACGCTGCTTTTCCTCATCCAGGTCCTGCTCGCGCAGCACCCCGATCTGCTCGCGCCCCCCGAGGAGCCCGCGCCCCGCACTCCGGGCCTGCGCGCGGCCCGCCGCATCTTCGAGGCCGTCCGCGAGCTCCACGCCGCGCTCGACGGCTACCGCGCCTTCCTCCCTGCGGATCACTCGCGGGCGCTCGGCGACGAGCGGCCCGGCGACGACATTCCGTTTTGAGGTAACCCCGCCCGCGCTCGGCTCATAACGCCGCGCGTCCCTCGATCTTCGCGCTCAAAGGCCCTCAAACTTCGTGCTCGTGTCCGTCCTGGCGTCGCGGCCCGGCCACGACCAAGGCCTCGCCGGCCATGACGCCGCGCGTCCCTCAATCTTCGTGCTCGGCACCCCCTCAAACTTCGCGAGCACGCTCAAATCTTGTCTTCCCGTGAGATCAGCTTCTCCGCTCGCGGGAATTCATCAGGCCGAACGTGCCCGCTCGTTCCCGGAGAGATTTCTGAACCATGAACCACCCCGCGCTCGTCGGTTGTCTGCTCCTCGTCCCGCTCGCCGCGTGCTCGAGCTCGACCGCCGGGGGGCCGAACGACACCGGCGGCGCGGGTGCCTCCGGGCAGGGAGGAGGCGCGAGCGGATCCAGCGCCTCGTCTGCCGGCTCCGCGGCGAGCGGCGTTCCCACGACCGCCGGTAGCGGCCCTTCGGGAAACAGTGGCTCGGGCGGAAGCGCCGGTGCGACGGGCAGCGGTGGCGGCTCCGCGGGAACCGGCGGTTCGCCCGGGGAGGGCTGCGCGACGAACATCGAGCTCCCGACCCTGGCCGAGCTGAAGGCGAATCCAAAGATGCCGGATCCGTTCACTTTCCTGGACGGCTCGAAGGTGACCTCGAAAGCCGATTGGGCTTGCCGCAGGAAGGAGATCAGCCTGCTCGCCGAGGAGTTCATCTATGGCAAAAATCCTGGAAAACCGGAGTCCATCGAGGCCACCTACAGCGGTGGGTCACTGAGTATCACCGTCACGAACGGCGGGAAAACGATCGAGTTCTCGGTGACCATCCGAGCGGCCAGCGGTGGAGGTGGCGGGCCCACGCCGGCGATCTTCAGCATCGGCGCGTCGGCGCCCGCCGGCGTGGCGACCATCGATTATGGGCGCGTCGGTGAGAGGCTCGCAAAGTCGACCGGGAGCCAGGGACGCCGCGCTCCTTCGGGGTTGTTCTACGATCTCTACCCCGACTACAAGTCGACCGGCTCGCTCATGGCATGGGCCTGGGGGGCCAGCCGCGTCATCGATGCCCTGGAGATGACGACGGGTCACAACATCGATACGACGAAGCTCTCGGCGCTCGGCTGCTCGCGAAACGGCAAGGAAGCCGGGATCATCGGCCTGTTCGACGAGCGGATCGCCCTCGTCGCCGCGCAGTCGCCCGGCTCTGGATTGGCGAGCGGCTGGCGCCCCGCGGAGGCGGAGAAGAGCGCCGGGGCGAACGTCCAGACCGCCTCCCAGATCTACGGTGAAGAGAACTGGATGGGAGATGCCTTCGAGTCGTTCGGCAACAGCAACGTCAACAAGCTGCCCATCGACCAGCACGAGGTGCTCGCGCTGGCCTGGCCGAGACCGCTCATCATCATGGAGGGCACGAACGACGGCTGGAACTGCCCGAAGTGCGTCTACACGACGATGAAGTATACCCAGATGATCTACGAAGCGCTGGGATCCAAGGACCACCTCGGCTTCCCCCACCCGCCTCATGGTCACTGCGCGCAGGCGGGGACCTTCGCGACGGAGTACTACAGCGCGTTCGTCAACCGGTTCCTCAAAGGAGAATCCGTGAGCACGGAGGACCTGTTCACGGACAGCTTCACGTTCGACGCGGGCAAGTGGCAGGATGGTGAAATTCCCACTCTGGACTAGGCCAACCCGCGCGCTCAACGATCCCGCGCGCCTCGGCGCGCGACCGCGCCTGCCTGCTGACATGGGCATTTAGCACAGGCCAGGCCGTGCCCGCGGCCTGGCGCACGACGGGACGAAGGACGTGCCGCCCCCGCTGCGCCAGGCGCGATCAGACCGGCACGCTCCGGGAATTTCTCAGCCTGACCTGAGAGCCGCGAACCTGAGACGTCCTCCGGCAGCTCGGCCTGGAGCGACGTTGTGTCTCTGCGTGCGCAAGCGCACCTCGCGCATGCGCCGGGGGCGTCCATTCGCGTGAACAGCCGGGGAAAACCGCACATGACAGATATGAAAGAAGATTGCAAGACCAACGAGTTGACGCGATCCATCGAAGGAGGCGCCCTCTTGCGGCGCGCCGGTCGTCCATGTGCCGGCCCAGGCAGGCGAGCGCTCGGCGCGCTCTGGGCCACCTGGAGGCCCCTGGTGCGGATGGGGATCGTCTGCGGGGTACTGCCCCTCTCCCTGTCCGTGCTGGGGGGTGCCTGTTCGGGATCGGACGGCGCGTCGCCGAAGCCCGGCGATCCGGGCGCGACGGCGGGAGGAGGCGCGGGCGCGCCGACGGGAGGCGGTGGTGCAGGCTCGCCGACGGGAGGCGGTGGTGCAGGCTCGCCGACCGGAGGAGGCGCGGGTGAACCGACGGGATATCCGGACCCGCCGCACCCCGAGGATCCGGAGAAGTACGTCGCGTTCGAGCCCGGGCCCGACCGCTTCCCCATGGTCGCCACCGGCAAGGCCGCGCCGCTGGTCGTGAGCTCGAGCGATTACGCGGGCGTGATCCGGGTCGTCAGCGACCTCAAGACCGACATCGGCCGGGTCACCCAGGTCGAGCCCGAGGTGTCGCTCGACGAGATCCCGGCGGCGGACGACGTGGTGATCATCGGGACGCTGGGCAAGAGCCCGCTCGTGGACCAGCTGGTGAGCGAGAACAAGCTCGACGTCACCGACATCGCGGGCCGGTGGGAGACGTCCCTCCTGCAGGTGGTGAACGATCCGGCGCCGAGCGTTCGCCGCGCGTTCGTGATCGCCGGCAGCGACCAGCGCGGGACGATCTTCGGTGCCTACGACGTCTCGAGGAACATCGGCGTGTCGCCATGGCACTACTGGGACGACGTCCCGCCGCACAAGCACGCCGAGCTGTACATCCTGCCCGGGCGCTACTCGCAGGGGGAACCGAAGGTGAAATACCGCGGCTTCTTCATCAACGACGAGAACCCCGCGCTGGGCACCTGGGCGCGCAACACGTTCGGCCCCGCGCCCAACTCGAGCCGCCCTAACGGCTTCAACCACGAGCTCTACGCCAAGGTGTACGAGGTCATGCTCCGCCTCAAGGCCAATTACCTGTGGCCGGCCGTGTGGGGCAGATCGCTCTTCGACGACGACCCCGAGAACCAGGCGCTGGCCGCCGAGTACGGCATCGTGATGGGGACCTCGCACGAGGCGCCGATGATGCGGGCGCAGGACGAGTGGGATCGCTTCGGGCAGTCAGGTGGCCGGTACGGCGGCAACGGGCAGTGGAACTTCGACAACAACACGGAGGCGCTGAAGAAATACTGGACCGACAGCATCAAGCGGATGAAGGACTACGAGAGCGTGGTGACCGTCGGGATGCGCGGCAACGGCGACCTGCCCATCGACAACGGCGGCAACATCGATCTGATGCAGCGGATCGTGGCGGCGCAGCGGCAGATCCTGGGCGAGGTCACCGGCAAGGACGTCACCACCATCCCGCAGGTCTGGACGCTCTACAAGGAGGTCCAGGCCTTCTGGGACGACGGTATGCGGGCGCCGGACGACGTGATCATCAACTGGTGCGACGACAACTGGGGCAACATGCGCGAGCTGCCCGATCTGTCGGCGCCGGAGCGGTCGGGCGGCTACGGGCTCTACTACCACTTCGACTACGTGGGCGGCGCCCGGAACTACAAGTGGGTCGACACGACGCTCCTCCCCAACGTCTGGGAGCAGCTCCACCTGTCCTATCGATACGGCGTCGATCGGCTGTGGGTGGTGAACGTGGGCGACATGAAGAACGAGGAGCACCCGCTCGAGTTCTTCCTGGACTATGCGTGGAACCCCGAGCGGTGGCCGATCGAGCGGCTCCCCGTGTGGGAGCGGCAGTGGGCGGCGCAGCAGTTCGGGCCGAAGCACGCGGCCGAGATCGCCGAGGTCCTGACCATGTACTCCAGGCTCCAGTCGCGCCGGAAGCCCGAGCTGCTCAACCGGGTCATCACCCTCAACCCGAACGCCAACATCGCCACGAACCCCAGCAGCGCCGTGGTCTACGCCGACGGCAGCCCCTTCAGCCTGATCCATTATGGCGAGGCGGAGCGGGTCGTCGCGGAGTGGCAGGCGCTCGCGGCCGAGGCGGAGCGGCTCAACGAGGAGCTGCCGGAGGAGTACCGCGACGCCTACTACCAGCTCGTGCTCTACCAGGTGAAGGCCAGCGCCAACCTGTACGAGCTCCGCCTGGCCGGGTTCAAGAACATCCTCTACGCCGCCCAGAAGCGCGCCGCCACGAAGGACATGGCCACGACCGCCGAGGCTCGGTTCGCCGACGACAAGGCGATGTCGAGCTACTACAACAACACGCTGGCCGGGGGGAAGTGGAAGGGCTTCCAGACGCAGACCAAGATCGGCTACGGCGGGAACTATCCGGACTCGGGCTGGCAGCAGCCGGACAGAGAGGACTTCATCTGGCCGGCGCTCAAGCAGATCAGCCTGCCGAGCGGGGCGGAGCTGGGCGTGGCCATCGACGGGTCCGACAAGGTCTGGCCCGCAGAGCGGACGGCCGCGGTGCTGCCCGAGTTCAGCCCGTTCCAGAGTCAGCCGGCCCAGTACATCGAGGTCTTCAACCGCGGTCAGGCGCCGTTCGATTACCAGATCGAGCCGTCCGTGCCCTGGGTGAAGGTCTCGCCGAACAACGGCACGATCGAGAAGGAAGTGCGGGCCACCGTGAGCGTCGACTGGGAGGCTGCGCCCAAGGGGACCACGGAGGTGCCGATCACGGTGACGGGGGCGAACGGCAGCAGCGTGGTCGTCCAGGCGATCGTCAAGAACCCGGACGTGAACCGCGACGCGCTCGAGGGGTTCGTGGAGAGCAACGGGTACGTCTCGATCGAGGCCGAGCACTTCACGCGTGCCGTGAGCGCGGAGCCGATCGCGTGGCAGCTCGTCCCGGATATCGGCCGGACGGCAGGGGGCATGACGCCCTTCCCGGTCACCGCGGCCAGGCAGACGCCCGGCGGAGACAGCCCGCACCTCGAGTACAAGATCAACACCTTCACGACCGGGCAGGTGACGGTCTGGGCGTACCTGTCGCCGAGGAACAACGTGCTGCACTCCGACGGGCTGAAGTACGCCGTCTCCATCGACGACGGGCAGCCGCAGGTCGTCAACGTGACCACCGCGCTCAACGGCATCCCGATGAACAAGTCGTGGGAGAGGAACACGTCGGACAACGTGAACCGCACGTCGACCACGCACACCATCGCTCAGCCCGGCGAGCACGTGCTGAAGTTCTGGATGGTCGACCCGACCGTGGTGGTGCAGAAGCTCGTGGTGGACACGGGTGGGCTCAAGCCGAGCTACCTGGGGCCGCCGGAGAGCTACCGCGCGACGAAGTAGCGAGGCGCGCGCAGCAAGCAGTGCAAGCGCCGGGGAGACGGGGAGTAAAATCCCAAGAATCTCCCTGTCTGCCCGCCTCCCTGTTCAATTTTTCGCCCCCAAATGCCAACAAGTTGAGAGGATTTGTCAGCGGGTGATCCCGATCCGGGCTGGGTCGATTCCGGGTCGATTCCCAACCTGGGTCGGGCTGAAGCGCTCAACCTGGGTCGGGTCGCCGGCATTCTTGCCACACCGAGACACTTCGCGACGTCCGTCCACGGCGCGTCGGGTCCTGCCCGTGTCGCGAGCACCGAGCCGCAGGCTTGGCATAGGGTTTGCGTTCCTTGCGATCGCGAGCCGAGGCCGACACGATCGAGGCCGCTCAACCCACCATGACCAATCGCTTCGACAGTCTGATCGCGCACCTGCGCAGCGCATGGAAGCGGACCAAGCAGCCCACCGCCCCGCGCGCCTACCGCTGCCAGTGCGAAAGGCCCGTGTTCTTCCGCAACAGCGAATGCCTGGCCTGCAAGACGCCGCTCGGCTACGAGCCCGAGCGCGCCCAGGTCCTGCCGCTCAAGGCCGGCCCGACCGAGGGCACCTGGCAGATCTGGCGCGACACGGCGGACGCGCCGCAGCTCTACAGGCGCTGCGGCAACTTCGACCTGGCGTCGGGCTGCAACTGGCTGATCCCGGCGGCGGCGGAGGCGCCCGCGCTCTGCGCCGCGTGCCGGCTCAACCGCACCATTCCAGATCTCTCCGTCGCCGAGCACCAGGCGCACTGGCGCCTGCTCGAGACGGCCAAACGACGGCTCGTGTCGCAGCTCCTGGCGCTGAACCTGCCGGTGAAGTCCAAGATCGGCGAGGATCCGGAGCGCGGCCTCTGCTTCGACTTCCTCGCCTCGCCGCCCGACGGGCCCAGGGTGATGACGGGCCACGCCGACGGCGTGATCACGCTGAACATCGAGGAGGCGGACGACGCCAAGCGCGAGCGCACCCGCGCCGCGATGCGCGAGCCCTACCGCACGCTGCTCGGGCATTTCCGGCACGAGGTCGGTCACTATTACTGGGACCTCCTGGTGCGCGACACCGGGTGGCTGGCGCCGTTCCGGGAGCTGTTCGGCGACGAGCAGCAGGACTACGCCGCCGCGCTGAAGGCCAACTACGAGCAGGGGCCGCCGGCCGACTGGCCCGAGCGCTTCGTCAGCGCCTACGCCAGCATGCACCCGTGGGAAGACTGGGCCGAGACCTGGGCCCACTATCTCCACATGGTCGACACCGTCGATACGGCGCTCAGCTTCGGCATCGACGCCGACGAGGTGGAGCTCGACGTCGAGCCATGGGGCGCGGACGCGCTGTGGCGTCCGGACGACCGAGGGGCCGAGACCTTCCTGGGCTTCTTGAACGCCTGGGTGGAGCTGACGGCCGTGCTCAACGAGATGTCGCGCAGCATGGGCCAGCATGACTTCTATCCGTTCGTGCTGCCGCGCCCCGCGGTGGCGAAGCTGCAGTTCATCCACCTCGTGGTGAACGGGGCCTCGCCGGCGGTGCGCTAGCCGGCGGAGCACTCACGGCAGGGCGCTCGCCCGCGCCTACCGCCCGTACAGGCGCTGGAGCTGCTTCACGAACTCCGGCTTGAACACGCCGTCCACGCGGATCGAGTACCGGAAGAACGGGTCCGGCTCGACGCCGTGGTAATCCATGTCGTTGAACCAGTAGATGGGCGCGCGGACGACCGTGCGCTCCTCCCCTGCCCTGTCGCAGACATAGAACCGCTTGTCGCCGCGCGGGTCGAACGAGATGGACTGCGCCGCGCCGATCGCGCTCCCCGGCTCGGTATCCCGGTGCGCGGGCGCGTGATCGTTCGCCTCGAGGCCGAAGATCACGCACCGCCCGATCTCGACGAACGGCAGGCCCCGGATGAACTCGACCGTCCGGGGGAACATCGCCTTGGCCTCCGCCGAAAAGTCCTTGCCGGAGCCCGAGTGCTTGTCTTCCCAGCGATCGTTCTCGAGCAGATGATAGCAGACCTTCCAGGGGAAATAGACGCCGTAACGGTACTTCAGGTACAGCATCTGGGCCCGCGTGAGCGGGTGATCCGTCTCGTCTCCGAACGTGTACTCGCGCCGCCGGTCGGGATCGAAGGCGGACGGGTCGTCGCCGAGCGCGATGAAGTCGCAGAACTCGTCGCGCGAGAAGCCCCCGATGACCTCCCCGTAATCCACGTACGGGTCGTCGTGCACCCAGGGCGCGACCACGCCCATCCATTTCAGGCTGCCGCCGGTGTACGAGGGCTCGACGCGGCAGAGGCCGCGCACGATCTCGCGATCGAGCTCGGGGAAGCACGCCGCGTCGATCAGCGGCGACAGGTCGATGTACGGGCGGCCCCACAGGCCGCAGAGCTTGCTCATGCCGTCCTCGCTCCGAGCGGTACCCGCGCGCGACCATGCCGTCAAACCTGTGGGCGCCGTCCTCCACCAGGGCGCAGGTCGACGGGGCGTGGCCCGGCGCGCGGCTCCCGCGCTGCTGGCGCGGTCCTCCCGGTTCACGGCGTCCCAGGAGGCGCGCACGTGGCCCGGATCGAAGCCTGGCGTGAACGCCGCAGGGTGGAAGTACGTGCCGGCGATCACGAGCGTCCGGTCGGGCGCACGCGTGACCCAGCCGGCTGGCAGGCCACGGTCGCGAACACGTTGCCGATCCACCGCCGCGGTCCACCGCCGAACGGCATGGACGCGCAGCGCGGGCGGAGGCCGCGCGCTCGGGCGTGGAGCGCTCGGGACCGAACGCATCGGGGCCTCCCAGAAGGATGAGCCGCGGCGCAGACAACGAATTCGACTCTCGCCCGAATTATTCAATCCACCAACATGAACGTGACGTCTCGCATCGAGGCATAGGCGAGTATGCCTATACATCGATTCAGCTGGCTTGGGTACGACGTCGTGGCAGTCACCTGCATCGGGCGAACGCGGTCCCTAAGGTGCATGGATGAATTGTCAACACAAGGCAATGAGTGGCTTTCGCCGCTTGAACCCTCGGCGCCAAGCGGACACTGGAGAAATAAAATGAGGTCGACACGTTCCTACGTTGCTACGAAACTGAGCGTTCTCGGTCTCCTGAGCATCGGCATCTGGGCCTGTGGTGAGGCCAATGACGGTGGTACGTCCTCGACCGGCGGAGGCGGCCCCGACGGGACCACCACCAGCAGCGCGGAGACCACGGTCGGCACGGGCGATATGGCCACCAGCGGTGCCGGAGGCGCAGCAGCCGGGAGCACCGCGAGCAGCAGCAGCAGCAGCAGCAGCAATGCAAGCACCGCGGAGGCCAGCAGCTCGGCCAGCGGCGGAGAAACGGTCGGCACGGGCGGTGAACCGGGCGAGTGCGTCAAGGGCCAGACCAAGGGAAATCAGGTCGCGGTCATCGGCGAATCGTTCATCGCCGCGACTCACGGCATCACGCAGCAGATCGAAAAGCAGGCCAAGGCCAACGGCTCCCTCCCCCAGAACGATCGCTATATCGACAACTCGGTCAGCGGCACGACGCTGGCCAACGATCAGATCCCCAGCCAGTACCGCAAAGCCGCGGAGAACGGCATGATCAAGTACGTGCTGATGGATGGCGGCGGGAACGACTGCTTGCTGAGAGGGGACGGCGACGCGGCCCTCGCGGCGGCGGAGTCCCTGTTCGAGACCATGGAGAAGGACAACGTCGAGAAGGTGGTCTATTTCTTCTATCCAGACCCCATCGGCAACCAGTTCGCGTCGCTCAAGACCTGCCTCGATACGCTCCGACCGAAGATGAAGGCATTGTGCGACGGGCTCACGGCGCCGAAGTGCTACTGGCTGGACCTTCGTCCGACATGGAACGGACACAACGAATATACGCAAGACGGAATCCACCCCACCTCTGCCGGTAGCATCGCCACCGGAGATGCAATCTGGGAAGTGATGAAGACGAGCTGCGTCGCGCAGTAACGAGCGATCGATCTACGGGCGACCGCACCGGCCGCAGCGCTCGCTCATGCCGTCCCCGCGCGGAGCGCCGAGAGGTACCTGCGCGCGACCATGCCGTCGAAGGCGTGGACGCCGTCTTCCACCATGGCGTAGGTCGACGGCGTGTAGCCGGGCGCGCGGATCCCGCGCTGCTGCCGCTCGCAGATGGCGCGGTCTTCCCGGTTCACCGCGTCCCAGAAGGTGAACACGTCGCTCGGATCGAAGCCTTTCGTGAACGCCGCGGGGTGGAAGTACGTGTCGGCGATCACGAGCGTCCGGTCGGGCGCGCGCGGGGCGAGCCGGTACGTGAGCAGGTAGTCGGGCTGGAGGCTCGTGAGCAGGCCCGGGAAGAGCATGGCGTCGCGCACGCGCCGCCGCTCCGCCTCGGGGACGATGAGCGGCCGCGCGCCTGGCGCCGCGCTCGTCGAGACGGTGTCGGCGCCGGGCGCGAGGTCCATGACGCCGCCGAGCCACGGGCCCCCCCGGCCCCAGGACACGGCGTCGTCGCACGGGGTCAGCCGCTCCAGCGCGGGGTGCACGCGCGGGAAATGGTGAGACTCCTGGAAGTTCTCCGCGCAGAGCTTCCAGTTCGCGGCGACCTCGTACTCCACCCGCCTGCCCCGCCGGAGCGAGCGCAGCCCGGGGCGCGAGAGCCAGGGCGGCGCCTCGCCGATCGCGCTCTCGAGCGGCGGCGCGCCGGGATCGAGCGTCACGAACAGGAAGCCGTAGAGGGCGCCGGCGCGCGCCGGGAGGAGCCCGTGCGCGCCGCGGTCGAAGCCGGGCGGCGCGTGGGGCGCGGCGCGCAGCGCGCCGGAGAGCTCGTAGGTCCAGCCGTGGTACGGGCACTCGAGGTGCGCGAGGCGGCCGCACGGGCCGTCGAGCAGCGTCGCCGCCCGGTGGCGGCAGACGTTGTGGAAAGCGCGGATCTCCAGATCGGCGCCGCGGAGGACGACGACGCCCGCCGGCGTGAGGGGGGCGAGCAGCCACTCTCCTGGGCGGGCGATCTCGTCCTCGCGGCCGACGCAGAGCCAGGAGCGCCCGAAGATCTCGGCCTGCTCGAAGGCAAAGACGTCCTCGTCCCAGTACGCGCGCGCGGGCAGCGGCCGGGCGCTGGGGAGCGGCGCCAGCACCGCGTCGAGATCGGCGGGGGTGAGAGGGAGCTTCGGCAAGGCGGGCGATGCTACCAGAACGAGGGCGCGGATCGCGCCGCCCGGGATCGGCTCAGGGGGCCGGCTGCGGATCAGCACCCGAGGATGCTGGCGTTGCCGCACGAGTAATAACACTCGTCGCAGTTCACGCATGTGTCGTAGTCGAGATAGAGCCGCGCCCCATCCGGATGTCTGTCCATGCACGCGGTGAAGCAGGCGTCGTCCCCGTCCTCGCAGGTCACGGCGCACCGAGCGAACAGGATGCAGTCGTCGTTGAGGGTGCACGCATCGAGCTCATCGGCGCAGCTCCCCTGGACCGCGCATCCGATGCACCCGCTCGTGTCGCTGCCGCACTCGTCGAGGTCGTCGCAGGCCAGGGTGGCGTTGCAATCGGCGAGGTCCGTGCCCTCCTCGCAGAGACCGGTGCCTTCGGGCTCGTCGCACTCGCCGTTGTTCGTGGAAGCGCACGGCGCGCCTACCGCGCAGTCCGCGACGTCCGTGCCCTCCGCGCAGAGCCCGGTGCCCTCGGGCTCGTCGCAGACGCCGTCCTGCACGCGGTCGCACGGCGCGAGCTCGCAGTCGTCGACGTCCGTGCCCGCCGGACACCGGCCCGTGCCCTGGGGCTCGTCGCAGGTGCCGTTGCCGGTCAAGGGACAGGAAGAGAGGCAGTCGGCGGGGTCGGTCCCGACCGGGCATTTGCCGGTGCCCTGGGGCTCGTCGCAGATGCCATCACCCGCGCTGGGACAGTGGCCCGTGGGATCGAGACAGCCCTGGAGGGCCGCCGCATGGACGTCGCAGACCTCCGCCAGGTGATGACCGTCCACGCACCGACCCTCCAGCCGGGCACAGTCGATGTACGCCGTGTGCTCTTCCTTGCAGCGCTCCTCGGCTCGCTTGGCGATGGCCTCCTCCTCGGCCTCGCACAGGCCCTCTTTGTCGCCAGAGCAGTCCTCGCAGGCGCAGCGGGCCTCGCAGACCGTCCCGTAGACCGGCTGCTCGGTCTTGCCACCATCGCTCCCCGAGCTGGCGCAGGCCGCGAATAGACCGGCGATCGCTGCTGTGATCATCACGTGTCGGACACGCATGGGGTCTCCTCATCCTCTGGCTGAAATGAGAGGTCGTCCGCGGAGGCGCAGGGCGCCGACGCGACGCGGCAAGGGCAAGACGACATGGCTGGCACTCGAAGCACCAGGGCACCCTTCACCTGCGCACACCGCGCTCGACCGCCTTTTGTCTCGGCTATGACTGGAAAAATTCAACCCAAAGAAAACGGCTACCTATACCAGCTCCGACGGCGGCCGGTCAATCATCGCGAGGCGACGCTCGGGTCGACAGCGCGTCGCGAGGCGACGCTGGGGTCGACAGCGGGCAGGGCAGCGGCCGCCGCTGCGCTCGTGGCGACAGGGGCGGAATGGCCAAAGCTTCACGGAACTCATGAGGTGCGCTCGATGCGCTCCGGCTTGCCAACGAGCTGAGGAGCGGACGCCCGAAACCTCACGGACATCGGGAGGTGCGCTCCGGCTCGGGAAGGTGCTGAAGAGAAGAGAAACGCTCAGGTCGGCAAGGACGGCTCGCCGGACGGGTGGAACGGGTGAAAACGAGTGGAGAAGAGAGCGTCGCGACCTCCAAAACGCGCTCCACCAACGTGGAGCGGACGCGACAATCGCGCGCGCTCGCCGTCGAAAAGCTGCTTCGTTCGTGGTTGGCCCGGGGCGAGGATGAGCGTGGACGAGGTAGGACGCGGACAGCGCGGGCGCCCTCCGCCCGAAAGCGCCGTGAGGGAGTAAAGAGGCGTTGGCATCCGCGCCGTTTCGACAGAAGATGCGTGCGCGCGTATCGCGCTGCGGCTCCTCGCCTCCGACGGCCGGCGCCGCGTCACTGGACCCCTACCGGCTGGAGAACAGCGGATGAAGATGCGATCTTTGGTGTGTCTCTTCGTTCTTGGACTGATGACGACGGCGTGCGGCGATGACGACGCGACGGTCATCGGGACTGGGGGCGGCGGGGGTGCGGGCAGCGGCACCGGCGGCGAAGGCGCTACCTCGGCCAGCAGCACGACAGGAAACGGCGGCGGCGACACGGGCGGCGGCGGCACCGGCGGCACCGGCGGCGGCACCGGCGGCGGCGACACGGGCGGCGGCGGTGCGGGCGGCACCGGCGGTGCGGGCGGCGCCGGCGGCACCGGCGGCGGCGACACGGGCGGCGGCGGTGCGGGCGGCGCCGGCGGCACCGCCGGCGGCGACACGGGCGGCGGCGGTGCGGGCGGCGGCACCACCTCGAGCTCGGCCTCATCGAGCAGCGCCTCCTCGACCTCGGCCGCTGCCACCACCGGCGCTGGCGGCGACGGCGGCGGCAGCGTCTCCTCGACCTCGGCCGCGGCCACCACCGGCGCTGGCGGCGACGGCGGCGGCAGCGTCTCCTCGACCTCGGCCGCGGCCACCACCGGCGCTGGCGGCGACGGCGGCGGCAGCGTCTCCTCCACGACCTCGGTCACCACCGGCGCTGGCGGCGACGGCGGCGGCAGCGTCACCTCCACGACCTCGGTCACCACGACCGCGGCCACCACGGGCGCTGGAGGCGACGGCGGCGGCAGCGTCACCTCCACGACGGCGGTCACCACCACCGGCGCCGGCGGCGGCGAGCTCGGTGGCCCCGGCGCTGCCTGTGCCAGCGATGCGATGTGCGCGAGCGACATCTGCCTCGAGGAGAGCGAGAGTGGCTGGCCTTCCGGCCACTGCACCGCCGCCTGTCGGTCGGACGACGACTGTGGCGACGGCGTCTGCACCCAGGTGAGCCAGACACTCGCCATCTGCATGGCCGCGTGCGAGACGTCGGCGGACTGCCGCGACGGCTATACGTGCGACGACGGGGTCTGCTGGATGGGCTGCACCAGCGATGATCAGTGCACGGAGGTGGGCTCGTGCCACGAGGCGTCGGGCGGCTGCTACCTCCCGGACGGCAGCGCTTGCGAGACGGACGCCCAGTGCGGTGGCTACCTCTGCGCCACCGAGGCCGTGGACGGCTATCCGGGCGGCTTCTGCACGGGTCTCTGCGAGGGTGACAGCGACTGCGACGGCGGCACCTGCATCGCCGCAGGCTACTGCCTCGTCGAGTGCGACACGGACGCCGACTGCCGCGACGGCTATCGGTGCGACGAGGGGCTCTGCGCTCCGGCCTGCACCAGCGACGCTCAGTGCACGGGCGAGGGTGCAACCTGCGTTGTGGCGGTGGGTCGCTGCGCCCCGCCGCCCGGCGAGGGCGCCGACGGTGACCCTTGCACGGCGGACGCCGACTGCGCCGGCCTCTACTGCGTCCCCGAGTCGTCGGACTGGCCCGGCGGCTACTGCACGGGCTACTGTGACGCATCGACTCCCTGCGCCGGCGGCGGGGTCTGCGCATCGGACGACACCTGCAACAGCGCGTGCGAGACGGACACCGACTGCCGCGAGGGCTATGAGTGCACGCCGGAGGGCTGCCTCCCGGCGCCCCCGGCGCCGGCCGATAGCGCCGACGGCGACGCTTGCACCGCCGACAGCGAGTGCATCAGCGGCATGTGCTACGACGGCTGGCCTGGCGGTTCCTGCACGGGCGACTGCGAGACGGACGCCGACTGCGCCGAGGGCGGCATCTGCGCCGTAGTGGACAACACCTGCAACCACGCGTGCGAGACGGACGCCGACTGCCGCGAGGGCTATGAGTGCATGGCGGAGAACGGCTGCGTCCCGCAATGATGACCCGATGACCGGCAGGCTCGCAGGCTGGTCCGTACGACCTGACGACGGACCCCTGCGGCTCCCCTGAAGCGATGAACCTCCGCGTCGCCGTGAGGCGACGACGAGGCCTCTCCCACGAAGCGCGGCGCGGCTGCTCCACCACTCCTGGCGCAGCCGGCGCGCGCGCCCCCTCCCCGCTCCACCAGCTCGCCACGAGGCGCCGCTCGGCGCTCAGCCCTTCCCGTGCCCGCGCGAGCGGCGGCGGCGCAGGCCCGCGAGCGCGACCAGCGCGAGCGCTGCCGCTGCCCCGGGGCCCTGGCCGGCGGCGGTCCGGCAGCCGCAGCCGCCGGCGCTCCCGGGCGCGACCCCGCCCGAGCTGGCCGCTGCCTCGGCGCTGCCCGTCGCCGCCGCGCTCCCGCTCGATACGGCCGTGGCGCCCCTTCCCCCCTCGCCTGCGCTCCCGGCGCCGCCCGCCGCCGCCGTGCTCCCGCTCGATCCGGCCGTGGCGCCACCTCCGGTCGCGCCGCCTCCCGTGGCGCCCCCTCCCCCTGCAGCCGCGCTCCCGGCGCTGCTCGCCGACGACGCGGTCGACGAGCCCTCCTCGCGGACCAGCGCGAGGTACGCCTCGGCGAAGCGGTCGCCGAGGAGCTGGTACGCGGCGGAGTCGAAGTGATACGTGTCGTCGGGCGATCGCGCGGTGAAGTCGTCCGTGTCGACCCATGCGACCCGCGGGTCCTCCTCGGCCACGGTCACCTGCGCCGCGCGCACGGCGTCGATGTTCGCCTCCTTTCCGGCGGCGATGGGCCCGCCGTTCGCGGGATAGAGGTTGTCGCTGACCCTGCCGAGCACGACCGGGAGCCCGGGGACGCCGAGGTCCGCGCGGATCGCCGCGATGAAGCCGCGCAGCGTGTCGCCGTAGGAGAACGCGGCCGACCACCCCGCCTCGTTCTCGCCCTGCATCCAGACGAGCGCGGCGATCTCGTACGGGTGCCCCTCCGACTCGAGCCTCGCCAGGGCGCCGTCGAGACGCGTCACCTCCTCGGGATAACGGAGGGCGCGGTCGCCCTCGTACGTCGCGGAGTCCAGCCTGCCGAGGAGCGCGTGGTAGAGCTGCGATTTGTAGAGCACCTCGGGATCCGGCGCGAGGCCGCGCCCCCAGTGATCGACGAGGTTGGTGCCCCCCTGCGCCATCTTCACGATCGCGATCCGGTCCTCCGGGTACGCCGCGGCGATCGCGCGGCCGAACGTGATCTCGGGCCCGTAGCGGCGGGCTTCGCCCTTCGGCTCGAGCGGCCCCCAGTCGGCGCTCGTCGCCGCGGCGTACGGCCCTCCCTCGCGCGCGTCGGGGTTGTAGTGGTCGTACCAGACGTCCGGCTGGCTCTGGAGCTCGACTGGGAGCTGGCGGCCCACGCCGTAGCCGACCATGTTCGACTGGCCCGCGAGGACGAACACCTTCACCGGCTGCGCGATCGCGGGAGCGGAGAGGGACAGCGCGAAAGCCGCCAGGGCGATGCAAGACCGCTTCATGGCGCTGTGTATCCCCCGCGCGCGGTGGAACGTCAACGAGGCGGGAGCGCGCGGCGCCTCGGCGCCGAGCTGATCGAGGAGAGCGCGCGTAGAGACCACGACGCACGAGGATGGGAGCCTCGTTTGTCACGCGCTCACCTCGCGTCCTCGGGGCACGTATCGGGCGCTTGTGTGCCTGACAGGCGCGCGGTCCCGTCGAGCTCGCCTCGCGATCACGTCGCTTCGGGCGTCGACTGGTAGGCCGCGCTCGACGCCGCGTAGACCCCGTTGGTCGCATACGAGTAGCGGTGCGGCCGGACGTGGTGCTCCGAGTGGCGCGCGCACCAGAGCGCTGCGCCGCCCGTCTCTTGCCGGTGCCTCACGCACTCCGGGCAGGGCGGCTCGATCTCGGGGACCCGGCCGGCGGTCGCGTGATCCTTCGGCCGGACGATCCACACCGGGCAGCGCGCGAGCCGGGAGACGCGCTCGGCGACCGAGCCGAGGAGCAGCCGCTCGAGCCCGCGGTAGCCGTGCGAGCCGACGACCACGAGGTCGGCGTCCAGGTCGGCGGCGAGCTGGGCGATGTTCTCGGCCGCATCCCCGCGGCGGAAGTGGACGACGACGCGCTTCAGCCGCCCCCCGTCGAGCTTGTCGCCCATGGCGCTCACGCGCTCGCTCGCGCGCTGCTGGAGCTGCTGGAGCGCCACGTCGGGCTTGGTGGCCACCATGGGCGCCCGCGAGAGCCCGATGCCGACCCAGCTCTCGGGCTCGACGTAGACCCCGTGCACCTCGGCGTTCTCGCGACAGCAAGCGGACTCGAGCGCCTGATCAAGCGCACGGTTGCTCGGCTCCGAGAAGTCGATCCCGACGACGACGATGAACCGATTCGTTGCGTTTGCGCTCGACATGACAGCCTCCTCAGCCTCCATGCGAGGCCCCGACCAGCGGTCGCCTCGCTCTACCCATCTGCCCCTCTGCCCCTCTGCCCCTCTGCCCATCTGCCCAACACTCAGCACGCCGCATGCCAGGCGTTCCGGGGGCCGGAGAGGAGGGTTTCGCGCGCGCTGGCTCCCTCGCGCGAGCGGGGCTCTTCCCGCGACCTGGACGCTTCGCGCGGGCCGAGAGCGAGCTCCTCTCGCCGCGAGCGCTGGGGGCGGGCGCCTCGCGAGGCAGCCCGCAGCCGTTTGCGCCGCGGCGCAAACGGCGCGCGGAGGCGCAGAGGTGACCGCGGCGTACCAGGGCCGCCGCCGCACGCCGGGGATCTCGCGTGCGTGGCACGAACGGTGCTCATCCCACGGCGCACCTCGAGCGAAGGACGCAGAGGCGAACGGGAGACGACGATGACAACCCCTGGACCTACCGGCGGAGAGCACCAGCTCCGGCACCACACGATCCGCAGCGCGCACATCGTTGGAGACGACGGCGAGGAATCGGTCGTGGCGACCGTCTACTGTCCGTTGCGGGAGCGCTCGATGACGGCGCGAGAGTGCGAGTCGTGCCATCGCTTCCATGCGCTGCACTTCGACAAGAGCTCGCGCACGACGTCGGTCGTCTGCCATGCCAGCCACGCGGCGCCGGGCACGGAGGAAGCGGCTCCGCTGCGCGGCGTGGGCGTCGACGTGGCCGTGAATCCGGAGGCGCCGCTCGCCGAGATCATGACCAAGAACGTCATCTGCATCCGATCGGAGGTCTCCCTCGACGACATCACGGCCCTGCTCGTCCGCCACGAGATCAGCGGGATGCCGGTCGTGGACGCGGCGGGCAGGCCGGTCGGCATGGTGTCGCGGGCCGACGTGCTCCGTGCAGCAGAGGAGCGCGGCGACACCGAGGAGTCGCGTCAGGTGGCCTCGCGGTCGGGCGAGGTCGCGCCGCTCGAGATGAGTCAGGGCTTCCATGTCTACGAGCCCGTCAGGGTCACCGCGCGCGACGTGATGACGCCCGTCGTGGTGCAGCTGCACGAGAGCGCCAGCATCCGGCAGGCCGCGTCGCTCATGGCCTACGAGGGCGTGCACCGGCTGCCGGTCGTCTCGGACGACGGCAAGGTCGTCGGCATCCTGTCGTCGCTCGACGTGCTGCGGTGGTTCGGGCGGTGCTGCGGGTACCTGATCCCGCCGGCGCGCAAGCGGGCCTGAGGGGATGGCTCGCCGATGAAGCGTACGCGCCGCACGCCCGCTGCGTGTCGTAGCGCGAACGCCGATTCCGGCGGTCCGCATCTTGCAAACCCGCCTCGTGGCCCATCGTGGCAAACCGAGCTTGATCGAAGGGCGCCGGTTCGATCAGCCCGGAGACATCATCGCGGACGTCCAGCGCCAGGGGAGGCCTCATGAGCTCTTCGACCATTCGAATCCAGGACTGCATGACCAGGAGCCCCCACTCGATCGGCGCCGATCAGAAGGTCGGCCTCGCTCGCGCGCTCATGCGCGGACATCGCATCCGGCACCTGCCGGTGCTGAGCGGCGGCCGGCTGGTCGGCATCCTCTCCGAGCGGGACATCTACTGGATAGAGACGCTCAAGGAGCAAGAGGGGGATGAGCTCGTCGTCAGCGAGGCCATGTCGCCGTGCCCCTACGCCGTCGCGCCGAGCGCGCCGCTCTCCGAGGTGGTCCGCGAGATGGCCGAGCACAAGTACGGATCGGCGGTGGTGCTGGACGGCGCACAGGTCGTCGGCGTCTTCACGACGACCGACGCGCTCGCCGTGCTGGCCGCGCTGCTCACCGAAAAAGAGATCTCCTGACCCGAGGCTCGACCCGCGTGACGGCGCGGCCTGCCGTCGCCCGCCCCGACGGCGAACGCGCTCCGTTCATCCCCCCAAGAACACCGGAAGAAGGCACACGATGCAGCAGACGATCACGGACTGGCGATCGCGCTTCGGCGACAAGATCAAGACGGCCGAGGAGGCCATCCGCGCGATCCCCCCGGGGCGGCGCATCCTCGTCGGCTCGGGCGCCGCGGAGCCGACCGATCTCGTGAACGCGATGGTTCAGTCCGGCGACCACCTCGCCGGCAACGAGATCGTCCACCTGATGACCGAGGGCCCCGCGCCGTATGTCCGCCCCGGTCTCGAGCGGCGGTTCCGCCACACGGCGTTCTTCATCGGCCAGAACGTCCGCGAGGCGACCCACGAGGGGCGAGCCGACTTCATGCCGGTCTTCCTCTCCGAGATCCCGAGCCTGATCCTCTCGGGCCGGGTGCGCATCGATGTGGCCCTCATCCAGGTGAGCCCCCCGGACGCCCACGGCTTCGTCAGCCTCGGCGTCTCCGTCGATATCGTCCGCGCCGCCGTCGACTCGGCGGATCTGGTCCTCGCCGAGGTCAACCCGCGGATGCCCCGCACCCACGGAGACTCGTTCTTGCACGTGGATCGGATAACCCACCTCGTCCCGGTGGACCGCGAGCTCCCCGAGCGCGCGATCGAGCCGCTCGACGACGTCGACCGCGCCATCGGCCGCAACGTGGCGACGCTCGTGCCCGACGGCGCGACGCTCCAGACCGGCATCGGCAAGATCCCGAACGCCGTGCTCGCCGCCCTGGGAGGCAGGAGCGACCTCGGCGTGCACACCGAGATGCTCTCCGACGGCGTGATGGACCTCGTCCAGCGCGGCGTCATCACGAACCGCAGGAAGACCCTCCTGCCGGGGAAGCTCGTGACCTCGTTCCTCCTCGGCAGCCGGGCCCTCTACGCCTGGGCCCACGACAACCCCGTCATCGAGATGCGCGGGTCCGCCTTCACCAACGATCCGCTGACGATCGCGAGGAACGACAGGATGATCGCGATCAACGCGGCCCTCGCCGTCGATCTGACCGCCGAGCTCCTCGCGGCGGCCAAGCAGCGCCGCTATGTGTTCGGCGATCATGTCGTCTCGCGCGCGGAATCCCCCTGACGAGCGCCGGGCTCAGCCACGCATGACTCGCCGCGTCCAGACGGGAGAGCGCCGCGCGAGCCGATCGAGGTGGCCGCGGCGACCCGGCATCGCCACGCGGAGCCCCGCACCGGGACCGCGCAGCGCCCCGTGCCGCGCCCCACACGCCGGCGCCGGGGCGCGCCTCGCCGGGCGCGCGAGGTGCGTCCCCGGATCCTGCCATGATATAGAGCGCCTCGCCCGTCCATGAGCCCTCTTGATCACAACGATGTCGCCGTGAAACCCTCCGCCCTCGTGCCCTCGCTCGACGATCCGCTCGACGAGGGATCCGGGGCGCCGGCCGCGCCTGCCTCGGCGTACGACGCGGCGCTCCGGGAGGCCGAGGAGCTCCGCAGGCGCCCCTATGTCTCCGCGGGCCCGGAGAACATCATCCGGCAGCACAGCAAAGGCCGGATGACGATCTGGGAGCGCATCCGGGTGCTCACGCCCGAGCCGCCGCGGGTCGTCTTCGAGAACTGGGGGCCCAACCTGGACGGCGCCTCGCTGGTCACCGCGATCCTGCGCATCGGCAGCCGCGACGTGGCGCTGTACGGCCACGATTTCACGATCCGCGCCGGGTCGATGGACGCGACGAACGGCCGCAAGCTCGCGCGGCTGTTCCAGCTCGCGGGAGAGCGGGGCATCCCGCTCATCGGCCTCAACGACAGCGCCGGCGCCTACGTCCCCGCGGGCGTCGGCGGGCTCGACGGCTACGCCGAGGCGTTCGCGGCGCTGCGCAAGATCAGCGGCGTGGTCCCGAGCATCATGTGCATGTTCGGGTTCAACGCGGGCGGCGGCTCCTACCTGCCGCGGCAGGGGAGCTTCGTCATCCAGCCGGGCGGCACGTTCTTCGGCCTGACCGGGGCGGCGGTCGTCAAATCGGTCCTCGGCGAGGTGGTCTCGCCCGACGACCTCGGCGGCCCGCGCGTCCACGGCGCCTCGGGGGTGGCCGATCTCACGGTGCCAGACGAGGTGGGCGCGCTGCGCACCACCGTCCGGCTGCTCGGTTACCTGCCGAGCAACAACCGCGAGAGCGCGCCTTTCCAGCGGACGAGCGATCCGGTGGGCCGGGAGACGACCGAGATCGACACGCTCCTCCGCAGGACGATCTCGTCGCCGACGGGCTACAACACGCCGCTCGACATCAACATCATCATCCAGCGCATCTGCGATCACGGCGACTACTTCGAGGTGCAGCCGCAGCGCGCGCGCAACACGATCACCGCGTTCGGGCGGGTCGGCGGGCGCGTCGTCGGCTTCGTGGCGAACAACAGCGCGGTCGCGTCGGGTCAGATCGACGTGGCGGCCGCTTACAAGAACGCGCGCTTCATCCGCTTCTGCAACCTCTACAACATCCCGCTCCTCTTCATGGAGGACACCACAGGGTTCCTCCCGGGCAGGGAGCAAGAGGCGATGGGCATCGTGCAGGCCGGCCGGGCCATGCTCGACGCGATCATCGACGTGCGCACCCCGCGCATCCTGCTGCTCGTGCGCAACGCGTTCGGCGGCGCGTATGCCTCGTTCAACAACTACGCGACCGGCGCGGACGTCGTGCTCGCGCTCCCCACGACCCGCGTCGCCGTGATGGGCCCCGCCGGCAAGGAGTTCGTCTACAAGGATGAGCTCCGCAAGGTGCGCGCGCAGGCGAGCGCCAGGGAGAAGGCCGGCGTCAAGGAGCGGCTCGCCCGCGGCCTCGACGAGGCGAAGGCGAAGGCGGAGGCCCGCGACGAGGCCGCGGCGTGGCTGAAGGCGAGAGAGGCCGAGTTCGGCGCGCGGTACGAGCGGGAGCTCATGAACCCGCGCGAGGGGCTCAGCCTGGGCTCCATCTCGCGGCTCGTGATGCCGCGCGAGCTCCGCTCGGTGATCGCAGAGAACCTCGAGTTCCTGCTGCGGCACTACCAGCCAGGGCCGTTCACCGGTGTTCAGCGGGAGTTCCATTGATCATGGATGGTTTCGAGACCAAGCGAGGTTACGACCGCAACCCCAGGGTGGTGCGCGACCGCAGGCTCGGCCGCTCGAGCTCGGCGTGGGCGCGCTCCTTCGCCGCCGATGACGTGCGGCCGCTGATCGTCTGCCGGGGCCCGATCCGGAAAGAGGCGATGGATGTCTTCGCCCAGATGGGGATCGAGCATTACGGCATCCTCCTGTCGGAGAAGGACTCGATCGTCTACACGCACGCCCTGGCGCCGGAGCTGCGCTGCATCCACCCGGCGCACGTGCACCGCGTGAAGGACTACACCGGCGCCACCAAGGACGAGCGCGTCAAGCTGATGCAGGAGATCGTCGCGATCGCCCGGGCCGGCGGCTACACGCACGTGTTCGCGGGCTACGGCTTCATGGCCGAAGACGGGGAGTTCGTGCGCACGCTCGAGGAGGCGGGGCTCGTCTTCATCGGCCCGCGCTCGTCGGTGCAGCGCGCCGCCGGGCTCAAGGACGAGGCGAAGCGGACGGCGCTCGCGGCCGAGGTCAGCGTGACGCCCGGCATCGACGACGCGACCCGGCGGATCGTGCTCCGCAAGTGGCCCGATCACGCGGCGCTGCGCGCGGCCGCGGCGGACCGCGGGCTGCTCGACGCGGGCGCCCCGGGCGCCCCGGGCGCCGCTGGCGCGCGGCTCGCCGACGGGATCCCGCTCGCCGAGGCGGCGGACGCCCTGCTCGCGGCGGCGTACGCGCAGCGCGTGGATCTCTACACGACCGACGAGCTCTGCGAGGAGCTCGAGCGGGGCGCGGCCGAGCTGCTCGCTCGCCACCCGGGGCGGCGGATCCGGCTCAAGGCCATCGGCGGCGGCGGCGGCAAGGGGCAGCGGCTCCTCGCCGGCGTCGCGCCCGACGCGGCGACCCTCGAGGCCGCGGCGCGGGCGCGCGCGGCCGAGGTCCCCGCGCTGGCGCGGGAGGTCCTCGCGGAGGTGAAGGCCGCGGGCGTCGGCGACAACAAGAACATCCTGCTCGAGCTCAACGTCGAGGAGACGCGGCACAACGAGATCCAGCTGATCGGCAACGGCGCGTGGTGCGTCGCGCTGGGCGGGCGCGACTGCTCGCTGCAGATGCACGAGCAGAAGCTGCTCGAGGTGGCGATGACGCAGGAGGGGCTGCTCGAGGCGATCGAGCGGGCGCGCGCGGCCGGCGAGGCGCCGCGCGCGGCGTCGCTCGAGCGCGAGCGCGCGTCGCTCGCCCGGATGGAGGCCGAGGCGGAGCGGTTCGGGCAGGCGGTCGGGCTGAACTCGGCCTCGACGTTCGAGTGCATCGTCGAGGGGGATCATCACTACTTCATGGAGGTCAACACCCGTATCCAGGTCGAGCACCGGGTGTCGGAGCTCTGTTATGGCCTCCGCTTCGAGAACCCGGCCGATCCGGCCGACGCGTTCGAGGTGACCTCGCTCGTCGAGTGCATGGTCCTCCTCGCGCGCCACGGGGAGCGGCTGCCCCGGCCGATCCGCGTCCGGCGGGAAGAGTCCGCGGTGGAGGCGCGCCTCAACGCGACGAACGGCGCGCTGGAGCCCCACGCGGCCGGCATCATCGTGTCCTGGAGCGATCCGCACCCGCACGAGATCCGCGACGATCAGGGCATCTGCGTGAAGAACCCCGACACGGGGGTGTTCATGCATTACCGGGTCGCCGGCGCCTACGACAGCAACATCGCGCTCCTCGTGACCTACGGCGCCTCGCGCGAGGAGGCCTACCAGCGGATCTGCGAGATCCTGCGCACGACCACGCTGCGCGGCAGCGATCTTCACACGAACCTCCTGTTTCATTACGGGCTCGTGCACTGGTTCCTCGCGCGGAGCGTGTGGGCGAAGCCGACGACGGGCTTCGTGGTCCCGTACCTCACGCAGGTCGGCCTGCTCGCGGTGGAGCTCGGGGGGCTCGATTTCGACGCGATGTGGGCCGAGCTCGGCGCCCGTCACGAGCGCCGCCTCGCGGCGCGGGCCGGGGCCGCGGAGGCGACAGGCGGAGGAGCGTTGAAGAAGGTCTTCACGCTGAAGGACACGCTGGTGCGCCGTCCCGTGGAGAAGATCTGCGCGGAGCCGCACCTCCTGTCGGCGTGGCTCAGCCGGAACATGGGGTCGTTCGAGATCCGGTCGGGGCGGGTGCGCTGGCTCAAGAACCCGATCGAGGTGCTCGCGGACACGTACTGGCTGCTCAACATGACGCCGCAGCCGCAGGCGCCCGCGGCCCACGTGATCTGGGATCACGACCAGGAGGTGCTCTCGCGGGCGCTCGGCTTCTACAGGCGCGTCGGCGAGCGGATGGGCCAGGCGGGCGGCGCGCCTTCGTGGCCCGAGCTGCGAGCGCACCTGTCCGGGGATACCGCGCCTCACGGCTACGACGCCGAGCTCTGGCGGCGGGTTCGCGGCTCGCACCTCGGCTTCCAGGCGGGCCTGGAGCTGCTCGACGCGCTGGTCCTCGCGGGGGACGCCGCGCGCTTCTTCGAGCTCCACGCGCGGGAGGACGGCACGGTCGCCATCCCGGAGCGCCTGCTCGATCGCGAGCTCTCGGCCCGCATGCGCAAGGTGCTCGCGCCGCCGCCCGCCATGCGGGCCAACGAGATCGTCGCGGTCACCGGCGGCATGTTCTACGCGCAGGAGGCGCCGGACCGGCCTCCGCTCGTGACGAAGGGCAGCCATTTCGCCGCCGGCGATCCGCTCTACGTGATCGAGGTCATGAAGATGTTCAACAAGGTGCTCGCGCCGTGCTCCGGCACCATCGAGGAGGTGCTCATCGACGGCGGCGAGGGGACGATCGTGCAGAAGGGCCAGCCGCTCTTCCGCGTGAAGCCCGACGAGGTGCTCGTGGAGGAGGACTCGGCCGAGCGCGCGCGCCGCCGGCGCGAGACGACGCTGCGGTACGTGGACGCGATCTTCGACGCCGAGGGCGCCTGAGGCCGTCGCCTCGAAGCGCGTAACCGCCGCGCGGACGAGGGCCCCGAGGCCGACGTCGCGATGGCCCGCGAGGCCTTGGTCACCGAGGAGAGATCGAGCTGATCGGAGCCCACCGCAACGGTGGCGGTGAGCGTGGGAAACCGCCGCTCGACGAGGTGGGGATTCTGCCGGTCGAGCGGCCTCACCTTGCCGTGGGCGCCCCAGCGGGCCGCGCGAAAGCCGCGCGAAAATCGAACGGCTCGGGCTGCACCGTGTAGGAGGTGATTGTACTCTTCAATACTGACGAGGAGGGCAACAATGTGGCCTACCCCCGCGGGATGCGGTACCCTCGTTGCCGAGCGCGCTCGCGCGATGGGATGACCGACGAACCGAAGGTCAAGGGGGTGGCGTTTCGCTCCGTGGTGGCGAGCTTTGGCAAGCTACGCGGCGAGCCTGTCCAGAAGCGCAGCCTGGATGAGATGTGTGAACCGCTGCGCGAGGGCATCCGCTACGGCAGCCTCGTCTCCACCGGCTGGTACCCGATCGCCTGGTACAAGGACCTGTTCCAGGCCATCCGGCGCACGACCGGCGAAGGCAAAGAGCTCATCCACCAGATTGGCCGCCAGTGCACGCACGACGACATGAGCGGCATCTACAAGGTCATCGCGGGCCTCATCTCCCCTTCTACCCTATTCTCCCTCGGCCAGCGCGTCTTCTCCAACTACTATTCCGCCGGCCACGTCCGTGTCCTCGAGTCCCGCCGCGGCTTCACCCGCGCTCTCTGGATCGGCTGCCAAGGCTTCGACGAGAACATGTGGACCGAAGTCGTCGGCTCCTGCGAGCAGCTCCTCGTGATCGGCGGCGCCGACCACGTCCGCCAGCGCATCATCTCCGGCGGTGGCGATGACGACGATCACCTCGAGTTGACCGCACACTGGAGCTGAGGCTCCGTGCAGAGCGTCCGTGAAGCGCTCGCGGCCACGCGAGCGCGAGGTCGCGCTCCGCATCCACGCGCTCGAGGGCTGCGACCCGGGAGCCCGGCGCTGGGTCAGCCCCGGTGCGGGCGCGCGCCTCGCCGTGCGCGTGGTCGGTCCGCTCCGCTTCGAAACCGGGATCGACCCTGACTTTCCGCTTACGCGATACCGTTTGCAGCTCCAGGCGCACGAGGAGCCCGCCTTCGAGCCGGTGATTGCTGGCGCGCTCCTCGGTGGAGCCGGGATCGCCTTTTGATGAAGGACCCGTCGGATGCCGGCATTCAGACGAGCGGGGCACATGAGCGAACCGAAGCGGTGGATCGAGGAGGAGGGAGGCGCCCCGGCCGGGGCGCGCGAGCTGCTGCGTTCGGCCGTGCGCCCGCGGCCGATGACGCCCGTCGGGTGCGCCGCCTCATCGGCAGCGCCCCTTCGGGCTCCGCTCCTTGAAACGACGCGTTCACATGAGCTTGCCTGCAGGACCGGCGAGCTCGGAGGCATCCATGCGACAGGAGACGATCTCGATGAAGCTAGCCCAGCCCACGGCGGCCGCCCGCGCGCACACCCCGCGATTCCTGGCCGTCCTTCTCTCGACGGGCACGGTGCTCGCGGGGTGCACCACCGAGATCGCCGTCATCGGTCGCGACCTCGGCGCCACGACATCGTCGTCGCCCGCCTCGTCCTCGTCCAGCGCCGGCGGTGATGACCCCGGTGTCCCCGAGCCCGGCGCTGGCGGCGGCGCCGCCCAAGGCACCGCCGGCGCTGGCGGAGGCGAGCGTTGCGAGCCGAAGCTCGCGGGGGTGGTGCGCGACTTCAAGGCATTCGACTCTGACGGCGGGCACCCCGACTTCGAGAACTTCGCGGGCGACGGCCTGAAAGGCATCGTCGAGCCCGAGCTCGGCCCCGACGACAAGCCGGTCTATGCCCATGAGGGCGGCACGGCGCACACGACCGGGCCCGAGGCGTTCTATCAGTGGTATCACGACGACCCCACGGTCAACGTATCGTTCCGGTACGACGTCCCTCTCCAGGTGAGCGAAAGCGGCCTCGGGGTCTTCGCGGGAGACCAGTTCTTCCCCATCGACGATCGGGGGTGGGGCAACGAGGGGAACATCCACAACTTCGGCTTCACGTACGAGCTCCACATGACGTTCGACTACCAGCGCGGCGGCGTCTTCTTCTTCAACGGCGACGACGACCTCTGGGTGTTCATCAACAGGCGCCTCGCGATCGACATGGGCGGGCTCCACGTCCCGACCTCGGCGCTCCTCGAGCTCGACGCGCACGCCGAGGAGCTCGGCATCGAGGTCGGCAAGGAGTATCCGCTCGACTTCTTCTACGCGGAGCGCCGCAGCGGAAGTGCGGTGTTCACGATGATGACGTCGTTCAAGTTCACGAACTGCAAGCCGATCCTGAGGTAGCGCCAAGAGCGCGCTCACGTGCGCCTCGAGGCTCAGCCGCGCGAGCGGCCAGAGGGGGGCGGCACGCGGGCGCACGGCGGCCTCGCCCACCATCGGGTGGGATCAAGGGCAATTGCGCTGCCGAAACCTCGCCCCGTGAGGTTTCGACCGCGCAGCACGGAGCGCGCCAGCGCTCGCGGGCTGCACTACATCTGGCCGAGACGCAGCGGCCCGGCGTGTGGAGCACGCTGAGCGCCATCGGCACCGGCCCGCCGAGACGCACGACGTCCCCATCCGAGAGGTGGCGCGCGACGCGAGCCTTCCGTCCGGTACGCGCGGCGCGACGCCGCCGCGAGATGATCCCGCGGCACGCGCCAGGGGCGCGGTCCCGAGGGCATCCGCGTGGCTTACTCCTCACAGATACGAAGGATTAAAAGAAGGCGGGGCTGCTGGGCGGGAACGCCGCGTCGGCCAGGCGACACAGGGGGCGCAGGGAGGGAGTCAGTTTTATTGTCGTGAGGGGATCAAAAGCTACTTGGCAGCGCTGCTCAAATAGGTATCCGCAACCGTGCAGCCCCCGTTATTGCCGCATATGGAGATCCAGTTATTGCAGGCCCAGATGGCATCGGCTTTCCGATGGCCCCAGTTGATCGAGACACTGCCGACGTAGTCACCACGCAGCTTGCAATTCCATGTGGTAACGAGCGCTTGCTGCGCGGCTCCAACCGCCTCCGCCGCGTCGGCGTCGATCGCGTCCGCTGACCCGGGATCAGCCGCCTCGGGCTGGGTCTCCTGCTCGTCATCGCCTTCGAGGGGAGCCCCACCGACGCAGCCACCGAGCACGGCTGCAGCACCGAGGAGCGTCAACGGGAGGACCAACTTGCTGAACAAGCTCATCTCTTCTGTCTCCTGAGATTTTTTACTGGAGCGGACCGTTCACATCCCGCTCGCTTGCGTCTAGTGGATGCTCGGGTGACGGGCCGTCCTTCACCAAATCGTCCGCGGCCGTCTCTTCAGCGCCGGTCCCCCTCGCCCGCCGCCCGATGCACCGCTCGATCCGGTACCGGCCGGCGAAGATGGCTCCGAGAGTGAGGTTCGATGACACCTGCGTCTCTCTCTCAGCATACATCGGCGTGGTGAGCCCGTGACGATGCGGAAAATTGCGCTGCTCAGGGCTTGACCTCGCGGCCGCCCCTCCGGCAGACTCCCGCGCCTCGAGCACCTATGCCGCACAAAGTCTGCGCCGCCACGCCGTTCGCGCTGGCGTCCGCCTTGCTCCTCCAGGCCGGAGCCGTCCGCGCGGCGGGCGCGCTCGAGATCACCGGCGCTCCCACGAGCGCCAACGGGCTGAACGCACGGGCGCTCGCGCGAGGACCGGAAGCCGCGTTCTTCAACCCCGCGCTCCTGCCGTTCGCGCCCGCGACGACGCAAGCGGGCTTCTTCGTGCTCGTCACGCACGGTGACATCACCCTGGCCCCCCGCCCCCCGGGCGTCGACGTGCCCGAGTCGGTGTACGATGGCCAGATCCGGAATCCGGACGGCTCGACCTCTCGGCTCACCCACCGGCCCTTGCCGGGGTCGAAGCTCGCGAGCCCGCGGGATGACACGCGCGACCGGCAGATCAACAGCTACGCGACGCTCGGGTTCGTGCGGCCGCTCTACGAGGACCGCCTCGTCCTGGGCTTCTACGCCCTCTTGCCGCTCAGGAGCTTCCAGGAGCAGCGGGCCTTCTTCGCCGACGAGCGCGCGCAGTACTTCTCGAATCGGCTGGAGTTCGAGCTGCTGGGAGATCGCTTGTCGGTCACCAGCCTGGCCGTGTCGATGGCTGGCCGGATCACCCGCTGGCTGTCCGTCGGGGCGGGCGTCGACGTCACGATCGGCACCAGCGCGCGGACCGCCGTCCACGTGCCCGACGCGAGCGACCAGCGGACCGCCCTCATCAACCCCGACGTGGAGGTCGAGAGCGTCTTCGCCCCTTACTTCGCCTTCGCGACCAGCCCGGCCCCCTGGCTGCGCCTCTCGGCCACGCTCCACCTCGCCTCGGCGTCGGACACCGACGGCGAGAACAGGATCCGCTTCTGGAACTATACCTATCCGGAGGGCGAGAGCTCGGTCCCCCAGGCCTACCGCTTGACGCTCGGCCACCAGCCGACGCGCGTCAGCGTCGGGGCCTCGATCATGGGCCCGCCAAGCGAGGATCGAGGGGGCGAGCGCGCCGCGCGCTCGAAGAGCCCGGCGCCGCCCGCCTGGGAGATCGGCGGGCACGCGCTCCTGACGCGGTGGTCAGAGTACCGCGATCGGCACGCGGAGACCCCGCCCGACCCGTGGTCGAGCACGGTGTCCGTGGGGCTCGGCGGCGCGATCGCGCTGGGGAGCCGCAGGTTCTCCGCCGACGTCGCCTTCACGCCGTCTCCCGTACCGGACCAGACCGGCAGGACCAACTACGTCGACAATTCGCGCATCGCGGTCAGCGCCTCGTTCGAGACGCCGGTGTCGCTCTTCGGCGCCGACTTCGGCGTGGGAGCGTTCCTGCACGGCCAGCTGCTCGTGCCACGGGAGGTGTCGAAGAGCCCGTCCGCCAGGAACCCCGTGATCGACGAGGTCCCCGACAACCTTGTCGACATCGTGAGCGGCGAGCCGCTCGACGGCATGGAGGGGCTGCAGACGAACAACCCAGGTTATCCCGGCTTCTCCAGCGGCGGCTGGCTGGCCGGCGCCGGCTTCGTCCTGCGGCTGCCTGAGTGAGCAGCGCAGCGAAGCCGGCGTCCTCTCGATCGGAGGCCCCGGAGGCGCTCGGTCACGCGGGGCGCCGCGACCGCCGGGAGGGGCTTTACTGGAAGAGCGTCTCGGCCCTTTCCTTGATCCAGGCGCAGTCCGCGTCGTCAGGGGTACGGACCATCACGAAGGTGCTGTTGCACGCCTCCGGATCGGGATACGTCCTCGAGGCGGCCATGGTCGCCTTGAGGCTCGGAGGATCCGTTTCGAGCACGCTCTGCTCCGACACGAACCCGAGCCGACCCTCGATGCGATCGGTCGCGACCGCCACGCCGTCGAGCTCGGTCCGCGCCCGCTCGGCCACGTACACCGACCCGTCGATGAGCCCCTGGAGCTGAACCGTCATCCCCGGGTGTCCGTCCTCGTCCTGATCGACGACGCGAGCGTCCGCCGGATCCGTGGGCAGCTCGTCCTCCGCCGGGTCGCCGAGCGCCGCCCCGATCACCTCGTGGAGCGGCCCGAGCTTGTAGCGGAGCCCCCCTTCGCTCGCGGCAAACGTGCCCTCGCGGGTCACCGGCGCGAGCGCCTCGCGGAAGCTGTCCGGGATGACGGCGTGCACGATCGCGTCCGGGTCCTCGGTGTAATGGTCGCAATACGTTCCCTGCAGGGAAATGGCGTCTCCATTCTGCTGCTGCTTGATGAGCATCACGCTGACGATGCGCGTCTGGAACGGCGGGAGACCCTGCGCCTGGGTGAGCTGCGACCCGACGGCGCGGTACGCCCACGTGCCGGAGACATCGGTGACGTCCGGCGCCGCGGCCTGCGCGCAGCCCGGCGATTCCCCGCCCGCGCCACCCGTCCCCGCGGAGCCCGTGCTCGTCGTCGTCGCGCCCGTCGTCGTCGCGCCCGCGTCATCAGCAGGATCCGATCCGCAACCCAGGAGGGGCAAGGCAAGCAATCCAACGAACAGGTTGTACCTCATTCAAAGCTCCATGCATCGCCGGCCCGGGCGTCGAGGCGGCCGTGAGGAGGGCCGCTTACGGTCGTCCATGGCCAGCTCGTCTGCGTTCGGACGACCGGCGCGGTTGTTAGCATGAGCGCGCGCGCTGGAGGTGCGCCGACGCGCCGGCTCCTCCTATTTTTCCGCCGCATCCCGAAGCGCACGGCGAAGAGCAGCGAGAGGAACGCTGCGTGGAGCAGAGCCCCCGTCGCGTCCTTTTTGCGCCGGGGAAGTCCCGAGCACCTTCACAGCGAGCCCACGCCGGGTCAGCGCCCCCGAGCGGCGAGCCGTGCTCGACGTGCTGCACAGCGACGAGCTCGTCGACCAGCCCCCGCCGGAGGTCTACGTGACAGGCGTCCGGGATCCCTCAGGGGGACAGGATGAGCACCTTGACCTGACTCGGCACGATCCGCATTCCGGGGCAGTTCGTGGAGTTCTGCAGGCTCATGCTGGTCAGCCGGGTGGCCGGCATGCCGCCGACGAGGCATGTGAACGCGGCGGTGATGTGACGGGAAGGCCCCATGACCGAGCCGGACGCGACCCCCAGGGCGACGCCGGGCTGATCGCCGACGGAGATGAGCTGCGTCGTCAGCAGGTTATGCGCGGGCGCGCACATGAACAGCACGTTGTACGCGGCCGGCGCGCTCACCGGGCCAAAGGACATGTTCGGATAAGGGATCGGGGCAGGCACCGGCGGGGTGAGGCACACGTCCGGAAACCCCAGGTTCATCCCGCCCATCTGCGTGTTCGCGAACATGATGCCTCCTCAACCCAGGTGGATCTGCTCGCCGTCGATCTTGACGAGCTCCTGCGCGGTCACCAGCGTGTTCTCGCCGCGCAGGCTCATCGTCTTCTTCGCGACGTAATCGACCCGCTCGGCCCGGAGCTGCTCGCTCTCCTCGACGGTGCGGTAGGAGCGCTTCACCCGCTGCGAGAGCCGCTCCAGCACGGAGTCGAGGCTCCCGGCGAGGACCTTGGCCTTGCCGATCTCCGCGCGAAGGAGCGTCCCGACGAACGAGAGGCTCTGCAGCGCGATGTTCCCGTCGACGGCGTTCACCGAGAGGCCCCCCGAGACCACCGCCACCTCCTTGGCCGAGACCAGGCCGATGCCGTCCTGCGCGGCGACGCCGAGGCGACCGGCTGGCAGCTTGATGTTCAGGTCGCCGTCCGCGACGATGCTCCCGGGCGCGCCGTCCTCCCGCTCCAGCACGGAGAGCACGTAGCAACGCCCGTCGGTCGCCACGGCGACGAGCACGAGGTCGCCCGCCTCGGGCTCGAGGAGGCACCCCTTGGCGCGCTTCGCCCGGAGCTCGCCCGCGTCGGTCTCCACGACGAGCGCCGCGCCGTCGGCGCGCACCACGGTGCCGAACTCCTGAGTGACCAGAGCCCTCGTCTCTTGCTTTCTCGCCAGACTGCGCATGATTCCCTCGTCAACGCGTAGACGTCTCGACACCCGCGGCCAGAGGCTCCGAGCGCTCCCGGCTGCTGCTCACAACCCGTGATTGCCACTGCTCCGCCTCGGCGAGATCCGCGTCGTCGCCGAGGGCGGCCGCCCGGCTGGACCACACGGCCCCTTCGTCCTTGATCCGATGGAGGCGCGCTCGAAACAGGGTCGCCCTCGAGAAGTCGCCGGCCGAGACGTCGGCGTGGGAGAGGTCGGCGTACGTCAGGTTGGCGCCGTTCCAGCGCGCGCCCGCGCACGCGGCCCGCGTCAGGATGCACATCTCGAGGTTGGCGCCGGCGAGGTTGGCCTCGATGAGGCGAGCGCCCACGAAGACCGACTCCTTGAGCACGGCCCCGGCGAGGCTCGCGCGGGTGAGGTTGGCATTCACGAAGAGCGCCCGGCCCGCGAGCGCGCCGTCGAGCTTGGCGCCGGAGAGGTTCGCGTCCTTGAAACCGCACTGCGTCAGCGTCGCGCCGGAGAGGTCGCAGCCGCTGAGATCGGCGCCCGTGAACTGCGTCATCGTGAACGACATCCCGCGCAGGTCCTGGCCCGCGAGCTTCCCCTCCACGAGCACGACGAGCTCGAAGACGGCGCCGCCGAGGGTCGCGGTCGAGAGATCGGCGCGCACCAGCGCCGTCTGCTTCAGCACGGCGCCCGAGAGGTCGATCCGCTCGGTCCGCGCGTCCAGGATGGCGGTGCGGTCCAGGTTGGCGCGCGCGAGCCGGGCGCCCGAGAGGCTCGTGTTGATCACGCTCGCGAGGGTCAGGTCTGCTCCGCTCAGGTCGATCGAGGAGAGATCGCCGCCGGTGAGCTGCGCTGCGATCAGGGAGGCGCCGTCCAGCTTCGCCCCCGTGAGATCACAGTCCACCATCGCCGCGAGGTGCAGGTTGGCGCCGGGCAGGCGCGCGCCGCTGAAGCTGCAGCCGGCCGCGGTCGACTCCTTCAGCCGAGCGCCGGAGAGGTCCGCGCCGGCGAAGCTCACCTTGTCGAAGATCGCGCCGGAGAGGTCGGCGCCCGAGAGGTCGACGCCCGAGAGGTCGACGTCGGCGATGATCTCGCCGCCCTGGACCAGCTCGACCAGATCACTTCTGTCCATGGTTCTCCGGCGGCGCGACGAAGCGCACGTACTTCACATTGGCCCCCTTCAGGCTCGTCGCGGCGTTTCCGCGCATTTTCGTGGCGTCGACGCGGAACAGGTTGGCCCTCTCGAAGCTCGCGTCGTCGACCTTCGCCTTCTGCAGCACGGCCTCCATCAGATCGATGCCGGACAGCGAGGCGCCCGAGAGGTCTGCCCGCGTGAGCAGGGCGCTCACCGCGACGGCGCGATCCAGGCGAGCGCCCGTGAGGTCGCACTCGCTGAGATCGGAGCTCCGCAGGTTGGCCTCGGTGAAGTCGCTCCCTCTGAGGCAGGTGCCCCTCAGGTTGGCCTGCTCGAGCGAAGCGCCGCGGAAGTCGGCGCCGGCGAACGACGAGCCTGCGACGAGGCGGATGTTGTCGAGCTTGGCGCCGCGGAAGACGGCGCCGTCGCCCTTGCCGGTGATGAACACCGACGCGCGGAGGTTCGCGTCGCGAAAGTCGACGCCCTCCACGTTGGCCTCGATGAAGGTGCACTGCTCGAGGTCTGCGCCGGAGAGCTGGGCGCCGGAGAGGTCGGCGTTGATGAGGACGAGGTTGCGCGCGGTCACGCGGCTGAAGTCGGCCCCGTCGAAGGTCGCCTCGGACAGGTCGGCGTCCGACAGGCGCGCGCCGGTCAGGTCGGCGCCCGATAGGTCGGCCTTGGCCAGCACGGCGCCGGTGAGGTCGAGCCCGCCGCGCATCTTCACGTCGCGAAGGTTCGCTCCGCCGAAGTTCGCGCCGGCGAGGTTCGCGCCGGTGAGATCTGCGCCGAGGAGATTGGCCCTCGCCAGGACCGCGCCGGCGAGGTTCGCGCCGCACAGCCGGGTGCCCGTGAGGGCCGCGGCCTCGAGCAGCGCGCCCTCGAGATCGATCCCCGACAGGTCGAGGTGCGAGAGATCGGCGCCCGTGAGATCGCGCCCCGCGAAGCTCTCCCCGGCCCGGTGCCCGGCGATCACCTCTTCCCGCACGCGAGCGGCCTCCTCGCCGCCCAGCCGGGAGGCCGCCGGGAAGTGGTGCGCGAACTTCCGGTAGGCAGAGCGCAGCTGCTCCTCGACCTGGAAGAGGCGCGCCACGAGCTCCGGATCGCCGAGCTGCGCCTCGACCTCGGGCCACTCGACCCCGGCGTTCCGCGCCATTTGCGCGACGTCCTCGAGCCGCTCGAGCTCCTTCTTGGCCGAGAACCGGGGCGGGCCGCCGGCTTCCTTCTGCCGCTCGCCCATGATCGCGTCGTAATCGAATCCGTGCTTCGCGCACTCGGCGCGCGCCCTCTGCTCCTCGGCCGCGCGGCGCGCCTCCGCGTCCGCCTTGACCTTCTCGGCCTCGGTCATCGCCCGCTCGACGTACGCCGGCAGCTCGTCCAGGCTGGGCTCGATCACGTCCTCGTCCGGCGGCAGCGGCGGGACGAGCGGCTCCGGATCGAGCCCCTGCGCGCGGATCTTCGCCTTGAGCTCCTCGATGTCCCGCTCCATCTTGGCGCGGGCGCGCCTCCGCCAGAGCCGTTCCGACTGGAGCAGCCTGGTCATCTCCGCCTGTGGATCGTCCGGCAGCGGACCCGCGCCCAGCTCCGGAGGCGGCATCAGGTCCGCGTCGCGCAGCAGGAACAGGTGCCCTTTCTCCTTGTCGAGCCGCTGGGCCATGACGGTTCGGTAATGCTCGCCCGGCCTGGGCTCGCCCATTGCCTCGCAGGCCGCGACGATGTGGAGCACGTCGGCCGCGTCGTCTTCACGGATCTTGAGCACCCCGCGATAGACGAGGATCCCGCGCTCGTGGTGGGGGAAGAGCCGGACCGTGTCGAGGCGGGTCGCGATCTCCCGGAAGGACTCCCCCTCGCCGGTCTTCTGGTTGATGAAGCACCGCGTCGCCACCCCCGGTAGCGCCCCTTCGATCCGGGGCTTGCCAGGGTGCATGTTCTCGATGACGAACGCCTCGTCGCCCCGGAAATACCCCTCGATCTGCTGGTCCGGCGGCGCGGTGTTGAAGAAGCTCCAGTCGAGGTCCCTGGCGAGCTCGGGGAAGCGTTGCTTGAGCCACGCTTCATCATACGTCCCGACCTTGGAGAAGCGCTGTGGCCAGGTCGGATCGTAACCTCCGAACCCGGCGGGCGGGGGCCGGTCGCCGGGCGACCGGACGAGGCGGCGCGGATCCTCGATGTTGGGCAACGGATGGACCGAGCCGTCCTCGCCGCGCACCGGCGCGAAGCCTTTGCCGAGCGGGTTCGGCGCGTAGCCCTCGCCGCCGAAGGCGTTCTGCCAGGTGATCGGCATCTCGGCGAACGGCTCCGGATCGGTCATCCCCAGGAGCTCGAAGCGGCGGTCTCCGACGACATAAAGCGTCTTGTCGATCGCCCCGAGCTGGACCCGCACCGAGCACGCGGTGCGCGGCACCGCGCCCGCGGTGAAGCAGCGGCCGTTCACGAGCAGCTCTCCCCGTAGCTTGGGCATGCACTCGTCGAGGATGGCGTCGCTCCCGAGCTCCGTGCCGGCGAACCTCCAGAGGCTCTGCTCGTAGAGCAGGCGCCTCGGCTCCTCGAACGGGAAGAAGACGAGGAGCGTCACGACGAGGTACGGCTCGCCGTCGTTCTCGAACACCTTCGTGAGCAGCCCCAGCCGGTTCGGCTTGATCGTCTTCATGAGGTTCGCAGCAGGCTCTCGCGGTCCTCTGCTGGGCGCCGCGCTAATGGAACATGTGGATGAAGGATTGCCAGACCTGAGCCCCCGTCGAGGTCACCCTCGCAGCAGCATGCCTGGTGACCGTCACCGTTGAGCTACCCAACTCGACGCTCTTCTGCCAGACCTCGAGAAAGTTCTTGTTTACCACCAATCTTGCGTTCTTGACGTTGACGCCGAGGACCGCCTCCGCCTTCATCCCGGCGATGACATCCAGCTTCAACCCCACGACCAACTCCGTCCTTTGCGGGGCGACGACGTTCAGGGTGCCGTAGCCGTACGTGAAGTTGAACAGGCCACCTTGGGTCTTTTGAATTCTGAGGCCATTGATCTCGCGATAGTCGGACTTGGCCTTCGCTCTGAAGTGGTCTGCCTCGATAACGTAGTCGCCCTTCGCGATGTGCGAGACGTGGCCGCCCGGGATGTCGACCTTCCAGCCATCGTTGAACTTCTGGTCGTGAAGGCCGGTGGTCTCCTCGTACCGGCCGCCCGTCGTCACCTTCGTCTCGTGATGGCCCTCGTACCGCTCCGTGACCTTCCCGTGGACGGTCGTCTCCTCGGTGCCGTGCTCGGATTTGCGCAGGTTGGTGACCGTGGTGGTCTGGGTGTCCAGGTAGGTTTCCGTGACGGGCTTGGTGACCGTCTCGTTCTTCGCGTCCTTGTAAATCTCCGTGACGGCCTTCGTGACGGTCTCGTTCTTCGCGTCCTTGTACTCGAGGGTGACGAAGCCGGTGACGGTCTCTTTCAGGAAACCGCCGACCTCGGTCTCCATTTGATCGCCGACGTTATCTTTCCTCCAGGTGCCCGTCTGGATCTCGAGCGACTTGCCCGTCTTGATCAGGGCGGTACCGTCCGTCCTGGAGATGAAATTGTGGTGATCGTTGGGCGCGCCCATGCGCAGGATCGTGTTCTCGGTCGGTGTGCTGACGGTGATGCGCTGCGAGCCCGCCTGGTCCTCGAGCTCGATGCGGTTCCTGCCCCCGGTCTGGATGACGTTCCTCGTCCTGTTGGCCGAGGTGACGGGGCTCGGCGTGTGCGCGTTCGGGGCGACGCCGGCGATGACGGGGCGGTCCGGATCCCCGCCGAGGAAGGTGCACATCACCTCGGTTCCCTTGCGCAGGGGGAAATGGAACCCCTCGGTGCCGCCGCCGTGCGGCTGGAGCATGCGCACCCAGGTCGAGGCCTTGCCGCCCCGGAGGTCGCTCTCATCGAAGCTCAGCTTGACCGCGTAGCGACCGTGCTGGTCGATCTGGGCGTACTCGCTGTCCGCCGGGCCGTCGACGACGGCGTGCTCGGTCCCGTAGATACGAGGCCACGGCGTCCGCTGCGGCGCCCGGTACTGGACGGTCGAGGAGACGGCCTTGACCTCCATCCGGTACACATCGTCCCAGGTGAGCCCGATGATCTGCATCAGCTCGGGCGCCCAGCCCGTCTGGTTGCCCCAGTGCTCGACCTCTGTGGCCAGATAAACCGCATTGAACGCCGGCTTCGGATGCTCTTCGAGCTCGAACGTGTACCCGGGGCGCATGTGGAACGTCGCCCCGGTGCCGTGGTAGACGACCTGGCCCGCGAGCAGCTCCTGCGCCTTCACGGCCGCGAGGCGGCTGCCCTCGGCCGGCGTGAAGAAACGCGCGCCGTGGACGCTGATCTCGCCGAGCCCGTTCGCCGCGACGGGCGCCCTGCCGGAGATCTCGATCGCTGGATTGTTGTAATCATAGTCGCTCATGCGGACCCTGGACGGCATCGACGTGTGCCGGCACGTGAAGGTCCAGAGCACCTCTCCCTTGGCCCTGTGCTCGCTGAACTGCGGGAGATACCGGACCGCCTTCTGGCCGAGCGGGACGTGGACGCCCTTGTCGTCGGTGATGATGAGCGTCTCCCCGCCGTCTCCTTGCTCGAAGTAATAATAGAGCCCCTCGCGCTCCATCCACCGCGAGATGAAGTCGAAGTCGCTCTCGCCGTACTGGCACACGTGCTCCTGCGGCTTGTAGCTGCCGATCAGCCTGAGCTCGTACTCCGAGACCCCAGCGCCCGAGAGCACCGTCTTGATGATCTCGGGCACCGTCTGGTCGGTGAAGATCCGGCTATGCAGGGAGATGGTGAGCTTCCAGAGCTGCGGCACGAGCACAGCGCGGAAGACCGTGCGCTCGCCAAACGCGTGGATGAGCTCCAACGTCGCGAAGATGCCGTTCACGAGGAAGGGAGCCCCGCCGTCCGACGGGGAGAGGCGGAGCGTCGCCTTCGTGCCCACAGCGTCGGCGAGGTCGAGATCCTGGCCCACGTAGTTCGTCATCACGAGATAAATCTCGAAGACGTACGGTTTCGACAGCCCCTCTGTCCCTCGAAAGCCAATGACCCGCGTGGCGGCAGGGAGCGCGCTGGCGCTGACGGTGAACGCATCTTGCATGGTTGTAACTCCCCGTTATCGGTGCGCGTTGGCTCCTGGCGCCGGAAGGACGTCGACGATTGAGGCGATTCTTGCAAAGCAAAGCGATGATTGCATGTCACGACGGCGCGTCGCCATCGTGCGATCCGCACATCTGACATCGCGTCGCATCAGCCGGCCTGCGCCGCGGGGGCGTTGCTGTCCGCGGGCTGCCGCGGCGCTCCGCGCAGCGTCGCGATCTCGGCCTCGACGTGCGCTCTCAGGCGCGGATCGCCGGCGAGCCGCCTGGCCCATAGTCGCTTCATCTGCGCCCACACGGTGCGTCGAATGGCGAGCGGATCGAGCGCCGCGGCCGCGCCGTCGCGCTCGGTCGCGACGACCAGTCGCGCATAGTCGGTCGGACGCAAAACGCCGCGGATGGCCTCCCAGGCGGCGAGATAGGCTGCATCGAACCGATCGCGGAGCGGTCGCTCGCCGCGTCGGGCCTCCTCCGCCATCGCCTCTTGCCATCGCGCCTCGGCCTGCTCCCAGCGCTCATCGGAGAGGCCGTGCGCGCGGAGCACGTCGGCCCGGGGGACCGGCCGCTCCGCGAGCTCCGCCGCGATGATCGCGCACCGCTCGACGCTGACCTCGTCGCCCTCGCCGAGCGGCGGGAGCGGCCCCGGAACCTCGTCGCCCTCGCGTCGGAGCTCGCGCGGCGGAAGCGGCGGCGCGGCAGGAAACGGCGTCGCGGGCTGACCGGTGGCCCGCGCCTCATCCTCGCTCGACAGAAGCGTCGTGCTGGTGAAGATGGCAGGGATTTGATCTGCGACCGGCCCGAGCTCGCCCTGCTCCGCCGGCGCAGGGGCTGCGGGCCCGAAGGGGAGCGCCGGGGCGCGCATCGACGGCTCGTCCGGCTCCACGGGGAGCGCGAGCGTTTGAAAGAGGGACGCGGCGGACAGCGGAGGATCGACGATCTCGACGTCCTCTGCGGAGAGGCTGATCGGGAGATCCGGGGCGAGCCGCGCCTCGCCCGCCCCGTCGGGCGCGTCCTTAATCCGGGCGGTCTCCTGGGAGCCCAGGCGGAGGGAAGGCGGATGCGCCGGCTGCGCGCGCTCCTGCGCCTCGAGGCGCACGTCGGGCCATGCGATCTCCTCGCCTTCGATCTCGACGCCGGCCACGATCCGCACGGCCGCGAGGGCGTCCTCGCCGGAGACAGGGAAGACCCGGCGCCACACGACCGTGCAGCGCTGCTCGACGCCGTCGATGCGAAGCGTGTCGGCGTTGAGCTCGAGCAGCTCGCCGTCTGCCGCGGCGGAGGCGGCGAGCCCCCGGATCCGCGCCACCCCGCGCGCCCCGGGCAAGCGCATCTGAAGCCGTGGAGCCGCCGGATTCACGTGCTCGAGCACGATCCACTCATCGCCTTGCAGGAATGCGATCCGCTGGTCGGCGGGCGCCGCCTGGAAGTACGACCAGTCGAAGCCCGCGGGGATGTCGGCGTTCGGCCCCTCGAGCGCCTTGCGAGGCGTGCTGCCGAGCAGCCGACGGCGCACCGGCGCGGCGCGCGCGAGCGGCGCGAAGCCAGCGAGGCGTGCGGGATCCTGGGGGTCGAGGATGTTGGCCGGGCCATCCATCGGCTCCCCATCGAACGGATTTTCCCACCCGTTCGCGCCGCCAACCGCCCTCTCGTACACGAGGGGTATCTGCCGGAAAGGGCCCTTGTCGCGGACGAGGAGGCGCTTGTCGAGCACCCAGCCGCCGGCGCTGTAGATCGCGAGCCGCACCGGCAAGGACTGGACCTCGGTGCCGCGCGGCGCGTGCGCGTCTCCGGTGAAGACCACATCGGCGCGACCGAGGTAGGGCGCGAGGTCCCCGCTCCAGCGGATGCTCCGCGCCGGGTTCTTGCCATGGTGGACCTCGGCGCCGAGGATCTCCTGCGGATCGGTCCGCCACATCACCGCATCGATCGCAAAGGCGAAGCTCGCCTTGGCGACGACGGTGATGTAGTGCCGGCCCTGCGTGCGCCAGGCGATCGCGGCGGCCGCGGCGCCTTTCAGCGGCGTCACGGCGCCGCGCAGGAGCGCGCTCATGATCGTGCTCTCGGACGGCCGCTCCCGGCCATGGCTCGCCTCGGCACCATGAATCGCCTCCCACGTTGAGTACCCTCGCTTGCGTGAAGAGCGTGCGGCAATCTCGCAATCTATGTGTGACTTCAGCGCCCGCGCACGGCGCATCTCATCGTCGGCGGGTCGTGCCATGCGCTCCGCGGAGGCGGCCTTCCATGCCGACGGCTGGCGCGGGCGAAACCTGGCAGGATCGTGGAGGGCATCCGCTGAAAGCCTGGCATGTCGACGGCTTGTCACGCGGGCTGGATGTTCCAGCAGGTGACCCGGGGCACGCGGTCAGCCCTGCAGGCCGTGCATCATTCTCGTCAGGGGAAGGCGTGCCTCGATCCTCGGCCGCGCGAGCGGTCAGACGCGCGGCGCCCTGTCCACGCAGGCGACCGGCGGCATCGCCTCCAGCGCGGCGACGCCTTCCCCCGCAGCCTCATGCGCCTGGCGGGGATCGATAAGGAGGATCCCCACGCTCCTCACCATGACCAGGCGATCGGCGTCTTATCACGAACATAGCAGCCGTCGCCGTGATTGTAGCAGCGCGCGACCCAGTTCTGGCAGGCCCATAGGGCATCCTTGGGGGTATGGCCCCACCAGATCTTGACATGGCCGACGTCGACCCATTTGCCCCACCATTGCCAGCAGATCCATTCGCTTTGGGTCACCGCTTGCTGCGCGCTTCCAACCGCCTCCGCCGCGTCGGGGTCGATCGCGTCCGCTGACTCGGGATCAGCCGCGTCCGCCTGGGTCCCCAGCTCGTCATCGCCTTCGAGGGAAGCGTCGCCAACGCAGCCACCGAGCACCGCTGCGGCGCCGAGGAACGTCAACGGGAGGAAACTCTTGCTGAACAAGCTCATCTCTTTACTCTCCTGAGATTTTTTTTTACAGAAGGAGACCGCTCGCATCCCGGTCTCTCTCGCGCCTGATGGATGCTGCGGTGGCGAGCCATCCTTCACGCAATCGGGTGGGGCCGTCTCTTTTCTGAAGGGTGCGGCAGGCACTGCCGGTCGCCGCGCGGCGCTACGGCGAGCAGGCGCGCCAGCGGACTGCCGGGCGCTGGCGCGCGGGTGATCAGGCCGCCGGCGCGCCGCTCGCCGCCGGCGCGGCGATCCCTGCCGCCTCACCTTCGGGCGCGGGCTTCGCCGAGGCAGCGCCCGCCGGCCGGCGCGTGAAGAGCCCCGCGACGAACCCCACGAAGGCCAGGACGCCGACGATGAACAGGCTGTCTCCGACGAGCCGCATCCAGCGCAGCGCCTCGAGGACCGGCTGCTGCAGGAACTCCGCGCTCCGCGCATACCACAGCCCGCGCTCGACGCTGGCCCACGCCTGCGCCAGCCCGATCGGCAAGAGGCTCAGGAGGATCATGAGGCCGAGGCCGCCGTTCATCCCCCAGAACGCCACGCGGAGCCGCGCCTCGTTCCACACCGCGTCGGGGCGCAGGCGGCGGAGCATCACCAGCACGAGGCCGAGCGACAGGAGCCCGTAGACGCCGAAGAGGGCGGCGTGCGCGTGCACGGGGGTCGTGTTGAGGCCCTGCATGTAATAGAGGGCGATCGGCGGGTTGATGAGGAAGCCGAACACCCCAGCGCCCACGAAGTTCCAGAACGCGACGGCGACGAAGAACTGGATGGGCCATCGATAGGCCTGCATCCACGCGCTCCGGTGCTGCATCTGCCAGGTCTCGTGCGCCTCCATCCCCACGAGGACGAGCGGCACGACCTCCAGGGCGCTGAAGCTCGCGCCGACCGCCATCACCGAGACCGGCGTGCCGCTGAAGTAGAGGTGGTGGAACGTGCCGGGGATGCCCGAGACGAGGAAGATGCAGGTGGACAGGAGCGCGGCCCGCGCCGCGCTGTCGGGCCGCACGAGCCCGAACCGGGTGAACAGGAACGCGATGGCCGCGGTGGCGAACACCTCCATGAACCCCTCGACCCACAGGTGGACGACCCACCAGCGCCAGTACTCCATGACCGACAGGTGCGTCTTCGCGCCGTAGAACAGCCCCACGCCGTAGAACATCCCGATCGCCACCGTCGCGCCGGTGAAGAGCAGCACGATGTGCCGGCTCATGTCGCGCCGCGAGAGCGCGGGCCAGAGCGCGCGCAGCATCAGGAAGAGCCAGAGCGCGAGCCCGCCGAAGAGCGCTATCTGGAAGGCGCGGCCGAGGTCGACGTACTCGTACCCCTGGTGCCCGAACCAGAACGAGTGCTCGAGCGCGAAGCGCTGCTTGACCGACAGCCACTCTCCGGCGAGCGAGCCGAAGACCACGAGGACGAGCGCGCCGAAGAGGACGTTCACGCCGAGCCGCTGCCCCCTCGGCTCTCGCCCGCCCACCGCCGGCGCGAGGAACAGCCCCGCCGCGAGGAACGCGGTCGCGATCCAGAAGACGCCGAGCTGGACGTGCCAGGTGCGCGTCACCGCGTACGGCAGGTAGTCCGCGACCGGCAGGCCGAAGACCTCGTGTCCTTCCACCGTGTAGTGCGCGGTCAGGGCGCCGAGCGCGACCTGGAGCACGAGCAGCGCGACCACGACGACGCAGTACTTCCCGACGGCCCGCATCGACGGGGTGAGCACCCACCCCGAGAGCGGGTCGCGCGCCGGCGCAGCGACGGCCGGCTCCTCGGTGCGGCGGAACGCGTGGTACCAGACGAGCGCGCCGATCCCGGCGAGCAGCAGCACGACGCTCACGATCGACCAGATCACGTTGGCGGCCGTGGGGACGTTTCCGACGAGCGGCTCATGAGGCCAGTTGTTGGTGTAGCTGGCGCCGGTGCCAGGGCGCTCCGCGGCCGTGGCCCACGAGGTCCAGAAGAAGAACGCCGTCAGCTTGTCGCGCCGCCCGGCGTCGGGGACCGCGCCCGTGTGCAGCGCGTAGCTCTCGCGCAGGCCGGTGAGGCTCGGCTCGTCGCCGAAGAGCGCGCGGTAGTGCGCCGCGGTCTGCTCGATCGCCAGCGCTCGATCCTCGGAGACCGTGAGCGCGCCGGTCGCGGCGTCGTAGCCGTTGTGGCGCATCGTCCGCTGGAGCCGCGCCTTGAGCGCGGCCTGCGCCTCGTCCGGGAGCGCCGCGAACGCCGCGCCGTGCTCTCGCTGGCTCCAGAGCGCGAGCTGCGCCTCGGCCTCGCGATGGAGCCAGTCGGCCGACCAGTCCGGCGCCTGGTAAGCGCCGTGTCCCCAGACGCTGCCGACCTGCTGTCCGCCGATGCTCTGATAGACAAGCTGCCCGTCCAGGATATCGTCCTTCGTGAGCAGCACCCGGCCGGACGGCGTCTCGACCCGCTCCGGGATCGGCGGGGCCTTGCGGTACACCTCCCGACCCATGAAGCCGAGTATCAAGAAGCCAGCGGTGATGACGGCGGCGAGCGCCAGCCAGAGTCGTCGTAGGTTATGCATAGCGACCTCGTTGTTCGCGTGAGCCCCGGCGCGCCCGCGCCTCCGCGGCGCGACCTCGAGGGCTCCGGTCGTGACGCCCGGCCCTGAAGCAGCCGGCGTGCCGCTGCCGTGCGCCGGTGCCGCTCGCGGCGCACGGGCTCGCGCCGGAGGCGCTGGGGCGCACGTTTTGCACGAAGGCGCACCCTCGGCTCGACATCCTCTGCCACGCCGAGGCGCCCGTGCGCTTCGCGCCGGACACCGAGCTGCCGGATCCGTTCGACGGGCTGCTCGCGTCGGACGCGACCGCGCCGGCGCACGTGCACGCGTGCCTCGGCTGTCCGCTGCGGGTCGAGGGCACGCTCATCGGGCTCCTGACGGCCGACGCGCGCGACCCGCGCGCCTTCGAGGGGGTCGACGCGGCGACGCTCTCCTGGCTGGGCGCGCTGGCCGGCGCGGCGGTGCGCACGAGCCAGCGCATCGACGCGCTCGAGCACAGCGCCGAGCGGCTCGGCCTGGTCGCCGACGACCTCCGGCGGGCGGCGGAGCGGGAGCGGGGCGCGAGCCTGCTCGGGACGAGCCCGGCGATGGTCCTGCAGGCGTCGCGGGGCGTGCCCCGCGGGGCGCCCGTGGTCGTCAAGCCGGCCCACCTCGGGGTCGACGTCGCCGCGGCGCCGGAGCCCGCGCCGCGCGAGGACGACGCGGAGAAGGCGCCCGCCGCGGCGGCTGCGCCGCTGAACGAGCAGGTCGACGCGTTCCAGCGAGGGCTCATCGAGCGGGCCGTGGCGCAGCAGGACGGCAACTGGGCCGCCGCGGCGCGATCGCTCGGGATGCACCGCAGCAACCTGCACCACCTCGCGAAGCGGCTCGGGCTGCGCTGAGGCGAACGGGGACGGCGAAGCGCCGCCGTCGCGCCGGGGCCTCCGGGTGAGGTATCCTCGGCCGCACGCGCCGCTCCCCTACCCCGGCGCCGTCGCGGAGGCCCTCCCCATGTTCAAACGCATCGCGCACGTCTGTCTCAACGTGAGGGATCTGCAGCGCTCGGTCGACTTCTACGGCAAGCTCGGGTTCGCCACCAAGTTCAGCTTCACCCGCGAAGGCGCGCCGTTCGGCGCTTACCTCGAGATCGCCGACGGCAACTATATGGAGATGTTCGAGGACCGGAACCTCGGCGAGGTGGTCAATACCGGGATCGCCCACTTCTGCCTGGAGACCGACGACATGGACGCCGTGATGGCGACGCTGAAGAGCCGCGGCGTCCCGTTCACCGAGAAGAAGCTCGGCTGCGACAACACGTACCAGATCTGGCTGGCGGACCCCGACGGCAACAAGTTCGAGGTGCACCAGTACACGCCGGCCAGCACGCAGTACACCGGAGGGGTGATCGAGGCGGACTGGTAGGTAGCCGGCCACCGGGGCGGCAGCCGGGGTTGGATGGAGGGGCGCTCCCCCGTCTGCTCGTGGAGAGAGGCGAGGAGATCGGCGGGCTCATCGGTCCAGAGGAGCGGTGGAGCGGTGGAGCGGTGGACAGAGGAGCAGCCGAATGGCAACCCGAGTCCATGGACAACCGAATCTCAGGTCGCGCGTGGGCCCGGCGTGGGGCGGCTCAGGTGCTCTTGGTCGGCGCCGGCGCGGGCGCGCTGGCCTCCTGCTCGCCCAAGCGCGCCGAGGTCACACCGCAGCCAGCGCCCACCGACAGGATCCTCACCGGCGCCGACGCGCTGGGCGACTGGACAACGGACGCGCCGGGCGTGAAGCGCAAGATCACCGTCGCCGACCTCCCCGCGCCCAACGAGGGCGAGTCGGTGACCAACAGCCCGAGCAAGGCAGATCGTCCAGCCGGTGCGTTCCCCAAAGTCCCGTCGGGATTCACCGTCACCGAGCTCGCCACGGGTCTGGAGAAGCCGCGCGTCGTGCAGGTGGCGCCGAACGGCGACGTGTTCGTGGCCGAGAGCGCGGCGGACCGGGTGCAGGTGCTCCGGGACACGGACGGCGACGGCAAGGCCGACGTCCGCAGCGTCTACGCCGAGGACCTGAACCGCCCCTTCGGCATCGCCTTCTATCCGAGCGGGACCGAGGCGCCGACGCACGTCTACATCGCGAACACCGACAGCGTGGTGCGGTTCCCTTACAAGGCGGGCGACACCAGGGCCAGCGGCCCGGCCGAGGCGCTGGTCACCAACATCCCCTCGGGCAAGGAGGCGGTGGGCGGCGGCGGCCACTGGACCCGCGATATCGCCTTCAGCAGGGACAACCAGCGAATGTTCGTGTCCGTGGGCTCCCGCTCCAACGTCGATGACGACGACGACGAGATCCGCCGCGCGTGCATCCTGGCCTTCACGCCCGACGGCAAGAACGAGGCGCTCCATGCGTCAGGCATCCGCAACCCGGTCGGCCTGGCCATCGAGCCGGCGACGGGCGCGCTCTGGACCAGCGTGAACGAGCGCGACGAGCTGGGCGACAATCTGGTCCCCGACTACGTGACGCGCGTGCAAGAGGGCGGCTTCTACGGCTGGCCCTGGTACTACCTCGGCGGGCATCAAGATCCGCGGCACGAGGGCAAGCGCCCCGAGCTCCGGGACAAGGTCGTCGTGCCGGACGTGCTGATCCAGTCGCACTCGGCCTCCCTCGACCTCTGCTTCTACACGGGCCAGCAGTTCCCGGCCGACTACCAGGGACACATCTTCGCGGCGGAGCACGGCTCGTGGAACCGCTCGCGGCGCACCGGATACAAGGTGATCCGCATCCCGGTCAAGGACGGCAAGGCGGCGGGATATTACGAAGACTTCATGACCGGCTTCGTCACGAGCACCGGCGACGTGTGGGGTCGTCCGGTCGGCGTCGCCGTGGCCAAGGACGGCGCGCTGCTGGTGACCGACGACCAGAGCAACACCGTGTGGCGGGTGGCCTACGGCAAGTGAGACCACGATGCGGCGCGGCCGGGGGTCTTCCAGCGCGCTCAGCGCGGGCGGCGCTTCGGGCGACCGAGCAGCAACCCCAGCGCCGCGAGGAGGAAGCCCGCCTGAGCGCCGGAGTCGCTCGCGTCGTTGCCCACGGCGCAGCTGCAGCCGGAGCTGGAGCTTTCTCCTCCTGTCGAGTCGCCGGTTCCCGAGCTGGCGTCCTGTCCGTTCGCCCCCCCGGACGCGGTGTCCATCGCGCCGCCGCTGCCCGGGCTGCCGCCTGAGCCACTTACCATGACCCCGCCCGCGCCTCCGGCTCCGGGCTCGCCCCCCGCGCCTCCGGCTCCGGGCTCGCCCCCCGCGCCTCCGGCTCCGGGCTCGCCCCCCGCGCCTCCGGCTCCGGCCGCGCCACCTGCGCCTCCGGTGTCGCTGCCGCCGGGGACAGCGCCGGGACAAGCTGCCGTCTCTGGATCCTGACCACCGGCCGTATCGAGGCCGAAATAAGCGGCGACGGCGGGCCCGTCGAACGGCACAGCGTGCCCGACGCCGTCCATCGAAAAGGCCTCATAGACCGTGTAGCCGCAGGAGCTCTTCCAGGACTGGCGCGTGGTTCCGCGCTTTGGCGTGTCGGTCCCATCCGGGGTTTCGCTCAACCCCAGGAGGTTCGTCCACTCTTTGACGTCTTCAGCCATGTTCTTGTAGCTGAGGATCGTGTCGGCGGTGCCATGCCAATGCTGCAGGCGCGGGCGATGGCCGGTGTAGCCGGGATAGTACGAACGAACGAGGTCTCCCCACTGCTGCCCGGTCTTCGTGACGTTGCCGCCCCCGCAGGGCCCGCTCCACTGGGCCGAGCTCCCCGTCCCGGTGACGTCGTTGTAGCCCTCGGCCCAGCAGCCACACGGAACGCCCATGAGCGACACGCCGGCCATGAACACGTCGGGGTACACGCCGAGCAGCGCCTCGGTCATGATGCCGCCCGATGACCCGCCGACCGAGTACACGCGGCCCGCATCGCCGCTGTACTTCGCGAGCGTGTATTTCACCATCTGGACGATGGCCCCCGTGTCGCCGCCGCCGCCGTGGGCGAGCGATCTCGTCGATCCCGCGTCCCAGCAGTTCTGTCCGGTCGCCTCCGGGAAGATCATGATGAAGCCGCTGGTGTTCGCTATGGAAACCAGGCTCGACATCTCGCTGAACGTCCCCTGGCCATTTCCCTGACAATGATGGGGAGCGACGACGATGGGCGGTTTGGTCGCCAGCTTGTCAGGCACGTAAATGTACATGTTGACATAGCTGGGCAGGCCGTCCGCACCCCATTCGCTCTGGTTGACTTTTTGTAGCGATGCCCCGCGCGCAGGCAGAGCAACGAGCAGCGCCAACGAGAGCGACGCGAGCCCGAGGACGTGACTTTTGAATTGGTCCATCGAACAGAGACTCCATGTCAACGACAACCTGGCACGCGAGCCAGCACCGCTTTGTTTCGCGCACTCTGGAGCGACAAAGTGGTTGAAACCCTGAGAAAAAGCAGAGATTTCACAGGGAGACGGGGAGGCGGGGAGCGAGAGACGGCGAGAAGGAGAGATTCTTTCTGTCTTCCTCCCCGCCTCCTCGCCTCCCTGTGAAATTTCTCCGGATTTCAACACGATTGGTGTTCTAGAACTGACTCAGGAACGTCCATACTTCCTGGGGCATCCATGACATCTGCTGCCCGCCGTCGTTCGGCGACGGAGTATGACCACCGTCGTAGTCACACCAGCGGGTGGGGTGCCCCGTGGAGCAGCCCTTGTAGTCCGAGCAGGCGTGGCCACCTCTGGGCGCCTTGGCCAGGGCCTCCACCATGCATCCATTTTGCTTGGCGAAGAAATCGCTGTTGGAGGTTTGTCCGGCTCCGCCGCTCTCCTGCTGACCCAGCGAAGACATGAAGGCGACCGGCTGACAGCTCGCCGGCCGGGGGAGACCGCCGCCGGAGTGGACCACCGCGGCGCGGTAAACGTCCGGACGCGCGCAGGCCAGCGTCCACGCCATGGCCCCCCCCTGGCTGAAGCCTTCGAGCTCGATGCGCGAGGTGTCGATGCAGAGATCGCCGGTGACCTGCTCGAGGATGTCGTCGACGAAGGTCACATCGTCGTCGGCTGACCAGAACCCGCCGACAGCGTCGGGCGCGATGAAGATGGTGCTCCCTTCGGAGAGCGACCAGAGCCCGAAATACGAGGGCGCGACTTGGCCGCTGTTGCCCGTGGCCCCGTGGAAGGAGAGAATGAGCCGGTACGGGTGGCCGTTGTCGTAGTCGTCGGGGACGTGCAGGGTGTACTTGCGGCTCTTCCCGCCGCTCTGCACGGTGCCGGCGCCGTTCTGAAGCGTGCGCATCTTGCCGCAGCCCGCGGACTTCACCGCGTCACCGCCGCCTCCGCCCCCGCCCCCGCCGGCCTCACCTGTCCCGGCGCCGCCCGCGCCGCCCGTTCCACCCGAGCCCGCTCCACCGGCGCCGGCGGTCGCTCCGCCGCTACTGGCTGCTTCGCCGCTGCTCGTGCCGCCGGAGGTGCTGCCCGACCCAGCGGTTACGCCGGTCGACGCCCCGCTGGCGGCCGACACGCTCGAGCTGCTCGCGCCCGCAGCTTGTGCCGCGTCGCCGCTCTCTTCGCTGCACGCCAGCATCGCGACGCTCGAGAGCAAACAGAAGACATGGAAGCGACTGACGGCCTTCTTTTCGTAGTGCACGATGCCCCTCTGGTTGCGTTATGTCTGCGCGAAGCGCTCACTCGATGCCGACGACGGCGAACGGCGAGACTGGCGGACAGGTGGTTGCCAGATGTTCCACGCCTGGAGTGCGCCCTGATGTCACCCCAGCCGAGCCCAGCTGCTGCTCCTCCTTTCCCCCGGCATGCGCCTCGTCCGGAGCCACGGCGCGACCGTCAAGGTGAACGCACAGAAGGACGCAAGACCCGGTGCGCATGGCGGCCCATCCAGGGGAAGGCAAAAGAAGTTTCGGAGCGCCGAATGTGAACGCTCACATGTTCGGCGTCAATCACAAACTGGCGCGGCGAGCGTCGACGATCGTCGGCGAGCGCGAGACCCGCGCCCGGCGGGGAACGGAGCTGGTGGCGCGGCATGACCGCGCCTTCGAGCCTCACGCTCGCGTCTCCGCCCCCATTCGCACCGACGCGTTGCGGCGCGGGCCTGCCGCGCCGACGCCGCCCGAGGGGCGAGCGGCGGCGAGTCCCGGGCGCCGCGGCGCGGTGGCCACGGCGGGAGAGCGCGCAGGCGGCCGGCCGCCCGCCGCGTCACGCTCACTCCGTCGAGGCTCCGCACGCGTGCTGCGGCGCGCTGACGTAGGCCTGACCGAGCTCGTTGAGCTCGCCGTCGTCGCCGAGCAAGCTCGCGTGCCGGACGTTGTCGGCGCGGCCCGAGAACCACGCGTACTTCGCGATCCGGGGCTCGTTCTCGAGGTACGCCAGCGCGTCGACAAGGAACTCCTTCTGCTCGGCGAGGGAGCCCGCGCTGTCGCAGGCGAACTCCGTGAGCCAGAGGGGCTTGTCGAACCGTGACTTGTACGTCTCGACGTGGTTGATGAGCCACTGGGCCTGGTTGTCGCCTTCTCCCTTGCAGCCGGTGTAGATGTGGATGCCGATGTAATCGACCCGGCACCCGCCGCACGCGGCGAAGAAGTCGTCCAGGTACTTGAATGGATCGGTCTCCTGGCAATCGCCGCCGCAGAAGTTCACGGCCGGCGACACGAGCGCGAGGCCGCGCGCGTCGGCCACCGCCTCGACGTGCGGCCAGAGCGCCGCGGCTTCGGCCGCGGAAAGGTCGGCCTGCGCCCCGAAGTTCGGCTCGTTGAACCCCAGCAGGAACCTCGCCCCCTCGGGGATCTCGGAGGCGATTCGGCCGGCGGCGGCGCTGTCGAGGTTGCCCCCGCCCCACACCATCGGTACGTACTCGACGCCGAGCGTCCTGTAATGGTCGGGCCGGACCCCCTCGTCCGGCACATGAGTCCAGTTGTACCACCAGGACACAGCCGGGGAGAGGACATCCATGTCCGCCTTCGAGTGATAGCCATACGCGAGGCCGCGCTTGCAGCCCGCCGGCGCAGGGCCGCCGCTGCCGCTCGAGCTTGCTGCGCCGCTGCCGCTCGAGCTTGCTGCGCCGCCGCTGCTCGCGCTGCCCGCGCCGCTCGAGCTTGCTGCGCCGTTGCTGCTCCCGCTACCTGCGCCGCCGCCGCTCGAGCTTGCTGCGCCGCTGCTGCTCGCGCTACCTGCGCCGGCGCCGCTCGACCCCGACGACGCCTGTGCCTCGTCGTCGCTGCCAGAGCACGCCGGCACGCCGGCGAAGGACGCGATCGCGGCGATGAAGACCCACCGCACCGGAAGCTGACGGAGATTGTGCATCGTGTTCCTCGGTTTCATGGGGCTCATTCGGGCAGGCGCATCGAGAGCATGGCGTCGATCGAGCCGCGCGAGAGCCCGCCCGGCAGATCGGGGAGCATCTCGGCCGCGGCGGAGGGGATCCTCTCGGGGTGGATGACCGCGACCTGGATCGTGCGCTGCGCCTCATCGAGCAGGATCATGAAGTAGCGATCGCCGCTGGGCCGGCGCCACGTGGGGCAGCCGTCCGAGGGCCCGCCGGCCTCGATGACGGGCCCCTTGTCGTAGGCCTTTTGCGCGCACGCATCCACCACCTCGACATCCTCGGCGAACTCGTCACGATCACAGCCGGTCCCGCAGACGCTGCCGCCGATGTGCCCCTCCTGGTACGAGCGGACACCGGTGCTCATGAACTCGCGGTTGCTGTACTCGTTGTTGTCCATCACGACCTCGAACACGTTGATCTCGCCGCAGCCGTCGCCGACGGTGCCCGTCTTCGAGTAGCAGTTGCAGAGCCCGTTCCACTTGCGGCCGCCGTCGCGAATGAGCTCGGACGCGACGAACGCGACCCACGGGCCGGGGTGGCCCTGCCCATCACCGTCGCATTTCTCGACGCCCGCGTCGTCGAACGTCATCGACGCCAGGAAGACAACGAGCTTCGAGCCCGCCCAGCCGAGGTGCATGATGCCCGGATCGTCGGGACAGTAATAATCCTTGCCGTCGCCGCACGCGAAGGGCTTGTCCTGCGTGAAGTACGTGACGCAGTCCTTCTTCGTGAGGTCGCCCGTGAAGTCGGCGGAGGTGTTCTGCCCTTCCGTGACGAGCAGATTGGAGCCCGCGCCGACCTTCGCGTCCCACGACGAGACCATCTGCCATGCGGCAGGGTCGCTGCCAGGCTGATAGACGGCGAGCTGCTTCACGCGGATCGCCTTCATGATGAGGGTCATCTCTTCATCGAACGGGGCGAGCTCGTCGCTCGTCGTGTGATGCTCCGTCATGCAGCAGTGCCCGCCCCAGGTGTCGTCGCCGTCCTTGTAGTCGCACGCCGGGTCGCCCGGCTCGCGGTCGATGCGGCGGGGCCACCAGCCGGTCGCGCCGATGTTCGTGAACGTCATCGTCCCGCCGCGCGTCGGCGTGCTCGTCTCAGGGACGTGGGGGCCGAGACCTCCGCCCGCGCCCGTGGTGCTGGCGGACGGGCCTGCGCCGGCGCCCGCCGTGCTGGCGGACGAGCCTGCGCCGGCGCCTGCCGTGCCGGTGGACGGACCGCCGCTCGCCTGGCCCCCCTGGCCGCCCTGGCCGCCGACATCGCCTCCGTCACCGCAGGCGCACGCGAGGAAGACGAGAGCCGCCTGCACGATCGACGAGGAGCGCTTCATGCCCGTGACTGTCTCCGGGGCGCGCGCGTTCCGTGATGGAAAACAGAGGGGTCGGCGCGGATAGGTGATCGAGAGGCCCACATGGGCGCCGCTCGGGCCCGACCCGAGCAGATCGAGCGCGGTCGAGCCACGACCCATCCCGGAGCGAGGTCGCTCGAGCAGACATCCGCAGGGGCTTCGACCTCGCGTCCGTGCTCCCCGAGAGCCCGCCTGACGCTGCGTGGCGCCCTGGTGCGCCTCGACGCCGACTCGCACGCTCGCACGCAGGGTTCATGAAAGAGAGATCGGCTCCAATCGCCTCTCGCAAACCGGACCGACGGGCGGCGGAGACAGCAAAGTCGACTCCGAACATCTCCCTCGAGAGGGTCCATCCGCTCCACCCTGCCCCGTCAATGCGGCTCGGCCGGCGAGGCCCATCGCACCGGGCTCATCGGTAGAGCTGATTCGAGGACATGCGATCGTCGGACTTTTTACCTGCTAGAGTGCGCGCGGGAATATCGGTCTCGCGATCCACCCGGCTCGGGCAGCAGGGGGAAGTGAGGACGGAATTCTTGTGCCGTGAATTTTCTTGCTGAGCAGGAGGCCTATGAACCAGCATGTCCGATGCGCCCTTTCGGCGTTGCTTGCGGCGGTGTCGGTGAGCGTGGCAGTGCCGGTCCGGGCGGAGGTGACCATCTCGGAGGATGTATCGCCCGCAAGCCCGTCGGACCCGTGGGACCTCGGGGAGAGCCCTCTGCTGGTCGGCGGCACGATACCGGGCACGCCCCGCTCGGGGAGCGTGCGCGTCTCCAACAGGGGAAGGGTGCTCAGCCCCGGCGCCATCATCGGCGGGCCTTACGAGGGCTCCGGTTCCGTCGAGGTGGTCGGGTACGGATCGCGGTGGACCAACAATGGCTCTCTCGCGATCGGCGCAGGCCACTTCGCCTGGGGCTCGCTCATCGTACGGACCGGCGCCACGGTGATCACCGACGACCTCCTGGTCAGCGGGCCGTACTTCCACGCCCACGGCGACGTGCTCGTCGAGGGGTACGACGCGACCCTGACGAGCCGAACCAACGCCTACATCGGTGACCTGTGGGGCGGCAGGATCGAGATCCGAAAAGGAGCGAGCTTCTTCTCGCACAACGTCTATTTCGGTGCCAACGCCCCGGAGGACCCTTTCCGCCCGATCGAGGCGTTCGTCACAGGCTCCGCGACGAGGTGGGTGAGCACGGGGGAGTTCGTCGTCGGCGCGGGCAGGGCCGCGCAGCTGTCCATTTACCGGGGCGAGCTCTCCACCGTGGACGCGCAGGTCCTCGGCAACGAGCTCGAGAACAGCGTTGTCAGCGTGAGCGGCTGGGGCGGCACCTGGACGAACGCGGGGCTGCTGTCGGTGGGGGGAGACGATGGAATCGGCGGGATCGCCCTCGGAGCGCTGGGGACCCTGGCCACGGAGGAGGCCGAGATCCGCTCGCGAGGCGGCGCGGCGTACATCCACGTGACCGACGTCTATGCATCGTGGATCAACGGCGGTGACGTCACGATCCTCGCGTCCACCGACTCGTCGGTCTATCCGGCGCTGCACATCGACGGGGGAGGATCCGTCCGCATCGGCGGCCTCCTCCGGCTCGCGCCGCTGCCCGGCGCTCCCGGCGGCCCGAGGTGGGCGGTGCGGCTCGCGGACGGCGAGCTCATTGCGGGAGAGATCGAGGTCCAGGCCAGCGACGTCATCGATTTCTACCGGGGGCGCCTCGAGACCAGCAGCTTCACGGGCGATCTCGCGAACCCCGCGCTCGGCACGCTGGTCGTGGGCGAGGTGTACCCCTCGACGAGCGTCGCCGGGAGCTACAGCCAGGGCTTGTTCGCGGCGCTGAGCGTGACCGTCGCCGGGCCGAGCGCCGCGCCGCTCCTGTTCGTGGACGGGGACGTGACCCTCGACGGGGCCCTGGAGATCCACGTGGAGGACGAGGCCATGCCCTTCCAGGCCGGCGACACCGTCGCCGTGCTCGGCTGGAGCGGCGCCCTCCTGGGGACGTTCTCCGAGGTGAGCATCGATGTGCCGCTCGCCCCCGGGCTCGCCTGGGACACCTCGGCGCTGTACACGACCGGCGAGGTCGTCGTCGTGCCTGGTTGATCGCGGCCCGGGCCCGCCGCGGGGACGACCTGCGGCGAGACCGAGATGAGCCGCCAAGGCGCCGAGGACGCCAGGAGCAGAGCGAGTTCTTGGCGTCCTTGGCGCGCTCGGCGGTTCGAATTCCTGCTCTTTTCCGGGGGTTTTAACCCGCTTGTCGATCTAGAAGCGCCCTCGAACACCCGCCGAAAACACGCCCACCGTGAACTCCGCGTTCACCCCGGGATCCTTCGGCGGCGGCGCGGCGGGCGGGGCGACGCCAAGGCCCTTTGGCTCGTCGAACGCAAAGAGCCCGAACCCCACGGCGGCGGCGAGCAACGACACCCCGCCGGCGACGGCCGCCGCCGCGCCGAGACCGCCGCGCGCGTCGACCGCGGCGTTGTAGCGATCCCGCTCCGACGGCGTGAGCGAGCCCGCGTCCTTCCTGTCCCGCAGCTCGACCGCCTCGCTCTGGCTCGCGAGGGCGAGGCCCCCGAGCACGCCGGTCGCGACGGCGCCCGCCGCGCCGACGCCGAGCACCGTCCACGCGGCGACGCGGCGGGACGTCATGCGCAGGTTGGCGTCGAGCCCCACGGCCTGCTCGCGCGTCACGCGGAGCTCCCGCCGGAAGAGCTCGTATCCGGGCAGCGAGACCTCGACCCCATGAACCCCCGGCTCGATCGCGATCGCGCCCGCCGTCGGCACCGTCCCCCTCACCTGCCCGTCCACCGCGATGCGCGCGCCGCCCGTGCCCGTCACCCGCAGCTGCGCCGGCTTCACGCGCAGCACGACGTGCCGCGGCATCAGCTCACCGGCGACCGCGACGACCGTGAGCTCTTCCTCGTCGTGCCCCGCCGCCTGCACCCGCACGCGGTGCGGGCCAGGAGCGACCGGCGCCACGAGCGGCGCCGCGACGAACGGCTGGCCATCCACCGACACACGGGCCCCCTCGGCCGGCGACGACAGCAGGAGCCGCGTCCCGCCCGCCGCCGGCCTCGCGGCCGCCGCGGTGCCGCCGCCCGGCGCCGTCGCGCCCTCGCCGCCCGCCGCCTCCGCGCCCTCGCCGGGGAGCCGCGCCTCCAGCGGCACGAGCGATCCAAGGGCCGTCACCGCCTCCTCGCGGCGCGTCGCCTTCGGATCCTGCCGCAGGTACTCGCGGTAGAGGGCGATCGCGCGGCGCAGCGCGTCCGGCGACGGCTCCGTGAGGTGCTGCCGCCGGAACGCTTGCGCCGCCGAGAACAGGAGCGACGGGCTCGGCACGCGCTCGTGCGCCTCCAGGAACGCCTCCGCGGCGACCTGGTACTGGCCCGCCTCGTAGGCCTGCGCGCCGGCGTTGAAGTAGCTCTCCGCCTGCGCCACCTGCTCGGGCGTCGGGCGCGCGTCCGCCTGGGCCGCGGCGGGCGCCGCGGCGAGGCTCAGCGAGGCCCAGGCGAGCAACGGACCGAAGAGACGCACCGCCGCCCTCATTGCAGCACCGGCTTGCCGCGGAACACCTTCAGGAAGGCGGAGCTCATCCCCACCGCGAGATCGTCGACGCCATCCCCATCGACGTCGCCCGCGACCAGCGCGACGTAATCGCTGCCGGCCTCCGGCGGAGGCCCGGGGAACGCGGTCTCGATGCGGCGCAGCGCCCGCGCGCCGGCGTCGAGATCGTAGAGCTCGAGCCGCCCGGGCCCGGCCACGGCGACCTCGAGCGCGACGTCGGCGTCGGCGTTGAGCAGCGCCACGGCGAGGCCCGCGCAGACCTGATCGCCCTCGCAAGGCTCCGGGGCGACGAGCGCCGTCTCATCGAAGCCCCCGCCGGCGCGGCCCCAGAGCGCGACGATCTCGCCGCTCGCCGCGCGGGCGAGGAGATCCTGCCGCCCGTCGCCGTCCAGATCCGCGACGAGCGGGCGCGGCGCGTACTTCGGCGGGTTCACGTCCTCCACGATGGCCTTGAACACGTGCGCCGTCTCCTGCCGGGCCGCCTCGACCAGCTTCTCGCCGTCGGCCGCGTACAGCGCGAGCTCGCCGTCGTTCAGCCACACGAGCTCGTCCCGGCGGTCGCCGTCGGTGTCGATCGGCGCGAGCACGCACGCCTCGCACGGCGGCGCCCCCTCGCCGGGCCGGCCGGACGCCTCGGCGCGCAGGTTGTCCCCCTCCGGTGAGACGGAGATCAGCCAGATCTGCGTGCCTTCGGGCACGGGACCGGGCGCGCCCTCGACGGCGAGCTCCGTGATCGCGGCGAGGCGCTGCTGGGGTTCGCCGTCGGCCCCGACCGCGAACATGCCGCCCGCGACGCCGAGGAGCCGCACGGGCAGGATGGAGCTCGGCGCGCCAGGACCAGGCGGCATGCCCTCCGGCGCTCCGGGAGGCGCGGCGAAGTAGAACGGCGCGCGGATGAGGCGATCGCGGCCCCCCTCGATGAGCGCCAGCCCGGAGCCGGAGCCCACCGGCGCGTCGGGCGGCCGCGGGAGACCGCGCAACGCGAAGAGCTGGGCTCCCGTAGCCTCCTGGAGCACGCGGCCCGCGACGAGGCCGCTGGCGAGATCGAGGCGGCCGTGCCCGGCCGGCGCGGAGGGCGCGGCGAAGGCGTTGCCGTACGCGATGTCGAGCCGGGTCGAGGGCTGCGGCGACGACGGCCGCGCCTGCTGATCGAAGTAGGCGATGTCGTTCACCCGGTCGCCGTCGAAATCGCCGACGGCGAGGTAGTGGGGCGGGCACTTCGTCGCGACGCGCTGCGTGTAGAACGTGCCGTCCGAGGCGCCGGTGTAGACCGTGATGTCGGGCAGCTGCGTCTGGGTGGCGACGATATCGAGGTGGCCGTCGGCGTTCACGTCGGCGGCGATCGCCTCGCACCCTCCGCCGACCGAGCCGCAGACCGGAGACTGGAACGGCGCGCCGGGGCGGCAGTCGAGCGGCACGAGCTCTGGCCCGGGGCGGTTTGCGTCGAAGTCGCCGGCGACGAAGATCCGGTCCGGATCGGCGAGCGCGGCCTCGAGCTCCGCGTCGTCGAGCGAGAGCGCGCCCGTGCGCTGGTCGGGCGAGCCGCTCGACGGAAGGCTCGGCGTCGAGTGGAAGCGCCCGTCACCGAGGCCGTACGCGACGTGGAGCTCGCCGCGGTCGTCGCGGATGGCGTTCACGACGATGTCGAGGAAGCCGTCGCCGTTCTGATCGTGCACGGCGAGCGACGCGTTGACGTCGCGGATCCTCGCGCCGCCGCCGAGCTGCACCTCGGGCAGCGCCGCGAGCGCGCTCGAGCCCGCGGGGCCGCAGGCGGCGTAGATGCGGATCCGATCGTCGCCCCGCTTCGCCACGATCGCCTCGTCGCAGGCCGCCGGGTCCGCGGCGGTGTCTCCGTCCAGATCGGCGGCGACCGCGGCCGCGATGTCGCCGGGGGCCACGACGTCGCCGTCGAGCGTCTGCGGCGTCATGGCCGGGTCCGACATCACCGCGATGCGGCCGGGGCCGCCGCTCGCCGGCGGCTCGCCGCCTGTACCGCCGCCGTTCGGGGCCCCCGTCGCGGCGGCTGCTCCGAGGAAGATCAGCGCGGCGTCGCGGCCGCGCAGCCGCGCCGACAGGAGGCGCGCGGCCTCGCTGTCGAGGCGCGTGGTCGCGTAGAGCGTGGGCGCCATGGCCGCGCTCTCCGAGGCGGAGAACACGAAGAGGCCGTTCGCGGCGCCCCCCAGCGCGGAGACCACGTCCCCGCGGCCGGCGACGATGAGCTCGAGCTGGCCGTCGCTCGTGAGGTCGCGCAGGATCGGAGCGGGCGACGTCTCCTCGCTCGACGGCGCCCGGGCGATCGGGAGCGCCTGCTCCGCCTGCGCGCACAGCCCGGGCGCCTGGCTGGGGAGCGCCGTGATCGTGGTGCTCTCGAGCGTCGTGTGCACGAGCTCGTCGCAGCCGTCGGCGTTGATGTCGCCGGCCGAGAGCTCCATCGCCGTGACCATGGTGCGCGCCGAGAGCTCCTCGAACACGCCCGTGGGCCGCCGGCAGACGCCGTCCGCGCCGCACCCGTAGCCGCCGGGGCACACGAACCCTTCGGCGCCCCCGCAGAGGTAGCGGCACTGGTGCGCGCTCCCGGGCGCGCCGCAGCCTTCCTGCCCGTCGCAGGCCTCGTCCGGCGCCTCGACGACGCGGTTGCCGCAGACGTCCTCCTCGAGCAGCGAGAGGTTCGCGCAGCCAGCCGCCGCGATCGCCAGGACGATCGACGCTCCGTGAGATGCCTTCATGGTCAGGGTGCTCCGCGGAGGCTGTCGAACGCCGGCTTCTCCAGATCGGTGTGGTGCTTGCGCGGTCGGGTCGCCCGGACGCCCGACGGCGCCGTGGTGGACGCAGTGCTGGCCGCCCCGGCGACCGGCGCGGTCGGCGCCGGTCCACCCGCGGCTGCTCCCGGAGCCGCCTGGGGACCGATGGGCGCGGCGCCCGCGACGGGCGGCGCGCCGGAAGGATCCGCGGCGCCGGACGGCACGCCGGTGGCGCCCGCGCCGGCCAGCGGCGCGCCGAGGGGGCCCTGGGTGCTGGACGGCCCGCCGGTGGCGTCTGCAGCGCCAAGCGGCGCGCCCGTGGCCGCTGTCGGGGCGGCATCGCGGATCGAGACAGCGTCGCCGCCGGGGCGGAGCCACGCGATCGCCCCGGCCATGGCGCCGCCGAGGAGCAGCACCGCGAGCACCCCGGCGCGGCGGGCGCTGGTCCTCGGCGCCCGAACAGGCTCGGCGGGCGGGGCGAACGCCGCCGTCTGGCCGATCTCGGCGGGCGCCACCGGGCCCGGCGGCATGGGCTGCGTGCGCCCCGCCACGACGGCCCCGCTCCCGCCAGGGCTGCGCAGCGTGCCGGAGGAGCCGCCGTTCCCGGAGGCGCCGCTCCGGGACGCGCCGCCCCCGTCCGCGCCGCTGCCCTCCTCCGGATCGAGCGCCTCGACCACGTCGGTCGCCGCCTCGGAGCTGACGTCCTGCGAGCCGACGGACACCACGCGCGCGCTGCTCCTGGGCCGCGCGGCGCCCGCGCTGTCGAGCCCCTCGAGGCCGAGCTTGCGCACCTGCTCGACGAACGCCTGGACCGCTTGGCCCGCCGACCGCGGGCGTTCCTCGGCGCGCTTCGCCAGCATCGCCGTCACCGGGGCGTCGAGCTCGGGCGGGAGGTCCGCGCAGACCTCCGACGCCCGCGGCGGCGGGTGGAGGAGGTGCATCATCATCACGTCCATCATCGACTCGCCCTGGAAGACGAGCGTTCCCGTGAGCAGCTCGTGGGCGATCACGCCGAGGGCGTAGATGTCCGAGCGCTGGTCGACGCCCTTGCCGCGGACCTGCTCGGGCGACATGTACGCGGGCGTCCCGACGGCGACCCCCGTGGCCGTCTTGTGGGCGAGCGCCTCGTCGGCGAGCTTCGCCACGCCGAAATCGAGCAGCTTGGGGAAGTAGCGGCCGCCCTTCTCGATCGCCACGAAGATGTTCTCGGGCTTCAGATCGCGGTGCGTGATCCCCGCCGCGTGCGCGGCGTCGAGCGCGTCGGCGATGCCCTCGAGGATCGGGACGGCGCGGCCCGGCGAGAGGCGCCCCTCGCGCCGGATCAGCGCGCCGAGCGTGAGCCCGTCGAGCAGCTCCATGACGAAGTAGTGCCGCCCGTCGACGACGCCGAAGGAGAAGATGTCGATGATGTTGCGGTGCCGGATGCGGTTCACCGCGCGCGCCTCGCCGACGAAGCGCGAGACGACGGTCGGATCGGACGCGAACCGCCGGTTCAGCACCTTGATCGCGACCCGCTTGCCGATGAGGGGGTGCTCTCCCGCGTAGACGTCGCCGAACGTCCCCGCGCCGAGCAGCCGCTCGACGCGGTACTCGCCGAGCATCGTGCCCGGCGCCAGCTGCGCGTCGTCCTCGAGGAACGCCTCGTCCGGCAGCAGCGCGTCCCCGTGCTCCGGACAGGTCGCCACATCCTCCGGATAGACCGAGCGACACGCGGGGCAGGTGGCCATCGACCGTCACGCCAGTCTAGGCGCCATCGCCGGCGATGAACAGCGCGGCGAGCGGGGCGGAGGCGCGCGTTCGCGAGCACACCGCGGCGCGGTCAGCGCGGAGACGAGCGAGAGCAGCAGCGCGACCGGCAAACATGGCTCTCGCTCCGATCACCCCAGCCTCGATGCGGTGCTTCACCGCGCGGGCGTCGTTCGGAGGCAGCCAGAGCCCTCCTCGAACTCCGAAGGGACACTCGGGCTCACCGGGTCGTCAGTCGCAGCCAGAGACCTCCTCGATGTCCGAGGCGACGCGCGGGTTCACCTCGTAATGATCCAGGAACTGGCCGCTGAACCCCGTGATCTCCACCTCGTCCCCCAGCGCGATGCCGCTCACGTCAATGCCGGTCCCTGTATAGACGAACACGGTCACCTCGCCCGAGCCGTCGTCGACGTGGAATCGATAGCCGTAGGCACCATCGTCGAAGACGTCGTCCACCACCGTACCTTGGATGCGGACGAGGGTGCCCTCGGAGCCCTCGCCCACGTCGCCGGTGTCGATCGGCTTGGCGGCGTGAACGGGATGCGACCCAGTGACGGCGACTGCCGTGGGCTGGAGGCCGAGGACCTGGCCATAGCTGTTCGCCACCGCGCCGGTCACAATGACCTTCTGCCCGAGCGCATAGCTCCCTCCCAGCGCATCGTGGATGTAGATCCCTGAATTCCCTTTCTGGATGGCGAACCCCTCATCGTTTGGAGCGAACGCGCCCGAGGGAACGGAGACGACGCCCTGGACCGTGACCACCGTCCCCTCGGCCTGATCCCGCGCAAATCGAATCGAGTTGCCCGCCGCGAAGAGCGGGCCAGCGGTGATTGAGATCGCGATGAAAGCGGCGGCACCACGGGAAAATGAAAGCATGGAATTCTCCTCACGCAGCGGGAAGGCCGGGGAGGCAACCGTCGGCGCCCACCGGGTTCGGCCTTGATGTACAACGCCTGTGCGCTGCGAGCGTGAGCATAATCATTGAACATGGTGGGCGTCTATACTAATCCATGCGGGAGCGGGCCTGATGATCCCGTTGATCGGGCATGCGGTCGCGGATCTCCGCCGTGTGCCGAAGACACTCACCCGCTGCCTCAAGGAGCTGGGTCACGACGATCTCGATGCTCACGAGTGTCCCGCGCTTCCGAGCGGTTCGATCGCCCGCCGCGTGCAGCGAGCTATCGAGTTCGATCACCACTCCGCGGCTGGCGGCGGGGGTGGCGGCGGGCATTCAGTCGCCATCGACCGCAGATAGGTAAACGGAGCCCCGTTACGGTAGAAGATATCTGGCGTGCCCTGACCGTGTCCCCGCGGCGAGCTGCCCTATCGCGGCCCCGCGATGCGCCGCATGTCGCCTGGGATCCCAGGAGGCGCAGCCGGCCGCGCCTGCGGCGGCGCGCAGGGAGGATAGCCAGACGATGCTCATGCGCGACGTGCAGGTATTCATTGAGACATCCACTTCATCGGCTCGATGGCGAGCGCGCCGGCGACGACGCCAGAATAGCCCCGGCCACGGCAGCGCGATTCGCAACCACCGTGCCACCTGCCCCGCCCGGGACCTCAGCCACCGAGCCCTGGCGAGCAGCCTCGGAGCTCCGCTTCGCGCGCCGCTGCGGCTTTGCACGGGACGAGGCCAGCGCGAGCCATCGAGAGCCCTGTTGCACTGTTGCGCTGCCTGTTGCCCCGCTCTGTGGCGCCCTCACCCGCCGCGGGGCTACTGGATCGAGCTCAGACGACACTTCGGCCCGACCTGGTTCCCCCCGGTAAGAAGCTCAACCACCCCGCGGCCCGCGCTCGATCGCCCGCCTGGCGACCGCGGCCCTAGGGTGAGCCCGTCGCGCGCGGCGCTCGATCCGGCCGCGGCTCACGCTAGCTTCCGGGCCGAGCGCCCCTGCTCCGGTCCGACCCATGCGCCCCTCTCTCCTGGTCCTCGTGCGCCACGGCCACACCGCCGGTAACCGCGCCGGCCCCGCGACGCCGATGAGCGGGTGGACCGACACGCCGCTCGACGCGCGAGGGCGTGAGGAGGCCGAGGCGCTGCGCCGCCGCCTCGCCGGAGGCCCGGCGTTCGACGCCGTGTATTCCAGCCCGCTGAGCCGCGCGCTCGAGACGGCGCGGATCGCGGCCGGCGCGTGGGGCCCGGTCCGCCCCCACGACGGGCTGCGCGAGATCTGCTGCGGCGACGTGGACGGCCTCCCGATCGAGGAGGTCAAGGCGCGCCACGCCCCGCTCTGGGAGGCGCACCTGCGCCAGGCCGACGACGATTTCCGCTGGCCAGGCGGGGAGAGCTACCGGGAGCTCCGCGCGCGCTGCCTCGCGACGATCGCGGCGATCGCCGCGGCGCACCCGGGGCAGCGCGTGCTCGTGGTCACGCACGCGGGCGTCATCGGCCAGATCCTCGGGGCGCTGCACGGCGTCCCGCCCGCGCGCTGGGAGCCGTTCCGGCCGGGCAACGCCAGCCTCACGTCGCTCTCGTGGCAGGGCGAGCGCGGCATCCTCTTGCGCTTCGACGACCGCGAGCACCTCAGCGCCAGCACGCGTCGGCCCGGCGGATGACGCGCAGCCAGTCCGCCGCGTTCCGTGCCGCGGCCGCGAGCGCGCCGGGCGCGCCGGGCGCGCTCGCGCGGCAGGCCAGCGCGAGGTGGTGCCCGAGCGCGCCCGCGAGCGCGTTGGACGCGGCCGCGAACCAGTAGACGTCGCGCAGCGGCCGGGTCAGCGCGGGGGCGAGCCCTCGCGCCAGAAGGTAGCCGGCGAGCAACGTATCGTGGCGGCGCCGCGCCTCCGGCTCCCAGTACCCGACGGCCTGGAGCCACGAGCTCACGTCCTCCAGCGGCGAGCCCATGCGCGCGCGCGCCCAGTCGAGCAGCACCGGCTCCACGACGCCGTCGCGCCGGCGGACCATGACGTTGCCCGGGTGCACGTCGCCGTGGATCACCGCGCGGCCGAGCGGCTGGAACGCGAGGAGCTGGCGGCGCATCGCGGGCAGCGCCGAGACGACCCGCCGCAGCGCGGGCAGCGCCCGGGCGAGCGCCGGGACCTCGCCGCGGGGAAGGCGCTCGGCCAGCGAGAGCGTATCCCGCGCCATGGCCAGGTTCTCGGCCTCGTAGTCCCAGGCCGGCAGCGCGGCGCCCTGCGCCGTCTCCTCGTGGAGGCGCGCCAGCCGATCGAGCACCCGGGCCGTGTGCCCGCTGTCGGCCCAGGGCCAGGCGTGCGCCGGCTCGATCCGCTCGAGGTAGAGCAGCCAGCGCCCGCGCCCGAGCCGTTCCGCGCCGAGCAGCTCGGGCGAGAAGCGCCGGCCGACGGACCTCGAGAGCCGCCGGTAGACGGCCGCCTCGCGCGCGGCCGTGCCGTGCACGAGCTTGGCCACGAGCGTGACCCGGCGAGCCCCCGCGGCGCCGCGCAGCCGCGCGGTGACGAGCGCGACCTCCGAGCAGAGCCCGCCGGGGAGCGGGCGTATCTCGATGCCCGAGTCGCAGACAGCGTCGCCGTGGCGGGCGACCAGAAAGGCCGTCACCGCGGCGCGATCCAGGGCATCTCGCGTCATCCGTCGCCTCCCGGCCCCACGATGCGCCGAGGCCAGCTCACGATCCACCCTGCGCCTCGAATCCGATCCATGCGCCTGGCCGCGCCGGAGCGGCGGCGCCCGACCGCGCCGGAGCGACGCCCCCGGCCCGGCGCGCCCGTTCGCGCTGGATCCGGTCGCCTGAACGAGTATTCTCCCGTGCGGGTGTCGCGGCGGCGGAGCGCCGCGACAGGTCTTCATGGGACGGTCGGGCCGCCTTCCCCCCTCGCGCGACGTCGCTCGCGCCTTGGCGGTCCTTTGAGCCAATCCCCGTCTCAGCTCGCCCCCGGAACCTGGGCCCCTGCGCGCCGCATCGCCGAGCGTGTCCTCGGCCCGATCGAGCGCTTCTTGCACGTCGAGGCCGCCAGCGGGATCGTCCTGCTGATCGCGTCCGCCGTCGCCCTCGCGTGGGCGAACTCTCCGTGGGGCGACGCCTACGAGCACCTCTGGCACGTCCCGATCGCGCTCAGCGCGGGCTCGCTGGCGTTCACGCAGCCGCTCCACTTCTGGATCAACGAAGGGCTGATGACGATCTTCTTCTTCGTCGTCGGCCTGGAGATCCGGCGGGAGATCCACGAGGGGGAGCTCTCGGATCTCAAGCGCGCGGCGCTGCCGGTCGCCGCGGCGGTGGGCGGCATGATCGCGCCCGCGCTCCTCTACCTGTCGCTCAACGCGTCGCCGGCCTCGCGGAACGGCTGGGGCGTCCCCACGGCGACCGACATCGCGTTCGCCGTGGGCGTCCTGGCGTTGCTCGGCAAGCGCGTGCCCCCTGCCCTGCGCGTGCTCCTGCTCGCGCTCGCCATCATCGACGACATCGGCGCGATCATCGTCATCGCGCTGTTCTACTCGTCGGGCGTCGCGTGGAGCGGCCTGCTCGTCGCGGGCGGCGGGGTGCTCGCGGTGCTGCTGCTCCAGCGCTTCGGCGTCCGCTCGCCCGCCGCCTACGTGGCCCCAGGCGCCGTCGTCTGGTGGGGCATGCTCCGCGCCGGCGTCCACCCCACGATCGCCGGCGTCGCCATCGGACTCCTGACGCCGGTGCGCTCGTGGTTCGGCAGCGACGGGTTCGTCGCCGCGGCGCGCGACGCGGTGGACAGGGTCGCCTCGCTCACCAAGCGCGACGGCTATCGCGCGGACGAGCTGATCAAGCCCCTCGGGCGGATCCGGCAGGCCCAGCGCGAGGCGCTGCCGCCCGTGGTCCGGCTCCAGGCAGCGCTCCACCCGTGGGTCGCGTACGGCATCATGCCGCTGTTCGCGTTCGCCAACGCCGGCGTCCGCATCGATGCTTCCTCGCTCGGCCACGCGGCCTCGGGGACGATCCTGCTCGGGGTCATGCTGGGCCTGGTCGCCGGCAAGCCGATCGGCGTCTTCCTCGCGAGCTTCGCGATGGTCCGGCTCGGCGTCTGCGCCTTGCCGCGCGGCGTCGGCTGGCGCGGGATCGCGGTCGTGGGCTGCGTCGCGGGCATCGGCTTCACGATGGCGATCTTCATCGCGGGCCTCGCGTTCGGCGACGCCGCGATGCTCGCCGCGGCGAAGCTGGGCGTCCTGCTCGCCTCGGCCGTGGCGGCCGTGGTGGGGCTCCTCGTCGGCAAGCTCGCGCTGTCCGGGGCCCCGACGCCCGGCGCGGCGCTGACGCTCGAGGAAGCCGAGAGGTCGACGGAGCAGTAGTCGCCGCCAGCGACCGCCCGCGCGGCGGGACTCAGCGGAGTCTACCGCGCCTTCCTGACGAGCTGACCGGCCCTGTCCGGCGAGCCGCGGTTCGGCGGCCCCTCGGGGACGGGCGCGCCGCGCTTCACCAGCGCGCCGCGGCCTGCTCCGCCGCCTGTCTGGCCTGCGCGACCGCCGGCGCGGAGATGCCGCGAAACCGCTCGACCACCGCCGTGGGCGCGGACTCGGGCGTACCCGCCTGGAACGGCGGGTCGGGGGCGTACTCGATGGCGAGCTGCGCCAGCTGTGCGGCCTCCTCGCCCTGCAGCTTGGCGGCGATCCGGAGGCCGAAATCGATGCCTGACGTCACGCCGCCTCCCGTGATGCGGTTGCGGTCCTCGACATACCGCGCGTCGACGGGCTCGGCCGCCAGGAGGGGCAGCACCTCGCGCATGGCCCAGTGCGTGGTCGCGCGGTAGCCGCGGAGCAGCCCCGCCGAGCCGAGCACGAGCGACCCCGTGCAAACGCTCGTCACGTAGCTCGCCTGCTCCGCGCGCGCCGCGAGGAAATCGAGGACCTCGCCGTCCTTCATCACGGCGATCGTGCCCTCGACGCCGCCCGGAACGAAGAGGATCTCGAGCTCCTCTGGGCACGTGTCGAAGGTCGCCGTGGGAAGGAGGGTGATCCCCGTATCCGTCGTCACAGGGTCGAGCGTCTTCCACACGAGGTGTATCTGTGCATTGTCAAACGTGCTGAACACGGCCTGAGGACCGATGAGGTCAAGCGCGGTGAAGGCCGGGTAAATCAGCATGGCGATGTGCTTCATCGGGGAACCCTCTCCTCCAGGTGTCGTGGGCGATCGTCCGGGAACGGCGTCGTCTTGCGCGCACCCGCCGAGCGTTTGCAGGGTGGCGAGCGCGGCGCTCGCGGCGGCGAGATCCAGGATTTGTCGGCGTCTCATGCGGCCTGCGTAGCCGCTGCGATGCGGCGCGACCATGCGACACGTTGTCCTGCGGCGCGATGTCGCATGGGCGGGAACGCCCGGGGGGGAGCAGGCGCGCTCGATGGTGGTGCGGTCCTCTGGACGAACGTGCGAAAGCTCGGAGGAGCGCCAAGGCGCCAAGGACGCCAAGAAACATGGATGCTTTTTCGCACTTGGCGTATCGGCGGCCGAATCCGCTGCGGCGCTGTCTGCGGTAAGCACCGCGCCACCCGCTCGATTCCAGAGGAATGAAGGAGACGCGTGGGTGACCGGGAAGCTCACAAGCCGTGCTGCCTCTGCCTCCTTCACCCGGGCAAGCCACGCCGCACGTGCTGACCGGGAGCGGACGGCTACGCGCGAGGAAGCATGGCGCGGGGATCCGGAGATTGACGCACTCCGTGACGTCACCTAGATTCATGAAAATGACTATTCCTTTCAACTCGGCACAGGGACAATCCGCGCGTGCAGGTGCGCCATGAAGACACGGGATGGCGTGCTCCCGGGCGGGATCCCCTACGTGGCCGCCGGCGAGGGGCCGCCGCTCGTGGTGTTTCCAGGGTTTGCTCCCAGGAACGAGAACCCCCAGGGGCTCGAGCGCGCGCTCGCGTTCGGGGCGTTCGGCGAGCTGCGGTCTCGGTACACGATCTATCAGCTCGCGCGACGGCCCGGGGTCGCCGAGGGCGCCACCGTGGAGGACTTTGCCAACGACTACGCCACGGCGATTCGGGCGACGTTCGGCGGTCCCGTGAAGGTCGTCGGCGTGTCGACGGGCGGGGCTGCGGCGCTGCGCCTCGCCGCTGATCATCCGGATCTCGTCGAGCGCTTCGTCGTGGCAGGGGCGGCCCACACGTTCACACCCGAGAGCCATGCAGCGATGCAAGGCTGGCTCGACCGCGCCAGACAAAGGCGCTTCCCGATGCAGGCGATGACGATCGTGCTCACCACGTCTCCGTGGTGGCGGCCGCTCGCGCGCGTCGCCCTGTTCCTGCTCAACGACCTCCCCGATCGCGGCAAGGACGTCTCCGACGGCATCGCCACGTGCCAGGCGTTGATGCGCTTCGACTGCTCCGATCGTCTGCCCGACATCCGCGCTCCGATGCTGCTCATCCTTGGCGAGCGCGATGGCTTCGTCTCACCCGCAATCCGCGAGGCCACGATCCGCGGCGTCGCAGGCTCACGACTGGCCGTCTACGAGCGACGCGGGCACGCGGGCATCTTGCTCGACAAGCGATTTGCACGCGATGTCGGCGCGTTCTTCGGTCGCGACGCCGAAGGCACGAAGGACGACTCCACAAAGGAGGCCGATCGCGTCGTGGCCTCGAACGAGCGCGCGTGACGAGGCGCTCCTCGTCTCACCGCTCCTGCGGAGGACGGCCAGACGAGGCGAGGCCGCGCCGCAATTCCGATCGCCCGGATCGACGCGGCGAGCCCACCGAGACCCGCCCGCAACATCGGAGGCTCGCCTCGGCCGTGACGGCCGTGGTGGGCCTCCTCGTCGGCAGGCTCGCGCTGCCCGGGGCCCCGTCGCCCGGCGCGGCGCTGACGCTCGAGGAGGCCGAGACGTCGACGGAGCAGTAGCCGCCGCGGGCGACCGCCCGCGCGACGGGCCTCAGCGGATGCCGGAGCCCGCGCCGGCGTCCGCCGGAGCGCCGGCCTCCGCAGCGGCGTCGGCCGGCGCCGCTGCGGAGACCGGCGCGCACGGCGAGGTCGAGACCAGCGCCCGCCACCGCGCGCCCTGACGGACGTGCACCCGATCCGAACGGAGGGCCGGCAGCGACCGGAGCGCCACGAGGACCGCGTCGAGCTCCCCGCTCGACTTCTCCCCGGGGTTCGGGGGCACCTCGACGCACCCGTGGAGCGCTTCCACGTCGTCCACCCAGGCGAGCGCGGGCCCGGCTGCCTGGAGCCAGGACCATCCGCCCGGCGGCTCCGCGACGATCGGCTCGGGCGAGATAGCGCGGCCCTGCACCGCGACCTCCGCGCCGAGCTCGCGCGAGAGCGCGCGCCCGAGCAGGTCGCCCGCCGGGGCGCCGAGCTCGGGACCGACGTGCACCACCTCCACGACGGCCGGCTCGTTCTCCGGGAACCGGAGCCGCCACGCGACGAGCGGCCCCGCCGCGTGCGGCCACGCGCCAGCGAGCGACTTCGCGAGCTCCTGGCGGACGAGCACGAGCTCGGGCTCCTTGGGCGCCACGTCGATGGGCGCCGAGCTCGCCCTGACCGACGCCGCCACCTCCTCCAGCGCGCTCGCGTCGAGGACGGCGATCACGTCGACCTTCGGGGTGATGCCCGCGACCCCGGCGATCTGGTCGCGCAGGTCGTGCTCGATCCGCTCCGCCTCGTCGGCTCGGCCGAGCATGACGAGGCGCACGACGACGCTGCCGTGATCGACCGAGACGTTCGACCGCACCGCGCTCTGCGGCAGCGCGTCCAGCATGCGCACGATCGCCGTGCGGACGCGCACCTGCCACGACACGCGCGCGAGCGCCTCCCGGAGCGGGAAATACACGGCCCCGAGGAGCGCGAGCGGCATGAGCACGCGGAAGATCCACCCGTGGCGGAGCTCGAAGAAGACCTGCAGCGCGCGCGCCACGCGGCGGATCACGCCCGGCTTCTGCTTCGCGAGCTCCGCGTGCTCGAGCTCCGCGGTGCTGACGGCGCTGTAGCCGAGGAGCAGGAAGGAGAGGATGGCGAACAGGAGGATCGCGCAGAGGTTCGCCGTGAAGAGCAGCGCGGCGCCGCTCGCGACGCTCTTCATCCGCGTGCCGATCCCGTAGCCGATCACGCAGAGCGGGGGCACGAGCGCGATGCCGATCGCCGTGCCCGCGGCCGTCGAGGTCGTGTCCGAGCCGGGCCGCGCGGTGGTGTAGGCGGCCGCGATCGCGCAGAAGATCGCGATGAGCAGATCGAGCGCCGTCGGCGACGTGCGCGCGGCGATCTCCGAGGTCACCTCGTAGAACGGCAGCATCAGCGTGAGGACCGTGGCGCTCGTCACGACCATGACGACGCTGAAGGCGACGCGCGTGAAGGAGCGCAGCGCCAGGAACGGCGAGCCGATCGCGAGGCCCATCCCGAGCTCGACGATGGGACCCATGAGCGGCGAGATCAGCATCGCGCCGATGACGACCGCCCCGCTGCCGAGGACGAGGCCGAGCGAGGCGATGCCCATGGCGAGGAAGAGCTGGAGCCAGTAGCCCGCCGCCCCCCGGGCGCTCCGCTCCAGCATGCTCCGGACGATGGCCTCGCGGGCCTCGGGCTCGATGCCGAGCGCGGCGGCGATGCGGTCCTGCAGGGCCGCCCCTGCGGGCCGCCCGGACGGCCTCTCTTCGGGCCGTTCACGGCCGGGATCTTGATCCATGGCGCGCCTTATAACGCGCCTCTCCGCCGCGCTCGCCCCGGGAAACGCGGGCCGCTCGTGGACAGCGCCGCGCCGCGAGCGGCGGCGGCTTCGGGCAGGGAAGAACGGCATGGATCGGGCGTGGAACGCGCGTGGACCCCGGCGCGGGTCAGGCGTGGAGCCCGGCGTCGAGCTCCGCGGGGCCAGCGTGGATCGAGCGGAGGAGGCGCCGCACTGCGCCGGCGTCGGGCAGCCGGTAGGCGGCGCGGCTGCTCTCGTTGCCGACGTGGATGGTGTACGCGGACGGCGGCAGCGCCGCGAAGATGTCTTCGTCCGTGCGGTCGTCGCCGATCGCGATCACCGCCGCCCTCGCCGGGACGTCGTCCAGGATGCGCGGCACCACCCTGCCCTTGTGGACGCCGCGCGGCCGGACCTCGACCACCTTCGCGCCGGCGAGGAGCTCCAGGGTATCCATGGGGAGGCGCTCCTCGAGGCGCGCGCGCAGCTCGCGCACGTGCTGGCTCGCCAGCTCGGGCTCGGCCGTGCGGTAGTGCCACGCCAGCATCACCGTCTTCTCCTCGATGAAGCTGCCCGGGGTGCGCCGGGTGAAGCCCTCGAGGATCGCCCGCACCTCGCCCTTCCAGGCGGCGGCGTCCGGCTCGAGCGCGACCCAGTCGTCGCTCGCCGTGGACCGCGACCAGAAGCCGTGCTCGGCGTGGATGTGGAGCGGCAGCGCGCCGAGCCAGCGCTCGATGTCGGCGCGCCGGCGGCCGCTCACGACGTGCACGCGGTCGCGCTCGGACAGCGCCCTGAGCAGCGCGAGCAGCTCCTCGTCCGGCGCGGCGAGGTCCGGCACCGGAGCGAACGGGACCAGCGTGCCGTCGTAGTCGAGGATCCACACGCGCTGCGGCGCGAGGCGCACGCGCTCGACGACGCCCTTGGGCATCCCTCGGCGCGACGGCGCGGCGGCCCCCGGCGCCGCGGCGCGGTCGAGCTCGTCGAGGAACGCCTGCGCCCAGGCGTGGACGTCGTGCGTGGCCACGCGGCCGCGCAGCGCCGCCATCCGGCGCTGCTGCTCGGCGGGCGGCATGGCGATCGCCTGCTTCACGGCAGCGGCGACCGAGCCGATGTCGTACGGGTTGACGGAGATCGCCTCCGCGAGCTCGGAGGACGCGCCCGCGAACTCGCTCAGGATCAGGGCGCCGTCGTCGTCGACCCGCGCGGCGACGTACTCCTTCGCGACGAGGTTCATGCCGTCGCGCAGCGGGGTCACGAGCATCACGTCGGCGGCGAGGTAGAGGGCGACCACCTGCTCGAGCGGCAGCGAGCGGTGCATGTAGTGGATCGGCGTCGCGTACGTCGTACCGTACTGCCCGTTGATGCGGCCGACCATCTCGTGCACGATCCGCCGGAAGTCGGCGTACGCGCCGGCCATCTCGCGCGTGGGCACGGCCAGCTGGAGGAAGCGAACCTGATCGCGCAGCTCCGGCTCGCGCTCGAGGAACCGCTGGATCGCGAGCAGCCGGCGCGGGATCCCCTTCGTGTAATCGAGCCGGTCGATCCCGAGCACGATCTTGCGGCCGCGCGCCTCGGCGCGGATGCGCGCCGCCTCCTCCCGCACACCGGGGTGGCCCGCGAGCCGCTCGATCTCGGCGGCGTCGATGCTGATGGGGTGGACCCCCAGCGCGACCCTGCGCCCGTCGTGCTCGAGCTCCGCCTCGCCCGGCTCGACGCCGAGCACGTGCGCCGCCGACGCCGCGAAGTTCCTGCGGTAGGCCGCCGTGTGGAAGCCGATCAGGTCCGCGCCGAGCAGGCCCCGGACGATCTGCTCCCGCCACGGGAGGATGCGGAAGACCTCGGCGGAGGGAAACGGGACGTGGAGGAAGAAGCCGATCCGGGCCCCGGGGAGGCGCCGCCGGAGGAGCGCCGGGAGGAGCAGGAGCTGGTAGTCGTGCACCCAGATCGCGTCGCCCGGCGTGTACTGCGCGGCGACGACGTCGGCGAAGTGCTCGTTGACGCGCTGGTAGGCCTCCCAGTCGAGCTCCGCGTCGAGGTTCACCTTGTCGAGCAGGTAGTGGAGCAGGGGCCAGAGGACGCCGTTCGAGAAGCCGTCGTAGAAACGGTGCTGCTCCGCGGCGCCGAGGTGCACGGGCACGGCGCGCATCCCGGCGAGCGCCACGTCGGCGTCGCTTCGCTGCTCCGGGGAGAGGCTCGTGACGCTGCCCGGCCAGCCTATCCAGACCGCGCAGCGCCGCTCGTGGGGGCCGCGCATGGCGGCGGCGAGGCCGCCCGAGGAGCGCGTGAGGCAGAGCGCGCCGCGGTCGACGCGCACGCTGATCGGGAGGCGGTTGGAGACGATGAGCAGTCGGGCCATGGAACTCCCCTCCTTGGCGGCGACGAGGCGCCGCTCCCCGGGCGCGAGGCGCGGCACCTCCCTCATCCGCCGGGCGCGAGGCACGCCGGCGCAGGGACGAGCCGCGCGCCGCGAGGCGCGGTGCCGCGAGCCGTCGGAAACGAACAGGGCGCGACGCCCACCGCGGGATCGCCGCGGGCGAGCGGCCGAACGAATTCTTTGAACTCAAAACATGTCGCGCGGCGTCGCGCAAGCTGATCCGGCACGCCGGGGGGCGTCGCGCGTCGGATCGAAGAGGCTCTGCTGGGCGACCAGCACGAAGGGGCGCGCAGGGTACTCTCCGCGCCAGACGGCCGCCTCCCCCGCCTCGATCTCCTCGAGCGTGCCTCCGACGTGCACCGTCGCTGCCCGCAGGCACGCCGGCGCCTTCCACGGGATCGGGCCGTCGAGCGCCCAGTCGACCTTGAAGACCCCGGGACCGTAGCGATAACGCTCCAGGCGGCGGACATAACGCGCGGGGAGCCGGTCCCCGGCGATCCTCACGCTCTGGCGAGGCGTCAGATCGAACAAGATCGCCTTCGCCGCCGGCAGCTCGTCGACGGACACGACGCGCCGCCCCACCTCGATCTCTCCGCCGAACGAGCGAAAATAGGCGGAGAGCGCTGCCGTGATCGCCTGCGAGCCGCCGCGCGCGCAGGGCCAGCCGCGCGCGTGGCAGCCGCCGTGATCGCCGTGAGGGCCGTGGCGGCGGTGGCGATACGCTCCCGCCGCAAACACCGGCGAATCTGGTGGTGACGCGGCGCCGCTCCCGAGGAGCTCTCCCTTCAGCTCCAAGAGCCGCAGGGTGAGCTCGACCCAGGGACCGCTTGCCTACCGCGCTCGCGTGGTGAAGAGGGACGTGATGGAGTCCAGGATATCCTGGATCGACAGGGCAGGAGTCGGCTTGTCCGGGTTGTCGAGGGCCCTATCCACGTAGTGCCCGAGGTACTCGGTTGTAACGAACGCCGTGATCGCGTTCGTCACCGCGCCGGCCAGGGGGATCAGCCCCAGGGTCATGGTGAGCACGAGTCGAAGGGCGCCGCCGCCCCAGATGATCTGGTGGACCTGGGACCACGCCGCCTTCGAGAGGGACGCGCCTCGCTCCTTCGCGAGCGACGCCGTGAGCAGGTACTGGATTGGAATGACGAACAGCTGGTCCGAACCCGGGAGCGGCTGGACGATGAAGCTGATCCCGGCGGCGCCGGCCGAGGATGCGTGCGTGGTGAGCCGTGCGCCGAGCTTCATGAAGGAAGCTTAACGCCCGCCCGGCCGTCGAGAAGTGGCTCGCGCCGCTCGTCCGGGCGCGGGCTCTCGATGATCGGCGCGAGCAGCCTGAAGGACGCGCGCTCGCCCGCCGGGCCGAGCGCCTCCAGCCACCGTTTTGCCGCGTCCTCTGTCTTTACGGAGATCTCCTGTTCATCGATGGCACGCCGCGCAGTGCGTGAGCCGCGCCTCACTGGATCCGGAGATCGATCGTCATGTCCTTTCCCCCCCGCTTGAGGGAAATCGCGAGGTTGTTCGCCGAGCGCAGCCGGGCGTAGGCTTGAAGCGCGCTCTGCGGATCGGTCATGTCGAAGCCGTTGACCGAGCGGATCGTGTCCCCCCTGCGCAGGCCGACCGCGGTCAGCAGCGAGTCGGGCGCGACGCGGGCGAGGCGGACGCCGACCACGCGCTCCCCCTCCCGCGCAGGCACGATCCGCGCGGAGCGCATGAGCTCCCCCTGCTTCTCCAGGACCAGATCGATCGCCGTCCGGTCGACCACGAACTCGCGGTCGCTCACCTTCCGGATCTTCGACGCGATCTCCGGCGGGAGCGCGCCGCGCTTCGGCCGCGGCGCCGCGGGCGGTGGCGCGGGCGTCGCGCGCGGCGCGCCCCGGTTGTCGCCGATGCGGACCTGACACCGCGCCCCCGGCTCGGCGAACCAGACACGATCCCAGCCGATCGCGACGACCGAGCGGCCCTCGACCGCGTCGCCCTCCCGGCGCAGGAGCGGCTCCCCTCGCCCGGCCGCGATCGTGGCGAAGGACCAGGAGGGATCCTCCGAGGCGGCGATCAAGAGGACGCGCGCGCCCTCGCAGATCGGATCCAGCAGAGGATCGGCGCCCACGGCGGACGCCTCGTCCTCCTCCTGGCTGGCGGGCTTCGGCGTGAGGGGCCCTGTCACCGAGTCGAACGGGTTCCGCGCCACGATGGCTGCCGCGCTGGTCGTGTGATCGCCGTCGTCCAGGAGGGGCCGCGGCTGTGACCGCGGTTGCGGCCGCGCCGGCGGCAGCCCGGACAGCCACGCTTCTTCCACCAGGTACGAGATCCCGGACGCCTGCTGGTACGCGGCGACTATGATCATCCCGCCGACGAACGCCGGGAAACATCGCTTGATGAGGGAATCCGGGATCACGTCGTTTTCCAGAGCGAGAGCCCCGCGCGCGCCGGTGCGCAGGCGGCGAGCGGCCGTGGATGGATCGCAGGAGCCGTTCCGGGCGCCCTGCGCGGAGAGGCCCTCGGGCGAGGGCAGCCTGGCCGCGGTGGAGCAGCATCCGTGCCCACGTGGCTTGGGAGTTGCTGATTGCCGGCGCATGAAGAAAAAGACGGCTTTCGCGCCGCTCCGCCGCCTCCTCGCCGCCGTCGGCGGCCCTGCAGCCGCGGGCTGCGCGCCGGAGCCGCGCAGCATGCCGGGCTCCACCTGCGAGGCCCCATGAGGTGCGACATCGTGTCGCATCTGGGACAATGGATCGCATGGCCGTGCACAGCCTAGGGGAACGGAGCGCGATGGGGCTGACGCTCCAGCTCTGGCTCATGCTGCTCGTGCCGATCGTCCTCGCCGTTGCGCTCTACGGGGCGGCGATCCACACGACGCGGCACCAGTTCCTCCGCAACCAGGCGTCGGCCGAGCTGCGCCACCACGCGAGCCTGGTCGAGGCGGCGATCGGCGGGGCCGTCGAGCGCGGCCAGGTCGCGCTGCTCAAGCAGCGCATCGAGCGGCTCGCGCAGGCCGATCGCATCCTCGGGATCGCGGCGTTCGACGAGCGCGGGGGCCCGATCCTCGTGACGGATCCCATCGCCGGCGAGTCGGCCGAGCTCGCGGCGCTGGCGCGGCGCGCGCTCGCGACGGGCGCGGAGATCGAGGAGGAGCGGACGCTCGGCGGAGGGCCGGCGCTCGTCCGCACGGTCACGTTCTCGCAGCGGGGTCTGTCGGTCGTCGCCGTCGTCGTCCGGGAGCTCCGCTACCTGGACGCCTTCGCGCGGAGCTCGAACCGGGGCCTGGCGCTCGCCGGGGCCGCGCTGCTCGCCGCCGTCGCGTTGATAGCCGCGTTCGCGAGCCGGGCGACGGTCGGGCGCCCGGCCGGCGCGATCGTGGCGGGCGTCGAGCGGGTGGCGCGGGGGGAGCTCGAGGTGACGGTGCCCGAGGCGGGCGCCGAGGAGCTCCGGCGGCTCGCGCGGGCGTTCAACGCGATGACGGCCTCGCTCACCGAGGCGCGCGCCCGCCTGGAGCAGGAGCAGGCCGCCCGCGCCGCCGTCGAGCGGAAGCTGCAGCAGGCGCACGCGCTGTCGGCCGTCGGGCAGGTGGTCGCCTCGATCGGCCACGAGATTGGCTCCCCGCTCAGCGTCATCCTGGCGCGCGCCCGCCGCCTCGCCGACCAGCCCGGGTGGCCCGAGCCGGCCCGCGGCGAGCTGGAGACGATCGCGACGCAATCCGAGCGCATCTCTCGCGTGGTGGCGCGGCTGCTCTCGGTCGCCCGGCCACCGAGGCTCCTCGGCCGCGGGAGCGACGTGGCCCAGGTCGCGCGCGAGGTGCTCGCGTTCCTCGGGCCGGAGTGCCGGCAGCGCGGGGTCGCGACCCGGATCGAGCACGACGGGGCGCCGCTGCACGCGGTGCTCGACGCGGACCACCTGTTCCAGGTGGCGTTCAACCTGTGCCTGAACGCGGCGCAGGCGCAACCTCGCGGGGGCGAGATCACGGTGCGGCTCCAGACTGTCGACGCCCGCAAGGCGGCCATCGAGGTCGAGGACCGCGGGCCCGGGATCCCTCCCGAGGTCGCCGAGCACATCTTCGAGGCGTTCTTCACGTCGAAGGGCGATCGCGGCGGCACCGGCCTCGGCCTGGCGATCGTCGAGGGGATCGTGCGCGAGGCGGGCGGCTCGGTCGAGCTCGTCCCGACGGACCACGGCGGCGCTTGCTTCCGCGTCACCCTGCCGCGCGGCGCGTCCGCGCCGCTGCCCGCGCGCGCGGAGGCTCGATCGTGAGCGCCCGCGCGAAGGTGCTCATCGTCGACGATGAGCTCGAGATGGTGAAGCTCGTGGCCGACATCGCCCGCGACATGGGCCACGAGCCGGCGACGCTGACCGCGCCGCTGCTCGCGCTCCCGCTGCTCGAAGAGCGGGAGTTCGACCTCGTCGTGACCGACGTGCGCATGCCCGAGATGGACGGGATCGAGCTCATCGAGCGGATCGCGCGCTTCGACCCCCGGACGGCGATCATCGCCATGACCGCGTTCGGCTCGATCGACACCGCGGTCCGCGCCATGCGCGCCGGCGCGTTCGACTACCTGCCGAAGCCGTTCCAGCCCGCGGACATGGCGCTCCGCATGGAGCGGGCGCTCGGGCAGCGGGCGATGACGGTCGAGCTGACCGAGCTCCGCTCGGAGGTCGCGCAGCGGTTCTCGATCGCGGGCATGATCGGGCGCAGCCGGGCGATCGAGGAGGTGGTCGCGCTCGTGCGGCGCGTGGCCGACAGCCGCGCGACGGTCCTCGTGAGCGGCCCGAGCGGGAGCGGCAAGGAGCTCGTGGCGCGCGCGCTCCACGGCGAGAGCCGGCGTCGCGGGAGGAAGTTCGTGGCGGTCAACTGCGCGGCGATCCCGGAGTCGCTCATCGAGGCGGAGCTCTTCGGGGTGCGCAAGGGCGCCTACACGGACGCGCGCAGCGACCGGCCCGGGATGTTCCAGGAGGCCGACGGCGGGACGTTGTTCCTCGACGAGGTGGGCGAGCTCGCGCTCCCGCTCCAGGCGAAGCTCCTGCGGGTGCTCCAGGAGCGGGAGGTCCGCCCGGTCGGCTCGGCGTCGTCGGAGCCCGTCGACGTGCGCGTCATCGCGGCGACGAACCGCGATCTGCGCGCGGCGGTCGCCGAGCGCAGCTTCCGCGAGGACCTCTTCTACCGGCTCGCGGTGATCGAGATCGCGATCCCGTCGCTCAGGCACCGCACGGACGACATCCTGCCGCTCGCCGAGCACTTCCTGGCCCGCGCGGCCGCGAACGCGGGCAAGCCGATCGCCGGGTTCTCGGGCGCGGCGGTGAAGCGCCTGCTCGCGTACGACTGGCCCGGCAACGTCCGCGAGCTGGAGAACGCGATCGAGCGGGCGGCGGCGCTCTGCGACGGCGCGCGGATCTCCCCGGACGACCTCCCCGAGGGCGTGCGCGCGCGGCGGGGCGCGCCGGATTTCCTCGATGCCGCCGCGGATCGGCTGATGACGCTCGACGAGCTCCAGCGCGAGTACGCGCAGGTCGTCCTGCGGCGCGTGGGCGGCAAGAAGCAGCGGGCGGCGGCCCTGCTCGGCGTCGATCGGCGGACGCTCCAGCGCTGGTTCGGCGGGGGGAGCGACGGCGAGCAGGAGCCCTGAGGGTCGCCCTGGAGCGCTGCGTCCACTCCCCGCTGGCGGCGCTCGAGCGGGCCATCGAGCGCTTCGCGCGCGGCGACAAGACCGCGCGCGCCCCGGCCAGGGCCCGCGGAGCTGCGCTCGATCGCGGGCGTGTTCTCGGGCCCCCGGGGCTGAGCGCGTTGCCCAGACCGGCACGCCCGGCCCAAATTATTTTGATCTCAAACAATGAGCAGGCTAGAAATTCTGTCATGAGCCTGTCCTTCTCCGGGCCGAAGGGGTGGATCGAGCAGCGCTGGATCGTGGATGCGCTGATGCGCGACAGCATCCAGCACCACCTCGAGGACGGGCGGCCGAGCGCGGAGTTCGCGACGATCCACGGCGCCGCCGCGGCGCTGGGCGGGCAACGCGTGGTGCTCCCTGCGCGAAGGCTCCACGACGAGCTCAGGCGCGCGCGGGCCGAGCTCGCGGGCCGCCCGATCGACGACCTGGCGATCAGCGGCCGGACCCGCTCGGTCCTCAGCCTGCGCTGGCCGCCGCCGGAGGAGATCGAGACGATGCTCGTCACGGACTGGGGGGACTCGGTGCCGCTGCTCGGCGCGCCATGCGGCGACAGCCTCGACGACGTCTTCGGCCACCTGCTCGATGGACTCTTGCGCATCACGGAGGGGGCATCCGAGTCGGATCACGTCGAGATCATGGACCTGTAAGCGCCGCCTCGCCGGAGCTCACTCCTTCGACAGATAGGCGATCATGAAGCACATCTCCTGATTCGTCCCTTCCCCCCAGGGCACGTCCTCTGGCGGGAGGGAGAACTGCCCCTCGCTGTCCACCGTGTTGTCCCATGTGCACTCGGTGACGAAGCGATCCCCGGTCCCCCAGCGAATCGGCTCATCGAACATGTAGAGCGCCTGGTGGTGGAACTCGAACTCGCCGCGCGCGGCGCACTCGTTCGCTCCGCCGTCGCGCTCGATCCAGGCCCGGTAGGTGCGGCCGAGCACGTGCATGTGCGGCATGACGCCGTATACGAGCAGCGGCGGGCCCTCGTTCGGCGCGGAGCTCTGCTCGGTGTGCGCCTCGGCGCCCGCGGGGATCGTGAAGGGGACCGGGCCGAACACATCCATGTAGACCTCGGCGCGAGGCGCCTCGCGCGAGAGCTCCAGGCGGTAGCCGGACCGATCGCGCGCGCTCGTGTTCCTGCGCCCGAAATAGTGCATCTGCATCACGAGCTGCTCGCCGGGCTCGACGCGGACCCCGGCGCCCTCCGGCAGCCGCGTCACCCCGACGCCGGGCGCCCAGCTGTGGAGCAGCTGCCAGTCGAGCTCGATGACCGGATCGCGGCACGGGAATGCGCGCGTCCCCGGCGCGACGCCATAACCGATGCCCGCGTCGCCGCCGAGATCCCGGTACACGGCCATGTGGTGCACAACGGCCGGATTGCCGACCTCCGCCTCGAACGCCGTGATCCAGGCCGGCTCGGAGAAGGGGTTGTCGACGATCGTGCAGAAGTACTCGTTGCCGTCGTCGTCGAGGGAGACGTCGTGCTCCTCGGGCATCTCGAGCGTGGCGTCGGGCACCTCGATGCTGTCCGCCCGTCCCCGCGGCGGCGGCGAATCGACCGGATCGCCGAGCGGAGCGCCGTCGCGCGCCCATGCCTCGAAGAGGAGGCGCTCCTCTTGACTGAGGCTCATCCTCTCCGCGCCTTCGTAGCTGCGGCAGCTCGGGTCCAGCACCGGCGGCGGCATGTCCCCCGCGCTCACCCGCAGCGACATGAGCGCGGCCAGCCGCTGCGCCGTCGCCGCGTCCGTCAGCGCCACCCCGCCGACGCCCGCGCCGTCATGGCAGGAGGCGCACGAGCGCTCCACGAGCGGCTGGATGTCCCGGTACCACGTCACCTCCGGCCCCGGCGACGCGGGCGACTCCCCGTCGCCCCCACACCCCATCGTCCCCACCGCCCCAAGCACGAACACCACCGCGCTCCGTGCCCTGCGCACAGCTTCGCCCCTCGTCATCCCACGCCTCCTGTCGTCTTGGCCGGCTCAGGAGCCGCATCTCCGCGAGAGCTCCTGTCAATCTACCGTTTCAAACGATTGTTTAATAGCCAGTCGGCGGTGTGTCAAGGGCCGAGCTCGACGAGGACGGCGGCGGTCCTCGAGCGGCGGCGACGTGAGAACGGAGAGGCGCGTGTCGGCGCGCGTGCGGATGCCAGCGCACATCCGGCACGGGGGGGCCGGGCCCCGTGCGCTCGGCTAGGATCGCCAGCATGCGCAACCCCCGCCTTCTCCTGCCGCTGGCGACGGCCCTGGCCCTGGGATCCTTGCAAGGTGCCGGCTGCTCCGGCGAGACGCCCGGCCCCGAGGGGTCGCGCTGCGAGCCGTCGGGCGGCGGGCCGCACTGGCTCCTCGAGGGCGAGACCGTGACGTTCCCCGTGGCGTGCGCGACCGGCCTCTCGCTCCCCGACGGCGCGATCGAGGTCGGCCCGCTCCCCGACGGCGCCACCTACGACCCGGTCGCGCGCGAGGTGACGTTCTCACCCGGGCTCGACCAGGCCGCCGTCTACGAGGTCGAGATCCGCGTCGCGCAGACGTCCGAGGTCGGGCGCGTCAAGATCGGCGTCGCCGACGACTGGGCCGATCCATCGAACGTGCCTGTCGTCGATCCGGCCCGCTATCCCGAGGAGTACGGCCTGCCGGTGCTCTTCCTCTCGCCGACCCCCGAGGCGAAGGAGTACGCGCCGGCCATGGTGGTCTACCGCGGCCACACGTACAACGCCGAGGCGGAGCTCCGCGGCGAGAGCTCGCTCGGGTATCCGAAGAACAGCTTCACCCTCAAGTTCCCCAAGGAAGACAAGTTCAACGAGCCCGACGAGGCCGGCGGGTTCACCGATCGCCGCAAGGTCGTGCTCATCACGACGTTCGACGACAACTCCTATGTCCGGCAGCGCCTTGCGTACGACCTCTGGAACCGCCTGGATCCGGAGCACATCCAGATCAAGACGTACAGCGCTGTGGTGTACCTCGACGGGCAGTACGCGGGGCTCTACACCGTGGCCGATCACGTCAACGGCTACCTGATGGAGGACCACGGGTACTCGCAGGACGGCAACCTCTACAAGGCGGTCAGCCACGACGCGAACTTCGCGCTGACCGCGCACAACGACGAGCCGAAGGAGACGCTGCACGACGGCTTCGAGAAGAAAGAGGGGACGCCGCCGGAGGGCGAGCCGGAGGCGTTCGCGGACCTGGAGGACCTCGTGAGCTTCGTCGCCACGTCCGAAGAGGCCGCGTTCGCCGCCGAGATCGGGTCGCGGATCGACCTGCGCGATTACGAGGACTGGTGGATCTTCGTCACGTTCATCATGGCCGACGACTCGGCAGGAAAGAACAGCTACCACTACCGCGATCCGACCTCAGGCGGCGTGTTCCGCTATGCGCCGTGGGACTTCAACGCGAGCTTCGGCCAGACGTGGCAGACGGAGCGCCAGACGGCCTCGACGCGCGTCGAGTACCTCGACGCGAACCTCCTCTTCCAGCGCCTCCTGGAGGAGCCCTCGATCGGCGATCCGCTGCGCGCCCGCTACGGAGAGGTCCTGCGCGGCGCGCTCGGAGACGCCGAGATCCAGGCGATCGTGGACGGCTACGTGGCGCGCATCGATGCGAGCGCGCGCCGGGACGAGGCGAAGTGGGGCGAGGCGTACCGGAGCTACGAGGGCTGGAGCGGGCGCGGCGACTTCACGACGTACGAGGAGGAGATAGCTTACGTGAAGGCGTGGATCTCGGAGCGGTGGCAGCACCAGGACGCGCTCTACTGAGCGGCTGGCCGCTCGTCGCGCGGCCGGAGCGGACGTTGACATCCCCCAGCGCGGCGGCGTGAATGCTGCGCGTGGATCCATCACCTCCCCCCTCGTCCTGGCCGCGTGCCGACCTGCCCGGCAATCGCGGCGATCGCGCGGAGCCCTCGCTGACGGTCGCCTCGCTGGTCGCGCAGTCCGTGCCGCCGCCGCCCTCCGCGGCCGCCAGCGCGGCCGCGGTCGCGCCCCGGCCGCGCGCCGCGTGGATGCGGCCGGCGCCGCTGCTGGTCGGCAGCGCTATCCTCCTCGGGATCGACCTGGCGCTCGCGATCACCCCGCGCGCCTCGATGGCGCTGACCGCGCTGGAGACGCTGCTCGTTCCAGCGTGGGTCGCGGCCGTGGTTTGGCTCGATCGCCTGCGCAGGGCGCTCCCGGGCGCGAGGCTCGAGGCCAGGCGGCCTCGGCTCGCGCTGTTCCTGCTCGCGTTCAGCCTGCTGCTCGCGTGCATCGGCGAGAAGTGGCTCCTCGTCTGGCAGCCGGCCGACGACCCGGGGAACCGCGGCGTCGTGCTCTACCGCGCGTACACCGCGCTCGCGTTCTTCGTGGCCATCGGCGGGCTGCTCGGGCGCCGGCCGATCGAGCGGCTCCTCGCCACCGCCGCGGAGCACCCGGCGCGGCTCATGGCCGTGTCGTTCGGGGTCGCCACGCTGATCGGCAGCTTCCTGCTCACCCTGCCGCAGTCGCTCCGGGACATCGGCGACGCCTCGTTCATCGACGGCCTGTTCATGTCCGCGAGCGCGGTGTGCGTGACCGGGCTCGCCGTGCACAACGTCGCCGAGACGTACACGCCGTTCGGCCAGGCGGTCCTGCTCCTCCTGATCCAGATCGGCGGGCTCGGGATCATGGTGCTCTCGACGTTCTTCGCGATCCTCGCCGGCAGGAGGCTCAGGCTCCGCGACGCGGCCGTGATGGCCGAGATGATCGACGCCGAGTCGTTCGCCCGCCTCCGCCGCAGCATCGCCGCGATCGTCCTGTTCACGCTCGGCATCGAGGCGGTGGGCGCGCTCGCCCTGCTGTTCTGCTTCCTGCCCCACCACGAGATCGTCTCCGGGCCCGTCGCCGGGGAGCCCCTCTCCGGCGCCGGCGATCACCTCTGGGCGGCCGTCTTCCACGCGGTCAGCGCGTTCTGCAACGCGGGCTTCTCGCTGTTCAGCGGGGGGCTCGTCCCGCTGGTCGGCTCGCCCGCGGTCTGCGGCGTGGTGACGGCGCTCGTGATCCTGGGAGGCCTCGGCTTCCCGGTGCACGACGAGCTCCTGCGCCGGCTCAGGCTCCGGCTCCGCGGCGAGCGGCCGCCGCGGCTGTCGCTGCACAGCCGGGTCGTCCTGCTCACGACGGCGGTGCTACTCGTGGCCGGGGCCGCGGGCTTCTTGCTGCTCGAGCGGCGCCGATCGATGGGGGACCTCTCGTGGCCCGTGACGGTGCTGGCGAGCATCTTCCAGTCGGCCATGACGCGGACGGCGGGCTTCAACACGATCGATCTGGGCCTCATGGGCCCGGCGACGTGGATGCTCACCTGCATGCTGATGTTCGTCGGCGGCGCGCCGGGCTCGACCGCGGGCGGGGTCAAGGTCACGACCGTCGCCGCGCTGTTCGCGGTGCTGCGCGCCGAGCTGCGCGGCGAGGAGACGCCGCGCCTGCTCGGCAGGACCCTCCCGGCGGCCACGGCGCGCCGCGCCCTGGGGGTCGCGTTCCTCAGCGTGGTGCTCGTCTCGGGGTTCTTGCTGATCATGCTCGCCCTGGAGCCGCACGACCCGATGGGCCTCGCGCTGGAGACGGTCAGCGCGTTCGCCACGGTCGGGCTGTCGGCGAACCTCACGCCGTCGCTGAGCGCGCCGGGGAAGGTGGTCATCACGCTGGCGATGTTCATCGGCCGCATCGGTCCGCTGACGCTGGCGCTGGCGCTCGCCAACCAGGCGAGGGCGCGGAGCTACCGGCTGCCGGAGGAGCGCGTCGGCATCGGGTGAGCGCCGCGCTGGTCGCCTCCGCCCCGGTCGGGGACGCCTGCTCGACGCCGAGGGTGCTCGCCAGCGCGTTGGAGATGGGAGCGCTCCGGGCCCGGGGTCCCCCGCCCGTTCCTCCGATCTGTGGCGCTGGCCGCGGATCCGTGAGACGTTCGCGGCGCGGCGCCGCCAGGAGGCGGCGCGCGATACCGGACCATGAGATCGAAGAGCGTCCTCGTCATCGGGCTCGGCCGGTTCGGTACGTCGATCGTCGAGACCCTGTGGAAGACCGGGGCGGAGGTGATCGCGGTCGACAACAACCCCGAGGCGGTCGACGCGGTCAAGGACAAGACCTCGGCCGCCTTCGTCGGCGACGCCACGGTGCACAAGGTGCTCGAGGGGATCGGCGCGCAGTACGCCGAGACCGCGATCGTGACGTTCGGCGAGCACTTCGAGCCGTCGGTGCTCTGCGTGGCCTCCCTGGTCCGGATGCGCGTGCGCGAGGTGATCGCCCGCGCCGCCACCGATCGCCAGGCCGACATCCTGCGCGCCGTGGGCGCCACCCGCGTGATCCAGATCGAGACCGAGATGGGCCGCCGCGTCGGCGCCGACATCACCATGCCGCTCGCCCAGGATCTGCTCGACCTGGCCAGCCACTACCGCGTGGTGCCCTGGAACGCGCACGGCCCGCTCGTCGGGCAGACGCTCGCCGGCTCGAAGATCCGGCAGCGGTACCGGATCAACGTGCTCGGCGTGCGGCCGCACACGAGCAAGCTGCCCGGCGACAAGCCGCGGCTCGAGGCGCCCACACCGGACTACGTGATCCGGGATGGCGACACGCTGCTGCTCGTGGGCGACGCCGACGACGTGAGCCGGTTCGTGGCCGAGGTCGGGGGCTGATCGGCCTCCGTGCCTCCTGCTTCGAGGCGCCCCGAACAGGCCACCCGAGCACAATCCTGGCCACCCATTCCCGCTTCTCCCCTCGTCCTCGATGTGCGAGAGCGCCAGGCACATGCGTTCTTTCAAAGCGCCCTCTGCGATGCGCCTCGCTGTCTCGGAAGCGCTGCTGCTCGCGGTCGCGATGACCGCCAGCGCAGCGCGCGCGCAACCCGCCGACGAGCCTCCGCCCGAGCCTCCGCCCGAGGGAGACGTGGGCGGGGCCTCCGTTCCTCGCGGCGGGGCCGGCGCGGTCGTCGTCCCCCAGCCGGGCACGGCCCAGCCGGCGCAGCCCACCGCCGTCAGCCCGCCGAAGCTGATCACGTACGCCCCGCCCGTGTATCCGGTCGAGGCCCAGCGCGCGGGCGTCGAGGGGAGCGTCATCCTCAAGCTCGACATCGACAAGACAGGGCGCGTCACCAAGGCCGAGGTCGCGACGCCGGGCGGTCACGGCTTCGACGAGGCCGCGCTCGCGGCCGCGCCCGGCCTCGTGTTCGAGCCGGCGCGGCGGCCGGACGGCACGCCGGCGCCGGCGCGCATCCTCTACCGGTACGCGTTCACGCTCACCCCCAAGCCCGCCGACACGGCGGCGCCGGCCCCGCCCGCCGACGTCGAGACGGTCGTCGGGACCGTCCTGTCCGCGAACACCGGCGAGGGGCTCCCGGACATCTCGGTCAGCCTCGTCCGGCCCGACGGCGGCCGCGAGGACGTGAAGACCGACCAGCGCGGCAAGTTCCGCTTCAAGAACCTCCCTCCCGGCAAGTACCGCGTCGAGGTCGCCGCCGCGGGGTTCGAGCCGTTCACGGCCGACGAAGACATCGCGGAGGGCGAGGCGATCGAGGTGCGCTACCGCATCTCGCTCGCGAAACCCAAGGACGGTCAGGCGCAGGGCATCGAGGTGACCGTGCAGGGCGAGCGCCCGCCGCGCGAGGTGACCCGGAGGACGCTCGAGCGCCGCGAGATCGACCGCATCCCGGGGACCGGCGGCGACGCGCTGCGCTCGCTGCAGAGCCTGCCCGGCGTCGCGCGCAGCGGGTTCGGGCTGCTCATCGTGCGCGGGTCCGCGCCGCAGGACACGCTCACGTTCATCGATCGCACCCCGGTGCCGATCATCTACCACTTCGGCGGCCTCTCCTCGGTCGTGCCGACCGAGATGCTCGAGAAGATCGACTTCTACCCGGGCAATTTCAGCGCCGTGTACGGCCGCGCCATGGGCGGCATCGTCGACGTCGGGCTCCGCTCGCCGAAGCAGGACGGCAAGTACCACGGCGTCGTCCAGCTCGATCTCATCGACGGGCGCGTGCTCCTCGAGGGGCCCGTCCCGTACCTCAAGGACTGGAAGTTCATCGCGGCGGGCCGGCGGAGCTGGGTCGACGCGTGGCTCGGGCCCGTGCTCAAGGAGGCGGGCTCCAGCGTGACGCAGGCGCCCGTCTACTACGACTACCAGTTCGTCCTCGAGGGCCGCCCCTCGGCGAGCGAGCGCGTGCGCGCGAGCTTCTACGGATCGGACGACGCCTTCAAGATCACCCTGGACAAGCCGCCGGAGGACGAGCCGGCGCTGACGGGCGACTTCGGGCTGCACACCGCCTTCCAGCGCCTCCAGCTCAGCTACGAGAACCGCCTGGGGAACCGGGACAGGATCCTCTGGTCGCTGGCTCTCGGCAGGGACGTCTTCGACTTCGGGGTCGCGCCCTTCGCCTTCAACATCGTCACGAACTCGCTCGACCTGCGGCTGGAGTACTCGCACCGGTTCGCCAGGTTCCTCACGATGAACGTCGGGACCGACCTCTCGAGCGGCATCGCGACGGTCAACCTCCACGCGCCGACGAGGCAGCCGGCGGGCCACCCGTCGAACCAGCCGTTCTCGACCTACCCTGCGCAGGACCAGTCGTTCGACGGCCCGTACTCCCGGCCGGCCGCCTACGCCGAGTTCGAGGTGGTCCCCTCGCCGCGCGCGCGGATCGTCCCCGGGGTGCGCGTCGACTACGCGCTCGACACGCACACGCTCGACGTGAGCCCGAGGGTCAACGCGCGCTACGACATCCGGAGCGGCTTCCCGCGGACGACGGCGAAGGGCGGCGTGGGCCTCTACTACCAGGCGCCACAGTTCCAGGAGAGCGTCGAGCCGTTCGGAACGGCGGATATCAAGTCGAACCGATCCATCCACTATGGCCTCGGGGTGGAGCAGGAGATCACGCCGCAGATCGACGTGACGGTGGACGGGTTCTACAAGCAGCTCGATCGGCAGGTCGTCTTCTCGGCCGAGAAGGACGGATATGCCAACGACGGCACCGGGTACGCGGTGGGCGGCGAGGTGCTCTTGAAGTACAAGCCAGACGATCGCTTCTTCGGCTGGGCGGCGTACACCCTCTCGCGGTCGGTGCGCACGGACGGCCCCGGCGAGGAGGAGCACCCCACGCCATGGGACCAGACGCACGTGCTGACCGTGCTCGGGAACATGCAGCTCGGCCGGGGCTGGGAGGTCGGCGCGCGCTTCCGCCTCGTGTCGGGCAACCTGCAGACCCCCTATGTCTGCGATCCGGAGCAGAAGGGGTGTGATCCGAACCGGGTGAACGCGATCTACCATGCTTCCTCGGGCAAGTACTCGCCCTTCCCGCTCGGGGGCGATTACAGCGAGAGGATGCCGCTGTTCCATCAGCTCGACGTCCGCGTCGACAAGACGTGGCGATTCAAGAGGTGGCAGCTCGGGCTCTACCTGGATGTGCAGAACGTCTACAACTACCAGGCTGCGGAGGGCATCAGCTACAACTTCAACTACACGAAGCGGGAGTACGTGACGGGGCTCCCCTTCCTGCCCACGCTCGGGCTGCGAGGAGACTTCTGATGAAACTGACCCGACTGCCCTCTCGCCGCGCGCTGCTCGCCGCGCTCTCGACCCTGGCCCTCGGCATTCCCTGCTGCTCGGGGAGCGACCTGGCTCCGTCGTCCGAGGTGGAGGGGCTCCGCGTCCTGGCCGTGACGGCGGACAACCCATACCCGGCACGGGGCACGCCCGTGACGTTCCAGATGACGTACGCCGACGCGCTGGGCGACGCCGACGGCAACCCGCGGAACGTCGAGGTCACGTGGATCGGGGGCTGCGTGAACCCGCCTGTCGGAATAGACGCGCAGATCGGGTGCCTCGGGCAGTGGCTGGGCACCTACATGGCGGCAATGATCCCGCCGCAGGGAGGCGGAGGTGGCGGCGGCAACGGCGGCGGCGCCAACGACGGCGGCGGCGGCGCCAACGATGGCGGCAGCGGCGGCAATGGCGGCGGCACCAACGGCGACGGCGGCAATGGCGGCGGCACCAACGGCGACGGCGGCAATGGCGGCCAGGAGGAGCAGACCGCTCTCGTCAAGCGACAGGAGCTCGAGTCGGCGCTGAGCGGCAAGCCCAACGCAGCGTCGTTCACGTGGACGCTGTCCGGCGACATCCTCAGGCGCCCGGACGCAGGACACACCGCGACCGGAACGAAGTACTCGTCGGCCTACGTGTTGTTCGCCGTGTGCGCCGGCAAGACGCGGCCGTCTCCTGCGCTGTCCGCAGCGCTGGAGGCGGTGCTGCCAGCGGTGCTGGCAGGCGCTGAGCCGTCCGAGGCGATGGCCGCGGCGATGGCCGTGGCGATGGCAGACGGCATTGGGATTCCACTGGAGTGCGTCGACGAGGACGGGAGGGTGCTCGGTCCGGACAGCTTCGTCGTGGGCTACACGCAGGTGTTTGTCTTCCAGGATTCGGATCAACGAGCCAACACGAACCCGCCCATCGACGCGTTCACGCTGAAGCTGGACGGCAAGGAGGTCGCGCTCGGCGAGAGCGGCCTGCCCGTCGTGGAGCCGTGCATTCAGCCGGAAACGAAGGCGCAGGGATGCGGCCCGGCAGAGCCGGACGCCGACGACTGCACGACCTACGACATCGACGTGATCGTGCCGTCCAACGCTGCCGACGTGGACGTGGAGGCCACGGGGCTCGGGGGGCCGCCCGCGCACGAGGCGCTCTGGGTCGACTACTACACGGACGGGGGCGGATTCGACGGCGCGAGGCGCCTCGTGAGCGACGCGGTGACAGGCCCCGGCGAGCGCCACGGGACCACCTGGACGCCGCCCTCGAAGCCGGGGCGCGTATCGCTGTGGGCGGTCGTCCACGACACGCGGGGCGGATCGAGCGTGAAGCAGATGGAGGTCGAGGTGCGGGAGAAGGAGTAGTCATGCCGCCGCTCGATCTGCACGTCGCCCTGTTCGGCGCCTCCGGCGCAGGCAAGACGGTCCTCCTGGCGGCCTTCTACCGGGCGCAGACGCAGCCCTCGTTTCAGCTCGAGCACGCGTACAAGATCCAGGCGGTCAACAAGGCGCAGGGCAACCAGCTCCTCGGGCGCTTCTACCGCCTCGAAGAGGGCAGGTTCCCGGACGGCAGCACGCGCTTCGACGCGTACGAGTTCGACTTCTTCCCGAGGGACCTGCCGGAGGCGGCGGTCCGCATCCACTGGTACGACTACCCCGGGCGCTGGTGGGAGGACGAGCCGATCGACGCGGAAGAGCGGGAGGCGATGCGCCAGGGCCTGCTCAAGCTCGGCATGAGCCACGTCGGGATCCTCCTGGCCGACGGCGCGAAGTACCGGAGCGAGGGGACCGGCTACATCCGGTGGCTCTTCGAGCACTTCGCCGACGAGTGCGACCGGCTGCGCCGGACCAGCGCCGCCACGGGCGACGAGGTGAGCTTCCCGCGCGAGTGGATCCTCGCCCTCAGCAAGGCCGACCTGTTCCCGCCGGAGTACAGCGCGAGCGACTTCGAGCGCGAGGTCTGCCGCGACGCCGACGATCAGCTCGCGAAGCTCTGCGCCGTGCTCCGCGCCGAGCGCGCGTTCGGCCACCGCTTCATGCTGCTCTCGTCGGTCGCCGCGCCGGTCGACGCCGACGCGCAGGTCGACCCGGGCACCTCGCTCGGCGTGCGCACGCTCGCGCCCGCGGTCCTTGTGAGCACCGTCGAGGGCGCGGTCCGCGAGGCGCAGGCCACGCGGAAGGAGAGATCGGCTGGTGAGACGTTCTTCCAGGGCCTGCGCGATCTGGTGGCGTTCGTCGACTCCCTCGACGACTTCCTCCCGAAGCGATACCAGATCGTGAGCAAGATCCTGCGGTTCGTCTCGATCAAGGACTTCGCGACCACGCGGCTCGACAGGCTCCAGAAGACCCGCGAGGGCGCGATCCGGAGGGGCGACGCGTTCACGGCGGTCCTGAGCGCGATGGCCGCGGCCCTGCGCAACGACGAGGGAGCGCGGGCCTACCACCAGAACCAGTAGGACAGCCATGCTCGCGCCTGCGTCCGTCGTCGAGACCTCGCGCCTCCTCTGGAGGACGCGCGGCGAGCACTGGGACTACGAGTTCATCTGCGTGCCCGAGATCCCCGCCCTCCCCGCCTGGCTCACGGCGCTCGAGGCCATGATCGGCGACGCCGACGCGAGCGCCGGAGAGCTCCGTTATGGCCTGCTCGAGATCGACGAGCCCGGGCCGAGAGGCCCTCTCGTGTTTCCCTATGTGGCGACGCGGTTCCTCGATCCGGCGCGGAAGGACTGGACCGGAAGGCAGATCCAGCACTTCGCCGTGTGGTTCCCGCCGATCCCGGAGGAGGCGATCGAGGCGCTGCCCGGGGCGATCCCCGCCGACTGGCACCTTCGCGTGCTCGAGTGCCTCGCGAGAACGTACGGCTCCGGCGAGGTGTTCGGGCTGCCCGAGGCGGCGATCCGCGCGTCGAGGCGGGGTGTTCCGGAGAGCCGGGCGGCGCGCGCGATGGCGATCGTGAAGCACACGCCCCCGGTGGCGCTGCTCGAAGGCGAAGCCGAGCCCGCGCGGTGGAAGCGGGTGCCCACCGTAAAAAAAAAGTGCCTGGATCCTCCGGGCGCGGTGAGCCTGAAGGCGGCGGGAGCAGGCGATAACGGCAAGCGCCCGGGACTCGGCTGCTTCGCGGTCGGTCTGCTGGTGATCCTCGCCGTCAGTCGACTGATGATCGGATGGGTGGCGGGCTGAGGCGGCCTCGCGGCGCGCGCGCCCTGGAGCTGGAGCACGCACGCGGGGAGCGGCCGCCGGGCGCGAGCTCCAGCCGGCGCGACTCGCCCCGTCAAGGGCCGAGAGGGCGGCAGGAGCGCGCGCGCGGGACGGCGGTCATTGACCGTCCATGGCCTGGCGCAGGCTCAGCGGCCGCATGTCGGTCCAGACCTTCTCGATGTGCTGGAGGCACGCCGCGCGCGTCCCCTCGGTGCCCTCGGCACGCCAGCCGAGCGGCAGATCACGGGTCGCCGGCCAGATCGAGTACTGTTCTTCGTGATTGACGACCACCCGGAAGATGGTCTCGCTGTCCTCGGAGTCGCTCATCGTGCACCTGCGCGGCTGTCGGCCAGCGCGCATGGTAGGAGCGGCCGCGGTGACATGCAAGCCATTCCTGGAGGTGGCCATTCACGCCGGAGGGTCGTGGCCCGACCCGCCGGCGCCCACTATGCTCGCCCCGATCGCCGCGCCAGAGGCGGCGCGCCATCAACACATGACGGAGATCTGCTGTGAATGACCATCCCGCATTGACACCTGGCCGCGCCGCCGTGGTGACCGGCGCCGCCAGCGGCATCGGCCTCGCGGCCGCCGAGCGCTTCGCGCGCATGGGCATGAAGGTCTGTCTCGCCGACCTGGACGGACCGGCGCTTCACGAGGCCGCCGGGCGCGTCGCCGCCGCCGCGCCCGGCGGCAAGGCCGACGTGCGCGCGGTGCCGACCGACGTCGCCAGGCTCGAGGACGTGCATCGGTTGAAGCAGGCCGCCTACGACGCGTTCGGCGAGGTGGCGGTCCTGATGAACAACGCGGGAGTCGGCGGCGGCGGCAAGCCGTGGAAGGACATCGAGCGCTGGCGGCGGCTCATCGAGGTCAATCTGTGGGGCGTGATCCACGGCGTGCAGGCGTTCACCGAGGCGATGATCGCGCAGGGCACCGCCTGCGCCATCGTCAACACGGGCTCGAAGCAGGGCATCACCACCCCGCCCGGCGACGCTGCCTACAACGTCTCGAAGGCCGGCGTGAAGGTGCTGACAGAGCAGCTCGCCCACGAGCTGCGCAACGTGGCGGGCTGCAAGATCACCGCCCACCTGCTGATCCCGGGCTACACATTCACCGGGATGACCGCGCGAGGCCCGGAGAAGCCCGCGGAGGCATGGACCGCCGATCAGGTGGTGGATCTGATGCTCGAAGGCATGGCCCGTGGCGACTTCTACCTGCTCTGTCCCGACAACGCGGTCACGCGCGAGATGGACGAGCGCCGCGTGCAGTGGGCGGCCGACGACCTGATCCGGAACCGACCTGCGCTGTCGCGGTGGCATCCAGAGTACGCCGAGGCGTTCGCCGCGTTCATGGCGGGCGCTGCGAAGCCCTGACGGGGCAGGCTGCCCGGAGCGCGCGCCGCTCGCAGGCGGGGCGGGATCGGCCCCGGGCAGCATAAAGATCCGTCGCTGTAACAGGAGAACTGCACAGGTTGTTTTCAGCCGCCCGAATTGAATGTTTCATTTCGCGTGATGGTCGGGCCCCTCACAACACAACAGCGCAGAGATCCTGGCCCGTCGCGCTGCTTCTCCTCTGGATGCAGATCGTGCGACGAGGTCCTCGACGAACGGTCGCCCGCGGCCCAGTCTACCCGCCAGCTGCATGGTCCCGCTCCCCGCCCGCCCGCTTCAGACCCACTGGTGTAGCGAGGGCACGGTAAAGATCTGGTGTCCCGCGCCGGCGCTGATGGTCACGTGTGTCACCGGGGTGCTGGTAGAGGCGGGCGCCGCGGCGATCGAGGCGGTGATGCTGCGGCGGGTCGCCGCGGAGGGCCGACTGCTGGTCTTCAATGACTGGGAGGCGATGACCGATTACGAGCACGTGACGCGCACGCGGCTGACCACGGCGACGATTTCCGTCCTCCATGCGGTCGAGGGATGTCACTTCCTGCTCCAATCCAGGGTGGTCATCTTCGGGGTTCAGATCGCGAATACCGCCATCCGGAAGCTGACCGTCCATCCGTCGCGTGCGGTGTTCGAGCGCGCGCTGGAGGACGCGCTCCGCCAGCGTGCGCCGGAGGGCGCGGGGTAGTCCTCGGGGCGGCCCGCACAGCTGGCGGGAAGCTACGATCCGGATTGATCTTTATCTGTCGGCGTCCACGCGCTCCAGCTCGCGCCACCGCGTCGAGCGCTCGCCGCGTGGATCCCCGTTGATTTGGGGCATATTTTTTGGCAGCCCGACGGATCGGTAGTAGGGTGTCCCGCCATTCACAGCCCACGATAAGATTGTCGGCGTATTGAAATCGCTTTGCGCGGACCATGCTCTCGGGAGACCCACGTGAACACCAGCATGACAAGTGGCGTGGTCGACGGCGGCGCCGATGCAGCCCTCGTGGATGTCGGAACGTGAACCCGCGTGTCCGATTCACCGCCGGAGGAGATTGTTCATGAGCACCTGGAAGACGCCCAGCGCAACCCTTGTCGTCTCTCTCTCGCTGGCCGGGGTCGCTGCGCCGGCCACGAGCAACGCGCAGCCGGCGGAGCCGGCTCAGCAGGCTGCGCCGGGCGCGGCCGCGCCGCTGCCCGTGGAGGAGCCCCGTCCTGCGCCTCCTCCGCCGCCTGTCGAGCAGAAGAAGGCCGACGACAAGCCTCTCGTGCGCGTCTACGGGATCGTCAAGCCCACGGTCGTCGTGGGGAACGGCCTCGAGTCCTTCGGCAACCCGAACTACTCCGCCCCGACGGCCGCGGTGAATCCGCTGTTCCTCGCCGATCCGGATGCCGTCGGCCTCACCTTTCAGGCGCAGCAGACGCGCTTTGGCGTGGCCGTCGGGGAGGGCACGCCCGTGAAGGGGCAGATCGAGGTCGATTTCGTCGATTTCGGCAAGTCCTCGCCGGCTCAGGGGATGAGCCTCCGCGTGCGTCAGGCGTTCCTGGATTGGTCTCCTGCCGACGGGCACAAGCTCACGCTCGGCCAGACATGGGATCTGTTCTCGCCGCTGAACACGCACACGTACAACCTCGTGGGTGGCCTGTTTCAGTCCGGAAATTCGGGCTTCATGCGCCACCAGCTCGCCTACGTCGGGAACATCGGCAGCGTCGAGGTGGGCGCCGCGCTCGGTCTGGTCAGCCAGAACGTCACGGCCATCCTCAACAACGTCGAGTACTCGCGCACGCCGACCGTCTCGCTGCGCGCGAGCTATCGCGCCGAGAAGACAGCATGGGTGGGCGCCTCGGTGATCGGCACGCGGCTCGCCTTCGACGCGAACCTGCCGACCGAAGAGGGGCGGCTGGCGCTCGGCGGCAACCTGTTCGGCGAGGTCACGAGCGGTTCGCTGAACGTGCGGGCCGAAGCGTACGGCGGGAAGAACCTCGCCAACCTGGGTCTCCTGACGCTCGGGCAGGGCTATCGCACGGACGACGTCGCCGAGGTGGGCGGCTGGGTGTCGGGGAAGGTCACGTTCGACAAGCACTCTTTGCACCTCGTCGCCGGGACCGCGATGGTGCTCAGCACCGACGAGATGCAGCTCGGCTACACGCCCGGAACCCCTGCGGCGGGCGGCGCGCCGGCCACCGCTCCCGCGCGCGTGGGCGCCAATGGTCCCGGCATCGAGCGCAACGTGACCCTGCGCGCGGGTTATGCCTTCGCGCCCCTGAAGGGGCTCTCGATCGTGCTCGAGCCTTCCCTGTTGCTCACGCGCCACAAGCTCGATCCGGCGGCGGCAGCGCAGCATGACGCCAGCCGCACGGGCTGGGGCGTCGAGGCGGGCGGGCTCTACCAGTTCTGACAGCGCTGACGGTCCCCGCGAGGAGCGCTCAACGTCGCCCGCTCCGCCGGCGCTCTCCCCGGCGTCGAGGCGAGGGTGGAGCGAAGATCTCTGCGAGAAAATCGACGAACACGCGCACCTTCGGCAAGAGGTGCCGGTTCTTCGGGTACAGCGCGTGAATCGGCCAGGTCGTCGTCGGGAATTCGTCGAGCACGGTCACGAGCGTTCCGGCGGCCAGCGCGCCCTTCGCGAGGAAGTCGAACATCGCGATGATCCCGCTCCCGGCGATCGCGAGGTGCCTCAGGACATCCACGTCGTTCGCGTGGAACGGCCCGGAGATGGGCACCTCGAGCACGGCGTCGCCGTCTCCGGTCAGGAAGCGGAACCCTGAGGGCCGCCCGTCGCGCAGGTACCCGACGCAGTCGTGATGCGCGAGATCGGCCGGCGTCGCGGGCGCGCCGCGCCGCGCGATGTACGACGGCGCCGCGCAGTGGACGATGCGGCTCGCGCCGAGCCGGCGCGCGACGAGGCTCGAGTCGCCGAGCGGGCCGATGCGCACGAGCAGGTCGAGCCCCTCGGCCACGGGATCGACGTGCTGATCGCGCAGCGTCAGGTTGACCCGCACGTCGGGGTAGCGCGCCGCGAAGCGCGGCAGGCTCGGCGCGATCACGCCCCGTCCGAGCGCCACCGGCGCGTCGACGCGCAGGAGCCCCACCGGCTTCTTGCTCGCGCGCGCGATCGCCTCGGTCGCCTCCCCGAGCTCCTCGACGATGCGGACGCAGCGCGCGTAGAAGGCCTGCCCGTCGTCCGTCAGGCGGAGCGAGCGCGTCGTGCGCGCCAGCAGCGCCACGCCGAGCTCCTGCTCGAGGCGCATCACGCGCCGGCTCACCGCGGACGGCGTGACGCCGAGCCGGCGCGCGGCGCCCGAGAAGCTGCCGGTCTCGACGGTGGCGACGAGTAGCTCGATCGCGGCGAGCGAGATCATGATCTGTGCTGAAATAGCACAGGTGACGTTCCCTCGCGCGGACTACCGCGCCCGGAGGAACGGATCTACGGATGGGGTGTCCAGGGAAGATTGGAGGACACGCCATGAAGACTGTCATCATTCGGAAGAACGCCTCGGAGTCGGACGCGTGGACGCTCGCCGAGCGCCCCGCACCCACGCCCGGTCCGGGGCAGGTGCTCGTGCGCGTCCGCGCCGCGTCGATCAACTACCGTGACCTCATGGTCGTGCGCGGGCTGTACGGCGGGGAGCGCAAGGACGGGCTCGTCCCGCTCAGCGACGCGGCGGGCGAGGTGGTCGCGATCGGAGCGGGCGTGCGGCGCTGGAAGGAGGGAGATCGCGTGATCTCGACGTTCTTCCCGACGTGGGATTCGGGACCGTTCCGCAGGGAGTATCGCGCCACGACGCTCGGCGCGGGCGGGAACGACGGGGTGCTCGCGGAGCTGGTGGTGTTCGGGGAGGACGCGATCGTCCGCGCGCCGGCGCACCTCGGGTTCAACGAGGCGGCGACGCTGACGTGCGCTGGGGTGACGGCGTGGACAGCGCTGTTCGAGTCGGGGCCGCGGCCGGCGCCGGGGGCGACGGTGCTTGTCCAGGGGACCGGCGGAGTGTCGCTGTTCGCCGCGCAGCTGGCGCGCGCGGCGGGGCTGCGCGTGATCGCCACATCGTCCAGCGCGGCGAAGATCGAGCGGCTGCGCGCGCTCGGCGTGACCGAGGCGATCGACTACCGGAAGCAGCCGGAGTGGCACGAGGAGGTGCTGCGGCTGACGGGCGGCGAAGGGGTGGATCGGGTGATCGAGGTGGGCGGCGCGGGGACGCTGCCGCGATCGATGCAGGCGGTGAAGACGGGGGGCGTGGTGAGCTTGATCGGGCTGCTCAGCGGGCTGGGGAGCCAGATCGACCCGATGCCGATCCTGTTCCGGGCGATCCGCGTCGAGGGGACCGTGGTGGGGTCGCGGCAGGCGACCGTGGAGCTCGGGGCGGCGCTCGAGCTGCACGGGATCCGACCGGTGGTTGATGAGGTCTTTCCGATCGAGCGGGCGAACGAGGCGCTCGCGAAGCTCGCGGCAGGGAAGCACTTCGGCAAGGTGGTGATCGGGATCGAGTGAGGCGAGGCGGCGGCGAGGGGCCTGTCATCGAGCCCAAGCGCGGCACGGCGTCGCGCTCGTTCAGGCGCCGGAGACGACGGGCTGACAGCGACGCGTCCGGAGCTGCGCGATGTGGCGAGCTCGGCGGCGTTCCCCGCGAGAGCGGTTGTGGCGGCCAGGCCCGCCCCCGCCGCTGGCGCCTACGCTCGGACGGCTCGACCTCCCATAGCGAGAATGAGCTTCGCCAGATCGAGGTCCGGTGGCTCCCCGGGCGTCAGCCGCCAGGCCCCGATGCCGAACCGCTCGCGGAACTCGCTCGCGAACCAAGGCTGACATTCGGGATCGATGGCTGGGACGAGGAGCAGCCCGCCGCGGCATCGACCGCCAAACGTCTCCCACCTCAGCGCGTCACGATAAATGTGGAGCGAGGCGAAGGAATCCGCGAGCGCCTGACGACGTACCCGGTACTTGGCGTCCAAACAAATCCACGAATGCGGCTCATCTGGTGACTCGAACGAGATCACGATATCGGGTCGACGCTCTCCGGAGATGCTATATCGGTCCGAGGTCCCCCGGGCGAGGTATCCGGGGAACGTCATATTGTACCGGAGTTCGAGCCGCGCACCGTCGTTCGGACGCCTCGCGGTGAACGCGGCCCCCGTCCCGAGGCCGGCGAGCAGATCGTTCTCCCGCCCCTGCTTCCAGGTCCACGTCCACCCGTCGAGGATCCCGGCGAGCGCCCGCTGGACGGCGAGCAGTGTCCACAGCTCGTAAAGCTCGAAGCTCGGGCGCACCGGGGCTTCACCGCCGGCCAGCGATTCGCGCAGGCGGAATCGCGGCGACAGGAAGGGCCGAGCCAGCGCGTGGGCGCGGGCGTAGACAGGATCGTCCTGCACCGCAAGGAGCGCGGCCTCGGTGGCGGGCATGGGCGTCAGAGACCCGAGAAACGTCCGTCGCAGCGTGGTTGACAGCTCGTCCGCCGCGCCTGCGGCCGCGCGAGCTCGTGCACGGCACCATTGCGCGGTGTCCGGCTGCAGGCGTCGTTTGACCGCGGCGTCGCCGAGCACGACGCTGAGATCGCCGAGCACGCGAGCGACCCGCCCGACGAGCCAGGCAATGTAGCGGTTCACCGGGTGATCGACGGTCTCGTGCGTTGTATCCTGCGGCACGTACGGGTCCTGCTGGCCGGCCCGAGCGGCCAACCAGGGATCCACCGCACGTGCAGCCGCCGGATGCCTCGCCAGCCAGTGGAGCGTCTCCCGATCCGCGCGACGCACGCCTCGCAACGGGACGTCCTCGCGCGTGGATGCCGCGAGCTCCCGCGGCGCCGCGGCGATGGCATGAACGGCGCGAACGAGCGCCGGCACCAGCGGCAGCAGCGCTGTGGCTAATACAGTCGCCGTGGTGCCCTCCGACTGGACGGCGCCGACGCCGCCACCCTCGAGGCCGATGGCCAGGCCCGGCGACCACGCCTCCAGGTCCGCGAGGAGCGCGAGCCATGCCCCGTCGGAGAGCTTCTCATCGCGCGGGGTCACCTGGACGGCGACCTCCGTCTCCTGGGCGTCGTGCGCCACCTTGAGCACCGCCGAGCCGACCCAGTGGCCCACCTCGAGCGTGAACGACCCGCGCTCCTGGCTCCAGGGCAGCTCCAGCGGTCCGAGCCACGCCCGCGGCGTGCCGGCACCAGGAGGCGCATCGACGTGGTAGGTCCTCGCCTCTTCGAGGTGCAGGACGCCGTCGACGATGTGCTGGTCCAGGCCGTCCGCGTCGCGGACTTGGAGGCTCATGCCCAGAACCGGGTCACGCCCGTGCGCTTGAGCAGATCCATCATCGTCGCGAGCTTGGCCTCGCACATGGTGAGGCCGCGGCGCTTGCAGATCCCCTGGAGGGTCTCGAGCGCGCCCTTGAAGGCCGGCGTGTCCTCGCCCCGCAGGCGCGGCAGCACCTTCGAGAACACGGCCTGGTCGAGGAACGTCTCCTGCGCCGCGCCGCTCAGCTCCGGGACGGCGCGCATGAACGCGAGCACCTCGCCGGCCGTGCGGTAGCCGAAGTGACGACGGACCGCGCGCATGGCGTCGTGCAGTTCGAGCAGCACCGCCTCCACGTCCTGGAGCCGCTTGCCCGGGCTCCTGGCCGCGGCGCGCTCGAAGAAGCGCTCGAGATCTACGTCCCAGAACTCGAGCGTGAAGGCCCGGTCCAGCACCTTGTCGCTGAACGGATGGGTCGTCTCGTCCATGTTGACGGTGCCCGCGATGTAGAGGTTCGCCGGCCAGGGGACGCGCGGCGGAACGTCGTTGACCTCGGCGCCATTGGCGTGGAGCACGAGATCCTTGCCCGTCTCCATGGCCGAGAGGAACGGCGCGAAATAGCGCTCGACGCGGGCGAGGTTCATCTCGTCGAGGAGGAGGAAATAGGGGCGCCCCGGGTCGGCGGCGGCGCGCAGGACGAGGCGGCGCGCCGGCTCGGCCTGGAAGGTGGGATTGGCGTGCAATGCGTTGAAGTAGCCGAGCAGCCCCGAGGGGTCCCGCCAATCGGGCGAGACGGGCACGATCTCCCGGTGCGCGGCGGGGGAGAGCCCCATCAGGTCGCAGACTGCGCGTGAGTAGCAGAGCGTGACGGCGGTCTTGCCGGTGCCCGAGAGGCCGGAGAGGAGCACGAAGCGCTTGCGTGGATTGCTGCGCCAGGCGGCGTGGAGGCTGGCGAGCTGGCGGTCATCGAAGACGAAGTCGGCGATCTCCGGATCGGACTTGAAGTGCGTGAGGATCGCGTCAAAGGCGGGATACGGGATCTCCTTCGCCACGACGGCAGTCGTGCCCCCGGGGGGGTTGGTATCGATGATCTCCCCGGCCGGAGGCTTCGGGAGCTCCTTCGGAAGCCGGGCGGCCCGGGCAGCGCCATACTCCGTCAGCTGGAGGCCGCCGTCTTGGTCGCGCTTGAGCAGGCCGAGGTAGAGGCTCCAGTTCCGGAGATCGTTGGGAACCCCCGCGGTGGTCCAGGCGGGATAGATATTCTGCAGAGCGTCGACAACCGCCGCGTCGGTCGCCCCTCGATGCTCGTCGACGTACCGGAGGAGATGGGCGAAGCCGAAGACGCGCTCGATGAGGCGGTCGATGAGGATGTCCGGCTGCTCGCTGCCCAGCAGCTCGTCGCCATCCTTCGTGGCGTAGAGCAGACCGTCGCGCTGCTCGATGAACCCGAGGCCCTTGGCGCGGATGATGAGCTGGCGCAGCGTCGGCGCCGGGACTTTGTCGAAGCTTCCGCTCGCCTGGAGCACCCCCACGAGGTCGTCTTGCGAGAGCCCCGGGAGCGCCGCTTGCACCACGGCGCGGTACGCGCCGGCGAAGTTGCGCACCGCGAGATAGCCCACGTACTGCTTGGCGAAGGGCCAGACCAGGAGCGGAGGCAGCTTGTCGTCGGGCGGGGGCATCGCACCTCCGCCGTCGGCAGGCTCGTCGCTTTTCCACGGCGGCATCCGCCCAGCCGAGAGCCGCTCGTAGTTCTCGTGGAGCCACCAGCAGAAGGTCGAGCGCTGCACGTGCTCGGCCAGGGTCTTCTCCTCACCGAGCACGGCCCGGAGCCGCGCGCGCATCTTCACCTGGGCAACGATCGGGGGATCGTTCGCGTCCCCCAGGAGGAGCTTCGCTATATTCCGGACGGCATCGTAGCTGAGCACGCAGCTCAGCTCGGCTGGCACGAGCGCTCCGACCAGCCGCTGGAGCTTGGCGTGCGGCCTGGGCTTGACCTCGCGCGCCACGGCCATGCCGAGGATGCGCTCATACTCGCCCTGGATCTCCGCGGCTCGCACGGCGACATCGGACGAAAAGGCGCGCCCACGGAGGCCGACGATGGCGTCAACGAACTCGCGGTCGGCGAGGAGCGCGTCGATGTTGATGGCGTCGCCGTAGCCGGCAGGGGTGATCGCGCGGGCGTTCCAGAGCTTCCTCTGCGCAGCTTCGGTCCGCAGCTCCGACTCAGGGAGGTCGCGCGCCCAGCGCAGGACGTCGAGGTAGTCTCTTTGCCACTTCGCCCACCCGGCAGGTGGGGTGAAGCCCTTCCAGACGGTGGTGAGCTGTTCGTCGGTCAGCATGATGATGCGCTGCGACGGTAGCGGACGGCGGAAAGGTCGCGCAAGATCCCGGACGTATCCGAGACGCTGGCGCTTGCCGTCGCGCATCCTCGCACATGGGCTCGTGTGAAGCGCTGGCTGCAACCACCGCGACGGGTGGCAGGAACGACGGCGCTGCGGAGCGGCGACCGAGACACCCCGCAGGGGTCTCTTCGCCCTCGACAGGTCACCGCCCGGTCCCGCTATGCTGCGCCGGTGGATCCCGGTTCCCATGAGATGGCGGCTCCGATGAACGACGCAGACCCGGAACTCGCGTTCATCCAGGGGAAAATCAGCCGGCTCTTGCGATCGCTCGATCGCAGCTTCGTCGAGCGCGAGACCCACATCCGCGTGGCCTTGCTCGCGATTCTGTCAGGGCACCACGTCGTGCTGCTCGGGCCGCCGGGGACGGCGAAGAGCCTCCTGGCCAGGGCGCTCTGCGAGAGCCTGCACGATGCGACGCTCTTCGAGTACCTCCTGTCGAAGTTCACCCATCCCGACGAGCTCTTCGGGCCGGTCAGCATCCCCGGACTCAAAGAGGAAGATTACCGCCGCCTCACCGAGGGCTACCTGCCGCGCGCGCACATCGCCTTTCTCGACGAGATCTTCAAGGCAAACAGCGCGATCTTGAACAGCTTGCTCACCCTCATCAACGAGCGGGTGTTCCACCACGGCAAGCACCGCGACCAGGTGCCGTTGTTCAGCATCGTCGGCGCCAGCAACGAGCCCCCAGACCCGGAAGGAGGGCTTGGAGCGCTCTACGACCGCTTCCTCGTCCGCCTCAGCGTGCCTCCCATCGCCGATCCGGCGAGATTCCTCCAGGTCTGTCTCGGTGAAATATCAGCGTATCAGCCGATCGCCACGGACAGGCTCACCCGCGCCGAGCTCGAGTGGCTGCGAGATCGGGCGAGCAGGATCGGCGTCGATGACGCCGCGCGCAGGACGCTGCTTCGGGTACGCGACGGGCTGTCCGAGGAGGACGTCGATGCGAGCGACCGTCGCTGGCGCTGGGCGCTGGAGCTGCTCAAGATGTCCGCGCTCACCTCCGGGCGCGCCAGGATCTCGCCCCTGGACGTGGTGCTCCTCGAGCATTGCTTCGGGGATCCAGGAGCCAACCAGGCGGCCGTCCGCATGTGCGTGCGCGCATCGCTCGTGGTCCCGGACGAGCATGACGAGTACCTGACGCCGCTGCGGCAGCTGTGGGCCGAGATCGAGGCGGACATGGCTGCCCCGGATCTGTCGACATGGCGTCTCGGCGCCGTCGGTCGGCTGGACCGATTCGACAACGCATGCCGCAGGGCCCGGGAGCTGCTTGATCTGCACCTCGATCACCTGCGGCAGGAGCTCGCGCGCACGCCTTGGTGCACGGAGCTGCCCTCTGAGCTCGTTGCGGGCCTCGTGGCCGTGCGCACCAGACTCCAGGCCTTCGAGCGCACGAGCGCGCAACATCGCGCCGCGGTCGCCGCCTATGGTCCCGCGAGCCTCTTGATGTCGCGCATGCGCGAGGCGCCGCAGCACCGCGGATACTACAGCGACGTGAGGCTGTGGGTGCGCGCGCCCACCGACGCCGCGGACGATGCGGTCGGCCTGGCTGCCGATGGGGAGCCGATCCGGCACAGCTCGTACCATCAGGAGCGAGCGGCGCCTGTCGTCGTCGATGACGCGGATGCGCACCGCCTCCTGGTCGGGAAAGACACGGGCGCCGTGCTCGCCTCGTTAGCTGCGCAGATGCGCGCCCGGGGGGCATCGCGGGGCAGCGATCCAGCCGAGCGAACAGAGACCTCGGGTGAGCATCTGAAGCAGATGTTCGAGCGCTGGACCACCTGGATCCAGAAGACCGTCTCGCGACACCTTCCCAGGGCCCCTTCCCTCCCGGCCTCCGGTCCGCCGACGGACGATAAGCGGGGCTCGGCCGAGCGCGCCCTTGAAACATGATCCGCTGGCGCCGCTCGCGGACGCGACGCCGGAGCTCCGTGCGCTGGCTGCGTCCGTCGGCCTGGACGAGTGGATCGGCGCGGCGACGCTCGCGGTCGCCAGGCGGCTGTGCGGCGAGCCCGTGGGCGATCCGGGCCCGCTGGGCGCGTTGTGGTTCGCCGTGGCCGACGGCGAGCTGCGCCTGCTGGAGGTCGCGTGTCAGGGAGAGCCGTTGCGCGCGGCGGCCTGCGCGGTCGCCTGGAGTGCGCACGTCCTCCGCCACCACGGCGCGCGCTCCCCGGAGGCGATCGGCTCGCCTCGAGACGCCATCGTGAAGCCGGGTGGCGCAGGCGATGCGGAAAGGGAGTCACAGCAGCTGCGCGAGCAGCTCGCGGTGCTCATGGGGCAGCGCGTGCCGGACAGCTTCCCGCTGCCGACGTCAGGCCCCCTCCCCCGCGATCGAAGCGCCCTGGGCCTGGGCGCGCTGCTCCGGGAGCAGCTCGGCGCCGGCGACGCGACCGCGGCAGCTGCGGCAGCCGCGCGCGCGTGCGATGAAGCGGTGCTCGCCCTCAGCGCGCTCGTCCCCGGGATTGGCTGGGATTTCGCGACAGGCCAGCTCCACCGGACGTTGCTGGCGCGCATCGAGCATCTGTCGGCGCTGCTAGGCCGGCTGCCGGTGCTTCGCCGGGTCGTCGACGAGCTCGGGCGGATCGAGGCGCTGCAACGTCAGGCGCGCCGGGCCGAGCGCGGTGGCCGTGAGGCGGTCGCCGGCGTGCGCGTCGGCGGCGAGCTCTCGGATGCGCTCGCCTGTGAGCTCGCCTTGCTGGCGTCTCCCGAGACAGAGGATCTCTTCTTCCAGCGCCTCGTCGAGCACCGGCTCGTCTGCCTGGAGCTGCTGGGAACCACGACGGAGACCACGCCCACGGACGAGCGGTGTGGCCCTGCCATCGCGTGTGTGGACACGAGCGGCTCGATGCAAGGTGCCCCCGAAGCGGTCGCGAAGGCGCTGATCCTGGTCGCGGTGCGGCAGCTCGTTCCCAAGGGCCGTGCTGTCCAGCTCCTCCTGTTCGGCGGCCCCGGGGAGGCGGAGCCGCTGGAGATCCGACGTGGCCGGCAGGGCCTCGCGCACCTGCTCGACTTCCTGAGCATGGGGTTTCATGCCGGCACCGACTACGACACCCCCCTGCTCCGCGCGCTCGAGCTTCTGAAAACGGACGCGTACGCCAGGGCCGATGTCCTGGTGGTCACGGACGGTCTGTGCCGCGCCAGCGCACGCGTCGCACAGCAGGTGGCTCGGGCGAAGCAAGACGCCGGGGCTCGCGTCCTCTCCGTCGTGGTGGGCGGCGATCCCGCCGGAGTTGAACGCTTCAGTGATCAGGTGTGGCTCGTGGATCCGAGCGCACCGATCGCCGGAGGCTTCGACGTACGGCAGTGGCGTGGCCCTTGATGCTCGCGAGGGCTGGAACCGCTGCTCCATCGAGCCGACGCGTAGCCGCCGGTCCCAGACGACCTCGACGCCGAGCTCGCCAGCTGGGCTGCGCCCGCCCGAGCCACCCCGCGCTCTTGACCGTCACGCCCCTAGGCGACGATTATCCCTGCTCCATGCGCACTCCGTCGGATGCAGCCATCGACAGCTACTACCGCGCCGCTGCGCTCGGTCTCCGCCTGCTCGAAGCCCGCGAGGCGCGGGGACGTCGCTTCGGGGAGGCGGCCGCCGCGACGTGGCGCGCCCTCGGCGGCGAGCTCGAAGGCCGCGATCGCCTCGACTTGCTCCTTCGCGATGCTGCCGTCAGCAATCCGCTCGCCTTCTCGACCCGCGGCGTCTTCGACCTCGCCGGAGCGCCTGGGTGGGAGGATGACCAACGATGATCCGCACCCTCTGGATCGAATCCTTCAAAGCCTTTCTGGACGACCCAGGGCGCACCGCGCCGGGGATCCCGCTCCAGCCGTTCACGGTCCTGGTCGGCCCGAACGGATCGGGCAAGTCGACGATCCTCCAGGCGATCGACACGCTCGGCTGGTTGTCTGCGGGCACCATCAAGGAGATGCTCGATGCCCACAACTGGGAGTACGCCGACCTCGCGCACCTGCGCGCCGAGCGCTCACAGATCTCGATGCGGGCAGAGATCGATCTGCCGAATGCCGCGCGAGTACAGTGGCACCTGACCCTGGGCTCACGGCGCGCCCCCGGCGTCGCCTTGGAGTGGATCAAGAGAGCCGAAGAGGATGCCTGGCGGTCCGTTCTCCTCCGGAGCGGTAGAAACGTCGCGCAATTTCCGGAGCTCGCCGACGCCGGCGAGGAGAAGACGACGCTGTCGCTCCCCTCCTCCTGGCTCTCCACGATCGACCTCAAGGCCGATCGCGCTCGCTTCCCTACCCTGGTCGCGCTGGCGCAGTGGGCGCGGCGCATCCGGGCCTATTACTTCCTCGATCCGGTCGCCCTCCGGGCGTCGTCCCGCGGCAAGGGCGAGAAATTCGACGAGCTCGGCCTCCACGGCGAAAACTTCGCCTCGTTTCTCGGGCGCATCAAGGCCCGACCGAAGGACTTCGCGCGGCTCATCGAGCGCGTCCGCGCCCACTACCCGCGCCTCGTCGATATCCACGTCCGGCGCAAGAGCTACGGCTGGACTCACCTCGAGATCACCGAGAAGTGGAACGGCGAACAGGCGACCTTCAACGCCCGCCAGGTGAGCGACGGCCTCCTCCGCCTCATCGCCGTGGCCGCCATGCACGAGATGCGCGAGCCGCCGAGCGTGCTCCTCCTGGACGAGATCGAGAACGGCCTGCACCCGCGCCTCCTCGGCGGCCTGGTGGCCATGCTGGAGGAGCTCACCAGGACCGGGACGACCCAGGTGATCGTCACGACCCACAGCCCCATCACCCTCAACTACGTCTCGTCTCCCGAGTCCGTGCTCCTGGTCACCCGCGGCAAGGGCGGCGGCGTGCAGGTGACCCCGATGAACGAGACGAAGAGTTTTCAGGAGCTGCGGGAGCACTTCGAGCTCGGGGAGCTCTGGTACAACGCGGGCGAGGAGCGGCTCGTGCCGGGGAAAAAGGGGCGATGAGCGGGCGCAAGAAGGCTGCGTACACCGTGTTCATCGCAGCCGAGGGACCTTCGGAGCTGGGCGAGCTCGCCGGGGCCCCACAGTGGCGCTCGCCCGGGAAGCCGCGCGAAGGCTACTTCCAGCCCACGCTCCGCAAGCTGCTGGGCGACGACGTGGTGTTCGAGGGGCAGAAGATCACGCTGCTCGGCCGGTTCGACGCGAAGCAGAAGCTCAAGGGACACGCCGATCGAGCGGCCAAGGCCCTCCGCCTCGCGAGCACGCTCGTCGAGGACTGCCGCGTCCTAGTGTTTGCGCACGACGTCGACAAGGCATCCGGCGAGAAGCGGAACGCGACCGAGCGCGCCCGCCGGGTAAAGGCCCTGCACGAGGAAATCGAGGCTGGCTTCGCGGCCGTGGACGGCGCCGACCACGTGGTGCGGGTGAAGGCGACGCCGCTCCGGATGATCGAGGCGTGGGCGCTCGGTGACGCGGCGGCGGTGCAAGCAGTCGCGGGGAAAGACGGCGACCCGGCGGCCATCCCGAGGCATCCGGAGGAGACGTGGGGCGACGAGCGCGACCGCGCTTCGGGGCACCCGAAATGCGTGCTCCGGCGCGCGCTGGGCCGCGATCCGACGCCGGAAGATTTCGCCGAGGTGGCCCGAGGGGCCGACGTCCACGTGCTGCGGGCGTCGTGCCCGGCGAGCTTCGCGCCGTTCGCCGAAGAAGCCGCGCGGGCTGGAGACGAGGCCCGCGTGGGCCCGAAGCTGGAGGAGAAGCGATGAGCATCACGGCCGTCGGTCCGGCGGGCTACTCGTATCAGGACGACGTTACAGTCTGGCTCGTCCTCGCCTGGCGGGACGCCGGTCTACTTCCGGTCGGGCGCGCGTCACGCCCTCACGACCACCCCCGCATCCACCAGGTTGAGCCATTGCCTCTCGAGGCTCGCCGCGAACCCCCGGTCCTCGATCGCCACCCCCGCCTCCAGGTTCCGCGTCTGCCCACGATCCGTGAAGTTCGCCGACGTGATGAGCGTGTACTCGTGGTCGATGACCACGCACTTGGCGTGCAGGCTGACCGCGCTCTGCCTGTCTGCCGTCCTCGGGTCGAAATAGACGACCGGCCTCGGGTCGCCGAACGGCCACATCAGCCGGAAGAACAGCGCCACCACGGCCTGCCCCCGCGCCACATTCCCCTTCGCGGCCACGAGCGGCGCCGACACCAGGCGCCAGCTCTGCCCTGCGCCCTTCGCCGCCTGCTCCAGCCGCTTGGCGAGCTGATCCACGTCGACGAAGAGATCCGCCGTCACCCCATGGTCGACCATGCCCCGGTGCAGCGACGCGAAGAGCTCCGCGCCGTGGTCGATAGAGTAGCCGGCGACGAGCACGTGCTGCCGCGCCCGCTCGAAGAGCTCGGGCAGGAGGACCCGCGTGTGGCGAGAATGGCTGACGCCCGGGTCGTCGCCCGTCCAGACCAGGGTGAGCCTGGCGGCCTTGCGATGCCGCCGCTCGGCGAGCACGACGTCGACGACCGCGTGAATGCCTTCCCGACCGAGCTTGAGATAAGGCCGCAGCGCATCGACGAGGTGCCCGAAGCCGTTGGCCCGGAGGCCCGTCTCGCTCATCGGCGCGCGTACGTCCCCCCGGTCGAGCGCGGCGACGAGGGCAAGCAGATCCTGCTCCGTGACCGCGGATAACCCCGCCCCCGTCACGGGCGGATCTCGAAGAAGGCGAGCTCGGGATCGTGCCCCATCGCTGGCACGACGAGCGCCCGGTCCAGGTAGCGGTTGAATCGCTCACACGCCGGCTCTGCGACGAACAGGCACCCATGGCAGGCGGCGCCCTCGAGGTGGCGCCCCGACTGGTCCCCGGGCGAATGATGCGCGCAGACCGGATCGTTCGAGCACAGCGAGGCCATGTCCCAGGCGCGACGGAGGTGCCGGCCGATGAAGCGACCTTGCTCGACGAGCCCTCCGAGCGTGCCCTCGGCGCCGCTCGTGCCGGTCATGATGAAGATCGCCGCCATCGGCAGGTCGTCGGTCGCCGGCGCACAGTAGATGCGCTCGGAGAGCGCGCTCGCCGAATAGCCGCACTGGAGCGAGATCGAGGACACCAGGAGGTGCGAGAGCGAGTGCAGAAGGTAGAACCTGGCCCCCAGAAAGCCCGGCCCCCGGCTATTGCCCTTGAACTCCTGCTTGTACCCGTCCTCGAGCTCGTCCTTCCGGCGGATCACCGCCGGTCGTTTCTCCCATTCCCGTACGTCCTTTTCGTCCAGGCAGACCAGCACGCCCTCGCCGAAGATCTCTGCCGCCGGCAGCCAGGTCGGCGTCAGCCCGAGCGGCTGGAGGTTGCTCGTGTCCTCGGTTTCGCCCTGCAGGTTCATCTGCGTTGCCGACAGGCGCGTCAGGCCGATCTGGGCGCGCACCTGACGCACCTTCTTGGCGAGCACGATGCGGCTCACCTTCGGCGGCAACGGATGCCGCTTCGGGGGCAGGCGGCAGGCGAAGAAGTCCTCGTCCCGCGGCGGAAGCTGGCCATCCACCTCGTCCTTCGCCTCGAGGAAGACCTTGTACTCCGCGGTCCGGAGCTCGTCCCTCGCCGGAGACTTGCCCTTGCGGATCGTCTCCATCGCGGTCCACACCTGGTCGTCGTCGTAGTCGCGCAGCGCATTGCGCACGGAGGCCACGACCTTGCGCAGCAGCGCGAGCTCCTCGCGCTTGGCCTCCTGCACGACATTCCACACGTCCGCCTCGCTGACCTTGTTCAGGACCTCGCGCGCCTTGTCGGGGATCGACAGCGCGCTCATCCATTGCGAGAAGTAACCGCTGCTCGCCGTACGGACGAGCAGGTTGAGCTTCTCCTCGCAGCCCTTCTCCTCGCGTCCCTCGACGCCGAGCCAGGGCCTCTCCCCCCGGCACTGGGGCAGGATCTTGGACTCGCGCGCCTCCGAGAGCTTTCGCTCCGCGCCGCAGACGCCGCAGCATACGCGGATATGGGCGAAGTCGCCGGACGCGTCCTCCTTGAGATGGAGATCCAGAGATTCGCACCGCGTCTCCTGGGATGGGTGCACGAACCAGCTCCAGGGGAACTCGTCGAGGTGGCCGCGCTTGCACGTCGCCACGAACCGCACGGGGACGCAGAAGCCCTGCTGGGTGTTGGTGCAGCGGTGAACGTAGCGCCCCTTCTCACGCTCGAGGTTCCTCGACGGCCCGAGCGCGCGGCAACGCTGGCAGAGGAACCACGACGGGAACTCGGCGACCTGGATACCGTTGTAGTGCGACGGCGCGTCGTCGTCGCCCGCGGGGGGCAGCCGGAACGCGCGGTTGATGCTCAGCTCGATCCCGAGCTTCGAGCCGACCCTGGCGAGGATGGCGTCGCGCAGGCGGGGCTCGTCGATGAAGCCTTGATCCTTGTGCCTGTCGTAGCGCCAGAAGTCGGTGCCGCCGATGAGCACGGCGTGATCGAGCAGATCGACCATCGCGCCCGGACCGAACGTCATCACGACCTGGCCCAGCCGGATCTTGCCCTCGGGGGGCTTGTGCCCGCCCTTCGCGGTCTTCTTCGCGATGGCCATCAGCCTTGCCTCCCCAGGCGTCGCCCGATGAGCCAGAGGTGCGCGGTCGACTCGACGTCCCGCAGCGACGTGGGCGCCGCGAAGCGGCCATCGGGCGTGTCGGGGCCCGGCCGCTCCTCGTCGAGCGGCGTGTAGAGCAGCGGCTTGCCGCCGACCTTCTCCCGGTCGAACTTCGAGTACCGGCGCTGCTTTGGCTCCTCGGGGGTCGACCGCACCAGATCGGTCCAGGTGTCGAGCAGGTTGTGCCCGCGCATCCGGAGCTCTTCCTCGAGCTTCTTTTGCCCGTCCTGGTTCAGCTCGGGCTGGCCGCTCGCGCGCGCGGCGATCTGGTCGAGGACGGCGTTCGCCAGGTGCCGGTTTGCCGGCAGTCCCATGGCGCCCTTCGGCAGCGTCAGATCGCGGGAGGCGAACCGGACCATCGCGACGAGCATGCCGACGAGGCCGCGGTCGAGGGCGGGACCCGAGAACGGCGTCACGCTCGTGGCCTCGACGAAGCGGTAGAAGCTCTCGTGGTAGGCGGCGAAGTGCTCGTAATGGGAGCGATCCCGCGGCTTGTGGAGGTTGTACACGGTCACCACGAGCCCCGGCCACCTGTCCTGGCGGCCGACGCGGCTCGACGCCTGGATGTACTCGGCCGTCGTCTTCGGCTGCCCCGCGACAACCATCAGGCCGAGTCGATCGATGTCGACGCCGACCGAGATCATGTTGCTCGCGAGCAGCACGTCGATCCGCTCGGGATCGCGCCAGGGCTTGTTGAGCCGATCCTTGGTGCGCTTCACCGCGTCGGTGTGCTCGCGGCTCGTCAGCTCGACCGGCTCGCCGAGTTCCCGGTCGGTGAACCAGAGGTGCTTGCCCTTCGCGTTCATCGGCCGCGCCTCTTCCGCCTGCGCGGCGCGGCCGAGCACCTCGTCCTCGACCAGCCGCCGCATCCCTCCGAGCTCCCGGAGGCTATTGAAATAGCCGGCGAGCGTCATGTACGCGTCCGCCGTCTGCTCGGGCGACGACGACGGGTCGTAGGTCCTCATCGCCCCCGCGAGCAGCGTCCGGTACACGCGCAGGAGGATCGCCTTCATGCTGCGCCCCTGCGCGGCCACGCCGACGTATTTCCGGCCGGGGCTCTTCGTGTCGACGGTCGCGAAGTACGTCTCGGAGTCGTCGATGCCGGGCGGCGGGAACACGCTCACCGTGCTCGCCGGGCGACCGAAGAGGGCCTGGATCTGGGTATCGGCGCGGCGGACCGTGGCTGTGGCGGCCAGCACCTTGGGCCGCACGACGCCGGTTCTGGTCTGGCGCGAGCAGAGGGCGTCGACCGCCGTCTCGTAGAGGCCGACCATGGTGCCGAGAGGTCCCGAGATCAGGTGCAGCTCGTCCTGCACGATGAGCTCGGGAGGGGCGAGGCCGCCGGGGAGGTTCTTCGCCGTGCGCGGCGGTTTCCCGTCCATCGGGCCGTAGAAGCGCCGGCCGTCGCGCGCGCCGACCTTGCCGAACAGCATGCCGGCCTCGCCGCGCCAGGGCATCATCGCGAACTTGTCGACGGTGGCGATGAGGAAGCTCGGCAGCTCCCGGTAGACCTGCTCGTCGACGAAGACGACCGGGATGCCCTCGTCGTTGTTGGCGCGCGAGAACTCGCAGATCTCGCTGGTGCAGCCGACCCGCACCTCGTCGGGCGCGGTCTTCGAGGGCAGGAGGGTCAGGCTGCCCGCGCCGAGCTCCTTGCCGCACCACGGGCAGGTGGGCAGCGGGCAGGGATTGCCGTTCGCGCCGAGCTTGAAGCCGGTGACGAGCTTCGACGCCTCGTCCAGGGTGTTGGCCGTGGCGCTGCGCCCGACCCAGAGGCCGACCGAGAAGCGCGTGTCGCCCAGCACCGCGGGCATCTTCCGGCGCTGGGATTCGAGCGCGCAGACGAGCGTCGCCGCGCGGCCGAGCTGGTCGAGCGTGAGCAGGCGCAGGGTATACCGGAGGAGCACGGTGACGCCGAGCCCGCCGTCGGGCAGCTTCGCTCGCCGCAGGCGGCGGAGGAGCAGGCAAAAGGCGATGACGCCGAGGTACGCCTCCGTCTTGCCGCCGCCGGTCGGGAAGAAGATCAGCTCGACGCGCTCGCGATCGGGGTGCTCGCCGCTGGCCACGCCGTGGAGGTTCATCAGCAGGAACGCGAGCTGGAACAGGCGCCATTCGGGGCGCTCGCCGCCCTGGTAACGAGAAGGGCTCCGGTGCCGCGCGGCCTCGGCCATCGCCTCGTTGGCCAGGCAGAACGCCTGGCGGATCTGCGCGTCGCTCTCGAGGAGCGCGATGCCCTCCTGGATCCGCCGCCTGGCATCGTCGGCCTTCCGCATGAGCTCGTCGCGGGTCTCGGCGCGCCTGTCGCCCTCGAGCGCGACGCCTCGCTGCCGCTCGATCCACGCCCCGTAGGCCGCAGGCAGGCGCTGGAGCCGCTCGCGCACCACCTCGGCGCTGTCGAGCTTCGCGAGCTCGTCCATCGCGACGTTCACGTCGTCTTCCTCGTGCGCAACGACCCGCCGCACCTCGTATTCGGGGAGCCATGTGGTCTTCACCCGGACGACCGAGCTCTGACCCGGGGGCACCACGACGGCGACGCCGTGACCGACCGCGTACTCGACGCGCTCGCGGAACTGGAGATCGGCGACCTTCTGGTCCCACTGGTCGCTCTCCTCGTCGGAGAAGTTCGGCCGCGGGACGATGCCCTCGGCGCACTCGATCTCCATCTCGATCTGGAAGACCAGCTGCTTATCGCGCTGGCCCTTCTCGCCGGCGCCGCGCTGGTTCACGACGAAGAGCGCGAGCGCCTGCGTCCCCTCCCGGAGCCCGCGCGCGTGCTCGACGGCCTTGATCTGGCCGTAGATCACGAGGCCCACCGTGTCCCGCAAGCGGATCCCGTTCTTGAGGATCTGCGGGTCCAGCGGGACGTCCGTGGCGATCGTCTGCCGCGGTGTTCGCTTCCAGACGCGCTGCCCTCGGCCGCGCCCTTCGGGCTTCAGGGTCTCGGGGTGATACTCGGCGAACCGAACGACGGTCTTCACCGCGCGCGTCTCCTTCGGGACGAGCACGCTCATTCCGATGGACGCGGGCCAGAGATTGGGCCGCTTGTCCTCGGGCTCCTCCCCCTGGGTCTCCTCCTCCGGCTCGTCAGGGCCGGCGCCGAGGCTGTCGTCGGCGGTCGGGTCCTCGGGCTCGCGTTCTTCTTCGGAGGCGAGGAAGCCGGTGAGGTAGTGGCGGGACGGCGGAAGCTCGAGGACCTCCTGCTCGACGATGCCCTCCTCGTCGAGCTGGTAGGGGCCGATCAGGTCGGCGTGCAGGGCGCGGACGAGGTGGTCGCGGGGGTTCGTGGGCGGGCTCCTCTTCGGCTGCGTCGACGTGCTGTCGCTCATTTGACCTCCTCGGGCGGCGCGAGCCGCGCGCGTGAATGTTCCACCGCGGCGTGGAGCCTGCGGGCGAGCTCGTCACGGGGCGGCAGGACGGTGAGGTACTCCGCGACGTGGATGCCCGTCTTGCCCAGCTCCAGGAGCTCGATCTGCTCGCGGCGCTTGCCGGCACAGAGGATGATCCCGAGGGGTGTTTCCTCTCCGGGCTCGCGCTCGTGGCGGTCGAGCCAGCGCAGGTAGAGCTCCATCTGACCCTTGTACTCGGCCTTGAACGCGCCGACCTTCAGGTCGACCGCCACGAGCCGCTGGAGCTTTCGATTGTAGAAGACGAGATCGATGTAAAAGTCGTCCCCGTCGATCTGGATCCGCTTCTGGCGGGCGACGAAGCAGAACCCGCTCCCGAGCTCCAGGATGAACGCCTCCAGCTCGCGCAGGATGGCGTCCTCGAGATCCTTCTCGAGGTAGCGGTCCTGAACGCCGAGGAAATCCAGGACGTAGGGGTCCTTCAGGAGCATCTCGGGGGTGACCTGGTCCTCGGCCCGCAACGCCGCGAGCTGGGCTTCGACGACGCCCTTGGGCTTGCGGGAGAGCGCGGTCCGCTCGTAGAGCATGCTGTCGATCTGCTGGCGGAGCGCGCGCACGCTCCAGCGCTCGACGCGGCACATCTCGGCGTAGAACGCGCGCGCGAGGGGAGCCTCGAGCGGCAGCAGGAGAACGAAGTGGCTCCAGGTCAATTGTCGCGACAGCGCCGCGACAATCGGTTCCTCGGGGAAGGCCTCGGCGAACTGGACCATGCGCCGCAGCGTCTTCTCCGAGAAGCCGCGGCCGTAGCGGCGCTGGAGCTGCTCCGCGAGCGCGGCGATCACCCTGTCGCCGTAGGCAGCGCGGGCGTACCGGAGCACCTCGGTCCGGATCCGCGCGCCGATGCGCCAGTAGAGCCGGGTGAGCACGGCGTTCACGGTCACCGCCGCCCGCTGGCGTGCCGCCTCGATCAGGCGGCTGATGTCCCCGACGAGCTTCGAGGGCGCCACGGAGGGCGCGGGCGGCGGCTTCGCGAGCGGGGCCGTCCTGGAAGCGCCCCGGCGAGGTCGTGCCGCGGCTCGCCGGATCACGGATCGCTCTCGTCCGCGAAGCCGGGCAACGTGGGCGTCGCCGGCTTGGCGCGCGGGGTGCGGGGTTTCTTGGCGGGATCGGCGGGCTTCCTGGCGGCGGGCTTCCTGGCGCTCTTCGCGGCGGACGCGGTGGCTGCGGCGGCTTGCTTTTCCTGCGCGGCGCGCTCGGCGTTGAGGACGAAGAGACGATCGATCACCTCGTCCTCGAAGGCCTGCACGGCGGCGCGGTCGTCGTCGGTATTCGGGCAGTAGGGGGGAACGGCGATGTCGCTCCAGCCGTAGGCGGCGAGGACGGAGCGGTCCATCTGCTCGTGGAGGGCGCGAAGCTCGAGGATGCGGGGGTCGTCGTTGTCGGGGTCCTTCAGGGCGTTGTACGTCTTCGTGAGGCCCTGGTTGGTGTCGACCATCAAGCGGGCACGGGTCTCGTAAAGCTTCTCGCCGATGGTCTCGATTTCGGGGATGATGGCGCGGGGGTCGGGCTTTGGAAAGGGGAATGTCTCGAGACAATCGGAGGCGGAGTAGCGGAGATCCGTCTTCATCGAGGACGACAACAGTCGCACCCAAGTTTCATGAACGCGAGACTGCAGGCCCGCAAATGAAGAAAAGCCATCAACCGCAAGAAGCACAAGCGTTTCACTGAACAATCTATTGGTCGGCTGAAACGAAAAGCACAAATGCTTCGTAACACGCGACACCACCAGAGCACGATCCATCGTGCGCATCCGGAGGTAGAACTCGTTCGCATCGCCCGCAAATCGCCACCAATATTTTTTGCGGTACTCAGCAGCAGATCCCGTTCCGGTCATCGCAAGACGAGCAGGCTTCACTCGCTGCTCTACGATATTAATAAGCTCAGGCCACTTTCGAGCCTCATCTATATCCATGCGACCAAAACTAATCGCAAACCGATGAAATTCCTGCCGCGGATGCGTATTAACCTCTTCCCCCCCAATATACGGAAGTATTCTCTGCGAATTTTGGGAACAACCTCTGATTAGCTGCGCAGCTTCCGCAGCCGAGAGCAAGAACCCCTCACCGTGGAGAGTGACACCAGCAAATGCACAACCACGATTACTGAACAACCCAACTGGCTCTGTATTTTCAGCCGCCGAACGAAATCCGGAATTGATAACAGTGACTCTCGCGCGATTTAGCACGGGCCAAACGTACTGCTGCGGCGTTCCCAGAGCGAGATGAACGACACTTACGGTCACCGCCGCGTCCCCAGGCCAAGCGTAGCTGCCAACAACATCATAGATCAAGAATTGATGAACCAATAGACACCGAAGTCCTGTGCGACGAGTATCTCCTTGGCATATGGTATTCGTCGCAACGACGCCCAATGTGCCGTTAGCACCAACATAACTTGCCATTCGGCGAAGAAAATACGCGCTAAGGTCGGAATTGCCGTGGCTCTCTTCATTGGTCGCCAGGAGCCACGGAAGGTAACTGTCGCCGCCGGTCGCACCAATGCCATTTTTCCCGGCAAAAGGCGGATTCCCTATAAAAGCGTCGACGAACGCTGCTCCGGTGTTCTTGTTCCCATCAAGCGGATCAGGACGGTCGCCGTAGAACACCTCCGGAAACTCGATCATCCAGTGGAACGGCACCTGCTCCCGCCGGATCTCCCCCTGCATCCCCCGCAGCTCGGCCAGAATCTCCCCCGCCTTCTCCCCCTCCCCCCGCTTCTCCGCTGCGAGCCACGCCGTCACCCGGTCCAGCCGCCGCGTCCGCTCCTTCTCCCGCTCCTTGTCGCTCTTCTGCCCGAAGAACGCCCCCACCACGAGATCCGCGACCAGCCGCACCCGATCGAGCGCGTCCTCCGCGTCGAACAGCAGCCGCTCCTTCTCCCGCTGCGCCGCGTACGTCCCCTCGCCTGCCAGCTCCAGGATCCTCTTCCGGATCCCGATCGCCTCGTCCAGCGCCTCTGACAGGAGCCCCGCCGACAGCTCCACCTGCGCCTGCGGCTTCCAGTGAAACGCCCGGATCTGCTCGAACCCCAGCCCCACCAGCGAGTCCCCGTGCCGGATCGCGTGGTCCACGAACGTGAACGGCTCGTTCCTCGCCATCGTCACGAGCCACAGCGACAGCCGCGCGAGCTGCACCGCGTACGTGTTCTTGTCGACGCCATACAGGCACCGCTGCGCCACCAGCCGCCGCGCATGGTTCACGACGTCCTCGTGCGCGCTGGCGATCACCTCCAGCCGCCCCTCCCGCGTCCACGCCGCCACCACCCGATCGGCCAGGTACCGGCACGCCGCCACCAGGAACGCCCCCGACCCCACCGCCGGATCGCAGACGACCAGGTTCAGGAGCGTCTCCGAGCTCGGCGCCTTCCCCATCGCCTTGATCAGCGGCTCCAGCGTCCGCTCCACGATCGGCTCGGTCAGCGTGCGCGGCGTGTAGTGGCTGCTCGTCCTCCGCCGCTCCGGCCCCGGCTGGATCACCAGCGTCCCCGCGCCCGCCCGCTCCGGGGTCCGCCCGCTCAAGGGCTCCATCGCCCCGAGCGCCTCCTCGGCCTTCTTCGCGCCCTTCACCGCCTCGGCGATCTTCGCCGCCACGTTCTTGTCGAACCCGAGCTCGTCCTGGAGCCACCGCTCCCGCTGGTTCGCCGGCGCCGCGAGCAGCGCGTCCGCCTCCACCCAGACCCGCGCCGCGCCCTTCTTGCTCCCGAGCCGGATCCGCACCGCGCCGCGCTCGATGCGCTTCACCCCGAAGCCCATCAGCGCCTCGTACACGCTGCCGATCTGCTCCACGTCGAGCGCCTTGTACGAGAGCCGCTGGCCCCCCAGGTAGAGCAGCCGCTCCAGCACCGAGTACACCGTCAGGTCGTCGACGCTGGGCAGCTTCACGGCCGCTCGCGCCTCCGCCTGCGTGATCGGCGCGCTCCCCTCCGGCCCCCACCCCTCGAGGAACGGATAGGCGTTCGGCTCGAAGAGCTGCCCGCGCCGCGCCGGGATCACGAGCTCCCCGTGCGACACACCGAGATAGACCGCCCGGAACAGCCCTACGAGCCGCGGGTACGCCCCGAAGCGCCGGTGCATCGTGTCGGGGTACTTCCCGAAGTCGGCCTGGAGCGCGTCGAACAGCCCGAGCAGGCTGTAGCTCCGCGCGAACAGCGGGTGCTCGGCCGGCAGGAGCCCCCGGTCCTCGCAGTAGAGCAGGAACACGAGCCGCAGCAGCACCGTCAGCAGGCCCGCGTAGAGGTGGTCGTCCTCCCGCTCCAGCGCGTCCCGGAGCGCGCCCGTGCCGTCCCGCTCCTCGGCGGCGGCAAACCCCGCGAGCAGCGCCTCGAGCGCCTCGAACACCTGGCGCGAGAGCTCGGTGGTGACGTCGGCGTTGCGCTTGCGGCTCTCGGCCAGGATCGCCGGGAGCGACTGCTCGGCCGCCACGCCGAACCAGCGCTGCCGCGAGAGCAGCATCACGAAGGCGTCGAAGATCGGCCGCCCGCTCACGGACGCCATGTCGGCGGCGCGGAACGCGATCCACCCGCTCGACTCGCCGTGCGGCGCGTACACGAGCCGGATCTCGTGGCCGTTCGAGAGGAGCCCGATCGGCACGCGGCACTCCCGGAGCAGCCGCTCGAACTTCGCCTGCGCCGGGTACTCCCACGCGCCGGTGACCTGCTCGGACCTGTCGAGCTGCTCGACCTCGGGCGGCACCTCCCAGACGAGCATCGCGTACGGCCGCCCCGCCTGCGCCGCGGGCGTGCTGTCCGCCGCGGCGGCCGCCTCCTCCCGGGGCTTGTTCCACCGGAGCGCGCGCGTCGGCCGGAGGAGCTGCTTGCCCTCCACGACGTAGAGCGAGAGCTCTTTCGGGAGCGCCTCGCCCGCGTCGAAGCGCTCGGCGTCGAGCTCGAGCACGGTCGAGAAGAGCCGCGCCAGATCCGGGACGTGCAGCCTCTTCTCGGCGTCCTCCTCGAGGCACTCGAGGAAGGCCAGGTGCGCCTCCCGCGGCAGCTTCTCCGCGCACTGGGCATCGACCAGCACGGGCACCGACACGACGAGCCCCTCCGAGGGCTGCGCCATGCCGATCCATTGCTCGTGGAATCGCTTGTCGGCGTCGCTCATGCTCGTTTTCCGGACCCGCCGATCAGCGCGCGGGCGGACGGAAAGGTACGCCCCTCGGACGACCCGGGGAAGCACGTCCCGAGGGCCGGCGTCCCGGGAAGCGACCTCAGCGCCGGCCCGGCATCGAGATGACCTCTGGCGACATCGAGGCCGGAGGTGGCGCTCAGGGGGCCTTGGCCGACGGGGGAAAGCTGTAGACGAGAGGGCTAGTCGCCGGGACGCGGAGATCCAAGAGCTCTTGGCCGTCGAGCGGCCACCTGCTCTTCAGCAGCTGCTTGAAGACCCGGTTGTGGTAGCTCCGCAGCCAGATCCAGGCATGCGATGAGCGGTCGAGGACGGTCGCTGAATCGAGCTTGCGCGTCACGAGCCGGCGATGCTCCTTGAAGAATTCGAGGTACAGGGGCGGCTCGTCCACCTCCGAGCTGAACGCCCACAGGTAGTCGACGAACAACAGGCCATCCCCGTCCTCCCGGAGGAGCTCTCGGATATAACCGAGCTCCTCCATGACAGAATGTTGTGGAGCGCGCAGATCCGCGTTCTGCTCGGCCTCGCGGAGCAGACGCGGGTCGACGATGACCCGGGGCACGAGCGCGACCTCGTCGCGCAGGCGCTCTGCTTCCGCGATCCCACGGCCGATGGCGAGGTCCCCCTGCGCGGCGGCATCGCCGAGCGCGATCGCGCCGCGCACGAGCACGCCGAGCGGCACGAGGTCCGACTGGAGGTGGGCGACGTTGAGCGCCTGCCAGAAGAGGAGCCACCCCGCGCGCCGGATCGGCGCGAAGTGGAGCACGCGCCGGGCCGCGAGGGACAGGTGGCCACCATAGAGCTTGACGGTCTCCGGATCGATGTGGCGCTGGACGATCGAGAACACCTGGCGCGCCCGCCCCTCGGGCATCTCGGGGTCGTCGAGCCCGAGCAGCTCCAGCGCCGTGACGATGCACGGGCGCGGTCTGGGCAGGAGGGTCTCCTTCATGCGGGCTCCTCCGACAGCAGGCGAAGCGCGGCGGCCAGCGTTTCCAGCCCGACCCGATCGAGGAGCCCGCCCAGCTCTGGATCGGTGTCGTCGGTCACGAGCATGCACCCCTCGGCCCGGGCATGCCCGCCGACGAGCCAGTCGACCGTGGCGCCGCAGGTCCGGCCGGTGCCGGGAGCCTCCGCGGCGCTCGGGGGCAGCCCCAGGCACGAAAGGCAGCGGTCGCGCTTGGCGCGCTGCCAGGCCGCGTCGTTCGGATACCGCTCGCCGAGCCGCGCCGCCGTCTCCAGCGCGTGCCGGGCGTCGAACGGCTGCACCTCGATCCCCTTGGAGCGGAGCCCGTCGAGGATGACATCGAGGTTGAAGGTCCCTCGCCATCGCTGCTTGAGGTCGAACAGCTTCTCGGCGTAAGCGACGGCGGAGATCACGAGCCGGACCGGCGCGCGTCCCTCGACGGCCAGGCGGAGGTTGTGCCGTGCGATGCGGTCACAAAGCCCGTTGAGCCGCCGGTCGCGGTACACCGCGTTGGTGTCGAACGCCAGCGTGACGGCGCCCTCGCGCAGCCGCGCCGCGAGCTCGTCGGCCGTCACTGCTGTGGCCCCCGGTCCTCGAACAGCTCGGCATACTGGTCGTTGGTCAGCATGCGATAATGCCCGTCGTTATCGCGCACGAAGACCACGCCGCCTCCGTGCGAGAGGCCGAGCTGCTGCTGGACCTCTGGCGGGACCTGCACCACCCCTTCCATCGTCAGGTATCCGCGCGGCGCGCGCGCGCCCGAGGGCGGCGGCGGCGCCGCCGGCTGGGTGAACTCCCAGGCCTCCTCGGCAGACACCTTGTGGATCCGCGGCCCGTCCTCCGAGCGCGTGAGCAGGTAGAAGGGGGGCTGCTTCTCGAACTGCCCGGAGTGGCTCGTGATGAGGAGCTGCGACGGGGCTTCGGTATCGGCGGCGAGCTCGTCGAGCACGTCGCGCAGCGCACGTTGCGCCGACCAGCGCAGGTTCAGCTCCGGCTCCTCGACGCCGATGACGTCCGCGCCCGTCATCACGAGGCGCGCACAGAGGACCGCGATCTGCTGGATGCCAGAGCCCATCAAGCGCAAGGGCAAGAGCTCCGATCCGGTATCCAGGACCAGCTCCGCGCGATCGGCCTCGGTGTCGAATCGCATGCGCCATTGCCCGGGGCCGACCAGATCCCCGAAGCGGCCGAGCGCCGCCACGAAACGCTTGAAGCGCTCGCGCGGTGCGCCGGTCGCGCTCTCGGCGTCGTGCAGCGCCTTGCCGAGCGCGCGGGGGAGCGGCTCGCGCGTCGCGAGCGGCGACGCGCCTTCCGATGCGTCGCGCGCGAGGGTGCGATCGGCGCGCACCAGCGCAAAACGCGGCACGACCTCCTTCCGGCGCACGCGCTGCCCGAGCCGCTCCAGCACCAGGGCGAACGCGGCGTCCGTCGCCGCCTTGTCCCCCGCTCCGGCCGCGAAATCCGCGCCGTCGGTGGTACGCCGGAGCGTGGTGATCCGGACGGTCACCTCCTCCTCCCGGCGCTCGAGGCGGACCTGGGCGATGATCGGCTTATCGAGCCAGGGCGGATCGTCCTTCTCGCGATCGAGCTGGAGCTCCGCTTCGAGGACGATCGGCCCCGCGTCCTTCAGATTGAAGATCTCGGCCGGCGGGTATCCTTGAAGGGTGAAGTACTCGTACCCGCGCACGGCCTCGCGCGGCGGCCGCTCGTCCGGCGCGGCCTCAGGCGGCGGCGCGGAGCGCGCGTAGCGCTCCATGAGGCTCGGGCCGCCCCGCGCCTCCTCCCGCAGCGCCTGGATCGCCACGAAGAACAGCCCGATGCTCTCCAGCAGGTTCGACTTGCCGACGTTGTTGTCGCCGTGCAGCACGTTGAGCCTGCCGAGATCGGCGAGGCACACCGGGGCGCGGAGGTTCTTGTAGCCCTGGACCTGGAACCGCTGGAGATGCATCGTCGGGTCCAGGGCATCCTAGGCCACGATCCTGCGAACGGCCAAGCCACGGCCGGGTAGGCCGCGATCGGACCTGCGGCGGTCCGGACGACCCCGCTAGAGCGGTTTTCAGCTGAGCCTGGTACGAGCGTCGCAGAGCGGCGGTCACCCGCACAGGAGACGGGTCCAGATCGGCGTTTTCGGCGCGGAAGCGCACTCCAGTGCGCTGAGCACCGAAAACGTCGAGATGGGCCCGTATCCGAAGCGGGTGACCGCCGCTCTAGATGCTCGTCGTCGGCCAGAGGTACACGAGCCCGACCGGCGCGAGCCGCTTCAGGCTCACGCGGTAGAGCGCCTCGAGCTCCGCCGGCTCGTCCCGGATCTCGTCCTCGATGCGGCCCAGGCGCTTCCTCATGTCCTCTCGCTCGCTCTCGAGCTGCTCCCGCTGCGACTTCATCGTGTCGCCCTCGAGCTCGCCGAAGAGCGAGAGCTGGACGTTCAGCTGGCCCTCGATCTCGACGCGCTGGGCCCTCAAGATCTGCCGCAGATCCTCGGCTTCCTTGGCGCCGCGGGCCGAGAGGAGCTGCGCGGCCTCGTGCGCCCGACCGTCGGCCTCGTCCTGCACGTGCCGCCAGAGCACGCCGAAGTCGGCGGCGGCCGCCCTCGCCAGGCGCCGGCGAAGGGGCTCCGGGACGGCCGGGAGGCCGCCGACGCGCGTGAGCAGCTCCTCGAGGTGGGCGACGGCCTGGCGATCCTCCTCGGTGCCCATGGGCTTCAGGTGATCACCGTCGCCGCTCTCGCGGAAGGGCGCGGCGACGGCGATGAGCTCGTCGTGCAGGCGCGCGGCCCCGGGCCCGAACAGCGAGAGGCGACCGAAGGCGATGGCCCGCGGCTCGCCCGAGCGGTCGTCGGGCACGACCGTCACGCGCGAGAGATCCTGGGCGCCGAAGCCCTGGGCCAGGAAGCGCGCCAGGATGCGCTGCACGAACGGGTGCTCGAGGTGCAGGTGGACGCGCTCCTCGCCCATCCGGTCGAGCGCCTTGAAGACAACGGGCTGCGGGGCGAGCTTGCGCCATTCCCACTCGGGCTCGTCCCTGCGGCGAGGGCGGCGCAGGCTGTCGAGGGTGCGGTCCCAGCTCGCCGGCAGAGGCGGCAGCGCGAACGCCTGCTGCCCCTCCACCTTCTCGGCGTGCGGCGCGAGCGGCGCGGCCCCCGCGAGCTCCAGGCCGACGTCGATGGCGTCGTGCAGGAGCTCCTCCCTGAAGTCCATCACCTTGCGGGATCGGCCGAGGATGCGGCGCGCCTCGTCGATCTCCTTCCTCAGCGCGGCCGGGCCTTCGCGTTGGGTCTCGAGCTCGCGCCGGGTCGTCTCGGCCTGCTCGGGGAGCCGCTCGGCCTCGTCGAGGGCGGCCGCGGTGCTCCGATCGATGCCATGGCTGAACGCCCGCTCGATGCGCTCCATGACGACCTCGCCCAGGCTCCCGAGCTCGGTCTGGATCGTCTCGACCTTGCCCACGAGCTTCTCGAGCACCGCGTCCTCGGCGCGCTCCGGGTAGACGAAGTAGTGGCAGCGGACCTTGCTCGCGGGCTGGAGCGTGCGATCGATGCGGCCGTTGCGCTGCTCCATGCGGGCCGGGTTCCACGGGACGTCGAAGTGGAAGAGATCGGCGCAGTGGTTCTGGAGGTTCAGGCCCTCGCGCGCGGCGTCGGTGGCGATGAGGACGCGCACGGGGTGCTCCCCCGGATCGCCGTTGAACGCCCGTTGCAGCTCCTCGCGCGCCTCGTCGCCCATGCCGCCATGGAAGATGGCGATGCGCTCGTCGCCGCGGTCGGTGTCCTCGAAGGCGGCGCCGAGCGTCTTCTGGAGGTAGCGCATGGAGTCGCCGTACTCCGTGAAGATGATCACCCGCCGGTCGCCCCAGGCGCCGCTCGTGCGCTTGCCCCTGTCCGACGCGTCGACCCCTGGGCAGAGCTCCGCGCGGAGCCAGTGCAGGAGCGCCGCCACCTTGGCGTCGGGCCGATGGCGGTGCTGGCGGGAGAGGTCGAGCATGCGCTGGAGCAGCTGGCGGGCGCGCCCCTCGGGGGACGGGAGCGCGGTTGACGCCGAGGCGACCTCGGCCGCGTCCTCCTCGTCGCGCTGCTCGTCGTCGACGCCATACGCGTCGTCGTCCTCGGGCCGCCTGCGCCCGAGCAGCGGCGCAGGCGCGGGTGCGGCGCTCGCCATTCCTTCCAGATCGAGCTGGTCATCCAGCGTGGCGGCGCGCCCCGCCGAGCGGCGGGAATCGGCGCTCGCCGCCCCCTCGTCGACGCGCGCGGCGTGCGCGTTCAGCGTCCGGTGGAACGCTTCGATGCTCGAGAGGAGCCGCTTCTGGAGGTTGATGAAGACGAGCTGCCCACGGCCGCGCTTCGGCTTCATCGTCTCGGTGTACTCGGCCAGGAGGCGCGAGAGCTCGAGCTCGGGCGTGCCGAGGGGGCCGAGCGCGATCTCCGCGGCGAGCTTCTCCCGCTGGCCGGCCTCGGCCTCGAAGCACCGCGCCCGGAAGCCATCGCCCTCGCGCGTAAGGGCGATCCGGACGACGCTCCGGACGGGGAAATCGCTCTTGCCGAGCGCCTGGAGGTCGCGCTTGAGCCTGCGGACCATCACGGCGGAGAGCGCCTTCGACCCCGCCTGGATGGGGACGCCCCGCGTGAAGCGCTGGGGGTCGAGCATGGCCATGAGGGCGCTGAAGCTGTTCGAGTGACCGTTGTGCGGCGTCGCCGACAGGAAGAGACGGTTCTCGAACCGCGGGCCGAGCTCGTCGCGGATCAAGGTCGTGACGTGGGAGTCGACCGCGTACAGGCTCGCCGAGGCGGGCGCCGCGGTGTGGGCCTCGTCGAGCACTAGCAGGCTCTTCTTCATGCGCGCGCCGAGGTGGGCGATGAGCGGCTCGCGGTACTCGGTGCGGCGGAGCGTCTGGTAGGAGACGATGAAGCGGTTGTGGGTGCTCCAGGTGTTGACGCCGAAGCCTCGCTCGCGGCGCCGGCGGGCGACGAGCTCGCGGCCCATGATCTCGAAGCGCTGGCCGAAGCGCTTTTCCATCTCGCCGCGCCACTGGAGGCAGAGGGAGGCCGGGCAGACGACGAGGACGAAGTCCACGCGCTGCCGGAGCTGGAGCTCCTGCATGACGAGCCCGGCCTCGATGGTCTTGCCGAGGCCCACGTCGTCGGCGATGAACAGGTTCGCGCGCGGCAGCTCGAGGGCCTTCTTGAGGGGCGTGAGCTGGTGGTCGAGGAGCTTGATGCCGGCCCGGAACGGCGCCTGGAAGAGATCGGCGCGCGTGGCCGTGACGCTGCTCCACTTGAGGGCGTGGAAGTAGGCCGCGAAGCGGCGCGGGGGGTCGAGCGAGGCGACCGCGCCGAGCCCCTCGGCCTCGGGCTGCAGGACCTTCGCGCCGAGCTCGATCTCCCAGAGCACCGAGAGGCGGACGCCCTGCGCATCGTCGTCGAGGCAGACGAGGTCGACGCGGGTGGCCTCGCTCGGGGCTTCGGGCGTGATGACGTCCTCGACGAGGTACTGGCGCTGCCGGACGAGCGCGATGTCCCCCTTCAGGGGCGTGAGGCGCGGGGTGACGTGGGCTCCGAAGAGGCCCGTCGGAGGGGCGGTCTTGCGATCGCCGAAGGCCTGGAGGAGCCGCTCTGCGAGCTCCTGGCGCGCGCGGCTGGAAGCGTCCAGGCCGTGGGCCTGGCAGGCAGCGCGGAGCTCGTCGCGGCCCATCCATTCGACCACGGCGCGCATGCGGACCTGCTCGGAGCGCGCCAGGGCGGCGACCAGCTCGGCCTTCGTGCCGCGCTGGGGCACGAAGACGCCGAAATAGCGCGCGAGCTCGATCAAGCGCCCCCGTGAGGGCAGCGACTCGAGGAGCGTGCGAACGGAGGGCGAGGGAGCGGAGGGCAAGGACACGGACATCGACATCGGGGTTCCACGCGCCGCGCAGAGCTGGCGGCCCACGGCAAGGTACGCCTCGGGAACGACACGGTGAAGATTGTTCAGTCGACGGTGCACCGGGTTGCGCGCGAGCGTCGCACGACCTGCTCCTGGCGCTTACCCTCGGCCTGGACCGGGAAAGAGCAAAGCGGCAGCACTTCGCGCCGACGGCTCCAGCGCGCGACAAGGCCCGATCGACCGAGCGGAGTGATGCGCACGAGCAGATCGTGCCCCTCGGATGCCGACGCCAGAGCGCCGATGAGCAGGGCTGGCCGAGGGGGGCTCGCAGGGCCGGAGGGTGGCCTCTCCACCGCCGAGACGAGTGCCACTCGTCTTTTGTTGGAGCCACGTCCACCGGGAGACGAGTGCCACTCGTCTTTTGCTGGAGCCACGTCCACCGGGAGACGAGTGCCACTCGTCTTTTCTTGGAGCCACGTCCACCGGGAGACGAGCGCTACTCGTCTCCCGCGTGGAGGAGCCGGCTCACCCGGATGGGTTCACGGCGTCCCGCCCGCCCCGAGCGGTGGCGCCGGGACGGCTTCGGGCTTTGTCGCGGGTGCTCTTCGACGGGGCTTCGCGAGGTCGTCGACCATCTCGACGTAGGGCGCCAGCAGGAACGCGGCGAGCGCCTCGCTCCCCGGGATCTCCGGGTCGGCGTGGCTCTCGATCTTCTGGATCAGGCTCCGCAGCGCATCCCGGGCGGCGCTCCACTGGGGCCGGCCATCGGTCGGCCCGCCCTCCTTGGCGAGCACCACGGTCGTGAAGCCGTACGCCTCGCCGAAGCGCGCGTGGGCGGCGACGAGCTGCCGGTAATGCCGGGTCCCGCCGAACTTCTCGATCACCGCCTGGGCGCGCTCCTCCTCCAGCGTCTTCATCCGCTGCACCATCGCGGCCCACTGGACCCGCGGCCGGCGCGTGATGAAGCGAAGCCCCTCGGGCGCCGGAAAGAGCTGCCCGTACAGCCAGCGCGCGTCGGACGGCGACGGCGTCTGCCCATCGTCGGAGAGCCCGGCGGCTCCCGCGTTCCACTGCTCGAGCGCGCGCCATCGGTCGTCGCTGTCGGTGTTCGCCGCGCTCCGCTCGGCCTCGCTCGCCCCAGAATGGCGCTGGTCGGCCTGCGCGCTCGCCCGCAGGCCGCGGAACCCCTGAAGCTCCGTCGCGGCCGCCTCGAACCGCTTCCACGGTCTGTCGATGTGCGGCGGCAGCGCCGCGACGGGCTCGACCCCCTTGGGCAGCGGCGCGTCGCCCTCTCTGCGCTTACCGCCCTTCGGCCGGAGCACCGCCGCGATCCGAGCGCTCATCTGATCTCGGAGACCGATCACGTCGTCCGCGACGAGCTCCTGGGGGAGGACCATGGTCGAAAACATCGGTGTTTCACTCACGGGGGAAACCTCCTGTGATGTCTGATGTGTTCTGGCCTGCCGCCGTGGCGACACGCCGTGGTTTCGTTGCGGCGTGGCGGCCTGGCAACCCACGTGCCGGCGCGAGATGCGTGAATGTCTCGGCGAAACGTCTCAGACAGCGAGGGGCTGAGCGCAATGCCCCGTCATGATCCGCAACGGATTGCGCTGTTGCGCAACGCTCCCGTCGGCGCGTCGCGGCCGCTTATCGAGCACGATCCTATCACCGCGCACTCCTGTCGATGCCGCGGCCCCTCGCATCGAGCACGCCGCGTGATGGCGAGGAGTGCTACCCGACGACGCGCGGGCCGTGCTGGCCGTCGAGAAGCTGCCGCTCGCTATTGCTGCGAGCGCTGGTAGGTATTCCCGAAGTCGTCCTGCACCACGACGGCGCGCCCGTCCACCGCCTCCACCTCGAGCCTTTCCTCGATCACCCGCGTTCGAAAGACCCAGCCATCGGGGAGCGTCAATGTCTCGCCGAGCTTCGCGAGCGACGCCTCGTCCTGCTGCACCTCCTGCACGCTGTACGACTGCAACTCGTAGATCGCGCCCTCCGGATCGACGAGCTCGTAGACGGCTTTGCCCGCATCGTAGCCCCACGTCGTGTCCCGTCGCACGGTGCGTGTCTCGTAGGGCTTCGCCTTGCCCGCGGCCTCGGCGAGCGCGACGGTGAGCGTGCCCGTCTTGCGCATCTCGATGCCGCCGAGCGTGCGCACCTCCGGATCGAGCACCTTCGAGCCCTCGAAGCTGTCGATCATCCAGTGGCGAGGGCCGTTCATGACCACCACGTCCGCCCTCGTCTCGGCCTTCACCTCGGCCTCATCGACCGCGACCCACGCCGCCTCGGGGCACTCGTTCAGGCCCTGCGTGTTGTACACGTCGATCGTCACCGATCCCGCGCCGAGATCCGCGTCGCCGAGCAGGATCTCGCAGTAGCGGCTCCCCCGCAGGGCCTCCTGCGCGGGCCCCGGCGTCTCGGTTTCGACGGGCTCCGTGCTGCCGCAGCCGACCGCGGCGAGAACGAGCGAGAGGAAAACGGAGAGCGACGACGGCTTGTTCATGGCGTGTACCTCGGGCAGAAGGCGTTCGTGGAGCGCGCGGATCGCGCCCTCTTCCCCCTACTCCCGCAAAAGGTCCCGCGGACCCGACACGGCCTCGGTCGATTTCCCCCCGCCCCCTCCCGTTGAATTGGCCGGGATCTCCACGGAGCGAGGAGGACATCACCTCTCCACCACCCGGCGACGCCCCCTCTCGCCGCCCTCGCCCCCCTCGCTCCGGCAGCGCCGGCAGCCCCGATGAGCCCCTGTCATCGCGGCGCAACACCCGCTGTCCGCGCGGCGGTCACCTGTAACGCCGCCGTACCATCTCGCCGGGAGACGCGCGGCCGGATCCGCCGCCGCCGCGCCGCTCCCAAACATGGCACGGCGCATGCTCCTTGTCCCCGGTACGCAGCGCGGCGATCATGGCCGCTTGTGTCCACGCTCGGCGAGCTCGCCGTTGCCGTGAACGAAGGCTCGAAACTCTCTGGACGAGGAGATCGCGATGAAGCGCTCAGTCGGTGCGCACGGGATGGTGATGGGCGTCGGGCTCCTCATGGCGGCTTGCGGGCCGGCGTCGGAGTCGGAGATCGACGTCGAGCTCGCCGGGCCGGGGCTCGAGGCGACGGGGATGAAGCCCGGTATCCCGGACACCAACGGGACCCCGAAGCTCGCGTGGCACACCTGGAAGTACGCGGTGGTCGCGGCGCTGCGGGGCCCGCTGCTCCAGGGCGACCAGATCCACCCGGACATCCTCGACACCAAGATCCTCGACGAGGCGGCCCCCGGGGGCGTGGACGGCAAGGAGGTCTTCGCTCACACCGTCCGCTGCGCCGCCGCCGCCGGCACCGTCGTGCACCACGGCGAGGAGGTGTACCTGGGGCGGGGGATGGTGAGCAGCGCGTCGGCCTGGACGGAGGAGGGGCTCTCCGATGCCGTGATCGGCAACGTGCTGGAGTGCGTGATCGCCTACGTCAACGACGTGACCGACGGCCTCAGCGTCCTGCTCACGGGCACCCACGTGACCGACGACGGGGATCCTCACACCGAGTACATTCACCGCGAGGCGCTCTGGTGCGCGGTCCCCTCGACCGCGTTCGGCGCCATGGTGTTCGTCTATGCGACGGCCCCGTTCATCGCCCACTGCGATGTCGACCCTGAGTCGGCGCTGAAGCAGCGGTACTGCTACAAGGAGGGGGCCTGCGGCCTCAACTACATGGGGCCCCTGGCGGACAGCATCGATAACGGCACCTGCCAGCCCGTCGGGCTCCCGGGGCACGGCCAGTTCATCTGCAACGAAATGCCGTGCACGATGACGTGGCTGACGGACATCGAGCCCGACTGGTGCCGTGAGCCCAGGCGCGAGCGCACGATCGATCCCGCGCTGTTCCTCCGGTGAGCGCCGTGGGCCGCGGGGGCGGTCAGGGCGGTGCGGCGGGGTCGGGCGCCTGGCCCGCGAGCCGCCGCGCCTCCGCGAGGCGCGCGCCCTCGGTCCGGGCGCGCAGCGGGTTCGCCCGGAGGGCCGCCTCCAGGGCCTCGGCCCCGCGCCGGGCGGCCTCCCGCCGGGCCGCCGCGCCGGGCGCGGCCGCGGCCGCGGCGCGCAGCAGCCAGAGCCCGCCCTGGGCCACGAGCGCCCGGTCGAACCGCGGGTGGAGCCCGAGCGCCGCGTCCGCATGCCGGAGCCCCTCCGCGATGTCGGCGGCGGCGTCCCCCCCGCGGTCCGCCCGGTGGGCGGCGCGGGCCTCGTGGATCTCGGCCAGCAGCGCGGGGAGCCGGGGATCGGCGCGCTGCCCGCCGAGCAGGGGGTCGAGCACGGCGAGCGCCGCGTCGAGCCGCGCCGCGTCCGGCCGGCCACGCTGCGCGCTCCACCGGTAGGCGAGCAGCTCCACCTCGGCGCGCTGCAGCCGGTCCGACACGTCCCAGGGCGCCACCGCGATCTGGCGATCGAGCGCCTCGCGCGCGATCCGGATCGAGGGCGACGGGTCCTCACCCCGCGCGACCCCGACGCGCGCCTCGAGCACCGCCAGCATCGCCCGCAGCGACTCCGGGAAGGCGGTCGCGTCCGGCGCCACCTCCAGCGCTCTCGCCCGGACGCGCGCGAGCGCCGGGCCGGGATCCGCGCCCGCGTCGAGCGCGTGCAGCGCGAGCGCATGATCCAGCCAGACCCGCCAGTAGGGCGCCCAGCCCCAGGAAGGGTCCTTTTGATGCATCGTATCAATCACCCGGTGTGTCCGCTGGACCGCCTCCTCGGGGGAGCGGCCGGCGCGGACGAGGTGCTCTGCCTCGTAGACGCCGGTGACGAGCCGCGAGGTGCGCGCGCCGTCGAGGCCCGGGTCGAGCGCGAGGACCTGGTCGCAGCGGGCCCCCGCGCGCTCGAAGGAGCGGCTCGGGTCGCGGCCGTGCAGGGAGTCGTGGCGGCCGAGCTCGGCGTGGACGGAGCAGAGCTCGGCGAGGGCCCAGGCGAAGTCGGGCTCGCGCTGGAGCGCGGCCTCGTAGCCCTGGATGGCGCGCTCCAGGTCCGCGCGCTGGTCGCGGCCGAGCATGTCGGCGTGGTACGCCCGCGCGCGGGCGACCGCGGCGGCGACGTACCGGGCGAAGGCGTCGTCCGGGCTCCTGTCGAGCGCCGCCTCGGCGCGCGCGGTCGCGGCGCGCAGGGCGGCCTCGGCGTCCTCGCCCGGCTGCATGCCGCTCGCGGCCCACCAGGCGAAGCAGTTGTGGACCCAGGCGAGCTTGACCAGCGCCTCGGGGCTCCGCGGGCTCGCCTCGAGCGCCCGCTCGCAGGCCGCCCGCGCGCGCTCGAAGCTCGGGCGCATCGAGTCGCCGCGCTTGCCGGCGGCGTTCATTGTCTGGGTCCAGAGCTCGCACGCGGCGGCGTGGACCGAGGGGTCGGACCGGCCGTGCTCGGCGGCGATCCGGTACGCCTCGGCGGCGCGGTCGAAGTAGCCCTTCATCCGGTCGAAGTCGAAGGCGGCGGCGTCGTGGCGGTGGCGGCTCCCGAGGGCGAAGAGCACGTCGCCCTCCAGCTTCTTCGCCTCGTGGAGCCACGGCGCCGCCGCGAACGCCTCCCGGGCCCTCTCCAGCGCCTCGTCGTGCCTGCCCTCGGCGAACGCGAGCAGCCCTTCCACGTAGGCGGGCGCCTCGATGGCGCCGTGCGCCGGCGCCTCGCCGGCGCCGCCCAGCGCCGCGCGGAGGTGCCGGACCGCCGGGGCCTTGTACTCGACCTCGAGCGCCGCGATCCGGGCCTCGCGCTGCGCCGGGTCGCGGATGCGGCGGGTCTCCTCCAGGGCGCGGCGGTAGAGCTCGGAGAGCGCCACGCCGGCAGCGTGGTCGAGCCCCGGCGATCGATACCCGGCCCGCTCGGCCGCGCGGAGGTGGTCGAGCGCGGCGCGCGGCTCCTGGAGCACGAGCAGGCCGCGGCCGAGCGCGTACTCGCCGGGGCCGCGGCCGACCTCGCCCGCTGTCGCCATCCGGGCCTCGACGGCCGCGAGCCGGGCGCGGACCACGTCGCGCTCCCGCTCGACGTCGTGGAGCGGCATCGCGTGGGCGGCGCGCAGGAAGAGCTCCATCTCCTTCACGGTCTCGCCGAGCTCGCGGGCGAGGTTGGCCTGCTTCGCGGCGGCGCGCCGGCCACGGACGAGGAGGCCGGCGACGACCAGCGCCGCGAGCAGCAGCGCGGTCACGCCCGCGACGACCGCCCGGTGCCGCCGCGCATGCCGGGCCAGGCGGCGGCCGAGGGAGGCGCGGCGCGCGAGCACGGGATCGCCGTCCAGGAAGCGCTGCAGATCCTCGCCGAGCGCGCGCGCCGACTCGTAGCGGGCGCCGGGCTGCTTCTCTAGGCAGCGCATCACCACCGCCTCGAGATCCCGGGGGATGTCGCGGTCCAGGCTCCGGAGCGGCGGCGCGTCCGCCTCCAGCACCTGGCGGAGCACGTCCATCACGGTGCCCCCGGTGAACGGAGGGCGACCGGCGAGCAGCGCGTAGAGCGTCGCGCCCAGGCCGTAGACGTCGGTCCGCCGATCGAGGGCGTGCACCCGCCCCGCGGCCTGCTCGGGCGCCATGTACGCGGGGGTTCCGAGCAGGGCGCCGGTCAGGGTGGGCCCGCTCTCCCCCGCCTCGCGCGCGATGCCGAAGTCCATGAGGTAGGGGCGGTAGGCGCCGTCCGTGCCCCGCTCCAGCATGACGTTGCTCGGCTTGACGTCGCGGTGCACGAGGCCGAGCCGGTGCGCCTCGTGGAGCGCGGCGGCGATGGCCCGGGCCACGCGCACCTTCTCCTCGAGGGTCAGGTCGCCGCGGGCGTCCTGGAGGGAGCGGCCGTCGATGCAGCGCATGACGAGAAAGGGCACGTGATCGGCGACGCCTGCCTCGTAAACCTCGCAGACGTTCTCGTGGCGGAGCCGCGCCTGGGAGCGCGCCTCGCGCAGGAAGCTCCCGTCGATCTGCGCGCCCGCCGAGAGGAGCTTGATGGCGACGCGCCGGCCGAGCCGGAGATCCCGGGCCCGGTAGACGACGCCCATGCCGCCGCGGCCGAGGAGGTGGAAGTCCTCGAAGCGGGCGTGGAGCGAGGGCGGTATCGGCGAGGGTGGGATCGACGAGGGCGCGGCGGGCGTGGACCCGCGCGCGTCGGCGGAGCGCCGGCTCTCCTCGCCGAGGCCAAGATCGGACGTGGCCTCGAACGCAGCGGGCGTGGCCTCGAACGCAGCGGGCGAAGCCCCGGGCGCGGCGGGTGGAGCCCCGGGCGCGGCGGGTGGAGCCCCGGGCGTGGCCGGGCCGGTGACGGTCGCGTCGTCGCGGCCGCGCCGCGGCCACGGCGGGGCGTCGACGCGGGGCTCGTCGCCGTCCACGGGCACGATCATCGGGCGCGGAGGCCGTGGCGCTGGAGCAGCCGGTGGACGAGCTGGCGGGAGACGCCCATCGCGTCGGCCGCGTGCGAGATGTTGCCCCCGTGCTGGCGGAGCTTCTCGGTGACGTAGGCGCGCTCCAGCTCCTCCAGCACGACCTCCCGCGCTTCGGGCAGCGGCAGCTCGAGGAGCCTGCGGAGGCGGGCGTCCCCGGGCCCTGCCGGCGACGCGCCGGAGGGCGCAGCGTCCGACGGGGCCGCGCCGGAGGGCGCCGCGCCCGAGGGATCGGGCCGCGCTGCTTCCGCGCTCAGGCTCCCCTGCGGCGCCGGCGGCGCGGCGCCGATGACCTCGTGGAGCAGCTCGGGGAAGAGGACGAGCCGCGCGACGGTGTTCCGGAGCTCGCGCACGTTCCCCGGCCAGTCGTACGCCTCCAGCAGCGGGAGCGCGCCCGGCGGCAGGTCCGCGAGCGCGCGCGGCGGATCCCGCGCGACGAGGAAGCGCTCGACGAGGAGCGGGATGTCGTCCTTGCGCTCCCGGAGCGCGGGGATGTGGACCTCCACCACCGAGAGCCGGAAGTAGAGATCGGCCCGGAACGAGCCGTCCTGGGCCTTCGCGCGCAGGTTCCGGTGCGTGGCCGCCACGATCCGCGCGTCGAAGGGGAGCCACTCGTTCGATCCGAGCCGCCGGATCTGCCGCCCCTCGATGGCGCGGAGGAGCTTCGGCTGGAGCTCGAGCGGGAGCTCGCCGATCTCGTCGATGAAGAGCGTGCCGCGGCTCGCTTGCTCGAGCAGGCCCGGCCGCGCCGCCGCGGCGCCCGTGAACGCGCCCCGGGCGTGGCCGAACAGCTCGCTCTCCACGAGGTTCGGGGCGATGGCGCCGCAGTCCACGACCACGAAGGGGCCGTCCTTGCGGCGGCTTTGCGCGTGGATCGCCCGCGCCAGCACCTCCTTGCCGGTGCCGGACTCGCCCAGCAGGAGCAGCGTCTCGTCGGTCGGCGCCGCGCGCTCCAGCCGGGCGAACAGCGCGCGCATGGGGAGGCTCCGCCCCGCCGCCTCGCCGAACGCGTCCGCGGCGGAGAGCGGCAGGACGGCCGCGGGCCCCGCAGGGCCGACGACGATCTCGGAGCCGCCGACCGTGGCGGGGACGCGCGGCGGGAGGAAGGCCTCGCGGATCCGGACGTCGCGGATCAGCGTGCCGTTCTTGCTGCCCAGGTCGCGCAGGAGCACGCCCTGCTCGGTCAGCCGGATCTCGCAGTGCCGGCGCGAGGCGCGTGGATCGGCGAGGACCAGATCGCAGTCGGCGCCCGCGCCCACGAGGAGGGGGCGCAGATCGAGCGGCGCGGTGAGCGTGCGCCGGTCCGGGAGGGTGACGGTCACCGAGACGGCCGGGAGCCGGAGAGAGCGCCCCTCATCGAAGCTCGTGAGCGTGCAGGCCTCCCCGGGATCGTCGCCCATGCTCGCCATGGTGCCCCTGGAGGGGGCCGCGTCAACCCGGAACCGGCGCGCCCGCGAGCCGCGCCCGCGCCTGCACCGCACGCGCACCGGTGGAGCGCCTGCAGGACCGCTGTCACGCCGCCGCGACAGCGCCCGTCGCGCGCGCGTGACAGCTGTCCCGGCGGCGTGTCGGCGCGGGGCGAAGCGCTCGCCGGAGACGCGCGGATCAGCCTGGAAACGCGGCGATTCGCGCTGCAAACCGATTCCGGCACATGCGTTGCGATGCGCCCCTCGAACGCGGCGAAACGCGGATTGAGGAGGATGCGGACATGACGTCTCGAAACAGCGGCGCGGGCAACGTGGATCACCAGGGGATCGCCGGCGCGCGCCGATCGGCGCGGCTCGGGCTCGTCGCGCTCGCCGTGCTGGCGAGCGCCGTCTCGGCGAGCCGCCCCGCGGCCGCGGTGAGCGCCGAGCCCGGGCTGCGCGAGATCCCGCTCGACACGACCGGCGCGACCTTCCGCGCCGAGGTGATCGGCGACGAGCACTTCGATTACCTCCGGATGGCGGACGGCACCGCCGTCGTGCTCAACGACCTCTCGGGCGACTACGAGGTCGCCGAGCTCGGATCGGACGCGCGCGGCGCCCTCAGGCTCGTCCCCTCCGGGGTGCTGGTCCGCGATCTCCGCGGGCAGGGCGGCCCCGTGGATCCGGCGTTGCTCCAGCGCATCGACGACGAGGCGCTCGATACCCTCTGGGAGGCGGAGATCACACATTCCCGGGGCGCGCTCTCGTTCGCGGCGAATCCGACCGTGATCTCCGGGATCCGGCGCCCCCTGCTGACCATCCTGCTGGAGTTCACCCAGGGGGGCGGGCTCGCCACGCCAGGCGCGTTCACCGGCAACTTCAACACCGACTTCGCGTACTGGAAGCAGACGATGTACGGGAGCCTCCCGGGCTCGGTGAACCATTATTACGCCGACATGTCGCGCGGGAAGTTCTCCTTCACCCGCGCGAAGGAGACCCAGGGCACCGCCAACGACGGCATCGTCCGGATCAAGCTCCCGTTCGCGCACCCCAACAGCAAGAAGGATTTCTCCCTCCTCCAGCTGTACCTGAAGGAGGCGCTGGTGCTGGCGGATCCCTTCGTCAACTTCGCCTCCTACGACACCAACGCAGACGGCAAGGTCCGCGGCGACGAGCTCAACACGGTCTTCATCGTGGCCGGCTACGAGACCGCGAACACGAGCAAGACGCCCTCCATCTGGGCCCATGCGAAGGGCTTCGAGGACCCGATCACCCTCGACGGGAAGGTCCTCACCGGCTACGCCGCGCTCGGCGAACGGCAGGTCCACTCGGTCGGCGGCGTGCCCACCACGATGCCGGCCACCGTGGGTGTCATCGTGCACGAGCTCGGGCACTCGGCGGTCGGCCTCCCGGATCTCTACAAGGGCCCTACCCCGCTCGGTTCATGGTGCGTGATGGCGAGCGGGAGCTGGGGGAGCACGAGCGGCTCGCCCGCGGGCTCGGTGCCCGTGGCGATGGGCGCCTGGAGCCGGATCAAGGCCGGATTCCTGGCGCCGACGGTGATCGAGCCCGGGTCCCCGCCGCAGGACATTGCCATCGTCCGGACGGCCGGCGCGGAGTTCCTCGGGCAGGGCGTCGCGCCGACGATTTACAAGATCGAGACCTCGGATCCGGACCAGTACTTCCTGATCGACAACCGCCAGAACGAGGGATACGACCGCGGCCTGCAGCGCTGGCTCGACTTCGATGACGTCTCCGGCGGGGTGGCGATCTACCGCGTCGACGAGGCCAGGAAGGCGGGCGCCGGGAAGATCGCGTTCATGGCGAGCAACCCGAGCTCGCCGAGCTCCCTCGCCAACCTCTACAACGAGCAGGGGGGCCGCACCTTCACGCCGTTCACCGACCCGAGCAGCGACGACGCGGACGGGCAGTTCACCGGGCTCTCGGTCACGGACTTCAACGTCTCCGGGCCGATCATGCTCGCGCACGTGAGCTACGTCCCCTTCGCCTGCAACGCGATCACCGCGTCCGTGGCGGAGCACGAGATCCACGGCCGCGCCCACAAGCAGATCGTGGACCTCGGGGACGACCAGATCTTCCTTGGATACCGCACCACGGGCGTGCATCAGGCGCTCGGGTTCGACGAGGACGAGATCGTCACGCTCCACGTGGAGGCGCCCGGGATGTGGAGCGTCGGGGAGTGCGACTGAGCGGCTTGGCCTCCTGCCCGCGGAAGCTCGTGACCGTCTCGATCAGCGCGCGGAGCTTCGGCTGCTCCTGCGTGCGCGCGGGGAAATAGAGGCAGAAGCCAGGCCCCTTCGTGATGAACGCCTCGAGCACGCGCTCCAGCCGTCCCTCCGAGAGGTCGCGCTCGATGGCCTGGTCCGGCACGTAGGCGAGGCCCGCCCCCGCGCACGCGAGCGCGACCATGAGCCCGATATCGTCGGTGACGACGCCGCCGGGGACGTCGACCGTGATCGTCTTGCCCCGGCGTTCCAGCTCCCAGCGATAGACAACGCCGCTCGCGAGGAGGCGCTGGCGGATCGCGCGATGGCGGACGAGGTCCTCCGGCGCGCGCGGTCGCCCCGCCTTCGCGAGGTAGGCCGGCGAGCCGACGATCGACCACGACGAGTGGTTCGAGATCGGGACCCGCACCATGTCCTTCTCCACCGCGTCGCCGAGCCGGATGCCCGCGTCGAAGCCGGACGCCACGAGATCGACGAAGGCATCGTCGAGCGAGACCTCGATCGACAGCTCCGGGTACGCCTCCCGCATCTGCGCCACGAGCGGGGCAACGAGCCACGCGCCGCTCACGCGCGGCGCGGTGAGGCGGAGGTTCCCGGAGGGGCGCCCGCGGTAGTCGCCGAGCGCGGCGAGCGCGTCCTCGACGTCGGCGATCGCGGGCCGCAGGCGCTGAAAGAGGCTCTCGCCCGGCTCCGTGAGCGCGACGCGCCTCGTGGTCCGCTGAAACAGCACGACGCCGCACCGCCGCTCGAGGAGCTTGATCTTCTGGCTCACGGCGGTGGGGGTGACACCGAGCGCGGCGGCCGCGGCGGTGAAGCTCTTGAGGCGGCCCACGGCGAGGAACGTCGTGAGCCCGTCGAGCGCGTCGGACATGCTCGATTATGAACTTAAAGTTCATAAAGCATCAACGTTTTGGCTCATTCTCTTCATGCTCGGGATGTTGCATCTTCCGTCGTGTGAGGGGCGCAGCGCCCCGGCCACGAAGAGGAGACCCCCATGGAAACGAGCAAGAACGAGCGGGTGTGGTTCATCACGGGCGCGTCGCGCGGCATCGGCGCGGAGATCGCGAAGGCGGCGCTCGCCGCCGGCGATCGGGTGGTCGCCACCGCGCGCGATCCGAAGAGCATCACGGACCGCTTCGGGCGGCCCGAGGCGCTCCTCCCCGTCGCGCTCGACGTGACGGACGAGGCGTCGGTCGCCGCCGCGGTGGAGGCGGCCGTCGCTCGGTTCGGCCGGATTGACGTCCTCGTGAACAACGCCGGCTACGGCGTCGTCGGCGCGATCGAGGAGACCTCGGGCGACGAGGTCCGGCGCGTCTTCGAGACGAACGTGTTCGGCCTCCTCGCGGTGACGCGCGCCGTGCTCCCGCAGCTCCGGAAGCAGCGCGCCGGCCAGATCCTGAACATCTCGTCGCTCGGCGGCTACCGGTCGGGCGCCGGGTTCGGCGTGTACTGCTCGACGAAGTTCGCCGTCGAGGGGATCTCGGAGGCGCTCCACACCGAGCTCGCGCCGCTCGGCATCGCGGTGACGATCATCGAGCCGGGCTACTTCCGGACGGAGTTCCTGGAGGCGAAGTCCGTCGTCGAGACGGGCAAGGTCATCGCCGATTATGCGGAGACCGCGGGCAAGGTCCGGAGCCACGCGAAGACGGTCAGCCTCCAGCAGCCTGGCGACCCGGAGCGCCTCGCGCGTGTGGTCGTCGAGCTCGCCCGCGCGAAGAATCCCCCGCTCCGCCTCCCGCTCGGCAGCGACGCCGTCGCTGCGATCGAGGCGAAGAACGCGTTCGTGGCGCAGGAGCTCGCCGCGTGGCGCGCCGTCGCGGAGTCGACGGACTTTCCGAAATGAAGCGAGGTTGACACCCCGGAGGCGCGAGCGCGCGGGGAGAGACGGCGGTCACGCGCCCGCCGCCTCCGGGTCGTTCACCATGGGCGCCTCGATCTCGGGCCATCCCGACATCGGGTCCGAGAAGTCGAAGAAGCGGATCTCGTACGGGAACGCCCAGATGCACCCCTCGACGACGAGCATCGCGGCCAGCGGCTCGAAGCGCATGTCCGCCCAGCAGAAGGCGATCCCGTCCTTCGCCTCGTCCGGCAGGTGGTCGCGGCGCCTCCCGGTATCGAGCTCCACCACGGTCTGGCCCTGGTAGTCCTCGCCGCACACCAGGTAGTCGTGGCCGTTCGGGTGCGCCTCGACGAACAGGAAAGGGAACCAGTCGAAGTTCCTCTGCACGACGGCGATGGGATCGGCAGAGGCGGTCCTGTAGACCTCGCCCTGGGCATAGTCCCAGGTGCCACGTCCGGTCGAGAAGCTCGACACCACGAGCCTGTACTTCCCCGTGGGGCTCGAGATCTCGCGGCGCGAGCCCTCCCGCTCGTTCTCCGGTCGGAAGAACGCCGCCTTGTCGGGCGCGCCTGCCGCGGATTCGTCCGTCATCTCTCCTCCGCGCCCACGGGCCTCGTCCGGCTGTGCTGCTCCGGGTGGTACAGGTACGCGATCAAGCCGTCTCCGCGCCAGCCGGAACGTGGAGTCTGGCCGGTGTCGAGGCGAGCGCGATCGAGCCGCCGGTTGCAGCGGTAGCCGTTCCCCGCCTTCAGGGCACTTCGAACATGATTGGGGGCGGTATGGCCGCGCTCTCTTTCGAGAAAACGAGCTGCTCAGGAGCCGTCCAGGAGGCGAGCGCTCCGCTGCTGCCCTTGAGAGTGGCGGTGAGCTGGTAGTTGCCGGGGGTGCTAATCGTCTCATTGGGGGTCGCGGAGCAGGGCTCGCTCCACGAGATGGTGCTCTCGAAGTTCTCGCGGATCTCGGCGAGCAGGAAATCCACCTCGGTGGCGCCCACGTCGGCGCAGGTCGCGGCGGTGCCGGCTTTCTCGATTGACCAGCTCAGCGGGAACATGATGCGAGCGAGCTTGACCTCCGGGACGTCGACGTGCGCCGCCCCCTCCGGCACCGTGAAGCCAACCACGCCCGAAATGAGCGCGTTCCGATTGTTGTCCGAAGCCAAGCCGGTGTACAGGGTGATGGTCAGATAGAAGTCGCCAGGGCCGTGCTCCCAGCGATAGGTCGGGTAGTCACCCGAGGCGCAGAACTCGCCGTTCGAGCTGTACCAGTTCTCGGCGCTTTCAAGCGAGTCGCCACTGAGCGTAAATCCCACAGTCCCGGCGCCGATGTCGCTGCAAGTGAGCGGCGTCCGCGTCGTGCCCAGCAGTTTGTACGTAGACCAGCTGAAGCTGATCGTGGCGGGGGTGAAGCCGTCGCTTCCGCCCGTGCTGCCGCTCGACCCAGCGGCTTCGCTACTGCCGCTTCCGCCTGTCGTCCCGCCCGTGGTTGCTCCTCCGCCCGCGCCGCTGCCGCTCGAGCTGCCGTCATTGCCGGACGACCCGCAGCTCCCGAGTGCCAGCGCCAACGCAGCGCATATTGCCCATCGCGTGCCCGACGTGACGCGTTGCCCAAGCCCAGTCGGTGCCCGAACTCCAGTTATCATGCCGCTCCAGCTATCACAGTGCGACCCGCGATGCGACCGCTGGGCATCCGTTCGACGCGGCAGGACCCGGGTTCCACTAAGCATACTTTGCCTTCCGTGGAGCCCGCCGCTCCTCGCCAGGCCGGCGTCGATCGCGTGCTCTCGGCGGAGCGACCCGGCTACACGTCGTGTAGCTGGTGCAAGGTGGGCTGCGCGGGAGGGAGGCGCCGCGGGCGAGGGCAAGCATCTCACCGGAAGGCCGGACCGCCGCAGCGAGGCTCAGGCAGAGTTCAGCAGCTCAGGCGGAAGTCGTGGGTGAACGCTCCGAAGGGCTCCGGGACGTTTGGTGCTAGCTAGTTCCCGTCCCGAAAAGCGAAAACAGCTTGCTTTGTAGGGTCCACGTGGCGCTGGGGGCGCACCCGCAGCTCGATTGGCGGCGAGCGGACCGCTGCCCTCACTGACCGCGGGATGCCGACGCGCTCGGCCGCTGAAGGCGCCAGCATCGCCGGCCGGGTCCAGGTCGCATCGATTTGGTGAGAAAACTCGCGCCCCAAGCGGAATTTGTCCATCGGAGGGATCCTGTCCGCCGTGTGGTCCCCCAGCACCGTCAGGGAGGACGGCACTCCGATGCGCAAAGCCTTTTTTCAGCAGCGACCGCTTGTTCCGCCTTCGATCGAGCATCCTCACGCCAGGGAGCTCCAGACAATCTCGGCAGTCCTGGAGCAAGTGCCTGCCGCAGCAGACGTCGTGCTCAAGGATTTGACCGGGGCAGGGATCGACGGCGACAGGGGACGGCAGGGGTTGAGCGCCGAGCAGGTACTGCGGGTGCTGCTCCTCAAGCAGATGCATGACCTCAGCTACGAGGAGCTGGAGTTCCACCTCGCTGATTCGGTTACGTACCGAGCCTTTTGCGGCTTCGGGATGGCCGATCGAGCTCCGAGCAAATCGACGCTACAGCGGAACATCAAGGCGGTCTCGGAGCAGACGCTCGAGGCGATTCATCGGATGATCGTGGCGTATGCGATTCGTGAGGGAGTTGATGATGGTAAGCGCACGCGCATCGACTCCACGGTAGTGCGTGCCGCGATCCACGAGCCGAGCGATTCCTCGCTCCTGAAGGACAGCGTTCGTGTCCTCACACGGCTGCTGCGCCGCGCTCGACGATGGGTGAAGGTCGAGTCGAAGGACCACCGCCGAGCAGCCAAGCGGCGCTCTCTGGAGATCAAGCGCGCAAGGTCTGCCGAAGAACGTCAGCCGCTGTATCGAGACCTGATCAGGCTCACAGAGAAAGTAACTAGAACGCCGAACATGTTGAAAATCGTCTAATTTCGATATGTTATGCAGCCTCCTGGATCAGCCGCTGGGCCGCCTCAAGATTCTGGATGGCTGCGGTGCGCCGGAGGTCGAACAGATTTCTCCTGGCGCCGATGTAGCGCGCGCAGTGTCCTTTCCGCGCCGCGATATGGGCGAGCGCATGCTCCACAGCTGTCCGCTGCCGGAGCACGGCGCGTCCTGCTCCGGTCTGCTGCAACTTCCGGAACTTGCCCTGCAGAGCTTCATCCTCGGCGATGGACACGGTCCGCCCTCGCCCCGAGGCAGCTTGCGTGCACTTGGCTCGGAGGGGGCACGCGCCACACTCCTCAGGATCAAACTCGACCGTATCGCCCGGTTCGAACACCTCGATCTGCCCCGCTGGACACGTGATTGTCTTGGCGCGCAGGTTGATCTTGAAGTCGCGCTTGCTGAATAGCTCCGGGCTGCGAGCCCGCTGCCCCCAAGGCTTCGAGAACACCTGGCCGCCCGCTCGGATCACGTCATCGACGACGGGACTGTTCACGTAGGCTCGATCGATGTGCAGCTCACCCAGGCGCAGCCCCTGATGCTGGATGTCCTTGGCGATCGGCGCGGCCCCCTCCTCTTCGGGCCGATTCGCCGGCGTGATCGCGCAGGCGACGATGACCGGAAGGTCAAGGTCGCGCGCGATATGTTCCTTGTAGCCGTCGAAGCGCTTCGAGCGGCTCTTGCGACCGTGGCGCATCTCGGCGTCTTCAATGGAGACACGGCGGTCAGGCGCAACGCCTTGCCGGATGCGAACGGTCCCATCCTCGGCTGTTTCCAGGTCCTGGTCTCGAACCTGTGTGACCGCGTCCAGATAGGTGCGAAGCGGCTGCTCGACGACGTCGTCCAGGTGGCGGTCGACCCACTGCTGCAGCGACGAGACCTGCCGCTCCAGGATCTGAATCGCTGCCGCCTTCTGTTTCGGGTCGCTCCAGTCCAGGTCGAGCCCGGCCTTGATACTGGGAGCCAGAAGCAGCGGGATGCCCGCCTTGCGGCAGATCTCCTCGGGCGGACGCTCCGTGATCTTCGACACGACGCGGACGATGCTGCGTGCAGCGTGGCCGAGCAGGTTGATCGTGTCCTCAACCCGCCCGGCCCCCGCTAAAGGGCGGCTATCGATGGCCACGCGCAGCGCCTTGGACACCGCACGCCTCTCGCCCTCCGTCATCGCGCCGGACCGAACAAGCGCTACGGTCCGCTCCAGCAGCATCCGGTCCATCTCGTGCGCGACCATCCGCTCTCGGAACGCCTGCAGCGCGCCCTGCGAGAACGGCGGCGTCGCCGCACCCAGGCAGCCGAGCACCATCTGCCAGCGCAGGTCGACAACGCACAACTCCACCGCCTCGGCATCCGATGCGCCGACGTAGCCTTGAAGCAGCGTGACCATGCACATCAGCGCCGGTGGATGCGGCGCCTCGCCTGCCCCCGTCGTCCGGTACATGCCCTCCAGCTGCTCCTGGAACGTCTCATCGAACAGCTCGTGCCGGTGCTGCCTGAGAAAGCCGAACAGTGCTCTCACGCGCGTCAGCCGCTTCATCAGCGCCTGCTCCTGCCGCGACAGCTCCACCGGCGGCGACCATCGTTCCATCCGTGCACCTCCGGACGCGGACGAGATCATGGCCCGACGAGACCGTCGAGCCTTGCATCGAAGCGACCAGAATTATCGCAAAATCAACCTGATCGGTCCTCTAGGGCGGCGCTCCGCGCAGTGGAGGCGTTGCGGCAGGTACGCGTACAGACACCGCAACGCGACGAGATTGACCGTCTGAACAGGCAGATGCAGTACCATCTCGCGGCCGCCCGTCACGTGATCGAGCAGACCCGCCGTCGTGTGCTGGAGGGCGAGGTCGTTCCAGCGCAGCAGAAGATCGTGTCGATCTTCGAGCCGCATGTCGACGTGATTGTCAAGGACAACCGCGAGACCATGTACGGTCACAAAGTGTTCTTTTCCGCCGGCAAATCAGGCGTCGTGTTCGACGTCGTTGTGCCGCTGGGCAACCCCACGGACTCCTCGATGGCGGTGGGGATGGTTGAGCGGCACATCGAGATCTGTGGCAAGCCTCCGCACCAGGCGGCGTTCGATGGCGGCTTCACCTCGAGAGCAAATCTTGAACAGGTCAAGGGTCTCGGCGTCCGCGACGTCGCGTTCAGCAAGGGCAAAGGAATAGCCGTCGACGAGATGACCAAGAGCCCGCGGCTCTACCGAGCACTGCGCAATTTTAGAGCTGGGGTCGAGGCCACCATCTCATTCCTTAAGAGATCGTTCGGTCTCGACCGCTGCGACTGGCGCACGTTCACATCCTTCAAAGCGTATGTGTTGGGCTCGGTTCTCGCTGCCAACCTGCTGATCGTCGCACGCGCCTCCGCCGGGTAGCGCGCGCGTTCACGATCGCTGGCCGATCTTGGGCCCCGCGAGCGCGGGCCGTCAGGACTCGTGCGCCTGCTCCCCGGCCGTGGTGCGTCTGCGGCGCGCTCCGGCGCCGGGAGACGTTCCGCCCTGCCGTTCCTACTGTACGGATGCTCGTCTCCCCCACGCCGAGGCCACGCGGAGATGCGACTTTCGGGACGGGAACTAGCTAGCAGCGTCCACGTCCGATGCGCACCCCGGGCGCCGGGCCCTTCGCTGTACCGGTCGCGCGACTGACACAGTGCTTTCGTGCGGCGCGTCCCCTGTGCCTTCACCGGCGAACACCGCCTCCTTACGCTCCGGACCATCCCCGACCGGAGCGACCTGCGATGACCGAGCTGCTGCCCCTCCTGACCTATTGCTTCGTGATGTCGAGCACCCCCGGGCCGAACAACATGATGCTCACCGCCTCGGGCGCCAACTTCGGCTACCGCGGATCGCTGCCGCATCTCCTGGGCATCAGCGTGGGCGGCGCGGTCCAGACCTTCGTCGCCTGCCTGGGCCTGGGCGCGCTCTTCGCCGCCTACCCGGCGCTGCACGCCGTGCTGCGTGTGACCGGCGCGCTGTACCTGCTGGTGCTGGCGTGGAAGCTGACCGGCGGCGCCGCGGTCAAGGGCGCCGAGGTGCCTCGGCCGCTGTCGTTCGCGCAGGGGGCGCTGTTCCAGGCCGTCAACCCGAAGAGCTGGGTCAAGGCGATCACGGTGGCCTCGGTGTTCATGCCGGCGGGCATGGGCGTGGCGAGCGGCGCCCTGCTCGTGTCCGTCGTGAGCCTCGTCATCACCTTTCCGTGCACCTCGGCGTGGGCGCTGTTCGGCGTGGCGATCCGGCGATTTCTGACCGATCCGCGACGGCACCGGCTGTTCAATGGCATCATGGCCGGCGCGCTGGCGGTGCTGGCGCTCCTGCTCCTGCGTTGACCCATGTTCTCGCTCGACCGCGACTCCGCCGTTCCCCTGGCCGACCAGATCGAGGCGCGGCTGCGCGCGCTGATCGAGGGCGCGCAGCTGCCGCCCGGCGCGCGGCTGACGTCGATCCGCCAGCTGGCGGGTCAGCTCGGCGTGAGCCCCAACACCGTGGTGACGGCCTACGATCGGCTGGTGGCGGCCGGGCTGCTCGAGTCGCGCGGCACGGCCGGGTTCTTCGTGTGCGAGGCGGCCTCGGCCGTGCCGAGCGAGGCGTGGCTCGAGGCCGGCGAGGAGCAGGAGCCGGTGTGGCTGGCGCAGCAGTCCAACGACCAGCGCGCCGGCGTGCTGCTGGCCAGCAGCGGCGCGTTGCCGGCGAGCTGGCTGAGCGACGCCATCCCTGCGACGGTGCTCCAGCGCGCGCTCGCCCGCAACGACGCCGGCATGGCGGCGCGCTGTCCGCCGCAGGGGCTGCCCGAGCTACGGGAGCGCATCGCGATGCTGATGCGCTCCCAGGGCATCGCGGCCGACGCGGGGCGCGTGCTCACGACCTGGGGCGGCACGCATGCGATCGACCTGATCTGCCGGGGCTACCTCCAGCCAGGCGACGCGGTGCTGGTGGAAGACCCGGGTTATTTCCTGCTGTTCGGCCGCCTGCGGCAGGCGGGTTACCGCCTCGTCCCGGTGGCGCGAAGGCCGGACGGCGTGGATCTGGAGGCGCTGGAAGCTGCGTGCCGCGAGCACCGGCCCAGGCTGATGTTCCTCCAGAGCGTGCTGCACAACCCGACCGGCTGGGGATCGAGCGCCGCCAACCTGCACCGCGTGCTGACGATCGCGCACCAGCACGGTGTCCTCATCGCCGAGGACGACGTGCACGGCCACTTCCACCCCGGGCATCCCACGCGGCTGGCGCAGCTCTCGGGGCTGGATGGGGTCATCTATTACTCCAGCTTCTGCAAGGCGCTGAGCCCGGCGCTGCGCCTCGGCTACATCGCGGCCGAGCCAGGGCGGCTGAAGCCGCTCTTGCGCGAGAAGATCTATTCGGTGCTGACGAGCGGCGCGCTGAACGAGCTCGTGCTCCTGGAGGTGCTGTCGGCCGGCAGGTGGCGCAAGCACATCGATCGGCTGCAGCAGAAGCTCGGCGCGGCCCGGAACGCAGCGGCGCGCCGGCTGCGCGACGCCGGCGTGCTGCTGGACCACCCGGGTGAAGGCGGGCTGTTCCTCTGGGGCGCGGCGCCGCGCGGGGTGGACGTCGACGAGCTGGTGCAGGACGCGTACCTCAACAAGATCCTGCTGGCCCGCGGGGCGACGTTCATGGCGGATGGTGCGGGGGATCCGCATATCCGGTTCAATGTGGTGTTCAGCCAGAATGTGCGGGTGGCGGAGTACCTGGCGCAGCGGTTTGCGGCCGTGGCGAGCGCGCGGGGGGCGATGGCGAGAGCGGTAGTGGGGGTGTAGCGGGCATAGGTGTTGACCAAGCTCGTTCGGTCGCCGAAGCCCGCACCGCTCCACCCCACCATCGGTCACCAAGGTCCACGTTTACGTGAACGTGAACGTAAACGTAAACGTAAACGTGAACGTAAACGTAAACGTAAACGTAAACGTGGTCGTGAACGTGGTCGTGGTCGTTCACGGCCGACCGTTGACGACCACGACCACGACCACGACCACGACCACGACCACGACCACGACCACGACCACGTAAACGTAAACGTAAACGTAAACGTTCGGATGTAGGAGAACGCGGCGCGAAGCTTGGTTAACGCCCATGGGTGATATAGAGCGCAGGGCGCCTCATGGGGACTGCTCGCCCGGTCAAGCGCGCCCCGTTCCGGCTTACACGACCATCTGATATGGTCTTCTGTTGCGCTCCATGGCGCCTCCCCGGCAGGGGACGGCTGCCTCTCCCCCAGCTCCTGACGAGGTCCTACATGTCCACCATCGGTCGTCGCCATCGTCGTTGGCTTGTCCCCTTCCTCTCGCTCGCCGCGCTCGCGGTCGCGGGCTGCGGTGCTGGGGCGGAGCCTGAACTCCTCGCCGCGGATGTGCTCGACGAGGCGGCGATCGAGGTGAGCTCGGCGCCGCTGGCCAACCACCACGCGAAGAAGCACAAGAAGTGCCGCCGCCACGTCGGTGTCCACGCGGAGTGGTCGTCCGTGGCGCCGATGCCAGAGGCGCGAGAGCGGCACATCGCCCTGCGCATGCCGGACGGCCAGGTGTTGGTCGCCGGCGGCAGCGGCGATTACCCCTACCCCACGACGGTCGATTTCTACAATCCCGCCGCTGACACGTGGACGACCCGTCACACGCTGCCCTACCCCATGTCCCCCGTGGGCGCGGCGCTCCTTCAGGACGGCAGGGTGCTCTTCAGCCCAGGCGGGCTTGTCTACGATCCGATCACGGGCACGACGGCGAGCGTCCCGCTCACGCCCGGCGAGGCGGCCCGTGGTTGGGAGTTCGCCTATACCGCGCTCACGCTCCTGCCGGACGGGCGGGTATTACGCACGGGCGGCAGCGACGACGACAGCACCCTCAAGGAGGCCGTGCTCTACGATCCTGCCACGAACACGTGGTCCAGCGCAGGGTCGATGTCGGTGACCCGCTACCTGCATACGGCGACGCTGCTCCAGGACGGGCGCGTGCTCGTCGTCGGCGGCTACACGTTGAACGGCAACGAGATGCCCCAGGGCCGCACCAGCGTGGAGATCTACGATCCGGCCACGAGCGCCTGGACGGCGGCGGCGCCGACGAACCTGCCCCGCATGCAGCACACGGCCACGCTGCTGCCGAGCGGGCGCGTGCTGGTGGTGGGCGGCGGCGGGAGGATCTACGGCGGCACCGAGGAGGAGATCGAGATCCTCGTCGATGCCGGCGAGACCGCCGAGATCTACGATCCCGCGAGCGACACGTGGACGTTGACCGCGCCGCCGAACTTCCTCCACACGTGGGCGTCCGCCGTCGCGCCCATGTCCCACGGCCGCGTGATGGCCGTCGGCAGCGACGGCGCGGAGATCTACAAGGAGGCGAGCGGCAGCTGGACCCCGATCGACGAGCCGACCCAGAGGGGCTTCCACACCGCGACGACGCTGCAAGACGGCTCGGTCCTCATCACGGGCGGGTATGACGCGACGTACTTCAGCAATCCGCCAACCCTCGCGAGCGTGGAACGCTACGGGGGCTGCAAGAAGAAGCATTGACGCGCACGCGCCGCCGCGCGCTGCTCGCCCTCGCGCGAGGAGCGAGGCGGCCTATCTCACGCCTCGCGCTCGCGCCCGTCGCGGCCGTGCCAGCAGGAGACCTCCAGCCTGTCCCCTAGCGGGATCTCCACCGACCCGTAGCCGCTGCCCGCGCCACGCACGTACTCCAGGTACGGCCGCAGGTCATCCGGCGCGATGTCGAGATCGTCCGCAACGATGAGCGCGCCCCTCCGCAACCGGGGCTCGAGCATCCGGAGCACCGGCAAATAAAGGTTCTTCCATCCGTCCAGCAGAACCAGATCGATCGGCCCCTCCACGTCCCGCAGCGTCACCAGCGCGTCTCCCTCGCGGATCTCGACGAGATCGCCGAGCCCGCTCTCATCGAGGTTCAGGCGCGCTCGCCGCACCTTCTCCGGGTGCAGCTCGCTGCCGATCACCCGCCCGCCGCCGCCATCGCGGATGGCCGCGGCCAGGAACACCGTCGAGATCCCGAACGACGTGCCGAACTCCACCACCGTGCGCGCCCGCGCCGCGAAGGCGAGCAGGTGGAGCAGCCGCCCGACCTCGCGGGAGACCGGCAGATACGCGTCGGCGAGCATGTGGGCGAGCGTCTCGGGGTCGGGGCTCGGCCCGCGGCGCTCCCAGTCGCCGCGGACGCGGGCGATGATGCGCGGATCGCCGCTGTCGGCGTCCTGGAAGAGGCGGTCGAGGGTCCTTTGAACGCGCGGCGAATCGAGCGTCGTGCTCATGATGGCAAATCTCCTCCGGGCAGGCACAGGCGACGGCTCCCCTGCCCTCGCGGCTGCCCTGTTCGACACCGAACCTGCGCCCGAACAGACATGACTTCCAGTGCATGTACGGTAAGTTATTGCTGCGTCCCATGCACTCCATCGATCTGAACCTGCTCCTCGCGCTCGACGTGCTGCTCGAGGAGGAGAGCGTCCTCCTGGCCGCGAAGCGGATGCACCTCAGCCCCTCGGCGATGAGCCGCACGCTCGCGCGCGTCCGCGAGGCCGTGGGCGACCCGATCCTCGTGCGCGCCGGCCGGCGGCTCGTGCCCACGCCGCGCGCCGCGGAGCTGCGCCCGCGCGTGCGCGCGGTGGTCGCCTCGGCCAGCGCGGTCCTCCGCGAGCGGGGCGCGCTCGACGTCGCCGCGCTCACCCGCAGCTTCGCCGTCCGGACCAGCGACGGCATGCTCGGGCTCGTCGGCGCCCCGCTCCTCGACGCGCTGAGGGCCGAGGCCCCGGGCGTCACCGTCCGCTTCCTCCCCGAGGGCGACGAGGACGTCGCCGCGCTCCGGGAGGGCCGGATCGATCTCGACCTCGGCATCATCGGCGACATGGGCCCGGAGATCCGCGTGCAGGCGCTCGTCAAGGACCGCTTCGTCGGCGTGGTGCGCCGCGGCAGCCCGCTCGCGTCCGGCAAGGTGACGCTGGAGCGGTTCGTCGAGCACGCCCACCTCGGCGTCTCCAGGCTGGGCAAGACCTGGGGCCCCATCGACGAGGCCCTCAAGAAGAGAGGGCTCGCCAGGACCACCGCGGCCGTGGCGTCAGGCCATTACGCGGCGCTGTGCCTCCTCGCCAGCTCCGACCTCGTCGGCGCGTTCCCGTCGAAATGGCTCGCGCACGCCGCCCCGCGCTTCGATCTCGTCACGTTCCCGCTGCCCGTGACCACGCCGGCCATCACCATCTCGCAGGCGTGGCACCCCCGCTTCGACGCCGACCCGGCGCATCGGTGGCTGCGCGACCGGCTCCGCCGCGTCTGCCGGTCGCTCGCGGAGCTCGGGGCGTAGCCGCGCCCGGTCCAGCGGCGCCGCTTCGGGGCGTGTGAACGTCGATCACGGCGACCCGTGAGCGAGCAGCGCTGTGGCGTGAAGACGGCTCCCTTCGACACATGAAAAGATGCTGGGATCACGCGACTTTTCCAGAAGAGCCGGATCGCGGTTGTCACGGTGTCCTCTCACCCCGAGGCAGGCCCGGCAGTTGGGACTTGACGCCTCCGAGCGGTTGGATTTCCTTCTCGCCCACCAGCGTCATTACGTGGACATCGCCCAACGATGTCCACGCCGAGCGCGTCCTCAGAGGATGCGAGCTCGAACACGAGGACAGCGATGAACTTGCGAATGCTAACGTCTCCCGTCGCATCGGCATGGTTTGCGGTCACGGTGATCGCCTGCGCGCCCAGCAACCAAGGCACCCAGGTCGGCTCGCCCGATCCGGCGAGCTCCACGAACCCGGCCGGCAGCGCCGCTCCGGCCAGCACCGCGAGCCCGAGCGCCGCGGCCCAGACGCCCGCCCCGGCGGAGCCCGCGCCCCTCGGTCCGCCGCTCAAGCCCGCTGCCAAGGGAGCGTTCGCCACGGGGGAGTATCGCAACCTGTTCGCCGAGCTGGGACACAAGCCCGCCGAGATCGACGCGAAGATCGCGAAGGCCTACGAGCAGCTGTTCCACGGCGATCCCAAGGAGCAGGCCGTCCTGTTCCCGGCGGGAAAGAACGCGAACGGCCCCAAGGCGTACATCATGGACATCGGCAACAACGACGTCCGCTCCGAGGGGATGTCGTACGGCATGATGATCGCCGTGCAGGTCGATCGCAAAGACGACTTCGACGCCCTGTGGAACTGGGCCAAGTCCCACATGTACCACGCGGATCCGAAGCACCCCGGCTTCGGCTACTTCTCGTGGCAGATGCGCCCGGACGGCACGGCCATGGATGAGAATCCCGCCCCCGACGCGGAGGAGTATTTCGCCACGGCGCTCTTGTTCGCGTCGAACCGCTGGGGGAACGGCAAGGGGATCTACGACTACAAGAAGGAAGCCTTCGGCATCCTCGACGCGATGAAGAACCGGAAGCCGATCACCGGGCCGGTCAACAAGGACAAGCGCAAGACGACGCTGCACTCGCTCTTCAACACCGAGCACAAGATGGTGCGGTTCACGCCCGACGCGGACAACTTCGCGAAGAACGGCGATCACACCGATCCGTCGTATCACCTGCCGGCGTTCTACGACCTCTGGGCGGCCTGGGGCCCCGAGGCCGACCGCGCGTTCTGGGCCGAGGCGGCCAAGGTGAGCCGCGATTACTTCGTCAAGACGACCCATCCGAAGACCGGGCTCGCTCCGGATTACGCCAACTTCGATGGCACCCCCAAGGGCGCCTCGTGGGACGCGGGGACCGCCAACTTCCGTCAGGACGCGTTCCGCACCGCGATGAACTGGTCGGTGGACGCGGCGTGGTGGGCGAAGGATCCGCGGCAGACCGAGCTGAGCGATCGCCTCCTCGCGTTCTTCGAGGCGCAGGGCCCCAAGTACAAGGGCAACTTCACCCTCGAGGGCAAGCCCACCGTCGACTACGACTCGCTCGGGCTCGTGGCGGCGAACGCCGTCGCGGCGCTGGCCGCCACCCATCCGCGGGCCTGGCGCTTCGTCGAAGAGCTGTATCAGCGCGAGGCGCCTACCGGCAAATGGCGGTACTACGACGGTATGCTGTACACGATGTCGCTGCTGCACCTGAGCGGGAAATTCCGCATCATCACGCCGCAGGCGCAGGCCGCGGCGCCGGCTGCCGCTCCTGCTGCCGGGAAGACGGCCGCGGCGCCGGCTGCCGCTCCTGCTGCTGGGAAGGCGCCGGCCGCGGCGCCTGCTGCCGCTGCTGCGAAGAAGTAGCTCGGCAGGCGTGGGGGCGCTCGGATCACTTCGGTGATCGCGGGCGCCCGACGCCGACTCCCCTCGCAAGGCCCGTCCCGCCCGGAGGTAGCGTTCCCGGACCTGCACCGCGTCGCGGCGGGGCTGGCCTGCGCCCCCCGGATCACCGCGCGACGCCGCGGAGCTCCAGCTCGCCTCCCGGCGAGCGCGCCGCGACCACGGTGATCGTCGCAGAGGCCGACGGCCCGAACAGCTCGAACGCCGAGAGCCCGGGGACCTCGGCCGCCGGCGCCGAGAGATCGGCCGGCCTCCGCCGCAAGGACGCATTGCCGTCCGCAGGCCGCTCCACCCACTCGATGAGCTCGCCGCGGACCTCGGGAAGCACGTACGGCCGGCTCGACTGCTCGATGCTCGCGGCCAGGGCATCGCCGTCCGCAGGAGCGGTGATGTCCCCGATCCGCAGATCGAACTGCTCGTACTTGGGCTCCGGATGAAACGGCGCCCATTCGAGATAAGCCACCACCCTCTCTCCGGCGCCGAGCATCGGGAAGGACTGTTTGCCTTCCCGGGGGCGCGGGACAGCGCGCCTCGTGCGCCGGTCATAGACCACGATGTCCGCGAGATCGCGCGCGTCCTCGTCGAAGCGGCCGTCGGGATCCTCGGAGAAATCAGCGAAGGCGACGTGCGTCGCCGAGATGTCCGGGAAACGCTGCTGCCCCGGGCCGGACGCGATCTGGACCGCCTCCGCCTGGCCGAGCTCGTACAGGAACACGTCCGTGTCGCCGCTCTCGTCCGCGGTCAGCCAGCCCGTCAGCACCACGGCGTCTCCCTCCACGCGCGGCTCGCCCGCGTGATCGAACGGGCCGCGGATCGTCTGCGTCTGGCCACCCCGGCGCACGCGCACCACGCGTGCTCCCTGGTCCGTCGCCTCCCAGACCACGACGTCGCCGGCGAGCGCAGGCCGGCGCGGCGTCTCGGCGGCCGGCGCGAGGAGGAGCTCTTCGCCGGTACCGAGATCACGCAGCCTCAGGGCGCCGCTCGCGTCGCCGGCCTCGCGCGGCGCGACGTAGGCCAGCAAGCAGCCGTCGATCGCGTAGGGGGGAGCTCCGGGCGCCTGCGGGGCGCCTGTATCGACGCTCGAGGCGAAGACGGCGACGCCGTCGGCCGCGGAGGCGTCACACGCGGCGGGCGAGGGCGGCGCGGCGGGGGCGCCGCCTCCGCCGTCCGGCAGGAGCGCCGGCGATCCGTCGACGGCCGCAGGCGAGCAGCCCGCGACGAGCAGCGCGAGCGCGAACCGCCCGCTCCACCCGCGGCGCGAGCTCGGTCCTCGATGGCAGGGGCGCGGGGAGATCGGAAAGACCGCTTCTCCTGCCGCGCGGCCCTGTCGGTGCTCCTCCTCGAGCCTCGATGTGTTCAGTGCTCCGGAACCGCTGCCCTTCATAAAGAGTCCTCCACTGCTGCGTTTGCTTGCCTCTCTGTCAGCGGCACCTTCGCGAGGGGATTCACTCCGCTTTCCTCTGCGATCCGGAGGGAGCGCGCATGCCGAGGCGCGCCATGCGCTTCTTCAGACCGTGGCGCGTGATGCCGAGGCGCTCGGCCGCGCGGCTGATGTTCCCGCCGGTCTCCGCGAGCGCGCGCCGGATCGGCTCGCGCTCGTCGTCCTCGGCCAGCGCGTGGCGCGCCTCGCCCGGGTTTCCCCGCCCCGCGGCCGGCGGCGGGGCGGGTCCGGCCATCGGCGGCCGGGCCGGTGACGCGGGGCGCTCGGCGGCGTCGGGCGTCCGGCGCGCGCTCGCCCGCAGCGCGCTCGCCCGCATCCCCCGCGGGAGGTGCTCCAGCTCGACGCGGCGCACGCCCAGCGCGGCCAGGCGCTGGACCAGGTGCGCGAGCTCCCGCACGTTGCCGGGCCACGCGTAGGCATCGAGCGCCGCGAGCGCGCGCGGCGCGATCTCGATGGGGGCGCCCGTCCGACCCAGATACCCGGCGAGCAGCAGCGGCACGTCGCCCTCCCGGTCGCGGAGCGGCGGCAGGTGGATCTCGATGGCGTTCACCCGGAAGAGCAGGTCCTGCCGGAACGCCCGCTCGGCGACCGCCTGCGCGAGATCCCGGTTCGTGGCCGCGACGATCCGCACGTCGAACGGCCGCTCGTCGTCGCTGCCCACCGGGCGATAGCGCCGTGACTCCAGCGCCCGCAGCAGCACCGCCTGCCGCGCGAGCGGCAGCTCCCCCAGCTCGTCGAGGAAGAGCGTGCCGCCCTCGGCCCGGGCGAGAAGGCCGGGGCGCGCGCGCTCGGCCCCCGTGAACGAGGCCCGCGCGTGGCCGAAGAGCTCCGCCTCGAAGAGCGCGTCGGGTACGGCGCCGCAGTTGATGGCGACGAGCTCGCGCGAACGGCGCGGTCCGAGATCGTGGAGCGCGCGGGCGAAGAGCTCCTTGCCCGTGCCGGTCTCGCCCGCGAGGAGCACGGGCAGATCGCTGTCGATGGCCGCGTCGAGGCGCGCGAGCGCCCGGCCCAGCGCGGCGCTCTGGCCCAGGATGTCGGGGAAGCTCCTCCGCGGCTGGGCCGCGGGCACGACGGTCGTGTCGGCGCGCCGCAGATCGGGCGCGGGCTCCGCGAGCGAGGCGAGGCAGGGAGGCGCCGGGCCTTCGCGGCGGGGCTCTTCCGGCGCGCCGGGGCGGGTGAAGAGCCGCAGGAAGAGCCCCGCGAGCGACGCCCAGCGAGCGGCCCGCGCCTCCGTGACGGCGTCGAAGCACGCCGGGCGGAACCGGTGCTCGACCACGATGAGCGCGCGCGGAGGCCCGGGGAGCGCCGGACCTGGCGAGGCCGCGCTCGCCGCCAGGGCGCGCCCGCCCATCGAGGCGTGGTCTGCGCCGACGCGCAGCACGAGCCGCGAGCCGCGGCCGCCCGGCGTCTCCACGTCGCGCTGGTAGTGGACGGGCGCGGCCTGGCTCAGCGCGAGCTGCGCCAGGTCGGGCGGGATGCGCCGCGCCGCCTCGGCGATCTCCAGCCCGTCGAGGTCGGCGCCCCAGGCCGCGACCACCCGCCCCTGCTCGTCGACCACGGCGAGCAGCGCCCGCTCGGCCCCCGACTGCTGCACGAGGGCGCGCGCGAGCCCGACCGCGGCCTCCGCGGCGCCGTCCGCGGTCGCCACCGACGCGAGCCACGCCCAGAGCGCGCCGTCCTCTCCGCTCGCCGCCGCCGTCATGCCTGGGCCAGCATACGCGTCGCCCGCCGCCGGTGCGCCCTGCGCCGCGGACGGTACGCCCTGCCCCGCCGCCGGTGCGCCCTGCGCCGCCGCCGGTGCCCCCTGCGCCCCATGCGCGCCGCCACGCGCCGTCGCCGCGGCCGGCGCCCGCCGTGCGCCGGGCCGCGCCGAGCGCAGCACGTCGAGCGCCTGCGCCTCCACCTCCGCGAGCATCGCCGCGCGCGCCCGCCGCGCGGCCCGGATCGCCCCCCGCGCCGCCCGCCGGGGCTCCGCCGGCAGCCTGGTGAGGTACGCCTGCGCCTCCGCCACCTGGGCCCGCGCGTCCACCAGCGGGTCGCTCGCCCGCACGCCCGGGTCCAGCGCCGCGAGCGCCGCGAGCGCCCGCCGCCCGTCGCCGTCGAGCAACGCCACGTTCGCCCGCGCGATCACCAGATCGGCCTGGATCGCCGCAGGGAGCGACGCCGCGAGCGCCCACGCCTCCTCGATGCAGCGCTCCGCCGCGCGCGCGTCGCCGCGGCGCACCTCGATGTCCGCGCGCGCCGACAGGCACCAGCCGCGCCCCGCCACCTGCCCCAGCGATCGCGCGAGGCGCATCGCCTCGTCGAGCGCGCCGAAGGCCTCCTCGTAGCGCGACGCCTTCCCGAGCGCGATCCCGAGGTTCATCAGGCACGAGCGCATGCCGGCGCGGTCCCCGAGGGTCCGCTTGACCGCGAGCGACGCCTCGAACGTCCGCACCGCGCCGTCCACCTGGCCGCGGTACAGGGCGACGATGCCCGCGTTGTGGTGGAGCCGCGCCACCTCTTCCACGTCGTCCACGCGCTCGCCTTCCACGTCGTCCACGCGCTCGCCCCCCGGGGGCAGCTTCGCCTGCGCCCCCGCGAGCCACGCCTCCGCCTCGCCCCAGTCGGCGCGCATCAGCGCCACGAGCCCCAGCGTCGACAGCGCGAACGCCTCGGCCGCCCCGCCGCCGAGCCTCCGCGCCGCCGCGAGCGCCGCGAGCGCCTGCTCCTTCGCCGCCGTCGCGTCCCCATCCCGCGCGCGCTTCTCCGCGCGCCGCCGCAGCGCGAGCACGAGCACCCGCTCGTCGCGCTGCGCCGCCTCGTCGAGCCACGCCACGACCTGCGGGTGCGCCGCGCCCACGCCCGCGTCGCGCGTCAGCCGCTCGAGCCTGCAGAGGAGCGCCGGGGTCCTCCGGTCCGCGTCCTCGCCGAGCGCGAGCAGCGCCTCGATCTCCTCCGACCGCAGCCCGGCCTCGCGCGCCTGCGCCGCGGCCCGCTCGTGGAGCTGCGCGCGCCGGGCCTTCGTGCACGGCGCCGCGGCCGCCGAGAGGAGCGCCGACGCAGGCGCGCCGGGATCCGCGAGCAGCGCCGCGGCGACCTCCTCGGCGACCTCCGGCGTGGCGAGCGCCGCGGCGAGATCCCTCGCCAGGGCGGGAGCGGACAGCGTGGTGAGCGCGCCGGCCGCCGCCTCCCGCCTCGCGATCAGCGCGCCCGCGAGCAGCTCGCCGAGGGCTCGCTCGCCGGAGGCGCGCGGCTGCCCGCCGCCCCGCGCGTCCGCCCGGCCGCCGCGCCCGAACCCGAGAGAGCAGAGCGCCTCGGGCAGGGCGCCGCCCGCGATCGCGATCGCGGCGAGCGTCGCGCAGGCGTCGGCCGACAGCCCGCGCACGCGCTCGATCGCCGTGTCCTTCGTGAGCGGCACGCGGCCGAGCGACGCGAAGAGCCACCCCGGGTTCTTCCCCGACGCCACGGCGGCCTCTCGCACGCTCGCCTCGTCGTCCACGCCGAGCGCGCGGCACAGCGCGCCGAAGCTCACGTCGCTGAGCGGCCCGAGCGCCACGCACGCCGCGCCCTCGGGCGCGCTCCGGGCCGTCGCGACCACCTCGAGCGCCGCGCCGCCGGGCGCCGCCGGCCGGCACCGGTACGCGTCGAGCGCGGCGCGGAGCTCGGCCGGGGCCTGGTCCAGGTCGTCCAGCAAGAGCAGGAGCGGGGGCCCGCCGCCGGGCGGCGTCACGAACGGCGGCGCCCGCTCGGCGCCCCGGAAGAACGCGATGAGCCGCAGCAGGAGCGGGTCGGCCTCGCGCGGGAACGCCACGTACCGGGCGCTCCGCCCGGCGAGCAGCGCCCGCGTCACGAGCTCGCGCCCGAGGTGGCTCTTGCCGGCGCCGCTCGGCCCCGTGACGTAGCGCACGCGGCCCGACGGTGACGGCGTCTGCTGCAGCGCCTCGAGCTCGCGCTCCCGCCCGATGGGCGCGGGCGGCGCCCCCACGGCGATGCCCGCCTCCGCGGCCGCGACGCCGAGCTGCCGGAGCACCTCGCGGGCCTCGGCAGGGCGGTCTCGCGGGTGCAGCGCGAGCAGCGCCTCGACCACCTCGGCCACGCTCGGCTGGACCCACGACGCGGCGTCGCGCAGCGGGCGCCGCGCGCGAAAGGGCCCGGGCGGGCGGCCCGCGGCCGAGCACCACGCGAGCGCCCCCAGGCTGTAGAGGTCGGACGCGGCCGACGGCGCGCCCCCGGCGAGCAGCTCGGGCGCGGCGAAAGCCGAGGTGAACGCGACGGCGCCGCCCGGCGCGCGCGCCCTCGACACCGCCGCCCCGAGGTCGAGGAGCACGGCCTCGGCGCCGCCCCCGCCGAGGGGCCGCATCCGGACGTGCGCCGGCTTGAGATCGCTGTGCACGAACCCCGCGTCGTGCAGGGCGGCGAGCGTCCTCGCGACGCCGGCGAGCACGCCCGCGAGCCGCGCCGGGCGCTCGCCGGCCGGGGCCCCCTGCACCCACGCCGCGGCGTCGTCGCCGGCCACGTACTCCTCGACGAGGAAGGGCGCTCCCGTCCGCTCGTCCCGCCCGAGATCGTGCGCCCGCACCACGCCGGGGACGCGCAGGCGCGCGAGCAGCGCGAACTCACCGAGCAGGGTGTCCTCGCGGAAGGCGCCCTGACGGAACACCTTCGCGACGAGCTCGCGCCCCCGCGCCTCGCGGTCGATCACGCGCCCCACGACGCCCTGCGCCCCCTGTCCGAGGATCTCGCCCGGCTCGTACCGAGCATGGGCCACGAAGGGCTCGCGCCGCGGGGCGTGCATGGCGGAGAGGTTACTCGCGCGCGGCGCTCGCCGTCGCTCCGGCGGCGATGCGGGCGAGCAGGGGCTCGCCGTACGCGGGCTCGCCGAGGAGCGAGAGCGCGCGGCGGAGGCGCGGCTCGGCGAAGCGCCCGAGATCGTCGAAGTGGCGCGCGGCGTCGCCGGCGAGGGACGGATCGGCGAGCCGACTCGCCGCTTCGACATCCGCGGCCTCCATCTCGGGCGAGAGCACCTCGACGCGGAGCATCATGACGCGCACGACATCGGCAGGCGTGGGATCGATGGTGATCGGGATCGAGGCGTCGGTCCACGCCTCCGGAGCGAGGTAGAGCACCCGGACGCCGGGCGTCCGGAACCACTGGCGCTTCCAGGTGTTCACCATGGCGACGGCCTCGTCGTGGTACAGGCCGGTCGCGTCGAGGGCGTCGATCATGCTCGCGCCGAGCGACTCGACGAACTCGTCGAGGGGTGGCGCGCCGTCGAGCGAGGGGGCGCGCTCGACGAGCGTGCCGCCCGTGGCGATGCCCTGGGGGTGCGCGACGAACGCCCCCGTCGAGGCGCCGACGTTGAGGACGAAGACGGCGCCGATCGCCTCGTCGAGGGTATTCTCGGCGGAGATCGCCCCGCCGGTGCCGGCCGTCACGCGGACGGGCAGGTCGAAGTTGCCGAGCCCTCGATAGAACAGGAAGCGCTCGTGCTGGGGCGCCTCCGTCGCGCCGGGGACGCCTGCGACGCGGAGCGGGTTGGCGCCGACCTGGCGCGCGTGGGCCCACGTGAACCGATCGAGCGGCGCCTCGGGCAGAGGGACGTCGCTGTCGCGCCCGAGGATCTCGAACGTACTCCACTGGAGGAGGCCGTTCGCGTTCAGGCCGTACATCTCCGAGCACATCGGCGAGCCAAAGGGGAACTCGGGGTCGAACGCCGGGTCCGCGTACGTCGTCACGCCAGCAACGGTGTTGGGCGCGATGATGGGCGGGTAAAACTCGCGGACGGCGGGGTACCACTGCGTGAAGATCCCTTTGCGGAACGCTATCTGGACGTGCGCGGTGAGCGGCTCCTCGGCGTAGAAGTAAGTTACCGGCGTCTCCATCTTCACGTTGACGCTCGTCGATATCGAGCCATTGAGCGTGCCGGCTTCGAGCCGGTCATAGACGAAGGCGGGGAGATCCTCCTCTTCGTGGTGCAGCCCCGGTTGAAGCGAGCCGTCGGAGCCGACGACCACGGTGTCGGTGCCCCATTCGTGGACGATGAAACCCTTGCCGGGGTACGCGAGATCCGGCGCCGGAGGCACAGCGGGCGCGGCCTGCTGGCCGGGGCGGACGCCCTCGTGAGGCGCTGGATCCAGCGGATCGGCCGGGGCGTCGCCGGTCGAGGTCGAACTGCCGCCGTCGGACGTTCCGGCGCACGCGGCGATCAGGGTGGCGAGGAGAATGGGAAGCGTGAGGCGGTGGGATGTCGGTTCGGTTACCATGGCAAGGTCTCCTGCCAGCCCCTGAAGCAGCTCTCGGGCCATCGCGCCAAGTCATTGAATTTCAATGGATTGTGCGCATCACAACGGGGCGGTTACCAGGGTACGTGGTAACCGGAACGGCGGGGTGACCAGGAGCTGGTAACCGTGGACGACCGGCCGAGCGAGGAGCGCTCCAACGAGGTCCCCGAGCTCTCCCCGCTCGAAGCGTGCATGCAACTGTCGCTCTTCGGCGGCACCTCTGCGCGCCTCGACGAGGACGGCGTCCCCCTCGCAGAGGCGGACGACGAGGAACGCTCCCGCCCCCGGTGGTGGCCTAATTTGCCCCGGAGTGATTCACACAAAGGTGGTAAAGCGGGAAGATCATCGATCTTTTCTTCCCGCCTTACCGCCTTCATGTTCAGATTAGGCCACCACCGAAACGCATGGCCACTTTGCCGATCGCCGACCGCTGGTTCGAGATCACGCGCGTCAGCGATGACATCACGCTGCTGATCGAGCCGCACGTGGTGCCGCTGATGCGCTGCAACATCTGGCATGTGCGCGGTCGCGATCGCGACCTGATGATCGACACGGGTATGGGCATCGTCAGCCTGCGGGAGGCCATAAAGCACCTGATCGACAAGCCGGTGACGGCGGTCGCGACCCACACCCACACCGATCATGTGGGCAGCCACCATGACTTCGAGCACACCTTGGTGCACGATCTCGAGGCGGAGAACCTGCGCTCACCGACCGACCGCGGCACCTTGCTGGCCTCGGTGATGGGCGCCGCGAAAATCCGCAAGCTGGGCGACGCTGGCTATCCGATCGAGGGCGATGTGATCACCGCCCTGCCCTACGCGGAGTACGACATGGCAAGCTACGCCCTGCATGACGCGCCGGTCACGGAGGTCGTCGCCGAAGGCGACGTCGTGGATCTCGGCGACCGTCACTTCGAGGTGCTGCACCTGCCCGGTCACTCGCCGGGCAGCATCGGTCTGTGGGAGGCGGCGACCGGAACCTTGTTCTCGGGGGATGCGATCTATGACGGGCCGCTGCTGGATGAGATCGAGGGCGCAGACATTCCCGCCTACGTCCGCACCATGAAGCGGTTGCGGGAGTTCCCAGTGCAGATCGTGCATGCAGGCCACGACCCCAGCTTCGGCCGGGCACGGCTGATCGAGCTGGTCGATGCCTACCTGGCGAAGCGCGCCTAGCGTGCGCCGGCAGTGCAGGCGATCGTCGAGGAGACCGGCTCGCCGCCAGCCGAGGCGGTGATCGGCGCCGCGGCCCGCGCCCGCTCATGGTATGCTCGCGTCGAACGCGACGAACCGAGCGGCGGGCAGCCTCAATCGGGCCTGCCGGCGGCCGCCCGGGCGCGCGCGGCGGTCCGCTTGCCGGCCGGGCGAAGAGGCGCTGATGCTTATCAATCAATCGACTCGTCGTATCCTCTCGCTGCTCATCCTCTCCTCGGCCTTGGGGTGTGTTCAAGAACGCCCGCCGGGCCGCGTGGTTTATATGGGCGGCCCCCATGCGGGCGGCCCCGACGCCGGTGGGAGCGCCGAGACGTCTGCGCCGAAGGAGGCGCCGGAGCCCTACGCCCCTCCGGCCCTGCCGGTCATCCCGGTCATGATCGATCCGGGCGGCGCGCACGGGTTTCGATGCGCGGTGAGGCTCCGCCTGGACGTCTCGCCGGTCGCCGGCGAGCGACGGCTGCTCCGCGTGGTGGCCGAGAACGCGACCGGGCAGCCGCTCACGCTCGAGCTGCCCGACCGATGCCCGAACGGGCTCGTCGAGCTCGAGGGGCTCGGGCCGGGCTACGACTATTATGGGACGTGCAACGCGGGGCCGTGCCTGGGCGTGAGCTCGGCGCGTCGTATCGAGCTTGGCCCCGGCGAGGCGCGGCCGATCGCGGAAGCGACGATCGCGCTCCGAGGCGCGCCTCCGTGCACCTCGGCGCTGCCGCCAGGCCAGCACGTGGTGCGCGCCGGCGTGCGCACCGCGAACGTGCCCGTCTGCATCGCGGAGGCCGTCCTCGATGTGCCTGGGGCTGCGCGCCCTCAGTCGCCGCCGAGCCCCCCGCCGCCCTCCGTCCCCTCGCAGAGCACGCCCGCGCCGAGCGACCCTTATGCTTGCCAGAGCCCCACCGACTGCGTGCTGTCGTGCCCGGAGCCCGCGGGTTGTTGCGGGTGGCCGTGCGGGTGCCAGCACGCGATCCACCGCGACCATCGCGCCGCGTTCGAGGCGAATTTCGAGAAGACCTGCACGCGCCCGCCGCGCTGCCCGGTCGTCGGCTGCGCCTTCGAGCGCGCCGTGGGCGCGACGTGCAGGAACGGTCGGTGCGTGGCGACGACCACGCTCGGAGGGCTCTGATCGGGCGGGCGCCCCTCGCGGGGAGCAGGCGCTGCATGAACGGCCGTCGGCCCCAACCTGGGTCGGCTGCCCCGTCGCTTGACAAAATAGAACGGTCGTTCTATCCAATCGAGGTGGCGAAAGGCGAAGATACCCGGCAGGCCATCCTGGCCGAGGCGCTGGCGCTGGCGAGCGAGGTCGGGCTCTCGGGCGTGACCGTCGGCGCCCTGGCCGAGCGCGTGAAGATGTCGAAGAGCGGCCTCTTCGCGCACTTCAGCTCCAAGGAAAACCTGGACGTCGCCATCCTCGAAGAGGCCAAGCGCCGCTTCGTCGACCTCGTGGTCGCGCCCGCGCTGCGCGAGCCGCGCGGCGAGCCGCGCGTGCGCGCGCTCATCGATCGGTGGTTCGTCTGGACAGAGCAGGACTTCATGCCAGGCGGCTGCGTCTTCCACGCCGCCGCGGCCGAGCTGGACGACAAGCCCGGTCCGGCGCGCGACGCGCTCGTCGCGTCGCAGAAAGACTGGCTGGCCACGCTCGCCACCGCCGCGCGCATCGCCGTCGAAGAGGGCCACTTCCGCTCGGACCTCGACCTGGCGCAGTTCGCCTTCGAGACCTATGCCATCGCGTCCGGCTCCCACGCGCTCAGCCGCTTGATGCGCGACAAGGCGTCGGAGCCCCGGGCCCGCGCCGCCTTCGAGAGGCTCGTGATCGACGCCCGACGTTCGCCCCGCCGCTCTGCCTGATCCGTCTCGCAATCCCCCGAGGAGGTCCGCCATGCAGGAAGCCAATCAGGTCCATTCGTCGCCCCCAAATAGAACGATCGTTCGTGCTGATCCGCGGCAGGTCCTCCTGCGCGGTGGGATCCGGTTCGGGTTCAAGCTCCTCAACAAGGCCGCGCCGGATCTGGCCTCCCTGGCGGCCGAACGGCTGTTCCGCTCTCCGCGCCGGCACGCGCGCCCGGCCTGGGAGGAGGAGATCCTCGCCGGCGCGGCGCGTTTCTCGTTGCCGTGGGGCGCGGAGGCGCTGCCCGCGTGGTCGTGGGGGCACGGGCCGACCGTGCTGCTCGTGCACGGCTGGGAGGGGCGGGGGAGCCAGCTCGGCGCGTTCGTGAGGCCGCTCGTGGAGCTGGGCTTTCGCGCGGTGACGTTCGACGCGCCGGGGCACGGCGATGGGCCGAGCCGGTCGGCCACGCTCGTGGAGCTGGCCCGCGCGGTCACCGTCGCGATGGACGAGGTCGGGCCCGTCCACGCCATCGTCGCGCACTCGATCGGGGGCGCCGCGACGACGTATGCCCTGTCCCGCGCGGCGTCCGTCCGGCGCGCGGGCGCTCCGGCGCCGAGGCTCGTGTTCATCGCGCCGCCGATCAGCGCGGTCCGCTACACCCAGCATTTCGCGAAGCTCCTCGGCATCGACGAGGCCGTCCGGCGCCGCATGGTCGCCCGCCTCGAGGCGCGCTACGGCGTGCCGCTCGCGGACCTCGACGCGCTCTCTGCGGCCCCGCGGATGAACGCGCCGCTGTTCGTCGTGCACGACCGCGACGATCGCGAGGTGTCGTTCGAGGCAGGCGCGGCGCTCGCCGATCGCTGGCCGGGCGCGCGGCTCATGTCGACCCGCGGCCTCGGCCACCGGCGCGTCCTGCGCGCGCCGGAGGTGATCGCCGAGGTCGTCGAGGTCGTGACCGGCACCCCATGGCCGGTCCGGACAGGGCTCGAGACGTTCGAGCTGGAGCGCGAGCTGTTCGAGCGCGACCGCCGGCGCGCGGTGTGACGCGATCGCTGACCACGAGCGGGTAGGAATGATCCGGCCGGCTCGTCCCCGAGCCCCTCTCTCGGATGCTCCCGGACTTCGTCGCCGGCACGCCTCGGGAGCATACACCTTGCAATGAGCCCGAGGTGCGCGCTCGCGCGTCACGAGGTCGAAGATGCTGTTTCGAAAAAGGCTGAAAGGGTTGCACGTCGCGGTGCTCGCGACCGATGGATTCGAGCAGGTCGAGCTGACGATCCCGACGAAGGCGCTCCGCGCCGAGGGGGCCCACGTCGAGGTGCTCTCGCTCCGACGCGGGAAGATCCGCGGCCTGAACCTGTACTGGCCCGGCCGTACGGTGCGCGTCGATCGGACGGTGGAGCAAGCGGCGCCGGCCGACTACGACGCCCTGCTCTTGCCGGGCGGCTTCATCAACCCCGACCTCCTCAGGCAGAGCCGAGCGGCGCGGGAGTTCGTCAGGGCCATCGACGAGGCGGGGAAGCCGATCGCCACGCTCTGCCACGGCCCGTGGATGCTCGCGTCGGCGGGGCGCCTGAACGGGCGGCAGCTCACGTCATGGCCTGGCATTCGGGACGATCTCGTGAATGCCGGCGCCGTCTGGCGCGACGAGCCCATCGTGCGCGACGGGAACTGGGTTTCTAGCCGCGGTCCGCACGATCTGGCCGCTTTCACGCGCGCGACGATCGAGCTCTTCGCGGAGCGCGATTCGGCAGCGCCGAAGGGATCGGCGTCACACGCGATCTCGGCCCCGCAGCAAAGCGCGCCTCCCCCGTGGGCCGTGGCCGGGATGGAGGCCCTGTCGAGGGCCTACACCGTGCGCCGGCTCCTCGGAGCGGCGGCGGTGCTCGGAGCCGGGATCCTCGCGCTCCGGCGGCTCGCCAGGCAGGCGTGACGACCCCGCGCCATGGCACCTCGGCACCTGCTTGATGGAAGGACCGACATCGAACCTTCACGGCCAGGGCTCTTCTTCCGGCACGAGGCAGGGCGGCGTCGGTCCGAGCCAGAGTCCCGCCGGCGGGACGGGCAGCTCCGGCGGCCAGGGCGCCAGGTCGGGGGCGTCGCAAGGCCAGAACATGTGCGAGTGCGCGTGCCGTCCACGCCGAGCGAGGCAGCGCCGGCCCGGCCACGGGGTTGCGGGATTGATGCCCGGCGCCAGATCTCATGAACGTGATCAGCTCTCGGGGATGGGACCAGGAGCCGGCCGAGCTGCGCGAGGTGTCCAAGGCGGCTTGAGCCGCGCCGGATCACGGTCGCACTTTGCCGGCGGCCCGCTCGAGAACGAACGCCCTTGTCGGAGCGCCGGAGGAGCGCCAGCGCGGTGATGGGGACGCCGCGTGGCTGTGCCCCATTGCCCTGCGTGTCACCGCCCGCCGTCATGCGGCAGAGCGCCCCTCTTCGTGCGCGCACCGCCCTGGCACAATGGTGCTAACCGGCCCGGCGGCGTAGAGCCGCCCGCACCATCCATCCGCGTCTCGCCCAGCAAGATCCCGGCGATGCGTCATCTGTTCCCGTGTGGTGCGTCATCGCGTACAATCGATCCCACGATGAAATCTCCTGGCTCGTTCCGGTTGTTCGGATTGCTATTGGGCGCCGCAGCCGCTTGCGGCGGGGGCTCGAATCAGCCAATCGAGTCCGGGACCGGCGGTGCGGGCGGCAGCGAGCCCGATGGGTCCGGTGGAGCGAGCAGCGCGGGTGGAGCGGCCGCCCAACCCGGCGCCGGCGGCGCGGGCGGCCAGGCCGAGGCCACCTGGCCGACCGGTTGCGCAGAGCAGCCGGCGTCCATCAGGACCGAGGGCACACTCGTCGAGCTCGCGTTCGAGCTCGTCCTCGGCGGTGAGCCGTTCCTGTTCGGCGAGCCGAACGTCGCGCCGGACGGCAGCACGGTCACGCCGCTCAACGTTCGCTTCTACGTCTCACACGCGGCGCTGATCGGGGCGGACGGCGACCTCGTGCCGGTCGATATCGTCGGCCCGGACGGCGCCCCCACCCCTTACGGGGTCCACTTCTACAACGCCGAGGACCCGGGTTCGGCCGCGCTCCGGCTGCGCGCTCCGGCTGGCAGCTACGAAGGCGTCAGCTTCATCTGGGGCTTGCACCAGGCCTGCAACGTCTCCCGGCCCGAAACGACCGTCGCGCCTCTGTCGGAAGCCTCCCAGATGACGTGGCCGCACACCGGCTACCTCTTCCTGCGCTACGAGGGCAGCGTGGCTCCGCCGGCCGAGGGTGAGGGTGGTTCCGACGATCCGGACGGAGAGACGGCCACGGTTCCGCCGGCGGTCCACATGGGAGGCAACCTGTTCGAGGATCTAGCCCCCAGGGTCGAGGTACGAGGCGCGCTGTCCGTGCCCGCGAGCGGCTCGACGGGCAAGGTCGTCCGGATCGTCATGGACGAGGTCTTCGCGGGCGCCACGGCGGACGTCGACTTGACCGGGTTCGTCGCGCCGCCCGGGCCCGTGGGGGACGAGCTTCTCGCGGGTGAGCGCCTGCGGCGCGGCCTCCCCGACCTGACGGTGTTCACCTTCGGTCCGTGACGCCGGGCTTCCACCGTGGCGGGGCCATCGGCCTGGCGGCGCTGCTCCTTGCGGGCGGATGCGGCGACGACGGGCCGGCGGCCCCTGGACCTTTGCCGCCGCTCGTCACGGACGCCATCCCCGCCGGGTTTCCGGCGCGCACCGCGGCGGCCAGAGCGCCGGCCGACAACGCGCTCACCGAGGCGAGGGCCCAGCTCGGCAAGAGGCTCTTCTTCGACAAGCACCTCTCTCGCACCGGCGAGATCGCGTGCGCGAACTGCCACCGCCAGGAGTACGCCTTCGCCGATCCGGACCCCGTCTCCCGGGGGGTCGACGGTCGCCTGGGACAGCGGAACGCGCCCGCGCTGGTGAACCTGGCCTGGGGCGAGAGCTTCTTCTGGGATGGCCGCGCGGCCACCCTGGAAGAGCAGGTGGGGAAGCCCATCGAGAACCCCGACGAGATGGATCTACCGCTCGCCGAGGCCGTGGCTCGTGTCGCCGCCGATGACGTCTACGTGAAGGCGTTCAAGGATGTCTATGGCGAGCCTCCCGGCGAGGAGTCCTTGCGCAAGGCCATCGCCAGCTTCCTCCGTTCGATCGTCAGCGCCGACAGCCCTTACGACCGGCACCGGCGCGGGGACGACACGAGCTTCGGAGACGCCGAGCGCCGCGGCGAGGCGCTGTTCCTGACCGAGCGGACAGGCTGCTTCCATTGCCACCCATCTGGAATGCTCACCAACGAAGGTTTCTTCAACAACGGCACCCACCTCGACGGCGGCGACGTCGGGCGGCAAGGGGTCACCGGACGGACGGGGGATCTCGGCAAATTCAAGGTGCCCGGGTTGCGGAACATCGCGGCGAGCGCCCCCTACATGCACGACGGATCGCTGGCGACGCTGGAGGAGGTGGTCGACCATTACGATCGCGGCGGGCTGGGCCATTTCTCGACCGATCCGCAGATCGATGAGCTGGGGCTCTCTCCGGACGAGAAGGCCGATCTGGTGGCGTTCCTGCGGTCGTTGACCGATACCGCCTTCCTCGACGATCCGCGGTACCGTCCGTGAGCGGCAATCCAGGGGCGTGGCGTCATGTCCCCGGATGTCTTGTGTGCCGCCTGGTGGTGAACCTGCGAAGTCCGCGGGAGTCGACCGGAGTCATGAAACAGGTTTGAAACAGGCCTTTGGGCCGGGTGGGAGGGTTGCGCCGTTCCACTGGGCGAGGCCGGATCGCCGCGGTCCCTATCCCCAGGGGGCCAGCACTGCATTGCGGAGCGTGAGCGCACGGGCGAGCCGGTCATCGAGGCGCTCTCGCCGAAGCTCCGCGATGATCCCGGAGAGCTCGCGGACGGCGAGGTTCGCATGCTCCTCCTGGAGCGTCCCCAGGAAGCCGCCGACATTGCGGAGCAACCCGTAGTCCTCCCACACGGCGAGCTCGAGGAGGTCGCGCAGGATCCCGTCGAGCCCGGCATGGTCGCGGGCGAGCGCGAGGTACGCGCGCTCGCTCGCCGCGAACACCTCGCTCATGTCGGCGAGGGAGTCGTCGACCCGATCCATCATCTCGATGATCACGGTCATCGCCGCCCGATGTAGCGCCAGGCGCTCCAGATCCGAGGCCGCCATCGCTCCGAGGAGGTCGACCTGGCTCTCGAGGAGGTGCGCGACCAGATCCGTGGCGCGGTGATCGTAGTACGCGTCGTCACCGACGACGCGGCGGAGCTCTGGCTCGAAGCGCGCGGGCGACACCGGGAAGCGCGGCCAGTTCCCCCGGAGCGCGTGCGCCTCGATCCGCCGGCGAGGGGTGTTGCGCATCACGTCCGTGCGGCGGTTCGGGCCGTCATGCCAGACCCGCTTCCAGGCTTTCTTCAGCAGCCACCCGCTCGCTCGCTCTTCCGCATCGAGGACCTCTTCTGGGGTCCGCGCGAGGCGTGCAAGCCGGCCACGCAGGTCGACCACCTGCGCCAGCATCGCCTCGGCGGCCCCGCTGCTGACGCGTCGACTCGCCGCGCGCGCACGGAACTCACGCGCGATCGAATCGAGACCGCGCGGCTCCGCCAGCGCGAGCCGCAGGAGCCACCGGTCCCAATGGGCGAAGGCGACGCCGTCGATCTCGCGCCAGGTCTCCGGGCCGTAGCGCACGCCGTCGTCGAGCGGACGCTCCGCCGGCTGCGGTAGGCGCCTCACTCGGCCAACGTCTTTTTTCACCATCGCCTTGGCGAGTTCTCCCGCTTCCAGCGGTCGAAGAAGCCCCGGCGCCGCGACTGTCGCTTCCGCATCGCCTTGAACCTCTCCGTGAACGCTGCGTTCGTGTCGTCGCGGGCGGCAAGGTCGCGAAGGTCGATCGCCAGCTTCAGCGCCTCGTCGTAGGCGCTCTTCGCGACCAGGGCCTCCAGCTCGCTCCACGCTGCGTCGAGCCGCCGCGCGAGCGCGTCGAGCTGCTTCGTCCGGGCGGCCTCTGCGGCCTTGCGCGACCGCTCGGCGCGGAGCGCCTCGGCGCGCTCTCTCTTCTCGCGACGCTCCTCGGCCGTCGCACGCAGCTCCGCGACGGTTCGTGGAGCCCTGGTTGTTTTCGCCTTCACCCGAGCACGGAACGCGCGGCGCAGCTCGGCGCCGAGCGCGAGCTCCGGTTCGTCCACCGCGCGCCGTAGCCACTGATCCTTGGTGCGCGCGGGGAGCGCGCCGACCCACGCACGGAGGGCGTCGGCATCCTCCGGCTCCGCGCCGCTGTGCTCCGCCGCGGCCGACAGGAGGTCGCCGTCGAGGCGAAGGAAGCCGACCATCGCCTCGAGCGGCGCGGAGAGCTCCCGGAGCCCCGGCGGCAGCGGCGGCTCTGTCTCGTCGTCCTCGACATCGCCCGCCTCGACTCCGAGGAGCCAGGCGAGGTACGCGGCGCGCAGATCTCCGCGCAGGAGCTCGCTCCGCACGGGTGCCAGCGACGCGAGCGACGCGCCGCTCGTGAAGTCGTCCTCGGGCTCCTCGGTCTCGCTCACCAGCTCGATCACGACGTGCTCGCCGGCCTTGGTCATGCACGCTGCGCCGCCGGGGAAGAACGGGTGGAGCTGCTTCTCGTCGACGCGTGCCGCCGGCAGCCGGAACATCAGCCTGCGCGTACCCCAGTTGGCGAAGTAGAGGTGCGCGTCGAAGTAGCGCTCGAGGAGCTTCGCCGGGTCGGCCTTGAGGTTACCCCACTGGTACTCGTTCCAGAAGCGCGTGGGCGTGATGTCGGCGCGCGTCGAGATGTTCCTGAGCTCCGCCATCTGCTTGGGCGTGAGGGGACGATCGAGCGCGACAAACTCGTACCACTGGTACTCGCTCATGTGTGCCAGGTCGTCTCAGCGAGGAGAGTCTCGATGTTCGCGTTCATGAAGCCGTTTCATGCCACTCCTACCCTACGGGCCAACGCGATGGACACCAAAAATCGTCCGCATAGAGCGAGCGCGACGTGAAATACAACGAGAAAATCAGTCGGCTTCTCGCAATGCTTTGTGAGCCGCAGGCGGGGTGGGCAGGCGACAGCCTCGTTGCGCCGGCTGTCATCCATGGCGGCCTGTTCGCTACGCACGCGGCGTCGGGACGCGTGCCCTCAAGGCCTGTCAGCGACTATGGCCCGGTGGCAGCTGCGAATACGCCGCGGAGATGAGGCCTGAAGGGCTCGGCGCGCGACATCTCCACGCAGACGCTCAGGGCAGCCACCGCGCGACGTCGACGATCTCCCGGGCCACCGCGGTGACGCCCTGCGGTCCAGCGACGCGGGCGAACAACGGCGCCAGGTGCCCGAGGTCGTCCTTCGTCCAGTCGTCGAGGAGGTCGGGCCGCGGCTTCCAACCGAGCTCGTTCAGGAGTCTCTGGCAGACGCGGCGCGCGTGCGGCTCGGTCATCCAGGCGGCCAGCGGGATCAGCGCGAAGAGCGCCTCGTCCTCGTCGCTCGGTTGCTCCAGAGCGCGCTCGACCAGATCGCGCGTGATCGCCGGCGCGTCGTCCGGCGAGGCCACGGCGATCGCGACCAGGGCTGGCCAGTTGGCGCCGATCTCGCGGGACAGGCCGAGGACCGCATCCGCCCCGAGAGCCCGGGTCCACGCAGCGGCGTTCCGCGCGAAGAGCAGGCGCGCACCGTCGCTCGCCCGCAGATCGCCCGACAGCTGGGCCCAGGCGGCCTCGCGGACCGCGGCGGGCAGGTGCGCGAGCAGCGCGGATCGCACCTCGATCCGGTCCGACGGCTGGGGCAGCGTGTCCACCAGCGCGAGCGCATCCTCCACGCGCCCCAGATCGCAGAGGCGCGCGGCGACGGCCGTCACCACCGGGCGCCGGAAGCTGGCCGCGGCCGCGCACGCCTGGACCAGCGCGGACGCGGCGCCGGCAGGTGCGTGCGGCGCGAGCGCGCAGATGCTCCAGCACGCGTCCGGCGGAAGCGCGTCGCCCGCGAGCAGCGACAGCGCAAGCCCCAGCGCTTCCGACGCGCCCGCTTCCCGCTCCTCCGCGGGCAGGCCCGAAGTGAGGTGCGCTAGGACCAGGTGCCGATCCGAGGGGGGCAGCGCCTCGGACCATGCCCAGAGCCCGCGCACCGCCGCGGAAGACCATCGCGTGGCGGCCTCCGAGAGCCGCGGCAGCTCGTCGCTCCTCGCGTCGGCCGGGACCTCGGCGAACGCCTCGCGACCGAGGTCGCGCGCCTCGTCCTCGGACAGCAGCGCCGCCAGGGACACGCGCGCGAGGCGGCTCTCCCTGGTCCGCTCGCGAGCGAGCCGCGCCGCTGCCTCGCGCGCGGCCTTCACGCGCGCCTGCCCGTCGAGCGCGCGCGCCACGGCGGCGAGAGCGCCCCCGCCGGCGTGCTCCTCGCTGGCGGCCTCGAGCGCCCAGTCGAGCACGACGGCGCGCTCGGCGTCGGGCAGCTCGCGCGCCAGCCGGATCAGGGCACCGGCGCGCTCCGCGGCATCGGCGATCGGCCGTCCAGCCTCAAGGATGTCCTCGCCCACACGCGGCATCTCGATGTGGGGTCCGGCGGAGCCCTCGCCTCCCTGGGCCCCTTCCTCTTCCTCCTCCTCGTCGTCCTGCGCCGCCAGCGCGGCCAGCGCGCGCCGCGTCTCCTCGAAGCCAAGGATCGCCCGCACCGCGCTCGTGATGAGCAAGCAGCGGACCCGCGCGGCCAGCGCCGCCAGGACATCGCCTCCAGCCGCGGCATCGACCAGAAGGCTCGCCGCGCACGCCGCCGTCGCGTCCACGTCGGCGATGAACCCGGACGAGCCATCCGGGCGTGTCCTCCACACGTCGAGCCACGCCCTCGAGGCCAGCTCGATCCGCTCTGCGAGGCTCGCGCCGACCCGCTCCAGGTGAGCGCGCCAGTTCCGGCATACGTAGTCGGAGACCGTGCCCGACGCGAACGCGCGCTTCCCGTGGTCGGCGAACCGGCGATCGACCGCCGCGCGCTCGTGCGGCGCGAGCCGCGCTTCGATGGCCTCCGCCCAGGCCGGGTGACGGAGCGCGAGGCCCGGCTCTCCGGCGTCGACGAGCGGTCCGCTCAGCTCGTTCCAGGCGCCACCGCGCACCGTCGATATCGCGAGGAGCTCCTCCGTCTCGATCGGCCCGAGCGCGCCTGCAAGCCATGGCAATACGGGGCGGATCGCGCCGCCGGCGCAGAGATCGAGGACCCCCGGAGCTCCGGCGGGAGCGCTCGCGAGCGCCGACGCCACAGCCGCGGGATCCTGCGCGAAGGCCTCGACGAGCGCCTCCACGAGGAGCGGCTCCCCGCCGCTCACCCGTGCGACCTCGTCCTTCACGCTGGCCGGCAGCTGGCCGAGCCTCCGCCCGATCGCCTCCGCGACCTCGTCGACCGCTATCGGCGGCAGCGAGACCACCTCCGTCCCCTCCCGGAGCCCTCCGAGCGCCTCGATCGAGCGCGCCGACAGCACGGCGCGCACGCCGGGGCCGAGGTCTCGCAGGAATCGCTGCGCTGCATCGAGGGTCCATGAGGCGCCCTCGTCGAACCCGTCGAGAATGACGACGAGCGGCCTGCTTCCGGGCGGGCGGCCCTCCTCGATCATAGTCGCGAGGACGCGCCGCATCTCCTCGATCCCGTGCGGCCGTTTGCCGGTGCGCCACCGCGACCTGAGGAACAGAGCCACACGCGCATAGAGGAGGTTCAGCGCCGTGGACTCCAGCGCCGTACCGAACCGGCGGCTCACGGGGACGAACGCGATCTCGCGCCGGCCCGCGCGCGCCAGCTCCAGCGCCCACGCGCCCAGCAGCATCGACTTGCCGCGCCCGCTCGGCCCGAGCAGCGCGACGCGCGCACCGCCATGCTCCAGCCACGCTTCGAGGCCCGCCACGGCGCCAGCGCGCGCTCTACCGCCGAGGGGGGCGCTGCGGCAGCGCTCGACCTCGCGCCAGAAGGCGAGGACGCCGCGCTCCGCCGCCGCAGGGCCCGCGGCCAGCACATCCGGTGCTCGCGAAGGAGGGCTCATGTGCCTGCGAAGGGCGGCGTGCTCGAGGGAGCGGTCCTGAACGACGTGGGGTATCCCTTGTGCCAGACATCGCCGTTCCACGCCTTGCCATCCGAGCCGATGACACCGTTCTTCTTGCCAGTACCGCCGTTGTTCGCCGGGTGGAGGCCGAGCTCACGCAGGACCTGCGCGCAGAACTTGCATGGATCCATGAGGTCACCGCCCTTGTCCGTCGTCGTCATCTTGCCCTCCTTCACCTGTTTCTGCAGCTCCTTCCTGATCTCGATGTCTTCGGCCGCGGGGTCCTTCAACGTCTTACCCTTCTTCTTGCGGTCCTGCCGGATGTCGTTCGCCAGGTTGTTCAACGCATCGATCTCGGCGCAGTGCCCGGCGCTCGATGGCTTCGGCCCCGCCACCTGGCCCTCGTCGAACTTCTTGTGGGCATTGGCGACAGCGGTCTGGAGCGCGGGGTCGAGCGCCCCCCCGAACGTGCTCGATCCGCGGTGCGTCTTGCCGCCGGCGGTCTCGATCTCGGTCCCGGCCTTGGCCATGAGCCCGTCCGGATCGATGAGCCGCGTCGGCTGGTTCTCCGCGTAGGCGAATCCATTGAGACCGCCGAAGATCCCGATTGGATCCGCGCTGATATAGCGACCCGCCTCGGGATCGTAATAGCGGTTGCGGTTGTAGCAGAGGCCGATCTCGTCGTCCCAGTACTGCCCGCGAAAGCGGATCGGCGTCGACACCGGCGCCAACGCGCTGCGCGCGGGCTCGACCTTTCCCCAGGCGCTCCGCCGCAGCTCGCACGCGACGGCGCCGTCGGGGCCGACGAGCCGCTCCGGCGTACCGATCTCGTCGTTCAGGTAATGATACCACTCGCCCTCCCCGGCGCGCTGCGCCCACGGCGCGCCGGCCTCGAAGACGTAGGTGCGCGCATCTACGGTTGGCACGGCGGGGGCAGCCGCGCCGCCCGTGACCTGCCGGATCTCGTGCACGAGCTCGGCGCCATCCCAGACGAACCTCGTCGCGCTGTCCGGCCGCAGCTCGCCGGTCGGGAGCCGCCGGAAGACCCGCTTGGCGACGCGCCGGGCGTCCGGATCGTACGAGAACTCCACGACGGCGCCGTCGGCGCGCTCGACCGACTGCAAGAGCCCCCGCGCGTCCCACGCGTACCGGGTGACCTCGAGCGCTCCGGCGGGGGTCCTGGTCCGCGTCTCCTTGAGGCGCGCGTCGTCGTCCCAGAGGAGCTCGGTGTCTCCCTTCCTGAGCAAACGATTGCCAGGACCGTACGAGCGATCCTTCTTGCCAGCGGCGACGTCGAACACGTTCCCGCAGGCGTCGTAGCGAAAGAGCTCGGCGCGCTCGTGCTCCGGGACGTTCGCCAGGATCTGGCTCGCAGGGTCGTACTCGAAGCGGCGCGTGCCGTACGCCTGGTCCCACGCCTCGACGAGCTCCGACGCAGGCGAGTATCGGTAGGCCTGGTGCACCGTCACCGACGCCGGGGCCGGGCCCACCCATTCCGGTTCGTTCGGCCCGACGTGCACGCGGCTCGACGGCGAGCAGACGCGCCGTTCGACGAGGCGATCCATCAGGTCCCACGCGCTCTCGATCCGGCCGCCTCGCGGGAGCGCGCGGCAGACCTCACGCCCCGCCGCGTCGTACGCGATCCGGACCTCGTCTCTTCCGTCGAGGATCACCCTCTCGGCGAGCCCGCCGACGTTGCGGATCCACCTGGCGGAGTGACCGAACGACGTGGTGCGTTCGACGACGTCACCCATGAGATCGAAGGTGCGCCGGACGGTCGCGGCCTCGCCTCCCACGATCTGGGTCTCGGACACGACCCAGCCGACGGCGTTGCGCTCATACGTGAACGAACCGGCGGGGCTCTCGGCGGCGATCACGTCGCCGCGGTCGTCGTACGTGAACCTCTCGACGCTGCCGTCATCGAAGGTGCGCGCCACGAGCTGCCCGGCGAGGTCGTACGTGTACTCCGTCCTCTCGCCCGCGGCGTTCTGGAAGGAGATGACCCGGCCATTGTAATCGTACTTGGTTCGAGACACGCGCCCGTCGAACCCACGCTCGCTGGTCACCATCCCCGCGGCGTCGAGCTCGATCCTGTGGCGCTCCCCGAGCGCGTTCTGGATCTCGACGAGGCGCCCCTCACGGTTGTACCGGAACCGTGTGATCTCTCCGTTCGGCTTGTGCACCTCGCAGAGCTTGTGGAAGCCGCCTCGCACGAACCGGGTCACCTGCTGGTTCGGCTGGAGGACCGCGGTGCAGTCCCCCATGCCGTCGTATTCGTAGCGGGTCGTCCCGCCGTCGGGCCGGTGGACGCCGGTGAGGTTGCCGCGGTTGTCATAGGTGTACGACAGCACCGCGCCGCTCGTATCCCGGATCGAGCGGCACCGACCCCAGTAGTCATAGGCCAGCTGCGTCTTGCCCCCGAGCGCGTCGGTCTTCTCGACCATGTTCCCGAGATCGTCATAGCGGTACGTCGTGCGGCCGCCGTTCGGCGCCACCGTCTCGATAAGCCGCCCGTGCGCGTCCTGGCGCACCTGGAACACCGCCCCGAGGGGGTCGGTCCAGATGAGCCCGTCGGGCGTCCGCCCGATCTCGGTGACGCCGCCCGCCGGATCGATCGCTCGGCGGATGTGCCCGTCCGGATCGCGCTCGATCTTCGTCATTCGACCGAGCGGATCGGTGATGGAGAGCTCGCGGCCGAGGCGATCCCGCTGCCAGACGGTCATGGCGCCGACCGGATCGACGAACGACCGGAGGTGCCCGTGCTCGTCGTACGTCCGGCTGAACACGGCCCCGGCGCTCACGGCCTTGTCGAGCTTGCCGAAGCGGTTCCCGAAGTAGCGATGAACCGTGATGGAGTCCGCGACTTCGACGTATCCGTCCTCTCCGAACTCCAGCTTGCAGTGATAGATGCCTCTGGCGACGGTCTTCCCGTCGGCCAGGTGCGTCGGCACGTCCTCCGCCAGGCTGCGGTCACGCCCATCGGCGTAAGCGCCCCACGTCTCGACGCAGCGGCGCCGATCGTCGTAGCGGAATGAGAACGTGAGCCCGGTAGGGCTCGTATGGGAGGTGAGGAGGTGTTCCTGGTACGTATAGCGCGTCGTGTATCCGTCCGCGTCGGTCGCGGGCGTGAGATCCCCGGCCGCGTCGTAGCTGTACTGCGCGAGAGGCACCCAGACACCGCGCTCCCGCGCGTTCTTGATCTCGAAGGCGCCGATGCGCCCGTCGGGCGCCCGCCGGACCCGGACGATCCGGCCGACGCTGTCGGTGATCTCGGCGAGCACGCCCTCGCGGTACGAGAGCCTGATCTCGTTGTTGTATCGGTCCTTGATCGCGGTGAGCCGGAACCGCTTCCCGGCCGCTTCGGCGAACACGTACCAGCGGCCATCGCCTGTATCGAGGACGAAGCCGCGCTCCTCCCGGGCGAGGACCCATCCGTGGGGGCCCGCCGCGCCGGCGCCCACGGGGATCGCGTCGAGATCGACCGGCCCATCGTCGGTCCAGACGCGGAGGATGCGCTGCCGCACCTCGATCTCCCACGCCAGCGAGTGGCTCCACCCGAACCCCAGCCCGACGTCGCGCTCGGACGCCGCGGTGGTGTAGGACCGCACGATCGAGAGCGGCAGCGGTCCCGGAAGCTCGAGATCGACGGCGGGAATCGTGAACACCCGGCCCGTCACCACGTCGACCGGGTCGCCCTTCGCAGCCATTCCCGATTTCTTGCCGCCATGGTGGTTCGGGCAGCCGGCGCCGTCGCCGCCTGCGCTGCCACACCCGGACTTCCCGCCGCCGCTGGCGTCCTTGCCACCGTTGGATCCATTGCCGCCCTGTTTACCGCCAGAGCCGTTTCCTCCAGCGCCACCGGCCCCGCCGCCGGCCCCGCCCCCTCCCATGATGAAGACGCCCGGGTTCATTCCAGGGATGGCGGGGATGTTCGGTACAGGCGCAGTGCGGGCCATGCTCGTCTCCCGGGTCTCGTGCGGCCTTGCCGCCGTGCGATCCCGGCGAAGGTACACCGCCTGGGGCCCGGATGCACCAACACGCTCGCAGCCCGGGGAAATGCGCATCGACGAGGAGGATACCCATCAAGTTCAAGACGACGATCGGGGCCGGCGGCCATCTCCTGTCGACTCGATAGCGTCTCGCCGCGATGGGAACGAGGACGCCACCATCACCTGCCGAGACGCGTACCACGACCTGCTCGCGACCAACTTCAGAGCTCGGCCAGGTCGACGAGAGATCACGTAGGCTTGGTGCGTCGATGACCAGAGCAGCCCCACCGCACAGCCGCACGGGGACGACGCGGCCGAGCAGCAGCCCACCAGAGGCCGCGAACTCGCATCCTTGTTCGCGTACCCCCTCGTCAGCGAGCGCGCCCCCGAGAGCGAGAAGGCGAACGCACCGACGGCGACTTCGTGGAGGACGTCCCGACGTAGCGCGCACCGCGGATCGTCGCGCTCGAGCGTGCGGCTCGGCTCGCCTCGCGCGTCGGCTCACGCCGGCCGCTCGTGCGCGAGGAGCGGGCCCCACGTATCAGCTCGCTGGTCGCCGGTCGGGGCCGTCGCAGGACGCTCGGAGGAGGTCCGCGAGCGCCTCGGCCACACGTCGATCGCCTCGACGCATCGCTACGCGCACGTGAGCGAGGCGGCCATCAGGCGCGGTCCACCGGACGCCCGGGTGGGCAGCGCCGCTGCCCACCTCCGCCTCGATTCCACCTGAGGTTTCGCGTCTAACCTCTCGGAATCATTCAGTGGGTCGACAGGGACTCGAACCCTGGACCTACGGATTAAAAGTCCGCAGCTCTACCGACTGAGCTATCGACCCGATTCAGCGGCCGCGGAAGCTAGCAGAAGCCCCCGCCAGGTTCCACCTTTCCGTTCCCGCCGCCTCCCTGCTCTCCGCCCGCCCCGTCCTCTCCCCAGTCCCGTCCCCCTCCCCCGTCTCCCCCTCCTCCCACTTCGGCCCCTGCCCCTGCTTCGGCCCCCTCCCTCTCCCTCCCGCCTCTCCCCTCGCTTCCCGCTCACCGCCGCCTTCCTCGCGCCCTCGCCTCGCGCTATGAGGTCGCGCCATGTCGTCGTCACGCCCTTCCGCCGCCTCCAAGGAATCGTTCGCTTCGCTCTTCGAGCAGTCCGAAGGAGCTGGCAAGCAGCGTCGCCGCCAGTACCACACGGGTGAGACCGTCGAGGTGACCGTGGTCGCGATCGCTCGCGAGGCCGTCTTCGCGGATCTTGGCGGCAAGCAGGAGGGCATGTTCGAGCGCCCGGCGCTCGCCGATGGTGACGGCAACCTCCGGGTCGCGGTCGGCTCGCGCATCTCGGCCGTGGTATCCGGCGTCGACGCTGGCACCGGCCAGGTGCGCCTCACGCCGGTCGTCGTGCGCGCGAAAGACGACGGCGACGGCGGGACATCGCTCGCGGTCTCCGCGCCTGCCGCGGGCGGCGCGCCGCTGCTCGTCGAGGGAGCGCGGGTCAAGGGCAAGGTGACGGGCATCGAGCGTTACGGCGTCTTCGTCCAGATCGCGGGCACCTCGGGCCGCTCGGGCCGCGGCCTCGTCCCGACGGCCGAGACGGCGACGCCTCGCTCCGCCGACCTGAAGAAGCACTTCACGGTGGGGCAGGACGTCGAGGCGAAGATCCTCAACGTGGACGAGTCCGGCAAGATCCGCCTCTCGATCTCCGCGCTCCGCGTCGACGAGGAGCGCGGCCAGTTCGAGTCGTACGCCAAGGGCGAGCGCTCCGGCGGCGGCAACGACAAGGGCGCCAAGCCTGCGCCTCGCAACTTCGGCACGCTGGGTGACCTGCTCGCGAAGAAGGTCAAGCGCTAGCGCTTCTTCCCCCTCGTCCCGTCTCCAGCTCCCCCTCCCGTCTCCCTCTCCCTCCTCTCCTTCCCCGTCCTCACGCCGCCGGCAGGAGATTGCATCTCCCCCTCGGTTCAGCATACACCTCGCCCGCTCAGCCCCTTGCGGCTCCAGCTTCGGCTCCTCGTCGCCCGCCGGCTCGCTGGCCCCGCGCGCCTTCGCACCTCGGGCCTGGGTGTCCCTGCCTCCGCCTTCGCGTCGATGCCTTCCCTCGCTCGAGCCTCCGCCCCCGAGTCGCCGCCCGCACCCCAGCGCTCCCCGCGCACGCGCGCTCGCCCCCGCGTCGGCTCACGCGCCACGGCGCCCTCCCGCGCGCGCTCCGGCGCCCTGCTCCGCTCTGGCGCTCTCGCCGTCGCCTTCGCCGGCGCCTCCCCGCTCGTCCTTACGGCCGCGGCCTGCTCTCCGTCCCAGGATCCGCCGGGCAGGGCCACCGACGATCACCGCTCCGGCGCCGCTCACGCGCCCGCCCCGCTCGCCACCGGTGCCGCCCTCGCGGCCCCGGGTCTCCCCTCGCCCGAAGCGCTGGCCCCCTCTCCTGGATCCGCCGCGCCGGACGCCGTGTCCCCTGCGTCGCTCGCGTCGCCGACCGCCGCATCACCCTCCTCGAAGGAAGCCACGCTCCCGGGCCGGGGCGCGAAGATCGCCAGCATCGCGATGCGCACCTGGATCTACGTCGCTCCCGACGAGCGCTCGACGAAGCTCGGCTACCTGCGCGCCGGCGCGGTCGTCGATCGGGCCGAGCTCCCTGCGGGCACCGGCGGATGTGCTGGCGGCTGGTACCGGATCGCGCCGCGCGGTTACGTCTGCGTGGGCAAGGGCGCGTCGCTCGCGCTCGAGCACCAGGTGGTCGCCGCCGCCGTGCGCGGCCCGCGCCGTGGTGCGCCGGTGCCTTACTACTACGTCATGTCGGGCTCGCCCCCGCCGCACCTCTACTTCCGGCTCCCGACCGTCGAGGATCAGCGCCGCGTCGAGGGGTCCACGCTCGGCGTCCACCTCGCCCGTGCCGCTGTCGCGCCCTCGTCGTTGCCGCTCGATCCCGTGCCGGAGTTCCTCCTCGCCGGCCGGGATCTCCCCAAGCCGTACGGCGCCGAGGAGAAGCTCCACTACTCGGTGCATACGGGCCGCACCAAGGAGAGCTCCGCCTTCGGCCTGATCACGACCTTCGAGTGGACCAGCCGCCGCTTCGGCCTCACGACCGAGCTCGACCTCATCCCGCTCGATCGCACCCGCCCCGCGCGCCTCAGCGCGATGCGCGGCGTGATCATCAAGGATCTCGACGCCGAGGGCGCCGAGGTCCCCGCGAGCGCCACCGACACGGCATCCCCGGCCGCCGCGGCGTCGTCGGCATCCCCCACGTCCTCGGCCGCCCCGGCGCCCGCCGCCGCTCCACCGGCCGACACCGCGAGCTTCTCCATCGCCGAGCTGCCTGCCGACGAGCTGCCTCCCCCGCCGCCCGGCACCGATCCCCGCCCCGATCCCGCCTTGAAGGGCGCCCCTGCCTTCGTCCGCGTCCACGGCACCACGCGGCAGCGCCCCTCCGCGTCGGGCCGCGCGCTCGTCGACGCGGGCCTCGCGCCGCACCGCTCGGGCTGGGTGCTCACCGGCCGCACGCGTGGCGGCGCCAAGGGGCTGCTCGAGACCACCGAGGGCTCATGGCTCGCCGCCGACCACCTCGTCATCGCCGAGCTGCGCAAGGACCCTCAGGGGTTCGCGCGCGACGGCAAGAAGTGGATCGACATCTCGATCCGCCGCCAGATGCTCGTCGCTTACGAGGGCACGCGCCCCGTGTTCGCGGCGCTCATCTCCAGCGGTCGCAGCGGCATGGCCGATCCCGAAGAGACCGACGCCACCGTCCGTGGCTCGTTCTACATCCACGCGAAGCACGTCTCGACCACGATGGACGGCGATGACGAGGCGTCCGAGGCGGCGTTCGACCTGCGTGACGTGCCGTACACCCAGTACTTCCACGGGGGTTACGCGCTGCATGGCGCGTACTGGCACGACGAGTTCGGCAAGGCGCGCAGCCACGGCTGCATCAACCTGGCCCCTGCCGACGCGGCCTGGCTCTTCGAGTGGACCGAGCCCGCCGTCCCGCCCGAGTGGCACGGAGCGATGAACATCGAGGGCGGCGGAACGCTCGTCTATGTGCACGGCTGACGGCTCCATGCACGGCTGACGGCTCCATGCACGGCTGACGGCTCCATGCACGGCTGACGGCTCCATGCACGGCTGACGGCTCCGCGCACGGCTGACGGCTCCGGCTGCCCCGGCCCCCTCACGACAGCCGGACGACCGGCCCAGCTCGCCAGGTGCATCTGGCAAGCTGGGCGGGGGGCCGCTCACCCGACCGCTGCTGGCCCTCCCGTCCGTCCCGTTACTGGCAGGACGCCGGCATCTGCGCGCCGACCAAGAGGCCGCGCAGGGTCGAGAGCGCTTGCCGCCCCTGCGGCGAGTTCGCCAGGCCGTCGCACGCCGAGGCGGCCGCGAGGTAGCCGCCCTGCTGCTCGGGCGGGGCCGACTTTGCGTTCTGGCGCAACGCCGCGCAGCACTTGCGGATCCCGCTGGAATCGCCCGTGCCGACCACCTTCTTTCCAGCGTCCGCGTCCGCCGTGTCGGCGTCCGCCGCATCCGCCCCGGCGTCCTCTTCGGGCACGATCTGCGTCGTGGGGGTCGGCGTCGGGGCCGGCGTCGGCACGACGGGCGCCGAGGGCACCGGCGGAACGTCGTCCTCTTCCTTCTTGGGGCACCCGCTGGTGACCAGAGCCACTGCAAGGGGGAACATCAGCGCCCCCAGAACCGTGAAGAGCCGTGTAGGTTTCATCTCACCTCAAGTATCCGATTCGCGTTTGCGTGGGAACTTCTGTTCGACGAGGAACGCCCCGATCGCAACCAACTTCCCCGAGCGCTCGCGGTCATGAGGCCCGCCGGCTGCACGCCCTCGGCGATCCGAGCGGCCGAAGTATGGGCGTCACGAGCCCGCTCGCAAGATCGCGAACGCCGCCGACGGGCGCGCTTCAGGTGCTCCCCGACCTCGGTAGCAGGCGCGTGCGTCGCGGCGAACACGGCGAGCGCGACGGACGCGAGGCACGCGGCGAACGCGGCGAACACCGGCGCGCGCGCGGGGCGGAATCGCTCGCAGCGCTCGGCGACCTCCGCCGATCAGCGTGCGCCTTGGCGCGCGGCGGGCCCAAGCACGCGCGCGTGTGCATGTCCAAATCTCGAAAGGACACGCCGACCGGCCGGCGCAGGCGCGCGACTCCAGCGCTCGACCGATACGGCTGAAGCGGGAGCAACCATGAAGTACACGCAGCACGAGGAGTGGACGAACGAACCGCGAGCCGCCGCCACCAGCCCCGGAGAAGACACATCGGTCTCGTTCTCGGTGGACGCGCCCTCGCTGGACGCGCCCTCGCTGGATACGCCGGCGATCACGGAGGATGCCGCCGTCACGACCCCGCCCGCGGCGCGCGCCGCGAGCGAGGAGTGTGACGCGTCCTCGGGGCAGATCGATCTCACCGCGCTGAAGGCCGGCAAGGAGGGCGCCCGCCCCCAGGTCCTCGACCTCTTGCCGATCTTCCCGTTCGGCGAGCCGCCCGCGTCCGCACCCGTTCCTGAGGCGCCGGCGCTCGACGTGCCGGCGCGCGCGTGGCGCGCCCGCTCGATCGCCGTCCTGCTCGCAGGCGCCGCCGCGATCGCGGCCCTCACGGCGGGCATCTCTGCCCCGGATGCCGCCGCCACCGGCCCTCGCGCGGCGGCCGGCCTCGCCACCGCGGCCCGCGCGGTCGAGGCGCGGCTCCCGCACATCGAGGCGCCCGCCCAGCGCGCGCCGGTAGCGCCTCCTGCCGAGCGCGACAGCTCTGGCGACGCGCCCGACGGCGTCGCCGCCTCGCAGCGCGCGCCGGAGAACCGCGTACGGGCCACGGGCGCAGCCGCGCCGACGCGCGCCAGGCCGGGCCCTGCGGCGCCGAACACGACCGACCGCCGCGCTCCCACCGACCCGTGCCGCGGCGACCTCCTCTGCGCGATGCGCCGCGCCACGGGCGGCTGATCCGCCGCCGAGCCCATCGGCAGATCCGCCGCGGCCTCGGTCGGGCTCATGCCGAGGATGCACCCGCTCAGACAGCGCGCCGGGCTCGCGCCCGGCAAGACCCCCGCTCAGATACCTCGTTCAGGCAGCACGCCGGGCTCGCGCCCGGCATGACCCCCGTCAAGCGCGCGCCGGGCCCGCGCCCGGCCCGGACCTGCTCAGGCGGAGGCCGGGCTCGGGCCGGACGGGCACCCCGCGTGCGCCGCGATCGAATCGAGCAAGCGGTTCAGATCGAACGGCTTTGCGACCGACGCGCACGCGCCCACCTCGCGGGCCCAGGTGCCGGCGTCCACCGCGGCCGTCATCACGAGGATGGGCGCTCGCGGACCAGGACACGACGCGTACGCGCGGGCGAACCCCCAACCGTCCATCACCGGCATGCGCATGTCGAGCAGGATGAGATTCGGCCGGTTGCGCTCCAGCAGCGCGAGCGCGGCCTCGCCGTCGCTCGCCGAGAGGACGTCATAGCCCTCCTCCTCCAGCGTGATCTCGAGCATTTCCCGGATCTCCTGGTCGTCGTCCACGATCAGGATCTGCTTGCGCCGTGTCACGCGGCTCCTTTCGGTTTGCAGCTTGGCCCGAGGCTCGGCGCTCGCCGTCCCCTCCACTCCGGTTCCACAGTACCCGTCTGCCACGATATCCCCCCACACGGGCGCTTCCCATGCGCGAACACCACTCAGGCAAACGATGTCACGCCCGCGTCCCATGTCGCACGCGACGAGCGTAATATCGACTGCGGAGCCCGTTCGGGTCAGACGCTCACGGCCGCGAACGCGCCCCGGACGGCGAGGGCGGCGCGACATCGCCCGCGATCTCCATCCTGGGCAGAAGCGAGGCGTCGATCTCGGTTCTCTCTCCGCTCGCGAGCTGCTCGATCACGGCTGCTACGCGGGTAATGTCGTCGACGAGCAGCGGGATCGCCAGCCCGCCCATGCCATCCGGCGTGCCCGCGAGCCGAGCGCGCGCCTTGTCGAGCAGGCGCAACGCCCCCGGTGGGCTCTGCATCCTCGTGAGCTTGTGCAGGGCCGCGGCGACGAGGATGAGCCCCTGGAGAAACGTCTTCCTCACGGGATCCGGCTCGTCTCGCCACCCGGACTCCCACAGCTCGTGCGCCTCGAAGAACCGCCCCGCGCGGTAGGCTTCCAGCCCGCGTTGGACGATCGCTTCGAGCGCTGCGTCGGTGGAGGAGCTCATGGCGCGGAGCGACAGCGGACAGCGGAGCGTACCACGCGCCCCGGACGCCCGCGCTCCGGTGCTCCGGTGCTACGCTCGGCGCGTGCAGCGGTGGATCCTCGTCGCGGTGATTGCTGGGCTCCACCTCCTGGCGTTCGCGATCGGCATCCTCCTGCGCCGCCGCAGGCGACGGCGGCGCCTGCAGGCCGACGAGGCGCGCGCCATCGCCGCGCACGCTGACGCCGCGCGCGCCCGAGCCGCCCGCCCGCGCTGACCCCGCTCGCCCGCGCCGAGGCCACGCGCGCCCGCGCCGCCCGCCGCCCCCTCAGCGCGCGAGCAGGCTGCGCAGCCGATCGAGCGCCGCCGCGTGCGCCCGCACCGAGAGCCGGCCGCCGACGTCGTCGTACTCCTCCGAGAGCACGCGCGCGTTCTCGTAGATCTCCCCGATGAGGCTCTGCTTCGCGTACGGCAAGAGCAGCTCGGCCTCCACCATCGACTGCTCGAAGAACGTGATGATCGCCTCCCGCAGCGCCGCCACGTCGTCCGGGATCTTCGCCGACAGCTGCGTCGCCTCGGGGAACTCGAGGCGCAGCGCCTCCCGCTCCTCCTCGGAGAGCCGGTCCACCTTGTTCAGCAGGAGCCGGCTCGGCACGTCGCTGGCGCCGATCTCGGAGAGCACGCCGCGCGTCACCGCGAGCTGATCGCGGAACGTCGGATCCGACGCGTCGGCCACGTACAGCAGGAGCGACGCCTCGAGCGCCTCGTCCAGCGTCGAGCGGAAGCTCGCCACGAGATCGTGCGGCAGCTTCTTGATGAAGCCGACCGTGTCCGAGACGAGGATCCGCGGGCGCACCTCCGGGTGGAGCGCGCGCACCGTCGTGTCGAGCGTCGCGAAGAGCTTGTCGGCGACGAGCACCTCGCTGCCCGTCAGCGCCCGCATCAGCGACGACTTCCCCGCGTTCGTGTAGCCGACCAGCGCGACGCGGCGCTGCCCTTGCCGGAGCGCGCGGCGCGTCGACTGCTCGCGCTGGACCGCGGAGAGCTCGTCCTTCAGCTCCGCGATGCGATCGCGGATCTTGCGCCGATCGAGCTCGAGCGCGCTCTCGCCGGCGCCCTTGCCGCCGATCCCGCCGCGCTGCCGGTCCCCGCCGCCGCCCGTCTCCCGGAGCCGCGGCGCGACGTAGTTGAGCCGCGCGATCTCGACCTCGAGCTTCGCCTCCCGGCTCCGCGCGTGGCGGTGGAAGATCTCGATGATCACGCCCGCCCGGTCGAGCACCTGCGCGCCCGTCGCCCGCTCCAGGTTGCGCGCCTGGCTCGGCGAGATGTCGTGGTCGACCGCCACGACCGTCGCCAGGCGCGCCGCCTGCCCGGCGCCGCCCGCGCGCGGCTCCGTGCCGCCGTCGTCGCCCCCGTCGTCGCCGAGCTCGACGTCGTCCTCGTCGCCCTCGCCGCTCTCTGCGGCCCGGCGCGCGCGCGCCTTGTTCTTCCGCTCCGGCGCGCCCGAGGGCACGACGCCGCTGCCGCCCGTGAGCTCGGCGAGCTCCCTGAGCTTGCCCTCCCCGAGCACCGCGGCCGCTGCGAGCGCGCCGCGCCGCTGCGACACGGTCGCGATCACATCGAAGCCGAGCGTGTGCACGAGGCGGCCGAGCTCGGCCAGATCGGCGGCGTGCTCTACATCGTCGACGCCGGGGAGCTGCACCCCGACGAGCACAGCAAGGGGACGTTCTTGGTTGGTGGTGGTCATACGGTCGTGTGCGAGGGCGGGAGCTTCGCCTCATCCACCCCCGCGACGCAAGCCGCGGCGCGCTCGCCCGCGCCTCGCTGCGTCGCCTCGGACGAACCCGCGGGGCTCGCTCCGGTGAACCGCCGAGCTCGCTCCGACGCGGACCACGAGGGCGGGCAGGGACAGCCCGACGCCGGCGGCGGGCGTCGCCTTCCGAGCACGCCCGGGGCACGCGCGCCACATCCCGAGGCGCACGAGCGGCGTCACCTCGCTCGCGCCGCCTCGCCGTGCAGCCGCGCGCTCTCGATGGCCAGCGACGCGAAGCGCCCGAGCTCCGCGGCCACGCCCGTGTCGTCTTGCCGGAGCTCGCGCTCCACGGTCCAGAGGCTCAGCAGGCCGAGCTTGCGGCCGCGCGCCGCGAGCGGCACGAGGATCGCCGAGCGGGCGCCGAGCTCTCGCAGCGCCGAGAGGTGCTCCGGCCCGCGGGCGATCCGCTGCAGCCACGGATCGGTGACCAGCGGGATCAGCGTGGCCGCCCTGCGGGCCGTCGCCTCGGCCAGCGAGGCGGCGTCGCCGAGCAGCAGCGGCGGGTGCTTGAGAAGCCTCGGCAGGAGCGCCCGCGCCTCGGGCAGGCGCGCCGACGCGACGAGCCGCGGGGCGCCTCGGCCGTCGTCGAGATCGAGCGCGCAGAGGTCCGCGAAGCGCTCGCCGCCGAGGCGCACCACCTGCTCGATCGTCCCGTCGTGGTCGATCGACTCCGCCATCAGCGCGCTCGCGTCGATCAGGATCTGCCGCGCGCGCTCGGCCTTCCTGAGCTCGGTCACGTCCTCGACCGTCATCACGGCCGCGGTGATGCGCCCGTCGGCGTCGCGCACGGGGGCCACGCTGAAGCTCCCGAGGCGGCGCTCTCCGTCCGCGCGGACGAACTCCATCTCGTCGCGGGAGACCGTCTCGCCGCCGTGCAGCGCCCGGTGGAGCAGCCAGCGCGCGCGCTGGTCGTCGTCGGTCTCGCTGAGCAGCGTCCGCAGCGGCGCGTTGCTCGGGGTCTCCTCGGGGCCGCGGACGATCTCCGCGAACCGCCGGTTGTTCAGCGCGACGGCGCCCGACGTCCCCTCCGCAACGACCACGCCGACCGGGAGCCGCTGGATCGTCGCCTCGAACCGGCCGCGCTCCGCGGCGAGCTGCTCGCGCAGCTGGGCCTGGGTCGCGAGCGCGGCCGCGCGCTCGGCCGCCTTCTTGAAGAGCAGCCGGTCCCCCTCGGAGAACTCCGCCACGCGGCGGGAGCTCACGACCGTGACGCCGACGAGGCGGCCCTCCGAGAGCATCGGCACGCCGTAGAGCGCGTGGAGCGCGTCGCTCGGGCGCTCGCTCTGCGCCCCCGACTCCGGCCCCGCCGCGCCGCCCCCGGCGTCGGTGGCCAGCGGATCCGGCGCCGCCGAGCGCAGCGCCACCGGGCGCCGCTCGCGGACCACGCGCCCGACGAAGCCCTCCGCCAGCCTGTAGGCGCGCAGGCCCCACAGCGCCTCATCGACGCCGATGCCGGCGCGGATCCGCAGCACCTCGCCCTCGAGCAGCAGCATCACCGCCCAGTCGACCGACCGCGCCGACTCGACGAGCACCTCGACCAGCCGCCGCAGCAGCCGATCGATGTGGACGTTGCCCATGCCCTCGGCCGAGACGCGATCGAGCGCGCCGAGCGCGCGCTCGCGGAGCGCGGCGCTCCGCGTCGCCGGATCGATGATCACCTGATCGAGCACCTCGTGCAGGATCGTCATCTCGACCCACGACGGCTGCGTGCCTGTCCGCTCGAGCATCCGGAGCACGCAGCGGCGCAGCACCGAGTACTGGGCGGCCACGTCCTCCAGCTCGAACCCGTCGCGGAGCTTGTCGAGCACGCGGAAGCCGAGCAGCGGCTCGGGGAACTCGACCGACACCGACTCGACGCCGCTCCACGCGTCCTGCTCCTGGTCGCCCGGCGGCGCAGCCGCGGCGGACACGGCCGCCTCGAGGCGCTCGGCGAGGCGCGCGAAGATGGAGGGCAGCTCCTCGCGCAGCGCGATGTAGCCGGGGGACTGCTCGCCCGGCGCGCGGCGACGCTCGGCGCGCTCCCACGCCTCCAGGATCTCCGCGCTGTGGGCGCGCAGGAAGACGGCGAGCGGCGATCTGAGTAGGTCTCTAGGGGCCATTCACGCGCTGGCCGGAGCCGCGGCACCCTCAGTCTACGCCAGCCCACGAGGACGTAGATCCAGAAACGAACCGGCGGCGGCTTGCCCGTCCGGCGCCCCAGCGGACGCCGCCGGGTCGCTCCGCCCTCTCCGTCCGTACCCTTCTGCCTGCGCCATGCGAGCGCCCTTCCATAAGCGGTTATGTTGCGCACGCCTGCACGCCTGCGCGATCGCGCTCGCCTGCGTCGCCGCGCTAGCGTGCGCGCCTGCGCCGCCGCGCGCTCGCGAGGCCCGCCGCGAGCGCGAACCAGATCGCGCCGCTGGCGGGCGGCGCGGCGCCCTCGCCCCGCCCCGCGCCTGCCGCGCCGATCTTGCACCCGCACCCGTCCGGCGCCTCCGCTGGCGGCGGCTCGGATCCCCCGCCGCCGCTGCCGGTCGCTGCGGCGCCGTCGCACTGCTGCGAGCCGATGGTGAGCGCCGTCGCACCCCACAGCGGAGCGCAGGTCGAGGTCGCGCCGCTCTCCGGCGCGCACTCGATCGGCCCGCAGAGCCCGTCGAGGTGCAGCAGCGCGGAGAAGCTCTCGCCGTCGTCGACCGATCGGCCCACCGTGAAGCCGTCGGCGAACTCGTCGCCGCAGGCGAAGAGCGCCGCTGCGGTCCAGGTCAAGCACCGCGCGCCGACGTCCGAGATCTTCTCGAACTCGAGCGACGCGGCCGGCGCGCGCCAGATTCCGTCCTGGGGCCCGCCCACGATCACGGTCGCGCCGTCCGGCGAGAGCGCGAAACCGAGGAGATCGCCGGCGCTCTCGAAGGCGGTGGCAAAGCTGCGCCCTCCGTCCTTCGAGACGAGCAGCGCGTCGGTCGGATCGCCGTCGAGCCGCACGTAGACGATGTCGGGGTCGACGGGATCGATCGCGCCCAGGAACGGCAGGCGCATGTCGTCGCTCCCCGGGATGTCGAGCCGCTCCCAGGTCGCGCCGCGATCGTCGGTGCGCTGGAGGGCCCCGGCGTAGTCGGGCGCGCCGTAGCGGCCGCTCACGTAGACGCGCGCGCGGTCCGAGGGGGCAGCGTCGACCGTGTGGGCAAGGAAGTCCTCCGGCAGATCGACGCCGGCCTTCGTCCAGCTGTCGGCGTTGTCGCTCGTCTCCCAGAGCTGGGTAAGGAACTGGCCCGCCCCGAGCCCCGCGCTGACGACGAGCACGGCACGGGAGGGGTCCTCGCGATCGGCCGAGAGGTCGATGACGTAGCGGTTCATCAGATCGCCCTGGGCGAACGACCAGTCGCAGCCGCCGTTCTTCGACGCGCTGAGGCCGTCGAAGACCCCGGCGATGATCGTCCCGTCGGCGAGGAAGGCGAGCATCGGATCCTCGTTCCCGCCGAAGCCGACGACCGGCTCGCAGATCCAGCGCCACCGCTCGCCGCCGTCGTGCGTGGCGAGCAGGCCGTAGGTCGCGCGGACCATGAGGCGCGACGGATCGCTCGGGTGCGACGCGATCAAGCCTGCGGCCGGGAAGCGGCCGTTGGCCGAGGCCGGCGCGGAGAGCGCCGCGACCGAGAGCAGCGCCGCGACCGAGAGCAGCGGCGCCGCGCAGGACGAGAGGGGGCCACGCCGCCGCGCGCATGGTCCGCTGCGGGAGTGACGCGTCGGCGCTGAGAGGGCTCGCACGGAGCGTTCTGTAGGGGCTCGCACGAGGGGTGAGCCTAGTGGACGTCGAACTCGAATGCCGCCTCGTCGATGAGGGACGACGTCAGGGCCCGGCATTGCACGTCCCAGAGGCCCCCCATCCCGAAGGGCACGTCGGCGACCTCGTACAGGCCGGGCTCGATCTCCGTGCCATCGTGCGCGGACCCGTGCCCCATGCCCGTCATGCTGGCGTAGACGCGGAGCTTGATCCGCTGCGCCGGGCTCTGCGAGTCGGTCCAGGTGAGCCGCACGTGGAAGGTGTTGAAGCCTCGCTTGATCGGCTCGGTCGACTCCACCGCGAACTCGATGCGCCCGTTCACGCCGACGTCCAGCCGGTGGCCGGCGTCCGGCTCCACGTCCCGGGATCCGCAGCCCGCCGGCGAGAGGACGGCGAGCGCCGCGATGAGGGCGGCGCGGGCGCGCGCCCAGCGGCGCCTGGGAGGTGACTTCGGCGAAGGCTGTTCACGAGGTTCAATCACGTCTTCCCCACACGTAGCGGAGGCCTGCGGACAGGGCGGCGAACGCGCCCTCGTTGCGGCCGATCCCGGAGATCGGCACGTCCACCTGGAGGTTGCCGACGGCGGTCCAGCGCACGCCGATGTCGTGGGCCAGCACGGCGAGCAGCGCCGTCCGCACGCGCTCCTTTCCCATGGGATTGCGGGGGCCCGGGCCAGGCTCATCCTCGCGCGGCGCGCCCTCGCGCTCGTGGAGCGCGCCCACGGTGAGCGAGGCGCCGGAGGGCCACGCGGGCCCCGCCGCGGCGAGGATTTGCACGCGGGGCGCGGACCGCGCCGCGTCGCCGTCGGGGAGACGGTAGCTGGTGCGGATGCTGGTCGAGGCGGCGAGCAGCGCGTTGAACGAGCCCCACGACTTCTCGAAGACCATCCCCGGCCGGATCTCGGCCACCCCGAGGCCGGTCGTGTCGGCGCCCGTGATGTCGACGCCCATCGCGCGCGCGCCGGTCGCGCCGCTCACGCCGGCGTCGAGCGGCGCCGTCCCCGTGCTCGGGCCGCGCCCGGTCGGGAGCGTCACGCCGAGCGTGAACGCGGCGGACGGGATCCACGGCGACGCCGCGCCATCGATGAGGTCGATCCTGGCTGCCGCGCCCAGGTCACCCGGCCCGCCGCCGGACGACGTGGCGCCGAGCCCCACCCCGCTCCAGGTGACCATCATCGGAACGGAGACGGCGAGCTGGAGGTGATCCCCGGCCCGCACCAGCCACCCGGCCTCGGCCCTCAGCTCGCGGTGGTAGACGCCCTCGCCGGACGCGTCGAAGACTCCGTCCACCGCCCACGTCCCGAGCTGCTCGGTGAGCCGGACGGAGAAGCTCGCCGCGGCGCGCTCCGAGGGAGCGAGCCACTGGGCCATGCCGTGGCCCGCACCGCAGCAGGCCGACGCGCGCGCGGCCCTCGGGTGCACCGCGAGCGACAGCAGGAGCACCACACAGGCGACGGCTCTGGCCAGCACGGCCGCTCCTATAGGCGCGGCTCCTGCCCCGCGCCAATGCGACACGTTGTCGCGCGGAGGGCGCCTGATCTCGGTCGGGCCGCGCCTTCACGCGGTGCCCCGAGCCGTTTCCGTTCCGCGCGCAGCGCCTCGCGACCGCGCGCGGCGCTCGGCGACGGCGCTCAGCTGGCGAGGGCCTGGCGGTAGACCTGGACGTAGCGGCGCGCGGGGCGGTCCCAGCCGAGGTCGAGGCGCATGATGCGGCGCTGGACCGCGGGCCAGCGCGGCGACGTGAGGGCCGCGAGGGCGCGCTGGACGCCGCCGAGCAGCGACGTGGCCGTCGGCTTGTCGAACAGGAACCCCGTGCCGGTCTCGAGGGCGGCGTCGATGTCGACGATCGTGTCGACGAGGCCTCCGGTCCTGCACGCCACCGGGGCAGCGCCGTAGCGCTGCGCGTACAGCTGCACGAGGCCGCACGGCTCGAAGCGCGACGGCACGACCACGAGGTCGGCCGCGGCCATGAGCCGGTGCACGACGGCCTCGCTCACCCCGCCGAGGAATTTCGCCCGCTCGGGCGCCTTGGCCGCGGCGGCGGAGAGCTTCTCCATGAGCTCGGCGTCGCCCTCGCCGGCCACGACGACGCTGACGTCGCCCTTCAGGATCTTCGGCATGGCGTTCGCGAGCAGGTCGCTGCCCTTCTGTGCGACCACCCTGCCGATGGACACGAGGAGCGGGCGATCCGGCCGGATCTCGAGCCCGAGCTCCTGGAGGAGCGCGCTCTTGCAGCGGCCCTTGTTGCTCACGTCCTCCGCGTCGTAGCGGGCGATGATGGCCGGATCGGTCATCGGGTTCCAGACGGCGTAGTCGATGCCGTTGACGATGCCGGACAGCTGGTTCGCCCGGGTGCGGAGCACGCCGTCGAGGCGCTCGCCTTGCTTCGGCGTGAGGATCTCGTTCGCGTAGGTGGTCGAGACGGTGGTGAGCGCGTCCGCGGCCAGGATGCCGCCCTTGAGGAAATTGAGCTGGCCGTAGAACTCGAGCCGCTCGGGCCGGAAGTGGTCGTCGTCGAGGCCGAGGTACGGGAGCGCGTCCTTCGGGAAGAGGCCCTGGTGCGCGGCGTTGTGGAGGGTCAGCACGGTCCGGCCAGGCGCGGAGTGCTGGTGGCGGAGCAGGTACGGCACCATGGCGGTGGGCCAGTCGTGGGCGTGGACGATATCGAACGGCGAGCCCGACCGGGCGCGCTGGCGGACGAGCTCCACGACGGCGCGGGAGAACAGGGAGAACCGGCGCGCGTTGTCCTCGTAGTCGCGCCCCTCCTCGCCGTAGATGCCAGGCCGATCGTGGAAGCCTGGTACGTCGAGGACGACGAGCTCCACGCCCGTGCTGAGCCGCCCGTCGAAGAGCGTCACCTGGATCGGCCCGCCCGGCGACACCTTTGCATCGATTTCGAGCGGCATCGGGGTGAGGCGGCGCGCCATCATCAGCCCGCTCGAGTCGAGCGCCTGGTAGCGCGGCAGCGCGATCGTCACCTTGTGCCCGAGCAGCCGGAGCGCCTTCGAGAGCGACGACACGACGTCGGCCAGGCCGCCGACCTTGACGATGGGCGCGATCTCGGACGCAGCGAAGAGGATGTCCATGCGGGCGCCGTGTGTAGCACGAACCGGGGCGCGTACAGCGCGGCTTCCGAACCCACAGGCGGGCGCTCGCACGGCTGGCGAGGCGTCCTCGCGATCCCCTCCGAGGTCCCCTCCCCGCCGTGCACGACCTCCCCTGTCCGCGGGACGCGCGATGAAAGACCGCTGCGAGCCCCAGCGCCATGCCCGCGGCACACCGCGGACCGGCGCCGCAGGCAACTCTGGTGGCTCGCCCTTACCCGCGCGGTCATTCCGCACAGAACTCTGCATGCTGGCTTACTTTTGGGCGCGGTCCCGCAGGCAGATCTGTATGATTTTTTACTTCAAAATCTGTCCGCACAGGCAGATCTGCATGCTGAACTACTTCCGGGCGCCCTCGCGGACCCGCGCTCGCAGCGCGGTCGGCTCCGCGAGAGCGGCGACCGAGGCGGCGCTGAACGCTGGCAGGCGCCGACGTCACGCGCTGCACGTTCGGTCCGCAGGGCTCGATCACGGTCGACCTCTCCAGCGCATGGCTCGGCCAGGCGCTCCGCGAGCGGCGCGCCCCGCCGCGTTTTCCGCACGACAGGCCGGCGCTTTTGCTAAAGGCCAAGGCTCGACCCATGACCAGGATCAGCGCGCGAGAGCTCGCCGGCACGAGCGGCCCCTTCGGCCGCGGCACGCCGGTGGTGCGCCCCGCGGAGGTGCCGGAGGGTTCGGTCGTCACCGTGCTGCGCGTGCCGCCGGAGTCGGCCGGCATGCGGCTCGACCGGTTCGTACAGACCCAGCTCAAGCGGACGAGCCGCACGCGCGCCGCCGAGATCGTCGCCCGCGGCGCCTACTCGCCCGAGGCGCGGCGCCTGCGCGGCAGCGATCGCGTCCGGCCGGAGCAGTGCATCCTCCTCTGGCGCGAGCCATGGGACGAGCAGGCGCCCGACACCCCGATCCCGGTCCTCCACGAGGACGACGCGCTGCTCGCCATCAACAAGCCGGCGGGCCTGCCGGTGCACCCCACGGCGCGGTACCACAAGAGCACCGTGATCAAGATGATGGAGGCCGCGCGCCCCGACGAGCGGCTGTTCCTGGCCCACCGGCTCGACCGGGAGACGAGCGGCGTGCTGCTGCTCTGCCGCACGCCCGAGGCCGACCGGACCGTGAAGGCGCAGTTCGAGGAGCGCACCGGCGTCGTCAAGCGCTACACCGCGATCGCCTGGGGCTGGCCCGAGCACGATACGTTCCGGGTCGAGCTGCCGCTCGAGCTCGACGACGCGAGCCGCTACAAGGTCAAGATGCGGGTCGCGCTGCCGGGCCGCGGCCTCGCGTCGGCCACCGCGTGCGAGGTGCTGGGCCGCCGCGCCGATCCCCTCACCGGCCGGCGCTACGCGCTCGTCCGCTGCACGCTCGAGACCGGCCGGCAGCACCAGATCCGGGTCCACCTCGCGGCGAGCGGCCTGCCGCTCGTCGGCGACAAGCTCTACGGCCCGGACGAGGGCATGTTCGCGCGCGGCGCCGACGGCGTGCTCACCGACGACGACCGCCGCGCGCTCGAGCTCGACCGTCACGCCCTCCACGCCGCGCGTCTGGAGCTCACGCACCCGATGACAGGCGAACGCGTGCGCATCGAGGCGCCGCTCTCGGACGATCTGCGCACCTTCTGGGACGCGCTCGACGCGTGATCCACGTGGAAGGCGGAGGATCCATCGTGGGTCACCCCTCCGCTCGTGTGTGTGCGGGGTGACGCTTGCGGGACGCGATGACACCGGTGGGCGAGGCGGCGCCTGCGGCGCTCCATGGACGCTGCAGACCGGAGCCCCGCGCGAGCGCGCTCGAGCGCCTGCGGATCTTGTGCCGAAGTGCCGACTTACGTACGATGGCCGAGATGACGCGTGCGCGAGACGACCTCGAGGCGCTGCGGGATCCAGCGCTCCGGTCCACACCGCTCGAGGCCGAGAGCACCGCCCAGAGCACGACATCGGGGCCGGTGCCTGGTCCGGGAGGGACGATGCAGGACGCGGCGGCGCCCTCTCCAGGAGAGCCTGCCGGCGCCGGAGAGCCGCAGCAGGCGGGCCCGGAGCGGATCGCAGCGGCCTCGTCGGCCGGCGCCGCGCCGCCGCAGGCCGACCCGCGGGCCCGGAGCGACGAGAGCCTGGATCGGGAGCGCTACGAGCGGTACGCGATGCCGGCGAGCGACCTGCCCGCGGCCAACGTGCAGGCCTTTCGCGGCGACGCGAGCGGGGTGCTCGCGATCGTCCGGCGCGCCGTGCAGTCCGTCACGCGCGATCCGGCGCGCCACCGGCGCCGGCTGCCGAAGTCCCGCTTCGACGCGATCCGCAGCTTGCCGGAGCTCGCGATGGCGCTCGACTACGCGGTGACGCGCATGCAGCCCGAGAGCGCGCCGCCGCCCGAGGTCGTCGAGAAGCTCGATCTGCTCTACGGCGTGCTGCGCCCGACGATCGCCACCGCCGAGGTGTACTTCCCGCGCAGCATCGTCCCCGAGACCTTCGGCATCGTCCGGCGCGCGCTCGTCGCCGGTGATCCAGCGAGCGCGACGGCCACCATCACCAACCTCATCCTGGACCGGTGGAGCCACGTGCAGAGCCGGATCCCGATCACGAGGGAGGAGCTGACGCAGCTGAACAGCACCGCGAAGTGGCTGCTCAGCAACACGCGCCCGCCGGAGCGGCTCGACTCGAGGGACATCCGCGATCGGCTGTGGTCGCTCCTGCGCGAGCGCTACGAGCAGCTGCGGGCGATCGCTCAGGAGGTCTCGGGCGACGACTCGCGGGAGTACGCGCCCGAGCGGCTCGCGGCCGATTGATCCGGCGCGCGGGGCCGCCCCGGCGCGGCGCGGAAGCCCGGCCAGGTCCGGACGGACATCCGGGGAGCGGGGCGGGTGTACCGCCCCGCAGGCCCGATCTACGCTGCCGTCATGCAGGAGCTCCGCAAGACGACCTGTAACCGCGACTGCCCCGACGCCTGCAGCATCGTGGCCACCGTGGAGGACGGCCGCGTCGTGCGCCTCGGCGGCGACCCGGACCACCCGATCACGCGGGGCTTCCTCTGCTACCGCACGTCGCGCTTCCTGGAGACCCAGTACTCGCCCGAGCGGCTGACGACGCCGCTGCTCCGCAAGGGCGGCGAGCTCACGCCCGTCTCCTGGGAGGAAGCGCTCGACACCGCGGCCGAGCAGCTCCTCACGATCCGGCGCGAGTCCGGTCCGGCCGCGATCTTCCATTACCGGAGCGGCGGCTCGCTCGGGATGCTCACGGGCATCGCCGACGCGTTCTTCGCGCGGTTCGGGCCGGTCACGGTCAAGCGCGGCGACATCTGCTCCGGCGCGGGCGACGCCGCGCAGCTCGCCGATTTCGGGGAGGAGGACAGCCACGACCTCGCCGATCTCCGGAGCGCCCGGCACATCCTCCTCTGGGGCAAGAACGTCTTCACCTCGAGCCCTCACACGCTCCCGGTGCTGCGCGAGGCGAAGGCGCGCGGCGCGGAGCTCGTGCTCATCGATCCGGTGCACCACAGGACGGCGTCGCTCTGCGGGGCGTTCTACCAGCCGCGCCCCGGCGGCGACTTCGCGCTCGCGATGGCCGTCGCGCGCGTGCTCTTCGACGAGGGGTGGGCCGATCCGCGCGCCGCGGACTACTGTGATCACCTCGACGCTTTCCGCGCGCTCGCGCGCCGGAGCTCGGTCGCCGCGTGGTGCCGCGAGGCCGACGTGCCCGAGCGCGCGGCCCTGGACCTCGCGCGCCGCCTCGCCGAGAGGCCCACGGCGATCCTCGTGGGCTGGGGCATGGGCCGGCGCACCACGGGCGGTGCGATCGTGCGCGCCCTCGACGCGCTGGGGGCGGTGAGCGGGAACCTCGGCATCCCGGGCGGCGGCGTCTCGTTCTATTTCAAGCGGCGCCGCGCGTTCGACCTCTCGCCGTTCGAGGGCGAGCGCCCGGCGCCCCGCACCGTCTGCGAGCCCCTGCTCGGGCGCGAGGTGCTCGGGATGAGCGACCCGCCGATCCGCGCCGTCTGGGTGACCGCCGGCAACCCGGTCGCGATGCTGCCCGAGTCCGACACCGTCGCGGAGGCGCTCCGGACGCGTGAGTTCGTCGTCGTGGTCGACTCCTTCCTCACGGACACGGCGCGGGTCGCCCACCTCGTGCTGCCCACGACGACGCTCCTCGAGGCGGACGACGTGGTCGGGGCCTACGGCCACCATTACCTCGGCGTCGCCACGCCCGTGGTCCCGCCCCCGGCCGGGGTGAAGGCCGATCTCGAGATCATGCAGGCGCTCGCGCGGCGCGTGGGCCTCGGCGGCGTGCTCGACGGCAGCGCCCGCGACTGGAAGCGGCGGGTCACCGAGCCCAGGCTCGCGCCGCTCGGCGTCACGCTCGAGACGCTGGAGCGCGGGCCGGTGCGCAACCCGCTGGCGCCGAAGGTGCTGTTCGAGGACCGCAAGTTCCCGACCCCGAGCGGCCGGGTCAACCTCATCACCGAGGCGCCCGAGGCGCGCGTGGATCCCGACGCGAGCGAATTCCCGCTGCTGCTCATGGCGCTCTCCACCGAGAAGTCCCAGTCGTCTCAGTGGGCGCGACCCCAGCACGGTCCGGCCGTCGTCACGGTCCACCCGGACGCGGCCGGCGGCGTGCCCGACGGCGGCGCCTGCCGGATCACGTCGCGCGTCGGTTCCATGACGGCGCTGCTGCGCCACGATCCTGCTCAGCGCCGCGACGTCGCGCTCCTCCCGAAGGGAGGCCACCTCCGGGACGGCCGCTGCGCCAACGCGCTGATCACCGCGCGCACCACCGACATCGGCGAGGGCGGCGCGCTCTACGAGGAGCGGGTGCGCGTCGAGCCGATCGACCCGCCGGCGCCCCTGCCCTAGAGCGCGGCGCGCGGTCGCGCGGTCGCGCGCGCGGCGGACGAAGCTCACGGCGCGGGCGCGACGAGGCGCGGGCTCCGGTAGGGCCACGCCGTACCCGCGAGATCCCCTGGCCCGCTCGGCCGGCGGTCTCTTACGCTCGCGCGATGGCGAGAGAGCTGCCTGCAAGGTTCGGGATCACACCGCACGCGGCGCGCCGCATGGCGAACCGGCAGATCGCGCTCGGCGGGGTGATGGCGGTGCTCGGCGCGGGAGTGAGCGCGATGGGGCTCGGCAGCGTCGCGGCCGGGCTGCCGTTCGGGATGGCCGGCGCGCTCATCATAGCGATCGGGCTCCGCACCCGCTCGATGAGCGTCGCCGTGCAGGTCGTCAACAAGGCGTACAACCTCGCGGCTTCCGGCCAGCGCGAGGACGCCGCCGAGCTGCTCGACTACGCGGAAGAGACGTGCCGCTCGCGCTACGTCCTGCGCGTCATCGACGTCCAGCGCGCGCTCGCTGCCATGCAGCGCGGCGATCTCGCGGGCGCGCTCGTCCGCGCCGACGCTGCGGTGACCCGCCGCACCGACCCGCTCGCCTTTCACCTGGAGCACGCGACGATCGCCGCGGCGCGCTCACTGAGGGCCCTGCTCCGCGCCTCGACGGGCGATCGCGACGGCGCCGCGGCGGACATCGAGATCGTGCGCGCGAGCGCCCTCGCGTCGCCCGAGGTGCTCGCCCGCGCGGAGCTCGCGGCCGCGGTGCTCCTGGAGCGCTCGGGCGACAGGGAGGCGCTGCGGGCGCACCTGCTCCGCGAACGCAGCCTCCTCGTCGAGCACACGCGCCCGCGCGAGCGCGCCCTCGTCCGGGCGTACCAGCGCATGCTGAAGGCGAAGGCGAGCTCGGTCTACCGCACCGGCGCGAAGCGGGAGCCGGAGGCCGGAGGCGAGCTCTCGGCGGCGGACTGGGCGGCGCGCATCTCGCCCGAGGCGGCGCCGTTCATGCGCGCCCCCGCGCTGGCAGCGGGCGGGGTGGAGGAGCTGTCGCGCGCGGAGGTGGACCGCGCCGATGCCTCCGCGCGCGCCGCCGCGGAGGGGCGCGCCGGGAGCAACCGCCAGCCGGTGGCGAAGGCGGCACGCCGCATTTTGCTTCTGTGGTTGGCCCTGGTGATGGTGTTCCTGGGGGTGTGGCAGCTCTTGAACTCCGATCAGGCGCCGCGGGTGGCGCCCGAGGTCGAGCGTCTGCCAGCGGAGCCGATCTTCGGACCGCTCGCGATCGTCCTGGCGTTTCCGGTCTTCTTCATCGTGATGCTCGTCGGTGCGGTGCTGGTGAACGCGGTGCGCACGCGCAAGCTCTCGCAGCGCTTCGTGGCCGCCCAGGTCGCGATCGCGAAGGGCGAGGCGCAGCGCGGGAAGGCTGAGCTCGAGGCCCTCACGCGGACCAAGGCGCCCGCGGCCGCGGCGCAGGCGTACCTCGCGCTCGCCGAGCTGTCGGACCGGCAAGGGGAGCTGCTCGCGGCGCTCGCGGCGTGCGAGGCGGGGCTCGCGCGGCTGAACACTGACGCGGCGCGCGCGATGGCGGCGGACATCCTGCTGCCTGCGCTCCTGGCCGAGCGCGCGTTCGTGTTCGCGGCGATGGGCCGGAGCGCCGACGCGCGCGCCGAGATGGCGCTGCTCGCCGAGCGGTATGCGTCGTACCCGTTCCTGGAGAGGGCCAGGCTGCGGGTGGCGCTGGCCCTGCGGACACGGGAGGGCGACATCGCCGGGGCTGCGCGCCTCACCGAGCGGGACGCGGACCTGCCGCTCAACGCGCGCGACGAGCTGCTCGCCGACGTGTGCCGCGCGGCGGCGAGCCCGGGCACCGCGGGCGCTGGCGAGGTGGAGCGGCTCCGCGAGGAGCTGCGGCTCGACGCCGCGAGCCGGCGCTGGCTCTCGGCGATCGCGCCGGCGGCGCTCGCGGCGTTCGAGCGCCTGAGGGAGCAAGGCGACGCCGAGGCGCTCGCCGGGGCCGAGGCCCTCGCGGAGACCGAAGCGCTCGCGGAGGCCGAGGCCCTCGCGAAGCACGCCGGGGTGCGCCCGCGGGACGCCGGGGCGGCGTGAGCGCCGCGGCGCCGCGGCGTGGGAGCGGCCTCAGGCGCAGCTACGGGCGCAGATCCTCGCGCCGGACGAGCGCGGCGCCCGATCGATCATCCGCGGCGCGCGCGTCGCCGCTCAGTCTTCTCGAGCAGGCGCCCGCATCGGCTCCCTCGGCTTGGTTCGCTCGGGGGGCGCGGCGGCCGAGCCCTCCACGGCGTCGCCGATCTCGCGCGCCACTCCCTCCACGGTGCGCAGGCTGATCCTCCCCGCAAGCACCAGGGTCGCGCCGATCTCGCTGCAGTCGATGGGATCCAGCCGCACCGGCGACGCGAACGCGTTGACGGCCGCCATCTGCCCGGCGGCGTAATCGAGGCGCGCGCCGAACACGAGATCGCCGTACCGGGTATAGGAGACCAACCCGAGCGACGCGTGGGCGCCGCTCATCCGCTCGAAGAAGAGCTTCGACTCGGCGGACATGGGGCCTCGCAGGCTCGACAGCGCGTTGAAATCGGAGGCGACGCCGCCCACGAGGCTGAGGTCGCGCGTGAGGAACACCTCGGCGCCGAGCCCGACGTTGACGATGGGCGCCGCCGCCTCGACGATGTCGAGGCGGCCCCGCGCCCGGCTCGTCACCGCGCCCCCGGCGATCGCGATCTCCTCACGATCGGCGGCGATCCGCGCGAACTCGCGCTGGCCCATGTAGAAGAAGCCGTCGAGCTCCAGCCGCAGCCGGCTCCACTCCGCGCTCGCGCCGATCGCGACGCGGGCTGGAGAGGGGGCCACGAACTCCCCTTCACCGGCCCAGTAGCGCGCCGCCGCCGTCCCGTCGGCGCGCGTGTCGACGTAGCTCGCGTCCAGGGAGTCGACGGCATGAACGCTGGGCGTCCGCAGGCTGATCCCGGCCGAGAACACCCGGTTCAGCCGGTACGTGACGCCGATGTGCGCGAGAAGGTCCCATGAATCGCCCGAGAGCGCGGCCTGGTAGGTCGCGCTGCTCGCCGAGCCCGCGCTGGTGTCCTCCACGAGGCTGGCGACGCCGAGCGAGCTCGTGTAGCGGGTGCGCACGAGCGAGAGCGAGGCGCCCACGGCGAGGCGCGAGGTGGCGCTGTAGCTCCACGAAGGACCGGCGCTGAAGCGACCCCACGCGTAGCGGAGCGTCTGCGCCTGGCTCACGCGCCGCGAGGCGGACTCCCCCGAGAATCGCAGCGCGTCGAACCCGAACTCGTTCTCCTCCGTCTTGCCGAGGCAGGCGGCGACGACCTGTCGGCCGACCGGCACCCGCGTCGAATCCGCGCCTCGTGCGCCGCTCCTCCAGTTGAAGAAATAGCATGTCGCGTCGGGGAGGCTGTCCAGCCCATGATCGCTCACCGACGTGCGATCGAGCCGGAGATCGCCGTACAGGCCAGGGTCGACCGGACCTGGCTGGTGCCACCGTTGCAGTGTGCGGTGCGCGTAGCGGAAGAACGCCGACGAGAACGCGATGTTCCGGTCCTCGATGCGGACGATCGTGGCCGGGTTCAGGAAGGGCGCGGCGCCGTCGACGCCCAGCACGACCCCCGTGCCCCCCAGGAGCGCCGATCGCCCGCCGAGGAGCGCGGATTCGTACCTTCCCTGCGCGCGCGCCGCGTCTCCGCCGAGCGTCCCGAGCAGCGCGCTGGCGAGGCCGAGCAGCGCTCGGCGCGCTCCGGAGCTGCGAACCAGGGCGCGCGGGCTCGGCATGGCAGGCGCCAGCATGGATCACGGCGCCGTCGCCGCAATGGCGGCAGCGCCCGCCCGCCCACGGCCCCCTCCCGAGGCGACGTGCTCCTGCCCGATCCTCGCCCGCCGCGCCGCGTGTCCCTGCGACGCCGCCCCGCGGTCTCTCTTGAGTCGCCGTTGGAGGGGGCGAGAAGTAAACTGCAAGGGATGTCTGCTCCGCTTCGCAGAGATGGGTCCGCCATGCCCGTGCCGCCCCTCGCCCCGCTGGAGGTCGTTGATCTCGAGGACGAGCGGCTAAAACGCTTGAACGCCCTCGGGCATTTTCTGGACAACTCCATCCGTATCCCTGGAGTCGGCTACCGGGTCGGCTACGACGCCGTGATCGGGTTGATCCCTGGGGTCGGCGATCTCATCGGTTTCGCGCTCTCGATTTACATCGTGCTCGCGGCGACGCGTTACCGTCTCCCCGCCTCCGCGGTGCTGCGCATGGTGCTCAACGTGGGCCTCGAGACGCTGCTCGGCACGGTCCCTCTCGTAGGCGATCTCTTCGATGCGACCTACAAGGCGAACGCGCGCAACCTCGACCTGCTGCGCGCCCACCTCGCAGCGCGAACGCAGGGCGGCGCGCCGCCCTCCAATCTTCGTTTCTACGCCGGCCTGTTCCTGGCGCTGGCAGGCATCCTCGCCCTGGCAGCACTCATGCTCTTCTCGCTGACAAGAGCGCTACAGACCCTCTTCGGCTCCTGACGCCCCCTCTCCTCACTTCTCTGCGACGGACGCCCCGCGAGTCCTTCTCCGCAACGAACGCCACCCGAGCGGGGTGCACCCGCACAGGAGACGGGCCCAGATCGGCGTTTTCGGCGCGCAGGCGTACTCTTGTACGCCGAGCACCGAAAACGTCGAGGTGGGCCCGTATCCGAAGCGGGTGCGCCCCGCTCAGTTGCGGGAGCTGATGAAGAGGCGGAGCACGTGCCAGAACAGCATGGCGACCGACGCGAAGAGCTCGAGCGCAGCGCCGACGTACCGGTCCTCGGGGAAGTGGTGCAGGATGTTCGACGTGTCGTACAGGATGGCGGCCCCAGCGAACGCGACCATGGCGACGCTGAAGAAGGTGCCGAGCTGGAAGCCGAACAGCGCGCCTGCCGCGATGAGGACGAGCGCGCAGATGGCGCCCCAGCGCAGGAGAGCCCCAAGGAACGAGAAATCCTTGCGGGTCACGAACGCGATCGCGGTGAGCCCGGCGAAGCCGGCCATCGTGGCGAGCCCAGCGCTCTGGATCGCGCCAGGAGCGACCATGTCCGCGATGTAGAGCAGCGGCACGAAGACGATCGCCTGGGCGAGCACGAAGCCGCCGAGCGCGGCGTACTGTGCCGGCTTCGATACCGACGTGTGCGCCGCGCGGCTGGCCAGCCAGCTCACGAGCATGAACGCCCCGAGAACCAGCAGCCAGCTCGTGCCCATCATCGCCCTGGCGATGACCGAGGCGACGCCGGTCTTGAACAGCGCGACCTCGATCGCAGCGAAGAGTACGATCGCACCGAACAGGTGGTTGTACGTTCGCACGATGAAGCGCTCGCGCGACTCGGCACCGGCGCGGAGCACCGACGAGCGGGTCCCGTATCCTACGTAGTTCTGGTCCATGTTCCCTCTCTGGTAGGCCTCGACTCTAGCACGTCAAGCACGCCGCATGCCCGCGGCGAGGCGGCCGGGGGACGAGGCGCAGCGCCACGACGCCGCGAGCGCCGGCGCCTGTGCAGGGGCCCTCCGCCGCTCGCCGGCTCTCGGGAAAGCCGGCCGGCCCGCAGATCCCCCACGGCACCGCTCAGGGCCCTCCGGAGCCCGCAGCGCCCGCCGCACGATGATGGAAATGCGGACGTCGCGCCCTGCGTCCTGTCGAAGTCTCCTGGAAGAAGGGATTAAATCCCCTTCGGGATCTTGTCGAGGTCCACCTGGGAGAGCGCATGCCGGATCAGCGCGCTCCTGTTGGCCTTGGTCATCCCGCGCGCCTTGAGCGAGCTGACCATCTCGTCCAGCCGCTCGAGATCCTCGGTGTACATCGAGATACAGATGACCTTGTAGTGCTGCGGTCTCTCCGGCGCCGGCGCAGCACCCGGCTCGGATGCGGCGCCGCTCGTCCGGGCCTTCGCGCGCACGCGAGGCGCTTCCGCGGACGCATAGAACGCCCCGGACAAAACACCTTCCACTTCGTCGCGATCGAGCAGCGCCCGCGCGGCGCCCCCGAGATCGCCTTCGCTTTTCATTGCTTCCTCCAGCTCCCCTGCCCGGTCGAGGCTCCGCGACTGCGGGCCCTTCATTCAGCGAACCCCCGCGTCCGCGGGTCCCTTCATCCAGCGGGACTCCGCGTCCGCGGGTCCCTTCATCCAGCGGGACTCCGCGTCCGCGGGTCCCTTCACCCAGCGGGACTCCGCGTCCGCGGGTCCCTTCACGCCCCCGCCGCCGCAGCGCCCGACCGCTCGGTGGCCGCGTCCCCCCGGTCGACGCTCCACGCTGTCCCCTCGCGCGCCGCCCCTGCCTCAGAACTCGCCGTGCCGCGCTCGCGGCTCTCGATGATGCGATCGACCACCGCGAGGTAGTCGTCCGCGGCAGGGGTTCCCGACGCGTACTCGAAGATCGTCTGCCCTTGCGCAGGCGCCTCCTTGACCTTGATCGCCTGCCGGATCGGCGCGAGGCAGCGCTCCCCGAAGTGCTGCTTCATCGTGCTCACCGCCTCGCGCGCGATCTTCGCGCGGCCGTCGTAGAAGGTCGGCAGCACGCCCCAGATCTGCACCGGGTGATGCAGCAGCGCGTTCACGTTCTTCACCGTCTTGATCACCTGACGGACGCCGACGAGCGACAGATAGTCGCACGCGACCGGGACGAGCACGCTGTCGGCGAACACCAGCGCGTTCTGGTTCATCAACGACAGGCTCGGCGAGCAATCGAGCACCACGTAATCGTACTCGGCCGCCGCAGCGGAGAGGCGATCCGAGAGCACGCGGTCGCGGTTCTGGCGCCCTGCCAGGTAGAGCTCTGCCGCGGCGAGCGTCTCGTTGGACGGCAGGAGATCCAGGTTCGGTCGCACCGTCTTGGTCGCGTCCGCGACCCGGAGCCCCATCACGAGCACGTGATAGAGCGACCGCTCCGCGCCCGCGCCGAGCGAGACAGAGACGTTCCCCTGCGCGTCGGTGTCGACGAGGAGCACCCGCTTGTCGCGCGCCGCGAGCCCGGCCGCCACGCTCACGGCCGTCGTCGTCTTGCCCGTACCGCCCTTGTGGTTGAACACGGCCAGACAGCGGGGCACCCCGGCCGGGCGCTGCGGCGGCTGCGCCGGCCGCTTCGCGCCCCCCGCCGGCGACAGGGGCACCGCGACCGCGCCCTGCCCGTTGAGCTCCGCCGGGCGAGCGGCAGACGCGACCGGCGCGGCCCGCCCCGTCGCCTCGCCCTGGGCACTCGCCCGAGCCGCCGGCGGCGCCGGCTCACCTGCCTCCACGGCGGAGCGCGACCCGCCTCCTGCCAGCGGCGCCTCGTCACCGGTCGCCGTTGCTCCCTCGGCCGGCGCCGCGGCCGCCGCCGCGATGTCGCCGAGCCGCACCCCCTTCGCCTCACGGACCAGCTGCGTCCGGCACCCCAGCGAGCACGCGTAGTGCCGGCGCCCGGCGACGTAGAGCACCTGGGACACGAGATCCGGCGGAAACCGCTTCGCGCACGCGTCGCACGTGGCGAGCGCGGCGCCGTCCTGCCCGCCGAGCTGGCTCTTTTCCAGGCATTTCTGCGAGCAGAAGAAGGAGAAGCCGCCGTCCTTCTCCTCCATCTGGTACCGGAACTGGACCTCGAATCCGGTCCCGCACACGCTGCACGTCTCGCTGATTCCGCCCACAGCTCGCTCCTTCGCGCCGCGCACAGCGCTTTGCCCAGGCGCAGCGTTGACCATCATCACAGTCAAGGCGCAAAGGTCAACTTTTCTGCGAGCGTGACCCACCCTTCCGGCGCAAGGGAGGGTGAGCGCGCGTTCCGGAACGGAGGAGCGAGGCCGGTTCCGTGACGGGACCTCGGCGCCAGGCCAGCTCAGTGACGGAAGTGCCGGGCCCCGGTGAACACCATCGCGATCCCCGCCGCGTCGGCCGCAGCGATGACCTCCGCGTCCTTCACGCTGCCGCCAGGCTGCGCGACCGCCGTGATCCCGTGCTCCGCGGCGAGCACCACGTTGTCCGGGAACGGGAAGAACGCGTCCGACGCGAGGACGCTCCCGCGAGCCCGCTCGCCCGCCTTGCTGCAGGCGATGCGAACGCTCTCGACCCGCGACATCTGTCCGGCGCCGATCCCGACCGTCCTCCCGGGAATCGCGAGCACAATCGCGTTGGATTTCACGTGCTTGCAGACGCGCCAACCGAGATCGAGCGCCTCGATCTCCTTCTCCGTCGGCGCGCGCTTCGTCACGACCCGGCCGCCGCGCACCTCGCCGGCCGCCGAGGCATCTCGCTCCTGGACCACCAGGCCCCCGCCGACGCGCTTGAACGTCAGCTCCCGGTGATCCGCGGGCAGGAGCGCGCCGGTGGCGAGCACCCGGAGGTTCTTCTTGGTCCGGAGCACCTCCAGCGCCTCGGGCGTATAGGCGGGCGCGACCACGCACTCCAGGAACGTCTCGACGAGCACCTCGGCAGCAGCGCGGTCGACCTCGCGGTTCAGGGCGACGATCCCACCGAAGGCGCTCACGGCGTCCGCGTCGCGCGCCGTCCGGTAGGCGGCCGCGAGGCTGTCGCCCGTCGCGACGCCGCACGGGTTCGTGTGCTTCACGACCACCGCGGCGGGCTGCGTGAACTCGCGCACCGCCTCGAACGCGGCGTCCACGTCGACGAGGTTGTTGAACGAGAGCTCCTTGCCGCCCGCGCCCAGCGACTCCGCCAGCGCGAGCGACCCCGCGGCCGCGCCCCGCTCACGATAGAAGGCGCCGGACTGGTGCGGGTTCTCGCCGTACCGGAGCGGATAGGCCCGCTCGAGGGCGAGCGTGAGGAAGCGCGGATAGGCCTCGCGCTCCGCGGCGCTCGGCTCACCTTCCTCGGGGAGCGAGGAGAGGTAACCGGACACCATCCCGTCGTAGGCCGCCGTGTGCGCAAACGCCTTGGTGGCGAGCCGGCGGCGGGTGGCGCTCGACACCTCACCTTGCCTGTCGATCTCGGCGAGCACAGCATCGTAGTCGGCCGGATCGACCACCACCGCGACGCGCGCGTGGTTCTTGGCCGCGCTCCGCACCATCGACGGCCCGCCGATATCGATGTTCTCGATGATCTCGGGGTGCGTGACCCCCGGCTTCCGGACGGTCGCCTCGAAGGGATAGAGATTGCACACAACGAGATCGATCGGCGCCCCGCCGAGCCGCGCGAGGTCCTCATCGTCGATCGCGCCGCGCATCAAGATGCCGCCGTGCACCCGCGGATGGAGCGTCTTCACCCGGCCATCCATGACCTCGGGAGAGCCGGTATAGGCCTCCACCCCGATGACCGGCACGCCGGCGTCCGCGAGCGCCCGCTGCGTCCCCCCGGTCGAGAGGATCTCCACGCCCTTCTCCGCGAGCCGCCTGGCCAGCGGGAGCAATCCCGTCTTGTCGGATACCGAAATCAGTGCGCGTCGAATCATTGCGACGCACAGCTAGTCCGTCTCTGCGGCCGCCGCCAGCCCATAGCGGGGCGCATCTTCATGCGTTACCGGCTCATCCGCGCCGTTCGGCTCGCTGCGGCGTACGTTCGCCTGCCTGGCGGCTGACCCCGGAGCGCACGAATCCGCACGCCGCTCACGCTGTCTGGCGCCGCGCTCACGCGCCGGGCGGCGCGGCCGGCGTCGGCTCGCCCGCCGCAGCCGGCGGCGCCTTGACCGGCGCCGCCTCGGTGACGAGCTCGCCGTCCCGGTACTCCAGGACGCCCTTGGGCGGCCCGAAGATCGCATAGGAGTCCGGCAGGACGAGCGCCTCACGGAGCACGTCGTCGACGTGCTCGACGAGCACGAGCCGCAGCGCCTTCAGCACCCGCCGCGGCACGTCCCGGAGATCCTTCCGGTTCTCCTTCGGCAGGATGACGGTCGCGATGCCGCCGCGGTGGGCCGCGAGCAGCTTCTCCTTGAGCCCGCCGATCGGCATCACGCGCCCGCGCAGGGTGATCTCGCCCGTCATCGCGAGATCCCTCCGGACAGGCACCTTCATGAGCGAGCTGACGAGCGCGGTCACCATCGTGACGCCGGCGCTGGGCCCGTCCTTGCGGACGAAATCGGGGAAGTGAATGTGGATGTCGACCTTCTGATAGACGTCCGCCTCGAGCCCGAGGCGGTCGAGGCGCGAACGGACATAGCTCATCGCCGCGTGCCCGCTCTCCTCCATCCCCTTCTCCAGCAGCCCGGTGATCACGAGCTTGCCCTTGCCCGGCACCACCGTCGCCTCGGCCGGGAGCAGATCGCCCCCGACATTGGTCACGGCGAGGCCGTTCACGAGGCCCACCTCATCGCGCTCCTCGCGCCGGCCGAGCCGGTACTTCGGGACGCCGAGGTACTTCGGGATGCTCTTCGCGACGACCTCGATCGGCTTCTCCTTGCCGTCGGACACCACCCGCCTGGCCACCTTGCGGCAGACGCTCGCGATCTCGCGCTCCAGCGAGCGCACGCCGCTCTCCTTCGTGTAGTGGTGGATGATCGTCCGGAGCGCGCCCTCCGTGAAGTCGAGCGACACGTCCTCGAGGCCGCACTCCTTCCGCTGCCGGGGCACGAGGTACTTCACCGCGATGTTCAGCTTCTCGAACTCCGTGTAGCCCGAGAGCTGGATGACCTCCATGCGGTCCTGGAGCGGCACCGGGATGCCAGAGAGCGTGTTCGCCGTCGTGATGAACATCACGTCGGAGAGGTCGTAATCGAGATCCAGGTAGTGGTCGTTGAACGTGTGGTTCTGCTCCGGATCGAGCACCTCGAGCAGCGCAGCCGCCGGGTCCCCTCGGAAGTCGGTCGACATCTTGTCGACCTCGTCGAGCAGGAACACGGGGTTGTTCGTCCCGACCTTCTTGAGCGACTGGATCAGCTTGCCGGGCAGCGCGCCGATGTACGTCCGCCGGTGGCCGCGGATCTCCGCCTCATCGCGCACGCCGCCGAGCGACAGCCTCACGAACTTGCGCCCCGTCGCGCGCGCGATCGACTTCGCCAGGCTCGTCTTGCCGACGCCGGGCGGCCCCACGAAGCAGAGCACCGGGCCCTTGAGCTTCTTCGTGAGCGCCTGGACCGCCAGGTACTCGAGGATCCGCTCCTTGATCTTCTTGAGGCCGTAGTGGTCCTCATCGAGGATCCGCTCGGCCTCGACGAGGTCATAACGCTCCTCGCTCTTGTCGTACCAGGGGAGCTCCAGGATCCAATCGATGTAGTTGCGCACCACGGTCGCCTCGGCGCTCGTGGGGTGCATCATCTTCAGCTTCTTGAGCTCCTTCTTGACCTTCGCGGCGGCCTCCTTGCTCATCCGCTTGGTCTTGAGGGCCTCTTCGATCTCCTGGATCTCGTTCTTGAACTCGTCTCGCTCGCCGCCACCCAGCTCCTTCTGGATGGCCTGCATCTGCTCGTTGAGATAGTATTCCTTCTGCGTCTTCTCCATCTGCTTCTTGACGCGACTCCGGATCTTCTTCTCCACCTGGAGAATCTCGATCTCGGCCTGCATCAACTCGATGAGACGCTCGAGCCGCTTCTGCGGCTCCTCCATCTCGAGCAGCGCCTGCCGGTCGGTCAGCTTGATGGTCGGCAGGTTGGCGATGATGGTGTCGGCCAGCCGCGAGGCCTCGTCGATGGCCTGCACCGCCATCAGGACCTCGGGCTGGATCTTCTTGTTGAGCTTGACGTACATCTCGAACGTCGACTGGACCGAGCGCATCAGCGCCTCGACCTCGACGCTCGCGACCGAGCTCTCGACGATCTCGTCGTATTCGATCAGGAAGTACGCATCGCTCTGGACGTAGCGGCGGATGCGCGCCCGGCGCTTGCCCTCGATGAGGACCTTGACGGTGCCGTCCGGGAGGCGGAGCAGCTGCATGATCGCGCCGACCGATCCGACGCCGAAGATGTCGTCCGGCGTCGGATCGTTCGTCTTCGCGTTGCGCTGCGCGGCGAGGAAGATCTCCTTGCCGCGGTTCATCGCCTCGTCGAGCGCGGCGATGCTGCGCTCACGCCCGACGAACAGCTGCGAGACCATGTGTGGAAAGACGATGATGTCGCGAAGCGGGAGCAACGGGACGATCCCGCGCTCGGGTGCGTTCTTGCCGCGATCACTGTCGTTCTTGAAGAACATCCGCCGTCTTTCCGGGAGTATCGGGAGGTCGGGGCACCCCCGCCTCGGTTGTCACAAATACCTTGATCTGATGCTGAACTTCCGCCGGCTCCTCCCGCTGCCCTCCAGGGACACGCGGCGCCGGCACGCTCGGAGGAGCCTCCGGGGGGCGAAGGCGCAGCTCGGGCCCCGCCTTGCGCCCCGACCCACCGCCCCCCTGGGGCGAGCGCTACGCGAGCTCCGCCTCCTTCGTGTACACGATGAGCGGAGGCTCGTGCTTCACGATCACGTCCTCGCTGACGACGACCTCCTTGATCCCCGTACGGGACGGGACGTCGTACATGATGTCGAGCATCGCCGACTCGAGGATGGCGCGAAGACCGCGGGCGCCGCTGTTCCTCTCGAGGGCCTGGCGAGCCACCGCCACGAGCGCGCCGCGGGTGAACTTGACCTTCACCCCATCCATCTCGAAGAGCTTCTGGTACTGCTTGACCAGGCTGTTCTTCGGCTTCGTGAGGATGTCGATGAGCGCCTCCTCGTTCAGCTCGTGGAGCGTCGCCACGACCGGCAGGCGCCCGATGAACTCCGGGATGAGCCCGAACTTGAGGAGGTCCTCCGGCTGGACGACGCTGAGCAGGTCGCCCAGCTTGAAGTCCTTCTTCGCCTTGATGTCGGCGCCGAAGCCGAGGGTGTTCTGGCCGATGCGCCGCTGGATGATCTGGTCGAGCCCGACGAACGCGCCGCCGCAGATGAACAGGATGTTCGTCGTGTCGACCTGCAGGAAATCCTGCTGCGGGTGCTTGCGTCCGCCCTTCGGGGGGACATTGGCGATCGTCCCCTCGATGATCTTGAGCAGCGCCTGCTGCACGCCCTCTCCGGAGACGTCGCGGGTGATGCTCGGGTTGTCGCTCTTCCGGCTGATCTTGTCGATCTCGTCGATGTAGACGATGCCGCGCTGCGCGCGCTCGACGTCGTGATCCGCGTTCTGCAGGAGCTGGACGATGATGTTCTCGACGTCCTCGCCGACGTACCCGGCCTCGGTCAGCGTCGTCGCGTCCGCGATGGCGAAGGGGACGTTGATGATCTTGGCGAGCGTCTGCGCGAGGAGGGTCTTGCCGGACCCCGTCGGCCCCAGCAGGAGGATGTTCGACTTGGACAGCTCCACGTCGTCCGAGGAGACCCGGCTGTCGATGCGCTTGTAGTGGTTGTGCACCGCCACAGCGAGGATCTTCTTGGCGCGGTTCTGGCCGACGACGTACTCGTCCAAGGTCGCTTTGATGTCGGCGGGCTTGGGCACCGGGGTCGACCCCGCGTACGGCTCGTCCTTCTCGACCTCCTCCGCGATGATGTCATTGCACAGCCCGATGCACTCATCACAGATGTACACCGTGGGGCCCGCGATGAGCTTCTTCACCTCTTTCTGCGACTTGCCGCAGAAAGAGCAGCTTAGATTGCCATTCGAGTGATCGTCCCGCCTTCGCTCCACTTCGACCCTCAGTGCGGTCTGCCGACGCTACCGCTTCAATGAGAGGTGGGGTCCCGCCGCGGCGGCGGCCCCTCCAACTTGCGGCGGGAACGGCTTCCACCGTCCCCTGTATTTTCAGCGATGCGCAGCCAAACGCCGCGCTCGGATTCTAGTGCGGTGCCCGTACCGTCGCAAGCTAACGGGGGTGGTCTCCAGCCTGTGGCCAAAGTCAGGGAATCACCCGATGGCGCCCCGCGGTCGGCCACCGACGTGGCCGCGCATCGCGCGAAAAGCGCGAAAAGCAGCGGATCGAGCGAGCGCAGCGCGGCGCATGAGGCGCCGAGCCCGCGTGCTCCGCTGCTGCGCGCCCGCGCGCAATGCCCCGCCCGCCACAGCGGCGGGGCGTGGCGTGGCGTCACGACGCCGCGCCGCGGCGCGGCCCGGGGCGACGCCGCGCCGGCCTTCATCCCGAGCACGCCCGCCGGACGCGGCGGCGCGGCCACCTACTTGTTCCGCTTCGGGAAGACCTCGTCGATCAGGCCATACTCCTTGGCCTGCGTCGCGCTCAGGTAGAAGTCGCGCTCGATGTCCTTCGCCAGCTCGTCCCGGTTCTTGCCGGTCGCGTCGACGAGGATGTCGATCAGCGTCTCCTTGATCTTCTTGATCTCGCGCGCCTGGATCTCGATGTCCGTCGCCTGGCCTCGCGCGCCGCCGAGCGGCTGGTGGATCATCATCCGCGCGTGCGGCAGCGCGAAGCGCCGACCCTTGCGACCGGCGCCGAGCAGGACGGCGCCCATCGACGCGGCCTGGCCGATGCACATCGTCGAGACCGGGCAACGCACGTACTGCATCGTGTCGTACATCGCGAGCCCCGACGTCACCACGCCGCCCGGGCTGTTGATGTAGACCTGGATCTCCTTCTCGGGATCCTCGCTCTCCAGGAAGAGGAACTGCGCGATCACGGCATTCGCGACGAAGTCGTCGATCTCCGTGCCGATGAAGACGATGCGATCCTTGAGGAGACGGCTGAAGATGTTCCACTCCCGCTCGCCGCGGTGGGTCACCTCGGTGACCGTCGGGAGGATGTAGGCCTTCTCGCGTTCGAGAAACTCGATGGCTTGGGTGCGGGTTTCGACTCGTCGGGTCATCCGGTGCTCCGGGGGGTTCGCTGCCGCGCGGCAGGGGCTCTACTCCTGGGCCAGACTGCGTCCGATCGCAAGACCGAACGCGCCCGAGGTTACCGGAAATATCGGCCGCTCGCCGCGCGGCGCACGGAACACGCGGCGCGCCGCGGCCCGCTCGATCCAGCCGCGCGCGCCCGACGTCGATCGAGAGCGCGAGAGGCGCGACCTGGACAAACGGCGCACGCCGGCGCAGCAGAGCTGAGGCGCCGGCGTGCGGTGCAGAAGTCCGGCCATTCCGCGCCGGACTGCTGCTGGGCGAAGCTAGCTCGCGTCGGCGACCTTCGCCGCAGCCTCGATGATGTCGAGGATCTTGTCCTCGAGGATCATCCCGGCGAAGAGCTCGCGCTTCTGGGGCTCGCGGTACTCCGCCTTGATCTTCGCCACGTTCTTGCCGGTCTGCTCGGCGAGCTCCTCGTAGCCCTTCTCGAGGTCGGCCTCGGTGATCCTGACCGCCTTCGCCTTCGCGATCTCGGCCATGACCAGGCCCGCGCGCACCTTCATCTCGGCGTCGAGCCGCACGCGGGCGCGGAACTCCGGCGTGGGATCGACGCGCTGCCCCTGCCTCCGCGCCGTCGCGAGCAGCTCGCGCTCGGCGAGCTGCGCCTGCTGATCGACGAGCGACGGCGGGACCGGGATCGGGTTCGCCTTGCAGAGCTCCACCACGAGCTGCTCGGCGACGGCGTCGCTCGCTCGCTGCGTCAGCTCCTTCTCGAGCTTCTTGCGGAGCGACTCGCGGAGCGCGGACAGGCTCTCGTCGCCGCAGTCCTTCGCGAACTCATCGTCCACCTCAGGGAAGATGCGCTCCCGCAGATCCTTCAGCGTGATGTGGAAGGTCGCCTGCTTGCCCCGCAGATCCGCGTTGGAGTGCTGCTCGGAGAACGTGACCGGGACGTCCTTCGACTGGCCGGGCGTCATCCCGGCGAGGGCGTCCTCGATCTCCTTGAAGACCTGGCCGCTGCCGAGCTCGGTCTCGATCTCCTGCTCCTTCGTGTCGCGCAGCGCGCCGCCGACCTCGAGGGTGAACGCGATCGTCGCGACATCCCCCTTCGCCGCGGGGCGCTCCGGCTCGGGCGCCTGCAGCGTCGAGTGCTCGCGCCGGAGGGCGGTGATCTCGGCGTCGATCATCTCGTCGCTCGGCGTCGTCGAGGGGCGCTTCACCTCGAAGCCCTCCCACTTCACCTCGGCGATGTCGGGGCGGACCTCGAAGCGGGCCTTGTAGGAAAACGCGTCGTCAGGGCGGAGCTCGGTGGGCGCGATCGCCGGCTGGGACAGGGGCTGCACCTGCTTGTCGGCGAGCGCCTGGTTCAGCGTGGCGTCGACGAGCCGCTGGGCGACATCGGCGTGGATGCGGCCGCCGTAGAGGTGCGCGAGCACCTGGCGCGGCGCCTTGCCAGGCCGGTAGCCCCGGACCCGGGCCGTCCGCTGGAGCGCCGTATAGGCCTTGTCGACCTCGCTCCGGACCCGGTCCGCGGGGACCTCCACCTGAAACTCCATCAGCACGGGAGAAAGCTTTTCGACGTTGACTTGCATGGCGTTTTTTTCGAAGGGCGGCACTCGTGCCACGCGTCGCTGGGGGGGTCAAGACGAGCGACAGGACGCTGCTTTAAAAAAAAGGAGCCCCGGCGGAGAGGCGGCCGCCGGGGCTCGGATCCCGGGAGGGATCGTGCAAGCTGATGTGCAGCGCCGCGCAGCGCCGGCGCTGGCGACGCGACGGAGCAGCAGCGCCGAGCGCGGCCGCGCGGACGTGCGAGGACGTTGAAGCCATCCCGCGCGCAGCGCCGCCGCGCCGTCGCGCTCAGTCGTCGTCCGAGACGTCGAAGGGATCCTTGTCGAAGTCGAGCTCGGCGTCGAAGGACCCCTCCTCCTCGACGATGTCCTCGAGCGAGAAGCCCACACGGCTCGGGCGGAGAATCTCCCGCTCGAACTCTGAAAAGCTCTGATACGACCTGGGAAGCGGCATCTGTCCTCCTCACATGTGCCGAGGCGACGTCGGTGCGTCGGTCTGCTCGGCGAAGCTGGGCACCACGTCCGTGATCAAGGGGCGGTCGACGTCGGCCCGCGACTCGAGGTCGAGGGCGGACGACGGCGCGAGCCGATCGCCGACCTGCGTTGAAGCGAAGGCGAAAGCACGAGGACCTGCGCACGAGCGAGCGGCGCAGGGCCGCGCCCATCGCCCCAGAAGGCGCGAGCAAGGACCCGATCGACGGGCCCCGGGTCGCAGCAGGCGAGCAGCGCCCCGCCGAGGCCTAAGCAGCGGCCTCGCCTCGAGGCTCGACCGCGCGCCCATGCCTTCGCCGTTCGGCCACCTTTGCCTACATCAAGCGACATGTGGGCACTGTAGATACCCCTGCCGTTCAGGCCAACAATCTGGCAAGCGAACGGTGGGATGGCGGCGAGCGGGTGACGACGCCCCGCGCGGGTCACGTCGCCGGGGGGGCCCCCACCCCAGCGTCCAGGGCGTGCTCTGGGCACGGCGGCCCAGCGTCCACGGCGTCCCCCGGGACGCCCGCGGCGGCAGCGCGCTGGGCCCGCGCGCTGGGCCCGCGCGCTGGGCCCGCGCGCTGGGCCGACCGAAGGACAGACCCGCACGCTCGGTCGAACGTTTGTGTCGAGGCGCCCGCTTCTCTCGACGTGCCGATGGGGGTCGTGTAAGCAGCCTGGTCGGACGCGACACAGCACGATGCCATCGCCCAACGAGGGGGGCGCGCCCGGCAAGCCCGGCTCCGCCCCCAAGCCTTCGCCTGTCATCTTCGCCGTCGCCAACCAGAAGGGGGGCGTCGGCAAGACCACGACCTCGGTCAACCTGGCCGCGAGCTTCGCCGCGGCAGAGTGCCGTACGCTGCTCGTCGACTGCGATCCGCAGGGGAACGCCTCGAGCGGCGTCGGCGTGCGGCGCGGGAGCTTCGAGCTGTCCCTCTACGACGTCCTGATCGGGCGGGCGGCGCTGAAGGACGCGATCGTCCCGACCGAGGTGCCGCTCCTCGGCGTGGTGCCCGCGACCCAGGACCTCGTCGCGGCGGAGCTCGAGCTGGTCGACGCGGACGACCGCGCGGTGCGGCTGCGCAACGCGCTGCGCCCGCAGCTCGCGGGCTACGACTACGTCGTGCTCGATTGCCCGCCGTCGCTCGGGCTCCTCACGCTGAACGCGCTCACCGCGGCGCACCGGGTGCTCGTCCCGCTCCAGTGCGAGTACTACGCGCTCGAGGGGCTGACGCACCTGATGGCGACCATCGACCGGGTGCGGAGCGCCTTCAACCCGGAGCTCACGGTCGAGGGCGTCGTCCTCACGATGTACGACGGGCGCAACTCGCTCACCCACCAGGTGGCCGACGAGGTGAAGGCGCATTTCCGCGTCTTCGACGCGATCATCCCGCGCAACGTGAAGCTCAGCGAGGCGCCGTCGCACGGCAAGCCGGCGCTGCTCTACGACGCGCAGTCGAAGGGGGCGCAGGGCTACCTGAGCCTCGCGCGCGAGATCCTGGACGGCCCGCCCGCCGCCGCGGCAGACACGAAGAAGCGGCCGCGCGGGGACGCCGCCGAGGCGGAGCCACCGGCCGAGCCTTCGCCCCCGCAGAACCCCGGAGAGCGCGCGAGGGACGCACGACCCAGATCATGAATGCCGATCAGAAAGGGGCGCGGCGCGCGCTCGGACGGGGGCTCGACGCCCTGCTCCCGGCGGCGCCGCCGGCGACAGCGACTGCGGCCGAGGGGCGCAGCGTGTTCGTGTGCGCGATCGAGAAGATCGTCCCGCAGAAGGGGCAGCCGCGGCAGCACTTCGACGAGACCGAGCTGGAGGAGCTCACCGGCAGCATCCGCGAGCACGGGCTCATCGAGCCGCTCATCGTGCGCAGGACGCAGGCGGGGAACGACGCCTTCGAGCTCATCGCGGGCGAGCGGCGGTGGCGCGCCGCGCAGCGCGCGGGGCTCAGGGAGGTGCTCGTCGTCGTCAAGGACGTCTCCCCCAAGGAGGCGTTCGAGCTCGCGCTCGTCGAGAACGTGCAGCGAGCCGACCTCAACCCGATCGAGATCGCCGAGGCGTTCGACCGGCTGCTGCGCGAGCACAGCTACACGCACCAGACCCTCGCCGAGCGCGTCGGCAAGGACCGCACGACGATCGTCAACTCGCTCCGGCTGCTCCGGCTGCCGCCGCGGATCCGCACCATGGTCATCTCGCGCGAGCTCAGCGAGGGCCACGCGCGCGCGCTGCTCGGCGCGCCCAGCGACAAGGTGATGGCCGACGTCGCCGAGCGGACCGTCCACGGCAAGCTCCCCGTCCGCAAGGTCGAGGCGCTGATCAAGGCGGCGAAGGAGAAGGAGCTCCGGGCCGCCGAGGGCGAGGAGCCGGGCGAGAAGAAGCGCGGCGGGAAGTCGCCCGCGATCAAGGACCTGGAGGCGCGGCTCGCGCGGCGGCTCGGGACCCGCGTCGAGGTGCGCGACGAGGGTGGCCACGGCGAGCTCGGCATCACCTACGGCTCGCTCGACGAACTCGACAGGATCATCGCGCTGCTCGGCGCGTGACCCTGCGCGGCCGGCCCCTCGCCCGCCCGCGCAGGCGCGCCCCTGGCGGTGGCGGCGCGCAGGCGGGCGAGCGCGGCGGGCCTGGCGCGCGGCCGCGCATCACTTCAGCCTGGCGCTGAGCTCCTTCACCTTGGCGCGGGCGCGCTTGCCGATCTCGGTGTCGCCGCCGTGCTTCCCGGCCTCGGTGAGCGCGGCGATCGCGCTCTGCGGCTTGCGCTCGGCCAGGAACGACAGGCCGAGGTAGTAGTGCGCGGCCGCGAACCGCGGGTCCACCTTGATCGCCGCCTGGTAGTCGGCGCGCGCCCCGGGCTCGTCGCCGAGCTCGTGGCGGCACGTCCCGCGGCGCACGTGGAATTCGGCCTCCGGCTTCAGCTTGATGGCGCGGTCGAACGCCGCCACGCAATCGGCGTAGGCCTTCGCCGGCCCGAGCATCCGCCCGATCGTCGCGATCGTCGCCACGTCGTCGCCGGTCGCCGCGAGCGCCTTCCTGAGCTCGGCCGCCGCCCGGTCGAGCACCTTCGCCTCGAACAGCATCGCGCCGTAGGCGAAGCGCGTGGCGGCCGTGTCCTCGGCCTTGAGCGCCGCCTCGTAGTGCTTGCTCGCGTTCGCGACGTCGCCCTTCAGCCCGTACGCGTAGCCCAGGTTCTGGTGGAGCGCCGCCCGGTCCGGCGCCTGCTCGATCGCCTTCGAGAGGACCGCGATCGCCTCGTCCGGCCGAGGCGGCTCGTCCAGGTAGAGCGCGGCCAGGTTCAGGGCGGCGGCCTCGAGCTTGGGGTCGCTCGCGAGCGCCTTCTTGTACGACGCCTCGGCGCCGGCGCGATCGTTCGTCTTCTCGTTCGCGAGGCCGAGGTAGTAGTGCGCCTCGGCGCTGCCCGGCTCGTGCTCGATCGCCTGGAGGAGGTGCTGCTTCGCCTCCTCGTACTTCTCGTTCTTGATGTACGCGATGCCCCGGTCCAGCGCCGTGGACGACGCGCCCTTCGAGGCCGCCGCGTCGCTGCCTTCGGGCGGATCGGCCAGGAGCGGGTCGCGCTGGGGCTCCTGCGCCCCCCCGCACGCCGCGACGCACGCGGCGAGCGCCGCTGCCGCCAGGACCCGCTGCGCGGCGGGCCTCGCCGTCGCCGTCCACACCGCGCGCGTAAACCACCTCTCGTTCATCCGACACTCCCTTCGCCGTCCAGGCCCTGGAGGACCGCGTGCAGCCGCTCCTCCACCTCTTGCGTCCGCTTGCCGCTCGCGATCTTCGTCCCGTCCGCCTCGCTCACGTAGAACACGTCGGCCACGCGCGTCCCCTCCGTGTTGATCTTGGCGACCGAGATCGAGAGGCCGAGCTGGTAGAGCGCGTCCGAGATCGCGAACAGGAGGCCGGGGCGATCGCGCGTGAGGACCTCGATCACCGTGTGGTGCGAGGCGCGATCGTCGATGGATATCTGCGTCCGGACCTTCGGCGTCGGGCGCTCGCGCAGCGCGCCGCCCCGGCGCTTCTTGGCGAGCTCGGCGCCGGAGAGCTGCCCCGAGAGCACCGCCTGGATGTCGGTCACGAGCTTCGGGATGGCGCGCGCCACCCCCCCTACCCCTTCGCCGCGGTCGCGCACCCAGAACAGGTCGACGGCCTGCAGGCGCACGCCCGCCGGCGGGGACGAGCCTGCCCTCGCGCGGATCACGCCGCCGTCGTCCATCCCGTCGTCGTCGCACGCGCGCGAGTGGATCTGCGCCGCGTGGACCTCGAGGCGCGAGGACGCGAGCGCGGCCGTGATCGCCGCGAGCAAGCCGGGGCGATCCGGCGCCACGACGCAGACCTCCGCGGCCTCCGGGTGGCGCGACGGGACGAGCGCGACCGAGACGCTGTTGCCGCCGGACTGCTGCTGCCGGGCGAGCTCCGAGTGCGCGGCGATCGCGGCCGGGCTGTTCGCGAGCAGGTAGCGCTCGGGCATCGACGCGAGGTAGCGGGCCAGGAAGTCCCGCTGCGCGCGCCGCTCGGCCTCGCTCGCGGCCGGGAGGTCCTCGAGGGCGCCGACCGTGCCGCTGATCGCGCGGGCCATGCGCTGGTCGTCGATGTCGAACGGCCCCGCGTCCTCGCGCGCGCCGCGCAGGGCCCTGTCCGCGGAGAGGTACAGCTCGTCGAGCATGCGCGCCTTCCACGACGTCATCGACGTGGGGCTCGTGGTCGAGATGTCGGCGACCGTGAGCAGGTAGAGATCGCGCAGCCCCTCGCGGCCGTGCACCTCGTGGCAGAACTCCGAGATCGTCGCGGGATCATCGAGATCGCGCCGGGTCGCGATGAGGTACATCACGAGGTGCTTCAGCACGAGGTGGCACGCCTCGTCGATGTCCTCCTGAGGGAAGCCGAGCCGCGCCAGGATCTTCCGGGCCATCTCGGCGCCGCGCCCGCTGTGATCGGTGCCCCCGATCGCCTTGCCCACGTCGTGCAGGAGCGTGGCGAAGAACAGCATCGTCGGCCGCGTCGCCTCGGCCGCGAGCCGGCACGCGAGCCCGAACTCGCCCGCGAGCTCGCCCCGCACGAGCGCCGCCAGCCGATCGACCGCGGCGACCGAGTGAACGTCGACCGTGTACACGTGGTAGACGTCGTGGTGGACGCGCCCGACGACCGGCAAAAACTCCGGGATCATCGCGAGCAGGAGGCCGAGGTCGTGCAGCTCGCGGACGACCGAGCCGCTCTGCAGCTCGGTCTCCTTGCACGTGGCGACGAGGGTCCGGAACCGCTCGGCGGCCTCGGGGCTCTCGCGGAGCGCCGCGCAGAACGCCGGATCGCCGGCGGCGCGGACGATCGCGCCGCGCGCGTAGGGCAAGAGCGGCACGCCGCGCTCGACGGCCTCGGAGACGAGCCGCAGCGCGATCGCCGGATCGGTCCTCAGCAGATCCGGATCGCTCATCGTGACGCAGCCGTCGAAGAGGCGGACCCCGGCGCCGAGCTCCTCGTCGCGGCGGCGGCGCCGCGTCAGCGTCGGCGTGGCGCGCGAGACGATCATGTCGAGGGAGCGCGAGATGGCCCGGGCGCTCCGGTAGTAGTCGCTCATCATCCGCTCGATCGCCTCGGGCGACACGGCGGCCTCGTCGGGGGGCGGCGCGCCCTTCCGGCCGGCGTCGGCCGGACCGGCGCCCTTGCTGTAGCCGAGCGCGCCCGCGCAGAGCTCCTGCTCGTCGAACGTCAGCCGGTCGGTCCTCCGCCCGGAGTGGGCGTGGAGCAGGTTGCGGATGCGCCAGAGCATCTCCGCGGCGCTCCGGATCTCCTCCGCCTCGCGGGCGACGAGCGCGCCGAAGCGGACGAGCGCGTCGAACTCGCCGACGCCGTAGCGCGCCTTCGCGGCCCAGCGGGCGACGTCGAGATCGCGCAGCCCGCCCGCGCCGTTCTTCACGTCCGGCTCCAGGAGGTAGACCGAGCCGCCGAAGCGCTCGTGCCGCTGCGAGATCTCCTTCCCGAGCCGCTCGATGAAGCGGGGCAGCTCCGAGTGCGCGAAGATGCCCGACGAGGCGCGCTGCCAGAGCGACTCCGACAGCGACGCGTCGCCGACGACGTGCCGCCAGTCGAGCAGGCTCGTCGCGGTGGGCAGGTCCTCGCGCGCGCCGTCGATGAGGTCGTCGATGGTGACGACCTGGTGCCCCACGGCGACCCCCATGTCCCAGAGCGGGTAGAGCAGCGCGTCCGCGATGGCGCTGGCGCGCTGGGCGTTGTGGGCGAGGATGCGCAGATCGAGGTCGCTCCGCAGCGCGACCGCGCCGCGGCCGTAGCCGCCGACCCCGGCGATCGCGACCGAGTCCCACTCCTTGCGGCTGGGCCCGCCGGACTCGCGCAGCAGGTGGAAGAGGCGCGCCAGGAGATCGTCGAGCAGGCGCGCGTGGCGCCGCCCCAGGGCGACCCCGACGGCGGCCGGGTCCGCGGCCGGCGTGGAGCCGCTCGGCGCCGTGCGATCGAGCTCGGCGCGCTCGCGCGCATAGGCGGCGCGGAGCTCGACGAGCCCGCTGGGCCTGGACGTGGGGGAGAGGTCGACGCTCATGCGGTGTCGTTCTGCTTTCTCAGGCGCCCGGGGCGCGGAAGGCGGTGACGTGCGCGTTCACCTTGACCGGCGTGAGGCCGGCGCCGCAGAGGCGCGGCGCCTCGCTCGCGGCAGAGAACAGGAGCCCGCCCGGGCCGAGCTCGGCCGCGAGGCGGCGCGCCACCGCGTCGCCGGCGGGCTCTGCGAGATACAGGAGCACGTTCTTGAAGAAGATGATCTGGAACCCGCCGCTCGGCACGGCGTGCACCAGATCGCAGACCTCGAAGGACACGACGTCGCGGAGCTGCTGGCCGACGTGCAGCGCGCCGCCCTTCTCTTCACAGTAGCGCTGAACGAAGGACGGGGGGAGCTGGTCGACGGCCTCGGCGGAGTAGACGGCCTCGCGCGCCGCCTCTATCGCCGGAGCGGCGCGATCGACCCCGAGCACGCTGAAGCGGCGGCCCGCGCTCGCGAGCACCATCGCCAGGGTATAGGCCTCCTCGCCAGTGCTGCACCCGGCCGAGAGGCCGGCGACGGGCAGGTCGGGCGGGAGCCTGGGCAGCACCGAGGTGGCGATGGCCTCCCAGATGATCGGATCGCGGTAGAAGCGCGTCTCGCCGACGCGGAGCGCGCTGACGATCTCCTCGATGGCCTCCCTGTCGTCCCGCAGCCGCTCGGCGGCCGCGAGCGGCGACACGCCGTGGCGCGCGGCCACGGCGCTGAGCACGGCGAGGACCCGCTCGCGCACCCAGCCTGGGGCGGCGAGGCTGCGGCCGAGGCCGAACCGGCGCTGCAGCTCGGCGAGCGCGAGGTCGACGGCCCGCTGGGCGGACCGCGCCGCAGGACCTCCTCCCGCTCTCGACGATCGGGCCATCGAAGGTCGTCGCGATCAGCCGAGGAAGCCGGCTTTCCTGGCCTGGGCTCCCTTGCCGCCGCCGTCGAGGGCGATGGCGAACACGTCCTTCAGCGCGAGCACGAACGTCTCGCCCTTGGTGCTGCGCGCCTTGAGGAGCCCGCCCGCGCTCGACACGGCCTCGATCTTGGTCACCGGGAGCGACACGCCGTCGTGCGCGGCGTAGATCGTGAGCACGCGCCCTTCAGGGAGCTCGGCCCAGCCGTCTTTGTCGGTCTTCGCCTCTGCCGTCTCGAGGGCTGCCTTGAGTAGGTCGTCGGTCATGAGCAACGTTTCCGTCCCGCGCCTTGCCGCGTCAAGCACGTGCTCGCCCTTACCGTGATGCAAGGCGATCGGCGTCCTGCGGGGCCTCCTCCGTGGTACCGTACTGTGCGGATGTCGAGAAGGCCGCCCAGCCAGCCCCCCCCGCGAGGGGCCCCCCCGGAGGCGCAGCAGGTGGGCAACATGCCGCCGGGGTGGCAGCCGGGGGATCACCTCTTCGTCGACGACATCAAGAAATCGTTCGGGGCGACGAAGGTGCTGCACGGCATCACGATGCACCTCCGGCGGACCGAGACGGCGGTGATCATCGGCGGGTCGGGCGCTGGCAAGACCACGCTGCTCCGGCTGCTCATCGGGCTGGAGCGGCCGACCACCGGTCACATCTGGGTCGACGGCGTGGACATGGGCGCGCTCGACGATTTCGAGATGAACCGGATGCGCCAGCGGTTCGGCATGGTGTTCCAGTACGCGGCGCTGCTCGACTCGCTGACGATCTTCGACAACGTGGCGTTCCCGCTGCGCGAGCACCGGAAGCACATGTCGAAGCGGGACATCCACGACAAGGTTGTGGGCATGCTGAACTCGCTCGGCCTCGAGAACAAGGAGGACCGGATGCCGTCGGAGCTGTCCGGCGGGCAGCGCAAGCGCGTGGGCCTGGCGCGCGCGCTGATGCTGGAGCCCGAGATCCTCATCTACGACGAGCCGACCAGCGGGCTCGATCCGCTGACGAGCCGGATGGTCGACGACCTGATCGAGGAGACGCGGGCGCGCTTCAAGGTGACGAGCGTGGTGATATCGCACGACATGGCGAGCACGTTCCGCATCGCGCACCAGGCGTTCCTCGTGATCCAGGGGCGCGTCGTCGCGTCGGGGACGCCGGACGAGCTGGCGCACGGCGACAACGAGCAGGCGCGCCAGTTCATCGCGGCGTCGGGGGTGGCGACGGACGAGGTGTCGCGGGTGAACCGGCCTGCGCTGGCGGACAGCAAGGGCGGGCAGGTGATCGAGTTCAGGAAGGCGGCGGAGTAGGTCGCGTAGGCGCGCGGCGCTTCACCCGCGCGGGCGTCGAGTCAGCGGCGGGGCGAACGCAAGGGCACCGCCACCGGACACGGTGCTCGCGACGCGTGCGACGAGGTGAAACGAATGGATCGGTGGTTCTGGATCGGCCTCGGTGGCGCAGCGGGGACCCTCGCCCGCTACGGGCTGTCGACGTGGTGCCAGCAGCGCTTCGGCGCCGAGTTTCCTTATGGGACGCTCGCGGTCAACGTGATCGGGTCGTTCTTGCTCGGCGCCATCGGAGAGGTCGCCGCGACGACGGAGCTCCTGTCGCCGACGCTCCGCCTCAGCCTGAGCACCGGCGTCATGGGCGGCTTCACCACGTACTCGAGCTTCAACAACGAGACGATCCGGCTCATCGAGCACAAGTCGTTGGCGGCGGGGCTCGCCAACATCGCGATCACGCTGGTCGCTTGCCTGCTCGCCGGCGTCCTCGGGATGGTCGTCGCGAGGCGGCTCGTCGCGGGCTGAAGGCGTGGATACGGGCCGCGGTGAGCGCGGGCGGCAGGCGGCGCTGCCCGTGGTCCTGGGGGATGAGGTTCAGCCGTCGGCGCCGAGGATCGGCGCGGTCTCTCCCTGCGCCGGCGGTGCGGCGCCCGGCGCTCCGCCGATGGCGGCCAGGGGCGTCTCTGCGCCGGACGAGGGCTTCTCTCCGGCGGGCGGAGCCTTCTTGCCCGAGCTGCCGGAGCGGGCCTCGAACATCCATGCGGCCTTGTTCAGCTCGGGGACCAGGATCGTTCCGTCGACCCGGCGCGCCGCGCGGAAGGCGCGGAGGATCTTCTCGATCACGACCGCGACCCTCCCGTCCTGCAGATCGAGCGCGCGCTGCGTCACCCGCCGCCCCGCGGCGATCTGGACGCTGGCGACGCCGCGCACCCGCTGCGCCGTGGCACGGAGCGCCGCCGCGCACTCGGCGCCGACGCCGTAGTCCTCGAGGAGCCTCGCGTCCTGCGCCGGATCGGCCCTTCGGGTCTCGTCGATGAAGCTCGCGAGCGCCTCGAGGCCCTTGGCGAGGCTCTCGGGGGAGTCCGCGCGCCCCACGACGGCGTCGACCCGCGCCATGCGGCGAGCGCCGAGCGCGTTGCGCAGGCCGTCGTAGCAGAGGTCGCGCTCGCCGATGCCGTCGCGCATCGCGCTCCGCCCCTGGATCTCGAGCGCGGCCCTCGCGCCGGCGGCCTCGGTCGCCGCCGCGTCGTGCGACCGCTTCATCGCCTGGAGCCTGCCCGCCTCGGCGACGAGCAGCGGCAAGAGCGCCGCGGGCATGCGCACCTTGCCGCGCTGCGCCTCGGACAGCGAGCCCAGGATCCGCCGCGCCGAGGCGACGAAGTGCGGGGCGTCATCGATGAGGCTCTGCGAGTCGATGCGCGTCCCCTCGGTGACGAGGTCCTCCTCGGGGATGCCCGCGTAGGTGCGCGCGGCGAACGCGCCATCCGCGGGGCCGAGCTCCCTCGCGAGCGAGTCGAGGGTGATGGTGGCGGGTGAGTTGATCGGTACCTCGACCGGCGATGCCGCCGGCGCGGGCTTCTTGGTCTTGGAAGTGGCCATGAGAAGAGAGGCTACGGGAGGGCGTCAACGCAAGGAAAGCGGGCAACTGCGCTGGGCAGGATCACGTCGCGACGGCCCGGGCCCGCGGGCGCTCCGCGCCAAGGGCAGCGCTTGATCGGTGGCGAGGCGCCGCACGAGCACGCGGTGCGCCGCCGCCGCGAGCGCGCGGCTCATGCAGTCCTCCGCCGTGTCGCGCCGTGTCGCGCCGTGTCGCCGAGGAGCGCCTCGGCCTGGCGGGTCAGGTCGCGCGCGGTCGCGAGGGATCGATCGTCTTCCGGATCGAGCATGGTCCCGAGGAGCTCGACCCCCAACGTCGACACCCCGGGTCACGCGATGAGCCCGGGCTCCCTGCTCGCCTCGTCCAGCCGCACGAAGCTCGCTCCCCGCCGCGCAAGCTCCTCCACGAACGCCCCCAGCGCCTCGAGCCGCCTGCCCAGCGCGACCCGGAGCTCCGGCTGGTACGGCGCCAGCGCCTCGAGGCCGTCGCTCCGGTCGAGGAAGTCCATCCCGTGCAGCTCCAGGTTGACGAGCGCCTCCCCGGCGCACGCGCGCGCCAGGAGCCGCGCGCCCGCCGCACCCGCGAGCGCCACGCTCGTCCCGATGACCGGCAGCCGCAACCCCGGCGTCACCTGGATCGGCAGCTCGACGAAGCGCCGGCCGCCACGGCGGTACCACGGCCGCCCGGGCCGGTACGGCCGGCGGGGCGCCGCGAGCACACGCGGGGTGTCCAGGATCGCCGACGACCCCCTGCCCTTCACCCGCTGCACGCCCATCGCGAGCGCCTTCGCGGCGTAGTACGGCGGGCATGGGAACACCGAGGAGTCGAACGCGACCCCCACGGCGTCGAGCGCGTCGAACAGCGCGTCGCTCACGGTGTATCCCGGCGCACGGAAGCCCGTCGGACGCCGGCTCACCGCCTCCGCGATGGCCTCGGCGCCCAGCAGGACCTCCCGCGCGATCGCGGCGCGCGGGAGCCGCGAGAGGTCGTAGCGGTGCCCGTACGAGTGGTTTTCGACCGCGTGGCCAGCGTCGCTCAGCGCGCGCAAGGCCACGGCGCTCTCGGGGCGCGCGAGGTCGCGGCCTACCGCGAACAGCGTGACGGGGATGCCGTGGGAAGCAGCGAAATCAGCGATGCGCGGGAGCGCCGTGTCGTAAACAGCGCTCAGCGCGGCCGCCGCCCCGGAGCGATCCGGGACGGCGAGCCCGTGGATGGCGAAGTAGTTCGGGACCTCGTCGAGGTCGATCGAGACGGCGGCGAGGCGCCCCCGCATCGGACCGCGTCAGCTCGCGGCCATCTTCGCCACCTCGGCGGCGAAGTCGTCCTCTTTCTTGGCGATGCCCTCGCCGCGCTCATACCGCACGAAGCGCGTGAGCTTGAGCTCGCCGCCGGCCGCCTTCGACGCCGCCTGGAGGAGCTTCTCGATCGTCTGGCCGGCCTCGCCGCGCGACGCGGCCTCCACCGACTCCTGCTCGAGCAGCGCGACCTCCGAGTACCACTTGTTGAACTTGCCCTCGATGATCTTCGGCCACGCCGCCTCCGGCTTCGGCTTCGGATCCTCGCGCAGCTGCCCCTCGAAGATCTCCTGCTGCTTGGCCTTCAGCTCCGCCGTGACCTCGTCGCGACGGAGGACGAGCGGGCTCATCGCGGCGGCCTGCATCGCCGTCTCGTCGACGAACTTCTGCACCGCAGGGTGCTCCGCCACCGCCTGGCTCGACGCCTCGACCGCCACGAGCACGCCGATCTTGCCGCCGAGGTGCACGTACGCGTGCGCGACGCCGTGCTTGCCCGCCGGGATCGACACGCGATCCCAGCGGCGCACCGCGACCTTCTCGCCGATGCGCGCGGTCAGCTCGGTGGCCGTGTCGGCGATCGACTTGCCGCCGATCGAGAGCTGAGCCGCGTCCGCGCCGTCGGGCGCCTTCTCGACCGCCGCGAGCACGTCGCCGACGAACTGCCGGAACGCGTCGTTGCGGGCGGCGAAGTCGGTCTGGATGTTGACCTCGACCATCGTCGCGCTCCGCCGGTCGGCCGCGACCACCGCGCGGACCTCGCCCTCGGTGGCGGACGCGCCGGCCCGCTTGGCGCTCTTCGCGAGACCCTTCTTCAGGATGATCTCGACCGCCTTCTCCATGTCGCCCTCGGCCTCCGTGAGGGCGCTCTTGCAGTCGCTCATCCCCGCCTGGGTACGCTCACGAAGCTCCTTGATCGCCTGCGCATTGATGCCGGCCATGGCTCTTTCTCCTTCAACCTGGAACCTAGATAGGAAGGGGCCGCGCCGAGCGGCCCCCGTTCACCACACGTCCGACTGCTGTTGCACGAACGGCCCGAGCGAGGGCGGGTCGAACCGCAGAGGCACAGAAGGCGCAGAGGCGTGAAATTTTCATTTCTGTCCCTGCGCCCTCTCTGCTCTCGCGCGGCTGCCACACCGCCCAGGCGAGCGGCGACGTCGTCGTCACCGCGCCGCCCGAGCGCTGGGCCGCTCCGTTGCGGCTCGCGCCGCGCTACGACGCCTGCTGCTGGCGCGGACCGCCGCCGCGGCCGCCGCGGCCGCCCTGGTAGACGTTGATCTCGTCGCGCTGGCCGCGACCGCCGCCCGCCGCCTGCTGCCCGCCCTCGCCGTGATCCTTGCGGCGCTGCGCGCCCTCGACGCACGCGTCCGCGACGCGGGCGGTGATCAGCCGGATCGAGCGGATGGCATCGTCGTTGCCAGGGATGACGAAGTCGACGAGATCCGGGTCGCAGTTCGTGTCCGTGATGGCCACGACCGGGACGTTCAGCTTGCGCGCCTCGCTGATCGCGATCGACTCCTGGTGCGGATCGATCACGAAGATCGCGGCCGGAAGGCCGCCCATCCCCTTGAGGCCGCCCAGGTACTTCTCGAGCCGCTCGCGCTCCTTCTCGAGGCGGACGACCTCCTTCTTGAGCAGCTGCTCGTAGGTGCCGTCCTCCTTCATGCGCTCGAGGGTGCGCAGGCGATCGAGGCCCTGCTTGATCGTCCGGAAGTTCGTCAGGGTGCCGCCGAGCCAGCGGTTCGTGACGAAGTACATGCCCGACCGGCGGGCCTCCTCCTGCACGATGTCCTGCGCCTGGCGCTTCGTGCCGACGAACAGCACGTGGCCCCCGCGGCCGACGGCGTCGGTCAGGAAGTCGTACGCGCGCTTGAAGAGCCGCGTCGTCTGATCGAGATCGATGATGTGGATGCCGTTGCGCGCGCCGTAGATGAACGGCCGCATCTTCGGGTTCCAGCGCTTCGTCTGGTGGCCGAAGTGCACGCCCGCGTCGAGCAGCGAGCGGAGCGGAAGCGGGAAATCCCCCGGCTGGGGGGCGGCGGCCTGCATGGTGTCGGCCGCGGGGACGGATGCGGAGAAGCTGGTATCGGTCACGGCAGTGCCCTTTCGGTTGGTCCGCCGCTCCCCCTCCCGCGACCAACCCCATGCGCGGACAGGAGCGTCCGTGCTGCTGGGGCACCGGGCCGCGGAATGCCGTGGGTGCCAGGAGAGCGTGTGGATTCGGTTCTGCGGCAGCGAAGGCGAGGATTCGGCCTCCGCTGTCCCCCTCGTCACGAGACCGCAAGAAGGGGGGCGGTTTGCTACCCCGAGGCGCCTCGCTTGTCAAGCGATGAAGCCGCCACCTCGGCGTGCACAATTTCCGTGTGTTTGCGTGTGTCTCCGCGCGGTTGTCCGCGCAGCCATCCGCGCAGTTACGCGCGCAGTTATCCGCGCAGTTACCCGCGCAATTGCCCGCGCAGTTGCCTTCGTTGCGTCAGCTGCGCCGATGGGACCACGCGGCGCGGAGCACGGGAACGCCGGGCCACGCCCCCTGGCGCGCCGTGGCCCGGCATCCGCGATGGCGTACACTCGCCTCGTGCGAACCGCATCACGAGGCTTTCTTACCGCACGCTTCGCTTCGGTCTGCGCAGGGCTCGCGATCGTCTCTGCCTGCATCGCCTCGGCGCCTGAGGGCATCCGCCGGCAGACCGACGGCGATGGCGGCGATTTCGGCGTGGACCCGCAGACAACGTCGACGTCATCGTCCGCCGGCGCAGGGCTGCCCGGCGGCGATCCGCACGCGCTGCTCGGCGCGGACCCGACGCACGGGCCGTTCAACGGAGGCCAGCGCGTCCTGCTCCACGGCAACGGCTTCAGCTCCCAGGTCCGCGTCTGGTTCGGCGACGTCGAGGTCGATCCGTCCGCGATCGTGCCCATCGATCCCAGCCGGGTCCAGGTGGCGGCGCCGCCGGGCGCGGCGGGCCCGGTGGAGCTCGCCGTGCAGAACGGCGATGACACGTCGACCCGGCGAACGCTGCCGGGCGGCTACGTGTACGACGCGCTCTATGCGTCCCCGTCGAGCGGGCCGATCTCCGGCGGGACGACCATCGAGCTCGTCGGCCAGGGCACGCGCTGGAACGAGACGACGGTCGCGAAGATCGATCAGAAGCCGTGCACGTCGCTCGCCGTCCAGGAGCCAACGCGGCTCCTGTGCACGGTGCCCCAGGGCACGCCGGGCGCGAAGACGATCTCGGTGACGACCGGCGGCGAGAGGATCCTCGTGCTGGACGGCTACACCTACGAGGACAGCGAGAACGGCTACAAGGGCGGGCTCAGCGGCGCGCCGCTCGCCGGACGGCTGAAGGTGCTCGTCTACAACAACTTCACGGGTGATCCGATCCCGGGAGCGAGCGTCGTCGTCGGCACCGACACGACCTCCCCGATCGAGGTCGACGCGTCCGGCGTCGCGGTGATCGAGGACGCGTCGCTCGATTCGCCGCGCACCGTCACCGTGGCCGCGACGTGCCATAGCCCGATCTCGTTCGTCGACGTGCCGGTCGACACGGTGACCGTCTACCTGGATCCAGTGCTCACCCCCGCGTGCGGCGCGTCCGGCGATCCACCCCCGCCGGTCGGCGGCAAGGTCGGCAGCGCGGGCGCGATCGAGGGCGAGCTCGTCTGGGACACGTCGCTGGACCCCGGGAGCGTCACGTGGGGCAACATCCCGAGCCCGCGCCGCGAGACAGAGCGAAAGGCGGCGTACCTGTTCACGACGGGCGCCGATCCGCTCGCGACCTTCAGGCTGCCGTCCGAGTTCCAGGCGCTCACGCCGGAGACGTCGGGCGAGCTCGGGCACGGGTTCACGATGTACGTCGCGCCCGGCAACCGCACGATCTACGCGCTGGCGGGCCTCGAGGATCGCTCGACAACCCCGCCGCGGTTCACCGCGTACGCCATGGGCGTGGTCCGCGGGATCCCCGTGCTCCCGAACGAGTGGACGAGGGAGGTGTTCGTGCGGATCAATCAGCCGCTCGACCACGCCCTCTCGATGGACGTCAGGGCGCCGGCGAAGGGGCCGAAGGGGCCGGATCGGATCCAGGCGAACGTGTCGCTGATGATCGGCAACGACGGGTTCGCGACGCTCCCGATCGGCGCACAGAGCCCGCTGATTCCGTTCGACGGGGGGCTGACGTTCGTGGGCGTGCCGCCGCTCGCCCGCGACCTGCTCGGCGCGAGCTACCACTCGTCCGCGCGCGCGGTGACCGGCCAGGCCGGGCTCGCGCCGCTGTCCGTCGTCGGGCGGGTCCTCTCGACCAGCACGAGCGAGCCCGTGCGCATCGGCGACTTCGTGGGGGTGCCGACGCTCGAGGCGCCCGCGCAGAACAGCGCCTGGGATGGGTCCCACCTCGCGACCTCGTTCGGCGCGGGCGCGCCCGTCGATCTCAGCGTCTACGACATCGCGAGCGGAAACGGCCTCATCCGGTGGACGGTGGCCGTGCCGGCAGGGTCGCACGCCGTCGAGGTGCCGGACCTCCGGCAGCTCGGGATCGAGCACGGCGCGCTGCCGCCGGGGCCGCTCACGATCGGGGTGTACGGGGCGCGGATCGACGGCTTCGATTACGGCAAGCTCGTCTACCGGCAGCTCAAGCCGGCAGGGATGGCGGCCTACTCCCTCGACAGCTTCAACGCGCACCTGTGATGAGCGCCCCGCCCCCCCCGACGCGAGCGCGCAGGCCGACGCGCGCACGGAAGCCAGGACGCCGCGCCCGATCGCGGCACGCTGCAGCCGCCGCCCTCGTCGCCGTCGCCGCGGGGCTCGGGCTCGCGCCGAGCTGCTTCGACAGCGGCACGCGGTGGGGTGAGCGGCCGGAGGAGCCACCGCTCTGCACGGCCGGCGACGTGCGCTGCGGGGCGGAGCTCGCGCGCTGCGAGGAGACCGGCGCAGGGCTGGCCTGGGTGACGCTCGACGACTGCGCCGCTCAAGGGCGCGTGTGCGCGTCTCCCGAGCTCGGCTGCCGGCCATGCGTGCCCGCTGCGCGCTCGTGCCGCGAGCAGGACGTCGTCGTCTGCGACGCGGACGGCAGCTTCGGCCGCGTGATCGACACGTGCGACACGGAGGCCGGCGAGGCGTGCCGGAGCGGGAGCTGCCAGCAGCTCTGCGCCGTCGCGGAGCTCGAGCGGAGCAACGTGGGGTGCGAGTACTGGGCGGTCGATCTGGACAACGCGCGGATCGACGCGACCGGAAACGCGGCGGCGCAGCAGTTCGCGGTGGTGGTCTCGAACCCGCAGCCGGACCTGCCGAACGAGATCCACATCTTCCAGGACGACGGCGCGCCGGGCGACGAGCCCGCCCCGGTGGAGATCGCGAGCGCGCTCATCGCGCCGCTCTATCTCCAGGTGTTCAAGCTCGGGCCGCGCGAGGTCGATGGCAGCCCGGAGGGCGAGTACAACACGGGCACGCACACGGCGCTCACGCGGCACGCTTACAAGATCAAGTCGAAGTTCCCCATCGTCGCCTACCAGTTCAACCCGCTGGAGAACGCCAACGTGTTCTCCAACGACGCCTCGCTGCTGAAGCCGCGCGAGGCGCTGACGTACAGCCCGGGCGCGATGGCGACGGCGTACGTCGTCACAGGGTGGCCGCAGACCATCGCGGTCACGGACGATCCGGACACGAACTTCGATCCGCAGAACCCGATCGACCTTCGGGCGTTCCTGACCATCGTCGGGACGCGCGAAGGGACGACCGTGCAGGTGACGACGACGGCGAGGGTCGTCGGGGGCGGGCCCGTCCCGGAGACGCCGGAGGGCGGGTCGATCGAGGTCAAGCTCGGCGCGTTCGACGTGCTCAACCTGGAGAGCGGCGGGTTCAACGCGGACTTCACCGGATCGATCGTGAAGGCCGATCAGCCGATCGCGGTCTTCACCGGGAGCGAGGCCTCGGACGCGCCGCACTTCGACGTGCTCGCGGATCGCCGCTGCTGCGCCGACCACCTGGAGGACCAGCTCGATCCGACCCGGACCGCCGGCAAGCGGTTCGCGGTGCCGCATACGCCGAGCCGGTCGCTGACCGTCAAGGAGGCCGGCGCGCGGATCGAGGCCGTGCCCGAGCCGGAGTACGTCAGGATCGTGGCGGCCAGCGGCAAGGGCGCCGAGATCGAGACGACCCTGCCGCCGCCGGACGATCGGATCACGCTGTCGGCGCTGGGCGAGTTCCGCGAGGTGACGGCGTGGGGCGACTTCATGATCGAGAGCTCCGAGCCGGTCATCGTGTCGCAGATCATGGCCAGCCAGAACGCGACGGGGGTCAAGCAGGGGCTGCCAGGCGGAGACCCGAGCCTCATCATCCTGCCGCCCATCGAGCAGTTCCGGCCGGACTACGTGTTCCTGACGCCGGACAAGTACGCGTTCGACTTCATCTCCGTGGTCGCGCCGCGGTCGGCCGTCGTGCGGCTCGACGACGCGACGCTCGGGCCGGACGAGTGCGAGATCGCGCCCGCGGACGGGCTCACGGACGAGCAGCGCGGGGGCGGCGCGCCGTCGTTCGTCGTCTACCGCTGCCAGCTGAGCTTCGCGGCGATCGATCCGGCGCGGCAGGCGCCGGACAACGTGCTGCCCGGGATGCAGCGCGACGGCGTGCACTGGCTCACGGCCTCCGCGCCCGTTGGGCTGCTCGTGACGGGGTTCGACTCGTTCGTGAGCTACGGGTACGCGGGCGGCACCGAGCTCCGCGAGATCGCGCCGCCGGACTGAGCCGCCGCGGTCAGCCGCCGCCGAGGAGCCCCTTCAGCTTGGCCACGAGCCGCAGCGCGTCGAGCGGCGCGAGCCGATCGACGTCCACGGCGCGCAGGGTCTCGATGACGGCCGACTGCTCCGGCGGCACCGCGGCCTGCGCGGGGGCGAACAGGTCGAGCTGCGCGGCGCCGCCGCGCGTGCGGCCGCGGAGGGAGGTGTGCTTGCCGCCCGGCAGCGCGGCGCCCGACTCCAGCGTCGCGAGGATCGCGCGGGCGCGCGCGAGCACCCCCTCGGGGACACCCGCGAGCCGCGCGACCGCCACGCCGTAGCTGCGGCTCGCGGGGCCCGCCTCGAGCTTGTGGAGGAAGATGACGTCGTCGCCGTGCTCGCGCGCGGCGACCGAGTAGTTCGCGATGCCCGGCGCGCGCGCGGAGAGCTCCGTCAGCTCGTGGTAGTGCGTCGCGAACAGGGCGCGGCAGCCGATCGCGTCGAACAGGTGCTCCGCCACGGCCCACGCGATCGCGAGGCCGTCGTACGTGCTCGTGCCGCGGCCGATCTCGTCGAGGATCACCAGCGATCTCCGCGTCGCGTCGCGGAGGATCTCGGCGGTCTCCCGCATCTCCACCATGAACGTGCTCTCGCCGCGCGCGACGTTGTCGCTCGCGCCCACCCGCGAGAGGATCCGATCGACGAGGCCGATCTCCGCCTCGCGCGCCGGCACGTAGCTGCCCATCTGCGCGAGGACCACGATCAGCGCCACCTGGCGCATGAGCGTCGATTTGCCCGCCATGTTGGGGCCCGTGATCAGCCAGAGCCGCTCGCCCGAGAGATCGAGGCGCGTGTCGTTCGGCACGAAGTGCCCCGCGGCCGCGTAGCGCTCGACCACCGGGTGGCGGCCGTCGCGGATCGCGAGCGCCTCGCCCGCCGTGACGTGCGGCCTCACGTAGTCGTTGCGGTGGGCGACGTCGGCGAGGGCGGCGGCGACGTCCCACGCCGCGAGCTTGCGCGCGAGCGCGCGGAGGCGGCCCTCGCTCTTCGCGACGAGGGCCCGCAGCCGATCGAAGAGCGCGGTCTCCCGCTCCAGCGCGCGCGCCCCGGCGTGCTCGATCTTGTCGGCGAGCTCGTCGAGCTCGTCGCTCGTGTAGCGCTCGCCGGTCGCGACGGTCTGCTTGCGGCGGAAGGTCGCCGGGACCTTGGCGATGTGCGCGCGCGTCACCTCGATGTACCAGCCGAAGACGCGCGTGTACTTGACCCGGAGCGAGGGCGCGCCCGTCTGCGTGCGCAGCTTCGCCTCGAGCGCGAGGATGAGCTCCGTCGCGTTCTTCTCCACGCCGCGCGCGTCGTCGAGCTCCTTGTCGTACCCCTCACGGAAGATGCCGCCCTCGCGCGTGTTCGGGGGCGGCCGCTCGATCAACGCGGCGGTGAGCTCGGCGCACACGTCGGCGACGACATCCAGCGCCGCCGCCTCGGCGAGGAGCGGCTCGGAGCTCGATCCGGCCGCAGCGCCCTCCTCGCCCCGCGCAGCGGCGCCGTCCTTGCCCCGCGCAGCGGCGCCGTCGTCGCTCCGCGCCGCCGCCTTGCCGAGGTCGGGGATCGACCGGACCGCGGCGATCGCCGCCGGGGCCGCCGTGAGGCCGTCGCGCAGGAGGCCGAGGTCGCGCGGCGTGGCCTCGCCGAGGAGCGCGCGGACGCTGAGGCGCTCGAGGTCGCCGACGCCGCCGAGCGCTTGCCGCAGCTCGCCGCGGGCGCGCGGGTGCGAGACGAAGAGCTCCACCTCGTCGAGGCGCCGGCGGATGCCGGCCAGGTCGGCGAGCGGCGAGAGCAGGCGGCGGCGCAGGAGCCGGGCGCCGCCCGGGGTGACCGTGCAGTCGATGACGTCGAGCAGGGTGCCGCGGCGGCCGCCGTCCGCGGCGCGCACGAGCTCCAGGTGCGCCTGGGCCGTCTCGTCGATGCGCAGCGTGCCCGAGGTGTCGTGCGGGGCGATGCGGCGCACCGGGATGCGCGCGCCGGGGCTGCAGCGGCGCGCGAAGCGCAGCGCCCGCGCCGCCGCGCGCACCGCCGGGAGCGGGTGCTCGGCCAGGGCCGCCGCCGAGATCGGCTCGATCGCAGCGTCGTCGAGGATCGACGCGACCTGCGCGCTGTCGAGCTCCTCGTCGTCGCGCAGCGCCGCGCGGCAGGCGAGCGAGGCCGCCGCCGCGCGGACGTCCGGGAGATCCCGGGCGATGAGCGCCTCGCGCGGATCCGCCCGGGCGAGCTCCGCGAGCAGCGTCGTGGCGTCCGGGACCGAGGTGGCCGAGAGCTCGCCGGTGGAGAGATCCAGCAGCGAGAGGCCATAGGGGCCCCCCGCTCCGAGGGCGTCGCCGCGGGGCACGCCGCCGCCGTCGACCGCCGCCAGGTAGTGGTTGGCGCGCGCGTCGAGCTGCTCGGTCTCGGTGACGAGCCCCGGCGTGACGACGCGCACGACCTGCCGCGGCACGAGCCCCTTGATCTTCGACGGATCCCCGCACTGCTCGCAGATCGCCACCTTGTGGCCGAGCGCGAGCAGCCGCGCGATGTACCCGTGCGCCGCGTGGTGCGGGACGCCGGCCATCGGGGATTCGTCGGGCTCGCCCTTGTTGCGGCTCGTGAGCGTCAGGTTCAGCGCGCGCGACACGAGGACCGCGTCGTCGTTGAACATCTCGTAGAAGTCGCCCATCCGGAAGAAGAGGATGGCGTCGGGGTGGAGCGCCTTCGCATCCTCGTACTGGCGCATCACCGGGGTCAGCTTCTTCCTGGCCGCAGGCTGCTCGGACGGCTGCATCGCCGGCGTCTTAGTCTCGACCGCCGGTGAGGTCTACGCGGGATTCGCGCGTTTGTTCCGCTGTTTTCGTGGAAATATCGGCGCCGAAACCGCAATGCCGCGGGGGCCGGCAGGTGGCTCAGCGGTACCGGCGCGTCACGGCGACGTCGCGTGAGCTCAGCAGGAACAGGCCCTGGACCGAGCCGTCGGTGACGGCGAGCTGGCCCGTGGCCGGAACGAGCTGGATGGACTGCGGCTGGAGCTCCGGTGTGTTGCTGATGTCCGCGAGGTCCAGGGCGAGCGGCGTGAACGCCCCCTGGGTGGTGAAGCGGAACTGCATGTCCTGCTCGGGCACGCCGCCCGTGACCGCGAACCGGAACATCGGGTTGATGAACGCACCCACATCACCGTCGGTGACGCGCCCGTCGCGCGGCGTATGGACGACGCGCCCGTTGAACCGCGAGAGGCGCGTGTCGCACGAGTTGCGGCAATAGCCGCCCGCAGGATCGGCGATCACGTGGTGCAGGAAGCCGGCGCCGTTGCTCCGGACGACCCACTGGCCTCCGGCGCGGATGCCGAGCTGCACCGAGCCGGCGAAGCAGCACGCCGCGAACTCGACCTCATTCCTGGGCTCGAGCTCGAGGTGGTCCTCGTAGGCCTCGACGATGCGGAGCGCCGGGCGCGACGTGATGACGCTGCCGTACTTCGCGTTGCAGGTGTCGAACGAGCAGACGGCCGAGTCGACGCTCTTCCAGTAGGTGGCATCTTCGTCCGGAAGCTCGGACGTGATCTGCGCGAAGTCAGCGAGCTGCGCGGCGCGGGTCCCGTCCTCGTCCTCCGGGACGCCCGCGGCCTTCAGCTGCGCCTTCACGCTGTTCAGGCTCTGCACGCCGCGGCGGCAAAAGCGGGCGTCGGTGCCCCTCAGGTGGAGGTTCTCGTCGAAGGCCACGGAGGCCCGGGTGATCGACGTGAGCACCCCCTCGTACGTCACGTTCCACGTCTCGTTGGCGATGTGCACCCGCGGGTCCTCGAGGTTCATCGTCAGCGCGTGCTGCGGCCCGCCGGACCTCAGCACGAGCCCCCGCTCGTCGAGCTCGCTTTCAGCGCTGTCGCTCGACGCGATCGCCTCGCGCTGCACCCCCACCGCGAGCGCGAGGTCAGGCGCGGCCCCCTCGGACGGGAACGTGGCGCGCATCTTCGGGCTCTCCCCGGAGAGCGGCACGACCGCGCCGTTGCGATCGTAGAGGATCGGCAGGCCCTGCACGCCGGGCTCGAGCTGGCCGGAGCCGTCGCTCGCCACGATGTAGGTCTCCGAGCGGACAGCGTGCGGGAGGACGACGTTGCAGGACGCCTCGCCGCTCGTCTCGAGCAGCGGGCTGCTCGGCGAAGCGTCCGCGTCGCAGCCCGCGCGGACGCTCCGGCGCTCGGGTCCGCGGCAGGCCGCGTCGAGGTCGTCGATGTCGACGATCGCGACCTGCCCGTTCGTGAGCGCCATGTACGCGAACGTGCCCCGGAGCTTCAGCGGGCCGGCGCCGGAGTCGCGATCGGTCGACGTGCGGTACAGCGTCTCGAGGTCGCACGACGTGACGCTGCTGTCGCACGTCCTGAGCTCCGGGAGGGGGCTGCACCGGATCCCCCGCGGCACCACGCCCGTCGCCGGGAGGCTCCTCGGGACCTCGCGCTGCACGATCGCGAGATCGCGGACAGGCGCCGGCAGGCGGATGCGGTCGGGCGGCTGGAACGGGTTCCAGTCCGGATTCTCGCGAGAGAGCGGCGACCGGCCGGACGCGTCGTCGCTGATGTCGAAGACCATCACGCTGCCGTCGCCGGCGTCGACCGCGTAGAGGTAGCGGTTGAACTCGGGGGGCGACGCCTGGCTCACCGCGAGGCGCCTCGTCGTGACGACGCGCCCTGGGTCGAGCGTCGACGCGGGCAGCAGCGAGGGCAGCTCGCGCGGCTCGCAGGGCGTCGGGAGGTCGACGACGTGGATCACCGGCGCGTCGAGATCGGCGATGAACAGCCGGTCGCCGGAGAGCGCGAGCCCCGCGGGCCGGGCCTTGTCGAAGGCTTGCTCCGGGCTGGCCGCGACCGCCGGCTGAGAGCACGACACCTCGTCGGGTGACGCCTCCTCGGGCGGCGGCTCGTCGGGCGGCACGGCCGGCGGGAGCGCGACCTGGAGAGGGACCCACCGCTCCACCTCGCACGCCTTGAAGCCGCCGTCCTTGTAGTCCTCGTGCTCGAGGAGCTTCTGCGCGTCGATCACGACGAAGCCGCCAAGATCGGGCAGGGTCACGAGGAGCTTCTGCCGGCCGCCGCCCTCCATGGCGAGGCTCCCGTTCGAGGTGGAGCAGACATCGTCCACGAACGCGCCGGGGTCGCCAGGCTTGGTCGGCTCGACGTCGTACGGGGGGGGGCCGGCGTCACACGAGCTCCGCACGTTGCCGTTGGTATCCGGCGGGTCGGCGAGGAGCACCATCTCGCCCGGCGCCGAGGGGAGCGAGCAGGCCGGCCAGGAGCTGAGCGACGGGACCGGGCAGCCTTCGCGCGGCAGCACCTTCGCCGACGGAAGCGCGTAGATCCCCGCGCGCCCCGGCTCGGCGACGGCGACGAACGACGCCGTCCCCCCCGGCGTCGCGACGATGTCGACCGGCTGCGCGCCGACCGGGAGGAAGCTCGGGGCGGGCGTGCCCGTGTCCCGATCGACGATCAGCGAGGACTCGGTCGTCAGGTCGACGAGCGCGACCTCGCCGTGCGTGGTCTGCGTGACGAGGCCGTAGAGGTGCGGGAGCGTGGCCCTGCCCCCGTTCTTGGCGTCGACCTCGTAGTCGGTGGACGACTCGACGGTGCCGTACGAGCAGTCCGTGATCGGCAGCGAGCGCATCACGCCCGGCTTGTCGGGATCCGGCCGGTCGATGGCGAGGCAGACGAAGGCGCTGCGGCCGGACTGCGCCAGGGCCTCGACGGGGACCGGCGTGGCCTCCGCGGCGCACCCGGCGAGCGCCAGGGCGGAGGTGGAGGCGAGGAGCGCGGCGCGCAGCTTCATTGGGACTCCCGGGGCGGGACGGGCGTGCCCACCGTGAGGATCATCGTTCCGAACGTGTTCGTCTTGCGCATGTCGAGGTTGACAACGCCGAGGTACGAGTCGGTGAAATGCGCGATGTACATGAGGGAATAGGGTTCGCAGCCGGCGCTGCCCTGCTCGCATTCGCAGCGCTCCTTCTCGTCGCCGCACGTGGAACCCGTGTCGAACGCGAGCGCCTGCGGTCCACGCCCGGTCTTGATGGGGGGGTCGAGGCGGCGCGCTTCCGGGTCGTAGGAGAACGCGAGCCCCGTGTCGAACGCGAGCGCGAAGACCCTGCGGCGAGGCACGCCTTCCAGGTCGATCACCTCGCCGATCTCGATCCGAGACGGGTAGGCCCCGAGCACGGCGGCGTCGTGGAACGCGATCGTGTCGAACACCGAGGCCCGCTTCGCCGCGGGGACGTCCGAGTCCTTCTTGACCAGCGTCGTCGTCAGCTCGCCGATGAGCAGCGAGTTCGGACCGCGATGCGCCACGTACACCGGGATCGGGATTTCCACGCACCGCTCGAGGCACTCGATCACGTCTGCGTCATCCGCGCAGCCGTCCTCGCACGCCTGCCGCTCGTTCGCGTCGAACGCGATCCCGCGGGAGTCGGTGCCGCTCGCGAGCGCGGTGATCGGCGTCGGGGTCGACTCGTGCAGGCGCGGCGCCCCGCCTGAAGCGGCGTCCTGATAGCGGAGCAGGCCGAGCTCCGGCGCCGCGAGGTACGTGACCGCGAACGGGGGCTGGTCGTCGATCGCCCACCCGCTCTGCTGCAGCGCCCCGAGCACGCTCGGGCGCGGCACGGCCGCGAGCTCCGTCGGCCCGAAGGCGAGATCCGTGAGGACGTGCGCGAGCTGCGGCCGCTCGTTCGCTTCCCAGCGGTTCACGATGACGCTCGCGGCGTTCTCCGTCTGGTGCGACACGACGATGCTCGTCCCGCCCGGGCCGGCGGCGATCCCGAACGGCTCCAACGGCAGCTTGCGCCGGATGAGCTCCTGGCCCGGGTCCTCCCCGATGCGGTGATCTCTGCTGCAGCGCCCGCCCGCCGCGCTCGCGCCGCAGTCCAGCTGGAAGCAGGCATCGCCCTCGCAGCGCTGCGCGCCGGCGTCGTCGGACCGATCGTCGGCGACGTCGAAGAAGGTCACCGAGGGGTCGCCGCGCACGGGCACGAACAGGCGCGCCTGCCGCTCCGCGCCGGGGTCGGCGCCCTCGCCGCTGAGCGGCCTGTGCACGAGGAGGAGGTTGGACGCGAACGCGCCGATCACGGCCGAGCTCCGGACGACCTCGTCGTCGCCCTCGAGGGCGGAGATATCGAGCGGCCCGCACGGCCCCGGGTAGAGCGACGGCGCAGCGTTTGTCGCCAGCCCCACGTTATTGCACGCACCGCGCACGCTGGCGTCCTGCCCGCCGGGAGCGAGCTCCGACTGGAGCGTGAGCGCCCGCTTGCGCAGCCGCTGGAGATCCAGCGCCTGGACCGTGCCGCCGTTGTACTGGAGATCGAAGTCCGAGTTCGCGACGTAGAGGACCCGTCCCCCGGGAGACGCCGCCAGGCCCGTCGGGTAATAGAACCCCTCGACCGGCGGCGGGAGGCCCTCGCCCTCGACGAAGCAGCCCACGACCCCGAGCCCGCCCACGATCGAGACCGCGAGGCCCACGCCAACGATGCGAGGTGTCTGGAGAAGTGTGTGGGCGAGCTTCATGCGGGCGCGGAGACTAGTCAGCACCAGGAGCACTGGCAACCCGCTCCGCTCGGTGGGTTCGTTTGCGGCGGACGCACGGCGGGCGCGCGGCTCGCAGCGGGCCTCCTGGCGAGCGAGCGAGCGGCGGCCGCCGCTGTGAAGGCCCTCGTTTCTCGCGCGCACCTGCCGCAGCGCAGCAACATCCGCACGGCCTGCCCCGGGTGAGCGCGCACGGCCCGCCAGGCGCAGCCTCTTCCTGGCGAGGCGCGCTGCTCTAGGCGAGGCGCTCTGCAGCGGTCGCCCGTCACGGGGTGGCGAGCCCTGCGGCGGGGTGAGGTGGCGCTCCCTGCGCCGGGTGGTGCCCAAGGTGCGCCCCTGCAGTGTGAGCTCCGCGGGTCAAGGTCGACCAGGATCGATCGCCGTCTTCCGTCCCCCTGCACGTTGATCTCGGAGACGCGGCGCGCCTTTGCTACGTTGGTCGCCGGGACATGGCCGATCTCGCAGCCGCCCTTGTCATGGGAATCGCCCTTCTTGGGCTGATCTATTGGTATTTTCGCTCAAACAACGGCGACCGGGCCCGTCCTCGCGCGGCGACGACGCCGACGCAGGGGGGCCCAGGAGCCCAAGCCCTCGACGAGGGGGAGGGAGATCTCGAAGATTCAACGACGAGGCCAGGCGCAGCAGGGCTGCGGGGCGGGACGCCCGCGAGCGAGAGCGCCCACGCGAAGACCGCAGGAGGTCACGGCCGCACCGAGCGGGTCTCGAGCGCCGACTGGAAGCGTTCGAACGGCCCATCGCGCTCCGACGACGACGCGTTCGACGACGATGACGACGACCTCACGCTGATCACGCTGGCGCCGCCGGAGGTGCTGCAGAGCACGATCAAACGCGCGAGCGTCCCGTCGTACGGCGGCGACGACGACGACGATGACGATGACGACGGGCACGAGCGCGAGGAGCCGTCCGCCGTCCCCATCATCTACGACGACGAGGCCGCCGTCGACGAGCCGACCAGCTCGTCGCCGCTCCTGCTCATCAGCGCCGTCGGCCAGACCGATCCCGGTCAGAAGCGCAAGAAGAACGAGGATTGCTACCTCTGCTTGGACGAGCACTACCTGTTCGCCGTGGCGGACGGCATGGGCGGCCACGCGGGCGGCGACGTCGCCAGCCGCCTCGCGGTCGACACGATCGCGCACGCGTTCAAGGATCAGTCGTTCGTGGACAGCGACGCAGAGAGCCCCTACCCCGACGTCCCTCGTCGCGGCAGCGAGCTCGCGGTCGCGATCCAGCAAGCGAACCAGGCGATCTACGAGCGGGCCCACGCCGAGCGGAGCCTCACGGGCATGGGCACGACCCTCGTCAGCGCGCGGTTCTCGCCCAACAAGCAGCGCCTCTACATCGGCCACGTGGGCGACAGCCGCTGTTATCGCCTGCGCGACAACGAGCTGACGCAGCTCACCACCGATCACACGATGGGCGCCGCGGGGATCACCGGACCGATGGCGAACCACCTGAGCCGGGCGATCGGAATCTCCCCCGCAGTCAAGGTCGATCTGATCATCGCCCGGCCCCACCCCGGAGACGTCTACCTCCTCTGCTCCGACGGCCTGTCGAAGATGGTGACCCACGAGGCGATCCGCGACATCCTGCTCGCCGAGCCCGATCCCGAGAAGGCGTCGCAGGCGCTCATCGAGAAGGCGAACGCGGGCGGCGGGCGGGACAACATCACCGTCATCCTCGTCCGCGTCAGCGATCCCAAGGACCTCGCGCGGCTCGCCTCGCGCGCTGGCGCCAGCGCCAGCGCCGGCGTCAGCGCTGGTTGACCGCTCGCCGTCCCCTTCCCCCCTCGCCCCCTCCCTCCCCCTCCAACGAGATCGATCGCGCACGGCGCTGACCGAGAGGTCCGCGCGGCCGGCGGAGCATGCCCGCCGCGCGCAGGCTATTGCAGACAACGTGTCTGCATTGCCACGAACCCCGACGGATTCTCATGCTCCGCGCCGGTCAGCTGCCTGCGTGCATACGGACGAGTGGTCACGCTCGTCACGGATCCGGATCCCGCTCTCGCGCAATCGTGATTTCGCGGCCATTACCATTCACGAGCTTCGATTATCACGTCAATTGACGCCAGCCGGGATCGCGAAGAGAGACGACGTGAGCTCTTGACGTGCTTTGCCTCGAGAGCGCTTCATGGCGGCCACGGATGGCTCGTCCAGCGGAGCCGCTGACCGGGGATATGGCACGCTCCTTTCTCTGCATGATCGTCTTCGCCTCTCTGCTGCTCAGCGCGCCATCGCGCGCGGCGGAGCCGGCACGCCGCGCGCTGCGGCTGCGCTACAGCGAGGATGCGCAAGCGGCCTCGTGCCCTGGAGAGCGCGCGCTGCGCGAGCGGATCCGGCTGCGCGTCGGGTACGACCCTTTCCGCGAGGACGCGACCGAGGAGGTCGACGTCGCGATCAGGCCTCACGGCGCCCACGTCGTCGCGACGACGACCTACCGGAACGCCGACGGGCGGGTCTCCGGCCGAGGCTTTGACCTCTCGCACGGAGACGGCGCCTGCGAGCAGCTCACCCATACCGTCGCGGTCGCGATCTCCTTCACGCTGACGCCGTTCGCGAGCGACAAGCGAGCGCCCGCCGCGCCGCCTCGCCCGGAGATCGCGCCGGCGCGCCCGGAGCCCGCGAGCAGGCCCGGCGAGCCGTGGAGCTCGGCGCGGGTCGGCATCGGCGCCATAGCGGGGCTCGGGGTGCCCGAGGGGCTGTTCGGCGGCGCCTCCTTGCTCGTCAGGGTTCGCTGGTCACAGAGCCTCTCCTTCTCGCTGGAGAGCCGGGGCACGTTCGTCGTCTCGAAGCCGAGCGCGCTCGAACACGGCGAGGTGTCGAGTCCGTACGCCCCGAGCCCCGGCGGGAGCACGAAATCGCGATCGCCGTACCCGCGCACGCACACGAGCGGCGCCTTCGCTCCGTGCCTTCACACGGTCGACCTGCTCGTCACATGCGCTCTCGTCGAGATGGGCGTCGCGCAGGTCGGCGATCGGGCCGCCCCCGCCACCGACGTGTCCCTGCTGTTCATGGCGCTCGGGCTCCGCGGCGGGATCGAGCTCGCGCTCAACGACACGCTCTCGTTCTATACCCACGCCGAGGTCCTCGCCGCGCTCGGGCTCGTCGACCACCCGCTCGCCGGCGCGCTGAGACCTCCGCGTCCGAGCGCTTCCCTCGGCGCCGGGCTACTCGCGGGGTTCTGAGCGCACGGAGGGCCCCGCGCGGGCAGGATGATGGATGGTGCGGACGGCGCGGCGGCTGGCTGGAATTTTCGAGCGCCGTGCCCCGATCGCGCCGCTCGTGGCGGCGCTATGCTGCGGAGCAGCACGACGATGGCGCGCGATTCGGGCTTCGGTCCAGGTCGCCCGCCGGCGATGCGCGCCGCGCAGAGCGCCTTCTCGCTGGCATGAAGACGCGAGGTTCGCGTAGCCTATCCGGACGGTGCTCCCGGAGTTCACCGACCCGACCGACCGCTTCATGATCGAAGCCCGCAGCCGAAGCGGCGGCATGGGTGATATTTTCAAGGGCACGGATCAGACCACCGGCGCCCCGGTCGCGCTCAAGATCCTGCGCGCCGCCGCGTCGCACCAGGAGCGCGCCCGCTTCGCGCGCGAGATCTCGATCCTCGCCGATCTGCGGCACCCCAACATCGTTCAGTACGTCGCGCACGGCACCTGGCTCGACGGGCGCCTCTTCTTCGCGATGGAGTGGCTGGACGGCGAGGATCTCGGGCAGCGCCAGCGGCGCGCGCCGCTCGGCCTGCGCGACTCGGTGGAGGTCGTCCGGCGCAGCGCCGCCGCGATGGCCGCCATCCACGCCCGCGGCGTCGTGCACCGCGACCTCAAGCTCTCCAACATCTTCCTCGTCCGCGGCAAGGGCACCGCGATCAAGCTGATCGACTTCGGCGTCGTGAAGCTCGCGGTCCCGGACGACTGCCCCACCGAGCGCGGCACGATCATCGGCACCCCGCATTTCATGGCGCCCGAGCAGGCGCGCGGCGAGGCGGTCGACGCGCGGGCCGACGTGTACTCGCTGGGCGCCGTCCTGTTCCGCCTGGTCACGGGCAGGAACGTGTTCGAGACCGAGAACGCGATCGCGCTGCTCAGCCGCCTCGTGGTCGAGGACCCCCCGCGCTCGCAGCAGATCCGCTTCGACGTGCCCGAGGCCCTCGACGAGGTGCTCGCACGCGCCATCGCCCGCGATCGCGAGCAGCGGTACGAGAACGGCGGCGAGCTGGCGCGCGCGCTCGCGCGGGTCGGGGAGCTGAACAACGATCCCCCCGCGACCGACAGGTCCGCCTCGATCGTCCGGCGCGCGGCCGCGCAGGAGATGATGCCGAGGCCCGCCGGGCCGGGCGACGAGCGGCCGCAGGTGCGGCTCGCCAACAGCGAGCGGCGCGTGGTCGCCTGCGCGCTCTTCGAGCTGGGCGCCGGCCCGCTCCGCCCCGCGGTGGACGCCGCGCTCCGCGAGGTCCTCGGCGACGACCCGCGGTTCGAGCCGCTCCCCGACGGGAGGCTCGCCGCGGCGCTCGGGGTGGAGCGCTCGCGGGGCGACGAGGCGGCGCGCGCCGCGCGGGCGGCGCTGACCGTGGCCCGATCGACGCCGGGCGCGCGGGCCTCGGTCGCGGTCGGGCACGCCGTCCGCGGCAGGGCGAGCCTCGCCGGCGAGGCGCTCGATCGCGCTGCGCAGCAGCTGGAGTACGCGGCGCCCGGCGCGGTCCGGATCGACGCCCACGCGATCGCCGCGCTGGAGGGGCGGTTCGTGGTCCAGGAAGACGCGCGCGGCGGCGTGCTCGTCCACGAGGACGCGGCCGGCTTCGACGCGCGCAAGCTCGCCGGGCTCCCCACGGCGATCCTCGGGCGCGAGCACGAGCTCGCAAGGCTCCAGGGCATCTTCAGCGCGATCGCCGAGGACGGCGCGCCGCGCGCGGCGCTCGTGACGGGCCCCGCCGGCATCGGCAAGAGCCGCGTCCGCGCCGAGCTGATCCAGCACCTCGAGACGGCGCCGCACGCGCCGATCATCCTGCTCTGCCGCGGCGACGCGATGAGCCAGGGCGCTGGCCTCACGACGCTGGGCCGCGCCCTGCGCGCGCTCATGGGCATCCGCGACGGCGAGCGCCTCGAGGACCAGGTGCAGAAGGTGAGCGCCCACGTGGCGATGCGCCTGGCCCGCCCGCTCCGCTTCCTCGCCGGCTTCATCGGGGAGCTCGCCGGCGTGCCCTTCCCCGACGAGGGCAACGAGCCGCTGCGCGCGGCCCGCGAGAGCCCGCAGCTCATGGAATCGCGCACGCGGATGGCGGTGGAGGCGTTCTTCCGCTCGAAGTCCGAGACCACGCCGCAGATCCTGGTCGTCGAGGACATGCACTGGGCCGACAGCACCACGGTCGAGCTCGTCGACTGGCTGCTCGGCTGCGCCGATCTCCGCTTCGGGGTCTTCGCCTTCGCGCGGCCCGAGCTCTCCGCCCGGTTCCCGTCGCTGTGGGAGCACCGCGACGTGACCCGCGTGACGCTCCCGCCGCTGTCCCCAGAGGCCGCGGATCGGCTCGCGGCGAGCGCCCTTCCGCAGGCCGACCCGGCCACGCGCGGCGCCATCGTCCAGCGCGCCGGCGGCTACGGCCTCTTCCTGGAGGAGCTCATCCGGTCCGCCGCGGAGGGGCGCGACGGCGTGCCGCTCAGCGTGCAGGCCCTGGTGCAGGCCCGCGTCGACCGCATGTCGAGCGGGGTGCGCGGGGCGCTGCGCGCCGCGTCCGTCTTCGGCCAGGTCTTCTGGACGGCGGGCGTCGCGGCGCTGCTCGAGCGCGCCGTGGGCGCGGAGCTCGCCGAGCTGGAGGCGGGCGAGATGATCGCGCGCCAGCTGGAGCCGCGGGTCCCGGGGCAGGTGCAGTGGACGTTCCGGCAGGCGGTCGTGCGCGACGCGGCGTACGCGTCGATCCTCGAGGAAGACCGCGCCGCGCTCCACCTCGCCGCGGCCGCCTGGCTCGAGTCCGCGGGCGTCGATCCAGGGCTGATCGCGCGCCACGCCGACGCGGGCGGCGACAAGGCGCGGGCGGCGCTGCTCTACGCGCGCGCGACGCGGGACCCGGCGGCGAGCGGCGCGGAGCTCGACGAGGCGCTCGAGCGCGCGACGCGCGGGCTCGCCTGCGGGGCCGAGGGGACCACGCGCGCCGCGCTCCTGGTCCGCCGGGCGGAGCTCCTCGAGCTCCTCGGCCGCCTCGACGAGGCGCTCGACGCCGCGGAGCAGGCGTCGCGCCTCGCGCTGCCCGGCTCGGATCTGTGGGGCGAAGCGCAGGTCGTCGCGGTGACCTGCATGATCGAGGCGGGCCAGGGCGCCGAGGGCGACGCGCGCGCCGCGTCCGCGCTCTCTCCGCAGTTCGCGGCGGCGCTCTCGCCGTCGATCCGCGCGAAGCTCCTCGCGTCTCGCGTCCGCGCCCTGGCGGCGCTGGGCCGGCCCGCCGAGGCGCTCCGCGCCGCGCACGCGGCGATGGAGGCCGCGCGCGGGAGCGGCTCGACCGACGCGCTCCTCCACGCCCGGGAGGCCCACCTGGCCGCGCTGATGCACGCCGGCGATCTGGCCGCCGCGGCCTCTCTGGGCGCGTCGCTCGTCGCGGACGCCGACGAGGCCGGCGACGCCGTCATCGCGGCAAGGGCCCGCCTGAACACCGGCTCGGCGCTGAACCAGCTCGGCCTGTTCGAGGAGGCGCAGGCGCTGCTCGAGCGCGCGCTGCTCGACGCGCGGAGCCGGAAGCTCCGGGCGATCGAGGGGTTCGCGCTCCACAACCTCGGGATGTCGTACGCGCGGCTCGGCAACATCGAGGAGGGCGTCGCGCTCGAGCGCCAGGCGAGCGGGATCGCCGACGCGTGCCAGATCTCCCGCCTCAGGTTCGCCGGCCGGCTGTACGAGGCGCTCTTCCTCGTCTGGCGCGGCGCCCCCGGCGACCACGCGACCGCCCACGCCGTCGCGCGCTGGCTCTGCGAGGAGGCGGCGCACCACGCGGCCGCGCTGCAGGCGATGGCGAGCTTCGCGATGGCGCGCGTCCAGCTGGCGCGCCGCGAGCTCAGGGCCGCGGTCGACGCGGCGCGCGAGGCGTCGCGCCACCTCGCGGGTGGGCCCATCGAGGAGTGGAGCGACGCGATCCGCGTCACGCTCGTCGAGGCGCTCCTCGCGATCGGGGACGAGCGCGAGGCGAACGCCGCGCTCGACGCCGCGTTCTCCGCCCTGGCCGCGCGCGTCGAGGCCCTGCGGGATCTCCGCCAGCGCGACGCGTTCCTTCGGGGGAACGACGACGTCGGGCGTCTGATCGCCCTCGCTCGAGAGCGCCTCGGCCGGTCGCTGCCCTCGACGTCGCGGCCGCCGCACGCGGCGGACCCGTCCGCCCAGCGGGCCGCCGGGGCGCCGTCACGGAGCAAGGTCGCGAAGACCGCCGGCGCCTTGGGACGGAAGGAGCGCGCCGAGGCGCCGAGCAACAACGATCCGGCAGCGCACCGCAGCGCGAGCCCTGCGCAGAGCAAGGACGCGCACCCGGAGGGCGCAGCGGCGGCAGCGCACGAGAAGGGCGCGCCACGTTCTTGACGTTGGGTGGCCGGGTAGCTAAGGCCATCCGCGATGCGAAACAACGCTCCTGAGCGGCTCGTCGCGCGCTGTTCCACGTTCTCCACCCCTGCGCGTCCGGCCGGCGCGAGCCAGGGTGCTGCGCTGGCAGCCCGCCCGACCTCGGGCCGGTGGCTCACGGCGCGCGTCCTGCCGCTGCTCGCGGCCGCGGCGCTCGGCAGCGCGGCGCTGCTGTCGCCCGCGCCCGCGTCCGCGCAGTCGAAGATCGCCGTCGTCGACGTGCGCCGCGCCATGCTGGAGACCGAGGAAGGGCTCCGCGTCCAGGCGACGCTCAAGAAGCTGTTCGACAGCCGCCAGGTGGAGCTCGACACGAAGCGCCGCGCGCTCGACGACGAGCGGGACAAGCTCGACAAGGAGGCCCAGGCGGGCAAGACGCCGAAGGACGTCCTCCAGCGCAGGTTCGAGACCTGGCAGCGCCAGGCCGCCGAGTTCCAGGCGACGACGCTCGACGCCCAGCGCGAGATGCAGCGCAAGGAGAGCGAGCTCACGACGCCGATGCTGCAGAAGGTGCTCGGCCTCCTCCGGCGCCTCGCGGCGCAGGAGGGTTACGACCTCATCCTCGACAAGTCGGCCGTTCCCTACTACCGCGCCGATCTCGAGCTCACCGATCGCGCGATCCAGATGTACAACAGCGGGCAGGCCGGCGAGGCGCCGCCCGCGAAGGGCGCGCCCCCGGCCAAGGGCGCGCCGCCCTCCGCCCCGGCGAAGCCGGCCGCGCCCGCCAAGAAGTAGCCGCGCAGCGTACGTCGCTCGAGAGGCGCTCGTGGCTCACGCCGCGCGGCGCGATATCCTCTGGGCGGGGGCACGGAGCGCGAACGGGCGCTGCGCGGCCACCTGGCACGGAGGTGGTTCGGTGGGCTCTTTTCTCGTCGGCCGGGGAGCGCGCCTCACGGCCTGCATCGGGCTCGGCGCCGCAGGCGCCCTGGCCGCTCCCGCCGCCTGCCTGTACCCCGAGTACACCTTCGATGAGCCCGAGCCTTCCGGCAGCACCGGGGCCATCAGCAGCTCCAGCGGGGACGGGGCGGAGGACTGCGCGAACGGCGACGACGACGACGGCGACGGCCAGATCGACTGCGCCGATCCCGCGTGCGGCGACTTCGTGTGCACGGCGGCCGTGCCGGAGGGCTGGAGCGGCTACTTCGCGCTGTTCGACGGTGAGCCCGCGATGGACCCGGGCTGCCCACCCGAGTTCGCCGCGGGGCCGCCGTTCGTCGGAAACCGAGGCCTGTCCGCGCCGCCGGCGAGCTGCGCGTGCTCGTGCGGTCCCGCGGAGGGGCAAGCCTGCGACCCGGTGGACGGGATCACGATCACCGTCGCGGACGCGCCTTGCGGGTCGGAGCCGCACTGCCTCTTCCCGCTCGCGACGCCCGGCTGGGCGGCCCAGGTGTGCAGGGGCCCCGACGGAGTCTTCAGCGACAGGCTGACCTGCGGGCCGAGCAGCAACGCGGAGTGCTCGGCGACCACCGGCGCACCGTGCGCCGTGTCGGTCAGCGTGAGCCCGCTCGCGGCCTCCGGCGGCGAGTGCGGGCCGAGCGCCGTGCAGGTGCAGAGGCCGGACCTGCGGTGGACGCGCCTCGGCCGCGCGTGCGCCGCGGCCGAGCCGCTCGGCCGGGGCTGCAACCTCGGCCAGGTCTGCGCGCCGAAGCCGGCCGCGCCGTTCGAGGGCGGCCTCTGCATCGCCAGGGACGGCGACGCCGCCTGCCCGCCGGGCCCTTACACGGAGCGGCGCGTCTTCTTCACCGACATCGAGGACAGCCGCGGCTGCGACGACGACTGCGCGTGCGGCGCGCCGTCGGGCGGGACGTGCCCGACGACCGTCGCCCTCTACTCCGACGTGCAGCTGCACACCTGCGCGACGCAGGTGACGGAGCTGCCTGCGGGCAGCTGCGTGGACCTCGAGGACAACCCTTCCGTCGTGGGCCGCAAGGTGACGTCGCTCGGCGCGCCCACTGGCGGCGCGTGCCGGCCGAGCGGCGGCACGCCCAGCGGAGAGGCCCGCGGCGCGAGCCCGCGGACGTTCTGCTGCCGCACCTGATGCGCCCGCCGGCCCGGAGGGCGCCCCGCCTCAGAAGCTGCCGGCGACGCTGAGGCCCGCGAGGTCGGCGCCAGGCGCCTGCGGAAGGACCTCCGCGCGGCGGACGCCCGCGCGGGCGCGCCGCCCGGCCGCGGCAGCGGCTGCGCGGGCGCTCGCGTCCGGCTCGGCCGCGCTGCCGCTCATCACGAGCAGCGTGATCCCCGCGGCGACGCCGACGACACCGAGCCCGATCGCCGCCTCGGCGACGCCCGTGTAGAGCCGGCCTCGATCGGCGACGGGCCTGGCGGAAGGAGGGCAACTCCTGTCGCCGCCGCACAGCGCGTCGAGATCGCTCAGCGTGCCGGCGCGGAGGCCGAGGAAGATCCCACCCACGGCGCCGCTCGCGATCCCGGCGCCGAGCACGGCGAGGCCCGGCACCTTCGACGGACGCGTCGCCGGCAGGCGCGCCAGCGCGGCCCTCGGCGGCACCTCCGCGGGCGCGCGTCCCGGCGACGCGCTCGCCGGCCGCGGCGCCGCCGGCGGCTCGGCGATCGCGATCTCCACGGTCTTCGCATCCCGCTCCGCGAGCGTGACGGTCTCCCGCGCCGCCTCGCGATCGCCGACCCAGGCCGAGACCACGTGGGGCCCTGGATCGACCGGGATGTCGGCGCTGATCTCCGAGGCGCCGAGCGCGGCGCCGTCGAGCAGGATCGTGGCGGTGAGCGCCCCCGCGCCCCGGCGGATCGCGAGCCTCGGGATGCGCTCCTCGAGGTCCTCGATCCGCGCGCCGACGTTCGCGCTGACGTCGTTCGCCCGGGGGTCCCCGTCGGCCGCGGCCGCGGCGATGCGGTAGTTGCCGAGCGCCGAGACGAGCTTGCCGAGCCGCGCCTCGCACTCCGCGATGTTGAACAGCACCTGCGGCGTCCGCCGCACGCTCGCGACCGCATGGAACTTCGCGAGCGCCGCGGCGCAGTGGTTCGCCGCGCTGAGCGCGACCCCCTCCTGGAAGAGCGCCCGCGCCTCCGCGAGCTCCTCCTTGGACTGGGCCCGCGCCGAGGTCGGCGCGATCAGCGCGGCGCCGAGCGCCGAGGCCGAGATGACCTGCCGCCAGCTGATCCTCCCAAGTCCGCGTCGCTCCATGCATCCCCCCTCGCGAGCACCGCGCCCCTCTTCGCGCTCGGCTCGGCTCGCCGACGTCCGCGCGCGCCGACGTCCGCGGGCCGTTTACCCTACGCGCCGGCGGGGCCGCGTCCAGCGGCCCGGGGCGCCCGAGGCGCGCGCCGCGATCGGCCGCCAGGCCTGGATCGCCTCCTCCTGCGCCACCACGAAGTCGTGCGGATCGAAGCGCACGAAGTGCCCGGTGCGGAGGATCAGCTCGCGCTGGAGCAGCCGGCGCTCGCCCGGGGTGACCCGCCCCGTGTCCAGCTCGTCGAGCACGACGTCGGGTGTGTAGGGACGCCCGCGGCGGTAGCGCGCGCTCATGTCCCAGCCCTGGCAGCGCTCGCGCCAGAAGGCCCGCCAGCGCGCGGCGTCCACCGTGGGCTGCTCCGCCATCTCCGGCGCCGGCGCCTCGGGCAGGTCGTTGGGATCGCTGACCAGCTGCGCGAGCTTGAGGTCGCGAGGCTCGCCCACGTCGGGCTCGGGCGGATCGGCGACGAAGATCTCCTCGTCCTCCACCGCGACCTCCTCCCACATCCCCGCGCCGGTGATCCGCTCCAGCGCGTAGGCCGCGGCGAGCTTCACGTCCCCGTCCACGTCGGGCTCGAGCAGGTCGATGAGCAGCGGCACCGCGGCGGCCGCGCCGGCCCAGCCCACGGCGAAGATCAGGCCGCGCCGCGGCGCCTCGGCGACGCGCGAGGCGAGCAGCCGCGCGTCGGCGTCGTCGCCCGCGAGCGCGAGCAGGAGCGCCGCGGCGTCCGCGCCGTCGGCCTCCTCCAGCGCGCCGCGCAGCGCGAGCGGGGCGTGCGGGTGATCCGAGAGCGCCATGGCCGTCCAGGCGGCCTCGCGGAGCGCCGGGTCCGGCGCCGCGAGGGCCCGCTGGATCAGCTCGGGCAAGCGGGGGCCCGGCGTGCAGCCGAGGTGGTGGAGCGCGCACGCCGCCACGGGGGCCTCGTCGTCCGACGCCGCCGCGACGAGCTCATCCTCGGTCGCGAAGCCGCGGTAGGCGAGGACGTCGATCGCCATCGCGCGGACGAGCGGCTCGGGGTCGCGGAGCAGGCTGCGGAGCGCGAGCGGCAGGAGCTCGTGCGGGACCAGCTTCAAGGCAGCGCCGAGCGCGTCGATGAACGCCCTGTCCTTGCCGCTCCGGAGCAGCGCGAGCTCGGCCGCGGCGAGCGCGTCGCGACCGGCGAAGCAGCCGAGCACCATCGCGCTCGCGAACGCGACGCTCGCGTCCTTCACGGGCGCGTCGGCCACGAGCCGCGGCACGTGCTCGAGCGCCGGCGCCCCGATCGCCGCGATCACGTCGATGGCCGCGAGCATGCGCCGCTCGAGGATCAGCGCCCCGCGGAAGGGATCGCCGAGCAGCGGCGCCCGCTGCATGCCGACCATCGCGACCTCCTCGAAGCACTCGCGGGCGCGGGCGCGGAGGAAGGCGAGATCGTCGATCGCGTCGCCGATCTCGGGCGCGAAGCCCGGCGGCACGGGGCGCGCAGCTCCCTCGTCCGGGCGCGCCGCGGGCGGCCGCACCTCCGCGGCCGCGGGGAGCGCGCCGGGCGCGGGCGCCTGCTGCTTCAGCGCCTCGACGGCGGCCTTGAGCTCCTCGAACGTCCGCGGCCGCGGGATCGGCGGCGGGGGCTTTGCGACGAGCTCGGCGGGGGGCGGCTCCGGGACCTTGATGAGCGGCGCGAGCGACGCCCGCTGGACCGCGTGCAGCCGCGGCCGGTCGCGGCTCGCCAGGATCGGCGGCAGATCGAGCGGCGGCGCCGGCGGCACGAGGGCGAGCCGCGCCGCGGCTTGCTCGAGCCAGCCGCGCGCGCTCCGGAGCAGCTCGTCCACCGCCGCGAAGCCCGCGTCGAGCCCGATCGCCTGCTCGATCTGAGCGGCGACGTTGTCGGTTTCCGCCAGGGCGGCACGCACCGCGCCGAGGGGTTCGGCGCGGCCGTCGAAGGCGTCGTAGATCGCGCCGAGGGCCCGCTCCAGGGCGCGCGCGGGCCCGGTCAGGTCGGTCACCGGTTCGACGTCGTGCTCGAGCGACAGCGCTGCGCGGCGGAGCGCGGCGTGCGCGTTCTCGAGCTTGTCGTGGGCGAGCACGTCCGTGCCGGCGGGCGCGGAGGGCTGCCCCTCCTGACCGCCGGGCGCGACGAAGGGCAGGTATGAGAAGGACACGCGCCATGAATACACCTGCGCCAAGGAGGCCCCAAGACGCGCGCTGAGGTAGCCTGCCCGGACGATGAAGGATCCTCCGCAGAGCGCGCAGAACGTCGACGACGTCGAGGTGTACGCGACGCTGGCCGCCCAGCTCGCAGACCCGAGCGCCGACCGCGCGGCGCTCCTCGCGGCGCACGGGCTCGACGAGGCCGGCTGGGAGGCGCTCGACGACGCCTGGCAGGCGCGGCTCTCCGAGGCGGACGACGACGACGGCGAGGAGGTGGGCGTGCCGCCGCTCGTCGTCGCCTTCGCCGAGACGTTCGCGCGGGTGCAGCGCGCCCGAGCGAAGAGCGAGCTGTCGTTCGAGCGCTTCCTCGAGGCCGCGCGCGGGTTGAAGCGGGGCACCGACATGGCGACGGTGCTGAGCCGCCTGGACCTGACGCTCGAGGACTACCTGAGCGCGCAGCAGCGATGGACCGCGGCGATGCTCGAGGACGACGCGCTCATGGCGCGGTTTCAGCGGGCGATGAGGTAACCGGGACGGCCGCGGGGCGACATCGGCCGGCCGCCGCAGCGCGCCGCCCGACGGTGACGAGGGGGTATGTTCGTGGACATGGTGGAGCGCGACGAGGAGGTCCGATCGATCCGGCTCGAGGAGCTCGCCGCCGTGGCCGGGGCCCTCGAGGCGGGCCTGCCGCGCGACGAGGTGCTCGCGGACGCGGGGCTCTCGGCCGCGGCGTGGGAGGCGGAGCGGGAGCGGTGGATGTCCAGGCTCGCCGCGCAGGCCGCGCGCGGGCAGCTGCGATCGAGCCGCCGGTATTTGGAGCTCGTCGCCGCGCAGAAGCGCCGCGCCGAGGAGAAGGCGCGTGGCGCGCGCAGGAAGCTGGAAGGGCCGATGCCGGTGGCGCCCGCAGCGCGCATCGCCCCGCTGCAGGGGGCGCCTCGGGATGGGGCGACGCCGCCGCCTGCCGCGGGCGTGAGCGACGAGGGGGCTGCGCGATCTCCCTGGGCCAGGCTGAACGCAGCCGCGCCGCCGCCCGGGGTCGTGCAGCCTTCGCCGTTGCCGCCGGCCGGGGTCGTGCAGCCTTCGCCGTTGCCGCCGGCCGTGCCGTTGCCGTCGCTGCTGCCGGCGGTGCCGTCGTCACTGCCCATGCCGAGCCTGGAGCGGCCGTCAACGGCACCGCGAGCCCGCATGACGCTCCTCGGCACGACGTCTCTTCCGAGCCGGGATGCGCTGCCGTTCCGCCAAGACGTGTCGAACGCGCCCGCGGTCGAGGGTGCAGCGACGTCACCGGCAGACAGCCCGGAGATGGAGACGACGAGCATCGGCACGGTCGGCGCGCTGGCGGCCGACAGAGCCTTGCCCTTCTCCGGCACGGCCCCTCTACCTCCGCTCGACGCCGCTCTGCCCTTCTCCGGCACGGCCCCTCTACCTCCGCTCGACGCCGCTCTGCCCTTCTCTCGCCCGGCCCCTTTGCCTCCGCCCGACAACGCCTTGCCCTTCTCTCGCCCGGCCTCCTCGCCGCCGGCCGCCAATCCCTTGCCCTTCTCTCGCCCGGCCTCCTCGCCGCCGGCCGCCGATCCCTTGCCCTTCTCTCAACCGGCCTCCTCGCCGCCGGCCACCAATCCCCTGCCCTTCTCGCGGCCGGCCCCCTCGCCTCCCGCCGGCAACGCCCTGCCGTTCTCGCGACCGGCCTCCGCGCCGCCGGCCGACAACGCCTTGCCGTTCGCGCGACCGACCCCCTCGCCGCCCGCCGACAACGCCCTGCCCTTCGCTCGTCCGAGCCAATCGCCCGCGCCATCGCGGCCCGCCAGGGGAGAGATCGCTCCGCAGCCGCCCCAGATCCCGACGGGGAGCTGGGCCCTGCCCTTCCTTCAGCCGAGCGCCGTCGAGCCGTCCGCAAGCCCCTCGCCCGCGGAGCCCGCCGCGCAAGCGCACGCCGGCGTGGATGACGAGGAGACGATGCGCCGCGTGGAGCGGATCTCCCTCACGCGGTACGCGCGCCTGTGCGCCGACCTGCGCGACCATCCGAATCACATCCCGCAGATCCAGAGCCACTATGGGTTGACCCCACAGAGCTGGATCGCGCTCCACAGGAGTTGGCACGAGCGCTTCGAGTCCGATCCGGCGCTCAAGGAGCAGTGGCAGGCGCTCGTCGACCAGAGCGCGCGGAGCTGAGGACACCTGCTCTCGAGTCGGGCGCCGTTCAGCGCCGACGTCGAGAGGTGTCGGGGCTCGCCGCGCGCCCGTCCATTTTGATTGACATCGACCATGTGAACGTTCACAGTTTGCTCCAGGGGCATCCTTTCGCTTCGCCCTGGGCAGCCTGCGCTCGTGACCTTGCCTGCAGCAATTCGGGGACGAAGCGGCGCCATGTGCGGAGCCTCCTCCGAATCTCTCGACGGGAGCGGGATTCGCGGACGGCGGAACGGCGGCAGACGGCGCCAACGCCACCGGCCGAGAGGGCGGCAACGTCTACGGCTCGATCGACACAGCGAACCGCGACGGCAGAGGGACGGTCTTCAGCGCGCCCTGCTCGAACACGAAGGAATCGGCGTCGGCCGCCCGAGCGGCCGTGATCAACGGCTCTGGACCAACAGGTAAGGTGAACATGCGTCGCTCACGAAAATTGGCGAAAATGGCTTGTTGCGGGGTCGCGCTCGCCTCGGTCGGGCTCGTCGCGAGCCCCTCGGCGCGGGCCGATTACCCCATCGCCTCGCACCGCTATCTCGCCGACCCGGCTTCGCTGGTGCACGACGGGCGTGTCTACCTCTACTGCTCGAACGACGACGACAACGTCAAAGCGGACGGCTCGGACGACGGCTACAAGATGGCTTCGATCGTGGCGGTCTCGAGCAGCGACCTGAAGAACTGGACCGATCACGGCGAGGTGCTGCGCGTGCCCCGTGACGTCTCCTGGGCGACCTTCTCGTGGGCTCCGGCGCTCGTGGAGCGCGGCGGCACCATCTACATGTACTTCGGCAACAATGCGAACGGTATCGGCGTTGCCTCGAGCAAAAGCCCGACCGGACCGTTCAAGGACGCGAAGGGCAGCGCCCTGGTGACCTCGAACACGCCCGGCGCCTCGGGCAACAACATGTGGCTCTTCGATCCGGGCGTCTTCGTCGACGACGACGGCCAAGCGTACCTCTACTTCGGCGGCAACGGCGAGCAGAACGCGCGCATCATCAAGCTGAATAACGACATGGTGAGCGTCTCGGGTTCGGCCATCGCGCTCACGGTCCCGTACTTCTTCGAGGCGTCCTGGATGCACAAGCGCAACGGCGTTTACTATCTGTCGTACTCGACGAACACCGCCAACGGCCTACGGATCGATTACCTCACGAGCACGAGCCCCACGTCCGGCTTCACTCACCGTGGCACGGCGGGGCCCCAGCCGCCGAAGAACAACAACAACAACCACGCGGCGATCTTCGAGTTTGGCGGCTCCTGGTACCACGCCTACCACAATCGCTCCGTCGCCACCGATGCCCGAGAGCCTACAACCTATCGCCGGAACATCGCGCTCGAGACGCTCACCTACAAAGACGACGGCTCGATCGTGCCGGTGACCTACACGACGGACGGGCTCAAGCAGCTCGCGAACCTCGACCCCTACGCGCGCGTCGAAGCCGAGACCTTCAACGCGCAGAGCGGTATCGAGACCGAGCCCTGCGAGGAGGGCGGGATGGACCTCTCTTTCATCAGCGGCGGAGACTGGGTGCGCCTCCGCGGGGTCGACTTCGGCGAAGGGGCGGAGAGCTTCCGTGCGCGCGTCGCGAGCGGCGCGGAGGGGGGCAGCATCGAGCTCCGCCTGGATGCGCGCGACGGGACGCTCGTGGGCACCTGCGCAGTCGCGGCGACGGGCGGCTGGCAGGAGTGGAGCGATGTGTCGTGTGAGGTCGACGGCGCCACGGGCGTACACGATCTGTATCTCGTCTTCACCGGCGCCGGGTCGAACCTCTTCAACATGAACTACTGGCAATTTTCGCCCGTCGGGGGCGGAGCCGCCGGCGGGGGTGGCGCGGGTGGAAGCACGAGCGGCGGCGGTGGTGGCGACGGCGGCGGCGGCGGTGGCGTCGGCGCCGGCTCCGGCTCCGGCTCCGGCTCTGGCTCTGGCTCCGGCTCTGGTGGAGCGCCCTCGACGAGCACGGGAGGAGGGTCCCCCAACCCAATGCCGTCTGCCCAGGCGTCGTCGGGTGGCACCTCCGACGAGCAGTCGGGCGACCCAGCCGGTTGCAGCTGTCGCTCCGCGAGCCGCGCTCCGTCCGGAAATGCCCTCGCGCTGACAGCGCTGCTCGCGGCGTCCCTGGGGCTCCGGCAGCGCGGCCGGAGGGAGCGTGGCCGGCGGGTGACGAGCTGAATCGGTAATCCTGGCCGACGAGCGTCACACCGCCGCGGGCGCGCTCGATCACTCACTCCGGCCTGGGCCCGATCTCCGAGAACCAGTCGTCGAGGTCGGCGAGCGTCCTGGCCCAGGCCACGAGCGCGGCTTCGCCTCCCAGACGCAGGAGGAGCGTGTCCAGGCACGCGCCGTTTTCATAACGGCGATCGTACGTGAAGAGAGGCGTGACCTCGGCGATCGTGGGGCGCCAGTTCTCAGGTGAAGCGCGCTCTCGCCACACGTCGCACAGGCTCGCTTCTGACATCCAGGGGAACATGCTGCAGAGCGATGCGTCGGACTCTTCGGGCGGCTCGCGGAGCGCCTCCTTTACCGTCTCGGCGACAGCGGCGGACAAGCTCTCCCTCGCTTCCACGGAGAGCGACGGGAACACGGTCGCCCACGCGGACAGCCTGTTCGATGCGCGAGCAGCGCCGCGCACGAGCTCCGCGAAGCGTGCCGCGTGCTCCTCGCTCTTCAGCGCCTTCCCTACCATCTCGAGCATTCCAGACGTTTCCTCGTCCTCCAGGTCCGGACGCACGAGGCGCTCCACGTCGGCAAACGAGCCCAGCGCGAGCGCGATCTCCAGCTCGGCCTGATGGCGGTCGTCATCCCCTTCCATCGCGGCGCAAAAGCTGGTCGCAAGGTCTCTGTCGCCGAGCTCCACTGCACGGAGGGAGAGCGCCGCGAGCGCGTCGTCAATCTGAGAGCCCATGCACGGCAACACTTTCTGGTGAATGTAGCGGAGCTCCTCCAGCGTCGCCGATTCCGCCCAGTTCTCGATGGCGCGGCCCTCGCCGTGAAAGGCCTCTGGCGGCTCCGAGAAGAACATGCGCGCCAGCTCCGCTCGGACGTCCCCCGTGACCAAGGAGACGAGCTCGGAGGCGACGTAGTTGCGGTCAGAGACGTCCGTCCGCTCTCTCACCTCCGCGAGGGGAGCATCCTGCACCTCGGCCGCGAGCCACGGAGGCAGCTGCCCGCAGCGGAGCGGCCCGAGCGAATCCGCGGATCCTCGCGATTCGCCTTGCCAGCGACGGACGAGCGCTCGGGCCTCGTCGGGAACACATCGGTTCCATTCACTCTCGGGAATATGAAAGAGAAAGCGCTGCGCCGTGAGCGGAAACCGTTCGGAGGACAGCAGCCATCCCATGGCTCGCTGAACGATCGCGCTCGCTCCCGCCGACGTCCCCAGGAGTCGCTCCGTCAACACTTCGAGGCGATCTCCGAGCTCCGGCAAGGCGGAGATCTGCGCGTCCACGTCTTCGAGTCGCTCGGCGCGGCGCTCCTCGGGGTAGAGCGGCGCCAGCAGGGCAGCCCAGAACGCACGGCGCTCTGGACGGAGCCCGGCGAGGCGCTTGGCCGCCAGCAGCAAGATCTCCTCCCGCGCGGGGAAGCGCAGCCGCTCGGCGATACGCCGGAGCGCACCGATCACGAGCGCTTTCACGACACGGCGCCATTTCAGCTCGCCCAATACGAAGGCTCTGCGGTCTCGCGCGTATGCCGAGGGGGTCTCGGTCGCGCCGGCGGCCTCGATCCCTGCGACGGCGCGTTCTGCTTCGTGCAGCAATGGCGTTGGCCATACCACATCCGCTTCGGACACGGCGGGCCGGACCGCCCTCCACAGGCGCAGCCTGTCTTTCTCGCTCAGCGGCTTGGCGAGTTCGATGCCTGCACCCGGTCGAATGATCCCCTCGTGGATAGCACCGCCGACCACGTCCGGGAGAGCGTGCACGAACGAAGTGATGAGCTGCTCGAAGAGTGTTCGCAACCGCAGCGCCTGCACCATGCAACGGCCGCGCGAGGCTTCCGACGTCGCTTCGCCGAACGCTGCGTGGCTTCGCCGCCACGCGGCGACGACGAGCGCACGAAAGCCGAACGCACCGCCATCCAGAGGTTCCCAGGCGGCGCGCATCGGCTCGGCGATCACGCGATCGAGCTCTTCCGCCGTGGCATCGTGTCGCAAGAAGTGCATCGCCCCGTATCGAATGACGTACTCCGATCGAGCGCCAGGGGCGATGTTCCCTTCGGAACAGCGATCGAGAGTCGCCCGAACATGTGCGGTCAAGAGCGCCTGACCACTGACGTCGCCCACGCTGCTCAAGCGCAGGGAAAGCTCTCTCCCGAGAGCTCGATGACGGAACGCGGCGCCATGCGTCGTGTGACAGATCCATGGTTCGAGCTTCCGGAGCGTGGTAGACACTCGGGTCTCGGCCTGATCGCCTCCCACGATCTGGACCAGCTCTGCCTCCGCCATCGGCCCGCTGGCAGCGCTCAAGACGCACACGGTATCCGCGTCGACGTCACCGGGCAACGCCGCGACGGAGCGCTCCGGCGGCATCTCCAGGACGACATCCGACCAATCGTTCAACCAATGAAGGGCCTCACCCCATCGGGCGGCCGTGACACCGGGGTCGTTGTCCGCAGACACCCACATCCGGACGTTCCCGGGCAGCCCCGCTGACCATCCGATGCGCGACCATACCGCCGGATCATCGTTCTCGTGGGCACCGTCGAGGACGAGCAGCAGCGGCATGTCGGGGTTCTCGTCACCGCCGAGGATCGGTCGGATGTCGTCTGCCACGCGCGGAGCGAGCGCGCGCTCGGATGCCTTTCTGGACGTCAATCCTCGGAGCCGCGCATGCAGCGCGGCGACCCATATCGAGGGATCCGCCATGCCGCCGTGGACCGAGATCGGGATGAGCGCCACGCGGGCCAGCCCTCGCCGCGTGAGATGAAGACAGAACGCGCCGAGCAGAGCGCTCGTGCCTGAGCACGCAGGAGCCCTGAGCAAGGCCCGCTCGCCTGGGCGGGAGCTCGCCCAGAGCGCCTCCAGCGCTGACCACGGGCGCCGCTCGAACGAGCCGGGAACACGGGGATCACCGTGAAGCCAGGCTGCCACCGCCGGAGACGCGAGAAGGACCCGTACAGCGCGCCAGACCGAGCCCGGCGCGCGCTCCAGCCCGGTGAGCAAAGCTGAAATCGCAGCTTCTTCGTCGACTTCTGTCATCGCTAGTTCCGGCTCCGGGTCGGGTCCGTGCTGTCGTCCTCCTGCGGCACGAACTTCGGCTCCGGCGGCGGCGGCGCCTTGTCCGGTCGCCTGCAATTGCCTTGTTCGTCGTGGAATGCGCTCGGATCGTGCGAGTTCTTCTGGTGCGAGCTGTCCAGGTTCAGCCTCGCGTCCCGAACACGCTGACATTCCGGCCCGGCGGCGCTCCGCGTGCGACCCCGCCGGCGAGCGCCGTCTCGCCGCGAACGCGCGCGATCAGTCCGGCCAAGGTCCGATCTCCGAGAACCACTCGTCGAGCTCCGCGAGCGTCCTGGCCCAGGCCACGAGGGCGGCCTCACCTCCCACACGCAGGAGCAGTGTGTCCAGGAGCGCGCCGTTCCTGTAACCCCGATCGTACGTGAAGAGAGGCGTGGCCTCGAAGATCGTGGAGCGCCACTTCTCGGGCGAGGCGCGCTCTCCCCACACATCGCCCAGGCTCTCCACCGACATCCAGGGGAACATCCTGCAAAGCGCGTCATCCGACTCCTCGGGGCGCTCGCGGAGCGTCTCCTTCACCGTCTCGGCGACGGCCCCGGACAACCGCTCCCGCGCCTCCTGGGAGAGCGATGGGAACACGGCCGCCCACGCGCGCAACCTGTTCGACGCCCGAGCTGCGCCCCGCACGAGCTCCGCAAAGCGGGCCGCATCCTCCTCGCTCTTCAGCGCCTCCCCTACCAGCTCGAGCATTCCAGATGCCTCCTCGTCGTCCAGGTCCGGACGCAGAAGACCCTCCACGTCGGAAAGCGAACCCAGCGCGAGAGCGACCTCCATTTCGGCTTGATGCCGGTCGTCGTCTCCTTCCATCGCGGCGCAGAAGCTGGTCGCAAGCTCCCTATCGCCCAGCTCCACCGCACGACGGGAGAGGGCGGCGAAGACCTTGTCATCACAAGGTCCGACGCGTGGCAAGATGTCCTGGTGGATGCGACGGAGCTCTTCCAGCGTCGCCAGCGCGGCCCAATTCTCGACGGCGCTGGTCCTGCCGCGATAGGCCTCCGGCGGCTCCGAGAAGAACATGCGTGACAGCTCGGCGCGACGTTCCCCACTGACATGCGGAGCGTACTCGGAAGCGCCATGGATCCGTCTGGCGCCCTCAACGCGTCTCACCGAGTCAACAAGTCTGCATTGGACTTCATCAGCGAGCCAACCCGGGAGATTCCCATCGAGAAGCGGCGCGACGCTACCCTGATACCCGCGCGAGTCACCCTGCCAGCGTCGGACGAGAGCCCGCGCCTCATCAGGTTCGATCCGTCTCCATTCGCTTTCGGGCACATACTGGAGAAATCGACTTGCCAGCACGGGGAACCGATCGGCAGACGCGAGCCACCCCATCGCTGTATGGACGATGCTGGCAGCCTCCTCCGAGCTCACCCGAAGCCGCTCCGCCAATACGTCCAACCGGTCATCCAACCTCGGCAAGGCAACTACCTCAGCATCCACCTCATTGAGCAATATGACACGACGCTCGTCCGGACAGAGACGCGCAATCCTGACACTCCACACCAGCAGATCTTCCTGACGCAAGCCCGCGAGGCGTCGCTCGGCGAGAAGCAGCACCTCGTCTCGCGCTGGAGAGCACAGGCGCTCCGCGATTCGTAGAAGCGAACCAATGACGGGCGCCGCGACCATACGACGACACTTCAACTCGTAGAGCACGCGGTTCTTGGGCTCTGTTCCACGATCGACCGACGAACGAATCGAGCTGGCCTCCGCCGGTTCAGCGACGGCGCGCTCGGCTTCGCCCAGCAACGGTTCTGGCCACGCCACGGCAGTTGGCGACACCGCAGGTCGGACGGACTTCCACAGACGTATCCGCTGCTCTGCGCTGAGCGGCTTGGCCAGTTCAATGCCTGCGCCCGCTTGAAAGATCCCCTCACGGATGGCGCCAGCGACCGTCTCCGGGAGTGCATGTACGAGCGAAGTGACCAGCTGTTCGAAGATCGTTCGCAACCGCAGCGCCTGCACCATGCACCGGACGCGCTCGGCTTCCGACACCGCCTCGAGGAACGCAGAATGGCTTCGCCGCCACGCAGCGATGACAAGCGCACGAAAGCCAAACGCACCACCGTCCAAGGACTCCCAGGCTGCGCGCATCGGTTCGGCGATAACACGATCGATCTCTTCACCGGTCGCCCCATGACACACAAGATGAATCGACCCATACCGAACGACGTACTCTGCTCGAGAAAGAGCGACAGAAACCTCTCCGCAGGCACCATCGAGAGTCGCTCGAACGTAGGCATTCATGCACGCGCGTCCACGGGAAAGCCCCTGGACGCTCGAGCGGCGGACGAGAACTTCACCCCATGCTCTATCCAGGAACGCTATGCCATCCTCGGTGCGGGAAAGCCATGGTCCGAGCCGCTCCAGCGTATCCTTCACTCGACTCTCCGACCGGCTGAAACCAGCAACTCTGGCAAGCTCTGCCTCCGCTATTGGCCCGCGTGCGGCACCTAGAATGGACACCGTATCGGAATCGACGTCATCGGGAAGCTCTGCGATTGGGCGCTCATGCAGGTCCTCAATCAAAATCTCTGACCACTCGTTCCCCAGATTCAATAGCCGACGCCGCTCCGCAGCCGTACGATTCGCATCATCGCTCTCCGCACCGCACACCGAAATCCACACGCGAACATCGGTGGAGAACGCCGCAGACAATTCAAGCCGCGACCACACAGCCGGGTCGTCATTGTCACCAGCGCCGTCGAGGATGATGAGCAGCGGCATCTCCGGGGTTTCGTCACAGTCGATGAGCGGCCGGATATCATCGGCCACACGCGGTTCAAGCGCGCGCTCGAACGCTCCCGTCCGGGTCAACTGTGCGAGGCGCGCGTGCAACGCAGCAACCCATACCGAAGGCTCGGCCGTACCGTAGCGGACCGAGATCGGAATGAACGCAACCCTGGCGAGCGCTCGCCGCGTGAGATGGATAGCGATAGCACCGAGCGGCGAGCCTGCTGCAGCGCCCGAGGGAACTCGAATGAGAGTTCGCTCACCAGGTCGCGAGTTCTCCCAGAGAGACTTGAGCCTGAACCGAGAGCCTGGAACGCCCGCCTCGAGATGAGATTCGCCCACATGGGGAGAATCCAGTGCGCCACGGACGCTTGCGGATGGATCCGCAGTTGCAAGGACGGATCGAGTGGCGCGCCAGACCGATCCTGGGGCGCGCTCGAGACCTTCCAGCAACGAGCGGACCGCGATATTGTCGTAGGAATCGCTCATTTCTTGGTCGGGTCGGAGGTGTCGTCTTCGGGTGGTACGAACTTTGGTTGCGGTGGAGGCACCGGCTTGTCGGGCCGTCTAAAATTGCCTTGTTCATCGCGGAACGCGTTCGGATCACGCCTCGTCATTTGCTGCGACCCGTCCGGGTTCAACTTCGGCACGACGTTGGTGCCAGATAGATTCTGAAGCGCCACCTCCTTCCCTGGATCGTTTCTATCCGGTTCGTAGACGCCGTCTGTCCGGTGATCCCATTTTTTCCCGTCGTGCATGACCCCGCCGCCCGCCTTGCCTGCAGTGAGGCCGGCCGCCTGCTTGACGGCATCAGGCACGTCTTTGTTCGGATCAGCGTCGATGTTCACCGGGTGGATGCCTAGCTCGCGGAAGACTTGTGCGCAGAACGGACAAGGCTTCTCTGGAGATCTCTTTCCCTTGTTCTGCCTGTTGTACGCTTCGATTCGCGCGCCGCGGCGATATTCTTCGCGCAACTCGTTGCGAACACGGGCATTTTGCTCGGCCTCGGACATCTTCGCCCACCCCTCCTTCTTGCTGAGGCGGCCACGGATGTCTTGGGCTTGCTGGTTCAACGCATCAATCTCAGCGCATCGACCCGCTTTGCTGGACGCCTTCGGTTTGGCTCTACCATCTGCATCGACATTGCGAGGATCACCGGGTAGTTTATTAGGGTCCGCGAACTTATCCCGCGCATTGACAACGGCATCCTTGAGCGCCGGGTCCAAGTCATTATCACCCTGAACCGTCGAACTTTTCCCTTCGATGCTCTTCAGCTGATTGCCATCCGCGTCCTCGCGCCTGATAATCGAGGCGAACATCAACCCCGTCGGGTCCACCATCTTCGTGGGCCGATTGCCGGCATAAGAGAACCCGTTCTGCCCTCCGAGCAGCCCGACCGGGTCGACGCTGATGTACCGTCCTACCGCGGGGTCGTAGTAGCGATAACGGTTGTACGCGAGGCCCGTCTCGTCATCGTAGTACTGCCCGAGGAACCGCAGCGGCGTCTCCGTGCGCGCGCCTTCCCGCGGGCGCGCGGCGCCCCACACCGTGCGGTCGAGCTCGCAGGCGACATTCCCGGCGGCGTCGAGCAGGCGTTCCGGTCTGCCGACAGGGTCGTTCAGGTAGTAGTACCACTCGGCCGACACAGCGTCGCCGCCGCTCCTGGCGTCCTTCTGCGCCCACGGCGCCGACGTCTCCTCGTCGGTGCAGTACGTCCTCTCCTGGGTGACCCGCTCGCCCTCTGGGCCCCACTCGCGCTTGATCTCATGAACGAGCGTGTCCCCGTCCCAGATGAACCGCGTCGTGGACAGCGTGTCCATGCGCCCGCCTTCGTCTCTCCTGAGCACGCGCTTCTCGAGGCGCCGGGCAAAGGGGTCGTAGGCATGCTCGATCCGGACGCCGTCGGGGCGCACCACCGCGCTGAGGAGACCCGCGCCGTTCCATTCGTAGCTCGTCGTGGCTTCCTGACCGCTCGGCATGACCACGCGGCGCTTGATCAATCTCCCGTCGCCATCCCAAACGTACGACACGGGGCCGCGCCGGAGCAGCACGTTGCCGCGCCCGTACTCGCGCTCCGGCGCGCCGCTGCCGAGCTCGCGCACGTTCCCCTCGGCGTCGTACCGGAAGTGCTCGCCCTGCCCGTGGACGTCGGTGCGCGCCAGCACCTGCCCGCGCGGGTCGTGCTCCCATCGCTCGGCGCCCGAGCGATCGTCGTCGATCGCGGCCACATCACCCTGCGGCGTGTAGTGAACCGCTTGTCGAAGGGTGAGGTCATGGGGGAGCGCCCCGATCCAGTCGGGCTGACCTGCGGCCACCACAGGGCCTGCGACCCCGCGAGACACGGTGCGCTGGACCATGCGGTCGAGCCCGTCATAGACGACATCCACACGCCCGCCGCCGGGCAAATAGCGAGCGGTCTCTCGCCCGAGCGCGTCGCGGACGACGCCGAGCTCTTCGCTGCCATCGAGCGTCACCCGCAGCGCGCGGCCGGCGACGTCGCGCACCCAGGTCTGGCGGTGTCCGCGGGAGGTCTTTCGCTCGACGGCATTGCCCATCAAGTCATGTTTCGTCTCCACCGAGAACGTCTCGCCGCCGCTCACCTGCCGCTCACACGTCACCCAGCCCAGGAGATTGCGCTCGAAATAAATGTCGCCCGTGGGGCCGTGCGCCGCGATGATGTAGTCCAGCTCGTCGTACTCGAACGTCTCGACGCCGCCGTCGGGGTACTGGTGCTCCACGACGCGGCCGACGAGATCGTACACGTACCCGGTCTTCTCTCCGAGGCCGTTCTCGAACTGCACGACACGCCCCATCGCGTCGTAACGATAACGAAGGGTGCGGCCGTCGAAGGTGACCTCCTCCGAGACGAGCCTGGCGGCGTTCAGCCGGATGCGGTGCACCTCTCCATGGCTGTTGTGCACCTCGACCAGGCGCCCTTCGCGGTTGTATCGATATTTGCTGATCCGCCCGTCGGGCTCCCGCGTCTCGACGATGCGGTTGTACCCCGCATAACGGTGCGTGGTGGTGTGGCCGCTCGGGTGCCAGATCGACGTGCAGTTTCCCGACGGATCGTACTCGTAGCGCGTCACGCCGCCGTCCGGCGTTCGCTCGGATCGGAGGCGGCCGGCGTCGTCGTAGGCGTACGTGACCATCGCCCCCGACGCGTCGCGCATGCTCTGGCGGCGGCCCCAGTAGTCGTACGTGTACTGCGTCACCGCGCCCGTGGGGTCGGTCCGCTCGATGAGGTTTCCGTGATCGTCGTACCTGTACAGCGTCTGCCCGCCGTTCGGCGCGACGGTCCGCGTGGTGAGCCCGCGGCGATCGAAGTGCACCTCGAAGGTGGCGCCGATGGCGTCGCGCCACACGAGCCCGCCCGTGAGGCGCCCCGTCTCGATGACGCCCCCTGCAGGATCGACCGCCCTGCGGATGTGCCCGTCGGCGTCCCGCTCGAACGTGGTCACGCGGCCGAGAGCATCCGTGATCCGGAGCTCCCGCCCGCGGGCGTCCCGCTCCCAGCGGGTCGTCGCCCCCGTCGCGTCGGTGAACGACAGCAGGTTTCCCAACGCGTCGTACGTGCGGCAGAAGACGCCGGCGGCCGTGACCGCCTTGTCGACGCTCCCGAAGTCGTTGCCGAAGAAGCGCTCGACCGAGATCGAGTCGGCCGCCTCCACGTAGTTGTCAGGCCCGTACTCGAGCTTCGTGTGAAAGATGCCCTTGGCGGCCGTGGTCCCGTCGGCGAGCACCGCCGGGACGTCGGCGGCGAGGCTCTCGTCGTCGCGCCCCGGGAACGCGCCCCAGGTCTCGATGCACCGCGCCTCCCCGTCATAGCGGAAGGTGAAGCAAAGGCCCGTCGGGTGCTCCTGGCACGTCAGGAGATGGTCCGTATACGTGTACCTGGTCGCCGCGCCCATCGCGTCCTCGGCGAGCACCAGATCCCCCGCGTCGTCGTAACGATACCGCGCGAACGGGACGAGCTGGCCCCGATGCGCCGCGTTCTTCACCTCGAACGACGCGATGCGCCCTTCCCTCGTGGAGCGGACCTCGACCTTGCGACCGACCGAGTCGACGATCTGCGCCAGGACACCTTCCTTGTAGAAGAACGAGATGCGGTTGTCGTGAGAGTCGGTCTCCGCCGACAGGAGGTAGCGGTCTTGCCAGGCGTGCTCGAAGACGAGCCACCGGCCGTCGCCCCGATCCAGCACGAAGCCGGTCTGGCCGCGGACGAGCAGCCACCCGGAGGGGCCCACCGCCGACTCGCCGACGCGCATGGGCGTGAAGTCGACGTACATGCCGTTCCCGGTCCAGAGCCTCGTCCGGCCGCGGTGCACCTCCACCTCCCACGCGTACGAGTGGTACCAGCCACGCCCGAGCCCGACGTCGCGGTCGCGCGCGGCGCTCGTGTAGCTGCGGGTCAGCGTCAGCGGCAGCGGGCCCGGCAAGTGCACGTCGGTGACGGGGATCGTGAAGACACGGCCTGTCACGATGTCGACAGGGTCTCCCTTGGAGCCCTTGCCGCTCCCCTTCTTGCCGTGATGGTTGGGGCACGCCCCGCCGTTCTGGCCGGAGCCGCAGGCGCCTTTGCCGCCCCCCGACGCGCTGTCGCCCCCGTTCTTGCCGTTCGCGCCTTGCTTGTCCTTGCCCGCGCCGCCTCCGCGGCCGCCGGCCCCGCCGCCGTCACCGCCGCCGCCGAGAACGAAGACTCCGGGATTCATCCCCGGGATGGCCGGGATGTTGGGGACAGGCGCCGTTCGCATTGCTGTTTCTACGCTCCCTGAGTGAAAGCTAGGACGGCCGAGCCTTCCAGCGGACACGCGGTGCGTGCCGTCAATTCAACCGCAAGAGCCTCCCGACGATCCGGAACAGCCCCCGCGACGCGGCGCTGATGCGGCTGCCCACGACCTCGATGTCACCGTCCTGGCGAATGCGGACCGCACCACGGCCGGAGCGGAGCAGCAGCTCCTGCTCCGCCTCGATGGCGATGCTGGTCGCCTTGAGGTGGAGCGTATGCGGCCGCTGCGTCGTCAGGGCCGCGACGATCAGCGGGGGCTCGCCCTCGCAGAGCTCGACGAGCACGGCGTCGCCGCGGGCGCGGGCGTCGGCGATCACCTCGGGATCGACGTCGGGCGCGATCTGGGCGTCGACGGGCCCCTCGGCGCCACGGACGTGGATCGACGCCTTCCGCCCCGCGATCGAGGCGACGCGCGCGGTCCGCATGGCGGCGCCGAGCGGCCGCGCCTTCTGCGCCGGAAGGGGCGCCGCGGCCGGCTCGGCGAGCACGTCGTCCAGGGTCACGCGCGGCGACTCGGACGCCTCCTCCGCCGTGGCCCCGGCGTCCGGCTCCTCCAGCGAGAGCGACGCGGAAGCCGCCCGCGAGCCACCGTCGAACGGAGTCGCCATCAGACCTCCGAGACCTTCTTCGGCAGCTGGATCTTCGGCGCCAGGATGGTCACGAGCGGGGACGTGATGGTGACGCCGGCGCCGTCGATCACCACCTCGCTGGCGCCGCACTTGAAGACGATGGCGCCCTTCGCCTCCACCTTGTGGAAGGCCCCGATGAACGTCGCAGGCCCCACGGCCTGCACCACGTGCGACCCCTTGAGCTTGTCGACGACCGCGCCGCCCACCATCGCGGTGCGCGAGCCGGTGACCGTCTCGCTCTCGCCCCCATTGCTGAGGACGACGAGGCCCGTCGCCTTCTCGCTCTTCGAGCCCGTGACGCTCTCCGCGTAGCTGCCGAACGCCACCTGCACCGTGGCGGCGCCGACGTCGATCGTCTTCTTGCCGGTCACGTTGTTGTCGATGTCCTGGATCGCGCCCAGGACCTTCATCGAGCCCACGTCCTCCTTGTGGGTGCCCGTGACCTTGGCTGTCGTGTGCCCGGGCCCCTTCTCGCGGTCGGTCGCGTCGACGCCATCGACGGCGCCGTCCGGCCCGCCGACGTTGGCCGTCGACCCACCGCCGCCGCCGCCCCCGTCCATGCCGAGGGCCGAGGCGAGCGCCTCCGGCTTCACGAAGACCTTCCCGGCGAGGCTGCTCTGCGCCACGTTCGACGCGATCGAGGCGAGCATGTTGGGCGCCGCGGCGCCCGGCGCGCCGCCGGCAGCGCCGCCCCCGCCCCCGCCGCCGCCCCCGCCCATCGAGGCCGCGAGCTGGCTCGCGCCGGGGATGCCCGACGCGCCCGCGATCATTCCGGGCATGCGGCTCATGTCCCCGCCGGCGACGGCCTGCATCGCGCCCGACACCCCCGCCGCCTTCTGGGTCAGCCCGTTGATCGGCGCCATCACCTGGTTGATGGCGCCGTCGACCTGCCCCTGGACCGCCGCGATCGCGTTGTTGGCCATCACGCTCGCGAACTGCACCGTCGCCTGCGCCGCGAGCGCGAGCATCGCCTCGAGGGGGTTGCCGTCCATCTCGAACTGGTTGCCGCCCACGGTGGTCGTCGCGTTGCCCTTCGCCGTCAGCGCCGACACCGCGTTCACCTCGACGTTGCGGTTGCCTCCGACGCTGATCGTCTGGTTCGCGCCCACCGTGTTCTGCGAGCCCTTCGTGATCTTCGTCGTCTGGTTGCCGCCGACCTCGAGCGACGCGTTGTTCCCGACGACCGACGTCTCGTTGTTGCCGATGTTCCGCTTGGCGTTGTTCGCCGCGACCGTCTTCATGTCGCGCTGGGCGTGCACCATGATCTCCTCGGAGCCCGCCTTGTCCTCGAAGCGGATCTCGTTGGCTCCGCCGCCGCCCGGCGTGCTCGAGGTCTGGATCGCCGTGCGGGTCTTGCCCTCCGGCAGCGCGTACGGCGGCATGTAGACGCCGTTGTAGAGGCGCCCGGTCACGATCGGCCGATCGGGGTTCCCCTCGAGGAACTCGACGATCACCTCCCAGCCGATGCGCGGGAGCATCATCGAGCCGGAGGTCTGGAGCTGCGCGACCCGCATCCAGCACGACGCCTTGTCGTCGATCACGTCGCTGCGATCCCAGTGGAACTTCACCTTGCAGCGGCCGAACTCATCGGTGTGGATCGCCTCGGTCTGGGAGCCGGCGGGCGCCACCACCGTCGCGGTCTGCGGCCCCTCGATGAGGGGGATCGGCGTGATGCGCCGCGGCCTGTACTTCACGGAAGCCGGCACGAGGCGCGCCCGCGCCCTGGAGCGCGGCGTCGCGCGCTCGCCGCCGAGCGCGTCGTCCTCCTCGTGGACGTAGGTGTGCTTCACCGCGAAGAGGAAGTACTCGCCGTCGAGCTCGCCGGCGTCCGTGATCGTGAGCTTCTGGCCGAGCGCGAGGCGCGAACAGACGGTGTCGATCTCGATCGTGTGCCGCTCGACCTGCTCTTCCTCCAGCCGGATCTGCGCGAGCCGCTGCCCCTCGCTCGGCTCGAAGTAGCCGCCCGGGTAGTCGTAGCGCTCCAGCGCGTCGTTCTCGCCCGACGCCGCGGTCGCCGTGAGATCGAGCTTCGGCCGCTTGAAGTCGAAATCGCGGAGGACGAACTTGCCGGAGCGCACCCGCTCGAGCTCGCGGATCGCGTAGATCGCGTCGCGCTCGTCGGCCGCGCTGAGCCCGGTGCGCCGGCGGAACGGCAGCGCGGGGTCGCCCGGGATCGGCCCGGCGACGGTGCTGTCGTCGTCGAAGACGAGGAGCTCGCCGTCGGCGTCCACCTCGACGAAGCTGTAGATGCCCTCGTGCTCCATGAGCCGCGAGATGAACGCGAGCGCGCTCTCCTGGTACTGCACGCAGTACTCGCGCTTCGGACAGTCGCCGCTCAGCCGCCACGCGACCTTGGTGACCCCGTGATCCTCGAGGACCTTCGCCACGATCTCCTTGGCGCTCATGTCCTGGAAGATCCGCGAGTCGACGCTGCGCGCGAGGAGCGCGAGCGAGGAGACGACGCGGACGGCGTAGCGGACGCCCAGCAGCCCCTCGACGCCGAGCTCGGTGGTGCCGATCGAGGTCGCGGCCTCCACCGTGCCCGCGATGACGCGCGGCACCTCCCCGGGCACGCCGAAGGAGAGCGCCGCGGGCTTGCCGATCATCGCCTCGAGCTCCTGGAACGTGTGGAGGTACACCTCGACGTCGAGGACGAGCGGCCTGCCGGCCTCGTGGGTCGACTCGAAGCGGAGCACCCGGGCCGCGGGGACCTCGTCGATCGTGAAGTGCGCAATCATCTCGCGTGCCACGTTCGCCTCCTCCTCAGTTGTCGAGCACCAGCGCGGCGGTGTCGGAGACGTCGCCGTCGAGCTTCGCCGAGACGCCGATGATCGCGACGCTCGCGGGCGTCAGCGAGAGGATCGACGCGCCCATGACCAGCGTGAGCGCGCCGGTCGCCTCGAAGACGGCGTTGTTCGCCTTGACGAGCTGCGCGCCCCCCGCGAGCTCGGTGTACGTGCCGAGCGAGCTCTCCACGCGGTTCCCGTTCGCCACGTTGACGATCGCGCCGCCGACCTTCACGTTCATCGATCCGCCGACCTGCACGCCGCGGCCCGACTTGACCGCGATCACCTTCGCGCCGGTGGCCGTCTCGCTCCGGTCGCCCTGGACCGTCACGGAGCGGTGCCCCAGCGCGAGCTCGACGAGCGCCGCGCCGACCTCGTGGTTGAAGCCGGCCAGGGTCTGATCCGTGACCGAGCCGACCACGAGATCGATCTGGTTGCCGGACACCGTGAGCGAGCTGTTGCCGGTGACGTCGCGCTTGTGATCCCCGCCGATCTTCATGTCGCGGTTCCCGCCGATCGAGAGCGAGTGATCGCCGCCCATGTCGTCGACGTGGAAGGTCTCGATCTTCATCGACTGGTTGCCGGAGACCGAGAGCGTCTGGTTCGACCCGATGCTGGTCGTCATGCTGTCCGTGACGTTCGTCGTCTGGTCCGCGCCGATCTTCTTCTTGTGGTTGTTGCCGATCGACTCGGTCGCGTTGTTCTTCACCTCGGTGGACATGTCCTTCGAGGCGTTGATGAACATCTCCTCGCCGCCCTTCGTGTCCGACATCCGGAGCTCGTTGGTGCTGCCCCCGCCCGGCGTCGTCGCGGTCTGGAGGGAGCTCTTCCCCGCCTCCTTCGGGAGCGCGTAGGGCGGCGGCGTGAGCGCGTTGTACATGCGGCCCATCACGAACGGCCTGTCCGCGTCGCCCTCGACGTGGCGCACGGTGACCTCCCACCCGACGCGCGGCAGCAGCATCGATCCGCCCGTCGGCACCTGGCTCGTGCGGATCCAGCGGCTCGAGGTGTCGTCCTTCTTTCCGGAGCGATCCCAGTGGAAGGAGACCTTCACCTGCCCCCCCGCGTCGGTGTGGATCTCCTGCCCCGAGGGCCCGGTGGTCATCGCGGTCTGCGTGCCCGGGATCACCTGCTCGCGGGCGCGCCGCGGGGGCCGGTAGCGCGTGCTCCCGGTCGGCACGCCCCAGAACTCGCAGCTCGACCGGAGGTCGCGCGCGCCGTCCTCCGCGCCCGCGCGGCCGGAGAGCTCGAAGTTCCGCGGCCGGCTGCCGGCGATGCGCGCGCGGACCACGAGGTACTCCTGGTTGAGCGGGTCGTAGGGGTGGCCGTCGATCGAGAAGCGCCGGCCCGGGAGCAGCGCGAGCGAGCCGCTCTCGCCGTGCACGACGTCGCGCTCCGCCTGCACCGAGTCGAGCAGCACCTTGGCGAGCCGCTCCGCGACGCTCGCGTCGGCGGTGCGCGCCGGGTGCTCGTAGATCTCGAGCACGTGCTCCCCGGGATCGCTCCCCTCGGCCGACGCCTCCGGCTTCGTCGAGGGCTTCTCCGGGTCGTAGTCGCGGACGAACACCTTGTCGCTCCGCACGGAGACCTCCCGCGAGAGGCGGACGACGCGATCCGCGAAGCCCTCGACGCCGAAGTCCTGGAAGAACGGCAGCGACGTCGCGCCCTCGATGTCCTCGAGGCCGGTCGGCGAGTCGCCGAAGACGACGACGTCCTCGTCGTCCTTCATGTGGATCGCGAAGTAGATCCCCTCCTCGGCGAGGAGGCGGTGCACGAAATCGAGGTCCCGCTCGCGGTACTGGACCGTGTAGACCCGCGTCGGGTGGGGCTCGGTCACGCGCCAGTCCTGCTGGGCCGCGGGCACGCCCGCGCCCTCGAGGACCTCCTTCACGATGTCGACCGCGCTCTTGTCCTGGAAGATCCGGCAGTCGGAGCGCTGCCCGAGGTTCCAGAGCGCCGGCGCGACCTCGATCCGCAGCGTGGGCACGTCGTCGGGATCGGGCACGAGCTCGGCGAGGACGATGGTCCCGGCGAAAGAGCGCGTCTGCGTGTCGTCGCTGCGCGACAGCGTGAACACCGCGCGCTTGCCGAGGACCTCCTTCGGCCTCGGCAGCGCCGCCTCGTCGTCGAGCAGCTCGCACTCGAGGCGGGTGAGCTCCGAGAGCTGCTCCGTGAGCTCGAAGCGCAGCACCCGGTAGATCTTGCCCTCCACGCTGAGGGAGGGGATCGCGAGGACATGATGATCAGCCACTCTTCACCTCACCAGGGCGCATGGGCCCTCACGATCCGAGCTTCATCGACGCGCCCATCTTGACGACGAGCGCGCCCTTGACCGCGATCTTCGACCCCTTGATCACGACGGGTCCGCCGCCGAGCTTGAGCTCGCTGCCGCCGCCCTTGAAGACGCCGACGGCGCCGAGGAGGGTGATGAGCGGCGCCTGCACCACGAGATCACCGTCCAGCTTCTGGTAATGGAGGCCGCCGACCATGTTGGTGACGCCGAGCGCCACGTGGGAGAGCGAGCCCTTCGTGAGGTGGAGCTCGGCCGCCAGCGAGGTCTGGTCCTTGTTGGCCGTGATCTGCTCTCCGTGGCTGCCGTTGATGATCTGCGCCTTCACGGCGCCCACCGTCTCCGTCATCCCGCCGAGGACGTTGTCGTTGATCGAGCCCAGGCTGCCGGAGAGCTGCAGCGCGCCGACCTTGCGGCTCATGTCCCCGGTGATGGAGTGCCTGACGCCGTTCGAGATCGTGATCTGGTTGCCGCTCACCGTGTAGGAGCGGTTGCCGGTGACCTTCTCGACGTAGTTGCTGATCGCGTTGGTCGTGTCGTTGCCGCCGATCGAGATGCTCTGGTTGCCGGTGATCTTGTGCGAGAGCACCGCGCCGACGTCGAGCGATTGGTTGCCGGCGACGGAGGTCGAGTCGTCGACCTTCACCGAGCGGGAGCCGTTCACGCTGATGTGCTGCTCCTCGTTGACCGTGACCTCCTCGACCTTGTCGTTCTTGATGGTGACGTTGAGGTCCTTCTGGGCGTGGATGCCGAACCCCTGGCTCCCCGCGGTGTCGGACATGCCGATCTGGTTGTGGCCGCCCGCGCCGGGCGACGACATGCTCTTCAGCGTGCCGGACGCCTTGGCGGCGGGGAGCGCGTCGGGCGGCGTCTTCTCCGCGTTGTAGGTGCGCCCGAGCACGAGCGGCCGGTCCGGGTCGCCGTCGAGGAACGCGACCGAGACCTCCCAGCCGACGCGGGGGAGGATCATCGAGCCGCCCATCGCGATCTGCGAGACGCGCAGCCAGCAGCTCGAGGTGTGGTCCTGCTGTCCCTGCCGGTCCCAGAAGAAGCGGACCTTGATGCGGCCGTACTTGTCGACGTGGATCGCCTGCTCCTGGGTGCTCGACCCCGTGACGACCGCCGTCTGGATGCCGCGGATGCGCGGCCGCCGCGCGCGGCGCTCGGCCGCGAAGGGCGCGCCCTTGGGGACGCCGCGGAAGTGGTTCTCGACGTCGTAGTTCGTCACGCCGCCGGTGAGCGTCTGGTTGCCGCGCGAGACGAGGCGGGTGACCACGAACTCGCCGTTCAGGCACGGCTCCGCGGCGCCCTCGACGGCGAACGGCTCGCCCACCTTGAGCCCGGCCGCGCGGCTCTCGCCCTCGCACACGTCGGCGTCGGCGGACAGCTCGCGCATGCGGGCCTCGGCGCGGCGGCCGCCCACGCTCCCCTTCGTGAAGCCGGCGGGGTACTCGAAGTAGGGCGCCGCGATGGCCTCCTTGCGGGGCAGCGCGGACTCCGGCTTCACGTCGGGCTTCTCGAAATCGTGGTCCCGGAGGTGGACGAGGCTCGTGCGCAGCGCGCGCGTCCTCGTGAGCTTGGAGAGCGGCAGGCTCCCGGGCAGGCCGCCCTGCGCCATGCGGAAGTTCACCGGCAGCCCCTCCTCCACCTCGAAGGCGGCGGGGTCGTCGGTGATGATCATCGTGTGCCCGGCGGCCTCGTGCCGGAAGTAGTAGAAGAGGCCGTTGTCCTCGAGGAGCCGCGAGACGAAGTTGAGGTGCGACTCGCGGTACTGGACGATGAACTCGCGCGGCTCGTACTCCTTCGCGATCCGCCACTCGACCTTGTCGCCGAAGCCGGCGTCCTCGAAGACCGACTGCGCGACCTGGACGATCGTCTTCTCCTGGAAGATGCGGCACCCCTCGCGGTGCGCGAGCGCGGCCAGCGCGGGCCGCAGGCGGACATCGAACTGGCGGCTCTCGCCCACGATGTGCGCGAAGCCGGCGCGGTCCACGATGCCGTCGTACAGCCGCTCCTGGCCCGACGTGTCGACGACGCGCAGGCAGAGGCGGCTGCGCAGGCAGTCCTCGACCCGGAACGACGTGTCCAGCGTCGCGAAGCGCACCTCGACCGCGTAGGGCGTGGAGATCGCCTCGACGGCCTCGAAGCGGGTCACGGCGACGTCCGCGGGGAGCTTGTCGCCCTCCAGGGAGAAGGTGGCGAAGGTAGCGGCCATTGGGGGCATGGTAGGCGATCGGCGGACGGCGCCAAGCCCCGGCGCTGGAACCCGACGCGGCGCCGACGCGGGGAGAGGGGCGTGGGGGGCGGATCGTGCGGATCCGAGACCCTCGCGTGCCCACCGCGCGATCCGAGCTCGCCGCGCGCCCTGCGCCGCGCGCGTTCGCGGAGCGCCCGAGGCCCGGGACCAGCGCGAGCGCGCCTACCGCCGTCGCGCCGAGCCGTGCGCGCCGCCCGATCGAACGCGGCGCCCGCTCCACGGCGAGATCTGGGTTCCAGAATTCAGGCGAGCTCCAACCTGTTCGGCACGCCAGGAGGTTCTTGATCAGGGCAAGACGCCGCGGACCGGCAGCCGCGATGGGGTTCGCACGAAGACCATCGTGCTCCACTCGATGGTGGGGTTGACCAGATCGATTCGCTTGAATCGAGCAAGCAAGGATTCGAGCGCCACCCTCGCCTCCAGGCGCGCGAGGAGGTGGGCGACGCAGAAATGGACGCCGTGCCCGAACGCGACCGACGCCCCCGTCCCGGTCTTTGGCACATCGCGGTCCATATTGAACTCGTCGGGATCGGGAAACACGGCCTCGTCGCGGTTGGCGGACGCGAGGATGACCGTCACTGGAGCGCCGGCGGGCACCTTGACGCCGCCCACCTCCGCTCCGGGCATCGCCTTGCGGAAGATATTATGGGTAGGCGGGTCCCACCGGAGCATTTCTTCGATAAAGCGAGGGATGAGCGCCGGGTCTTCGCGCAGCCGCTCCGTGTCCGCGGGGCGCTTGGCGAGGGCAATGATCGATTTGCTTATCAATGTGGATGTGGTGTCGAACCCCGCTGGGACCAGGACGAAGATGAAGGACATGAGCTCTTCCGGGGTGAGCTTATGGCCGTCGATTTCGGCCTGGAGGAGCGCGCTCACAAGATCATCGCCGGGCGCGCGCCGCCGCGCCTCGAGGACGTCGCCGAGGTAGCGCTCCATCTCGGCGACGGACGCGCGGACGCGCTCGGCGTGCTCGGGGCTCCGCGGGACGGGCGTGACGCTGAGGATATCGTCCGTCCACCGTTTAAAATTGGCGTGGAGAGAAGGATCCAGGGTGAGGAGCTCGCCGATGACGCCCGCTGTCATCGGGACGGCGTAGTCGGCGACGAAATCCGACTCACCCCTGGATTGCAGGGTGTCGGAGAGGCGCTCGGCGATGGCGCGGACCATGGGCTCAATGCTCGTGATGATCCCGGGACCCAGGGCGCGGCTGACGAGGTTCCGGAGCTTCGTGTGCTCCGGCGGGTCCATTGCGAGCAGGGAATGCGCCCCCGGCTGCCTCGGGAGCCAAGGCGGGTGAAAGGCGTCGACGTTGCCAGCGGACGAGAATTTTTGAGGGTTCTTGAGGACGGCGATGACATCGGCGTACCGGCTCACCGCCCAGGCGCCCAGCGGTTCGAGCTCGCACACCGGCCCGGAGCGGCGCATCTCGGCATAGGTGGGGAACGGGTCCGCCTGGAAATGGGGGGCGAACAAATCAAACTTCCGCAGCTCTTGGGTCATGCGAATAGCTCTCCTGCGACAAACGGGTTGAAACCACAAGAAACAGCAAGAATTTCACGGGGAGGCGGGGAGGCGGGGAGCGAAAGACGGCAAGAGGGAGAAATTCATTTTCTTCTTCCTCCCCGCCTCCCTGTGAAAATTCTCCGGGTTTCAACGTGATCGGCGGTCTTCGAGAACGCGGCCGTCCGAGGTCAGGTAGGTCATCGGTCCCATGCCGGGGTCGAGCAAGAACGCGTCGTACTTGTCTTCAACCTCGTCCTGCCAAGAGTTCATGGCCGCGACGTACCGCCCGGCCACCTGATCGACAGAAGAAGTTCCAGAGAAGAGGTGTCCCACGAAATCGGTGAAGTTGCCGCCCGTCTGCTCGCGCGGCGCGCCGGCGGCGCTGCGGGTTGCCCGCAGCTGACGTTGCGGCGCTCACTCGATCACGATCGGCCGCGCCGGGACCACCGCGCGGGGCAGCTCCTCCTGCGCCACCCGGGCCTGCGCCTCGGGCGCCGTCACCTTGCCGGCGAGCGCGAAGCGCACCGGGATCTCCACGAGCGTCGAGAGCCGGCTCGCCTCCAGGGAAGCCCGCAGCGCGAGGACGCCGTTCACCTGCCGCACGCCCCCGAGCGGCGCGGCCAGCGACACCCCGGGGGGAAGCGGGATGCGCACGTCGACCTCGACCGGGCGGCCCAGCGTGTGGCGCAGCGAGACCGCGAGCTTCCCCGTCGTTCCCGCGCGCGGGCGCTTCGGCCAGGAGACCTCCACCTGCATGGGGCTCGCCGCCGCGGCCGGCGGCCGGCTCCAGCGCCGGAGCGCCGGGCGCTCCAGGCGCGCCACGACCGCGGACCCCGCGACCTCGACCGCCGCCTCCGTCGCGCCCGCGTCGAGCGGCACCACGAGCCGCCCCGACGGCCCGACCTCCACGTCGCGGCGCGCGCCGCCCGACGTGACCGTGACCCGTGCGGCCCCTCGGCCCTCGCCCCCGTGGGCCAGGAGCGCGCGCACCACCGCGCGCGTGCTGGCGGGCGCGCCGTAGCCGCCGCGCACGTCGCGCTGCACGCCCACCCAGCCGAGGAGCTTCGCGGGCGGCGCCGCGCTCCGGCCGAGCCCGGCGGCGCGGAGGAGCGCCGCGTAGACCACCGCGCGCGCGCTCCGATCCTCGGCCTGGCCCGGCGGCAAGGTGACGCCGCCGGTCGGGAGCAGCGCCACCCAGGCGCGCAGCCGGTCCGCCACGTTCGCGGCCAGCGCCGCCCGGTGTGGCCGCTCCGCGAGCGCGAGCAGGACCCGGGCGAGCGCCACGCGATCGCCGCTCTGGATCACCTCGTCCAGCGTCCTCGTCACGAGCGCGTCCCAGCATGCGTTCACCGCGCCCCCCGCCGGCGCGGGCTCGACCTCGAGCGCGTCGAGCGCCGCCGCGGGCTGCAGGGGCTCGGGCGGGCAGCGCGCGTCGATCTTCGGCAGCTCCTCCGCCACGGACGCGGGCGCGAAGGTGCGCGCCCGGAGCGCCGGAGGCCAGGAGGCCAGGTCCTTCTTGCTGTCCTTGTACGCGAGCAGCCGGCCCACGGCGCGGCGGCCGATGTCCTCCGCGCGCGCGGCGAGCGGCGCGCCCTCGCCCCCGCGCGCCGCCGCCCAGCGGCGCACGAGCGCCGCGACCTCCACCGCGTCCGCCATCGCCCCGGCAGACGAGAGCCGGTCGGGATCCATCACCTCGAGCGCCGCGGTGAGCGCGCCAGCGAGGCCGCGCTCGACGACGAGCCGCGGGCGGCCGGTGGGCTGATAGCGCTGCGCGTCCGCCGCAATGCGCAGCGTGGCCGTGGCGCCCCCCTCGACGATCTGGGCGATGTTCAGGTCGGTGGGCTCGCCCGCAGGGCGCACGTCCCACGCGTGCACGAGCGTGTCGCCCGGGGTCCCCTGCGCCTTCAGGGCGACCGCGAGCTCCGCCCGCCCCGCGCGCAGCGCCCGCACCCGCGCGCGCACCGGGGCCGCGCCCCCCGCGGGCACGTCGACCGCCACCGCCCGGCGCCGTGGGTCCGCGAGCGCGGCCACGCCGCGCGCCGTGAGCTCCACGATCGCGCGGAGCGGCCTCGGCGAGCGGTTCCGGACCGAGATCTCGACGTCGACCTCGTCGCCCTCGACCCACGCGGCGCCCGCCTCCACGCGCGCCGAGAGCGGCTGCGCGGTGGGCACGTCGAGCGTGGCGGTGGCCGGCGTGGCGCCGTCCGGCACGCCCACGAAGACGAGCCGGAAGGTCGTCTCGACGTCGCCGAGCGGGACGCGCATCCGCAGCCGACCGTCCTTGTCCGTGCGCTGGGGCGGCGACCAGAAGAACACGCCCCGCGGCGCGCCGGACGAGGTGCGGTGGGATCCGCCCAGCTTGCCGTGGCCTTGACCGAACCCGACGCCGGAGCCCGTGCCCCCGCCGAGGGTGCCGATGCCGCTCAGGCCGAGCCCCTCGCCCAGCGACGTGCCCGTGAACTCCTCCAGGAGGCTCTCCCACGCCGACACCGTGGCGTCGCCGACCTCCATGTCGAACTTCGCGTCGACAAGGCGATCCTCGCCGACCGCCCTGGCGTACGGCGTACCCGAGCGCAGCACGCGCTCGAACGGATCGCGCACGTCGTCGCCCGTGCCGATCCGGCCGTCGGGCCCGGGCGCGTGCAGGGCGAAGCCGCGCCGCACCGTGAGGAACGGCGCGGGCGGCGCCGTCGTCGGGGTGAACTGGATCGTTCCGCCCCAGGGATCGAGCAGGAGCGACTCCTCGAGCTGCGCGTCGCGCACCAGGCGGCGGAGCAGCGCGTTCGGATCGCGGAGCGCCGGCTCGTCCGGGTCGAGCAGGCGCTCGCGCCGGAACGCGCGCGCCGCGGCGAGGACGCGGAAGAGCTTGAGGCGGGTGACGCGGCGAGCGACGTGATCGAACGTGACCTGCGGGTCCACCGCCAGGAGGTCCGCGAGCGAGAGCGGCTCGCCGCCGGGCGTCTCGGGGGGCGCATCCATGGCGGCGGTGACCAGGGTCATCAGCTCGGGGTTCCACGCATAGGCGCCGCCCGGCCCGCGGCGGCGCACGTCGCGCAACCGCTCCGGATCGCTGGTGGCCTCGAAGACCGCCCCCTCGAGCGAGCGAAGCACCTGGCCGAACGCCTCGTCGAGCGCCGCCCGCGCGGAGCCGGCCGGATCGTTCGCCGGCGCGATCGCCTCGCGCGCCCTCGCGCTGAGCTCCGCGCGCCGGAGCGGATCGAGCGCGGGATCGCCCTGCAGGAAGGCGCCACAGCGCTCGGGCTCGACGATGCCCTGGCAGAGCCGCGCGCGCGTGTCGAGCGCCGCGAGGCCGCCGACGCTGCCCCCGCCGTGCAGATCCACGACGACGGCCGCGACGGTCCCGGGCAGGCCGCGGCCGCCCCCGTCGGTGAGCGCGAGGTCCACGTCGACGGCGCCGCGCGGGGCCGCGCGGCCGCCCGTGATGCGGGCCTCGAGCCGAGGGAGGACGCGCGGCGTGACGAGCACCGCGCCGCCGGCCTGCCGCGCGGCGGCGCCCGGCCGGGGAGCGGCGGCGCTGAGCGTCCAGACGCCGGCCGCGCCCTCGGGCAGGCCGAGCGCGCCGCCCTCCGGGCCGCCGGCGATCCAGGCGCTCGCCGCGCGGGCCGAGTTGCCTGCCTGGACGATCACGCTCCAGCCGGCGCCGTCCGCTGCCCTGCCGTCCTCCGGCCGCGCGCCAGCGCGCGGGCCCGCGCCGCCGGCGTCGATCACGCGGAGCGGGAGCGCGTCGCCGGCGCGGGCGAGGAGCCGCTCGGGCCGGAGCAGCGCCGAGGCGTCGCGATCGACCGAGACGCACAGCGCGAACGGCTCGCGCCGCGACGCGAGCGCCGGGAGCTCGCCTGATGGCCGCACGCGCACCGCCGCCGCGACGCCGCCAGCGCACGGCCCGACGTTGCGGAAGGCCCCGAGCTCGACGGGCGCGTCCCAGGTCACCTCGGCCTCGCCGTACGCGTCGGTGGTCACGGCGGCCTGGAGCCCGTCGCCCTCGACGGTGAAGGTGCCCTGCACCGGCTTCCGCCGCGCATCGCGGACGCGCAGGAGCATGCGCTGAGCGACGCCCGGAACGATGGCGCCCGCCTCGGGGAGCAGCGTCGCCTCCGAGGTGGGGCTCTCCACGGAGACGGTGGCCTCGCGCTCGAGCTCGTGCCCCTCGAACGTCGCGCGCGCGACGACGCGCAGCGTGGTCCCCGCGCCCTGCACCACGGTGGTGGGCGCCACGGCCGCGCCGCGGACCTCGCCGGCCGCGTCGGTGCGCGCGGGCGTGGTGAGCTTCTCCCACGCGGCCCTGTCCTCGGGCGGGCTCGTGCCCTTCGGCCCGATCCAGGTCCGCACCGGCAGCCCGGCCACGGGCTGGCCGGCGCCATCGCGGATCCGGATCACGTAGGTGGCGCGATCCCCGGCGCGCAGATCCTGCTCGGACCACTCGGCCAGCATCTGCGGGGCGCCGGGCGTCTCTTCGCGCGGCGAGAGGGAGATCTCCGCGGCGTTCGACGAGGCCCCCACCGCGCTCCGCGCGCGGGCGCGGAGGATCCAGCGCCAGCCGGGCTCGTCGATCCAGGGGACGGGCATGCGGGTCATGGCGACGCCGGCCGCGTCGGTCGTGACCACGGCCGTGTGCCGGGCGACGCCGCCCTCGAGCAGGCTGACCTCCACGGGGACCCGCGGGGCCGGCTGCCCCGAGGCCTGGCTCTGCACCGTGATCCACGCCGACATCGCGCTGCCCGGCACCACGCGCGTGTCAGGGACGTGCAGGTCGACCTGGAGCGGCGCCAGTCGGTGCACGGTGAGCGTCCGCGTCCGCTGCCGGTCTCCGGCGCGCACGCCGAGCAGCAGCCGGAGCTCGCGCTCGGGCCCCTCCGGGATCGGGACGTCGAGGTGAGCGCGCCCCTTCGCGTCGGTGGTGACCCGCACGGGCGGCGGGACGGCGCTGACCTTGCCGAGGTGCTCGGGATCCCAGGTCGCCTCCACGGTGGCCGCCTCGAGCGGCCGGAGCGTGATCGCGGTGGGGAAGCCGAGCGCGAGGACCTGGACCGGCAGGGTGGCGCCGGGCGCGCCGCGGTCGGGCGCGTGAACGAAGAGATCGAGGCCGCGGGCGACCGCATCGCGGCCATCCGTGGCCGCGTCGGAGGTCGCGGCGGCGCCGAGGGAGGCGACGAGGAGGAGGCCGGCGAGCGGAAGGGAATGCCTGGGCATGGTGCCTTTCGACACCGCCAAGGGGAGCAGGTTCCTGCGCTGCACGGCCGCCCAGGGTGGCCGGCGCGGCGCGCGATCGGGCTGGCGCGCCGTCCGGCGACGATCTCCGGGGAGGGTGTCGACCTCCTCCGGGCTGAATTTCAATTCTCCGGGGAGGGAGTCGACAGGTAGTGGGGCAATTACCCCACTTGCCTTGAATTGACCCCACTTTTGCGGGCGCAAACGACCCCGCTGTTTTGCGGTCGGGTCGGTGAGCGGATCCCCGAGCAACGACAACTACTCTCATACAGGGGGCTTTCGTGCTCTCGCGGCGAGCCGCGCGAACGCCGCGCGGCGTCGATCCGCGCCTCATGCCCATGCCAAGCAAGAGGCATGAACGCATCGACCATCGCGCTCGTGCTCCTGCTCGTCGCCTTCGCGCCCGGGTGCCGCGACGAACCCAAGGGAGTGTCCTACGGTCCGCCATGCACGAAAGAGCTGGCGCAAACCCTCCAGTGGTGCGCCCCCGGAAAGCATCTATCGCCCTGCGAACACGTGCCGGCAGAGCTGGGAGAAGCCTGCCAGGCTGGGTGTGTCCTGCAGATGTGCGGGGATACCGCTCCGGAATCGATAGACAGCCGGGCGCGCTCCACGTCGTGCTCCGACAATCGCGGTCCCCTCTACTGGCGGAACTTCTTCGCAGCTGCGAACGCGTGCGAGAAGCAGCACGGTCGAGCTCAGCCTGCCAGGGGTAACTGCACAACAGCGGAGGTCGAAACGCAATGCGCCGAGCTCGCTGGTACCCATTGGGCGGACAGCTGGCCCGGTCGCTACCGGTAGGCCTGGTGTCGACTTATCGTGCCGACAACCTACGGCTGCATCTCGATTCTCCGAGGCGGCGTCGACAGGTGGCGGGAGAATTTTCCGCGCCGGAATGATGAAACCGCCAAGTCGCCATAAGACGCGAAGAAATCCTCTAAAATCTTGGCGTCTTATGGCGACTTGGCGGTTCAAATGACCCCACCTTCAGCCAAAGTACCCCACCACCGCCGCATCCCTCGTGGGCGCCACAGTTCGGCGGTCGTCCCGTTCGGTGGCTGCACCTGGACATGGTGCGCCGTGTTGCGCCGTCACCCCGGCGCCACGACCACCATCGCCGCGCGCTCCCCGCCGTCGCTCCCGGCGAGGGAGACCGCACACGGGTGCGGCGCGAAGCCCCGCGCGAACGCCTCCGACGCGATCGCGAGGTGCAGCGGCATGGCCGCGGCGCCGAGCGCGCCGATCCGCTGGGCGGGGCACTCCAGCTGCTGCGGATCGCAGAAGAGCTGCTGCGTGCGCACCGACGCGGCCTGGAGCTCGAAATGGCGGAAGGTCTCGAAGGTGATGTCGGTGAGCACCCAGCCCGCGCGCAGCCCGCGCTCGGCGAGCGGCGCGAGCGCGGCGCGGAGCGCGGCGGTGAGGCCCGTGGCCTGGAACGCGGACTCGTCGTTGTCCGGGCGGGCCCGCTCGTGCGCGGTGGAGAGGCCGACGATCTGCCCGAGCTCGCGGAGGAGCGCGCGCCGCGCGACGTCGGGGCGCGCGAGGACCACGAAGGCCGCGCACTCGCCGGGGACGAGGGCGTCGAGGTTGTCCGGCCGGAAGAGCCGGCCCGCGGCGTCGAGCGCGGCGATGCGCGCGGGGTCGTAGTCGGTGTGCACGCCGCCGAGCAGCGCCGCGTCGATCGTGCCTCGCGCGAGCGCGTCGCACAGCTCCGGCAGCAAGAACCCCGGCGCGGCGGGGCCGCGCGTCGAGACCTTGACCGCGATCTCCGGCGCGCACCCGTACGACTGCGCCCGCGCGGCGAGCTCGGCGGCGACCCGCTGCGCCGGGGCCTCGCCGCCCGGCGGCCGCTGCCCGAGGTGCTCGTCGAGGCACAGGCCCATCTGCATGCGCAGCCCCCGCGCCGCGGGGCCGAGCTTCTCGAGCGCCTCGCCGAGCGCGCGCTCCGCGAGCAGGACGGCGCGCGCCGCGCCCGTGACCCGCGGATCGAGCGTGGGCAGGAAGCACATCGTGACGGGCTCGCCCTGCCCGTCCACGAGCGGCGACTCGCGCATCGCCGCGGCCGAGGCGCGGTGCGAGAACGCGGTGTCGATCGAGCGCAGCCCGACGGGCGTGACCGCGCCCGCGGCCACCATGACGGCGAGGGGCCTCACGCTCGCCCCCGCTCGCGCACGATCACGCGCGCGTCCTTCATCCGCCGGGGCGCCTTGACGTGCGCGCGCCAGACCATCTCGACGGCCACCGGCTTCTGCGGGCCGGTGGCGTAGAGGTCGACGAGCACGGTGTCGAGGTGCGGCGCGAAGGCGACCGGCGCGCGGTCCTTCACGTGGAACTCGATCTCGACCTGCACCTTCGGGAGCTCGAAGCTGAGCGCCCCCTCGGGCGTGAGGTTGAGCGCCCGCACCGGCTCGCCGCCCGCGAGCGGCGGATCCGCGATGAGGCCCGGCGAGGCGCAGAGGTTGAAGCGGTGGTCGAAGTCCTCGGGCAGGAGCGGCGCGCGGTTCTCCCGCCACGCGGCGTCGTACGTCCCGGCATACCCGCGGCGCGGCTCCCAGTGCCGGCCGACGGCCCCGATCCCCGCGGGCGGCGGCGCGGTCTTCGCGGTCCGGATCGGGTACGAGGGATCCTCGATGGCCGGCGCAGGCTGGTGGGTGAGCGAGGCCGGCGCGCGCGTGACGCCCGTGCCGATCGGGTTGCGCGGCTCCTCGAGGGGCGCCGCGGGGTCGTCGTCGTCCCGCCCGCCCCAGGCGTGGTCGTAGCGCATGTCGATCTGCTCGATGGGCGCCGGCGCGGTGAGGGCGGCGCCCTTGTCCACCCAGAGCCGCTTGCCGAACACGACGAGCGATTTCCTGAGCGGGCCGACCTCGACGCGCACGTCGAAGGAAGGCACGGCCTTGCCGTTCGGCGCGTACGCCGTGGCCACGAAGATCACGTCGGTCGCCGGCTTGAACAGGCAGACGTCGGCGGGGTACGCGACGCTCTCGGGCTTCTTCTCCTCCCAGGGCAGGTCGGCGAGGCGGACCCCGCGCGTGCGCTCGGGGGGCGCGAGCTCGAGGCTGCCGTCGCCCTGGAGCTCGAAGCTCGCCTTGACGATCGTGACCAGCTGCTCGCCGTCCCGGTCGACGAGCAGCTGTGGGTGCGCGGCGAAGTCCGTCTTGTTGTCGAGCGGGGGCTGGCTCATCGCGGGCGCATTATCGACAGGATCGGAGGCGATGTCTCTCCGAGTTCGACGGAGGCGCGCGCGATCACCCGGCCATGGCCGCCTCGGCGGCGTACGCGTCGAGGCCGTGGCCGCGCAGCGCCGCCTCCACGAGCGCGATCGGCTCGGCGCAGGCCGGGTCGTCCGCGCCCTCCCCGGCGACGACCGCCGGCAGCGCCCGGGCCACGACGAGCCGCACGGCGCGATCGCGGAGCGCCAGCGAGAGCGGCAGCGCCCCGAGCAGGCGGTGGCCATGCAAGGCCGCGCGGAGGGTGAAGCGCTCGCGGTCGCCGACGCGCGCGCGCACGGGCGAGAGGAGCAGCGCGCCGAGCAGGTCGGGCTCGCCGAGCGCCCGGGTCGCGTCCGCGATCCACCGCGTGGCCCTCCGGGCGAGGTCCCGCTCGCTCCGCCATGCGGCGTCCTCGCGCGCCCGCCGCGCCGCGCGGCCATGGAGCGCGGCGAGCCACGGCGCGATCGCCGCCGGATCCAGCGGATCGGGCCGCTCGAAGCGCGCGATCGCCCCCTCGGCGAGGCCCTCGGCCTCGAGCGCGGCGGCGAGCGAGAAGAGGCCCGCGGCGACGTCGGGCGGGGGCGTTGCCGCGGCGAGGCGCCGCGACCAGGCGACGACCTCGGCGCGGGAGGCGGTCGCGCCGGGCGCCACCTGCGCGCGGTCCGGCAGCCGGGCGACGTCGATGCGTTCGTCCAGATCCCCCCGCGTGACGAGCCGCGGATCGAGCAGCGGCGCGCCGCCGGGGCGGCCCGCGCTGGCCAGCACGCAGGCGCACTCCACGGCGACCGAGACGCGCACCGACTCGCCGTCGTCGACGAAGCTGGTCGGGAAGGTGCGGCACCCGAGCGGCTTGGCCTCGGGCCCGCCCTTCGCGTGGAGCGAGCAGCGCCCCTCGCCCTCGAGGTAGGCGCACCGGCCGTCCCGCATCGCCACGACGGAGGCCGCGCACGGCCACGTCCCGCGCTCCGGCGTGAAGACCCGCTCGTGGCGCGCGCCCCCGCTCATCACGTCGGGCCGCAATGCCCGCGCCCGCGCGGCCTCCTCGGGATCGAAGAGGATCGAGGCGTAGATCCGGCAGCAGCTCCCGCGGCCGTCGCAGTGCAGGCTGAAGTCGGGCAGCACCTCCAGCGGGCGCTCGCGGGGATCGCGCTCCCCCGGGTCGAGCGCGGGCGCCGCGGGCGCCGCGGCGCTCCAGGGCCCCGCGTCCTCGCCGGCGTCATCCGCTTCCAGCAGCCCCGCGGCGTGGAGCTCTGCGAAGAACGCCTGCGCCGCGGGCACACGCGCGTGTGCGCCCTCGCGGGCCGCCGCGATGACGATGCCCTCGACGTCGCGCGTCCCGTCGGCCGCGGAGAGCAGGACCCACTCCCGTGGGCCGAGCTGCAGCAGCTGCCCGGTGCGGGCATCGTGGAGGATGACGCGCTCCTCCTCGCCGACCAGGTGGCGCCGCGCGAGCACGTGGGCGGCGAGGCGAGGGCGCGCCGGCGGCGTGCTCGGGCTCACCCGAGCCACGCTATCCGACGCCGGCGGCAGCGCGCCACCGAAACGAGGCGCGGCGGCGCCGGCCGTCGCCGCCGCGCTCTCCCCGGGCGGAGCGCGACGGCCGCGGCCACGCCGTCAGCGCACGCACTTCACCCACGCGGCCGTGAAATGGTTCCATTTGCCGCTCTCTCCGGCGTTGAACCCGGTGAAGCCGTCGTCGAAGTTGAGCGCCCAGGCCGCCGAGGCGTTCCCCGCGGCCGCGTGGGAGCTCCAGTACCAGTCGTTGCTGCGGGCGCCGTACTGCGTGTCGGGGAACATCGCGCGGTTGATCGACGGCGCCACCTGCGCCTCGTCGACCAGGGTCGCGAGCTCCCGGATGCTGGGCAGGCGCCACGTGTGGCCGTTGAGATCGAGCGTCGCGCAGTAGCTCTCCGCCTCGGTCCAGGCGAGCGTGGCCGGCGAATACCCCTGCTGCCAGACGAGGCCTGTGTACATGTCCATCACCTCGCCGGGCGACACGACGGCGTACTGGTCGGGCGGGGCCACGGCCGGGCTGCTCGGCGCCTCCCCCTCGCCGTTGCCTCGCACGCAGCGCAGGCTCGCCGCGGTCGCCTTGGAGTAGGCGTTGCTGACGATCCCGTCGCTCAGGTTGAAGGCCCAGGCATAGTCGCGCCCCGCGCCGGCGCCGGCCTGCCGGATGGTGAGGATCCAGTCGGACGACGTCTTGTGGAAGCCCCCGCGCGCCCCCGGGAATGCGCCCCTGTCGATGGCCGGGCTCCGGGTGAAGTCGACGATCGACGTCATCTCGATGCGCGTCGGAAGGCGCCAGTCGGAGAACCCGCCGAGCGTCAGGTCGTCGCAATAGCCGATCGCCTGCTCCCACGTGTACGCCTCGGAAGGAGGGGTCTCTTGCCATTCGAGACATGTGACCTCGTCGCGCACCACGCCGCCCCCCACATCGGTATAACTCGCGGGGTTGGGCAGGCCGCTGCCCGCCGGGTTGGGCATGGGCCAGCACGCCCACTTGTGCGTCCCGCAGGCCGCGGCCCTGCTGCATCGTTCGGGCGCTCCGCCCGCGCCGCCGCTGCCCGGGCCACCGCCCTCCCCGGCCGCTCCGCCGTCCCCCGGCGCGCCGCCGCCCGCGGTGCTCTCCGCGCCGTCGCCCTCCCCGCCTGCTCCGCCGTCCCCCGGCGCGCCGCCGCTCGCGGTGCTCTCCGCGCCGCCGACCCCGGCGCCCGTCTCCGAGGCTCCGCCTGTCGCGAGCGCGCCGCCCGTCCCCCACCCGCCGCTCCCCGCGATCGCGTCGCGGTCGCCGCCCTCCTGACCGCACGCCGCGGCCGCGAGCACCACGCCGAGCGCGACCCCCGTCCGGGCACGCGCCGCGGTGACGGACATCACCCAGGTCGCGTCGACGACCCACCGCTTGCTTCGATTCACAGGCACCTCCGCGCGCTCAAGCCAATGCCGCAAGACAAATATGTTCGAACAGCACCAACCTATCACACGCTGCGCGAGGGTCGCCAAAGCACGTACCGGAAGAACGGCAACTTCCTGCCAGTCGACAGAAATCGCCCAGCGCCGTCATCTCAGCGCGTGCTCGATGTACTGAGTCGCAGACCCTGCGCGCCTTCGGCAGGCGCAACGCCCCTGAACGCACCGGGCGACCGCGCGTTCCCGTGCCCTGACAATTCTTCGATCAGCCTTAACCCGTGACGTCCCGCGCGCGGAGCACCCACCGATCGTAGTTGACACCGAAAATGTGAACGTTCACAGTGCATTCCTGCGGGCGTCCTTTGTCCTCCAGATCCATTCCGATGGTAGAGATCGAGGAGTGGTTCGGCCTCCAGGGACGCGGAGGGTAGACCCCAGCCACCGGGGCGCACTGTGGGAAGAACGCGCCGCCGGCTTTGCGGCAGAGCACGGGGACAACGGCCGGGTAAGGGCGACGCCACGCGTGATGTCGACACGTTCTTGAGAGTGAATCAGCAAGGAGACCAGCCGTGAAAGAGACGAAGTCCTGGGGCAAGGGTTGGGCGGCCGTGGCGCCCTTCCTGTTGGCGCTGCTCGCGATGACGGGGTGCAACGAGAAGAGCGAGGGGCCGGCCGCCGCGCCAGCCGAGGGCGGCGGCTCGAAGCCGAAGATCGTCAAGCTCGCCTTCGTCACCAACAACGCGTCCGAGTTCTGGAAGATCGCCCAGGCGGGCGTCCGGAAATATGAGCAAGAAAGCAAGGTCCAGGTCGACGTGAAGATGCCGTCGAACGGCACCACGGAGGAGCAGAACCAGATCCTCGAGAACCTTTCGAGTCAGGGCTACGACGCCATCGCCGTGAGCGCCATCGCGCCGGCCGATCAGGTCCCGGTGCTCAACAAGGTGGCCGAGAAGAGCAAGCTCATCACGTTCGACTCGGACGCCCCGGCGTCGAGCCGACTGCTCTACATCGGCACCAACAACCACGAGGCTGGCAAGGCGCTCGGCGCCCACATCGTGAAGCTCCTCCCGAACGGCGGCAAGATGGCCGTGTTCGTCGGCACGCTCTCCGCGGACAACGCGAAGCAGCGCCTGCAAGGCATTCAGGACGCGATCGCCGGCAAGAACATCGAGATCGTCGACAAGCGCGAGGACAACACCGACCGCGCGAAGGCGCGCTCCAACGTGGAGGACATCATCAACGCGCACCCGGACCTGAAGCTCGTCGCAGGCCTGTGGTCCTACAACGGCCCCGCCATCGCGGCGGCCATCGAGGCGCTCGGGAAGAAGGGCAAGGTCCTCGCGGCGGTGTTCGACGAGGAAGAGGAGACGCTCACCGCCATCGAGAACGGCACGATCTCGGCCACGGTCGTCCAGAAGCCGTTTCAGTTCGGTTACCTGGCGAGCAAGTGGGCGCATGAGCTCTCGGTCAAGCCCGGCACGGCGATGGGGCAGATCCCGGCCAACAAGAGCATCGACACCGGCATCGACGTGATCGAAAAGACCAACGTGGCGACCTTCAAACAGCAGCTCGCCGAAATGAAGAAGTGAGCGTGACAGCGTCCGCTCCGGATCTGCTCGCGATGCGCGCGATCACCAAGCGGTTTGCCGGCGTGGTCGCGCTCCAGGGCGTCTCTCTCTCGCTGAAGCCGGGCGAGGTGCTGGCCCTCATGGGCGAGAACGGCGCGGGCAAGAGCACGCTCATGAAGGTCCTCGGGGGCGCCCTGCAACCCGACGAAGGCGAGATCCGCATCGACGGGAAGAACGTCGCCATCGAGAGCGTGCGCGCCGCCAAGCGCCTCGGCATCGCGCTCATCCATCAGGAGCTGATGCTGGCGCCGAACCTGGACATCGCGGCCAACATCTTCCTCGGCAACGAAGGCGGCGCGACAGGGCTGCTCCTCCGTCCGCTGCCGAAGGGCGACATGGCCGCCCGCGCCAGGGAGCTGCTTCTGCGCGTGGGCTTGCGGCTCTCGCCCTCGACCCCGGTGTCCGCGTTGACCGCCGGTCAGATGCAGATGGTCGAGATCGCCAAGGCGCTCGCCCTGAGCGCGCGCATCCTCATCATGGACGAGCCGACCTCGTCGCTCACGAGCGGTGAGTCCGAGCATCTCTTCGGGATCATCCGCAAGCTCCGGGCGGACGGCATCGGCATCGTCTACATCTCGCACCGCATGGAAGAGGTCATGACGCTGGCGGACCGGGTGACGGTCCTGCGCGACGGCCGCCACGTCGGGGACCTCACGCGCGCGGGAGCGACGCGCGAACGGATCGTCTCCATGATGGTGGGCCGCGAGCTCAGCGCGCACTACTTCCCGGAGAAACGGCCCCGTACATCGACCGAGCCCGTGCTGGTGGTCGAAGGGCTCGTCGTGCCCGGCGCGCCCGCGCAGATCTCCTTTTCGGCCGGACGCGGGGAGATCCTCGGCTTCGCCGGCCTGGTCGGCTCGGGCCGCACGGAGCTCATGCAGACGATCTTCGGGGTCACGCCGGCGCTCGGGGGACGCATGACGCTCGAAGGCAAGGAGTTTGCTCCTCGAAAACCCAGGGACGCCATCGACCGCGGCGTCTACCTGGCGCCGGAGGATCGCAAGCGCCACGGCCTCGTACTGCCGCTCAGCGTCGCAGAGAACACCTCCCTGCCCGACATCGGCAACTACAGCCGCTGGGGCTTCCTGAACAGGGAGACGGAGCGCCGGGTCGCCGAATCGGAGGTGGAGCGCTTGAGGACGAAGACGCCCGGCATCCGTCAGCCCGTCGTGAACCTCTCCGGCGGAAACCAGCAGAAGGTGGTGCTCGGGAAATGGCTGGCCATGAACCCGCGCGTGCTCATCCTGGACGAGCCGACGCGGGGCATCGACGTCGGCGCCAAAGCCGAGATCTACCGCCACATGACCGCCCTCGCGGATGAAGGCATCACGATCTTGATGGTCAGCTCGGACATGGAAGAGATCATCGGAATGAGCGATCGCGTCGCCGTCATGCACGAGCGGCGCATCAAGGGCGTATTGCCGCGGGAACGGCTCAGCCAGGAGCGGATCGCGACCTTGATGACGGGCCACGCCGACAAGGAGGATCTGTCGTGAGGCGCGAGCTTGGGATGACCATCGCGCTCGTCGTGATGTGTCTGGGCCTCTTCATCTCGAACCCGGATTTTCTCGGGCAGTCGAACTCGATCAACACCCTGCGGCAGATCTCGATGCTCGGGATCTTCGCGATCGGCATCGGGTTCGTCATCATCGCCGGCGGCATCGATCTGTCGATCGGGTCCGTGATCGGCCTGACGGGCGTCCTCATCGCCAAGCTCTCGTCGACCCAGCTCGGCGGCCTGGGTTACCCGTTGTGGATCGGCATTCCGGTGGCGCTCGGCGTGGCGCTGCTGTTCGGTCTCGGCCAGGGCCTCTTGATCACGCGGCTCAAGCTGCAGCCGTTCATCGTCACGCTCGGCGGCATGTTGTTCCTGCGCGGCGTCTCGCAGACCATCGCCGGGGGGGGCACGCTGAGCCTCGGTGGCTCGCCGCTGCTCGCCCTCGCGAACGGCGGGCTGCTCAAGAGCGGGAGCGACGCGCTCGTCCCGTATCCGCTGCTGATGTTCCTCGCCGTGAGCGGCGTGGCGGCCTACGCGCTGCACTTCACGGTGTTCGGCCGTTACGTTTACGCGATCGGCGGCAATCGCGACGCGGCCGAGTACTCCGGCATCAACGTAAAGCGGGTGGAGACGTCTACCTATGTGATCTCGGCGGGCCTCGGCGGCGTGGCCGGCGTCTGTTACGCGTCGTACATCGGGCAGATGTCGCAGCAGGTCGGCATCGCGTACGAGATGTACGCGATCGCCGCGGCCGTGCTCGGCGGCTGCTCGCTTCGCGGGGGTGAAGGCACGGTGCTCGGCATCATCATCGGCTCCGCCGTGATGCGCGTCATCGACAACGGCATCAACATGTTCCAGCTGCCTTACGAGGACGCTGACCGCATCCAACGCATCTGGCGCCTGGACCCGAACTGGACCTTCATCATCATCGGCGCCGTGATCCTCGTCGCCGTGATCCTCGACCAGATCGTGCACATCGTGCAGACGAAGCGGCGCATCCGGCATGCCTCCGCGGGCGCCGCCGAGGCGGCGCCGAGCCTGCAGGCGGCCGTGGCGGTCAGCGCAGCGGAGCCGCCTGCCGCGAGAGCGCCCGATCGCGAGAGCGTCTGAGCTTTCCGGCGATGGGGGACGAACCGCCAGGTCGCCAGGAGCGCCCCGCCCTGACCCTCAGGGAAGTCGTTGCCTCCTCAGCCCGGCGGTCCGGCCCGAGCGGCGCCGGAGCTCGTGACCCCTGTCGCCCGCCCCGTCTCGGCGCCATGACGGGGCCATGTCAGTACACACGAAGAAGACGTCTATCGGCCTGTCCGGCAACAGCAGGCCGAAGAACAAGAACAAGCGACATCACTGGAAGCGCTACCGCGGCCAGGGCAAGTCACACCACGGGTGATCGCCGTCAGGGCGAGGTGAGCCGGCGAGCATAGCCCGCCGCCCGACCCACGAGCGCGGCGGCCGCGATCACGCCGCGCGCCCGCAGCGTCTCCCGCGGCAACCTCACCTCGGCCGGCGGCGCGACAAACGCCTCGATCCATGCCTCGGCCGGCGGCCGCGCCAGCACCCCGCCGAGGTCGAACAGCGAGAGATCCGAGACCCCGGCCGCCACCGCGGCGGCCACGTCCTCGCGGAGCTCGGCGACCGAGCGGTAGACCGGCTCGTCGCCGAGCGCGCCTTTGCCCACGGCGCCCAGCGAGGCGCCCGCCCTCGGACCGAACCGCCGGGCGGCGGCGCGGCACCCCCAGGCGAGCAGCGCGAGCGCGTCCTCCCGGCCGAGCGCGCCGCGCGAATACCCCGCGATCAACGACGTGTACAGCATCGCGCCGACGCGCCCCCACGGCGGCGCGGACACGGGCGTCCCGAGCAGCCGCTCCCAGCCGCGCGCCGGCCCGTCGGTCAAGACGAGCGGCACGATCGCGGCCGAGGTCGCCACCCCGCGCGCGTGCACCGCGCCCGCCAGCTCCACGTACGCGCGCTGCGCCTCTTCCCACCGCGTGCTCCCTCGCGCTCCCCGCGGCCCACCGCCGAGCAGATCGAGCGCGCCGCGCCCCCCTGCGAGCGCCCGCCGCACCGCCTCGATCGGCGGCTCGAGATCGAACACGACCTCCGCCGCGGCCAGGCGCCGCGCGTCGAGCGCGTCCAGCAGCCGCGCGACGAACGCGCCGAACGCCGCCGCGTTGCCGGCGCTCGCCCAGCGCCCGTCCTCGTCCGCGATCATCGGCCACACCGCGACCGCCACCCCCGCGTCCGCGCACGCCGCCGCGAGATCCGGCAGCCCCGCCGCGGTCTCCGGCCGCACCGCGATCGAGAGCTCCAGCGCATACCGCCGCAGCAGCGCGAGCGTCCCGGGCGCCCGCACCACCTCGAGCGGCAGCAGCTCGCTCCAGATCCGGCGGCGGGGCGTCACGCCCGCCGCCCGCGCCGCGGCGCCGCCTGCGCTCGGCCGCCGCACGGGCCGCCCGCGCCGCTGCGCCGCCGTTTCCTTCCGAACGCCCCAAAGCCCCCGCTACACTCGCGCGTCATGAAGATCCTCTATGGCGTCGTCGGCGAAGGGATGGGGCACGCCATGCGCTCGCGCGTCGTGATCGAACACCTGCTCGCGCAGGGACACGAGCTCGAGATCATGGCGTCGGGCAGGGCGACCGACTTCCTGTCCAGGCGCTTCGCGGGGGTGAACCGCATCCACGGGCTCCACATGATCTACGAGGAGAACCGGGTCCGGCGCGGCAAGACGCTCTGGTCCAACGTGCTCTCCGGCGCGACGGGCACGCCGAAGAACATCGCCGCGTACTTCGAGCTCATCAAGGACTTTCGCCCCGAGCTCACCGTCAGCGACTTCGAGTCGTGGACGTACCTCTACGCCAAGCTCCACCGGCTGCCGATCCTCTCGGTCGACAACATGCAGATCATCAACCGGTGCACCCACGACGCGGAGATCCTCGCCGGCCACGAGGCGGGGTTCCAGCTCACGCGCGCGTTCGTGAAGAGCAAGCTGCCGTTCTGCAACCATTACGTCATCGCCACGTTCTTTCGCCCGCCGGTCCGCAAGCAGGAGACGACGCTGGTGCCGCCGATCCTCCGCCCCGAGATCATCGCCGCGAACCGCCGCCCCGGGGAGCACCTGCTCGTCTACCAGACCGCCGAGGGGAACGACGCGCTGTCGGCGACGCTCGCGAAGACCGGGCTCGAGTGCCGCATCTACGGGATGCGCCGGAACATCACGGAGGAGCAGGTCGAGGGCAACCTCCGCTACCGCCCCTTCAGCGAGGAGGGCTTCATCGACGACCTCGCGTCGTGCCGCGCCGTCATCGCCGGCGGCGGGTTCACGCTGATGGGGGAGGCGGTCTACCTGCGCAAGCCGATGCTCGCCGTCCCCCTCGGCCGCCAGTTCGAGCAGGTGCTCAACGCCCGCTACCTCGAGCGCGAGGGGTTCGGCCGCGGCGCCGATTCGCTGGACGACCCGGCCGTCGTCGCGGATTTCGTGAAGGCCATCCCGGCCTGTGAAGAGAAGCTCGCGGGCTACTCCCAGGACGGCAACCGGCAGCTGTTCGAGGTGATGGACGGCCTGCTCGATCGCGCGCACGCCGGCGTGCTCTGAGCGCGGCGGCCGGCGCGCCGCGCTCGCGGCTGGCACGCCGCGCCCTCCCCTACTTCGGCCTGCAGCCCTTGAGGTCCGAGCCGGTGATCCCGTTACACTCCTGGTCCGCGGGGCAGTCCGTCTGCTCGACGCACGTCTTCAGGCACTCGAGCGCCGCGCTGTCGTCGGGCTTGCCGCAGACCGAGCCGTCCTCACACTCGCCCTCCGCGCCCTCTTCGTCGCACGCCTCGCCGAGCGCCGCGCCGCCACAGCCCCACGCGAGCAGCGCGCCGACGAAGAGCCCCATCCCGATCCACCTGGTTCGCATGCATGACCTCCCTTGTCTTCAGCCCACCTGCAGGCGGCAGGGGCGCAGCGGCGCCGCTCACGTGATGACGCGGCGTGCTCCCGGCTCCCTCCGCACGCAGCCCGATGCTACCGCACGCTGCGGCTCTTGACGCCCTGGCGCTGGCTCCACGACGCCGATGCCGTCTCCTCGATCCGGATGAGCACGGCGGTGATGTTGTCGCGGCCACCGTTCTCGTTGGCGCAGTCGATGAGCTTGCCGCACGCGTCGGCGAGCACGGCGTTGTCCTCGACGATGCGCGCGATCTCGCGATCGTCCACGAGCCCGTGGAGGCCGTCGGAGCAGAGGAGGAACACGTCGCCCGCCTCGACGCGCTCCGCGCGCAGGTCGATGTCGACGCTGGGGCCGATGCCGAGCGCCCGCGTGATGACGTTGCGGGGCAGGTAGGCGAGGTCGCGCTCCGTGAGGTCGGGCCGCTCGAGGAGCGCGTCCGCGATGAGCGAGTGGTCGCGGGTCAGCTGCGAGATATCGCCGTTGCGGAGGAGGTAGCAGCGGCTGTCGCCGGCGTGGGCGACGTAGAACTTCCGCTCCCGCGGCGAGAACGCCGCGGCGACGACCGTGGTCCCCATCCCGCGGTAGAACCGCGAGTCGTCGGCGTGCGCGAAGATGCGCGCGTTCGCGTACGTCACGGCGGCGCGCAGCCTGTCGCCGGTCGACGCCCTGCGCCGCTTGCCGTTCGCCTCGCGGAAGTAGCCGGCGATGGCGCTCGCGGCGATCCGGCTCGCGACCTCGCCGGCCTCGTGCCCGCCCATGCCATCCGCGACGACGTAGACGTTGAACTCGGGGAGGAGGATGTATCGGTCCTCGTTGTGGACCCGCTCCCTGCCGACGTCGGATAGACCTGCCGCGGTGGCGCGCATTCGCCCCGAGTCTAGACGACGCTTGGCCCCCCAGGGAACTGGGTTAATCTCCCCGCCATGTCCGACCTCGTGATCGACAACCCGTATACCCTCGAGGAAGCCGTCCGCCGGCCTCTTGCAGACGAGGCCGCCGTCGACCGGCTCCTCGACACCGCGACCGCCGCCGCGCGGCGCTTCTCGCGCACATCCATCGCCGAGCGCGCCGCCCTGTGCCAGCGCGCGGTCGAGCACATCGAGGCCAACACCCCGTCGATCGCCGCCGACATCACCCGCATGATGGGCAAGCCCCTGCGCCAATCCCGCAATGAAGTCGCGGGGATGGCCAAGCGAGCCCGGCACATGATCTCGATCGCCGAGGGCGCGCTCGCCGATGTGATCCTGCCGGAGCTCCCCGGGCTCGAGCGGCGGATCGTGCGCGCTCCGCTCGGCGTGGTCTTCAATCTCCCCGCCTGGAATTATCCGCTCCTCACCGCCGTGAACGTGGTCATCCCCGCGGTGCTCTCGGGCAATGTGGTGCTGCTCAAGCACTCGCCGCGCTCGCCGCTCTGCGGAGAGCACTTCGCGACGGCGTTCGCGGAGGCCGGCGCGCCGCCCGGCCTCGTCCAGGCCTTCCACTGCGACCACGCCACGTCCGAGCGCATCGCATCGGACCCGCGGGTCAACTTCGTCGGTTTCACCGGTTCCGTCGAAGGCGGACGCCGGATCTATGCGGCGACATCGAAGAAGGTGGCCGTCGACGCCGGCCTGGAGCTCGGCGGGAAGGACGGCGCCTACGTCGCGGCCGACGCGGACCTGGAGAAGGCGGTGGACGGGATCGTCGACGGCGCCTGTTACAACGCCGGACAGAGCTGCTGCGCTGTCGAGCGCGCGTATGTGCACCGCGACCTCTATCCGAAGTTCGTGGAGGCCGCGCTGGAGCTGATGAAGCGTTACGTCCTCGGCGATCCGACCGACGAGCGGACGAACCTGGGTCCGATGGCGCAGCCTCACGCGCCGGCGTTCCTGGAGGCGCAGGTGAAGCAGGCGCTCTCCCGGGGGGCGAAGGCGCTCTGCGGCGGTCGGGCGACCCAGGTCGAGGGCCGAGGGCGCTTCTTCGAGCCGACGCTCCTCGTGGACACGGCGCCCGATCTCGACGTGATGCGCATCGAGTCGTTCGGGCCGGTGCTGCCCATCGTGCCGGTCTCGTCCGACGAGGAGGCGCTCGCGCTGATGAACGACAGCGATCTCGGGCTCACCGCGTCGGTCTGGACGCGCGACCGCGAGCGCGCCGCGCGGCTCGCGCGCGAGCTCGACGTCGGCACGGTCTACATGAACCAGTGTGACACCCTGGATCCGGCGCTCCCGTGGACGGGCGCGAAGAACAGCGGCAAGGGCGCGACGCTCTCGACGCTCGGGTTCCTGCACCTGACGCGGCCGAAATCGATCAACTTCAAGATCGGCTGAGCTCGCGGGCGCGCGGCGCCAACACCGCGCCGCGCGCAGCCCGCGAGCCGATGAGCTCGAATGAGTCTGCTTGCACCGGGGGCGATGTGCGGTATCCCGAGGCGATGGAAATTCAAGAGATCTATCGCGGGCGCCTCATCGATCACGTTCAGCTCGTCGTGGCCGACCTCGCGGCAAGCAAGAAGTTCTATCGTGCCGTCTTCGAGGTGATCGGGATCCCGATCGGAGGCGAGGCCGACGATTACTTCTGGGCCGACGAGCTCTTCATCTCGAGCGTGGACTCGCCGGCCGCGGCCGGCGTGACCACCGGCCGGACGCACCTCGCCTTCCAGGCGAGCGACCGCGCCACGGTCGATCGTTTCCACGCCGCCGCGGTCGCCGCGGGCGGCAAGGACAACGGCGCTCCGGGCAAACGCCCGTACCACCCCGGCTACTACGCAGCGTTCGTGCTCGACCCGGATGGGAACAACATCGAGGTCGTCCACCACGGTACGGCGAACAGGTCGTCGGACGCGGTAAAGATCACGTTCTGATCGCGAAGATGTCGTGAGAGCGTTGAAGAACCGACAGAGAATCGATTGAAGTCGGCACGGGCGCCAGCGCACCACCGCTGCTCCTCCCGCGCTTCTTTCCCTGCGTCCCTCTCGGCGCCTCCTCGCTTCTCCTCAGACCGACTGCCCCGCTGGCTCGCCGTCGATACAGACCCGCTTCCTGGCGACGGGCCTCGGCGCCACGTCATTCAGGACCACCCCGAGGATGCGGCGATCGCCGAGCTGCTCGGCGGCCCTCGTCAGCGACGACGCCCGGGTCAGCGAGGCGCGCGCGACGAGGACGATGCCGTCGGAGGCGTCCTCGATGACGTTGGCGTCGCCCGAGCCAAGGACCGGAGGGCCGTCGATGACGACGTAATCGTGGTAGCGCCGCAGCGTGCGCATCGCGGCCTCGAAGTGGACCGAGTGGAGCGCCGCGGGGTAGCTCGCCTCGGGCGATGGCTCCGCGAGCACCGAGAGCGACTGGCTGACGGCGATGACGCCGAGCGGGCGGATCTCGCCCGCCATCCGCCGCCGGAGCTGCTCCGAGAAGCTCGCGTGCGCGGGCAGCCGCAGGCCGAGCGTCGCCGCGACGCGGGGGCACGCGAGGTGGCCGTCGACGAGCAGCACCCGGGCGCGCTCGGCCTCGGCGAGCGTCATCGCGAGGCGGACCGCGAGCGCGGTCTTGCCCTCGGCCCGGCCGGGGCTCACCACCGCGACCGCGAGCGGCTCGCCCGCCCGCCGCTGATCGAGCCGGTGCCGGAGGACCCGGAGCGCCGCGAGCGCGGACGCGGGCGCCCCCCGGAGCAGCTCGAACACGCCGTGCCCCTCGGGATCGAGATCCGCGCCGATGATCTCCACCTCGGGCACAGCGAACGCGGGGCCGCCGGCGCGCGCGAACGAGCGCACGCCCACGCAGGCGAGCGGCGCCTCGGGCGCGCTCCAGGACGACCGGTCGACCCCCTCGCAGTCGCCGAGGTCGAGGCTGTCCCGGAGCGTGTCCTCCGGGGCGGCGCCGGCCTGAGCGGCCTCTGCTGGCGCGCCGGGCGGCTCTGCGCCTGGCCCGAGCCCGCCGGGCGGCTCGGGGCCGGGCCCAGCCGCGCCGGGTGGCTCCGCGCCGTACCCGGGCCCGCCGGGCGGCTCCGTGCCGTACCCGGGCCCGCCGGGCGGCTCCGTGCCGTACCCGGGCCCGCCGGGCGGCTCTGCGTAGTACGCGGGCACGATCGTGCGCTCGCGGAGCGGCGGGCGCGCCGGGAGCTCCGGCATCGCGGCCAGCAGGGCGGGGCCGCCGAGCGCGTGGATGTCGCCGCCGTCGTAGAGCGTGTCGTTGAGCAGCACCCGGGCCCCGGCGACGCCGAGCGCGAAGAAGAACGTCACCGCGGCGCCCGCGAAGAAGACGCGGCCCCGCCCCCGGTCAGGGCGGCTCGGCAGGTAGGCCTGGTCGAGGACGTCGAGCTCGGTCTCGCTCTTGTTCTCGGCGGCGTCCGCGGACAGGTCCGCGGCCCGCTCGTTGGCCTGAACGGTCTTCAGGTACTCGCGCGCCCTCTCCAGATCGAGGCGGAGCCGGTGCCACTCGGTCTCGAGCTCGATCACGCGCTCCTCGGCGCCCCCGTCGGCCGCCCACGGCGGCGCGCGCGGCCCCTCGCCCCTGGCCGCGCTCTCCTCCGGCGCGCGCGGCCCCTCGCCCCCCGCCGGCGCCCTGCCACCGCCGGCGCGCGCGCGCAGGCCCGCGATCTGCCGGAGGAGCGCGGTCCGCTCCGCCGCGAGCGCCGCGCGCCGCGACGGCGTGAGCGCGCGCGCCTCGCCGGCCGGCGCCTCGGTGACGCCCGCGCGCACGAGCCCGAGCGCGCTCTCGGCAGCGGTGAGCTGGCTCTTCGCCGCCTCGACGCGGCGCTTCGCGGCGACGGCGTCCGGGTGGATCGGGGTCACGGTCGTGAGCTTCTCGGCGAGCGCCGCCTCGGCTGCCGCGACCGCGGCGACGGCGGCGGAGCGGGCCCGCTGCGCCTCGACGACGCTCTGGGGCAGCGGCTGCCCCGGCGCCGCCGCTGGCGATCGCCCGGCCCCGAGCAGCGCCTCGACCCGGGCGAGCTGGCGCTCGAGCGCCGCGAGCTGCGGGTCGACCGGGCGGACAGGCTGCGCTGACGACAGGGCGCGCGCCAAAGCCGCGGGCGCGGGGGCGCCGGGCGAGCCGAGCGGCTGGGGCGCCGGTGCATACGGAGAGTCGTTGAGCCCCCACTGGAACTGCGGGTTCCTGGCGAGGAACGTCGCCAGCGCGCGGCTCGCCGCGTCGACCTTGGAGCTGGCCTCGGCGAGCTCCTTCCGCAGGAAATCGCGGGTCATCGTCGCCGTGCCGAGGCTGTCGCGGCGGTAGTCGTCGAGCAGGATCTGCGTGAGGCGGGCGGCGACCTGCTGCGCCACGTGCGGATCGTCGTGGGTGAACGAGACGACGTACGTATCGCTGCTCTGCGCGCGGAAGCCGACGTGGTTCTTCATCTCCTCGACGGCCTCGACCATCGAGCGGGCGGTCTTCTCCGGGTAGAGCCCGAACGCCTCGACGACGCCCGCGAGCGTCCCGCGCGCGGTGAGCGCGTCCTTGAGCTTCGACCCGAGGCGCGCCGCGCGCGCGGTGCTGCTCTGGAGATCGCGGCCGGTCTGGATGGTATCGCGGTAGAGGATCGTGGCCTCGCTCCGCCACACCCGCTTCGTGGCGAGCGCCAGGGCGAAGGAGATCGCGAGTCCGACGGCCATCATCGCGGCCGCTCCGCGCCAGTACATCCGGACCCGGCCGAGGACGCTTATCGCGCGATCCAGGCGCTCCCGGGGTGTGCTCTCCGTGCTCAGGCTGGCCATGGTGTTCCTCGCCCGTGTGGGCAGCGCGTCCGGCGCCGCGCGGCGCGGAGGGCGCGCGCGGGGGCGCTCCGCCCCCGCACGGCAAGGCGCGTGCTCACGGGCGCGTCACCCCGGGACGCACCCGGCTCGGCGCCACCACGCGCGCCGACCGCGTGAGCGAGGGCCGATGCCGACGAACGCCATGGACATTCCGCGTCCAGCGAGCGCGGCTCGCTTCGCGGACGCTCCCAGGAAGGCGGGCGCTCGTCGCGACCGCCCCGCGTCGAGGGACGCAGGCTCGCCAGCGCGGCGAGCCCTGGTCCTCGTCACAGCCGCTGCGAGTAGTACTCGATGATCAGCTGAACCGCGATGGGGAACGGGATGCTCGTCTCGTCCGGCAGCGCGGCCACGCGCGCCTGCCGGGCGTCCTTGTCGACCGCGAGCCACGTGGGGGCTTCCATGTCCGTCCTCGCGAGGCCCTCCACGACGGTCCGGTGGTCACGGCGCTTCTCGCTCACGCTCACCGTCTCTCCGGTGGTGACGCGGTAGGAAGGGATATCGACGCGCTTTCCGTTGATGAGCACGTGCCCGTGCGCCACCAGCTGTCGCGCGGCCGGGATGGTGCGCGCGAAGCCCGCGCGGAAGATGACGTTGTCGAGCCGCCGCTCGAGCAGCTCGATGAGCTTCGTCCCGGCGGCGAGATCGCTCCTGCGCGCCTCGAGCATGAGCGTCTTCAGCTGCGTATCGGTGAGGCCATAGTTGAGCCTGACCTTCTGCTTCTCGCGGAGCCGCAGGGCGAACTCGCTGAGCTTCTTGCGGGCCTGTCCGTGCTGCCCGGGGGGGTAAGGCCTCCGCTCCGTCTTCTTGGCCGACAGCCCGGGGAGCTCGACCCCGAGCGCGCGCATGACCTTGACGCGAGGTCCGGTGTAACGGCTCATGCCCGGGCCCTCCCCAGGGACGCGCGCGCGTCGCGATGGTGGAGCGCGGCGCCGCAGGGCGCCGGTGCGTCAACGTAGTCCTGGATGTTCATCGAGCGTCTCTGTCCTTGTGCATGGGTCTTGCTGTTACTTGTTATGGAGGTGTTACCGAGGGTGCTATCGAGGGCTCACACGCGCCGGAGGTGGCGGAGGATCGGGAACTGCGCTTTACGGAAGAAGCGCGCGAGACCATTCGTGGTCCGGATGCGGGCGCCGAGCGGCTCGGGATAGTCGTTATCGCCCAGGACGCGCAGCCATGGAAACGTCTCGACGACGCCTCCCTCTCGGTGGAGCTCGACGTGACGCGCGCCCCTCGCCGCGGTGGGGCGGAGCTGGAGGCACGGGCTCGCGTCGAGCAGGAGCTCGACGTCCTTGGCGAGGCGCAGGGAGACCTGGGTCAAGAAGGCGCCGATCCGCTCGGGGCCGAGATGGGAGAAGAGGCCGAGGCCGAGGATCAACGTGGGCCAGTCCTGCGTGTCGGCGAGCTGATCGATCCAGTGATCGCAGCCGGGGGACGCCGTGGCCAGCGCATACCGCGGCGTCCGCGGGGCGCGCCGGGACTTCCACGCGACCACGCGGGGAACGTCGATGTCGATCCAGTGGAGCTGCCCGTTGTCGACGCGCGAGAACCGGGTGCACGGCCCGGAGAAGAGCCCGATGGCCAGCCCGTCCGGGTGACGGCGGAAGAAGTCGTCCACGACGTCGTCGACCAGCCGCGTGCGGGTCGCGAGGGGGCGGAGCTCCTGTTCCGTGAAGCCGGCGCGCTCGACCTCGAGCACGCGGGCGAGCTGGCGCGCTTCCTCGTCGTGGAGCCCGAGGTCAGGAAACGCGTCGGAGGCGTACGCGCACGCGGCGACTCCCGCGAGCTCGCGTCGAGCAAACGAAGGGGCAGCGTCGATACTGAAAATCATTTTCACTTTCGTTACAGGGACGAGCGTCCTGTGTCAAGCAGCGAACAGCCGGCGACCTCACCCAGGTTGAGCCTGCGGCGGCCCCACCCAGGTTGAGCCTGCGGCCCCACCCAGGTTGAGCCACCCAGGTTGAGCCTGCGGCGACCCCACCCAGGTTGAGCTGCCCCACCCAGGTCGCTCTCGGCACCTCTCCCCATCGCTGCGTCCTGCGGCCCTGCTAGGCGCGAAGCCTGCGGTCGTCCGCCCCGCCTCTTGACGGCCGACAGTCGAGAGCTATCTTTTAGATATATCTTTTAGAATATCGGCCCGGCCGCCGCAGGGCAACCGGGCCGTGGAGCCGGGGTGGCCTGCGCATGAGCGCGTGGCAGCTGAGTGTTCGCCGCCGTGGTGGTCCGCCGCCGAGCCAGAGAGGGATTTTGTCTATGTTCTGGGGATACGAACACCATCATTGCGCAGGCCCGCGAGGGCCGAGGGGGGGTCCGTTCGGGAGGGGTCGGCCCGGCATGGGTGGCGGCCCGCCGGGCTGGTGGGGCGACTGGTTCGGAGGTCCGCCGCTCCGCGCCGATCGCGGCGGCGTGCGCTACCTCGTGCTCGACGTGCTCGCCGAGCGAGCTCGCCATGGCTATGAGGTCATCCAGGCGATCGAGCAGCGCAGCGGCGACACCTACCGGCCGAGCCCCGGCGTCATCTATCCGACGCTGCAGATGCTCGAGGAGCTCGGCCACGCGCGCGTCATCGAGGCCGAGGGGCGCAAGATCTACGAGATCACCGACGCGGGGCGCGAGGACCTCAAGGCGAACCGCGAGTACGTCGACGAGTTCTACGAGCGCTTCGTCGAGACCTCGTGGGAGCGCTTCGCCGAGGATTTCGGCGACGTCATGAAGCGCATCGGCTCGCTCATGAAGATGCTGCGCCACGCGATGCGCCGGGGGCGCATCACGCCGGCCGTGCTCGCGCGCACCGTGAAGGTGCTCGACAAGGCGGCGGCCGAGATCGAGGAGCTGCTCGCCGAAGATCCGGAGGGGCGCGCCGGCCGGCGCCCGTGATCCTCGCCGCCGTGGAATCAGGGCGCGACGCGCTCAGGCACGCTCTCGAAGCAGAACACCCGCCAGGCGTGTGGCTGGCCAGGGCGCACGATCTCCGTCACAGCGCCGCTCGTGAACTCCGCGACGACGCCGCGCCAGAACGCCAGAGCGCCCCGGTTCCCCTCGGCGACGCGCACGGTCCACTTCCCGGGAACACCGTTCCATAGGAGGCACGCCGCCTGGCGGCCCACGCCAGAGCGGCGATAGCGGCGAAGGACGAAGAACTCGGCCACATCGAGGGTGTCCGGGTCCTCCACCGCCGGCGAACCGCGCGTCGCCAGGACAAACCCCGCGACGCGCCCGCCGCATCGAATGAGGAACGCGAACCGCCGCTCCCGCTCCGACCAGTAGAGAGGGAGCTTGGGGTAGCCGAAGCGCCCGTCCTGCCCCAGCTCGACGGCGGGGAACACATCGCTGAGATCGTGAATGTACAGCTCGAGAAGGTTGGACAGGATCACGGCATCCGCCGGCGTCGCCGCGTCCAGAGAGACAGTCTGCGCATCTGCCATATCCAGTTCTCCCGTCCGCCAGCGCGCGCCCTGGCGCTCCTCGGCGGCGCGCAGCGCCTCGTCACACGCGTCGATTCACGACGAAAGGCACCTTCGCTCGCCAGCCGCGCGCCGCGCGACGCGGCCTTGGGCCCTCGGCTCAGCCGAGGAAGCCGCGCGCGCGGGCGATCGCCTCGATCGCCGGCCTCCGCCGCTCCAGCTCCTCGACGTCCTTGACGGGAAGGAACCGGGCCGCGAGGCCCTCGCGCGGGACGCGAACGAACCGGGCGGGCAGGCCGAAGGTGACCTCGTTCAGGATGCGCTCGAACTGGATCGCCTTGCGGTCGCCCACCTTCTTCTCGACCTCCACATAGATCCAGTCCAGCGCGAGCGCGTCGAGCGCCTCGGCGCTCGCCAGGAAAGTGTTGGTGTTGAAGACGGGCACGACCTTCGGATCGAACCCGACCGGCAGCCGGAAGTCCTCTGCCATCACCGGTCGGCCGTTCCACCGCAGCGGCCCGCCGCCCTTGTCGCCGCCCTTGTCGACCACCTCGACGGAGAGAGGCCCGCCGTGGCCGAGGTGCCAGCCGAGGAGGACCGGATCGACGGTCGCGCCGAGGTTGTCGAGGTTGGCGATCCAGACGATCTTCCCGCCGCGGGCGATGAAGCGGCCGAGGAGGCCGCTCTCGCGGAGAGCGTCCGGGAGATCGCCGTGGCCGGTGGCGTAGACGCTCGGCTCGCCCGCATCGTCCAGGAACAGCCCGCCTTCCGGGGTCAGGCGCAGCGAGACGTGCTGCTCGAACGTGGCGCAGAGATCGCCCGGCTCATCGAGGCGCGGGCCGAGCGCCTCGCGGATCGGTCCGTTCGTCGCCTCGCTGGTCATCAGCCACAGCGGGACCGGGACCCCTGTCGTGCGCCGGAGGTGATCGCTCTCGGCGAGGCGCAGATCGAGGAAGGTCCGACCCGGCAGCACCTCGACGAGCGCCTTGACCACGCCGCCCATCCGAGTGGCCATCCCGCCGGCGAGGACGCAGAGGGCGACCTCGCCCCGGCGCAGCGCGGCCAGGCCCGCCTCACGGCAGCGGGCGTGCTCGGGCGTGCCCTCGGCGGGCACGTCGGCGATATCGCCGGGCGCGGGCGGCTCGACCGTGCCCTGGAGGCGGTTGCGGGCGTCCCGGTCCTTGCCGATGGACGCGGCCCACCGGGCGACGCGATCGGGGTCGAACCCGCGAGCCCGGAGGCGAGCGAGGAGAGGGCCAGGGAGCGCGGCGATCTGCTGGGTGAGGGAAGACACGGTATCCTCAAAAGACCACGAGGCGACGCGCGTGGCAACGGCATCGTGCAACCGGTCACGCCATGCAGAATGGGCGCGCCGCCTGCTTGAGAGGCATCTCGCGCCTGCGCACACACCCGAGATCCGGATGGCGCTGAATGCGTCGTACGTGGCTCCCTGATGCCGCGTCGCTCGCCTGAAGATCGCCAGTTCCATTCATAGAATGGCCCCTCTTCAGGAAATCACGCTGACCCGGGAGCCCCCGGTCCGGCTTCCGTCAGCGGCCGGTCGACTCCAGGAACAGCTCCTCCACCGCCGCCGCGGTCGCCGCGCGCTGGAGCCAGCGTCCCAGGACGTCCACGTCCGTCTCGCCGAGGATCCGGCCCCGCGCCTCCTCGCTCGCCGGGACGCCGCGCGCGTTCAGCAGCATCAGGATCGCCGCCGACAGCTGCCCCACCGCCTGCTCGGCCCGCGCCTGCTCCTGCTCGGCCCGCGCCTGCTCCTGCTCGGCCCGCGCCTGCTCCTGCTCGATGCGGGCCTCGGCGGCCTCGATCATCCCCTCCAGCTTGCCCACCAGCTCGCTGGCGGTGACCAGCTCAGCGGTATCCGCGTAAAAGCGGAGACGCCCCGCCTCCACCGCCAGATCCAGATCGAGGACCTCCGATCGGTACCGCCCGGCGCGCGAGGGGATGCCCTCGTAGCGCCGCTCGCCGGTGGGCGGTAACCGATGAGCTTTGAGGTGTCCGCGCGGGATGTCGTAGATGAAGTACTCACGGATCCCGAGGGTCGCGTAGCGCGCGACGTTGTCGACGAAGTCCTTGCGCCAGTTGCCGGCGTAGTGCACCTCGATCGCGAGGTCGATCCCCTTGCCCTCGGCGCTGACCATCCAGCAGACGCGCGGGCCGGGATCGACGTCGGTCACCGCGATCACGTCGGGCGTGAAGCCCTTCTCGCCCGGATAGTGGACCTTCATCTCGGCGCCGATGTAGATGCGCCGCCCGCGCCGGCCGAACCAGGCGCGGAGCGTGTCGCGGGCTTCCACCTTGGCGTCGAAGTGCGGGTCCCCTTCGGCCATGGCCAGGCGCTCGTCGATCTCCTCCTGGGACATGGAGTCGACGAGCGCCGCGATCGCCTGCTGGCGCTGAGCGGGCGACATCGCGGCCCACTCGGCCTCCGTCGGGGCGCGCGGCGCCTCGGCCGGGATCGGCGCCGCGGCGGGGTCGACGGGCTTGCGGATGGGAGCCGACATCCCGCCCAGCATACCACCATTCCAGGGCGCTCCCGTCGGACGACCTGCCAGGCCGCGCCGCCGCCGGCCCGGGAGCGCCCGGCGCTCGCGGGCGCGCTCACCCGAGGAACCGGAGCAGGACGTTGAGCAGCACGAGCACCAAGGACATCCCGCCGCACACGAGCGCGACCTCCCGCCCGGACACACGCACCACGACGCGGCTGTCCTCGGCCCGCGCGGCGCCGTAGAGCGCGGCGGAGGCGCCGAACACCATGTAGAGGATGTCCTTGTAGGCCCACGAGAGGAAGAAGATGCCGATCAGCGCGCCGCACAGGCTCACGAAGATCGCCGGCGCGAACCGCCTCGCCGTGGGGCCGACATCGACGTCGCCCAGCCAGATCGACAGCGGCACCTTGATCGACGCGTACAGGACGAGCGCGAACAGGCACATCCCGAGCAAGCCCGTCTCGGCCGCGGCGAGGAGATAGGAGTTGTGGGCGGTCAAGCCGAGCGACGACTCGTCGCCGAACTGCCCCGCGCCGACGCCGATCCCCTTCGTCCGGCGGATCATCTCGAACGCCTCCCGGAGCAGCTCGACGCGCTCGCCAGAGCTCTCGCTCGCCTCATCGCCGCTCCGGCCGCCGAGCAGGAGCATGGGGGGCCCGACGAAGCAGGCGGCGATGACGCCGAGGGTCCCGCTCCGCCGGATGAAGCTGATGCCGAGGACCGCCAGGTACACGATGACGCCCGAGCGCGAGCGCGACAGGACGACCATCGCGCCGATCGCCGCGATGACGGCCGTCACGGGGAGCGCGCGGAGCGCCCCCGCAACCCGCGAGATCAGCCGATCCGTGAGCAGGACGGGCAGCGTCAGCGCGCGGCGCGCCCCACAGGCCCGCGCGGGCCCTGGCGCAGCGCCGCCGGGCGGCGCGCCGGCCGATAGGGGCGGGCCTCCGCGGACGGACCTGCGCGGCCGGCGCGGGCCGGTGCGCCGCTCGGCGAGCGCGATCGCGAGCGGGATCGACATTCCGGCCATCAGCGAGAGCTCGTTGGGATCGGCGAGCGAGCCGCGGTAGCGGACGCGGCCATCGATGGTCGACGTGCCGAGCGGCCCGGGGCGCTCGCACCGGTAGTTGCCATCGGGTACGGGCGCCTCGATGCGGCAGTCGAGGTTGGTCTCGCAGGGGCGCCCATCCGGCTCGAGCTCGCCCTTGCCTTCCCAGTCGTCGGGAGCCGCGATCATGCAGCCGTGGGGCTGGAACGCCTGCACGATCGCGACCACGGTCGTGAGGACGGCGCAGCCGACGAGCGTGATCGCGAGCGCCCGCAGCCCTCGCGGCGAGGCGGCGGCGACGGCGACGGCGACGAAGATGCCCGCGACGGTCGCGAGCTGCATTCCGCGCTCCTCGAGCGCGGCCGGGCGCTTCAGCGCGGTGGTCAGCGCTGCCCAGGCGAGGAACGCGAGCGCATAGACGACCTGAGGCGCGAGCGTCGGTTTGAGCCGCCGCCACACGACGTCGCGGGCGACGCAGAGCAGGGTGATCCCGAACGCCGCGTGCACGAGCGGAATCCCCGAGAGCGCGGGGATGAACTCCTGCGGCTTGATGATGACGAGCGCGCACAGCGCGCACACGACCCACGCTGCCATGGTGTGGCGCGCCGTTCGCGTGGCGCGCGCCGCGCACAGGCGGCCCGCGCCGCGCCCTCGTGACGGCCGCGCAGAGGCGCCCTGCGCGGGCGCGATGAGGCGCGGCGCGCATTCCCCCCTTCCGCGCGACGGATCTAGCACCGCGGGCCCGAGCGGCACGCGGGAAGAGCGCCGGTGCGCGCGCGAGGAGCAGGCGCGGAGCGCGGCGGCGGGATCGGCGCTTGCTGGAGCGCCATCGCATCAAGGAGGCTGGAAACCGCATGTGCTCCCGCTGTGTCCGGATTGCCCTGCTCTGCTCCGCGCTCACGGTCCTCATGGCGCTCCCGGGCTGCGGCGCGCGCGCCCCGCGGGTCGATTTCGATGCGGAGCGCCGCGCGACGAGCGCCTATGCGGTCGGCCCCGGCGACGTGCTGGAGGTGCGCGCCTGGAAGAACGAGGCGCTGAGCCAGCGCGTCACGGTGCGACCCGACGGGTTCATCACGATCCCGCTCGTCGGCGACGTCCTGGCGTCGGGGCGCACCGTCATGGGCGTCGCCGAGGACATCGCGACGCAGGCCGCCAAATTCTATCATGAGAAGCCGGTCGTCAGCGTCGAGGTGGCAGAGCTCCACAGCTACCGGGTCTACGTGATGGGCGAGGTGTCGCGTCCTGGCGAGTTCACGCCGAGGGCGCAGATCACCGTGCTCCAGGCGCTCGCCCTCGCGGGCGGATTCACCCGCTTCGCCGATCCCGACGAGGTGGTGATCGTCCGGCGCGACGCGATCGGCGAGCGCAGGATTCCGTTCGCCTTCGATGAGGTCGTCGGGAAAGGCGATCTCCGCGGGGATCTGCCGCTGCAAACGAACGATACCGTGGTGGTGCCGTAGAAGGCCCGCATCGGGGACACGTCGTTCCGGGAGCAGGCTTATCCGCATGCGGCTGCGGCGCGCGGGTGGGTGGCGTTCACGTCGCAAAGAGCCCGTCGCGCATCGATGGGCGTCCTCCCCTGCCCCGACGGACGTCGTTGGATGATCGCCGCACCAAGTTCTGGCATCCTGGGCACGATGCGCCCCGAGGCCACGCCGCCGCTCGTCGCCGTATTGACCCTCGCGTTGCCGGTGATCGTCGCGGCGTGTGCCCCCGCGAGCCCGGGCCCCCCGGGCCCCGCCGGCAAGGCTGCGGCGCCGCCAGGCACGCCAGCCCTCGCGGTGGCCAGCGTGCCCTCTGGCCCGGGGACCCCTGAGCCTGCCAGCGCGGCGTCCGCGGGGGCAGCGCAGGCCCACGGCGCGCAGGACGCCGCGCCCTCCCCCGCCCCAACCGAGCCGGCCCCCGCCATCTCGGCCGACGAAGCCGAGGCGATCCTGTTCCCGGGCGACGCCGCCGCCCACCGGGACGCCATCGACGCCTGCCGGCGCGGGAACGCCGGGACGGCGGCCGCGCCAAGCCCGGGGCACGAGCGCATCCGCTGCCTGCTCGCGCTCCGCTACCAGGGCGACCCGCAGGCCGCAACGAGCGCCACCGCGCTGTTCGACCAGAACGGCAGCGTCGCCGGGCTGGAGCGGGAGCACATGATGGACGGCGGTTACCGCGGCATGCTCCACCTCGTCCCGGAGCTGCCGGTGCGCGCCGAGCGCCGCCACCTCGAGTGGACGGTGTCGGCGATCGCCGACTTCGACGCCTTCGTCGCGGATCTCGCGGCCACGGCCAGCTCGCCCGTGCGCTACCGGCACCGCGCCCTCGCGCTCAAGTACTTCCGGTCCGTGCGGGCGCGGACGCCTTCCGCGTACGCCTCGGGCTGGACGGTCGCGTACAACCTCTCCGGCTCGCTCCACCGCTCCGCGGACGACGTGCGGGAGACGCTCTTCCACGAGCTATTCCACCTCAACGACGGCGCGCACGGCGGGTGGTCCCAGGCCGCGCTCTCGCCGATCTACGACGGGATCGTCGCGCGCTGCGGGACGAGGATCACCTGCCTCACGCCGTACTCGCCGAACGAGACCATCGTGAAGGGCGGCACGTATTACTCGTTCCAGCCTGGAAACGGCGTGGTGGAGTACGCCGCCGAGCTGGCGATCCGCTACTACCGCGAGCAGCGCGCGGCGCTCCGCGGCAAGCGGCTCGCGAAGGCGCCGTTCAAGTGCGGCCCGCCGGAGAACGCGCGGGCGTGGTCGCTGCTCGCCGGAGAGTTCTTCGGCGGCGCAGATCGGGTCTCGCCCTGCCGGGAAGGTCCTCCGGCAGCGCCCTGAGCCACACCGCAGCACGCGCTCTCATCGTCCCACGCGCGGCGCATGCCGTGACGATGGGGCGCAATCACCCTCGGAGGCTCGGTCGCGCGCGGGCGCATCACCCCACCTGCGACCGGTGAACGATCGAGGGTCGCGGCAGCTCGAGCGGCGGCATGGGATCGAAGAGCGAGCGCTCCGCGTCGGCCACCTCCTCGGCCGAGAAGGGCCGGAGGGTCTGGCAGAACTCGACCATGATGCCGTTGGGATCGATCGTGCAGATCGAGCGGCAGAACTCGCGATCTCGCTCGGTCACCTCGAGGCCGTGCGAGAGCCACCGCGCGAGCATCCGACCGTAGAACTCGCCCGTCGGGGCGCTGAAAGCCAGGTGGTTCATCCACACCGGCAGCCCGAGCCCTGTCGAGAGATCGGTCCTGAAGCGCCCCCGCACCGTCTCTTCGTGCAGATCCCAGAACGCCAGCAGCGGACCATCGGGCTCGCTGGTCCGATACAGGGCGTGCCTCGCCCAGCCCCCGTCGCGGCTGCCCTCGTAAGGCACCGCGATGACCTTCACGAGACGGAACCCCATGGCCCGGGTATAAAACCGGTGTGTGGCGACCAGATCGCTGGTCGCCAGCGCGACGTGATGCACCGCCATCGTCCCCCCCTTTGCGTGCACGTCGAGGATGCCACGAGCCGGAGCGCTCGTTCAAGCTGGATTTCGAGCGCGGCGGGATCGGCGCTGAGCCCCCGGGCGGCTGCGCTATCCTCGGCGCACGCCATGTCCGACGGCGATCTCGTGTTCGCATCCATGCCCGCCGGGCTCATCGCCTTCGCCTCGTCGTGCGGAGTCCCGCAGGAGGATCTCCTCCGGGCTGCCGGCGTCGCGCCCGACGTCCTCGCCGCGCCCGACGAGCTCGTGCCGTATGCATCGCTCTTCTCGCTGTGGGAGCTCCTTCTCCAGCGCCTCCCTGGCGAGCCGCTCGGGCTGCGTTATGCGCGCTGCATCCCGGTGTCGGTCGTCGGCATCGTGGGGCACGTCCTTCGCCACAGCGAGACCGTGCGGCAGGGCGTCGCCGTCTATGGCCGCTTCTGCCGGCTGATGGATCCGTACCTCCGTATCACCCTCGAGGAGCACGGCGGGGTCGCCCGCCTCGCGCTCGAGCACGAGCCGCGCGTCGTCGCCATGGCCGAGCCGATCGAGATGATGATCGCGACGCTCGCGCGCTTCATCGCGCTCTACCTCGGCGGCTCGGCGCGGCCGATCGAGGCGCTGTTCCGCCATCCTCGCCGGCACCCGCCGTCGCTCTACGAGGAGGCGATCGGGGCCCCCGCCCGCTTCGAGGCGGGCGCGATGGGCCTCGTCTACGAGGCGCGTGTGCTCGACGCGCCCGTGGTCGGCGCGGACACGTCGGTCCGCGATTACCTCGTTCGCCAGGCCGAGCAGCTGCTCGCTGCGCGCGCCGCGCCCGCCAGCGCCGCGGCGCTCGACGCGCGCGTGCGCGCCCGCATCGACGAGCGGCTCGACCGCGGCGACGTGGACCAGGAGGGGATCGCGCGCTCTCTGGGCATGAGCACGCGGTCGCTCCAGCGCGCGCTCAAGGACATCGGCACGTCGTTCACGGCGCAGCTCGACGAGGCCCGGCGGGAGAAGGCGCTCGATCTCGTCCGGCGGCCTGACCTCGCGCTCCAGGAGATCGCGTTCCTGCTCGGCTATGGCGAGCCGCGCCATTTCTACCGCAGCTTCCGTCGCTGGACAGGCACGACGCCGGGAGAGTACCGGCGCGCCCGCGTCCGGTAGCTCCGTGGGTCAGAAATCCCGCCAGAGAAACCGGTCGATAGCGAGTGGTCGCTGGAAACAGCAGCGATTCTCATGGCTTCCGCCTGCTTCGCCGCCGAGGGCGGCTCCGGTGTGGCCCAACGGGGCGCTCTGCGCCGCCGCGTCGCCCGCGGTGAAGGGCTCGCGGCATCACCGGTCCCACCGTACAGCAACCCATAGATGGGCGTTTTGCGGCACCTTGTGAGCCGACTTCTTGCTGCCGTCCGGAGCCTGGAACCCCCTCCGGTGGCATCCGTATGCCCATCACCCGGGGCGCCACCCAGCGGGCGCACGCAGGGCGGACCAAGGGCGCGTAGCGGCGACCGGCAGGTAGCGCACCCTTGACGCGCCCGAGTACGCCCGCACCATCGCGTCCGTGGTGGGCGTGCAGCCGCGCAATGATGGCCATCATCCAAGCGGTCTTCATGGCCATCAATGAGCTGGCTCGGCAACACCGCGCTCACCAGTGCGGCCACACCTCCACCGGGACCCCGACGGACGATCCTACATCGTGGTAGCCGAGCTGCCCGCTGTCGTTGTCACCCCAGGCCCAGCGGGTCCCGTCGGCGCGCAGCGCCAGCGCGTACATGTCGCCCGCGGCGATGGCGGTGATCTGGTCGAGGAGCACGGGCACTGGGGTGGGATGCGGCTGCGACCACGAATAGCCCGGGTTGCCGAGCTGCCCGCTGCCGTTGCTCCCCCAGGCCCGGGCGGTGCCGTCCGAGCGCAGCGCCAGCGAGTGCCCCATCCCCGCGGCGATCGCGGTCACCGCGTCGAGCCCCGCGACGGGCACCGGCACCGCGCTGTCGGCCGCCACGCCCTGCCCGAGCTGGCCCTCGGACCCCTCGCCCCAGGCCCGCACGGTGCCGTCCGAGCGCAGCGCCAGCGAGTGCCAGGTCCCCGCGGCCACCGCGATCGCCCCGTCGAGCCCCGAGACCTGCACCGGGACCGCGCTGTCGGCCGACGCGCCGTCGCCGAGCTGCCCCTGCGATCCCTCGCCCCAGGCCCACACCGTGCCGTCGGCGAGCACGGCCAGCGAGTGGAGGTCGCCCGCCGCAATGGCGACCACGCCGCTCAGGCCGGGCACGGGCGCCGGGGTCGCGCGCCAGCCGACGGTGCCGTCCCCGAGCTGACCGGAGGAGCTATCGCCCCAGGTCCAGACCGTGCCGTCCGACCGCAGCGCCATCGAGTGATATCGCCCCGCCGCCACGTCGATCACCTGGTCGAGGCCGGGCACCACGACGAGATCGGGGATGGTCGTTGTGGTCCCGAGCTGGCCGCCGTAGTTGGTGCCCCAGGCCCGGACGGTGCCGTCCGCGAGCAGGGCCAGCGAGTGCCCGTAACCCGCGGCGACGTCGGTCACGCCGCTCAGCTCCTGGACGAAGAACGGATCTCCATAGACCCCGGCGTTCCGGTAGACGCTGACCTGGTAATCGCCGTTGTCGCCCCAGCCCCAGATCGTGCCGTCGGAGCGCACCGCGAGCGAGTGCGCGCTCCCCGCCGCCAGCGTCACCGGCGCGCAGGCGGGGTTCACCAGCCCGTCGCAGTTCTCGTCCTGGGGGCTCGCGCACCACTCCACCTCGTCGGGCACCCTCTGGCCGGTGCACCAGCCATAGCCCGTGCCCTGCGCGTTGCAGGTGCGCACGCCCGCGTGGCAGACGCCCACGCCCTCGGTCCCCGCGGGGCCCTGGTAGCACGGCACGGTCGACCCCGGGACGCAGACGCACCCCGCGCCCTCCTCGTTGGCCTGCCCGTCGCAATCGTCGTCCGCGGCGCTCGTGCACGTCTCGACCGAGGGCAGCACCTCGCCCGTGCAGGCCTCGTAGCCCGTCCCCAGCGCGTTGCAGGTCTGCGTGCCCGCGTGGCAGGCGCCCACGCCCTCGGTGCCCGCGGGGCCGCCATAACAAGGCTGCGCCGATCCCGGGACGCAGGCGCACCCCGCGTCCTCCTCGTTGACCTGCCCGTCGCAATCGTCGTCGGTGATCGTGCCGCACGCCTCGGCCGAGGGCAGGACCTCGCCGGTGCACGGGCCATAGCCCGAGCCCAGCGCGTCGCAGATCATGAAGCCCGCCGCGCAGGCGCCCACGCCCTGGGTGCCGGCCGGGCCGGTGTAGCAAGACGCCAGGGCGTCGGGCTGGCAGAACGTGCTGGGCTCTCCCCCGCCATGCCCGCCGGCCCCATCGCCGCCCTGCCCCCCCGCGCCGCCCTGCCCGCCGGCGCCGCCCTGCCCGCCGGCGCCGTCGCCGCCCTGCCCGCCGTCGCCGCCCTGCCCGCCGTCGCCGCCCTGCCCCGCGCCCCCGGCGCCGTCGCCGCCCTGGCCGCCCTGGCCCTCGCCGCCGTGACCGCCGCTGCTCGTCGTGGTGCTGGAGCCCGTGGGCCCCGGCTTCGGCTCCTCGGCGCTGTTCTCGCAACCCGCGCTGGCCGCGGCCAGCCAGGTGCCGAGCATCACCGCCGGGATCTTCAGCGTTCGCATGAATTTCCGCTCTCCGTTCAGGTGGGCGCGGACAGAGCAAGATGGGAGCCAGCGCTCGAGGCTTCCTGGACAGGCGTGAGATCCCGGGGAAAATGCCCGGCAAGCAAGGTGTTGCTTGCGCCGAGTCTGCTCAACTTGAGCAGACTCGGACCAATCCGCCATCTCCCCGAGGAGGTGCAACCATCCCTCCGAGGAGGTGCAGCCATCTCTCCGTCCCGAGACGGCTCGGGGCGACGGCGCTCGTAGACGACGCCCGTGGTGCGAGCCGCGCTGGCCACACGGCGCCGACACCGCACGCCGCACGCCACACGGTGAGGGCGCGTTTTCAACGCGACTTTCGACAACCCGCCGGGCTATCGCCCATGGCGGAGCGGCGGGCCGGGGGGCGGCGGGCCGCGACGCTCTCTGCCGCGGCGGCGGAGGCGCTCGCCGAGCACCCGGCTCGCGCTCGATATGTCGGCGCGCGAGAACGCAGAGCGCCCGCGCGCGGGCGATCCCAGTAAAGCCTGCGGGCACTGGCGAGCGGCAAGGCTGCGGCAGCGAGTCGACGCGAGCGGCGGGCTCGACGTTCGGCCCACGCTTGCTCACCCCTCCGGTGCCACCGACAGCCCGAGCAGCCGACCGAGCGCCTCGTGAACGATCCGGGCCGCCACCTCATCCCCGAGGGCGACGGCGCGGCTCAGGGTGCTGGCGAGCGAGGCGACCACGGCCGCCCGAGGCGACGGCTCGGTCACCGCGAACTCTCCAGGCCCGGGGCTTGACCATTGGGCCCGGGTTGGGCCCATGCCTCGGGGGTGCGATCCGTCGTCACGCTCTCCCAAAATCTCCGGGAAAGCGACGGATCGCGACGGTTCAGCGCCGCGGAACAGTCCCGCCAGAAACACCTGTCGATAGCGAGCGGTCGCCGGAAATAGTAGCGATTCTCGTAGCTTCCGCCTGTTTCGCCGCCGAGGGCGGCTCCGGTGTGGCCCAACGGGGCGCCTTTCGCCGTCGCGTCGCCCGCGGTGAAGGGCCCGCGGCATCCCCGATCGGGGTCGGCGCCTGGCCTGGCGGCGCAGTGCCGAGGGATTCTCCTTCGCTCGCCGCCCTGTTGCCGCGCCCTTCGATGCGCTGCCGCCAGCTTCGGGATCGTGCCTGCGTCCCCGTCACTTCCATGGTGGTTTCTTGCCCAATTCCGTTCATTGAGGTGCTGAGGTTTCTCTCTGCCACCCAAGTAGACGGACCCGCGCTCCTCTCGGATCTCCTCGCCGGCGACTTCCACCTGAGCGAAGGGTCACCCGCGCTGACGGCCGGTTGCCCGGGCGAGGACGGCGCCCGGCGCGTCCACGCGGGGGCCCACGCTCTTCATCGCCGGCGCTCACTCGCCTGGGAAGAGCTCCTCGGCCGTCATGTACTTCGCCCCGAGCGCCTGCGCGAACTCCCGGTCGCTTTCCATATCACCGACCATGACCAGGTGCTCGCGCGCGAGCTTATGGCGCTGGATCAGCGATATCCCGAGCCCCGGCAGGGGCTTGCGACAGAAGCAGCCGACCGGAAACGCCGGGTGCGGGCAGTACACGACCTCGGCCACGGGCAGGCCGAGGAGCTCGATCGTCCGCGAGAACGCGGCCAGGACAGCCTCTTCGGTCACCGATCCTTTCGAGATGCCGCTCTGGTTTGACACGAAGAAGAGCGTGTATCCGTCGTTGACCCAGCGCTCCAGGGCCGCGCGCCGACCGGGCAGGAGCTCGACGTCGTCGGGGTCACGCGGGTAGATTTCGCCGCTCTTTGTCGTTCGCAGCGTACCGTCTACGTCGAGGAGCAGGCCCTTGCCCGTGAAGAGCGGATCAACGCGCCGGGCAAACGGGATCTCCTCGACCACCGAGAAGCCCTCATCCACGTGCGGCGCCTCAAAATTCGCAGCCCACCGCGAGAGCGCCTGCGGCGGCGGCAGGTTGGGATCCTCTTTGCCGAGCGCTTTCATGTCCTCCGGCCCGAGCAGCTTGCCGTAGCGCTCGAGGACGCGGAGGACGACGTTCGCGTAGGCCTCGTTGATGGGTGTGGCCAGGTACCGGCACCGGACCGGCACGCGGTGCGCGTGCGCCACCCGGAGCACCGCATAGCGCGACGCGCGCGTGCCGTACGTATTGTCGAGGACCACCCGCGTTTGCCCCGAGGAGAGCAGCTCTCCGAGCTTCTTGACCACGCCGTCGAGCGTGCCTCCGAGCTCATCGCGGTTCAGGCGCGCGTACCCTTTGGCCGTGTAGCGGGCGACCTCCGACGACTTGCCTGCCCCTTGAATTCCCATGACCACGACCACCTCGGGCGCATCGCCGGGGTCTTCTCCGGGCTCGAGCTTGCGCAAGCCGGCGGGGATCACGGGGGGCGCGACCGAGGCCAGCGCATCGGCCGTGGGCGCAAAGCTGGTCTTCGAGAGGTCGGCTCGATCGCGCGCGCCAAAGGGGACCCGGAGCGCGCGCAAGCAGGACTCGACGCTCTCCCGCTTGGTCGCCCCGAACAGGGGAAGGACTGGGGGGCCGAGATCGAGCAGGGCCGCGAGGGCCGCCTCCTGGGAGGTGATGCTGTGCCGCGCGGCGATGGGCTTGATCGTGCGGTTCCTGAGGAGGCTATCGACCTTGGCGTGACCGCCGAGCGGCCGGTGGGCGAGGAACGGGATGCCCATTTGCCTGGCGAGCTCGAAGAGGCCTCGGGCTGCGCTGCCGCGATCGAGAACGCTCAGCTCCTCCTGGATGGCCCGCACCGGAAAGTGCCGCAGGGCCTGGTGGACCTCTGCGATGGATGTGTTGCTGAGGCCGAGGTGCTCGATGAGGCCCTCGCTCTGGAGCTCGGCGAGAGCGGCGAGGCTGTCTTCGAGGGGGGTCTTGGGGTCGGTCACGTGGAGGAGGAGCATGAAAATCCGCGAGACGCCGAGCGCCTTCAGGCTGCCCTCGACCGTGCGGCGCAGGTGGTCGCGGCTGCCGTTCGGGGCCCATCGCCCTTTGGGTCGGGTGAGGCCCGCCTTGGTGATGACGCGCACGTCGTCGCGCGGGCCGGACCACGCGTCGAGCGCCTTGCGGACGAGGCGCTCTCCATAGTGGGCCTCGCGGTCGGTGAGGCAGTAAGAATCGGCGGTGTCGAGGAGGCGTATGCCTTGATCGAGGGCAACGTGGATGACGGCGGTCGCGTCCTCTTCCGAGGGGCGCCCCTCCGTGGCCAGCCGGAGCAGGCCGAGGCCGAGGGGAACGTCGAGGGGGCCTAGGACACCGTAGGGCGAGGGGGCGGGAGTCACGGAGACGATGACGTAGCCAGGTCCGCGGCTCGATGCAAGCGCTGAAGCCGAACAACTGGGGCAGATCGCTGGCGTCCGTCAACATCGCGCTGGTCCCGAGCCGCCGAGAGCGTGTTTGAGGCTCCCCGGCTCGGCGAGAGGCCCTGCCGGATTGAAAAGTCGGCCTTCTCCTCGCGTCATGTCCCTCGGGACGAGCTCGATGCGACCGCGATAGGGAAACGAGCCGCCCGTCACGGTGAAGGTCGTGTAGCCGCCCACGTGCTCCCCGCGAGGATTGACCTCCCAGATGTCGGTCGTCAACGCTTGATCGAGGGCCTCGCGCCGGGCATTGACCTCGACGATCTCCGACGCGAGCGTCTGGCCGTCTCGCAGCGACGTCAGCGAGATCCGGTCGCCGCGCGCGTGGAACTCCCACGTCAGCGCTTCCGAGACTGCAAAGGCGATGTAGGTCGGCTCGACCTCGATCCGGCCCAGCGATGCTCGCATGGCGTCGACATGGTCCGACCCGACGAGCAGCGGATTGTCCGGCGCCAGGCCGAACCCGAGCTGTTACATGCTTGCCGAACTGGCGACCGCTCACGAGGCGACCCTGGTCTTCCAGCGCGCCCCCTCCCGGCGCGCGCTCGTGCCGCTCCAGCCAGCGCGCCCCGTCCGTCCTCCGCCTCCGCTCCCACGGTCGAGAGGCGTCGCCTCGCCCTGCTTCTTCGAATCAGAACAACGTCGTCGAAGATGATGGCAGGTGCTGGTCCTTCGTCGTTCCCCGCGCAACGAACGGCTAGCACCAAACGCCTCCGCAGCCCTCGGTGCTGCCAGAACACACTTCCGCAGCGTTTGGCAGCACTGGCCGTGCGTCTGACGGCGTCCGGCCTCTGGCGGCGAACCCCATCACGACGCGGCGCCCACCGAGCCACGGCAAGGCAATCTCGGCCGCGTTGAAGCGTCGAACCAAGGGGCGGAGCCAGGCTCGACGCGCTGGGGAGGCCAGCACCACAAGCAGGTGCGAGGGCGTGAGGATCAAGTCGGCGTCGCGCATCAGCGCCCAGCGTCGCAGCGTGCGCGGGTGGGCGAAGTGGAATCGAGCGGGCAGGGCGTCGCCCAGAGCCCGGAGAGCGTCCCAGGCGAGCGCGGCGACCCAGGCGCAGAGCGCGAGCGACCCCTGGCGAAAGCCCGGACGGTCGGGTCGACCGCGCTTGGGGTAACCGCTCGCCGAGGTGTCGAACCACAGGTCGTGCACGCCGATTCGGTGGCCCTGCTCGTGGTGCTGGCGCGTGCGGTATTCGTGCAGCAGCTCAAGCGCCGGCGTCATGTTGTCGTGCACGACGAAGAGCGCGTGCCAGCGATCCTTGCCCTTCATCGCGCGCTCGCGCACGACAACGGTACGGAGGGGCCGAGAGATGCCTCGGATCGTGGTGGTCGTCTCGGCCAGCTCGATCTGCTTGGGCTTGGCGCCCTTGTACCGGCCGGGCTCCTCGTAAGGGGTGAACCGCGCTCGTGGCAATCGCTTCCAGGCGTTGACATAGCCCGGCCGACGAGGCGCGCGGATCAAGAACACGGTCTTGCCGAAGCGATCGAGGCGCCGGAGGCCTTCGTTGGTGGCGGAGGCGCCCGCGTCGATGATCAAGCGAAGCTGACGGACCTGGACACGCCGACGCACAGCACGGAGAAAGGCGAGGGTCCGGTCGATGAGCTTGCCGTTGCCGCGGGTGACGACGAGCGCGAGGAAGCGGCGCGCCTCGGGCCAATGGAGGAAGAAGAGCTTCTCGGCGCGCATCTTCTTGTTGCGGAGGGTGTGGAAGCCCTTCGGGATCTTGAACTTGCGCGTGAAGCGGGCGATGACGTGCTCGTCGAGGCTCAGCGTCACCATTCGGTGGCGCAGCGTGCCCCACAATTCGGTGGCGTGCGTGAGCTTCTTGACTCCTGCGGTCGTCACCGCGCGCACCAGCCCGCCGAGGCGAGACCGAGACATGACCTTGTTGCCGCCGGACAGCAGCGCGAAGCCCGGATCGTCGAGGGTCTCGAAATGAAAGATGCGCTCGATGCCCAGGGCGGCGCGGAAAAACAGCGACAGCACAAGGCGCCGAGCCTTGTCCGCGCCTCCAAGCGCCCTGGCCAGCGTGCGCTCGGCGACGCGGCTCAGGGCGAGCGCGGCCGGCAGCAGGAGGAAGGCGCCCCCGAAGTGGGTGCGCCCGATGAGGTGGGGCGCGCGACATGCGCCTCCGCGCGATCGTGATCAGGGCGAAAAACGTACAGGCCATAGGCGTCGAGGAACCGGCGGAGCGTCTGCTGCTCGATGTCGATGCCGAGATCGCGCGCTATGAACGCGACCACCTCGGGTTGAGTGCATCGTGGATGGTCGACGAGGTACTTCGCGATCGGGCCAGCATGCTCCGGGCGCAGCCGCGGCTGGCGGTGTCGCCCGAGATCCGCCCAGATCGACTCGAGCAACTGGTGCGCCGAGAGCGTGCGCACGGTGCGCATGGCCCGGTCGGTGCGGCCCACTGCCGCGCCCACTTGCGCTGCGGTCAGGCCCATCTCCGCATGCAGGAGAAAATAGGCAGCTACGCGAAGCAGGATCGGCTGGGCCGCAATGACGGCCACGAACCGCACCGCCGCCTCCAGCAGGACTTGCTCCGAGCGTGTCGCCCCCTCCAGCACGTCCGCATGCTCGCGCTGCCAGCGTACCCACGCCTGCTGCGGCGTCTCGCTCGCCTGTGTCGTCGTCGTGTCCGTCGCCATGGTCCCCTCCCCACGACAAGCATCCCACAGGGACGAAAGGCTGCAGCAGCCTGGCTCAGGCGACGATCAGGCGTTGAGGCGGAAGTCGTCGGTGAATGCTCCGGATGGCTCGGGGGCGTTTGGTGCTAGCGTTTGCGGGCGAGGTACTGTAAAGAACGAGGAGCGGAGATGAAGAAAGCAAAGGCGCCGGAACTGTCGCTCCAGGAGCAAGTGCAGTGGGTCCTCGAGTGGCTGAAGGCTCACAGCACGAAAGCCACGCTGGACGGCATGTCCCGCTACGCCATCCCGTCGGACAAGGCGTTTGGCGTCGCGATGAAGGACATGAAGGCGCTAGGCAAGAAGCTCGGGCACAACCACGAGCTTGCTTTGGCGCTCTGGGAGACCGGCTGGTACGAGGCGCGGATGTTGACGTCGTTCGTAGCGGACCCCTCCGCGCTCACCGCCGCGCAGATGGATCGGTGGTGTAAGGAGTTCGACAACTGGGCCTACTGCGACACCCTGAGCTTCAACCTCTTCGATCGCACGCCGCACGCATGGGCGAAGGTCGAGCAGTGGAGCCGTAAGAAGGGGGAGTTCGAGAAGCGAGCGGCGTTCGCGCTGCTTTGGAGTCTTGCTCTCCACGACAAGCGCGCGAAGGACCAGCAGTTCGTCGACGCACTCGGGCTCATCGAGCGTGCAGCCGACGATGACAGGAACTTCGTCAAGAAGGCCGTGCGCATGGCTCTTCGAGCGATCGGAAAGCGCAATGCTTCGCTCAAAGGCGCCGCCGTCGCCGTCGCCGCTCGTCTCGCCCAATCACCGCAGCCTTCAGCGCGATGGATCGGAAAGGACGCATCGCGCGAACTTGCAGCGGCGCTGCCCAAGGCTTCGAGGCGCGCGGCGCTCCGCTAGGCTGTTAGGACGAGCGCTGCTCGGCGAGCCGGCGAGGCCTTGCCCGGCGGGCAGTCCTCTGCGGCTCGTCCGCGAGCGGCGATATCGCGCGGGTGAAGGCTACCACCACGCGGGGGTTGAGACGCGCGAACTTCCCGCTGCCCTGGACGAAGCGGCGCTCGAAAACCAGGGTTTCGCGGTTGGCTGCGAACCACAGCAGTTCTTGGCGCCTCCCCGCAGCTGGAACGTCCGCGCGACACTGTCGATGTAGGGAGGGGCGGATCACCCGTTCGTGGTACCGCGTCGTGACGAGCGCTGAGCCAGGGGCGCAGAGTGCCGGGCATGGCAGAAGAGCGTTCTCGGGTCCCTCGGGGGGAGTGGCGGAAACGTGTCGAGCGGTGGCGTGACAGCGGGCTGACGGCGGCCGAATTCGCCGGCGAGCTCGGCATCAACCCGCGCACGCTGATGTACTGGAAGTGGCTGCTGGCGGGCGACGACAACGCCTCTGCGCCTGCGCTCGAGCGCAGACAGTCGCCGAAGCGGGCGCGCGCGTCGAAGCAGGCCCAGCTGGCTGCCGCGGTGCCGGTGGCTGGGGATCGCGCCGGCTTGATCGAGTCCAGTCCGCGCCAGCGGACGCGCGGTTCGAGCTGGAGCTCGGCCGGGGCCGCTGTCTCCGAGTGCCAGCGTCATTCGATGCCGACGGCCTGCGGCGCCTGCTCGACGTTCTGGAGGCCTCATGATCGCGGCTGGCGTTCGCATCTTCGTGTGCACCGAGCCGCTCGGTCAGCGCGCGCGCCGGTAGTGCATCGCCACCGCGCCGCAGCGGAGCGGCTTGGCCGAGACCAGCTCGAGCCGCCGCGTGGCGGGCAGCCCGCTCTGGTACAGGGTCGGGCCGTGGCCGGCGAGCTTGGGGTGGACGAGGAACTTGTACTCGTCGATGAGATCCAGCCGATCCAGCTCGGTCGCGAGCTTGCCGCTGCCGAGGAGCACGCCGGCCGGGGTCGCGTCCTTGAGCTTCTGCACGCCCATGCGCAGATCGCCGGCGATGTGGTGGCTGTTGGCCCACGGGAATTCCTTGCGCGTGGACGACACCACGTACTTCGGCTTGGTCTCCAGCTTGACCGCCCACTCGCGCAGCGCCGGAGGCGCCTCCTCGTCGCCGCGGGCGACCGCCGGCCAGTAGCTCTCCATCATCTCGTAGGTGACGCGGCCCCACAGCATCGCGCCGCTCTCGTCCATGAGGCGGGTGAAGAGGGCGTGCGTCTCGTCGTCGACGATCCCCTCCTGGTGGTCGACGCAGCCGTCCAGGGTGACGTTGATGGTGAAGGTCAGCAGTCCCATGCGGCGAGTCTCCTTCGGAACGAGGCATCGGTCAATGTTCCGGTAGTGCAATGCGCATCGCGAGGCTCCCGGCTTTGTCATCTCGCAAGACTCTCGAGTCCGTGGTGTCGCAAAGCACAGGCCCGATCTGACGTTCTGGCGAGATGTGCAGCTGCAGGGATTCCTGAGTCCCCCCTACTCTAGGTGAGACGTTTTCGGTAGCGGCCCAGGGGACAAGTCGGCTCACCTTCGAGGAGACTTGGGTCTCCTGCGTCGCCAAGGTTGATGTGAGCTTGTCTACCATCAGCGCAACGTCAAACCGGGTGCCTGCGGCTGCAGTGCCAGCGCGTAGGCAAATCAAGCCGGAGCGCAGCGCGAGGACGACTGGCGTTAAGCTGCGTGGTCCCGAGGGCAGCGAGGGGCAGCGCCTGGGGCAGACGCTTCCCTGGTTCCAGGACGGAGGAGGGGGCGCCGGGGCGCTGGCGCAGGTCGGGCTCGACGACTGGGGTCCCGGGCGCCGACGTGTAAGGTGCGACGAGGCATCCGCGTTCCTGCCTGGCTTCATCAAGGAGAGAGAGATGCTTGAACGGAGGATCTGCATCATTCTTGCCGCGCGACGCTGGAGGCCTCATGTACTGATGTCAACGCCGTCGGCGCTGCCGTGCTTGCAAGAAACCGATCGCGTCAAAACGCCGACGCTCACTCCACGGCGAGCTCGACCGGCCCCGCGGCGGGGAACGAGAACGTCTGCTGCTTGATCGCATGATCGATCCCCACACACATGCCGTGGGTGCAATCCTGGTCACCCCAGAAAGTGACATGCGCGGTCAGGGTGCCAGCATCGAGCGCGACGAGCTTGTCGCAGGCTGGGGGGGAGTCGAGGCCGGCTTGACATTCGGCGGGCAGATCATGGTGCTCGAGGACCCGGCCATCCCAGGTGAGCTCGACGCTCTCGTTCGGCCCGAGGGTCTTCAGCTCGCTCGATAAGCAATCGAGCGGGCCCTGGTCGTCGTTGTCCATGTACCACCCGCAGGTTGCCCACCCGGACAGACCGGGCGATTGCGGCATCGCATCGCCCTCGCTGACCCTGAACGCCCTCGAGCATTCGCCGTTGTCGTCGTAATAGATCGGCGATGCGCGCTTGTTCGTGAGTTTGAAGACCACGTTCCCCGGCGACGCCTCGTCACGCAATTCGTCGCACTGGGACGAGCCCCCGCCGTCGCCGCCTTGGCCCCCCTCCCCGCCGCCACCGCCTTCACCGCCGCTGCAGCCAAGAAGCGCAATTCCCAAGAAGCTGAGCCAAACAACAAGACGACTCTTCATGGGGAGGCCCATTAGCATGTTTCATGCCATGTGCCACATTGGCTCTAAGTAGCTGATTTTGCAAGCATTCCTCCCTGGCGGCGACGGACAGTCGTGTGCCGACGTGGGCCAGGATCGGCCACGCTGCCCTCCTCAGCCGCTTGAAGCCAACATGGCCCCGCGACCCGGCGGCATCCGTGCCACTATGCAGGAGCCCTTTCGCCGCTCCTTTTCTCACCGCTCGCCAAGATCCGAGCGAGCTCAGGTGTCCGCTGAGTGGTCGCACCAGGCGCTCGTCGACCTCGAGGACATCTGCGCCTACGTCGCACGCGACCACCCGAAGGCCGCCGAATCCTTTGATGTGGTGCGTCGCCGAGGAGGACGCGCTGATCGTCTCCGGCGGGAGAGGTCCTTTCCGGCGCGGGCTCGACCTCACGCACCAGGACACGTTCCGGTTCGATCCGGTGCACGGGTGGACGCAGATCGCGCAGAGCGCGGCCGAGCTCGGGCGCGCCAACCGCTCCACCGAGGCGGTCGCCGTGCGAAAGAAGGGGAAACACAAGACCGTCGCGTACGCCTTCTCGGGCTCGTCGTCGACGCTGCCGGCCTTCATCAACCGTCCTGACGGCCTCCAGCACAACCTGGTCCGCTACAAGAACGGTTGGAAGCAGGTCGCGACCGGCTCGCCCGCCCCGCGCGCTCGATCCCACCATCCGCTCGTCTACGCCGAGGGCTGGAACGCCCTGCTCGTCTATGGGGGATACACGAACGACGCCGTGAACGGGACCGGCCTGTTCACGCCGGAGAATTACCTCGGCGACCTCTGGAGGTTCGACGTCGACACGGAGACCTGGGATCAGCTCGTCTTCGACGAGGCCGCCGGACCGGGCCACCGCGACAACGCGAAGCTTTTCGCCGATGAGCACGAGGGCCGCATCTGGCTGTTCGGGGGCAGCCAGTTCGACGGCACCACCCTGTCCGATGTCTGGTACTTCGATCTCCACACCGGGACCTGGACCCGCGTGGACACCGCGATGACGGGGCCGGCGCCGGCGCCGAGGTTCGGCCAGTTCTACTTCACTCGGAGAACCGCCGCGGCCTACGAGCTCTACCTCTTCGGGGGAGCGACAGCGGAGTTCGCGCCAGTGCTGCTCAACGACATGTGGAGATTGACGATCCCCCTCGACTGCGGCGGCTGATCGCGCGCGTCGTCACCGGCCCCGCGCGAACCGCTGCTCCTCCCGCCTGCTGAAAGCGCGCTGAGCAAGCGTCCGGTGGATGACGGCGGCCGGGTGGTCACGTCGGGCCCGACCACCCGTTGACCGCTGAACCATCGTTTCTCAAAAAATTTCGAATACGCCGGTCTCAGGCGAATTCTCCGACCTCGCCCTGGTCATGATCTCCTGAGCTCCACAGGCCGGACTGCCGGGCTGAGCATGTTTCCTGACGTAGAGGGCCTGCGCCACAGTAGCCATGCGAGAGAACGCAACCATGCGGCCAAGCAGCCGCACGACGCCGAGCACGCTCCGCGGCATGGTGACGTGAACGGCGAGTTGCCACGTCAGCAGGCTCGTGCCTTGGCGCAGCTCTCGTGTTACGAGGTTGGTGTCCATGGGGGATGCTGGAGCGCCGGGCGCCACGGTCGCGAAAGAACGGTTCCGCAAGTGGAACGACTTCGTCCGTGAGCTGGATCTCGCCGACCCGCTGCGCCGTCTCGTACTCGACTCATGGGAGCGCAGCTGGGCGGCGGCGGTCGACCCCGTTCGTCCGCCCTTCCGGCGGATCAACGACGAGGAGCTCGCGAGGAGGCTGGAACGGAGCGCCGATCTGGTCGGGGCCGCCATCCCTCACCTGCACTGGGCCGCCGCGCTTCTACGGGCGTCGGAGCCGGCCGTCTACGTCGTCGACGGGGACGGCATCGTCCTTTACTCGGTCGGCGCGTCTCGTTCGATGATGGAGACATTCGGCCTCCTGCCCGGATTCGACTGGTCGGAGCGGGCGATGGGGACCAACGGCGCCGGCACCGCCATTGCCGCCAATCGCCCGGTGGCGATCGTCGGGCCGGAGCACTTCGCGAGCGCATTCGACGACTGCACGTGCACCGGCGCGCCGATCCACGCGCCCGACGGTACGATCATCGGCGCGATCGACGTCAGCACGTCCGTCGCGACCGGCAGCCCCGAGCGGCTCGCGCTGGTGGCGCACATCGCCTACACCATCGAGCGCGAGCTGCAGGCGTCATGGGAAAGTCGCCGCCGCGAGGCCGAGGAGGCGGGCCGGATCCAGGCCGAGGAGGCGCGCGAGCAGCTCGCCCGCCTGCAGGCCGTCACGGCCGCGCTCGCCCGCACGAGCACCGCCGGAGAGTCCGCCTGCGTCGCGATCCGCGCGATCGGCGCGATCCTGCGGGCCGAGGGCGCGCGCGCCTACCTGCGAACGGACGACCCGCGAGGGCTGCGCCTCGTGGCCTCGACCGGCGACGACGGGACGGCGCCTTTCCCGGCAATCCCGTCCGATCCGGAGCAGCCGATCGTCCTGGCCCTGTACCGCGGTGAGCTGGTCATCCTGCCGGACCCCGACGAGGTCGAGGGGGCCACCACGCGCTTCGCCCCGAGCCCCACCATGTCCGCGATGGCCTCGCCACGCCTCGTGGCGCTGCCGCTCCGGATCCACGGTCGGGATCTCGGCGGCCTGGTATTCGTCATCGAGGGTCCGTGCCGCCTCGATCCGGCGATGCGCCAGCTGGTCGCCACGATGGCGGATCAGTGCGCTCAGGCGGTCGAGCGCAATTCCCTCTTCGAGTCGGAGAAGCGCGCCCGCGCCGAGGCACAGGATGCGGTCCGGCAGCGCGAGCAGATGCTCGGCATCGTGGCTCACGATCTTCGCAATCCCCTCAGCGCGATCATGCTCCGGGCGGCCCTGCTGAAGCGGGAGCTGGCGTCCCGCGTCGACGAGGAGAAGTGGCGGGACGGCGTACGGACGATCGAGCGCGCAGCGCGCCACAGCAACCGCCTCATCGCCGACCTGCTCGACGTGGCGAGCATCGACGCCCGCCGATTGTCGATCCTGCCCGCCCCCCACGAGGTCTCCGACCTCGTGGGGGATGCGACGGAAACCGTGCGCTTCGGCGCGACCGGCCGCTCGTTGTCGGTGCACGTGGAGGTTCCGGCGGATCTGCCGCGGGTGCTCGCCGATCGCGACCGGGTCGTCCAGGTCCTCTCCAACCTGCTCGGGAATGCCCACAAGTTCACGCCCGACGGCGGGGCGATCGGCGTGCGTGCCGAGGCGCTCGACGGCGAGGTGGGGATCCACGTCCGGGATTCCGGTGTCGGAATCGAGGCCGAACACCTCCGACGCATCTTCGACCCGTACTGGACGCGCCCGAACAACAGACAGCGCGGCACTGGCCTCGGTCTGGCGATTGCGCGGGGGATCGTCCAGGCGCACGGCGGGCGAATCTGGGTGGAGAGCCGGGTCGGCGACGGAAGCACCTTCTCGTTTACCTTGCCGCTCGCCGATCGCTGAAGCGCACCCTGCGAGGCGCCGGACTGGACCGGTGACTGGCCAACACGGCATGTGTATAAAATATTACACAACCTAGTGAACCATTTGGATCTGTTGCTTTTTTTGTAGAAGGACCGGTGGATCGTACTGTTTGTACGTGATGTCATCCGTTGGTCGTCAACGGAAAATTTCCAGCATGTCGAAATGGTATTGAGCAGGCTATCCTTCGCAGGCTGTTGACCGTGACGCCATTTGTTTAAAGTAAGCGCTCCAACGCCGAGTCATGCGCAGCCGACGAATTTCAAACGTGATTGGGTTCGACGATGCGCCGTTCGAGCGGGGGATGGGTGGGAAGGTAGCGCTCGTGGGGACGGTTTGTTCGGGGACGCGGCTCGACATCGTGGTGCGTGGGCACGTCGAGCAAGATGGCAGCGACGCCACCGGGGTGATGGCAGAGCTCGTGAAAGAGAACGAGCTGGTTCACGTGCGCGGCGTGCTGATGCAGGGCATCACGGTGGCGGGGTTCAATGTCGTCGACATCAACGCCCTGGCGGAGGAGCTCGGGGTGCCGGTGATGGTCGTGATGCGCAAGCGGCCAAAGATGCAGAAGTTCCTCGAAGCGCTCGAACAGGTGAAGAGCGCGCGCGAGAAGCGGAGCGTGCTCGAGCGAGCCGGGCCGATCGAGCCTTGCGCTGGCCTGTGGGTGCACCGCGCCGGCTTGTCGCTCGAGGAGGGGCGCGAGCTCATCCAACGGACCACGTTGCACGGCGCCATCCCCGAGCCGCTGCGCCTCGCGCACATCATCGCGGGAGGGACGACGCGTGGAGTGAGCCGTGGTCGAGCTTGAACGCCCGCTCGGTCGCAAGGCTTACTTCAAGATTCCGCACCTGCCCGGCTCTCGCACTGGCTCGTCCGACCGCACCGCGCCGCGCGAGCTTGCCGAGCGCTGTCTGGTCGCGCCGCGCCCCGGAGAAGAGGTACTCGTGCAAGAGAAGCTCGACGGCTCCTGCGTCGCGGTCGCGCGCCTCGGCGACGCCGTGCTGGCGCTGGGCCGTGAAGGCACGCTCGCCGCGCGCTCCGAGAACCCCGGGCGCCAGATGTTCGCGGCCTGGGTCGAGCAGCGTGCGACCTCGTTTCGCGAGCTGCTCCACCCCGGTGGGTGGCTCGTCGGCGAATGGCTCGCGCTTGCGCATTCGACCCGTTACGAGCTCCGCCACGAGCCATTCGTGGTCTTCGACGCCTTTCATGAGGGCCGACAATGGACGTTCGACGAGCTCGACGCTCGGTTGCAAGGCGCATTTCCTCGTCCGGCGCTCTTGCATCGAGGTGGCGCGCTCGGCATCTCGGCCATGCTCGAACGGTTGGGCGGAGGCGGCCACGGCGCCATCGAGCCGCCGGAAGGCGCTGTTTGGCGGATCGAGCGCGCCGGGCGCGTCGTCGGCATGGCGAAATACGTGCGCAGGGACAAGATCGACGGTGCGCTCCTTCCCGAGAATTCAGGGCATGAAGCGGTCTGGAACTGGAAGCCATGAAGACGGTCACCTTCGTCACCGGTAACGGCTGGCGGCACGACGAGGCGAAGCGCCTTCTATCGGGGCTGCACGTCGAACGCGCGCGCATCACGCTCGCCAAAGGCGACTCCGAGAAGCTCGAAGAGATCGCCACGGCGCGCGTGCTCGACGCCTTCAGGCAGCTCGAAACACCTTGCTTCATCGAAAATACGGGCATGTACCTGGAGTCGAGCGAGGCCTTCGCGGGGGCGCAGGTGAAGCAGCTGCTGCAAGAGCTCGGGCCCGCCGCTTTCAGCGCTCGCTTCGGTGGGCTGCGCGGCGTGACCCGCGTGGTGGTGGCGTACACGGAGGACGGCCGCAGCGTGAAGCTCTTCGCAGGTGAAAACTCCGGGAGCGTCGCGAAGGGACCGCGCGGCGAGCAGGGCTACGGCTGGGACCCTGTGTGGATCCCGGACGGCTTCGAGCGCACGCTGGCCGAGCTCCGGAGTTCGAAATATGTCGTCAATATGCGGCTTTTGCCTTTTCTCGAGCTCGCCGCCGAGCTGCGTGGCACGGGCTTCGAAGGCGTGTTCGAGTCTCACGTGACCGTCGCCGCCTGCGACGAAGCCGCGTTCGCCAGGACCTGCGACGCGCTCGGCGTGAGGGCGCTGTTCATCTCGCTGCCGCGCGGCCGAACGCCGCGCCAGCCGATGACGGGAGCACACCACCGCGGCTCGCTGCAGGAGGTCCTGCTGGTCGTACATCAGCTGGCTCGCGATCTCGCGCAAGCTGGCTTCGAGGTCATCCGCACCAAGGTGGAGGCCGTCGGCCCGCATCGCGATCTGCCGCTCACGGACGATGTGGCCGCGCGGGCGCCGCGTACCAACTACTTCGAGCACCACGCCAAGGTCGTGCTGCCTTCGCCTCACAGCGAGGCCGAGGTTTCGCGCGCATTTGCCGAGCTGGGGGCCTACCTGTCGCGCGGCGCGCCGCGTGCGGACGGCGTCGAGCTCCGCTTCGTCACGCTGCGCTCGTGGGGCCTGGGGCAGGCTTCGGCCGACGCGCGCTTCGATCAGGTGCTGGCGCTCGCAGCGCGGCTCGGTCTGCCTCTGCGCAATCGTACGCGCGAGTACACCGTCTATGATTCGGCGCTCGATGTGGACACGGGGTGGATGGCTTGAGCCTGATCCGTTCGTGGCTCGAGCTCATGCCGCGCACCGAGTTCGGTGCCGACGCCGTGCTGCGAGGCAGCCAGCTCACGGCGAGCTGGGTCCCCGGGCGCGTCGCGGCGGATCTCGACTTCGTTCTCATGGGCGACTGGAGCCTCGACCGCGCCACGCGCGTCGTGAATCAGCTCCTGGGTTCGAGCGAGCTGCCGGCTGAAGGCGTCGTCGCTGACCTCTGCGTCAAAGCGTGGGGCATCTGGCTCGAGACGCCCTGGCCTGGCCTGCGGCTCGAGCTCTCACGCGGCGAACGAAAGCTACAGGTCGACTTCGGTTGGGGCGAGGTGCTCGGCGTCGCTCCGCGCCCCTTCGAGCTGGAAGGTTTCACGCTGCCGGCCGTCGCGCCCGAGGTGATGTTCGCCTGGAAGGTTCACTCGCTGGTGGAGCTCGGTCCGCGTGGTCGCTGGCACCCGAAGACGCTCATCGATCTGGTGCTCTTGGCTCGGCACTGCACGCTCGATCCCGTGGCCACCAAGCGTTGCGTCGAGAGCGCCTTCGCCAGCCGCGAAATGAGCCTCAGCGCGCTCGACGCTTTCTTCACGGCCGAGGATTGGGGGTCCGGCCGCAGCAGCCGTCACAAGTGGAAGAAGTTGTTGATGATCGCGGCAATCCGCAGGGATTCGGTGAAGTTCACCGGTGAAATCCGCGCCCGGTGCCGGTGAAACCCGCAGCCGACGCCGGTGAAGTTCACCGGTGAAGAGGCGGCTCAGTGCTTCTTGGCGCGGCGCTGCTTGATGCGGGAGGCGCTCAGCTCCTTGGCTTCCTTGAGCCGGTAGCTCTCGGCCTCGATCTCGATCACCTCGGCCCGGTGCACGAGCCGGTCGACGAGCGTGACGACGCAGGCGGCGTGCGGGAAGACCTGGCCCCAGTCGGAGAATGCCTTGTTCGTGCTGAGCAGGATCGGCTTCTGCGCGTCGTAGCGACGAGTGACGACCTCGAACAGCAGGTCGGCGTAGTGCGGATTTCACGCCATCGTGATCACCGAGATCACCGCATCGTGATCGCTCGGATCACCGCATCGTGATCACCAGGATCACCATCGTGATCATCGGGATCACGGTCGTGATCGCGCGGATCGCCGCTCGTGATCGCGCTGGTGCATCCTGCGCGGCCCACGAGGCTGAGGCGTAGCGGCGCTGGACGTCGGGTCCACCCACCCGGGCCTCAGAGGAGGGTCCCAGGTGGCGACGGAGCGACTGTCCATGCACAAAACACGAGAGATTCTTCGGCAGAAGTGGCTCCTGGGCCGCACGCACCGGCAGACGGCGGTGAGCAACGGCACGAGCCCGGGGGCGGTGGGCAACGTCCTGGCACGCGCCAAGGCCGCCGGCCTCACGGCTTGGGAGCAGGTCACGCAGCTGGACGACGATGCCCTGGAGCGGGCGCTCTACGGCACGTCCGTCGTCGAGCCGGGGGTCGCGCCCGTCGAGCCCGACTGCGCCTGGATTCACCGCGAGCGGCACCGGCCCCACGTGACGCTGGAGCTACTGCACCTGGAGTACCTGCGCCAGCATCCCAACGGTCTTCGCTACACTGCCTTCTGCAACCGCTACCGGACGTGGCTCGATCGGCGCGGCCTGGTGATGCGCCAGGTCCACGTTGCGGGCGAGAAGATGTTCGTCGACTACGCCGGCAAGAAGCCGAGCCTCGTGGACCCCGCTACAGGCACGGTCGCCGAGGTCGAGCTGTTCGTCGCGGTGCTCGGCGCCTCCAGCTATACGTACGCTGAGGCGACGCGCAGCCAGAGGGGACCGGACTGGATCGGAAGCCACTGCCGCGCCTTCGTGTTCTTCGGCGGTGTGCCGCGCGCTGTCGTGTGCGACCAGCTCAAGAGCGGCGTCACGCGCGCCTGCCGGTATGAGCCTCAGGTGCAGCGGACATACGAGGAGATGGCCGAACATTACGGCACGACGGTGCTGCCCGCGCGACCGAAGCATCCACGCGATAAGGCCAAGGTCGAGGTCGCCGTGCAGGTCGTCGAGCGATGGATTCTTGCCCGTATTCGCAACGAGGTGTTTCACTCGCTCGCAGCGCTCAACGCGCGCATCGCCGAGCTGCTGGCCGACATCAACAGCCGTGTGATGAAGCGCTACGGCGAGAGCCGAAAGGAGCTCTTCGAGAAGCTCGAGAAGGCAGCGCTCGCCGCCCTGCCTGCGGAGGCATTCGAGTACGCCGAGTGGAAGAAGGCGCGTGTCAACATCGACTACCACGTGGTCTTCGACGACCACTTCTACTCGGTCCCCCACGTGCACGTGCACGAGGAAGTCTGGATAAGGGCGACGGTCGCAACGGTCGAGGTCCTGCTGCGCAGCCGCCGGATCGCATCGCACCCCCGCTCGCGAGCGCGCGGGCAGCACTCGACCGTGCGTGAGCACATGCCGAGCGCCCACCGGGCGCATGCGGAGTGGACGCCCTCGCGCCTGCTCGCGTGGGCCGAGAAGATCGGCCCGGCAACCCGGCAGCTCTGCGCGGCGATCCTGGCCGAGCGGCCTCACCCCGAGCAGGGTTTCCGGTCCTGCCTTGGCCTGCTGCGCCTCGGCAAGCGCTACGGCCAGGAGCGGCTGGAGGCTGCCTGCGTGCGCGCCGGGCACGTCCGCGCTCGCTCCTACCGGCACGTCGAGTCGATCCTGAAGAACGGGCTCGATCGCATGCCGCTCGCTCATGACGACGGCGCCCCGGCCGCCCCTCAGCCCATCGACCACGAGAACATCCGTGGCCGTGACTATTACCTCAACTGACGGAGAACGACGTGTTGACCGAACCGACGCTCGAGAAGCTGAAGAGCCTTCATCTGTACGTGATGGCGAACGCCTGGGTGGGGCAGCGGACTGACCCCGCGATCGCCGAGCTCGACTTCGATGGCCGCTTTGCGCTGCTCGTCGACGCCGAGCACATCGCCCGTGACAACAAGCGGATCGGGCGCCTGCTGCGCGAGGCGAAGCTGCGGATCCCGAGCGCTTGCCTGGAGGACATCGACTACACGCCGAAGCGGGAGCTCGACCGGGCCCAGATCCGCCAGCTCTCCTCGGGTCGCTGGATCGCCGACCACGCCAACGTGCTCATCACCGGGATGACCGGCGTGGGCAAGAGCTACCTGGCCTGCGCCTTGGCACACCAGGCGTGCCGCGCTGGCTTCCGTGCGCTCTACCGGCGCGTGCCGCGCCTGCTCGAGGAGCTTGCCCTCGCGCACGCCGACGGGACGTACACGCGCCTGCTGGGGCGGCTGGCGAAGATCGACGTGCTCGTGCTCGATGACTGGGGACTCGCCCCGCTCAAGGACCAGGAGCGCCGCGACCTGCTCGAGGTCTTCGAGGACCGTCACGGCCTGCGGTCGACAGTCATCACCAGCCAGATTCCTGTCGGAAAGTGGCACGATCACCTTGGGGACCCGACAATCGCCGACGCGGTCCTGGACCGCATCGTCCACAACGCGCACCGCGTCGCGCTGAAGGGCCCCTCGCGTCGCAAGGACAAGGAGACCACGGAGACCTGAACCCCAGACCCCGACGGACCAGCGTCGCTTCGCTCCGAGGGCGATCACGATGCGCGATCGCGGTGATCACGATGGCGTGATCTGCGTGATCACGATGGGCGGTCTCCGCAGCGTAGCGACCATCGTAGGAGAGATAGCCGACTTCATCGATGCAAAGAAGGGCGGGAACCGTGTAGCGGTGCAGCCGGCGCGCGAGCGCGGCCGAGGACTCCTGCGCGGCGAGGTCGGCGAGCATGTCGCTCGCGGTCGAGAAGCGGACCGTGTGACCGCGGACGACGGCCTGGTGGGCGACGTTCTTCAGGATCATGGTCTTGCCGACGCCGTTGGGGCCGACGAGCACGGCGTTGTGGCCGGTGGTGATGAAGCCGGGAGCGAAGAGGTCGTCGACGGCCTCGCGGTCGATTTTCTTGGGCCAGGACCAGTCGAAGTCGGCCATGGGCTTGAAGGCGGCTACGCGGGAGTTTTTGATGCGGCGTTCGAGGCTGCGCTTGTGGCGCTCGCGCTCCTCGATGGCGAGCACCTCGCGAAGCCAGGGCTTGTCGGCGAGCTCCTCCCAGCACGCGAGCAGACCAAACAGGCCGAGGCCCTTCAGGCGGGCCTTCGTCTCAGCGGGCGTTAGATCGGTCATGGCGTCGGGTCCTTCTTCAGGGCGTCGTAGGTGGCGAGCGAATGCGGCGTGACGACGAGGGCGGCGTGCTGGCCGCGCGTGACGGGGATCGAGACCGGAGGCGGCAGGTGGCGCTCGGAGCGGCGGCGGTCGATCACCTGGCGCACGGCGCCGACGTGGATGGTGTCGCGCTCGAGCACCTCGACGAGCGCCTCTTCGAGCTCGGCGGCGCCGACGGCGTCGAGCAGGTGTAGAAGCCGGGCGATGGCGCTGCCGACGTTGTCTCCGCGCTCGGCGACGATGCGCAGGAATGCCTGGCTGCTGCGGGCGGCGCGGGCGAGGCGATCGAGGCCGCGATGCTCGCGGGCGCGGCGCTTCTCGTCGACCAGGCGCTGGATGTGCACGGGCTGCTCGATCTGCTGGCCGCGGTCCCACGAGCGGACATGGGTCGCGACGATCTCGTTGCCGTCGGCGATGCGCACTTGCTCGAGGTCGGCGAGGACGACGAGCGTGCGGCTCGTCCGGTCGTGGGGAACCGAGTAGTCGTTGAGATCGAAGCGCGCGTAGGGGGTCTTTCCGACCTCGACCTCGACGCGCTCGTGAGCTGGAAACGGCGTGTCGGGGGGCCCGAGCAGCACGCTGCGCTCGTCCTCGAAGGCCTGGCGCACGGTGCGGGCGCGGTCCTCGACCCAGGAGCGATCGAGCGCTGCGGAGCTGGTCCACTCGGTCGCTTGTCGGTTGAGGTCGTCGAGGTCGGCGTAGGTCCGGGCCTCGAAGAACGCCTCGCGGACATAGCGGATGGCGCGCTCGACGCGGCCCTTCTCGTTGCCGCGGGCGACGGCGACAGGGCGCGGCTCGAAGCGGTAATGCCCCGAGAGCTCCAACAGCATGGGGTGGAACCGGATCGCGTCGCCGTGACGCTCCACGACAGCGCTCTTGAGGTTGTCGTAGAGCAGCACGCGCGGGACGCCGTCGATATCGGCGAACGCCTCGACATGCCCGCGAACGAAGAAGGGCATCGCCGCGCTCGGGAAGAAGCGCAGGAAGATCCGCCGCGAGTAGCTGAGTACCATGACGAAGGCCCAGAGGGGGCGCAGCGCCCGGCCGACAGCCAGCTTGCCGAAGTGCGCCCAGTCGACCTGCGCTTGCTCGCCGGGCAGCGTGCGCAGCCGCTGGAATGCCTCTGCGGGCTTCTTGGGGCGGAGACGGCCGATCACCCGGCGCAGATGATCGGGACCGCCCGGATAGCCCCGCTCCTTGAGCATGCCGAAGAGGCGACTCGAGCGCAGCGAGGGATACTTGCCGAGCTGCTCGACGATGAAGGGCACGAACGGGTCGACCATCGACGGGCGCGGCGCGACGACCTTCGGATCGACGCCCGCTTGCCCGAGCACGCGCTGCACGGTGGTGTGGTGCAGCCCGAGCTGGGCGGCAATGGTGCCCACGGGCCACTTCTCGCCGTGGTAGAGGCGCAGAACCTCGGCCTCCGTCTCTTTCGCGATCACCGCCGCCTCCCGTCACCGCGGAGGGCTTCGTGGGACGCGGGGAGCGCGTCGGTGAACAGCTGACCGAGCGCGCCGCTCGCGCAGGGCCCAGGGCGGAAGCCGCGCTCCGCAGAGCGAGCAGCGGCCGACATCTCGGCTCCAATCGTCATCGTTGTCCTTTCGGCCGGGGGTGATCTCCGGCGCGAGCTGAGACATCGACGCGGCCGCGGCTTGTGTCACCCCGTGATGCGTCACTTTCTGCGCGGAGAACTTGTCCCGCTGCCGGTCCCGATACCGGGCCTGGCGAGCGGCATGGAGGCGGCGAGCGCGAGGCCGGGTCTGGTAGGCCACGCCGGCGCGGCGGAGCGACTCACGACGCCGGAGCGGGCCGCAGTCGGGGCAGAGGCGCTGGCCGCGATCGCAGCGACGGCAGAGGCGAAGCTGGATGCGGCAGCGGGCGCAGTGGGCGAGGCGATAGACGGACGAAGGCAACGGGCTCCATGACGCCGCTTTCTGGACCTGGAGCCCGGCTTGTGATGAAGGTGGGGCACTCCGGCAACGCGGAGCTCCAGAAGGCCCGAGGGTGGCAGCCCTCGGGCCTTCGACTTTTCGGCGGGCGTAACGTCTACGCCGCGGAGGCGAGCGCGGCCCAGATCGGCGTGGGTGCCAGCGGTGAACGGTGAACGCTGCCGATCATGGGGCCGCGATCTTCACCGGTCGGACGCGGGACGCGATGATCACCGACAGAAGTACGTGGCAACGGCGCCGTGGGTCACCTTCTCGCGCACCGACGCCATCAGCGAAGCGCGCGAGGTAGTGCGGTCGTTCCTGCACCCCGTCAGCTGACGAAGCCGCGCCGAACACCGAGCGCCGGCTCGAGGTCCCGGACACCGAGAGCCTCGGCCGGCGCGCGGTGCCACTCGAGTCAGCTCACCACTGCCGGAGCGTAACCAGGTTCAGGTGTGCCTGCTCGTTGCCGGACACGTGCTCGACTCCGACGCGCGCGTTCGTCTAGAATCCCTTCTTCCGGAGGACGAACTGTCCGCCATCGGTCGGCGGAGCGTAGCTCTTTCCTGAAAAATCGAAGGCCGTTTCCCAGGCCCCGCTGACCCAAACGCCGCCTTTCGTATCGACGGCGACGTGCGTCAGACCGTTCGGGTTACCGGTCGCGAGCTCGACGCTCTCGCCCTTCGTTCCGTCTGCCGCAAAGCGCGTGAGGCGCCCTCCTTTTGCATCTACTTCCGTGCCGAGCCAGCCGAAGCGACCGGCCACGTAGCTTTGACCATCGCCGCCGAGGGCCAGCGCGTTGCCGAAATAGTCTGGTCCACCGAGGCGGCTCGCCCAATGCACCGTCTCACCGTCCTCGAAATCATAGAGGACCGACTCCGATCTTTCCTCGAAGGTGTCCGTATGATCGAGGAAGGTCGATGTCGACGTCTGTGTGGCGAGGAGGAGGAGGCGTCCGGAAGCGGTCGACTTCAGGTCTTTCACATAGTCGAAGGTCGCCCCGCCAAAGCGGAGCGCGCGCAGAGGATCGCCGCTCTCCGGGTCGAGCCAGGCGAGCCAGCCGTTGTAGACAGCTGGATTTTCCTGCCCTCCAGCCTTTTCGAGCTCTGTCTCTCCGATCGTGAGTATTCCAGTGAACGCGCCGCCGGCGAGGATCTCACCGCCCCGATTGAACGTGAGGGAAATCGTGTATCCCTGGCTGATGTCGTGCTCGAACGTCGTGCTCCAGATCTCTTCTAGGGTCGACCCAGAGAACTTCATGATCTGAGGTTTTTGCACGGATGCGTCGTCGTTATACACGCCGAGACCAACGACGACGTCGCCATCCGCGTCAACCGCGATCGTGCTCAGAGGAGAGCTGCCTTCGAGGGTGACTCCGGCCGCAAGGGCGATCGAAAAGTCGGGGTTCACCTTGACCAGATAAAACCCTTCCTCGACGGTCGTGAGGGTGAACTCGCCGAAGGTCATGTCCATGTAGAGCTGACCGACGAGGAAGATCGAGCCCTCCGCGTCGATCGCCATCAACTCTGGCTCGGCGGCTCCGGGCAGCGCGAGCGCGTGGAGAACTTCGCCGGTCGCCGAGTACTCCGCAAGAAAGGGCTCGTCGATCGAATCGGGGAGGAGCTCCGCGGGAGCTCGAGCTCCGACCGTGATGACCGATCCGTTCTGGGTCGCTGCGAGCGGTTGACCGAGGCCAAAGACGTTGCGCCGCGGGAAGCTCAGAAGAAATTCCTCGCCGGCCCCATCGGGGTCGGGCTGCGCTCCGCCGCTCCCGTTCGCGCCGCCACTCGCTGCGCCACCCGCACCAGCACCGCCACTTGCTCCGCCGTCGCCCGCGCCCCCGGTTGACGCATCTCCGCCGGACGCGTTCTCCGCATTCGCCGCCGGTCCGCCCGTCGTCCCGCACGCGAGGAGAACGAAGGGCAACGCGAGAGCGATGAAGCGGCGTACTTGCGACATCGGGATCTGACCAAGGCCGACTTTGGCACACTCTGACACGCGTCCAAGGTCGCGACTTCCTCGGCCGAGGCCAAGGACCAGCGCGATCCCAGAGCGTTTCCGGAGACTTCGAAGAGGCGAGGAGCGGGGCATCGTCCCCGTCAGAGCAGACTTCGTGCCGCTTTGATGCCTCGCCCTCGATTGGCTGATGGGAGTCTTCCTGGCAGGGGAAGTTCCTTGGTCGCCTCCGGGGTTCCCCCTCTACGTCAGGGAAGGTGTCGCCGAGGGACCACGCGCAGCGACATCTCGCGAGCTCCCCAGCTCGCCTCCAGCAGGTGGATATCGCTTTCCCTTGCGTCTCTTGCGCTCTTGCGGTGTCCTCTCCATGGATCACGTCGTTGGCGGCGGGGGATCGCATTGGAGGACGAGCATGGAGAGCTTCTCGCGATGGTCAATGGGGGTGTCTGGGCTCGGGCTGGTCATGGCCCTGACGGGAGCCGCCGGCTGTTTCGGCATGGCCGAGGGGGAGGACGCAGCGCTGGCCGAGCCGATCGCGGCGGGGGCGCAAGCGCTGACCGGGTGGCAGTGCGCGGCGTGCGTCAGCGGTGAAACCACGCACTCCGTGTCGCTGAGCCAGGGCAGCGCGCTCGGCTGCGCGAACGGCGAGGCCTACCGCTGCGAGCTCATCCCCTGGGCGACGCGGGCGTCCTTCGCGCACTGCGGCGCCTCCGTCGCCTGTCCGCCCGGCTGGTACGTGAGCGGCTCTCAGAGCGGGCCGAGCTACTGCGCCGGGATCTACGACCGGATCTCGTGCGGGGCGGTGCCGTACCCGAGCGGGACCTACGCGACGTGCGACCCGATCTGCTACCCCGGCTTCACCGAGACGGTGGTGAATGCCGGCGTGCCGAGCTGTGATTACCAGGACAAGCGCACCTGCGTGAAGTGAGCGGCGGCGCCACCTCCCGCCGGCAGCCCGAGCAGGCGACCGATCGCCTCGTGAACGACCCGGGCCCCCACCTCATCCCCGAGGGCGACGGCGCGGCTCAAGGTGCTGGCGAGCGAGGCGACCACCGCGGTCCGACGCGACGTCTCGGTCCGCCTCCGCGGGATCGTTTCACCAGGGATTGCTGACGCGCGGAACCAGGGCGGCCGCGAAGCGGGATGCTGGGAAAAAATCTACAATCGCCGGCGCGCGCGAGGGCCCATGGTGAGCGCATGACCCGACACGACCCCCACGCTTTTCTTCTCTCCGACACCTACGTGCAGCTCCTCGACGGCGGCGCCGCGAAGCTGGTCCCTGTGGACGCCGAGTTCTGGGCGAAAATCGGCGAGCGCAAGGAGCTGCACGCCGGCCGCATGGTGGGCCTCTTTCACATGGATGAGAGCCCCGATCACCGCGAGGTCCACCCCCGCGGCGACGAGGTCCTGATCCTGCTCTCCGGCTCGGTCGACGTCGTGCTGGAAGACGAGGGCGGCGAGCGCGTGATCGAGCTGCGCGATCAGGGCACGTGCATCGTCCCTCGCGGCGTCTGGCACGGGCAGATCGTGCGCGCGCCGAGCGTGATGATCTTCATCACGCCCGGCGAGGGTACCCAGCACCGCGCGTGCTGATCGCACGCGCTCCGCTCGTCGTGGGCGTTGCGCCCATCCTTGGATGTGACTATGGCGTTCGCCGAGCCGAACGACTTCGCATGACCCACGATGCTCTACCTGGAGCGGTGAGCGACCGCTTCGACATGTTCACGCGCGCAGAGCGCCCGGATCTCGGCGCCCTGATGGATGTCGTCGTCGCGCAGGCATGGGCCGCGACGCCGTTCATCTACGCCAACGACGTCGAGGACGCCTATCTGGAGATCCTACGGGAGACCCCCGCGTTCACGTTCGGCCTCGTCGAGAGGGCGACGGGGCGCCTGGCCGCCGTCGGCAACGCCGCTCCGATCGCCGTGCGGAGCGACGATCTGGCGGCGCCGCCCGACAGCGGCTGGAGGTGGCAGGTCCTCCGTGCGAAGGCGGTCCGCGGCGGCGAGCCGCCAACCCACCTGGGCGCCTTCACCGCCTCGGTGTCGCCGCTGTTCCGCGGCCAGGGCGTGAGCGCGCTCGTTCTCGCCGGCTTCAAGGCGCTGGCGCGGCGATCGGGCCTCTCCGGCGTGCTCGCCCCGGTGCGCCCCCCGTCCAAGGCATCCTGCCCAGGCATCGACATCGAGGAGTTCCTCGATCGCGCCCGCGAGGACGGCTTGCCCACCGACCCGTGGGTCCGAACGCATGTCCGCGTTGGGGGCCGGATCGCCGGGACTCCCCGTTGCGCCCTCGTGGTCGACCTGGAGCTCGATTTCTGGGAGGTGTGGCTCGGCAGGCCTATCCTGCCTTCCGAGCGGTCTTTCGAGATCCCCGGCGGCCTTGCCCCCGTGTACGTCCAGGGTCGGCGCGGACGTTATGAAGAGCCAGCCGTCTGGATCGTTCACTCGCTCTGACCCAGAGCTGGACCCGACTGGCGATGTGGATTTCGGGCCCTATGGCCGCCCAGCACAGGCCTCGTCGCTGTCCCATCGGGGGAGTACCAGTCGCTCGGCGGTCGCAACCGTGCCTCGCGCGTCGGTCACCACCCCCCTGATCCGGAGCGGTTGGCCGATGGCACAAGCTGGCTCGCGGAGCACGGCCGGCCATCCGATGAACTCGCACCGGCCGTCCTCGAGCTCCTCGAGCGCGATCCTCCCCCGGCTGGTCGTCGCCGAGGACGGATCGTCGATCACGGTCGTCGTGACCTCGAGCTGGGCGCCCTCGGGCTCCAGGCCGAGCGTCCTGACGCTCGTCCACACGTGCCAGCCGCCCTGAGCGCCGTGGGCGAGCTCGACCTCCTGGCCGTCGGCCAGCGGCTCGAACTGCCACTCGCCGGTGCCGAGCTCGGCGATGCCCTGCGCCGGCGGCTCGTCCCCGCCGGCGCAGCCGGGAGCGAACGCGAGGAGCACGGCGAAACCCGCGGCGGAGGTCGAGCTGGCCACGGCGTGGACTCCTACGAGCGCCGGCGGCGGCGCGCGGCCACCAGCAGCCCGAGCAGCGCGCCGCTGAGGCCGACGGCGCTGCCGGCATGGCCGCCGGCGTTGCAGCCTCCGGAGGCGGCCGCGACGGCGGGCGGCGGCACATCGACCGGTCGGCCGCCCGGCAGCGAATCGGGCAGCTGCGGGACGCGCCGGTCGTAGAAGGACGCGGGGACGGGCTCGTCGGGAAGCACGCAGGTCGACGTGCGGCTGCCGTCGGCGCCGATCGTGCCAACCGCCACATAACCGGTCGAGCAGCGGCAGGTCGGCGTCATGTTCATCGGCACGCACTCGCCGTTCGCGCCGCAATCGAACGTCGCACAAGGATCCGCGAGCGGCGGCGCGTCAGGAAGTGCGCGGTCACCCGGGTTGAGGAACGACATGCGGAGGTCCTGGCAGGTCACCGTCGGCCGACCCGAAGGATCGAACGTGGTGCGCGCGGTCGTCCCGGGCACACACGCGCAGGCGGCGACGGGCTGGGTGCCGGCTGCGCCCTCGACGACGCGGCACAGGCCGCCTGCGCCGCACGCCGCGAAGTCGCACGGCGACGCGGCGCCGGCAGCCTCGGCGCCCGGCGCGACGCACAGGTCGCGGTCATCGACGTAGCGCGAGAGCAGGCGGGTGTTCGACACCACGGGACCGTCGGTGCGCCGGAAGATCGGATCGACGGTCATCTCCTCGGGCGACAGGCGCGTATAGAGCCGGGTGATGGTCGCGTTGCCCTCCAGCAGCGGCAGCAGCGCGTCGCGCGCGGCCAGCTGATCCTCGTCCGAGGTCATCGTGTTGCGGACCTGCTCGGCGATGTCGGTCGTCGGTCCGCTCATCTCCGTGACGAAGCCTCGGCCGCCGGCCTCGTCGACGCCGCGCGCGACGAGCGCCGTCCAGTTCGTCTGCACCGGCCACTGGTTCGCGCTCCAGACGATCTGGTTGTCGTCGATCTCGACGTCCGGCCAGTTGGCCGGCCCATAACGCCGGTCGCCGAGGATCATCACGGTGATGCCCATCTCCGGCTCGGCCGCGATCGCCGTCAGCCGGATCGGGATCGACGGCGACCCCGAGGGTAGCGTGAAGCGGAACGGCTGGATGTCGGTGACCTCGGCGTCCGGCTGGAGCCGCAGCGCGAGGAACTTCATCCCCTCGCTCGTATAGATGCGGATGTACGGCACCATCGCGTCGTTGACGCGGAAGTTGTTGTCGCGAAGCCAGCCGACGAGCGCCGTGGGATCGGTCGACTCGACAACGGCCACGTCGTACGGCCCGACCTCTTCCCGGATGTGCACCGTGACGTCGCCGTCGTCGGTGCCGCCCGCGGTGGGCCCGCCCCCCGCGGACTCGGGGAAGGCGGGGTAGCAGTTCGGGTCGTCGGGCCACTGGAACTGCGGGCCCGTCGCTGAATCGAGGGCGGTGAGCGCAAGCTGCGGGAACACAGCGAGGCTCTCCACCGCCGGCACCTCGGCGAGCGGAACCACCCAGGCGAAGTCCGGCGCCGCGCCCGCATACTGGATCTGCGTCACCATCGTGACCGAGCCGTCCTGGTTCGTCGCGAACAGGATCCGCTCCGCGGTCTGGTCCACCGGCTGTCGTCCGCAAAAGAATCCGCCGCACGCCTCAGCGGGTCGGGGCGCAGTCATCAGCGCCGCCGCCGCCATCACCGTAGCCACCCATAGCTTGCGCATGGTCTACATCCTCCTCGCCCGACCGATCGGGCGAACGCCCCCCAGGCAAACACAGTGCCATGCACAAGAAAAGGCGATTCCTGGGTACGACCACGCCGCCCTCGCGGAGCCCGCTTTCGAGAGCGCATCCGCTCACCCTTCGGGGCCGCCTTCGGAGATAGCGTCGATTCATGACAAGCGTACTCGCGATCATCAGCGCCGCCGCGCTCGCCGGCCTGGAGAAGCAACACGGGGCGTGCGAGCCAGGGAGCGTCCTGCCCCTCGATCGCTACCTGAGCCGACACCGCGCCCTCGAGCCCCTCTCGGAGGGAGGCACGCTCTACCTGGCCGCGGTGCGCCAGCCCGGAGAGCGCCTCTGGCTCGTGGCCGCGCTCCGCTTCCCCCAGGCAGAGGCCGAGATGTGGACGGCGGAGGCGAACGTCGCTCCCATCACCGACATCACCGATCTGGTCGGCAGCCTGCGCTTCTCGAGCGGCAAGGGCCTGACGGCGGCGCCCGGGAAGCTCGCGATGTCGCTCCAGACGCCCCGCGCCCTCACCGAGGACGACCAGGTCTTGCTCGAAGCGCGCGTCAGCCCGAGCGCGCGCGCTGCGTACGAGGCCGCCAGGCGAGACGCGCTGCCGCCCAGGAAGGCCGCGAAGGCCGCGGTGAAGCCCGCCAAGAAGGGCCAGCCAGACGCCATCGCCGCGCTGGCCCCCGTGGACGACCTCGATCTCGTCGCCGCGCTCGCGAACATCGACGACTGGCGGCGCCTGTCGAAGGGCGGCAAGGAACGCGTGCTCGCCGAGCTCGTGGAGCGCCTCGCCGCGGAGGCTTCCGGACCGAGCTTCGAGCTCGCGGCGCCGCACGTGGGCAGCGACGGCCTCGGCGTCCTGCGCGACACCGAGACGGGGCACGAGCTCGTGGTCGTGCCCGGCGGCGTCGCGCGCGTGGGCTTCGCGCCCGACGACATGCTCACCTGCTGGGCCGCGGCCGACCTCGGCGACGTCGACGAAGCGGCGTTCCAGGACGGCTTCCGCTCGGCGCGGCCCCCGCGCTGGTTCCGCCTTCCGCCGTTCCTTGTCGCGCGCCGCGGCGCTCCGTGCGCGGAGGACGAGCGCGACGATTATCTCGCCGCGGCCGCCCGGCGTGGCTACCGCGAGATCCGTGAGGTGGAATGGGAATGGTGCGCCCAGGAGGGCGGCGCCGTCTCGTTCGTGGGGATGGCGCGGGGCGCGCCCGACTTCTCGCCGAACCAGGAGCCCGCGCCCCTCGATCCCACCGGCTTCGGGCTCCACGATTTCATCGACGAGCCCTGCCGCATGGCCGACGCCTTCCACCCGACCTGGGACACCGCGCTCGAGACAGGCGACTTCCCGCCGGGCCCGGGTGACGCCCCGCGCGCCCTCCGGCTCGCGCACACCCAGTGGCAGTCCCGCGAGGAGCTGATCGCCTGGCACCGCGCGGCGCGGGCCTGCGAGTCGGAGCACACGCAGGGCACCCTCCGCCTCGTGCGCGACTTGCCCTGCAAGGACGCGGCGCTCGACCTGCTCGCCGGGGTCGCTCTGCCCACCGAGGCGCCCATCGCTCGCCTGCTCGAGGCGATCGGCGGCAAGACGCCCGACAGAAAGCGCGCGCTCCGCGTCCTCGACGATCTCGCCACCGACCCTGCCGGTGCGCCCGAAGCTCCCGCGCTCCTCGCCCATCTCGTGAAGGGCGACCCGGCGTGGGATCCGAAGGTGCACCTCCACGCTCTCCGGCTCGGCGTCCGCCTGGCCGAGGACCGGGGAGCGCGCGAGGAGCGCCCCGGAGCGCGCGCCGCCGCGCGCGCGGCCCTCGCCAGCCACGAGCCCACGCTCGCAGCGCGGCTCGGGGATGCGACGCCGAACGTCCGCGCACACGCCCTCTACGCCCTCTCCCGCATCACGCCGTCGAGCGCGACGCGGGCGGCCGTGCTCGAGCTCGCACAGCGCGAGAAGCAGGAGCCGACGCGCATGGCCGCCTTCCTCTGCCTCGGCGCGTGGCTGGCGCGCGAGCAGGACACCGAAGCGCACGAGCTGCTCGCGGGCGCCGTGAAGGGACGCTCGGCTCCCCTCGCCTCGGTCGCCGCGCTCGCGCTCGCGCTCGGCACCCCGCTCGAGCGACTGCCCGAAGGAGGGCTCCTGCGCCTCTGCCAGGCGCTCGGACTGAAGTCCAAGGCGGCCGACGCCCTGCCCTTCTGGGATGGAAACCTCCGTGAGCGAGCCTTCGCGATCCTCCGGAACGCGAGCGAGGCCACGCGCGAGGAGGCCGCGCGCTCCCTGCTCGCGCCGCTCGAGGGCCCGGACGCCCCCTCCGCGAGGATCGTGGCGCTCGCGCTGGCGCTCCTGTTCCCGCCTCGGCCGAACGAGCGCGAGACGGTCCGCCCCGAGGCGCTCTCCCCGATGGCGCGGCGCCTGCTCGAGCTCACCGCCGAGCGCGAGGTCGACGCCCCCGTCGACTTCGAGTCCTACGCGGTGCCCCGGTCCCTCGCCCTGCGCCGCGCGCTGATCGGCCTCGGCCCCCGGCTACCGAGCGATCGGCTGGTGCGCCTCCGCTTCGGCGAGGAGGACGTGGAGCTGCCCCTCTGGCGGGCCAGCGAGCGCATCGACGCCGAGGACGACGACCGGGCCAGGGAAGCCCTGAAGAAGCTCGTCGCCGGCCTCTCGCCGCTCGAACGGCTCGCGCTCTGGCTCGACCCCCGCCGGCTCCGCGACCTCGACCTTCCCGGCTCGAACCAAGACCAGCGGAAGCTCATCGCCGACGCGGAGACCCAGGACAGAGGTGCGACCGTGGCGCTCGCGCAGGCCGAGCTCGCGCGCCTCGACGACCTGCGCGCGCGCGGCGCCGAGGTCACGTACTCGACCGTGCTCCGGCTCTTCGCCTGCCTCGTCGAGCCTGGAAAAGAGCTTGATCCGAGCCTCCTCGGCCACCTCGATCTCACGCTGAAGGAGTCCGAGTCGCTGCCCGAGGAGGTGTGGCGCACGCTGCCACGGGCCACGGCGCACGAGCTGCTCGAGCGCACCGCCACGGCCTTCCTCGACGAAGAGCTCGCCGATTTGCAGACCCTGCGCACCAGGTCGCGCGGCGAGAAGGTCGTCGACGCGGCGCTCCTGCTCAAGAGCTTGCGTGGGCTCAAGCTCGGCCTCCTGCTCATGGCCCCCTTCGGCGCCCGCTGGAAGGCCGAGGAGATCGAGCCCACGCTCGGCGCCTGGCCGGAGGCGAAATCGTTCGTGGCCACCTTCAACGCCGATTACGCCAAGGTGAGCAGCGTGCGCGCCGCCGTCGACTTCATCATCGCTCAGCGCCCGAACCTGGGAGTTTGAGCGACGGCCGCGCTCCGCCTCCGCGGGCGATGTGGCGCAATGCACTGGAAACGGGAACGAGGAGCCGCCCAGCGTGTCGTGGACGGGCTCCTCAGATGCTTGGATGAGTTGCGGATCCAGCATCACCATTCCGGTCGGGAGCGGTTCGCTCGGGTTGAGCAACTGGGTTGGCGCCGCGCGCCGCCGCGTTGGCATGGAGCGCGCTCGGCCCCCTTCGGACACCGCAGGAATAGCGCTCTTCTCGCCCTGGAGAACAGCGCCCTCACTGGTACGCGTGTTGCCAACACCGCCCGTGATGTGGCAAATGAGGACTCTCCATCTCACATGGTTGACGCTCGCCGCCGTGGCGTGCGGCACGGATCCGGTGGCGGTGGACCCCCGGACAACCTCGCAGCTGGTCCTCGACGGAGGGCTCAGCGGGGAGCGCCCGCAGGTCATCGTCCTCGTCGTCGATGACACGGACACGGCCGAAGCCGCGCAGCTCCGCGAGCGCGTCGCCCAGAGCGTGCGCGCAGGCCTCCTTGCCGTGATCGAATCGCGGTGGGGAACCTGCGGCAGCGTGGATCCGGCCCAGTGGCACCCCGGCGAACTCCGGGTGGTCGTCGCGCGGCCGAGCGCGCCCGACGCTGCGGCGCTCGTCACCTCGAGGGAAATCCCCGCGCTCGCGTGGACCACGCAGACCTCGCACGAGGAGGAGGTCGAGGCGGTGATGGCAGGCGTGACAGAGGCGCTGGGACAGCGGCTCGCCGAGCCCGGGGAGGAGTACCGCCCGCTACGGACGGCCAGGCGCGCGCTGGAGCTCGTCACGGGCGCGCGCGCACCCGTGGGGGAGGCCGAGGTAGCCCTCGTCAGGTCGCTGCCCCAGGACAGGATCGCGAGATTGCTCGTCGCGAGCACGCGCGACGACGAGGGGCCCGGGCTCGTCGCCGACGAGGTACCCAGCCAGACAGCGCTGTCGATGACCCTGGACACGGAGGTGGTCGGGCCTTTCACCACGCCCGATTGGACCTGTCACGCCATCGACGAAGGCAGCGGGCGACTCGCGGCGTGGAGCGAGCTCGTGCGCGCGGAGCCGATCGCCTCGAGCTGCGACGATCAGCAGACGTGGGACATGCTCCTTCACCCGGGCTTTGCCGATTGCGGCCTCATCTGCCAGGCCCACCCGCTCGCCGTGGACGCCGGAGGCGTGGTCGCTTGCAAGGTCGTGATCGATCAGGCCGATCTCGAGCGCTGCGATGCCGCGCGAGGTCGGCGCGATCCAGGCGGGCAGCCCACGTTCGTCGAGCGCCACGGCGCGGAGCTGCGCCGCTGCGAGGTCGTGCAGCTCGCCGGCGCCGACCTGGAGAGCTGCCGGCATTCGCTCGATTGTCCAGGATGCCCGAGCGGCTTCTGCGCGACCGAGGTGCCGGAGCTCGTGTCGCAGTGGCGCTGCATGCCCTCGGAGCACCCATGGCCGCTCCGGTTCATCGGCGGCGCGATCGAAGGCCGTCGAGGGTGGCTCAACATCACCTGCAGTACCGAAGCAGAGGAATGAGAGACGACATCGCGCGGTGCGCCGTGCCCGGTCGTCGACACCTCGTTCCGAAGCTGACAAATCCTCTCATCTTGTTGACATCATAGCGAAGAAGAAATTGAACAGGGAGGCGGGGAGGCAGGGAGATTGGTGGGATTCTACTCCCCGTCTCCCCGCCTCCCTGTGAATTTTCCCGGAAAGGAACCGGCAGGGCCGGGTTCAGTCGAGGATGGTCCAGGTGGCCTTGGCGGTGCAGGCATAGGCGTCGAGCGCGCCGGGGTGCGAGAGGGGGACGAGCTTGGTCTGGCCCTTGGCGAGCGGCCCCGTGACCGAGCGGGTGTAGGGCCCAGGATCGCCGTAGTAGTGCGTGACGGTGAAGGTGATCTTCGCCGAGTCCGGAACGCCAAAGAGCGAGGTGTTCTTGATCGCCGCGTTCGGGTTGAAGATGCTGGGATAGGTGATCGAGCAGGAGAGGTTCACGGTCTTCGTGACCGGGCCGCCGCCGTCGTCCCCCCCGGGGCCGATGATCGCCTCTGCGCCCTCACCCACGACCTCGGCGGCGTCGCTCGCGCCCTCATCGGCGCTGTCGCCGTCGAGCGGCTCGGCGATGCAGCCGACGAGCGAGAAGGACGAAATGAGCGAGCAGAGGAGCAGGTTCTTGAGCTTCATGGTGGTGTCTCCTTGGGTCGGGGTTCACGCTCACGAGATCGTGTGTCAGCGGCCTCTGGCGAGTTCGAGTCGCCTGGGTGGCCCTCCTCGCTGCCTCGCGGCGTCGCATCCCGATAGAGCAACCGGCAGGCCAGGTTGTCGGGACGCTTCGGGCCGCCCCCGGCGCGCCCAGGATCCGCGGGGATGAGGCTTCTTTCGAGGTTTTCGCGCTCCTCCGCGCGGCGCCGGGGGGCCCCGCGCGGCGCGGTGGAGGTCTGAGCCCCCACGCCGACGGCGCGAGCCTCCACCAGGTGTCTTCTCAGGTGTTCTCTGGCCTGAGAGACTGCGTCGCGCGGAAATGGGAACGAGGAGCCGCCAGATGACCGCCCTTCCTCACGCCGGCGTGCGCCGATCGCTGGAGGTCGGCCACCTTGTCGCCGACGAGGGTCCGGCGAGCGTTGTGCGGGCCATTCGCACCGCGTAGCATCCGCTCTCGTGCGCCCCACGATCTCTGGTCACCGGCCGTCGGTCCCATGCTGATCATCCGACGCCACCAGAAGGCGGCGTTCGCCGCCCTGCAGCGAGACCGCTTCCTGGTCCAGACCGCCGCTTATCTCAGGCGCTGGCATGAGCCCGCCTGCGAGGCGCTGGGCGACGCCGAGCTCCGCGCTTTCATCGAGGAGGGCGTGGTCCGCGCCGGCCGCTATGGCGTCACCCTCGAGCATCACGTGGTCCAGTTTCTCGACTGGATGCTCGATGTCGGCCCCGGCTTCGACGCCGATCCCGCCCACCCCTGGATCGCCCGGATCCTCGGCGATCCCGCCCTCCATGGCGATCTGAAGATGCCGGCCCTCGAGGACGAGGCCAATGCACGAGGGTTTCCCCTGGGAGGCGACGGCTCGCCATGAAACGCAACATCCCGACGGGTTACGACCTCCAGCCTAGGAAGCGGCACAAGCCGTCACCCAGGCAGGAAGCGCGCGATCAGGCGTTCGGCGAGCACAGCGCCCGGCGGGTCGGCGACCCCATCCTGGCCTGCCGGGACTGCCGCCCGGTGCTCGTCAATCTCAGGGTCATCGCAGGCGCCACGCCGATCGGGCCGAGCGCCTCGCGAACGACCACGCACCCCGCCGGCTTCGTCCTTCTCGAGGCGGATACCATCCCCAACGACGGAACCGCCTGGAACCAGATCGCGTGGGTTGGGGGGCTCGACGCGGGCAGTCCCCGGCACCGGCTGGTCCCACGCTCGCAAGCCGGCGACTTCGTGGTGTTCGCATGCCTCGGCCCGATGTTCGCCTCCCATCACGTCACGGTCTTCGATCCTTTCCTCGTGCGGCTCGACGTGGTGAGAGACGCCGAGCTTCACCGCGGGACCTGGTGGACGCTCCACGAAGAGGACGGGGGGGTGCTGGTGCGGGCGACGACCACGCCCGACGATGAGGAGACGTGGGCCCAGATCCAGTGGACCGGCGGGGCTCCCGCTGACGGAAGCCCGAACCTGCGCACTGTCTCGCGCGCCGTGTTCGACGAGCAGATCATCGGGGCGACCCTTGGCGGGTTCGAGGACGAGCTCGTCGTGCGGGCGTTCCGGCTCGACTCGCTGGTGCTCAGCGCGAACGAAGCGTCCTACGACACCGCTGCGACGGTCACCGCGACGGCCACCACCTCCCCCGACGATCCGGCCGTTTGGGCCCAGCTCGGATGGCATGGCGTCGCGTCATCGAACGGCAACACGGCGCTGGTCTCGTGCGATCAGCTCGGCTCGCAGAACGTGCGGGTGTCGCTGCGCGGCCAATTCCGCTCGGCCACCCTCACCGTGCGCCCCGTGCTCGTCTCGCTGGAGCTCAGCAACAGAGAAGCGTCCCACGACGCCGCTGCGACGGTCACCGCGACGGCCACCACCCTCCCCGACGTGCCGAACGCCTGGAACCAGCTCCAATGGGAGGGCGCCGCGCCCAGCGGCGACCAACACACCGCCCAGGTCTCGTGCGATCAGCTCGGCTCGCGGGAGGTGCGGGTATCGCTGCGCGGCGCGTCCCGCTCCGACACCCTCACCGTGCACCCCGTGCTCGTCCGGCTCGATGTCGTCAACGCCACGGACAATGGCAGCGGCGCCTGGGAGGCCTTCAAGGGGACAACCGACGTGGTGATCCGAGCCGTCACCTCGCCGCCCCCCGCCGCGAGTCAGATCACCTGGGTCGGGGGCGTCCCGGTCCAGGCGGGCATCGTGAACGTGTCGTGCGCGGACATCGGCACAACCGACATCGAGGCTGCGCTCAACGGTCCACCCCAGAAGGTCACGATCATCGTCAAGCGAGACCTCCCAGCCTTGCTTGGCAACTACGGCGCAGACCAGAAGATCCTCACCGCGGCCGAGAAGTTCTTTACCCACCGCGGCACCGAACCCCAGCTCGGCGACGCGGTGAGGAGGTCCTACCCGCCCAGGGAACTCCACAGTTGGCTGCAGCTCGCCTCGGTCGAGCTCCAGGTCACCCCGGGTCTCACGCTGCTGAAGAGCCTCGCGCCGGCCTGCCTGGCGGCGAACCTGCAGGCGACCGCCCAGCTGCTGAAAGCCGCCTGCGACGTCGTCCGCAAGGGGCGCACCGCCGTGGCAGTCGCGCAGCTGCTGTCCCGCTACTACACCCCTGATCGCTGCGTGAAGCTGACCGAGCTGCTCGCGCTGCCTCTGTCCGACGCAGACTGGAGCACGATCCTCGCTGACCACCAGCTCTGGCCAGTCGGTCGCAACTTCCTCGTGTTCGACCGCGTGCTCCGTGCTTCGGCGAGCGCGAACTTCGGGTCCGATCGCGCGCTGAACGTGCTCCACGCGCTACGGTGGGTGATCGACGATTTCGACAAGGCCATGGTGATTCTGGCGAGCGCGCCCGCGCTCCCCGAGGCCCGTCTGCTCTGGCTCCTCGAACCTGGACAGCGTGTGCTCGGCGACGCCGCCAATGCGGGCCTGCTCATCGAGGCCCAGGGGACGCCTCTCGGGAAAGAGGCCGCCGAGGTCCTGGTGCAGTCGTGGGGCATCGCCGGTCAACAGGCCCAGGATGCCCTCGACTACGCGACGAACGGCGCTGCGACCTTCGACGTCGTGCACGAGCGGCTCTTCGCGTTGAAGGCCACGGGCGGCAACCAGCAGAGGGCGAACCAGCTGCTCGTCCAGCAGGATTATGCTGTACATGACGCCCGCGCGTTGCTCGCGAGAAACGCCGGTAAAAATTGCGCCGAACACTATGCCGACAATGACAATTCGGCCAAAAACGCGACCGAGTTGCGCCGAAACGTGGGTGCCAACGCCTGCATCCCCAGCGGGCTCGATGGGATGGCCACGCAGCTCGCGCGGGTGCTGCACCAGCACCGCGCGGAGATCAACGGCTTGCAGAATGGCACGGAGACCACGCTGATGAAGTACACGACCCACGGGGCCGGAGAGCTGTGGATCTCGATCCAGGGCGGCAACCCCGTGAAAGAGGATTGGGTGGGCCTCGAGGTCGTGCTCATCCGTCGATCGAATGGCTCGCTCTTCGTCAAGCACTGCCAGCCCACGACGGCGAAGTCGTGGGTATGATGACCGCCCCTCGCGGATCGGCGCCCCTCACGAGAGCGTGTCACCGAAGAAAATCATCCCGTGAACCATTGTCGCGGTGCGCTCGGGGCCGGGCAGGATTCGCACCCACTGGACGACGACCCCGATTGCGGAAGCTACCGCCTGGTCTGCTGCGGCGGGTTCAGTCGATGATGGTCCAGGTGGCCTTGGCGGTGCAACCGTAGGCGTCGAGCGCGCCGGGGTGCGAGAGGGGGACGAGCTTGGTCTGGCCCTTGGCGAGCGGCCCCGTGACCGAGCGGGTGTAGGGCCCAGGATCGCCGTAGTAGTGCGTGACGGTGAAGGTGATCTTCGCATCCTCCGGAACGCCGAAGAGCGAGGTGTTCTTGATCGCCGCGTTCGGGTTGAAGATGCTGGGATAGGTGATCGAGCAGGAGAGGTTCACGGTCTTCGTGACCGGGCCGCCGCCGCCGTCATCCCCCCCGGGGCCGATGATCGCCTCTGCGCCCTCACCGACGACCTCGGCGGCGTCGCTCGCGCCCTCATCGGCGCCGTCGCCGTCGAGCGGCTCGGCGATGCAGCCGACGAGCGAGAAGGACGAGATGAGCGAGCAGAGGAGCAGGTTCTTGAGCTTCATGGTGGTGTCTCCTTGGGTCAGGGTTCACGCTCACGAGATCGCGTGTCGGCGGGCTCTGGCGAGTTCGAGTCGCCTGGGTGGCCCTCGTCGCTGTCTCGCGGCGTCGCATCCCCATAGAGCAATCGGCAGGCCAGGTTGTCGGGGCCCTTCGGGCCGCCGCCCGGCACGCCCAGGATCCACGGGGAAGACGGCCTCTTTCGGGGTTTTCGCGCTCCACCGCGCAGCGCCGGGGGAGCGCCCGCGCTGCGCGGTGGAGGGCTGAGCCCCCACGCCGACGGCGCGAGCCTCCACCACGTGTCTTCTCAGGTGCTCTCTGGCCCGGGAGGCCGCGGCCGGCTCAAGCTCTGTGCTCGTTCGACGGGTCGGCGCCGCCCGCGCCGCCCACGTCCCGCAGGCCGTGAAGGGAGCGCGGTGCCTTCGGTGCACGAGGCCGAGGAGTCGAGCGCCCGTCCGTCGCGATCCGGCGGCCTCCTTGACGGCGATCGGCGCCCCATGGGATCGTCGGCCATGCAGGTCGAGGCGCGTTTCTCCGAGGCGCGCAGCGTGCAGCGCGCTCCTCGGCGCCCGGGTGGTCCTGCCGCAGGCGGGGCGCCTCGTTGAAGCTCAAGGAGCGTTGATGCTGGCACCGGGCGATCATCCCCGCTCTTTCTTCTCGGACCCTCCGAGGGGTCACGCCGCGTGCGTGGGGGTCCTGGTTGGCCCCTGCATCGCACTCGCCATCCTCGCGGGCAAGCACGTGGCCGTCCCCTGGTTCGTGGTGGAGGCGGGCTTGTTCGTCGTGCTCCTCTGCGTCGCCGCCGCGACCCGCAGCCCTGCGCTGCGCGTCTCTCTTCCCCTCTTCGTCCTTCCGCTCGCGTACCTTTTCTTCCGCGTGACCCGGGATGCGATGACGTGCCCCGACATCCCCCCTTCCTGGCACGTATGGCGAGAGTGGCTGCCGGGCATCGGGAGCGTGTTCGGGCTCATGTCCGCCCTCGTCGGCGCCCTCGGCGTGGTGTTCTTCGCTGCCATGGCGAGCACCATGGTCCGCGTGCCGCCGCGCGCTCTCCACGCGGCGAGCGTCGCCGTCCTCGCGCTGGCCACGGGCCTCATTGCCGTATCGACCGTTCACGCCGTACGAGAGCCCGATCCGGAGGATCACATCACGTCCCTTCCGAGCATCGGGGTCGTCCCGCCCGTCGAGGGGGAGCCCTCGATGATCGCCGAGGGCCCGTCGGACCCGTCCGGACCGCCCCTCGTGACGCGCATCCACGACGTGACCATCGGCCGGCTGGGCGTGCGCCGGTTGTGCCCGAGCCTGTCCGAGAGGTGTTTTCTCGATGTGGAGGAGGCCGGGAGGCCTTTCGACGCTCACCTCGTGACGTGGCTGTCTCAGCGGGGCATTTACACGATGGTCGACCCCGAGGCGTGCTGGCAGCAGCCGGGTTGGATCAACCCCCGCGATTCTCTCGTCATCCGCCAGGCGTCGTCGCTCGTTCGCGAAGCGTCTCTGTTCGCCAAGCACCGCGAGCGGGGCGAGCTGCTCGTGCTCGACGGAGCGATCCACGATGTCCATCGCGGCGGCGAAGCAGGTCCGGCCGTCGTCACGGCGCCGCGGTTCTTTGCGACGGCCGTGTCCATGCGCCTCATCGCCGACATGCTCGGCGCTCACCGGCGCGCGATCGCCGTCGCGACCTGCGGGGCGCTGCTCTCCGCGGCGCTGCTCGGGTATCGCCGGCGCGCCCGCCGCGCCCTCGCGCGGATCGCGGGGGCGAGGGTCGCGGTGATCGAGCAGAACGGCTGGCTCGACTTCGCGGACGGCTCGCCTCCCGTGCGCGCCGCAGACCGCGGCTTGCCGCCCGGACCGGTCGTGGTCCTCGGACCGACGTCCGCGGGCACGTACCGCGGAGGGGCTCTCTCCGGCGCCGAGATCGTCGCCGGAGAGCAGGCAGGGCTGCTCGAGCGAGGGCGCGCACGGATCGCCCAGATCGACGTCCTCGTCTTCTTCGTCGCGGTGCTCACGCCGCTGCCGCTGCTGACCATCGCGGTCACGCTGAGCCTCTGGTAGCGGCCGGCGCCCTGCCCGCCGTTGCGCGCCCCGCGCGGGTGCTAGGGTGGCGCTCATGTCGAACGCGCTCCGAGCGACGCTCCTGAGCCTCTTCGGCAGCCTCGCCCCCGGCTGTGCCTCGCCGGGCCAGCTCGCCGCGACGGCGGCGCCCTCGGCGCCTGCAGATCTCGTGATCACGGCCGGCGTCGTCCGGACGATGGACCCCGGGAATCCGCGCGCCGAGGCGGTCGCCGTGCGCGGCGAGCGGATCGTCTTCGTGGGCAGCGCGGCCGGCGCGAAGGCCTTCGTCGGGCCGGGGACGCGCGTCGAGGAGCTGCCGGGGCGCGCGGTCGTGCCCGGCCTCGTCGACGGGCATGCCCACCTCTACGGGCTCGGGGTCGCGCTGGAGACGCTGAGCGTGCGCGGCGCGAAGAGCGCCGAGGCGGCGGCGGCGCTCGTGGCGGAGGCGGCGAAGGCCCGCCCGAAGGCCGAGTGGATCACCGGGCGCGGCTGGGACCAGAACCTCTGGCCGGGCGCCGCGTTCCCCACGCACGCCCCGCTCGACGCGGCGGCGCCGGAGCACCCGGTGGCGTTGCGCCGCGTCGACGGGCACGCGCTCTGGGCGAACGCGGCGGCGATGCGCGCGGCCGGGGTCGGCCGAGGCACGCAGGATCCGCCGGGGGGGCGCGTCCTGCGCGACGCCGCGGGCGAGCCGACGGGCGTCTTCATCGACAACGCGATGGGCCTCATCGAGGCCAAGGTCCCGGCCGACCCGCCCGCCGTGCGCGAGCGGCGCATCCTGCGCGCGGCCGAGGAGGCGCTCTCGTCCGGGCTCACGGGCGTGCACGAGATGGGCATCGACGACGAGACCGCGGCCGTCTACCGCGCGCTCGCCGCCGCCGGGCGGCTTCCGATCCGCGTCACCGCGTACCTCGCGGGTGATGGGAACCTCGATGGGCTGAAGGCGCGCGCGCCCGACGTGGACCCGACGGGCACGGCGATGTTCGTGCTGCGCGGGGTCAAGCTCTTCGCGGACGGCGCGCTCGGCTCGCGCGGCGCGGCGCTGCTCGCGCCGTACGCGGACGAGCCCTCGACGAGCGGGCTTTTGCTGATGGATCGCGAGGCGCTCGCGCGCGCGGCGCGGCTCGTCGCGGACGCGGGCTTCCAGCTCGCGGTGCACGCGATCGGCGACCGCGCCAACCGCGCCGTGCTCGACGCGTTCGAGGCGCTCGGCCCCGGGCGGGCGGCGGCGCGGCGGTTCCGGGTGGAGCACGCGCAGATCCTCTCGCCCGACGATCTGCCGCGCTTCGCGGCGCTCGGGGTGATCGCCTCGATGCAGCCGACCCACGCGACGAGCGACATGCCGTGGGCGCCCGCGCGGCTCGGCGCCCATCGCCTGAAGGGCGCGTATGCCTGGCGGTCGCTTCTGTCGTCGGGCGCGCGCCTCGTGTTCGGCTCGGATTTCCCGGTGGAGGACGCCGCACCGCTGCTCGGCATCCATGCCGCCGTGACCCGGCAGGATCTCTCGGGCCACCCCCCGGGCGGGTGGATGCCCGAGGAGCGGCTCGACCTCGACGAGGCGCTCCTGGCCTTCACCGAGGCGCCCGCGTACGCGGCCTTCGCCGAGGGCCAGCGGGGCCGGATCGCGCCTGGCTACGTGGCCGATCTGACCGTCCTCGGCCGCGATCTCTCGCCCGATCGCTCGCTCGTCGACACGCCGATCGACATGGTGGTCGTGGGCGGCCGCGTGGCGCGCGCGCCGGCGCCGCGGTGAGCGGCGCCCTCGTGCTGCGCGCCGCGCTTCGTCCGGACCGCCATGAGACCTCACGGCCGATGTTTGCAAACGACGAACGATAGGAGGAATGAGCGCATGCTTGCACGCTACCAGCTCGTCCGCGGCCACCGTCGGGAGGACAATCCGCTGCCAGAGGGCAAGCGGTACGACACGCGCAAACACACGCACCACGTGCTGAGGCCCACCCCGGAGATGGTCGAAGAGTTCCTGTCCGATCCCTCGCAAGCCGGCTTCAAGAGGTTTCGCGCCGCCTACCTTGCGGTGCTCGATGAGCGGTTTGCGGAGCAACGGGAGCGCTTCGACGCGCTGGCGGAGGAGGCCCGACAAGGTGATGTCTTCCTGGGTTGCAACTGCCCCACGGCGCACCAGCCGGACGTCCGGCACTGCCACACGTGGCTGGCGCTGGAGTACTTCGCCCGCAAGTACCCGGACCTGGACGTGAGGCTCGACGCGCGGTGAGCGGCGTTCACCCATGCCCACGGCGAGCGAGGGCGCTCGGACGTCGCGCTTTCCCCGGGTGCGGCGAGGGACCCGCGGCTCAGCGCCGCATCCGTGAGCAGCAGTCGTCCGCCTCGGGAGCGGCAGCCGCGGGCCGCGCGCCGCTCGAGTCGGACAGGTCCTCCTGCTCGTCGGGGTAGCGGATGCGCTCGTCGCCGGCCTTGGCGCCCAGCCCGGTGCTGCGCCCCTTGGGCTCTTCCCATTCCTCCTGGCGCCCGAGCGCGGTCAGATCGAGGAAATAGTACGAGCCGCCCGTCGACTCGGTGCCGCGCCCGTAGGTCGAGTAGGTGTGGTACACGCGCTCGCCGTCGCGCAGGAAGCAGCTCAGCCCGTGCAGGTCGAAGGGCTGCTTGCCCCCCAGATAATAGGCGGAGCCCGCCTGCTCGTGCTCGGCGGGTGTTCGGTAGTTGTACTCCACGGGCGCGACCGACTCGTCCAGCGTGACGTGGTAGTCGTGGTTGAAGCGGCTGCCCTCCGACGAGTACCAGGGCACGGGCCAGCCCATACGCGCCTTGAACGGCGCGATCTTCTCCCAGGGAGCGCGCGAGATGAACGCGAACGTGGTGCCGACGTTGTGCCAGTGCCGCAGGTGGCCCTTCGAGATCTGATCGGCGTAGCCCGAGCAGCTCGGGCAGCCGCGATCCTTGGGTGTGCCGTCGTCCTCGAACAGCCACATGAAATGATAGACGATGAGCTGCTGCCGGCCCTCGAACAGATCGAGCAGGTGCAGCTTGCCGTGGGCGCCCGAGAACTCGTACGGCGCGGTCACCTCGACCATCGGCAGGCGCCGGCGATCCGCGTTGAGCCGATCGCGCGCTCTCGTGAGCTCCTTCTCGCGGGCGAGCAGCGCCTTGCGCGCCTCCAACCACTCGGCGCGCGACACGACGCGGGGCAGTTCGATCCGGGTCATGGGGACATCTCCATTGTCATCGGGAATGGGCCTCGCCCGATGCGGGCGCTGCCGCGGAACGGGTTCGGAAGGTCGACTGCCGGAGCGCGCGGAACTCATCGCTGCATCCGACAGAAAAACGTCGCCGGCCGCCGCCATGCCTATGGCATGAGCATTGCTTAATCACACCGACAGCGGCCCAGGCGGGCTCTTCGGGGGGCGAGCGCGGTAGCGCCGGCCGACCCCGAGGGGGTGGTCACGTGGGCCTTGGTCGGACGGACACCGCGCGGCGTGCCCCCCGCCTGGCGCCGTCCGTCGCAACATTGGCGCCCGACGCCGCTGCCCTAGCGGCGCGGCGAGCCCATCCTTGCGTCGATCCCGGCGAGGCGCCGCGCGCCCCCGGGATCGAGCCCCCGCCGAGGTACGCCATGAGCCAGTTGCCCCGAGGCCCGCGCAGCCGACTTCTTACGACCTACAAGTTCCTCACCCGTCCGTTCGAGTTCCTCACGCATTGCGCCGCCACCTATGGCGATGTCTTCAACGTCCCCGTGGTCAGCGGCGACGTCGTGATCGCCGGAGGCCCCAGGACGGTGCAGGACGTGATGACGGCGCCGCCCGAGACCTTCCTTCCCTTCGCCACCAAGGCGATCGCGCCGCTCGTGGGGGAGCACTCGCTGCTCATGCTCTCGGACGAGCGCCACAGGCGCGAGCGGAAGCTGCTGACGCCGCCGTTCCACGGCGATCGCATGCGCGCCTACGCGGCGGCGATGGCGGACACCGCCGCCCGCAGGCTCACCGAGGCGGCGCGCGCGCCCCGCGCCATCGCCCAGGAGCTCACGCAGGCGATCTCGCTCGACGTCATCATCCGCGCCGTCTTCGGCGTGGAGGAGCCGTCTCGAACGAGCGCGTTCGCTCGGGCCGTCGTCGCCATGACCGACGCGCTGACCCCGGCGCTGACCTTCCTGCCGCCCTTGCAGCGGGAGCTCGGCGGCATCGGCCCCTACGCGCGCTTCCGCCGGCGCGTCGGCGACCTGGACGCCCTGTTCCGGGCGCAGATCGAGCGAGCGCGCGCGGCGCCGGGCGACGACATCCTGAGCCTCATGGTCTCGGCCCGTTACGACGACGGATCGCGCATGAGTGATCAGGCCATCTTCGACGAGCTCCGGACGCTGCTGTTCGCCGGGCACGAGACCACGGCGCTCGCCCTCGCGTGGGCCCTCGATCACGTGCACCGCCACCCCGGCGTCCTCGCGCGCCTCCGCGACGAGATCGACGCCCTCGGCCCGGAGCCCGACCCCGAGCGCCTGGCTGCCCTGCCCTACCTGGACGCCGTGTGCAAGGAGGCGCTGCGCGTCTATCCGATCGTCACCGAGTCCCCGCGCCTCCTGGCGCAGCCGTTCCGCCTCGGCGAGCACGAGCTCCTGCCGGGAACGGGGGTGGCGCCCTGCATCCTGCTCGTGCACCACCACCCCGAGCTCTACCCCGAGCCGTCCCGGTTCAGGCCAGAGCGCTTCCTGGAGCGAAAGTTCTCCCCGTTCGAGTACCTGCCGTTCGGCGGCGGACACCGCCGCTGCATCGGCGCGGCCTTCGCGATGTTCGAGATGAAGATCGTGCTCGGCGTGGCGCTGTCAGCGTGGGAGTTCCGCCTGCTCGACGAGCGTCCGCCCCGCCCCGTGCGCCGCAATCTGACGCTGAGCCCCTCGGGCGGCGTCCCGCTCGTCGTGCGCGCCCGGAGCCGCAGCCGCCTCCATGCCGTCGCCGCCTGATCCTGGCGCGAGGAGGCGCACGGGAAGCCCCAGCACGGGAGTGCGCCGCCGTGGATGCGACGACACGGCGGACATGGAGGAGAGAGAGAAGATCACGACATAAAACCTCCGTGCTCTCGGCACTTCGGCGATCGTCAGGGGTGGTTCTGGAATAGAGGGGCTCCCCCGCTTGCCGCATCGCCCCCATGCTGAGACGCCTCCTCCGCTCGACCGCCGCCTCCTCTCCCTGTGCATCTCTCTCTGGACCGGTCGTGCCGATCGGCGCGGCCATGGGCGCCCTTCGGCAGCGCGCCCCAGGCCCATCGCGTCACGGGCGGCCGCTCACCCGGCTCGGATGGGCTGCCGCGCTGCTCCTGGCGGCGCCCTCGTGCGAATCGGTCACCCCCTCGGGTTCGCCGCGCCCCTCCGCGGCGGCGCAAGCAAGGCTGGAGCTGCACGCCGGCGATGCCGACGTCTGGGCCTTCAGCGCGCGCGTCCAGGGCGCCCTCGCCGGAGCGGGCACGCTGGAGGACTGCGCGATCCGGGTGGGCGGCGACGTGTTCCCCGCGGCGATCGAGCAGCAGCGGTTCTTCGCGGACGTCCCGCTACTCGAGGGCGAGAACGAGATCGTCGCGCGCTGCCGGGAGGCGAGCGCGGGTGACCTGGACTCTCCGCCCGTCACCTACCGCGTCCGGCTGGAGGACACGCCGCGCGCCCGCGCCCGCGCCGCGCTGGCCGGCGGCAAGCTCGTCCTCGACGCGACGAGCAGCGAGCCCAGCGAGCGCTCGCGCGCCGAGATCGTCGCCTTCGACTGGTTCCGGCTGCGCGGCGGCGCGGCGCCGGAGCCGCTCGGGCAGGGCGCTCGCCTCGAGCTGCCGGCGCCCGACGCCGGCGATAAGGCGCTGGTCGAGCTCAGGGTGCGCGACGAGCGCGGCCGAGGCGACGCCGCGCGCGTCGCGCCGCCGCTCGAAGCCGCCTCCGGCAGGGCCGCGCCGGCGTGGATCGACGACGCCGTCCTCTACGGCGTCGTGCCGCCGTTCTTCGGCGATCCGCCGCTCCAGAGCGTCCGCGCCGCCCTCCCCGCGATCGAGCGGCTCGGCGTCACGGCGATCTGGCTATCTCCCCTCTTCGCCGCGCCCGAGGGCGACTTCGGGTATGCCGTCACCGATTACTTCAGCGTGCGCCCCGACTACGGGACCGAGCAAGATCTCCGCGAGCTCGTGGACGACGCGCACCGGCGCGGCCTGCGCGTGCTGCTCGATCTCGTGCCCAACCACACCTCGTCCGAGCACCCGTATTTCCGGGAAGCCGAGCGGCGCATGCGCCGCGCGCACAGCTTCGCCTTCTACGATCGCGACGACGGCGGCGAGCCGACGCATTACTTCGACTGGGAGCACCTGCCGAACCTGAACTACGACAGCGCCGAGGTGGCGCGCTGGATGCTCGAGGCGTCGCTGCACTGGGTGCGCCGGTTCGACATCGATGGCTATCGCGTCGACGCCGCGTGGGGCATCAAGCAGCGGCGGGGCGAGCTCTGGTCCCCCTGGGCCGCCGAGCTCCGGCGCGTGAGCCCGCGTGTCGCGCTGATCGCCGAGGCCTCGGCGCGCGATCCGTACTACCTGCAGAACGGGTTCGACGCGGCGTATGACTGGACCGAGGAGCTCGGACACTGGGCCTGGAAAGACGTGTTCGGCGCGCCGCGGGGCATCGCGGCCCGGCTCGGCGCGGCGCTCGCCGCCACCGCGGCGCGCGCCGAGCGCCCCGAGCGCACGCTCAGGTTCCTCAACAACAACGACACGGGCGCGCGCTTCGTCACCCGCCACGGGCCGGGGCTGACGCGCGTCGCCGCGGCGGCGCTGCTGACCCTGCCGGGGATCCCGTGCGTCTACACGTTCGACGAGCTCGGCGCCGAGTACGAGCCTTACGGCGGCCTCGCCCCGGTCTCACGGCCCCCGCGCGGCCAGCTGGCGCGGCATTACGAGCAGCTGATCCGGCTCAGGCGCACTGTCGCGGCGCTCCGGTCGCCGGGGCACCACACGGTGCACGCCGGGGGGCCCGACGACGAGGTCTTCGCCTATGTCAGGCACGGCGACGACGCGTCCCGCTTCGCGCTCGTGGTCCTGAATTTCAGCGAGCGATCGGTGAAGAAGCGGCTCACCGTCCCGGAGCCGTTCGCCGCCCACGCGCGAGGCGGCCTGCGCGACGCGCTGAGCGGCGCCGGCGCGCACCTCCGGGCCGGCGCCCTCGCGCTGGACCTCGCGCCCTGGGACGTCCGCGTCCTCGTGCCGCGGTAGGACGCCGGAGTCGGAGCCGAAGCACGCCGAGGTCGCCCGCGCAAACCTCGATCGCGCCGGGCTGGCCGACATCGTCGAGCTGCGCCTGGGGCGAGCGCTGGACACGCTGCCAAAGCTCGCCGCGGAGGGCCGTCCAGGGGGTGCGCCGCCTGAACAAGCTGCTCGCCGCCGAGCGACGCGTGAGCGCGACGGCGATCCAGACCGTGGGCAGCAAGGGATACGACGGCCTCGCGATCGCCCTCGTTACCGAGGATCCGTAGCCGCAGCAGCCGAGCGTCTTGCCGGGCGCTCCTCGCGCCCTCTCACGCCGGCCCACAAAAAACAGAGCGCCCATTCGACGGCGGGGGGGGAAGCCGTCACGGGCGCTCTGCCGTGGTTACCTAGCAGGACACGGGCCAGGGCTTATCCGTACTTGTTTCAAGGACTTACCCATCAGGAAGTCCCTGAAGCTTTCGATCCTGAGATCACCGCTTGCAGACCTGACGGACGCACTCCGTGCGAGCGCCGCTTCAGGCTCGGTCTGACGAGGACAAGGCCGAGGCGCGGCGCGCCGGCTTCGATCTTCACTTGACCAAGCCGGCCGACACAGAGGCCATCGCTGAGCTGCTCGCCAAGCGCTGCGCGGCGCGCGGTGGAGGCGCGGACCGGTAGCCGCAGCGGCCCAGCGGGCGCCCCTCGCGCCCCTCCCGCACCGGCCCACAAAAAACAGAGCGCCCATTCGACGGCGGGGGGGGGGGAAGCCGTCACGGGCGCTCTGCCGTGGTTACTTAGCAGGACACGGGCCAGGGCTTATCCGTACTTGTTTCAAGGACTTACCCGTAAGGGAGCCCCTGAAGATTTCGATCCTGAGATCGTCGCTTGCAGACCTGGCGGATGCTCTCGCGCCGCGGCCCCAGGGCCGTGCGGCGGCGGTCCAGCGCGATCACCGCTCGGCTGGCGGGGGATGCGCAGGACGGGGAGCGTGCCAGGGCTCGCCGAAGGGGGTCGGCTTTCCGGGCGAGGTCGTGGTTCAGCGCTTGAGCCCGGTCCGCGCGAGCCCCTCCACGAAGTACCGCTGCGCGAACAGGAAGAGCACCACGAGCGGCAACATCGCGAGGGAGGCGCCCGCCATGAGCACGGCCGGCTCGCCGCCGTAGGCGTTCTGGGTGCCGGCGATCATCTGCTGGATGTTCATCTTCTGCGGAGAGGTGATGTAGACGAGCGGCCCGAAGTAGTCGTTCCAGGCGGCCTTGAGCCCGAGGACCGCGAGCGTCGCGACGGCCGGCCCGGCGAGGGGGAAGACCACCCGCGTGAACGTCTGGAAAGGGTTCGCGCCATCCAGCGTCGCGGCCTCGATGAGCTCGTCCGGAATGCTCGCGAAGTACTGCCGCATCAGGAAGATCGCGACCGCGCTGCCCGTCGCGCCCGGCACGATGAGCGGATAGTAGGTGTCGATCCAGCCGATCCGGGCGAAGCCCACGAACTGCGGGATCAACGTGACCACGCCGGGCAGCATCATCGTCGACAGGAGCGCGGCGAAGATCGCGTCACGCCCAGGAAAACGGAGCTTCGCAAAGGCGTAGCCGGCGAACGAGGCGGTGAGGAGACCGCCGAGGGTGGAGGGGACGGCGATGAGGAGCGTGTTCCAGGTGCCGCGGAGGATGTCGATCTCGGCGAAGGCTTGCCGGTAGTTGGCGAGCGTCGGGCGGGCCGGGATCCAGCGGATCGGGACCGCGTAGATCTCGTCCGCCGGCTTCACGCTGGTGCTGATCATGAACGCGAAGGGCGCGAGCACGAAGACGGCCACCAGCGCGAGGACGGCGTAGGAGAGGAGCCGGAGCGCGCGGCGCTCTCGGGACCTCCGGCCGCTACTCATCGTGCACCCAGCGCCGGGCGAGGCGGAACTGGAGCACGGTCACGATCATCACGAGCGCGCCGAGCACCCAGGCCATCGCCGACGCATAACCCATCTGGAAGTACTGAAAGCCGGTGAGGTAGAGATAGAGCATGAACGTCGCCGAGCGGAACTCCGGGCCGCCGCGCGTCATCACGTAGACCTGATCGAAGCTCTGCAGCCCGCCGATGACGCTGGTGACGGCGATGAAGAACGTCATCGGGCTGATGGCCGGCAGGGTCACGTGCCGGAAGCGCTGCCAGGCGTTCGCCCCGTCGAGCTCCGCGGCCTCGAGGAGCGATCGCGGCACGCCCTGGAGCGCGGCCAGGAAGAGGACCATGTTGTAGCCGAGCCCGCTCCAGATCCCCATCACGACGAGCGCGGGCTTGACCAGGTGCGGGCTCGAGAGCCACCCGGGGGGGTCGGCGACGCCGAGGGCGCGGAGGTACGTGTTGATGAGCCCGTAATCGGCGTTGTAGATCCACTTCCAGAGCAGCGCCGCGGCCACGATCGAGCACACGGAGGGGATGAAAAAGACGGTGCGGAAGAACCCCTCCAGCCTGAGCTTCTGGTTCAACAGGAGCGCGAGCAAGAGGGAGATGGCGATGCCGATCGGGATGCCGAGGAGGTAAAAGGCCGTGTTGGCGAGCGTCCGCCAGACGAAGAAATCCCGGGCGAAGAGGCGAGCGTAGTTATCGAGGCCGACCCAGCGCGGCGGCGTGAGCACCTCGAAGCGGGTGAAGCTCAGATAGAGCGACGCCAGCATCGGGCCGAGCGCGAATACGACGAAGCCGAGCACGGGGACCGCCACGAACGCACAACCCCAGCGCGCCTCGGCGCGGGCGCGCGGTATCTGCTTCTTCAACGCGCTGCCTCCGGTCCGGGGTTGTTCTCCCGCATGGTTTGCTCGACGACCGGCGCGAGGGCCGGGAGCAGCTCGCGCGCGCGCCGTTCGCCGCGCCAGACCTGGGGGATGAAGCTCGAGAAGACCTCGTGCCAGAAGGCGTTGGGCAGCTCGGTCTCGGGGCTCGGACGGCTCGTCTCGGCGGCGCGCAGGAAGACCTCGGCGTGGGCCGGCCGCTGCCCGGGCTGGAGGAAGGCGGCGGTCGCGGCGACCGATCGCTGATTGGGCACCTGGAGCCCGGATCGGGCCAGCTCGCGTTGTCCCTCGGGGCCGGCCAGGTACTCGATCAACGTGAACGCCTCGGCGATGCGCCGGCTCGCGGCGCTGACGGCGAGCCCCACGGAGCCCGACCAGCTCACCGAGGTCATGCCCGGCTTCGGGACCGGCACGGGCGCGACATCCCAGTCGAAGCGCATCCGGCGATAACGCGGGACCATCCAGCGACCATCGATGTGCATGGCGGCGAGCCCGGCCTCGAAGAGCTCGCTCTGCCCGGCGCCGCCGCTGCGGGCGAGGTTGGGCGCCACGTGATGGCGGAGGGCCAGATCCGCGCACCACTGCACCGCGTCCATCGACACGTCGGAGTCCATGAGCCACCGGCGCGGCGGCGCGTCCACGATCTCGCCGCCCGCGGACCACACCGCGGCTTCATAGGGATATCCGCTGATCCCCCAGTGCTGGACATACCCTTCGCGGTACGTGAGCGCGCGAAAGGCAGCGATGGCCTGGTCCCAGGTCATCGGCACCTCGGGATCCGGCGCGGGGACGCCGCGGCGGCGCAGCGCGTCCTTGTTGTAGTAGAGCACCGTGGGGCCGATGTCCTTCGGCAGCGCGTAGAGGCTGCCCTCGTGGAGGACGCGGCCATTCCAGCGGTAGCGGTCCAGGGCGGTCGGCCAGATGTCGGCGAGGTCGAGGGTCCGACTCTCCTGCACGAGGCCGTCGATGTCGCGCAAGACGCCCTGACTGACCATCTCACCGAACGCGCCGTCGGGCACGTAGAAGACATCGGGCGCGCGCTTCGCCACGATCATCAGCCGGAGCTTGTTGAGGTAGTCGTAGCCGACGCCGGGCACCTGCGTGTACTCGACGTGGATCTCGGGGTGGATCCGCTCGAAGGCGGCGAGCGCCGACCGCATGATGGCCCGCTCCTCCGGCATCCCCCAGCCGACGAAGGTGATGGTGGTGCGCGCGACGTGCGAGGGGGGATCGGCCTTCGAGGCGCATCCGGCGGGCGAGATGGACGCGCACCAGACCACGAGCCAGAGCGCGCGACGGGCCACCTCAGACCCGCTCCTCGGTGCGCGGATCGAACAGGTGGACGTGCTCCGGCGCGGCGGCCAGCGTCACGCGCGCGCCGACGGCCGGCGTCGTGCCGCGATCCAACCAGCGGGACACGATCGCGGCGTCGCCGACGCGCAGGTGGACGTACGACTCGAACCCCATCGCTTCGACCACCTCGACATCGCCCTGCACGCCGAGCGACGCGCCGGCGGGCGCCGGGCCGAGGTGCTCGGGCCGGACGCCGGCGATCACCCGGCCCTCGCGGTGCTCCGGCGTCCTCGGCAGCGCGAGCCGCACGCTGGGCGCCGAGAGCACCGAGGTCGGGCCGTCGAGGCGGAGCTCGGCGGGGATCAGGTTCATCGGGGGTGCGCCGATGAACGTCGCGACGAAGACGTTGGCCGGCCGGTCGTAGAGCTGCTGCGGGCTGTCGTGCTGGAGGAGCGCGCCTCCGCGGAGGACGGCGATCCGCTCCCCGAGGGTGAGCGCCTCCGTCTGATCGTGGGTCACGTACACGAGCGTCGTCCCGAGGCGACGATGCAGGCGGCGGAGCTCGGCGCGCATCGAGCTGCGCAGCGCGGCGTCGAGGTTCGAGAGCGGCTCGTCCATGAGCAGCACGCCCGGCTCGCGCACGATGGCGCGCCCGATGGCCACGCGCTGCTGCTGGCCGCCCGAGAGAGCCCGCGGCTTGCGCTCGAGGAGGTGATCGATCGCCAGCGCGCGCGCCGTGGCCTCCACGCGGCGCTTCACCTCGTCGCGCGGCACGCGGCGGAGCGCGAGCGAGAACGCCATGTTCTCGAAGCACGTCATGTGCGGGTAGAGCGCGTAGCTCTGGAAGACCATGGCGACGTCGCGCTGCTTCGGGGGCACGTCGTTGACCACGCGGCCGCCGATGGAGAGCGTCCCGCCGTCGACGTCCTCGAGGCCCGCGATCATCCGGAGCGTTGTCGACTTGCCGCACCCGGAAGGCCCGACGAGCACGAGGAGCTCGCCGTCCTCGATGCGCAGCGACAGGTCCTCCACGATGGGCGCGCTCCCCTGGTAGCGCTTGTACACATGCTCGAACGCGATCGCGGCCACGCTTCCGCCTCCTCGGCGCCGCTGCTCGTGAACCGCGGCGTGGGCGAGATCAAGCTGCCGGGCGGGCGCCGCCTTCGCGTCGCCGGGCGAGCACCCAGCTGAACGCCGAGCCGAGGATCTCGGCCAGATCCGCGACGTCGTGACCGCGCGCGACGAGCTCTTCGGTGATCACGCTGCCAATGTAGACGGCTCCGCCGGTGACCAGGATGCGCATGAAACCTCCTAACTTTGTGGCCGGGGGTCACGCTCCGCGACGTAGCGCGCGAGCGCGTCGTCGAGCGACGGCAACAAGAGCCCGCGGCCGCTCCCGAGCGCGCTGTACCGCGGGCGCGGCGCGGCCAGGCCGAGCGCGCGGCTCGGGCAGCGCACGAGCCGCGTCGCGGGGACGCGCGCGAGCGCCGCGCTGCGCGAGGCGAGCTCCGCCCAGCTCGTGGCGTCCCGGTTGGCGAGGTGCCAGATGCCGCGCTCGCCGTCGATCAGCAGATCGAGGGTCACGTGCACGAGATCCGGGACGTAGGTCGGCGAGACGATCACGTCGTCGGCCGCGTGGAAGCTCCGGCCCTCGCCGAGGGCGCGCAGCGCGGCGCCGACGAAGTTCGCTTCGTCCCAGGGACCGAAGAACGCGGCGGTGCGCACCACCAGCGCCTCCGGGAGGATCGCCAGGACGTTCCACTCGGCCGTCGCCTTGCTTCGGCCGTAGACGTTGAGCGGCCGCGCGGGATCGGTCTCCACGTACGGCGAGCGCTGCGCGCCGTCGAAGACCAGATCGGCCGAGAAGGTCACGAGCCGCGCGTCACGCCGGCGACACGCGATCGCGAGCACGGCGGGCCCCAGCGCGTTCTCGCGCTCGCAGCGGTGCGGCTCGCGCTCGGCCTCGTCGACACGCACGAACCCCGCCGTGTTGACGACGGCCCACGGGGCGAACCGATCGAGGGCGCGCTCGACCGACGCGGGATCGGCGATGTCCATCTCATCGCGCCCGATCGTGCGATGGGGCAGGCCGCGCAGCGCGCACAGGCGCGCGAACGCGCGGCCGAGCGTCCCCTTCGCGCCGGTGATCAGGATGGGCGGGCCGGCGGCGGCAGCCTCGGGCGCGGGCGCGGCGGCCGCGACCGGACCGTACGTCAGCCGCTCCGGGCGCCGCCACCAGCCCGGCGGGGCGAGCACGGGGTGATCGAAGCGATCGCCGCGCGCGAGCGCGGAGACCAGCCGCGCGAGCGCCGTGGGCCGCGGCTCGGGGCCGCGCACATCGAACACGCCCGGCTCGTAGTGCCCGCGCTCCTCGGTGACGAGGCAGCTCCAGTCGAAGCAGCCGAGCAGCGACCACGCGGTGACCGCGCGCACGTCCGCGCCCGCCGCGCGCGCCGCCTCCGCGGCGCGGAACGCCTCGACAAGCCAGCGAAGCTGCTCCTCGCGCGGCCCGCCGAGGTGCACCTCGCTGATCGCCACGGGCCGGCGGTAGCGATCCCAGACCTCCTGGAGCCGCGCGCGGTGCCCGTCGATGCCCTCGGCGACCGCGCGCACGGCCTCGACATCGGCATACGCGTGCTTGCCGTTTCCGCCGTGCGACCAGGCGGGGTAAGAGGCCAGCCGCTCGTCGAGGAATCGCTCGCTCGTGATGTAGTAGTTGATGCCGAGGATGTCCGGCGGACATGGATCCTCGACGAACCACGCGAGCTCGGCGGGCGAGGCGCCCCACCCGAGGAGCAGCGGAAACAGCGGGTGATCGCCGTCCACGCGCCCCGTGAGCAGATCGAAGCTGAGCCAGCGCCGGTGATTCTCGTGCTCGGCCTGGTAGGCGAGCAGCGGCGTGCTCGTCGTCTTGCCGACATCCTCGGTCTGGATCAGGCGCGCGCGGGGGATCACCTCCCGGATGGCGCGCATGGCGAGCGCGATCGCGCGGCACTCGGTGAGCAGCGCGCGCACGAACGTGCGCGGATCGCGGCCGTGCGGGTACCAATGCCCGTAGAGGCCCGAGAAGCGGGCCGTCGTGAGCGGCTCGTTCACCGGCGTCCAGTCGGTGACCCACGGATAGCGCTCGGCCACCGCGCGGGCGAAGCGGGCGAGCCCCTCGGAGAAGCCCGGATCGACGAGGCTCGTGTAACGCGGGCCGCTGCCGTGGTGGACGAGCCCGATGATGGGCCGCACATCGAGCGCGCGAAGCCGCTCGATCCGCGCGTCGGCCCAGCCGAAGTCCAGGCGCTCCGGCCGATCGGGCGCCGTCCGCTCCCAGAGCACGGGCATGCGCAGCGCCTGGATCCCGAGCGCGGCGAAGTGTTCGAGATCATCGAGGCGGCGCGCGTGCCCGCTCCGATCGAGCTGGTGGTGAACCACGTCGCCGACGCGGTTGACCGTGCACTCCACGCCGCCCCAGATCTCGAGGGGCGCCCTCGCCTCGTCCACCATGCTCAAGCCGCCTTGGCCGCGGCGAGCTGTCGGTTCGGCACGCCGGCTAGCTTGGCATAGAGGGTGAGCGCCTGCGCCACCACCTGGTCCATGTTGTAGTAGCGATAGGTCCCGAGCCGCCCGGCGAAGTGGACGCCGGGCGTCTCCTTGGCGAGCTCCTCGTACCTGCGGTAGAGGGCGGCGTTCTCCGGCCGCGGCACGGGGTAATACGGATCGCCCTCGCCCTTCGGGATCTCGTAGACGATGGTCGTCTTCGGGTGCACCTGGCCCGTGAGGTACTTGAACTCGGTGACCCGGGTATAGGGGTTCTCGTTCGGATAGTTGATGACCGGCGCGTCCTGGTACCTCTCTTGATCCTTGGTCTCGAAGTGGAACTCCAGGGATCGATACGGCAGCTTTCCGAAGCGATAGTCGAAGAAGGCGTCGACGGGGCCGGTGAAGATCACCTCGCGATGAGGGATCTCGCTCTGCATCTCGCGAAACGAGGCGTTGAGCAAGATCTTGATGTTCGGGTGATCGACCATCCGCTCGAACATGCGCGTGAAGCCGTGGAGCGGCATGGCCTGGTAGGTGTCGGTGAAGTACCGATCGTCGCGATTGCTCCGCACCGGCACGCGCGCGGTCACGGCGGCGTCGAGCTCGGACGGGTCGAGTCCCCACTGCTTCCGGGTGTAGTGCTTGAAGAACTTCTCGTAGAGCTCGACGCCGACCTTGCTGACGATCACGTCCTCGCTGGTACGGATCTGCTCGCGTCGCACGGCCCGGGAGGCGAGGAACGCCTCCACCTCGGGCGCGCTCAGGCGCAGGCCGTAGAGCTGGTTGATCGTGTCGAGGTTGATGGGGATGGGGACGAGCTGCCCGTCCACCCAGGCGCGCACGCGGTGCTGGTACGGGCGCCACGCGGTGAACTGCGAGAGGTACTCGAAGACCTCCCGCGAGTTGGTGTGGAAGACGTGGGGGCCGTACCTGTGCACCAGGACGCCGGCGGCGTCGTGGTGATCATAGGCGTTGCCGCCGATGTGCGGGCGGACATCGCAGAGCACCACCTTCTTGCCCGAGCCGCGCGCGAGCCGCTCGGCGAGCACGCAGCCGGCGAAGCCGGCGCCGACGATGAGATAGTCAAACATCGGCGCCCTGCCGCGCCGCCGGGCGCCGGCCCACCCTCAGCACGCCGTCGAGGAGATTCTCGATCTTCGACCATGTCGCGTCCCACGATCCCTGTGCGAGCAGCGCGTCGGCCCGCGAGAGCCGCGCGGCGTGATCCTCGGCGAGGTACGCCTCGACGGCGGCCACGAAATCGCCCGCGGTGTCGGCGATGCGCGCGAGGCCGAGCTCGCCGTAGGGCCGGACGACATCGCGGATCGACGTGGAGACGACGGGCTTGCCGCCCGCGAGGTACTCCGGCGTCTTGGTGGGGCTGATGAAGCGCGTGGCCTCGTTGCGCGCGAACGGAAGGAGCGCCACGTCCCAGCCCGCGAGGTAGGCGGGCAACTCCTCGTAGGTCTTCTTGCCTAGATAGTGAATGTTGGGCGCGCGCGGCAGGCTCGCCGGATCGATCTTCACGACCGGACCGACGAAGACGAGGTGCCACCCAGGCCGGGCGGCGGCCACGCCGGCGATGAGATCGAGATCCATGCGCTCGTCGATGACGCCGAAGTAACCGAGCCGCGGGCCCGGAATCGTGGCCTGATCGGCGGGTGGCGCGAGCGGCCGGCGCGCCGCCGAGAAGTGGGCGATGTCGACGCTGCTCGGGAGCAGGTGCACGTTCGCGTGCAGCGCCCTCTTGGACTCGTAGAGGCTGCGCCCTCCCGTGAAGACCACGTCGGCGCGGCGGAGCAGCTCGGCCTCGTGATGCTTGAGCGCGGGCGGGGCGCCGGCGAACGCGGAGAGCTCGTCCATGCAGTCGTACACGACCGCGCTGGCCGCGAGGTGCCGCGAGAACAGGAGCGCCATCGGCGTGTAGTACCAGAGCACGTGATCGTCGATGCCGAAGCGATCGAGCATGGCGTCGACGAGATCGCGCTGTAACGCGTGGATCCGCGCGTCGTCGAGGCCTGGCGGCAGGTGCGGCGTGACGACGCGCACGCCGTGGCGATCGACGTGCGCGGCCTCGATCCGCGGCGGCCCGTCGCTCCACACCGGCTCCTCGAAGAAGAACACGCGTCGCGTGCGCGCGCAGCGCGAGAGGAGGTGCTGCGGGCGCTGGAAGACGAAGCTCCAGCGCAGGTGCGAGAAGCAGACGACGTCCGGCCGCCGTTTCGGGCTCATGCTTGTCCTCCTCGATGGCGGCCGCGGCGCGGCTGATGTGCACGAGCGTGCCGCCTGGGAGGGGCAATACAAGGAACGTACCTAACGGGAAGTACGTGTCATGAACAGCAGAGCTCGCGAGCGAGTGCTCACGCCCTCGAGATGAGCACCCTCGGGGTGAACCCGGATCGGGCGTCGTACGCGCGCGCAACGCGCTCGGCCACGGCGCAACCGGATCCGCGCTTCGCGAGGATCACCACCGCGCCGCCGAAGATAGCCCGCTCGATCGCCCGAGGGCCACCTCCATCGCGGAGCTCGGCCGCCTTTCAACCGTCCGGTTTGGCGAGGCTCCGTTTGAACATCACTCCTCCCCGGCGATCACCTCGTCCATGATGATGCCTTCTTGGCGCGGGCCGGCGCACTCCGCGAGCTCCATCGGGTCGGGGTGCACCTGCCCGGCGGCCCGGCCGCGCGTGGCGGCGGCGATGGCGTCGATCAGGAATTTCGGCGTCCGATCGGCGTAAAGCAGCCCGTTGGCCTCCTGGTAGGTATCGGTGAGCTGCGTGTAGCAGAAGCCCGCGAGCAGCGGTGTCGCGCGCACCACGGCGAGGAGGCGCTCGTACGCCCGCTCCAGCGCCGCTGGGTTGTCGGCGGAGGTGTATCCCCACGTGCCGGGGCGGCGGAGCGCGATACCGCCCATCTCCGAGAGCACGATCGGGTGCTCCAGCTTGCGCGAGTGGCCGTCGAGCACGAGCACGCGGCCGCCCGGGCGCTCGCGCCGGAAGAGCCGAGGGCGACACTCGCCGCCGTCGTAGCGCTGGGCGATCCGGGCCGGATCCGGATCGTAGTCATGAATACCGATGATGTCGGTGGCCACGGCCTCCCAGCCGTCGTTGCCGATCACCGGGCGCGTCGGGTCGAGCGTCTTGGTGAGGTGATAGAGCGCCTTGACCCCGTGCCGCTCGCGCGGGCTGTCCGGCAAGTTGGGCACGCCCCAGGACTCGTTGAAGGGCACCCAGGCGATGACGCACGGATGGCTGAAATCGCGGTTGATCGCCTCCGTCCACTCGCGCGTCAGGCGCTCGATCGAGAGGGGCGTGAAGCGGTAAGCGCTCGGCATCTCCTCCCACACGAGCAAGCCCAGCCGATCGGCCCAGTAGAGATAGCGCGGATCCTCGATCTTCTGGTGCTTCCGTGCGCCGTTGAACCCCATGGCGCGCGTGAGCTCGATGTCGCGCCGGAGCGCGTCGTCGTCGGGCGCGGTCATCCCGGTCTCGGGCCAGTAGCCCTGATCGAGCACCATTCGGAGCACGAGGGGCCGCCCGTTGAGCACCACGCGGTCGCCCTGCACCGCGATGGATCGGAGCGCGGTGTAGCTGTGCACGCGATCGATCGTCTCGCCGTCGCGGGTGACGAGCTCGATCTCGGCCTCGATGAGCGTGGGTGACTCCGGGCTCCAGAGCAGCTGGTTGCGCGAGTCGTCGATGCCCGGATCGGAGAGCGCGATCCGGCGGTGGACCTCGCCGAGCACGACGGCGTAGCTGTCCTCGGCGAGCAGCGCGCCGTTCGCGGTGAGGCGCAGGCGCAGCCGCAGTCCGTCCCGGCGCTCGCCGCCGATCCGGGCGTAGAAATCGAGCTCCCACCGGTCGAGGCTCGACTGCCAGCGGAGCGCCGCGATCGAGCTCGCGGGCACGCGCTCCATCCACACCGTCTGCCAGATGCCGGTCGTGCGCGGGTACCAGATGGAGTGCGGTTCGATCTGCCAATCCTGCTTGCCGCGCGGCTTGGCGAGGTCGAGCGGATCGTCCTCTGCGCGCACGACGATCTCGACGGCGCGCGCCGAACCGACGAGGTCGGTGATGTCGACGCTGAAGGGGGTGTAGCCGCCGGCATGATGCGCCGCGCGGCTCCCCGCGATCCAGACCGTCGCGTCGTAGTCGACGGCTCCGAAGTGCAGCATCAGCCGCTCTCCACCGCGGAGCTCCGGCACCGCGATGGTGCGCCGGTACCAGACGGCGCGGAAGAGGCCGCGCGCACATACGCCGCTCCGCGGGGTCTCCGGCGCGAAGGGGACCTCGATGAAGCCCTCCCAGCCGACGTCGGCGGGCCCCCGGAAGCGCGCCTCGGGATCGAGCGCGAAGCTCCAAGTACCGTTGAGTGATTCCCACCCGGCGCGCCGGAGCTGCGGCCGCGGGTAGCCATGCGCGCGCCCGCCGGCGATGGAGAGGTCTGCTCCGGGGGACGGCTCGGCGGTGACGGACGGGCGGTTCATCCTTCGAGGTGCTTCCTTTGCTGTACGGCGGGGCAGACCTTACAGCGCCTCAGGCGTCACGCCATGCCGCCAGCGCGGGTTTTGATCCGCGCGGTGGCGCAGATTTCGCCGACGCACGAATACCGGACAATAACCGTCTGTCCATGAGTCCGGGAATTCCGGCGTTCCGAGCGGGCCCGGCGGCAAGCGGGCAAGTAGCCTCGAACGGTGGGCTGGATCTGACAGGGAAGCTGCTTGCCGCGAGCTGGTCGAGCCTCACTCGGCGTAGACGGCCACCGTCGCGGTGCACGAGGCGTTGCCGACGCAGCCGGCGCGGAAGGTGTAGTAATCCGAGAGCGCCGCGACGTGCGTCGTCTTCGGCATCTCGGAGCAGCCGATCGTCTCGGCGGAGTCCACGGCGACCTGGACGCCGTCGCGATCGAAGAGGCGGATGTACGACATCCCCGAGCGGCTCGCCCCGTAGAGCACCGCCGCGCAGGTGCCGAAGGAGATCGTCTCTCCGGCGGTGAAGAAGTACGCCTGGTCGACGTAGTTGGTCGTGGCGTAGTTCGTGCTGCTCCTCGAGTACGAGAAGGTGCCTTTGCCGCGCGCGATCGCGACCGTCCCGCTGCACGAGGAGAAGCCGTCACAGCCGGCCCGGATCTGGAAGGGCCAGCCCGTCGACGACGTCGTATAGCGGATCTGCGCCGAGATCGACCCCGAGGGGCCGTCGTTCGCCGAGGCCACCTGCACGGGCGACCCGGAGCTCAGGTCGAAGAGGCGGAGGAACGTGTCGCCCGAGGAGCTGGCGCCGACGATGCCGGTCGTGCCGATCATCACGCGCCTGCTCGGGTTGATATTGAGGTTGAAATTGGCCGTGTTCACGGTGGCGTTGTTGGTCGCGCTCCGGCTGAAGGAGAAGACCGATATCGCCTCCTCCGCCTCGCCCACGACCTCGCTCTGCTCCTCTTCGCTCGACGCCTCGGCCGCGCAACCGGCCGAGAGCGTCATCGTGAAGGCCAAAAGGACTCGTTCAAACCAGCGGGTGTTCATGTTCTTCCTTCGCTGCCTTTCTCTGGGGTCGCGCGGGCGTGTGAGCGGATCTCGCGGGCGCGCGCGTGCGGGGACTCGGTCCATTCCTGCGCGGGCGGAACCCGCGGTCGCGTCAGGGGACGCCATCTCGAGAGGTGTCGCGTGGCCTGCGCGGTAGCTCGATCGGATTCAGCGTACCGCCAAGCTCAGCCGTAGCAAAGCCCTTGCCTGGCACAGAGAGAGCCTTTGCACCCCATTTTTGCGCGGCGCTCGACCCTCCTCGGGGGGACGCGAGGCTCGCGCTGGCGCTCGGACCCGCCAGCAGTGGAGGCTCTTCCCTCCACCCGCCAGCGCGACGAAGGAAACGCCGAAGCGCTGCCCGCCGCGCAAGCCGAACGCGCGGGTGGACAACGCGATCACCCGACCAGCGGGCGAAGGAAGTCTTCGAGCTGCTCGAGCGTACCGGAGGAAGCGCGCCATCCGATGTAGCCGTCCGGGCGGACCAGCACGAGCGCATCGCCGTCGATGTCGTAGCCGGCGCGCGCGTGCCTGTCCGTGTCGACGAGGGCGCGCCGACCGGCTGGCTCCCCCGGCTGCACCACGGCGCGCGCGTGCACGGCGGGGCCGTACCGGGCGTTCACCCGGGCGACCGTGTCCCCGTGGGCCGCGCCGAAGGCGAGCAGCGTGAAGTGCGGGCCACGGAACACATCGAACAGGCGGACGGGCGCGCCCTCGGCGTCATGACAGGGCGCATCGGGCGCTCGGTCCCCGGCGAGGACACGCGCCGGCGCGCCGTGATCGTCGCGGGCCTCGTCGCGGGCCAGCGAGCTCCCGCGGTAGCTGATGTCGAGCTGCTGCGTCTCCGGGCCGCGCCGCACCTCGCCCGGGGTTCCCTCCGTGGTCCGGCGATGCAGCCTTGATGTGAGGCCGAGCATCGCCGCGGCGACCGGCAGCCTCTCCTCCTCGTAGGTGTCGAGCAGCGCCGCGGGCGCTCCCGCCAGCACCTGGCCGAGCTTCCAGCCGAGGTTGTAGGCGTCCTGGATGCCGGTGTTCAGGCCCTGCCCGCCGGCCGCTGGGTGCACGTGCGCGGCGTCGCCGGCCAGGAACACCCGGCCGGCCCGGTACCGGTCCACCATCCGCACGCTGGGCCGGTAGAGCGACAGCCAGCTCGCGTCGTGCAGCCGGACATCCGAGCGCCCCGTCCGCTCGTGGAACAGCCTCTCGACGGCCTCCACCGTCAGCTCGGGCGCCTCGTCGCCGTCGATCGGTATCAGGATCTGGAAGCGCTCGGTGCCGGGCAACGGGCACAGCGCGACCGGGCCGCCGCGCGCTTTCGGCCAGGCGTGCCAGCGCTCGCGGTCCAGCCCGTCGGCGCGGACGTCGCCCACGAGCGCCCGGTCCGCCTCCAGCGTCTCCCCCTGAAAGCCGACGCCGAGCGCGCGCCGCACGAAGCTGCGCCCCCCGTCCGCGCCGACGAGGTAGCCGGCGCGGACCCGCTCCGTCTCGCCCGCCCGGATCAGCGTGGCGGTCACGCCGTCGCCGTCCTGCTCGAAGCCGGCCAGCTCGGTGGCGAGCTCGACACGGACGCCGTGCTCCGCGAGCCGGGCGCGCAGGATCTCCTCCGTCCGCCATTGCCCGAGGAGCAGGATGTTCGGATAGGGCACGTCCGGCGTCGTCGCGCGCCGCTCGAACATGGCCCAGTCGCCCAGCACCGCGCCGCCGTCGTAGGCGCGGATCAGCGGGTAAGGGGCTCCGGCGGCCATCGCCGCGTCGACCACCCCGAGATCGTCGAGGACCTCGAGGGTGCGCGGCTGCACGCCTTTCCCGCGAGAGCCGGCGAAATGGGCTGGTGCCTTGTCGACGATGCGGCACGCCACGCCGCGGCGGGCCAGATCGCACGCGAGGGTCAGGCCGGTGGGCCCCGCCCCCGCGATGAGGACATGCGTGCTCAGCGACGGATTCATTGGCTGTCTCCTGTCAGGTGAAGTCACCCCATCTTGGAAGCTGTCGCTTGCCTCGTCAGCTTGTGTTCTGCCAGCATGGATCCATGCGCAAGCGGGACGCTGCCACGCCGAGGAAACAGCCGACGCAGCACCGGTCGCGCGCCACGGTCGAGGCGCTCCTGCAGGCGACGGCTTACATTCTGGTCCGGGACGGGTACGCGCGGCTGACGACGAACCGCGTGGCCCAGCGGGCCGGGGTGAACGTCGCGTCGCTGTACCAGTTCTTTCCGGGCAAGGAGGCGCTCGTGGCCGAGCTCCACCGCCGGCACATCGAGCAGGGCCGCGCGGCCGCGGCCGCGGTGCTCGCAGCGCATCAGGGGCAGTCGCCCGATCGGGTGGTCCGGACGATCGTGGAGGCCGGCATCGCCGCCCACGCCGTGGAGCCCGAGCTGCACCGCGTGTTCCTGGAGCAGATGCCGCGCATCAAGGCGACCCGGTCCGCGGCGAGCGAGGGCTTCCTGCTCGAGGAGGCAAAGCAGCTGCTCTCGGCGTGGGGCTGCCCGGCGCCGGACGTGGAGCTCGCGTGGTGGATGATGCAGACCGCGGCGCACGCGGTCGTGCATCAGGCGATCGTCGAGCGGCCCGACGACGTGCGCTCCGGCGCGCTGGCCGAGGAGCTCGTGCAGCTGCTCGAGCGCTACCTGCGCGGGAAGCAGACCCCAGGGCCCTGCGCCGGCGCGGGGCGGGAGGACATGTGATCTCGCCGAGGGCGACTGCCCCGCGTAGCCTCCGCGCGCTCAGCCGGGCGAGACCATCTCGTCGTAGCCGCGGCCGCTGAACTGGAGGAGGCAGACGCCGTGGCCGAAGGGATCGGCCAGGCGGAGCATGCGCCCCCACGCGGCCACCTCGATCTCGGCTTCGGGGACCGCGCCTGCCTCCTGCGCGCGGCGCGCGGCGGCCTCGAGATCGTCGACCACGAAATCGAGGTGGACCGGCGTCCAGTGACGCCGGTAGTCGCGCGGGGACGCACCGGCGGCAGGCTCGCTGCCGGCCGGCTTCACCAGGAGGTAGATGGGAGCCGCCGCGCCGAGGAGCTCGATCCCGGAAGCACCAAAGCGCCGCCCGACGCGCAAGCCGAACGCACGCGTGTAGAACGCGATGGCAGGATCGAGCGCCGGCACATCGATGTTGACGAGCAGGTCGGACATGCGATGAGGCTAGCTGCTGGGCACGTCGCGTCCAGGCCATGGCGCTTCGCGGCTGCGCAAGGGGGCGCTCGGCGCGAACCGGGAGCGCTCGGGTCAGAGCGTCTCGAGGTACGCGACGAGATCGTCGATCTGGGCCGGCGTGAGCGCCGAGGTGACGCCGTGTCGATCCCCTCCGCCGCACGGGCCGAAGCGGTCGTGGAGCGTCGCAGCGCAGCCATCGTGCATGTACGGGGCGCGCGCCGCGAGCCCGCGCAACGAGGGCACCTGGAAGGGCTTGCCTGTGCCTACGTCGCTCGTCCTGTTGTTCGTGAGCGTCTCGCCGGAATGGCACCTCGCGCACGCCAGGGTCGGGTCGTTGAAGAGCGCCTCGCCGCGCGCGACGGCGCCCTCGTCCGCCGGTTTCGACCGGGGCAGGGCCTCGATCGTGTCGAGCCACGCCGCGAACGCCTTGATGTGCGAGACGCCCCGAATCAAACCGCCCATCCGCTTGTCAAAGACTTCCGTCATGAAGTCGTCGAAGCTCACCAGGTCACCATCCCAGTGCAGCGGCGCCGTCGCGAGGACGCCGCCCGCGAGGGATTGCGTGCGGCGCGGTCCGATGGGCTCGAAGTTCCATACCCGGCCATCTTCATGCCCCTCCGGGTGGCAGGACGCGCAGGTGACGTAGCGGCCTCCACCGCCGTCGCCATGGAAGAGGGCATGGGCATCGTCGAGCCGGCTCTCACCGGGAAGATCGACCGCGCCGAGCTCCTCGCCGTCGAGGGCCGCGAGGCGCAGGAGGCTCGGCGGCTCCCGTACCTGCACGAGCACGTTTCTCTCTCCGTCATAGCCGACGGCGATGGGCTCTTTCCTGACGGCGACAATGAGGAGGCGCTGGTCAGGGGCGAGCGAGCAAATGTCGACCCCGTCGTTCCGCTCGAGGGACTCGAGCGGCGCCTCGATGACATAGCGGCTGCCCGCCTGTAAGATCGCCGCGCTGAGCCCATCCGGTGACACCGCGATGTCGACCGGGAGCACCCCGATCCCGATGCCGCCACCACCATGCCTGGACAGCGCCGGGTTCGACGGATGGGCCTCGCCGGGCAGCGGTCGCATGAGGGTCATCGCGGTATGGAGCAACCTCTGGTTGCAATTCTTCGAGTAGTAGAGGCCGGCTTCCGCGCCCCCCATGTTGCTGGCGAGGCTGACGGGGCTGACGAGACTGCGCTGGTGCACCATGGCCACGCCGCCCCCGGGCAGCGGGACCGTCCTCCACGCCACCCCCGGCTCGTACTCACGCGCGTCGTCCTCGCGGTCGTAGAGCTCGCCCGGGATGTACGCCGGCGGCCTGATGCGCTCGGCCACGGTCCCGTCCTTCGCGATCACCAGGAGCTCGGCGGACCGGAAGCGGCTCACGAGGAGCGAGTCCCCCTCGACGATCACGTCGCGCAGATCGCGGTCGAGGCGGAGCTCGCGGACCGGCGGGGCCGTGACATCCGAGGAGAGCGTCACGAGCTCGCCTCCCGCGCACGCCACGTGGAGCAGGTCTGTCGAAGCGTCGTACGCGAGCCCGCGGGGCGCGGGGCAAACGGGCCTGCGGTGCATCTCCTTGGTCGCGAGATCGATCGTGACCACCGCGCCCCCGCGGCGGAGCGCCACATGAACGGAGCCAGCCGCCCCTTCGGCCACGCGCCCGGGCTCGTCGTCCTTCTCCAGAGGGAGGATGGCGTCCACCTCGAACGTGCCGAGGTCGACGATGGAGATCCTGTCGCGGTCCGGATCCGCCGCAATGGCAAGCGCCTTGTCGGCGGTCACGAGGAGCGTCCCGCCGCTGATCGGGGGGGGCGGCACCGCGGAGATCTTGGGGGGCGGATAGTACGTCTCGGATTCCGTGAAGCCTGGGGTCTCGTAGTACGGGAGTTCGTTCCAGCCGTCGAGCACCTTGCACCCGGCGATAGCCGTGATCATGGCGACGAGCGAGGTGAGCCCCGCTCTGGATAGAGCTTTCATTGCGCCTCCTGCGACCGGCGCGGCTGTGCAAGAAGGCTGCCGGGTTCGTGGGTCGAACCTCTGACGACACCACCTCTCCTCGAAATGAGCGAGATCGCTGCGGGCGTGCCGAGTTCAGGGGGCGCATCCATGCAGCAGGATCCGCGGTCGCCGCCCAGGGCACAGACTTCCGGCTGCCGGAATCGTGCTGGAAGACGCAAAATGTATACGCTGAAAAGGCCAGGTGTTGCCGCCGTTCCACACGCGGCGTTCAGGCTGGCGCCTCGTCCTTCATGGCAGTTAGGGAGCTTATCGCGTGGACAAGGCGACCGGAAGGGCCCCTCCCCTCAAGCCATCATCGCGCTCTGGGCCGCTCCATCCGGGCGCCCCGCCAGGAGCAACCTCGACGCCGGCCGCACGATCTCCTCGATCGCGCGCGCGGCCGCCTCGCCGCGCGCCGCGGCGCCGAACCGCCCGTGCGCCGCGAGCTGCGCACCGCCTGCGCTGTCGCCTCCCTCGAGCTCCGCGCGCCCGAGCCCCGCGAACACCTCTTCCACCGCCGCCCGCACCCGCTCGCCGCCCGCGCGGATCGCCCACGCCACCGTGCCCCACGCGAGCTCCGCGTGCCGCGCCTCGTCCGCGGCGATGATCGCGAGCGCGCTCTGCACCGCCGGGTCCTCCGCTGCGCCGAGCTCCTCGGCCGCGACAACCGCCGCGATGGTCTCGCCGATGCAGCCTTCCTTCGCCGCGCGCGCCGCGATCGACGCGAGATCTGCCTCGACCTCCACCCGCCCGTCGAAGGGAAACGCGCCCGGCGCGATCGCCTCGCCCGCATAGGCGCTCGCGAGGGCGAAGCAGAGGCGCGCGTGGCGGGCCTCGTCGAGCGCCGCGCGGTGCGCCTCCTCCACGAGATCGGCCGGCGCGCCCGCGGCGAGCAGCTCGAGCGCGAAGCGGCCGAACGAGGCAACGGACGCGTGCTCGAAGAGCGCGTCGCGCGTCCACGCCGCAGCCAGCGCCGCCCGCAGATCCGCGCTGAGATGATCGATCCGCGGCGCGACGGCCTCCGCCGCGCCCCACCCGGCGCTGCCGCGGGCGCGGACGAACGGCGCTGTCCGCGCCGCCTCCTCGACGAGGTACGGGCGCCCCTCGCACATCGGGATGAAGTACGTTTGATAGCAGCACTGGCCGTCCTGCAAGGCTCCATCGCTCTTGACGCTGTGCGATCCGACGCCGGTCTGATTGAGGATTTCCTGCGCTTCCGACCGCGAGGGGCACGCGACAGGCTCGCTCCCGCCGGCACCTCCGCCCCCCCCGGCTCCCCCCTCGCCGCCAGCATCTCCGAGGCCGTCAGCATCGTCCTGCGGCCACGCGAAGCAGGCCACCTTGGAGACGGGCTCGGGATCCTCGGGACAGCTGCTATAGGTAGTGGTGCAGCCGGCCGCGCCCGCAGCAGCGGGGAGCGCGAGCAGCGCGAAGAGGCGATGGGCAAGCGTGTGTCGGAAGGTATGTGCGGTGATCATCGGGGACCTCGTTGATGAAGAGCAGGGCTCGACGCGCCTGCACGACGCATGCCTCCGCGAATTCAGGCCCAGCTCGAGCCCTCCGCGCCGGCAGAGTATGGTCGGACGGTCATGGGGGGCGCGCAGCTTTACGCCCTCTCGCGGATAGGGCACGTCCCCTTCCATGGAGGAGCCCCGAACACCGACCGACGCGCAGCCCCCCGCCCCCGAGGCCGAACCGCCGGAGTCGCTCGAGGCGCTCGTGCCGAAGCGCAGGCTCTGGCCGGTCTTCGCGGTGCTCGGCCTCGTGATCGCGGCGGCGGGCCTCCTCGCCTTCCGCTCGATGACGGCGACCGATCCGCTGCGCATCCTCGTGGCCATCGATCTCGACGGGTACTGGTGGGAGGGGTCGCAGCCCGCGGCGAGGCTGGCCGACGAGCTCGGCGAGCACCTCGCGGAGCTCGGGTTCGATCCCGTGAAGGGCGGCGATCCGAAGGTGATGAAGGCGCTGGAGAGCGCCAAGGACCCGAAGGAGGCCGCGAAGGCGCTCGGCGCCGGCTTCATCATCGAGGCGCGCCTCGCGCCCGAGATCGTGGAGCACCCGATCAAGGAGGGTTACTTCGAGCTCCGGGTCGACGCGCCGGTGACGCTCACGTTCCTCGACGAGGGCACATCGACCGAGGGGCGGATCCGCGGCTACTCCGGGGCGACGAAGAAGGACCGCGCGATGGCGCTGCTCGCGAACTCGATGGCCTCCCAGGCGCTCGACGCGGTGATCGCGCAGCTCATGGACCACCCCTCGGTGCGCGAGATCACGGAGGGATCGGACATCAAGCTGCTGGAGCGGCTGGCGTCGGCGCGCAGGTTCGTGAAGGACCGCGCCGCGAACCTCGAGCGGGCCGCCGGCGCGTACGCCGCCCGCGCGAAGGAGATCGAGGACGAGGAGCAGGGGCGCGTGACCTTCCTGTCGCCCCAGGCGGCGGAGGACCTGCTCGTGGGCACGGCCGAGGGCGGCTATTTCGTCAAGACGGCCGATGTCTCGGTGTTCCACTCGGTGAGGTCCAGGGACCTCGCCCGCAGCGAGGCGCTGGAGACGGTCGAGTGGCGGCCGCTCGATCGGCCGGCCGTCCCGACGACGGATCCTGGCGCGGTCAAGCCGATGTGGAGGGGGTATCACGTGTACTCGTATCCGTCGTCGCAGCGTGACGGCGACCGGGTCGCGCTGGTGGAGGACTTCGTCGGCTGGGCGAAGACGATCACGGTCGTCGACCGATCCGGGCAGAGCAAGCGCGTGCGCGTCGACCCGGAGCACCGCTTCGTCGACCCGAAGCTCGCCCCCGGCGGCAGGTTCGTGGCGGTCTACGATCGCCCGGAGGCGGACGCGCAGGCCGATCTGATGGTGCTCGACACCGACGGCGGCAAGGAGGTGTTCGGCCTCCACACCGAGAATGAGTCGCTCGGCGGGTTCGCGTGGCTCGACGAGACGAGGCTCGCGTTCGTCTACGTGCCCGACGCGTCGGAGGGCGACGCGCCGCACCTCGCGGTGGTCGACGTGGGCAAGCAGCCGCTGTCGATCGAGCGCCCGTTCCGCGCGAAGCCCGGGGAGGATCTGCGCAACCCGGCGGCGTCGAGCGACGGGACGAAGATCGTGTGCGTCGTCGACGGCGCCGAGCCGGGGATCGCGGTCATCGACACGGCGACGTGGCGCCGGAAGGTGTACGCGGCCCCGGGCGGGGCTTCGTGGCCCGCGTTCTCGCCCGACGCCGCGCGCGTCGCGTTCGAGACGCGGGGCGCGGGCGGTACGGACATCGCGGTGCTGGCGCTCTCCACCGGCGAGATCAAGAAGCTGACGGCGGGCTCCGCGACGGAGCGGGTGCCGCGGTTCTCCGCCGATGGGAAGCGCGTGCTGTTCGAGGTGCGGTACCGCGACCCGGTGTTCCCGCAGAAGCGGTCGATCTCGCGCATCGCGAGCGCGGCGGTCGAGCCGTGAGCGCGCCCCTCCTCCCTCCGCAGCACGACGCCAGCGCCCCGCAGAACGCCGCCGCCCCGCCGCCGGACGCCGCCGCTCCTCCCGGCGAGGAGAGCGCCGCGACAGCGATGTTCTACCGCATGTCGGCCGAGCGCCTCCGCGCGCGCTGCCTGTGGAGCGGCCTCGCGCTCGCGCTGTCGGCGCTGGTGCCGTACGAGGTCGCCTACGGCCACGGGATCTTCGTGTGGAGCGTGCTCCCCGAGCTCGCGCCCGCCGCCCAGGTCGCCGCGCTCGCGCCTGCGATCGCCGGCCTGTGGCTGCTCTTCCTCGGCGCGCGCACCGAGCGGCGCGCGGGCCTGCTCGTCGAGCGGCCGACGTCGCGCGCCATCGCCGTGCTCGCCGCGTTCGTGGCCGTGAACGTCGCCGTGTGGATCGGCCGCCGGAGCTCGGCGTGGGACATGCTGCCGCTGCCGGACAGCCTGGTGACGCGGCCGGCCCCGTTCCTCGCGGTCTTCGCGTTCACCGCGGCGGGCGTGGTGCTGCGCTTCCACGCGCGGACGCGCAGGGGCGGCAGCGCGCTGCTCATCGCGTCGCTCGCCGCGGCGCTCGTCTTCTACTTCTGGCCGTCCCGCGGCGAGATCCCCGCGCAGACGATCGCGCGCGCGGCCGTGCTCGTCGCGACGCTGCCCGACGCCCGCTTCCAGCTCGGCTACGGCATGGTGCTGCTCTTCGTGCTCGGCCCGCTCGCGATCGCCCTGCTGGGCCTCGCGTACGCGCGCAGCGTGCCCCGGCGCGAGCACCCGGGCCTCGCGATCGCGGCCGTGTGGGCCATGCCCGGCCTCATGCTGCTCTTCGTGTACCGCGCGTTCCTCTCGGGCGGCTGGGGCGTCGAGGCGGGCACCGTCGCCTTCTTCGCGCTCCTGCTCGCCGCGGTCGTGGCGGCGCTCGCCTCCGCGATCGAGGTGCTCGCGCTCGGCGTGATGGTGCCCGAAGCCGAGCTGGAGCCAGGCATCGGGGCCAGCGCGGGCGGCGCCCGGCCGATCGTGGCGGCAGGCGCGGCCGCGGCCTCGGTCGCCGCGCTGCTGGGCGCGCTGCTCGTGCTCGGCCGCCCCGCGCCGAAGGGCGTCGACTGGAGGCTCGGCGCGCCCACGGCCGAATGGGACCGGGTGTACGGCGAGCTCTTGCCGAGCTGGGAGCGCGCGCGCATCGCCCGCGACGCGCACGCGCGCAGCGGACGCGCGCAGGGCACGGGCGCGGAGGCGCAGGTGCTGACCAGGGCGCGCAGCCGCGAGATGCTCGCGGTCGCCAGGGCGCAGCCCGACGGCGAGGAGGTCGCCGCGGCGCTCGCGACGCTGGCCGCTCAGGTGGACGATCTCGAGCTCTCCGGCCGCGCGTTCGGCCGGCTCGTCGCCGAGGCCAACGACGCAGCGCGACGCGCCGGGCTCGGGTACTACCTCGACGCGGCCGTCAATCTCAGCGTCTCGGCCGACGGCGCCACGCGGCGCTTCTACACCACGCCTTACCGGGTCAGGGAGGTCCACGCCTACCGCGTCGGCGACGACCGCTTCGCGACGCTCCTCGTGGAGCCGATGACGGGCGAGCGCCGTGTCCACCTCGGCTTCTCGCGCGACCAGGATCCCTTCGCGCTCGTCCTCGGCTCCGAGGTCCGGTCCTATGCCGAGCGGTTCGATCAGGAGGGCGCGACGTGCCACGCGGCGGCGGACGGCGCTCACGCCGGCGCCCTCGCGCGCTGCGACGCCGCGCTGGCGAAGCTGCGCGAGCGCCTGGGCTCCACGCTCGAGCGGGCCGTGCTCGCCGGCACCGAGCGGCACGAGCTCCAGCACCAGATCGACGGCCCTCACCTGCCCCTCCCGCCCGCGGTGACCGAGCTGCTCGCCGGCTTCTCCGACGAGGCGCAGGACCGCGTGAGCCGCGAGCTCTCCGCGTACATCGCCGAGATGACGGCCGGCGACGCGCCGCCGCAGCTCACGCTCGTGCACCTGTTCCCCTTCGGCGTCGTCGCGCGCGGCGGCGCCGAGCACCGGGTGGCCACGCTCGTCCTCGAGACGCTCTCCGGGAAGAAGCTGCGCTTCGGCGCGCGGGAGGTCGATCCCGAGACGTACGCGCAGGCCTTCGAGGAGCAGGTCAGCCGCGGCGACGACGACCTGCGCGAGGCCGCGCGGCGGGGCTACCGCGAGCACTTCGGGGTGGATCTGCAGGAGCCCGTGCGGGAGTGACCGCCCCTCTCGCCTGGAAGCGCCGCCGCGGCAGCCGGCCCCGCTCGCCTGTGCGCCTCAGGGCAGGACGCGCGTCCCCCGCGCCGCCGACAGCGCCGCGCCGCCGGCCCACGGCTCCATCCGGTCTCCCAGCGAGGCGCGCACCTTCGCGACCTCGTCCCGCGTGATGGCGGGCGCGCTGTTCCCCCAGCTCGACCGGACATAGGTGAGCACCAGCGCGACGTCCTCGTCCGACAGCGTGACGCCGAGGTTGGGCATCACATCGTTGTAGAGCGCGCCGTTCACCTCCATCGGGCCGGCGGCGCCGAGCAGCGTGATCCGGATCGGCGTCTCCTTGTCCTCGAGCAGCCATGAGGAGCCGGTGAGGGGCGGATAGCGGCCCGGCTTCCCCTCCCCCCTGGCCTGGTGACAGTTGGCGCACGAGCGATAATAGATCTTGCCGCCCTGCGCGAGGTCCTCGTCCGGGACGCCGGAGGCCGCCACGCCGCCCGTCGGCGTCCGGGCGTCCAGCTTCCGGAGGACCATCCACGGCAGCGCGAGCACGCCGAAGGCCACGATCAGCATGATCACCACGACGTGCGCCGTGCTCTGCGCTCCGTCTCGAGCGTCGTCGCGCTTGCTTGTTGGACCCACGGGGTGCTCCTCCGCCGCAGGTGAAGCGCACACGTCCGCGGCCGTCAAGGATCCCCTGACGCCCGCGGACGCGCCTCGGCTCGGCGCGACTACGCGGTCGCCGTGGCCACGGCGATCCCGGCGCTCTCGCTCCTCGCGGCGGCGGCGCGCGGCGCCTTCTTGCGGGTGACGCTGCGCCGGCCGTCGATGCTGACGGGCGCGTCGCCGTCCACCGTCACGCGGCGCACCACGCGGACCTGATCGCCGTAGTCGTTGATCGCGTAATGCTGCGTGGCGCGGTTGTCCCAGACCGCCACGTCGCCCGCGGCCCAGCGCCACCGGACGGTGTTCTCGAGGCGCGTGACGTGCTCCTGGAGCACCTGGAAGAGGTGCGTCGAGTCGTGGGACGAAACGCCGAGCAGCCGCTTGACGAAGTGGCCGAGCACGAGCGACCGCTCCCCGGTCTCCGGGTGGACGCGCACGACGGGGTGCTCGGTTTCGTACACGGTCGACGTGAACACCTCCTGATAGCGCCGCACGTCGTCCGCCGACGAGCTCGGCTTCCGCGCCTGGTAGTCGTACTCGTTGCTGTGGACCGCCCACAGCGTGTCCGCGAGCGCGCGCAGCGCGGGCGGCAGATCCTGGTACGCGGCGACCGTGTTGGCCCAGACGGTGTCGCCACCGTACGCCGGGATCACGAGCGCCCGGAGGATCGAGGCCCTCGGGTAGGCGTCCACGAACGTGACGTCGGTGTGCCAGGAGTTCGCGCGCCCGCCCTCCCGCGAGTCGAGCTCATGGATGGTTTCGGTGCCATTGACCACGGGCACCGTCGGGTGCGCGACGGGCTTGGCGCCGAACAGCGTGGTGAGCGCCTCCTGCGAGCCGTCGTCGAGGTGGTGCTGGCCCCTGAAGAAGATGACCTTGTATCGCAGCCAGGCTTTCCGGATCTCGCTCACGGTGGTGGCGTCGAGATCGCCGCTGAGGCGCACGCCGCGCACCTCCGCGCCGATCCGGCCAGCGACGGGGACGATCTCGATGACGTTGTTGCTCTGGTTCTGTGTAGCGCTCATGCGGAATTCTCCTCGTGGCAGAGAAAGCGAAAAGGGTGCTGGAATGACGTCGCGGCGCGGTGGTCGGCCATCGACCTGTCGGCTCAGTGCGACGCCGGTTTGTGTGCGATGGCGAAGAGGCGCTTCCCCTCGAGCCGGATGCCCTCGGGCGTCCGGAAGGCCTCGAGCTCGCGCTGGATGTCCTCGATGGCCTGGCTGCGCAGCGACTCGGGCAGGTGGCCGAGGAAGTTGCCGAACGAGCTCGCCTGGGAGAAGGCGATGGCGGCGCGCCCGTCCGGCTGATGGTGCACCTTCCCGGTCGGCCCGACGAGGCCGGCCACGTGCTCTGCGAGAAGCCCGGTGCCGCTGCCGACGTCGAGCACGTGATCGCCGGGGCGGACGCCGAGCTCGGCGATCAGCCGCTTTCCATGGCGGAACTGCCGATCGGCGCTGCGCACCTCGTAGTCCTGCGCGAGCTGGGGCGTATCGAAGACGAGACTGAGACCACTCATGCGACGGCTCCGTGAAAAGGTTGTTCTCGGGCGCGCTCGGCGGGGTGACGGCCCGGGCGGCGCGCCGCAGCGGGCCCGGGCGGCGCGCCGCCGCGCCCTCCGTGCCGGGTCGCTGCTCCGACGCGCGTCGTCGTCGGCGGCGGCATATCGCACGCGCCGTGCCAGGCATTTCCACGCGTTTCGGCCGGACTTCGCGCGCCAGGTGCTGCGTCACGAGCACGCGGTCAGCAGCGCCTGCTGCCGAGGCCGCACCGCGCCCGCCGCGACCGCGCGAGCATGGCGCCGGAGCGGCGCAAGAGCGCGGCGGACAGGCCATGCGAGTGTCCGAGCCCTGAACGACCCGGCGCTGGACGCGCGGTGTACAGCAAGAGTGGACCATTCGATAGGTTCGCCTTTTCAGAGGGCGCCCTGCCCTCATCGGGCTCTGTCGGCTCCACCGCTTCTGTCCGGCCGATCGTCGATTGATCGACGTTCACATCCCTGTGAACGCAGACGACCGGTGACCGGATGAAGCGCGCGGCGCGGGCGCGATGCGCGATGCGGCATGGCGAAGGCGTGACTCCACGCTCCCAAGCGCTCCTCTCCTGTGGCAGACTGCGCGCATGCTTTTTCATGTCGTGAGGAACGGTTCACTCGTCGGCGCGCTGCTGCTCGCGGCGGGATGCAGCTCGGGCGGCGGGCAGGCGCAGCCCGAGGGCGAAGGGGGGTCGGGCGCCACGGTGGGCAGCGGCGGATCGGGCGCGCAAACGAGCGGCGCAGGCGGCGCAGGCGGCGCAGGCGGCGCTGGTGGCGCCGGGGGCGCGAGCTGCGCGGAGTTCGCGATGCCCACCGACGTGGACTGCGCTGCGCCGCTCGACGGCGTGCTGCCGGTGGACCTGCGCTGTACGGGGCTCTACGGGAACTTCGATCAGCGCGAGCTCGCGTGCGGTGTGCTCGAGTACAAGCCTGCCGTGGAGCTCTGGAGCGACGGCGCCGCGAAGCGGCGCTTCGTGTCGATTCCGAAAGGGCAGCAGGTGGACACGAGCAATCCGGACGCGTTCATCTACCCCGAGGGGACGCAGTTCTGGAAGGAGTTCAGCGTGACGGGCGCGGGCGGCGCGCAGCGCCTCGCGGAGACTCGCCTCCTGCGCAAGACGGCCGCCGGCTGGGTCTACACGAGCTATGTGTGGTCCGAGGACGAGAAGCAGGCGATCCAGATGCAGAACGACTTCGGCGTGACCGATCTCTACGGCACTGGCCACACGGTGCCGAACCGCGATCAGTGCAAGGAGTGCCACGTCGGACGCGTCGATTACGTCCTCGGCTGGGACGCGCTGATGCTCGGCTCTGGCGCCCAGGGGATCTCGGCCGAGACGCTGGTCGAGCTCGGCGTGATCGCGGACGCGAGCCATCTCGCCCTCACGATTCCTGGCAACGAGGTGGAGCGCCAGGCGCTCGGCTACCTGCACGCCAACTGCGGCGTGAGCTGTCACAACGACCTGCCCGAGGCGGCGGCCCACGATACGGGCCTGTACCTGCGGCTCGAGGCGAGCGAGCTCGGCGAAGTGATGGCCACGGACGCCGCCCGGACGGCCATCAACAAGCGCCCCGCGGAAAACGCGAAGTACGAGGGCCTCACGAACCCCGACCCGGCCAACTGGTACGACATCCGGCCGGGGGACCCGTCGCGCAGCTTGCTTGTCGCCCGCCAGGTGCTCCGCGGCTTCGAAGGGCAGATGCCGCGCATCGGGACGCACAAGGTCGACGAGACGGGCGTGGAGGTGGTCTCGCGCTGGATCCAGGAGATGAAGGAGACCTACCCGCCACCTGGACCCTAGTACGGCCTCGCCCAGGTCCGTCTCCGGTTGCGTGCAAGGTAGTGCCGAGCTGCCCGGCCCCGTGGAGGGCGCCTCATCGGCGTTAACCAAGCTCGTTCGGTCACGCTCAGGGCACGAAGCCCGCCCCCCTCCACCCTCGGTCACCGGCGTGAACGTTTACGTAAACGTAAACGTAAACGTAAACGTTTACGTGGTCGTGGTCGTGGTCGTGGTCGTCGACGATAAGCCGTGAACGACCACGACCACGACCACGACCACGACCACGACCACGACCACGACTACGACCACGACCACGTAAACGTTTACGTTAGGATGTAGGAGAACGCGGCGCGAAGCGTGGTTAACGCCTATGCCACGGGGCGAGCAACGGGAACGATGTGCGGGATGCCAGGAGGGAGGCGGAGCGCCCTGGGCACTTCTGACGCCTGAGGGTGCGTGGCGGAGGGCGCTGATGGCGCCCCCCCGAGCCCCGAATGTCGTGAGGCCGGCAGCTCAGATTCTCGCCGACCTCAAGCGTTCGCCAGGATCAGGTCGGTCCCGGGGCGCCGTCCGCGATCCATTTACGCAAGATCTCGAGCTGCGCCGGGCTGACCGTCGGCCCCCCCGTGCTGGGCGGCATCACGCCCGAGATGCACTGCGCCGTGGAGGACTGCTGGCAACCCGCGCCTTCCGCCTTGCCGGCGGCCTTGAGGTAGAGCCAGCTGTGGTCGGGGTCGCCCGGGACGACGAGCTTGAACTGGCCGCCGCCGCGGGAGGCCACGTTGACCAGACCGTCGACGATCTCCTTGGAGCTGAGGCGGCCACCGAGCGACAGCCCCGCGTTGGGGCCCGACTCGGCGTGGCAGCCGCTGCACAGGTTCGTCGCGCTCTCGAAGATGGGCCGCACCTTCTCGTGGAAGTATCCGGACTCCACCGGCAAAGGCGCATTGGGATCCCTGACATCTTCAGGGTCCAGGTTCTCCTTGATGATCTTGATCTCGGTATCCATCTCGCGGCACTGCGCGACGAGATCGTCCTTCAGCTTCTGATCGGTCGGCAACATCCCCTTGGCGCGCCGGTACTTCTCCCACACGTTGTCGATCCAGCCGTGGAGCTTCCAGAACATGTAGTTGTCGATGTTCGCGTTGGTGTTGTTCACACCGTGCGTCGTGTTGCCCGGCCGCGCCCACTTGGCGTGCAGCACGAAGTGGAGACCCACCCACGGCATGTTGGTCGCCCCCGCCAGCTTCTGCCCCACGTTGCACTGAAGCCAGAAGCCGAGCTCGCCTTCGTCCTTGAACCTCGCGAGGTTCTCGGGCTTGTCGATCTCATCGCCGATTTTCCCGGCTTCGAGGGCGGCCGCGTCCCAGTTCTTCCACGCGGAGCGCCACTGGGACGGCACATCTTCCGCCTTGGTCGGGAACTTGGTGAAGCCCGTGAACTGCTCTTTATGATTGGGCCAGAGCTGCTGCAGCGCCTGGATCATGTGGCGGTGGAACACGAGGAACTGATAGCCGTCGCCGGCGCTCTGACAGTTCTGATCCTGCGGGACCAGCTGCTTGAATTTGCAGATGCCCACCTTGCTCCCGGCGCCCCCGAAGTTGCAGGCGCGGATCGCGTGCCACTCGACGTGAGCGTCCTGCCACCTGTTTTCATACATCCAGTCCAGGACCTGGGGCTGCACCGTCGTATCGACGATGTCCGGACTGTTGTTGCCGGGCGGAAAGAACTCCGCCGGGCCGTCCTTCATGTTGGGATCCGAGTCGCTCGGGTGGGGCATGTACCCGCTCACGCAGTGGTCGTACGCAGGATGGTCGTCCGGACCGCCGCCGACACCGGCACCTCCGGTGCCTGCGCCCGAGCCCGAATCCGCGCCCGTGCTCGCCTGCGAGCCCGCACCGGTGCCCGTGCCCGCGCCCGCGCCCGAGCCTGAGTTCACGCTCGATTGCGAGCCCGCGCCGCCCGTCCCGCCCGTCGCGTCGGGTCCTCCCGCGCCGCCCTCCGACGCGCCGCTCAACGAGTTGCCATCGTCACCGGCGCACGCGCTGAGCAACAACGCAGCCAGCGCGGCGAGCGTGGCCAGGCCCCGCCGGGATGTACGGAGGTCGGTTGCAGAACCCTGGTGCAGGTCGATAAATCGCATGTCGCTCTCTCAGGCTCTCAGGCCGTTAGGCTCAGTCCGTCAGGCGCAACCCGCCTCACCTCGGGCAGGTAACACCACTCTACCAGCGCCACGCGAACTTCGTCAACGGTGTTAACGAATGTACTGTACTCGTGTATTTATAAACCTTGTGAACGCTCACAGGCAGGCTGTGCAGTGAGGGCGGCCGATTCGACGCGTGGCGACTCGGTAGCCAGGCCATCGGCTTCAGATATCGAGTCGAACGAGGCGACTCGCTAGCGCCGGTGTCTCAGCGGACGTGGATATCGGGCTTCGGCGCCGCAGCCATCCCCTCCCCGATATGGAAGCTCGGGTGAGGCGGCTGGTTGTAGGCGCCGTTTTGCCACGAGATGGCAACGCGGTACTGCGGATCGTGCATCAAGGTGTAGATCCGGTTCGTCGCGACCTGGTTCGTGGTGAAGATGCGGATGGAATCGCCGCAGCGGAAGATCACCTCTTCACGCCAGTCGCCCAGGATATCGGCGCTGAGCGTCGGCGAGCTCTTCGTGCCGTTGTTCGAGGTACACCCCGCGGCCGTGAAGTTCCCCCCTTGGCCGTCGGCCTGGCGGATGCCGTTGCCGTCGAGGAGCTCCCGGCTCAGGTCCGCGTCCCACCAGATGAGGAAGTTGCTCGACGCAGGGCGGCTCCCGACGCCATCGCCGTCCGAGCCGCGCAGCAGCTCGCTGTTGTTGACCCACGCCTCGCTGCCGGGGCTGCGCGGGTCGACGTCCGCAGCGACACCGCGGCCAGGGCCCTCCTCGCCGCCGTTGCCTGGCCCCTTCCATATGACCTCGCACGTGCGGGCGTCGCGCATGGCGTAGGCGGGCGACTCGCTGCCCTCGTACGGCTGGAACACCTCGAGGCCAGGGCGCGACGGGATGTGATCCGTGACGTGCAGCGCGTCGCCGTGAGCGTAGTAGTCCACCGCGCATAGGCCCGTGCCGTCGTTGTCGAACGTGGCGCCGCCGTTGATGATCTCCTGCTGCGGGTCGTCATCCACGTTCGCGACGCTGATGGAGTGGCAGCCCTTGCCGCCGAACGCCTCGTTGGCGCGGCTCGAGCTGGAGTCGAACGTCCACAGGTTCGAGAGCGCGCCGTCGCGGTAGTTCCAGGCCGAGAGCGTCGTGCGCGCGTAGTAGCCGCGCCCGAACACAACGCTCGGGCGCCCCGTGTCGTCGAGGAACGAGATGGTGCCGACGAAGCGGTCGACGCGGTTGCCGTAACACTCGTTGTTGCCCCAGCTGCACGGGTCGCTGCGGCCGACCTTGAACTCGGTCGTTGCGAGCTCTGCGCCGGTGTCGCCGGCGAACACGGTGAGGTACTCCGGACCGGTGAGGATATAGCCGTCGTTGTTGCGGTAATCCCTGGAATCGTCATCGCCGGCCGCCGGCCCCTTGCTCAGGTACTCGCCCCTGCCATCGCGCGTCCCCGGCGCCGTCTTGACGGCCACCTCCGCCTTCCCGTCGCCGTCGAGATCGTACACGAGGAACGGCGAGTAGTGCGCTCCGGCCCGGATGTTCACGCCGAGATCGATGCGCCAGAGCCGCTTGCCGTCGAGCGAGTAAGCGTCGAGGTAGGTCTTGCCGGTGCGGCCGGCCTTCGAGTTGTCCTGGAGGTTCGACGGATCCCACTTGAGGATGATCTCGTAACGCCCGTCGCCGTCCACGTCTCCCACGCTGCCATCGCCGCTCGAGTACGTGTAGCCGTCCCCTGCGGGCGGCGGTGTCGTCGGGATGGACAGGGCTCCATCCTTCCACACGGGCGCGGACTCCGACTCGCCTTGCTCGACGCCGCCGATGACGGGGCGCACGGTGTAGACCGAGCTCGGAGAGCCGTCGCGGTCCACGAGGTTCGTGGAGTCCGAGAGCGGCGCGGCGTTGACCTTGGCGCCGTCGCGGTAGACGTTGAACGCGATGTCGTCGGGGTCGTAGCCGAACAGGCGAAAGCCCACGTACGTGCCGCCGTCCGTGGGCACGGCCACGACACCGCGGTCGAGGTCTTCCATCTGCGCGAACCCCGTCGGCCCGCCGGCGCCCGCGCCGCCGCCCGAGCCGCCGCTGCCGGTCGCGGCGCTTGTCGCAGCGCCGCCGCTGCCGGACGCAGCGCTGGTGCCCGCGCCGCTGCCGCTGCCGCTGCCGCTACCGCTGGACGCCGCGCCGGTCGCGCCGCCGCCCGTCCCGGCGCCCTCTCCGCCGGCGCCGTCCAAGCCGGTTCCGGGTTCACCGCTCGATCCGCATGCCAGGTGAGCGGCGGCGAGCGAAAAGCAAATCAAGAAAATAGGTCGTCTCATGCATACCTCGCGCGGCCCCTCATCGTCCGGTCGGCGCCTCGCCTCCCGGCCGTGAGCGGAATGGTGGCCTCGTTTCTCACCCAGGTTGTGAGAGCAGGACGAAGTCAGTCACAAGAATTGCACGGGACGCACGATTTCTCGGGCATTGAAAATTTACCGCTCCGCACCTGAGGACAACGGGCTCGACTGGCCCGAGCCCCTTCAGGGCAGCAGGTGCTCGCGCTCGAACGGCTCGCCGCGAGACCTGTCGTGGCGGGGATGGGGATGGCGCTGCTGCCGTGAAGGCGCGCGGAGACGCTCGCGACGCTTCTGCACGGTTTCCGCCCCCCTCTGCACCATCCAGAGCAGAGCGGCAGCAGAGCGGCGGTCGCCCACACAGGAGACGGGCCCAGATCGGCGTTTTCGGCGCGCAAGCGCACTCCTGTGCGCTGAGCACCGAAAACACCGAGGTGGGCCCGTATCCGAAGCGGGCGACCGCCGCTCTAGGTCTGCCGAGCGACCGTGAGGACGCGGAACGTCTGGTCGGCGGCGGCGCCCGGCTTGCGCCGGGTGCCCCACCCCACCGCGGCCCGGTAGCTCCCGAGCAGCCCGGACGCCTCGAGCCGTTCCTCGTCCACGGCGACCGGCCGCTCCGCCTCCGGGGCCACGTAGAGCGCGTCCACCGGGCAGTAGGCCTCGCACATGAAGCACGTCTGGCAGTCGCCCTGCCGGGCGATGACCGGCGCGCCGCCCGGGACGCGCTCGAACACGTCGGTGGGGCAGACCTCGACGCATAGATCGCACCCGATGCACCGGGCATCGCTGACGAGCTCGATCATGGCGCCTGCGCCTCCGCCGCGGCCGCGCCGATCGACGCCGGCGCGGCGGACTCGGGGCGCACCCACACGTGGTCCAGACCGCCGGTGATCAGCCGCCGCTGCTGCGCCGGATCGAGCCCGGGATGGTCCGTGTGTTTGTGCATGCCGCGCGTCTCGGTGCGCGCGCGCGCCGCGTTGAACATCCAGCGCGCGGTGGCCACCATCGCGGCGCTCTCCCGCGCCCGCACGGCCCCGCGCACCGCCGCCTCGGGCGAGGCCTGCCGCACCTCCCGCCACAGCCCATCGAGCCTGTCGAGCGAGGCCGCGAGCCCCCGCGCGGTGCGGAAGAGGTTCTTGTCGTACGGGAACACCTCGTCTTGCACCGACCGGATCACCCCCTCCGCGTCGAGCGGCCTCGTCCCGCCCGCCGCCGGGAGCGCGGCGCGGCCGGCCCCCTCGACGACCCGCCGCCCGGCGCGCGGGCCGACGCTGCGCGCGAACAGGGCTGCTCCCTCGCCGGCCCACTGGCCCGAGGAGATGGCCCACGCGGCGTTGTGGCTGCCGCCGCCCGTGAATCCGCCGCAGATGAGCTCTCGTGTCGCGGCGTCTCCGGCGGCGTAGAGCCCCGGCGCCGATGTGGCGCAGCCGTGACTGGTGATGCGGATCCCGCCCGTGCCGCGCACGGTGCCCTCGAGCCGCAGCGTGACGGGGAACCGCTGCCGGAAGGGATCGATGCCGGCGCGATCGAAGGGAAGGAAGAAGTTCGGCTGGGCCGTGCGCATCCACGCCTGGAGCGCCTCGTCGGCCTTGTCGAGCAGGGCGTAGACCGGCTGCGTGAGGAGGGTCTCCGCGATCACGGACCGGCCGCGCTGCGAGCCGGCCCCCTCGATGACGCGCCCGTCCTCGTAATAGAACGTCGCCCAGTTGTAGAAGAGGGTCTTGGTGACCGACGCGAAGGCCGGGGCGATCGCGTAGGCGTTGGAGAACTCCATCCCTGACATGTCGGCGCCCGCCTCGGCGGCCATCAGCCCTCCGTCGCCGGTGAGGACGTTGGTGCCGAGCGCCTTGCTCAGGAAGGCGCAGCCGCCGGTGGCGATGACCACGGCCCCGGCCCTCACCACCCACCTGTGCCCGAGCTGCCGGCAGATGCCGGCCGCCCCGGCGACCACGCCGCTCGCGTCGACGAGGAGCTCGATCGCGGGGCTGTGATCGAGGATGCGGACGCCCGCGAGCTTCACCCGCTTGCGCATGAGGCGCATGTACTCGGGGCCTTGCAGGCTGCGGCGGACGGGCTGCCCGCTGTCGTCGACAGGAAACGGATAACCCCAGGTCGCGAGGTCGTTCACGCTGGCCCACGTCTTGTCGAGCACGCGGTCCATCCAGCCGCGGTCCGCCAGGAAGCCGCCCAGCCCCTCTCGGCTGGCCTTGGCCGCCTCGCGCATCTCGGGGACCGGGGGCACGTACCACACGCCGACCCCCGAAGGCGCCGTGGCGCCGCTGCTGCCGCAATACCCCTTGTCCGCGAGCACGACGCGCGCGCCCTTCGCCGCCGCGGCGAGCGCGGCCCAGGTCCCGGCGGGCCCGCCGCCCAGCACCAGGACGTCGGCCTCCAGCGCCAGCGTGTCGCTCCCGTCGAGGACGCGTCCGACCTCGCCCTCAGGCTCCAGTTCCTCGCTCATGATGGGAAGGCCCCCTTGTTCAGGCCAGCTGCCTTGTCCGCCCCTCTTCACTTCACTGCGATTGCAGCCGACATGCCATGGCCCGTTTCCCTGCGTCGATCCGGCGGGCGGTGCCGTCGTTGCTGGCGAGGCACCAGGGCCTGCTGCCCCGGTGCTGCTCCGGGCGCACCTCCGCGGGCCCCGCGCGCGCGCCTCCGCGGCCGCGCGTGCGCCTCGACCCCTGGGCCGCGGCTACTGCAGCCGGAAACCCATCGCCAGGAGCGCCGCGCGCAGCCGGTCGCGCCCGCGCAGCGCCTGGGCCGACTCGACACGCGCGGCCGAGTGGCGGCTCCAGCTCCCCTGCACGCCCATGCGCTCCTTCGCGTAGAAGCGCTCCATGAGCTGGTCGTAGGCGTCGAGCGCGCCCGCGCTTCGCTCGAACGCGCCGTACTGCTCGCGGTGCAGGACGACCTCTTGCGGGAGCCGCGGCTTGATGCTCGCCGGGGTGGCCGGGTCGGGCCAGCCCACGCACAGGCCGAACGTCGCGAACACCTGGGGCGGCAGGCTGAGCTCGGCCGCGACCGCTTCGGGGTGGTTCCGCAGCGCGCCGATATAGACCGTGCCGAGGCCGAGCGACTCGGCCGCGACGAGCGCGTTCTGCGCGGCGAGCGCCGCGTCGACCACCGCCATGACGAACATCTCGAGGTAATCGAGCCCCTCGTGCCCCACGCCGCGGTGCTTCGCGAGCTCGCCGAGCCGCCGCAGATCGGCGAGCCAGACCAGAAACAGCCCGCACTCGCGGACGTACGCCTGGCCGCCGGCGAGCTCCGAGAGGCGCCGCCGCCGCTCGGCGTCCTGCACCGAGAGCACGCTCCAGAGCTGCAGGTTCGACGAGCTCGGCGCCGACTGCGCCGCGGCCACGAGCAGCTCGAGCGTGCCCTCCGGGAGCGGCTTCGGCGCGTAACGCCGCACCGAGCGATGCCCGAGCAGCGCCTCGATCACCTCGTTCCACTGCGCGAAGCGGGGCGCCGGTCCCTCGCTGCCGTACCGCTCGCCGAAATACCCCAAGCCGCGATCACTCATCGGTCTACTCCTTGCCATCCTTGCAATCGATCGTCTCTCGCAGCGCGGGACGTACTCCCCTGCCACGATGCCAGGTCGTTCCTTGCGCGCCTCGGTGCCGCGAGCGCACGGCGCGACGATCCCGGGGAGCCGTGCCGGCCTGGCCGACATCCGTTATAACGGACGAATCATCCGCCAGAAAGAACAAAACCGCTGTGTTCGCCGGGTGAGAGGAAACCCGTGCGGGCGCGGGACCGCTTGCGGTGAGCCGATCGTGGCCCAACGCCAGATTCATGAAAGTTTCCACTATAGCTATATACGGACTCGGCCTCGCGGCGCTGGCGACGGGGTGTGGCAAGGAGGAACGTGCGCTCGCGGAGGAGCGCCCGGCACACCCCGCCATGGTCGAGCGGCAGCCCGTCGAGCCGCCGCTCGTCGCGACCGAGGTGCCCGTGCCTGGCGATCTGCCGGCGTTCGTCGTCACCGGGCCTCTCGGCGCGTGTCCGCGGATGGTGTTCCTTCACGGCATGTGCGGGCATGGGCTGGGCTACGTGCAAGCTTTCGCGAGAGCGGCGCGGGAGCACGGCGGTGTGCTCGGGCTCCAGGGCAACGTGCCCTGCGGCGCCGGCGGGGTGTTCAGCAAGTACTCGCCCGACGCCGAGGAGCAGGACGGCCGCATCCGGAGCGCGCTGGCGGCGTGCGGCGGCGAGGCGGAGGACCTCGTGGTCATCGGTTACTCGCAGGGTGCCTATATCGCGGAGCGGCTCGCGGAGCGGTGGCCGGAGAGGTACTCGCGGCTGGTGCTGCTCGGCGCGCCCACGACGCCCTCGGCCGCGCGCCTCCGGGACATCCGGGGAGCGGTGATGATCAGCGGCGAGCTCGACGCCACGTACCGCATGAAGGAGGGCGCGAGCGGGCTCCTCGCCGCGAAGATACCGGCGGTCTACCGGGAGATGCCCGGCGCGCACCACGGAGAGCTGCCGGACGCCGAGCGGGTGATGGACGAGGCGCTCGACTGGCTCGACGAGAACGCGCGGCCCCGCCTATGACCGGGGGCCCGGCGCGCGTGTGTTATGGATCTCGCGCAGAGGGTCGAGCGCGCGCCCTCCGAGGCGCCGCGGGGCGTGGCAGGCAAGGAGAGCAGCCGTGGAGCGAAAGAACTATCCTGCGCTGGGTGATCCGGCGGGTCCGTACGTTCATGCCGTCGAGCACAACGGCCTTCTGTTCCTTTCAGGGCTGACGGCCTTCGGCTCGCCCGCTCAGAAGGGCAGTGTGTCCGAGCAGGCAGAGGCGATCTTCTCCCAGATCGCGAGCATCGCGCGCGCCGAAGGGGTCGGCCTGGACGCGATAGCCAAGGTGACGATCTTCGTCACGAGCCTCGACGAGCTCGTGGCGCTGAGAGAGACCCTGTTTCGAATCTACGGCGCCGCGCTGCCGGCGAGCTCTCTGGTCCGTGTCGCCGGGCTCTTCTCCCCTGATCTGAAGATCGAGGTGGAGGCCGTGCTCGCCCTCTCTTGAGCGCCTGTCCGGCGGCGCGGGCCGGGATCACACCGCGGGCGCCGCGCCTGCCGCGCGGGAGCACCCCTCGACGTCCTCCCAGAACGTCGGGTACGTCTTCGCGACGCAGGCCGGATCCTCGATGGTGATCCCCGGCCGGCACAGCCCCAGGATCGCGAAGCTCATCGCCATGCGGTGGTCGCTGTAGCTGCGCACGAGCGCGGGCGTCAGCGGCCGAGGCTCGATACGGAGCCAGTCGTCGCCGTGGGTCACCTCCTGGCCCAGGCGGCGGAGCTCCGCGACCGTGGCAGCGAGGCGGTCCGTCTCCTTGATCCGGATGTTCGCCACGTTCCGGATCGTCGTCGGCCCCTCGAGGAGCGGAGCGATCGCGGCCAGCGTCATCACGGTGTCCGAGATGTGGTGCATGTCGACGTCGATGCCGCGCAGGCGCCCGTCGCTGCGCACGGTGGTGGCATCGGCCTGCCGGCTCACGCGCGCGCCTGCCTGCTCCAGGAGCTCGACGAACCGGTAGTCTCCCTGCAACGCCCCCTCGGAAAGTCCGGGCACGGTGATGGCGCCGCCCGCGGCCGCGGCGAGCGCGAACGGATAGCTCGCGGACGACGCGTCGGGCTCGATCGGGTACGCCCTCGGGCGGTACCCCGCGGCGGGATGGACCGTGAACCCGCCCGCGGCCTCGTCGATGCGACCGCCGAAATCCGCGACCATGCGCCGCGTGATCTCGACGTAGGGGCGACTTACCAGCTCGCCGGCCACGCGCAGGTCGATGGCGGCGTCGGCGAAGGGGCCTGCCATCATCACCGCCGAGAAGTACTGGCTGGAGCGATCGCCGCGCATCGTCAGCGTGCCGCCCTTCAGCCGGCCGCCCCGGATCCGGAGCGGCGGGCACCCGGTCGCGCACTCCACGTCCGCCCCGAGCTGCCTCAGGCCGTCGACCAGATCGGCGATCGGCCGCTTGGCCATGTGCTCGTCGCCGACCAGCACCACCTCGCCCGGCACGAGGCACGCGAGCGCCGCGAGGAACCGCACCGTGGTGCCGCTGTTCCCGATGAACAGCTCGCGCCCCGGCGCGCGCAGCCGGCGCCGCCCTCCCTTCACCACCAGCGTGTGCGACCCGGCGTCCTCGATCCCGATCCCCAGCGCTTCCAGGGCGGACCGCATGTGCCGCGTGTCGTCGCTATGGAGCACCCCCTCCAGCGTGCTCTCACCGTCGGCGAGCGCAGCCAGCACGAGCGCGCGGTTCGTGATGCTCTTCGAGCCAGGGACCCGCCAGATCCGATCCGGCGGCGAGGACAGCGGGGTGATGGGCAGTGGACCGGCAGGGATCATGGGGGCGGCGGACTATAGCGGGGCGCATCTTCGTGCGCCACGGGCTCATCGCGCCGCGCGACGGAGCCCGGATCACACGAATCTGCGCGGCGCCGCGCCGCCGCGCCTCACTGCGGCGCGTACGCCTGGAACTGACCGCCCACGTGCAGCAGCGCCATGAAGTACAGCATGCCGTCGTAGTAGCGGTACTGCCCGCTCGGGGGATCGAGGTCCCAGAGCGCCTGGACGAAATCGGCGGACCGCGGGCCTTTGGCCGCCAGGCTGGCGGCCGCGTTCATGGCGACGAGCCCCGAGGAGTGGTCGGCGCTCAGCGCCTCCCCGTCGAGGGAGAACTGGTTCCCGTACTCCGCTCCTTGCGCCTCGAAGAACGCCTGGATCCGATCGCTGAGCTCCTGCTGGCGCTCATCCTTCGCCCACCACGCCCAGTCGACGGACCAGTTCATCGCGGTGCGCCACGCGTCGAAGCGGAAGTCCACGGACTCGGGCTTCCACGACGCCGCCTTGGGCGTGCCGTCGAAATTCGCGTAATCGGGCGTGAGCCCCGTCTCCGGGTGGGCCGCGAGGTGGAAGTAGCCGCGGCTCACCTCGGCCGCCTCGCTCCAGAAGGCGCGGTCCGCCTCCGGACCGTACTTGGCCCAGATCTCGTAGAAGGCCGGCAGGTGATACGACGGATCGGTGTGGTCCCCGTTGGTCTCGAAGTTCCCCGTGTCCGGCGTGAAGCGGATCTGGTGGTTCTCGGTGTTGAAGAGCGTCGACCCGGTCGTCGTGCGCGTCTCCCCGTTCCCGAAGGACTCCCCGGTGATCTCCGGTCGGTTCTTCATCAGGTCGAGCAAGCGATCCGCTTCCGCCCGGTAATTGTAGATGCCCTCACCATTGCCCCAGCGCCCTGACGCGAAATAGAGCGCCGTCGCGAAGTACTCCTCGCCGTCCGGCGCCGGCATCTCGTCCAGCGGGGTGCCGTCGAAGTTCATCTGCCACGAGAAATACCCGTACGCCGGGTGCGTCTCGTCGGCGTGGAACATGTAGGTCTTCGCCCAGTTCCAGAGCGCGTTGAACTCCGCCTGATGGTCTGTCTGGACGGCGATCATCATGCCGTAGCTCATGCCCTCCGAGCGCACGTCCTCGCTCGCGATGTCGCGGATCTGCGCGAGCGGGCCGTTGTCGTTCTCCTCCTGCGCGAAATAGACGGCCTCTTCGGCCGGATCACCCTTGAAGAGATGGTCCCAGGCGGCCGCGATCTTGGCATTCACCTCGTCCTGCGTGCGCCCGTTCTCGACGAAGAGGTTGCGGTACTCCCCCGTATCGACAGCCCCGCTCCCGCCAGGCGTCGACGCGCCGCCCCCGCCGTCGCCGCCCCCGCCCCCGCTCCCGCCTCCTCCATCGGCAGAGCCGCCGGTCCCCCCTGCTCCGCCCGTGCCCGAGGACACGCTCCCTGCACCGCCGGAGCCACCGTCGTCATCCCCGCACGCGACGGCCGCCAAGAGCAGACCCACCGAGAGAAACCGCAGCGAATTCCGATTCATAAGATAGACCTCCTGTGACGAAGCCCAGCGTGATCCCCGTGGATCGGGCACCGTTCAGGCCGCCTCGCCGTGCATGACACGCCATGATCCGACGCGCGCAACAGCGCCGCGGCTTGGTTGCGAACACCCCAGCTCAGGACGAACGCGGTTTGACAGTGATGCTCACGACCGCACACGCGAGAGCGCCCGGGGCGTCACGCGACGAACAGTGACCATGGAATAATCTGGGCTCTCTGTAAAGACAATTCACACACCGCTTTCCTCGCCCCAATCACCGACCGCTGCCCACGACATGGTCGCGGTCGATCGCGCCAGCCCGAACCTCCCAGTCCGATCGAGCGCGATGACGCCCCCGGTGATGTCGAGGCGCTCCGCCAGGTGCGCGATGATCCCGCTCGCCGCGTCGACCGCGCCGATGCCCGCGCGCATCCGCTCCACGGCCGAGTGCGCCACGGCGAGCCGGATCATCCCCTCGCCGTGGCCGGTCGTCGACACGGCCCCGGCCTCGTCGTCGGCGTACGTCCCTGCCCCGATGAGGGGCGAGTCCCCCACCCGCCCGACCCGCTTGTTGACCGTGCCGCCCGTGCTCGTCGCCGCGGCGGTGAGCCCGCCCTCGTCGAGCGCCACCGCGCCGACCGTGTTGCCCGCCCAGGAGGTCGCGCGGATGCCTTGCTGGGCCGCCGCGAGCGCCTCCCGGGCCGCCTCCGTGACGAGCGCCGCCTCGCCCACGGGCGTGAACCCCTTCATCCGCGCGAACCGCGCGGCGCCGTGCGCGGCGTACAGCACGTGCCGGCCGTCCTCCAGCGCCGCGCGCGCGATCGCGATCGGCTCGGCGAACTCCGAGAGCGCGCAGACCGCGCCGGCCCTGAGCCCGCGGCCCTCCATGATCGACGCGTCGAGCTCGATGTGGCCTTCCTCGTTCAGGACCGCGCCCGTGCCCGCGTTGAAGAGCGGATCGTCCTCGAGGACGCGCACCGCGCGCTCGACCGCGTCGAGCGCGCTCCCTCCCTCGGAGAGCACGCGCGCTCCCTCGCGCGCCGCGCGGAGGCACCCCGCCGCATGCAGCGGCCGCCGCTCCGGAGCGACGTTGCCCGCGCCGCCGTGGACCAGGACGGTGCGCCGCCCGCCGCGCCCGCCCAGAGAATGGATGACGTGCTTCACGATCGTGGCACCCTACCGCGGCGCGCGCCCGGAGGTCCACGCCCAGCCGACGCTCACTCGGGCGGGAGCGCGCTCCGCTTGGCCTTGAGATCGTAGGCCATGCCGCACGGCAGCGCCGCGACCACCGGCGCGACGCTGAGCTCTCCGGCGACGAGGTCCTCGCACCGAGACCCCGCCGTGGGCACGAACTCGAAGGACATCGTCGCCTTGAACCCCGCGACGTCATCCCCTCTGCCGCCGAGCTGCCCGAGCGCCCGGTCGCGGCGCTCGACGGAGCACGGCGGCCCCGGCGGCGCGTCGCCCGCGCGCATGTCCACCACCACGCGCCCGTCGATCGAGAAGCTCACCTCGTCGTCGTCGATGACGCCTGCGATCACGCTGGCGCCGTTGTTCCAGTACAGGGCGCCGTCGCCGCGCGCGAGCTCGACGTCGAACTCCCACAGGCGCTTCGCGCCGAGCGCCCCCTCCCCGCACGTGTTCGCCGTCTGTGTCCCCACCACGTGGAACGCGCCGAGCGCGGTCCCCCGCTCCGGCGCCTCCCGATCCCCGAAGGCGTCGGCGCACGCTGGAAGCAGGGGCAACGCCGGCAGCAGCGCGAGCAGCAGCATCCGCATCGAGCCCGCGTACCAGACGGGCACGGCGCAGGACAAAAAAGCGCTCCCGGGCAATGGAAATAAAAACGGGTCGGGTGCTTCACTCGCACCCGACCCGTCCCGTGGGCCTCTACCGGAGGCCTTCTGGACCCCGCTTGATCCCGCCTGTGCGGCGCCCCCCCTGTCCCATCGCGACGAGCGTTCAGCCCCGAAGCGCCGGTGAGAATCGTTGCCGGAAGACCTGAGTCTTCCTCGATTCCCTCTCTGCCGGCCTCGCGGAGGTCGCGATGGCAGTCAACAGGTTATCGAGCGCCGGACCTGGCCGAGCGCGGTAGCGTTTTGCAAGGCCCCGATGACCCTGCGTCCACGCTCCACGAGGGTCAGCCGTTCCCAGCCTCCGGTATAGAAGAGCCACTGGTACTGTGCATGGTGTCCATCCCTCCTCCGGCTTGCCGGCACCCCGCGCCGGATCGAAAGAGATCGTCCGGCATGGCAAGGGTGTTCGATTGCGGATCAGCGGAGAGCCCGCCGATCTGGTGTCGACCCCAGCACCGTGGTGCTCCACGGCAGGACCATCCTGGAGCTGATGCTCCGTCCGAGGCCGAGGACCAGCGTATCACCGCTGTTCAGGCGAGCAAGGGGCTCACGCACCGAAACATCGAAAGCGACTCTCTTCCATTCCATCCATGTCCACCCACGGTCCGCTTGGTCCCACCGCTCCCACCGCGTCTCGCAGCGCAGCCGGGCAGGCGTCGTTCGCCGGCGCACGTCGCACGTCGCACGTCGCACGTCGCACGCGGGCAAGCAGGCGTCACCGGAGGAGCAGCCAGGCAGGGCGAGGTGCAAGGCGCGTCTCGGCAGGACGAGGCGCAACGCGCTCCAGCGAGACGACGTGCTGGACGCAAGCGCTCAGCTGCCGGAACAGGTCCGGTGGAACGACGGCGAGGACGTCGCGCGGCGGGCCGGCGCGCCGTGACCGGGCCCCGCGCGCGTCAGACGTGTGCGAACCAGCTCGCCTCCTCGCCCTCCGGCAGCGCCGTGGCGAGGACCGCGAGCATCGCGTCGATCTCTTCCTTCGTGTGGACCCCGCTGCGCAGGATGGCCGCCGGGCCGTCGCCCCCGGGCACCACGACCGACTCCACGGCGAGCGCGGTGTTGACTCCGTAGCCGTAGGACGCCAGCGTCACGACCGCGGTGGCTTCGCGGTCGTCGAGCAGCCGGCGGATCGTCAGCGTGCGGCGCACGCGCTCGCTGTCCTCGGCCCACGACGCGAGCCACGCGCGCGCCGCCTCGTCGAGGCCGACGAGCACGAGCTGCGCAGGAGGCAGCGCGTCAGGATCGGCCGCGGCGACGGCGGCGCGGTGGAAGCCCCGCACCTCCCGGCACCAGAGCGGCGGCGCGCCGTCGACCCGCACGAGAAAGCCGTAGGGGCCTCGGGCCCCCTCTCGCTCCGAGCCCCCCGAAGAAGCGGAAGAGAAACTGTCGTTCGACACGAAGGGAGACGATACACGAGCTCTGCTCGGCGGAGGAAGCCCGCTCAATTGCGCAGCACGTCGAGCCGACACGGCTCCGCCCCGGTCACACCTGTCAGACGCACGCCACCTGGGTACGCCCACCGATGCCCATGGCGCCCACAACGAGAGCGCCACACTCCTGGGATTTCGGCTAAGGTGGCCCCGCCTCCCCCGTGGAGCCCGTCCGGGACGGGGTGCGTCCTGCACCTACGGCGTCTCCCCGGCCGACGGGCTCCGGCCCGCAGCGACGGGTCGGGGCGGCAGCAGCGCCCGACGCCGGGCGCGCTGCCGCGGAAGGCCGGCGAAGAGGCCCGCCGGCGCATCCCGCGTCACCTCGATCCCGATCCGAACCGCAGGCAATGAAGCTCACGTCACAACAAGTCATCGAGATCGTCATCGCGCTCTGCGCCTACTTCGGCGTCGCGTTCGCGCTCAACTGGTTCGCCCCGTCGCGGCTCCGCATGCTCGCGCGGTACAGCACGGTCGCCGCGGGCGTCGCGCTCTTCTTCCATGGTCTGGACCGGTACATCGACGAGCACGCCCGCGCCGTGGACATGGCGAAGGTGGCGATCGCGATGGGCGCCGCGCTTTGCGTCTTCTACGAGACGCACCGCGAGGGGATGCGCCGGCCGATCGCGGAGCGCTGGAAGCGGTTCGCCGGCGTGGCGCTCGGTGTCGCCGCCATCATCGCGTACTTCAACGGCTTCCGCTTCGGCTATCCCAAGTATTACCACCGCTGGGATCAGTTCCATTATTACATGGGGGCCAAGTACTTCCCGGAGATGGGGTACGACGGCCTCTACAAATGCGCGCTGATCGCGCAGGACGAGCTGGGGCTCGTCACGTACACGAACGAGGACACCGGGCGGCAGGTCAAGCTGGACATGTCGAAGGAGGTCCGCCACCCGGACAAGAAGATCCGGAACCTCGGTGGCGACAACCTCCTCATGCCGGCGAGCGAGGTGCTCAGCACGCCCGAGATGTGCAAGGCGCACTTCTCACCGGAGCGCTGGGACGCGTTCAAGGCCGACGTGCAGTTCTTCCGGACGGCCTCGGACAAGGGCTACTGGGAGGACATGCAGAAGGACCACGGCTACAACCCGCCGCCGGTCTGGACGATCATGGGTAAGTTCTGGGCGGACCTCCAGCCGGCCAGCACCCGCTACCTCCAGTTCCTCGCCAGCTTCGATATTTTCTATCTGCTCGGGATGTTCGCCGCCCTCTACTGGGCCTTCGGGTGGCGGGTCTTCGCCGTCGCGGCGATCTTCTGGGGCTGCCAGTCGTCGGCGCCGTTCTACTGGACGGGCGGCGCGTTCCTCCGGCAGGACTGGCTCTTCTACCTGGTCCTCTCGGCCTGCCTCATCCGGAAGCGCTACTTCAAGCTCGCGGGCGCGAGCATGGTCTACGCGGGCCTCCTGCGCATCTTCCCGGGCCTGCCCGTGATCGGCTGGCTCACCGTCGCCGGGATTCACCTCGTCCGCCACAAGCGCATGGCGAGGTCGCACGTGCAGGTGCTGATCGGCGGCGTCCTCGCGGCCGCCGTGCTCATTCCGGTGAGCATGAAGGTCTCGGGCACGGACTCGTACCGGCAGTTCTACGAGCACACGCTCAAGGTGCACGACCAGACGCCGCTGACGAACCACATGGGCCTCCGCGTGCTCGTCGGCCACGAGCCCGGCACGGGCGTCGAGTCCGGCCGCATGAAGTACACGAAGGACACGAAGCTCGTCGATCCGTTCGAGGTCTGGAAGCGGATGCGCAACGAGCGCTACGCGAAATACCGCTGGATCGCCTATGGGATCATCGCCGCGAGCCTGGCGGGCTTCGTCTACGTGTGCCGGCGGGTCCGCTCGCTGTGGGTGGCCCAGTGCCTCGCCCAGATCTTCGTCATCCTGCTCTCGCAGCTCACCTGTTATTACTATTCATTCATGATCTTGAGCGCGCCGCTCACCCGGGTGAAGCGCCAGATCGAGGTACCCCTGTTCGGCCTGGCGGCGCTCAGCCAGTTCATCTGGATCACGTTCAACTACAACGACGACAAGTACACTGCGCTCACCGCTGTCTCACTCGCCTTCTGCTATTATCTGCTCTGGATCTTCTCGGGTAAGACGATGCCGTGGGCGCGGCAGCCCGAGCCGGCGAGCGAGGACGGCGGAAAGCCGACGGCCCGGCAGGCCTGAGGCGCCCGCCTCCTGCTGGGTCGCCACGGCAGCGCCTCCCATGCCTGGAAACAAACGATGACAGAAGTAGAGCGAGAGCATCCCGACGAGCGAAGCGACCTCCAGGGAGACGAGGCCCGGCCCAGCGATCCTGGGGCGGCGGCCGACCGCGGGAACACGCCGGCTCCGCCGCGCGGCGACGACCGGGCGGTCCACGCTTTCCGGAAGGTCCCGCGGACGGGCGTCATCTACGTGACGACCGAGGCCGCGCGCCTCGGCTTTAACCCGGGTCGGGACTCCGCGTCCGCGGGTCCCTCCGAGGCGGGCGCCGACGAGGGGACGGACGGCTGGTGCAACCTCGGGCAGGGCCAGCCGGAGACGGGCCCGCTCCCGGGCTCGCCCGCGCGCTGCGCGGCGGTGCCGATCTCCGGAGACGACCAGGAATACGCGCCCGTGGCCGGCCTCTGGGAGCTGCGCGAGGCGATCGCGTCGCTCTACAACCGCGCGTACCGGCGGGGCATGCCGTCGCGCTACACGGCCGAGAACGTGGCGGTGTCGGGCGGGGGTCGCATCGCCCTCACCCGCGCCGCGGCGGCGCTCGGGCAGATCAACCTCGGCCACTTCCTCCCCGATTACACCGCCTACGAGGAGCTGCTCGACGTCTTCCGGCTGTTCTCGCCGATCCCGATCCTGCTCGAGGGCGAACGCGGCTACTCGTTCTCCGTCGGCGACCTGCGCCGCGAGATCCTGGGCCGCGGCCTGAGCGCGATCCTCGCCTCGAACCCCTGCAATCCGACCGGGAAGCACGTGCGCGGCGAGGAGCTCGCCGCCTGGGTCCGCACCGCGAAGGAGCTCGATTGCGCGCTCTTGCTCGACGAGTTCTACTCGCACTACGTCTACGGGATGGGCGACGTCGCCCCGATGGAGAGCGCCGCGCGCTACGTCGAGGAGGTCGACCGCGATCCGGTCGTGATCTTCGACGGCCTGACCAAGAACTGGCGCTACCCCGGCTGGCGCGTCACCTGGACGCTGGGGCCGCGCGAGGTCATCGAGGCGGTGGCGAGCGCCGGCAGCTTCCTCGACGGCGGCGGCTCCAAGCCGATGCAGCGCGCCGCGGCAGAGCTGCTTACCATCGAGCACACCCGCGCCGAGACGACGGCCATCCACCGGACGTTCTCGCACAAGCGCGAGATCATGCTCGAGGGGCTGCGCAGGATCGGCGTCACGGTCGACGCGGAGCCCGAGGGCACGTTCTACGTCTGGGGCTCGGTCGCGGATCTGCCCCCGGGGCTCTCCGACGGCTACGGCTTCTTCCGGGCGGCCCTCGGGGAGCGGATCATCGTCGTGCCGGGCGAGTTCTTCGACGTCAACCCCGGCAAGCGCCGGGCGGGGCGGCCGTCGCGGTTCCGCCACCACGTCCGATTTTCTTTCGGCCCGAGCGAGGACGTCCTCGTCCGGGCGCTCGGGCGGCTAGAGCGCATGGTAGGCGAGCGTCGCCGGGCCTGACACCGGCGGCGCCGCGCAGGGGAGCGGGAAGACGGGGCCGAGCGCCAGGTCTTGTCGCGCTGCACGTCTTCCGACATGGTGGGGGAGCGCGTGGCCAAAGATCCGTGGAGTGATTGGAACGACGACGACCCCGGTAACTTCCAGCCGGGCGATACGATCGGCCCCTACGAGCTGCTGTTCCCTGCAGCCGTGGGCGGCATGGCCGCCGTGTGGGCTGCGCGGCTCAGGCGGCCCAACGGCTCCGTCCAGATCGTCGCCGTCAAGCTGCTGTCGGACGCGATGCGCGGGGATGACGACGCGCGGGCGATGTTCCTCGACGAGGCGTGCACCGCGTCGCGGATCCTCCACCCGAACGTCGTGCACATCCTCGCGTACGGCGAGGTCCGCGATCGGCCGTACCTCGCGATGGAGTGGATCGACGGCGCCCCGATCGCGAAGATCTTCTCGAACCAGAAGGCGAAGCGCGCGCTCTTGCCCCTCGGCTGGGTGCTCCACGTGATGATCGACGCGTGCGCCGGGCTGCACGCGGCGCACGAGGTCCGCGACGACACGGGCGAGCTCCTCAACCTGATCCACCGCGACGTCACGCCGGAGAACGTGATGGTGACGTTCGACGGCATGGTCAAGGTCGTCGACTTCGGCGTCGCGAAGACGCGGGCGCGCGCGCAGACCAGCCGCGTCGGCGCGATCAAGGGCAAGACCGGGTATTTCTCGCCCGAGCAGGTCATGGGCGGGGCGCTCGACCGCCGCAGCGATCTCTTCTCGATGGGCGTGCTGCTCTACCTGCTGGTGACGGGCCACACGCCGTTCCGCGGCAAGGGCCCGCTGGAGGCGATGCAGCAGATCGCCAACCGCAACCCGCAGCCGCCGCGCGAGATCATGCCCGAGGTCCACCCGGAGCTCGACCGCATCATCATGCGGGCGCTCGCCAAGAACCCGAACGAGCGGTACCAGACGGCCGCGGAGCTGCGCCGCGATCTCGAGCAGGTGAGCGCCGCGGTCCGCGAGAGCTACACCGACAAACAGGTGGGCCAGCTCGTCCGCGATCTGCTCCCCGGGGTCGCCGAGGCACGCAAGGAGCGGATCGATCAGGCGCTCGACGAGCTCGACCGGATCCTCGCCGAGCGCGCCCACCCTCAGAAGCCGCAGGCCTCGCGCCCCGAGGACGCGACCGAGGTGATGCTGCGGCGCATCTCCATGCTGCCGATCCTGCAGGACGGCCCGGAGGCGACGGAAGGCGGCGGCGCGGCCGACGCGGCGCCGCCCTCGTCCCCGGCAGGCCCCGCGAGCTCGCGCATGTCGGGGCCGGCCAGCTCGCGCATGTCGGGACCCGCGAGCTCGCGCATGTCGGGACCCGCGAGCTCGCGCATGTCGGGGCCGGCCAGCTCGCGCATGCCGGCGCCGACGAGCCCGCGCCGCGCGAACGCCGACCCGATGCGCAAGTCGAATCCGGACGCGACGCGCAAATCGACCCCGGATGCGACCCGCAAGTCGAACCCCGACGGCGCAGGCTCGCCGCTCGATTTCCCAGCGGGGCTTTCGCCGCTGCCGCTGCTCCCGCCGCCGCTGCACGTGGGGCCGCCGGTGCCCCCCGGGCCGGCGGCTTACGTCGGTCCGGCGGCGCACGCGAGCGGCCCCGCGAGCGCTGTCGCGTCCGCGCCCGAGCGCCGCGCGTCCCCTCCCGCGAAGGGGTCCTTCGTCCGCGTGGCGTTGCTCGCGCTGATCGTCCTGGGCGTGGTCGCGGCCGTTGCGTTCCTGCTGCTCGCGCGTTCCGGCCGCATGCCGCTCGGCGGGGTGGTGGTGCCTTCCGCCAGCCCCAGCGCGTCCGCACCGACGGTGCAAGCGCCCGATGCCGGCGCCGATGCCGCGGCGACGCCGAACGCGGCAGCGACGGCGTCGACGGTCGCGAGCGACGCCGTCGCGGACGCCGCGGCCCCGACCGATGCAGCCGCAGCCGAGCTGATCGCCGACGCGGCCGCCCCGGCCGACGCGTCCGCCCTGGCCGACGCGGCCGCGGATGCCGCGGTGCCCGCCGATGCTGCCACCCCCCTCCCGAGCGGGCAGCCGGCGTACGTCCCCGGCGCCGCACCCGCGCCGGGGACGCCGTACCCGGGCTCCTCGGTCACCCCTGCGCCGCGCGTCCCAGGGCCTCTGCCCACGCCGTCCGTCACCGGGTGGCCTCCGCCACGGCCCGCGAGCCAGCCCGGACTGCCGGCAACTCCGCCCGCCTCCACGCTGCCGCGCGGGCCCGTCCCCGGCCAGGCGCCGCCGCGGCCGCGCCCCGCTGCGCCCCCCCTCGACCTGGCGCCGCGGTAGCGCCTCCGGACCGGGCGCGGCTGCCTTCCCCGCAGCCCGCGCGGCCGGCGCATCGCGCTCAGTCCTCCTTCGGCTTCTCCGGCTGCGCCTCGCCGGGCGGCGGGGGCGGGGTGGCGCGGGCCGCAGCTTTCTTCAGCGACGACTCCGCGAGCGACACCAGCATGGCGAGGTTCACCGGCTTCGAGAGCAGGAAGATCGCGTGCCGTCGCAGCGCGCGGATGCGAGCCTGCTGCGACTCATCGGCCGTCACGACGAAGACGGGCGTGTCGCGGTTCAGCGCTCCCTTGGCCGAGAGCGACTCGAGCACGCTGAAGCCGTCGATCAGCGGCATGTGCAGATCGAGCACCACGAGATCGAACTTGCGCGCGGAGAGCCGGCGCAGCGCCGGCGCTCCGCCGTTCGCCTCCTCGACGTCGCCCAGCGTACGGAGCGAACGCGCAAACATGGCCCGGATCGCGGCGTCGTCGTCGATGACGAGGATACACGTCACAGCGTCATGCTCGCACGGCCGCAGAAGCGCTGGAAGCCCGCCGCCAGCCCCCGCATCGCCCGGAGCGCGCGTGCGCAACCGTGCGCAGCGCCGGTCTCCAACTCGCGGCGTCGCCTCCAGTCTCGCGGCTGCTTCGCGCCCCCGCGTCCGCCTGCGCTCGGCGTGACCTCGCGCGCCACGCGATCGGGGCGACGAACGCCCGGCGCGCGCAACGCAGACGGACGCGTCGCCAGCGCAGATCCCGTGTTCAGCGGTCCTGGTCGAGACATGGACGCCACGTACGGGCTGCGGTAAACGCGGAGCTGGACGTCATCGACCCCGCGCACCGCAAAGGAACGATCCCATGGGCAAGTTCACCCTCACACACGAGATCAACTGCAACCTCGAGACGTTCTGGAAGCTGTTCCTGGACAAGACATTCAACGAGGAGCTCTACAGGAAGGAGCTCGGCTTCCCCGAGTTCACGATCACGGAGCAGGTCGAGACGGCGACGGAGATCATCCGGAGGTCGGCCGGGAAGCCGAAGATGAATTTGCCCGGCCCCGTCGAGAAGCTGCTCGGCTCCGGGTTCCGCTACACCGAAGAGGGCAGGCTGAACAAGGCGACGAACGTGTGGACCTTCAAGCTGACGCCAAGCACCCTGGCCGACAAGATGCGGAACGAAGGCGTGGTGCGCGCCGAGGCCATCGGCGACAACAAGGTGCGTCGGATCGCCGAGATCACGATCGAAGCGAAGGTGTTCGGCGTCGGCGGCATGCTCGAGAGCAGCGCCGAGAAGGAGCTGCGGCAAGGGTGGGAGGTCAGCGCGGTCTTCATGAACAAGTGGATCGCCCAGGGCAAAACGGCTTAGCCGGGCCGGTGGCGATCGGCTGGCCCCTGCCGCGCACCGCCTGGGGCGCCTGACGCCGGCGCTGCCCGACGAACGGACGGCGACGCCGACGAGAGGGGGACGAGAGGGGATCGCGAGCGGCCGTCTCGCGGCCTCCATCCCGCGAACGAGCGAGGGCGCATCCCTGCACGTCCAGGGTCAAAGCGGGAGATCTGCGGCTCCGGCTCTTGCTGTGGTGGCGTACGGGAACCAGGGCCACGGCATGGAGCACGTCGTCATCATCGGTGCCGGCTTCGGCGGCCTCTACGCGGCGCGGGCGCTCCGGCGCGAGCCGGTACGGGTGACCGTGATCGACCGGCACAACCATCACACGTTCCAGCCCCTCCTGTATCAGGTCGCGACGGCGGGCCTGAGCGCGAGCGACATCGCCACGCCCATCCGCCACGTGCTGCGCAAGCAGAAGAACACGAGCGTGATCCTCGCCGAGGTGAAGGCGATCGATCCCGTCCAGAAGCGGGTGATCTTCGAGGACGGCGAGCTCGGCTACGACAAGCTGATCGTCGCGGCCGGGGCGTCGCATTCGTACTTCGGGAACGACGCGTGGGCGGCCGTCGCGCCCGGGCTCAAGACCATCGAGGACGCGCTCGAGATCCGCCGGCGCGTCCTCCTCGCCTTCGAGGCGGCCGAGCGCGAGCCCGATCCGGCGCGGCGGAGCGCCTGGATGACGTTCGTGGTGGTCGGCGCGGGCCCGACGGGCGTCGAGCTCGCCGGCGCCCTCTCGGAGCTCGCGAGGCACACGCTCAGGCGCGAGTTCCGGCACATCGATCCGAGCAAGGCCCGCATCCTCCTGCTGGAAGGGGCCGGGCAGGTGCTGCCGTCGTACGTGCCGGAGCTCGGCGAGAAGGCGCGACAGCAGCTGGCCGCGCTCAACGTGGAGGTGCGGACGAACTGCCGCGTCACCGACATCGACGAGGAGGGGGTCTCGATCGGCGACAAGCGGATCGAGGCCAGGACCGTGCTCTGGGGGGCCGGCGTGGCGGCGTCCGCCCTCGCCCGCACCCTCGGAGCGCCGCTCGACCGGGCAGGGCGCGTGCTGGTGGCGCCGGACCTGACGGTGCCGGGTCACGAGGACATCTACGTGATCGGCGACCTCGCGTCGCTGAAGCAGGAGGACGGGACGCCCGTGCCCGGCGTGGCGCCCGCGGCGATCCAGGGAGGGCGCCACGCCGCGCGCAGCATCGCGCGCACCCTGCGGGGGCTGCCGCGGCTGCCGTTCCGGTACAACGACCGGGGATCCCTGGCGACGATCGGGCGCGCCGCGGCGGTCGCCGACTTCGGCAAGCTGAAGCTCTCCGGGTTCCTGGCGTGGCTCGCGTGGCTGTTCGTGCATATCCTCTTCCTGATCGGCTTCCGTAACCGCTTCCTGGTGCTGTTCTCGTGGGCCCTCTCCTACGTGACCTACCAGCGCGCCTCGCGGTTGATCACGGGCGAGATCCCGCCGCTCCTGGAGGACCACCACGCGCCGGAGCTCGAGGCGCGCATGGACGGTGGCGCCGTGAGGAGGCACCAGCCGATGGAGCCCGCGCGCACGCGCGCATAGGCGCCGCCCGAGACCACACACGCCGCCCGCCGGCGTACTGCGCTCGTCTGGACCTTCGCGACGGAGCTGCGTTAGCGTCATCGACCATGACGATCCATCCCGGACAGGGCGCCTCGGCGCACCCATGGCGAGCGCTCCTCGCCAGCGCAGCACCTCTCGCCGCACTCCTGCTCAGCGCCCCCTCCGCCTTCGCGCAGGCGCCTCCTGCGTCCTCGCCGCGCGCAGGCGCCCCTGCCGGCGCCGAGCCGCAGCCCGCGCCCCATGGGGCCCCGGCGCCGTACGGCGCGCCTGCCCCGTACGGGCAGCAGCCCGGCTACTACCCGCCTCCGGGATACGCCCCGCCTCCGGGATACGCCCCGCCTCCGGGGTACGCCCCGCCTCCGGGATACGCCCCGGCTCCGGGATACGCCCCGCCTCCGGGATACGCCTCGCCTTCCGGCTCGTATCCGGTTGGCCCGAGGATCATGAACTACGAGGAAGGGCAGGCCGTCCCGGAGGGTTACCGCGTCGAGGAGAGGGCGCGCCGCGGCCTGGTCATCGGCGGCGCCGTGACGTTCGGCGTCACCTACATCCTCTCGGCGATGGTCGGGCTCGTGGCGGAGAGCGCTGACAGGGCGAGCGGCGGAAGCGGCGAGAGCTACCTCCCGCTCTACATCCCGCTCGCCGGCCCCTTCATCACCGTCGGCACCGCCGATGCGAAGGGCGGCGGCGTCTTCGTCCTCATGGTCGACGGGCTGGCTCAGGTCGCCGGGGCCGCGATGTTCATCGGCGGCCTCGCCGCGCCGGAGAAGAAGCTCGTCCGCAACGACGTCGCCCTGTCGGTGAAGCCGATCGTCACGGGCGACACCGTCGGGCTCGGCGTCTCCGGCTCGCTCTGAGCGCGCGCCGCCCGCGGCCCGGCGTCACGGCACGACGGGCGGCGTCTCATCCATCGTCTTGACGGCGCGCTTGGCCCTGCGGCGCACGTCGACGTGCAGCGACTCGTCGAAGTTGATGGCCGAGAACGCCGCCCGCGCCTCGATGTTCTTGCCGAGCGCGGCGTACGCCTCGGCCTCGTTCCATCGCAGCTTCCAGTCGCGCTTCGCGAGGTCCGAGAGCTTCGCGGCATCGGCGATGATGTCCGGGTACCGCTGCTGCTTCCCGAGCTCGGTCCAGTACTCGGCCCGGAGGTCGTCGTCCCCGGGCGCGAGCGCGACGGCCGCCGCGAAGCCCGCGAGCGCGTCGTCGATCCGACCTGCGACCAGCTCGGCGCGGGCGAGCGAGCGGCGCGCGCCGGCGCTCTCGGGGTGAGCCGCGACGAAGGCGGCGAGCGCGGGGATCGCCTCGTTGACCTTCTGGATGTCCGCGGGATCGCTCGGCCAGAACCGGAGCGAGAGCGCGGCGAGGTCGCCTGGGTCGCTCTCGAGCGCGCGCTCGACCGCGGCGGGCACCTCCGCTCCGCGGCCCGCCTGGGACAGGCACTTGGCGAGCTCGACCCAGGCGCCCGACGAGGACGGCGCCGTCGCGACGAAGGCCTCGGCCGCGGCGAGCGCCTCGTCGGTGCGCCCGAGCGATCGGAGCGCGGCGATCCGCGCGAGGTGCGCGCGCTCGCGGCTCGCCCCTTCGCCCGAGGCGGCGACGGCGCGCTCCGCTGCGGCCAGCGCGACGTCGTGGCGGAGCTCGCGCTCGTGGTAGGCGAGCTGCTCGAGATAGAAGGCGCCGTCGCGCGGCGCCGCGTCCCACTGGCCCGCGAGGTACTCGAGCACCGCGTCGGAGCGCACGTAGACGAGCGAGGCCGCGTCGCGCGGGTTCTCGTAGATCGGCAGGAGAACCCCGAGCTGGACCATCGCGTCCAGCGCCGGCTGGCAGTCGGGCTTCGCCTCGAGCGCGAGCACCATCTCGTCGAGGGCGGCGTCCTTCTTCTGCATCGCCAGGTGCACTTGCCCGACCGCCACGTGGTAGTCGGCGTCCCCCTGGAACGTCTTTCGGATCGCCTGGAAGCTCTTCAGCGCCGCGGGGTGATCGCCCATGTTCGCCTGCGCCGAGGCGAGGTTCAGCCGCGCGGCGTGATCGTCGGGATCCATCGTGATGATGCGCTTGAGCGCCGAGATCGCCTTCTCGTAATCGCGCTCGCCGAACGCCTTCTGCGCGCGCTCCCAGACCGGAGCCTTGTCGAGGAACGCCTCGAACTGCGAGACGAGCGTGCTGTTCTGCTTGCGCCAGACGCCGCTCTTGCCGGGCTCGGAGTTCGTGAGGAAGTCTTTGATCCACTTGCGGGCGGCGTCGATGCTGAGCCCCTTGTCTGCCAGCCCTTCGAACTCCCCTCGAGGCACCGGCATGCGCGCGGGGATCCCCTGCCGGCGCGCCGTGGTCTCATCCAGGCCGATCAGCACCCAGTCGCTTTGCTCGCTCATGATCCAAGGACGGTAGCCGCCGTGCCCCGCCGGGATCAAGCGACGTCTCGGCGCGTCGGGTGCGCTCGCGCGCGCGCAGCGGCGCTTCAGGAATAGAACCAGGCGAGCAAAACGAACGCCATGAAGGCCGCCGCCGCGACGGCGAGCGCGAGCGCGCGCGGCACGCCGAGGAGCATCGGCCGGAGGCTGGCCTGAAACGCGACAGCGTCCGCGGCGGTGGGCGGGCCGATCGCGTCGCCCGCAGCGTCACCCCGGACGGCGAGCGCGGCGGATGGCACGCCTGCCGCGTCGCTCCTCGCGGGGTCGGCGCCCATGAACGGCTGGGCCGCGCCCGCATCCCCGGGCGTCGGAGTGAGCCGATGCTGGGCCGCGCTCACGTCCCCGGGCGCCGGAGTGAGCCGATGCGGGGGCGCGCCGAAATCCGAGGGCCTCGACGCGGCCGGTGACGCCAGGTGCTCGAGGCCGAGCTGGGCGAGGATGGCCCGCTGCTCGTTGCCCCACGCGACAGGCAGCGCCGTCGTCTCGGGCGCGAGCGTGAGCGGCGCGGACATCACCTTGTGCATCGCCCGCTCGAGCGCGAGCGCCTCGTCGAGGCGGTGCGACGCGCGCTCCGGGGCGGCGCTCGCGGAGAGGCGCAGCGCCTCGGTGGCCATCTCGGAGAGGTGAGCAGCCACCTTGGCCAGCGCCAGCTTGCGCTCGGCGTGGGCGACCGCGAAGCGCGCCTCCTCGCGGAGCCGGAGCGCCTCGGTCGTGAGGCGGTCGACCTCCGCGTGCAGCGGCCTCGCCCCTGCCGGCACGCCCTGCGCCGTGAGCGGTGTGTCGGCGTCGTGATCCACGGAGAACGCGGCCACGGGAGAGATCGAGGGCGTCGCCTCGTTCCCGGACGTCGCGCGCAGCTCGTTCCCCGACACCGGCAGCGGCTCGCTGTCCCGATCGGTGAGGGATCCGTACGAGGGCAGGCTGCTGCGGCGCCGTCCTCCGCCCGAGCTGGAGGACCCGGGATCTGCGCGCACCCTGCCGTTGCTGCCGACGACGACCGTCGCCTCGTCGGCCGTCTCGGAGGCCATCGGTCCGCGCCGGCCGAGGTCGTCGTCCGCGGCGTCCGCCTCGCGCGGCGTGAGGCCGGTCGGCGACGGGGACAGCGTCCCGCGGCGCGCCTCGATGTCGGTCGCGTCGTCGTTCTGAGCGCGCGCGCCCCCGCTGCCGCGGAGCCGACCGGGGGCGTTCGCCCCCCTGCCCCGCGGATCGGCCGAGGGCCGGCGCGGGATCGCCTCGGCTGTCGAGAGCGAGGGGCGCGGCGCCTTGGCGACCCCGGCGAAGCCGCCGGTGACGGCGCGCTCGAACCAGCGCATCTGTCTCATCGCGTTGCGCCGCACGAAGCGCCCGAGCGCCTCCTCGTTCCCCTCGTGGTACCCGTGGCTGTGTAGCCAGCCCTCGAGCCGAGCGAGGATCTCGTCCGCGCTCTGGAAGCGCGACGGCGGGTCCCTCTCGAGACAGCGCATCACGATCGACACGAGCTCCTTGTCGATCTTCGGCCGGAGCTCCCGCAGGTCGGCCGCTGGCTGCGTCGACATGCTCCGCAAGAGCTCGTAGTCGCTCGTCGACGGCCACGGGTGCTTGCCGGTGAAGAGCTCGAACAGCACGACGCCGAGCGAGAACAGGTCGGAGCGCCTGTCGGCGGCGCCCCCGCGGGCCTGCTCCGGCGCCATGTACGTCGTCACGCGCCGGCGCGCTCCGACGGCCGTCGTCATCACGCGGAGCGACGATTTGGCGAGCCCGAAATCGGCGATCTTCACCTCGCCCTGGAACCCGACGAGCACGTTGCCCGGCGTCAGATCGCGGTGCACGAGGTTGAGCAGCGCGCCGGCAGGCGAGCGGAGCTCGTGCGCCGCGCTGAGCCCGCGGCAGAGCGTCGCGCCGACGTGGACGACGAGCCGCTCGGAGAACATCTCGCCGGTGTCGAAGACGGTCTTCATGAGCCGCGCGAGGCTCACGCCCTGCACGAGCTCGACGGCGAAGTACCACCCCTGCTCGTCCGTCCCCCAGCCGGCGACCTCGACCACGTTCGGGTGCTTGAGCGCCGCGGTCGTGCGCACCTCGTCGAGGAACCGGGTGGAGACGTTCTGATCCTCGGCGAAGTGCGGGTGCAGCCGCTTGACGGCGAGCAGCTCCCCAGGCCGGTGCGGACCTGCCGACCTGCAGAGATCAACGCGGGTGGTGGCCCCGGACGCAATCTCGGCAAGGAACTGGAACGAGAGCGCAGCCGGCGCGGGCTCGGGGAGCCGAGACATGCACGGAGAAGTCTAGCGGGCGACGGCCCCCACCGGAAAGAGCCTCAGAGACCCGCGCGCACCGCGGCGATCGCGGCGGCGACCCCGGAGGGGGTGGCCTTGAGGTGCACGTCCAGGTGGTCATCCTTGGTCTTGAGCGCACGGACACCGAGCACCGGCGCGCAGATGCGCAGCGCCCGCACGACCGTCGGATTCCCGGCGAGGGCCGGGATTTTGAGGAGATCCAGGGTAATCCTGTCACCCTTCGCGTCGATCAGCGCGGCGGGCCGCTTGGGCATGAAGGAGACGAGATCGCCCGGCTTGTTCAGGTCGATCGCCCCCGAGCCGATCAGCCCGGCGATCGGCGAGGCCTCGTCGCCCAGCACCTGCAGCTTGAGGTCGGCGATCCGCAGGCCGACCTGGATCGCGTCCGCGCGCACGTCGAGCTCCTCGGCGAAGGCCGTGAACGAGGCCCGGATCGGGGCGCCCATGATCTTCACCGTCAGGGCGAGGCGCAGGCCCGGGGGCGCGGCCTCGATCACGATGTCCTTCGGCGCGCGCTTGCCGCCGCTGAGCTCTCGCGCCAGATAGCGCAGCGCATCGATCGGGACGCCGAACCGCAGGCGGAGCGCGCCGCGGAGCGCCCTCGCGATCTCCTCGGGGTGCGCCTTGAGATAGTCACCGGCGTGGCGAAGCAAGACCTTCGGATCGGGCTTGGGCATCGTTGGGGCCGCTACGATTGCCCGGAGTCGGGCCAGCGCGCAAGGGGCGAGCGCGGTCCGCCGGGAGGCCCTCGACGACCGGAGGTCGCTGTTCGAACGGGGGCGACTCGGTCACACTCGGGCCCGATGCAGACCAGGATCCTACTTGTCATGGCGACAACAGCGCTCGCGATCGGCTGCGGATCGGCCGACGCGACGCTCGAGTGGGCGCCGAGCGGAGGCGGGGGCGGTGGCCAGGGAGGCGATGACGATGGCCGGGGCAGCGATGGCGACGGCCAGAACAGCGGCGGGGGCCAGAATGATGGCGGCGGCGGCGCGCCGAGCGGCGAGGACGGCGGTTCGAGCGGCGGCGGGGCGCCGGGAGCCTCCTGCAACCCACCTCCGGCGTGTGATGCGGCGCCGCCCGATCCGGGCGAGGAGCTCGCGTGGAATCACCCGTCTTCGTACCTCATCGCCGGCGCTGGGAGCCCCAACCACCGCGGACGCGACCTCTACCTGACGCCGGACGACCCGCAGTGGATCATCGGAAAGTTCGCCTACGGGATCACGGACAAGGACCTGAAGGATGAGCGGGTCGACATCTATCTGCTCCGCGGCTGCGGCGGCGCGTGGGAGCGCCTCGGCTCGGCGACCACGACGGAAGCGGACTCGGCGCACCGCGCGGTCGAGGGTGTCAGCGATGACGGCGGCCGCGTCTACTTCGAGATCCCCGCGGCGCAGCGGCTCGGTCCGGGCCGGCACCGGGTCCACCTGGTCGTCCGCGGCGACCTCTCGAGCACCGACCTCTTCATCGAGGTCGTCCCGCGGGGCGCGCCGATGTTCGTCAGCGACGTCGATGGGACGCTCACCGGCACGGAGACCGAGGAGTTCACCTCGCTCCTCCTTGGCGAGCTGCCCGACGCGCACGCGCACGCCGCGGCGGCGTTCCACCGGCTCACGTCGAAGGGCTATCGCCCGATGTACCTGACCGCGCGGCCGGAGTGGCTCGTCCAGCGCACGCGCGATTTCCTCGAGGCGTACGGCTTCCCGCCTGGCATCGTGCACACCACGCTGGGCCTGACGGGCGCGACGGGCGACGGCGCCGCGGAGTACAAGACAGCGGAGCTGGAGCGGCTGTTCGACGGAAGGGAGATGCTGCCCGCGTGGGCCTTCGGCAACACGGCGACCGACGCCGAGGCCTACGACAACGGCGGCGTGATGCCGGTCGCGCGGCGCGTGTTCTACCGGTTCGACGATGAGGCGCACGGTGGCCGTCGCATCGACGGCTACGACGAGCTGTTCGCCGAGATCGACGCGCTCCCCAGCCTCTGCGATTGATCCGCCCCGCCGGCGCGGCGACCCGTCAGCCGGACGCCTGCTCGGTCCGGGCGCCGCTCGCCGGCGCCTCCGATGCGGCCACGGCGCCGTCCGGCGCTTCGACACGACCGCCGATCGAGCGGAGGAGCTCGCTCACCGCGGCGTGGGCGCGCTCGCGCAGCTCGTTGACCCGCGCGCCCTCGCGGCCGTCCGGGCGCACGGCGATCGGCGCGCCGACCCGGACACGGACGATCCGCAGGGTGCCGTCGCCGGTGTCGAGGGCGCCCTTCTTCATGAGGAGGTGCGTGCCGTCGATGGCGACCGGCACCACGGGCACGCCGGCGCGGACGGCTGCATAGAAGCCGCCGTTCTTGAACTGCCGGAGGATGCCGTCCTCGCTCCGCGTCCCCTCGGGGAAGACGAGCAGCGGCTTGCCGCTCTTGAGCACCTCCTCGAACCGCGAGATCGCCTCGACCGCGGCGCGGGAGCCGACCGTGCGATCGACCGGCACATGGCCCGCGAGCCGGAGGTGCCAGCCGAGGAATGGGATCTTCATGAGAGAGCGCTTGGCAGCCCACTTGAAATCGCCCGGCAGCGCGGCGCCGAGGGCCAGGATGTCAAGAAGGCTCTGGTGGTTGGAGCAGTAGACGAACACCCCGGGAGGGACGTTCTCGAGTCCGCTCGCCTGGATCTCGATATCGAGCCCTCGCGCGCTCGCCTGACACCAGCGGCGCATCGCCCACAGGCTCGCCGAGCGCTGCGGCGTGAGGGGGCCCAGCGTCAGAGACACGGTGCCGTACGCCATGGTCCTGAGGGTGAAAGGGACCCACTGGCGCGTCGCCAGCCATGCGCTCCTGAGATCCATACTACAGCGCTTACCACTCTCCATATCGGGCGAAAACGCGTAGCGTCTTGCGCACCGGCGCTGCGTGCAAGCGGCGTTGCTCGACTCCGGATCGCCGCTTCGCGGCGCGGCGAGATGCGCGATCCGGCGCTCGCCCACCTCGGAAGTTCGCCATGGACCAGGACCGCTCCTCGGGCCAGGGTAGAGGCTCGATCGACGCGCTCTTGCGGTGCCGTGCGGCTACTACAGGTCGAGCGGCGGCGTGAGCAGCCCCCAGCCGACCGTGGCCGGCCGCCCGGCGCGCTCGAACTTGACCGTGTACAGGCCTGTCTCTTCGGCGCTCTGCACGACGGCGGGGCGCAGCGCGCCGACCCATTCGGCCCAGACGCTCGCCCCGATCTTGAGCTGCGGCTTGACGGGGAGCGGACGGAGCGCCGACTCGTCGGCGAGCAACGCGGCGCCGCCGTAACCGAGGGCAAACCACCGCGCGGAGCTGCTGGGCAGCGACGTCAGGACGGCGCCTGGCTCGGCCGGAGGACCGCCGAGCCGCGACACGAGCAGCACGTGGCGCCACGTCTCGCCGTCCTTCCATGCGGCGAAGTTACCGGGGGCGAGCCCCGCGCTCTGCACGACGAAGCGAACCCCCTTGAGCTGCGCGAGCGGGGTCCGCGGGTCCATGTCGGTGTAGCGGACCTCGATCTTGTCCTTCACGAAGCGGGTGAGGACGGCATGCTTCATGACGCCGTTCCACTCCGTGAGCAGCGGGTCGTGGGGCCGGAGGCGGGGCGCGTCGGGCACGGGGATGACGTAGCCCGGGTGAACCTTGTACGACGGTCCGCCCCTCCCCTCGACGATGAGGTCGTCGCCGTCGAAGCCGACCACGGTCGCCGCGTACAGCACGAGCGTGGACCCGAGCTTGGCCCCGGCGAGCATCCGGTCCGAGAAGGTGAACACGCGGCGGCCTGGCTCTAGCTTGATCGGGTACGGGGGGAGGCCGAGCGGGTTCGACGCGTGCGCCGCGCCGGTCGGCGTCGAGGTCTCCGCGAACGCAGGCCGCGGCAGCGCAGCGACGGGCGGGCTCTGAGAGGGCATCGGCGTCGGGGTCGACACCGGCGCCGACTCGCACGCGGCCGCGAAGCTCGCTGCCAGGAGACAAGCGAGCGCCACGAGCACGCCGCGGGAACGCGGCGCTCGGGCCCGGAGGCATCGCATCGCGCGGCGCTCGCGATCCTTCGAGGTGGCGCGACGCAGCCTGCGGGACCCGGCCCCGAGACCGCCGGGACGTCGGTCAGCCATCGCGGGCGAGCATGGACTGCGAAACGGACGACGGCGAGCAGAAAGGGACAGCAGAACGACCCGGCGAAGCGTCGGCGGTCAGACCTGACCGCCCGCGTCAGAGCTGGAGAAGGAGGGCGCCGCGGTGCGGCGGAGCACCGCGCTCCTCGCGACGTGCTCGGCGCCTCTGCGCTAACCTGCGGCGCGATGAAGCGCGCGTTCAGCGTCGATGAGCTCAAGCAGACCGCGCCGCGCCTCGCCGTGGAGCGCCGCGCCGTGCGCTTCCAGGACGTCGATGCGGCCGGGATCGTCTTCTATCCGCGGGTCCTCGAGTATTTCAGCGACGCGTACATGATCGCGCTGAAGGAGCGAGGCATCGACCTTCCTGCGATGATCGCGGGCGGCATGATCAAGCTGCCGCTCGTCCACGCCGAGGCGGATTACCTCCTGCCGCTCCGGTTCGGTGACACCATCGAGGTCGAGGTGCTCGCGCCGAAGCTCGGTGACACGTCGTTCACGGTGGGCTACCGCGTGACGATGACGACGGCGGGTCGCGTCGCCGCCATCGGGCAGACCGTGCACGTGTGCATCGACGGCGCGCGCTTCACGCCGTGCCCGCTCCCGGACGATCTGCGCAGCGCGCTCGCCTAACCGCGCCGAGCGACGGCCGCCGGACGGCGCGCCTGGCGCTAGCGCGGTGGGAACGGGGCGAGCGCGGCCGCGAGCTGCGCCGCCGCGCCGGCGCGATCGAGCTTGCCGGCCGCGGTGAGCGGCAGCGCCGCGACGGCGCAGAGGCGCCGCGGGCGCTTGTGCGGGGCGAGCCGCGCCGCGACGACGGCCGCGAGATCGCCGAGCCATGCGGGGGAGGGTGCGGCGCCGCCCGCCTCGCAGGGCGAGGCCTGATCGGGGACGATCGCCGCGGCGACGACCTGACCCCAGCGATCGTCAGGCACGCCGAACACCACCGCGCCGGCGACGCCCTCGCAGGACGCGAGGACCTGCTCCACCTCGGCGGGGTAGACGTTCTCTCCGCCGGTCACGATGAGATCGCTGCGGCGCGCCGCGACGTGCAGCCGCCCGGCGGCGTCGAGCGCGCCGAGATCGCCGGTGCCGAACCACCCGGCGCCGTCGACCGAGAGCTCCGGCGCGCGGTCGGGGCCGCGGTAGTAGCCGCGGAACAGCACCGGGCCGCGGAGCTCGATGCGGCCCACGCCGTCGCTGCCGGCGCCCTCGATGCGAAGCTCGACGCCGGCGATCGGGGAGCCAGAGCCCGGCTCTCTCGCGCGCGGATCGCGCGGGCGCTGCACGGTGACCTGCGAGCACGCCTCGGTGAGGCCGTACGTGGTGAGCGCGGGGACCCCGCGGCGCGCGCACTCGTCGAGCGCCCGCTCCGGAGCGCCCGCGCCGCCGACGAGCACCGCGCGGAGCCGGGCGAGGACGTTGTCGCGATCGGCCTCCAGCAGCGCGAGCAGCATCGTCGGCACCACGGAGAGCAGCGTCGCGCGGTCGCGGACGATCGAGGCGAGCACCGAGGCGGGCTCGAAGCGAGGCGCGAGGATGACAGCGCGCCGCGCGAGCAAGCAGCGGGTCACGATCGAGAGGCCACCGACGTGGCAGAGCGGAAGGCAGAGCAGCCAGCGGTCGTCGTCGCGCACGCCGAGGTTGGCCGCGCTCCCCTCGGCGGCGGCGAGGAACGCGCGGCGCGAGAGCACCGCGCCCTTGGGACGCCCGGTGGTGCCCGAGGTGTAGACGATCGCCAGATCGCCGGAAGCGTCCGGCGGCGGGACGCGCGCGGTCTCGGCGGCGCGCGCCCCGCGCTCGCGGAGCGCGCCGATCTCCGGCGCGGCGTCGTCGAGCAGGGCGGCGAGCGCAGGCTCGCGCAGCACGAGGTCGGGGCGCGCGTCGTCGATCAGGAGGCCCGCCTCGCCGGCCGTGAGCCGGGGATGGATCGGGACGAGCACGGCGCCGAGCGCGAGCAGCGCGTGGATGACGACCACGGTCCCGAGCGCGTTCGGGGCGACGAGCGCCACGCGGGCTCCCTGCCCTACCCCCGCGCGGGCGAGCCGGGCAGATACGGCCGCGACCGCGGGCGCCAGCTCGCCGAAGCGGAGGGCGCCGCCGGCGCCGACGCCAAGGGCGGGGACGTCGATCGCGCGCGGCGCGTCGTCCTCGGCGCCGCCGAGGACGATCGCTGTCCGGGCGGCGATCGCGGGATCGCGCGCGGCATCGAGGAGGCTCAGCCGGTCCATGGCCGGATGCCGAGGCCGGGCTGATCGCTGGCCGCGACCAGGCCGCCCTCGCGGAGCTGCGGGATCCGGATCGCGGGCCACGCCTCCAGGCCGGCGTGCGCGTCGAGGCCGCACGCGAGCGGCGCGCGCGGCAAGGCGAGCGCGAGCTCACACGAGGCGGCGAGCGCGATGGGCCCGTCGAAGAGGTGCGTCACCACGGCGTCGAGGCCGCGCGCCTGTGCCCTGCAGCCGAGCGTGTGCGCGCGCAGCAGGCCGAGCATCGCGGGCTTCAGGATGAACGCGGCGCAGCCTTCCGCTTCGAGCAGGCGCTCCGGCATGCCCTCGACCGCGAGCGACTCGTCGGCCGCCCACGGGACCTCGCGCGCGCCGAGGTGATGGAGGAGCTCGGGCGCGACCGGCTGCTCGACGAAGCGCGGGCCGAGCGGCGCGAGGAGCGCGAGCCGGCGGGGCGCCTCGTCGAGCGACCACGCCGCGTTCGCGTCGAGCCGGAGCTCGACGCCCGGGTGCTCCCGCCGCAGCGCGCGCAGCGCCTCGAGGTCGCGCGCGAAGCCGTCCTCCCCGCGCGAGCGGAGCTTCACCTTGATCGCGCGGACGCCGCGCGCGGCGTCCACGCGAGCGCGCGCGAGCATCTCCGGCAGCGGCACCGAGGTCGTGAGCAGCCCGTTGACCTGGACCTCGGCGTAGCGCCCGTGTCCGCCGAGGCACGCCGATAACGAGAGGCCGAGGCGCTGGCCCAGCAGATCGAGCAGCGCCGTCTCCAGGGCGAAGCGCGCCGCCGGGAGCTCGCGCAGCCGCGATGACAGCGGCGCGAGCGCGCGCAGGATCGCGGACGCCGTCGCCGTCGGCGGAGCGCCCTCGGCCGGAAGGTCGACCGCGCCGAGCGCCCCCGGCAGCTCGGCGAGCGCGCGCTGGTCCTCGTCGGCCGTGTCGGGTGAGAAGCCGGGGAGCGGCGTGGCCTCACCCAGGCCGACGCGTCCCTCGTCGTCGGTGAGCGACAGCACGAGGCCCCGGCGCGCGCCATCAAGGACCCGGGACGCGAGGCGGGCATCGACGACGCGCATGATCCCTACAGGTGGGCCGCGAGGCCGAGCGAGAAGAGCAGCGCGTACGCGAGCAGCAGCTTCGCCGTCCCGGCGAGGCAGTCGTTGAGCGGCCGGCCGTCGGTCGTCGCCAGCACCCGGAGCAGGCGCACCGCGCGAGGGAACGTCGCGAGCACGAGGAGCGTCCACCGCCGGCCCTCGCCGACGGCGAGCGCGACCGGCACCGCGTAGGCGGCGGCGAAGAGCATCGCGTATTCGATGACGCCCGCGCGGCGCCCGAGCCGGACGGCGAGCGTGCGCTTGCCGGCGACGACGTCCGTCTCGCGATCGCGGACGTTGTTGACGACGAGCACGGCGGTGGCGATGGCGCCGATCGGCACGGCCGCCGCCCACGCGAGCGGCGGGACCGAGCCGAGCTGGACGAACACCGTACCGCAGACGGCGACGAGGCCGAAGAACACGAACACGAAGAGGTCGCCGAGACCGTGATAGCCGAGCGGGTACGGCCCGCCGGTGTACGCGACGCCAGCGAGGATCGAGACGACGCCGATCACCACGATGGGCCACCCGCCCACGAACGCCAGGTACACCCCGAACGGCAACGTGAGCGCGATCGTGACGAGCAGCCCGACGCGCACCTGGCGCGGCGTGAGCAGCCCCGCCTGCACGGCGCGCGTGGGGCCGAGCCGCTCGTGCGTGTCGGCGCCCTTCTCGTGATCGAAGACGTCGTTCGCGAAGTTCGTCGCGATCTGGATGAGCATCGCGCCCGCGAGCGCCGAGAGCGCCGGGCCGAGCCGCATCCCGCCGAGCGCGTAGGCGACGGCGGTCCCGACCATCACCGGCGCGAGCGCCGCGGTGAGCGTCGCCGGCCGGCACGCGAGGAGCCACGCCCGCAGCGAGCCGGGGCGCACGCCACCCGGGGCCGCTGCGCCCGCCGCGCCCGTCGCCTGAGGGGCCGCCGCGGCGCTCACGATCCCCTCCCCGGCTCGCGGGGCCCGCGCGCCCTCGCGGCAGCGCGATCGCTCCCGCGCTGCGCGGCGCCCTCGCCGGACCCGCCGCGAGCGACCTCGTCGGAAGCGGGACTCGTGTTCGCGTTGACCTGGCTCATGATCGTGGATCCCTCTCGGCAAGCTCGGGGTTCTCGGCGCGCGCGCCGCTCATGGAGTCTGCAGATCGGCCGCCGCGCCGTCCGCGGCCGGCGCGCTGACCAGGGCTGCGACGTCGCGACGAACGTCGGACCAGAGCCGCGCCACGCGGGCAGCGCCGTCGTGGGGCGGCACCACCGCCTCGATCAGCGTCGCGCCCGTCCGCTGATACCCCGCGGCGAGCGCGCGGGCGAGATCCCCGGCGGTGCCGGCGCGCTCGTAGGCGAGCCCGAACATCGCCGCCGCAGGCGCGAAGTCGAGGTGCTGCGGCATCGTGAAGCAGCGCTCGAGCAGCTCGGCGCCGCGCCTGGCGATGGGGAGGTGCTCGAAGATGCGGCCGCCGTCGTTCTGGACCACCACGATGACGAGCGGCGCTCGGCCATCGCCCGCTGCCTTCGAGGCGAGGAGCAGCCCGGTCAGATCGTGCAGCAGGCTGAGATCGCCGAGCAGCAACGTGACCGGCGCTGCGGCCGCCACGCGCGCGCCGGCCGCGGCCGACACGAGGCCGTCGATCCCGCTCGCCCCGCGCTGGTGCAGCACGCGCAGCGCGCGCGCCGACGGCGGGCAGTACGTATCGAGGTCGCGCACCGGCATGCTGTTGCCGATCGCGAGCAGCGAGCCCGCGGGGCACGCGCTGGCCACCATCCGGGCGATGGCACCCTCCGTCAGCTCGTCCCCGGCGCAAGCGCGCGCGGCGTGCGCCGCCGCGATCTCGCCGGCGCGCGCGAACGTCGCGGCCCAGTCCCGCCGCCCGCGCCCCAGGCTCAGCGCCGCCCCGGCGAGGCGCGCCGCGAGCGCCTCGCACACCTCCACGGGCTCACCCATGACGAGGGCAGCCGCGGCGCTCGTCGGGTCGTTCCAGCCGTGCGAGGAGACGACGACGCGGCGGGCGCTCGTGTGCTCGGCGATGTAGGTCGCGTAGCCGGCCGACGTCGGCGGCGCGCCGAGCTCGAGGATGAGGTCGGGCGCGTTCGCCGCGCGGAACTCTGGCGCGCGGAGGAACGAATCGAACGACGCCGGCATCACGACGCCCTCGGTGAGGCCGCCAAAGCAGATCTGGCTCGTGCCCTCGGCGAGCACCGGGAAGCCTGTCGCGCGCGAGAGCGCGAGCACCGCGCGGCGCGCGCGCGCGTCGTCCTCTCGGCTCTCGGCGGGGCCGCACACGATGAGCCCGCGCTCCGCGCGCGCGCAGCGCGCGGCGAGCTCCTCGATCGCGCGCCCATCGACCCCGGCGCGGGCCGACACGACCCGCGTGCCGGCGCGGCGCATCAGCGCCTCCCACTCTGCCTGCCACGGCTCGGGCCCGGCCGCGTCGACCGGCTCGAGCGGCTTGCGGAAGCGCGCGTTGATGTGGACCGGGCCCGGCGTCGGCGACAGCGCGCGCGTGACCGCCTGGGCCGCGATGCGCGTCGCCGCGCGCATCGCGAGGGGCGACGGATCCGGCAGCCCGAGCTCGGCGAAGTGACGGACGTGGTCGCCGAAGAGCTTGGTCTGATCGATGGTCTGCGAGGCCGCGGCGTCGGCGAGCTCCCACGGGCGGTCGGCCGTGATCGCGATGAACGGGGTGAAGCTCCGGTGCGCCTCGATGACCGCCGGGAGCGCGTGCGCGCCGGCGGTGCCCGAGGTGCAGACGAAGACGCTGGGCCGTCCGGTGACGCGCGCCTGCCCGAGCGCGAAGAACGCGGCGGCGCGCTCGTCGACGACGCTGTGGCAGCGCACCTCCTCGCTCTCCATCGCCGCGATCGCGAGCGGCGTGGAGCGCGAGCCGGGGCAGAGGACCAGGTCGCGCACCCCGGCCTGCGCGAGCGCGCGGACGAACAGCTGCGCCCAGGCAGAGTGGAGGTTCGACCCGCCCATCACCGCCCCCCTAGGCCCTCTCTCGCGCGCACCTCAGGCCCCTCGGGCGTCGCGACGAAGAGGCACACGACGCCCATCGTGAGCGGCTCCACGCGGAGCACGCGCAGCCCCGCGCCGCGCATCAGCTCCGCGAACTCGTCCGGCGGCGGGAACCTCGCGATCGAGTCCTGCAGGTACCGGTACTCGTCCCTGCCGGAGATCGCGCCGCCCACGTACGGGACGACCGTGTGGATGTGGAAGCGCGCGAGCTTGCCCATGAGCCCGCTGCGCGGCTCGCTGAGCTCGAGGATCGCGATGCGCCCCCCGGGCCGCGTGACGCGCGCCATCTCGCGGAGCGCCCGCGCGCGATCCGGGACGTTGCGGATCCCGAACGCCATCGAGATGGCGTCGACGCTCGCGTCGCCGAGCTGGAGCTGCTGCGCGTCGCCGACCTCGAGATCGATCCGCCCGGCGAGCCCCGCGGCCTCCACCTTCCGGCGGCCGACGCCGAGCATCCCCTGCGACGGATCGACCCCGATGACCTTCACCTCGTGCGCCCGCGCGATCGCGATCGCGAGATCGGCGGTGCCGGTCGCGAGATCGAGCACCGTCGCGCCGGGCGAGAGCTCGAGCGAGCGCACCGCGCGCCGCCGCCAGCCCTGATCGAGCCCCAGCGAGATGACCCGGTTCAGGAGGTCGTACCGCTCCGCGATGCCGTCGAACATCTCGCCCGTGCCGAAGCGGCGCCCGCCGCGCGGCGCCTGATCCTGGCTCGCCTCGCTCATGTCCCGCCCCCCGCCTGGTGCACCGCGCGCGGCGCCTCGGCGCGCTCTGCGGCGAACCGCTTACCTTCGCCGGACGGCGGCGCGGCGGACTCCCCGTCCCCCGCCCCGATCGCGCGTTTCCGCTCGTGGAGCCGCATGTGGCCTCGCTGGATGCCCTCGCTCGCGAGCGCGCGCAGCGCCGCCAGGTTGGACGCCAGCCCGACGGACGCCAGCACCACCGCGAGCTCGCGCGCGCTCTTCGCGCCCACGAGCTGCAGCGCGGCGCGCACGCCCGCGTGCACCTCGGTCGCGCCGCCCACCGTGCCGACGGCGAGCGGCAGCTCCGCCCGCCCCACGAGCCCACCGGGGATGCGCTCCCACGTGCTGAGCGGCCGGTACCGGCCGCCGATCGCCGCGTACGCGTGCGCGCCCGCCTCGATGGCGCGGAAGTCCTGCCCGAGCGCGACCGCGGCCGCGTCGAGCCCGTTCATGAAGCCCTTGTTGTGGGTCGTCGCCCGGTACGGATCGAGCTCCGCGAAGCGGCTCGCCCGCGCGATGCCGCTCGCCACGTCCGCGCCCCCGAGCGCGTCGTCCGTCACGGTGGCCGTCACCCGGACGAGGCGGCGGACGGTCAGGTTGGAGAGGATCCGCAGGCCCAGCGTCCCGCCGGCGATGCGCTGCACGAGCGGCGCCACCGCCTCTGCGACGGTGTCGACCAGGTTCGCGCCCATGGCGTCACCGACCTCGACGTAGAGGTGCACAACGAGCACGCCGAGCTCCGCCGAGAGGACGCGCACCTCGAGATCGCGGCAGCCGCCGCCGCGCGCCACCATCCTGGGGATGGCCGCGTCCCCGGCCGCGAGCAGGCTCGCGCGGGCCGCCTCCAGCCGGCCCGCGGCCGCCTCCGCGTCCGGCACGTCGTCGAGCTGGACCTGGGCGGTCATGATCGGCGGGTCCGCCTCGCCGGAGAAGCCGCCCGACCGCCGGACCATGCGCGCCGCGTTCGACGCGGCGGCGATGACGCTCGGCTCCTCCACCGCCATCGGCACCAGCACGTCGCGCTGGTTCACGCGGAAGTTCAGCGCAAGGCCGAGCGGGAGCGCGTGCGTCGCGATGACGTTCTCGCACATCCGATCGGCCACCGCCGTCGGCAGCCCTCCCCCGCTCGCGAGGTGCGCGAGCGCCTCCTCGTCGAGCAGACCGAGCGCCTGGATCGCGCGGAGCCGCTCCTCGAGGCACCGCTTGTAGAAGCCGCTGATCCGGCTGGACACGTGTTGGCTCATCGGGTGTCTCCGCGCGCCGCGCGCGCTCGCGAGCGGGGCGCGCGCTCCGCGCACTGCATCAAGGGGTTCGTCATCGCCGCTCACCGCTTCCGCCGGGGCGTCGACATCGCGACCCCCTCCAGCGCCGCCTTCGCCGGGCTCTCCGGGAGCGGCTCGATGCTCCGCACCGCGTCCCCGCAGAGCCGGGACGCGAGCTCCAGGCAGTCGTCCACGACGCGCTTCTCGACCATGATCTGCGCGATGCGCCGGCCGAGCTCCGGCTCGACGGCCGTGTCCTCCGACGCGCAGTGCGCCTCGAGGGCGGGCGTGAGCTCGCGGTCGCGCTCCATGGCGAGGAGCAGCGGGTACGTCATCTTGCCCTCGCGCAGGTCCGTGAGCAGCGCCTTGCCGGTCGCCTCCGGGTCGCCGGCGAAGTCGAGGACGTCGTCGACGAGCTGGAACGCGACCCCGAGGCTCGTCCCGAAGCTCTCGAGCGCCTTGCAGAGCGGCTCGCTCACGCCGCCCGCGCGCGCCCCTGCGAACATCGCCCAGCGGAACAGCGACGCCGTCTTGCCGTCGACGATCTGGAAGTACTCGCTCGAGCTCGTGCGCACGCGGCCCCGCGACGCGAGCTGGAGCGCCTCGGCCACGACCATCTCCTTGATCACGAGGAGCACCCGCTCGAGCACGTCGATCATGCCGACCGCCTGGATCTTGGAGAGCGCGTCGAGCAGGAGGTAGTCGCCGCCGAAGATCGAGGCGGCGTTGCCGTAGATGACCCGCGCCGCGTCCGCGCCGCGCCGGCGGTCGCCGAGGTCGACGACGTCGTCGTGCAGCAGCGTCGCGTTGTGGACGAGCTCGACCGCGACCGCGAACGTCCGCGCGGCGTCGTTGAAGCCGCTCCCGATGTGGGAGGCCAGCGCGACGCAGATGGGCCGCAGCCGCTTGCCGTTCAGGCCGAGCAAGTGCCGAGCGCTCCGGTGCGCCGGCGTCTCGCCGTCCAGCCCGACCTTCGCGATCTCGCGCTCGATGTCGCCGAGGTCCCCGTCGAGCAGGCGCCTCAGCTCCGCGAGGCGCGCAGCGAGCGCGTCGAGCCCTCGCCCAGCGCACATGCCTCCGAGGCTCGAGACGACATCGCTCCGCTGGACCGTCCCAGTAAACGTTGTAGTCGCAGTCATCCCATCTCCACCTGGAAGCACGAGCGCACGCTGCGCCCCGCACCGCGCGGGGCCCCCGTGACGGTCGAGCTCTCCGAAATCACGGTCCCGCTAGGCGCCTCGCCGGGAACGCACGGCGCGGATGGGGAACCTGACCAGATCCCCGAACCGCGAGAAATCCACGGTCCTGCTCTTGATGAACCCGTCGAGCGCCGCCTGCGCGACGATCACGAACGAGAGGAGCCGCTCCACCCGATCGAGGCTGAACCGGGCGGCGTCGGTGGGAGGCAGGCCCTCGAGCAGCGCCGAAGCCCGCTCGAGGCGCTCCCTCACGGAGTCGGCGATCAGCCGCTCGCGCTCGGCGAACACTTTGGAAATCATCTTCCAGAAGTCCGTCTCGGCCTCGAAGAACTCCTTCCGCTCGCCCGGTTTCCATACTCTTCGTACTACACCCCACCTTTGCAATTCTGTCAGCGACATACTCATTGCGCCGGAAGAAACCTGCAGCCGCTCGCCGATCTCGGCGGCGGAGAGGGCTCCGCCTTCAATGAACAGGACGGTCCAGATCCGCCCGAGCACCCGGCGAAAGCCCCAGTGCTCGATGACGTCGCCGATCGCGTCCGCCGCGAGCAGCTCCGCCTGGCGATGGATGTCGCTTGCGTGGCTCATGAAAGTTTCAAAATTCTTTGAAAGAACTGTGTGGGCCTACTTGCGCCGGCGTCAAGACATTCCCGACCGTTCTCGCCACGCAGCGCGGACGAACCGATCGGTTCATGGGCTGGCGCGGGCGCGCGGCTCACTTCCTGGGCCGCGCGCGGCCTGGGGCGTCGAGCGCCGGGGTGCTCCTGTGCAGGGTTCGCGCGTCGCGACCGCGAGCCTTCGGGCCGGGGCCATTCGGGCCTCGCGGCGGTGCGTGGCCTGAACCGCGCGTGAACCGCTCTCGACGGCGCTAGCTCACGCCCGGATCCGGGCCATGAGATCCCGGTTTTGCCGGAGCAGCGCCTCGGGCATACGCGAGCCGAACGACTCCAGGAACGCCTCGCGATCGCGCGCCTCCTCCAGCCACGCGTCGCGATCGATGGCGAAGAGCTCGCGCATTGCCTCGTCGTTCACGCCGAGGCCGCTCGTGTCGAGCTCGCCGTCGGTGGGCATGATCCCGACCGCGGTGTCGTGTCCCTTCGCCTCCCCGCGCACGCGCGCGACGATCCAGCGCAGGACGCGGAGGTTCTCGCCGAAGCCTGGCCAGAGGAGCGCGCCCGCCTCGCTCTGCCGGAACCAGTTCACGTGGAAGATCTTCGGGAACGCCGCGCGGTTCTCGCCGAGCTCGATCCAGTGCCGGAAGTAATCGCCCATGTTGTATCCGCAGAAGGGGCGCATCGCCATCGGGTCGCGGCGGACGACCCCGACCTTCCCGGTGGCGGCCGCGGTCGTCTCCGAGGCCATCGTCGCGCCCAGATAGACGCCGTGGGCCCAGCCGCGCGCCTCGCAGACGAGCGGCGCGAGCCGCGCGCGCCGTCCGCCGAAGACGATGGCCGAGATGGGCACGCCCGCTGGGGCGTCGAACTCCGTCGAGATGGACGGGCACTGGCGGGCCGGCGCGGTGAACCGGCTGTTCGGATGCGCCGCGGGCTCCCCGCTGTCGGGCGTCCACCGGCGTCCCCTCCAGTCGGTCAGCACGGGCGGCACCGGACCGTCGAAGCCTTCCCACCACGGCGTCCCCTCCGGCGTGAGCGCCACGTTCGTGAAGATCGAGTTCCTGGCCAGCGTCGCCAGGGCGTTCGGGTTCGTCCTCGAGCTCGTCCCCGGCGCCACGCCGAAGAAGCCGGCCTCGGGGTTGATCGCCCAGAGCCGGCCATCCCGGCCGATCCGCAGCCAGGCGATGTCGTCGCCGACGGTCCACACCTTCCACCCCTTCTGGGACGCCGGCGGCACGAGCATGGCGAGGTTCGTCTTCCCGCAGGCGCTCGGGAACGCCGCGCAGACGTACGTCACCCGCCCTCCCGGGTCCTCCAGGCCGAGGATGAGCATGTGCTCCGCGAACCACCCTTCGTCGCGCGCCATCGTGCTCGCGATGCGCAGCGCGAAACACTTCTTCCCGAGCAGCGCGTTGCCCCCATACCCGGAGCCGACGCTCCAGATGAGCCGCTCCGCCGGGAAATGGCAGACGAAGCGGCGCTCGGGGCTCAGGTCCCCGAGCGAGTGCAGCCCCCTGCAGAAGTCATCCGAGCTGCCCAGCGCATCGAGCGCGACCCGGCCCATACGGGTCATGATCCGCATGCTCGCCACGACATAAGGGCTGTCGGTGATCTCGATTCCGACCTTCGCCGAGGGCGATCCCACTGGGCCCATCAAATACGGGACGACGAACATCGTCCGCCCCTTCATCGCCCCGTCAAACAGCCGTCCGACCCGCTGCGAGGCCTCGTCCGGCGACATCCAGTTGTTCGTCGGGCCTGCGTCTTCCTTGTCGCGAGTGCAGATGAACGTGAGGTGCTCAGTCCGGGCGACGTCGGTCGGGTCGCTCCGGTGAAGATAGCAGTTGGGGTATCTCTCCCCGTCGAGCGCGAGGAGCGTACCGTCGCTCAGCATCCCCTGGATCAGCGTTCGGTTCTCCGCCTCGGAGCCGTCGCAGAAGACGACCCGATCAGGCCGCGTCTGATGGGCGACCTCGTCCACCCACGCTGAAAGTTTCCGGTTTTGCATACGACTGCGAGCCTAGCCTGAGCGGGAACCTCCGCCAAGTCACAGTACTATTGTAATACTTCGTCAAATCTGGATGATCTGGCAGAGGGCGTGGCGTGGCGGCCGGCCGGCGTTCACGCGTCGGATGGGCTCAGTTCACGCGAGGCGAACGCAGGGACGTTCGGCTATGCTGGAGACGTGCAGCGTGTCGTCGACCTCCCTGATCGGGGCAGACTCATCGTCGCCACCGACTTCCAGGGCAATGTCGCGGATTTCGAGCGAATCGCCGAGATCTTCGAGCACGCGGCGACCGGCCGTGACGGCGCGGTCCTCGTGATCACGGGCGACCTGGTCCACGGGCCCGAGCTCGACGAAGGTGAATGGCCCGACTACCTGGGCTCGTTCTACCGGGGCGATTCCGTGACCTTGCTGAAAAAGGCGAGGAGTCTCGCGGAACGCCACCCCGGCAGGGTTCACTACCTGCTCGGAAACCACGAGCACGCGCACGTGGGAGGTCCGGTGGTGGCGAAATTCTTCCCGGACGAGGCGCTGCGGCTCGAAGATCTCCTCGGCCCGGAGGACACGCTGGCGATGCGAAGCTGGTTCCGCGGGTGGCCGTTCGTGGCGGCCGCGCGCGCGGCCCGGCTGGTCATGCTCCACGCGGCGCCGCACGCCCGCATCCAGAGCCGGCAAGATCTCGATCGGCTCCCGCTCGACGGGTTCCTCGACGTACCGCTCTCGGAGATGAGCCTGCACGGGACGCTCGGCGCGCTGCTCTGGGCGCGGAGCACATCGAGCGACCGCGCCTATGCCTTCCTCCGCGCGATCGACCCGGACGCTCGTGTGGCGATCTACGGGCACGACGTCGCGCGCGAGGGGTATGCCACCGAGCGCGAGCCGCTGCTCTGCCTGTCGACGAGCTTCGGTTGCTATGACGGCGACAAGCTCTACCTGGAGTGGGATCTCGCCGAGCCCGCGGAGAGCGCGGCCGACGTCGCCTGGCGTGGGCTCCGGTCGCTGTACCCCGACGCGCCGCGCGTCCACAGCGAACCCTGATCGTCCCGACGAGAACGTCGCCAGGGCGCTAGCGACCGAGCTCCTCGACGAGGGCCGCGACGCCCTGGTCGATCTCGGCGTCGGTGAGGTAAGGCGCGGGGCCGATGCGGAGCACGTCGCGCCGGGCGTCGACGAGCACGCGCCGGGCGCGGAGGCGCTCCACGACGTCGCCCGCTCGCGCCGAGCGCACGCCGACGAAGCCGCCCCGGCGCTCGAGCTCGCGGGGCGAGACGACGTCGCCGCCGCGGCCCGCGGCGTCGAGGAGGTCGAGGATGCGCCCGGTCTGCCGGAGCGATATCGCGCGCAGCCGCGGGACGGTGAGGCCGAAGCGATCCCAGTGCTCGATCACCGCGGCGGCGCGGTAGAGCGCGGAGGGGTCGAACGTGGAGCCCGCGAATCGCGCGCCCCCGGGCGCGTACGCGACGCCGCCGCTGCTGCCCGCGAGCGAGCCGAAGTCGGCGAACCAACCGGTGAAGACCGGGCGCAGCCCGCAGCCGTGCGGGACGCGCATCCAGCAGATCCCCTCGCCCATCGCCGCGTACTTGTAGCCCCCCGCGACCGAGAACACGTGAGGCGCGGCGCTGCCCCACGCGAGCGGGACGACGTTGAACGCGTGGTAGGCGTCCACGAGCGGGACGGCGCCGATCTCGGCCGCGCGCGCGACGATCTCGTCGAGCCGCGGCACCACCGTCGCGCTCTCGAAGAGCACGGCCGAGATCGCGAGCATCGAGGTGCCCGGCCGGAGCGCGGCGAGCAGCCGGTCGGCGAGCGCGTGGCGCGGCTCGACGCTCACCCAGTCGATCTCGACGCCCTCCTCGGCGAGGCGGGCGAGCTGGCGCCTGAGCGAGTGGAACTCGCCCTGCGTGGTGACGATCCGGAGCCGCTCGCGCCGAGGGAGCGACGTGATCAGCCGGTAGACGAGCTCGTGGGTGTTCTGGCCGAAGGCGATGGCGTCGCCGCGCTCGAAGCCCATCCGCTCCAGGATCGCCGCGCCGACCGCCGCGAGCTTGGGCAACACCGCGGCGTCCCACTTGCCGTCGACGAGCTGAGCGGCGTCGTCGAAGCATGCGCAGAGCGCGTCGCGCGCCACATCCGGCCAGGCCTGGTGGGAGTGCCCCGTGAGCAGGATGCGCGGCGCCGCGTCCCCCGCCGGCGCGAGGAACCGTGAGTACGCCGCGCGAAACGCGTCGAGGTCGAGAGAGAAGCTCTGTTCCACGTCTCCTTGCATTCCAGCTCTTCGGTCGCGGCGTCGCGCGGCGAACTCGCAGGGCGACGAGGCCCCGCACGCGCTGCCGCTTAACTCACTTCGATGCCCACTTCCACCCAGTCGGTCCGTGGGGTGCGGTGCGTTGCGCAGGATGCGTGGATTGCGTCCTCAACGCGCGTGGATCGGTCTGGGCCGCTCTGCCATCTACCCCACGCGCGCCGACGGCCCAGGCGGCCGGACGCGAGAGGACCCGCTTCTGCACGAAATCGAGCATCAACGGGGCTGGCTCCTCGCCCCGCCATGTCGTGCTCGCCGGGGCGAGGCGGCGGAGCGCGCGGCGGGGGCGCGCCTCCGGCCGGTCCGATCATCGTAGGGGGAGGTAGCTCTCTCGGAGCCATGTGGAGCGGCACGCGCTCCGGGTCGGGATGGGAGGTTCCATGACGGGCGAGGATTGCTGCGGCGCGGGAGGGGGGCCGGCGCGTCGGCGCGCTAGACTGCGCAACTTGCCGATGCGACCGCGCGCGGAATACCTCGAAGGGCTCGTCGACCTCACGTCCCACGACGACCCGAACGTCCGGCGCGCGCTCTTCCGGCAGACGATCGCCTCGCTGGCGCTGGTCGATGCGCTCGATGGATCGACCCCGCTCGACTCCCTCAGCCCGGATGGCCTGCTCCGGAGCGTCCAGACCGCCATGGCCGACGGGCTGCTCGACGATCTGAGCTGGCTCGCGCCGGCCGCGGCGAGCGTGGCGCTCTACGAGATCGCCGGGGCGCTCCCGCTCGGGCCGGAGCGGCGCGAGCTGGGCAGGCGCGTCCTGGGACAGCTCTATGCCGGCAACGCAGCGACGTTCGTCGCCCTCGCGACGCGCATGGCGGCCGGCTCGGCCCGCGGCCTGTCCGGGGCGGGGATCCGCGCCCGCGTGATGCTCGCGCTCTGGCTCCCCGCCGGCACCGACATCCCGGTCGAACCGCTCGCGCTCCTGCTCGCCTCGCGGCGCGAGCTGTCGCGCGACTGGATCGCCGCGCCGTCGACCGGCTCGCTCCCGGAGCGACGGCTCGCCGCGCGCCTGATCGAGCGCGCCGCCCGCGAGGCGACCCGCCGGGCCATGCAGGGCGACGACCTCCCGCTCCGGCTGTTCCGCAACGTCGGCGACGGGCGGCGGCGCGACCTCGACCGCAGCGCCGACGGGATCGCGCTCGCCTGGCAGACGCTCCTCGCCGATCGCGAGCCGCTCGTGTGGCGCCACGTCGCCGCGGCGCGCGGGATGCTCGCCGGGGTGCTGCCCGACTTCGCCGAGGAGGTGCGCGCGCTGCTCGCCCAGGATCTCTCCCCCACCGAGTGGCGGCGCGGCGCGGCGTCGCTGGCCGCGAGCATCGCCGTGGATCCGGACGGCGCGCTCGGACGCGCGATCGATCTCCTCCGGAGCCCGCTGCTCGCCGCGGACCCGGGGATCGCCACGGCGATGGCCTGGGGGCTCCCCGTCGCGGCCGACGCGGAGCCTGAGGCCGCCGACGCGCTGCTCGACGAGATCGCGCGCACGTCCCCGATGGCGACCGCCGAGGCGATCGTCGAGCTCCGGCGCGAGCTGCGCGGCGTGATGAGCCGCGGCGAGCCGTTCGGCGCCCGCGCCGCGGCGCGCTGCGCCCGCGCGCTTGAGGACGCGCTCGAGGCCCCGCCCAGCGCGCACGTCCGCGACGACGGGCTCGCGGCGCTGGCGCGCGTCATCCACCGCGACCTCTCGATGGACGGCGCCGGGGTGGCGCTGCTGCGCGGCGCGCTCGACAGCGCCGTCGCGGCGTTCGTCGAGACCGGCCCGCGCGACGCGCACGGCCGCGCGCTCGAGGCCTACGCCCTCGCGACCGAGGTGGTGGGCGCGCTCGAGGAGATCGAGCTCTGCGAGCACGACGACGCGCAGAGCACCGCGGCGCGCAGGGCCGCGGTGGGGCTCGTGCGCGAGCTGGACGCCGAGCTGCTCGGCTCCGGCCTGCTGAAGAGCCTCCTCCTCCTGAACCGGCGGCCGAGCGAGGACGCGACCGGGGTCGCGTCCCTGGACGATCTCGACGAGCGGCTCGCCCGCTGGCTGCTCCGCGCCGAGGGGCCCGCCGCCCGGGCGAACGCCTCGCCGCCCCTGCACGTCACCGTGCACCAGCGCAACCTGCGCGCGCTCATCCACCTGATCGACGGCGAGAGCACCGACTTCGGCAGCGAGCCAGAGCTCAAGGCGCGGGTGCTCGCCCGCTGGACGGGCGCCATCGGCGTGCTGCTCGACCGGCTGCGCGCCGAACGCGGCTCGTCGCTCCGCCGCGCCATCGCCGCCTCGGTCGCTCGCGGCCTCGACGCGCTCGTGCGCGAAGGCGCCGCCGACGCGGCCGACATCTTCTTGCACGCGGCGATGCGCGGCGGCGACCCCGACGACCTCGACGTGCTCGGTCAGGCGAGCATGCACCCGGACGTCGCCCAGCTGCTGCGCGCCTACGCGCGGTTCGCGCGCGGCGGGCGCGAGGGCGGCGCGCGCGCGCCGGAGGGCGACGCCGCGGCCTCGCGCCGGTCGACCCGGCAAGGCGGCCTCGACGCGGAGCTCGCCGAGGCCGAGCGCGCGCGCGTGGCGCTCGAGCGCATCGCCGCCATCGAGGCGCTCGTCACGGCGCTCCCTGCGGGCGCGTCGCAGCGCACGGAGATCGTGCGGGGCGCGCTCGCCCGCCTCGCGCGCGCGCTCGGAGCGATGAACGCGGCCCGCGCGCTCAGCGCGCTGACCGGCGCGGGTGACGGCGACGTGGACGCCTCGCCGCTCGCCGCCCTGGAGGAAGCCCTGACGCGCCTCGCTCAGCTGACCGCGGGCGCGCGCCGGCGCTGCGGGGAGCACCCGGCCTCCGCGCCCTCCGGCGCGACCGAGCCGCTGCGCCTCGCCATCGAGGTCGCGCTGCAGGAGGAAGGCGACGCGGAGCCGAGCGTCGCCGCGCCGATCGAGGCGCTCGTCTCGGCCGCGCGCGCGAGCATCCCGAGCGCGCTCGCCGATGTGGTCGCCCTCGTCGTCCCGCGCGTCCAGCTGCTCCCGGTCCGGCGGCAGAGCGCGCCAAGCGGGGTCGCCCTGCCCGAGCAGCCGCTGCCCGCGTGGCTGCCGAGCCGGCGCACGCTCGGCGGCTTCTACGTGCACCGCCAGCTCGGCGGCGGCTCGCTGGGGACGGTGTTCGTCGTCACCCGCACCGAGGAACGACACGATCCGTCGGCGGAGCGCTTCGCCCTCAAGGTGCCGGAGTACGATCACACGGCGGCCAGGAGCGTCTCGGAAGCCGACTTTCTCCGCCTGTTCCGGGAGGAGGCGGGCGCGCTGCTCTCGCTGCCCGATCACCCGAACCTCGCCGGCTTCGTCACGTTCGACGCGGGCGCCCGCCCCAAGCCGATCCTCGTGATGGAGCTCATCGAGGGCATCCGCTGCGACAAGCTGCTCGACGCTCGAGGCCTCACCTCGCGGAGCGCGGTGGCGCTGCTCGACGGCATCCTCGCCGGGCTGGAAGCCATGCACGCCGTCGGCGTCGGACACCTCGACATCAAGCCGACGAACGTGATCCTGCGAGGGGGACGCGAACCCGTGCTCGTCGATTTCGGCCTCGCCGGCCGCCACATCCGCCCCGGCTGCGCCACCGGATGCTACGGCGCCCCGGAAATCTGGGGCGTCGTCCCCGCCGGGGTCACGCCCACCCCGCTCACGGCCGACGTCTACAGCTTCGGCTGCCTCGCCTACGAGATCCTCACCGGCAAGACGCTGTTCGACGCGCCCACCGAGGTCGCGCTCATCACGGCGCACGTCACGCACGACGGGCTCCCTGCGCCGATCAAGCGCATCGCCGACGATCCGAGGACCGCAGACATCGCGGCGTTCATGTATGCCTGTTTACGACACAACCCGAACGATCGCGCGAACGCCTCCTCCCTGAGGGAAATGCTGCTGCGGATCACCGGCCAGCTCGCTGACCTGAGATGGCCGCTCGACGACGAGCGGGCTGCCAGGCCCAGCACCGGTGGACCTCGGAAAGTCCATACAGGAAGTTCCTGATGCGTTTTTCCTCTGAATCCTGTCGGCTCAAAGAAGGATTTAAGCAGTAGGTTGTTTCTCGGCGGCGCGTTCGGGGGGGCCGCGTATCAGGCCGCCATGGCCCCCGGGTCAGCGCTGCTCGATCCCCATCGACGTCCCGGCGCACCCCGGCGGCCAACCTTTCTCGATCGCGGCTGGGCGCTGGAGTCGCGCCCCGCGATGCTCTAAGGGCGGCGTCGTTGATCTCTGCGCTGAAACCGCCTCGCGACGAAGCCGAGCTCCGGTGCCGGGCGGCCGCGCTCGCCGGCCTGACGCTCGCCGATCTCGCACGCGCGCTCGGTTGCGCCGTGCCCCGAGGCGGCGTGCGCACGAAGGGCGCCGCCGGCGCGCTCGTCGAGCGCGCGCTCGGCGCGACGGCCGGCTCGACATCGAGGCCCGATTTTCCCCACCTCGGGATCGAGCTCAAGACGATCCCCGTCGAGGTCACCGGGGCGCCGCAGGAGTCGACGTTCGTCTGCTCGATCTCGCTGTCGGACGCAGATCGTGCGGAGTGGGAGACGTCGCGCGCTCGCGCGAAGCTCGCCTGTGTGCTCTGGGTCCCGATCATCGCCGCTCCGGGCCGGCCGAGCGAGGAGCGACGGCTGGGCGCCCCGCGGCTCTGGCAGCCGACGGACGCGCAGGAGCGCGTCCTGCGCGCCGATTTCGAGGACCTGATGGGGCTCATCGGCATCGGCGCCGTCGAGGCGCTCACCGCGCACGCGGGGCGCTGGCTCCAGGTGCGGCCGAAGGCCGCGAGCGGGCGCTCGCGGACGCTCGCGTTCGGACGCGACGGGGAGATGATCGCCGCGCTGCCGCGCGGCTTCTACCTGCGCCCCAGCTTCACCGGCGCGATCCTCAGCGATCCGGCCGCGATCCCGGCGTGACCGGAGAGCCCCGCCGCACACGGGCGGCCCCGGCGCGCGTCACTTGCAGGGGACGACCTTCTTGGAGCCGTCCGGCATCGTGGCGGTGCATGTCTCCAGCGAGAGATCATCGTTCACGGTCGGGGTGACGGTGCGCGGCGGCGCCGGCGCATCCACGGCAGCTCCCCCAGCTTCCGTCGGGCGCGTGCGCCCTCGCCCGCCCGCGCCGGCGCGCGGCGGCTTGCCAGCGCTGGCGCTCGGCGACGCCGTCCTCGCTGCGGACGGCCCGCTCCCCGCATCCGCCGCTGTCTCGGTGGAGCTGACGCCCGCATCCGATGCGCCTGCGTCCACCTCGCTCGCGCTCGCCGCGCTCGCGCCCGCGTCAGCGATCGCTGCGGTGGCCGCAGGGACAGCCACCGTCGGGATCGCGGCGGCCGTGTCTGGCGCCTGAGGCGCCGTCGCCGTCGGCGCGCCGGGAGCCGCGGTGTCGCCTGACGAAGGCGCGTCCGCCGGAGCGATCGCCTCGCTCCCTCCCACGGCGAAGCGGCTGCGCTGGAACTGGAGCGCGCCCCACGCGCCCACGAGGACGGCGACGGCCCCGACCCCCACGTAGAGCAGCGTGCGCCCGCGGCGCGGGGCCTCTTCCTCCACCGGAGGCGTAGAGCTGCCCGTGCGCGCGCCCCTGTCGCTCACCGACGGCCCGCCGCTGCTCGTGCGCGAGGCGCGCGAGGTCCGCGTCATGGCCGCCCGCGAGGCCGGCGGAGGCAGGTCGAGCTCCACGGCGTGCTGGCGAAGGATCCCGCCGATGGTCGTGCGCGTGCCCGGAGCGGCGTACGGCGCGAGCGCCTGAACGAACTCCGCGATCGACTGGAAGCGATCCTCCGGCTCGCGCGCGATCGACTTCTCGATCACCTCGACGAGGCCCTCCGGCACCTCGGGGCGGAGGTCCTGGAGCGCCTCGGGCGGCGACGTGTAGATCTTCGCGCACAGCTCGGGGAAGCTGTCGGCCACGTACGGCGGCCTGCCGCCGATGATCTCGAAGAGGCACACGCCGAGCGCGTAAATGTCGGTGCGAGGATCGACGCTCTTCGAGGAGCGCATCTGCTCGGGGGACATGTAGAGCGCGGACCCGAGGATCGTGGTCGTCTGCGTGAGCGAGACGTTGCCCGTGTCGCCGGTGAGGATCTTCGAGACGCCGAAGTCGAGCACCTTGATGAGCGGGGCGCCGTCCGGGCGCTTCGTCAGGAACAGGTTCGCCGGCTTCAGATCGCGGTGGACGATCCCGAGCGCGTGCGCCTCCGCGAGCGCCTCGCACGCCTGGACGATGTGATCGATGCACTCGCCGATCGCGAGCGTGCCCGCCTCGGCGGCGTGGCCCGCGAGGTCCACGCCGTCGAGCAGCTCCATCACCATGTACGGCTCGCCGCTGTCGAGCGCGGCTACGTCGAGCACGCGCACGACGTGGTGCGTCTGCAGCTTGGCGACCGTACGCGCCTCGCGCATGAACCGCTCCGACGCCTCGGTGTACGACATGAACTCCGGGAGCAGGAACTTGATGGCGACACGCGTATCGAGATCGAGGTGCAGCGCCTCGACCACGAGGCCCATGCCCCCACGGCCGATCGTGCGCTCGACGCGGTACTTGCGCGCAATGACGGTGCCAGGCGCAATCGTGTAGACGTTGTCAGCCTTCGGTTCCCCCGGGCCGAGCGGAAACGCAGCCGTCTCCGGGCCGACCGAGACTTCTCCTTCGGTCGAGTCCGGCTCACCAGAGGAGGACGCCATCGAGCTAAGGTATACACGTCGCGCTTCTCCGAAGCGATTCCCCTCACGCCGCAGGAATGCAAAGAGCTGCGAAAAACCGCCTCCCAGGTGGGACGCCGGCGCGGAACAGGCGGAATCAAGCGCAGCCCAGGGCCAGCCTGCGCGCCTCACGCACCGCCGCATCCGGACGACGCGCCCCTCCGGTCCGATTGTGAGCGCCGATGACCGCCAGGCCGTTCCTTCAGGTTCGGCTCAGCGGTCGGCCCGCGCTCATGGCCTCTCGATGCCGGTTGACAGCGAGCTCAACGGGTGCGCGCCGGCGGAGTCCGGGATCGGCGCATGTTCGCCGTCGAGGAGGTCCGGTGCGGTCCCTCGGTGCCGTGCGCCGGGGTTTGCCGCGTCGCCTTGAGGTTGCCGAGATCGGCCTCGATCTCGACGCCGAGCGCGCGGCAGCGACGGATGAGCCGCTCCAGATCGACCCCCGCCTCGATCAGCAAGCCCGAGGGGGGCGACGGATCGACGAACATCTCGGCCGCCGGCCTCCGCGTGCGGAGCAGCTCGCGGATCTCGGGATCCTCGATCCAGAGGAAGCCCGACGCGCCGACGAAGCTCGCCTTGCCGATGACGACGCTCGCCTGGATGAGCATGCGCGAGATGGTGTCCGGCAGCGGCGCGACCGCCTCGATGCGAGAGCGCAGGGCGTCGCTGTCGAGGCCCACCGACAGCGCACGCGCGATCGACGGCGGCGTGAGCAGGAGATCGACCTGATCGCCGACGCGGCCGATCTCCGCGAACGACGAGAGCCCGAGCACGGCAGCGACCTTGGCGCTCAGGCCGACGCGCAGCGCGTGCGCCTCGACGAACTTGCTCTTGCTGTTGTCCGAGCTCGGCGCGGAGCCCGCGAGGAGCGCCCGCCCGCGCGGCGTCAGCCGGACCGCCAGCTCCGCGCTGGCCACGTCCTCGGCCCCGCCGAGATCGATGATCCCGAGCGCCGGCAGCGACTCCAGCGCGATCCGCCGCGTGATGTCGGGGACCTCCGGCGCCTCGACCGAGGCGCGCTCGGCCCAGCGGCGGACCAGCCGCTCGACCCCGGCGATGCGCTCGTCCGCCGCCAGGTAGCCCTGCAGCGACTGCCAGGGGACCCAGCGGCCCTCGCCGAGGTCGTGCAGCGCATCGAGCACCATCTCGCGGAGCGCCCCGATGGGGCTCGCGTCGCGGTTGTCCGACGCGACCCGGAGCACCTCCCGCTCGGCGCGCGCTTCATCCCACGCGCCGCCGCGGCGCCACGTCGTGAACAGGAGCGGCGTCAGCTCCTGCACCTGGAGCGAGCCGGGCGGCGTCGCCGGCGACGCGGCGGATGCGTCCCAGAGCCCGACGGCGCGCGACAGCGCTGCGACGAGCGCGACGCCCTCGACGTCCCGCCCGAAGCGCTGCGCGAGCCGGACGAGCAGCGAGCGCGGCGTCCCGACGCCGGGGCGCACGTCGCTGCCGGGCTCGCGCACGCAGTACGCGAGCGCCAGCGCGAGCATCCCGGGATCCGAGGCGAAGCGAGCGCGCCGCGGGGCGTGATCCTCCTCCAGGACGAACGACCGGATCTGCTCGCGCCGCTTCTCGCGCATCCGGCGGCGATCCGCGCCGACGATGGCGGCCACCTCGGTCGGCACGACGTGCCGGTTCGGATGGATCGGGATGAGGAAGGCGCGGCGCTCGAGCGCGAAGCCCGCGCCGCGGCGGCTCGCCGTCACCCCGCTCGCGCTGCGCAGGCGCATCGGCTCCCGCTCCAGATCGAGAAGCTCCTGCGTGTCCACCTCGCCGCCGACGGCCTCGATGGACTCGAGCAGGCGGCGCTCGACGGGCGCGAGGCGATCGATCTCCTCGCGGAGCCGCTCCGGATCGCTCAGCGTCTCCCACGCGTTCTCGAGGGACAGCGCGATGGGCGGCGTGGCCGGGCGGCCGAGGTAGTGCGTCGCGATCGCGCTCATCGTCTCGAAGGGCGCCTGCGCGAGCAGCGCCCGGATCGCCCGAGGGTCCTCGCTCTCCCAGCTCTTCAGCTGGACCAGGAACGCCGCCGGGAGCACGAGCTCGATGCCCTCGTCGGTCTTGCGCGCGTAGACGACGCCACGGGCGATGAGCGGCTCGAGGCCGGCCGGGAGCGAGGGGACGACGAGCACACCGCCCGCCTCGGCGATGCGATGGAGCAGCTCGCGGCTGGCGGTCGGGAGCCGCGACGGGTCGCGCACGTCGGGGAGGCCGACCAGCGCCCGCGCCGCCTGGGAAGGCGCGTCGATGCGCTTCGCAGCGTCGATACGGATCCCCATGCGTGTGATGAGGCCCTTGAGCTCCGACTCTGGGAGCGCGCGAAGGATGGCGTCGAGCCGCCTCGGCGACTCGTCGAGCTCAGCATCATCACTGCTCGCCATGCCTCCCGATTCGCGTGTCACCCGACCTTGCTCCTCATCTGCGGGATGCTCCCGCCCCGACTGTCGTCCGTTGGTCGTGGTCATGCGCTCGACTTGATCTCCCGGATATCCGATGACCCGCGTTAACCAACGGAATAGTCAGCCTCCTACCGTACACCAGGATGCTCGTCCAGCTTCAAGAAATCGAGCACTTTCCTCCCCCGAACACAATTTTCTCCGATCACAATTTCGCTCGCTGGCATCGCGGCGCCTCCTTTTCGTCTGTTCGCGTCTGTTCGCGTCTGTTCTTCGTCTGCCCTTCGTCTGCCCTTCGTCTGTTCGCGTCTGTTCTTCGTCTGTTCACCCCGATGTGGTTCACGTCGTCGTCGCGCGTTCTTCGCGTCGTCCTCGCACGTTCCTCCCACGTTCCTCGCATGGTCACGCGCTGTTCGCCCGATTCGCCTCAGGCATCTCAGCCGCGCATCTCGCGCGCTCGTCTCGTGTACCGCGACCGCACGAAGCCGCACGCAACCGCACGCAATCACACGCGCTCGTACGCAATCGCATGCGGCCGCGGGACAGCGTTCGCGGTGCCGTGGTGCGCCACGCGCGCCTTCGCCTCACGCGACGCTCGACACGATTGGCCCCTCGCTCGACGTTGGCGACGTCCGTGACGTCGGCCGCACGACGTCCGCCGCGCGATTCCGCCTCGGCGTGGCTGGCCCCGTCGCGCGGATTCCGTCGCACGCCACGCTCATGGCGCCTCGATGGCGCGCGCCTGCCGTCCTCGTCAGGCGGAGCCGACCGGTTCGCTGGATCGCTCACCAGGAAGGCTCGGCGACGAGCCGCGCTTGCCTTCCCGCGGGCCCACGTGGGAACGTCGCATACCTCCTTGATTTCCCGCCCCTGTTCGAGGCGCACCATGCTGTGCTCCACACCGCACGCCCGAAGCAATGAGCCCTCCCCCCTGCGCGCACGCCCGCAGATCGACGCCATCAGGCGACTCCTGAGTGACTCGGCGCCGTTTGCGCCCATGGCGTCGAGTGGAGACCCATCTTGATTCTGCGCGACCCAGTCCACGGCTTGATCGAGTTCGAGAGCGGCGAAGCGGCCATCGTTCCGCGCTTGCTCGGCGCTCGCGAGGTGCAGCGGCTGCGGCGCATCCGTCAGCTCGGGCTGACGTCGCTCGCCTTCCCGGGCGCCGAGCACACCCGCTTCTCGCACGCGCTCGGGGCCGCCCACGTGATGCGCCTCCTGATCGCGAGGCTCCGTCAAATCGATCGCGACCTTCCGTTCTGGCAGAGAGTGACCAGCGACCGCGCGCGCGACGCGATCGCCGCAGCGTTCCTGCACGATCTCGGCCACGGCCCGCTGTCGCATCTCTTCGAGGAGGCCATGCCGGGTGCGCTCCACCACGAGCGCTGGACCGAGCGCATCCTGCTCGACCCGTCCTCGGACGTGCACCAGGTGCTCGTGCGCCAGGATCCTTACCTCCCGCAGCGGGTCGCCGACCTCATCGGCGGACGGCACGAGCTGCCGTACCTCGCCAAGGCGGTGAGCGGCACCTTTGACGTCGATCGCTGCGACTACCTGCTCCGCGACGCGCACGCGACGGGCGTCAGGTACGGCGAGTACGACCTGCCATGGCTGCTCCGCAGCCTCAGGTTCAGCGACGTCCAGGTGGAGATGCCCGGCGGCGGCGCCGCGTCTGCCCCGCCAGCGCCCGCGCTCGCCATCGACGGGACGAAGGGGATGAGCGCGATAGAGTCGTTCCTGCTCGCCCGCTTCTTCATGTTTCAGCAGGTCTATTTCCACAAGACGACGCGCAGCGCGGAGTGGATGATCGGCGCCATCCTCCGGCGCGTCGTCACCCGCCTCGCCGCCGGGGACCGGATCCCCGAGGTCCCCGCGGCCGTCGCCGCGATGGCCGTCGGCGAGATGCCCACCCTGGAGCAGTACCTCGAGCTCGACGATCAGGTCCTGCTCGGGGCCATCCATGCGTGGGAAGCGGCGCCCGATCCCGTGCTGTCCGATCTTGCCCGCCGCCTGCGCGTGCGCTCGCTCTTCAAGTCGGTCGAGCTGTTCCCGGAGCCCGGCGAGTCGCCGGCCGAGCGCGACGCCCGGCGCGCGGCAGCGCTTGAGACCGTGCGCGAGATCGCGCAGAGCGCCGGGCTCGACCCGGAGGTGTACGTCGGCGTCGACGTGGCCGAGGACACGCCCTACGCCGACGACGGGTCGCTCATGGTCGTCTACTCCAAAGGGCGTCCGCGGCGCCCCGCCGAGGTGTCCTTCTTGCTGGATCGGCTGCGCAACGAGACGATGACACGCACCCGGCTCCTCTTCGCGCCCGAGCTGCGGGATACGGTGCGGGAGGCGCTGATACGGTGATGACCACCAGGAACAAGGCAGCCCGTGGATCGTCCGAGCCCACGCGCCGCGCCATCACCAGAGCGCTCGCCAGCGTCGCAGCGCTCGCGGTGCTCGCGGTGGCGTCCGCGGCACATGCGGAAGGCGACGGCGCGTACGGCCGGCTGGACGGAGACCTCGATCTGCGCGCGGGCGCGGGCGCCTCGTTCGCGGACGGCGGTCCGGCGCTCTGCGCGCGCGGCGCCGCGGTGTACCTCTCGACCGCCGGCGTGTACGCGCACTACACCGACGCGCTCGGCGCAGAGGGAGCGCCCGTCGCGCGCTCGATCGCGACCGGCGTCTTCATCCAGCCGCTCTTCCTCGCCCGCTATGCGAGCGATCTCGAGCGCAGCGCGCCCTGGCTCGACCTCTTCATCGATTCCGTGGCGCTCGGCGTGGGCTCGTTCTGGGAAGCGCCGCCCGGAGCCGGGCTCGCCGCGGAGCCTGGGCTGGAGCTCTCGCTGTCGCTCGACGTGCCGCTCCTGGGAGACGCCACGGGCCCGTTCCTCGGCCTGCGGGGTGCGCTCCGCTTTCGCGGGCCGGAGCTCTCGGGCGACGATGGCCCGCGCGATGCGCAGCGGGCGCTCCTCTCGGTCACGCTCGGCTGGCATCACGTCCTCCGCGCGCACCTCGTCGACGCAGGCGACCGCGCCCCCGCCCGGGGGGCGGCGCAGCGCGGCGTGGTCGGCGCGAGGACCCGTTGAGCGCCGCGCTCGGCGAGCTGCGCGCGGCGCTGGTGGCCGCGTTCCGCGCCGGGCTGACAGAGCTCGACCCAGCTGGGCTCGTCGAGCGCGCGCTCGACGCCGAGGCCGAAGCGCACCGCGGCCGCGTGTTCGTCATCGCGGCGGGGAAGGCGGCGCCCGGGATGGCCCAGGGGGCGCTCCGCCGCTGGGGTGACAGGATCGCCGGAGGGCTCGTCATCACCGTCGCGGCCCCGGCGCTCGCCGCGCGCGATGAGACGACATCGCTGGCCGACCCCGAGGAGACCGCGCTGCGCCCGCTGCGCGTGATGCGCGCGGCGCACCCCATCCCCGACGCGCACAGCGTGGACGCGGCCGAAGCGGCCCTCGCCATCGCGGCCGCGCTCGGGCCCGAGGATCTGTTGATCGCCCTCCTCTCCGGCGGCGCCTCGGCGCTGCTCGCCGCGCCGCCTCCGGGTGTGTCCCTCGCGGACAAGCAGGCCGTCGTCGCCGAGCTCCTGGAAGCAGGCGCGCCGATCCAGGACGTCAACCTCGTTCGCCGTCACCTGTCGCGGATCAAGGGTGGGCGGCTCGCGGCGGCGGCGGCCCCGGCGCGCGTGCTGACGCTGCTCATGAGCGACGTCGTGGGTGGACTCCCGCACGACGTCGGCTCGGGCCCCACCGTCCCGGACCCGACGCGCGTGGAGGAGGCGCTCGCCGCGCTCGATCGCTGGGCCCCTCGGTTCGCGCGGCTCACGCCCGCGTTCAGCGAGTCGCTGAAGCCAGCGGACGCGCGGCGCCTGGAAGCGCGCGTGCTCGCCGATCCGGACAAGCTCGCGGAGCGCGTGGCGGCGGCCCTCGCCGGCAGGGCAGGGCTCCGCGCCACCGCCGCCCCCGCCGAGGACGGCGACGCACGCGCGATCGTGGAGCGTCGCCTCGCGCTCGCGCGCACCCTCGCTCCCGGTGAAGCGGCCGTGATCCCGTGCGAACCGACGCTGGCGCTGTCGGCCCACCGCGGCGCCGGCGGCCGCGCAGGATGGATCGCGCTCGCCGCCCTGCGCGGCTTGCCACCGGACGTCGCGCTCCTCTGCGCGGCCTCCGACGGCGTCGACGGCAGCTCCGGCGCGGCGGGAGCGGCCGTTGCCCGCGCGGCAGCCGCCGCGATGGACGACCGCACGATCGACGCCGCGCTCGCGCGCTTCGACGACGCCGTCGTTCACCGCGCGCTCGGCACGCGTGTCGAGACGGGCCCGACAGGTCACAACCTCACGGACTTGCACATCGTCGCGCGAGACTTCCTCCGCGGCGCGCGCGTACGCTGACGCGGCAGCGCGCGCTGCGGCGCGGCAGCGCGCGTGAGCTCACGCGGCGACGCGGGCTACGAGGCGAGCTCACGCGCGCAGGCGCGATGAGCGGCACGCACGCCGCGGGGGCGGCGCGCCGTCACTGCGGCTCGGTGACCGCGGCCGTGGTGTCGCCCATCGCTTCGCGCACCGCGAGCGCGAGCGCGCAGCTGTTCGCCTGCCGCTGCCGTGCGTCGAGCACGCTCCCCTCGATCGAGGGCGTCCCGCCGATGAGATTGCCGCTCGCTTCGCGGCGCACCCGCAGGATGGGCTTGCCGTCCGACAGCCGCCACACCCCGACCCGCGCCATGTGCGGCACCCCGAGCAACGCCTCGGTGCTCGCCGCTCCCTCAGCCGGCTCGTCGAGGACGAGGAGGTAATACTGCGCCCGCGTGAGGAGCTCCGCCGCGAGCGGAACATCGTCGCGCATGGTGTCCTCGAAGCTGGACTCCAGCAGCCGCAAGCGGAGCTCGCTCGAGGCATCCTGTGCGTCACGCACCCACTCGTCCGAGAGGACGTGCATCGTCCGGTAGGCGACGCGCAGGTTGAAGGGCTGCGCGGGCCTGGAGCAGCGCTCCGCCTCGTTGCAGTACTCGCCCGCGGGGCAGTCCCGCGTGCGCTTGCACTCCGCGCCGGCCAGCGGGTTCGGGTTCGGCACACGCAAGAGACACGCAGTGAACGCGTCGCGGAGCGACTGCTGCGCGTTCTTCCGGACGGCGTCGGCGCCCGTGGCCTCGTCTACCCGGAGGCGCAGGTAAATACCCGCAAGCTCACGGAAATTCCACGTCTTGAGCGCCTCCCGATCCACGAGATCGGCGCCGGCGCTCCGCGCAAGATCGAGGGTCCAGCCCTCCACGCGCTCGCGCATGGGGAACCAGCGCGGGCCGAGCTCGACGGCGACCGCACGCTGGCGCGCCATCAGCTTCTGGCGCGCGCTCTCCATCTGCCCCTGCGACCACTTCCAGTGGAGGATCGCCGAGACCGCCAGGACGAGAGCCGTGTAACCCCAGAACTTCGCCGGGGGCCAGCGCATCTTGGAGCGCGCCTCGCGCGCCTTGTAGACCGACGGCAGGCCGCGCTCGCGGGGCGGCTGTTCAGAGGACATAGCAGAGGCTCCACGCAGGAGGCCCCAGCCCGATCACCCGAGCAAGGCAGCCTCCTCCACGCGAGCCGCGTAGAGGCGAAGGCCGCGCCGAGCGCGCCGCTGGAGCCACCACGTTCCATGGTGACCGAGGCCGCCGGGAGTCGCCCGGCGTGCCCCATCCTTCTGTGCTCGATAGGTCAAGAAGCGGGGATCACTGCGACTTCGGGAGCTTGCTGACCATGAAGCTGACGTTCGGGTAACCGGCGAACGCCGCGGTCTGGAACACGCTCTTCACGACCAGCGCGGGCACGTTCTGATCGACCTGGAGGATGCACACGCCGGGGAACGGCTTGTTCGGCTGCACCTGCTTCCACAGCTCGCGCTTGTTCTTGAGCAGGTTGAAGAGCTCGTCGATCTTCTGAAGCCGCCCGAGCTCCTCGATCGCGCGGGTCGACCCGGCCAGGGCGCCGTCGACGAGGATCTGGTTGCCGTTCACGGCGACCATCGGCGCGTCGATGACGTCCTCGACGTTCTCCGCCTTCGGGAGCTTGACGTTCTTGTCGACGGCGATCTCGCCTGACGCCGAGAAGGACATCAGGAGGAAGATCACGGTCACGACGAGGAAGTCGATGAAGCTCACGAGGTTGAGCCCCGCGTTCGGGCTGCGAGCGCCGTGTCCGGACACCTTGTTCCACACGAACCGGAGCGGCACGCCCTTCATCAGCCGGCGGCCCGGCTGGTGGATCACGTGGGCGTGGGGGTTCTTGTGGTGCTTCGGATTGAACCTATCCATGTGCGCGCTCCTGCCTCAGCGGACCGAGAACGTCATGTTGAACACGGGGACCTGCTTGTTCCCATCGGGCAGCCGCATCTCGCGCTTGGGCGCGTAGAGCGCGTCGAGCACCGCGACGATCTCCTTGAAGGGCGTCCGGTTGTCGGTGTGGAGGATGGCCTGGTCGAGCTTCTTGTCGCTCGGATCCCGGTGGCCGCCGTGGGTCTTCCACTCCTCCTCGATCCGCTTCGCCAGCTCGGGGTAGCGGACGATCTTCGAGCTCGCGTCGCCGATCTCGACGGGCGACTTGTTCACCTTGACCTCGTTGACCACCGTCGCGCCCTGCTTCCACACGAGCCCGAACTCGCTCTCGCCGATGTGGAGGTTCAGCACCTTCTCCGGCGTCTGCGGGGTGAGCTCCTTGTTCGGGTCCGGAGGGCCAGGGACCTGGGCGTCCGCGTTCATGCGCGAGTTGGTGACCCAGACCGCCGTGATCAACAGGAATGCAATCGTGACCATCAGCAGGTCGATGAACGGGATCATGTTGATATCGCTGTTCGTCGACCGCTTCTTGCCGCCACCGTCGCCGACGTCTACGCCGCCCATATTGCCTTCCCAACGTGAGCCTGAGCTCACCTATCCAAGTTGTTCCGGGGAACGCCCTGCCCGCAGCTCGCGGTGGGCCACCATGCTGGGTCTGACTTCGTCGCTCTTCCGAAGTTCCCGGGGCCCCGGCGGCGGAAGCCGCCGTCCGGGGCTTCGAGGCGCGAGAGCGGGCCCAGGCGGCATCGCGCGCGGAGGGCGCTCGACGACCCGGGCCCGCCGAGGACCATCAGGCAGCCGCCTGACCTACTGCTGCGACATTCACCTTCTGACGGTTCGCGACGACGAGGTTGAGGATCTGCACCGACGCCTCGTTGATGTCGTCCTCGATGTGCTGCGTCTTGCCGTTCAGCACGGCGAAGCCGATGAGGCCGATGATGGCGACGCCGAGGCCGAAGGCGGTGCAGTTCATGGCCTCGGAGATCCCGAGCGCGAGCACGCGGGCCTTCTGGCTGGGGTCGACCGACTCGCCGGCGACGGAGCCGAACGACTTGATGAGGCCCGTCACGGTCCCGAGGAGGCCGGAGAGCATCGCGAGGTTCGCGAGCAGCGCGAGGTACGAGGTGCGCGCCGAGATCTTCGGCAGCTCGCGGAGAGCCGCCTCGTCCATCGCCGCCTGGACCTCCTCGTCGGGACGGTTCACCTTGACAAGGCCGGCCTGGACGATGCGGGCGAGCGGGGCGTTCGCCGCCGAACACATCTTCACGGCCTTGGCAACGTCACCCGCCAGGATGCACTTCTGCATGGTGGCGAGAAAGACGTCCTTGTTGATGGACGAGCCGAACAGGTAGAGGGCGCGTTCGACGATGATGCCGATCGTGAGGATCGACCAGAACAGGATGGGCCACATACCCCACCCACCCTCTTTGAAAGCTTCATACGCTCCGTGCATTGCTTCTGTCCTCCAGTTCGCCTCGCGTCCCCGGGATGAGGTTTCGCGCAACTCGATCGGTTCCCTTTGTCAGACTCGTGTTGCCGAGGGGCGGCAGTCTTTCACTCACACGTAAAGACGGATGAGAGGCCTATTTTGCTTGGCGGCGCTGGCCGTGGACGGCGTGCTGCTGTCGCTCTCTGGCGAGATGCCCACGGGACGCTAGCCGAGCGGCGCTGACCTCTGCAAGAGTCCTGATCGTCTCTTCTGGTGCCGGCGCGCGGCGCCGTCCCAGCTCTCCCACCTGTCGTCCAAGACTGACTTCGCGTCGTCGCCAGGGGCCCTTTCATGGCTCTAGGCGCGGCTCCCCGTTCACCGCAGAGCGTGCCGCCTTGTGGCCGAGCTACGCCGACGCGCCCGGGGGACTCGCGCATCTTCGCGATTGAGACCCGGCGCCGTCAAGAGAGATTTGGCCACACGTGAGCGCTCTGATACGGGCAAAACTTTACAACAATCGCGGGGTTATGTCATGATCGGCCGGGAGCGATGCGGGCCGACCAGCGGCAGATGCCGCGAATTTTAGGGGGCGCAGCGCCCGCATGACCACCGCCGGCCCGACCGCGCGCCGCGGCAGTGCGAGCCGCATCACCCGAGAGCGAGCGCAGCGACTCATCCGCCCGGACGACGCGGCGATGGCAGAGCACGGTAGCCCGCTCAGACGCCGCCAGCCGGAGCGAATCAGGGGTCTCCGGACCTACCTGTCCGGCCTCGGTGCGGACGGCGCCCGTCCGCGTGGCCGGGGCGAGCTCGCCGTGAGATTCGCTGGTTCTTGCGGCGATTTTCGGCGATCCCAGCCTCGCGGCTCGGGGCGCGGCAGCATCGCCGAGCTTGCACACGGGATCGGGCGGCAGTTATAGTCGCCGCGCCTGGAGATTGTCGGGCTTCTGACGACGCTGAGAAAGGGACTTCGAGGATGCGTCATCTGCTGATGTTGGCGGCCGAGGGTGGTGGCGAAGGTGGGATGTGGGAGGCCATCAAGCACAATCCGACCTTCCTGATCGCGAACCTGGTCGTCTCCGCGGTCGTGGTGACCATCATCATCGAACGAACCGCGTTCCAGCTGGGACGCTACCGCGTGAACTCCAAGGAGTTCTTCGCGCAGGTCAAGAAGCTGGTGGCGGCCGGCAACATCGACCGCGCCATCAAGCTCTGCGACGCGAGCGACTACCCGATCCTGCAGCTCGTCAAGGCCGGCCTGACCCACGCGAACAAGGGGGCCGACGAGATCGACGCCGCCCTCAGCGAGAAGCTGTCCGAGCTCAAGCCGGCCGTGGAGAAGCGCATCGGCGCCCTGTGGTCGCTCGCGAACATCGCGACGCTGATCGGCCTCATCGGGACGGTCTCCGGCCTGATCAACACGTTCGCCTCCATCGCCGCCCAGGGCCTCTCGCAGGCCGACAAGCAGCGGATGCTCTCGAACGGCATCGCGGAGGCCATGTACAACACCGCGTTCGGCCTCGCCATCGCGGTCGTGTGCATGATCGCGCACGTGCTACTCCACACCCGCTCCAAGAACATCCAGCACGATCTCGAGTCGACGACCGAGCGCGTCTTCAACCTGCTCACGATCAGCAGCAAGCCTGGCTACTAGCCCATGGCGGACCCGCAAGACGTCCCGCTCAGCTCGGCGCAGCGATCGAAGATCCGGCGCCTATCGCAGCCCAAGGAGCCCGAAGCCGGGGAGGAGGCCGGCGAGCTCAACGTCGTTCCGTACCTCGACATCATCACGAACATCCTCATCTTCGTGCTCGCCAGCGTGTCGGTGACATTCGTGTCGTCGATCGACACGACCCCGCCATCCATCGGCGGCGGCAAGGTGCGCAGCGAGCTCTCGAGCAAGGCGTTGAACCTCTCCGCGTTCATCACCAGCCAGGGGATCTCGCTGAAGACGTCGAGCGGCAACATCGCGACCGGCTGCCAGGACGTGGGCGGCGGGGTCACGGTGCCGAAGGCGAACGACAGCTATGACTACCCCGCGCTCACGGCGTGCGCGAAGCGCCTCAAGAACGCCCGCCCCGAGTTCAAAGAGGAGACGCAGGTGACGATCACGGCGAACCCGGGCATCGACTACAAGACGATCATCGACGTGATGGATGCGCTGAGGAGCGACGACGGGGAAGTGCTGTTCCCGGAGGTCCACTTCGGGGTGGCCCGATGAGCGCCGAGCAGCGACCTGCCCCGCGACCGAAGGCGACCGTCGTCCGCTACAAGGCGGCCCTCCGGAAGGCGATCCGAAGGAACCGGCGGGACCCCGAGATCGACTTCTTGAACATCACGGCGATGCTCGACCTGATGACGATCATCCTCGTCTTCTTGCTGAAGAGCGTGGGATCGTCGGCGGCATCCATCCCGCAGTCGAAGGACCTCACCCTGCCGAAGTCGGTGATGCAGGCCGAGCCCTCCCAGGAGGGCGTCGTCGTCATCGTCTCGAAGTCGCAGATCCTGGTCGGCGAGGATCCGACCCCGATCGTCATGCTGCCCAACCGCGAGCAGCTCGCGCAGTCGGGCGTCGACGCAAAGTACAAGCGCAGCGGCCCGAACGATCTCTACATCGTGCCGCTGGCGAACGCCCTGTCCCACGCGCGCGAGACGGACAAGGCCATTCGCGCAGCGAAAGGGCTCGATCCGTCGTCGTCGGAGGCGATCATCGTCGCCGACGCAACCACGCCGTACCGCCTCCTGATCGAGGTCCTGTTCACCCTGGGGCAGAGCGAGTTCGGCAAGTACCACCTGATGGTCCTGAGCGGCGGTCGCAAGCCGTAGCCCCCCTCCCCCGCCCTGCGGTGCCGGAAGGCCCCGCGACGGCCACTCCGAGCGCCGCCACGGATCCACCCGTGCCCCCATGAGGGCGCGCTCCCCTGCGCGCCCTCATGGATCGGCCGGTGCTCCGCGACCGGCGCGCTCCCCCTGCGCGCCGTCGTTCTTTCAGTCCACCGCGAACAGCTCTTCCAGGTCGGCCTTGGTGAGCTTCTTCGCGCCGCCCGCGTCCTCGCTGAGGACGGAGGCGACGAGCTGACGCTTCTTGTCCTTGAGCAGCAGGATCTTCTCCTCGATCGTCCCCTCGGCGATGAGCCGATAGGCCGTCACCACCTTCGTCTGCCCGATGCGGTGGGCGCGGTCGGTGGCCTGCTGCTCGACCGCCGGGTTCCACCACGGATCGAAGTGGATGACCGTGTCGGCCGCGGTGAGGTTCAGGCCCGTGCCGCCCGCCTTGAGGCTGATGAGGAAGACCGGCACGCTCGGATCGTTCTGGAAGCGGTCGACGCGCTCCGCCCGGTCCTTCGTGGAGCCGTCGAGGTACTCGTAGGCGACACCATCCTCCTTCATCGCCTTCTCGATGAGCCTCAGCATCATCACGAACTGGCTGAAGACGAGGACCTTGTGCCCGCCCTCGACGGCGTTCGCGATGAGCTCCCGGACCGCGACGAGCTTGCCCGAGTCGTCGTCGCCGAACTCCCGCGGCAAGCCGAGCAGCCGCGGGTCGCAGGCCGCCTGCCGGAGGCGGGTGAGGCCGGCGAGGATCTGCAGCTGGCTCTTCGCGAGGCCGACGCGCTCGACCTCGCCGAGGACCTGCGCCCGCACCTCGCGCGCGACCTGCATGTAGAGCGCCCGCTGCTCGCCGGTGAGATCGCAGATCTGATCCATCTCGATCTTCTCGGGAAGATCCTTGGCGACCTCCTGCTTCGTGCGGCGCAGGATGAACGGGTGGATGGCGGCGCGGAGCCGCTGCGCGGTCTTGTAGTCGCCCGCCTCGATCGGGCGCGAGAAGCGGGCCTCGAACTTGTCGAGCGAGCCGAGCAGGCCCGGCGAGACGAAGTCGAAGATGGACCAGATCTCCGAGAGCCGGTTCTCGATGGGCGTGCCCGTCAGCGCGAGCCGGCGCTTCGCGCGGAGCCGCTTGGCCGCCGCGGCGGTGGCGCTCATCGGGTTCTTGATGTGCTGCGCCTCGTCGAGGATGGCGTAGCTCAGGTCGAGCTGCGCGAGGAAATCCTCGTCGCGACGGAGGAGCGCATAGCTCGTGATCACCACCTCCGCGGCCTTCACCTCGTCGATCTGATCCTTGCGATCGGCGCCGTGCCAGAGGGCGACCGACAGCGACGGCGCGAACCGGGCGAGCTCGCGCTCCCAGTTCGTGACGACGCTCGTCGGGGCGACGATCAGCGCGCGCATGTGCTTCTCCTCCTGCTTGACGGCGAGCAGGAGGGCGAGCGTCTGGACCGTCTTGCCGAGGCCCATGTCGTCGGCGAGCACGCCGCCCGAGCCGATGTCATGGATGAACTTGAGCCACGAGAGGCCCGCCTCCTGGTAGGGACGGAGCGTCGCCTTCAGGTTCCTGGGCCGCTTGGTGCTGCCGATCTCGTCGATGTTGCTGAGCTTCTGGAACAGCTCGCGCGCGGAGGCGGTCACGCTCGATCCGCTCGCGTGCTGCAGGAGCTCGTGCACCCGCCCGGCCTGCGCGAGGGGCAGCCGACCGCTCTTGCCGGCCGCCATCATCAGCTCGACCTCGCGATCGAGCATCGCGCGCACGGCGTCAGGATCGAACGCGGCGAACGACCCGTCCTCGAGGCGGACGTAGCGCTTGCCCTCGGCGAGACAGCGGCGCAGCTCGTCGCGATCGACGCCGATGCCCTCGCTCTCGAAGCTGAGCTTGACGTTCAGCCAGTCCATCCCCGAGGTGACCTTGGCGAACACGCCGATCGGCCTGCCGCGCACCTGCGTGTCGACGAGATCCTCGGGGACGAAGAGGTCCCAGTCGTCGGGGAGCTCGGCGAGCCCCTCGGTCCAGAAGGTGAGCGCCTGGTCGCCGTTCGCGATGAAGCCCTGGCCCGTCTCGTCCGGCTTGAGCCCGAGGGCGAGCAGCTTGCTCGCCGCCTCCTGCTGCGCGGCGATGTCCACGCGGATGCAGCGGGCGCGCTTCATCCCCTCCTCGGGCGGCTGCACGAGCACCGGGGGCGACATGCCGTCGGCGCGCACCGCGACCTCGGCGTCGCCGTAGGCGGCGGTCAGCGTGACGCGCGCCTCGATGAGCGAGCCGCCCGCGCGCATGCGGAACGTGGGCACGAGATCGACGACCTCGGCGATCTGATTCAGGTCGGGCAGCTCCGCGCCGACCTCGAGCGCGATCTTGGGCAGCCCCTGCATGATGATGCGGGCCAGCTCGCTCATCGGCTCGCCGATGGTCGGCGAGCGGAGCAGGCGGCGCATCGCCGCGGGGGAGACGCGCTTGTCGATGCGGCGCGCGAGCCCCTCCTGCGTGTCGATGTGCCAGCCCGGCCAGCCCTCGAACCACCCGCCCTGCAGCAGCGAGAAGCGGCGCTTGTCGTTCCCCCGCTCGAAGCTCGTCTTCACGATGATGGTGTCGCCGCCGACGGTCTCGAGATCGAAGCGCGGCCGCAGGCTGTCGTCGCCGAAGCGGAGCTGCATCAGGGCCGGCTCGAGCAGCACGCGCTGGCCCTCGAGCAGCGGGAGCAGCTCGGCCACGTCCTCGCCGCGGATGTCGACGGCTGGGTGGCGCGGGTTGCCGCTCTCGAACCGGGCGAGCAGCCGGAGCGCGTCGCGATCCGGCGTCGGATAGAGCGCCTGCCAGGCGAGCGCCGCAGAGGGCAGCACCGGGACGCGCGCCTCGGCGTCGAGGACGGTGACGGTCAGCGCCCCTTGCCGCACGTGGAGGCGGAACTCCACGCGCCGTGCCCCGGTGACGCCCTCGGGCGGAAGCCAGGCGCCGATCCCGGTCTGCTTGGCCGTCGCGTCCAGGATCGGCGCCGCGAGGGCGACGGATGAGCCCGGAGGCCCGTGGGTGCCGACGACGGTCGGGACGGGCGCCGACGGCGTGATCGCCAGGCGCCCGCGGCGGTCGCGACGGCGCACACGCTTCAGGGCGTCACCGCCGGCGTGGGCGGTCTGCGGGACGAGCGCCGGGATCGGCGGCTCGCGTCGCGGCTGCGCGCCGCGCGCCTGGTCGCGGATGCTGATGAGCAGCGCCGCGACGTGCTTGCAGTGCTGCCCAGCCTTCTGGAACGCCGGACAGGAACATTGCGACTGGATGCCATCGGGCGATAGCTCGACCTTGACCGGATATGGCTCGGAGTCGGCGGCGCGGACGGTGCCGCTCGCCATCGTCTCGTTGATGGAGATGTCCTCGACGACACGGCGGCGGAAGTACTCCAGCCCGCGGAGGAAGGTGCGGGCGCCAAGCAGCCTTCGCAGGCCACGATCGCTGAGGGTGGAGAGTGCGTCGGAGATCGGAGGCGGCACGTCGTGGGCTCGGGATACAGGTGCGGCGGTTATTCGCCGGGATGGGTCGGGTGAACGGGATCTCTTGGCAAATCCCGCTGGGTGAAGAACCGGCATCAGATGAAGAACGGCAAGAACACGATGATCACGGCGGGGAGCATCTTGATGAGCACGTGGATCGCGGGGCCGGCCACGTCCTTGAGCGGATCGCCGATCGTGTCGCCGACGACGGCGGCACCATAGGTGGGGTTGTCCGCCCGCGCCCCCGTCTCGTCGACAAGGTAGCGCCCACCGTGCGCGCCGGTCGCGATGTACTGCCTCGCATTGTCCCAGATCGCCCCGGTATTCCCCAAGAAGAGCGACCCGAGGACGCCTGCGACCGTCCCGGCCATGATCAAGGCCGCGACTGAATCGGCCGCGACCAGAGGATTATCTTCCGTCCTTGCAAAGCGCAAGGCAAGTCCCACGACGACGGGCACCACCGCGGAGACGAGGGCTGGCGCGATCATATGGCGCAGCGCGGCCCGAGAGACGATCTCGACGCAGGGCTCGTGGTCGCCTACGAACCCCGGCGGGCGGGCGCGGGCCTGGCGCCTCACCTCGTCGAGGACGCGTCGGCCAGCCTGGAGGACGTTGCGAATGCAGCGGCCGGCCAGCCAGAAGACAAGGAGGATCCCCACCAGGGCGCCGAGATAGACCTCGGGCCGGTCGAGGCGCAGGACCATCGCGGTCGTCTCGCCGCGGATCGGCGCGCTCGACGTCAACGCCCGGCGCCGGGACTCATCGAGGTAGCCGGCGACGAGCAGCAGCGAGGCGAGCGCGGCCACGCCGGCCGTGTACGCCTTCGTGAGCGCCTTGGTCGTGTTGCCGACGGCATCGAGCACGAGGGTGCGGCCACGCACGTCCGGCCGCTCGCGGGCGACGGTCACGGCGACGATGCCGCCCGCGTTGTCCACGATGGGGCCGAACGCATCCATGGCGAGGACGTACCCCGCGGTGCCCAGCATCCCCATCGTCGCGACCGCTGTGCCGAACAGGCCCCCCCCGGCGAGCCCGGAGCGGGCGCCGAGCAGGTAGGAGCCGAAGGTGGCGCCGACGACGACCAGGAGCGGGGGAACCGAGCTCTCGAGACCGATGGCGAGCCCGCGCAGCACCGCCATCGCGGAGCCGCTGCGGGCCGCCTCGGCGAGCTCGCGCACCGGGCGGTGCCGCTGCTCGGTGTAGTACTGCGTGACGTGCAGCACGCCGATGCCGGTGACGATGCCGATCACGCCGCAGGCGAAGAAGATGACCCAGTGGGCGTCGAGCAGCCACTTGGCGGCCCCGGCGATGCCGACGGCGTGGAGGGTGGCCGTGACGTAGAGCCCCCGCACGAGGGCGTTGAAGGCGTCCTCGCGGTCGTCGGTCTTGACGACCATCACGCCGAAGAGCGTCGCGATGAGGCCGAACGCGCGGCTGACGAGCGGGAAGAGCACGACGGCGAGGGCGCTCGGGAGCCCGGCGTTGTTGCGAAAGAGCATCGCGCCGACCACCATGGCGCCCGCGCTCTCGGTGACGGTGGAGGCGAAGACGCCGGCCGCGCGCCCGGCGCAGTCGCCGACCGTATCGCCTGCCAGGTCGACGATCGTGGCCGGGTTCTGGAGGTCGTCCTCGTCGAGCCCGACCTCCGCGCCGGCGAGGTCCGCGCCTAGGTCGGCCGCCTTGGAGAAGGTGCCGCCTCCGAGCTGCGCCATCAGGGCGGCGAAGGAGGCGCCGAGCGGGTAACCGGCGATGACCCAGGGGATGGTCGGGGCGAGCGCGAGCGCCTCGGCCGGCTCGGCGCCGAAGCCGCCACGGAACGCGAGGACCGCGGCGAACAGGCCGCCGAGGCCGAGGAGGCTCATGCTCGCGACGAAGAGCCCCGACACGGCGCCGCCACGGAGGGCGATCTGCAGGGCGAGATCGAGCGAGCGGCGGGCGCCGCTCGCGGCGCGCACGCTGGTGCGGGGCGCGATCCAGGCAGCGACGCGGCCGGTCGCGACCGCGCTGGCGGCCCCGACCGCGAACGAGAGCGTCAGCCAGACACCCAGCTCCAGCGCTGGCACCGGGTTGTTCTCCCCGGTGCGCCGGAGGAGGCCGTAGGCGAGGAAGATGGCGCCTCCGAGCATCGCGGAGACCGCGCCGATCACGCTGCTCTGGCGGCGAAAGTACGCCTCCGCGACCCCCTGGATGATCGCTGCGATGCGCTGCATCTCGGGCTCGACCGCGGGGCGTGCGACGACCCAGCGAGCGAGGTAAGCCGCAAAGGCGAGCCCGAGCAGGCCGCCGCTGATGATGAGCGCAAGCTCCGTCATGACGGGCGGACCGGGCGCGCACCGTGGACGCGCTGCCTCGGCCGGTGAGGGATGATGCGGGTGATTGCCGCGGTGTCGACAAAGGCGCCGCAGGAACCCGCGCTGCAGCGGCGCACGCCTTCCCTACTCCGGCCAGGAGGGCCGCGCAAGCGAAGAAGACGCGCGCGGCGAGGTCATTTCAGGTCCTTCGCGTCGCGTCCGACCACGTGGTCCAGCCGGGTCTTGGCGACGAGCGCGCCGACGCGCGCGTTGAGCTGCTGGAGCCGCGCGCGCGTCACCTCGCCCTCGGCGTCGACCACGTCGACGCTCGTGGCTCGCCCTGCCCGGAACAGCTCCGACCGGACGCGCATCGACTCCGTGGCCGCCGCGAGCTGGCGCTCTGCAGACTCGATGCTGCTCGCGGTCTTGCTCAGCTCGGAATACGCCGAGACCACCTCGAGGCGGAGGGCGTCGCGCAGCGCGGCCTTCTGCTCCGCGATCTGCGTGGTGCGGGCGTTCGCCTCGGCGGACGCGCCCGCGGTGGTGAAGATGTCGTTGACGACCCACGTGGCGCGGACGCCTGCGGACCACGTCGCATCGAACCTGTCCTGAGCTCCGAAGACGCGTTGGTTGGGGTTCGCGTAGGTGAGATCGGCGAACCCGTCCAACCGCGGGAAGTAGCCGGCCCTCGTGACCGCCTCGGCCTTCTCGAGCGAGTACTGCGTCTCGTCGAGGGCGCGGATCTCGAGGCGCTTCTGAAGCGCCTCCTGGACCAGCGCCGGGAGCGCCTCCGCGGGCGGCTTCGCAGGCGCGCTCCCCATCACATCGATCCCCAACGTGAGCGGCCTGTCCGGCGCGGCGCCGAGCGCGATACGGATCTGGTCGTCCGCGACCAGGAGCGCGGCCTGCGCCTCATTGAGCACCTGCTCCGCGCCGGCCACCTGGGCCTCGAGCCGGAGCACGTCAGCGCGTGAGAGCAGCCCAACTTCGAAGGTGCGGCGCGCGTCCTCGACGTGCGCCCTGGACTGAGACACCGCCTCACCTGCGACGACGACCTGCCCCTTCACGCGGACCCAGTTGAAGAACGCGATCTTCGCGTCGGCCGCGGCTTGCAGCGTCTCCGCCTGCAGCTCGAGCTTCTTCGCGCTCTCTGCGTGGGACGCCGACGCGTACCCCTGCGAGATGCGGAACACGTAATCCGAAATGGGCACGGCGAGGCTCGCCGTCAGGGAGTAGGAGTTGACGGACGAAGGGAGGCTAAGCCCAGGAGAACGGCTGAGGGTCACGAAGCGGCCGTCGCCGTCGACGACACACTGCCCCGCAGCGGCGTCTGCGCAAGGCGCGGTGGAGAGGGGTCCCTCGCTGAATCCAGATTGCCCCGGGCCATTGGTCACGCCGACGACCGGCGCCCCCGCGCCGAGGGCCGGGGTCTCGACCTCTGACAAACGCGTGTAGGTGGCCGTGAGCGTCAGCCGCGGAAAGAAATTGACCATCGCCTGATCGACCTTGGCAGCGGCCGCGCGGAGATCGGCCTGCTTGGCGCGGAGCGACGCACGCGTCCGCAGCGCGGCCTTCGCGACGTCGTCCGGCGTCAGCCCTCCCGGCTGCGGCGCAAGCGCCGTGGCGAGCGGATCGGCCTTCGTCGCCGCCGGCTGAGCCGCAGCGATGGCCGCCCCCGGGGGCTGCGGTTGGCCCGCGGCAGGAGGCGCCGGGGTGGGCGGCGGGGTGACCGGCTGCGGAGCCGCCGGTCGGGGAGCGGCCGGCTGCCCCGCGGCCGGTGAGGCGATGAGCCCGAGGGCGAGCAGCCCGGCGAGCGTCGAAGCCAGCGAGATGCTGCGTCGAGACGAGGGTGCGGTGCTTTTCATGACCGGTGGGTCACTTATGGGCGGCGAGAGCACCCGTCAAGTCACAGGCGATCCCACGCATCGCGTCTCGGCGATCGCTCGCCTCGCCGTCTGGCGAAGGTGACCGGGAAGCCCGCGCTCTCGGCCCACGGCGCGCCTGCGCCCCCAGGCCCGCGTCATGCCGCGACCGCGACGGGAACCGTCCCGGGCCGCGCCGGACACGATGGTCTGGCGCGCTCGTCGTGCCGTGCCGCAATGGGCCACGACAGCAGGGACGTCATCACCGATGCGCAGCACGGGACCCTCGCCAGACACGCCATCCAACCCCCGCTCACGCTCGCTATGGACGGCAGGAATACGTCGCTCTCTCCGCGGCAACACGTATTGCCGCGCGCGATCGGATGGAAGAACATCGAATGAAGTGGCCGCCATCTTGCTTGGCGGCGGACCGGAGGCCCTCATGCATCGACTGCTTGCGTCGCGCCGCAGCTTCTCCCCGTTCCTCGCCATCCTTGTGATCGCATCACCCTTTGCCGCCTGCGCTCCGTGGGAGCTCGGTGAGGACGACACCCCCGACATCGGCGATCCTGGGAGCGTCGCGGTCGCGGCGGAGCCGCCGCCCGCCATCAGCGGCGGAACGCTCGCCGTGAGCAAGAGCGCCCTCCGGGCGGTGGCCGCGGATCCGGATCGCGACCGGGTGTGGATCGTCGATCTCCAGGCGCAGAAGCTGACCGCGGAGATCGCCCTGCAGAAGGGCGACGAGCCGGGCAGGGTCGTCGAGGACGACGCGGGTCGCTTCCACGTCGCGCTCCGCCGCGGCGGCGCGCTCGTGACCGTCGACGCGGAGAGCGGGACGATCATCGACCGGCGCGACGTGTGCCCGGCCCCGCGGGGGGTCGCCTACGATGCGCAGACCGACGCGCTCCATGTCGCGTGCCTCGGCGGCGAGCTCGTCACGCTCCCGGCCGGTCCCGGCGCGGCGACGCGCCGCCTGAAGCTCGATCGCGACCTGCGCGACGTGGTCGTGGACGGGGACCGGCTCCTGGTCAGCAAGTTCCGGTCTGCCGAGCTGCTCACCATCGGGGCGGACGGCATCGTGATGGAGCAAAAGAAGCTCCCGAAATTCAACCTGTTCGGGCAGGAGTTCGCGCCGACCGTCGCCTGGCGGACGATCAAGCTGCCGACAGGCGGTATCGCGATGGTCCACCAGCGCGCCTTGATCGCGCCCGTCGAGATCGTGGAGGGGGGCTACAGCTCCGGCGGATGCGATGGGAGCGTCGTCCACGGCACGGTCTCGGAGGTCGGGACGCCCGACTCCGACGGCCAGCCGAACCTGGCCGCTGCCCTCCCCTCCGCGACCTTGCCGGTCGATGTCGCGGTGTCCGATGACGGTCTCTCGTATGCGGTCGTCGCGGCCGGCAGGAGCGAGATCCTCATGACCAGCCGCGCGAACTTGAACGTGACGATGGGTGGCCCCGAAGGAACGTGCGTCGAGGCGGAGCAGCGCGTGGTCGTGGAAGGCGAGCCCACGGCCGTCGCGTTCGCCGGCGGCTCCGTGGTGGTGCAGACCCGCGAGCCGGCGGGCATCCAGGTCCTCGGGGCTCCCAACACCGCCGGCAACCGCGTCGCCAAGGTCATCACGCTCCCCGGGGAGAGCCGCAGGGACACCGGCCACGAGATGTTCCACCGGAACACTGCCGGCCCGATGGCGTGTGCGTCGTGCCATCCGGAGGGAGGCGAGGACAGCCATACCTGGCACTTCAACCCCATCGGACCGCGGCGCACCCAGTTCGTCAGCGGCGGGATCCTCAACACGGCGCCGTTCCACTGGGACGGCGATATGTCGGGGATCGAAGCCATCATGGACGAGGTCTTCGAGCGGCGCATGGGCGGCATGCACCAGGGACCGCGCCGGGTGAAGGTCTTCGCCCGGTGGATCGACAGCCTCCCCGCTCCGCCGGTGTCGTCGGCGCCCGACGCAGAGGCCGTCGCGCGCGGCGAGGCCCTCTTCCACGACAAGGCCGTCGACTGCGCGAGCTGCCACGCGGGCGCTCAGCTCACGACCAACGACTCGTTCGACGTCGGTACGGGCAAGCCCTTCCAGGTGCCGTCGCTGGTCCGCATCGGCACGCGCGCGCCGTTCATGCACGACGGATGCGCGCCGACGCTGAAGGACCGGTTCACCAACCCCGCCTGCGGCGGCGGAGACAGGCACGGCAAGACGTCCCAGCTCTCGGACGCCCAGCTCGACGATCTGGTCGCCTACCTTGAGACCCTCTGACCCCTTCCAGCGGGATTTTCCGCCGGTGAGCCCGCCCGATCGCGCCCCTTCACCGCGAATGATGTAACGAGCGCCGAGCCGCGATATGCTGGCGCGGCGTGAACGTCGCCGAAAAAGTCGCCACCCTCGAAGCGCTCCTCCACCGGGTGCAGCGGAACGCCGCTGCGCCTCGCACCCGGGCGCAGCTCGCGGCCTCCGCCGAGCTCGTCCCGCATCGCGGCGAGGCGCCCGGCGCCATCGCCAACGACACGGCGGGCGCGGCCTCGCCCGACCCCAGGTTCAGCTCGACGGAAACGTCGCCGGCGAATGAAGCACGGCCGGCAGCGGTCGCCTCGAGCGGACCGTCTGCGCCGCGCGCCATCGAGCCCGTCTTGGACGACGTCGGTGGCATCGACGCCTTCAGCCCGGCGGCCGCGCAGGCATCGCAGACCGCGGCGGCCAGCGCCGCGAAGCAGCCCGCAGCGGCCGCGAAGGCACCGCAGCAATCTCCGGCGAAGACGCCGCAACAGCCGTCGGTGAAGGCAGCCGCAGCAGCCACGCCCGCAGCGAGCGGGGTCAAGGCCGCGGCCGTCAAGCCGGCCGCGGCGACGCCGGCGCGCAACCCTGCGCCGCCTCCCAGCTCACCCGGGAAGCCGGTCGCGAGGCCCGCCGCCTCCATCGATCTCCCGCGGGCTGACGCCGGCCCCTCCGCCGGTGCTCAGGAGACCTTCCGCCCTCCCGCGGAGGCGGCCGAGCTGAAGCCGAGAGAGGCAGCCAGGACCGCGGCCAAGGTCGCGGCGCCTGCGGCCAGGTCAGCTGCCCTGGGCAAGGACGCGCCCGGTGCAGGCCCGGCGATGCCCCCGGCCCGGGGCTCCAGCCCGCGCGCAGAGACGAAGCCGTTCTTCCCTCACGAGGACGTCGCTGCGCGGCCGAAGGTGGTGGAGGGCGACAGCGAGCTCTCGTTCGCAGGGCTCCTCCCCGACGAGCCGGAACCCGGCCAGAAGCCCGCTGCAGCGCTGAAGCTCCCGGCCGAGCGCAGGGCGGCGCCGGATGCCGCGGTGCCCGAGGCGCGCGCGGAGCGCAGATCCCTGCCTGACCGCGCGGAGGTACACGCCACGACCGCGTCGGCCGCCGCGGATGATGCCTCGACGCTCGAGGCGGTCACTGCCCGTGGGCCGTCATCTTCTGGTGAGCCGGTCACCCCCAAGGCGCCGGATCCGATCGCCGCCGCCACGCGGCGCGCGATGGGGGAGCCTGCCACCGAGCGAGAGTTCAGCCGCGAGATGGTCGACGACGAGCCGACCGTGATCCGCGGCATGCTCGAGGACGAGCCCACCGTCATTCGTTCTCGCCCCGAGGGCCTCGAAGACGAGGAGACGGCGATCCGTTCCGCGCGGTCCGAAGCCCAGGCCGTCGCGCGCTCGGTCGCGGAAGAGGCCGGCGATGCGTCGCCTGGAACGCTGTCCAGAGACGCGAGCGACGAAGCGGATCGTAGGTCCAGGCCGAAGGCGGCCGACCGCGACCTTCTCCCGAAGGTCATCACCAAGGACCCGCCCCTCCCGGCCGACAAGGACGTGAAGCCTTCCGACCACGTCACGACGCGGCCCGCCGCGGACGCCGGCATCACCGTGCGACCGCCGCCGCGCCCGCGCTCCCGCGTGGGCATCGTGATCGCCGCCGTGGCGCTCCTCGTGGGCGGCGCAGCGGTCGCGTACCGGCTCAGCGTGTCTGACCCCGAGCCCGCGCCCCTCCCCGACGTCGCCCCCGACACGTCTCCGGGAGCGACCCAGAGCGCGACCGCGCAGCCGCCGGCCACCGCGCCGACGCCAACCGCCGCGCCCACCGAGACGGCGCCCGCTGCACCGTCCGCGGCCGAGACCGCGACGCCGGCAGCGAGCGCTGCACCCGAGGCGAGCGCTGCGCCCGAGGCGAGCGCTGCACCCGAGGCGAGCGCTGCGCCGGCCGCAGGCAAGGCGGAGGATCTGCCGCCGAGCCGGGGCCACCTGACGGTCAATTCGCCAGAGCGCGCGTCGGTGTATGTGAACGGCTCGCTCGCCGGAAGCACCGGAGAGACGCTCGACGTGCCTTGCGGGACGCGTTACGTGCGGCTCGGCAAGCTGACGACGGAGAAGACGTCGACCCCCGCGTGGCTCTCCGCCGGCCAGGCGGTCATCGTCGGTTGCCGCAAGCAAACGGTCGTGTCGATCACGCCCTCCGCGGCGAGCCCGACGCCCGACCGCCCCACGAAGCGGAAAGGCAGCCCCGCCGGCACCGCCACCCCGGACGGTGAGGGCGCTGCGCCCGCGCCCGCTGAAGAGACCGCGCCTGCACCTGATCCCGCTCCGTAGAAACCCGCGCCCCCGGGGCCTGCTCCTAGGGGGCGCAACATGCCCCATGCAGAGGGGCAGGAGCGCGGTGCTAGGCTCCGCGCCCGATGGATTCCGAGACGACTCCCCTTCCCCACGAGGCCTGCGCCGCAGCTGGCGACGCGGCGTCGTCGGCGTCCGTCAGGGTAGCGAGCTCCGGCCCCTTCCCTCTGCGCAGCCCGGCAGGGGGAGCGCCCCTCGACGGCGTGGCAGAGACAGAGCCCAGCGCCCTCGCGACGATCGTTGCCAGCGCGCGGGCGGCGCAGATCGCCTGGGCGGAGGTCCCGATCAGGGAGCGCGCCGAGCTCATCGCGCGCGTCAAGAGGCGCCTGCTCGCGCGGGCCGAGGAGATCGCGACGCTCGTGCACCGCGAGTGCGGCAAGCCGATCGAGGAGGCCGCGCTCGCTGAAGTGCTCCCGAACGCGGATCTCATCGACTACTGGACCCGGTCCATCGAGGAGCTCCTCGACGACTCCCCCGTCGCGCTCGACCCGCTCGCCTACCCCGGCAAAGTCGGGCGCATCCAGAGGGATCCGCGCGGCGTCGTCGCGCTCATCACGCCCTGGAACTACCCTGTCGCGATCCCGCTGCGCACGATCGTGCCGGCGCTGCTCGCGGGCAACGCCGTCGTCTTCAAGCCGAGCGAGGTCACGCCGCGCTCCGGCGCGCTCGTCACTTCGCTGTTCGACGGGCTGCTCCCGGACGGCGTCCTCGCCGTCGCGCAGGGCGGCAGCGACGTCGGCGCCGCGCTCGTCGGGGCCGGCGTCGATCTCGTCGTCTTCACCGGCAGCGTCGCCACCGGCAAGAAGATCGCCGTCGCGTGCGCCGAGCGCCTCATCCCGACGTCACTGGAGCTCGGCGGGAAGGACGGCGCCATCGTCCTCGGCGACTGCGATCTGGAGCGCGCCGCGCGCGGCGTCCTCTGGGGCGCCTTCACGAACGCCGGACAGAACTGCGCCTCCATCGAGCGCGTCTACGTCGAGCAGGCGATCGCGGACCGCTTCATCGCGCGCGTCATCGCGCTCACGGGGCAGCTCCGCGCCGGCATCGACGTCGGCGTGATGACGACGGCGCGGCAGGCGGAGATCGTGCGGCATCAGCTCGAGGCGGCCGTCGAGGGCGGGGCAGAGATCCTCGCCGGCGGCGCGCCGGAAGAGGGCTCGCTCGCCTTCCCACCGACGGTCCTCAAGGTGGAGCGAGAGGACACGCCGCTGCTCCGGGACGAAACCTTCGGCCCCGTTCTTCCCATCATCGTGGTGAAGGACGCCGAGGAGGCGATCGCGCGCACCAACGCGTCCCGCTTCGCGCTCACGACCAGCCTCTGGACCCGCGGCTACGAGCGGGCCCACGCGCTCGCGCGACGGCTGCGCTCCGGCGTGGTGACGATCAACAACCACGGCTTCACGGGCGCGCTCCCGGCCGCGCCGTGGACGGGGGCGGGAGACAGCGGCTACGGCGTCACGAGCAGCCCACACGCGCTCGCGGAGCTCACGCGGCCGCGCTTCTTGCTCGAGGACCGCAGCAGGGCGAAGAGCGAGCTGTGGTGGTACCCTTATACGCCCGCGCTCCGGACGGTCGCCTTCGCGATGGCGCGGGCGCGAGGGGGAGCCGGATGGTTCGGCCGCGTCAGCGCCCTCGTCGAGCTCGTCGCCGCGCTCGCGAGGCGCCTGCTCGGTCGCTGATCCCGAGACCCATCGAGCGAACGCATGCGCCCTCTGATCCTCCTCTCCAACGATGACGGCTACTCAGCGCCGGGTCTGACCGCGGTGCGGGACGAGCTCGCCCGGCACGCCGACGTGGTGGTGTGCGCCCCCGCGGTCAACCAGAGCGCGACGAGCCACTCCCTGAGCCTGCACCGCGTCCTCCGGCTGCTGGAGGCTGCGCCCGGCGTGTTCGCGGTCGACGGCACGCCCGCCGACTGCATCTACGTCGCCCTTCACGCCGGCACGCGCGTGCTGCCGCGGCGCCCCGATCTGGTCGTGTCGGGCATGAACCACGGGCTCAACCTGGGCGCCGACATCTTCTACTCGGGCACCGTGGCCGCCGCGCGCGAAGGAGCGCTCCGCGGCGTCCCCTCGATCGCGCTCTCCGCCGATGCAGGCGCGTCGCTCCCGGCCGCAGCGGCGCTCGGCGTCAAGCTCGCGCTCGCCCTCCACCGCGCCGCCGGGAAGGAGGGACGCCGGCCAGCGCCGCTGCTCAATGTCAACATCCCTGCGGGCAGCAGCTGGCCCGTGCGGGCCACGCGCATGGGCGCGCGCTTGTACACCGAAGAGGTGATCTTTCGCCGGGATCCGCGCGGGCACGAGTACCTCTGGATCGGCGGCGCGGGCGTACGCCACGACCTCGTCCCCGGCTCGGACACCGAGGCCTACGACGCAGGGGCCGTCAGCGTCACGCCGCTGACCCTCGACCTCTTCGCCGCGCAGCACGAGGGCATCGCAGCCCTCCTCGCCGCGGAGCTCAACGACGGCCACATCACCTGACGTAGCTCGCGTCGCGACGCGTGGAGCGCTTTCCGGCTCGAATGCGCTCGCCTACGCTCGGCGTCATGTTCAATCACGACGCCCTCCCCTCCGAGCACGCGCTCCGTTATCTCAAGGCGCACCTCCGGAGCGTCCCGGATTTTCCGAAGCCCGGGATCCTCTTCAAGGACATCACGCCGCTCCTCGCGGATCCGCGGGCGCTCCACATCACGCTCGATCTCCTGGCCCAGCGCTTCGTGGGCGAGCACGTCGACGTCGTGGTCGGCGTCGAGTCCCGGGGCTTCATCTTCGGCGGCGCGCTGTCGGCCCGGCTCAACGCCAGCTTCGTGCCCGTGCGCAAGCCAGGCAAGCTCCCGGCCGCGACCGATCGCGTGGCGTACGCGCTCGAATACGGCAAGGCAGAGCTCGAGATGCACAAGGGCTCGATCAGGCCGGGGGCGAGGGTCCTCATCGTGGACGACCTGCTCGCGACCGGCGGCACGGCCTCGGCCGCGGCCGAGCTCGCGCGCAAGCAGGGCGGCGAGGTCGCCGGCTTCGCCTTCGTCGTCGAGCTCGATTTCCTCGGCGGTCGTGCGCTCCTCGCGGAGCGCGCCGGCGACGCGGCGCCGGTCTTCTCGATCGTGCACTTCGCCGCGGGCGAGTGAGCGTTCACTCCTGGCCCACGCCGACCTGCAGCTTGCGCGCGACGGTGCGGCTCGCGGTCGTCGCCCGGGTCGGCCCGCCGACGGGGAACGTGATGACGACCGCGCCTGACCCGCCCTTGGTGATGCCCCCGCCGTGCGCCCCCACCAGCTTCCCCAGGCTCGCGGCATCGAGCGAGGCGCCAGCGCCGCGCAAGGCGTCGATCGGCCCCACCCCTGGCAACGCGGCGAGCGCCCCTCGATCGACCGCCGACATCTCGGCGAAGAGTCCGGACGCATAGACGAGCGCCGTCGCCGCCGTGGCCGGATCCGAGCCGCGGAACCAGGCGCCGGCGTCGTGGTAGGGCAGGTGCGCGCAGCGCGCGTACAGGGCGCCCAGCGCCGCGGCGGCCGCGTCGGACATGCGATCGCCGAGCGCGACGAAGCGCGCCCGGTGCGCGGGATCGAAGTATGCCCGCGCGTATCCGCCGGAGAAGCGCGCGGTGATCGCGCGCCACGACGGAGAGCGCCTTACCTCCTCCGCATCGAACCCGGGGACGATCTCCACGGCCCCGTCGGTGATCGCGGCGAGCTCGGCGTCGGCGCCAGCCGTCAGCTTGCCCTGCGCGATGAGCGCGCCGAGCCCCACGGACTCGGCGGTCAGGGCTGCTGGTTCCCCGGCGCCGGCGGCGAGCTCCGCTGCAGCGGCGCCGCGCGGCATCGCCAGCCAGAGCTCGGCGACCCAGCCCGCGAGCTCGAAGGGCCCCATGGAAGCGCCGGCGTAGATCCGCTTGCGCGCGGCCTCGCAGGTGCGCGCGTTCCGCGCCGCATCCTCGCCGGCGGTCGTCTCCGGCTCTGTGGGCGAGGCGGCCGGGGCCTCTCGCGATCGGAGCATGCGCGACGCGAAGAGCGCGCCGACGACCACCAGCGCGAGCACGCCGACGGGGATCACGAGGTGCCGCGCTGGCCGGACCCGGGCGGCCGGCGCAGGCGGCGCGAGCGAGCTCACCGCGCGGTGCGCCTGAGCGAGCCGCCGCGCGATGTCGGATGCCTTACGCGTGCGCAGCTCTTGTGGCAGAAGCGGCCACTGCTCGACCAGCTGCTCCAGATCGATGGCCACGGGCGCACCGCGCCCACGCAGCGCGATCTGGCGTCCCTGCACGCTCACCGAGCCCGATGTTCCAAACAGGCCCAGGGCCTCCTGTACAGCCGCCTCGATCTCCCGCGCGCTGGGGTCGTCCACGATCGCAGGGTAGCCGGATTTGCCGCCGGCATGCCGCCGCTTCTTCACGCCGCCCGGCCGTCACGGTCGCAGGCGCGGGCGGCCATGGAAATGCCGCCGAGGGCCGGCGGACATGGCACATTCCCGCGCGTGCAGAAGACGCGCGTCTACCTGTCGCCGGGCATGTTCGGCTTCGCGACCCTCGCCTCCCTCGAGTATTTCGAGCACTTCATCCGCGCGATCGAGGAGCGGTTCCGCGATCGCGGCCGTATCGTCGAGATCCACGTCTGCGAGGTCCACCCGACGGCCTCCATCCTCCGCCGGGCGGCGAAGCTCGCCCGCCTCGTGGACGAGAGCGCCGGGGACGACGACGGCCCCATCCACATCGTAGGCCACTCGACCGGAGGCCTGGACGCTCGCCTCGTCGCTTCGCCGACGGCGCGGCTCCCCGGGAACGCTCACCGCCGGCTCGGCTGGACGAGCCGGCTGCGGTCCGTCACCACCATCAACACGCCTCATTTCGGCACCCCGCTCGCCGCCTTCTTCGCCACGGTGAGCGGCCAGCGCCTGCTCTACGCCGTCACCGCGCTGACGGTGGCCGGCCTCAAGCTCGGCGCGCCGCCGCTCGCGGCCGCGTCGGCGCTGGTCGCCGCGTTCGGCCGGGCGCAGCTCGGCTTCTTCGAGATCGAGCTCATCGATCGCGCGGTCGAGAGCTTCATCCGCGTGCTCGACGACGCCTCGAGCCGCGAGCTGCGCGCCTGGCTGAAGCTCTTGCGCGACGACCAGGGCGCCATCGTCCAGCTCATGCCCGAGGCGATGGATCTGCTCCACGCCGGCCTCGAGGACCGCGCGGGCTTGCGGTACCAGAGCGTCGCGACGTACGCGCCACGCAACGCCGTGCGCGACTGGGTATCGGCGCTCCGGTCGCCGTGGGGAGCGATGTCGGCTGCCATCTTCACCGCGCTGTCGAACATCACCGCCCGCCTGAACGAGCACTACCCTTGTCGCTCCCATGACGGCTCGATCGAGCAGAAGCTCGCGCGCGTGCTCGGGGAGCTGCCGCCGCCGGACGCCAACGACGGCGTGGTCCCGCTGGCCTCGCAGGTCTGGGGGGAGCTCATCTGGGCCGGCAAGGCCGATCACCTGGACATCGTCGGCCATTTTCCGGGCAAGGGCGGGCACATCGACTGGCTGGCGAGCGGAGCCCGCTTCAATCGCCTGCGCTTCGACGCGGTGCTCGACCGCATCGTGACCGGGATGGTGGCCGGCGAGCAGAGCGGCCTGACAGAGCACGCGGCTGCGCCGCCGCGCCCGCTCGCGGAGGCGCGCGCATCGGAGCGCGGCGTGGACGTGGGGCAGAGCAGCGCCTCGACGAGCTCGGGCGGCGAGCCCGCCGCGTGAGCCGCGGCGGCGCGGCGCGCGCGCTCGATCTGATCACGGCGGAGCTCGTCGAGTGCCGGCGCTGCCCGCGGCTCGTGGCGTGGCGCGAGGACGTCGCGCGAGAGAAGCGGCGCGCTTACCGGGACCAGACCTACTGGGGCCGCCCTGTGCCGGGCTTCGGCGATCCGGATGCGCCGCTCGTGATCGTCGGGCTCGCCCCGGCGGCGCACGGCGGGAACCGCACCGGCCGCATGTTCACGGGCGATCGATCGGGTGACTTCCTCTACGCGGCGCTCTATCGAGCGGGGCTCGCCTCGCAGCCGACGAGCACCTCGCGCGACGATGGGCTCTCGCTCCGGGGCGTGTTCATCACCGCCCCCTGCCGCTGCGCTCCCCCGGACAACAAGCCCACGATCGCCGAGCTCGCGGCGTGCCGCGGGTGGATCGACCGAGAGCTCGCGGCGCTGCATCGGGCGCGCGTCTACCTCGCGCTCGGCAAGATCGGCTATGACGCCGTCGGCGCGCTCGCCCGCTCGCGCGGCGCGTCCGCAGGGGATCGCGAGGAAGCTCACCCACGCCTCCCGCCGTTCGCGCACGGCGTGGAGGCGGCGATCCCCGATCCGCGCGGCGGCGCCAGGGCGGCGCTGCTCTTCGGCAGCTACCACGTCAGCCAGCAGAACACGCAGACGGGGCGGCTCACCGGCGACATGTTCGACGAGGTCCTGCGCCGCGCCGTCAGCGCGGCGGGGCTCCGCGCCCCCGAGCGATCCGGACGTTAGTCCTGCTTCGCGAGGAGCTTCTGCAGATCGCCCGACTGGAACATCTCCGTCAGGATGTCGGAGCCGCCGATGAACTTCCCGTCCACGTAGACCTGCGGGATCGTCGGCCACTGCGAGTAGTCCTTGATGCCTTGGCGCAGCGAGGGATCGGACAGCACGTTGACGTCCTTGAAGTCCACGCCGCACTTTTTCAGGATGTCGACGGCCCGCGCCGAGAACCCGCATTGCGGGAAGGTCTTGGTGCCCTTCATGAAGAGGACGACGCGGTTGCTCTCGACGGTATCCTTGATCGCCTGGTGGATGTCGCTCATGGCTCGTTCCTGATCTCCCGCCGCGAGCGGGATCGCCCATTGTTCAATCTACACAGAAGCGGCGCGTGACTGCCGGGCCGCACGCCGTGGCGTGCCGCCGGGGCTCGCGACGGGACCGCGCTGGGCTCGCCAAGCAGACCACGTGACCGCCCCGCCCCGCGCGGTTGTGAACGGGGTTTCTGGTGTCGCCCTCCGCCCGCGTCAACTGGGCTGGAGCGCCGCAGGGGTCCGATGGTCGTCTGCAGGGACCAGTGGTTCCTCGGGCGGGTGCGCGGACGGCTTGGTGCGTCTTCGCAAGGGACGGGGGCGGTAGGCGGCGCCGGCCAGGCTCAGCGCATCGATCGGAGGGCTCGACGGCCACGGCCGTGCGGGGACACGGCGGGCGATCGACACACCGCACACCGCGCGCGCCCGCCCGCGAACGCGGAAACGTCGAACGCTGGTCGACAACGTGCTCCAGGACCTGTGTACCCAGGCCGCGGCGATGCCGCTTTCCGCTCGCTGAACGCGCATCGTGCCATCTGCACCGCAGCGTCTGGCCTTGCGCCGCCAAGTCGTTGTAGAACACGCCCCCACCTCGGCCGTCTTACCGACCGTGACCAGCGGCGGTGAGCCGCCGCGGGTGCGGCGAGCGTCCCATTGTCGCGGCCTCACTCGCACAACCCTGAAGGAGCCTCGTATGCGCTTGCACGTCCTCATCCCAGCGGCCCTGCTCGGCCTCGCGCCCCTCGCCTGCGGCGGCAGCGACCCGGAGCCGAACAACCCGTCGCAGATGCAGAACCAGTACGGGGCGTCAACCCAGTACCCGCCCGGACAATACCCGCCCGGACAGTACGGTCAGCCCACCCAGCCGGGCCAGTACGGCCAACCCACCCAGCCGGGCCAGTACCCGCCGCCGGCCACCACGACCCCCACCCCGACGCAGACGACGCCGACCGCAACGGGCACGAGCACCGGCCAGGCGACCCCGATCGCGCCTGCCGCGGTCAGCGCAGCGACCCCGGTCCTCACCGCCATGGCGGCCTCCGAGGTCCAGGGCATGCAGCCGGAGGGCGGCGCGTTCGCCGGGCAGTTCCAGGACGGCCAGACGCTCGAACAGCCGTTCAATATCCAGCCGGGCAAGTGTTACTCGGTGATCGGCGTGGGCCTCGGCGTCCAGGAGCTCAACCTGCAGATCGTCGCGCAGCCCGCGCCGATGCTGCCGCCCGTGGTGCTCTCCCAGGACAACACCACGGGACCGAACGCCACGCTCGGTGGCAAAGGCTCTTGCTTCAAGAATCCGCTCCCCGTGGGAGGCCCCGCGAAGGCCGTCATGACCGTCCGGGGCAGCGGCCTCGCCGTCGCCCAGATCTACGTGAAGTAGTCGCGTCCCTGCGGGCCGGCGCCGTCTGCCTCACGCATCGAGGCGCGGCGCCACCGCTCGCGCCTCGGGCCCTCCGTCGTACGTTTGCCCCTCCACTGTTCGCCGGGGGAGATGCAAGGTACACTCCAAGGGTGAGCTTGCCTTGGAAGTACTCGGCTCCCTGGATCGCCATCGTCGGACTGGCGTCCTGCTCTTTTCGTATGGCCGATGAGTCGACGGGCGGCCCCGATATGCCCGGGGACGCCGCTCGACCCACCGTCCTGGCGTTCGAGGAGGAAGGTACGCTCCAGCTCGTGCCAGGGGAGCTGCGCACGGTCTGGGTCACGGGGCAACCGCCGGCGCCCTACGAGGTGAGCTTCACCCTCCTCGGCGAAGCTGCAGGTGCATGGGTCGACCGCACGACGGCCGTCGCGGACGAAAATGGCAGGGCCTCGGTTCAGCTCCACGCGTCGACCCTGGGAAGCACGTTTCGGCTCCGCGCCGCGACGAAGGGCGGGCCGTCCGCGGAGCTCGGAGTTTCGGTGAGCGCGGAGGGCTTCGGCACGCTCCGCGTCATCCCGGTCTACGAGGGGACGCGCGTCGCGGAGGACTGGACGGCGAGCGTCGTCGCGGAGGCCACCTGCGAGGAGATCGCAGCCGCTGCGCCCGAAGCACCCGTGGGCGCGCTCGTTGCGCACGGCGGTCCAGACGAACCGGTGGTCGTCGAGGGCGCGCCTGTAGGGCCGAGCCTTACCGTCGCTCTGCACAGCGGTCGGATCGTGTGGGGTTGCGTGAGCGAACGAGAGCTGCAGGCCGGCTCCGCGCGCGACGTCTGGGTCCCGATCAAGGACCTGCCGATCGATATGGCGGCGACGCGCCTCGACACGAAGCTGACTTTCGTGACGGCGGAGGGGCTGACCGCGATGCTCGAAGCAGCGACCGAGCAGCTGCTCGACGCATTCTTGCCTGCCGGCGCGGAAGCCGCGTCCCTGCTCGACGCCATGCAGCGCGCGGCGCCGCCGGACCAGGCGCGCGCGTTTGCCGCGCAGCGGATCGAGCGTGACTGGGACGCTGCAGCACAGGCGCACCTCGCCGCGCTCCCGCTCCCCCTGCGCGACAGGTGTCGTGGATGGGCGCGTACCGGGCTCGCGGGTACGCCGCTCGCGCTCGACGGCAAGCTGAGCGGCGTGGCAGACATGCAGGGACGCGCGCTCTTCGAGGCGAGCTGGCTCGGCAGCGTGACCTCTGACAACGCGAGCGTACCACCTGCACATTTCATGTCATGGACGGCGGATCCCGGCGACGTGCTCCGGCTCGCGGGGACGCTGACGTGGTCGCCAACCCGAACCATCGGCGGAGTGACCGGGCTCGGGGTCGCAGCGGAGGCGGCCGCGGAGTCCGTCCCCGCAGCGCTCGCCGCTGCCGCAGAGTGCCAGGCGCTCGGCGAGCTGCTCGGCGGCTACTCCGACTGCACGAGCGACTGCATGGCGATGCTGTGCGCTGGCGGGCTCACGCTCCTGTGGCGCGCTGGAACCGAGGCATCGGAGACGGCCGGGATGATGGGCGAGATCGTCGTGAACGCTTCAGGCCCTGCGCAGCTCAACAGCTCCGCCGCGCCGATCGCATGGACGGCCGACTGGCTCGGGACCATCCGCTACGGAGAAGGCGAGGAGGTCGGCGTCGAGGGACGGGTGAACGCCGTTTCGCCGGAGTCCATCACCCACTAGCGGATCATCTGGCGGCGTCCTTCGGCTCGCAGCGCAACCGCCACCTCCGGCCCGTTGCGCGCTCGGTCGCAGCGAGCGGGATCGCGCTGGCGCCAACGTCGTTCTGCTTCTCGGGTGCCTTCGAGAAGGCGCCCTGCAGCCTCACCGCCATCGCCTCGACGCACGCGCTGCCTGGATCCAGGCGAAGCCGGAACTCGGCGCCGTCGACGGAGGGAGCGCTTCCGCCGACGTCGAAGCTCGGCGAGCCCTCCAGGCTCGTGTCGAGGAGCCAGCCGTCCTGACCCGGAGCGCAGCGCTCGATCCGTGTATCCGCGAGGTCCTTGCGGCCGAGCGGCACGGCCTCGCCGAACGCGCCGGTCTCGCGGTCGATCGGGAGCACGTGCCAGGAGCCGGCGCGCACGCCAGGGTCGGGAGCCGCCGAGATGAGCAGGCCGACGCCGCCGCCCAGCGCACGCCGGACCAGGCGCGGAGGATCCACGCCGTAGCCCGTGCGGCCAGGGCGGTAATAGGTCGCCAGCTGCCGCGCGATCCCGAGGTCGGCGCGCCACAGCGCCACGACGTCATACGAGCCGCCGGGCGTCACGAAGAACCACGTCTCGCCGAGCCGCACGGCGCCGTTCGGAAACGGCCGGAGGAAATTGCCGGCGCGGCCTGCGCTGTCGCGCAACGGAAGGATCGGCAGCCCTTCAGAGGCTGCGAACAGGCTGCATCCGGCGCCCCGACACACGTGGGTCAGCGCGGCCCGTCCGCCAGGATCGAGGTACGCGCCCCAGGACGCCGCCCCCTGAGCCACCACCCCGAGCGCCTCAGCGGCCGACGCCTCATCCGACCAAGGCGAGGCGCTCACGCCGCTGGAACGCACCCCGCCATCCGGGTCGAAGCGATCGTCGAAGCGGAGGAGCCAGCGCCCTGCGCGCGCCCAGTCTGCGCCTCGCTTGCCCCATGCGTAGGCGCGCATCGTCACGATGTCGTACGGAGCCCCGTTATCGAGGCCGATCTCGTCCGCCCCACGCTTGGGCGGGGGCGTGTTGCGGAAAGGAGCCCACGGCGACGTCGGAATCTCCGTCGACGCCGAGCGCGTGACCGACGAGGCCGGGCGCGCTCCCTCGGCGCGCGCGGAGGGCGCGGCGGGAGGCTTGTCCGGCAGCGGTGGCGTCGAGGAGCCGAGGGCCTCGCAGCGCATCGCGATCGGGCTCCCCGCGCGGAGCGGCGTCTGGAGCACCGGCGGCGGCTTCGCCTCGGCCAGATCGTCCGGCAGCGCCGTCTTGCCCCAGCCGACCCGGATCCAGCCCCTGAAGACGCAGCCGACGGGGCCGCACGCGCGCGTCCTCGACGCCGCGGTGTCGTCGTCCCGCTCCGGCAGATCGAGCGAGCGCCAGGTCATGCCGCCGTCCGTCGACTCGGCGGCGCGCTCGCCTTCTCCGAGGGAGAACGCGAACCGCCCAGACAACAGCGCGCCCGTGCCGTCCTGGCGCGGCGCCCCCGCGGTCACCTTCCCGCTCTTCGCGTCGATCCGAACGCCCACGATCGGACCGCCTGCCTCCACCCAGCCGCCGATGACGCCGGGCTCACGCTCCTCGAACCCTTCGATCCACATACCGCGCTGCAGATCGCGCGCGGTGCTGCGCGGCTTGGGCGGGAGGATCAGCGGGACGGTCGTGACGTCGCTCCCCTTGAGCAGCGTGAGCTGCCCCGGCGCGTCCAGGCGAGGCGGCGAGAGGACGGCGATGCGGCCGTCGGACAGCGCGACGACGCGCTCGATGCCGACGTCTCGCGCGGGCGCGCGGACGTGGATCTCGCGGGTGCGCCCGTCGGCGGCGACCACGCAGTACGCACGCCCGGCGCGCACCGCGCTGTCTTCGCTGCAGGAGCCGCGGATCACCAGCGCGCCGTTGCCGCTCGCGACCACGAAGCGGGGCTCGTCGAAGCGCATCAGCCGGCGCATGCCGAGCGGCGGCTGGAAAGCGTACAGGGTCGTCGGCCCCTCACGCTCGCCGCACACGAACCCGAACGACGCCCCCGCGCGGATCGCATGGCAGGCCGCCTCTCGCTCCGGATAGGCGTCGGGCGCGACGTCGATGACCGCCCCGTCGCGCAGCGAGACGCGCGCCAGGGCGCCGCCGCGAGCCAGCACCGCGGTCGTGCTCGAGTCGGGCCACCCGTCCTCGACCGCGGCGCGGAGCGGGCGCCTCCCGAGAGGCCCCTGGGCGCGCGCCGGCGGCTCCAGCACGTCATCGGAAGCATCCAGCGTGCGGTACGTCACGCCGCCGCGCGCATCGACCGCGTAGAGCCCGCTCGCGGTCATGACGGCAGGATCGCCGCCGACGACGGCGACAGAGGTCGGCCGCGCGTCGATCTCGACCTCACGCCAGGTGGCCCCGGCGTCGAACGTGACGAGCAGGCCGCGCAGATCGGCCTCGACCAGGGCGCGCCATCCGTCGGCGAACGCGATCTGGCCGTACGTGCTCGCCGGTGGGAGCGGGCCGAGCGGCATCGCCGCGCCCGTCTGCGCGTCGATCGCGAGGAGCCGGTGGCTGTGCGAGAGCCGAGCGTAGAGGCGATCGAACCCCGCGAGGATCTCGTTCGCCTCCGACGGCAGCTGGACGAGCGGCTCGAGCGGGGCGAGCCACGCCTGAGCCCGCCAGAGCTGCGCGCTGCCGCGGCTCGACGCGTGGAACAGGTACCCGCCACCCAGGCGCGTCGGCAGCTTGAGCGAGGTGACCTGACCTGACGGCAACAGGTCGGCGGCGCGCTCGAGCGATCCGTCGTCGTGCGCGACGACGCGCATGCGATCGATGAGCACCCGCTTGGCCCCCGCCTCGCTGGCCACCACGCCGCGCTCTCCGACGAGATCCGGGAGCAGCCGCGATGGAGTGACCATGGTCACGAGCGCCCCCTGCGAGGATCGCCCGCCCGGAGCCGGGCGCGACGCTTGCCCGGAAGCGCTGCGATCGCGCGACGCCGGTCCTCCGGAGGGCGCCATCGCCGCCTGTCCACCGCACCCTGCCGCGCTCGCGCAGAGGAGCAGCGCCATCGTGGAGCGCCGCGCCGCGCCCGGCATCCGCCGAGGAACCGGCGCGCGCAGCCGCCCGTCGGGCTCACTCATGACGGACGATGCTAGCGCGGCGGTCCAGGCGCCGCACCGTCCTTGCGGGCGCCCACGCCAAGGTTCAGCCGCGGCTCGCGTCGTGCGTGTCTGCAGCGGCTGGCTCACGCCGGCCGCGCATCGCACGCCCAGCGCCGGAGCAGCCGCTGCACGCGCGGCTCCGGCGGCGAGGATGTCCGCTCACCGATCGGACGACGGCCGACGCGCGTTCACTTGCCCTTTGCGGAGCACTGCATCGCGCACATCAGATCGCCGACCGCGCACCCGCAGCCGCCGCGCTTCGCGGGGGCCGGAGCGGCCGGCGCCGGGGCGGCCGCAGCAGGCGACTGCTTGCCTGCGGTGCTGCCGCCGGTGTTCGGTCGCGGCGACGGCCTCGCGTTCGGGCGCGCCCCTGCTGCCGTCGGCGTGGCGCTTGGCGCGGCGCTCGCGACCGGCTCTGCCGTCGCGGTCGCCGACGCCGTCGCCGGCGCGGTGGGCGCGGGCGCCGGTGCCGTGTCGAGGGGCGCCGTCGTCGCCGGCGCGGCGGCCGTGGGCGGCGCGGTCTCGACCGCGGTGGGAACCGGCGTGCTGCCCCCGCCCTTCATCAGGAAGAAGACACCTGCGATCGCGATGCCCGCGATCGCGATGCCCGCGGCGATGATCAACGGGGCGCGGTTCTTGGAAGGGGCCTCGCCGACGTTCGGCGGCGCGACCGACGGCGCTCGCGCCGTGGTCACGATCGGCGCGCTGAGCTGGAACAGGCCGCCATCGTTGGCGACGATGCTCGCGACGGGCGACGGCGCTCGGACGCCAGCTCCCGACGCGAGGGCCTTCAGGTCGATGAGGCCGGAGTCGTCCGAGGCGCTGACGGCCGCCCGCGCCGGGGCCGGAGCGGCGGCCTTCGCCGTGAGGGCGCTCAGCGAGAACAGCATCGAGTTCTCGTCGCGCTGGCCAGGCGCGGCGCCGCTCTTGAAGAGCGGAGCGCTCGTGGCCACGTCGTCGGAGCTGGGCCGGTGCGCCTCGACGCCCGGGCTCGCGCCGAAGAGATCCTGCGTCGGACGCGCCGGATCGCGACGCACCGCCGCTGCTCGAGGAGCGGCCGCCGCGACCGACTCGACGCCCGGGGAGGTCTGCCCGAGGGCCGCTCCCCCGCTGGGCACCGACGTCGACTGCACCGGCGCTGCCTCCTGCGCGGCCACGGAGGCAGGAGCGCTGCCTGCATGCAGGGCCGCGACGATCGTGTCGATCTGGCCGAGCGGCTGCCAGTCGGCCATGCCGTCCGCCCAGACGTACGTCTCGGCGTTGATCACCCCCGACTGGTAGCTCGTGACGATCTCGGCCAGCGCCATCGAGCGCTGATCGCCGTCCGCCACGTTGACCAGGTACGTCGTCCCGTCATTCGGAACGCTCGTGCCGGAGACCGGATCGGCGAGCCCGCCGTTGGTCGTCACGCCCGAGCTGTTCACGAGGATCGTCGCGCCGCATTTGCGGCACTTGATCTTGACGGTTCTGCCTTGGACCTTCTCGTCCGAGACGGTGTATTTCGACTGACAGGACTGGCAGGTGATCTTCATTGGGGGCTGGCCCGCTGGGGTGTAGTGCCGGCGAGGCGTCGCGTAGAGTTTACCTTGATGCCGCGCCGGTGGCCCGCTCTCTGACGTGCCAGTCGCGCGTCTGATCTCGCAGCTCCGCTTTACGATAGCCGAGGTCGTCGTCCCTTCGTAAAGCACAAAGGGACGGACCTCCGACGGGACCGTTGTCGGGGTGCGGCGCAGCAGCGCGCAGGTCGGGCTCCGGAGTGCGACCAGCCGCCTGGCGGCGCGGCTCAGGCGCCCATCCGCGCGGGGAGGCGCCTCACACTCGACGCGCCCGCGCGACCCGTGATTGCTGCCGTACTGCGAACCTGCGGTGTGGCGGTGTGAGCTCGCGGCGCGGCGCGGTGAGGCCTCGCGGCGCAGAGCGGCAAGGAGGCTCCGTCAGGCGTCGCCGCGCGCGGAACCGAGCTCTTCCAGGGCGGGCTCGTCGGTGACGACCGGCACATCGTCGACCGGGTCTTGCGGCTCGGCGCTCTCGCTGTGCCCCTGGGCCTCGTGGCTCCCCACGTGCTCCCCGTACGCCTGCAGCTTCGAGTACAGGCCGCGGCGGCTGATCCCGAGCACGCGGGCGGCGCGCTGTTTGTTGCCGCGCACCGCCTCGAGGGTCAGAAGGATGAGCTTGCGCTCCGCGTCCGCCAGGCGCGTTCCGACCGGAAGGCGCAGCACGAGCGGGTGCTCGGCCGCTTCGCCGGCGTCCCGCGACGGCTCGGCCTCGTGCGTGCCCGCCTCCCCCGGCCTCCGCGGCATCGAGGCTGGGCCGATGGAGGACGGCACAGGCTGCGCGCCGACGTGCGACGGCACGGGCTCGGAGGGAACCACCAGGTCGGCGGCATGAACGATCGGCACCGAGAGCGGCTCGGCCGGCTCGGCGGGGACGACCGGCGCCGCCACCCTCGCCGACGGGATGCTGTCATAGGAACGCCGGCCCGAGCGCCGCTCGATCCGGCCCTGGCCGAGCTGGACGTCGTTGGCCGAGACCAGCTCGTTCGAGGCGAAGAGCGCCGTCTGCTCGATGACATTGCGCAGCTCGCGGACGTTGCCCGGCCAGTCGTGCTCGGCCAGCCGCTCGACGGCGGCGTCCGAGAGGCGGCGGGCCGGGGTGCCGTAGCGCTTGGCGAACTTCAGCAGGAAGCGCTCGGCGATGGGCAGGACGTCCTCCCTGCGCTCGCGCAGCGGGGGCAGCGTCACCGTGAACACGTTGAGCCGGTAGTAGAGGTCCTCGCGGAAGACGCAGTCGTCGACGAGGTCGAGCAGGTCCTTGTTCGTGGCGGCGACGACGCGGACGTCGGCCTCGATCTCCTTGCGGCCGCCGACGCGCGTGAACCGGTACGTCTCGAGCACGCGGAGGAGGCTGACCTGCACGGCCGCGTCCATCGTGCCCACCTCGTCGAGGAAGACGGTGCCGCCCGCCGCCGCCTCGAACTTGCCCTCCGCGGCCGCGAACGCGCCGGTGAACGAGCCCTTCTCGTGGCCGAAGAGCTCGCTGCCGATGAGCTCGCGCGGGATCGCGCCCGTGTGGACCGGCACGAACGGGCCCGCGCGGCGGCGGCTCCGGTTGTGGATGGCGCGCGCGACGAGCTCCTTGCCCGTGCCGCTCTCGCCGACGATGAGCACGGGGGCCATCGTCGCGGCGACGCGCTCGATGCGGGTGAAGACCTCCCGCATCCGCAGCGAGCCGCCGATCATCCCCTCGAACACGAGCTGCCCATGGAGGGGATCGTCGTCGTCGAACTCGGTCGGCGGCGACGAGAGGAGCTCGCGCACGAGCAGCACGAGGCGCGCCGGATCGAGCGGCTTCTGGAGGTAGTCGGCCGCTCCCAGCTTGAGCGCGTCGACGGCGCTCGTGATCGACGCCGCGCCGGTGACCATGACCACGTGGGGCGGCGGCGCCTTCGGCTCGGGCCCCTCGAGCTCGCCGGGCGAGAGCCGGCGCATCAGATCGACCCCCGTCATGCCCGGCAGGTTGAGATCCGTGACGAGTACGTCAGCCGGCGTCCGCTGGTGGATCTCGAGCGCTTGCTCGCCGCTCGACGCAACGACGACGTCGAGCCCTTCATGGCGCAGCACCGCCTCGAGGATGGCCGCCTGATCGGGCTCGTCCTCGACGAGGAGCACACGGCCGTGATGGCTGTGGCTCCGATGCGGCGAGCGCGCTTGTCCGCGCGGAATTGCAGCTGAAACTGCGTTCGGTCCCAAAGCTTCCCTCCCAGCTCGGCGGACGGACGGCTCGGCCCCGTGCGAGTTGAAACGTGCCGTTAAACTTGTACCTCGCGGGGGCCTCGTATCAACTCGGGAGTTGCCTCCTTCTCGAGTGCAAAGCCCCCCTCACATACCGTCCGCGACATGCCGTGCCTGCCCGACGGATGTGGCGCCCCTGGCTCACTGACTCCTGTGGTGACACGCCGCCGCGCGCCTCACCAGCGCTCGATGATGCAGCATGCGATGCGATCGGCCAGCGCCATGCACGTAAGCATCGGATTCACTGCAGGACTTCCAGGAAAGATGCTCGTATCAGCGACGTACACATTGTCCAGATCGTGGCAGCGCCCCTCCTCATCGACCACCCCGTCCCGCGGGCGCCTCGACATCCGCGCCGTGCCGAAGGCGTGATTCGCCGCGGTGATCGTGTCGCGCCCGTCGAGCCGTTTGCTCTTCAGGATCTCGGCTTCTTTCGGCGACGTCAGCTCGTCGGGCACGCCGTGCAGCCCGGGCAGTATCGACGAGGCCCCCGCCGCCCAGCAGATGTCGGACAAGATGCCGAGACCGCGCTGGATCTTCTCGACGTCGCGCGGCGCGTAGTCGAATCGCACATCAGGGTCCCAGCTGCCGCGCTTCGGACGCACCGTCCCGCGCGACCGCTCGGCTGCAATGATGACGTCGAACGGCGCCATCCGGTTGTATGTCCGGAGATGACGCTGGTAGTCGTGCCCGAGGCCGGGAAATCGCGCGGCGAGCACGGCCGGCGGCGACCAGAGGACCTCCAGCTTGATCCCTTGCTCGATGAAGTGGAGCGAGTGATAGCCCTGGGTCGCGCCCTCCCATGGATCGATGGGCTCCGGGAACACCGCCATGATGGCGAGCCCAGGGTGGAGCTGCAGCTCGTTGCCCACATGGCCGCTCGATCCGGCGGCGCCGCTGCGGAGCAGGATGAGCGGGGTCGCCATGCAGCCGGCCGCGAGCACGACGAGCTCCGCCCGTATCTCGACGGGCGCCCCCTCGCGCCAGGTGAACGGCTCGATCGTGCGCCCGCGCATCCCGGCGGCGCGCCTGCCGGAGAGCAGCAGGTGCTCGGCGCGCACGCTGGTGAAGACGCGCGCGCCCGCCCGGATCGCGGCGGGGACGTACGAGACGTCGGTCGACATCTTTGCGCGGTTGCGACACCCCGTGAAGCACTCGCCCGAGCCGCGGCAGCCGCGCACGTTGCGGTGGGTCGGCTCGCTCGACAGCCCCAGCGCGTCGCAGCCGCGCTTGAAGCGCAGGTTGCGCTCGCCCTGCACCTCCATCGGCGTGGGTGAGACGCCGAGCAGGCGCTCGACGCGATCGTAGTGGGGCAGCAGCGCGTCCAGGGTGAGCGAGGACGTGCCGGTCCGCTCTGCCCACTTGTCGAACACCCAGGCGGGCGAGCGCGCGCAGATGGCCGAGTTGACGACCGAGCCGCCCCCGAGCGCGATCGCCTGCATGGTCGGGATGAGCATGCGCCCGCGGGCGGCGCGCATCCCCCCCTCGCGCAGCGTGCGCGAGAGCGACTCGCCCGGCTCCTGGCGGAAATCCTCCACCCCGAACGGCGGCCCCTCCTCGACGAGGATCACGTCGCGCCCCGCCTCGGCGAGCTCCTTGGCGACGACCGCGCCGCCCGGCCCCGAGCCGACGACGAGCACCTCGCACGACGCCCGCACCTCGCCCTCGTAGTCGGCGAACACCTTCACCTGCGAGCGCGGCTCGTCGGGCGCGAGCGGCTCCACCGCGCCCCTCGATCGGAGCGTCGCCTCGGAGAGCGAGCGCCGCTCGCCGCGCTCGCGGCCCACGGCGCGAGGCGGCTCCGGGAAGACGGGGAGCTTCACGCCGTCACCCCCGGCGCGAGCGACGGGGGCGCCGCGGCGGCGGGCTCACCCGCCGCTCTCCCGGCGGCGCGGCGCTCGAAGGGCGTGGCGCAGCAGGCGACGCCGATCGCGCCGGCGACCTTCTCGTTCGCGAGATACCCCATCGAGAGCATCGTCCGCAGCGAGAGGAACGTCACCCGCCGGAGGTAGATGCAGCTCTGCGCCATCGACGCGAGCACCGCGATGCGATCGGCGTGCGGGAGGCGCGTGAAGCGTGCGCGGCGCGGCCCGAAGACCCAGGGCGAGAGCTCGACGAAGTGGAACAGCAGCCGCATGTAGGGCCGGAGAGGCCGCGGTGTGCGCGCGACGTAGCGGTCCACGTACTCGACCAACCCGGCCTCCGTGCCGGAGACCGGGATCGGGCCCCCGGCCGGGAACAGGGCGTCAGCGCAGGCCGCCACGATGGCCCGCTCCTTCACGGACAGCGCGGAAGAGGGCGCACCGGGGGCCGACGCCCTGCGCACGAGGAAGACGGCGGCGACGGCGAGCGCCGCCAGGACAACGACGGGACCGATCACGGGCAGGTGCGCAACGAGCTCGCTCATCACTCGACTCCTTCCTTGTCAGCACGGGAAGCCGTCGCCGTGGCTGCCTCGACAGCGTAGCCCTACAGCCAGAGTGCGCAATTTCGTTCGCACTGCGTCCGGGTGTTCGCACACCATCCTGTCCCGATTTACGCAGCTCGACGTTGTGGCTGTGACAACCGCGGTATGGTCGGCGCCCGATGAGCGACGAGCCCGTGACCGCAGTGGGGAGGAGCGAGGAGGTGGGACACGACGAGTCCATCGAAGGCGAGGAGCTGTCGGGAGCCGAGCGCCACACCTCGCCGGCGCGCGATCTTCAAACCTGGCTCGCTGGCGCTCCCCTCCCCGCCTCGCTGGAGCTCACGCTCGGGCTGCTCGCGCCGATGGTGATCACGATCGCGGCTGCGCTCCGCGTCGCGAGCTTCACGATCGACGACGCGTACATCTCGTTCCGGTACGCGGAGAACCTCGCGAACGGAAACGGGCTCGTTTACAACGTGGGCGAACGCGTCGAGGGCTACACGAACTTCCTCTGGACGGTGCTCCTCGCCGCGGCGGTGAAGCTCGGCGCGGCGCCGGCGGCGGCGTCGAAGGTGCTCGGCGCCGCCTGCGCCGCAGGTGCGCTCGTCCCGACCTACCTCCTCTCCCGGCGGCTGCGTCCGTTCTCGAACGTGCCCTGCCTCGCGACCTGGCTGCTCGCGATGAGCGTCCTCTTCTCCGGCTACGCGGTGTTCGGGCTGGAGACGCCGCTGTTCCTCCTGCTCACGCTCGCGGGGACCGAGCTCTTCTTCCGCGAAGAGGACGCCGCCAGCGACGACAGCGGCGCTCGGCCCGCGCTCGTCTTCTCATGGTTCCCCTGGTTTCCCTTGTCCGGCGCGGTGTTCGCGCTCGCCGCGCTCACCCGCCCGGAGGCGCCGCTGTTCCTCGGGCTGCTCGTCGTCTGGCACTCGGAGCAGGCGCTCTCGCGCCGGAGCGTGCTGCGCCTGGTCGCGTTCGCGCTCCCGGTCGCCGCGCACCTCGTGTGGCGGCACAGCTACTACGGCGCGTGGCTCCCGAACACGCTCGCCGCGAAGACGGGCGACTTCGCGCAGCAGATCCAGGGCGGGGGCGACTACGTCCGCAAGTACGCGCAGCACGCCGGCGCCTTCCTGTGGCTCGGGGTCCTCTCGGTCGCCTCATCCATCGTCCACGGGCGCCGGAGCGGCCTCGCGATCGCGTCGATCGCGCTGCTGTTCGGCGTGTACGTCGTCGCGGTGGGCGGCGACTGGATGCCTTACTTCCGGTTCCTCGCGCCCGCGGAGCCGTTCGCGTTCCTGCTCGCCGACGACGCGGTCCGCGCGATCGCCGCGCGCCGCGAGCGCGTGGCGTCGCTCGCGATCGCGGCGTTCGGCGCGATCACGATCGCGACCCGCGCCGGCGAGCTCGTGCGGGCCCAGCGGAACCTCCTCGTCAACGACAAGGGCTTCTGGGACGACGCCGCAGGGCGCTCCGCGGAGTGGCTCGTCCAGAACGCGGAGCCTGGCCCCATCGCGCTCGCCGACATCGGCTACGTCGGTTACCGCACGGGCTTCCCGGTCGTGGACATGCTCGGGCTGCTCAGCCCCGAGGTCTCCCGCCTGCCGGGCGCGTACACGCACAAGGTCGGGGCCGGCTACACCGACGTGATCTTCGCGAAGAACCCGCGTTACTTCTTGCTCATCTCCTCCGCGATCGACTGCAAGAGCCCGACGGTGCCCTCCTCCCGCGCCTCGTACGACGACCCCAGGTTCAAGGCGGACTACAGGCTCCGCCAGGCCATCGCGCTCCGGAAGGGCGGCGCGTGGTGCATCTACGGGAAGACGTCGTATCCCTGACGATCGCTCCGACGAAGCGCGCGCGTCGCCGGAGCGCGCGCCTCATCTCGCGCTTCGCCTCGCGGCCCCTTCGCGCCGCGCCTCACGTCCGCGCCGGCGCTCCTCCTCGCTCCGCTTCCGCGTCGGCCGCGCGGGCCGCCCAGAAGGCGCGCACGTCCTCGATACGGTCGGTCCGGCGTGCGTCAGGCAAGCTGTCGAGCAGCACGCGGCCGTAGCCGCGCGTGCGGATCCTGCGGTCCAGGATCGCGACGATGCCGCGATCGGTCCGCGCGCGGATCAGCCGGCCGAAGCCCTGCTTCAAGGTGATCGCGGCCTGCGGCACGCTGTAGGCGATGAACGGGTTGCCGCCGCCCTGCTCGATCGCCGTGCACCGGGCCGCGACGACGGGATCGGTCGGCACCGCGAACGGGAGCTTCTCGATGATCACGAGGCGCAGGGCCTCGCCGGGGACGTCCACCCCTTCCCAGAAGCTCATCGTCGCGACGAGCACCGCGTGCCGCTCTGCGCGGAAGCGGCGGAGCAGCGCGCCCTTCGGCGCGTCCCCCTGCACGAGCAGCGGAGCCTGCCGCCCCGGAGCGCTGCCGTTCGCCCGGGCGGCCGCCGCGGCGCGCCCGAGCCGGACGCGGAGGGCCGCGGCGAGCGCGTTCATGGCGCGGATCGACGTGCAGAGGAGGAACGCGCCGCCGCCCGTGATGCCGATGAGCTCGGCCGCGCGATCGGCGGCCCGCTCGACGAACGCCGCGTCGGTCGCCTCGGGGAGGTCGCGCGGCGTGTAGAGCAGCGCGGCGGTCGGGTAGTCGAAGGGCGAAGGGACCTCGAGCTCGTCGACAGGGACCGACACGTCCTCGTCGAGGCCCATCCGCGAGCGGAGGAAGCGGAACCCCGCCCCGGCGGAGCCGCCCGTCGTCAGCGTGGCGCTCGTCAGCACCACGGCGCCGATCCGCTCGAAGACGTGCTCGCGCAGCATGTCCCCGAGATCGACCGGCGACGCGCCGAACGAGACGGCGCGGCCGCGCACCTCGACCCACGTGACCTGGTTCGTCGCGGGGTCGACGATCCGCGCCGCGTCGTCCCGCAGCTGCGCGGCGCGGTTGCCGACGAGCTGCACCGCCTCGCTGATCGCGTTCGCGCTCGCGTAGGCCGCGAGCGCCTCGAGGTGGTCGTCGAGGCGGTGGTACGCGTCGAGCAGCTCGCCGGACCAGGCGTCCCTGGCGAGCGGGCTCCGGGCTTCGCCGCGATCCCCGCTGCCGGCGGCGCCGCCCAGCGAGGCGAGCCGATCGAAGAGCGCGTCCGCGGACTCGCGCACCACGGCCGTGATCGCCGTCCCCTCGCCCCGCCCGAGGATGCGATCGGCGAGGCCCGACGCGATGAAGGCCCGGTCCGCGTCCCGCAGCATCGAGTCGACCCGCGCGCGAGAGACGCGCACGCCGAAGAAGCCCGTCGCGATGTCCTCGAGCTGGTGCGCCTCGTCGAAGATGACCGCGTCGTACGGCGGGAGCGCGCCGGCGCCGGCGAAGCCGCGGCGCGCTCCGGCGATCTTCAGCGCGAGATCCGCGAAGAAGAGGTGGTGGTTGACGACGAGGAGGCGCGCCGCCTCGCTGTCGCGCTTCATCCGCGTGACGAAGCACCTCTCGAAGTACTCGCACGAGGCGCCGAGGCGCGTCTCGCTGGACGACGCGACCTCTCGCCAGAGCGGATCCCCCTCGGCGAGGTGGGCGAGTTCCGCGACGTCACCCATCTCGGTCTCCTGCGCCCACGCCTCGATCAGCGGCAGCGAGCGCCCCGCGATCCCGGCGCCCGCGCCAGGGCTGGTCCGGAGCTCGCTGAAGCGCCGCAGGCACAGGTAGTTGCCGAGCCCCTTCACCAGCGCCGCGCGCGGATCTAGCCGGAGGTGCTCGGCCACGAGCGGCAGGTCCTTCGTGTAGATCTGGTCCTCGAGCGCCTTCGTCGCGGTCGAGACGACGACCTTGCGACCGCTCAGTATCGCGGGCACCAGGTACGCGAGCGTCTTGCCGGTCCCGGTGCCCGCCTCGCAGAGGAGGATGCGGTCCTCCGCGAGCGCCCGCTCGACGGCGCTCGCCATCGCCACCTGCCCCTGTCGATCCTCGTACCCGTCCAGGCCACGCGCGAACGGGCCCGAGGGCCCGAGCAGGCTCGCGGCGCGGTCAAAGGGCATCGCGTACCGCTCAGCGCGGCAGGGCAGTCTTCTCCAGCGAGAGGGCGAACCCCACCTCGCTGACGGCGAGCTCGAGCGACGCCACGCGCTTCTCGAAGTGGACCTCGCACCACGTATCGAGCGTCCGCTCGGCGTCGCCGGGGTCGCGGACGAGGCGGAGGGCGGCCTCGGCCTCGGCGTAGCCACGCGCCACGGCAGGCTCGGCCATCCCGCGCGCCCGCTCGAAGAGCTGCTCGTCCGCCGCACCCGGGAAGTCGTTGCGCTGGGCGCGCACGACGAACCCGACCCGCAGCGGCTCGGCGCCCACGACGATCCCCGAGTCCATGAGGAGGTTCTCCCGCACCCGCTCCGCGACCTGCACGGCGTCGCCCCGGGTGCGGTAGACCTCGAATCCGGCCTGGAGCAGGGCCTTCTTTATCTCCGCGGGTGTCGGCATCTTCCGCTGGTTTCCGGCTACCCCCAGCTGTCAGCAGGAACATCCATCGCAAAATTGCGGGTGCCTCGTCAAGCCGACAGCGCCGACCACGTGTGGCGCTCTGGCGCGCCGGCGCGCTCCTGTGGGCTCAGGAGCTCGATCGCGGCGATCTCGAGGGGCCGCCTTCCAGGCCCCCCAGACCGTTGATGCCCTCACGATTCTCCAGACCATCGAGGAAACACACCCCGACGATCGATCCATCGGGCTCGTCCTGGACCCACATTATCCTACCTGGACGTGGGCTTCTGCCGTCGAGCCAGACCGTTAGCTCGGTACCGGGATCGAGTGAATTTTCTATCACCACCCTGAGCCCGCCGACGCTCACGTTCAGCGTCCAGCCGGCGACGGCGCGCTCGCCGGTCTCCAAGCGTACCCGTTCGCTCAGCTCGCGGCGTGGGCTCCTGCGACGGTTGGCCAGAAGCTCGGGTGGAATCTGGAGTGACGGGGGTGTGAGGGTTCTGCGTCGAATCACGAAAGAAAATTACAAGCACACGCCGTGCCCGGGGACAGAATTGTGGGCTCCGGTCGATATTCAGCATGGACGGGAGCTGCGTCCTGCGCGGTGCACGAGGCTGCGCCCCCTACGGCGGCCGCTCAGTGCGCGTCGGCGTGGTCGGGCTGGTGGCCGGAGCCGTCGCTCGGCTCCTCGAAGACAGAGACGGGCTCGAGCAGGGACAGCTGCTCGCGCTTGATGCCTACGCCCTTGTCGGAGAAGAAGAGGTCGTTCTCCTGAAGCCGCGAACGCACACGGGCGATGAACAGGATAGGCATGCCCGCCTGCGTGTAACCGAGCTGCACGAGCGTGCCCTTCGGCCAGTTGCCGCCGTCGAACGCGAGCTCCTTGCGAAGCGTGTAGAACCCTTCGGCGGGGAGGCGCTGCAGGGAGTCTGCCCACGTCGTGCCCCGGAACGCGACGGCAGGGCCGTGGAAGTGCCAGCGGTTGTGGACGTTGTGGTCGGGCGTCGTGACCGTCGGCAGACCGTTGTCCGAGTGGTTGTGGAAGGAGACGAGGGTGCCAGCAGGCACCTTGTCCTCGTGTCCGGGGAGCGGCTTTGTCGTCAGGTAGAGGCCGCAATCAGGGAGCTGTGACTTCGAGCTTGCCATGGGATGTGCCCCTAGCCCCGCTCCCGACCGCCGTAAAGACACGCCGTCGACGCCGTGCTATGCCGCGCCAGGCCAAGGCGGGAGGCCGCTCGAAGAGCGAGCGGCGCACGCCCCGGGAGCGAGCCCTTCGTGAACAGACTGAGCCAAATCTTCGGCGCCGCCATCATCATCGCGATCGCCGTCGTCTTCATCGTCCAGTTCCGCCCGAGCACGGGGCCCGTGCAGTCGGCCGGGAGCACCTGTGCGGTCGAGGTCCGAGGCAGCTGCATCTCCTCGATCGACTTCAACGCGTCGAAGAACCTGCTCGCGATGCGGAGCGTCGACGAAAACCGCCTCCGGGCGATGGGTTACCGGCGGCTCACGGCGGAGGGGCTCTACGAGCGGTGGCTCCTCAACGAGGACGCGAAGCGCCTCGGGATCAGCGTCTCGGACGACGAGCTCACGAACGAGCTCGTGGCTGGCAGGGTGCATGTCTCGCTCCCGGCAGACAAGATCCGCCAGGTCGGTTACGCCCTCAGCCTCCGGGAAGACCTCACTCGCTACCTGGACGTCCGCAACCGGCAAACGAAGAAATTCGACAGCAAGCAGTACGAGAAGCAAATCCGGAACATCACGAAGATGAGCCCCACGGACTTCCGCGATTACCAGCGGAAGGAGCTCATCGCCGCCCGGATGCGCGAGCTCATCCGGGCGCGGGTCCGGGTCGGCGAGAATGAGGCGTTCGAGCAGTTCTCGCGCGAGAAATCCACCAGGACGCTCGCGTATGTGCGCTTCGACCGGCGCTTCTACAGCGATCTCATCGTGGACACGTCGGAGAAGGCGATCCAGGCCTGGGCCGACAACAACAAAGAAGAGCTCGACAAGGCCTGGGAGGGGCGGAAGGCGCAGTATCAGCCCGAGTGCCGCGTCGCCCGAGTCCTCGTGGTCGAGGTGAAGCCCGAGGAGGCCGAGCAGGGGCCGGAGGCGGGCAAGGCGGCCGCGAAGGCGCGGATCGAGGGCGCGGTCCAGCGCCTCAAGAAGGGCGAGAGCTTCGCCGACGTGGCCCGCAGCGCGAGCGACGATCCGAGCGCGGCGCGCGGCGGCGAGCTCGGATGCGTGGCCAAGGGGCGCCTGAGCAAGCCTGTCGAGGACAAGCTCTTCGAGATGAAGGCGGGCGATGTGTCGGACCTCATCGAGACCGAGGACGGCTTCCACGTGATCAAGCTCGAACAGATCGCGAAGGACGCTGAGGCCGAGACGATCGGCCGGCAGGAGACGGCGCGCGACTTCTACATCGCCCACGAGTCGGAGCGGCTCGCGGCCGAGGCCGCGAAGCAGGTGCTCGCCGCCGCAGCGGGCGGCAAGTCGCTGGAGGACGCGCTCGCCGCGTACATGGCCCAGCTCACGCCGGCGAATTCGAAGGAGAAGGCAAGCGCGAAGGAGGGTGCCGCCGCGCCGGGCGCAAAGGCGGGCGGCGGGGCCGCCGCAGCGAAGCAGGACGGCAACAAGGACGCGGGCGCGAAGGAGGGTGGCCAGGCCGAGGCCGGGGAGGCGCGAGCTCCCTACACGATCGCGACGCACCCGAACCGGCCCACCGTCGAGACGAGCCTGCCGTTCAACGTCTCCGGCTCACCCATCGCGGACGCGAAGGACAGCACCGAGGCCGCGCGCATCGCCTTCCAGCTCGACAAGCCGGGCGACCTGCCCAAGGACGTCGTGGCGCTGGCGAACGGTTACGCGGTGATCCAGCTCAAGGAGAAGACCTCTGCGAGCCAGGAGCAGTGGGACAAGGATCGCGAGTTCTACACGTCGGCCATGCGCGCCGCGAAGCAGAACGACGCGCTCATCGGGTACGTGCGCCGGCTGAAGTCGACGATCGGCAGCGAGGTGAAGTACGACCAGAACCTCCTGAAGGAGTCCAAGCCAGCCGAGGATGGCTCCGGCGAGCCGCCGCTGCCGCTCGAAGACGAGGGGGAATGACGTCGCTCCCGCTGCGTGACGCGCGCGACGTCGTCCTCTCGAACGGCCTCAAGGTCGTCCTCGTCCCGCAACCGCACGTCCACCGGGCGGTCGCCTCGCTCTACCTGCGCGTCGGCTCGCGGTTCGAGAGCCAGCAGAACAACGGGATCTCCCACTTCCTGGAGCACATGGTGTTCCGGGGGACGCCGACGCTGCCGACCGCGCACGCGCAGGCGCTCGCCTTCGAGCGCCTCGGAGGGACGCTCTACGCGGCGACCCACGTCGACCACGGCGTGATGAGCATCTCCGTGCCGCCGACGAACCTGGAGCCGGTGCTCGCCCTGCTCGGCGAGGTGGCCACGTCGCCTCGCTTCACCGCGATCGAGGTCGAGCGCGGCATCGTGCGCGAGGAGATCCTCGAGGACCTCGACGACGAGGGGCGCGACATCGACGCGGACAACAACGCGCGCGCGCTCATGTACGAGCGACACCCGCTCGGGTTCACGATCACGGGCGACATCGAGGCGCTCGATCGCTTCGACGAGCCGATGCTGCGCGCCCACCACGCCCGGCACTACACGACGGCGAACGCGGTGCTCTGCCTTGCGGGGCGGCTCGATCCCGAGGCGTGCGCGCGGGTCGCCGAGCGGCACTTCGGCGCCATGCCGCGCGGCGAGCAGGTGCCCGCCGCGCCGCCGCCCAACGGGCAGAAGAAGCCGAGGTTCCGCTTCATCGAGAACCAGTCGAGCCAGACCGATCTGCGGATCGCGTTCCGGGGCGTGAGCGAGCGCGATCCGCGCGAGCCCGCCGTGGAAATGCTGCTCCGCGTCCTCGACGACGGCATGTCGACGCGGCTGTACGAGCGGATCTGCGATCGGCTGGGCCTCTGCTACGACGTGTCGGGGATGTTCGAGGCCTACGAGGACGACGGGGTCGTCGACATCGCCGCGGGCGTCCAGCACGACCGCGCGACCGTGGTGGTCAGGGAGATCTTCGCGCTGCTCCGCGAGCTCGCCGAGGTCGGCCCGCGCGAGGACGAGCTCGCCAAGGCGCGGGACCGCCACCTCTGGTCGGTGGAGGCGATGCTCGACGACGCCGACGCGACCGCCGGCTTCCATGGGCTCGCCGCGCTCGCCGACATCACACGCACCCCGGAGGCGCGGCACGAGGAGCTCGCGCGCGTCAGCGTCGCCGATGTGCGCGACGCCGCGCGCATGCTGTTCCGGCCAGAGCGCCTCACCGTGGTGGCCGTGGGCCTGCTCCGCTCCTCGGAAGAGACGAAGCTGGAGAAGGCCGTCCGCTCGTTCGGTTGACGCAGCGCGAGCCAGGCGCCGCGGCGCACAACGACAGCGACGATCGCAGAGGAAGCGGAAGGAGCCCCGGAAGGAGGCGGCCGTTGAAGGCCGCTCCCCGTGCGCATCGCTGGACACGGCTGCTCGCTGCACGGGAGCCTGCCCCCGTCGCGCGAGCCGGGAGTGCCCGGGCACACATGTCAGCCGGGCTTTCGAGGCAAATCGAGCGCGTTCAGGGCCTTGCTCAAACTATTTGCATTAATGCGCATCAACACATATATATGATCCATGGTCTCGGTCGCAGAGACGCCGGCTCAACCGGAGGAGGCGGTCGCGCGGTGCGAGCTGTACCGGCTGCTGGCCGATCCGGTGCGGGTGCGGCTCCTCGGCCTGGCCGCGGCGGAGGAGCTCGCCGTCGGAGAGCTGGCCGAGCTGCTCCGCGAGGGCCAGCCGAAGATCTCGCGCCACGCGGCCGCGCTCCGCGAGGCGGGGATCCTGCTCGCCAGGCGCCAGGGGACGTGGACGCTGCTCCGCCTGGATCCGCGGGCCACGACCGATCCCGTGATCGACGACGCGGTGCGCGCGGGCCAGCGCGCCTGCGCGGCGGACGGGACGCTCGCGCGCATCGAGGAGGTGCTGGCCGCGCGCGATGCCGAGACGCGCGAGTTCTTCGCGCGCGGCGGGCGGCCGTTGCGCTCGGGACCGCCGGCCGAGCTCGCCGCCTACCTCGCGGCGCTCGCGCCGCTCCTGCCCCATCGGCGGCTGGCGGTCGACGCGGGCACCGGCGACGGGGCGCTGCTCGAGGTGTTGTCGCCCGTCTTCGATCGTGTCGTCGCGCTCGATCGCGCGAGCGCACAGCTGCAGCTCGCCGGGGAGCGCCTGCGGCGGCGCAGCCTCGAGAACGTCGAGCTGGTGTGCGGCGAGATCGACGGGCCCGAGGTGATCCGGGCCGTGGCGCGCGCGCTCGGCGGCGATCCTCCGGAGGTCGGCGAGGCCCTCTCCGGGGGCGCTGACGTTGTCTTCGCGGCGCGCGTGCTGCACCACGCGCCTCAGCCGGCGAAGGCGATGCGCGCGCTCGTCGAGCTCGCGCGCCCGGCCGCGCCCGGCCGCGGCGACGGCGCTCACGCCCGCGGGGGCGCGGTGTGCGTGCTCGATTACGAGGCGCACCACGATCAGGCCCTCCGGGAGCAGGAGGCGGACATCTGGCTCGGCTTCTCGCCGGGCGACCTCCGAGGCCTCGCCGAGGAGGCCGGGCTCTCCGGCGTCGAGCTCCGGCGGCTGCCGTCCGCATGGCAGGGCGAAGGCCCGGATCGACACCTGGTTTGGCAGCTGCTCGTCGGCTGGCGCGGCGCGCGCTCAAGCGCATTCACCGAAAAGGCAAAGGGACACCATGACTGCTGAGAAGAAGCTCTCCTACAAGGTCGCCGACATCACGCTCGCGGACTGGGGTCGCAAGGAGATCCGCATCGCCGAGAAGGAGATGCCCGGGCTGATGGCGCTCAGGGCGGAGTACGGCCCGACGCAGCCGCTCAAGGGCGCGCGCGTCGCCGGCTGCCTCCACATGACGATCCAGACCGCGGTGCTGATCGAGACGCTGGTGGCGCTCGGCGCGGAGGTCACCTGGACGAGCTGCAACATCTACTCGACGCAGGACCACGCGGCGGCGGCCATCGCGGCGGCCGGCGTCCCGGTCTTCGCGTGGAAGGGCGAGACCCTCGAGGAGTACGACTGGTGCATCGAGCAGCAGCTCTACGCCTTCAAGGGCGGCAAGGGGCCCAACATGATCCTCGACGACGGCGGAGATCTCACGATCGTCGCCCACGAGAAGCACCCGGAGCTCTTCACCGGCGCCGACCCGATCCGCGGGCTCTCCGAGGAGACGACGACCGGCGTGCACCGGCTCTACGAGATGCACCGCGCGGGCAAGCTGAAGGTGCCCGCGATCAACGTCAACGACTCGGTGACCAAGAGCAAGTTCGACAACCTCTACGGTTGCCGCGAGTCGCTGGGCGACGGGATCAAGCGGGCCACCGACGTGATGTTCGCCGGCAAGGTCGCCGTCGTGTGCGGCTACGGCGACGTCGGCAAGGGGTGCGCGCAGTCGCTGCGCGGCCTGGGAGCGCGCGTGATCATCACCGAGATCGACCCGATCTGCGCGCTGCAGGCGGCGATGGAGGGCTACGAGGTGAAGCGCCTCGAGACCGTCGCCCCGGTCGGCGACATCTTCGTCACGGCGACCGGCTGCGCCGACGTCGTCCGGGCGGAGCACATGATCGCGATGAAGGACGAGGCGATCCTCTGCAACATCGGGCACTTCGACTCGGAGATCCAGATCGCGTGGCTCGAGAAGAACCCGGAGATCAAGGAGGAGAACATCAAGCCGCAGGTCGATCACTTCATCTTCCCGGACGGCAAGCGGCTGATCGTCCTCGCGCGCGGCCGGCTCGTGAACCTCGGGTGCGCCACCGGCCACCCGTCGTTCGTGATGTCGACCTCGTTCTCCAACCAGGTCCTCGCGCAGATCGCCCTGTGGACCGAGAAGCACACGATCGGCGTCCACCTGCTGCCGAAGAAGCTCGACGAGAAGGTCGCGGCGCTGCACCTGCCGAAGCTCGGGGTCGAGCTGACCCAGCTCACGACGGAGCAGGCGAAGTACCTGGGCGTCCCCGCCGAGGGCCCCTTCAAGGCCGAGAACTACCGCTACTGAGCGGCGGGCTTTCGGCGCCTCCGCCGCTGGGGTAGGCGGCCGATCGATGGATCCTCGCCACAGCAAGGACGAAGCCCAGCGCACCCTCGACACCTACGCCTCGACCTGGGGCGAGGATCTCGCCCTCCGCGTCTACACCTCCCGCCTGCTCGGCGCCGATCCGTCGCTCGTCCTCCACGGCGGCGGGAACACGAGCGTCAAGAGCACGGCCGTCGACCTGCTCGGCGATCGCGTCGACGTGCTCTTCATCAAGGGCAGCGGGTGGGACCTCGCGACCATCGAGCCGCGCGGCTTCCCGGCGTGCCGCCTCGCGCCGCTCCAGCGCGCTTGCGCGCTGGAGGCGATGACCGACGAGCAGATGGTCGCGCTGCTGCGCGGCCAGATGCTGGATCCGGCGAGCCCGACGCCGTCGGTCGAGGCGCTGCTGCACGCGATCATCCCCGCGAAGTTCGTCGATCACACGCACGCGGACGCCGTGCTCGCGGTCATCGATCAGCCCGGCTCGGCCGAGGTCGTCCAGGCGATCTACGGGGACGGCGCGCTCTTCGTGCCGTACGTCATGCCGGGCTTCGCGCTCGCCCGCCGCGTCGCAGAGCTCGTCCGGGAGCGCCTCGCGCAAGGGGCGCTCCCGTCGCTGATGATCCTCGACAAGCACGGCGTCTTCACGTGGGGAGACACCGCCGAGGAGAGCTACACGCGCATGATCGACGCCGTGACGCGCGCCGAGCACTACATCGCCGAGCGCAGCGTGATCGTCTCGCACCCCACGGTCGTGGCGGATCCGGACCTCCGGGCCGCCATCGGGCCGGTCGTCCGCGGAGCGCTCGCCCGCGTGTCGGGGCGCCCCTGGGTCTGCACGCTCCGCACCGGCCTGGAGCTGCTCGCGTTCTGCGCGCGCGACGATCTGGCCAGGGTCTCGCAGATCGGCTGCGCCACGCCGGATCACGTCATCCGCACCAAGGCGCGGCCGCTCATCATCCACGGCCACGACATCACCGACACGGCGCGCTTCCGCGCGACCGTCGAGCAGGCCATCGCGAGGTACGTGGACGAGTACCACGAGTACTTCCGCCGCTCCTGCGCGGCGCGGGGCGTCGTCCGCGACGAGCTCGATCCGTTCCCGCGGGTGCTGCTGTTCCCCGGGGCGGGCGCGCTGTGCGTGGGCGGCTCCCGCGCCGAGGCGGAGATCGTCGCGGACGTCTACACCCATACCGTCTCCGTGATCGAGGCCGCCGAGGCGCTCGGCGGGTACCAGCCGGTCCCGGAGCTCGATCTCTTCGACATGGAGTACTGGAGCCTCGAGCAGGCGAAGCTGAAGCTCGGCGCAGGGCAGCGGGGCCCGCTCGATCGGCGGATCGCGCTGATCACGGGCGCCGCCTCGGGGATCGGCCACGCGACGGCGGCGGCGTTCCTCGCCGCGGGGGCGCACGTGGTGCTGGCCGATCGCGACGAGGAGTCGCTCGAGAAGGCCGCCGCCGAGCTCGGGGGCCGCTACCGCGGCCGCTGCATGAAGGTCGCCTGCGACGTGCGCAGCGAGGCGAGCGTGCACCGCGCGTTCGCGCAGAGCGCGGCGCACTTCGGCGGCGTCGACGTCGTCGTGTCGAACGCCGGCCGCGCGTTCTCTGGATCCCTCCACACGTCCGAGGGGCACGAGGCCCTGTGCGCGTCGCTCGAGCTGAACCTGCTCGGCCACCAGAACGTCGCCCGCGCGGCGGCGCGGGTGCTGCTCGCGCAGGGCTCAGGCGGCGCGATCCTGTTCAACGCGTCGAAGAGCGCGTTCAACCAGGGGCCCGATTTCGGTCCCTACGGCGTCGCCAAGGCGGCGCTCGTCTCGCTGATGCGCCAGTACGCGGTGGACCTCGGACCTCAGGGCATCCGGTCCAACGCCGTGAACGCCGACCGGATCCGCACCGCGCTCTTCGGCGCCGGCCTGCTGGAGGCGCGCGCCCGCGCCCGCAACGTCTCGGTCGACGACTACTTCCGCGACAACCTGCTCCGGCGCGAGACCACCGCGGCGGACGTGGCGCAGGCGTTCCTCTACCTCGCGACCGCCGAGGCCACGACGGGCTGCGTCGTGACCGTCGACGGCGGGAACGCCGCCGCTTTCCCCCGCTGAGCCGGTCGGCTCAGAGCCCTACGCGCTCGCCCCGCCGCCGCCCTCGCCGAGCGCGGCTCCGTCGAGGGGCCTCTGGGCGTCGAGATGGATCTTCTTCCAGTCCCCCGAGCGGAACTTCCACACCATGGTCGCGGCGAGGAGGACCACGTAGACGACGCCGGCGCCCCAGATGCCCATCAGGCCGAAGCCGAGCGTGATGCCGAGCAGCCACGCCAGCGGCACGAGGCAGGTGAAGTGCAGGATGAGCTCCACGACCATCACGAACATCGTGTTACCCGCGCCGAAGAGCGCCTGCGTGAGGATCATGCCGACCGCGACGAGCGGCGTGCAGATGCCCATGATCTGGAGCGGCCGGAGCGCCGCGGCCTGGACGAGCTCGCTGCTGCTGGCGAACGCGAGGATCTGCGGCGCGAAGATCGCCTCGAGCAGGCCGACGACGCCGAAGATCGCGAGCCCCAGCCGGACGCTGGTCCAGCCGAAGCGCGCGGCCTTGTCGCCGTCCTTCTCGCCGAGCGACTGCGCGACCAGCGTCGCCGTCGACGTGCCGAAGGCGAGGCAGGCCGTGAACGTGAGCTTCAGGATCCCGACGATCACCGTGGTCGCGGCGCCGTACACCGGCTCCGCGCGGCCGCCGGGACAGAGCGGCGAGACCACGCCCGCCGGCGCGACCTGGTCGAGCTTGCTGGCGATCGCGTAGAAGAGGGCGAAGCCCGTCATGATCGCGACGGTCGCGACGGCGCTCGGGATCGACAGCCTGAGGATGGACCAGACGAGCGGGGCCGACAGCTTGCTCGTGGCGAACGGGCGGTAGCGGCGCCGGTACTCCGGCAGGAGCGCGTACGCGAGCATGATCGCGAGGCCGACGTAGGTCGAGATGAAGCCGGCCATGCCCGCGCCGGCGATGCCGTACTTCGGGATGCCGAGCGAGGCGTTGCCGAAGATGAGCAGGATGCAGAGCACGATGTTCAGCCCGTTCATCGCGAGGGCCGAGACCAGGTGGATGTGCGTCTTGCCGATCCCGTCGAAGAACGCCTTCAGCGCGAACGTCGCCGCCATCGACGTCACGCCGAGCAGGCGCCAGCCGAGGTAATCGAGCGCCGCCTGCCGCGCGTCCGGCACCTTGATGATGACGGACAGGATGTACGGCATCGTCAGGTACCCGATCGCGGAGAACACGACGCCGGCGACGATCGCGAAGAACAGGGCGTTGGCGAGGACCGCGCCAGCGTCCCCGGGGCGATTCTCGGCGAAGCGGCGCGCCGTGAACGCCTGCGTGCCGACCGAGATCGCGCTGAGCGAGCCGCCGAACAGCCACAGGACGATCAGCGACGGCAAGAGCGCCGCGTGCGCGTTCGAGGACTCGGGGCACGGCAGGTGCGCGAAGAAGACGATGTCGACCTCGTTGACGATGCTCTGGGTGAGCATCGCCGCCACGGTCGGCAGCGCGAGCCGCAAGATGGCGCGATGGGGTGGGCCCGAAGTAACGGCGTTCGAACCCGGCGCGGACAAGGCGATCTGAGCCATCGCAGGCTGCGCGGTATACAACGCCGCAGCCCATGCGCGAGCGAAATGCGCCGCGCGGCGCGCGGCTACTCCGCTTTCGCGACCCGGGACCGCCGCTTGTGACGGCGCCGCTTCGCTTCGCTGCGATCCTCGTGCGCCTCTTTCGCCGCAGTGTCAGCCTCGCCACGCGCGGGTGTCGGCGCGGCCGACTCGCGCGCCACGGACGAGGACGATCGCTCGCGCGCCTTCGGCTCGCGCTTCGCGACCTCGCGGGAGGCGCGATCCGCCGCGCCGCGCGCCGCAGGTTTGGCGGCCTTCGGCGCCGGCGCGCGCGCGGTCATCGCCGAGGCGCGCCGGGCGGACTCGTCCCTCGCAGGCGGCTTCGCCGCGTCGCTCTTCGCGATGGCGGCCTGCGCAGGCGACACGACCGCCGCAGGCTGCGCGGCTCCCTCTCGGGGCGCGGCGGCATCGGAGCCGGCGGCGGGCACAGCCGCGAGGGCCGAAGGCGTGTCGCTCCCCTGCCCTGCCGCGCCAGGCCCTGGCGCGCTGGCCGCTGCGAGAGCTGCCGCGACGGACGCCGGCGCGTAGGAAGCTGCCGCGAGCGCGGCGCCCGCCGGCGCCTCCGCGGCTGCCGCCGGCGCCTCCGCGGCTGCCGCCGGCGCCTCCGCGGCGATCGCCGGCGCGGCGGGCTGCGCCGCATCACCCGACGTCGCGGCCGCCTCGCCCGCAGCGCCGACGAGCGCAGCGACCGCGGGGACACGGGCCACCAGCTCGCGCCCCTTGCCGACGACCAGCACGCCCGCGAGCGTCATCGCGGCGGCGACCGCGGCGAACCCCAGCGCGCGGCGGCGGGTGCGCGCGCGAGCAGGTCGCCCCAGCGCCTCCAGGATGGCCGTTCGCATCTCGGCGGCGCTCTGGAAGCGGACGCTCGGGTGACGGGCCAGCGCGCGCATCACCAGATCGTCGACGAAGGTCGGGATCTGCCGGGTCGGCGCGCGCTCGCGGAGGCGCTCGGGGCTGCCCTTGATCTTCGCGTCGATCAGCGCGACGAGGCTCTGCTCGACGAACGGCAGGCGCCCCGTGAGCATCTCGTAGAGGACGCAGCCGAGCGCGTAGAGGTCGGCGCGCCCGTCGATGCGCCCCGACGCGGCCTGCTCGGGGGCCATGTACTCGGGCGTCCCGACGATCGCGACCGCGGCCCGGGCCGGCCCTTCGCCGGCGCCCGTCTCGTCCGAGACGCCGTCGGCCTCGCCGCGATCCTCAGAGAGGCGCTTCGCGAGCCCGAAATCGAGCAGCTTCAGGCCGGCGTCCGCGAGGGAGAGCGCCCCCTCGGCGCCGCGCGGGCGCGTCATGAAGAGGTTCTCGGGCTTGATGTCCCGGTGAACGAGCCCCTCGGCGTGCGCGAGCTCGAGCGCGCTCAGCACCTTGGCGGCCATCGCGAGCGCGTCCTTCCAGTCGATCGCGCCGCCGCGGACGAGCAAGGCGTCGAGCGTCTCGCCCTCGAGGAGGTCCATGGCGCAGAACAGCCGGCCGTCCGCGGCCATGCCGAAATCGTGGACCTTCACGAGGTGCTCGTGGGAGAGGCGCGAGAGGACGCGGGCCTCGCGGCGAAAGCGGCTCGCGATCACGTCGGTCGCCGAGTGCTCCGCCGAGACGACCTTGAGCGCCACGCGGCGCCCCAGATCGACGTGCTCCGCCTCGTGGACGGTGCTGCTCGCGCCCGTCCCGATCTCGCGCAGCAGCCGGTAGCGCGTCCCGGGCAGCGTGCCGTCGTCCACGCGCTCGGCGGAGGCCATCGCCTCCGCGCGCGGGCTCACCGGCGTCACGGCCGTGGCGCGATGGGCCTTGGCGGCGGCGACGAGGGCCGCGAACTCGCCGCGCGAGCGCCCCGGCTCGCCAGGGAACAGGCGCTGCATCAGGTGCGCGGCCCGCGCGCGCACGCCGCGCTCGCCGCCGGGCAGGGCGACCGCCGCCCCGAGGAGCGCGGCGAGGTCGCGCGCGGCGGCGCGGCTCGACGGGTACCGGGCCTCGCGGTCGAACGCCGTGAGCCGCCCGATGGCGGCGTCGAGCGCCGACGGGGCCCCGAGCGACAGCGCGATCGGCGGCGGGTCGTTCTGGTTGCGCGCGACCGCGGCCATGTGCGTCTGCGCGTCGCCCTGGAGGAACCGGCGCCCCGCGCACAGCTCCCAGAGCATGATCCCGAGCGCATAGAGATCGACCCGCGCGTCGCCCGGGTCGCCGTTGGCGACCTCCGGCGCGACGTAGCCCGGCTTCGCGAAGACGACGCCCGCGACCGTGTGGCAGCGCCGGTTCTGCCCGCGGGCGGTGCCGAAATCGATGATCTTCACGTCGCCCGCGAAGCCGAGCATCACGTTCTGCGGCGACAGATCGCGGTGGACGATGGCGAGCGCGGCGCCCGACGGGTCCCTGCGCTCGTGCACGTGGGCGAGCGCCTCGGCGATCATTGTCGCGATCGCGACCGCCTCCGCCCAGTCGAAGCGGTGCCCGAGCTGCACCGCGCGGGCCCGGAGCTCGCCGAGGCTCCGGCCCTCGACGTGCTCGACCACCGCGTAAGGCTCCCCCGTCGCGGGGTCGACGTCCGCCTCGATGACCTGCGCGACACCGGAGTGCTGGAGCTGCGCCTGCACCCGCGCTTCGTCCAGGAAGCGGGCGATGTAGCTCGGATCGGACGCGTGCTCGCGGCGGATGATCTTCACGACGACGGGGCGCTCCGCCCCTTCCAGCCCGGTCGTGGAGGCGAGGAACACCTCCCCCATGCCTCCCCGAGCGATGCGTCGCAGGAGCACGTAACGGCCGAGCGGCCGGGGAACATCGTCCGCAGCGAAGCCGCTCTTGGTGGGCTCGTGCGAGGGCGGAGGAACCGGGCGAGGCACGGTCGCGGAGGAGTTCGCCATGAAGCGAACCTACCGGATGTAGGACAAGGTGGGCCAAATTCGCGCGAACCGCTGCGCGACGCGGAAACCGGCCGTGCTCCTGCTGGCGCGGGCCGCTCGAACCACCGTTTCGACACAGGGGATCTCCAACTTGTCCACAGGGTTATCCACACCCTGTCGACAAGTGGTGTCCTCCGGGCGGTACCCTGGAGAAGCGTCGGGATCCGTCCAGGAAGACCCCAAAGTGCCGCGTTCCCGCGGGGATCCGGGCCATTGCTCTCCCTGCACGCCTCGGCTAATCCTTGGCGAGGGATGTCGCGACACGCTGTCCAGCGCCTGATGACCGTGCTGACGTTCGCGTTGGCGCTGGTCCTGCCGCTGACAGCGCGCGCTGCGATCGTCCCGGTGTGCGAGGACGACCGGATGACGATCGTCGCCCCGCCGGACGAGCCTTCGTGCACCGTCTTGACCAGCGTCGACGGCGCGACGGGCGAGACGAGGGACGCGCCGATCTGCGACCCCCGCGGAGCTTCCTCGGTCGCTCCGCCCCGCACCCTCCCGATCACCGACGCGCGGATCGACGCGGCGCCAGGCTGCGCCAGGAGCGATGGCGGCCCGATGGTCGGGCCGAACTCGCGGCACCCCGGCCCTGTGAGCGAGCTCTCCAGCGCCCCGCAGCAGGCGTTGCTCCTTCCTGACCTCGTCCTCCCTGCCCCGTGCGCGCCGCTCTCGCTCTTCTCGTTCGCGGCGGTCTCCGGAGGACCGCGTCCCGGCATCGCGCAGGGCGTTTACCACCCACCTCGATGAGGCGAGCTCGCCGGCAGCCCGCACCCGATCGCGCCGCGTGCTCTCTCGTGGACCGCAGCGCTCGGCGCGAGGGCGGCGCTGCCGCGAGGTCCGGAGCGCTTGCCGGTCTGACCCGAGCCTCCTAGGCGCTGGTCCGGTCCCACGTCGCGCAGGCTCGCCCTCTCGAGGCGACGTGCCAGCCGCGCCCGAGGCCGGTCGCTGGCGCCGGCGTGAGGGGTCGAGAGCGGCCCTGGCGCTCCGCGGGGGCTGCGCCGCGCGCACGCGGCGGCGGCTCCCTTGGCCCGGGGTGGTTCGCCGCCCCGGGAGCTCACGATTGGCGATCTTGTCGCGGGCGCTGCACCCGGTGCCGCGCCCGCGTTGAAGGAGGGGCCCGCCTGGCGGAGCCCCACCATGTTGAGAGAGGAAATATCATGAACAAGGGAACAGCCATCGTCGGCTTTCTTCTCTGCTTCATCGCAGGGATGGGGCTGATGTGGAGCATCGATCGGAGCGCCGGCTCGCGCGGGCATGAGATCTCGGCGGCCGTCGAGGATGGTCAGCCGTGGACCGACGAGGACGCGGCGGTCCCGGTGTCGTCGAAGGACCCCATGTGGGGCACGCGGGCGGCGCCGGTGACGATGGTCGTCTTCAGCGACTTCGAGTGTCCGTTCTGCAGCAAGGTCGAGACGACGATCAACCAGCTCAAGGACAAGTACGGTCCCGAGAAGCTGCGCATCATCTGGAAGAACAACCCGCTCCCCTTCCACAAGAACGCGCGCCCGGCGTCGCTCGCGGCCGAGACCGTGTTCCGCCTCGGCGGCTCGAAGGCGTTCTGGAAGTTCCACGAGCTCGCCTTCCAGAACCAGAAGAGCCTCACGCCCGAGAACTTCGAGAAGTGGGCCGGCGACGCCGGCGTCGACAGGGCGAAGTTCAAGGCGGCGTTCGATCGGCAGGAGTACATGGCCAAGATCGACGCCGACATGGCGGTCGGCAAGACCTCGGGCGTCACCGGCACGCCCGCCTCGATCATCAACGGCGTGTTCCTGAGCGGCGCTCAGCCGATCGACAAGTTCACGTCCGTCATCGACGAGCAGCTCAAGGCCGCGCAGGCGGCGGTCGCCGCCGGGACCAAGCCCGACAAGGTGTACGCGAAGCTCGCCGCGGAGAACAAGGCGAAGGCGCCGCCGCAGAAGGACCGCGAGCGCCCGCAGGAGGACGACAAGACCGTCTGGAAGGTGCCCGTCGGCGACGCCCCCGCGAAGGGTCCGGCCACCGCGCTGGTCACCATCGTCGAGTGGTCCGACTTCCAGTGCCCGTTCTGCTCCAAGGTCGTCCCGACCCTCGACGAGATCCTCACGACCTACGGGGACAAGGTCCGGTTCGTCTGGAAGAACAACCCGCTCCCGTTCCACCAGCGCGCCGAACCCGCGGCTGAGCTCGCCATGGAGGCCCGCGCGCAGAAGGGCGAGAAGGGCTTCTGGGACGCGTACTACCTGCTCTGGAAGAACCAGCAGAAGCTCAGCGACGACGACCTGCTCGGCTACGCCAAGGAGCTCGGGCTCGACGTCGAGAAGGTGAAGGCCGCGATCGCCACCAAGAAGTTCGGCGCGTCCATCGCCGCCGATCAGGAGCTCGCGGACGACCTGCAGGCGTCCGGGACCCCGCACTTCTTCATCAATGGCCGCCGGCTCGTCGGCGCGCAGCCGATCGACAAGTTCAAGGCGATCATCGACGAGGAGATCAAGAAGTCGGAGGCGCTGCTCGCCAAGGGCGTCGCCGCCAAGGACCTCTACGCCGAGATCATCAAGGACGGCAAGGAGCCGCCGCCGCCCGAGCGCAAGGAGGTCTCCGCGCCGGCGCCGAACAGCCCGTGGAAGGGCGGCGAGAAGGCCAAGGTCGTGATGCAGGTCTTCTCGGACTTCGAGTGCCCGTTCTGCAAGCGCGTCGAGGACACGGTCTCCCAGATCTCGAAGACCTACGGCGACAAGCTGAAGATCGTGTGGCGCCACCGGCCGCTGCCGATGCACAAGAACGCGCCGCTCGCGTCCGAGGCCGCGCAGGAGGCCTACACGCAGAAGGGCAACACCGGGTTCTGGGCGTACCACGAGGTGCTCTTCAAGAATCAGGGGCAGCCGGACGCCTTCTCGCGCGCCTCGCTCGAGAAGTACGCCGAGGAGCAGGGCCTCGACATGACGAAGTTCAAGAAGGCGCTCGACGCGAACACCCACAAGGCGTTCGTGGACTCCGAGAACTCCGTGGCGGACAAGGCGGGCATCAGCGGGACGCCGGCGTTCGTCGTGAACGGCTACTTCATCAGCGGCGCGCAGCCGTTCTCGAAGTTCAAGAAGCTCATCGACAAGGCCATGAAGGAGGCCGGCGAGACCGCGCCCGCCGGGCTGCCCGTCAAGAAGCCGGCGCCCGCCACGCAGCCGGCCGCCGCCCCCGCCGCGCCGAAGTGAACCGCCGCTGCGCGGTTCGCTCTCTCCCCTTCCCCTGACCCTCCCTGATCCCACCCGACGGGCGGCTCCCGCTGAGCGGCTGAGCCGCCCGCCTCCCCGCGCGACGCGGGCTCAATCTCCTTCTGCGCGCGTCGCCCGTGAGGCGTCGGCGCGCCGCTCCCACGGGAGGCGGCGCCGCGAGCCGCCCGCCCGCCGCCACCCGCTCCGTGGTCGCGGCCTCAGCCGGCGGAGCGAAACCGTGAGCGCCCCTCGGAGATCCACCACGCGCGGTAGCGCTCCTGGGCGGCCTCCCGCTCCTGCCGCGGCAGGTCCTCGTAGTAGCCGAAGTACTCCTTGGTGACGCCCTTCAGCTCGTCGATCGCCGCGCGGCGGATGGCAGGCTTCTCGTGCGTGAGCGCGTCGATGATCCACTCGATGCGATGGCGCTCGCCGTTCCTCGACCACCACGACAGCCACCTGCGCGCCTCTCGGCCGTGATCGTCCCGCGTGATGACGACCAGCGCCCGCGCCGCCGCCTCGACGATCGCCTCGTGAGGATCGGTGAGCGCGCTGATGAGCGCCGGCACGCTGGCTCCGGAGCGGATCTCGGACATCGTCTCGATGGCCGCGAGCCGCCGCGCGGACGCCTCCTCGCGGTCGCGCGCAATGTGATCGAGCCCCTGCAGGATGGGGCCGCCCGCAGGCGGCGCCGCGATGAGCGAGGCGGCCGACTGGATCGCGATCCGCCGCACGGCGATGCTGTCGTCGAAGAGCCGTGGGAGCAGCGCGTTGGCGGCCTCCGGGTACGTCAGCTCGCCGAGCACGTGCGTGGCCCACAGGCGCACCTCGGGATCGGGCGAGGCGCTCCGCACGGTCATGAAGGGCAGCGCCGGGCGCCGGATCGCGACGATGAGCTCGAGCAGCGGCCCGCACTGGGAGGCGGGGGGCACGGTGGCGACGATCGCGGCGCCCTCCGGGCCGGCGAGCTGCTCACGGAAGCGCTGACGATCGACCCGGAGCGGACCAGGAAACCGCGCGGCGACGATTGAGATCGCCGTGTCGCCGTTGCGCACGAGCTCGGCGAACGCCCTCGCGCCGGCCTCGCCGCCCGCGAGGACATGTTGAAGGAGCGAGCTGTACTCCGCGCGCAAGTCGCCGGCCGGCGACGGCGAGACCGCGGCGCGCCGCTCGGACGGGGGCCTCGCGTACGCCGTGGCGCTCTCGACGGCAACAGGCGTACGGCGGCGCCATGAGGGCCGCCCCGCGGCCGGCGCCGGCCCGAGCTCCCGGTGCTCTTCTGCGCCCGGCGTGATCGAGCTGTCGAGCATCCACGGAGGCCGTGAGTACCGCTTCGTCCGCGCCTCTTCCGGCTCGCCGAGATCGAGGTCCTCCGACGCCGAAGGGACCGGCGCCGCTGGGATCTCGAGGTCGGGGATCTCGTCGATGATCGCCGGCGCCGACGACGCCGCGGCGCGCGGCGCAGGCAGCGGCGTGACCGTCGGCATCATCGGCGCTGTGACCGCCGGCATCATCGGCGGCGTGACCGCCGGCATCATCGGCGCCGTGACGGCCGTGCCGGACACGACGTCCACGTCCACCTCGAGGCCCGAACGGAACTGCGGCTCGGAGCCCATACGCTGCGCGTGCTGCGTCGGGGCCGGCGGGATCGTCGAGCTGAAGGCCATCGCATGCGCGACACCTTCGTCCGGCCGCACGGGCTCGGTCTCCACGCCGGTGCCGCGAAGGCCGAAGGCCCGCGCGACGGCGTCGATCCCAGAAGCGCCGTCCTCCGTGGTCCAGCCGCCCTGCGGCCGCACGGCTTGCGGCGCGACGTCGGAGGAGCCGGCGGGCGGGGGCTCTCCCGCGTCGCGGTCTGCATCCGCCGCAGGCAGCTGCGCGCCCGCGGCAGCGACGTGCGCGCCGTGCGCGTCCGCGCGGACCATGCTGCTCAGCTCCATGAGCGCGGCGCGGGTGCGCAGGGAGAGCGGTCCCTCCGTGGCCTGCTCGTCCATCGGCGCAGCGGCGTCCTCCGAACGCGCGGCGGCGTCCTCCGGAGGCACGGGCGCGGGATGCTGCGGCGCGGGCGCGGGATGCTGCGGCGCGGGCGCGGGATGCTGCGGCGCGGGCGCCTTCTGCTGAGGCGTGACGGCCTCGTGGGGCGCCGGGCCGTCGCTTTGCTGGGCTCCGCCGCTGCGGTTCTGCTTCTTCCGCAGGATGAGCCGCTCCAGCACCGTCGCCGCGATGCCGGCGAGCGCGATGAGGTCTCCGATGCTCGAGAGCTCGACCGAGGTGGCGCCGTCGTCGCCGTAGACGAGCGCGACGACGCGGCCGCGCACGACGATCGGGACGACCGCCACGGCGGCCGCATGGACCTTCCTGCCGAGCTCGCGCTGGAGCTCGGCGTCAGGCGCGCTGCCGGCGACGGCGGTGACGACCGGCGCGCGGAGCGCGCGCGCCCTGGCGAGGGCGCTCGGACGTTCGAAGGGCACGGCGATCTTCGTGACGCGCTCGCGCTCGGCGCCTGGACCTGAAGCGTTGCGGCCTTCAGCGCGCTCGCCGTGCACCGTGAACAGGACCGTGTACTCGAAGTACTGTTGAGCGAAGTCGAAGAGGACGCCGAGCACCTCTTCGCTCGATCCGACGGCGGCGAGCGCCTGCTCGGCCATGGCCAGCGTGAAGGGGCCCTTCCGCCTCTGCGAAGCGGATGCAGACCGTCCCGCCTCGCGCATGGCGACCTTCGCCGCCGGTGCGCTCGAGGAGAGCTCGCGTCGCTCCGCCGGAGTTGCCGCAGGTGCCGACGCCGCGGGTGCCGGCGCCGCAGGCGCTGACGGCACGGGTACCGGCGCCTCAGGTGTCGAACCTGCGGGTACCGATGCCGCCGTTGTCGACGCCGTGGATGCGGATCCGTCGGGCTGCTGCTGGAGCGCCGCAGCGGCTCGCGGCAGCGGCTCTTGCTGAGGCCGGTGTGCAGCAGAGGCCCGCTTCAGCCAGCCCGTCAGGAGCTGAGTGCCTGGCGCTGGCGAACGCACGCCGGACAGCGCCGACGCCGGCGAGGCCGCTGCTGTCGGCGCCGGCTCCGGGATTTCGACCGGCGGCCCCGGGGCTTCCACGCGCTGCGACGTGCGCACGGCCTCCGATGGCGCCAGCAGCGAAAGGTGCGGCGCGAGCTGCTCGGAGCGCGGCGTCGGCACTGCCGGCTCGATCGCCGGCTCTTCCTGCAACGCGGCCGCCTGGCGGGTATGCGCGGCCGCCTCACCAGGAGCTGGCGCGGCGCGCTGTGAAGCGACCGCCTCGATCCGAGGCATGTGCGCCTCGGGATAGCGGAGCAAGGAGAGATCGAGCGGATACGCAGCGACGACCGTCGGCTCGTCATCCATCTCGTGGAGCGGCGGCTTCCTCGGCGTGGGCACCGCCTCGTTGAGCGCGACGTCCGCGACGACCGTGTCCTCGTCGTAGATAGAGGTCAGCGATTCGACCGTCGGTGCATCCTCGATGCTGGGTCGCTTTTGCTGGGTCTCAGCGGCATCCTCGGGCTCATCGACGCTGGCCAGCGAAGCCGCCTCGACTCCTGGAGGCGACGTGGGGCGGACGCCTGCAGGTGAATCCGCATCGGCGCCAGGGGGCGAGGCGGCAACGAGCTCGGCCGATGGATCCGCGACGATCTCGGCGGGCAAACTCGCGTCGATCTGCGCGGACGAGCTGGCGTCGACCGCCGCGTGTGGAGCCGCGTCGGTGCCGGCAGGTGAGGAGGGCGGCGGCGCCGCCGCCGGCGGGACTGCAGCGGCGACCGCAGGGCCAGGCTCGTTCGCCAGGCTCGACGCGCTCGACTCGTTGGGGCTCGGCTCGGCGCGCGCGTCGAGCTGCTTCACCAGCCGCGACAACCGCCGCTCCAGGGCCACGCCGTAGTGCTCGGCGAGCGCCTGGCGGATGCGCACCAGCGGCGCGGCGAGCTGCCGCAGGCTGACCCCCAGCGCGAAGCTCAGCTCCTCCGCCACGGGCAACGCGAGGGGCTCTGCCGTGGCGATGACGAGCGTCGCCTCGCGCTGCGGGGCTCCCGTCGCTGCCACGTCGAGGCCTGCGCGTACGTCGAGGGGGAACACGCGGTGCTGGACCGCGAGATCGACGGGGATCGTCCGGAGCACCTCGGGCGACGCGGGCCGCAGCCGGCCCACGGCGGGCGGGAGCCCGAGGCTCTCCGCGAGCAGCGCCGTGAGCTCTCGCTCACGCACCGCACCCAGCTCCAGCACATTCGTGGCGAGATCGCCGCCGTGGAGCACTTGGCGGGCGATCGCCTCCTCGACCACCCGCATCGAGGTAACCCCATGCTGCACGAGGAGAGAGCTCAGCGTCGGCATCGAGGCGCATTCATCGGTGGGCGGTGGAAGTTGGAGCACGCTCGCGACGTGCGACCCCGTCCATCCTAGACGAAGTCTTCATCGGACACGATCCGCGTTGCGAGCCCAGGGCGGGATCTCATCCGTCATCGCCGCTCGCGCTCGCCGCGCGGCCGCGACCCGTCGTTTCGGGCGAGCCGGGGGGAGAGCCCCGCCGAACGCCGCCGAGAGAGCACGTGAATCGCAGCCCCGTCGCGGAGAGCCCCGAGGCCGGCTCCGTCGAGCCGCCGTCCGCGCGCTCGGACGTCGGCTCCACGGTCAGCCCGCCCCCGTGCGCACCGAGGATGCCACGCGCGATCGCGAGCCCGAGGCCCAGCCGCTCTCGACGGCGCGGCGCGACAGGGTCGGCGGGGATCGCCCCCCGCTCGCCGAACGGATCGAGCAGCCGGGCGAGCGGCTCGGGCGCGACGGGGCCGGCCTCGTCGATGACGGTCACCACCGCCTCACCGCCAGAGATCGAGACACGCATCTGCACGGGGCGATCGCGCGAGCGCAGGATGGCGAAGCCGAGCACGTACTCGATCGCCACCCGGAGCAGCTCCGGATCCCCCTCCACGGGCGCGCCCCCGTCGGGCTCGGCATCGAACGAGATGCGCACGCCACGCGCGGTGGCCGCTTCCTCGAGATGCCCCGCCGCGCGGCGGGCGAGCTCGCCAGCATCGCACGCGGCGATCGCCATGGGACGGCTCGCGTCCGCGCGGAGCCAGATGGAGTTGTCGAACTCGTCGAGCAGCCGCTTCAGCCGCTCGCCCGCACCGCGCACGCGCTCCAGCATGTCCCGCGGCGCCGCCCCGAGGTCCTTCTGGTAACGCAGGAGATAGTGGACCCCCGCCAGCATGGTCGCCAGCTCGCCCCGAAGATCGTGGCCCACACGCGCGAAGAACTCGTCATCCATCCACATAAACGCCTGCTCCGAATATGCAGCAGCGCGGACCGCGAGCATCAGACGAGCAAGCCAACTGTCGTCGGGGCTGCCCCGAAACAGCGGTCGCCGGAGGCTGGGGGTGAACCGCGCAGAGACCCCCATCTGCGCTGGACAGTTGATGGTTGCGGATAAGCGACCTGGGCACAAGGTGTACCTGGGGTTCGGGTTCCGCCTCCACCAGCGCGGGGGGGCCTTTCCAGAAACGCCGGCGGGAGGCCGTTGCTCTCCTTCCATGGTTCCATGGTCATGCTTCCGCGCATCAGCGCATCGAAGCCCGAGCACCTGGGGAGCGCTGTCAGCCGAGCCACGAGCGGGGGAGCATGTCCGAGGCAGAGCGCAGAGAGTTCACCGAGCATCACGACGAGCAGGGAGACGAGGATACCCTGGTGATCGAGCGGCGGCGCCGGGTCCTCATCGTCGATGATGATCCCGATTTCCTCGTCATGGCGGAGGCGGCGCTCGCTGCGCACGGCTTCCTGGTAGAGCGGGCAGCCGGCGGGTTGCGTGGCGTGTTCCTCGCGACGCAGGACGTGCCGGATGTGATCCTGTGTGACCTGAGGATGCCCGGCATCGACGGCTTCGTCGTCGCCGAGGCGCTGCGCGCCGATCCGGCGACCCAGCACGTCGCCATCTTCGCGTGCACTGGCCGGCGCGATCTCGAGGCCCGCGCCGCCCTCAACGCCTCGGCATTCGACGGTGTGCTCGTGAAGCCGGTCGACTGGGACAGCGCCGCTCGTTTGCTCCACGAGATCGTCGGCGTCCGCCGACCCTACGGACCTACCTAGGCCACGTCAGGAGCAACCTGAAACCCCTTCAGGGCAAATGCAGGATAACCCCTGCGCGGGAGGGGAAATGCCCGGCATTATGCCCGCAATCAGGTATACAAACATGACGTGACCCGAGCGGATCGCCCCCCTACATGACCCCGCGTGAGAGGCCGGCCGAGCGATGCCGGAGCCCCTTACGACCGATCGGGCGGCGCGGCGCGCCGAGGAATGGAAAGGTTCACTGGGATGGAAGTGAAGTCTGATGACAACGCGGTCTCGCCGCTCGTCCTGGTCGTGGACGACTTCCAGGACAACCGGGAGATGTTCGCGGAGTACTTGTCTTTCTCCGGGTTCCGCGTGGCCGAGGCGGCGACGGGGCGCGAGGCGCTCGACCGCGCCTTCGAGCTGATCCCGGACCTCATCCTGATGGACCTCTCGCTCCCCGAGATCGACGGCTGGGAGGCGACGCGCCACCTCAAGAGCGATCCTCGCACCATGAGGATCCCCATCGTCGCCCTCACAGGTCACACGCTCGCGGGGCACTCGCGCGAGGCGAAGGACGCGGGGTGCGACGCCTTCCTGACGAAGCCGTGTCTGCCGGACACGCTCGTGCTCGAGATTCGCCGCCTCCTGTCGCGCGGCAGCGCGTCATCGCAGCCGGAAAGCGCGCCCTGACGCGCCGCGAATCCCCTCTCCACGGAATCGACGAAACCTACACAGCGCTCGCGAGATCCGCGAGGCGCGTGCCCTCCGCGAGACGGCGGCGAGACCGCGAATAGCGCACCTGCGCTCCCGCGCTGCCAGGACTTGACTGCGGCACCACCTGACTATTCTCGGTGCGGTCTTTCTGGCTAACTGAGGGCTTGAGAGGCACGAGGGGACAAGAATGGCGGGGGTGACGAGAAAAAAAGCCGGGAAGAACGCAACGGACGGCGCGGACGCAGCGCACGGCCGCACGCTCCGTGGGCGCACCACGGCGGCGCCCCTGCGCGCTCCGAAGCGGGGCTCGACGTCCGCTGCGGCGAGCGGGCCTCGATCCGCGGGACCGGCGACCCTGCGCGCCAGGGCGCCCAGGCGATCGAAGGCGGACGCGGAGCGGCTCGCCCCGCGGGGCGACGCGGCCAAGCGCGAGCGGATCATCGAGGAGCAGCGCCAGCTCCTCGAGCGCCGCGCGGAGGCGTCAGAGCGCATCCTGCGCGAGACCGTATCCACCATCTCTCACGACCTCAGGAACTCGCTGAGCGTGATCGTCGTGAGCGCCCGCATGCTGATGCGATCCGTCCCTCAGGAGGGCCCGGGTAGGCGGCAGCTCGAGGCGATCACCCGCGCAGCGGACGAGATCAACCAGCTCGCGCAGGACCTGGTCGACGCGATGAGCATCGAGAACGGCTCGCTGAAGGTCGGCAAAGGCGCGCACGAGGTCGAGCCGATCCTCGACAAGGCGATCGAGCTCGTGGCGCCCACGGTCGCGCTGAAGCCGCTCGAGATCGCGAAGGAGCTACCGCACGAGCTGCCGCCCATCGCGTGCGATCGGGAGCGCATCGTCCAGGTCATCGCCACCCTGCTCGGCAACGCCATGCGCTTCACGCCGAAGGGCGGACGCATCACGGTGCGCGCCGAGCCGTCGGGCACCGACGCGCGATTCTCGATCTCCGATACCGGACCTGGCATCTCCCCGGATCAGCAACCGCTGCTCTTCGCCCGTCACGCGCCCCCTCGAAGGCCCATGGGACAAGGGATGGGGCTCGCGGCGTTCGTCACCAAGGGCATCGTGGAGGCCCACGGCGGTACGATCTGGGTCGAGAGCTCGCCCGGCCAGGGCAGCACGTTCTTCTTCACCATCCCCGCCGCCGGGCTCTCGGTGCGCACAGCCACCTGAAGGGCACGAGGGTCACCGGGGCGCGCCCCGAACGCTGCGCGCGATCAGGCGGGCTCCCCCCTGACACGGAGCGCGCGCAGCGGGTGCGCGCGGCGTCAGGCCGGTCCGAGCGCCGAGAGCCAGCGGCGGAGGATCGTGCGACCCTCGGACAGCTTTCGAAGCGACGACCACTCGTTGCGCTGGTGCGCCTGGGCGTTCTCGCCGGGGCCGAAGTTGACAGCAGGCACTCCGAGCTCCGCGAAGCGGGCCACGTCGGTCCACGCCTGCTTCGGCTCGACCGCGGCGACGCCCGCCTCGCGCAGCGCGACGACGAGCGGGTGCGACGCGTGCGGCGGCGCCGAAGGGCTGAGGTCGCGCCAGGCGATCTCGGCGCGGCCGTCCACGAGCGCCTCGATGGTCCGCTGCGCCTCCTGGATCGACGTCCCAGGCGGGAAGCGGTGGTTCAGGTTCATCGTGAACTCGTCCGGAACGACGTTCCGCCCGCGCCCGCCCTGCGCCATCGTCGCCGTCGTCACGGCTCGGTAGACGAAGCCGTCGATCTCGACCTCGCGCGGCGCGAGCGCGGCGAGCTCGCACAGGAGCGGGCCTGCCTTGTAGATGGCGTTCTCCCCTTGCCACGGCCGCGCGCTGTGCGCCGTCCGCCCGCGGAACGTCAGCCCCGCGTGGAGCGACCCGCTCGCGCCGAGGCTCAGCCGGTTGTCGCTCGGCTCGAGGCACACCGCGAGATCGAGCGCGCGGAGGTCCGGCTCGCGCTCGATGACCAGCGCGAGCTCGTTCTCCAGGTACGGGCCCTCCTCCCGCGCGTAGAACACGAGCGTCAGATCCACGCCCGCGATCGCCTCCCGCTCGCCCTCGACGAGGTCGAGCATCAGCGCGAGCCCTGACTTCATGTCGCTCGCGCCGGGGCCGTAGAGGCGATCCCCCTCGATCCGCGGCGGCCCGTCGTGCGAGGTGCGCACCACGTCGAGGTGCCCGGCCAGCGCGATCTTCGGGCCGCCCGTGCCCTGCGTCACCTGCACGACGAGCGAGTCGCCGTGGCGGCGCACCGGCGCGGCGAGCCGAGCCCGATCGAGCCGCTCCGCCACCGCGCAGCACAGCTCCTGCTCTTCGCCCGTGGGCGACGGGACGGAGCAGAGCCAGAGCAGCGTGTCCGCGAGATCGGCCGCGGCCGCCGCGGCCGCGTCGGAGCGCGCGCTCACACCGGCACCGCGAAATCTCGCAGCGCCGCGTTCAGCGACACCTTGCGATCCGTCGCCTCGCTCCGCTTGCCGATGATGAGCGCGCAGGGGATCGAGAACTCCCCTGCGGGGAAGCGCTTCGGCCGCGTTCCCGGGATCACCACGCTGCGCGCGGGCACCCGGCCGCGGTGCTCGACGACCTCCGGCCCCGTGACGTCCAGGATCGCCGTCGACGCGGTGAGCACCACGCCGGCGCCGAGCACCGCCTCCTCCTCGACCACGACGCCCTCCACGACGATCACGCGGGAGCCCACGAAGACGCCGTCCTCGATGATCACCGGCCGCGCCCCCGGCGGCTCGAGCACTCCGCCGATGCCGACGCCCCCGGCGAGGTGCACCCCTCGCCCGATCTGCGCGCAGCTGCCGACAGTCGCCCAGGTGTCGACCATCGACCCCGAGCCGACCCACGCGCCGATGTTCACGTAGCCGGGCATCACGATCGCGCCCTGCTCGAGGAACGCGCCGTAGCGCACCGTCCCCGGCGGGACGACGCGCACGCCCGCCTTGTCGAGGCCGCGCTTGAGCGGGATCTTGTCGTGGAACTCGAAGGGGCCGACCTCCATCACGCTCATGCCGCGGAGCGAGAAGTAGAGCAGGATCGCCTCCTTGATCCACGCGTGCGTCACCCACCTGTGCGGGGCGCCCTCGCCGGTGGACGCCGCGCCTTCGCCGCCCGCCTGCGCGGTCTTGTCGGGCTCGGCGACGCGGAGCAGGCCTTGATCGAGGCTCTCGATCGTGCGGAGGACCGCGGCCTCGTGCGCGGGCGAGCGGAGGAGCTCGCGGTCGCGGAACGCCGCCTCAACGAGGGACTTCATGGATTCTTCGGTGGCCATGGCGCCGCCTTTAGCACGGCCGAGCCAGCACCGGCACCGGGGTCAGAACGTCATGGTGACGACGCGCCCGCCCGTCCCCTCGACGAGCTCGATGCGCGCGCGGCGCGCGACGACGCGGGCCACGGCGGCCGCCCGCTCGCCGCCGTCGCGCAGCACCACGTCGAGGGCGACCGCCGGCGCGCCCTCGCGCGGGCCGCGCTCGGCGATGCGTACCATCGAGCGCCCGTCCGAGAGGCGAGACACGGTGAGGTGCGGGCTCGCCACGCCCGCGGCGCTGACCATGCCGACCGCGAGCTCCATGAGCCCGCTCACGGCGCGCACGTCGCCCTCCACCTCGTTGGCGCGGCCATCGGAGGAGGCGATCGAGATGCCGACCACGGGTCGCCCCTCGGCCGGGGCGGCGCTCCAGTTGCGGAGCACGTCGATGAGATCGAGCGGCGTCGGGCGCAGCTCGAGGGTCGCGATCACGAGCTCGGACAGGCGAAGCGCGCCGCTCAGCTCCCGGGCAGTCCTGCGCACCGACGCCTCGAGCCCGAGGCGCTGCCGCGCGTCGATGCCGCGCTCGGAGCCGCCGCGATCCGCGCGGCCGCGGCCAGAGCCGCGCGGCGGCGAGGCGCCCGCCGCCGCGCGGGACAGCTCGTCCGTGAGGCGCGCGACCTCGACGCCCGCGTGGCCGAGGACCGCGCAGGCGGCGTCGGCCGCCGCGGCGTCGGCCGCCGCGGCGGAGTCTGTCTCGACGAAGCCGTCGCGGACCGCCGCGGACAGGCTGTCGAGGGCAACGACGAGCGCCGCGCACCCCTCGCACACCTCGGGCAGCGCGAGCGCGACCCCGCGCGGCCCGACGCGGCGCGAGCCGAGCAGGTGCGCGAAGCTCTCGATGCCTGCCGCGCCGTCCCGCGCCGCGCCGAGCGCAGCCGCGAGCCGCTCGCCGAGCATCAGGCCGTCGCGCTCGGGGCGACCTCGTAACCCGCGAAGAAGTAGGCGATCTCCCGCGCGGCGGTCGCCGGTTTGTCGGACCCATGGACCGCGTTCTCGCCCACGTTCGCCCCGTAGAGCTTGCGGATCGTCCCCGCCGCCGCCTTGGCCGGGTCCGTCGCGCCGATGACCTCGCGGTACTTCGCCACCGCGTCCTCGCGCTCGAGCGCCATCACCAGGATGGGGCTGCGCGACATGAACGTCACGAGCTCGTCGAAGAAGCCGCGCCCCCGGTGCTCCGCGTAGAAGCCCTCGGCCTCCGCGCGGGTAAGCTGGATGCGCTTCATCGCTTTGACCGTGAAGCCCTCCTGCTCGAGGCGGGCGACGATCGCGCCGGCCGTGTTCTTTTCCATCGCATCAGGCTTGATGATTGAGAGAGTTCGCTCGAGGGCCATGGGCGGCCCAGTTAGGCGAAAACGCCGAGCGTTGCAAGCGCCACGCATTCCGTCCTGGGAGTCCGCCGCCCGCCTCGCTGCACGATCCGCCGCCCGGCCGCGCTTCCGTCATCGCTGTCCATCCCGCCGCACCGCTCCAGGCTGCTCTCCCGGCCGCGCCCCCGGTTGCGGATCGGCCGCGTCCGATCCCCCCGAGGTCTCTCTCGCCTCTCCGCGCTCTCCTCGCGCTCGCGCTCCACCTCGTCCTTGTCGCAATTCCGTCTCGCGAGGGCGACGCACGACACGCGCGATCGCCATCAAGCTGTCACAATGCGCTGCTACATACATCCGCCATGCCGAGCCATGTGCTCATCGTGGAGGACGAGCGCGACCTGCAGCGCGTTCTCACCTACAATTTCCGTCAGGCCGGGTTCGATGTGGTGTCCGCCGGGAGCGGAGAGACAGCGCTCCGGGCGGTCAAGGAGGAGCGGTTCGATCTCGTCCTGCTCGACCTGATGCTCCCGGACATGTCGGGCACGGAGATCTGCCGCCGCCTCAAGCAGAACCCGCAGACCTCGGCGGTGCCCGTCATCATGGTCACGGCCAAGGGCGAGGAGATCGACCGGATCGTCGGTTTCGAGCTCGGGGCCGACGACTACGTCGTCAAGCCGTTCAGCGTGCGCGAGCTCATCCTGCGCGCCCGGGCGATCCTCAAGCGCTCGGAGAGCCCGGCGTCGGCGCCGGAGAAGTTCGACTTCGGCATCTTGCGGGTCGACCGCGCCGCGCACCGGGCCTGGGTTCAGGAGGCCGAGATCGCGCTGACCGCGCTCGAGTTCCGCCTGCTCATGATGCTCTACGATCGCCGCGGGCGCGTGCTGTCGCGCGATCTCCTGCTCGACGAGGTGTGGGGCTCGCACGTCGACGTGACCGCGCGCAACGTGGACACCCACGTGAAGCGCGTCCGCGAGAAGCTCGGGGCGGCGGGCGATTACATCGAGACCGTGCGCGGCGTCGGCTACCGGTTCCGCGCCGAGCCCGAGGTCGCCTAGAGGGCCCATGCGCTTGCCGAGGGGGCTGGGCATCGGCGCGAAGCTCGCGGCGGGGACGGTGCTCGCCCTCCTCGTCGCTGGCGTCCCGATCGAGCGCCTCGCCGCGCGCGATATGGAAGCGGCGCTGCTCGCGGAGCACAGCCCGCGCGCCGCCGTCGACGCCGCCCTGCTTCGCTCGCGGCGCGCCCTGCTGCTCGGTATGGGCGCCGTGATCGTCGTCGCCGTCTCGGTCGGCGCTGCCACGGCCTTCTTCGTCACGCGCCCGATCCGGAGGCTGACCCGCTTTGCGCAGGCGATGTCCGAGGGCGACCTGTCGACGCGCGCCCCGCTGCGCGGCTCGGGCGAGCTCCGCCAGCTCGCGCGCGCGCTGAACCACCTCACGGGCGAGCTCTCCCGCTCGACCGCCGAGGTCCGGACGGAGCGCGCCCTGCTCGCGGGCATCCTCGACGGGATGAGCGAGGGCGTCCTCGTGCTCGATCGCGACGGGAGGATCCTCCTCGCCAACCGCGCGCTCCGCGCGATGGCCTCCCTCGGCGAGGACGCGCTCGGTCGATCGGTCATCGAGTCGATCCGCAACGCGCGGCTCACCGAGGCGATCCAGCTCGCCGGCAAGCGGGACGAGCCGGTCGACGTCGAGGTCGAGCTCGGGCGGACGCTGCCGAGGCGGCTGCTCGTGCGCGTGTCGCGCCGGAAGGGCCCGGAGCGGCTCGGGCACGATGAGCGCGAGGCCCTCGCCGCGTGGGGCGCGGATCACGACGGCGCGTCCGCCGAGCCGGGGCTCATCGCGGTGTTCCACGACGTCACCGACCTCCGCCGGCTGGAGACGATCCGGACCGACTTCGTCGCCAACGTGTCCCACGAGCTGCGCACCCCGGTCACCGCGATCAGCACCGCCGCCGAGACGCTGCAGCTCGGCGCGCTGAAGGACCCCGACGAGGCCGCCGAGTTCGTCGACGTGATCGATCGGCACGCGAAGCGCCTCCGCCACCTCGTCGACGACCTGCTCGACCTCTCCAAGATCGAGGCGAAGAACTTCCGCCTCGCGCTGTCGGAGCTCGACATCGCCCCCGCCATCGAGCACGTCACGCAGCTGCTCGCCGAGGCGGCGCGCCGGCGCAGGGTCACGCTGACGGTCGACGCCTCCGCGCTCCCGCCCGTTCGGTGCGACCGCCGCGCGCTCGAGCAGGTGCTCATGAACCTGCTCGACAACGCCATCAAGTACGCGGGCGAGGGAGCTCACGTCACGGTGAAGGCGCGCTCGGCCGATCAGCAGGTGACGCTCGCCGTCGCCGACGACGGCCCCGGTATTCCGCCTCACCACCTGGGCCGCATCTTCGAGCGGTTCTACCGGGTCGACGCCGGCCGCTCACGCGATCTGGGCGGCACCGGTCTCGGCCTCGCCATCGTGAAGCACCTGGTCGAGCTGATGAACGGCTCGATCGAGGTCGAGAGCGCCATCGGCCGCGGCACCCAGTTCACCGTCCGCCTGGCGCGCGCCGGGTGATCCACGCGAACCACGCAAAGCCAGGAAAGCGCGGTGCTCGCTGTTCCACCTTGCCGTCACGGAGCTGTCACAAACCTCGATTACGCCTTGCTGTGCATGGCTCGAATTCTGCTCACCCTGGCGATGTTCCTCCTGACCGCGGCGTGCGGTCGCTCCGATGCCCCCCAAGAAACCGGCTCTCTCCCCGGCGCGAAGAAGGACACCGCGCCGCAGCCGACCGCTGACGGGGACATCACGTTGACGGGCGCGGGTGCGACGTTCCCGTACCCTCTCTACACGAAGTGGATCGCTGAGTTCCAGAAGGCCAACTCCAAGGTCAAGATCAACTACCAGTCCATCGGCTCCGGGGGTGGGATCCGGCAGATCACCGAGCGGACCGTCGACTTCGGCGCCTCCGACGCGCCGATGAACGAGGAGCAGCTCGGGAAGGCCGCCGGCCTCCTTCACCTGCCGACGTGCCTGGGCGCGGTCGTGCTGACCTACAACCTCGAGGGTGTCGCGTCTGGCCTGAAGCTCACGCCGGAGGCGGCCGCGCACATCTTCCTGGGCAAGATCAAGAAGTGGAACGATCCGGCCCTCCAGAAGGAGAACCCGGACGTGAAGCTCCCCGACAAGGAGATCGCGACGGTCCACCGCTCGGACGGCAGCGGAACGACCAAGATCTTCGTCGATTACCTGAGCGCGGTCAGCCCGGAGTGGAAGAGCGGACCTGGGACCGGGACAAGCGTCAACTGGCCTGGCGGCCTCGGCGCCAAGGGCAACGACGGCGTCTCCGCCCTCATCACGAGCACGCCCGCCTCGATCGGCTACATCGAGCTCGCGTACGCGATGCAGAACAAGCTCACGTTCGCCTCGCTCAAGAACAAGAGCGGGAAGTTCATCACCCCGTCGCTGGAGAGCACGACCGCCGCAGGCGCCGGCGCCGCCGCCAGGATGCCGGACGACCTCCGGATCTCGCTCGTGGATGCCGAGGGCGAGGACGCATACCCCATCGCCGGCTTCACGTACCTCCTTGTGTACCAGGAGCAGAAGGACCTCGCGAAGGGCAAGGTGCTCTCCAACTTCATCAAGTGGGCGATGCAAGACGGCCAGAAGTTCACGAACGACCTCCATTACGCCCCGCTGCCCGCGGCGGTCGTCGAGAAGGTCAACAAGAAGCTCGCCGCGTTGGTCGGCCCTGACGGCAAGCCCCTGCTCGTCCCATGACCCCAGGAATGCGCGTCAGCCGCGCGAACGGCGCCCCGCCGTGCGCGGCTGGCGTGCGCGCAGGAGCGCAGGATAGGTCCATGAGCACCGTAGAAGTCCCGATGCAACAAGCCGCCTCGCCCGCGCCACAGAGCGATGCGCCACATGGCACGCGCGGAGCAGATCGAGCGTTCCGCGCCATCCTGACGATGTTCGGCCTGACGGTGCTCGCGGTGCCAGCGCTGATGGTGCTGGAGCTCATCCGATCGTCGCGGCTCGCCATCGACAAGTTCGGGCTGGGGTTCCTCGGCGGGACCGTGTGGGACCCTGCGCGCGAGGAGTTCGGCGCGCTCCCGTTCGTCTACGGCACGGTCGTCACATCGCTGATCGCCGTCGTGATCGCCGTCCCCGTCTCGCTCGGTCTCGCGATCTTCCTGTCGGATCTGGCCCCCCACCGGATCCGCAAGCCGCTCGGGTTCATGGTCGAGCTCCTCGCGGCGATCCCGAGCGTCGTCTACGGCTTCTGGGGCATCGCCGTGCTCCGCCCCTGGCTCCGGGACACCGTCGAGCCGGTCATCATCAAGTACTTCGGCTACATCCCCCTCTTCGAGGGCCCGCCGCTCGGCTTCGGCATGTTCGCCGCAGGCGTCATCCTCGCCATCATGATCGTCCCCACGATCACGTCGGTGTCGCGCGAGGTGATGCAGGCGGTGCCCCAGCTGCACCGCGAGGCGGCGGTCGGCCTCGGCGCGTGCGCGTGGGACACGATCCGCTACGCGGTCCTCCCCTCGGCGCGCTCGGGCATCATCGGGGCCATCATCCTCGGTCTGAACCGGGCGCTCGGCGAGACGATGGCCGTCACGATGATGATCGGCAACGTCCCGAAGGTGAGCGCGTCGATCTTCCACCCCGGCTATTCGATGGCGAGCGTCATCGCCAACGAGTTCGTCGAGGCGACCAGCGACATGTACGTATCGGCGCTGTCCAAGATCGCGCTGCTCCTCTTCGGGGTCGCCCTCCTCCTCAACCTCTTCGCCCGGTGGCTCGTGAGCTCGACCAAGAGCAAGCTGGAGAAGCGCGCATGAACAGCGACACCCCTGTCCCCGTGGCGAGCCCCACGAGCGCCCCCCGGCGCACGCTGCTCGAGCCCGCGCCCGGCGAGACGCTGCGCCGCGTACGCAGCTACTTCTTCGAAGGGCTCTGCGTGTCGAGCGCCGTCGTCGTCCTGGTCCCGCTGTTTCTGATCTTCGTCTACGTCGTCAGCAAAGGCCTTAGCGGGCTGTCCCTCGACTTCTTCACCCAGCTGCCGAAGCCCGTCGGCGACGAGCGGAGCGGCATGGGCAACGCGGTCGTCGGCACGCTCATCCTCGTCGCCATCGGCTGCGGCATCGGGTTGCCGACGGGCATCCTCGCCGGCATCTACCTGGCCGAGATCGGGCGCGGCAAGCTCGCTGCCGCCATCCGGTTCATCGCCGACGTGCTCGGCGGCGTCCCCTCGATCACCATCGGCGTGTTCGTCTACGCCCTCGTCGTGGTCACGATGAAGCGCTTCTCGGCGCTCGCGGGCGGCATCGCGCTCGCGATCGTGATGCTCCCGACGGTGACCCGCACGACGGAGGAGCTGCTCAAGCTGGTGCCCGCCCACCTCCGCGAGGCGTCGCTCGCCCTCGGCGTGCCGGAGTGGCGCACGAGCCTCCTCGTCGTGCTCCGGACGGCCTCGCCCGGGATCGGCACCGGCGTGATGCTCGCCGTGGCCCGCATCGCCGGCGAGACCGCGCCGGTGCTCCTCACAGCGCTCGGCTCATCGTACTGGAGCTTCGCCATCGACCGCCCCATCGCCTCGCTGCCGGTGCAGATCTGGCGGAACGCTACTTCGCCCTACCCGAAATGGCAGCAAGAGGCGTGGACCGGCGCCCTGGTGCTGATCGTCATCGTCTTCCTCCTGAACTTGCTCGCGCGTATCGCCACGTCGCGAAGCGTCAAGACGCGCTAAAGGCACTCGATGAGCTCGTTTGACTCACTGCACAACAAAGTACGGTCCGGGGAACGTCGCAGCGGGCTCGACACGGACGGCATCGACAGCCGCTCCATGGAGCCAGAGGACGAGGCGCCGCCAGCCAAGATCAGCGTCACGCGGCTCAACGCCTATTTTCATAAGTTCCACGCCATCCACGACATCACGCTGAACATCCCCGACGGCCAGGTCACGGCGGTCATCGGCCCGTCCGGGTGCGGGAAGTCGACGTTCCTGCGCTGTCTCAACCGGATGCACGAGCAGGTGCCCGGGGCCTCGGCGAAGGGCTCCGTCATGATCGACGGCGTGAACATCTATGACAAAGCCGTCGACCCGGTGCGGCTGCGGCGCCGCGTCGGCATGGTGTTCCAGAAACCCAACCCGTTTCCAACGATGTCGATCCGCGAGAACGTCCTCGCCGGACACAAACTGAACGGCATCTCCGTCAAGGATCCCACAGGCCTCGTCGAGAAGTGCCTGCGCCAGGTGGCGCTCTGGGACGAGGTGAAGGACAAGCTCGATCAGTCCGGGCTATCCCTCTCGGGCGGCCAGCAGCAGCGGCTCTGCATCGCCCGCGTCCTCGCGGTGGAGCCGGAGGTGATCCTGCTCGACGAGCCGTGCTCAGCGCTCGATCCCATCGCGACCGCGCGCGTCGAGGAGCTCATCGACGAGCTGAAAGAGCGATATACTTGCGTGCTCGTAACACACAACATGCAGCAGGCCGCGCGGTGCTCTGACTATACCGCCTTCTTCTACATGGGGGACTTGGTGGAGTTCGACAGGACCCAGACGATCTTCACCAACCCCAAGGAGAGCAAGACGGAAGACTACGTCACCGGGAAGTTCGGCTGATGGAAGCGGGGGATAGAATCATGCCGACGTCGCACACGAGCAAGGTCTACGAGCACGAGCTACGCACGCTTCGCGAGAAGCTGCTGCTCATGGGCAGCCTCGTCGAGGAGATGATCCAGAAAGGCTCGACCGCGCTCACGACGCGCGACACGGGCCTCGCCAAGGCGACGATCCGGCTCGATCGCCGGATCAACCGCCTCGAGTGCGAGGTGGACGAGCTCTGTATGAGGATCCTCGCGACGCGCCAGCCCGTCGCGTCCGACCTGCGCTTCGTCACCACGGCGCTCAAGATCGTCACCGATCTGGAGCGGGTCGGCGACCTCGTGGTGAACGTCTGCGAGCGCGTGCAGGAGCTCAACGAGGAGCCGCCGCTCGCGCCAGTGGCGGATCTGCAAGGCCTCGCGGACGAGGCGATCGAGGTGGTGCACGAGGCGCTGGACGCGCTGGTCGCCCGCGACTGCGAGCGAGCGAACCAGCTGCTCACGCGCGATGACGTGATCGACGAGCACTACGCCCGCATCTTCCAGGAGGTGCTCCTCGTCATGAGCCGCGACCCGAGCACGGTGTACAGGGCCACACGCATCCAGTCGATCGCCAAGTACCTGGAGCGCATCGCCGATCATGCGATGAACATCGCCGAGTCGGTCGTCTTCCTCGTCAAGGGGACGGACATCCGGCACCACAACCGCCTGAAGGAGAACGACCCGCTCTCCTCGCCTCCGCCGGCAGGGCTTCGCCTGCGCTAGGCGCCAGCGCCGCCCGGCCGGCGCCTGCGCTAGGCGCCAGCGCTGGCCGGAGGCGCCGTCCCACCGTGGCCGTGGGGCTCCTCGTCGCCGTGCGCGTGCCCGTGGGGCGCCTCGTGCCCGTGCTCGCCGGCGCAGCGGGCGTCCTCCCATCCGACCCAGTAGGGGCCGTCCGGCCCGTGCTCACGCTTCCAGATCGGCAGGCGCTCCTTGATGCGGTCGATGAGCAGGCGGCACCCGCGGAACGCCTCTCCCCGGTGCGGCGCGCTCGCGGCGCAGGCGACGGCGACATCGCCGACGTGGAGCGCGCCCACCCGGTGCGTCGCGGCGACGCGCACGCCAGGGAGCTCTTCGGCGATCTCCGACAGGATCCGCTCGAGCTCGGCCTCGGCCATCGTCCCGTAGGCCTCGTACTCCAGCAGCGTGACCGAACGGCCCTCGTTGACGTCGCGCACCACGCCCAGGAACGTGGCGATGCCGCCCGCGCCAGGGTGAGACACCGCGGCGATGAGCTCGTCGAGACCAAGCGGCTCGGCGCGGATCCGGCTCACGGCGCGCTCCGCTGGAAATGGCCGGAGCGGCCCCCGCTCTTCTCGAGGAGCTTGATGTCCGAGATCACCATCTCGCGATCGATCCCCTTGAGCATGTCGTAGATCGTCAAGCACGCGGCGCTCACCGCGACCATGGCCTCCATCTCGACCCCTGTGCGATCCACCGCCTCCGCGGCGGCGGTCACCCGGATCGTCGCGGAGGGCTCGTCCACGTCGAGCGAGACCGAGACGTGCGTGAGCGCGATGCCGTGGCAGAGCGGGATGAGCTCCGGCGTGCGCTTCGCCGCCATGATCCCGGCGATCCGCGCCGCGGCCAGCACGTCGCCCTTCGGCGCGTCGTCGCGCGCGACCCGGGCGATCGTCTCGGGGCGCATCATGACGGCGCCGGACGCGACCGCGCGGCGGTGCGTGACGGGCTTGCCTTCGACAGGCACCATGCGGGCCTCGCCGCTCGGAGAGAGGTGAGTCGAGAGCGCTTCGCCCTCGCCGGGTCGATCAGGGGTTCGCGGCATCGCCCCGGAATCTGACACGGCAGCCGTGAGGACCGGAAGCCGAACGTGATCCGGTCCCGCACGGATCCGCCCGCTCCGTCAGCCGCCGATCGCGCGGATCGACACCGCGGAGGCCGTCTCTTCGGTGCAGCCCTTCCAGACCTTGCCGTCCGGCTTGAGGCGCCACGCCTCGTCCAGGCGCAGGCGGATCGCCGCGTGATCGCCGATCTTCGCCTCGCGCGAGGCGTCGACGCCATCGTCGGTGGCGAGGCACGGCCGGAGCACGCCCGTCGAGGAGACGCGCAGGCGATCACAGCTCTCGCAGAACGTGTCGCTGGTGCCCGTGATGAAGCCCACGCGGAGCGACGGGTCGCGGCGAGCGCGGACGTACCTGGCCGGGCCGAGGCCGGGCTCGCCGGCCGCCTCCTCCGGGAGGAGGTGCTCGGCGAGGCGCGCCCTCATCTCGGCCGCGGTGACGAGGTGCTTGCCGACGAGCCGAGCGCCCTCGGCGATCGGCATCACCTCGAGGAAGCGCGGCACCATCCGGCGCTCCCAGGCCCACAGCGCGAGCCGCTCGATCTCGTCGTCGTTCACGCCGCGGAGGACCACCGTGTTCAGCTTGATCGGCGAGAAGCCCGCCGCGATCGCGGCGTCGATGCCGTCGAGCACCCGGGCGAGCTCGCCGCCCCGGGTCATCTCGGCGAAGCGCCCCGGATCGAGGGTGTCGATCGAGACGTTCAGCCGGTGCAGCCCGGCGGCGCGCAGCGCCCCGGCGAGCCGCGCGAGCTGCGACGCGTTCGTCGTGAGGGCCAGATCCTCGAAGCCAAGCGCGGCGAGGCACCCGACGATCGACACGATCTCGGGGTGGAGCAGCGGCTCGCCGCCGGTCAGGCGCACCCGCCGGACGCCGGCGTCGCGCAGCGCCTCGAACATGGTGCGCCAGGCGGCCGTCATGAGCTTGCCGTCGGCGTAGCCGTCATGCCGCGACGGGCGGCAGTAGGTACACGCGAAGTCGCACCGATCCGTGACCGAGATGCGCGCGCTCCGCGGCGCGGGCCCCGCGTGCTCGCCAGCTGCCTCGCGGGCGCCGTCGCGGTACGGGATCACGGCGGCGCGTCGGCCAGCGTCTCCGCCGCCGACGAGCGGCAGCGATCGCCGCCGCTGAGCCGATGCGTCGCCCGCATTGCGCGCAGGATCGAGGCCGCCGATAGAAGAAGCCATGGCGCGTCCCTCTCGGGTCCTCTCGCTAGCCGCCCGCCACCGGCGGGATCAGCGCGACCTCGTCACCGAAACCTACAGGATCGCTCGGCGTCGCATAGACGCCGTTCACCGCCACCCGGATGGATCCCTTGTAGGGGCCGAGCCCCGGATAACGAGCACAGACGTGCTCCAGGAGCTCCGCTGCGGTGCAGGGGCCAGCCAGCGGCAGCGCCACTTCTCCGGTACCCAGCACATCCCTCGCGCCAGCGAATGCAAGCACGCGTACCGCTGCATCCATCACCGCAACCTAGCATCGCTCCGCGGACCCGACACGACGAACTGCCGCCGAGCGACCTCGGGCCGCCCAGGCGCCTGGCCCCTGGCCCCTGGCCCCTGGCCCCTGGCCCCTGGCCCCTGGCGAGATTCGAGTCTACCGGGCCCGGCCGGCACGGCTATCATCGGGCGGCTCACCGTCATGTCGGAAGAAGGCTTTTTACCGGGCACGATCCTGGCCGGTCGCTATCAGGTCCGCCGAGAGCTGGGCCGCGGCGGCATGGGGGTCGTCTATCTCTGCCGCGATCTCGTGATCGACGAGCGCGTGGCCGTGAAGCTGCTCGACCGGCCAGGCGCGGCGGCCCGCCCCGAGGACGCCTGGTGGTTCCAGGAGGAAGCCCGGGCGCTCGCCGGGCTCTCCCATCCGGCGCTCGTCAAGGCCCGCGACTTCGGGGCGCTCACCAACGGGACGCCGTACCTCGTGATGGACGCCGTCCCAGGTCGATCGCTCCACGAGTGGCTCTACCTCGCGCGGCTCGAGGACCCGCTGCCCTGGCCGATCATCTGGAGCGTCATCGACCAGGTGCTCGGCGCGCTGGCGCACGCGCACGCGCGCGGCGTGATCCACGGGGACCTGAAGCCGTCCAACGTCCTCGTCGATCTGCAGCACGGGGGCGAGCCGCCGCTCGTGCACGTGCTCGACCTCGGGCTGGCCTGGCTCATCCAGGACCGGGTCGATCACCGGCTCGACGGCTCCAGGGAGAGCGAACCCACGGTGCGCTGGGGCGCGGGCACCCCGGGCTGGATGGCGCCCGAGCAGATCCGCTTCGCGGCGCCCCACGTGGGACCGCCGACGGACCTCTACGCGCTCGGCTGCATCCTCTACGCCCTGCTCGCCGGCGGCGAGGTCTACGACGGCAACAACGACGAGCTCCTCCAGCAGCACCGGAGCGCGTCGATCCCGGACCTGCCGCTCCCCCCGCCGGTGCCGGGCGACGTCGCGAAGTTCGCGAAGCGGCTGCTCGCGAAGCGGCCCTGGCACCGCTTCGACTTCGCGGGCGACGCGCGGCGGGTGTGGAAGCGGTTCGAGCCGCGCAACAACGCGAACGTGACCGCGACGCCGCTGCCGATCGCCCTCCTGACGAGCGGCCGTCTGCCCCCGAGCCGCAAGGAGCTGCTCACGCCCGAGCTCATCGAGCCTCCAGACGACGACCCGCCGCCCTCCGTGACGACCACCGGGCTGCTCGCGCTCCGGCCGAGCCCGTTCGTCGCGCGGACCGGGGAGCGGGCGCGGCTCATGGAGGTCGTGGCCGAGATGGTCGACGCGCCGAAGGCGATGCACCGGTTCGTCCTGCTCGCGGGCGAGGCCGGCGTCGGCAAGAGCCGGCTGGCCGAGTGGCTCTGCGAGGAGGTCCACGAGCGAGCGCTCATGGTGCCGCTCCGCGCGCGCTACCGGCGCATCGCGGCGCCGCTCGACGGCGTGCTCGGCGCGGTGACCCAGCACTACCGGCTGGAGCGGGCCGAGCGCGAGATCGTCGAGAAGGTGCTGATGAACCTCTGGGAGGTCCCGCCCGAGGACGAGGTCGGCAAGACGTGGGTCGCGGCGACCGCCGAGTGGATCAAGCCGTCGCCCCCGGGGAGCGAGGCGGTCGGCCCGACGGGGAAGCGCTTCCGCCTGGATCGCCCCGAGCTCCGCTGGCTGATCATCCGCAAGACGCTGGAGAGGATCGGCCGGGACCGGCCGGTGCTGCTCTGGCTCGACGACCTGCACTACGCCTCGTCGACGACGTTCGAGGGGCTCCTCACGCTCCACCGCGACGCGCCGAACCTGGGCCTGCTCGTCGTGGCGACCGTCAGGAGCGAGGCGGTCGAGTGCGATCCGGTGGCGGCGAGGCGGATCGAGGGGGCGCTCGCGGCCTACGTCGGGGAGCGGCTCGACGTCGCCCCGCTGAACCCCACGCAGACGCACGCGCTGCTCCGGGAGACGCTTCCGCTCGACGACGCGGCGGCCGAGGCGGCGACGGCCCGCAGCAAGGGGAACCCGCTCTTCGCGCTGCAGCTGCTGCACGCGTGGGCGGGCGGCGGGCACCTCCAGCTCCGCGCGGGCAAGTACTTCGTGCCGAGGGCGTCGATGGCCGTGCAGGCGGCGACGACCGCCGACCTCTGGGAAGAGCGCCTCGCGGCGCTGCCCGAGGAGCTCCGCACCGGCGCGCGCGCCGCCGCCGCGCTCGGCGGCGACATCCGGCGCGAGATCCTGCGCGCGCTGCTCACCTCGCTCGATATCTCGGCGGACCGGGCGATCGCGTCCATGCAGCGCGCCCAGATCCTCCTCGCCGTGGGCGATCGCCTGCGCTGGCCGCACGCGCTGCTCCAGGAGCACCTCCTCTCGCAGCTCTTCCTCGAGCCGGACGCGGCCCGCGTGTTCCGCGCCGCCGCCGACGCGCTCGGGGCGCACCCGGCCGCGTCGAGCCGCCGCATCCTCCGGCACCGGGTCGTCAGCCTACTGCGCGCCGGCGACACCGACGAGGCCGCGGCGCTCATGCACGCGCACGTGGCGGCGCACTGGCAGAGCTCGCGCGACATCGCGGCGACGCTCCGCGATCTCGCCGTGCTCGACGGCAAGCTGCCCGGGGGGAGCGACTCGCGCCCGGGCCTCCGGGGCGGGGTGGACGCGCGGCCCGTGCTGACGGGGACGCGCCTCGGGACGCAGCTGCGCTTCCGCGGCGAGGCGCTGCGGCTGGCGGGGAGGCTCGACGAGGCGCGGCGCGACGCGGAGGACGCGCGGCGCATCTTCGAGCAAGCCGGCGACCGCGAGAACCAGGCGCACTGCCTGCGCCTGCTCGGGCACATCGCGTCGGACCTCGGCGCGGAGGCGCAGGGCCGGCGGCTCGTGGCGCGGGCGCACGCGATCTTCGACGAGATCGGCCACGGCCACGGGCAGGCGCAGTGCGAGGTGCTGCTCGGCGAGATCGACTACCTGCTCGGCGAGCACGCGCGGGCGCGGGCGGTGCTCGCGTCCGGGGCGTCGAGGTTCATGGAGGTCGGCGATCGGCTCGGCCGAGCGCAGTGCCTGCTGCTGCAGAGCATGGTCGAGCAGGCCGGGGCGACCTCGGACGCGGCGCGCGCGCTGCTCACGACCGCGCACGCCGATTTCGACGCCATCGGCTACCGGCTCGGGCTCGCGCAGTGCGACCTCGCGCTGTCGCACTCGGACCACCGCGCCGGCAACTTCGAGGCGGCGCGCTCGGGCGCGCTCGGGGCGCGGCAGAGCTTCCGCGACGTCGCGAACCCGCGCGGCGAGGCCGGGTGCGAGCGCCTGCTCTCGATGGTGGCCCTCGACGCGGGCGCGCCGGAGCTCGCCGAGGAGCACGCGCTCGCCGCCGGCAGGCTCTTCGAGCGGCTCGGGGATCCGTGGGGCCTGGTGGAGGCGCGGCTGCTCTTCGCGCAGATCGCGCTCCACCGCGGGGAGGCGGAGCTCGCTCGCGAGCACCTGATGGCGTGCGAGGCGGTGGCGCTCGCGGAGGCGGAGCCCCGGCAGCACCGGCACCTGACGCTCGCCTGGCTCGCGTACCACGAGGGGCGCTTCCACGAGGCGGCGCGCGAGCTCGACGCGGCGCGCGCGGCCTTCAAGGACAGCCGCACCGGAGACCACACGCCGCAGCTCCTCGAGCGCTTCGCGCGGATGGGCTGGCCCAAGCCGGCGGGGGCGCGGATCAGCGGCTGGATGCGCACCCTCGAGAACACCTGAGGCGGAGTCCGGAGACGGGGAGCGCCCGCGCACGGCGACTCCCCTCCACGAGAGCTTTCCAAGGGGATCAGAGGCCGTCGATAGCTGACGCGCTCACCGGATGCGTCGCCGAGCGGGGCTCACCCGCACAGGAGACGGGTCCAGATCGGCGTTTTCGGCGCGCAGGCGCACTCCCGTGCGCTGAGCACCGAAAACGCCGAGATGGGCCCGTATCCGAAGCGGGTGAGCCCCGCTCAAAGAGGGAGCCAGAAGTCGGGTCCGAACAGTCGGCGCGCGTCCTCGATGGTGCGGAGGGCACGCGGTAGATCGAGCTTCGCCTGGTGCTCGGCCAGCTGCACGACGTAGGGGATCCAGAGCGGCCTGCAGACGACGAGCGCGGCGAGGTGGAACTCCGCCTCCTCGGTCTGGCCGAGATCCATCGCTACACGCGCCAGGAGGCTGTGCACCGGGACGGGCGACCCGAGCGGCGCGATGGCCGTGGCGCAGCGCCGCACGCTCTCCGCGGCCTCCTCGCTCGGGTGCCGCCGGAACTCCTGGAACGTCTCCTCGAGCTCGTGCTCGTCGCTCACCTGCTCCGGCAAGTGCTGCGCGACGAGCGCCTTCCAGTGATCGACGAACGGCAGATCGGCGAGGGCGCTCGAGCTGTCGGCGTGGGCAAGGAGCATATCGGCCTCCTTCCAGTCGCCAGCCTCTCGGGCGAACTCGAGCCCCGAGACGACCCGAGCCTCTTCGTGGAGCCCAGGCTCCTTCGTCAGGAGCCAGCGCTGCCAGTAGAGCGCGCCCCGGAAGGCCACGCGCGCGAGCGGCTCTTTGTCGTCCGCACGCATCTGCAGCGCCATGTCCAGGAGCGCACCCTTGTGCCGCTGCACGTCGTCGACGACGAGGCTCGCTGGCCAAGCACAGAGCCCGCACGCCTCGGAGATCATCGCACCCCCCCTCGCACCGCGCGAGAGCTGCCTGCCGACAGGCAGCGCAGAAGGAACCCCCCGCGATACAGACCAACGCTACCACGGCGCCCGCAGCAGGCGAGAGGTCGTCGCCAGCGGGTGGCAGGCAGACAACATCGACGAAGGCAACAGCGCTCGAATGCCACCGCCCGAGCGGCCTGCACCGGACGGATCCCGGACCAGGAGACGACGACAACAACCCCCCGCGCCGAGCCGCGCGCGGGCTCATGGACCTCGATCTCCACCGAGGCTTCCTGCACAATGCGCCGCTGGCGGCAGCGGCAGAGAGGGGGTGTCGGCGGCCGCTCGAGGTGCTGATTGGCGATCGAGATCGAGAGGACAACGCGGCGGCACGGCGCTCCTGACCCCCTGCGGCGCCCACGATGAGCCAGCCTGATCTGCACCGCGCCGCATTCGAGGCGGCCGAAGACGCGATCCTCCTCCTGGAGAACGGCCGCGTGATCGACGCCAACCCGAGCGCGATCCGGCTGCTCGCGGGATCCGCGGACGGCCTCGTCGGACGGGAGCTCGCGGACCTCGCGCCGCTCCTGCAGCCCGACGGACAGGCCTCCGCCGAACGCCTCGCGCAGCGGCTCGACGCGGCGGGCCGGGGCGAGCCGCAGCGGTTTCGGTGGCTCTACCGGCGCCCGGGCGGGGACTTCATCCAGGCCGACACGCAGATCGCGCGGCTCGCCCTCGCTGACCGCGCAGGGCCGATCCTGCGCGCGGTCGTGCGCGAAGAGGACAAGGAGCAGCGGCGGCTCTACGCGCTCGCCGTCGACATGCTCGGCGCCGCGACGCTCGACGGGCGGTTCAAGGAGCTCAGCCCCTCGTGGGAGCGCACGCTCGGGTTCAGCCGCCAGGAGCTGATGGCGCGGCCCTACCTCGAGTTCATCCACCCCGAGGACAAGGCGCGCACCCTCTCGGAGACAGACACGTTCTCGACGGGCGCGCAGACGATCACCTACGAGAACCGCTTCCTCTGCAAGGACGGCTCGTACCGGTGGCTCGAGTGGAACGCGATGCTCGCGCTCGACGAGGGGCTCGTCTACTTCGTCGCCCGCGACGTCACGCGGCGCAAGACCGCCGAGATCTCGCTCCGTGAGTCCGAGGAGAAGCTGCGGGCGCTGTACGACGGCATCCCGCACTACCTGGTCGTCGTCGACAAGGGCGCGCGCATCGTCTCGGTGAACCGGCCGTATCCCGGGGTCCGGGAGGAGAGCATCGTCGGCCGGAGCCTCTACGATTTCACGTCGCCGGAGTACCACGACACGGTGAGGGAGGCGCTCCAGACGGTGCTCCGGGAGGGAGGCCGCGCGAGCTACGAGGTGGTCGGCCTCGGGGTGAACGGCGGGCGGGCGTGGTACGCGAACCACGTCAGCGCGATCCGGGGGGTGGACGAGGTCACGAACGCGCTCATCGTGGGGGAGAACATCACCGAGCGCCGGCGCGCCGAGGAGCAGCGCCGGGAGAGCGAGGCGCGCTTCCACGCGGCCGTCGAGGCCAGCATGGACGCGTTCCTCACGCTGGCCTCCCGCCGCGACGACAGCGAGGAGATCGCCGACTTCGTGATCACGGGGCTCAACGCGCGCGCCGCGACGATGCTGTCGTCGATGCCGCGCGAGCAGCTCCTCGGTCAGCGCCTCTCGGAGCTCGTCCACTCGGTCGAGGCCGGCGTCCTCCGCGAGCGGTGCCTGCGCTGCCTCCGGAAGGGGGCGCCGATCGAGGAGGAGATCCGCCTGCCCGCGCCGAACGCCCAGGCGTCGCGCCCGAGCGTCTGGGTGCACCACCAGATCGTGCCGATCCAGGGCGGCGTCGCCGTGACGATGCGGGACACCACCGAGCGCAAGCGGCTCGAAGATCAGCTGCGCCAGTCGATCGAGCGCCTCGAGGTGTACGCCGAGGAGCTGGAAGGCAAGAACCGGATGCTCGCCGCGGAGAACGCCGAACGCGAGCGGACCGCGAGCGTCCTGCGCCAGCAGCAGGAGGCGATCCGCGCGCTGTCGACGCCGATCATCCAGGCGTGGGAGGGCGTCCTCGTGCTGCCGATCATCGGCGCGCTCGACCGCGTCCGGGCCACGGACGTCATGGAGAAGCTGCTCGGGGAGATCGTCCGCACGCAGGCCCACTTCGCCGTGCTCGATCTGACCGGCGTGGAGGACGTGGACACGCCGACGGTCGACCACCTGTTCCAGGTGGCCCGGGCCGCGAGCCTGCTCGGCAGCCGCTGCCTCGTCTCCGGGATCTCCCCCGGAGTCGCGCAGGCCATCGTGACGCTCGGCAGCGACGCGCGGACGCTCGAGACCTTCGGCGCGCTGGAGGACGCCCTGCGCCACGCGCTGGTCGTGTCCGGCGCCCGGCTGCCGAGCGCGCGCGGCAAGGCGCGGTAGCGGCGGCCTCCCTACGCGTCGTCGGCCGCGAGCTCGTCGTGGAGCTCCCGGGCGCGCGCCGCGTGGCGCACCGCCGCGGCGCCCTCGCCCATCGCGGCGGCGTGCGCCGCGGCGCGGTCGTACGCCGCCGCGGCCGCCCGCAGATCGCCGCCCCGCTCGTAGTGATGGGCGAGGAGGGCGGCCCCCTCGTCGCGCGCCTCCACGCTCGACGCGCGGTGCTCGATCCAGTCGGCGACGAGCAGGTGGATCCGCCGGCGGATCTTGAGGCTCAGCATCTCGTAGGCGACCTCGCACGTCGCCTGCTCCACGAACACGTACTCGCGCTCGCCGGGGAACGACGCGGGGGAGCGGAGCCGGATCAGCTGGCGCTCGCAGAGGCGCGCGAGCAGCTCGGCGGTGGACGCGCTGCCCCCGTGGCGCACCGAGAACGGCGGATCGAGATCCTGGAGCTCCGCGAGGATGCGCTCGCTCGACATCGGCGAGCGCGCCTGCGGGGCGTCGTTCCGGAGCCGCTCGACCGCGCCCTCCCAGAAGGTCCGGCCGACGACCGCCGCCTGCGCGAGGAGGCCGCGCGCGCCTTCGTCCAGGCGGTCGAGGCGCGCCTGGACCACGCCGTGCACCGCCGGCGGCAGGCTCAGCGCGCCGAGCGCGTCGTCACGGACGTGCCACGCGCCGTCCTGGGCCTCGATGGCGCCGGCGTCCACGAGGAGGTGGAGGGTCTCCTCCACGGTTCGCGGGTTGCCCTCGGAGCGCTCGGCGATCGCGCGCACGAGCTCGTGGTCGAGCGCGGAGGCGCCGCGGAGCCGATCCCGGATCATCTCCTCCGCGTGCCGCCGCGCGAGCGGCGACGCGTCGACGCGGACGTACGCTTCCTTCCCGACACCCCAGTCCGGGCGGCGCTCGTAGAGCTCGGGGCGCGCGGTGCACACCATGCAGAGCGGCAGCCCCTCGGCGTGCGCCACGAGCTCCTCGACGAGGTCGAGCGTCGCGTCGTCGGCCCACTGCAGGTCGTCGCACACGATCACCATCGGCGTCCGCTCGAGCGCGAAGGCGACGAGGAGCGCGAGCGCGGAGGCGATCCGGCGCCTCGCCAGCACGCTGCCGCGCGCCGCGGCCTCGAGGAGCCCGGCGGGCGCAGGCCGCGCGCCAAGGATGGCCGCCAGCCGGGCGAGGATCTCCTCGAGGTCGCTGCCCCCGCTCGGCCTCGACAGCGAGGGGGACGGATCGAGCTCGTCGTCGTCCTCGTACCGCGCCGCCCCGGCTCCCCTGCGCCCGCTGACGGTCGAGCTGATCGGCCCTCGGAGCGGGACGGACGACGCGCGGGTCACGATGGGCGACGCGCCCCCGAGCGCGGCGGCCCTGGCCCCCGCGCCGGCGGCCTCCCGCTCGGCGCGGACGCGGGCGCGCGCGGCGCGCAGCCGGATCCAGCGCAGGCCGCGGCGCAGCTTGCGCAGGATGACCTGGGCCGGATCGGCCTCGTGGATCCCGAACCAGCGGCGGAGCAGCGCGCCGGCCAGGCCATAGCTCGAATCCTGCGCGAGCGCCGAGCACTGCGCCGACAGGACGAGCAGCCCCCCGGGCGGCGCGAGCGCGTACCCTCGCTCCGAGGAAGGCGCGCCGCCTCCGGCGCCGCCGTCGCGGAGGCCCGCCAAGAGCTCTGCGAGCATCCGCGTCCGTCCCACGCCGGGCGCGCCGACCAGCGTGATGAGGCGCGGCCGCCGCTCGTGGAAGGCGGTCTCGACGAGATCACACAGGCGCTGCATCTCCGCGCCGCGCCCGACGAGACGCGTCGAGAGCCCATGGAAATCGGGCGGCACGAACGCGTGGTGGAGCGGCGCCTCGCCGAGCACCCGGTAGATCGGCGGCGCCGCGCCGTGCGCGGTGGACGCCGGCGGCGCCCGGACCGCGCCGGCGCTCGCGCCCGCGTCGATCGGCTCGACGTGGAAGCGCCCGAGGACGAGGCGGTGGGTGTCGCGGCCGATCACGATCGCGCCGCGCGGCGCGAGCTGCTGCAGGTGCCCCGCGCCGTCGACCGCGTCGCCGATGACGGCGAGATCTTGCCGCGCCGAGCCCCCGGCGCCGACGAAGGCCCGCCCCGTCGCGATCCCGAACCGCACCGAGAGGCGGACCGATCGCGCGGCGCGCGGCAGCGTGAGGCGCGGGATCGCGGCCTGCGCGCCGAGCGCCGCGACGATCGCTCGCTCGGCGTCGCTGTCCGTCGAGCGAGGGACGCCGAAGACCGCCATGACGCGCCCGCCGATCGGCCGCTCGACGATCCCGTGCAGCTGCTCGACGTGCTCCGCGAGCACCTGATAGCAGCGGTCGACGACGTCCTTGACGTCCTCGGGATCGAGCCGCGACGAGAGCGCGGTCGCCTCGGACAGATCGGCGAACAGGACGGTGCAGACCCGGTGCTCACCGCCCTCGAACGGCAGCGCAGCCCGGGTCCGCGGCGAGCCGCGATCGGAGCTCACGCTCCCCCTCATCCCGCTGCTGTCCGGCGCCCGCCACGGCGTCGACGACGGCGGCAGCGACGGCGGCGGGACGGACAGCGCCGGCGGCGGCGGCAGCGGCGGCAGGTGGACGGCGGCGAGGTCGAGCAGCCCGTCATCCGCGTCGTGGTTCGCGTCGCCCGGGCCGAAGGCGGGCGCGCGCAGGGTGTCGCGCGCCACGACGACGACGCTGGAGCGGTGGGCGGCCTCCAGGGCGGCCCACATCTCGCCGAGGTTGTGGAACCGCTGCGAGGGGTTGATCGCGAGCGCGCGGCCGAGGACCGCCTCGACGTCGGCGTTCGCGTTCACCCCGCGGGCGCGGAAGCTCGGCCGGATCGCCTCGTCGCTCGAGGCGACGAAGAGCTGGATGACGTCGCCGCCCGAGAGGGCGGGCTGACCGCTCGCGACCTCGACGAGGATGAGGGCCATCGCATAGACGTCGGTCCAGGGCCCTGTCGCACCGAACCGCGGGCTGAACTGCTCGGGCGCGCCGTACTGCGGCGTGAAGGCGCGGAACGTTCGTCCCGTCTGGACGAGCGCCTCCGCGAACGTCGGCGTCTCGGAGAAGACCTTGGCGAGCCCGAAGTCGAGCACCTTCATGCGGTCGCCGAGCAGGAACAGGTTGGCCGGCTTGACGTCGCGGTGAGACACGTTCTCGTCGTGGGCGACGGCGAGGGCGGAGGCGACGGGCGCGAGGAGCCGGATCGCGTCGCCGAGGCTCCTCGGCGGGAGCTTCTCGGCGCTGCGGCGCTTGAGATCCTGCTCGAGCGTCTCGCCCTCCAGCCACTCCATGACGATGTACGGCGTCCATGGCCCCTTCGGAGCAGCGGCGGCGCCGATGTCGAGCGCCTGGACGATGCCCATTGTCCGGCGTGAGAGCTGGTGGAGCAGGCGCGCCTCCTCGCGGAACTTGGCGAGGAAGCCGTCCTGCTGGTCAGGGCTTAGACCCGCGGGGATCTTGAGACATTTGACGGCGACCGGCGAATCGAAGCCGAGGTGCCGGGCCCGGTAAACGACGCCGAACGCTCCCTCGCCCGCCAGCGCCTCGACGGCGAACTGGCCGTCGATGATCGACCCCACCCAGCCGAACGGGTCGCTGGCCTGCATCGTTGCCTAGGCTACCTGTTGCGCCGAACCCCGAGCAAGAGAAGCAATGGCCGCGGGCGAGGGGATGTGCGAGGCGGGGCGCGCGTGGGGCCCCGCCGAACTCGCGGCTCCAAGGAGGGAAAAGGGCCATGACGGCCGCAGCGGGCGACTGGCATGGAGCCATCTCCGCTAGCCGGGTAACGGAGGCAGGAGATGCGAGCTCGACAGCACCGCTCCCCCTACATGCGCGCCATGGAGGTGAGCAGCCGCCCGGCGGCGCAAACGCGCCGCGCTCAACGCAAGTTCGCCATCGCGATGACCTGTCGGCCCAGGACACCCACCATAGAAGAGAGACGTTCGCCCAGCAGCCCAGGACTCCTGCCCAGCAACCGGAGGAGCTCCGACAGCAAATCAAGCGCAGCCGCTCCCGGCCATCCTGCCAACGAACGCTACGCGCTCCCCGCGCTGCCGGACGCGCGCCGCATCGCTTCGCCGTCGACCGCCGCGGACGGCGGCGCCATCCTGAACGCATGAACTTCCTGCTTCATCGCCACCTCGCCGCGCGCGACCTCGGCTCGGCCGCCGCGGGTGCGGCGGCGATGCTCCCGGACCTCTGGCGCATGGCCGACCGGCGCGTCAGGCCCTCCCGCGCGCCCGATCGCCCCGCCGCCCCGCCGCCCCGCCTCGCCGAGGTGCTGGCCGGCATCGACCACCACGTCGCCGTCGACCGCTGGTTCCACGCCGCCCCCGTCTTCGTGGAGGGCGAACGCCGCCTCGCCGCCGCGTTGCGCGCCGCCTCGCTCGGCGCGCCGCGGCTCGCGCTCTTCGCCCACGTGCTCTGGGAGATGTGCCTCGACGGCGCGCTCGTCCGCAGGATCGGCCTCGCGCCCCTCCTCGACGACCTCCGCGCCGGCCTCGAGGCCATCGACGGCGCCCCGACCGAGGCCGCCGCCTCGATCCACCACTTCCAGCAGCGCGCCCCCTCCCCCGCCGGCGCCCTCGCCGATCGCGCCGCCTTCGAGTCGCGGCTCCGTCGCATCTGCGACGAGCTCACCCGCGGCCCCTGGATCGCCGGCTACCAGGACGGCGCCGGCCTCGTTCTTCGCCTCTCAGGCGTGCGCGCGCGCTTCGGCATGCCCCCCTTCACCCCGGACCAGCACGCCCGCCTGGCCGCGCTCCTCGACGCCCTCGCCGCCTCCGCAGACGAGGCGCTGATCGACCTCATCCACACCGCGCCCATGCACTGAAGCGCCCCCTCGTCCCTCATTCATCCATGAATGACGACGCCCGCCTCACTCACTCGTGGACGATGATTGTGGTTCCTTCGCCCAGCTCCTCGCCTGTGTTGATCGCGTGCCATCCGGGCGGCACCGGGGGATCGGTCCACAGGAACAGCCGGTGGGCGTCGATGGGCGCCAGGTTGATGCAGCCGTGGCTGCGCGGCGTGCCGAAGACGTCGTGCCAGTACGCTGCGTGGAGCGCGTAGCCGCTCGCGAAGTACTGGATGTACGGCACGTCCTTGAGGGCGTAGGTCCCCTCGCCTCGGCGCCGCGTCACGCCGTACTCCCCGTCGCCCTTCCGGGGGACCACCTTCTCGCCTGCCGCGGGCTTCGCCGCCGCGCTCGCGCCGGGCTTCTTCGAGGCGCGCTCCTTCGAGGAGCCGCCCTTCTCCGGCTTCGCGCCGCGCGAGGCCGACGGCGCGTCGGCGGTCGTCTCCGCGCGGCCGCCGACGCTCGACGACTCGTTCGAGTCCATCGTCGCCGTGATGTGCTTGTTGCGGATGCGGAAGACGCCGCGCACCGTCGCGGTCGTGGTCTTGGGATCGGCCACCCCGGCCTGGCCGGTCGAGACCAGCGTGGCGTAGACCGGGCGCTTGCCCTCCCAGAGGACCAGCGTCTGGTGCGTGATCGACACCTCGATCCACTTCTCGCCCTTCTCGGCGGCCTCCGGCCACGCCGACGGCGCGACCGCGATCCCGACGTCCAGCTGGCTCACGTACCGCTGGTCCCGGGTGCGGTAGTACTTCACGCCCTCGATCCGGCGCATCCTGCCGGTCAGCGGGACGATGTCCCGGAACGGCAGCTCCTTGCCCGGCGTCGCCTTGTCGCCCTGGATCTGGACGTCGCGAGCGCCCCGCGCGCGGACGAAGGCGAGCGGCAGCGTGAGCGCATCGGTCAGCTCGACGCCGTGCCAGGGAGAGCCGGTGTCGGGCTTGATCTTCGTCGCAGGCGCGAGCCGCAGATCGGTCGTGATCGCGAAACGCCGGCTCAGCGCCTCCGGTCCGGTCGCGAACGATCCGATCAGCGACAGCCCGGTGAAGCGCCGCGCGCGATCGGCGAAGACCGCGTAGTCCGGGACCTTGAAGTCGCTGATGTTGCGGATGAGGCGCTTGCCGCCCTCGAGCCAGAACGGGATCGGGTCGCCGTCCCCTTCCCCGCCGAGCAGCGCGCCCTCGCCGAGCTCGAGCGAGTTCTTCCCCAGGCCGAGCTCGCCGAGCTGCTTGCCCGGAAGCGGCACGCCGCGCGCGTCGATCGCCACGTCGTTCGCGCCGAGGATGACCCGCTGCACGGTCGCCTTGTTCTCCTCGAACCACGACAGGTGCTCGTCGAGCTTGAACTCCGATTTGCGCTGCTCCTCGGCGGTGGGGACGCGCAGGTAGAGCGGCAGCACCGCGCGGACGAAGGCGTACCGGTACGGGAGCGCGGTCCTCAGGTTCGGCCCGGGGCCGGCGGCCTTGAGGATCGGGTCGTTCAGGTCGAGCGTCGCCTCCTCACCCACGCAGAGGTAGCCGCTGGGCTCGATCGCGTACCAGCCGCCCGGACAGCCCGCGGTGCCGGCGGGCTCGGCGGAGCGGGGCACCCTGGAGCCGACGCGCAGGTACCCGAGCTTCTTCGACGTGTCGCGCGGCTCCTTGTAGACGGTCGCCACGAAGGCCGTCACGCCGAGCAGCGGCTTGTCGCTCGGCGGCCACGCGGGCGCCGCGAGCTCCGCGGGCGCGGCCTGCCCATCGATCGCCGTGAGCGCCGCGGGGGCCGCGTCGGCGCCCGCCGGGGCCGCGGCCCCCGCGTCCGCCGGGACGTCCGCGGGCTTGCGACAGCCGCACGCCGCCGCCGTGAGCGCCGCGAGGTGCGCGAGACAGAGAGCGAGGCGCGCCGCGCGCCGCGCGCCGTGAGGCTTCCCGGAGGACAGCAGGGCGCCCATGCGGGCGTACTTGCCAAAATCGGCGCGCGACGAAAAGCCCAAAACACGCGGCGGGCGCGCGCCGGCGCTGGTTTTTCAGGGCTCCGCCCCGAACCCCGGCGCCCGCTCCGCGGCCGCTCTGGTTGCGCGCGTCAGCAATCCCTGGCGGGATTTCCGGCGCGCGCAACTAGGCCAAGAGGCCGGGCAACACCCCCGTGCAGTAGGCGGGGTTGCCGAACGTCGACACGTCCACGCCCATCGCGTTGCACAGCGCGACGAGCAGGTTGTTGTGGGGATCGCCGGCATAACGCAAAAATCTTCCCGTCCTGAGCGCCCCGCCGGCGCCCCCCGCGATCACGTAAGGCATGTCGCGCCGCGAGTGGCTCTGCCCCTCCGAGATGTCCGTGCACCACAGGACGAGCGTGTTGTCGAGGAGCGTGCCCGTGCCCTCCTGGACGGCGTCGAGCCTCTCGAGCAGGTACGCGAGCTGCTCCGCCTGCCAGCGCCCGATGTCGACGAGCTGCTGCTGCTTTTCCGCGTCGCCGATGTTCGAGTGCGAGAGCGCGTGGTGCGTCTCCGACTGGCCGAGCCACGTGAACACCTTGCCCGCCTGGGTCGCGCTCCACTGGATGGACGCGACCCGCGTGAGATCGCACGCGAGCGCCATGGCGAGCAGGTCGGTCTGCAGCCTCCCGATCGCGGGGAAGTTGTCGTTCGCGTAGACGTCGAGCGGCTCGCCCAGCGCCGGCAAGGCGCACGCGCCGCCGAGGAGCGCCGGCACGTCGAGCCGCTGCTCGATGTCGTTCAGCGCGTCGAGGTGCTGCTCCAGCTTCCGCCGGTCCTCGCCCCCCAGCTCGCGCGCGAGGGCGCCGTAGTCCTCCATGACGCCGCCGAGCACCCGGCGGCGCAGGACGCGCCGCCGCGCGAGCTCCGCCGGATCGGCGCTGAGGTCCAGGAACAGCCGGTCGAACGCCGCGCGCGGATCGTCCTCGGGCGGGACCGGCTGGCCCGGGCCGAGGTAGGAGAGGCGCGACGAGACGTTGGCGTACTGGACCTGGACGCCGAGCTCGAGCGACGAGAGCTTCGTGCGATCCCCGAGCCTCGCGGCGAGGAACTGGTCGACCGAGATGCCCCCGCCCCAGCCGACCCGCGCGGCCGGGTTGCAGGCGTACGGGAAGAGGGTCCCCTCCTGGAGCTCCGTGCCCGTGAGCGCCTGGCCGATGCCCTGCTGGTGAGAGTCGCCCGGCCCGTGGTAGGCGGACTCCATGTCGATGCCCTCGACGACGAGCAGCTTGTCCCGGTAGGGAGAGAGCGGCGCGAGGATCTCTCCGAGCTCGAACGACGTCTCGGTCCCGGTCGGCTGCCAGGCCTCCTTCACCGTGCCGAGGCCGGTGAAGAACACGACGAAGCGCTTCGGGAAATCGACGGCGCTCGCCGATCCGGCCATGGCGTCGAGGAAGGGGAGCGCGAGGGCGAGCCCGCCGGCCCCGCGCAGGAAGGCGCGGCGATCGAGGCGCCCCCTCGACGCCCGGCGCTGTGCGGCGCCGCTCACGGCGCACCCCCTGCGTCCCGCGCCGCGCGGCGGTAGCGGAACGCGTCGGTCTGGGTCAGCGCCACGAGCAGCGCCTTGATGTTGTACCCGCTCTCTGCGAACGCCGCCTGGATCTGGCGCATGCTGCACTCGTCCTCCGCCTGCTCGGCGCGGCCGTAGCCGAAGCGGAACCACTGCGTCGCGACGCACTGGCGCACATCGTCGCTCTCCGCGAGGCGGTGCGCGAGCTCCACCGCCCCGTCGAAGGGCCCATCGACATCCCGGCTCGCCACGATCTCGCCGCTCGCGTCGACCGGGACGCCCTGGTCGACCTCGCGGTAGAGGCCGATCCCGTCGTAGCGCTCGAACCCGAAGCCGATCGGATCCATGAGCCGGTGGCAGCCAGCGCAGCCCGGGTCCTCCGCGTGCTGCTCGAACTGCCGGCGGGTCGGGATCCCTTCCCGCACCGGCGGCGGCTGGATGTCCACGTCGGGCGGCGGCGGCGGCAGAATCTGGCAGAGCAGCCGCTCCCGGACGAACTTGCCGCGGTGGACGGGCGAGGACTGATCCGGCTTCGCGAGCACCGCGAGCACGCTGGCGTGGGTGAGGAAGCCGGCGCGCTGCGCTGGGTCGAGCGGCACGACCGAGAGCTCGCCGGGCGCCGCCGCGCCGCCCGCCGCTCCCAGCCCGTAGAACGCGCGGAGCTCGGCGTTCATCAGCGAGTAGGGCGCCGTCAGCAGGGTCGCCACGTCGCCGGCGCCGTCCTCGAACACGACGTGATCGAGGAACGCCTCGGTCTCCGCCCGGAGGAGCGCCGGGAGCCCGGCGTGGAAGCCAGGGTAGACCGCCGGATCCTTGGTGAGGGTGTCGATGTTCGACAGCTGCAGCCATTGCGCGTGGAAGTTCGCGACGGCGGCGCGGGCGCGCGGATCCTCGAGCATGCGGCGGGCGTGCGCGGCGATCTGCTCCGCGGAGCGGAGCTCCCCCGCGTCGGCCGCTGCGAACAGCGCGTCATCGGGCATCGAGCTCCAGAGCAGGTACGAGAGCCGCGAGGCGATCTCGTGGTCCGAGAGCGCCACCACGCCCTCGCCGGCCGGATCCGGCATGCCGTGCTCGACGCGGTAAAGGAAGTGCGGCGACTGGAGCAGCGCCTGGATCACGAGCTCGACGCCGGTCGAGAAGCCGTGCTCGTCGTTCCCGAAGGCGAAGAGCCGCGCGAGCCGCTCGCTCTCCGCGGGCGCGAGGGGCCGGCGGAACGCGCGCTTGCCGAGGCGCTCGATGAGCTCCACGGCGCACGCGTCGGGCCCCTGCACCGCCGGGTCGCACCCCGGAAGGAGCTTCCCGAGATCCTTCGCGGCCCGCGCCGCGATCGCCTCGGAGGCCTTCATGAGCTGCTCGGCGAGGAGCTGCGTGACCCCGAGCGCCGCCGCCTGGTTGTTGAACCCGAGCGCCTCCTCCTCGACCACGAAGGCGTCAGCCGGCGCGCTGTCGTCGCCGAGGAGATCGCGGATCGTATTATTGTACTCGAAGCGCGTCATCCGCCGGAGCGGCGACGCGCCCGGCCGGATCTCCGCGCAGCGCGGCGCCTCGCCTTCCGCTCCTCCCGCGGCCCCGCCGCCGCGCCCGCCGGAGCAGGCGGCGGCCGTCGCCACGACGATCGCAAGCCCGAGAGAGCCGCCGGGGCCGCGCGCCGCGCGGCGGTGCCGTCCTCTTGACCGATCCATCTGCCCTCTCCCCTGGGGGACGCGCTGGCCTGCGATGCGATGCGGTGCGTTGCGGCGCTGCGCATCGAGCAACGACATGTCTCACGTCGCGGGGGCCCGTCAAGGCGCCAAGGAAGACGAGGCTCGGTGAGCCCCGCGAGTCCGATTGCAGCGGAGTCTCGTAGCTACACTGCGCGTCATCAGAAATGTCGCTCAGCCCCCTCGAAAGACGCTGGATCCAGCCGCGACATCGCTTGTAGGCTCGCGCGCGTGCAAGCTTCGTTTGATGCCGCTGCCGGCAAAAGGCCCGCGCGGAAGCCGACCAGGTTCACAACGCTGTCCCTCTCTTTGAGCCTCTGCGGGAGGATCCTCCTCGGGCTCTCCGCCGCGACGGTCACGACGTTCGCGCTCTCGCCCATCGCGCTCGCCGCCCCCAAGGGGTCGAAGTCGATCGCGATCCACATCGAGGGGCCGAACGCGGACGATATCCGCGAAGACATCGTGTCCCTCGTACCGGAGACGCTGAAGGTCGTGGACGACGACGCCTTCTCGAAGTCGCTGCGCAGCGCCGGCCAGACCAAGCCGGTGGGCGACGCGCTGGTGATGAAGGCCCAGCGGAAGAAGGCCATCGACCGCATCCGCAAGGCGGGCAAGGCCGCGAAGGCCGAGGGTGTGATCTACGGCGTCTCGCGGACGAACAAGAAGAAGAAGAAAGAGGTCTACCTCGTCTACGTCGACGAGAACGCCGGCGACCTCGCGGTGGACAGCGCGGTGCCGCTGGGCGGCTCGCGGGACGACCGCAAGAAGGCGCTGGAAGAGCTGCTCGGCCCGACGCTCTCGCAGATCGCGCCGGCGGCCGCCGCGGCCGACGAGGACCAGCCGAAGGACGGCGGCGACGAGGGCGACGGCGAGAAGGACGGCGAGGGCGACGGCGACGGCGACGGCGACGAGAAGAGCAGCGACGACGGCGACAAGGGCGGCGACGACGGCGACAAGGGCGGGAAGCGCAAGCCCCACGACCCCCGCTCGGCGCTCTTCTCGATCGAGGCCGGCGTCGAGTTTACCGGCCGCTGGTTCGACTACTCCGATCCGGTCACGCAGAACCTCCGGCCCTACGACGTCTTCGGTCAGCCCGCGCTGTCGATCTCCGGCGAGGTGTACCCGCTCGCGTCGACGGACATCCCGGTGCTCAAGGGCCTCGGCATCACCGCGGGGTTCATGATGGCGCCCGGCCTCAACTCGGCGGTGGGCGACGGCGACCCGATCAGCACGACCTACCAGCGCATCAACCTGGGGCTGCGGGAGCGGCTCTCGATCGGCGAGTCGTCCGTGCTCGGCATCTCCGCCGGGCTCCGGCTCCTGACCTTCGAGGTCGACGCGGCGGAGGCCCTGGCCAGTACGGTACCGAACGTCTCCTACACGCTGATCCGGGCCGGCCTCGACGCGCGGGTGCCGGTCGGCCCGGTCGCGCTTGCGCTCGGCGCCGACTACCTCTTCCCGCTCTCGTCTGGCCCGGTCTACGATCGGTTCGCCGGGGCGAGCGTGCAGGGCATCGGCGCGATGGCCGGGGTGCTCGTGCCCGTCACGACCGGCGTCGAGGCGCGGCTCCTCGTCGAGTACGCGCGGTTCTTCTCGTCGTTCGAGCCCGCGATCGGCGACCGGTACGTCGCCGGCGGGGCGATCGACCAGTACCTTGGGGTGCGGCTCGCCGGAGCCTACGTTTACTGAGCGAGAGAGAGAGGTAGCACGTGACGTACATCGCTTTCCTTGGCGGGCGCACCGCGCTCGCCGCCGCCGTGTTGAGCGGCGCCGCGTTCATCATCAGCTGCGCGGGGACCCTCGAGGACAAGGACCAGTACCTCGCCGGCGGCGACGGGCCTGGCGGCGGAAACGGCCAGGGCACCGGCGCGACCACCGGCGGCGGCGGCGACCCCGCGACCACCAGCGGCGGCGGCGACCCTACGACCACCACCGGCGGCGACGCCACGACCACCAGCGGCGGCGACGCCGCGACCACCAGCGCGAGCAGCGGCGGTGGGGCCGGATGCGCTGAAGCGCAGGCGCTGGTGATGGCAAAGTGCGCCACCGCGGGCTGCCACGATGGGCAAGCGAACCTTGGGGGCCTCGATCTGACGACGGGCTGGGAGACCAGGGTCGCGGGCCAGGCGTCCGATTGCGGCGGCGAAGCCACGGTGGTCGTTCCGGGCGACCCGGACGCCAGCTTGATGTACCTGAAGGTCACGGACGCCCCGCCGTGCGACAACCGGATGCCGCTCGGCCCGACGCTCAGCGCCGACGAGATGAAGTGTCTCTACGACTACATCGCGGCGCTCCCGCCCTGAGGTAGCGAAGGAGCGTCTGGCCGCGGCAGCGGCGCGGGCGGTGCGGTCGTCCCCTCGATGAGACCGCCTCGTTGGCGCCCCCGTGACCAGACGCTACGCTCGCCGCGATGCTGCGCCGGCGCTCGTTCTGGATCGCCGCGGCCGCCGTCGCCTACACCGCCTTCGCTGCGCTCCGGGCGTCCGGCGGCCACGGGCCCGCGTGGCTCGCCCTGCTCGGGCTGCCGGTGTTGCTCGCGCTTGGCCTCCGCTGGGTAGAGCGGCCGCCGCGGGGAGAGGACCGGATCGAGCCGGCGGCCCGCCGCGCGGCCGCCGTCTGCCTCACCGGCGCCGCGATGCTCGCCGCCGCGCGGAGCGGCCCCGCCGGGCTCGCGCTGATCGCGCTCGGCAACCTCGGCGCGGCGGCCGCGGCGATGGCCGCCCTGGTCGGGCTCGCCCGCATCGCGGGCCTCGGTGGTCTCCTCGAGCCTCCGCCGAGCACGCGGCGCCTCGACGCGGCGGCGTTCGCCTCGCTCTTCTGGACCGTGGCGATCGCCCTGCCCGCCGTCTCCGCGGTGGCGCCCGAGCGCGCGGCGGATCTCGATCCGCTGCTCGTCCACTACGCCACCTCCGCCGCGTCGCTCGGCTCGCTCACGGTGACGCTCGTGGCGATCGCGCGCGTCCGCATCGCGCGGCGGCTCGAGCTCGGCGTGGCCGACCGGGTCGAGGCCGCGCTGCTGCTCACGGCGACCGCGCTGGCGGTCGGCCTCGCGGCGGCCTTCGTCGGCGTCGCGCCCCCCGAGTCGATCCTGCCGGTCACGAGCGCCGTCGCGGCGGTCTGCGTCGCGCTCTGCACCGTGGCCGCGGACGCGGCGCAGGTCTCGCGCGCGCTCCGCGGCGCGCTCGCCGTCGCGACGCTCGCGACCCCGCCGGCGCTGCTCGCGGTCTACGCCGTGCACCAGGCGCCGCGCGGCGATCTCGGGCTCCGCGGCGCGCCGCAGTCCTCCGTCGGGGTCGCCGTGTTCGGCGCGTGCGCGCTCTGCGCGCTCGCGGGGCTCGCGGCGCCGGTGCTCGCGCGCCGGTTCGCGCCGGAGGGGGCGCGCTGGCTCGGGGCCTTCGACGCCGCGACGCGCGCGGCGATGAACCCGGAGCCGGAGGCGGCCCTCGAGGCGGCGCTCTCCGCGCTGCGCGAGGCGTCGGACGCCGGCGTCGCCGGGCAGGCCCCGCCGGCGCTCTACCTGCTCTCGCCGCCCGAGCGGGTGACCGTCGATCGCGCCGGCTATGCGCACACCGAGCCGGCGGAGGTGCCGGCGCGCCTCATCGAGCTCGCCCAGATCGAGCCGGAGCGCGTCCTGCGCGTCGAGGCCGCCGAGGCCGTCGAGGTCCGGCGGCCGGAGGTGCGCCCGCTGCTCGCCTGGCTCGCGGAGCGCGACGTCGGCGTGGTCGCCCTTGTGAACGACGCGGAGGGCCCGATCGGGGCCCTCGCCATCCCGCGGGCCCGGCGCGCGTCGCCGATGACGCTGGAGGAGGTGAGCGGCCTGCGCGCGGTCGCCGACCGGCTCGGGGCGGTGATCGCGGTGTCGGCGATGCTGTCGGGGTCGCGCGGCCGCGAGGTCGCCGCCCGCCGCGAGGCCGAGGAGCGCGCGCGCGAGGTGAGCCGGCTCGAGCGCGCCGTGGCGCAGGGGGCGGGGCGGTTCCGCGCGATCGCGGCGCTGCTCGCGCGGCCGGCGCGGGCCGCCGCCTATAGCCCCGCCGCCCGCGCGGCGCTCGAGCAGCTGGAGCGGCTCGGCGTGGCCGGCGGCCCGGTCACGCTGCTGACGGCGCCCGGGATCGACGCGGTGGCGTGGGGCGCGGTCGTCCACCTGACCTCACCGCGCGCGGGCGGCCCGCTGGCGATCGTCGACGGCGCGGCGCCCGTCCCCGAGGGGTTCGCGCAGGCGTTCGCGCAGGCGCGGGGCGCTGCGCCGGCGCGCGACGAGGCGGCTGCGATCGAAGGCTCCGCGGAGACGCCGAGCGCGCTCGCGCTGTGGCGCGATCCGGACAGCTCGCCCATCGAGGCGGCGCGTGGGGGCACGCTGCTCGTGCTCGACGCCCAGGCCTTGCCGCCCGAGGTGCAGAGCTACCTCGGCGCGGCGCTGCCGGACGACGTGGGGCTCGTCGTGGCGGTGCCTCAGACCGTGGACGCGCTCGCGGCGACCGGTCAGCTGAGCGAGCGGCTCGCGGACCGGCTCGGCGACCGGGCCGTCGCGCTGCCCTCGCTGTCGTCCCGCGCCGAGGATCTCCGTGCGCTCGCGCTGGATCACCTCGCGCGCATCGGCGTCCGCCTGCGGGGCCGGCCGTTCGGCCTGGATCTGCGCGCGCTGCAGGCGGTGCTCGACCACCCGTGGCCCGGCAACGACGCCGAGATGGGCGCGGTCCTGCTCCGCGCGGCGCTCGTGGCCAAGGGCGACGTCATCGGCGAGAAGGATCTCGCGGCGATCGGCTTCGCCCCGCCGCCCGAGCCCGCCAGCGGGGCGGACAGCGCCCGCGGCGAGGCGCGCCGCGTCCGGCGGCGGCGCGCGGACCCGAGGGGGTAGGCTACGCCTCGGCCGGGGCCCGCCGCGCTGCCCTGGGTGGCACGCCGGGGCGGATCTGCGCGGGCTGCAGCATGTTCTTCCGGAGGAAGTGATCGAACATGTGCTGGCAGCTGGGACAGGGGTCCACGGGATCGCCGGCGTCGAAGTACCTGGACGCCGCTGCCTGGATCGCGATGCCGGCGTCGGGGATCTCGCGCAGCGCCCGTCGCGTCCCTGCTTCGTCCAGGGTGCCGCGCCGGAGCGCGAGCTGCCGCTCCCATGAAGCGAGGTAATCGCTGAGCGCCGCGGGCGCCGAGCACCGCCCTGGCTCCAGGGGAACGCGCGCCGGCTCTCCCCTGGAGAGCGCGTCGATCCATCCGCGGTACCACGCGGTGAAGCTGTCGTGGGTCGGGACGACGCCGAGGCCTGCCGCGCGCAGATCCGCCCAGACGCTGCCGGCGCGCGGGCCGCGGATCACGAGCACGGAGAAGTAGCCGCAGCCCATGTGCGCGAGCGCGACGGTCCCGCGGACGACCTCGTCGGACTGGAGTGCGGTGCGCTGGGGGGCGGTCAGCGTCCGTGGATCGGGCCGGTACGCCCTCGTGTGGGGGAACTCGCCGGTGAGGCTCTCGAGCTGTCCAGGGCCGTCGAGCGGCAGGAGCCCGTGGTACGGGCCGGCGCCGGAGCTGCCGACGCGGGTCAGGAAGGCGGCGTAGTCGGCGGGGATGCGTGCGCCGCACGACGCCTCGATGCGCTCGATGTCTCGCCGGGCGAGCGGCGGGCGGAGCCGGTATCCGTGCTCGCGGGCGCCGAAGCGGTTCAGCCACGGATCGTGATCGCGGTGGAGGTGGTCGAGCGCCTCGGCGGCGCCCGCGACGAAGCCCTCGACGACCGCGACGGGAGCGGGATGGTGGAGCCCCTCGGCGCGCAGGCGCTCGAGCGACCACGCGGCGGCGGCGCTCTCCGGGTGCGCCCTGGCGTAGGCCGCGAGCCTGTCGTACGCGGAGGCGTCGCCGTCGCGCGCGGCGCGGTGGTAGGCGTGGATCGGGAAGGCGGTCGGGTGCGCCGGCTGCGCCTCGAGGACGGCCTCGAGGTGGCGCAGGCCCTCGTCGGTGCGGCCGGCCTCGCAGAGCATGGCGCCGAGGTCGCAGCGGGCCGATATGTCTGCGGGATCGAGGCGAGCGGCGGCCTCGAACGCGTCTCGGGCGGCGTCGATCTCGCCGCGCTCGCGGAGGGCGTAGGCCAGGCTCACGGCGGTCGCGAACGTCGGATCGAGCTCGAACGCCCGGCGGGCGAGCTGCACGGCGTCGTCGAGGCGGCCGAGCTTGCGGAGGATCATCCCGGAGACCCAGGCGACCTGCGGGTGGTCCGGGTGGCTGGCGCGGAGCGCGTCGAGGACGGGCAGCGTCTTTTCCAGAGCGCCGCGGGCCTTCGTGTCGAGGCGTTCGTCCGGGTAGCGTGCGAGGAGCTTCACGAGGCGGTAGACCGCGGCGTCGACCTCCATGCGCGCCACGTTCTTCGGCGTGAGCGCCGGGGCTCCCTGTCGCGGCGTGGGTTTCTGCTTGCGCCGCCCGGTCCTGGACATGGCGGGACGGTAGCCTGCCCCCGCGGGGGCACCAAGGAGCGGCGGAGGCCCGCAGGGATCGCGCGCCGCCGGGGAGATCGACCGTTGATGCCTCCGGGATCGCGGTCCGCTCGGGCGAGCTCTCGCGGATCCCGGAGCGGGCCGCCGGCGGGGACGCCCGCCGGCATGCACCGCCGCGTGGGGGGACGCCCGCCGGCATGCACCGCCGCGTGGGGAGACGCCCGCCGGCGTGCACCGCCGCGTGGGGGGACGCCCGCCGGCGTGCACCGCCGCGTGGGGGGACCGCCGCGGGCGGCGTCGAGGAACCGCCGGCGGGTTGCGGTCGGCACACCCGTCGCCGAGCATGCCCGCATGGCGCGAACGGCCCCGTTTCCGAATGCGGCGGTGATCCCCGGCATGAACCCCGGCGTCTTCATCCTTGGCGGCGGCGGGGGCGGCGGAGGCGGTAACGGTCGCGGCGGAAACGGCCGCGGAGACGGCCAGGGCGGCGACGGGAAGAACGGCGGCAACGGCGCGCGTGGCGGCGGCAAGGACGCTGGCAGCTGCGGGCCGGGCAGCGGCGGCGGCTGCCCCAACCCCACACATGGCAGCGGCGGCGGCACGCACGCGGGCGATCCGGTCGACCCGATCACCGGGCGCGTCTACACGGTGGCGGTCGTCGACCTCGCGCTGCCCGGCCCGATCCCCCTCGTGATCAAGCGCAGCTACAGCTCCGCGCTCGTCGAGGAAGACTGCGGCCTCGGCTTCGGCTGGACGCACTCGCTCGCGTGGCAGGTCGAGGAGCGGCGCCGCGGCCGCCATCGCCCTCGCCTACGAGGACGGCCGCCTCGTGCAGGTCATCGACAGCGTGGGCCGTGTGGTGCGCGTGCGGCGGCACGGCGACGGGCACATCGCCGCCTTCGAGGTGAAGAACGCCTTCGCACACGGTCGATGGGAGACGCGGCGGCAATACGCGTTCGACGCGCGCGGCGACCTCGTCGCGGCCGAGGATGCCGCGGGGCACGCGCACCGCTTCGCGTACGACAAGGACCATCGCCTGGTGCGGCGAGAGGAGCCCGGCGGGCTCGTGGCGGAGTTTCGCTACAAGGACAGCCGCTGCATCGAGGCGTGGTGTCACCGCGAGGGCAACGACGCGCTCGACGACGGCGTGCCGGGGGATCTTGAGCGACGGTTCGCCGGCGAAGGGATTCCTGCACGTCAAGGTCGACCATCATGACGGCGTGCTCACGGAGGTGATCACCTCGCGCGCCATCCGGCGGGTCGACGGCAACGCGTCCGGCAGGCTCGACAGGATGGTCTGGGGTGCCGGCGGCGTTCACACCTTCCGGTACGACGACGACACCGCCGCGCTGCGCGAGCACCGGGACGCGCTCGGGCAGGTCTTCCGCTGGGAGCGCGACGCCGAGGGGCGGCTGCTGGCCGAGGTCGATCCAGCGGCGAACAGGACCGCCTACGAGCACGACGCGCGCGGGCTCGTCTCGGCCATGACCGACGCGCTCGGCGGCACCGCGCGCTACGAGCGCGACGCGCGCGGCGATGTGGTGGCCGTCTATGACGACATGGGGTTCGTCGTCGGATTCGCCTACGACGCGCGCGGCCTGCTGGCCGGCGCGACCCTGCCGAACGGCGGTGAGACGCGCATGGAGTACGACGCGCTCGCTAACCGCATCCGCGTCGTCGAGCCCGACGGCGCCGAGCGGCGCATCCGCTACGACTTCCTCGGCCGGGTGATGGGTTTCGTGGACGAGCGCGGGCACGAGACCCGCTTCGCGTACGACGCCTGCGGCAGGCTCGCGGTCGTGTTCGGGCCGAGCGGCGCGGTGACGCGCTACGACTTCGACGCCGACGGCAACTTGGCGAGGATCAGCGACGCCGATGGGCGCACGACCACGCTGCGCTGGGGCGGCTTCCACGTCGTCACCGAGCTCGTGAGGCCCGACGGGGGCAAGGTGCGGTACCGCTACGACCGCGAGCAGGACCTTTCGCGCATCGTCAACGAGGCCGGCGAGGAGCACAGGATCGAGCGTGACGCCGAGGGGCGCATCACCGGAGAGCGGACCTTCGACGGGCGGGAGATCCGGTACAAGCTCGATCTGCTGGGCAGGATCGTCCGGGGGCAGTGTGGCTCCGAGAGCGTCGACCTCGAGTACGATCCGCTCGGAAGGCTCGTGAAGCGGAGCACCTCCGACGGGCGCGCGGACGTGTTCGAGTACGATCCGCTCGGCCGGATCGAGCGCGCGGTCAGCGGCGACATCGAGTGCGAGTACACCTACGACCGGCGGGGGCGGGTGACGACCGAGGTGACGCGGCGGGGCGCCGAGGTGCTCGCGGCGTTCGCGTGGACCTACGATGCCATGGGCAAGGCCACCTCCGTGCGCGGGCCGGACGGCGAGATGAGCGTGCAGCGCGACGTCAGGGGGCGGCCCGTCGCCGTGCAGATCGGCGGTGAGAGCGCGCCGCTGCGCCTCGCCTACGACGCGCGCGGGTTCGAGGTCGAGCGGCTCTTGCCAGGCGGTGGCGCCATTGCGACCGAGGTCAACGCGGAGGGGTGGATGGAGCGGCAGCGCGTGCTCGGCAGACCCACCGCGCCGCGCGTCGGTCCGGGAGAGCCCGCGTGGGTGGGGCCGCTGCCGTCGCGCGAGACGTGGCGAAGGACGTACGCTTGGTCCCCTGCGGGGCTGCTACGCACCGACGAGGACCTCGGCGGCACGGTGGGAGAGCTGCTCCGCGATGCGAACGGTCGCGTCGTCGAGCGGCGCAAGGCGGGCAAGGCGGCGGAGCGGTTCCGCTTCACCGTGGCAGGGGAGATGGCGAAGGAGGGCGAGCAGCGGACGTACACGCCTGGGGGGCGGTTGACGGCGCGCACGACGGGACAAGAGACCGTGCGTTACGACTACAGCGAGCGTGGCGATGTGGTGCGGAAACGCGGGAGCGAGCTGGACGGCCAAGGCGACGTCCGACGCGAGCTCGTATGGACGTACGACTGGAGCGGCGACGGGCGGCTCATGGCAGCGCGAACCCCGGAAGGGAGGACGATCTCGTTCGCTTATGACGCCTTCGGCCGCAGGATCGAGAAGCGCGTTGCGCGGCTCGGACAGGTCGAGAGCGTGACGCGGTATGCCTTTCGCGGCGACGTGATGGTCCACGAGCGCACAGAGCGAGCGCGGGACGGGGAGGCGCCCGTCGTGGAAGAGCGGAGCTACGTCACGCTGCCGGAAAGCGTGCTGCCGCTAGCGCAGCGGGAGGGCGCCGGGGGGGCGTTCGGGTACTTCGTCCATGGGGTGAACGGGTTTCCGGAGGCGCTGTTCGGTGGGGATGGGCACGTGGTCGGAGATCTACAGGCCACGATGTACGGGCATGCGCCGGCGGAACAGGCCGCGCTGACGCCGCTGCGGCTGCCGGGGCAGTACGCCGACGAGGAGACCGGGCTCCATTGCAACGGGCACAGGTACTACGATCCGGCGACGGGAGTGTATCTCAGCCCGGAGCCGCTCGGGATCGAGGGGAGCCTCAAGCCGTACGCGTATGTCGACGATCACCCGATGGATTGGGTAGATGTCGACGGGCTCCTTCGCTGCGTGATCACCCGCCGCAACGGCACACAGGTCGTGCGGAGCAGCGGAGGCAGCGAGGAATCAATCCACCCCGCGGTCGCAGCGGCCTTGCCCCGGACGAACGCTCGGCAACCAGGCGATCCAAGACCGCCGGAAGGCTGCGCCGAACCGCAAGCCCTCTCCGACCACATCAGGGACTGGGAACGCCGGACCGGCCGCTCATGCGCCCCTGGAGATCGCAACTGGCAAAGGAATCTCAAGAGCGCGCTCGGCGAGGTCGACACCATCCGCTCGGAAACCGGATCGAACGACTCTGTGCCGGCGTGCCCGAACTGCTCTCAGCTCATTCCGCGACTCTGGACGATGGCTGGACGACCACCGCCGAGCGGACGCGTGATCGGTGGAGGCACAAACGCGAGCCAGGGCTATGCATCCCATCCGACCAGCCACCTCAGCCGGCCAAACGCACACGGTGCCATGAATCTGGGAACTTGGAACGTAGAAAACGGCCGGTTTTCGAGGCGACGATGACCTCCCGCAAGGCGTTCCTCCGTGGCTTCGACACCATCAAGCTGCCGGCGAGCCTCGCGCTGCGGCTCGACCGCCGCGACGAACACATCGAGTTGCGCATCGACGGCGTCCGCGTCACAGAGCGCCCGGTCGGGCGGGGTAGCCGGGTGTCGTTCGATCGGAGCTTCACCAGGGCGTACATCGCAGAAATCGTATTCGAGCACCACCTCGCCAAGCTCCGCGCCGAGGGGTTCGCCGCTGGCGGTCAAGCCGCCACGAGCGCGCCCCCCGACGAAGATATGCTCGCCGCAGCTCACCAGATCGGCGCACAGATCGAGCGACGCGGCGATCCGATGGGAACGCTGATCGCATTCCAGGTCGAGCAGTTGCGTCACGATGGAGCCGACGCACGCGCCCTGGTGCACGAGCTCCTCGACTCGACAAAGGAGATGACCTTCGGCCCGATCCCTGAGTTCGGCGAGCCATGTGCGTGCATCGACGACGGCCAAGGTGGCCTCCTCGGCTGGGTCCATGACGAGGACGCTGCCACCCTCGATGAGGAGCTCCGACCGGAGCTCGAGCTCATCGGCCGCGACGCACTCGGCTTCTCACCGAATGCCCCCGACGTCTCGCTCGGCGTTGTCGGCCTGCACCGCTTGCGTCGACTTCTGGCAAGCCCTGCCGGGCGCTCACTCCGGTCTCTTCGCCTCATGACCTTCGGCGCGCTCGGCCCCTTCCTCGATCTGCTCAACGCGCACGGGCGCGCGTCGCTGGTCGCGTCGCTCGTCGCTCGCGGGTCCAGTCCAGCCATCGGCGCCGCGCTGCCCGGCCTCCTGGGGCTGGGCGCGCCGGAGCGGAGCCTCGCGACGTTGCTCTCTCAGCCCGCGCCGACGCTGCGCTACCTGACGGTATTTCGCGGAGACGACGACGTGCGAGGAGCCCTCGCGCCGCTCGGCCCCGGGAAGCTCCCGGCGCTCCAACACCTCGGGCTCTGGTATCGCCCCACACGCCCTGAAGGGCTCCGTGTGCTCGCAGCACACCCCCTCGTCCAACGACTTCAGTCGCTCGAGATCTGGTCGACGGATGACGCCAGGAAGCTTCCGTTCGAGGAGCTCCTCGCACTGCGCCCGGCCCTCTCTCACCTCGCGCGGCTCCTCCTCGGAGGACACCTCGTCCCTTCTCAAATCCGGGAACGGTTCGCCAGTTGGCCCGCCGTCGAATTTGTGAGTCACGACCGCCGTGAGGTGATCGCGCTCGACATCGCCACCTTGGGCTGGGCGCGGGCGCTCCGGTGATTCCATGCCGGGCTCTTCAGAGGTAAAAGCGCACGCGCCTCACGCCGGCCCCAACACGGTGCCCTCACCCGGGCGGCCAGCGAGAGAGCGCGATGGGTCGCGAGGCCGCTCAGTAGAAGCGGTAACCGAGGCTCGCCGGCGCCGCGAACACCCAGCCGTCGAGCCCCTTCATGACCGTCGGCGAGACGCTCAGCAGGAGCGCACCCGACGTCCAGCCCGCGCTCGGAAGGTCCGCGAGCACGAGCGACACGTCGACGCTCCCGCCGAACGCGAGCGTCTCCACGAGCGCGCTCTCGGGGAGGCTGCCCTCGCGCGCGTTCACGGCGACCTCGCTCCGACCGTAGTTGAGATGGACCACCTCGGAGGGGATCTCCCCCTTGATCCCGGTGACCTTCGCCTCCTGCCCCACCGGGCCCACGAGCCCCGAAAGGCCGAGCCAAAGACGCCCGAAGCGCATCGAGGCAGAGGGGCCGCCGACAACGAGATAACCGCCGCCGAACCGGTAGCCGCCCCACACACGCGCGCCAAGGTGCAGATCCTCGGAGAGCGCAAACCCGATGAACGCCTCCCCGCCGGCAAACGGCCCGATCGCCGGATCGAAGCTCGCATGGCAAACCTCATCGTCGCAGGGCGCGATGAGCTCACCCTCCGGGATGTTGTAGCTGTACGAGTACGCGCTCAGATCGCCGAAGCTGCCGGAGTCCATCAGGCCGATCAACGCGCCGCCGGCCACCCCAGCCTCGATCACGAAGCTCCCGGTGTGCCTCGGCGAGGATCCAGAGCTCGGCTCCTGCTCCTCGGCTGCAGGAGGAGCCGCAGGCGACGCATCGGTCTCCGGCCCCGCTGCGCCCTTCCCCGGCTCCGCGGCGCCCTTCCCTGGCGCCGCAGCAACCGCGCCCTTCCCCGGCCCCGCGGCGCCCTTCCCGGCCCCCGCTGCGCCCTTCCCGGCCCCCGCTGCGCCCTTCCCCGGCTCCGCGGCGCCGTCCCCGGACCCCGCACTCCCCTTCTCCGGCGCCGCCGCCACCGGCGCCGCCGGCGCGGGCGCTTCCGCCGCGGGCGCAGGCTGCGCAGCGGCCGAGGCGTCCTTGGCGAGCGCCGGCACCGCCACCGTCTTCCGCTCGCCCCGCTTGATCGTGACCGAGTGCTCCCACGGCTTTCTGCCAGGGGCGCTCGCGCGCACCTTGTGCTGGCCAGGATCGATCGGCCTCGCCTGACCCCAGAGCGCGCCGTCGACCGGCGCCCCATCCAGCATCACCTCGAGCCCCTCGATCGCGGCCGCCCGCGGCACGCTCAGCGTCAGCCGGGGGAGCGACAGCTCCAGCTTCGCTCCCCTCGCCTTCGCGTCGGCCTCCAGGCGCTTGTTGCCCTCCTTGCGGGCCGCTGCGCCGAGATCGATGTACTCGGACCACGCCGTCGCGACCTTGCCCTGCTTCTCGTGGCACATCGCCAGCGCGAGGAGCGTCGCCGACCTCGGGCTCAGCCTGTAGCTCTCCTCGAGCTTCGGGCAGGCCTCCGCGACCTTGCCCTTCTTCATCAGGCTCTTGCCCTCGTCGAGCAGCGCCTCCGCCTGCGCGAACGCGACGCCCGGGCTCACCGCGAGCGCGAGCGCGAACGCGACGCTGGCAAGGCGCGCGCAGGAGCGCCCGGCGCGCGGCAACGCATCGAGGCAGGAGCCGCGGCGCCGCGCGCGCCAGAGGGAAGCAAGCAACTTGTCGGAAGTCTCAGCGTCTTGCCGGTTCAAACGGTTCGTCGCTCCCAGGGCCATGCCCGTGAGGTGATGTCGAAGGCGCGGGCGCGAGGACGGCGCGCCTCTCCAAGGAGGACGGAGCGTACCACGCCCCGTTTGAGCCGAGCAAAGCCGCGCGCGGTGCGTCGCGATGACAGGACGGGCGCGTGGCGGCGCGGGTCAGCCGGCCACAGAGCGCTCGTCGAGCAGCTTGATGCCGGCGGCGACCTCGCTGGCGAACGACTCGGCGAGCGCCCGGGCCTGGCCGAACCGCGGCGGGACCTCCCGGGCGGCGCGTGCGAGCGCCGCGACGGCGAGGTCGTGGGGCTGGCGCACGAGGACGCGGTACGCGAGGCTCCGGCCAGGAGGCGTGGCGACGACGGCGAGCGTCGAGGCCGACCACGCGAACGGCGGGTCCTTCCGCGCGGCGGTCGCGAGATCCGTGAGCGGCGTGCGCGTCATCCAGAGGGAGAGCGCCTCGGCGAAGTCCGGCGGGGCGAGCCCCGGGACGCCGTGGCCCATGTCCGCGAGGCCGACGCGCCGGGTCTCGACCTGGACGCCGCGCAGCTGCCGCCACCGGAGCAGCCGCGGCGGCGGGCGCTGGCCGCGGAAGCTCGCGCGGCCCGTCCACCAGGCGACGAGCGCGTCCGTGCGAAAGCAGTCGAGCACCCGCGCGAACGTCGCGTGCCGCGAGAGCGCGGACCCGACGTCCGCCGGCGCGGGCACGAGCTCGCAGAGATCGCGCACGCTCGCGAGCAGGCGGGGATAGCGGCTGCGCGTGAGCACGCTGGCGAGCTCGTGGTTCGTGAGCTGGAGCAGGTCGTTCAGCGCGGCGAGGAGCGCCCACTCGGCCGCGCCGAGCTCCGGGAGCACGTCGATCGGGGCGATGAGGCGGGCGACGCGGACGCGGACCAGATCGATGCGCGAGCCGAGGTCGCGATCGATCGCCGGCGCGCCGTCGCCGAGGAGGAGCGCGAGCCGGACGCCGAAGGGGCGCACCGGGCGCAGCGGGCCGCCGAGGACGAGCGGGGCGAGCACGTTCGCCTGGAGCTCGGAGAGCCGCTCGGCGATCGCCTCAGGCTGGGTCATTGGGGCGTCCGGCCAGGGCCGGGCGGCAGCGCCCTCGGCTCGGGCAGCGCCTCGGACGGGGCGAGGTCGCGCAGCGGCCGGATGCCGACGCCACCGAGCACGACCTCGGGCAGCTCGGTGGCCAGCGCCGCCGTGAGGCCCGCGGACGACACGGCCACCGCCGACCATTGCTGGGCCTCGAGCAGCGCCGTCTCGAGGGGGACGAACGCCTCCTCCGGCACGCCGATCGCCCCCCCGTCGCGCCCGATGAACAGCGCCTGCCCAGCGGGGGCGCCCAGCGCGCGGAACAGCACGCCGGGCGCGACCGCAGGGACCGCGTCGTACCCGGCAGGGATGTAGAGGCCCGGATGGACCTCCCGGAAGAACTCGCCGACCGGGATCCCCTCGATGCCTGTGGGGTGCCGGAGGAACGCGCCTGCCGCGGTGAAGGCGATGCGGGCGCGGCGCAGGGTCTCGGGGCCGAGCGCGTAGGCGACGTGCCGCAGGAGCGGCATCTCCTGCGGCCGGATCCACGAGGCCGTGACCGACCGCCACGGCTCGGAGCTCGGGACGAGGCGGAGCGAGAGCACGACCGACGCGGGGCGCTGCGCGTCGCCCTCCGTCACCTTCGCCGCGACGGGCTCGCGGCCGAGCTCCACCCGGGCGAACGCCGCGACGTCGCCCATCGCCGGAAGCTTCGCGATCTCCAGCGCCTCGCGGCCCCCGCCCCGGAAGAGCACGAGGCCCGCCTCGCCGAACACCGGGCAGGCGCGGAGGTTGACCGGGTGGCGGAACCCCACCTCCACCGCCGCGCCCGGCGCGACCGGGACGAAATACCCGAGCCCCGGCGTGCTCGTGAGCAGCGGGACCATCCGGGCAGGGATGGCCGGCACGCGGAAGAGGTACCGGAGCACCGGGGCGTCATCGAAGCTCGACTCCGGCGGCCACTCGCACAGGCCGACCTCGGCCTCGACGCTGCTCCGGGAGAAGTAGCGGATCAGCGCCGGGCCGAGCCCCGACTCCGCGAGCAGCCAGCGCGGGCCCGGGTCCTTCCCGGCGGACGGATCGAGGTGCGGCTCGAGCCGGAGCAGCAGCGTGCGCACGTCGACGCGCCGCTCGACCTCGTACGTCTGCGAGAAGGCGTTGTGGTAGAGCGAGAGCGCCGCGTCGCTGGGCAGGATCTGCGGGACGTCGTATCCGAACGGCGCGGCCGCGTCGCGGTACTGGACGAAGTGCCGGCTCGTGCCGGTGAAGCTGTAGCCGCCCGCGAGCCGCGCGATCTCGGCGACACGGTCGAGCCGATCGCTGCTCTCGGCCGCGAACAGGAGGGTGACCTCCCGCGCTCCCAGCTTCGAGCGCACGATCTCGACGACGAGCGAGCGGAGGATGTCCGCGAGCGAGCCCTGCCGCGTGTAGAGCGCCAGGAAGGCGACGAGCCGATCGATCGACGGCAGGAGGACGAGCCCCTTGGCGCCGAGCGCGACCCCCTTGGCGTCGAGCCCGAGGCCGGGCGTGCGCAGCCGGGTCTGGTGAACGGCGACGCGATCGAGCATCGAAATGGCTCCCGCCGCTCGAACGTAACGTGACGGTGAAGGAGCAGCGGAGCCGACGACCGTAGGAGGAGCCGCCGGATCCGTCAAGAGAGGCCCGCCGCGCGCGCTGCGCGCTCTACGACGTCTCCGGCCGGATCGCCGCGTCCGCGGCGCTGCCGGGTTCCCGTGACCGCGACACTGGAACTGCCATGAGCGACGGCGTAGTCTCTTTCGCGAATGCGCCCTGTCGGAACACCGCAGGCCCACGCGGCCCGGCGCCATGAGATCGCCTCTCCGCTGCGCCGGACTCCGCCCGGCGCCCATCCCTCGGACCACGTCGGCTAGCGCATGAGCTCCGCGCGCATCGAGTCCGCACGGCCGCTCGTCGCAGGCCGGTTCCACATCGAGCACGAGGTCGGGCGCGGCGGGATCGGCACCGTGCACCGCGCCTTCGACGTGCAGACAGAGCGGTACGTCGCGCTGAAGATCATCACGGCGGTCGGCGTCGACGCCGAGGGCCAGGCCCGGCTCTCCCGCGAGGGGCAGATCCTCTCCGAGCTCGATCACCCGGGGATCGTGAGGGTCGTTGCGTTCGGGACGCTCGAGGCGAGCGCGGTCGACGCGGAGGGGCGGCGGATCGAGGAGGGCGCGACCTTCATCGCGATGGAGTGGCTCGACGGCGAGGACCTGGCGGCGCGCCAGAAGCGCTCCCCGCTCTCGCTGCGCGAGGGGATCGAGGTCGGGCGGCAGATAGCGAGCGCGCTCGCGGCCGCGCACGCCGCGGGCGTCGTCCACCGCGACATCAAGCCGTCCAACATCCTCCTCCTGCGCGGCTCGCCGGACGCCCCGCTCCGCACCAAGCTCGTGGACTTCGGCGTCGCGGCGTCGAAGGAGCTCGTGCTCACGACGGACGCGGGCGGCCTCGTCGGCACGCCGGCGTACATCTCGCCGGAGCAGGCGCGCGGCGACGCGACGGTGGACGCGCGCAGCGACCTCTACTCGCTCGGCGCGACGCTGTTCGAGCTGGTCGCCGGCCGACCCCCGCACATGGGGCCGACCTCGATCGCGACCCTCGTCCGCCTGGCGACCACGCCCGCGCCGCGCCTCTCGGAGTTCCTGCTCGACGTGGTCCCGGCGCTCGACGACCTGATCCACGCGCTCCTCCTCGCCGACCGGGAGCTCCGGCCGAGCTCGGCGCGCGAGGTGGCGGACAGGCTCGCGGCGCTCGCCGACGAGCCGTACCTGCCCACCCCGTCGCCGCTGCGCGTGAGCGACAACCCGCCGGGCGCGATGGGGACGCGCCTCGTGACCACGATCGTGGCGCTGCACGTGGCCACCGGCGAGGAGCGCCAGCGGGAGCTCGAGGCGCTGCGCCGCCGCGGGGCCGACGCGCTGCCGCTCGGCACGGACTCGATCGCCGCCCACCTCGGCGTGCGGCAGGCCCACGGCGACGAGGCGTCCCGCGCCCTCGAGCTCGGGCTCGCGCTCGGCGGCCGCGGCGGCCGCGTCGGCGTCGCCTCCGGCCGCATGCGCGTCGACAGGACGCGCGCGGCCGGCGAGGTCGTCGACCGCGCGGTCGCGCTCGCGCGCGAGGCGGGCCTCGGCAGGGTCCTCGCCGACGCCACCACGGTGGAGCTGTCCCGCGGGCGCTTCATGGGCGAGCCCCTGGAGAGCGGCGCCGTGCGGGTGCTCGCGCGCGCGCCGAAGCGGCCCGACGCGCAGACGCCGTTCGTGGGGCGGGACGCCGAGCTCATCACGACCGTCGCGGCGTTCGAGCGCTGCGTGGAGGACGGGACGCCGGTCGTGATGAGCATCTCGGGGCCGCCGGGGATCGGCAAGAGCCGGCTCGCGCGCGAGTTCGTCGCCCGCATCGTGGATCGACCGGATCCGCCGCGGCTCATCCAGCTGCGCTGCGAGTCGTTCGGCCGCGCGCAGGCGCTCGGCGTCGCCACGGACGCGCTGCGGGTCCTCATGGGCCTGCCGAAGGGCGCGTCGCTGGAGCAGGCCGAGGACGCGGTGCGCGCGCGGCGGCCGCTCCACGGCGACGGCGGGCTCCTCGCGCGCCTGCTGGCGAACCAGCCGTTCCCCGACGGCGTCGACCTGCGCGGCGCGCGCGACGCGCTCTACCTCTCGATGACCGACATCGCCGTCGACGCGGCGTCGAGCGAGCCGTGCGCGCTGCTCGTCGAGGACGCGCAGTGGGCCGACCCGGAGAGCGTCGCGTGGCTCGATCACCTCCTCGGGCGGGCGACCGGGAGGGCGCTGTTCATCCTGCTCATGGTGCGCCCCGCGTTCTGGCGCGACCAGGGCCAGCGCTTCGCCGGCCGCGACCACGTGCGCGTGGAGCTGCGCCCCATCGCGCGCCGGGCCACGCGCGAGATCGCGCGGGCGGTCTTCAGCGCAGCCGCGGCCACGCGGCCGTTCGAGGAGGCCACGCTCGACCGCGTCGCGCAGCAGGCGGCCGGCTCGCCGCTCTTCGCCGAGGAGCTCGCGCGGGTCATCGCTTCAGGCAAGGACGCCGCCACGGCGCCGACCATCGAGGCCGCCATCCAGGTGAGCCTCGACGCGCTCGACGAGCCCACCCGGGAGGCGGTGGTGCGCATGAGCGTCTTCGGCCTGTCGGTGTGGGACGTGGGCCTCGCCGAGGTCGGGGTGGCAGAGCCCGCGACGGCGCTGAAGAAGCTCATCGCCGCGGAGCTCCTCGTCGCGCAGCCTGCGTCGCGCTTCCCGGCCGCGCGTGAGTTCCTGTTCAAGCACGCGCTCGTCCGCGACGTCGCGTACGCCTCCGTCGGCGACGAGCTCCGCAAGAGGCTGCACGCCGCCGCGGCGCGCTGGCTCGATCGGCTCGGCGAGGACAGCGCGACGGTGGCGCAGCACTTCGACCTCGGCGACGAGCACGAGGAGGCCGCGATCCGCTGGGAGGCCGCCGCGCGGCGCGCCCTGGCGACGAACTCGCTCCGCGACGCGGTCACCATGGCCGATCGCGCGCTCGTGTTCTCCCCCGACAAGCCGACGGCGTTCGCGCGCGCGGTCCTCCTCGAGGAGGCGTACTCGCGGCTCGACGCGCGCTCGCCCGAGCGCGACTCGGCGATCCGGGCGATGTGGGAGAACGTCTTCGACGAGGCGAGCGAGCTGCGCACGCTGACGGCCCGCGCGCGCTACGACCACGCGTGCGGCTCGGGGATCGACCTGGAGGAGCGGCTGACGGCGCTGCGCGACCGCGCCCGGTCGATCGATCTCGTCGAGGAGGAGGCGCAGTGTTCGGCGACGCTGGCGCAGGTCCACGCGTTCGCCGGGCAGCTGGCGATGGCCGAGCAGGAGGCCGCGCACCTGCTCGACCTCGCGGCGCGGCGGAACCTCGTCTGGGCGGCGGTCGACGCCTGGCAGACGCGCGCGGTCGCCCACCAGACCCGCGGCGAGCCGGCCGCCGCGCTGGGGGCGCGCCGGAACGCGGCGCGGGCCGCGCGCCGCGCCGGGCTGCAGGAGCGCGAGGCGATGCTGACGATGAACGTCGGCTTCGCGCTGACGACCATCGGCGCCCGGGAAGAGGCGCTCCAGGAGATCGAGGGGGGCATCGCCAGGGCGCAGGCCATCGGCAGCTCCGGGGCGGCGCGGCACGGGCAGATGATCCTGCTCTGCTGGGCGGCGACGTTCGGCCCCGAGCCCCGGCTCGACGCCGTGCTCGCGGAGCCGCGCGCGAGCGCGGACGAGGCCGCGGGGAGCATGTGGGTCGTGCGCGACCGCGTGACGCTCGGCATCCTGTTCTACCGGGGCTGCGAGCTCTTGCGCCTCGAGTCGTCGGGCCTGGCGCGGGCGCGCTCGCTGCTGAAGAAGGCCACCGACGCGTACCGCGTCACGGACAACCGCGACGTCCTGCCCGTGGCGCTCGGGTTCTGCGCCGAGGCGGAGCGCCGCTTCGGCGACGCCGAGCAGGCCCGCGAGATCGCGCGGGAGGCGGCGGCCCTTGTCGAGGCGGGCGCGCCGAGCCTGCTCAACGAGGCGCCGATCTACCTCGCGCTCCACGACGCCTGCGTGGATATGGGCGATCTGGAGGGCGCGCGCGCCGCGATGGAGCGCGCGATGCCCCCGCTCCTGCGCCGGCTGAAGGGCCTCGAGGGGACGCCCTACGCCAGCTCGTTCCTGCTCAACCTGCCGCAGAACTCGGCGCTGCTCGCGGCCGCCGAGGCCTACGGCTGCGTGCCGCCGGAGCTCGAGGTGATGCTGAGCGGCCGGCCGTAACGCCCCGCGCGGCGCTCCGACGCCCTCTCGCGCGGCCTCCGGCGGTTACGCCGAGCCCGCGGCGCTGCCGTTCACTTCCGAGGCGCGGTGCCGCCGCCTGCCTTGGGGGACGTCGACGGCACCGGGCGGAGGTTGATGGTCAGCACCTCGTCGCGCGTGAACACCACGAAGCGCGCCTCCGGGGTGTACCCGTCGGCGGCGACCCGGATGCGGTGCCCGGTGCCATCCCGGCTGAACCTCGCGAAGAACGGGTTGCTGGGGAGCTCCACGTCGTCGAGGTAGATCTTCGCGTCCAGCGGCGTGGCGATGATCCGGAGCTCGACGAGGTTGGCGACCGGGGGCGCGTAGGTCGGAGGAGGGGTGGTCGTAGGATCGCCCCTGGTCTCCGGAGGAACATCGCCCTCCGCCGGGGGCGTCGTGGGGCGGAGCGCGAGGACCGCCCACGCGCCGCCGATCAGCAGCACCGAGAGCACGGCGATCCCCGCGCTCCATAGCGCCTTTCGCCGGGTCGACTTGGTGTTGGCGACCATGATCGTGGGGATCGTCTGGCGGTTCGAGATGCTGTCCTCGCGCGACGGGTCGTCGCCCAGCATCTGGTCCCCGACCGGCGCGGAGAACTGCTGCGACATCTGCGAGAGCGGCATGCGCTGAGACCACGGCACGGCGCCGCGCTCCTCGAGCACGGGCAGGATCTCGAACTCTTCCCCGCCCTCGGCCGCGCCGGCGTGGAGCCGCCCCAGCTGGTCGCTGATCGCGGACCTCACCTCGGCGCGGCGGTGCGCGAAGGTCTCACCGATGAGGCGACCGATCTCGGCCGAGGAGGGGCGGCGGCCCATCGTCGCCAGGTACGCCTCGACGTCGTCACGCATCTGGGCCGCCGTCGCGTACCGCTCCTCGGGCGCCATCGCGAGCGCGCGCGAGCAGATCCGCTCGAGGGCGTCAGGCGCCGCGGGCCACCGCTCGCGCAGCTTCGGGATCTCGCCGAACGTGAGCCGCTGGAGGATCTGCACGTCGGAGAGATCCCCCCAGAAGCGCTCGCCCACGACGAGCTCCCAGAAGATGAGGCCCATCGAGAAGATGTCCGCGCGGCGATCGACCATCGTCGCGAGGGCCTGCTCCGGCGCCATGTACCGGATCTTCCCCTTCACGACGCCGGTGCTGGTGTCCGCGTCCCGCGTCGCCCACTTCGCGATGCCGAAGTCGACGACCTTCGCCTGCCCGTCGTAGGTGACGAAGATGTTGTGCGGGCTGATGTCGCGGTGGACCACATGGAGCGGCTGACCGTTGAAATCCATGAGGTCGTGCGCGTAGTGGAGCCCGGCGAGCGCGTCGGCGAGGATCGCCAGGTAGACCGCGCGGTGACGCGACGGGTCGATCTTCCTGCAGATCCGATCGAGCGAGTGCCCTTCCAGGTACTCCATCACGATGTAGTACTGTTCGTCGATCTGGCCGCACTCGTACGTCTGCACGACGTTCGGGTGGTTCAGCCGCGCGGCGAGCCTCGCCTCGTCGAGGAACATCGCGTTGACCTCGGGCTCGGTCGCGATCCCCGGCTTGAGCCGCTTGATCACGACCAGCTTCTCGAACCCGAGCGGACCGCGATGCGCAGCGAGGAAGACCTCGGCCATCCCTCCCTGCCCAAGCTTTGCGATCAGCCTGTATCTCCCGAAGCCTCTCGCGGACTGCACGGGGAGCCGGACGATCATCGATGACGAGGTCACAGCACCTGATCGTTCGTAAGGATTGCTGACTCGTCAAGCAGACTCATGGAGATGTGCATCCCTCCGGCACAGCAGAGCCCCGGGGCGAGGAGCGCGCGCGCGCTCCCCTGAATGCCCCGGGGGCTCCGGTTATTGGGGTGAATTCCGCTACTTAGGCCCTGCTGCCACGCGGGATCACCCCTCGCCGATGGCGATCCCGAGCGCCTGACGCAGCGCGAAATACTGATCGCTCGTCGAGAAGACGATCAGCTCCTTGAGCCTGTCCTGGGGCGGGAGATCCCCGGGCTGCTGCGGCTCGGCGGCGATGATCTTCTTCGCGATCTCGAGATCGCCCGAGAGGAGCAGGCCGGTGCGCGCCGCGGTGATGTCGACGCACTGGACCCACCGCTTGATGTTGGCCTTCGCGCCCTCCGCAAGGAACTTCTTGACCACCATGCGGAGCCCCTCGAGCTGCATCGGCTGCATGAACCCGCGGAGCGTCTGCGCGGTCGCCGTGATCTGCTTCTCGATGTCCGGCGGGACCGACGTGTCGGGCGCGACGAGCTTGATCCCGGCGAAGAGGAGCACCGTCAGCTCGGTGACCGTCGGGAACAGCGTCTTGATGTAGTGCTCGCCGCGGTACATCGCGAGGTGCTTGCCGACGATGAACGTGAGCTCCTGCGGCGAGAACCCGGTCAGCACGGTCTGACCCGCGACGGACGCCGGCTGCTCGTTCGCCACCGCGACGAGCGCGCCGGGCACGTCGCTCCGCACGTAGAGCCGCGGCGCCGGCAGGCCGAGGACGTTGGCCGCCCACCCGAAGGTCCGGGCGAACGTCACCGTCGAGGTCGCCGGATCCTGCAGGAAGCGCTGATCGAGGACCGGCAGCTCACGGCGCTGCTTGAGCGTCTCGATCTTCGCCCTGAGCGCGGCCCCCGCGATCATCTCGAAGATCTTGCCGACGTAGAGGTTCTCCTCCTCGTGGAACAGGTTCCTGATCCACTGCTCGTTGTCGAGCCGGCTCTTCGCCTGGATGAGCCCCTGCGGGCGGTAGTCCTCGAAGTACTGCTGCTCGTCGGGATCGGCCTTGCGGAGGAACGACAGCGCCGCCGCGACGCACCAGGCCTGGTCGTAGCGCTTGCTGTCCACGTACAGGCGGTAGAGCCGCTTGTACGGGTCGATCTTCATCGGATCGATCTTGACCATCGCCTGGAACTCGCCGGTCGCCAGATCGAACTGCTCCGACTGCTCGTAGAGCTCCGCGAGGATCAGGTGCTCCGTCGCGTCCTCGGGCTTGAGCCGCGACGCCATGCGGAACGTCTCGAGGGCGGCCGTCCTGTCGCCGAGCCGATCACGGTAGATGAGCCCGAGCGCGTGCCAGAGGCTGTACTCGAGGTCCGTGTTCCCCTTGCCGGCGACCCTGTGCAGCATCTTGCGGTACGCCCGCTCGAGCTGCTTCCACTCCTTCTGCGCCGTGAGGATCTTGTTGATGCGCTCGAAGGCCTCGAGGGAGTGCGGGTTCAGGTCCAGCGTGTCGTTGAACAGCTCCACCGCGCGCGCCGGATCGTCCAGCTTGTCGCGGTAGATCTGCGCCATCGTGTAGAGGTAACGGCTCTTCCGATCCGGCTGCGGCTCCAGCTCCGCGATGCGCTGGAGGCAGTCCACCATCCGCTCCCACTGCCCCGTGCGCTGGTAGAGCTGGAGCAGCTTGTGGAGCAGCACGTGGTTCTGCGGCTCCAGGTCGAGCGCCTCCTCCAGGGCCTCCACGCCCTTCGGGATGTTGTTCTCCTTGTCGACCCAGATGTCGCCGATGTCGTTCAACATCCTGAACCGCTCGGGGCCGTCCATGATGTTGTCGAGGATCAGCCGCTTGTAGTGGCAGACCTGCTTCCAGTCCTTGAGCGCGTCGTAGACGGCGACCATCGCCTCGAGCGTCGGCCGGTGCGCGGGATCGGCCCCGAGCGCCTTCTCGAAGTTGTTGACCGCCTGCTTCGACTGCCCCTGCGCCTGCTTGATGCAGCCGAGCTTGTAGTAGACGGTCGCGCGCTCCTCGGTCTCGGCCTCGTCGAGGCTGGTGAGCACCTTCTGGTAGTTCGTCAGCGCGCTCGCCCAATCGCCGAGCTTGAAGCTGACGTCCGCCAGGCCCCGGATCGTCTCCTGGTCGGTCAGATCGAGGTTGTGCGCGGCCGTGTACGCCTTGAGCGAGGCGTCGTCCTTGCCGAGCCGATCGAGGACCCGCCCGAAGGTCCGCTGCAGCCGGTGCTGCTCTGACCTATCGCGCTTGCCGCTCTTCCTGACGAGCATCTCCGCGAGCGGCTCGGCCTGGGCCCACCGCTCCGTGGAGACGTACTCGTTGAGGAGCGGCATCGCGGCGTCCTCGTTGTCGGGATCGCTCTGGAGCGCCATCTCGTACGCCTGCACCGCGAGCGCGTGCTCGCCGAGCATGTCGTCCCGGAGCTTGCCGAGCTCGACGAGCAGCCGCGCCTTGGCGCGGGGCGCGTCGGTGTTCATCTGCTCCTGATCGAGGTAACGCGCCGCCCGGTCCCAGTCGGCCGCGTCGATCGCGATCACCCGCAGCGCCGCCAGCGTCGGCACGTGCGACGGATCGAGATCGAGCGCCATCTCGAAGCGCTCCTGGGCCTGGACCCGCTCGCCGAGCTTCTCGTCGAGCTGCCGGCCGATCCGGAAGTACATCTCGACGCGCTGCTTGCCGTCGGCCGTCAGGTCGGCGACGCGCGTCATGTACTCGATGGCCTTCGCCGAGTTGTCCTGCTTCTCGTAGAGCTTCGCCAGCGCCTCCAGGGCCGGGATGTGCGTGTCCTGGATGTCGACGATGTTCAGGTACGCGTCGATGGCGCGGTCGAGGTCCTCGATCTCCTCTGCGTAGACCTTGGCCGTGTGGGACCAGAGCTCGATCTTCTTCTGCCGATCTTCCGCCGCGGTGATGTGGCGATCGTAGGTGTTGATGAGATCGTGCCACTGGCGGAGCCGGCGATAGCAGCGCTCCAGGGCCTCGAGCGCGGGCTCGTGGCTCGGGTCGATCTCGACCACCTGCTCGAGGCGCGCGGCCGACAGATCGGGCTTCAGGAACTGCGCCTCCTGGAGGGTCGCGATCTTCATCAGCACGTCGATGCGCTCGCGCTCCGTGGTGACCACGTCGAGCTGCATCTCGAGGACGCGCACGAGATCGGGCCACTGGTGCGTCGCCGTGTAGACGCGCTCGAGCCCCCGCATCGCGAGGAGGTTCGAGGCGTCGATGTCCAGCACCTCGCGGTAGACCGCGCCGGCCTTCTCGATCAGGCCGAGCTTGGACTCGTAGAGGCCGGCCGTGCGCAGCTTCACGGCCGCGACGACGTCGGACTCGTTCACGGCCCGCGCCTTGCGGAGCAGGACGTCGACGAGATCGTTCGACTGATCGCGATCCGTGTAGATCCGCTCCAGCGCCTCGAGGGCCGGCAGGTGCAGCGGATCCACGTCGAGGGCGCGCCGGTAGAAGCTGAGCCCCTGCTCGACCTCGCCCATGTGCTTCTCGAGGACCTCGCCGAGCTCGGTCAGGACCTCCTTCCGATCGACGTCGGTGACCGCGACGTTGAGGGCGCTCGTCAGCATCTGCCCCTGCTGCTGCCACTGGCCGGTCTTCTTGAAGAAGTTCGCCATCTGGCGCAGCACGGCGACGTTGTTCGGGTCGTGCGCGAGGATCTGCTGGTAGTACGGCTGGGCGTACTCGGGGTGACCGAGGTCCTCCGCGTACCACTTGGCGAGGCGCAGGCAGAGCGTGATCTTCTGGAGCGGGGCCGTCTGCTGCTGCAGCCACCCGTTCACCGTCTGCACGAGCTCGGGCCAGCGGTTCGTCGCCTGCGCCATGCGCTCGAGGTAGCGGACCGTGTCCATGTCGGAGAAGTCCATCTCGAACGCCGTGAGCAGCGCGTCGAAGGCCTGCGGCTTGTCCTCGAGCTGCTCCTCGAAGACCCGGGCCACCTTGCGGAGGATGTCGGTCTTGTCGGAGACCTCCTCGCGCGACTCGAGCCGCGCGAGGTAGAGCTCGATGAGCGGCTCGCTCCGCCGGGCCGCGTCGTGGAGCTCCTCGAGCGCCGCGAAGGCCTGGTCGTGCGTCGGCTCGAGCTCCAGGACCTTCTCGTACGCGAGCGTGCCCCGGTCCTTCTCCTCGACCTGGTGCTCCCAGATCTGCGCCACCTCGAGGTACTCGCGCACCTTGTCCGCCGGCGACTCGTAGGCCGCCGCCCGGCCCATCTTCACGTCGATGACCTCGACCCAGCGCCCCTCGGCCCGGAGCAGGTTCTCCAGGGCGGCCATCGCCTCGAAGTCCTTCGGGTCGACCTCGAGCAGCTTCCTCCAGGCGTCGATGGCGTCGTACGCCTGCCCGAGGACGTGCTGGTAGGTCGTCCCGAGCTCGCGGTACAGCGCGATCACGTTCTCGGCCGGCAGCACGTCCCGCGCCCGATCCACCGTCTGGTGGAGAGAGCTCACGATCTGCTCGGGCTCGTTGCGCAGCCGCCAGATCGCCGCGATGGCGTAGAGCGCCTCGAGGTTCGCGTAGTCGATGTCGAGGACGCGCTGGTAGTCGTCGAGCGACGAGTCGTCGCGGCCGAGCTGCTCGTGGAACAGCTTGGCGCGGCGGAGCAGCACCGCGACGCGCGACTCATCGTCGATCGCGATGTCGTAATGCCGCTCGAGGACGTCGCAGAGCTCGGACCACTGCCCCACGCGCTCATAGAGGTTGGACAGCGCCCCGAGCGCCTCCGGATCCTCGCCCCGGAGGTCGAGGACGCGCTTCCAGGTCTCGACCGCGCCCTGGACGTCGTTCAGCCGATCGGCGAGCAGGTGCGCCATCTTGGCGCGGATGTCGGCCTCCTGGCTGTCGCCCATCGCGTTCTCGAGCTCCCGCTCCAGCACGACCTTGAGCTGGGTCCAGGCCCCCTTGGCCGTGTAGATGCGCTCGAGGGCGCTGATCGCCTGCTCGTTCGTCGTCTCGAGCTCGTCGAAGATGCGCCGGAACGCGCGGATGGCGTCGTCGAGCTGACCGAGCCGCTCCTCGTACGTCTGCCCGAGCCGGAGGTACAGGTCGACGAGCTCCGGGCGATCCTCGGTCGCGCGCACCCGCTGCTCGAGCACGCTCGCGAGCTCCGGGTACTGCTCGAGCTGCGTGTAGATCCGATCGAGGTTCGAGAGCGCCTCGGCCTCGAGCGGCTCGATGCCGAGCACGTACCGGTACGTCTCCTCGGCCTTGGCGACGTCGCTGAGGTCGGTCTCGAAGACCCGCGCGAGCCGCTTGCCGATGCCGGTCTGGACATCCTTGTCGCTGTGGATGCCCAGCACGTCGGCGTACGCGTTGGCGAGCATCTCCCAGCCGCCGTCGACCGAGCCGGCGAGCCGCTCGACCTCCTCGAGCGTCTTCTCGTCGCCCGGGTACTCCTTCAACGCCCGCATGAAGACGGCGAGGGCCCCGTCCGGCGAGATGAGGCGCTCCTCCTGGAGCTCCCCGAGCCGGTAGTACATCGCCTGCCGCTCCTGCGCCTCGGTGAGGTGGGTGAGCTCCGCCTCGAGCACCCCGCCGAGCTTCTCCCACTCCGCCGCCGCCTGGTAGAGCGGCTCCAGGATGGCGCCGATCTCGATCTGCTTGATCCCGGCCGCGAAGAGCCCCTCGAGGGCCTCGAGCGTGGGCGAGTGCTCGGGCGCCGCCGTGAGCACCTCGCGGTACGCCCCGATGGCCGCGGGCAGGTCGTTGAGACGCGTTTGATAGACCACGCCGAGCCGGTACTTGAACTCGAGGATCTCGTCCGGCGACTGCGCGATCTCCGACTCGCGCGACAGGATGGTGACGAGATCGCCCCACCGCTCGGTCGCGGTGAACAGGCGATCGAGCGACGCGATCGCGGTCTGGTTCTCCGGCTCGACCTCGAGCACGCGCCTGTAGCGCGCGACGGCGCTGTCGATGTCGTCGAGCTGCGTCTCGAAGATCTGCGCGAGCCGAAGCCCGAGCTCCACGAAGCGCGCCGGCTCCTCGCCGAGCCGGCCGAGCTCGGTGTCGTACAGCGCGGCGACCTGCGGCCAGCGGTTCACCATCATCGCGAGCCGCTCCAGGTTCGAGAGCGACTCCTCGTTGCCGATATCGCACGTCACGGCCCGCGCGTACGTCTCGAACGCGGTGACGTGGTCGCTCAGCATCTCCTCCGAGAGGCGCGCGATGCGGTGGAGCAGATCGACCCTCTCGTACGGGTCCTCGGCCACCTTGACCCGGACCTCGAGCACGCTGATCAGCTTCTGCCACTCGCCGGACGCGTCGTAGATCGGCTCGAGCACCAGCGCGGCGCCGAGCGGCTCGCGGCTGCCGTCCTTGATCTGCTCGAGCGCCCGCAGCGTCGGCTCGTGATCGGGCATCTGCTGCAAGAGATCGCGGTAGAGCTCGATCGCCCGGGACACGTCGTCGAGGTGCTTCTCGTAGAGCTCCGCGATCCGGTACTGGTAGCTGATGCCCTCCGCCGGATCCGCGGTGATCTCCGCCTCGTGCTGGAGCACGCTGAGCAGCTCGAGCCAGTTCTGCGACGTCTGGTAGAGCACGTCGAGCCGCCCGAGCGCCTGGAGATCGTCCGGATCGATCTCGAGCACGCGCTGGTACGTGTCGATCGCGCTCGCGACGTTGCCGAGCTCGCGCTCGTACACCGCGCCGATCTGGTAGTAGATGCGCTTCTTCTCGTTCGAATCGAGGACGAGATCGGCCTTCTTCGCGTAGACCGAGAGGAGCTCCTGCCAGCGTGAGAGGCTGAGGTAGAGCTTCGTCAGCGCGTCGATCGCCCGCAGATCCTCGGCGTCGAGCTCGAGCACCTTGCCATAGACGGCGATGGCCTGATCGTGCCGCTCGAGCACCTCCTCCTCGAGGCTCGCGGCCTGGAAGAGGGCGAGCTTCTTCTCGCTCAGGTCGTCGAGGATGTCCGCCTTCTGCTGGAGGATCTGCGACAGCTCGTTGTAGCGCTCCGAGGTCCTGAACAGCCGCTCGAGCGACTCGGCGGCGTGCAGGTTGCGCGGATCGATCTCGAGCACGCGCCGGTAGTGCCCGACGGCGCTGTCCATGTCCCCGAGGTCTCCCTCGTAGATCCGAGCGCTCATCGTGTAGAGCGAGCTCGCGAGCTCCGCGTCGGTCTGCTGCGCCGCCAGCGTCTCGAACACGCGCGCCAGGTCGGCGAAGCGGCCGGTCGCGCGCGCGAGCCGGTCGAGCCCCTCCTGCGTCGACTCCGAGGCCGGATCCTGGCTCAGCGCCCGCGCGTAGGTGTCGAAGGCCGAGCTGAGGTCGCTGCCCGCATCCTCGTAGAGCACGGCGATCTGGTGGAGCAGCTCGACGCGACGGGTCACGTCGTCGCTGCGCCGCACCTGCACCTCGTGCACCCCGATGAGCTTCTGGAAGTCGCCCGACTGGCGGTACAGCGGCTCGAGGATCTCCGCGATCGCGAGCTCGTGCTCGGCGACCTTCCCGAGGCGCTCGAGCGCCCCGAGCGCCTCGACGTTGGTCGGCTCGCGCTCGAGCACCTGCCGGTAGATGTCGATCGCCGAGTCGACGAGCCGCATCCGCGACTCCCGCAGCGCGGCGAGCCGGAGCATCAGCCGGATCTGCGCTTCCTCCTCGACCGCGATGCCGAGCTGCGCCTCGAGGTTGTCCGCCAGCTCTTCCCACATGCCCTGGCGGCTGAAGAGCCCGTCGAGCGCCGCGAGCGCCACCAGGCTCGTGTTGTCGATGGAGAGGACCTCGCGGTACGCGGCGATCGCCTCCTCCGGCTGCCCGAGCCGCTGCTCGTAGACCTCGGCCATCTGCGCATAGAGGCCCTCGCGCTCGGACGGCTCGTGCACGAGCTCGATGCGGCGCCGGTAGACGCCGATGAGATCGCCCCAGCGCTCGGTGCGCCGGTAGAGCTCGTCCATCGCCTCCAGCGCCTCCGAGTCGGCGGGATCGATCGAGAGCACGCGGAGGTAGCCGTTCGCCGCCTCCTCGACCTTGCCGAGCCGCTCGTGGATGCTCCCGAGGCGCATCCAGTATTCGCGGCTCAGCCGCGCGTCGCTCAGCGAATCGGCGATCTCGCTGAAGATGACGTCGAGCCTGTCCCAGGCGCCCGCCTGCGCGGCGAGCGACTCGAGCTCCGCCCGCGTCTCGGCGTGCGACGGGTCGTCCTTGAGCGCCCGCGACTGCGCGTCGAACGCGCGGCCCAGGTCGCTCAGGCTCTCGGCCGCCGTCCGCGCCACCTTCCGGAGCAGCGCGACGCGGGTCGCCGTGTCGCCCTCGGCCGCGGCGAGGATCTCCAGCGCCTGGATCAGCTTCTCCCAGTCGCCGCGCCCCTCGTAGATCTCCTGCAGGATGGCCGCCGCCTCGGCCCGCAGCGACTCGTTCGAGAGCAGCGCCTCGAGCGCGAGGCGCGCCGCGTCGTTGCCCGGATCGAGGATCAGGATTTCCTTGTAGTTCTCGAGCGCTCCGGCCGCATCGTTCAGGTGCTTCTCGAGGGTGCTCCCGAGCCGGAACTTGAGGTCGATGAGCGCCTGCTCGTCGAGCGGAGAGTCGATCCGCTTGCGGAGCACGTCGACGTAGGACTCCCAGTCCTGCTGCTCGCGGTAGAGCTTGTCGAGCGCCGCGAGCGCCTGCGGGTCCATCGGCTCGTCGTCGAGCACCTGGCGGTACGTCCCGATCGCCTGCGCCGCGTCGCGCAGCTCCCCTTCGTAGAGCTCCGCGATCGCGTAGAGGATCTGCTTGCGCTCCTCCGGCTCGGTGACGATGCCGAGCTTCTTCTCGTAGATGCCGAGCAGCTCGCCGAACCGGCCCGTCTCGCGGTAGAGCCGCTCCAGCGCGCCGATCGCGGCCTGGTTCTCGCCGTCCGCCTCGTACACGGCGCGGAACTGCGAGAGCGCCTCGTCGATGCGCTTCACCTCGTCGAGCAACACCCGCCCGAGCCGGAGCCGGAGATCGACCCCGAGCGCGATGTCCCCCTCGCCCTCGGCGCGCGAGATCGCCGACGAGTAGGCCTGGATCAGGGCGTCCCACCCCTCCGTCAAGCGCGCGGCGCGCTCGACGTCATCGATGCACTGCTCGTCCTGCGGGGCGATCTGGAAGGCCGAGAGGTAACGCTCGAACGCCCGCTGCGGCTCCTTGAGGCGCGTCTCGTAGAGCGCCGCGACCTGCCGGTAGAGGTCGAGCCGGGAGACGTCGTCCTGGTCGTGCGAGAGCTTCACCTCGATGGCGCCGGCGAGCCCCTTCGGGTTGTTCGCCTGCGTGTAGATCGGGATGAGCGCCTCGGCCGCGGCGAGGTGCGAGCCGTCGATCGAGAGCACCTTCTCGTAGGCGCGCGCGGCGCGATCCGCCTTCTGCTTCTGGACCATCCAGAGCTCGGCGATCTTGACCAGCAGGCTGATCTTGGCCGCGTCGTCGGTCTCCTTGGCCTCCTGCGACTCGAGGACCCGGATGAACTCGTCCCACTTGCCGCTCTCGGCGTAGAACACCTCGAGGTCGTCCCAGCGCTGCAGCTGGAGGTACGCCTTCTTGAGCGCCTCCTGGGCCTTGCGGTCCTGGGGGTTCAGCGCGATCACCTCTTGCCAGGCCTTGACGGCCGCCTCGTCGTCCTTGAGGCGCTCGCCGTAGAGCTGCGCGAGCTTGCTGAGGAGCGCGAGCTTCTGGGTGCTGTCGAAGGTCGTGTCGACCTGCTTCTGCAGCACCCTCGCGAAGGCCTGGTAGTCCTTGTTCTTCTCGTAGAGCCCGGCCAGCGCGTTCAGCGCCTCGGGGTTCTCCGGGTCGTTCGCGAGGACCTCGTCCCAGAGCTCGATGCAGAAGTCGACCTTCTTCACCCGCTCCGACGCGAGCTTCGCGATCTCGAGGTACTTCGCGGCGCGATCGCCGCCCTCCGGGAGCGCCGCGGCCTCGCGGCGGAGCAGCCCGATGAGCTTCTCCCAGTCGCGCCGCTTCTCGTAGCTCTGGCGGAGGAAGTCGATCGCCTGCGCGTGCTCGCCGTCGATCGCGAGGATCGACTCGTAGCACTTCACCGCCTCGGCCGCGTTCGAGAACTTGCCCGAGTAGAGCTCCGCCGCCTTCGCGTAGTTGTCGATCTTCTCGGCAGGATCCGAGACCGCCTCGGCGATCTCGATCAGCGTCTTGACGTACTCGTTGTACCGCTTGGCCTGCTCCTGCTTCTGGGCCTTGGCCTTGAGCTCCTCGACGCGGCCCGCGACCTCCGCGCCGGGAGGCGGCGGCGCTGTCGGCCGCCGGCCGACCTCCGAATCCGCAGGCCTGCTCTCGGCGGGAGCCCGCGCAGGAGGCGGCGGCTCGATGTCGGCCACCGAGGACCTCGCGTCGCGCTCGTCCACCGACGAGGCGTCCACAGGAGCGCTCGCGGGCGCGCTCGCCCTGCCGCTCACCGGGGCCGGCGCGCTCACCGGGGCCGGCGTGCTGAGCGGGGCCGGCACGCTGAGCGGGGCCGGCGCGCTGACGGGCGCAGGCGCGCTCGTGGGAAGCGGCGTGGCGTCCGCAGGCGCGACGGCCACGGGCGCAGGCGCGGCCGGCGCGACGACAACAGGCGCGGGCGCGACGACAACGGGCGCGGGCGCGGCAGCAGCCGGGGGAGGCGCGGACGGCGCGACAGGAGCGGCCGTGAGGCGCTCGCCGATCTGCGCTTCGAACGCGCTCACGCTCGGGTGCGTCGGGGCGACCGCCGAGAGCCTCTCGAACCAGCTCCGGGCCCGGATGAGGTTACCGAGCTGGCGCCAGGCGATGCCGCCCGCCTGCGCGATCATGTACGGGGAGCTGCCGTTCTGGTTGGCAGCGCTCTCCGCCAGCGACGCGACGCGCTCCCAGTTGCCCTCCTTCGTCCCCCAGAGCTCGCGCAGGTAGGCGAACGCAGCCTCGTTCGAGGGGTCGAACCGGAGCGATTCCTCGAGGAGCTTCGATCCGATCTCGACGTTCTGGTGCCGCGTGGCCCAGCGGACGCCGAATTTGAACGCCGCCTCTCCGCGCGCCACGCCGGCGCGCGCGTCGAGGATGCGTCGCTGCGTCTCCACGATCGCCTGCGGCCGCTCCGCCTCGACGAGGAGCCCCTCGAACATCGTCGCGGCCTGCTTGTCGGAAGGCGCCGTCTCGTACGCCCTCCGGAGCAGGTCCTCGAGCTGACCGCGATCGAAGCGCTTCGCGAGGCGCGCCGCGCGGAGCAGCAGCCGCTTGCGCTCGTCGGTGCTCGCGGCCGCGTCGGCCGCATCCACCAGCTCCGCCATGCGCGCCGACCACGACGACTGATCGACCTGCATGTCGAAGAGGCAGGCCCGCGCCTCCTCGCTCGTCCCGCCGGACGCGGCGAGGCCTTTCGCGTACATCTCCGTCGCGCGCTCGAAATCGCCCGCGTCGCAGAGCACGTCGCCGAGCTCCACGCGGAGCTCGGCGGCCGCGGTCCCCTCGGGGGCGTTCCTCAGCTCGAGCTCCAGGAGCTTCTGGACCATGTTGGTCTTGCCGAGGTCCCAGTAGATGGAACGAGCCGACTCCAGCGCCTCTAACAGCGCTGGATTCAGCTTGTAGGCGTCCTGGAAGTGCTTCAGCGCCTTGACGGCCTGAAGGAACTTCTCCTCGAGCAGCCGCCCGAGCTTCAGGTGATATGCCGCCTTCCGGGTCGCGTCCCCTTCGGCCGCAATCCCCTTCTCGAGCTCCTCGACGAGCCCTTGCCAGTCATGAACCGACTCGAGATGATTGAGACGCTGCGCAAGATCCATTGATTATCGACCCTCGGCCCCGACCTTCGAACGAATTGAAACGCTTACGTGCCCCGTGCCGCGCGCGGCATCACGGCTATTGACCGCCGAGCCGCGCGACGAGCGTGTTCGCCGTCTCGCACTCGGTCTTGAAGCTCGCCGCCTTCGATCCCTTGCAGGCGCGCGTGGTGAACCCCTTGAGCATCTGGATTGCCTCCTGCTTGCGCGGCGGATCCAGGGTCGCGTAGGTGCTCCCGAGACTCCAGAGAATCTGCACCGACTCGGGACCATCCGTGGGCGCCACCGCCTTGGCGGCCTCGAGCTCGGACACCATCTCCGCCGTGGACCCCCGGTCCTGGTAGACCGACGCGAGCAGGCTGTGGACGCCGAAGAGGTACTTGTCCCCCGGCTTCGCGAACGACTTCGCCTCCTTGAGCACCTGCTCGGCCTCCTTCGTGTACCCGAGACGGGTGTACAGGTCGGCGAGCGCCGCGTAGTAGCGGATTTCGTTCGGATTGTGCTCGATCGCCTTGGTGAGGTTCTCGAGCGCCTTCTGCTCGTCGTCCGTCCAGAGGTAGACGTTCCCGAGCTGGGAGTAGCAATCCGCGAAGTTGGGGTCGTTCTCGATACACTTCTGGTACGGCTCTTTGGCCTCTTCGTACGAGATCGTCTTTTTCTTCGCTTGCTGCTCGAGCGCCCACCCCCGTTCGAACCAGTAGTTGGCGAACTTCGGGGCGATCTGCGTGGCGCGAGCCAGCGTCGATGCGACCTTGTCCCACGACTCCGACTTCTTGTGTGCCATCGCCAGCTTGAAGAAGATGCGGTGGTTGTTCGGGTCGAGCTTGGTCGCCTGCTCGTACTTGTTGGCCGCACCGTCGGGGTTGACGGCGACCTCCTTGTCGGCCTGATTCGCCAGGATGACGGCCTCCTGGCGGTGTCGGCTGCAGCCCAGGCCTGCCGCGCTCGCCGCGACCAGGCCAACCATCAAGAATGCCCCAAGCTTCATCTCGCTCACCTTTCGAATGGCCCCGGCATCGCCGGCCTCTGAGTGACCTGGGCGTCGCGTCGCCCCTCTTCAAAACGTCCCGGAGCCGGCTGCGCCGCTCCTTCAGCGTCCCGGAGACGGCTGCGCCGCTCCTTCAGCGTCCCGGAGCCGGCTGCGCCGCTCCGTCCCCAATCCCGGAGTCGGCTGCGCCGCTCCTTCCAGCGTCCCGGAGACGGCTGCGCCGCTCCGTCAGCAATCTAGGAGACGGGCTGCCCCGCTCCGTGTGGCACCGTCACAAGCGTCCCGAGGTGGCGCGCGTTGAACCTCGCGCGGCGACGCGAGAATAGGCGGAGGCAACCGCGGAAGTCCAGGGCTTCAAACCCCGCGCATGCGCCTCGCTGCAGCGCCTTCACGCGGGGCCCCCGCCCTACCCCGCGCGGCGGACGCCGAGCTGGCCACCCCACAGCGCTCGCCGCAGACCCCTGGCCGCGCCGGGCGCCGGCCGCATCCAGCGCTGAAACGGAAAACGCCCCGCACTTCGCGTGCGGGGCGTTCGCTCGAACCGAGCGGTGAGGCGGGCTCAGCCGCCGGGGCTGAGCATGATCGGGTAGACGACGGTGACGATACCGCCCTCGGGCTGCGGGAACGACAGCCCGTAGAACGCCCGAACGACGCAGGAAACCACGCCGTTATCGGGCAGATCCGAACCGCCGTTACCCACGTTGGAGACCGCGCCGTCGCGCCCGATGACGAAGCGCACCGCGACACGTCCCTGGAGATTCGGGTTGTTCCTGAGCCCGTTCTCGTAGCAGAGCCGGAATCGACCGAAGTTCTGGCGGACGATACGCTGGATGACCTCGGGGGGCAGACGGCCGCTCACGCTGGTAGCACCCATGCGCACCTGCGGCGGCTTGGTGCGATGCGACCCTCCGAGGCGGCCATGGCCGGAGCCGAAGCCCTGGCCGGTGCCGGTGCCGGCGCCGTGCCCGATGGTGCCGATCGAGCCGAGGCCGATGCCCTCGCCGCGCCCGCCGCCGCCCTCGCCGATGCCGGAGAGGCCGAGGCCGCCAGCGCCGAACGAGTCGCCGATCTGATCGCCCCACATGTTGCCACGGGCGCTCAGCGGATCGTTCCCGAGCGAATCGTCGCGTCCCCACGGCGCGGTCGGCGCGTTCGGATCGCCGCCGGCGCCGGCGTTCAGCAGCCCGATCATGCCGAACTCCGCGGCGTCGCGGAGCGCGGCCTGGCGGGCGATGTGCGGATCCGGGTTGTCGGCGGGCCCCTGGACGCCGTAGCGGTTGCCGGTGGCCTTGGTGTTCGGGTTACCCATCGAACCCTCTTCACCCTTGGCGCGGGTACCGGTGCCGCCCTCCTTGTTGTCCGCCGCGTTGTCGGCGATCTGCTCGGTCTCCTTCTCCTCCATCTCCTTCTCGGCGGCCGCCGCGAGGTACTGCTGGATGAGGAACTGCTGGTCAGCCGAGATCCCGTCCTCGCCCGTATCGCCGAGGGGCGGCATGAAGAAGGCCATCGCCGCGAGCAGCCCGAGGTGAACCGCCATCGAGAGGCCCGTGTACAGCAGGCTCTGCGTGTCCAGCTGGAGGTGGCCGGCCACGACCTTGCCTGCGTTCACGGCGGACACCTGGAAGACGATGCCGTCGAGCTCTACCTTCGCCTTCCCGCCCGACGGAAGCGCCATTTGATAGGCGCCAGAGAGCTCGGAACACGGCTGCGTGAGGCCCTGATCGATCGCCTGCTGCACCGTCATCTTCGGCCTACCCGGAATCTCGATGGTGCCGGTCGCGCGGGGCAGGAGCACCACGGAGACCGAGCCGGAGCGATCCGCGAGGATGATGGGCGCCCGCGTCGTGCCGAGCTTCTCCGAGGGGATGAAGTAGTCGCACTTGAAGTTCTTCCCCGCCTCCTCACCCACGTAGAAGGAGCGCGGCGGCGTGAGGTGCTCGACGTGGAGCACCGCGGCATCCCACAGAATCATGACCTCGACCGAGGCCGCCGGGACCTCGGTTTCGTCGCTCGGCACGTCCGGCCCGTTCTTCACGAGCGTGTACGTGTAGGAGCCCTCGGGCGCGTCCGGGGGCACCTCGTCGACGGCCGGCGCCGACTGCGCGAACGGGTTGTTGTAGGAGAACGGGTCCGCGCCGCCCGCGGAGGCCGCGGCGAACGGGTTCCCAGGCGGCGCGGCCGCGAACGGATTCCCGGGCGCCGCAGCGCCGAACGGGTTCCCACCAGGCGCCGCCGCAAACGGGTTGGCGGGAACCGGCTTCGCAGGTCCCGCGGCCGCGGCGACCGCCACCGGCTCCGCGCGCTCCAGCATGATCTTCGTGCCGCCGATCTGGAGCTGATCGCCTGGGCTGATCTTGCACTTGTTGACGCGCGCCCCGTTCACCATCGTGCCCGGCTCGTTGCCGAGATCGATGAGCGTGATGTCCTGCGGGGAGGCGACCTCGATGACCGCGTGCATGCGCGAGGCAAGCTCGTCATCGACACGCAGATGGCTCTTCGCGTCCTTGCCTACCTTGACGATATCCTGGGTGATCGTCTCCCGGCGGACGAGCGCCTCGTTTTGGTAGAGCGCAAATGTGAGAGCGACCCTTTGCTTGCCTTCCATCTCCGCCAGCCTTCCCTATGCGCCGCGCGGCGCACGCCCCCAGCACCGGGGGGTAAATCGATAGGGCAGGTGCCAAACCTGCCCGTCACATCAGAGGTTCTCGACCGACTTGAGCATCTCCGGAACGAACGAGGTGCGGGGCCTGATCAGCGTCGTCCGGACAGGGCCGGGCCGCACACGGATGGTGGCGTCGTTGGGGCCGAACCCGCCGGCGTTCAGCGGATCGTCCGAGAACTCGTACCCGTAGCCCTCGTCCTTCTTCCCACCACCAGGAGCCGCTCCCTGCGCGAACGCCGATGAGGCGACCACGCTCGTAAGAACGGCAGCCACGACTCCCGCACCCAATCGGGTCAACCCTCTCATTCCAGCCTCCTCACAATGTTTCGACTCGGTTACAGTGCCATTGTACCGCCTTCCACGGCGGCCGGTCAACCAGCTTCGCATGCTATCGAGGCGTCGGAGAGCACGACCCACACACGCCTCGACAACCGATTCTACCCAAGGTTCCCAGAGAGCTGCGACGAAGACGAAAAGAGCGAGCCCCCTTCTCCTTGATGCAGCTTCGTGCAGCGAGAGAAGGGGGCTCCAGGTGCCGTTGTCTGTCGCACCGCCACGCGGTCCGCCCCGCCCGTCGAGCTCGCCCGGAATACTACCGTATCCCTCGCTCACCCTCGTTGCGACCCGGACCGATCGGGACGTCCGCTGTGGTGGGGCGCATCTTCGTGCGCGACGGGCTCATCCGCGTCGTTCGGCTCGCTGCGGCATACCTTGTACGCCTCACTTGCCTGCCTAGCGGCTGAGCCCGTGTCACACGAACCTGCACCCCGCCATCGACAGCGCGCAGGACGAGGCTCCGCTACTGGGCAGGAGCCGGGGCCGGGGTTGTCGCTTCGCCCCCTTCGCCCTCGCTCCCGGCAGCTGCCTCCTGCTCGGCTTCCTTCGTCTTCATGTCGGCCTCGGCCGCCTTCCGCTCGGCCTCGGTCTGCTTGTTGAAGGCGATGATCTGGTCGATCTCGCTCATACGCTCCTTCGACCGCTTCACCGCGTCGGCGAACTCGGTGCTAGCGCCCGCCTTCTGGATGAACTGACCGAACAGCCCCTTCGCCGACATGAGGGCGCCCTCGGCCCCCTTGCCGCCCGACTTCGCCTTGTACTCCTGGGTCAGGATCGCCTCGTTATAGTAGGTCTCGGCGCGCTCGGGGGCGACCTTCTTGGCGGCGTCGAGCTCAGCGCTGGCGGCGGCCACCATGCTGTCGAAGTTCGCGTCATCGATCTGACCGCGCAGGGCGAGCGCGAGGCCCAGATGAGCGTCGTAGTCGTTCGGACGCATCTTCAGGGCCGCGCGGTACGCCTCGTCCGCCTGCTGGAACCCGCGGAACTGGAGGTTCACCGCCGCGTAGTTCATCTGCGCCTCGTAGAAGGTCGGATCGAGCCTCCTCGCGAGGTTGAACTCCTGCACGGCGCCGTTCAGGTTCGCGAGCTCGACCTGGATCATCCCCGCGGTGTTGTGGATCGGCGCGTAGTTGGGGTTCTTGCGGATGGCCTGGGAGCAGACCAGCGCCGCGAGCTCCAGCGCCTGGGTGTCGACCTTCTTCTGCTTGCTGACGTTGGTCGCGACCGCCTTGCCGGTCTTCCTGCCCGCCTTCTGCTTCGCCGTCTCCAGGTAGTAGATCGCGAGCTGGTTGAACGCGGGCATGAAGGCGTCATCGACGGCCAGCGCGCTCTGGATGTACCGCTTCGCGCGCTGGAAGTCGTTGGGGCCATCGTTGTCCGCGACCTGGTTGCCGCGCTTCATGTACAGGAGCGCGAGGTGCACGAGCGCCTCGACGTTCTTGTACTGAGCATCGACGACGGCGGCCTGGCGCATCTCGCTGATCGCCGCGTCGAGGTTCCTCTCGCCCGACTCCGCCAGGTTGTAGAGCGCCACCTGGACCCGCGCGGGGTGGAACTTCGGGTTCTTCTGAAGCGCTTGCGTGAAGTACTTCTTCGCCTCCGAGTCCTTCTTGCAACGCTGGTACGCGAGCCCCGCGTTGTAGATGGCCTCGGCGAACGTCGTGTCCCCTTGCTCGTCCGCCGCGTCCAGGAACAGCTGGGCCGTCGAGCTGCAAGTCGCCTCGGACCAGTCCCCAGCCTTGTCGTGCTGGACCATGGTGTCCATGGCGGTCTTGAACTTGTTGGCCGCCTCGACCGACACGGCCTGACCCTTGCTGTCCGTGATCGCCTTGCCCGTCGTCGGGTCCTTCGCCCCGTGAGCCGTACCGCCGGTGCTGCCGCCGCCACAACCCGCCGCGGCCAGAAGGAGCACCGCAACCGCTGCCAATGAGGTGATGCTTCTCATGTTTCGCTCCATCACTTCCTGGGTCGGGTCGTGGCCCGATCGAGCGCCGAGCCTTCCTTGGACGCACCAGCCGCCGCCGGCGCCGCCTTCTTGTCCTCGCCCGCCTTCTTGTCCTCGCCCTCTTCCTTGTCCTTGCTCGCAGCCGGCTTGTCGGTTGCGGTCAGCGCTTCTCGGAAGGGGGTCCCGTCGAGGTTCAGCGGCGCAGGGCGTTCGCTCATGCCGGAGTTGACCCGCGACGGCGAGCCGCGGAATTCGTCGATGAGGTGGTACTCGGCGCCGTAGTTCTTCGACAGCCACACCTCGCAGGTACGGGAGTAGTCGTCGAAGTACTGGTACTTCACGGACAGGTCGAGGCAGGTCTTGAACGCGCCCTTCGCCATCTGCTTCTGCGGCTCGCTCGCCTCGTCGAGGCGTGAGTAGTACTCACCCCGGATCTCGTCGTACGAGACGTCGGTGCCCGGGACCATGCCGTGCCCCTTCCATTCCTTCGGGATGGGCGCGGCCCGGAACTCGGCGACGAACTTGCCCCACATCTGACCGACGCGCGCGCCGGCCGCGATGACCCACTTCGGCGGAGGCGTCGGCTCCAGCTTGAGGATCTTCTGGTACTCGACGTCGGCCGCCTCGATCGCCGGGCGCTTCTTCTTCACCCAGTCGGCGACCTTGGTGTTGATGTGCTTGAGGACGTCCTCGCGGTTCCCGGAGCCCTTGTACTCGGGGAACTTGATCTTATCGACGTCCTTCCGCTTCTGCTCGGCGAAGTGGAAGTAGGCCTCGCCGACCGCGGTCAGCACCTTGCCGAGCCGGCGCAGCTTCTCCGGCTCCTCGCCGCCGATCGCGTCGAGCTTCTTGAGCGCGGCCGCAGGGTCCTTCCAGTAGCCGCGGACCTTGTTGTACTCGCCGTTCGCCGGGGTCACGCTCTTCGTCTGCAACAGGACGCGCGCGTACATCGCGTGCGCCTGCACCTGGACGTCGAACGTCGCGTTGCGATCGATCTGCGGCATCGCCGTCGACAGCCGCCGGCGCGCCTGATCCCAGTCTTCGCGATCGATGTAGTGCGCGCCGATCGCGAACGCGATCTGCGCCGTCTGCGCCGGCTTCGCCTTGCCGTAGTTCTTGTTGAAGAGGTCGGCGTCCTTGATCGCCTGGTCCTCCTGACCGAGGCCGAGCCGCAGCACGACCGCGTCCTGGAGCGCCTCGGCGGCCTTCTCCCCCTTCGGGTTCTCGCGGGCGTAGCGCTCGTACCAGTTCGCCGCCTCGTCGTAGACCGCGATCGCCTGGTAGTTGCCGCCGATCTCGTAGATCGACGTCTTCGCCAGCTCGGTGTTGTGGAGGTTGTACCGCGGATCGAGCAGGATCTTGCGGGCCGAGATCGACTTGGCGATGAGGCGGGCGGCCTGGAACGCCTTCGCGGCGTTGTAGAGGACCTCCTCGCTCTTCTCGCACGCGGGCTGCTTCGCCTCGCAGGCGGCCTCGCCGTACTTCTTCCACATGTCCATGTAGGCGACGGCGGCCTTCTCATAGTTCTTGAGGGCCTCGACGCCACCGGCTGCGTCAGCAGCCTCGACGAGCTTCTGCGCGCGCAGGCGCTCGATGTCGCGCTGGATGCGGATCAGGATGCCGCACTGCTCGGCGTTCTCCTTCTCCTTGCCGCCCTTGCAGTAGAGATCGATGAACTTGGGCACATCCGCGGCCATGTCGTCGTAACAAGACGGACGCGGCGGGTCCATGTTCGCGCCGAGGACGTTGAGCGACTCGAGGTAGAGCTGCGACGCGTAGATGCCGACTTCCTTGTCGGCGTGGTTCAGCGCCACGTCGCGGAACGCGAGCGCGGCCTCCTCCCAGTGCTGCGCCTCGAAGTACGTGCGGCCGCGCGCGTACTTCACCTCGACGTACTGCTCCTGGGCCTCCTTGTCGTTCGCCGCGGGCTTGATGTAGCAGACGTACCGGTTGAAGGCGGTGATCATGCCCTTCTGGCTGTCACTGAAGTCCTTCGGCTGGAACTTCGCCTTCTCCGCCTTCTTGTCGCCCTTCTTGCCCGTCCCCCCGTCGGGGAGGTTGCCGGACCCCTTCAAGTGGGAGCCGTCCTTGTGGGTCTCGGTGTAGATGTTCTGGTAGCAGAGCACCGAGGCGTACGCGGCCTCAGCCGCCTGCGGGCCGTTCGGATCCTCGGCCACGACCGAGTCGAACGCGGGACCGCACTTGGCCCAGTCCTTCTGGAAGTACAGAAGGTCGGCCATCGCGTACTTGATCTTGAAGATGTTCGGCCAGTCCTCCTTCAGGATGCGGGGGAACTCGAACTTGGCGAACTGCTCTTGCTTGAAGTTGTTGACGACCTTGTCGTAGAGCTGCGCGGCGAGCTGCATCGTCTTCTTGTCGCCGGTGCCGCGCACGCCGCCCGAGCCCACCGCCTCGAGGTGCCAGGCCATCGCCGTCTCGGTCAGCAGACCGGCGGTGATGTTCGAGCACTTCAGCTTGGCGTCCGCCGGGTGCCCCTCGCCCTGGAACTTGTTGTGGACGTCGAGCTGGCGCCCGAGCTCGCCCATGATCTGGTCCTTGTTGCCAGACTTCATGGCGAGCGTCGCCTCCGCGATGTGCCCCTGGTAGACGCAGTACCTCGGGCCCCGATCGCGGGTCATCAGGTCGGTGTAGAGCTCGATGCCCTCCTTGTAGTGACCGGTGTCGAGGTAGTTCTGCCCGAGGTCGTCCATCATCTTGAACGTCTTCTCGGAGCTGCCGCTCGCGTCGCCGCTGAGCGGACGGAGGAAGTCGTGCGACTTGCGCGGGTCGCCCGCGAGCGCGTAGACGGGGATGATGTCGCGCCGCGCCGAGACCGCGAGCTGCGCCGCGTTCGGCATCTGCTGGAACTGCTGCCCGTACTCGATCGTCTTCTTGAACTCGCTGATGGCGCGGGCGAAGTCGCCCTTGTTCCAGTAGACGTACCCGAGCTTGTAGTGGGCGTAGCCCCAGACCTTGTTCTCGGGCGGCGGGTACTGGGTGACCTTGACGTACGACTGCTCCGCCAGGTCCCACTTGGACGGGTCGCCCTGCGCCTCGTTGAAGAAGAGCTCACCGAAGGCGAGGTACGCGTTCGGGATGTACTTCGAGTTCGGCCAGTTCTTGATGAGCTCGAAGTAGACCTTGCGAGCGTCCTCGAGCTGCTGGGCCTGCTCGTACTCATAGGCGAGGTAGTAGAGGACCTCGTCCGTGCAGCCCGTGCTCTTCGCGGGGTCGGCCGCGTTGGTGCTCTGGCAGTACTTCGGATACTGCGTCTTCAGGTCCGTGTAGTACTTGATCGCCTGCTTACGCGCGAGGACGAGGATCTTGTCGGCCTTGGCGATCTCGGCCCGGAGCCCGGCGACCGCCTTCGGGTTCTTCCGCTTGGCCTCGTCCGCCTTGATCTGCCCCTCGGTCTTGTCGCGGAACGCCGCCGACTCGAGCTCGACGTAGCCCTCGGCGAGGCGCCGCATCAGCTTCGGCCGGTCCGGCGCGTTCTTCGGCGTCGAGGAGTACAGGCCCTCGAGCCCCTGGATCTCCGTCACGAGCAGGCTCCTCACCTTCGGGGCGAGGCGATTGCGCCGCTCGTCGCGCTGCGCCGAGGCCTGTGACGCGGTCGGATTGGCCGGCTTCGTCAAGTCCTCGCGCTTCTTCAGCTGGATCCCCTGCGGGGCTGACTTGAAGCTGACCTGCGGCTTCTTGCCCGCCGACACCTGGAGCTTGCCGCCCGGACAGGCGGCGATCGCATCCTTCGCCGGCTGCGTGATGCACGCGTCGGCTGCCGACGCGGGGCTCGTTGTGACCGCGCACGCCGCCACGGCCAACGTACCCGCCGCCGCGCGGAGCGCATGCAGTACACCGAACTTCGACTGCTTCATCTCCATCTCCGTCCCTCCGCCACGGACCCCCGTGAGGAAGCGCTGCCTGCCCCGCGACCGCCGGCCGCGGGGCCAACCATGATGAAATCGCTCACTTGCTGCACTTCGACGTCACGACCTGCCGGTAGAAGCCGAGCTCGTCGCGCCAGTACTCGCCGTCGAACGGCCAGAGCACGTGCTCGTCGTCGGGCTTGACGACGCCGTACGTGAGCGCGTCCTCCTTCGACAGCTGGCCGCTGACGACCTGCTGATCGAGCTTGTTCCTCTCGGCCGCGGTGATGTCGATGAGGATCTTCGACGAGTCGCGGAGGTGTTCGTTGAGCTCGTCGAGGTTGCGCTGGTAGCGCTCCCGGCCGAGCGTACCGGCGTTCCGGATCGCGAGGCTCCTCGCGAACTCGAGCGCGTCGGTCACGTCGCTGCCGACCGGAGAGTTGCGGAAGTTGGCGGGCGCCTTCTTGAACCGATCCCCCTCCTCATCGAGGATGCGCACGTACTCCATGTTGCGGCGGAGCTGGCGGTCGGAGAGCGCGTTCTCGACGATCGGCCGGACCCTCGGCGGGATGTCGCCCTTGCCGGCGCCCACGTCCTTCAGGAACTGGAAGAAGCGCTCCTCGTTCCCCTCCCCCTGGTACCGCACCAGGATCGACTCGAGGTCCTTCTTGATCGGCTCGTACTTCTTCTTCATCTTCGCGACGATCGTGGTCGCGTCGCCGTACTGGCAGATCGTGAACGAGACGACGGCCTTCAGGATGTCGGCCTCGGGATAGAACGAGTTCGGGAAGTAGGGCGACTCGATCGTGTGGATGTTGCCGAGCGCCTGCGGGTAGAGCCCGGCCATGAAGTACGCCCAGGACTGCTCGAAGAGGCTGTCCAGCCAGTACTCGCTCGCGACGTCGACGCGGTTCCAGTACTTGACGGCGGCCGAGAGCTTCGCGGCGTCGATCGTCGGAACGTTGTTGTCGTCGAGGCGGACGGAGGCCGAGTAGTAGGTTCGCGCCATCGAGAGGAACGCGAGGTCGCGCATGCGCGCCTCGTCCTCGAGGCCCTCGACGCCCTCGTCGATCGCCTGGACGATGCGCTGGAACGACTTGACAGCCGGCACCGACTTGCGCAGCTGCACGTACGAGATGCCGCTGAAGAACTGGGCCTGGACGTAGTACTTGCTGTTCGGGTCGACCTTGGCGAAGAGGCTGATGGCCTCCTCGTAGTTCCGGTTCCGGTACTTGTAGCGGCCGAGCAGGTAGTTGAGCTGCCAGTAGAGGTCGCGCTGCTGGGGGTTGTTGAACCGCGCGATCTGCTCGGTCTTGTACTTGCCGACGCGCTCGATGATGTCCGCCGGCTCCGGGAGCTGCGTCGCGAGCTTGGACAGCCAGAGCAGCGTCTCGTTGAACTTGAGGTGGTTCGGCTTGTCGGCGATCTGCGAGAAGATCGCATAGCTCGCCTGGTAGAACTGCAGGCGGTAGAGCGCGATCGCGAGGTGGTACTGGGCGATCTGCTTGTTGCCATCGTCATCGCCGGTGTCGCCGTCGACGACGCGCTTCAGCTGCCGCGCGGCGTCGCTCCACCGCTCGCTGTCGAAGAGCCGCTTGCCCTGCGCCGCCTCCTCCGTCATCTGGCCCGCGGTCACGGGGCCCGCATCCTCGTCGGCGCTGACCTCTTTGCTGGGCTTCTTCTCGCCCTTGGCGTCCGCCTTTTCAGCCGCGACGGGCTTACCTTTGCCGGGCTGCGCATGCCCCACGGCGGGGGATAGCAACAGGGCAGAAGCTACAAGGCAGATACTCGCCACCCGGTTCCGCATCGTCGTTCCTCGCTTTCGGCGACGTAAAGATCGTGGCCCCTTCGCCCCGTTCGCGGCTCCACACACGGAGAACGCGCGCCGTAGACCCCCGAGGCAGCTCGGTCAGGAACCAAAAAGTTCAATGAGAATCAACGGATACTTGCGTGTGGCGGGGGATGGTAGGATTGTGGCGCGCAGCTTGTCAAGCGATGCCGGGCGAGGGGACCCCTCTTGCATTCCCGTCCTGAGACACCGGGCGCCGGGTCGACCTTGGGGTTGCGCACTGCGTAGGAGTCGACAGTGGAATTATCGAACGGAGGCGCGCTCGCTTCCTTAAGTGCGATCGTCGCGCCGTCGCCGCACTGTTGCCGCACTGTTGCCGCACTGTTGCCGCCCAGGCGGCAGCCTGACCGTCCGCTGCCAAGGGACCAGCGCGCTCAGGGTCGAACGCCTCGCACCGGCGGCGCCCGCCCACCTCGGCGACGTGGACGGGCGCGCCCCATCCGGCTGTTGACGCTCGAGGCGCGCTTCGTCTAGGGTCCAACCGCTGACGTTGTGCCTTTGAGCACCTCGACTTGAGCGTTTTCTTGCCTCCCGTCCGCGCGCCTCTGCCGAAGCGGTGGCGCGCACCGCCGCCGAAGGAGCACGTTCTGATGACCCGTTCCATTCTGTCCGGCCTGCTCGGCCTGCTCAGCGTCGTCGCAATGGCGAGCCTGCCCTCCGCGTGCGAGAGCGGCGGCGTCGGCGACCCGTGTCTGCCCGAAGACGAGTACGATTCGCAGTTCGCTGGCTTCAAGGTGACGGAAGAGAACATCGAATCGCGATCCTTCCAGTGCCAGACGCGGATCTGCCTGGTGAATCACTTCCAGGGGCGCGTGAGCTGCCCGCTCGGCCAGGAGGCGCCCGCGACGTGTACGCCCGGGCAGGCCGGGTGCACCACCTGCGAGGAGTCGGGGACCTACGCGCCCGACTGCGAACCGTCGAGGCCGGACGGCGGCGCGAGCCAGTGCCTCAGCGGCATGTGCGACGCAGCGGGCGCCTTCTGTCGCTGCGGTGCCGACGCGGACTGCCCCGGCAGCGGCTGGAAGTGCGAGGAGGGCGTCTGCAAGCTCTACCTCTGCCGCGACGGCTTCACCGGCTGCCAGGACCCGACCAAGTCGGCGGCAGAGAACGAGGGCAAAGCCTGCTGCGTGCCGGGGACCGACGACCAGGTCGCGTCGCCCGTGTGCGGCCAGTGCGCCGCCAACTCGAACCGGAACGCGCAGCAGGCGGTGTACTGCTCGTGCCGGTGCGGCGTGGCCGACGGCGAGCCGGACGACCCGAACTTCAACTTCTGCGAGTGCCCGCAGGGCTTCACCTGCTCGGAGATCCGGCCGAACGTCGGCCTCGGGGACCCGAACATCACCGGCAAGTACTGCATCAAGCAGAACACGGGGTTCGAGAACGAGGGGGCCTGCGGCGACGTGCAGGGCCGCGCCAACTCGGACCAGTGCGAAGGCTTCTAGGCGTCGGGTGACCGGCCGTCGCGGTTCGCGAAGCCCTCGCCCGACGACGGCCGATCTGGCCGGCACCTCCCTCTCCCTCCCTCCCAGCGACGATTCGGGCTCACACGACGGCCGGCCGCCCGGGCGCACCGCGACGCGCAGCGCACGGGCGGCTTCGGCGACGAGCCGGACCGCGATCGGGCCCGCTGGTGCTCCGGCGGCCGACGCGCGGCGAGCGCTCGGTGCGCGCGCGGAGGACGCGGTGGTCGCTCACCTCGCCGCGCAGGGCGTGGAGATCGTCGCGCGCAACGCGCGGGTCGGGCGGCTGGAGATCGACGTGATCGCGCGCGACGGCCCCGTCATCGTGATCATCGAGGTGCGGACGCGCGGCCCCGGCTCGTACGTCCGCGCGCTCGACAGCATCGACGCGAGCAAGCGCGCCCGCGTGCGGCGAGCGGGCGAGCGGCTCTGGCGCGCCACGTTTTCGCGCGTGCGCGGCGTGGAGCGGATGCGCTTCGACGCCGCGTCCGTGACGTTCCTCCCGAGCGGAGAAGCGAGCGTCGAGATCATCAAAGCCGCCTTCTAGCGCGGTGACGGTAGGGCCGGAGGGATCCAGTCGAGGCCGTGCGGGGGCGCGGCCTGATGTTTCCTTATTTTTGGCTTGATTTCGGGCTGGATTCGGATGGCGCGTGCGTCGATCGACCGCGCGCGGGCTCGATCACGCGTCGAGCTGCTCCTGCATCTCGCTGCGGAGGCGCTTCAGCTGGGAGAGACCATCGGGATCGATCTCCACCGTCCCCTTCTGGGCGTGCGCCCCCGCCTCGAGCTTCTCGAGGATCGCATCCATCTTGGCGATCTTGCCCTGCTGGCGCGCCCTCAGGTCCTCGACCATCTTCTCGAACGCCTCGAAGAAGTGCTGGAGCTCGTCGCCCTTCCGGAGCTTCTCGCGCACGATCAGCTTGCCCTCGCCGACCTGACGGAGCAGCCGCTTCATCTTGAAGATCGGCCCGGCGATCTTGTGCGTGAAGACGATGCCCGCGATGCCGACGCCGAGGACGAGCAACGACAGGAGCGCGACGATGAGGCGGAGCAGCATCTGCTGGTTGTTCGCTACGTCGGCGGCCTGCCGCTCGAGCGCCTCCGCCCGCTGCTGCAGCGTGGCAGCGTCGCGCTCGAGCCGCGACTGCTCGTCCTTGAGCTTGCTCTCGTCGCGCTGCGCCGCCTCGCCGAACGTCTTCGCGAGCTCGGGGTCGTCCTTGTACTCCTTCGCGATGTTCATCGCGACGACCTCGCTGACCCGACGGCTCTGGACGAGCACCTCCTGGCCGCGCTTGACGGTCTCCTGACCCTGACGGACGGTCTCCTGTCCCTGCCGCACGGCGCTGCGGCTCTGCTCGATGATCTTCGAGCTCGCGTTCCAGAGGAGGATCCCCAGCGCCACGGAGAGCGCAAGGCTGATCCCCACGAGGAACCCCGTGTATTTCAGCTGGAAGTTCTGGTCGAGCAGGTAGTTCCGCGCGCTCCGCTGGTAGCGCGCTCTGACCTCCGGCGCGGAGGTCTGCGGGGCCGTGCTGGAAGCGTCGCTCATGGGATCCTCGAAGCTGGCTGGGGATGACAAGGGTCGTGATGCACTGGAAAAGCCAATATCGAGCAGCGAAGGTGCGTCACAGCGAGGCGACGACCTTGTGGAAGGTCTCGACCGCGTTCTCGACGCACATCTTCATCAGGACGTTCTCGCTCTGAACGTCTTTCTTCGGGGTGCCGCTCTGCGTGAGCTTCGGCGCGAACTCACCCTGGAGCGACTTGGACGGATAGGTCCACATGCTGACGCGGACCACCTGGGTGAGGTTGCCGCCCTGGTACACGGCGGGCTCGACCGTGGCGAGGAGATAGAAGCCCTTCAGCTTCTTGCCGTTCAGAATCTTCTTGCCTTGCGCCACCGTCTCGCCCTTGGGGGCGACCGCGTAGCCGGCCTTCGCGAGGATCTTCGACTGTATCGCGGCGCGCACGAGCGGCTCGATCTCGGACTCGGGTCGGCCGCTCTTGTTCGTGATCTCGATGGCGACGTAGTACTTCGTGTCCGCGCCCGGAGGCGGCGGCGCCGCCGAGCCGCCCCCGCCGCCGGCGGACAGCGCCGCGATCGACTTCTGCATCTGCGACTTGACGGCCGGCGTCTGCTCGCGCCCCTCGGCGCGCTCCAGGCACGCGAGCCCCGCGGTCTTGCCGAGCTTGCCGAGCGCCGCGGCCGCCGCGACCTTGACGGACGCGTTGCTGTCCGTGAGCGCGTCGCAGAGCGGCCTCGTGGCGGCGTCGTCTCCCGACGCGCCGAGCGCGAGCGCCGCCTGCGTGCGGACGCGATAGTCCTCGTTGGTCCTGAGCTGGTCGGCGAGGTAGCTCGTGCGCTGATCCGCGTAAAGCCTCGTGGGTATCAGCGAGAGTACAAGCGTCACAACCAGCAACACGAGCACTGAAAAGGGCCGACGCATTCCACGTCCGACGATACACGAGCGCATCGCCGCCGTGGCGATCGGATCAGCGGGTCTACACCCGAAAATTGGTGCGCACACGCTCGCACTTTTGCCTTGCATTCGCTCGCTCCTCGCTGCGACCAGACTGGACGGTTTGACGCGGCCTGCCCGCGGCGCTTCAACGCGTGAACCATGTTGGGCTCACGGCGAACACGGCTTCACCATCCGCTTATCTACCCACCCGCTGCCGCCATCGATCCGACGCGCTGCCGCGAGCTCGCGTGCACGTCCGCTCACGTCCGCTTACGTCCGCACTCGCCGCTTGCTCGCTCGCTCGCGCCGGGCGAGCGCGAGCTCGGCACGGCTTCGGATCGGCTTCCCCTTGCCCGTGCCGCGTCGGCGTGACGGATAATGCGCGACCATGACGAGGAGCTCGCCGGAGGCCTTCGGGAGATGCGCGGACTGAGACGATGCCTGCCGTGGGCGCTCGTCGCGGCCACGGCGCTCGCGGCGGCGCCCGCGGCGCACGCGCAGACGCAAGGTGCGCCGCTCCGCATCCATGTGCGCGGAAGCGCGCAGATCGAGGCGGTCGCATGGACCGAGCCCGACGGGTTCGTCGTGCGCGGAAGCGTGGTCGACGACGCGCGGAGCGCGATCGCGGAGGCGCCGCTCTCCATCGATGCCCTCACGAGCGCCGGCGCCCCCGCGGTCCTGCCGGCGGTCGACGGGTGCGCGGCCGACGGCGCGGCGCGCGCCCGCGAGCCCCGCCCCTCGCAAGGCGGCTACGTGATCGCGACAGACGAGCGCGGCGGGTTCTGCCTCCGCGGGCGCGCGCCGCTCGCGGACGCCACGCTGCGCATCCGGTTCGCAGGGGGAAAGCTCTACGACGCAGTCGAGGCGAAGATCCCGCTCGAGGCGCACGCGGCCCCGCTCGCGCCGGTGATCCTCCGGTTCGATCCGCCGGTCGACGCCGTCGATCTCGATCGCCCGACGGTGAACGTCACCGTGGCGCTCCGGCTCGATCGCAGCGGCGCGCGCGGCGTCGGGAGCGGCGCGCCGTTCGAGCGCGAGCGCCTCCCGGTCGTGCTCGAGGACGAGCGCGGCGCGCGGCTCGCGGAGGCGCCGACCGGCGGCGACGGCCGCGCGCGCTTCGAGCTCCCGACCGAGCGCCTCGACGGCGCCGGCCAGGGCGTGCTGCGCGCGCGCTTCGATGGAACCGCCACGCTCGCGAAGGCGAGCGTCAGCCAGAGCGTCGTCCGGTACGCGCAGGTCACGCTCGATCTGTCGCACCCTGTCGAGCCGGCGCGCGCGGAGGACGGCGTGCCGATCGACGTCGAGGTGCGCTCGTCCCGCGGCCCGGTCGAGGGCGGCGTGGTCGAGGCGCTGCGCGCGGGCGAGCCCGTCGGGGCGGCCACCGTGACCGGCGGCAAGGCGCGGGTGATCGCCGCGTTCACCGCCGAGCGAGAGGGGACGGTCCCGATCTCGCTCCGCTACGTGCCCGCGTCTCCGTGGTGGATCCCCGGCGCGGAGCTCGCGATCGACGTGCCCGTCGCGGGCCCAGGGGCGTGGCGGCAGATCGCGCTCGGCGCCGCCGTCCTCGCCATCGCGGGCTGGGTTCTCGGCGGCTGGCGGCGGGCGCCGAAGCGCGCCGCAACAACGCGCGCGGGCGACGAGCGGCCCGTCGCGCCGCCGGGCCGCGCCGGCGTGCGCGTCATGGGACCGCTCGAGGGCGCGACCGGCTGGCGTGGCGCCGTCGCCGACGCGCATGACGGAACGCCCATCGCGCGCGCCGAGCTCGTGATCGTCGTCCCCGCCTTCGACGGCAGCGGCGTCATCGCCCGCGCGCTGACCGACGACGTCGGCGAGTTCTCGATCGAGGCGCCGTACCGGAGCGACGCGAGGCTCGTGGTCCGCGCGCCGATGCACAGCAGCCATGAGCAGGCGCTCCCGTCGCCGAGCAAGCTGGGCATCGCGCTGGTCACGCGGCGCCGCGCCGTCCTCGATCGCCTCGTCCGCTGGGCGCGGCGCCAGGGAGCCCCCTTCGAGGGGCCGCCGGAGCCGACGCCCGGGCACGTGCGCCGGGTGGCGAGCAGGGTTCAGCAGCGCGAGGTCGAGCTCTGGGCGAACCGGATCGAGCACGCCGCCTTCGGTCCCGATCCCGTGGACGAGCGGATCGAGCAGGACCTCGGGGCGTCGGAGCCCAAGCCGGGCGCCTCGCCGCTGGCCCCGTGAGCCAGGCGCACGGGGCCCGCGGAGCGCCGGCCCCGTCGCCGCGCCCATTTGCCGTTTCGCTGGCCGGATCGGCGCCCCCGCGCGACCGCACGTTGACGTATGGGGTGCGTCCCATATAGTCGGCTCCCTCGCCGGAGAACGCCAACGTGGAAATCGCCCTAATTATCGTCGGCCTCGTCGTGGTGGCGGCGATCGTCTACTTCGTCACGAAGAAGGCGCCGCCACCGGAGATCGCAGCGCCCCCCGAACCGAAGAAGCTCCAGGAGAAGGCGAAGCAGCCCTCCGAGAAGCCGGCGGACAAGCCGACCGAGAAGCCGCGTGCCCCGAAGAAGCCTCCGGCGGAGGAAGCTCCTCCGGCGAAGGCGAAGGAGCCCGCGCCGCAGGAGGAGCCGCCCGCGGCGGCGCCCGCCCCTGTCGAGGCGCCCGTCGCGCCGCCGCCCGCCATCGAGCCGGCGGCGACCGCGGTCACGGAGGCGCCCATCGCGCCCGCGATCGAGGCGCCGGCCGTCAAGCCGGCCGCCAGGCCAGCGCGGGAGACCGCGCCTCCGGCCGCGCGCAAGCGCGACATCGAGGGGCTCCGCAAAGGCCTCACGAAGGTGCGGGAGAGCGAGGGGTTCTTCGGCCGGCTGAAGGCGCTGTTCGCCGGCAAGAAGGAGATCGATCCCAACGTCGTCGAGCAGATCGAAGAGGTGCTGCTCACCTCGGACGTCGGCGTGAAGACGACAGAGCTCCTCCTCGACGAAATCCGGTCGGCGCTCAGCAGGAACGAGCTCGCCGACACCGACAAGGTCTGGGACGCGCTGCGCGAGCACGCGAAGCGGATCCTGCGCGTCGGCGCCGGCGGCGGGCTGCCGCTGAAGGCGCAGCCCACCGTGGTGATGGTGGTCGGCGTGAACGGCGTGGGAAAGACGACCACGATCGGCAAGCTCGCGACGCAGCTCAAGGCCGAGGGCCGGACGGTGGTGCTCGCGGCGGGCGACACGTTCCGGGCAGCTGCGGTGCAGCAGCTCAACGTCTGGGGCAAGCGCGTCGGCTGCGAGGTCGTGCGCGGCAAGGACGGCGCGAACCCCGGCGCGGTGATCTTCGACGCGATCCAGAAGGCGAAGGACACCGGCGCCGACGTCGTGCTCGCCGACACGGCCGGCAGGCTGCACACGAAGACGAACCTCATGGAGGAGCTGTCCCGGGTCGCGCGCACCATGAACAAGGCGCTCGAGGGTGCGCCTCACGAGACGCTGCTCGTGCTCGACGCGACGAACGGCCAGAACGCCATGCAGCAGGCCGCGCTCTTCAAGGAGGCGCTGCCGATCACCGGCATCGTGCTGACGAAGCTCGACGGCACCGCCAAGGGCGGCGTCATCCTCGGCATCTGCGCCGAGCATGGGCTGCCCGTCCGGTACGTCGGCATCGGCGAGCGCGCGGAAGACCTCCGCGAGTTCGAGTCCGACGAGTTCGTTGAGGCGATGCTCGGCCGCGCCAGCGGCTCCGAAGACGCGGCCGCCTGACGCGCGGTCCGCGGCGTGAGCGTCGGCGGCGCTCGATCTCTCCTCACCACCCAATCGCGCGGCTCGACACCGGTCCAACCAACGGGCGATGGCTCCGATGTCTCAGCACGCCGCGCCTCTGCCGCTGAACCCGTCAGGCGTCACCATCGTCGCGCCCTCGGCGCCAGCACACCGGCGATCCGAGCCCGCGGTGATTGTGCAGCGAGTCTGCCGCTCGCCGCGTGTCCACCCGCCGGGCCCCCTCTGCGAAGCCGCCGGTCGTCCGTGGCAAAAGGATTTGGTTGTTGATCCTTTTATTTTCGACGTGATATAGTCCGTCGGGCTTGGCGGTTGACCGAATTATTTAATGAATTCGAGTAGTTAGGAAGCTGTACTACCTGGGCGATCGATCGCTCGCATCGCACGGACTTTGGAAGGGATGGCGATGAACCAGGCTCGCGTGGGGCTTCTCGTTGCGGCTGCGCTGGTCGCGATGCCGCTTACGGCGTTGGCTCAGCCAAAAGAGCAACCCAAGGAAATCAACCTCGACGAGCCAGAGACTCCTGCCGAGGGCACGGAGCCGGTGGAGGCGCCTGCGGCCCCTGGCGAGGGTGGCGAGACGACAGGGCTTGGGGACATCTGTGCGATCGACCCGACGGCGTGTCCCACGATCAATTTGGAGAAGGAGGCCGCGAAGGATCTCAAGAACGAGACCTACGCGGTGCAGCAGATCTACGCGCTGCGCTACCACCGCTTCGAGGTGAACCCGTACTTCGGGCTGACGATGAACGATCAGTTCGTCGGCCACAACGGGCCGGGGCTCGCGGTCAACTGGTACCTCACCAACGTCCTCGCGATCGGGGTCAACGGCAACTGGTACGGTGCCCTCAACACGCCGTCGGACTTCAACTTCCAGACGAGCAGGGCGGCGCGTATCGGCGAGCCGATCACCGAGTATCAGTGGAACGCGAATGCGAACTTCACGTACGTCCCCGCGTACGGCAAATTCGCCGGGTTCAGCGACTTCATCTTCCACTACGACTTCTTCGTGCTGGGCGGTGTCGGCGCGATCTCGACGAGGCCCATGGCCGTCGTCGATCCCGACAACCGCACCTTCGACTGGAAGCCGAAGCTCTCGTTTCACGTCGGCGGTGGCCTCCGCATCTTCTTCAACCGCTGGTTTGCGGCGATGTTCGAGGTCAGCGACTACATCTTCTTCGACGAGCTCGAGAACCCCAGCGTCGACACAAACAACCCTCAGGACAAGAGCACCTGGCTCGCCGAGGGGAAGAGCTTCACCAACAACGTACAGGCGCAGGTCGGGCTGTCGGTCTTCCTGCCGTTCTCCTGGGAATACCGGCTGCCGAAGTGAGGACTTTGGACGCGGGGACGCGCAGAGGCCGAGCGCGAGACATAGGATGATTCAGCCAAAGACGGGGACAGGCATGATGCGTCGATTCGTCCAGAGCCTCTGCACCGTGGTGGCAGGGCTTACCGGCTGTGCACTTCTGATGACGGCTGCGCCCGCGGAGGCGCAGGAGATCCAGCTCACGGGCCCTCTGGCCGGCGCACCGGCCGTGCGGAAGCTCCGGCTCCACCGTGACGGGCGGTTCGAGGTGGCTCCAGGCGCATCGTTCACGTTGCTGGACGAGTACCGGCGGACGATCATGCCGGGCCTGCGGCTCACCTACCACTTCACGGACTGGCTCGGCTTCGGCGCCTGGGGCGGGTACGGGTTTCAGTACAACACCGGGTTGACGGACGAGCTCCAGCGCGTCGCGATCGACGGGCGTAACTGCGACACCCTGCCGTTCACGAAGGCGTGCCAGCTGACCAGGGTCAACTTGACCAAGGGTGACCTGACGAAGGATCAGCTCGGACAGATCCAGTGGGTCGCAGCGCCACAGGTCACGGTCGTTCCCTTCCGCGGAAAGCTGGCGCTGTTCGCCGAGCTCTTCGTTGACACCGACGTGAGCTTCTTCGCGGGAGCCGCGGCGATCGGCGTGAAGGAGCGCAAGGAGTGCGGCACGACCAACCAGAACGCCTGCGCGGACACCTTCGGGCTCGAGAGCCGCATGGCCTTCGCGCCGACGTTCGGCCTCGGCTGGAACTTCTACCCGTCGGACTTCATCGGCTTCGGCGCGGAGTGGCGCGCCCTGCCGTTCGCATGGAATACTTCGGGCTTCGACAACCACGGGCTCGGAACGGACGAGGCGTTCCCTGACCGCAAGGTGGACGACAAAGACCGCGAATTCCACTTCACGAGCATGGTCACCGTGAGCCTGAGCATTCAATTGCCCACCGGCATCAAGACGACGGAGTAGACGGCTGCGCCGGCTCGCGGTGACCGAGCCGGTCCGCCCGGGGTAGCTCGGGCGGGAAGCACCCTCTGCAGGGAGCCACTCTAGCGGGGTGCAGGTTCGTGTGATACGGGCTCAGCCGCTAGGCAGGCGCGTGAGGCGTACGAGAGTACGCCTCAACGAGCCGAACGACGCGGATGAACCCGTAGCGCACGAAGAAGTGCCCCGCCATGGCTCGGCTCGCGGCGGTCAGATCCGGCGACGATCGCCGGGTAGCTCGGACCGGGCGGCGGGGACAGCCACCAGAGGTCAGCGTTGGGTATTTTCGATTTTCTCCGCAAAAGCAATCCCCCTGCCGGGGGCGCCCCCTCCGACAAGAAGGTGGCCGGGCCTGCGAAGGTCGTCGCAGACAAGCGCGCTCAGACGTACGACCGCCTCGACGCCATCCAGTCGCTCGCCGCGATGAAGAGCGCGGATGCGGCGGCGGCGCTCCTCAGGCGCTTCACGTTCTCGATCGACCCCTCCATCACGGATCAAGAGGAGAAGGATCTGGCTTTCCGGGGGATCGTCGATGCGGGCAAGGACGCGGTGCCTGCCGTGGTCGAGTTCTGCATCAAGGCCGAGGCGCTCACCTGGCCGCTCAAGATCCTGCGGGCGCTGCTCGACGACACCGGGTACCGGACCGAGCTCGTCCAGCTGCTCGACCGCTTCGACACGGAGTATGCGCGCAACGTCGAGCCGAAGCAGCAGCTCATCATGGCGCTGGGCGACATCAAGGGCGACGACGTGCGGGTGGCGGTCGAGCGGTTCCTCGACGACGTCAACGAGACGGTCCGTTTCCACGCCGTGCAGACCATCTTTTCCCAGGGCGATGAGGCGAGCGTGCCAGCGCTGGTGAAGATGCTCGCGACCGAGGAGTCGGTCCGGGTGAAGAACAAGGTCGCCGAGGGGCTGATGACCCGGGGCTGGACGGTGCCGGCCGAGCTGCGGAGCAGCGCGAGCCAGGCGCTGCAGGATTCGAACGGCTTCAGCGTGGGCTCGGACGGCAAGCTCCGGAAGGGCGCTGGATACAGCTGACCCGGCGCGCATCGTGACAAGTCCGTTCGTCCTGCGATCGGGTTGACAGCATCACCGCGCGTGGACGAAACTCCACGCCATGCTTGTTCAGCCCTCGGCGGTAGCTGAGAGCGAAGCCGCGCAGACCGGCCCGCACAAGACGAAAGCGAGCGCAGTCCGTGATTGAGCACCGCTCATGGATGGCGGAGCTTCCGTCACGACCTCGTCCCCGGCGCTCCAGCGCCGCGCGCCCAGGCACGCTCGTGGGGAGCGCCCGTCGCGTCCCCCTCCGTCGCCTCCCCCTGTCACGCGCGCTGGCCGCGGCGTGCCTGCTGCCTTGCGCGCTCGCCGCGCGCAGCGCGGCCGCAGCCGACTTCGAGGTCGAGTCGACGACCGGCGTCCAGGCCTACGAGGTCGCGGGCCCCTGGGGCGACACGAACATCGAGCGGCGGCGGCTTCTTCAGACGCTGGGGCTCGCCGTCTACAACCTCCAGGGCGACTCCGCCCCAGGCGAGGCCGACTACTCGGCGACCGTGCGGCTCCGGCTCGACGCGGACTTCGGGATGAATGGCCACCTCGACGGCGCGCAGCGGGGCGGCGAGACCGACTACAGCGTCGATGGCGGCTCGCGCTACATCCCGGGGCTGCGCGAGGCGCCCCTCGATCTGATGTACGCGTACGTCGAAGGGCGGAACGTCGCCAGCGGGTGGCTCGGCTTCCGGGTCGGCCGCCAGTACGTGAGCGACGTGCTCGGGTGGTGGTCGTTCGACGGCGCGCTCGTCCGGGTGACGACGCCCTACTACGTTCAACTCGAGGCGTACGGCGGGCTCGAGCAGCGCGGCGGCCTGCCGCTCTCCACATCGCGCTTCGAGCGGCAGGGGATCTGGCGCGGCAGCCACCGAGGATTCGGTGACGACCGGACTCAACCCGGGAGCGCAGCCGATTTCCCGTCGTATCAGGAGGCCGACCTGGCGCCGGCGTTCGGCGTCGCGCTCGAGAGCGCCGGCCCGAACTACATCCACGGTCGCCTGACCTACCGCCGCGTTTACAACCTGGGAACCTCTGTCACCCAGCAGTTCCCGGATCCGGACGGAGGCGTCCGGACGTCCGATGGGTCGCGCATCTCGCAGGATCGCCTCGGGTACGCCGCCAACATCAGCAAGCCGGATCTCGGTGGCATCAAGGGCGGAGTGACCTACGACTTCTACAACCAGCTCGTCGGCTCGTTCTACGGCGGCCTGGAGGTGTACGCCGGGAGCCGCGTCACGCTGGGGGCGGACGTCGACTACTTCGTTCCGACGTTCGACGCTGACTCGATCTGGAACTGGTTCACCCACGATCCCATCACCACGATCACCGGACGGGCGGCGGTGGACATCACCCGCGAGATCGATGTCGCGGCCTGGGGCGGCACGCGGATGTGGATCGCCGAAGGCAACCCGGAGGAGTTCGGCGCTGGCCAGTGCGAGGCGGTGGAGCGACCAGGCTGCGTCGGCGCGACGTCGCTCGATCCGAATGACGGCGATCTCCGCGACTACGCGCGCGACGAGAAGAACCGCGCCGCGACGATCTCGACCGATGTGCTCGCGAACCTCGCCGGCCGCTACCGCACGCGCACGACGTCGGTCGAGCTCCGCGGGATGCTGCAGACGGGGGAGCGCGGCCGGCGGACGGGGGCCGATCTCGCGGGAGAGAAGCGGCTGAGCGGGCAGCGCTACGCGCTCGGAGCGCGGATGTCGCTGTACAACTGGGAGGATCCGCTCAGGCCGGACCGGGGCGCGACGTCGTTCGGATATGTCCTCGGGGCCGGGTATCGGCCGGGCGAGGCCGCGGATTTCAAGATCGAGTGGGAGCACGACATGAACCGGCTTGTGGGCCAGCGCTTCCGGGTCGTCGGCCTCGTGAACCTGCGGGTGGCGCCGTGAGCGAGGATCGCATGGACGCAAGACAGGACGGACGCCGCCGCGCTCGGCGAAACGAGGCGAGGTTCGTCCCTGGGTGGGTCGCGATCGTCGCATGCCTGGGCGCGCTGGCGCTCGCGATCGTGGGCCCCGAGGCGGCTGCCCAGCCGAAGCCGCCGGCGGCAGCGGGAGACGACGGCGCCGAGGCGGCAGATGATGACGCGGAGGAAGGCGACGCCGAGGGAGAGGCGCCCGCGAAGGCGCCGCGCGGCGGGTTCACGTCGGGCCTCCACCCGATGCCCGCCGACGCGGAGGTGCCGCTGGCGTGGATGCCGCCTGGAACGAGCGCGACCCCGGTCCCGAGCGACGAGATCTACCCCCCGCAGACGCTGACGATCCGGTTCAACCACAAGAAGCACGTCAAGGGGCTCAAGCAGACGTGCAAATCGTGCCACGGCGCGGCCTACACGAGCGGCGCAGTGACGGACCGGCTGCTGCCGAAGCCGAGCGAGACGTGCGACAACTGTCATGATGTCGATCACTCCGACCTCACCCAGGTGAAGGCGGGGACGAACGAGAACGGACAGTGCGCGTACTGCCATATCGGGGAGGACGCTGGCAGCGACGGAAAGGTGGCGCCGCTCGTGCTGCCGCACGCGAACCTCCGCTTCCCTCATGCGAAGCACGTGAGCCGGAACATCAAGTGCAGCCAGTGCCACGGCCGCGTCGACCAGATCGAGCTCGCTACCCGAGATCAGCTGCCGCGCATGGCCGGCTGCTTCACGTGCCACAACATGAGCGGCGCGGCCCAGGGTGAGGCGAAGAGCGACTGCGACGTCTGCCACCTGACGCGCCCCGACGGGCGGCTCGTGACCGCGTTCGCCACGGGCGATCTGCTGCCGCCCGCGTGGCTGCACAGCGCGGGGCACACGCCCGACTGGCTTGAGCGGCACAAGCAGGTCGCCGCGAACGACAGCGCCTTCTGCGGGTCATGCCACAGCGCGAACTACTGCACCGACTGCCACGACGGGAAGATCCGTCCGCGCAACGTCCACCCGAACGACTTCCTCTCGATGCACCCGCAAGCGGCCCGGCAGGACAATCCCCGCTGCGTGAGCTGCCATCAGGAGCAGACGTTCTGTGCGGACTGTCACCGGCGGACGGGCGTGGCGCGCGACGCGCCGAGCGCAGCGCGGCCTGCGGGGCGCCGCTTCCATCCCCCGCCGGCGGAGTGGACCACAGCGCCGCGCAGCGCGAAGCACCACGCCTGGGAAGCCGAGCGAAACCTGAATGCGTGCGTTTCCTGCCACACCGAGCGGGACTGCGCGACCTGCCACGCGACGCGCGGGGCGTCAGGCGGGCAAGGGCTGAACCCGCACCCGCTCGGGTTCGAGAGCAAGTGCAAGACGGCGTTCTCCCGGAACCCGCGTCCGTGCCTGGTGTGCCATCAGTCGAGCGACAGGTTCGTGCAGCGGTGCCAATGAAAAGTCAAAATCCGTCAGTATATTCCTTGCCCTGGCCTTCCGGCGACGGGTATAGCGAAGTGCGCGCGGCTTCCCTAACGATCGCCGCGAACGCCAAGGAGAACGGGCGTGAAGGAGCTGATCAAGTACCTGATCGACAACCTCTATCTCGATTTCCAGGGGGAAATCACGCTGGAGACAGTGCGGGGCTTCCTCCGCGAGGACGACGGACGGGATGCACGCCAACTTTTGTCGAAGCTCATCGAGGAGAAAGGGGTAGACGACATGCTGATCACGCTGGCCGACTGTCTCAAGGAGCACATTCAGTCCGGGGTAAACGAGAAGGTCGTCCGCGAGCAGCTCTCGCTCTATTCCGAGAGCTGAGCACGCTGGCTCGCGCGACGCGCCTTGCCCCCCTCCCCCTCTGCCTGCAGGCGGCCCTCGCGACGGCCGGCTGCGACGTGGGGGAGGCCACGCTCCAGCCGATCGACGCCCCTCCTGTCCAGCTGATCGAGGCGCGCGCCACGACCAGCCTCGACCAGAACTACCAGCCCGTCCGCACCGCGCTCGATCCCGCCGGCACGACCGAGGTGCTGTCGACCGCGAGCTTCGTGCTGAAGTTCGATCGTTACCTGCTGCCGAGCTCGGTGAGCGCCACGGTCGGTGCCGAATCCGTGTGTGTCTCGGGCGATCTGGCCACGGTCCAGACCTACGCGGACTGCGTCAATCCGATCGCCCTGGCGCCCACGTACAACCCTGTCCAGCGTGAGGTCATCTTCCGCCAGATCGAGGGCATGCCGGGCCTGGTTCCCGGGACCCGGTATGCGCTGACGGTCTTCAAGCCGGCGGACGAGGCTGCGCTGTCCGGCATCCGCGCGTTCGACGGCGCGTCCCTCGGCGGCAACACGCGCATCGAGTTCTCCGTCGCGGCGACGAACCCGCCTCAGGCGATGCCGGAGCGCCCGCCGAGCGGCGACTTCTACTGCCAGCGAGACCTCGAGTGCGTCGCGGAGATGTGCGCGGACGATCCGGTGTGCAGTGTCTGCGTGAAGGGGGCCGCATACTTCCTCTCCACCTGCGTGGGGTGCCACTTCGACGGAAGCGCCGCCGCAGGGCTGAACCTGAACCTGGGGGGGCCGATGTTCAACCGGATCGATGCGCTCCTCGACACCGCCATCGGGCGCACCGCGCACCAGACCCAGATGGGCGAGAAGGCGCACATGGGGGAGGCATCCCCGGAGCGCTTCGGCAGGGCCATGCCGCTCATCGATCCGGGAAACCCGGGGAACAGCTACCTGCTCTACAAGATCCTCATCGGGCAGAGCGCGTCCGACCCCTCCTTGTCCGCCGATGCGGCGGAGAAGCTCCGCCAGGAGACCGAGCGGCTGCAGGCGGCGTTCGTGGTGGGGATGCCGATGCCTCCCCCGCCTTCAAACCCCGTGTTCTGGTTTCACCCCCAGAACCCCGAGACGCCGGACGATCCGGACGTCACGCCGTACGTGGACGGCATCGACATCCTGTCCGCGTGGATCCTCGACGGCGCCGCGCCGCGAGACTGCTCCGCCCCGGTTGCCTCGCCCTGACGGCGCCTGCGCGCCGTCACATCACGCGATTCCGCCCGGCCTTCTTCGCACGATAGAGCCGCTCGTCGGCGCGGCGGTAGAGCTCCATCGGCGAGACTGGCGCGTCCGGCGTGACGCCGGCGACCCCGAAGCTCGCGGTGACGGCGACCTCGCCGTCCTCGAAGCGGAACGGCGTGCGCTCCACGAGCGCGCGCAGCTTCTCGGCGACCAGACGGGCGCTGTCGAGGGCGATCTCCGGCACGAGCAGGGCGAACTCCTCCCCGCCGACGCGCGCGAGGATGTCGTCGCGGCGGACGTTCGCAGCGGCGAGCGCGGCCATCTGGCGGAGCACGGCGTCGCCCGTGAGGTGCCCGCGGGTGTCGTTGATGTTCTTGAAGTGATCGATGTCGAACATGATGAGCGCGAGGTGGCGATGGTAGCGACAAGCCCGCGATACCTCGCGCTCCAGCGCGACCTCGAAGGAGCGCTTGTTGTGGACCTGCGTCAGACCGTCGAAGGTCATCAGCCGGTAGATCTCCTCGTGATACGAGAGCTCGACGTTCCCACCCTGGATGAACTTGAAGATCGTCCGGCCGATCTTCACCTGGTCACCGTCCTTGAGGGCGCGCTCATCGACGGAGACGTCGTTCACGTAGGTGCCATTGGTCGAGCCGAGATCGCGGACAACGTAGCTCATCCCCGTCCAGGAGATGCGCGCATGACGCCGGCTCACCGCGTCGTCGTCGAGCGGGATATCCGTCTGTATCGCGCGCCCACACTCGATCGCCCCGGTCCCTAGCGCGATGCGGCGCCCGAGCTCGGTGCCGTAGATCACCACCAGGCACGCGGTGCCCGGCGCCACAGGCAGCACCGGCGCGGCGATCGCGGTGCAGGTGACGAGCGTCTGCCGATGATCGTTCTCTTGCTTCGCCACGCTAGGGGACCCAAGTACACCAGAGCCGACGTGCCAGGGCAACGCGCGTCGCGCGTCGGACATGGTAGGCTTCGGCCATGAAACACTGCGGTTTCGCGCAGATGTGCGTCGCTGCCACGATGGTCGCCGGGCTCGCCGTTCCTCTGAGCGGGTGTGGCACGAGCTCGCCCCCGATCGACGAGGGCGACGCCGCGCCCGCGCCGCAACAACCCGAGACCGTCACGAGCTTTCCGGATGCTCCGCCGCTCCCGGGCGAGACCGAGTGCAAGGTCGTCGTCAAGACGGGGATCCCCGTCACGTCGGCGCAACACGTGGCCACGTGCGCGCCTGTCCAGTACGCGACCAACCCGCCGAGCGGCGGAGATCACTGGGGCCTGTGGGCCGAGTACAAGCGCTTCGAGTCCGAGGTCCCGCGCGAGATGTACGTCCACAACCTCGAGCACGGCGCGATCGTACTCGCGTACCGGTGCGCTCCGTCCGGCTGCGCAGAGGTGAAGGCGGTGCTGGACGAGGTGCGGGCCGAGGCCGCCTCCGATCCGAAGTGCCTCCTGGTGCCGGGAGGGCCGGAGGCGCGGCTCGTGATGACGCCCGACAGCGCGCTGGACACCCCGGTCGCGGCCGCGGCCTGGGGCGCGACGTACACCGCGACGTGCCTCGACAAAACGTCGCTCGCGCGCTTCGTGGCGGACCACTACGGCATGGGCCCGGAAGACACGTGCAGCGACGCGGGGGCCGTCGATATCGATCTGCCAGATGGCGGCGCGCCGATCTGCGGCGAGGGGTCAGGCGGCGGCGGCGGCGGCGGCGGAGGCGGGGCGGGCGCGGCGGGGGGCGCTCCGCCGGATCCGTAACCGGGTTGACAGGTGGCTCCTCGCCCGGAAGCATTCCGGGGATGAGCGAGCCGTCGACCGTGACACCTCGGTTGGCAGAGCGCTTCCGGCTGCTGGACGTCGCGGGGTCCGGCGGGTCGGCCGAGGTCTGGAGGGCCGTCGATCAGGAGCGCGGCGGCGTGGTGGCGCTCAAGATCGAGCCGCGCGAGCGCGGAGCGTCCGCGGCGCAGCGCGCCTCCGTGCGGCGGGTGCTCGGCCGCGAGGCGCTGCACGCGGCGCTGGCGCTCTCGCCGCGGCTGCCGGAGCTCGTCGACGTCGGCTGGCTCGCGGCGCCGTCTGGCGTCGCGCGCGTCGAGGGCGCCCCCGGCGAGGAGGGGCGCGCGTTCGTTGCGATGCGCTGGATCGAAGGGCGAGCCGTCGCCGACGCCCTGCGCGGGCTGCCCCCTGGCGAGCGCGCGGCGCTCGCGCTCGCCGCCGCGCGCGACGCAGGAGAGGCGCTCGCCGACCTGCATGGCATCGGCCTGGCGCACGGAGATCTCAAGCCGGAGAACCTGATCCTGACGCCGGAGGGGCGGATCGCGGTGATCGACCTGGGGCTCGCCTGCTCGATCCACGAGACGTCCGTGGACGGGGCGACGCTGCGGTACATCGCGCGCGGGGACGCGGAGCTCGGAGACGCGCGGGCGAGGGATCTGCTCGCGCTGGGGACGCTCCTCGCCGAGATCGCCTTCCCCGGCGTGGCGGACGCGGACGATCCGATCGGAGCGGCGCGGGCCTCGGCGGCCGCGGAGAGCGCGGCCGGGCCGACGCTCGACGCGATCTGCCGGGCGCTCCTCTCCCCCTCGCCCGCGGCGCGCCCGTCGTCCGCGTGGGTCACCGAGTCGGCCCGCGCCGCGATCGCCGGCGCGCAGCGCGCGCGGCCCCCGTTCGCCTCGCCCCCCGCGGGGCGCGCCGGCCGCGATGCGGGGGCGCCCGGCGCAGAGCGCGATCGAGAGGACCGCGACGCGCGCCGCGTGCGCGCCGCCTACCTGCGCCTGCGGCGACACGAGCTCGAGGCGGCGCTCGGGGTGCGCGACGATGTCGCCCCCTGGCTCGTGGACGCGTTCGCGGTGGTCGAGCGGGTGCGCGCGCTCTCCGGCGCGTCGCTCCGCGCGGGCGACGGCGCGGCGCGCGTGGGCCCGCCGCAGAGCGACGCGGCGTGGCTGGGGCGGCTCGGGCCGGACCGCGTCGCGCGGTGGCTCACCGCGCTCGCGGGGACGAGCGCGGCGGCGTGGCCGATGGGGCCGCTCGCGTCTGCGCCGGAGAGGGCGCTCGCGGACGCGCTCGTCGCGCTCGCGCGGCAGGTCCCGCCGCGCGCCTGGACGTTCGCGGACGTCGAGGCGGCCGTGCTGGGAACCTCGGGGAGCGGCGCGCGGCGGCGGGCGAGCGCGGCGCCGAAGGACCGCGGAGCGGCCGAGGGCGCCGCCGAAGCGCACGCCATCAACGCGGCGGAGGCGGCGGCGCTGGCGCTCGCGATCGCGCGTGTGCCGCCGGATCCGCTCGCGCTCGAGGCGATCGAGCAGCGCGACGACGCGCCGGCCAGCCTGGTCGTCGCGGCGGCCAACGCGCTCCGGCTGCACGGCGACGCCGGGCGCGCGCGGAGCCTGATGCTGCGCTCGTGCGTGCGAGGCGCAACGGAGGCCGCGGCGCTCGCGGCCGAGGTGCTGCGGCGCGCCGGCGATCGCGCCCTCGCGGAGGAGCGCGCGCGCGCCGCGATCGACGCCGGCGCGGACCCGGAGGGGCGCGCGCGCGCGGTGCTCGCGCGCGTCGCGATCGACGCGGGGGCGCTGGAGGCGGCCGACGCGCTCGCCGGGGAGGCGGTCACGGCGCCGCTCTGCGAGGTGCGCGCGTTGCTCGCCGTGCTGCGCGGCGACACCGCGCGGGCGCTGTCGGAGGTGGCGCGCGGCGAGGCGCTCGCGAGCTCCGTGGAGGAGCTGGCGCGGATGGCCGCCGTGCGCGGCTACGCGTGGCACGCGAGCGATCCGGAGCGCGCGCACGCGTCGTTCAGCGCCGCCGTCGACTACGCCGTCCGCGCCGGCGCGGTGGTCGAGGAGGCGACCTACCGGACCGGCGAGGCGGCGGCGGCGGTGGATCTCGGCGATCTCGACGGCGCGATCGCGACCTCGACCCGCGCGGCGCTGCTCTGGGAGCACCTCGGCCGGCCGGCGCAGGGCGCCCGGGCGCTGCTCGCCTGCGCCGCCGCCTACGCCACCGCGGGCCTGGTGCACGAGACCTGCCGGACCGCCGAGGACGCCATCGCACGGGCCCGCGACGCGGGCGACGCGAAGGCGGAGGCCTACGCGCTCTGGGCCATCGCCGACGTGGTCGCCGCGCGGGGCGACGGCGTCGTAAGCGCGGACGTCGGCTCGCACGTCGACCCGCGCGCGGCGGCGGCGCGCGCGGCGGCGCTCGTCGCCGGAGGCTCCGCGGACGACACGCTCCGGGCGGCCGCGCGGCTCCTCCGCCACGGCGCGGGCGAGCTCGATGGAGCCCGCGTCGAGGAGCTCGATGAGCTCGCGAACGGCCCGGAGCCCGGGGCGGCCTCGCGGCTCGACTGGTGGGGTGCGCGCGCCGTGATTGCGCTCGCCACGGACGACGTCGGCGCCACGATCGCGCTCGCCGCGGACGACGCGCCGCGCGGCCCGGCGGGCGCGTCGGCGTGGCGCGGCCGCAGCGACCGCGTCCTCCCAGCGATCGCCGCGCTCGCGGGCGCCCGCGCCCCGATCGCGGCGCGCGGCCCGGCGCTGGCCGCGGCGCACGCGCTGGCCGTCAGGGCCGGGCAGACGGACGTCGCGCACCGGGTGCTCGCGGCGCTCGCCGACGCCGCGCGCGAGCTCTGCGGGCGCACCGCGGGCGCAGGCTCGGCGGGCGCCTCCGCTGCCTCACCAGGGGCGTCGGCGCTCTCCAGCGCGGTCCGGTCGCTCCCGTGGGTGGTCCGCGCGCGGGCGATTCCGGAGAGCGGGCTTCGGCCCGAGCAGGCGCGCGATCTGGAGGCCCTCGTCGGCGCGCTCGGCGAGCGCGAGCGGCTCGCGCCGCTGCTCGACCGGGTCGTCGACGCGCTCGTGCTCTGGACGGGGGTCGAGCGGGGGCTCCTGCTTTTGCGCGCCCCGAACGGGCGCCTCGTCCCGCGGGCCGCGCGCAACCTGGCGCGCTCGCGCCTCGGCGCGGAGCAGCTCGCGCTGTCGGAGACGCTCGCGCGCCGCGCCCTGGAGGCGCGCGAGCCGGTGGTCGCGGTCGACGCGGCGGGGGAGCTGCCGAGCGTGCACCACAGCGTGCACGCGCTGAAGCTGCGGAGCGTGCTGGCCGTCCCGCTCGTGGCGCGCGGCGAGGCGCTCGGCGTCGTCTACCTCGACGACCGCGTGCGCCGCGGCGCGTTCGGCGCGCAGGAGCTGCGGTGGGCGCGCGCCATCGCGTCGGTCGCGGCGCTGGCGATCTCCGACGCGCGCGCGCAGGTCGAGCTGCGCCGCGCCGCGCGCCGCGCGGAGCGCGCCTCGTCGCGCCTCGCCGAGGAGCTCGCGCGGCGCGAGGCGGAGCTCGACGCCGCGGCGATCGAGCTCGCCAGGGCGCGCGGCGGCCGCGACGCCCGCTACCGGTACGACGCCATCATCGGCGAGAGCGAGCCGCTGCGCGCGATGCTGCGCCTCGTCGATCGGGTGACCGCCTCCGAGGTGCCGGTGCTCGTATGCGGCGAGTCCGGCAGCGGCAAGGAGCTCGTGGCGCGGGCCATCCACCACAACGGCCCGCGCGCCGCGCACGCGTTCGTGAGCGAGAACTGCGGCGCGATCCCCGAAGGGCTCCTCGAGTCGGCGCTCTTCGGGCACGTGCGCGGCGCGTTCACGGGCGCGGATCGCCCGCGCGCCGGGCTCTTCGAGGTGGCCGATCGGGGCACGCTGTTCCTCGACGAGATCGGCGAGATGAGCCTCGCGATGCAGACGAAGCTGCTGCGGGTCATCGAGGACGGCCTCGTGAGGCCGATCGGCTCGGAGCGGACGCGCAAGGTCGACGTGCGCGTCATCGCCGCGACCCACCGGGATCTGGAGGCGCTCGTCCGGGCCCGCGCATTCCGGGAGGATCTGCTCTACAGGCTGAACATCATCACGATCCGGGTGCCGCCGCTGCGCGAGCGCGCGACGGACGTGCCGCTCATCGTCCAGCACTTCGTCGAGAAGCACAGCCGCGGCCCGGTCCGGGTCACGCGCGGGGCGATGGAGCGGCTCTCGGCCTGCGCGTGGCCGGGCAACGTGCGCCAGCTGGAGAACGAGATCCGGCGGGCGATCGTGCTCTGTGACGGGACCATCGATCGGGAGCACCTCTCACCGGAGATCGCGCACGGCGGCACCGCGACGCCCCGCGAGCTCGGCCTCAACGTCCGAGCGAGGATCGACGCGCTGGAGATGGAGCTCGTGCGCGACGCGCTCGAGCGCACGCGCGGGAACCAGACGCAGGCCGCCAAGCTGCTGGGCCTGTCCAGGTTCGGCCTTCAGAAGATGATCAAGCGGCTCTCCATCGAGGCGTGAGGAGGGCCCGAGCGGGTCACCTCGACTTCACGAGGGCGCCCGCGTCGCGCAGGACCGCGTCGATCCCGTCGTCGTTCGCCTCGTAGTAGCCGCGGATCACGCCCTGCTGGTCGACCAGCACGAGGCGCTCGCCATGGAAGATGCTGAAGAGGCCAGGGCTCGACTCCTTCTTGCCCATGGCGATCTTGAAGCCGTCGAGGACCGTCGATTCTATCTGATCGAGGGGGCCTGTCAGGAACGTCCAGCGCTCGAGCGGGAGCCGCTGCGACGCCGCGTAGGCCGCGAGCACCGCCGGGGTGTCGTTCTCCGGATCGACGGTGAATGTCACGAGATGGAGCGCGTCACCGAGATCGCGGCCTCGGCGCTCGATCTCGCTCATGCGCTGCGTGAGCTTGGGACAGACGGTCGGGCAGGTCGTGAAGATGAAGTCCGCGATCCACACGCGGCCCCGGAGCTGCTCCAGCCCGAACCGCGCGCCCCGCTGATCCGTGAGCTCGAAGGCGGGCAGAGGGATGCGGATCGCGGGCGTCTCCGCGGCCTGGCCGTGGAGCGCGCGCCCGGCGATCCCGATGGTGACGAGCACCACGAGCCCGACCAGCGCGAGGAGCGCGGCCCAGAACACCGGCGTGCCCACGAGCCCGCCGCGCCGGGGCCTCCCCATGTCGCCGCGGTCGGACGGAAATGATTGGCCGGTCGGCTCCGCAGGCGGCAGAGCGCCGCTCGCGTGGCGCGTGGGCTCCGTTGAGACCATCCGGTGACGCTTAAGGGCCTGTCGCCAGCGAGTCAAGGCGACGAGGCGCCGCTCAGGCGCCGATCATCAGCGCAGCGAAGAGGAGCACCAGGTAAACCATGGAGGCGAAGAAGACCTGACGCGCCCAGCGAGCGCCGGTGCCCGCGCGGAGACCGTAGACGCCGAGCCCGAAGAACGCGCCGCCGAGGAGGACCGCGGCGCCGAGGTAGACAGGGCCCGCCACGCCGAACGGGACGAACAGCACCGAGGACAGCACGAGCAGCGCGAGGTAGCCGACGATGTGGCGCCGTGTCGTGAGATCGCCCTTCTCGAGCGGCAGCACCTTGAGCCCCGCGCGCTGGTACTCGTCCTGACGGAAGAGCGATATCGCGAGGAAATGCGGGATCTGCCAGAGGAACATGACAGCGAAGAGCAGGAAGCCGGGCGCGTCGATCTGCCCTGTGACGCTCGTCCACCCGAGCAGCGGCGGGATGGCGCCGGGGATCGCGCCGATCGGCAGCGACAGCGTCGTCCTGCGCTTGAGCGGGGTATAGACGAGGACGTAGCTGAGCAGCGCCGCCGCGGCGAGCACGCCCGTGGTCGCGTTCACCCCGATGAGCAGCACCGGAATCGAGGCGGCCGAGAGCGCGATCCCGAACCAGAGCGCCAGCTCCGGCGAAAGCCGCCGCGCCGGCAAGGGACGGCTCCGCGTCCGCTCCATCAGCAGATCGGTGTCGCGCTCGATGTACATGTTGAGCGCGTTGGCGCCGGACACGACGAGCACCGTCCCCAGCAACGCCAGCGCAAGCTGCGCCGGCGGCACCGCCGCGCGCTCGATCGCTGCCTCTCCCGCCAGTCCGGCGCGGAGATAACGGCTCGCGACCCACATGCCGCCGAGCATCGTCGCGACCACCATCCTCGTGATGCGCGGCTTGGTGAGGCTCACGAGATCGGCCGCTCCCTTGAGCAGCGGGCGCGCGCTCGTGGGGACCGCACAGCCGCCGCCCTCGGACGGCTCGGCCTGGCGAACGTAAGGGACCGGGGCGCGCTCGGCGGCCTGCTCGACGCTCATGGTCACGCGCGCACCTCGCTGCTGTGCCCGGCGCCCGCGCCGCGCGCTCGCGCGACATCCCCGAGGATCCCTGGTCTCGGGACAGCTACACTAAAAAACGACGTCATCACCGGAGCGCGGGAGGCGGGAGAAAACAGCATCGGGGCCGGGAGACTAGCGCGCACAACACGGCTCGGGGAGTCGAGTTCGTCAGTTGTCGCCCGCCTCCCTTTAGGGCACGAGTCGCCTTGCGGCAACCGTCGTGGCGTGCTCATCCGTTCTTTGCGCGTCGAGCGAGCCTGGAAAGGTCGCTCCACCGCGCAGCTCGCCGCCAGCCGGGCGGTCCGGGGCGGGTCGACGCCTGCTGCAGGCGCTGCCATGGATCTCACCAAAGGCCCTTGAGCTCGTCCTTGTTTTCCGCCGGCTCAGGCTCGGTGCCGGCGTACGTGAACGCGACCTGGGCGGGCTTGTCGTCCGCGACCGTGACGTCGGCCGTCTTCAGGCCATGGTGGGGGTGCCACGCCTCGAGCTTGTACTTGCCGGCAGGGACCTTCTCGATCGTGAACGAGCCGTCATCGCCGCTCACGGCGAAGAACGGGTGATCCGTCACCACGACAAAGCCGCGCATCCACGGGTGGACGTCGCAGGTGAGCTTGATGATGCCGTCCTTCCACGCCTTCGTGAGCGGCGCGGCGCCCCCCGGCTGCGCCTGGTTGAACAGCGTCTCAGAGCCCTTGTAGGTGTGCACGTTGTGCAGCGTCCGGTCGCTGTTCTTGATATCGACCTGCTGCTCGGAGACCACGCCCTGGATGCGCGGCACATACATGCAGTCCTGCTGGTCGACCACCGCGTGCGCGTCGGGCGCCTTCCAGCTGCCCGGCACGCCTCCGACCGCGATGCGGACGAAGGTGTCCTTGAGCTTGCCATCGTTGACGACAACAGCGTTGTACAGGACATCTTTGTCCTGGCAGACCGGGGCGTCCTTGCGCGCGGTGGGGACCTTCATCTCGACCGGCTTGCCGGTGAACCTGACGACCCCCTTGATGATCCCCTTGCCCGCGGGGGCAGCCGGGGCGGCCTCCTGCGCCGTGGCCTTCGGCGCTTCAGACCCCTGCGGGGCCGCGGCGGGCTTCTCGACCGAGGCCACCGGGGGCGCCGCCGTGGTGGCGGTCGCGGCCGTGCCGCCGCTGGGCCTCGAGGGCTCCTCGGGGCACCCTGCGAGCGCCAGCGCGGTGAGCGCGAGAGCAGAGAGCGAGGCGAGATCGCGACGATGCATGAGGACTCTCCCGCGCCCGCGGCGCGCCACGCGAGCCTGGTTCGCGCCCCTCCGAGCCTGACCTGGCCTCTTTAAGGAGGGACCGTCTGGACCGGGCGGCGGCTCCCCCCGCGTCCTTCTGGCGAGCAGCGGGTGGCATGCCGCGCGCTGTTCTTCCGCACAGCGAGGGCGTGCTTAACGAGTGTCGTCGCTCGCGTCAACCTGACGCGCCGCCGGTGATGTCCGGTTTCCCGGCGCCCGGGAGCGAGCTCGAGGTGCGCTCGCGCTCGTTCGCGAGCATGGCCGCCCAGAAGCCGCGCTCGTCGCGGGCCACGAGCGCGATGCAGAGGGCGGCGATCACCAGCGACAGCGCGCCGAGCGGCACCTCCGGGGCGCTGCCCGCGACGAGCAGCAACGCGAGCGCGCCGCCCAGCGCCGGCAGCCGCGGCGGGGCGACGATCGCGAGCGCGACGACCACCACCGAGAGGGCGGCGACGAAGAGCTGCATCGAGAGCGGCACGACCGGAGCGGGGCGGGTGAGCAGCCGGTCGAGCGCGCGGCGGAAGAGCGCCTCGACGATGGATGCGTCGTCGGCGGCGCCCGCGAGCGCCGCCCGCGTGGCGAACAGCGCCGACGCGAGCGCCACCAGCGAGAGCGGGCTCACGAGGCGCGGCCGCGGCGGCTCGGCGTCACGCGGCCGCGCCTCGCGGCCCGCGCCGAGCGCGACCGTCGCCGCGAGGACGGCCAGCGCATCGAGCGCGAACGCGGCGGTCGCGACAGAGCTCGTCGCGCCGGCGAGCGCCTTCGAGCCGCGGTCGTTCGCCCAGACGGCCAGGAGGACGCCGGCGAGCCGCACGAGCGCGGAGGCGCCGACGAGCCCGAGCGCGGCCGCGACCGGCCGCACGAACGGGACGCGGAGCGCCTCCCACGCGCTGCCGAGCGCGAGGATCGCGGCGCTCACGCCGATGAGCGCGGCGGACAGATCGGGCACGCGCTGCACGGTCGCGTGCAGCACGACCAGGATGACGAAGCTGCCCGCGACGATCGCGCCGATCCGCAGCGCGTACGGGACGCGGCTCCGCACGACCGCGCTGATCAGCGCCATCGCGACCACGATGGCGCCGATCGCGAAGAGCTGCGAGGCGCCGGCGCCGGCGAGCTCGATCGTGTGGACAGCGCGCTCGATGCCCACCGCCAGGCCGACCATCGCCGGCGCGACCATGCGGCCGAGGATCATCGCGAGCAGGGCGAGGACGGCGAGCGGCCGGATGAGCGCGAGCACAGGCAGGCCGGCGAGCGGAGGCCGCCCGGCGGCGGAGGACCGGCGCTCTGCGGGCGGAGGCTCGCCGCCCTCCTCGCGACGGGGCGAGGCAGCGGTGTCCGGCGCGGCGGAGGGAGGAGGGCCTTTGGGTGGGAGATCGATGGTGAGGAGCATGAAGAACAGCGCCCGTCGCTCAGCCCTTGTCCCAGGCGCGGGGGGCTTCGAGATCCGTGAAGACCGCGGCGGTCGCCGAGGCGTCGATCAGGTCCTGCATCCGCTGGCCGCCGGCCTCCTCGACGATGCGATCGTCGTACTCGTCCGCGAGCACGGACAGATCCCGGAGGGCGACCAGGATCTCGTCGGCGTCGAGCGTCTCGCCGCCGAGGAGCGTGTGGACGATGACCACACACGAGCCCTGCGCGACGTAACCGAAGGCGCCGAAGCGGATGCGCGCGTTCAGGCGGAGCAGCTTCATCGCGAGGTCCGGCGTCATCTCGACGCCGCGGGCGAGCTGCGCGACGAGCCGCACGAGCGCGCGATCGGGCGCCCAGGGAAGGACATGAAGGTAGACGTACGCGGTCCCCTGGCGGACGACGTAGAACTGCGGCTCGACTCGGGTGAACGCCGGGGAATCCGCGAGCGCCGCCTCGATGCGCGCGTTGGTCACTCGAACGGCCTCGTCGGAATCCTTCGGCATGACGCGGAGGATACATCGCCGCGGTCCCGGTGCAGAGCCGGGACCTAACGCCTGAGCGGAAGCAGCGGACCTGGCGGCGCAGGCGCCCCCTCGTCGCCCGGGACGGGGCGCGGCCCCTTGCGCACAGGCGCCGGCTCGATCGGGGCGGCGCCGGAGGGCGCCTTCAGCAGGAACGGGCGGGCGTTGCGGGTCGAGCACGCGTCGTACGGATCCCGGTGGAACTCCCAGTGAAGGTACACGTTGCCGTCCGGCGAGACGATCGCGTCCGGCGCCTTGCCGAACGGCGACGCGCGGTGCACCGAGTTCAGCGCGACGATGTCGAAGGCCGTCATCCCGCTCGGCCTCGTGACCCCGAGACGCACGACGCTGCCGCTGTCCTTGTTCAGGACGATCTCCACGTGCGTGACCCGGTTCTGGTTGAACGCGTGCCCGGAGGGCAAGCTCTCGAGCGACGCCAGGAACTCCTCCGCGAAGATCGGGTGGAGCCGGTTGTGGATCATGTTGATGTACGTCGCGAACGGCACCCGCGCGGCGTTGAGCGAGGTCTGGTTGCCGGGCTTGACCGAGGGATCGTAGTTCTCGATCGCGGCACGCCATTTCTTCCACTTGTCCGTCGTCTCCCACGAGCCCCGGTGCGCGCTCCTGCGGGAGGCGCCGTCCGAGGCCCGCTCCGCCCTGAGCTTCTCGTTGCCGACGGCCGCCTGCACGCCGGCCATGTCCAGGTTGAGGTTGGCCCCGCCGGGGAGCCCCGGCGCGCCGAGGCCGATCGAGCCGACACGGACCGGGCTCTGGTAGGGCTGCGGCGTCGCCTTCTTGCCGGCCACGCGGCTCTTGCCGTCGCCGCCCGGGTTCGCCGGATTGAGGGTATAGCCGCCGCGCGCGCCGTCGATCACCTCGGGCGACGCCGGACCGGAGCCGCCCGCGGCCCCCTTCTCCGGCGGCGGAAGCGCGGGAGAGGCCTGCGCGACGCGAGCGCCGCCGCTCGCGCCCGGCACGCTCGGGGGGGACGCCGCCCGGGAGGCCTGCGCTGCCTGCGCCGGCGACGCCGGGCTGTGGTGCTCCGCGCTCTCGCTCTCGGGGTTCCCCTCGCCGGGCGCGTGCTGCTCGTTGCCGGCGCGCTCCTCGCTGTGGCCGCTGTGATCGTGGTCGCTGTCGCCGACCCTGTCCGTCGGCGCCTTCGGCCCCGACGGCGTCCCGGGCGTCGGCTCGGGATCGTCCTGATCCTTCGAGCGGATCTGCGCCATGGTCTCCTCGTCGACCTTGTTGGCGTCGTCCGCGATCCGGTTCGCCTCGGGGTTGTCCTGCTGGTCCTTCTGGACGTGCTGGCGGACGGCGATCCGTTGATCCGCCGGCGGCAGCGGCGGCGGCGGCGCCGGCTGGACCGGTACGATCTTGGCCACCTCTTCCTTGGGCGGCTCAGGCTTTGGCGGCGCGGGCGGAGGCGTTTTCGCCTGGCGCGGTGGCTCAGCCTTCGGCGGCTTCCGCGGCGGGATCGTCGCCGCCTTGGTCGGCTCGGGCTTCGGCTGCTGCGGATCGGGCGTCGCGTCCTTGTCCGGCTCGCTGTCCGACGGTAACTCGGGCGGCGCGAGCGGGGCGGGGGGCGGCGTGAGCGCCGCGCCGTCGGTCAGGATCTCGAACGTCGTGTCACCCGGCCGGAGGCCATCCCTCACCGCGTGGACCATCTGGCGGAGCTGGGCGCGATCCTCGATGACCTGCGCCACCTCGACGGCGCCGCCGCCGCCCGCCATGTGCGCCACGATCGCCGCGCAGATCCACAGGGCGAGCGGGATGTGGGCGTCACGCGACACGGCGCTCAACGCCTCCGCGCTGCAGAGGCCGCACCGCGCGACATGGCGCAGGCGTAACAGCAGCGAAAGACGGTCACCGGTGGCACCTCCAGACTCCGCGTGAACGACCTGCTCGAACAGTGCGCCGATGCGCCAAACGTACCCCGGAAGCGGTTCGAACCTAGCATCCAGGGATCAGCGCAGCAACGGTCGGCTCGCGTGCAGCCGCATCGTCCGCGCCGCGCCGCGCCGCGCGTGCGGCGCGGTCCGCGGGAAGCAGCCCAGGGCGGGCGCGCCGGCGCCCCGGCCGCGCCCGCCCTCGGCGAGGCGCCCTGCGCCGTCGCGCCGGCGCCACGATCAGAGCTTGATGATCGCGTCCCAGTGATCCGCGATCTCCTGCGCCGTCCAGACGCCGCCCTCGTCCTTGAACTTCCCGGGGCTCTGGACGACCTTGTAAATGTACATCTGCGCACCGGCGACGGCGAGGACGTTGCCGGTCTTGTCGGCGCACAGGTCGGACGCGAGGAACAGCGCCGCAGGCGCCACGTGCGCCGGCGTCAGCGTGTCACCCGCCGATTGGAACATGGGCAGATCCTCCGTCAACCGGGTCTTGGCGATGGGCGCGATCGCGTTGACGGTGATCCGTTGCTTCTGCAGCTCGATCGCGGCGGTGCGTGTGATGCCGTAGATGCCGGCCTTGGCAGCCGCGTAGTTGGCCTGCCCGAAGTTGCCGAGCATCCCAGAGACGCTCGTTGTGTTGACGATCCGCCCTCCCCCGCCCTGCGCGACCATCTGCTTCGCAGCGGCCTGCGTGCAAAGGAACGTCCCCTTCAGGTGAACGGCGATGACGGCGTCCCACATGCCCTCATCCATCTTGAGGAGCGTCTTGTCGCGGACGATTCCCGCGTTGTTCACCAGGATGTCGACCCGGCCGAACGCATCGACAGCGGTCTTCACGATCTTCGCCGCGCCCTCGGGGGTCGCCACGCTGTCGAAGCTCGGCGCGGCCTGCCCGCCCGCGGCCTTGATCTCCTCCGCGACCTGCGCCGCCATCGCGTCGCTCGAGCCCGATCCGTCGCGCGTCCCGCCGAGGTCGTTGACGACGACCTTCGCGCCCTCCCGGGCGAACAGCAGCGCTTCCTCGCGGCCGATCCCGCCGCCGGCTCCCGTGATGATCGCGACCTTTCCGTCGAGCAAGCCCATCGCAGATTCCTCCTGATCCGCGCGCCGGCGCGGTGCGCCGTGCCGTTTTCGCGCGGAGCTTCGCACGGCGGGCCTCGGCCCGGGCACACATTCGTGCGCGCAGGCGCGCGCAACGCAATCGAGCGAGGGCCGAGCGAGCGCCGAGCGACGGTGCGCGCGAGCGGGCCCGTCCGGCCAGGGCGACGGCCGCTCGCCCGAGCGCCCGCGCCGCTTCTTTGGCCGATCGAGCGCGGCAGTGATAACGCCGCCTTCGATGCAACTGCCCAGCCGCCTTTCCACGTCGACCCTGGGAGACCTGCTCGGCGCGCTGCACCGCGAGAAGACCACCGGGCTCCTGGAGCTCTGCGAGCTCCGGACGCCGAGCGGCTCGACGGTGCCGGGCCGCCAGCACCGGATCCAGCTCTTCTCCGGCCTCGTCACGGCCGTCGAGACGCCGCTCCGGGTGCCCCGCCTCGGCGAGATCCTCGCGAAGGAGGGCTCCGCGCCCGAGCCGTCGATCCAGCGGCTCGCCGCGCTCGTCGCCGCGCACCGGGGGCGCCGGACCGGCGAGGTGCTCGTGGCGGCGGGGCTCATCCCGGCGACCGCGGTCGACCGCGCGCTCCGGATCCAGCTCCGCGCGCGCCTCGAGGCGCTCTTCAGCATCGAGGAGGCGACCATCTGCTTCCACACGGCGAGGCCCCTCGCCGGGTCGCTGCGGCAGACCGGCCCGCTCCCGCCGAGCGATTTCCTCCACGGCCGCCCGCGCGCGCGGGATCGGCAGCGGCGCGCCGGCTCGTCGGCGCGCGCCGCACACAGCGGGCCGGCGGGCGCGCCGCCGCGCGCCGCTCGGGCGGACGAGCCGCGCCGCCGGGCGCTCGACGTGATGGGCCTGCGCGAGGGCGCGACCGAGGCCGAGATCCGCCGCGCATTCCGCCGCCTGGCCGCGTCCCTGCATCCCGACCGCGCCGCGCACGCCGGCGACAGCGCCCAGCGCACCGCGCGGTTCGCCGAGCTCTCGGCCGCCTACCACCTGCTCGTCGCCTGACCGCCTACACCCGGCCCACGAGGCGCTCGATCAGGAACGACGCCACGGTGATCGGCTTGGTGCCCGGGCCGAAGCCAGCGTCGAAGCCGAGCTCGACGGCCAGGTTGTGATCGATGCGCGGGCCGCCGAGCAGCAGGATCACCTTGTCCCGGAAGCCCTGGCGCGTCGCCAGGTCGACGAGCGCCGCCGCGTTCTCCTTGTGGCAGTTCCGCTGGGTGATCACCTGCGAGACCAGGATCGCGTCCGCGCCGAGCGCCTTGGCCTTCTCGCAGAGCTCGGCGTTCTCGACCTGCGCGCCGAGGTTGTGGGCGTCGAAGCACTTGAAGCTCTCGAGCCCCTTCTCGCCGGCAAACCCCTTGTAGTTCAGGATCGCGTCGATGCCCACCGTGTGCGCGTCGCTGCCGGTGCACGCCCCGACGACCACGATCTTCCGGCCGAGCTTCTTGGCCTGCGCCTCGATGTCGTCCCGCGTGAGCGGCTGGGCGGCGAGCTCCTGGACCTCGATGTCCGAGAGGTCGACCCCGTGCTGGGAGTGCCCGTAAACGACGAAATACGTGTGCTCCCGGCTGGCCTGCTCCATCGCCGTGACCAGCGGCTCGCGCAGGCCGTGCGACTCGGCAAAGCGCTTCGCCGCCTCGCGCGCGCGGTCGCCCGGCAGGACGCGGAGCGTGAACGACATCTGGACCATCCCGTCCCCCTCTCGGTCGCCATACGCACGCAGGATGTTTCGCAGTGTCATGCTCACCTCTGTCTACAGCCAGGGGGCCGAAAGAGCCCATCCATCGTTGACAGTATCGCCATGCGGCGCCGCGCGGCCAGCGCGATCGAGGGGGCGAGAGCGCGCTTCTTCCATACTTCCATACTTCCACGCTTCCACGCTTCAGCCATGCTTCGGCGCACAGAAGATGCCAAGTCAGGAAGAATGTCTTCCGGCGCGCTGACGCTCCGGCCCTCTCGGAGGTTGTCCTGGGAATCCCGTCCTTCGCGGCGCGCCCGAAGCCCGAAGGCCCTCGACCGGGACGGCGCAGCAGGCCGGGGCTACGACCGCTCCAGGACCTCGAGGATCGGGTTCAGGTACTCCGGGTGGCGCGCGACGACCCCCGAGTACCCCTTCCCCCCGGTGCGCGTGCGCTTGACGTCGCCGAACGCGCCGCGCCCGATGGCGTCCCAGACGGTCTCCTGCTCGACCTCCCGCAGCAGCTCGTGCGCCTTGTCGAGGACCTCGCGGGCGCGCCGCTCGACGATGCCGCCCGGCTTCCACTGGATCTCGTCGCCGAGGTGCCGCGCCGCGGTGAAGATGTAGCGGGCGCTCTTCAGCGAGAGATACCGGTCCATGAGGAGCGGTGTGTGGACCGCCTCGCTGAACATCCCGAGCAGCTCGATCGACTGGCCGGTCGTGATCCCGACCAGGTTGAACATCGCGTCGTGGACGTGGCTGTGGAAGATGTCTCCTGTCTTGAACTTGGTGGGCGGCATCCACTTGATCGGGTGCCGGTCGAAGATCTGCCGGACGAGCTGGGCCTGGGCGAGCTCGAAGAGGAGGCTGTCCTCGAGCCAGGGGTCGATCTCGAAGGCGTGGCCGAGGCCCATCTGCTCCTCGCGGAGGCCCGCGCGCCGCGCGAACGCCTCGTTGATGAACTGCGACGCGAGCACCGTATGGGCCTTCTCGACCGCGTCGGCGGTCGTGAGGTAGTTGTCCTCTCCCGTGTTGATGACGATGCCGCTCCTCGCGATGATCCTGCGGGAGAAATACTGATCGATGAACGTCCGCTGCATGTTGATGTCGCGGAACAGGATCCCGTACATCGCGTCGTTGAGCAGCATGTCGAGCCGCTCCACCGCCGCCATCCAGGCGATCTCGCTCATGCAGAGGCCGGACGAGTAGTTCGTCTGCGCGAGGTAGGTGCCGGTGTCGCGGGTCGCCTCGTCGGTGGCGCGGCGGATGATCCTGAAGTTCTCCTGGGTCGCGTACGTGCCGCCGTATCCCTCGGTGGTCGGCCCCTCCGGGACGTAGTCGAGGAGCGACTGGGCGGTCGCGCGGATCACGGCGACGATGTCGGCGCCAGCGAACCCGGCGGCCTTGGCCTGCACGGCGTCGTCGTAGATGTTGCCCGTCGCGACGATGACGTACTTGAGCGGCGCCACGCCGACCCGGTGCGCCGCCTTGTTGGCCTCGCGCTCGTCGCGGGCCCCGTCGATCCGGGCGATCGCCTCCCGCGTCGCGGCCTCGAGCGCGCCGCGCGCCTCGGCCGCGGAGGGCCCCGCGCCGAGGTCGGCCGCCTCGCTGAACGCCAGCATCTCCGCGGCCTCCTGCACGGAGCCGGCGCCCTCGTGGAGCGCCCGGCCGAGGTGGTACGCGACGCCGCGGCCGGCTTGCCCCGCCCTGTGGATGCGATCGACGAGCGCGTTCACGAGCGGCGTCCCCTCGGCGTCGGCGCCGACCACGCCGTAGGCGCGGGCGACGGTGCGCTCGACGCCGACCGTTGTGTGGCGGTCGATGAAGCGCTGCACCTCGTCGGCGATGTCGGCGGCAAACGCGCGGCACGCCTCCACCTTTTCCTGCTCCACGGGGACAGTCGTCATGGATTTCTCCGGGGCAAGCGCTCTTAGCGCACTCTCGCCGCGGCCGGTACTCCGGCGCAGGAACCATGGCGGAGCATGGAACAGCCGGCCTCGCGGGACTCAGCGGCGGCCGATGACGGCGCGGCGCGGCGCGGCGCGCGATGACGGCGCTCGGCGGCGACGCCGGCGGCGGGCGGCCCCACGCGTGCGCGGCGCGGCGGGCAGCGCTAGACGACGGGGGTCATGGGCAAGCTCATCCTGCTCTTCACGGCGCTCCCGATCCTGGAGCTCTGGCTCCTCCTGTCGATCGGCGACGTCATCGGCTTCTGGCCTACCGTGGCGATCGCGCTCGGGACGGCGGTCCTCGGCGCAGCGCTCGCGAAGCGCGAGGGGCTCAAGGTGCTCGCCTCGTGGCGCGGCGCGATGTCCGCGGGGCGCGTCCCGGACGAGGGGCTCACGGGAGGGCTCCTCGTGCTCCTCGGGGCGGCCCTGCTCGTCACGCCGGGGGTGCTGACCGACGTGGCAGGGCTCCTGCTCCTGCTCCCGCCGGTGCGCCGCCGCATCGCGGCGGTGGTGCGGGAGCGGTTCGAGCGGCGGGTGGCCGCGGCGAGCGCCACCGGCATCGGTGTTGGCGGCCCCGGCGACGGCGCGTTCTTCAGCATGAGGGTCATCGACCTGGGCGGCGGACCGTTCGGCGAGCGCGCCGAGGGGCGCGCTCGCGCGTCCCGCGGGCAACCGGCGTCATGGCAGGTCATCGACGTCGATGCGGAGGTGACCGAGGGCGCCGACGACGATGAGGCCGGCGGGCCAGCGCGGACGACGCGACGGCTGCCCGGCTGACACCTCGATGTCATCGATGCCCCGGCGAACGCATGCGCGCTCGCGCTGCCCGGAGCACCAGCGACTCTCACCCACGACCCCCGAACACCGGCGTCAGGAGCTCGACGAGACACGCGAGCGACGACGCAGGACAACGATTCACGTCCGAGCTGCACGACTGAAACGACAAAGAAACAGAGCGCATTGTAGGCTCATCAACGTCGTCGGCGCAGCCCGACATCCCAGGAGAAACGACATGAAGATCTGAACCTGTCCAACATGACGCAACAACGCACAACGACACCAACGCAGCAACCTCTATGAAAGATCCAACTCGAACCTCGATCCCATCGACCAGGCCGCGCCGCCCCGGCAGCAGCGCGAAGAACGATCCTGGCACGACGTCCAGCCCTGAACAGCGCCGACACGCTCGCCTGAACGCCCGGCGGGCGGTGCTCCAGCGGCCCCGCCGCACGCGCTCGCGGAGGGTGCCCAGATGAGGCTCATCAAGTCGATGGCCGGCTGGCTCCTCGGGTACGTCGATCCACGGGAGCCGCTCGGCAGCTCGCTCATCAACGCTCTTTCCCGGCTCCCCATCCACCTCGCCGCGGACGCCGTATGCCTCCGGAGGAACGCGGACTCTGGCGCCCTCGAGGTGCTCCTGACACAGCGCGGAGCGTCGGCGGCAGGCCCTGGAGAGTGGTGCTGCCCTGGCAGCGTCCTCTCGCCGGGCGAGCAGCCCGAGCACGTCTTCCACCGGGTCGGGATGACGATCTCCGACTTCACGTTCGTCGGCGACTACTTCTCGGCCGCCGCGCGCGGCTGGATGCTCTCCCGGGTCCATCAGGCGAAGCTCGCCGAGGTCCCGGCGACGGGCACCTGGTGGCCAGTCGAGCAGCTGCCGAACAACCTGGTACCCAAGCACCGGGAGCTGGTCATCCCGATGGCGGTCAAGGCCTTCCACGCCCAGCGCGCGAAGCGCTCGCAGAAGGTCGCCAGCGCGCCGCTCACGTGAGGACCCGCGCGGTGGCCCAGCGCCGCCGCGGCGCAGTCGACGGGCGCCCCGCTCAAGGCACATCTCGCACGCTCGCTTTGAGAGGCGCCCGCGGGATCACAGGAGATGTGCGATCGTCCCCCCTTCAGGGTACGGCCATCTCCAGAGCCAGCAGCTCGATGGAGCGCTGCGGTCGTCCGTCTATGCTGCTCCGGGCGAGCGCGGCGCGTGACTGGCGCCTGACTTTTCAAGGACAGAGCATGTAGCGCCCGGACACACCAGGAAAGGAAGCGTGGGGGGGCCGCGCCGTCGGTCCGCGCGCGCCCTGCACGGCCGGCCGCTATGGTTCGCGCGCCGCTTGCGTTACGCTGCGTGGTACGGCTGTGGATCCCCGCGGCGGCGCTCTCCGCGGGTGATTCCGCACGGACATGGAAGACATGACGGTCGACAAGACAGCTCTCATCGTGGGAGGAACGGGCCTCGTCGGCGGCCACTGCCTGCGCCTCCTCGTGCAACAGCCAGCGTACACGAAGGTCGTCGCCCTGCTCCGCCGCCCGGCCCCGATCGAGGATGCGCGGCTCTCGCAGCGCATCGTCGACTTCGACCGGCTCGAAGGCGCGGACTTCGCCGGCGTGAGCGACGTGTTCTGTGCGCTCGGGACGACGATCGCCAAGGCCGGCTCCGAAGAGGCCTTCTACGAGATCGATTATCGCTACCCCATCACCGTCGCCAGGCTGGCCGAGAAGGCCGGGGTGAAGCAGTTCGTCCTGGTCTCCTCCGTGGGCGCCGACCCGCGCTCGACCAGCTTCTACTTGCGCGTGAAGGGCGAGCTCGAGCAGGAGCTCTCGGCGGCGAGCTTCGCGGCGGTCCACGTCCTCAGGCCGAGCCTGCTCCTCGGCGAGCGGGGCGAGGTCAGGAAGGGCGAGGCCATCGGCGTCGCGGCGGCGCAGACGCTCCGGTTCACGATGAAGGGCGGCCTGCGCAGGTACCGGCCCATCGACGCGAGGACCGTCGCCGGCGCGATGGTCGCCGCCGCGCTCGACGGGCGCGGCGGTCGCCACGTCTATCACTTCGACGACATGGAAGCGCTCGCCAAGGGCATCGGCGTCGTCCAGGCCTGATCACCGCCATGGCGCCGCCACCCACCGGGCGACGCAAGCGCGCGAAAATGCTAGGGCTCTCGGCAGGCACGGCGCTCGCTCGACGACGCCGCCATGGTCCTCGCTGAACGCCCCTCGCCGATCGTGACCGAGCGCCTCGCCCCCTCCCCGCTGCGCCCGCCGGAGAGCCCGCCGCCGTCGCTCGACGCCGTGCTCGCGGAGCGGTTCGGCATCGCCGCGTTCCGGCCGTGGCAGCGCGAGGCGATCGAGGCCCTGCTCGGGGGCGCGGGGCGCGTCCTCGTGGTCGCCCCGACCGGCGGCGGCAAGTCGCTCTGTTACCAGCTCCCGGCCGTCGCCCTGCCCGGCACGGCGCTCGTCCTGAGCCCGCTCATCTCCCTGATGGAAGATCAGGTCCGCGCCCTCGAGGCGCGCGGCATCCCGGCGACGTTCATCGCGTCCAGCCTCGCGCGCGAGGAGAACGGCCGCCGCCTCGCCGCCCTCCGCCGCGGCGAGTACAAGCTCGTCTACGCCGCGCCCGAGCGCCTCGCCCTCGACGGGTTCCTCGAGGCGCTCGCCGCGAGCCGCCTCTCGCTCGTCGCCGTCGACGAGGCGCACTGCATCGTCCAGTGGGGGCACGACTTCCGGCCCGACTACCTGCGCATCGGCGCCGCGCTCGCGCGGCTCCGGCCGCCCCGGGTCCTCGCCTGCACCGCGACGGCGACCCCCGACGCGCGCGATGAGATCATCCGCCGGCTCGGCTGGCCGCTGCCCGCGCCCGACGGCGCGGGCGACGGCGGCGGCGATGCGGTGAGCGGGCGCGGCCCCGAGGAGCCGCCGCCCAAGGTGATCCTGCGCGGCTTCGCCCGGCCCAACCTCCACCTGCAGGTCTCCGCGGTCGACGGCCCGCGCGAGGCCGGGCGCCGCACGGCGCGCGCGCTGCTGGAGGCCCTCGGCGATCCCGGCCGGCCCCGCGGGGCGGGCATCGTCTACGCGGCCACCCGCAAGGGAGCCGAGCGCCTCGCCGAGGCGCTCCGCGACGCCGGCTGGAACGCGGAAGCGTACCACGCCGGGCTCGCCCCCGAGTCCCGCGCCCGCCTCTCGGCGGGCTTCGCCGATCGCAGCCTCTCCGTGGTCGTGGCCACGAACGCCTTCGGCATGGGGATCGATCGCCCCGACGTCCGCCTCGTCGTGCACGCCCAGCCGCCGTCGTCGATCGAGGCGTACTACCAGGAGGTCGGCCGCGCCGGGCGGGACGGCGCCCCGGCCCGCGGCCTCCTCTTGTTCGCGCCCGCGGACATCGCGCTGCGCCGCCGGCTCTGCCAGCTCGGCGAGGGGGGCGTCGAGGCGAGCGCCGACGACGCCGCGCGCGCCTGGGGGCTGTTCCGCGAGCTGCTCCGCTACGTCGACGCCGCGACGTGCCGGCACGACTTCATCCTCCGCTACTTCGGCGACGAGGCAGAGTCGCTCGGCGGCTGCGGCCACTGCGACGTCTGCCTGGAGGTCGACGCCCTCGAGGCGAGCGACCCGGCCGCGCTCGCCCGCGACAACGACCTCGTGCGCCGCGCGCTCGCCGGCGTCGCGCGGGTGAAGGGCGGCGCCGGGATGCAGGCGGTCGCGTCGATGCTGATCGGCGAGTCGAACGAGCGCGTCCGACGCATGGGGCTCGACCGGCTCTCGACGTTCGGCGTCCTCGAGAGGAAGAGCCACGACGAGGCGATGTCGATCCTTCGCGCGCTGCTCGCCAACGCGTGGATCGATCTCACGACCGGCGAGTTCCCCGTCCCCCTCATCACGCCGGCGGGCTGGCGCGTGATGCGCGGAGACGTGCCCGCGCGGGTGCGGCTCCCGGTCCCCGCCGCGCGCCGGCGGCCGCGCCGCGCGGCGCCGGGCCCGTCCGCCGCGCGCTCGCCGGCGGCCGCGCCCTCCCCGCGGGCGCGCACGCAGCCGGCCCCGCAGGCGCTCTCGTCCGCCGCGACCCACGACGACGCGGCGCGCCCTGCGCCGGGCGCCCCCCTCCCCGCCTCGCGCGCGCAAGCGGAGCCCGGCGTCGAGCTAGAGGAGCGCGACGTGCCGCTGTTCGAGGCGCTCCGGGCCCACAGGGCCGCGCTCGCGAAGGAGAAGTCGCTGCCCGCCTACGTCATCGCGCACGACCGGACGCTCCGGGAGATCGCGCGGATCCGGCCCGCGTCGCTCGACGATCTCGCGCTCGCGCGCGGCATGGGGCAGGCGAAGATCTCGAGCTACGGGGACGGCATCCTCCGCGTCGTCCGGGAGTTCTCGGGCCCCTGATCGGCCCGGGACCTCAGGCGAGACCCGTGACGCGGAGCTCCGCGATGAGCTGGCCATCCAAACTGACGAAGGTCGTCAGGCGCCCCTCGACGTTGATGAACACGTCGAGCATCAGGCCCGCGCCGAGATCCAGGACATGGAGGTCACCCTTGAGGACAACCGTCGGGGCCTCGCCTCCCCTCGGCGGCCGTCTGGGTTCCCTTTCCATGGCCTTCTTCGAGTTCATGCCCGCCTCCGCCCACCGGCCCATCCGCGCCCAGGACCGCCGCCGCACGCCGCGCGGTCGACCCGGATGCGACCACACGCGCGAGGCAGCCCGCCCGCCGGCCACCAGGTCAAGCGCGTTCCATGCCGTGCTCGCACGGCTGGAGTGATCCTTCCCTTCACGCAGCCCCCTTTCTCGCCCGCTCCTCACCCGGCCGGCGATGCCTTCATTTCATGGGATCGGCTTCACAGGAAGGTGCGAAGTTCAGCGAGGATCGGACTTTTGTTCCCGGCTTCCCATCCTCCCGATCGAGGCGGGCAACCCCGGTCGAGCTGGGCAGCCACGATCCCTCACCTCTCCCTCGCCCAGGACGAGAGCGACGCTGCTGCGCCCACCGAGACCCGGCCCGAGGCGAGCACCGGCCCCAGCGCTGGCTGCTCCACGAGCAGCGCCTCGACCCGCAGCAGCGCCGGCAGGTAGACGACCTCCCGCGCGAGGCCGCCGCCCCGGTGGACACGCGCCGCGATGCGCAGGGCGTCCCCCGTGGAGCGCGCGCCGCGCGCCTCGAGCAGCCGCGCGGTCTCGACGAAGCCCGCGCCGCGCTCGACGCTCCGCGCGGCGAGGTGGCGCAGCCCGAGCTCGATCCGGCGGGCGCCGACCAGGTACCCCGCGGCGCGCTCTCGCGCGAGCGCCCAGCCCTCCTGATCGTCGCCCCCGTTCGCGGTCCCGATCGCGAAGATCCCGAGCGGGAGCGCCGCGGCGCGCACGCTGGGCGCCGCGTGCCCCTCGATCTCGTGGAGCACCGTGCGCTCGACGTCGTCGCGCGTGAGCATGCGCCCCCGCGCGACCTGGATCACCCCGTCGCCCGTCGCGGCGAGCGGCGCGATGTCGGCGATCACGACCCGGAGGGGCAGGCGCCACTCCCCGATCTCGCGGCGCATCCGCGACACGAGCGACCGGGGCGAGCGCGCGTCATCGCTCCGCACCCGCTCCTCGTCGCTCGACGCGGCGCCCGCCTCCTGCTCGACCCAGGCCGCGGCGAGCGCGTCCGCCTGCTCGTCGAACGTGTCACGCGCGGCGTAGCGGCGGCGCGCGGCCGCCCAGCACCCGGCCCCGCCCGCGGCCTCGCAGATGGCGGCCTCCGCGGCGAGCTCGCTCGCGCGGCCGGCGTAGACCGCGCCGAGCTCGCCCTGCCCGACGAGGCGCTCGACCGCCGCCTCCATCGCCTTCCGGAGATCGCTGTGGTCCTGCGCGGGCGCGTAGGCGAACCGCGGGAGCTCCCCGCCGCTCCGAGCCCAGGAGGCGGCGAGCCGCGCGAGCTCCTCGACGAGGTTCACCGGCGTGCTCGACCCGACGACGCGGATCCGCCGCGCCGCGGCGCCGAGGAGCCGATCCGCGTCCGGCACCCACGCCGGAGGCGCCGGCCGCTCGGCCGATCTAGCTCGAGGACGCCGCGCCACGGCCCGCCGCTCCTTCCAAGTACGCCCCCGCCCCGTGTGCCCCTGCTCCGTGAGAGCGCCGCGCGCCCGGCGCCACCCGCCTCAGAGCAGGTTCGCCGCGAGCTCCGCGAGCTCGCTGCGCTCGCCCTTGGCGAGCACCACGTGACCCGCGATGCGCTCGCGCCTGAACCGCTCCGCCACCACGAGCAGGCCGTTCGACGCGTGGTCCACGTACGGGTTGTCGATCTGCTGAGGGTCGCCGGTCAGCACGATCTTGGTCCCCTCGCCGCACCGCGTGATGATCGTCTTCACCTCGTGCGGGGTGAGGTTCTGGGCCTCGTCCACGATGAGGTACTGGTGCGGCAGGCTGCGCCCCCGGATGTAGGTCAGCGGCTCGACCTGGATCTGCCCGCTCTCCAGGAGCTCCACGAAGCCGCGCGCGTCGCGCCCCGGCCTCGTGCCGCCGTTCGAGAACAGGAACTCGAGGTTGTCGAAGATCGGCTGCATCCACGGGTTCAGCTTCTCGTCCACGTCGCCCGGAAGGAAGCCCAGATCGCGCCCGAGCGGCATGATCGGCCGGCTCACGAGCAGGCGGCTGTAGGCGTTGTCCTCGGTCGTCCGCTTGAGCGCCGCCGCGAGCGCGAGGAGCGTCTTGCCCGTCCCGGCCTTGCCGATCAGCGTGATCAGCCGGACCGAATCGTCGAGCAGGAGGTCCAGCGCGAACGCCTGCTCCTTGTTGCGCGGCCGGACCCCCATCACCCCCTCCCGCCCGACGCGGAGCGCGACGATCTGCCCGCGCGCCGCGTCGAACCGGCCGAGCGCCGTGTGGCTCGGCGCCCCCGCGTCGCGGAGCAGCACCGCAGAATTCGGCAATAAATCCGCGAGGTTGGCGCCGGCGAGAAAGCCGTTCTGGAAGAACGCGTCGACCTCGGCGCCGGGCACCTCGAGCTCCACCACCGACTGCTCGATCGCCGGGTCGTGCACCCGCTGGTTCTCGTACGTCTCCGCCGGGATCCCGAGCGCGTCGGCGCGGATCCGGAGGTTCGTGTCCATCGTCACGAAGATGGTCGGCCGATCCTTGTACCGATCGCGGATGTCGATCGCCGTCTGAAGGATAGCGTTGTCCTGCGATCCGGACTCCAGCCCCACGAGCAGCTCCGGCCGCCGCTCCGGGATCGCGATCCGCAGCGTTCCGCCGCTCTCGAGCAGCACCCCGGTCGCGAGCGTCCCGGCGCCGCGGACCTCGTCGAGCAGCCGGGCGATCGTCCTCGCGTTGCGCCCGCGCTCGGAGCCCTCCCGCTTGAACTGATCGATCTCCTCGATCGCGTAGATCGGGATGATGACGTCGTTGTCCTCGAACCTGAAGATCGCGTGCGGATCGTGGAGGAGGACGTTCGCGTCGAGAACGTAATTCTTCTTCATGGGGGAGCGGGACGACGTAGCCGCCTGAAGCGACGGGCGCAAGAGAGCTGTTGTGCCGCCCGCGCCTGGCTGTCGTCACGCGCGCGGTCACGCGTTGACCCATGCATCGGCGCGGGCCTCGCCCGGACATCTGGAGAATACCGACCTTCGACTCGGCCGGATCTGGAACATACAGTCGTCGCGTCGTCCCCGTCGATTCCCAGCCGGCCCGTCGTCGTCAGAGATCGATCCGGTAGTCCTTGATCTTGTAGAGCAGCGCCCGGTGGCTGATCTCCAGCACCTCGGCCGCCTTGGTCCGGTTGCCCTTCGTCTTCTGGAGCGCGCGCCGGATGAGGATCTCCTCGATGACGCGGGACGTCTTCTTGATCGACAGCTCGCCGCTCGTCAGCTGCATCTGGATCGGATCGCGCGCCTCGCGGATCCGCTCGGGCAGGTCGGCCTCTCCGATGCGCTCGCCCTCGCAGAGCACCATGGCGCGCTCGACGGTGTTCTCCAGCTCCCGCACGTTGCCCGGCCAGCGGTACTCCAGGAGCAGCCGCCTCGCCTCGGGCTCGAAGCCGCGGATGTTGATGCCGAACCGCGCGTTGTTCCTCGCGAGGAAGTGATCCATGAGGATCGGGATGTCCTCCCGCCGCTCGCGGAGCGGAGGGATCGCGATCGGGAGCACGTTGATCCGGTAGAAGAGGTCCTCGCGGAACCGGCCGGCCTGCGTCTCGGCCATCAGGTCGCGGTGGGTCGCCGCGAGGATGCGGACGTCGACCTTGACGTCCTTGCTGTCCCCCAGCCGGCGGAGCGTCTCCTCCTGGAGCACCCGGAGCAGCTTCACCTGCAGCGGGAGCGGCAGCTCGCCGATCTCGTCGAGCAGCAGCGTGCCGTGGTTCGCCTGCTCGAACAGCCCCGCCCTGTCGTTCACCGCGTCGGTGAACGCGCCCCGCTTGTACCCGAAGAGCTCGCTCTCCAGCAGGTTCTCCGGGATGGCGCCGCAGTTGACCGCGACGAACGGACCGCCGCGGCGGCTCGACCGCCGGTGGATCGCCCGGGCCACGAGCTCCTTGCCGACGCCGCTCTCGCCCGTGATGAGCGCCGTGGTCTTGTAGTCGGCGACCTTCGCGATCGTCTTGAAGATCACCTGCATCGGCGGGCTCTTCGCGAGGATCTCCTCGAAGAGGTTCTCCCGCCGGATCTCCTGGCGCAGGACGCGGTTCTCGCGGCGGAGCGCCTCCCGCTCCTCGGCCTTGCGGAGCGTGAGCAGCACCTCCTCGGCCTTGAACGGCTTCTGGAGATAATCGTAGGCGCCCGCCTTCATCGCCTCGATCGCCAGGTCGACGTTGCCGTAGGCGCTCATCACGATGACCGTGGCCTCGTTGCCCTTGGCCTTCAGCGTCGCCAGCAGATCGAGCCCGCCCATCCTGGGCATCCGCACGTCGGTCAGGATGACGTCGGGCCCGAACGTCTCGACCATCGCGAGCGCCTCCTCGCCACTCGAGACCGCCTCGACTTCGTAGCCATCCCGCTTGAGGAAGGTGCGCACCACGAGGCGCAGGTTTTCTTCGTCGTCAACGACTAGGACACGGCGCATACACCCTGAAAACTTTTCCTACACCGGCGCGCACCACTCCGCAACGAGTTGCGTCTTTGCCCCTGCCGCAGCCTGTCATCCGCGGTGTTTGGGAGTCGGGTGCAGCGCGCGCGGGCCCCCGGCGGGCGAGCTCTGCGAACGTCGCCGCGCACCACGCGAACACCCCTGCGCGACGCGGAACGCGCGTGCGCGGCGACGGCGCTTCGCGGCGCTCGCGGCACGCCAGGACGACGCGGTGGTGGCAGTTGACGCGGCCCGCGCAGGCTGCTCTTTAGCGGCGACACGCGCAGGGAACCAGCTGGGGCCCGAGAGGCCTCGATCCTGCACGCCGGAGCGGCTTTCGCGGACGGGACCGCGCCCCCTTAATTCGATCGCGTGAGGAGCCAGGGCATGAGGATGAAGGATCGTCTGGTCGACCAAGCAAAGAAGCTCACCTCGTCGGGCGTGGTCGTCCGTGTCGTCAGCAACGATCGCGTGATGCGGCTCGCCACGGGGGTCATGGACGCGAAGAACCGCCTGCGCGCCGCCCGGGAGCGGGCCGCGGAGGCCTGGGACATCCTGCTCAACGGGCACGCGCTCCCGAACATCGATCCCGCGCTCGACGACGAGGCCGGCGTCCACGTGGCGACGCCGTCCCGCGCGGCGGCCCGCCAGCCCGCCGCGCCCGGCGCGGGGGGCGCGGGGCTGTCCGTCGTGGAGGACACGGCGAGCAGCGACGCGCTGCGCGAGCGTACCGCCGAGCGCGCCGCCGCCCGCACACACGTGAACGGCGTGGGCTCGAACGGCGCCGGCACCTACGTGGCCGCGGCGGCCGAGCAGCAGCTCGCGACCCAGATGGCGGCGCGGACGTCGCTGTCGCGGATCGGCGGGCGCGACGTGTTCGAGAAGGCGTACAAGTTCATGACCGCGGACAACGCCCGCGCCATGGGCGTCTACCCCTTCTTCCGCCCGCTCGACTTCAACAACGGCCCCGAGGCGCAGCTCGAGGGCCGGACCGTGATCATGCTCGGCTCGAACAACTACCTCGGGCTGACGACCCACCCGAAGGTGCGGGAAGCCGCGCGGAACGCCATCGACAAGTACGGCACCAGCATGACCGGCTCGCGGCTCGTGAACGGGTCGATGCGCCTCCACAACGAGCTCGAGCAGAAGCTCGCCGCCTTCCACGGCAAGGAGGCGGGGCTCGTGTTCACGACGGGCTATCAGGTGAACATCGCGACCATCTCGGCGCTCCTCAGCAACAAGCGGAGCGTCGCGATGATCGACAAGGACGATCACGCATCCATCTACGACGGCGTGCGGCTCGCGCAGGCGGCCGGCGCCCGGATGGTGCGCTACAAGCACAGCGATCCCGCCGCGCTCGACAGCGCGCTCTCCGAGCTCGCCGACACCGAGGGCGCCCTCGTGATCACCGACGGCGTCTTCAGCGCCCAGGGCGAGATCGCGAGTCTGCCCGGGATCGTCGAGGTGGTGAAGAAGCACAAGGCGCGGCTCCTCGTCGATGACGCGCACGCGCTCGGCGTCATCGGCCCCGGGGGCCGCGGCACCGCCGCGCACTTCGGCCTCGAGAAGGAGGTCGACCTCATCGGCGGCACCTTCTCGAAGTCGCTCGCCTCGATCGGCGGCTGGCTCGTCGGTGAGCGAAAGGTGCTCGATTACATTCAGCATTTTGCCTACAGCTTCCTCTTCGCGGCGAGCGCCGCGCCGCCCTGCGTGGCCGCCGCCATGGCCTCGCTCGAGGTCATGCAGGAGGAGCCCTGGCGCCAGGAGAAGCTCCGCGAGAACTTCACGTACATGCGCACGGAGCTGCAGCGGCTCGGCTTCGAGCTCGGCAAGACCGAGACGGCCGTCATCCCCATCTACATCCGCGACGATCTCAAGACCGTGATGATGTGGAAGTCGCTCCTCGACGACTACTCGCTCTACGTGAATCCGTTCATCACGCCCGGCGTCCCGCCCAAGCAGCAGGTCCTCCGCACGAGCTACATGGCGACCCACGAGCGCAAGCACCTCGATCACGCGCTCGAGGCGTTCGAGAAGGTCGGCAAGAAGTTCGGCGTCATCTGAGCCGGTGAGCCGGTGAGCCGGGAGGAGCGCCCTCCGGGCCCGCTCCCCGCGCTCGACGTGATCGACGCGCGCCCGCCACGTTCGGCATTTTCGCCGCGCGGCGGGCGTGGTCAGCTGAGCGGTCATGGATCTTCGACCGTTCGCGCAAGGCGTCGCCGGTGCGCTGGGACCTGCGCTCCGCTCTTTCTTCCTGACCGCCGCGGCCATGTCGTTCCTGGCCCTCGTGCTCGCCGCCTCGTCGTATGCCATCGCGGCCGACGGCTCGGCGCTGCGCGGGGCGCTGGCGGCCGTCGCGGCGCTCGCGCTCTCCGCCGTGATCGGCTTCACGCTGTCGTGGAAGCGGGCGCTCGGCACCGGCATCCTGCAGATCGTGCGGGCGAAGCGCCTCGGCGGGATGCTCGTGAGCTCCGTGTTCGAGCGGCTGCTCGGCGTCTCCGAGCAGGCCGAGGCCGGCGCCCGCGGCGGGCGGATGGCGCAGGCGGTGGAGCGCGTCCCGCTCAACGAGGCGGTGAAGCGCCTGCGCCTCGCCGTGATCCACAGGGTGCAGGCCGCGCCGACAGGGGGCGGCGTGCGGGGGTTCCTGCGGCGCAGGATCGAGGCGCAGCTGCTCGGGACCATCGAGACGCTGACGCTGGCGCGCTTCCGCAACGAGGCCAACCAGGGAGGCGGCATCGACCTGCTGAAGGTGCGGGACGAGCTCGCCCAGGGCGTCGACGGCCTCGTCACGGACCAGATCGAGGGGACGCTGCTGAAGATGACGCTGCTCCTCGTCGGGGCCGCCGCGCTGGCGTCGCTCGGGGCGGCCGCGGGCATCCAGCACATCCCCCTGTGATCCTCCTCTCAAACCACGCGCAGGCCCTCTCCCCCTGCGCGCCCGCGGCCCTCGGCGAACGGCACCCTCGCCCGGTCGAGGCCGCCGACGGCTCAAGCCGCTCCCCTGCCCGATCGACGCCTGTGGCCAGCGAGGTGCGCCGGCGCGGGCAGGCCACGCCGCCGCGCGCGCCGCTCGGGGGCTTCCCGTGCACATCGGCTTTGCCTAACCGCTCTCCATTACGTTAGTGTCGACCGACTGCCGCTACGTTTCATGTTGCTCTCACGTTTCATGTTGCTCTCACGTTTCATGTTGCTCTCACGTTTCATGTTGCTTTCACCTCATGCTGCGCAGAGGAGGCAATTCGATGATGGAGAACGATATGCGGAGATGTTGCTCGGCGCTCGCTTGCGTCGTGGGGTTGCTCGCGTCGCCGGCCGCCTGGGCTCAGGATCCCGCGCCGCCCTCGGCTGATCCGGGCGCAGCGGCCGCGGCCGGGGCGACGGCCGCGCCGACGCCCGCGGCGGAGCCCGCCGCGCCGGCGCCGCAGGCGAGCCAGATCCCGAGCTGGTTCCGCTTCGACGCAGACAGCCTCGGTCTCCAGCTCTGGGCCGGCGCCACGCACCAGGTCGGCCCCATCAGCCTCTCGAGCGACATCTACCTCACGACGCAGGGAACCGCGGAGTTCGACATCGGCCCCGCCTTCACGATGGGCCCTGTCATCATCAACCCGATGGTGGGTTTCTCGTTCAACTTCATGACGATGCAGCCGGCGGCGCTGGTCGCCCCGCAGCTGTTCACCTTCGTCGACTCAAAGCCCGTTTACTTCGAGTCGTGGATCCTGGGGTCGTTCTCCAGCATGTTCAACGAGAGCGTCCAGAACTACGTCTACACGCGGGACTTCCTGCTCTACTACCCCATCGACGACTTCGGCATCGGCCCGCACCTCGAGGCCACGGTCGACCTCAACGAGGTCACGCTCGAGGACGACCCGTTGACCGCCGGTGCGGACGTCGACGAGAGCGGCCTCGCCAGCCTGCAGGTCGGCGGCGTGATCGGGCTGAACTACGGCACGGGAAACAAGCTGCTCCTGTACGTCGGCTACGAGACGCAGAAGGAGAGCCAGATCGAGGAGAAGTACAAGCTCGCCGGCCGGTTCACGTTCATCCACAACTTCTGACGACGCGCGCCGCGCGGCGGCGGGTCGAGCTTCCCACCGGCCTCGGGCGCTGGTACCGCAGCGCCATGGCCAGACCGATCTCGTTCTTCACGACCGCGCTGTGCACGTTGCTGGGGCTCGGATGTCAGGCCCGGGATAGCGTCCCGCCGGCCGCGCCGGCCCCGAGCGCGTCCGCGTGCCAGCCCGCCGACTGCGGCCCCCTCGCGATGATCGCCCGCGTCTGCGACGACGGCTCCACCGGCAGCCCGCAGTGCACGCGCGCCGAGGGCGGGGCGTGCCGGTGGGAGCACGTCTGTCCCGCCGCGAAGCCGGCCTCCGAGGCGGCGGCCCCTGGGCCGAGCGAGCCCGCCCCGCCGGACGCTCAGCAGCCGGCTCCGCCGCCGCCGGCCACGGCGCTCGCGGACACGAACGCCGCGTTCGCGCAGCGCCTCTACGGCAAGCTCGCCGCCACGAAAGACAAGCTCTTCTTCTCGCCGGCGAGCATCTCGACCGCGCTGGCCATGACCTACGCCGGCGCCCGCGGCGAGACGGCGGCTCAGATGGCGAAGACGCTCGAGTTCACCCTCCCGCCCGAGGCGCTCCACCCCGCGTTCGCCGGGCTCCTCAAGGAGCTGGCGCTGGCGACCGGGCCCAAGGGGCCCGAGCTCCGGATCGCCAACCGGCTGTGGGGCCAGGCCGGGCTGCCGATCGAGCCCGCGTTCCAGAGCACCACCCAGCAGCACTACGGGGCCGGGATCGAGCTCGTCGACTTCAAGGGCGGGAGCGAGCCGGCGCGGGGGCGCATCAATCAATGGGTCGAACAACAGACGAACGGAAAGATCAAGGACCTGATGCCCGCCGGCAGCATCACCGGTCTCACACGGCTCGTCCTCACGAACGCCGTCTACTTCAAGGGGAAGTGGGCGACGCCGTTCGACAAGCAGGCCACCAAGAACGAGCCGTTCACGGTCAAGCCCGGGACGGCGCCGGCCGTGCCGATGATGCGCAAGACGCTCCTGGCGGGCTTTGGAAAGGCCGCTGACGCGTCGGTGCTGGAGCTCGCGTACGAGGCGCAGAGCCCCGAGCGCCGGCTGGCCATGGTCGTCGTCCTGCCCGAGCAGGTGGACGGGCTGGCGAAGGTGGAGCAGCGCCTGGCGGCGGGGGAGCTCAAGTCGTACGTGGAGGCGCTCCATCCGGCGCGGGTCGACGTGGCGCTCCCGCGCTTCAAGATGACCGCCGAGCTCGAGCTGTCGGCGACCCTGAGCGCGCTGGGCATGCCGCTCGCGTTCGACGACAAGAAGGCCGATTTTACCGGTATCACGAGGGCGGAGCCGCTCTTCATCTCCCAGGTCCGCCACAAGGCGTTCGTGGAGGTCAACGAGGAAGGGACCGAGGCCGCCGCGGCCACGGGGGTCGTCATGACGACACGGTCGGCCCCGGCGCTGCCCCAGGTGTTCCGCGCGGATCACCCGTTCGTGTTCCTGATCCGCGACGTCGCGACAGGCGCCGTGCTGTTCATGGGCCGCGTGACCGACCCGCGATGACGTTCCTCCCGGCGGAGGGGGGCCGAAAGTCCGCGCGGAGCGCCAGAACCGCCGTACGATGAGCCGTTTTGCCGAGCCTTCACGGGCTCCGCCACCCCCATCTCGAGGAGCGAGCGATGAAGAACGAAGACGCCGCGAAGGTGCTGCATGCCGTCCGTGACCTGGCCCCCGCGATCGCCTCACGGAGCGCGGAGATCGAGGAGGCGCGGCGCCTCCCCGCGGATCTCCTCGGCCAGCTCAAGGCGGCGGGTTGCTTCCGGATGTTCGTGCCGAGGAGCCACGGCGGCCACGAGGTCGATCTGCGCACGGGGATGGACGTCCTCGAGACGCTCGCCCGGGCGGACGGGGCCACCGGCTGGACCGTGATGATCGGCTCGGAGAGCCCGAACCTCTTCGCGCTCCTGCCGCGCGAGCGCTTCGACGCCATCTACGCCGGCGGGCCGGACGTGATCATCGGCGGCGGCTTCAACGCGCAGGGGGAAGCCCACGCGACGGACGGCGGCTACCGGGTCACCGGGCGCTGGAGCTTCGCGAGCGGCTGCGAGCACGCCAGCTGGCTGTTCGGGAACTGCGTGATCATGGACGGCGGCCGCCCGCGGATGGGCCCGGCGGGCGAGGCGGGCGAGGCGCCGGAGATGCGGGGCATGCTGTTCCCGGCGAGCGAGGCGCGCATCATCGACACCTGGTCCGTGCTCGGCCTGCGTGGCACGGGCAGCCACGACATCGCGCTGGAAGGGGCCTTCTGCCCCGAGGCGAACACGTTCGATATCTTCCGGGGCCAGCCGTTGGTGGCCGGGCCGGGCTTCGTCGCGCCGGTCCTGCACTTCGTGCTCCACATGGGGGCCGTGGCCGTGGGGATCGCCCAGGGGGCGCTCGACGACGTCGTGACGCTCGCGAGCTCGGGCAAAAAACGGCTGTATGCGCGCGCCCTGCTGGCGGACTCTCCGCTGTTCCAGGTGAACCTCGGTCGCGCCGAGACGAGCGTCCGCGCGGCGCGCGCCCTGCTGCGCGACACGGGGGACGAGCTCTGGGACGCGTGCGTGAACAACCCTGGCGCCGCCCTCGCGATGGCGCCGCGGATCTCGGGCGCCCTCGCCTGGGTGACGGAGGTGACCGCCCGGGCCGTGGACGCCTGCTATCAGGCGGGTGGAGGCGGAGTCGCCCGGAACGCCTCGCCCGTGCAACGGCGGTTCCGGGACATTCACACCTTCTCGCAGCACGCCGCCGCTGCAGAGGGCTGGTTCGGCCAGGTCGGCGCCGCGCTCCTGGGGCAACCGACCGGCTTCTGGACCTGAACCTTAGCGATCACCGTCGTGGTCGTGGTCGTGGTCGTCAACGGCTCGATCGTGAACGTGAACGTCACTCGGAGATCGCCGCTCTCAACTCCCACGATTCACGTCGGCCGGCGCACGACCACGACCACGTTCACGACCACGACCAACGCGGTATACGTGGACATGTTGCGCCCCGCCCCGCTCGCCCCGCTGGTCCTCGCCGCCGCCTCGTTCGTCGCCTGCGCCGGTGCCCCGCGCCAGGCGGATGCTCCCGCGCCGCCGCGGCCCCGGGCGGGCGCCTGCCCGGCCCGTCCGGCCTGCGACGCGCCGCCGCCGGCTGCCCTGCCGCGCGGGTTCAGACACACGCGCTCGCGCCTCGTCGCGGCCGGGTGGCCGCGCCACCGCGGGCGCGACCTCTTCGCCCGCGCCGACGGGCCTCAGTGGGCCATCGCGAAGCTCGCGTACGGGCCGCAGGACGACGATCTCGAGGACGAGGACGTCGAGGCCTATCTGCTCCGCGGCTGCAGCGGCGCCTGGGAGCGGCTCGGCACCTTCCGGACGAGCGACGACGACCACCCGCACCCGACCACGGAGGGGATCCCGGACACCGGCGGGCGCGTCTACATCGACCTCGCCGCGGGCCGGCGCCTCGAGGTCGGCCGGCACCGCGTCCACCTCGCCGTGGCCGGCGACGCCACGAGCGCGGATCTGTTCATCGAGATCCTCCCGCCCGGCGCGCAGGTGGCCGTGACCGACGTCGACGGGACGCTCACGTCGAGCGAGGTGGCGGTCGTGAGCGAGCTCGTCGGCGGCGGCCCGCCGGCCGCCCACCCCGGCGCGGCGGAGGCGATGCGCGCCCTCGCCGAGAGCGGGATCTACCTTTTCTATGTGACCGCGCGCCCCGAGTGGCTCGTGGGCAGCACGCGGGTCTGGCTGCGAGAGCAGGGCTTCCCGCCGGGCATCCTCCACACCACCATCGGCGTCACTGGTGCGTTCGGCGGCGCGGCGGCCGAGTACAAGACGATCGAGCTCGGATGGCTCAAGGCGCGCACGGGCATCGTGCCCTCCTTCGGCTTCGGCAACATGCCGAGCGACGTGGCGACGTACACGGCCGCCGGGATCCCCGCCTCGCGGTGCTTTTATTACAAGCTCGGCGGCGATCTCCGCGGCGGCGTGCCCCACGAAGACTACCGGGGCCTCGCCCCGGCGCTCTTCAGCCCACAGGCCGCCTGCGCGCCCTGAGGGAAGCGCTCGCGACGCGGGCCTACGCGCCACGCGCCACGCCAGCGGCGGGCGCGCCCGGATCAGGGAGCGCCCCCGCCGCCGATCACTGCGGGATGTCGATCACGTCCTCGCAGGTGAAGTCGACGCCCAGGGACGCCTCGGGATCGGACTGTATGGCGCCGCACACGCTCTCGCAGAGCTCGATCTGCGTCGGGTTCGACGGATTGTCGTAGCGCCAGGCGTCGGCGCTCGCGCACTCCTGATCGTACGCGACGGCCTTCGGCTCGCCCCCTCCGCTCGTGTACGTCACGCGCACCCGCTGCTTGTCGAACGTCCGCCCGTCGGGAGCGGCCGGGATCGCGACCGTGCACGACACCGAGGCGCCGCGGATCTCGTCGATCGCCGCCCTGAACGCGGTCGCGGTCGCGTCGGGGTTGCCGGTCTCGATGATGAACGCCTTCCCCGTGCCGCCCGCCACGGCGATGTCGCGCAGGTTGTCGACGTTCCCCGGCTCGTCCTCCGGCGGGTTCGCCACCCCGATCACGTAGGTCGGGACGTTGTCCTGGCGCGCCCCCTCGACGCGCTCGACGACGGCCTCGATGCTGTCCGCGTCCCCGCCGCAGCGCTGCGGGTAGCCGTCGGTCACGAGCACGAGCGCGTACTTCCCGGGGTTCTCCTGGCGCTGCGCCTCGATGAAGGTCACCGTCCCGTCGACCACGAACGCCGTCGGCGTGCTCGTGCGCCAGTCTTCGTCGCGCGCGGGCGTGACATCGTCGATCGCCTCGCCGAACGCCTCGGAGGGCAGCGGCGTCATCTCGACGTCCGGCGTGCGGTAAGTTCTGGCGTCGCACATCCGCCGCTCGCCGGGGAAGAACGTGAGCGAGGCGGTGAGCCCCGCGGACGCCGGATCCTTGAAGAACTGCTTGGTCGCGGCGACGACGGGATCCCACTTGAGCTCCTTGCTGTGCGAGGGCCTGTCGTTCATCCCCATGCTGCCTGACACGTCGAACGCGACAGCCAGGTACACGGGCTGCAGCCCGGCCTGGGCCGATTGCGTGGCGCACGCCTCGCCGGCCCCGGTCGAAGGGCCTGCGCCGCTGCTGGGGTCGCCTGAGCCGGCGCCGCTGCCCGAGGTCACCCCCCCTGAACCGAAGCCGTTGTCGTCGCCTCCGCTCCCATTACCCGAGCTGTTCCCGGCGCCCGAGCCGCTCTGATCGAGACTCGCGTCGTCACCACCGCCGCCGCACGCCGCGCTGGCCACGGCGACCGTGAACAAGGCAATGCCCATCGCAGGCAATCTCATGGCCTGACTCCTTTTTAAGTAAGTGCCGGCGCTGCGCGCCGGTAGCAAAGCAGACCGCCACACGCGACCTCAGGAGCCGGCGCATCGCCGGACCACGCTCCTGAGAACTCGCCACCCATGCCGAGTATAAGCCATCGCGCAGCGCATTGCGAGATGCGCTTGCTCAAAGTTCGTATCAGTTTCGTGACATCGTGTCGGGTCGCGCTGGTTCGCGCTGGTTCGCGCTGGCTCGCGCGCCCTCAGCGCAACTCACCCGTGTGGCCGAACGCCTGTGCGCCTGTGTGACCTGTATGCGCACACAGGCGCGCGCCGGTGCTACGGTTCGCGCCTGATGGTCCGCGCAGTGTGTTTCGATCTGATGGACACCGTCCTCTACGACCCGTACCGGGAGGCGCTCGCCGCGGCGATCCGGTCCGCCGCGCCCGCCGCGCGCGCCGCGCCCCCCGAGATTGCAAAGCACCGCGACCCCACGTGCTGGCCTGCGTTCGAGATCGGCGAGATCGATGAGGCCGAGTTCGCTCGCCGGTTCTTTCGTGAAGGCGCCGAGGGGTTCTCGTTCGACCTCGACGCGTTCAACCGGGTGCGCCGCGCGGGATATCGCTTCTTGCCGGGCGTGCGGGAGATCGTCGCGTCGCTCGAGGGCCGCTCGCTCAGGTTCGTGGCGAGCAATTACCCCGTGTGGGTCGAGGAGGTGCGCGAGGCGTTCGCGCTCGACGTCCTGTTCGAGGGGGTCTATTCGAGCCATCACCTGGGCGTGCGCAAGCCGGCGCGCGAGTTCTTCGATCGGCTCATGGCGCGCATCGGGGTCGGCGCGGGCGAGTGCCTGTTCGTCGACGATCGCGCGGAGAACTGCGAGGCGGCGGCCGCGGTCGGGATGCGCGCGCACGTGTTCGACGGGGCCGCGGGGCTGCGCGCGCGGCTTGTCGGCGAGGGGCTGCTCGGCGCGTGACGGGCTCGCCCCGCGCCGCCCCGCGCGTCAGAGCGCCGCGCAGAGCGGGCACGACGCGCCCGCGTGCGGCGCGTCGCCGCGATGGAGATCGAGGATGGCGCGGGAGATCTGCGCGAGCTCGCGCCGCACCTCGCGGCGCATCCCCTTCACGCGCGGGATGACCATCGCGTCGTAGGCCGTGGTCTGGTGCCGCATCCAGGCGATCACGGCCGACTCGGCGCGCTGCGCGACCGGGATCCGCTCGGTGCGGGCGACGGTGCCGCTGCCGACCGGCGTGGCGTGCAGCGTCACCTTGGTCGCGATCGCCCGCGCGAGCGCCGCGTAGCGCGGCGAGAACCGGAGGAACGCGGCCACCGCCGCTTCGAACTCGCGCACGTACTCCTCCTGGTCGCGCTCCCTCCGCCGGGCGTCCGCCTCCCGCTTCTTTGCGTACGCGGGCGTGCTGCGCTCGGCCTCGAGCGCCGCGCGGGCGGCCTCGATGGTGGCGGCCGGCGCCCAGAGACCCCGGGAGAACGTCTTTCTCCCGCGCTTCTCGACGACCATCCAGGACGGGCCCGCGAGCTTCACCCGGCGGGTGAGCCCGGCGTCGCCCGGGGGAAGGCACACCCAGCCTTCGGGCGGCGAGAGCAGCGCGCCGTCGGGCGCGCGGAAGCGGCGGGGATCCGGGGTCGGGGCCAGGGTCAGGCACTCGGGCATGGCAAACCGCCGGCGTGCTAGGCCAGGTCATGCCGCGCGTCCAGAAGACGCCGGCCGCGGCCGTCGCCCCGCGCCGAAGCGGCCCCGCTGGAGGATGGTACGCTCCGCGCCAGCGAGGGGCGCTCGCCGGTGTTCGCCCCGGCGCGGCCAACAGGACAGGAGGACAGGAGGACAGCGTGTCGGACGACGATCGCACGAGGTGGGACGCCCGCTACCGCGAGGGCGGCGGCGATCCGGGGGAGCCGTCCGCCGTGCTCACGGCGCTCGATCCGCTGCTGCCCCGGCGCGGGCGCGCGCTCGACCTGGCGGGCGGCGCGGGTCGTCACGCCCTGTGGCTCGCGCGGCGCGGGCTCGACGTGACGCTGGCCGACATCTCCGAGGTCGGGCTCGGCATCGCGCGGACCGCCGCGGCGAGAGAAGGGCTCGCGCTGCGCACGGTGGCGCTCGACGTGGAGCGCGACCCGCTCCCTGCCGGGCCGTGGGACCTCCTCCTGATCTTCTACTTCCTCGAGCGCAGGCTCGCGGCCTGCGCGGCGGAGCTCGCCCCGGGCGGCCACCTCGTCGTCGTGCACCCGACGCGGTCGAACCTGCTGCGGCACGCGCACCCGAGCGCGCGCTGGCTGCTCGATGACGGCGAGCTGCCGGCGCTCCTCGGCGACGCGCTCGAGGTGGTCCGTTACGAGGAAGGGTGGCTCGAGGAAGGGCATCACGAGGCTCGCCTCGTCGCGCGACGTCGGGGCGTCGCGGCGCCTCCTCGGTGACGGCGACCCGCCGCCGACGTCGCGCGACGACCAAGACGCACGAGCTCCGCGCTGGCGGGCGCCCGGCGCGCGTACGTCGCGGTGCGAGGGTCCCCAACGCTTGCCGCGACGCGAAGATCGCGCTTTGCTCGCGCCATGCGCTTCGCTCGCCTCGCGCCTCCCGATCAGGATCGCCCCCCCTTCTTCGCCCGCCTCGACGGCGCAGCCGCGCTCGTCCTGGACGCTCCGCCCTGGCTCGGCGGCAAGACCACGGGGGAGGCCGTGGCGTGGACCGACATCGATCTCGCCTGCCCCGTGGCCCCCACGAAGATCGTGTGTGTGGGGCGCAATTACGCCGCGCACGCGCAGGAGCTGGGCAACGACGTCCCGGTCGAGCCGCTCCTCTTCCTCAAGCCGCCCTCGGCGCTCATCGGTCCTGGCCAGTCCATCGTGCTCCCTCCGGAGAGCCAGCGGGTCGAGCACGAGGCGGAGCTCGGCGTGATCATCGGCCGCCGCGCCCGGGCCGTGCGGCCGGAGGACGCGCTGGACCACGTGCTCGGGTACACCTGCCTGGGCGACATCACCGCGCGGGATCTGCAACGGAAGGACGTGCAATTCACGCGGGGCAAGGGGTTCGACACGTTCTGCCCCGTGGGGCCGTGGATCGAGACGGCGCTCGATCCTGCGGCGCTCCGCGTGCGGGCAGTCGTGAACTCCCAGGTGCGGCAGGACGGCATGACGGCGCAGATGATCTGGGGAGTGGCCGAGCTGGTCGCGTACATCAGCCGGGTGATGACCCTGGAGCCTGGCGACGTCATCGCGACCGGGACGCCCCAGGGCGTGGGGCCGCTCGTGTCCGGCGACGAGCTCGTCATCGATATCGCCGGCGCCACGGCCGAGGCGCGCGGGATCGGCGCGCTGCGGGTGTCCGTGGCCGCGCGGGGAGACGGCTCATCTCATTGACACGCTCACATCAGCCTTCCCATTGCTCTGGTATCCTTCCACGAACATCGAGACCTCGTTCAAGGTCCCCATGTTCATCCCCAGCGCCTGCCATGCATCAAAGTGGTTGGCGACGGTGATGGTTCCGCTCGTGCGCTTCGCCTTACGGACGCTCCAGAACTGATAAGCGGCGTTGATGCCATCAATCGCAAGCACGATGGTTCGCTGGGTTTTGTAGATGTCATAGGTGCCTCCGTCGCTCGTGACGGTGCCCATGGTTCCCGGTCCGCCCGGGGGACGCCAGGTGCCCCAGCTATCAATGATGTAGTATTCCACCATCGGGCTCTTCGTCCACCCGTAGACACCCAGGAAGGAATTGCCGCCTGGCTGAAAGTCGGCCTCATAGGTCACGATCTGATTCCGTGACCCGGGCCTCAGCCCCTTACGCCCCAGCAAATTATTGATATTGCTCCATTCCACGCTGAAGCCGTCAGCGGTGTTGGTCAGGCATCCGGTCCCCTGGTCCTTCCAGAGTTCATAGAAGAGATCGCAGTGGCCGCCACTTTGATTGCTGCATACCGGCTGTTCGGGTGTCGTGCACGTGTCGGGTGCGCCGCCGGCCCCACCCTCCCCGCCGGCGCCGCCTGTCCCCGAGCTGCTGCTCGACGACGAGCTCGAGCTGCTGCTCGACGACGAGCTCGAGCTGCTGCTCGACGACGAAGTGCTCGAGCCTCCGCTGCCGGCGACCGATACGAGCGAAGGCTTGCCGGAGCCGTTCGCGCAGAACCCGAACGTCGTCGAGGCATTCGGCCGCAGATTTCCGTTCCAAGTCAGGTTCGAGGCGGTGAGCTGCCCGTTCGATGAGGCGAAGGTCGCGTTCCACTGGTTGGCCACCGTGGCGCCGTTGAGGCCGACCACCACGCGCCAGCTGGTGGTGTTCTGCTGGCTCGTGTTCTTGACCGTCACGTTCGCGCAGTAGCCACCCTGCCACTGAGACTGAAATGCGAGATCCGCGGACATCGTGCCGTCCGAGCTGTTCAACGCGGAGTCCAGGACATTGAGGTCCTCGTCCACGATGCGCTCGGCGTTGCACGCCAGCAGGCTGCATCCGATCGAGGCGGCGAAGTAGCCAAGCAAGGGAGCGATGCGCATTGAAGGTTTCTCCATGAGGGTCCGGTGGAGTCGCGGGCCTCTGCTCGAGATGGATTCATGAACCATCGAGACGCCTGTTTGCCCTCGATCCATTGGTTAAGATTCAGAATTTCCGGCCAGGGCGCTCGTGATCCCGGTGTTCACGAATTCCCCCGTGGGCCGACGCCGACCCCATGCCTGGCGCTCACGACGCTCGTCAAACAGACGCTCACACGCGAATACGCCGTGTGATGGTGCCGGGCACCAGCTCGCAGAAAGCAAGAGCAACTCGGACGCGCAGCCTCAAGAAGCAGGTGATCCCGGCAGTAGCCCCCCTCGGAGTCGGCCCCTGAGCGATCCTGCGACCGACTGCGGCGCCCGGCTGAGAGAGGTCCGGACCGCCAAGGGCGGTTTGGAACAGTCTTACAACCATGAGGCAAAAGTCAAGGGTGCTCTCTTCATCTCGGTTGATTCGTCCTGCGGAGTCTTGCAAGATCACAGTCACGCTGCATGCGTGGGTTCAATCATCGAAGCATCATCGAAGCGGCGAGCGCGACGAGGGCATCGCCGAAACCTCCGAAGAGCAGGCCGACGAAGCCGGGGTCCGGCGCTGCGGTAGCCGTGAGCGTGGAGCGCGACGGCGCGCCGCTCGCGCCCCCTCGGAGGCGAGTGCCCGGCCGCGGCGAGCTTCCAGCTTCGCCCGACGTCCACGCACGCGCCCGTTTCGTGCAGGCGGTCCAGAGCGCATGTCGATTCTGGCCCGCGACGGGGCGAGCCGCGCCGAGTTGGGGGCGGTGGCCCGCGCCGCCACGCTGAACTGGGACGTGGTCGGCCGAGTCGCACGCGCGCTCGAAGGTTTCAGCTCCGAGCCCGAGGCCGGCGTCGTGCTTGGCCACCGCTGCTCGCTCGATCTGTCAGGATGGCGCTCGTGACAATCTCGAAGAGATGATCGGCGCGTCGGCCGATCGACGGTTGGTCGCCGAGCCACGCCAGGGCCGCGATCAGCGCGAACAGCTCCGTGCCGTCGATGTCGCTCCGCGCCTTGCCTTCAGCTTGCGCGCGGGTGAGGAGTCGCGTGCCTGCCGCGCGCACCGCGACGCACGAAGCGTGGAGGGCGGACTTCGGGTCATCGAGGGCGGCGATCATCAACGCCGTGATGCCGTGATAGTTGCGCGTGAACGCGACCGCATCGCGTAGCCACGTCACGAGCGCATCGTCCGGCGCGCTCGAAGTTTCGAGCTCGGACGCCTGCGCCGTCATGTCGTCGAGGCTCGTGCGAAGCAGCGCCTCGAGCAACGCCTCTCTCGTCGGGAAGTGACGGTACAGCGTGCCGAGGCCGACGTCGGCTCTGCGGGCGACGTCGCGCAGCGATGCGTCGGCCCCCTGCTCTTTGACGACGGCGCGCGCGACAGCGAGCAGGTGGTCGTAGTTCTTCTTGGCGTCAGCACGCATGGGACTCTCTTGACAAAAGGAGCAGTGCTCCGCATATGTGGAGCACTGCTCCGAATACAGGGAGCACTGCTCCGGAAAGAATAGCCCATCCACGCGTCGTTCTCGATGAAAGGAACATCATGTCCAGCAAGCTCGATCTCTCGAAGGAACTCATCGGTCGCCGCGCGCTCGTCACCGGAGGCTCGCGCGGCATCGGCGCGGCGATCGCGCAGCGTCTTCTCGACGCCGGCGCCAGGGTCGTCGTCTCCGCGCGGTCGCGCAACGAGGAGACGCCCGCGGCGGCGACGTTCGTTGCCGGCGACATCCGCACCAGCGAAGGGGTGAACGCGATCGCGTCGGTGGGCTCGGACGCGCTCCGGAAGACGTTCGGCGACGCGATGGGCGTCCCCGCCGAGGCCTGGCTCCAGTCGGTGCCGCTCGGCCGCTGGGGTGCCACCGACGACATCGCGGAGGTCGTCGCGCTGCTCGTATCGGATCGCGGCAAGTGGTTGACCGGCGTGAACTACCGCGTCGACGGCGGAATGACGGCGCGCTGACCATCAGGCCCTCATCGAAGCGATTCGGCGATACCGCGGTGAGAACGTTGCAGAGCTTCGACGCCGCGTGCGCGCGCATCTGCGCCCTCGCGCTCTGCACCTCGCTGAGCTCGACCTGACCACGCGCCAGCTTCTCGGCGTGCTCCGGTGGCGCGACTCCGTTCGTCCTCGGGTCGTGCAGGTTGCTGGTCGTCAGCGCCACGGCGGCCTCGTGTGCGAGGCGCGGCATCGCGAGCGCGGAGGCCGTGCGGGCGTTCCGGCGCGACGTGGGTCTTCGATCGCGTGAACACATGAACCCGTGATCGCGCGCCACGTCCTTCCGGCGCGCCAGAATACGCGCGCCGGACGGCGCGTTGAGCCGGGCGTGCTCCCGAAGCCTCGCCCGGCCCTGCCCCGCCTCGGCGCGTCGACCCCTCGACGGCTCGCCTATCGCACGCTCGTGACCCTGGTGTCGCTGCTGCTCGTCGGGGGCGCTGCCCTGACCTTCGCGCGCCTCTGGGTCCTCCGGTCGGCGCGCATCTACCGCGAGCTCGACGCCGTACCGCGGGGCGAGGTGGCCATCGTCCCGGGCGCGCTCGTGTGGCCGGACGGAACGCCGTCGGCGGCCCTCGAAGATCGGCTCGCCGCGGCCCTCGAGCTGTACCGCGCCGGCAAGGTGCGGCGCGTCCTGGTCTCCGGGGACCACGGGCGTGTCGGGTACGACGAGCCCAACGCCATGCGCGCGTGGCTCGTCAGCCGGGGCGTGCCCTCCGAGGACGTGTTCATGGACCATGCGGGCCTGCGCACGCTCGACACGATGCAGCGCGCCGCGCGCGTCTTCGGCGTGCGCGACGCGGTCGTGTGCACCCAGGGCTTTCACCTGCCGCGCGCCCTGTACCTGGCGCGCGCGGCGGGCTTCCCCGCGGTGGGGTACGCCGCCGACCGGCGCGTCTACGCGAACGCCGACCGCGACGCGCGGCGCGAGCTCCTCGCCACGGCGCTGACGCTCATCGACACCTGGTCAGGCCGCGGGCCGCGTTTCCTGGGGCCGCCGGTGCCCATCCAGGGCGACGCGAGCGCTTCCCACGACGCGTGGACGCGCGGGCTCGTCGTTCGATGAGGCGCGCCGCGCATCCGACAGCGCGCCATCCAGAAGCTGGCTTGATGGCCCGTCCTGCTCGGTCGCGCCATCGCCGGCCCCTGCACGCACGCTCGCCGACATGAGCGAAACGTGCAGCGCGGTTCCCGCTTCCAGTTTGCTGTACCGCAGGCGTACCGCGACGAAGTCGCTTGACTTTCGGAACGCGTTAAAGTTCCTACCGCCTTCGACCGGGGCAAGGGAGCAAGAGTCTGTACTCCAGCATTCCTCTCTCCTGCGTTCCGCGGTTACCCCCAGGTTAGCGGAGGAGATCGATGGAGTTCAGATTGCTCGGCGGGTCAGGGTTCAAGGTTCCGGTGCTGAGCCTCGGGACGGGGACGTTCGGCGGAGGCAACGAGTTCTGGGACAGCTGCGGCGCGCTCGACGTGGCCGAGGCGACCCGGCTGGTCGACATCTCGCTCGAGGCCGGGATGAACATGTTCGACAGCGCGGACGTCTACTCCAATGGGCTCGCGGAGGAGATCCTCGGCCAGGCGATCAAGGGCCGGCGGGATCAGGTCATCATCTCCACGAAGGCGACCTTCCGGAGCGGCTCCGGGCCGAACGACGTCGGCTCGTCGCGGTACCACCTGGTGAGGTCCGTCGAGGGGGCCCTGCGACGGCTGCAGACGGACCATATCGATCTCTTCCAGCTTCACGGCTTCGACGCGCTCACGCCGCTCGAGGAGACGCTCGGCACGCTCGACGATCTCGTTCGAGCGGGGAAGATTCGCTATCTCGGCTGCTCGAACTTCTCAGGCTGGCACCTGATGAAGTCGCTGGCGGTTTCGGAGAAGTATGGTCTTTCTCGGTACGTGGCGCACCAGGCCTACTACTCGCTGGTGGGGCGCGACTACGAGTGGGAGCTGATGCCGCTTGCGCTCGACCAGAAGGTGGGCGCGGTGGTCTGGAGCCCGCTGGGCTGGGGGCGCCTGACCGGGAAGATCCGGCGCGGGCAGCGGCTGCCGGAGGTCAGCCGGCTCCGGAACAAGCTGGTTGTCGAGGGGGGGCCGCAGATGGACGACGAGGTTCTCTATCGCGTGGTCGACGCGCTCGATGAGGTGGCGAAGGAGACGGGCAAGACCGTCCCGCAGATCGCGATCAACTGGCTACTGCAGCGACCGAGCGTCTCGAACGTGATCATCGGTGCCCGCAACGAGGAACAGCTTCGGCAGAACCTTGGGGCTGTCGGGTGGAGCTTGACACCGGAGCAGGCGGCAAAGCTGGATGCCGCCAGCAAGACGAGACTGGCGTACCCCTATTTTCACCAGACCGGGTTCCACGAGCGGAACCCGTTCCCCGTCGCGGTTTGATCGGCTGACCTCACCGTGGCCCGCCGCCGTGCGCGGCGGGTCAGACGACCGGCGGCCCGCGGCGCAGCGCCGTGCGGACCCAAACGTTTATCGTCGAGGACGGGCTACATGGGATCCGGTGCTGCACCACGACGTCCGGTGTGGATTATTGCTGGTGCTTCCCGGACGATTCTCTCGCTGGCCCCGCACCCGCCTGAGTCCCGCGAGGAGGGCGCTCGCTCAGACCCCAGCGCCCTCCCGGAGCACGATCGTCACGTGCGACAGCCCTGTCCCGCCGAGGAGCATCGCCTTCACGAGGAACTCGACCATCGTGTCGAGGCACTCGGCGGGCGAGAAGCCCGCCCTCCCCGCCCCGAGCAGCGGAAGCGCCATGCTCCGGAGCTTCATCGTGTCCGCGTGATAAAAGCACCCTTCCAGGAGCCGCAGGATGAGGTCGCGCGTCGGCCTGTAGGTCGCCACGTGATCCCAGTCGAGCGTGATCGCGTGGAACACGAACCGCGCGTTCAACCTCCCAGCGGAGCTGACCACCACCCCGCCGTGCCGCACGGGAACGTACTTGCGCGTCTCCATGTGGCACACGCCGCCGCTCGCGTGGTTCAGGGCGAGCGCCACGCCGCCCGACATGGTGAGCTGCCCGTCGTCCGCGCTCACGAGCGCGTCGGCCGACACGCCTGCGATGTTCGCGCGCACGATCGAGAGCGTCCTGTCCCCGTGGAACTGGAAGGCCGTGACCGGCCCCGCAGGGCCGCCCGACAGGAGGGCGGGCCGGAAGCGCTTGTACTGCTCCATGTACACGCGGAGCGTCAGATCGTGCGGGTCCCCCCAGCGGGTGCTCTGGGCGCCCACGAGGGCGGCGTCGATCTCGTCGAAGGACTGGAAGCGGTCCTTCGGGTCCTTGGCCAGGCAGCGCTCCAGGACAGCCTGCACGTCCTCGTCGAGCTCGGGACGGAGCGCCCGCGGCCGGGCCGGGATGTCCTGCCGGTGCGCGAGCAGGAGCGGCAGGAGTTCCTGCTCCTCGAACGGCCGCTGGCCCGTGGCCGCGTGGTAGAACGACGCGCCATAGCTGTAGATGTCCGCGCGCGTGTCGCTCTCCTGCGGGCTCCACGCCTGCTCCGGCGCCATGTAAAATGGCGTCCCCAGCACGGTGCCCATCGCGGTGAGGGGCTGCTCCCGGAGCGCCGAGGGCCCCGTCGTGGCGGTCAGGCGCGCGAGGCCGAAATCGGCGACCTTCAGCTCCCCTGACGGCGCGATCAGCATGTTCGACGGCTTCAGGTCGCGGTGCATCACGCCGAGCTCGTTCGCGGCGGCCATCCCCCGCGCCGCATGGAGCATGTAGCGCCGCAGATCGTCGAGCGGCAGCGGCCCATCCTGGAGCCGCGCGGCCAGCGACGGGCCGCCCACGTACTCCATGACCATGAACGGCGATCGGCTCGAAAGGAAGCCGAAGTCGTAGCAGCTCACCACGTGCGGCGACTTGATGAGCGCCGAGATGCGCGCCTCGCGCAGCATCCGCTCCCCGGCGTTCGGATCCGTGTGCCCGGTGAGCACCTTGATCGCGACGACCCGCGCGAGCGCGAGGTGGCGCGCGCGGAAGACGGCGCCCATCGAGCCCACGCCGAGCAGCCCCTCCACGCTGTACCGGCCCGCGAGCTCCTTGCCCAGCGTCGACGCGTCGATCATGAACGGACCATCGCTTGCACCAGCGATGATGTTCGGAACCCCGGGCGCCGCGGTCAAGGGGCACGGCGCGCGACGCGGCTCAGACGGCGTACGCCGCGGGAGCGCCGGCCTGCGCGCGCTGGCGCGGCGCCTCGCGCAGCCTCGCGATCTCGGCCTCGACGCGGGCCCTGAGGCGCGGATCGTCGGCGAGGCGCCTGGCCCAGAGCCGCTTCATGCGCACCCACACGGTGCGTCGGATCGCGCGGTCGCCGAGCGCCGCGGCGCCCCCGCTGCGCTCGGTCGCGACGATCAGCCGGGCATAGTCGGCCGCGTGCAGCGGGCCACAGATGGCTTCCCACGCGCCGACATAGGCGGCGTCGAACCTGTCGCGGAGCGCCCGCTCGCGGCGCCTGGTCTCTTCCGTCATCGCGTCCCTCCACCGCCGCTCGGCCTCTGCCCAGCGCGCCTCCGACAGGCCGTGCGCCCTGAGCACGTCGGCGCGGGGGACCGGCTTCTCGGCGAGCTCCGCCGTGACGATGGCGCACCGCTCGAGGCTCACCTCTTCGCCGTCACCGAGCGGCGTGATCGACGCGGAGGGCGATTCATCCTCGCGCCGGAGGACGTGAAAGAAGCGGGACGCGGCGGGTCGCTCGGGCTCGCGCGCGAGGACGCCCGAGGCCGGGGCGGCGGAGGACGAAGACTCGATGGGCGGCGGCGACACCTCGGCGGACGGCGGCGGAACATCCTCCTCCAGCGCGAGGGTCGCGAGCCCCATGGACGGGCCGGGCGCCGGTGAAGCGAGCGCGCCAGACCAGGGCGCGCCGGGGATCGGCGCCCCGAGCTCGACGCGCGGCGCCGGCCTCGGGTCGAAGAAGAACGGGATCGCGGGCCGCTCGCCGACGCGCGCCTCCTCCTCGCTCGACAGCGCGAGCGTCGCGCTCGCGACGGCATCGATCTGCGGTCGCGCTGGCTCGGGCCGGCCCTGCCGCGCCGATCCCGGCGCGGGCGCGAACGGAAGCGCCGGCGCGCGCACCGCCGCCTCGCCCTGCTCGTCGGAGAGCGCGACCGTCTGCAGCGGCGACGGGGGCTGGATCAGGTCGATGAGCTCGATCTCGTCGTCCGAGAGGTGGATGGTGCGCCCCGGATCCACGCCCCGCTGGCGCGCCTGGCCGGGCGCGTCCTCGATGTGCACCGTCCCTCGCGGGCCGATCGGGAGCGCATCCGGAGCCGCTCCCGCGGCGCCCGAGGCCCGCCCGGGGCGCAGGTCGGGCCACGCGAGCGCCTCGCCGTGGACCGAGACGCCGGCCGCGATCCGCACGGCCCCGAGGGCGAGGTCGTCGGGGACGGGGACGATCTGACGCCACACGACCGTGCACCGCTGCTCGGCGCCGTCGATCCGGAGCGTGTCCGCGTTGAGCTCGATGACGTCGCCCCCCGTCGCAGGAGGCGCGGCGAGCCCGTGGATCCGCGCAACGCCCCGCGCTCGGGGCAGGCGCATCTCCAGCCGGCGAGCGGCCGGATGCAGGTTCTCGAGCACGATCCACTCGTCGCCGCGCAGATACTCGGTCCGCTGGTCCGGGGGCGCCGCCTGGAAGTACGACCAGTCGAAGCCAGCGGGGATCTCCGCGTTCGGACCCTCGAGCGTCTCGCGCCGGGTCTTGCCGAGCAGCCGCTTGCGCACGGGCCAGGCGCGCGCGATCGGGCCGAGCCCCGCGGGCCGCGCGGGGTCCTGGGGATCGAGGACCCTGGCCTCACCGTCGCCCGCGTCGATGCCGAAGGGGTTCTCCCACCCGTTCGCGCCGCGCGCTGCCTTCTCGTACACGAGGGGCATCCGCTGGAACGGCTTTTTGTCGCGGACGAGGAGGCGTTTGTCGAGCGCGCAGCCGCCCGCGCCGAAGACGGCGAGCCGCACCGGCAAGCACTCGACATGCGCCCCGTCAGGGGCGTGCGCGTCGCCCGTGAAGAGCACGTCCGCGCGGCCCAGGTAGGGCGCGAGATCGCCGGTGAACCGCACGCTCCGCGCGGGGTTCTTGCCGTGATGGACCTCGGCGCGGAGGATCTCCTGCGGCTCCGTCCGCCACATGGCCGCGCCGGGCGTGAACGCGAAGCTCGCCTTGACGATGATCGTGATGTAGCGCTGGCCCTGCGTGCGCCACGAGACGGCGGCGGCCTCGGCGCCCGGGAGCGACGCCACGGCGTCGGGCGGCAGCGCGCTCATGCCCCCGTCCTCCTGCAGAAACACCTCGCCACGGCTCGCATCGCGTCAAGCATCGCTCAGCGACCATTGAACCCGCTCAACGTGAACATCGCGTTGCAATCGCGTGATCTGCGTGTGGAGCCGGCGCGGCGGCGAGGGCGTGAGCGGGCGTGGACCGGAGCCGCCGCTCACCCGCCGCACGGGTTCGCCCGGCATGCCCGGACGAAGCCGATCTCGCTCTGCCCCGCCTCGATCCGCTCGATCCACCAGGTGAGCCCCGGATAGGTGGCCCGGATGAACGCCGCCGCCTCCGCGAAGCGCGCTGTGTCTCCCCGCGCGGCGTAGATCTCGGCGCGGAGCACGTGGGCCTCCGGCTCGTAGACGCCGCGGAGCACGTCGAGGAGGGCCGGGTCCACGTCGCCGAGCGGCTGCGGCCCGTACATCAGATAACGCAGGATGCGGTCGAAGCGGAGCGGGTCGCCCGGCTCCACGCGGCTCGTGACCGCCGCGCCGCTGTCCGGAGGGAGGCTCGTCCAGCGGCCCCAGGAGCCCGCGCGGGCGGCCTCGGGCGCGAGGCGACCGAGCTCGCGCTGCTCCTCGGGGCTCGGCGCCGCGAGCTCGATCGGCGCCGGCGCGCTCTCCGCGCGGTCCGGCGGCCCGACGTAGACGATCGCCAGCGCGTACTGCCCGGGCTCGAGCCCCGCCGGGAGGTACGACGAGACGTCGATGAGCATGCGCCTGCACTCGCCCGGGCACAGGCGGAACACCGGCGTGCCGTGGTCGGGGAGCACGACCGGCGCAGGCTCGGTCCTCACGACCTCCTCGCCGGTGCCCGCCCGCGCGAGGCGGACGCCGATCGCGCCGGCGTTGCCCGCCCAGCTCGGGCGCGGCAACCGCAGGATGCAGGCCCGAGGGCGGTCGGCGCACAGCGTGATGGCCACGTGCAGGGGAAAGCCGAGCACATAGCGGCGATCGTGATCGAGCGAACGGAGCACCAGCCCAGGCGGGCCGACCGGGTCCCCGGCGCTCCGCGCGTGTTCATCGGACATGACGGCCCCTCATCTCCATCGAAGTCCCCTGTTGTTCTCGAGGCGCACGCGCCGGGTCTCCTTCACGTGGCGCCCGCACAGGTCGTTGCCGACCCGCCCGTCGGTTCCAGGGATGAGCTGCTGGTCGGCGTCCACCATCCAGTGGGACCGATAGTTCATGCAACACGTCGTCTGGCGCGGCGTCCGGTAATCGAAGTAGCCGCATTTGTGCGGCATTCCGAACGCGTGCGTGAGCTCGTGGACGATGGTGTGGAGCGTGGCTTGCTCGTACCCGCGCCGGGGCCGCGCCCCCTCGGGGTCCCACCACGCCCTGTGATGGGTGAACAGGATGGTCCTGCCGGCGAAGTACCTCGCCGGCCCGACGTCGATCGTGGGGCTCAAGCCGGCGGTGTAGGTGGCCCCTGGGCCCCGCACGTCGGCCTCGACGCGCGCGGGGATGCCGTAGCCCGGTGGCTCCCACGCGCCGTCCCTGCGGCGGGCCCGAGGGAAGAAGAAGAGGCGCCGCTCGTACGCGTGCGCCAGCGACCCGTCGCCCGCGGTGAACTGGTTCTGGATGTCGTGCGGCGCGATCCAGAGGCGGGTCCGCGGCGGGTCGCCGAGGATGGCCGCGCTCGCGACCGAGAAGCTCATCTGCCAGCCGTCCCAGCGGAACGTGACGTAGCTCGCGTCCGGGTGGGCGCCAGGGATCTCCACGTACTCGCCGCGCCGCTCGCCCTCGCCGCCGTCCAGGATCGTGACGCTGCCGGAGAACAGCGGCTCGCCACGGACCTCGGGCACGGCGTGCGGCTCGAGCGCGGCGATCAGGCAGAACCAGCCAGGCTCCCCGGCGTGCTCGAATTGCTCGCTCACGAAGCGCGAGGCCATCTCGCCGAGCGTGCCCGCGTCGAGCGCCATGTGCTGCAGGTCCTGGATCACGCGGGCCTCGGTGAAATCGAGCTGGGTGAAGACGGGCTCGAAGTGCTCCGGCGCCTGCTCCACGGGCACCGGGGGCGCGCTCTCCATCCGGATGTACTCGACGTCGATCCGTCGCCAGAGCGTCATGATCCCGGTCTCGTCGCCGGCCGCCTCGGCGATGCCATCGGCGTCGATCTCGGCGCTCACGATCAGGTTGTCTCCGGCGATGTCGGTCATGTGGCGCCGGACCTTGCTCCTCCTCCCGGCGATCGCCGTGCTCGCGCTGGTCTCCGTCGCTTCGGACAGCGCATAGCCCTCCACCTCTTCCCAGCCAGGCGCCCTGTCCTGCGATCCCTCGTTGTCGTCTTCAGCCGGCGCCACATAGTCCCCCGCGGCGTCGTAATCGTTCTCGTCGAGGGTGGCAGCCCAGTCCGGGTGCACCTCCGGCCGCTCATTCGATGGATCGTCTGGATCGCGCGCGCTCCAGCGAATCCGGGCTCCTTCTGGCGGCTCGCCCTCGGAGCTCGTCACCTCGACGGTGATCTCGACGAGCTGCGTATTCTTTGCCCACTGCCCATCGAGATCTCTGTTGATGTAGACGCGTCCCCGGTTATCGAGGCTCTTGTAACCGGGCTTATATCCAGCCGCCCGCGTCGTCCCCGGCGGCGCCGTGCTGTCGGGAAAGCCCGGCAGATACAGGCCCTTGATGTCGACAATCCGGACCGCGATCATCGGGGCAGAGCATTGCAAATGCCGCGCTCAGCCCGGCCGCCTCCGGGCGTCTCATCCCCGGGGCGCGTGCCTTCCGCTTGTCGCTTTCTCCCGGCGCGCGTTCGTGCGTAGACTCGGCGCCCTCATGAGCTTCGAGCCAGTTGCAGGGTTTCGCTTCGGCGCCGTCAGCGCCGGGATCCGGAAAGACGGGCGCATCGACGTCGCGCTCGCGGTGGCCGATCAGCCGGCGATCGTGGCCGGCATGTTCACGCGGAACGTGGTGCGCGCGGCGCCGGTGGACATCGCGATGCAGCGCGTCCGGTCGGGGCGCGCTCGCGCCGTCGTCGCCAACAGCGGGTGCGCGAACGCGTGCACGGGCGAGGCAGGCTGGAAGGCGACGCTCGATACGACGCGCGCCGTCGCCGAGTCCATCGGCGCCTCGGAGGACGAGGTGCTCCCCGCCTCGACCGGCGTGATCGGCGCCGTCCTGCCCGCGCACCGGATCATCGAGCGTGTCCCCGAGCTGTCGGCGCGCCTGTCGCCGAAAGGCTACCTCGATTTCGCCCAGGCGATCTGCACGACCGACCGCTGGCCGAAGCTCGCGCAGCGCAAGCTCGGCGCCGGCGCGACGCTGCTCGGCATCGGCAAGGGCGCCGGGATGATCCACCCCGACGTGGGCCCGCCCCACGCGACGATGCTCGTCTTTCTGTTCACCGACGCCGTGATCGACGCCGGCGAGGCGAGCGACGCGCTGGCGGCCTCGTGCGACGTGACGTTCAACGCGTGCAGCGTCGACGGGGACACCAGCACCAACGACACGGTGCTCCTCCTGTCCTCCGGCGCGTCCCAGCGCCGCGTCTCGCGCGACGAGCTCTCGGCGGGCCTCACCGAGGTCTGCGGCGAGCTCGCGCGCTCGATGGTGGCCGACGGCGAGGGCAGCACGCACGTCGCCGAGATCCGCGTCCGCGGGCTCGCGACGCGCGACGGTGCGCGCGCCGTCGCGCGCACGGTGGCCACGTCGATGCTCGTGAAGACCGCGCTGTTCGGCAAGGACGCGAACTGGGGGCGGCTGCTCGCCGCCGCGGGCCGCGCAGGCGTCCCCTTCGACCCGCGCGAGGCCCAGATCCTCGTCGGCGGGATCCCGATCGTGCGGAACGGCGCGCCGGTCGGGGCGGAAGCCGAGCTCAAGGCGAACGAGGTGCTCGCGCGCGACACGTACGTCATCGAGCTCGTGCTCGGCGGCGGCCCCGGCGACTTCGCTTACCTCACGAGCGATCTCGGACACGGCTACGTCGACGTGAACGCGGGGTACCGCTCCTGATCCTCGCGGGGTGACCGGCCGGGCTGCTCGCAGGGAGCGCCCCCGCGCCTTCGCCCCGACCGGAAGCGCCGGCTGCGGCCTTCCCCATCGCTCCCGGGCCCCGAGCGCCGGCCGTCCCCCGCCTCACCGCCGCACGATCCCCGCGGATCAGTGAACCTCGCGCGACGAGCGCAGGTGAACGCAGGTTCACAAGCGGGTTCACAAAATGAGCGCCTCGTCGGGCTTCCCGGCGCTCCTCTCCTGCCGCCCCGTGGCACGCTGCGTGTTAGCGCGCGTCATGGTAGTCGTGCGGGAAGGCCGCGCCGGTGCCGGCCGCCGCTGGAGGACTTCGATGCTTCTTCATTCCCCCCTTGCGAAGATCCTGGGTCGAGGCGCGCTGTTCCTGATGATCACCGCGACCGCGACGGGCTGCGGCGGCTGTGGCGATGCGTCGCTCCAGTGCGACCCCGATGGTGAGAACTGTTTCCTCTGCGACGGTTACGGGTGTCGCCCCGTGGAGCCGGACATCGACGCCGCCAGCAGTGGGGGTCAGGGCGGCGCGGGTCCGGCAGACCCGGGCCAGGGCGGCGCGGGCCAAGGCGGCGCGGGGGGCGCGGAGGCCGAGTGCGACGCGGAGCTCACCACGTGTCCCTGCGACGGCGACAGCGCGTGCGAGGACGGCACGCGGTGCGTCGACGGGCTCTGCATCGCGGCGTGCGAGTTCAGCTACGAGTGCGGCGACGGCAGGGTGTGCGTGGACGGCGAGTGCGCCGATGGCTGCTCCAGCGCCGCGCCCTGCGCGGAGCCCGGCACGCGCTGCGACCGCGGCGTCTGCGTCCCCGACCCCGCGAACCCCGAGTGCGGCGACGCGGCCCCGTGCGAGGGCGGCGCGGTCTGCGTCGACGGCGCCTGCACCACCGGCTGCGCGACGCACGCGGACTGCGCGCCCGGCGAGGTGTGCAACGCGGTCACCGGCGCGTGCATGGACGACCCCTCGCCTCAGCCCGGCTGCGGCGCCAAGGCCTGCGCGGCGCAGGGCCAGGAGTGCATGGAGGACGGCTACTGCCACTACCCATGCGAGAACACCCGGGCCTGCCAGCTCATCGACAGCCGCTTCGTCGGCTGCGAGGACGGGTTCTGCAAGACGCGGGAGGAGGTCGCGCCGGAGTGCTCGCTCGACGAGCCTTGCCCCGACGGCGAGAGCTGCATCTCGGGCAAGTGCCTCTGATCCCCCGCACACCTTGACCGTCCGTCACGCGGCGGGTAATCGCCTCCAATGGTCTCCCGCTCTCCCGTCCATCGGCCCGCGCATCGGCCCGCGCCGCTCTTCGCTCGGATCGCCCGCGCCGCCGCCGTGTCGCTCGCCCTCGCCGTGCCGAGCGTCGCCGCCGCCGAGACCCGGATCGCCGTCGTCGACGTGCAGCACGCCGTCATGCAGACGGAGGACGGCATCCGAGCGCAGGCCACGCTGAAGAAGCTCTTCGACCGGCGGCAGCAGGAGCTCGACGCGAAGCAGACCGAGCTCCAGCGGGCGCGCGAGGACATCGAGAAGCAGTCGCGCGTGCTCTCGCGCGAGTCGCTCCAGAAGCGGATGGAGGACTGGCAGCGCCAGATGGTCGAGCTCCAGACCGTCTTCGTCGACTACAACAAGGAGCTCCAGAAGAAGCAGGGCGAGCTCACCGGGCCCATCCTCAAGAAGATGATGCTCATCGTCGGCAGGATCGCGAAGAAGTCGGGCTACGAGATCATCTTCGACAAGCAAGCGGCCCCGTACGTCCGCGCCGATCTCGATCTGACGGAGCAGGTCATCCAGCTCTACAACACCGGCGGCGGCGAGGACGACGCGGGCGGCGACAAGGCAGAGAAGAAGGACGACGCGAAGTAGCGCGCCGCCCGCGCGCTCCACACCGCGGAAAGGAGCCGGCCTTGCCTGAGCGAACCCAAGCGCCCGTCACGCTCGACATCCATCAGATCCTGTCGATCCTGCCGCACCGTTACCCCCTCGTGATGGTCGACCGGGTGACGGAGATCACCGCCAACAAGTGCATCCGCGGCTACAAGTGCGTCGCTTACAACGAGCCCTGGTTTCAGGGGCACTTCCCCCAGCGGCCGATCATGCCCGGGGTGCTGATCCTGGAGTCGCTCACGCAGCTCGGCGGCATCCTCGCCTATGCGTCGGATCCGTTCGACGCCACGTCGAACCTCATGTTCTTCCTCGGCATCGACAAGGCGAAGTTCCGCCACACCGTGACGCCCGGCGACCGGCTCGATCTCTACGCCGAGGTGCTGCACCACCGCTCGAACGTCTGGAAGCTGCGCGGCGAGGCGAGCGTCGACGGGACGCTCTGCGCCGAGGGAGAGATGCTCGCTTCCATCGTCGATCGTGAGCCCTGAACGGAGAGAGAGATCTCGACATGAGCCCCAGCCCGTCGCCGTCGTTCGCCCGTGTCCTCGCGGCCCTCTGCGCCTCGCTCGCGCTCGCGCTCGCAGGCGGCTGCGGCGGCGCCGCGCCCGTCGCGCCCCCGGCGCCCGAGACGGGCGGCGGCCTGATCGGCTCGGCGGCGCCCGAGCTCGCGGCCGAGGTCGTGAGCGGCGAGGGGCCCTCCACGCTCAAGGAGGCGCGCGGCAAGGTGGTGATCGTCGATTTCTGGGCGACCTACTGCCGTCCCTGCAGAAGATCGTTCCCCAAGTACCAGGAGCTCGTCGACCGCTTCGGCGGCAATCTCGCCGTGCTCGCCGTCTCCCTCGATGCGCCCGAGGACGTCTCGACGGAGCAGCTCGCGGGGTTCGCGGACGAGGCGGGCGTCAGGTTCAAGATCCTCTGGGACAAGGACCAGAGCGCGGAGAAGGCGTACAGGCCGCGGAGGATGCCGACCGCGTTCGTCGTCGATCGGGACGGCGTCGTGCGCCATATCCACGCGGGCTACGAGGACGGCGAGGAGGACAAGATCTCCCGGGAGGTCGAGGCGCTGCTCGGCCCGGCGGCTCCGCCGCCTGCCGACGGCGGCCGCCGATCCCCTTGACGCTCCCGAGGAGGCGACGCTCGTCTTGATGACCCCCACCCTGATCCGGCGCGTCTCGGTCGAGGCGCTCGACATCCCCCTGCACGAGCCGTTCGGCATCGCCGGCGGCGCGCAGGAGCGCGCGGCGAACCTCCTCGTCACCGTGGAGCTCGCCGACGGGACGCTCGGCTTCGGCGAGGCGGCGCCGCTGCCCGCCTTCAACGGCGAGACGCAGGACGGGTCGCGCGCCGCCGCCCTCTCCTTGCGCGAGGCCGTGGTCGGCTCGGACGCGCGCGCGTGGCGCGCCGTCGCGCGCGCGCTCCGCGAGGCGTCCGGGGGCGGCGCCGGCGCGGCGCGCTGCGCGATCGAGACCGCGATCCTCGACGCGCTCACGAAGCGCGCGGGCATGCCGCTCTGGGCCTTCTTCGGCGGCTCCGGGACGGCTCTCACGACCGACATCACCATCACCACCGGCTCGCCGGAGCGCGCGGAGGAGGCCGCGCGGCGCGCCGCGGCCATGGGCTTCGGCGCGCTCAAGGTGAAGGTCGGCGGCCGCCTCGCCGCGTCGGACCCCGCGCGCATCGAGGCGATCCACGCGGCCGCGCCCGGGGCGTCGCTGATCCTCGACGGCAACGGCGGGCTCACGGCGGGCGAGGCGCTCGCGCTCGTCGCGCACGCGCGCCGGCTCGGCGCGGACGTCGCGCTGCTGGAGCAGCCGGTGCCGCGGGACGACTGGGACGGCATGAAGGAGGTCACGCGGCGCGCGGGCGTCGACGTGGCCGCCGACGAGAGCGCCGCCTCCGCGGAGGACGTCCTCCGCGTCGCGGCGGAGCGCGCGGCGACCGTGGTCAACATCAAGCTGATGAAGGGCGGCATCGCCGAGGCGCTCGACATCGCGGCGGTCGCCCGCGCCGCGGGGCTCGGGCTCATGATCGGCGGGATGGTCGAGTCGGTGCTCGCGATGACGGCGTCGGCGTGCTTCGCCGCCGGCCTCGGCGGGTTCTCGTTCGTCGATCTCGACACGCCCATGTTCCTCGCCGAGAACCCGTTCGACGGCGGCTTCGTCCAGCGAGGCCCGGCGCTCTCCCTCGAGGGGATCCGCGCCGGCCACGGCGTCACCCCGAAGCGCCGCTCTCCAGGGGCGGGCTAGCGGCCGCGTCGCCGACGGCGCCGATCCACGCCGGCACGCCCAGCTGATCGAACGGGCCCCGCAGGTCGTCGGGCAGCGGCGCGGCGAGGCGCAGCGGCGCGCCCGTCTCGGGGTGGGCGACGGCGAGCTCGGCCGCGTGGAGCGCGAGGCGGTGCAGCGCATACCGCTCGCGGAACAGGCGGTTGTGCTCGCCCTTGCCGTAGTTCACGTCGCCGATGATCGGGTGGCTGATGTGCTTGAGGTGCCTCCGCACCTGGTGCAGGCGGCCCGTGCGCGGGCGCGCCTCGACGACGGCGTAGCGCTCGAGCGCGTGGAGGCGCTCGAAGTCGGTGACGGCCGGCACGCGCGGGCCCCCCTCGCGCCGCGGGATCGGGTGATCGATGCACCCGCGCTCGGGGGGCACGCCGCGGACGAGCGCCAGGTAGCGCTTCCGCGCGAGGCCCTGCTCGAACTGCGCGCAGAGCAGCGCGGCGGCGGCGGCGTCGAGCGCGACGAGCAGCACGCCGCTCGTCGCCCGGTCGAGGCGGTGGATCGGGTAGACCTTCCGGCCCAGCGCGCGCTCGGCGAGGTCGACGAACACGACCGGCGCGTCGCCCCAGCCGCGGTGCACGAGCAGCCCGGACGGCTTCGCGAAGGCCGCGACGCGATCGTCCAGGTGGAGCAGGGAGAGCTGCGTCGCGGCCGCGCTCATCCGGTCCCGAGCGCGAGGTACCGCGCGAGCCGCTGGTACAGGGCGGCCGCGAGCTCGGCGTCGTGCTCGCAGACCTCGGCGAAATCGTCCTTGCGGATCCGGATGAGCCGCGTCCGCGCCGCGGCGACGGGCAGATCGCCCTTGCGCCGCGCCCCCACGAGCGACTCCGGGAAGAGCAGGCCGGAGGACCCGACGCGCCGCCCGTCCGGCAGATTCACGGCCCCGTCGAGCACCAGGTAAGCGACCAGATCGCTGGCGACGTCGCGCGGGATCCGATCCCCCGCGCCGAGCTCCACCTCCACGCCGGCCGCGAGCGCCCCGAGCACCGCCGCGGGGCTCATGCCGGCGAGGAGCGGGCACGCGGAGAGCACCGACAGATCGCGCGAGGACGGGCCGGCGTCGTCCGCGCGCTTGACGAAGCGCTCCTTGATGTCGATGACGATCACGCTCGCGTTGTCGTGGCCTCCCCGCTCGCGCGCGTGGCCGAGGAGGCCGGCGGCGACCTCCTCGGGCCCGCCCTTCGAGCAGAAGCGCGAGAGCGACGCCTCGCTGTCGATCGCGTTGTGCACCCCGTCGGTGCAGAGGAGGATGCGGTCGCCGCGCGACAGATCGACGAACACGGTGTCGACCGCGACGGTGCCCGCGAGCCCGATCGCGTTCACGAGCGGGTTCCGTTGCGGCTTCCTGGCCGGGGTCGGGTTGCCGGCCGCGCGGAGCGTATCGTAGAGGGCGTGGTCCTGGGTGAGCTGGACGGTGGTCGTCGGGCGAACCAGGTACGCGCGGCTGTCGCCCGCGTGGGCGAAGAACGCCCGGCTGTGCGCGAGCACGACGAAATCGAGCGTCGTGCCCATCCCCTGGTAGCTCGGCTCCGTGCGGCGCGCCTCCAGGATGGCCGCGTGCGCGGCCTCGCCCACGCGCCGGAGCAGCGCGAACACCTCGCGCCGCGCCTCGATGTTCGGGTCGGCCACGTACGCGTCGAGGATGGCGGCGGCGGGCGGACGGAGCACCTCGCCGCGCACCGTGTCGACGGCGATCTGAGCCGCGACCTCGCCCGCGGCGTGGCCGCCCATGCCGTCGGCGATGCCGAAGAGGGCGAGCTCGGGGCAACAGAGGATCCGGTCCTCATTGCTCGGGCGGACGAGGCCGACATCGGTCGATGCGGCGAACTCGATGCGATAGTCGAAGCGTGGGAGGATCCGGGACACCGCGACCAGGATAGACACCGTGCGGGCGGCGTCAAAATGGCGCGTCTGTCGGCGACCGCGCGACGGCTCCACGCCCGCTCGCCTGCGTCGGCCGGCGCTCGGCCGGCGCTCGGCCGGCGCTCGCCCCTCCCCCTGCCGCGAGCGCGCGCCACGTTGCCGCCCCGCTGCCCCCCTGGCGCGGCGGCGCGCAGCGGGGCCTCGCCCTGGCCCCGCCCCGCTGACGCCCGCGGGCCGGCGCGCCCTGCGCACCGGCCGAGGCGAGGCCGTGCCCCCGGCGGACACACCAGCGTGCAACGCGCACGGATCCACGGTTGGCCCGACTCTCGCGTCTTCGGGGAGCATGCAACTCATCGAGGTGGACGTCGGGCGCTTTCGGCTCGAATTCGGCGGAGGGCTCGGGCTGGAGGTCATCGTCCTGTTCAGCCGCTCGGTGGCCTTCTGGCGCTGGGGCGGCGAGCTCGTTGCGGAGGTCAGCGTCGGCGTGAGCTGAACCGGACAGCCGTCGTCTGGACCCGAGCCCCGCCGGCCACAGCAGATTCGGGGCGCGCAGCGAAAGAGCCCCAGACGAAAAATTCCGGTAGGATTCGGCTCGACCGCATGAGGCCTCGCTGCTGTCTGACATCCACCACGCTCGCTCCTGCCGCGGCTCTGCCAGAGGCCTGCGAAGCGACTCGGCCATTCACGCTCGAGCTCGGCGGTCCGACGCGGACCGCGGGGCGCGCGACCTCGCGCCGCTCGTGGAGCGCGCGATGACGGTAGAACCGCGGATCGACGTCGCCACGATGCGGCGAGCGCTGTCCACCGCCGAGGCGGTGATGGCGCTGAACCCTCCCGAGTCGCCGATGAGCGAGGGGTACCGGCTGTTCCGGGTGTCAGGCGGTGACGTCGCGTGGATGGACCTGCCCGCGAACAGCGGCGCATATGCCGTCTTCGGCTCGCACCCGCGCTGCGACATGAAGTTCGCGTCGGGCGACGATGTCTGCGTGCGCCACCTGGTCGCCACCTGCTGCAACCTCCCCGACGGCGCCTTCGGGCTGCGGCTCATGGATCTGCAGACCTCGATCCCCTTCTTCGTGGACGACGACGTGCCGCGGCGGTCGATCGTCGTCAGCGGCCCGCTGCTCGTGCGCATCGGCAAGCACGTGGTCGGCGGGCTCCCGGTCGGGCCGCGCGCCTCGTCGAGGGTGCTCGAGGTGAGCTCGTGCGGGATGAGCGAGCCGCCGCGCGGCCTCGAGAGCGTCGCGGGCAAGGCCGTCATCGAGGGCGCCGCGCCGCCGGCGGCGACCGAGGGCATCACGACCAGCCACCGCTTCGCCCGCGGGGAGATCTCGCACATCACGTCGGTGCGCCCCGTCTCGCACATCGAGGAGATGGTGGCGCCGCGCGCGAAGAGCGGGTACGTGCGGCTCACGCTGCAATCGAGCGAGCGCAGCGCCGCGGTCGAGCTGCCCCAGCAAGCGCTCGACGACGGCGTGCTGCTCGGGCGCGCCGACAACTGCCTGGACCGCGGCCTGCGCTCTGTCCTGAGCACGCACATCTCGCGGACCCACCTGCTGCTCCTGCGGGACGGCGCGGAGATCATGGCCCTCGATCTCTGCTCGACGAACGGGACGAGGTTCGCAGGCCAGAAGGTCCGCCGCGTGATGGTGCCCGCCGAGGGCCTCGCGCTCACGCTCGGCCCCGAGCTCACGCTGATCTGGCACCCGCAGACCTGACACGCTGGCCGCGCGTCGCGTCCGCTGGCCGCCCTCGCGGCGAGACGCCTGGCGATCCCCGAAGTGCGGCACGTCCGGCCGAAGCACCGCACTCCCCAGGCCGCGCCGCGAGGAGCGCGGCGCGCTACGCTAGAAGCTGGCGCGCGATGACGAGGCGCTGGATCTGGCTCGTGCCTTCGTAGATCTGGAGCACCTTCGCGTCGCGCATCATCTTCTCGACGGGGTACTCCTTCACGTAGCCGTTGCCGCCGAACACCTGCACGGCGTCCACGGCGGTCTGCATGGCGCTGTCAGCGCCGTAGGCCTTCGCGAAGCTCGAGACGATCGGGTCGCGCACCCCGTGATCGAGGTTCCACGCAGCCTTCTGGTAGAGCAGGCGCGTCCCCTCGACGCGGATCGCCATCTCCGCGAGCATCCACTGGATGAGCTGGTGGTTGCCGATCGGCTGGCCGAAGGTCTTGCGCTCCTTGGCGTAGGCCACGCACTCGTCGACGCAGCGCCGCATCAGGCCCGTCGCGGCCGCGCCGATGTCGGGGCGGGTCTGGTTGAAGGTCTCCATGGCGAGCTTGAAGCCCTGCCCCTCGGGCGCGAGCAGGTTCGCCTTCGGCACCTTCACATCATCGAGGAACACCTGGGCGGTGTCGCTCGCCCGCTGGCCGAGCTTGTCCTCCTTCTTGCCGACGCGGACGCCGGGCGTGTCGCGGTCCACGATGAACGCCGCGATCCCCTTGTGCCGCAGCTCCGGGTTCGACGTCGCGAAGATCACGTAGTAACGCGCGTAGCTCGCGTTCGTGATCCAGCACTTCTGCCCGTTCAGCACGTAGTCGTCCCCGTGCTTCGTGAAGCGCGTCTTGAGGCCCGCGACGTCGCTGCCCGCGTCCGGCTCGCTCGTGCAGTAGCTCGCCATGATCGGCTCGGCGGTGAGCATGCCGAGGTACTTCTTCTTCTGATCCTCGTTGCCGGCGAGCTTGATGGGGGTGAGCGCGAGGCCGTTCGCGAGGAAGCTCGTCTGGATCCCGGTACACCCGTACGAGAGCTCCTCGGCGAGGAGGGCGTTCTCGAGCTCGCCCATCCCCGGGCCGCCGTACTCGGCCGGGCAGGTCGGGTTGACGAGGCCGATGTTCCAGCCCTCCACGAAGACATCCATCGGGAAGTACGATTTCTGATCGCACTCGGCCGCGATCGGGAGGATGCGCTCCTTCGTGAAGCGACGCGCCGTATCGATGAGAGCCTTGTGCTCTTCGCTCACAGAGAAATCGACCACCTTGTGACCTCCGGCTAGTGGGGCGGGGACGGCGCTCACCGGGCCCGCCAGCTACGCGGGACGAGGGCCTGCGCCCCCGTCACTCCTTCATTCTGCGCCTGCGTCGCTCGAGCTCGGCGCGCACGGCGCGGCTGCCCAGAATGTAGCCGACGATCAGCCCAAGCATCAGCACCACGGGGATGTAGAGCGCGTGCTGCGGGGTCATCTCCCCCAGGTTCGGCATCAGCTCGCCCCCTGGCCCGCTCCAGCCCGCGCCTTCTGCACGGCGGCCTCGAGCGCGTCGATGCGCCGGTCGATCTGCTTCTGCCGGCGCCAGGAGACGAAGACCAGCGCGAAGAGGATGAGCCAGATCGCGGCGTACGCCTCGACCAGCAGCTTCTCTCCGCTCTGCATGTCGTTCCCCCCCTGAACGGGGCGGAACGCCTGCGCTCGGTCGTCCGTCGTGGTGCTCGTCGGCTGCTGCAACGCCGCATGGGAGAACAAGGAATGATTGGATTTCACGTTGTCAGTCCTCTCCGATGCCGGCTTCGAGGGCCTCTTGCTCGAGCTCCGCGAGCCGCGCGGACGCGAGATCGACGCGGTAACGCGCCCACACGAGCGCGAGGGTGAGCAGGGTGAACGAGAGGAAGCCGAAGCCGAGCGCCATCTTCATGTCAGGGTGCCCGAGGCCGCCGCCTTTGCCCGTGATGACCGTGGGGTGGTTACCGCCCCACATCTTCACCGAATAATGGATGATCGGCAGGTTGGCCGCGCCGAGGACGCCCAGGGCCGCCGCGAACTTGCGCTCGGCGTCGCTGTCGCCGGTGAAGGCGCGGAGCACGACGTAAGCGATGTAGATAAGCACGCTGAGCAGCGACGTCGTGAGGCGCGGATCCCACGTCCAGTACACGCCCCACGCCTTGGCGGCCCACAGCGGGCCGGTGACGAGGACGATCAGCCCCATCGCCACGGCGACCTCGGCGCCGGCCTTCGCCAGCGAATCCCAGCGCTGGGTGCCGCGCGCGAGGTAGCCGGCGGAGCCGATGAAGCAGACGGTCGCGCCGATGTACATCGCGTACCCGGCGGGGGCGTGGAAGTAGAAGATCTTCTGCACGATCCCCATCGTGGCCTCGGTCGGCACGACGTACGCCACGAAGTGGAGAGTGCCGATGACGGCGAGGGCCGACGCCGCGAGCAGGACGTAAAACGCGATGCTGGCGCCCGCGGACGCGCCGCTCGTCGCGCGCCGCGCCGCATCACCGTTCGCTGCCAAAGCCACCTTGTGCGGCGCCCGCTCGACGTTGACGTTGGCTCCCATGCTGTCGCGCACCGTACTGCCAAGGACGGTCGCGTTCAAGCCGGGGTGACGCGGAGCCGAGCGACGCGGCGCGTGCCTCAGCGCGGCCGCCCCCTCGCTCAGGTGCCGTCCGGCGCGATGGCGTCCCAGCCGGTCGCCTTCGCGAGCCGCGACATCGCCATGTCGAGATCCATCGTCGCGTTCAGCTGGTTAAATCGGTTCGTGGCATATGCCTTGGCTGGATCGATGAGATCCTTGTCCGCCATCGTGCCGACGTCGATTCCTTGCTGCACCATCACGAGCCAGCGCTTCCCGTACTTGGCCGCCTTGGTGTAGGCGTCGAGCCGCTTCTGGGCCTCCACGACCTCGGCATAGGCGGTCTCGACCTCGGTCGCGACCCCGCCCATGGCGAAGCGCTGCGTCGCGGCCATCTCCTCGAGCTGCGCCTCGGCGGCGCGGATGCGCGCCGATTGCGGCAAGAGGTCGAGCTTCCACTGCAGCGCGAGCGCCGCGCTGTAGTGGAAGAAGTTGCCGGGGTCGCTGGTGAACGGGTTCAGCTGATCCGCGACCTCCGGGGCGGCGCTCACCCCGACCTGCAGGGCGATGCCGATGTCGGGGAACAGCTGCGCGCGCGCGAGCCGCACCTGCGCGGACCTCGCGTCGAAGCCGGCGCGCGCCTGCGCGAGCTCCGGCCGGTAGAGGCGCGCGGCGGTCAGGTAACGGGTGACGTGGCCGAGCCGGTGGTTCGGCGGGCGGATCGGGACGTCGGGGATGTCGAGATCCGCGACGCCCGTGTAGAAGCGCAGCCCCGCCAGCGCGACCGAGATGTACTTGTCGACCTCGGCCCCGCGCGCCTCGAGCTCGGCCCCGAAGGTCTGCAGCTTGAGCAGCTCGATGGGATCACCCTCCTCGCTCTCGACCTGCTCCTCGAGGCGCCGGAGGGCCTTGTCCATCTCGGCCCTCACGTCGACGAGCAGGCTCCGCGAGTCGCGCGCGAGCTGGAGGCCGAAATAGGCCTTGCGGACGTCGAGCCGCACCGCGTCCCGCTCCTTCTCGACGCTCGCCTGGTTCACCCGGACGTTCGCCTCGGCGGCGTCCCAGAGGTTCGTGATCTTCCCGAACGTCCAGAGCGGGACGACGCCGTCGATGTTCACGCGCCAGCCGACCCCGAGGCTCGAGGTGAGCGAGACGTCGGTGTTCGGGCTGAAGACGTTGTTCCCGCGGACGGTCGGCGCGAGCGCGACGCCGCCCGTCAGCTTGAACTGCGAGAACGGGGCGTACCGGGCCTCGTCGAGCTGCGCGCGGACCTGGTCGAGCTTCGCGCGCGCGGCGGCGACGTTCGGGTGATTGCGGTCGGCGAGCGCGAGCACGCCGGGGAGATCGTGGACCACCGCCGCTCGCCGCCCGGGCGCCCCGCCGGTGTCGGCGGCGGCAGCAGGGAGCGGCGCGAGCCGGACCGCGAGGGAAACGGCGGCGGCAGCAAGGGCAGCTCGTGCAGCGCGTCGGGCCATTTTCGGCGCAACGTAGCACGAGCCGGCCGCGCGCTTCTGCGACGTGCGCGCGCGACGTGCCCGCGCGTCAGCCCGCGCCGCCCTTGCTCGGCCCCGCCCCGTCGCTCTCCCCCTGCGCTGCCTCGTCTCCGCGCGACGCGACCTTTTTCTTCAGCCTCCGGAAGTTCGAGCGATCCATCCCCGCCTGCCGCGCCGCCTCGCTGAGGTTGTTGCCCGTGCGCTCCAGCAGGCGCCCGACGTAGATCTGATCGAACGCGTCGACGGCGCGCTCCTTGGCCTCCGCGTAGGGGAGATCGCAGAGCTCGGCCGGCAAGACGAGCGCGTCCCTCGGAGGGCGAAGCGGCGGCCCGGAGCGCCCCGACACCGAGGGCGGCAGATCCGCGGGCAGGATCGCCTCGCCGCGCGCGGAGATCACGGCGTGCTCGATGGCGCTCTCGAGCTCGCGCGCGTTGCCCGGCCACGCGTGCTCGCGGAGCAGGCGCGCCGCCTCGGGGCCGATCCGCTTGACGTCGCGCCCGTGCCTGCGCGCGCACCGGTTCAGGAAGTGGCTCGCGAGCAGCGCGACGTCCTCCTTGCGCCGCCGGAGCGGCGGCAGCTCGACGACGATGACGCCGAGGCGGTACGCGAGATCCTCCCGGAGCTGGCCGGCGGAGGCGAGCTCGCGGAGGTCTTCGCACGTCGACGCGATCACGCGCACGTCGACGCGGCGCGGCTCGCCCGCGATCTCGCTGTGCGTGAGGACCCGGAGCAGCCTGGCCTGGGCCGCGGGCGGCAGCGCCGAGACCTCGTCGAGGAAGAGCGTGCCCTTGTCCGCCGCCTCGATCAGGCCCCCGCGGGCGCGCCCGTCCTGCGAGGCATCGCCGCCTTCGCCGAAGAGCTCGACCTCGGCCCGCGACCCCGGCAGCGCGCTGCAGTCGACGGCGACGAACGGCCGCGCGGCGCGCGGGCCGCGCCGGTGGACGGCGCGCGCGACGAGCTCCTTGCCCGTCCCGCGCTCGCCCATCAGCAGGAGGGGCGCGCCGACGGCCGCCACGCCGAGCGCCTTCCTGTAGGCGTCCTGCATCGCGGCGGAGCTCGTGATCACCTCGCCGAGCTGCTCGTGCTCGTCGACCCGCTCCTCGAGGGCCCGCGCGCGGCCCTCGAGCCGCCGGCGCTCGATCGCGCGCTCGATCGCGATCGAGACCGCGGCCTCCGCGTCGACGGGCTTCGTCACGAACCCGTACGCGCCGGCGCGCACGGCCGCGATCGCGGCGTCGAGGTCGGCGTGGCCGGCCATCACGACGACCTCGACGTCGGGGTACGTCGCCCTGATCCGATCGAGCACCTCGGCGCCGCTCATGCGCGGCATGGCGAGGTCGAGCAGCACCGCCTCGACGCGGGTCGTCGCGAGCAGCCCGAGCGCCGCGGGGCCGTCCTCCGCGGTGAGGACGTCGAAGTCGCGCACGAGCGCGCGCGCCAGGCCGCGGCGCAGGGCCGGCTCGTCGTCGACGAGGAGGATACGGGCGCGATCTGCGGCGTTCACGAGGCGGAGCGGCGGGGCGGGGCTACAGCGGCTTGCGTGAGGCGAAGGGCGGGAGGTCGGTGCCCCGGCGCGTCTGCGGCTCCCTCGGCTCGTCCGCGGCCGTGTGCGCCGCGTGCGTCGCGGCGAAGGCGGGATCGCTGGAGCGGCGGAGCTTCCCTGGCGGCGGCGAGGACTGCGGCTCGCCGCTCGCCGCCGGCGTGTAGATCTGGCCGTGCTGCTGGAAGACGCAGATCCGGTTGCCGCCCTCGCGCTTCGCCTGGTTGAGCGCGCTCTCGGCGGCGCGGATCAGCCCGTCCTTGGAGCGGACGTCGCGCGAGGGATAGAGCGCGACGCCGATCGATACGCTGCACGGCCTCGCCTCTCCGCCGAACTCGACCGGGTTGCCGGCGGCCTCGCGCCAGATCCGCTCGGCCACCGTCAGCGACCCGGCGAAATGGGTGCTCGGCAGGACGATGAGGAACTCCTCGCCGCCGTAGCGCGCGACCACGTCCACCTCCCGGACGGAGCGGCGTATCCCATCGGCCACGCGCCGGATCACGGCGTCGCCGAGCGTGCGCCCCCCGGTCTCGTTCATCGCCTTCAGCCGATCGATGTCGACGAGCACGCAGGCGAACGGCTCGTGGTACCGCTCCGCGCGCTTGAACTCCTCGTTGAGCCGCGTGAAGAGGTAACGGTAATTGTAGAGCCCCGTCATCTCGTCGTGGATGGAGAGCTGCTCCAGGTAGGCGCGCTGCGCCGCGACCTGGTCGTGCAGCCGCTTGATCCGGAGCATCGCGCCGACCCGCGCGAGGAGCTCCTCCTCCTCGAACGGCTTGCAGACGTAGTCGTCGGCGCCGATCTTGAGCCCCTCGACCCGGTTCGCCGTGTCGCTCTTCACGGTGACCAGCACGACGGGGAGGAACGACTCGGAGGTCATGCTCTTGAGCAGCCTGCACGCCTCGAGGCCGGTGAGCCGGGGCATCACGATGTCGAGGAGCACGAGATCGACCCCTCCCCGCCCGATCAGCTCGATCGCCTCCTGACCGTCGTCGACCGCCTCGACCTGGAAGCCCGCCTTCTGGAGGATGCTCACCAGCATCTGGCGCGCGAGGCGGTCGTCGTCCGCGACGACGATCCTGGCCGGTCGACCGCTCGGGAGCTCGATCGGCGCGGAGAGCGGAGCGCTTCGGAGTTCGTCGCTGTTCGGCACCGGCACATCCTCCCTTCAGCCGGGGCCGGGCGCAACGAGATCGCGCTGCGGCGGACGCCGCCTCGCCGAAGGTCGCGCGCGGTCGCGCGCAATCACGAAGGCAATCGCAGGAGTTGCCCGGGCAAGTTGCCCATGCATCGCCGATCTCTCGCGGGCTGCCGTCGCGCTGGTTTCGCGGTAAGGACCCGGCATGACTCAGGCGCGGTTCTGGAAGCTCGCGGCGCTCGCGCTGGCCTTCACGCTCGGCGTGATCCTGTGGGGCGCGTTCGTGCGCGCGACCGGCTCGGGGGCCGGCTGCGGCAGCCACTGGCCGACGTGCAATGGCGACGTCATCCCACGCGCTCCGAGCGCGGCGACCTTCATCGAGTTCACGCACCGCGCCACCTCGGGCGTCGCGTTCCTGCTCGTCGCGCTGCAGCTCGTCTGGGCCTTCGTCGCGTATCCGTCGGGCCACCCCGTGCGCGGCGGCGCGGCCGCGTCGATGCTGTTCATGATCACCGAGGCGGCGGTCGGCGCCGGGATCGTCCTGCTCGAGTACGTCGCCCACGACGCGTCGGCGGCCCGCGCGATCTGGATGGCCGTGCACCTCATCAACACGTTCCTGCTGGTGGGCGCCATGACCTGCACCCTCTACTGGGCGCGCGGGGGCCGGCGCGTGCGCTTGCGCGGCCAGGGGGTGACGGGCGCGCTGCTCGGCGCCGGGCTCGCGGGGGTCCTGGCGGTGGGCGTGACCGGGGCCATCGCCGCGCTCGGGGACACGCTCTTCGCCGCGGCGTCGCTCCGCGAGGGCCTGGCGCAGGATTTCTCGCCCGCGGCGCACTTCCTACTGCAGCTGCGCGTGCTGCACCCGACCGTGGCGGCGGCGGTGGGCGTCTACCTCCTCTTCGCCCGCGGCGCCGTCGCTGCCCGGCGCCCCTCGCCCGAGGTCGCGCGGCTCTCGGCGGCGACCGGAGCGCTCGTGCTGCTGCAGATCGGCGCGGGGCTCCTCAACCTCTTCTTGCTCGCGCCGGTGTGGATGCAGCTCGTCCACCTCCTGCTCGCCGATCTCCTGTGGATGGTCCTCGTCACGTTCGCCGCGGCGGCGATGAGCGAGTCGGCCTCGGCGGCGGACGCGGGCCCGCCCGGGGAGAAGGCCCGGCGGGAGGCGGTCGCCATCTAGTTGTCCTCCAGCGGTGAGCTCGGCCGCGGCCCGGGCCCCCGCCGCGGCCAGCCGGAGCTCTAGAGATCCGAGCTCTCCTCGTCGCTCCCGGGGTCCTGCGAGATCGTGCGGCGCTCCGAGCGCTTGCGCGCTCCCTCGGCCGGCGCCGCGGAGCGCTGCTCGGGGACGGACGGGGGGAAGTCGACCTGGAGCACCATCCCTTGATCGGTCTCGAGCACGCGGTAGGTCGCGTCGGCCTGGGTGCGCAGGTCGATCACCATGTCGAGGTCGTTGCCCTGGCCGACGAGCTGCACCTGGGTCACCGGGGTCGCGAAGAACGACGTCACGAGCGGGAAGCGGTTCGTCTGGATCGCCCCCGCGCCCTTCAGCCGGTAGACGAGGCGTCCGGCGGCCTTCGACTCGGCGACGTCGACCTTGCCGCCGTGGATCTGCACGAACACGCGCGAGCCGCCGGTCGGGAGCATGCGGAAGCCGGGGAAAGTGGCGACCGGCCGCCCGGTGAGGCTCGCCTGCGCGTCCTTCTTGGGCTTGCGCGCGCGCCCGGGGCGCTTCGGCGCGCCGGCGCTGCCGCCGCGCGGCTTGTTCACCGCCGCCTTCTGCGGGGCCGCGGCCTTCTCCGGCGCCGCGGCGGCCTTCGGGGCCGGCTGGGCCGTGGCGCCCTGCGCGAGGGCCAGCGACGAGGCGAGGCCGACGGCCAGCGAGAGGCTCAGCGAGAGGTGCCCGGAAGGTCGCATCCTGGCAGTACAGCACGACCGCCTGGCCCGGCAAAGGCGGCAGCACGGTAAGCTCTTCGTGTGCCGGCCCGCGCTCCACGCTTCTCGCACGTCATCGGCGTCGACGACGCGCCGTTCGCCCGCGACCACCGCGGCGACGTGCAGGTCGTCGGGACCGTCTTTTCGGGGCTGCGCCTCGAGGGCGTCCTCGCCACCCGCGTGAGGCGCGACGGGCGGAACGCCACGCCCGCGATCGCCGCGATGATCCGCGGCTCGCGCTTCTACGCCCAGGCGCAGGTGGTGATGCTCCAGGGCATCGCGGTGGCGGGCTTCAACGTCGTCGATCTCGCGGCGCTGCACGACGCCCTCGCCCTGCCGGTCGTGGTGGTGGCGCGGCGCCTCCCGGACCTCGACGCGATCCGCGACGCGCTGCTCTCGCGCATCCGGGGGGGGCGCCGCAAGTGGGCGCTCATCCAGCGCGCCGGCCCGATGGAGCCGGTCGCGGGCGTGTACGTGCAGCGCGCCGGGATCTCGCTGGACGACGCGAGCGCGCTCATCGCGCGGCTCTCGGTGAACGGCCACCTCCCCGAGCCCCTGCGCGCCGCGCACCTCATCGCCGGCGGGCTGACCACCGGCGAGAGCCGCGGGCGCGCGTAACGGGACGCTGACGAGCCGCTGACGAGCCGAGGCGGCTCGCGCGCGTCAGAGCGCCTGCCGGCGCGGAGCGCTGGCGGCGCCCGCCTTCTCGGCCTTCTTCCCGCGGCCTGTCACCTTCGAGTAGATGACGTCGAGGTTGGCGTTGATGTCGAGATAGAACTGAGCGTCAGGGCTGTAGAAGAAGTTCCTGCGCTGGCCGTCCTCCCCGAGCTGCCCCGTGGTGTTGTTGTAGCCGAGCGTGAGGTCGACGACCTCGTAGACCGGGTAGCTGACGTTGATGTCGAACGCCGTGTTCGGGAGGTAGGTGGTCCCGTCGGAGCCATACCGGGCGCAGCCGGTGCTGATCTCGACGCATCCCTCTCCGAGCTCGGGCTTGAACCGGCTGAGCAGCCCGAAGCTCGCCCCCAGCGAGAGGTCCTTGTAGAGCGGCACGTCGAGATCGAGGCTCGTGGTCAGGCGATTGAGGACCTGAGCATACCCACTCAGCTGTTCGTCGCGCGCGACCTCACCGCTCGGGTTCTGCCGGAGTCGTCGGATGTCGGGGTTCACCCGCATGATCGATCTGGAGAACAGGTGGGCGTACGTCACGCCGAGCGTCGCCGTCACATGGTTGAGCCCGTCGGCCTTCGAACCGAGCAACTTGATCTTCTGGATCACCTGCGGGCCCACCGACAGGGTGAAGTAATCGCCCGAGTTCCAGCTCTGCGGCGAGGTCGGCAGGGTCACGCGCAGCCGCATGGCCGCGTCCGTCTTGTACTCGCCTTTGTTCGCGCCGCCGCTCTCCCAGAGCGCGCGGCTGTACCGGGCGCCGAGCGACATGTCCTTGAGCTGCGGCTCCCGGTACGTGGCGGTGGTGTCGCTGTTCGTGAGCTCGACGAGCCAGCCGACCTCGGCCGATAGCGACACCTTCTCCTTGGGGCGATCGAGCAGGTAGTAGCTCGGCCGCAGCGTGAAATCCCAGCCGTAGACCTGGATGTCGGGCGTGTACTCGCCGCCGACGCCGAAGAGGGTCGTGCTGCCGGCCTGGTTCCAGGTGAAGCTCGTCCCGCGCCAGCGCAGGCTCGTCTCTTCGTCTTCCTCCTGCACGGCGTCCGCCGCGGTGGCCTGATTCCACTGCACCACCTGGGAGACCGCCGCTGCATCCGGCCGCGGAGGCTCCGGGGGTGACGGCGGCTCCGCCGGAGGCTGAGGCTGCGCGGGGGGCGCTGGCTCCGCGGGCGGAGCGGCAGCCGGCGCAGCAGCGACGCCCGGCGCAGCAGCCGGCGCGCCGGGAGCCACAGCAGGAGCGCCGGGAGCCGCAGCAGCGGGAGCGCCGGGCGCCGCCGGCGCCGGGGCGGCCGGTTGCTCGGTCGGCTGGAGCCGCGTGGGATCGACCGGCGGAGCTGTCGGCGGGGCGGGCGGCGTCTGCGCGGACGCTACCGAGATGCTGCCCAGGACACCGGCAGCCACAAGCAACGATCGGAACGTCATCTCCACTCCCTCTCCTGGTCGCCTCGGACCCTCACGCTCCACCGCGCGCTTGGCCAAACGTCGGCCACACTCCGCGCGCCCCCCCGGCGGTCAGCCCGCCGGGGCACCTGCTCGGTCCGCCCCCTGTGCAGAAAACGTACCCTGCCGCAAACATCGCCCAAGCATTGGTAATCATTGAATAACAATGACCGCCACCGCGCGCCCGTTACGGGGCTGACGCGCACCCCCGTTGCGAATGTGACGATGCCTGAAGTAAGCCAGCGGGCGATGGAGCCGATGTCCTTCCCGGGCGACAGGGATTCGCCCCTCTCGCCGCGATCCCCAGGAAGCCCCCGCGGCGACGACGGCGGGGGCCACCGGCCCACCGAGATCAACGCCCTCCTAGGCCGCGGTACGCACTTCGAAGGCAAGCTCTTCTTCGAGGGCCGCGTGCGCATCGACGGCAGCTTCCGCGGCGAGATCCGCGGCGAGGACGTGCTCGTGATCGGCGAAGGGGCGCTCGTGATCGGGGAGATCCACGTCGTGACGTGCATCGTCACGGGCGGCGAGGTCCAGGCGAGCATCCGCGCCCGCGATGCCATCGAGCTCTACGCTCCATCCAAGGTGACCGGCGCCCTGCACGCGCCCGCCATCTTCATCGACCGTGGCGTGCAGTTCGACGGCTCCTGCAAGATGGCCCCGCTCGACGAGGAGCCAGGCGAGCGGCCCCTGCGGCCGCCCACGGCATCGTCCGAACCCGACGCCGACGCTGCCGGCCAGGCCGCGAGCGCCGCGCCCACGACGCCCACGACCGACGACAGCGCGCAACGCGCGCGGTGAGCGTCAAGCGCGCCGACGCCGACCGCTGAATTCCGACCTCGCCCGAAGAAAGCATGTTTTCTGTAGTGCGCAGGCGTGCGGCCGCGTGCTGACGGAGTTACATCTAGCGAGGGGCTGCGGTCTCGCCGCCCGAGGCGCATGTCCGCGACGTGGGGGGGAGCCCGCGCTGACGGACGTCGCTCGAACAGGAGAGTCCATGAAGAAACTGTGGTCCCTGTCCTTGATCGCCTTCTCGCTCGCCGTCCTCGCCCTCTCCCTCTCGCCGCGCGCAGCCCGCGCCGCCGACGCCGAGTCGGAGAAGCTCGCGTCGCTCGGGAAGGCGCTCCGGTACACGCTGAAGACCACCGGGCCCGTCGCCGCGATCGACACCGGGGGCGCGGCGATCCTCGTGAAAGCGCCCCTGCCGACGGTCCGGAAGATCGTCACCTCCTACGGCAACTACAAGACGTTCATCGGCCCCTTCGACCAGAGCCGCGTGCTCACGAAGCGCAAGGGCACGAGCGAGGTCTATCTCCAGGTGCCGATCCTGAACGGCGCCGCGCACATCTGGACGGTCGCCGACATGTCGCCGCCCACCAAGGACGGCGCCGACGAGGTGATCTCCGGCCGCCACAAGCGCGGCAACGTCGCCGACTTCCGCGCCCGCTGGCGGCTCCGCGCCGTCGACGAGCATCACACGATCCTGAAGCTCGAGCTCTTCGTCGCCCCGAAGCTCCCTTTCCCGCCCTCGGTCGTGACGACACAGCTCGTCAAGGCGGCCGACAAGGCGGTGACCGCTGTACGGAATCGCGCACAGTCCGAGGCGCCCCCCGGCGCTGGGGCGACCACCGCCGCCACCACCGACGTTCCGCCGGGCGCCGCAGCGAGCACGTCCGCCGCCGCGTCCGCTGGCGTCGCTCCCGCCGCGCGAGGCGACGACCAGAGCAGCGTGACGGCGGCCCCCGCCCTGCTGCCAGCGAGCGTGGCCGATCTGCCGCCGGCCGACGACACAAGCGTCCGCCGCGACAAGGACGTGGCGCGCCGCTAGCTCTCCCCCGCAACCGACGCAACCGACAGGGCGCCTCGCGACAGAGCGCCCAGCCACCCCTCCTCCCCTTCTCTCCTTCCGTCCACCCTTCCCCGCTCGGTCTACCGAGGCGGCTCACGCCCCCGTCGTGACGCCCGGTCGCCTCCGATCGCCGCCGCCCACCGCTGAGCCTGTTGAAAACCCCGGAGCGCCCCGGGCGTGCTCCGGCGCGCGCTCGCTGGGTGCAATTCCGCAGATCTACGGAGGCTACGGCCCAGATCGTCCAGGGTTTCCAACAGGTTTTTCAACACGCATTCCGATTTCCCCACAAGAATTCCCACATTCCGCGAGACTTTTTCAACAAGGCGCGCCCCCGGCGGAGGTTGCGAGGGGACGGATGCATGAAGTAAAGCGTCTGCCGTGAGGTACCCCTTGCTGGACGTGCATTCAGATGCGCCGGCGCCCTCTCAGCCTCCTGCCGTGGCGGGCGCCTGCGCTTCCCGGGAGCGGCGCTCGGCCGTCTCGCGGTGGTGAGCAGAACATCGCTCCTCATTGTCCCGACCGAGCGGCACGTTGAACGCGAGCTCGCCTCTCTCGATCTGCGCGACGCGCGCACCGCGAACCAGGAAATCCGCTCACGGTGGAGCTTCGTCTCCGAGGCGCTCGCCCTGCTGGCGCCGGACGCCGCCATAGCGAGCCCTCACACCACCCGCCTCGCCACCCGGCTCGCCCTCGACGCCCTGCCGCCGGATCGGCTGCGGCAGCCGGCCGAGCCTGCCGCGCGCGTCGCGCTAGCGCACGCCCTCGACCGCGCCCTCGGGAGCTTCCGGCGCGCAGGGACCTCCCCGGCGGAGCTGCGGGCGCTCGGGACCCCGTACGCGATCGCCATCGCCGAGGTCCTCGATCGGGCGGACGCCGCCCTGCGGGCAGCGCGCCTCGTCGACCCGCGCTGCGCGGGGTTCCTGCTCGCGCGGGCGCTCCGCTCGGCCGGCGGGTCCGCCGCGCTCCCGCTCCCGCGCAAGGTCGCGATCCGCGGCGCCGTGGCCTGGGAGCCCGACGATCTCGCCTGGGTCGAGGCGCTCCACGCCGCGGTCCGCGCCCGCGGCGGCGCGGGCGTCACCGTCGAGCTGCCCGCGCTGCCGGACGACGGCGCGGCGCCGGTCGCCGACGCCCTGGAGCGGCGCTGGGCCTCGCTCGAGGACGCGCCGGAGATCGCGTGGGTGCCCGACGGCGGAGCGGAGCCGCTCGCCGCCATCGCGGCGAGGACCCCGGAGGGCGAGGCGCGCGCCGCCGCCGCCGAGGTGGCCGCCGCGCTCGGCCGCGGAATCCCGCCCGAGCGGATCGCCCTCATCGTGCCGGCGCTCGACGACGCCGCGCTCGAGCCCCTCCGCGCCGCCCTCGCCGACGCGGGCGTCCGCTCGTCGGAGCCGCGCGGCCGCGCCGCCGCGAGCTGCCCCGACGGGCGCGTCGCGCTCGCCATCCTGCGCCTCGCCGTCGGGCCGGTGCGCCGCGAGCAGGCGATCGAGATCCTCCGCGCCCCCGGGGTCCACGCCGGCGCCTGGATGGACCGCACGTCCGCCGCCGAGGCGGAGCGGCGCTCGACCGACCTCGCCCACCGGCTGCGCGACGTGCCGGTCGAGGTGGATCGCACGGGCCGGCTGCTCATCGACGGCCTCATCTCGGTCGTGGCGGCCCGCCGCGCGGACCGCCGCGCAGGGACGGCGCGGACGCCGCCGGCGACCGCGCAAGAGGCGCTGAGCGACGCGGAGCTCGCCCTGGGCCTTTCGGTGCTAGGCGGCGCGCACGGCGACGAGGACGGCGACGACGAGGCGTGGATGCCGCACGCGCTGGAGCGGCTGCTCGCCAGCGCCCGCTGGATCGGCGAGGCGACGACGCGGCCCGAGATCGTGCGGCGCTTCCTGTCGCTCCTCGACAAGCTGGGCTTCGGCGAGCCCGGGATCGAGGAGCTCCGCGCCGCGCTGCGCGGCGAGCGGCGGAGCGGCGGCGCGCTCGCGCTCGAGGCGATGGGCGCGATGGGCCAGGGCGCGCGGGCCGCGCGCGCGATCCGCGAGCAGGCCGAGGCGCTCGCGCGGGCCGCGTACGACCTCGGCTGCGAGGAGCGCCCCGCCACCGCGGCCGAGATCTACGCGGAGCTCGAGCGGGCCGCGGCCGAGCAGGGCGCCGGGCCGCGCGGCGACGCCGGCCGCGCCGGCGCGGTGCGCATCGACGTCGCCGCGGGGTTCACGGCGCTCGAGCACGACGTGGTGGTGGTGACCGGGCTCGACGCGCGCGCCTACGGCGGCAGCCCGGGCGCGGACGAGACGCTGCTCGGCGAGGCGCTCCGCGGGAGGCTGCCGGCGCCGAGCCGCCCCGCGACGGGGCGCGAGCGCCAGGCGGCCGAGCGCGCGGAGCTCGGCTGGGCGCTCGCCGGCGCCCGGCGCGTCGCCCTCTGCTTCACGCGCGGGGACGACAGCGAGCCGAACGAGCCGCACCCGCTCTTCATCGCGGCCGCGGCGGCCGGCGCGCACCAGCGGACGGAGCCCGCCTCGCGCGTCGCCCCGGACGCGGCGCCCCTCGGCCCGCGCGACGCGGAGCTCATCGCCCTCGCGGGCGGCGGGAGGCCGGCGGCGGACCTCGCGGAGCGGATCCGGATCGAGCGCGCCCGCGCGGACTTCTTCCTCGATCCGCGCGCGCCGATCGACCTCCACACGGGCCGCGTCCTCGTCGACCGCGATCCCGCGCTCGCCGCGCAGCTCAGGGCCGCGATCGGCGGGGCGCACCCCGGCAGGCCGATCGCCGTCACCCACATCGAGCGCGCCGTGGGCTGCGCCTTCGCGGCGTTCGCCCGCCGCGTCCTGCACGTGCGCCGCGCCGAGGATCTCGCCGAGTCGGCCGACGCGCGCGAGCGCGGCACGCTGATCCACCGCGCCCTGCAGGCCTCGTTCGAGGCGCTGCGCGAGCTCGGCCCGGAGCGCGATCCGGCCGAGCAGCTCGCGGCGGCGCGCGCCGCGGCCGAGGCGGCGCTCGGGGCCTCGGCGCCCATGGCCCCGCTCCGCCGCGAGGCGGTCGAGAAGGCGATCGCGGACGTGATGGAGGTCGTGGCCCGCACGCTCGACGGAGACGGGGAGGACGCGTCGCCGGAGCTCCGCTTCTTCCTGGCCGAGCGGCGCTTCGGCGCCGGAGAGCCGCCCCCCTGGCAGCCGCTCGAGCTCCCCCCGCTGTCCGACGAGGAGGGCGGCCCGAGCCTGTGGGTCGACGGCCAGATCGACAGGCTCGATCGATCGACCGACCAGCGCGTCGTGCGGGTCGTCGACTACAAGACCGGCAAGCTCCCTGACGCCAAGGAGCGGCGGCGGGCGCTCCAGCTGCCGCTGTACAGCGCCATCGCGGCGCGCGCGCTGGGCGCGGAGGAGGTGCGGGCCGTCTACATCGGCGTGCGCCAGCGCGGGCTGATCGAGCTGTGGCCGCGCACGGCCGAGGACCAGCGCGCGCTCGCCGAGGGCTGGGCCGAGGCCGCGCGCACGGCGCGGGCCGCGGTCGTCGCGCTCTGGGAGGGCAAGGCCGCGCCGCGGCCGACGCTCTCGACGATGTGCGCGCGGTGCGACGCGCGCGACGTGTGCCGCCGCCCCGCGGTCGTGCCGAGCGACGAGGCCGCGGAGGAGGTCGCGTGAGCGACGCCCCGCGCGGCGCCGAGCTCGCCGAGGGCGACGCGCTCATCTACGCCTTTCGCCGCAACGTCGTGGTCGCCGCGAGCGCCGGCACCGGCAAGACCCACCGCCTCACGGCGCTCTACGTGCTGCTCACGCTCGGCCTCACCTCCCTCGGCCTGCCCGACGCAGCGTCCGCCGCGCCGCCTGTGCCGCCGGACCGCATCGTCGCGACGACGTTCTCGCGCGCCGCGGCGCGGGAGATCGCCCACCGCGTCGAGCGCTCGCTCCGCGAGATCGCCCGCTGGAACGGCGAGGCGGACATCCCCTTCGCCGACATCCTCCGGGCGCGGCAGGCGGCCATCGCCGGCCTCCCCGGCGCGTCGCTGCCCGTCGCCGAGCTGCGCAAGCGCGCGGAGGAGGCGCTCGCCCGCCTCCCCGCCGCGCGCATCGACACGCTCCACGGCGTCGCCAAGCAGATCGTGGACCGGCACGCGATCGCGATGGGGCTCTCGCCCTCGGCCCGGATCCTCGACGAGGAGGAGGCGCAGGCGCTCAGCGACCTCGCGGTCGACGAGGCGCTGAGCCGCGCGCTCGCCGAGGGGGGCGAGCGCGCCGAGGCCGCGCGCGCGCTCATCGCCGCGACGGGCGGCGTCGAGGCCGCGCGGAGCGAGGTCACGCGGCTGCTCGACCGCCTCGACGAGGACGGCCTCGCGCCGCGCCGGCTCGCCGTGTCCGACCACGCCGCCGAGGCCGGCGCGCTCGCGCGGGAGCTCCGCCGCCTCGCCGCCGAGAGCGCCGCGCTCGGCAGCGCCGCCTTCCGCGCGCCGGCGGCGGCGCTCGTGGCGGCGCTCGGCCGCGAGGACGGCGGCGCGCCCTTCCCCGCGAGCGCAGCGAGCACCCCGCTCATCGAGCTCCTCACGCAGCGCAAGCCGCACAAGAGCAAGTCCACGCCGGCCGACGAGGCGCTCATCGCCTTCCGCGAGGCGCTGCCGGGCGAGACCCACCGCGACAAGGCGCAGCAGCTGCTCGGCTTCCTCCGCGAGGCCCCGGCGCTGTCGCGCCGCGAGGCGCGGATCGTCGAGCTGCTGGAGGAGATCCGCGAGCGGCTCTCGGCGATCCGCCGCACCGAGGGCGGCCTCGGGTTCGGGGATCTCCTGCGCGCCGCCCGCGACGGCCTGCGGGACGATCCGGCGATCGGCGCGGCGGTCCGCGGCTCGGTCGACGTGCTGCTCGTCGACGAGTTCCAGGACACGAGCGCGGTGCAGCGCGATCTCGTGTACCTCCTGCGCGAGCGGGACGACGCCGCCCTCTCGCGCCCGGCCGGCGTGGCCCCGACGGCGGCCAGCCTGTCCGGTCATGGCCTGTTCCTCGTCGGTGATCGCAAGCAATCCATCTACGGGTTCCGCGGGGCCGACGTCTCCATCTTCTGCCGCGTCTGCGCGGAGCTCGCCGGCGCCGCCGCGGGCCGCGCGCTCGAGCTCGCGGCCGCGCTCTGGTCGCCGAACCCGAGCGCCGATTTCGTCGCGCTCCGCGAGAGCCGCCGGTCGACGCCCGAGCTGCTCGCGTTCATCAACGCCTTCTCCGCGCGCGATTTCGCCCAGGATCGCGGCGCGGGCGACGGCGACGCGGGCGCGCCCGCGGCCTGGCCGCGCGAGTTCGAGATCGCCTACAGCGCGGCCGAGCACCTCGTCGCGGCGCCGGGCAGGGCCGCGGAGGGCCCGACGGACGTCGTGCTCGTCAGCGACGGCGGCGGCGCTCCGGACGGGGTCGACGCCCTCGTCCGGGACGCGCGCGGGCAGCTGCGCGAGGCGCTGATCGCGGCCGCCTACATCGCGCGGCGCGTCCGCGGCGCTGGCGGCGACGGCGCCGCGACCGGCGATCTGCGCTTCCGCGACGTCGCCGTGCTCACCCGTCGGAGGAGCACGATCCCGCTCGTCGAGCTGGCGCTCGCGCGCCTCGAGATCCCGTACGTGGTGGCCGGCCGCGCGCTCTTCGACGCGGCCGAGGTCCGCGATCTGGCCGCGATCCTCCGCCTCCTGCTCGATCCGCGCGATCGCCTGGCCCTGGCGACCGTCCTCCGCGGCCCGGTGGTCGCGCTCTCCGACACGTCGCTCGCGCTCCTCGCGCCTCCTGGCCGCGGCCTCGCGGTCCCGTTGCTCGGCCGCTGGCCCGCCGCCGCGCTGGCGCAGGGGGTCTGGTCGCCCTCCCCGGACGACGCCGAGCTCGACGACGGGCGCCCGCTCCCCGTCCTCTCGCGCCTCCCCGCGGGGGATCGCGAGCGGCTCGAGGCGTTCCGCGCCCGCTATGCCGGCCTGCGCCGCGCGGCGCTCCGCTCGACGCCTGGCGAGGCGATCCGCGCCGCGGTCACCGCCTTCGATCTCGACCGCGTCCTCGCGGCGCTCCCTCGCGCCCAGGCCCGCCTCGGCAACGTCGATCGCCTGGTCTCCATCGCCCGCCGCCGGGGCGGCTCGCTCGCGAGCTTCGTCCGCTGGCTCGACCGCCGCATCCGCGACGAGGCGGACGAGCCCGAGGCCGCTGTCTTCTCGCCCGAGGACGACGCCGTGCGGCTCACGACGATCCACGCCAGCAAGGGGCTCGATTTCCCGGCCGTCGTGCTCCTGGATCTCAACGCGGAGCCCCGCGCGGCTCAGCCTGGCCTGAGCTACGTCCCCGCCGCCGGGGACCGGCCTGCCGCCCTGCTCGTGCGCCACTACGCGCGGGTCATCGACGGGCGGTCGCGGACCGGCTCGCTCCACGACGCCGAGGCGTCGGCGCGCGGGCCGTCGTTGCCCGTCAGCACGCCCGCGCTCCAGGCGGCGCGCGCCGAGGTGCGGGCTCGGGAGCGCGCCGAGCGGCAGCGGCTCACGTATGTCGCGATCACGCGCGCCCGCCGCGAGCTCGTGCTCGTCGGCGCCGAGGCGAAGCCGCGGAGCGGCTCGGCGTGGCTCACGCTGAAGGCGGCGGTCGACGCCGAGCCCCGGGCCGCGGCCGCTGTCGACGCCGAGCCCCGCATCACCGCGGGTGACCTCGGCATCGAGGCCTCCACGCTCGCCGGCACCCTCCGCGCGACGCTCGACGCCAGCTCGCTGCTCGCCGGGGCGAAGGCGCCCGCGCCTGGCACCGACGCGTACGCGCGCGCCGCGCCGGCCCCCCGGGCGCCGCCGGCCACGGGGCCTGCCCGCGCGCAGACCGTGCTGGTCGCGGCGGCGTCCCTCGCGGCGTTCCAGGCGTGCCCGCGCCGCTTCCGGCTGCGCCACCTCCTCGGGATCGGCGAGCCTGCCGGCGAGGGCCAGCTCGGCCTGTTCGACGTCGAGGGCCCGCCCGAGCTCCCGGGCGAGGAGCGCGTCGAGCTCGAGGACGGCGCGGACCCTCGCCCTCCTGGCCGCGCCGTGCACCGGGTGCTCCAGCGCTGGCCGCGCGCGCGCTGGGGTGAGCCGACCGAGGCCGAGGAGGTCGTCGCCCGCCTCGCCTTCGAGGGGTTCCCGCCGCACGGCCCCGACGTGCTGCGCACCGCGGAGCGCGTCGCGCGCTTCCTGGACGGCCCCTACGCGCGGCAGGTGCGCGGCGAGGAGGCGTCGCTCCTCCGGGAGGAGGCGCTCGTGCTCGACGTCGAGCCCCAGCGCGCCGGACGGCGGCGCGGCGCGAGGCTCGCGCTCTCGCTCGCCATCGATCTCGCCGTCCTGCACCCGGGCGGCCTCATCGACGTCGTCGAGTACAAGCGCGCGCGCCCCCGGGCAGATCTCTCGCCGTACGAGCTCCGCCTGCGCGCGTGTGCGCTCGCGCTCAGGAGGCGCCACCCCGACCGCCCCGTCCGCGCAGGCGTGCTCTTCGTCGGCGCCGAGGTCGAGCCCGTGTGGCTCGCGGCCTCGGGCCCCATGGGGACCCTCATCGACGACGACCACGCGCGGTTCGAGCGCGAGCTCGCCCGGCTAGCCGAGCGCTTCGCCGAGGCGAGGGCCGAGGATCGCTTCGACGGCGTCCCGGTCGAGGCGTGCCGCAAGCTGCGCTGCGGCTTCGTGCGCGCCTGCCACGGCTAGCCGCGGCCCCCGGAACGCGCTCGAAATCGAACGAAGGCGGGACGGCGCTCGTGGAGCGCCCTCCCGCTACGCCCCCGCCTGCTCCTCGAGCTCCTCCTGCGACGCGTTCTGCGCCGGAGCGCGCCGCGGCGGCTCCAGCACCAGCGGCAGGATCTCCTCCATCGACGACACCATCGTGATCTTGATCTGCTCCTTGACGTCCTGCGGCACGTCCTCGAGGTCGCGCCGGTTCTTCACCGGGATGAGCACGTGCCGGATCCCGGCGCGGTGGGCCGCGAGCAGCTTCTCCTTGACGCCGCCGACCGGCATCACCCGCCCGCGCAGCGAGATCTCCCCCGTCATCGCGACGTCGCTGCGCACCGGCGCCCCGAGCAGCAGCGACGCCACCGCGGCGAACATCGTCACGCCCGCGCTCGGCCCGTCCTTCGGCGTGCCGTGCTGCGGGATGTGCACGTGCAGATCGATCTCCTTGAGCCACTCCGGATCGAGGTGCAGCCGATCGGCCTTGCTGCGCACGAAGCTCACCGCCGTGCTCGCCGACTCCTGCATCACGTTCCGCATGTTGCCGGTGAGCACCACGTTGCCCTTGCCCGGCATCTTCGTCGCCTCGATGAAGAGGATCTCGCCGCCCGCCGGCGTCCACGCGAGGCCGGTCGCGACCCCCGGCTGGAGCGTCCGCTCGGCGATCTCGGGGCGGTGCTTGTGCGGGCCGAGCACCTGCTCCACGTGCTCGGGCGTCGCCACCTCGCGCACGTCGTGGCCCTCGGCGACCTTCACCGCCGTCGCGCGGCACACCGCCGCGATCTGCCGCTCCAGGCCGCGCACGCCCGCCTCGCGCGTGTAGTGGTCGACGACCGCCTCGATGCCCGGCTCCGTGAACTCCAGGCGCTCGTCCGTGAGCCCGTGCGCCGACAGCTGCTTCGGCACCAGGAACTCCCGCGCGATCCCCAGCTTGTCCGTCCGCGTGTAGCCGGGCACCTCGATGACCTCCATGCGGTCGACGAGCGGCCCCGGGATCCCGTCCCAGTTGTTCGCCGTCGCGAGGAACATCACCTGCGACAGATCGAACGGCAGGTCGAGGTAGTGGTCCTGGAACGTCGAGTTCTGCTCCGGATCGAGCACCTCGAGGAGCGCCGCCGCCGGATCGCCCCGCAGGTCGACGCCCATCTTGTCGACCTCGTCGAGCACGAGCACCGGGTTCTTGGTCCCTGCCTTCTTCAGCGCCTGCAGGATGCGCCCGGGCAGCGCGCCCACGTACGTGCGCCGGTGCCCCCGGATCTCCGCCTCGTCGCGCACGCCCCCGAGCGCGATCCGCTCGTAGCGGCGCCCCATGCTGCGCGCGATCGACTTGCCGAGCGACGTCTTGCCGACGCCGGGCGGCCCGATGAAGAGCAGGATCGGCCCCTTCTTGTCGGTGCGAAGCTGCCGGATCGCCGAGTACTCGACGATCCGCTTCTTCACCTTCTCCAGCCCGAGGTGATCCTCGTCGAGGCAGCGCCGAACGCTCTCGACGCTCAGCTTGTCCACCGTCGTCTTGGACCACGGCAGATCCGCGATCCACTCGAGGTACGTCTTGGTCACGTTGAACTCGGCCGACTGCTGCGCCATCGAGCGCAGCCGGCTGAGCTGCTTGCGGACCACCTTGTCGACCTCCGCCGGCACCTTGGCGCGCCGGATGCGCTCGCGGAGCTCCTCGATCTCGTCGTCGTCGCCGCCCTCGCCGAGCTCCTCCTTGATCGACTTCATCTGCTGCCGGAGGATGTACTCGCGCTGCGACTTGCCCATCTCCTCCTGCACCATGGAGGAGATCTCCTTCTTGACCCGCAGCACCTCGAGCTGGCGGCCGACCATCGCGAGCACGAGGCGGACGCGCGCCTTCACGTCGAACGCCTCGAGGATCTCCTGCTTGTCGCCGACCGAGGCCTGCGCCTGCGGGAAGTTCGAGGCGATCAGATCGGCGAGCGCGCCCGGCTCGCGCACGTTGTCGAGGATGCCCGCCGTGTCGCGCGGCAGGTTCGGCATCAGGCCGAGCACCTCGCGCGTCGCCTCGCGCAGGCCCGCGCCGAGCGCCTCGAGCTCCACGTCGCGCACGAGCGACTCCGGGATGCGCTCGATCCGCGCGCGCATGTACGGCTCCAGCGAGAACGCCGACTTCACCCGGAAGCGGCCGAGCCCGTTCAGCACGACCGAGTAGTTGTTCGGGCCGAGCCGGATGACCTTCACGACGCGCGCGACGGTGCCGACGGAGTAGAGCTCCTTGAACGTCGGCTCGTCCACGTCGGGCGACCTCTGGCTGATCACGCCGACCAGCGCGCGCTCGCGGCCGAGGAGATCCTCGACGAGGCGCACGCTCCGCGGCCGGCCGACGTTGATCGGCACGACCGACATCGGGAACAGCACCGAGTTGCGCAGCGGGAGGATCGGGACGCTATCCGCGTCGGGCGAGGGGGGCGTTCGCGAAGAAGGATCGCCGGTCGGCATGCAGACAACCCTAGTACAGCGCTCTTCTCGAAGCCATGACGCGGGCGCGCCGCTAGAAGTCCTTGATCTTCCAGACCCCGTGCTCGCGCGTGAAAGCGACCGTGCCGCCGGCGCCATAGGCCATGGACGCGCTGTCCCCGGTCTCCTCGATGGTCGCGGTCGGCAGCGCCGCCTTGATCGCCTGGACGACCCGGTTGATCTGCTCCTTCTGCGGCCCCTCCCAGGCGCTCTTCAGCTTCTCGGGCGTCAGCTGCGCCGCGGCGGCCGCGGCCCTGACCGTCCCGGGCCGACCGCCAGGCTTCTGCGCCGCGTCAGCTCCCGCGGTCCCCGGCGCGGCTCCAGGTCCGGCGGGCTGCGCCGGGCCCTCGCCGCCGGCGCGCGAAGCGCCCGCCTCGCCGGGCGCGCCTGCCTCATCGGGCGCGGCGCCCGCGGGCTCGACGAGGCCTTCCCTCTCGGCGTCGGGAACGTAGCGCATGATCACGTCGTAGCGCCTCCGCTCGAAGGCCCGCAGGAACCCCACCAGCGCCTGCCGGGGCGTCGCCTGACCGTAGAGATCGACCGCCGCCGCGTCGAGCCGCCAGCGGCCCCCCTCGAAGACGAGCAGGAGCTCCTCGCCGTTCGGCATGGTGACCGTCGCGGTCACCACCGGATCGGCCGCGGGCCGCGCGATGGCGCGGGCGATCTCGAGCGCGTCGTCCGGGTTGTCCCGCACCGCGCGCCGGAAGGCCTCGAGCGACATCGACCGCTTGGCCTCGTCCGAGAGCAGCCGGTAGGCCGCGTCGACGCGCCCCTCCTGGAGCGCCTGCGCGTAGGCCCGGAGCGTGTCGCTCGGGCCCTGCTGTGCGTAGCTCGATCCGCACGCGGGGAGCGCGAGGGCGAACAGGAGAAGCGCCGTGCGTTTCACGGATCGCGCCATAGCACACGCGGCGGCGAGCGCGCAGGCGGCGCGCCGCCGCCCCCTGCGCTCGCCGCCGTCCCCGTCACTTCGCGCGCTTCAGCACCGCCCCGTCCTTCACCGGCGCGCCGTCGCTGCCGTCCGGCGATCCCTCGTTGATCCAGTAGACGGTCGCCTCGTCCACCGCGATGTCGCCCGGCCGCGCCTGCCCCGAGGCCAGCACCTCCTGCTCCCCGCCCCCCTTCGGCATGCGCACGACCGTCCCCGCGTCGCGCCGCGTCCAGTACACGTGCCCCTCGTCCACCGCGAGGCCGTTCAGCTGGCCCTGATCCGACACGATCTCCTCGGGCGCGCCGGCCTCCGCCCCGCTCAGATCCGCCCGGAAGACGCTGCCGCCCTCGAAGCTCGCCCAGTAGACCGCCGCCGCGTTCCCCTCCCCGTCCACGTCGAGCGCGATCTCCCGCGGGGTGAGCTGCTCCGCGGCGATCGTCACCGAGGCCTCTCCCACGCGGCACGCCACCGCCCCGTCGGTCCTGCCCAGCGTGCCCTGGTACGTCCAGCACACGGTGTCCCCCGCGCTGGCCACGCGGTAGGGCGACGAGAACGCCGTGCCGGGCGGCGTCAGCTCCTCCGGCGCGCCGAGCGCGACCTCCGCGCCGCTGCCGCTCAGCTGCGCCCGGAACACGCCGCCTCCCCAGAGCTCGGTCCACGCGAGCGCGCCGCCCGAGAGCGCGAGCCCCTCGGGCTGCTCCAGATCCGCGAGCAGCACGCGCGGCTCGCCGCCCGCGAGCGGGACCACCCTCAGCGTGCCGTCCTCCGCGTTCGTCCAGAAGGCCACCTGCCGCACCTCGTCGATCGCGAGATCCCGCGGCGAGGCCTGCGTCGCGCCGAGGATCAGCGGCTCGCCGCCGTCCACGGGCGCCGTCTTCAGCGCCCCGTCCTCTTGGGCCATCCCCTCGCCGTCGAACGTGGCGCCCGCGATCCACGTCACGCCGCCCGCCGCCACCTGCAGCGACACCGGGTGGACCTGCGCCACCGCCACGGGGACGGGCGCCGACGCGTCGGGCTCCGTGGACTCGCCGCCCAGCAGCGCCGACCACGGGCCGCACGTCGGCAGATCCGTGCCCTTCCTGCGGCACTGCCCCTCGCCCGCCGCCGCGATCGCGAGCCCCGCGAGCTTGCCGCTCTGCGCCCGCCGGCACACCTCGACCGGCAGCCGGAGCACGTTGCCCTCCTCCACCCGGAAGCCCGCGTCGCTCTCCGCGTCGAGCGGCACGAAACACGCGCTCTCGCCGCAGATCCCGCCGCCCTGCGTGAGCAGCGCGACGTTCACGTCGCCGCTCGGCGCGGCGGCCCGGCAAACGGTGCCGTCCGCGGCGAACGCCTCGAGATCGACCGGCGCCGACGTGGCGGCGGCGAAGCACTGGAGAGTGTCGAAGCAGAGCCCGTCGCCGTCGCCTGCCCCGCCGCCGAACACGGCCACCGCCTCGTAATCGGGCAGCTCGCGCGAGTCGACCTCGCGCGGCACGCACGAGCCCGCGACGCAGCTCTGGCCCTCGGGGCAGCTGTTCTTGACGAGCACGTTGCCCTCCGCGTCGCGCAGCGCGTTGCCCTGCTCGTCGCGCTCGACCTCGGCCGAGCCGTCGCACAGGAACTGGATGGGCATGTGCAGCGTCGCCGTGCGCCCCTCGGGCACGGTCGTCAGCACCTCGCGGAGCAGGCGCACCCCGTCCTTCCCGCCGCGGCTCGCGATGACGCGCACCCGGAGCGCCTGCGACGGGTCGTCGGGCGTGAGGAAGCCCAGCGTCGCCGGCAGGAGGATCGACCCCTCGCTCCCGAGCCGCTCGAACGTCTCGTCGTAGACGACGGACCCGTCGAGCGTCGCCTCGATCCGGACCGTATCGATGTCCTTCGGCAGCGACATGTCCGTCTGGAAGACGACCATGAGCTGCCCCTTCTCCCCGCCGCAGGCCGAACCCGCCGCCGCCGCGAGCGAGAGCAACACCGCCGACATCGGTCCCGTCCGCTTCGTCCGCTTCGTCCGTTTCATCCGCATCAACGTCTCCCTCCGAAGCCGAGCGGGACCGTGCCCAGGCTGCCCTGCTCCGCCGGCGTCCCCGGCTCGAAGAGCAGCGAGCCGGCGACGAGCGCGCCCGCGAAGATCGCCGCGCCGCCGCCGATCCAGAGCCACTTGCTCGCGCCGCCCCGCTGCGCGGCGCGCTCCAGCGACACGTCGATCCGGCGGCGCTCGTCGTCGCGGACCAGGATCTGCGCCTCGTGCGGCGTCATCCCCGGCGCCGTCACCCGCAGCGCGTGGGTCCCGCTCTGCACCGAGCCCTCCCAGCGGCCCTTGCCCACCACCTTGCCGTCGATCGCGATGAGATCGTCCTGCCCCGCCGCGATGGCGAGCCGCCCCCGGTTCACCGCCCGGTCGAGCCGCGCCACGAGCGCGACGCTGTCGCCGCCCACGACCTTCACCTGCCGGACGAAATCGACGAAGCCCGGCTTCGACACGCGGATGCGGCGCTCGCCGATGTCGATCGGCACCGGCGCGGCGAGCGGCGTCGTCCCGACCGGCTCGTCGTCCACGAACACCGTGGCCCCCGGCTCGCTCGCCCTGACATCGAGGAGGGACACGAAGATCCCGGCGGCCTTGAGCAGATCGGCGATGTCCTGCCTGTCGCGCGCCGACAGCGCGGCGCCCGCCTCGGCCTCGATCCGGCGCAGCGTCGCGAGCATCGTCGCGTAGCGCCGCAGGTTCTTCTGGCAGAGCGCGACCTTCCAGAGCAGCCGGTGATCGCGCGACAGCTCGTAGGCGCGCTCGTACCGCGCGAGCGCGCCCGCGTAGTCGCCGTCGTCGAACAGCGCCGCGCCCGCCCCGTGCTCCGCCCTGGCCATCCCGGTCAGCGACTCCGCGAGCGGCGTCTCCGCGGGCGGCGTCGCGGCGGGCACGGCGGGCGCTGGCTGGGCCGCGGCGACGCCCGCCGCGAGCCACACGCCGAGCGCGGCCGCGATGGCGCGCCCCCAATGGCCCAGGTGCTTCCCTCGCATCGATGCTCCTTGCTGGCGGAGGCACGCCGCGATGGCCGCGCTCCGACTCTCCGACTCTCCACCTCGGATTACCGCGATGCTATCCGATGCACGCGCCGCACGAGCAACTGTTGGAAACGTCTCGGACAAATCGCCTTTGCTCCGCTTGCGGTGGCGGGGATACCATCCGGCGCCCATGAGAGGCTTCATCACGGTGGGCGCGGCGCTCGCGGGCGCGCTGATCGGCATCGCCCTCGGCCCGTCCTCCGCGCGCGCGGAGGGGCCTGGCGCCGTCGCGCTCAGCCGGTTCGAGCCGACACCCGCGGGTGATCCGCTCTTCGGTGTGCCGTCGCCGTTCATCGGAGGGCACCTGGTCCCGCGCGGGCTCGCCCTGTTCGACCACGCGGAGGATCCGCTCACGCTCGGAGGCGGCACATCGCCGGAGCGGGCGATCGTCGGCAGCCAGTCGCTCCTCCACGTCGGCGGCTCCCTCTCGCTGTGGGATCGGCTGCTCGTCTCGGCGTCGCTGCCGCTCGCGCTCGCCCAGAGCGGCGACGGCGCCGCGGCGGCGGCCGGCGCGGGCGCCCCCGAGGCGCCGTCTTCCCCGGAGCTCGGGGATCTGCGCCTCGGCGTGCGCGTCCGGCTGCTCGGCGACGACGGCGACCCCTTCCAGCTCGGCACGAGCGCGTCCCTGCACCTGCCCACGGGCAGCTCGGACGCCTACGTCGGCGAGGGCGCGGTCCGCGTCACGCCGCAGCTCCTGCTCGGCGGGCGCATCGCGCGCGTCGTGTGGAGCGTCGCGGCCGGCGCGGTGATGCGGAGCTCCGAGAGCCCCTCGACGCTCGCTTATGGCGGCGGCGCGGGCGTGCTCCTCTGGGACGAGCGGCTGCAGCTCGGCCCGGAGGTGTACGCCGAGACGATGCTCCAGGGCGGCTCCCTGTCGCTGACCGCGCGCGAGCGGGTCGAGGTGGAGAGGACGACGAGCGCCGAGCTCCTGCTCGGCGCTCGGCTCCGCCCCCTCGCTGGCCTCGTCGTCGGGGCGGCCGCCGGTCCGGGCATCGGCGACGCCATCGGCACGCCGTCGTTCCGCGCGATGGGGACGGTGGCGTGGGCTCCCCCGGCGCCGCCGCCCGCCGGCGCGGCGGCGGAGGCCGGCGCGAACGCGGATCCGGACGTGGACGGCATCCCCGGCGCGCGGGACGCGTGCCCGTACGCGCACGGCCCGGCCAGCGCCGACGCGAAGAGGAACGGCTGCCCCGTCGAGGACGAGGACGAGGACGGCGTCGCCGATCCGGACGACCTCTGCCCCCGGGCGGCCGCGGGCTCCGGGGGCGGCGATCCGTCGCGGCGCGGCTGCCCCGCGGACCAGGACGGCGACGGATTGCCCGACGCGCTCGACGCGTGCCCCGCGGAGAAGGGCGACGCAGCGGGCGGCGCGACGCGCCCTGGCTGCCCCCCTGGTCCTCGCCAGCCCACGGACCGGGACGGCGACGGCCTGCCCGACGACGCCGACGCGTGCCCGCGCGAGAAGGGCCCGGCGAGCGGCGACGCGCCCGCGAGCGGCTGCCCGACGCGGGTGCGGGTGCAGGGCGAGCAGATCGTGCTGCTGGAGCCCGTCGTGTTCCGCGTGCTGAAGAATGACCCGGCGCCGATCGATCCGAAGAGCGAGGCGGTGCTCGCCGAGGTGCGCGACGTCATCGAGCAGCACCCGGAGTGGGTGAAGATCGAGGTCTCCGCGCACACGGACGGCGCCGGCAACGCCAGGTTCAACGAGACGCTCTCGACCGCTCGCGCGGAGGCCGTGCGCCGGTGGCTCGTCGGGAAGGGCATCGCGGCCGAGCGGCTGGTCGCGAAGGGATACGGGGCGAGCCAGCCGATCTCGGACGACAGGAGCGCGGCCGGGCGGGAGAAGAACCGGCGCGTGCAGCTCCTCGTCCTGGAGAAGAGGTAGCCGGCGGGCGACGTCGGAGCGCTGACGAGCGCGGTCCGCGGTCAGGCCGTCAGGCGCGGCCCGGGGAGCAAGAGAGTGATGATGAAGCGAACCGTCATGGCCACAGCAGTCGGCGCCGCGCTGGCCCTCGCGGCGGCGCCGCGGAGCGCGGCGGCGCAGTGCGCTGTCACAGGGCCCGTTCAGGCGCTCGTCGATGGTCTCAACTTCCGGTGGGACGTCGGGACGGAGGGGGTGATCAGCGACGGGACCGATGACGCCTTCGACAGCGGCATGCTGCTTCGGGTGGACGGGGTCGCCTTTCCTGCCTCGGCCCGGGTGGAGGAGATGGACGGGCGGCAGTTCGTCCACGGGCCGGCGCTCGTCGGCGATCTCGAGGTCACCCGGAAGGTGTACGTGCCGACCGACGAGGGCTGGGCGCGCTTCCTGGAGATCCTCCACAACCCCACCGCCGGAGAGCGGGCAACGGTCGTGCGGATCGAGACGAACGTCGGATCCGACCGCGCCACCACCATCACGCAGTCGCACACCGGCGATCTGGAGTTCACGCCGGCGGATCGATGGCTCGCCACCGACGACGCCGTCGACATGGCGGGGGATCCGAGCCTCTTTTTCAATTTCTACGGGCCTTCCGCGGTGATCGCCCCGGGGAGCGTCGGGATGGCCACCTTCGACTGCGCGGAGACGCAGGGGCCCGTCATCGAGTTCACCCTGCAGCTGCCGCCCGGAGAGACGCGGGTCGTCATGCACTTCGGCGGCCAGCGCGCGAGCCGGGCCGATTCCCACGCGGGTGCGGCCCGCCTCGACGCGCTCCCGGCGCCGGCGCTCGCCGGGATGTCGGTGGCCGAGCGGGCCTTCGTCGTCAACTGGGACGTGGACGGCGACGGCGACGACGACGGCGTGAAGGACCTCGACGACAACTGCCCGTCCGCGCCGAACCCGGCTCAGGCCGACGCCGACAGCGACGGCGCGGGCGACGTCTGCGATCCCGACGACGACGGCGACGGCGTCCTCGACGGCGACGACGACTGCCCGCTCACGCCGAACGCCGATCAGTCGGACCTCGAGGGCGACGGCGCGGGCGACGCCTGCGATCCCGACGACGACGGCGACGGCGTGCCCGACGACGTCGACAACTGCCCGTCGACGCCCAACGCGGCGCAGGAGAACAACAAGGACGAGTCGCCGCCGGACGACAGCGGCGACGCGTGCGACGACGACGACGACAACGACCGCCTGGGCGACGAGGCCGACAACTGCCCGCTCGTCCCCAACCCCGATCAGGCCGACGCCGACACGGACGGCCGGGGCGACGCGTGCGACCTGAACGCGCTGGACAGGGACGACGACGGCGTGGGGGACGGCGTGGACAACTGCCTCTCCATCCCGAACCCCGACCAGTCCGATCTCGACCGCGACGGCGAGGGCGACGCGTGCGACGGCGACGACGACGGCGACGGCGCGCCCGACGACGGCGACAACTGCCCGCTCACGGCGAACCCGAGCCAGAGCGACGGCGACGACGACGGCTACGGCGACCGGTGCGACGACGACGACGACGGCGACGGCGCGCCCGACGCCGGCGACAACTGCCCGTTCCTCTCGAACGAAGGGCAGGAGGACGCGAACGGCGACGACGTCGGTGACGCGTGCGACTGCAGCGCGCCGGCGAAGCCCGACGGCACGCCCTGCGACGACGGCGACCCCTGCACCCGGACCGACGCCTGCGACGGCGGCGTCTGCAAGGGCGCCGATCCGGTCGTGTGCGCGCCTTCCGGGGACGCCTGCACCTCCGCGCAGTGCCACCCGAGGCACGGCGAGTGCGCGCTCTTCCCCAACGAGGGCGCCCGCTGCCCCGGCGGCACCTGCGTGGCTGGCGGCTGCGTGCCCGATGACGCCGGCAGCGGAGGCGGCGGCGCGGGCGGCAAAGACGGTGCGGGCGGCGGCGACCCGGGCTCGGGCGGCGGCGACCCGGGCTCGGGCGGCGGCGACCCCGGTGCGGGCGGCGTCGGAGGCCACGGCGGCGAAGACGGCTCGGGCGGCGAGGGCGCCACCCCCAGGCCGCTGCGCGGCGACCCCCGGGCGCACGGCAACGGCTGCGGGCTCGCGGCGGGCGCCGACGGGGCGGCGGGCTCGGCAGCGGCGTGGCTCGCCGCCGCGGCGCTCCTCGCGCGGTGGCGGCGGCGGCGCGGGTGACGCGCGCTGACGGGCCGTCCGTCACGTGATCGGCGCCAGCGCACACCGCGCGATGCGCCGATCCACGCGTGCCTGCGGCCCTCGTTGCCGGCCCCGTGGGTACCGCGCGCGCTGCCTGCCGTGGTACGGTGAGCGCGGTGCGAGACCTTGACGAGCTTCGCCGGTTCGCTCGCCAGGACTGGGCGGCAGCCCAGCGCGACAAGGAGCTCTACTGGCGCGACTGGAAGAAGCAGCACGGCCCCGCCGCTGGAGTCCGGATCGCCGATGAGCTCCGCAAGCAAGTCCTCGCGCAAAGGCCAGCGTGGCCGAGCGACGGAGAGCGCGAAGAAGACCTCGCCACGCACCTCCGCGTCCTCGAGGCGCTCGATCGCCTCCCGCCCCGCCGCCGTCGCGTTGCTCGCTGACTTCGCCGCAGCGATGCGCAGGCGGCGCCTTGACTGGTATGTCTTCGGCGCCCAAGCAGCGGTGGCCTACGGGAGACCCCGCATGACCGCGGACGTCGACGTCACCGTCGCCATCGAGCAGCTGGGCACGCTCGCGCTCGTCGACGAGCTCTCGCGTGCCGGATTCGACCTCCGGGTCGCCCTCGGCGAGGACTTCCTGCGCGACGCTCGCCTGCTGCCGCTGGTGCATCGCTCGACCGCCATGCCCGTCGACGTCGTGCTCGCGGGCTCCAGCCTGCACCTGGAGTTCCTCGCGCGCCGGAGGCTCGTCGACGTCGGGGGCGTGCGTGTGCCGATGATCAGCCCGGAAGACCTGATCGTCACCAAGGTCCTGGCCGGCAGGCCCAAGGACCTGGAGGACGTGCGCGGGGTGCTGCTCGAGCAGCTCCGCCTCGACCTCGAACGCGTCCGCGAGCTGCTCGGCGAGCTCGAGGTCGCGCTCGGCGACGACCAGCTGATCCGTCGTTTCGAGCGCCTGATCCGTCGACCACGCGCGACGCGTGCTCGCGCGAAGTGACCCCAGGGCGGCCCGCGCTCGATCCCGGCGCGCGGCCTGCGGCATGCGATATGCGCCGCCCGGCCGCGTCACTCCACAGGCGGGCTGACCCCGGGCGCGCCTCCGGCGGCGGCGCCCCCCTCCCCCGCTGCCGCCGGCTGGCGAGGCCCTTCGGCGCCGGCGCTCCCGGCCTTGCCGCCGGCGTAGCGCCTGCCGGCTCGCTCGGACGCCTTCAGGACGGGGCCGCGGATCGTCTCGATGGCTTCCGCGGGAGCGCTGGAGATCTCCAGGTTGGAGAGCACCGCAGCGACGACGCGGAGCCATTGATTGCGCGCCGCCAGGATCGTCGCGTTCACGACCGGCGCGGTCTTCTCCTTGGCGGCGAGCGCGTCCCGCCGGTGCTCGATCGTCGAGAGCTCCTTGCCCGACGCGATCCACCGCTGCACGGTGTGGAGCAGCGTCGTCTTGCCCGGCGCCGGGATCGCCTTGAGGAACGCGGCGGTCGAGGGCTCCTCGTCGAGGAGCCGGGCGATCCGCGCCGTGTTGCCCGACTCCGCGGTGGGCGACGCCTTGATGATGGCGAGCCCGGTCGGGAACAGGCTGGCCTGGGCCCGATCACACGCCTCCGCCCCCGCGACGTCCGGCGGCTCCTCCGCCAGACAGTGCTCGCGGTGCGCGTCGATGCCGTACGAGACCGCCTTGGCCAGGTGATCGTGGCGCTCGTCGACCTTCGAGAGCTCGTCGTTCAAGGCCGTCATCCCGGCCGACACGCCCGTCCTGCTCGGGCGAACCGCCAGCACGGCGCCGTGGACCTCGGCCACCTTGTCGTGCAGCCCGGCGATCTCCGGGATCGACAGGAACAGCCGCTTCCGCTGGGCATCCTCGATCCACGGAGCAACGAGGGCGACCATCTCTTCAATCATCAGGTGTTTCAACATGGGACAGACCTCCACGTGGGGGACAGCGCGTCGTGCCAGGGAAGCGCCGGTCTCGTGTCCTGTCGATGACACCCGATTACAGGAGCAACCGCGGAGCGCGCAGCGCGGCCCCAGGGCGCGCCTCGGGGTGACCGACGTGACGTGACGGCCCTCACCAGCGCCCGTCATGGGCCGAGGCTCACAAGAGCCGGAGGAAGGCAGCCCCGATCTGGAGCGCAGCGTAATTTTGAAGGGAAGCCCAGGTGTGGACCTGGGCACCGCGTTCGCGGCAAGGTCCTGGGAGGGTCGCGATCTTGCCGGCACGTCGAGCTCCGACGCTCGGGCAGATCGCGACCTGGGCGAGCGCCTGGCGACGAGCGTCAGCTCAGGTCACGTTCTCGACGGGACACCCGAGTTCGAGCGTCCTCCCAGATCGCGACCTGCCGGAACGCCGGACGACGAGCGTCAGCCCAGGTCACGTCCTTGACGGCAGGTCGTTATCGACCGCTTTCCCAGATCGCGACCTGTCGGAACGCCGGACGACGAGCGTCAAGTCAGGTCACGCTCTCGACGGCACGTCGATATCGAGCGCTCGCCCAGATCGCGACCTGCCGGAACGCCGGACGGCGAGCGCTCGGTTGGGTGGCATGGGTGTTAACCAAGCTCGTTCGGTCGCGCTCAGGGCCCCAAGCCCCCCTCCCCCCCAGCGGTCACCAACGTGGTCGTGGTCGTGGTCGTGGTCGTCAACGACACCATCGTAGACGTGAACGTTCCGCCGGTCCCTTGGTCGACGATCGTCTCTGCCCCCGTTTGCTTCCGCGCAACCAAGCTCCGGGTCGCGTCGACATCCGCGCGATGTTCGGTCGGATTCCAACGAGTCGTTCACGTTCACGATCGAGCCGTTGACGACCACGACCACGACCACGTCCACGTTCACATCCACGGCCGTTGACGACCACGACCGCAACGGGCGCTGGTGGTCGCATCCCGCCGGGGGATGCGACCGCTCCGTCACGGATTCACGGAGCCCGACGCCGACCACGGCCCGCACGTCGGCAGGCCCACGGTCTTCTGGACGCACGCGGCCGTCACCGGCGACGTCACCACGGCCGCGATCTTGCCGGCGGCCACCTGATCACAGACGGCGGTCGGCAGCTGGATCCGCCCGTCCTCCGCTACCCCGAAGCCATCCGCGCTGCCGGCGTCGAGCGCCACCAGGCAACGTTCGGCGTCATCGCAGATCCCGTCGCCCGCCGCGGTCTCCAGCGCCACGTTCAGCGGGACCCCGCCCTCGCCCGCGATCGAGCACGCCGCGTCGACCTCCGCAGGCGTCGTGCCCTGGAAGCAGGCCGTCACGTCGAAGCAATCGCCGTCGCCGTCGCCGTCACCGCCGCCATAAACGTCCGCGGGCGCGTAGTCGGGGAGCGCGCCAGCATCGACCTCGCTCGATGCACACGCCCCCGCGACGCAGGTCTGCCCCTCCGAGCAGTGCTTGTTCACCACGTCGCCGTTCGCCTCGATCTCGCCCGAGTCGTCGCAGAGGAAGTTGAGCGGCAGCGTGAGCAGCGCGACGCGGTCCTTCGGGATCCTCGTGACCGCCTCGCGCAGGACGCGCGGCGCGCCGAGCTCGTTCCCGATGCGGGCGCTGACCTTGATCCGGATCGAGTCGCCCCCGCCGCTCGAGGAGTAGAAGCCGATCGTCGCCGGCAGGCGCGCGGCGGCATCGGACTCGCCGAGCCGCTCGTAGGTCGCCGAGAACTTGGGGGTGCCGCCCTCGAACACCTGCACCTGGAGGGCGCCGAAGTCCTTGGGCATCTCGAGATCCGTCGAGACGGCGAGCATGATCTCGTCCGGCGGAGAGCACCCGCAGGCCGCGACAGCGACGAGCGCGGCGAGCGCCGCCCGGGCGACGGCGCTCATCGGCCACCCCCGAAGGGGATCGTGAACGTGGCGCCGCCCTTTTGGGACAGGGAGACCGAGCCGGGCGACGTGCGGCCGTCGACCGGCGGCTCCGGGCCGAAGACCCCCGTGGCGACCAGGACCGCGCCCGCGAGCACCAGCACACCGCCGCCGATCCAGAGCCAGGTCTCGACGTTCCCTTGCTTGGGCTGCGGGACCAGCGTGACCTGCACGCGGCGCGTCTGGTTGTCCTGGATCATCACCTCGGACTGGTGCGTCACCATGCCGGACGCCGTGACGCGGAGCGCGTGACCGCCGCTCGGCACGGGGCCGTCGTAGCCGCCGCGGCCGACCACGCGACCGTCGATGGAGATGACGGCGTCCGGCGCCGCCGTGACGATGAGCCGCCCTTGATGGACCTCTTTCTCCAGCGTGGCCGTGACCGTCACCTCGCCGCCGCCCGCCACCTGCTGGGAGACCTCGACGTCCTTGAAGCCCTTCTTGGTCACCCGGATCTTCCGGGTGCCGACGTCGAGCAGCACGGGCTCGCGGAGCGGCGTCTGGCCGACCTCCTCGCCGTCGACGAAGACCGTGGCCCCCGCCTCGCTGGCCTTCAGATCGAGCCGGCTCACGTACGCCTTCGTCGCCTCGATGAGCGCAGCGGCGTCCTTCCGATCCTGCTCCCCGAGCTGGGGGCCGGCGTCCCTGAGGAGCTTCTCGACCGTCCCGAGGAGGCGCGCGTAGCGCTTCAGGTTCTTCTGGCAGAGGGCGATGTTCCAGAGCAGCCGCGGGTCGCCGGAGAGCTCGAAGGAACGCTCGAACTTGATGATGGCGTTGCGGTAGTCGCCGTCGTTGAAGAGGATCCGCGCGGCCTCGTACTCGGCCTTGGCCTCGCCGGTGAGCGTCGCGGACAGCGGCCCCTGGACGGCAGGCGCGCCCGCGGCAGGCGCCGGCTGCGCCCCCGCGGGCGCCGGCTGCGCTCCCGCGGGCGCCGGCTGCGCCCCCGCGGGCGCCGGCTGCGCCCCCGCGGGCGCGAGGGCCGTCAGCACGGCGCCGCCGAGCGCGACCGCGGCGCCGACGCGCAGGCTCCTGCTGCTCCACAGCGGGAGCCGTTCGCTTCCTGGCCAACTCATCTGGGCTTACCTTTGTCGTTCAGCACATCGAAGATGCTCCCCGGCTGCGCGGCGGTCGCGGTCGCGGTCGCGGTCGGCGCGGCGGTCGCGGCCGGTGGGGCCGAGGGCGCGGCGGTGGGCTTCGGCCGAGGCCCCGTGGCGACCGGCGTCGCGCTCGCCGGCGCCTTCGGCCCGGCGGTCGACAGCGGCGCCGCGGTGGCCACCGGCGCGGCGGTCGCCACCGGGGACACGGTCGCTGACGGCGCCGCGGTCGCCGGCGGCTGCGGCTCCGCGGTCACCTCCGGAGGCGCGACCGGCGGGGGCGGGGCCGCCGTCGCGGGCGCCGAGGGCTCGGCGGAGGCGGTCGCCGCAACGGCCGACGGGTCGGCGGGAGGAGCGTCCGCGCCGCCATGGAACGTGACGAAGCGCAGGATCCCGCCGAGCACCACGGCGGCGCCCACCACGGCCAGCGCGAGCACGACGCCGCTCCGCGAGCGCGCCCCGGGCGCGGCGCCGCCGGCCGTCCAGCCAGGCGCGGTGCCCGCCGGGCCAGCCGTGTGGCCGACCGCGCCGACCGCGCCGCCCGCCGTCGCGCCGGCAGGCGGCGCCGCGCTGTGCCGCGCGGTCGCCGCGGGGACGCCGCTCACGCGCTCCTGCGACGTCTGCCAGGGGGGCGGCGTGCTCATGCGCTCGCGCACGGAGCTCGCCCGGTCCCGGAAGGAGACCGCGGGGACGAGCCCCAGCGTCCGCTCGATCCGCTCCAGCGAGGCCAGCGCGAGCGGAGGCCCGAAATCGACGATGGCGCCCGCGAGCTCGGCGACGGACTTGAAGCGCTTCGCGACGTCCCTCTCGAGGCAGCGCAGGATCGCCGCCTCGAGGCCCGGCGGCAGGTCGCTCCGGAACGTGGTCGGGGGCGGCGGCGGCTCGGTGTTGATCATCAGGATGAGCTCGGACAGCGAGCTCGCGTCGAAGGGGACACGCGCGGTGAGCAGCTGGTAGAGGATGGCGCCGAGCGACCAGACGTCCGCGCGCGCGTCGACCGAGCGCGCCGAGCGCATCTGCTCGGGCGCCATGTAGAGCGGCGAGCCGAGCACCATCGCCGTCTTCGTCAGTCCGAGCTCCGGCTCGGCCCCCGCCGTCGACGGGTCCGCGAGCGCCTTCGAGATGCCGAAGTCGAGCACCTTCACCATGCCGCTGCCGTCCGCCGCGCGCGTGAGGAAGAGGTTCGCCGGCTTGAGATCGCGGTGGATGATGCCGGCCGCGTGCGCCTCGGCGATGGCCTCGCAGGCCTCGAGCACGTAACCCACGGCCTCCTCCAGATCGAGCGGGCCGCGCCGCCGCAGCGTCTCCTGGAGGTCGCTCCCCTCCAGGTACTCCATCACCATGAACGGCGCGCCCGTCTCGAGCGTCCCGACGTCGAGCACGCGCGCGACGTGCTCGCTCTTCAGGCGCACCGCCGCGCGCGCCTCGCGCACGAAGCGCTCCACCATCTCGTCGTTGGCGCCGGGATGGAGCAGCTTGATGGCGACCCGCTGCTGGAGCTGCTCGTGCAACGCGGCGACGACGACGCCCATGCCCCCTTGCCCGAGGATGCGCTCGACCCGGTATTTCCCCGATAGAACTTGACCTTCGGTGACCGGTGAGCTCACGAACGCTCCCGCGCTGGGGCTGCCTCCAGGGCGCCACCACCGCCACGTTATCCAGGGGCCACCTTATGCGATCCGGCGCTCGCGTCCAAGGCCATTGCCGCGTTACCTGCGACGTCATCGGGATCACGCCGCTTCCCTTGCCGCGAAGGGCGACTACCCTACGCGCCATGCCCCGCATCGCCAGTGTCGAGCGCAAGACGCGCGAGACCGACATCCGCATCGAGATCGATCTCGACGGCCAGGGCCGCTCGGAGATCAAGACGCCGCTCCCCTTCCTCACGCACATGCTCGATCAGATCGCCCGCCACGGCCTGTTCGATCTCGCCATCCACGCCGAGGGCGACGTCGAGATCGACGGCCACCACACGACCGAGGACTGCGGCATCACCCTGGGCACGGCCGTGCAGAAGGCGCTCGGCGACAAGGCGGGCATCGCCCGCTACGGCGAGGCGACGCTCCCCATGGATGAGGCGCTCGCGCAGTGCGCGCTGGACCTCTCCGGCAGGCCCTACTTCGTCTGGCGGGTGCCGCTGCCCAAGGCGAAGCTCGGCACCTGGGACGTCGAGCTCGCCCCGGTGTTCTTCGAGGGCTTCGCGCGCGGCGTCGGCGCGAACCTCCACGTCCGCCTCATCGAGGGGGACAACCTGCACCACATCGTCGAGATCTGCTTCAAGTCGTTCGCCAAGGCGCTGATGAAGGCGACCCGGATCGAGCCGCGCGTCGCCGGCATCCCGTCCACCAAGGGGAGCCTCTGAGCCATGCAAGCCATCGCGCTCGTCGATTTCGGGATGGGCAACCTGCGCTCCGTGGAGCGGGCGCTCCAGAAGGCCGCCGAGGACGCCGGCGCGCCGTGCGCGGTGACGCGCACGGGCGACCCGGAGATCATCGGCCGGGCCGACAAGGTGGTGGTGCCCGGCCAGGGCGCCTTCCGCGACTGCGCCGCGGCGCTGCAGAGCGGCATCGGCGAGGCGCTGCGCGCGCAGATCCGGAAGGGGACGCCCTACCTCGGCATCTGCCTCGGCATGCAGGCGCTCTTCGACGGGAGCGAGGAGGCGGAGGGCGCGCGCGGGCTCGGCGTGTTCCCCGGCACCGTCAAGCGCCTCACCCCACAGCCGAGCGCGGCCGAGGCGGACGCGGTCACCGGCCAGCCCTGGGTCGGGATCAAGATCCCCCACATGGGCTGGAACCGCATCGCGTTCGCGCGCGAGGTGGCGGGCCCGCTCGGCGTGTTCGCTGGCGAGCGCCCCTTCGTCTACTTCGTCCACAGCTACCACGCCGTCCCGATCGATCCCGCGCTGGTCGCGGCGACGACGGAGCACGGCCCGCACCGCATCACCGCCGCGATCGAGCGGGACAACGTCACCGCGACGCAGTTCCACCCCGAGAAGAGCCAGGCCGCCGGCCTGCGCCTGCTCGCCCGCTTCCTGGAGGGCTGACCCGCCCGCGCGCGCGTCAGTGCGGGCGCAGCAGGCGCTGGTGCACCTGCTTGACCTGCGCGAGCTTGAGGTGCGCGCCCAGGGGAAGCTCGGGCGCGCGCGCCCCGCCCGCGCCGCGCCCGCGCCGCGCCCGCGCCGGGCGCGAGGGGGGAATCGGCGAGGAGATCGACGAGGAGCGCCGCGCCGCCCGCACCCGCTGCGGCCGCCGCGGGGCGAGCGGGAGATCGACGATGAACGCCGCGCCGCAGCCGAGCTCGCTCTCGACGCGGATCGCGCCGCCGTGCGCGCGCGCCGCGACGTGCGCGATGTACAGGCCGAGCCCCAGGCCGCCGAAGCGCTCCACCGGGACGGCCCGCTCGAAACGCGCGAAGATCCGCTCTTGGTCCTCCCGCGCGATCCCCATGCCGCGGTCGCGCACGATGAGCCGCGCCCGCGCGCGCGTCGCGCGCACCTCGATCGAGATCGGCTTGCCCTCGCCGAAGGTGAGCGCGTTCTTGATCAGGTGGAACGCCATGCGCTCGATGTGAGACCGGTCCCACCAGCCGATCACCGGGCCCTCGGCCGCGACCGAGATGGCGCCGTACGCGGCCGGCCGGTGCGCGACCGCCGTCGCGAGCACCTCGCGGATGAGCCCGACGAGCTCGACCGGCTCACGGGTCGGGGCGCCGCGGGCCAGGCCGCCGTGCCTCGCCTGGAACATGTCGTCGCAGAGCCGGGCGAGACGGCCGAGCTGACGGTCGAAGACGGCCAGCATCGCCGCCGCCCACGCCGGGGTCTTCTCCGGCTCCCGCTGGCTCATCCGCTTCGTCAGCTGGAGCTGCAGGAGGAGCGAGGTCACGGGCGTCCTGATCTCGTGCGCGGCGAGCACGAGGAAATCCTCCCGGATCCGGGCGGTGTCGTCCCGGATCGGGACAGCGGGGATACGAGGGTCGACGTCGTCCAAAAACGCGGTCATGGCAGAGCCTGCTGGGCGGAGTTGTGGTGTGCCCCCGCGCCCGCAAACGCATGGAGTGTGCCGCCCGCGAGGGCCCGCAGATTGGCACTTCTGGCGGCAGGAGAGCGCCCGATCTGCCGAGCGGACGCGCGTCAAGGCGTCGCATCGCGCCGTCCACTGCGCAAAACCCCGCGAGTCTGAGCCGAGCCGCCTGGACCGTTCTGCAGCGCGCGGCGCCTCGGGTCACGCCGGAGCGCCGCCAGGCTGCTGCGGTACACGGGTCAGGGCGCACCCCTGCTTGCGGGCCAGGGTCCGCGGAGCAGCTTTGTCCGCATGCAACACCAGAGTGGAGAGCAACACCGGAGTGTGGAGCCGGGGGCCAGGGCTCAGGTCCGCGGCTCCATGAGCGAGCTGCACGCGCTCCTCAGGGAGTTCGACACCGCCATGCTCGTCACGATGACCCCCGAGGGGCTGATGCGGGGGCGGCCGATGGAGATCCAGGAGCCGGCCGAGCTGATGGACTGCGATCTCTGGTTCGTGACGGAGGACGAGGCGGCGAAGACAGGCGAGATCGCCCGCGAGCACCAGGTGGCGGTCTGCTGCTACAGGCCGCGGGATCGGGCGTACATCTCGATCTCGGCGCGCGCGACGATCGAGAGGAACGAGGAGAAGATCCGGAGCCTCTGGAAGCCCTCGTGGAAGGCGTGGCTGCCGGCCGGCCCCACCCACCCTCACGCGGCCCTCCTGAAGCTCTATGTCGAGCGCGCCGAGTACTGGGAGCCCGAGGGCGGGCGGCTGCGGGTCCTCTACGAGAAGGCCAAGGCGCTCGTCCAGCGGAGGTCGGCGGAAGACAAGCTGAACCCGCCGAAGCACATCTGAGCCACGCCGCGCTTATGGCGGCGATCGAGCAGGCGCAACCCGAGGCGAGAGGGTCCTTGGGCTGGATGAACCTCGGATGGATCAGCCAGGTGTCGGCGTAGCGTCGGCCGCGCGCTGCGCGCGCTCCCCGTCAGGGGTGCCGCTGCTCTCGAGCGCCGCGCAGATCTCGGCAAAGCCGTCAAAGGGTGTGCACGGTATCCCGTCGCGGGAGCAGAGCACGTCGAGGGCGCTGTCCCGCACCGCGAACACGCGATCGCAGCACCGCGCCGCGGGGTAGTCCAGCCGGCCGTCGCCGATGTAGACCGTGGAGGTCTCGCCGGTGGCCGCCTTCAGCTGGTCGAGCACGCGGATCTTGAAGTCCTCGCCGGGACCGAGCCGCACCGTCTCCGGCACGGTCACGCGCCAGCGCCCATCGAAGGCGGCATCGAAGCAAGAGAACGCGGTGCCCGGCGGCAGGAACTCGCGGATGTAGAACGGCAGGCCGTGGCTGATCACGTGGAACACCCACGACCGGCGGGCGCACAGGGCCAGAAGATCCGCGAAGCCCGACCGCAGCTCGGCGTGCGGGCGCAGCTCGGCCAGGAGCTCGGCGGCCGGGCGATCCACGTCGGCGTAGCCGCGGCGGAGGAGCTCGAACGGCGTGAGCTCGCCGGAGGCGGCAGGCGCGAGCAGCGCCTGCCGCCAGTCATAGCGAAGGTGGGCGTCCCAGATCCGGTTCGTCAGGTCGTCGCAGGTGATGGTCCCGTCGAAGTCGCAAAGAATGAGCACGACCGCTGATTTGCACGCCGCCACGCCGGACGCCACCGGCGTGCTGCCCTGACCGGCCCTCGCCACGGGATCGCCATCCACGGCTCGGGTGCGGTGCGCGCCCCCGAGCCGGGCCTCCGCGGAGGATCAGCCGCCGGCCGCGGCCAAGCCGCGACCGTCAGAGCGCGACAGGGAACGGATTGCGCTCCGTGAACGCGCCGACCTGGTGAAAGTAGGGATATGGCAGCTTCGTCTTGCTCGCAGCATCCAGCTTCGCGATGTGCTCTGGCGCGAGGTTCCAGCCGACCGCCCCGAGGTTCTGTCGAAGCTGCTCCTCGTTACGAGCGCCGATGATCACGTTCGCGACGCTCGGCCGCTGCAGCAGCCAGTTGAGCGCGATCTGCGGGACGGTCTTGCCCGTCTCCTTCGCCACCGCGTCGAGCGCGTCGACCACACCATAGAGGTACTCGTCGTCGATCTGCGGCCCCCCCTCGACAGACAGCTTGTTCCGGAGCCGGCTGACCTCCGGCAACGGCTGCCCGCGCCGGATCTTCCCCGTGAGCCGCCCCCAGCCCAGCGGGCTCCAGACCACCGCGCCGACCTTCTGATCGAGCGCCAGCGGCATCAGCTCCCACTCGTAGTCGCGCGCCACCAGCGAATAATACGCCTGGTGCGCCACGTACCGAGAGAGACCATATTTCTCCGACACCGCGAGCGACTTCATCAGGTGCCAGCCGGAGAAATTCGAGCATCCGAGGTAGCGGATCTTCCCCGCTCGCACGAGATCGTCCAGCGTGCCGAGCGTCTCTTCGAGCGGCGTGACCGCGTCGAAGCCGTGCAGCTGAAAGAGATCGATATGATCCGTCTGCAGCCGGCGCAGGCTCCCCTCGATCGACCGGATCAGGTGATACCGCGACGAGCCGACGTCGTTGGGGCCCTTGCCGCTCCGGAAGGTCGCCTTGGTGGAGATGATGACCTTGTCGCGCCTGCCCTTGATCGCGTGGCCGAGGATCTCCTCGGCGAGCCCGTCGGAGTAGATGTCGGCCGAATCGAACATGTTCATCCCGGCCTCGAGCGAGACGTCGACCAGCCGAGTCGCCTCGGCCACGTCGCTCGCGCCCCACCCCCGGAAGAACTCGTTGGAGCCACCGAACGTCCCGGTCCCGAGGCTCAGCACCGGTACCTTGAACCCTGACCCGCCGAGCTGTCTGAACTCCATGAATCGCCTCCGCGCCAAATGGGGACAACCTCTGAGCGCGGGGGGAGGAGCGCCGGACATCAGGCTCTCGCCCCCTTGCCGCGGTCGTGGACGGTTAGGAACTCCAAAGCGATCCGGAAGTCAAGCACCACCGTGGCCAGCGCGCGGAGCTGCGGGGAGCGTCGCAGCGGCCCGCCAGCACGGCCCGTCTGGCGCGAGGTCCCGGCGGCGCGAGGAGGAGCCGGCGCCGCCGGAGGGGCGCCGCGGCCGCGCGCGTCGCGTCGACGAGCGCGAGCGCCGCGCTCCGCGATCACAGCCCGAGATCGAACCGGAACGCCCGCAGCGCCTCCGCGCTCGCAGAGCACCGGAGGCGCTCGTCACGCGGCATCTGCCCGAGCGTGCGCGTGTGCCCGGCCGGGATGAACATCGGCTCCCAGTGGATGCCCTCGTCTCCCCGCCGCTCGACGGCGATCTCGCCGGGGACGCTGCCCGTGTAGACACGCAGCGTCCGGCCATCGCAATAACACACCTTCTGGACCACGTGCGCCGCGCGCGACTGCCCCGGAGGGATGAGGGAGCAAATCCGGTCCTGCAGCCGCTCCCAGAACGGCATCACGAGCGGGCCCGGGAAGCCGTTCAGGTGCTCGATGAAGAGGCCGCCGTGCTCGACGAAGAGCGGCACGAGGGAGAGCCGGTAGGCGGCGAGGGCCTCCTCGCGTACGACGGTGTCGAGATCCGAGGAGAGGATCTGGGGCACGTCGAGCCGGAGGACGCGGAGCGGCGTCGGGGCGTCCCTCCACACATAGGTCATGTCCGCGAGCTTGCGGTGGTTCGAGGAGACGAAATAGACCATGACCATCGCCCTCACCCGTCCCCTCACGCGTCCAAAGCGTCGAGCAGGTCGACGACGCTCTTCGTCTTGTCGTTCGGGTCGAGCTCGATCACGTCGATGTGCCAGTCCTCGAGCAGCGCCGGCTGGACGAGCCCGGCGCCGAAGGTCGCCCAGTAACCGCGGCGGTTCGACGCGCGCCTCGCGAGCTGCGGGCTGCCCTCGATGCGCATCTGCTCCATGCGGTACCAGATGTACCGGATGTCGACGTCGCCGAAGCTGTAGCCGAGGAAGAGGAAGCTGTTGCTGAGCAGATCGGCCCGCAGGCGCTGATCGGGGGCCGCCTCGAGCCGGAGGCGGCCGAAGTACTGCGATTCGGTGAGCACCACCGTCTCGGGCCAGTCGAGATCTCCATGAAACTTGATGACGTGGCACGCCCCCTGCGCCGGGCACCGCGCGAAGTCGTCGAACCTGGCGAGCGCCACGGCCTCTTTTCCCGCGTCCCGCAGCGCCTCCTCGATGTGGTGCTCGAAGTTGGTCGTGTAGATGGTCGAGAAGTCGCGGCGCGCCAGGGCCTTGTGCTGGCACGAGCTCCTGCGCCGCTCGTCGACCTCGCGCGCGTGGAAGCGCGCGCGCATCTCGGCGATGAAGCTGTCGAGGCCGCCCGCGCACTCGCGGGCGAAGAAGCCGGCGAGCTGCGGGGGCAAGCCGTGCAGCTCGAAGAGCGCTGGCTCGAACCCGAGCGCGGCGCCCATCCACCCCATCAGCTCCTTCCACATCGGCAGCCGGAGCGGGGCAGAGAAGCCCGCGCCCAGAAAGGGAATGAGGCGACCTTCCCGGTACGCCTGCCGGAGCGGGATCGCCGCTTGCTCGAGCGTGAGTACAGCCATCTTCAGCGAGCGATGGTATCTGCCCGACGACCTCGCGCAACCAGCGCCCGCCGGGCCGGAGCGCCTCGCCCCGAGCGGATGTCGGCGCGGATGTCGGCCGGCGCGCAAGGACAGAAGCCGCGATGCATCAGGACACGCGCGGCAGAGCCCGGCGCTGCGGAGGAGGGCGCCGGTCGCACCTCCCTCCCCAACGGCGGCAGAGCGGCGTCGAGCGGGCCCTCTCGCGAGGCGAAATGTCAGTAGAATCCCGCGCATGGAGATTCTTGGGATGGAGGCTTGGCGTCCGCTGCGCGCGGTCCGGTCCGCGCTGGTCGAGCGCCTCGGAGCGTGGCGCTGATGCAGATCGCAGCGTCTGCCGTGACGATGTGGACGGGGGCATGCCTCGTGATCGGGGGCTGCACGGCGATCGTGGGCGTGGACAAGCCGTACCACCTGGCGGGGGGAGGAAGCGGAGGTGGAGGTGGAGCCGAGACGTGCACGCCAGAGGAGGTGCGGTGCGCGCAGAACAGGCCGCAGACGTGCGACGAAGGCGGAGCGTGGCAGGACGAACCCGAGTGCCCGGCGGAGGCGCCCCTGTGTGACGACGGGCGCTGCATCGTCCCTCGGAGCTGCGCCAAGATGGACGCGATCTGCGGGCCGCGCGGAGACGAGGGCTGCTGCGGGAGCCTGGTGGTGCCCGGAGGCACGTTCGATCGGGGCGACGCCGAGCCGCGGCTGGCGACGGTGAGCGACCTCCGGCTGGATCGATTCGAGGTGACGGTGGGGCGGTTCCGGGCGTTCCTGTCCGAGTACCCGGCGAGCTGGCCAGCGGTGGGGGCAGGAGCACACCCGAAGATTCCGGACAGCGGGTGGCGCGCCGCGTGGGACGCCAACTTGCCCGTGGACCGGGCGGCGCTGTCGGCGTCGCTTCACTGCGAAGATCCCTATTTTTCGTGGACCGACGAGGTGGGCGAGCACGAGCTCCTGCCCGCGGCCTGCGTGAGCTGGTACGTGGCGTTCGCGTTCTGCGCGTGGGACGGCGGTCGGCTGCCCACGTCAGCAGAGCGGCGCTACGCGGCCGCCGGCGGGGACGAGCAGCGCACGCATCCATGGTCGAGCCCGGAGAGCGCGCCGGAGCCCGACGAGAGCTACGCGGTGTACGGTTGCGGCCTCGACGGGTCGTGCGAGATCGCGGACCTCCAGCCCGGCGGGTCGAGGTCGCCGCGGGGAGACGGGCGGTGGGGACACGCGGATCTGGGGGGAAACGTGTGGGAGTGGGTGCTGGATTCGTTCGCGGCGGACGACCCGATCGCGTGCGATGACTGCGCCGTCCTCACCCCCGACACGAACCACATGATCTGGGGCGGGGGCTGGCGCAGCGGGAAGGAGACATTGCTCACCTCCGCCTTCCAGGAGCGCCCGCCGAACGGCCACTTCGCCGGCGCGGGGCTGCGGTGCGCACGGGCGCGGTGATGCGCGCAGCTGGCCGTCGCGGCGTCGCGGCGTCGCGGCCGCCGCTCCGCGCAGCGCGCGCCGCCCTTCGGGCGTCCCTGGAACCTTGACGCGACAGCCGCCGCGCGCGACCCTCCCGCCGTGTCGGGCACGCTCGCGGACGGAACGGTCTTCGCGCACCGCTATCGCGTGGCGCGCCTCCTCGCCGTGGGCGCGATGGGGTCCGTCTACGAGGTGGTGCACATCGAGACGAACCGCCGCCGGGCGCTGAAGGTGATGCACGCGTACCTCTTCCAGAGCGAGGAGATGCGCAGCCGCTTCAAGCGCGAGGCGCAGATCACGGCGGAGATCGAGAGCGAGTACATCGTCGACGTCTTCGACGCGGGCATCGACGAGGCGACGGGCATGCCGTTCCTCGTGATGGAGCTGCTCCGCGGCGAGGAGCTCGGCCAGCGCCTCAAGCGCCTCGGCAGGCTGCCTCCCGGCGAGGTCGCGACGTACCTCCAGCAGACCGCGTCGGCCCTCGACCGGACCCACGCGGCGTCCATCATCCACCGGGATCTCAAGCCGGAGAACCTGTTCGTCACCCAGCGGGACGACGGGACGCCCCGCATGAAGATCCTCGACTTCGGCGTGGCGAAGCTGCTCGCCGAGGGCGGGACGGCGGCCGGCATCACGCGGAGCCTCGGGACGCCCATCTACATGGCGCCCGAGCAGTTCCGCACCGACACGAAGCTCACCAGCGCCGTGGACATCTACGCGCTCGGGATGATCGCGTACACGCTGCTCGTGGGGACGCCGTACTGGAGCCCGGAGGCGCTCAGCGCGAACGACGTGATCGCGTTCGCGCTCGTGGTCGTCCACGGGCCGCAGGAGCCGCCGGTCCACCGGGCGATGTCGCAGCGGGTGGTGCTGCCGCAGAGCTTCGATGGCTGGTTCGCTCGGGCCACGGCCGTCGATCCAGCGACGCGGTTCCGCCTCGCGAGCGAGGCGGCGCAGGCGCTCTCCGAGCTGCTCGTCCTCGCCCCGTCCAGCAGCGGGCGTTCGCCCCGCCCGACCACGCCGCCCTGGGCCCTGGCGAGCCCCTCGGCGCACGCGCTCGCCACGCCAGCGCCCGCGCTCACCGCGCCAGCGCTCACCGTGCCGGCGATCACCGCGCCCTCGATGATGCCGCCGGTGGCGACGAGCATCGGCCCGATGGGGCCGGAGCACCCGTCTCGCTCCCCGGTCGTGCCCCTCGCGGCGACCATGGAGACGTCGGTGACGTCCGTCCCTTCAGGGAACATCACACCGATCGCGCCAAGCCGAGCCCCGCTCGTCGCCGCCGCGGTCGTCCTCGGGCTCGGGGTGCTTGGCGCAGGGACCTGGCTCCTGATCCGCGCCGGGGCCCAGGCCGATCCGGCGGTGGCCGCGCCGCCTTCGGCCCCTGCGCCGCCCTCGGCCGCTGCGCCGGACGCCGGTTCGGCGAGCGCCGCAGCCACCGCTGCGCCGAGCGCGACGCCGCCGGCAGAGCCGTCCGCGCCGACGCCCAGCGCCTCCGCGCCAGCGCTCGCCGCGGAGCCCACCCAGCCCGCGACCAGCGCGAGCGCCAGCGCGAGGCCGGCCGCGCGCGGGGCGGCGGGCGCTCCCCCGAAGGCGACGCCGAGGCCCGCTCCGACCGGGCGAACAGGCGCCGCCGCTCGCCCCAAAGTCCCTTTGCTCGGACGAGATTGAGACCGATGTCCGCCGCGCTGCCGGTCCGCCCCTCGCCGACACCGGTCGACACCTTCGCCTGTGGATACCCCAGAACATGACACGTCGCCTGCGCCGGATGGCTCCTCTCGCTCTCGCTCTCGTCCTCTGGCCGCTCGCCGCCGCGACGCCCGCCGCGGCGCAGGACAGCGCGGCCGCGGAAGCCCTCTTCAACCGGGGCCTCGCCGAGATGGAGGCGGGCCAGTACGAGACCGGCTGCAACGCGATCGCCGAGAGCCATCGGCTCGAGCCCAAGCCGGGGGCGCTCTTCACGCTGGCCATCTGCGAGTCGAGGTGGGGCCGCGTCGCGAGCGCGTTCGCCCACTTCGGGGAGTACCTTGCGCTCCACGAGCAGCTGACGCCGGAGCAGAAGCGCCGGCAAGGAGAGCGGCCCAAGGTCGCCCGGGAGGAGCGCGAGAAGCTGGCCCCGCTCGTGCCGGAGCTCGCGCTCTCCCTCCCGCCCGGAGCCCCCACAGGGACGGTGGTAAAGCGCGACGGTCGCGCGGTGGAGGGCGCCGCGCTGGGCGCGAGCGTGCCGGTGGATCCGGGAGAGCACGTCGTGTCGACGCAGGCGCCGGGAGGGCCTGTCCAGGAGACGCGGATCCACCTCGCTCACGGCGAGAAGAAGCGCGTCGATCTGCAGGTGAGCGGCGCCCCGGCGCCGTCCGCCGAGAGCCTTTCAGGCCGGCGGGCGGCCGTGTACGCGGCCGGCGGCGTCGGCGTCGCGGGGCTCGTGCTGGGCGGGGTGACGGGCGCGCTCACGCTCGGCAAGAAGAGCGTCGTCCGCGAGCACTGCGGCAGCGGGATCGGCCTGAGCGACCCGACGGCCTGCGACCAGACGGGCCTGGACGCGGCGGAGAGCGCGAGCACCACCGGGCTCGTGAGCACGATCGGCTTCGGCGTGGGGCTGGCCGGGCTCGGGGCGGCGGCGGTCCTCTACCTGACCGAGCCGAAGCAGAGCGACATGACCGCCGGCACGACGTCAAGGCGGATCCGCGCAGGGGTGCTCGCGGCAGGCCCGGAAGGGGTCGTGCTCGGGGCGAGCGGGTCGTGGTGACGCGGCGGGGCAACGGACCTTCGCCGCCTTCGCCGCCTCTACCCACCGGCGCAGAGGCGCGCTAGACCCGCCGCGTGCAGCTCATCCCCGCCATCGATCTCCTCGGAGGCCAGGCCGTGCGCCTCCATCAAGGGCGCTACGATCAGGTCACCGTCTACGACCAGGACCCGGCGGCGCTCGCCGCTCGCCTCCGCCGTGCCTGCGATCGGCTGCACGTGGTCGACCTGGAAGGGGCCCGCGCCGGCCTGCCCGTCCAGGCCGACGCCGTCCGCGCCGTCATCGCGGCCTTCGGCGCGGAGGGCGGCAGCGTGCAGGTGGGGGGCGGCATCCGCTCCGCCGCCGCGGCCGAGAGTTACCTCGCGCTGGGCGCCGATCGCATCGTGCTCGGGACCGCCGCGGTGAACGATCCCGCGCTCGTACGCGACCTCGCCGGCCGCTTCCCGGGGCGCGTCGTGGTCGCCGTGGACGCCAAGGACGGGCGCGTGGCCGTGCAGGGCTGGGAGCAGGTCTCCTCCGTCACCGCCCTCGACGTCGCCCGCGCGCTGGCCGGCGCCCCCGTCGCGGCGCTCCTCTACACCGACGTCTCCCGCGACGGCACGCAGGTCGGCCCCAACCTGGAAGCCACCCGCGAGCTCGCCGCCTCGTGCGGCTTCCCCGTCCTGGCCTCCGGCGGAGTCGGATCGCTCGCTCACCTGCGCGCGCTCGCGCAGATCCCCGGCGTCAGCGGCGTCATCGTGGGCCGCGCGCTCTACGAGGGGGCCTTCACGCTCGCCGAGGCGATCGAGGCGGCGAGCGCCTGACGGCGTGTGTGCGTTTTCGTGTACGATCCCCCCGACAATGCACGAGCGCGACGACCCACGGCCCTCCACACGCGAAGTCGCGGCGGAGGAGTTCCTGTTTCACCTGCACCGGGGCAGCGAGCTCCTGCAGGACAACCGGGTCCACGCCGCGAAGGCGGAGCTCGAGCGCGCGCTGTCGCTCCAGCCGAGCGATCCCAAGGGGCAAGACCTGCTCGGGATCGTCTACTTCCGGCTGGGGCTCTACCCGCGGGCGATCGCGATCTATGAGCGGCTGATCCAGGCCCACCCGGAGGCGGTCGAGCCGCGCATCAACCTCGCGCTCTCGTACCTCAAGACCGGGCAGCCGGCGCAGGCGCGGTCCGAGCTCGAGAAGGCGCTCGAGCAGAACCCGAAGCACCAGCGCGCGTGGGGCTACCTGGGGCTCGCGTTCCAGCGCATGGGCGACTACGAGCGCGCGAGCCACGCGTTCGCGGCGGGCGGCCACGACGCGATGGCGCGCCGCCTTCTCGACATGACGGGCAGCACCACGGGCCGCTACTCGATGGAGCCGCCCGACACCGAGGATCAGCCGCCGGTCGAGGCCAAGGCCGAGGTGCAGCGCGCCGCAGGCGAGGCGGTGCAGGCGCTCGATCGCGCCGGCGCGGGCTTCCGGCACGACTCGGATCTGCCGCGCATCCCGTCAGGGACATGGTCGGCCATCGAGCCTGGCCGCGAGATGATGCCGACCATCCCGGCGCCGCCGTCGTTCAAGAGCCTCGGGGCGGACGGCCGCGCGGGAGGCCCGACGAACCCGCTCGGCGCGGGCAAGGCTCCCGGCCCGAGGGTCGGCGCGGCGCCGACGGTCCCGTCGATGCCGGCGGTGCAGGCGCCGCCGGGAGGGAGCGTGGCCCCGACCGTGCGCCGCAGCACGGTGGCGCCCGAGGAGCCCTCCGCGACGGGCCGCTTCGCGATCGCCGTCCCCGCGGCGGCGGACGCGGCGGCGGCGAGCAAGAAGGCGGCGGGGCGGCCGTCGTCGTCCTCGCTGCCGCCTCCCACGGCGGCGCCCGCCGCGACGCCGCCGGCCGCGACGCCGCCGCTGGAGACGCTCTCGGCGCTCGCGCGCGAGCGGCTGCTCGTCTTCCCGCGCGAGGCCGCGGTCACGCGGCACCCGACCGGCGTCGTGCTCGTGCAGTCGACGAAGGGCTTCGTCGCCCGGCTCGACGCGCTGCGCACCATGAGCGTGCACTCCGGGACCGCCACGCACGTGCTGAAGCGGCAGGCGCGCGGGCGCATCTTCGACGAGCCGCTCGGCGGGCCGAGCACGCCCTTCATCGAGATCGGCGGGCGCTGCGAGCTCGTGCTCGGCGCGCCGGAGGGGCGGCGGCTCCACCCGGTGACGCTCGGGGAAGAGTCCATCTACCTGCGCGAGGACGTCCTCGTCGGCTTCGATCTGCCGATCGGCTACGAGAACGGCCGCCTGCCGGCCGGCGAGGGCGAGGCGGTCGCGATGGTGCAGCTCCGCGGCCGCGGCCACATGGTCCTGTCGGTGCCCGAGCGCGCCGCCGCGCTGGAGATCACCCCGTCGCGGCCGACGTCGACGCGCGCGACCGCGGTGCTCGGGTGGATGGGCCGGCTCCTGCCGCGCACGCTGCCCGCCTCCGAGGCGCCTGGAGGGATGCAGGGCTTCGTGACGTTCGGCGGAGAGGGGATGGTCCTCATCGATGGTCGCTAGCGCGGGCACGTCCTTGCGGGGCACCAAGGCGCAGCGGCGGCGCACGCTCTGGGAAGACGCGCGGAACCTCCCGAACCTGCTCACGTTCGCCCGGGTCCTCATGATCCCGGCCGTCCTCGTGCTCCTGTCGAGGGGCGCACCGCGGGACTGCTTCTGGGCCGCGGGCGTCTACTCGCTCGCGGCGATCACCGACATGCTCGACGGCTACCTGGCGCGGCGGCAGGGCCTCGTGAGCGTGCTCGGCAAGTTCCTCGATCCGCTCGCCGACAAGCTCATCGTCGCCGCCACGCTCGTGTGGCTCGTGCCGATGGGCCGGATCCCGGCGTGGGCGGTGGTGCTGCTCATCTCGCGCGAGATCACGATCACGGCGCTCCGATCCATCGCCTCGACCGAGGGGCTCGTCATCGCGGCGGGCGACGGCGGGAAGATCAAGACAGCGCTGCAGATGATCGGGATCGTCTGCTTGATCCTCGGCTACCCGTACCACATCCACCTCGGCGTCGACTTCGGAGAGGTCGACGTGGTGCACGTCGGACGGCTGCTCATCTATCTATCGCTCGTCTTCTCGATCACGAGCGCCGCGCAGTACATGGGCCTGTTCATCGACGCCATCGACGCCAAGAACCGGCCGGCCCCTCCGCAGTAGATGGGCAATAGGCAAGCCCGCCTGGTTCTGCTAGACCAGCGCGCGTGAAAGCCCCGAAGACATCGCGCAACGCCTTGCGCCCCGCGCTCCTCCTGGCCGCTCTCGCCGCGGCGATCGTCGCCTCAGCCGCGAGCTGCAGCCGGCAGCAAGAGGGCGAGCCCTGCGAGATCGCGAACGGCAACGATGACTGCGCCGATGGCCTCGAGTGCATGGGCATCGGTCAGCAGCAGCAACAACACCGTTGCTGCAGGCCGAATGCGATCACGCAGGTCTGCGATCCCAACCAGGATCCGACGACGAGCGGCACGACCAGCGCGAGCGGCACGACCAGCGCGAGCGGCACGGGCGGCGGCGGTGGCGACGGCGGCAACGGGACGGCCGGGGGCGGCGGTACAGGCGAGGGCGGAAGCGGGGGCGGTACCGGTGGCGCCGGTGGTACGGGCGGAGGCGGTGGCGGCGCGGGCGGCACCGGCGGCGCAGGCGGCACCGGCGGCGCGGGCGGCACCGGCGGCGCGGGCGGGCGCTAGCGCAGCGCCCGCCCCCCCGCATCACACCCACGGAAGCGACACGCGCGAGCGCTCCAGGCCTCGCGCTCGCGTGGAGGGCAAGCGGCGCGCGTCGATGCGCCGCCCGCCGCGTGACGCCGGCGGCATCAGGCCCTCAGGCCGTCACTTCAGCCCAGCGCGCGACGCGCCCGCGCACGCCGCCTGAGCACGGCAGCTCCGGCGAGCGCGACCCCGGCGAGCGCCGTCCACGGCGCGACGGGCGCGCTCGGCTCACCAGCGCGGCAAGCGCACCCCACGACCGTCGCCTCCGGCTCGGGATCCTCGACCGGATCCGTCGGATCCGGCGTCGCGCCGCCCGTGGAGCCGGCGGGCTCCGGCTCGACGGGCTCCGTCGGATCGACCGGCGGCTCCACCCCGAGATCGTCACTCTCCACCGTCACGGACGAGGACGGACAGTTCTTGTGACCGATCACCAGGTAGTACGTCTGCGTGGGATCGAACGGCGGATCGGAGGTCTCGTCGATGACGAGCTCACCGCTCGTCTCCGTGATCCCCTCGACGCTGTAATCGTAGTTCGTGGCCTCCGGCAGCAGCTCGCCCAGCGTGAAGCCGACGTGCCGGCCGGTCCTCACGTAGATGCTCCACTCGACGTCGTTGCCGCGGTCGGGATCGAGCTCCACGGTGAAGCGGACGCCCTTCGCGGCCCGATCCGGCTTGCTCTTGAAGTGGAAGAGGCTCTGCAGGCTGAGCTGCGAGCGGTAATCCGCGCACGACGCCCCCGAGCCGAAGACCAGCGAGTCGATCCCGAACATGTTCGTCGTCTGCGACTTGCCCCCGCTCAGATCGAGCACCTCCTCGCAGTCGTCGAGGCCCCGGCTCTCGATCAGCGCGTCGACGGCGCCGGCGTCCGCCTCCGTGAGCTCGCCGGCGGTCACCAGCTTGCCGGTCGCCCGCTTCAGCGCCTTGGCGAAATCGCCGAACGAGGCGTTGGGGGTCAGCAGCGTCACCGTGCCCCAGACGAGCTTGTCGCCCACCTTGGCCCCGAATTTCTCGCGCAAGGACCACGCGAGGCTGCCGATCAGCTCGCCGTCCTCGTGCACCTCGCCCACCAGATCGCCGGGGCACGTCTTGGTGTCCTTCGCGAGGTCGCGCGCCATGCCGAAGGGCGCCAGCGTCGCCTCGCCGAGCGTGGAGTCGCCGTTCACGGTGCAGGCGAAATAGTCCGCGATGCCCTCATCGATGCTGCCGGCCCAGGGGGAGAGCCCGTATTCGTTGATCGCGAACTGGCCTCCATTGTAGCCGACCGCGTTGGCGGAGACGTAATGGGTGAACTCGTGGAGGAACACGTCGGAGTCGTCCGAGAAATCGAAGAACGAGCCCTGGCCGATGGCGATGAGGTTCGGCGCGCGGAAGGGCTCGCCCACGCCCTCTCCCGAGAAGAACGCGTTGTCCATCGGCCGGCCCGCCTCCAGCATGTTGGCGACCGCGACGAGCTTCCAGCCAGGCGCCCCCATGTCGATCTGGTGGGTCGACACGAAGTAATCGCGCATCCGGGTGAGGTGGTAATAGATGCCGACCTGCGCGAACTGGTCGTGCGCATCCTCCGCGCTCGTGGGCGGATCGTAGAGGAAGTCCTCCCCTGTGTTCGGCTCGACGCTCTGCTCCAGGGTGAGCGGGACGCCGGCGGTGAGGTCGCCGTCCACGTAATTCACCACCTTGAAGTTGCCGTTCCAGCCGCTCAAGGTCTGGGGATCCGCCGCGTCGAGGCTGCTGAGCTCGAGATCCTGGACCTCGGGCGTGACCGCCGAGCTGATGGGGTAAACGCGCCCTCGCGCGTGCACGGCCAGCGAGCGCCTGTGGACGAGCTTGCCAGTGTGCGCGTCGACGAGGTAGCGCTCCCCGCCGCGATCCGACCGGACATCGACGACCCAGACGAGCTTACCGCCCGTCTCCGCCTCGGGAAACACCGCGAGCGCCGCGTTCGGCCGCTCCGCGAGCGTCATTCCGTAGGTCGCCTCGACCGCGCGCCGCGCGGCCTCTTCCCCGTGAGTCGGCGTCGTCGCGACCGACAGGTCCCGCGCCACGTCGAGCACCACGACCTCCGCGCGGTTCTCCCGGGTGAGATCGATCGCCACCGCGGCGCCGAGCACGGGCAGTCCGGCGTGGACCTGCGCAAACCGGACAGTGCGGTGATCGCCATCCACGAGCTCGCTCTGGTAACGCAGCGAGACGCCCTGGAGGCGGAGGTCTGAAGCGGCGTGCTTCAGCGCCGCCTCCGCCGCGCCCCGCGCGCCATCCGTGCCGCGGAAGGACAGCGCCGTTGCTGGCGAGCCCTTCGGTAGCGTGTGCCACTCCGACGCGGCGGCGGGCCCCGCAGCGGCCAAGGCTGCGAGTGCGGTCAACGGAAGCAAGAGCGGCAGTCGTCTCATGGGTTCATCTCTCCGGCTGGATTTCTGCTGGCTTTCTGCAAGCAGCGCTCGCGTGAGGCGCGGCAGGGCCGGACCGACGAGCGCGACCAACGTAACGAGTTGCGCTGGCTCATCAAGGAGAAGCGACGCGGCGTCCTCGCGGAAAATCAAGGAGTTGTGGCCGCGATTGCCTCGTTACGTGACCTCCCTGGTCAACCTGCGTGGTATGTCTCCGGCACCTTCAACGCAGGCTGCCGTGGCTCTCTCTGAAACAAACACCTCCATTGGATTCCCGGCGACGTTCGCCCCGAGCGACATCGTCTCCGCCTGTTCCCCGCGCCCCGCCGGTCCCTCCGGTGCGCCGCTGCCCAGCAGGGTTCGCGTCGGCGGCCGCGTGCTCGAGGTCGCGGAGGGCGCGGTCGTCCTCGGCGACGCGTTCGGCGCGCTGCGCGTCGCGCTCGAGGGCGCGCCCGCGCCGCCGCTCGAGGTCGGCGATCTCGCGATCATCGAGGGCGCGCCGGCGCCGACGCCGACCGACTGCACGCTCGCGTCCGCGCGGCTCGTCGAGCGGATCACGCCCCGGAGGCCGCCGCGGGCGCGCGCGGGCGCCGCGGCGCCGCCGTCGAGCGAGACGGAGCGCGCGATCCATCGCGGGCGCGGCGCGGCGCTCGCGCAGCGCGCGGCGGCGCTCGCCGCGGTGCGGGCGCTGTTCGCCGAGCGCGGCTTCCTCGAGGTGGAGACGCCGAGCATGGTCCCCTCCCCCGGGCTCGATCTGCACCTCGACGCGTTCGCGGTGCAGGCGGCGCGCCCGACGTTCCTGATCACGAGCCCGGAGTACCAGATGAAGCGGCTGCTCTCGGGGGGCGTCCCGCGCTGCTTCCAGCTCGCGCGCTGCTTCCGGCGCGGAGAGCTCGGGGACAGGCACAACCCGGAGTTCACGATGCTCGAATGGTACCGCGCCTTCGCCGGCGTGGACGAGGTGATGGCCGACACCGAGGCGATCGTGCAGCGCGTCGCGGGCGCGCTCGGCGCGGATGGCACGATCTCGACGTCCGGCAAGCAGGTACGTTTGGAGCGGCCGTTCCCGCGGATCTCGATCGGCGAGGCGTTCGCGCGCTGGGCGGGCGTGCCCGCGGACGACGCGATCGCGCTCGCGTCGAGCGACGAGGAGCGGTTCTTCCGCCTGCTCGTGGACGCGGTGGAGCCGGCGATCGCCGCGCTGCCCCACCCGGTGTTCCTGGTCGATTTCCCCGCGCCGTTCGCGTCGCTCGCGCGGCTCAAGCCGAGCGATCCGCGGGTCTGCGAGCGGTTCGAGCTGTATGTCGCGGGCGTCGAGCTCTGCAACGGCTTCGGCGAGCTGACCGACCCGGTCGAGCAGCGCGCGCGGCTCCTCGCCGATCAGGCCGCGCGGGCCGCCCAGGGCAAGCCGGTTTATCCGATCGACGAGCGCTTCCTCGACGCGCTCGAGGAGGGGATGCCACCCGCGGCGGGCAACGCGCTCGGGGTCGATCGCCTCGTCGCGCTGTGCCTCGGCGCCGCGTCGATCGGCGATGTCCTCGCGTTCCCTCACGGCTGGCTGTGACCGGCGCGGAGGTCCCCGACGACGACACGCGCCTCTCACCGGAGGTCCTGTCGCAGCTTGCCCGCAAGTACCTCACGCTCGCGGAGCTCCGGCGCGCGCGGGCGGCCGGGGAGCCGATCCCGGGCAAGGAGGTGTTCCGCGCGCTCGCGGGGGAGTTCCCCGGCGCGCTGAACGAGCTCGACAACCTGCCCTTCGACGAGATCGAGCGGCGCCGCGACGCGCTCTCACGGGCCCTCGCCGGGGGCCCGGAGGAGCGCTGGATGGCCTGGATGCACGGCTATCACGCGCTGATGCGGGCGGCGCTCTACGTGAAGATCCGCGTCGCGCGTCGTGAGGAGCTGTCCGACGTCGCCGCGGCGGCGCTCGCGGAGCGGGCGGCGAGGCACGCCGGCACCCCCGTCGACGTCGCGTTCGTGATCGCGGTCAAGGCGCCGCCGGACGGCCGGCTGAACCGCCTCGTCCTCGGCCGGCTCGCGACGACGTTCGGCGCGTCGATGGCGGAGATCCGGGGGACGATCTTCCCGCGGCGAAGGGCGGCGGGCGGCTGACGCGCGGCGCGCTCGGCCGAGCGCCCCCGTGACGCGCTCCGGCCATCGGCTAAGCTCCGCGCCCGATGGAACGTCTCTTCTTCCTGCTCTCGGGCGTTTACGGGTTCCTCGCGGTGGCGCTCGGCGCCTTCGGCGCCCACGGGCTCAAGGCGACGCTCGACGCGGCGCCGGACGGCGCGCTGCGCCTCTCCTGGTGGCAAACGGGCGCCCAGTACCACCTCGCCCACGCGCTCGCGCTGGCGCTCGCCGCCCACCTCGCCGCGCGCACCGGCGGCGTCGCGGCGACGGTCGCCGGCCTCTGCTTCGCGGGCGGCGTGCTCTTCTTCTCTGGCAGCCTCTACGTGATGACCGTGACCGGCGTCCGCGTCCTCGGCATGGTCACGCCGCTCGGCGGGCTGCTCCTGCTCGCGGGCTGGGGCGCGGTGGCCGTGGCCGCGCTCGGGATGGCGAAGGGCTGAGGCGCCCGGCAGCGGGCGCCGCCGCGCCTACGTCGTCCTGCGCGCGAAGAGCCGGCCGAACCGCGCCGACGCGCGCTCGCGGAGGGATGCCACGCGGGACCGCACCCGCCCCCAGCGCTCGCTGCGCGCGAGATCGTCGAGCAGCGAGTACGAGACCGGCGTGACGATCAGGGTGAGCAGCAGGCTCAGGGACTGGCCGCCGATGACCACCACGGCGATGGTCTGGCGCTCCTCGGCCCCGGGCCCCGTGCCCAGCCAGAGCGGGAGCATGCCCGCGACCAGGGCCAGCGTGGTCATCAGGATGGGCCGCAGCCGATCGCGGTTCGCCTGGAGGATCGCCTCCTCGCGCGGCACGCCCTCGCCCCGCAGCTTGTTCATGTGATCGACCTGGAGGATCGAGTTCTTCTTCACCACGCCGAACAGCACGAGGAAGCCGAGCGCAGAGTACAGGTTCAGCGTGTTCCCGGTCGCCCACAGGCTGAGCAGCGCGAACGGCACCGACAGCGGCAGCGAGAGCAGGATCGTCACCGGGTGCACAAGGCTCTCGAACTGCGACGCCAGGATCATGTACATGAGCACGATCGACAGGAGGAACGCCCAGATGAACTCGCCGAACGTCCGCTCGAGCTCCGCGCCGCGGCCGCGCACGCTGGTCGTGTACGCCGCGGGCATGTCCATCTCCCGGGCGGCCCCGCGCAGCGCCTCCAGCCGGTCGGCGAGCGCGTAGCCGGGGGCGACGCCGGCGCGCAGGCTCGACACCCGCTGGCGATCGAGCCGGTCGATGCGCGACGGGCTCCTCGCCTCCTCGATGCGCACCAGGTTGTCGAGGCGCACAAGGTCGCCCCGGAGCAGCGGCGTCCCGGCCGAGGGCGCCGTCACGCCGCCGGCGCCGCCCGGCGACGGCGCGGCCGGCGAGCGCGCCGTCCGGGGCACGTACAGGCGGCGGACGGCCGCCACCCGATCGCGATCCTCCTCGATGAGGCGCAGCTGCACGTCGTAGTTCTCGTTCTCGGCCTCGTCCCGGAAGCGCGAGACCGCCTGATCTCCGCCCACCATCAGGCGCAGCGCGGTCGCGATGTCCTGCGTCCGGACCCCGAGCTGCGCCGCGCGATCGCGCTCGATGAGCACCCGGAGCTCCGGCCGGTCGATCTTCAGCGTCACGTCGGCGTCCACGATGCCGCCGAGCTGCGCGGAGCGGTCGCGGAGCTCGTTCGCGTAACGCTCGAGCTGCTCGATGTCGGGGCCCTGGATCGCGAAGTCGATCTCGAAGTTCCCGCCGCCGATGTTGAACGACGGCACGTTGCGCACCGAGATCCGGAGATCGGAGTACTTGCGCAGCTTGCGCCGCACCTCCTGCATCACGTCCTTCTGCGAGTAGTTGTCCTTGAAGGCGCGCCATGGATGGCCGGAGAACGTCTCCCGGAGCAGCCGTGTCAGGGAGAACGTGCGCTCGTCGTGCGGGGCGATCCGCACGAAGGCCTCGCCCGCGCTGACGCCGCCCACGAAGCCGCCGCCCGCGGTGGCGAGCACGCTCCGCACCCCGCGCACCCCGCGGACGTCGTCGCCGATCTGCCGCATCACGTCGTCCATCGCGCCGATGCTCGCGCTGAGCGGGGCCGTGACGCGGATCTCGAACTGCGCGTCGTCCGCGCCCGAGGGGATGTACTCCTGCTTCACGAGCCCGTAGAGCGGCACGGCCGACGCCATCACCAGCGCGCCCGAGACGGCGACGAGCGCCCGGTGCCGCATCGCGAACGCGAGGGCGCGCGTGTACCTGGCCTCGAGCCTCCCGTAGAAGCCCTCCCGCGTCGCCGCCTCGCCCCCGCCGCCCGGCCCGTGCGCGCGGGCGCCCTCCTCGCGGAGCAGGCGCGCGCTCATCATCGGGGTCAGCGTGAAGCTGACGAGCAGGCTCACGAGGATCGCGACCGTGGCCGTGATCCCGAACTGGAACAGGAACCGCCCCGAGATCGACGACATGAACGAGACGGGGACGAAGATGACGACGAGCGACAGCGTCGTCGCGAGCACGGCGAGCCCGATCTCCTGCGTCGCGGCCCTGGCCGCCTCGAAGGAGTCCATCTTCTTCTCCTCGACGAAGCGGAAGATGTTCTCGAGGACGACGATGGCGTCGTCGATGACGATGCCCACCATCAGCACGAGCGCCAGCATCGTCACGCTGTTCAGCGTGAAGTCGAGCAGCCACATCATGCCGAACGTCGCGACGACCGACGTCGGGATGGCGACGCCCGCGATGATCGTGGACCGCCACGACCGCATGAAGAGCAGGACGACCGCGCACGCGAGGAGGCTGCCGAGGACGAGGTGCACGTTGATCTCGTGCAGCGCCGTGTAGATGTAGCCCGACTGATCGCGGATCACCTCTAGTCGCACGTCCTCGGGCATCTGCTCGGAGAGCTTCGCCAGGTTGGCCTTCACGGCCTCGATCACCGCGACGGTGTTGGCGCCCGACTGCCGCACGACGTCGAGGACGACGGTGGGCTTGCCGTCGAGGCGGGCCAGCGAGCGCTGCTCGTAGGTGCCGTCCTCGGCGCGGCCGATGTCGCGCACCCGGACGGGCCGCCCGTCGACGGTGGCGACGACCAGATCGTTGAACGCGCCCGCGTCCTCGATGCGGCCCATCGTGCGCAGCGTCCGCTCCTCCTCCTTCCCCGTGACGTTCCCCGCGGGGATGTTCGCGTTCTGCTGCACGATCGCGTCGCGGACGGCGGTGATCGGCAGGCCGTACGCGGCGAGGCGGTCGGCGTTCAGCCAGATCTTGATGGCGCGCTCCTGCCCCCCCACGACGCGCACCTCGCCGACGCCCGACGACCGCTCGAGCTGCACCCGCACGAGCTTGTCGGCCACCTCGGTGAGCTCCCGGATCGAGCGATCGGCCGAGAGGGCGATCGACATGACCGGGGTCGAGTCGTTGTCCTGCTTCGCGATGACGGGCGGCTCGGTGCCCACCGGGAGCCGGCGCAGCGCCGCCTGCACGCGATCGCGGACGTCCTGCGCCGCCGAGTCGATGTCCCGGTCGAGGTTGAAGGTGGCGACGACGACGGAGGTTCCGCTCGTCGAGATCGAGCGGAGCTCGGTGATCCCCTCGACGGTGTTGACCGCCTCCTCGATCTCCTCGGAGATCTCCGACTCGACGTCCTCGGGCGCGCCGCCGGGGAGCGTGGTGCGGACCGAGACCGTCGGCAGGTCCACGGCGGGGAAGCGATCCACGCCCAGCTTGAAGTACGCCACGGCGCCGACCACCACGAGGGCGAGCGTCAGCATGGCGGCGAACACTGGGCGCTGGATGCAGATCCTGGCGAGCGCTTGCACCCTAGCCCCCTTCCACCACGCGCACCGGCTGCCCCTGCTGGAGCGACCCGGGCCGGGCGACCACGGACTCCCCCACCGCGACGCCGGACACGATCTCGACCCGATCCCCCGACGTCTTTCCGGTGGTGACCAGCTTCTCCTTCGCCTTGCCGTCCTCGACCGTGATGACCTTCGCGAGGCCGGCGAACCGGACGACGGCGGTCGCCGGCACGGTCGGCACCGGCCTCGAGCTCACGACGATCTGCGCGCTGACGAGGCTCCCCGGCCGCAGGTGGCCGGGGTTCTTGATGTCGCTCTCCACGAGCAGGGTGCGGCTCTGCGGGTCGATCGCGGGCGCGAGGCGCGCGACCGTCCCCGGATAGGTGGCGCTGTCGCCCTGGAGGGTCACGCGCACGGGCTGGCCCGCGCGCACGCTGGCCGCCTCGAGCTCGGGGATGGCCACGCGCAGCCGCAGCGGGTCGATCCGGACGACGTCCACGATCGACGCCCCCGCGGCGAGGTACTGGCCGACGTTCGCTCTCCGCACCTGGACGACGCCATCGAGCGGCGACCGCACCAGGGTGTCGGCGAGCTGCTGCCGCGCCATGCGCAGCTCGGAGCGCCGCTGGCGGACGGCGGCCTCGCGGATGCGCACCTCCTCCCGCGCCGACTGCACGGCGGTCTCCGCGCGGACCGCCGCCGCCTCGGCCGCGTCGAGGTCCATGCCCGACATCAGCCCTTCCCTGGCGAGCCCCCGCGCCCGGACCTGGTTGGCCTGCGCTTCCTTGAACGTCGCGAGGGCCTGCCTCACCACCGCCGTGCCCTCGATATCGAGCTCGCTGTCAGGCCCGTCCGGGGGCAAACCGAGCTGGGCGCGGCTCTGCGCCAGCGCGGCCGTGGCCTGCTCGATGCGCAGCTCGTAGTCCCGCGCCTCCAGCTGAGCGATGACCTGATCTCGCTGGACCGGGCTCGCCAGGTCGACCGAGATCGAGGCGAGGCGCCCGGCCACCTTGGCCCCGAGCGTCACCTGCTCGTCGGCGTCGAGCGTCCCCGAGATGTCGACGGCCTGCTCCATGACGAGCTCCGTCACGGGGGCGAGCGTCACCTCCTTGACGCTGGCCGCAGGCTTCTCCGCCTTCGCGCCGCCGGGCTGGGACGCTCCCTGATTGCACGCGAGGCACTGCAGAGCGGCCGCGAACGCGACCGCCGATGTCCAGAGCACCCTTGGCGGGCCGGAGGCGCGGTGACGGGAGTTTTCGGGCTGGCGAAGCTCGGGAAGGACAGTCCACATGGCGGCGGCCTCAGATGACCAGGAACGCCCCCCCGAGCGCGTGTTCGCCGCAGGATACTGACGGCATCAGGGTTGGAGCGCAACGTGCGCGCGGGCACGCCGCAGCGGTGTCCGCTTCGCGAAAGCGGCTCGGATCGGGCTCTCGACGTGTCGGATCGCTCTGCCGTCCTATCGGATCGGCTCTCGGCGTGTCCGATCGCGCTCTCGGCGTGTCCGATCGCGCTCCCGGCGTGTCCGATCGCGCTCCCGGCGTGTCCGATCGCGCTCCTGCCATGTCGGATCGGGCTACCGGCATGTCCGATCGCGCTGCCGTCAGGTCGATTCAGGCTCAGGCGCTGCCGGTGTCGGGCTCGATACAGTCGTTTCGGGCTCATCCTGCTTCACCGCGCGCCGACGCGCGCGGGCACGCGCGCTCGACGTGCGGAAGAGCGCGAGCACCTTGCGCTCGTCGCGGTAGACATAGCGGCCTGCGGCGCGGATCTCGTCCATGGCCTCGCGCAGCCACCAGAAGGCGCGATTCCGGAGTGCCATCGCGGCGTCGCCGTGGGGATCGACGGCGCGCTCCGCCGCGCCGCTGCTGAGCGCCGCGGCGAGCTCACGGGCGCGCTCCGGGGCGCGCTTCGGAAGATCGGCCCTGGCCAGCGCGTCGCGGTGCTGCTCGAGGAGCTCGGCGAGCTGGCTCAGATCGCTCACCAGATCGGCGACGCCGGCGCCAAGGACGATCCCGTCGACGCGCCGCTCCACGTCCTCGTCCGCCGCGAGGAAATAACGGAGCGCCGCGATGGCGTCGCGCTTGAGGGCTTCCGCGTCCTTGCGCTGCGCCCGCAGGTCCGAGGAGAGCGGGAGCGTGCGGACTTCGGTCCAGGCGGACTCGGCGGCGGCGAGCTGGTCGCGCCGGGCAGAGATCGAGGTGCCGACCTCCTTCGAGAGCCTGCTCTTCTTGTAGATCTCCTTGCCGAGCTTGCTCAAGGCGACCTCGAGCTCCCGCGCCTCCTGCAACGTATCGGAGACGGGGTGGTCGATCGGCGCCTCATAGGCAGGATCGAGATCGAGCAGCTCCTGCCGCTGGGCGGCCGTGAGCGTCGACTTCTTCTTGCCGCCGCGCTGCGGCTCCGCGGAGGGCTTCTCGCCCTGCGGGTCCGCGTCCGAGGCGGCCTCGGTTCGTGACTTCTTCTTCTTCTTTTCGCTGGCCATCGGCGTGAGCGTACGGCAGCTCGCGCCATGCGGTCGAGCGTCAAGGGCGCGTGCTGCCGGCCTGCCGAGGGCGCCGGCTACACCCGGTGCAGCAGAAAACCGCCATGACGCCAAGGCCGCCAAGAGAAGAGGGGAAGATCCCGTCACGGCGTCTTCCGCGCCTACTCCGCTCGTTCCCTGGCGCCCTCGGCGTCATGGCGGTTCGCTTCGTCGCCCGACTTCCCGCAGCGATGATGGCTGGTCCGGATAGAGGGGATATCCCTGGCGTCGTCGATCGAAAGGTGAACGGAGTCCATCCCAGGCTTCCTTGCTCGAGACGAGAGAGCTGGGGCCGTCGCCCTCACATCGCTGCTCCCGCGGGAGCGGACATCGCCTGTCCCGGCCCGCCCGGCGCGGCCGCAGTCACAGGCAGGAGCGGCACGCCGTCGCGGTAGATGACCACGTTCCCGAGCGCGGCCGGCACCCGCGGCCCCGGCGTGACGATGCCGACCAGGTTCAGCGGGTCGCACGCCGAGAGCTGCACGATCTCGCCGGACAGGGGCTCTCGCCGGACGGCGCGGAGCGCGTCGAGCGCCTCGGGCAGCGCGAAATGCTCGCCCACGAAGCCGGCGACGAGGTGCCCTCCCCGGAGCTGACCCGCCATCTCGAGCCGCCGGTAGACCCGGAGGAGGTCGCGCCACGCGGGCGGCCGCGGCTCGCGCGCGAGCAGCTCGCGACAGACCACGCCGTAGCGGCGGAGGTACTGGTGCGCGAGCGCCTCGACGGCGTCGGGGCCCTCGGCGCCCTCACCGGCAGCGGGCGCGAACGCGTCCGGGCGCGCTCGCAGGAGCGACCACCTGCCCGACGCGACGGGGCCACCCCGGCGCGCCCCGCCGCGCAGGCGGCCCGCGCCCAGCGCGACGGCCGCGCCGCCGCCGAGCAGCGAGCGCAGCGCCGCGAAGCCGTCGCCGGTCACGAGCCCCGCGGCGACGAGCTCCCAGAGCGCCTCCTCGACCTCGTCCCGGGAGCGGCCCGCGCCGCCCACGCCGCCCACGCCGACGGCGAGGTCGTCGAAGAACGACGCGCCCGCGCGCGTCAGGAACGACAGCACGCCCTGCGCCGCCTCGGAGAGCGACGCCGGCGGCGGCGCACCCTCGGCCTCCCGCGGCGCGAGGAGCCACGGGAGATCGCGGCGCAGCGCCAGCGTGATCGGCGCAGCGCGCGTGGGCGCCGCCGCGTCGCGCGGGACCACGCGGCCCCACGCCACCTCGCCGGACAGGCAGAGCGCGTCGAGCAACCCCTCGTCGTAGCCGGCCACGCGCGCGGGCAGCACCGCCTGCTCCCACGCGCCGGCGGCGAGCTCGAAGCCCTGCAGCTGCTCGATCACCCGCCCGAGGCCCCCCGGCCCGCGCGCCTGCGTGCCCGGCCGCACGCCCTGCCACGCAAGGAGGAACCGGAGGAGCTCCGCCGCGGTCGCGGGCTCGATCGCCTTGCGCAGGCCGGTGACGGTGCGGCGGTGGATGCGGGCGAGGAGATGGCGGTCGCACCACTCCGTCGACAGATCGCCTGCGCCGCCCGCGGCGGGCTGCGCCGGCCGCGACGGCGCGCTCGGGAGGAAGCGCCCGCGCAGCGCGCCGCCGGCGAGCTCGATCCGCGCGAGCGCGGACAGCGCCTCGTACGCGGGCACGTCGAGCCGCGACGCGAGATCCTCGGTCGAGATCGGCCCCGCGGCGCTCAGGAAGCCGCGGACGAGCGCCGTGATCGCGGCGCCGCGATCGACCGCCCCGGCGGCCCCGCGCACGGCGGGCGGCACCGCGACGTCGGGCGCAAACACCGCCTCCGGCCAGATCACCTCGACCAGCGGCCGCCGCTCGGTCGCCACCCAGCGCGGCGCGCGCGGCGCGCCGGCCCCCGCGCCCGGAGCAGCGCCCACCTCGGCCGCGCGCCCGGCGGCGCAGAGCGCCTCGAAGTGCCTCGCGAGGCCGCTCCGGATCCCCTCCTCCGCGGGGAGCGCGACCCGGTCGAGCAGGAGCTCGTGCAGCTCGTCCGCGTCGCGCACGTCCGGCCGCGCCTCGGCGACCACCTCGGCGACGACCGCCGGATCGAGCCCGCCCAGCCGCTCGGCGACCTCCGCCGGGAGCCCGCGCCGCACCCGGACCGCCCTCGCGCGGCGCTCCTCCAGCGGGGCGTCGTCGAGGAACGCATAGGGGTTCGCGTTCAGGATCTCGTGCGAGAAGACGCTCGGCTCCGGCGTGTCGAGCGCGACGACGCGGATCGCCCCGCTGCGCAGGCCGACGAGCAGCGCGCGCAGCCCCTCGACATCCATCAGCTCAGTCAGGCAGTCGCGCAGCGCCTCGCGGACGAGCGGGTGATCCGGCGGATCGACGTGCGCGAAGAGCCCGTGGTTGTCCTGGCAGCCCTGCTGCTCGGGGAAGATCGAGAGCAGGAGGTCGTCGGCGCGCATGCGCTGGAGCGCCGGCGGCACCCGCCGGCCCCCGCGGAACCGGAGCAGCGCGAGCGCGCGGGACGCGGCCCAGCGGAAGCGCGTGCGGAACATCGGGCCCTGGAGAGCGGCCTGGACGAGCACCTCCTCGAGGCCCTCGGGGCGGACCAGATCGAGCACCTCGTCGATCGGGAGCCCGTGCTCCGCCGACAGCGAGAGCAGCACGCCGTCGTCGGTCGCCGCCGCCTGGAGCTCGAAGTCGAACGAGCGGCAGAAGCGCTTGCGCAGCGCGAGCCCGAGCGCGCGGTTCACGCGGCCGCCGAGCGGCGTATGCACGACGATCTGCTGCCCCCCGGCCTCGTCGAAGAAGCGCTCGACCACGACGGTCGCGCCGCCCGGGACCGCGCCGAGCGCCGCGCGCCCCGCCTCGATGTAGTCGCGCACGAGCAGCGCCCCGCGCGCGTCGAGCGCGCACGCCTCCATGAGCCAGCGCGCCGCCCGGGACCACGCCGCCCGCGCCTCCTCGCCGCCCTGACCCCGCTCGGCCGCCGGCCGCGGCCCATCGGCCCGCTCCTCGTCGAGGCGCGCGGCGACCTCGGCGCGGAGCGCGGCGACCTCGGCCGAGAGCTCCGGCGTGCGCGCCGGCGCCTCCCCGAGCCAGAACGGCACCGTCGGCGCGGCGCCGTGGGCGTCCTCGACCCACATCTGGCCGCCCTCCAGCCGGAGCACCCGCCAGGAGGTGTTGCCCAGCAGGAAGACGTCGCCCCCGGACGACTCGATCGCGAAATCCTCGTCGAGCGTGCCGACCTTGGTGCCGTCGGGCTGGAGCACCACATCGACGGCCGCGATGTCGGGGATCGCCCCGCCCGAGGTGAGCGCCGCGAGCCGCGCGCCGCGCCGCCCGCGCAGCCGGCCGCCGATCGCGTCGCGGTAGACGAGCGACCCGGCCCGCTGCCGCGCGCCACGGGCCGCGGACGCGCCGTCGTCCGCCGCGGCGGCGCCGCCCGAGACCATGGCCACCACCGCGTCGAAGTCGCGGCGCGAGAGGCCTTCGTAAGGCGCGGCCCGGCGGACGAGCGCGTAGAGCCCCTCCTCGTCCCGCTCCTCGCAGGCGCACGCGGCGATGATCTGCTGCGCGAGCACGTCGAGCGGCCCCTCGCGCGACGCCATCCGATCGAGCTCGCCGCGGCGCGCCGCACGCACGATCGCCGCGCACTCGACGAGCTGGTCGCGCGTCAGCGGGAAGAGCCGCCCGCGCGGCGTCGCGGCGAGGGCGTGGCCCGAGCGGCCGATGCGCTGGAGGGCGACGTTGATCGACCGCGGCGAGCCGACGAGGCAGGCGAGGTCGACCGCGCCGACGTCGATGCCGAGCTCGAGCGAAGCGGTCGCGACGACGACCCGGAGCTCCCCGGCCTTGAGGCGCCGCTCCGCCGAGAGGCGCCGGGCCCTGGAGAGGCTGCCGTGGTGGGCCGCCACGACGTCCTCGCCGAGCCGCGCGCCGAGCGCGTGCGCGACCCGCTCGACGAGGCGGCGCGTGTTGACGAACACCAGCGTCGACCGCGCTCCCTCGGCGAGCGCCGCGATGCGGTCGTAGATCTCGGTCCACTGCTCGTGCGTACAGACCGCGCCGAGCTCGTCGCGGGGCACCTCGATGGCGAGATCGAGGTCCCGCCGCTGCCCGACGTCGACGATCTGGGGCAGCTCGCGGGCGCCGGCGACGAGCCGGGCGGCGATCTCGATGGGGCGGACCGTGGCGCTGAGCCCCACGCGCTGCGGCCGGGCGCCGCCCTGGCCGACCACGAGGTCCTCGAGCCGCTCGAGCGAGAGCGCGAGGTGGGCGCCGCGCTTGTCGCCGGCGATCGCGTGGACCTCGTCGAGGATCACCGTGCGCACCCCGGAGAGCGCGCGCCGCCCCGACGCGCTGGTCAGCAGGATGAACGCGGACTCCGGCGTCGTGACGAGCACGTGCGGCGGCCGGGCCGCCATGGCGCGCCGCTCCTGCGCGGGGCTGTCGCCGGTCCGCACGAGGGCCCGGATGCCCGGCGCGGGCAGGCCCGCGGCCTCCATGGCCGCGGAGATCTCGGCGATCGGCTGCTCGAGGTTGCGGTGGACGTCGTGGGAGAGCGCCTTCAGCGGCGAGATGTAAAGGACGTCCGTGCGGTCCTGGAGCGCGCCACGCGCCGCGTCGCGGACGAGCCGGTCGAGGCAGAAGAGGAAGGCCGCGAGCGTCTTGCCGGCGCCGGTCGGCGCGCTGATCAGCGCGTCGCGGCCGGCCGCGATGACCGGCCAGGCGCGCTCCTGCGCGGGGGCGGGGGCGCCGAAGCGGTCACGAAACCACCGGTCGACGACGGGGTGAAACATCCCGTCGAGGGTAGCCCGCCGGGGGGAGAGGCGGAAGCGAGAGGGGCGGCGGTTGGCGTGAGGGAGCGGCGCTGGGCGAAGGCCCGCGGCGACCTGGGCGAGCGCTCGACGAAAGAAATCGACAGATGCCTGTCGGGTTCTTTTCTGGCCTTCCGGATGAAGGAGTGAAGCGCGCGGAGTGCGGGGTGAGACGCACCCCGAGACCGCTCATGCTGCCGGAGCGAGGCGCACGGAAGGCCTCTCTCCAACCCCGAGAGGAGAACTCGATGCCTACCCCTACCACCGCGGAAGTGAAGCTCCCCAACATCCAGCCCCAGCGCACCGAGGCCGTGTACCTCGCGGCCGACGAGTCGCTGATGCAGCTCGTCGTCGACTACTACTACCGGCGTTATGACGAGTACTTCGAGCAGGAGGGCACGCTGCCGGAGCTCGGCGTGAGCTATCTGTACTCCATCCCGGAGTCGCCGAGGCTCAACCTGGCGCCGCTTCCGCCCCAGGTCCAGGCCGGCAGGTCCAACACGCTCTGCACGGTGGAGACGATCCGACTCGCCCTCACCTTCCCGGACCGCAAGGTGGAGTTCATCGCCAGGGCCGACATCCTGGCGACGTGCGTTGTGGCCGGTCCGCGGCTGATCATGAAGGTGGACAAGGCCGTGGCCACCACGCAGGGCCAGGTGGATCCTGTCGCGACCCAGGTGCTCGACAAAGTGGTGGTGCCGGCGCTGGTCAAGTGGCTTGAGCGCCTCCTGATCCCCGAGCTGACGCAGGGGCTCGGCGACATCCGGGCGACCTTGATCAGCGCGCAGGTGGAGGACGATCAGATCAACGGGTATGCACGGGTCTTCGGCGGGAACCAGGCCACGGCACCTGGAATGGCGATCCCGCGCACGGACCTCGCGCCGATCGAGGGGGCCGGGCGCGTGCGGCTCGTCGTGCGCGAGGACGCCATCAATGTGGCCTTCGAGGAGCTGGTCAAGGACCCCTCCTGGAAGGAGAAGGAGAAGGCCAGCTACTCGGTCTTCTCGGGCGAAGCCGAGGTGAAGGCGACCGTCTATTCCCCCAACCTCGAGATCTCCGAGGGCAAGGCCACGTGCACGCTCCGCGTCAAGGCGTACGCCAAGGTCTCGGGGAAAGTGGCCGGCATCGGCGAGTCCATCAAGCTGGAAGGAGAGTGCGTGCTCAGGCCCGTCGTGAGGTTAGAGCGCCTGGACGGAGACGCGAAGGTGGCCATCAACCTCGACGTGAAGCGCTCAGACATCGACATCAAGCTCGATGGGAGCTGGGGCCCGCTCGATTTCGCCCGCAAGTCGCTCAACAAGACCATCGACGCCCTGCTGGACGCCGTGCTGGACCAGGTGGCGCGCTTCGCCTCCAACATCCGGCTCGTCGCGTTCGACATGAACAAGCTCGCGAGATCGGCCGGCCTGGAGGTTGCCATCGGCCTGGACGAGCTGAGCTTCAAGAAAGAGATGCTCTGCGGGCAGTTCACCCTCCGCGAGCGCCCGTGATCTGATTATTGAGGAGACGTGGTGCGCGGAGCACGGCCCAGTCCGTGTCGCTCTCCATGACGAGCGCCTCCATGGCCCGTATGTCCGCATCGTGGTGACGGCAGACGCTCCGCGTGAGGAACAGCTTCGAGCGTGGCGGCGAGCTCTCGTGGTTCGGTGACCACTCTCGCCAGCCGACCTCGGCGCGACGTCTGCCCTCCGGACGCCCTGGCGATGTTCAGCGGGAAAAGCCCGTTTGGTTCATCGCTTTGTTGGGCCGCATCCGTCGACGGTCACGAGAGCACGTCGGTGGCGGTCTTCGCCCCAAGGACGTTATCGATCCAGCGGTCGAGGGTCGCGATGTCCGTGCATGCCTGGACGCGCGCGCTCTCGCTCTCGGTGAGCACGATCCCTGCACGCGCAAGAAGCCGAAGCAGCGTGTCCCTCTTGCCCTCACGCAGGCCCTCGAGCTTGCCCTCACGTAGGCCCGCGAGTTTGACGCGATCCATGAGCTCCCGCACGAACGGAAAAGTCGTCTCGCCTTCGATCTGCCGTTCCATGACCAACGGCCTCCAGAGCCCGCCGCATGGGCTCACGCGACCCGCTCCAGATGACTTGAAAATAGACCATGGCGTGCTCCTGGTCGAGCCGGCCAAGGGCAACGAGCGCCGCCCGGACCACGGTGAGCCCGTTCGGCCCGTTGCCGTGCGCCACCGCCGAAAGCACCGCCAGCTCGGTGTCCTTCTCCGCGTCGGCTGGGTCGGTGATCTCGGGTACGACGGCCGGACCGAGCACCAGCGGCTCGACGTTGCCGAGGCCCAGGCCGAGGTCGATGTTCTCCGCCGCCCAGTCGGCCACGCCGGCGTCCGGTGCGATCACGAGGACGACCGTGCCGCACCGCTTCCTGGCGCGCACGACCGTGACGTACGTCGGCCTGCGCCGCGAAGGTTACCGCCACACCAGCCGTGCGGCGCCGTCAGCGCCCGCCGCGGCCTCGCCGGGCCGCGCGATCCGCCTCTTCCTCGCCGAGCTCCTCCGACTCAGCCTCGTCCGCGTCGAGCGGCGCGATCCGCGACCTCTTCGACGCGCCCTCGACCGGCGCCGGCGGCGGCGCGCTCCCGCGGATCTCCTGCGCGATCCGCGAGAGCACCGTCGCGACCCCCTCCTCGACGGCGTGCCCGAGGTCCGCCGCGCTCTGCTCGAGGCGCTGCTTGCGCTCGAGGCGCTCGGCCCGGCGCTGCTCCTGCAGCCGCCGGTGCTGCTCTTTCCGCGCCTGCGCGGCGCTGCGCTCGAGCTCCCGGCGGATCTGCCGAGGGGACACGTCGCTGGAGAGCGCGCCGAGCGCGTGGAAGGCGAGCCCCAGGCCACACCCGAGCAGCGGCCAGAAGAACCACCACGGCCCGTCCGTGAGCGCGTTCACCGCGAAGAGGAACGCTTGCACGAGGAGGAACGAGAACAGGTGCGTGCGGAACCCCTTGCGCCGGCGCGCGAGGATGGCCTCGCGCGCCGCCTCCTCGCCCCGGACATGCTCGATGTCGCGCGACGCGGCCTCGATCGCGCCCCGGGAGATGCCGATCTCCTCGGCCGCCGCGACCAGCTCGTCATGGCTCACTTCGCGCGTCTGCGCATCCCGGAGGGCGCGCTCCAGGATGGCCCGCACCTCGGCCTCGGTGTACTGCCGCCCGCTCGGCTTGCCCGGTTTCACCATCGCTCTCCTCGCGACCGCGGGGAGCATACGCTTGACCGCGTGCGGCCGCGCCGCTTCCATGAAGGCAAGGATCCCATGAGCAGCGAAACCGCCTCACAACGCGTGGGGACCACGATCCGCAACAAGTGGACGCTGGAGCGGCTGCTCGGCGCCGGCGGCATGGCCGCCGTCTACGTCGGCGTCCACCGGATCGGCCGCCGGGACGCGCTCAAGATCCTGCACCCGCAGGCCGCGAAATCGAAGGAGATCTGCGACCGGTTCGAGCGCGAGGCCCAGGCCGCGAACCGCTTCCGCCACCCGGGCGCCGTCGAGATCCGCGACATCGACGTCGCCGAGGACGGGGCGCCTTTCCTGGTGATGGAGCTCCTCGAGGGCGAGTCGCTCGCCGAGCGCGAGCGCCGCCTCGGCGGCCTCCCGCTGGCCGAGGTGCTCCGCTTCACCGCGCAGGTGCTCGACACGCTCGCCGCGGCGCACGCGCAGGGGATCATCCACCGCGACATCAAGCCGCCCAACCTGTACGTCGTCGGCGACGGCGCAGCGGACACGCCCGCGCGCGGCGGCGTCCCGCGCATCAAGGTCCTCGATTTCGGGCTCGCGCGGATCCGCCAGGACTCCAGCCTCCAGGGGGAGCTCACGCGGATGGGCCTGGTGCTCGGCACGACGCCCTACATGCCGCCGGAGCAGGCGAAGGGCCGCGACATCGACACCCGCGCCGACCTCTTCGCGGTCGGCGCCACCATGTTCCGGCTGATCGCCGGCCGCCATGTCCACGAGGCGAGCACCGACTTCGACCTCCTGCTGAAGATGGGCAGGGAGCCGGCGCCGCCGCTCGCGCAGCGCGCGCCGCACGCGCCGCGCGACGTGTGCCTCGTCGTCGATCGCGCGCTCGCCTTCGACCGCGACCAGCGCTACCCCGACGCGCGCCAGATGCTGGAGGACGTGCGCGCCCTCCTGCGCAGCGAGCCGCCGCCGCGCGCGTCGCGGTTCGCGCACGCGCTCGCTCCGGACGCGATCACGCTGCGAGAGCAGCCGTCGCCCCGGGGCGCCGCGGACGAGGGCGGGCCCCCCACGATCCCGGTGCACCCCGCGAGCGTGTCGATCTCCCTCGATGGCATCGCCGTCGACTGGAGCGACGAGCCGCCCGTGAGCGGCGGATCCATCACCAAGGAGTGGGTGCGCCCCGAGGCCGCGAAGGAGGACTCGATCGCCGTCGACTGGAGCGACGAGCCGCTGGACGCGGGCGCGCCCGCCTCGCGCCCGGCGCGGCGCTGACCTGGCGGCGGGCGGTCCGCCAGCCGGGGCGAAAGCGCCGCTGCCGCCCGAGCAAGACGGGAGCCGCTCGGCTAAGATGCGCCGGCCATGCTCGGCGAAGCGAAGCGGATCTACCTGGCCACGCGGAAGAAGCACGATCAGCTCTTCAACACCTACCTGATGCGCCCGCTCGCCGGCGGCGTGGTCGCGCTCCTCGCGCGGACCGCGATCACGCCGAACCAGGTGACGCTGCTCAACCTCGCCGTGTTCGTCGTCGCGGCGGCGCTGCTCGTCGCGCTGCCCACGGCGGCGGGGGGCATCGTCGCCATCGCCGTGCTCGAGCTGAGCTACCTGCTCGACTGCGCCGACGGGATGCTGGCGCGCCACAAGCAGCTCGCGTCGAAGGAGGGCCACCTCTTCGACTTCTTCACGGACGAGCTCAAGGCGGTGCTCCTCTCGGGCGCGCTCTCGATGCGCCTCTTCAGCGCCGGCGGCCTCGGGCTGGACGGCGGCCGCTGGCCCGGCGGAGATCCGCGCTTCCTGCTCGCCGGCGTCGTCGGGGTCGCGGTGATCGCCTCGGCGATCTCGCTGACGAACTTCGTCCGCCGCCCGGAGATCAGCGGCAAGGAGACCTCGGTCTCCGCCTATTACGAGACCGCCACCGAGGAGCGGCCCCGGTCGCCCGCCGCCCGGGCGGCGGCGCTCGTGATGACGTTCCTGCGCTTCCTGAACCACTACCCGAGCCACATCTGGGCGTTCGCGCTCGCGGACCGGCTCGACGTGTTCTTCTGGATGTATGTGCTGATCAACCTCCTCTACCTGGCGAAGGGCTGGCTCGGGCTGCTGCTCAGGTTCGGACGGTCGTAGCCCCTCTTCGTCCCCCACCGTAGGGCCATGTCCTAGGGCGAGTGCGTCGAGACGACCACCCTGCGTTCATGTGTGCGATGACCGAACAGCATGATCCGCCCCGACGGACTGGTGGAGATCCTGGGCCCGGTTGCGGTATGAACGCACGATGGAGATCCAAGATCTGTCCGACTTCCTGCGCGCCGATCCTCGCTTCACCACCCGTCGCAAATGGCTGATCCTGAGCGAGTTCGTGTACACGTCCACGGGTGAGAAGGTGGAAGAAGGCTTCCGCTACTTCACCTGCCCGATCGGAGCGCTCACCGCCGCCCTGGAGAGGCGGGACTTCGCCGCCATCGCGAAGCTCCCCTTCGCCCTGGACGGGGATGGCGACCCGGACACCTCCGCGGTGCGCCTGGATCTCGCCTACACCGCGTCCGGCGCGCTCGCCGCCTTCCAGCCCGTGGAGTTTCGCGACCACGCGCCCACGCCCCTGTCGGCGCCCGTGATCCTCGAGCGTGCCGAGGCCCAGGCGCTCCGCGACGTCCTGCGAGAACTCGACCAGTCCGCCTAGTACTACAGCAGAGGTTCGAAGGCAGCACCCTTGGCACGCACGCAGCCGGGTGCTGCTCCGCTGCGCGCGCCGCGCGGCCATGCTGGCAGCCGCTCCTTGCAAGCTCCCCGGAGGCTCGGTTAAAGCGCCTCGATGCGGAGATCCCTTCCCTGGCTGGCTTGCTTCACCCTCGGCCTCGGGCCCGTCGGCTGCGGCACAGCGGGCGATGACATGACCCCGGCCACACCGTCGGAGTACAAGCACCCTTTGCCGGAAGGCGAGAGCATCTGTGGGCGAGCCGACTTCGAGGAGATGTTCCCTTTCTCCCTTCGATCCTCGACCCTCCCCGTGCTCGTGCACCATTACAAGGCGGAAGAGCGCGACACAGCGCGCCAGGTCCTCGCGTTCATCGAGGAGGGCTGGGACTATCATGTGCGCCGGATCGGCATGCGCCCGCCCATCGGCGATGGCGGAGAGTGCGGGCCGGACGACGCGTTCGATGTGTTCGTGTGGAGAGGCCACCGCAGCTGCCTCGTCGACGTCCTCGGAGGCGAGCCGTCGACCTCATGGGACGACCGGCACCCGTACATGATCGTCGATCCGTGGGGGCCTTACGGCGGCTCCGCTCTCGAGGAGACCGTGGTGCACGAGATGGCGCACGCCTCGCAGGCCGCGGACGACTGGAGCGAGAGCCCCGTCGTCTTCGAGATGTCGGCGACGTTCCTCGACCAGGTCCGCGCGGATCGCTATACGAGCGACGGCCTGGCCGATTTCCAGAGGCACCCGGAATGGGCGATCGACCACAACGACCATTACGAGACATGGTCCATGTACGGCGCCTCCATGGTGCTTCTCTACCTCAAAGATCGGTTCTTCGACGGCGATCCGAAGTTCGTCTCGCGCATGTGGCTCGGGGCGCGCGACGCCCCCGCCACAGGCGACGGCGCGCAGCCCAACGAGCCTGACTTCGTCGATGCGCTCGACGCGATGCTCCGAGAGGCGGCGGGCATGAGCTATGTCGAGGCCGTCCCCGAGCTCGCGCGCTGGCGCTGGTACACCGGCGATCACATCGACGATCGCCATTTCCGGCACTTCGCGGGCGGCCTTCAGAACCTCGCGGCGGCGAAGCTCTCGCTGGCAGCCCAGGTCGAGGCCAGGCCGGGCAGGATCGACGTCCGCGAGCGCGCGCCGATGTTGCTCGGCACCAGCTATATCGAGCTCTCGGCAGGAGCGGACACGCCACGATCGCTCCGGGTGTCGCTCGAGGCGCCCGACGACGCGAGGCGCCGCTTCGTCGTCCAGGCCGTCCCCGGTCTGACGCCCGACTCGGACGGCGAGATCCTGGACCTGTCGTCCGGCTCCGCGGAGATGAGGCTCGCGGCGGACGGGAAACGAACGCTCGTGGTGACCGCACTGCCCACCGGGTCCTACGATCCCGACACGAGAGGTGAAGAGCGGTATCCGTTCACCCTGATCGTGCGCGACGGCGCGGCCGCCGTCGCCGACGTCGAGGCGCGTCGAGGGCGGCTCTCGGCGCCTGATCCGAGGTGAGGCGCCGAGAGCCCACCTCCCGGCCGACTGCCGAAAACTGGCCCTCCTCCCCCTCCTGTGCACTACGGTCGGCGCGCCATGGACACGCCGCCTCGAACGCGCGCCGCAGCCACGCTCGCGGCGAGCCACCATGCGCTCGCGCTCCTCGCGCTCGCCGCGTCCCTCTCGGCCTGCGGGCGCTCCGGGAGCGCCGCCGACGCGCCCATCGAGCTCCCCGGCGCCGCCGGAAGCCAGAAGGCGCAGGGCGCCTCCGCCGCCGCCCTCGCTTCCCCCGCGGCCGTCGCCTCCCCCGCCCCGGCCGAGGATGAGCCGCCGCCCGGCCTGCCCGAGGGCCCGCCCATCGTCTCGCTCGGCGGCGTCGCCACCCCGCCGGCGCCGATCCCCGAGGGCCGCCCGCGGCTCGCCAGCACCTCGATGCTCACCCGCGTCCTTGCGCGGCCCAGCGCCGACGCGAAGCCCGTCGGCTTCCTGCGCGCCGGCGCGGTCGTGGAGATGGATCCCGAGCCCGCCGGCACGTCCGGCTGCCCCGGGGGCTTCCGCAAGGTCAAGCCGTTCGGCTACGTGTGCGTCGGCCCCGACGCGACGCTCGACCTCGACGACGAGATCGTCCGCGCCGCGGCCCGCCGCCCCGACGTCACCCACAAGCTCCCGTACATGTACGGGACCGTCACGCGCGGCGGCCCCGCCTACGCGCGCATCCCGACCGAGGACGATCTCGCGCGCTTCGAGCCGAGCCTCAAGAAGCACCTCGATCGCTGGGCCAAGGACGAGGAGAGCGGCGCCACCTACGGCCTCGACGTCTGGCTCAAATGGAGCGCCGAGCCCGCCCCGCCCGCGCTCGACGCGCTCGCGCAGCGGATCACCGATCGCGAGATCCCCTGGTACCTGCGCGACGGCCGGCGCGCCCCCAACCTCTCCGGCCTCATCAAGACCGATGACGCCGTGAAGATCGACGAGGTCTCGCGGCGCAACGGGATGGCCTTCCTCGAGTCGTTCCTCCACGAGGGCCGGCGCTACAACGTCACCACCGATCTGCGCGTCGTCCCGGCCGACAGGTTCCGCCCCATCCGCGGCTCCGAGTTCCACGGCGTCGAGATCGGCAAGGACGTCGACTTCCCGTTCGCGCTCGTGCGCCGCGCCGGGGGCAAGCGATGGCGCGTCGAGGGCAAGAAGCTCGTCGACGGCGGAGAGCTCGAGTGGCGCTCCGCCGTGCCCCTCACCGGCAAACAGCAGTTCTTCGGCGGCAAGCTGCACTACGAGACGAAGGACGGCGACTGGGTCGACGACCGCCACGCCGGCCGAATCGACCCTGCCAAGAAGATGCCTGCCTGGGGCAAGAACGGCGAGAAGTGGCTCGACGTCAACATCACGAAGCAGGTGCTCGTCGCCTACGAGGGCACGAAGCCCGTCTATGCGACGCTGATCTCGAGCGGCGAGGCGGGGCTCGATGACCACGAGTCCAGCACCGCGACCAAGCGCGGGATCTTCCGTATCCACACGAAATTCGTCACGAGCACCATGGACTCGGACACCGTCGGTGAGGAGTTCGAGCTGCGCGACGTGCCTTACGTGCAGTACTTCGAGGAGGGATATGCGCTGCACGGCGCGTACTGGCACGACAAGTTCGGCCGGCCCAAGAGCCACGGCTGCATCAACCTGTCTCCAGAGGACGCCCGCCGCCTGTTCTTCTGGACCGAGCCGGCCGTCCCGCCGGGATGGCACGGCGCAGCGCGCTCGCTGACCGGCACCGTGGTGTTCGTCCACCCCTGAGCCGCGCGGCGCCACGGCGCCACGACCACCACGCGCCCGGCAGCCCCTCGGCTCAGGCAGGGCAAGGGCAGCACGAACGCTCGGCGCGCTCGCACGCGAGAGGAGCGGGACAGATCGATCGGAGGTCACACGCCGTGCGACTGCCGGCTCGAACGGCGCCGGGGTCGTGGTAGCGTCCCGCCCATGCAGCTTGCCGTCGTGGGAACAGGGTATGTCGGCCTCGTCGCCGGCGCGGGGTTCGCGGATTTCGGGAATGACGTGGCGTGCGTCGACGTGTCCGCTGCCAAGATCGAGATGCTGAAGCGCGGAGAGGTGCCGATCTACGAGCCCGGCCTCGACGTGCTGATCGCAAAGAACACCCGCGACGGCAGGCTCCGGTTCTCCACCGACGTCGCCAGCGCCATCCGCGACGCCGAGATCGTCTTCATCGCCGTCGGTACGCCCCAGGCGGACGACGGCTCCGCCGACCTCTCCGCCGTCGAGGCCGTCGGCGAGACGATCGGCAAGAACCTGAACAATTTCAAAGTGATCGCCACGAAGAGCACGGTCCCCGTCGGCACGGCGGACCGGCTCCGGCAGATCATCGGCGCGAACGCCACCCAGCCGTTCGCGGTCGCGTCGAACCCGGAGTTTCTCAAGGAGGGTGACGCGGTCAACGACTTCATGAAGCCCGACCGCGTGATCATCGGCTCGGACGACCCGAAGGCGCGCGAGATCCTGCGCCACCTCTACAACCCGTTCGTGCGGGCGAGCGACCGCATCCAGCTCATGGACGCGCGCTCGGCCGAGCTCACCAAGTACGCCGCCAACGCGCTGCTCGCGTCGCGCATCTCGTTCATGAACGATCTGGCCGTGCTCGCGGAGAAGCTCGGCGCGGACATCGAGCTCGTGCGCAAGGGCGTCGGGGCCGACCCGCGCATCGGCACGAAGTTCCTGTTCGCCGGCCCGGGGTTCGGCGGGTCGTGCTTCCCCAAGGACCTCTCGGCCATCCTCTACACCGCGGGCTCCGTCGGGCACGATCTGGAGATCGTCCGGGCGACCGAGCGGATCAACGCGCGGCAGAAGCGGCTGCTCGCCAGCAAGGTGAGCGCCTACTTCGACGGCGCGCTGAAGGGGAAGACGATCGCCGTCTGGGGGCTCGCGTTCAAGCCGCAGACGGACGACATCCGCGAGGCGCCGGCGCTCACGCTCATCGACGCGCTGCTCGAGGCGGGCGCAACGGTCCAGGCGCACGACCCGCAGGCGATGCCGAACGTGCGCGCCATCTACGGGAGCCGCATCCTCCTGAGCGACGGCATGTACGGCGCGGCCGAGGGCGCGGACGCGCTGGTCGTCGTCACCGAGTGGCACGAGTACCGGCGCCCGGACTTCCACCGGCTGAAGCGCATCCTGAGCTCCCCGACGCTCTTCGACGGGCGCAACATCTGGGAGCCGGACGAGCTCCGCGGCATGGGGTTCGTCTACACGGGCATCGGCAGGAAGTAGCGCCCGACGCCGGTAGCGCGGCGCGGCACGCCACCGGCGCCGCGCCCCTCAGGCGTCGTCGTGGTCTGGCGGCGGCACCTGGCGGCGGGTGCTGGGCGCTTCCTCGCCGACGTACCGCGGCGAGCTCACCGGCGTGTGGATGCGGTTGCCCGGCAGCTCCTCGCCGAGGTGCCGCGTCCCGTTCGCGGGCGTGTGCCGCCGGCTGCTCGGCGGCTCCTCGCCGAGGTGGCGCGCGGCCAGCGGCGTCGGCATCGACATCCGCCGGCTGCTCGGCGGCTCCTCGCCGGTGTGCCGGTCCCAGCGCCGCTCGAGCATCTTCCGATCGACGCCGATGAGCCGCGCCGCGGCCGCCTTGTTGCCGCCGCAGCTCTCGATCGCGTGGTGCAGGACGGCGCGCTCGATCACCCGGAGCTTCGATCCCAGCCGCTCGGGCAGCGCGAGCAGGGCGCGCGCCAGCCGGTCGATCTCCGCGGTGGCGTCCACGACCGGCCGCTCGCGCGCGAGCTCCTCGAGCGTGGGGACGTCGATGAGATCGTCGTCCGCGAGCAGCCCCAGCCGCTCGACGACGTTCCGGAGCTCACGCACGTTGCCGGGCCAGGGCCGCCGGACCAGCCATGCAATCGCGTCGTCGGTGTAACGCAGCTTGCGCGGGAGCTCCGCGCTGAACGCGAGCAGGAGCTCGATGAGATCCGCGTCGCGCTCGGCCAGCGACGGGACGTGCACCGTGACGACGTTGAGCCGGTAGAAGAGGTCCTCCCGGAAGCGCCCCTCGCTGATGCGCTTCTCCAGGTCGACGTGGGTCGCGGCGAGGACGCGGGCGCGCAGCGGGATCTCCGACTCGGCGCCGAGCGGGCGGAAGCGGCGATCCTCGACGACGCGGAGGAGCTTCGCCTGGAGCTCGCCGGGCATCTCGGCGATCTCGTCGAGCAGGATGGTGCCCGCGCCCGCGAGCTCGAGCTGGCCGCGCATGCGCTTCTCGGCGCCGGTGAAGGCGCCGCGCTCGTGCCCGAAGATGAGCGACTCGATGAGCGTCCCCGGCAGCGCCGAGCAGTTCACCGCGATGAACGGCTCGCCGCGGCGCGAGCTCATCTCGTGCAGCGCGCGGGCGACCATCTCCTTGCCGCTGCCGGTCTCGCCGCGGATGAGCACCGTCTTGCTCGACTCGGCGACCCGCTCGATGATCCGGCGGACGCGCTCCATCCCCGCGGACGAGCCGATGAGCGCCTTCGTGCCGAACGTGCGGTCGACCCGCTCGCGGAGCCGCACCACCTCGCCCTTCAGGAGCAGCCGCTCGCGCTGCCCCTCGATGATCGGCAGGAGCATCTCCGGGCAGAGCTCGTCCTTCAGCACGTAGTCCTGCGCGCCGAGCCGCATGGCCTCCCGGATCTCGGAGAGCTCGCTGACCGACGTGACCATCAACGCCGGCGTGCTCCGCCCCGAGGCCCGCACCCGCCGCAGGATCTCCAGGCCGCCGCGGTCGCGCGGATCGTCCGACAGGCGCACGTCGAGGAGCAGGAGGTCCGGCGCGCTGCGCTCCACGACCGCCATCGCGTCGTCCAGGCCGACCGCCTCGAGCACCTCGACCTCGTCGAGCGCGGCCAGGATCTGCCGCAGCGTGCGGCGGCCGCTCCGCTGATCATCGACGATCAGGATCTTCACGCGACCTCGTCCTCCGCGGTCAGGGAGACGTCGGCGGCGGGGATCGAGATCACGAACCGCGTCGTGCCGTCGCGCCGCTCCGGCTCGATCAACCACCCGTGGGCCCGGACGATGCGGTGCGTGATGGCGAGCCCGAGCCCGGTCCCGCGGGGCTTCGTCGTGTACCAGGGCGCGAAGAGGCGCGACGCGTCCCCCGTGATGCCGGGCCCCGTGTCCCACACGACGAGCTCGGCGCCGCTCTCGGTGGTCTCCCAGACGACCCCGATCGTCCCCTTGTCGCCGGCCGCGTCGAGGCCGTTCGAGAGGAGGTTGACGAGCACCTGCGTGGCCTGATCGGGATCGCAGCGGAGCCTCGATCCAGCGCTCACGCGCGCCTCGATCCGCCGCTTGCCGAGCTGATCGCGCAGGAGCATCTCCGCCCGGCTGACGAGCTCCTCGACCGCGAGGCGGCGGCGCTCGAGCTTCCTGTGCGTCACCCGGCGCAGCCCCATGACGAGGCGCTCGAGGCGCTCGACCTCCTCGCAGCCGATGTCGACCTCCTCGGCGTCCAGGCTCTGGTTCTTCGATCCGCGCTTGAACACGGACCGGAAGAAGTTGATCGGGTAGCGCACCTCGTGGGTGATCTCGGCCGCGAGCGTCTCGATGAGCGCCGCGCGCTCGTCGCGCCACGCGGCGGCCTGCTCCCGCCGCCGCCGCTCCAGCTCCGCGTAGCTGTGGGCGTGCGCCATGGCGAGCGCGGCCTGGTTGCCGATCGTGCGGAGCAGATCGAGATCTTCGCTGGTGAACAGGGCGCCGCCGCGCTTCTTGCCCACCTCGAGGACGCCGAGCAGCCGGCCGCGGAACATGACGGTCAGCGAGAGCTCGCTCGCGCTCGCCTTGGAGGGCTCGACCTCGATGACCCGCTCGCCGCTCGACTCGTCCGCCCTCGGCGCCGGCTCGCCGGGCGCGGCGCCGGCGCTGCCCGCGCCCGCGCCGTCGGCCGCGTCGACCGCGATGCGACGGAAGGTGACGCGCTCGCAGGAGAGCCAGCGCGCCACCGTGCGCTCGACCGCGAAGGCGACCTCGTCGGGATCGGCGACGAGCGTCAGCTCCTCGCTGAGCTGCTCGACGGTGGGCTTGTACTCCGCGCGCGCCGGGAAGAGCTTCCGATCGCCGGCGCCGAGCGCGGACACGACGAGCGCCGCGCTGACGACGGCGGCCGGCGCCGCGACCTTGATCGCGCCGAGCAGCGGGAGGCCGGCGTACCCCGCGCACGCGGAGCAGAGGATCACCGTGAGGGCGACCATCATGCAGGCGATGATGACGCGCGTGAGCGGGCGCGACAGGAGCGCGCGGCTCCCCCAGAGGTCGTAGCGGATGAACGCGACGACGCTCGAGACGGGCGTGAGGGCGAGCGCGGGGATCGCGAACCACGCGAGCGTCGACGCCGGGGCGCCGAGCATGGCGAGCATGAAGCCGAGGGCGATCACCACGTGCGGCGGCGCCATCGCGAGGAGCAGCGCGCGCAGCGTGCGGCGGCGATCGCCCTCCGCCGCGGCGAAGCGGAGGATCAGCGTGGTCGCGAAGAAGAAGAACGACGCCACGAACAGGATCGCGCAGACGCTCCGGAGCGCGACGGTGGTCCAGCCCATGGCGTGCGAGGCGAGCAGCGCGGCGGCGAGCAGGCCGCCGAGCCCGTGCGCGATCCGCGCGAAGACGGGGTAGCGCGCGATGAGCGGGACGTCGTCCGGCAGCCGCAGCGCCAGCGTGAAGAAGCTCATCGGGACGAGCGCGTAGGCGACGTGGAAGAACGGGACGAGGTGGCGCGAGCTGTGGTAGTCGAACAGCGCGAACTGGAAGAGCGCGGCGAACAGCGCGGCGCTCGCGAAGGCGCGGGCGAGCTTGCCGTGGGGGCTCGCGCTGAGGGCGATGAGCGCGGCGCCCACGTAGAGCGAGGCGACGACCATCAGCCCGCCGGCGTAGAACCACCAGGCGAGCGCGTCGAAGGGGACGAGGGAGAGCTCGACGCCGCGCAGCCCCTCCGCCGTCTCGACGCGGGCGTGCACCGAGCGGTGCCCCTCGCGCGCCGCCCGCTCGACCGCGGCGTCCCAGGCGCTCGCGCGGTAGCGCCCCGCGGTGCTCTCGAGGCGCCAGCCGTCGACCTCGACGACGCGATCCGGGTACCGGAGGCCCTTCTGGAAGCCCTCCCAGGACGGCAGGCCCACGCTCGAGACCACGCCGTCCGGATCGACGAGCACGCCAGGGAACGGGCGCTCGTACCAGCTCAGAGCGCTCCTCATCCCCGAGCCGCCCAGCACGAGCGCCGCGAGGACGACCACCGCGAGGAGCCAACGGCGATTCTCGATAGCTGGCATCGGGAGAGCCGACGGCGCGCAAATTGCGCCGCCAGCCGTTCACGATACGCTGGAACTCCGGGTGAACCAACGGGGCTCGCGCGCCGGACGGGGCGCAACGCGCCCGTCACCCGCGATCCCGGCGCCCCAGCGGCGCTACTACGCAATTATTATTACGTTTTCCCGTGGAGATGAGAGCGGGATCACCCCGCGGCGGGACGGCGGCGCGCTCAGGCGGCGCCCTCGTGCGCGTCGCCGTCCGTGGCGTCCGCGAACACGACGTCCGCCAGCGCTCCGAAGCGCGACTCGACGTAGGCGACGGCGGCGGCGTCGGTCGCCGATCGCTCGAGCCGGTCGAGCAGGGCGGTGATCTCGTCGCGCACGCGCGGCGAGGGCGGCGGCGCCGCGCGGCTCGCGGCGAGGGCGCGGACGACGAGCGAGAGCTGCCGCAGCACGGCGCCCGCGCCGTGGGCGCGCCGGCGCCGCGGGTCGCCCGCGGTGAGGCGGGCGTGGCGCACGAGCGCGCAGACGCCGTGGCAGAGGCTCGGGTCGGCGAGCAGCGCCCGGACCGCCCAGCGCGCGAGGCGGCGCGAGTACAGGCGGCGGACGAGCGGCCCCTCGGCGCGGGCGTCGTGCCAGATGCGCGCGGCGCCGTCCTCGCCGACGGACACCAGCGCGAGCGCGATCGGATCTCCGGCGGCGAGGCAGGCTCGACCGGCGTCGATGCGGCCGTAGCCGTGCTTGGCGTTGTGGCCGTCGCGATCGCGCCCGTCGGGGAGCACGTCCCACGGGTCCGCGATCGGCTCGGCCGACGCGGGCGCCGCGGGAGGCACCGGGGCGAGCGTGCGCATCACGAGGGCGTCGAGCTCGGGCAGGCGGAGCGACGGGTTCTGCGACAGGACGAGGAGCAGCGAGCCCGCGGCGAGGGCCGAGGCCCCGCTCGACTCGGCATGGCAGAGCCGCTCGAGCGCGGGGGTCGCGCTGGACGCGGACGGCAGCGGGCAGCTGATGTCGTCCCCTGGCGCGAGCCACCGCACCGCCGGGCCGCGGTTGGCGAAGGGGCGGCTGCGCCCCCGCCGGTCCCGCCAGAGGAACCACCCGTCGCCGCGGGCGCCCGGGCCGACGCAGAACACGCGCGGGTCGCTCGCGGGCTCGCCGAACCCGAGCGAGAAGCTCGCGTGCAGCGACTCGGGAGGGCTCGAGGCCTCACGGCCCGTGGGGAACACGACAGGGCAGCCCCGGCCGCGGCGCCCGAGGCGGGCGGCGAACTCGAGCGCGTCGTCGAGCATGGGCGTCGTCGAGCCCTCGACGTACGCGGCGCACACAACGACGTCGGCGCCGTCGCTGACCGCCCGGACGATCGCGACCGGCAGGGCGAGGATGCACGATCCAGGCTTCGGGATCAGGTAGAGCCGGGGCGACGCGTCCGGCGCGACGCCGCGGAACCCGCCGGGGCGACGGCCGCCCACGGCCCACGCGACCATGAACGCGCCGTGCGCCTGGCTGCGCGGCGGCTGCTCCATCATGACGAGCACCTCGCGCTCGAGGCCGAGTTCGTCGGCCGTCCACGCGTCGTCGTCGATGACCCCGAGGCGCGTCCCGGCGCCGCCCCCGCAGCGGCGGCGATCGACCCCGATCCCGCCGCCCTCGTCGCGCAGGAACCAGCGGCCGGGGGTGACGGGCTCGTCCTCGACCGACGCGCGGCGCGCGGTCCACCCCTCCGGCCGCGCCGCGGCGCCGGCGGCCGCGTCGAAGCGCGGGGCGACGGCGGCGCTCGGGCGCCGGGCCGACGCGACGTAGCGCACCGGCAGCGCCGCGGCCGAGAGCGCCGCGGCGACGTCGGCGCGCCGCCCGGGGTCGGGGGACCGGGCGCGGAGCCAGAAGATGGGCGTCCGTTCGATGACGCGCTCGACCGCGACGCCAGACCAGCGCGCCCCGAGCGCCGCGGCGACCGCGTCGGGCGCGACGGGGCACCGCGAGGCGACGACGACGTCGAGGGGACCATCGTCGTCGTCGCCGGCGGCGGTGGGGACCGGGGCATAGCCGAAGTCCCACGGCGGGCGCCGCGGGCGCGCCCTGGGCGTGGCGGACGACGCCGGGGGCGGCGCGCTCTTGCGACCGGGCGCCGGACGCGCGCGCGCGGACCCCTCCTCCGGAGAGCCCGCCCCCCCTCGCGCGGCCGCGCCGCGGCCGCGGCTCATGCCAGCACGGCCTTGGCCCAGGCGTTGAGCGCGTGGGCGCGGTTGGCGAAGCCGGGGCTCTCGGCCTCGCACCGAGCGAGCTCCTGGGCTTGCCCCTCCCTCCCCTCCGCCCAGGCCGCGACGCGGCGAGCGCCGAGCACCGCGGCGCGCCGCCGCGCGGCGCGGAAGCACCGGCGCTCGCCGTCGAGCATCGCCGCGAGGACGCCGGACTCGAGGACCATCCGGCGGACGGGGAGCAAGGACGAGGGCGCGTCGGGGGTCGGCGGCTCGCTCTGCGCCTTCGGCGTCACCGCGATCCCCCAGGGCGGCGTGCCGAGCGGTCCGTACGCGACCGCGCCGCGGTGGCGCGGCTCCGAGGCGCGCTCCCGATCGCGCTCCTCGGCCCGGGGCTCTCCGTGCGCGCGCGATCGGAGCTCCGAGGCCAGGACGACGGCCCAGGCGCCGCCGCGCTGGTAGTCGTCCTGCCAGTCCATGACATCGTCGTGGAGCTGCAGCCCGAGCCACACCGACGACAGCAGCCGCGCGAGCACCTCGCGCCGCTCGGCCGTCCAGCCGGCGGCGTGCGCGAGGGCGATCGACGCCGGGAAGCCGACGCTCTGCTTGCCGAGGGAGAGCGCGTAATAGCGGCTGAAGCCGGCGGGCCCGCCGCTCGCGAGGAGGCTGCGCTCGGTCTCGATGGCGAACAGCGTCGCGTCGTCCGCGCGCGCGAAATCGATGGCCGGGTCGTCGACCCCTGGCGCGACGCGGCGGAGCGCCTCGTCGCGCGCCCGCCGAGCGTGCGCCAGGATGGCCTCGAGCTGCCAGGTCGGGCGGACCTGCTTGTCCTTGATGCGATCGGTGCCGAACGCCTCGATGACGGCGAGCAGGTGCGCGAGGAGCGCGTCCTGCACCGTGGCCCCGCGGACGCCCGGCATGGCCTCCGCGAGCAGCGCGGGCGCGGCCAGCGTGATCTCGTTGCTGAACACGGCGCTCCAGGGCACGTCGCGCGACGGCGACAGGCCGAGCGTGTAGGCCAGCCCCTGCGCGTCGGCGTGCAGCATCCCGGGGAGGGTCCGCCAGAACGCCTTGTAGAGCTCGTCCACCCACAGGGCGTCATCCATGCGCGGGCACCTCCCTCGCCCAGCGCGGCGCGCCGGGCTCGGCGCTCGCGGTGCGCGGCGCGCTCCGGGCGCCGGTAGATGGCACCGGGGCAGAGCCGCGCCGGTGAGACGTACGCCGATGGCGGTGCAACCCCGCCTGTCGCCTGCGCCGCGGCATCAATAGACGTTCGACTCCTTCCAGGGCGACAGGCACACGTTGAAGCGCTCCTCGACCACGATCGCGCGCCACTGGAGCACCTGGGAGGCGCTCAGCCCATCGAAGAATCCGCCGATCCAGGAGCGGATGCGGCCGTTGAGCTGCGCGCGGATCCTGGCCGCGTCCACCGGCTCCTCATCTGCCTCGGGCGCGACGACGTAGAGGGCGAGCAGCTGCTTGAACTCGTCGAAGTGCTCCTGGTTTCGGAGCAGGGAGATGTAGAGCGCGCGCAGCTGTGCGTGCGGGTCGATCGAATTCACCGTTTGCATGGGCCTCCGCCGCCGGTCCACCGCCGGCGTCGAACGGCACATTGCACGTCACGGGCCGCCGCGGGCCAGCGTGTAAGCCATTGAAATTACTCGATCGCCAGCGGCGGCCGGAGCGGGGCGATACCCGAAACCGACCATCATCTGCCCGAATCCGACCGCTCCGCTCGACGCGATGTCGCCTTTCCACGGAGGTGGACATAGACATGTCCAGTGCGGCTCGTGCCCGACTCGACACCAGCCGGGATCGCAAAGGACGCACCGGCACAGGCCGTTCATTTCATACGCAGCCGAATCGAGCAGTGGAGCTGGATCACTTCCCGCCGCCGAAGCTCGGGCTGCCCCCCCCGCTCGGAATGAAGATGACGCCGCCGCCGCCCCCACCGCAGTCGCTGAGCGCGATGAGAATGAGGAGGACGACGATCAGGACGACGACGATGACGACGATCCGGCCGGCTCCGGCGCCCGTCCCGTCGCCGAACGAGGGGCTCGGCGGGGGTGGCAGGTGGAAGGCGGCGGCGAGCTCCTTCCCTGGAAGCGGTGAGCAGAACGACACGCTCACCTCGGTCGGGGCCTGCTCGATGCTGACCTTGCCGCCCTCGCCCTGGTACTCCGTGGCCTGCACGGCCTCGCCGATCTCGACCTTCCAGTAGAACTCGCCGATGACGTATTCCACCTCGGCGTGGACGCTCTGCTTGAGCGCATACGTCCGCCCTTGATAGCTCGCCGTCGAGCCCATCGGCTGGACCTCGCCGGGCGAGAGAGGCGTCACGAGCTGCCACGCCCCGTCCTCTTCCATGAGCCACAGGTAGCCAGTGCTCGGTCCGCCGTAGAGCAGGTACTCGCGCCAGCGGTAACGCTCGCCCTCCACGGTGCAGCCGCGGATGACGAAGCCGATGCAGAGCACGCGCATGCCGCGGAGCTGGCCCTCGGCGCCGAGCGGGACGTACGGCTCCATGGGCGGCCTGGGGACCTGGCCGAGCGCGACGAGCGCGCCCTTCGTGAGGTCGCTCGCAGTACCGCAGTACCGGCAGACGATGCGCTCCGTGGTGCCGGGCGCGGCGAGCGGCAGGTTGCCGCCGCAGCTCGGGCACGCGACGGCCGACACCTGCGCCGTGGGCTGGTCCACAGGGGCCCCGGTGTCGAGCTTCATGATGGCCGGGTCGATCTGCCGGCCCAGGTAGAGCTTCGGCGGGATCGTCCGCCCGTCGCCGTAGTCGAGCGTCCCGAACTCGCCCCTCGGCCCCGCGATGTCGACGAAGCCCGTCACCACGCCCGGCGCGGCGACGTGGGGCATCTCTCCTTCGGCCGAGATCACGCGCCGGCGGCCGACCTCGACGACGGTGAACATGCCGTGCCCCTCGAGGTGGACACGGCCGCCCGGCTGGAGGGAGCTCCACTGCGGCAGCCCGTTCAGCGGGAGCGGCGCCTCGGTGGTGGCGTACCAGCGCCCCTGGGCGAACGCGACCCACGTCCAGCGGCCGCTGGCCGGGAACGCGATGAAGATCTCCTGCCAGGGCGCGCCCGGCGCGCTGGCCCGATCGAGCTGGACGCGGCCGTCGACCACGAACGGCTCGTTGCCCCAGCGCCCGGTGACGCCGAGCTGGAGGGGCGTGGGAATCTCGACCAAGTCGGCGACGCGCCCGACGGCGCGGAGGTCCCGATCGGTGCGCGCGACGACGAACTTGCAGTGCTTGCACACCTGCGCCATCGCGCCCGCGAAGCGAAACGTGATCGGCGCGCCGCAGGAGGGGCACGCGGCTGCTCGGTCGAAGGGCGTGCTCACGCGAGCACCATACTAGAAGCCTCGACGACGAAAGAGGAAGCGTTTCAGGTGCGCCGGCGAGCCCGAACAGGCTGTGGTCCAGCGCGAGCGGTGCTAGGACCGCGCCGATGCCGGCCACCGAGGAGAGCCCTGCGGGAGCTCGGGGCGCCCCTCCCGGGGACGCCCCGGCGCCCTTCCCCGCGGCGCAGCCGCTGCCCCGGCTCGTGCACCCGGCGCTCCTCGCGAGCGTGTTCGTCATCGCCACGTCGGGGCTCGTCTACGAGCTCATCACCGGCACGCTCGCGAGCTACGTCCTCGGCGACTCGGTGACGCAGTTCAGCTTCGTCATCGGCCTCTACCTGTTCGCGATGGGGATCGGCTCGTACCTCTCCCAGTACATCGAGAGCCGGCTCCTCGAGCGCTTCGTCGAGATCGAGCTCGGCCTCGCGCTCGTCGGCGGGCTCTCCGCGCCGATGCTCTTCCGGGTCTACACCGCGCTCGGGTCGTTCCGCGCGCTGCTCTACTCGCTCGTGCTGCTCATCGGGATGCTCGTGGGGCTAGAGATCCCGCTGCTCATCCGGCTGCTCAACTTCTCGCTGGATCTCAAGCGGCTCGTCGCGCGCGTGCTCACGCTCGACTACATCGGCGCGCTGGCCGCGAGCCTGCTCTTCCCCTCGCTCCTCTTGCCGCGCCTCGGGATCCACCAGACGAGCCTGTTCTTCGGCGTGCTCAACGCGGCCGTCGCGCTCACGAGCACGTTCCTGTTCCCGCTCGATCGCGCCGTCGTCGTCCGGCTGCGGGCGCTCTGCCTGATCGTGATCGCCGGGCTCGGGGTCGCCTTCGCGCTCGTCTCGCGGTTCGTCGAGCGCTCGGAGGCGCTCTATTTCGGGGCGCCCATCGTCTACGCGGCGCAGTCGCCGTACCAGCGCCTCGTCATCACGAGGAGCCCGCGCACGACGCGCCTCTTCCTCAACGGCAACCTCCAGTTCTCGTCGGACGACGAGCATCGGTACCACGAGGTGCTCGTGCACCCGGCCGTCGCCGCGCTGGGGCGCGAGCCGCGGCGCGCGCTGATCCTCGGCGGCGGCGACGGGCTCGCCGCGCGCGAGCTGCTCCGTTACCCGTCGGTCGAGCAGATCCTGCTCGTCGACCTCGACGGCGCGGTCACCGGCGCCTTCCGCGATCTGCCGCTCGCCGCGGACCTGAACCAGGGCTCGCTGCGCGACCCGCGCGTGGCCGTCCGCAACGAGGACGCGTTCAAGTACCTCGAGGAGTCGACCGAGTCGTTCGATCTCGCGATCGTCGACTTCCCCGATCCCGGCAACTACGCCGTCGGCAAGCTGTACACCGACGCCTTCTATCACCTGCTCCGGCAGCGGCTCTCCGTGCGCGGGCTCGCCGTCGTCCAGGCGACGTCGCCCCACTACGCGCGCGAGTCGTTCTGGTGCGTCGTGACGACGCTCGAGGCGGCCGGCTTCAAGACCGCGCCGCTCCACGTCTACGTGCCGAGCTTCGGCGAGTGGGGCTTCATCCTGGCGGGCGGCGAGGGGCTCGCCGCGCCCGGCGCCCTCCGGATCGATCCGTCGAGGATCCGCTACCTCGACTCGAGCGGCCTGCCGGAGCTCTTCCGGTTCCCCCGCGATCTGGGCCGCGTCGAGGCGCCGATCAACCGGCTGAACGACCAGAAGCTCGTCTCCGTGTACACGCGCGAGTGGGCCGAGTGGACCCGGTGATCCGGTGAACCGCCGCGGCTTCCTGAGCTCCGTGGCCGCCGGCTGGGCCGTGCACACGGCCTCGCCGGGGCGCGCGCCGCTCGCCGGCGAGATCGTCGGCGCGGCCCACGGCGCGGGCCACCTGCTCCGCGGCGGCCCGCTGCCCGCGGCGAGCGGCCCCGCCGAGCGCGCGGACGTCGTGATCGTCGGCGGCGGGGTGAGCGGGTTGTCGGCCGCGTGGCGGCTCGCCGGCGCCGGGCTCGATCTGCGCGTCCTCGAGCTCGAGCCGAGGCCGGGCGGCACGAGCGCGTGGGGCGACGACGGCGTCGTGCCGTACCCGTGGGGCGCGCACTACCTCGCCGCGCCGAACGTCGAGGCGCGCGCGACGCTGCGGCTGCTCGAGCAGATGGGCGTCGTCACCGGGTGGGACGCGGCGGGGCGCCCCATGTTCGATCCGCGGCGGCTGTGCCACGCGCCGGGCGAGCGGCTGTTCTACGAGGGCGCGTGGCACAGCGGCCTCGCGCCGGTCGACGCGCTCTCGAGCGAGGCGCTGGACGAGCTCGAGAGGTTCCACGCGCTCGAGGAGGAGCTCACGGAGCTCACCGGCAGCGACGGGCGCCCGGCGTTTCAGATCCCGCTCGATCGCTCCTCCCGCGACCCCGAGCTCCTCCAGCTCGACCGGATGAGCATGGCGGAGTGGCTCGATCGCGAGGGGTACCGCACGCCGTTCCTGCGCTGGTACGTGCGCTACGCGATGCTCGACGACTTCGGCGGCGCGCTCGAGGAGATCTCGGCCTGGGCCGGGCTGCACTACTTCGCGGGGCGCAAGGCGCGCGCGCCCGAGCTCGCGGGCAGCCGCTATCTCGTCTGGCCCGAGGGCAACGGCCGGCTCGTGAAGGCGCTGCTCGAGCGCGCGGCGCCGCGCGTGTCCCTCGGCGCGCTCGTCACGTCGGTGCGCCCGCAGCCGAGCGGCCGCGTCGAAATCGACTACGTCGACCTGCAGCGCGGCGAGGCGCGCCGCGTCGAGGCCCGCGCGGCGATCCTCGCGGCGCCGGCGTTCGTCGTGCGCCGGATCTTCGCGGGGAGCGCGGCGGGCGAGCTGCCGGAGCGGGTCGCGTCGGCGTGGCTCGTGGCGAACCTGCACGTCGAAAGGCCCATCGATCCCAACCACGCGTGGGATTCCGTCCTCTACGGCGCGGAGGGGCTCGGCTACGTCGACGCGCGCCACCAGCTCACCGACCTCGCGGCGGCGACGACACAGCGGTCGCGCCTCGCGACGCCGGTGCAACGCACCGTGCTGACCTACTACCGCGCCTTCGGCGGGCCGGACGTCGCCGCCGCGCGCGCGGCGCTGCTCCGCGCGCCGTGGGCGTCGCTCGCCGACGGCGTGCTGCGCGATCTCGCGCCGGCGCACCCGCACCTGCGCGACGACGTCGAGCGGATGGACATCATGATCTGGGGGCACGCGATGCCGCGCCCGCGCCCCGGCTTCCTCGGCCCGCGGCCGTTCGAGCCGCGCTGCGCGCTGTCCGAGCGCGTCGCCTGGGCCCACGTCGATCAGCCGGGGATGGCGCTCTTCGAGGAGGCGCACGCGTGCGGCGTGCGCGCCGCCGAGACGATCGCGGCCTCGGCGGGGATCGCGATCGGCGAGAGCTGGCTCTGAGCTCGAGCGCCCGTCGCCTCGGCGCGCGCCGCGCGGCGGGGAGCCCCACGTCCTCTCCCATCTTTCAAGAGCAAAGTGCGTCCGGCGAGCGAGCGCCTCCGGAAGGGTCCTCTACCCCTGCCGCCGGCCGCTTCCAGCGGCCATGGAGCGGCCGCTGTGGGAGATCAGGCCCAGGATTTCAGCTTTGCCCTCGCCTTGAACTTGCGCTGCCCCCCTGCTCCGCGTCTACTCTCTGCCCATGTTGCGGACCCGGTTTGCCGGGATGACGGATACCGGGCTCCTCCGGGACCACAATGAGGACAACCTCCTCGTCAGCGAGGAGTACCGTGTCGTGGCCGTGGCGGATGGAATGGGCGGACATCGCTCGGGCGACGTTGCGAGCCAGCTTGCCGTGAACACCCTCTCGGACTTCTTGTCCGTGACGGTCGGGAGGGACGCCACCTGGCCCTTCCCAGCCGATCCGAACCTGACCGAGGAGGAGAACTACGTCGTCACCGGCCTCAGGCTGGCGAACCGGCGCATCTTCGATCGCTCGCTGAAGACGCTCGCCGACTTCGGCATGGGCACGACGATCGTGGCGGCGATGTTCTCCAAGGACGCCGAGCACGTGACGGTGGGTCACGTCGGGGACAGCCGCTGCTATCGCCTGCGCGACAGCCAGATCACGCAGCTCACCCGTGACCACTCGCTCGTCAGCGACGCGGCGCACATGGCGCCGTGGATGACCGAGGAGGAGGTCCGGCAGCTGCCGGCCAACGTCATCACGCGCGCGCTCGGCATCCGCGAGGACGTCCTCGTCGATCTCGTGACGGACGAGACGCGGCACGGTGACGTGTACCTCCTCTGCTCGGACGGCCTGTCGGGGCTGGTGAGCGACGATCAGATCCTCGAGCTCGTGATGTCCAGCGGCTCGCTGGACGCTGCGTGCAAGGCGCTCATCGATCGGGCGAACTACTTCGGCGGCACCGACAACATCACGGTCGTCCTCGCCCGCGTCGAAGAGGTGCCCGACGGCAAGCGCCCCTTCAACGACGAGCCCACCCAGGAAAGCCGCTAGCCCGCGCTCCGCGCCGCTCTGCTCTACGGTCGCGTCGCGCGCGAGCACCCGACACCGACGCCGCGCAGGCCTCACCTCCTGCGCGGTGCGCTCTCGCCCGGAGCAGCGAGCGATCCCCCTCGGGCCGGGCAGCTCGGCGCGACGATCGCGTCGAGCGCAGCGCCACCATCACCCGCGCGCGCACGACGCCGCGGACGCCCCGCGCCGATGCGTCGGCTACAGGACGAAGTGATCCATGAGCTGAAGGACCTCCAGGTTCAGCCCCTTCAGCGCGGCGCACTCTCGCTCTACCTCGGCCTGGAAGACCGGCTTGATGTGGTAGAGCATCGTCGGCAGATCCCTCGGCGCGCGGAACTTCTGGAGCTCGAGGGCGAGCGTCTGCGGCGTGTGGTGGCCGCTCACGGTGGCGAGGCGCTGCTCCCGGTTGGGGAAGCTGACCTCCATCAGCAGCGCGCGGAGGTCCTGCTGCTGGTTCAGCACCTCCCACAGCCGCTCCGTGGGCCCGGTGTCGCCGCTGTACGCGATCGCGCCGCCGTCCCCTTCGATCACGAACGCCGATGCGTCGATCGTGTGCGTCACGTGGACCGCGCGCACGAGCCGCCCGGCGACCGGCGTGGGGCGCTCCGGCTTGAGCTCGAGGTACTGGATGGTCGGCTGCCCGGCGCTCGGGATCACCGCGAAATCGGGCCAGAGCACGTTGTTGAAGAAGTGCTTCTTGAGCGTGCGCAGCGTCTCGCGCGTGCCCGCGATCACGAGCGGCGGGCACCCGAGCTGGCAACGGTTGTCCGCGATCGTGGCCAGGTCGCGGATGTGATCGAGGTGCGCGTGGCTCACCAGGCACGCCTCGATGCGCGCCTGGTCCTTCACCTCGAGCCCGCTGGTCAGCGAGCCGGCGTCGATCGCGAGGATGTCGTCCACGACGAACGCGCACGTGCGATGCCTGGGGGTCTCCCCGCCGTGGCAGCCGATGACACGCAGCTCCACTGGTTCAGCTCTCTCCGCCGAACTTCTGCGGCATGTCCAGGAACTCGATGAAATCCCGGAACCTGCGCATGTCGGTCACCATGATCGCCGCGGGTCCAGGCGGCCCGTACGAGAGGAGCTTCAGCCGGCGGAGCCGCTTCATCACCTCGTCCACCGTCTCTTGCTCGACGTCGACCTCGCGCGCGATGTCCTCGGGAGAGGAGCGGACGCGTATGCCTTCAGGCGTCTCCTCCCCGAAGGCCTCGGCGTGGCGCGCGAGCGCCAGCATCACGCGCGCCTTCGGGTCACGGTGCATGAGGATCTCGACGAGCGAGTTCGCCGCGTCGAGCCGCTTCGCCAGCTTCTTGAGGAGACGGAGCGCTATCTCGACGTCGCGCTGCAGCATGACCTCCAGCTTCCGCGCGTCGATCACGAGGCAGCGGGACGGCTCGCTCACGGTGGCCGTCGCGTTCCGGGGCTTGCCGTTCAAGATCGCCATCTCGCCGACGAACTCGCCGGGCCCGAACACCGCGAGCACCTTGTCCTCGCCGGCAACCGACTTCGTGATCCGCACGGCGCCCGACTGGATGACGAACATGACGTCGCCGGAGTCACCCTCACGAAAGAGCACGTCGCCCGGCACATACTCGCGGCCATAGCGGGCGAACGACGACTCCGACATTGCCCGGGAGTCTAGCGCCCCACGTGACCGCGGGTCAAAAACCCGGGCAAGAGCGCTGGCGCTCACAAAACGCGAGGGGCCCCCCAAGCCAGCATGCTTTGGAGGACCCCTCGGCCCGCTTCGTCGGGGCAGCGCGCTCGGCGGGCCGGCGCCGCACGGAGGCGGCGGCAGCCCGAGAGCGGCGCGGACAGGCGATCAACCCATGTCGAAGTCGCCCATGCCGCCCATGCCGCCCATGCCGCCCATACCCCCCATGCCGCCCATGCCGCCCATGCCGCCGGGAGCCCCGCCGGCCGCGGCCTTCTCCTTCTTGGGCTTCTCGGCGACGAGGGCCTCGGTCGTGAGCATCAGCGCGGCGACGCTGGCCGCGTTGGAGAGCGCGTGCCGCACGACCTTGGCCGGATCGATGACGCCTCCGGCGAGCAGGTCCTCGTACGAGTCGGTCGCGGCGTTGTAGCCGAACGTCGGCGCGCCCGACCGGACCTTCTCCGCGACCACCGTCCCGTCGACCCCCGCGTTCTGGGCGATCTGGCGGAGCGGCGCCTCGACGGCGCGGCGCACGAGCCGCACGCCGACGTCGCGCTCGTCGTTGAACTTGAGCGACTCCAGCGAGGCGGCAGCCCGGAAGAGGGCCACGCCGCCGCCGACCACGATGCCTTCCTCGACGGCGGCGCGGGTCGCGTGCAGCGCGTCCTCGACGCGCGCCTTCTTCTCCTTCATCTCGGTCTCGGTCGCCGCGCCGACCTTCACCACCGCGACGCCGCCGGCGAGCTTCGCGAGCCGCTCCTGGAGCTTCTCGCGATCGTAGTCGCTCGTCGTGTCCGCGATCTGCTTGCGGATCGCCTCGATGCGGCCCTTGATGGCGCCCTTGTCGCCCTGGCCGTCGACGATGACCGTGTTGTCCTTGTCGATCTCGACCCGCTTGGCCGTCCCGAGGTCGCGCACCGTGGCGCTCTCGAGCTTCTGGCCGAGGTCCTCCATGAACGGCGTCGCGCCCGTGAGGATGGCGATGTCCTTCAGCATGTCCTTGCGGCGATCGCCGAAGCCGGGCGCCTTCACGGCGGCGACCTTGATCGTGCCGCGCAGCTTGTTCACGACGAGCGTGGCGAGCGCCTCACCCTCGATGTCCTCGGAGAGGATGAGCAGCTCGCGCCCCTGCTTCACCACCTGCTCGAGCAGCGGCAGGAGGTCGGCCATGGCCGAGATCTTCTTCTCGTGCACGAGGATGAGCGGGTTCGTGAGCACCGCGGTCATCTTCTCGGGGTCGGTCACGAAGTAGGGCGAGAGGTAGCCGCGGTCGAACTGCATGCCGTCGACGGTCTCGAGCTCCGTCGTCATGCGCTTGTTCTCCTCGACCGTGATCACGCCCTCCTTGCCGACCTTCTCCATGGCGTCGGCGAGGATCTGGCCGATCTCCTTGTCGCCGTTGGCGCTGACCGTGGCGACCTGGGCGATCTGGTCCTTGTCCTTGGTCGGCTTGGCGGCCTTCTGCACGGCCTCGATGACCTTCGCGACCGCCGCGTCGATGCCGCGCTTCAGATCCATCGGGTTGTGGCCGGCCTCGACGAGCTTGAGGCCCTCGCCGAAGATCGCCTGCGCCAGCACCGTCGCCGTCGTCGTGCCGTCGCCGGCCTTGTCGCTGGTCTTCGAGGCGACCTCGCGCACCATCTGGGCGCCCATGTTCTCGAGCTTGCCGGCGAGCTCGACCTCCTTGGCGACCGTGACGCCGTCCTTCGTCACGACCGGGGAGCCCCAGCTCTTCTCGATGACGACGTTCCGCCCCTTCGGCCCGAGGGTCACCTTGACCGCATCGGCGAGCGTGTTCACGCCCTTGAGGATCGCGGCGCGGGCGCCGCGGCTAAAAACGATCTGCTTCGCAGCCATCTATCAATCCCCTCGCGGCCGCGCGGCCGCGTGTACGAACGCTTGCGTTCGGTTGCCTCGGACCTGGTTCACGTCGCGGCGGACTCGGTCACGGCGAGCACGTCGTCCTCGCGGATGAGCACGTGCTCCTCGCCGTCGAGCTTCACCTCGGTGCCGCTGTACTTGCCGAACAGCACCTTGTCCCCGACCTTCACATCGAGCGGGCGAACCTTGCCGTCCTTCAGGACCTTGCCGTTGCCCACCGCGACGACGCGCCCCTCGATCGGCTTCTCCTTCGCGGCGTCGGGGATGATGATGCCCCCCTTGGTCTTCGTCTCGCTCTCGACGCGCTTGACGACAATCCGATCCTGCAGCGGCCTGATTTTCATGCTGGCTCCCTCGTCCTCGGCTTGTTGACTGACCATCGGCTCGCCGGAGGTCCCGTTCGCCCCCCCGCTGGGGCGTTCCGCCCGCGCGACGAGAGCTAAGTGCCCGAGATCTCAGTGTCTTGGCACTCTCCTAGGCCGGTGGCTAAACCGCGGGCGAAAGTAAATCAGTCACCCGGCGCGTCAAGGGCACGCAGCAGGGAGCCGCGACTTTTCCGGGGGCCGAGAGTCCCGAGCGGCGAAGCCGAGATGTCTGGAGAAGCGACGGCGAGGGCGCGGTCGCGACATCGTGGAGCCTCCTCAGGGACGAGCCCCCTCCGACAGCGCGGAAACAATCTGGACGGATCATGGCGAGAGCGCGGCGACAGCAGCGCGACGAGCGACGAGCGACGAGCGACGAGCGACGACAACGGACGGCATGCAACGAGGACGGAGCGGGTTGAGCGAAGGGTTGAGCAGGGGGAGGCCTTGCTCAACCCGCGAAGCGCCAGAACCACGCGAAATATGGGCGATTTTTGGCGGCGGGCATTTTTCTTTGGCGGGTCCGATTTTGGTCGCTTGACAATCCAGGCAGCCCGAGTAGATTCCGCGGCCCGTGGCGCTGATGAACACGGCGCTGACCCCTTGGGGGATCGTCTAACGGCAGGACGCAAGATTCTGGCTCTTGCTATCAAGGTTCGAATCCTTGTCCCCCAGCCAGGCCGCTCAGCTCTGCTGTCGGTCTTCTCCACAGAACAAGGTCCCATCGTCTAGCGGTTAGGACATCGGCCTCTCACGCCGGTAACGCGGGTTCGATTCCCGCTGGGATCGCCACTTCTCCTCCCTCGCCTCGTTCCCTGCTGCTTCCGTCTGATTTCGTGCGTCGAGCACGGCGCGAAGCGCAGCGTCATCTGACGAGCGCGAGCACGCAGCTCAGCGAAGACGTCCTGCTCCGTTCACGTTGCGCTACCCTCTAGCGCATGGCGGCGCAGGACGAAGAGGAGCTCTTCGACATCCTCGATGACGGGGGCCGGTCGCTCGGCGTGCGCAAGGCGCGCAGGCTCGTTCACCGCGACGGCGACTGGCACCGGAGCGTTCACGTGTGGGTGCTCCTCGAGCGGGGGCCCGATGGCCTGGAGCCGGACAGCGGCCAGAGCGCCGCGGAGCCCTGGGTGCTCTTCCAGCAGCGCAGCTCCGACAAGGACACCTGGCCCGGCGCGCTCGAGGTCGCCGTGTCGGGGCACTACCGCGCCGGAGAGGATCTCGCGGGGGCGCTGCGCGAGGCGGAGGAGGAGATCGGCCTGCCGCTCGCGCCGCGCGACGTGGTCCGGCTCGGCACGCGCCGCAGCCAGGACGATCACGCGCCGGGCATCGTCGATCGCGAGCTGCAGGACGTGCTGCTCGCGATGACCCGACACGCGCTCGCGGAGCTGCGTCCCGATCCGCGCGAGGTGACCGCGCTGCTGTCGCTCCCGCTCGGCGCGGCGCTGCGCCTCGTTCGAGGCGAGGTGCCCCACGCGAGCGGCCTCGTGCGGCGGCCGCCGGACGCCGCGGGCGCCGTGAAGGTCGAGCCGCGCGACGTGCGGCTCGATGAGTTCGTGGTCGCGCGCGACGGCTATTTCGAGCGCGCGCTCGACACGATCCGCCGGCGCCTCGCGGGCGAGGCGCCGGCCCCATGGCTCCTCGGCTAGGACGGCGGCGCTTTCTCCTCGCGCCCGTGCTGTCAGCCTGAGCCGCGGCGGCCGTCGGCCGGCCGCCGGGGCTTCTCGGGGGGCACCGCCGACGCGACGAGGAACCCTTCGGCGCGGTGCAGGGCGAGCCCGCAACGCGCGTTCATGCGCTTGGCGATCTCGTCGCCGGCCCTGACGAGCGCGTAGAACCACCGGATCCCGAAGCGATCGTGCCCTTCCCGGAGCGCCGCGGCCTGCAGGGGGGCCCCGAGCCCCCGCCCGCGGTGGTCCTCGCGCAGAGAGGTGCAGATCGGCATGGCCGTCCACGAGGGCGCCTCGCCCACATCGGAGATCCAGAGCGGCGGGGCGCCCAGCAGCCCGAGCTGGGCGAGCGCCTCGCGCCCGCCGATCTCGGCAGGCTGTGGCCGCGTCATGACGCACAGGGTGGCGCAGCCGATCAACGCCCCCGCGCCGTCGCGCAGCGCGAGCGTCAAGGAGCGCCCCTCGCCGCCGCGCAGGTACCACCCCGGGAGCGGCGCGTGGCCGCTCTCGGCCTGAAGCTCCTGGATCGCGCGGATCGACGCCTCGTCGTCGTCCGGCGACACCCTGGACAGGCGCAGGCCCGGCGGGAATGTGCGAAACCGGCTGAGCCCCTGCACGGCGGCGCGCACCTCGCCGGCCGGGGCGCCCATCACCGAGAGGTCCTCGTCCACGGAGAGCCCCGCCTGGCGCAGCGACGCCGAGAGCGCGGCGAGCTCCGGCCGGGGGGCGTGCAGGATCACGCGCTCGAAGCAGCGCACGAGCGCCTCGCGCCGCTCCGGCGGCGTCCGCTGGGCGTGCAGCAGGATGAGCGAGCGACCGTCGGTGGTGATGCCGTCCTGCTCGCCGATCCAGTCCCGGGCGGCGTACAGGATCCGCTGAGCACGGTAGTCCGCGGCTTCACCGAAACAACCCGGTCCGTCCGCAGGACCGGGGCGGCGCTGCTGCGGGGCGTCGTCGCGATCGAGGTCGAAGGCAAGCATCATGGCGGCATCCCTCCTGTCGAGAAGCAACGGCGGCTTCCACGCATGGCGGCCCCTCGAGGAGCCGCCACCCGGCGCGGGACGCCCGCGCCCAGCGCCCGAGCGAGCCCCTGCCGCGCCGCGCAGGTCCACCGGCGAGATGGCCTGACACGGCGGTGCGCGAATGCGGGAGAACTCCGCTCCACCAGCGGCTGTCCAGCCCGCGTGTCGAGACTTCAACTTATCCCTGCTCGGCGATCGTGCAAGCGGCGACATGCCATGATCCGGGCAGCGCTCCAGCTGGGACACGCACGCTCATGCATGCTTACAAGCAATCGGAATCACTAATGAATCAGGCCAACATCCACTGTCGACCTCAAGGCACATCGCCGCCCGACGGGGCCGCGGCATGGACATAGAACGACCTAGCCTGGAGAGACCCATGGCCCCGGGCACCCGCGCGTCGGGGGCGGACCGGCGAGGCGCGTCGGACCAGGGTGCTCGCTCGCGGTGACCTTCGGCGGTTGAGGACGATCGCGCGCCCTGGTAGGTTGGCGTCCAGTATTGCGCGATGACCACCGCCCTTGTCACCGACCCCGACGACGACGCGCCCGTGACGCCCCGCCCGTTTCTCAAATGGGCGGGCGGCAAGGGCCAGCTGCTCCGGCAGTTCCAGCCGCTCCTCCCCGCGTCCTACGGGCGCTACTTCGAGCCCTTCATGGGGGGGGCCGCGCTCTTCTTCTGCCTGCAGCCGAAGCGCGCGACGCTGACGGACGTCAACGCCGAGCTCATCGACTGCTACCGGGCGGTGCGCGATCGGGTCGACGAGGTGATCGCCGCGCTGGGCAGCCACGCCTACGAGGAGGCGCACTACTACAAGGTTCGCGACGTCGATCCCGCCTCGCTCACGCTGCCCGAGCGCGCCGCGCGGACCATCTTCCTGAACAAGACGGGGTTCAACGGGCTCTACCGGGTCAACAGCGCCGGCCGGTTCAACGTGCCTTTCGGCCGCTACGTCAAGCCGTCCATCTGCAACCCGCCCCAGCTGCGGGCCTGCTCGGCGGCGCTGCAGGGCGTCGAGATCGAGGTCCGCGACTTCGAGCGCGTGCTCGATCACGCCCAAGAAGGCGACTTCGTGTACCTGGACCCGCCGTACTCGCCGGTCTCGTCGACCGCGAACTTCACGTCCTACAGCGCGGGCGGCTTCGGCTTCCGCGACCAGGAGCGCCTCGCCGCCCTCTTCGCGGAGCTCGACGGGCGAGGCGTCCAGGTGATGCTCTCGAACTCCGATGTTCCGGAGATCCCGCCGCTCTACAAGCGGTTCAAGATCGACCGCGTCGCGGCGCTCCGGAGCATCAACGCGAAGAGCGACGCCAGAGGCCGCGTGGGGGAGATCGTGATCCGGAACTACGGGGCCAGGCGGAGCCGCAAGGCGGCGCCCGCAGACAAGGCGGGCTGAGCCCGGCGCCGCCGCGCGGCGCGCGGCTCAATCGACGGTCTTCCCCTCGCGCTTCTCCGGATCGGGGGCCGCGCGCTCCTCGGCGTACGCCATCGCCACCTCGATCTCCTCGTGGATCTCGCGCGAGGTGACCTTGTTCCCCGAGGGATCGACGGCCTCCCACACGAAGCCGCGGACCTCACCCGGGCGCTCGGGTATCCAGCGGACCCGCAAGGTCCAGCCGTGCAGCTCGGCCGTATAACCACCTTCCTCGTGATCCCGCTGCCATGCAGAGACGGTCGGGTGCTTCACCATCGCGATGTCTCCGCCGCAGAAGGTCGAGAGGACAGAAGAACTGTTCCCGAATGGCCGCGCTCCCCCCCCGAGCAACGCCGCCGTCCGGGAACACGGGGAAGATAGCAGGCGCCCGGCGCGCGGCGATCAGGCAGGCGTGTGTTCCTCATGCGGATGCACCTTACCCGAATCCCAGCGCGCGCCGAAAGGTCCTCCCCTTCCGATGGGGCCGTCGGCGCGAGCAGCGTGAACAGCACAGGCATCGTCGCGCGGACGGGCGGCGCCTGCGACGCGCACCCCATGCTACGAAGCATGCATGGGGGCAGGAATCGTCGTCTTCTTCGGGCTCGCGCTCGTCGGCTATCTCCTGGTTGCCCCGCTCGTCGCCTTCGTGTTCGCCGTCCGGGCCAACCGGCGCAACGAGGACCTGCTGCTTCGGATCCACGCGCTGGAGCACCGGGTGGCCGAGCTCTCCGGGCTGCGCGGCCGCGCAGCGCTCACCGCAGCGGCGGAGAGCCCGCGAAGCACACACGACCTGGAGCAAGAGCGGATTGCCCAGGGCGCGATCCCGCCCCCAGCGGCGGCGCACCCCGCGCTCGACGCCGAGGGCGCAGGTGCGCCGCCCGCGCTCGACGCGGCGACCGCCGGCGCGCCGCCCGCGCTCGACATGGCGACCGCCGGCGCGCCGCCCGCGCTCGACGCGGCGACCGCCGGCGCGCCTCCCGAGATCGCGCATCCTACCGCCACCGCGCCCCCGGCGGTCGCGTCCACGGCGTTCGCCGCCGCGGAGGCCGCGGCGCCCCCCGCGATCGCGTTCCCGAGTCCCGCCGCTCCTCCGATGCCTCGAGCGCCTCGCCCCGCGGCGACGCTCGACGCGAGCGCGTCCGGCGCCGGCTCGCCCGCGCACCGTGAAGCCCCGGAGCGACCCTCCATCGAGGAGCGGCTCGGCCTCACCTGGCTCACCCGCGCAGGCGCGACCACCTTCTTGCTCGGCGCGCTCTTCTTCTTCAAGTATGCCTCGGACAACGCCTGGATCGGGCCGTTCGGGCGCGTCGCGATCGGCGCCGCGACCGGCGCCGCGCTCCTCGCGATCGCCGAGGTGCTCCGCGGGCGCGCGCAGCGTCGCTTCGTCCACACGCTCATCGGCCTCGGCCTCTCGGTCCTGATCGCGTCGGTGTGGGCGAGCGCCGCGCTGTACGAGCTCGTCCCGATCCCCGCGGCATTCGCGGCGGACACGGCGCTCCTCCTGCTCGGCGCCGGCCTCGCGCTCCGCCACCGCGGCGAGGCCATCCTGATCCTCAGCCTCGTCGCCGGCTTCCTCAACCCCGTCGTGCTGTCGACGGGGCAGGACCGGCCGCTCGTCCTGTTCGGCTACCTCCTGCTCATGACGAGCGTCGCCCACGCGGTCGCAGCGAGGCTCGGCTTCCGCGTCGCGCCGTGGCTCGCGATCGCAGGCCATACGGCGCTGTTCTGGGGCTGGTACGCCACGCACTTCGACGCCAGCGCCGCCCCGGCCGGCGGAGACCCGGACGCGGCGCCCTGGCTCGACTCGCCCGCGCAGGCGCTCCCGGGGCCCTACTTCCCGCTCGCCGCGCGCGCGGCGCCCCTCGCGTTCATCGCGCTCGCCGCGGCGCAGGGCATCCTGCGCGCGCTGTGGCTGCGGCGCACGCCCGCCTCGAGCCCCGACCGAAGCGCCGCGCCGACCGGCGCGGCAGCGACCGGCGTCCTCCGCGTCGCGGCGCGCGCGGACGCCACGGCGACCAGCATCGCTGCGCTCGTGCTCGCCCACGCGGGCGCGGCCGCGCTGCTCTTCGACGCGCCGCGCGCGCTCACAGTCACCGCCGTCGCGCTCGCGCTCGCGGCGCTGGTCGTCCTGCGCGCGCTGGAGGAGAGCGCCTGGCTGCTGGCGCCGATGGGCGCCGCCTTCCTCGCCTTCGCCGCGACGTTCGCGGACGCGCCTGCCGCGCACCGGACGACGCTGGTCGCGCTCGTCGCGGCCTGGACGCTCGTCTACCTCGCGGGGTGGCTCCGCGGCGCCGGGCTCGCGGGTCAGCTCGATCGGAAGACCGCCATCGCGTGCTCCGCCGGCGCAGCGCTCTTCGCCTGCACCGCGGGCATGCTGCTGATCGAGGCCGATGCGGCGCTCTTCGCGCTCGCGCTCGCGGGCGCGGCCGCCCTCGCGGCGTGGACGGCCGCGCGCGCCGCGCTCCCCGCCCTGCTCCTCGCCGCGGCGATCGTCTCGGCAGGCGCGCTCGCGGCGGCCGCGCATTTCGCGATCGCGCCGGCGGACGCGGGCGCCTCGGCGGCCGCCGATGCCGTCGACGCCGTGAGCGCCGTCAACGCAAGTTTCCTCGGCGCATCAGCGCTCGTCATGCTGGTGTTCCTCGGCGCCGCGGGCGCCTCGGCGCGGCGCACGCGCGAGCCCGGCGCGTCGGCGCTCTCGTGGTCCGACGCGCTCGCCGCGTGCGTGGCGACGCTCGGGTTCGTCGCGGCCGCGCTCGGCGCCACGCCGGAGGACACGCCGACGCTCCGCGCGCTGCTCACCGCGGGCGCCGGCGCCCTGGACCTGGCGCTCGGCGCCGCGCTCCTCCGCGCCGGCGTGACCCGCGCCGGCGCCGCGCCCCCCGCCGATCGCATCGCCCTGCTCCTCGGACAGGCGCTCGCCCTGTTCGCCGCGGCCGTCGCGTTCGGGCTCGGCGGCGCGACGGTCACCGTGGTCTGGAGCATCCTCGCGGCCGTGGCGGCCGCGATCGCGGCGCGCACCGGCGAGCGCGCCTGGCTCGCCGTCACCCTGCTGCTCTTCGCCGCCGCCCTCGCGCGGGCGCTCGTCGTCGATCGGGCCGAGGCCGAGGCGCTCGTGACGACGTGGTTCGCGACGCACGGCCGCGACGGGACGATGGCAGTTCCCGTCCTGCTCAACGCGAGGACCTATGCGTTCGCGGGCGTGAGCGCCGCCCTGCTCGCCGCGGGGCGGCTGCTGTCGCGCGCGGCGTTCGCCCGCCCCCCGGACGCCGCGCGCGCCGAGCTGCGCGGCGCCGCGGTGGCGGCGCTGGGCGCGGGGTATGCCCTGCTCATCACGACCGTCGTCCTCGAGGTGCGGAGCGCGATCACCGCGCTCCCCGCCGCCCCCCCTGCCCCGCTCGACGCGGCCGAGTTCGCCGAGCTCACCGTGCAGCACCGCGCCGCCCTCGAGGGCCAGCAAGGCAGCCTCGCGATGGCGACCACGCTCGTGCTCGCCCTCGCGGCGATCGCGCTGCTCACCGCGGGGTTCGCGGCGCGCGACGCCTTCCATCGCTACGCCGGGCTCTCCCTGTTCGCCGTCACCATCGCGAAGCTCGTGACCTGGGACGTCTGGCACGTCGAGCGCATCTACCAGATCGCCCTCTTCACGGGCGTCGGGGCGCTGCTCGTCGGCGGAGGGTTCCTCTACGCGCGGTTCGGCCGGCGCCTCGTGACGCTCCTGCGCGCCGGATCGCGGGGCGCGGCCGGGCCGCTCGCGCTGCTCGCGGCGATGAGCCTCGCGCGGCCCGCCGAGGCGCAGACCGGCGCGGCGCTCCCGACCGAGAGGCACGCGCTCGTCCGGCCCATCGAGGGCGTGGACGCCGCCGGCGACCACCGCGTCGACGTCGATCTCGACCTCTACCGCGAGAGCCGCGCGGAAGAGCTGCTCGCCGACGTCCGCATCGCAGGCCCCGACGGCGCCGAGGTGCCCTACGTGATCCGCGAGCCAGGCGCCGCGCACGCGTCCGGGCGGATCGCGGCCACGATGCTCGATCCGGGGGTCGACGCCGCCGGCGTGGCGCACGCGACCTGGGCGCTCGACGCGCCCGGCACGCGCCACTGCCGCGTCGAGCTCAGCGTCACCGGCGGCAGCTTCCTCCGCGAGGCGCGGGTCGAGACCGGCGCGGATCCGAGGGCGCTCAGCGAGGTCGCGCGCGGCGCCCACGTGTACCGCATCCCCCAGGGCCCGGAGACGGTCGAGCACCTGTCGGTCCGCTATCCCCTCTCGCGCGCCGCCCTGGTCCGGATCCGCCTTGTCCCCCAGGGCGCCCCGGCGCGCGACGCGGCCGCGGACGTCCGGATCACGGGCGGCGCCGTCTCGTGCGAGCCGCAGGCCCCCACCGAGTCCCCCGCGCTCCCGCCGCTCGCGATCGTCGAGACGCAGCGGGACAGCGAGGCGAAGACGACGCTCGTCACGCTCGACGCCGGCGCCGACGGCGCGCCGCTGGAGGCCGTCCTCCTCGACGTCGCCACGCCGGAGTTCAGCCGCCGCGTCGACGTCGCCTCGACCACGTACCGCGCGGTCTGGCCGGCCGTGGGGAGCGGCATGATCCATCGCATCCGTCCGCACGGTGAGTCAGGGCCCTCGCTCGCGTCGACACGGATCCCGCTCATCCCCACCCGGAAACGCTTCCTCCGGCTCACGATCCACGACGGCGACTCGGCGCCGCTCTCCCTCTCGGGCGCGCAAGGCGAGGTGCGGGCGCGCGAGGTCGTGTTCCGCGCCGCGCGGCCGGGGCCGCACCGGCTCTACGTCGGCGACGCGCTCGGCAAGCGCCCGAGCTACGATCTGGCCGACCTGCTCGACCACACCGTGCGCGAGCGTCCCTCCGCCGCGAGGCTCGGGGCCGCAGCGGCAAACCCGGAGCTCGGCGCCGCCCCGGTCGCGCGCGACCTTCCGTTCACCGAGCGGCACCGCGCGCCGATCGGGGGCGCGCTGGCCGTCGGGTTGCTCGCGCTCTCGCTGTGGGCCGCGCGGCTCCTGAAGCGAGGGGAACGGGAGCGAGGCGCGCCGCCCGACGGCCCCGCGCCGCCGCGGCAGCGAACAGAAGACAGCGAGCCCAGGCCGTGATGTGCTCGCATGTTGCCGTGGGTCGCCGGGGACGCGGCGCTCCGGCGGTCCGGACCAACCATCGAGGTGGATGCACCATGAGAGGCGGGCGCTTCGTCTACTTGGGTCTCTGCGCGAGCGTCGGGGCGGCGCTCTGGGCCTCGGGCGCGTGCTCCGCGACGGCGCGCGACCAGCAGGCGCCTGGCGAGGGCGGCGGCGGGGGCGCGAGCAGCGCCACGACGGCCGAGGCGGGCGCCGGCGGACGCGTGGAGTCGACGGGCTCCTGGGCTGATTTCGGCGGCGGCACGCCGGCGGAGGAGGGTCCGTCACCCGACGAGGACGGCGACGGGTTCACCATCGAGGACGGCGACTGCAACGACGGCGACGCGAACGTCAACCCAGGCGCCGTCGAGGTCGTGATCACGGAGCCCGACCCGAGCGGCGCGGTGCCCGAGCCGGCCGACGAGGACTGCGATGGCGTGATCGACGACGCGCCGCCGGCCTGCGACAGGAACATCGCTCCTGCCGACTTCGACGCCATCCACGGGGCCCACGCGATCGACCTCTGCGCCAGGGCGTCGCCCGGGGACAGGAAGTGGGGCGTCCTGAGCGCGCAGTACGTGCGCGGCGACGGCTCGCCCGCGGAGCCCTCGCCCGCGGTGGGCGTGCTCGATTCCTTCGGCCCCAACGTGCACCCGCAGGGCGGGACCCGCCTGCTCGTCCTGTCCTCGGGTCGCGCCCGGATCGCCGGGTGGCCGGGCGCGTGCAACGCGTATAGCTGCACGAACTACGGGCCGGGCGACGCGCCGCCCGGCTTCCCGCAAAGCGCCCCCGGGTGCCCTCCCTCGGCAAACATCCACGACGACATCGCGCTCGAGCTCGTCATCCGCACGCCGACGAACGCGACAGGCTACGAGTTCGCGTTCAAGTTCTACACCTTCGAATACCCCGAGTTCACCGTAGAAGACTGCTTCAACGACCAGTTCGTCGCACTGGCGACGCCCGCCCCGCCAGGGTCGCTCAACGGCAATCTCTCGTTCGATAGCCTTGGCAACCCCGTCAGCGTCAAACTCAGCTTCTTCGAGGTCTGCGAGGAGTGCCCGCTCGGGACGGACGAGCTCGAAGGCACCGGCTTCGGGCTCTGGAACGACGCCGGCGCGACCGGCTGGCTGCGCACGCGGGCCCCGGTGACCGGCGGCGAGGAGCTCAAGCTGCGGTTCATGATCTTCGACACCGGCGACGAAATGCGCGACTCGACCGCGCTCGTCGACGGCTTCAAGTGGGTCGCGAACGGCGGCACCGTCCCGCTCGAGACCGCGCCCGTCGAGGATCCCCGGTAGCGCCCCGGGGTCCGGACCACCCGAGCCTCCGGATCACGCGCGCCGGCCGCGGCGCGAGGTGGACCGCGCGCCGTGGCCGGCGCGATCCCGTATTTCATGGCCGGGATTGTTGCGCAGAACGATACGATGCCGCGATGCTGCTCCCTTCCTTGGAGAACCTCGCCTGCTTCGAGGCCGCGGCGCGGACGCTGAACTTCCGGACCGCAGCGCGCGCCGTGGCGCTCAGCCCCGCCGCGTTCGGCCAGCGCATCCGGCAGATCGAGGAGCAGGTCGGCGCTGCGCTGTTCGAGCGCACCACGCGCCGGGTGCAGCTGACGCCGCGCGGGCTCGCCTTGCTGCCGCGCGCCCGCCAGTGCCTGGCGCTCGCCGAGGACTGCCTCCGCAGCGCGATGGGCCCCGCGCCCGCTCCGGTCGAGCTGACGCTCGGCACGCGGTTCGAGCTCGGGATGTCGTGGATCGTCCCCCAGCTCGGCGCGCTGACACGGCGGCGCCCCGAGCTGACGCTCCACCTCTACTTCGGCGCCTCCGACGACCTGCTGAAGCGCCTCTACGACCGCAGCGTCGATTGCGTCGTCACCAGCGCGCGCTGGAGCGCGACGAGCCTGGCGGCGGAGACGCTGCACGAGGAGCGCTACGCGTTCGTCGCCTCCCCCAAGCTGCTCCGGCGCGAGGCGTTCGCCCGCCCGGAGCACGCGTCGCGGCACTGCCTGCTCGACATCGACCCGACCATGCCGCTGTTCCGGTACCTCGCGGATCAGGCGGGCGGCGCCGGCTGCTTCGCGTTCGCGCGGCACCGCTGGGTGGGGCTCGGCGCCGCCATCAAGGCGCTGGTGCTCGCCGGCGAGGGCGTCGCCGTGCTGCCGCGCCACATGGTCGCCGCCGAGCTCCGCGGCGGCAAGCTGAAGCGGCTCCTGCCGTCCGCGCCCCTCGCGCGCGATCATTTCCGGCTCATCTACCGGCGCGACGACCCGCGGAGCTCGCTCTACGCGAAGCTCGCCGAGTCGCTGCGCGCGGTGCCGATCCAGTGAGGCGCGCGCTCGCCAGCGCGGCGCGGAGCGGGCTGAACGGCGTAGACTCCCGGCCGAGGACCATGAGCGAGCTCCCCGGCGCCAGCGCGCGCCTCCCCGCGACGCCGATCACGGCGCAGGACATCAACGGCGGACCGGACCCGGAGCGCCGCGTCCCCTTCGTCATCACGGCGCCCGGCGTGTACACCCTCGTGGAAGACGTCGACTGGGTGGCGCACGACGCGAACGCGCGGGCCATCACGATCGCGAGCGACGACGTCACCCTCGACCTGTGCGGCAGGACGCTGCGGCAGATCGACCCTCCGGCGCCCGTCGTCGCCCCCGACCCGGGCGCGCGGCCTTGCCGGGGCGAGGTCGTCTCCGGGAACGTGGGCGTGTTCGCCGAGGGGAGGTCGCGGCTCGTCATCAGGAACGGCAGCGTGCTCGGGATCCAGGGGGTGGGGATCGCCGCCAGGGCGTGCAGCCAGGTGGATCTGCTCGATCTGTCGGTCCGGCGGTGCGGCGGCGACGGCGTGTTCGACACGGGCTTCCTGTGCCGCAACGGCGGGATCTTCGTGATGGGCGCCCGGGACGCGGCCGGCGGCGTCGCCTTCGCCGAAGGGATCCGGATGATCAACTGCGTGTGCTCGGAGAACACGAGCCGGCTCGATTTCGTCGTGACGCTGGGCGCGCTCGTCCTGTTCTGCGACGACGTGCAGGTCAAAGGGTGCGTGTTCAACCGCACGGCGAACACCAGCGCCCAGCCGAGCGGCGTGCAGTTCAACGTCGTCGGCGCCGACTTCGTCATCTGCCGCAACGTGCTCGTGGAGGACTGCGAGGCGCACGACAACACGTCGGGCGGAGAGCCGGCCGGCTTCTTCGCGTGGGGAGAGAACTACAAATTCCTGCGCTGCAGGGCGAACCGGAACTTCACGCTCACCGGGAACCGCGCGTGCGGGTTCAACATCTCGACAACGAGCAACCTGGAGATGGTCGAGTGCGAGGCGGACGGGAACTACAACGCGAACCCGGCCGCCTCCGCCGATGCGGTCAAGGACTTCTCCGCGCTCGGCTTTCGCATCGGCAGGGCGGTGTACCGCGGGCTTCTCGAGGGTTGCCGCGCGATCGGCAACCACGGCGCGAGCGCGAACGCGCCCGCCGGCGGCTTCGCGCTCCACGCGACCCGCCACGTGGTGCTGAGGCGCTGCGTGGCCGTGGGGAACAGGAACGCGAGCGGGACCGCCGAGGACGACGGGCTCGCGGCCGGGTTCATCGCGTCGACGCCGCTCGCGGATCCGCAGGGCGGCCTCGTGGGCGGCGAGGGCAACGCGTTCGTCGACTGCATCGCCGACGGCAACACGGTCCACCGCACGCCCCTGTTCGTGCAGCCGCCGGCCCCGCCCGTCGACGCCGGTCCGTCGCGCGGCGATCCTCAGAAGGGCGCGGGGTTCCTGCTCGAGAGGCAGAGCGACGCGAGGATCATCGGCTGCCAGTCCGCGAACAACGACGGCAAAGGGATCTGGCTGAGGGCCTGCGCGCGCGCGCTGGTCGAGGGAAACACGCTGTCGAGGAACACGCTTTACGGCATCCAGAACGAGGATCCCGCGGGGCTCAGCGCCTTCACCGGCAACCGGGCGCACCTCAACGGGTCCCGGCACCGCCACAACTACGTCGGCCTGCCGCCGGGCACGCCGGTCCGCAAATGGACGCTCGGCTCCCCTCCCCTCGACGGCCCTTCGGACGGGATAGCCAACCTCAGCACCCGCCTGCCCCGAGCGGCGAGCGCCTCGCGCCGCCGGGGGCGATCACCGGGTACGGGCGAGGGCGCCCGGGGTGATCCCGAACCGCCGCTTGAAGAGCCGTGTCAGGTGGCTCTGGTCGGCGAAGCCGAGCGCGCGCGCGAGCTCCCCGATCGGGACGTCGCCTGCGAGCAGCGCCTCGCGCGCGCGATCGAGCCGCCGCCGCGTCACGTAAGCGAGCGGCGGCTCCCCCAGCGCTCGCTTGAACTCCCGCGCCATGTGCGCGGGGCTCAGCCCGGCCACGCCGGAGAGCGCCTCCAGCCCGAAATCGTCGCCGAGGTGCGCCTCGATGTAGTCGAGCAAGCGCCGCAGCGTCGCGGGGGAGAGCCCGCCCCGAGCCGGCCGCTCCGCCTGGACCGCATGGCGGGCGCCGAGGCGCGCCGCGAGCCCGGAGAGCATCGCGTCCGCGAAGAGCGCGCCCGTGGCGCCGCCGCGCGAGACCTCGACCAGCAGCGCGCGGAGCACATGCTCGATCTGGGCGTCCACGAGCCCCACGCGGGGCTCGATCAGCAGCTCCCGCACCCCCGCGAGCCGCGCGAGCCGCGCGGGGTCGAGCACGAGCGCGCCATAGATCGTGGGCTCGCTCACGCGATGGGAGAAAGGGACCTCCGCGGGCTGGAGCCAGAGGCTGCCGGGCGGCATCTCCACGCGCTCGAAGCCGCGCTGGCCCTTTCGCTCGAAGCGCAGCGGCGCGTCCGCGAGGTTGATGGCGATGTAGTGGCCGGCGACGGCGAGGTGGTCTGTCTCCCAGGACGGGTTCACGCCGAGCTCGGCCACCATGCCGGTCCAGCGCAGCGAGCGGCTGGACGCGCGGATCTCCGCCTGCCGGAGCGCCTCGATGGGCTCGCGGGTGCCGGCGCGGACGAACGGGATGGCGCTGCGGGAGACGCGGGACATCATCGGAGAGCCGGCCCCAGCATGCGCCCGCGGCGCGGGGCCGGTCAACGCAGCAGCCCGGTTCCAGGGAGCGCAGCGGCGTTCTATAGCGCCCTCCCCGCCCGCCCTAGGATGCCTGTCGCCGGGCGACGACTGCGCCCGAGGAGGACGACCATGGAGATGCGTTACAAGCTGCTCGGCGGCAGCGGGCTCAAGGTCTCGGAGATCAGCCTTGGCACCATGACCTTCGGCGAGGACTGGGGCTTCGGCGCCTCGGCCGAGGCGTGCCGCGGCATTCTCGAGGCGTACCGCGCCCGCGGCGGCAACTTCATCGACACCGCCAACAAGTACACGAACGGCAGCGCCGAGCGGATCGTCGGGGAGCTCGTCCGCGGAGACCGCGGCGCGTGGGTCATCGCGACGAAGTACTCGCTCTCCATGAACGACGCCGATCCGAGCGCGAGCGGCAACGGCAGGAAGAACCTTGTCCAGTCCGTCGAGGCGAGCCTCAAGCGCCTGGGGACGGACTACATCGATCTGCTCTGGGTCCATGCGTGGGACTGGACGACGCCGGAGGCCGAGCTCATGCGCGCGCTCGACGACGTGGTGCGCGCGGGCAAGGTGCTCTATGTCGGCATGTCCGACGCGCCTGCGTGGGTCGTCTCCCGGGCGAACGCGATCGCCGAGCTCCGGGGCTGGTCGCACTTCATCGGCATCGAGATCGAGTACAGCCTGATCGAGCGCACGGTGGAGCGGGAGCTCGTCCCGATGGCGTCCCGGCTCGGCCTGGGCGTGCTCGCGTGGGCGCCCATGGCCGGCGGCGTGCTGACGGGCAAGTACACGCGGGGAGGCGGCAACGACGCCGCGCGCGCGGCGATGAACCAGGGGCGCCTGGACGAGCGGGGCCTGCGCGTCGCGCGCGCGGTCGACGCGGTGGCCGAGGAGCTCGGCTGCTCCTCGGCGCAGGTGGCGCTCGCGTGGCTCAGGTCGCGCCCGGCGCAGGTGATCCCCATCGTCGGCGCCCGGAAGCCCGAGCAGATGCAGGACTGCCTGGGCTGCCTCGACGTCGTCTTGCCCGCCGCGGCCCTCGAGAGGCTCGACGCGGCGAGCCGGGTGCCGCTCGGCTTTCCTTACGAGTTCCTGGGCAACCCAGGCACCGAGCGGGTCGTCTACGGCGCCACGGCGGCGCGGCTCGACGTGTCCAACCCCGTCCGGCGGCTCGCCTCGGGCGGGTGACGCCGGCCTCGCCGCCTCTCCGCCTCGCTCGCGCGCGCGCGCGTCAGCGATTCCCGTCCTGCGCCTGCTCGACGCGCGCCCGGATGGCTGCGACGGCGCGCGCGGAGCCGTCCAGGTTCTCCGCGTTGAGGAGGCTCTTCGGAAGCGGCAGCTTCGGCCGGAGGAACACCTCGAGGGACAGGCGCGTCGACTGGGCGTCGATCTTCTCGAGCCGCCAGGTGGCCTGGAGATCTTGCACATTGCCGGAGATGAAGCGGGACGCGTACGTCTCGACGCCATCCTCGACGACCGGCTTCTGGATCTCGATGCGCGCCCACATCGTGACCGCGCCCGAAAGGGCCGAGACCTCCATGTAGAGATCCCACCCGCCCGCGGGCGTGCGCCCGAGCAGGCGGCACTTCTTGTAATGCGGCATGAACTCCGGATAACGCTCGAACGAGAGCACCGCGGCGCGCACGCGCTCCAGCGAGCCCTTCACGACCACCGTCGACCGTCCACGCGCAAATCCGGTGCTTCCGATCGGGACTGCCATGCTCGTGATCCCGGTCGTATCGGGCGCCGGCTGCGCGCGCTCTGCCTGCTCGCCGTCGCTCGTGACAGCCGGCAGGACATCACCTCTGTCGCGCTGTGCCGGCAGGCGCGGTACATCCAGGTTGATCCCCCGTTCCCCCGTGCTGCACGCGGTGGCCGCGAGGGCGAGTCCCCCGGCGAGCGCGCGCGGGATCGATGCGTGATGGCCGGTCGTGGTCGAGCGAGTTCTCCGCATGACGGCCCAGCTTGCCAGCGACGTGCCGACCGCCCCCATCGCCCCGATGATACCGCGCAACACATCCGCTCGGGCCGCCCCCCACCCCGGCCACCAAGAACGGATCACCCGCCCATCGAGCGCGGAAAACACGGGCTCCTTCCCGATTCTCCACGAGAGCCCGGAAGGCCCCCTGTCTCCTCCGTCCCGCTGCTATCGGTCAGGATTCGCCAGAGAGATAAGCTGTCAGACTCGGAATGGGGATGCCTGTCGGGCGGCCGAACTGCCAGTCCGCCGACTCGACCCCGACGCCGCCGATGTCGAGGTGGATGAACGGCAGCGCCCCCCCCTTGAGCCCCGAGGCGATGTCGAGGAACGCGAAGGGGAACTGGTGCCCGCGCGGCGTGTTCACCGAGGGGAGGCGGTTCGAGGAGACCACGTCCTCGGCGCTCGACCGGGGCGCCACGAACGCGTAGTCCTCGCGCCGCGGCCGGACGCGCTCCATCGGCTCGCCCCAGCGCTCCGCGAGGACGTCGAGCCTGTCGAGCTCCGGCCGCGCGGCGGAGTTGCCGATCGCGCCGGTATAAGGCCCGTGGGCGCGGTAGACGTGCCCGGTCAGCGTCGCGACCGAGAACAGGATAGGGTCGGCCGCGCCGCTCATGGCGAGCTCCCGCCCGAGCGCGAGCAGGTCAGCCAGGATGAGGCGACCCTCGGCGTCGGTGTTGCCGATCCGAACGCGCACGCCGGCGCGGCTGCGGATGATCTCGTCGCTCACATAGGACTCCTCGCCGATGCTGTTGCGCACGAGCCCGAGGAGCCCGACGATGCGCACGCCCTCCAGGCCGAGCGCCGCGGCCGCGCGCACGAGGCCGGCGACCGCGCCGGCGCCGCCCTTGTCCCGGGACATCCCGGCCATGTGCCCGTCGGTCTTCAGATCGACGCCGCCCGTATCGTAGGTGACGCCCTTGCCCGCGAGCAGCACCGTTCGCCGGATCTCCCCGCGAGGCCTGTAGTCGAGCCGCACGACGCACGGCCGGTGCCGCTCGACGACCCGCGACGCCCGCGAGACCGCGCTGATGAGCGGATAGTCATCGACGTTGCGCTCGATCTTGACGAGCACCCCCGTCCTGGCGAACGCCGCCTCGCACAGCTCGGCGACGCGGCGGGGCGCCATCCGCTCCGGCTCGGTGCCGGTGATGTCGCGGCAGAGCGCCCGGCCGACCTCGATGGCCGCGATCTCGCGGGCGCGCGCCTCCGACAGCCCGAGCACCGCGACCGACTCGGCCGAGCGCGGGGCCATCTCCGCCTCCCGCGCCTCGAGCGGCGTCCACTGGCTCCCGAGCGCGGCGAGCGCGCCCACCTCCACGGCCCGCGCGAACCGCGGCGCGGCGCCCACCGGAGCGCGAACGACGAGCAGCGGCCGGCTCGCCCCCGCGTCCACCGCCCGCGCGAAGCCGGCCGCCGCGGCCTCCGCGACGGAGCGGACGTCATCGATGTCCTCCGAGAGCGGCCCCATCGGCGCGAGCACCAGGCGCCCGCCAGGCACCCCCGGCGCCGGCAGGACGACCGGAGCACTCTTGCCCTCGAGCGCGGAGTCGACGCGCGCCGCAGCCTCGACCACCGCGCCCACGGCGGACCCGAGCCCCCCCGCGTACTTCGCGATGGGCGATGGCGCGACGAGGACGACAGCATCGCAAGCCGCGATCGCCGCGTTCGACTCCGCGAGGGCGTTGGCGGGCAGCCCCGCCAGGGAGGTGACATGGACCATGGCGGCGAATGATGTCACATGGGTCAGCATTTTTGCAGCACCCGTCGCCGCCGATAGGGCACCGACATGGCACCGACATGCGCCCCGAAGAGCAAGCCTGGCGCGCGGGCACGGCGCGCGGGCATGGCGCACGCGCCGCGCTCGGCGCGCGCCATGCCCGCGCGCCGAGCGGCCTGGCGCGCTCGTCCGCCCCTGCGGTCACGCGCGAGGCGGCCGGCGTCGAGCTCCGCGTCGCTTCAGGAGAAGAGCACGACGCTGCGGATCGACTCGCCTTCGTGCATGAGGTCGAAGGAGTGGTTGATGTCGTCGAGCGGCATCGTGTGGGTGATCAGCTCGTCGATCTTGATCTTGCCCTCCATGTACCAGTCGACGATCCTGGGAACGTCGGTGCGCCCCTTGGCGCCGCCGAACGCGGTGCCCTTCCAGACGCGCCCGGTGACGAGCTGGAAGGGGCGCGTGGCGATCTCCTCGCCGGCCCCCGCGACGCCGATGATGATGCTCGTCCCCCAGCCCTTGTGGCAGCACTCGAGCGCCTGGCGCATCACCTTGACGTTGCCGATGCACTCGAAGCTGAAATCGGCGCCGCCCCGGGTCAGATCGACGAGGTAGGGCACGAGATCCCCCGCCACCTCGCTCGGGTTGACGAAGTGGGTCATGCCGAACCTCTCGGCCAGCTCGCGGCGCTTCGGGTTGATGTCGACGCCGACGATGATGTCGGCGCCGGCCATCCGGGCGCCCTGGATCACGTTCAGCCCGATGCCGCCGAGGCCGAAGACCACGACGTTGTCGCCGGGCCTCACCTGCGCGGTGTTGATGACGGCGCCGATACCCGTCGTCACGCCGCAGCCGATATAACAGACCTTGTCGAACGGCGCGTCCTCGCGGATCTTGGCGACGGCGATCTCGGGCAGGACGGTGAAGCTCGAGAAGGTCGACGTGCCCATGTAATGGTGAATCCGCTCCTTGCCGATCGAGAATCGGCTCGTTCCGTCCGGCATGAGCCCGCGCCCCTGCGTGGCGCGGATGGCCTGGCAGAGGTTGGTTTTTCCGCTCGTACAATAAGAGCACTGCCGGCACTCGGGCGTGTAGAGGGGAATCACGTGATCGCCTTTCTTGAGGCTCTTCACGGACGGCCCGACGTCGACGACGACGCCCGCGCCCTCATGGCCGAGGATCGCGGGGAAGAGTCCCTCCGGATCCTTGCCTGAGAGCGTGTAAGCGTCGGTGTGACAGACGCCCGTTGCCTTGATCTCGATGAGGACCTCGCCCTCGCGAGGGCCCTCCACCTGAACGTCCTCGACCGTCAGCTTCTCGCCGGCCTTGTGGGCCACGGCTGCGCGCGCTTTCATGATCGGTGGTTCTCCTCCCGCAAGCGGGGCGTTCGGGGCCCGAGCGGCGCCCGAGCCCCTCCCATAGCCGGGCGGGGAAGCAGGTTTCAAGGGGAACCCCGCCGGCGCCGCCCCGCGTCGCCCGCCGTCCAGCCTGCCCGCATTGCGCCGCCCGGCCTGCCCGCATCGCGCAGCCCGCTCGCTGCCCGCGCCCCCACCCCGAACGAGCCTCGTCTGCGCGCCCGGCGCCCTCTCTCTCACTCCACCCCACAGACGACACGCACTGTTCGTGGGGAGGACAACCGGTATTGCGAGGGCACAGCGAGCGCGCCTCCTCGCGACGTCGCGCATCTCGCCAGTCTCGCCAATCTGGCCAATCTGGCCAATCTCGCCAGACGCTGTCCTCGACCGGAGCAACAGGGAATCCGATGGCGTTTGCGTGACAGCACGCGTACCATCACCCCGCTGTCCTTATGAACACACTCCGTTGCCCACCGGGTCTCCGCGCGCTCATCGCAACAGCCGCGCTGGTCCTCGTCGCCTGCACTGGCGGGAGCCCGCCTGCCGGCGGGGCGGCCGGCAAGGGCGCTGGCGGCGCCGGCGGCGCCGGCGGCGAGAGCGCTTCCTCCGAGGGTGGCCACGGAGGACAGGGAGGCGCGCCGATCGACACCATGGAGTGTGTCGACGAGTGCCCCGCTGAGAGCGCTGGTATCACGATCGGCTGCAAGAAGCGCTTCATGTTCGGAATGAACTATGCGTGGCACAACTTCGCCGGCGACTTCGGCGGCATCGCCGCGTGGGACAAGCGCGGCGTCGCGGCCGAGGCGGAGACGCACGCGAAGAACCTCGCCGACATCCGTGCTCACGGGGCGAGCGTCGTGCGGTGGTGGATGCTGCCGGAGATCCGGGGCGAGAGCGTCGTCTTCGACGCGAGCGAGAACCCGACCGGCCTCGGCGGGACGACGCGGCGCGACGTCCAGAAGGCGCTCGAGCTCGCCGAGCAGGCGGACGTCAACCTGGTGCTCTGCCTGTTCTCCTTCGACAACTTCCACCCGACGCGACTCGACGCCGACGTGAAGACCGTCGGTATCACCCCCATCGTGAAGGACGCAAAGCGGCGCGCGAAGCTGATAGACAAGGTCGTCCGGCCGATCGCCAGGGCCGTCGCGCAGAGCCCCTACCGGCACCGGATGGTCGCGTGGGACGTGATCAACGAGCCCGAGCTGGCCATGACCGGACCGAGCCCCGACGACGGCCCTCGCTACGAACCCGACGCCCAGGTGGATCCGATCGAGCACGCGCAGATGACGGCGTTCCTCGGCGAGGCCATCCGGGCGCTGCGCGCGGAGAGCACGGCGCTCGTCACGATCGGCTCGGCGTCGATGAAGTGGGCGCGGTCCTGGCGCGACACCGACGTCGATTTCTACACCTTTCATATCAACGACCGGGTCAACCTGTACTGGCCCTACAACCAGTCGCCCGAGGACTACGGCATCACGGACAAGCCCGTCATCATGGGGGATTTCCCCATCGCCGGCCTGGCGACGGCCGCTTTGCCGACGCTCCTGGAGAGCTGGTACAGCCAGGGATACGCGGGCGCGATCAGCTGGGCCTACAGCGACGCGACCACGGCCGAGCTCGAGACGATCAAGGCCTTCGCCGACGCGAAGGGCTGCGGCGTGACGTACTGAGAGCCCCTCTCACGACAGCCAGTAGTCGACGAGGGACGCGCCCGTCACGTCGTGGGCGACCCCGGCCGCGATCGCCCACTGGGCCAGCGCGCGGCCGAGCGCCGCCATGGTCGTGAAGCGCCCGTCAGGGTCCTTGGCCAGGCCGCGCTCGATGATCTCCCAGAGCCGCGGGTGCAGCTCGAGGGCCTCCGGGCGCGGCGGGGCGGCGCGCAGCACGTCGTGCACGATGGAGATGCTGCTCGGGCCGCCGAACGGGCGACGGCTGCTCACGAGCTCGTAGAGGACGACGCACGCGCTCCACACGTCGGCGCGCGCGTCCGACTCCTGCCCGCCGCGGACCTGCTCGGGCGCCATGTAGGCCGGGCTCCCGACCAGCGTTTCCCTCCGCTCGTCGCCCGCCGTGCGCACCGCGGTGAACGCGATCCCGAAGTCGATCAGCTTGGGGACCGTGCGGCGGCCCTCGCGCACGAGGACGATGTTCGCCGGCTTCACGTCCCGGTGCACGACCCCCGCGCCGTGCGCCGCGCCGAGCGCGCCGATCACGGGAAGGAGCAGCTGGACCGCGGAGATGGGCGACATCGCGCCCGACTCGGCGAGCGCCTGGGCGAGCGACCGGCCCTGGAGGAGCTCCATCACCGCGAACGGCTCTCCCTCCTCCGTGAAGCAGAGATCGAAGATCCGCACCGCGGCGCGGTGCGACACCCGCGCCGTCGCCTGCGCCTCCCGGATCAGCCGCGAGGTGGCCTCGAGGACGGCGCAGTCGCGACGGATGAGCTTCAGCGCGACATCGAGGCTCAGGGAGAGATTCCGCGCCTTCCACACGGCGCCCATGCTGCCCTCTCCGAGGAGCTCTGTGAGGCGATAGCGCCCCCCGAGGACGTCGCCTGGGGCGTAGCGCCGCAGCGCGGCGGAGCACGGGTCGTTCGCAGGAACCGCCTGGGCGGCAGCGGAGGGCGCTCCGGCAAGCCCGGTCCGCAGCGTGGCGGGCGGTACGCTCGCCGGGGTGGCCGGAGCGTCGCTCGGCGTCTCCAGCGGCGCGACGTCCCCGCCATGACGGAAGGCCGAGCCGGACGGCCGCGACAGGCGGCCCGACGTCCGGAGGTCGACGGGCTCGAACGGAGGGCGGTGAGACGAGGGCCAGCGCGGAGACCGCGGCGAGCGGTACGCACGCTGAGAGGCTCGGCCCCCGCTCGGGGGGCGGGATCGATTCGACGCGGGATCCATCGAGCCGCCATGTGGCGTCGTGGAGCTGTCAGTTCGGTGGCTGTCCATGTCCTTGCCCACGTGTGCTGCAAGGAGCAGGCCGATGAAAATCGCCGCAGATCCGCCTCTTTCCCGCCCGCCGCGGCGCCGGGATTGCGGTGTGGAGGCATCAGATCCGGCGCCCGCGGCCATCGGCCCGCCCCGGAGGCTGCGCGCCGTCCGCCGCGACCGGCGCGCGCGTCTTCCGTGGCCGCAGCGCGTCGTCCGCCGGCGCGGTCCCGGGACGAGCGCGCGGCCGATCCGTCGGCGCAACGGTCGTCGCACGACGCATTCCCTGCGCGCCACACCGGCGCTCTACGGGTACATCGACAGCGGATGTCGGTCAGGATCGCCCGATAGCCAGCGAGGCGCCCAGGGGGCGCGCGCCGGGATCGCCGCGGCGCGGTCGCCCCCTCGCGCCGCTCAGCGGGCGGAGCCGGGCACGACGCGCCCCTTGAACGCGATCGGCACCTCGAGGGCCCTGGCCGCCTCGACGAGCAGCGCGTGCTCGCTCTCGTGGATCACGCCGTCGGCGGCCACGAGGCGGACGGCCAGCTCGATCGCGGCCTCGCGCATCCGCACGTCGGGCAGGCGGACGCGCAGCGCCGCGAAGCGGCCGCTCCTGCCCTCGTCTCGCACCGATCGCTCGATGATGGAGATCAGCGACTCGACGAGGTCGGCCCCGAGCCGCCCCTCGCTCATGGCCGTCACGTGCCGCGCGAGCTCGGCGCGCTCGGCCTCGTTGATGGATCCGTCAGCGTATGCGGCGAGGAACATGATCTCGACCATCGCCTCGAGCCTGCTGATCTCGAGGTGACGAAACGAAAGCTGCGTTTCTTCCATCATGAGGTCCTCAGGATAGCGTATCACGGCCGCGCTTGACACAGCGCCCCTGGGCCCGCCCGGTAATGGCGCTCGCCGCGTGGCAACGGCCTCCGGCAACGCGCGGCGACGCCGCGTGGAAACGGCCTCCGGCGGCGCGCGGCGAAAGTTCTCGTCGAGCGCGACGCCGGTCGGTGCTCAACTCTCCCCACCATGAGCACCACCACCCCGACCGACCTCTTCCTGTCGCTGACGCCGCACAAGGTGATCGAGGCCGTCGAGGCCGCGGGCGTCCACTGCAACCGCGTCTGCTACCCGCTGAACTCGTTCGAGAACCGCGTCTACGAGGTCGAGCGCGAGGATCGCACCCGCGTCATCGCCAAGTTCTACCGGCCGGGGCGCTGGACGCGGGAGCAGATCCTCGAGGAGCACCGGTTCCTCGCGGAGCTGGCGGACGCCGAGATCCCCGTCTGCCCGACGCGCCCGTTCCCCGACGGCGAGACGCTCAAGCAGATCGACCACATCCCCTACTGCCTCTTCGAGCGCATGGGCGGCCGCGCCCCCGACGAGCTCGGCGACGAGCTGTTCGTGCGCCTCGGCAGGCTCGCCGCCCGCATCCACAACGTGGGCGCGGCCAGCGCCGCCGAGCACCGCGTCCGGCTCTCCGCCGACACCTACGCGCGCGAGGACCTCGGCTGGCTCGTCGAGCGCAAGCTCATCCCCGCGGCCGTCGAGCGGCGGTACCTCGCGGCCGCGCGCGCCGTCGCGGACGCGGCCGAGGAGCGCCTGCGCGGCGTCGACGTGCACCGCATCCACGGCGATCTGCACCCGGGCAACCTGCTCCTGCGCGACGGCGCGCTCCGCGTGCTCGACTTCGACGACATGGTCGTCGGCCCCGCCGTGCAGGACCTGTGGCTCCTCCTCCCCGGCCGCGACGAGGCCGCCCGGCAGCAGCGCGAGCTCTTCATCGAGGGCTACGAGGAGCTCCGCCGCTTCGACCGCTCGACCCTCGGGCTGATCGAGCCGCTCCGAGGGCTCCGCATGATCCACTACGCGGCATGGATCGCGCGGCGATGGCACGACCCCATCTTCCCGAGGACCTTTCCGCACTTCGGCACGGAGGCGTACTGGCGCGAGGAGGCGAGCTCGCTCGAGGAGGTGCTCCAGCTGACGCGCGACGGAGACACGGGCGGCCCCGGCGGCGGCGCGAACGAGCCGCCGCCGAGCGGGGGCAAGTACTTCTGGGATATGAACTGATCGCGGCCGGGCGCGGCGTCGATCAGAGGCGCTTCAGCACCAGGATCAGCCGCCACGCCGCGGCGTGCTCGAACGGCACGTCGACGTTGAAGTCGCCGAGCGTCGCCACCAGCGAGAGCTCCGGCACCCGCTCCGCGACGCGCCGCCACCCGGCGAGGTCCGGGACGTACCACGTCGCCTCCTGCCGGATCGACGAGAGCTCCCTCGGCGCGCCGCCGTTGCGCCGGGCCGAGCACACCACCTCGAGGGTCACGGGCACCACGCGATCGGGCGTCGATCGCTCGATGTGGATGCGGAACCGCGCGTCGATCGACTGCTCGCCGCGCAGCTCGGTCCACTCCGTCCTGTTCACGCCGGACGGCGTCAGATCGGCGGGGTGGGTCGCCTCGATGACGTGGACGCCGCCCGGCAGGAGCAGCGAGGCGGCGAGCCGGAGGTGGCGCTCGAGCGCCGCCGGCGTGGCCAGCTGGTGGATCGCCGAGAGCGGCACGAACGAGAGATCGACCGGCGCGACGTCCGGGCGCTCGTCGAGCTCCGCGCACGAGAAGCGGATGCACGCCCCGGCGCCGCGGGCGCCCGCGGCGCGCTCCGCAAAGGCGATCATCGCCGCCGAGCCGTCCGTGCCGGCGCAGCCGACGCCGAGCTCCGCGAAGGCCTCCAGGTGCCGCGCGGGCCCGCAGGCCCACGAGAGGACGCGCTGCACCGGGCGGCCGCCGAAGCGGCGCGCGCACGCGAGCAGGAAGTCGCGCTCGGCGGCGTAGTCGCGGTAGCCGAACGCCGCGTCGTAGAGCGCAGGCTCGCCCGGCGGCGGCGTATCGCCGCGGGCGGGCGCCTCGCCGCGCGCGGGCGCCTCGCCGCGCGCCGGCGCCTCGCCGCGCGCGGACGCCTCGCCGGCCGAGGGCGCCGCCGGGGCGACCCGCTTCGTGTAGATCATGAGATCGTCGCCCGGCGCATAGAAGTCGGTGAGGACCGCCGCCCGCGTGAACTGCACCGCGTCGTAGAAGCGCACCGCCGCGCCGTGCCCCTCCCGGCTGCCCGTCTCCACGCGCACGAGGCCGCCGCCCTCGCGCGCGATCTCGCTCTCCATCGTGGACACGAGCCCCCGCGCCACCCCCGACCGGGCGAAATCGGGCGAGGTCGCGATCCAGTACAGGTCGTACGTGGACTGCGTCATCGGCGTGCGGCCGTAGCAGAGGTACCCGAGGAGCCGCGGCGCCCCGTCGCCGCCCGGGGCGCCCTGGAAGCTCAGCACGAACCGGTAGCCATAACCGTCCGTCGAGGGCTGGCCGAGCGTCACGTCGACGAGCTCCAGCGCCACCGCGCGCTCGTCGCCGGTGAACGCCGGGACCGACTCGAGCAGCGCGGCGATGAGCGGCCGATCTTCCGCGCGGAGGCCGCGCTGGGTGATCACGGCGCCTCGGGCGCGGCGGCGAGGGCGCCGCGGGCAGCGGAGCGCGCCGCGGCGCGGCCGCGCGCCGGCGCGCGGCCCCGCGCGCGGAGCAGATCGTCGTGGCGCGCGCCGCGGGCGAGCGCCGCGCGGAGGATCTCCCAGACGACGTCGGCGTACGACAGGCCGGCGCGCGCCGCCGCCCGCGCGAAGCCGGCGTCCGGCGAGAGATCGCAGTTCGGGTTGACGTCGATGACGTGCGGCGTGCCGCGCTCGTCGAGCCGCACGTCCACGCGGCCGTAGTCGCGCAGCCCGAGCACCTCGAACGCGCGGCGGCCCACGGCGACGACCCGGCGCAGATCGAGCGGCCGCAGCACCGCCGCCGAGGAGGGCGTCCCGATCGACGCGGCGGTCTCCGGGCGCCACTTCGACTCGTACGTGACCACGTGCGGGTGCCCCTCTGGCAGGCCCTGAAAGGTGATCTCGCCGGGCGGCAGCACGCGCGGCGTCGGCCACCCGAGCAGCGAGACCGAGATCTCCCGCCCGTGCACGTAACGCTGCACCACCACCGGCTGGCGGCACTGCGCGACGACCGCGGCGACCTGGTCGCGGAGCGCCCTGCGATCGTGGACGACCGAGCCACGATCGATGCCCATCGAGCCGTCCTCGCGCTCCGGCTTGACGATGACCGGGAACGCGACCTCCGGGATGCGATCCGGGCCTTCGACCCGCACCGTCGCCGGCACGCGCACGCCGGCGCGCGCGAGGATCCGGTTCGCCTCGGCCTTGTGCAGGCAGCTCCGGAGCGCGACGTGATCGCTGCCCGTGAAGCGGAGATCGAGCCCCGCGAGCAGCCACGCGCACATGACCTCGTGGCGGCTGTCGCCGTCGAGCGCCTCGCACAGGTTGAAGATCACGTCCGGGCGATGGTCGCCGATGGCCGCGAGCACCTCGCTCGGCCGGAGCACAGGCCGGTGCGCCACGCGCACGCCCGGGGCCGCGGCGAGGGCCGCGAGCACGCTCTCCGCGACCACCGCGCTGCCGTCCTCGCGACCGAGCCGGAGCCGCCCGCTCCCCACCCGCTGCGCGAGTGGCGGCTCGTCGACGGCTTCCTCCGGATCTCTGTTCGACAGGATCAGTATCCGAGGCTCAGGCACCGCACGCCTCCGAACCTACGCGGGGCAGGAGAGCCCGCGACGGCCGCGCCGGGCTCAGGGAGCGGCCGGAGAGAGGCCTGGCCATCGGCGAACGCGGAGAGGGTGCCCTGTCGAGAGACACGCGAACGAAACGGAATCCATGCATGCAAGTGGCCACACTTCACCAGCTTGCCCGGCAATCGCAAGGGGAGATTTGCCCTCTCCGGACGGAAAGGAAGGCGCGACGCGCCGCGGCTCAAAGCCCCCCGCACCGGCTCGGATCCGGCGCGCGCGGCCGGGAAGCGAGCTTTCCGAGCACAACGTATCTCGGACAACACGCTCTTCACACGCCAGCCGCACGCGCGGGAGCGTCGGAGACGAGAGGAGACGGCTGGGCTGCAGGGGGAAGGGTCGAGTCCGGCGGCGAGAGGGGAGAGCGGAGAGCGCCGGACGCGCTCGCGGCGAGCGGGCGGCCTGCCGCCGAGGACGCCTGAAAAGGACTTCCCTTTCCGGCGTCCTCGAGCCTCCGCAGGTCAGGCGGCCTGGCCTTCGGGGCGCGGCCTGCGATCGGCCGGGAAACAGGCCTGGATCTCGTCCATGCCGAGCGTCTCCTTCTCGAGGAGCGCCCTGACGAGCGCCTCGATCTCGCCTCGCCGGGACCTCACGATCTCGATGGCGCGCGAGAGCTGCGCTTCCGTGAGCGCCCGCGCCGTCTCGTCGACCCGGTCGAGCAGGGCCGGGCTCCGCGAGGGGTGCCCGTCGCCGACGCAGATGGGGCCGAGGTGGCTCATGCCGAGCTCCGCGACCATCTTCCACGCGATCGTCGAGGCGCGCTGGATGTCGTCCGAGGCGCCCGCCGTCATCGTCCCGAGGACGACCATCTCGGCGGCGCGGCCGCCCATCAGCATGCAGATCTGATCCTCGAGGTACTCTTTCCGGTACATCAGCCGATCCTTCTCGGGCAGCGCCTGAGTCACGCCGAGCGCGCGGCCCCGCGGCAGGATCGACACCTTGTGCACGGGATCGCAGCTCGGCGCGAGGAGCCCGACCGCGACGTGCCCGGCCTCGTGGACGGCGGTCGCATAACGCTCGTCCTCGTCGACGAGCACCCCCTTGCGCTCGAGCCCCATGAGCACCCGGTCGCGCGCGCGGTCGATGTGCGTCGGGTCCACCGCGTCGGCGCCCTCGCGGGCCGCGAGGATGGCCGCCTCGTTCAGGAGGTTGGCCAGGTCGGCGCCCGAGAAGCCCGGCGTGCCGCGGGCGATGTAGCTGAGATCGACCTCCCCCTGGAGCGGGATCGGCCCGGCGTGGACGTTGAGGATCTCCTCGCGGCCGCGCACGTCGGGGAGCGGCACGGTGACCTTGCGGTCGAAGCGCCCCGGCCGGAGCAGCGCCGGGTCGAGCATGTCGGCGCGGTTGGTCGACGCGATGACCACGATGCCGGTCTCGTGGTCAAACCCGTCCATCTCGACGAGCAGCTGGTTCAGCGTCTGGTCGTGCTCCGCGGAGGCGGAGTCGCCGTGCCCCTTCGCGCGAGCCCGCCCCACGGCGTCGATCTCGTCGATGAAGACGATGCACGGCGCGGACTTGCGCGCCTCGGCGAAGAGCGCGCGGACGCGGGAGGCGCCCACGCCGACGAACATCTCCTGGAAGCTCGACCCCGACGCCGAGAGGAACCGCACGCCCGCCTCGCACGCGACGGCGCGCGCGAGCAGCGTCTTGCCGGTCCCGGGCTCGCCCGTCAGCAGCACGCCGCGCGGCGGGCGGCCGCCGAGGCGCGCGAAGCGATCGGGGCTCTTCAGGAACTCGACCGTCTCGGCGAGCTCCTGCTTGACCTCGTGCATCCCCGCGACGTCGGCGAAGCGCACCGCCGCCCGCGCCGCCCCGGCCTTCACGTCGGAGAAGACCTTCGGGCTGCGCCGCCGGCTCACGGTGAAGAGCGCGAAGCCGACCGCGGCGAGCACGACCACCGGGAGCACCGCGGACGCGGCGCGCGACGGATCCTCCCGGGAGGCGAAGTCGACAGAGGCGCCGGCGCCCGCGAACCGGGAGACCAGCTCCTGCCGGAGCGTCGGCTCGTCGACGACGGCCGTCACCGCGGCGCCGCCCGCCTGACGCACGAGGAAGCGATCCCCGCTCACCTCGACCGCGGTCGCCTGCCCCGCCTGCGCGATCTGGAGGAGCTCGGTGTAACTCGCCGTACGCTGCGTGGACGACTCGCGCGCCGCGCGCAGCGCAAGCCCGAGCGTGACCGCAAGCACCACCCCCATGAACCCAAGCACCCAGAGCCGGCGCCCCGCGGGCCCCAGCCGCTTACTCACCTGCAAGAACCAGGAATTCACTGCTGCGCCACCTTACTGCTCCGGCGTCGGGCCGGAGCGGATCTCAGGTGTAGCAAGGATACGAACCTCAGGAAGTTCCTTCTGCCATCATTCTGACGATCTGAGCCGTAGAAACCTGCGAAAGGATGGCAGCACCGCAAAACGGAATACGGAGAACGGACAGCGGCAGGACAAATGTCTCTGCGGTCTTGGGAGGATTGGGAGGACCGATTGACGAGCTCGCCGATGGCGGATTGACGAGCTCGCCTGAAAGCCCCCTTCTCGGGATGGGGTCGCCGGTGGAGCAGGAAGCAGGAGAGAGGGGCAGAGAGGGGCTGCCTGCGCGCTACGCCCCGGCGGCTCGCGCGATATCGAGCGCGAACGGCAGCGAGAAGCGGAATGTCGTCGCGCCGCCTGGGCTGCTCTCGACGGAGATGGTGCCGCCGTGGGCCTCCACGAGGCCCTTCGTGATGTAGAGGCCGAGACCGACGCCGCGGACGCTGCGCGGATCGACCTCGGGCGCGCGCGAGAAGCGCTTGAACAGGTACGGGAGCGACGCCTCCGAGATACCACCGCCCCAGTTGGTCACCGCGATGTGCGCGCTGGCCCGCTCTGCGCTGACCGTGACCGCGATGTCGCCCTCCGGTCGACCGTACTTGGCCGCGTTGGAGAGCAGGTTGGTGACGATCTGCTCCAGCCGCCCGGGGTCCGCCAGGACGGCGGGCACATCGCCCTTCACCTCCAGGCGCAGGGCGTGGCCCGCGGTCACCTCGGCCGACTTCTCGAGGATCTCGCCGAGCTGCGCGCGCAGATTGACCGGCGAACGATCCAGCGTGAGCTGCCGCGCCTCGATCCGCGAGGCGTCGAGGAGGTCGTCGATCATGCGGCGCAGCCGCTCGATGGACGAGGTGATCCTGGCGAGCTGTTTTCGACCGTCGGCGACGGCCTGCTCGTCCGCCGCGCGACCCAGGAACTGGCTCGCGGTCGCGATGACCTGGATGGGCTGGCGGAGATCGTGAGCGATGACGCCGATCCACTCCTGACGCTGCCGCTCCATCTCCTTGAGCGCCGAGATGTCCTGAAAGACGGCGACGGCGCCCTGGAGCTCGCCGTCGTCCGAGCGCACCGGCGCCGCGTTGACCAGCACCGGGACGAGGCCCCGGTCGGCGCGCCGCAGAAGCCCTTCGGCGCCCGCCACGACCTCCCCGCGCTCAAGGGCCCGGATCAGCGGGCGCTCGTCCCAGACGAGGGGCTCTCCCGCCGGCGTCCTGTGCTCGAAACTCAGCCGGTTGCCCCAGGGATCGGGCTCGTCCACGACGCTCGACGCGTACTGGAGCGCCAGTTTGTTGCAGCTGATGAGCCGCCCCTTGGCGTCGACAAGGATCGCCGCTTCAGGCAGCTGCTCCACGATCGCCTCGAGCCGCTTTCGCTCGTTCGCCTCGGCCCGGTACAGCCGCGCGGTCTCGAGGGCGCCGCAGGTCCGGTCGGCGAGCAGGTCCGCGACGCGCTCGTCGTCCTCGGTGAACGGCGGGCGGCCGGGGCGCTTGCCAAGGTACAGGTTGCCCACGCTCCGGCCGTGAAACCGGATCGGCACGCCCAGGAATGCCTCGATCGGGTCGTGGTGCGGCGGCAGGCCGATATAGGCGGGGTGCACGCGGACGTCGGCGAGCCGGATCGTTCGGCCCTCGCGGACCACCGCCCCGAGGACGCCCACGGGCCGCGGGGGCGCGCCGATCTGCGCGATCCGCTCCGCGGGGACGCCGCTCGGGACCCAGGCGTCGAACTGCCGCTGGCTGTCCTCTCCGATGCCGAGCGCCGCGTAGTCGGCGCCCACGATCTCCTTCGCGTGCCGCGTCAAGACCTCCAGCACGGAGCGCACCCCCGACTCGGAGCGCGGCAGGCGCGCCAGCGCCTCCGAGACCGCCGCGCTCGCGGTGCCGATGGCCTCGAGCTGCGAGCGGATACGCCGCTCCGCCTCGTGAGCGCTCGCGATCTCGGCTTCCATCGCCTTGCGGCGCCCGATGTCTCGGCAGATCATCGAGACGCCGGTGACGTGGCCCGATGCGTCCGCGATCGACGACACCGTGACCTCGATATCGATGCTCGTCCCGCCCTTGGTCCGGCTCACGGCCTCGAAGCGCTCGACGCGCTCGCCTCGGCGCAGGCGCGCGAGGACGGCCTCCGCCTCGCCGGCGCGCTCGGGCAGGCACAGGACGGGCATCGTCTTCCCGATCACCTCGCTGGCGTCGTAGCCGAAAAGGCGCTCCGCCGCGGGGTTCCAGCTCAGGACGGTCCCGTCGAGGGCGGTGCCCATCACGGCGTCGTCCGAGGACTGCGCGACGGTCGCGAGGAAGGCGCGCTCCTCCTCGGCGCGCTGCCGCGCCTCGTCGAGGAGGTTCATGCGCGCCGCGCTGACCCAGAGCATGGCCCCGAGCAGGAGCGTCGTGATGGCGGAGGCGAACCAGAACGACGCCGCGAGGGGGTATGCCCCCCGATCCGCGCCGACCAGGACGAGACGGCCGATCACGAGCGGAACGAGGACGACGTAGGGCAGGAAGCGCCGCAGCAGGATGCCTCCGGGCCGGCTGGCCGTCAGCGTGGCGAGCGCCGTGCAATCGGGCCGCGCCATGAGGAGCCCGGCGCAGAGGGCAAGAAAGGCGATCGCGGTGTGGAGCGCCATGCCCGTGAACGGGAGCAGCGCCGGAAGCCCGTAGAAGTGGTCGACGCCGAACACGTAGCCAGTCAGCGCGGCGAGCGCGAGCGCCGCGGCCAGGAGCGCGCTCCACTCCGAGAGCAGGCACGCTCGCCGCGTCTTCACGGGCAGCGAGAGGAGCGATAGGCCGATCAGGATTAAGCAGAGCGCGGTGTTCGGCGAGGGCCTGCCGGGGAGCTTGCCAGGGGAATCCATGCGCCCCGCGGGCAGCAGGCGATCGACGCCGAAATCGCGCGCGAAGGCGTACTCCACGAGGATCGCCAGGCCGAGCGCGATCACGACGGCGGCGCACGCCTGTCCCAGCCGGCGGACCGGCGCCGGACGCTCGCGCACGCCCAGCGCCCAGAGCGACACGCTCGACAGGACGAGCGCCGCCGCGGTGTTGGGCACCATGCTCGGCAGGCCGTCCGCGATGGAGATGAGGGTGGTCGACCCGATCCACCAGCCGAGCAGGGCGACGCACCCAAGGACGAGCGAGCAGGTTGCCGCGACGGCGACACCGCGTCGCGCGCCGCTCGAAGGCACCATCGCCCCGTCTCCCATCGGGTCCTCCCGGCCAGAGCATAGTGCCGGGCTACCGGGACGGCGCGGCTCCACCTGCGCAATTCAGACGCGCAAACCGGACGGCGCACGCGCTGTCCGACGCAGATGGATCAGGCGCTCCGGCCTGCGCCGACCTCATCCGCCGTGCCGGACGGAGCGCGCAGCGGCGCTCGGCTCCGACGCACGAGCTCGGGCGGCGATGCCCTCGCGCGGATCGCGCGAGGGCGCGCGCGAGCGCTCAGCGCTGCTTCGTCCCGAAGACCGCCGCGTCGACGGAGAGCCTCCCCGGGCCGACGAGGAGGAGCGCAACCGAGATGCCGAGGTAGACCGCCGCCGTCTCGTAGGCGGGTCCGCCCATCGCGAAGAACGGATCACCGCGCGACACGTGCATCAAGACCGCGACGACCATGGTGGCGACGAGGCCCAGCGACGCGACCGGCGTCAGGAGGCCGAGGATCCAGGCAAGGCCGCCCCCGAACTCCGAGAGCGCGGCCAGCCCTTGCAAGAACCCCGGAACGGGCGCGGTGGGCCCCATCCAGCTGAAGGGGGCCTGGATCTTCCCCCAGCCGTGAAACATGAACGCGACGCCGATAACGACGCGCAGCGCGAGCAGCCCGACCGAGGCCGAGAACGGCACGTCGGTTACCCGCAGGAATCTCTTGAGCATCGGGATCACTCCTCTCGGCCTCGGTAGTAAGGAGGAACGCCCGGGACATCAAGCGCGTACGAGAGGACCGGAGCCGCCGGCCCGAGGCGCCGCGCCCCCGCGGCCCGGGCACGGCGCGCCGGCCGCGCCTCACGCGCTGGTCTGGGCCTCCAGGTCGTGGCGGTGCGCGGCGGCCGCGCGCTCGTCGCGGAGGGCCTCGAGGCACCGCCGCTTGATCGCCGCGAACTCGCCGGAGCCCACGATCGCCGCGGTCCTCGGCCTCCCGAACGGCACCGCGATCTCCGCGCCGACGCGGCAGGGGCGGCGGGTCATGAGGGCGATGCGGTCGGACAGGAAGATGGCCTCGTCGATGTCGTGCGTGACGAACAGCACCGTCGTGCGCACCTGGCGGAAGACGTCGAGCAAGAGCTCCTGCATCGAGAGCCTGGTCTGGGCGTCCAGCGCGCTGAACGGCTCGTCCATCAGCACGACGCGCGGCTCGGTGATCAGCACGCGCGCGATCTCCACGCGCTGCTGCATGCCGCCGGAGAGCTGCGCCGGATAGGCGTCCTCGAACCCCGACAGCCCGACCAGCGAGAGCAGGCGCCGGGACGCCTCCCGGCGCTCGCGCTCGGGGACGCCGCGCACCTTGAGGCCGAAGCCGACGTTGTTCAGCACCGTCTTCCAGGGGAGCAGGGAGCTCTGCTGGAAGACCATGCCGCGCGCCGGCCCCGGCCCCTCGACCCGCTCGCCGCCGACGACGATGCTGCCGCGCTCCGGCGCCACGTACCCGGCGACGGCGTTCAGGATCGTCGACTTCCCGCACCCGGACGGGCCGAGCAGGCTCACGAGCTCGCCGCCCTCGACGCGGAGGTCGAGGTCGCGCACCGCCTCGACGCGGCGGGCGCCCGTCCCGAGGGCCACGGACAGGCCGCGGATCTCCACGGCGCCCCCCGGGCTCTCCCGGCGCGCCGCCGCGCGGTTCGCGTCGAGCGTCATCGGCCCTTCTCCTGGGGCTCTTGCCACGGGGTGAGCCACGCGCCGGCCCGCAGGACGAGCGCGCTGCTGAGCATGCCGAGCAGGCCGATGAGCAGCATGCCGAGGACGATGTCCGGATAGCGCTGCAAGTTGTACGACTCCCAGGTGAAGTAGCCGATGCCGTACTGCCCCCCGATCATCTCGGCGGTCACGAGGCAGAACCAGGACGTCCCCATGCCGATGCTCATCCCCGTGACGATGCTCGGCAGCGCGCCCGGCAGGACCACCTCGAGGAACAGGCGGAGCGGGCGCGCGCCCAGGCTGCGGGAGCTCGCGATGAGCCGCGGATCGAGGGCGCCCACGCCGTGGATCGTCGCGATCAGGATCGGGAACAGCGCGCCCATGTACGTGATGAAGATCATGCTCAGCTCGGCCGACGGGAACATCAGGATCGCGAGCGGGAGCCAGGCGACGCCGGGGATGGGGCGCAGGATCTCGAGCGGCGGCAGCAGGGTGTCCTCGGCGAGCCGCGACCTGCCGATGAGGAGCCCGAGCACGACCCCCGTGGCGCCCGCGGCGGCGAACCCCGCGAGGACGCGGAACACGCTGTTCCCGAGGTGCTGCCACAGCTTCGGCGAGGCGAAGAGCTCCCGCGCCGCGGCGAGGACGTCGGTCGGCGCAGGCACGTTGAGGAACGTGACGACGCCGAGATCCGCGCGGGTCATCGACGCCCACTGCCAGAGGCCGACGCACGCCGCCACGGACAGGGCGCGCAGGGAGGCGCGGCGGAGGTCGCGGCGCGTCGTCGCCGGCGCGGGGGACGACGCGCCCCGCCGGGCCGCGCTCGCCGGGGCGGGCGCGAAGGCCGCGCCCCCGGCGAGCTCCGCCCCGGCCGGCGCGCTGCGCTCGGAGATCATCGTCATGGCGCCGCCGCCGTGAGCTTCGCGCGCTCGGCCCGCAGGGTCGCGAAGTCGACGACCGCCGCGCCGTTCTCCGCGGCCCACCGATCCGCGTCCTCCTTCGCCAGGAACGCCGACAGGCCGCCGTCCGGGCGCCTCGCGTACCACGCGCGATCGGCCAGGAGCTTCACCCCGCTCGCGCGATCGTGCACGAACACCGCGCGGATCTCCTTGCCCTCGGTCGTCAGCTGCCCGAGCGCGGCGAGCGCCGTGCCGGGGCTGGCGTACGCGCGCACCTTCGGCTCGCCCGCGACCCAGATCTGCGCGACGAGCGTCGGCTCGGCGATCGGCTCCCCGGACAGCGCGTCCTTCCCGGCCAGCGGGAGCTTCGCGTAGCTCGCGAGCCGCGCCTCGTAGTCGAGCCCGAGCTCCGCCGCCGCGCGCCGGATGTACCGGTCGTCCACGAACGTGCCGACATCGAGGGTCGTGTCCGTGCGCTTGAGCAGCGTGAGCGTGTCGACCGCCACCTGGAGGGCGCGGCGGACCTCGGGCTTGATCGTGAAGTCCCGCGTCTGGATGCCGAGCGGGCCGTGGAACATGTAGGCGACCTCGGCGTCCACCCCGGTCACCTTCTCGATGAGCTCGCTGTACTTCTCGGGCTCCTCCGCGAACAGGCGGTCGGCCTCGAGCGCCGCCTTGAGGAAGGCCACGACGATCTCCGGGTATTTCTCCGCGTACGCCTCGCGCACCAGCACGCCGTGCGCCGTCGGCACCTTCACGCCGGAGCCGTCGTAGATCTTCCGGGCGAAGCCGCGGAAGGGGAAGAGCTCAGCGAACGGGACGAAATCCGCGTGCGCGTCGATCTTGTTCGCCTTGAGCGACGAGCCGCCCACCTCCGGCGACTGCGAGACGAGCGTCACGTCCCTGTCCGGGTCCCAGCCGAGATCGCGGATCGCCCGGAGCAGCATGCCGTGGGCCGACGACCCGAACGGCACCGAGATCTGCTTGCCCTTGAGGTCCTTCAGGCCCTGGGCCGGGGAGTCGCTCGGCACGACGATCCCGTTGCCGCTCCCCAGCGCGCTGCCGGAGAGCGTGGCGATGAAGCGGCTGCGGCTCCCCTGCTTCTGGAACGCCACGCCGTTCAGCACGCCGGGGAAGTCGGCCATCGCGCCGATATCGAGCTTCTCGGCCACCATCTCGGTCGTCAGCGGCGGCCCCGAGGTGAAGTCCTTCCACTCGATCTCGTAGGTGACGTCCTTGTACTTGCCGTCCCTCGGCAGGTGCTTCTCGAGCAGCTTGAGCTCCCGGATGAGCAGCCCGCCGGTGGCGCAATTGATGGTCGTGTCCTGCGTCCCGATCGCGATCCGGATCGTCTGCTTCGCCTCGGGCTTGCACGACAGCCCGGCGACGACCGCCGCGAGGAAGCTGAGGAAGGCGAGCGCGCGAAGTGCCCTGGTCATCGGTTCAATCCCTCGCAAAGGTCTCATGTCGTTCGTTGCCTCGTCCGATTCCCGTCCGGATGGCCTCGAGCGCGCGCCCCGCCGCCTTCCGCACCTCGACGTCGGCGTCGCCGAGCAGCCGGCGGAGCGGCGCCTCCGCGGCCGCCGCCTCGATCTCGCCGAGCGCCTGCGCGGCCGCCTTGCGCAGATCCGCGAGATCGCTCCCGAGCAGCCCGACAAGGTCCTCCGTGGCCGAGGCGGCCCGGAGCCGCCCGAGCGCGAGCGCCGCCTCCTTCCGGACCTGCCAGGCGCCGTCGTCGAGCGCGCTCCGGAGGTGCGGCGCCGCGAGGCCGTGCGCCGAGCGGCCGAGCACGATGGCGGCCTCGACCCGCACCCGCCAGTCCGGATCGGAGAGCAGCCCCACGAGGTCCTGGACGAGCGCGGTAGTACCCCGCGCGCCGAACGACTCGAGCGCGCCGATCGCCACCTGCCGCACCCGCGCGTCGGGATCGCGCAGGCTCGGGCGGAGCGCCGGCGCGGACTCGGGCCGCCGCAGGTAGGCCAGGGCGAGGACCGCCTCGCGCCGCACCTCGGGATCCGGGTCGCCGAGCGCCCCTTCGAGGGGCGCGAGCGCCCGCGGGTCGCGGATCTCGCGGAGCGCCACGATCACCGAGGTGCGGACGAACGGGCTCGTGTGCCCGAGCGCGTCGATGAGGTGCGTGGCGGCGTCTGCCCCGCGGATCTCACGGAGCGCCGTGGCGGCCGCCTCCCGCACGCGGGCGTCCTCGTCGTCGAGCGCCCCGACGACGGCGGGCACCGCGCGGGCGTCGCCGAGATCCTCGAGGTGCCCGAGCGCGAGCGCCCGCACCGTCGGATCCTCGTCGCGGACGGCCGCGATCAGGGGGTGGATGATCTCCGGATCCGAGAGATCCTCTATCTGCGTCAGCGCCAGCTGGCGCGCGCCGGGGTCGGGATCCCCGAGGATACCCTCGAGATCCTGCGCGAGCGAAGGCTGTGTCATGTCGTCTCTGCCGTGGGGTCGTTATCGGATAAGAAAGGGGATCTTCACGGTGATGGCCTCTTTGGGGCAATCGATCTCGCACGCGAGGCAATACCAGCACTCGTCGTAGGCCATGCGGGCCTTCTTCGTCTCGGGATCGATCGCGAGGCAATCGACCGGGCACGAGTCGATGCAGATGCGGCAGCCCTTGATGCACGACGCCTCGTCGATGACGACAGGCAGATCGAGCCGCACGGCGGCCTCGGCGTGGCCTACGGACCTGGCGCTCTGCGCCTTGACGGATTCGCGGTTGAGCAGGTGACCCATCGCTTGATTGACCTCGTGTTCTCGCGTTCTCGCTCGCTCGTCAGGCCGACGCGCGCTGCTCCTCGGCCGGGATGCGCAGCCGGTGGTAGGCCGCGCGCTCGCCGTCGTCGATCGGGAAGAGATAAGGCTCCACCGGCCTCTTGAAGGCGACCATCTCGCCGCGCTCGTCCTTCTTCAGGTGCACGTGCGTGAACCAGCTTCGGTCGTCCATCTCGGGGTAATCGAGCCGGTAGTGGTAGAGGCCCCAGCGGCTCTCGGTCCGGTACAGCGACGCGCGCGCCGCCATCTCCGCGCAGTCGCGGATGAAATGGCACTCCATCACCCGCATGAGCTCGTGGGGGCTCTCCGCGGTGACCTCTTCGAGCTCCTCCTTCGCCCGCAGGAAGTACTCGAGCCCGAGCGTCATCTTGTTCCCCGTCTTGGGCGGCTGGAGATAATCGTTCACCAGGCGCCGCACCTTGTATTCGTACTGGTGCGGCGCCACCCCGCTCCGCCGCGAGAGGGGGGCCAGGATGCGCTCCCGCTCGGCGTCGACCGCGGCGGCGAGCGGCTCGACCGCGGGCGCGCGCTCGAGGTAATCGAGCGCGCTCTGGGCGCAGATCTTCCCGTAGGTGAGCGCGCCCAGCAGGTAGTTGTGCGGCACGCACGCCATGTCGCCGGCGGCGTAGAGCCCGGGCACCGTGGTCTCGCCCTTCTCGTTGACCCAGACCCCCGACGCGCTGTGCCCGCTGCACAGGCCGATCTCGGAGATGTGCATCTCGACGAGATCGCTCGCGTAGCTGTGCCCCCTCCCCTCGTGGAAGCGCCCGCGGCTCGGGCGCTCCGTCTGGTGCAGGACCCGCTCGACCTCGGTGATCGTCTCCGGGGCGAGGTGGGTGAGCTTCAGGTACACGGGGCCGTTCGCGGAGTGGAGCTCCCGGTAGAACTCGAGCATCATCTGCCCGCTCCAGTAATCGCTCTCGATGAAGCGGTGCCCCCGCGCGTTGACCGTGTGCCCGCCGAGCGGGCCTGTCACGTACGCGCACGCCGGACCGTTGTAGTCCTTGATGAGCGGGTTCACCTGGAAGCACTCGATGCCCGAGAGCTCGGCGCCCGCGTGGTACGCCATCGAGTAGCCGTCTCCCGCGTTGGACGGGTTCTCGTACGTCCCGTGGAGGTAGCCCGACGCCGGCAGCCCGAGCCGCCCCGAGGCGCCGCAGCACAGGATGACCGCCCTCGCCTTGATGATCTCGAGTTGTCCTTCCCGGGTGTCGAAGCCGATCACCCCGGCGACGTGCCCGTCGGTCACGAGGATCCGCGTCGCCATCACGCGGTTGACGACCTTCACGCCGGCGCGCTTGACCATGCGCGTCAGGATCTTCTTGAGATCGTAGCCCTCGGGCATCGGGAGGACGTAGCTCCCGTTGTGGTGGACCTTCTTGACGTCGAAATCGCCCGATCGCGTCTTCTGGAACTTCACGCCCCAGGAGTCGAGCTCCTGGATCATCGCGAAGCTGTTGCGCGCATATTCATAGACGGCGCGCTGGTTCACGATGCCGTCGTTGGCCACCGTGATCTCCTTCACGTACTGCTCCGGCGTCGCGTGCCCTGGGATGATGGCGTTGTTCAGCCCATCCATGCCTATCGCGATGGCGCCGCTCCGCTTGATATGCGCCTTCTCGAGGAGGACGACCCTCCCCCGGGGCAACCGCTGTTGCGCCTCCACCGCTGCAGTGGAGCCTGCGCTGCCGCCGCCCACGACGACGACGTCCGCCTCTGTCACGCGAATGTCCATTACAAGCCCTCAAGGTTTCAGGCGCGCGCACACGACGACCCCACCGCCTCTCGGCCCAACGGGCCAACGGACAGCGGCCAGGGTCGGACGCCCGGCGTCTCTCATCACAGACGCGGCATCCGTTTTAACAGACGACCTGTGCTTCGGCAACCGCTTTGTTGCTGCTGGCGCAGCACCGGCCGGGTGTCGGGCGCCGTGGGAGGGCGCCTTGCAAGCGAAGCGTCAGGGCCGGGGTCTGGCGGCGCCGCCATCGCGGATGTGCGGCGCGCGGGCAGGCTCACCCCCGCCGGGGATCCCCGAGCCACCCAGAAAGATTCGCCTTTCCACCCTGGTTGTCTCCCCGGAGACGCGGGCGGGACGCTACCATGCGGGTCAACCCGTAGTCCTCCCATGGATCGGGGGAACCGAGCGCGGACCTCGTTCATCACCGGTCACCCGATTCACCGCGCTCGGCGCCTCCCAGCCAGGGCGCCCGCGCGCCGCTTCGCTGCATGGCCAAGCACCCGTCCCAGCTCGCCGACCTAGAGATCCAGCGCCGCCTCGGCGCTGGCGGCATGGCGGAGGTCTTCCTCGCCAAGAAGCGGGGCGCCGAGGGGACGTACAAGCTCCTCGTCGTCAAGCGCATCCTCCCCGCGCACGGGGCCTCGCGGCGCTTCCGCGCGATGTTCGTGGAGGAGGCCCACCTCGCCACGCGCCTGAACCACCCGAACATCGTCCAGGTCTACGAGTTCTCCGACCACGGCGAGGACGGGCTGCTCCTCTCGATGGAGTACGTCGAGGGCTTCGACCTCGGCAAGCTGATGCGGGCCGCCCAGCAGAAGGAGTCGCGGATCCCGCCGCTCGTGTCGGCGTTCATCGTCTCCGAGGCGGCGAAGGGGCTGCACTACGCCCACGAGCGCAAGGACGAGGGCGGCATGCCGCTCGCCATCGTCCACCGCGACGTCTCGCCGCAGAACATCCTGCTCTCGCTCGAGGGCGTCGTGAAGATCGCCGACTTCGGCATCGCCAGCGCCAACCTCTTCCGCGAGGAGCCCGGCGTGCTGAAGGGCAAGTTCGGGTACATGTCGCCCGAGCAGGCGCGCGGCGAGCGCGTCGACCGGCGCAGCGACATCTACGCCCTCGGCGTCGTGCTCTACGAGCTGCTCGCCATGCGCTCGCCGTACGGCAAGCTCGACGACGAGGCGCTGCTCCAGGCCGTGAAGGAGGGCCGCTTCGACCCGCCGTCGTCGCACGCGCGCGACATCCCCGCGGAGCTCGAGGCGATCGTGATGCGCGCCATGGAGCGCGAGCCCGAGGCCCGCTTCCAGACCGCGCGCGACCTGGCCGGGGCGGTCGCGCGCGCGCTGCTCGCGAGGCAGGAGCTCGTCGACAACGCCTCGGTCGAGCAGACCGTGGCCCACCTGCTCGGCCGCGACCGCGCGGAGGAGGCGCGCGAGGGCGCCGCGCGCCGCGTGGAGGGCGCGGAGGGCGCGGAGGAGCAGCCCGAAGACGACGGCTCCGTGGCGCAGCCGCAGACGCTCGCGGCGGTGCCGGCCGCGCGCACCGGAGGCGACGCCGAGGGCACGGGCGCGCCGCGCGCCGTGCGCGAGGTGCGCCACGTCGCCGTGGTCACGCTGCGCATCGAGGGCGTCGACGCGCTGCTCGGGGCGCAGGGCCGGCTCGCCGGCAAGCGCAGCGGGCGCTCGATCCGCACGACCCTCGACGCGATCGCCTTCAAGCATGGGGCGATCTGGTCGTGGGAGTCGCACGCGAGCGCGCGCGCGGTGGTCGGGCTGCTCGCGAACCCCTCGCGCGCCGCGGCCGACGCCGCCTCGCTGGCGGTCGACGTGCACGAGGCGCTCGCGGGCGCGTCGGAGGACCTGCCCGTCGAGCTCCGCGCCGCGATCGGCATCGTCCGCGGCATCGCGTACGGCGAGCGCGACGAGCAGGGGCACCTCATCAACCACGCGCTCAAGGAGCCCGCGAACTTCCTCGCCGAGCGCATCGGCAGCCGCACCCCGTTCGGCAAGACGTGGGTCGCGGGCGGCGTCTACCGCCTCGTCCGCCGCGACTTCCGCTGGGGCGACGCGCCCTCGCTCGACCTCGACGACGCCCGCGGCTACCCGGTCCCGCACCAGATGCGGCTCTACGCGCTGCAGCGGCCGCTCACGCGCGAGGAGCGGATGGCGGAGATCGCGCTCTCGCCGAACGACCTCGTGGGGCGCGACGCGGAGCGGGCCGACCTGCACGCGGCCTACCACCGGGCGATCTCGCCGCCCGTGAAGGGCAACGTCGAGCCGCCCGCGCGCTTCGGCGAGAGCGAGCCGCCGGGGAGCCGGCAGAGCAGGCCCCCGAGCATCTCGAGCAGGCCCTCGAGCCCGCCGGTCGGCGCGCTCCGCGGCCAGTCCGTGGCGCGCGTCATCGTCGGCGAGATGGGCATCGGCAAGAGCGCGCTCATCTCCACGTTCCTCTCGGAGCTCCCCGGCGACGCGCGCGTGCTCCACGTCGAGTGCTCGCCCGTGAAGAGCGAGCTGCCGCTCGCCACGGTCTGCGACGTGCTCCGCGACGTCACCGGGATGGGGCTCGACCACGCGATCGACGACGCCTCCCACGTGATCCGCGCCCTGCTCGGGCCCATCGCGCGCTCGCCGCTCGGCGCGCGCATCGTCACGCGGCTCGCCGAGCTCGTCACCGGCAAGCAGCTCGAGCACCCCGAGGAGGAAGCGGCCGCCTACGGCCGCGACGTGGTGGTGCGGGGCGTGAAGTACCTGCTCGGCTCGCTGGCGCGCCACCAGCCGCTCGTCGTCGTCATCGACGGCCTCCAGTGGGCCGACCGGCCGAGCCTGGAGCTCCTCTCGGAGCTCCTGAAGCAGCGCGCGGAGCGGCTCCCGGTGCTCGTGCTGCTCCTCACGCGACCCGAGGAGCGCGTGACCCCGTTCATCGAGGGGCTCGTGCGGATCGAGCTCCGGGGGCTCAGCGCCGAGGAGCAGATGCGCCTCGTCGAGGCCCGCCTCGGCGTGCGCGACGGGGTGGCGGCCGTCTGCGGCGAGCTCGTGCCGCGCGTCGCCGGCAACCCGTTCTTCCTGCTCGAGATGATCGACGCGCTCCTCGAGCGGGGCACGCTGGAGATCGTCGAGCACCCGGGCGGGCGGCACGAGCTCGTGCGCCACGACCGGACGGGGGATCGCGGCGAGCCGCTGCCCTCGACGCTGGAGCAGCTCATCGGCGACCGCCTGCGCGAGCTGCCGCCGGCGGAGCACGACGTCGTGAACTGGCTGGCGGTCGCGGGGGGGCCGCTGCTCAAGGACGACATCCTGAACCTGACGCGGCTCGCCGACGACGAGGCGGTGACGCGCCTCTGCGCCCGCGGCCTGTGCGATCGCCGCGCCGGGGCGGTGGACTTCCGGCACCCGCTCGTGCGCGACGTGGCCTACCTCGCGCTCGACGGCGCGAGCCGCGTGCGCATGCACCGGCGGCTCGGCGAGCACCTCTCGACGACGCCGCTCTCGCAGGGGCTCTCGGCGGCGATCGTGGCGCAGCACCTCGCGCGGGGCGAGGCGCCCGGGCCGGCGGCGGAGCTCTACCTCGACGCCGCGCGGGCCGCGCGCGCGGGGCACCAGGCGCAGCTGTCGCGGCGGTACTACGAGCGCGCGCTGTCGCTCCTGCCGACCGGCGACACGCGGCGGATGATCGCGCACGAGGCGCTGGAGGCGATCTTCCGCCACCTCGGCCGCCGCCGCGACCGGCGGCGGCACCTCGCGGCGCTGCGCCAGCTCGCGAAGGAGAGCGGCCACGCCCGCTGGGCGGCGCTCGCCCTCGTGCGCACCGCGCGGTTCGACCTCGACGACGGCTACCTCGCCCGCGGCCTGCCGGTGGCGCAGCGCGCGGCCGAGATCGCGCGCATCGCGCGCCGCCCCGCGCTCGAGGTCGAGGCGCTCACGATCCTGTCGGAGGTGCTGCGCGAGCTCGGCGACGTCCAGGGCGCGATCAGCGCGTCGGATCGCGCGCTCCGGGTGACGCAGGCGGGCGGGCTGACGCCGCGGGCGCGCGCGGAGGTGCTGCGCACGAAGGGGGTGCTCCTGCGCCGGGTCGGCCGCGTGCAGGAGGCGGTGGAGGCCTACGCCGAGGCGATCGCGGTGTTCCGCGCGGTGGGGGCGCGCCGCAGCGAGGCGCGCGCGAAGAACTCGCTCGCGGTGGCGATGTTCGTGCTCGAGCGCTTCGAGGACGCGATCGCGGTCGGGCTCTCGTCGATCTCCATCGATCTCGCGATCGGCGGCCGGTTCCAGATCGCCAAAACGTTGAGCAACATCGGCCACGCCTACGCGAAGCTGGGAGACGTACCGCGGAGCCTTGCGTACATGAAGCGGGCGCGCGAGGCCCACGAGCGCTATGACGATCAGGATGCGCGGGCCGACACGCTCCTCTGCTCGGCAGGGATCCTCCTCGAGGCGGGCGACGTTGACGCCGCGCACACGCTCTGCGCCGATGCGGGCGCGCTCATCGCGGTGACCGGCAGCGTCTACGACATGATCCACGAGCGCAACGTCCGCGGCCTGCTGGCCAGGGCGCGAGGCGATATCCAGGGCGCGATCGCGAACGCCTCCGAGGCGCGGCAGCTCGCCGAGTCGCAGGGGCTGATGAGCTACCACGCCCACGCGACGGCGATCGAGGCGGCGTCGCGGGTGGACGCGGGGGAGGTCCACTCCGGGGTGCTGCTCGCGCGGACGGCGCTCGGCGCTGTCGAGGCGGGCAGCTCGGAGTACGGGATCGAAGTGCGCGACCTCTGCTGCGAGGCGCTGCAGAAGGGCGCGCCGGCGAGCTCGACGGACGCGTACCACCGCGCGGCGGCGCACGTGCGGAGGGTGGCGGGCTACATCCGCGACGCGCGGCTCAGGGCGCTGTTCCTGGAGCGCACCGTGGTGCGGCGGGTCCTCGCCGCGGAGGCGGACGGACCGGCGGCGGCGCACGACCCGCTCCGCCGCGGGGAGATGGCATGACGGGAACGGGCGCGAGGACCGGGGCGAAGCCGCGGCGCAAGGTGGCGGTGATCCTCTCGGGCGGAGGCGCGCGGGGCGCGTACGAGGTCGGCGTGCTGTCGTACGTCCTCGACGCGTTCGCCCGGCTCCGCGGGGCGCCGCCGCGCATCGACATCCTGTGCGGGACGTCGGTGGGCGCGGTGAACGCGTGTTACCTCGCGGCGCACCTCGACGATCCGACGCTGGGGGTGCGGCGCCTCGTCAACCTGTGGACGCAGCTGAAGCTGGAGACGGTGCTCGGCTTCGGGGTCCGGCAGGCGATCTCGATGCCGAAGCTGCTGTTCGGGGGCGGGTCGGAGGGGGTGGGCCTGTTCGACGTGTCGCCGATGCAGCGGCTCGTCGAGCGGGAGATCCCGTGGCGCGCGATCGCGCGGACGCTGCGTCACGGCTACCTCTCGGCGGTGAGCGTGTCGGCGACGGAGATCGGGACGGGCCGCACGGTGATCTTCATGCAGACGGGCCCGGACGGGGCGCTGCCGACGACGGCGCCGCCGCGGACGATCATCCGGGGGGCGCTGATAGGCCCGCAGCACGCGCTCGCGTCCGCGGCGATCCCGATCCTGTTCCCGCCGGTGCGGATCGGCCGCGATCTGTACATGGACGGGGGCGTGCGGCAGAACACGCCGATCGCGCCGGCGCTCCGGCTGGGGGCGACGCACGTCCTGGCGATCGGGCTGTCGCGCGAGGTGCGGAGCATCGACGCGGGGGACAGCGGCAAGCCGCCGGGGATGGCGCTCGTGCTCGGCAAGGTGCTGAACGCGTTCCTGCTCGACCACATCCAGACCGATTTCGAGGTGCTGACGCGGGTGAACCACATGATCGAGGACGGGGAGCAGGCGTTCGGCCCGGATTTCCTGCAATCGATCAACGGGGCCGCCGCGCTGCGCGGGGCGCTGCCGTACCGGCGGGTGGAGACGCTGGTGGTGCGGCCGAGCGCGGATCTCGGGCGTCTGGCGGCGGAGCACGTGAGGGCGGGCAAGCTGCAGGGCGGCCCGGCGATGATGCGGAGGCTGCTCTCGCTGGTGGACGTCGGCGCGGAGAACGACGCGGATCTCGCGAGCTATCTCCTGTTCGACGGCTCGTTCACGCGGAAGCTGATCGAGCTGGGGCGCGCGGACGCGGAGGCGAGGCGGCACGACGTCGCGGACTTCTTCGGGAGCGCGGCGGAGGAGGCGGAGCCCCGGCTGTCGGACAGCGCGGAGTGGTCGATCCCGCCGCCGGTGGGGCCGGGGAGATCCGTGTAGCGCCGCGGCGGCGGAGGTCGTTCGGTCGCGCTCAGGGCCCCAAGCGCGACCCCCTCCCCCAGCGTTCACCAACGCGAACGTGGTCGTGGTCGTGGTCGTGGTCGTGGTCGTCGACGACACGATCGTAGACGTGAACGTTCCGCCGGTACCTTGATCGACGATTGACGGGACGAGACGTTCACGTTCACGACTGAGCCGTTAACGACCACGACCACGACCACGTTCACGACCACGTTCACGACCACGACCACGACCACGACCGCAGGGGTGGCTGCTGGGGGCTGGCTTGGGGCCCTGAACGCGCATGGTTAACACCTATGCCACGGGGGCCTACCGCGGCTGCCGTGGATGGGGAATCAAGGAGGACCTTCGGCGACGTGGGCCCAGGACGCGGACAGTCAGCGCGCGTCGCGGCCCCGGCGGCCCCCTCAACGGTCCGGACCCATTGTGACCCCCTGGCGACGCCCCTCCCAGCGGACTCGATCCGTTGCGCCCCCCTGGCGACGCCCCTCCCAGCGGACTCGATCCGTTGCGACCCCCCTGGCGGCGCCCCTCCCAGCGGACTCGATCCGTGGCGCCCCCCCCGGCGACGCCCCTCCCAGCGGACTCGATCCGTTGCGACCCCCCTGGCGACGCCCCTCCCGACGGACTCGATCCGTTGCGACCCCCCTGGCGACGCCCCCTTCCAACGGACTCGATCCGTTGCGACCCCCCTGGCGACGCCCCCTTCCAACGGATCCGGTCCGCCGCAACCCCCTGGCGACGCCCCCTCCCAACGGATCCAATCCGTTGCTCCCCCCCGGCGGCACCCCCAGGCCGATGGCAAAGTATCTAGGAGAACACGATCTCGACGAGATCGTCGACGATCTCCCCCTTGTGAGTGACATGCTTGTCGAGGGACATGGCCTCGGCGTGCAGGCGCTGGCCGACAGCCCGCATCGTCACGGCGTCGAGGCCGGCCTCATCGGCGAAGCGAAGCACCGCCCGAAACACCCGATCCCGCGACAGAGCGATGCGCGGGTCGGCCCCACCGCCACGCTCCTGCGCATCCATCCATCCATCGACCGAGCCTTGCGCGGCGTCCGTGGCGAGCGCTCCCGGGAGCTCGACCCAAGCCTGCTGGGTATGCCTCCATAACGCCATGACCCCTCCCTGCTTCGCCGTTGACAAGATTACACAACAAACGCATTGTCTATCGCCTCGTCACACGAAGGCTCACACAACGCCAGCGTGCCTGTCCTTCACCAAGGCTGACGCCGCACCGATCGCCGGCATGACGGCGTTCAAAGGGCTGCACGACGTCGGGGAGAGCCGCGCTGGCGAACGCGTACTCGTAGACGTGCGCGACAAGGTCGTCGTCGCCGTCATCGGCTGACGGCTCGGATTGGAGCGAGAACCATGACCATCAACTCGAAGATCCTGATCACTGCGCTGGGAATGGGAATACTGGGTTGGGCTTCCGTGGCGCGCGCCGAGGCTCCCTCCGCAGCACCCGAGGCGGATCGCGCTCCGAACGAGTTCGCCCCGGCCCTGCGCCGCGGGGAATGGCTCTCGTCTCTGGGGTTGCACGCTTCGCTCGGCCTCGCCTTCGGCGGCGATGAGCTCGCCGAGCTCACGTACTCGGACGGCTCCACGACCGCCGTCCACGCCGGAGAAGGGATCTCCCTCTCCGGTGGACTGACCTGGACGCCTCTCTGGCTCGGAGATCGCGTGGGACTCGGTCTCGGGCTGGACGCCGGGTGGAAGTACAAGAGCACCCTCGTCGACGCCGATGGCTCGATCAAGCTGGAGCGCATCCCATTGATGGCCTCCGTCCGAAGCCTGGTGGCAGTCGACAGCTCGTGGCACGGCGTCCTGGCCGCGGGCGGGATCCTGGAGATCAACCCGCGCCTCTATGGCGACGGCGTCCTCGGCGGCGCCGATGCTCGGTTCGACGACGCCCTGGGCGGCATGCTGGAGCTGGGCGTTCTGTGGGGTCGTCCGAAGGGCTTCGGGTTCGAGATGACCGGGCGCTGGACAATCCTGAGCTACGAGTACATGGGCGAGAGCAGCAACGCCAGCAGCGGGTCCGTCAACCTGACGGTCCACTTCTTCCTCTGAAGAGGAGAGGAAAGCGCCGAGCCCGGATTCGACCGGTTCAGGGCTCCCCGGGGCGCCCCTTCGACCGGCGCTCGATCTCATCCGCGGTCGATTCCAGCGCCGCACGCAGATCGAGCACCGCCCGCTCCAGCTCCTCGACGCGCCGGCGGCTCACCGCGAGCTCCGCTGTAAGCGTCGCCTCCGCCTGCCGTGCGAGCCGATAGGCCACGAGCTGCGGGCGATTCAATCGCAGGCGCTGGACGAAGAACTCGCCTGCGGGGGTGAGGCCAACGAGATGTCCGTCGTCGCTCTCGTGCAGGTGCTGCGCCAGATTATCTCGCCCGGGATGAAGCAGGCGGACATAAGGAGGATCCTGCTCGTGCCAGTAGGCGCCCTTGTGTTCGTTGCACCTGGCACAGCAGTAGACGAGGTTCGCCACGTCATCGGTGCCTCCATGCGCGCGCGGGCGATGGTGGTCGACCGTCAGCGTGGCCCCGACCGCATCCTCGTGCACCCCGCAGTAGGCGCAGCGCGCTCGAAAGCCCTCCCGGACCAGCGCGCGTAACTCATCGGCCACGCGACTACGCCTTCAGCGGGCCGGGGCGAGATCGTGCCCCATGAGGCGCCGGTAGTCCTCCGCCAAGGCCGCGTTCTTCTCCCGCAGCTTCTGGAGGTAGGTGGTGGCATCTGCCAGGAGCCCTTCCTGCTCGGCCACGATGCGCGCCAGGGCGTCAGCCTGGGATTCGAGCTGTGCCTTCTGCGCCGCGAGGTGCTCCGCGCGTGCCGCTGCCAGCTCCATCGCCGGGCGCAGGGCGTCGGCCTCTTCCGCGTCGAGATCCTCGAACAGACGAGAGAGCTCCGCGCGCTCGGGGTCCGTCAACGTCCCGCGCGCCTCGGCCGCGCGGAGCGCCTGGAAACGCCGGCTCTTCTCGTCGTTCCACCGCACCCCAGGAGAATGCCACGCCGAGGACGGCGCGCCAACCTGGCTAGTTCCGCCCGGCCCGCGCCCCTCAGCGCTCCTTGTCCTTCTTGCCGCTCCCCTTCTCGCTCTTCTTCTTGGCGTCGTCGCCCTTCTTCTTCTCGTGCTTCTCGCTCTTCTCGGGCTTCGACTTCGACGCCACCTTCTTCGACTCGCCGCGGCCGAGCGCGATCTCCAGGCGATCGCCGCGCGCCTTCGCCTTGTAGGCGGGCACGCCGTCCTTGAACTGCAGGGTGACCTCCGCGCCGTGCGCGGTGTTGACCACGCGCACCGACGCGATGCGCTTGTCCTTGCGGGCGAGGCCGCTGCCCGACGACAGCGCCCGCCGATCGGGCAGCGATACCGTGAAGCCCATCGCGCCGGCCGCGCCGTTCAGCTCCTCGATCGGGCCGTCCATCTTCAGCTTCAGGACGATGGGGTTCCTCACCGACCCCTGCCCCCACTCCCGCGGCCCCTCCTGGTCGCCGTCGTCCGCCGCTTCCACCTCGTCGTCCTCGCCCGGGCCGCCCGGGACCGCCGCGCCCGGCGCGAGCGCGTCGCCGGCCAGCGCGCTCGGCTCCGCCGGCGGCGTCGGCGGCACAGGCTCCGTCGTCGACAGGGGCGTCGCGCCGAACAGCGGGACGTTCGCGGTGAGCGCGCCGCCCGGCGCTGCAGCGGGCCCCGCGGCCGCCGCGAGGGCAGGCGCGCCGGAGGACGCCGACGCTGGCAGCGCCGGCGCGCCCGCGGCCGACTCGGCCCCGGCCGAGGGCGCGTCGCCGCCCCGCAGGCCCAAGAGGCGCGCCGCCCCGAACACCACGAGCACCGCCGCCAGCCCAAGGAAGCTGCCGACCGCGGCCGCCTTCTTGTTGAAGCGCGGCGGCTCCCCGCCCTCGCCCGCCGCCTCCTCGGGCTCCTCGCGCACCAGCCGGCGCCCGCCGGACTTCAGCGCGCCAGCCGGCGGCGGCGCCGTCTTGCGGCGCGGGCCGCCGTCCTTGCCCGACCCGTCGCCGTCGCCTGCGCGCGCGGCGCGCCGCGCCTTGATCCTCGCCACGAGGCCCGCCATCGCCGTGGCCGCGCGCGCCCCGGCGCCGGCGAGCGCGGGCGCGATCTTGCCCGCCACCGCCTTGCCCGCCATCGCGGCCTTCTCGCCGACCTCACGCAGCCGGCCCGGCTGCGCGTCGGCAGCCGCCTCGGCGCCCGCGTCCTCGGCCGCGCTCCCCGCGGAGGACGGCGCTCCGTCGTCCGCGGAGGGCGGGGCCGCCTCGGCGCCCGCGCGCGCCTCCCGGGCCGAGAGCGCCGGCGACACGTCGCTGTCGTGGTCGTCGTCCGCGTGGGCCGCCGCGCCGCCGCTCGCGCCCGAGGGGGCGCGCTCGCCCCTAGGCTCGGCCGGCGGCGCCGAGGACGGCCGCGCCGTCGCGCGCTCGCCCTGATGATCGCGCGCCGGAACCGTCGGCGCCGTGGAAGGCCGCGCAGCCGCGCGCTCGCTTTGATGATCGCGCGCCGGGACGGTCGGCGCCGACGACGGTCGCCCAGCCGCGCGCTCGCCCTGCGGCGGCGACGACGGCGCCCGCGCGCCGGCGTCGTGGGAAGATCGCGCCGGGGCCGGGGGAAGCGCCTCGGGCGACGAGGGCCGCGGCCGCGGCGCCCTGGCCGCGCGGGGCGCCTCGTAGGCCAGCGTGACAACGAGCTGCGGCACGCTCGTCGCCGGGTCGACCTCGACCCTCACGTGATCGATGTACGCCTCGCGGCGCGTGCCCTGATCGACCTCCTCCAGCTCGAGGGAGCGGCCCACCTTGAGGAACTCCAGGTTGGAGCCGACCTCCAGGTCGTCGAGCCCGCCGCCGCGCACGCGCGCCTTCATGGGCGAGCCCAGACCCTCGATGTGGAGCCGCACGCGGGAGCCCCGCTGCGCGGCCCCGGGCGACGCGGCCGCGGCCTGGACGGCGAGCGCCGGCGCGGGGCCCGCAGCGCCCGCGTCGATCGACGAGCACATCGCGCGCACCGCCTCCTCCGACCCGGCGTCGAGGCCGGTGAAGCGCAGGCCGAACTCGCCGCCGCGCGCCTGCTCGGCGCGCCAGCAGACCTCGCCCTCGACGACCAGCTCCTTGCCGAGCCCGTCGAACCGGCAGATCAGGGCGTCGCCGACCCGCGGCAGGTACGCCGTGCGCAGGCGCATCCCCTCGGGGGACATGTCGATCGACTCGGCCTCGAAGCCGCCGCCCGACGTCTCGCCGACCGCGACGAGCGCCTCGACGCGGACCCGCTGCCCGGCGCCAGCGCGCCGCTCGCCGCCGCCCTCGCGCTCCCTGTCCAAGGATTCCGGCGCCTTGCGAACGCCCTCTCCCTCTGCGCCTCGACCGTTCATACGCCCATTCCTCCGCCGCGAAGCCGCGTCCGCCGTCGCGGGCCCTCCGCGGTGCAAAGGGCCCATTGGCCGGCAGTACGGCGTAAGCCCCGCGCTGGCCAAGTTTTGGAGGCCCCGGCCACGCGCCACGCGCCACGTGAATACGCGCCGCCGTGATGCGCAGCGTTGCGGCGCGGCGAGCGACGGAGCAACGGGGGCGGAGGCGGTGTGCGATGGGCGGCAGGCGGTGACGGGCGGTGACGGGCGGCGACAGGCGGTGACGGGCGGTGATCGAGCGCTCGCTTCACCTGGCGCTCGGGGGGGCAAACGTGGGAAACTCTCGCGATGGGCAAGGACGAGCCCCCGCAGAACCAGGACACGCCCGCGCCCGCCGCGAATCAGGATGTCGTCTTCATCCATAGCCCCGTCGAGCAGGGGGAAGGCTTCCGGGTCATCCGGAGCCGGGAGGACCGGCTCGAAGTCGGCGAGCTGCGGCCCACCGAGCACGGGCGCCCGCTGAACGGGGAGCTCGTGAAGCTGACGCAGCGGTCCGAGCACGCGCGGCTCTTCGACGTGGAGGTGCTCCTCCCGGCGGCGCGCGAGTCGCCCCGGTCAGGCCCCGCGCAGGTCGCGACCGACGCCTACCGCTCGAACTGGGAGGCGATCTTCGGCCCGCGAGAGGCGAACAAGCTCGCCAACTGAGCGCCCGCGATCGCGGGCCGTCAGCGAGGGGCCATGGCGGCGAGCTGCCGCGCCTGGCCGGTCTTCCGGAGCGCGTACGCGATCCCGCGCTGGAGCGTCCCCTGGACGACGGTCTCGCTCAGGTCGATCCCGAGGCTGACCAGCGTCTGCGACACGTGGCCTCGGATCCCGGTGATCACCGCCTCGGCGCCGAGCAGCCGCAGCGCGGTCGCGGCCCGGACGAGCGTCGCGGCGACGCTGCTGTCCACGCCCTTCACGCCCGTGATGTCCAGGATGACGACCTGCGCCGACGTGTCCGCCACGCCGCGCAGCGCCGTCTCGAGCGCCTCGTCCGCCCGCTCCGCGTCCAGGGTCCCGATGAGCGGCATGACCATGATCCGGTCGGTGATCGGGATGAGCGGCGTCGACAGCTCGGCGAGCCGCTCGCGCTGCACGCGGATGAGGTCCTCCTGGAGGGCGGCGCGCGCCCGCTCGGCGCTCTCCCGCTCGACGAGCTCCGCCTCCAGCTGCACCTTCGCCGCGGAGAGCTCCGCGGTGCGGGCGGCGACGGCCGCCTCGAGCGCGTCGTTGGCCCTGCGGAGCTCGTCGCTCGCCGCCTTGACGCGCGCGTAGAGCAGCGCGTTCTTCACGGCGATGGCGGCCTGCGCGGCGACGAGCTCGAGCACGTCGAGGCGGGCGGGCGAGAACACCTCGGGCGCGGCGTTGTTCTCCAGATAGAGGACGCCCGAGATCTCCCCCTGGCTCACCATGGGCAGCGCGAGCACCGATCGCGGCCTGCGCGCCGCGACGTAGGGGTCGCCGTCGAACCGCCCGTCCTGCGCGGCGTCGGCCACGACGACGGCGCTCCCGGTGCGCATCGCGAGCTCGATCACCCGGGCTGCGGCGGCGCCGCTCTCGCGCACGGGCGTGGACGGGCCGACGCGCACCTCGCCCTCGTCCTCGGCGACGGCCTCCACGCGCGGCCCGCCCTCGTGGTCCAGGATCAGCGCGCCCCGCTGGGCGCCCACGCTCTCGACGGCGAGCCGGAGCAGCCGCGTCATCACGCGGCCGAGGTCGATCTCGCGCGCCACCGCCTGCGCGGCGCGGATGAGCGCCGCCGCGTCGAGCAGCGCCACGCGCCGCGCGACCGTCTCGATCGTCGACGAGGCGACCGAGGTCAGGTTCGACAGGACGCTCGCGGACGCGGGCTGGCCCGCCGCCGCGCGGGGGAGCAGCTCGACGTACGCCTCCTCCATCTGCCGCAGCTTGGCCGTGGCGCCCCAGCGCGCGTAGGCCTGGTAGGCCTCGACGAGGCACGAGCGCGCGAGCCACGGCATGCGCCTCGCCGCGAGGAGCCTGCCGAAGAGCTCGCTGACGAGCGCGCGGTAGCGCACGTACCCCGCCTGCTCCGCCGCGTCGCTCGCCTGCTGGTAGAGCTCGAGGATCGGCTCCAGCGCCTCCCCGGCGACGCGCGCGCGCTCCGCCCGGACGAGCAGCTCCAGGTGCCGGAGCTCGGGGCAGTCCCGCGCGAGGACGGCGAGCTTGTCGTGGCTCGACGCGAGCATCTCGGCCAGCGCGCCGCCCTCTTCCCCGCTCGCCCGAGGGCCGAGCGCCAGGATGGTGAGGCAGGTGTAGAGCGGCAGATCGACGATGCCGATGTACTGGCCCGTCACGGCGCGGGCCCGCTCGTGCGCGCGGCGCGCCACCCGCAGCGCGCCCTCGTAATCGCCGTAGAGGTACGCGAGCGCGAGCTTGTTCGTGTAGTAGAAGCCAGCGACGATCGCGAAGCCCATCCCATCGAGCTTCGGCACGAAGGCGTCCTCGTCGAAGCCGGCGTCGCTCAGCGTGCCGCGGTCCAGCGTGCGCCCCTCGAGGTTCTGGATCACCTGCAGCGCGACGGTCTGGACCGCCGTCGACAGCGCGTCCTTCGTGCGTGAGGTGAAGCGCAGGAACCCGCCGACGTCCTCGCGCACGCGCCGGAGCTCGCCTTCCAGGCTGAGCTTCATCTGGGCGACGATGTTGGAGGCCGCCGACGCGAACATGAAGTCGCCGGTCTCCATCCCGGCGACCCGCGCCCGCTGGAGGACCTCGAGCGCCTCGCGCTGCGGCCTCGAGTGGTTCATGACGACCCCGTAGTTGAAGTCGACCTTCGCCCTGATGGCATCGACCCGGTACCTCTCGTTCAGGGCGACGCCCATCCGCACGATCCTGTAGCCCTCGTGCGGCTGGCCCCAGAACGCGGCCAGGTAGAAGCCGTGGAGCGCGTACGCCACGCTGGCCATCGGCGAGATCCCGTGCCGGAGCGACAGGTTCGCCATCCTGACGGCGAGGAGCTGGGCCAGCGGCAGGTTGACGATATACGCCGAGGGCGAGCCGTAGCCGAGCATCTCCACCACGATCCTGACGCGCGGATCGGCGAGCTCCGGGCCCGCGCCGACGTCCTCGCCCCGCCGGGCGGCGAAGCCGCGCTCGGCCTCGGCGAGCTCCGCGCGGAGCGCGGCGGCGAGCGCCTCGCCCTCGGTGGGCACCTCCATGCCGAAGAGGCGCAGGCCCTGGAGCGCCACCGCGAGCGAGTCCGCCCAGCGGTGCTGCGCGTTGTAGAGGACCATCCGCATGCAGTAAACGCGCGCGCGCTGGACGTCCGAGGTGGCGCGCTCGAGGAGGGCGTCGAAGAGCGCCTCCGCGTCGTCGCAGCGGCCGGTCAGGTACGCGCACTCGGCCTTCGCGGCATGGATGTCGAAGACGTCGAAGGCGAGGCCCGGCTCGCCGGCCCATGGATCCGGGCCGAGCGCGGACGCCGCGGCGCTCAGGTAGCCGAACGCGGCGTCGTACGCGGTCGCCGCCTGCGCGCGCCGCCCCGCGGCCAGGTTGAGCCGCACGAACTCGCCGCGCTCCGCCGGATCCTCGATCGGGGCCGGGGCGAGGTTCAGGTGGCCGACGACGACGAACAGATCCTCGTCGCTCGGGTCCTCGCCGAGGCTCGCCGCGAGCAGCCGGCCGATGCGGTGGTGCAGCCGCTTCCGCTCCGGCTCATCGATGAGCGCGTACGCCGCCTGCTGGACGCGATCGTGCAGGAACCGGTACGAGACGCGGAACGAGGGGTCCTCGAGCAGCCTGCCCGCGACCGCCGCGTCGCCGGCGTGGACGAGGCGGTACTCGGGATCGAGGGGCACGACGAGGCCCGCCCGCAGGGCCTCCCAGAGGGCCGCGGCCACCTCGCCCGGAGGCTGCTCGGCGACGAGCGCGAGCGTCCGGAGGTCGAAGCGGTGGCCCACGCAGGCGGCGAGCCGGAGGGCGCGCTGCGCGCCGGGCGCGAGCCGCCGGATCTTCGCGGCCATCAGCTCGACGACGCCCTCCGCGCCCTCCGCGCTCCGGGCGCGATCGAGGCTCCACGCCCACGCCCCCGCGGCCGGATCGAAGCGCACGATCCCCTCGCCGGCGAGGGCGTGCAGGAGCTGGTGGATGAAGAACGGGTTGCCCGCGGTCCTCTCCAGGATGAGCGCCGCGAAGGCGTCCGTGTCCTCGAGGCGGCAACGCAGGGCGTCGGCGAGGAGCCGGCGGATGTCCTCGATCTCGAGCGGCCCGAGCCACACCTCGGAGGCGGACGCGCCCGCCGCCCGCAGGCCGTCGACGAGCCTCGCCAGCGGGTGGGCGTCGTCGACTTCCTGGTCGCGGTAGGCGCCGATCACGAGCATCCCGCGGACGTCGGGATCGGTCATGAGGAGCTCGAGGAGCTTCAGCGAGGCCGGGTCGGCCCACTGGAGGTCGTCGATGAAGAGCGCGAGGAGGTGCTCCTCCGTGACGGCGCGGACGAAGGTCTGGAACGCCAGGCGGAAGCGGTTCTTCGACTCGTTCGGCCCGAGCGGCTGCACGGCGGGCTGGGGTCCGACGACGCGCTCGAGCTCGGGGATCACGTCGACGACGACCTGCCCGATCGAGCCGAGCGCGGCGCTCAGCCGGGCCTTCCAGCGCGCCACGGACTCCTCGCCCTCCGACAGGATGCGCTCGCACAGCTCGCCGAACGCCCGCGCGATGGCCGCGTAGGGGGTGCGCTGCTTGAGCTGGCCGAACTTCCCCGAGACGAAGTACCCGGGCCGCCGCGCGAGCACCTTGTAGACCTCGCGGACGAGGGCGGACTTGCCGACGCCGGCGTGGCCGGAGATGAGGAACAGCTCGACGGCGCCGGCCGCCGCGCGCTCGCACGCGGCCACGATCGCCTGCGCCTCGGCCTCGCGCCCGTAGAGCTTCTCCGGCAGCCAGAGCCGGCCGCCTGCGTCGCGCTCGCCGAGCGGGAAAGGATCGACGCGGCCGTCGGCCTCGTACCTCCGGAGGCACTCCTCGAGATCGGCGCGCAGCGCCTCGGCGCACGGGTACCGATCCTCGGCGGCCTTGGAGAGGAGCTTCATGACGAGATCGGAGACGACGCGCGGGATCTCGGCCGACGCGGCGTGCGGCGGCGTCGGCGTCCTGGCCAGGTGGCAGTGCACGAGCTCCATGGCGCTCGGCGCGGTGAACGGAGGCGCGCCCGTGAGCAGCTCGTAGAGGGTGACGCCCAGGGAATAGAGGTCCGTCCGGCAGTCGAGGCTGCGGTTCATCCAGCCCGTCTGCTCGGGTGACATGTACGGAAGGGTCCCCTCCGCGGCGCCCGGGTTCTCGGCCCTCGGCGCCTCCTGCGACAGGCGCGTTGCGATCCCGAAGTCGGCGAGCTTGACCACCAGCGGATCGAGGCGGACGAGCAGGTTGTGCGGCTTGACGTCCTTGTGAATGATGCCCGCGTGGTGCAGCGACGCGAGGGCATCCGCGACGTGGATGCCGATCCGCAGGGTCGTGGCCAGGCCGAGCCTCTCGCTCCGCAGGACGATGTCGAGCGACGCGCCGCCGAAGTCCTCCAGGACGAGCACGGGCCCCCCGTCGCTCTCCTCGACGTCGAGGACGCGGAGGACGCCCGGGTGCGCGATCTCGCGCGTGATCACCTGCTCGTGGCGGAGCCTCGCGATCGCGCGCGGCGACGCCCGCCCGGCGCTCGGTCCCTTCAGCACGACGGGCTGCCCGTCCGACGCGCGGCGCGCGCGGCGCACGGTGATCATCGTCCCCTCGTGGAGGATGGCTTCCGCGGCGTAGCCCTGCAGCGGGCTCGCGGATCCGGTGGCATGGACCGCGCCGAGTGTGGTCATGCGTACAGGTTACAACTGATACGGAACCTACCGTGACGGCGTTCGACGTCGCGTCGGAGCCGCTGTGGCCTAGATCAGTAGTCCAGCGCACATCCCATCGATGGTCCTCGTCGTCCCTTGTCTCGAGCTCCGCAGGTGCGCGGGCGTGCCGAATCTTGAGCCGCGGAGGCCTCCCGGGGAACACTGCTGGGCGTGGTCCAACCCCGCCGGTCGACCGTCCCGCCCTTGACAGCGGTCGCGCCCTTCACGCAAAGGCGAGGCGTGCAGGCGCTACCGCTGGCGGCGACCGACGACGAGGCGCTCGCGCGCGCCGCCGCGCAGGGGCACCCGGGCGCCGCGCCCATCCTCTGGCAGCGGTTCGCGCCGCTCGTGCGCCGGATCCTGACGCGCACCCTCGGGCCGGGCGACGAGGTCGACGATCATGTGCAGGACACGTTCCTGCGCTTCTTCCGCGTGGCGAAGGACCTCAGGGACCCTTCGCTGCTCTCGAGCTTCATCGTCGGCATCGCGGTGCGCGTCGCGCGCGCCGAGCTGCGGCGCAGGCGCGTGCGGCGCTGGCTCCAGCTGTCGCCCTCGGGCGAGCTCCCGGACATGGGGTGCGCGCAGCAGGATCCGCAGGGGCGCGCGGCGCTCACGCGGCTCTACCGCATCCTCGACCAGGTCGACGACAGGTCCCGGGCGCTCTTCGTGCTGCGGTTCATCGAGGGGCTCGAGCTCACCGAGATCGCCGCCGCGCTCGGCTGCTCCCTGGCCACGACGAAGCGCCACCTCGCGCGCGCGTCCCACCGGATCCTCACCGCCGCGGAGCGCGATCCCGCGCTCTCGGCCTACCTCACCAAGGCCCCGCAGGACCTCGATCGGCCCGGGACCCTCCCCGCCGACGGAGGAGATCGCGATGAATGAAGCGGAGAAGCTGAGCCGGCTCGCGGACCTCGTGCGGAGCGGCGTCCCCGCGGACGTCGACGCGGCGCACGACGCCGCCGAGCGCGCCCGCTTCGTGGAGGCGGTGAGCCGCGGCGCGGGCCGCGCGGGAGCCCTGGGCCGCGTGGGCTCGTGGCTGCGCGCCTCGCCGCTGTGGAGCGCGCTCTCCGGGCGGCCGCGGTGGAGCTTCGCGCTCGCCGGCGCGGCGGCGCTCGCGCTCGCGCTCGTCACGCTCTGGCCGGCGCGGCCGCTCGACTACGCCGTCGAGGGCGCGCCTTCCGCCGCGGGCCGGTACATCGCCGCGACGGCCGGCGGAGAGGCGCGGCTCCGCTTCACGGACGGCACCTCCGTCGCGCTCTCGCCGGGCAGCGCGATGCGCGTGGTCGACGTCGACGCGGCCGGGGCGCGCATGCTGCTCGAGGACGGCCGCGCGTCGCTGCGCGTCACGCGGCGGCCGAAGGCGCGCTGGTCCGTCGAGGCGGGGCCGTTCGCGGTGCTGGTCACCGGCACGGCGTTCGACGTGTCCTGGAGCCGCGGCGACGGCACGCTGCGCGTCGATCTGCACGAGGGGAGCGTGACCGTGCGCGGGCCGCTCGCGCCCGACGGGCTGCCGCTCCGCGCCGGGCAGCGGCTCGTGGCGCGGATGCGCGAGGGCGACGTGCAGATCTCGAGCGGCGACGCCGCGAGCGCGGCGGACCCGGCGCCGAAGGCGCTGCCGCCCGCGGGCACGGCGGCGCAGCCCCGGGAGGAGAAGACCATCGGACCTGGCGGCGCCGGGGGCGGCGACGCCGGGGCCGTACGGCCGGAGGGCTCGCGGGCAGAGGGGGCGCCCGCGAGTCCTCCGACGGACGGTGCGGGGCCGGCGGCGCCGGCCGGCGCGGCGGCGGCGGCGGCGCCGAGCTGGGCCCAGCGCGTGGCGGCGGGGGATTTCCGGGCGGTCCTGGCCGAGGCGGAGCAGCGCGGCCTCGCGGGGGTGCTCGAGCGGGGCTCGCTGGACGACCTTGTCGCCCTAGGGGACGCGGCGCGGTACGCGCGGCGCGGCGACGTGGCGCAGCGCGCGCTCTCGGCGACGCGCAAGCGGTTCCCGGGGACGAGCCAGGGCAAGGCGGCGGCCTTCCTGCTCGGCCGCCTGATCCACGACGGCGGCTCGCCCGAGGCGGCCGTCGCCTGGTACGACACGTACCTCGCCGAGTCGCCGGGCGGCCCGTTCGCGGCCGAGGCGCTCGGCCGCAAGATGGTGGCGGTCGAGCGCACGGCCGGCCGGGCGGCGGCGCGCCCCATCGCGGAGCTCTACCTGAAGCGCCACCCGCGCGGCGCGCATGAGCCCGTGGCGCGCGATCTCCTCACGCCGTGACGCCCGGCGGGTGACTCACCCGTTCTGGCATCCATCGTTTGATCCGAGCGGGAGAACGTTCGGGTGGTGGGGGGCTTACCCCACCCTGCCGGAACGATGGATCCGTCAGGACGCCACAAGACGCCAAGATTCGGAGACCAGGAGTGCGCTCTGGCGAGGAGGTGTCAATTCGAGCGGCTCAGCGGGTACTTGTAGAAGTTCTGCGCCCACTCGATGGTCCAGATCGTCGGCTCCACGTACACGTTCTTGTCCGCGCCGAGGATCATGCCCCGCTTCATCTTCGCCATCGCCGTCAGGAAGACCTTGCGATCGTCCTCCATGCGCGGCCGCATGACGGTCGACGGGGGATACAGCTCCTTGACCTGAGCCACCGTCGCCGCGTCGTTGATCCACCCGTCGACCCCGTGCTCGCCCTTCGGGAGGCGCGAGCCGCCGGCGTCCAGCCAGTCGCGCAGATCGTTGTTGCCTCGGTTCATGCCGTCGGCATGGCAACCGATGCAGGAGCTGCCGGTGTTCAGGCGGCGGTCCTGGGCGGCGAAGCCCAGCGTGCTGTTGATCTGCGCGTCCGAGGCGGTCTTCTGGAGGCGCGGATCGCGCACGATGTTGACGAACGCGTCGACGCGGCGCTGGTTGATGCCGCCCCAGAGGGAGTACCCCTGAAGGCCGTTCGGCAGATCCCAGATCACCTCCTCCGCCGACTGCTGGAGGCCGTCGGTCCCCGTGTAGTAGCGGCAGTTGATGTAGCTGCCGCCGGCGTAGCTCGGCGCCCCGTCGCACCCCGCCGGCTCCGTGCCGTTCGGCTGAGCCAGCGTCGCGATGAAGCTGTAGTTGCTCGCCGAGCCGCCGGCCCCGCTGATGAACTTGGGGATCGGGTGCGCCCAGAAGGGGAACCGGATCTGGCCCGTCTCGTACGCCTGCTCGATGGTGGTCACGCCGTCGAGCTGCCCGGAGAAGACGTCCCACGTCTTCCAGTAGAACCCGCCGCTCTTCGTCCTGGCCCTGTAGTACATGCGGGAATCGACGGTGATGGCCTGCTTCGTGAGCATGTACTCGTACGACTTGATCCCCGCGTCCTTGATGACGCCGAGCTCGGCCTCGAGATCCTGCGCGTACCAGGGGATCGCCATGATGGCGTTGTAGACGTCCGGGCGTGTCAGCGTGTAGACGAGCTGGCTCGCCTCGATGTAATCCGTCTTGAAGCCGTTGACGTTGGGCGGCAGCACCTGGCTGTCCGTGGCGCCCTCCACGTTGCCGGCGAGGACGCGCCCCCAGACGAGCCTGGCGAAGCTCGGATCCACCTGGACCGTCGAGGTGTATCTGTACCGCTCCCTGAACGTGACGTCGGAGCCGACGGGCTCACCCAGGTAGTTGACCGAGGTCCTCCCGAAGAAGACGTCGTCGTCCGATCCGCCGAAGTGGAGCTTCGTGACCCCCTTGTTGTAGCCCCAGTAGTTGCGGGTATCGAAGCGGTAGACCATGCCCTTGCCGTTGATGTCCACCGGGTTGACGATCGTGGGGGCCCAGCGCGCGGTCGAGTTCAGGGCCTTCGACAGCCCCACGCGGGCCACGTTGAGCTCCTCTGCGCTGACGCCCGCGTTGTGGAGCTCGTGCAGCGAGGCGTACTTGATGAACTCCGCGTCCGCCGCGGCGACGGTGGCCTTGTCCGTCGCGATCCACGCCTTCACCTGGTCCTCGGTGACCTTCTCGCCGGCCGCGACGGGGCGCGGGGTGGCCGGCAGGGTCGGCGCGACGGCGTTCGCCCACGCCGTGACGGCGTTGAGCATCTGCGTGTTCGCGTCTCTGCAGCTCGTTCCGAAGCAGTTGTGCCGGTCGATGCCCATCCGGACCACGAGCTTGGAGTCCGCCGGCTTCTTGAAGTTGACGCGCGTGAGCGCGTACTCGTGGGCCAGCGCCGGATCGACGTCGGAGTGCATGGGCGCCTGGGCCTTGCCCGTCGAGCTGTGGCAGCCAGAGCAGTTGGCGGTCAAGAGCGGGTAGACCGTCGTCTTGAAGGCCTCCAGCGACGCGGCCATGTTGAAGTTCATCTCCTTCGGAAGGCAGACGGCCTCGACGTTCTTGCCGCCCTTCCCGTCCGGGATCTGGCTGTAGCCGAGCGTGCAGCCCGACGCCGGGTTGACCCCCGTATCCGCGTCGCCGCCGCCCGAGCCGCCAGCACCGCCGGAGCCGCCAGCACCGCCCGAACCACCGACGCCGGTGCTCGCGCTGCTTGAGCTGGTCGCGCTGCTGGAGCTGGTCGAGCCGCCAGCGCCGCCGGACCCGCCCGAACCACCGACGCCGGTGCTCGCGCTGCTTGAGCTGCTGCTCGCGCTGCTTGAGCTGCTTGAGCTGCTTGAGCTGCTGCTCGCGCTGCTTGAGCTGCCCCCCACGACCTTGAACGTGAACTTCTGGTTGTCGCCGTTCGCCCAGCTGTACTGCTGGAGGCCGGCGCCTTCCGCCGTCGACCGCCCGATGACGTCGAGCGCCTTGTTGCTGTTTCGGGCCATGATCCGCTGGGCGTTGTTGCCGACGTCCACGAACGAAAATTGCTGGCTCGTGGCGTTGCCGCAGCTGGATTGGACGACGGTGGCACCGTTCGCCGTCGATCCACCGTTGATCCCGAGGCAGAGGCCGCTGTTCACGTTCCGCAGCCGGAAGTATCCACTCCCCGCGGACTCCGCCCGGAACTGCTGTCGCGTGGAGCCGTTGCACGTGGCGATCTGCGCAGCCGCCGAGCTCGCCGTGCTGCCCCCGCGGATCTCGACGCACTTGTTGCTCTGCACGCCGACGAGCGTGTAGGCCGCGTTCGGGTCGATCGTGAGGCTCTCCTCGAGCGCGTCGCCTTGCTCGCTGCCGGTGTCGTCCAGACCAGCGATGCATGAGACGGCGAGAAGGCTCGTCGCGGAGGCAAGCAAGGCGCTCCTTGATGCGAATCTCATGTTGTTCTCCTCTGTCAAGTAAGAAGTACGGTCTATCTACAGCTCGACGCTGCCCTTGCGCTGGTCAGGGGCTCTCGACACGCAATGCGCGATGGAGGCTCCGGAGGGACGGCCGCGGTGGTCATCGGTCATCGCCCCCCAGGGGATCTCGATCACGAGGTGCGGAGCTGGAGGACTCGTTCGACAGGCGGTCAGGCACCGCTAAGAGGATTACTCTTGTCTCGTATCGTGTTGCGAGTCAAGCCAATCATGCGTCCCACCGCGTCATTTGCACGCTCGTTTGCGTGGTCTTTTACGTGTTCGTTCACATGGTCATTCACGTGAGCGTTCACATGATCGAACTCATGATCGTTCGCGCGATCGTCAATAAATCCGCGCAAACACGCACAATTCTGCGCATCTCCGCGCCGGTCTCCCGCCGTCGATCCTCTTCACTTTGCCGCGCATCTGTCCATCTTGTTCAGTTTGTCGGCATTTATGAACGACTATTTACGAAGCCACGAGCACGACAGTCGATGGCCAATGAACTGTGCCGCAATGTCCTACATTGACCGAGACATTTGGCTTCTCTCGCCCTCTTCGCCCGTGCCACTGAACGGGTCGAGTCTCGCCTGAACGAGAGTTGCCGCGGCACCCCTGGATCATCGGATGACCAGGGATTCGCCGTGCGTTGATTCCTGCACAAATCCAGGCAGGTCGCTCCCCCGAGGCGGTACCCGGCGGGGCACGGGGCGGATCGCCAACGGGCCGGGGCAAGGAGAAAGGGTCAGGCGATGGTCAACATTGACAAGTTGAGAACAATTTGTCAAGTTCAGGCCTTGACGGTCTGCGCGCCGATCACAAAGCTCGTCCGGTGCGTGAGCGAGCCACCCTGGCCGAGCGCGCGCTCCACCCGGAGGAGCCCACGCCTCCTCCGGCGACCAGGCCGCGGCATGGTCGCCTTCAAGGTCGTGTTCTGTCTCGCCAGGCACCGCGCCTGGCAGGAGGTCGTCCCCTCATGAACGATTCACGGCGTCGCAAAGGGCTGCGGCTCGAGCGGGCGCGCGCTTCAGCCCAGTTCAAGGACGGCAAGTTCGAGAACCCGTCGGGCGCCGGCCCCACCATGACCAAGGGCTCGACGCTGCCCGTGCTCGGCGAGTTCTTCTTCCGCCGCGGCCGGCGGGAGCCGCCCGCGCCGCTGCCCGTCGTGCGGCCCCACGAGACCTGGACCCGGCAGAGCGACACCGGACTGCGGGTCACCTGGCTCGGCCACAGCACCGTCCTCCTCGAGCTCGATGGCCGCCGGATCCTCACCGATCCGGTGTTCGGCGAGCGCGCCTCGCCGGTCTCCTTTGCCGGCCCGCTGCGCTTCCATCCGGTCCCGGCCGCGCTCGACGAGCTGCCGCCGCTCGACGCGGTCCTGCTCTCCCACGACCACTTCGATCACCTCTGCGCGCCGACGATCGAGGCGCTGGCCCGCACGCGCGTCCCCATCGTCACGCCCCTCGGCGTGGGCGCGCTCCTCGAGGCGCTCGGCGTCGACCCGGCCCGGATCACCGAGCTCGACTGGCACGAGCGCGCGGAGATCGGCGGCGTCCGCTTCACCGCGACGCCCTCTCAGCACTTCTCGGGCCGCGGGCCGACGAGCCGCAACGCGACGCTCTGGGCTTCATGGGTCATCGAGGCGGAGCGGCGCAAGGTCTTCTTCTCCGGCGACACCGGGCTGTTCCCCGGGTTCGAGGACATCGGCAAGCAACACGGCCCCTTCGACCTGGTGATGCTCGAGGTCGGCGCGTACCACCCTGCGTGGGGGACCATCCACCTCGGCCCCGAGAACGCGCTGACCGCGTTCGAGATGCTCGGCGGCGGCACGCTCCTGCCCGTCCACTGGGGCACCTTCAACCTCGCCCTCCACGACTGGGACGAGCCGGCCGAGACGCTGCTCTCCCTGGCCACCGAGCGCGGCGCGCGCGTCGTGACCCCCGGGATCGGCGCCGCGTTCGAGCCCGAGCGCGTCGGGGCGCCGACCCCATGGTGGCGGGCGGTCGCGGGCCCGCGGTGACGGACGGCGGCCAGCCCCGTTCCGCGGGAAGGCCGCGCCGCGCCTCGCGCGGTCACGCCGCCCGGGGCCTCGTCTCGGGCGAGAGCGGCGTGAGCTGCTCGACGGTGTAGGCGTATTCGTAGGTCTTGCGGAACTCGCGCCAGCTCCGGAGCTGCGGCATCCACTCGTCGTCCCGCAGCGCGCTGAGCAGGAGCAGGATGCGCGACTCGGAGGACAGCCGTATCACGGCGTCGCGCGTCTCCTGCATCGCCATGCAGAGCTCGAGATCGGTCGCCGTGCGGATCCCATGCGCCTTCAGCCTCGAAAGGATGCTCGACGGCGCGTTCCGGGCCGGCTCGGCCTCGTCTCGCGCGTGGAGATACAGGATCGCCTGATCCACGAGGTCGACCAGGCGCGGGGCCGGGATGCGCGTGCGCAGGATCAGCTCGATCAGGTTGTGGTGCGCGAGGTTCTCGATGTTCTCGATGCCCTCCTCGAGCAGGCGCGCCTTGTCGTAGAGCGTGATGCCCTCGAGATGGGTCAGCGGGTCGCGGTCCTTCAGGGTCGGGACGAAGAACGTGACCATGCGCGTCTTGAGCAGGTCATGGAGAACGGCGAGCCCGGTGTCCGGGACGATGCCAATGAAGAAGGCGAGCACGAGCAGCTGCCAGGGCGCGTTGTCGATGGGCGCCGCGCCGCCCGAGGGCGAGGCGCCCTCGAACGTCTTGCTCATGACCCAGGCCAGGATCGTGGCGATGATGATGCGCACGGAGATGTGGCTGTACGCCTTGGGCCCGAGATCCGCCCGCACATAGCGGCGGAATACCATGTTGAGCGCGAAGAAATACGTCCCGAGGAACGCGAACGTGAAGGCGGTCCGGTTGGGGATGAACAGGGAGTGAAGCTCGACCGGCTTGTCCCCCAGCGTCTCCGCCACGGACGCCACCGTCGGCAGCGCCGAGATCACCCAGCCGACGGAGAGGAGGAACGTGCTGAGGATGATCGGGACGAAGAACAGCGGACCGCGCCGGGTGTCCAGCGCGTCCTTCATCAGCGGAGAATAGGCCCGCTCCGCCTCGTCGATCGTGCGGAGCGCGGGGTCGAGCCGCAGCACGTCGCGGTGAAACTGCTCCTTCACCACGTTCCGGCGCTGCTCCGCGAACAGAAAGAACAGGAGCGCGGGCAACGTCGCCGCGGCGCCGATGAACAGCGCAAAGAGGAGCAGCAGCGCCATGCTGCGCATCGATAACGTGAAGATCTCGTGAAGGCGCGTCTCGGCCTGCAAGAGGACCGTGGCGGCGGGGATGCCGAACCCCACCAGGCACACCGCCAGCATGCCGATCGCGCGCCAGAACTGGTCGCGCAGCATCAACGCGGTGCTGCGATGGCGATGCCGGGCCCAGCGCTCCAGCGACGGGAACACGGTGAACGCGATCATCCCGACGCCGACCGTGCCGAAGGCCAGGCGGGCCCAGCCGTCCAGGGTGACCATGAACAGCGACGTGAGCCCCCCGAGGACCAGCACCCCCGCGAGTGCGGCGGCGTCGAGGCTCGGCTCCTCGGCGTGGACCGGGGCGCGCTTCTCCACATAACCACGCTCGAGCCAGACGCTCAGATCCAGCCCCTGCGCCGCCGTCTCCGTCGTGCGCACCACGTCGAAAGGCGCCACGACGAGATCGCTGCCATCGCGCCGGATGCAGATCCGGCGAGCCGTCTTGTTGACGAGCTCGATCTCCTCGGCGGGCGGCGCCTGCCGTACGTCCCCTCGCCCGCAGGGCGGCCGCCGCGCCCGCTCTGGCCTGGAAGGAGGCTGCCCTGCCTCCGGCGAGGCCTCCTGATGGCCTGACTGCCCCTGCCGCCCCCCGGTCGTCGGGCTCACGAGCACCAGCGGACCGCCGTCGCGCTTCGAATCCGAGCCGCTGTGTTGGCGCGACGGCAGCTGCTGCAGATCCTCGAGCTTCCCATCTGCCATGGCGTTTCCCCTCGATCGGCGCGGTCGCCCCTGACCCCTGCGGCGGCGACTCGACGACAGGTTGGGGCCCAGTCGAGCTTATGCCCATCGACGCTCCTCCGCGAGAGCGCGCCGCATCGGCGAGGTCTTCCCGGTCGTGGCCCGTCCGGACGGACGCTGCGGGATCCCGTGGCTCGGCTCCTCGGGTACGTCACGGGGCCCCGTGCCCCCTCCCCGCCCGCTCCCCTCCCCTCCCCCTCCCCGTTCGCTGCGATGCGCCTCCACCCCCGGCTGCGATCTGATAGAGCCCTGGCGCGTGCGCTCCCTCACTCTCCTGCTCTGGCTCCTCCTCGCGTCGGCGCCCGCCGCGGCGCGGGCCGACGCGGCGCGGGCCGACGCGGCGCCGCCCGGCGCGCCCTCACGGAAGGCCGAGGCGGCCGCGTCACGGGTGGTGATCGTCGAGGCCGGCGTGGACGACCCGCTCGTGCTCGAGGCGGCGACGCGGCTGCGGGCCGAGCTCGGCGCGGCGGGGTTCGAGGTGGTGCGCGTCATGCGAGCGCCCGAGGGCGATCTGCGCGCAGGGCTGGAGCGCGCCGCGAAGGAGGCAGACGCGTTCGCGGCCGCGACGATCGTCCGCTCGCGGACGGGCGCGACCGCCGACCTCTGGATCGTCGATCGGGTGACGCAGAAGACGGTGGTGCGCGCCGTGGAGGCGGCCGGCGCGGCGGCGCCGTCGGTGATGGCCGTGCGCGCGGTCGAGCTCCTGCAGGCGAGCCTGCTGGAGGCGAGCCTGCAGGAGCCGCACGGGCGCGCCGCGGAGGACGGCGGCGCCGCCGTTCCCGACGACGTGCGGCGGTGGATGGCGCCGGTCCGGCAGCGGGCCGGGATGCCCCCTGCGCCGGAGCGGGCCGGGATGCTCGCGGGCGTGGGCGTGGAGGCCGGCTTCGTGGCGCTCCTGAGCGCAGACGGCGTCGGGCCGGCGCTGGGGCCCGCGCTGCGGCTGTCGTACGGGGTCGGCGCGGACGGCCGCGGCGGCGCGCTGCCCGCGGGGCTCGCGGCGCGGCTGACGTTCGCCGGGCCGACGCTGGGGCCTACGCTCGAGGGCGAGCTCGGCACGGTGTCCGTCCGTCAGGAGATGGCCTTTCTGGAGGCGGTATGGGCGCTGGACACGGGCGGCGCGATCTCGCCTGTGCTCTCGGCCGGCGTGGGCGGAATTCACCTGTTCGTCAGCGGTGATCCCCTGCCGCCGCTGCGGAGCGCGACGGGCGATGTCTGGTCGGTCGCCGCGGCCCTGGGCGGGGGCGCCGGGCTGCGCCTGACCGACCGCGCAACCCTCCTGGTGGATGCACACGCGATCTTCGCCGAGCCCCGCGCCGTCGTGACGCTCGGCGGCGAGCGGCTCGGCACCGCGGGGAGACCGACGTTCGCCGGGTTTCTGGGGCTGCTCGTGCGGCTCTGAGCGGGCCGCGCCCGGGTGGGCCGGCGGGGGGCCGCGAACGCCGGCACAAGGCGGTTTGCCGATGTTGGAGAGGCGCCGATTCCGGTACCGTCTGTGAATCAGTCGATGGCGCGCCCGATGGGGGCACGGCCTCCTGGTTCGGGTGACAGCGATGAGAGTGCGAAGAATTGCGGCGGCTTTGCTCACCACGGTCGCCTTTTCGACGGGATTTCTCGGCTGCTCTGACGATTCCGACGACGGCGCGGGAGGCACATCGACGAGCGACGGCGCGGGCGCCGGCAGCAACGGCGCGGGCGCTGCGGGCCATGGCGGCTCCGGCGACGGCGGCTCCGGCGACGGTGGCTCTGGCGACGGCGGCTCCGACGGCAACGACGGCGGCTCCAGCGCGCAGAGCGGCGCCGGGGGCGGCGACGGCGGCTCCGGCGACGGCGGCTCCGGTGACGGAGGCTCCGGCGAAGGGCGGGGGCTCGGCGCCCGGTGCGAGAAGGACGCGGACTGCGGCCGGCGTGGCCTCTGCTTCACGGAGTCGGGCGACGAGTTCCTCGGCGGAGGCCCGGCGGGCGGGTACTGCACGACCACGTGCACCGGAGACAGCGATTGTGAGGGCGAAGGCAGCGCGTGCTTCGACGGCCTCTGTCTCCTCGGCTGCACCTCGGGCGAGCCCCCGCTCGAGACCATCGTCGACGAGCTCGATCCGACGAAGTGCCGCGGCCGCGAGGAGCTGCGCTGCGAGGACATCGACGATGTGTCCGTGTGCATGCCGAACTGCGGATCGGACAGCCAGTGCGGCGGCCGGGTGTGCGATCCCCGCATGAACTTTTGCGTCGACGAGCCTACGCAAGGGCTGCCGGCAGGCGCCGCGTGCGCGCTCGAAGCCGACGGCACGGATCCCTGCGCGGCGTGGTGCATCGACATCGGCGCCGACGTCGGCGTGTGCGCCGAGCTGTGCGGGATCGGCGGGGACGTCGCCAACGAGGACTGCGGAGGGCTGGAGAACGGCCTCTGCGTGTATCCCCTGGCGGAAGATCCCGGGGTTGGTGACCTCGGTCTGTGCGCGCCCGCGTGCAACAGCCACAGCGACTGCCTGCTGCCGCACGCCTCGTGTGTGTTCCTCGGAGAGGAGACCAACGGATTCTGCCTCTTCGGAGTGACGAAGTGCCCGAAGGGCCAGAGGGCCTGCGCGAACGGCGAGGTCTGCACCGTGACGCCTGAAGGCCGTTTGTGCCTCGACGAGAATTTCCCCCTGGAGGACCCAGGGACAGGTGGTGCGGGTGGTGGTGGCGGCGCCGGTGGAACGGGCGGCGCGGATGGCACCGGTGGCGCCGATGCAACGGGCGGCGCCGATGCCGCGGGTGGCGCAGGCGGCACGGATGCCTCCGGTGGCGCAGGCAGCACGAGTGGCGCGGGCGGCACGGATGGCACCGGCGGCACGGATGCCGCGGGCGGCGCAGGCGGCACGAATGGCGCGGGCGGCACGGATGCCTCGGGTGGCGCAGGCGGCACGAATGGCGCAGGCGGCACGGATGCCTCGGGTGGCGCAGGCGGCATGAATGGCGCAGGCGGCACGGATGCCTCGGGTGGCGCAGGCGGCATGAATGGCGCAGGCGGCACGGATGCCTCGGGTGGCGCAGGCGGCACCAATGGCGCAGGCGGCACCAATGGCGCAGGCGGCACCAATGGCGCAGGCGGCTCCCTCGATGGCTCGTCGGTGTCCGCCGGGGGCGCCGAGTAGCGGGAAGCGCGATCAGGGCGCTGGCCGCTCCTGTCCAAGCAGCAGCGTTGTCGCTTCGGGCGCTCGCCAGTCCCTCGCGCCCGTGAAGCGGAGGGACATCCTGCCGTCCGCCTCCACCAGGAAGGTGTCGGGCAACGTCGAGACCCCGAACCGCTGCTGCACCGCAGGGGATCCGGCCCGCACGACGCCGGGAGGGACCTCGCCCCCGAAGAAGGCGCGCACGACTTCCCAGTTCTCGTCGACGCTCACGGCCACGACCTGGAGCCTCCCGGCCTTCTCCAGCTGCTGGCCGAGCTCCAGCAAGCGCGGGAGCTCGGCGCGGCAGGGGCCGCACCAGGTGGCCCAGAAATGGAGCAGCACAGGCCGGCCGCGCAAGGCGGCGGCGCGAAGCGAGGTCCCGTCCGGTTGCTCGAAAGCAGCGTCGGGCACGCGCTGGCCGTCGTGGAGCCGCTCGACCGCGAAAGGGCGACCTGGCCGCCCGGCGCCGCGGCGGCGCTCCACGGCCCAGTAGAGCCCCACCGCGAGCGCCTGGGCGAGGATCAGGACGCCCGCGGTGACGGCGATCGTGCGGAGGCGGGAGCGCGCGCGCACCGGCTACTCCGCCGCAGGCGAGAGGGCCGGGCCGGCGCGCCGCGGAGGATCGGAGGCGCCCGCCTCGCCGGCGGCGTCCGCGCGGAGCCTCCCGCCGACCACGCTGTAGAGCGCCGGCAGGACGAGCAGCGTGAGCAGCGTGGACGAGATCACGCCGCCGATCACGACGGTCGCGAGCGGGCGCTGGACCTCGGCGCCGACGCCCGTGTTCAGCGCCATCGGCACGAAGCCCAGGGAGGCGACGAGCGCCGTCATGAGGACCGGGCGGAGGCGCCGCTCGGCCGCGCGCTCGATGGCGTCCCGCACGGGCATCCCGGCCGCGGTGAGCTGCCGGATGGTCGAGACGAGCACCATGTCCCCGAGCACCGCGACGCCCGACAGCGCCACGAACCCGACGCCCGCGGAGATGCTGAAGGGCAGATCGCGAAGCCAGAGCGCGACGACGCCGCCGATCGCGGCGAACGGGACGCCCGTGAAGACGCGGACCGCATCCAGGACCCGCCCGTACGTGAAGTAGAGAAGCAGCAGGATCAGCCCGAGCGCGATGGGAACGACGACGAGCAGGCGCGCCTGCGCCCGCTCGAGGTGCTCGAACTGCCCGCCGAAGCGGACGTAATAGCCGGGCGGGAGCTCGACCTCCCGATCGAGCCCCGCCCTCGCCTCCTCGACGAAGGTGCCCACGTCGCGGCCCCGGACGTTCGCCTGCACGACGATCCGGCGCTTGGCCCACTCGCGGTTGATCGCGGCCGGCCCCTCGGTCGTGCGGATCTTCGCGAGCCGCGCGAGCGGGATGCGCTCCCCGCCGGCCGCGGTGACCAGGATGCGGCCGATGGAGGCAGGGTCCTCCCGGTAGCGATCGTCGATGCGCAGCACCACGGGGAAGCGGCGCTCGCCCTCCTGGAGCTGCCCCACTTCCCGCGCGCCGAGGGCCTCGACGACATCCAGGACGTCGGCGGCCGCGATGCCGTGGCGGGCGATGGCGGCGCGGTCGACCTCGATCTCGAGCACGGGCTGACCCGTCACCTGCTCGGTCACGACGTCCGCGGCGCCGGGGATCTTCTTGAGGGCGGCCTCGATCTCGCGCGCCTTCTGCTTGAGCGTGTCGAAGTCGTCGCCGAACAGCTTCACCCCGAGATCGGCCCGGATCCCGGCGACCATCTCGTTGACCCGCATCTCGATCGGCTGCGTGTAGATGACGCGCATGCCCGGCATCCCCGCGAGCTCGGACTCCATCGCCTGGACGAGCTCGTCCTGCGTGGCGGCGCGCTTCCACGCCTCCCGCGGCTTGAGCGTGATGAACATGTCGGACAGCTCGAGCCCCATCGGGTCCGTCGCCACCTCCGCGGTGCCCGTGCGCGTCCAGACGCGCTCGATCTCGTCCGGGAACCTCTCCAGCAGGACCCGCTCGAGCCGGGTGCCGTAGCGGATCGACTCGCCCGCCGAGACCCCCGAGAGCCGCACGGTGTTGGCGACGAGGGTGCCCTCACGGAGCCGCGGCACGAACTCGGCGCCGAGCCGCGTCGCGAGGAAGGCCGCGTTGCCGAGGAGCAGCGCGGCCCCGGCGAGCACCGCCCAGCGCCACCGCAGCGCGAGCTGCAGCGCGGGCCGGTAGGCCCGCTTGAGGAGGCGCACGAGCACGTTCTCGCGCTCCTTCATGCGGCGCGGCAGGAGCAGGCTCGCGAGCGCCGGCATGAGCGTGAGCGACAGGATCATCGAGCCGATGAGCGCGAAGATCACGGTGAGCGCCATCGGCCGGAACAGCTTCCCCTCCGCCCCCTCGAGGGCGAGGATCGGCAGGTAGACGATCATGATGATGAGCTCGCCGAACATCGTCGGCTTGCGGACCTCGATCGAGGCGTCGCGCACGACCTCTGTCGTGCTCCGGTCGCTCGTGTCCTCCGAGAGCCGCCGGACCGAGTTCTCGACCATGATCACCGAGCTGTCGACGACGAGGCCGAAGTCGATCGCGCCGAGGCTCATCAGGCTCCCGGCGACGCCGGCGCGCAGCATGAGGTCGAACGCGAAGAGCATCGACAGGGGGATGGCCGAGGCCACGATGAGCCCGGCGCGGAGGTTGCCGAGGAAGACGAAGAGCACCGCCACGACCAGGAGCGTGCCCTCGAGCAGGTTCTTTCTTACGGTGCCGAGCACCTTGTCGATGAGCTCGGTGCGGTCGTACACGACGGCGACGTCGACCCCTGGCGGCAGGCTCTTCTCGACCTCCGAAAGGCGCGCCTTGAGCCGCGTCGTGACGTCGTGGCTGTTCTCGCCCATCAGCATGAAGCCGAGGCCGAGCACGACCTCCCCCTTGCCGTCGGCGGTGACCGCGCCCCGCCGGATCTCGCGCCCCTCGCCCACCCGGGCGACGTCGCGCACCCGGATGGGCGCCCCGCCCTTGGCGGCGACCACGATGTCCTCGATGTCGCTCACGCGCGTGGCGATGCCGATGCCCTGGATCAGGCTGGATTCGCCGGCCTGGTCCAGGTTGCCCCCGCCCACGTTGGCGTTGTTGCGCTCCAGGGCGTCCGAGAGGTCGTGGAGCGAGAGCCCGCGCGCGGTGAGCTCCGCCGGGTCGACGAGCACCTGGATCTGCCGCTCATCGCCGCCCCACGCGTTCACCTCGGCCACGCCGCGCACCGAGCGGAGCTGCGGCGCGATGACCCAGTCGTGGACCGTCCGCAGCTCGCTCAGCGACTTGCCCTTGCCCGTGACGACGTAGTGGAACACCTCGCCGAGCCCGGTGGCGACCGGGCCGAGCTCCGGGCGATGGATCCCCGGCGGCAGCGTCACGGTCTGGAGCCGCTCCATGACGACCTGGCGGGCCAGGTAGATGTCCGTGTCGTCCTCGAAGCGGGCGGTGACCTGAGAGAGGCCGAAGCGGGAGAGCGAGCGGACCTCCTCGAGCCTGGGCAGGCCCGAGATGGCCTGCTCGACGGGGGCCGTGATCTGGCGCTCGATCTCGACGGGGGAGAGGGCCGGGGCGACGGTGTTGATCTGCACCTGCACCGGCGTCGTGTCCGGGAAGGCGTCGATCGGCAGCTGACGGAACGCCAGGACGCCCGCAAGGGAGAGGCCGATCGAGGCCAGGATCACGAGGAAACGGTGGCGGAGCGACCAGGTGATGACGGCGTTCAGCATCGCGCGCGCCTCAGTCCTCGCCGCAGCAGCCGGCGCCGATGCTCTCCTTGAGGGTCTCGGTCTTGAGCAGGAAGCTCCCTTCGGTCGCGACTTCCTCGCCCGGGCGCACGCCCCTGGTCACCTCGACGACATCGCCCTCGGTCGCCCCGATCTCGACCCGCCGCGCCTCGAACTGGTCGTCCGCGAGCCGCACGAACACGAGCTTCACCGTCCTCGCGCGCTGCACGGCCGCGCGGGGCACCACGACCGCCGCGCGGGATGGGGCGAGGATGCGCGCCCTGCCGAACATGTTGGCCCGCAGCGCGCCGTCCGGGTTCGCGAGCGGCACGCGCGCCTTGGCGGTGCGCGTGGCCGGGTCGATGGCCGGCGCCACATAGGTGATCTCCCCCTTGAGCTCGCGCCCCGCGATCCCGTCGACCTCGATGACCACGGGCTGCTTCAGCGAGACGGCCGGGAGGTCGGTCTCGGGGACGTCGAGCTCGGCCCACATGCTCGAGACGTCGACCACCTCGAACAGGGTCTCCTCGACGCCGACGAGCCTGCCCACGGTCGCCTTGCGCTGGGTCACGATGCCGGCGAGCGGCGTGGTGAGCGTGTAGCCCCCGCTGCCGCCCGCGCTCGCGCCCACGACGGCCAGGGAGGCCGCGAACGAGGAGCGCTCGGCGCGGGCGGCGTCGAGCTCCTGCTGCGCGGCGAGGACGCTCCGGCGCGACGAGATCCCCTCCTTTTCGAGCTGCTCCTCTCGCTTCAGGTTCTCCTCGGCGATCGTGAGGCGCGACTGCGCGCCGGCCAGCCGCGAGCGATCCGCCCCGACCTCGGCGCTGTCGATGACCGCGAGCGGCGCGCCCTTCTTGACCTCCGCGCCGACGTCCACGTGGAGCTGCCGGACGACCCCCGCGGCGCGGGCGTTGATCTCCGCGACCTTGAGCGCGTCGTAGGCGATCCTCGCGGTCACGGGGATGCCGCCGCCGCCCTGACGCTCGACGGCCTTCGCGGTGAGGATCCCGGCGAGCCGGGCCGTGTCCTTGGTCTTGAGCTTGACCTTCGTCCCGTCGGCAGGCGCGCCGTCGCTCGCCACGTCGGCCGCCGGCTTGCCTCCGCGCTCGGGGTGGCAGATGGGGCAGATGGACTCCGGGAGCTCGTGCTCTTTGCACCAGTCTCCCCTCGCCTGGAAGATGGGGGCGAGCCTCGGATTGCACTTCGTGCAGAGGGCTTCCAGCACGCCGTGCTCCTTGCACATGGCGCCCTCGACGGGCGCCGCGGCCCTGGGCCTGGCCTCCGCCTTCTCCTGAGCGGCGCGGTCGGTCCCTTTGGCCCCGCACCCCGACAGAACGGCGAGGAGCATGAGCAACACGATGTGAACGCGGCGGGGCATGTCAGCTCCCCTTCGGCGGCCTGACGATCTTCAGGTCGGGGTTGCACTTGAGGCACTGCGACTCGGGCAGCCCGTGCTCCGCGCACCAGTCGTTCGTGGCCTTGAAGGCCGGGATCAGCTCCGGGTTGCAGCGGGTGCACTGCGACTCGGGCACCTGGTGCTCTCCGCACCAGTCCTCGTGGGAGCCGGGCTTCACGTCGGCCGGCGCGTGCGCCGCATTCGCCTGCGTCTGCTCGGGCGCCGCCTTGCCGGCGCTCGGCGCCTCCTTCGAGCACGACACGGCACCGAGGGCGACGACGCAGAGCACGAGCGAGATGGAACGAATTTTCATGGGTGTATCCTTCCTTGTTGTTCACAACGTCACGTGACGGACGAGCCTCGGGCACGCCGTCGCCCTCACGCGCCAGCGCGCCGCCGCTCGGCGCAGCACCGCTATCACCGCCGCCGACTTGCCCGCGAGCGTGAAGCGCGAGCTGGGTGGAGCAGCGCTGAACGGACGCGCTGGAGCGGGCGCGCGACGACGCGTCGCGAGCATGCCTTCCGCTCGGACCTGGCAGGGCGCTGAACCACGCCGCGATCGCCTGAGGCCATCGAGGGCTGACGGGGCCCACGTGGAGCTCACAGGAGCGCGATCGACGGCTCGGGCCGGGGAGCGGCCATCAGCGCCGTGCTAGGCGCGGGGCCTTGGGACGTGGAGCACCTCGCGCGCCTCGGGCGACGGGGGCGCGCGCTCGGGCACGAGCAGCAGGAGCTCCACGGAGGAGGGCGCGAGCAAGACAGGAACGATGGGCGAGGGTGGGACCGCCGGGGCTCTCGCCGCGCAGCACCCCGAGGCGCAATCCAGGGGACAAGGGCAGTCCCCCTGGTCGTCGTCGTCGGGACACGACTCGCCGCAGTCGTCGACGGCCACGAAGGCGTACGCCACGGTCAGCTGGCTCATGACCAGGGCGAGCACGATCACGGAGAGCAGCCGGACGAGCCGCCGCGTCCATCGGGATCGGGGATGTTGCCTTCGCTGCCGAGTCACGAGCCGACAGAGCCTACCATGTGGACCGAGGGGAGCGAGCACCAACAGCCGCAGGGCCGGCCAGGAGACACCTTCAGCAGCAGCCGTGCTCGCCGCGCCACGTGGCGACGCCCTCCTTGGCGACGAGCGCGGCGATGACCAGGGCAGCGATCGGGTCCGCCCACCACCAGCCGAGCGCCCCGTTGAGCCCGATCCCGGCGAGCGTCGCGAGCGAGAGCCAGACGCCCCGCCACGGCCAGCCATCGTCACGCGCCTGCCGGCTTGTCCGACAGCGATTGGATGCACATCCGCAGCCCCTCGCGGAGGTTCCGCAGCGTGGTCACGGCGGACAGCTCGAGGCCGAGCGACGTGATCAGCGCGGCCACCGCGGGGCGCACGCCGGTGATGACCCCCTTCGCGCCGAGCAGCTCGACCGCGCGGATGATCCGGATCACGTGATCGGCGGTCTCGCCGTCGATGCTGTCCACGCCGGTCATGTCGAGGATCGCATAGCGGGAGCCAGTCCTGACGATGGCGTCGAGCAGCTCCTCGGTGATCACCCCGGCCCTCACCCCGTCGAGCGTGCCGATCAACGGGAGCGTCAGCACGCCGTCCCACACCTGGATGATCGGGGTGGCGAGCGCGCGGAGCTCGTGCTGCTGCCGCTCGATCAACGACAGCTTGTCGCGGAGCTCCTGCTCGGTCCGCTGGAGCTCCTCGGCGATGCGGGCGCGCTCCTCGACCTCGCGCTTCAGCTTGTGCAGCGCGATGGCCAGATCCGTCTTCGTCGCCCGCTCCTCGTCGAGCAGGTGCTGCAGCCGGTCCTCCAGGCTGGTCGTGGCGGGGCGCACCGTGAACTCGTCGTGGGCGTCGCCCCGGGCGGCGAACGACGTCTGCTCGACGTCGCACTCCTCCCCGAAGAGCCGGGTGCAGTATCCGGCCAGCTTGCCCGCGATCATGCTGCTGCCCCAGCAGACATCGAGCTCCTTCTGGTAGACCGACTCCCACCCGTTCACCACGCGGAAGCGGGCCTCCTTCCGCTCCCGGTCAAGGGAGATCACGTGCCACACGCCCCAGCCCGCCGTGGCCGCGCCGACGCCGAGCGCCTTGAAGCCCTCCTCGAACGTCGGATAGCCGGAGATGTAGGTCCAGTCGTCGTCGATGCTGAGCCGCCCCCCGCTCTCCACGGCGAGGTTGAAGCGCTCGGTCCCCGCCATCCGCTGGAAGCCGGACATCAGCCCAACCACGCTGCTCGGCAGGAACATCGACACCGAGGGGACGCCGGCCCAGGTGCACTGCCCGTTCTCGATATCCCACTCGATCGCCATCCCCCCGACGACGACGCGGATCTTCTTGTCCAGAAGCTCAGGGCTTGTGCTCATAAATTCTCCGAGTCCACGAGCGCACCCGCCCGCCTGCCGCAGTGTACCGGCTCGACCCGGCGCGCGTCGCCCTCGACGGGCGAGCCACGACTGGCCTCGATCCGGCCAAGACGGCGCTCTGGGGCTCGGGACGCGCTGCCGCCACCCCACGCGCTCGTCCCGCAGAACCCCCCGCTCGTGGCCGAGAACCTGGCGCTCGTCGGTTCGTCCCTGATCTTCGCGCGCTCGGCTGGCAGTCTGGCGCGGCATGAAACCAATCTCGCAATGGCTGATGGCAGCCGGCCTGGTCACGCTGGCTGTCCCACAAACCGGGTGCAGCGGGGAGTCGCCCGCACTTCCCGAGCGGGACGAGCTCCGCGAGGAGCTCGAGCGCCGCCTCTCGGACGCGGCCGCGGCCGGGTTCTCCGGGTCGGTGTTGGTCACGGTCGACGGGGCCGAGGTGCTCGCGAGCGGCTACGGCTTGGCGGATCGAGACAACGACATCCCCAACGTCGCCGGCACGGCGTACGACTTCGGCTCCGTGATGAAGGACCTGACCGCGACGGCCATCTTCAAGCTCGAAGGCGACGGCGCGCTCGCGGTCACCGACTCGCTCGCGACCCTCTTCGATGACGTACCGGCCGACAAGGCCGAGATCACGCTCGTTCAGATCCTCCAGCACCGCGCCGGGTTCGACGAGTACCACGACACGGAGGGTGACTTCGAGCCGATGACGCGGCTCGAAGCACGCCAGCGGATCTTCGCGCAGGAGCTGCTGTTCGAGCCGGGAAGCAACGAGGAATACTCCAACTCCGGCTACACGCTGCTCGCCGACGTCGTGGAGACCGTCTCGGGACGAGCGTTCACGGACTACGTGCGTGACGAGCTCTTCGCTCCCGCCAACATGCGACAGAGCGGGTTCTTCGGTGACCCGATCTGGGAGCAGGTCGACACCGCGATCGGATACGACGCCTCGACCTTCGGGGAGAACGACCCCGCCGGATGGCCGTACAGCTGGTCGCTCGTCGGCAATGGCGGGCTGGTGACGACCGTCTCCGACGTCGAGCGCTGGCTGGTCGCGGTCTGGAAGGGGGAGGTGCTCGGTCCGGCCGCATTCGAGTCGTACGAGACGCATTACCTCTCGGGCGGCGCCCACGACCTGGAGGGCAAGACGGTCTACGCCGCGGCCGGCGCCGGGGACTATGGCCTTGGAGGGGTTGCGGTCGACTGCCCGGCGGCGAACACGCGCGTGATCCTCGGGACGAACACGTACGATGTGTTTGACATCGAGGGCTTCGGGATCGAGCTGGCGAAGCTGGTCCTCTCGGCCGAGAGAGGCGAGCTCAGTCGGGCAGAGTGATGCCGACGGTGTTCTCCAGGAGCCGCTGCCGGACCTCTCGCGCGCGATCGCGCGAGACGGGCACGCGGAGCCCCGGACCGACCTCGAGGATCAGCTCCCCGTCGAGCCGGCCGAGCCCGTGCACGTGCGCCGGAGCGACGAGCCAGTTGCGGTGCACGCGAAGGACACGGTCGCCCAGCGTGGCCCCGAGCGCGTTGAGCGAGAGGTCCACCGAGAACACGCCGTCGACGTGGTGGAGATAGGTGAGCCGCTCCGCCGCCTGAAACGCCAGCATGCCGTCGAGGTCCAGGAAGACCAGGCGGTCGTCTTTTCGCGCGACCAGGCGCGGGTTTCCTGCGCTCGGGGACGGCGCCCGGCGTCGCTCGAGGAGCCGCGCCACACACGTGGTGACGCGGTCGAGCGTGAACGGCTTGAGGAGATAGTCGACCGCGCCCATCTCGAACCCATCGAGCGCGTGCTGCGCCAGAGCGGTGGCGAGCACCACCGCCGGCGGGCTCGCGCGACCCGAGAGGGAGCGGGCGAAGTCGAGGCCCGACGTGTCTCCAGGGCGATCGACGAGGCGGATATCGACGAAGACGGCGTCGATGCCGACCTCGATGCGATCGAGCGCCTCTCGAGCCGCCTCGACGCTCGTCACCGCGGCGATGGTCCCGAAGCTCCCGGTATCGCGCAGCAGCTCCACGAGGAAGTTGCGCGCCGGCCACTCGTCCTCGACGACGAGAGCAGAGAGCTGTTTCATGCGGTCCTCCTGGGCAGCGTGACCTCCAGGCGCGTCCGGCCGGGCTTCGAGTCGATGCGCAGCGACGCGTCCGCCGATTCCAGGGCGACGCGGCGCCGCACCAGCGCGAGCCCCCGCCCCTCCGGCGGGACAGCGGCCAGGTCGAAGCCGGGGCCCTCGTCCTCGACGGCGCAGCGCAGGTGTCCTGCCTCCCCGGTGATCTGCAAGACGACACGGCCGCGCTCCCGTCGGCGCAGCGCGCCGTGGTGCACCGCGTTCTCCAGCAGGGGCTGAAGCAGCAGCACCGGGAGCACGCAGTCGTCCACCGAGGCGTCGACGTCCCATTCGAACGCGAGCCGCCCGAAGTGCCGAGACTCCAGGATGCGCGCGAAGCCCCGCAGCCAGCTCACCTCCTCGCGGACCGTGTGATGGGATCGGCGCGATCCCTGCATGATGTCCCTCAGCAGGTCGCCGAGCGTCGCGATCAGGGCGCGCGCCTCGGCCGGCTCTTCGGTCACCAGGCCGGCGATCGTGTTGAGCGTGTTCAACACGAAGTGAGGCTCGAGCGCAGCGCGGATGTGCGCGAGCTCGACCTCCTGGCGCAGCGCGCGCCGCTCGTGCTCGAGCCTCCGCTCGACGCCGATCTGTCGAGGCAGCTCGATCAGGAGGGCCCAGAAGCCGAACAAGGCGTCGCCGTCGAAGAAGCCCACGACGGCGGTGGCCACGAGCGGCCGTCGCGGTCCTTCTGGAAACACCTCGGGCAGCGCCGTGGCGAGCAGGAAGAAGATGGTGTTGGTGATGGAGCTGGCGATCCCGGCGGTGAACGCGAGCACGACGAGCTGACGCCAGATCGGCGCGCGCTGCGGTTCGATGCGGCGCGCCACCAGCGTGAGCGCGCCGAGGACCGCCGCGACCCACACCGCGGTGCCCAGCCCGCGCCAGGGCTCGAAGCTTCCATGGTCGATCCAGTCGAGGAGCCAGAGCACGGCCGTGGTGATCACCACGGCCTTGCCGACGTGGGCCTTTCCCTGGCTCGCGGGCTCCTGCGTCACCCGTTCAACGCTAGCAGCGCCGGGCCCCCGGTGTCGGGGAAGCCGCCTCCGTGCGGTCGCGCGCCGCTCGCGCGCGATCTCGCTCCATCGCCGGTCCCCGCGCGGCGACAGATTCCCTGTCTGCCGCGCTCGGGAGCGGCGCTCGCCGCGCGCGGGCGCACCGCGGCCGCGATTGTGGCGAGTCGCTCCGCTCACGTAGACTGCGGCCCCGATGCTCCTCACGCTCACCACCACGCACCGGCCTGCGACCGACCTCGGCTACCTGCTCGTCAAGAACCCTGCGAACACGCAGTCGTTCCCGCTGTCGTTCGGCAAGGCGCACGTGTTCTATCCGGAGGCGACCGAGGAGCGGTGCACCGCCGCGCTCCTGCTCGACGTCGATCCCGTGGACCTCGTGCGCGGGCGCGGCGCGGGCGAGCCCGGGACGCTCGCGCAGTACGTGAACGACCGGCCCTACGTCGCCTCGTCGTTCCTCTCCGTGGCGATCGCGCAGGTCTTCGGCTCGGCGCTCGGCGGCAAGTGCCGCGACCGCCCGGAGCTCGCGGACGCGCCGATCCCCCTCTCCGCCACGATCGAGGCGCTGCCGTGCCGCGGCGGAGAGGCGCTGCTCCGGCGGCTCTTCGAGCCGCTCGGCTACGAGGTCGCGGCCGAGCGCCTCCCGCTCGACGAGGCGTTCCCGGAGTGGGGCCAGAGCGCCTACCTGCGCGTCTCGCTCGCGAGGACGTGCCGGCTCAGGGAGCTGCTCGCGCACCTCTACGTGCTCGTGCCCGTGCTCGACGACAAGAAGCACTACTACGTGGGCGACGCCGAGGTCGACAACCTCCTCGCCAAGGGCAAGGGGTGGCTCGCGGAGCACCCGGAGCGCGAGGCGATCGCGCTCCGCTACCTGAAGCACAGCCGGCCGCTCTTCCGGGCCGCGCTCGCGCGGCTCGTGGCCGACGACGAGGCGAGCCCCGAAGAGGCCGAGGACGAGAAGGCCGCGCCCGAGGACCGGGGCGAGGCGCGGATCAGCCTCGACCAGGCGCGGCGCGAGGCCGTCGTCGCGGCGCTCCGCCGGGCCGAGGCGAGGAGCGTGCTCGACCTCGGCTGCGGCGAGGGCAAGCTGCTGAAGCGCCTCGTCGACGAGCGCGTGTTCGAGCGCGTCGCGGGCGCGGACGTCTCCGTGCGCAGCCTCGAGATCGCCAAGAACCGGCTGCGCCTCGACGACCTGCCCGACAAGCAGCGGCGGCGCATCCAGCTCTTCCAGGCGTCGGTCACCTACCGCGACGCGCGCTTCTCGGGCTACGACGCCGCGACCCTCGTCGAGGTCATCGAGCACGTGGACCTCTCGCGGCTCGGCGCGCTCACGCGCAGCGTCTTCGAGCACGCGCGGCCGCGCGTCGTCCTCGTGACCACCCCGAACGCCGAGTACAACGCGCTGTTCGAGGGGCTGCCGCGCGGCGCGCTCCGCCACGGCGACCACCGCTTCGAGTGGACGCGGGCCGAGTTCCACGCCTTCTGCGAGGGGGTCGCGGCCGCGCACGGCTACGCCGTCGAGCACCTGCCCATCGGCCCGATGGATCCGTCGCTCGGCGCGCCGACGCAGATGGCGATCTTCACGCGCGAGGGCAGCGCGGGCAGCGCGGGCGGCACGAGCAGCACGAGCGGCGCGGGCGGCGGAGAGGCCCAGGACGGCGGCGCGGGTAGCGCCCTCGCGCAGGCGACGGAGGTGGCGTCATGAGCGAGCAGGCCCCCCTCATCGTCCCTTCCCTCTCGCTCGTCGTGCTCATCGGCGCGTCCGGCTCCGGCAAGAGCACGTTCGCGAGGGCGCACTTCAAGCCGACCGAGATCCTCTCGTCCGATCACTACCGCGGCGTCGTGTCCGACGACGAGAACGATCAGGCCGCCAGCGGGGCCGCCTTCGAGGTCCTGCACTTCATCGCGGGCAAGCGGCTCGCGTCGGGGCGGCTCGCCGTTGTCGACGCGACCAACGTGCAGGCGGACGCGCGCAGGCCGCTCGTCGCGCTCGCGCGCGAGCACCACGTGCTGCCGGTGGCCATCGTGCTCGACATGCCGGAGAAGCTCTGCCACGCGCGCAACGCCGGCCGGCCGGACCGGCAGTTCGGCCCGCACGTCGTGCGGGGCCAGAGCCGCGAGCTGCGCCGCTCGCTCAAGGAGCTCCGGCGCGAGGGCTTCCGCTACGTGCACGTGCTCTCCTCCCCCGAGGAGGTCGCGGCGGCCACGATCGAGCGGCAGCGGCTGTGGACCGATCGCCGCGACGAGCGCGGGCCGTTCGACATCATCGGCGACGTCCACGGCTGCTTCGACGAGCTGGTCGAGCTGCTCGAGGCGCTCGGCTACAAGCTGGAGGGGCTGCCGGACGCGCCGCGCGCGTCGCACCCCGAGGGCCGGCGCGCGATCTTCCTCGGCGACCTCGTGGACCGCGGGCCGCGCTCGCCCGACGTGCTGCGCCTCACGATGGCGATGGTCGAGACGGGCGCCGCGCTCTGCGTGCCTGGCAACCACGACGTGAAGCTGCTGAAGAAGCTGCGCGGGCGCGACGTGAAGCCGACGCACGGGCTCGAGCGGACGCTCGAGCAGCTCGAGGCGGAGACGGACGCGTTCAAGGCGAAGGCGGCGGACTTCATCGACGGGCTCGTCAGCCACTACGTGCTCGACGACGGCAACCTCGCGGTCGCGCACGCGGGGGTGAAGGAGGCGTTCCAGGGCCGGGGCTCGGGCGCGGTGCGCGAGTTCTGCCTGTACGGCGAGACCACGGGCGAGACCGACGAGTACGGCCTGCCCGTGCGGTACAACTGGGCCTCGGAGTACCGCGGCAAGGCGATGGTGGTCTACGGCCACACGCCGACGACGGTGGCCGAGTGGGAGAACCGCACGATCTGCATCGACACGGGGTGCGTGTTCGGCGGCGCGCTCACGGCGCTCCGCTACCCGGAGCGCGAGCTGGTCGAGGTCAAGGCGCGCCGCGTGTACTACGAGCCCGTGAAGCCGCTCGCGCCGCTCGCGGGCGAGACGAAGGCCGAGCCGCGCGGGCAGGCCTACGACGTGCTCGACATCGACGACGTGCGCGGGCGGCGCGCGATCCGGACGCGGGTGCACGGCATGGTGACGATCCGCGAGGAGAACGCGGCGGCGGCGCTCGAGGCGATGAGCCGCTTCGCCGTGGATCCCCGGTGGCTCATCTACCTGCCGCCGACGATGTCGCCGAGCGAGACGGCGAAGGACGGGGGCCTGCTCGAGCACCCGCGCGAGGCGTTCGCGTACTTCCGGCAGAACGGCGTGGGCCGCGTCGTCTGCGAGGAGAAGCACATGGGGTCGCGCGCGGTGCTTGTCGTGTGCCGCGACGAGGCCGCGCGGCGGCGGAGGTTCCGCCTCGACGAGGGGCCGCTCGGCGTGTGCACGACGCGCACGGGCAGGCCGTTCTTCTCGGACGAGGCGCGGAGCCGGGAGCTCATCGACCGGGTGCGGGCGGCGATGGATCGGGCGGATCTGTGGGCCGAGCTGCGCACGGACTGGGTCTGCCTCGACGCGGAGCTCCTGCCCTGGTCGGCGAAGGCGCAGGATCTCCTGCGCGGCCAGTACGCCGCCGTGGGCTCGTCGGGCCGCGCGTCGCTCGACGCGGCGGTGCGGGCGCTCACGATGACCGCCGCGCGCGACGAGAGCGCGCGGGGGCTGCTCGAGCGGCACGCGGCCCGGAAGGCGGCGATGGACGGGTACGTGGCGGCCTACCGGCGTTACTGCTGGCCGGTGCGGTCGCTGGCGGACCTCCGGCTGGCGCCGTTCCACCTGCTCGCGAGCGAGGGCGCGGTGCACGCGGCGCGGGACCACGGCTTCCACCTGCGGCAGCTCGCGCGGCTCGCCGAGGTCGATCCGGCGTTCTTCGTGGAGACCCCGCACCGCGTTGTCGACCTCTCGGACCCGCAGAGCGAGGCGCAGGCGGTGGCCTTCTGGACGGAGATGGTCGAGCGCGGCGGCGAGGGCATGGTGGTCAAGTCGTGGGAGTGGGTGGTCCGCGGCCCGCGCGGGCTCGTCCAGCCGGCGATCAAGTGCCGCGGGCCGGAGTACCTGCGCATCATCTACGGGCCGGAGTACCTGGCGCCGCAGCACCTCGCGCGGCTGCGCCACCGCAGCGTGTCGGGGAAGCGCGCGCTCGCGCTGCGGGAGTACGCGCTCGGCCTGGAGGCGCTCCACCGCTTCGTGGAGGGCGAGCCGCTGCACCGCGTGCACGAGTGCGTGTTCGGGGTGCTGGCGCTGGAGAGCGAGCCGGTCGATCCGCGGCTGTGACGGGGGTCGGCCAGACGTCTGGCGATGAATGGCCAGACGTCTGGCCGTCGAGCTCGGCGGCGACGATCCCGAGGGAGGCGCCGCGCCGGCGAGGCTCAGGGCACGGCCATCTCGAACGCCACCGCGTAGTTCGGCTGCGCGGTCCCCGTCATCGATCCGACGAAGGGATCGGAGTCGCGCAGCTGGCCCGAGCGCCACGTCCGGCCGGAGAACGCCGTGCCGTCGCTGGTCATGGCGTAGCCGACCCAGACGCCGGTCGCGGGGAGATCGCTCCCGACCGTGATGCGCACCGTGTCGCCCGAGATCGCGACGGAGCTGATCGGGATCCTGGTGCTCGCCGTGCGGACCTCGAAGCCGCGCCCTTGCGCCCACTCGGTGAGCGCGCTCTGGTGCGGCGCGGGGAGCGAGCTGTCCCAGGCGAGCGGCGGCACGGGCACGTGGAAGTGCACCGTGATCACGCGACCGCTGCGCTCGACCCGCGTCGGCTGGAGCGGCTGCCAGTCGCGGCCCTGCACGACCTTCTCGCTATAGATCTGCCCGAGCTTCTCTCCGAGCCGCTCGTAGCCGATCGCGGTCATGTGGATATTGTCGCTCGCGTACGGGTACTGGTACTTCGGCCCCGAGCAGATGATGTCGCCCGGGCGGTCGATCCCGGCCTGCCACTGCGCGAGCGTGGCTGCCGACCGCTGGTTCGCGCCGCTCGGATAGGCGTGCTGCTGGGACACGAACATCGGGATCGACCGGGTCTGCCCGGTCAGCGGCTTGAGATCGGCGTTGTAGTCGGACCAGAGCTTGATGAGGTCGTTCTTGTAGCTGGAGCTGCCGGCGTCCGACTCGCCGTGGGTGATCACGATCGCGCCGACGCCGTACGTCTTGCCTGCCGCGCCGGCGAGGCGGGCGATGGCGGCGGCCTCGAACAGCGACGCCGCGTAGGCCCGACCCGTCGAGCCGGTGTCGGTGGCGCCCTTCCGGATGACCGACATGGCCTGTCCGCTCTCGCCGACGACGGTGTGAACGCTGATGTAATCGCCGCCCGTCGCTGCCTGCACCAGCGCCGTGATCTGGTCCCCCATGGCCGTGTGCGGCGACTCGCCATAGATGTTGCGCGGATACGCGCTCGGGTAGCCCGTGGCCAGCGCGCGGATGGGCTCGACGAGCGGCACCATCGAGAGCGAGCCGTTCCTCGGATCGAAGGGCGGCACGGAGGCATTGCCCAGCGAGAGCTTGAGGTTGTGACGGCGCTGGGTGGTCGCCCTGGCCGGCGTCCCCTGCGCCCCGACGGACAGGCTCTGACCGGTCCCGATGATGCCGGCCCAGTCCCAGCCTGGGCCCGCGCCTCCGCCGCCCGAGCCTCCGCTGCCGCCTGAGCCGCCGCTGCCGCCTGCGCCTCCGCTGCCGCCCGCGCCGCCTCCGCCAGAGCTGGCCGAGGAGCTGCTGCTGGAGCTGCTCGAAGCGCTGCTGCTCGAGCTGCTCGAAGCGCTGCTGGAGCTGCTCGAGGCGCTGCTGGAGCTGCTCGAGGCGCTGCTGGAGCTCGCCGACGTCGAGCCGCCGTTCCCGTTGCCGTTGACCGACGTGATCGAGGGCTTCCCCGTGCCGTTCGCGCAGAACCCCCAGGTCGTCGACGCACCCGCTCCCGTCGACGCTGCTCCCAGCGAGCCGTTGTAGCTCTCGTTGGTGGCGTTCAGCTGCCCGTTCGACTGCGTGATCCGCGCGTTCCACGAGCTGGACAGCGTCGCGCCGTTGAGCGCGATCGAAAGGCCCCAGGACGTGCTCGGCTTGGAGCTCATGTTCTTCACGGTCACGTTCGCGCAGTACCCCGTCGACCACTGCGACTGGTACGACAGCTCCGCCGACATCGTCCCGTCCGAGCTGAGCAGCTCGCCCTCCAGCGACAGGATCTCTTCGTCGTCCGGAGACGCGGCGATGCAGGCGGCCAGGCAGCAAGCGATCGAGACTGAGCCCCAGCTCAGCAAGCTAGCAAAGCGCATGAATTTTCTCCTGAAAGCGGCCGAACGGGCCGCAAGCAAACTCCCCAAGATACCACGTTGGAACCGCGGAGGACACAGAGCTCCTTCGCGGGGGGCAGGGAGTTCCCCCCCAACCACCGAGTCGCGCTCTCGTCTGTGCCTTCTGCGCCTCGTTGATTCGTTCTCTCACGAGGCCAGGAGCGAGCTGCAGCCGCTCGGCGACAGAGCGCTCCGCGGCTGACTCGGGTCCGGGCTGCTCGGGCCGCGCGGGTCGCGGCGGGACGGGGCCCGCGGGGCGCGGGCCCGCTTCGTCACGGCGACAGCGTCACGGACTTCGCGTCGAGCGCGACTTCGTAGTAGCCGTGCGGATCCCAGTTCAGCGGAACGCCGTTCTGCTTGAGCGTGCCGCCGGCGACCGTCACGCGCAGGTACTTGCCCGGCGGGAAGTTGGCGGGGAGCTGCCACGTGTAGGTCGTCGCGCCGCCGGACGTCGAGGTGGTGGCGGAGGAGACCGCCTTCTGGCCGCGCCAGTAAGCGCCGACGTTGACCACGCTGTCGAGCCACATGTCGCCGAGCGCCTTCGAGTGCTTGACGTGATCGACGAAGGCCTGGAGCCCGATGGGCTGATAAGCGCCGTCGGAGCCGCCGGTGAAGCCGTGCACCAGGACGGTGCGCCACTTCTTGGCGTCCCGCGCGCTCGTGACCTGCTGGTCCAGCACCGTCGTGGAGGCGCCGGTCGGCGGGATGTAGCAGGGCAGCGTGAACGGATCAGTCGAGTCGTTCGGCCCGATGAGGTTGTTGGCCACGCCGCGGTTGATGAGGAAGCGCGTCCTGGCGATGCCCGTGTACACGGACGAGCCGTTCGGCGCCGCCATCGTCCACACCTTGGTCCCGAACCTGCTCTCGATGAACTGCGTCGCGGCGTCCGTATCGGAGCCGCTGTCGTTGCTCGAGTGGCTCTTCGTGTGGTTGCCGAGCTCGTGCCCGTCGCTCAGCGCCCTTTGCCACACCGAATTGGTCGATTCGGTCTTGCCGGTCTGGAGGTAGAAGGTGAACGGAACGTCGAGCGCGTTCAGCGTGTCGTAGTTCTGGATCTGGCTCGAGTTCGAGTCGTCGAACGTGTACGACACGGCGCCCGTGAAGCCGGCCCAGTTGATGACCCTGAACCCGCCGGCCGCGCCGGACGGCTTCGCCACGTTGCTGGGGCCTGGGGGCGTCGGAAGGCCGGAATTGACCACCGGGCCTCCACCGCTGCCGCCCGCGCCTCCGCCGCCTGAGCCTCCGCTGCCGCCTGCGCCGCCTGCGCCAGAGCTGGCCGAGGAGCTGCTGCTGGAGCTGCTCGAAGCGCTGCTGCTCGAGCTGCTCGAAGCGCTGCTGGAGCTGCTCGAGGCGCTGCTGGAGCTCGCCGACGTCGAGCCGCCGTTCCCGTTGCCGTTGACCGACGTGATCGAGGGCTTCCCCGTGCCGTTCGCGCAGAACCCCCAGGTCGTCGACGCGCCCGCTCCCGTCGACGCTGCTCCCAGCGAGCCGTTGTAGCTCTCGTTGGTGGCGTTCAGCTGCCCGTTCGACTGCGTGATCCGCGCGTTCCACGAGCTGGACAGCGTCGCGCCGTTGAGCGCGATCGAGAGGCCCCAGGACGTGCTCGGCTTGGAGCTCGCGTTCCTCACGGTCACGTTGGCGCAGTACCCCGTCGACCACTGCGACTGGTACGACAGCTCCGCCGACATCGTCCCGTCCGAGCTGAGCAGTTCGCCCTCCAGCGACAGGATCTCTTCGTCGTCCGGAGACGCGGCGATGCAGGCGGCCAGGCAGCAAGCGATCGAAACCGAGCCGAAGCTCAGCAAGCTAGCAAAGCGCATGAATTTTCTCCCAGGAGCGGCCGGAGAGGCCGCAAGCAATATCGGTAAGATGCCACGCCGACGCGCCGCGCGCAAAGCATATGACACGACGCGCTCAACCTATCTTTGTTTCGTATTCCGCTTCGTGGTCCCCCGATTGCCGATTTCCCATTCTCGATGCCGACCAGCGACCCTTCGATCACACCACGTACCGAGTCAAGAACAATTGCTCTCTCAGCCCGCGACGGATCAAACACCATGCTGTAGTTCAATGTAACGAAGCAGCACAGGGCACATCGGCGAGCCCACAGCCATCAGTGGCAACGAAACTATTCATCGACGCGATTCGCCGACATCGCGTCTCCCATGGCCACCCGGGTTCCTTGAAGAGAAACTATTTGAACCACAGGCGCACAGAGCACACGGATGCTCCTCTGTGCCCTCGCTGCCTCTGTGGTTCGTGCGCGAGATCAGGGCCACGCATCGAGCGATGCGGTAACAGAGCACCCCTCAGCCGAATCGGGCCTGGGCGTCCCGCTACCAGGCCTGCGTGAACGATGTTCACGTCCAGGTCGTCTCGTCGCCGGACGTGTCGCTCGTCGCCTCCGCGAGCACTTTCTGTTCTGACCGACCCAGTAGGCCCCGACGTCGACCATCGTGTCGATCCACACGTCATTCAGCCCTTTGGCGTGCTTCATGCTATCGGTGATGCTCGCGAGCTCGACGTCGGCGTACCAGTGATCCTCGGTCGACAGGAGTGTGGTTGCCGAGCTCGTGGCCGTCCTGCATGGAGCTCGATTGGTACGTTGCTGTCCTGCCGCGCGGGAGCTCGGTCATCGATGGCGGGGCACACCGGCGTGCCACTCGACGCGCAGACGAATCCCCTCAGCTTGTCGGCATTTTCAGCGGAGAATTGAACAGGGAGGCGGGGAGACAGGGAGATCGGTGGGATTCCACTCCCCTCCTCCCCGCCTCCCTGTGAATTTTTCCGGGATTTCGAGGGAGGCTTCAGCTCTACGGGCTCATCCGCGTCGTTCGGCTCGCTGCGGCGTACCTTCGTATGCCTCGCTTCATTGCCTGACGGCTGAGCCCGTATCCCGCGAATCTGCAAGGAGCAGGAGGCGGCGGACGGCGCGCGAGCAGCGCTCCGTCCGCCGGGAGATCGCCGTCAAGCCGGGCGATCGAGCTCGTCCCAGAGGCGCACGTCGCTGCGCTCTTTCAGGAAGATCCCGCCGACGACAACGGTGATGAGCGCCACCGCGATCGGATAGAGGAGCCCCGCGTAGATGTTGCCCGTCGCGACCGTCACCGACGAGGCGATGAGCGGCAAGAGCCCGCCGAACACGCCGTTGCCGACGTGGTACGGGATCGAGAGCGACGTGTAACGCACCTTCGCAGGGAAGGCCTCGACGAGGTAGGCCGCGATCGGGCCGTAGACCATCGTGACGAACAGCACGAGCACGAACACGAGCGCGGTGAGCACGACCGGGTTGTCCGCGTTCTGCTTCATCGCCCAGAACACGGGGAAGAAGCCGATCGCGCCGCACAGGTTGCCCGCGAGCATGATCTTCTTGCGGCCGATGCGATCCGAGAGCGCCCCGAAGAACACGAAGAACGGCATGCCGAGGGCGAGCGCGGTGGCGATCACGATCGTGGCCGTGATGAACGGGACCTTGAGCGTGTTCTGCAGGAAGTAGAGGGCATAGAACTGCCCCGTGTACCAGACCACGCCCTGGCCGGCCGTGGCGCCGAAGAGGGCGATCAGGATGACCTTCCAGTTGCGCTTGTTGCCGAGGCTGTCCTTGATGGGAGCGGTCGACGTCTTCCCCTCGGCCTTGAGCTTGCTGAAGATCGGCGACTCCTTGAGGCGGGAACGCACGTAGAAGGACACGCCGACGAGGAGGACCGACAGGAGGAACGGGATGCGCCAGCCCCAGTCCTTGAAGGCCTCCTCGCCCACGAGGAGGCGGGTGCTGAGGATGACCGCCAGCGAGACGAACAGACCGAGCGTCGCCGTGATCTGGATGAACGAGGTGTAGAAGCCGCGCTTCTCGTCGGGTGAGTGCTCGGCGACGTACACCGCCGCGCCGCCGTACTCGCCGCCGAGCGCGAGGCCCTGAACGAGGCGGATCAGGACGAGGGCGATCGGGGCGAGGAGCCCGATCTTGTCGTACGTCGGCAAGAAGCCGATGAGCGCCGTCGCGCCGCCCATGAGCAGCAGCGTCACGAGGAACGCGTACTTCCGACCGACGATATCGCCGATGCGCCCGAACACGAGCGCGCCGAACGGGCGGACGACGAAGCCCGTGGCGAACGTGCCGAGCGTCAAGAGGAAGCTCGCCGTCGGGTTGTCCTTCGGGAAGAAGTGCGTCGAGATGATCGCGGCGAGACTCCCGAAGATATAGAAGTCGTACCACTCGATCATCGTGCCGCCAGCGGACGCGAAGATGACCTTCCAGAGCGTGGAGCTGCTGACAACCTCACGCGCGGCCGCGGGGGCCGGGCTCGTGGGCGTCACGGCGAAGGTTTGGGGAGACGTCTGTGCCATGAGAACGGTTCCTCGGAGGAGCTCCAGCGCTTGTCGAGAGGGCCGGAGACGGGCTTGGAGGCGCGCCGGGCGGAAAGAGGCAGCCAGGGTGTTCTTCATGGCTCCTCCTACCCCGCACGCGAGGGAGGAGGAGCGGCCGGGCAGCGTGTGGGTCGATGCCCTGTCACCCCCGGCTCGCGGAATGCTGCTCTCTTTGATCTGAATACCACGCAAGCAGCCTTGAGAATACCTGTTCGTCCACGGGGCAAGCACGTTGGCGGGCTCGTTCGGCGACGTCTCGTTACGATCGGTAACACCCGACGTCCCGCGCCGACCGCTTCACCTTCGGGCCTCATCCACCGGGTCGACGCCGCCTCGACGACGCGGCGCGCGCGGCGCGCAGTCGGCCGCGTGCCGCCCTGAGGACGACCCCGGCCCGGGCCCGCGGGCGCCGGCTCAGGGCTCTGCCTCGGGCCTGCGCCGCGCGTCGCCCGCGCCCGCGCCCGCGAGCGGCAGCCGGACGACGACCGTCGTCCCCCGCCCCACCGCGCTCCGCAGCGTGAGGGCGCCGCCGTGATCCTCGACGATCGAGCGCGAGAGCGGCAAGCCGAGCCCCGTGCCGCTCGGGTCGCGCTTCGTCGTCACGAACGGCTCCAGCACCGCGGCGAGGAGCTCCTCGGGGATGCCGCTGCCGTGGTCCTCGACCTCGACCACGATCTGGTCCGCCTCGATCCACCCTCGGACGGCGATGAGCGCGCCGGCCTCGGACGCGTCGCGGGCGTTCGCGAGCAGGTTGACGAAGACCTGGACGAGCTCGCGCCGGTCGCCGATGACGACGAGCGACTCGGGGCAGGCCTGATCCACCCGGACGTGGGGCGCCGCGCGGTCGAGCCGGATGAGCCGCACGGCCTCGGCGACCACCTCGGCGAGCGCCACGCGCCCGACCCGCGCGCGCGCGCCCTCGCCGGGCTTCGGCACGGCGCCGGTGCGGCTGTGGTCGAGCAGGGAGCGCAGGATGGCCTCGATGCGCGCCGCCTCGCCCAGGATGAGGCCCGCCCGCGCGCGGATCTCGTCGCTGTCGGACTCGGCGCGGAGGTTCTGCGCGAGGCAGGCGATGCCGGTGAGCGGGTTGCCGACCTCGTGGGCCACGCCGGCGGCGAGGCGGCCGAGCTGGGCGAGGCGGTCGCGGTGGGCGAGCTGCGCCTCGAGCGCGCGCTGCTCGGTGCGGTCCTCGACGAGGAGGACCACGCCCCCCGAGGCGGCGCGCGCGTCGAGCGGGTCGAGCGCGGCGCGGTGGACGCGCAGCGAGCGCGCGCGGCCGGCCACGTGCGCCTCGATCTCGTCCGCGCCGGCCTCGCCCGCCGAGGCGGCGCGGGCGGCGCGCGCGAACAGCTCCGCGAACGGGGCCGGCAGCCGGTCGAGCGGCGCCCCGACGAGGTCGCGCTCCTCGGCGCCGACGAGCGCCTCGAGGCGCCGGTTCACGAGGCTGATCGCGCCGTCGGAGCCCACGGCGCAGACGCCGAGGGGGAGCTGCGCGAGCACCGAGCGGAGCCAGCGCCGCAGGAGGTCGAGCTCCTTCGCGGCGCCGACGAACGTCGTCGTGGCCTCCCCGCGCGCGAGGCGCCGCTCCAGCCAGCGGAGCTCCTCGGTGAGCGCGCCGCTCGCCGCTCGGCTGCCGAACGCCCCGGGGGCGGCCTGCGCGTCGGCCTCCGCGACGGTCCTCGCGAGCACCGGGCCGACGAGCGGCGACAGGTTGCGGTGCAGGCGCTCCTGCAGCGCGTGGAGCTCCGTGGGCCGCGTCTCGTCGCGCGGGATGTCGAGCTCGATCCGGGCGCGCGTGACCTCGAGCGCGGCCGCCTCGCGGCCGAGCAACCGCGCGAGCCGCTCCTCCAGCGCGCCCACGCTCGAGGCCACGGTCGCGCGCTCGACCGACGAGCCGATCTCGCGGCGCGTGCACAGGCGCGCCGCCTCGCGCTCCTCCTCGGCCGGGGGGCGCAGGAGCGAGACGAGCCCGAGCGTGGCGCCGTTGACGGCGAGCGACACGAACGTGGGCAGCGACCAGGTGTCCATGGCCGCCGCGTGCGCCGCGGGGCCGGCCTGCCCCGCGCCCTCGCGCAGGAGATCGAGCCACCCCGGGTCGAGCCCGGACAGCTCGGGCAGGAAGGGCGCGAGGCAGGTGGCGGTCCACGTGCCGATGCCGGCGAGGAGCCCGGCGAGGAACCCGGCGCGCGTCGCGCGCTCCCAGAAGAGCGCGGCGAGCAGCCCCGGCAGGAACTGCGCGAAGGCCACGAACGACACGATGCCGCTCTCGACGAGCAGCCCGCGGTGCGGCTGCGCGCGGTGGAAGAGCCACCCGCCGGCGAGGATGACGATCAGGAGCCCGCGGCGGAGCCACAGCACGCGCGCGTAGACGTTGCGGCGCAGCGTCCTCCGGGCGAGCGGCAGGAGCAGGTGCGTGGCGCTGGCGCTCGCGAGGGCGACGGCCGTGACCATGACCATGGCGCTCGCCGCGGAGATGCCGCCGATGAACGCGGCGAGCGCGAGCCAGCCCTGGCCGAGCAGCTGCGGCACGAGCAGCACGTAGCTGTCGGCGGGCTCGGCCGGCGCGAGGCGGGTCCCGGCCCAGAGGACGGGCAGGACGGGCAGGTTGAGCGCGAGCAGGAAGAGCGGGAAGGCCCAGGCCGCCTTGGCGAGCGCGCGGTCGCCGGTGCCGCCGGCGAACGCCATGTGCCACTGCCTCGGCAGCAGGAAGGCGGCGGCGAAGCTGATGACGAGCATCGACGTCCAGCCGCTGTCCTCGCGCACGGGGCGGCCGAGCGCCTCGACCTCGGCGGCGTGATCGCCGAGCCAGTCCGCGAGCCCGCCCGCCCCGCCGAAGGCCCCGAGCACGGCGACGAGGCCCACGGCCGCGAGCACGGCGAGCTTCGCCGCCGACTCGAACGCGACCGCCGCCGCGAGGCCGTCCTCCCGCCCCTGCTCGGCGGCCGGGCGGGCGCCGAAGAACGCCGTGAAGAGCGTGAGCAGCGCCCAGAAGACGGCGCCCACGGCCTCCTCGTGCCCGGGCCCGGAGAGCACGCGGACCGACTGCTCGGTCGCGCGGAACTGCTGCGCGACGTAGGGCACGCTGGCGACGACGGAGAACGCGGCGACGACCGCCCCCGCCGCGGGGCTCTGGAAGCGGAAGGCGAAGAGGTCGGCGAGCGAGGAGAGGCGCTGCTCACGCGTGATCCGAAGGACGCGCGACCAGAGGAGCGGGGTGGCGATGCACGCGAGCGTCGGGCCGAGGTAGACCGCGAGGAAGACGAGGCCGTGGCGCTGCGCGAAGCCGACGCCGCCGTAGTAGGTCCACGACGAGGCGTAGACGCCGAGCGACAGGGCGAGGACGAGCGGGTGACGCGCGAGCGCGCGGGGGATCCGCTCGCGCTGCGCGGCGAGCGCGATCGCGGCGAGCACGGCGAGCCAGGCCACCGTGGCGAAGAGGAGGACGCCGACGTCGATCACGGCGGGCCTCGATCACCGGCGCCGGGCGCCGGGTCGCCGCGCTCGCGCTCGCCGCGGGCGTGATCGCCGTTTGGTAGGTCGCCGCGGTCGCCGCGGTCGGAGCGCGTCGCGAGCAGGGCGAGCGCGATCAGCGCGGCCCAGACCGCGAAGACAGCGGCCACCGCGAGCAGGCCTCGGGCCCAGAGCAGCCGCGCCGGCGACACGAGCAGCACCGTGCCCAGCAGCATGAGCACGAGCGCGCGATCCGCCGCGCCGGCATCCGCGCCGTGTCCTCCGGTCATGCGGAGAGGCTACTCAGGGCCGCAGCGCCTGAACATGCGCTGGCCCACAACGCAACGCGTCATTCCAGTGGGTGATGGGGTGCGACGAGCCGGCGCTCACCCGCTCTCGGCCACGATCCCTGCGAGCAGGTTGCGCGCGTGGGCGATCACGCCCTCGTCGCCGGACTCGACTCCCCACTTCGCCGCGATCGCGGGGAACGCCGCCCAGCGCTCGCCGGCGTGGGCCGCGAGGCCCGGCCATGTCGTGCCGCCGGCCGCCTCGAAGCGCGCGATGCACGCGTCGAGCGCGGCCTTGCCGAAGGCGCCGACGAAGAGCGCGAAGTCGACCGAGGGATCGCCGATGTGGGCCTCGGTCCAGTCCAGGATCCCCGTGAGCCGGCCGCCCTCGTCGAGGAGCATGTGGCCGGGGTGGAGATCGCCGTGCACGAGGGCGAGGTCGCGCGGCCAGATCGCGTCGTTCGCGAGCCAGCGCTGCCACCGGGCCCACAGCGCCTCCGGCGGCGCCAGCGCGGCGCGCGACTCGTCCATGGCCCGCGCGTGGAGCTGGCGCGCGTCGTCGATGGACTTCACGGGGACGCCCGCCGAACGGGCCGCCGCCGCGTCCACGCGCTGGAGCGCCGCGAGCGCCTCGGCCACCGACGCGATGAACACCTCGGACGGCGCCGCCGGATCGACGCGGCTCCAGCGCGGGCCCGCCTCGGGATCGAAGGAGACGGCGGGCACGTCGCCGAGGCGCGGATAGGCGATCACGTGGTCGGTGTGCACGCGCCAGTCCGGCACGGCCACCGGCAAGCGCGGGCCTACCAGGGCCAGCACGCGGGCCTCGACGCGGGCCGACGCGACCTCCGCGAGGCGGCGCGGCGTGCGCACGATCCACGGCACGCCCCGCTCGTCGTGGGCGTGAACGACGAGAAAGGCGAGCCCGCTCCGGTCGAAGTCGGCGTGGGACGTGACGAGACGGAGCCCCTCGCGGCGCGCCGCATCGAGGAGCGCGCCGACCGTGTCGATCGGCGCGAAGGTGGAAGAGCTCAGGGAGGAGATTTCGTTGCTTCCGGTCATGAGAGCGAGCCTCTTCGCGCGCCGCCTTTCCAGGGCGGCGCGCGCGGATGGGGAAGACTCGCGGCGCGAGCTCACGGCCGGCGGGGCGTGCGTGACGTGAACGTTCCAGGCTGCCGGGCGTGAGTCACCGCGCCCCGGTCTTCCACGTTGCTGGGGAAGACTGGGCACGGACGGGCACCCGCGCGCTCGCCACGTCGCCCCGGCCGCGCCGGAGCGAGAGGGAGGACGAGGATGCCGAGCTCAGCGCAGCCGGATGAACGCCACGGCAGGAGCATCTCACGCGGGGCGCGGCGCCGCAACGGCGTTCAGGGCGCTTGGCTCGACGCCGGCCCAGCGGCACGGCGGCGCCGCGAGATCCCGGCTCGGCCTCGAGCCAGGCGGCGAGGGTCCGCCTCCGCCTGGCTACACCCTCGCCTCTCTCCCCGAGAGCTTCGCCTTCACCAGGAAATGCGAGAACGCCCCGAGGAACTCGCTCACCGACACACTGCCGTTCCTGTCGAGGTCGCAGACCTGCAAAAACTCGTCAACTTCGCCGTCGCGGAAGCCCTTCTCGCGAAACTTCGCCATGATCTCGACCACGTCCAGGGCGCCGTCCCGATTCGTGTCGATCTCCTCGAAGACCTGGAGCATCGAGTCCCGCATCATCGCTTTGAAGATCGCATCGCGAAGCTCGAGCTCCAGCACATCCAGGATGCTCCCGTCAGGCGACTCCAGGAGCCAGGGCGCCATCATCGTGGACCTCAGCACCGTCACCGTCGAGCCCAGCGACGCCGAGACCCCGAGGCGCCGCTTGTAGTCCTCGATGAAGACGTTGCCGTAGTGCTCCTCGCTGAAGTCCGTCGTGCTCACGATCATCCGGTAGTGATAGATGTCGTCCCCGGGGGCGATGCTCAAGAGATCATAGATCGCCTTGTTCAATCGGTTCATCATTTCGAGGCTGGTGTTGATCGAACCGTCTGGGTGCTTGAAGTTGACGGCGTAGGTGAGGATGTTCTGATCGGGACCGAGCTCCGGCAGCACCGCCATTGCCTCGGGGTCGGCCAGGAGCTCCTCGAGGCTCGGTCGGTCGATGCGCTCGCGGATGAACTGCAGATCGCTCTCCACGTCGCCGCCCCCGATCTCGGCCGGAAGCCGCGGGACCGGGACGATGACGAACCGATCTTCCGGGCGAGCCAAGCAGAGGAGCCGCGCGTAGAACCTCTTGCAGTTGAACAGGGCCTTCCGGTGGAGCTGCCCGTACCCGCTCCGGGTGGGCCGGATGACCTTGTGGCTCAGGTAGACCGCCGCCACCGCGGCTCCTGGCTTCGACCCTTCGAGCCCGTAGATGCCCACGGTCGGCTCCGCGTCCCCGTGGACGATGTAGGGGGCCTTGAACGTCACCATGTCGCGCATCGCCGAGTTCCGGTAGCAGAGCGCCCCGGCCGGGTACGGGACATAGCCCGACTTGTGCGGGTCCACCGTGATCGAATCCGCCCGGCCGAGCGCCGAGAGCTGCGCCGTCACGTACCTGCTCATCCCGATCTCGGCCGCAGGCCCCGAGGGCGCGTCCTTCGCGCGCGGCCCCTCGTCAGGGCGGAGGATCGAGGCGAAATAGCCGCCCCATGCGGCGTCTGCGTGGACCGTGAACGAAAGCCCCTCCTTCTGGAATCGATGGCGCAGGTCGAGGATCGCCTTCAGCGGATCGACCGCGCTCTCCTCCGTGCTCCCGACGACGCTCACCACGGTGTAGACCGGCCGCCGCTCGTCGAGGCAACGCTTCAGCGTCGCCTCCAGCGCGGAGAGGCTCATCCGCGCATCGCAGTCCACGGGGATATCGAGCACGTTCGCCGAGCCGATGCCCAGCACGGCCGCTGCCTTGGGGAAGGAGTAGTGCTTCGTGGCGGGGACGAGAAACACAGGCGAGCACGGCAGGTCCGCCCCACATCGCCGGTAGAGCTCCTGGATCCCCAGGTGCTGGAGGGAGTGGCCCGCCATCGCCGCCGTGATCGTATCGCTCGAGATGCCGTACTCCTGCGTGAGGCGCGCGGGCAGCGCGAGAATCTCGTCCACCTTGAGGTTCAGGAGCGACCAGGCGTCGAGCGCGCCGAGCAGCGCGCGCCTGCCGTCGCAGGTGGTCACGACGAGCTCACGCGCCGCCGAGAGGCTCGGCTCGGATTTCAGCGCGTCCCGGAGCGACAACGGGTAGAATTTCAAGTTCCTGGAAGACCAGATCGCCTCGATGTTCGCGACCGTGCCGCCGCAAGTGATGTGTCCCCAGGGTCGAACGGCCTTCTCGCCGGCGCCCTCGTCCGGCAGCGGATAGCCGAGCATCCGGCAGAGATCGTCGCCCACGAGCATCTCCAGGATCGTGGTCGCCGTGGACCCTTCGAACGCGACGTTGTTGGGGTTGTAGAGCATCGCAGCGAAGTAGCCGAGCACGCTGGGGATCGAGGTGTCCCAGTTCATGTGCCCCTGGTACCGATCGCTGAAGAAGGGCACCGATTTCTTGAGGAACGACATGAGCGACCGAAAGCTGTCCTTCAGCGAGTCCATCGCGTGGAGGTAGGACGGGTGCCGCTTGGACTGCTCGGTGATGTGCGTGGGATCCTGAGGGTGGAAGTTCCGTCGCCAGAACGAGTGATCCCGGATGGCCTCCACGATGAGCCTCTCGAACTCGTCAGCGTTCTCGGCCTTCGGGCCCAAGAACCACGCCTCCGGCGACCTCGTCCCGGCCCCTTTGAGGAACGGCCCGTCGCCGAATTGGAAGTATTGTTTCATCCTGGATCTGTCGTTCGACGCCCGCCCGTCCATAAGGATTTCGCTCCTCTTCGCTCGCCGTCTCGAGGGAATCTCGCAACGAAGGTGGCCAGACGGTACAGGTCACCTTGGCCACGGTCAAGCCGGCGCGATCCGTCCGTGCGTCGCCGTTGGGGCGTTCGGACGCCCGGCACCCTCTCTGGCCATACTGACGCGCGCAGCGCTCCAGCGCGCGTATCGAGATAGGAGGGGAAGTGCCGGGACAATCCCTCTCCTCTCCTCTCGGCGGCCTCGGCGCCGTGGCGGTTTTTCTGCTGATCCGGAGCGGCTTCCGGTCGTGGTACTAGAGCGCTGATCAGCTTGGAAACCAGAGAATTGAACTGCTAAGGCGCCAAGAACACATTAAAATCTTGGCGTCCTTGACGCCTTGGCGGTTCAATTTCTTGCTGTTTGCAGGCGGTTTCAACCCGTTTGTCTCTCTAGCTGTCTGGTGCCGAGTCCTCCCCCGCGAGGTCGAGCAGGCGCGCGAGGACGACCTCGAGCCAGCCCACGTTGCGCCCGGCGCGCCCGTGGCCCCGCGCCGTCGGCTCGGCGGCCCGGAGCGCCTGCGCCCCGTTGGAGATGCCGCCGGGCCGCCGCCCGAGGTGCCGCGCGCAGAGCTCGCGCAGGTCGAGGCTCGGCGGGCGCCCGAAGCCCTCCTGCGCGAGCAGGTCCGCCGTGAAGGAGCCCCAGGTGCCCAGCACGCCATCGCCGACGAAGGCGCGGAAGCGGCTCAGGGCCGCGCCGGCGTCCTCGCCGCCCCGCAGGCGGTCCTCGGGCACCTCGAGCTGGTGCGCGACGCTCGGGCCCAGCGGCCGCCGCGGGCGGAGGAACGCCTCGAAGCGCTCGCCCGACGCGCGGCAGGCCACGAGGTGCACGAGCTCGGACGTCGGCTCGGCCGCGCCGGCGTCCGCCGGCCAGCCGGAGCTGGCCCCGCCGTCGACGAGCACCACCCTCGCCGGCTCGGTGAGGTAGGGGCGCAGCGGCGCGAGCGGCGAGGCCGCCTGCGCGCGCCGCCGTCGCGGGGCCTTGCTCCGCGCCTGGTGCTCGATCTGCCGGTCGACCATGAACGTGAAGGCCCGCAGCATCTCGTCGAAGCGCGCGGGCTCGCCCTCGAGCGCGGCCAGCGCGCTGGCCACCGCCTCGACCGTGGCGAGGCACTCGGGCCGGGGCTCCTTGCGGATGCGGTAGTTGCCCGGCGCGCGGGGCGTCACGCCGATGCGCCGCGCCGAGGCCAGGCGCGGGTTCAGCGCGAGCATCTTCCTCGCCTGCCACCACGTGCCGTCGAGCACGATGAGCGAGCGCACCGGCGCCCCGCCCGCCGCGGGCGCGTCGCCCCCGGGGAAGAGCACGGCCGTGGTCGGATCGCTCGCGAGGGCGGCGATCCGGGCGTCGTCCTCGAAGACCACCCCCTCGTGCAGCTCGGAGTTGGGCAGCGCCAGGTGGGCCATGCGCGCCGTGCCGATGCCAACCTTCCGCTCGCGCGGGTGCTGGAGGAGCACGACCCGGGTCCTCGTCGGCAAGGAGGGCAGGAGCGCGCAATAGCAGACCGGACGGGGGCGCCGGCAGCGCCAGCAGACGTCGCGCATGGGAGGCCCCTTGTACCGCGTCCCTGGCGGGCGAAGGACCGAGCCGGGGGTCGCCGCAGCTCTTGCGGTCGTCGCCGCCATCACCGCAGCCCAGGAGCGCCAGGCTCAGCAAACCCTGGTCACCCGAGGTGAGGCGCATTTTACAGCCACAGTGCATTTCATCATGCAGCCAGGTCCGGGAGCCACTCGCCGTGGAGCCCCAGCGGGGCGCGGCACGGCAGGCGGACTCGGGCGACGGGCGGCGACGCGAACCTCGACGCGTCGAGGACGACGAGCTCGGTCGCGGAGCCGTCGCGGCGGTGGACGAACAGGATCACCCAGGCATCGTCCTCCGCGTCGCTGCCCGGCCGCGGCGCGACGACGCACTCGCCTGGCATCGCGTCGTCCCCGAAATCGTGGACGACCGCGGCGCCGGTCTCGAGATCGTGCTGGCGCGCGGTCGTCCGCGAGAAGCTGCCGTCGGCGCCGAAGTCGCAGAGCTCGATCGTGTACGCACGGCGATGGCGGGCGCCGACGACCGCCGGGTGCACGCGCGGGAAGTCGAGGAACCGAGGATCCAGCGCCGTCTCGGCGGCGCGGCCGCTCGAGAGGTCGAACGTGAACCGGTGGAGCGCGTGCGGCATCATGATGCGCGGGGCGCGCACGGCGTCGAGCACGATCGTGTCGCCTTCCTCGAAGGCGTTGACCGTGTGGCTGATCGTGCATGGCGCGACATCGAACCACCGCATGTCCTCATCGCCGCCGTCGCGGGGCAGGACGCCGAAGCGCGCGGGGAAGTCGTCGTCCCACCGGATAGGCACCGGAGATCGCACGTCCCCGAGGAGCACGGGAAGGACATAGAAGATGACATACCGCTCGGTGATCGCGAAATCGTGCATGAACGTCATCGCAGGGACCTCGATCGCCGCGCGATGCACGACGCGGCCGGCCGCGTCTGCGCGGTAGTACGTGAGGTGCGGACGCGAGGGCCCATTGGAGAAGAACAGGAGTTCGCCGGTGCGCGGGCAGATCTTCGGGTGAGCCGTCATCGCGCCGCCGAGCGCTCCGCCGAAGTCGTAGGGCCCCACGGTCTCGAGCTCGGCGGTCACCTCCACCGGCGACCGCGTCTCGACGAGCGCGAGGATCCGCCCGGCGTGGCGGACCACGCTCGTGTTCGGCGGACAGGCGCCCGCGATCCACCGGTTCCGGTACCAGCGCGCGCGGCCGCCCTCCAGGCGTACGCCGTGGAGCATCCCTTCTCCGGCGAACCACGCCGGCGACCGACCGGTCCGGGGATTCGGCCCGTTGCGCACGTACGTGCCGCGGAGGTCCGCCGGGATCTCGCCGATGACTTCGAGCTCGACGTCGGTTCGCTCCTCGTGCACGGGAGCGAAGGCGCCGGCCAGGTGGAAAGGCACCGTGTCCGGATTCGACATGTATTCACTGTATACTCCAGGAGAAAAATGTCCAGCGTGAGGAGGAAGAAAGGCGGCACTTACCATCATGGCGACCTCCGGAAAGCGCTCGTCGACGCCGCCATGCGCGCGCTCGAGCATCAGCGGGCGGAGGACCTCTCTTTACGCGCGCTGGGCCGCGAGCTCGGCGTCAGCCCCCGCGCTCCGTACCGCCACTTCGAGACGAAGGAGGAGCTCCTGGCGGCCGTCGCGGTCGAAGGCTTCCGCGCCTTCGGGGAGCTCCTGACGCCGCGGGTGGTCGCCGCCGGTGCGGACCCGATCGCGCGGCTCCGGGCGATCGCGGAGGCCTACGTCGTCTTCGCGGTCGAGCGCCCGGCGGCGTTCCGCGTGATGATGGCGCCCTATGCCACGGTGAAGGAGAGCGCCCCGGAGCTCTTGCGGGCGCGCGCCGAGAGCCATCGAGCGACGATGGATGCCATCGCGGAAGGGCAGGCCGCGGGGATCCTGCGCGGGGGCGATCCGATGCAGCTCGCCCTCGTGCTGTGGTCGAGCATGCACGGGCTTGCCGTGCTCCTGACGCAGGGGCAGCTCGGACGATACGACCGGCCCGTCGAGGCGGCGCAGCTCGCGAACCTCGCCAGCGGCCTGCTCATGGAGGGGCTGAGACCGCGTCCGGCAGAGCCTCTACCCGCGGACGAGTCTCCGGCTTGACGTGCTGCGGGCCGGGCCGCAGAGCCTGCGCACCGAAGGCCATGGGGAGCCGCCTACTCGTCCGCAAGCCGATATCGGTCATGAAAGAGGAGCTGGAGGGGGAGCACCGCCTCCGGCGCGCCCTTGGGCCGCTGCACCTGACGAGCCTCGGGATCGGCGCCATCATCGGGACAGGCATTTTCGTACTCACCGGCCAGGCCGCGCACGACAAGGCAGGTCCTTCGCTGATGCTGTCCTTCGTGGTCGCGGGGATGGCCTGCGTGTTCGCGGCCCTCTGTTACGCGGAGTTCGCGGCGATGGTGCCGGTCGCGGGCTCGGCCTATACGTACGCGTACGCGACGCTCGGCGAGCTGCCGGCGTGGATCATCGGGTGGGATCTCGTCCTCGAGTACGCCGTCGGCGCCGCCGCCGTGGCGCACGGGTGGTCCCACTATGTCCAGGACTTGATCGGGATCTTCGGGGTAGAGCTGCCAAGAGAGCTCAGGAGCGCGCCGTTCGACTACGATCCGGCGCTCGGCGAGCTGGTGTCCACAAGGGCGATCCTCGATCTCCCGGCCATCTTCGTGACGGCCGCGGTCACGATGCTCCTGCTCAAGGGCATCCGCGAGAGCGCGACCATCAACGCCGTGATGGTCGCGCTCAAGCTCGCCGTCGTGCTCTTCGTCATCGCGGTCGGCGCGTTCTACGTCACCCCGGACAACTGGCGGCCGTTCGCGCCGTTCGGGTTCGGGGGGCTCAGCGTCTTCGGTCACACGCTATTCGGCGAGATCGGCAAGGGGGGAGAGCCGCTCGGGATGCTCGCCGGCGCCGCTACCATCTTCTTCGCCTACATCGGGTTCGATGCGGTATCGGCGCACGCGGAGGAGGCGAAGCGCCCGCAGCGCGATCTCCCCATCGGCATCGTGGCCTCGCTCGTCATCTGCACCACGCTGTACGTCGCCGTCGCGGCGATCCTGACCGGCATGGTGCCCTACGCCGAGCTGAGCATCGACGCGCCGGTCTCCGACGCCTTCGCGCGCGTCGGCCTCCCGTGGGCGCAGTTCATCATCTCCCTCGGGGCGGTCGCCGGAATCACCTCCGTCCTGCTCGTGCTCATGAACAGCCAGCCGCGCGTGCTGCTCGCCATCGCCCGCGACGGGCTCCTGCCCAGAGGCTTCTTCGGCTCGGTGCACCCGGTCTTCAAGACGCCGTGGAAGTCCACCCTCCTCACCGGGTTTGTGGTCGCCACCCTCTCGGCGCTCCTCCCGCTGCGGATCCTGGCGGAGCTCGTCAACATCGGGACGCTGCTTGCGTTCCTGTTCGTATGCGCGGCGGTCCTGATCATGCGCCGGACGGCGCCGGACGCGCCGCGCCCGTTCCGGGTGCCGCTCTATCCGCTCACTCCGATCCTCGGGATCGTGATCTGTCTCCTCCTCATGTTCTCGCTGCCCACCGAGAACTGGCTGCGTCTCGGCGCCTGGCTCCTCCTCGGGCTCGCGATCTACTTCGGCTACAGCCGCAAGCACAGCGCGATCATGGAGAGCCAGTGACGCCGCGGCGCTCGCCGCGTTCGGCCCCCGCCCGCCGGCGCGAGGCAGACGGCCCAGCGGGCGGACGCCGCACGCCCCGGGGCTGCAACCCGGCCCGCCGTCACCCCTTCCCGGCCGGATCCCAGGCCTCCAGCAGCTGCCGCGCGGCGCGCAGCGGGCCGAGCGAGCCCGCCTCGACGAGGGCCTCCACGCCAGACAGGCGCTCGCGCACGGCAGCGCTGCGCAGGAACGCCTCCCGCAGGTGCCCCTCGATGAGCTCGAACAGCCAGCTGCGCGCCTGCGCGGCGCGGCGGCGCAGGAGCCAGCCGCCGGCCTGCATGTGTGCGCGGTGGCGCAGCACGATCTCCCACGCTTCGCGGACGCCGCGGCCCTCCTGGGCCGAGCAGACGGAGGCGACGGGCGCCCAGCCGTGAGGCGCCGGCGGGAACAGGTGCAAGGCGCTCTCGTAATCGCGGCGCGCTCGCGCGGCCCTGTCGACGTTCCCGCCGTCGGCCTTGTTGATGATCACGAGATCGGCAAGCTCCATGATGCCCCGCTTCACGCCTTGCAGCTCGTCGCCGGCCCCAGGCAGCATGAGGAGCAGGAAGCAATCCGTCATGTCGGCGACGGCGACCTCGGATTGCCCGACGCCGACCGTCTCGACAAGGATGTTGCGGTATCCGGCGGCCTCGCAGAGCAGGATGGCCTGGCGCGTGGCCCGCGCCACGCCGCCGAGCGAGCCGCCCGACGGCGAGGGGCGGATGAAGGCCCGCGGGTCGCTCGCCAGCCGTGGCATCCGCGTCTTGTCGCCGAGGATGCTCCCGCCATGGACAGGGCTGCTCGGGTCGACCGCGAGCACGGCCACCGTCTCCTCGCGATCGCGCACGAGGTGAACGCCGAGGGCGTCGACGAACGTGCTCTTGCCGACCCCGGGCACGCCGGTGATGCCGAGGCGCGTGGCGCCGCCGGCGTGAGGCAGGCAGCGCTCCAGGACCTCCTCGGCGAGCTCCTGGTGGCGGGGGAGCGAGCTCTCGGCCAGCGTGATCGCGCGCGCGAGCGCCGCCCGGTCCCCCGCGAGGAGACCGTCGACGAGCTGCCTCGGGCTCGACTTCAACCTAGCGCGCCTCCTGCGACGAGAGGCTCCCGAGGAGCGTCCGGACGATCCGCGCCGCGGCCTCGGGAATGACCGTCCCGGGCCCGAAGATCCCCGCGACGCCGCGCTCCTCCAGATACCGGTAGTCCTGCGGCGGGATCACGCCGCCCGCCACGACGAGGACGTCCCCGCGGCCGGCCTGCCCGAGCGCGTCGATGAGCTGCGGCACCAGCGTCTTGTGGCCGCCGGCGAGCGAGGAGACCCCGACCACGTGCACGTCGTTCTCGACGGCGTGGCGGGCCACCTCGTCCGGGGTCTGGAAGAGCGGGCCGATATCGACGTCGAACCCGAGATCCGCAAAGGCGGTGGCGATGACCTTCATCCCCCGGTCGTGCCCGTCTTGACCCATCTTGGCGACCAGGATGCGCGGGCGCCGGCCCTCGAGGGCCGCGAACTCGCGGACGAGCGCCTCGACCTCTCGGCCAGCGCCCGCGTCGCGGATCTCCGCGCCGTACACGCCGCTCACCGTGCGCACCGGGGCCTCGTAGCGGCCGAAGACGCGCTCGAGCGCGTCGGAGATCTCGCCGAGCGTCGCGCGGCGTCGCGCGGCGTCGACCGCGAGCGAAAGCACGTTCCCCTCGCCCGTCTCGGCAGCGCGGGTGAGCGCGGCGAGCGACTCGCCAACAGCAGCCTCGGCGCGGGCGGCCTTCACCTCGCGCAGCCGCGCGAGCTGGTTCTCGCGAACCGCGGTGTTGTCCACCTCGCGGAGCGCGATCGGCGCCTCTCTCTCCAGCCTGTACGCGTTGACCCCGACGATGATGTCACGGCCGGCGTCGATCCGGGCCTGCTTCCGGGCCGCGGCCTCCTCGATGCGCAGCTTGGGCAGGCCGTTCTCGATGGCCTTGACCATGCCGCCCAGGGACTCCACCTCCTGGATGAACTGCCACGCTCTCCGCGCGAGCCGGTCTGTCAGGCGCTCGACGTGGTAGGAGCCGCCCCACGGGTCGATGACCCGGCAGATATCGGTCTCCCGCTGCAAGAAGAGCTGGGTGTCGCGCGCGATCTTCGCCGAGAAGTCCGAGGGGAGCGCCAGCGCCTCGTCCAGGGCGTTCGTGTGCAGCGACTGCGTGCCGCCGAGCACGGCCGCGAGCGCCTCGATGGCCGTGCGCGTGACGTTGTTGAACGGGTCCTGCTCGGTGAGGCTCCAGCCCGACGTCTGGCAGTGGGTCCGCAGCGCCATCGTCTTCGGGTTCTTCGGGTGGAACCCCTTCACGATCTTCGCCCACAGGAGCCGCGCGGCCCGCAGCTTGGCGATCTCGGTGAAATGGTCCATGCCGATGCCGAAGAAGAACGAGAACCGTCCGGCGAAATCGTCGATATCCATGCCCGACGCGATCCCGGTGCGCAGGTACTCGAGGCCGTCGGCGAGCGTGTACGCGAGCTCCAGCTCGGCGGTCGCGCCGGCCTCCTGCATGTGATAGCCGCTGATGCTGATCGAGTTGAACCTGGGTGTCTTCTCGGCGGTGTAACGGAAGATGTCGGCGACGATCCTCATCGACGGCGCCGGAGGGTAGATATAGGTGTTCCGGACCATGAACTCCTTGAGGATGTCGTTCTGGATGGTCCCGGAGAGCAGCTCGGGGCGCACGCCCTGCTCCTCGGCGGCGACGATGTAAAACGCCATGATGGGGAGCACGGCGCCGTTCATGGTCATCGACACGCTCATCGTATCGAGCGGTATCTGGTCGAAGAGGATCTTCATGTCCTCGACGGTGTCGATGGCCACACCGGCCTTCCCCACGTCGCCGACCACGCGCGGGTGATCCGAGTCGTAGCCGCGGTGGGTCGCGAGGTCGAAGGCCACCGAGAGCCCGGTCTGCCCTGCAGCCAGGTTGCGGCGGTAGAACGCGTTCGACTCCTCGGCCGTGGAGTACCCGGCGTACTGGCGGACGGTCCACGGGCGGACCACGTACATGCTGGTATACGGCCCGCGCAGGAACGGCGGCGCGCCGGCGGAGAAGCCGAGGTGCTCGAGCGACGCGACGTCCGACGGGGCCGCGCCCGGCTCCGGGATCTCCGTTGTGTCGCCGAGCTGCCGCATCGCCGCGCGCGCGAGGCTCCGCGCGAGCTGCTCGATGTACCAGGAGCCGGCCGCAGGGCCGTCTCGCGCGTCGAAGCGGGCCTCCTCGCGGAGGATGACCCGGGCGTTGCCGAGCAGGCGCTCGGGCGGCGTGACGACGATGTCGTCCGCGCCGCCCGCGATGGCCGCCATCATCCCGACGATGCCGCGGAGGAGGTTCTTGTGCTCCTCGTCGCCGGGAACCACGGCCGACGGGATGACGGCGGTGATCGTGGCGCCCGGCCGCAGGCGCTCGGCCACGAGGCGCGCGGCGCGGAGGCGGGCGATCTCCAGGAAATAGCTGCATCCCATCGTGAAGCGCAGCTCCGGCGCGCCGCTCCGGAGCTCGGCGACCAGCGACGCCACGAGCGGGCCGCCCGTGGCCGGCGGGAGCGGGGGGCTGTCCGGCGCGAAGATCGGCGGCACGAGGAGCCCCTCGGCGCTCGCCCACGAGAGGTCGTCCTCGGTCTTGCCCTTGAGATCCCGGTGGAGCGCCTGCTTCCACGTCGCGAGCGCGACCGGCGCGAAATCGGCGAAGAGCCTGTCATCCATGGGCCTGCACGACCTCGATGAGGTGACCGAACGGCGCGTCATCGCGCGATCGGGGGTGCACGAAGAAGATCGTCGTGCCCCGGGAGCCCGGCCGCGGCGCCGCGTCGATGATGCGGAAGCCGCGCGCCTTGAGCTCGTCGAAGGCGGCCTGGACGTCGCTGACCCGGTAGGCGACGTGGGCGAAGCCCCCGCGACCGCCGTTCTTCTCGATGAGCTTCTGGACGGGAGACTCGGGAGAGAGCGGCTCGAGGAGCTGGACGTGGTTGTCGCTGTCGCCGATGCGGAGCATCACCTCGCGGACCTGATCCGTGCCCCGCACCTCCTCCCGGTGCACCTCGCGGAAGCCGAGCATCTCGTACGCCTTCACCTGCGCGTCGAGCTGCCCGGCGGGCACCGCCATGGCGATGTGGTCGATGAACAGAAACCCGGGAATCTGGTCCTTCATGGGCTCTCGTTGGATCGCAAGGCCGGTCGGGGGTGCAGGGGCCGGCGGTGTCGAGGGGGGCGCCATGCGTGCAGCTTGCGCCGCGAAGCGGGGCTGCGGCAAGACCCGCGTGACGGGCTGCGCGCGTGGGCCGGCGTCGTTATAGACTCGCGACGACGCGCGAGGGCGCGAGGGCGCGAGCGCGCCCGGGGCAACACAGGGGGGAGCGTACGACATGCAGGGACGGGGGCACGACGAGCTCGTCGCGGAACTCGAGCGGCTGCGCCTGCGCGTGAGCGAGCTCGAGAAGGACAGGAGCCGTCGCGACGCGGGGGTGGAACGGCTCGAAGACTACGTGCGACTCCTGACGAGCTACATGCCGGCGGCGGTCGCGCTGTTCGACCGCGACATGCGTTACCTGCTGACGAGCAGGCGCTGGCTCGATGACTATGGCCTCTCGCCGCGCGAGATCATCGGCCTCTCGCACTACGAGGTCTTCCCCGAGATCCCGCAGCGATGGAAGGACATCCATTCGCGCTGTCTCGCAGGGGCGAGCGAGCGCCGCGAGGAAGACCCGTTCCAGCGGGCCGACGGGCGCATCGAGTGGGTGCGCTGGCAGGTCTTCCCGTGGCACGACGAGCGCGGCGAGATCGGCGGGATCATGATGTTCACCGAGGTCATCACCAAGCAGAAGGAGCTCCAGGATCGGCTGCGCGTGCAGTCTGCCGCCCTTCGCGAGCTCTCGACGCCGATCATCCCGATCTGCGACGAGGTGCTGGTCCTGCCGCTCATCGGCACGCTGGACGAGCGCCGCTCGCAGCAGCTGGCGGAGGCGCTCCTCAACAAGATAGCCGACAAGGGAGCGCAGATTTGCATCGTCGACCTCACGGGCGTCTCCGCCTTCGATACGCGGGCAGCGAGCGCGCTCGCGCGGATCGCCCAGGCGGTGCGGCTGCTCGGCGTCGAGGTGGTGTTGACGGGCATCCGGCCCGAGGTCGCTCAGGCGCTGATCGGCCTGGAGGTGGAGCTCAGCAGCATCGTCACGCGCCGCGACCTCTCGCACGGGATCGCGTTCGCGATGGCGACCAGGAAGCCCTGACCGCCCGACCCCTCCGGGCTCACCGGACCCGCCACGCCGGGTGCTCGTCCCCGATGGCGGGCGCCTCCACCAGGCCGTTCTCGACCGCCCCGTCGTCGCTCTCCGGTTCACACAGGTACACGGCGATCGCGCCGAGCGGCTGCTCGGTGTCGACCCGGAACCAGCCCTCGGGGGCCCGCCGGGCCTCCTCGCGCCACCGCACCGACACCTCGCCGACCCGGGCCGCCTCCAGGATCGCCCGTCCCCCCTCGGCGCCGAGCGACGCCACCCGGGCGACCTCGACGTCGTGGACGCCCCCGGCCGGCTCGACGCGGAGCCCGTGCCGGCGCAGGGCCTCGGCGATCGCCGGCGGCACGAGGTAGGCCCGCGGCCGATCCACCACCGTGGTCCCGACGAACCGCGCGTGGTGCGGGATCCGCAGGGTGACCGGCTCGCCGTCGAACGCCCGCGGGCTGCGCGTCAGGATGTCGATAGGGGTCCCGGTCGGCTCGAGGCGGTACCGGACCGCGACGCGCTCCGGCGGCCGGGCGCTCGCGGCCACGACCTCGCGGACCGCGTCGGCGTGGGCGGCGACCCAGGAGAGGGCCTCGATCTGCCACGCCGAGGCGGTCTGGACGCGCTCCTCGAACGGGAGATAGCTATAACACTCGAGCAGCAGGTCGAGCCGCCCCGTGAGCCCGCGGTAGTTCGAGCCGAACCGCGGGTGATGCGGGTAGGTCATCCAGCCGATGCCGACGGGCGACGCCGGGTCGACCTCGCCGTCCGCGTCGAGCACCCGCTCGTCCTCGACGAAGTTGCCGTACCAGCCGCTCTCGAAGCCGCGCCGCCGGACGGCGGCGATCACGTCGGGGACCAGGCGGTCGCGCACCATCGCGATCGGCTCCGGGCGGCCGGACTCGATGGTGTGCGGCACGTCGACCGTCATGTGGAACCGGTGCACCGACCCGTTGGTCGCGTGGTTGTCGATCGTGAGATCGGGCGCCCAGGGGATGCACACGCGCTGCTGGAGCAGGCGCATCTCGGGCGCGGCCTGGCGGAGGTAGTCGCGGTTCAGGTTGATGCCCTGGCTCTGGGTGCGGGTGCCCACGACGGGACCTGGCTGGCCGGTGAGCTTCCTGAGGTCGAGGCGGCGGTTCCGCGGGTCGAGCGCGTCGTTGCCATCCGCGTTGAACAGCGGAACGACGAGGAGCACGAGCGCGTCGAGCCAGTCGGGGTGGCGGCCGTCGAGCAGATCGCGGACGAGGGCGAGGCTGGCCTCCTTGCCCTCCACCTCGCCGGGGTGGATCCCGTCGAGCATCAGCACCACGGGGCGCCCGGCGCGGCGGGCCTCGTCCGGGGATCGCACGCCGTCCTTGGACAGCACGAGCAGCGGCAGCTCCCGCCCGCCCGGGCTGGTCCCGAAGGTGTTCACGTGCAGGCGCGGGTCGTTGCGGCCTTCGAGCGCGCGGACGAACCGCATGACGTCGGCGTGCAGGGAGGTCTCCCGGAATCCGGTGGCTTCGGCGCGGGTGAGCAGCATGGGCCCGATCTCTACCCCGCCGCGCGCAGCAGGGGGCAGTGATCGGCGACGACGGCGCGACGACGGCGCGCCTCGCCGGAAGAGCCCGCACGTGTGGTCGTGTGGTGGGTGTGGTGGACGAAGCGACGGAGTCCTCGTCCAGGCTGGTCAGAGCGACAGGACAGGACGCGACGCGAAACCATGGAAGGCTCGGCAGGCACGTCAGACACGCATGTCTTCCCGTCGCCACGGTCGCCGGCGCGCGCGGTCGGCACGCGGTGCCCAACGCGGTCCATGCGGCGACGCGGCGACCAGACGCTCAAAGAACGGATTGTCATTTTGGCAGGATGAGCCATTGTACAGGTGGCGGACGTGTCAGCTTTGGCAGAGCGGCGCAAGAAGCCCCTCGATCCATGCGCTGGTTCCAGCGGATGCCTGCTGGCACGACGCTCGCATTCGCAGGAGTTGTCACAGGGACGCTGGCAGCGAGCGGGCGCTCGCGAACGAGGCAGGTAGCACGATGTTGAAGATCCTCCGGAAGTTGAATGAAGGGAGCCTCCTCCAGCGCACAATGATGCATATCGCGGTGCTCGTCGCCGGATCTGCGAGCGTCGTCGCTCTGACCAGCGTGCTGCTCGTGTCGACCGCGAGGACCGTGCTGCCGCGCCACGACGCGACCGAGGCCGACACCGACAAGGCGGATGAGGAGCAGAGCGCGGACTCGGATGCTGATCCGAGCTCGTCGGAGGCGGCGGCGAGCCCCGCCGGCGCGAGAGGCGCGCCGAAGGCGCTGGCGCAGATGCGCATGGCGAATCGACGCGAGAGCGCGGTCGCGCGGTGATCACCGCATCAGCGCATCACGGCATGGCCTTGGCGCGAACACGCGGTGGCCGCCGCCTCGCCCCGGGGGCGTGAGCGCTCCCAGGTTCGCGACAGGACCCACGAGGGGACGAGCCGAGACTGCATGAAGCATTCGCTGTCGACCCGTCACCGGGCGCGCGGCTGGTGCTTGACACGCCCGAACGCTTTTCGGTCTCCTTCTCTCCTCCGTGCGCCTCGTCATCACCCACCGCTGCCCGAAGCCCTGCGAGACCGCTGACCCGCGGCTCACGCCGCGCTCGGAGGAACCGGCGCGGATCACGGCGAACGCGTCGTGACAGCGGCGCGCTGGCCAGGCTGGCTCACGCCGGAGCGGCGCGCCGCCGCGGCGCTGGTCGGGCTGGGCGCCGCCTTGCGGGCCGCCCTGTTCGCGGCGCAGCCGGAGCCGAGGGTCTGGTTCGACACCGGGACCTATCTCTTCTGCTCCCTGCCGGGCGCGGCTCCGGCGTTGGACCGGCAGCAGGGCTACTCCTGGTTCCTGCGTGGGCTCCGGGCGATCTCTCCGGATCTCCGGCTCATCCAGGCGACGCAGCTCGCCCTCGGCCTGATCACGGCGCTGCTGTTCTACGGGATCGCCCGGCGGCTCGCGCCGCGCCCGGGCTGGGCGCCGCTCGCGGCGCTCGGGCTGTGCCTGTTCTGGCCCACGAACCTGCTGCTCGAGACTCATGTGCTCTCGGAGGCGCTGTTCCTGTTCCTCGTCGCCCTCGCCGGCTACGCCGCTGCCGAAGGAGCACACCGCGGCTCCCCGTGGCTGCTCGGCGCGGCGGGCCTCGCGGCCGGCGCGAGCGCCTCGGTCCGGGTGGTGGGCCTCGCGGTCTGTGGGCTGCTCGCCGCACTGACCCTCGCCGCCGCCCTCCGCGGCCCGGCCTCCGGCGCCGGCGAGCGCGCGCGCCGCCTGCTCGCCCCCTGCGCCTTGGTCGTGGCGGCCAGCCTGATCGTGGTGGCTTACATGGGCCATTACCGGACTCATCGCGGCGCATGGGCGATGGAGAGCTGGGCCGGAATCAACCGCTATTGCATGCTCGCTCCCCTCATCCGACCCGAGCACGCCGCCCCGGACGAGCGCTCCGTCGCGTTCCTCCGGGAGCACGGCGACGGCAACCTGCGCGGCTTCGATTTCGTGATGTGGGACGATGAATCCCCCCTGGCCATCGCCGCCCGCGAGCTCCACCTCCCTCCGCCGGCGCTCGATCGCTGGGCGAGCCGCGTCGCGCTCAGCGCGGCGCTCGACAGGCCTGCCGACGCTGGACGGGTCCTTCTCCACCACCTCCAGGAGGCAACCCTGTCGGTGGGCACACTGGACCGGCACGTCAAGCTGACCCCGGCGTCCACCGCGCACCAGGCGGTGAAGCAGATCTACGGCATCGACGTGTCGACCTGGCACGAGACGCGCTCATTCACCCTCCCCTACCGCTGGCCGCTCGCCGTGCTCAAGCCGATCCTCGCGGCGGCCGCGCTCGGGGCGCTCGTGTTCCAGCTGTCGCGACGGCATCGCCGCGGTGTTCAGCTCGCCCTCGCGGGGAGCGCGCTGCTGTTCACGGCGGCGGTGTCGATATCCATCCTGCCGGAGCAGCGGCACGTGCAGCTGGCGGAGAACCTGATGCTGCTCAACGCCGCTCTCCTTGCGGGGCAGGTGCTCGAGGGGCGGCGGGCGCACGAGGGCACAGCGCGATGAACGCCCCGACCGCGGGAGCTCCGCGCCAGGACGCCCGCGGCTGGATCCGCTCGGCGCGTCCGTGATAGCACCTCTGCCGATGACCCAGCCCCCGAGCCCCCTCGCCACCCCCGTCGCGTGGAACCTGGTCGCCGACGACTACGCATCCGACATCGTCCCTCACTTCGAGAAATACGCCGCCGACGCGCTCCGGCTCGCCGGGGTCGGCCCGGGCGCCCGCGTGCTCGACGTCGCCGCCGGGCCGGGCACCCTGTCCCTCCTCGCCGCCGGGGAAGCGCGCGTGACCGCGGTCGATTTCGCACCCGCGATGGTCGAGCGGCTGCGCGAGCGCGCCGCGGCCGCGGGGCTCGCGGTGGACGCCCGCGTCGGCGACGGCATGGCGCTGCCCTTCGAGGAGGGCTCGTTCGACGCTGCCTTCTCGATGTTCGGGCTGATCTTTTTCCCCGACCGCGACCGCGGCTTCCGCGAGATCCTCCGGGTGCTGCGCCCCGGCGGCCGCGCGGTCGTCGCGAGCTGGGTGCCGATGGACAGGACGCCCCTCCTGGGCGAGCTCTTCTCGGCGATCGGCGCCGAGCTCCCCGGGCTGCCCTTCGGCGAGGGCAAAGCGCCGCTCGGAGACCCAGGCGAGTTCCGCGCCGAGATGGCGGCCGCCGGGTTCCGGGACGTCTCGGTGCACGAGGCGGAGCACTCCCGCGAGTCGCCCTCGACCGAGGAGTTCTGGCGCTCGGTGAGCAGGAGCAACGCGCCGCTGGTGCTCCTGCGCGACAAGCTGGGCGACGAGCGCTGGGAAGCGCTCGGCAAAGCGATCCTCGACAGGCTGCAGGCGCGGTTCGGCGACGGTCCTCAGCAGCTCTCGATGACCGCCCTCCTGGGCGTCGGCGTGCGCTAGCGACGCCATCGCAAACCGCGCCATGGGCCGCGTGGCGCCCCGAGGGCCCACGACGACCGCCCATTCCAGCGCAGCGACGCGGACTACGGAGCGACGCGGAGCGTCCGCGACGCCACGAGCGCCCGGCAGAGGGCGATCCGGTCGTCCAGGTCGAGCCCGGGCAGCTCGCGCACGTAGAAGATGCCGTGCCGGGCGATGAAGCGCAGCGCGGGCTCGCCCCAGGCGTCGACGCGGACGAGCACCGCGTCGCCATCGACGAGCTCCGCCTTGCCGTCGCTCAGCCGGACCGACACCTCGCGGTCGCGGACAACGCGACGCGGGCCGCAGACGGACGAAGCGTCGCTCCACGGCTCGGGCGGCGGCTCGCCGAAAAGGGCGCTGTACGCGTCCGCGAACTCGTCCCACGTCGCCTCGCGGCAGGCGTGCGTGACGGGCGCGTTGCTCGGCGCGTGGTGCAAGAAGCGCCCGAAGAAGCGCTGGCAGAAGTCGGCATATTCGATCGTGAAGAGGACGAACTGGTGCCAGGCCTCGTCGACCCGCAGCGAGAACATCGGGTAAGCGCGGGAGCGGTCGGAGTCGACGAGCCAGAGATAGCGCACGAGCTCCCGGAACAGCGCCTCTGCCTCGCGCTCGGTGGCCACGGTCTTGTTCATGAGCAGCTTGCTGATGACGAACGGCGCCCGGTAGGCAAAGAGATCAGGCCGCCTGGGCGCGCCCGTTGTCACGGCGTCTGTTTGCGTGGGCTGCGTGAGCTGCGTGGATTGCATGGGTCAGTTCTCCTGGGCTTCGAAGGGCTGAAAGGTCCCCCAGTCGACGAGGGCGCGGGCGAGCGCGAGCTGCTCTGCCTCCGCGAGGCCGGGGATGTCGCTGGGGCGGAGCTCCCGGGCGGTCGACGCCGCGCGGAGGGCGGGCCCGGCCCACGCGTCGACGCGGAGAAGGACCTGGGCGCGCCCGCCGCACCGCGCGACGAGCTCGGCGCGGCCCGCGCGGGGCGCCACGTCGAGATCCACGCCCGGCCAGCGGCGCGCGAGGACGGTGTGCGCGCCCAGGGCCTCGGTCCGGCCGAGCGCCCGGGCGGCGCGCCGCCGGGTCCCCGCGTCGCCGCAGGTGTGGAGGCGCGCGAGGAGCGCGGCGCCCTGGGGGCCCCGGCGCTCGAGGGCGTCGATCTGCGCCCGGCGAACGCACTCCCGCTCGTGCGCGAGGAGCGCCGCCGAGAGCGCGTCGTCCGGCTCGGCCCGGGGCGCCATGGGGGTCAGGCCCTCGATGGGGCCCACCTGCGCCTCGATGACCGGACCGTCGTGAGGGCCGAACAGGTGCAGCGAGATGGACCAGCTCCCCGTCGGGTTCCGCGGGTCGTGGATGCACGGCCCGTAGATGTGACCGACCCGCCCGGCCTCCGCGGAGAACAGGCGCTTCGGCACGAGCCGCCGCGCGCGGGCCGTCGCCTCCCAGTCGAAGGTCGCGACATCGAGCGTGTTGTGGACCACCGCCGTGACCGTCCAGTCCGAGTGCTCGTGAGCGCCGGCCGCGCGCCCGGGCCGCCAGTACGCGAACGCGAGGCGCACGCCGAGCTCGGGGAGGACGTGAAACGGCGCGAGATCCGGCGCGCCGTCGCGACGCTCGATCTCGAGCGCGAAGAGGTCGAGCAGGAGCTCATCGTCCGAGAGCCCGGCGCGGACCGCGCCCTCGACCGCGCGGACGTGATCGCGCGGCGGACGGCCGCGGCCCTCGGGGCCCGGAAAATCGAGCCGCCCGAAGAGGGCGGTGAGCTCGGCGAGCCTCATGGCGCGACCCGGAGGAAGTCGCCCTTCACGAGCGGACGGCAGAGCGCCACGCGCTCGCCGTCCTCGAGGCCGGGGAGCTCGCGGACATAGAAGTGATCGCAGTCGACGATGAACTGCAGCGCGTCCTTCGCCCACGCGTCGATGCGCAGGAGGACACGCGGCGGCTCCAGCGACCACACGAGCTCTGCCCTCCCCTGCTCGACCCGCACGAAGATGGGGCGGCCGAACGTGACGCGGATGAGCCGGGTGTCGGGCGTCACGGCGAGCTCGTCGCTCCACGCCGCGGAGACGGGCCCGAAGAGCGCCTCGTACTCGGCGCGAAACTCGGCGCGGGTCATCTCGGGGCGCGATCCGGGGCCGCCGCGAGGAGCCGTGTTGGCGGTGTGGTGGACGAACTCGCCGAAGAAGCGGTGTCCGAAGGCCGCGTACTCCTCGGTGAAGAGGACGAGCTGGTGCCAGACCTCGTCGATCCTCCGGGAGAACATGGGGACTTGCCGGGTCCGGTTCGCCTCGCAGAGGAAGAGGTATTTCTTTACCTCGTCGAGGAGCCGCGCCGCCTCCTCGCAGGAGGGGACCACCCGGTCCTTCACGAGCTTCTCTTCGAGCCACGGCGCACGGAAGGAGAGCAGTTCGGGGATGATTGACGTGTCCATCACGCCGGGCCCGTTGCGAACCTCGTGCCGAGCGGCGCTCACCCGCTTCGGATACGGGCCCATCTCGACGTTTTCGGTGCTCGGCGCACAGGAGTGCGCTTGCGCGCCGAAAACGCCGATCTGGGCCCGTCTCCTGTGCGGGTGAGCGCCGCTCGGAGCCCCAACTTGTGCACCGGGGCTGACCCGATCGGGAAGGGTGATGCCAGACGGATTTCCCCAATTGGGAAAGGGGTTGCTCAAGCGCGGCCGATACCGCGCCGAAGCGGCCGATACCGCGCCAAAAACGGCGTGGCACGGCGACTGCAATAGCCCTCCTCGCGGGACGCCGAGTCCCCGAATGAAATAACCAACCCATCCACGGAGCAATCGCCATGAACGAGCAGATCAAGGTCGAGGTCGAGGTCGAGTCGAAGCAGGAGACCGTCGAGGAGCGCCCTGCGCGCCTGACGGTGGAGGTCCCCACGGAGCTCCAGGCGGGCGTCGGCCCGGCCGTTTGCACCTGTCCGCCCGGCTGCTGCGGCAGCGGCAACTGAGCGGCCGTCGAGGCGCCGAATGCCGCAGCCCGCGGCGACCGGCTCCTCGAACCTGACGACACGACCGCGGAGGCCCGCGCTGCGATGAGCAGCGTCGGGCCTTTCGCGTTCAAGACGCACGATGCGCCGGCGAGGCCGGCCGTTCACGCCGAAGGCTCACAGATCGAAGCGACCCGACGCCTCGGGCTGATAGACGATGCGCTCGATCCGGAGCCGCCGGGTGCGGCTCGGCGTGGGCCACTCCACCTCGTCGGCCTCTCGACAGCCGAGCAGCGCGAGCCCCATCGGCGCGAGCACCGAGATACGGCCGCTCTTCACGTCGGCGATCCCGGGAAACACCACGGTCACGCAGAGCCGCTCCTCCGTGTCGAGATCGAAGAGGTCGACCGTGGAGTTCATGGTGACGACGTTCGGCGGGATATCCCCTGGCTTCACGACGTCGGCGCGCTCGATCTCGATCTCGAGCGCCTCCAGGTTCGGGGAGTCTCCCCCGGGCCGCGCGCGCAGCGCCTCGAGCAGCCGCGCGAGGCGATCGCGGTCAAATTCGGTGAGGACGATGGGGTTCGAGTGAGGTGCCATGAGCTGGGATCTCCTTGTGTCGTCGGTGCGATCCGGGCTTGGCCGAAGGTCCGCGCCGGCGAGCTGGACGGCGTGAGTGCTCGCCCAGGTCGCCCGCTCAGGCGCCCTCGACGCCAGGCCCGCTTCCTTCCGGGAGCGGCCAGCGAAAGACGCCGGAAGGCCGCTCCCCTACGAGCGTGCGGGCGACCTCCGGCAGAGGAGCCGGGATCGCAGGGGAATGAGCGCGCTACGCGCGCCGCGGCAAGGCCACGAACGCGACGCGACGGGGTGCAGGCAGGCGCTCATTCCTGAGCATGGTAACACGACGGTCCCCCCCAGCGCCATGACAAGACAAGGGGAGGCGCGCCCGGGAAGCGGTCCTCATTTGCCGCTGTCGTTCCCGCGACCTTGCATCATCCCCAGGCGGGCTCGGCCATTGACCGGGTTGGTGCTGAGCTGGTCGAAGCACCGATTCGCCTCGCCCTCTCCCGCCGATTCATCGCAGATCCCACCCACGGGCTCGGAGACCTTGTCGATAAAGCGTCACTTTTCCTGGAGGGATGCGGTTCGCGCAAGGTTATCTCTGCCAACCAGCGCGCGCAGCGTGGCTGTGCGCACGGAACTAGCGATGTGCCTACCGACCAGCGCTCACGCTGGCGACAACACCCTAGGTCGAGGCCGTCCTCCGCTCCCTCACGTCACGTTCACGGGTGCGCGATGACGATCAGCGCCGGCGCCCGCTCCAGCACGGCGCCAACGCACTCGCGGGCGGTAAGCGGATCCAGCGCGCCGAAGCTCTCGTCGAGGATCACGGCGTCCGAGCGCTGGAGCAGCGCCCGCGCCAGGAACAGCCGGCTCCGCTCTCCATGCGACAGCTGCCACCCCGTCTCGCCCACGACCTGATCGAGCCCCGAGGGCATCCTGTCCAGCAGCGGCCCGAGCCCCAGCTTGCGACACACGACCTCCGCCTCCCGCCGGTCCTCGGGCGACGCGGGCCACGCGCGGCCCATCAGCAGGTTGAACGCGAGCGTCCCGGAGAGAACGTGGTTGTCGTGGAACTGCGGCGCGCTCGCCACGCGGCTGCGCCACGCCGCGCCGCCCAGCGTCCGCCGGTCGAGGCCGCGCAGCAGCACGAGCCCCGACGACGGCGCGTGAAGGCCGCTGAGCACGGCCGCGAGCGTCGACTTGCCGCCGCCGGAGCGCCCCTCGATCAGCAGCCGGTCGCCCTTCGAGAGGACCAGATCGCAGCCGCGGAGGACGGGCTCGCCGCGCGCCCCGTCGTAGCGGAACGACACGCCCCGCGCCTCGATCACGACGTCCGACGCCGCGGGGCGCCCGAGCACGGCCTGCGGGATCCCGGCGGGCTCGCGCCCCTCGGCCGCCACGAAAAGCCGCGCGATCGAGCGCCACGAGACGGCGGCGGAGAGCAGCGCGCCGAGGCTCGTCGCCAGCGTCGCGAACGCGGCCTGCGCCTGGAGGATGCCGCCGGTCGCGACGACGAGCGGGCCCGCGCCCACCCCGCCCAGGACCGCCGGGACCAGGCCGAGCAGCCCGAGCGCGAGCCACCCGCGCGCCGGGAGCGACGCAAGGAGATCCCCCACGCGATCCATCCCGCGCGCAGCGCGGTGGTAGCGCTCGAGCGCCGCGTCCTCCTCGATGTGGTGGAGGTGCGAGGCCTGCTGGGCGACGCGCGTCCGGTGCCCGACGACGTGCTCCACGAAGCCGCTCGTGATCGCGAACCGCTCGCCCGTCCACGCCGCCCGCTCCCGGGCGAAGCGGCGCCCGAGCAGCGCCACGGCGAGCGTCCACCCGAGGAGCAGCGCGACGTGGAGGCCGCCGCCGGCGCCGGCGGCGAGGACCGCCGCGGCGCTCGCGAGCTGCACGAGCGCGACGATCGCCCCGAGCGCGCCGCCGAGCCCGGCCGTCTCGACCGCCTCGGACTCGGAGACCATCGCCAGCAGCTCGCCCGAGCCGCGCGCCCGGATCGTCGCCGGATCCAGGCGGAGCGCGCCGCACAGCAGGCGCTGCTTGAGGAGCGCGGCGACGTCGATCGTGAGCATGCCCCCCGTGAACGAGGCGAACAGCTGCACGAAGAGCGCCGAGAGCGACAGGAGCACCCACGCGAGCAGCCACCCCGGCTGCACGTCGCCGTCGAGCGCGCCCGCGCCGATCAGCCACCAGGCGAAGACGCCGAGCGCGATCTGCAAAGCGGCGGCCGCGAGGAAGATCGCGCCCCGGCGGAGCACCCCGCGCCTCGAGAGCAGGCGCCGGAAGCGCGACCCTGGATCGGGGCGCAGCAGCCACACGCCGTCGATGGGGCGATCCGCGACGAGCTGGGCGAGCAGCTCGTCGCGCGCCCGCGCGGCGCGCCGCGGCGGGACGCGCGCCGCGGCGAGCCACTTGTCGACGTGCGACGCGGGGCGATCCTCGAGGTGGGCGGTGAGCGCCCGGCGCACGGTCTCCAGCGGGATCCGCGCCGGCCTGAGCGCCGGCGTCAGCACCGAGAGCCCCCGCCGGCCCGCGGACACCACCGCGAGGTAGCCCTGCTCGACGCGGACGATCGAGGGGCCGAGGGACGGGAGCGCGCGCGCGAGCTCGGCGAAGCTGCACTGGACGGCCTCCGCCTCGACGCCCATGCACCCCGCGTACGCCTCGATCCACGCGGTGGGGTCGCCCTCCGGCGGCGCGCCGGGCGACGGCGCCGCGCCGCTCGCGAGCCCGCACGCGGCCGTGAGCGCGCTCATCGCGTGGCCGAGCGCGGACGGCTGCCACGCGAGCCCGCCCAACGTTGCGGCCTGTCCGGCCTCGCCCGCCTTCACGCCGCCCCCTGGAGGAGCCGGCCGCCCTCCATCGTCGCGCTCCGGAAGCGCTCCTTCGACCAGACCTCGTCGCGCGCCCGCGCGTCCGCCTCGGCGAGCGCGCGGTAGCGGCTCCGCGGGTCGTCCATGAGCTCGCGCGGCGCGCCGTCCTCGACGACCCTGCCCCCCTCGACGACCAGCACGCGGTCGAAGCCGAGCGTGTCCATGACGTCGTGGCTGACGAGGACGAGCGTCGAGCGCCCCCAGTGCTCCCGCGCGCGCGCGAGCAGCTCACGGCGGCGCTCGCGCTCGAGCCCGCGGAACGGCTCGTCGAGGAGCACGAGGCGGGCGTCGCCCTTCATGAGCGCCCGCGCGAGGCGGACGCGCTGCCCCTGCCCGCCCGACAGGCGCGCGCCCCCCTCGCCGATCGCCGCCTGCAAGCCGTCGGGCAGGCTCTCCAGGACGCCGGTGAGCTCGGCCTGGCTCATGGACAGGGGCACGCGCGCGAGGGCGTCGCCGGCGTGGCCGAAGGTGATGTTCTCGAGGAGCGTGCGGTTCCAGAGCTGGATCGCCGGGTCCACCCACGCGGTCGCGCGGCGCAGGCGCTCGACCGCCGCGTCGTCGAAGGGGCGCCCGTCGACGAGCACCTCCCCCCCGGACGCCCGCAGCCACCCGAGGAGCAGCGAGAGAAGCGACGACTTCCCCGCGCCCGACGCCCCCACGATCGCCACGTGCGCCCCCGCCGGGACGCTCAGCGAGACATCGGACAGGAGCGTGTGCCCTCCCGCCTTCACGCTCACGCCCCGGAGGTCGATCGACGTAGCGCACGCGGCGGCCAGCGTGGCGCCCTGCGCGGCGCGCGCCGCGTCGACGGCGTCCTCTGCGGGCGCGCGGGGCAGGTCCATCTCCGGCGCCGCGAGCGGCGCGAAGAGGCGCACGGACGCGTTGCGCACGTTCTTCCAGCCGAGCAGCGCCGCGACGAGCTCCTGGGCCGCCGCGGGGAGGCGGAGCGACCAGAACACGAGCAGGAGCAGCGCCGCCGCCGGGCCGCCGGAGGCGACGTAGCCGCCGACGATCGCGACCGCCACGGCGGTGCTCGCGATCCCCTGGGCGGCCTGCATGGCGGTGGACTGCGCGTGCACGAGCCGGCCGGTCCGCGCCCACTCGACGAGCAGCGCCTCGTGTTCGCGCCGCACCGCCCGCTCCGCGCCGTGGACGCGGATGGGCACGACGCCGAGAAGGGCGTCGAGGTAGAACCGCTCGAGCGACGCCGCGTGCGTGCGCAGGCGCATGAGGCTCTCCACGAGCGGCCTCCGCGCGAGGTACGGCGCGGCGAGCGCGACCGCCGCCGCCACCAGCGACAGCCACGCGCCGCCCGGGTAGAGCCAGACGACCCCGAGGAGCGTCGCGGCGAACGACAGCGCCGCGCGCGCGATGCGGGCGAAGAGCGCCGGGGCCTCGCGCATCAGGTGCATCGCGTGGCCCCGCGCGGTCATGTCCGAGGTCGGCCGGCTGCGCAGGTAGCGATCCTCGAGCCGCGGCAGCTTCTCCAGGAACGCGGCGCGGAAGCGCACCTCGAGGGCGCGCCCGAGGCGCGAGACGGCGTGGGCCACGAAGATCTCGAGCGCCAGGCCCCCGGCGGCGAACGCGACGAGGGCGAGGAGCCCGAGCGCGCGCTGGTACTCGACGGTGACGCTCTTCACCGCGTCGAACAGCCCGCGGAGGATGACCACGTCGATCGCCGCGATGGCCGCGCTCGCCGCGAGGGCGACCCCGACGAGCGCGAGCGCCCCGCCCGCGTCCGCGCGCAGCATCCAGAAGAACAGGCGCGAGGGGGACGGCGTCGGCAGCTCCAGCTCCCGGCGAACGGACGCCGGCAGCGCCGCGGTCGCGGTAGCGCGCGGCGCAGGCCGGTCCGGCGCGGCCGCGCGCGCGGCCTCGGGCGCGGCGCTGCCGCGGTAGCTCGGCGGCGGCGCCGCGGCGGGCGGCGCAGAGGCGCGCGCGGCCGCGCTGGCCCGGCTCGCGCCGCGCTGACGCGGGCCGACGTGGACGATGACCGCGCCATGCACGAGGAGCTTCCCCGGCGCCTTGCCCTCCGTGGCCCAGAAGAACCCCTTCGGGATGGCGCCCGCCTCCCCGGCGAGGGCGCGCTCGAAGACGCCCTCGAGCACGCGCTGCGCCTCGCCCCCGCGCGCGATCGCGCCGCCGCGGACGAGGCGCGCCACCATCCGCACCGCGGCGTCGAGCGCCGCGAAGGGCCGCCACCCCGGGTCCGCGTCGGCCCGGGCGATCAGCGCCTCCCCGTCCGCTCGCAGCGCGCGCAGCTTCGCGCGGAGCGGGCCGAGCGAGTCCGCGGACGACGCCCACCGCCGCCACCGCTCGATCGAGATCGGGATCGGGAAGTGCGGCATGTCCTCCATGAAGCGCGCTGAGCGCACCCAGCGGCGCCCGCTGCCGGGGTCGAGGATCTGCACGAACGGCCCGAGCCGGCGCCAGACGACCACGAAGTGGAGCGCGCCGCCCGCGCCGCGCTTGACCACGATCGCGGGGAGGCAGTCGGCCTCTGGCAGGAGGAAGCTGTCGTGGGGGACCACCACCTCGGCGGTCGCGAGCCCGAGCTCCTGCCCGAGCGCGGCGAGCGCGTCGATCGACGTCCCGTCCACGTCCGTCTGGCAGCGGTCGCGGAGCCACTCGTAGTGCACGTCGACGCCGAACCCCTGCAGCACCGCCTTGAGCGCGGCGGGGCCGCAGTCCATGAGCGACGCCTGCAGCACCTCGGGGACGAGGAACGCGCGCTTCATCGCGCACCTCCCGGCGCCACGGCGCGCAGGAGGAGCGCCCACGGAGCGACGCGCTCCACCTCGACCTCGGCGGTCCCAGGCATCCCGTGCTGCACCGGGATCGACGCCGCGCTCTCCGGCCGCACGAGCAGCTCGACGCGGATCGCGCCGTCGTACGGCTCGCTCGCGACGTGGGAGACCTCCCCCTCGATCATGCCGAACTGCGTCCACGCGAACCCGTCGAGGCGCATCCGCGCCCTCTGCCCGGGGACGACGCGCCCCACCGCGTCGGACGGCGCGAAGAGGGCGACGGCGTGGAGGTCGTCGCCCGGGACGACCGTCGCCACGAGGTCGCCCGGCTTGAGCACGTCCCCCACCTGGAGCGCCGCGATGTTCCCGAGCTTCCCCGCGATGGGCGCGCGGACCTTGCGCCGCTCGATCTGCGCGAGCGCCGTGTGCACCGCCGCGTCGGCCGCCTGCTGCTCGGCCACCAGATCCCCGAGCGCGCGCCCGAGCTCGGCGAGGCGGGCCGCCGTCTGCCGCTCGTCGTGGCGCCCCGCGACCGAGAGCCGCCGGAGATCGGCGCGCGCCCCCTCCGCCTTGAGCTGCTCGTCGGCGGCGCGGCTCTTCGCCTCGAGGTGGTCGGCCGTCGACGCGAGCCGCTCGTCGTGCAGGCGCTCCGACATCGCGCGCAGCTCCTCGCCGTGCGCGGCGGAGAGATCCCGCTGGCGCAGGTCGATCCTGGCGCGCGCGACCGAGGCGTCGGACAGCTTCACCTGCCACGCGCGCACCTCCTCCTCGACCGCGATCTGGTGCTGCAGCGCCTCGATCTTCGGCGCGAGCGCGGCCGCCCTCGTGCGCTCCTCCTCCAGGCGCCGCTCCTCGACGGCGGCGTCCAGCTCGACGAGCACCTCCCCTTGCTCCACGTGGCGGCCGAGCGAGACCTGCACCACCGACACGCGCCCGGCCTCGACGGCGGCCACGCGGTGGGCCATCCGGCTGACCTCCAGGCGCGCCTTCCCGGTCGTCGCGTAGACCGAGACGCGCGCCGCGTGCATCCAGCCCGCCCAGGCGCCGAGCACGGCGAGGATCACGGCGAGGCGGATCCAGGTCCTCGGACCGCGCTCGATCTCGAGCGACCGCATCGTGCGGAAGAACGGCGAGGCCACGTCAGCACTCCTCCAGCGCGACCTTCTTGCGGGGCCGCGCGATGCCGTACGTGTTGAGCTTGTTGGTGAGCGTGCGCCGCGACACGCCGAGCAGCTCGGCGGCCCGCGTCTGGTTCTGGCGGGACTGCTCGAGCGCCGCGACGATGCGGTCTCGCTCGAAGGAGCGCAGATCGCCCTTGATCCCGGCCTCGACCGGCGCCCGCGGCGCCTCCAGCATCAGGTGGTCCGCGCCGATCGGCCCGCCCTTCGACATCACGACCGCGCGCTCGACCACGTGGCGCAGCTCCCGGACGTTCCCCGGCCAGGCGTGCGAGAGGAGCGCGGCCGTCGCCTCCTTCGCGAGCGGCGGCGCCGGGCGCGCGAGCCGCTGCGAGAGGCGCGCCGCGAAGAGCTCCGCGAGCGGCAGGATCTCGGAGGTGCGGGCCCGGAGCGGCGGGATCCGCAGGGTGATCGCGTTGAGGCGGAAGTAGAGGTCCTGGCGGAAGCTCCCCTCCCGCACCATCCGCTCGAGATCGCGGTGCGTCGCCGCGATCACGCGGACGTCCACGCGGCGCGGGCGCGTGCTCCCGACGCGGACGATCTCGCCGTACTCCAGCGTGCGGAGCAGCTTCGCCTGCGTGCGCGGGGACAGCTCCCCCACCTCGTCGAGGAAGAGCGTGCCCTCGTGGGCGGCCTCGAACAGCCCTTCGCGCGGCGCCACCGCCCCGGTGAACGCGCCGCGCTCGTGGCCGAAGAGCTCGCTCTCGACGAGCGACTCCGACAGGCTCGCGCAGTTGACCTTCACGAAGCGCTCGCGCGGGTGCCGCGACATGCCGGCGATCCACTCCGCCACCACCTCTTTTCCCGTCCCGGTCTCGCCGAGGATCAGGACCGGCAGCGGCGTGGGCGCCACGGTCTCGAGGGCCTCGCGCAGGCGCCTCATCTCCGGATCGAGCGCGAGAAAACCGCTGGAACAGCCATCCACCATGAAAGCTCCCCCTCGCGCCGAAGGCGCGGGACGGCGTGTCGCAGGTGCGACCGAGTTCAGGAGCGAGCCGAAGCAAGTCGGTGGCCAACGCGCCGATCCATCGATGAACGGACTGGCCTGGATGCCCGCGTGCTCCGTGGCGGCGCGAGGCACCGCCGAGGAGAGCGAGCAGGGCGCGCAGGATGTCCCGCGCGGAGGCTGCGCGTCGAGGCTCGCCGCGCCGCCTGGAGGCCGGAGCCTCCACCTGATGGCGGGCGCCGCCACCAGGAAGGAGCGAGACGCTCACGGCGCGGGCGCGCCGCTGTCATGGACTGTCATTGCGTCGACCGTCGATCTGGCCGGCCGGCCAGCGCGGGCGCCGACGTCGAGGGCAGCCGCGCCACGTCGGCGCGACTTGCGCAACATCGGCACGTCGTGCGCCACGCCAACGCGGGCACCGGGGCGCGTGGTCCTCGCCGGAGACCGAGCGCGTGTTCGTCCGCGCGGGGGCGCCCCGTGGGCCGCCAGGGTGCCGCCAGCAGCCTCCGGCCGCGGCGGGTGTTATCGCAGGACGCCGAGGGCGGTCTCGATCTGGTTGCGGGCGACGACGCCGTGATCGTCGATCGAGTAGTCGTCGGCCTCGAGCCGGAAGGTGCGCGTCGCGGTGACGTCCGCCCGGCCGCTGAAGCGGTACGGGATGACGGGCGACGAGAGCGTCTCGCGGAGCAGCTGGAGGCCGAGATCGACGGGGACGCTGACGGGGACGCGGACCTGGGTCGTGCGGTCGGAAGCGAGCCATACGCCGTCGCCGTCGGCCCGGAAGTCGACCGCCAGCGGGTAGCGGCCGGCGAGCACGACCTGACCGCGCACCGCGCGGACAGCGACGTCGTACGAGTTCGGGTTGTGGACGTTGACGACGATCGTCATGAGGATGCCGAGGCTCGGCGGGAAGGCGATGCGGATCCCTGTGATCTCGGCGTGGTCGAGCTGCATCGTCGGCTTGCTGACGCACGCGGCGCCGGCGATCGCCGTCAGCGCTGCGAGCGCGAGCGCGGGCAGGCGGCGCACGGGGTTGGTCTTCCGGGGAAACGGCACGAGCGCGAGCTTAACCGCGCAGGGCCGCGCCGTCACCTCGTGGCGGGGCGGGCGCGGCGAACGGCGGCGCGCGAACGGCGGGCCGCGGCGCTCCGTTCGCGCCGGCGACGCCGTGAAGCCGTCCACGAGCCCCAGCGGGACGGTGAACACCGCCAGGCCAAGATCGCGGACGTCCAGTCGCCCGAAGACGGGCACGTCGACGACGCCCGCGCTCGGGAGTCGCTCCAGAGCAACGAGCAGGCGACAACGCACGTCACGAGAGCTCGGATCACGACGGGAGGTCGTATGCAGCGTGGCTGTCGTACGATGCGTGCTCAGCAGCCAAGGCCACGCATCCACGACCGGCTGGTGTCCATCGCGGCCAAAGACGATCTCTGACCCCACCCCTCGGAGGCTCCCGCCGCTGAACGCCTTTATCATCCTGTCGTGTCGTGTCGCGTCGTGTCGCGCGCCTCGGAGAGCCCCTCGGCGGCGTCTACGGGCCGGCGGATGGGGCCGCTCGCGCGCCCGGCGAGCTCGACAACATCGAAGGACCGACGGGTCCGGAAGTTGCCTCAAGCGTGCCTATGATGCCACTACCCAAGATCTGCGCCGCCGAGCTCATGACCGAGAACCCCCGGACCGTGCGGGTCGACGACCCCATCGGCGAGGCGGTGAACGTGCTCCAGACGATGGACTTCCGCCACGTTCCGGTCGTCGACGAGCAGGGTGAGCTGGTCGGGATGCTCAGCGATCGCGACCTGCGCGCGCTCCAGTCGCCCTACGCCGAGGACACCGCGGAGGTCGGCGCAGCGCCGCGGAAGGCCCGCGCGCCGGTGTCCACGATCATGAGCGGCAATGTCGTGAGCGCCAGTCCGGACGCGGACGTGGCCGAGCTCATGGAGCTCATGCTCGACAACAAGATCGGCGCGCTCCCGATCGTCGACGGAGAAGGAGCGCTGGTCGGCATCGTCAGCTATGTGGACATCTTTCGCGGGCTCCTCAGGGAGGAGTGACCGCCGCTTCAGGGAGGTGGGCTGGGCTACCGTGGCTGACCTACCAGCAGACCGATGACGGGGAACGACATCAGGACCGAGAAGGAAATTCCCATCATCCAGCGCAACCATCTCTTCTCCGGATGATGGACCCAGTAAGACAGCAGCAGCGACAGAGACAGGGACTGCAGGAGAACCTCTGGAAGACCCCTGAGGTGGACCCATGTCGGCAACGTTGTATAGAGCATCCCCTCGATGGATCCCGGAGCCGGTCCGAACGTGCCAAGGATGCCTATCACCGCCAGGGCGATCCACATCACCAGCCACCCGTTCCTCTTCCCGAAGAACGGCTCGCGCAGCAGATGGAAGAGCCCCCCGAACATCACTCCCCGGATGGGCTGAAAGAGCGGTCCCGCCATCACCCAGGGATCGCTCGTCGGCCGCATCAGGAGGTTCAGGCTGGACTCCGCGAAGAACCGCGTATAGTCGAGCAGCGAAGACGCCAGAAGACCCACGATGGTGTAGGTGACAGAGTGGGTCACGGCCGTCTTGACCACGATCTCGAGAAGCGTTGGTCGCACTGGACTCACGACGTGCCCCCTGTGAGACGATGTTTCAAGCCACGCCGGGGCTGCCTGACCCCAGCCGTCCGGAGCGCGCTGGCCTGGGATCCGTGTCCACCTCCAGGCCCGTGCAACCCGCGCGCGGACGTCCCGCCGGGCTTCATCGCGAGCTGGCAAGGTGGCGTTGCCGAGGAGCCGCAGCGGGGATCGTGGGCAGCGACCTGCAGTTCTTGCGTCAACGCGAACGACATGCGCATGGATCAACAGCGCCGCGCTTGGGATTCACGCCGGCGCGGCCGCGCGGAGGTCGACCACGGAGCGCGCGAGCTCGGGCCCGGCGCGCCGGAACACGACGAGCTCCCCCTCGCCTTCGCCCTCGACCGCGTAGCGGAGGACAGGACCGAACACCTCGCCGAGCTCGCCGGCGTTGCACGTGGGCAGGTAGGTGCGCAATACCCGCGGGTCGTAGTAGCGAAAGAACATGGCCGCTCCGTCCGGACCCAGGACGCGGAGCAGGCGGCGCAGGTGCCGCCGCACTGTCTCGAGGGGAGACGGCGTGGCGAGGAAGATACCCCAGCTCTTCCCCCACCCGAGCCGGAGCAGGCGTCGCGTGAGCTCGCCCGATCGCTGGAGCCTCACCAGGTAGGGCGCCACCTGGGCCAGCTCCGGGCCCAGCTCGCCCGCGAGGAGGCAGCAGTGCGGCAGGTCCGAGGAGCGCACCGAGTCGGAGATCGCCGTGTCGCGCGCGCCGTCGAGGACGGCGTAGACCAGATCCGCCTCCGCGCCCCAGAGGTGCTGAACGATTCGATCGAGCGCGGCGTCATTCATCCATCACCTCGCGGCGGGGCCGCCCGGCGCGGCCCCGGGCATGATAACCTGCCTCCGTGCTGCGGCTGCGGTTGAACGAGCGTTTTCTCGACCTTGTCTCGCCGGAGGGCGGCGGGCCCGCCAGGCCGGGCGAGGAGCGGTGGATCGATCTCTTCTGGTCGTGGGAAGAGCCGCCCCCGGGCGATCGCGTGCCGCTTCGCGGAGATCGGCTCGCGGCGCGGCGCTACATCGCCTCGCTCGGCGCGCGCGCCGAGATCCTGCACGAGCTGCGGCGGTTCCTCCGCGAGGATCGGCCCTGGCTCTCGATATCGCCGGACGATCGCGAGGTGATCGACCACCTCGCGGCCGCGCTCGCGGCGGGGCAGGTACACGTCGCGGAGGCCCCGGACCAGGGTGGCTCCGGGAAGGACTTGGCCCAGCCCGCGCCCTCTCCCGCCGCGGCGGTCCCGGCCCAGCGCCCGCGCGCCGCGGCAGCGCCGGCGGAGGAGCCCGACGACGCGCAGGAGGAGCCGTGCTGGCCGTGCCTGCAGCGGGCCGCCGCCTCGGCCCAGGCGTTCCGGGACGCGGCCGCGGCAGGGCTCCCGTTCATCGCGGACAGCCCGCGCGCCCCCTGACGGCGCGGAGCGCCGCGCCTGACCGAATCCAATCGGCCGGAGTGGTGGTACCGTCGGCCCACCTATGGATGTCGTCTCCGACGGGCCGCTCCCCGTCGCCTCGCTCCTCTGGCAGGTGCGCTCCTTGACCTGGGTGCTCACCGTCGTCTGCAAGGCGACGTTCACGCTCGCGCCGGGCGAGTCGCCGCTCGCGCCCGCGCAGGAGCCGATCCGCGAGCGCGACGCGCACCTGGACGACGACCCCGCGCGCAGCCTGATCGAGGCGAGCGATCTCGCGCCGCTGAAGCAGGGCGCCGATGTCGTCCTCGTCGGCCACGCCCACGCGCCCGGCGGCAGCCCCGCGCGGTCGCTGATCGCGCGGATGGCGGTGGGCGAGATCGACAAACCCATTCAGGTGTTCTGCGATCGCCGGTTCACCCAGGAGGGCGAGCTCCAGGAAGGAGCGCACTTCACGGCGATGCCGCTCGCCTACGAGCGCGCCGCGGGCGGGCCGGACACGGACAACCCTGCGGGCATCCATCGCGAGGCGCGCGACGCCCGCGGCAGGGCCGCCGTCCCGAACCTCCTCCCCGTGGATCGGATCGTGGCCAGCCCGGACGACCCCATCGCGGCGGTGGGCTTCGGGCCCATCGCCCCCACCTGGCCTTTGCGGCGCCGCAGGCTCGGCAGACACGCGGCGGCCTGGTCGTCGGGAGCGCTCCTCTCGAGCCCGCTGCCGGAGGATCTCGATCGCACCTTCTTCAACGTCGCTCCGCTCGATCAGCGCCTGCTGCAGCTCCGCGAGGACGAGCAGATCCTGCTCGAGAACCTCCATCCTCGCCACCCGCGCCTCGTCACCAGCCTCCCCGGCGTGCGCCCGCGGGCGACCGTCACCGGCCGCGCCGGCGGGCCGCGCGATCTCGCCATGCGCTGCGACACGCTCGTGATCGACACCGCTCGCCTCCTCTGCACGCTGACCTGGCGAGGCCAGCTCCCGCTCGCGAGCCCCAAGGAGTCAGGGCAGATCCGCGTCTCGCTGGAGCGGCCCGCGAGGCAGGCGCCGGCCGAGGCACCCACCCCCTCGGCGCCGGGGCCCCAGCCGCCGCCGCGGGTGGCCCCGGCCGCGCCCAGCGTGAAGCCTCCCTCCCTCGGCCCGTCGAAGCAGACCGTCGACATGCCGTCGAAATCGCTCGACGCCGTGCAGGCTTCGATCATGCCCTTTCGCGCGGGACCGCCCACGCCGCCTCCTCCCGAGGCGCCCGCTCCGCGGCCGGCCGAGCCGCCCGGTGTCCGGCCGAAGCCGAGCTCGACCGAGGGCCAGACGAGCGATCTCACCGAGGAGGCGACGAAGGTGCCTCTCCCCTTCGTCGCCCCGTCCTCGGCGCCGCCCCCCGCCGCCGCATCGAACACCCCTTCTCCGATCCCTGCCCCGCCGATCGCGAAGGCCTCGCCCGGCGAGCCGGTCAGCCCCTGGGCGGCCGGCGCTCCGCAGCCCGGGCCGAGCGCCATGGGCATGATCCCGCACGCGCCGGCGGCGCCGCAGACCATCGGCGCGATGCTCGCGGGCGCAGGCGGGGCAGCGGACGCCGGCGCCGCGCTCGCGCCGGCGCAGCGGGACGCGCTGACGCTCGTCTGGTTCGATCGGAAGAGCGTGCCGCGCATCGTCCGCAAGCCGGCCTGGCAGCGCCTGCTCGACGCGATGGAGGCCGAGCCCCTCGACCCGGAGGCCGACGATCCGGCGCTCTCCGACGAGCCCGCCGAGATCGAGGATCGGGCGCAGGTCTTCGAGATCCTCGATCGCGGCGCGGCCGCCGACGTCGCGGGCGTGCACGGGGCGCTCGCGCGCGCCGCCGGCAAGCGCGGCATGCCGGTGCCGCCCCTCGAGCTGATCGAGGGCGAGCTCTCGCTGTCCTTTGACGAAGTGGAGACGCTGAAGGCGCTGGTCTCCACCGCGACGCCGCTCGCGACAGGCGACGACGCGCTCGCGGCGGCGCTCGGGGCCGCCGAGAAATTCCTCGCCACGCCGGGCGTCTCGACGGCGCCCGCCGTCGCCGAGGCGCTGTGCGGGAAGATCCGCGAGGCGCTCGGCCACGGAAAGAGGGGCCGGGTGGAGCTCGCGAACGAGCAGGTGGAGCGCGCGCTGCTGGAGCAGCGGCACTACCAGAAGCGCAAGGTGCTGGGCGGGCCGCACCTGCGCGGGCTGCTGCGCGTCGCCGGAGAGACGCAGCCGCTCGTCATCTACCTGCCGGCCTCGATCGCCGAGGCGCTGCCGCTCTCGGCGCGCTTCCGAGCGCGGGTGATCGCGGCGGTGCACCCGGCGATGGACGAGCGGGAGGCGGAGCCGGTGGCGCTCCAGGCGGCGGCGCTGGGGCGGGTGGTGCAGGTCAGGCAGCGGCGCGCATCATGAGGATCCGGACAGGCGCCGTCACGCCCCCCCGAGCCGCAGCACCTCGCCCGTCTCGCCCTCGATGACGACCCCGCCGATCTCCGTCCCCAGGATCTCGCTCCGCTGCCGCACCGAGCACGACGGCAGGAACACGCGCAGCACCCGCGGATCGTAGAACCGGAAATAGAGCCCCCTCCCCGTCTCTTCGTCCCTCACGATCAGCGACCGCCGCAATCTCTGCCGCACCTCTCGAAAAGGCCTCCGCCCGGTCAGGTAGACTCCCCAGCTCTCGCCCCACCCCTCGTTCACGAGCACCGGCAGGAGCGCCGACCCCTTCTCGATCCGCACCAGGTGCGGCGCCGCCCGGGCCATCGCCTCGCCCGCGACGCCCTCGAAGAGCGAGCGATTCTCGTCCTCGCAGGCGCGCAGCAGCATGAGGATGCGCCGTTCGCGGGCGGCGTCGAGGAGGGCGAAGAGCGGCTCCGGCTCGCTCTGCAGCGCCTCCAGCGCGACCGCCCGCGCGGCGAGCAGCTCCCGTGACGGCGGCGGGCGCGGCAGCGCTGGCGGGAGATCGGCGCCCAGCTCGTCGGGCACGAGCCGCAGCAGGAAGTGGGTTTGCCCCGCGACGACGAGGGCGCCGTCGCCGATCGTGGCCTCGGCGACCGCCTTGCCGTCGACCTGCGTCCCCCGGCGGCTCCGATCGACGAGCCGGCACACGGCGCCATCCCAGGCCACCTCGAAATGCACCGGCGCCATCTGCTCGTCCTGCGAGATCACGATGTCCGCCCGCCCGAGGCGCCCCACGCGCAGCGCCTCGCCGGCCTGGAGGCGCACGCGCCGCCCGGCGAGCAGCCCTGATGTCACATGGAGCAGCGCCTTCACCCGGCGCCGTCCATCCGGCAGCTCTCGCAATCGAGGAACGGAGTCCCCGACACGGACGCGGCGAGCAACGCATCGATGGTGGCGGTCGAGCCGATGTTCACCGTCGGACACCCCGTCACGATCGCGCCCTTCGGCGCCGTCTCGTCGCCGAGACGCGCGGCCATGGCGCCCTCGATGAACACGGTCGCCGAGCCCTGGACGATCGCGGCGCTGGCCGGGCACGCGGCGCGATCGCCGACCCGCGCCGCGGGCAGGAAGCCGATGTTCACCGTCCTGGCCGACGAGACGATCGGCGTGGGGCCAGGGTGGGTCTGGCAGGTGTGCAGATCGGTGAGGCGCGCGGCGGCGGGCATGATCTCGCTCCTCCTCGTCTCAGGGAGACGGCGTGTCCTTGGGGTGCGCCTCTTCGGCCTCGAGCGGCGCCGCCGGGTTCGCGCCCTGGCCGGCGCCCGGCGCGCCGCCGCTGTTGATGTTGACGATGGATCCCACGATGTCGACGCCCCCCGGGTGGATGTCGATGAAGCCTCCAGGCCCCTTGATGGTGAGCCGCTGCCCGGCCTCGAGCACCAGGGTCGCGCCCGCCTTGATGTGGAGCTGCTTGCCGGCCTCGAGCGCGTGGTTCGCGCCCACGCGCTCGTCCCGGTTCACCGCGACCGTGAGCGACACCGAGCCGTCGACGGCCGTTCGCTGGTCCAGCTTCACGTGCACGTGGTCGCCCCCGTGGACGAGCTGCTTTCGCGCGCCCTTCACGACCACGTGCTCGTCGCCGCCCACGGTGCTCCGCTTGTGGCGCGCGGTGCGCTCGACCTCATCGCGCTTGACGAGCTGGTTCCTGTCGCGCTGCGCCTGCATGTAGACGAGCTCCTGGCCCGCCTGGTCCTCGAACTTGATCTCGTTGTACCCCGCGCCGCCGGGCGACGAGCTGCTCTTCCAGGTGCTCACCGTCTTGTGATCCGGCAGCTTGTACGGCACGAGCTCGCGGCCGTTGAAGGCGCGCCCGGCCACGATCGGGAGATCTGGATCGCCGTCGAGGAAGGCCACCAGCACCTCCTGGCCGACGCGGGGGAGCATGAACATCCCGAACCCGGCGCCCGCCCAGCCCTGGCTCACGCGCATCCAGCACGAGCTGTTGTCGTCGAGCTTGCCCTCACGATCCCACGGGAACTGCACGCGCACCCGCCCGAGCTCGTCGGTGTGGATCTCGGCGCCCGGCGGCCCCACCACGGTCGCGCTCTGCAGCCCCGGCGCGACCGGCCTGGGCGTCTTGCGCGCCGGCCGGTACGGGACCTTGGGATCGGCGAAGAGCGCGCGCCCGCGCACGCTCCACGGCTCGCCGAGCGAGGCCACGATCTCGAGCTCGGCCACCAAGAGCGGCCCTCTTCCGAACTCCGGGTGCGGGTGCTGATCGACGGCGAAGACCCGGCCGGGGTAGAGGTCGATCACGTTGGCCTCGAAGAGCACGCCGCGCTTGTCGGCGCGCATCGCCGCGAGGACCCGTGTCGAGAGATCGGCTCCGTGCTTCGGGTCGTGGCGGTAAACGCCCTTGGCGTCGCCGATGGGCGCGCCGCCCCCGGCGCTCGCGGCGAGGAACGCGCCGGGCTCGTAGCGGTACTGCTCGTACTTCGCCTCGGGCGCGGGCGCCGGGGGCGCCTCGCCGGTGAGCGCGAACGAGGGCTTGCGGAAATCGTGGCCGCGGATCGTGCTCGCGCCGGGCCGGACCTCGTGGCCGAGCCGCACCCTGGTGACGAACTCGCGCTCGGCGGTCTCGAGGGGGTTGTCGACGTACGGCAGCGGCGGCCCCGGCCTCAGCGGCTCCGCCTCGAGCTTGTCGCTCAGCGTGAGCTTGGTGTCCGCCCCGCGGTCGGGGAAGGTGTAGGCGATGCCCGCCTCCTCGAGGAGGCGGGAGAGAAAGGCGTGATCACTCTCGCCGTGCTGGACCTTGTACTCGAGCCTGGGGTACGCGCCGCGATCGATCTTCCACGCCGGCTCGATCGCCCACTCGCCGAGGAGCGCGTCGACGATGTCGGGGATGGAGAGGTGCTGGTAGATGCGGTGGCCGCGGCGCTGGGTGAGCAGCCAGAGGCGCGGCACGATGCGGAGGTAGTACGTCGAGAGCCCCGTCGGCTCGGCCTGCACCTGCTCCACGTGGCTGCACACGCCTTGCCAGAGCCTGCTGCTCAGCCAGTGGAGGTGCGCGGCGTCGGGCTGGATCTGGAGCGACGCGCTCTGGCCGACGAGCGACTCCAGCTCGAGATCCGAGAGCCTGGACCGGGCCCACACCGAGACGGCGAAGAGCTCGGAGACAGCCTCCTGGACCACGACACGGCGCACGGAGAGCGAGGCCTCCCCGGACTGGAACGAGAGCTCGAAGATCGACATTCGGATCGGTCCTGGGTGCGAGCGCCGCCGCGGAAGGCTGCGGAGAGCGGATGGTAGCCCACCTCGGAAAAGAACGGGGGCGTGGCAGCCAGGAGCATCGCGTCGTCCTGGCCCCGAGACCAGACAAACGTCGGCGCAATCCAGAAAAAACCCTCGAGATTCAGGGAGTCAGCCTTCGCGTCCCCACGAGTGCGCCGGGGCGAGCCGCGCCTCGAACCAGCAGAACGTCTCGCGCACCCGGAACACGCCGCCGTCGCCGTGCTGCTCGGCGAACCGAGAGAGCGCCGTGGGCTCGACGGCCCTCGGGTCGAACCGGTCGTGGGTCGTCGCCTGCCACCACCGCAGCAATGCGTCCAGCGTCGGATACACGTGAGTTCCATGCTGCTCCTCCAGGCGGAGCAGCTGGAGCCCGGCGCCCTCGACGTGGTGCGCGAGCGCCGCGGCGTCCTCGAAGGCGAAATCCCGCAGGATCTTCTCCCCCGAAGGGTCGGCGAGCCGCGAGAGCTCCCCGACGAGCGCGGGGAGCGACGAGACGCACTGGACGAGGATGCGCCCTGCGGGGCGGAGCAGGTCGCGCATCAGGCGGAGGACCGCGCGCTTGTCGCGGATCCAGTGAAACACGAAGTTCGAGAAGACGAGATCGAAGGAGCGGCCCCGGGCGACCTCGCCGAGGGTCTCGGCCGCCGCCACCTGGAACTCCAGGTTGGGCGCGCCTGCGGTGCGCCGGGCGAGCGCGATCCGCGCCTCGTCCGGATCGATCCCAAGGACGCGCCCGTCGGGGCCCACGATCTCGGCGAGCTGCCGCGTGAGGCCGCCGGTGCCGCAGCCGAGGTCGAGCACGAGCTCGCCCCGCCTCACGCCGGCGAACGCGATGAGGCGCTCGCCGCGCCCCCTCTGCCAGAGGCTCCCTCTCCGGTAGGCCTGCGCGGCGCTCGACGCGGCCACGGCGGGCCTCCTGACGCCAACGTCCTTGTCGAGGCTCCGAGGAAGGTCACGTCTCATGTCGCACCCCCATGGTCGAAGCGCACGGTGATGAAGTAGCCAGAGCCCTCGATCACGTTCGCCGAGTGCGGGACGCCCGGCGGGATCCAGATGCTCGTGCTCTCGGTGACGTGGTGGACGCGGGAACCGAGCTCGACGCGGTACTCGAGGCCCGCGGGATCCGGGAGGATCAGGTTGATCTCCGGGCCGTCGTGGGTGTGAAGCGCCGTGTAGTCCCGGCGCGCCGCCTCGGCGCTGTCCACCCGGTGAACCGCCAGGTGAACCGGGAACCCCGCGGCGAAGAACCTGCGGATGCACTCGACGTCCTCATGGAATGCGACCGAGGACAGCGGGCTCGGCACGTTGGCGCAGAGGACCGCCTCGTCGATCCGCTTTTCGACAGAGAGGGACCTCGAGAGGAGATTCATTGTCGTCATCGGTATCGGCGCAGACATCATGGCGCTCAGCTCCGTGTGATGGCGCGGCGGCGCCGCGCGCCCGTGGACGGGGGTCGCGAGCGGGCAACAACGCAACGCGCATGCCGCCTGGCGCGCCCTCCCCGGCGTGACGTCCACGGGCGCAGCGCAAGCGCGCCGACGCGGCAAATTCGACCCCAATGGGCGCGCCGCGGCGCGCGCCGGGCCGACGGCTCGACCTCTGCGCCGGGCGAGCCGCCGTGACATGTCACGGCCGACAGCGTGACATGTCACACCCGAGAGCGTGACATGTCACGCCCGCCCTCACGCTCGGACCGTGCCATCGCGCGCCGCCGGGGCGACCTGTGACCAGTGGCAAGCACCGCACCACCGTCGTCAGTCGGTGATCGTCTCGTATTGCAGCATCGTCCCGCACGCCGCCGCGAAGTACCCGAGGAGCAACATCATGTCCACGCCTGGCCCGAACGCGGTCATCTTCGCCGAGGAGAAGAACGCGAACAGGATGTCTCCCACGGCCATGAGCGCGCAGCCCGCGAGCAGCGATCCCCAGATCGCCCACACCTTGCCGCCGCGGAAGGCGCGCGTGATCCGCAGCATCACCAGCGCGGGGACGAGCGCGATCAGATCGAGGATGGGATAGGCGATGTTGATGAGCCGCTCGCCGAGCGGCACCGGCGCGCGCGCGATCGGGGCGAGCAGGGGATAACCGACGATCGCCATCGCCGCCGCCGCGCCCGCGGCGATGCCGAGGTGCTCGCGCGCGCTGCCGACGGGGAAGCCGGACGCGCGGTACACGAAGACGAAGCGCACCGACGCGGCGATCAGCAGCGCATATCCCAGGAGGAACGCGGCGTCCGCGATCGACGGCAGCGGCGTGGGCGCGCGCGCGACGAGCGGATAGTACACGAGCCCGACCTGGCCCAGGGTGAAGAGCGCGAGCCACGCGCCGAGCAGGAACCACGGGCCGCGCGCCGGGTTGTCGCGCTCGAGGCGCGCGGCGCTGCGCAGGCCGAACACGGCGGCGAGCGCGAGGCACGCGAGCCGCACGAGCGGACCCACGGTGTCGACGACCGACGTCGGGAGGATCCGCTCGGAGAGCTCGGCGGCCTGTGGCAGGAGGCGCGGGACGTACACCGCGCACACGATCGTCACCACCACCGGCGCCACGCGGCGAACGGGGACTCGCGTCATCGAGCTCATCCCTGCGCCCCGATCGCGGCGCGCGCCTCGTCGAGGATCCGCTGGGCCTTGTCGCGCCCGACGAACACGCCGAGCCCCGGCGCGACCGCGGCGAGCAAGCGCTCCACGTCGGCCGGGGAGAGGCGCCCGTGCTTGAAACCCAGCTTGTCCGCCTGGCTGCGCACGGCCGCGCGCGCCATGTTCTCGCCGAGGTACGGCGCGAGCACGTGCACCAGCTTCTTGATGACCTCGTCCGCCGGAAGCATCGCCCTCAGCAGCGACGCGCCATGGCGGCCGGCAGCTCGCCCAGGCGGACGACGTGGATGGTCATGGGGGCGCTCGCAAGGTAGACCGCGCCGCGCGAGAGGGTCAACGAGGCAGAGAAAGCGCCCGCGGGCCTCCCCACATGCTCCGTGACGATCTCCGAGAGCTCATCGAGCTGCCCACGCGCGAGCCGGCGCTCGAGAGCCGCGGTGTTCGCGCCGCAGAGCAAACGCGATACCCTCCTTCAGGGTTTGAAGCGTCACGAGGTCGCCGAGACCGACGCCCTGTTCGATCAACGAAGGATGAGGTCGCTCGCCGCGTCCAGCATCGCTGGCCTGCGGAGCTCGCCTTCCCATGGCGCCCCCTTGATCTCGGAGGTCAGCGGAACGGCTGGGCAGGAACGGGCAATTTATGGCCTCACTGAACGGGATCAACCATCGATACAGCTTCACTTTTCCAAGAGGAAGGCGGATGGCGCACGGAACCCTCAATCACCAGGGTGAGCGGCGATCACCCTTGACATACTAAATACTCTTTACTTTCCCTCTCCCCGCGGCTCATCCAACGACGGCGATGATCGTTTTGGAGCAAATTTACACCCGCTTCTCTGCTCGGAAGCCTCGTGCTACGCAAATACTACCGGCGGTTGGCCGATGCTCCATCTGGCGTCTGGCTCAGCGGCTGCGCGGAAGCATGCACCCGGCACCCAGCGGTCCGGCATCCAGCGGTAACGAGGAGCACCATGCGAATCAACGATCAGGCAGGTCCGTCCACTGTGTCATTGGGCAAGAGGTCTCAACGCACGTTCGGTTTCCTCTCGTGCGTTACGGCCTTGCTGCTGGGCGCCTGTAGCGGCGAAGATCCCGACGCCGGGGGCTCTGGTGGAGCAGGCGGCGCCGGCGTGTCGTCCACCTCCACCACGACCTCCTCGTTGACAGGCACCAGCGCCGGCCCCAGCACCAGCAGCGCCGGCGCCGGCGACCCCTCCACCTCCGGCGCGACCACGGGCTCGTCCTCGTCGACCGGAGATCCCGCCGGTGGCACCGGCGGCTCGAGCGGGACGGGCGACACGCACCCGAAGGATCATTGTGTGGATGGTTACGATCCCCATCCCAGCGACGCGACGATGAAGGACGGCGCGGCGGAGTTCGTGAAGAACAACCAGATCGATCTCACGGTTCAGCCGGAAGTCATCGCCTGGATGGAGGAGAACGAATGGCAAGCCGCCCACTTCGAGTGGCATAGCATCCGGCGCTGCAATGGCGGCATGGGCATGAGCAGGGTCAATATCTGCAGGTCGGCGGTCCCGGTCCCGTCGGACCAGGAGTGCAAGAGCACGGGCGACGGCTACCAGTTCCTCGCCATGCACCGGCACATGATCCAGTCGCTGAAGCAGCTCTGGCCGAAGCACTCGGAGCAGTTCGAGGGCTTCAAGAAGTTCCCCACGACGGCGGAGGAGCTGCCCCAGCAGTGGAGATCGGACTTCAGGCCCTGGAGCTCCACGACGCTCGCCAACGCGAAGATCGGCGACGAGATCGACAAGCCGGAGAACCTGAGCCGCTTCCCGGACGAGGGCGCGCTCGGTATGTGGCTCCAGTGCTTCGCCGGCCAGGCCATCCCGGGCACCAGCCTGCAGGCCAGCGGCCTGCACGGGGATCTCCACTTCAAGTGGGTGCGCCCCCAGAACACCGATCACGGCCTCGGCAACCAGTTCACGAACATCGACAACTACATGTTCTGGAAGCTGCACGGCTGGATCGACAACGTCTGGGAGAAGTACCGTGTCGCCAAGGGCATGTCGCCCACCGACCAGAAGCTGAAGGACGCGGTGGCCGCCCAGTGCTACGAGATGGACGCGATCGCTCAGGTCATCAATCCCGACCTGAAGCCGGATCCGGATCCGGGGAATCCCCTGCCCGAGGAGTCCGGCGTGTTCCACACCACCGTCCGTCCGATCTTCGAGAGCGCGATCCACAAGTGCAGCGGTTGCCACGCCGCGCCGTCGACCGGTCCCGCAGCAGGTCTGTCGCTCGGCGGCGACATCAGCTCGACGGACATCGTCGCGGGCCTCGTCAACAAGACCGCCAAGGGCGGCGGGCAGTTCAAGCTCGTGGTCCCGGGAAATCCGGACCAGAGCTGGCTCTACCTCAAGGTCGCAGGGACGGCCGGGAGCGCCGGATGCAGGCCTTCTGCCGGAGGCACCTGCCAGACGGGCGTCATGCCGCAGGCCGCGGATGGCAAGCCGAGCGTGACGAGCGCTGAGCTCGCGACCCTCCGCCAGTGGATCCAGAGCGGCGCGCCCGCGCCGACGAAGAATTAGACTCGCCCCGCCCGGCCCCCTCGCCCCTGCGCATGCGCGGCCCCTGGGGGGCAACCCCCCGTCAAGGCACGCCTCACCATCGTCATCGATGAACGCCGCCGGCTCGATGCCACCCCCTGCGGTGCGCGAGCCGGCGGGCGACCCAACGCGCCCTCGAGCGGGCCCGTGGGCCTCTCGCTCTCGGCCACGCGGATGACCATGCAGGCGGCCGGCTCCCATCTTACGGCTTGGTTACCTCGAAGGACGCGACCTTCACCGAGCCGCCCAGAGACTGTGTGGCGTAGTTGAAGATGCCGAACCGGTAGCCGAGGAAGTACTGCCAGTTCTTGTTCATGTTGAGCGTGTTGCCCAGGTTGGTGAATCGGGCGCCGTCCGTGCTGTAGGAGAAGCGCGCCTGCGCGCCGCCGTTGTCCGTGCGGACGTTGGCCTCCACGCGCAGCCAGATCGTGTTGCCGGACGCCTCGGCGGAAGCCACCTCGGTGCCCGTGCTCGTCGTGGCCCAGGAGGTGTTCATGTTGACCCCATTGGTCATCACGACGCGCGTCGCCCCGTTCGCTCTCTTGACCCCGATCCACGCCGACATGTCGCGCAGGGCGGCGAGGCCGGCGACATCGCCGTTCTGCATTTTGCTATGATCGAGCTCGATCGTCGCGATCGACACGGGCCCTTCGATACGGCGCGTCAGCGTGTTTCGCGCGGCGTACAGATCGCTCGTCACCGTCGCGGCTTGCAGGGTCAGCCCGGCCCCGGACGACCACTTGGTGCTGTCGGGGTTGTGGTTCCACTCCCACTCGGGGCGCAGGGTCGCCTCCGCGAAGGTGTCCTTGGTCACAGGCGGCTTCACCCGGTTCGATCCGCAAGGCAGGTTCGGGAAGGGGTACGTACCTCCCCATTTGCCGTCCACCAGGGTGAGCGAGGGCCAGCCGTCGGTCCAGGTCATCGGGGCCATTACCGGGATGCGGCCCGCCGGGTACGAGTCGTTGAACCCGAGGTAGTACCAGTCGCCGTTCTGCGTCTGGACGACGCCGCCCTGGTGCGGGGCGCCGCCGGAGCCCGGAGCGCCGGCGTAGGGCAGCTTGACCGCGAAGGGCCGCAGCTCGTAGGGACCAAAGGGCCCACTCGTCGAGCGAAGCACGTACTCACCGTTCGCGTATTGCGTGGTGAAGATGTAGTAGTTTCCATCCTTCTTGATGAAGCGAGAGCCCTCCAGCGGTCCGGAGAGGTTGCCCGGCGTCTGGAACACCGTCTGACTCTTGACCTGGCTGAAGCCGTCTGCGCTCAGCTGCGCCACGCTGATCGTGTTGTTTCCGGAAGCCACGTACATGGTGTCGTCGTCGTCGATCAACAGCCCCATGTCGTAGTAGCAGCCGCCCTTGTGCTTCTCCCACGGACCTTCGGGGGACTTGGCCGTGAAGACCCAGCCGCCGCCCTTGTTGTGCATGCAGCCCATCCAGTAGAAGGTCTTGTTGCTCTCCCGGTACTGGAGCGTGGAAGCCCAGATGCCGTTGACATAGGATCGACCCCCGCTCAGGTCGTATGACGGGTCGACGTCCAGCAGGGGAACGGAGTGGGAGACGTATTCCCAGTGGACCAGATCGTAGGAACGGAGCAGGGGCGCTCCAGGCGCATGGTGGAAGGTGGACGCCGTGTAGTAGTACGTGTCGTCCACGCGAATGACCTCCAGATCGGGGAGGTCTTGCCAGAGGAGAGGATTGGAGTAGGTCTCGGGGCAGACGGCTGGGGCGCCGCCGCCGTCGCCGCCGTCGCCGCCGCCGGCGCCGGGGTCACCTCCCCCGGACGCGGCCGAGCTTCCGCTGGCGCTCGTCGAACCGCCGCTCGTCGTTTGCCCATCGCTCCCGCCCGAGCCGCTGCTGCTCGAAACGCCCGCTCCAGGGCCGGTCGTCGCGCCCGTGGCGCCGCCGCCGCCATCACCGTCACCCACCTGCGACTCCCCACTACAACTTGCGAGGAGAGCGAGGAGACAGGCAGCAGACGCCGCACCGCATGCGCGTCGGTTGAGAGAGCGGGTGTTGATAGGTCGGGAAGGGAAGTGCATGGTGATGGCCCGATAAGAGGTGTCAGCGAGAGCGCGCGGCGCGCGGCTGTCAGAAAAAAGAAAAACGAACGCGTCGAGGCGACGCGGCTCCTTGGTCGGGACGACCCGGCGTTGTCGCGCGGTCGCCGCCCAGAAGCATTCGCCCGAAATTTTCGGGAAAATTCACAGGGAGGCAGGGAGACGGGGAGTAAAATTCCACCGATCTCCCCGTCTCCCCGCCTCCCTGTTCAACTTCCCGCGAAAAATGCCAGCCCAAGGGAGGCTTTGTCAGGTCACCGCCCTGCCCGAGCGCGCCTGAGTCAATTGTGAACGTTCACATTCCACCAGTCAACCAAAATTGACGGGGGCGCGCCGCCGTCGACGGAGGCTCAGGAGCGCGGCCGGGGGATCCCGAGCCGCTGCCGCCGCTCCCACAGCGCCTTGCGGCTGATGCCGAGGCGGCGGGCGATCTCGGTCTCCGTCAGCTCGTGCTGGTGCTCGAGGACGAAGCGGCGGAAATAACCCTCGAGAGAGTCGGACGGGGGCTCTCCCTCGTGCGCGTCCGCGGCAGGCGCGGGCGACGGCGGTTGAGGGGGCGCGTCGAGCCCGAGCAGCTCCAGCCCGATCTCGCTCGCATCGGCGAGCACCATCGCGCGATGAACGGCGTTCTCCAGCTCCCGGATGTTGCCCGGCCAGGGGGCCGCCGCGATGGCGGCGCGCGCCTCCGGCGTCAGCGTGAGCGGCGCGCGGCCCATCGCCCACGCGCGCCGCCGGAGCAGCGACTCCGCGAGGCGCAGCGCATCGCCCGGCCGCTCGCGCAGCGGCGGGAGGCGGATCTCGAGGACCCGCAGCCGGAAGTAGAGGTCGCTCATGAACGATCCGTCGCGCACCATCGCCACGAGATCTCGGCGCGTCGCCGCGATGAGGCGCACGTCGACGCGCCGGGCGCGGGTCGCGCCCACGCGCCGCACCTCGCCCGTCTGGAGGAAGCGGAGGAGCCGCGCCTGGACCTTGGGCGGCAGCTCGGCGACCTCGTCGAGCAGCAGCGTCCCGCCCTCCGCGGCCTCGCAGAGCCCAGCGCGCGCCGAGATCGCGCCGGGGACGGCGCCGCGCTCGTATCCGAAGAGCTCCCCCTCGATCTGCCCCTCGGGGATGGCCGCGCAGTGGACCGGGACGAACGCCAGCTGCCGGCGCGGGCTCAGCCGGTGCACGGCGCGGGCGAGCGTCTCCTTGCCCGCGCCGCTCTCGCCGAGGACGAGCAGCGTCGCCTCGCTCGGGGCGACCTTGCGCACCCGCGCGAACACCTCGCGCATGGCCGCAGAGCCGCCGACCATGCCCTCGAGCTCGTCGTCTTCAGTTGCAGGCGGCACGGGCGGCGCAGGCGGCGCGGGCACCGAGGCGCCTTTCGCGACGTCGGGGAGCGCGCTCCGCGCAGGCCGCGCGCCGGGGAGATGATGGTCGAGGAGGGCGACGAGCTCGGCATGATCGAACGGCTTCGACAGGTAATCCGCAGCGCCGCGCTTCACGGCGTCCACGGCCGCCTTCACCGTGGCGTAGCTCGTCATGAGCACGACCGGCGCGCCGCCGCACTGCCCGACGAGCGCGGTGCCCGGCGCGCCCGGCAGGCGCACGTCGGCCAGCACGAGATCGAACGCGCGCAGATCGTGATCCGCCGAGGCATCCTCGACCGACCCCGCCTCGATGACGTCGTGCCCATGACGAACGAGCAGCCGCCGGAGCTCCGTCCGGATGACGACCTCGTCCTCGACCAGCAGGATCCGGCTCACGGCGCCACCTCGAGCCCGCGCATGGGACAAGGCTACTCAGGACCGTTGCGGCTGAATACGTGAGGACGCATGGCGCAACGCGTCAAGGCTGGCAGCTCGGTTGTCCAGGTTACCGGTCATGGCGCCCTACGAGGGCCGAGGCGCTTCTCCGCCGGGGGGAGCGGGTGGTCTTCGCCGGGCGCGCGGTAGCTCGGAGCTCCGCGCGCCCGATCGGGCGCCCCCCCCACGAGAGGCCTCCGCTCTACTCGGGCTGGGGGACGAACAGCAAGAGGTCGACGGCGTTCGCGAGCGCCTCCAGGCCGGTCGGGTTGAAGTGCAGCCCGTCATCCTGGTAGTCGAGGTCAGCTTTCAGCTTGGTGGGATCGTTGGGGTCGACGACCGCCGGCTCGAAATCGATGACCTCGTCGAACTTGCCGCTCGTGCGGATCCAGGTGTTGACCGTCTGGCGGGTCGTCTCGCGGGCCGCGGAGAAGTACCCGGTGCCGAGCGGCGTGATGGGCGCTCCATAAACGAGCATCCCTTTCTCCTTCGCCTTGGTGATGAACTCGCCATAGGCCGCGATCAGGTTCTCGGCGACGGGCGGCTGGCTGTCGCCGCCGATGTCGTTCACCCCGATGAACGTGATCAGCCATTTCGCGCCGCGCTGATCCAGGACATCACGCTGGAAGCGGGCCTTGGCCGTCGGCCCGAGCCCGCCGGCGAGCACGTTGCCCCCGCCGATGCCCAGGTTCAGCACGGCGACCTGCTGGGTCCCCTGATTGGACCGCAGCCGGCGAGACAGGAAGTCCGGCCAGCGGGTGTTCCCGTCCGTGTCCGAGCCGCGGCCATCGGTGATCGAGTCGCCCAGGATGACGATCGCCGCCGCCTCGGGAGCCGCATCGACGTCGAGGCCCGTGATGTAGTACCAGTGCGCCGTGGACACAGGGGAGGTCAGGGTCGCCGCCGAGACCCCGTTGCCGGTCTGGATATACGAGTTGGTCCGCGAGCCCGGGTGTCCGGTGATCCCGGCCGGCACGGCGCCGAACTTGATGGTCACCGCCATCTTGGTGTTGGGCTTGATGGTGTACTCGATCGGATCGGAGAAGACCGTCTTGCCCACCGGGATGGTCACCGAATCGGCCCCCGTGAACTTCAGGGCATGGTCGGTGGCCACGTCGATGCCGTCGGCGGTCGTCGACTCCGCGATGTGGACCGACTCCATGGTCACCGGTCCGTCGCCGAACTCGTTCGAGAGCAGCAGCCGCACGCCCTTGCCGCCGATCGACGTATAGATCACCTGGCGCAGCGTGTTGTTGGTCAGCTGCGGACCGTCCGGGGGCGGGTTGTTGTGGGGCTCGGTCAGCTGCGGACCGGTCGTCCACGTCCCGACCCAGTGCGCCTCCGCCGCGCCGCCGGCGCCACCACCGCCGCCGTCGCCACCCCCCACGCCCGTGGCCCCGCCGCCGCCGGTGGCGCCAGCGCCGCCCCCTCCGGTGTCGCCGCCGCCATCGCCGCCGCCAGAGGCATCACCCCCGCCGGAGCTCGCCGCGCTGCTCGAGCTGGACGTCGAGCTCGACGTGCTGCTCGATGTCGTGGTGTCCGTGTCATCGCCGCAGCCGGCGACAGCCAAAAACAGAAGAGCACAAAGTATTCTTCGCATGGTCCTCGACGCTCGAAAGATTGCTGTGTTCGCGATCGTTCGAATTGCCCCTCGGCGCACCGCCCCCGCCGACCAGCAGCTCCTTCAGCGCATTCGAACTTTCGAATTTTTTGATTTCAGCCGATAGCGCGCCGGTTCGCTCGTGCGCGCAGCGTCGCCCGGATCGAGCCCCGATCGATCGAAGAGCTCATCTGGATGGCTGCGCTGCCCACCGTCGATGTCCGGAGGCGCGCGGGAGAGCGCGGGCCGATGCCATGTCCCTCACACGCGCCATCGAGTGTGTCACACGAGGACTCGATATACTACTCGGTTCATCGCCGGGAGAACGCCCGGGGCGCGCCGTCCGACCACGTGGCGTTACGTTCGGTAACGCTTCGATGCGCTCGCGTTACGTTCGGTAACACCCGGCGCAACGCGTCGTCGAGGCGCTTCGACCCATGACCCGAGGCCGCCGTGGGTCGCGCGGGCGGCGCTCCGGCCAGCCCGGCGCCGGCGGCGCGCCGCCGGGCGGCTGGCGGCGGGGGTCAGGACGAGCGCTCGGAGGGACCGGCGGCGAGGGCCTCGTGCACGGCCTCGCGCGTCCCAGTGCCGGCGAGGAGGTGCCACGCTCGGAGCGTCGGCAGGTCGCGCATGGCCTCCACGGCCAACCGCAGCGGTGGCGGCATGGGGCCGAACCGAGCTTCGTAGAGCTCGATCGTCGCTTGCGCCATCCCCTGCGCCATCCCTTGCGCGACCCCCTGCGTGCGTCCCTGCTCGATGAATTGCTCGACGAGTTCCTGCGTGGTCATCACGAACTCCTCTTCTTCCGGTGTCGCTGGCCCGCGCTGGATCGGTTCCGCATGGCGGGCGCAGGCTGGCACGCCGTGCGGACGAGACGAAGAAAAATGCAGGCTCGTCCGCGCGGCGGGCATCGCAAACCGCTTACGCGCGCTCGGCCCGATGCATTTTCATTTCGACACACCAACTGCCACCAACGGCCTGATCACAAGGTGCGATCGCGGCCGGCGGATCTCGCCAATCGCCGCGTCTTCCTTTCGTGGCCCCCGGAGCCGACACGTCGAGCCACGCCGACGCAGGGCGCCTCAGTCCGCCTCGATGAAGGCGTATCCGAGCATCGGCTCCGCGACATCCCCTCCAAGGTAGCCGGCGGCCGAGGCCATGCTGTTGCTGCACTGGAACGTCTCGCCGAAGCCCGTGGTGGGCTCGGTCGCGGCGAGCTTCTGAAAGACGCTTTCCGGAGTCGCACGCTCGAACTCGAAGAAGATGGGCGCGTCCTTGCGCGACAGCCCCGTACAGGGCGGGCTCTCCGAGCTCGCGAACGCCGAACCCGCGCTCGGTAACACGGCCCTCGGCGTCCCCGTGCCTGCGAAATTCGGCCGTACCCGAGGAGCGCCGCTCCGATGGTAGGATGCGGCGCATGCCCCTGCCGCACCTCGATCCAGGAGCCCTCGAGGCCATCGTCGAACCGACGGACGGGCCGCACCCGACCGGAGCGGTCCGCGCATACCGGCGCTCGTTGCGCCTCCACGGGTGATGAGCGCTCCCATGGACCGAGAGTGGCCGCTCGACGCGGACGACTTCTCCGCCTACTACGCCTTCGCGCCGGCGGCGCTCGCCATCCGCGAGTGCGTGCGGCTGCGCGCCGTGCGCGAGCTCGATCTGCCGGAACCGCTGCTCGACGTCGGCTGCGGCGACGGCCTGTTCGCGCGCCTCGCCTACCCGGACAAGCAGGCGTGGGGCATCGACATCAACCCGACCGAGGTGCAGCGCGCGCAGCGGACCGCGTCGTACCGCACGCTCATCTGCGGCAACATCGTCAACGTCCACCTGCCCGAGGGGTTCTTCGGCAGCGCCATCGCCAACTGCAGCCTCGAGCACGTGCCCGATCTCCACGGCGCCCTCGTGAACATCCGGCGCGCGCTCAGGCCCGGGGCGCGGTTCGTGCTCATCGTGCCCACGCCCGACTGGACGTACCAGCTCGCCCTGCCCGAGGCGCTCCGCTCCGTGGGCCTGGTCGGCCTCTCGCGCGCGTACGGCGACGCGCTCGATCGGGTCTTCTCGCACGTCCACCTCTACGACGAGGCGGGCTGGCGCGATCACCTCGCGCGCGCGGGCTTCGACCTCGTGGAGACGCGCCCCATCGCGGGCCGGCCGACCTCGTGGGCGTTCGACTTCATGCTGTACCCGAGCTTGCTCGGCTACGTGATGCGCAAGCTCACCGGCCGCTGGATCGCGATGCCAGCGCTCCGCCCGCTCACCGTCGACGTGGCGCGCGCCATGGTCAACGCGCTCGGGCGCCTCGCCCCGGGCGGCGACGCGGCCGCCGAGTACCTGCTCGTGGCGCAGGCAGGGCCCGATGGCTGAAACGGCGGCGCCGCCCGGCGACTACTTCTCGAACCACCGCCGCCGCGAGCGGTTCCCGTGGTCGCTCTACCACAGCGCGCTCACCCGCCCCCTCGCCCGCGCCATCGCCGCGCGCGGCCCGCGCCCGCGCGTGCTCCTCGTCGGCTGCGGCCTCGAAGGGGAGATCCCCGGCGCGCCGCCCGCGACCGAGCTCTACGGCTGCGATCTCGACGCGCGCGCCATCGAGGCGTGCCGGCGCCTCTACCCGGCGCGCGCAGCGCGCTTCGCCGTCTGTCCGGGGCCCTACGAGCTCCCGACGGGCGGCGGGTTCGACGGCCCGTTCGACGTCGTGCTCGCGAAGGAGGTCGTCGAACACACCCTCGATCCGTCGCGCTGGGCGCGCGGGCTCTCGGCGCGCCTCGCGCCGGGCGGCGCGCTGCTGCTCACGACCCCGAACTACGGCTGCCTGTCGACGCTGCCGCTCCTCGAGGCCACGGTGCTCGAGTGGATCGCGCGCCGCGACGGCTTCTCGCGCAAGCACATCCACCCGAGCAAGTTCGACGAGCGCAGCCTCGCGGCGCTCGACGTCGGGGAGCGGATGCGGCTCGTATCGGTGCGGCGCACGCTCACCGGCTGGTCGCTCCTCGGCACCTGGCAACGCGCCCCGGGCTGACCCGGGCGACGGCGAGCTCCGCTGATGCTCTACCTCCTGCTCGCGCTCGGCGTCCTCGTCCTCCGGCTGGCCGAGCTCCGCGCGGACGCGGCCGCCGGCCCCATCGCGCCCGCGTCCGCGCCGGCCGTACCCGTCGCGCCCGGGCCCGCGCCGCGCCTCGCCTGGCTCGCCGCCGCGGCGGCGGTGGTGGTGGCGCTCCTGCCCGCGCTGCGCGACGCGCCCGCGCTCGCCGGGCCCGGCGCCGCGCTGTCGAAGGACACGATCTCGCACCTCGCCATCGCCTACGACATCGCGACGAGCGGCCTGCCGCACGGGTGGATCGCCACGAACAACGGCGGCTTCCCGGTCGCGCTGCACTACCCGCCGGTCGGCTGGCTGCTCGTGGCGGCGCTGATCCGCCTCGGCGTCGCGCCGGTGGTCGCAGTGAAGGGGCTCGGCTTCGCGGCCTTCGTCGGGGCCCCGCTGGTCGTCCTCGCCGCGGCCCGCGCGGTCGGCGCGCGGCCCGCGTCGGCCGCCGCCGGCGCGGTGGCGCTCGCGTGGGTCGCGCCGTACGTGCAGTTCGCCGGCGGGTGGCCGTCATTCTTCCTCCTCGGGCTGCTCTCGCAGATCCTGGTCATCCCCCTCGTCATCGCGTGGGCCGCCGCGGTGATCCGCCCCGCCCGCTTCGAGCTCGGACCGGCGCTCGCCGCCGCCTGCGCGGCGACGCACCCGCAGGTCTTCACGGTGAGCGCCGCCGTCCTGGGCGCGGCCGCGATCGCCGCGTGGGATCGGCGGCTGTGCGCGCGCGTGCTCCGCTCGCTCGCCGGCGGCGGCCTGGTCGCGGCCGCGCTCTACGGCCCCGGCATCGCGTCGATGGCCGCGCCCTTCGGCTGGCCCGCCGGCCTCGGCTGGCGGCACATCGGCTTCGGGCCCGAGCGCGTGCTGCCGTGGATGCTCGATGGCGACCTGCTGGACCACGAGCACGCCCCGGTGATCGGCTCCGCGTGGATCGCCGCCTGCTTCCTCCATGCGACGCGCCTCCGCGCCCCGGCGTCGCGGGCCGTCCTCGCGGCGTCGGCGGTCGCGCTGCTCCTGTCGATGAGCGGCGGCTGGATCGTCGGCGCAGGCCCGCTCGGCCGCGCGCTGCTCTCGCTGTTCCAGCCGATGCGCGCCCTCGCCCTCCTGCCGCTCGTCGCGGCCGCGGCCATCCTCGGCGCGCTCGACCTCGCGGCGGCGGCGCTCGCGCGCATCGGCGCCTCGCTGGCAGCGCGGGGCGCGCGCCGCTCGCGCCCCGCGCTCGCCGGGCTCCTGCCAGCCGCGCTCGCCGCGGTCCTGCCGGCCGCGCTCGCGCTCGTCGCGGCCCTCGAGATCCCCGCCCGCGCGGCCGATCTCCACGTCCTTGCAGAGAAGCAGGCCGCGCTCGTCGCGTCGCGCGGCTGCCCGCCGCCCGCCGAGGGCTTCGACCCCGATCTCATCGCCCGCTGGCTCGCCGAGGCGCCGCACGGCCGCGCGAGCTACGCCGTCGAGGACGAGTTCGCGACCTGCTCGATGATGCACGCCGCCGATCTCCGCCGCGCGGTCCCGATGGCCGTCTCGACCGGCGCGGGCGCGCATGTGGGCGTTCACGCCGCGGCCTTCCTCGCGGTGGCGCCCGAGCGCCCCGGGAGCGCCGCGCGCGCGGAGGCGCTCGGCATCCGCACGCTCATCCACCTGACCACGCAGCGGCCGGGGCCGCCCGAGGCGTGGGCGCTCGTGGACAGGCGCGGCGAGGTCGAGCTGTCTCGGCGGGTGGGCGGCACGGACTACGTGGGGCTCGGGTGCGTGCGCGAGGTGTGGCGCGGCCAGGAGGCCGATCTGCTCGCGGCGCTCTTCGAGCACCTGAAGCAGCCGCGCACAGTGCTCGACACGCCTGGTGAGCTCGTGGCGCTGGAGGCCACACGCGGCCCGCTCGAGCGCGTGGCCGTGGCCGACGACGGCTGCGACGCGGCCCGCGCCAGCGTGCGCGAGGTGCCGCGCGAGCCGGGCGCATACGAGGCGTTCGTCGAGGCCGAGGCGCCGGTCGACGTCGTGTTCCGCGCGACGGCGTACAGCGGCTGGCGCGTGCGCGACGGCGGCGCCGAGCTGGCCACGAGGCGCGTCGCCCCGGGCTTCTTCGCGGTGCGCGTCGGGCCCGGCCGGCACCACCTGGAGGCGGTGGTGGCGCTGCCGCGGTTTTACCTGCAGGCGCTCGCGCTCGCGTGCGGGGCCGCGCTCGCGCTGGGGGCGCCGCGGCTCCGGCGGCCGCTGTTCCGCCGGGGCCGGCTGTCCGCCACCACGCGCCGGTGACTGGCGCGTACCCGAGACCACCGCGCGGAGCTACCCACCGTCGTTCCAGCGCCCGGTGACCAGGAGGTCTCCGGGCGCACGCCGCCCGATCCGCCGGTCGGAGGTGTCGTATCCCTCGCCGTTCACGTATTTCACGTAGAGTACCGCGGCGCTCCGCGGTGAGCAGCGCGCGCGTCGAGCTTCGGCGGAGAGCGAGCAAACGAATGCAGATAGCCGCGGGGGGAGCGATGTACACACGGGTTGCTGTCGCGCAGCTCGCCTATTACCCGGCGATCATCGTCGATCGGCGGTCTCCGCTCGAGGACCCGCTCTTCGATCCGAGGACAGCAGCCGATTCGCTGCTCCCGGCGCGCGCCGATGTGCCCGACGCGATCAAGCCGAGGCTCGAGGCCCTCCGGCGGCGCATCCGCGAGACCTACGACGCGCAGCTCTTCGCGCGGATCCGCGCGGTGCTGTCGGCTTGCCTGGAGTACGGGGCGAGGATCGTGGTGTTTCCCGAGTACAGCATCCCCTGGGAGATCCTCGGCGGCGTCGCCGACGCGGCGGGCGACATGGTGGTCGTGGCGGGGACGCACTCGGTGGATCGGGCGGCGCGCCGCTCCGGCATCTACGAGCGCCTCGGCGCGGGGCTCCCCGCGCTCGGACAGTCGGTGTGCCCGGTGCTGCATCGGGGTCGGCTCCTCGGCCTGCACGCGAAGCGAGCCACGGCGGCGGTGGAGCGGAGCACGATGCGCCCGGGCGAGACCTGGGCGCCCGTGGAGATGCCGGACGGGATCCCGGGCCCCATGGGCGCGCTGGCCTGTCTCGATTTCCTGCTCCGGGACGGCGCGCACGACGTGGCGCCCATCGCCGAGCGCGTCGGCGAGTGCCGCTTCCTCGCCGTGCCCAGCGCGACGCCGCACACCACGCTGCCAGAGCTCTCCGGAGCGGTGTGGGAAGAGGCGCGCCGGTACGGGCGGCCCACGCTGTATTGCGATGGCGCCGAAGGCGGCGGCACATCGATCTACGTCGATGAGGCCGAGGCCCACGAGCTGCGGCGGTTCCCGGACCGGGCGGGGTACCTCGAGCCAGGCGACGAAGGTGTGATCGTCGCCGACGTCGACCTCCGGTACGAGCGGGCCAGCGCGCACCTCGCTCGCTCCACCCGCCCCGCCGCGCCGCCGCCGGTCGTGCCGGTCGCCGAGGCGACGCTCGTGTACCGAGGGCACCCCGCGGGAGAGGCCTATGCGCGGTGGCTCGACGGCGCGAGGGAGCTCCTCCGACGCGACGACGACGAGGCGCTCGAGACGCTCGTCGCGCGGCTCGAGGAGGCGCGCGACGTGCTGCTGAACGCGGGCGCCCTGTCCGGGGCGGCGGCGCGCGGGAGGCGGCTGCGCCGGCTCTACGGCGAGCTCGACAAGCTGACCCGCGTCGAGGAGATAAGGCAGTTCACCCGGGAGATCATCGTCCCCGCCGAGGTGCTGCCGCTCGAGGCGCTGCGCGCGGCGACGGCGGGGGCGGCCGCCGACGTCGTGTTCGCCTGGATGGCCGAGCGGGAGGCGCGCGAGGCCGGGTTCGTGGAGGTCGAGGCGCGGCTCCGCAAGGCGGTGGACGCGAAGCGGGGCAACGGCGAATGGACGCCCGACGGCATGGCGGCGCTCGGCGCGGTGGCGCAGGCGGTGCGCGGCGCGCCGGAGGCGAGCGACGACGAGCGGGAGAGCACGCTGCCGCCGGACGTGAGGGCCGAGCTGCCGCGAAGGCTCGCCCCGGCGGCGCTCGGAACGCAGCTGCACCTGGGCTGGGTGCTCTCCTTCAAGCGACAGCCATCCGACTTCCGCGCCGCCATGGACGACGCCGCGCCGCGCGCCTCCGGCGGCGCCCGCGCGGCGCTGGGCCCCATCGCCGAGCCGAGCAAGGAGGAGCTCGCCCCGCGGTTCTCCGAGCACCAGATCCTCTCTGCGGAGACCGTCTTTCTGCTCGCGCTCGCCGAGGGGTGGGAGCACGTGGCGGCGGTCGGCGTCTGGCCTGAAGAGCGGCCGACCTGGTGCACGCTCATGGTCGCGGCCCTCCGGGACGAGGGGTGGACCTTGCTGTGGATCGAGGGCCTCGAGCGCTGGGCAGAGCCCCGGCGAGCGCGGGAGAAGCTCCGCGCGGCCGCCGTCCGGTCGGGTCTGGTCAACGCTGCGCTCGAGGCGATCCCGCAGGACACCCTGGCTCCGCGGATCGCGCTCCTGTCACCGCGCTTCGACGGCGCGCGCGACGTCGTCGCGGCGCTCCGCGAGCAGCGGCTGCGCGAGGTCGCGGGACGGTTCGTGGAGCCCGAAGCCTGCGTCGACGGGCGCGACGAGCCCACACCCCTTCTCGGCGCCCTCGACGCGTGGCTCTCGTCGGGCGAGAAGATCGCCCTCGTGCTCGGCGAGTTCGGCCTGGGGAAGTCCACCGCGCTCGCCGCGTGGGCCGAGCGGCGGTGGGCGTCCCCCGAGGGGCCGAGGCCCGTGCTCGTCAACCTCGCCAGCGCCTCGCCCCACGTGAGCCCGGAGCAGCTCCTGCTCCAGGCGGCCGGGGCCGAGGACCTCCCCGCGAACCGCGCCGCCCTGCGCCTGCTCATCCGCCACCGGCTCGTCGTCCCCTGCTTCGACGGCTTCGACGAGATGGCGACTCGCCTGGAGGCCTCCGAGCTCGCAGGGCGGCGCGCCAGCCTGCTGGAGGTCGCGGCCGGCGGCGGCAAGGTGCTCGTCTCCTCCCGAGATGACCACTTCCCCGCCGAGGCGCACCTCCAGACCAGCGCCGAGGGCGTGTCTTCTCAGCCGCCTGGCACGTCCGCGGGGATACGGCGGTTCGCCGTCCAGCCGTTCACCGAAGCGCAGGTGCGCGAGCTCGTGCGGCAGATCCGCGGCGAGGACGGCGCCGCCGCGGCGCTCTCGCGCATCGCCGCGATCTACGACCTCAAGGACCTCGTGCACCGGCCGCTGCTGCTCGGGATGGTGCTGGCCACGCTGGACGAGTTCGCCTCCGGGGCGAAGGTCGGGCGCGCCGATCTCTACGAGGCGTACCTGAAGCGGTGGCTCGACAATACCCGAAAGGGCGACCCCGACAGCTTCACCGACGAGCAGAAGAAAGAGTTCGCCGAGGCGCTCGCCGAGCAGCTCTGGCGGTCCGGCCGGCCGGCGTGCACCTGGCAGGAGCTCCAGCAGTCGGTCCGCGCGCGGCTCTTTCGCTTCCTGCCCGAAGGCATGCCGGCGGGCGCCGCGTTCCTGGAGATCCAGGGCGGGACGTTCCTCGTGCAGGAGGGCAGCGACGGATACCGCTTCGCGCACAAGGCGTTCCTCGAATACTTCCTGGCGCGCGCGCTGGTGGCGACGCTGGCCGAGCGGCCGCTCGAGGCGCTCCGGACCAAGCCGATCACGCGGGAGGTCGCGGCGTTCGTGGGCGAGATCCTGAGGACGTTCGGCGAGCCGAGGCGCGCGGCGGCGGTGCGCGCGGTCCAGTCGTTCCTGAAGATGGACCGGCAGCTGACCCCTTCGACGAGGGAGCCGGCCGAGAACGCCCTCCGGTTGCTGCTCGGTCTCGCGCGATGGGCCGAGGAGACGGCCGGATGGATCCCGGAAGGGGCAGATCTCCAAGGCGTTCAGCTCGCCGGCGAGGACCTGCGCGGCGCGCCCCTCGCGGGCGCAAACTTGCGGGACGCCAACCTGTCCGGCGCCGACCTCTCCGGCGCCGACCTGACAGAAGCCGCGCTGAGCGGGGCGATGCTCTCCGGCGCGAAGCTCGACGGGACGATCCTCCGGCGCGCGATCGCGCACCGGGCGGACTTCACGCAAGCCGAGGCGAAGGGGGCCATCCTCGAGCTGGCGACGCTGAGCGGCGCCATCCTGCGGCAATCGGCGTGGACCGGGTGCCGCTGGAACGGCGTGCTGGCCGAAGGGACCGACCTGAGCGCCTGCGTCATCGCGGGCAGGGGGGCGCTCCTGGATCACGCGCGCAGGCTCGCCGCGACCCCGCCCTCGGCGCACGCAGACCTGGTGTCCGGACACACTGGCACGATCAACACGCTCGCATGGTCGCCGGACGGCCAGCGCCTCGCGACCGCCGGGTACGACCAGACGGTGCGCCTCTGGCACGCGGACACCGGCATGGAGCTCGCCCGGTTCGAAGGACATTCCGACTGGGTCCTGGCCGTGGCATGGCGCCCGGACGGCCAGCGCCTGGCCAGCGCGGGATACGACCTGACGGTGCGGATCTGGCACTCCCTCACGGGCAAGGAGATCGCCCGACTCGAGGGGCACACCGACTGGGTGAGGGCCGTGGCCTGGCACCCGGACGGCGAGCGCCTGGCCAGCGGGAGCGACGACCGGACCGTGCGCATCTGGGACACGAGCACAGGCGAGGAGGTCGCCCGGCTCGAGGGACACGCGGACTGGGTGAGGGCCGTGGCCTGGCACCCCGACGGCAGGCGCCTGGCCACCGCGGGCGTCGAGAGCACGGTGCGCATCTGGGACGCGAGCACAGGCAAGGAGATCGCCCGGCTCGAGGGCCAGGCGCGCGGGGTCACGGCCGTGGCGTGGCACCCGGACGGCAGGCGCCTGGCCATCGCCGGCGACGGGAACACGGTGCGCATCTGGGACGTCAGCACGCGAGGCGAGATCGCCCGCCTCGAGCGCCGTTCGAGCGGGGTCCGGGTCGTGGCGTGGCGCCCGGACGGCAGGCGCCTGGCCACCGCGGGCGACGAGAGCACGGTGCGCATCTGGGACGCGAGCACCGGCAGCGAGCTCGCGCGGCTCGAGGGCCATACCAACTCGGTCAGGGCCATGGCGTGGCACCCGGACAACAGGCGTCTGGCGAGCGCGGGTGACGGAAACACGGTGCGGATCTGGGACACCGGCACGGGCAAGGAGCTGACTCGGCTCGAGGGCCACTCCAGCTGGGTGCTGGCCCTCGCCTGGCACCCGGACGGCGACCGCCTGGCCAGCGCGGGAAACGACTCGATGCTGCGGATCTGGGACACCGGCACGGGCAAGGAGCTGACGCAGCTCGAGGGCCACTCCAACTGGGTGCTGGCCCTCGCCTGGCACCCGGACGGCAACCGCCTGGCCAGCGCGGGAGACGACCAGACGGTCCGCCTCTGGGACACGAGCAAGGGGGAGGAGCTCGCGCGGCTCGTGGGCCATTCGAACGGTGTCCTGGCCGTCGCCTGGCACCCGGACGGCGGCCGCCTGGCGAGCGCCGGGCACGATGGCAGCGTGCGCATCTGGGAGGCGAGCACGGGCCAGAACCTCGCTCGGTTCGAGGGTCAGTCCGACTGGGTCCTCGCGCTGGCCTGGCACCCGGACGGCGGCCGGCTGGCGAGCGCGGGACACGACACGATGGTGCGGATCTGGGACCCGGACACCGGCAGACAGCTCGCGTTGCTGGAGGGTCATACGCGCGACGTCAAGGCCCTGGCCTGGTGCCCGGGCGGCAAACGACTGGCCAGCGCGGGCGACGACACGACGGTGCGGATCTGGGACGCGGGCACCGGCGAGGAGATCGCCCGGCTCGAGGGCCACACGCACGGGATCACGGCGGTGGCCTGGGCGCCGCGCGGCGATCGCCTGGCGAGCGCGGGGCACGACGGCACCGTGCGGCTCTGGGACGCGGGCACCGGCGACGAGATCGCCCGGCTCGAGGGCCACACGCGGAGGGTCATGGCCATGGCCTGGCAGCCGCGCGGCGATCGCCTGGCGAGCGCGGGGCACGACGGCGCCGTGCGGATCTGGAGCGCGGATCAGCGAAGGCTCCTCGCCTGCTTCGTATCCGCCGGCCTGACCGCGCTCGCGCGCACGCCCGGGGGTTTCTGCGTGCTCGACGGCGCGGAGCCCGAGCGGGCGCGCCTCGCGCTCCGCCGCCCCGAATCGAGGACGACACTCTACCTGCCCCTCGCCGGCTTCCGCGACGTCCTGGGGCGTCCGGACAAGGTGGCCGCGGCCCTCGCCGGCGACCTCAGCGGCGATAACGTCGCAGAGGAGCTCGCACGGCACGGCTATTCGGGCGGGGTCCCCTGGGATGGCGACGAGCGCTTCATCTCCGATGCTCCAGGGGCGCTGGCGCCGCGAGCCGCCAGCATCGTGCCCCCGCGCGCCGCCACGGACAGCGTCCCTGCGCCCGACCCTTCGCGGTCGTACGCCCTCACGAACCCCTTCCGGCCCGGCCCCGCCCTCACCGACGCTTCTGCCCTCCCGGGCCGCGCCCCCATCCTCGCGGAGCTCCTCGCCCTCATCGACAGCCGCAGCCCCGCGGTGCTCCGCGGCCCGCGCCGCTCGGGCAAGACCTCCATCCTCCACCACCTCGCCGCGCGCCTCTCCCCTGCCCGCGCCGTCCACCACCGCTCTCTCGAGGGCCGCGCCTCTCCCCTTCGCACCGCCGACGATCTCGCCGTCTTCCTCGACCCCTCTCTCCAGTCCGACGTCACCCCCGCGCTCACCCTCCGCGACCGCCTCTCCAGCGCCGGGAACGCCGTCCTGCTCCTCGACGAGGTCGCCAATCTCCACCAGGCCGACGCCACCGTCTTCGCCTGGCTCCGCGCCGTCGGCCAGGAGAGGACCAGCGTGGTCCTCGTCGGCTCGCACTGGGACTGGGTCACCATCGTCGAGCACGCCTTCGCCGCCGCCCCGGGCTCCTCGTTCGGCAACGACGTCACCCCCATCAACCTCGGTCCGCTCTCCGAGGCGGACGCGATCCGCTTCCTCGTCGACACCGCTCCTCCCGACGTCGCGGTGGAGGCCGAGCGCACAGCCCGCTGGATCGTCGAGCTCTGCGGCCCGTGGCCGTTCTATCTCCAGGTGATGGGTTATGCCCTCGTCCAGGCCGTCCGCGCAGGCCAGCGCCGCGCCCTGGTCGAGCGCGCCGGCGTGCGCGAGCTTTACGAGCAGCGCCTCCTGCTCGACCGCGACGCGGCCTTCTTCCGCCCGCGCTGGGCCGAGCTGCCCCGGCGCGCGCGCGCCGTGCTCGGCGCCCTCCGCGGCGCCCCCGACGCGGCGCTGCCCGAGGTGCGCAGGCTGCCTTCGGAGGACGTCGCCGTCCTCTGCGACGCGGGCCTCTGCGATGCGCTCGGCGCATGGCTGGCGGATCCGCCGTTCTTCGACTGGATTCGCCGGGTGGCCAGGGAGCCAAGGAGAGAGCCGTGACGCGCGATTTCGACGTGAGGCGACCCTACGCACCGGAACGCGATGTCCGCAATCACGCGCAGCTCCTGGATCTCTTGCAGTCCTTGCCGGTGAACGGCGTGATATGGCCGCTCGTCGGCGCCCGCAGGGCCGGGAAGACGTGGACGCTCAGGGCGCTCGAGCACCACCTCGGCCTCGCCGACAAGACGAGCGTGCGTTACCTCGACCTCCGCAAGTTCGGCCGGGCGCTCCCCAGCGTGCCGCCGGGGACAACGCTCCTCCTGGATGAGCCGCAGCTCGCCGGCCAAGGCGGCAGCCCGCGCGACGCGAGCGCCTTCCTGCGCTGGTGCGTCGACCTCTACACGAACAACACAAGGATCTTCCTGGCGATGAGCCCCGCCGAGTGGATCGCGCTCGAGCGCGCGGCCTCCGGCGACGCCGGGCTCGTCTGCTCGCGGGACATGCGCTTCCTCGATCCCCTCACGCACAGCGAGGCGCTCAAGCTCGCCCGCACCGCGGTGTCGAAGGCGCTCCTCCCCGACCTGCCCGCCAGCTGGCGCCGGAATCCCTTCCTGCTCGAGCTCGTCTTCGAGCTCGCCGAGCAATCTCCCGCTCTGGCGAACACCCCATGGGCGCTCCTGCGAACGGCGCGCGTGAGCAGCGAGCGCATGGAATTCGCCTACCACCGCGCCGTGTTCGAGGACGGGCTGACCGACGCGCAGCGGAGCGTGCTCCGCGAGATCGCGCGCGGCGCGGCGCCTCGCGACGAGCACGTCGATCTGCTCGAGCGCTGCGGCCTCGTGGAGCGCCGCGGCGGGCGCCCCGTGCTCGCCGATCCGATCCTCGAAGCGAACCTGTGCCCGCTGCGGATCCACCATGTCTCCGACATCCATTTCGGCCCGAAATCCGCCGAGCGCGTCGACGTCAAGGAGAGGAACCCGCACGGCAACAGCATGAAGGGCGGGCTGGGCCCCCCGCGCGTCTGCGATCATTACGTCGAGCACGTCGCCGAGCTCGCCGCGGCCGGCCGCGCGCCGCACCTGCTCGTCGTGTCCGGTGACGTCGCCGAGTGGGCCGACGACGACCAGTACGCCGAGGCCCGCCGCTGGCTCGATCAGGTCTCCAGGCACCTCGCCACTCACCCTCGCCTCCCGCCCGACGAGCCCAACGTGCTGCTCGTGGGCGGCAATCACGACGTCGACTGGCGGCAGGCGACGGGGCCCGCGCAGGCCGGGACGCAGGCGCGCCACGTGCCTTTCGCGCGGGCGTTCGGCGATCACCCGCGCTGCGCGCGGCCGCCGCTCGAGGAGCCGCCGGCGACGCGGGCGCTCGCGGTGGCGCGGTATGCGGATCTCGGGGTGGAGTTCGCGTTGCTCGGATCGGCGGAGTTCGGCGGCCAGGAGGAGGAGGATCCGGTCCGGGACGAGCTCCTCTCGCTCATCGGCCGCCTGCGGCAAGGCGCCCTGGAGGAGCCGGACGCGGAGCGCGCGGCGGCGCTGCGCGACCACGTGGCGCGCATCGATCCCGGTCTGGTCCACAACGCGGATCTCCAGCGCCTGCGCAGGGCGCAGTGGCACGCGCCGATCCGGATCGCGGTCCTCCATCACCCGGTGTCCCCGCTGCCGTCCACCGAGCTCGCCCGCTTCGGCGGCCTGATCAACGCCGGTGAGGTGAAGGACGCGCTGGCCCACAAGGAGTTCTGCCTGGTGCTCCACGGCCACAGCCACACAGGCTGGTTCGGCAAGGAGCAATGGCCGGAGCGGCACGAGGACTGGACGATCCGTATCGCCGCGGCGCCGTCGCTCTCGAGCCGGGAGGTGCAGGAGCACAACGGCTACAACGAGATCGAGATAGCGCGCGACGGCGTGGGCGGCGAGGTCGGCTATCACATCCACGTGAGGCGCCTGGTGAGAGAGGGCGCGATCTGGACGCGGCGAGCGTCGATGGGGCCGTTCGCGCCGGGGAAGTAGCGCCGCGGCGGGGGAGCGCGCTCGCAGCAGGAGCGCGCGAACACGCAAACCGCAGCGTCAGCGCCGGCGTCAATGCATGTGGTTCCCCGGCTGCCGGCGTCTAGCCGCTTTGCGATTGCGGTGTTGGTCAGGTCGCCCAGCGCTCAGCAAAATCTGGCGTTTCGCCGCGCTCGATGGCGAGCGCCCATTTTTCAAGCACTGACGCGCCGCTCTCCCAGAACCTCTTGCAGCCGTCGATGTAGGAGAGAACAGCGCCCCGATGCCCGATGGAAAACAACTGGGATGCGAGCTCAAAATCGGGCCCAAATGCGTTAAGCTGCGGCGAGCCGCGGACCTCACCAGCGGCCTGGAGATGTTCTACTGCGCTGGTTGAATCGCTGCGTGCCATCGCGACCTTTCCTAGAACGACGTGTGCGTAATGCACGGCATTTCCGTACTCAAATGTGTCCACATGATCCGTGGCATCGGAGAGCAGTCGCTCTGCGGCTTCGGTCGCCCGTTCGTAGTCCTCGGACAGGACTGCCACCCTTGCGATGTCGATGAGAATTCCGAACGCTCCAAGCGCAGAGCGCTCAAGCGTGAGCGCCGCCTCGTATTCCGCGAGTGCCTCTCGCGCAAGTCGCACACGTTCTTCGCGCGATGTGGCACCAATGCTGGAAAGGAAGCACAGCCCTCCCAGGAGCTCTCGCCAGTCTGACGTATCCGGTTCGACTGTGGCTCCTCGCCTGTACAGTTCTTCGGCCAAATCTCGATCTTCGATCGAAAGGAATCTCCCGGCATTCCTGAGAATAGCGGGATCGTTGGGATGGTTGGACACCGCGCTCAACCAGAGGCGCTTTCCCTCATTGTACGCGTCCGGGCATTCATGCGGAGCGATGCGCGCGAACGCCGCCAGGCTGATTTCTGGGTGATGAGCGATTAGCCATCGAACGTGATCTATCCGTCGGCGCCGGGCGTCATCATCTTGGTTCCTGAAATAGAACCCGAGCAACTTTACGCGTGCTTCGACGTCGTTCGGGCTCGTCAGCAGGTGGGTCTCAAGGGCTTCTGCATCTTGCGCGGCCAGGTCGATGGCGTCGGTGCATGGGGAGAGCCAGTCAGGTGAGCGTTCCATGGTGCTGCGAGGATAGCGCACCTGGCGGACGCATGTCGGCGAGCTCGGCGCCGCTCCTGTCCACCGGACCGAGCTCGGGCACATCGCCGACGAGGTCGCGCTGCAGCACATCGCTATTCAGGAAACCGAAACGTCTCGACGGCGTTGCCGCTCTCGCCCTCCGTCGTGCTGCCGTCGTGGTTCCAGCTGGTGCCGCCCTTGCCTGGCTGTCCGATATCGAAGGTGACGCCCTCGAGCGTGAGCTGATCCTCGTCGAGGTAGGCGACGCCGATCGAGTCGCCGCCGCGCCCGGGGCCGCCGTAGCCGCCGGGCCCTCCTTGGCCACCCCTGCCACCCAGGCAGCCCTGAAAGACGTCCGCCTCGGCGGCGCCCGGTGCGCCTCGGCCGCCTCGGCCGCCTTCCTGGGGTGGCCCGCCGTCACCGCCTTGGCCGCCGGCGGCCGTCTCGATCACGCTGTCGCGCACGGTCACCCGGGCGTGAAGCGCGAGGACGCCGATGGTTGGATTTCCGTTCGCTCCCCCGCGTCCCCCCCGGCCTCCGCAACCGCCGGCCCCGCCCGAGCCTCCTCCCGCGCCTCCCTTGGAAGCCGCGCCGCACACGGCAAGCCCGCCCCGGCGACCGCCGCCGCCACCGCCCCCCTGGCCCGGGGTGCCCCAGGTCCCCTCGCCCCCCGTGTCGCCTTCCCACCCAGTCTCGGTGAGACGCCCGATGCCCCCACCGGGTGCGCCCTGCGTCCCCGGCGCCCCTGGGCCCCCGTTGGACCCGTCGTAACAGAGGACCCCGCCCAGCTCGCCGGTACCACCAAGCCCCGCGGGCGAAGGGTCCCGCACGGAGGCGGGCTCGCCGTCGGCTCCATCCTCGGCGCTGTCGGGCAGCCCGTCGCCTCCCTTGCCGCCGATGCTCGTGTGTCCGCTCTCGCACCGGTTCACGGCCGCATCCCCGCCGGCGACGACGGCCGCCGAGCACGCGTCCCTGGCGAACGTACCATCCGGTCCGTCCGGTGGGCTGTACCGAGGCCACTCCTCGCCATCGGTGCCTTCCAGCGCACTGTCTGCGAGGATCTCACTGCGCAGGATCTCCACCGCCGTGTTGGATTGAACGAGCGCGCCGAGCGGGCCAAACGCCCAGACGTTGAGATCGGCGAGCGTCGACACCCCGTCTGCGGCCCCCGTGTCCTCGGGGCCCGCCGGCTCGACGATCACCATGGGGTCGAAGATCGGCGCGTGAAAGAACGTGGACCGCGGGATTCGGGGGTCGCGATCCCATCGCCGGCAGTGGAAGCCTCCGAGGAGGTCCACGCCGGAGGGCAGTAGGATCTGATGCACCTCGAATCCGTCATTGCAGATGAACACCCGCCCTCGTCCAGTGCGCGCGAGCTCGACGCCGCGCTCGACGGTGAACACCGGCTTCGCCTTCGTGCCGGGGTTCCCGTCGTCGCCGCCGCCGTAGTTTCCGGCGACGAACACGCCACAGCCGTCGTCGAGGATGTCGGCGGCGATGTGCTCGACGCAGACCGACTCCGGGGGCGGCTCGTCCGCGCAGGAGGTGCCTTCACAAGGCGTCACGCCAGGGTCGTTCACGTCAGGTGCAGTTCCGCAGCCGGTCGTCCAAGGGGACAGCAGAAGGACCAAGGCCGCCGCGGTGCTCTTTTTCATGTGCGTCTCCTGACGGGCGCCGCCAGCACAGGGCGATTCATCGAGGTGGTTCCGGGGCTGGCGCATCGAACCGGTACCAGAACTGCGCAATCCCGCGTTCCCCCTCGCCGAGCCCGCTTTCCAGGGTTGCATTGCCGCCGATACCTCCCTCGCCGGCTTGTCCGGGCAAGACCGTCGCATGCTCCAAGATGGCCACGGAGGCGCCCAAGGAGCCGATGCCGAGCGAGTGGCCGCCGTGCCCGCCACCGGCATCGCCCCCGCGACCGCCGTCGCCTCCGGTGCCGCCGCGGCACGCGGGCCACATGTCACCTGAACCCGCAGGGGACCTTCCACCGTAACCGCCCATTGACCCGCCGCCGCCCGGCTGGCCCGTTCCGCCGACCCCGCCATCGCCGCCCTTGGCCCCGAGGACCGTGCTGGCATCGACCGTGAGGTCGCTCCCCTGCAAGGCCACGATCCCGATGCTCGCGCCGCCGTAGCCGCCCCCCTGGCCGCCCTTGCCACCGCAGCCGCCGCTGCCGCCTGATCCACCGGCGGCACCGGCCTGGGGCCGACCTGCTGGACACGCGAACGTGCGGCTGCGCGAGTAGCTGCCCCCACCCCCGCCGCCGCCCTGGCCTACGCCGCCCTTCTCCCCGTCTTTACCGCGGACGCCGACCCATCCGTCGACGCCCATGAGGCCAGCGCCAACCGCTCCCGCAGCGCGCTCCGCGGGGGCGCCGTTTGCGCCGCGGCCTCCATCACCGCACGGCATGCCGGACGCGCCGGTGCCAGCCAGGCCGCGGTTGTCCGGAGTCCCGACCGGTTCCGGCTGGCCTGGCGTCCCATCGCCGCCCGTCTCGATGCCTCCATCGCCCCCCTGGCCACCCGTCGACTCGATGCCATCGTCGCACACCGTCACGACCGGAAGCGCGCCCAGCGCCACGTTCGCCGTGCAGGCGTCCACGCCGGCGTTCCCCAGCACGCCGGCATTCGCGCGGAAGCTCGGCGCGTCCTCGCCCGGCTCTCCATCCTTGCCGTCGCCTGCGAGGATCTCGCTCTTCCGCACGATCGCCCTGGCCCCATGCTCCAGGATCATCGCGATCGACGACTTGCCGTCGCGCGCGGAGGCGTCCGCCGCCACGGCGCGCACGCCGAAGATCACCGACGTCGCGTCGTCCCCCGCGATGACCGCGCCTTCCCGCCCGAGGACCCGCACCGGGATCCCCACCGGCGCCGCGATGACGGTCAGCGCGCTCTGCCCGTCGAGCGGCCCTCCATAGGACCAGTCGCCGCCCGCACACAGGCGGCCGCCCCAGAGGTCGACTCCCTGGGGAAGCGAGATCGCCTCCTCGAACACCCCACCGCAGGCGTACACGCGCCGGGTCGGCGCCTCACCGCCCCCTCGCCCATTCGCGGCGAGCCGGATCGCACGTTGCAACGTCTTCACGGGCGCGTCCTTCGTGCCGGCGCTCTCGTCGTCGCCCTGCTCGCCGACGAACACGCCGCACATGTCGAGCGCCGCCGCCTTCGCCGGATCCCCATCACAAGGAGACGGCTCCGGCGGCGGAACCTCGCACAGGTAGTCATCCGCGCAGCTGTCCGAGTAGCACCCCGTGTTGCCGGCCGCGCCGGTCATACCGAGCGCGATCGACACCAGCGAGCGGAGAACCGCTCGACCGCGACCCACGGCGCCAGCTCTGGAACGCATGACCTCGCCCCGCTTCACCACGCTCCCTCGAGAAGCACCCCTGCCCGTTCGCTCGTCGCCGTAGGTACGACGCGGACGCCAGCGGCCTTCGGCCCTGCGTCGAAGACGGCGATCTCCGTGAAGAAGGAGGCCGCCGTCGCCACGCCGAACACGGCGCTCGTCACCAGCGACACCTTGCCGAGGGTGGCGAACAGAGCCCGCTCGTTCACCTGATCGTGAATGCCGGCGCACGCCGCGGGGGCGCTCGCTTCCCGGCAGGTGTGCGACGTCCATCCCCGCGCGCGGCGCGCGGCGTCCCCCTCGCGCAGGTCGCCATGAACGACGTGAGCGCGCAGGAGAAAGACCGCACCGGCCGCTGCCGTCGCCGTCGTCACGGCGATACCGCCGATCCGCGCCGTCCCCGGCCAGGAGGCCCATGGGCTGGGGAGGCCATGGGCTGGGGAGCCCGTCCGCGCAGCCGCCGGAGCGCTCGGGGCTCGCGGCGCTTCGTTCGGTGACACCGGCGCGCCCTCCTCGGCATCACCCGCCGACGCGCTCGCCGACGTGCGCGGCAAATGCATCACGATCTCGTGCTTCGCGCCTGCCACGGCGCCGACGATATGGAGCGCGTTTTCACAGCCGGGCGCTCGGGCCCACACCATGTGTTCGCCCGGCTCCAAGAAGAGCACGTAAGTCCGCGCGGACCGGCCGATCGGCTTGCCGTCGACGAGCACCTCGGCGTCCGGCGGATCCACGTTCAGACGCAGCACTGTCACGTTCCACTCCGCCTTGCGTCGCCCGACCTCGAACCTTCGCTGCAGCGGCAAAGGGAGCGCCTCGAGCTGCGAAAGGCTCCAGGCCAGGTGCTCGGCCGCGTCACGGTGCCGGTTCAGCGCGAGCTCGCACAGCCCGAGCTCCCCGGCGATCTCCGCGCGCTCTAGCCCCGTGCTGGATGCCGGGTCTGCCGCCTCGAAGGCCGCCTTGTAGGCGGCATAGGCCTCTGTCCACCGCCCGGCATCGCGCGCTCGCTGACCACGACGAACAAGGTCCTTCACCGTCGATCCGTTGCTCGGTCTCGCCTTCGACTGGATACCGTCTGCGCGGGCCGAGTTCGTGAAGCCTGTCGCAGCCCCGAGCGTGAGAAGAACCGAGCAAAGATGCGCCATGAAACGCATGCGGTCACCGTACTCACGCTCACTGCGCCGCGTCAATCAGCAAGAATCCTCATGTCCTTGCCCCTCTTCACGAGAAAATATCACCCGAAACCGCAATGCCATCGTGGGTAGCCGCGGCTCAAAGGGGTCTCGCCCATTTTGGTGTCCTACATTACCATGACCCGATGCCTGCGCGTGATCGACCCCCCCGGTGCGCAGCTCCGGCGTCCTCTTGCTCGGCTCCGCTGTCCCCTCGTGACGTGGTCTTCCTGCTCTCCTCTGACCGAAGCCTCGGTGTCACCCATGGCCTCATCGATCGACCGCCCCTCGGCTGCTCGGGTTGCCGGTGGCGCCCTGGCTGCATTCAGCGCGGAGATCGCGACGGCGATGGAGAGAATCTTCATCGAGGAGATCACGCAGGTCCAGGACGACGTCGCGCATGCTAGATCTTCTCCGCGGCGAAGAACATGCTCGACGTACCTCTACTCGGCACCGTGGACATGGAACGGACGCTCAGGAATGCGCGCTCGATCGCGGTCCTGGGTATCAAGCCGGAGAGCCGCCGGGACCTCGATGCGCACCAGATCCCGCTTTACCTCCAGAAGGTCGGCTACCACATCCTCCCCGTCCCGACCCGTTATCCCGAGGCGACCCAGATCCTCGGTGTGCCCGTCCGCCGCCGCCTGATCGAGCTTCCCACGCCGCTCGACGTGCTGAACGTCTTCTGCAAGCCCCAGGATTTCGTGCCCCACGTCGAGGATGCGCTCGTGTTGCGTCCGTCTTTGGTGTGGTTCCAATCCGGGCTGCTCGAGCTCTCGGCGGCGCGCAGGCTGCTCGACGCCGGGATTCCGGTCGCGGAGGATTGTATCGGCTGCCGGCGCGCGTCGATGTGGCCTTCCATCGAGCCATTCGAAGCACAACGCTCGGCGGCGGGCTCGCGGACGCCATGACAACAGCCCCACGCTCGACGCCTCCCGGCCTCGTGTGGATCCCTGGCGGCACCTTCACGATGGGCCAAGATCCGATCTTCGAGTCCGAGGCGCCAAACCCGCCGCATCGCGTCGAGCTGTCCCCTTTCTGGCTCGGCGCGCACCCGGTCACCCGCGCCGAATACAATGTCTTCGTCGAGGCGACGGGCGCCTCGGCGCTGCCCTCCGCGGGCCGGGCAGAGCTCGACGCGCCCGATCGGCCCGTGGTGAACGTGAGCTACGCGGAAGCCCTGCGGTATTGCGCCTGGGCCGGTGGGACGTTGCCCACGGAGGCGCAATGGGAGCTCGCCGCGCGCGGATTCGATGGTCGGCGGTATCCCTGGGGAGACGATCCCCCGGACGAACGGCGCGCCTGCTTCGCCGAAGACTGGAATCGCGGCGGGCCGAGCCCGATAGGCGCGCACCCGGCCGGCGCGAGCCCTTTTGGTTGCCACGACATGGCCGGCAATGTCTGGAGCTGGTGCCTGGACGCGTTTCGCGCGGACGCGCACCTCGAACGAATGCGCCTCGGCCGCGATCCGCGCGTGGGCGGCGCGACGCGGGTGCGCCCGCTGCGCGGCGGGTGCTGGCGCAGCATCGAGAGCAGGCTCCAGTCGGCGTACCGCAACTGGAGCCACGAGGTCGCGCGACATACAACGATCGGCTTTCGCCTCTGTGTCTCGACTGTTTGACGCGAACGCTGTCAGGACGAAGGCAGATCGCGTGAAGTCGGCGGGGGCGGGGATGCCGAGAGGTGCGGGACGCCGAGCAGGGCCGCGGCGGCGGGCGCGATCCTCCGCGGGTCCACGGCACGCTCGTGCCGTCCGCGTGGCGACGCCCTCATCCTGCGTGGGCCCCGGCTGGCGCCTGGCATGCCTTGGGTCAGGCCGTATCCTTCATCCCCGCCTCTCCCGGCCGCGGCCGTACGATGCATGGCCCCGCGCTCTGGTTGCGGCCCGGCTGGTCGAGGTTGTTGCCGGCTGGGTGACGGTCGCCATCACCGGCATCCCCCCGGCACACCTCGTGAGCGGCGCCAGCAAGACGAGCGCGTCTGACGCAGGCGAAAGCCCGACGCGCCTCGCGCACGCCTGTCCGCCGATCGCGATGGCTGACCAGCAGGCGCCCTGACCGCGCCTCGCGTGCCGTGATGGGCACGGCGCAGACATCAAACGGAAACATACGGTCTACAACCCATCTGGCGTCCGACATCGACCGGAAACACACGATCTGCAACCCATCTGGCGTCCGACATCGACCGGAAACATACGGTCTACAACCTATTTTGGGCTCGACATCGACCGGAAACATACGATTTACGATTCATTTACGGTCCTTGTTTTATGAATCCGTCCTGAGGCCTCGATCGCCGCACCGCGAGGTCCTTCAGAACTTGCAACTTACGAGGACCCATGACCCAGGCTACCAAGGCGACCAAGATCGAGCTATTTTCGCTGTCGACTCCAGCGATGCGCGCATTCCACCTGACCTGGCTGGCGTTCTTCGCCTGCTTCTTCGCGTGGTTCGCGGTGGCACCGCTGATGCCGGTCATCAAGGGCGAATTCGGGCTGACCAAGGAGCAGATCGCCAACATCAACATCGCCGCCGTGGGAATCACGGTGGCGGGGCGTCTGGTGATCGGGCCGCTCTGCGACAAGTACGGCCCGCGGGCGACCTACACGTGCTTGCTCGCGCTCGGCGCCATCCCCGTGCTCGGGATCGCGCTCGCGCAGAGCTATGAGGTCTTCCTGTTCTTCAGGCTGCTGATCGGCATGATCGGCGCGAGCTTCGTCATCACGCAGTATCACACGTCCGTCATGTTCGCTCCCAACGTGGTCGGCACCGCGAACGCCACCAGCGCGGGCTGGGGCAACGCCGGAGGGGGGGTCACGCAGTCGACCATGCCCTGGGTGCTCGCGGCGGTGCTGAGCCTGGGTGTCAGCTCATCGCTCGGCTGGCGCCTCGCGATGGTGGTGCCGGGCGCGCTCATGCTCGTCGTCGCGGTCCTCTACTGGAAGTACACCCAGGACTGCCCGCAAGGGAACTACAAGGACCTTCGCGCGGCGGGCGTCGAGATCGAGGGCGGGAAGAAGGGCGGATGGGCGATCTTCAAGGCGGCGATGGGCAACTACCGGTCCTGGATGTTGTTCATCACGTACGGGGCCTGCTTCGGGATCGAGCTCTTCGTGCACAACGTGGCCGCCAGCTACTTCGTGGACCGCTTCAAGCTGGATCTCCAGACCGCGGGCATGGCCGCGGGTAGCTTCGGGCTCCTGGCGCTGTTCGCCCGCGCCGTGGGCGGCATGCTCTCCGATCGGCTGGCACACCGGAAGGGCCTGGACGCCCGCACGACCCTCCTGTTCGCGCTGATGGTCGGCGAGGGGCTCGGCCTGCTCTGGTTCTCCCGCATGCAGACGGCGGGGATGGCGGTGCTCGCGATGATCGTCTTCGGGCTCTTCACGCACATGGCTTGCGGCGCCACCTACGCGCTCGTGCCCTTCATCGATCGCAAGGCGCTCGGCGGCGTCGCAGGTATCGTGGGAGCGGGCGGCAACGTCGGCGCGGTCGCGGCGGGTTTCCTGCTCAAGGCGGTCGGCGACACCCAGGATTGCTTTGCGGTGCTGGGCTTCGCCGCGCTCGTCTCGTCTGTGTGCGCGATCCTGGTGCGCTTCACGGCCGCCCACAAGGCCAGCGAACAGGCCCTCTACGACAAGGCCCTCGCCGAGCGCCTCGCCCAGAGCGGCGCCCCGGCCACGGTCGGCCTCGCGCGCGCGAGCTGAGCACTCTCGAGGCGACCGCCGCGAACCATCGAGGGGCTCGCGGCGTCGCCCGTCGGAGGGAGCGCAGGGCGCCTCGTAATCGGCCTCCGCAACCCCCAGTCGAGCGCCCGGACGGTCCTCGTCACGCGGCTCGACCCCGACGCGGCCCCGGAGAAGCTACCACTGATCCATCTGAAAGTGATCGCGCACGATCCACTGAGGCGTTCCGCAGTCGTGAACACTGCCCAGCGTGAACCGCTGACCAAAGCCGCGCAGCGCCGCCGTCTGCTCGGGTGTCGCGGAGGTGATGTTCGCCAGCAGCCGCAAGTTCGGCAGCCCCTCGCCGCGCAGAAGCGACAGCGCCGCGTCCGCGCCGAGCGGCGTGAAGAATGACATGAGCAGCTCGAGCGACCGATCTCGAGCGTGACTCAACGCGTACGCGGCCGCGTCATCGAAGTCACTCTCCTCCACGTTCAGCCGCTGCAGCGAGGCCCAGCTCGCGCTCTCCGCCAGGTCACGCCAGAACGCCGGGCCCGCCGGAGTTCCCCACAAGCTCAGCGAGCGCAGCCGTGCCGCCAGCGGCAGACCCGACAGGCGCGGCATCATGCTGGCATCCACCTCACCGCAGCCGAGCGCCAGCCGGTCCAACCGAGGCCAGCGTGCGCCCTCGAACAGCGTGCACAGCGACCCGCTCAACACCCGCTCGTTGAAGCCCAACGACAGGTGCCGCAATCGCGGCCAGGCACCCGCGCCGTGCAGAGCCTCCAGCCCGGCATCCCCGATCCGCAGATTCCACAGCCCCAGTTGCTCGAGCTCCTCCTTGGGCAGCACGCGAGCAAACTCCCCCATCACGGCGTCCCCCTCGAAGCTCGCGCCGCTCGCTTCCAACACGAGCTGCCGCAGCATCGTCGCCGCGGGAGCTCGCGCCAGCGTCAACGCATCCCCTGCGTCGAGCAAGGCATCGGACAACAGCAGCCGTCGCGGCTTCAACGACTCGAGCGCAGCCAGGCACTCCTCCAGCTCAGCGCGCGGCAATTGCTCGAGCTCCAGCGAGCTCGCGTCCAGCAACCGTACTCGGGTCAGACGCCACAGGCACGCCGCATGATGTTTCCTCACCCGACGCGCCCTGAACAACCCCCACTCGAACTCGCCGTCGACCCCATCCTTGTCGCTCAGTCCCCACGCCCCGCGCAGCTCGTCCCGCGCCCTCCGCCGCGCTTGCCACGCTCCCGCCTCGTCGGCTCTTGCCCGCCGCTCCCATTCGATCAACTCAGCCAGCGGATCACCCGCCGCGCTCAACGTCTCGGCGTACGCGAGCCAGGCCTGCGCGTCGGTCGGATCACGCCGCAGCGCGGCCTCGAGCTCCCTGTCGTTCATCGTTCGCCCTCAGCGTCGCTTTGCCTGCCATGGTGGGGTTGCCCCTTGCACCATCGGGTCATGGTACACCGGTCGTGCTCGCCTGCGGTTGCGCGCGCCGGGGCCTCCGGGACGCCGCCCGGCGCGGCGCCGCGGGCGAGCGAGGCAGGCGGAGCGCGCGGCCGCAGGTCAGCGCGAGAGCGGGCTCGCCGTGCTCCGCAGCTCGCGGCGCCCCGCCGACAGGGCCTCCATCAGCGCGGTGTCCTCGGCTGGCTTGACGAGGTGCCTGTCGAAACCCGCCTCTCGCGATCTCCTCCGGTCCTCGTCCTGACCGTAGCCGCTCAGGGCGACGAGGCGCGTCGACGCGAGCGACGGCTCGGCGCGGATGGCGCGGGCCACGTCGTACCCATCCATCCCGCCCGGCAACCCGAGGTCGCACAGGACCACATCCGGAGGGCGCGTCCGGGCCGCCGTCAGGCCGGTCGGGCCGTCGAACGCCGTCTCCACGTCGTAGCCGCTCAGGGTCAAGAGCATCTCGAGGCTCTCGGCCGCGTCGTGGTTGTCCTCGATCACGAGGACGCGAACCCCCTGGCGAGTGGCCTCCTCCCCGTCGGAGGCGGGCGACACGTCCCGGGCGACCGGCGCCGCGAGCGGCAGCCGCAGCGTGAACACCGAGCCGCGGCCGGGCCCCTCGCTGTGAGCCGCCACCGTCCCGCCGTGGAGCTCGACGAGCCCCTTCACCAGCGCAAGGCCGAGCCCGAGCCCCCCCTTGCTCCTGGCCAGCCCCTGCTCCGCCTGGCTGAACGGATCGAAGATGCGCGACAGCAGCGCCGGCTCCATCCCGACGCCGTTGTCCTCGACCGTGATGACGGCCTGTCCAAACACGCCCCCTTCGCGCCCGGACGCCCGAGGCCGAGGGCCCGCCTCGACGCGCACGCCCACGCGCCCGCCCCCGCGCGCGCCCGCGTCGGTGAACTTGCCGGCGTTCTGCAGCAGATTGCCCAGCATCTGCGCCAGCCGGGTGTCGTCGCCCTCGACCCAGAGCGGCTCGTCCGGCGCGCTCACGCGGAGCGCCACGCCGTCGGCCTCGAGGTTCGCCCGGTAATCCTCGGCGGTCTGGCGGACGATGCCGACGAGATCGCAGCGCGCCTTGCGGAGCTGGATCCGGCCGCGGGCGATGCGAGAGATGTCGAGCAGGTCGTCGATCAGCCGGACCATGTGCGTGACCTGGCGATCGATCACGTCCCGGGCTCGCCGCTGCACGGGATCCGCCGCTCCGACCCTCCGGAGCATCGCGACGGCCGTGCGGACGGGCGCGAGGGGGTTGCGCAGCTCGTGGGCGAGCATGGCCAGGAACTCGTCCTTCCGTCGGTCCGCGTCCCGCAGCGCCTGCTCTGCCATCTTGAGATCGTGGATGTTGATCGCGATCCCGAACCAGCGGACGATCCGGCGCGAGGCGTCGCGGATGGGCCGCCCGCGCACCTTGAACCACTGGTATCCGCCGTCGCGCCACCGGATACGGTACTCCAGGTCATACGGGGCGAGCCCCCCGACCGCGGCGCGCCAGGCGGCGAAGACCCGCTCCCGATCGTCCGGGTGGAGGACCTCGAGCCACCGGTCGCCGAACTGCCGCTCGGCGGGCACGCCGGTGAACTCGACCCATTGCTCGCTGAAGAACTCGCAGTAGCCGTCGGGCCGGGTCGCCCACACCATGCCCGGGATCGATTCGAGGGTCTGACGGTGAAAGAGCTCGCTCTCGCGCAGCGCCGCCTCGGCCCGGTGGCGCTCGGTCAGATCCAGCATCGAGCCGATCATGCGGGTGGGCACGCCGCTCGCGCTCCGGCCGATGTAGCCGCGGTCGAGGATGGGCGCGTACGAGCCGTCGCCCTTGCGAAAGCGGTACTCGTCGGTCCAGCTCTCCCCGTTGCCGTCGATCGCCGCGCGGATCCCCTCGGATACCCGCGCCCTGTCCTCCGGGTGGATGCGGTCGTACCAGCCCTCGGGGCCGTCGCCGAGCTCCTCCGGCGTGCAGCCGAAATGCTGGACGACCGCTCCGTTCCAGTAGACCCGGTTCGTCTCCAGATCCCAGTCCCAGATCACGTCGTTCGTGGCGCGGTTGACGAGGCGATACTGCTCCTCGCTCCGCCGGACGGCCGCCTCGGCCTCCAGCCGGGCGGCTTCTGCGCTGGCCGCGCGGTCGCGGGCCTCGCTCTCCCGCAGCGCCGCCTCGGCCTGCCCGGCCGCGGCGGCGCCCTCGGCGCGCTGGCGGCCAGCCCCGTCCACCCGTGTGCTCCGCATCGTCCTCGCCCGGAGGTTTGCGTAGTGGCGCGCTCGGCGTTTCGCCACCCGCCGGCGCGCTCGTCGCGCCGAGAAACGATGCCGGAGACCTCGGCGACGCGGGCCCCGCGCGGGCCCCGTCAGCCGACGCGAGCTCGTCCGCGCGGTTGCGGCCGCGGCCTCTGGTAACAATGCATAGAGCGTGGCCGCGCTGGGGAAATCCGCGGAAGAAGGCGCCGCCGACGCGCTCAAGCGACAGCTGGCCGAGCTCGGCGGCGCCGAGGCGTTGCTGCAGGCGATCCTGGGCGGCGCATCCGATTGCATCCTGGTGATCTCCCCGGACGGCACGATCCTGCTCTCCGGCCGCGCGCTGCCGAGGGCGAGCTCGACGAGCCTGTTGCGGACGAGCATCTACGAGCACATCGCGCCGGAGACGCGCGAGGCGGCCCGCTCCTGCGTCGAGCGCGTGGTGCGGTCGGGGGCGTCCGACAGCTGCGAGTGCACGATCCCCGGCGAGCACGGCCAGGTAGCGCTCTACGAGGTGAGGGTCAGCCCCATCCTGCGCGGCGGCCGCGTCGCCACCCTGCTCATGATCTGCGCCGACGTCACGGAGCGGAGGGCGACGGAAGCGGCGCTCCGGAGGAGCGAGGAGCGCTATCGTTCGGTGATCGCCGCCCTCGACGAGGGGATCGTCCTCCAGGACGCGAGCGGCTCGATCGAGGCGTGCAACGCGAGCGCCGAGCGCATCCTCGGGCTCACGTCCGCGGAGATGGCGGGACGGGAGAGCCGCGATCCCCGCTGGAGGGCCGTCCACGAGGACGGCGCTCCGTTCAACGGCGACCTGCACCCGGCCATCGTGACGCTCCGCACGGGGGCGCCGCAGAAGAACGTGATCATGGGGGTCCACCGGCCGGAGGGCGAGATGGCGTGGATATCCATCAACTCGCAGCCGTTGCTCCGCCCGAGCGAGTCCATCCCGTACGCGGTGGTCACGTCGTTCCACGACATCACGGAGCGCAAGCGCTCCGAGGAGGAGCTGAGGAGGAGCGAGGAGCGCTTTCGCGCCACATTCAACCAGGCCGCGGTCGGCATCGGCCAGGCGTCGGTCGAGGGCCGGTGGCTCCGGCTGAACGAGAAATTCTGCGATCTCGTGGGCTACTCCCATGCAGAGATGACCGATCTCACGTTCCAGCAGATCACCTATCCGCCGGATCTGCCCACCGATATCGAGAACGTGCGCCGCATCCTGTCGGGGGAGGTCCAGACGGTCTCGCGGGAGAAGCGTTATGTCCGGAAGGGCGGCGAGCCGGTCTGGGCGAAGGTCACGGTCTCCCTGGTCCGCCACGCCTCCGGGGCGCCTGCCTACTTCATCGTCATCGCGGAGGACATCACGGACCGGAAGCACGTCGAGGAGACGCGCCAGGAGTTCTTGACCATCGCGTCGCACGAGCTCAAGACGCCCCTCACCCCGGTGATGCTCCGGGTGCAGGCGCTCCTTCGCATGTACCGGAGGGCCGGCGGGCCGCCGCCGGCCGCCGAGGAGGTGATCCCGAAGCTCGAGGCCGTGGAGGCGCTGCTCGGCAGGCTGAACCGGCTCGTCGAGGAGCTCCTCGACATCTCGCAGATCACGGCGGCGCCGATGACGGTGGCGCCGGAGGAGGTCGACCTCAGCGCGCTCCTCCGGGATATCGTGGACGGACACGCGGCGCTGCTCCGGCGCGCGGCGTGCCCGGTCACCGTCGACGCGCCGAGCGCCCTCCGCGGCCACTGGGACCCGGTGCGGATCGAGCAGATCATCACCAACCTGCTCTCCAACGCGTCCAAGTACGGCGGCGGCAAGCCCGTCGACGTGGCGCTCGAGGCGTCCGGCGACATGGCGCGCCTCACCGTCCGCGACCGCGGGATCGGCATCGCGGCGGCCGATCACGAGCGGATCTTCCGCTGCTTTCAGCGGGCGACGACGTCCCGCCATTACAGCGGGTTCGGGCTCGGGCTGTGGATCGTGCGCGAGGCGGCGGAGGCGATGGGCGGGGCGGTCCGCGTGGAGAGCCGCCTGGGCGAGGGCGCGAGGTTCACGGTCGAGCTGCCGCGCGCGCGGCGGCACGCGAGCGACTGATCAGCTCGCGTCCGGGGGCATGATCCCGCGCACGAGCTTCTGCGCGCTCGCCATGCTGGAGACCAGGCTGTGATGCTGGACGGCCTTCTCGACGGCCGCGATGAGCCCCGACACGTCGCCATTCTTGTCGAAATAGCCGAACGCCTTGTGGGTCGAGAGCAGGTCTTGCTTCTCCAGGATGTCCTGGAACGCGGTGTAGAAGATGATCGGCACCTTCGGGAACAGCGCCTTGATCTTCAGGTAGGCAGTGAGCCCGTCGATGCCCGGCATGCGGATATCCAGGATGACCAGGCTGACCATCTCCGTCATGGCGGCGATGCCCTCCTGCGCGCTCGCGTACAGGCGCACGTCGTAATCACGCCGCAGCGTGAACTCGAGCGCAGACCGCATCCGCGGGTCGTCGTCGATCACGACCACGATCGCCCGCTCTTTGTCGGGCTCCTCCGGCGCCTCGCCCGAAGCTTCGCGGAAGCGCCTGGTGAATTTCGCCGATGTCATCTTGGCGCCTCCTTTCAATTCCCGGAGAGGTTGAGATCGATCCGGCCGGCGGGCGCGCCGGCCGGCTGCGGCCGTTGCGGCTGTTGGTGGGGCGCCGCGCGCGGGAGCCGGACGATGAACGTCGTTCCGCGCTCCGCGGCGCTCTCGACGTCGATCGTCCCGCGGTACATCGCGACGAGGCGGGAGACGAAGCTGAGCCCCAGGCCCACGCCGGTCGTCGGCTTCGTCGAGAAGAACGGCTGGAAGATCTTCGAGAGGTCGTCGGACGAGATCCCGTCGGCGTTATCGCTGATGGTGAGGACCTGGAGCTCCCCCTCGTCGACCGTCTCGACCCGCATCCGCCGGCCGCGGCCGTCGCCGACCAGGAGCAGCGCGTCGCGCGCGTTCAGGACGATGTTGCTCACGATGGAGTCGAAGTGCGACTCGTACCCGACGACCGCCGAGCCGCCCCGGAGATCGAGCTCGACCGACACACCCTGACGCGCGAACTCGTCGCGGTGCCGCGCCGCGACGGACTCGATGACGCGGCGGAGGCTCACGACCTCGTTGCCGGCGAGCGCGACGCCGAGCTTCGAGTACTCCAGGATCCTGTTCGTGACGCTCAGCGCGCGCTCCGTGCAGTCGCCCACCATCCGGAGCACGCTGTCGAGCGTCTCCTCGGCCTCCTCGATGTCGCCCAGATGGGCGATGGCCGCCTTGATCTTGCCCTCCGGGATATCGCCCTTGAGCAAGTCGAACAGCTCGCCGAGCCGGGCCGCGTTCTTCGCGCACAGCGTCTCGCCGCCCTGGGTCACCGACTCGAGCACCATGGCGGCCCCCGAGAGGGCGTTGCGCATCTCGTGCGCGAAGCCGCCCGCCATCTGGTTCTCGACCGCCTCCCGCTCCAGGCGGACGATCGTCGCGTGGGCCTGCTCGAGCTCCGCCGTGCGCTCGCGGACCTTCTGCTCCACGCCCGTGTAGAGCTTCGCGTTCTCGATGGAGATCGCCATCTGCGAGGACAGCATCGAGAGGAGCTCCAGCCGCTCCTGGGTGAACGTCCCGGCCGCCGTGTTGTTCTCGAGGTAGATGGCCCCGTAAAGGCCGTTATGGTGGGTGATGGGCGTGCACAGGACCGACCTCGGGCAGCGCTGCGCGACGTAGTCGTCGCGCTGGAACTGCCGATCTGTCGAGGCGTCGGAGAGGACGACGCACTGTCCCGTCCGCGCGACGTACTGCACGATCGCGGCCCAGAGGAGCGGGCGTTCGTGCGCCGCGGCCTGGTCGAGCGGCAGCCCCGGGAAGCGCGGTTCGTCGCGGCCGTCCGTCCAGTCGACCTCGGCCTCGATCCGCAGGCCGTTGCTGTCCCGGAGGACGAGGCAGCCGCGCTGGGCGCCGGCGTTCTCCATGGCGACCGACATGAGCTTGGCGAGGAGCCTGTCGAGCACGATCTCCCCGGAGATCGCCTGCGCCGCCTTCAGGACCGTCCTGAGGTCGAGGCGCGATGCGCCGAGCGAGGTCGTCGTGACGAACGTCCGTGAGGGCGCGATCTCCGAGGATCGCGGAGGGTGCGCCTCGCGCGCGGCGAGCTGTGGATACCGCTCCTCCAGGTCCTGCGCCTTGCGGACGGCGCCCCAGAGGTCGTAGTGGTAACTCGCGTCCGCGAGGTACACGCGCGCGAGCTTCTCTTTCCCCTGCGCGAGCCAGAACCGCCCCGCCAGCTCGCAGGCCACCGCGGCCTCGTTCACGTAGTCGTGCTCCGAGGCGGACGCGATGGCGCGGTCGTACAGGTCCAGCGCCTCGGCCGCGCGGCCGTCGATCCGCGCGAGCTCGGCCTCCACGAGCAGGTACCGGTGCAGGAAGTTGCTGGCGCACGTACCGGACAGCGCCTTGAGCTTCACCTGGTTCTCCGACAGCTTCGCGCGGTAGCGCGCCTTGTCCTCCGGCGAGGCCGCCGGGTAGAGCGCGGTCATGGCGAGGGAGTAATAGAAGGTGTGCAGCGGCGTGAACACCTTGCCCGTGCTCGCGCCGAGGGTCGGCTCCGTCTCGGCGGCGTGCTTGTAGGCGAGCTCGTATTCGCCGAACACGAAATAGAGCATGGCCTGCGCCGTATGGATATAATTGACGGTGTTGAAGTTCTTCGTCGCGTAGAGGCCGGGGAGCGCCTGCTCGGCGTCGAAGAACTCTCCCTTGATCTTCGCCGCGTGCTCGGACCTGCCGGTGAGGTTCCGGATGACCTGCCGCCACACGCTGAGCTGGTTGATGACCTGCTCCTGCTTGAACCTGAACACCTCCTCGATGTGCCTGTCGAACATCGCCTCGAGGTCGAGGAGGTTCTGCCCGGAGACGGCGCCGCAGACGAAGGCGTTGATCAGGCAGTACGCGGCGCTCTCGGCGTCGCCGTTCTCGGCGTAGCTCAGGTACCCTTCGAGGAGCGGCGACTGGCTCTCGCGGGCCGGACGGTAGAAGTGCCGGGAGAGCCCGTAATAGAAGTTGTAGACGCTCGCCTTGTAGAACGGCTCGTCCCGGCGCCGATGCACCGCGATCGAAAGCTCACCGAACCGGGATCCCGTCGCGATGTCGCCCACGCCGGCGTTGACGAGCACGCTGAACGCCGCGAACGCATACGACGAGAGCGGCGACTCGCCGTGATCCATCGTCAGGTCGAGCGCGCGGCAGATGAAGAGCCCGAGCATCTCCGGCGCGGCGAAATACGACGCATGGATCGCGCGCCGGAGGATCACGAGCGCGGCTTGCTTCGGGGCCTCCGTCATCGGGGCGAGCCGGCCGAGGCGCTCGAGGCCGATCTCGGCGACCTGCTTCGTCGTCTTCGTGTACGCGTCGAGGAAATCCTGCATGCCGGGGCTCGCCGGGAACGTCTCGCCGAGCTGCGCGAGCGCCTCCACGGCGATGTCCACGGCCTTCCGGAACTCCGCCTGGGTGTGGTGATAGAGGATCAGGAGCTCGTAGAGCTTGCTCCTGTTCATGACGTCGTGGATCTCGCACAGGGCGGCGTCCACGAGCTCCTTCATCGCGCCCCAGTCGGCGTTCATGCACGCCGCCTCGGCCGCGCCGACGTGGAGCGCGCTCATCAGCGCAGGATCGCTCTGCCAGGCGCTCGCGGGCAGCAGCGAGAGGCCTCGGGCGAAGTAGCCGCGCGCCGCGTCGAAGGCGGCGGAGAGCAGCGCGCGCCGGCCCGCGAGGAGGTTCAGCTCCGCGAGGCGCCGCAGCTCCGCGGCGTCGCTCAGCAGGTCGGCGCCGCGGTTCAGGTGGTAGACGACGTCGAAGACCTTCTCCTCGGGGGCGCGCCCGCCCAGGCTCTGCAGGAGCAGCCGGCCGATGTCGGCGTGGAGGCCGCTGCGCTCGCCGTCCTCGATCATGGCGTACGCGGCCTGCTGGACCCGATCGTGGAGGAACCTGTAGTCCGGGAAGACGAGCGGCGCGGCGAGATCGTCGGGCGCCGCGGGCTCCATCGGGGAGAGCGGGACGATGAGGCCCTCCTGCAGCGCGGGCGCGAGGTGCCGGTAGGCATCGGCGCGGGTCTCCTCGCGGATGACAACGAGCCTGCCCAGGTCGAAGCGGTTGCCGAGGCAGGACGCCGACATGAGCGCTCGCTGCGTGTCCGCGGGGAGCTCCCGCAGCTTGCCGATCATCAGATCGACGACGTTGTCCGTGATGTTCCTGGACTCGATGTGCTCGACATCCCACGTCCACGCCGCGAGCCCGGCGTCGTACCGCAAACACCCGGTGTGGTGCAGCGTGCGGAGGAACTCGTTGACGAAGAACGGGTTGCCGCCCGTCTTCCGCGTGACCAGCGCCGCGAGCGGCATGACCGCCGCTGCGTCCGCGCGCAGCGCGTCGGCGAGCATCCGGCAGACCATCTCGGCGCCGAGCGGCCCCGGGGAGATCTCGCGCACCCGGCCGACCGCCCCTTCCCGTCGCAGCGCGGCGATCGCGGCCGAGAGCGGGTGCGCGGCCCCCACCTCGTTGTCGCGGTAGGCGCCGATCACGAGCAGGCCGCGCAGCTTCGCGTCGGTCATCAAGAGCTCGATGACCCTGAGGGACGCCGCGTCGGCCCACTGCAGATCGTCGAGGAAGATGGCCAGCGGGCGCTCGGCGTCGCAGAACACGCGGACGAAGTTCTGGAGGACGCGCACGAAGCGGTTCTGGGACTCGGCGGGCCCCAGCGCCTGGACGGCCGGCTGGTCGCCCACGATGCGCTCGATCTCCGGGATGACGTCGACGAGGACCTGCCCGTTCGCCCCGAGCGCGGCCTTGATCTTCGAGCGCCACAGCGCGAACTGCGCCTCGGGCTCGGCGACGATCTGCCGCACCAGGTCGCGGAACGCGCTGGTGATCGCGGTGTACGGGGTGCTTCGCTGGAGCTGGTCGTACTTGCCCGCGACGAAGTACCCGCGCGCCTCGGTGATGGGCTTGTACAGCTCGTGCGCCAGCGCGGACTTGCCGATCCCCGAGTACCCGGCGATGAGCATCAGCTCGGCGCCGCCCCGCGCCGCGCGCTCGAACGCCTCGAGCAGCGCCTGCACCTCGCGCTCGCGCCCGTAGAGCTGCTGCGGGATGCGGAGCTCGCCGGAGGCGTCGGCGCGGCCGAGCGGGAACGGGGTGATCTCGCCCGTGGCCGCGAGGCGCCGCTCGCACTCCTCCAGGTCGTGAAGGAGGCCCGCCGCGCTCTGGTAACGGCCCTCGGCCGCCTTCGCCATGAGCTTCATCACGAGGTCCGACAGGACCTCCGGCACGCCCGGACAGCGCGCGCGCGGCGGGGCGGGATCGCGCGCGACGTGGCAGTGAACGAGCTCCATGGCGTCCGTCGCGCTGAAGGGCGGCGCGCCCGTGAGGAGCTCGTAGAAGGTGGCGCCGAGCGAGTAGAAATCGGTGCGATGGTCGAGGGACCGGTTCATGCGGCCGGTCTGCTCGGGAGAGATGTAGGCGAGGGTCCCCTCGAGCACCGCGGGGCTCTTGATCGAGAGCTCCTCCCGGGAAAGCCGCGTCGAGATGCCAAAGTCGATGATCTTGGCAACACCCGTCTCGCGGTTGACTACGATATTGGACGGATTGATATCCTTGTGTATAATTCCGCTTCCGTGGACTTCGCGAAGGGCGCGCGTGATCTGGATCGCAAGCCGGACGAAGTCCGCGGCGTCGAGCGGGCGGCGCTGGAGGTGGTGGAGGTGGTGCGCCAGCGAGCGGCCGCCGAAATCCTCGAGGACGAGGAGGAGCCCGTTCTCGTGCCTGCACAGGTCGAGCGCCCGGACGACGCCCGGCGCATCCAGGTTGCTGAGCACCGCGTATTCGTGCCGGTAGCGCGTGAGCTCCGTCTGGCTGGGATAGTCCGAGCGCAGCAGCTTGAGGATCACGGCGCGCCCGTCTCCGGCGCGCTGGCCCCGGTAGACGCGCGAGCTGCCGCTCTCGTAGATCTTGTCGGTCGCTTGATACCCCGAGATCGTCAGCATCACTCCCCTTGACGTCGGACGTGCTCTGGCGCTGTCAGGCGCGGTCAACAGCCCACGTCGTGGCATGCCCCCGCCACGAATGTGTCCTGGATGGTACCACGAAGACGCTTCGCGGCTGGACGAATCTCGCCGGACGGCGTGGGTGGATATCCGCCGTTGATACCTGTTCTGGTTCAGGGTGCTACTTTGGGAGCCGGGCCTGCGAGGTCTCCGGACAGGCAGCAGGGAACAGAGGGCGATGGCCCGCACGGAGCCGGGACGCTGCCCGGCCGCTAGCTCCGTGAGCGTCGTGACGCCGTCGTCGAGTCCCTGGCGCTCGCCCTCTTCACGAAGGCGCCCGGCGTGAGCCCGACGAGCTCCCGGAAGTCGGCGATGAGGTGCGCCTGGTCGTAATAGCCCGCGTCTCTCGCGATGCGCGCCCAGTCCTTCGAGGTCGCTGCCATCCGCACCGCACGCTGCAGGCGAACGGTGCGCGCGAAATCCTTCGGCGAGACGCCGACGCTCTCGGTGAAGGCACGGCGGAGATGCCGCGCCGTGACGCCCAGCCGCTCCGCCACGCTCTCCACCCGAACCTCGTCTCCTTCGAGCAAGCGAACCGCGCGGCGCGCGAGCCGCGCCGATGCCGATTCGAACGTCTGGCGGGTACGAAGGGCGATGGCGCGGGACACTCGGTCGAGGAGCTCCGGCAGGCTGCGCGCCGCGAGCAGCTCGTCGCATAGATCGCCGCCCGGGCGGCCCCAGATGTCTTCCAGCGGGACGATCCGATCCGTCAGCACGCTCGCGGCCACGCCGAGGAGCGGCGCCGACCAGCCTGGCTTGAACTGGATGCTGATCGCCCGCGCCACACCGCCGGCGTTCTTGAACAGCGCGCGCGTGCGCGGCCCCGCGACGCACACGTCGCCTCTCTGGCCTTCCTCGAGCACGCGGAAGACGAGCATCGTTCGTCCGTCGGGCAGCCGTTCATGACGTGTGTGCCCACCCACCGGCAGGAGCGAGTGAACACCCTCGACGAAGCGCGAGAGCGAGAACGTCGCCGCGGTGTCCGTCGTGTGCAGCACCGTCGCAGTGTCGCGCGCCAGCTGCGTTCGTTCAAGCCGACGTGGCGCGAGCGCTCCGAAAATGTCCGGTCCTTCCAATGAGAGAGCGGTGGCGGGAGCTACCAAGGCGATGAGCGGGGCCGAGCCCCCGAAAGGAACTCCACATCATGAGCCAACCGACTCCCGCAGCGAACGCCTCCAGCGCACCCGCGCAGGTCTTCTCGATCCACCCCATCGTGCTGCGCGCTCCCGGCCGCCCCGTCGATCTCCAGGTGCGCGTCTCCGCGCCCGTGACCGGAAGCGAGCTGCCCATCCTGCTGCTCTCGCACGGCCACGGCCCCTCCAACTTCGTCTCGTCGCTCCACGGCTACGCCCCGCTCGCCAATTACTTCGCGGCGCACGGCTTCGTCGTGATCCAGCCCACGCATCTCGACTCGAAGACGCTGCCCTTCAGAGGCTCGGACCACCCCGATGCGCCTCTCTTCTGGCGCGCGCGCGCCGAGGACATGAGCCGCATCCTCGACCAGCTCGACGCGATCGAGCGCGCCGTCCCTGCGACCGCCGGGCGTGTGGATCGAAGCAAGGTGGCGGTCCTCGGCCACTCGATGGGCGGGCACACCGCGAGCGTGCTGCTCGGCGCGCGCCAGGTGGATCCCCACGACGGAAGCGAGGTGAGCGTCGCCGAGCCGCGGATCAAGGCGGGCGTGCTGCTCGCCGCGCCCGGCCGAGGCGACGCCCTCAGCAAGTACGCAGCAGAGAACTACCCATTCTTCGCGAACATCGATTTTTCCACCATGACGACGCCCGCGCTCGTGGTCGCCGGCGACAAAGACGGCTCTCCCCACCTGACGACCGCAGGCGCCGCCTGGCACGCTGATCCCTACTTCCTCTCCCCAGGCCCCAAGTCGCTGCTCATGCTGGTCGACGCAGGGCACGGGCTGGGGGGCGTGGCGGGCTACGACCTCGCCGAGACCACCGACGAGAACCCCGAGCGCGTGGCTGCCGTCCAGCTCCTCACGCGGGCCTACCTCCGCACCGCGCTCTACCCCGGAGACCCCGCCTGGCAGGACGCACGAAGCGCGCTGGCGGGCGCTGCCAGGCCGCTCGGACGAGTCGAGTCCAAGTCGTGATGATCGAGCGCTCGCGGATGAGGCCTGCCGAGCACCAGGCAGGCGAGTGAGGCGTACGAAAGTACCCCGCAGCGAGCCGAACGACGCGGCGGAGCTCGCAGCGCACGAAGATGCGCCCCGCGTTCACCCCGTGAGCGCGTCGAGGGCCGCGAGCAGCGGCGCGGCCCTCTCGCGGTCGATCATCTGCACATAGGCGATCCTGCCGCGCAGGTGCGCCTCGAAGTCCGGCACGCCCCGGCGGTTCTGGGCGGCGAGGCCGGTCTTCTTCGCCGCGTGGAGGATCGCGCGCAGGCGGCGCACCTCCTCGCGCGGCGCCGAGGGCTTGTCGTTGACCACGACGCCCGTCACCACCTGCCGACCGCCGGAGCGCTGGATACGACCCTTCGCCGGATTGATGGCGAAGCCCTCCTCCTCGACGATGTGGCGGACGCGGGCCAGCAGCATTGCAATATCGCCGCGCTTGCCCGGGGGCGCCGAGAAGGTGAGGTCGTCCGCGTACCGTGTGTAGGTGAAGCCCGCGCGGGAGCACATGCCGGCGAGGCGGCGATCGAGCTTCCGCGCGACCTGGTTCGAGATCGCCGGGCTCGTGCACGCGCCCTGCGGCAGCGCGCGATCGCCGACCGCGACCCAGTAGCGCTGCCCGTCGTACTCGACAGGACGCCGCGGCGGCTCGGTGCAGAGCAGGGCGAGGAGCGTGGCCACCGCCGGGGAGTAGCCGAGCCGATGGAAGACGCCGCGCACCCGCGGGAACGTGATGGTCGGGAAGAAATCGGACAGATCGAGGTTCACGACCACGTCGCGGCGCGTGTGCGGGCGCGCGTTGGTGACCGTGGAGCGGCCCTTCACGAAGCCGTGCGCGGGCTCCTCGACGGGCAGCTTCTCCAGGATCTCGCGCAGGACCCAGGCCTGCGCCGCGGCCAGGGATGCGTGGGGCGCCGCGAGCTGCCTCGTCCCGCCCGAGCGCTTCGGGACGTCGAAGTACACGTAGTGAGGGCGCTCGACGGCCTCGCCGTGAAAGCAGAGCCAGCGCAGGCGCGGGACGGCGACGCCGAGGGCCGCGGCCAGGTCGGCCGGGGTGGACAGCACGGGCAGCCCGCGCTGGGCGAGCGACTCGACGTGCGAGCGTCGGTCCGCGAGGCCCGCCGAGACGTCGGTGCCCACGAAAATGATGTCCTCGGCCCGGCGGCGCGCGACGGCCTCGGCGCGCTGGCGCTTGCGCTCGGCGCTCTGGCGCCGCTTCTCCTCCTTGCGGGCGAGCTTCTCGCGCTTGAGCCGCTCGATCGCCTCGTCGGCCGAGCGCGCCGCGACGGTGCCGGCGAGCGCCGCGGCGTCCTTGTGCCTGAGCCAGAGATCGCCGACGCGGTGGATCTCGGCGAGCTGCGCCTCGGTGAGCAGGCCGCGCAGGACGAGGCCCCGATCGATGAGGGCGGTGCGCTCGTCGCTCTGCGGCGGGATCGTGTCCACGCGGCCGATCCAGGCCGTCATGTTCGGGTTGATCTTGAGAGCGCGCCTGCGCAGCTCGTCCGCGGAGAGGCCGAGGATCCCGCCGGCGTCGTAGGGGTCCGCGGGGCGCGGCTTCGCGCCCGCCGCCGCGGCGCGGGGCTGCCCCGCGCGGGCGGCCGGCTTCGCCGCCCGGGCCACCTGGACCTGCGCAGGCGCGGCCCCGGCGCCTCCGCCGCCCACCAGCTCGGCCTCGGCCCCGTCCGGCGCTCGCTCCCCCTGCTCGGCCCCGCCAAGGCCGAGCATCGACTTCAGCTTGTCCCAGAAGCCCATTCGACAGTTCCTCTGGACAGCACCCGGTCCAGCCCTCCAAGGAAGCCCGCCCGCCCGACTACTTGCTCGTGACCACGCCCGATCACCCAGGCGCCGGGCAGCTGTGCGGTTCCAGGACCGCAGGTCCCTCTGAGTGGAACCGCACAGCTGCTAAAGGCGCCCAAAGAACATCGGGGGTGGGGATGCATGGAAGAACAACCTCCACCGCGGCGGAGCGCCGCAGCATGTTGGGCTCGAGCGGACGGACCTCCTTGCAGGGCTGGACTCTCGGATCGTGGGTGAACCTCACTTCGTCGATCGCCTGGCGACGAGCCACGCGAGGCCCACCACCGCGGCGGGGCTCGCCTTGAACTGGTCAGCGACGCGCCGGATCTCGGCCAGCACGTCCGCGTGGACCGGGAGCGTCCTGACGACCGGCGCGCGGAGCTCGCGCGCGCGGAGCGCCCGCTCCGCCTCCGGACCGCCGAGCGCGAGGGCCTCGACCCAGGAGCGGCAGCCCTGGATGCGCTCGAACGCGAGATCCCACGACCCCTCGACGACCTCCGCGAGCCCCGCCCGCTGGGCCGCCGCGGCGCGCTCGATCTCGGCGAGGAGCTCCGCGGGGAACGGCACGGCCTCGCCTCGCGGGGCGGCCGTCGTCGCCCGCGGGCCGCGCGCGCCGGCCTCCGCCTGCTGCGACGGCTCCGGAGACGGCAGCGAGGGCGCCGCGTCACCGCGGCCGGACAGGTGGAGCTTGACCGCGAGCAGGTGCCGGCACGGGCCCGCGCGCAGCCGGTTCTTGTAGAAGTACGAGCAGCTGCACTTCGCCTTCTTGATCGCGCCGTCGGTGTCGAGGAGCAGCTCGCAGCTCGTCGCCTTGGCCCTGGCCATGACGACGCGGCGGCCGCCGGAGAGGGTCTCTTCCCGCGCGATCTCCACCCCGTCCCGGGCGATGCGCCGGCCCTCCGCGAGCTCCGGGGGCTCGGGGCCGAGCAGCGCGTCGGAGAGGGCGACCGGCATCACCGGGCGGCAGCGATAACACTCCGCGGCGTGGTCGTAAACCACCTGCCCCTGCTTCGCGGCGAGGTGCAGCGCGCCGCGGAGCGCGCCGTCCGGAGCGCCCATCGACACGGCGAGCTCGCCGTAGGACGCGCGCCGCACCATCTCGAGGTGGCGCGCGACGCGGTCCGCCAGCTGCGCGTCCGGGGTGAAGGCGTCCGCCATGACGTCGAGGTGAGAGCCCGAGGTCCAGTCGTTCGCCGTCCAGCCCGAGAGCGCGAGGGTGAAGCGCATCTCGCCCATGAAGACGATCCACAGGCTCGGCAGCCCGGAGCCGAGCAGCCGCGCCTCGATGCGATCGGCGAGCGGCAGGAGCCGCGCGAGCACCGAGAGGCGGCGCCTCCCCCACACCTTGATCTCCTCGGTCGCCTCCGCCGCCGGCGCGCCCCTCGGCGCCCCGGAGCGGTACGGGCCGAGCCCACCCGCGCCCGCCGCGGGCCCCACGGCCACGGGGACATCGTCGCAGGTGACGCCGCGGCACGGGATGGAGACGCCCCAGGGGTCGAGCACGAGGATCGGCGCCTTGCCCGGCGTGAGCTGGAAGCGCAGGCTGCGCGGGCCCGTGCGCTCACGGTGCCGATCGAGGTGCGCGAGCAGCGAGTAGACCGCCTCCACGGGGACGTCGACCCTCCGGCACGGCAGGCACATCGCCGCCTGGAGCTGGCCGAAGCCGCGCAGCCACGAGGGCGGGAGATCGATCTTCTCCTCGCGGTAGTCGCCGCGGCCCTCCACGGCGACCTCGAAGCCGGTCGGATCGACGAGGAGCCGCGTCGGCCGGTAGCTGCGGAGCGTCTGGAAGTGCTCGTAGAGCGCGAGCGAGTAGTCGACGTTCGTCGTGCCGAGGCCGGCGTCCTGCGCGCCCCGGAAGGCGTCGCGATCGACCGAGAGGCAGCCGTAGCTCGACTCGTCCTTGGAGAAGCACTCGAAGAAGACGACATCGGGCGCGACGGTCACGACCGGATCGCAGGGGACGAGATGGCGGAAGAGCTGCGGATCGCTCCGCGCGAGCTCGTTCGCCCAGCGGACGCGCGCGCCCCAGTAGAGCTTGTGCATCTTCCGGAAGTCGGCCTCGAGGTTCGGCGGCAGCGGCGCGCTCCCGAAGCGCGCGAGCTCGGCCTTCATGGCCTCGCCGTGGAGCTCCCGGCGGAGCCGGGCCTCGCGCTCGGCCTCCTGCTGCTTCCACGCCTCGTGGGCAGAGCGATCCTTCGGCAGGCGCCGCAGGTCGCCCACGACGACGTCGTGGAGCGCGCTGATCGCCTCGCGGAAGCGCGCCGGCCGCGCGAGCTCGCCGTCGAAGAAGACCCTGGGGCGCGCGAGGTTGGGCGCGAAGCTGAGGGCGGCGCCGCCGCCGAGCTCCTTGACGCCGCTCGTGCCGAGGTAGCGGAGATCGAAGCTCACGCCGCGTCCTCCCCCTCGAACAGCCGGAGCTCCGGGAGCCTGCGCGCGATGGCGTCGCGCAGCGCGGGGGCGCGGAACGCGGCGCGGGCGAGGGCGCCGAGGGCGGCGCGCCGCTCGGGCGCGCGCACGCTGCGGAGCGCGACGCCGAGCAGCGGCAGGAGCGCGTCGGCCTCGCCGGGCCGGGCGACCACGCGGTCCGCGATCTGCCGGACGACCGCGCGCTTGTCGCGCGCGCCGCCGTGGACGGCGAGCAGCGCCACCGCCCAGACGTGCCGCAGCGCCTCGGGCGAGAAGGCCGCCTTGCGGGCGGCGAGGTGCCGGACGAGGAAGGCGCGGGCATCGGCGTGCGGCGTCTCGGCCAGCGCAGCCCACAGGCCTGTGTCGTCGCGGAAGCGGACGTCGGCCTCGAAGAGCTCGAGCGCGCGGGCGCGGACGTCCTCGTGGCGGGAGTCCAGGAGATCGCGCACGTGCTCGGCCCGGCCGTGGGGCGAGCGCCCGAGCACCTCGACGAGCCACGCGACCGCCTCCTCCCGGACCCGGGGGGCGACCGCGGTCGCGAGGCGCGCGAGGGTGTCGAGATCCGCGGCGGTCTCGACGGGCTTCGTCCTCGCCCAGCGGAGGCCGAGCTCCGCGACCGGCGCGGCGCGCGCGCAGGCGAGGGCCACGCACTCGGCGAGCGAGAGCCGCGAAGGCGAGACGTGCTCGACCACCGCCTCGCAGACGAAGGCGAGCGCCGCGGCGTTCTCGGTCTGGAGCAGCGAGAGCCAGTCCGCGATCGGCAGGCTCCCGAGGCCCGGGATCTGCCGGAGCAGGCCGGCGGCGAGGGTCTGCACCTCGTCGTGCGGGCTCTCGAGGAGCGCGCGCACGCGGGCGAGCGGCAGGCCGCGGAGCTCGGCGGCGTAGCCGCGCTCGAGCAGCCCCACGGCGAACGCCCGGACGGTGCGGCTCCTCGCGGCCGTGACCAGGCCGAGCACCTCGTCGAAGGCGCCCTGCCACGCCTCGGGGTAGATCGGCGCGGGCTCGATCTCGGCGAGGGCGGCGCCCTCCGCGAGGCGGACGCCGCGCGGGAGGCGCTCGAGGGCGGGCGAGCCCCAGTAGAGCGCGTGGAGCAGCCCCCAGGCGTCGAGCAGCCGCTCGGGCCTGTCGAGGTGCTCGTCGCGGTAGAGCGCGAGCGCGGCGCGGATCGCGCGGCCGTAGCGGGCGGCGTCGCGCCGGCCGAGCCGCCGGAAGTAACGGAACGCGCGGCGCCGCAGGTAGTGGCGCGTCCGCATCGAGAAGCGCGGCGACGCGACGTCGCCCTGCGGGAGGCTGACCGGCACGCCGGTGTCGCTGACGAGGCAGGGCTCGTCGCTGGAGGTCCTGGTCACCCAGTCGTAGCGGGTCACCTTGACGAGCTTGCGGCGGACGAGGCGATCGAAGGCGACCATGAAGCGGCCGACGATCTCGTCGTCTCCCGCCTGCTCGGCGAGCTTGTAAAGGACCTTGACGAGGCCGCGGTGGTGCGGCCGGTCGCAGCCGTCGTCGATGTAGCGGAGCAGCGCGCGGCGCGCGAAGGGACGCCGGTCCGCGTACCAGCGCGGGGCGAGCGCCTTCAGCTTCCGGCCCGCCTCCGAGGCGAGCACCTCGTCCACGAACCGGTCGTCGCCGGCCTCGAAGTGCTCGTCGAGGAGGAGCGTCGACGCTGTCTGGGATCGAGCGGCGCTCATGCGCGGCAGGATGCTACGGAACCGGCGCGTAGCCGGTCAAGGGCGGCGCCGCCGCGCCGCGCGTCGCGCGAGGGGGGTGTCACGCGACGCGCGGCGCGGCCGGCGCCTACGGTACCGCCTTACCGCCTTACCGGCGTCTCAGCGCACTCGCCGCGCGACACGACCGACACGCCCGCCGCGTGCGCGAAGCACGCGTTGGGGTACGTGGTGTCGTCGCAGCCGCAGACCGGGTCGTACTGCTCCGTGCACGCCTCCGGGATGGTCTCGCAGGTGCCCGTCATGTCGCCCGCGCCGCACATGGCCTCGAGGCTGTAGTTGCAGAACTCGCCCTTGTCGCACGCGAAGCCCGCGATGCCGCCGCAGATCGTCCCGGGAGCAGGCGCGCACTCGCCCTTCGACGCGACCGACACGCCCGCCGAGGCGGCGGCGCAGGCGTTGCCGTACGTCTGGCCGTCGCAGCCGCAGACCGGGTTGTACTCGAACGTGCACGCCTCCGGGATGGGCGTGCAGACCCCCGGCCCGTCCCACGCGCCGCACTCGACCTCGGGCGGGAAGTTGCAGAACTCGCCCTTCTCGCACGTCCAGCCGCCGCGGGTGCCGCACGCCTTGCCTTCCGACGGCGGCGGCGCGCACTCGCCCTCCGACGCGACCGAGACGCCCGCCGCGTTCGCCGTGCACGCGTTGCCGTACGTGTTCCCGTCACAGCCGCAGACGGGGTCGTACTCCCTGGTGCACCCGCCCGGCGTGGGCAGGCAGGTGCCCGTCATGTCGCCCGCGCCGCACTGGGCGTCCGGCGCGAAGTCGCAGAACTCACCCTCCTTGCAGGAGAGGCCGAGGAGGCCGCCGCAGACGTCGCCCGGAGGAGGCGCGCACTGGCCGATCGACGACACCGACGTGCCCGCCGCGTTCGCCATGCACTCGTTGCTGTACGTGTTGCCGTCACAGCCGCAGACCTCCCTGAGCTCCTTCGTGCACACCTCGGGGATGGGCTGGCAGGTGCCCGTCTGATCGGCCGCGCCGCACATGGCGTCGAGCTCGTAGTCGCAGAAGAGGCCCTTCTTGCAGGAGAGGCCGAGGAGGCCGCCGCAGGCCTTGCCCTGCCCGCCGCCGCCCCTCACCTCCTCCGAGTTGGACGCGGTGTCGTCGTCGGCGATCTCCACCTGACAGCCCACGGCGAGCGGGAGCATCGACAGCGCGAGCCAGAGAAAGGATCCGATACGGCTGCTCTTGATACGATTCTGGACGTTCATGGGTTCCTCCAAAAGAGCCCCGCCGTCACCGGCGAGGCGATAGACATCCACGAGCCCCTCCCCTCCAGGGGAAGGGCGCCTCGCGCCGCGCGCAGTACGGCGAGCGCGGCGCGCGAGTTCGATGTTCGTCTCCCCGACCGCTCAGTCGGGGAGCGTCAGTGTCAGGACGCGGCGCCCGGGCTCGGGCGCCGTGACCTCGAGGAAGAGCACGTCCTCGCGCTCGACCCCTTCACCGTCCGCGCGCACCGTGACGACGGCGGACTCGCCCGCCGGCACCACGAACGCCTCCGCCGGGCTGACCCCGAACGGCCCCGCGCCGCGGCGCAAGCGCGGCGCGCCGATGGACACGTCCTCGGCGCACGTGTTGCCGACGACAACGTCGCTCTCGCCGGCCTCGAGCGAGACCCACGAAGCGGGCTCGATCGTGAGGCAAGGCAGGTGCGCCAGCATCGTCTGCGTCGCGTTGATGGGCTCCCCCGTGAGCTGCAGATCCACCGGCTCCGACCGGCGCTCGCCCTGCTTCACCTGGATCCGCAGGACCTGATCCGTCGACGCGTCCACCGCGGCCACGAAGCTGCCGTCGCGGCTGATCTCCGCGATGACGGGCGCGTCCGCGCTGTCGAGGTTCGTCACCACGACCACGCCCTCCGCCGGCTCGACCGCGCCAGGCTCGCCCTTGAGGAAGACCTGTTGCCGCAAGACCTGGGGGTCGCCCGACACGCCGACGAGCCCTGTGTCCAGGATCGGCTCGTGGACCGGCGGGCTCGGCTGCGGGCTCACGACACAGCCGCCAACGAGCGCTCCGAGGAGCGTCGCGACGCGCGCGCCCCGCCGTCCTCGGTGTCCGTATGTCGTCCGCATCGCCATGCCGGCCATTAGAGCAAACCTGGTGCCGAATGAAAAAGGACGGAAATCGTCGTGAAATGCGAGGCACAAGTGTCTCATCGAGTGTCTCACTGTCTCATATGGCACATTCGTGAGACACTATGGGGGTGAGCCAAGCCGAAGGGACCCTGCTCGCCCGCCGCTACCGCCTGATCCGTCCCCTGGGGCGGGGGGGCCTGGCCACGGCGTGGCTCGCGCGCGACGAGGCGCTCGGGCGGGACCTGTGCCTCAAGCTGCTCGGCCACGCGCGCACGGCGGAGCGGGCGGCGTTCCGCGGCGAGTTCAGGATGCTGGCGGGGCTCTTCCATCCGCACCTCGTCCGGGTCCTCGACTTCGGCATGCTCCGGGAGACCGGCGAGCCGCGCTTCTACTTCACGTCGGAGGCGGTGCTGGGCGCGCCGCTCGACGAGTACGTGACAGGCCGGCGCTTCGAGGAGGCGCGGGCCGCGATCGTGGACGTGCTCGACGCGCTGCGGTTCCTCCACCGCGCGCGCATCCGCCACGGCGACGTGAAGCCGGCCAACATCCTCGTCGGGGCCTCGGGGCGCGCGGTGCTGATCGACCTGTCCTGCGCGGCGCGGCTCGGGGGGAGGCCCGACGACGGCGTCTCCGGCACCCGGGGCTACCTCGCGCCCGAGGTGATCCGCGGCGAGCCGGCCGACGGGCGCGCGGACCTGTTCTCGCTCGGCCGTACGCTCGAGGCGATCGCGCCGCTGCTCGCGGAGCCGCTGCCGGAGGCGATCGGCGCGCTCGTCGAGCGCCTCGTGCGGTCCGAGCCGCGCGACCGCCCGGCCGACGCGGGCGAGGTGCTCGACTGGGTGGGCGCCGCGCCGCGCGCCGTGGCCCCGCCGCCGCCGGAGCCGCCCCACCTCGTCGGGCGCGATGCGGAGATGCGCGCGGTCGCCGAGGCGCTCGCCGCGCTCGAGCGGGGCGAGCGCGGCCCGCGCGTCTGCGTGATCGCCGGGGAGCCGGGCTGCGGGAAGAGCCGCCTCCTGCGCGAGGCGACGTGGAGCGCCGAGCTCCGGATGGAGGCCGTGGAGGGCTTCGCCAGGGCCAGCGCGCCGGTGGCCTCGATGCTGCGCCGCGCGACCGGCGAGGAGGCGCTCCCCGCCGGCGCGCTGGGCGCCCTGCGCGCGCACGAGCGCCTGACGCGGGCGCGGGGAGGCCACGCGGGGGCGGGGGCCGGGCCGCTGGTGCTCGTGCTCGACGACGCCGACGAGGTGAGCGGGGCGGACCGGGAGATGCTCGAGGCGCTCGCCCGCCTGCTCGGCCCCGAGGATCCGGTCCTGCTCCTCGCCGCCGAGCGCGTCCCGCACGGCGGCGGCCGGGCGCCGCTCGCCGCGGTGGCCGCCGAGGCGGGGCGGAGCGCGCGCGAGGTCGCGCTGCCGCCGCTCGGGCGCGAGGCGGTGCAGCGCTGGATGGACGACATCGGCCTGGGCGACGCGACCGAGGTCGTGCTGCGCGCGAGCGCGGGGTGGCCCGCCGATCTCGTGGTGATCGCGGGGCGGCTCGCCGAGAGCGGGGACGTGGCCGGGCTCGACGCGACGACGCCCGGGGCGAGCGCGCGCTACGCGCTGCGGCTGCGGGGCCTCGGGCGGCCGCTGCGGGACGCGGTGGCGACGCTGGCCGTGCAGGGGGGCGCGGTCGCCGACGAGGAGCTGCCGCCGCTCGGGCTCCCGGTCGCGCACCTGGCCGAGCTCGCCGCCCGCGGCGTCGCCGCGCGCACCGCAGGGGGGTGGACGCTGACGCGCGCCGGGCCGATCGCCGCCCTCCTCTGCGCCCTCGGCGGCGAGGCGGTGCGCGCAGCGCACGCGCGGGCGGCCGCCGCCCTGCCGGCGCACGCCGAGCAGCGGGTGCTGCACCTCGCGCTGTCGGGCGACGCGGCCGCCGCCGAGCGCCTGTTCCTCGAGCGCCGCGCGGAGCGCGAGGCGGATCCGAGGCCGTGGGGCGCGACCGCGGAGGCGCTGCTCGAGGTGGCGACGTCGGCGGAGGCGCGGCTCGAGATCGCGTCCACCCTCCAGCGCGTCGGCCGCGCGGCGCGGGCGCGCGAGGTGCTGGAGCACCTGCTCGCGAGCGACGAGGCCGGAGAGCTCGGCGCGCGGCGCGCCCAGGCCCTCGTCCGGCTCGGCGCGTGCCTGCTGGAGCTGGGCGACCCCACGGCGGCGCTCGCGCGGCTCGACGAGGCCGAGCGGAGCGAGCAGGCCGGCGGGGAGGGCTCGGCGTCATCGTCCACGCCGCGCGAGCGCGCGGGGCTCGCCGATCTGGCGAGCCGGGCGCTGCTGCGGCTCGGATCCCACGCGGAGGCGCGGGCCCGCGCCGAGCCGGCGCTCGCGTGGTGCGACGAGCCGGAGGTGCTGGCGAGCCTCCACGAGGACGTCGGCGTCGCGGCGAGCTACCTCGGGGAGCGCCGGCTCGCGGGGCTGCACCTCGGGCTCGCCGCCGGGCTGCACCGCGATCGGCGGGCGCCGAGGGCGCTGGTGCGGGCGCTGTCGTACCAGGCGATCGACGCCTTCCGGGCCGGGGAGGTCGAGGCAGCGCTCGTCGGGTACCGGCAGGCGCTGGCGACGGCGGAGGAGCACGGGCTCGGCGACCTGGTGGCGCGCTGCAGCCTCAACGTGGGTACGGCGTGCCACCAGTCGGGCGAGCTCGGGGAAGCGCTCGCCGCCTACGAGCGCGGGGCGCGGCTCGCCTCCGCCCTGGGCCAGGCGGACCTGGTCCTCGTCCTCGATTTCGATCTGGCGAAGCTCTGGGCGGACGTGGGGGCGTTCGAGCGGGCCGCCCGCGTGGCCTCCCGGGTGGAGGCGGAGGCCGCGCGGCGGGGCGCGCCGTTCTTCGCGGCGGCGGCGGCCTCGGTCCTCGGGGACTGCGCGCTCGCGGGCGGCGACGCCGAGGAGGCGGCGCGCTGCTTCGAGCGGTCGCGGCGCGGCTTCGAGGCGCAGGGGGCGCAGCGGGAGGTGGTGGAGGAGGAGCTGGAGCTCTGCCGGGCCCACCTCGCGCGGGGCGCGGTGGGGGACGCGCGGGCCGCCCTGGGCCGGGCGCGGGAGCACGGCGCCGCCCGGGAGGCGCCCGACCTCGGGGCGCGCGCGGCGCTGCTGGAGGGGCGGCTCGCGCTGCTCGACGGCGAGGGCGACAGCAACCTCGGTCAGGTCGGTTCCGACCAGGGCGGTTTCAGCCTCGTCGTCGGTCAGCCCAACCTCGGTCAGGGCGGCCCCGGCCCCAACCTCGGTCAGCCCAACCTCGGTCAGGGTGGCCTCAACCTCGGTCAGCCCAACCTCGGTCAGGGTGGCCTCAACCTCGGTCAGGGTGGCCTCAACCTCGGTCAGCCCAACCTCGGTCAGGACCTCACCGCCGCCCGGGAGCGCCTCGAGCGCGCCCTGGGCCTCGCCGAGCGCGCGGCGCAGCCCGACCTCGCCGCGGACGTCCGCCTGGCGCTGGCCGAAGCCCACGAGCTCGCCGGCGAGCCGGAGGCCGCCGCGGCGCAGCGGGAGCGCGCGGCCGCCGCCTGGACCGCCATGGCGCGCTCGCTGCCGGAGGCGCTGCAGCACGCCTTCTGGACCCACCCCCGGCGCCGCGCGGCGCAGCCGGCGCGCACACCCGCGGCGGCCGAGGCCGCGGCGCCGCCGGCGGCGGAGCGCACGGCCAAGCTCGAGCGGCTCCTCGCGGTGTTCCGCAGGCTCAACTCCTCCGTCGAGATCGCCGACATCCTCGCGATGGCCATGGACGCCGCGATCGACCTCACGGCCGCGGAGCGCGGGTTCCTGCTGATCGAGCAGCCGGGCGGCGAGCTGCGCGTCGCGGTCGCGCGCAACGTCGACCGGGAGAAGGTCGGCAGGAGCCACCTCAAGTTCAGCTACGGCATCGCCGAGCGCGCGATCGCGACGCAGGAGCCCGTGGTCACCGTGGACGCCCAGGAGGACCCGCGCTTCCACGAGCACGCGTCGGTGCACGCGATGCGGCTCAGGTCCGTGATCGCCGTGCCGATCCGCTCGCCGGACGGCGTGCTCGGCGCGCTCTACCTCGACAACCGCTTCCGGCGCGCGCGGTTCGCGCCGGAGGACGTCGACCTGCTCCTCGCCTTCGCCGACCAGGTCGCGCTCGCGCTGCGCAACGCGCGGCTCGTCGACGACCTGCGCCGCCGCACCGTGGAGCTCGAGGCCGAGCGGCGCCGCGTCGAGGAGCTCCTGCGCGGCCAGGCCGCGGAGATCGACCGGCTGCAGGAGCAGGTGCTCGTCCGCCAGCAGGCCCTGGAGCACCGCTACGATTACGGCGCCATCGTGGGGCGCGGCCCCGCGCTCCGCGCGGTGTTCGCGACGCTCGACCGCGTGGTCGACGCGCCGGTCAACGTGCTCGTGACGGGCGAGAGCGGCACCGGCAAGGAGCTCGTCGCGCGCGCCATCCACTTCGCCGGCCCGCGGAAGAGCGGCCCGTTCATGGGGATCAACTGCGCCGCGCTCCCCGCCGCGCTGCTCGAGTCGGAGCTCTTCGGGCACGTCCGCGGCGCGTTCACGGGCGCCGACCGGGACCGGACCGGCCTCGTGGTCGCGGCGCGCGGCGGCACGCTCTTCCTCGACGAGCTGGGCGAGATGCCGCTCGAGGTGCAGGCGAAGCTGCTCCGGGTGCTCCAGGAGCGGGAGGTGCGCCCGGTGGGCAGCGCCGAGGCCGTGCGCGTGGACTTCCGCCTCGTCTGCGCGACGAACCGCGATCTCCTGGCCGAGGCCGCGCGCGGGCGCTTCCGGGAGGACCTCTACTACCGCGTCGCTGTGGTCCAGGTCCGGCTGCCGGCGCTGCGCGATCGCCTGGAGGACCTGCCGGAGCTCGCGCTCCACTTCGTGCGCCGCGCCGCCGAGCAGCTGGGCCGCCCGGCGCCGCAGCTGTCCCACGAGGCGCTGCGGCGGCTCGGCCAGCACGGCTGGCCCGGCAACGTGCGCGAGCTGGAGAACGTGATCACGAAGGCGGTCGTGCTGTGCGACGGCCGCAGGATCGGCCCCGACGACGTGGACCTGCCCCGCGCGCAGGAAGGCGGCGGCCGCGGCGCGCCGCGACCGCCGCGCGACGAGCGCGCCGCGCTGCTCGCCGCGCTCGAGCGGACCGGCTGGAACGCGCTCCAGGCCGCGCGCGAGGCGGGCATGTCGAGGGCGACGTTCTACCGGAAGCTGCGGCGGCTCGGAATCGAACGGCCGATCGAGCCGCCCATCCCACGCACGACCGAACGGCCGAAAGGCGCCCGCGACGACTGAGCCCTTCCTCCAGCGCCCCGAGCGCGAGCGCGGGCCCGATCGGACGCTGGCGACTGGCGCTCTGGACGGCGTCCGTCACAGGCGTACACACGCACCATCCTCCGCCCGATAGCATTAGTTCTCCTCTTCTGACATCGCCGGCACGGGGCAGTTCGCCCCACTTGGGGCAGTCCGGCCTCTATCCAGCCATGAGCCTGCCAGCCGCGTGGCGCCGCGCACCCCGACGCGATGGAAGAGCCGCCCACGACACGGCGTGGAGAAAGGCATCTCATCCATCGGCGTGACGGGGATCATGCTCCACCCTGACCACGACCGCGCACCGACAGGCGCTCTCCGCCAGGGATGGCCCGGGCCTTGCGAGGGTGCCGGGCATGAACACAGCAAAATTCGTCCTGCTGCTGCCTCTCTCGCTTGCCGCTGCGGCCGGCTGCGATCGAGCGGAAGGCACGACTCGCTCGGACGGCAGTCCCATGGTGCCGGGCGAGGTCGCCCAGCGGGCGAACAACCCCACGCCGACGGCCGCCGACAACACAGGCAAGAACGATCGCGATCGCGATCCCGCCGCGCTGACCCCCGGGGACCAGGGCGAGAACGAGGCCGATCGCACGATCACCCAGAAGATCCGGCAGGCGGTGGTCGCGAACGACACGCTCTCGATGAGCGCGAAGAACGTCAAGATCATCACGACGGGGCAGGTGGTGACGCTGCGCGGCCCGGTGAAGAGCGACAAGGAGAAGGCCGACATCGCCGCCATCGCCCTCGGGATCCCGGGTGTGCAGAGGGTCGATAACCAGCTCGAAGTCGACGTTGACTGAACCGATACGAACGGTCCGAAAGGAAGACACCATGGCAACGAAGAAAGCGGTCCTTGGCCTCGTGAGCACGCTCGCTCAGGCAGACATCATCGTCGGCGATCTCCAGCGCGCCGGCTTCATGACCAGCGACATCTCCGCGCTCTTCCCCGACAAGCACGGGACGCGGGACTTCGCGCACGAGAAGCACACGAAGGCGCCCGAGGGCGCGACGGCGGGCGTCAGCGCGGGCGGCGCGGTCGGCGGGACCATCGGGCTGCTCGCCGGCATCGGCGCCCTCGCCATCCCGGGGCTCGGGCCGTTCATCGCGGCCGGCCCCATCATGGCCGCGCTGAGCGGCGCCGCGGCCGGCGCCGCGCTCGGCGGCGTGACCGGCGCCCTGATCGGGCTCGGCATCCCCGAGGTCGAGGCCAAGCAGTACGAGGGCAAGATCAAGGGCGGCAACATCCTCATCTCCGTCCACGTCGAGGACAGCAACGAGCGCGCGCTCGCCAAGCAGATCCTCGAGCGCGGCGGCGCGACCGACGTCGCGGTCCTCACCGAAGAGGGGATCTCGTCGAAGCACAGGGCCGTCGCCTGAGCGTGACGCGCTGTCATCCCACGTGATCTCGGGAAGCTGCCCGCCTGACGCCGCGCATCGGCCGGTGTCAGGCGGGCAACCGCTCGAGGTCGAGCTCGTCCGACGGCGTGATGTCGGCCTTGAGGAAGCGCTGCATCTGCCGGAGCGCGTGGCCGTTGTCCTCCTCGGTCTCGGAGGCCACGCAGTCCGACGGGACGAGCAGCCTGTAATCGCGCATGTAGGCGTCGTTCGCCGTGAACAGGACGCAGATGTTCCCCGCCATGCCGGTGAGGAGGAGCGTCTGCGCGCCGAGCGACTCGAGCAAAATCTCCAGCGTGGTGCCGTAGAAGCCGGAGTGCTTGGGCTTGAGCACGAAATAATCGTCCTCTCCAGGCCGCAGCAGCGCCGCGATCTCGCGGCCGCACACGCCCTCTTCCAGGCAGTGCTCGATCTGACGGTGGAAGTTGGATTGCCAGCGGCCAAAGTTGTCGTTCACGTAGACCGCCGGAATGCCGGCGTCGCGACACCGCTGCTTCAGCGCCCGGATGCGGTGCGCCATCGGGAGCGCGTGGGCGAGCAGCCGGTCGCCTCCCGGGAAGTCCAGATCGTTGATCACGTCGATGAGGAGCAGCGCTGTCCGGCTCTCGTCCGGCGCGGCGCCGTGAAGGTCGTGGGAACGTCGAGGCATGTCGTGCGCGGGTTATACTGCAGGCGAGGGCGCGCGGGGCAGCGATCACCGCCGATCACCGCCGCGCCCGGTCCGCCGTGGCGAAACGCGACCTCGGCTGTGGCAGCGCGCGGCAGGGGGCGCAGGATCCGCGATGGCCCCCAGGCGGCCAGGACGGGCGCGCGGCGCAGGATGCGCGAGGACGCGTCGTCGGCCGCCGGCTTGCATTGCTCGCCATGACGGACCTGGCGCGGGCCCCTCGGGTCGCCTTCCGGGTCGAAGGAGCGCACATGCCTCGCAGCATCTGGAAAGGGAGTATCAGCTTCGGGCTCGTGCAGATCCCGGTGGCCCTCTACCCCGCCGAGGAGCCCGACGAGCTCCACTTCACGCAGCTCGACAGGCGCACCATGGCGCCGATCCGCTACGAGCGCGTGAACCGGGAGACGGGCGAGCCGGTGAGCTGGGACGATATCGTCCGCGGCTATCCCTACGAGAAGGGCGAGTATGTCGTCCTGTCCGACGAGGACCTGCGCCGCGCGAACGTGGAGGCGACGCAGACCGTGGACATCCTCGACTTCGTCGACGCCTCGGAGATCGACCCGATCTACTACGATAAACCGTATTTCCTCGCTCCCGCGTCTCAGAACGGCAAGAAGCGATCGCCGGTGACGGCGTATGTCCTCCTGCGCGAGGCGCTGCGGAAGACGGGCAAGGTCGGTATCGCGAAGGTCGTGATCCGGACGCGCGAGCACATCGCCGCGGTGAGGCCTCACGGCAGAGGGCTCGTGCTGAACCTGCTCCGGTTCGCGCACGAGCTCCGCTCCGATGAGGAGCTCGACCTGCCCGAGATGGACGCCCAGGGAAAGGGGCTCGGGAAGCGGGAGCTGGAGATGGCGGAGCGGCTGGTGGCCGAGATGGCCACCGCGTGGGAGCCGGAGAAATACAAGGACGAGTACCGCGACGACGTGATGAAGCTCATCGAGAGGAAGGTGAAATCCGGCCGCACGACGGCGCCCGCGGAGCCTGTCGAGGAAGAGCGCCACCGCCGCGCCACCGGCACGGTGGACCTCATCGCGCTGCTCAAGAAGAGCCTCGGACAGAAGGGCGAGAAGGCCGCGAACGACGAAGCGAACAGCGGCGCGAAGGACGGCGCGAAGGACGGGAGAAGAGCGCCGGAAGAAGGCGGCAAATCCCGGGTGCGAAAGGCGGAGGCCCCGAAGCGGAAGGGCCGCAGCTCGCGTCGGGCCGCGTAGCCCGCACGGAGAAGCGGCGTGCACGCCGCCCGCCGGTCTCACCGGGGGCGCAGAGGAGGGTAGAGCGAGCTCATGCGCCCCAAGTATCCGGCGGACGTCACGGCGGCTTTTCTCGAGCTGCAGGGGCAGCCTCCGCTCGCGGCGCAGAAGCTGGCTCCGGGCGCCCGCGTCGCCCCCGACGAGGCGCCGCCCTCCTTCGCCGCGATCCTGACGCAGCTGATCGAGACGCTGTTCTTCGCGTCCATGGCGACGGAGGAGGGGCGGCTCAACCCGATCGGCGTCGTGTTCGCCGAGCGCCTCGCCGAGTTCGAGTCCGGAGAGCCCGCGTGGGATCTCGTGCGGTTCGGGTCTCCGGTGGCGTTCGACGCGGAGCACCTGGCCAACCTGGGCCCGGCGAGCGCGTGGCCGCGCGCCTTCCTGGCCGTGGTGCCGCTCGATGGGTCGCTCGCCGTCGCCGGCATCGCGGTGCCGCACAGCCGGCCGTCGTTCGCGCTCGATCAGCTCGTGCGCGTCGTCGCCCCGAAGCCCGGCGTCGTGGCCGTGTACCGCGGCGAATGGGAGGTCGTCCGCTACGAGCGCGGCGCCGTGCGGACGTGGATGCCCAAGAACCGGCCGCTGCTCGACTCCATCGAGCGGACCGTCGCGCGGGACCAGGCGAGCGCGCTCGCCCGCAACGTGCGCGGCTATCTGCTGCGCATCGTCGAGGGAATGGTCGAGCTCGGTCGCGGCGGGCTCCTCGTCGTCCTGGGGCCAGGCGAGGGCCTGCCGCAGCTCTTCGGGGAAGAGGGCAATCAGCTCGACACCGAGGTCAAGCGGCTGGCCCCTGCCCTGTGCCTCGGCTCGGCCATCCTCGACCTCGCCGGCGCGCACGAGACCCACCTGCCGGACGGGCCATGCCAGCCGTCCGGGGGGAGGCCAGCGCCGCGCGACTCGGAAGACGCGCTGCAGAGATCCGAGCGCGTCAGCCGGCTGCTCGAGCTCATCGTGCGGCTCACGACCGTCGACGGCGCGGTCGTGATGAGCCACGCCCTCGACGTGCTCGCGTTCGGCGCGAAGCTGCCGCCTCCGAGGGCGATCATCTCCGAGGTCTTCGCCGCCACCCCCGACCAGCGGATGGACGCGAGCTTGAGCCTCGACGCGCGCGGCACCCGCCACCGCGCGGCCGCGGCGTTCGTCGCAGGGTACCCGGAGAGGATCGCCTTCATCGTCTCCCAGGACGGCAACGCGGCGACGTTCCAGGAGATCGAGGGGAAGGTCGTCTACTGGCCGCTTTGACGAGGCGCGGCGCGCGAGGCGCGACCTGCGAACTCAAAGATGCCGCAGGATGGCCGCAGGCATCTGATCGAGCGGCGCCGCGGCCGCGGCGAGCCCGGCCTCCAGCACGCGGCGGGGCATGCCGTAGACGACGCAGGACGACTCGGCCTCCGCAAGGACTCTCCCGCCCGCCGCGCGGATCGCCCGGGAGCCCGCCAGACCGTCGTCCCCCATGCCCGTCAGCACGACCCCTAGGACGCCGGGCCCGAACTCGGCCGCGGCGCTCGCGAAGAGCAGATCCACGGACGGGCAATAGAGGGACGCGCTGGCCGTCGCCACGAAGCGGACGCTGGCGCACGCGAGGTTGCGCCGGACCGCGAGGTGCGTCCCCCCGCGCGCGAGGACCACGAGCCCGGGCCGGAGCGGGAGATCGTCCGACGCCTCGACGATCGAGAGCGCGCTCCCGTCGTCCAGGCGGCGCGCCAGCGATTCCGTGTAGCCAGGAGGGATGTGCAGCGCGACGACGATGGGGGCCGGGAACCCAGCGGGCATCGCCGCGAGGAGCCGCGTCAGCGCCAGCGGGCCGCCGGTCGACGCGCCGATCACGACGACCTGGGTGCGCGAGAGCGCCGGGATCGCGCCAGGCGCGGGCGGCGGCGCGGGCGGCGGCTCCACGCGGTGGACCTTCGCCTCGGCAGCGGCGAGCACCTTGCGGACCAGCTCGTCCGCGAGGCCGAAGAGGCGATCGGTCGCGAGCGCCGTCGGCTTCTCGACGAGATCGGTCGCGCCTTGCTGGAGCGCCCTGACGCCGAGATCACTGTCCGCCTCGGCGCTGCTCACGACGATCACCCGCGGCGCGCCCTCGCGCGGCAACGACGCGAGCACGCCGAGGCCGTCGAGGTTCGGCATCACGAGATCCAGCGTGACGACATCCGGCTTGTAGCGCGCGATCTTCTCCAGCGCGTCGAGGCCGTCCATGGCCGTGTCGACGACCTCGATCGAGGAGCTCGCGCCGAGGACCTGCCGCAGCACCTTGCGCACGAAGGCCGAGTCGTCGACCACGAGCACGCGGACCGCACGGCGCCTCATGGCTCCGCGTTCCGGTACAGGAACACGCCGCCCCGCTCCTCGCAGGCGAGCGCGGTGCCGAGCCTGAAGAGCGACTCGGAGACCCCGACCAGGAGGATCCCGCCCGGGGAGAGCGCCCCCGAGAGGTTCTTGACCACCCACCGCGCCGTGTTGTCGTGGAAGTAGATGAGCACGTTGCGGCAGATCACGACGTCGAGCCGCCCCAGCGCCGCGACATGGGACGCGTCGAGCAGGTTGATCCGCCGCCAGTCGATCGCCCGCCTCAGCTCGGCGCTCACGACGACGCGATCGGGCGTCACCTGCAGCCACCGCTCGGCGAACGGAGGCGGCGGGGCGTTGCTCCGGAGCGAGCGCGGCCCGAGCACGCCGGCCTGGGCCCGCGAGAGCGCCCGCGCGCTGATGTCGCTCGCGATGAGCTCGACCTTGTCGAGCAGGCCCCGCTCGGCCAGGAGCATCGCGAGCGTGAACGGCTCCTCGCCGCTCGAGCAGGCCGCCGACCAGATCCGCGGCCGGCTGCCCGCCGCCACGCGCGGCGCGACGAACTCCGAGACGGCAAGCTCGAGCTGCGCGAGCTCGCGGAAGAAGTACGTCTCACCCACGACCAGCCCGTCGATCAGCGCGTCCATCTCGGCCGCGCCCGCCGGGTCGTAGCGGAGGAAGTAGTAGTAATCGAGCAGCGAGTCGAAGCCGGCGTCGAGGGCGCGCGCCGACAGCTTGTCGCCGAGCAGCTCGCGATCGGCCGCGTCGTAGTGGAAGCCGATCTTCTCGGCGACGAGCGCGCTGAAGATCGCGAAGACCTGCGGAGAGATGGGGAGGCGGCTCGTCATGCCCACGGGATCAGACCCACTGCGCGAGGACGGACGCGGACACGCGCCGCACCTCGGGATCAGGATCGGTCCGCGCGGCGCACTCGACCGCCGCGAATCCCTCGCGGGTGGCCACCGCGGCGAGCGTCGTGGCGGCCGCCTTCCGCGCCGGCGCGCGCGGCAGACGGAGCGCCTCGAGGAGCGCGGCGTGCGCCCTGGGGAGCCGCATCCGCGCGAGCGCCGCGGTCAGGAGCGGCGAGAGCTCGTCGTCCGCCGTCCCCAGCGCGTCGAGGATGCCCTCGATGCGGCCCGGCACGGGCGTCGAGAGCGCGGCGAGCAGAGGGCCCTGCGCCCGCGCCGTGACGAGCAGCGCGACCAGGGTCCTCGTCGCCTCGGCGCCGGGCCGCCCCGCGATGAAGCTGGTCGCCGCCGCCCGCACGCTCTCGTCGGGGTCGCCCGCCGCCCGCACGAGCGCGGGCAGGACCTCGGGCGACGAGAAGCCGGAGATGGCCGACACCGCGACCAGCCGGGTCGCCACGTCCGGGGACGAGAGCGCGTCGAGCAACGTCGGCAGCGACGCCTCCCGCCCGGCGATGCCGAGCCCGATCAGCGCCGACCGCCGCATGTCCGTGTCGCCGTCCCGGGCCGCCTGCTCCAGCGCCGCGAGCGCGAGATCACCCTTGATCCCCGACAGCGCCTCGATCGCCGCCACGCGCACCTGGCCGCTCTCGTCCCGGAGCCGCTCGGCGATGACCCCCGCCGCCGCCTCCCACCCGAGCTTCCCCAGCGACTGGCAGGCGTAGTACCGGACCCACGCGTCGCCGTCGCGGAGCCCCGCGAGGAGCGCGCCGATCACGCGAGGGTCCCGGCGCGACTGCCCGAGCGCCCGCATCGCCACGGCCCGGATCCGCGCCGTGGGTTCGGCCGCGACCTCGACGAGCGCGTCGAGCGCCGCCGGCGCCGCGAGGGACGCGAGGCCATGGATCGCCTGCTCGCGCGCCCGCACGTCGGGGTCGCAGAGGCCGTCGAGGAAGACCGGCAGCGCCGACGCAGGCGCGAGGTGCCCGAGGATCCGCAGGGCCGTCCGCCGCGCGGCCGGGGCCCCGTCGCGGGCCGCGGCGAGCGCGAGCGCCTCGACGTCCGGGCCGCCGAGGCCCTGGATCGCGGTCGTCGCTGCGTGGACCACGCGGGGGCTCGGGTCGTCGAGGACCTGGAACAGCGCGCGCGCCGAGCCGGGCTCCGCGATGCGCGCGAGCGCGTCGCACGCCGCCGCGCGGACCTCCGCGTCCGGATCGGCGAGGCAGCGCTCCACGTCGCCCGCGGCTGCGACGCCCCGGACGAGCGGCAGGAGCAGGAGCCTGCGCGTGCTGTCGCCGTCGCGCAGCGCCGCGAGCACCCGGGGGTCCGCGCTCCGCGAGAGCTGGCCGAGCGCCTCCGCGGCGGCGCCCGCGACGGGAGGATCGGCGTCGAGCAGGCGCGTCAGCTCGAGCAGGGCCTCGTCGCCCCCGATCGCGCCGAGCACGCTGCAGAGGGCGGCCTGCTCGGCCGGATCCGCGCCCGCGAGGCTCTGGGAGAGCCGCCGCGCCACGCCGGGCGCCGGCGCCTCGCTCCGGAGCGCCTCGTCGATCGGCGCGGCCGTCCCGTAGCGCTCGCGGTACCGCTCGCGCAGCTCGGCGAGCGCCGCCGCGGCGACGCGCACGACGCCGTCGCTCGGCCGCCCGAGGAGGCGCACCAGCGGCGCCACGGCGCCGCGGCTGCCGGTGCGGCCGAGCGCCCGCGCCGCCTCGAGCAGGTAGCGCGGATCCTCGAGGAGGACCGCCAGCGGGCCGGTCGCGCGCGGGTCGCCGCTCCGGCCCAGCACGTCGATCGCCGGGAAGACACGGAAGAAATTTCCGCTCGAGACGGCATCCACGAGCGAGTCGACCGCGGACCTGCCGCCGACCCGGCCGAGCGCCTCGATCGCGGCGACCGCGACGTTGTCGTCGGGGTGCGACGTGAGCTCCGCGAGCCGGGAGACGGCCTTCGCGCTGCTGCGGCGGCCGAGGATCTGCGCCGCGTCGGCGACGAGCGCGGGGCGAGGATCGAGGGTCAGCGCGAGCACGGCGGCGTCGACGTCGCCCAGCGACGCGACGAGCGCGTCGACCGCGGCGGCGATGCGCGCCTCGCTGTCGCGCCGGGTGGAGAGGCACGCGCAGAGGGGGTGGACCGCCGCATCGCCGAGCGCGGCGAGCGACGCGACGACGGCCCGCCGCACGGTCCAGCTCGGATCCGCGAGCATCTCGATGAGCTCAGGCACCCCCGGGGGCCCCGAGGCGGCGAGCCGCTCGACCCGCTCGACGCGCAGCCGCTCCGCGTCCGAGATGGCGAGCGCGGGCGCGGGTCGACGAGCGATCATGCTGTCTCCGGCGGCGTGGGGTGCGGCGTCCCGTTCGCCTTGATGTGGGCGACGGCGTGGGCGAACGTCGCGACGACGCCCGCGACCGCGACCGCGTGCTCCGCGCTCGCCTGCCGGATCCTGCCGAGCTGCTCGAGCACCTGGCCAGCGTCGCTCGCGATCGCGCCGGTGTCCCTCGCGTGCCTGGCCGTGGAGGCGAGCAGCTCCCGGACCGGGTCGCGCAGCCGCGAGAGCGAGGCGGCGTGCTGCTCGCTCCGGGTCGAGAGCTCGCCGATCCCCTTCTCGGCGGCCTGGAGCGACGACGTGTGCCGGTTCGCGCCCGACGCGAGGGCCATGCTCGCCTCCGCCTGATCGGCCACGGCCCGCGCCGCCTGCCTGGCGATCCGGCGCACGGACTCCCCCTCTTTTGCCAGGGCCGCCGTCGCCTTGCCCTGGTCCGCCGTGGCGGCGGTCACCGCCGCCGCGAGCCGCGCGACCTGGCGGGCGGACGCCTCCAGCTGCTTCGCGGCCCGCGCCTGCTCGCCGATGCTCCGCGCCGACTGGACCGACACCCGCCGGATGTCGTCCATCGCGCGCGCGATCTCGGTCGCGCCGCCCGCCTGCTCCGCGAGGCCGGCGACCATGCGCTGCGACGCGCCCGTGACGTCCTGCGTGAGCGCCGTGATCCCGGCCAGGGTGCGGGTCTGCTCGACCATGGCGGCGTTGGTCTGCTGGGTCAGCGCGCGCATCTGCGCGGCGACCTTGGCCAGCTGCAACGCCCCCGTCGCCTGCTCGTCCATCGCCCGCGACACGCGCTCGGCGGTGGACGTGAGCTGCGCGTTCGCCTTCACGGATTCCCGCAGCGCGCGCGCCTGCTCGGCGGTCGCGTCCTTCGTCTGCCGGGCCATGCGCCGCATCTCCGCGCTGCCCTGCGCGAGCGCCTGGATCGCCTTGGTCTGCTCGGCCGCGGAGCGCGCGACCGCCCTGCCCTCGTCGCTCATGCGCGACGCGGTCTGGGTCAGGGAGGCCACCGCCTGCACCTGCTCCGCGTTCGCCCGGTCGATGTCGCGGATCGAGCGGCCGAGCTCCTCGACCCCCTGCAGGATGGACGCGAGCGCCCGATCGGCGTCGCTCGCGAGCCGGGTCCCCTCGTCCGCGACCTTCACGCCCTCGCTCGAGGCGGCCACCGCCTCCCGGGCGCTCGCCTGGAGCGCGCGGACGATCTTGGCGATCTCGGCGCTCGAGACGGCGGCCCGATCGGCGAGGTTGCGGATCTCCTCGGCGACGACGGCGAAGCCGCGGCCGTGCTCCCCCGCGCGCGCGGCCTCGATGCTGGCGTTGAGCGAGAGGAGGTTCGTGCGGTCGGCGATCAGGTTGATCGTCTGGACGATGTCGCCGATCTCCTCCGCCCGCTTGCCCATCTCCTTCATGACCGACGCGGAGTCGGCCATCGCCTGCCGGATGCTCCCGAGCCCGGCGATGGACCGGCCGACCGTCGCGGCGCCCTGGCGCGCGGTCGCGATCCCCTGCTCGGCGGTCGTGCGCGCGGTCTCGACGATGGCGACGATCCGCCGCGTCGAGGCCTCGACCTGCGACGACGTGGCGGCGTTACCGGCCGCGAGCCCGCTGATCTGCTCGGCGCTCTGCGCGACCTGCTGCGCGGCCCGCGCGAGCTGCTCGGCGGCGACCGCGTTTGCCTCGATGGTCGCCGCGTTCTTCTCGGCCGTGGCCGCGACCTCCTCGACCGAGCTCGCGATCTCCGTGATCGTGCTCGCGGTCGTCGACGCGCTCGCGTCGAGCGCCTTCGCGCTCTCGGCCACCCCGCGGATCGACCGCGCCATCTGCTCGGCGGTCGCCGCGGTCTCCTCGACCGCGCTCGCCATCTCGGTCGCGTCCTTCGCGACGCGATCGAGGGAGCCGCTCACGCCCACGACGGCCCCGGCCATGCTCGAGATCTGCGCCCCGACCCCCTTGGCGTCGGCCGAGAGGCGCGCGACGCCCTTCGACATCTCCTCGATGGTGGCCCCGATCTGCTCGATGGCCGCGGCGCTGCTCTCGCCGCGGACCGCCGCCTCGTCGGCCGATCCGCTCGTCACGGAGACCGCGCTGAGGAGCTCCTCGCTGGAGGACGCGAGCTCCTCGGCGCTGGCGCTCGCCGCCTTCACCGAGCGGGCGATCTCCTCGAGCGCGACCGCGGTCGTGTCCGCCGAGGCGGCGAGCGCGTCGGCGTCGCCCTTCACGCTGGCGAGCGCGGGGGCGAGCGCGCCGATGCCGCCCGCCATGCCCTCGGTCCCCCTCACGGCCTCGATGACGGCATCGCCCACCCGCTGCCCGGAGCGGGCGAGCGCCTGCGCGGCCACCCCAGCCTCCTCGATCTCGCCCGCGAGCGCCCCCGCCATGGCCCCCTGCTCCCTGCCGGAGGCGGCCTGCTCGGCGCCGAGGGCGGCGAGCCGCGCGGCCGCCTGCTCGACGCCGGCGACGGTCGCGACCGCCTGACGGAGCGCGCGCTCGGTCTGCTCCGCCCGCGCGAGCGCGCCGTCGATGTCCGCGATTGCATCAGATGCCATGATCCTGCTCCTCACCGATGATCCTGCCGACGTCGACGAGCATGACGAGGCGCTCCCCGAGCTTCGCGACGGCCCTGACGAACCCGGCGCTCTCCTCCGCCATGACCTCGGGGGGCGGCTTCAGCTCGCCCTCGGCGATGTTGACGACCTCGCGCGCGCTGTCCACCAGGAGGCCCACGGTGCGGCCGCCGCGCTGGACGACGATGACGCGCGAGTCCAGCGTCGGCTCCGCGCTCGGGAGCCCGAAGCGGACGCGCAGATCCACGACCGGGACCACGCGGCCCCGGATCTGCACCAGGCCGCCGACGTACGATCGCGCCCCCGGCACCCGGGTCGCCCCGGCGAACGACTCCATGTGGAGCACGTCCGCCGCCGAGATGATGTACTCGGTGTCCGCCACCTTCAGGACCACGTGCAGATCGCTCACGAGGCCCCCCGGACGAGCGCGCCGCGGCCGCCGCGGCCAGCGGAGAGCCTGCCGCTGAGGGTCACGAGGTCGAGGACGAGCGTGGGGCGCCCGTCGCCGAGATCCGTCGAGCCAGACACGCCCGGCACCCGGACGAGCGGGTCCTCGAGCGGCCGCACGACCACCTCCTGCTGGCCGATCACGCGGGTCACGCCGAACGCGAAGGGCGCGCCGTGGCGACGGACGACGAGCGCCCTGCGCGCCGGCGAGGCCCCGAGCTCGAAGAGGGCGCCGAGGTCGACGAGGGGCACGACCTCGCCGCGGCGCTCGATCAACATGGTCCCGCCGCGCGCTTCGCCCACGGCTGGCAGCATCGTCCCGCCGCGCGCTTCGCCCGGCGCTGGCAACATCGTCCCGCCGCGCGCTTCGCCCACGGCTGGCAGCATCGTCCCGCCGCGCGCTTCGCCCGGCGCTGGCAACATCGTCCCGCCCCGTGCTTCGCCCAGGGCTGGCAACATCGTCCCGCCCCGCGCTTGGCCAGGCGCTGGGCCGCGGAGGATGCGCGCGGCGTCGATCTCCATGACCTCCTCGACGCCCGCGACGGGCGTCACGAACAGCTGGTCACCGCACAGGAAGGAGAAGGCGTCCACGATGGTCAACGTGAGCGGGATCCGGAGGGTGAAGGTGGTGCCGGCGCCGGGCGACGTGCTCACCGAGAGCTCGCCGCTGAGCTGCTCCACCGCGATGCGGCGCACGATGTCCATCCCGAGCCCGCGGCCGCTGGTCTTCGTCGCCTGATCGAGCGTCGACAGCCCGGGGAGCGTGATGAGGTCGAGCAGCGCCGCGTCGCTCTCGGGCGCGGGGCGGCCGGCCCGCCTCGCGACCAGCGCGCGATCGATGCCGCGGCCGTCGTCGGCGACGCCGAGCTCGAGCTGGTTGCTGGAGCGCTCGAAGCAGGAGACCCGGACGACGCCCTCCTCGGGCTTGCCGAGGCGCCGCCGCTCGGCGGGCGGCTCGATCGCGTGATCGACGGCGTTGCGGAGCAGGTGCACGATCGCAGGGAAGACGCGCTCCGCGACCGCCTTGTCGAGCTCGGCCTTGCCGGCGTCGATCTCGAGCCGGACCTGCTTGCCGGTCGCGCGTCCGAGGCCGCGGACGACGAGCGGCACGCGCTCGAGGAGCTCCGCCACGGAGATCATGCGCGCGCGCATGATGGCGCCGCGGAGGTCGCGCAGCGTCCGGTCGTGCTCGCGCAGGATCTCCGACAGATCGCGGGTGTCGACCCCGCGGGCGCGCAGCTCGGCGGCCGCCCGAGCGAGCCGGAACCGCGTCACGACCAGCGCCGAGAGCTTGTCGAGCGCGTCGTCGAGGCGCGCCACCTCGACGCGGACGACGCCTCGGAGCTGGGGCTCCCGGTCCGCCGGCTCGTCCGGCTCACGCTCCGCCAGCGCCGCGACGGCCGGCGGGACGGGGGGCTCCACGGTGAGCGCGCGGACGCCATCCGCCGCCGCCGCGCGCGCGACCTCCTCGTCGGGCGCGCTCGTGAGGACGAGGAGCGCGAAGACGATGCCGCCCGGCGCCCCATCGCTGGCCGGCACCGAGAGCGGGACGACCTTGACGATCTCGGCGAGCTTGCCGACGCGCTCGCGGACGGTCGTGATGTTCACCCCCTCGGCGGTGCGCGCCGGCGAGGGGACGAAGTCGACCCGCAGCGCGCGCCGCCCGCCGGCCACGCCCTGCGCGAGCTGCACCCGCTCGCCAGGCCCGAGCTTCGCGAGGATCTCGGGATCGGCGCCGATGGTCGGCACGGGCGGCGACGGCGCGGCGGCGAGATCGAGCGCGGTGAGCGCGGCGAGGAGCTCGGGCGCCGCCGGCAGCACCGGCTTGCCCTCGGCGAGGGCCCGCGCCCGCTCCTCGATGGACCGGAGCCCGCGGAGCAGGACCTCGATCGACAAGGCGGAGAGGCTCCCGGCCGCCCGGTCCGCCGCCCGGAGCACGGTCTCCATCGCGTGGGCGAGATCCACGATCGGCTCCACGCCGACCATGGCGGAGAGGCCCTTGATGGTGTGAAGGGCGCGGAAGAGCTCCCGGATCGCCTTGGGGCTCGACTCGCCGGCGCCGAGGGCCGCCTCGACGGCGAGGAGGTTGGCCATCGACGCGGAGAGGTGCTCTTCCACCTCGACGAGGTAGCCGGCCACGAACTCGTTCACATCGAGCGCGCCGCCCATCCGGTCATCCGGCGCTGGCGCCGTTGTCCTGCAGGAGCGCGCGCACGCTGGCCAGGATGGCGTCGGGAGTGAAGGGCTTCGTCATGAACTCGGACGCCCCCGCGGCGAGCGTGCGGACGCGGGACTCCTCATCACCCCGGGTCGTCACCACCAGGATCGGCAGGCTCCGCAGCCTGTCTTGACCCCGGATGAACTCGATCACCTCGAGTCCCCCGATATCGGGCATATTCAGGTCGAGCACCACGAGATCGAACGGCCTGAGCGAGAGCGTCTCAATCGCCTCAAGCCCGCTCGCCGCGTGCGCGAACCCGTGCTGCTCTGCCCGGAGGCAGGCCACCACCATCTCACGCATCACCCGGCTGTCATCGACGACGAGGATCTCTGCCACAGCGGTGCTCGATCGAGGGAATAGCCTTTCCGAATCCGGGGTGTCAATCGCGCTTGTGCGTCCGTGGGAGAATCAGGGAACTCCCGTCAGACACGTCCCGAGCTGCGGATGCCACGCTCGGGTGAGCAGCGCGCAGCGGCCATGCGCTGCCCGCGCGTAAAGGACCCGGTGCGCCGGCGAACGTCGGCGGGCGCGAACGCCACGACAGACGTCATGGAACCCGGCGAGCGTTGCGTGATGCGTGGCGCAATGACCAGAAGCAACCTGACGCGACCAGAGGCAACCTGACGCGACCAGAGGCAACCTGACGCGACCAGAGGCGACCAGAAGCAACCGACGCAGACAGGCAGAAGAGGGCGACAGGGCGCGCCTTTCATCGTATTAGGCTTGCATCGTCGCGGGCTCTCCCTCAGATGAGACTGGGCGGTAAAGATGCTTGCGGAACCAACACGTCTCCGCGTCCCGTCCCGTCCCGAGAGGCGCCGCCCTGTGGCGATATGCCTCACGGCCCCTGCTCCTGGAGAACCATGAATCGGCCAATGACGATGGACTTCGTGCTCGCCGACGTCGCGCGCGATGCGAACGGCCCGCCCCGGCGCTCGGCGCCGGCCGCGGGGCGAGGCGTCCGGGAGGGGGGCATGGAGCCGCCGCCGAGCGAGCACGCGCAGCGCGGGGTGGTGTGGATCCTCGACGATTCGTTGCTGGAGGCCGAGATGGCCGCGCGCGCCCTCGCGCCAGGGTACGAGGTCCAGATCTTCACGGACGCCGCCGCGATGCTCGAGCGCATGGCGGGGGGCGATCTGCCGGATGTCCTCGTGCTCGACCAGGTGATGCCGAGCATGTCCGGCACCGAGATCTGTGGCCTCTTGCGGTCGCGCGCTGCCACGGTCGGGCTCCCGATCCTCATCCTGACCGTGGCCGGGCAGGAGGAGGACCTCGTCGAGGGGCTCACCGCGGGCGCCGACGACTACGTGGTCAAGCCCTGCCCGGCGGCCGCGCTGTCGGCGCGCGTCGGCGCGCTCCTTCGCTCGAAGCGGCTCCGCGAGCGGGCCGAGCGGGCCGAGCGGATCGCGGCGGTGGAGCGCGATCTGCTGCAGGCGCTCATCGAGCAGAGCGGCGACGGCATCATGGCCGCGGACGCGCGCGGGGCGCTCCGCATCTGCAACGGCGAGGCCCAGCGGCAGCACGGGGTGTACGCGAGCGACGCGCGCGACGCGCTCCGGACCCGCGGGCTGCTCGCGCTGGACGGCCGGCCGCTGCGCCCCGACGAGGACCCGCTCCACCGCGCGCTCCGTGGCGAGAAGGTCGAGAACGCGCGCTGGCTCGTCACGCGCCCGGACGGATCCATCCGCGCCCTCGCCGGGACGGCATCGCCGCTCAGGCACGCCGACGGCTCGCCCGCGGGCGCCGTGCTGATCACCCGCGACGAGACCGACGCGATCGAGGCGGAGCGGGCGCTCCGGGACAGCGAGGAGCGCTATCGCGTGATCATCAGCGCGCTCGAGGAGGGCATTACGCTCCAGGACGAGCGCGGCGTCATCCGCACCGCGAACGCGAGCGCCGAGCGGATCCTGGGCCTGCCCATGGCCCAGCTCGTCGGGTCCACGATGCTGGGCCCGTCGTGCCGGCTCGTCCGCGAGGACGGCTCGACGTTCCCTTTCGAGATGGTCCCCTCGCAGATCGCGCTGCGGACCGGCGCGCCCCAGTCGGGCGTCCTCCTCGGGCTGGAGCGGCAGGGCGGCTCGGTCCTGTGGCTCTCGGTGAACGCGCAGCCGCTCCGCGGCGCGGACGGCTCGGTGGCCGGCGTCGTCTCCTCGTTCTTCGACATCACGGCGCGAAAGCGCGCGGAGGAGGAGCGGCAAGACCTGCTCGACGCGGCGCAGTCCGCCCGGCGGGAGGCCGAGGCCGCGAGCCACCTGAAGGACGAGTTCCTGGCGACGATGAGCCACGAGCTCCGCACGCCGCTCACGGCGGTCCTTGGCTGGGTCCGGATGCTGCGCACCGGCAAGCTCCCCGAGGAGCGCCGCGACAAGGCGCTGGAGACGGTGGAGCGCAACGCCCAGGCGCAGGCGCAGCTCATCGACGATCTGCTCGACATCTCGCGCATCATGGCCGGCAAGCTCCGGCTGGACGTCCATCCCATCGAGCTCGTGCCGGTGATCGACGCCGCCCTCGAGGTCGTGCGGCCGGCCGCCGACGCCAAGGGGGTGCGGCTCCTGTCGCTCCTCGAGCCCGGCGTGGGCGCCGTCGCGGGCGACGCGGGCCGGCTGCAGCAGGTCGTCTGGAACCTGCTCAACAACGCGGTGAAGTTCACGCCGCGGGGCGGCGTGGTGCGCATCCAGCTCGATCGCGCCGGCGGGTCCGCCGAGATCACCGTGTCCGACACCGGCCAGGGCATCGAGCCCGCGTTCTTGCCTTACGTGTTCGAGCAGTTCCGGCAGGCCGAGAGCGGCACGACCCGCAAGCACGGCGGCCTGGGCCTCGGGCTCACGATCGTGAAGAGCCTCGTGGAGATGCACGGCGGCACGGCCCACGCGCTGAGCGACGGGGAGGGTCAGGGCGCCACGTTCGTCGTCCAGCTGCCGCTCGCAGCGCCGCCGAGCCACGACCGGGGGCGCCGGCTGGCGCCGTTGCCGTCCGTCTCCGCCGGGAGCGACCGCCCGCCGGAGCTCGCGGCGCTGAACGTGCTCGTGGTCGAGGACGAGGACGACACGCGCGAGCTCCTCGTCACGATGCTCGAGCAGTGCGGCGCGCGCGTGACGGCCGTGTCGTCCGCGGCCGAGGCGCTGCTCGCCGTGAAGGCGCTGCAGCCCGACGTGCTCGTGTCCGACGTCGCGATGCCCGGCGAGGACGGCTACGTGCTGATCCGCAAGATCCGCGCGCTCCCGGCGGCGAGCGGGGGGCGGACCCCGGCGATCGCGCTCACCGCCTATGCGCGCACCGAGGATCGCATGCGCGCCTTGCGAGCAGGGTTCAACACCCATGTCCCGAAGCCCATCGAGCCGGCGGAGCTGCTCGCGGTGCTCACGACCATGTGCGGCTCGAGGGCGGGCTCCTAGGTCGCCTGCGGCGCGTCATCGCGCCATCGCGCCGCTCGCACGATCAGCTCGGCGCGGCGCGCCGCCGGCTCACCCCCTCCGGCAGCTCCGCTCGATGGTGTCCATCAGCTTCAGCACGTCGAACGGCTTGCTGAGGATCGCGTCCGCGTCGATGCCGGCGCGCTCCGTCGCGCCGCGCGCGGTCATCACCACGGTGGGCGTGGCGGCCAGCGTCGGGTCGCGCTTCTGCTCGGCGCGAAACTGGAACCCATCCATGACCGGCATCATCAGGTCGAGCAGGACGAGCGCGATGGACGAGGGGTCGTCGCGCAGGCATGCGAGGGCCTCGCGCCCGTTCGCGGCGCAGGCGACCGCATACCCCTCCTCTTCCAGGAGCTCGCTCAACGTCCGGCGGATCGCGGCGTCGTCATCGACGATCAGGATGCGCTTGCTGGGACGGCTCATCGTCATGCGCACTCGCTCCCTCCGCAGGGTGACAGCGACCAGAGCGCCACGACCTCGGGCCGGCCCGCGGGGCCCCCTCGCGCCGGGCGCCTCAGGCGCCCTCGAATCCCGGCAGACCCTGCCGGCGCGAGGCCCGAGGGCCGGCGAGCGGCAGGGTCACCTTGAAGGTCGAGCCCTCTCCCAGGACAGAGCTCACCTCGATCGAACCATCCAGCGCTTCGACCACCTGCATCGTGATGTAGAGCCCCATGCCCAGACCGCCATAGTGCCGCGCCGACACGGCGCGCTCGAACCGCCCGAAGATCCGGCCGATGTGCTCCTGCGCGATCCCGATGCCGTGGTCCGCGATCGTCAACGTGGCCATCGAGCCCACCGAGGCGACGGTGATCTCTATCGGGTTTCCCTGACCATACTTGAGCGCGTTCGAGACGAGGTTTTCGACGACCTGCTCGAGCCGCACCCGATCCCAGCTCCCTGCGGCGTCGTCCGCCGCGCTCACGGTGACCCGCGAGCCCGCCTCCGCGATCTCGCCGCCCTCCTGGAAGCGAGACACCACCTGCCGGACGATGTCCGACAGCCGGACTTGCTCGAGCTCCAGGGCGAGGCGCCCCGCGGAAATGCGGGAGATGTCGAGGAGGTTCTCGATGAGCCGCCTCAGCCGCTCGCTCTGCCGGCGAACGAGCCCGAGCCGGTCCATGAGCCACGGGAGGCGCTCCCTGTCGGGGCACAGCTCGGGCGCGCGGCGCATCAGGGTCTGGATCTGCAGCGCGAGCGGGGTGAGCGGCGTCTTCAGCTCGTGGGAGGCGATCGAGAGGAACTCGTCCCGCAGCGCGATCGCGCTCTGCGCGTCCCTGTAGAGGCGCGCGTTGTCCACCGCGAGCGCGCAGCGGCGCCCGAGCTCCTCCGCTGCCGCGAGGTCCGCCCGGCTGTACCGGCGCTCGGATCGCACGACGATGAAGGTCAGCGTCCCGAAGAGCCGCCCGCGCCGCGCCAGCGGGACGCACATGAACGAGTGCCCCCCGATGGCCCGGATCACCCGGAGGTGCTCGTCGTTCTGCGCGATGGCGCACATCTGCTCGTCCGTGAAGTGCTCGACGAGCACCGACCTCTGCTCGAGGAGCACCTTGGTCGGCGGGTGCTCCGGGTTGCCGTCGAGCTTGGGCGCGAAGCGCTTCGCCTCCTCGGCCACGGCGGCGAGCGAAGGATCCGAGTGCGCCACGCCCACCCGCCGGAAGGTGCCGTCCTCCTCGTCGAGCGCGTCGACGACGCAGAAGTCGGCGAGGACAGGCACCGCGAGCTGCGCCACCCGCGCGAGCGTCGTGGAATAGTCGAGAGACTCGGCCAGCACCACGCTCGCCGCGTCGAGGAAGCGGGGCAGCTCCTGCGCGCGCTCCCGCTCCACGGCCTCGACGGCGCGCCGGCGCATCCGCGCCATCTCGATCTGCGTCCGGACGCGGGCGAGGAGCTCGCGCGGCGAGAACGGCTTCACCAGGTAATCGTCCGCCCCCGTGTCGAGGCCCTCGACGACGGCGTCCTCCCCCGCCCGGGCGGACACGAGCACCACAGGGACGCTGCTCGTCCTCGGGTCCGCGCGGAGCTCCCGGAGGAGCGCGACGCCGTCGAGCTCGGGCATCATCACGTCGCTCACCACGAGGTCGGGCGGGCGCGCGAGCGCGGCCTCGAGGGCCGCCCGCCCGTCCGAGGCCACCTCCACGCTCCACCTCGGCGTGAGCAGGTGGACGAGGTACTCGCGCATGTCCGCGTTGTCGTCGGCGACGAGGATCCGGCCCTCTCCGCCGCCCGGGGCGACCTGCACGGGCGCGGCGTCGGCGCGCGGCTCCGGGCCCGCTGGCGCCGCTCCTTCGCGCCCGGGTGAGGACCACTGGGACGCCTCGAGCACGTGGAGGCTCGCGTTCGCCGCCGAGGGCGCCGGCTCCCCGGCGGCGACCACGCGCTCCGGCGAAAGGTGCGCGCGGCCCCTCGGGATCGCCACGATGAACGCGCTCCCCTGCCCCACCGCGCTCGAGGCGCGCAGCGAGCCCCCGTGCGCCTTGACGAGCTCCTGGACGAGGGAGAGCCCGATCCCGGTGCCCTCGATGCTCCGGCTGCGCGCGCCGTGCACGCGGTGGAACCGCTCGAAGATGCGCGGGAGCTCCTCCGCCGGGATCCCGGTGCCGGTGTCGCGCACGGTCAGCTCGACGTGGTCCGGGTGAGCGCGCAGCGAGACCGCGATCTCCCCCTCGAACGTGAACTTGAAGGCGTTCGAGAGGAGGTTCATGACGACCTTCTCCCATTGCGCCGCGTCGACGTAGACGGGCTCGGGCAGCGGCGGGCAGTCCACGACGAGCGACAGGCCCGCGCCCTCGATCAGCGAGCGGAAGGAGCTCGCGAGCTCCGCCGTGAGCCGCGCGAGATCGGTGGGCGCGAACGACGTCTGGAGGCGCCCCGCCTCGATGCGGGAGAAATCGAGCAGCGTGTTCACGAGCCGGAGGAGCCGGAGCGTGCTCCGGTGGGCCGCTGCGAGGCCGTCGCCCGCGAGCGACCTCGCCGGGCTCGACAGCGCGTCCTCGACGCGCCCGAGGATGAGCGTGAGCGGGGTGCGGAACTCGTGGCTCACGTTGGCCACGAACTCCGTCTTGAGGCGGTCGAGCGTCGCGAGCTCGTCCCGGTGCTGCGCGACCTCGCGCTCGAGCCGCCGCTGCTCGGTGACGTCCCGCCCCTCGGCGATCATGAAGACGACCTTGCCCTGCCGATCCTTCACGGGGTTCAGGTTGAAATCGATCGTGATGCTCTTCTCACCTTCGTTCCCCCCGAGGACCTCCACGTCGTACCTGACGAACTCGCCGCGCGCCGCGCGCCGCACGGCGTCCTTCAGGCGCTCCTGGATCTCCGGCGAGCCCTGCCACCAGCGGCACTCCCAGAAGGGCACGCCGTGCACCTCCCGCCGCTCCACGCCGGCGCCGCGGGTCGAGGTGTGGTTCGACTCCCAGCTCGTACCGTGGGCGTCGAGAAGGCCGAAGAACTGGAAAGAGCTGTTCATCGCGACCCGCGCCGCGAGGAGCCGCATCAGCCCCGACTCGCGGCCAGGGCTCGCGCGGGCGAGCTCCTGCTTCAGGAGCTCGGTGTCCCAGAGGAGATGTTCTTCGGAGTCGTCCACAGGTCGCACGATCGCGAGGTCTTCCAGGCATTCGATGAAGTCGCGCCCTTCTGCGCGTTCCTCGCTCGACCGCTGTTTCATCCCTTCTCGCATCACGCCCGCGGCTGCTCGAGGCAGAGAACAGCTCATCCTGAAGCGCTTAGTGGAGATCGCCGACCACGCAAGGGCCGAGCGGCAACCCCCCTTGAACTTCCACGGGGGCCCCGCGCGTGGATCCGGATCGTTCGAGCGCACGACCACCCCTGCGTGCGCCGCAGCAGCCGATCACCACCGGCTGCTGCTGAGGCAGCAGCCCCCTCGCACCGCTCCTCCACGGTCACGGCCAAGGCAGAGCTGGCCCGGTTAGTGCACTTGGCATTGGAGGGCGGAGCGCGCAATGACCGTCAGCTCATGAGGGCGCGCAGGGCGCCCAGGAAATCTCGGTGGAACCCAAGACCTCTCTGCAGCGCGCCCCCGGCGCTCCGGTGCTCCCAAACACGCCCTTCCGGTTCATCATTCACTTCGTCGGTCGTTACCGCGCCTGGTATCTGGCGATGTTCGTGTTCGAGTCCGCCCACGCCTCGTGCGGGATCATGATCCCGTACGCCATCGGGCAGGTCATCCAGGGGGTGACGCAGGCGTCGGGCGCTGGCCGCGCCGCGCTGAGCGGACGGCTGCGCGACGCGCTGGCGCTGTTCGTCGCGCTCATCGCCGGCGAGTTCCTGTTCAGCCGGATCGCCGGCCTCTGCCAGATCCTCGTCGGGCCGTGGCAGCGCCAGAACGTGACCCGCAATCTGTACGCGTACCTCCAGCACCACTCCCATCGTTACTTCAGCAACAACTTCGCCGGGGCGCTCGCCCACCGGATCAGCGAGACGTCGATGGGGGTCTCGCAGACCCTGTGGGCCATCCTCTTCGACTTCTGGCCCATCGCCATCGTCTTCTCGGTCTCGATCGGGCTGCTCTACCGCGCTCACCCGGCGCTCGCCGCGGTCGTCTCGGCCTGGGCGGCGCTGTTCGTCGGCATCTCCTACTGGCTCGCGACCCGGTGTCAGCCCCACGCGGTGCGCGCCGCGTCCGCGCGGAGCGAGACCACAGGCAAGCTCGTCGACTCGGTCACGAACCTCACGAGCGCGCGGCTCTTCGCCCGGTTCGGCTTCGAGCGCGAGTACCTGGACGAGCAGCTCCAACACGAGCTCCGCGCGGTGCGCAGATCGAACTGGTACTCCGAGCGCGTGCGCTGGTTCCAGTTCGCGTCCGCCGCGCTGCTCAAGGTGGCGACGCTCTACCAGTCGCTCAGGCTCTGGGAGCGCGGCGACATCGGCGTCGCCGAGTTCGTCATGGCGACGAGCCTGTCGCTCCTCATCATCAACGAGGCGCGCAACCTCAGCCGCCGCTTCCTCGAGTTCTTCGAGTTCGTCGGCAACGTCGCGAACGGGGTGAACACCATCGTCCGCTCCCACGAGCTCGTCGACCGCCCCGAGGCCGTCGCCCCGACGCTCGAGCGCGGCCGGATCGAGCTCCGGAGCGTGACCTTCGGGTACACGCCCGATCAGCCGATCTTCGAGGGCCTCGACGTGACGATCCCGCGCGGCCAGCGCGTCGGGCTCGTCGGCTTCTCCGGCTCCGGCAAATCCACCTTCGTCAGCCTCATCCTGCGTCTCTACGACATCGACTCCGGTCACATCTTCATCGACGGCGTGGACATCCGAGACATGACGCAGGACGCGCTCCACGCGCAGCTCAGCCTGATCCCGCAGGACCCGAGCCTCTTCCACCGGACGCTCCTCGAGAACATCCGCTATGGCCGGCTGAACGCGACCGACGCAGAGGTGGTCGAGGCCGCGCGGAAGGCGCACGCGCACGATTTCATCGTGCAGATGAAGGACCAGTATCACTCCATGGTCGGCGAGCGCGGCGTCAAGCTCTCGGGCGGCCAGCGGCAGCGCATCGCCATCGCGCGGGTCATCCTGAAGGACGCGCCGATCCTCCTCCTCGACGAGGCGACATCGAGCCTCGACTCGATCACCGAGCAGGCCATCCAGGACACGCTGGACGACGTCATGAAGGGGAAGACGGTGCTCGTCGTCGCCCATCGCCTCTCGACGGTGGTCCACCTCGACCGCATCCTGGTGTTCGAGAGCGGCCGGATCATCGAGGACGGCACGCACGCCGAGCTGCTCGCGCGAAACGGGGCCTACAAGCGGCTCTGGAGCAAACAGTCGGACGGATTTCTGCCGGAGAGCGCCGCCGAGGAGCCTCCGGCGATCGAGTCGCCACCGGTGCGCGTCCACGAAGCACCGCGGCTCCAGCCGGCGGCTGACCGCGCCGACGAGCTCCCGCGGGGTGCTCCGCTGAAAGCGTGGGAGGCACCGCTCGCCTGAGCGGCTGCCCGATCGAGCAGGCCGCGGGCACTCGTGCTCACCGAGATCAGGCCGAGGCCGGCTCCTTGAGACCAGCTTCCCCCGACGCGAAGGCGCGCGGGACTGGAGCGCGCCAGCGCCGGAGAGGCGCGTTTACCGGAAGCTCCACGGCTGCGGCTGACCCATGCGGGCGCGGAGGCCCTCCTCCCAGCGGACGAGCCGCGGCGTGAGCCACGCCGTGCCCACGGCCAGGACCGCGCCGGCGACGACGTCGACCGCGTAGTGCCAGCGGAGGAGCATGGTGGAGACGATGATGTTCATGGAGAAGAACGCGGCCACCACGGCGAGCCAGAAGAGGCGCCGGTCGGTGCGGGCGCGGTGGAACGTGTACAGGGCGAACCAGAGCGGAGCGGCCGTGTGCAGGGAGGGAAAGACGTCCTTCATCGCGCCGCCGGCCTGCACGACGCTGCTCACGCAGCCCCAGAAGAAGCCGCCGTCCAGCGGCCCCTGATAGAGGTGGCTCAGCGCCTGGATGGGGCCGTACGCAGGGACCGCCATGTAACCGAGCTGGCCAACACAGTAGACGATCGTGGAGCCGACCGCGTACTCCGTCGTCCCCCGGCCTGGGCGGGCGACCCATACCGCCAGCACCATCGAGAGGAAACAGATCAAGAAGTAGCTGAAATAGAAGAACGAGAACCACTCCACGATCGGGCGCGTGTTGAAGCGCTCCATCCAGAGCGCTGGCTCGACGCGGAAGAGGAGGAGATCGAGGTGGAGGAGCTCCGCGTCGACGCTATCGCTCCGGACCGCCGGCAAGAGGGTCCGGAGCGACAGGTAGTTGAGGAGGAAGGCGCCGACGAGCGAGAGTCGGTAAAGGACGCTCCGCAGCAAGGGCGCCAGGAACGTGGCGCGGCGCACGAGCACGCAGACGGACACCAGGGCGGCGATGCCCGCCAGATTGCGGTTCATGCACTGCGCTCGCAGCTCCGTCGGCGGCGCGCCAAGCAAGAAGATCGTCGTCAAGGCGAGATAGCCGATGAGGATCGCGTCGTGGAGAGCGAACACGCCGACCAGGCCGCGCAGAGCGTCCTTCAACAGCGCGCCTTCGGGCTCGACGTCGACCAGCCCGCCGGATCCGGCGACCTCATCGCAGTCCGTTGTGAGCCTCTCTTGCATTCGGGGACGTTCCAGGGATGGCATGGTGCGCATGGGCTGATGACGCCGGGCCGCTCTGTATCACGTGTTCGCGCGTGGCGTCACCGTGACATCGGTGACGCTCCAGCGACCGGGAGGCAACAGGCGGAGCAACTCGGGGGCCACACGGATGTCGAGTTTTTGACGGGCCGCTTCGCGCCGCTTGACAGCGGTAGGGGCCTCCACGCCCCCGGCATTGCGCTCGTGCGACAGCCCAACCGCCGCCTCGGCGGACCGCTCGCATGCGAACGCGGCGACGCAGCGGCGCAGGGCCTACGCGTCACCACGACGCTGTCGCGTCCCAGGTTGAGCTGCCGGGCTCCCGGACGCGCAGAATCTGCGCGACTGCGGCGCCCTGGATCAGCCGGATGGCTGCGCTCGACAACGCCGGTCGGGGGATCGGCGATGGCGATCGAGAACGCGCGCCGTCAAGCACGCTGGGCACCGGAGCTCATCCTCGCGGCCCGGCGGCCGTGACGTCGGCGACGTCGCGAGCGCTGGAGTCGTCCACACGAGAGGGCGCCGTGGGATTTCGACCGCGCGGCGCGGACGAGGCGCGATGGCCCGCGCGCTCACGACCGGTGGGGCAGTCTGCCGCGCGGCGGGGCGTCCGCTGGAACGCCGGTCTCGGCCGGGCTGAGCGGCGCTGGACGCAACGCGATCGGCGCTGCGCACGTCGGCGCAGAAACCGCGTCTTCCCCGGGCGCGCGCGGAGGATCGCGGTCACCTCACCCTGCTGGAGCGCACCCTGGACGCTCCCGGGCGCTCACGAGAATCCGCGGAAGCCCCGTTGGATCCGCGCCGGTCACGTCGCGTGGCCATGGATCCCTCTTGATGGCACTCACGTTGCAGTCCCCCGGAGGAGCCGACATCGTTCAGCGACGATCCCACAGGGCACCACGCCTGGGTCGCCCCGTGAGGGCGCTGAAGCGATGCGCCCAGACACCAAGGAGACGACTCATGGCACAGCAACACGGTCAGAGCAGCAGTCGTGGGTTCGCGGCGATGGACCAGAAGCAGCAACGCGCGATCGCGAGCATGGGCGGCAAGGCCGCGCACGAGAAGGGCACGGCCCACGAGTTCAGCTCCGAGGAGGCCCGCGCGGCCGGCCGCAAGGGCGGCGCGAGCGTGAGCCAGAATCGCGAGCACATGGCCGCGATCGGCCGCAAGGGCGGCGCGGCCGTGAGCCAGAACCGCGGACACATGGCGCAGATCGGCCGCAAGGGCGGCGAGTCGCGCGGCGACGGACAGAGCGGCGCGCCGGAGGAGGGCGAGCGCGAGGGCGAGCAGGGCAGCAGCGCCGCACGGCACGCCGACGCCGTCGGGCCGCGCCACGAGACGAACTGAGCAGCGCTGCGGCACATCGCCGCCGGTGGTCGGGCGCGCGGGGGTCCCTGCGCGCCCGATCGTCCGTCACGGCGACAGGGTGACGAGGAAGACGTCGCCGTTGCTGAGATCGCCCACAGGCGCGCTGTGCTCGATGGCGGGGAGGCCGCCGCCGAGCTCGATCCGCTCGCCGTGGAAGAGGCCAGCGGCAACGGTGTTCCCGCTGCCGGTGACGGCCTGGGCCGTCGAGAAGCAGAAGACCCCATCGCGGTAGACGTCGGACCAGAGCTCCTCGGAGAAGTCCGGACTGAGCTTCGCGACGAACGCATCGCCCGACTCGGGGGGCTCGATCTCCACGGGCGCCCCGCCGAGCTCGAGCGCCTCCGTGAAGTAACCGCTCAGCACGTGGTTGCCCCAGGGGTCCTGCGAGAAGCCCCAGACGAACTCGTCGCCCGCGGACGGGAGCCCACGGGCGGCGAGCGGCTCACCGGTCTCTGCGTCGAGCCGGGCCAGGTAGAGGTCGTAATCCCCGACGGCGGCGCGCTCGATGTCCGTGGGCCCGACGCGGAACGGAGCGCTGTAGTTGCCGAGCACGACCGGATGGCCGCCGAGCCCGAGGCCGATGAACTTGGCGAACTGCTCGCCAGCGGCGCCCAGCGACCGACCCCAGACGAGGCTGCCCGATGCGAGATCGAACCGCAGGACGAGCCCATCGATGCCGTAGATCGGCTCGTCGTCGCGCGAGCCGTCGACGGCGCTCTCCACGACGTGGCCGTCGATCTCGAGCCTTCCGCCGAAGGCGCCGGCCGCGTAGAGGGCCGACTCGCCGACCGCGATGCTGCGGAAGCGCTGCCAGCTCTCCGCGGACCCGAACCGCCGGCTCCAGAGGTGGCCGCCGCCGGCGTCGAGCTTCGCCACGACGACGTTGGGACCGCCGCTCCCCTCGAGCGCGGTCCCGGGCGCCTCGCTGAAATTGATGCTGCCGTCCACCATGCCGAGGACGACGATCTCGCCCGCCTCGGTGATGGCCACGGCCGTGGCGCCCTGGTCGAGCTCGCCGCCAAAGCGCTTGCTGAAGAGGTGGTTGCCGTCGGCGTCGAGCTTGGCGACGAAGAGGTCCTTCCCACCGGCGCTCACGAGCTCCGTGCTCGCGTCCGCGCCGAAGTTGAGGGTTCCCTCGAACTCCCCGGCGACGACGACGTTGCCGATGGAATCGGTGGCCACCGCGAACGCGACCTGATCGGACTTGCCCCCGAAACGCCTGCTCCAGACGTGGCTTCCCGCCGCGTCGAGCTTCACGACGAAGAGGTCGAGACCACCGTCGCTCACGAGGGCGTCCGCCTCGCCACCGAAGTTGATCGCCGTCGCGAAGCCGCCGACCAGGACGACGTCGTCGTGCGGATCCGCCGCGATCGCCTCGATTCGCTCGTTCTTCGCCTCGCCGGCGCCGAGCCCCCACAGGGCATCTCCGAGGAACGCCGGAGGCTCGCCGCCGCCACTGCCGCCACTGCCGCCCGCGCCGCCGTCGCCGCCTGCGCCCCCCACCCCACCTGATGCACCGGCGCCCGTTTCGCCACCGTGCCCCCCCGCGCCTCCGACTCCACCGCTGCCGCCGGCGCCTCCGACGCCACCGCTGCCGCCGGCGCCTCCGACGCCACCGCTGCCGCCGGCGCCTCCGACGCCACCGCTGCCGCCGGCGCCTCCGACGCCACCGCTGCCGCCGGCGCCTCCAACCCCGCCTTGTCCCCCGGCACCCCCTTCACCGCCTTGCCCGCCGCCGCCTCCGGCCCCGCCCTGCCCGGCGACGCCGCCTTCGCCGCCTTGGCCGCCGGCGCCTCCGACGCCGCTCGCCGACGAGGTGACGCCGTCCTCAGGCTCCGAGTCGCAGCCGTTGCAGCCCAGGGGAAGTCCCATGCTCGTCAGAAGAGCAATCCGAGCCACGTTCGTCACGAAGTGCGCTTTCATCCATCCTCCATGTCTCGACGAAGAGCCCGAGCCGCGGGCGCTCGGTGGAGCCAAGGCCGGTCCGGCACCCCCTCGCGGTGGGCTGTCGAACGTCCTCAATCTGCTGTGTCGTGGACGTCAAGTACGCGTGCGCGCGGATCGAATCAAGCAGCTGTCGCGGCGAATTCGTGGCAACGATCGGCTACCCCTAAATCCGCCGGAACGACGCGTCCCGCCTGGACGGCGCGCCTCGCCTTGACGGGGCTCCCCGCTGACCAACCGTTCTCTTGCACGCGGCCCGCGATGGCCTCGGACGTGCGCCGCGCATCGCAGGGTTGCCTCATCGTGGCAGAATGCCTCACCGCAAGCCCCGCGGCACGTCCAACATACAAGCCGCGCCGGGCGGCGGTGGGCGCGGTACGCGATCTGCATCGTTCCGCGAGTGATGTGGGTGGCTTGGCTCAGGAGCGCCACGGCTCTCTTTCCGCTCACGCCCTTCGCGTGCAGCGGCGACAGGGGCCGCGCGGGCGAGCGTCGGCACGGCGCTCAGCCGCTCACCCGCCTGTCGCCCGCTCGCTTCAGCCACCTCTCCGCCGACCCGCGGGAGGGGACTGACAAGCTCACCCGCGCGCGCCGGCGGCGCGGCGGCCATCGAGGCCGCATCCAGGGCATCTGGCGCGGCCGATCATCACGCCGCCCGGAGGGCGGACCCCACGACCGATCACCGAGACGAAGCGCCGGGCCAAAGCGCTCGGCGTCCAGACGCGGAGCGCCTATGACGGAGCGAGCCTACGATAAGAACACCGCCTGGACCCACGCCGTCATCCCCCCGATGACCCCCCTCGCGACCGACCACGAGGCGGACGTGTGCGTCGTCGGCGCGGGGATCGCCGGGCTGACGACGGCGTATCTCCTCGCGAAGGCCGGCAAACGCGTCGTCGTCCTCGACAACGGCGCCATCGGCGGGGGCGAGTCAGGGCTCACCACCGCGCACATCACGCACGCGCTCGACCGGCGCTGGGCCTCGCTCGCGAAGCTGCACAGCAAGAGCCGCCTGCGCCTCGCCGCACGGAGCCACACGGCGGCCATCGAGACGATCGAGCGGATCGTCGCGGAAGAGCAGATCGACTGCGACTTCCGGCGCGTCCACGGCTATCTCTTCACAGCCCCGGGATCGCCCCCGGCCACCCTCCGGGACGAGATCGAGGCCGCGCACCGCGCCGGGCTCGGCTCGACCCATTACGTCGACCGCGCGCCGCTGCTCGATTTCGATACGGGGCCCGCGGTCCGCTTCCCCGATCAGGCGCAGTTTCATATCCGCAGGTACCTCGCGGGGCTCGCGCGGGCGATCGAGCGCGACGGCGGCAAGCTCTACACGCTCGCGCACGTGGTCGACGTCGACGAGGACACCGTGCCTCACGGGGTGGTCGTCAAGACGGCGCGCGGGCACCGGGTGACCGCCAGCGAGGCCGTGCTCGCCACGAACTCCCCGTTCCTTCCGCGCATCACCGTGCACCTGAAGCAAGCCGGCTACCGGAGCTACGTCGTCGGCCTGCGCATCCCGCGGGGCGCCGTCCCACCGGGGCTCTACTGGGACACGGCCGAACCGTTCCATTACGTCCGCCTCGCCAACATCAACGGCGCGAACGACCCGGACGAGGTGCTCCTCGTGGGAGGAGAGGACCACAAGACCGGACAGGCCAGCGACGCGGACCAGCGCCACGCGCGGCTCGAGGCGTGGGCGAGAGAGCGCTTCACGCAGGCCGGCGAGGTGCTGCACCGCTGGTCCGGCGAGGTGATGGAGACGGCCGACGGCCTTGCGTACATCGGTCGCATCAAGAAGGGATCGAGGATCCTCATCTCCACGGGCGACTGTGGCAACGGCATGACGCACGGGACGATCGCGGGCCTCGTGATCTCCGACCTCGTGCAGGGCCGTGACAGCCGCATGGCGTCGCTCTTCGATCCCACCCGCGTCAACCTGAGCCTGGCCGCCGTCTCCGAGGTCGCGAAGGAGAACCTCAATGTCGCGTGCCAGTACGCCTCATGGTTCGGCAAGGGCGATGTCGATGACGTGGCGAAGATCGCGCCCGGCGCAGGCGCCGTCGTGCGCAGGGGCCTGAAGAAGCTCGCCGTCTACCGCGATCCGCAAGGGCAGATCCACGAGATGTCGGCCATGTGTACCCACCTCGGCGGCGTGGTCTCGTGGAACTCCGCGGAGCGCAGCTGGGACTGCCGCTGTCACGGCGCCCGCTTCGACGCCATGGGCCGCGTCCTCCGAGGCCCGGCGACGGCCGATCTCAGGCCGATCGCGCCGAGCGAGGCGCCTCTCAGCGCCGGAGGCTCGGTTTCGCCGCCGAGGGAGCGGGAGGGGGTCGGCGGCCAGCCGGCGGCCGTGCCCCTGCCCCAGAGTCGACCGGCCACGTGAACGGAGCGAGTCGCGAACGCCAACATGCGGTGAGCGCAATGGGCGTGGATCGACGTGATCAACGTGATCAACACGATCGACGCCAAACGCGCTGCGCGCGCCATGGCCCCATGAGCACGATGCGCGCGCGCTGGCGTAGTTGACCCCCGCGCGAGCGACGTGCGATCATGATCGAGTAGTCCGGGGCTGTCCCGGGCGGCTTGGTGATGAGATGAAATTGTTGCGCCCCCGTGCCTCCCGCGCCGCAGGCATAGCCCTGGCTGTCCTCTCGGTCGCCGGGGCGCTTCCGGCGCGGGCCGAGCCCTCGGCGGCCGATCGGCAGACCGCGCGGACGCTCCTCATCGAGGGGCGCAAGAAGCGCGACGCGGGGGACGTCGCCGGCGCCCGCGAGGATTTCCAGGCGGCCCATGCGCTCGTGCGCGCCCCCACGACGGGGCTCGATCTCGCGCGTGCCGACGAGGCGCTCGGTCGCCTGATCGAGGCCCGGGAGACGGCCTACGAGGTCGTCCACCTGCCCCTCGGGAGCGACGAGCCGCCGGTGTTCACGCAGGCGCGGGCGGCCGCCGCGGCGATGGTCGAGCAGCTCGAGGCGCGCATCCCGTCGCTCCAGCTGCGGGTCGAGGGTCCGGCGCTGGACCAGCTCGAGGCGCGCGTGGACGGCCAGCCGATCCCCCGCGCGGCGCTCCCCTACCCGCGCAAGCTCAACCCCGGTCGCCACGAGGTGGTGGTGGCGGCGCCAGGCTTCCAGACGGCGCGGCGCGAGGTCACGCTGAAGCAGGCGGAGCGCGCGCCGGTGGAGGTCCGGATCCGCCTCGTACCGGGGCAGTCGACCGAGCCGAAGGCAGGCGCAGCCGCGGGTGGGAGTATGGGCGCAAACGTGGGCGGAGGGCAGCTGCCACCCGTGGATGCGCCGACGGAGCCCCGCGCGCCGGTGCCGCTGTGGGCATGGACGGCGGGCGGCGTGGGGCTCGCGGCGCTCGCGGGGGGCGCGGTGTTCGCTGCCGACCACATGGCCGCGCGGGCTCGGGTCGAGGACGAGTGCCCCGGGTCCGTGTGTGATCGGGGCGTCCACGACTTCGAGAGCATGGAGGCGCTCCGGGCGCGGTGGAACCGCAGCCTGGGGCTGTCGGTGACGCTCGGCGCGGTCGGCCTCGCCGGCGTGGGCGCGGCGCTGGGCGGCATCCTCCTGCGGCCCGGGGCGGGCGGCGAGCGGGCGTCGTCGCTCGTGCCGATCGCGACGCCCACGGCGCAGGGTGTGGTGTGGCAGGGGGTGTTCTGATGAGGGCACGGCGGTTCTACCCGGCGACAGCCGGCGCGGCGCTTGGCGTCGTGATGGTGGGCGCTGCGGCGCTCGGCGCTGCGGTGCTCGGCTGCGCTCCCGAGCTCAGCCTGTCGACCCCTGCGGGGGCCGGCGGCGAAGGCGGCGGCGGCGCGCGGCCGTCGGGCGGCGAGGTGCAGTGGGCGCGCGCGCTCGGGGGCGACGGGGAGCATGCAGGGGCGAGCGTGGCCGTCGCCGACGACCGCACCGCGGCGCTCCTTGGCAGGCTCACGAAGGCGGAGGACGTGGCCCTCGACGACGAGAGCGTGACCCCGATCGGCGAGGAGAACGTCTTCTGGGCGCGGCTCTCGGCGAGCGACGGGTCGGGGCTCGGGCTGAAGCGCTTCGGTGCGTTCGATCCGCAGACGGTGAACGCGCTCGTGCCGGACGGGAACGAGGGCCTCCTGGTCGCGGGGGAGTTCTCCGGCACGCTGGAGTTCGGCGGCGAGCCGCGGACGAGCGCCGGCGGGCGAGACGGCTACGTCGCGAGGCTCGACGCGGAGGGGCAGGAGCTGTGGCTGCAGCCGCTCGGGGGCATCGGCTTCCAGGCGGCGACGAGCGTCGCGGCGGCGCCGGGGCGCCTCGTCGTGGCCGGCCGCTTCTCGGGCGCGCTGCACGTCGGCGAGGACCGGCTCGAGAGCGCCGGAGGCAGCGACGTGTTCCTGGCGAGCTTCAACGACGACGGCGTGCTGCTCTGGAGCGAGCGGTTCGGCGACGGCTTCGATCAGCAGGCCCGCGCCGTGGCGATGGACGCGCGCGGCAACGCGATCGTGATCGGAGATTTCGCCGGCACGCTCGATCTGGGCGGCGATCCGCTGGAGAGCGCCGGGGATTTCGATGTGTTCGTGGCGAGCTTCGACGCGCTCGGCGAGCACCGCTGGAGCAAGCGCTTCGGCGACGCGGGGCCGCAGCGGGCCAAGGCGGTCGCGGTGGACGGCGCGGGCAACGTGATCGTGGGCGGGGAGTTCGGCGCGACGATCGATCTCGGCGGGGGCCCTCGGGCGGCCGGAGAGCACCAGGCGGTGTTCGTGGCCAAGCTCGATTCGACGGGAGAGCACATCTATAGCCGGGTGATCGGCGAGGACGGCGCGTCGCTGGGGCAGCTCCTCGTCGACGGCGCGGGGGACGTGGTCGTCGCGGGGGGGTTCCGCGGAGACACGACGCTGGCGGACGGGTCGGTGAAGAGCGCGGGGGACGACGACGTGTTCGTGGCCAAGCTCGATCCGGAGGGCGTCTACCGGTGGAGCCACCGCTTCGGCGGCACCGGCGCGGACCGGGCGACGGGCGTGGCCATCGATCGCGACAGGCAGGTCTACGTGACCGGCGCGTTCACCGGGAAGGTGACGTTCGGGGAAAAGCGGATCGAGGGAGGCGAGGGCACGGACGTGTTCGTGACCAAGCTGTCGCCATGAAGGCCATGACGAATGGAGGCGCGATGAAACGTGCGGGGACGAGGGGCGTGCGGTCGCGCGGGCGACGGTTCTCGGTGGGGCTCGTGGCGGGCCTGTTCGGGCTGATCCTGCCGGCAACGGGCTGGGCGGAGGACCCTGATACCGATCTGGATGGGGTCGTGGATCCCCTGGACAACTGCGTGCAGACCCAGAATCCGGACCAGGCAGATGCCGACGGCGATGTTCTCGGCGATGCGTGCGACAACTGCCCGTCCGCTATCAATCGGGATCAGCGGGATTCGGATTCCGACGGCGTCGGCGACGCGTGCGACAACTGTCCTGTCGCGATGAACCCGGACCAGTCGGATGCGGAGGCGGACGGCACCGGCGACGCCTGCGACGACGATGACGACAACGACGGTGTCCTGGATGCCGATGACAACTGTCCTGGCACAGCGAACGCCGATCAGGTGGACTCCGATGGAGACGGCACCGGCGACGTTTGTGAGGCCGGTGACGACGACGGCGACGGCATCGACAACGACGTCGACAACTGTCGCGACGTCCCGAACTCGCTCCAGCAGGACAGAGACGACGACAAGATCGGCGATCTCTGCGACAACTGCCCTGCCACGCGCAATCCGAACCAGGAGGACAGCGACGGCAACGGCGTCGGCGACTTCTGCGAGCCCGACATCGACACCGACGGCGACGGGCTGCGCAACGCAGAGGACAACTGCCCTGTGGATCAGAACCCTGGCCAGGAGAACGCGGACGGGGACAGCCTCGGGGACGCCTGCGATCCCGACAGCGACGACGATGGCGTGGTCGACGTGGAGGACAACTGCGCCGTCGTGCCCAATCTGTTCCAGGAAGATACGGACGGCGACGGCACAGGCGATGCCTGCGAGGACGACGACGACAACGACGGCGTCGTGGACGCAGAGGACAACTGCCCGCACGTGTCCAACCAGGATCAGACCGACGGCGACGGCGACGGCCGCGGCGACGCCTGCGACCTCGGGGCCGACGTCGACGGCGACCGCGACGGCATACCGGACGAGACGGACAACTGCCCGCACGTGCCGAACCCCGATCAGACGGACGCCGACGACAACGGCGTGGGCAACGCTTGCGAGGACGTGGACGGAGATGGCCTGAGCGACGCGGCGGACAACTGCGACGAGGAGTACAACCCCGATCAGGCCGACAGCGACGGCGACGGCCAGGGCGACGCCTGCGAGGACGACGACGACAACGACGGCGTCCCGGACGAGCACGACAACTGCACCTCCGTCCCCAACGCGGATCAGGCCGACAACGACGAGGACTATCAGGGCGACGCCTGCGACGTCGATGACGCGGACGACGACAACGACGGCGTCCCGGACGGCGACGACAACTGCCCGCTCGCGGCCAACGCGGATCAGGGGGATGGCGACGCCGACGGGGTCGGCGACGCCTGCGACGACAGCGGCGGTGCGGGCAGCAGCGGCGGCGGGTCCACGGAGCCGGAGGTCTCGTCCGGGCTGGTCTGCGCGATGCAGCGAGGCGAGCGCGGCGGCGCGCTCGTCGGCCTCGTGGCGCTCCTCGCGGGCGCGCTGGGCCTGGGCGCCCGACGGCGGCGCGATCACGCGGCGTGACCGCCGCTGCGCGCGGCCCTGGCGCGCAGCGGCCACGCGACCCCATGAGAGCGACGAGCGTGCCCGCTCGGTTGCCACCTGGAAGAAAAGAGACAACTGCGAGCACAACGTGGGTTATCACCCCACGACCCCACGCCGGTTTCGCGATGGCTCCGCGTTTTTTTCGCGATCGGTCATTTTTCTGAGCCGTGACCTGACCGCGGCGGAACTGCTCCGGATGAACGCGCCGGTAGTCCCGCTCCGCAGCTCGCGCTGCGGACGGGAGCGCCTGAGCCACCTCTGGAGACACCATGCGCCTAGCTCTCTCTCTCTCGTTGGTGACCGCCCTGTTTGGACTCACCCTCAGCGCCGGCTGTAGCGACAGCACCGTTGACGGCGCCGCCCCATCCGGCGGCGCGGGAGGAGGCGACGCCGCGAGCGGCGGCGGTAGCGCGAGCGGCGGCGGCAGCGCGAGCGGCGGCGGCAGCGCGAGCGGCGGCGGCAGCGCGAGCGGCGGCGGCAGCGCGAGCGGCGGAGGGGCCGGCACCGGCGCTGCGGGCGGGGGCATGGCGACCCCGACGAGCATCGTCGAGTGCCAGGGCAAGACGTACGCGTGCGGGGATCTCGTCGACAACGACGACGATGGGCTCCTCGACGCGCAGGATCCGGACTGCCTCGGCCCGTGCGACAACACCGAGGGCAGCTACTACGGCGGGATCCCCGGCCAGGCGGGGCCGGCGTGCACCGTCGACTGTTATTTCGACCAGGACTCCGGCTCCGGCAACGACGATTGCCACTGGAACCACAAGTGCGATGAGCACGAGGTCGCGCCCGGGTTTCACCCGGAGTCCATCAACGGGACGATGTGCGCCTATGACAGCGGGGCCTCGACGCCGGGCGCCGATGGCAAGAGCTGCAGCGATCTCAACGACGAGCAGTCCGATATGTGCCACACGATCTGCGGTCCGCTCACGCCGAACGGCTGCGACTGCTTCGGCTGCTGCGAGCTGCCGGCGGGCGGCGGCAAGTACGTCTGGCTCGGCTCGGACGCCGATGGCACCGGTGAAGGCTCCTGCTCGCGCGGCCACGAGTCCGACCCGACCCGCTGCGAGCCCTGCACGCCCGTGGATGCTTGCCTGAACGAGTGCGGCCGCTGCGAGCTGTGCCTTGGCAAGGACACGCTGCCAGACGACTGCTTCGAGTCCGGCACCGGCGCAGGGAGCGGCGGCGGAGGTGGAGGCGGCGGAGCCGCGACAGGCGGCGGCGGAGACGCGACCGGCAGCGGCGGCGGGCCCACCGGCGAGCCCCAAGGCCAGTGCGCGGCGGGGATCCAGCCGTGCGGGCTCTCCGGCCAGGAGCCTTGTGACGCAGGCTACTACTGCATCACCGGCTGCTGCCAGGTCATCTTGAACTAGCCCTACGCTTGCCCGGGTTCTCCCTGGATTCGAGGACAGGGATTGAACCATGAAAGACACAGAAGAACCGGAGGGATGTGTTCCCCCTGCTCGGTGCCCGCCGCGCATGCGTGATTCACTGTCCCTGCTCGGAGCGGCGACAGGATCGCAGGCCGCGGCGCTGGCCGCTCACGAGCTGAAAAGCTGAGCTTGCAGCTACGAGACGTGGTTTGAAAGGAGACGAGTCGATGGTGATGCGCTCGATGTCTGTTGGGATGCTGTGCGCCTTGATGGGGATGGGGTGCGGCGGCGACGACGAGGGTCAGCCGCAGAGCTGCTCGGTGGCCGCGCAGACAGGGTGCGCCGCCCCGCAGGTGTGCGAGGAGGTGGAGGGCGCCGAGCCCGCTTGCTTCGAGCCGGTGACGCTGAGGGGGCGCGTCTACGACTCGCTCGACGACAAGGCCATCGCGGGCGCGCGCGTGCTCGCCCGGGACCCGAGCGACGCGGTGATCTCCCGGGTGGCCGTCACCGGGGCCGACGGGACCTATGAGCTCGTCGTGCCCGCGCGGCGCGACGCGAGCGGCGCTCCGATCGAGGTCAACGTCACGCTGCGCGCCGACGCGCAGGCGTACGAGACGTTCCCGAAGGCGCCGCGGGTCGCGCTGCCCATCGACCTCTCCACGGCGGCGGGCGAACCGCCCGCGATCGAGTCGGCGGCGACGGAGATCTCGCTGTTGCCGCTCTCGGACAGCGAGGGGCTCGGTTCCATCTCCGGGGTCGTCCACGCCGACCAGCCCGGCGGGACGCTGCTGGTCGCGGGCGGCGCCACCGGCGCGGCCGATCTCGACGGCAGCTACACCATCTACAACGTGGCAGCGGGAGACGTCACGGTGAAAGGTTATGCCGAAGGCCTCGCGCTCGACACGGCGAGCGCGACCGTCAGCGCCGGCAAGGAGACGACGGGCGTGGATCTTCACGCGACCGGAGACGCCACGGCGACAGTGAGCGGCAAGGTCGAGATCGTGAATGCTCCAGGGGGGAGCGCGACCTCGGTCATCCTCGTCGTGGCCGATACCTTTGACGAGGCGACCGCGCGCGGCGAGGCCCCGCGAGGGCTCCGGCAAGGCAACGTCACCGGAGAGTTCTCGATCGCCGGGGTGCCCGATGGCGATTACGTGGTCCTCGCCGCCTTCGAGGACGACGCGCTCGTGCGGGATCCTGACACGTCGATTGGCGGGACCGAGATCGTGCGCATCACGGTCTCCGGCCAGGACCTGCCCGTCGCGGAGTCGTTCAAGGTGACGGGCGCGCTCGCCGTGGTCTCGCCCGGCGCGAGCACGATGGAGGAGGTGAGCGGGACACCGACGTTCGTCTTCGAGGACGACTCCAGCGAAGATCTGTACGAGGTGCGGTTGTTCGACGCGCTTGGCGCCAAGATCTGGGAGGACCTGGAGGTGCCCAGGGTGTCGGGGAGCGAGAACGTCTCCGTCGAGTACGACGGTCCCGCGCTGATCCCGGGGATGATCTACCAGTTCAGGACCACCTCGAAGAAGGACGGCACGCCCATCTCGCAGACCGAGGATCTGAAGGGGGTCTTCGTCTACAGGTGATCGCAGGGCGCGCGGGCGCCGCCGTCAGCAGCGACGGCGGCGGGCGCGGCGCGCGCTGCCGAGCGCCACGAAGACGCCGCACAGCGCGAGCGCGCGGGCCGCTCCTGACGCGTGCCCGGTCTCACCGCCGATGACGGCATACGCGCAGCTGACGCCCAAACAGCAGCAGTGGCCCGGGGGCGCTCCTCCCTCGGATTGGCCCCCTCCCCCTTCCCCACCCGCCGCATCTCGGCCACCGCCGACCCCAGTGCCGCCCGCCCCGCCGGCATCCGCGGAGCAATCGCCGCCGGCGCCGTCGCCCCTGCCTCCAGCGCCTTCGGCCGGTCCTCCGGCGTCGCCGCCGCCGCTTGCGCCGCCGCCGCTTGCGCCGCCGCCGCCTGCGCCGCTGCCGCCTGCGCCGCCGCCGCCCACTGCGCCGCCGCCGCCCACTGCGCCGCCGCCGCCCACTGCGCCGCCGCCGCCCGCTGCGCCGCCGCCGCCCACGCCTGCTGCAGTCCCTCCGTCGTCGCCGCCACCGCCCCCTCCCGCGGTGGCGCTGTTCGGCGTGTTCCGGCAGCCAAAGAAGGGATGGCATTCGTCCGTGGTCGTCGGATCCCCGTCGTCGCAGTAGAGCGGGATGTCGCTCAGACAGAGTCCCTGGAAGCAGACCTCGCTGCCATTGCAGACATCGAAATCATCGCAGCTGGCGCCGTCCGGCAGGCTCACGTCCGCGGGACAGCTCCCTGCGCCGTCGCAATACTCCCCGGGATCGCACAGCGAGGTCGCGATGCGGCAGATCGTGGTCGGCGGCTCGGCGGTGCACAGAGCCGAGCAGCAATCCCCGTTGCGCAGGTTGCCGTCGTCGCACTGCTCGCCGAGCCCGAGCTCGCCATCGCCGCAGACGGCGGGCCTCACCGTGAGCACCGTCGGATCGGCCGCGCCGGCGAACAGGGGCTCGTCGGTCATCGCGCTCGACTCGTTGACGCCGTCGGAGTCCGCGTCGAAGAAGAGCGTGCCCTGGTTCGTGACGACGAGTCCGTCGGTCATGGGAAGGAGGATCGCTTCCATCGTGAGCGCCACCCACTCCCCCGGCTCGACCTCGCCGTCCCAGCCCACCGTGTTGGTGGCGGGATCGGCCGAGACCGCGCCCTTGTCCGCGAACGCGCCTTCCAGCAGCAGCTCGGGCGGGAGCACGTCCACGAACTCGAACCCTGCATTGTCGGGCTGCACGCGCCCACCCGTGTTGCTGATGAGCGCCGTATAGGCGAGATCCTCGCCCGCGATGCGCTCGCCGAGGACCGTGAGATAGCCGATCAGGCGCGCTGGCACGGAGACGTCGATGCGCACGTCGCTCTCGTTGTTCTCCGGCGCCGGATCGTGCTCGCTCGAGCTCACCTTCGCCGTGCTCTCGATCTTCTCGTCGACCGTGGGCGGCGGGAGCGTGGGCGCGACCATGGTGACCGCGATGGACGAGCTCTCCCGTGCGGCGAGCGAGGCGCGCCGGCACACGAGCTCTCCGCCGGCCAGGTCGCACGTCCAGCCGGTCCCCGAGGCGCTGACGAGGCTCGCCCCGGCGGGCAGCACGGACGACACGACGACGTCGCTCGCATCGCCCGGCCCCTCGTTGGCGACGTCGATCGTCATCGTGAGCTGCGCGCCTGGCGATACAGGATCCGGCGCGGCCGTCTGGGTGATGGTCAGATCCGCCCCGCAGGCCCCGGACACGACCGGCACCGCCGCGAACACGATGTTGTCGACCGCGACGCCGCACGGCCCGGGGCGCCCGATATCCGTGCAGACCCGGCTGTCGTCCTGCGTGTAGTCGAAGCGGAGCCTCACGGTCCGCCCGCGCATCCCCGCGCCAGGGAAGCGGATCGACACGCGCTTGCTCCCGCTGGAGCTGCCGGACCATACCGCGTTATCCTCCAGGTAGTCCGGGTCGTCGCGGGCTGGAAGGTGCTTTGGGAAGTGGTGGCTCCCGCCGGTGACGATCCGCTCGGCGAACGCCTCCGCGAGCACCGCCCGGGGCGCGGCGCCGGCCGTGAGATCCTCCACGCGCAGCGTCAGACCGTCGAACGCCTGGATGAGCTTTTGCGGATCGTCCTCCAGCTCGTAGGTGAGATCGAAGTCGAGCGTGACGTGGGAGTTCCCGGAGCTCTCCGGGATCCTCACGGCGGGCGACACCAGCGCGACGAGCGACGTCGCCGCCTCCTCGTCGTGAAATGCCGCGTTGTTTCCGGGCGTCAGCGTCTGCGCGACGGTCCACGGCGAGGCGGAGGCCGTCCCGCCGGCGCGCACCGACTGCCAGCCGGAGGGCAGCGCTGGCGCGCTCGCTGCGTCGAAGTCCTCGCGGAGGAGGACCTCCGCGGCGCCCGGCGAGCCCGTCTCGAGCTGGATCGGCAGCTCGACCGTGCCCTGAGCCGAGCTCACCGTGAGCGTCAGATCGATCGGCGCTCCAGGAACGAAGTCCCGGCCCGTCCTGAGGACGAATGGCGCGTCGCTCGCGACCGTGCGGAGGGGCTCGATATCCGGGTAGAGCGCGCTCGCCCTCACGATGGTCACGGAGGGCGTCTCCGTGGACAGCGCGGCGGTGATCCGGGAGACGGTCGTCCTGCCGGAGATCGGGTTGGCGAGGTGGTTCTCGAGGTAGACGCCGACATCGACGAGCTCCCCCGGATCGACGCGCTCGTTCGCGAGGGCGCCGCACGCGGTGTCCGCGATCCGGGCGCCGGCCGCGCGCAGCGGCGGGACGCTGGCGAGCTCGTCGAGGACGTCGAGGTGGACGCTGGGCGCGATCAGGGAGGTCGACGACGGCTGCCCCTCGTCGAACCGCGGCGGGGTGGCCGTCATGCTGAAGACGCTGTAGAGCTCACCGGCGAGCGCGACGCCGCCGATGCGGTCGCCGAGGTTCTGCCGGGAGGCGTCGTTGCCGTGGCCCGCGTGAAAGGGGTGGTCCGAGATCGGCGCAGGCGGGCTGAAGGAGGCGCCTTGATCGCTCGACGCGGTGTGGACGATCTCGGTCAGGTCGCCCGAGCTGTCGACATCCTGGTCGTAGTAGACGACGTGCGCGGTGCCGGTCGTTCGGTCGACGGCCACGAAGGGGAAGAACTGGGCCCGATCGCGCCCTGGATTGCTGTTGAGGAGGACGGCGGGGCCTGCGGTGCACTGCTCTGTGAAGGAGCGCAGGGCGATGTCCCCTGTGCCGTGGGCGCCGCTCCGCTGGTAGACGACGTAGACCTGCCGCGTGGCCTGGTCGACGTCGATCGACGGGGCGCTCCTTCCGTGGTCGACGCCGAGGATCTGGTCCTCCGTGGGGTAGCTGGCCTCGTCGAGCAGGGTGAGCGGCTCCCAGGTGACGCCTCCGTCGATCGACCGGCGGCAACCGACGTTGCGCAGCGAGGTCCCCGGCTCGATGGCGCGAAAGACAGCATAGACGACCGAGTCCCTGTCGGTCGCCCCCGGGAGGATGCGCGCGCTCGGCCCGTCGAGATCGCCACCGGCGGGCGCCTGCGCGATCGTGGCCGCGGGCGACCAGGTCTGGCCGAGATCGTCGGAGTGGCTGTAGAGGATCCTCGGAGACGCTCCGCCGCGCTGAACCCAGGTAATGGAGAGGCGCCCGGTCGCCGCGTTGACGTCGAGGGAGGCCTGCTCGGCGCTCTCCCCCGCGACGAACGCGGGGGTCACCTCGACCGGTGCGGACCATGAGGAGCCGGCCGTGCTGCTGCCGGGGTTCGAGGCATGGAGGCAGAGGCCCTGGAGGCCATCGGCGGGGCGAACGTAGGTGGAGGAGCTGACGAAAATGTCGCGGGTCGGATCGTGGACGACGCGCGGGGCACCGAGCACCTGGCCGCCGGCGACCGAGGGCAGCGCCCCCGCGCCGCTCGGGCCGAGGACCTCGGCGAAGGATCTCCCGCCGTCGGCGGAGCGCGCAACGCCGGACAGGCTGATCGGATTCGCGCGGGCGCCGCGCGGATCGGTGTAGGTCGCGACGAGGATGCTCGCGTCGGCGTTGGCGGCGATCGCGGCCTGGTGCTGAGCGCCGAGCGCATCGACCGCGTGCACGGTGCGGTCGGCGCTCGCGACGGCCGCGAGCCGAGCTGCGCCGAGCGCCTCCGGTTCGTCGCTGCCACAACCGGCGCTGGCGGTGAGGAGCCCCCCGCTGAGCAACCAAGCGACCGTGCGTCGGGCGCGCATAACACCTCCGAAAGGAGATAGATGCCGCGAGTTCGCAGGACGTGCCGATTTCCCCGACATTGCGAGGCCTGTCCGGCGAACGGGCGCGATGTGCTGGGGTCGGTCTCGCACAACGCCAGCGCAAGCCCCGCGCCGCGCGAGGGATGCGCCCGGCGCGAAGGCGCGCGTCGACGCGCTTTCCCTTTCTTCCTGGCCGGCGAGCCGTGTGCCAGGACCCGATGCGTCGCGCGCGGAGCGTCCAGCGAGCGCCCTGGCACCGGCAGGCGCCTGGGCGGACGGCTCAGGCGCGGCGCCCGGGGCCGCCGCGGTCGCGGCTCGCCTGGGAGGCGGGCGGCTCGGGTGGACGGGCGGGGAGCACCAGGTCCGCCAGACGGCGTGCCGCGGCGAAGGCCACCTCCGCATCTCTGACGGGGCCCTCACCCGGGTTGGCGGCGGACCCCTCACCCAGGTTGGGATCCTCACCCGGGGCGGACCCCTCACCCAGGTTGGGATCCTCACCCGGGTTGAGTGGGGCGGACCCCTCACCCAGGTTGGGATCCTCACCCGGGTTGAGTGGGGTACCTGGGGCACCAGCTGGGGTACCAGCCGATGTTCCACCTAGGCTGGGAAAAGCCAGTACGGAAGGAATTCCCCTGGACGAAACCTCACCCAGGTTGGCGCGCCCGCTCAGCGCGAGCATCGCGATGCCATGGAGGCCCGCGAAGAGCACGTAGGTATCTTCCTCCGGCCGCCTGCTGCCATGATGACGCAAGAGCTCGACGAATGAGCTCCAAAGAGGGCGCGCGAGCCGCAGGCGCCCCTGTTCGCGCAGGCGGGCGCGGTCGAAGCGGCGCTCAGCCATCAGCCAGTACAGGTCCGGATGGCACAGCGCAAACTCGACGTAACCGACGGCAAGCGACCGCGCATCGGCGCCAGCGCGCGCCCGCGCGTCGAGGCGCTCCGCGAGCCGCCGCCACCCGAGGCCATCGACGCGAATGAGGAATCCGTCGAGCGAGCCGAAGTGGTGATACAGCACCATCGTCGTCTGGCCCAGGAATGCGGCGATCTTGCGGGCCGTCAGATCGTCCCGCGTCAGTCGTCCCTCGCAGAGCGCCATGAACACGCGTTCCACCGGCTCATCCGCATCCATCACACCCATGCCCACCATCCTGCCACGTCCGCGCCTCGCCCGTTGACGCCACCAGGATAACATTGTTATCCTTGGTCATGGGATGGCTGCTTCGCAACGCAACGTCGGTCTCCGGGGCGCAGCGCGGGGGCCGCTGGCTGGTAGGGTTGGCGCTTGCGGGGGCGTGCACGTCGCGACCGCCGACGGCGGACGACGCGCCTGCAGGGCCGTACGCGGTCGTGGACGGGTGGCCGCGTGTCCCTGACGGGATGGTGTTCGGCCCGGCGCTTGATGTGGCGGTTGACGCGCGAGGGCGCGTGCTGGTGAGCCATGCGGCCGGGCGCACGTCAGGGAACGACGCGCCGATCCGCGAACCCACGATCTTGGCGTTCGATCCAGAGACGGGCGAGCTGCTCGACGCGTGGGGAGAGGGGCTGTTCTTCTATCCACACGGGATCGAGGTGGATCGCAACGACTTCGTCTGGGTGACGGACTCCGAGCAGAACCGGGTGTTCAAGCTGACGGCGGAGGGGGATGTGGTCATGACCCTCGGCGAGGCGCCATGAAGGGCATCGGTGTGTGGATCCTCGTACTCCTCGCGGATATCGGGTGCGCGACGAGCCCCGAGCAGCTCGACCGGCCCACCAACGTGGCCTTCGGCCTGGACGGCGATATCTACGTGGCGGACGGCTACAACCATGCGCGGATCGCGCGCTTCTCCGAGGACGGCGGGTTCGTCATGGAGTGGGGCGAGAAGGGCTTCGGGCCGGGACAACTCGACACGCCTCACGGCATCGTCACCGACGACGAGGGGCGCGTCTACGTGGCGGACCGGGAGAACGCGCGTGTTCAGGTCTTCAGCGCGAACGGCCACTACCTGGCGCAGTGGAAGAGCGCCGCGTTGGGGCGACCGTGGGCGATCGCTTTCGGACCCGACCGGCACATCTACGTTGTAGACGGAGGCGATCAGGATCCAGAGCGGCCTCGGGGGCATGTGCTGCGGATGAGCCTCGACGGGAAGATCGTGGACCGGTGGAGCACATCGGGGGACGGTCCCGGGGAGATCGACTGGGGGCACGGAATCGCCGTTGGGCACGACGGCAGCGTCTACGTCACCAGCCTGAGGGGTCGCGGCGTGCAGAAGTTCCGGAGGACGAAGTGAGGAGGAGAGCGCGCGGGCTCGCGCTTACGATTACCGTGGTTGCCTCGGTCGAGGCGGCGCCGAGCTGGGCACAGATGACGGGGGACATTCCGTCGCGACCTGGCGGCCGCGGTCATATTGCGCTGTACGGCATTTTCACAGCCTCGCCGCAAAACCCGACGGTGGCTACGATTCATGTCGCGCCGCAGGTGGCGGGGGGCGTTCGCCTGAACAGCTGGCTGCACGCAACCACGGACGTCACCTCGGCCTGGACTACGTTTCGGATCGAGGGCGAGGCGCGGCGCTCGTCGTTTCGCTTCGGGAATCCGTTCGTGACCGTGCAGGCGGCGCTTCTCGAGGAGCGAAACCGCTCGATCTATGCCGGGGTCGGGGTTGCACCGCCGGTGACGACGTTCCCTGGCACCATCCCGAAGAATACGGAGGCCGAGTACAACTACGCGGTAGCTACGGCCGCGCGCGGGTTCGCGGATTACTGGATGTGGGCACCGAACGCGATCCCGATCGCGCTGTTGCTCCGCAGCCGGGCGGAGCTGTCCATGCCGGTGATCGTTGGCGCTGAGCTGGATCCAGCCGTGCTCGTTTCCGTGAACTCCAACCCGTCTCGGCTGGCGGTCGTGGCCGCCGCTCACGCGGGTTTGCGGATGGGTTTGCTGACACCCGGAGTGCGAGTGCAGATGCTCGCGCAGTCGGCACCGCTCGCAGGGCGAGATTTCTCACAATGGGCAGCAATCTTGTATGCGAATGTCGAATTCGAGCCGGTGTTCGTACGCTCCCAGGTTGCCATCAACCTGGATGCGCCGTCCGGGCTGACCGGGCAGCGAGGGGCGACTACGTGGGGGGTATCGCTGGGAGGCGGGGTCCACCTTTAGAACTGTTGAGCTCTTTCTTTGGTTTTGTTACCGGCCCGCGATGCATCGCCAGCATCCCCTCCATGGCCTTCGCAGCAGCCGCCGTCTACCGAGCCACATTGCGACGTCGCGGCGACGTCGCGCTCGACTGACGTTGCGCTCCGCACACGCCCTGCTCTGCCCCCCGACCTGACCATTGGGTGGCGCAGGTGGCGAAGAGGATGGCGGCCGCCACCTCCTCGAACACCCAAATCCTCAAAAAATCGGCCGATTTCGAGTCTGGCACGGCGCTTGACATACCCATCAGGCATGAGCCAGCCTCGTGCGATCGTCCCCGGCGCTACGTATCTTCTCACCCGCCGTGTACTGCGAAGGCATTTTCTCTTCCGCCCCGATTCCGCGATCACACGGCTCGTGATCTATACCCTGGCGGTCTCGGCCCACCGCTATGGTATCCTCGTACACGCCCTCTGCGTGATGTCCACGCACATTCATATCGTTGTCACAGACACACGCGGTGAGCTCCCACGATTTTTGCAGAGATTCCATCGGCTTGTCGCTCTCGGGACCAAGATCTTGCGCGCGTGGGAGGGGCCGGTGTGGGACGATCGAGCAACGAGCGTGGTACGGCTAGCAACACGGGACGCTCTGGTGGAGAAGATCGCTTACACCCTCGCAAATCCAGTCGCTGCTGGTCTCGTACCGCATGCACATGAGTGGCCAGGAGCCAAGGTGCTCGTCGGCGACATCGGCTGCGGCGTGCTGCGCGCCCAACGCCCTGAAATATACTTCAATCCACAGAGCCCCGAATGGCCAACCGACGTAGCACTTGCGATCACGCTTCCACCGTCGATCAGCGATTCCAATGCCGACAAATTTCGCCGGGAGATCACGGGAAGGATCGATCTGCACGAGAGACAGGCTCACGCTACCCTGAAGCGACAAAGGCTTGGCTTCCTCGGGGCTGCGCGCGCGAGGAATATTTCTCCTTACAGGCGAGCAACGAGCATCGACCCACTTCGCGATCTCAATCCAACATTCGCAGTCGGCCGCCGGCAGGCAGACGCAAAGAACGCCGCCATCGCGGCCGTACAAGCCTTTCGCATCGCATACCGACATTCGATCAATCAATGGCGTGCAGGTGTACGCAGCGTAACTTTCCCAGCGGGTACGTGGTGGATGCGCGTGTTCCACGGGGTCACCGTCAACGAGGGCGAGCCTGCGGCCGCATAGACGCAGGACCCGCACACGTTGACACAATTATATTAAGACTGGAAATCAGGAGTCTCTGTTCGCCCGTCGCACAACACGACCGACGCCTGGATGCGGCGTTGTTGCAAGCGACGGACGGGACCAAGCATTCGATCTCCTTCAAGGCTCGATTCATGCGCAACAACGGACGATTCGGCTGGCCGGCAGGCGTACTGGCTCGCCAGCTCGGGGCTGCCAGGCTCGGCGTGAACAGAGTCCGAGCGGTCGAAAAGTCTGCGCGGAGTGGAGTCGAGAGTCGACATTACCATCGTGACGAGAGGCGATTTGGGGCCGGGACCGAGCTGGCGTGCGCGTCACGTAGCGCCCTGCACGGTGGGGTTGCGTTCCCGGCCGCAGCACGGTGGCGTTGTGCCCCGCGCGCGGCGCCAACCACGGTCGAGTCGAGACCGCGGGTCGAATCGCGCCGCCTATGCTAGACCGCGCTGCGCCGATGCCCCCCGAGCGCTCCCTCACTTCCACCTCGAGCTCCCCGCTCAGCGCCACGATCGCCGAGCTCTCAGGCCACGTCGACGACAGCGCCTCGAACGATACCGCTACCAGCGGCCCGCCGGCCGACTTCGAGCCGCTCCCGTCGTTCGATCTCCCGGCAGACCGCCGGATCGTCACGCCCCGGGAGCTCGCCGCAGAGCTCGCCGCGGCGCCGCCTGGCACCCGTCATGTCACAGGCTCGGCCGGCTCGGCCGGCGCCCTCGTCATCCGTCGCCTCGTCGCGGCCGCCGCCGGGCGCCGGATCATCGCCCTGACTCCGGACGTCGACAGCGCCCGCGCTCTGGCGGCCGATACCTCGTTCCTGCTCGTCGATCGGGACGCCGATGACGCCGAGGCCGCCGGCTCGACCACGTTCGGCCGCGTCCTTCTCTACCTGCCGAACGAGGCCAGCCCTTACGCGGATGTCAACCCGGACCGCCGGGGCGCCCAGACCCGCCTCGCCACGCTCTTCCACCTCGGCATGGACCTTCCCTGGTCGGTCCTCGTCTGCCCCATCACCGCGCTCGCCCGCAGGGTCGTACCCAGGGACGAGATCACCGAACACGCCGAGCTCGTCATCGCCGAGCAGGAGATGGATCGCGACGCGCTCTCGGCCCGCCTCGGTGCATCGGGCTACGTCCGCAGCCCCCTCGTAGAAGATCCCGGCACCTTCGCCGTCCGCGGCGCCCTCCTCGATGTCTGGGCGCCTTCCGCCGAGCTGCCGGTGCGCATCGACTTTTACGGAGACATCGTCGCATCGATCAAGACCTTCAACCCCGACGACCAGCGCACGGTCACCGAGGTGAAGGAGGTCTGGATCCCGCCGGCGCGCGAGGCGATCCTCACGCCTGCCAATGTCGAGCGGGCCCGCCAGCGGGTACGCGCCGCGTGTGACGTCATCGACTTCCCCTCAACCAAGGCGCGCGCGCTGGTCGACGACGTCGCGAGCGGCCGCGCCTTCTTCGGGGCCGAAGGCTACTTGCCTGCCTTCATCGACCTCGCGTCCTTCACGTCGTACCTGCCCGACGACGCGCTCATCCTCCTTGAGGACCCCGCCTCCGTCACCGCCGCCGTGCGCAACGAGCTCGGTCGCGCTGCGGCCGACCGGAGCAACAAGGACCGTGAGCCGCACTTCCCGCTGGCCTCCTTCTACGAGGACGAGGCACACGTTGCCTCGTGGCTCGGCGCGCGTACCGTGCTTGCCCTGCACCGCACCGGGGTTGAGGGTGCTGCGGAAAACCGGAACTCGCTGGAGCGCTTCGAGGTCGTCCCTGAGGACGTCCCGTCGCTCGCGACGCGCGACCAGTCGGACCTCGAGCGCGCCATCAAGACGGCTCGCACGTCACGCGGCAAGCACGGCGCTCTCGACCCGCTCGTTCGTCGCGTGGTCGCCTGGCAAGAAGCGGGCCTACGAGTGCTTATCGCTGCGCGCGCACAGACCCAGGTTGAGCGCCTCGTCGCCCTGCTCCGCCATCGCGACGTGCGGGTGAAGGCCAACCTCGGTCCGTTCGACCCCGCGTTCTTCGATGGCAGCAGCTCCGCCTCTCCGCGCGACACGGCCCTCGTCGTCACGGGCTCTCTTGCGCGCGGCGTCATCGCTCCTGCCGAGGGGCTCGCGCTGGTCACGGAGGAGGAAATCTTCGGTGCCCGCGCTCACCGCCGCGCCGCGCGCGCCGCCGCCTCCTCCACGAGGGCGTCGCAGGCCTTCCTCGAGGACCTCCGCAACCTCGGCGTCGGCGACTACGTCGTCCACGTAGAGCACGGCATCGGGCGGTATCTTGGCCTCGTCCACAAGCAGGTCGGCTCAACCACGGTCGATCTCATCGCCGTCGAGTACGCCGGCGGCGACAAGCTCTACCTCCCGGTCTACCGCCTGAACCAGATCCAGAAATTCAGCGGCGGCGAAGGCGCCCCCAAGCTCGACCGGCTCGGCGGGCAGACGTTCGCCAAGACAAAGGCGCGGGTTGAGAAGAGCGTCCGCAAGATGGCCGACGAGCTCCTCCGCCTCTACGCCGAGCGCCGCGCCGCCACGGCGGAGCCCGTTCCACCTCCGGACGACGATTACCGCGCCTTCGAAGCGACCTTCCCCTTCGACGAGACACCCGACCAGGCCCGGGCGATCACCGAGGTTACGGCCGACCTCGAGTCTGGCCGCCCGATGGACCGCCTCGTCTGCGGCGATGTCGGGTTCGGAAAGACCGAGGTTGCCATCCGCGCCGCCTTCCGCGCCGCGAACGCCGGCAGGCAGGTCGCCGTCCTCTGCCCAACCACGGTGCTCGCGCAGCAGCACTACCTCAGCTTCCGGTCCCGGATGGCCTCCTACCCCATCGAGGTCCGCGTCATGTCCCGCTTCCAGACCAAGCAGGAGCAGGACGAGGTCTCCCGCGGACTCCGCGACGGCAGCGTCGACGTCGTGATCGGCACCCACCGCCTCCTCTCCAAGGACGTCCACTTCAAGCGGCTCGGCCTCCTCATCGTCGACGAGGAGCAGCGCTTCGGCGTCACCCACAAGGAGCGCATCAAGGCCCTCAAGACCAACGTCGACGTCCTCACGCTCTCGGCCACCCCCATCCCCCGCACCCTCCAGATGGCGGTCTCCGGCCTCCGCGACATGTCGATCATCACGACCCCCCCGGTCGATCGCCGCGCCATCCGCACCGTGGTGACCCGCCACGACGAGGCCGTCCTCCGCGACGCCGTCCTCCGCGAGCTCGGCCGCGGCGGCCAGGTGTTCTACGTCTACAACCGCGTCGAGGGCCTCTACGAGCGCGCCGCCCGCCTCGCCGAGCTCGTCCCGAGCGCCCGCGTCTGCGTCGCCCACGGCCAGATGAGCGAGCACAACCTCGAGCAGACGATGCTCGACTTCGTCGAGGGGCGCTACGACGTCCTCTGCGCCACCGCCATCATCGAGAGCGGCCTCGACATCCCCCGCGCCAACACGATCCTCATCGACCGCGCCGACATGTTCGGCCTCTCGCAGCTCTACCAGCTGCGCGGCCGCGTCGGCCGCTCCAAGGAGCGCGCTTACTGCTACCTCATCGTCCCGCCCCCGAACGCCATGACCGACGAGGCCCGCGCCCGCATCGAGGCCCTCGAGCGACACACCGAGCTCGGCTCCGGTTTCCAGATCGCCTCGCTCGACCTGGAGCTTCGCGGCTCCGGTGACCTCCTCGGCGCCGAGCAGAGCGGCACCGTCGCCCAGGTTGGCTTCGAGCTCTTCTGCCAGATGCTCGACGAGGCCGTCCACGAGCTGCGCGGCGAACCCGTGGTCCACGACGTCGACACCGAGCTCTCCTTCGACGCCGACGCGCTTCTTCCAGAGGAGTACATTTCCGATGTAGGCGTACGCCTCTCCCTCTACAAGCGGCTCGCCGGTGCCGCCTCGACCGAGGACGTGCAGGACCTCGCGGTCGAGATGGAGGATCGCTTCGGCCCGCCTCCGCTCGAGGCGCGCCGGTTCGTGCACCTCATGCGGCTCAAGACCGAGCTGCGCCGGCTGAAGGCGCTCGCATGCGAGGCGAGCGCCAAGGGCGTCACGCTGCACTTGCGCGAGGACACCCCGCTCGATCATGCCAAGGTGCTCAAGCTGGTCCAGCCGAAGGCCTCACCCTACCGACTCTCGCCCGACATGCGCCTCACCCGCCGAGCCAAGGAGGGCGAAGCCTTCACGAGCGGTCTGGAGGCGACCGACAAGCTCCTCAGCGAGCTCGCCGGCTGTCTCAAGGATGGCAGTGATCTCGCGTAGCGTGAGTGCCCACGACGTCGTCGCGCCCCGCTGAAGCGCGCGGCCGAGGCGACGCGGCGCTCCGGCGGTGATAATCTCCCTTGAGCGGAGGGACGGATGATCGATCGCCCGGATCGCGAGCGGCTCGCGGCGCTCCAGCAGAGCGTCATGACGTGCTGGTACAGCCCCTTCCAGCTGGCCCGCTCCGCGCTCGACATGACCGTCTCCCGCCTGATGGGCGCGCGCGGCGATTTCCGCCTCATCGAGGCGATCGCGGGGCCGCAGCCGCCCTTCGACTATGCCGTCCGAAACGGCGTCACGCGCGACGAGCTCTGGATCGATTACGTGGCGGACACAGGCGATGGCTTCAACCCCACCTACGCGATCGCCAGCCTGCTCGCACGGCCGGTCCTCTCGCTGGGCGACCGGGAGACGAGGCGCGGAGAGGTGCTCATCATGGGCGGCGACCAGGTCTACCCCTCGGCCACGCGTCAGGCGTACTGGACGCGGCTCGTCGAGCCCTACGCGGCCGCGCTCCCGAAGGCCGATGTGACGGATCCGCCGCACCTGTTCGCCATCCCTGGCAACCACGACTGGTACGACGGGCTGATGAGCTTCATGCGCCTCTTCGGCCAGAAACGCACGCTCGGCGCCTGGAAGACGTTCCAGTCGCGGAGCTACTTCGCGCTGAAGCTGCCCCACGGCTTCTGGCTGCTCGGCGTCGACATCCAGCTCGAGTCCGACATCGACCAGCCGCAGATCGAGTATTTCTGCAAGCTGGCGACGCACGACATGCGCGACGGCGATCGCGTGATCCTCTGCACCGCCGAGCCCGACTGGGTGAAGGGCGCCATCTACAACCCAGAGCTCCAGAGCAACCTCGCCTTCTTCGAGAAGCAGCTCGCCGACGCGCGGCCCGGGGTCGAGATCGTCGCGCGCATCGCCGGAGATCTGCACCACTATCGCCGCCACGAGTCCGCGGACGGCCGGCAAAACGTCATCGCCGGCGGCGGCGGCGCGTTCCTCCACCCGACCCACGGCGAGCCGGTCACCGTGGTCCGCTCCGGCGCGGGCGCCGACCAGCGCCCTTATATGTTGCGTGCCTCGTTTCCGTCAGAGCCGGAGTCGCGCCGGCTCGCCTGGCGCAACCTCTCGTTCGCTCGGCACAACCTCGGCTTCTGGCCTGCCGCCGCCTTCGTCTACATGCTCTCCTCCCTGACGCTGCCCCGTCCCGGGCCGGGGGCCGTGGGGTGGGTCCTCGTCGTCGTGCTCGTGTTCATCGTCTTCACGGACACCTACAAGACCTGGTATCGCCGGTTCGCGGGCTCGCTCCACGCGCTCGCGCACCTCGGGGCGGCGCTGGGGCTCGCGCACCTCGGCGGCGCGCTGCTCGGCGTCGACGTCCGGGACCTCCCGTCCATGTGGAGCCTCCTCGGCGTGACGCTCTTCGTCGGCGCCACCGGCGCCGTGGTCGGGTCGACGATCATGGGCGTCTATCTCCTGATCTCGCTCAACGTCGCGCGGCGGCACGGCAACGAAGCGTTCTCGGCGCTCCGGATCCAGGACTACAAGAACTTCTTGCGGATTCACGTCCACCGCGACGGCCTCACCCTCTATCCCGTCGGGCTGAGGAGGGTGCCGCGCGCGTGGAAGGTGGCCGACGATCGCAAGCCCGGCGAGCCGCGCTTCATCCCCGCCCAGGGCGCCCTGGCGCCGGAGCTCATCGAGGAGCCCATCACCATCCCGACCGCGCGGCAGCCACGCCGGCCCGGCCAACTCAAGGTCGACGCGGCAAGCGCCGGGCACCGCGAGTGCCCCGCGGGCGAGCGGCGGAGTCGCCCCCCCGCAGCGGGCGCCGCGGCGGGAGCTGGCGCGCCCGAGCTGTAGAGGCAGACCGGAGCCCTGGCGATCGTTCCCTCCATGAGGCAGTTCGCCTCAGCCGCGACATTCTGCCTTCGCTCTGGCAGGCACAACCACATCCGGGCGGTCGAATCGTGGAAGCGATCGACAGCAGAAGGACTCTTGCGTGCCGAGCTCGCCGCGCGCTCCTGCGCGCGCGAACGTGAGGTCAGTGGGCGCAGCGAGGTTTCTGGCGCGAGCCGGCTGCGCTCAGGGCGACGCGGCGGCGTTGGGCAGCCTCGGCGGAGCGGCCTTGGGACAGATCTCGCGCAGCTCGCCGGGGGGCGAGAGCGGATCGGGGCCTTCCCTGGGGCAGGAGCCCGGGCCATTTGCGATGGCGTCCTGACCACGGTCCTCCGGGGTCCATTCGCGGTTGATGCCGGGCGCGTTCGCGAGCCCCTCGGCGCAAGCCGCGGAGGCGGCGAGGAGCAGCGCGAGCGCGGCGCGCATCGAGGAGCGGCCAAGAGAGCGTTTCATAGGCACATTCCATCTCCCCGCGGCGCCGGCGCTGGCGGCGCCGGTCCACGGAAGCTGTCAGGGTTTCCCGTCACCCGTCTCCCGTCTCCCGACTGACCTTCACGGTCCGTGCCAGGTCGAGGTTGCCGGACCGTTCGGGATGCCGGACCGCCCGCCACGGCCGCCATCGGCAGCCTCGAGCGGCGGCCGAGCCGGGCGAGGCCACGGCGACCACAAGTTCCGGTGACGACGTGCGCATGGCTTGCGCCCCCACGCAAATGCCCCAGGTGGTGGGCGGTGGGGTCCGAGCGGAGCGGGATCCCGGAAGGAGTGTCCATCATGGCGAGAGACGTCATCGAGGTGCTCAACGACCTCATCCAGCTCGATCGCGACGCGATCGCCGCTTACGACCGCGCCATCGAGGCGTGCGAGCACGCTCATACCAAGGAGAGGCTCGCGAGCTTCAGGGATGATCACGCGCGCCACGTGGTGGATCTGACCGCGCATGTGACGTCGCTCGGCGGCATCGCGGAACGGACCCGCGACCTCAAGGGCAAGCTCATCGAAGGGTTCACGGCGATCACGAGCCAGGGAGACCAGAGCGCGCTCCTCGCCATGCGCGGCAACGAGGAGCTCACGAACCGGCAATACCAGGCGGCGCTGGACGAGTCGCTCACGGCCGAGGCGCGCGCGATCGTCGAGCGCAACTACACTGATGAGCAGCGGCACCTCGCGTGGATCAAGGACGCGCTGTCAAGGAAGGTCTGGGAACAAGCCGCCTAGTGGGCGGTCGGCCCGCGCGGTGGTGAGTACGATCGGAAGCAGATTCTACGGTTGGGGGTAATATGAAATCGAATCGGTCCATCCAACTCGCGCTCGCCATGGGAGCGCTCGCGGTCGTGCCGGCGCTCGCGGCAGCACAGACGGGCGGCACGGGCTCGCCGCAGCAACGCGAATCGGGCACGCCGGGAGCGGCGCAGGGCGGTGCGCAGCATCAGGGCGACAAGCCCAGCCCGAGCGGCGCACAGCGCACCCAGCAGCAACAGGGGCAGAGTCAGAAGAAACAGGCGATGAATCTCCAGGAGCAGATCTCGTTCCCGGTCGAGGAAGGGTGCACCTACACCGCCTCCGTCAACGGTCGGATCGATCCCGTCGCGGCGGGCAAGTCGCAGCAGCCGTCGGGCGGTCAGACCGGCAGCGGCAGCGGCAACCTGGGACGGGGCAGCGGTGCGGGTGTGCAGGGCCAGACCGACGGCAGCCAGGCCCAGGCTCAGGCCGGCGGCGCTCAAGGCGGCAGCCAGCCCCACGAAGGCGCCCAGGCCGGCAGGGCGCAAGCGGGCGGTCAGGCCGGGCCAGGTGCTGACTATCGCGAAGGTCAGGAGAAGGTGAAGCCCAACCTCACCGTCGCCGCCAGCGTCAGCTGCCCGAACGCGGTCGATCTCAAGGTCTCGGACACGCTGAAGACGGACAAGGCCATCAGCCGCTCGGAGCTCGAGGAGATGATCTCGCGTCGAACGAGCATCGCGACCGAGAAGGGCGGCCGCTTCTGCATGTACGTGCCGCAGTTCGAGCTGACGCGCGAGAAGCTGAGCGGAAAGGGCATCGCCCAGCTCTGCCGCGTGCCCGCGGCGGCCGAGAAGGGCGGAACGCCATAAACGCCGAAGGGGGAGAGGGCGATCCTGAGAGCGCGCGCCCTCAGGATCGCCCGGCGAACACGCCGCTGCGCCGCGGGCGCGCCGGTTCAGGGGGTCAGGGCAGCGGGCAAGAGTTCAGCCTGCCGATGACGAAGGGCCGCTGCGCGACGGTCGTGCTCGTGATCGGGAAATAGGTGCCGCCCGAGGTGACGCTCCAGGTGTGACCCACGGGGACTCCCGAGGAATCGGTATAGATGCGCATGTAGCCCGTCCCCGGCCCTGCGACGAAGTCGCTGCACGTGTTCGTCCACCGGCTGTCACGCCAGATGGCGTCGCATCCGTGGACCGAACTGGTGGAGTCGGCGATCGGCAGCGCCCACTGGATCGTGTTCGTGTACTTCGGGTTGAGGGCCGTCGTGAGCTGCTGCGCCGGGCCCGTGATGATCACGGTGTGCCCGCCGTATGCGGTCTGTGGGCCGCCTGGCACCGCCACCGTCTTATTGATGACGAGCACGTCACCCGCAGCGACGTTGGAGATGTTCGAAATCAGCGAGACGATGGCCCCGGGCTTGGTGAACTCGGTATAGTACTTCTCCGAGGTCGGGCTCGTCGAACCCCAGTAGGAGGACATCTTGGCCGAGTCGTTCACCGCGTCCACGATCGGGTCCGGGTCGAACCAGAACTCTTCTTTCTGAACGCCCGTGAGGAAGACGGCCCCGGCCCCGGACGGCGTACCGGCAGCGATAAAATCGAGCGCTCCGCTGGACAGCAGGGAGCACGCGTCGGCCGGGGCAGCGCCGAGCGCGACGAAAGAAGCAGCAGCAGACACCATCAGAAAGCGAACCGCATTGCTGAGCATGAAGTACCTCGGTTGACGGTTACCACGTTGCCGTTCCGCAGGCCGAGCAGATTCGGTTGAGGAGGTCGATCGTGTACAGCAAGAGAATCGCACCTGGTCGCGTCGAGCCTAGCATCCACTGTTTACTTCCAAAGCACGGCATTCGTCAACACACTTCGAGCACGTTATCCATCGATTCAATCACTTTTCTGTGTTCATGTAGGACACGAGAGTTCTTCAGACGGCACTGCCGGATACCGTCCACCGCGTGATGGTGACATGTAGTCATCGAATCAGTCATCTCGCGGCTGACGCTGCGCGCCAGCGTCCGCGAAGGGCTACCTCGTAACACATCGCCCTGGAAACTGGCCTGAGTGGAATCCAGCAACACGCCAAGCGCTGAGCGCCGGGGGGCTCGATGGGGCCGCGACGGCGACCGCAGGAGGGGAATGTCGCCGACCGGGTGAGGCGAGGCATGCTGGGGACGCCGCGAGGCGGCTCGAGACAAGCCGCCTCGCCCCCGCGCTCGTCCGGACGGACCGCCTCAGTACGGCATCTCATCCAGCGCAGGCACCTCCGGGGGCCGCCCCCGCGCGCCGTTCTTCCCGAGCCGCGCCGTGGTCGGCACGCCCGCCCCGGGCTGCGTCGGCTCGCCGTCGTCGTCCGAACCCGGCACGGGCTCCGCCAACGCGGCCCGCCGCCCCGCGAAGCGGAGATCCCGCGCGATCACCTCGGTGCGGTAGCGCTTGATCCCGTCCTTCTCGTAGCTCGACGTGCGCAGCCCGCCCTCGATGAGCACGCCGTCCCCCTTCGTCAGCACCTTGGCCAGCGCCTCGGCGCGCGGCCCCCAGAACACGATGCTGTGCCACTCGGTGCGCTCCTTGGGCTCCTTGTTCCTGTCCACGAACGACTCGTTCGTCGCCATGCGCAGGTGAAGCACCGGGGTGCCGTTGCCCGTGTAGCGCAGCTCCGGATCCGCGCCGAGATTGCCCATGAGGATCACCTTGTTCAGTCCTTCGTTCATGACATGCTCCAGTTCGCTTCTGTGTTGTCGTCTGCTGTCGTTCTCTTGTGCGTGTCGTCTCTGCCGTCGCTCACCATCCGCCGGCGCCCACCGCCCTGCGCCTCTCGCGAGGCGCGGCGTCGTCGCGCAGCGAGAGCGGCCGCGCCGGCGGCGGCGAGCCGCCGGGCGCGCCGACCGCCCCGAGATCAGGAATCCATCGCCGCGCTGCCGTTGCTACCGTTAGCTCGCGCCGGCGCCGCCGCGTCGACGGCGGCGCGGAGCGACGAGGCGAGCGTCGGCTTGCCGAGCAGCGCCTCGCGGGCGCGCTCCCTCCCCTGCCCGATGTGCTCACCCGCGAACGACAGGTGCGCGCCGCTCTTCTCCACGACCCCGAGCTGGCAGGCGAAGTCGATGAGATCCGCCGCGCCGTCGATGCCCGCTCCCCACCGGATGTCGAACTCGGCTTCTCTGAACGGAGGAGCCATCTTGTTCTTGACCACCTTGACGCGCGTCCTGCTTCCAATGGCCTCGTCGCTCACCTTCACCGGCCCCACCCGGCGCACGTCGAGCCGCACGCTCGCGTAGAACTTGAGCGCATTGCCGCCGGTCGTCACCTCGGGATTGCCAAAGACGACGCCGATCTTCTGCCGGAGCTGGTTGATGAAGATGAGCGTGGTGTCGGTGCGGTGGCATATGCCCGTGAGCTTCCGCAGCGCCTGGCTCATCAGCCGCGCCTGGAGGCCCATGTGCGAATCGCCCATGTCCCCCTCGATCTCGGCCTTGGGCGTGAGCGCAGCCACCGAGTCGACGACGATCACGTCAACGGCGCTCGAGCGCGCGAGCATCTCGACGATCTCGAGCGCCTGCTCGCCGTTGTCCGGCTGCGAGACGAGCAGCCTGTCGATGTCGACGCCGAGCGAGCGCGCGTACGTGACGTCGAACGCGTGCTCGGCGTCGATGAACGCGGCGACGCCGCCCGCGCGCTGCGCCTCCCGCATCGCGTGCAACGTGAGCGTGGTCTTCCCCGACGACTCCGGGCCATAGATCTCCACGATGCGCCCGCGCGGGTATCCCCCGATCCCCAGCGCCGCGTCGAGCGACAGGGATCCGGTCCGGATCAGGCCGATGTCCCGGGTCTCGTTCTCGTCGTTCAATGACATGATCGCCCCCTTCCCGAACTGCTTCTCGATGGTGCCTACGACGGTCTTCACGGTGCGGAGCTTCTCAGCGATCTCGGTCATCATCTCGGTCTCTCCTTTTCGACGTGCGTTCGTTGCTTGTTGCGGTTCAATTGTTGCGTGTTGAACGTGCGCGCCCCCGAGCGCGCAGACAGACGATCCAGCGCGGCCGTCGGGGCGGCCGCGATCGCGCCCGAATCGCTGCGGGCGCGGTGGTCCTTGGCCCTGCGGCGAGCTCAGGCGCCCGCGGCGGTGGTGGCGGGCGCCGGCCCGCAGGCGGCCTCGCGATCGAACAGCCGCGCGCCGATCGCCTCGGCCACGTGCGCTGCCCGCACGGCAGAGCTCCTGTCCATGTCGGCGAGCGTGCGGGCGACCCGCAGCACCTTGGTATACGCCCGCGCCGAGAGGCCGAGCCGCTCCACGGCCGACGCGAGCACGCGCGCGCCGGTCGCGTCCGGCATGGCGACGCGCGCGAGATCGCGCGGGCCGAGCTCGGCGTTGTGCGTCGCCGCCACCTCCCCCGCCTCGAAGCGCGCGCGCTGCGCGGCCCGGGCCTCGACCACGCGCGCCCGCACCGCCGCGGAGCGCTCGGGCGCGTCGAGCGACGAGCGGCCGTCGGCGAGCGGCGCGCACAGGTGAGCGACGTCGACGGGCGGCAAGGAGATGTGAAGATCGATGCGATCGAGCATCGGCCCGCTCAGCCGCGCGCGGTAGGCGCGGACACGATCGAGGGAGCAGGCGCAGCGATTGCCGCGGTCGCCATGGAAGCCGCACGGACAGGGGTTGATGGCGGCCACCAGGATCGGACGCGCCGGGAACACGACGCGGGCGCGGGCGCGGCAAAGGGCGACCGTGCCCTCTTCGAGCGGCTCGCGGAGCGCCTCGAGGACGCCGCGGCGGAACTCGAGCAGCTCGTCGAGGAACAGGCACCCGTGGTGGGCCAGGGAGACCTCGCCGGGGCGGATTGGATCCCCGCCGCCGACGAGGCCCGCGGCGCTCACGGTATGATGCGGGGCGCGGAACGGGCGAACCGCGACGAGGCCCCTGTCCGGGGAGAGCAGCCCGGCGACGGAGTGGATCGCGGTGATATCGAGCGCCTCGTCGTAGGACATCGGCGGCAAGACCGTTGGCAGGCGCCGAGCAAGCATGGTCTTTCCGCTGCCTGGCGGGCCGACCATGATCAGGTTGTGTCCCCCGGAAGCGGCAATCTCGAGGGCTCGGCGCGCCCCGTGCTGGCCGCGGACCTCCGCGAGATCCGCCGCTGCAGCGCTCGGCTCCGCGTCGATCGCGGCCATGGTCCCCGCGCCCGGGAGGGGCTTGTTGCCGCGGAGGTGCGCGACGACCTGGCCGAGGTGCTCCGCGATGAGGACGTCGATACCAGCCACGCTCGCCGCTTCGCGCGCGTTTCCCTGGGGCACGATCGCGCGCGTGACCCCCTGCGCCGCCGCGCCGCGCAGCGCCGGCAGGACGCCGCGCACGGGGCGCACCGCGCCGCTCAACGACAGCTCGCCCAGCAGGCCAATCCGGTCGAGCCCCTCGGCGGGCACCTTGCCGAGCGCCGCGAGCGCGGCGATCGCGATGGCGAGGTCGTACGCGCCGCCGCTCTTCTTGAGGTCTGCCGGGGCGAGGTTCACGGTGATCACATATTCGTCAAGCTCGATGCCCAGTTGCTGGAGCGCGGCGCGGACGCGCACGCGGCTCTCGCGGACGCTCGCCTCGGCGAGGCCCACCATCTGGAAGAACGACGGACCGCGGCCCGAGTCGACCTCCACCCGGATGGGGTGCGCGTCGAGCCCGAGCAGAGAGAACGTGAGCGCCGTGGCCTGCATGCCGGAGCCCTTTCGCGAAAGGCGTGCCAGACAGAGAGGGCGGCGAACTCAGGGAATTTCGCGGCGGGAGGGGTGGCGAACGCGGCGGACGGGGTGGCGGCCGCCAGAGGCAGCCGCCGGAATCGAGAGGCTCACCGGCAGGTGCCTGGCGAGCCAGCGTCGCCACGGCGACAGGCCAAGGCAGTTGTCCGCAGTCCCTGTGCGTGTGGCCCCTGGCGCCCACCGCGCCTCATTACACGCGCTCTGGCTATTTCATCATGAGCAGCAAGAATTGGTCGCTTCCACGTCGGCGGTCCGAGCGACGGCCCTCTCCGACGGAGGATCGAATTCGCGACATCGAGGCTCGCCAACCTCGCTCCCCTCGGGTACAGACAGCCGGATGCCGGGAACTCCGCACGAGGTGCTCGTCGTCGCGCTGCGGGATCGTCCAGCGCTGCTCGCCGATCTCTTCCACCACCTCACCGGCTGCTCGCTCGGCGGGCCAACCGAGGTGGTCGATGCGACCGTGCGCTTCACCAGAGCCATCGAGGTTCGTCCGGATCTGCTCCTGCGCTCGCGACAGCGGGGCTGGCTGATGGTCGAGGTCCAGAATTCGATCGATGAGCGCAAGCGGAGGAGCTGGCCGCTTGCGGTCAGCGTGCTTGTCCATCAGGAGAAGGCGATGGGCGAGGTCCTCGTGATCACGGCCAGCCGCCGCGTGGCTTCCTGGGCGAAGCGGGTCGCGCACCTCCAGGGCGAGCTCGGCACGCGCTTCGAGCTGACGCCGCGGGTGCTGCTCCTGGCAGGTCGACGCGTCGAGGCGCTGCTCGATCCGATGCACCCGGAACTCGCGCTCTTCGCCGCGTGGGCCGTACACCACCGTCGCGGGCCGGCCGCGCGCCGGATCGTGATACGCGCTCTGGAGCTGACCGAAAAGCACCTCACCGACGAGCCGTTGCGGGATGCGCAGGCGCGTGCGATCCTCGCGGTGCTGAGCGACGCCATGCTGGCCGCGCTCAGGGAGATGGCCATGGATCCAAGCAAAGTCCCTGAAACCCCGGCGTCTCGACGTTTCCGGCTCTTCTTCGAGAAGCGTGGTCGGGCCGAGGGCAAGATCGAAGGCAAGATCGAAGGCAAGCGGGAGGCCCTGCTCGCGGTGCTCGAAGCGCGCGGCCTGTCACTGACGGCGGATGAGCGGGCTCACATTGACGCCTGCAGGGCTCCTGCGGAGCTCGACCGATGGATCGCCAGCGCGGCGACGGCGGCGTCGATGAGCGAGGTGTTCGCGTCGAAGCCAGCCAGCACGACCCGCCGATCCCCTGCCACGATGCGCTCGCGCGCGCCGGACCGTGGACCGCGGGCGCAGAACGCGACAAGGCCCCCAAAACCAGGGCGCTCGCGGTAACTGCGCGCGGCCTTCTCCTTCGCCCTCTCGCCAGCGGAAGCACCGGCGGTGCCCCACGCAGCGAGGAGCTCCACCGGCGCGATGGGTCCACCACGAAGAACGAGCCCGGCCAGAGCGAGCGCCGCCCCGCCGCAGCTACTCGGGCGCGCGATACCTCGCCACCACGATCGTGATGTCGTCGTCCGGGCTCGGGCACCACCCCTCGACCGCATCGAGGATCCGGTCGCGAATCACGCCGACAGGCTCCGTCTGGACAGCCTCGATGACGGCGCAGAGCCGCTCCAGCCCGAACTGCTCGTGATGGGCGTTCCGCGCCTCGGTCACGCCATCGCTATAGAGCACGAGCACGTCCCCATCCCCAAGGTAGAGCTCGGCATCCCGCGTCAGCGCGCCGATCTCGGGCAGCGCGCCGATCCAGACGCCTGAGCTCGGAATGCACCCGCAGCGCCGCGTCCGCGCCGAGCACACGACCAGGTCGTCGTGCGCGCCCGCGAACGTCACGCGCCCGTTGCGCTCGTACCGGAGCAAGAGGAGCGTCGCGTGCTCGTCGCGCTCCAGACGATCGCGGACGTTCTTGTAGATTGCCTTGTTGAGCGCCGTGATGACCTTCGCCGGGCTCGCCGCCGGGTCGTTGCACGTGAGCGCCGATACCATGCTCTGGATCATCAGCATGATGAGACCCGCCGCGAGCCCGTGCCCCGCGACGTCGCCGATCCCCAGCCACCCGCCCCCGTCCGCCGGGATCACATCGTAGTAATCACCGCCGACCTCGGCCGCCGGCTTCATGACCGCGCAGAGGTCGAGCCCCTCGATCGAGAGCTGCTTCGGCACCAGCGTGGTCTGGATGCGCGCCGCGACCTGGCTCTCCTGACGGACCCGCTCCTGCTCCAGCCGCTCGCGCAGCTCCACCTCCCGGACGACCTGCCGGTGCAGCGCCGCGGCCTTGACCGCAGAGCCGAGCTGGAGGCGCAGCACCTCGTACATCATGCCGCTGGCGCGGTGGTCGAGCACCGCGACGCCGAACCTCTCCTCGTCGCCGAACGCAACCGGGAGCACGATCCTGCTGATGCGCTCGTCGGCGTCCAGGAAGCCCGGGGGCGCGAGGAGGTGCGCCGGGAAGCTCACGGCCGGCACCTCCACCTCGCGGCCGTCCTCCATCACGAACAGCGGCTTCATGGTGGCGTGCTGAGCGTCGTCGTACAGCGACACGGCGACGTCCGAGAACCGCATCCTCGGCAGCTCCGACGCCAGCAACCCCTTGAGCACGGGCAGGCTCAAGCACGCGGAGAAGCCCCGCGCGCCGTAGGTGACATCGATCGCGGCGAGCTCGACGTTCAGCCGCTGCTCCCCCTCGACGTGCACGCACTCGCTCCCGATCAGGATGCGCGCAGCGTGCCAGAGCTGCTCCAGCGCCGCGTCGCCGCCCACGGGCGACCCCTGTACCCGCGAGCGCAAGAGCGATATCACCGCCTGGAACTCCTCGAGGAGCACGCCCTCGCGCCTCGCCCCGTCGAGGAGCGCCTGGAGCGCGCGCAGGAAGCGCCCCTCGTCGCCCGCGAGCTCCGCCTCCATCGCGGCGAGCAGGTCGCCCGCCCAGCCGTCGAGGGCGCCCCTCGGGATCGCCACGCTGCTGGCGAGCGCGCGCTCCAGCGACGCCCGCTGATCCGCGATGGCGCGCGGAAAGCCGCGCACCGAGGGGACCGGCTGCAGGAACGTGTCGCCCGCGCGGTACCCGCAGCCGCAGGACTCGCGCTGCGTGAGCTCCACACGCGCGAGCTGCAGCGGCTCGACGGCCTCGCCGTCGATCATGCGGAGGACCGTGCTCACGGCCATCCCCCCGAGCCGCTCGATCGGCTGGCGGACCGTCGTCAACGACGGCTTCGTGAAGCGCGCGATGCCGACGTCATCGAACCCGCAAACGAGGACGTCCTCCGGGATGCGGCGTCCCTCGGCCTTGAGCACCTCGATCGCCCCGAGCGCCATCCTGTCGTTGGCCGCCACCACGGCGTCGAACGCCACCCCGCGAGCCAGGAGCTCGCGCATCGCCGCGCGCCCCGTCGGGATCGTGAACCCACCGAACACGAGGAGGCGCTCGTCGCAAGGGAGCGCCCGCGCCGCAAGCGCCCTCCGGTACCCGCCGGCGCGCAGCGCGGCCTCCTCGCTGCTGCTCGGGCCGCCGATGTACGCGATGCGCCGGCACCCGTGCTCGTCCGCCATGTGCCCGACCGATATCTCGCTCCCGAGGGCGTTGTCGACCATCAGGCTCGGCACACCGTCGATCGCGGTCCCGATGCTGCACACCGGCAGCGGCGCGAAGGACCGGCAGAACGATCGCATGACCTCCATGCCGCCGTAAGGGGAGAGCGTCGACGAGGCGACGATGACGCCGTCGGCGGTCTCAGGGCCGATGAGGTGATAGAAGGTGCCCCGGTCGGCCACCTCCGGCCGGCGAGCCATGGCCGGGTCGCTGAACGCCGTCAGCAGGTTGACGTCGTGCGCCGCGGCGCCGCGCTCGATCCCGGCGCGCAGCTCGGACTGGTAGTCGCCAACGACATTGTCGATCAGAAACGCGAGCGTCCGACGCTTCCTCGTCATGGCCTCGGGCTCTCGATCATGCATCCGCGATCGAGACCAGCTCCGGGCATATGCGATCCAGGGGCTTCAGGCTCCGTCGCTGCCATGTCCGCTTCGCGTCCGTGACGAACCGTATCCTGCATTTGAGGCCATGGCCCATCAGGCCGCAGATGAAGCCGACGAACGCCTTGAGGCAGCTCGAGCTCATGAAGCGCAGGTCGCGCACGTCGAACTCGACGGTGCTCACCGAGAGGCGCATCACCTCGCCCTCCAGCGCCTTGACGTACCTGCTGAGCGGCGGAGATGCCGCCATGTCCCCCGTGCCGGTGAGCTTGACGCTGAGGGTGTCGTCCCTCAAGGCTTGCTCGATCCCGAAGCTGTCGGTGACGACAGGATCCACGCTCAAGCAGCTCATCTCTTCTCCATCTCTCGACCGCGCGCGCGACGACCGCCGGATCGTTCCTCTGGATGCTGCAGCCGACGGCCGGTGCGATGGTCGATGCGAGCTCTCCATACTACGACGTAGTCGCGCCGGATCCAATCCCTTCCCGCAAGCCGCGCGGGTTGATCTCGCCACGCGCCACGCGCCACGCGCCACGCGCCACGCGCCACGCGCCACGCGCCACGCGTGAGTGCGGGTAGCAGGTGGAAGGCGCACACGATGCGGCGTCGCGCGGTGAGCACCGCAACATTTCGCGAACAGGCTTCTCGATGCAGAGCGCGCCCGCTCGATCGCGGCTTCCCGGCTCGGAGCGCGGATGCCTCCGAATTCGTGTGGATGTCGTCCGGGCGCGTGGCGCCTCGCAGGGCAAGCGCAGTGCAGCGCGTCGACAGTCGCGCCGGCGTCGCTTCAGAGCGCGCTGACGAGCGGCCCGGCGTCGCCTTCGAGCCATTGCTCGGAGATCATGACGCTCGTCGAGAGCCCGGTCTGGAAGCGGTATCCTTCCTCGATCGAGACGATCTCGATGACCCTCCTGTCGCCGATCCGGACGGGGAAGATCACCGAGACGCTCGACGGAAAGGGGCCGTCCTCGTCGGCCTTGTGCTCGCCGACCGAGACAGACTCGCCTCCGGCCCCGGCGCCGAGCGACCTCACGGCGACCACCGACGGAACGCTGCAATCGATCCGCAGCCACTCGCGCCGCCGGCGCGCCTTGCACGCGCCGCCCCTCGCGACGCGCGCGAGCGACACCTGCTCCGCGGCGTCCCACTCGGCCGCTGCCGGCCGCGCCGTCCGCTCGGGCGGCGGCGGCGTCGTCGCCTCGAGCGCGCGCTTCTGCGGCGCCTCCGCGCCTCCTCCCGCGTCCGCCGGGCCTCCCGTGGCTCCCGCCTGCGGCCCGGCCGCCGCCCCTCCCGCCGGGGCGAGCACCGACTCCGCCGCCTGCGCCGGCGCGAGCGCGCCGAGCAGGACCATCCCGATCACCGCTCTCTTCTTCATAACATCCTCAAGAAGGCGGCGAGCGCCGCCTTGTCATTCCTCGACATGTGGCTGGTGCGACCCATCCGGTCCTGGTTGGTGTCGATGAGCTCTTCGAGCGTCTTCGCGGATCCATCGTGGTAATAGGGCGCCGTCCCGCCGACGAAGCGCAGCGAGGGCGTCTTGAACACCTGGCCCGCCTTCTCCTCCGCGAACCCGGGCCGCGCCGCGAACCCGGGCATCGGGTAGCCCATGCGGTCGGTGTGCTCCGTCTCGGGCACGTGGCAGCGAGCGCACTGCGCCGTGTCGCTCATGAAGAGGGCGCGGCCGTGCTCCTCCTGCGGCGTGAGCTTCCGCGCCTCCCTAGGCGGCGGCACGAGGCCCGCGCGCAGGAACGCGGCCAGGTGGCGCGCCCTCAGGGCGAGCTCGCCGTTGCCTAGACCACCGGGCCCCCACCGGTGAAGGCCGAACCCCTCGCGGAGGCGCTCCGCCAGGTTCTCGCTCTGGGCGTTCCAGCCATAAGGCCCCTCGGCCGACACGCGGCCCGCGAGCATGGGAGTCTGCCGGGGCACGCCGCCGCGCGGCTCCACGTCGACCGGCTGATTCTCGGCGGACCCGAGGAAATTGACGCTCTCGCCGCCGATGTCCATCACGTGGGCCTCGTGCCACACATGGCCGTCGTCGCGCCCGTCCGGGTGGCAGCCAGCGCACCCGAGGCCGCCGCTCGTGCCCCAGTCGACCGCGTTGTAGAAGAGCTTCCGGCCAAGGGCGGCCTGCCGCGGGACCGGCGCGTCGGCCAGCGCGATGTACGGCACGGGGCTCGGCTCGAACGGAGCGTCGTCGCGGTGCTCGTCGAGGCGGACGATCGCGAGGGCGTCCGTGGAACGGCAAAACACCCACGCCATGGACTCGTCCGCGGACAGCGCGACGCCGCTGGGCGCGCCGCACAGGGTCGCCACGTAGATGTCGGGGCCCGCATGGCGGCCGAGATCGTAGGTGCGGAGCGGCCGGAGCGCCGGATCGACCGCGAGCGCGTCGAGCTCCACCAAGGTGTCGGTGCCCTCGCTGGCGACGAGCAGGGTGCGGGTGCTCTTCCGGTACACGAGCGCGCGCGGCTGGACGAACGGGGCGAGCGAGGTGTTGGGAGCTCCAGCTCCGCGTCGTCGAACGGGGCATCGTCGAGCGCGCTCGCCCGCCAGAGCGGCGCGCCCTGGCGGCGCCGGGGCGCGAGGGGCGCCTCGTCGCTCGTCATGAGGACGTCCACCGTGGAGGCGCCGAACCACGCCTGTTCACCGAGCGCGCCGAGCGCGTGGCGCGCGACGAAGAGGCGGCGGCCATCCGGCGAGAGCGCTGCCGCGTAGCCGAGCGACGCGGAGAGCGACTTGGCATGAGGAGCCCGGAAAGGCGACGGAGGAAGGACGACCGGCCGGGCCTCGGGAGCGCCACCCAGCGCGATCCGGGTGAGCGAGGCGGACGTGAGGTGCGTGACGTACGCGGCCGCGCCGTCCTCGCGGATCACGACGCCGCGGGGCTCGCGCGGGACATCGATGGCCCATGTCGCGGTCGCGGTCGCGAGGTCCACCGCGGAGACCTTGCCCGCCCATGCGCTGGTGACGAGCGCCGTGCGCTCATCCGGCGTGATCGCGAGCCCCCAGGCGTCGGCCGGCAGGGGCACGCGGGCCGCTTCCACGAGCCCCGCCGCCGGATCGGGCCGCAAGACAAGGAGGAGCCCGGGATCGCGGATCGTGACGAGCACGCGGTCCGCGAGCGCGAGCACCTGCGCCGGCGGCCCCGGCATGGCGATCTCGACAGGCGGCGTGCTCACGTCGACGGGAAGCGGGATGCGCCGGAGGACGGCGTGGTCCTCGTCGGCCAGATAGAGCGCGTCGTCCTGCGGCGCGCGCGCGAGCGCGCTGCCGACCCGCGTGACGGCCTGGAGCTTCTGCGGCGGCGGCGGAGAGGCTGGCGGAGCCGGCGCCGCCGTCCCGGCGACTTCGGCGCTTCGCTCGACGGCCGGCGTCTCTCTGGAAGGGCGCGAGCAAGCCGCGGCGAGGAGCGCGGCCAGGAGGAGGGCTGATGGTCGGTGCTTCATCGGTCGCCCGAGCCAACGACGGCGCCTGGCATTCGTATTCCTCGGCACCGTCGGTCCCGATCCTACGCGCCCCGGCCACCCCTGCGCGGGAGGCGTCGGGACACCTGCGGCTCACGCGCTCTGCGCGAACCGCGCGACTGACGAGCTGGCGAGAGAGGGCGCCAGAGCGCCTCCCACGCCCCACACGCGACCAGCTGCGATGACGCGCCGTGCGCGTCAAAAGGCAAAAGCGCGTGCGCATGCGCATGCGCGTCAACCACGCCCACATCAGCGGTCCTTATGGCAGATGAAAAATCGCGTACTTGGCGCGTACTTGGCAAAAATCGCATCACGCCTCAATGCACACTTGAACAATTATTTCGTCCTGCCTTACAGTTCTGGATTGTCGTCGCGTGGCTTGGGGCCACTCGACAGCATGGAGGCACCCATGAATCGATTGCCCGGCTCACGGTGGGCGACGTTAGGCGTTCTCGTCGCATCCCTGACTGCAGTATCGCTCTCAAGCGCGCCGGCCATGGGCGCGCCGTCGTTCACCGCCTTCGAGAGCGGGCAGGTCCGCCCGCTGGCCATCTCACCGGACGGGAAGCTGCTCTTCGCCGTCAACACGCCGGACAGCCGCCTCGAGGTGTTCCGCATCCTGAGCGGAGGCGGCCTGGAGCGCCGCGCGTCGATCTCGGTCGGTCTCGAGCCGGTGGCCGTGGCCGCGCGCAGCAACAACGAGGTCTGGGTCGTAAACCACCTATCGGACAGCGTGAGCGTCGTCAACGTGGGTCTCGGCGGCTACACCGGACGCGTCGTGCGCACGCTCCTCGTGGGCGACGAGCCACGCGACATCGTGTTCGGCGGCCCGGGGCGACGGCGCGCCTTCATCACGACGGCCCACCGCGGCCAGAACAACCCCATCGACCCACAGCTCACGACGCCTGGCGTCGGCCGCGCCGACGTCTGGGTCTTCGACGCGAACCAGCTCGGCACGTCCCTCGGCGGCGCTCCGATCAACGTCATCACCCTCTTCAGCGACACCCCGCGCGCCCTGGCCGTGACCCCGGACGGCACGCGCGTGTACGCAGCGGCGTTCCACTCCGGCAACCGCACCGCCACGGTCAACGAGGCGCTGGTCCCCGACGGCTTCGGGCCTGACGGCGTGCCCGGCCCGAGCACCAACTTCGAAGGCGTACCGGCGCCCGAGGTCGCCCTCATCGTGAAATACGATGGCGGACACTGGTACGACGAGCTGGGCCGCACCTGGGACGACCAGATGAGGTTCTCGCTGCCCGACAAGGACGTCTTCGTCATCGACGCCATGGCGACCCCCCCTGCGTGGATCAGCGGCTCACAGGGCTTCTTCTCCGGCGTCGGGACGGTCCTCTTCAACATGACCGTCAACCCGGTGAACGGGAAGGTCTACGTCGCGAACACCGAGGCGTTCAACGAGAAGAGCTTCGAGGGGCCCGGCATCTTCGCCGGAGAGACCGTGCGCGGCCACCTCCACGAGAGCCGGATCACCGTCCTCAGCCCGGGGAGCGTCGCGCCGAGGCACCTCAACAAACACATCGACTACAGCACCTGCTGCGCGCCGATCCCCAACGCAGAGAACGCGAAGAGCCTCGCCTTCCCGCAGGAGATGGTCGTGACGAGCAACGGCGCGACGCTGTACGTGGCCGCGCTCGGCTCGAGCAAGATCGGCGTCTTCAGCACCGCCGCGCTCGAGAACGACACCTTCGTGCCAGACGCCGCGAACCAGATCCCGGTGAGCGGCGGCGGGCCGACGGGCATGGTCCTCGATGAGAGCAAGAATCGCCTCTACGTGCTGACGCGCTTCGACAACTCCATCTCGATCATCAACACCTCATCGAAGACGGAGGTGGGGCACGTCGCGATGTTCAACCCCGAGCCGCCCAGCATCGTGAACGGCCGCCGGTTCCTCTACGACGCGTCGTTCTCGTCGAGCCACGGGGACTCGGCCTGCGCGAGCTGCCACGTCTTCGGAGATCTCGATGACCTGGCCTGGAACCTCGGCAACCCGGACGCCCCCGTCGTGACGGACCCGGGCCCCTTCCCGTTCGGCCTCTTCAACGTCATCACGCAGACGCCCATCACCGACCCCATCTTCCACCCCATGAAGGGGCCGATGGTGACGCAGAGCCTTCGCGGCCTCGCCAACCACGGCCCGATGCACTGGCGCGGCGACCGCACCGGGGGCAACGACGAGCCGTCCGCCCAGCCGGACGCGGGGGCGTTCGACGAGCGGGAGGCGTTCAGGCAGTTCCAGGCGGCGTACCCGGGCCTGCTCGGACGCAGCGACTTCATACCGGCCGAGGACATGGAGGCGTTCACCGACTTCATGCTCCAGGTCACCTACCCGCCCAACCCGATCAGGGCGCTCGACAACTCGCTCACGCCCGATCAGCAGGCAGGAAAGGACTTCTTCAATGGCCCCGTGGTCAACTCGATCTCGAGCTGCGGCGGGTGTCACGTGGTCGACCCCGACGCCAACCCGGGCGACGACTTCCCCGGCCTCTTCGGGACGAGCGGAGATTCCGTCTTCGACTTCCAGACGCAGCTCTTCAAGATCCCCCAGCTCCGCAACGTCTACACCAAGGTCGGCGCCTTCGGCCTGCCGGACATCCCGTTCGTCTTCCTCGCGCGGGACAACGATCACATGGGCGACCAGATCCGCGGCATCGGCATCCTGAACAACGGCACCGTCGATACGATGTTCCGCTTCTTCTCCGCGTTCGGGTTCTCCGACCAGTTCACGAACAACCCCACGGGCATCCCCTTCACCCAGGCAGGCGACGTGGTCCGCCGGCAGCTCGAGTCCTACGTGCTCGCGATCGAGACCAACCAGGCCCCGATCGTGGGCCAGCAGGTGACGCTCAGCCACGCGAACGGCGCGATCGCCGCGCCGCGCATCGATCTCCTCATGGACCGCGCGGACGCCGGGGAGTGTGACCTCGTGGCGAAGACCCAGGGGTTCCTGCACGAGATCGGGTTCCTCTACGTCGGCGGCGGCTTGTTCCTCACCGATCGGCAAGTCGTGCCGCCCATGAGCGACGCCGTGCTCCGGCTGCTGGCCACCCAGACCCACCACGATCTGACGTACACGTGCATGCCGCCCGGCTCCGGCGCCCGCGCCGGCATCGATCGCGACAGCGACGGTTACCTCGACGGGGACGAGCGCGACTCCGGCAGCGACCCCGCCGATCCGAGCAGCACGCCCTGACGCGGCCCCCCCGCCGCTGCGCGCGCGCCTCGCGGCCGCGCGCAGCGGCGCCGCGCGCGTCAGGCGAGCCGCGTCGCCCCTGCTCGCCGGGCGACCGACCCCGGTAGGCCGCGCGGCCCCAGCGCATACGCGATGCTGCTCTGAAGGGTCCCCATCGTCACGACCGATCCGAGGAAGACGTCCTGCTCCACCAGCGCGCGGGCCACCTCCGGCCGCACCCCGGAGAGCACCGTCTTGGCCCCGAGCAGCTGGAGCGCCTTGGCCGTCTTGATGAGCGCCTCCGCCACCGCGGCGTCGACGCGCGCCACGCCGGTGATGTCCAGGATCACCACCTTGGCTTGCCTCGACTGGAACCCTTCCAGCGCGGTCTCCAGCACCCGCTGGGCGCGCTCGCCGTCCATCGCGCCGACGATCGGCATCACCAGCACGTCGTCCGTGATGGGGATGAGCGGCGTCTGCCGGCGCAGCATCTCCTGCTGCAGGAGCTCCCGCTCCGCCTCGGACGCCTCGCGCAGCTCGAGCTCGCGCTGCAGCTGCTCGTTCGAGCGCTGCAGCGCCTCGGTGCCCGCGCGGATGCTCGCGATGAGCAGCGCGTTCTCCAGCGCGATGGCCGCCTGCGAGGCCAGGAGCCCGCAGACCTCGACCCGCCCCGGCGTGAACGCCCTCGGGGCCACGTTGTTCTCCAGGTACAGGAGCCCCGCCGAGCGCCCCTGGTGCGCCATCGCCAGGCACAGGATCGAGCGCGGCCTCCGCTCCACGACGTACGGATCGGCCGCGAAGCGGCCGTCCTGCCGGGCGTCGTTCAGCACCACGGGCTCCCGCGTCCTCGCGACCAGCTGGACGACGCTCGTCGCGAGCTCCTTGCTCTCGAGCGCCGGGATCGACAGCCCCGTCTGCACCGCGTCGGGGTCGACGCGCATGGTCGCCACGATCGTGAGCTTCCCGTCGCGCTCCAGGAGCAGCACGCCGCGCTGCGCCCCCGCGTTCGCGACCAGGCTCCGCATCAGCCGATCGAGGAGCCGGTCGAGCACCGTCTCGCTCGCGACCGCCTGCATGGCCTTGACCACGGTCGCGACGTCGAACGACTCGGTGCTCCCCCTGCGCGTCACCGTCGTGCCGACGACCCTGGGCTGCTGCGCGTCGCCGAAGGACGCCGCGTCGAGCAGCGGCTCGTGCTGCTTCGCGAGGTGCTCCGCCTTGCCCGTCGCGCCCCACCGCAGGTACGCCCTGTACGCGTCGGCCATGTACCACCGCGCGATCCTCTCGCGCCCCCGCTGCAGGTAGAACCGCGCGCACAGCTCGTTCGCGAGCGCCTCCTGGTGCGTGAACCCGGCCTGCCGCGCCCCCTCGATGGCCTGATCGTAGAGCTCCGCCGCCTCCGCGTCCTTCCCGAGGACGCGCGCCACCTCCGCCCCGATGAGCTTCTCCTTGTGCGCGTAGTTCTCCGGGGCGTGCTGCGCCCAGCCCGCGATCTTCGCCCGGTGCTCCGCCGCCGAGGCGAGGTACCGCTCCCGCTCCTCCTCCGTCGCCGTCGCGCACAGCGCGAGCAGCGAGAGGCTCACGTAGAAGGGGATGTCGTTCGCCAGGAACAGGCCCATCGCGCTCGCGCTGTGCTTCTCCGCCCGCGCCGCCATCAGCAGCGCGCCCGCGTGATCGCCGTAGAGCACCGCGAGCACGAGCATGTTCACGAAGTACCAGCACCGCGGCAGCTCCTGCGCGGGCACGAGCCCCGAGAGGAACGCGCCCTCGTCGAACGACGCGTCGGTCAGGCTGCTCCGCCCGCTCGTCTTGCCCTCCAGGCACGCGATCATCTGCCGCGCGACGACGAGCACCGGCGTGGCGAGCGGATCCTTCGTCCGCTGCAGGAACCGCATGAACACGGCCAGCTCCTCCCGGAGCGCGCCGAGCTCGTGGCCCGAGGACAGCAGGATCGTCACGATGTTCAGGCAGGCGTACGCCCCGAAGCTGAAGTCGCCCGAGCTCAGCCCGGCCTGGTAAGCCTTCGTGAGACACGTCACCGAGGCGCGGACCGGCTCGAAGAGGTGGGACGGGGCGCCGCACACCAGGTACGCCTTGCACTGCAGCTCCACCCCCTCGGACCTCTCGCAGAGCGCGAGCGAGACGCGCTGGAACTGCCGCGCCTCCTCGTACCGCCCCATCCCCCCCGCGAGCAGCAAGCAGTAGAGGCCATAGGCGCACGCCGCCGCGGGCGAGTTGCCGTACCGGAGCGAGAGGTTCACCTGCGTCGCGGCGATGAGCGCGAGCAGCGCCGGGTCCAGCGTGTACGCCCCCGGGATCATCGCCGCCAGGAGCCGCAGGACGGCCAGCTGCTCCTCGCCGCCGACCCACGGCGCGTGCACGAGCTCCTCGATGCGGCGCTCCGCGAGGTGGCCGGGCATCTCCGCGAGCGCGGCCCCGAACGCCGCGTAGATGGCCTCCGTCGGCTCCGGCAGCTCGATCCCGAAGAGCGCCACGCCCTCCCGGCCGACCCGGAGCACCTCCGCGAACTCCCCGCGCATCGTGTGCACGAGGATGCGGAGGTTATGGACCTCCGCGCGCTCCCGGCGCGATCGCGCGTGCTCGAGGAGCTCGCGGATCAGGGCCTCGGCCTGCGCCTCGTTGCCGCTCAGCCAGTCGCACTCCGCCCGCTCCCGGTGCAGCGCGAAGCAGAGCTCGTACTCCTCCTCCCACGCCCGCGGCCCGAGCAGCGACAGCGCCGTCTTGAAGTGCTCGGCCGCCGCCGCGTGCGCCATGGAAGCCTTGGCCCGCCGCCCGACGGTCAGGTTGAGCCGCGCGAGATCCAGCTGCTCCGCCCGCTCCTCGATCAGCGCCGCGCCGACGTTCGCGTGGCTCACGACCTTGAACAGGTCCTCGTCGCGCGGCTCCCCGCTGAGCTGCGCCCGCATGAGCCGGCCGATCCGCAGGTGGACCTCCTGCTTCTGCGCGTCCTCGATCAGGCTGTAGGCCGCCTGCTGCCCGCGATCGTGGAGGAACCGGTACCTCACCGACAGGGGCTGCTCCGCGTGCGCGCCGTCGGACGCGTGGAGCAGCCGGTAGTCAGCGTCCAGCGGCAGCACGAGCCCCTCGCGCAGCGCCTCCCAGAGATCCGCGGCGACCTCCGCGGGCGGCCGCTCGCGGACGGTCGACAGCGTCTTCAGGTCGAACTGGTGACCGATGCACGCCGCGAGCTGGAGCACGCGCTGCGTCTCGGGCGAGAGCCGCTGCATCTTGTCCACGAGCAGATCGTGCACGCTCACCGCGCCCCAGCGCTGGCGGATGGACTCGAGGTCCCACGCCCACCGCCCGGCCCCCGGGTCGAACGACACGAGCCCCGCCGCGTACAGCTCCTTGAGCAGCTGGCTCAAGAAGAAGGGGTTGCCCTTGCTCATGGCGTAGAGCACCTCGGCGAGCGCCTCTGCCTGCTCCGCGCGCGCGCCGAGCGCGTCCGCGAGCAGCTGGCGCACGTCCGCGAGCGCGAGCGGCGGGAGCAGCAGCTCGCGCCGCGCGACGCCCGCCGCCCGCAGCTCCCCGAGCCAGATCGTGAGCGGCTGCCCCGCGATCGCCTCCTGGTCCCGGTACGCGCCGATGATGAGCAGGTAGGCCCCCGCCGGATCGGTCACGACGGGCTGCAGCAGCTTCAGCGACGCCGGGTCGGCCCACTGGAGATCGTCGAGGAAGAGCACCACCGGGCGCTCGGCCGTGGCGACGGCGCGCAGGAAGTCCTGGAACACGAGGTTGAAGCGGTTCTGCGACTCGCTCGGCCCGAGCTCCGGAACCGGCGGCTGCGGCCCCAGCACGAGCTCGAGCTCCGGGATGAGCTCCACCAGGATCCGCGCGTTCTTCCCCGCGGCCTGGAGCAGCTTGTCCTTCCAGTGCCGGAGCGACTCGGCCGGCTCGGTCAGGAGCTGGCGGACGCGCTGGCGAAGCGCGCCCGCCAGGGGCGCGAGCGGCATGTTCCGGCTCAGCTGATCGAACTTCCCCTCGACGAAGTGCCCGCGCCGCTGCGCGACCTCCTTCTGGATCTCGTTCACGAGCGCCGACTTGCCGATGCCCGGCCCCCCCGCGATGAGCAGGAGCTCGCCCCTGCCCCCGCGCGCCCGCTCGAAGGCGGCGAGCAGCTCGGCCATCTGCGGATCGCGGCCATAGAGCTTCTGCGGCAGCCTGAGCTCGCTCGGTACGTCGCGAGACCCCAGCTCGAACGGCTCTATCCGCCCGGTCGCCTCGAGCGCCGACAGGCACGCATCGAGATCCGCCTTGAGGCCGGTGCCGCTCTGGTACCGCTCCTCGGCGACCTTGGACATCAGCTTCTGTACAATGTCCGACACCGCTCTCGGGATCTCCCGCGACCGCTCGCAGAGCGGCGTCGCTACCCGCGCGATGTGGCTGTGCATGAGATCCACGGGATCGGTCGCCTGGAACGGGAGCACCCCCGCGAAGAGCTCGTAGAGCGTCACTCCCAGGGAGTAGAGATCGGTCCGGTAGTCGATGACGCGGTTCATCCTGCCTGTCTGCTCAGGAGACATGTAGGCCAGCGTCCCCTCCAGGAGATCCGGGCTCTCCGCCGCCAGCGCCTCCTCGGAGAGCCGCGTCGAGCTCCCGAGGTCGGTCAGCTTGACCTGGCCTGTCTCCCTGTGGACGAGGATGTTCTGCGGCTTGACGTCCTTGTGGATGACCTGCTTTCCGTGGACCTCCGCCAGCGTCCCGGCCAGCGACGACGCGATACGCAGCTTCGCCTTGAGGTCGAGCGGGGTCGAGCGGGCGAGCATGTCGAGCGGCAGTCCCGCGAAGTACTCCATCACGAGCGCGGCCCCGCCCGGCACCTTCTCCAGGCGGTCGGCGCGAATGACGCTCTCGAGCTGGAGGTGACGTGAGATCTCGAGCTCGTGCCGGAGCTGCGCGACGTGCCGCTGGCCGGGGTGCTCACCCCTCAGCACCTTGATCGTCGCGGGGGCGCCGTCGGCGTCCCGCTGCGCGCGGTAGAGGACGGTATCCGCCGTTTCGTACATCAGCTCAACCAGTGTGAAGGGCAGATCACCAATCCTGGTCTGGCGCATAGGTTTTTGATGGTTGCATGGGGAGAACGCCTGTGGCAAGTGCCTGGAGAACCTCTCAGGATCAGCGCTGCAGGTGTGCGATGTGCGCCTTGGCACGGACATCGCGAGTCCCATGGGTGGAAATTAGCGGCTCGCGTAAAGCCTTGGGGAGCGTTGGTGGGACCGAGGGTGGGGCGACTCGGCACATGGGAAGGTGCCGGCGCTGCCCGGCTGCGCGCGCGGCTACGCCCGCCTCGGCCGGCGCCCGGCGCCCGTCACCGCGCGATAGTCGGTGAGGAGCGACCCCAGGATCGTGACCGCCCCCGCGGCGACGTGGATCACCGCGGCGAGCGGGTCGCGCTTCGCGTAGCCGAGCGCGAACGGCGCCGCGATCGCCGACACGCCGAAGGCATGGTCGATGACCTCGTGCGCCTCGATCGGTATCCGCCTTGCCAGGCTCAGCCGGTAGTCGGTGAGCAGGGAGACAAAAATGACCGACGCGCCGAGCGCGACGCCGGCGATCCTCGCGGCCTTCGTCCGCGCGGAGAGCCCGGCCACAGCGACGATGAGCCCGTTCGAGTAATCGAGGGCGGAGTGCACGTCCTCGGGGATGATCCGCGCGAGGGGCGCGGCGCCGAGGAGCGGCCTCGAGGGGATCGTCGTCGTCCGCTGCGCCTCCCCCACGCTCGGGGCGAGCGAGGCGAGCTCCGCAGTCGGTACGTCGTCCGGCGGCAGGTAGGTCGTCGGCAGCTCGTATGCGCCCAGCGAAACGTTGGATTGTGCCATGAGGTCCTCCCGCTCTGCGCAGAGGCAATCCGCAGACCGGGGACAGGCCTCCTGCGCGGCTCGGGGCCCAGCTCTCTTGAGCTCGGCCCCCCCCGCCCGCGCCTCGCGCAGGTCGCTCCGCGCGCGCCGCGCGTCCCACGGAGGCCTCTGTTCGTGCGATCCGCGATGCTAGGCTGCGCCCATGGGAGTCCGGATTATTCCTCTCGGCGGCCTCGGCGAGGTCGGGATGAACGCGATGCTGATCGAGGAGGAAGGCCGCCGCGTGCTCGTCGACTGCGGCGTCATGTTCCCCAACGACCAGGTGCTCGGCGTCGAGGTCGCGATCCCCGACCTCAGCTACATCCGCGAGGCGGGCGGGGTCGACGCGGTGCTGCTCACGCACGGGCACGAGGATCACATCGGCGGGCTGCCGTCGCTGCTGCGCGAGTTCCCCGTCCCCGTGTACGGGACGCGCTTCACGCTCCGGCTGGTGCGCGAGCGCCTCGCCGAGCACGGCATCGACGTGCCGCTCCGCGAGGTCGAGCCGCAACAGCACTTCGCGGCCGGGCCGTTCCGCGCCGAGCCCCTCCGCGTGACCCACTCCATCCCCGACGCGGTCGGCTACGCCATCGAGACGGGCGAGGGGATCCTCATCCACACGGGCGACTACAAGATCGATCTCACCCCCGTGGCCGGCGAGCGGCTCGATCTCGGCCGCTTCGCCGAGTACGGCCGGGCCGGCGTGGCGGCGCTCCTCTCGGACTCGACCAACTCGGAGCGCGACGGCTGGTCGGTCAGCGAGACCGCGGTGGCCGAAGGGTTCACCCGGCGGTTTCGCGAGGCGAAGGGGCGCATCCTCGTCGCGCTGTTCGCCTCCAACGTTCACAGGGTCCAGAGCGTCCTCGACCTCGCCGCCCAGCTCGGCCGCAAGGTGGTGCTCGCCGGGCGCAGCCTCGCGACCAACACGCGGATCGCCCAGGAGATCGGCATCCTGAGCGTCCCGCCCGGCGTGCTCGTCGACGACGCCACGGCGGCCTCGCTCCCGCCCGAGCGCCTCGTCGTGCTCGCTTCGGGCGCGCAGGGCGAGCCGAACAGCGCCCTCGCGCGCATGGCCATGGGCGATCACCACCGGCTGCGGGTCGATCCGGGGGACACGGTGATCTTCTCGTCCCGCGCGATCCCCGGCAACGAGATCGCCGTCAGCCAGCTCGCCAACCGCCTGGCGAAGCGCGGCGCCGTGGTGCTCGATCGCGGCCTCGATCCCATCCACGCGAGCGGCCACGCGCAGGCCGAGGAGCAGAAGGTCCTCCTCGACGCCGTCCGGCCGGAGCACTTCGTGCCCATCCACGGCGAGTACCGGATGCTGCTCGCCCACGCGCGCACGGCGCTCCGGATGGGCGTGCCGGCGTCGGGGGTCTTCGTCGTCGAGGACGGCGACTCGCTGATGCTCGAGAACGGCCGGATGCGCCTCGGCGAGACGGTGAAGAGCGGGCGGGTGTGGCTCGACGCGCGCGGCGGGCTCGACGTCTCCGAGCTGGTGCTCCGCGAGCGCGAGCAGATCTCGGACCAGGGGCTCGTGATGGTCCTGGTGGTGGCCGACCGCAAGACAGGTGAGATCTTGCGCGGCCCCGATCTCCTGGGGCGCGGCGTGGCGCACTTCGAGGAGGGCGGCCCGCTGTACGCCGCCGCGCTCGACAGCGCGCGCGACGCGCTCGCCGCGCTGTCACCCGCGGCGCGCACGCTGGCGCCGGCGCTGGAGGATGCGCTCAGCCGCGGCGTGCGGCGGGTGTTCCGGCGCGAGGCCTCGCGGCGCCCCGCCGTGCTCCCGCTGGCCGTGTTGCTGTGAGGTCCGGCGCCTCTCGGCCAGGCGGCCCGGGCGGCCCAGGCGCCTGGCCGCGCTGACAGGCGATCTGGAGTGAGCGCGGCTGTCGCCGGCGCTGGATCGCGCGGACCGGCGGAGCCCCTTTGTTCTGTCGCCGCATGACCGGAGTCGCTTCATGGTCCATCCTGGGGGGTTGCCCTCAGGCCGCGTGTCCCGGCGAGCGCCCGGGCCGATCACCGCGCGACGCGGCATCACGGTGGAGCAGGCGAGATGAACGAGAGTCCCACGAGCTCGCGCCTTCTGGGCGAGGCGGAGACGACGATCATGGAGGGAAGGGACGCTGTCGCCGAGACGCGGGCCGAGGAGCCGATCGGCGCCGACACCCCCCCTCCCCCGTCGTCGCGGCGTGGAGCGCCCGCCAGCCGGCGGGCCGCGCCGCCGGCGCGGCCGAGCGAGGACGTCGCCGCGGTCTATCTCCAGGAGATCTCCGGCAGCGCGCCGCTGAGCCGCGAGCTCGAGGTGGAGCTCGGCCGTCGTATCGAGTCGGCGGAGCGCGCGATGATCGAGGCCTGGGTCGCGTCGCCCGTCGCGCTGCGGGCGCTCGCGGCGCTGGCGGATGATGTGCGGGCGGGGCGGGTGGACATGGGCGATCTGCTGCTGAACGCGGACGGAGGCGACGCGCCGAGCGACGCGACGTCCGTGCGGATGGCGCGGCTGCTCGGGCTCGCGCGGCCCCTGGCGGAGGCCGGGCGGACGGAGGCGAGCGGGCAGCGAGCGCGCGCCGCGCTCTCGGCCGGGCTCTCCGACGTGCGCCTGGGCCCCCTGGTGGGGGCGCGGATCGAGCGCGCGCTGAGCGCGGCGATCCCCGCGGTCGACAGGCTCGGGCGCCAGGCGATCGGGGGGACGCTCTCGGCGATGCGCGCCGCCCGCCGGGAGGCGGCGGAGGCGAGGGCCGAGATGGTCCGCGCGAACCTGCGGCTCGTGGCGGCGGCAGCCCGGCAGCTCCGGCACCGCGGCGTGCCGCTGCTCGACCTCATCCAGGAGGGCAATCTCGGGCTGATCCGCGCGGCGGAGAAGTTCGATTACCGGCGCGGCTATCGGTTCAGCACCTATGCGATGTGGTGGATCAAGCAGGCGCTCTCTCGCGCGCTGCTCTATCAGGGCCAGGTCATCCGGGTGCCGGTCCACATCGCCGAGACCCGGCGCCGGGCGCTGCAGGCGCGGCGGGAGCTCGAGCAGGAGCACGCGCGCGAGGCGGCGCCCGAGGAGGTCGCCGAGCGGAGCGGGCTGTCGATGGAGAAGCTCCAGACGCTGCGGGAGATGGCGCTGCCGCCGGTGTACCTCGACGCTCCGGTGGGGGACGACGACGGCGCGCGCCAGGGTGACTTCTTCGCGAGCGAGGGCGCCGCGCCGGACGAGCTGCTGGTCCACCGCCGCCTGCACGCGCAGGTCTCTGCGCTGCTCGAGTCGCTGACGCCGCGCGAGCGCGACGTGCTGCGGCTCCGGTTCGGCCTCGACGGCGGGCAGCCGCACACGCTCGCCGAGATCGGCGGCATGTTCTCGGTGAGCCGGGAGCGCGTCCGGCAGATCGAGGAGAGCGCCCTGAGCAAGCTGCGGACGCTGTCGCGGAGGCAGGCGCTGGAGACGCCGCTCGGGGGCTGACCGGCGCTGCCGTCGCGCCCGCGCCTCGACCCCGGCTCAGCGCGGCGAGTCGCCGTGGCGGAACTCCGCGGTCGCCTCGTCGAGCCGGGCCTTGAGCTGCGGATCGAGCGAGAGCTCGGCCGCGGCGAGCGTGGCGTCCAGCTGGTCGGGCCGGCTGGCGCCGATGATGGCCGACGTGACGGCCGGGTTGGCGAGCACCCACGCCACGGCGACGGTCGTGAGCGACTGGCCTGCTTCGGCGACGATGCCCGAGAGCTTCTCGACGGTCGCGAACGCGCGCTCGTTCCAGTAGCGCTGCTGGTAGATGGACGCCGCCGCGCCGAGCGTGAAGCGGGTGCCCGCCGTCGGCTCGCCGCGGCTGTGCTTGCCCGTGAGGAACCCGCCGGCGAGCGGGTTGTACGGGATGACGCCGAGGCCCTCCTCCTGCGCGAGCGGGAGCAGCTCGCGCTCGATCTCCCGGAACAGCAGCGCATAACGCGGCTGCACGGACACGAACCGCGCGAGCCCGCGCACGTCGGCGCGGCCGAGCGCGCGCGCCAGGCGATATGCCAGGTAGTTGGATACGCCGATGTACCGCGCCTTGCCCGAGCGAACGACGAAGTCGAGCGCCTCCAGCGTCTCGTCGATCGGGGTGTCACGGTCGTCGGAGTGGAGCTGATAGAGATCCACGTAATCGGTGCCGAGCCGGCGCAGGGAGGCGTCGATCGCGTCCAGGATGTGCTTGCGGGAGGCGCCCTGATCCCACGGGTTCGGGCCGACCCGGCCGACGCACTTGGTGGCGAGGATGAAGCGGTCTCGCTTGCCCTTGAGCCAGCGGCCGACGATCTCCTCGGTGCGCCCGGCGTTCGGCAAACCGCCGCCCAGCGGATACACGTCGGCCGTGTCGAGGAAGTTGACGCCGGCGGCAGCGGCTTTGTCCAGGATGGCGCGGGAGGTCTCCTCGTCCGTCTGGAAGCCGAACGTCATCGTGCCCAGGCACAGGCGAGAAACGGTGAGGCCGGTACGGCCGAGTCGGGTCGTCGGGATGCTCATGATCTTCCGTTGGTGCTTTGGCTAGGTTGGCTCGTGGCGTCGCGCTGGCGCGGTCGCCTCCCGCTCCCGGGTGGGGCGCGGGCCCGTCGGTTCAGGGCTCAATAATAGATCGGCCCGACGCTGCCGCCGCCGGCGACGACGGCATCGCCGTTGATCGCGACGCTCCTCGGCGAGGCGAGGAACGCGACGACCCACGCGACCTCGCGGGAGTCGACGATCCGGCCGATGCTCACCGAGGCGGCGAGGTCCTTCTCGGGCTCGGGCCGGGTGCGCTCGGTGCGCGTCGCGCCGGGGTGCACGACGGTGACGTTGATCCCCTTCGGACCGAGCTCGTCCGCGAGGTTCTTCGTGATCGCGGCCACGCCGACGTTGCGCAGGGTGGCGACCGGGCGGCCGGCCTTGCGCACGGCCAGCCCGCCGATGTTGATGATGCGGCCCCAGCCGTTCGCGATGAGGTGCGGCGCGACGGCGCGCGCGGTCCGCAGGTAGCCCACGACCTTGATGTTGATGTCCTCGATCACCTGCGCGTCGACGATCTGGTCGAGGCGCGTCGCGGTCGAGATCCCGCCCGGCACGGCCGCGTTGTTGACGAGGATATCCACGCCGCCCAGCGCGGCGACGGCGCGCTCGACGAGCGCGTTGACCGAGGTCTCGTTGCCGGTGTCGACCACCAGCGGGACGACGCGGCGGCCCGTCTCCGCCGAGAGCTCCGCGGCGGTCGCCTCCAGCTTGTCCTTGCCGCGCGCGGCGATCACGACGTCGGCGCCTTCCCGCGCGAGCTCCCGCGCGATCGCCTTGCCGATACCGCGGCTGCCGCCGGTGACGATGGCCCGCTTGCCGGTGAGTTCGAGATCCACGATCAGCTCCTTCCATCGGCAGACACGAGGTCGTGTGTCTTCTCGCGCCGAGGGAGCCGCGCCAAAGCACGTTTCATTCCACCCGGTGCTTGCCCCGTGTTCGCAGAGGGGATGGCGCGCGCCAGCGCCCGCGTCGCCCTGCCGGCGCCCGCCGGGCACTGCTGGCGGTGCCGCGCGCGCCGGCACGCCGGGCGGCGTGTCTGCTTCGCAGGCAGCAGCCTGCTGGCGCCGTGCTGCGGGCGGAGCAGCTCGCCCATCTCCGAGGCGCGCGGAGCGAGCGCGCGGCGCGAGGGCGCCCTGCGCGAGCCCGCCGAGGCGGCGCAGGCTGCCGCTCAGCGCGGCGGCGAACCGTCCGAGAGGGCGCGGGTCACCGTGACCGGAGCCGGTCGACGACCGCGAGCACGCCCGCCGCGATCGCGAGGATCGGCGCGAAGATCACGCCGCCGAACCACGCCAGCGCGTAGGCGACGCCGAGCAACGGATCGCCCCCACCGGCGGGCGGGGGCGTGCCGCTCAGCACCGACACATGCTCGCGCAGGCCGAGCATGTGGCAGGCAGCGAAGGCCGCGATGAGCATCGCGGCGCCGAGGGCCAGCTGTCGGCTCACGGGGCACCTCCCGCGCCGGCGATCCGTTCCCAGAGCGGGCCGAAGCTCAGCGCGTAGAGCAGCGCAGCGTCGCCGACCTGGTTGCTTGCGGCGTACCGCAGCCGGTCGCCCTCGCGGATCGGGAACGCCGCGAGGTCGAGCGAGGTGAGCAGCCCCCCGAGGTACGGCGCGTCGCCGAAGGCCGCGGCGCCGAGCAGCGCGAGGCCGCTCGATCCGGCGCTCGCCCCGACGAGCGGCACGATCGGACCCGAGTCCACGTCCTCCGGGCCGGCCCACGAGCGGGGCCACTCGCGCGCCCAGCCGAAGCCGAGGAGCTCCGCCCCGAGCTCGCGGCGCGCCCGCGCGTACTGATCGCGCGCGAAATCAGGGTCGATCAGGAGCAGCGCGTGCGCGACCAGCCAGAGGGACGACCCCTCCGGGCCGTCCAGGATCCTGCCGTCGTGGGTGTAGCTCGACACGAGCAGCCCCGTCTTCGGGTCCAGGAGCCGGGCGCGCGCCGCCGCGAGCCAGCGGCGGCCGAGATCGAGGCCGCGGCGCTCGCCGTGCAGCGCGTCGGCCATGCGCATCGCGGAGAGGGCGAGCGTGTTGCAGAAGGTCCAGCACTCGTCGGGGTAGCTCTCGGCCGACAGCACGGGGCTCTGTTCCATGCGGGACCGCATCTCGGCGACGCGCGCGTCGAGCTCGGCCTCGTGATCGGCGCGGCGCGCGACCAGGGCGCGCGCCCCCAGCATGAGCGCGATCTCGCCGTCCACGAAGAGGCTGCGCCCAGGCTGCTGCACGAATGGCCGCCGCGTGGCGTACGGCATCATGAAGTGCAGCATCCCCCGCTCGCGCTCGATCGCGAGGGTCTCGTCGACGATCCGGTCGATGACGGCGAGGTGGCGCGCCTGGGCGCCCGGATCCCGCAGCGCGGCGTTGGCCAGGCCGAGGACGAGGAAGGTCCGTCCCATGAAGTCCCACTCGGCGTTCGCGGCCCGCATCCGCGCGAGCGCCGCGTCCTGCGCGGCGCTGTCCTCCTCCCAGAGCGAGAGCTGATGCGCGAGCAGCGCCTGGCCACGCGGCGAGAGCGCGCCCGAGGCGCGGTGCTCGCCCGGCTCGCTCCGGAAGAAGAGGTGGAGGCACGGGAGCCATACGGCCGTGGCGACCAGCAGCGACAGCGCGGCGGCGCCGAGCCGGCGCAGGCGGCCCGCCGCCGCAGGGCGAACCACGACGCCGGCGGTGGAGGAGAGGTCGGTCATGGGACGGAGCGTGGCGCGGCGCCGTGGCCGGGCTGCGCGCGAGATGTGGCGGATCGAGGGAGGCTCCGGGGATTTTCTCACCGGATGGCCGATTTCGCATACGGCGGTGATGGGGAGCGCTCTGGCACGCCGCCGCCCTTCGAGGCGGGCGGCCAAGATCCTGAGGGGCGCTCGCTTCCAGGAATTCGAAGCGGAGAGGCACGTGAGCCTCATCGTGAATCAGATGGAGGAGATTCTGACGAGCCTGGCTGCGGACGCCCGATAGGGCCGGCAGGTCGCTGCGCGACCCCGTTGCTCAACGCTTGGTGTCCCGGCGGAAGAGCCTCCGCGTGACGGCGCGGGTCATGGCGAGGAGGTTATCGCTGGTGAAGCGGAACCAGAAGCCGGCGTAGCAGCCGTTCGTGCGGAAGCCGGGGTTGGCCGCGGCGTAGCGCCGCGCGGCCGGGCGCTCGAAGTAGCGCGGCGGATACCGGCTCACCGTCTCCTCGGTCATGAAGATGTTGACGCGGAAGAGGCCAGTCTCGTCGTCGACGTGGTAGTTGCTCTCCCTGGCGAGCCTGAAGAACGCCTCCCGCACCGCCTCGTCCTCCGCGGCGCCCCGGTGCTTCGGATCGAAGAGATCGTAGCGCGCGAGCGCCTCGGTGATGGAGACGAACCCGAAGAGGCTGGCGATCGAGAGCCGGTAGAGGCGGGTCCGCGGCGCGCGGCGCTTCGTCTCGAGCAAGAACAGGAGGCCGGAGACGAGGTGCAGCCCGCGGGTCCGGAAGTCCGGCGAGATCCTGAGCTTCCCGCCGACGATGGCCCGGCTGCGGGGCAAGGTGAGCGGCGCGGTCTTCCAGAACTGGAAGCCGACGATCGCCCCCGTGTCGGCGCGGCGGAAGACGTGCACGACATCGTTGGTCCTCGCGTGCACGCAGAAGTGCCCGAAGTCCTCGGCCATGAGCGCGTTCGAGAGGGCGTGGAGCTCGCGCAGGCGCGGCTCGGTGAAGTCGCGCCGCTCGACGGTCTCGAGGCGGACGGCGGGGCGCAGCGGGGAAAGTCGTAGAAGGAGGTTCAACATGGAGGGCTCCGAAGGCTCCGGGATGACCCCGACTCCGCGGCGGGCGACCGCCGCTCGCGTGGTCGCGGTATCACGCCGCGGCCCTGACCACGATCTCGGGGATACGCGGGTCGCGGAGGAGCAGCCATGCGTCCATCAGGCCGTCGACGAGCAGCGAGGTCACGAACGGCGAGCCCCCGTGAGGGCCGTCCCCGCACTCGCCGGGATCGCGGCGCCCCCCGCGAGGAGAAGGACGGGCAGGCCGCGCAGGAGGAGCGCCAGCGCGAAGGGACCGTGGCGCGTTCGCTTGCGGTCGTGTGGGATCGACATCGGCCCGGCGTCGCCTACGATAGCCGGGATGCCGCGAGAGCGTACGGAATTCGCTTTTCTCTGATCCTTCGCCAGGCTCGCGGTCGTCGGTCTCGTGAAGATACACGCGGCGGGGAGCGAGACCTGGGTGACGCTCGAGCACCTGCCCACGCCACAGGACCTCGCGGGCCAAGGAGCCGCAGCGAGGCCCGGCGGACGGCCGCGGAGCGCAGGGCAGCGCTAGCTCGCTCGTTCCGACTGGCGCCTCTCCGCGAGCCCCGGCCGACCGGGCACCTCGCCAGGACGGCAAGCGACAACGGGGCGTGACCGCACCCAGGCTGCCGATACCAAGCCGAACGCAGCCCCTTGTGTGCAGGGCGCACGACGTCCATCACCTGAAGCTCGATCCATCATCTCCCAATTCATCGAATCCCCGGTTGGCACAAACGGGAAACAACACCCACAAACGCCACGAGACCTTTGCCCTCGACGCCTGTCGCCGGCTCACGACCCGCACACGAGCAGCTCACCCGACGAAACGTTCATGGACTCTCTTACTTGCCCACGAAGGCATACAAACCACTTTTGGATTCGCAGTATGACGCGAAGACACCGAAAGGTCTTACCATGACGACACATCTCACCATGCTCTTGGTGCTCGTTGGAGCGACGGTCCCGCTCGGCGTGGCCGCGCTCGCTTGCAGCTCGGCCGATCGGGGCGAGGGGGCAGAGCACGTCGCCTCCGCCGAGGACGAACTGCCGCGCCGCGCGCGATTCAGCAACTTCGACGCCACCATAGAACGAAATACGCGCAACTTGCTCCAGCGGGGACAGGAGATCTTCCGATTCGACACCTTCGGCGACGAGGAGTTCTGGGGCGGCAAGCTCCGGTTGCACCAGAGCATCGCCAACGTGACGCCGGCTCAGGCGCTGGGGCTCGGGCTGAAGGTGGACGCGGACGCGCTCCCGTCGCGGCTCCGAGAAAAGATCGCGCGCGGCCAGGTCAACCTCGACGATCCCGCCGTCACGCTGAGCCTCTTGCAGCTCGATGCGATCCTCGGGGTGACGGGCTTCTTCGACGACAGCGGCAACCTGAGCTCTATCGGGCTCCAGTGCGCGCTCTGTCATTCCACGGTCAACGACTCCGTGCGTCCAGGCATCGGCACGCGCCTCGACGGCTGGGCCAACCGGGACCTGGACGTCGGCGCCATCATCGCTACGGCCCCGACGGTCCAGCCGATCGTCGCCCTGCTGCCGAAGGTGCCCGAGGGCATCAACGAGGAAGGCGTGAGGAGAGTTCTGCGCAGCTGGGGGCCGGGCAAGTACGACGCCCAGTTGCTCCTCGACGGGAAGGCGTTCCGGCCTGACGGAAAGACCGCCGCGACCTTGCTCCCCAACGCGTTCGATATGGGCGGAGTCAACGAGCACACCTGGACGGGCAACTGGGGCTCGGTGCCCTATTGGAACGCGTACGTCGCCGTGACCCAGCTCCATGGGAAGGGTAATTTCTTCGATCCGAGGCTCAACGATAAAGACAAGTACCCGAACGCCGCGGCCACCGGGATCTGGAATGTGATCGTGGATCCGAAGAAAGATCTCGTCACGTCGAAGCTCCCGGCGTTGCACTTCTATCAACTCGCGCTCCCGGCGCCGAAGCCGGAGCCCGGGCTCGATTTCGACAGGGAGGCCGCCGAGCGCGGCGCGAAGCTGTTCACCGGCGACGCGAAGTGCACCGACTGCCACAACAAGCCGCTCTGGACCGACGCTGGCTGGAACCTGCACACACCCGACGAGATGGAAATTGACGCCTTCCAGGCGAACCGCGCGCCCGGCAACTCGTACAAGACGATGAACCTGGCCGCCCTCTTCGTCCGAGAGCTAGGGCTGTTCATGAAGCCGAAGAACAAGGGTCGCTTCTACCACGATGGCCGCTTCGAGACGCTGCTGGACGTCGTGCGCAGCTACAACGAGCGCTTCGATCTGAGGCTCGACTCCAGCCAGAAGCGTGACCTCGTGGAATACCTGAAGTCGCTCTAGTCGGACAGGCCGGGGTGGGTCGGCCTCGGCGGTGCGCGTCGAACGGCTGCACATCGTCTATCCCCCGTCCACCCCGTACAGGGCGTGCAGCGCCCGCGTGGCCTCATCGGCGGCGACGTTCACCGGGCCGACCAGCGCCGCGTCCGCGCCGAACGTCGTGCGCAGCGGCCGCTGCCCGTGCGGCATCTCCAGCAGCCTGAGCAGCACGTCCGCGAGCTCTTCCGGGGATGGTCCCTTCATGGTCTTGACCATCTCGAGCGTGGCGCGCGCCACGCCGCCGAGCGCCCCGTACTCGGCGGCCCGCGCCGTGTCGTCGTCCAGCCACATGTTGTCGAAGATCTTCGTCTGGACCATTCCCGGCTCCAGGATCACGACGTCGATCCCGAAGGACGCGAGCTCGCGCTTGTAGCCCTCGGCCATCATCTCCATCGCAGCCTTGGCCGCGCAGTAGAGCACCGTGGTCGGTAGGACGACGCGCCCGGCCACGCTGGACGTGAAGGCGAGCACCCCGGTCTTTCGCCGGCGCATGTGCGGCAGCACGGCGCGACAGACGCGCTGCGTCCCGAGGACGTGGGTGTCGAGGAGCCGTTGCAGCAGATCGACGCTGCCGCACTCGGTCAGCCCCATCAGGCAGCCGCCCGCGTTGTTCAGGAGCACATCGATCTTCCCCGTCTTCTCCACCACCGTCGCGACCGCCGCGGCCACGGAGGCGTCGTCCGTCACGTCGAGCGCGACCGCCTCGATGGGGATCCCCGCGGTCGCCAGGCCAGCCACCTCGTCGCGCGCCGCTCGGTTCCTGCCGTTGGGATCGCGCATGCCCGCGAAGGCCACATACCCGTTCCTCGCGAGCGTCTCCGCCACGCTCCGGCCGATCCCCGTGCTCGCGCCCGTCACCAGCGCCACCCGCTTCGCCGTCATCGGTCCTTGCCTCCTCGGGCGCCGAGGCCTCACCCGACGCTCGTTGCCCCATCGACGGTGATACACGACCCGGAGAAAATTGGAATTCCAGACGGAGGTGTACGGTACCATCCAGCCAGGATTGAAATTCGAGCCGGAGCCGCCGGCGGTGGCCGCCGACACGCCCTATGCCACGGCGAACCCGGCGCAGAGCAGGTCCTATGGCCGGGACGACGAGCCGAGCGGGTCCAGCAGATCGAGAACAACGCCTTGAGCAACCTCCGGATGCTGTCGCGACGGCAGGCGCGCGAGGTGCCGCTGGAGGGCTGAGGGGCTTCCGCGAGCTGTGTCGCGGGGCGACGCGGCGGTGCTCCGCTGCACGAGCAGCTTGAAAGAGAGCTCGCCGGCGGGCGATGGTAGCGTCTCTTCACCCGAAGGACGCTCATGAAGGACATCCTCTCTGCTCGCCTGGAATCGCGTGCTTTCTCGGCCGACGCGGTCGAGCTCCACGACCTCACCGGGCGCGAGGTCATCTCGCAGCCGTTCGAGTTCCAGCTCCACGTCGTGTGCAAGAGCCCCGAGGGGCTCGACGAGGAGGCGCTCCTCGCCGAGCCCACCGCGCTCGTGTTCCTGAGGGGCGACAGCGAGGAGCGGCGGCTCTTCGGCGTCATCTCCGTCGTGCGCGACGCGCTCCACACCGAGACGCTGCACATGGCGTACACGCTCACCTTCGTGCCCCGCGCCTTCCGGCTGACGCTCACGGAGACGTCGGAGATCTTCATGGATCTCTCGGTCCCGGAGATCATCAAGAAGAAGCTCGAGCGGGCCGGTCTCCACGAGGGCGACGACTTCGAGCTCCGCCTGGTCTCGACGTACCCGCCGCGCGAGTACGTCGTGCAGTACAAGGAGACCGACCTCCAGTTCGTCTCGCGCCTCGCCGAGCACCTCGGCATCTCGTTCTTCTTCGAGCACCGCGACGGCCGCGACGTCGTGGTCTTCTCCGACACGAACAGCGGCTTTCAGCCGGTCGCCGGCGACGGGCGCGCGCACTTCTACCCGCGCGGCGATCGCATCGGCGTCCACCGCCTGGAGGGCACGACGCGCACCGTCCCGAGCCGGTACGTGGTGAAGGACTACAATTACCGGACGCCGCACGTGCCGCTCATGGCGGCCGCGACCGTCTCGGAGGCGTCCGGCGGCGACATCGTCGAGTACGGCGCTCATTTCAAGACCCCCGATGAGGGCGAGCGCATCGCGGTCCTCCGCGCGGAGGAGCTGCGCGCCGGCCGCAGGGTGTTCGAGGGCGCCAGCGACGTGCAGGCCCTCGGCGCCGGGGCGAAGCTCACGCTCGAGGGACACCCGCGCGGCGACATCGAGTTGCTGCTCGTCGAGGTGCGCCACCGGCTCCAGCAGGCCACGCTCAACGCGGGCACGGGCGAGGAGCGCGCCTACGAGAACGACTTCCGGGCGATCCCCTATGCGACCACGTACCGCCCGCCGCGCGTGACGCCGAAGCCGAAGGTTCACGGCGTGATCACGGGCGTCATCGACGCCGCGGCCAAAGGCCAGTACGCCGAGGTCGACGAGAGCGGCCGCTACCGCGTGCGCTTCCTGTTCGACACCAGCAGCGCCGAGGACGGCAAGGCATCGAGGCTCATCCGCATGGCCCAGCCCCATACCGGTGCAGGCTACGGGTTCCACTTCCCGCTTCGCAGCGGGGTGGAGGTGATCCTCACCTTCATCGATGGCGATCCAGACCGGCCCATCATCGCAGGCGCCGTGCCGAACCCCCGCACACCGAGCACCGTCGACGCGAAGAACGGGCGCAGGAACGTCATCCGGACCGGCGGCGGCAACGAGATCAACATCGATGACAACGAGGGCGAGGAGCGGATCAAGCTCTCGACGCCGTACGGCGGCGCGACCTTCCAGCTCGGATCCCCGAACACGCCAGAGTCCGGCGCGGCGCTCACCACGAAGGAGGCGATCACGGCGCTCGGCGCTGCCGGCGTCAGCACATTGACGTCGGTCGCCACGACCCTCACGGACATCGCGTCCGTCGTGGCCTCCTCGAGCATCACACAGTACGCAACTGCCGCGCAAGCGTTCTCAAAGGCGCTGACCGATGACAAGCATCATAAGATCGTGGACGACATCCTCGGCGTCGCGAAGACCGCGCTCGACATACCGAAGAAATGGGACGCGATGCAGCAGGCGAAGGCGAACGAGGAGGTCGTCATCGCGGAGGAGCACATGAAGAGGGTGCTCGCGGCGGCCCAGGCGAAGGCTCCTTACCCGGAGACCAACCCGCCGCCGAAGAAGGATCATTACGGGTTGCTCAGGGCCATGACGAAGGAAGAATGGGAGAAGGAGACCCCCGAATACGCGGCAGCGGTTGAAGCCACAAAACAACACGCTGACGCGAAGAAGAGAGCCGAGGACCTGGCGAAGAAGATCGCCGAAGAAGAACAGACGCGACGAAAAGCCGGGATCTTGCATGACATCGTATCGGGGACCAGCGGGGCCGCGAAGGCGATCCGCGAGGGCAAGAAGGCCGGAGTCGAACTGCTGAGCGACGCCGCGAAGAAGGCCGGGAAGGCGATGGAAGCCGCGCAAGTCGGAATTGCGAACAGCATGATTGGCGCGGCCAACGGGATCGCCGCGGTCCCTCGCGTCTCGGCGGTCATACCTGGCATGGGCGCCCCCTTCTTCCTCGGTGGCGGGGACAACTCAGCGGTGCTGATGGGCAAGGTCGACGCGTTCGTCGGCGGCGCCGCGTCGGCTGCGCTCTCCTCCGCTGGCAACGCCATCGTCTCTGGCGGCGCGATCGCCATGCTGAAATCTTTGGGCAAAGTCTCCGTTGCAGGCGCCGCCGCGGCGCTCATCACTGGGAAAAAGGTCGACATCCTCGCGCTCGACAGTTACGTATCCAAAACAGTGGGCACTTCCAAGACGCACAGCGGAGGTGTCATGCGAATCACGACAGCCTCCTCGCTCACCATAAGCTCAGTGGGCGGCGCTCAACTCAAGTCGAAGGCCACTCTCGACATACAAGCGACCGGAAACACGAGCATAAAGACAGCGGGAGACCTCCAGGAAAAGGGAGCCAACATCCATCTCGCTGCCGCCGGCGACGCGAAGGTCCACGGGGGGAAATTCGCGGAAGTCATGGGCGGCGGATGGGGAATGAGCGCAAAGCCTGGCAACGTCATGGTCGGCTCAAGGACCGACGGTCTGTCAGTCAAGGGCGGGACTGTGTCGGTAAAGAACGGAGGTTCCCAGTGTGTCCTGGGGGCCAGCGCAGCCAAGCTGGTAAAAGGCGGGACCAGCGTCGCGTGCTCTTCTTCCAGGGTAACTATCAGTGGCGGCCGGATCGACCTCGGCTAGCGGACGCGTACAGGATCTGATTGAACAGGAGCCCCACGCTCCTGCACCAGAGACCAATCTACGACATTGCAGCAGCGACCATCAATAGCGCCAAGAGCCCCAGCACAACGATAGCTGCAACAATCCCAACGATCCGCTCAACTCTCGCCGCCTCTGCTCTCCGCTCACCCATGAGCCGCTCCGATGCTTCGTGCTCTGCCTGGGTCTTGGCCTTAACCGCATCCATCTGTCGCTCGACGACTTGTTGGTACGTCAACTTTTTGGGTCTGGACTCCTTTTCACTCGCGAAGAGAAGCTCGCCGTCGCGGTCAAGCCTCCAGGCGCGCCCCTCCCTACCAAAGAGCCAGTACGATCCATCGGGACACACAGCAATGCTCATCTCTGATTGCGGCAGCCTGTCGCGCTTTGACTCCAAGACGACGGAAAGCTCACCCGTCGCGCTGATCCGCGCGAGCTGTCCGCTCCTGAGGACGTAGGCGTTGCCGTTGCGGTCGACGCCGAACGTGCGATATCGAGGTTCTGGAGGCTCCGAGGAGAACTCCGCGCGGTAGATCTCGCGCCCATTCGCAGCAAAACGCACGATCGACGCGCTACACAGGAGAAAGATCGACCCGTCCGTCCCGCACTGAAGACGCTTGAGCCCGCCTGTGATCTCGGTGAGATCCACACTCCCTGGAGCGCCGCCAGTCCAGAGAGGCAACTCCGCCCCATCCGGCGAGAGCCGCCGAAGGACACCACCGTCCAGGATCAAGAGGGAGCCATCGCGATCGCAAGCCAAGTCGTCACAATCGGACAAACCGCCATCGCTCTCCTTCACCATACGTGCTGGTTCTCCGGTAGGCGTACCGGTTCTGCCCGAAAGCCAGGGCTGGACTGACGTCTGCCGATCCGTGACGAGGAGTGTGCCTTTCGGAGAGAGCACGAAGTGCACAGCGCGCGATCGACCGCGCTGCAGCCAGCGGACGTTCATCGATGGATCGATGCACCAGAGTACGCTCTCGTGCTTTTCCCGGGCGAGATGTGTACCAACGGAGACCCAGTGCAGCTGCCTCGCCGCGCAGTAGAGGTTGCCCTCCGCGTCGACCGCCGCCATAGGCGGCTCTTCCCAGTCGAACAGCCCTGCGGCGACGGCCTGCGGGGCCGGTGCGCTGTCGGCGATCGACGGATGAAAGATGAGAAACCAGTCCGCCGCCACCTTCCTTCGCCCGCGATATACGAAGTCGTCCGGCACGTGCACGTTCGCGCTGCAGAACCGGCACGTGTACGCTCGGTTCACGCCGTCGAACGCGACCGGTGAGCCGCACTGCGGGCATGGAAACGTCGCTGCCTCCGCCGCATTTGCCTGCGCCATGGCGGGCGAGTCAGGATCTTCGCCCACGAGGTGCGTGATGTTCGGGAGCGCTCCCGCGAGCTCCACCGGCACCGCTCGCACCCAGGTCTGCTTGGCGCAACGGTCACACCGGAGCATCGCCTGCTCTCGCACCTCCACGATGCTCGCGACGGAGATTTCCTCCTCGCATCCCTGGCAGCACGGGCCGCGCCGGGTGTAAGCGGCCGAGAGCTTCCTCGCAGAGCACTGCCGCCCCTCGTTCGTTAGCATCCTCGGCCCGTCGTAGACCGGATCGCGCAGCAGCGCCTGCCAGACGTCGTCGCTCACCTCCGTCGGCCTCCCGCAGCTCGGGCAGCCCACCTCGCGAGCCAATGTGTTGACCGGCATCGGCATCCTGCAGGTGCCGCACTCCGTTTCGATCCTCACCGCGACGCTGATCATGCCTCTCCGCTCCTCTCCCCTCCCCCGCTCCCAGCCAACGCCCCCCAGCGACCCGGCGAAGGCACTCGAGCCTGCACGCTACCTCAGTGGCGCCCGCCGCGCGATAGCCTAGCCTCGCCCGAACCATGCCCGCGGACCGCAACCATGGCTCAGCCCAGACGCCTGCCGAGCTCTTGCAGAGGCGCCAGCGCGACGAGCTCACCGGCAGCCACATCTCGGGGGGTCCGCGCGTTGCTCGAGTCGCTGACGCTGCGCGAGCGCGAGGTGCTCCGCCTCCGGTTCGGGCTCGACGGCGAGCAGGCGCACACGCTCGCCCATATCGGGGGCATGCTTTCCAAGCAATGGCCCCCCTCAGCTACAACGTGCCCGACGGCCAGGTCAGTATGAACCTGTCCCTCCTCCGACCGGGGGATCATCACCGTCGCTGGAGCCGCGTTGGTGCGGTGCACCGCCAGGAGTTCCGACGCTTCGCGTCCATGCTCTATGCCGATGATAGTCCCACCGGTCCGTTCCTTCCGTGCGGCTGTTGCCCTTCGGCAGAAACCGCCTCGGCAGAGCAACCACCAGTATGATGGGAACACCTATGATCGCGGCAAGAATGTACAAGCCGGTCATGGCACGGCGCTTCTGCTCTCCGCTTCGCGCCTCGCGGTCGGCACGCAGCGGCTCCAGGATGGCCTCTGTGCCGACGGCGATAGCCTCGCGAAGCCTATCCGCTTGGAGCAGCGGCGCGATCTTGGTCTCGATGACGGCCGCGGCCACCTGGTCCGTCAAGACGACCCTGGCGATCGCATTTGTACGAATACAGACCTTACGTTCTTCCTTAGCGATAAGCAGAAGGACACCGCCATCCGCACCGGCTTTTCCGATCCGGTACTGCTGAAAGGCCGCATCCGCGACACTTTCGATGCTCCTGCCTTCACGTCCAAGCGAGCCGAGGACGAGTGCCACGACCTCGGGCCCTCCCCGCTGGCGTTCGCGGTTGAGCCGAAGGCTGAGCTCTGCACGCTCGGCCTCCGTCAGCGTGCCCGTAGCGTCCATCACGTAGCCGTTCAGCGGCGGGATGGCGGTCGCCCCTACCGATTCGAAGACCAGAAGCACGGCAAGCGTGAGGGCCAACCATGCGAGCCATGCGGCGGGATGAATGCGTGCTCGACAGAGGAATCGTTTCATCTTGAGTCACTCCTGCACGCTCCAGCAGATCGTACCCCGAGTCGCGTAGGCCGCCACCTCATGATAGTGAGCGGCTCCGCTCTTCCCCGAGCAGTTCGCTCTCCGGCAGCCGTGAGCCACGGCGGGGTCCGCGGATCATCGCTCTCCCCACCTCCCCCGCTCCCGCGCCCCTGCCACGGCCCCTCCCGGACAACTCCGACGAACCCGTGCCAGCGCGCACGCTACCTCAGTGACACCCGCCGCGCGATGGCCTAGCCTCGCCCGAACCATGCCTGCGGAGCGCAACCACGGATCGGCCCCGACGCCTGCCGAGCTCTTGCAGAAGAGCCAGCGCGGCGAGCTCGCCGGCAGCCGCATCTCGGGCACCGTCGCCCCCGGCATCGATCTCCGCGGCGCCGATCTCTCGAAGGCGCTCTGGCAGGACGTCGATCTGCGCGGCTCGAACCTCTCCGGCGCCACGCTCTCCGGCGCCATCTTCCGCAACGTGAACCTCGAGGGCGCCGACCTCATCGACGCCGACCTCACCGGCGCCCTCCTCGGCGGCCCTCCCGGCGAGGCCTGTCGCCTCGCGGGCGCCGATCTGCGCGACGCTGTCCTCACCGGCGCTTCCCTCCACCAGGTCGACCTCACCGGCGCCAAGCTCTCCGGCGCCCTGCTCGAGCGAGCCGATCTCGGCGCCACGCGCCTCCACAAGGCCGAGCTCCTCGACGCGGTCCTCTCCGGCGCGCGCCTCCAGCGCTGCGACGCCCAGGGTGCCCGCCTCGACCGCGCCGCCGTCGACGGCGCCGATCTCTCCTCCGCCGACCTCACCGGCGCCTCGCTCCGCGACGTCGATCTCCGCGCCGCCGTCACGACAGGCCTCCTCCTCGGCGGCGCCGATCTCCTGCGCGCCGCCGCCACCGGACTCGACTTCTCCGCCTCGGGCCCCCCGGCGTCCCTCGCGGGCGCCGAGCTCCACGCCTCCCGGCTCACCGCGATCGATCTCCGCCGCACCGCCCTGGAGGGCGCGCGCCTCGTCCAGTGCGACCTCGCCCGGGCCGACCTGTCCGGCGCGAGCTGCGACGGGCTCGTCCTCGACGGCTCCTCGCTCCGGGGCGCCCAGCTCCAGCGCTGGCGGGCCCGCGGCGCCTCGCTCGCCGGGGCGGACCTCACGGGCGCCTCCCTCGACGGCGCCGATCTCCGCAACGCCAACCTCGCCGGCGCCACCCTCGACGAGGCGTCCCTCGCCGGCGCGAAGCTCGAGGGCTGCTCGCTCGAGGGCGTCCGCCTCGCGGGCGTCGATCTGCGCGGCCTCGACCTCGCCGGCGTGTCCCTCGGCAAGGCGGCTCTCCGCGGCCTCTCGTGGACCGGCGTGAACCTCTCCGGCGCCGATCTCGCCGAGGCCGACCTGCGCGGCGCCTCCCTCGCGGGCGCCGACCTCTCGGACGCCGACCTCTCCGGCGCCTGCCTCGCCGGCGCGAAGCTCGGCGGCGCCACCTTCCGCGGGGCGCAGCTCGCCGACGTCGACCTCACCGGGGCCGATCTCTCCGACGCGGATCTCTCGGAAGCCGCCCTGTCCACCGCCGCCATCGCCGGGGCCGACCTCCGCCGGACACGGCTCTTCGCGGCCGACCTCTCCGGCGCCGATCTCCGCGCCATGCAGCTCGCCGGCGCGGTGATCGAACAATCGCTCCTCTGCGACGCGAACGGCGAGGGCGCCGATCTCCGCGGCTGCGTCCTGACGAATGCCACGCTGTCGGGCGCGAACCTCCGCGGCGCCAACCTCACCTCGGTGGAGGCCTCTCAGGTCAACCTCGAAGGCGCCGATCTGAAGGGCGCGAAGCTCGCGGGCCTGCGCGCCCCCGCCGCGAACCTCAGGAGGGCGTTCCTCGACGGCGCCGATCTCTCCCGCGCCGACCTCTCCGACGCCGCGCTCAACGACGCCGTGCTGCGCCGCGCCCACCTGCGCGAGGCCAGCCTCGGCGCGGCGAGGCTCCCGGGCGCGGACCTGCGCGACGCGGTGATGGCGAACGCCGATCTCTCGCTGGCCGATCTCTCGCACGCGCGCCTCGAGCGCGCTCACCTCGTGAACGCCAACCTCGAGGGCGCCGACCTGCACCGGGCCAGGCTCGATGACGCCGAGCTGCTCGGGGCGCGCACCCGCAACATGAAGAACACCGACCCTGACCGCGCGCGCGCGGAAGATTTCCGGACGGAGCCCCGATGAACGCGAACGACGCTGTCGCCCTGGAACACGAGCCCTCCCCGGGCGGCGTGCTCGAGGCCACCCTCGTCGACCTGGAAGACGCCGCGCGCGCCGTCGTGCGCCTCGTCCGGCCCGGCGCCCCCGGCGCCGAGGGCGCCACGGCGCGCGCGCGGCTCGCCGTGCCCGGCTACCAGGCCACCCCCGGCGACCGGGTGCTCGTCTCAAAACACGCAACCACATCAGATTTTTACATCGTTGGCATCCTCCTCGCCGCCCGAGGGCCCGTGATCCACACGGCCGAGGGGGCCACGGCGTCGGCCGAGGGGAGCACGATCGCGATCCGGGACGCGTCGGGCGCTGTCGCCGTCACGTACGACGCCGCGACGGGCGCGGCGCGCGTCGCCGCCCCCGCGGGGGACCTGACGCTCGCGGCGCCGCGAGGGAAGGTCGTCGTGGAGGCGGCCACGGACGTGGAGCTCCGCGCGCGGCGCGATGTCCGGCACCGGGCGGGGCGGCGCGTGGCGAGCGAGGTCGGTGAGGGCGGCGAGCCGGCGCTCGTGATCGAGCGGGCGGCCGTGCGCGTGTCCGCGGCGGCGGTCGACGTCACCTCCGAGAGGGCGTCGCTCCACGCGACCGAGGCGACCGTGCTCGCCGAGCGGATCGCCACGACCGCCGCGCAGATCGCCGCCACCGCCGGCCGGATGGAGATCCAGGCCGAGCGGCTGATCGAGCGGGCAAGGGACGCCTACCGCGACGTCGACGGGCTGCTCCAGACCCGGGCGAGGCGCGCGCGCTCGCTCATCCGCGAGGCGTATCAGCTCGTCAGCGAACGGACATCGATGGTCTCGAAGAAGGAGACATCGATCGACGGCGAGCGCGTGCTGCTCGGATGAGCCAGCGTGGAAGTGGAGGGATCCCGAGATGAGATTGCCCGCAGCGACGAAGGCCGGCGGCATGTGCTTCGCCATGCCGGACGTGTGCAAGGTGCCAGCGCCGCCGGCGCCCCCCGTGCCGACGCCGTTCCCGAACATCGGCACGCTGAACGGCTGCGAGTCGACCGTCTCCAAGGTGCTCGTCCAGAAGAAGGAGACCGTGACCGAGGCATCGAAGATGCCGAGCAGCAAGGGCGATGAGGCCGGCACGCTCGGCGGGATGGTCTCGAACGTGAACCGAGGGCAGGTGACCTTCAAGCGCGCGAGCTCGAAGGTCTACGCCAAGGGGAAGAAGATCGTCTATCACACCGCGATGTCGGCCCATAACGGCTCGAACGCGAACATGCCCGCCGGCGCCCACGTCGCGCCTTCGCAGGTGAAGGTGTTCGTGGCGGTGTGATCCGCGGCGCGCCGCGGAGGAGCCCACCCGCGAGCGGGTCCTCGGTGAGGTCGCGCCGCCCGGCGGTCTCGAGGCGGACGGCGGGGCGCAGCGGGGAGAGGCGCAGAAGGAGGTTCAGCATGGCTGTTCCGCTCATCGCTCCTCCAGCTTGGTCCCTGCCGTGAATGCCTCCGCGATGTGGAGTTCGGCCGTGCGCGCCTTCCAGGTCTCCGCCTGATACAGGTTGGCGCCGCGCAGGTCGGCCCCCTCGAGATCGGCGCTGTCGAAGGCGGCGCGCATCAGGTTCGCATGGCGCAGGCGCGCGCCGCGGAGCCGCGCCTTGCGGAAGCGGGCGTCGACAAGGTCGGCGCCCTCGAAGGTGGCCCGGTCGAGCGTCGCCCGGGTGAAGCTCGCCTCCGGGAGCGCCGCGCCCGCGAAGACGCCCTCGGTGAGGTCGGCGCCCTCCCACACGGAGCCCGGGCCCCGCGCGCGACGGAACGACCCGTTCCGGAGGACCACGTCGTCGGCGCGGAGGTCGGCGAGCGAGGCCCCGTCCAGGGTGACGCGCGCCCCGGTAGCACCGTAAATTTTCACATCATCGAGCGTCGCGTCGCGGAAGCTCGCCTCGTCGAGGGCGGCCTGCATCATCTCGGCGCCGGTGAGGTCCGCGCGATCGAAGCAGGCCCTCGTGAGCGTGGCCCCCGCGAAGCTGGCGCCGGGCGCCCGGGCCCCCTCGAAGACGGCGCCCTCGCAGCGCGCCTCCGCCGCGGCCGCGAGCTCCAGGACGGCGCCGGCGAAGCGCGCGGCCTTGACGTTCGCGCCGGTGAGGTCGGCCCGGGTGAGATCGGCTCCCTCGAAGCGCGCGCCCTCGGCGTCGGCCTCCGCGAGCACGGCCTCGACGAGCCGCGCGCCGTCCATGCGGGCGCCCCGGAGGTTCGCCCGCTTCAGGATGACGCCGCCCAGGTCGGCCCCGGCGAGGTCCGCGCCGGACAGGTCGATGCCGGTCAGGTCCATGGCGGCGAGCGGCTCGCCGAGGCGAAGGAGCTCGAGGATGGCGTCGCGGCCGGCGGTCGGCGGCGCCGCCACGGGATCGCCGGGAGCAGCCTCTCCTCGCGGGGGGACGCCGCCTTCCGCCTGCGCCGGCGCTGCGGCAGCCGCCGCCGCGGCGGCCCCCGCCGCCGCCGCGCCGCTCCCGGCCGCCGTGCGCCGCCGCGCGCGCGCCTGGGCGAGCGCCTCGGCGATGCGCGCCTCGAGGGCCGATTCGCCCTCCTCGGCCGCGGTGTCGTTCGCCGCCCCCTCCTCGCCTGCCGCCGGCGCCTCGGCCGCCTCGCGCGCCGCGAGCTCCGCGAAGAAGCGCGCCCGCGCGTCGCGCTTCGCCGCCGGCTCGCTCTTCGCCCCGCCCTGCGCCATCGGCTCGCTCAGGACGAACAGCGACGCGATCTCGGAAGCGTCCTCGTCGGCCACGTCGAGCAGGCCCCGCCAGACCAGCACGAGCCGGAGCGCGTCGGCGTCGAACCACACCGTGTCGAGCCGCATCGGGACCTCGGAGAACCCGCCGCCGGCCTCCTCCGTCGCCTGCTTGAACGCGCGGACCCGCAGCTCGGGCAGCCGCCCCCGGACGACCTCGCCCTCCGGGCGCACGGACCAGAGCTCGAACGGCTCGTCCCCCCGGGGATAGGCGATCTGCTGCTCCGCGGGCGCGGCGTTGAAGAAGGTCCAGTCGAAGTCGTCGGGAAAGAACGGCCAGCGCGTCTTCCTCCAGCGCTCGCCGTAGGACCCGATCTTCTCGAGGCGATCGCCCCACGTCGCCGCGATCGGCGCGAAGCACGCCGGAGAGGGCCTGTCGCCCGCCGAGCGGATCACCCGATCCGGCAGCTCGAGCGACGGGAGCGGGCCGCCTGCCCGCGCGCCGTACCCGGTCCCGACGGGGTTCGGGCCGAACCCGGCGCCGCCGAAGGCGCTCTCGAAGCGGAGCGGGATGCGGTCCCACGGCCCGGGCGCGGTGGGCGCGCCGAGCGCGTCCCAGCGGCGCGGGCCGATGGCCGCGACGGCGCGGTCGAGCGCGTCGCCGAGGCGCAGCCGGACGAGCGCCGCGGCGTCGCCGTCGCTGGCGCGGTGCGCGTGCCCGACCAGCAGGACGTCGGCTCTCGGCTTGAAGATCGCGAAATCGGACGGGTAGCGGAGGCTCTTCGCGGGGTCGTCGTCGACGTGGACGTCGCCGCCGGGGAGCTCCTGATCGGCCGCGATCGCCGCCGGCGCCCCGGGCACGAGGTCAAAGGTGCCCTTGACCACGACGGTGAGCGAGTCCCTCGGCGGCCGGGCCTGCCAGGGGATGGTGAAGGCGGCGAACGGGGTGAGGTTCAGGATCGGGACGTGCTCGGTGGTCCTCGCGGGCGGCGGCAGGTCGGGCGAGCCGGCGAGATCCTCGCTGGTCGGCTTCGACGGCTCCGGCTCGGGCAGCGGCAGCGTGGCCGTGGGCAGCGGCGCGCCGGCGTGCGCCGCGATGTGCGCGGCCATGGCGGGGAAGGCCTGCCGGAGGGCCTCCAGCGAGACCTGGGCGGGGGCCCGCGCGGGCTCGGCCTGCTCCGCGGGCCGGGGCGGCGCGACCGGGAACGGCGCGTCCTCCTGGCGCGCGCCGCGCAGAACGTCCTGGAGATTGAACTCGCGCGTGTCCGCGAGCACCGGCGGCTGCCCGGACACCGGCGGCTGCCCGGACACCGGCGGCGCGCCCGCGCCTCCGGCCGCCTCCCCGGCGCCGGGACCCGCCTGCGAGGCCTCCGCGGCGACGGCGCCGGGCGGCGCCGGGTCGAACGCGCGGAGGGCCTCGGCGAAGGCAGCGGGGTCGAGGGGGCGCGTCTGCGTCAGGTCGAGCGACGGGCGCAACGCCTCCGCGCCCGCGCCGCGCGCGGCCCACTCCTCGGCGCTCATGCCGCGGGCAACCGACGGATCCGGCTCGGGAATCGGGAGCGACGGCCGCGCGCCCGCGGGCGGCCTCACGCCCTCCGGCAGCGGCGCCGTCGTCGCGCCGACCGGCGGCGCGGCCGCGGCCGCGGGCTCCGGCGCAGGCCACGCCGCGCGCTCGTCGAGGGGCGTCAGCGTCACCAGGATCCTGCCGCGCTCGACGGCCTCCAGGGCGCGCTCGGCGACGGCCAGGGACGCGCGCCACGTCAGGGTGCACCGGAGCGCGTCGGCGTCGATCCAGAGCGTGTCGCAGCGCACGGTGAGCTCGACGCCGGCGGGGTCGGCGAGCCGCGGCGCGCGGAGGAGCACGCGCGCCGTCACGCCGGGCAGGCGAGAGCGCACCTGGGCGGCCGTGGGGTGGAGGCCTTCGAGCAGGATCCACTCGTCCCCGCGCAGGTAGCGTATCTGCTGGTCGCGCGGGGCCGCGTTGAAGTAGCCCCAGTCCATGGCGATCGGGAGCTCCGGGACAGGCAGCAGGAGCTTCGCGGGATCCCACGCGGCGAGCGCGCGCCGCCGCTGCGGCCACGCGCTCGAGATGGGCCCGAAGCCGTCGGGGGCGTCGGGCGCAGCGGGGTTGACGATGCTCGGCAGCCGGAGGTCGGCGGGATCGGCCCCCCTTCCGACAGGGTTCTCGGGGCAGCGCGCGCCGCCGAAGGCGAGCTCGTAGCGCACGGGCAGCCTGGAGAACGGGGCCGGCGCCGTCGCCTGGCCGGTCGCGGGATCGCGCTGCCGCTCGCCCACGATCTGGAGCCGCTTGTCGACGACCGCGGGCGCCTGCGCGTGCGCGTGGAAGACGGCGAGGCGCACCCACCGGTGGCTCACGCGCTGGCCGGGCGGGGCGTACGCGCTGCCGGTGAGCAGCACGTCGGCGCGGGGCTTGTGGGGCACGGCATCCGAGGCCACATAGAGGCTCCGGCCCGCGTTCTGCTCGTGGAGGACGTCGTGGAAGAGCGGCAGCGGCGCGGCCAGCGCGGCGACGCCGTCAAGCGAGAGCTGGAAGGTCGCCTTCACGGCGACGGTCACACAGGGTCCGTTCGCCGTTCGCCAGAGCAACGCCGACGCGGCCAGGGGGGACAGGGAGATGAGCTGCATGAACGGCCCGGCACCCTAGCCGAGAGCGCCGGCGGATGCGCCCCCTCGGCGACGCGGGGCCGCTCCGCGCTTCGACCTGCGTGCGGTGAGGGGCAGTGATCCTCAGAAGATACGTTGAGCCAGCGGAACGCCAAGCACGGCGAAGCCGGCGCTGAGCAGGTCCTGCGGCCGGGACGACGAGCCGATGTGGACACGGAAATCCCCCGGCTCCACCACGCGGCGCCCCTCCGCGTCGACCAGGGACAGCTCCGCCACGGGCAGGTCGAAGCGCACCTTGCGCGCCTCCCCCGCGGCCAGGCTCACGCGGTGGAAGGCCTTCAGCTCCTTCTGCGCCCACGTGGACGACGTCACCAGATCTTCGACGTACAGCTGGGCGATCTCGACGCCATCGCGCCCGCCAGCGTTGGTGATCGTCACCTCGAACGACGCCGTGCCGCCTCGCTCCACGCTCGGCGTCAGGACCTTCAGATCGCCGTAGGTGAAGCGCGTGTAGCTCAGGCCGAAGCCGAAGGCGAACGCCGGCTCCTGCGTGAGGTCGGCGTAGCGACTCCCGTGCTGGCCGCGGGCCTGGTTGTAGAATATCGGCTGCTGGCCCACGTGGTAGGGGAACGAGATCGTCAGCTTGCCAGAGGGGTTGATCGTCCCGAACACCGCCTCGGCCACGGCCCGCCCGCCCATCATCCCCGGATTGAACGCCTCGAGGATCGCCGCCGCGCCGAGCGCCGAGCGCGGCAGGACCAGCGGCTTGCTGTTGACGAGGACAACGACGGTGGGCACGCCGGTCCTGGCGATCGCGTCCGAGAGGGCCCTCTGTCCGCCCATGAGCTCGAGGGTCGCCGTGCTCTTCGTCTCGCCGATGAGCTCGATCCTGTCCCCCAGGACCAGCACCACCGCGTCTGCGCCCCGGGCCAGCTCGACCGCGGCAGGAATGCCCGACTCGTCCTCGCCGAGAACCGAGCAGCCCGCAGCATAGACCACCTCACACCCCAGGGGCGCGAGCTCCCGTATCCCATCCACGATCGTGACGATGCTCGAGCGAGGGTGCTGCGGCCCGTTGCCGCCGCTCATCTGGCCCGAGCCGAGCGACCAGTCGCCCAGCTGGGCGATCGTGTCGTCCGCGTTGGGGCCGATCACCGCGATCCGCCGCAAGGGTCTCGACGCCGCCGCCTCCGCGAGCGGCAGCAGGCCGTCGTTCTTGAGCAGCACGAGAGACGCCCGCGCGACCTCCAGGTTCAGTTCCCGGTGGGCCGCACACCCGATGATCTCCTGGATGCGCTGCTCGCTGCTGTACCCGGGGTCCTCGAAGAGCCCCAGGGAGAACTTGAGCGACAGGACGCGCCGCACGACCGCGTCGATCTCGGCCTCGGCGAGGAGCCCGCGGCGCACCGCCTCCTGGGCGCCCTCATAGAACTGCGGTGTCGCCATCATCAGGTCGTTTCCGCTCTGGACCGCCACCGTGGCCGCCTCGGCCATGTCCTTGCAGACCTTCTGATCAAGCACGAGATTGCCCACGTTGTTCCAGTCGGTCACGAGGATCCCCTCAAACCCCCACTCCTCCTTGAGGACCTCCGTCAGGAGCCAGCGGTTGGCGGTGGCCGGGATCCCGTCCATGGACTGATATCCAGTCATGAAGGCCATGCAGCCGCTCCTCGCGGCCCGCTCGAAGGGCGGCAGGAAATACGAGCGCAGGTAGCGCCGCGAGATGTTCGCCTCCGAGGCGTCACGGCCGCCCAGCGTCTCCGAGTACCCCGCGTAGTGCTTGGCGGTCGCCAGCACCGCGTCCGGATCGTCCAGGCCCTTGCCCTGATAGCCCTTGATCATCGCGCAGGCGAACTCGCCGATCAGATAGGGATCCTCGCCGAAGGTCTCCCCGACCCTGCCCCAGCGGAGATCCCGTGTGAGGCACAGGACGGGAGAGAACGTCCACTTGAGTCCCGTCGCCCGCATCTCGGCGGCGGTCACCCGCGCGACCTGCTCCAGGAGCCCCGTATCCCAGCTGCAGGCCATGGCGAGCTGCGTGGGGAAGATCGTGGCGCCCGCCCAGAAGGAATGGCCATGGATCCCGTCGTCGGCCATCAGCACCGGGATGCCAAGGCGGGTGTCCAGCGCGCGCCGGATCGCCGTGTCAGCGTCCTTCCCGTTGCAGTGCAGGAGGCTGCCGACCTTCATCCGCCCGATCGCGTCCTCCAGATCTCCCTGGGCGTCGAGCTGCATGAGCTGCCCCACCTTCTCGTCCAGGGTCATCCGACTCAGGAGGTCTTCCACCCGCTTTCCCACGGGTTGCTTGGCATCTTTGTAGAGAGGAGCGTCGTTCATGGGTTCTCCTGCACGATGGGGAGCGCACGGCGACAAGTCCACCGTCGCGCTCGTCGCCTTCGTCGCGAGCGTGGCGGTGGGGAAATCCCCCCACCCCGCCGCCGAGCGCAGCGCGCGCGCTCCCTCGAGGGCCGTGTGCCCGCCGGGCCGCCCGCCGCCAGAGACCCCGGCCCTCGTCGACTCAGACGCGGAGCACGGCGCTGCCCCACGTGAGGCCGCCGCCGAGCGCACACAGCAGCACGTGATTCCCGGGCACGATCCGGCCATCGCGGAGCGCCTCGTCGAGCGCCATGGCCACCGAGCCCGCGCAGGTCCCGGCCGCGCTGGCGCCGTCGACCGCGCCGAGGACACGCTCGGGCGAGCACCCGAGGCGCTCGGCGAGGAGGGCGACGAGGTGCGGGTCGGCGTGGTGCGGGATCACCCAGTCGACGTCCGCGGGCGCAAGCCCGGCGGCCGCGACCGCCGAGAGGGCGTGGGCCCCGAGGTGCTCCTCCGCGGCCTGCCGCAGCTCGTGCTGCTTCACGCGCAGGTAGTGCCGCCGGTCGGCGAGCCGCTCCACGGTGAGCGGCTCCGCGGATCCTCCGCCGGGCACCTGGAGCACATCGGCCCTCTTCCCGTCGGCGCGCAAGCCGACGCTCAGGATCCCCCGACCGTCGCCGGTCGCCGGCCCGATCACCGCCGCGCCGGCGCCATCGCCGAACAGCTGGGCCGAGACCCTGTCCCGCGGATCCAGGCGGCGGGAGAGCAGGTCCGCGCCGATGACGAGCACGTGCTTCATGGTCCCCGCCGTCACGAACTGGTTCGCCACCGACAGCCCGTAGAGGAAGCCCGTCAGCGACGCGGAGAGGTCGAACGACGGGATGTGCTCGGCGCCGAGCTTCTGCTGCACGTACACCGCGGTCGCCGGCATCGGCGCGTCGCCGCTCGAGGTCGCGAGGATGATCATCTCGAGATCGCGCGGCCCGACGCCGGCCGCCTCGAGGGCCGCCTTCGCCGCCCGCGCCGCCAGGTCGCTCGTCCGCTCGCCGGGCGCGACGCGGCGCCGCTCGTCGCTCGCGCCCGGGTCGCCCGCCGCGCCGTCCGCCGGCGGCGCGCCCGCCTGCGCCTCGCTCGTCGGGACGGCGAGCGGCAGGGAGCGGCCCGTGCCGAGGATGCGCGCGCGTGGATTTCTGGCATCGAACGTCATCGCGGCCGCAGCCTACATCAAGGGCTGCTCGTTGGAACGGGCGATCGTGCCCTGCCGCTCGGTCCACGGAATGCTTGAGTCGCGGGCGCGCTCCGGTACATAAAGCGCCTCGATGGCTACGAGCTCCGAAGACAGAGACCGCCCCGACACGGACGAAGCGCCTCCCGGCGAGGCCGACGCGCAGGACACCCGCAGCGAGGAGGACGGCGAGGGCCGCGCCGACGGCGCCGCGCCGGCCAGAGCCTCGCGTCCTGCAAAGCAGGCTGGCGCAGCGCGGCGCCCGGCCGGCAAGAAGCCCGGCGCGCGGCCTCGCGCCGCCGCCCAACCGCAGGGCGGCTCGCTCGGCAAGAGCATGATCCTGTTCCTCATCATCATCGGCGGCCTCGCCGCGGCCTTCGCCTATTTCGGGCGTGAGCCTGCGGCCGGCACGGCCGGCCCCAAGTGGAAACCCGGGGACAAGTCCCAGGTCGAGGTCACCCTCGTGTCCACCGACATCAAGGATCTCGCCTGTTGGTCGGCCGAGGAAGTCAGCGGCCGGCACTGCGCGTTCGAGTCGCCCACCCAGGGTTGGTCCAAGGGGGATGCGGACGACAAAAAGCTGCTCCGTCCCTACACGACCACGGACCGCGTCCAGTTCCTCGCCGCCGGCCTCTGGAGCGAGTCCGCGCTCACCGCAGGCAAGCTGCCGTCCGCACGGTTCGCGGTGAAATGCACCTACACCGTCGAAGGCAGGATGAAGCGGCCCGGCATCCGTTGGTCCAGCGAGGGCGCATGGCTCGACAGGACCGATGATTGGTACACGGGGCTCCTGTCAGACTGCAAGCTCATCACCCCCTGATGTCGCAGGCGCCGCTGCGTTCATCGTCGTGACGCGCGTGAAGCGGCGTACGACGCAGTGCATACAGCCGGCGCTTCGCCGTGTGCCATGCCCCCCTCGTGTGGCCGCGCCCCTCCGTGGTAGTGTGATTTTCGGCTTGGAGGTGCTCATGCCCTGTCATCGGGTGATCACGTTGCTGTTGTGGGCCGCATTGTTCGCCGTCGCTGGATGTGAAGCTGACCCGGGCACCGTGAACGTTCTGCCGATCTACGTCACCGCATCGAGCTCCTCCAGCGGGGGCGCGGGCGGAGAAGGCGGAGCGACCTCCACCGTCGCGACGACGAGCACGGGGGGCGAGGGCGGCATGGGCGGCGAGGGCGGCACGATGTGCATGTGCGAGCCCGGGCTCTCGTGCTGTGGAGCGGAGTGCGTCAACCTGGCCGGTGATCCGCGCAATTGCGGGTCGTGCGGCACGACCTGCACCGAGACTCAGGTCTGCATCCAGGGCGAGTGCGCGAATGCGTGCGCCCCCGGCTTCGGCTGCGAAGAAGGCCTCTGCTGCGGCGTGCGATGCTGCGACGCTGGCGAGATCTGCTGCGACTACGGCGACAGCGCCGGCGCGCCCGACCTTCACTGTCAGGCGACGGCGAACGGCACCTGCCCGCTCGCCTGCAGCGGCTGCGAGAACTGACGGACGTCGATAGCGGCGCGCGGCGCACCAGGCGGCGCCGCGCGTCGGCGCATTGCTCGCGCCGCGCCTCGTGCGCACGGCAGGCGGCGCATTGCTCGCGCCGCGCCTCGTGCGCGGGCTGCCGCTCGTGCGCGTCAGGCAGCTCCGCGCGCCGGCGCACTGCGCGCAGCGCGCCTCGTCCGCGCGCCGCGCCTCGTGTGCACCGCAGGCAGCGCGTCGCGCGCAGCGCGCCTCGCACGCGCGCCGGGCACGCCACGTCGGCTCACGCTTTGTCGAAGATCTTGCCCGGGTACTTTCGCTCGAAGTGCCCCACCACGCCCCGGCCGATCGCCTCGATGGTGAGCCCTGCGATGCCCATCTTGATGGCCGGCCCGATCAGGGGGACGAAGCCGACCGCCCGGGTGGCCAGGAATTTCAGGCCTTGCCCGAGGATCGCGAAGCTCCCGCCGGCGGCGGTCGTCACCACGGATCCCATGTTCTCGCCGTAGATCTCGCCGACCATCGCCATCATGTGCGTCTCGATCGCGACGAGCCCGGTGGAGGTCGAGATCGGGAGCGGAAGCGCGGCGAACGCCGCCCCGCCGATCGCGTAGCGGTGAACCCAGCGGAGAGCTTCATCCCTGCACGTCGTCATATCCCGAGGTTGCCGCAAGTCGCGCCGTCCGTCCATCGAGCACCGCGCTGACCGCGCTGACCGCGCGGGCGCGTCGATGGCCCGGCCACGTCCGGGCTTTCTGTGCGCTGCCTTCCCGCGCCGCGGGAACCGCGCGTGCATGGCCCTCGCTCGGCTCGACCTCCGCGATCGCGCCGGAGGGAGGCGCCCGAGGCAAAGCGACCCCGCGAGGGGATGTTGGACCGTCGGAACCCGTGGCGATCCGGGCTCCAGGGAGGTTGCCCATGACAGCTCGACGCGCGCTCTTCAGCCTGCCCCTGCTCTGCGCCTGCGCCGTCTTCGCGGCGTGCGGCGCGGAGCCACGCCCAGCCTCGCCCGGAGCGGAGCCGCCGACCGGCCCTGCGCCTACGGAGGCCCCCGACGCCGAGCGCATCCCTCTGTTCGAGGACATCGGCGCTCTCCATCACCCCGTGACGACGTCATCGCAGCTCGCGCAACGCTATTTCGATCAGGGGTTGCGGCTCGTCTACGCGTTCAACCACGACGAGGCGAGGAAGGCATTCCGGGAGGCCGCCCGCCTCGATCCCGGCCTCGCCATGGCCCGCTGGGGCATCGCGCTCACGCTCGGCCCCAACATCAACCAGCCGGCCGACGCGGCGCGGGAGCGGGCCGCCCTCGAGGCCGTGGAGGAGGCGCGCGCGCTCGCCGCGCCCGCCAGCGAGCGCGAGCGCGCGTACATCGACGCGCTGGCGGAGCGCCACGCTTCAACGTCGGGCCGCACGCCGGGCCGCGACCGCGCGGACCTCGACCGCGCCTACGCGAGCGCGATGCGCGAGCTCGCCCGTCGCTTCCCCGACGACCTCGACGCGGGTGTCCTCTTCGCCGAGGCGCTCATGGATCTGCGCCCGTGGGATCTCTGGACGCAGGACGGCCGGCCGCAGCCGGGGACCGAGGAGATCGTCTCCACGCTGGAGGGCGTCCTCCGGCGAGATCCAGAGCACCTCGGCGCGAATCACTACTACATCCACGCGGTCGAAGCGTCGCGCGCGCCGGAGCGGGCGTTGCCGAGCGCCGAGCGGCTCGGCGGTCTGGCCCCTGGCGCTGGGCACCTCGTGCACATGGCGTCGCACATCTTCATGCGCGTCGGTCGCTACGCCGACGCCTCTGACGCGAACGAGCAGGCGGTGCTGGCCGATCGCCGGTACATCCGCGAGCGGCGCCCGGAGGGCATCTATCCGATGATGTACTTCCCGCACAACCTCCATTTCCTCTCGGTCTCGGCGAGCATGGAGGGGCGCAGCGCCGTCGCCGTGCGCGCCGCGCGAGAGCTGGCCGCGGCGGTGCCCGACCACAACGTCCGACACATGCCGATGCTCGAGATGTTCCGCCCTGCGCTTCTGTTCGCGCTCGTCCGGTTCGGACGGTGGGACGACGTCCTCGCAGAGCCGGCGCCGCCGCCCGAGCTGCGGTACACGGCGGGGATATGGCGCTATGCGCGCGGCCGCGCGCTCGCCGCGACGGGGCGCCATGACGATGCCGCGCGCGAGGCGGCGGTGCTCCGGGCGATAGCGTCCGAGAGCCGGGAGGACACGACGATCGGCAGGAACCGCGCGAAGGATCTGCTCGAGATCGCCTCGCTCGTGCTCGAGGGCCAGATCGCGTCCGAGCGCGGCGACACCGGCGCCGCTGCTCGCATGCTCGAGGACGCCGCGCGCATCGAGGACGAGCTGCGCTATTTCGAGCCGCCGGACTGGCCCGAGCCGGTCCGCCACACGCTCGGCGCGGTGCTCCTCACGGCGGGCCGCGCGCGCGACGCGGAGGCGACGTACCGGGAGGACCTGCTCCAGCACCCGCAGAACGGCTGGTCGCTGTGCGGGCTCGAGCGCAGCCTCCGCGCACAGGGCAGGGAAGAGGAAGCGGACGCCGCACACGCGCGCTTCAAGCGCGCCTGGGCGCGAGCCGACGTGCGGCTGTCCGGGTCACGCCCGTGAATGTCCGGTCTCGAGCGGCTAGAGACGGCGAGAGAGGCGCGCATTGCCGGCGTGCGCATCGGACCATCTGCTAGGTTGGTGGGGTGTTGCGCGCAAAGCTTGGACACTCGGCGCCCTGGTGTCTTTTTTCTCTCGCTTCCAGCCTGTACGCGGTCTCGCTCTTCGGCTGTGAGAGCACCGACCTGCCCCCGTATACCCACCTCCCGGGGGAAGGCGGCGGCGGCTCGGGGTGTGCGCCGGGGCAGATCAGCGGCGCCAGCGGATGTGCGCAGGTGGGCATTCGGGGCTGCGCCGACGCCTTCGTCGACGAGGACGGCTTCTGCCGCCCCGCGCTCGCGAAGTGCTCGCCCGGGACGATCCCGAAGCACGACGAGGGCTGCATCGAAGTCGGGATCCCCGGCTGTGCGGCGGAGTTCGTGGAGGGCGGTGCCTGCCATCCCACCATGGCCAGGTGCCCGGAGGGGACATTCGCGGTCCCGCAGAAGGGCTGTGTTTCCATCGACGGCCCGGACGGCTGCGGCTCGGCGCCGTGGGGCGAGATCGTCGAGGCGCCCGGCGATCTCCACGTCGATCCTGGCTACGAGGGCGGAGACGGCGACGGGTCGCGGGAGAGGCCGTTCACGACGCTGGCGGAGGCGCTGGCGGGCGTTCAGGCGGACGGGCGCGTCGTCCTGGCCGAGGGCGAGTACGACGAGCCGATCGAGATCGCGAAGCCCATCGAGATCGTCGGGCGGTGCGCCTCGCGGGTGGTGCTCCGGGGCGAGAAGAGCGATCCCGACGGCAACGTCAGCGCGGTCTGGATCCACGACGTCGACCACGCCGGTGTGCGCGGCGTGAGCCTGCTCAGCCCATCGATCGGGGTGTTGATCCAGTCAGCGGCGGTCTCGGTGCGCGACATCCGGGTGACGGGCGAGAGCGGCAAGGGGCTCGTGGTCGCGCTCCCTGGCGCGAGCCTCGATCTGTCGCGCAGCCTCGTCCAGTCGTCGTGGGCGGACGATGGAACGGGCGAGGGCTGGATCAGCGTGCTCGTCGTCTCCGGGGCCGAGGCGCGGCTCACCGAGAACGCGCTGGTCGGCGGCACGATCAACCTGCGGATCAGCTCCGAGGCGGCGGAGGTGGTCGCGGAGGGCAACCTGCTGGAGGCCGCGGCGCTGCCGTCGGCGACGAGAGACGGCGTCGGCGTGCACCTCGAGGACGGCACGCTCCGGCTCGACGCGAACGCGCTCGTCCACCATCACCTGGGCGCGCTGGTGACGGGCGCCGGCGCGGAGCTCGTGGCGGCGCGCAACCTCATCGCCGCCGCGGCGGACCCGGCGCCCGAAGCCGGCGGCCTGGCCGTGGAGCAGGGCGCGCGCGCGTCGCTCGCGTCCAGCGTGCTGTCCGGCGCGTGCGACGCGCTGCTCGCCGTCGCGGACGCCGGCACGGAGGTCGAGGCATCTGGCAACCTCTTCGATGGCGCGGCCGCCTCGGAGAGCGGTCACCTCGGAGTCGCCGTCGAGCAGCGCGGCGGAGCGCTCTCGCTGTCGTCGAGCCTCGTGCGCCAGGCCGGCGACGCCGGGCTGTTCGTCTCGGGCGGGACACTCTCGGCGAGCGGCGTGGTCATCGAGGGCACGCGCGCGAACCCGCTGCACCGGGATCGCGCCGCCGGCGTGCTCGTGCAGGGTGGCCGCGCCACGCTTGCGTCGACGTATATCGTCGAGCCCCACGTCGCGGGCGTGTCCGCGTCCCGGGGCGCGACCCTCGAGATCGCGGACAGCCTCATCGAGCGCTCGCTGCCGGAGGAGCGCGACGGCACGGGCGGCGTCGGCCTGCTGAGCGCCGGGGCGGCGCATGTCCTCGTCCAGAGGTCGGCCGTGCTGGAGAGCCGCGTGGCGGGCCTGCTGCTGGCCTCGCCGAGCACGGTGGAGGACACGGTCATCCTCGGGGTCGAGGGCGGCACGTTCTCGGCCCTGAGCTCCGGTGGGCAGACGGAATCGGTGCCGGACCTGGGCGACGGCCTCGTGGTCCTGGGTTCGACGGCGCAGGTGAGCACGGTGCAGGTGCAGCGCTGCGCGCGCGCCGGTTTGCTGTTCAGCGACAGCGGCGGCGCGCTCGCGAGCTCGGAGTCCACCGGCAACCGGTTTGGCCTCGTCGTGCAGGGCGCGCAGGCGCCGTCGGTGTCGGAGGACAACAGCTTCGAGGGCAACCAGGAGAGCGATCAGCTCGCCGAAGGCGCGCTCCCCGTCCCGAGCAGCGCCACGCCCGCCCCGTGACGATCGCTCACCGAAAGGCCCGGCCCCGCCCGGCCCGGACGGACGTCGAGCCGCCGCGGCGACACGCGCACGACGCGCTCGCGGATGTCGTGTTGAGATCGCGAAGCGCGCGTCGAGGCGCCTCGCGCAGCGATGGGTTGCGTCGCCGAGAGCTTGCGTCGATGTCGCGAGAACGACGTCGGTCAGGGCTCACGATCGCGTCGATGACGACGATCGCGCACCTCACGGACTTCCATCTCCTCGAGGCGGATCACGACCGGCGCCGCGGCGCCGAGCGGTGGCGGCTTCGCTACCTGAGCTTCGGCCGCCCCATCGACGCAGCGCAACGGCGCCGTCGCACGCTGGCGGCGCTCATCGAGGCGTGGCGGACCGGGGCGGACCACCTGGTGCTCACCGGCGACCTCACGGAAGACGGGACCCCTGCCCAGTTCGAGGTGCTCGCCGCCGTCCTGGCGGAGAGCGGCTGGGACCCGGCCCGCGTCACGTTGGTGCCTGGCAACCACGACGCGTATACCGAAGGCGCGTGGGAGCGCGCGCTGGAGGGCTGCCTCCGCCCCTTCGCGGCGACGAGCAGGCAGGGGACGGCCGTCGCGCTGCCTGGGGCTGTCGTGGCCGGGGTCTCGACGGCCATGATGCAACCGGTGACCCGCTCGGCGGGCGCGATCGCGGCCCGCGAGCTCTCGTGGATCGCCTCGCTCGCCGCCGAGGCGCGCCGCTCGGGCGACGCGCTCGTGCTCGCCCAGCACCACCCGCCGCTCCGCCATCCGATCGGAGCGATGCAATGGCTGGACGGGCTCATCAACAGCGCTGAGCTCATGGCATTGCTCCACGAGCACGATCACCTTCACGTGATCCACGGCCATACGCACCGAGCGCACGACGCGCCGGTGCGCTCAGGCGCGCCGCCTCGCATCTTCTGCGCTCAGGCGCTCGTGGACGGACCTTCACCGCTACGCCTCTACCGTGTGCGTTGCGGACGCCTCCTGTCCGAGCGGGCCCGCGTTCGGAGCGGCGCGTCGGCGTTCGCGCTGGCGTAGAATCTCTCACACGCACTGCAGCGCGCGTTCCCCTCATCGCGCTCTTTTCGCCCAAGACGCGGCTCGTATAGAGTCCTCGTTCGATCATGAAATTCACGTGCTTACTCAGGGGTACGATCACCGTCGTTGCTCTCTCGACGTTCGCGGCCCAGCTGGGCTGCGGCGGCGCCGCGCCCACGTCCGTCGCGCCGGTGATGGTCGACGCCGAGCCTGTCGAGACGTCGAGCCCGAAGATGAACTCGCGTTCCGAGATCGGCGGCATGAACGAGGAGAAGGTGCAAGCGGCGTTCGAGCGCGCGTCGTCTCGGCTCTCGCGCTGCTACCAGAAAGGCGTCCAGCGGATCCCCTATCTCGGGGGCGAGATCCGCTTCAAGGTCCGGGTGACCGAGGAGGGCACGGCGCGCTGGGCGTTCGTGAAGGACTCGAACCTGGGCGATCGCGAGACCGAGGCGTGCATGCTGAGCGTCCTGAAGGCGACGAGGTGGCCGAAGCCGGTCGGCGGAGAGGGCCTGGCGGAGAACAGCTTCACCTTCGAGCCGAGCAGCGACGAGCGCCTGCCCGTGCCCTGGACGCCCGACCAGCTCGGGACGCCGTACAAGAAGGCGAGGCCGGCGCTCGCGTCGTGCCGGAGCCAGGCGGGCGCCAGCCAGCTCAAGGCCACGCTCTACATCGACACCGACGGCAAGCCGCTCAGCGTGGGCGTGTCCAGCAACGACGAACGGGGCGAGGAGGCGGCCGAGTGTGTCGCCGGCGCGCTGCGCGAGATCACCTTCCCCTCTCCTGGCAGCTATGCATCGAAGGTGAGCGTCGACATCGATTGACGTGACGCCACGCACCGCCCGCAGCGATCGCCTGCACGCCGGGCTGGCCGCTGGCGGAGGTGTCCGGCAGGCGTGCCGCTGCGCGCTGCGTCCCGCCCTGTCCGACGCGGCGAGGGTCGCAGGGCTCGTCCATTGGCCGCGAATTCTACCGCCCTTGCTGGCAGCGCGCGCCGCGGGACTGCGCTACGCTCTCGTCGTGGGCAAGGTCCTCCGGCAGATCCTGGTGCTCTTGTGGAAGGTGGCTCGCCTCGTCCTGTGGAAGTGGCTGAAGCCGCGCCTCATGAGGTTCGCGATGATCACGGCGGCGCTCGTCGGGGTCATCCTGCTCGTGGTGGCCGTGCTCGGCAGGCTTTAGCGGCGAGCGCGGCTCCCCGGCTGGCAGCCGCGGGCGGCGCGGCTGTCGTTCGTTTGTCCGCGGTCGCATCCGGCAACTAGTCTCTCCCGCTTGCATGGCTAGCTCACCGCCTTCCTTCCTCCTCGCGGCCCTGACGTGCGCGATCGCGTCGGGGGGCGCCGCAGCTTGCTCCGAAGAGAGCCCCGCCGATGCGGCGCCTGCCTCGCTCGAGGCGGACTCCCTGCGGACGCCCCCCGAGGCGGACGCGCCGCGCGTGTCCTCGGGAGCGGCCGCGCCGCGCGCCGCGCTCGTCGAGGCGGCGCACGTCACGAAGGCCCCGGCCCAGGCCCAGGCGGAGGCCGACGCGCCGCCCGCGGCGAGCGCGGCGGCAACGGCGCCGCCCGCCATCGCGGCGGTGGAGGGCGCGCGCATCTACTCCAAGGCGCGGTTTGCGTGGATCAACCCTGGCCCTTACCCGACGCGGGGCTGGAGCGGCTACCTGGGGCTCGGCGGCTCCGTCGCGCTGCGCGGCGGCAGCGTCGAGGCCGCGCGGACGCCGGGCGAAGGGTGCGACGCGTGGTACGCCATCGAGCCGCGGGGCTACGTCTGCGCTGGCGCCAGCGCCGCGGTCGACCCGAACGACCCGGTCGTGGCCGCGCTGCGGCCGCACGCGCCCAGGGTCGACTCCCCGTGGCCCTATGACTACGCGGAGTCGACCGGCGCGCCGCGCTACCCGCAGCTCCCGAGCGCGAAGGAGCAGCGGCGCTCCGAGTGGGACCTCGAGGAGCACCTCGCGAACATCGCGAAGGTGCGCGCCGCCGAGGGTGCCGGCGAGGAAGCCATCCGCAAGCTCGACGATGCCCTCGTAGGAGTCGACCTGAAGCCTGCGGGGGTGGCCGCCCCGGCGCTGTTTCCATTCGGCGGCCTCGTGCGCGAGGGGCGCGACCGGATCGTGAACGGCTCGACGGTGGCGTTCACCCGCGCGTTCGACGCGCAGGATCGGACCTGGGTGGTGACCTCGGACCAGGCGTACATGCCGAAGGATCGCCTGAAGCCCTACCCGCGCTCGAGCTTCCAGGGCGTCTGGCTGAAGGACGGGCGTTCGCTCCCGCTCGCGTTCTTCCGCAAGACCGATCGGCCGAAGTACCAGCGGGGCGCCGGCGGCCGCTTCGAGCCGACCGGCGCGTCGTTCGCGCGGCTCGCCTCGGTCGGGCTCACCGGTCGCGCCGAGAGCGAGGACGGCGAGCGGCTCCTCGAGACGCAGGAGCCGGGGGTCTACGTGCGCGCGGACGACGCCGTCGTGATCGAGGCGGCGAAGAGCTCGCCGCTCGAGGGCGACGGCGATCCGTCGTCGCCGCGCAAGTGGATCGAGGTCAGCGTGCTCGGCGGCTGGTTCGTCGCCTATGAAGAGCTCACCCCGGTCTTCGCGACGCTCATCTCACCGGGGCGCGGCGGTGTCCCGAGGCAGGGCATCCCCGCCATCGAGACCGCGGCGACGCCGACCGGGCGCTTCCGCATCGACGGGAAGTTCGTGACGGCGACGATGGTCTCGAGCACGAACGACAAGATCGTCCACTCCGAGGTGCAGTTCGTGCAGAACTTCAGCGGACCTCACGCGCTGCACGGCGCGTACTGGCACGACGCCTGGGGCGAGCCGAAGAGCGGCGGCTGCGTCAACCTCTCCCCCATCGACGCGAAGCAGATGTTCGCCTGGACCGACCCGCCGGTGCCGGAGGGGTGGCACGGCCTGCGGGCCTCCCGTGACGCCGGCCGCTCCACGGTGGTCCTCATTCACCGCTGATCGCGCGCGCGATCCGGCCCACGAGCCGCAGCGCGGCTTCCGCGAACACGTCCGGATCGAGCAGCAGGCCGACCACGAGGAAGCCGTCGCGCGGCATATCGAAGAAGTAGCCGGGGTGGACGATGATCCCCTCGTCGCGCACGAGGAGCTCGACCCAGCCGTCCTCGTCGTGCACGCGCGGGACCTCCAGCGTCGCGTACCAGCCGCCGTCGATCGGGAGCCGCCGGACCGCACCCCCGGCGCGCGCGGCGATCGCCGCGTCGAGCGCCGCCAGGTTGGCCTGCACGCGCGACAGGATCGCGCGCTGGACGGGCGCCCGTGAGGCGAGGATCTCCGGCAGCGCGAGCTGCACCGGGGTGCCGACCGAGAGGTAGGTGTCCGCGATGATCTCGAGCCGCTCCAGCGCCGCCGCGGCGAGCTCCGGCGGCCCCGAGACCGCGATCCAGCCGAGCTTGAGCTGCGGCAGCGCCATCACCTTGGAGAGCCCGCTCAGCACGAACGTCAGCGCCTGCCGCGCGCCGGCGAAGCTCGGCAAGCGGTCCGGGGCGAGGTCTCCATGGGCGTAGTCCCCGAAGACCTCGTCGACGATCAGCGCGAGCCCGCGCTCCCTGGCGCACGCCTCGAGCGCGGCCGCGTCGTCGCGGCGCACGAAGGAGCCGGTCGGGTTGTTCGGATGGACGAGCACCACCGCGCGCGTCCGCTCGCCGGCCGCGCGCTCGAGCGCGCCGAGGTCGATGCGCCATCCTTCCTCCCTGAGGAGCGGGTAGGGCGTGAGCGCGACGTCCTCGAGGCAGGCCAGGTACTCGAGCAGCGGGTACGACGGCACGGGGACGAGCACGTCGTCGCCGCGCTCGGCGAGCAGCTTGAGCAGCCATCCGTACGCTTCGCTGGTGCTGGCCGTCAGCACGACGCTCGACGGATCCACGTCGAGCCCGCGCTCCTGGTAGTAGCGCGACACCGCGGCGCGCGCCGCGGTGTCGCCGAGCGGCAGCGGCGCGTACCGCTCGCCGCGCGGCTCGCCGAGCGGCGCGATGAGGTGAGCCGCCTCGACGATCCCGCAGCGCGTCGGGTTCGACTCCGTGAAGTCGACGAGCGCGCGCCCCGCCCCGCGCGCCTCGGCGAGCACGGACGCGAGGCTGTTGCCCGAGAGATCCCAGCCTGTGCGCGCCGCGAACCGCAGCGGCCTGGGTGCGCGCGCGTGTTCCGCGTCCGCCTCCGCCGCGGGAGGTCGATCCAGGATCACCCGTTTATCCATGCGTCCGTGCTCCATCGCAGTCGTGCTCTACCCCGCCCCGCCGGTCGGCCACCGTGACACGGACGGCGCCGGACGGCAGCCGCACGTGCACCCGGGCAACGCAAGCGCGCGGGCTGCCTGCGGGGGTGCTCAGCCGCGGCGCCGCCGGCGCGCCGCCGACGCCGCCACGAGGAGGCTCGCGAGGCCCCAGGCGGCACGGCTCGACGGCGGCGTCCCGTCCGGGCGAGCCGCGGCCCAGGTGCACGCGCCGCTGGTCGCCTCGAGCTCTCCGTTCGCCATCCAGACGTCGCTCCCCACCGGGAGCTCGCGCGCGCCGAGCGAGGCGCCGTCGTAGAGCACGTCGACGGCCAGCGTCGCCCCTCCGGAGCCGCGCGGCGCGGCGACCGCGAACTGCCACAGCCCGCGGCGCACCTCCCGGAGCGGCGTGTGCATCACCCCGCCGCGGACGGCGACCGTGAGCTTCCCATCGACGCCCCTCACCGGGGCGCCGTCAGGGCGTCGCAGCTCGATCGTCCCCCAGACCGGCCACGACGGGTCGGGCCTCGCGTAGGTGCTCGACAGGACGTACCAGCTCTTGTCGAGCGCCGGCTCGTTGCCGCCGGTCTCGGCGGCCTCGAGCGCGAGGCGCGCGCCTTCGAGATCGAGCACGCCGGGACCGAGCTGCGCGTCGAGCGGCACGGCGCCCCTCGGATACCTCGCGCCTGCCTGGAGCGCCTCCGTGACCTCCGCCTGGCTCAGGTTCGGGTTGACCTGGAAGAGGAGCGCGATCGCCCCTGCGACCTGCGGCGCCGCCATGGACGACCCTGACGCGATCGCGTGGTGGTCGTCGACGACGAAGCAAGGCTCGTCGCCAGGGCACCCGGGCGTATCGAACAGCCCTCCGGGATCGTCGCGCGGGTCGACGCCGCTGGCCATGGCGGCCGCGACCAGGCCGCCGGGCGCGCTGATCTCCGGTTTGGCCACGCCGAACGGCGTGGGGCCAGCCGCGCTGAAGTAGCAGGCGCTGTCCTCTTCGATGTCCACGCCGTCGAGGCTCGTGAGGCGCACGCTCGTGGAGCTCCCCTGCGGCTGCCAGCGGACGCGGTTGATGGTGCACCCCACGGCGAGCAGCCCAGGGTGGCTCGCGGGCACGTTGATCGTCCCTTGCTTGATGGCGCGCGGGAACAGGAGCCCGAGATCGTGCGACGGCGAGACGTCGCCGAGCCCCGTCACCCAGAGCTGCGCGTCCCCTTGGCCTCGCAGGCGGATCGCGAACTCGCCCGCCTTCCACGCCCCGCTGAAGGCCACGACGGCGCTGTTCGTCGCCGCTGTGATGGGCGACTTCCCGTTCGCGAGCCGGTTGATGACCGCGCCGGTCGTCTCGCCGTCGTCGCCGGTGTAGCCGGCGTCATCTCCGGGCTCGATCAGGCCGATCCACGCCTCGCCGCCTGGCCCGTCGAGGCCGACCGACACCTCGTCCCCGGGCCGGAAGGTGATCCAGACGTATCCTTCGCCGCGCTCCGCGCTCGGCGTCCGGATGGGCACGCGCGTCTCGGCGTGCGCCGACACGTGGGCCTCGGTGTGGATCCCGAGCGGCCCTTCGCCGTCGAGCTCGTACATCGCGCCGCTGTTGCCGGCGGCGACGACGATCGCCCGCCCCGGATGAGCGCTGCCGACCATCGCGGCGAGCCCCGCCTCGAGCGGGCTCGTCCCGTCGTGGGGCCCGAAATCGCTCCCGACGCTCAGGTTGACGACCGCCGGCATGTTCAGCTCCTCGGCGCGGTCGAAGATGAACTGCACCGCCTTGAGGATGTCCGGATCGTCGAAGCCCTCGCCGGGCCGCGCGGGCGCGGCGATGATCAGCGTCGCGGCGGGCGCCACGCCGACGTACCGCGGCCGCTCCGAGACCATCGGCCCGCCGTTGCCCGCGGCGATGGAGGCCACGTGCGTGCCGTGCCCCGCGATATCGCGGAGGATGCCGGGCTTGCTCTGCGCGAGCATGGCGTCGATGTCGGCGTCGGAGAAGATCGCGCACGCCGACTGGTCCGGATCATCGCACCCGTAGGTGTGCTCGAGCGCCGCGTGCAGCCCCTTCGGGCTTCCGGCCTGCAGCATCCATCGGATCCGTGTCTTGCCGTCCTTGTCTCGAAAATCCGGGTGGGTCACGTCGAGACCGGTATCGACGACGCCGACGACCACCCCCTTGCCGTCCGCGCCGGTCGCCTTCCTGTACGGCTCGACGCGGATCCACCCCTTGGAGCGATCGAGCAGGGGCCGCCGCGGCGGCCCTGTGAGCAGCCTGAGCTCCGGGTGCGCGGCGGAGAAGGCGCCGACGTCGCCGGGCGCGAGCCGGATGGCCCCGAAGCCCGGCGCGACCGGGAGCAGCCCGAGCGCTCGCGCGTCGGCGCCGGCGGGCAGCGGCACCGTCACGGGGATGCGCCCGCGCGGATCGGCGAGCGGGTGCCGACCCAGGCGCGAGCCGAGCAGGCGCGCCACCGCCGGGGCCGGGACGTCGGCGCGCGCTTCACCCGCCGCGAGAGCGAGGCCGAGCAGCGCGATGGAGAGCGGAAACCTGCGGGCGAGCACGCCGCGAGTCTACACCACGTCCGCGCGCGGCCGAGGTCACGAAGGGCGCTGCCCTCGCCGCGCGCTCTCCGGAGCGCGCCGCGCGCCGCTCACACGGGCGGCACGAGGTGCTTCTTTCGCGGCCTCTCCTCGACCTTGCCGGCGTACCGCTCGAAGCGGCGCGCCACCTCGCGGCGGAGGTTCGCCGTCGGGATGATCGCGTCGATCACGAGCTCGCTCGCGAGCTTCTCCAGATCGACGTCGGCCCGGTACTCGTCGCGCAGCTTCTGGACGAGCGCCTCGCGCTCGGGCCCCGCCGGGATCGCCTGGATCTTGTTGAAGTAGACGGCGTTCACCGCGGCGCTCGGCCCCATCACGGCGATCGAGGCCGAGGGCAGGGCGATGCACTCGTCGGGCGCGAACGCCGGCCCGCACATCGCGTAGAGCCCGGCCCCGTACGCCTTGCGCACGACGACGGACAGCTTCGGCACGCTCGCCTCGCTCACCGCGGCGATCATCTTCGCCCCGGCCCGGATGATCCCCTGCCTCTCGACGACGGTCCCGATCATGAAGCCGGGCACGTCGGCGAGGTACAGGAGCGGGATGTTGAACGCGTCGCACAGCCAGATGAACCGCGCCGCCTTGTCGGCGGAGTCCACGAACAGCACGCCGCCCTTGTATTTCGGCTGGTTCGCGATGATGCCGACCGCGCGTCCCTCCACGCGCGCGAGCCCGGTGACGATCTCTCGGGCGTAGAGCTTCTTGATCTCGACGAAGCTGCCCTCGTCGATGATCGCGTCGATCACGGCCATGATGTCGAACGGCTTGTTCTCGTCGGCGGGGATCACGTCCTCGAGCGGCCGCTGCCCTGGCTTCTCCGGCCTCGGCTCGACGCGGGGCGCGGTCTCGGCGGAGCTCTGCGGCATCAGCGCGAGGTAGCGCTTCGCGAAGGCGATCGCCTCCTCCTCGGTCTTCACCAGGACGTCGCCGCACCCGGAGACCGAGCAGTGCATGCGCGCTCCGCCGAGCTCTTCGAGCGTGACCTTCTCGCCGATCACCATCTCCGCCATGCGCGGAGAGCCCAGGTACATGCTCGCGTTGCTCTCGACCATGCACACCACGTCGCAGAACGCCGGGATGTAGGCGCCCCCCGCCGCCGACGGGCCGAACAGCAGGCAGATCTGCGGGACGAGGCCGCTCAGCTCGACCTGGTTGTAGAAGATCCGGCCCGCGCCGCGCCGCCCGGGGAACATCTCGATCTGGTCGGTGATGCGCGCCCCCGCGGAGTCGACCAGGTAGAGCAGCGGGCACCGGAGGCGCCGCGCGGTCTCCTGCACGCGCAGGATCTTCTCGACGGTGCGGCGCCCCCACGAGCCGGCCTTCACCGTCGAGTCGTTCGCCATCACGCACACGGGGCGCCCGCCCACCGTCCCGGTGCCCGTGATGACGCCGTCGGCCGGCAGCTCGGGATCCAGCGCGTTGGCGAGCGCCGCGTCCTCGATGAAGCTGCCTTCATCGACGAGCAGCGCGACCCGTTGCCGCGCGAACAGCTTGCCCTGTTCCGCGTTCTTGTCGTGGTACTTCTGCGCGCCTCCCTTCTCGATGCGCGCCGTGAGATCCCGCAGCTTCTGATCGAGCGACATGGCGCGACCCATAGCCCTAAGCGCGCCGGGCGACCACCTCCCGCGCCGCCGATTCGAGCTCCCGCGCGGTCCGGGCGACCAGCACCTTCGTCGCCGCCGCGGCGTAGCGCGGCATCGCGCTGTCCCCCGTCCCCCAGGCGCCCGGCCCCTCGGGGCACAGCCACAGGAGCGCCCGCGCCCGGTCACGGAGCTTCCTCACGACCTCCGCCTCGTCCGCGAAGTAGTTCGTGCGCCCGTCGCCCAGGATCACGAGGGTTACCCGCCGGTCCACGTCACGCCCGTGTCGCTCTTCGAAGGCCAGCAGGGCGCGCCCGTAATTCGAGTTGTGCGCCCGGCTCACCACCTCGCCGCGCTGGATCCGCTCGAGCGCCGAGCTCGCCGGGAACGCCTCGAAGAGCTCGGTCGTCTCGGCGAGCTCGCTCACGAAGACGAACGATCGCGTCCGGTCGAAGAGCTCCTGCGCCGCGCAGACGAACTCGAGCATGAACCGCGCGGCGACGCGGACCGAGTCCGACACGTCGCACAGGATCATCAGGCGCGGCTTGTCGCGCCGCCGCGCTCGGCGCGCCGGCTGGAACGGCACGCCGCCGGTCTGGAGGCTGCGCCGCAGCGTCCGGTGGGGATCGATCCTCCCGCGTCGCGCGCGGCGCCTCCGGAGCCGCTCCGCGCCCCGGAGCCGCACGGACAGCTCCTTCACGGCGCGGCGCACCTCCTCCATCTCGCCCTCGCCGAGCGAGGCGAACGGCACATCCATGCGGCCCTGGGCAGCTGGCTCTTCACCCTCGAAGCGCCGGAGCGACAGCGTCACGTGCTCGCGCACGCGGTGCCGCATCCGCTCCAGCTCGGCGGCGAGCGCCTCCGCCAGGGCCCTCCCCCGCTCCTCGCCGAGGGCCTCCTCGAGCGCGCTCCGGATCCGCCGCAGCGCGCTGGCGGCGGCCGGCACCCCGAGCTGATCCATCACCCGCTGCGCGAAGAACCCGATCTGGAGCGAGCTCGTCATCGGCGCGAGCACGCGCGCGATCCCGGCCGCCTGGAGCGCTCGGTCGAGCTCCCCCGCGGTCCCTGCGAGCGCCTGGAACGCGATCGCGTCGCCCGAGGCGCCGCTCCGCTCCGCCGCCGCGCTCAGCAGATCGCGCAGGGCGGAGAGCTCCCCATCCGAGAACCCTCGCTCCCGCAGGCGCCCCCACAGATCGCCGACGTGCGCGCCCGCGGGAGAGAAGAAGCGGTCGAAGCAGGCGCGGTACCGGCGGAGATCGGCGGCGCGCTCGACGACCACCGCGCCGATGGCGTCGCGCAGCGTCCCTCGGTCGCCGAACCCGACGAGGGCGCACGCGCGCGTGACATCGATGGCCTGCGCCGTCGAGACGGCGAAGCCGTCGCGGCGCAGCGCCCAGAGGAACTCGTCGATGGAGAGGAGCATGGAGAGCGTACCGGTCCAGCCGGCGCGACCCCGCGGCGGCTATGGCGCCGGCGCGGGCTCCGCGAGCAGCGCCTTGAGGAGCTTCTCGACCTCGGCGTGCCGGGTCGGGTCGTACCCGACCACCACGTCCCGGATGACGCCCTTCTTGTCGATCACGAACATCGTGGGGAGCGCCTTGACGCCGTAGGCCGCGGAGGTCGACTCCGACGCGTCCGCCGCGACCGCGTAGCGCATCGAGAGGGCCTGCGCTGTCTTCGTCGCGACGCTCACGTCGTCGGTCGTCACGCCCACGACCCGCAGCCCTTGCGCGGCGTGCGCCGCGTGCCACGCCGAGAGCTGCGGGGCCATCAAGCGGCATGGCGCGCACCAGGTCGCCCAGAAATCGAGCAGCACCACGTTTCCGCGCAGGGTCCCGATGTTCGCCGGGACGGTCCCTCCGACGGTGGTGAGCGACTTCCAGGCTGGCGCGAACGTGCCGATCTTGTCGAGGCGAAGGATCTGATCGTGCCCGGGGAACGGCACCAGCGTCGGCGCGACGTCTCGCTCTCGTCCGCCGCGCCGGATCCGGAGGTTCACCACGTTTCCAGGCCCCGCGAGCGCGACACGCGCGACGAGCTGCTTTGGCTCGTCGATCTCGACGCCATCCGCCGCGATGACCTGATCCCCGTCCACGATGCCCGCCTTGGCCGCCGGCGAGCTGGTGACGACGTGCTTCGCGACCACCCCCCCGGCCGGCCCTGGCTCCAGCTCCACGCCCAGCCAGGCGCGGCGGGACGCCTCCTCGGCGGCTGCGTGCGGGGCGCCTCCCAGCAGCGCAGCGCCCGACAGCGACACCAGCGTGGCGGCCAAGAGGGCGCGCCATGCGCGGCCTCGCCTGGAAGAGGCCAGGTACATCCGGGCAGTGTAGCATCTCGACCGGTGCGGTCCCGAACCCGCCTCTCTGCGTGGTGCGCGCTCGCTGCGGCGTCGCTCGCCTCGATGACGCTCTCGACGGAGGCGCGGGTCCGCGCCGGGTGGGCCCCCCTGCCGCTCGGCTGTGCGCCGCCCCCGCCGTCCGCGTCCCCCGCTCACGTCGCGGAGACCACGGAATGGATCGGGCGCGGCTCCAGCTCCATCCCCGAGGCGCGGGCGCCGGCCCCGGCGCCCGCTGCACCGCCGGCCGCGGCGCCCTCGGCGTGGGAGCTCGCCGGGCAGCTCGCGAGCTTCCAGCCCGTCACGGCTCGAGCTCGCTCCCAGCACTTCACCGGCGAGATGGAGGCGGAGGTGAGGATCAACGCGGCGGCTGCGCCCTACCCGCAGCTCGGTCCGGATCGCGTTCTCCCCTCCGGCGCGGCCGTGGTCGAGTTCCACTACCGGGCGGGCGCATCGGAGCCGGACACGCTCCTGGCCATGGTGAAGCGACCGGCTGGCTACGACCCCGACGGCGGCAACTGGGAGTACCTCGTCCTCACGCCCCAGGGCACCTCCACCCACCGCGGCGCTCTGCCCCTCTGCAAGCGCTGTCATGCCGACGCCCCGCACGACCACCTCTTCGGCGGCCCCCGATAGGCGCTCGCGTGGCCCTCGACAGCGCGACGCGTCACAGCGTCCAATGGCCGGGGCTCTTGGTCCGCAAAGATTGCGAAACACGGCATGGCACGCGACACCGCTGCCCGAGCACCTCGTCGGACACGGATCCACACAGCCGAAGAAACCGCGGCGAAACGTGAGTATTCCGCTGGACGTACGCGCGCGCGAGGACGCAGCGACGAGGAGGCCGCGAGATGGCACAGAGGCTGCTCCAGGCGGAATTGACCGTGTTCTGCGCTGTGGGCTGCAGCGTGTCTCGGTCCTCCTCCCCTCGTAACGGGCCTCACTAGCTTGTGCTTGGTCGTTCAGCGGGCGCCATCCCGCCTCTCCATGGCGCCGCTGCTGCTTGGCTTACGGCTTCTTCCCGTTTCGTCAGCTTGGCCTGCTCATCTCGTGGTGCGCTTCTAGAGCTTCGCTTGCCCTTCGAGAGCGTGTGAAAGCGCGCGGCCATTCCGTGACGGAGTCGCCGCGCGCCCTGTTTTTGTCCTGCGCTCGTTGCCCGCCGCCGGCTTCGTGTGCGTCGCCGGCATGGCCCGCGCCGCTAGCCCGCTTCGCCCTACGGCGGCTCAACCTTGCGGATGGGATCAGCCTTCGCGGGCGAGAAGGCTCGACCATTCGGGGGAGTCGCCAGGGCGCGAGGCGAGAGGGCGACGAAGGAGCGAACTTCGCAACGACCTCGGCGGCAAACGCCGCGCATTCGAGCAGACGCACTCAGGCATCGATCACTTTTCCTTTGACAGCTCGCTCGGGGGCGTATAAACGCCGGCACTCACTTCGCGCAACCGAGCGCGACGCGGGAGTGCGGTGGCGTAGCCACGTCTTGCACTTGTCTTCACCAGAGCGCCCATAGCTCAGCTGGATAGAGCATCGGCCTACGAAGCCGGGGGTCGGAAGTTCGAATCTTCCTGGGCGCGCCTGATCGGTCGTGTAAAAGGTCCTGAGCCTCTCATGGATGTCATGGATGACGGAGCGGATTTGCTCCTCTCCCCTGTGGCACAGCCGGAGGAACCAGCGAACGTCGACGCGCTGTGGATGCGCGAAGCGCTCGCGGAGGCCGAGGCTGCGGCAGGTGCCGGTGACGTCCCCGTGGGGGCGCTCGTCGTCGACGCGGCGGGGACGGTGCTGGCGCGCGGTCGAAACCGCCGCGAGATCGACCAGGATCCGACCGGTCACGCCGAGGTGGACGCGCTGCGGGCGGCGGCCAGGCGGCTTGGTCATTGGCGGCTCGAAGGGGCGACCGTCTACGCGACGCTGGAGCCGTGTCCCATGTGCGCCGGCGCGCTCGTCAATGCCAGGATTGCGCGGCTCGTCTACGGCTGCCCGGACCCGAAGGCGGGAGCGGTCGACACGCTCTTCGCGATCGGGCGCGACAACCGGCTCAACCATCGCTTCGCGGTCACGTCGGGCGTGCTCGCAGACGAGTGCGCCGGCGTGCTCCGCGCGTTCTTCGCGAAGCTCCGGACCGCCGCCTCGAAGCGCTGACAGCCCAGCCCGCGCGTGCAGGCGTCAAGGCGCCGCCCAGGCGCCCCCCTCGTCCTCTCCCGATCTCTCCTCGCCGGCTTCACCGCCGTCCTCGGAGGGCTGACGGGGCGCCAGATGGGGCGCAGGGGAGCCTCGCACCACAACCTCCTGGAGCCCCTTCTCCAGCTCCTCGTCGGAGATCCGCCGCCGCCTGTGCGCGATCTGCATGAGCTTGCGCAGGTACCCGCTCCATGCAGCGGTGACCTCACCGTTCGCATCGAAGTGCTGCACGCTCGGGTTCGGCAGGATCGACGCGATGTACAGCGCCTGTCCGAGCGAGAGCTGCGCCGCTGACGCGTTGAAGTAGTGCCGCGCGGCGGCGCCGATACCGTAGACCAGCGGTCCGAACTCCACCGCGTTCAGGTAGAGCTCCATGATCTGCTCCTTGGTGAGCTCCTGCTCGAGGTACATGGTGAGCAAGGTTTCCTGGAGCTTGCGCGCCACGCTCTTGGTCCGCTCGAGGTAGAGGTTCTTGGCGAGCTGCATGCTGACGGTGCTCGCCCCCCGCACGAACCTCCTCTTCCGAAGGTTCTCGCGGATCGAGTTCTTGATGGCTTCCTCGTCGAACCCGTGGTGCCGGTGGAAGGCGCCATCCTCCGTGGTCAGCACGGCGACCTCCATGAAGCGGGAGATGTCCTCGTAGGGGACCCAATCGGCGGTCCCCGGCCCGGACTCGATGTCGACGCGCTTGCCCCCGGGCCCGTAAACCAGGCGCCGGAACGCGCGCTTGAAGCGATCGACGCTGAGCTCCGGCGGCATCTCCGTCACGCGGCAGGTGTTGGAGACCCCCCAGTCAAGCAAAAAATTCCGGTCGAGGTTCGCGGTATCGAACCGGAGCTTCCCTTCGATACCGAACGAGCCGGCAAGCCTCATTCCGTGGAGCTTCGCCACGATCCCTTTGGGCACCGAATCCAGCATCGACTGGCAAGCCGTGAGAGGCACCTCGAAGGTGCCGCGGACCCGGTGTGAGTTCCCGGCGTGCTCGTACTCGCCGCGCGCGATCAGCCTCAGCGCACCGAGGTCGACCTCGGCGTCCTCGGCGACGAGCTTGGATCCGTCGAGCTTGCCGTTCGCCTTCGCTCGCCATGCCAGGTCGAGGCCTGCGATGGGCTCATCTGCCAGGGCCGCGCTCCGCAGGGAGAGGTTTTTCAGCCTTCCTTCGCCGTCGACGCCAAGCGTCTGGCCGTCGGCGGAGAGGACGACCCGCGCGCGGCTGACGATCGACGTCCGCGCCACATCAAACAGGCCCATGTCCCCTTCATGGACGCCGAGGGTGGAGAGCCAGATGGGTCCGCCCTGCACGTCGGCGACGATCTCCTGCGGGGTCTCCTTCGCGTCGCTGAGCGGCACGCGAAGGCGAAAGGTGAGCGCTTGCTGGGCGTCGGCGCCGGCGGCCGCGATCGCGGCCTCTCCAGGCGAGAGCTCCACCACGAGCGAGCCTGCCTCGCGCCGCACAGCGAGGTGCCCCGGTCCCAGGTTGAGGTGATCGGCGTCGCGCCGGAGGCGCGCGGTGACGCCTGCGACGTCGACCTTGGCGTCCTTGCCGAGCGCCAGATCGATGCCCTGCGCCGCCCGCAGAAGGGCATCTCGAACCGCAGCCCCTCGATTCCGCCCCGCATCGGCCCCGTCGCTGCGCTCGGGCGTCCTCGTCAGCTGTGCCGGATGAGTGCGCCCGCTCTGCTCAGGCACGACCTGAGGTTCAGGGGTCCCCTCCGGGAGCGCCACGTTGGC